>NZ_MSCT01000001.1 GCF_001921865.1 Pseudomonas chlororaphis
GCTGTAGAATTCGCCTCCCGCTGACGAGAGATCGGAAGCGCAAGTGGTTGAAGTTGTTGAGGAAATCTTCAAAAACTTCTGAAAATAATCACTTGACAGCAAATGAGGCTGCTGTAGAATGCGCGCCTCGGTTGAGACGAAAGACTTAACCAACCGCTCTTTAACAACTGAATCAAGCAATTCGTGTGGGTGCTTGTGGAGTCAGACTGATAGTCAGAAAGATTATCAGCATCACAAGTTACTCCGCGAGAAATCAAAGATGTAACCAACGATTGCTGAGCCAAGTTTAGGGTTTTCTCAAAACCCAAAGATGTTTGAACTGAAGAGTTTGATCATGGCTCAGATTGAACGCTGGCGGCAGGCCTAACACATGCAAGTCGAGCGGTAGAGAGAAGCTTGCTTCTCTTGAGAGCGGCGGACGGGTGAGTAATGCCTAGGAATCTGCCTGGTAGTGGGGGATAACGTTCGGAAACGGACGCTAATACCGCATACGTCCTACGGGAGAAAGCAGGGGACCTTCGGGCCTTGCGCTATCAGATGAGCCTAGGTCGGATTAGCTAGTTGGTGAGGTAATGGCTCACCAAGGCGACGATCCGTAACTGGTCTGAGAGGATGATCAGTCACACTGGAACTGAGACACGGTCCAGACTCCTACGGGAGGCAGCAGTGGGGAATATTGGACAATGGGCGAAAGCCTGATCCAGCCATGCCGCGTGTGTGAAGAAGGTCTTCGGATTGTAAAGCACTTTAAGTTGGGAGGAAGGGTACTTACCTAATACGTGAGTATTTTGACGTTACCGACAGAATAAGCACCGGCTAACTCTGTGCCAGCAGCCGCGGTAATACAGAGGGTGCAAGCGTTAATCGGAATTACTGGGCGTAAAGCGCGCGTAGGTGGTTCGTTAAGTTGGATGTGAAATCCCCGGGCTCAACCTGGGAACTGCATCCAAAACTGGCGAGCTAGAGTATGGTAGAGGGTGGTGGAATTTCCTGTGTAGCGGTGAAATGCGTAGATATAGGAAGGAACACCAGTGGCGAAGGCGACCACCTGGACTGATACTGACACTGAGGTGCGAAAGCGTGGGGAGCAAACAGGATTAGATACCCTGGTAGTCCACGCCGTAAACGATGTCAACTAGCCGTTGGGAGCCTTGAGCTCTTAGTGGCGCAGCTAACGCATTAAGTTGACCGCCTGGGGAGTACGGCCGCAAGGTTAAAACTCAAATGAATTGACGGGGGCCCGCACAAGCGGTGGAGCATGTGGTTTAATTCGAAGCAACGCGAAGAACCTTACCAGGCCTTGACATCCAATGAACTTTCTAGAGATAGATTGGTGCCTTCGGGAACATTGAGACAGGTGCTGCATGGCTGTCGTCAGCTCGTGTCGTGAGATGTTGGGTTAAGTCCCGTAACGAGCGCAACCCTTGTCCTTAGTTACCAGCACGTAATGGTGGGCACTCTAAGGAGACTGCCGGTGACAAACCGGAGGAAGGTGGGGATGACGTCAAGTCATCATGGCCCTTACGGCCTGGGCTACACACGTGCTACAATGGTCGGTACAAAGGGTTGCCAAGCCGCGAGGTGGAGCTAATCCCATAAAACCGATCGTAGTCCGGATCGCAGTCTGCAACTCGACTGCGTGAAGTCGGAATCGCTAGTAATCGCGAATCAGAATGTCGCGGTGAATACGTTCCCGGGCCTTGTACACACCGCCCGTCACACCATGGGAGTGGGTTGCACCAGAAGTAGCTAGTCTAACCTTCGGGAGGACGGTTACCACGGTGTGATTCATGACTGGGGTGAAGTCGTAACAAGGTAGCCGTAGGGGAACCTGCGGCTGGATCACCTCCTTAATCGACGACATCAGCTGCTTCATAAGCTCCCACACGAATTGCTTGATTCATTGAAGAAGACGATAGAAGCAGCTTTAAGCTCCAAGCTGATAGCTCCAAGCTAACAGTTACAAGCTCGAAATTGGGTCTGTAGCTCAGTTGGTTAGAGCGCACCCCTGATAAGGGTGAGGTCGGCAGTTCGAATCTGCCCAGACCCACCAATTTTGTTATGGGGCCATAGCTCAGCTGGGAGAGCGCCTGCCTTGCACGCAGGAGGTCAGCGGTTCGATCCCGCTTGGCTCCACCATAAACTGCTTCGGAAAGCTTAGAAATGAGCATTCAAATTGAATGTTGATTTCTAGTCTTTTGATTAGATCGTTCTTTAAAAATTTGGGTATGTGATAGAAAGATAGACTGAACGTTACTTTCACTGGTAACGGATCAGGCTAAGGTAAAATTTGTGAGTTCTCTTTTAATTAAGAATGCAAATTTTCGGCGAATGTCGTCTTCATAGTATAACCAGATTGCTTGGGGTTATATGGTCAAGTGAAGAAGCGCATACGGTGGATGCCTTGGCAGTCAGAGGCGATGAAAGACGTGGTAGCCTGCGATAAGCTTCGGGGAGTCGGCAAACAGACTTTGATCCGGAGATCTCTGAATGGGGGAACCCAGCCATCATAAGATGGTTATCTTGTACTGAATACATAGGTGCAAGAGGCGAACCAGGGGAACTGAAACATCTAAGTACCCTGAGGAAAAGAAATCAACCGAGATTCCCTTAGTAGTGGCGAGCGAACGGGGACTAGCCCTTAAGTGGCTTTGAGATTAGCGGAACGCTCTGGAAAGTGCGGCCATAGTGGGTGATAGCCCTGTACGCGAAAGTCTCTTAGTCATGAAATCGAGTAGGACGGAGCACGAGAAACTTTGTCTGAATATGGGGGGACCATCCTCCAAGGCTAAATACTACTGACTGACCGATAGTGAACTAGTACCGTGAGGGAAAGGCGAAAAGAACCCCGGAGAGGGGAGTGAAATAGATCCTGAAACCGTATGCGTACAAGCAGTGGGAGCAGACTTTGTTCTGTGACTGCGTACCTTTTGTATAATGGGTCAGCGACTTATATTCAGTGGCGAGCTTAACCGAATAGGGGAGGCGTAGCGAAAGCGAGTGTTAATAGCGCGTTTAGTCGCTGGGTATAGACCCGAAACCGGGCGATCTATCCATGGGCAGGTTGAAGGTTGGGTAACACTAACTGGAGGACCGAACCGACTACCGTTGAAAAGTTAGCGGATGACCTGTGGATCGGAGTGAAAGGCTAATCAAGCTCGGAGATAGCTGGTTCTCCTCGAAAGCTATTTAGGTAGCGCCTCATGTATCACTGTAGGGGGTAGAGCACTGTTTCGGCTAGGGGGTCATCCCGACTTACCAAACCGATGCAAACTCCGAATACCTACAAGTGCCGAGCATGGGAGACACACGGCGGGTGCTAACGTCCGTCGTGAAAAGGGAAACAACCCAGACCGTCAGCTAAGGTCCCAAAGTTATGGTTAAGTGGGAAACGATGTGGGAAGGCTTAGACAGCTAGGAGGTTGGCTTAGAAGCAGCCACCCTTTAAAGAAAGCGTAATAGCTCACTAGTCGAGTCGGCCTGCGCGGAAGATGTAACGGGGCTCAAACCATACACCGAAGCTACGGGTATCACGTAAGTGATGCGGTAGAGGAGCGTTCTGTAAGCCTGTGAAGGTGAGTTGAGAAGCTTGCTGGAGGTATCAGAAGTGCGAATGCTGACATGAGTAACGACAATGGGTGTGAAAAACACCCACGCCGAAAGACCAAGGTTTCCTGCGCAACGTTAATCGACGCAGGGTTAGTCGGTCCCTAAGGCGAGGCTGAAAAGCGTAGTCGATGGAAAACAGGTTAATATTCCTGTACTTCTAGTTATTGCGATGGAGGGACGGAGAAGGCTAGGCCAGCTTGGCGTTGGTTGTCCAAGTTTAAGGTGGTAGGCTGGAATCTTAGGTAAATCCGGGGTTCTAAGGCCGAGAGCTGATGACGAGTTACCTTTTAGGTGACGAAGTGGTTGATGCCATGCTTCCAAGAAAAGCTTCTAAGCTTCAGATAACTAGGAACCGTACCCCAAACCGACACAGGTGGTTGGGTAGAGAATACCAAGGCGCTTGAGAGAACTCGGGTGAAGGAACTAGGCAAAATGGCACCGTAACTTCGGGAGAAGGTGCGCCGGTGAGGGTGAAGGACTTGCTCCGTAAGCCCATGCCGGTCGAAGATACCAGGCCGCTGCGACTGTTTATTAAAAACACAGCACTCTGCAAACACGAAAGTGGACGTATAGGGTGTGACGCCTGCCCGGTGCCGGAAGGTTAATTGATGGGGTTAGCTAACGCGAAGCTCTTGATCGAAGCCCCGGTAAACGGCGGCCGTAACTATAACGGTCCTAAGGTAGCGAAATTCCTTGTCGGGTAAGTTCCGACCTGCACGAATGGCGTAACGATGGCGGCGCTGTCTCCACCCGAGACTCAGTGAAATTGAAATCGCTGTGAAGATGCAGTGTATCCGCGGCTAGACGGAAAGACCCCGTGAACCTTTACTATAGCTTTGCACTGGACTTTGAATTTGCTTGTGTAGGATAGGTGGGAGGCTTTGAAGCGTGGACGCCAGTCTGCGTGGAGCCATCCTTGAAATACCACCCTGGCAACTTTGAGGTTCTAACTCAGGTCCGTTATCCGGATCGAGGACAGTGTATGGTGGGTAGTTTGACTGGGGCGGTCTCCTCCTAAAGAGTAACGGAGGAGTACGAAGGTGCGCTCAGACCGGTCGGAAATCGGTCGTAGAGTATAAAGGCAAAAGCGCGCTTGACTGCGAGACAGACACGTCGAGCAGGTACGAAAGTAGGTCTTAGTGATCCGGTGGTTCTGTATGGAAGGGCCATCGCTCAACGGATAAAAGGTACTCCGGGGATAACAGGCTGATACCGCCCAAGAGTTCATATCGACGGCGGTGTTTGGCACCTCGATGTCGGCTCATCACATCCTGGGGCTGAAGCCGGTCCCAAGGGTATGGCTGTTCGCCATTTAAAGTGGTACGCGAGCTGGGTTTAGAACGTCGTGAGACAGTTCGGTCCCTATCTGCCGTGGACGTTTGAGATTTGAGAGGGGCTGCTCCTAGTACGAGAGGACCGGAGTGGACGAACCTCTGGTGTTCCGGTTGTCACGCCAGTGGCATTGCCGGGTAGCTATGTTCGGAAAAGATAACCGCTGAAAGCATCTAAGCGGGAAACTTGCCTCAAGATGAGATCTCACTGGAACCTTGAGTTCCCTGAAGGGCCGTCGAAGACTACGACGTTGATAGGTTGGGTGTGTAAGCGCTGTGAGGCGTTGAGCTAACCAATACTAATTGCCCGTGAGGCTTGACCATATAACACCCAAGCAATTTGCGAACTCGAAAGAGGCCAGATTGCGGTGTGTGAAGACGATACAAACCGAAAGTTTGCACAACACACAAAGCTATTACATACCCAATTTGCTGAAGCGAGGCCATCCGGTCACGAATCAGTACCCGAATTTCTTGACGACCATAGAGCATTGGAACCACCTGATCCCATCCCGAACTCAGAAGTGAAACGATGCATCGCCGATGGTAGTGTGGGGTTTCCCCATGTGAGAGTAGGTCATCGTCAAGATTAAATTCCGAAACCCCAACTGCGAAAGCAGTTGGGGTTTTGTTTTTGTAGAAGTGCCTGATTTTGCTAGCACGTTCGGCCCTTGAGCCAACGGTCTGGCCACAGAATTTCTTGACGACCATAGAGCATTGGAACCACCTGATCCCATCCCGAACTCAGCAGTGAAACGATGCATCGCCGATGGTAGTGTGGGGTTTCCCCATGTGAGAGTAGGTCATCGTCAAGATTGAATTCCGAAACCCCAACTGCGAAAGCGGTTGGGGTTTTGTTTTTGTACGGCCGAAACTTCGTGGCTTATGTCCTGGTCAGGCTTCCACGCTGGCTACTGGACGGCTCTTACAACATGCCGAAGGGCCTGCACTCTGTATTCCCGGATTACCTCCGGCGCCTCTTGCTGCTTCGGCGAGCCAGCCATTTACGCCACCAGATGTAGATTCCGGTGGCGGACAGCATCGCGATAACCAACCCTAAAACCGCAATCAGCACCTGCCCGGTGAAGCCGATGATTCGGCCACCATGGATCGGCAGCTGCAACCGATAAAAGCGCTCGCCCAAAGTACCCTGCCCGGCGATCTCCTGCCCCAACAAGCGCCCATCCGTGCCATGGAAGAACAACCACGACTTCCCATGGGCCTCGGTATCGTGTTGGCCGAAACCGGCGCCATAGAAGTTGTATTCGAAGCTGTAATACAGCTCGCCGATCGCCGCGGTCAGGCCCAGCCGCTCGCCTTCCTCCTGCGCTCGTTGGTAGGCCTGTTGATAGCTGAGCCGGGTCACTCCCAACTGGTCGCTGGGCAGACGCCCGCGGGCCTCGTAAACGCTAGGTTCGATCGGTGAAAACAGCGACACCACCGGCTTGAACACCTGGCTTGGCAGGTTCATCGCCACGCTGCTCACGGCAACGGGCAACAGCAGTAACCACAGCCATAAACCGCCTGCTCGATGCAGGTCCATGTTGAGGCGATAGGCATGCCCGCCCTTGATCTTCCAGGCGGTCGACCACTTCCTCCAGAACGGCCGGCCACGAGGCAGAGTGAGGAGCAAGGCGACGAAGCAGTCGACCACCCAGAGGATCGCCACCAACCCCATCAGCACCAGGCCCCAGTTACCCGGCAGTGTCAGGTTGTAGTGGAATTCGAGGATGAAGGGGATGAGGTTCTCCCGCTGGAAACAGCAGGCGCCCCAGAACCGCTTGCCGGTCTGCTCACCACTGACCGGGTCCAGGTAGAACACCTGGTTGGCTTCGTCGAACGGCTTGCCCGTGGCTGGATCGTTGCGTGGTACCGCCGCGAGGAGCGCGGTATGCCCGGCTTCGTTGGGGTACTCCATGTACCAGACCTGCAAGCGCGGATGCTGTGTCTGCACCTGTTCGACCAGGGTTCCAGGCGGTAACGTCTGCCCCTTGGCCGGGGCTTCGTAGAACCCCGGGTTGAGCCACTCGTCCAGCTCATGATTGAAAGCCAGCAGGCTGCCGGTCAGCCCCGCCAACAGTAGAAACACCGCGGTGGCCAAGCCGATATAGCGATGCAGGAGAACCAGAATTGCGCGCATAGGATTTTCCCATAGAGACGACAAAGCCAGCGCGAGCGCTGGCTTTGAGGGAATCGGTAAATGATCAGAACTGATAGCTGACCGTGGCTGCGACGTTTCGCTCCTCGCCCATGTAGCAGAAGCTCAGGCTGGCACAGGAGGCGATGTAGGATTCGTTGGTCAGGTTGTTGGCATTGAGCCGGACATCCACGCCCTTCAGCCCGACCTTGCTCAGGTCATAGCCGATGGAGGCGTCGAACAGCGTGTAAGACGGAACCTTCATGGTGTTCTCCGCATCGGCCCAGCTGTAGCCCACGTAGCGTACGCCGCCGCCCAGGCGCAGGCCGTCGAGCGCCGCGCCGTGGAACCGGTAATCGGCCCAGAGCGAAGCCATGTGCCGTGGTGCTTGAGTCGGCGAGTTGCCCTTGTTCTCGATGATGTCGGTGGCGGTGCTCAGGGTGCTGACCATCGATTTCGAGTACTCGATATCGGTGAAGGTGTAGCTGCCGAGCACCTTGAGGTTGTCGTTCAACTGCAGGTGCGCTTCCAGTTCCAGGCCCTGGGAACGTACGGCGCCGACGGCGCGGTAGAAGTTTTCCTGGGGCAGCTTGGTGGCCAGGTTTTCCTGGTCGATGCGGAACAGCGAGGCGGTGTACAGGTCATCCGTGCCCGGTGGCTGGTATTTCAGGCCCAGCTCCCATTGGGTGCCATCGGTTGGCGGCAGCGGGTTGCCGGCGCTGTCCGCGTAGGAGTTGGGGTTGAAGGACTCGGAGTAGCTGATGTACGGCGCCAGTCCGTTATCGAACAGGTACAGCGCCCCGGCGCGGCCGGTCAGCTTGGTGCGTTTGTCGTTGATCTCGGTGCCCTCCGGGCGCGAGGCTTCGGCCAGGCGGTTCTCGTCCGAGGTCTCGACCCAGTCCTGGCGCAGGCCCAGGGAGAAGCGCCATTGGTCCATCTCGATCAGGTCTTGCAGGTAGACGCCGGTCTGTTCCAGGCGGCGCAGGTAGCTCAGCGGGTCGTAGTAAGTGATGGCCGAGTTGCCATAGACCGGATCGAACGCATTGATCGGCGCCACCGAGCCGCTGGTCCAGTCCACTACCGTCTTGCGCCGCTGGTAGTCGGCACCCATCAGCACCGTGTGCTTGGTCGCGCCGGTGAAGAATTCGGCCTGCAGCATGTTGTCGACGATGAACGCATGCAGCTTTTCGTCGCCGCCGGTGTAGTAGCGGTTCAACTCGTTGCTGGTCGGTGTGGTCCAGCCGTAGCCGTAGACTTGGTCCAGCTTCACCTTGGAGTCGAGGTAGCGGAAGTTCTGCCGTGCGGTGAAGACATCGTTGAAGCGATGCTCGAACTGATAACCGAACGATTGTTGGTCGCGCTTGTAGCCATCGATGCCCGGTTCGCCCTCGAAGAAGTGTTCGGAAATCCGCTGGCCGTTGCGCTGATGCAAGGCGCCGTCGGCCGGCATGCCGCTGTGGTAACCGCCATCCGGATCGTGCTGCAGGTAGGCCTGCAGGGTCAGCGAGGTGTCGTCGCTGAAGTCGATGCTCAGGGTCGGCGCCAGGGCGTAGCGTTTTTCCTTGTTGTGATCGAACTGGGTGTCGGACTGGTCCGTCAGCCCGGTCAGGCGATAGGCGATGCGTTTGTCGTCGTCCAGCGGGCCGCTGAAGTCGAAGCCCATGCCACGCTGGCCCTGGGTGCCGACCGTGGCCTGGACCTGATGATAAGGCTCGAACAGCGGCTTCTTGCTGGTCAGCGCCACCAGGCCGCCCGGGGAGCTGCGGCCATAGAGCACCGACGAGGGGCCCTTGAGGATATCCACCCGCTCCAGGAAGTACGGGTCGACCTGCATGGTGCTGTAGGTGCCGCTGTCGCCCATGGACTTGAGGCCGTCGAGGTAGATGTTATCCACCGAACCATCGTTGAAGCCGCGCATGGCCACGTAGTCGTACCTGTGGGTCGCGCCGTAGGGGTTGGTCAGCACGCCCGGGGTGTAGCGCATGGCCTGGGAAACGGTCTGCGAACCCTGGTCGTCCATTTGCTCGCGGGTTACCACCGATACGCTTTGCGAGGTCTCCAGCAAGGCGGTGCTGGTTTTGGTGGCGATCTGGCTGTGAGTGGCGTTGTAGCCGTCCATGCTGCCCAAGGCGTTGCCCAGGGCAAAACCCTTGATGTCGGTGGTCGGCAACGCCAGGGCGCCGGTTTCGGGCAATGCCCGCAAGACATAACTGCTGCCGTCCTGGCTGACGGCCTCGAGGCCGGAGCCGTCCAGCAGTTGGCCCAGGGCCCGGTCGGTCGAATACTCGCCCTTGAGGCCCGCGGACTGGCGCCCCTGAAGCTGCGCCGGGGTCATCGCCAGAGTGATGCCGGCTTCGCGGGCGAAGCGGTTGAGCACCTCGCTCAGGGAGCCGCCGGGAATGTTGTAGCTGTGGCTGAGGCTGGCCGCACTGGTCTCGGCAGCCTGAGCCAGGCCAGGCAAGGCCGAAACCCCCAGCGCCGAAGCGAGCAGGGCCGCGCGCACGGCGCAACGCAGGTCGAGAGAAGGCCACGAGGAGTTGCAGAGGTTGCTACGCACAGTCATGAAGGGGTTCCGTTGAGTCGCTGAAGGCCGATGGAAGTGCTTACTGTCTAAGCCGGACTCACGCGGAAAAGCCGCCAAAAAATTTCAGGACGCTGCAACGTCTCAGGCGAGACGCTCCAAGGTGACCCACCAACGGGTGCGATAACGCAGGCGCACGGGCAGGGTCTGCGGGAGGATCGCCAACAGTTTGTCGGTGTCTTCCAGGCGGAACACGCCGGACAAGCGCAGATCGCCGATCTCGTCGGCGCAGCCGAGAAAACCGTGGCGATAACGCCCGACTTCGTGGAGGAAATCCGCCAGGCGCATGTTGCGGGTGACGATCAGGCCGTCGGCCCAGGCGCCCACGTCCATGTCCGGCGGCCGTACCGGCACCGCTTGCGATGCACTGACGAGGTAGCTTTGTCCGGCTTGTACCCGCGCCGCGGCGCCGTCGGCGGTGTGCGGGGCATGAATGGCGACGCTGCCGGCGGTGACGCTCAGCCGCGTGCAGTCGCCCTCCAGGCGTACCACGAAGCGCGCATCGAGACCTTCGAACAACCCGTGGCGGGTCTGCACCAGCAGCGGCCTGGCGCCGCCCGCCTGCGGGTCCGTCCCGCAGCTCAGCATGAGCTCTCCGCGGTTGAGCCGGATCAGTCGCTGCCGGGCATTGAAGTCCATATCGGCGGCGCTGTCGGTGTTGAGCTCCAGGCGCGTACCGTCCGGCAGTTGGAAGCCGCGGCGTTCGCCGGTGGCGGTGGCGAAGTCGGCGTTCCATTGCTGCCAGGCCAGTTGTTCCTTGCCCAGCCAGGCGGCGGAACCTACCAGCACGACGCCGCCAAGCAGCTTCAGGGCCTGGCGTCGGCCGAGGCGCTGGGCGCTGTTTTCCAGGGTGTCGAAGGCCACCTGGGCGCCGGGGACGGCCCGCAGGTTGCCGTGCAATTCCTGTTGCAGCGACTGTACCCGCTGCCAGGCCAGCTCGTGCTCGTGATGGGCCGCGCGCCAGGTCTCGCATTGCTGCAACAGCCTGGGGTTACCGGCGTTGTTGCGCAGGCGCAGCATCCAGTCGATGGCCTGCTTGACGACCAGATGCCTGGGGTCGGTGGGGCGGCGCAGGTTGAGCGATGGGTTATCCACAGCGGTCAAGGCTCATAGCGCAACAGGTAGCAATGGAACAGCGCATCGGCCACGTAACGCTCCACCGAGCGTAGGGACAACCCCATCTGCTCGGCGATCTGCTTGTGGGTCAGGCCTTCGCACTGGGCCAGGAGAAAGGCCTGGCGCACTTTCGGCTTCAGGCCTTCGAGCAGGCGCGCGATGTTTTCCAGCAGTTCCAGCACCAGGGCGCGGGCTTCCTCGCTAGGGGCTTCGGCTTCCGGCAGGTGGGCGATGGTTTCCAGGTAGGCGCGTTCGAGTTCCTCGCGGCGCCAGTGGTCGATCACCAGGCCACGGGCAATGGTCCGCAGGAAGGCGCGGGGAGCTTTGAGTTCCAGGCGTTCAGTGCGCTGCAACAGGCGCACGAAGGTGTCCTGCGCGAGGTCGGCGGCATCGGCGGCATTGCCCAGCCGGCTGCGCAACCAGGTGTTGAGCCAGCCATGGTGATGGCTGTATAGCGCCTGTACCGCGAACTCAGGTGATGACATGGATGCGACTGCCCGGGTGTCACAAGTGATAATTAGTCGCATTTTCATCAAGGGTCCTGGATTTTGCAACAACCGCAGGGCGCCTGACGCTGAAAAGTCCGCGGCGACCGCTCTAGCCTGCCGTTCGGCGGGTTTTTTGCGGATAACACGTATATTTCTGAGCAATAGCTAAGATTTATCCGCTTCGTGCCGACAGACAGTGAGACCCATGCGTGCACCAAAGTAGAGCGGTCGTAGAACGCCGCCTGCGCTGTTACATGGAAAGTTGCATCCCGTACGCATCCCCACTTTCGGCATAAGAAGTCCCATGACATGAATCTCAAGTTCAGCCATAAAATCCTTTTGGCCGCTTCCGGCGTAGTGGTTCTGGCTTTTGCGTTGTTCACTTTGTACAACGACTATCTGCAGCGAAATACCATTGCCCAGAACCTCGAATCGTCCATCCAGCAGGCCGGTGACCTCACTTCCAGCAGCGTCCAGAACTGGATGAGCGGGCGCATCCTGGTGCTCGAGAACCTCTCGCAGAACGTTGCGCACCAGGGCGCCAATGCCGATTTCCCGGGGTTGGTGGACCAGCCGGCGTTCACCTCGAACTTCCAGTTCACCTATGTGGGCCAGGCCAACGGTGTGTTCACCCAGCGGCCTGACGCGAAGATGCCCGATGGCTACGATCCGCGTCAGCGTCCCTGGTACAAGCAGGCCGTGGCAGCCGACACGACCATGCTGACCCCGCCCTACATGGCAGCGGTCGGCGGCCTGGTGGTGACCATTGCCATGCCGGTGAAAAAGAACGGCCAGCTGCTGGGCGTGGTAGGTGGCGACCTGAGCCTGGAAACCCTGGTGAAGATCATCAACTCGGTGGACTTCGGCGGCCTCGGCCATGCCTTCCTGGTCAGCGCGGACGGGCAGGTGATCGTCAGCCCGGACAAGGGCCAGGTGATGAAGAACCTCAAGGACATCTACCCGGGCGCTAACGTGCGTATCCAGAAGGGTACCCAGGACGTGCTGCTCAACGGCCAGGAACGCATCCTGTCCTTCACTCCGGTGACCGGCCTGCCGAATGCCGAGTGGTACATCGGCCTGTCCATCGACCGCGACAAGGCCTACGCGCCGCTGGGCAAGTTCCGCACCTCGGCGCTGCTGGCGATGTTCATCGCCGTGGCCGCGATTGCCGTGCTGCTGAGCCTGCTGATCCAGGTGCTGATGCGTCCGCTGACCACCATGGGCCGTGCCATGCAGGACATCGCCCAGGGCGAAGGCGACCTGACCCGCCGTCTGGTGGTGGAGAGCAAGGACGAGTTCGGCGTACTGGGCGGTTCGTTCAACCAGTTCGTGGAACGTATCCACGCGTCGATTTCCGAGGTGTCCTCGGCCACCCGCCAGGTGCATGACCTGTCCCAGCGCGTGATGGCTTCTTCCAACGCCTCGATCGTCGGTTCCGACGAACAAAGCGCGCGCACCAACAGCGTGGCCGCGGCGATCAACGAGCTGGGCGCCGCGACCCAGGAAATCGCCCGCAATGCCGCCGATGCCTCGCAGCACGCCAGCGGCGCCAGCGAGCAGGCCGACGATGGCCGGCAAGTGGTGGAGCAGACCATCCTGGCGATGACCGAGCTGTCGCAGAAGATCAGCCTGTCCTGCACCCAGATCGAAACCCTGAACGCCAGCACCGATAACATCGGCCACATCCTCGATGTGATCAAAGGCATCTCCCAGCAGACCAACCTGCTGGCGCTCAACGCGGCCATCGAAGCGGCGCGCGCCGGCGAAGCCGGTCGCGGTTTCGCGGTGGTGGCCGACGAGGTCCGCAACCTGGCCCACCGCACCCAGGAGTCGGCCGAAGAGATCCACAAGATGATCACCTCGCTGCAGATCGGCTCCCGCGAGGCGGTGTCGACCATGAACGCCAGCCAGGCGTCCAGCGAAGAGAGCGTCGAGGTGGCCAACCAGGCCGGTGCGCGGCTGGTCAGCGTGACCCAGCGCATCACCGAGATCGACGGCATGAACCAGTCGGTGGCCGCGGCTACCGAAGAGCAGACCGCCGTGGTGGAAACCCTCAACGTCGACATCAGCCAGATCAACCTGCTGAACCAGCAGGGCGTGGCCAACCTCAACGAAACCTTGAAGGATTGCGACGCCCTGTCGCTGCAGGCCAACCGCCTGAAGCAACTGGTGGACAGCTTCAAGATCTGATCGGCGCCGCCAAAAAAAACGCGATGCGGTCTGCCTGACCGCATCGCGTTTGCATTTCCCCTGTAGGAGCGAGCGTGCTCGCGATGGCGCCCGAGAGGCGCTGCCGCTCCTACGCCCTACTCGAACATCCTCCGCACATTGCCCATCGCCTCATCGGCAAACCCTTGCAGGAACCCCTGGAAGGCCGCCACCTCGGCGCCGCCTGCGGCCGGGTCGGCGACGATGCGCCAGGTCGCGCGGGCTCGTGCGCCGGGCAGGGCCTCGACGCTCATGGCGGCCCACAGGTTGCCGATGCCGAGGGTGTCGTAGATCAGGCTCCAGGTCATGCACAGCGCCTGGTCGTCCCGCGAGTTGAGTTGTTCGATGACGATATTGCCGTCATGGAAGAACTTCTTGCGCACCGAGCGCACGCCCTCGCCGGTCATCTCGATGCGCGCCAGCGCGGGAATGAACGCCGGGAAGCCGGCGAAGTTGCCGACGATGGCCCAGACGCTCCGGGCGTCGGCGCCGATGTCCACGGTGGACAGGACCTCGCAGGCGTTCGGGTTCTTGATCAGAGTGTCGGGTTGCAGGTTTTTCATGCTGTTCTCCAGCGTGGGTGGGTTCAGATAAAGCGGATGTCTTTCAGGTATTGGCAGCCCTTGCGCAGCAGCTGCGCATCCTTGGGCGGGTAGTCGGCGCCCATGCGCCGTACCCCGGCTTCGGCGTTGGCATGGACGATCTGCGAGGTATCGCCGATGTCTTCCTCGAAACCGTCGAGGTAGAAGCCGAGGACGCCGAACAGTGCGTTGTCGCGGTCGACCCGGCCCAGTTGGCGCTGCCAGTCGGCGACGCTGACCAGGCGGAACTCGCGCCCGGCCTCGCGGAACGAGGCGACGTAGGCTTCCCAGCTCAAGGGTTGCGGGTTGTGCAGGTTGAACACCGCGTGGGCCGGTTGATAACGGCTGGCGTGGAAGGCGATGAAGCGGGCGAGAAAGTCCACCGGCATCAGGTCGAAGTTGATCGCCAGTCGCGGCACCTGGCCCAGTTGCAAAGAGCCCTTGAGCATCAGCATCAAGCGGTTCTTGTGGGGCTGGCAGACCCCGGTCTGGCTGTTGAAACTGATGTTGCCCGGGCGAAAGAGGTTGACCCACGCCCCCTGTTCGCGAGCCCGTTGCAGGATCCGTTCGCCGACCCATTTCGACAGGTTGTAGCCGTTGCGCAGATAGATTGGCGGGGTGGCCGCGGGCGGCAGCTCCAGCACTCGGCCTTGGGCGTCGACGCTGCTGCAGGCGGACAGGGTCGAGACAAAGTTGAAGAGCTTCTTGCTGCGCCCTTCGCATAGGCGCAGGCACTCGAACAGCGGTTCGATGTTGTCGCGTGCCAGGGCCGGGTAATCCAGCACGTGGTTGACGTTAGCGGCGTTGTGCACCAGCGCGCCGTACTCGCGGTCGATGCGTTCGTAGACGTCGGCCGCCAGCCCCAGTCGCGGCTGGCTGATGTCGGCGGCATGCACCCGGACCCGGCTCAGGTCCAGATGCTCCAGGCGGTTGTCGCGCAGGGCCTGGGCGAAACGCTCGGCGGCCGATTGCGTGGGCGTTTCCCGCACCAGGCACGCCACCTCGCTGGCGCCCCACTCCAGCAGCGCCTGGACGATGTGCACGCCGAGAAAGCTGTTGGCGCCGGTAACCAGCACCTTGTGCACGTCGCCCAGCCGGCTGGGCGGCAGCACCTGCAGGTCGAATGCGGCGTTGGCATCGGCGAACACCCGGTCGAGGGCGGCGTCGGGGCCGTCTTGGGCCTCTCCATCGATCAGGCTCGCCAGGTTGACCAGGGTCGGCGTTTCGATAAAGCGATTGATCGACAGGCTGCGGCCGAACTGTTCGCGAATCGCCAGCAGCAGCCGCGACAGCAGAATCGAGTGGCCGCCGAGGTTGAAGAAGCTGTCGTCGGTGCCGATGTCGTCGGCCGGCAGTTCCAGCAGCTCGGCCCACAGCGCCAGCAGCCGCTGTTCGCAGGCGGTTCGCGGCAGCCGCCGCTGCGGGTTGCCGAGCGGTGTGCGCGGCAGGGCCAGCAGGGCGCGGCGGTCGATCTTGCCGTTGGCGGTGTAGGGCATGCTCGGCAGTTCGAGGTAGGCACTGGGCCGCATGTAGTCCGGCAAGCGTTGCCGCGCCTGCTCGCGCAGGGCCGGCAGGGCGCCGTCGGGCAGGTTCGGCCGGGCGAGGAAGGCGAGGATCCGCCGCTGCTCGTCGATCACCACCGCCACTTGGCGGTACAGCTGGCTGTCGCGCAGGCAGTGCTCGATTTCCTCGGGTTCGACCCGGAAGCCGCGGATCTTCACCTGATTGTCGCGCCGCCCGCAGATCTCGATGCCGCTGGCGGTCCACCGGCCGAT
Organism: Pseudomonas chlororaphis; assembly: GCF_001921865.1. Taxonomy (GTDB): domain Bacteria; phylum Pseudomonadota; class Gammaproteobacteria; order Pseudomonadales; family Pseudomonadaceae; genus Aquipseudomonas; species Aquipseudomonas chlororaphis_D. The sequence continues at coordinate 15,827 of NZ_MSCT01000001.1, forward strand.
GTCGCCGGTGCGATAGGCCCGCAGGCGGCGTCCGTCCGGCAACGCCAGGGTCGGGTAGCGCTCGGCGCTCAGTGCCGGGTCGTTCAGGTAGCCGAGGCCGATGCCCGGGCCGGCCAGGTACAACTCGCCGGGGGTATGGTCCGGCACCGGTTGTCGCTGTTCGTCGAGGATCAGCACCTGGCCGTTGGCAATCGGCAGGCCAAGGTGGCGTGGGTTGTCGTCGGCCTGGAAGCGGCGAGTGGTGGCCAGCACCGTGGTTTCCGTCGGGCCGTAGATGTTGTGCAGCGCGCACTGGTCGGCCAGGCGCTGGATGACGAAGGGCTCGCAGACGTCGCCGCCGGTCACCAGGTGTTGCAGCCCCAGCGGCTGTTCCAGGGGCAGGATGCTCAGCAGCGCCGGCGGCAGGAAGGCATGGCTGACGCGCTGGCGCTGGAGCAGGGCCAGCAGTTGTCGCGGGTCGCGGCGCTGGTCCGGGTCGGGCACCACCAGCAGCGCGCCGCAGAGCAGGGTGGGCAGGATATCCAGCAGCGAGGCGTCGAAGTTGATGGTGGAGAACTGCAATACCCGGCTGTTTTCGTTGAGCGCCACATGGCGGATGTACCAGGCGCAGAAGTGGCTGAGGTTGCCCTGGCCGAGCAACACGCCCTTGGGCTGGCCGGTGGTGCCCGAGGTATAGATCGCCACGCAGGGCGCCTCTGGCGGTGGCGCTTGGCGCAGCAGCGGCGCGCGGTCGTCGGCGTCGTCGGGCGGCAGGTCGCGCACATCCAGTTGGGGCAGGTCGAGGTCGCCCAGGTCTGCGCAACCGTCGTGCAGCAACAGCGCCGCGCCGGCGTTGTCGAGGATGTAGCGGCGTCGTTGCGCCGGGTGTTCCGGGTCCAGGGGCAGGTACACCGCGCCGCAGCCGAGGGTCGCGAGAATCCCGGCATACAGCGCCGCCGACTTGGTCAGGCACAGGGCAACGACCGGCGGTTGCGAGGAGGCGCCGGGCAGGTGGCGCAGCATCTGCCGTTGCAGGTTCAGGCTCAGGCGGTGCAGCGCCCGGTAGCTGTAGTCGACGCCCTGGACGTTCAAGGCCGGGCGCTCGGCGAAGGCCAGCAGGCTCTGGTCGATGCGCCGGGCGAGCGGCACCTGCATCTCTTGCAGCAGCGCGGGGTCGGGCTGCGGGTTGTGCCGGTGCTCGAACGCCAGGGCGTCCAGTTGTTCCAGGCCCAACAGCGCTTCGCCCGGATCGGGCAACGGCGCGAGCTGCTCGAAGAACGCCGCGCCGCGGGAAAAACCGCTGGCCAGCCGCGCGCCGCCGGCGACCAGCCGAGCCACCGCGTTGCTGCGCAGGGCCTGGCCGTTGCCGCTGGGTTCCGGCGCCAGGCTCGCCTGCTCGATCAGCCGCGGGCCATACAGGTAAAATAGGCGCACCTGCGGCAGCTCGGGCGCCGCTTGCGCGTTCAGGGCGATGCGCAGGTCCAGGCGGGCGGCGCTTGCCGCCAGGCCAGGCGCAACGCTCAGGCTGCCGTCGTCGATCCATAGGTCGCTGCGCAGTCCGACCGCGCTGGCGACCGCCTGGGGCGAGGCCAGTCGGCGCACCAGGTGGCCGTGCTGCGCAAGCTCCGTGGCCAGTGCGTCCAGGGCCTGGCTGCGGCCCGTCAAGACAATGTCGAGGCGTCTCATGTGCGGATCCCTCCGTTAGGCCAGGTAGTCGGCCAGGGCGTCCTGGACGCAGGCCGAGTCGAGCATCGAACTGTTGCGAAAGAAGCGCAGGATGTTGACGACCAGGGGGTGCTGGCGGTTGATCGGATAGGCCAGGCCCGCCGCCTCCTCGCGCAGTGCGTCCTTGACCGCTTCGGCGACCGGCAGTTGTTCGATCAACCGCAGGTCGAAGTCCTTCTGGATATCGTTGGTCAGGTACTGGGCCATGAACACCGGCAGCACCCGGGCGATCGCTTCGCGGTCGGCGTCGCTGGCGCCGTGCCAATAGATGCGCACCAGCCGCGACCAGAAACCCGAATGCCGGCCTTCGTCCTGCAGGTGGTCGGCCATCAAGCCCTTGATCGATTGCTTGACCGTATCGTCCTTGGCGAAGGCGGCGACATCGTTGGTCACGGTGTTTTCGGCGATGGCCACGCAGATCAGCTCCACCGCGTCGCGCAGGTGCCCGGGAGCGTTTTGCAGGGCCGCGGGGATGGCCCGGCTGAGCTCGATTTCCCGAGGCAGTTCGATGGGCTCGATACCGCTCATAGCGATGGTCTGCTGCATGAAGTCCATCGCCACCAGCGCGTGGTAGTCCTCGTCCACCACCACGGTCATGGCGTCGTAGCGACAGGCGAAGGGAAAGGCGATGGCGAAGCGGTTCTTGGCGATGCTGCGGGCGGTCTTGTCCACCAGTTCGGTCTCGAAGATCACCACGTCGTTGATGAACTTGTAGAGGCTTTGCACCAGCACGAAATCGCGCAGGTGGGCGCAGTGGTCGAGGAAGCCCTGGCTGTGCACCAGGGGTTGGCGGCTGAGCGGGTAGATCAGCTTGTCGTCGTCTTCGAGCAGGCGCCGCGGGCGGGTGCGGATGGTCGCGCGCTCTTCCCAGGCGTCGGCGAAGGACTGGTAGTCGAGGGCGTTCATGCGCTCACCCCGACCGCGGCCTGGCCCATGCTCAGGCGCAGCCCGTCCCACAGCGCGATGCGGCTGTCCACCGCGGCGATGGCCGCGGCATATGCTTCTTGCTGGCGCTGCGGGTCGCCGTCCACCAGGCGCTCCAGCAAGCGTTGCGCGGCCGGGCCATGGTCGTCGGAGTCGACCTCGATATGGCGTTGCAGGTAGTAGCGAAAGGTCGGCGCCTGCTCGATGCCGATGCCCCAGTCGTCGAGGATGCGCTGGAACATCGGCGGGATCACGCTCTCGCGGCCGTGGAGGAACGCCGCCGCCACGCAATGGGCCGGCGCCTGCACGGCGGTGTGCACGGTCTGGCGGACAAAGGCGCGGGCGGCCGGGTCGGCCTCGACGCTTTGCAGGGCGGTGTCGAAACTCACGCCTTCGCGCTGCAACGCCACGAAGCGTTCCACGGCGCGGGTACTGGCGCCGATTTCGCGCATGGCATCCAGGTACAGCTCGAAATGGCTGTAATGACCTTGCCCGGGTCGATCGTCGGACTCTTCGCCGAGCACGATCTCGTTGATCAGCCGCGCGGCCTGAGGGTCCTGCGGCGGTAGCCAGGGCAGGCGCACGCAAGTCAGTTCCTGTTGCAGGCGCTTGGTCAGCGACATGAAGTCCCATACCGCGAAAACATGGGTCTGCATAAAACGTTGAAGTACCGCGAGTGTATTGATTTCAGCAAAGATGGGGTGGTTGCCAAGTATCGTTTTACGGGCGTCGAGAAGTGTTTTACTGGCGTTCATTTGAGTTGCCTTCTGTAAGTGTTCAAGTGTGTTTTCTTGGCCGGATAAGTTCCGGCTCGTATGGGTGTTGATGAAAAATTGTTTATTGCGGGCGAACAGGGGCCTCGCACCTGAGTGGATAGTCTTTTAAGTTGTTGGCCTTATCCGCAATAAGGCGTAGGCCAAGGCTGGCTTGGGGGCGAGGCTCCCTGCCCATCGGGTGGTGAACTAACGATCGACTCGTATAACGTCGACGAAGAAAAACTAATACAGGGAAAAGTATCGGGCAAGTTGTTTTTGGAATACTTTCATATTGTGTGTTTTTAATGCGCGACAAGTTGCATGGAAACTTTAAGTTAAAGTTTCTTCGGGATGAAGTTGCCCCTTCCGACTTATATAAGTCAGAATTTCAAAGCTGAGTGAATGCCTCACTCGAAGCAACCTTTGCAGCGCTGAGTTGAAGTCGTTGAATATCCGGGAGAACAGGTCCGGGAGCCGATCCCGGTCATGTCCTCCAGTCGCTGGGCTCCTTGCATGGGGCTTTTGGAACGACGTGTAGCGGGCGGATAGCCGCGCCCACGTCCCTTTTTCAGTCGGCGACAGCAAGAGTGGGCCTAAATCGATGGCTGAGCCATCGTCGGCGTGCGTTCGGGGGCGGATGAGGATGGCGCGGCGGCGGATTATTCGCCGAGCAGGCCCAGGTGGGTATTGATGATTTGCAGCAGGCGCTGGCGCTGGGACTTGATGAAAAAGTGGTTGCCGGCGACCTCGATCAGCTCGAACTCGCGACGGGTGAACTCTCGCCAATTGGCCATGTTGCTGGCGGGGGCCAGCGGGTCCTCGCTGCCATAGAGGGCCGTGAGGGGAATCTCGAGGTTGTCGCTGGACTGGTCGCACCAGGACTCGAACAGCTTCAGGTCGGCGCGCAACAACCTCTCGTACTGATTGCGGCTGGCCTCGTCGCGGGGGATTTCGATCGGCGTGGCGCCAAGCGACAGCATGGCTTCCTGGAAAGGCGTCGCCGGCAGGGTGTGCAGCAGTGGCCGGGAGGAGGGGCTGTCGGGGCTGCGGCAGGCGGAAACGAACAGGTGGCGGGTCTGCCCCGGATAGTGCGCCTGGGCGCGCTTGGCGGTTTCGTAAGCCAACAGCCCGCCCAGGCCATGGCCGAACAGCGCATGGGGCTCGGCCAGCATCGGGCGCAGCGCGGCGAAGGTATCCACCAGCAGCAGCGGCCAGTCGTCGAGCGGCGTTTCGGCCTGGCGGCTGCCATGGCCGGGAAGCCGGACCAGCACCAGCTCGATGTGCCCGGCCAGCCCCGTGGACCAGTTGCGCAGTTGCTCCGGGTCCGCGCCGGTCTGGGCAAAGCAGATGAGCCGGGTCCGCGCCGGTTCGCCGGAATTGAGGACCATCAGCCATTTTTCATTGCGAGCGTGCACTGCTTTTCCTTAAGCCGGTGTGCCGGTCATTGCGTGTTGCCTCTGGCGGCTCCTGCCGCCGTTACCGCTGTCAGCTGTCGGCGGGCCGTTCGAGGTAGTTGCGAATGGTCTTCGCGGCCTTTTCCAGATGGCTGCGCAAAACCTCCAGCGCCCGCTCGACATCCTTGGCCTCGGCGGCATCGGTCATGGCGTTGTGGTCGTCCTGGGTGAGTTTGCCCAAGCCCATGGAGGATAGATGGAAACGCAGAAAGCGCTCTTCCTCGTTCAGCTCGAGCTCGATCAGGCCCAGCAGCTTCCGGTTCGGAGCCCGGTGGTACAGCGACATGTGGAACAGGCGGTTGAGGCGGCCGATCTCGGCATGGCTGGTTTCGCTTTCCAGTTGCGCGATATAGCCGCGGGCCCGGGCGATGTCCTCGGCGTCGAGCAACGGGATCGACAGGCGCAGCGCTTCCAGTTCGAGCAGCAGCCGCAGGCCATAGGTTTCCACGGCGTCGTAGCCGATCAGCTCGGCGACCACCGCGCCTTTGTGTTGCACCACGTGTAGCAGTGATTGCGCTTCGAGCTGGCGCAAGGCCTCGCGCACCGGCATGCGGCTGACGCCGAACAGGTCGGCCAGGTCTTGCTGGCGCAGTGCGGTGCCGCTGGGCAGGCGGCCGTCGAGAATCGCCGCGCGCAGGGTTTCTTCGATCACCGAGCGCGCGAGGTGGGCGGGAATGGGCCCGCTGACGGCGATCTTGCTCAAGGGCCTCGGTTTTTCTGTCACGTTAACGCTATCCTGTTTTCTATGAAGATTTGGATCCAATGGACGCTAGATAGCGCCCTGTCGCTTGTCAAACCAGGGCTGCGCCGAACGGGCGGCGCGCTGTCGCGGATTTGGCCGGCGCCGATTTTCGGGGTAGCGCTCCTGCGGCTCAAGTACCGGCCGATAAACGAACAGGTGCCTGCTTTCAGCTTAGCGTCTGCGCAAGGGCGGTGATTGTAAGGTGCCATTGTCTTTTGCCGGCCCAGCCTGCACCATCCTTCGACTCACGACAGCTCCCATGGACTCTTCGCATTGGCGGCACGTTTAGCTCTTTCTCGGACCCTGCGCTGGTTGTGTTCGGCGCTGCTGCTGGCCGGCTTGCTGCTGGGCGGCCTGCAAGCCGACTGGGACTTCTCGCAGATCAGCCGCCGCGCCACGGCGCTGTACGGGCCGCTGGGCGAAGGGCAGAAACGCATCGACGCCTGGCAGCAACTGCTGGTGGCCCAGAACCAGGCCAGCGAGATGGAACAGCTCAAGGTGGTCAACCTGTTCTTCAACAAGAACATGCGCTATGTGGAAGACATCGACCTGTGGCACCAGGTGGATTACTGGGAGACCCCGGTCGAGGCCCTGTGGAAGGGCGCCGGCGATTGCGAGGACTATGCGATCGCCAAGTATTTCAGCCTGCGCCACCTGGGCGTTTCCAGTGACAAACTGCGGATCACCTACGTCAAGGCGCTGCGCCAGAACCGCGCGCACATGGTGTTGACCTACTATTCAAGCCCGGAGGCCATGCCCCTGGTACTCGACAGCTTGATCGACGCCATCCAGCCGGCCAGCCAGCGTACCGACCTGCTGCCGGTGTACTCCTTCAACGCCGAGGGCCTGTGGCTGCCCGGCGCCAAGGGCAACAAGAAAGTCGGTGACACCAAGCGCCTGTCCCGGTGGCAGGACGTGTTGAAGAAAATGCAGGCCGAAGGTTTTCCGGTCGAGACGACTCACTAGGAGCACGAGCTCAGATGTCTTTGTTCAAACAACTGTTGATCGCAATCTGTCTGTTCCTGGTGGTCGCCTTCAGCGGCAGCTTCATGGTCAGCCTGGAAAGTTCGCGGACCCAGTACGTCAACCAGCTGCGTTCCCATGCCCAGGACGCGGCCACGGCGCTGGCCTTGTCCCTGACCCCGAATATCGACGACCCGGCGATGGTCGAGCTGATGGTCAGTTCGATTTTCGACAGCGGCTATTACTCGAGCATCCGGGTGGTCAACCAGGTGACTGAAGAAGTCATGGTCGAGCGCAGCGGCACCCCCGAGGTCAGCAACGTGCCGGACTGGTTCGTCAAGCTGATCGGCCTGGAGCCGGCCGGCGGCGACGCGCTGGTCAGCCGCGGCTGGCAACAGGCGGCCCGGGTCGAGGTGGTCAGCCATCCGATGTTCGCCGTCGCCAAGCTCTGGCAAAGCGCCCTGGGCAGTCTGAGCTGGCTGCTGCTGTGCGGCGCCGTGAGCGCGGTGCTGGGGGCCTTGCTGCTGCGCCGCCAGCTCAAGCCGCTGGACTACATGGTGCAGCAATCCCATGCCATTGCCCGCCGCGAGTTCCTCAGCCTGCCCGAGCTGCCGCGCACCCCGGAATTGCGCCGCGTGGTACAGGCCATGAACCAGATGGTCGAGAAGCTCAAGGCATTGTTCCAGGAGCAGGCCGAGCGCAGCGAGAAGCTGCGGGTCGAGTCCTACCAGGACAACCTGACCGGCCTGGCCAACCGCCGTTATTTCGAGATGCAGCTCAACGCCCGGGTGAGCAACCCGGAGCAGGCCAGCTCGGGTTATTTGCTGTTGCTGCGGGTCAAGGACCTGGCCGGCCTCAACCAGCGCCTGGGCGGGCAGCGCACCGACCAGCTGCTGCAGGCGGTGGGCGAACAATTGCAGCGCGAATGCGCGCGCTACCCGGAAACCCACAACCTGGTGACCCGGATCCGCGGCGGCGAATTTGCCGTGCTGGCGCCGGGGCTGGTGCGCGAAGAAGCCCTGCAGCTGGCGCAGAACCTGGAAAGCGCGTTGGCCAGCCTGCATGCCACGGGGGCCACCGACGTGGCGTCGGTGGCGTCCATCGGCCTGGCGCCTTTCGTCCATGGCGATTCGCCGCAAGCCGTGCTGGGGCTGGCCGACCAGGCCCTGGCCCAGGCCGAAGCGCAGGGCGACGCCAGCTGGGCCTGCCTGGACCATAGCGCCGCGGCCAGTGTCGGCGACGATCATCATGCCTGGCACACCCTGCTGGACGGAGCCCTGCGCCAGCAGCGCTTCGAGCTGTACTTCCAGCCGGTGGTGGCGACTCGGGACACCGCGCTGGTGCTGCATTACAAGGTGCTGTCGCGCTTGCTCGACGAGCAGGGCCAGACCATCGCCGCGGGGCGCTTCCTGCCGTGGCTGGAGCGCTTTGGCTGGACCGCGCGCCTGGACCTGCTGATGCTCGAACTGGTGCTCAAGCAGATGACCGGGCATCAGGATTCGCTGGCGTTGAACCTGTCGGCCGCGACCCTGGCCGACCCGCAGGCCTTGAACAAGGTGTTCGAGATCCTGCGCCAGCACCCCAACCTGGGACCGCGCCTGACCCTGGAGATCGGCGAGGAGCAACTGCCCGAGCAAGCGTTGCTGGAACAACTGACCCGGCGCCTGCGCGAACTGGGTTTCTCCCTGAGCCTGCAACGCTTCGGCGGGCGCTTCAGCATGATCGGCAACCTGGCGCGCCTGGGCCTGGCCTACCTGAAGATCGACGGCAGCTACATCCGCGACATCGACCAGGAAAGCGACAAGCGCCTGTTTATCGAAGCGATCCAGCGCGCCGCCCACAGCATCGACCTGCCGCTGATTGCCGAGCGGGTGGAAACCGAAGGGGAGTTGCAGGTGATTCGCGAGATGGGCCTGTACGGCGTGCAGGGCCGCCTGTGCGGCGAGCCCGCGCCCTGGCGCTGAGGCGCTGAACATCGCCGGCCACCGGCTCCCGCGCTATAACGTGGGAGCCCATGGCCGGCGATGGATCAGATCAGGCCGGTTTCGTCGTCGTTGATCAAATGGCTCAAGCCGCCCAGCGCCTCGCGCGCCTGGGTCCGGTCCATCAGCTTGGCCTGGGCCGCCGGCGGCAGGTCGGTGACACGGATCACGCCCTTGCTGGTCAGCACCTGAATCAGGTCGTCGAGTACCCGGATCATTTCCAGGTCGCTCTGCTTGAGTTGCTTGAGGCTGATTTCCACCACTTCGTTGGCGTACCACTCCTGGATCTCGTGATGGTCGGCCGGCAGTGTTTCCGTGGCCTCGGCATAAGCTGCGGGCTCCACGCGAACCAGCTGGCCCTGTGCATCGCGTTGCACGTAGAACATGGGGAATCCCTCTAGATATGGTCCGGCATCATGCTGTCAGCAGCATAGGCCAACGGCGCGCTTTGGTCGCGAGTATGCGACGTGGCGGCGCAATCGTCACGGCGCGAAGAACCGGCCACCCAGGACGGGTGGCCGGTCGACCGCGGATCAGTTGTTGTTGTGGTCGATCTTGATGGTCGGGTCGCTACCGGCGATCAGCGAGCTGATGTTGGTATTGGACCAGTTGTTGCCTTCCAGCTTGATCGTCACGTCCGCGTTGGCGATGCCGCCGGCCGCGTTGAGCTTGCCTTCGGAGCTGACTTGCAGGGTCGAGGTACCGTCCACCGTGGTGATCTTCAGGAAGTTGTCGATGGTGCTGCCGGTCTCGCCCTGCAGCAGATCGCGCAGGTCGATGCGGTCGCCTTCGCTGGCCTTGAAGTCCTTGATCACATCGTTGCCGGTGTCGCCGGCCTTCCAGACGAAGGTGTCGGCGCCCGATCCGCCGATCAGGATGTCGTTGCCCGAACCGCCAATCAGCGTGTCGTTGCCGGTACCGCCCAACAGGATGTCGTTACCCTTGCCACCGTCGAGCAGGTCGTTGCCGCCCTGGCCGAAGAGGATGTCGTTGCCGGCGCCGCCCAGCAGCGTGTCGGCCCCGTCATGGGCACCGGACACATCGAACTGGGTGTAGTGCTCGGTGATGTACTGGTGCACGTTGCTGGTGGTGACCTTGCTGGCGTCCACGCCGGTCTGCTGGGCCACGAAGGCCTGCATGGCCTGGTAACCCTCGCCGGCGATGCCGTTGAAGCTCACCAGGTCGCCGAACAGGATGTCGTTGCCGTTGCCGCCGCTGGCCGTATCGGAGCCCGGTAATGTCGCCTCGGTATGGCCGAGGATGGCGTTGGCCAAGTTCGACGGGTCGATGTTGGTCTGTGGTGTTTTATCGCTGTCGTACGGCTTCAGGTCGTTGAGGCTGACGTCGTTGTTCAGGCCGATCGCTTCCACCTGCGACAGGCCGCTCAGCAGGGTGAAGCTGCTGGTGCTGGCGTTGTTGCTGGTGGACACATTGTATGAGTCGCCATAGCCGGTGCCGCCCAGGCTGGACAGCTCGTAGGTGCCGTCGCCCTGGGCATGGATGGTGCCCAGGTTGCTCCAGTTCCAGCTGCCGTTCCTGTAAGTCTGCAAGACCACGGCACCGGCGGTGCTGATCGTCAGGTAGTGCGTGCTGTCGATGTAAGTGGCGAAGCTGTTGCCCAGCGTGTAGTTGCTGGTCGTCACCACGCTGTCGAACTTGACGTTGCCGTACAGCGTCGGGTTGGTCTGCTCGCCGGCCTGGTAGTACGTCGGCTGGCCGTCGGTGATGAAGTACGTGAGGTTGGTGGCGTTGGTATTGCCGGTGGCCTGGGCGCTCTGGAAGAAGTTCGCCGTGGTCTTGAACACGTCTTCGTAGTTGGTGCCGCCGCCGGACGCCATGGAGTCCAGGACCGACTTGAGCTGGGTCAGGGCGTTCGGATCGTTCAGGTTCACCGAGATCTGTTTGTTGACCTGGGTATCGAAGTCCGCCAGGAAGATGTTCACGGTGCCCGAGGTGCTGGCGCCGAGGCTGTTCTTCAGCGAGTTGAACACCGTGGTCAGCGAGTCCTTGGCCGCGGTGAGCGAGGCGGTGCTCATGCTACCGGAGCTGTCGACCATGAACGCGATGTTGTAGTTCTTGCCTTGCACCACGTTCAGGCCGGCCACGTCGGCGACCATGATGTCGTTGCCCTCGGTGCCGACGAAGTTGGTGTCGTCGGCCGCGGTGCCCAGGCTGGCGCTGTAGGTCGCCGGGTACACGGTGACCGGGATCTGCGCCGTGCTGCTGGCCGAGCCGCCCAGGGATTCGGTGGAGGTCGAGGTCACGTTCAGGTTGAACGAGCCGTTGTAGTACGGCGGCGGCGTGATGGTCAGTGAGCCCAGGTTCCAGCCGGTGACGTTCACTTCGCCGACGCTGGCGCTGGCGGTGAAGGTATGGCCTGCGCCATCGCTGAGCACCGAGCCCGCCGGAATGCCGCCGATCTTCACGCTCAGGCTTTCCGAGCCGTCGGTGTCGGTCAGGGCGGTGGTGATCTTCGCCAGCTTGACGCTGCCGCCTTCGGCCCCTTCGTTGTACTTGTAACCGTCGTAGTAGCCTTCGCCGTTACTGCCATGCAGCTCGGAGAGGGTCACGCCGGCATTGTTCAGCGCGGCTTCGTTCGGGTACATCGGGATGTTGGCGCTGCTCAGGTCGACCGCCGTGCCGCCGTTGACCGACAGGTTGACGTCATAGCTGCCCGGGCCGCTCTGGTTGGCGTGGTAGATGTCCAGGGTGTAGTAGCCGCTGGTGGTCGGGGTGAACGACCCGCTGATACCGCCGCCCGAACCCCAGAGCGCGGTGGCCACGTTCTTGCCGCCGATGGTGATCAGCAGGCTGTCGTCGCCGGTACCGCTGAAGCTGTAGGTCTTGCCGGCCTCGAGGTAGATCAGCCCGGAGGTTTTCGAGCCGCTGCCGCCAGCCACGCTGCTGTCGGACTGGGCATTGGTCACCGTGGTGGTGCTGGTCGGGTTGCCGGACTTGTCGAAGACCGCTTTCAGCGCATCGCCGGTGATGCCGTTGCCGTTGGTGCCCAGGCCGCTGAGGCTGGTCCAGGACTCCTTGAGCAGGCCGATGGAGTTCACGCTGTTGTTCGCCACGTTCAGGGTCGGCGCGTCGGCCACCGGGGTGATGTCGATCTTCACGGTGCCGGTATTGCCCAGGGCCTGGCCGTCGGTTGGCTGGAACTTGATCTGTGCGTAGTCGGCCTGTTGGTTGCCCACGCCGCTGCCGTTATAACCGTCGACGCCCGACTCGTTGGCATCCGGCGTGAAGCGCAGCTTGCCGGCGTCGATATCGGCCTTGGTCAGAGTCTGGTTGAGGGTCACGTCCTTCCAGGTCGAACCGTCCAGGTACTGCAACTTGCCGTCGCCCGGCAGCTGGGTGATTTTCACGCCCAGGCTGGCCGCGGGGCTGTCGACGTCGCTGACGCCGAAGGTGGCCCAGTTCAGGGTCAGGGCGGTGTCCTCGGTGCCGGTCACGGCGCCGCCGGTGGCCACTGGCGCGTCGTTCACCGCGACCACGTTGACCGTGGTGGTGGCGACGTTGGAGTAGTTGCTGCCATCGGTCACCGTCACGGTGATGGTCCGCGGCGTGGTGCTCGGGTCCTCACTGTTGTTGGTGAAGGTGATGTTCTTGATCTGCTGCATGTAGTCGGCCAGCGTCGCATTGCCCGACAGGGTCAGGGTGATGGTGCCGGTCTGGCTGTTGGCATTGATGGTGATGCCGTTGACGCTGTTGCCCAGGTTCAGCGAGTCGCCCGGCTGACGGTTGGTCAGCACGATGGTGGCGCCGGTCAGCATGGTGCTGTCCGGGTCGGTGATGCTCAGGTCGGTATCGGCGATCGATACGCCAGCGCCCGGGGTATTTTCGGTGAAGGTCACCTTGTAGTCGGCCCCGGTGGCGCCGCTGGAGTTGTTGGCGTCCAGGTCGATCACCGGTGGCGCGTCGTTGTCGATGATCGAGGTGGTGACGCTGCCGTTGGTGCCGCTGACCACCAGGCTCTCGAAGTTGCCGCCAGTCGCCGAGTCGATCTTGACCACGAAGTTTTCCGTGCTCTCGGTGATCTTGTCGTCGATGGTGGCGACGTTGAAGCTGGCGCTGCTGGCGCCGGCCGGGATCTTCACGGTGTACACGCCGGTGAAGTCCGAACCGTCGGCGGCGGTGCCGCTGTAGCTGATCTTCAGGGTGACTTCGGTCTGCGCCGGGTTGGTCAGGCTGACGGTGTAGGTCGCGGCCTGGCCTTCGGTGACCGAGGTGCTGCCGTTGATGCTCACAGTGGTGGTGTTGATGGTGTCGGTAACGCTGGTCACGGCCGGCACGGTGCTCGGCACCAGGTTCTCGAAGTTGCCGCCGGTGGTGGCGGTAATCTTGGCGCTGACGTTGCCGGCGTCGATGTACACATCGTCGCTCGGCGCGGCCACGGTCACGGTGCCGGTCGTTGCGCCGGCGGCGATATTGATCACCGCGCCGTTGCTCAGGGTCACGGTCATCGCCGTGCCGGCGGCGTTGGTCAAGGTGGCGGTGTAGACGATCGAGCCACCCTCGGCCACGGTAGTGGTGGCGCTCAGGGACAGGTTGGTGGTGTCGGTGGTGTCGGTCACGGTGGTGCTGACCGGGGTCTTGTCGCCCACCAGGTTCTCGAAGTTGCCGCCGCTGACCGTGCTGATCGAGTTGGTCAGCGGAGTGTGGCCGACCAGTACATCGTTAGGCGCGGTGACGTTGACTGTACCGGTGGTCTGGCCGACGGCGATGGTGATTTTCTCGCCATTGGCCAGGGTCACGATGACCGGGCTGCCGGTGACCGGGGAGGTCACGGTAGCGGTGTAGGTGATGGTTCCACCTTCGGCCGCCGAGGCAGTGGCCTTGAGGCTGACGGTCGAGGTGTCGATGGTGTCGGTGACGCTGGTGACAGCCGGAGTCGTGCTGGTGACCAGGTTCTCGAAGTTGCCGCCAGTGGTGGCGGTAATCTTGGCGTTGACGCTGCCGGCGTCGATGTACACATCGTCGCTCGGCGCGGCCACGGTCACGGTGCCGGTCGTTGCCCCGGCGGCGATATTGATCACCGCGCCGTTGCTCAGGGTCACGGTCATCGCCGTGCCGGCAGCGTTGGTCAAGGTGGCGGTGTAGACGATCGAGCCACCCTCGGCCACGGTAGCGGTAGCGCTCAGGGACAGGTTGGTGGTGTCGGTGGTGTCGGTCACGGTGGTGCTGACCGGGGTCTTGTCGCCTACCAGGTTCTCGAAGTTACCGCCGCTGACCGTGCTGATCGAGTTGGTCAGCGGAGTGTGGCCGACCAGTGCATCGTTAGGCGCGGTGACGTTGACCGTACCGGTGGTTTGGCCGACGGCGATGGTGATTTTCTCGCCATTGGCCAGGGTCACGATGACCGGGCTGCCGGTGACCGGAGAGGTCACGGTTGCGGTATAGGTGATGGTCCCGCCTTCGGCCGCCGACGCGGTGGCCTTGAGGCTGACGGTCGAGGTGTCGATGGTGTCGGTGACATTGGTCACCGCTGGCGTGGTGCTCGGAACAAGGTTCTCGAAGTTGCCGCCGGTGGCGGTCTTGATGGTTGCCTCGACAGTACCGGCGTCTTTATAGACGTCGTCGCTTGGCGCCGGCACGGTCACGGTGCCGGTGGTTTTGCCAGCGTCGATAGTGATGACGGCGCCATTGCTCAGCGTCACGGTCACCGGCGTGCCCGCAGCGTTAGTCAGGGTGGCGGTGTAAACGATCGAACCGCCTTCGGCCACGGTGCTGGTCGCGGTGAGCGACAGGTTGGTGGTGTCCGGGGTGTCGGTCACGGTGGTGTCGGCAGGCTTGCTGTCGACGGCCAGTTTCTCGTAGTTACCGCCAGTGGCGTCTTTGATGGTGGTGCTCAGCGAGCTGCCGCCGGCCAGGGCGTCGTTTGGTGCGGTGAAGTTCACGGTACCGCTGCTGGCGCCGACCGGGATGGTGATGGTTTGGCCGTTGGACAGAGTGACCACAACAGGCGAGCCGGTGACTGGTGCCGTGACGGACGCGGTGTAAACAACGGTGCCGCCTTCGGCCACGTTCGAGGTCGCGGTCAGGCTGACAGTCGAAGTGTCGATGGTATCGGTGACGTTGGTCACGGCCGGGGTGGTGCTGGTGACCAGGTTCTCGAAGTTGCCGCCAGTGGCGGTCTTGATGGTCGCCTCAACGGTGCCGGCGTCTTTGTAGACGTCGTCGGCTGGAGCCGCGACGGTCACGGAGCCAGTGGTCGCGCCCGCAGCGATATTGATTACCGCACCGTTGCTCAGGGTCACGGTGACCGGGGTGCCGGCGGCGTTGGTCAAAGTTGCGGTGTAAACGATCGAACCGCCTTCGGCCACGGTGTTGGTCGCGGTGAGCGACAGGTTGGTGGTGTCCGGAGTATCGGTCACGGTGGTGTCGGCAGGCTTGCTGTCGACGGCCAGTTTCTCGTAGTTACCGCCGGTGGCGTCCTTGATGGTGGTGCTCAGCGAGCTACCGCCAGCCAGGGCGTCGTTTGGAGCCACGAAGTTCACGGTACCGCTGCTGGCGCCGACCGGGATGGTGATGGTCTGGCCGTTGGACAGAGTGACCACAACAGGCGAGCCGGTGACTGGTGCTGTGACGGATGCGGTGTAAACAACAGTGCCGCCTTCTGCCACGGATGGGGTCGCAGTCAGGCTGACAGTCGACGTATCGATAGTGTCAGTGACATCGGTGACGGCAGGCGTGGTGCTAGGAACGAGGTTCTCGAAATTACCGCCGGTGGCGTGCTTGATGGTCGCTTCGACTTTGCCGGCGTCCTTGTACACATCGTCAGCCGGGGCAGCGACGGTCACGGAGCCAGTAGTAGCGCCCGCGGCGATGGTGATCACTGCACCGTTGCTCAAGGTCACGGTCACCGGGGTGCCAGCAGCGTTGGTCAGGGTCGCGGTGTAAACGATCGAACCACCTTCAGCCACGGTGTCGGTGGCCGTCAGGCTAAGCGTTGTGGTGTCTGGGGTATCAGTAACCGAGGTATCAGCCGGCTTACTGTCGACGGCCAGTTTTTCGTAGTTACCGCCAGTGGCGTCCTTGATGGTGGTGCTCAGGGAACTGCCGCCGGCCAGAGCATCGTTCGGCGCGATGAAGTTCACGGTACCGCTGCTGGCGCCAACCGGGATGGTGATGGTTTGGCCGTTGGACAGAGTGACCACAACGGGCGAGCCGGTGACTGGTGCTGTGACGGATGCGGTGTAAACAACAGTGCCGCCTTCTGCCACGGATGGGGTCGCAGTCAGGCTGACAGTCGACGTATCGATAGTGTCAGTAACGTCGGTGACAGCAGGCGTGGTGCTCGGCACCAGGTTCTCGAAGTTGCCACCGGTGGCGTCCTTGATGGTTGCTTCGACCTTGCCGGCGTCCTTGTACACATCGTCAGCCGGAGCGGCGACGGTCACGGAGCCAGTAGTCGCGCCGGCAGCAATAGTGATGATTGCACCGTTGCTCAAGGTCACGGTGACTGGCGTGCCGGCGGCGTTGGTCAAGGTCGCGGTGTAAACGATCGAGCCGCCCTCAGCGACGGTATCGGTCGCGCTAAGGCTCAGATTCGTGGTGTCTGGAGTATCGGTGACGGTGGTGTCAGCCGGCTTGCTATCAACGTCCAGCTTCTCGTAATTGCCACCAGTGGCGCCGGTGATGGTCGTGCTCAGGGAGCTACCGCCAGCCAGGGCATCGTTAGGCGCGGTGAAGTTCACGGTGCCGGAGGATTCACCGACTGGAATGGTGATGGTTTGACCATTCGAGAGCGTGACAACAACCGGCGAACCGGTCACCGGGGCAGTGACGGACGCGGTGTAAACGACCATGCCACCCTCGGCGACGCTAGGGGTAGCAGTCAGGCTGACGGTCGACGTATCGATAGTGTCAGTGACATCGGTAACGGCAGGCGTGGTGCTCGGAACAAGATTCTCGAAATTACCGCCGGTAGCGTCCTTGATGGTCGCTTCGACCTTACCGGCGTCCTTGTAGACGTCATCGGCGGGTGCTGCAACGGTGACCGAGCCAGCGGTTGCGCCGGCAGCGATGGTGATGACCGCGCCATTGCTCAAGGTCACAGTCACCGGGGTGCCGGCAGCGTTGGTCAAGGTCGCGGTGTAAACGATCGAGCCACCCTCGGCCACGGTATCGGTCGCCGTCAGGCTGAGTGTTGTGGTGTCCGGGGTATCGGTGACCGAGGTGTCGGCAGGTTTGCTGTCGACGGCCAGTTTTTCGTAGTTACCGCCGGTGGCGTCTTTGATGGTGACGCTCAGCGAACTACCACCGGCCAGAGCATCGTTCGGTGCCACGAAGTTCACGGTACCGCTGCTGGCACCAACCGGGATGGTGATGGTCTGGCCGTTGGACAGGGTTACGACAACCGGAGAGCCGGTCACCGGAGCGGTCACGGAAGCGGTGTACACCACAGTGCCGCCTTCGGCCACAGACGGAGTCGCGGTCAGCGAAACAGTGCTGGTATCGATGGTATCGGTAACGTCGGTGATGGCAGGCGTCGTACTTGGCACCAGATTTTCAAAGTTACCGCCGGTAGCGTCCTTGATAGTCGCTTCGACTTTGCCAGCATCTTTGTACACATCGTCAGCCGGGGCTGCGACGGTGACGGAGCCAGTGGTTGCGCCAGCAGCAATGGTGATTACCGCACCGTTCGACAGCGTCACGGTGACCGGCGTGCCGGCGGCGTTAGTCAAAGTCGCGGTGTAAACGATCGAACCACCTTCGGCCACGGTATCGGTGGCGCTAAGGGTCAGATTCGTGGTGTCCGGGGTGTCGGTAACCGAGGTATCAGCCGGTTTGCTATCGACATCGAGCTTCTCGTAGTTGCCGCCAGTCGCGCCGGTGATGGTAGTGCTCAGCGAGCTGCCACCGGCCAGGGCATCGTTCGGCGCGATGAAGTTCACGGTGCCGGAGGACTCACCCACCGGAATGGTGATGGTCTGGCCATTCGAGAGCGTGACCACAACCGGCGAGCCGGTTACGGGGGCGGTGACCGAGGCGGTGTACACCACGGTGCCGCCTTCGGCTACGGATGGCGTGGCAGTCAGCGAAACAGTGCTGGTGTCGATGGTGTCAGTGACGTCAGTCACCGCTGGAGTAGTGCTCGGCACCAGGTTCTCGAAGTTGCCACCGGTAGCATCCTTGATGGTTGCTTCGACTTTGCCGGCATCTTTGTAGACGTCATCGGCAGGCGCGGCAACGGTGACGGAACCAGTGGTTGCACCGGCGGCGATGGTAATCACCGCGCCGTTGCTCAAGGTCACAGTCACCGGAGTACCGGCGGCGTTGGTCAAGGTTGCGGTGTAAACGATCGAGCCACCCTCGGCCACGGTATCGGTGGCCGTCAGGCTGAGGGTGGTGGTGTCCGGGGTATCGGTGACGGTGGTGTCGGCAGGTTTGCTGTCGACGTCCAGTTTTTCGTAGTTGCCACCGGTAGCGCCGGTAATGGTGGTGCTCAGGGAGCTACCGCCAGCCAGTGCATCGTTTGGCGCAGTGAAGTTTACAGTGCCGGACGACTCACCGACCGGGATGGTGATGGTCTGGCCGTTGGACAGCGTGACAACAACCGGAGAACCGGTAACCGGCGCAGTGACGGAAGCGGTGTAAACAACAGTACCGCCTTCTGCTACGGATGGGGTCGCGGTCAGGCTGACGGTCGACGTATCGATAGTGTCAGTAACGTCGGTGACAGCAGGCGTGGTGCTCGGCACCAGGTTCTCGAAGTTGCCACCGGTGGCGTCCTTGATAGTCGCTTCGACTTTGCCGGCATCTTTGTACACGTCGTCAGCCGGGGCTGCGACGGTGACGGAGCCAGTAGTAGTGCCCGCGGCGATGGTGATCACTGCACCGTTGCTCAAGGTCACAGTCACCGGGGTGCCGGCAGCGTTGGTCAAGGTCGCGGTGTAAACGATCGAGCCACCCTCGGCCACGGTATCGGTTGCCGTCAGGCTGAGGGTGGTGGTGTCTGGAGTATCGGTGACAGTGGTGTCGGCAGGCTTGCTGTCGACATCGAGCTTCTCGTAATTACCGCCAGTAGCACCGGTAATGGTGGTGCTCAGGGAGCTACCGCCAGCCAGGGCATCGTTAGGCGCGGTGAAGTTCACGGTGCCGGACGACTCGCCCACTGGAATGGTAATGGTCTGACCATTCGAGAGAGTGACCACAACCGGCGAGCCGGTAACTGGAGCGGTCACGGAAGCTGTGTAAACAACAGTGCCGCCTTCGGCAACAGACGGAGTCGCGGTCAGCGAAACAGTGCTGGTATCGATGGTATCGGTAACGTCGGTGACAGCTGGAGTGGTGCTCGGCACCAGGTTCTCGAAGTTGCCACCGGTAGCATCCTTGATGGTCGCTTCGACTTTGCCGGCGTCCTTGTAGACGTCATCGGCGGGTGCCGCAACGGTGACCGAACCGGTGGTTGCGCCAGCAGCAATGGTGATGACTGCGCCATTGCTCAGCGTCACGGTGACCGGCGTGCCTGCAGCGTTGGTCAGGGTGGCGGTGTAAACGATCGAGCCACCCTCGGCCACGGTATCGGTTGCCGTCAGGCTAAGAGTGGTGGTGTCTGGAGTATCTGTGACAGTGGTGTCGGCAGGCTTGCTATCAACATCCAGCTTCTCGTAGTTGCCACCGGTAGCGTCCTTGATGGTGGTGCTCAGCGAACTGCCACCAGCCAATGGGCTGTTAGGGGCAACGAAATTCACCGATGCGCTGCTTTCGCCCACAGGGATGGTGATGGTCTGACCGTTCGACAGGGTCACGACAACTGGCGAGCCGGTGACTGGCGCGGTCACCGAGGCGGTGTAGACCACGGTCTCGCCTTCGGCGACGGTTGCGGTTGCAGTCAGGCTGACGGTCGACGTATCGATAGTGTCAGTAACGTCGGTGACAGCAGGCGTGGTGCTTGGCACCAGGTTTTCGAAGTTACCGCCAGCGGTATCTTTGATGGTGACTTCAACCTTGCCGGCGTCTTTGTAGACGTCATCGGCAGGCGCGGCAACGGTGACCGAACCAGTGGTCGCGCCGGCGGCAATAGTAATCACCGCACCGTTCGACAGCGTCACGGTGACTGGCGTGCCGGCAGCGTTAGTCAGGGTCGCGGTGTAAACGATCGAACCGCCCTCGGCGACAGTATCAGTGGCCGTCAGGCTGAGTGTTGTGGTGTCCGGAGTATCGGTGACCGAGGTATCGGCCGGCTTGCTGTCGACATCGAGCTTCTCGTAGTTGCCGCCAGTCGCGCCGGTGATGGTGGTGCTCAGGGAGCTACCGCCAGCCAGGGCGTCGTTTGGAGCAGTGAAGTTCACGGTGCCGGACGACTCGCCGACCGGGATGGTGATGGTCTGGCCGTTGGAAAGGGTCACGACGACCGGCGAGCCGGTGACTGGAGCGGTTACGGACGCGGTGTAAACAACCACGCCACCTTCGGCAACAGACGGAGTCGCGGTCAGCGAAACAGTGCTGGTGTCGATGGTGTCGGTAACGTCAGTCACCGCTGGAGTAGTGCTCGGCACCAGGTTCTCGAAGTTACCGCCAGCGGTATCTTTGATGGTGACTTCGACTTTACCGGCGTCCTTGTACACATCGTCAGCCGGAGCGGCGACGGTCACGGAGCCAGTAGTCGCGCCGGCAGCAATAGTGATGATTGCACCGTTGCTCAAGGTCACGGTGACTGGCGTGCCGGCGGCGTTGGTCAAGGTCGCGGTGTAAACGATCGAGCCGCCCTCAGCGACGGTATCGGTCGCGCTAAGGCTCAGATTCGTGGTGTCTGGAGTATCGGTGACGGTGGTGTCAGCCGGCTTGCTATCAACGTCCAGTTTTTCGTAGTTGCCGCCAGTCGCGCCAGTGATGGTCGTGCTCAGGGAGCTACCGCCCGCCAGAGCGTCGTTTGGCGCGGTGAAGTTCACGGTGCCAGACGACTCGCCGACCGGGATGGTAATGGTCTGACCGTTCGAGAGGGTCACGACGACTGGCGAGCCAGTCACCGGCGCAGTGACGGACGCGGTGTAAACCACTACGCCGCCTTCGGCAACAGACGGAGTCGCGGTCAGCGACACGGTGCTGGTGTCGATAGTGTCAGTGACATCGGTGACAGCCGGAGTAGTGCTTGGCACCAGGTTTTCGAAGTTACCGCCAGCGGTATCTTTGATGGTGACTTCAACCTTGCCGGCGTCTTTGTAGACGTCATCGGCAGGCGCGGCAACGGTGACCGAACCAGTGGTCGCGCCGGCGGCAATAGTAATCACCGCACCGTTCGACAGCGTCACGGTGACCGGCGTGCCGGCAGTGTTAGTCAGGGTTGCGGTGTAAACGATCGAACCGCCCTCAGCGACGGTATCGGTCGCGCTAAGGCTCAGATTCGTGGTGTCTGGAGTATCGGTGACGGTGGTGTCGGCAGGCTTGCTATCAACGTCCAGCTTCTCGTAATTGCCACCAGTCGCGCCGGTAATGGTGGTGCTCAGGGAACTGCCGCCAGCCAGGGCGTCGTTTGGTGCTGTGAAGTTCACGGTGCCGGAGGACTCACCGACCGGAATAGTAATGGTCTGGCCGTTGGACAGAGTCACGACAACCGGCGAGCCGGTAACTGGAGCGGTGACGGAAGCGGTGTAAACCACTACGCCGCCTTCTGCCACGGATGGGGTAGCAGTCAGGCTGACGGTTGATGTATCGATGGTATCGGTGACATCAGTAACGGCCGGCGTGGTGCTTGGCACCAGGTTTTCGAAGTTACCGCCAGCGGTATCTTTGATGGTGACTTCAACCTTGCCGGCGTCTTTGTAGACATCATCGGCAGGGGCCGCAACGGTGACCGAACCAGTGGTCGCGCCGGCAGCGATGGTGATGATTGCGCCATTGCTCAAGGTCACGGTCACCGGAGTGCCGGCAGCATTGGTCAAAGTCGCGGTGTAAACGATCGAACCGCCTTCAGCGACAGTATCGGTTGCCGTCAGGCTAAGAGTGGTGGTGTCCGGGGTATCGGTAACCGAGGTATCAGCCTGCTTGCTATCAACGTCCAGTTTTTCGTAATTGCCACCAGTCGCGCCGGTAATGGTGGTGCTCAAGGAGCTGCCGCCCGCCAGAGCGTCGTTTGGCGCGGTGAAGTTCACGGTGCCGGAGGACTCGCCGACCGGAATGGTGATGGTCTGACCGTTGGACAGGGTTACGACGACTGGCGAACCGGTAACTGGAGCGGTCACGGAAGCGGTGTAAACAACAGTGCCGCCTTCGGCAACAGACGGAGTGGCGGTCAGCGAAACGGTGCTGGTGTCGATGGTGTCAGTAACGTCGGTGACAGCCGGCGTGGTGCTCGGCACCAGATTCTCGAAGTTACCGCCAGCGGCATCTTTGATGGTGACTTCAACTTTGCCTGCGTCTTTGTAGACATCATCGGCAGGGGCCGCAACGGTGACCGAACCAGTGGTCGCGCCGGCAGCGATGGTGATGATTGCGCCATTGCTCAAGGTCACAGTCACCGGAGTGCCGGCAGCATTGGTCAAGGTAGCGGTGTAAACGATCGAGCCGCCCTCAGCGACGGTATCGGTCGCGCTAAGGGTCAGGTTCGTGGTGTCCGGAGTATCGGTAACCGAGGTATCAGCTGGTTTGCTATCAACGTCCAGTTTTTCGTAATTGCCGCCAGTCGCGCCGGTAATGGTGGTGCTCAAGGAGCTACCGCCCGCCAGGGCGTCGTTTGGCGCGGTGAAGTTCACGGTGCCGGAGGACTCACCGACCGGAATAGTAATGGTCTGGCCGTTGGACAGAGTCACGACAACAGGCGAGCCAGTAACTGGAGCGGTGACGGAAGCGGTGTAAACAACAGTGCCGCCTTCGGCAACAGACGGAGTGGCGGTCAACGAAACAGTGCTGGTGTCGATGGTATCAGTGACATCGGTGACAGCCGGAGTGGTGCTCGGCACCAGGTTTTCAAAGTTGCCGCCAGCGGCGTCTTTGATGGTGACTTCAACTTTGCCGGCGTCCTTGTACACATCGTCAGCCGGGGCTGCGACGGTCACGGAGCCAGTAGTAGCACCCGCGGCGATGGTGATCACTGCACCGTTGCTCAAGGTCACGGTCACCGGCGTGCCAGCCGCATTGGTCAAGGTCGCGGTGTAAACGATCGAGCCACCTTCGGCCACAGTGTCGGTCGCTGTCAGGCTGAGATTCGTGGTGTCCGGAGTATCGGTAACCGAGGTATCAGCTGGTTTGCTATCAACGTCCAGCTTCTCGTAATTGCCGCCAGTCGCGCCGGTGATGGTCGCGCTCAGGGAGCTGCCGCCCGCCAGGGCATCGTTGGGCGCCGTAATATTGACGGTGCCCGAGGATTCGCCCACCGGAATGGTGATGGTTTGACCGTTGGACAGCGTGACGACAACAGGGGAGCCAGTCACGGGCGAGGTCACGGAGGCGGTGTACACCACGGTGCCGCCCTCGGCCACGGACGGCGTGGCGGTCAGCGACACGGTGCTGGTGTCGATGGTGTCGGTAATGTCCGTCACGGCCGGCGTGGTGCTCGGCACCAGGTTCTCGAAGTTGCCGCCGGTCGCGTCCTTGATGGTCGCCTCGACCTTGCCGGCGTCCTTGTAGACGTCATCGGCAGGCGCGGCAACGCTCACCGAACCGGTGGTCGCGCCCGCGGCGATGGTGATCACCGCGCCGTTGCTCAAGGTCACGGTCACCGGCGTGCCGGCAGCGTTGGTCAGGGTCGCGGTGTAGACGATCGAACCGCCTTCGGCGACCGAACCGCTGGCCGACAGGCTCAGGCCGGTGTCATCCACCGAGTCGGTGATGACGGTCTGTGCGGGCGTGGTGTCCGGTGTCAGCTGCTCGAAGTTGCCGCCAGTGGCGCCGGTAATGCTGGTGCTGACGGTGCTGCCATTGTTGTAGACGTCGTTGGCCGGGGTGTCGACCACCACGGTGCCAGTGGTCTTGCCAGCGTCGATGACGATGGTCGAGCCGTTGGACAGGGTCACGGTGACCGGGGTCTGGGCCGGATTGGTCAGGGTCGCGGTGTAGGTGATCTGGCCACCCTCGACGACGGTGCCGGTGGCGGTCAGGCTCAGGCCGGTGTTGTCCACCGAGTCGGTCACGGTGGTGACGGCTGGCGTGGTGCTCGGCACCAGGCTCTCGAAGTTGCCGCCAGTCGCCCCGGTAATCGTGGTGCTGACGGTGCTGCCGTTGTTGTAGACATCGTTGGCCGGGGTGTCGACCACCACGGTACCGGTAGTCTTGCCGGCGTCGATGAGGATGGTCGAACCGTTGGACAGGGTCACGGTGACCGGGGTCTGGGCCGGGTTGGTCAGGGTCGCGGTGTAAGTGATCTGGCCGCCTTCGACGACGGTGCCGGTGGCGGTCAGCGTCAGGCCGGTGGCGTCCGGCGAGTCGGTAATGACGGTCTGCGCAGGCGTGGTGCTTGGCACCAGGTTCTCGAAGTTGCCGCCGGTGGTGCTGGTAATCGTGGTGCTGACAGTGCTGCCGTTGTTGTAGACATCGTTGGCCGGAGTGTCGACCACTACGGTACCGGTGGTCTTGCCGGCGTCGATGAGGATGGTCGAACCGTTGGACAGGGTCACGGTGACCGGGGTCTGGGCCGGGTTGGTCAGGGTCGCGGTGTAGGTGATCTGGCCGCCTTCGACGACGGTGCCGGTGGCGGTCAACGTCAGGCCGGTGGTGTCCACCGAGTCGGTAATGGTGGTGACGGCCGGCGTGGTGTTCGGCACCAGGTTCTCGAAGTTGCCGCCGGTAGCGCCGGTAATGGTGGTGCTGACGGTGCTGCCGTTGTTGTAGACATCGTTCGGCGGAGTATCGACCACCACGGTACCGGTGGTCTTGCCGGCTTCGATGGTGATGGTCGAACCGTTGGACAAGGTCACGGTCACCGGAGTCTGGGCCGGGTTGGTCAGGGTCGCGGTGTAGGTGATCTGGCCACCTTCGGTCACGCTGGAGCCCGCGGTCAGGGTCACGGTGGTGGTGTCCACGGTGTCCGTGACCTGGGTTACGGCAGGCGTCGGGTCGACGGTCACCACCAGGCCGCTGCCGCCCGTGGTGCCGGTAACGCTCACGGTGATCTGGCTCGGGTCGTTATAGACGGTGTCGTTCGGGGCCAGCGGGACGTTGACGCTGCCGGTCGTTTGCCCGGCCGGGATCACGATCACCGAACCGTTGGACAGGGTGATGGTCAGGTCGGTCAGTGGTGCCTGGGTCAGCGTGGCGGTGTACACCAGCACGCCGCCGGCTTCGGTGATGGTCGGCGTCGCGCCCAGGGTCAGGGTCGAGCCGCGCAGGACCTGGGTGGTGCTGTCGTTGTTGTTGGTCAGCGCGCCGGTGGTGTCCTGCGCTGCCGTGGCTGTCGCGCCAATGCCCGCGGTCGGGAAGCCGATAGTCGGATCGACCCGGCCCGCCGTGGCATCGAGCATCACGAAGCTGTGGCCGCCGCCCGCCGCGCCGGTACCCGCGGCGGTCGGGCCGGCCGCGGTGGCTTCCAGGTCGGTGGTCGGGTCCGCGCCGGCGACGATCGCCTGCTGCAGCTCGGCCACCGACGGCGCGGCTTGCGCGGCAGCAGCGGTATCGATGCTGGAATCCGGAGCAGTACCGCTCCACTGCGTTTCGCGGCCCAGGTCCAGGGTCCGGCCGTCAGCCAGTTCCAGGCTCACGGCACCCGCCAGGCCAGTGTCGACCTGATCGCCTACATACAGGCGGTCCCCCTCAACGAGTACGCGGCGGACCCCCTCTGGGGACACGACGAAAACTTGGCCGACAATGCTTTTGACGGTAGCAACAACACTGCTCATTGAGGATTCTCCGGGGGGTACCGTTCAGTAAACTTCCATGTTCCTGACGGGCGATAGCCAATGCAGTCTGGACGTTATTCAGAGTGTAGAAACACGTGCTTTTGACGCGAGTATTCGTCAATAAATTGGCTATATTTTTTTGCGATTAAGTATATGCCAAACTATTGACCTTCTGTGTGCCATCCTAAACAATCGTCAAGGTAATGTCACATTGATATTTATGCGGTGACCTGTCTAAAAGTGTGTGACCCAGTTCTTATTTTGAACTTTCCGATATACGGTCATTCCGGTTGCCATCATCCGATGCAGCACCTTGTATTGCTGTGATTTGGGACAAGAAGTCCTGGGAAACCCCTCCTATGCGTCCGCAGTTGTTCAAAGCCTTACCGTTCGTCCTCGCCAGCAGTTTTGTCCACGCGCAAACCTTGCCTGAAGCCATGCAGAAAGCCCTGGATGTGCATCCGGAAATCCAGGCTGGCGTGAACAGCCGTCTGTCGGCCGATTACCAACTCAAAGCGGCCAAGGGCGGCTATTTGCCGCGGGTCGATTTGCTCGGTGGCTACGGTCGCGAGGGCACCGACAGCCCGACCACCCGTGCCGGCTCGAGCAACCACTGGGAAACGCTGAACCGTAGCGAGTCAAGTTTACGTCTCCAACAAATGGTTTTTGACGGTTTTGCCACCTCCAGCGAAGTGGGGCGTCAACAAGCCACCGTCAACTCCCGGGCCTATTCGTTGCTCGGGACTTCCGAGCGCACCGCGCTGACTGTAGCCCAGGTGTACCTGGACGTACTGACCCGCCGCGAGTTCGTGCGCCTGGCCGAAGACAACATGCGCAATCACGAGCGCATTTTCGACCAGATCCAGCTGCGTACCCAGCGTGGCGTCGGCAGCCGTGCCGACCTCGACCAGGCCGACGCGCGCATGGCCCAGGCCCGCAACAACCTGATCACCGAGCAGACCAACCTGGCCGATGCCCAGACCAACTACCTCAGCGCGGTCGGCCAAATGCCGGACCAGCTGGAGCGTCCGGCGGGCTTCATGGCCCTGCTGCCGGCCACCCTCGACGAGGCCCAGCGCCAGATGCTGGAAAACAGCCCGATCCTGCGTTCGGCCGAATCCGACATCGTCGCCGCCGAGAAACAGTACGAGGCCGCCAAATCGACCTTCTACCCACGCTTCGATGCCGAGCTTGGGCGTACCGCCGACAACAACCTGGACGGGCTCGACGGCCACAACAACGAATGGCAGGCCATGCTGCGCATGCGCTTCAACCTGTTCGCCGGCGGCAGCAACAAGGCCGACCTGGAGTCCAAGGCCTACCAGTCCACCCAGGCCCTGGATATTCGCAACAATGCCCTGCGTGTTTTGAATGAAGAGCTAGGCTTGGCATGGAACGCCTTGAACAACGCGAATGCCCAGGTACCGATCGCCCAGCAATATGTCGATCGCAGCGCCAGCGTCCGCGAGGCGTACCAGAAGCAATTCAGTCTGGGCGAGCGTACCTTGCTCGACTTGCTCGATAGCGAGAATGAACTGTTCACCGCTTCGCGCCGCTTGGCCGAAATCAAGAACATTCAGTTATTTACTCAGTATCGAATCAAGGCGACCATGGGCGAGTTGCTCAAGAGCCAGGGAGTGGTCGCACCCATGGCTTCCGTCGTGCAGAACGACGTGAAGCCCAAGGTCCAACTGCCTGGGATGAATTGAGTACATTTCATCCAATTGACAGTTAAAGAGTGCCGAGCGTGGAATCAGAAGTCAGTCGAGTGCAACTCAGCCATGATCCACGCGGCATGCATGACGACCCGCTGCTGGATGCCCTGCTGACCCTCTGCTCCCTGCATCAGAAACCGGCCAGCGCCGCCATGCTGACCACCGGCCTGCCGTTGCCGTCCCAGCGCCTGAGCGCCGAGCTGCTGCCCCGCGCCGCCGCTCGCGCCGGTTTGCAGGGGCGCCTGCTGCGGCGCCAGCTGGAACAGATTCCCGCCATCGCCATGCCGGCCCTGCTGTTGCTCAAGGACGGCCGCAGCGCCGTGTTGCTCGGTTGGCAGGGCGAGGACCGGGCCCGCCTGCTGCTCAGCGAGAGCGATGGCGGCGAAGTCAGCGTCAGCCGGCAGATGCTGGCCGACGATTACAGCGGGCAAGTGTTCTTTGCCCAGCCGCAACACAAGTTCGATGTGAACCACGGCTCGCTGATTCCCCGCGCCCGCTCCTGGTTCCGCGACACCCTGAAGCGCTCGCGCTGGCTGTACGCCGACGCCATCGCCGCCAGTTTCCTGATCAACATCATCGCCATGGCCGCGCCGCTGTTCGTGATGAATGTCTACGACCGCGTGGTACCGAACCAGGCCGCCGCCACCCTGTGGGTGCTGGCCATCGGCATCACCGGCGCCTACCTGTTCGACCTGATCCTCAAGAGCCTGCGCAGCCTGTGCCTGGACCTGGCCGGCAAGAAGACCGACCTGATCATCTCGGCCACGCTGTTCGAGCGCATCGTCGGCATGGCCATGAAGTACCGGCCGGCACGGGTCGGCAGCTTTGCCCAGAACATCCACGAGTTCCAGAGCCTGCGTGACTTCCTCGCCTCGCTGACCCTGACCAGCCTGATCGACCTGCCGTTCACCCTGTTGATCTTCCTGGTGATCGCCATCCTCGGCGGGCACCTGGTGTGGATTCCGGTGCTGGCCTTCCCGATTGCCCTGGGCATTGGCTACGCCCTGCAGAAGCCGCTGATCGCGACCATGGAAAAAACCATGGCCCTGGGCGCCGAGCGCCAGTCGAGCCTGATCGAGACCCTGGCCGGGCTGGACGCGGTGAAGGTCAACAACGCCGAAAGCGAGCGCCAGTACCAGTGGGAGCAGACCATCGGCACCCTCGGCCGTCTCGAGTTGCGGGTGAAGATGCTGTCCAGCCTGGCGATGAACATCACCCTGCTGATCCAGCAACTGGCCGGGGTGATCATGATCGTCTTCGGCGTCTACCAGATCATCGACGGCAACCTCAGCATGGGCGGGCTGATCGCCTGCTACATGCTCAGCGGCCGCGCCCTCAGCCCGCTGGCTTCGTTGTCCGGCCTGCTGACCCGCTACCAGCAGGCGCGGGTGACCATGACCTCGGTCGACCAGATGATGGAGCTGCCCCAGGAGCGCAACTTCGACGAGCGCCCCCTGAGCCGCAACGTGCTGCAAGGCGCCATCGAATGCCGGCAACTGAATTTCACCTACCCGGGGCAGCAGAACCCGGCGCTGAAGAACATCAACCTGGTGATCAAGCCGGGCGAGAAGATCGGCATCATCGGCCGCAGTGGCTCGGGCAAGAGCTCACTGGCCAAGCTGCTGGTGGGCCTCTATACCCCGGACTCCGGCGCGCTGCTGGTGGATGGCGTGGACATTCGCCAGATCGACGTCAGCGAACTGCGGCATAACATCGGCTACGTGGCCCAGGACATCCAGCTGCTGGCCGGCACCCTGCGCGACAACCTGACCTCCGGCGCCCGTTACGTCGAAGACGAACTGGTGCTGCAGGCCGCCGAACTGGCTGGCGTCCACGAGTTCGCCCGGTTGCACCCGCAGGGCTACGAGTTGCAGGTGGGCGAGCGCGGGCAGAACCTGTCCGGCGGCCAGCGGCAGAACGTCGCCCTGGCTCGTGCGCTGTTGCTCAACCCGCCGATCCTGCTGCTCGACGAACCGACCAGCGCCATGGACAACACCGGTGAAGAACGCTTGAAACAACGCCTGCAAGCCGTGGTGGAAACCAAGACGGTGGTACTGGTCACCCACCGTGCTTCGCTGCTGTCGTTGGTGGATCGCCTGCTGGTGATCGACCGTGGGCAGATCCTGGCCGATGGGCCGAAGGCCGTGGTGATGGAAGCGTTGAAGAAGGGGCAGATCAGTGTTGCTTAAGTCCGGTGTGAAAGATTCGATCCTGCGCTATTTCAAAGGTACCGAATCGCTGCACGACCAACCCCTGCCGGAGGTCAACAAGGCGCTGATCGAGGATGCGCCGCGGGTTATCCGCCTGACCATCTGGGGCATCATCGGTTTCTTCCTGTTCCTGCTGCTGTGGGCCAACTTCGCGGTGATCGACGAAGTGACCAAGGGCGAGGGCAAGGCGATCCCGTCGTCCAAGGTGCAGAAAATCCAGAACCTGGAAGGCGGCATCGTTGCCGAGCTGTTCGTCAAGGAAGGGGAAATCGTCGAAGCCGGCGCCCCGCTGATCCGTCTCGACGACACGCGCTTCAAGTCCAACGTCGGCGAGACCGAGGCCGACCGGCTGTCGATGCTGCTGCGGGTGGAACGCTTGAGCGCGGAGATCGACGACCGCGAGCTGAATTTCCCGGCCGATGCCATCGCCGCTGTGCCCGGCCAGGCGGCCAGCGAGAAGTCGCTGTATGAAAGCCGGCGCCAGCAGTTGCACGACGAAGTCGGCGGCTTGCAGGAACAACTGATCCAGAAGCAGCAGGAGCTGCGCGAATTCACCTCCAAGCAGGCGCAATACCGCCAGCAACTGGGCTTGCAGCGCCAGGAAATCGCCATGTCCGAGCCGTTGGTGGCCCAGGGCGCGGTATCGCCGGTGGAAGTGCTGCGGCTCAAGCGCGCCGAAGTCGAAACCCGCGGGCAACTGGACGCCACCACCCTGGCGATCCCCCGTGCCGAGTCGGCGATCAAGGAAGTGCAGCGCAAGGTCGACGAAACCCGCGGCAAGTTCCGCAGCGAAGCCCTGACCCAGCTCAACGAGGCGCGCACCGAACTGAACAAGGCCAGCGCCACCGGCAAGGCCCTGGAAGACCGGGTCAGCCGGACCCTGGTGACCTCGCCGGTGCGCGGTATCGTCAAGCAACTGATGGTCAACACCATCGGCGGGGTGATCCAGCCGGGCAGCGACATGGTGGAAATCGTACCGTTGGACGACACCCTGCTGGTGGAAGCGAAGATCCGTCCGCAGGACATCGCCTTCCTGCACCCGGGGCAGGAAGCGATCGTCAAGTTCACCGCCTACGACTACACCATCTATGGCGGCCTGAAGGCCAAGCTGGAGCAGATCGGCGCCGACACCATCACCGACGAAGACAAGAAGACCACCTACTACATGATCAAGCTGCGTACCGAACGCAGCCACCTGGGCACCGACGAGAAGCCGTTGCTGATCATCCCCGGCATGGTCGCCTCGGTGGACATCATCACCGGCAAGAAAAGCATCCTCAGCTACCTGCTCAAGCCGATCATCCGCGCCCGCGCCGAGGCGCTGCACGAACGCTGAAACCGCTTCGCGAGCAAGCTCGCTCCTACATGATTGGTATCCACCTGTAGGAGCGAGCTTGCTCGCGATGGCGTCTGCGAATTCGCCACGAAACTCCCCGCCCGAATCGCCATATCGTTATTCGCTAACGGTATTTAAAATTAAGTTCTTATATCTATAAAGTCGACTCCCTGCGTACCTGCCGACCAATCGGCGCGCCGCACGACACGAACCAACACGGGACCTCCGTGAGTTTCTGATCGACGCGCGCGCCACTGGGCGTGCCCTGCGTGGGAGTGATTTATGTCCGTACCCTCTCCAAGTGCCGCGCCCATCGCCGCACAAGGCTTTGCCATCCGCCCGTTCGACGGCGCCGTCGGTGCCGAGATCGTCGGCCTGGACCTGGCCCAACCGGTCAACGACCAGGACTTCGCGCGTATTCACCGCGCGCACCTGGACCATCATGTCGTGGTATTTCGCGACCAGCGCATCAGCCCCGAACAACAGATCGCCTTCAGCCGGCGTTTCGGCGTGTTGCAAATCCATGTGCTCAAGCAGTTCCTGCTGGCCGGGCACCCGGAAATCCTCATCGTTTCCAACATCATCGAAAACGGCCAGTCCATCGGCCTGGGGGACGCCGGCAAATTCTGGCACTCCGACCTCTCCTATAAAGAGCTGCCGAGCCTGGGCTCGATGCTGCACGCCCAGGAGCTGCCCGCCGAAGGCGGCGACACGCTGTTCGCCGACATGCACAAAGCCTGGGACAGCCTGCCGCAAGCGCTGCGCAAGGCAGTCGAGGGGCGCTCCGCCGCCCACTCCTACACCGCGCGCTACAGCGAGACCAAGTTCGAGGGCAACTGGCGCCCGACCCTGACCCCGGAGCAACTGGCCCAGGTCGCCGAAGTGGTGCACCCGGTCGTGCGCACCCACCCGGAGAACGGCCGCCAGGCGCTGTTCGTCAGCGAAGGCTTCACCACCCGCATCGTCGGCCTGCCGGAAGACGAGAGCCGGCAACTGCTCGCCGAGCTGTACGCCCACAGCGTGCTGCCGGAAAACATCTACCGCCATCGGTGGCAGCCCCACGACCTGGTGTTCTGGGACAACCGCTCGCTGATCCACCTGGCCGCCGGTTGCCCCAGCCATCTGCGCCGCAAGCTGTACCGCACCACCATCCAGGGCGACGCCCCTTACTGATCGGCCACCCACGGCAGGAGAATCACCATGTCCCAACCGACTCAACGTCGCCCGCGCCTGGGCAAACTGGCCGCGGCCATCGGCCTCGGTTTCAGCCTGCTGGCCGGCAGCCTGCTCGCGCCGAGCGCGGCCCAGGCCGAAGGCGAGATCCGCATCGCCGAACAGTTCGGCATCGTCTACCTGCTGCTCAACGTGGTGCGCGACCAGAACCTGATCGAGAAACACGGCAAGGAAGAAGGCATCGAGATCAAGGTCGACTGGACCCAGCTGTCCGGCGGCGCGGCGGTCAACGATGCGCTGCTGTCCGGCTCCATCGATATCGCCGGGGCTGGCGTCGGCCCGCTGCTGACCATCTGGGACCGCACCCACGGCAAGCAGAACGTCAAGGCCGTGGCGTCCCTGGGCAACTTCCCCTACTACCTGGTGAGCAACAATCCCAAGGTCAAGACCATCGCCGATTTCAGCGAGAAGGACCGCATCGCGGTACCGGCGGTGGGGGTTTCCGTGCAGTCGCGCTTCCTGCAATACGCGGCCGCCAAGCAGTGGGGCGACAAGGAATTCAACCGCCTGGACAAATACACCATCGCCGTCCCGCACCCGGACGCCACCGCGGCGCTGATCGCCGGCGGCACCGAGCTGACCGGGCACTTCTCCAACCCGCCGTTCCAGGATCAGGCCCTGGCCAACCCGAACGTGCACGTGGTGCTCAACACCTACGACCTGCTGGGCCCGAACTCGCCGACCGTGCTGTTCGCCACCGAGAAATTCCGCAGCGAGAACCCGAAAACCTACAAGGCCTTTGTCGAGGCGCTGGCCGAGGCCGCCGACTTCGCCCAGAAAGACAAAGGCGCGGCGGCAGATACCTATATCCGCGTGACCAAGGCCAAGATCGATCGCGAGGCGCTGCTGAAAATCATCGACAACCCGCAGTACGAATTCACCGTCACACCGAAGAACACCTACCCGCTGGCCGAGTTCCTCTACCGCGTGGGCGCGATCAAGAACAAGCCGCAATCGTGGAAGGACTACTTCTTCCAGGACGCCACCCCGCTGCAAGGGAGCTGATGCCATGAACGCCCCCTTGCCAGGCCACACGGCCAGCAACCCGACCGCAGCGGCCCAGGCGCTGCTGGCGGTCGACCGGGTCAGCCTGGAGTACCGCACTCCGCAGCGCGTGGTGCGCGCCACCCACCAGGTCAGTTTCGAAATCGATCCCGCCGACCGTTTCGTCCTGCTCGGGCCTTCGGGCTGCGGCAAGTCGACCCTGCTCAAGGCGGTCGCCGGGTTCATCGCGCCCTGCGAGGGCGAAATCCGCCTGCAAGGGCAGCGGATCAGCCAGCCGGGGCCGGACCGGATCGTGGTGTTCCAGGAGTTCGACCAGCTGCCGCCGTGGAAAACCGTGAAGCAGAACGTGATGTTCCCGCTGCTGGCGTCGAAGACCCTCAACCGCCGCGAGGCCGAGGAACGGGCGCTGCATTACCTGGGCAAGGTCGGCCTGGCGGCGTTTGCCGATGCTTATCCGCATACCCTGTCCGGCGGCATGAAAGCGCGGGTGGCCATTGCCCGGGCCCTGGCCATGCAGCCGAAAATCCTGCTGATGGACGAGCCCTTCGCCGCCCTCGATGCCCTGACCCGGCGCAAGATGCAGGAAGAATTGCTGCTGCTCTGGGAGGAGGTGCGCTTCACCCTGCTGTTCGTCACCCACTCCATCGAGGAGGCGCTGGTGGTGGGCAATCGCATCCTGCTGCTGTCGCCGCATCCGGGGCGGGTGCGGGCGGAAATCCACAGCCATCAGTACGACCTGCAAAGCCTCGGCGGCGTGGCTTTCCAGCAAACCGCGCGACGTATCCACCGGCTGCTGTTCGACGAAGGCCAGTCGCCGGAAACCGAGCGCGAGCTGGATTTCACCGATATCCGTATCGCTTATTGAGCCTGTAGGCCGACGTTGCATAAGGAGCACCCGATGAGCCATTCATCACCCGTTCGCCAGGAATACGAAGTGGCCCTCGAACCCTTGCTGGCGGTGCC
The DNA here is from genome assembly GCF_001921865.1 of Pseudomonas chlororaphis. Classification (GTDB taxonomy): domain Bacteria; phylum Pseudomonadota; class Gammaproteobacteria; order Pseudomonadales; family Pseudomonadaceae; genus Aquipseudomonas; species Aquipseudomonas chlororaphis_D. The sequence continues at coordinate 49,591 of NZ_MSCT01000001.1, forward strand.
GCTGGAGCGCGAATTGCCGCTGGGCCAACGCCTGTGGCAGCAAGGCTGGCTGCGCAAGAGCCTGATCCTGATCGTGCTGGCGCTGCTCTGGGAAGCCGTGGCCCGCTACCAGAACAACGACCTGCTGCTGCCGAGCTTCCTGCAGACCGCCAGCGCGCTGTACGACGGCCTGCTCAGCGGCGAGCTGCTGGGCAAGGTCGGCATTTCCCTGGTCGTGCTGCTCAAGGGCTACCTGATCGGCATTGTCCTGGCCTTCGCCCTGACCACCCTGGCGGTGTCGACCCAGGTGGGCCGAGACCTGCTCAGCACCCTGACGTCGATGTTCAACCCGCTGCCGGCGATTGCCCTGCTGCCGCTGGCCCTGCTGTGGTTCGGCCTGGGGGAGAACAGCCTGATCTTCGTGCTGGTGCATTCGGTGCTCTGGGCCCTGGCCCTGAACACTTACGCGGGCTTTCTCGGGGTTTCGGAAACCCTGCGCATGGCCGGGCGCAACTACGGGCTCAAGGGCCTGCGCTTCGTGCTGTTCATCCTGATCCCGGCGGCGTTGCCGTCGATCCTCGCCGGCCTGAAGATCGGCTGGGCCTTCGCCTGGCGTACGCTGATCGCCGCCGAACTGGTGTTCGGCGCCACCAGCGGCAAGGGCGGCCTGGGCTGGTACATCTTCCAGAACCGCAACGAGCTGTACACCGACAAGGTCTTCGCCGGCCTCGCGGTGGTGATCCTGATCGGCCTGCTGGTGGAAAATCTGGTGTTCGACACCCTGGAGCGGGTCACCGTGAAACGCTGGGGCATGCAGCGCTGAGAGCCGCGAAACCTGACCGCGCCTTCTGTCTGGCACACCGCGTGCGCAGATCTGGCGAGGACTTCGTCCTCGATCGCAGCCTCGCAGGCTCGGCAGCGGCTACACAAACACCGCGGTTCCTGTAGCCGCTGCCGCAGGCTGCGATCGGCGGCGTAGCCGTCGTAGACCGGCCAACACGTTTTCCAGGCAGTTCACCGATCCCCAGGCGTGGTGTAGGAGCGAGCTCGCTCGCGATAAGGCCCTATCAGCCACCGATTATCCAACCTGCTAGCATTGCACCCGACTCACTCCCGGTCGCTTACGAGTGCTCAGCATGCAACTCCCGGACATGAACCTTCTGGTCGCCCTCGACGCCCTGCTCGACGAGGGCAGCGTGGTCGGCGCGGCGCGCCGCATGAACCTCAGCCCGGCGGCCATGAGCCGCACCCTCACGCGGATCCGCGAAGCCCTGGGCGACCCGGTGCTGGTGCGCGCCGGTCGCGGCCTGGTGCCCACGCCCAAGGCCCTGGAACTGCGCAGCCAGGTGCGCGATGTGGTGGAACAGGCGGCGCTGGTGTTCCGCTCCGCCGACCAGGTCGACCTCAGCACCCTGCGCCGGCGCTTCAATGTGCGCGCCAACGACTTCTTCGTCGGCGTCTACGGCGGCCGCCTGATCGACACCCTGGAGCGCCAGGCGCCCCATTGCGAACTGCGTTTCGTCCCCGAAGGCGACGGCGACGACGAGGCCCTGCGCGAAGGCCGCATCGACCTGCGCATCAGCAACACCCGGCCGCTGACCCCGGAAGTGAAGGTACAGAACCTGTTTTCCACGACCTTCGTCGGCCTGGTCCGCGAGCATCATCCGTTGCTCGACGAGGAGATCACCGCCGAGCGTTTCGCCGCTTTTCCGCACATCAGCATGTCGCGGCGCGGCCTGGCCCGCGGGCCTATCGATACGGCGCTCAACGCCCTGGGCCTGGAGCGCCGGGTGCCGCTGATCGCGCCGAGTTTCCATGCGGCGATGTTCATGCTGCCGGACTCGGACCTGATCCTGCCGGTACCGAGGGAAACCCTGCTCAGTGTGTCGCGCCTGGGCCTGCGCCTGCGCTCCTTCGCCCTGCCGATCGCCTTGCCGACCCTGGTGCTGACCCAGGCCTGGCACCCGCGCTACGACAAGGACCCGGCGCACAAATGGTTCCGCGAGACCCTGCGCGCCTCGTGCAACGAAACCTGGCAGGACGCCCAGCCCTGACCCCGAAACCCCTGTAGGAGCGAGCTTGCTCGCGATAGGGCCGTAACAGCCGACATCTCGGTTGGATGTAGTTCCGCGATCGCGAGCAAGCTCGCTCCTACAGTTTTAGGTGCTCCAATCATTGTGTTTGATGCACTTATAAGCTGTCGATAAGTCAGTTTTCGTCAGCTTTCGGGCTTCTTAAACTGCTCCGGTCTCTTTTCTCCGGAGTTGTTTCCTGCATGAGTTCCCTCGCCGCGGCGGCGCCCCTTGAAACGGCCAGCAAACCGGTCGCCGCCAGCCCTGCGGTCTTTGGCCCGCGCATTGTCATCGGCCTGCTCGGCGTATTGCTGGCGGTGCTGGTGTCGGGCCTCAACGAGATGGTGACCAAGATCGCCCTGGCCGACATCCGCGGCGCCCTGGCCATCGGTTACGACGAAGGCACCTGGCTGGTGGCCAGCTACACCGCCACCTCGGTGGCGGCCATGGCCTTCGCGCCCTGGTGTTCGGTGACCTTCTCGCTGCGCCGTTTCACCCTCTGCGCCATTGCCCTGTTCACCGTGCTGGGCGTGCTCTGCCCGTTCGCCCCGAACTACCAAAGCCTGTTGCTGCTGCGCACCGTGCAGGGCCTGGCTGGCGGCGCGCTGCCGCCGATGCTGATGACCGTGGCCCTGCGTTTCCTGCCGGCCAACGTCAAGCTCTACGGCCTGGCCGGCTACGCCCTGACCGCCACCTTCGGGCCCAGCCTGGGCACGCCGCTGGCCGCCCTGTGGACCGAATACGTCGGCTGGCAATGGGCGTTCTGGCAGGTGGTGGCGCCCTGCTTGCTGGCGATGCTGGCGGTGGCCTACGGCCTGCCCCAGGACCCGCTGCGCCTGGAGCGCTTCAAGGCGTTCAACTGGCGCGGCCTGCTGCTGGGCTTTCCGGCGATCTGCATGCTGGTGATCGGCATCCTCCAGGGCAACCGCCTGGACTGGTTCGGCTCGCCGCTGATCTGCCTGCTGCTGGGCGGCGGCTCATTGTTGCTGGTGCTGTTTTTGATCAACGAATGGTCGCAGCCGATTCCGTTCTTCAAGTTGCAGATGCTCGGCATCCGCAACCTGTCCTTCGCGCTGCTGACCCTGGCCGGGGTGCTGGTGGTGCTGACCGCGGTGATCATCATTCCGTCGAGCTTCCTGGCCCAGGTCCAGGGCTACCGGCCGTTGCAGACCGCCCCGGTGATGCTGGTGATGGCCCTGCCGCAGCTGATCGCGTTACCCCTGGTGGCGGCCCTGTGCAACCTGCGCTGGGTCGATTGCCGCTGGGTGCTGGGCATCGGCCTGACGATGCTGGTGCTGTCGTGCCTGGGCGGCACGCAGCTGACCTCGGTATGGATCCGCGACGACTTCTATGTGCTGCAACTGTTGCAGATCTTCGGCCAGCCGATGGCGGTGCTGCCGCTGCTGATGCTTTCCACCGGCAGCATCCAGCCGATCGAGGGGCCGTTCGCGTCCGCCTGGTTCAACACCGTGAAAGGCCTGGCGGCGGTGATCGCCACCGGCGTGCTGGACGCCCTGACCACCCGCCGCCTGCACTTTCACTCGACCATGCTGGTGGACAGCCTCGGCAACTCGCCGCTGAGCGCCGTCGATGCCGGCAACATCGCCCAGCGCCTGCACCGGCAGGCCGTGGTGCTGACCTCCGCGGACCTCTACTACGTCATGGCCGGCGTGGCGGCGGCCCTGATCCTGCTGATTTTCTGGCTGCCGACGCGGATCTATCCGCCTCGCGCGCCGACTTGAACGTTCACCGAGACAGAAGGTTTTTATGACAATCCACATCAAACACAAAGTCGCCGTCAGTGTGGCGGCGGTCGCGGTCCTCGGCGTGCTGGCGTACCTGGTCACCGGCAAGGCCACCGAGCAAGCCACCAACGACGCCTTCGTCAGCGCCGACTACACCCTGGTGGCCCCGCGCGTAGCGGGGTTCATCAAGGAAGTGCTGGTGGAGGACAACCAGCGGGTCAAGGCCGGCCAGTTGCTGGCGCTGATCGACGACCGCGACCTGCGCGCCGCGGCCCAGGCGGCGGATGCCGAAACCCTGGTGGCCCAGGCGCAGTTGCAGAACGCCCGGGCCACCCTCGACCGGCAAAGCTCGGTGATCGCCCAGGCCCAGGCCTCGGTGGTGGCCGCGCGGGCGGAAATGGCCTTCGCCGAACATGAGCTGAACCGCTACAACCACCTGGCCGGCGTCGGCGCCGGCACGGTGCAGAACGCCCAGCAGGCCAAGACCCGCATCGACCAGGCGAGTGCGCGGCTGGCCACGGCCACGGCGGCCCTGGCGGCGGAACGCAAGCAGGTGGAAGTCCTCACCGCCCAGCGCGATGCCGCCCAAGGCGGCCTGAAACGCGCCCAGGCGGCCCTGGAAATGGCCAGCTATGAGCTGTCTTACACCCGCATCGTCGCGCCGGTGGACGGCATGGTCGGCGAACGCGCGGTGCGGGTCGGCGCCTATGTCACGCCGGGCAGCAAGATCCTCGCCGTGGTGCCGCTGGAGCAGGCCTATGTGGTGGCCAACTTCCAGGAAACCCAACTGGCCCATATGCACCCCGGGCAACCGGTCGAGGTGCGGGTCGACAGCCTGGACGGCGAAACCCTGCATGGGCGGATCGAGAGCCTGGCGCCGGCCACCGGGGTGACCTTCGCCGCGGTCAAGCCGGACAACGCCACCGGCAACTTCACCAAGGTGGTGCAGCGCATTCCGGTGAAGATCCTGCTGGAGCCCGGCCAGCCCCTGGCCGGGCGCCTGCGGGTGGGGATGTCGGTGGAGGCGCGGGTCGATCTCCTCGGCAAGCCTGCCGCCGCGTCCGAGGTGGCCAAGCGATGAGCCGGCGTTGCCTGCTGCAACCGTTGTTTGCCTTGAGCCTGCTGTCCCTGGCGGCGTGCAGCGTCGGCCCGGATTTCCAGCGCCCGGACGGCGCCCGGATCGAGGCCTGGGCCACGCCGCCGAAAGCCGCGCCGAGCCAGGTGGTCGACAGCCCCCTGGACGAGCGCTGGTGGGACGTGTTCAACGACCCGCAGCTGACGGCCCTGAGCCGCCGCGTGCTGAGCGACAACCTCGACCTGCAACTGGCCACCAGCCGCCTGGAACAGAGCCGCGCGGCGCGCCAGGTGGTCACCGCCGAACGTTATCCGAGCACGAGCGCCAGCGGCGGCTACGCGCGCAAACGCAACAGCGGCGAAGGCCTGAACGACCCCTCGGGGCATGCCGGCAAGTCGGCTTTCAACCTGTGGGACGCGGGTTTCTCGGCCTCCTGGGAGCTGGATTTCTGGGGCCGCGTACGGCGCGAAACCGAGGCCGCCGACGCGACCCTGGAAGTCGCGGAAAACGACCGCCGCGGGGTGCTGCTGTCGGTGCTGGCCGAGACCGCCCAGGACTACATCCAGCTGCGCGGCGCGCAGAGCACCCGCGCGGTGACCGAGCAGAACCTCGACGTCGCCCGCCACAGCCTCAAGCTCTCGCAGCTGCGCCTGGCCGACGGCGTCGCCACCGACCTGGACGTGGCCGAAGCCGCTGCGCAGGTGGCGACCATCGAATCGCAACTGCCGGCCTTGCAGCAACGCCAGGCCCAACTGATCAACGCCCTGAGCCTGTTGCTGGGCGAGCCGCCCCAGGCGCTGCACGCGGAGCTGGCGGCGGATGCGCCGGTGCCGCAAACCCCGCGCGAGGTCGCCATCGGCCTGCCGTCGCAACTGGCCGAACGCCGCCCGGACATCCGTCAGGCCGAAGCGCGCCTGCATGCCGCCACCGCCAGCATCGGCGTGGCCAAGGGCGATTTCTATCCGCGCATCACCCTGTCGGGCAACTTCGGCTCCCAGGCCATGCAACTGTCGGACTTCGGCTCCTGGGGTTCGCGGCAGTTCGGCATCGGCCCGCAGTTCAGCCTGCCGCTGTTCGACGGCGGCCGCCTGCGCGGCATGCTGCAACTGCGTGAGGCCCAGCAACAGGAAGCGGCCATCGCCTACCAGCAGACCGTGCTGCGCGCCTGGCATGAAATCGACGACCAGCTGACCCGCTACAACAGCAGCCAGCTGCGCCGCGACAGCCTCGCCGAAGCCGTACGCCAGAACCGGATCGCCCTGCGCACCGCGCAACAGCAATACGTCGAAGGCGTGGTGGACTTCGTCAACGTCCTGACCGTCCAGGGCGCCTTGCTCGCCACCCAGGAACAGCTGGTGGAAAGCTCCACCGGCGTGTCGCTGGCCATGGTCGGCCTGTACAAGGCGCTGGGCGGGGGTTGGGAGTCGGTGTATCCGTTGGCGGACGCTCGGCCGGTAACCATCACTCACTGAAGATGCGCTTTGCCTGGAGGGTGGTAGAAGTGTAATGATAATTGCTCTCAATCACGCGTGGTTCCATTCATGGAAGCAACGACTGACGGCAATACGCAGCTTCATCGTCTCTATCGCGACCATCACGGCTGGCTGCAAGGCTGGTTGCGCAAGCGCCTGGGCGATCGCGAGCATGCGGCGGACGTGGCGCAGGATACGTTTCTGCGCCTGCTGGTCTCGGGGCGTTTTCCCGGGCATCTGGAAAGCCGCAGTTACCTGACGCAGATCGCGCGCAACCTGGTGATCGACCAGTGGCGGCGCCTGCGCATCGAGCGCGCCTACCTGGACAGCATCGCTCACTTGCCCGAGCCGCAATCGCCGTCGCTGGAGACCCGCGCCTTGATTCTCGAAACCCTGATGCAGATCGACGCCATGCTCGACCGCATGCCGGACAAGGTGCGCGAGGCCTTTGTGCTGTCGCAGTTCGAAGGCCTGACCTACGCGCAGATCGCCGAGCGCCTGGGGGTCACCGTCAGTTCGGTGCAGAAGTACATGATCCGCGCCATCCAGGCCTGTTATCAGGTGGTCTACGAAGAATGAGCCGCCACCACGACGCGCCCATCGCGCCGGCCATCGTCGAGCAGGCCAGCGAATGGCTGATGCTGCACTGGGGCGGCGAACTGGACGCCGAACAGCGCCAGGCCTTTGCCCGCTGGCAAACCGCCGACCCCGAACACCTGCGCGCCTGGCAGCGGTTGCAGCAACTGCAACGGACCCTGGGCGAGGTGCCGGCCGAGAGCGCGCGCGCGGTGTTGCGCGAAATCCCCGATGCGCAGCGGCGTTCGGCCTTGAAACTGCTGGGCTTGCTGCTGGTGGTCGGCGGCAGCGCTTACCTGGTCCAGGGCAGCCAGCCCTGGCGCAATGCGTTGGCCGGCCAGCGCACGGCAACCGGCGAGATCCGCCACTTGACCCTCAGCGACGGCACGCGGCTGGACCTCAACAGCGACACCGCCGTCGACCTGCTGTACAGCGACCGCGAGCGGCGTATCCGCCTGATCAGCGGGGAGATCCAGCTGACCAGCGGCCATGACCGCTCGCGCCCGTTGATCGTGGAAACCCCGGCCGGCGATATCCAGGCCCTGGGCACGCGCTTCAGCGTTCGCGAAGTCGACGGCGGCACGCGGGTGAACCTGTACGAGGGCGAGTTGCGGATCAGCCCGCGCCAGGCGCCGGCCGTGCACTTGAAGGCCGGCGCCAGCCTGTGGTTCGACGCCGGCTGGGTGTCGACGGTGTACGCGGCCGACCCGAACGCCAGCAGCTGGAGCGAGGGCCGACTGGTTGCCGAACGCCAGCCGCTGGGGCAGTTCATCGCCGAGTTGTCGCGCTATCGGCCGGGCGTCCTGCGCTGCGACCCCGAGGTCGCCAATCTGCTGCTGACCGGGGTGTTCCCCCTGGACGACAGCGACGCGATTCTGGCCGCGCTGGAACGCTCGCTGCCGGTGCGCGCCCATGCGGTCACCCGCTACTGGGTGACGCTCAAGCCGAGGGCCTGAAGGCTCGCGATTGAAAAAATCCGTTTTTCCCCTTGTCGTTTTTTGCCACCCGTTCGGGATACCTCTTGAAACCGATCAAGACGCATTCTCATGGGGAGTTCCGGAATGCCTTACCAACCGACACCAACCACTCAAACCCTGGCCGGCGCCGTGCGCCGCGGCCTGTTCGCCGGCCTGCTGGCCGTGGCGCCGACGCTGCCCGCGGTGGTCCAGGCCGAAACCGCCAGCCAGAGCGAGTCGCGCCAGTACAACATCGCCGCCGGCAACCTCGACCAGGCCCTGAACCGCTTCGCCAGCGCGGCGGGCATCCTGCTGTCGGTGGATGCGCAAATGACCGCGGGCAAGCGCAGCCCCGGCTTGCAGGGGCGTTATCCGGTCGCCGAAGGCTTGCAACGCTTGCTCGCCGGCAGCGGCTTGCAGGCGCAACAGGCGGGCGGTAGCTGGTTGTTGGTGCCGGTGAGCCAGGACGGTCCGCTGCAACTGGGGGCGACCCAGGTCAGCGCCGCCCAGGTCGAGGAAAGTGCCTGGGGGCCGGTGCAGGGCCTGGTCGCCAAGCGCAGCGCCACGGGCAGCAAGACCGATTCGGCGCTGGTGGAAATTCCCCAGACCATCAACGTGATCACCGCCGCGGAAATCAGCTCCCGCGGGTCCCAGAGCGTCACCGAAGCCCTGCGTTATACGCCGGGCATGACCGGCGGCGGCTTTGCCGACCGGGTGAAGATTTTCGATGAGCCGACCTCCCGCGGCTTCTCGCCCACGCCGCTGTACCTGGACGGCCTGCACCTGCCCTACGGCGGCGGCAGCACCGGCGGCGCCCTGCAGATCGAACCCTTTTCCCTGGAGCGTATCGAGGTGCTCAAGGGCCCGGCTTCGGTGCTGTACGGGCAGAACCAGCCGGGCGGCATCGTCAACATGGTCAGCAAGCGCCCGACCGAGACGCCGCTGCACAGGATCAGGCTGCAAGCTGGCAGCTACGACTACAAAAGCGCCGCCATCGACCTGGGCGGCCCGCTGGACGAGCAGGGCCAGTTCCTCTATCGCCTGACCGGGCTGGTCAACGACAGCCAGTCGGAGATCGACTATGCCGCGCAGAAGCGTCAGTTCATCGCCCCGAGCCTGACCTGGCGGCCCAACGACGACACCAGCCTGACGTTCTTCGGCCAATTCCAGAAGGACAACGACGTGCCCGAGGCCCAGGGCCTGCCGGTCGTGGGCACCTTGTTCGCCAACCCCAACGGCAAGATCGACCGCGACCTGTTCCTCGGCGAGCCGGGGGTCAATGCCTACGACCGCGAGCAGTTCGTCCTGGGCTACGAGCTGTCCCACCGCCTGAACGACACCTGGACCCTGAAGCAGAACGCCCGCTATGCCGATGTCGACGATCATTACCGCGCGCCGCTGCACGGCTACCGCTTCGTCACCAACCCCAAGACCGGGCTCAACGACCAGCGCTACACCACGCGCTACGGCGTGGACTGGAAGCAGCACAACAAGGTGCTGGGGGTGGATAACATCGCCCAGGCCGAATTCGACACCGGGGCCTTGAACCACACCCTGATCGTCGGCCTCGATTACTACCGGTTCAACTCCAAGTTCGATGGCAAGTACGACTACAACCCGCCGATCATCGACCTGTTCACCCCGACCTACGGCCAGGCGCTGAACTTCGCCAACCCCAACCGCTGGGACAACACCATCAACCAGACTGGCCTGTACTTGCAGGACCAGATCAAGCTCGACCAGTGGGTCTTCGTGCTCGGCGGGCGCTACGACTGGGCCGAGGTCGACAACAAGGCGCCGTTGAGCGGCACCCACAGCAACCACAAGGACGAGGCGTTCACCGGGCGCGCGGGCATCGTCTACCTGTTCGACAACGGCCTGGCGCCTTTCGTCAGCTATTCGGAATCCTTCCTGCCGCAAAGCGGCACCGATGTGCTCGGCCAGCCTTTCGACCCGTCCACCGGCAAGCAATATGAAGTGGGGCTCAAATACCAGCCGCCGGGGCAGAGCAGCTTCGTGCAGATTTCGGCCTACGAGCTGGAGCAGGAAAACATGCTCACCACCGACCTGGGCAACCCCGGGTTCAGCAACCAGAGCGGCGCGCTGCGCTCGCGGGGCATCGAACTGGAAGGCAAGGCCAGCCTGACCGACGCACTGGACATGATTGCCTCGGTGTCGCGCAACGACATCAAGTACACCAAGGACAACGACGGCCGCAAAGGCCGGCACCCGGCGGGCAGCCCGCCGCTGACCGCGGCCCTGTGGCTCAACTACAAGCTGCTGGGGGATACGCCGCTGGCCGGCCTGGGAGCGGGCGTGGGCGCGCGGTATGTGCGCGGCAGCTACGGCGACGATTACGCCGGTGCGTTCCAGATTCCTTCCTACACCGTGTACGACGCCGCGCTCACCTACGACCTGGGCCTGTCGCCCCTGCAATGGAAGGGCGTGAAGCTGGCGTTCAACGTGAAGAACCTGGAAAACAAGACCTACGTCGACCGTTGTTCCGGGCCGTTCGACTGCTATTACGGCGAAGGCCGGACCATGGTCTCGAGCCTCAACTACGACTGGTAAGGCGCCTCAGGGGTTCTGCAGGAACACCACGTAGCCCCTGAACCAGGGGCTGTCCTTGAGGTACTCCGGCGCCTGCCAGTCGCCGCCCTGGATCAACCCCACCTTGAACGGCAGGCCCATGCGGTCGAGGCGGGGCAGGTAGGCGGCGTAGTTGGCGATGCTGTGGCGGCCCTGATAGGTCTGCACCACCACTTCGTCGACCACGCCCTTGAGGCCGGCGATGGCCTCGGGGTTGGCGTTGCTGCTCCAGTCCATCAGGCCGGTGATGCTCAGGCGGTACTGCGCCGGCAGGCGCTGGCGTAGGTCGCGCAGGAAGCTGGCGTATTCGTCGAGGTAGCGGGTGCGGGCGTCGAAATCGATCTGGATGCCCACCACCGGGTTGCCGGCCTGCTGCCAGCGCTGTACCTGGCCGAGCAACTGGCCGTAGACCGCCTCCGGCCAGTGCAGGGTGTGGGCGCGGTAGACCACCCAGACCTGGCCCTGGCTCAGCCGGGGAATGCTCATGCCTTGGGCGATGAAATGCACCTTGCCGCTGGGGTCGCGGCGCGAGGCGCTGATCTGTCCCTGGAGGATATACAGGGTCTTGGCCTGGCTCAGCACCGGCTGCGGGGCGACCCCGCTCCACAGCCAGAAGGCGTCATGGTCACGGGCGTCGACCGCCGCCTGGGAGCTGGCGCCGAGCACCAGGCAGAGCGTCAGCAGGCATTGCCACGCGCGGGCCATGGCTTACCAGTAGTACTGCAGCGACTTGCCCCACTGGGTGTCGGCGAAGCTGCCTTTCAACTGGCGGAACCAGGCCTTGCGCACCGCCGGCTCGACTTCCTGGCCACCGCAGCTGTTGTAGCCCGACGGCGCATAGCAATTGATCGCGCGGTACAGGGCGTAGGCGCGGTCGGGGCGCGGTGCCTTGCCGTTGGCGATCACCTGTTTGTAGCCATCGAGGCGCGAATACAGTTCGCCCTTGAAGGCCGGCTCCGTGCCGCCCAGGGACTGGGCGTCGGGCTGACTGTCCAGTGGCATGCCGTCCAGGCCGTTACGCAGGATGAACTCGCCGAAGCAGTTCAGGCCTTGCGGGTTTTTCCCGTCTTTGGCCAGGGTCGCCGCGGTTTCTACGATGCTCGGGCAGGTGTAGCCGGACTCGGCCTTGGCGCCGCTCCACTGGAACAGCTTGAGCGACTGGCCGCTGTCATAGACGTACCCCAGGCTGTAGCCGAGCTTGTCGTCGGGTGCGCTGGCCGGCAGTTGCGCGAGGTCGCTGGCGAAGGCCGCGTACTGGCTGCGCAGCAGGTCCTTGTAGAGCAGCACGAACTGCGCGGTATGGCGCTCCACCGGGTCGGTGGCCTGGCCGATCTGCTGGCGCAGCAGCTCGGGCCCGGCCACATGGCGCAGCAGGGTGAAACGCACTTGCGGGCTGACGATCGGCGAGTCGGCGGCAAACACCTTGGCCAACTGCCGGTTGCGCTCGTAGTTCATGGCCAGGGCCAGTTCCAGTTGCTCGCGCTGCAAGGGCTGCTTGGCCAGGGGCAGCAGTTGCAGCCACAAGGCCTGGGCGCCTGCGCCGTCGTTTTTCGCTTCCAGGGCCAGGCCGCGCAGGGTCTGTTGGCTGAAGGCCAGGTAGTCGAGGCTGGCCGGCGGTTCGGCGGGCAGCTGCTTGAGCGCGGCGTCCGGGTTGTTTTCCACATAGAAGGCGAACGCCGCTTGCAGGTAGTCGTACAGCGCCGGTTGTCCGGCGAAGACCGCCTTCTGCTGCTGCAAGGCGTCGCGGGTCAGCCGGCCTTCGGGTTGCGCGCGCATCCACATCAGGTCGTTGACCGCCAGCAGCAGCGGCGTGTTGACCGGCGTGCGGTTGACCATCAGCAGCTTGGTGTCGACTTCTTCCACCAGCGCGTCCAGCGACAGGTTGCGCTGCTCGTCCTTGGCCTGGGTCATCTGCCAGGCGTAGTCGGCGGCCAGCTTGTCCGGATGGCCGCCGAGCCAGTGCACCCGGCGCAGCAGGCCCTTGGCCGAAGCGGCGTAGGCGCCCTGTGGATAAGTTTTCAGGTAACTGTCGAAGCCGCTTTCGGCCTGTTGCAGCATCGACTTGTCCACATGCTCCAGCGCCGGCATGCCGTATTCGTCGAAGGCGTCTTTCTGGGCATCGTTGAGGGCGGTGCGCGCGGTCATGTACAGCGCGGTCTCTTGCAACCAGGTATTGGGGCTGTCCTTGAGGCTGGCGAACCCCGCGTCGGCTTCGCTGAAACGCCCGCTGTAGAAGTCGCCGGCGGCTTGTAGATAGGTGGCGAACCCCTTGCCCTGCGTGGTCTGCACCGCGCCCGGCAGCAGGCTGGCGAGCTGCGCGTTGTCCCAGTTGCAGGCGGCGAGCAGCTTGACCCGGCCTTGCGCCAGGGCCTGACGTTCGCCGGCCGGCAGGTCGGCGGCGATCAATTGGTCGATAAACGCCTGGGCGCTGGCGTCCGAGTTGCTGCGGCAGCGGCTGCCTTCACCGGAGAGCAAGGCGTCGCCCGCCGCCTGCGGGGTCTCGCGCACCACCTGCAAGCTTTCCAGGCGGCCGTTGAGGTCGTTGTCCGCGGTGGCTGCCGAGGCCTCCGGCTGTTCGGGGGCGGGCGCCGGGTCCAGGCGCGACAGCGAAAACGGCACGGGTCCGTAGCCTTCGGCCAGGTCGTCGGCGTTCAGCGCTTTTGGCGTGAGGGGCAAGGCGCCGCTGTCGGCCAGCAACAGGCGCAGGTTCACCCGGCTGTCATTGCCCGGGTTGAGAAACGGCAGGCTGCTGCAGCTTTCCAGGTGGTCTTTCAACAGGGTCCAGCGCGGGTAACAGGAATCGTCGGAGCTGGCCTGGGCCTGAGTGCTGAGGAGGGCGCCGAGCGCCAGTGTCAAAGACGACAAAAGAACGATACGCATGAATTGTCCCTAATCCGAAACCGTCGAGCCGAAGTGTGGCGCAAATCATACAGAAGGCGCTGGCCGGCATCTAAAATACCCACACGAGCCGCGGCGCGCTGCGCAGGATAAAGGCTGCGCGCTGCCGGGCGGGGATTCGACGCCGTGTCGGGATTGATAAAGATAGTGGCCACTTGCTTGACGCTTGCGCTTGCTGTCTTAGACTCCGCCCATCCGTCAGGGAGTAACGGTTATGCGGTGTGTTCGTGGTTTGGGATTCGGATTGATCTGGCTGGCGAGCCTTGCACAGGCGCAAACCCCCGCCCCAGACGATCCATTGCTGGATAACACCGCCATCGGCGCTCAGGCTGCGAGCGGCAGCGAAGCGCGCGGGGTCTTGCGGGCCAGGGATCAGGCGGTTTTGGCCGGCGAATTGTCCGGGCGCATCGTCGAGTTGCCTTTCAGCGAAGGCGAGTCGTTCAAGAAGGGCGACGTCCTCGCCCGTTTCGATTGCTCGGCCTACCAGGCCCAGCTCAACGCCGCCCAGGCCGCCAGCCGCGGCGCCAGCGAAGAGCTGGCGCACAATCGCCAGCTGGCGTCGCTCAATTCGGTCGGCCGCTTCGAAGTGGCGCGGGCCACGGCCAAGGTCTCCGAGATCCAGGCGCAATCCCAGGTCTATCAGGTGCAGGTCAAGCGTTGCAGCGTGGTCGCGCCGTTCGACGGCCAGGTGGTGGCGCGCAAGGTACAGCGCTACGAAAGCGTGACGGCCGGCGCGCCGCTGCTGGAAATCGTCGACAACCGTTCCCTGGAAATCCACCTGCTGGTGCCGTCGAGCTGGATGGGCAAGCTCAAGGCCGGGCAGACCTTCAGCTTCGTCCCGGATGAAACCGGCAAGCCGCTGACTGCCACGGTCAAGCGCCTCGGCGCGCGGATCGACGAAGGCAGCCAGACCCTGCTGCTGGTGGCGGCCGTGCCGAATGCCGACGGCCTGTTGTCGGGCATGAGCGGTACGGCACGGTTCACGGAGCTCAAATGAACGCGCCGGCAGCAGGCGCCGCCGAGCAGGTCTTCGCGCGGTTCCTCGACCTGGAGCGCCAGACCCGCGCCGCGCGTACGGTCGAGCAACTGGCCTACAGCCTGGTCAACGACAGCCAGGCGCTGTTCGGCTTTCGCCACGCGGCGCTGGTGATCGCCGGTAAGGTCCGCGCGGTGACCGGCGTCAGCGCGCTCGATCCGAATGCGCCGTTCGTGGCCTTCGTCGAACAGGCCGTGGCGCAACTGTTCAAGCTCCAACTGGTGCAGCAGGCGCGGGTGGTGGCGGCCGAGCAACTGAGCGCCGCGGTGCGGGCCGACTGGCAGAGCCTGTCGGCGGCGCAGGTGTTCTGGTTGCCGTTGATCGATCGTCAGGGCGCGGTGTTCGGCGGCCTGTGGCTGGCCCGCGATACGCCGTGGAACCCTGCCGAGCAAGTGCTGCTGTCGCAGTTGGGCGACACCTACAGCCATGCCTGGCTGGCGCTGCAACCGCGCAAACCGTGGCGCCTGCGCTGGACGCGCAAGCGCCAGCTGGCGTTGCTGGCGGTGGCGTTGCTGGGCTTGCTGATTCCGGTCCGGCAATCGGTGCTGGCGCCGGCCGAGGTGGTGCCGTTGGGCGGGCGCGTGGTGACGGCGCCGCTGGACGGGGTGATCGCCGAGTTCCTGGTCAAGCCCAACCAGGCGGTGAAGGCCGGCGACCTGCTGCTGCGTTTTGAAAGCACCACCCTCAACGCCCAGGCCGATGTCGCCGCCCGCGCGTTGGGCGTGGCCGAGGCGGAGTTGAAGGCCAATTACCAGCGAGCCTTCGCCGACGCCGAATCCAGCTCGAAAGTCGATCTGCAGGCGGCACGGGTCGAGCAGAAACGCGCCGAACGCGATTACGCCCGCGAGTTGCTCAAGCGTAGCGAAGTGCGGGCCGAGCGCGACGGCATCGCGGTGTTCGCCGACGCCGAGCGCTGGACCGGCAAACCGGTGCAGACCGGCGAGCGCCTGATGGAAATCGCCGACCCCAACCAGGCCGAGTTGCGTATCGAACTGGCGGTGGGCGATGCGATTGCCCTGGAGCCCGGCGCGCAGGTCGCGCTGTTTCTCGACAGCGACCCGCTGCAGCGCCACCTGGCCAGCCTCGAACGCGCGGCCTATGAGGCACAGCCGACGCCGGGCGGGCAATTGGCCTATCGGCTCGATGCGCGCTTTCGCGACGCGCCGCCGCGTATCGGCCTGCGCGGCACGGCGAAAATCTTTGGCGAGCGCGCGCCGCTGGCGCTGTACCTGCTGCGTCGGCCCCTGGCCGGTCTGCGCCAGAGCGTGGGCCTGTAATGAACCTGCCCGGCCTGCGCGCGGATTTGCAGCTGTCGGCGGCGGCGCCGGCCTTGGACGGGTCGCCGCGCTGGACCCTGGCCGACCCGGTGCGCGGTCGTTATTTCAAACTCGGCGCGGCGGCGATGCGCTTGCTCAGGCACTGGTCCCTGGGGGACGCCGAGCAGGTCCTGCGGGCCGCCAACCGTGAGCCGGGGCTGCCCTTGGGCGGGGCGGAGCTGGAGAGTCTGCTGGGTTTTCTGCGCAGCCACGACCTGATCACCGCCCTGGATGAGCAGCAGCGCGCCAGCTATGCCCTCAAGGCCGCCGCGCAGCGCCAGAGCGTCTGGCAGATCCTGCTGCACCAATACCTGTTTTTCCGCATCCCGCTGTGGCGCCCGGACGCCTTTCTCAATCGGGCCTGGCCGTGGCTGGCGCGGTTCGGCCCGGGGTTGCTGCGCTACGGTTTGCCGCTGACCCTGGGGCTGGGGGTGTTCCTGGTCTCGCGGGACTGGCAGCGTTTCCTGGCGACCTTTCCCCACCTGTTCAGCCTGGGCGGCGCCCTGGCGTTCGGCGTGGCGCTGTTCTTCGCCAAGCTGTGCCATGAGTTCGGCCATGCCTTCATGGCCAAGCGCGCCGGCTGCCGGGTGCAAAGCATGGGCGTGGCGTTCATGGTGCTGCTACCGATGTTCTACACCGATGTCAGCGATGCCTGGCGAGTCAACGACCGCCGCGCCCGCTTGCTGATCGGCGCCGGCGGCGTGCTGGCCGAACTGCTGCTGGCCTGCGTCGCCCTGCTGGCCTGGTCGCTGCTGCCGGACGGGCCGGCGCGCACCGCGGCGTTCATGCTGGCCAGCGCCACCTGGATCACCACCCTGGTGATCAACCTGAACCCGTTCATGCGCTTCGACGGTTACTTCCTGCTCAGCGATTTCTGGGAGGTGGACAACCTCCAGGGGCGGGCTTTCGCCTTGTGTCGCTGGCGTTTGCGCGAGGCCCTGTTCGGCTATGGGCAACCGGCGCCGGAGCCCTGGTCGCCGACCATGCAACGGCGTTTGCTGTGGTGGGGCTATGGTGCGTGGCTGTGGCGCGCGGTGCTGTTTTTCGGGATCGCGCTGGCGGTGTACCACCTGTTCTTCAAGTTGCTGGGCATCTTCCTGATGCTGGTGGAGCTGGTGTGGTTCATCTTCTTGCCGATCGTCCGCGAATGGCGCGAATGGTGGACGCGCCGCGAGCAGGCCCACACACCGCGGGTGTTGCTCAGCGGCCTGGGGCTGCTGGCGGCGCTGCTGCTGGTCGCGGTGCCGTGGCGCAGTTCGGTGGAGGTGCCGGTGATGCTCGAAGCCGGCCGCGCCAGTGCCTTGCATGCGCCGGTGGCGGCGCGGGTCAAGCAGGTGAATGTCAGCGACGGCCAGGCGGTGAGCAAGGGCCAGGTGCTGATCGAACTCGAATCTGCGGACCTGGCTTCGCGCCAAGCCATCGTGCGCCGGGAAATAGACATCCAGCAGTTGCAGATGCGTCGCCGGGCCGGGCGCAGCGAGACGGCGGCCGACGCCGGGATCGTCGAGCAATTGCTGGCCGAGGCCGTGGCCGAATACCGCGGCCTGGCGGCGCAGCGCGAGCGCCTGCTGTTGCGCGCGCCCGAAGCCGGCCAGCTGCGCGACCTGCTGCCGCAACTGCAGGTGGGACGCTGGGTGTCGCCCAAGGACCCGCTGGCCCGGGTGGTCGAGCCGGGTGCGCGGTTGCGCGGGTTTATCGCCGAGGCCGACCTGTGGCGGGTCGCGCCGGGCGCTACTGGGCGTTTCATCGCCGACGACCCGATGCATGCCGCGCTCGAGGTGCAACTGACCGAAGTCGATACCAATGGCGTGGCCTATATCGATCAGGAGGCGCTGACCTCCGACCACCACGGGCCGATTGCCGTGCGCCGCGACGAAGACCGTCGCGCCGAACCGGTCCAGGCGCAGTACGGTGCGCGGCTCAAGGTGCTCGACGACAGCGCGACCCCGAACCAGCCGCTGCGCGGCGTGGTGGTGTTGCAAGGCCGCGGCGAGTCGCTGCTGGGGACTGCCTGGCGGCGTCTGGCGGCGTTGGGTGTGAGGGAAAGCGGGTTCTGAGGTACGGCATTTTCAGGGAGAACACAGATGCTGCAAAACGACTCAGCGATGTCTGACGGATTGGTGGTACGCCCGTCGCGGTCCAGCGACGGACCGTTTCTGCAAAGCCTCTACCGTTCGGCGCGCAGCGATCTGCAATGGATCGACGGCGAACGGGAGCAGGTCGAACAGGTGATCGCCCAGCAGTTCCAGATCCAGGAGCAGGGCTCGGGCGACAACTTCCCCGGCGCCATGCACTACGTGATCGAGAAACTCGGCAGCGCCATCGGCGCCTTGACCACCGATTTCGGCGCCAATGAAATCCGCGTGCTGTACCTGGCGTTTATTCCTGCCGCCCGTGGCCGCGGTTATGGGCGTACGGTGCTGCAAGGCGTGCAGAAGGCCGCCGAGCAGGTCTGCTGCCCGGTGGCCACGGTGGTCTGGGCCAGCAATCCCCATGCGCGCCGGCACTACCTGGCGCTGGGGTTCCAGGTCGAGGAGGCCAACCCGGCGGCCGAGCGGCTGGTGTGGTATCCCGGCCAGCGGCGATAAACCGGCCTGGTCACGGTGCCCGCGGGGTTACCCACGGGCACTGTTGTTTCAGTTGAAGGCGATAAAGAAATAGCCCAGCGTCGGATCACGGCCCAGGGCCGGCACCCGCGATACGAACATGTCTTGCAGGCGCCCGACGCCGGGCAGTTCCAGGTCGCACAGACCGTCGACGAACTCGGTCGGCTCCAGGCTGTTGAGCTCGACGCAGAAGGGCATGCGCGCGCCGTTCGGCATGCGGGCCTGGGGGCTGTCCTTGATGGATTCGATATGGCTCGGCAAGACGCTGCCGTCCGGTAGCAGCAGATTGCAGGGTTGCCCCAGCAAAGGCTGGAAATGCTCACTTTGTAGCAGATGCAGCATGGCGTGACTCCTGTCCGGCCAAAGGACCGGGGGCGTATGCCCCCGGTGCGAACATCAATTGCGCGATGGGAAGAGACCGTTCAAGGCCACGCTGAAGTTGATCACCAGGAATGGATTCATCACCGCCATCGGCAAGCCGTTGCCGGCGGGCGAGACGGTGCCGGTGATCGTGGTGGTGATGCCCTGGAGCGGCACCGGGGAGGCGCCCTGTGCGTCGGAGTAGATGGTCGCGGTGCCCGGTCCGCCGCCGGAGGTGCCGATGAACGAGTTGGTGGCCGTCGGCACGCTGACCGGGTTGCTGGCGGGGTTGGCCAGCTTGATCGCGGTGGTGGAGGTCAAGCCGGCGAGGGTGTGGGTGTGGGCCGGCAGGTTGTTGAGGTTCGGGGTGACGCTCTCGGTGCCGGATACTTCGCCGATGATCCGCGGCGTCAGGCCAAGGCCGTTGCCCTGGCCGATGGGCAGTCGCCCCTGCAGGTTCGGCAACTGGAAGTTGGTACTGCCGTTGCCGCCGTAGTAGGTCCCCAGCAGCGAAAATAATGCCTGGTACTGCGAGATCCCCAGAGTCTGGCCATAACACGAGGCCCAGCCGCTCGGGGGGAAATTAAAGGAAAAAGCTTGAATGGTGCCCATGAACACTTCCATAGTTTTTTATCCTTCAGGTTGATCAGCGGTACTCCCTGAGCCGGTCCTGGTGTCTGGCCTGAAGCTTGACCTTAGGGTCGGACTCCAGGCTGGCTCGTTGACAGCATTGGTTAGCGTAGACGCTCCTCCGCCAGTCGCCTGGGGCGACGCGACGCTTGGTCGAGGCTGGATAAACAGCGATGCTGTGGCAGTACAACGCAGGCGCCGGGAGGGAGCCATGGAGTTTCGCAGAGAGCCGCAATGGCTGCGCACGAGCGAGCCGCGCCTGGCCGGTCGCTGGACGAGCGAGAGGCTGCGCCTGTTCGCGGTGTTGCGGGCCTACTGGCTGCTGCCGATTCTGCTGCTGGCGGCGGCGGTCCGCTTCTACGACCTGACCGCGGCCGCCATCTGGGGCGATGAAGGTTCCAGCTTGCTGCTGAGCCAATACGACTTGAACGAGATCTGGGTGCATGCCGCCCACGATGTGCACCCGCCGCTGTACTTCATGCTGCTCCACGGCTGGATCGCCGCCTTTGGCGACGGCATCCTGGCCATCCGCAGTTTCAGCGCCTGGCCGGGGATCGCCTGTGTCGGGTTGGGAGTATGGCTGGTGGCGCAGATCGCCAGCCGGCGCGCGGCGATTCTCGCCGGGTTCCTGCTGGCCCTGCTGCCCACCGCGGTGCGCTACAGCCAGGAAGTGCGCATGTACGCGCTGCTGGGGGTGTGGTTGCTCGGCGCCACGCTCGCCCTGGTGTACTGGGTCCGGCAGCCGCGGCGCCAGCGCTACCTGGTGTATTACGCGCTGCTGATGGGCGCGGCGTTCTACACCCACTATTTCACCGCGCTCTGCGTGCTCGCCCACTGGCTGTACCTGGCGCTGCTGCGCCTGCAAGCGACTCCGGCGAGCCTGCGCATCCAGCGCCCCGGCTGGTGGCTGGCCAACGTGGCCATCGTGGCGCTGTTCGCGCCCTGGCTGCCGGGGCTGGTGGACCTGCTCCAGCATCTGGACCAGTTGAAGGCCAACGGCGACGTCGGCTGGGAGCCCGCGGTGGAGCTTGCCTCGCTGCCCTCGATGGTCTGGCAACTGCTGACCCAGGACGACGGCGACGGGCTCGCGCCATTGCCGTTCGCCAGCCTGCCGCTGCTGATGCTGGGCGTAGTCGGCCTGGTCGCCTGGCGCGACCGTTCGCCCTGGCGGCTGCACTGGCTGCTGGCGATCTACAGCACGCTGCCGCTGTTGTTGGTGTTCGTGGTGTCGTTCGTTTCGCCGGTCTTCATCGAGCGCTACCTGACGGCCTATGCCCTGGGCCTGCCGCTGCTGGTGGCGATCGCGGTCGACCGGTTGCTGGACCAGGGCCGTTCCGGGGCCCGCGGCCTGGCGCTGGCGGTCCTGCTGCTGTTTGGCGGGGCCGAGGCGCTCGGCCTGAAGAACAACGCCAACGTGGATGCGAACGACCAGATCAGCGCGCTGGTGGACTACGTGAACCAGCACTACGCGGCCGGCGACCGGATCGTCACCAGCGACTTGTTGTGGTACCTGAGCTACGTCTACTACAACCGCACCGACGCCCAGCCGCTGCTCTACACCCCGCCCGCGCCGAACGGCGCCTCGACCCGGCCCAATGCCTACGGTTTCGGCACCTTGGTCGATCAGCAGGCTGCGACCCTGTACGTCGATTACTTGTCGGCGCTGCCGCCGGGTACCGGTCGCGTCTGGCTGATCAGCACCGCCGACCAGCCCGACGAGTTCGCTCCGCTGCCCGGCGCCTGGCGAGAAAGCGCCGAATTCACGGCGGGCAACGTCAGGGCGCGGCTCATGCTGGTGTGCGGCGCGGCGCGGGCGGGAACAGCGCTGCCGGCGGCGTGCGCCCAGGCTGCGAAGCCGGCCGGATAAACGCCTGAGGCGGCGCCGAGAAAAAAGTTATGGGCGGTGGCGTTTCGGGGCCTGCCGGGCTTAATCGATTCACTTTCAGGCGCAGAGCGGTTGACCGATCTTAAACACAATTTTTTTGTGGTCTTGATCGAAAATTGATAGCAAAACACCATTATGCGGTTATCTGATACTGCACTAGGATTTGTCTCATAAGGACTTATCGCTAGGGTGAAGGGATTGCCGCAGTTCCACTTTATCTCCGGTTTACCGCGCTCAGGGTCGACCCTGCTGTCTGCCATTTTGTTGCAGAACCCGCGCTTTCACGCCGGCATGACCAGCCCGGTCGGTGCGCTGTTCAACGGTGTTCTCGAACAATGCAGTGCCGGCAGCGAGTTCGGTGCCGTCATCGATCGCGACATGCGCCGCCGCCTGTTGCACGGGCTGTTCGACTCCTACTACGCCGACCAGGCCGACAAGCCCGTCATCTTCGATACCAACCGCCAGTGGTGCGCGCGCCAGCCGGCGTTGCGCGACCTGTTCCCCAAGGCGCGGACCATCGCTTGCGTGCGCAACGTCGCCTGGGTCATGGACAGCCTCGAACGGCTGTACCGGGCCAACCCCTTCGAAAACACCAAGCTGTGGGGCGATGCGGTCGAGCGCAACTCGGTCTACAGCCGTTGCGAAACCCTGGCCCAGCACAACCGGCTGGTGGGTTATGCCTGGACGGCCTTGAAAGAGGCCTATTACGGCGAACACGCCGATGCGCTGCTGATCGTCGACTACGACCTGCTGAGCCAGGCCCCCGAACGGGTGATGCGGCTGGTCTACGACTTCATCGGCGAGCCCTGGTACGAGCACGACTTCGACAGCCTTGCCTACGACGCGCCCGAGTTCGACCAGGCGCTGGGGCTTTCCGGCCTGCACAAGGTCAAGGCGCGGGTGGCGCTGGAGTCGCGGCGCACGATCCTGCCGCCGGACCTGTTCGAGAAGTACGCGCAGCTGTCGTTCTGGAAGGACGGCGCCGCCAGCGCCGCCAATGTCATTCGCATGAAATCCGACGCCGCGGTCCGTTGATCGCGGCTTTTTTCTATCTGCATCTTTCTGAACGTTCGAGTCCGGGTGAGCATCATGTGGTGGAGCAAAGGTAAGTCGCGGGTTTCCCAACGGACCGACGGCCGGGCGAATGCCCTGGCTGCGCCGCTGATCATGCCTCTGGAGCCGCGCCTGCTGTTCGACGGCGCGGTGGCCGCCACCGTGGCCGACGCTGCCCAGCCGGACGCCCATACCACCACCGATGCGGCCAAGACGCCGACCGCCGCCGATCAGGCCAGCGTCAGCAAGGACACCCATGGCCAGGTCGATGCGCCTGCCGCGGCAGCCCCCAGCGCGGTGCCAGGGCAGACGGTGGTGTTCGTCGACTCGCGGGTCAAGGACGCCGGCAGCCTGCTCAAGGGCATCGCGCCCGGCACCCAGGTGGTGCAACTCAATGCCGGCCAGGACGGGCTGCAGCAGATCGCCGATTATCTGGAGCAGCATCAGGGCGTGAGCTCGGTGCAGATCATCGCCCACGGCAATGCCGGGGACCTGTGGCTGGGCGACAGCTACCTGTCGGCCGACAACGTGCAGGCGCGCGCCGCCGTGCTGGCGGACATCGGCAAGGAGATGAATGCCGGCGGCGACATCCTCATCTACGGCTGCTACACCGCCGAGGGCGAGCGCGGCCTGAATTTCGTCGAATCCCTGGCGCAGCTGACCGGCCGGGACGTGGCCGCCTCCACCGACCGCACCGGCGTGGGCGGCGACTGGGAACTGGAGATCGCCACCGGCACCATCGAAAGCGCCAACGTGCTGTCTGCCCAGGCGATGCGGGACTATCAGTGGGGGCTGGCCACCTGGACCGCCACCAACAACGCCAACACCGGCGTCGGCTCGCTGCGGGCGGCGCTGGCATCGGCGCAGAACGGCGACATCGTCACCTTCAGCAGCGGCATGACGGTACAGCTGACGGCCGAGCTGCTGGTCAACAAGAACGTGACTATCGATGGCGACTTGAACAACGACGGCGTCGCCGACGTGACCCTGGACGGCCAGTACCGCACCCGGGTCATCGAAGTGGCCTCGGGCAGCACCGTGACCCTGGATGGCCTGGTGATTACCCGCGGGCTGGTTTCCGGCAATGGCGGCAACGGCGGTTATGGCGCGAGCGGCTCCATGGCCGGGGGGATTTTCAACGCCGGCAATCTCACGCTCAAGAATGTCACGGTGACCTCCAACGCGGCCTCGGGCGGTGGCGGCGGGGGCGGTGTCACCGGGGCGTTCTATGGCGGCGGCGGTGGCGGCGGTGGTGGGCTGGGCGGCCAGGGCGGTGGCCATGGCGGCACGGCCGGCCCCGGCGTCGGCACCCTGGGTGGCCAGGCTGGCAGCGGCGGCACGGGCGGCTATGGCGGTGGTTACGACGCCACGCACATGGGCGGTCGCGGCGGCACCACCACCGGCGGCACGGGCGGCCTGGGCGTGTCCTACTACAGCAATGGCGGCAGCGGCGGTACGGCCAGCAATGGCACGATTTCCATCGGCGGCGGCGGTGGCGGCGCCGGGTGGGACAAGGTCGGCGGCGCGGGCGGCAATGCGGTCGGCGGCATCTACAACGGCACTACCGGCACCATCACCGTGATCGGTACCTCGACCATCAGCAACAACATCGGCGCCGGCGGTGGTGGTGGCGGTGGCGGTGGCCAGGGCAGCAACGCCAGCAATGGCGGGATCGCGGGCCGGGGCGTGGGCGCGATCTGGAACAAGGGCACGCTGCTGATCACCGCGGCCAACTTCGCCGCCATGAGCGGCAACGCGGCCGGTAGCGGCGCTGGCGGCGTGGCCCTGGGCGGCGGCTCGAACGGTACTTCGCCGACCGCGGTGGCCGCGATCTACAACGACGGCGGCGTGCTCAATACCGCGTATGCGCCACCGCCCACCGCGACCATCGTGGTCGCCGACAATGCCTTGAGAATCGGCGAAACCTCGTTGGTGACCATCACCTTCAGCGAGGCGGTAACCGGTTTTACCAATGCCGACCTGACCATCGCCAACGGCACCCTGACAGCGGTCAGCAGCAGCGACGGCGGCATCACCTGGACCGCCAC
>NZ_MSCT01000010.1 GCF_001921865.1 Pseudomonas chlororaphis
TGTTCAGCGTCGCCCAGTGTGTGCTCAACCCGGGCGACGAGGTGCTGGTCGCCGAGCCGATGTACGTCACCTACGAAGCGGTGTTCGGCGCTTGCGGCGCGGTGGTGGTGCCGGTGCCGGTGCGCTCCGAGAACGGCTTTCGGGTACTGCCCGAAGACGTCGCCGCGCGCATCACCCCGCGCACCCGCGCCCTGGCCCTGAACAGCCCGCACAACCCCTCGGGCGCCAGCCTGCCGCGCGCCACCTGGCAGGCGTTGGCCGAGCTGTGCATCGGCCACGACCTGTGGCTGATTTCCGACGAGGTCTACAGCGAGCTGCTGTTCGACGGCGAGCACGTCAGCCCGGGCAGCCTGCCGGGCATGGCCGAGCGCACGGCGACCCTCAACAGCCTGTCGAAATCCCATGCCATGACCGGCTGGCGGGTGGGCTGGGTGATCGCCCCGCCAGCGCTGGCGGCGCATCTGGAGAATCTGGCGCTGTGCATGCTCTACGGCTCGCCGGACTTTATCCAGGACGCCGCGGTGGTGGCGTTGGAGAGCGGCCTGCCGGAGCTGGCGGCGATGCGCGAAGCCTATCGCCAGCGCCGCGACCTGGTGTGCGAGTGCCTGGCCGATTGCCCTGGCGTGCGCGCGTTGAAACCCGATGGTGGGATGTTCGTGATGGTCGATATCCGCCAGACCGGGCTCAGCGCCCAGGCGTTCGCTGACCGCCTGCTGGCGCGCCACGGGGTCGCGGTGCTGGCCGGCGAGGCCTTCGGCCCCAGCGCGGCCGGGCATATCCGCCTGGGCCTGGTGCTCGGCGCGGCGCCATTGCGCGAGGCCTGCCAGCGGATCGCCCGCTGCGCCCGCGAGCTGTTGGAGGTACCGGCCCATGCGTAAGTACTCCCGGCTGTTTATCGACGGCGCCTGGCGCGAGCCCGCGGGGCAGGGCCTGGCCGAGGTCGTCAACCCGGCCACCGAGGCCGCGGCCGGCAGCGTGCCCCTGGGCGACGAGCGCGATGTCGAGCGCGCCGTGGCCGCCGCGCGGCGGGCGTTCGAGGGCTGGTCGCGAGCCCCGTCCAGCGTGCGCGCCGGCTACATCCGCGCACTGGTCGAGCAGTTGCGCGAGCGCGCCGACGAGATGGCCGCGCTGATCACCGCCGAGCTGGGCATGCCGGTGCAATGGTGCCGCTCGGTGCAGGTCGACGGGCCCATCCTCGGGCTGGAGCAGTACGTCGAACTGGCGGCGCTGATGGACGAGGTGCGCGAGGTCGGCAACTCCCTGGTGATCCGCGAGGCAGTCGGGGTCTGCGCCTTTATCAACCCCTGGAATTACCCCTTGCACCAGTTGCTCGGCAAGCTCGCCCCAGCGTTGGCGGCGGGCTGCACGGTGGTGCTCAAGCCCAGCCAGGAAACCCCGCTGCACGCGTTTTTGCTGGCCGAAATGATCGAGGCCACAGGCCTGCCGGCCGGGGTATTCAACCTGGTCAGCGGGCCGGGGGCGAAGGTCGGCGAAGCACTGGCCCGGCACCCGGATGTGGATATGCTGTCGTTCACCGGCTCCACCGGCGCCGGGGTACGCGTGGCCCAGGCCGCGGCGCCTTCGGTGAAACGGGTGTGCCTGGAACTGGGCGGCAAGTCGCCGCTGCTGATCGGCGAGGACGCGGACCTGGAAGCGGCGGTGCGCTACGGCGTACAGGACGTGATGATCAACTCCGGGCAGACCTGCACCGCGCTGACCCGCATGCTGCTGCCGGCCAGCCGTTACGCGCAGGCGCTGGAGCTGGCGGTGGAGGAGGCGCGCGGCTTGTGCATGGGCGATCCGCAGGACCCGCACAGCTTTCTCGGACCGATGTGCTCGGCCGCCCAGCGGCGCACCGTGCAGGACTACATTCGCCTCGGTACGCAGGAGGGGGCGCGCCTGCTGTACGGCGGCGAGTCGACGCCGGGCTTCGAGCGCGGTTACTACCTGGGGCCGACGCTGTTCGCCGATGTCGACAACCGCATGCGTATCGCCCAGGAGGAAATCTTCGGCCCGGTGCTGTGCCTGATTCCCTACGCCGACGAGGCGCAGGCGGTGGCCCTGGCCAACGACTCGCCGTTCGGCCTGTCCAGCGGCGTCTGGGCGGCCGACCCCCGGCGCGCCCTGGGCCTGGCTCGACAACTGCGCGCCGGGCAGTGTTTCATCAACGGCGCGGCGTTCAATTACCAGGCGCCGTTCGGCGGCTACAAACAGTCGGGCAACGGTCGCGAATGGGGCGAGGAAGGCCTGGCCGAGTTCGTCGAGATCAAGGCGATCCAGTGCTGAGTCCGTGCCCCCGACATTGCAATCCGTTCAAGGAGCCCTTCATGAATGTACTGATCGTCCATGCTCACCCCGAGCCGCAATCCTTTACCGCCGCCTTGCGCGACCAGGCGGTGGCCACCCTCGAAGCCCAGGGCCACACGGTGCAGGTCAGCGACCTGTACGCCATGGGTTGGAATCCGGTGGCCAGCGCCGCGGACTTTTCCTCGCGGGACAACCCCGACTACCTGGTGTACGCGCTGGAGCAGCGCCTGGGGGTGAAGAGCCAGTCGATCGCCGCGGACATCCTGCAGGAACTGGACAAACTGCTGTGGGCCGACCTGCTGATCCTGAATTTCCCGGTGTTCTGGTTCTCCACGCCGGCCATGCTCAAGGGCTGGATCGACCGGGTACTGGTGTCCGGGGTCTGCTACGGCGGCAAGCGCTTCTACGACCAGGGCGGCCTGGCGGGCAAGAAGGCCCTGGTCACCCTGACCCTGGGCGGGCGCGAGCACATGTTCGGCGAGGGGGCGATCCACGGGCCGCTGGAAGATATGCTGCGGCCGCTGCTGCGCGGCACTCTGGCCTATGTCGGCTTCGAGGTGCTGGAGCCCTTCGTCGCCTGGCATGTGCCTTACATCAGCGCCGAGGCCCGCGAGGAGTTCCTCGTGGCTTACCGGCGGCGCCTGGGGCGTCTGGCCGACGAGCCGGCCATGACGTTCCCGCGTTTGTCGCAGTTCGACGAGGCGCTGTACCCGCTGGCGCCTCTAGGCGCGAGCTCGCTCGCGATGGACGTTAACGATAACGCGGACTGACAGGGTAGACGCGGCGCTCTCAGGTTCATCGCGAGCAAGCTCGCTCCTACAGTAATGGGGTGGGGTTGGCTTTTTTTGGCCGCGGCGTGCCGCGCAGCGCTGCGTTGGACGTCTTGATAGACAAACGCCTGCGCGACGCTTGGCTATGCTGTCGAGTTGCGGCCGGTCCTCCCACTCCCCACTCCCCAGTCCCCAGAGCGCCATGAGAAAAATCACCCAGCAGATGTTGCTCCACGAAATCGCCGACTGGCGCCATCGCGGCCTGATCGACGCCGAGTCGCAGCAGCGCCTCGGCGCCTTGTACGAACGCCCCGGGCACCTCTTGTCCACGGTCCTGCAATGGCTGGGCATTGGCGCGGTGCTGCTGATCGGTATGGCGGTGCTCGGCGGCTTGAGTCTGCTGGCCGACTCGGTGCTGCTGGGGGCGGTCTTGTTCTTCGCTGCAGGTGTCGGGCTGTGGCTGCTCGGCGCGCGGCTGGCGCGCGAGCCGGCGCAGCGCATGCCGGTCACCGGGGTGGCGATCCTGACCATCGGCCTGATCCTGATGGGCGCCAGCCTGTTGCTGGGCAGTTCCGACAGCGCTGCCAACGAGTACGGCAACCTGCCGCTGGCCCTGCTGGCCACCGCCGCCATGAGCATCGGCACCGCCTATGGCTACCGCCTGCGCTGGCCGCTGTTGCTGGGCCTGCTCTGCGCCTTCCACGGCCTGGGCTCGTGGGAAGCGTACGGCGGTGGCGGCAGTTACTATTTCGACATCCAGGACCCGCGCTCGATGGCGGTGATCGCCGCGCTGACCGCGCTCCTGGGGCTGTGGCACCAGCACGCCGAGGATCGCACCTTGCGCCGTTTCAGCGGTTTCGGGCGGCTGTATGTGATTTTCGGCTTGCTGTATTTCAACTGCTCGCTGTGGTTCTTGAGCCTGGAAGACCCTTACCGGCAGACCCTGACCTGGACCTTGCTGTTCACCCTCGGCGCCATCGCTCAACTGGTGCTTGGCGCGCGCTTCAAGCACCCCAGCTTCACCGGCTTCGGCGTGGTGTTCCTCGGCATCGACCTGTACACGCGTTTCTACGAATACGCCTGGGAACAGCTGAGCGCCGCGCTGTTTTTCGCCGTGGCCGGGGTGGTCGGCATGCTCCTGGGCTGGCTGTTCGAGCGCACCGCGCTGCGGGCCGGGGAGGCTGGCCAATGAGCCCGGATCGCCGTAACCGCCAGGTGCGCGACGCCCTGGACCAATGGCTGCGCGACGGCCTGATCGACCCCCAGGCCCACGTCCGGATCGCCGAGCTGTACCCGCTGACGCGCTGGGACTGGCGCTCCCTGGGGCGCTGGTTCCTGACCTTCGGCGCCATCAGCCTGGCTGCCGGCCTGCTGATCCTGCTGCATGAGCACCTGACCTTCACCTTGCCGAAACTCGCGGCCGGCCTCGGCCTGCTGATGTTCGGGCTGTTTGGCGCCGGGCGCTGGCTGCTGGGCAAACAGCTGAAACTGCTCGGCGCGACCCTGGAGTTGCTCGGCGGCTTCGCCCTGATTGGCCTGAGCCTGGTGCTGGGCATGATCTACTCCGACGGCTCGGGCAACTGGCCGGCGCTGTTGCTGGTGGACCTGCTGCTGTTGCTGGCGCTGAGTTACCTGTTGAACAACGTCTTGCTGCTGGCCCTGTGCAGCGTGCTGTTCTTCGTCTGGTTCGGCGGGCGCAGCGGCTATATGTCCGGCTGGGGCGCCTACTGGTTCGGCATGAACTACCCGCTGCGCTTCCTCGGCGCGGCCGTGGCCATGGTGCTGTTCGGCTTTGTGCATCTGTGGAGCGAGGCTTCCTGGTTGGCGCGCTATCGCGGCTTTGCCAAAGTGTGGATTTCCGCCGGCCTGTTCATGGCTCAGATGTCGTTGTGGTTGCTGTCGCTGTTTGGCAGCTACGACCTGATCGACGGCCCTTGGCACCTGGCCGAGTCCGGCGAGCTGCTGCTGTTCAACGGGCTGTGGGCGGCGCTCAGCCTGGGCCTGCTGGCGCTGGGCATTCGCCTGCGGTTTTCCATGCTGGTGGGTTACGGCGCGACCTTCTTCATCATCCAGCTGTACACGCTGTTCTTCACCCAGCTGGCGGAGACCCTGGGCTGGTTCGTCAGTTTGCTGATCGCCGGCGGCAGTTTGCTGGGGCTGGTGGTCTGGCTGGAGGGTAAGCGCCAGCAGCGTCGGGGCGACCCGAACCAAGCCGAGTCGGTATAGGGCAGGGCGCCGGGAAAAGTCTGCCCAGGCCCGAGCGTGCGGGCCTGGGCAGGAAAACCTAGGCCGTCAGGCGTCTTTCGATATCCCGGTACGTTTCGCTGTCCGTAGCCGCCAACAGTTTGCGGCCGTCCTTGAAGGTCGCGATAAAGGTCACCTCGGTTTCCTTACCGGCGATCAGGTAGCCGGCAAGGGCGCCCACCGGGCCCAGCAGCATGGCGCCGGCGATGCCATAGCCGAGCGCGTCCCTGTTGGTGATGCTGTCCTGCGTTGCGATCTCCAGGCGCTTGAAGGCCGAGGCCTTGACCTCGACGCCTGGCGAAGGGTTGGTCGGGGTGGCCAACCTGAAGACTCCCTGCCGGTACTCGCCATCTCCTTGTAGAAAATCTCCAGCCAATACGTTGATCTTTGCCATGTTGAATATCCTTGTTCAAGCATTGCGGGACGACCATACAGCGCTGCCTGCCATCCACCGTCAACGGGTGGGCGATAAAGGGCGGTACCGCTGATCGGGGATGTTGCGCCTAACAGCATCGGGCTCAAGTGTAGACACCGGATTGATATGGATCAGCTCGTTGGTCGCCTGGCGATACCGCTCGTCCGGTCGACTCGACGGGGGCTATGGCGCTGTTTCCAATCTTTTGCGCGTTGCGTGTGGCGATGTTAAAAAATGTTAGATTGAAAAAATACTTCACATAATCAGTTCATTGGTGGATGATCGACCGCAACCTGTAGGACAACCCGATAACAACCGATCACAGGACCCCGCCATGCTCGACAAGGTCTCGATTGATGGGCCCGCCGCCTGCGCCTTGCCGACGCGGAACACGCTGCTGTCTTCCCCTGGAGTACCCCATGAATAACAAGAATGTCGGTGTCGTCGGCCTGGGCGCGATGGGCCTGGGCATTGCCCGCTCGCTGCTGCGCGCAGGCTTCGATGTGCATGCCTGTGACGTGCGCGAAGCGGTCACCCAGCAGTTTGTCAGCGAGGGCGGGGTGGCCTGCGCGTCGCCGGCGCGGATGGCCGAGGCCTGCGATGTGATCATCACCGTGGTGGTCAACGCCGAGCAGACCGAGACCGTGCTCTTTGGCGAAGCCGGCGCGGTCGCGGCCTTGCGCCCCGGCAGCCTGGTGATCGGTTGCGCCACGGTGGCGCCGACCTACGCCGTCGAGTTGGGCCAGCGCCTGGCCGAATCGGGCCTCTTGTACCTCGACGCGCCGATCTCCGGCGGCGCGGCCAAGGCCGCCGCCGGCCAGATGACCATGATGACCTCCGGCCCGGCCGCGGCCTACGCCAGGGCCGAGGCGATCCTCGCCGGCATGGCGGGCCAGGTCTACCGCCTGGGCGACGCCCATGGCCTGGGTTCCAAGGTCAAGATCATCAACCAGTTGCTGGCCGGGGTGCACATCGCCGCGTCCGCCGAAGCCATGGCCCTGGGCCTGCGCGAAGGCGTGGACGCCGACGCGCTGTACGAGGTGATCACCCACAGCGCCGGCAACTCGTGGATGTTCGAGAACCGCGTGCCGCACATCCTCAAGGCCGACTACACCCCGCTGTCGGCGGTGGATATTTTCGTCAAGGACCTGGGCCTGGTGCTGGATACCGCCCGCGCCAGCAAATTCCCGCTGCCGTTGTCGGCCACTGCGCACCAGATGTTCATGCAGGCCTCCAGCGCCGGTTTTGGCCGCGAGGACGACTCGGCGGTGATCAAGATCTTCCCCGGTATCGACCTGCCGACCGCCAAGCCCGAATCCGTTTGAGGAATGCCGCATGACTAACGCCAACGCACGCCCGCTGCTGGGCTGCATCGCCGACGACTTCACCGGCGCCACGGACCTGGCCAATATGCTGGTGCGCGGCGGTATGCGCACGGTGCAGAGCATCGGTATCCCGAGCCGCGAAGTGGCGGCCGGGCTGGATGCCGACGCGATTGTCATTGCCTTGAAGTCGCGCACCGTGCCGGTTGCCGAGGCGGTGGAGGCATCCCTCGCCGCCCTCGACTGGCTGCGCGAACAGGGTTGCGAGCAAATCTTCTTCAAGTACTGCTCCACATTCGATTCCACCGCCGCCGGCAATATCGGCCAGGTCAGCGAGGCCTTGCTCAAGGCGCTCAATAGCGATTTCACCCTGGCCTGTCCGGCGTTTCCGGAGAACGGCCGGACCATTTTCCGTGGCCACCTGTTCGTCCAGGACCAATTGCTCAGCGACTCGGGCATGCAGCATCACCCGTTGACGCCGATGACCGACGCCAACCTGGTGCGCGTGCTGCAAGCCCAGACTTCGCGCAAGGTTGGCCTGCTGCGCTACGACAGCATCGCCGCGGGCGTCGAGGCGGTGCGGGCGAAGATCGCCGAACTGCGCGAGCAGGGCGTCGGCATGGCCATTGCCGATGCGCTGTCCGACCAGGACCTCTACACCCTGGGCGAAGCCTGCGCCGACCTGCCGCTGCTGACCGGCGGCTCCGGCCTGGCCCTGGGCCTGCCGGGCAATTTCCGCCGCGCCGGCAAGCTGCGCGACTTCGACGTGGCGTCGTTGCCGACGGTCGCAGGGGGCGAAGTGGTGCTGGCCGGCAGCGCCTCGGTGGCGACCATCGGCCAGGTTGCTGCCTGGCTCGAGGCCGACCGTCCGGCGCTGCGCATCGACCCGCTGGCCCTGGCCGCTGGCGAGCCGGTGGTGGCGCGAGCCCTGGCCTTTGCCCGCGACAACAATGAAACCGTGTTGATCTACGCCAC
The DNA here is from genome assembly GCF_001921865.1 of Pseudomonas chlororaphis. GTDB lineage: Bacteria > Pseudomonadota > Gammaproteobacteria > Pseudomonadales > Pseudomonadaceae > Aquipseudomonas > Aquipseudomonas chlororaphis_D. The sequence continues at coordinate 8,034 of NZ_MSCT01000010.1, forward strand.
CAGCACCCCGGCCGAGGTCAAGGCCGTGCAACAGCAACTGGGCGTCGAGCGTGCCGGCACCCTGGTGGAAAACGCCCTCGGCGAGATCGCCGCGGGCCTGCGCCAGAACGGTGTGCGGCGCTTCGTGATCGCCGGCGGCGAAACCTCCGGCGCGGTGGTCAAGGCGCTGGGGGTCGACCTGTTGCAGATTGGCGCGCAGATCGACCCGGGGGTACCGGCCACCGTCAGCAGCGGCGCCGAGCCCCTGGCCCTGGCGTTGAAATCCGGCAATTTCGGCGGCCGCGACTTTTTCGCCAAGGCCCTGGGGCAACTTGCGGCAGGTGCGCAATGAACAGCGCCGCGAACAAGGAACAGGCCCTGCGCGAAGAGATCTGCGACGTCGGCCGCAGCCTCTACCAGCGCGGCTACACCGTGGGCAGCGCCGGCAATATCAGCGCGCGCCTCGACGATGGCTGGTTGATTACCCCGACCGACGTCTGCCTCGGGCGCCTGGAGCCGGCGGCCATCGCCAAGGTCAATTCGGCGGGGGAGTGGGTGTCCGGCGCCAAGCCATCGAAGACCCTGGCCCTGCATCGCCAGGTCTACGACCGCAACCCGACGGTGGGCGGGGTGGTGCACACCCATTCCACCTATTTGGTGGCGCTGACCCTGGCCGGCGTCTGGACACCGGACGACATCCTGCCGCCGCTCACGCCTTATCAGGTGATGAAGGTCGGGCACATTCCGCTGATCGGCTACCAGCGTCCGGGTTCGCCCAAGGTCGCCGAGCAGGTGGCGCAACTGGCCAACCGCGTGCGCGGGGTGATGCTCGAACGCCTGGGGCCGGTGGTCTGGGAAAGCTCGGTGGCCAAGGCCAGCTACGCCCTGGAAGAACTGGAAGAAACCGCGCGCCTCTGGCTGATGAGCCATCCCAAGCCCGCGCCGCTGGATCAGGCAGCCCTGGACGAGCTGCGCGAGAGCTTCGGCGCGCACTGGTAGCGCACCGCTGTAACTGACACTGCAAGCACTGCCCGGGAGTCGCTGTCAGGCTCTCGACGGCCCCGGCTTGCCTTTAAAAACAATAACAACAGGACATCCCGCATGACGTTCCCCGACTGCAGCTGTTTTGGTTTCACCCGCGCTTCTTTCTCTTATGAGGGAGGGACCGCGCAATGAGCCCGCTGATCCTGATGTTGACGGCCGGCGCAGGTATCGCGCTGCTGCTGTTCCTGGTGCTCAAGTACAAGTTCCAGCCCTTTGTCGCGCTGATGCTGGTGAGCATCCTGGTGGCGTTGGTGGCCGGGGTGAAACCCGCCGACCTGGTGGCGACCATCGAGGGCGGCATGGGCAAGACCCTGGGCCATATCGCGATCATCATTGCCCTGGGCGCGATGATCGGGCGGATCATCGAGCTGTCCGGCGGCGCCGAGGCCCTGGCCAAGACCCTGATCGAGCGCTTCGGCAACCGCCGCACGCCGCTGGCGCTGACCATCGCCGGGTTCATCATCGGCGTGCCGGTGTTCTTCGAGGTCGGGGTGATCATCCTCATGCCGCTGGCCTACGGCGTGGCTCGCCGGGCGCGCAAGCCGCTGCTGGTGTTCGCCTTGCCGATGTGCGCGGCGCTGCTCACCGTGCATGCGTTCCTGCCGCCCCACCCGGGCGCCGTGGCCGCGGCCAGCCAGCTGGGCGCCGACCTGGGCCGGGTGCTGATGTTCGGCCTGCCGATCACTGCCTTGCTGTGCTACGTCGGCTACCGCGTGGCCGGGCGCATGACTCGGCGCTTCTACCCGATGACCGACGACATCCGCGCCGAGGTCTACGGCCCCCACGTGAGCAACGACGACCTGCGGGCCTGGACCAACGGCAACAGCCATGGGCAGGACTCGCAACAGGCGCAGGTGGCGGTGTCGCACATGGGCCTGGAAGAGTCCACCAGCGCCATCGTCGCCAAGTTGCCGCCGGCCCCGGCGCCGGGGTTCGGCCTGATCGTCGGGCTGATCCTGCTGCCGATCGTGCTGATCCTGTTGGGCACCCTGGCCACCTCGCTGCTGCCCGCCGAGTCGGCCCTGCGCGGGGTGCTGACCGTGCTCGGCGCACCGCTGGTGGCGCTGCTGCTCGACACCTTGTTGTGTGCCTGGCTGCTGGGGTCGCGCCGCGGCTGGAGCCGCAGCCAGGTCTCGGACGTGATCGGCTCGGCCTTGCCCGGCGTGGCCATGGTGATCCTGATCGCCGGCGCCGGCGGGGTGTTCGGCAAGGTGCTGGTGGACACCGGGATCGGCGCGGTGGTCTCTGACCTGTTGCGCACCACCGGCCTGCCGGTGCTGGCCCTGGGCTTTTTGCTGACCATGTTGCTGCGCGCGGTGCAGGGCTCGACCACCGTGGCCCTGGTGACCACCGCCGGCATCATCAGCCCGCTGATCGCCACCCTGGACCTGACCCCCAACCACATGGCGCTGCTGTGCCTGGCCATGGGCGGCGGCGGGCTGGCGATGTCCCATATCAACGACGCCGGCTACTGGATCTTCACCAAGCTCGCCGGGCTCAACGTCGGCGACGGCCTGCGCACCTGGACGGTGATCACCACCTTGCTCGGTACCCTGGGCTTCTGTATTACCCTGTTGCTCTGGCCTTTTGTCTGAGTCTTTCTTTCCAGGAGTCGCCATGCCTCGTTTCGCTGCCAACCTCAGCATGCTCTACCCGCAACACGCCTTCCCGGACCGTTTCGCCGCGGCCGCAGCCGACGGTTTCGAGGCGGTGGAGTACCTGTTCCCCTACGACTACAGCGCCCAGGAACTCAAGCAGCGCCTGGACGACAACGGCCTGGTCCAGGCGCTGTTCAACGCGCCGCCCGGCGACTGGGCGGCGGGCGAGCGGGGCACCGTGACCTTGCCGGGGCGCGAGGCGGAGTTTCGCCAAGGCTTCGAGCGCGCCCTGGAATACGCCGCGGCGCTGGGCAACTCGCGCATCCATGTGATGGCCGGCCTGCTGCCTTCGGAAAGCCTGCGCGAGCGCCATCACGGGGTGTACCTGGAGAACCTGGCCCATGCCGCCGCCCAGGCGGCCAAGGTCGGCGTCACAGTGCTGCTGGAACCGATCAACACCCGCGACATGCCGGGCTTCTTCCTCAACCGCCAGGACCAGGCCCAGGCGATCTGCAAGGAAGTCGGCGCGAGCAACCTCAAGGTGCAATTCGACTGCTACCACTGCCAGATCGTCGAGGGCGACCTGGCGACCAAGCTGCGCCGCGACTTCACCGGCATCGGCCATATCCAGATCGCCGGCGTGCCGGACCGTCACGAGCCGGACCTGGGCGAGCTGAATTATCCTTACCTGTTCGCGCTGCTGGACCAGCTGGGCTACGACGGCTGGGTCGGCTGCGAGTACCGCCCGCGCGGCGACACCTCGGCCGGCCTGCAATGGCTGCGGGACTGGAAGGCGTTCTAAGGGGCGGGCAGGGCAGCGGAGCCGCTGCGCGTTTGCCGAGGCGCTGGGAATCTGAAGATTTCTGACGTGCGCGGCTCGCGCTCCGCCCTGGCGGGTACATTGCTCCCCGTCGCCAGGGCCATCACTGGTGCCATCAAGGGAGCGGGAGCATGCACAAGTCGATATTCGTGGATCAGTCGGGGCTGGACGAGGCGTCCTGCCGCCCGCGCGACTTGCATTGGGAGCAGATTCCCACGGTGACCCTGGAGCGCATCGAACGGGATTACCGCCGCGCCCGGCGCACCACCGTCCTTGGGCAATGGATCAATATCGCCAGCGTGCTGCTGGTGGTGTTGAGCGCCGCCTGCGGTCTCTGGCTGTGGAACCACTTCCGCGCCCAGGGGCTGGACCAGGGGTTCGGCCTGCGGCAGTTGTTCGTGCTGTTGTTCTTCTTCGCCACCCTGTGCGCGGTGGTGGAATGGCTGCGGCGCATTCGCCGCAGCACCCGGGTCGCCCTCGATGGCTTGAGCGAAGACCTGCGGGATATCGCCTGCGTGCTGTGGTTCCGCAAGCAGCACCGCTGAGGCGCGAGTGGCCGCTCGTCAGTCCTTCGCCGGCTGGAGCGGCGGGTCGGACGGCAGCAGCAACTCCACCCCTTGCTTGCGGATCCCGTCGGCGGCGGCCTGGGCCAGAGCGTCGTCGCTGATGATCACGTCGAACTGCTCCAGCCCGGCGATGCGGTACATGCTGAAGGTGCCGTATTTCGAACTGCTGGCCACCAGCACCACCTGGGACGCCGACTGCATCGCCACCTGCTTGACCTCGACCTTGAGCGCCGACGGCGTGGTGATGCCGCGGCGCAGGTCCCAGGAACTGGTGGACATGAAGGCGATATCGGTCACCACCTGGCGCAGGGTCGCCACTGCCAGCCCGCCGACGCAGGAATGGTTGTCGTGGTCGAGCTGGCCGCCGGTGTGGATCACCGTCACCTGCGGCGCCTCCATCAGCGCCTGGACGATGCCGAAGTCGTTGGTCACCACGGTCATGCCCGACAGCGCCTTGATATAGGGCACGATCTCCAGGGTGCTGGTGCCGGCGTCCAGGTACACCGTCATGTCGGCGTGCAGCAAGCGCGCCGCCAGCCGCGCCATGGCCTGCTTCTGCGGCTGCTCGACCACCGCCTTGGACTGGTGGCTCGGCTCGCTGTGCAACTGGCTGGCGATCCGTACCCCGCCGGTCACCGAATAGGCCCGGCCTTCCTGTTCCAGCAGCGCGATGTCGCGGCGCACGGTCATGTGCGAGCAGTCGAACATCTCCATCAACTGATGCACGCTCAACACCTGATGCTTGCGCAACTGCCGCAGGATCAGCTCGCGACGCTGCTCGGGAATCATCGGCGCGCCGCTCTCGCTGGCGCTGTCCTTGGGGTTGGGCATTGAGGCTCCGGGCCGACTGGGCACAAGGGTGGGAAACTGCCGGACATAGTAGCGAATCTGCAAGGCGCCGGACATGCCGCGGCGCTGCCATCGCGGGGGTATGTGCGGTCCGCTTTTTGTAGGAGCGCAGCTTGCTCGCGATAGGCCGCAGGCCGCTTGTGGATTCACCACCGCTATCGCGAGCAAGCTCGCTCCTGCAGGGATCGCGTGGATTTGGTGCGTGGGGCTGTGCAATGATCCTCGCTGCCCGGGCCTCGGGCGAACTTTTATGGCGATACAGGAAGAACATGATGTTCGGAACAAGGAATGGGTTGGCCCTTATTCTCGGCGTGTGCCTGAGTACTTCCGCCCTGGCGGCCACCGAGGGCGAGCGCCCGCCGGTCGGCGAGCGGGTGCTGGCGTTCAGCGGCGAGCAGGGGCTCAAGGTCTGGACCCTGCGCTACGGCGAGCGCAGCGAGCAGCAGGCGCTGGTGCAGGTTGGCGGCATCGACCATGACTGGGACCAGCGCATCCAGAAAATGCACGTCGAGAAGACCAGCAAGGACACGCGCTACTCCACCGAAGTCGACGGCAAGCCTTACGTTGCGCTGATCGTGCGCGGCAACAACGGCGAGCTGTACCTGCCGGGCGAAGGCCGGGAAATTCCCCTGCACTACGACCAGAACCTTTCCGAGCAGGGCAACGCCCAGTATTTCCTCACCGACTACCTGCAACAGTCGGCGCAACAGTAATCACCCGAGCCATCACTGCCACGTGCGTCCGGTCGGGCGCACGCGGCGAGGAACCGTCATGGACCCGGCGTACGCTTTCGCCCACTTGAACATCAGCGTCGAGCCTCATGAAAGGCGCATGAGCCATTGGGTGTATGCGCCGCAGGTGGTGGACGCGCGCGATGGCCGCGTGCTGCTGGACCTGAGTGGCGGGCCCTGGGACCTGATGTCCGCGCGGCAAATGCCGCAGACCGTGGAACTGCTGTTGCGCCAGTATCCCGGAGACCGCGAGGCGGTCTGCCTGAGCATCCGCCTGGCCGACAACAGCCTGTGGCTGGGCGACAGTCCGGTCGCTGCCGGGGATATCGAAGGCGCGCTGGAGAAGGCGCAGGCCTGAGCTGCGCCTTTTACCTTCTAGGGTTGGGAATACAGGCTCTCCAGCACATACCCCAGCGACGCCGCGAGCGTCTCGCCGTGGCTCAGGCCGTCGAAGCTGTGATAGGTCAGCGTCAAGCCGGGTAGCCCTTGCAGGTCGTTCTCCAGTTGCCGCGCCAGGCGTTCCGGGTGCGGCTCGGCGGGGCCGCGCGGGTTGGCCGGTTCGCTGCCGCCGCGCATCAGCAGCAGTTGCGCCTGTTGCCCCTTGAGGCGCTGGGCGAGGCCCTGGGTTTGCGCGAGGATCGCCTGTTCGCCCCACCACAGCGACGGGCTGGCCGCCGCGTAATGGCTGAATTCCCCGGGGCGGCTGAACAGCGCGTGCAGCACCAGCAGGCCACCGTAGGAATGGCCCCAGAGGGTTTGCCGGCGGCTGTCGATCGGCACCTGGGCGGCCACCGCCGGGCGGATGCGTTCGCGCAGCAGCTCGAGGAAGGCCTCGGCGCCGCCGCTGGGTTGCCCGGTCAACGGGTCCTTTTGCACCGCCGCGCCAGGCAGGCGCGGGGTGTAGTCGAGGGTCCGGGCGTTGCGTTCGATGCGCAGCGGCGTCTGGTAACCGATGGCCACCAGCAACGGCACGCGGGCCGGGTCCAGGCGTTTCAACTGCTCGGCGTCCAGGGCGCCGATGGCGGCGTTGCCGTCGAGCATCCACAGCACCGGGTAACCGTCTTTTGGCGCGGGCGCCTGGGGCTGGCCGATCCACAGTTGGTAATGGCGCTGGCCGTCGGCCGAATCCAGTTGCAGGCGGCTGAAGCGGTAGGGCAGGTCTTGGCGTTGCAGCAGCCGGCTGTCCATCGGCTGGTCCGGCGCCGGCTGCGCCTGGGGTGCGAGCCCCGGCAACAGCAGGGCCAGGGCCACGGCCAAGGGGCGAAGAAAAGGTCTCATCAGGCGATCTCGTTATAGATTCAGGACGGCTCGGGTTTAGAACGACGCGGTCAGGCTGGTGTAGAGGGTGCGCCCGGGTTCGTTGTAGGTGGCGGCGCCGGCCCCGGCGATGTTGGTCACGCCCTGGGCGTTGCCTTCGCGGAACAGGCGCTTGTCGAACAGGTTGTCGACCCCGGCGGTCAGGCTCAGGTGGCGGGTGAGGGCGTAGGTGCCGCTGACCCCGGCAATGGCGTAGGGCGACAGTTGGTGGGTGGCGCTGCCGGTCACGCGGTCGCCGTGGTAGTCGTATTTCTTCGGCGTCTGCTTGCCGTACCAGGCCACGCTGGCCTGCAGCGACAGGTCGTCGGTGGCCTGCCAGTCGAGCATCGAATTGAGGGTGAAACGCGGGGTCACCGACAGGTAGTCGCCGGTCTCCTTGTTCTTCGATTGCAGCATGTAGGTGAAGTTGTTGCTCCACTTCAACTCGCTCGCCAGGGGCACGGTCAGGGTGCCTTCCAGGCCTTCGACCAGGGCCTTGGGCACGTTTTCCCACTGGTAGATCGCGGCATTGCGGTAGCTGCCGCTGCCGCCCGTGGCGTTGCCGATCGGCGCGAGGCCAGACTCGACCTTGTTCTTGTAGTCGTTGCGGAAGTAAGTCAGGCCGGCCACCCAGCCGTCGGCCTTGTATTCCAGGCCCAGTTCCTTGTTGACGCTGGTCTCGGCCTTGAGGTCCGCGTTGCCTTGCAGGTAGCAACTGGTGGTCTGCCCGTAGCAGCCCTGGCCGCGGCTGTAGAGCAGGTAGTCGGGGTTCAGCTGGTAGAGGTTCGGCGCCTTGTAGGCGCGGGCGATGCCGGCCTTGAGGGTCAGGGTCTCGGTCAGGGCGTGGGACAGGTTGAGCGACGGGCTCCAGTTGTCGCCGACGATGCTGTGGTGGTCGAAGCGCAGGCCGGGGGTGAGCATGGTGCCGGGCGCCAGCTCGATATTGTCTTCGGCGAACAGCGAGAAGATCCGCGCCGAGGACGAGGTGTCGCGGCCGCTGCTGGCCAGGCCGCCGACCGCGCCGCCTTCGCTGGTGCTCTGGGTGTTGGCGCTCGGGTCGTCGAGTTTCTGCTGCACCCACTCGCTGCCCAGGGTCAGGGTCTGGTCCAGGCCGGCGTGCAGCGGCAGGTTGACCTCGCCGTGGGCGGTGAGGTCGCGCAGCACCGCGGTGTAGAAGCTGGTGTCGCTGAAGATGCCCTCGGTGCCGCCGGCCAGGCCTTCGTTGATCCGGCTGTTGCGGGTCTTTTCGTATTGCAGGTAGGCCATGGAGCTGCCGAAGTCCCACTCGCCGCGGTGGGTCAGCGCGTAGTTCTCGCGGTAGGTGCGGTTGGTCTCGTGGCCGAGCATGCTTTTGACGTTGGCATTGCTGTTGGTGTTCTGGGTATCGCCGGTGTAGAGGTTGCCCTGGCGGCTGAAGCCGGCTTCGAAGTCCAGGCTTTGCTCCGGGCTCAGGCGCCAGCTGAGCAGGCCGTTGAGGTCCTTGTTGCGCACGCCTTCGCGGCCGGCGGGCAGGGTTCCGGCCTGGTTGCCGGTGCGCGCCGATTCGTGGCCCTGGTTGATGTCCCAGTCGTCGGCGTCGGTCTTGGCCACATTGCCGTAGACCCGGTAGCTGAGGTTTTCGGCCAGCGGGCCGTTGAGGCCGAAGCTCATGCGCTGGGTCGCGCCTTCGTCCTTGTGGGTCGGGAAGGAGGTGTAGACCGTGGCGTTGCCGTGGGTCTGGGCACCGGCCTGCTTGGTGATGATATTGATCACTCCGCCGGCTGCGCCGTTACCGTAGCGGGCCGCCGCCGGGCCGCGGATGACTTCGATGCGCTCGACCTGGTCGGCCGGCACCCAGTTGGTGTCGCCGCGGCTGTCGCGTTCGCCGCGCCAGCCGTAGCGCACCGAATTGCGGCTGCCCACCGGCTTGCCGTCCACCAGGATCAGGGTGTTCTCCGGGCCCATGCCGCGGATGTCGATCTGCCGGTTGTTGCCGCGCTGGCCGCTGGTGGAGTTGCCGGTCAGGTTGACCCCCGGCATGGTGCGGATGATCTGCGACAGGTCGTTGGCCGGCGGGCGCTTCTGGATGTCTTCGGCGGTGATCACCGACACGCCCGGCGCCTGCTTGGTCTCTTCCTTGGCGGTGGCGACGATGGTCTGGGTTTCCAGCTCCAGGGGCGCGGGGCGAGCCTCTGGCGCGGCCTCGGTGGCGGCGTGCACGGCACCGCTGAGCAAGTAGCAGCCGGACAGCAGGAAAGGAGCGAAGGGGCGCAGCGAACGGGACGACATTGTTGATCTCCAGGGGCAACCTGAAACAGGAAGATCACGAATGATAATGACTGTTATTTGCGAGTAAAGCGCATTAACTTTCTAAACACTTCTCGGCCGCCGCTGCGGGCAATAGCAAGTGCAGGCAAAGCCCCGGCTGGGCATTGCTGGCCCACAGCCGACCCTGTTGCAGCTCGATGGCGCGGCGGGCGATGGCCAGGCCGAGGCCGAAGCCTTCGCTGCCGTGCTCGGAGTGGTTGGCCAGGCGCTGGTAGGGCAGGAAGATCCGTTCCAGGTCCTGTTCGGCGACGCCGGGACCTTCATCTTGCAGGCGCAGGTGCCAGAACTGGCCTTCGCGCTCGCCGCTCAAGCTCACCCGGGCGCCTGGCGGCGAATGGCGGATGGCGTTGCGCAGCAGGTTCTCCAGGGCCTGGGCCAGGCTGTCGAGGTGCACTTGCACGCAGCAGTCCAGGTCCAGGCTGCAAGGCAGGCGCGCCGGGTCCCAGGCGCTTTCGAAACAGGCGTCTTCGCGCAGGGCTTCCCACACCGAGAGCACCAGCACCGGTTCGGTGGGCAGTTGCGGGCGCTCGGTGTCCATCCAGGCCAGGTCCAGGGTGTCTTCCAGCAGGCGCTGCATGTCGCCGATCTCGCGGTCCAGGCGTTGGCGCAATTGTTCTGGCGGCAGGTGGCTGTCGTGGGCGATGCGCAGCCGCGCCAGGGGCGTGCGCAGCTCGTGGGACAGGGTGCGCAGCAACAGCCGCTGCTGGCCCAGGCTCTGGCGCAGGCGCTCGGCCATGTGCTCGAAGGCCTGGGCCAGTTCGCCGAGTTCGTCGCGCCGGCCGAGCAGCGGGGTGCCCGGCCCGTCGCTGTCCAGGTCGTCAGCGCGCAGGGCATCGGCGCGGTCGCGCAGGCGGTTCAGCGGCACCACCAGATGGCGGTAGATCAACAGGCCGAGCAGGGCCGCCAGCAGGGTCGGCAACAGGCCGTGGCTGAACAGGTGGGTCCAGGGCGTGAGGCCGCCGGGCAACAGGCGCTCGGGCAGTTGCAGCACCAGCCGGCCCTGTTCCGGGTGCTGCGGGAATTCGATGCTGACGTACGGCAACTCGTCTTGCAGGCGCCGGCTCATGGGCCAGTCGAGCTTGCGCATGAAGGTCAGGTGGCTGGCTTCCTCGGCGCTCAGCGGCGTGCTGCCCAGGCTTTGCAGGTGCGGGCCGATGACCGCCACCCAGGTGTCTTCCCGGGCCGCCAGCTCGGCGCGAAAACGCTCGACGCCGGGCACGCCCTCGGTGCGCCAGATGTCCTCGGCCTGCTGCGCATAGCGGGCCAGGTACAGGCGGTCGGCGGGGTCGAGGAAGTAGGTCCGGCGTTCGGCCGACAGGCCCCAGATCCAGATGATCCAGGTCAGCAACAGGCAGAAGCTGACTTGCAGCAGCGCCAGCTTCCACAGCAGGGGGTGACGGCGCATCAGGCTTTTTCCGTGTCCACCAGCAGGTAACCCTGGCCGCGCACCGCCTGGATCTGCACATGCCCGGCGCCGATGGCCGCCAGCTTGCGCCGCAGGTTGCACACGTGCACGTCGAGGCCGCGATCCAGGCGGGTGTAGATCCGGTGCAGCACCTGCTGGTAGAGAAACACTTTGCTCAGCGCCTCGCCGGGGTGTTCGTGGAGGGTTGCCAGCAAGCGGTATTCGGAGCCGGTCAGGCCGGCGTTCTGGCCCTGGTGGACGACGTCCTGGGCCGCGTCGTCGAACTGCATCGCGCTGTCCTGACGGGCCGCCGGCGCACGCTGGACCATTGCCATGCGCCGCAGCAGCGCGTCGGCCCGGGCATCCAGTTCGGCCAGGCTGAAGGGCTTGGGCAGGTAGTCGTCGGCGCCGCGGGTAAAGCCGCTGATGCGATCCTGCTCGGCGCCCAGCGCCGACATCAGCATCACCGGCATGTCCTGGTCGCGGCGCAGGGCTTCGAGCAGCGACAAACCGTCCAGGCCCGGCAGCATGATGTCCAGCAGCACCAGGTCGAAGCGCCCGGCCTGCACGGCGGCCAGGCCCTGGGCGCCATTGGCGCAGGCGGTGACGGCGAAGCCGCGCTGGCGGAAATGCGCGTCCAGGTCGTGGCGCAGTCTGGAATCGTCTTCCACCAGGAGCAGGTTAGGGGGCATGGGAATTCGCTTAATGAGAATATTTCACAATCGCGAATATCTCATTTTTGCCGGGGGCTGTGCAATTGCGCGGAGGGAAGGGCGGTCGGCGCTTGTTACAAGACAAGGGCAGGCCGACCGTTGGTAAGCCTGTGGTTTTTTCTTTCGCCAAGTGGCAGTATTATGGCTGCCATTTGTCATAAATCCGGGAGATGGGCATGCCGACGTCAGCCAAAAAAACTGTTACTGCCAAGCCTTCGACCAAGGCGGGAAACGTAAAGGGCCAGTGGGTCGGGGGCGCGGCCAAAGATCTGCGGAAAAAAACCAAGGCCAAGGTCGACTCGGTAGGCGAAGAGACGGCGGCCTATGCGTTCGCTTCGCCCATGGTGCGCGGCCTGCTGCCCGGCACCGACGCCGACGACCCCATGGCGGTCTTCCGGGCGACCCAGGCGGGGTTCTCCCTCGGCTCGGTGATCGAGTTGGTGGAGTCGGTGGAGGCTTTCAAGCGCTTCAACGTGCTGGCGAAGATCGTCGGGTTTTCCGAGCGGACCCTGGCGCGGCGCATGAAAAACCAGGACGAAGCCCTGAGCCCCGAACAGAGCGCCCGGGCCCTGTACTACGCGCAAGTGCTGGAAAAGGCCGAGGCCGTGCTCGGCTCCCGGGCGCTGGCCGAAGACTGGATGACCCAGCCGGCGCTGGGCCTGGACGGCGAAGTGCCCATCGACCTGCTGGCCAACCCGGTGGGTTATGAGCTGGTCACGGACTTTCTGCACCGGCTCGAATTCGGGGTCTACTGATGCTGACCGACCCCTTGGTTGCGGACCTGCATTTCTGGCGCCTCGACCTGGCGATTCATGCCGCGACCTGGAGCAGCGGCATCGGCGCCGAAAGCAGCGGCGGGCGCTGGAACCCCAAGGGGCTGCACGTGGTGTACGCCAGCTTGGATGCCTCGACCGCGGTGCTGGAAGTGGCGGTGCACAAGGGCTTCAAGGCCCTCGACAGCCTGCCGCACACCTTGACCGCGGCCCGGGTCTTGGCGCCGTCGCGCATCCACAGGGTTCGGGCCGAAGACATCCCCAACCCCAACTGGCTGACCCCCGGCACGCCCAGCCACAGTCAACAGGCTTTCGGCGCCAGCTTGCTGGAGCAGCATCCCTTCGTACTGATTCCTTCCTGTGTGTCGCGCCATAGCTGGAACCTGCTGATCAATCCACGGTTGGCCACGGGGTTGTACGAGCAGGTGCTGCAGGAGCGTTTCGCCCTGGATGGGCGGCTCAACCCACCGCCGCGCTGAGGGGCGGGCGGTGCGGATCATCGACCCCGGCCTGCGCCGGACTTGTGAGGTTCATACGTGAGCGAACGACTCGAGGACATTCTGGCCGCGCACCTGGCGGTGGTGTTCTGCGGCATCAACCCGGGCCTGACCGCGGCCGCCCAGGGGCATCATTTTGCCGGGCGGGGCAACCGCTTCTGGCGCACCCTGCACCTCGCCGGTTTCACCCCGCAACCGCTGCGCCCGGAACAGGACCGGAGCCTTTTGCACTATCGCTGCGGGCTGACCGCCGTGGTCGAACGGCCCACGGCCCGCGCCGATCAATTGTCATTGGAGGAGTTTCGCGCCGCCGCCGCGCGCTTCGAACACAAGATCGCCCGCCACGCCCCACGTTTCGTGGCCTTTCTCGGCAAAGCCGCCTACAGCGCGTTATCCGGCCAGCGCGACATCGCCTGGGGCCTGCAACCGAACACCTTCGGCAACGCCGCGGTCTGGGTGCTGCCCAACCCCAGCGGGCGAAACCTGGCCTTCAGCCTCGAGCAACTGGTCGAGGCGTACCGCCAGCTTCGGGTGGCGGTAGGCGAGGCTGAATAAATTCAGAATTGTCCTACCACTCGTCTTTAGGTATTTCGCGTAACGTCCGCTTGCCTGCTGCAAAAAAATTCGCCTCCGCCACGGAGGCTTTTTTATGGACGACGGGAAGCGGACAAGGATGAGCGGATATGTGCCCAATAAGCCGAAGGGCTATCGCGATCAAGGCGTCGAGCCGGTCGATATCGGCGAACAGCGTTGGGCCGAATACAAGGAATTGCCGGAGAAACCACAGGCGATACCGACCCTTGAAGGGTGTGTCTTCGCCAAGTCCTGCGCGTTGCCCAATGGCCTGATCAACCACAGCAACCCCGGCGGTTTCGTACCGGTCGAGTCGCTGAAACAATACGGCACCTTCGCGGTACTGGGCACTGCTCCGGCGATGACCGCAGGCGCTGTTCCCCTGCGATGGGTTGGCGGTTCGGGCAGTGCCTCGGCCCTGGTGAAACGCTTGGGCGGTGCCTTGGCGCTGGCCGGCCCCACCGCGGTGGGCTTTGCCGCGTTGCTGATGCCGGACGATATCGCGGCTGACAGCGCCTTCTACACGTCCGAGCAATACGCTCAGTTGCGCCACGGGAATACCCGTGTGCGAGTCAACGTAAAGCACCTGCCGGAGGGCGCGGTGAGCGTGTACGGGTTCTATACCGGAACAAAGGCCGAGTGGCAGCAGGTGCCGGTGATTGCAGCCAAGGCCCGGGGTGAGCAACGGGTCGCGGAGATGGGGCAGGGGATCGAGGTTATCTGGACCCCGGCAGCCGACCCTAATACGGTGCCAGGTATTCCGGCGTTGGAGGGCGCTTCGCTGAAGCCGGGCGCGTGGGTTTTTCCGCCGACCGAACAGGCCGATAAGATACTGGTCAATCCGCAGTATCCGCCTGACTACCAGGACGCGATTATCTGGTTTCCGGATAGCGGGATTCAGCCGATTTATATTTCGCTGAGTGTTCCGGGGGACCATCGCTATTATCCAGCACCTAAAGGACTGACGGCCTTTCCTGATGCCAAGTGGGTCAAATCGAAATCTTCACTACAAGGGGGAGGAGGGAAACGGCACCGCTGGGTGGACAGTTCAGGAAAAATTTATGAATGGGACAGTCAGCATGGAGCTGTTGAGATGTACGACAAACGGGGCAAGCATTTAGGTGAGTACGACCCCGAGACCGGGGAACAGACCAAACCGGCCAAGCCGGGCAGGACAACCCCAAAGTAATCGTTAGGAGTGCTTTATGTATTTATGTATCGCAGGCTTTTTTCCCGATGGTCATGAAAATGAATTTGTGCAATTTGAACTGGACGTAGCATCGGAATTCAATCAGACCGTGCTTGATCTGGTCGGCTGGAGCTCCCTCGAGGAGGGCGTAAGACATGGCGTTGTAGAGTTAACCGCAACACAAGCCAGACAGATTGAGAGTGTGCTTGGGAAAGCCATACCAAGCGATCTGGATATCTGTATTACTGTTCTTGCCTAGAAATGGGGTGTCTATGCATTTGTACATCACTCACTAGTAGCCATCAAAGAGTCTTTGCCGGATCCCCTTGATATGTTTATTGGCGTCGTTGCCTAACATCACGGTTGGTTCGATTACTTGGTAATCCTGAACAGTATGCCAAGGAGAATAATTCCGCTTTCGCCAGGCAAGCCACTAACGTCCAACAGACCCTGCTGGAAGTTGCCCCTTAGTTGAACAGTCCGTAAGTATTCTTCCTTCCGGGATCATGCGCTTTTTTAGTGCATTTCTGCCGCCAACCAGCCCGATCAGGCGCTTGTACGGTTTTTTTGACTGTTCAGCCAATAACAGTGAGGCCGACTAATACCGGCAGGCATGTGTTACTGGGCGTTCGGTAAACTTTCCTGACGGCTTAGACAATAATGAGCCGCCAAATAAGTTTCAGTGATAGTTCGGCAAGCGTCGAAAGTTTTTTCAATATAACGTCAGTTTCTTATGGAATCCGCCAGCGGAGCGCGGCCTGATCTTGTTGCGATAGTGGCATTGCGCTACCGTCGCAGGGATATATTCCGCGCTGGCATCTCCCTCATCCAGGCCTCTTTCGGGGGCTGGACGTTTTTCCTGACCTGATTCCCATGTTTGTCTACTGACAAAGGAGGATTGTTTGTTTCGCAAGCTCGCACTGCCGTATGGGTTAAGAGCAACTCTTATTAGTGCATTGGTATTTCAATGCGCGACCTTGGTTCTCAGTTTCTGGATGGTGACCAGCAACCAATCGAGTATTGGTGCGTTGTCCAATGTGGCGGTCGAACAAGTGGACGCTGTCGCCGAAACGACCCAGCACTTGATGGAGGCACGGCTTTCATTGTCGCGAGCCAATACCCGGATCGTGTTGTTCGACAAGGTCCCGCAGGAGATGGTGGAGCATGCGCGCCGGGAGTTGACGCTGGCCAACGAATCGTTTGACCGGTTCCTCACGCGTACACGGGTCGATGAAGAAAACCATATCCGGGTCGCGGCCTTGAAGGATGTGTATTCGCGTTATCTGGAGGCGCTCAGCCAACTGGTCAGGTACACCGGCTCAGGCGATGTGCGATGGGCGCTCGCGCAACCGGTCCAGGACGTTCAGGAGCAATTCCTGCAAGAGCAGAAAAAGTTCCTGAGTTATGGCAACAGCATTACCCAGACCTCGCTCCAGTCCATGGGCGCGCGTTTCAAGATCTACATCGTTGCGGCCACGACGATCATCCTGACGATCCTGGCGACAGTCCTGTTTCTGCTGTATGTGATGAATCGGGTCGAGCGCAACCGCCTGCTGAAGATCGCCGTCAACCGCACCGACAGCGCGATTATCGTCACCGATCCGGGCAGCGTGATTACCTATGTCAACGAGGGCTTCGTGCGTCTGCTCGGTTATGCCCCGTCGGAGTTGGTCGGCAAGAAGCCGGCCGAGGTCTTTTATGGCCGCCATACCGATGTGGATGCGATCTTCTCTTTCAAGAACAGCATCGGCAGCGGCGAAAGCCATACCACCGAGTTGCTTGTTTACAATAAAAACCAGAAGCCACTGTGGGTGCGGGTGGTTGCCAACCCGGTACTCGATCAACAGGGCAAGCGGAAAAACGTCGTGGCCATCGTGACCGACATCACGGAAGCCAAGATGAACGACCAGCTTCAATTCAAAGTGCTGAGCGCCATGGCGCGGGAAGAATCCCTGTCGGTGGTCATGGAGCTGATTTGCCAGGAGATCAGCCGCATCGCGCCGGAAATCAGCGTCTCGATCCGGCAGTTCGACGAGCAGGGCCACCTGTCGTTGATGGCCGCCCCGCACCTGCCGCCCGGCTTTCTGCAGTCGCTGGAGCACCTCGCGCACACGCCTTTCCTGGAAAAGATGGAAGTGCAGGAAAGCAAGATGCTGATGTTCACCGATCATGCGGCGGACAAGGGCGATTGCGTCGATCACAAGGTGTCCGAGTCGTTCGGTTTCACGGCCGGCTGGGTCAATACCATTCGCTCGAACAGCGGGCGGGTATTGGGCACCTTTACCCTCTATTACCGGGAAAACCATCTGCCCGAGGCGCAGCACCATCGCTTGCTCGAGACCAGCCTGAAGCTGTGTTCCCTGGCGCTGGAGCGGGACAGTTTCATCCACGACATCGAGCGCCTGGCCTATTACGACAGCCTGACGACGTTGCCCAACCGACGCTTGTTGATGGTGCGGGCCAACGCCATGATTGCCCAGGCCCAGCGCGCGCAAACCTCCCTGGCCGTGCTGTTCATCGACATCAACCGGTTCAAGCAAGTCAACGATTCCCTTGGGCATGCCGCTGGCGATGCGTTGCTCTGCGAAATTGCCAGGCGGCTGCAGAACTCGGTCCGCGGCGACGACCTGGTCAGCCGCCTTTCGGGGGACGAGTTTGTCATTGTCCTGTCGTCTTCGTCCGTCGACCAGGCTGTCGCGTTTTCGCAAAGGGTGATCAACGAGCTGGCCAAGCCCCTGGTCTTGAACGAGGTACGGCTGATTCCATCGGCCAGTATCGGCATTGGTCTTTATCCGGAGCACGGCAGCGATATCCAATCGTTGCTGCTCCATGCCGACCAGGCCATGTACAAGGCCAAATCGGCGGGCCGCCAGGCGATCAGCGTATTCGACCCGGTGGCGGGGACCCCGGTCGAGAGTGAATTGACGCTGGGCGTGGCCCTGCGCGAAGCCTTGGAGACCAACCAGCTGACGCTGTATTACCAACCGCAGGTACGGTTGGAGGGGCACGATTTTTTTGGTGTCGAGGCGCTGGCTCGCTGGACCCACCCGGCGTTGGGGACTATTGCGCCCGATCGCTTTATCCCTTTGGCGCGAGACGCCGGCATGATGCCGGAATTCAATCGCTGGGCGCTGGCCGAAGCCTGCCGGCAAATGGCGCAATGGCGCGATTCGGGGCTGATGGTCCCCCAGGTGTCGGTGAATATTTTTCCCGTGGCCTTCCGCGACAGGGCGATTATCGAGCTGATCCAGGAACTCCTGGCGCACCACCAGCTCCCGCCGTCCTGCCTGACACTGGAGGTCACCGAGGACTTCATCCTGGATGCGACCGACAACGTCATTTCGGTGATTACCGAGATCCGCCAGTCGGGCGTGAGGCTGTCGATCGACGACTTCGGCACCGGCTATTCCAGCCTGAGTTATCTACTGCGGCTGCCGGTGGATGCCATCAAGCTGGACAAGAGCTTTATCGAGGATATCGAAGGCAATGAAGGCGCCCGGGCGCTGGCCAAATCGATCGCCGAGATCAGCAAGAGCCTGCAACTGAACATGGTCGCCGAGGGCGTTGAAACGGCTGCGCAGTTGGAGATTCTGCGCAGCCTCGGCTACCAGGTTGCCCAGGGCTATTGCTTCTCGCAGCCTTTGGACCCTCAGGCATTGGCCCTCTGGGCCCACGAGAACGGCGCTCGCTCGAGCGCATGAAGCGAAGGGTGGCGGCGCGGGGAGGCTGGCCTTGACCAGGGCCGGGCCTCACTTCACCAACCGCACTTCCTTCGACGGCCGATAGCCGAAATACGAGCTGTAGCACTTGCTGAAATGGCTCGGCGACACGAAACCGCAGGCCACCAGCACCTCGACCTGGGACAGCTCCGTATGCTGCAACAGGCGTCGCGCCTCGATCAGCCGCAGCTCCAGGTAATAACGCTGCGGCGTGCTGCCCAGTTGCTCCTTGAACAGCCGTTCGATCTGGCGGCGGGAGCGGCCGGCGTAGATCGCCAGTTGGTCCATTTCCAGGGGTTCTTCGAGGTTGGCGTCCATCAGCTTGACCACTTCGCGCAGGGGCGCGCTGAGGGAGACGTGGCGCGAGGGTTTGATGCGCCGGTAGCGCGATTCCTCGAAGGCGAGGATGTCTTCGATACCTTCGATCAGGGCCTTGTCGTGCAGGCCCTTGACCCATTCCAGGGCCATGTGGAAGGCGCCGGTGGGGCTGGAGGCGGTGAGGCGGTCGCGGTCCATGACGTAGGCTTCGCTGGTGACCTGGGTGACCTTGGCGATTTCCGCCAGGGCCGGGCGGTGTTCCGGGTGGATCGCGCAGCGGTAGCCGTCGAGCAGGCCGGCGGCGCCGAGGAACCACGCGCCGTTCCACAGGCCGGCGAGGGCGATGCCGCGCTCGGCGGCGCTGCGCAGCAGGTGGTTCAGTTCGTCGTGGATCTTCAGCTCGGTGCGGTAGCCGCCGCAGATCACCAGCAGGTCCAGGCCCGCCAGCGCGTCGAGGCCGATGCGGCGGTCGGGGCGGATCACCAGGCCCAGGTCGCTGGTCACCTCGTCGGCGTGCAGGCCGAAGGTGCGGCTGGAGAACAGCCCGGGGCGCAGCAGGTTGGCGGTGACGATGGTGTCCAGCGCCTGGGTGAAGGCCGGCAGGGAGAAGTGTTCGAGCAAAAGAAAACCGGCCCGGCGCTCCTGGCTCGGGCGCTGGTGGGGTAGGCCTGTGTCGTGCTGCGGTCGCTGGCTCACTCTGGGTCTCGCTTGAATCGTCGAATACGGGGTTCGGTCACGGGCGGTCGGTCTAGCGGCTTGCCGGGCGCTCCGGCAACTGGGTTTGCAGCCACTGGCTGAACGACAGGGTCAGCGGGCTTTTTTCGCTGTCCCGATGAATCAGGCAAGCCCAGTTTGCACCGCGCACAGTTTGCTCGCTCAAAGGCTGCAAGACACCCTCCTGGCACGCCTGGGTCGCCAGCAACTGGCTGACCAGGGCGATGCCGTGGCCGGCGCAGACCGCATCGAGCAACAGCCCCGGGTCGGAAAAATTCAAACCGTTGCTGCGTTGGCCGACGTCCGCGCCACCTTGCACGGTCCAGTGGCTCCAGTCCATTTCCCGTTCGCCGTGCAGGGTGGTGCGCCGCTCCGGCGTCTGGCGCAGCACGTCCGGGTGGGCGGCGGGAAACAGCCAGTCGCTGTAGAGCAGATGGTAGCTGCATTCGGCCTGGGCGCTGAGGTCGTCGCGAATGCTCAGGTCGATGGTCTGGGTGGCCATGTCCGGCGGCTCGAAGGAGGTGAACAGCCACAGGTCGATTTCCGGGTACTGGCGGTTGAATGCCCCCAGCCGCGGTAACAACCAGTGGCGGGCGAAGGCCGGGGTGGTGTTGACCACCAGCTGGTTGGGCTTGCGGTACTGCTCCAGGCGGCGGATGCCCACCGACAGCTGTTGCAGCATCGACTGGGTGGTGCTGTACAGGTCGTGGCCGGCGTCGGTCAGGCTGACGCTGCGGCCGCTGCGGAAAAACAGCGGCTGTTCGAGGAAGGTTTCCAGGCTGCGGATCTGCTGGCTGATCGCCGACTGGGTCAGGTGCAGCTCCTCGGCGGCCTTGTGGAAACTGCCCAGGCGCGCGGCGGCTTCGAAGCCGCGCAGGGCGTTCAGGGGTGGCCAGTGTTTGAGCATGATCGATAAGCCCTGCTGATCAGTTGTGCGCTAAATCTATCGTTTGTTGCGCGGTTTATGAAGCCATAGCATGGGTTCCATTCCGCGAAGGCGGTTTTCAGTCATAAAAAATACTTAACTGAAAGGTGAGCGAACATGCAGCGTAACGGCGATCAAGGCACAGGTTGGACCCTGCCCGCGGAGTGGATGCCCCATGCGGCGACCTGGATGGTCTGGCCGCACAACCAGGCGCTGTGGGAGTCCGCCTGGGGCGTGACCCTGGCCCAGGTGCAGCAGGACTTTGCCCGTGTCGCCAATGCGATTGCCCGTTTCGAGCCGGTGAAAATGGTGGTCGACCCGTCCGCCCGGGCCAGCGCCAGCGCCTTGTGCGGCAGCAATATCGAGTTGATCGAACTGGCGGTCGACGACAGCTGGTGCCGCGACTCCGGCCCGAGCTTTATCTGCCACCCGCAGCAGGGCCTGGCCGGGGTCAGCTGGCGCTTCAACGCCTGGGGCGGCAAGTCGGCCCACGAGCTGGACGAAAGCCTGGCCCGGCGCGTGCTCAACCGCCTCGGCCTGGACTGCTTCGGCACCGCGTTGAGCAACGAAGGCGGGGCGATCCATGTCGACGGCGAAGGCACCTTGATCACCACCGAGTCGGTGCTGCTCAACCCCAACCGCAACCCGGGCGTGAGCAAGGCCGAAATCGAGGAAATCTTCAGCCGCCTGTTGGGTGTGAAGAAGACCATCTGGCTGCCGGGCGACCCGGACTATGTCACCGGCGATATGACCGACGGCCACGTCGACGGCGTCTGCGCCTTCGCCCGCCCGGGCCTGTTGCTAGTGGACGCGACCCACGAGCACGGCTCGGTGTACGCCGAAGTGGTACGGGAAAACCGCCGCGCCCTGGAGCTGGCCAGCGATGCCCATGGCCGGCGTTTCGAGCTGGTCGATCTGTACGAAGCCAGCGCCGCGGTGGACGTCGAGGCCGAGGTGTTCTGCGCCTCCTATACCAACTTCTACATCGCCAACGGCGCGATCATCATGCCGGCCTATGGCATCGACGCCGACCGGGCGGCAGCTGAAGTACTGGCGTCGGTGTTCCCCGACCGCGAGGTGGTGCCGGTCGAGATCAACCAATTGGCCCATGGCGGCGGCGGGGTGCATTGCATCACCCAGCAACAGCCGGCGTGGCCGCTGAAGGAGGCCAGGGCATGAGCCTGCTGAACATCGCTACCACCCAGATGGCCTGCACCTGGGACCTCAAGCGCAACCTCGACCAGGCCGAGCAATTGGTGCGCGACGCCGCGGCCCGGGGCGCCCAGGTGATCCTGTTGCAGGAGCTGTTCGCCACGCCGTACTTCTGCATCGAACAGGACCACAAGCACCTGGCGCTGGCCGAGGAGTATGGGCAGAGCCCGATCCTCAAACGCTTCGCTGACCTGGCCCGGGAGCTGGGGGTGGTGCTGCCGCTGAGCTGGTTCGAGCGGGCCGGCAACGCCTACTTCAACTCGCTGACTGTGGCCGATGCCGACGGCCGCCTGCTTGGGGTGTACCGCAAGACCCATATCCCCAACGCCATCGGCTACCAGGAGAAGGAGTATTTCAGCCCCGGCGACACCGGCTTCAAGGTCTGGGACAGCGCCTTCGGCCGCCTCGGAGTCGGCATCTGCTGGGACCAGTGGTTTCCCGAGACCGCGCGCTGCCTGGCGCTGATGGGCGCCGAGGTGCTGTTGTTTCCCACGGCCATCGGCTCCGAGCCGGGCGCCGCCGGCCTGGATTCCCGCGACCACTGGCAGATGACCATGCGCGGCCATGCGGCGGCCAATATCCTGCCGGTGGTGGCGGCCAACCGGGTCGGCGAGGAAGTGGCGACTGGCGACCCGCAGTTGCGGATGCGCTTCTACGGCTCGTCGTTTATCTGCGACCACAAGGGCCAGTTGCTGGCCGAGGCCGGCCGCGACACCCCCGGGCTGCTATTGCAGCGCCTGGACCTGGCCGCCATGGCCGAGGAACGCCGCACCTGGGGTATCTACCGCGACCGCCGTCCGGAAATGTACGCCGCGCTGCTGGGCCTGGACGGCCGGCAGGTCCATGCACGCTGGAACACTCAAGGGGCTTGAGATGAACATTCGCCATACGCCTGTGCTCTGCGCCCTCGGCCTGCTGTTGGGCGGTGCCCTGGGCAGCGTCCAGGCCGAAGAGAAAACCCTGCGCCTGTACAACTGGGCCGATTACTTCGCCGAAGACACCCTGGCGCGCTTCACCGCCGAAACCGGGATCAAGGTGATCTACGACGTGATGGACGGCAGCGAGGTGCTGGAAGCCAAGCTGATGACCGGCGGCAGCGGCTACGACCTGATCTTTCCCGGCGACACCGTGGCCGAGCGCCTGATGCGCGCCGGCAGCCTGCAGGCGCTGGACCCGGCCAGGCTCGTCGCGCTGGCCGACATCGAGCCGGGCCTGCAGAAGCTGCGCACGCATTACCCCCATGCCAGTAAAGCGACCGTGCCCTACACCTGGGGCACCATCGGCCTGACCTACAACGAGCAGCAGATCCGCGAGCGCCTGCCGGATGCCCCGGTGAACAGCCTTGACCTGCTGTTCAAGCCGGAACTGGCGGCGCGCTTCGCCGACTGCGGGATCTCGATGATCGACTCGCCGGACGAAGTGCTGGCCGTGGTGCTCAACTATTTGGGGCGCGAGCCGCGCAGCGCCAAGCCGGAGGACCTGGCGGCGGCCAGCGAGCTGCTGCTCAAGCTACGGCCGTACATCCGCAAGTTCCAGTCGCAACCGGTGACCGACCTGGTCAACGGCAACCTGTGCCTGTCCCTGGGCTACAGTGGCGACATGACCCAGGCCCAGCGCACCGCCGACGCCGCCGGCAAGCCGGTGGTGTTCCAGTACCG
Source organism: Pseudomonas chlororaphis (assembly GCF_001921865.1). Lineage (GTDB taxonomy): Bacteria > Pseudomonadota > Gammaproteobacteria > Pseudomonadales > Pseudomonadaceae > Aquipseudomonas > Aquipseudomonas chlororaphis_D. The sequence continues at coordinate 30,920 of NZ_MSCT01000010.1, forward strand.
CATCCCGCGCGAGGGCACCACGGTGTGGATGGACAACATGGCGATCCCGGCCGATGCCCGGCACCCGGAATACGCCTATACCTTTATCAACTTCGTCATGCGCCCGGAGAACATGGCGGCCATCAGCAACTTCACCGGCTACCCGACCGCCAACGCCAAGGCGCGGCCGAGCGTCGACCCGGCCATGCGCAACAACCCGGATCTCTACCCGGACGAAGCGGCCTTCGAGCGGCTGATCCCCGGCAAGGACATCCCCCAGGCCGACATGCGGGCACGGATGCGCGCCTGGACCAAATTCAAGACCGCGGCGGTCAAGTGACCGCGGGTTGCAACCCCAGGGCGCCGTACGTAGCGGCGCCAGTACCCTGAGAGAGCCAAGCAGATGCCAACGCGTCGCACATTTATCCAACAGGTTTCAGTGGTCGGCGGCATGAGCCTGATCGCGTCCATGGGCCTGCACCTGCCCCGGGCGCTGGGCGCCGCCCGCGCGGACTGGTTCATGCCCGACGAGGGCGACCGGCATCGCCGCGCCTTTATCGCCTTCGGCGCGCAGGAGGACATCTGGGAGGACTTCACCGCCGACGTGCAGCAAGCCCTAGGCCGCATCGCCCGCGCCATCGCCCGGCACGAGCCGGTCACAGTGTTCTGCCGCGACAGCGAGCGCGACCTGGCCGAAGAATTGTGCGGCAGCGATAACACCAGCTTTGTCGTCACCGAACTGGACGACATCTGGATGCGCGACATCGGCGCCAACTTCGTCATCACCGAAGCCGGCGACCTGGGCGCGGTGGATTTCAACTTCAACGGCTGGGGCAACAAACAGCAGCACGCCGACGATGCCCGGCTGGCCCGGCAGGTGGCGCAGAACACCGGCGCCCGTTACATCCGCAGCGAACTGGTGGGCGAGGGCGGCGGCATCGAGGTCGACGGCCACGGCACCGCGATCATGACCGAAAGCAGCTGGATCAACGCCAACCGCAACCCCGACTGGAGCAAGGCCGAGGTCGAGGCCGAGCTGAAGGAACGCCTGGGCCTGCGTAAAATCATCTGGCTGCCGGGGATCAAGGGCAAGGACATCACCGACGCCCACGTGGACTTCTACGCGCGCTTCGTCAGCCCCGGGGTGGTGGTCGCCAACCTCGACACCGACCCCGAGTCCTACGACCACAAGGTGACGCTGGCGCACCTGGAGATTCTCAAGACGGCCACCGACGCCGACGGCCGCCGGCTACAAGTGCACACCCTGTCGCCGCCGCTGCAACCGCGCAGCAGCAAGTTCAGCAAAGGCAACCCGGACTTCGCCGCGGGCTACATCAACTACTTCGTGATCAACGGCGCGGTCATCGCCCCGCAATTCGGCGACAAGGCCGCCGACGCCAAGGCCTTCGAGCTGCTGTCGCGCCTGTACCCGGAGCGCGAAGTGGTGCAACTGAACATCGACGCGATCGCCGCGGGTGGCGGCGGCATTCACTGCGTGACCCATCACCAGCCAGCGGTGTAGGGGCACACGCGACACCCAGGGCTTTCCCGCTTTCGTTCCTACGGCTCATCGCGAGTTTTAGGACAGAGGGTTGGGAAAGCTCTCATGTTTACGGCTTTGCGCATTGATAGGGTCGGTGCCTGAGTGTTGGATGCGGGACCTGAGCTTTTGGATGCGCAGATCTCCACCTGCGCCTGGCGCTACAAAGAGACTTTTGAGGTGTTCAGTTCGGAACGGTCTTAACGCCTGCTTGTAGTCATCTCGCGTAACGTCCCTGCGCCAGTAGCGCAGTGCCTCATATGCCTCTTTCGATGTGCAGGCCCACTCGCTGTTTTCTACGTCTGTTCCTCTACTTCGCACGTCGAACGTCCCCGGTCGAAAGCGTTTACGGCTATTCAAGCTAGCTCTTGGGAAATTTCCTACAGATTGCCGAGATAAATCCTTCGCTTCCAATGAAAGGGAGTCGCCAGAATTTTCCCCTCAAGTCATTGGCAGAGTAACTGGCGAGATGTGCTCCCCTAGCGTCCTGGTTTTAGAAGATCAATCGTTTCAGCGTGGCGCGCTAGTTACGGCTCTCCAGCACCTGGGTGTCGACGATATTTTGCAGGCGGCTGACAGCGAGCGGGCCCTGACGCAAATAGACCGGGCGGGAGGCGTGGACATTGTGTTTTGCGACCTGAGCAATACGGCCGTCAACTGTCTGGACTTTCTGACTCAGGTCGCAGAGAGCGGCTTGGTTCGTGCGGTTGCACTGTGCAGCGAGCTGAAGCCGGAACTGCGCCGCGCAGTCGAACAGATGACCTGCCTTTCGGGGTTGCAGATGCTCGGCGTCATGAGCAAACCCACGCAACTGTATGCGTTGCAGGAAATCCTGAGTCGTTATTCTCGCCGACGACCGACACCGGACGTCGAGTCGTCGCCTCACTCCAGGCTCCCGAGCGAGGAGGACGTGCGACGGGGCCTGGCCGAGGGGGAGTTCAAGGCCTGGTTCCAACCCAAGTTCGATTTGAACACTGGCGCGGTGGCCGGGGCAGAGGCGCTGGTGCGTTGGCAGCACCCGGTCAGGGGCCTGTTGTTGCCCAAGGACTTTCTGGCGGCTGTGTTGGCCTACGACCTGATCGACGACATGCTCAAGCAAATGCTGGAGCAAGGGATGAGTTTGCTCAATGCCTTGCGCCGATCCGGTCTGGCCCTGGAGTTGGCGTTCAACCTTCACGCTTCGCAATTGGCCCGCAACGACCTGATCGAGCACATTGAACAACTGTTGAAGGGGCACGGCTTCCCAGGATGGACGTTGTTGTTCGAAGTGGCTGAAAACGGCTTGCTGGATGTTCCTCGCACGACCCGGGAAAACCTCCAACGCCTGCGCATGATGGGGTGCAGTCTGTCGATTGACGATTTCGGCATGGGCTTTTCATCGTTGACGTTGCTCTGCCAACTGCCGTTCAACCAGCTCAAGCTCGACGGCCAGCTCGTCCGATCCATTGAGGCCCCTCGCACCCATGCGATGGTCACCAGCACCGTGGCGCTGGCCCGCGCGCTGAACATGAGCCTGGTGATCGAAGGCGTCGGCAGCCAGGTTATCCGCGATGGATTGGTGGCGATGGGGTGTTCATTTGGCCAGGGCTTCCACCTGGCGCGTCCGATGGAGGCCCAGCGGTTTCTGCGGTGGTTGCAGGAACCTGATTCACCCACTTGAAAGCGTCAGCCCAGGTTCCTCAAACAGCTCGATATAACGACCTGATTACTGAGTGATCCGGGCAGCATAAACCGGTGATTTGTTCCATACTTTTGTGATGCATGGCCATTCTGTCACTGGTATTTTCCTGTGCGTATTGCAGTGAGGTTCAAATGCATAAAGCGTTGATTGTAGACGATCATCCCTTCATTCGGGCGACGGTGAAGGTGTTGCTCGAGCGTGAGCAATTCGAAGTCGTTGGCGAGTCCGACAATGGCGCCGATGCCGTGCAAATGGCTCGCAAGCATGAGCCGGAATTGATCCTGCTGGATATCGCCATGCCCAGTCTCGACGGCCTGGAAGTCATCAGTCGGATCAAGGCGCTGAAACTGTCGAGCAAGATCCTGGTGTTGACCTCTCAGTCCGCGGCGTTTTACGCCATGCGCTGCATGAAGGCGGGCGCGGCCGGTTATATTTCGAAAACCGATGAATTGAGCGAGCTGAGCAAAGCGATCAAGGCGCTGATGGCCGGCTATACCTTTTTCCCCAACCTTGCCGGAAACTCTGTACGCCGCAGCGACATCGACTCCACCGAACTGGAGATGATTCGCGGCCTGTCCGATCGAGAGCTGGTCATCTTGCAGCAACTGGCCCGGGGCCTGAGCAACAAGGAAATCGGTGATGCCATGTTGTTGAGCAACAAGACCGTCAGTACCTATAAAACCCGCCTCATTGAAAAACTCAATGTGAAGTCGGTGGTGTATCTGGCCGACTTTGCCAAGCGCAATAACCTGATCTAAATGAAAACTTCTCTGTGTTGCCTTGGGCTGACCCTCTGCCTGCTCGGTCAGTTGGGGAGTGTTTCGCCGGCACAGGCTGCGGTGCAAACCCTGAACCTCTTGGGTCGTTCGAACGGTGAACTGCCTTCGGTCGTTCTGGATGAAGCGGACTGGCGCTGGTTGCGCGATAAAGGATCACTGCGCCTGGGGGCATCGCTGCCGGACAGCGCGCCCTTCGGCATGATCATCGGGGGCCAGGATTACGAGGGCATCACGGCCGATTATGCCGCGCTGCTGGCCGGCATGTTGCACATCAGGATCGAAGTGCTTCGTTATGATTCCCGGGCCGAGGCGATGCGGGCGCTCAGGGACGGTGAGCTGGATCTGGTGGGTACTGTCAACAGTTTCGATGGGACAGATCCGGAGCTGGCGCTCACCAGTCCCTATGTGCAGGCACCGTCGGTGCTGGTGACGCGCAGTGGCACCGACAAGGTGTTGGCGCCAGACCTGGCTGGCAATCGCCTTGCCGTCGTTGATCGCGTTCAGCCGACGGATGCGGCCACCGCAAACTACCCCGAGGCTGCGCTACAGCTGTACCCTTCGGCCCAGAGCGCGATCGGCGCCGTGGCATTCCATCAGGCGGATGCGTATCTGGGCGATGCCGTCAGTACCCATTATCTGGTCGGCAAATACTTCTTCAATGACGTCCATCTGACGACGTTGTCGGGGGTGTTCAGCACGCATTTCTCGTTCGCCCTGAATCAGCGCAACCGTCAGCTCCTGCAGATCATCAATGCGGCGCTGGAGGTGATCCCGATCGGCGATCGCATGACGATCCTGCGTCGGTGGGGAGCAGGGGACCTGAACGTTGCCAGCCTTGGCCCGCTCCAGTTCACAGAAGCCGAACAACGCTGGATGCACAAGCACCCTCGGCTGACAGTGGCCGTCAACGACGGTCTTCCGCCGGTCTCCTTTTTTGATGGGCAGGGTGAATTCCGGGGTATCGGCGCCGAGGTGCTGGCCAAGGTCAGCCAGCGCACGGGTCTGAAATTCGATGTCCTGCGCAGCAGCTCGATGGAGAAATTGATCGAGCAGGTCCGGGCCGGCAATGCGGATCTGATCGCGGCCTTCACCCCCAGCGCCGTCCGGGAAGGCGAACTGCGGTTCACCCGGCCTTATCTGACCAGCCCGTTTGTCCTGATCACGCAGGAGGGGGCAGACAGACCGCAATCGCTGGAAGGCATGGTCGGCAAACGACTGGCGATGCGGCGTGGCAATGCGCTGAGTGAGTACATTCGTGGGACATTCCCGGGTATTCAACTGGTCGAGACAGCGACGTCGGCCGAGGCCTTGGCGTTGCTGGACAAAGGCGAAGCGGACGGTGCCCTCAATTCGCTGATCAACGGGCGATACATGATTCTGCGCCAGTACCGCGACCGTCTGCGGGTGGCCAGTGTTGTCGGTCCTGTGTCGGCACCGACCGGGTTCGCCACCGATCGTGGGGCGCTGGAGCTGTACTCGATTCTGGACAAGGCCCTGCAAAGCATTCCTCCGGAAGAACTGGATGAACTGACGAGCCGTTGGCGCCACGACGTGGTGATCGATAACGACAGCTGGTTGCACCATCGCTCGGCGGTCATCCAGGGGTTTGTCATTTTCGCGCTGTTGCTGATTCTGGCGGTGGTCTGGATCGTTCATCTGCGCAAACTGGTGTCTATCCGTATGAAGGCCGAGCTGGCGCTTAACGACCAGATGGAATTCATGCGGGCCTTGATCGATGGCACCCCCCATCCGATTTACGTGCGCGACCGCGAAGGCCGACTGATCAGTTGCAACTCGGCCTACCTGGACGCGCTGGGCCTGCCGCGCGAAGCCGTGATGGGCAAGCGTCTGATCGACAGCTCGGTGGTTGGGCATTCCGATGCTCAGACGTTCCAGGCTGAATACGTCAAGGTCATGGAGAGCGGCACGCGATGGCTCCAGGATCGCACCTACATCCACACCGATGGCGTGGTGCACACGGTGTATCACTGGATGCTGCCGTATCACACCAGTGAAGGCGTGGTGATGGGCATCATTGCTGGCTGGATCGACATCAGCGACCGTCAGCGCCTGATGGATCAATTGCAGAGTGCCAAGAAAAGCGCCGACGACGCCAACCGGGCGAAAACCACCTTTCTGGCGACCATGAGCCATGAAATCCGCACGCCGATGAATGCCGTGATCGGCATGCTCGAACTGGCGATGAAGAAGGCCGATCAAGGCGTCATGGACCGGTTCGCAATCGAAGTGGCCTCAGGCGCGGCCCGGGGGTTGCTGGATCTGATCGGCGACATTCTCGACATCGCACGCATCGAATCCGGGCGCCTGTCCCTGACCCCGGAACGGGCCAGCCTGCGTGAGTTGGTCGAATCGGTGGTGCGCATGTTCGAAGGGGTGGCGCGGCAGAAGGGGGTGCGGCTGTTGCTGGATTTCGACCTCAAGGCCTGTCGCGATGTCCTGATCGATCCCCTGCGTTTCAAACAGATCCTGTCCAACCTTCTGAGCAACGCGATCAAGTTCACCGACGAAGGCGAAGTGCGCTTGAGCGTTCAGACGGTACTCGGCGTGTGCGGCGAGCGCCTGGCGATTCATGTCCAGGTGAAGGATTCGGGCATTGGCATTTCGGCCGAAGATCAGGCGCTGCTGTTCAACCCGTTCGGCCAGGCCCGCAATAATCATCAGTCGGCGCGGGGTGGTTCGGGGTTGGGGCTGGTCATCAGCCGTACCCTGTGTGAAATGATGGACGGGCAATTGCACCTGACCAGCGTACCGGGCAAGGGCACACAGATTGATATCCGCCTGGATCTTCTGATCCTGCAACCTTTGCCCGCCGCCGAGTCGCCCGCGGCCGAACTCACGGGGCAGGCGAGTGTGCTGAACATTTTGGTGATCGACGATTACCCGGCCAACCGCTTGCTGCTCTCCCAGCAATTGTCTTACCTGGGTCACAGCGTCAGCGACGCCGAGGACGGCGCCCATGGCCTGCGCGCCTGGCGCAATGGCCATTTCGATGTGGTGATCACCGACTGCAACATGCCGGTCATGAACGGTTATGAATTGACGCGGGCCATCCGTGACGAAGAAAAGTCCTCGGGGGCCGAGCCTTGTTTGATCCTCGGTCTGACCGCCAATGCCCAGCCAGAGGAAAAAGACCGCTGCCTGGCAGAGGGGATGGACGACTGCCTTTTCAAACCGATCAGCCTGGGTGACCTGAGTGCCCGACTTGCCTCGGTGCAGTCCGGCTCGGAATCATCTACGCATGGCGCCCTGAGCCCTGTTGTCGAGGGCGACATCGATCTGAGCAGCCTGCAGCAACTGACCCGTGGCGATCACGGCGCGATCAGGAAGTTGCTGGGGGATCTGGCCAGCAGCAACGAAGAGGATATGTTGCGGCTCATCAAGCTGTTCGGCGAGCACGACTTGTCGGGGCTTTCCGATCTGGCCCATCGGGTCAAGGGCGGGGCGCGGATCATCAAGGCAGGCCGTCTGATCCTGTGCTGCGAGCAGTTGGAAACCGTCTGTATGGGGGCTGACGCTGACGCTCTGACAGAGGCGGTGGATGCGTTGCAACAAGCGATGGAGCAATTGATGCACACGCTGGAGCAACGTATCGGTGAGCCGGCGCTGTAGTTTTTTGCATCACTTCCCGACGTGGGGCCGAAAAGCCGCGGCTCCGGTATGCAGATGCCTGGGTACGCCATTCATGTGTATGCGGTCCTTCTCCTTGTCAGGGGGACTGCCTGGTTCACCCGGCCCCCCGCACATCCAGTTGCCCGCTGACGTCCTGGCGATCAGCCGATTTGAGCCTGCCACGACGGGGCGCACTATCGGGGTAGAAGAGGTGTGCAGGGCTGTGAGTGTCGAGGGCTGTGGCGCCGACGATGTCGCCGCCGGATAGATGCTACTCAGATGGACGCTGTTGGCATCGCCGGCATGCAGTTGACCGTCGCGCCGGCTGCCGCAGTGCCGCAAAATTTTAACGTTTTAATAAAGTTGCGTTATCAACGAGGCCGTTGTTGATGGCGGATGGGCGTGTGAGTGGAGTGTTGGTGGGGGCGCCTGATAGGGAATCACGTACTACACACGGTTGAACATGATGTTGTTTTCCTTGGCAATCAGTTGCGCGCGCTCCACTTTCAATTTCAGGGCGTTTGCAGCCGCCTGCAGGGATCGTCCGGATTCAGCCAGTTCCCGCAGAGCGGGGGCAAATTTCGCGCGTTCGGCCCGCTGGACTTTTTGATGACCCGCGACAGGCCTCTCGGAAAGGAGCCCGCTATGGCCTGACGGGATGTTCTGGATCGTTTTTCCGGCGGCAAGAAACGCCTCTTTGGACTTTTCCAGGTCAGAAATAATGGCTGCGCGTGGGGCGGACATGGGGTCGTCAATCACTGCAAATATCCTATCGGCTTCATACGTTGCTTTTGGAGAGATAAAAAGACGTGAGTGCCTCGCCAACATAAATGTCGGGAAAGTACGTTCAGAGCGTCATGAGTGGCGGCGAACTTCCGGTTTGTGTTCCCTTCACTTGTTAAGTTGTTTCAATAACTGTTCGATCTGTAGTGTCAGATTCTGGCGGGTGGCGCTACCCCTTTCGCAATCTTCGCCGTGCCACGATTGGCTGTGCGCGATCAGCAACTCAAGATTTTTTTTGTGTCGCCTAAGCAGGACTCGTAGTTGTCTTCGATCTTTAGTCATGTCCGACTCGGTCTGGAGAGGTTGGCCGATATCCATAGCCAATTGATGCGCAAACGTTAATGAAGGCCGCAATGCACTGTCTGTAGGAAAATTCGCAACGATCAAACACGCCTGCGGGGTCATAGTCGGCGGTAATACTCCGGTTTTTCGCTAGGAAATTTCCTACTTTCAGAAGGAAGTTTCCTAGAGATGCCGGTTGACCAAGTCCGGACAATTGGCTCATTCCTTTCAGAGTGAGCTGCTTCCATGCCCATGCTCCCGCTACGTATTCTGGTTCTTGGCGACATGGCCTCCCATTCTTTGATGGTGGCCAACGTGCTACGGCAATCTGGATGCCAGGAAGTCTTTGTTGCCGTGGATGAGGGGCAGGCACTCGCGAGTCTCGAACAGATCGGTCCGGTGGATGTCACGCTTTGCGTCTTGCGCAAGGAGGGCGGGGGCACCCTGGACCTTTTGCAGGCCATGGGCCGTTCCGGGCTGGCAGGGTCGATCATCATCAGCAGTACGCTGTCGGCCGATGCGCGCAGTGTGCTGGGGCAATTGATTGCGCTTTTGGGCATGGCGCTGCTGGGCGATGTCAACAAGCCTTTGCAGCCCGGGGCATTGCAGCTGTTGCTGGCCAAGCACTGGAACGAACCCATCAACGAAGCGGGCGTGTTGCCTGTCGTGCCGGCCACCGAAGAAGAGGTGCGTCGGGCCCTCGCCGGCCATCAATTGCACACGTACTTCCAGCCCAAGTTCAATCTGCGGACGGGAGGCGTGTGCAGCATCGAAGCCCTGGCGCGCTGGCACCATCCGTTCAAAGGTGTCTTGCCGCCCTCGGTGTTCATGCCGGTTATCGAACGTTGCGGATGGCTGGATGAGTTGCTGTTCCTGCAACTGGAACAAGGGCTGAGGCTCCAGCGCCAGGCACTCGATCAAGGGTTTGCCCTGAACGTCGCGTTCAATCTGCATGCGGGGCAACTGGTCAACCCGGAACTCCCGGGCCGGATTCAGACCATATTGGCGGCTCATGATCTACCCGGCTCCGGGCTGACCTTCGAGCTGACCGAAACGGGGTTGCTCGAAGCACCGGCTATCAGCCTGGAAAGCCTGGTGCGCCTGCGAATGATGGGCTGCAGCCTGTCTATCGATGACTTCGGCGCGGGTTTTTCTTCGTTGCAGCGGCTGTGCCAGTTGCCGTTCAACGAAATCAAACTCGATGGCGAGTTCGTGCGCGGGCTCAGACATGAACCGCGCCGCCGTGCCGTTATCAGCAGCACTCTGGCGCTCGGCGAAGCGCTGGGCATGTCGGTGGTGGTCGAAGGGATTGAAACCGAAGAACAGCGCACAGTGTTGTTGGAACTTGGTTGTACACAAGGGCAGGGCTACTTGTGCGCGCGGCCGATGTCGGCGGCCAGTTTGTTGAACTGGCTGGATCTTCAGCGAGGGGCAGAGGCCAGTTATTAAGTGGCTTATTCACGTACGCAATGAATGAATTGATTCGGAAAACGCATAACGCCAAAGACATTTATTACATGTTCTTTGGCGTTTTTTATGGGCGTATTTCTGATGTGCGTTAGCTAGGAAATTTCCTACAAACAGCAGGAAATTTCCTAACTGAATTCACCGTGCAACTCGAGAAAATACGATCACTTGATTCCATTGTGATGCTTGTTCGCTACGTAAAACGAAGTTCGATTCTCGTCGTTTCCGGATGTGAGTCGAGAGTTGTCGGCAAGGTTTTTTATCCGCAATCGAATTAAACGCGAAAGTTATCACGCCATGGATGACGCAGATTTCGGAGGTTGGCTCAATGCCAGTTGAGTGATGAATAGAATATTTTCGGTAGTGTGGAATACATCGCTGGGTTGCTGGGTAGTTGTTTCGGAACTTGCCAGCAAGAAGGCCAAGAGTGGGCCGGCAGGGCAGCGTAACCGGGGGGGGATAGTCTTTCCTGCATGGCTCGGACAATTGTGCTCGCTGAGTCCACTGGTCGTGGCCTTGAGTTTAGTCGGCGGATGGTCTGAGCCAGGATATGCGGCCGTTTATGTGCCATCAGGATCATGCGTTACCGGCACTGGTGCTGCCGTTGGCAGGTCCCCTGACGCAGGGGGGACCACCGCCCCAACGGGCGATACGGGTACTTATGCGACCATTACAGGTTGCGGTGCTGATGGGCACGGTGTCACTGCAGCCACTACCTATGGCAGTCTTTCCGATGTTACGGGGGCGGGTGGGGCAGCGTTCGGCTTTCTTGCCAGTGCCGCGAAGTGGGGGACCGCGCTGGGGTTGGAGTCCATTGCATCGGGTATCGCAAGTACCGCCGCGGGTTTTGGTAGCAATGCGCTTGGCGTCAATAGCGTGGCCATCGGTGGTTCGGCCGCCAACTCGGCCGGCACTGCTGCGCTTACTGTGGCCAACTCCACCACTGCGTCCGACGACGGTGCGATTGCCATCGGGAGTAACACAACCCGCGGAGCCCAGGCCGGAGCGAAAAACTCCATCGCTCTTGGTGCCGAATCAACGGTGGCAGCTGCCGCCAGTTCCGCTGTTGCAATCGGGCAGTTGGCATCCGCGACCGTCGCCAATAGCGTGGCACTGGGTTCGAACTCATCAGCCACCGGCTCCACGCTGAGTACTCTCGCTTATGGTGTCGGTGGCTCGGCGACGGCGGGCGGTGAAGTGAACATCGCCAACGGCGCCAGCGGCCGTCGTATTACTGGTCTTGCCGCCGGAGCCAATGCGACGGATGCCGTCAACGTCAGCCAACTGAACAAGGTCGGTCAGGACACGGCGACCGCTCTGGGGGGCGGCGCGGCACTCAATGCGACCACGGGGGCATGGACGGCGCCGAGCTATTCGACCAACAGCATCAGCGCGACCGGTGCCAACACCGGTCCATTGGTCAGCAACAACGTTGGTGCAGCACTGACCAACCTCAACACCAGCGTGACCAACACGGCAGCCGTGGCGGTGAAGTACGACGATGCCGCGACTAAAACCCAGGTGACCTTCAACCCGGCGGGTACGGCGGTCAAGTTGACCAATATCGCGGTGGGTGCCTTGACCGCCACCAGCACCGATGCGGTGAATGGCAGCCAGTTGTTTGCGAGCAACCAGAACATGGCGTCGGCCCTGGGCGGCGGCGCGACGGTCAACGCGACAACCGGTGCGTGGACGGCGCCGAGTTATTCCACCAACAGCATCAGCGTCACAGGGGGCAACACCGGCCCATTGGTCAGCAGCGACGTCGGCGCGGCATTGACCAATCTCAATACCAGCGTGACCAACACCGCTGCCGTGGCGGTGAAATACGACGATGCCACCACTAAAACTCAGGTGACCTTCAACCCGGCAGGCAGCTCGGTGAAATTGACCAATGTCGCGGCCGGAACCTTGAACGCCACCAGCACCGACGCGGTGAACGGCTCGCAGCTGTTCGCGACCAACCAGACCGTCGACAACATCGTCAACAACGGCGCGGGCATCAAGTATTTCCACAGCAATTCAGCCCTGGCCGACAGCAGTGCGGCGGGCCAGGACAGCGTAGCCATCGGCCCGCTCGCGAGTGCGACCATTGCCAACGGCGTAGCGCTGGGCGCCAACTCGTCGGCCACGGGCACAACGTTGGCCAATGCGGCTTATGGCGTTGGCGGGGTGGCGACTGGGGGCGAAGTGAACATCGCCAACGGCGCTGATGGTCGTCGCATCACTGGCCTTGCTGCTGGTTCCAGCGCGACCGATGCCGTCAATGTCAGCCAACTGAATAAAGCAGGGCAAGACATCGCGACGGCTCTAGGCGGCGCAGCGCTTGATGCAACCACCGGCGTGTGGACAGCACCGAGTTATTCCACCAACAGCATCAGTGCAACCGGTGCCAACACCGGCCCATTGGTCAGCAACAACGTCGGCGCTGCATTGACCAATCTCAATACCAGCGTGACCAACACCGCTGCCGTGGCGGTGAAATACGACGATGCCACCACTAAAACTCAGGTGACCTTCAACCCGGCAGGCAGCTCGGTGAAATTGACCAATGTCGCGGCCGGAACCTTGAACGCCACCAGCACCGACGCAGTGAACGGCTCGCAGCTGTTCGCGACCAACCAGACCGTCGACAACCTGGTCAACAACGGCGCGGGCATCAAGTACTTTCACAGCAACTCGACCCTCGCCGACAGTAACGCAACCGGCCAGGACAGTGTGGCGATGGGACCAGCCGCTGTTTCCAGTGGTGCCAACAGCGTTGCGCTGGGCAACGGCGCTGCGGCCGGTTTCGACAGCAGCGTTGCCTTGGGCGCCGGCTCATCCGCAACGGGCACAACATTGGCCAATGCGGCTTATGGCGTTGGCGGTGCGGCGACAGGTGGTGAAGTGAACATCGCCAACGGCGCTGATGGCCGTCGTATTACTGGCCTTGCCGCCGGCTCCAGCGCGACCGATGCCGTCAACGTCAGCCAACTGAATAAAGCAGGGCAGGACACGGCGACCGCTCTGGGCGGTGGTGCGGCGCTTGATGCATCCACCGGTGCATGGACGGCGCCGAGCTATTCGACCAATGGCATCAGCGCGACCGGTGCCAACACCGGCCCGCTGGTCAGCAACAACGTCGGCGCGGCACTTAGCGATCTCAACACCAGCGTGACCAACACGGCTGCCGTGGCGGTGAAATACGACGATGCCACCACTAAAACCCAGGTGACCTTCAACCCGGCGGGCACGGCGGTGAAGTTGACCAATGTCGCAGCCGGAACCTTGAACGCCACCAGCACCGACGCAGTGAACGGCTCGCAGCTGTTCGCGACCAACCAGACCGTCGACAACCTCGTCAACAACGGCGCCGGCATCAAATATTTCCACAGCAACTCGATCCTCGCCGACAGCAGCGCGACCGGTCAGGACAGCGTGGCGATGGGACCGACGGCGGTTTCCGCAGGTGCCAACAGCGTTGCGCTGGGCAATGGCGCCACGGCCAGTTTCGACAACAGTGTTGCCTTGGGCTCTGGCTCATCCGCAACGGGCGTGACCTTAGCCAATGCGGCTTATGGTGTAGGCGGGGCGGCGACTGGGGGTGAAGTGAATATCGCCAACGGCGCCAATGGCCGTCGCATCACCGGGATCGCCGCCGGCTCCAGCGCTACGGACGCCGTCAATGTCAGCCAATTGAACAAAGCCGGGCAGGATACAGCGACCGCCCTGGGCGGCGGCGCAACGCTTGATGCGAGCACCGGGGCATGGACCGCGCCCAGCTATTCCACCAACAGCATCAGCACAACCGGTGCCAACACCGGCCCATTGGTCAGCAGCAACGTCGGTGCAGCCCTTAGCGATCTCGACTCCAGCGTGACCAACACGGCGGCTGTGGCGGTGAAATACGACGATGCCGCGACTAAAAGCCAGGTGACCTTCAACCCGGCGGGGACTGCGGTGAAGTTGACCAATGTCGCGGTAGGTACGTTGAACGCTACCAGCGCCGATGCCGTGAATGGCAGCCAGTTGTTCGCGAGCAGCCAGAACATGGCGTCGGCCCTGGGTGGCGGCGCGTCGGTCAACGTGACAACCGGGACATGGACGGCGCCAAGTTACTCGACCAACAGCATCAGCGTGACTGGCAGCAATACGGGTCCACTGGTCAGCGACAACGTCGGCGCAGCACTGACCAACCTCGATACCAGCCTGACCAACACGGCAGCCGTGGCAGTGAAGTACGACGATGCCGCGACTAAAAACCAGGTGACCTTCAACCCGGCAGGGACCGCCGTTAAGTTGACCAATGTCGCGGCCGGTGCCTTGAACGCTACCAGCACCGACGCAGTCAACGGCTCGCAGTTATTCGCCACCAACCAGACCGTCGACAACCTCGTCAATAACGGCGCGGGCATCAAGTACTTCCATAGCAACTCGACCCTTGCCGACAGCAGCGCAACCGGCCAAGACAGCGTGGCTATCGGCCCGCTCGCGAGTGCAACCATTGCCAACGGTGTGGCGCTGGGCGCCAACTCGTCCGCCACGGGCACAACATTGGCCAATGCGGCTTATGGGGTGGGCGGGGCAGCGACAGCGGGTGGCGAAGTCAACATCGCCAATGGGGCCAACGGTCGTCGCATCACGGGTCTCGCCGCAGGTTCCAGTGCGACGGATGCCGTCAACGTCAGCCAACTGAATAAAACCGGGCAGGACACAGCGACCGCCCTGGGTGGCGGCGCAGCGCTTGATGCGAACACCGGAGCATGGACGGCCCCCAGCTATTCCACCAACAGCATCAGCGCAACCGGCGCCAACACCGGCCCATTGGCCAGCAGCAACGTCGGCGCGGCGCTGAGCAACCTCAATACCAGCGTGACCAACACAGCCGCTGTGGCGGTGAAATACGACGATGCCGCGACTAAAACCCAGGTGACCTTCAACCCGGCAGGGACTGCGGTGAAGTTGACCAATGTCGCGGCCGGTGCGCTGAACGCCACTAGCACCGACGCGGTGAACGGCTCGCAGTTGTTCGCCACCAACCAGACCGTCGATAACCTCGTCAACAACGGCACCGGCATCAAGTACTTCCACGGCAACTCGACCCTCGCCGACAGCAGCGCAACCGGTCAGGACAGCGTGGCGATGGGGCCGGCCGCTGTTTCCAGTGGTGCCAACAGTGTTGCGTTGGGCAACGGCGCCGCGGCCGGTTTCGACAACAGCGTTGCTCTGGGATCCGGCTCGTCCGCGACAGGTTCAACGCTGGGCAACGCGGCTTATGGCGTGGGTGGCGCGGCAACCGGTGGCGAAGTGAACATTGCCAATGGCGCTGATGGTCGTCGCATCACTGGCCTTGCTGCTGGTTCCAGCGCAACGGACGCGGTGAACGTAAGCCAGCTCAACCTGATCGGCCAAAGCGCAGCGCTGGCCTTGGGCGGGGGGGCACAACTTGATCCCGCCACGGGCGTGTGGACCGCTCCGAGTTATTCGACCAACAGCATCAACGCGACCGGTGGCAACACCGGCCCTCTGGTCAGCAACAACGTCGGCGCTGCCTTGACCAATCTCAATACCAGCGTGACCAACACGGCTGCCGTGGCGGTGAAGTACGACGACGCCGCGACTAAAACTCAGGTGACCTTCAACCCGGCAGGCACCTCGGTGAAGTTGACCAATGTCGCGGCTGGTGCGTTGAACAGCACCAGCACCGATGCAGTGAACGGCTCGCAGCTGTTCGCGACCAACCAAACCGTCGACAACCTTGTCAACAACGGTGCGGGCATCAAGTACTTCCACAGCAACTCGGTACAGACCGATAGCAGCGCAACCGGTCAGGACAGCGTAGCCATCGGTCCGGCAGCGAGTTCGACCGTTGCCAACGGCGTGGCGCTGGGCTCCAACTCGTCCGCCACGGGCACAACGTTGGCCAATGTGGCTTATGGCGTTGGCGGGGCGGCGATTGGGGGTGAAGTCAACATCGCCAACGGCGCTGATGGCCGTCGCATCACTGGCCTTGCCGCCGGCGCCAGCGCGACCGATGCCGTCAACGTCAGCCAACTGAATAAAACGGGGCAGGACACGGCGACCGCCTTGGGCGGCAGCGCAGCGCTTGATGCAAACACCGGGGTATGGACGGCACCGAGTTATTCGACCAACAGCATCAGTGTGACTGGCAGCAACACCGGGCCTTTGGTCAGCAACAACGTTGGCGCAGCATTGACCAACCTCAACACCAGCCTGACCAACACGGCGGCTGTGGCGGTGAAGTACGACGATGCTTCCACCAAAACTCAAGTGACCTTCAACCCGGCGGGAACCGCGGTCAAGTTGACCAACGTCGCAGCCGGCGCCTTGAACGCTACCAGCACAGACACGGTCAACGGCTCGCAGTTGTTCGCGACCAATCAAACCGTCGACAACCTCGTCAACAACGGCGCGGGCATCAAGTACTTCCACGGCAACTCGATCCTCGCCGACAGCAGCGCAACCGGCCAAGACAGCGTGGCTATCGGCCCGCTCGCGAGTGCAACCATTGCCAACGGCGTGGCGCTGGGCGCCAACTCGTCCGCCACGGGCACAACATTGGCCAATGCGGCTTATGGTGTCGGCGGAGTGGCGACGGGAGGGGAAGTCAACATCGCCAACGGCGCTGATGGCCGTCGCCTGACTGGCCTTGCTGCCGGTTCCAGCGCAACGGATGCGGTGAACGTCAGCCAGCTCAACCTGGTCGGCCAAAGCGCGGCACTGGCTTTGGGCGGTGGTGCTCAACTCGATCCAGCCACCGGCGTGTGGACGGCTCCGAGTTATTCGACCAGCAGCATCAGCGCGACTGGCAGCAACACCGGCCCGCTGGTCAGCAACAACGTCGGCGCTGCGCTGAGCAACCTCAATACCGGTCTGACCAACACAGCAGCTGTGGCAGTGAAGTACGACGATGCCGTGACCAAAAACCAGGTGACCTTCAACCCGGCAGGCAGCTCGGTGAAATTGACCAATGTCGCAGCCGGAACCTTGAACGCCACCAGCACCGACGCAGTGAACGGTTCGCAGCTGTTCGCGACCAACCAGACCGTCGACAACCTCGTCAACAACGGCGCGGGCATCAAGTATTTCCACAGCAACTCGGTACTGGCCGACTCGCAAGCCACAGGTCTGGACAGCGTTGCCATCGGGCCACAGTCCATTGCCGCAGGTGTCAATTCATTCGCAGCCGGTTCAGGCGCCAATGCGACGGCTGCTGGTGGTCTGGCGCTGGGGCATCTGAGCCAGGCTCAGGTGGCGGGGGGGATCGCACTGGGTGAAGGCTCGGTTGCCGACCGTGTCCTGGCGCCGACGACGGGGGCGATTGCCGCCGGCAGCGGGGCGATCATCTATGACACTTCGGATGCCACCTTGCTTGGCTCGGTTTCGGTGGGCAAGGCCGGCAGCTACCGGCAGATCACCAACGTGGCGGACGCCACCGACGATCACGATGCCGTGACCCTGCGTCAACTGACCGGTGCGATGGGCTCGTTGAGCTCAACCGGCACGCTGTACTTCCACGCCAATTCGGCGAGCCTGGTGGACTCACTCGCCAGCGGCGCGGAGTCGATCGCTGTCGGTCCGGGCACCGTGGTCAATGGCGACAACGGCATTGGTCTCGGCAATCAGGCCAGTGTCGGTCAGGCCGCCGCCGGTGGCATCGCCATCGGTCGCAATACCCAGGTGTTGCTGGCCTCGGGCATCGCCCTGGGCAGCGCGGCTCAGGCCGCGGCGGAGCAGTCGGTTGCATTGGGCGCCGGGGCCAACGCCAGCCACGCCATGAGCGTGGCGCTGGGTTCGAGTTCGGTGACCACAGTCGGCGCCGAGGCGGGTTACAGCGCCTATCGACTGGCGGCACCGCAGGCGTCAGTGGGTGAAATCGGTATCGGCACGGCACTGGGCAGTCGCAAACTCACCGGGCTGGCCGCCGGCACGCAAGACAACGACGCGGTCAACGTGGCCCAACTGAAAGTGGTCGGCGACCAGGTGGATCAAAACACCACGGACATCACCAACCTGGGCGGCCGCGTCGGCGGGCTCGAAACCCTGATCGGCGCGGGAGGCGGCATCAAGTATCTGCATGTCAACTCGACCAGGGCCGACTCCGCCGCCACCGGTACCGACGCCATGGCGTTGGGTGCCCAGGCCCAGGCCTCGGGCAATGGCTCGGTGGCGATGGGCAGCGGCGCAACGGCTTCCGCCGACGGCAGTGTTGCCGTAGGCAGTGGCTCGAGCGATGACGGGCGCGGCGCAGAAACCTACAGCGGTAAGTATTCGGGGGCGAGTAACGCGACCGCGGGCACGGTCTCGGTGGGCAACGCCACCACCGGCCAAACCCGAACGGTCAGCAACGTTGCCGACGGCAAGAACGCCAATGATGCGGTCAACGTGCGCCAGCTCGACGGTGCGGTGGCCGAAGCCAAGCAATACACCGATGAGTCGATTGCCAATCTGGGGACGAATGCGGGTCAGCAGGAGGGTCGCATTAGCGCCGTCGAAGACGATGTTTCCAACATCAAGAAGGGTACCGACGGCATGTTCCAGGTGAACAACAGCAGCGCAGCCAAACCGAAAGCCACAGGTGTGGATTCGATTGCCGGCGGGGCGGGGGCGGTCGCTTCCGGCAAAAACAGCGCAGCGGTCGGCAGTCAGTCTCTGGCCTCCGGGGAAAACTCCGTGGCTTTGGGCAACGGGGCCAAGGCCTCGGCCAGGAATGCCACGGCACTGGGCAGCAACTCGGTGGCGGATCGCGACAACAGTGTCTCGGTGGGCAGTGCCGACAATGAGCGGCAGATCACCCACCTCGCGGCGGGTACCCGCGGCACGGATGCGGTGAACCTCGATCAGTTGACCCGAAGCGTGGCGGACATCACCACCAGTGCCAATGCCTACACCGACCAGCGCTATGCGGAGCTGAAAAACGACCTCAAGCAGCAAGACGAAACTCTCAGCGCGGGGATTGCCGGCGCGATGGCCATGGCCAGTCTTCCGCAGTCCTCTTCGCCAGGCTCCAGCATGACGACGGCAGCCGCCAGCAGTTATCGCGGCCAATCGTCGTTTGCCTTCGGCGTCTCGCATATGTCCGGCAACGGCAGGTGGGTGACCAAGTTACAGGGCAGTACCGACACCCAGCGCAACGTGGGGGTGGCCGTGGGTATCGGTTATCAGTGGTGACCCGCTGATGGGTCTTGTACAGGTCTTAATCCAACTTTTTCAGGCAAAACACGATGAACATGAAATCCATTTTCGTTGCCATTCTGATCGCTCTGGTGGCACTGGCCGGTTACAGCATGTTCCTGGCAGACAGGCCGACGGATACTGCGCGTATATGGTTGCGTACTCCTGCGTTACCGGTGATTCAGGACGCGATTTTCCAACTGTCGCCCAGGTTCGACGAGCCGCGCAAAACACTGATGATGGAGCAACTTTGCGCGTTGGCGCGAGGCGAAGTGAAACAGCAACAGGTCGACGCCTTTCTCAAGCAACAGGGGATCGACGTGCAGGCTTTGCCTCGACAGGGCAGCCCGTTCTCGTTGTTGGTCAATGGTGATCGGCCTGGGCAGGCCTCAGCCTGTGCGGCGTATCTGGCGACGTCCGTGCTGTCGACCGTCAATGTGGCCGAGTTCATGCGCCCCGTCACCGTACCGCCCGCCAACGGACAGCCAGAGAAATCATCGTTGCAGATCGATAACACGTTGCTGACGTCGGCACTGTCGGTCAAGTTGGCCGTGGCGCGGGCCAACGCCGATATATTCGCCTTGATCGCCGTCGAGCTGCAGCGCAGTCCGGGGCTGACGATACCGCAATACCGTGAACGCGCCGGGCAGTTGTTTACCCGTCTGGCCCCGACATACCTGCAGCGCATCAAGGAACAACTTCCGCCCGCGAACACGCAGTACAAGCTGCTGCAGATGGATGACAGCCGCTTCGTCTTCAGCAGTTCCGTGGGGAGTGTTTTCGAGTTTGGCCGCAACGGCCTGGTCCTGAGTCAGGGCGGTATCGTCTGGTATGGCAAAGGTCGGTTGATGGGGCAGGAATACCCGCTGCAGGTGGAGTGCTTTTCGGCGGCCGTCAAAGGCTTGCTGACATCGCCCGCATCGCCACAGACCGCTTCGATCCAGTGATGGTGTGATGACACACATTAACGATCGAAACACAGGTTGCCCGGAGGTAGGTGATGACTGAAGCAGTCGACAGATTTTTTCTTCGATTACCCGAAGGCTTGCGTCAAACCTTGAAGCGCATCGCGAAAAAGAACCGACGCAGTTTGAATGCCGAAATTGTCGCTCGGATGGAGCGCTCTTTGGCAGGGCCGCATAGCCGCGATCTTGATAGGGCTGGAAACAAGGGGTACTCGATGGGGTTGCACCCTGTAGCGGATGAAAATGACAGCAGAGGCTTCGATGGGAAGCTGAACGCTGCGAACACCTTGGTAGAGCGCCTTTAGTTTTGTTCAGGATGCCCTGGAACAGGGGGTGGATGTGCTTGCGAAACGGTAAGCCGTACCCAGGGCTTTCCCGCTTTCGTTCCTACGACTCATAGCGACTTTTAATACAGAGGGCTGGGAAAGCTCCCATGTTTACGTCTTTTGCCCATTGATAGGGTCGGTGCCTGAATTTCTCAGGCACTTAAGGATGTATTCATGGCCTATGTCATCAGGGAAGGCGACCCGACCACCACCGGTGGGATGGTTATCGCCGGCTCGTCAACGACGATCGTCTAGTACTGCTTATTTATGGGGGGCGTGGCATAACACCGTCCACCATCAATCGTGACCCTTATCGACCAGGGAGAAACTGATGTTGTTCACCGCAAGGCTTTCCAGATAGCCGAGGGTCACCTTGGCATTGGGGTGGGTTTCAGTGGACAGGCGATAAGTATCCGAACCGCCGCGCTTGCCACGCCCGCCCGGAAGTATGACCGGCCCTTGGGATGTCATCGGCTCGCCCAGAGCATTGCGTACAGACTTTTGATCCATCTTCAGGCTGAACGGACTCGGTAGGCTGCCCATATAGACTGGCTGGCCAATCGTAGGCAGCAGGGTAATCATCACCTGCTCCAAACGTCTGTTTTCCGCCCAAAACCACAGCTCGACCCCTGGTGCAGGCTTTTGGATCAAATCTTCGTTGTCACTCCCTTCAAATAGAGGGATCAAGGGGCTATTCGGAACAACACCGGCCGCCACAAGCTGTTCGTACGTTCGGCCGAGCGCGTTTATCCATTGTTGAATTGCTTCTGCGTTCATCGGTACCACCCCTGTTCTTCATTAATCTTGTGCATCTTGACACGAGCATCCTCAAGATCAGTTTCTGAGAAGTTTGCTTCCAACATGTAGGGTTTGATTGCGTCGAAGTTGTTTTCTACCGCTGTGCGCAAATCGCTTGCATCGAGACGTTGCTTGAGCTTGGTATTTCGTCCGCCATAGGTCTCACTGTACTTCTGGTGGACCTGAGCAGGAATGGCGATGCAGGCTGCAGTCTTCATGAGATCGGTGATCTCGTCCGCAGCGAGATGAGCTATTTTCTTCAAATGATGTTTTAAGGCTGCTTGTGACGGCATGTGATCCAGATGTAACCCATCGCGCAAGCGTCCACTGAATGCCCCATAGATATCGACTTCCAGTGGTCTGACTGCAGGTTTGGCGAAGACTAGGTAAAGAGGGGGTACGCCCGAGTCTGCTGGGAACGAGACGATAATGTCTTGCCAGGTAATGTCTTCAGCATCCTGACCGGGGTAATGAGAAAACCTTGAATCTTGGCCCTCTGGAATGGGGTGGACCAACAGGTTGTCAAGGGTTTCCGGGATGCCTGGGTAGGTGGTTGGCGTGTTCACGACAGGACCGTTATTGGGCGTCCAGGTGATATTCAACCCCTCCAGATGCGCCTCCATGGCACTTTTGTCGGTGTTCCATCGGGCTTCGGCGGTGGGTACTCGATCCTCGCCGGACTTGGCGCTGGTGTGGATGCCGTAGATCCTTAGCACTCCGTTTGCATCTCGGCGAAACTGGAAGCGCACGCGAGTGGCAGCCTCTCGAAGACCGCGCAATTGGTGTTCGGAATACAGAGTGCCGTCAGCCATCGGCGATGGCCAAAGAGCCAGAGCTACTGTACTCAATACGCTGCCTGCTGCACTGCCGACAGTGCTCGCTGCACCGCGAAGCGTCCAGCTTCCAAGCCCTTCAGTCACACTAGCGCCTACCGCCCGTCCCAGCATTACACTGCCGGCACTCACATGGGCTGGGATGCCGGAGTCTTGTGATTGTTCAAGAGGAGCCAATAAGGTCAACCGGCCGAAATTGCCTGCCGATTCCAGGGTGTCGCCAGCTTTGGTGGTGCCATGTGGCGTCAGGCACGACTTGGCGAATACATAGGGTGTTTGTGGCTGAGCGATAAAGGTCATGCCGCCTTTTAGATGAGGCTGCGATGAGTCGGCCGCATAGGCGTAGCGCTGACCATCAAGGACGATGTGATTCATATCACCGGCGGTCGGCGCTCGAGCATTGTTGCCGACAGTGCTCGGGATACCGGTTTTCACGCTGGACGAGGCCAGGACGATGCCACCGTTGGCGGTCATGCTGCCATGCACAGCGGCATGGCAGTGATTGATGTAGAACCAAGCCAGTCCTGAGACGATGGGCGAGGCACAGACACAGGCGGTGTGGCTGATACCGACGAGTGCTGCCGGTTGGCCGTCGACAAAGGTATCAGTGGAGCCGTTGGTGATGCTGGTGATGCCACAGAGCGGGCAGGTGACGTGATCGCCTACTTTGGCAAGATCGGCCATATGCAATTTCCTTATGCGGGAAACCCGAGAGCCAAGCAGGCTAGCCTTGCGGGCTGCACCAACGAAATCAGGCGTTTCTGATAGAGCCTGATCTTTATTGCACGACCAGTTGCGAATACGGACGAACAAGCTCCGACAGGCTGAAAAGGGTGGCTATCTGATGAGGTACAGGCGCATTCCCAAGCCTGCCCCGTTAGACATAATCTGCCACGCCTTTGTCGTTGCCCTGTATAGAGCCCGAGACTAGCCTTTGATCGTCGCTGCAAACGCAGCGGCCGGGCTTGGTAACCCGTTTTGATACAGGCGCAACGATATGGAGTTCAATCATGCGCGCTGGCAAACCATTCGCAGATCATTGTTTTTCTAATCTCCTTTTCCTGTCCCATCACTCTCGCTTCCCAAGAGCAAACGGAGGTGCGCTATGAGCACCTCCGCTCCGGTCAAAACCCTCGGCTTCGTCACCTTCGGGCCTTGCGGCGATGGCGAGCAAACCCTGTTTCGCGTCAACGCCGACGTGCCGCTGCACCAAGCCCTGGAGCATGCATCGACCCTGCTGTACTACGCCAAGAAACTCGCTCTGGATGCCGCCATGGAAGAGCAGGGCGAGCGTTACGCCTGGGCCGCGCACTTTCTGGCGGAGATGGGCAAGGCGGTGATCGACGATGTGGGGCTGGGGCTCAGAGAGGAGGTGTTGCAGGCTTAGTGGAGGGATGTTGCAGGGCGCCGTTTCTCGGTGGGAGGGAAGCGGCGTTGTTCAAGCGCCCGGCGGGCCAGAAGCAGACACCCATGGCGAACTCCATTTCGCTGGTGGCTGGTGCCCTACGCCGACGAAGCCCTGGGCAATACAGGAGCTGTTCTCGCAACGGTTCGGCTTGCTGCTGGGGCGCCGTATCGGTTGGGAGCCGCCAGGGGACGTGGCGACGACAAAAGAGCAACTATGCTAGGCCGGGTGTTGGAATGGGTCGAGCAGATCGGGCTTTGCGTCCTTGCGTCGTGGAAAGGCAATGGGAATGGGCACGATCCGCTTGGGTTGAATTGACCGTCGCTGCATCCACGGTCGGTCTGTCGGAGGTCTGACGTTGCGAATCGCTTTTTTGGTGAACCGAGACGTGGAGAGCAATCTCACGCTCAACTTGCTGTTGCCCGAGATTCACGAGAGCACCGTGGGGATATTCCTTTCGGAGAGCGTGGGAGCGGGCAGGCAGGTGCCACGCCTGCTTGGACAACTCGCCTTGATCGAGCAGGACTTCTTCAATGCCTTGCCTGCGGGGGCGATCGGATCGAGCGACCCGCTCGGCAGCGGGCATCGATTCGGTTTTGCAGAACTGCAGCAACGCTTTGGGGTGCCTGTGCGGGTATTGCCCAGCGTGAGGGACCCCGCGGGCCTGCACATGCTGCGGGATGCGGGAGCGGATCTGTTTGTCTCAATCCGCTTTGGTCAAATCCTGTCCAATGAGGCGTTGGTCATTCCGTCACGCGGCGTCCTCAACCTTCACTCTGGCCTCTTGCCTCACTATCGAGGCGTTCTCGCGACGTTCCGGGCGCTGCTCAATGGCGACCCAGAGATCGGCTGTACCCTCCATTGGATAGACAGCCCCGGCATCGATGTGGGCCGCATCATTGAGACGGCGCGTGTGGCGGTCGAGAAGGAGCGCTCCTTGCTGTGGCACATCCTTTCGCTTTATCAACCCGGCGCGGGCCTCATCATGAACGCCATCAGACGCCTGGAGTGCGGCGAGCCCGTGGCGGGGACGCCTCAGGATCCATCGGCAGGGGCCTACTACTCCTTTCCCAGCGAAGAGGACCTGATGCGCTTCACCACACTGGGCTGGCGGCTCTTCGATCGCGAAGACGTTTGGGAGCTTTTCGAGTCGTACGGACTTGCGTTACGCACGCGCACGCTTTGAGCGTGGAGCGGCGGTCAGGTTTCCCAATCTGGGTGGCAGCTCTTGCGTTCACGTTGACGAACTCCACCAGCACGCCGGGCGGGGTGCTGGTCGCTCGTTATGTTTGCAGGGGTGAGGTGCGATAAGTAGAGAATCCGTGCCCCAAGCCACCAAGGCTCCAGCCAGCCTGCCGAGCTTACTGTTTAAGCAAGGCTACCAAGGCTTCTGCTACCGCCTCGCTGGAGTTGGGGTTCTGGCCGGTCACAATCTTGCCGTCGACAACCACATGAGAGGCAAACGGTATGAATGCCTTGTCGTAAGTCGCGCCCAGCGCCGTTAGCTCATCCTGCAAGAAGAATGGAACCTGATCTTTGGTCCCTGAAAGAAGCTCCTCGGCGTTAGAAAAGCCGGTAACGGTTCTATTGGCAATCAAGGGCTTGCCATTGCCATCTTTCAGATTCAGCAAACCGGCCGCGCCGTGACACACCGAAGCGATAAACCCACCGTTGCGGTAGATGCTCTCGGCCATGCTCTTGAGCGCTTCGTTATCCCGGAAGTCCCACATGGTGCCATGGCCGCCCGTGTAGTAGATGGCGGCATAGTCATTTGGGTTCAGCGAGCCTACGGCACTTGTGTTTTTAAGCCTGGAGACAAACGCCTGGTCCTGTATATGAGCCTTGGCTGATGTGTTCATGTACAGCCAGCCTTGACTGCGTTCGTCGATAGGCACCAGCCCGCCGGCAGGGCTGGCAAAGTCCATTTCAATCCCGGCAGCCTTGGCGACATCGTAAAAATCCGTCAGCTCGGTCAACCACAACCCTGTAGCGTCGGTTCTCGTTGGGTACTTCGAGTGATTGGTCATCACCACGAGGATTTTTTTGCCGGCCCACCTCGCACTGGCTCCGGCATTGTCAGCCGAGGCCACATGGTACTGAAGCAGTCCCAGCATGATGATTATGGATTTTAGAAAGCGGTTCATACTCTTCATCCTCGCCATTCGGCGCAGTTAGACATAAAACAAAAAAGGGCCATTCACTGATCAGGCAGAGGTGGCGATCACCCTGCCTGGCGGGTCGCTACAGTCGGTGATCCGGTATAGGGCGTTGGGTCGAACCGACCGTTGCGATGGCGAAAGTCGTGGGCAAAGTTGGGCCACACCAACGTTAACCGTCCGCTACGAGGGTCGACATACCAGCTCTTGCAGCCTTCGCTGAGCCACACCGTGCCTTCTGCCAGCTCCTGCATGCGATTGACGTACTCGGCTTGGGCATGCGCGGACACTTCCATGACCTGCTGGCCTGACTGTTTCGCCCAATCGAGCGCTCCCAGGATGTAATCGACCTGAGCCTCGATGATGTAGACGATCGAGTTATGCCCCAAGCCGGTATTAGGGCCATTGACCATGAACAGGTTGGGAAAACCGTGGACGGTGGTGGAGGCGAACGCTTCCATTCCCTGGGCCCAGGCCTGGGAAAGGGGCTGCCCGTCGTGCCCTCTGATCAGCGCCGCGTAGGGTGGTTGTGCGGTCTCGAAACCGGTGCAGAAGATCAGCATATCGAGATCATGGGACGCGCCGCTGGCGGCGACCGCCTTGCCGTGTTCGACCTTGGCCAGCGCCGATGCCTCGAGTTGGACATTGTCCCGGAGGAAGGTCGGGTAGTAGGTATTGGAGATGAGCACCCGCTTGCAGCCTACCGTGTAATCGGGCGTCAGTTTGGCCCTCAGTGCTTCGTCAGGTACCTGGCGTTCCAGATGAGCCCGGGCGATGTGCCTGGTTTCCGCGAGATAGCGCGGTACGGCGCGGCGCGATGCAAAGGTCGACTCCAGGTACCAGAACAGTTCGTTGCGGTGTTCGCGCATCGTTGACGGGTCGCGCTGGAATACACGTCGCTCGACATCGGAGTAGGGCCGATCGACCCGAGGAATGACATAGGGCGGCGTACGCTGGAACACCACCAGGTGCTCCGCGTCCTTGGCCAGTTCCGGCACAATCTGCAGCGCCGAGGCGCCAGACCCCACAATGCCGATGCGCTTGCCCCGTGTCTGCGCCTCGTGAGGCCAGCGCGCCGAGTGAAAGACCTCGCCCTTGAATGCCTCCAGCCCGGGAATGTTCGGCAGGCTCTCGTCAGCCAGGTGCCCGGTACCGGTGATCAAATAGCGGCACGCGAGTTCGCCCCGCGAGGTGTGGATTTTCCACACCTTGTCGGTTTGATCCCAGATCGCGTCTTCGACATTGGTCGAGAAGCTGATGTGCGGGAGCAGGCCCTCGTCGTGGGCGGTTTCTTTCAGATAGGCCAGGATTTCCGGGCCCGGCGAAAAGAGGCTCGACCAGTGCGGATTCGGTCGGAACGAAAACGAGTAGAGGTGCGAGGGCACATCGCAGGCCGCGCCGGGGTAGGTATTGTCGCGCCAGGTTCCGCCGATGCCGCCGGCGCGCTCGACGATGATGAAATCGTGATGGCCATGGCGCTTGAGCTGGGCGCCCATGGCCAGCCCGGCGAAACCGGTACCGATGATGACGATCTCGGTGAACGGCGGCGGGGGCGGGGGTATCTGTGTCGATTGAGTCATGGGCATGGGTCCTTCAAGGGTATTGCGCAGGGAGGATGCTGCCAGCCGGATAGCGCGTCGGCATTTCGTTGAATTGATCGATGATCTGGCAAAGCTGAGCGGGCCGTTCGTAAACCACGGCATGGCCGGATTCGATTTCGACGAAACGGGCGTCGATGATGGATCCGAACAGCCTCTTGCTGTGTTGGATCGGCACCATGGTGTCGTACGTGCACCCGACGATCAGGGTCGTTGCCTGAATGTTTCCGATCGACGCCGTAAGGTCGATCGAGCGGTTCAACGCCATCTGCAGTTCGTCGAATTCGCCGGGGTTGATCGCCGCCAGCATCGTCGTGATCTGCGCCGGGGTCGCGTAGTTGAAGAAGCGTGGGCTGAACCCGCAATAGGCCGTGAATTCGCGTATGGCCGGCAGCTTGGCTTGATACAGCTGGCGCCACACTGCATTGCGCAGCTCTTGTTGTGGGTCGGTCTTGACCCAGCCGGCGACCAACACCAGGTTGCCGACAAGGTCTGGTCGATGCGCGGCGACACTGGCCGCCGCTACCGCCCCGAGCGAGTAACCCACCAGGGTGACCGGTACACCCGGCAGCACCTTGTCGATGATGCCGACGATTTGCGCTTCAAGGTCGGCGAGCGTCAGTTCGTCCTGCTCAAGCGGGCGGGTGAAGTTCAACGCCACTACGCGTTGATTGAGTTCGAGCATGGGAAACAGGAAACCGAAATGGCTGCTCGCGCTGCCGCCCGTGCCGTGAACCAGGACAATAGGGGGACGCTCGGCCGTGACGTTGGTGGTCGCCTTGCCGGAGTCGTAACACGTCACCTCGACATTGCCGATGACGACGGTGTTCTTGACCGCATTCTTCGAGATACTGATCTCGCTCATACCTTGCCCTCTATGACACGCGACAACCGTCGGGCAGTAGCACTGCCTCCGTGGATCGCGTTATGCCTACCCAGCCAATCGGCGCCGTTGCCTCTTCAGTCGTTGCCACAAACACGATCATCCGGACACGACTGTTGCTCTGTTCTCTCTGCCAGGAGAGTCGCGCAAGCGTTCGACGTTAGTGCGCAAGCTGCCGGTCTGAGTGTAATGTCGGGGGCGAGCGAGAAAAGGTCATTACGGGCCGTGCACCAGTCACTTCATGACAACCCGAATGGCGCCCTGCCTGCTACCTGCGGTTTCAGGCAAGGGCGTCCTCCCATGGCGCTGTGTTTCCAGGATCAAGACGATGCGAGAAGAGAGGGCAGTGCGACGCTCGATACCCCACGTGGAGCCGTGCCCGTTCGGGCCGCAGAGAGTGGCCGCCATCGTGGCGACCCTGGCTGAGGACGGCATAGCGCCGGCAGCTGTGCTCGCCAATAGCGGCCTTGAGGAGGCCGAAATGCGCGACCCGGCGACCCGAGTTTCGTTTCGCCAGGTGACCGCCGTGTTTCGCAATGCGGCGCGCTTGGCAACCGACCCTGCTTCGGCATTGCGTGCCGGCGCGCGGATGGGCCTGACTGCGTATGGCATGTACGGATACGGCCTGCTCAGCAGCCCGACATCCTCGGCGCAGATCGAGTTCGCGATAAAATACAACCGCGTCCTGGGGACCCCGGCCGGCCCCGTCGCCTACGTCCGCGAGGCGAACATGGGCATCTACACCTATGACGTGCTGATCGCCTCGGACCCCACCAGCGACCTCTACCGTTTTGCGCTCGAGTTTGCCTATTCGGCAAAGCTGACATTGGGTCGCGATTTATGCGGGAGCGAGTTTTTGTTTGATGGCCTGCGGGCTGCGTGCCCCGAACCCGCCCATGCCAGCCTGTACCGGGAATGGTTCAGGTGCCCCGTGGAGTTCGACTGTCCAAGCAACGAGGTTCTGGTCGATAGGCGTTGGTCCGAATTCACCGCGCGCATGCCGGACCCCTTCACCCATGAAAGCGTGCGCAGCCTCTGCCACCAGCTCTTGGTCGATCTCGACCATTCAGGCGGAATGGCCTCGCTGGTACGGCGCACGCTCGTTGAGCGAATGCCTTGGAGATTTCCCACGGTCGATACCATGGCCAATGAGCTCTCGGTGCACCCGCGGGCGCTGCGCCGGCTGCTTGAGCACGAAGGCACAACCTATAAGGACTTGCTGGCCGATGTGCGCTGCAGGCTGGCAATCGAGTACCTGCGCAACACCAGGATAACCACCGAAGAAATCGCCAGCCGCCTGGGCTATAGCGACGCCGCGAACTTCAGGCGTGCCTTCAGCCAGTGGACCGGCAAGACGCCGAGTGAGTATCGGGGCATGTGAGTGGCTTCGGGCTTCAAGGCGTTACGGTCTTGGGCGGCTTTTGTAACTGCTGGCAGTGCGGTGGGGTGGGGGGCTTCGATTGCCTGAGCAAGGTTTATTGCAACCGTTCGACTTGCTGCTGGGGCGGCGTACCTACGACCTATTCGCCGGGTATTGGCCGCATATACAGGCCGGTTCAAGCAACCAGTACGGCTGGTGGAGTGCTGGTTGCCTGTTACTTTCGGAGCCTGAGAGAGTAGAAGCTTCTGGGTGTTCGTTTAGGGAGGAAGCGACCGGTTGTAACTGACTGCTAACGGCCAGAAGCGGTCCGTCATATTTTCATCGCTCTGACTTTTGTTATCGGGCCCAAGCGCGAAATTCTCGCTCTTTGACCAAAGAAGCAGCTGGAGATGGGTAAGCTAGGCGCTAAGACAGTTATGCATATGTGCTAGGGGCGCCTAGGTCAAGATGATGTCCAATTGCTCTCACCGCT
Organism: Pseudomonas chlororaphis; assembly: GCF_001921865.1. GTDB lineage: Bacteria > Pseudomonadota > Gammaproteobacteria > Pseudomonadales > Pseudomonadaceae > Aquipseudomonas > Aquipseudomonas chlororaphis_D. Next base: position 61,055 of record NZ_MSCT01000010.1, read on the forward strand.
GCTGGGGATTTAGTATAGGTGTAGTCCTCCGCCCATTGGTGGCTGAGGCCCTGATCAAGGAAGAGATTCAGCCTGTTATGAGTGACCAAATCCTAATTCGTTTTCTGGGTGCAGGGCTGATTGACGTAGGTGGCGATGATGCCAAGCTCGCGAAGCTCACAGAGACTGCTTCCGATCTAGCTGCTACGTTAAAAAAGATGCCATCCAAGACCTCCCAGTTTGCCCTGATTGCCTTTGATCCTGCATCACCCGAGGAGGATCCAGTCATCACAGAGGTGTGTGATGCGCTCAGGAAGCGGTGGCCGACCTACATCAACACCTTTTCCGGTACGCCCATGATGGTGCTGCGGGCTCTGCTGCTCGATGCGCTCGTTCAGGCTGCTAGCGACGAAAGGGTAGGTATTGCGTTTGTCGCTTCAGCTCGCAATGTACTGCCCTTTATCGAAGCCGGTAACGAGCAAAAGATCTGGGTAGAGGCTGTGCTGGAGATTGAGAGCCGAGTTGACGCTCGCGCCGAGGCAGAGTGGGCGACCCCAGACACTATCAATGCCCCCGATTTGAACTACTCTGCACTGCCTGCGGTTGAACTCTCCGCTCAGGCTCTGACTATCGATACAGAAAGCCTAACTGCCAATTTACACGCAGCAGCGGCACCTAGCGGGGTCGGTCAAAACAAAAACCGCTATTGGTCGCACAACGATCCTCAGAATTGGGCGACCGATTTTGGACGTTTGGCTGCCAAAGCGATAGCCGAAGCTATAGATGCCGCCAGTGAGGATGCTCAGGGCACCCCGGTAGATATTTCCGGGCCGCTAAAGGCGCTGTCACAAGCAGTGGCAACACATGTTGCAGATACACTGAGGCTAGTAAGTGCGTCAACGGCGGGTCTGCAGCGAAGAACAAACCTGATTTGGTGGAAAGAGACCCTTTACTCGCCCAGCGCTCGCGTCAGCTATCGCGCACTTCCGGTATCGACTGTGGGGGCACTAATGGCTTTCGACTTGTATCAACAGGTACCCTCCTTCTCACCAGTCAGTGTTGCCGCTTTTCTCAGCGAGACCATATTGAGCCTGGCCTCCGTTGATCCGGAGAAAAAGCAGACTATACGTGAGCTCGTTGGTGAGGCTGTCGAATCAGCAGAGCTGAGTCCATTGCGGGTGGTTGCGCGTAAGCTCGTTCCACAGCTTAATGGGCGAGGTCCCATTTTGGGCTTGCTTGCGGAACAACAGGGTAAGTTTGCGATAGACGACGCTCAGTTCCGTGAGAAGGTCGGTGTACCCGCTGAGGCGGTCCTGACCATCCCAGAATGGGCCGCTTGGATTTTCAGGGAGTTGCAGGCTGCTCGGGCTACGCAAGAGGTTGTGAAGGCTAAGAAGCCTGGAAGTAAAGCCTGATGAGTGCTTGCTCGCGCCCTTCATGTTTTGCCCCTGATTGTAGTTGCGACTTGGGCTTTGTGAACCACACCAAATGCCCCAGTTGGGGGGCAGGGGGCGAGGAGGTCTCAGCATCCTCGGTGGTGGACGCGAATAGCTTGCTGCTTCCTTGGTCGGGAAGTGCGCTGGGTCTCTCCGATTTGAGCTTTGTCGCAGGCCCAGGAAAGCCAATGGTCGTCGGGGTGGTAGGGCCGCAGAACGCTGGAAAGACTACGTTGCTCGCGGCTTGGTACCTGCTTATCGGGCGCGGTCTGGCTTGCTCTGAGAAACGTCGCTTTGCCGGCTCCTTTTCATTAGCAGGTTGGGAAGCGCTGGCGGGTTCGCTACGATGGAGTCCAGGTAATCCCCCTAATTTTCCACCGCATACCTCCAGCCGAGGCGGCAGAGCTCCGGGGCTTTTACATACTTCATTTAGAGGTGGCTCAGGTGATGTTCGCAGCTACCTATTTACCGATGCCCCGGGCGAATGGTTCCAAAAATGGTCCATGAACCGTGATGCGCCTGATGCCCAGGGTGCGCGCTGGGTGGCAGAGCATGCGGATATGTTCTTGCTGATTGCAGATCGCCAAGCACTTGCTGGAGAGAACAAAGGATCAGCACGTAGTGCCCTTCAGGTATTGTCTCGCAGACTGGCAGCAGAGCGTGCTGACCGCCCAGTTGCGATCGTTTGGACCAAAGCTGATGTTTCCATCGCGCCAGAAATTGAAACGGCTGTCCGCGATGCGGTACTGAAGTTAATGCCTGATACTCGTGAGTTTTTGGTCAGCATCTCTGGCTCGGGTGATGACCATAACAAGGGGCAGGGGCTTCTCGAACTGCTCGACTGGGCTCTTGATATCCGGAGAACTCGCCTTTCCTTGCCGCCGCCCCAAGCGGCTAGCTCGGATCTTCTGTTCATGTTTGGGGTGAAGTAGCCATGAGCGTTAGTGATAACTCGATCCTGCTCATCGGTGAGTCAGGTGTCGGCAAAACCCACTATGGTGCCCAGCTTTTAAACCGTTTAATGAATGGTGCTGGCAAGTTACGGATGGATGGGGCTGCGACGAATCTTCAGCCTTTCGAGTCCGCTATGGGGCGCCTTAACGAGGGGCTTACTGCGGATCACACGCCTACCACCACTTACGTTGATAGCCTTTGGCCAATCAGTGACGAAAACGGACTGAGGGCCGAGCTGGTATGGCCGGACTACGGCGGTGAGCAGATTAAGACCATGTCCTCAACCAGGCAAATTCCTGCTGCCTGGCGCGATCGTGTCGTGGTCTCACCGGCCTGGCTACTGCTGGTTCGCCTTCAGCAAACTCGGGTGAGTGATGACATCTTTTCCCGCCCGCTGAACGATATCACCAGTGTAAGCGTTGATAATCGAGAGGTGCAGGTCTCCGATCAGGCGCGCCTAATCGAGTTGCTGCAGATGCTGATTTATATTCGGAATGAAAGCACCTCCAAGCCGCTGGCTAGCCCTCGCTTAGGCGTACTTTTAAGCTGCTGGGATGAGCTAGGTACTGATGAGCTCAATCAACCACCTGCGCAAGTCTTGGAGCGCAGGCTACCTATGTTCTCCAGCTTCATCCAAAGTCTTTGGGCTGAGCCTTTGGTGCTAGGCCTTTCCGCATTGGGGCGAGCGCTCGCGCCCAATAGCAGTGACATGGACTACGTTGTTCAAGGTCCTGAACACTTTGGCTATGTGGTGTTGCCTGATGGACAGCACACTCCAGATCTCACTCAACCGATCCAATCTCTCTTAGCAGCAAGTGCTCTAAAAGTGGCAGGGTAATGCTTTGATAGTTGAACAGGCCGTATTTGGTGAAGCTCTTGGCGGGCACGCGCTTCGGTTGGCCAGTGATGCCTCGCTCATTCCTCCGGAGCTAGCGGCCCGTCTAGACCTACCTGATACAGCGCCGCCGGGAGTCGTATGGTCTCCTTACGTAAGCGGCTTTGCCCTCGGCGATTGGTATGTGTTGGCGCGAATCTTTGCAGACCCTTCTGCAAGCCGGCCTGGAATGGTCATCTCGCATGCCGTCCTCGCTCCGCTTCAGGAAATGCTCTGCTGGAGTGATCTTAGACCGCTGTTTGGGCTTCTTATTAACTCACCCAAGCCTCCGGATGTGCTCACCTCGATAGAGTTGTCGCCCTCACAAGCAGTGCAGAGAGCTACGTCGGACTTGATTGCTACGGCACAAGCGCTGGTTACTCGTGGCAAAGGACCCGTTGTGAGGATTGGTCTTAACGGTTACGAGGAGTTGATAACGGCTCTGTGGGCTAACTGCTGGCCAGCCATCCGCATCCGCTTTGCTTTTCGGCTCAGCTTTGGGCCGCATGATGTTGTTGAGTTACCAGAGCCTACAATTGTGTGTTCACCTTCAGTGCTAGCTGCACGGTGGGGCGGACATCGCATCGTGGGGGGCGATAACTCGGGGCCCTTGACGCGTGCTGCAGCCATGCTCAGTGACAATACTGAGGCCGCCCCCATCCTGCGTTATGCTCAGGAAATTGGCGCTCAGGTTACACATTTCGCGGATCTGCCCATGCTTGAGCGTGTCTTCGATGCCAGCATCTCGATAAGCTCGACTTTTGAGCAGTGCTTAGCAACCATTCGATTGATAGAAAGGCTGTCCCCAGAGAGTTCGATTGGGACAGCGTCAAAAGAAGTAGTGATCGAGAAGTTTTTGCTGCAGCTAGGCAATGCGACCGTAGCGCAGGTCTTGCAGCTGCGAAACCTAAATGCAGACGGCTTTGCTTCATCAAGCAAGGTCTGGGCTGCTCTAGAGTCCTGGGCCGCAAAGAAGAGGTTCGAGCCCCACGAAGATACGCAGATGCTATCCGCTATCAAGGATGCGCTGTCCGCGCCGGATGCGCTGAAGCCCTGGCGTAAGGCGATTATCGCCGGTATCTACGCGGCCTCACGTACGACTGCTAGTGAGTTCCCGGCTGCGTTCTGGCGCTGGGTAGTGGAGGGCGGTGACATCCTACAGGTTCTTTCCAAGCATTTACCTGTGGACGTTGCGTTGGAGGATCGGCTCGTCAATGCCGCGCCAAGGAGGGTGACTGAGGCTGTTGGTGATGTAGTGATGCGAATTGCCAAACAAAAGCAGTGGTATGCGCTTCACGGCGCGGCGGCAGGGGCGTGTCTTGACGTGAGGGCTGCAGTCGAACGCCAGCTTTCGGTCGATGTAGCTGTGGAGTATCTCGACGGTCTTCAGGCAGTTTTACGTCCTGTAGTCTCCGCGCAGTTGCTTGAGGTGGCTCTGAGTGTGGAGGAACCGCGACTACTGCTCATTGCTGCTGAGCGGGTCGCTAAGAGCCCCAAACTCCTGAACGACGTCAACATTGCTGAAGCTCGAGTACAAGAGCTTTGGCTCAGGACGTTAGAGCTCAATGCGACCGCATGGGACGGGCTGCGAGAGCCACGCGAGGCATTCTTCTGCCTTCTGACGAATCTGTTGGAGGGGCGGGCAGCTAACCGTCAGCTGATTACCACGCTTTCCACTACACCTCTGGCCGATCTTAGCGAGTATCCGAGGCTGGCGGAGGTGTGGGGACGAGTGCATGAGCCCGCTCTTGATAATTTACTGCGTGCGACTAGTTTGGGTTGGCTCAAGAGTGTTTGGGAGGGGCGTATTTCCACTCCCGATGCACGACTTCAAGCATTCATGCTCGCTGGCTCTGAGCTGTATCTCGCGCTTGAGGGGCAGACGCCTCCTGGATACTGCATTCAGATCATGGCGATCTTGCATCAGTTCAACGAGTCGAGAATGATTTGGTGGCTCGATGTCTGGTCCAAGTCGCGAAATGTATTGTCAAGATCGGAGGCTGAAGCGCTTGGTCACCTTATCTTGAAGAGAAATTGGACCAAGGCCGCTGATACACTGTTTAAGTTTCGCTTAAGCCGCAGCGATATCTGGCCCGCCTTGAGCCTCTGTGCCGACCTACTGGGAACGATCAATCGCTGGAGAATTCGGTTATCGTCGCGCTCGGCGCAGGATGACTGGGACTGCCTTGAGGCGGTGGCCGTAGACATGTATCCAGAAGGGCCAGATCACGAAGAGCTTTGGAGTCGTGCGGGCGGTCGTAATGCTGATCTACAGCACAGCGGAAGCGGGCGAAGTCGTTGGCACCACGCGCTTGCCCAAATTAAGAATGGAAAGGGACCGCACGTCAAAAACCTGCTGAGAGAGATGCGGCGTGAGTATTCGTCGAATGAGCTTCTCAGAGAGTTAGATAATGACGCCCATTTTTAATGGTGCCAACTAATGCAGCAATGGAGTAAGGATGAATACGCGAGAGGTAATCGAGGTGGATGAGAAAACACCTTTTGCGGGTTGGCATGCGTTAGTCGTTGCTGTAGCAAATTATGCGCAGGTCCCTGTGCTACCGCGATCGATTCTCAATGACGCCCAAGATGTTGTTTCCACGCTAACTTCTGCTGCTCACTGCGGTTATGCGCAGCAGAACGTCAAGCTGCTACTGGACACACAGGCGACACTGGACGCGATCCGTCAGGAACTCGACGCGCTGGCGGCACGCGCTCAACCGAGCGATACCGTTCTGATTTTTTTCTCAGGCCATGGTGCCCGTCTGGGTGATGAAAGCGCCTTGGTTCCCGTTGATTGCGATACGCACCGTGTCGCTCAAACTACATTACTGGAGCAAGAGTTCTCCACTGCGCTTGCCCGTATTAAGGCTGAGCGTTTGGTTGTTCTGATTGACGCGTGCCATGCAGGCGCCGCCGCGAGCTTTAAGAGCATCGGCGCTACGCTGGATCTTGGCTTCAATGAGAAATCACTGAACCAATTGGCTCAAGGCACCGGGCGCGTAATGATCGCGTCGTCTAGGGCGACTGAGTACTCCTATGCTTTGGGGGGAGCGCGCAACAGTCTCTTTACAGAACATTTGCTAGGGGCTTTAAGGGGGGGGGCACGTACTCAAGGCGATGGGCTGATACGTGTTTTTGAGGTATTTAATTACGTCAGCGAAAGAGTGCGTCATGCCATGCCAGGCCAGCAGCATCCGATCTTCAAAGCGAGCGATTTGGAAGATAATTTTCCGATTGCGCTTGAGCTTGGAGGAGTAAAACGCCTCGATGCTACGTCTGCGGTAGCAGATAGCGGCAAGGTGTGGCGCCAACTCGAAGAAATACTATCGGACCTGTATCCGGCAGGACCTCAGGATCAGGAACTCTGGCTGCGTGCCGGTGGCGATATTTCCCGGTTACGCTTAGGGGGTTCCGGCCGTGCTACCTGGTTCGCTGCGCTGCGCACGCTTAGACAAGGTGGTGGTGGAGCTGAAATAAATCAAAACTCCTTAATCGACTCGGCTTTGCAGGATTTTCCACATCACCAAGAGCTAAAGAATCTTGCCAACGGCAGCTAATGGCCGTTGCTGCCGGATACAACTGGCAGTTATTGGCCGAGAGCTGCACGTCGTGAAGGGCAGCACTCAGTTTTAAGTGAGCGGTTGAGAGCGCTCGTGAACGAATTTAACCGATTGTTTTGGGTTCATCTTGTAGGTTTCACGATCTCGCCAACGCGTCGATAAACTGTTTCTGTTATGCGTTTATCGGTATGTCCAAGCAGTCGGCTAGCATGACCAAGATCGTCAATCTCACTGGCTGCCTTCGGACGGATATCCCTGAACTGGAACTGTCGGATGCTGGAAGTGAATCGCCGGCGACAGCAATCGCCTAGTGTCCGCTTTTGGCCGAAAACAGCCTTTCATGGATGGCTGCTTCCGACCAAAAGCCCACACTAAAAACCTCAACCAAACGATCAAAAACTCAAAACCAACCTCACTTCACCCCCACCCCAAACACCTCCCCACCCTTAGTCGACTGAATCACCCATTCCCCACTCACCCGAAACGACTTGGCTGAGGCGTACGTGTCTTCCATAAACTGGAAATAAACAATCTTCCCATCGACGACCCTGGCAAGAATCGAGAACGGCGAGGTAAAGCGATTACCCACCCCGACCGAGGTGTAGGTAAAACTACCGAAGACCGCGACTTTTTCGCCTTCGCTGAAGATATCGGTGACCGCGAAGTCGTTGATGTCCCAGTAGGTGCCGACGTTGGAGAAGGTGTCGATGTAGATCTGCCGGCCTTTGCGGGTGCCGGCCCAGGGTTCGATCTGTTGCAGTTCGGGGTTGTCGAAGTTCAGGGAGACGTAGGTGGCGTCTTCGCTGACCAGTCGGGCGGCGGCGTGGGCGACGCTGTCCTTGCCGCTGTTGGCCAGGAAGGCGCTGACGACGTCGATCGGGGCTTTGGTTTTTTCTGCTGTTTCGATTACGGCGAGGTTGGCCATTTTGTTTCCTGCTTATTGAGTGTTTCAGGGGGAATTGAAGGGCGTGCGGTGTCGCTTCTTGCAGTCTGGAACGTGGCGTCGTGGATCTTTTCGATGCCAGTCGATCGCGGGTACCCGGGGCCCCCCGGATACCCGCGTGTGCCTCTCTACAAAGCGAACAACCGCTGCGCATTGCCGCGGCCGATTTTCTCCCGGTCGTTTTCGCTGATCAGCGCCTGGTCGAACCATTGGCTGGCGGTGTCCATGCTTTCGTATGGGTAGTCCGCGGAGAACAGCACGCGGTCGACGCCGATTTCGCTGATGGCGTCCAGCAGGCCCTTGGTGTGGAAGTGGCCGGCGGTGGTCAGGTAGAAGTTGTGGCTGAAGTAGTGGCTGACCGGTTTTTGCGCCTGGCCCAGGCCTTCGCCTTCGCGCTGCATGTGCAGGCGGTGTTCCAGGCGCGGCAGCATCAGCGGCAGGCCTTCGGCGAGGTGGCCGAGGATGATGGTCAGGTTGGGGAAGCGGTCGAACAAGCCGCTGAGCATCAAGCGGATGGCGTGGGTCGCGGTCTCGTGGGCGAAGCCCCAGGCCGAGCCGATCAGCGACGGGTAGCCTTCGTAGATCCGCCGTTGGCTCGGCAACGCCTCGCGCGGGTGCAGGTAGACCGGCACATTGAGTGCCGCCACCCGTTCCCAGAATTCCCAGACCGGCGCTTCGTCGAGGTACTGCGCGGTGTCGGCGTTGCCGATGTTGGTGTAGCCGTTGATCAGGGCGCCGACCATGCCGTACTCCTTGACCGCGCGTTCCAGCTCGTCGGCCGCGGCCCGGGGCGATTGCAGGGCGACGGTGGCGAAGGCCTTGAAACGCTGCGGGTGGCTGGCGATGAACTGTTCGGCGATCTGGTCGTTGGTGCGCTGGGCGAAGGACACCGCCTGGCGCGTGTCGAGAATCGACTGGGCGCCGGGGGAGGTGAGGGAGAGGATCGCCGTGTCGATGCCGTTGCGATCCATGTCGGCGATGCGCTGTTCCGTGTCCAGCAGGCGTTTTTCCACATCCGCCATATAGGCCTGGCCGTTGCGCGCGGCTTCGCCGGAGGCGTCCCACAGGCTGTTGTTCAGTTCGGTACTGAGGTGTTCTTCAAGAACGATTTTGCCTTTCATGCTGTTGTGACCTCTTAACGGGATAAACCGGTAGGTGGCGCGCCGAGCCTCAGGACTCGGCCGTCGAAAGGGTGATGTGCTTGTATTCGATAAAGTCGTCGATGGCTGCGACGCCGTTCAGGCGGCCCAGGCCGGACTGGCGATAGCCGCCTTCCTCGAATTCGTCGTAGACCTTGGCCCAGTCGTTGATCCACAGGGTGCCGGCCTGCACCTTGCGCGCCACGCGCAGCGAACGTTTGAGGTCGCGGGTCCAGACGGCGGCGGCCAGGCCGAATTCGCTGTCGTTGGCCAGGGCCACGGCCTCGGCTTCGGTATCGAAGACCTGCAGGGTCAGCACCGGGCCGAAGGTTTCCTTCTGCACGATGTCCAGCTTCGAGTCGCTGACTTCCAGCAGGGTCGGGCGGTAGAAGGCGCCGTTGGCCAGTTCGCCCTCGGTGACCGGCCCGCCGCGCACGATGACCTTGGCGCCTGCCGCGATTGCCGCCTCCACCGTTTGATCGACCCGCTGCACGTTGGCCTTGTCGATCAACGGGCCCATGTCGCTGAGCGGGTCGGCGGCGGGGCCGACGCGCACCGCTTGCAGGCGCGCGGCCAGGCGCTCGCGCAACGGGTCGGCGATGCCGCGCTGCACCAGCAGCCGTGAGCCGGTCATGCAGAACTGCCCGGCGAACACGGTCAGGGCTTTTTCCAGCACCGGCAGGGCGGCGTCGAGGTCGGCGTCATTGAACACCAGGTGTGGGGTCTTGCCGCCCAGCTCCAGGCCGAAGCGCTTGAGCGACTGCGCGCCGACCGCGGAAATCGCCCGGCCGGTGGCGGACGAACCGGTGAAGCTGATGACCGGCACCTGGGGCGAGGCGATCAGGCGGCGCGAGCCTTCGCCGCCGGACTCGGTGAACAGGTTGATCACCCCGCGCGGCAACGACGGCGCCTCGGCCATGACCTTGGCCAGCAGGGCGTTGGTCTGTGCGGTCTGCGCGGGCATCTTGATCACTACGGTGGCGCCGGCGGCCAGGGCCGGCGCCAGCGAACGCACCATCAGCACCACCGGCGAGTTCCACGGCACGATGATCCCGGCCACGCCCATGGGTTCGCGCAGCACGATGGAGACTACGTCGGGGCGCGGGGTGCCGCTGTGGCCGCGCTCGGTGCGGGTCAGCGCCGCGTAGAAGCGCAGCTTGGAGGGCACCATGCTGACTTCGAAGCGGGCTTCGGGCTTGATCTTGCCGTTCTCCAGCGCCAGTTGCTCGATCAGCGCCTCGCTGTGGCGCTCGAAGGCGGCGGCCAGCTCGTCGAGGACCCGGGCGCGCAAGGCGTTGTCGTCGGTCCAGGCACTGTTGAAGGCGTGCACGGCGGCGGCGATGGCCGCGTCGGCCTCGGCGCCGCCGCCATCGGCGTAGTGGCCGATGACCTTGGAGGTGGCCGGGTCGATGGATTCGCCGTGCTGGGTCGAATCGACCCAGGCGCCGTCGATCCAGTGTTTGGCCAGGTGGGTGTGAGTCGTCATGGCAATGTTCTCCGGTTCAGCTGTAGCGCTGCGCGATGTGTTCGGCGGTGGCGATGGTGGTGATGTTGGTGGCGACCGAGATCGCATCGGGGAAGATCGAGGCATCGACCACGCGCAGGGCCTGCACGCCGTGCACCCGGCCTTCCAGGTCGACCACCACGCCGGGTTCGCCGGCCCGGCCCATGGGCGCGGTGGAGGTCGGGTGGTGGTAGGTGTCGAGGGTGGCCAGCATCGATTGCTCGATCTGTTGGTCGCTGGTGGCTTGCGCGCCCGGGTTCAGCTCGGAGTGGATCATGTCCCGCAGCGGGGCGCTCTGGCCGATCGTGCGCGCCAGCTTCACCCCTTCCAGCAGGCGGGCGCGGTCTTCGGCGCGGGCCAAAAAGTTCAGGTCGATCAGCGGCGCCTGGGCCGGGTCGCGGCTGGCCAGCTTGAGGCTGCCCACCGACAACGGGCGGGTCAGGGCCACGGCGAGGACGAAACCGACTTTGGTCGGGCTCTGGTCGTGGGGGAACAGGTGGGTGGCGGTGATGTGCAGGTCCAGGTCGCTGTTTTTCGCCGTGGAACTGTGGGTCCAGAGCTTGGCGCCGATGGCTGGGGACTGTTTGCCGATGCGCTCGGGGCGAGCGGCGTAGGCGTTGTAGTAGAACGGGTGGTCCTTGAGGCGCTGGCCCACCGGCAGGTCGGCCACCAGGGGGATCGACAGCGCCGCCAGGTCGTGGCGCGGGCCGATGCCGGAACGCAGGAGGATCGCCGCGCTGCCGTAGGTGCCGGCGCTCAGGATGACTTCGCCGGCGTGGATTTCCTCGCCGCTGGCCAGGCGCACGCCGATGGCGCGGTGGCCGTCGAACAGCACGTTATCCACCAGCACGTCGCCGCGGATCCGCAGGTTGCGCCGCGCCCGCACGGGTTCGTCGAGGTAGGCGATGCCGGTGTTGACCCGCACGCCGTCGACGATGTTCATCGGGTAGGGGCCGACGCCGTTGGCGTCCGGGCCGTCGAAATCCTCGACCAGGCGGTAGCCGTTGGCGACGGTTGCCTCGACGAACGCCCGTTGCATGGGGGTGACGTCCTTGAGGGTCAGCTGATGCACCGGCAATGGGCCGTCGTGGCCGTGCAGCTCGCTGGCGCCGGTGTTGCGGTGTTCCAGTTTCTTGAACGACGGCAGCAGTTCCTCGTAGGACCAGCCCGGCAGGTTCCAGTCCAGCAGGTCCTGTTTGCGGGCGCGGATCGCCACCGCGCCGTTGATCGCCGAGCTGCCGCCCAGCACCTTGCCGCGGATGGCGTGGATCGGGTGGCCGATGTAGCCGGGCTGGGTCTGGTAACCCCAGTCGCTGTTGGCATCGCCGCCGACGCTGTCGCTGCTGGCGATCACTTTCGGGTAGTCGCGGGTGCCGTAGACGTGGCCGGCTTCGAGCAGCAGCACATTGCGCTCGCTGCGTTCGCTCAAGCGCCGGGCCATCACCGCGCCCGCCGAACCGCCGCCGACGATCAAGACGTCGACGCGCTGGCCGGCCGCGCCCTTGCCGGTACCGCCGGCTTCTTGCGGCGCGGCGGCGAACACCGGGCCGGCGTCGAGCAGGGAGCCGAGTGCCAGGCTCGCCGAGCCGGCGATGGTCTGTGCCAGCAGTTTGCGGCGGGAAGGGTTTTCTGCTTCGTGGTGGTTCATCGCTCATCTCCCATGACAGGCGGGTGCTTGTCTGGGAGGTGAGGCTAAGGGCCGTCGTCGCTGAACGACAGCCACTGAAAAGTGAACCGAACGTTCAGAAAATCTTGACCCGACGCGGGGCCCGTGCGGTCAGGCGTTCGCGGGGGCGGCGATCAGGCCGCGGGCGATCAGGGCCGCATCCCAGGGCGCGGGGCGGCTGATTTCTTCGCTGAGAAACTCGATCAGCGTCAGGACCTTGGGCGGGGTTCGCAGGGTCTTGCGGTACACCGCCGAGATCTGCCCGCCGGACGGCGCGTAGTCGGCCAGCACCGACACCAGGCTGCCGTCGAGCAAGGCCTCGGCCGCCAGGAAACTCGGGAGGATCGCCAGGCCCAGGCCGGCCCGCGCGCCTTCGAGCAACTGATGCCCGGAGTCGGTGCGCATGCGCACGCGAATCCGGAACGAATGCTGCGCGCCGTCCAGGGGCAGGCTCCACATGCCGTTGGGTTCGCGGTTGTAGTAGATCAGCCCGTCGTGCTGCTGCAAGTCCCCGGGGTGTTCGGGCGTGCCGTGGCGCGCCAGGTAGTCGGGGCTGGCGCAGATCAGGTGGCGGTTCTCGGTCAACGGGCGGGCCACCAGGCAAGAATCGTTGAGCGCGCCGAGGCGGATGGCGACGTCGAAATGCCCGTCCTGCAGGCTGGCCAGTTTGTCCTGGGCCTCCGTGTCGACGCACAGTTGCGGGTAGCGCAGGGCGAAGCGCGCCAGCAACGGCGCCAGGTAACGCGGGGTGAAGGCCATTGGCGCGGCGATGCGCAGGGTGCCGTTCAGGCTGGCCTGGTTGTCTTGCACCGAGGTTTCGGCGCGCTCCAGCTCCAGCAGGATACGCAGGCTGTCGGCGTAGAACTGCTGGCCGGCCTCGGTCAGCCGCAACGGCCGGGCCCGGGTCAGCAGCACGCAACCCAGGCGCTTCTCCAGCTGTTGCATGCGCTGGCTGATCAGCGACTTGGTGGTGCCCAGGCGCCGCCCGGCCTCGGAAAAGCTCGCCGCTTCGACGACCGCGACAAAGGTGCTCATGTCTGAAAACTTATTCACCGCCACTCCTGTGGTCCGGGATTGAACAGGCCGAAAAGCGCGGCGCCGAAGGGCGCCGCACTCCCCAGTGGCCATAAGAGGCCGCTGCATCGGACAACGCAAGCGGCGAAAGTGCCATCGGCAGAATCGCCACCCCGGGCGGCAACGGTGGGGCTGTCGCGGGAGCCGTGAGCGACACGGCGGCCGACGACTCTGGGGTGTGTTTAGGTTGTGACACCGTTCGCACGCTTTTCCAGAAGACTGTCACTTCGAGGCTATTCTGTAGGTTCAGGCCGCGACAGCGAAACGCCCTGTGGGCGTGCCGGCGGCTTGCTGTCCTGCCCGTCCGGGCAAGTGTGGGTTTTGCGTACGCGCGCATCAGTTTCGGCTGTGCTTTCGAGGAACGGTCCCTCCGGCTCCGAGGGCTCTGGGTGGCGCTTCACCGGTTGTCAGGGAGGAGGACGGGTGAGGGCATGCATGAAGTGGCAGCAATGGAGACGAGAGTCGGATTGACCACCGGCGAAGAAGCGGCGGACTTTTTCGTTCAAACCCTGGAACAGGCCATCGATGCGGTGGTGATCGTCGACGAGCGCAATCGCGTGGTGTTTTTCAATGCTGCGGCCGAGCGCTTGTGGGGCTGTTCGCGGCGCGAGGTGCTGGGCAGCGAGGCCGGCGCGCTGGTGCCGGTTGCCATCCGTTCCCGGCCCGCCGTTTCCGCGGCGCACCGCCAGGCCGGGGCCAACGGCGGCAGTCGCGACGTGCCGATCGCCCGCAAGGACGGCGAAGAGCGCTGGGGCGCGCTGTCGGTGTCGAAAATCACCTTGCAGGGCCGGGTTCTCTACGCCGCCTTTCTCAAGGACGTGACCCAGACCCGGCTGCGGGATAGCGAGCACCGCTTGCTGTCGATGTCGGTCAACGCCACCCGCTCGGCCACCTGCATCGTCGCTGCCGACGGTCGGCTGACCTACGTCAACGACGGGCTGATCCGCTTGCTCGGCTATTCGCGCGAGGAGGTGCTGGGGCACTCGCCGCGGATGTTCTTCGTGCTCGACAACCCGCTGGAGACCGGGGCCGACGAAGAGGAGCTGGCGCGCATCCTCAGCGGCCAGCCCCACGAAACCTGTGCCCTGGTCAGCAAGCGCAACGGCCAGCGGCTGTGGGTGCAGCTGTGCTCGGCACCGGTGTTCGACAGCGCCGGGCGGGTCGACAACATCGTTATCGTGCTCACCGACATCACCCGTTCCAAGCTGCACGAGGTGCTGCAAGACAAGGTCATCGGCGCCTTGCTGCAAGAGCAGTCCCTGGAAAGCGTGTTGACGCTGTTGTGCCGGGAAATCGAGCGCCTGGCGCCGGAGGTCATCGTCTCGGTGCTCAGCGTGGACCCGCACGGGCTGCTGCACCCCTTGGCCAGCCCGGGGCTGCCGGCCGACTATTCCCGGGCCATCGAAGGCCTGTCGATCGGGCCCGCCGCCGGCTCCTGCGGCACCGCGGCCTATCGCGGCGAGCCGGTGCTGGTCACCGATATCAATACCGACCCGCTGTGGGCCGACTATCGCCTGCTGGCGCAGCAGGTCGGGGTGCGAGCCTGCTGGTCGATCCCGGTGCGCAACAGCGTCGGCCGGGTCAGCGCGACCTTTGCCCTGTATTTTCGCGAGAGCCGCGAGCCCGACACCACCCACGCCCACCTGATCACCGCCGGCACCCACCTGTGCATGCTGGCGCTGGAGCGCGAAGAGGCGCGCCAGTCGATTCGCCAGATGGCGTTCTACGATGCCCTGACCGGCTTGCCCAATCGCAGTTTCCTGCTGGCCCAGGCCAACCGCAGCATCGCCGAGGTGGCCCGGGAGCAGGGCGAGCTGGCGGTGCTGTTCGTCGACCTGGATCGCTTCAAGCAGGTCAACGATGCCCTCGGGCACGCCTCGGGCGACGAGTTGCTGCAACTCATGGCGCAACGGCTGCGCAGCGTGGTGCACGAGGCGGGCATCGTCGGGCGGCTGTCGGGCGACGAGTTCGTGCTGGTGCTGCCGCGGATGAACGCCCTTCAGGTCACGACCTTTCTCGAACGCCTGCTGCAGGCCCTGAGCGTGCCGGCCGAGATCGCCGGCACCGCCGTGGTGCTCTCGGCCAGCATCGGCATCAGCATGTTTCCCTGCGACGGTCAGGACATGGAAAGCCTGCTGCATTGCGCGGATATCGCCATGTACCAGGCCAAGCGCGCCCAGCGCGGCAGCTTCCGGTTTTTCCTCGAGGACATGAACCGGATCGCCCAGCATCGCCTGCTGCTGGAGAGCGCGTTGCGCCAGGCCCTGGCCAGCGACGGCCTGCACCTGGTCTATCAGCCGCAGATCGACCTGCATACCGCCCGGCTGGTCGGGGTCGAGGCCCTGGCGCGCTGGGAGCATCCGTGCCTGGGCAGCATCTCGCCCACCCATTTCATCGCCCTGGCCGAAGAGTGCGGGCTGATCAACGACCTCAGCCAGTGGGTGTTGCGCGAGGCCTGCGAGCAACTGGCGCGCTGGCGCCGTTCGGGCATCGGCGTGCCGTCGATGTCGATCAACCTGTCGCCGCTGAATTTCCAGAACCTCAACCTGGCACCGCTGATCGCCCGTCAGTTGCACGCCAGCGACTTGCAGCCGGCGGACCTCTGCGTGGAGGTGACGGAGGGCGTTTTCCTCTGCGACAGCCCCTGCACCGAGCAGACCATCCGCGACCTGCATGCCCTGGGCGTGCGCCTGGCCATCGACGATTTCGGCACCGGCTATTCCAGCCTGGGCTACCTGCGGCGGCTGCCGATCAGCGAACTGAAACTGGACAAGAGTTTTGTCGACGACCTGGAGCACGACGCCTCCTGCCGGGCCTTGAGCGAAGCGGTGATCGGCATCGGCAAGGGGCTTTCCCTGCGGGTGGTCGCCGAGGGCGTCGAGGATGGGCAGCAGCGCGATATCCTGCGGGCGCAGGGCTATGACGTGGGGCAGGGCTACCTGTTTTCCATGCCGTTGTCGGCGCGGACGTTCGGCCAGTGGTTCGCCGGCTGGCACGGCTAGCCGCGCATTTTGGAAGCCCCTGTAGGCGCGAGGCTTGCCCGCGATCACCACTGCCAGAACACCGCCCTTATTCACCTCTGATTCAACCGAAGAACTTGTAGGAAAAACTATCTTTCACCGCCGAAAACTAATTAAACCTGACGGGTTTTTAGTTATAAGTTGTCAGTTTCTGATGTTCTATTAGTGTGTCGAATTGTTCAAAGTTGTAACTTGCGGCGTATTCCCTGAGTGACTGATGTGATGCGGGAAAATCATTTGTCAGGGGTATTTTTGTGGGCTTAAGTGGGGGCAGGAACATCATCCAGGGACACCGCCAGGCAACTTGAATCAGGCACTGGCGGTTTAAATATAATAAGAAGGTCACCATGACAGACATCAGGAAAGTGCCGGCCGCGTGCGAGGCCACGGGCGATTTTCACCACGCTGAAACCGCCGGCGGGCTGAAAAGAACCCTGACCCCGCGACACCTGAACATGATCGCCATCGGCGGCTGCATCGGCACCGGGCTGTTCGTCGCCTCGGGCTCGACCATCGCCCAGTCGGGGCCGGGCGGGGCGCTGCTGGCCTTCGTGGTCATCGGCCTGATGGTGTTCTTCCTGATGACCAGCCTCGGCGAACTCGCGGCCTGCATGCCGGTCACCGGTTCGTTTTCAACCTATGCCGCGAAGTACGTCGACCCCAGTTTCGGTTTCGCCCTGGGGTGGAACTATTGGTATTCCTGGGCGGTGACGATCGCGGTCGATCTGGTGGCCGCGCAGATCATCATGGCTTATTGGTTTCCCGATGTACCGGGTTATATCTGGAGCGGGATTTTCCTGTTGATCATCGCGGGGCTCAATATGGCCTCGGTGCGTTTGTTCGGCGAAGCCGAATATTGGTTCTCGCTGATTAAAGTCATCACCATCGTGTTGTTTATCGCGGTCGGCATACTGATGTTGTTCGGCATCCTCAGCGGTGGCGAACAGGCCGGCCCCAGGCTCTGGGCGATCGGCGACGCGCCGGTGGTCGGCGGCCTGGGGGCGCTGGTCGGGGTGGCGATGGTGGTGGGTTTCTCGTTCCAGGGCACCGAGTTCGTCGGCATCGCCGCGGGCGAGACCCGCGACCCGGGGAAGAACGTGCCGCGCGCGGTGCGGCAGATCTTCTGGCGGATCCTGCTGTTCTACGTGCTGACCATCCTGATCATCGGCCTGTTGATTCCCTACAACGACCCGAGCCTGCTGCGCAACGGGGTGTCGGATATCCGGGTCAGCCCCTTCACCCTGATCTTCGAGCGGGCCGACATGCTCGGCGCGGCCGCGGTGATGAACGCGGTGATCCTGACCTCGGTGCTGTCGGCCGGCAACTCCGGCATGTACGCCTCGTCGCGGATGCTCTACAGCCTGGCCCTGGAGGGCAAGGCGCCGGCGATCTTCGCCCGCCTGAGCCGCTCCGGCACCCCGCGCTGGGCGCTGCTGGCGACCGCCACGGTGGCCGGCCTGTGCTTCCTGACCTTTATTTTCAGCCCGGGGCAGATCTACAACTGGCTGCTCAACACCTCGGGCATGCTCGGCTTCATCGCCTGGCTGGGCATCGCGGTCAGCCACTACCGCTTTCGCCGCGGTTATGTGCACCAGGGCAACGACCTGGGCCACCTGCCTTATGTGTCGAAGTTCTTTCCGTTCGGGCCGATTTTCGCCTTTGTCCTGTGCCTGTGCGTCACCCTCGGGCAAAACTACCAGGCACTGCTGGGGGACTCGATCGACTGGGCCGGGCTGACCGCCACCTACGTTGGCCTGGCGTTGTTCCTGGTCATCTGGCTGGCGCACAAGCTCGTCAGCCGTTCCAGGTTCGTCCGGCTCGACCAGATGAGCTTCTCGACGATTCGCAGCCGCTTCGAAAACGACCGGCAGGCGGACGCGCCGGCTGCACGCAGCAGGCATTCTCAAGCCCGAATGACTCAGGTACGGAGCTAAGCGATGAGCGGCGATTTTCTCGAAAGCTACTACCAGGCCACGGTCGAAAAGACCGCCTACCCACGGCTCTCCGGGCGGGTCCAGGCCCGGGTGTGCATCCTCGGCGGCGGCCTGGCCGGGCTCAGCACCGCGTTGGGCCTGGCTGAGCGTGGCGTGACCGACGTGGTGGTCCTCGAATCCCACACCGTGGGGCACGGCGCCTCGGGGCGCAACGGCGGTTTCGTGTTCGGCGGCTACTGCCTGGGCAATGCCCAGCTGTACAAGGCCCTGGGCCGCGACGAAGCGCGGCGCCTCTACCGGCTGACCATCGACGCGGTCGAGCTGATCCGCCAGCGCGCCCGCCGATACGCCATCCCGTGCGACCTGGTGGATGAGGGCGTGTTGCTGGCCAACTGGTTCAACGACCCGATGCGCCTGGAGAAACCCCGGCAGTTGATGAAAGAAGTCTACGGCGTCGACTGGGCGCCCGTGGCGGCCGGCGAGCTGCGGGAGAAGCTCAAGACCGAGCGTTATTTCGGCGCGCTGCTGGAGCGCAACGCCTTTCACTTTCACCCGCTCAAGTACGTCTACGGCGTGGCGGCGGCGATTGCCGGCCACGGCATTCACATCCACGAGCAATCGGCGGCCCTGGCCATCGAGCGGCGGGGTACGACGTTCCTGGTCAAGACCGCGGGCGGCGAAGTCGAGGCCGAGCAACTGGTTTTCGCCGCGGGCGGTTATGCCCGCGGGCTGTACCGCCCGGTCGAGCGGGCGACGCTGCCGATCGCCACCTATGTGGTCGCGACCGAACCGTTGGGGGACCGGCTCAAGGACGCCATCGCTTGCGACTCGGCGATCTACGACACCCGCTTCGCCTTCGACTATTACCGCCCGCTGGCCGACAGCCGGATCCTCTGGGGCGGGCGCATTTCCATTCTCGACCGCGGCCCGCAGGCGATTGCCGGCTTGCTCAAGGCCGACCTGCTGACGGTCTACCCGCAACTGGCGGGCGTGCAGATCGACTACGCCTGGGGCGGGCTGATGAGCTACGGCCGCCAGCAGATGGCGCAGATCGGCCAGGACGACCACGGCGTCTGGCATGCGGTGGGCTTCGGCGGCCACGGCATGGCCCCGACCACCGTGGCCGGGGAGGTGCTGGCGGACGCCATCGCCAAGGCCATCCCGATTCCCGGGGGCTTCGGCAAGTTCGGCCTGGTGCCGACCTACGGCATGGCCGGCCTGGTCGCGGCCCAGGCGACCTACACCGCCTACCAGGCGCTGGACGCCTACGATGCGCGGCGGTTGAACACATGATCCCGGTGTCTCCCTGAACCCGGCATCTGTGGGCCGATGTCAGCGTTTTCTGGCCCAAACCCCCGAATGAATTTATGCTGGCGGGCAAATTTGCACCCCTTGAAAACCCAAGGCGTGACGCGCGGGCGTTCCGAGCGTCTACGACTTGAACAAGTGACGCTGCTGCAGCCTGTATGGGCGCTTGGCATATTGAAATTGGGAGATTGTGTATGGTCATCAAACCCCGCGTTCGCGGCTTTATCTGTGTGACGACCCACCCGGTCGGTTGCGAAGCCAACGTCAAGCAACAGATCGACTACGTCACCGAACAAGGCGCCATCGACGCTGGGCCCAAGAACGTACTGGTCCTCGGCGCTTCCACCGGCTACGGCCTGGCCGCGCGGATCACCGCCGCCTTCGGCTGCGGCGCCAACACCCTGGGCGTGTTCTTCGAGCGCGGCAGTGTCGACGGCAAGCTCGGCACCGCCGGCTGGTACAACACCGCGGCCTTCCATAAGTTCGCCGAAGAAAAGGGCCTGTACGCCAAGAGCATCAACGGCGACGCCTTCTCCGACGAAGTGAAGCGCCAGACCATCGAAACCATCAAGCGCGACCTGGGCAAGATCGACCTGGTGGTCTACAGCCTGGCCGCGCCGCGCCGCACCCACCCGAAAACCGGCGAAGTCCTGAGTTCCACGCTCAAGCCGCTGGGCAAGTCGGTGACCCTGCGCGGTGTCGACACCGACAAGGAAATCGTCAAGGAAACCACCCTGCAGCCTGCCACCCAGGAAGAAATCGACGGCACCGTGGCCGTGATGGGCGGCGAAGACTGGCAGATGTGGATCGACGCGCTGCATGAAGCCGGCGTGCTGGCCGAAGGCGCGAAGACCACCGCCTTCACCTACCTGGGCGAGAAGCTGACCCACGACATCTACTGGAACGGTTCCATCGGCGAAGCCAAGAAGGACCTGGACCAGAAAGTCATCGGCATCCGCAATGAACTGTCGGACCTGGGCGGAGACGCGCGGGTTTCGGTGCTCAAGGCCGTGGTCACCCAGGCCAGCTCGGCGATCCCGATCATGCCGCTGTACCTGTCGCTGCTGTTCAAGGTGATGAAGGAGCAGGGCGTCCACGAAGGTTGCATCGAGCAGGTCTACGGCCTGTACAAGGACAGCCTGTACAACCCGAACCCGATCCTCGACCAGGAAGGCCGCCTGCGCGCCGACTACAAGGAACTGGAACCTGCCATCCAGGACCGCGTGAAGCAGCTGTGGGATGAAGTCACCAGCGAAAACCTCTACCAGCTGACCGACTTCGCCGGCTACAAGCAGGAGTTCCTGCGCCTGTTCGGTTTCGAGATCGCCGGCGTCGACTACGAAGCCGATGTCGATCCGGACGTGAAGATCGCCAACCTGATCCAGGTGTAAGCGAGCTTATCGCGTCATCGCCAACGCCCCTCCGATGAGGGGCGTTGTCGTTTCTGCTCAGGCGGTTTTCACGTTCATGGTGATGCGCGCGCTGAACACCTTCTTGTCTTCTTCATCGAAGATGTCCACCGCGACCAGTTTGTCGCCGCTGCTGTTCCAGTCCACCGCGCTACCGTCGGCCACCGCGTACACCGAGGTCTTGGCCTTGGCCAGGTATTCCACGCTCATGCCCTTGGGAATCCAGCGCGCGCCGGCCGGGATCGACACGTCGGTCATCACCCCGGCCGCCAGCTCGGCGGCGTTGCACAGGGCGATGGCGTGCACCGTGCCCAGATGGTTGGTGATGTCCTTGCGAAACGGTACGCGGACCAGCGCATGGCCTGCGCTCAGTTCGGCGATCAGCGGATCGATGGTGCTGAAGTAGGGCGCCATCTGGCAGGCCATCTGGGTGAATTTTTCCGGACCGGCGGCGCTGAACATGCTGAGAACCTGACTCATGGTGGGTTTCCTCTGGGACCGATGAAGTTAAATACAGAATATTATTCTGTAAAAGAACAATATTCTGGCAAAGGAAAACCTGTCAAGCTGGCCGCGTTTTGAACGGCGGGCGCTCGCGCCCGGTTTGCGGATTTCGTCGTGTGATCGGATATGGACTCTCTCGAGCTGCTTGAACGCTGTTACCCGGGCCGTCGCGCCGAGCTCAAACGGGTGATCCTGCAACAGGCCCTGGCGTGCTTTAACGAACAGGGCATCGAAGCCACCACCATCGAAATGATTCGCGCGGCCTGCGACACCAGCGTCGGCGCGATCTATCACCATTTCGGCAACAAGGAAGGGTTGGTGGCCGCGCTGTTCTTCGCCGCGCTGGACGACCAGGCCGGCCTGCGCGAGCGCTACCTGGCCGCGGCCGCCACCCTGGAGCAAGGGGTACGGGCGCTGGTGCACAGTTATGTGGATTGGGTGGACGCCCAGCCCGAGTGGGCGCGGTTCCAGTTCCAGGCGCGTTACGCGCTGGCCAAGGGGCCGTTCGGCGAAGAGCTGGCCAGCCGCAACAAGGCCCGCAACCGCCTGCTCCGCGAATGGTTGGCGCGGCATATCCAGGGCGAGGCATGGCAGCAGGTGCCTGTCGAGTTGCTGCCGTCGCTGATCGTCGGGCAAGCGGAAAGCTATTGCCGCTCCTGGCTCTCGGGCCGGGTGCGCAGCCGCCCCGCGACCTACCGCGAACAACTGGCCAATGCCGCCTGGCATTCGATCTGCGCCAGCCAGGGCTGAACCGCTGCGCGACCCCGACCTTAGGAGGACTTCCATGCCACCCGCACCCGTACGCATCACCGCCGAGGAACTGCTCTCGGACAACTGGTACCTGCTGAAAAAATACAGCTTCGACCTGCAACGCCGCGACGGCAGCTGGCAGGCGCAGAGCCGTGAGGTCTACGACCGCGGCAACGGCGCCACCATCCTGCTGTACAACCGCGAGCGGCGCACGGTGTTGCTGATCCGCCAGTTCCGCATGCCGACCTATGTCAACGACTACCCCGGCTACCTGATCGAAACCGCCGCCGGCCTGCTGGACGATGCCAGCCCGGAGCAGCGCATCCGCCAGGAAGCCGAGGAAGAAACCGGCTACCGCGTGGGCCGGATCGAGAAGGTCTATGAAGCCTTCATGAGCCCAGGCTCGGTCACCGAGCGCCTGCATTTTTTCATTGGCGAATATTCCCCCGACGACCGCATCGGCGACGGCGGCGGCCTGGAGGAAGAGGGCGAGGATATCGAGGTGCTGGAGCTCGGTTACCAGGAGGCACTGGCGATGGTGCGCCACGGCGAGATCGTCGACGGCAAGACCATCATGCTCCTGCAGTACCTGGAGTTGCGCCTGTTGGCGCCGCGGCGCCTGACGGTGCTGGTGGCGGGCCTCGACGCTGCCGATCCGGCGCTGCACGACTGCGCCGCGCGGCTGCTGGCGGCCGGGCATGTGCCGCTGCTGGCGCCCTGGCTGGCCCCTGGTAGCGACGTGTCGCGCCAACAGGTGCAAGGCTGCGACGCGGTGTTGCGCCTTGCCGGGCCTGGCGCCGACGCCGACCGGTTGGAGGCCCTGGGCCGGCAACTGGGCTTGCCGGTCTACCGGACGCTGGAGGAGATCCCGGCCCGGGTGGGCGCCGCGATGCCTGCCTGAGGACCGCCGCCGTCGTTACCGCCGAGGGCCGGTCCGCTGTCTTCGGCGGACTTTCTGTGCATCAATCCGGAAGGCGCGGGAAAAACTGTCTATCTTCAAGGGGCAAGCCTGGGCGTCATCCAAGAGCCTGTTCATTCACGATAGCGCGGTGTGCGTCGTGCCAGCCGCTGGAGCCTTATGGAAAATCTTGGCGTCGATCCGTCATCTGTCACCCGGCCCCGCTCTTCCAACCTGTCGCTGGCCCGTGCCTCGCTGCTGGGCTGCTCGGCGCTGCTGCTGTCGATCTTCCTGCTGGTGGCGATGCTGCTGGTGTTCATCGCCCACGACCAGAACCACGAAGCCGAGGCGCACAGCCGTTTCGACGCCGAGAATGCCTTGCAGAGTTTCGAGCGGCTCAGCCGCAAGACCATCAAGGACTACGCCTTCTGGGGCGACGCCTACCAGCACCTGCACCTGACGGTCGATACCGACTGGGCGTTCGTGCGGCAGAACCTGGGGCCCACGCTGTTCAGCGACCTGGGGTACCAGGGGGTGTTCGTGGTCGACCCGACCGACCGCACGGTGTACTCGGTGGTCTACGGCCAACTGCGGACGGTCACGTTGCAGGGCTGGCTCAACCGTTCGATGAGCGCGCTGATCGCCCAGGCCCGGCAGGGCGCCGACAGCGCCAGCGCGGTCAGCACGTTCGTCGACATGGACGGCGCCCCGGCCCTGGTAGCCGCCGCGGCGTTGAGCCCCGGCACCGACCCGGACGTGCAGCGGGACCAGCGTCCGCCGTCGGTGCTGTTGTTCGTTGCCCGGTTCGATCCGGCCCGGCTCGCCACATTGGGGCGCGACTACGGCGTCGATCAACTGCGCGTGGCGGCCACCGGCGCCGAGGCGACGGTCTTTCCCAGGATGACCCTGGCCGACGACGCCGTGGCGGTGCAATGGACCCCGGAGCGTCCGGGCGACCGCTTGCTGGTGCTGGTGTTGCCGCTGCTGGCCTGCGCCGGGCTGGTGTTCGGCCTGATGAGTTGGTTCATCCTGCGCCGGACCACCGCCGCGGCACGGGTCATGGACGCCAACCACGCCTCGCTGGCCGCCAGCCGCTCGGCGCTGGCGGCCAGCGAGGAGCGTTTTCGCGACGTCGCCGAAGCGTCTTCGGACTGGATCTGGGAGGTCGACGAGCAGCTGCATTTCACCTACCTGTCGGAGCGCTTCGAGGTGGTCACCGGGCTGTCGCGGGAGCGCTGCCTGGGCCGGCCGCTGGACGAGATCCTGAGTTCCGAGCAGAGCGCCTTGTCCACCTGGTTCAAGGGCCATGCGCGGCGCGCCAATGCGGTGCTGCAATGCAATTACCAGTCCGGCGACGGGCAGGCGCGGGTCTGTCGGCTGTCGGTGCGCGAGATGGAAGGGCGCGGCTATCGCGGCACGGCCACCGACATCACCGAAGAAGTCGAGGCGCGCCGGCGCATCGAATACCTGTCGCATCATGATGCCCTGACTGGCCTGGCCAACCGCACGCGCATGCAGGAATTCCTCGACGGCAAGCTCAAGGCCACGCCGACCCTGGAGGCGCCGCTGGTGATGCTCAGCGTCGACCTCGACCGCTTCAAACCGGTCAACGATCTGCTCGGGCATGCGGCGGGCGATCAGGTGCTGAACGAGGTGTCCCAGCGTCTGGCGGGTTGCCTGCGCGACGACGATCTGGTGGCGCGTATCGGCGGCGACGAATTCGTGCTGGTGGTGGCCGGCATGGCCTCGCAGCAGGAGGTGGAAAACCTCTGCCGGCGCCTGATCGACTGCATCGAGTTGCCGTTCTATATCGCCGAACATGAAGTGTTCATCAGCGCCAGTATCGGCATCGCCATGGCCCCGGCCGACGCGACCCTGGCCGAGGAGCTGCTGCGCTACGCCGATATCGCCCTGTACGAGGCCAAGGAAGCGGGGCGCAATACCTGGCGTTTCTACGCCGGCGACATGAACGCGCGCATCGTCGAGCGCCGGCAACTGGAAAGCGACTTGCGCCTGGCCATCAAGCAGGACCAGTTGCGCCTGCACTTCCAGCCGCGTTATCGCCTGCAGGGCAAGCAACTGGCGGGGGCCGAGGCGCTGGTGCGCTGGCAGCACCCGCAGCGTGGCTTGCTGGGGCCCGAGCTGTTCATCCCGATTGCCGAGGAAACCGGGCTGATCCTGCCGCTGAGCAACTGGGTGCTGCACACGGCCTGTCGGGTAGCGGCCAGTTGGCCGGACGGGGTGGTGGTGTCGGTCAACCTGTCGTCCACCGAGTTCCAGCGCGGGCACCTGGTGGCGCGGGTCAAGGCGGCGCTGACCGAAACCGGCCTGGACCCGGCGCGGCTGGAACTGGAGTTGACCGAAAGCGTGATGCTCGACGACGCCGAGGGCGCGCTGGGCATCATGCAGAGCCTCAAGGCCTTGGGCGTGCGCTTGCTGATGGACGACTTCGGCACCGGTTATTCGTCCCTGAGCTACCTGCGTTCGTTCCCCTTCGACGGGCTGAAGATCGACCGCAGTTTCGTCGGCGGCCTGACCGCCAGCGGCGGCGACCATTCGATCATCCAGGCCATCGTCGGCCTCGGGCGGGCGCTGTCCCTGACCGTGACCGCCGAGGGCGTCGAGACCCACGATCAGTTCAGCGCCTTGCGCGACGTGCAGTGCGACGAGGCCCAGGGTTTCTACCTGAGCGAGCCGATGGACGCCCAGGCCATCGCGCAACTGCTGCGGCGTTCCGCCGATCCTTCCTGAATGCCGGGCCGTTGCGTATCAGACTGTGTATCGGCCCGGCATTGATACATCTGCTGGTCCTGGTCGCGGTTTCGCACACAGCCCGGATACACCCCGAGGATTAACTACGCCCACTCGCCAGCCCCGACGACGTCGTGGGGGCCGATGGCGGGAATCGTCAGTCAATCCGAAAGGGGTATCGATATGTTCAAACTCTCCAACGTGTCCAACGTCGCGCTCGGCCTGGCGCTGGTCGGCGGCCTGGGCCTGTCCACCGGCGCTTCGGCGCTGAGCATGACCGAGCTGTCCCAGGGCTACACCCTGGCCGCGGCCGACGGGGCGAAAAGCGCCACCGAAGGCAAGTGCGGCGAAGACAAGTTCGCCAAGACCGACAGCAATCACGATGGCAAGGTGTCCCGCGAGGAGTTCGTGGCCGCCGCTCCGGAACGGGCCGCCGAGTTCGACAAGATCGACGCCAACCACGATGGCGGCATCAGCCTCAACGAGGCCAAGCAGTACCTGTCGGCCAAAGCCGCCAAGGCCGGTTCGGCCGAAGGCAAATGCGGCGAAGGCAAGTGCGGCGCGGCGATCGAGTCCTGATCGACGCTGGCGGGGAGCACCGGGTGCTCCCCGATTTTCCCGGGATTATCAGGAGAGCGCCCATGCCATCCCCCGTTATTTCCAGCCAGGCCCCACGGTTGCCGGTTTCGGTCACTGTGGGGCTCGGCTTGCGTCGGGCCTTGCTCGACACCCTGAATACGGCGCCTGCGGGCGCTTTCGACTTTCTGGAACTGGCGCCGGAAAACTGGATCGGCATCGGCGGCGCCCAGGGCGCCGCGTTGCGCGCCATCGCCGAGCGCTACCCGCTGAGCTGCCACGGGTTGTCCTTGTCCCTCGGCGGTCCCGCGCCGCTGGATTTGGTCTTCCTGGGGGAGGTCCGGCAATTCCTCGAGCGTTTCCAGGTGCCGCTGTACAGCGAACACCTGAGCTACTGCGGCGACGACGGCCACCTCTACGACCTGCTGCCGCTGCCGTTCACCGAGGAGGCGGTGCGCCATGTCGCGACGCGCATCCGCCAGGCCCAGGAGGTGCTGGGGCGGCGGCTGGCGGTGGAAAACGTCTCGTACTACGCGGCGCCGCGCCAGGACATGGACGAGCTGGCTTTCACCCGCGCGGTACTGGCCGAGGCCGATTGCGACCTGTTGCTGGACGTCAACAACCTCTACGTCAATTCGGTGAACCACGGTTTCGACCCCCGGGCGTTTCTCGCCGGCCTGCCGCCCGAGCGAGTGGTGGCGATGCATGTGGCCGGGCATTACGACGAGTCCGACAGCCTGAAGATCGACACCCACGGCGCGCCGGTCAAACCGATGGTCTGGGGGCTGCTGGCGCGGGCCTATGAGTTGTTCGGCGTGCGGCCGACGCTGCTGGAGCGGGACTTCAACTTCCCGCCGTTCGCCGAGCTGCTGGGCGAGTTGGGCCGTATTCGCCACTTGCAGAGCGCTGCCGTCGGGGCAGCGGGGCGGCTGGCCCATGGTTAAGTCGGCGGTGGCCCTCGCGGCCCAGCAGCAGGCGTTGACCGCTTACCTGCGCGACCCCGAACACTGTGCGCCGCCGGCCGGAATGGACCCGGCGCGGGCCCGGGTTTACCGCGAGCTGGTGTTCGACAATCTGCGTTCGTTGCTCGGCAGCACCTTCCCGGTCGTGCGCTCGATACTCGGCGAGCCGGACTGGTGCCGGCTGCTGCGGATCTTTCTGCGCGAGCACCGCTGCGCCACGCCGAAGTTCGGCGAGATCGCCGGCGAGTTCGTCGCCTGGATGGCTTCGGCGCCGGCCGCGTTGCAGGACGGCGGATGGCCGGCTTTCATGGTCGAACTGAGCCATTACGAGTGGATCGAAATGGCCCTGCAACAGGCCGAGGCCGAGCCGCTGCCGGCCAGCGATCTGCAGCTGCTATGGTATCGCCCGCTGCGCCTGTCGCCCCTGGCCTGGCCGCTGGCGTACGCCTGGCCGGTGCAGCGCCTGGGCCCGGCCTGGCAACCCACCACCCCGGGAGAGGCGCCGACCCTGCTGCTGATCCGCCGCGACGCCGACTACCGCGTGCGCTTCTGCGAACTCAGCCCTTTGGCCTGGCGCCTGTTGCAGCGCCTTGCAACGTTTCCCCGGTTACCCGGCCGCGACCAGCTGCAAGGCCTGGCCCTGGAAGCGCGCGTCGACGACCTCGACACCTTTCTCGCCAACGGCCTGAACCTGCTGCGACAGATGCACGGCCAGGGCGTTATTGGCCCCGTGTAGTCGCTGGCGCAGCCTGCGCCCGGCGGCGAAGCCGTCGTAAAACCTGTGTTCGCGATCTTGCTGATACACCGCGTTGCCTGGCTTGGCGGCCGCTGCGCAGCCGTTCGCAGGCTGCGCCAGCGGCTACAGGGTGCGTGGTGGCTGGAGGGGTGGGTGTTGGCGATATTTCTGTGTGGATGCTATTCCCCAAACGCTACCGTCCTGCTCTGTGTAGCCGCTGGCGCAGCCTGCGCCCGGCGGCGAAGCCGTCGTAAAACCTGTGTTCGCGATCTTGTTGATACACCGTGCTGCCTGGCTTGGCGGCCGCTGCGCAGCCGTGCGCAGGCTGCGCCAGCGGCTACAGGGTGCGTGGTGGCTGGAGGGGTGGGTGGTTGGCGATATTTTCGTATGAACGCTATTCCCCAAACGCTACCGTCCTGCTCTGTGTAGCCGCTGGCGCAGCCTGCGCCCGGCGGCGAAGCCGTCGTAAAGCCTGTGTTCACGATCTTGCGGATACACCGTGTTGTTCTGTTTGGCGGCCGCTGCGCAGGCGTCCAAGCAGGGCGTCGAGGCTGAGTTTGCCCGGGCCCTGGAGCAGCAGTGGCAACAGCGTCGCGAGGTAGATCGCCGGCAGCTTGAAGTTGCCGTGGCCTTTGTTGCTGATGGCGTAGCCCTGAGCCAGTTCGCTCAGGCTCGACCATTCGGCGGGCCAGTGCACCGCGGCGGTGGCGACCAGGGTGACGACGATCAGCACCAGCGCGGCGCAGCGTGTGCCCAGGCCCAGCAGCAACGCCAGGGCGCCCAGCAATTCGGCCCACATCGACAGTTGCCAGTTCAGGCTGGCGGGCAGTTGGTCGAAGGGAAACGGGAAGGCGGCCTGGATCTCCTGGAACCAGTTTTCGCCGTACCATTTCTCCAGGCCCGACTCGAAGAATTCCCAGGCTAGAAATACCCGCAGGCTAAGGAACGCGACCCAGGGGGCGCTGCGTTCGAGTTGGCGTTGCAGCCCGGCGAAGGCGGAGGAAAGGGTGAGGATCATTGGGGTGGATCTCCTATGCATAGTGGGAACGTGCAAGAACCGCGCTGCTTGTGTAGCCGCTGCCGAGCCCGCGAGGCTGGGAACGGCAACGTAGTTGCCGCAAAACCTGAACGCACGGTCTGCCTGAAGCACAGCAGCGCCTGGTTTGGCGCCCGCTACGCGGTCGATCGCAGCCTGCGGCAGCGGCTACAGGGTCAGCGTGTATTGAGGGCTTGGCGTTGCCGACGCTTGTTGGCCTGGGCCAGCTTGCCCAGCAGGTTGAGCGCCATGGCCGCGCCGGTGATGGCGAAGGGCAGCGCATACCAGGCGCTCAGCGGAATGCGCTTGAAGTTGGAGTAGGCGAAGATCGCCGCGAGCACCCACATGCCGGTGGTGTGCAGGCGTTTCCAGGCGCGACGGCCGAGCAGCGCCGCCGGGCCTTTGAACGAGGTCAGTGCCAGCAGCAGGATAAACAGGTAACCGACGGACCCCGGCAGATTGCCCAGGGCGCTGCGGCCGGGCCAGAACTGCGGGTTCAACTGGCCGTAGCGGTAGATCAGCAGCGCGTGTACCAGGTGCGAGAAGGCGAACGCCAGGCCGATATAACGCCGTTCGCGGACCAGGGCCTGGCCCAACGCCTGGACCCGCGGCGAGGGCAGCAGCACAGCCCAGGCCGACGCCGTGAAGGCCAGCAGGAACAGCACGAAGGACGAGCGCGCGGTGGCGCGAATGGCGCTGCGTGTGGCTTCGACCAGGTTCGGTTCGAGCAGCAGGATCAGCGCGCTCATCAACAGTACGGCGACGGCCAGCAGGCTGAACAGCCGCCAGCCGTGCAAAGGCGAGGGGAGGGTTTGAGTGGTCATCACAGGCTCCTTGGGTTGGGGCGCCGTCAGCGCGGCGCGTCCCGGGAGTCTTGCAAGGCGGTGTATACCGGCTGTGTCGGCAAAGGCCGGTTATGTATGCCTGTGTAGCGAGCGGCTCAGAGACTGGCCTGGCTGCCGCTCACCAGGATCAGCTCGGCGCACAGGCCGCCGCCTTCGCGGTTGCTCAGGCGCAGCGAGCCGCCCAGGGCCACCGCTAGCTGCTGGGCGATGGCCAGCCCCAGGCCGGTGCCGCCGGTGTCGCGGTTGCGCGAGCTTTCCACCCGATAGAACGGCTTGAGCACTTCCGCGAGTTGCTCCTCGCTGATCCCCGGGCCGCGGTCCAGGACCTTGATCGACAGGCGATTGTCGGTGTCGGCCCGGACCTCGATCCGCGCCGCGCCGGAGAACTTCAGCGCGTTGTCCACCAGGTTCACCAGGACCCGGCGCAAGGCGTGGGGGCGGGTGTCGATCAGCGCGCCGTTCTTGCCCGCCAGTTCCACATCCTGGCCGGTGTCCTGGTAGTCGAACACCAGGCTGTCGAGGAAGGCGTCGAGGGCGATCCGGCAGCTGGCCTCGGTGGCGCCGTGGATGCTGCGGGCATAGGCAACGCCCTCGCGCACCAGGTGCTCCATTTCGCTGAGGTCGTTCCACAGCTTGTCTTTCTCGACGGAGTCGTCCATGAACTCGGCGCGCAGCTTCATGCGGGTGATCGGCGTCTGCAGGTCGTGGGAGATCGCCGCCAGCAGTTGCATGCGTTCCTTGAGGTAGGCGCCGATCCGCGCCTGCATGGCGTTGAAGGCCCTGGCCGCGTGCACCACTTCGGTCGGGCCTTTCTCGTCCAGCCGCACGCCGTGGGTGTTGGGGTCGAGGCTGTCCACGGCCTGGGCCAGCCGGGTCAGCGGGCGCACGGCGACGCGCACCGCCAGCCAGGCGCAGAGGATCAACAGCAGCAGTTGCCCCAGCAGCACCACCGGCAACCAGGGCGACATCGGCATCATCGCCGGGCGCACGTCGAGGGTCAGCGGGCTGCCGTCGGCCAGTTGCAAGTGGGCCTGATAGTGCTGGCGCGGCCCGGGAATGGTGCTGAAGGCCAGGCGGTAGTCGGCGCCGATGGCGGTCCTGATGGCGTTCACCGAGACCGGCACGTCGTCGGCGGCCATGGGCTGCCCGGGTTCGCCGGGGCCCAGCAGGTAGCCATAGTTGCGCCGTTGCAGGCGCGGCAGCCAGGCGGCGCGCTCGGCGGCGGGCAGGCGGTCGAGGATGGCGACGGAGGTCGAGACGTCGCTTTCCAGGTTGCCGAGCATGGTCATCTTCGCGCTCTGGTAACGCTCGTAGGACTGCGCGGCGAACGACAGGCCCTGGGCCAACGCCAGGCCGATCAGGAAGATCAGCGACAGCCGCGAGGCGAGGGTCCGCGGCCAACGCAGCGCGAGCTTCATGGCTTGGCCTCGAGGATTTCCACCGGCAGCGAGAACACATAGCCCTCGCTGCGCACGGTCTTGATGTAGGCCGGCTCGCGGGCGTCGTCCAGCAGGCGCTGGCGCAGGCGGCTGACCAGCAGGTCGATGGAACGGTCGAACAGGTCGGCGTCGCGGCCCTGGGTCAGGTTGAGCAACTGGTCGCGGTTGAGCACCCGTTGCGGGTGGTCGAGAAACACCCGCAGCAACCGGTATTCGGCGCCGCTCAGGGCCACCAGGGTGCCGTCCTGGTCCAGCAGGTGGCGCGCGGTGGTGTCCAGGCGCCAGCGGCCGAAACCCAGCAGGCGTCCGCTTTCGCTGACGATCAGGTTCGGCGGCAGCATGCGCGTGCGCCGCAGCACGGCGTTGATCCGCGCCAGCAGTTCGCGGGCGGCGAACGGCTTGACCAGGTAATCGTCGGCGCCCATTTCCAGGCCGATGATGCGGTCGGTCTCGTCGTTGCGCGCCGTGAGCATCAGCACCGGCGTGGCCTTGTGCTTGCTGGCGCGCAGTTCGCGGCACAGCAGCAGGCCGTCGTCGCCGGGCAGCATGATGTCGAGCACGATCAGGTCCACCGGGGTGGTTTCGAGGAAGCTGCGCATCTGCCGGCCGTCGGCCACCACCGTGGTGCGCAGGCCGTTCTTCTTCAGGTAGTTGCCTACCAGCTCTCTGATCTCGCGGTCGTCATCGACGATCAGGACGTGATCGACATGGTCCATGGGGTGCTGCCTCTGTCATTGGCTTGTGCTGCCTAGTCTATCGGGCTCGACGGGGCTTGCCTGCGCGGCTTTGTATTGCAGTGTATCCGGCGCCGTGTTGCACACACGGCGATGCAAAGCCGCCGGGGGTTCCACGGTTTTGTATCGCTCTGTATCCCCGGGCGGCGCTGATACGCAGGCAGACAGCCAGGGCGGTTTGCCGACACAAGCGCGATACCTCGCACGCTTTCAATGGGTTCCATCGAGGCGCCACCACCGGCCTCGGCACCCAAACCCATCATCGCTCCGAGGAAACCCTCATGAAACGCACCGCCCTCTACGCCGCCTGCCTGTTCGCCGCGCTGAACATCTGCACCCTGTCGGCCCGTGCCGAAAGCACCGTGCAGGCCCAGACCTACCGCTACGGCACTCACCTGGATATCCAGAAAGTCCTGTCGATGACCGAAGACCCCCAGCCGACCTGTGGCGTGGTCAATGCACGCATGACCTACCTCGATTCCCAGGGCCGCACCCAAGTCCTGGATTACCGCAAGTTCGCCAACGACTGTAACGACGGCAGCTGAACGCACTCCTTGTCATACGACCTTTTCCTCTCAAGGCCCGCCGTCGATGGCGGGCCGGACCGATCACAGGTGATGCCATGCTGCTCATTGCTTTTCTCGGCGGGGTGCTGACCATCCTCAGCCCCTGCATCCTTCCGGTGGTGCCGTTCCTGTTCGCCCGGGCCGACCGTTCCCGCGGCTCGTTGCTGCTGACGCTGGGCGGCATGGCGCTGACCTTCGCCCTGGTGTCGAGCCTGGCGGTGGTCGGCAGCGAGTGGGTCGCGCGGGCCAACGGCATCGGGCGCCAGTTGGCTCTGGCGGTGCTGGTGCTGTTTGCCTTGTCACTGATGTTCGCCCGCGTCGGTCACTGGCTGGCGCGGCCCTGGGTGAGCCTGGGCAATCGCCTGGACGGCCTGCGCCTGGCGCGGGCGCGGCAGTTGTCCGCGCCGCTGACGGCATTGTTGCTGGGGGTGGCCACTGGGTTGCTCTGGGCGCCCTGCGCCGGGCCGATTCTCGGGGTGATCCTGACCGGCGCCATGCTGCAAGGGGCCAGTGCCCAGACCAGCCTGTTACTGCTGGTTTATGGCCTGGGCAGCGCCTTGTCCCTGGGGCTGCTGATCGTTGCTGGAAGAGGGCTGGTGAACCGCCTCAAACCGTCCCTGCCGGCCACTGCCTGGCTGCGTCGCGCCGCCGGTTGCCTGGTATTGCTGGCGGTGGTGGCGATCGGCAGCGGGCTCGACAACCGCCTGCTGGCCAACGCTTCGGTCCAGGGCGGCACAGTCATCGAGCAGGGGCTGCTGCGCAGCGTGCCCAAGGCCCTGGACTACCTGATCGACAAGGCCGGCGCGGCGTCCGCCGAAGCCTTGCCGGCCCAGGGGCCGATGCCGGCGTTGAGCGGCGCGGTGCAATGGCTGAACTCGCCGCCGCTGGACGCCGAGGCCCTGCGCGGCAAAGTGGTGCTGGTGGATTTCTGGACCTATGACTGCATCAACTGCCGGCACAGCCTGCCGTATGTGAACGCCTGGGCGAAGCAATACGCCAAGGACGGGCTGGTGGTGATCGGCGTGCACACCCCGGAGTACGCCTTCGAGAAGGTCATCGACAACGTCAAGGAGCAGGTGCGCAAACTGGATATCGCCTACCCGGTGGCCATCGACAACGACTATGCGATCTGGCGGGCCTTCGACAACCAGTACTGGCCGGCCCACTACTTCATCGACGCCCGCGGCCAGGTGCGCTACAGCCACTTCGGCGAAGGCGGCTATGGGGCCCAGGAGCAGGTGATCGAGCAATTGCTGCAAGAAGCCAAGGCGCCGTGAGCGGAACCCCACGCATCGGCGGCTACCCCTCTGCAGGCGCGAGCCTGCTCGCGAAGCGCCGGATCAGACACACCGCGCCGCGGCGATCGCCAGCAAGCTGGCTCCTACAGGAAAGCGCCCCGCGTATGCCCCTGTAGGCGCGAGCTTGCTCGCGATAGCGGTCTATCCGGCCTGCCGCAACTTCTACAACCACCACCGCAGCAGGAAAAAGAACGCCATGCTCAGCAGCATGCTGAGCAGGGTGTTGCGGGTGTAGATCACCAGGGCGATGGCCACCAGCGAGCTGATCAGGTAGGGGTTGTCGTAGGCCAGGTTCAACTGGTGCTCGGGCATGAACACGATCGGCCCGCAGATCGCGGTGAGCATGCCGGGCACGGCAAACCCCAGGAACTGCCGGGCATTGCTGCTCAGGCGCACCGGCAGGCGCGGTTCGAGAAACACGTAGCGGTTGAGGAACACCAGCAACCCCATGCCGACAATCACTGCCCAGACCATCATGTGCGCCCCCGGTAGAACTTGTTGCAGAGAAAACCCGCGGTCATGCCCAACAGGCCCGACAGCACCAGGGCCGAGCCCCATTGCCAGTAACTCAGCAGCACCGAGCAGAACAGCGACACCGCCACGCAGACCAGGGTCGGCACGTTGCGCACCAACGGAGTGATCAGGGCGATAAAGGTCGCGGCGATGGAAAAGTCCAGGCCCAGGTGCTCGAGCCCGGGAATCGCGCGGCCGAGGACGATGCCGGCGAGGGTGAACAGGTTCCAGGCGATGTAGAACGTCAGGCCCACACCCAGGGCGTACCAGCGGTCGAACTGCTGCTTGTCGTGCTGGCTGGTCAGGGCGAACAGCTCGTCGGTGAGCAGAAAGCCCAGGCCCACCCGCCAGCGCCCGGGCAGGGGCGAGATCACCGAGCGCAGGCTCATGCCGTACAGCAGGTGCTGGGACGTCAGCAGCAGGGTCGTGAGCAGGATCGAGAAGATTCCCGCGCCGCCCTTGAGCATGCCGATCGCCACCAGTTGCGCGGCGCCGGCGAAGACGATGCTCGACAAACCCTGGCCTTGCAGGGGCGTGAGATTGGCCTCGATGGCCATGGAACCGGCCAGCAGGCCCCAGGGCGCGGTGGCCAGGGACAACGGCATGATGGCGACGGCGCCGCGCAGGAACGCGGCGCGGGGGAGAAGAACGCTGGACATGACAGCCTGCAATCAAAGAGCGGAAACCGACTGTGCCAGCCCGCGCCGGGAATGGCTTGAACAATCTTGCGCACTTGCGGCCAATCGCTGGCCGCGCCGTGGTGTGCCCGAGACGACGCCATCGCGAGCAAGCTGCGCTCCTACAGGATCGGCGCCTGCCGCGAATGTGCATCCACCACAAAACCTGTAGGAGCCAGCTTGCTGGCGATGGCTTCAGCGCGGAGTGCCTGATACGACGCTATCGCGAGCAAGCTGCGCTCCTACAGGATCGGTGCCTGCCGCGAATGTGCATCCACCGCAAAACCTGTAGGAGCCAGCTTGCTGGCGATGGTCGCGGCGCGGTGTGCCTGACACAATGCGTGGCCGGCAGCTCCCGCGAGGGGCGGCTTGTCATGTTCCTGCAACAGCCCCGTGCCAAGAAGGTGTTCTGGCCGATCCCAGCCAGGTCACTATCGGGCTGTTCACTAACCGCCCATCCCAAGGAGAGGGTTCATGAGAAAGATGTTTGCAACCGCGGCGCTGGCCGCGCTGATGATCTGCACCGTCGGTGTCAGCCAGGCACGGGAGGCGCGGCAGCAGCGCGAATCGGTCGCCGGGGTGTTCGACTACTACCTGTTGTCGCTGTCCTGGTCGCCGACCTTCTGCCTGACCCACCCGGAAAACGAGCAGTGTTCCGGCAAGGGCTACGGCTTTGTCCTGCATGGCCTGTGGCCGCAATACGCCAAGGGTGGCTGGCCGGAGTCCTGCCCGCCGTTGACCCCGCTCACCGCCGAACAGCGGGCCAAGGGCCTGACCCTGTTCCCCACCGCCAAGCTGCTGGAGCACGAGTGGAGCAAGCACGGCACCTGCAGCGGGCTGGGCGCCACGGCTTACCTGGAAGCCTCCGACCAGGCCCTGGGCACGGTGAAGATTCCCCAGGCGCTGGAGCCTTCGACCACCGTGCGCTACTTCGAGGCGCGGGAGATCGAGCAACTGTTCCGCCAGGCCAACCCGGGCATTCCCGACAAGGGCGTCGCCGTGTTGTGCAGCGGCCCCGAACTCTCCGAAGTGCGGGTCTGCCTGGACAAGAACCTGGGCTTCGGCGCCTGCGGCAAGGACGTGCGCACCCAGTGCCGCAAAGGCGATATCCGCGTGCCACCGATCCGCTGACCCGAGACCGGACAGGGGGGGAGCGCACGGGCCGGCGCCAGTCTCTCGGGTGTGAAGAGCGCCGTCTTGCGAGGCATCCATGATGCTGCATATCCGCCGCCCCCCGATCCTGCATCCCGGCTTGTCCACGGCCAGCCGGCGCATCTGGCTCAAGCTGGAAAACCTGCAACCCAGCGGCTCGTTCAAGATCCGCGACCTGCGGCGTGTCGCTGGCGGTGGCCTGCCTCGATCACCCGGCCATCGCCGCCGCCTGCGACGTGGTGATAGTGGTGTGCGGCGGCGTCAGCATCAGCGCGCGCCAGGTGGCGGACTGGAACGCGTCGCTGCCAGGCTGAAACCGCTGGTGTATGCTGGCCGACCTATCGTTTTAGTCATCGCTGGGAGGGTCCGGATGGACGCCACTACGCTGTTTCTGTACGTCGTCACCGTCAGCGCGGTGATGATGACCCCCGGGCCGTCGATGCTCCTGGCGCTGAATAACGGCGCCGCCCACGGCATGCGCGTGGCGGGTTGCGGCATGGCCGGCGCGGCCTTGTCCGACTTGCTGCTGATCGGCGCGGTGGGTTGTGGTTTGGGGGCGTTGCTGCAAGCTTCCGAGCAGTTGTTTGCCGTGGTCAAGTGGGGCGGCGCGGCGTACCTGCTGTACCTGGCCTGGGTGCTGTGGCGGGCGCCGACCACGGCGCTGGCAGCGCAGAGCGCGGGCAACGCCAGCAGCGGCCGCGGGGCTTTCATGCGTTCGTTGCTGGTGGGCTTGTCGAACCCCAAGGGGGTGCTGTTTTTCTCCGCCTTCCTGCCGCAGTTCGTGCGTCCCGACGAACCGGTGGCGCAGCAGTACCTGATCCTGGCGCTGGTCAGCGCGGCGATCGACTGCGTGATGATGGCGGTCTACGCCTTTGGTGGGCGGCATGCCATGCGCACCTTCTCCGCGCGGGTGATGCGCTGGATCAACCGCAGTTGCGCCGGCATGCTCGCCGTCCTCGCGGTGGGCCTGAGCCTGTACCGGCGCAGCGATATCCGCTGAGCTGGCGGCGTTCGAGCCATCGGCGCGTTGCGCCTATCGCCAGCAAGCTGGCTCCTACAGGTCTTGCGGTGAACACGGATTTGCGGCGGGCGCCGATCCTGTAGGCGCGCAGCTTGCTCGCGATGGCGGTGGCTCAGGCGCCGCGTTGTTTCAGAACCTCAGGGTCGCGCCGCTGGTCAGCCAGCGGTCGCGGGCTTCGGTCAGTTGGGCGCCGAGTATCAGGTCCAGGTCCAGGTTCGCGCCCACATGCAGCCGCGGCCCGGCCTGCCAGGCCTGTTCGCCGCCGCGCTGGCCGTAGCGTTCGGCGACCAGGGTCAGGCGCTGGCCCAGGTCGTATTCGAGGCCGCCGCCCCAGGTCCAGCGGTGGTTCTGCTGGCCGTCGTCGTAGGCGTGGCTCCAGCCGGCGTTGACGTTCAGGCGCAGGTTGTCCAGGGGCTGGTAGGTCAGGGGCAGGCTGAGGTCGCCGCCGTCGAACGAATGGCCGCGGTCGAGGGCGAAATGCGCGGTCGTCGCCAGGGCCAGTTGCAGGCCGAGATCCTCGCGGTTCCATAGCTGCGCCTTGAGTTGCGGGCTGACCTGGGTTTCGCCGTGGCCGTCCTCGCGGGTGCGCTCGATGGCCGTGCCCAGTTGCAGCCACGGCAGGCTGGCGAAGGTGCAGGCCGGCGAAAGCACCGCGCCATGGCTGGAGCCGTGGTGACGCAGGTCCTGGTACCAGATATCCAGGTTGCATTCCCCCGGGGCATTGATCGCGCCGTCGTCCACGACATAGGCGCCGCCCGCGGCATTGGCCTTGGCCATCAGGGTCAGCAGGCCGATCACGCTCAGGGTCAGGCCGACGAAGATCAGGTTGCGCCGCAGCATGCGGCGTCTTGCCGGCGGCAGGTCGCGGGTGAGCTGGGCGAAGCGGTTGCTGCGTGGCAGGTGGTGCTTGGTCATGTCGAGTCTCACTGAAAGAGGGGGAGCGGCGCGGGCCGCTCCGGGGTCGAGGGGAAAGCGGTTCATGGCCAGTCGTTGACCGACAGGGTCTGGATGCCCGCGGCCCGGGCCTGGGCCAGCAGCTCGTCGGTGTCGTCGCCGCCGGGCAGGGCGATGACGATGTCGGGCCGGCTGTCGCGGAGCATGAAGCTGTTGCGCAGGCGTTCGGCGAGCTTGCCGTGCATCTGCCAGTTGGCCGGGTAGCGCACGATGTCGGCGCCGATTTCCCGGCCCCAGTCTTCGATTTGCCCGCCGAGGAACTGGCTGCCGCCGTGGATCAGCACCCGCACCTCGTGCAGGCGCTGGAAGGCGTCGAGCACCCGGCGGCACAGGCGCTCGTCGGTGTAGTGGCGGCCGGCGCAGATCAGGACGCGCATCGCACAGCCTCCTTGGCGCCTGCTTCGAGGTTCGGCGGGCTGTCCGGCAGCGCCTCGCTCAGTTCGGCGTTGTCCAGGTCGCGCTCGCCGGCGCGTTCCAGCACCGGGTAGGCCAGGGCGGCGATATGGTGGTGCACGCGCCGATAGTCGCGCAGCACGCGCTGGAAAATATCCCCGGACTCGGCCCAGGCGGTGCGGTCTTCGCGCAGGCTGCGAAAGTGCTCGCGGCTGGCGTCGGCCTCCAGCCGGCGGACCAATTCCTTGCGGTCCACCAACTGGTGGGCGTTACCCAGGTCTTCGCGCAGGAACACGGTGATCGCCAGGCTCAGGCTGTCGACCACGGCCTGGTGCAGCGGCTGGATGCAGTCCAGCTCGAACACCGAGAACTGCTCGCCGCGCCGCAGCCGGCGCGCCGCCAATTGGGTCAGGCTGCTGGAGAGGATGTCACCGGCATGTTCGAGGTTGATCGCGAACAGGAGGATTTCCTGGGCGCGGTCGGCGTCCTGGTCGCTGATGCCGTCCTGGCCGATGTCCGCGAGGTACGCGCGGATCGCGGCGCTGAGCAGGTCCAGCGACTGGTCGACGCGCCGCACTTCGTCGGCGCCGGCCGGGGTCGAGGCCTGGAACAGGCGCAGTACCCGGTCGAGCATCAGCGACAGCATGTCGGCCAGGCGCAGGGCCTCGCGGGCGGCGTTAGACAGGCCGATATTGGCCACCGCCAGCCCGGCTTCGTCCAAGTACTGCGGCATGCCCGGGTCGGCGTCGCGCTGCGGTTCGGGCAGCAGGCGGGTCAGCAGCGCGGCCATGGGCCGGGTCAGGCCGATGAACAGCAGGGCCAGCGCCAGGTTGAACAGGCTGTGCAGGTAGACCACTTGCAGGCTGGCGTCGAGGGCCGCGACTGGCGCACTTTGCGCAAGCGAAGGCAGGCACGGCAGCAACGCCGCGGCGCCGCACAGGCGCACCAGCAGATTGCCCAGGGGCAGGCGCCGGGCGACGCTGGAGTCGGCATTGACCAGCGCCGGCAGGGCCGCGCCGATATTCACCCCCAGCACCAGGGCCAGGGCGGTCACCGACGACAGCAGGCCGGTGGCGGCCAGGGACGCCACCAGCAGCACCACGGCCACGCTGGAGTGGCACAGCCAGGTCAGCAGGGCCGCCAGCAGCAGGGCGATCAGCAGGTCGCCGTCGAGGCCGCGCATCAGGGCGGCGAACACCGGCGTGCCTTCGACGTCGCCCAGGGTGCTGCCGAGCATGCGCAGGGCCAGGAGCATCAGCCCCAGGCCGATCAGCGCGCAGCCCAGGCTTTCAAAACGCGAGTCGTCGCGCAGGCGCAAGACGATAAAACCGCCCAGCAGCACCAACGGCGCGAGGATCGACATATCGACGCTCAGCAGTTGCACCACCAGGGTCGAGCCGATGTTGGCGCCGAGCATCACCGCCAGCGCCGGGGCCAGCCCCAGGGCGCCGGTGGCGGTGAAGGAACTGGCCATCAGGCTCACCGCGGTGCTGCTTTGCAGGACCCCGGTGATGGCGATGCCGGACAACAGGGCCATCCAGCGGTTGTCCAGGTGCTGCCCCAGCCACTGGCGCAGCTGGGTGCCGAAGCCGCGCAGCAGCGCCGAGGAAATCATCTGGGTGCCCCACAGCAGCAGGGCGATGGAGCCGGCGAGGTTGATCAGCAGAGTAGTTCCCGACATGAGGACTCTCCCTTTCTTATTTCATTTGGCGGATCGCAGCAGGTGGATGCAGCGGCGATGAATGGCGCTGGCAAAGCCCAGCAGCAGGCGGATCTCGACCCCGCTCAACAGGCCGCGGGCGTACATCCGCACGCTGGCGCGGGTCAGCAGGGTGGCGATCTGTTCCAGGACGATGACCAGCAGCGCGCGGCAGGCGCGCTCGGCCAGCGACAGCAGTTCGGCGATCGGTTTCATGTGGGATGCTCCACGTGGGCGGCGCCCGGGAGGGCGCCGCTTTGCGGCTATCGCGAACTCGCTCCTACAAGGACGGAGGGAAATCTGTAGGAGCGAGCTTGCTCGCGATGGCCGCGCTACGGTGCCAGCCTCAGAACCACTGCTTGAAGCGGCGGATGTAGAGGGTCTTCATGGTCTGCGCCACCACGCAGTAGCAGAGCAGGGTGCCGACCAGCCAAGGGAAGTACTCCCACGGCAGCGGGACCAGGCCGACCATTTCGCCCAGCGGCGAGAACGGCACGTAGATGCCCAGGGCCATCACCAGGCCGGTCATCAGCATCACCGGCAGCGCCGCGGTGCTCTGGATGAACGGGATCTTCTGGGTGCGCAGCATGTGCACCACCAGCGTCTGCGAGAGCAGGCCCTCGATGAACCAGCCGGACTGGAACAGGGCGGCCATTTCCACGCTGTTGGCGGCGAACACGAACCACATCAGGGCGTAGGTGGTGATGTCGAAGATCGACGAGGTCGGCCCGATCCACAGCATGAAGCGGCCGATGTTCTTGGCGTCCCACTTGCGTGGCTTGCGCAGGAACTCCTTGTCCATCTTGTCCCACGGCAGCGACAGCTGGGAGATGTCGTACATCAGGTTCTGCAGCAGCAGGTGGATCGCCAGCATCGGCAGGAACGGGATGAACGCACTCGCCACCAGCACCGAGAACACGTTGCCGAAGTTGGAGCTGGCGGTCATGTTCAGGTACTTCATGATGTTGCCGAAGGTCTCGCGACCCTTGATCACCCCTTCTTCCAGGACCATCAGGCTCTTTTCCAGGAGGATGATGTCCGCCGATTCCTTGGCGATATCGGTGCCGCTGTCCACCGAGATGCCCACGTCGGCGTCGCGCAGCGCCGGGGCGTCGTTGATCCCGTCGCCGAGGAAGCCGACGGTGTGGCCGTTGGCTTGCAGCGCCTTGAGCACCCGGGATTTCTGCAGCGGGGTGAGCTTGGCGAACACCGTGCGTTCTTCCACCAGGCGCCCGAGCACGGTGTCGTCCATGTGCTCGATATCGCGGCCGAGCAGGGGTTGGCCGACGTCCAGGCCGACTTCGCGGCAGATCTTCGCGGTGACGATCGGGTTGTCGCCAGTCAGCACCTTCACCGCCACGCCGTTGGCGTGCAGGGCGGCGATGGCCGGGCCGGCGGTTTCCTTCGGCGGATCGAGGAAGGTCAGGAAGCCTTCGATGATCAGCTCGCGTTCGTCGCTGGCGCTGTACTGCTGGCGAGTCTGCCCCGGCGCCAGGTCGCGGGTGCCGAGCAGCAGCACGCGGAACCCGTCGCGGTTGTATTCCTCGGCCAGTTCCAGCAGCGCCGCGCGGCGCCCGGCGTCGAGGGCCACGGTGACACCGTCCTGGCGCACGCGGGTGGCGGTGTCGAGCATTTCCTCGACCGCGCCCTTGCACACCAGCAGGTGATGGCCGCTGTCGTCGGCGAGGATCACCGAGAGGCGCCGGCGGACGAAATCGAACGGCAGCTCGTCGACCTTGCTCCACTCCTGGGGCGCGCTGAACTTCGGGTTATCCTCGGCGAACCGCACCACCGCGCGGTCCATCAGGTTTTTCATGCCGCTCTGGTGGAAGCTGTTCAGCCAGGCCAGTTGCAGCACCTGGTCGCAGCGGCTGCCGCTGATGTCGACGTGGTGTTCGAGGATGATCCGGTCCTGGGTCAGGGTGCCGGTCTTGTCGGTGCACAGCACGTCCATGGCGCCGAAGTTCTGGATCGCGTTG
Organism: Pseudomonas chlororaphis; assembly: GCF_001921865.1. Taxonomy (GTDB): domain Bacteria; phylum Pseudomonadota; class Gammaproteobacteria; order Pseudomonadales; family Pseudomonadaceae; genus Aquipseudomonas; species Aquipseudomonas chlororaphis_D. The sequence goes on from NZ_MSCT01000010.1 coordinate 103,341, forward strand.
AGGCGCTTGACCACCACCTTGCGCTTGGCCATGGCCGCGGCACCCTTGGCCAGGTTGGCGCTGACGATCATCGGCAGCATTTCCGGGGTCAGGCCGACCGCCACGGCCAGGGCGAACATGAACGCCTCGGCCCAGTCGCCCTTGGTGAAGCCGTTGATCAGCAGCACCACCGGCACCATCACCAACATGAAGCGGATCAGCAGCCAGCTGACGCTGTTGACCCCGCGGTCGAAGGCGGTCTGGGTGCGCGAGCCGACGATGGAGCGCGCCAGGGAGCCGAAGTAGGTGCGCGCGCCGGTGGCCACGACTACCGCGGTGGCGGTGCCGCTGACCACGTTGGTACCCATGAAGCAGATGTTCGGCAGGTCGAGCAGGTCCTGCTGGTCGGCCGCGGTGCGGTGCGCGGATTTCTCTTGCACCGCGCCCAGGGTGTCGTATTTCTCTACCGGCAGCGCTTCGCCGGTCAGCACTGCCTGGCTGATGAACAGGTCGCGGGACTCGATCAGGCGGATGTCGGCGGGAATCATGTCGCCGGCCGACAGCTGCACGATGTCGCCGACCACCAGGTCGCGCATCGGCACTTCGCGCAGCGCAGCCTTCATGCCCATCTGTTCGCGCCGCAGCACGGTGGCGGTGGTCCGCACCATGGCCTTGAGCGCCTCGGCGGCCTTGGCCGAACGGTATTCCTGCCAGAAGCGCATCAGGCCGCTGACCAGCACCATGACCAGCACGATGATCACCCCGGTCAGGTCGGTTTCTTCACCGGCCTGCAGCGGCAGCCAGAAGTCGGTGAAGAAACTGATACCGGTCAGGGTCATCAGCACATAGATGAACGGGTTGTTGAAGGCTTGCAGCAATTGCACCAGCGCGTGGGGCGGCCGGTCGTGGGCCACTTCGTTGAAGCCGTCGCGTTGCAGGCGGCCTTCGGCGTCGAGTTCGGTCAGGCCGTTGGCGTGCGACTTGACGTTGTCCAGGGTCACGCCAAGGCTGTTCTGCGCTTCGCGGGCGGCGCGCATCGACAGTCGGGTGTCGTCGCGAGTGGGGTTTTGCGAGGAGGCGGTGCGGTTTTTTACAGTCGTCATTGCGTGTGCTCCTGCCGCAGGCTTGCGGCACGACACACAGACCACTCAGCTATTCAAAGACGAGCGAACGTATGTCGAGCCGCAAGTAAGCGATCGATTCAGGTAGTTGCGTTTTATTGGTTTTAACGTTCGCCGCCTATCCATGGAACATGGATAAACGGCGAACCTACTACTGGCTTCTTCCATAACGATAACCACCAACTTTTTGTTTTAAGCAGGCAATAGAAAGTTGCCGAATTCCTTATTCAGGAAAACGCCGGGGAAGGACTTGAAAGTGCCTTCGATCGAACTAGAAGTGCGAACCCCGTGACAGGCTCAGCAGTAGGCCGGCCTGCATCAGCAGAGCGGCCAGGCTTCGACTCTGCGGGTCCTGGCTGTCGTCGAAGCTCCAGCGTTGCTGGAGTTGGCAGGTGACCGGACAGACGCGCCAGTTGGCCCGCGCACGGGTTGGGGAGGAGGGGGTGGAATACAGGGTGCCGACCCGGGAAGCGGCCGCGCGCTCAGCGCAGGGCTTGACCCGCATGGTCGATGCAAAGGCGCGTACGCCGGGCATTACAGTGGATTTGAAGTTCATAACCGTTGCCTCGCGACCGGACTGCTTCCGGTGAAGGCAAGTTACGAAGGAGCGTCAAGCTCTAGCGCAGCTCACCCGACCGAAACGTCGAGCCCCGTCATTTTCTGGGTTAAGTGCCCAGCCCTGCGCAAGCGCATCGACCAGACAGCGTCTAGATACTGTGTCCATTGGCTTCTTTAGTGAGTTGAAAAAAGGCCGGTTTGACCGGCCCGCGCAATTTACTCAGGCGGGGGTATCAAGTCAAGGTTAAATTAGCGCGAATTAAGTGTTCGTTCAGCTTTAAGTAAAGTCTCTGTTTGGCGGCGGATAAATGATGGGACAAGTTAGATGGGAAAGATCTGAAGAGTGGCCATGAACTGGCGTCAGCGATAGTTGTTATCTCGAACCGCTGGGTAATCGTTGGCGGATATAAGAGGCTGCCGGGGCGCAGGACGCACCCCGGCACTTTCGTTTATGCGCCCGTGCTTCAGTCGAGGATCAAGTGCGGCAGGAAGCGGCTGGAGTCCTTGGTGATCAGGCTGTCGTCTTCGCGCACGCCGATGCCGGCGGCCTGGTCGCCGATGACCCAGGAGCCGATCAGGGTGTAGCTGTCGCCGAAGCGCGGCAGCGGGGCGAAGGATTGCAGGATGTACGGCGCGTCGGTGTAGGGGCCGTCTGCCTTGACCACCTCGTCCTGCGGAGTGCGCAGCTCGATGTTGGCGCCCTCGCGGGAAAAGAACGGCTTGCGCACCCAGCCCTTGGGCACCGCGCGCTGCGGATGCGGGTCCAGGTGGGTTTCCAGCAGGTTCGGGTGGCCCGGGTGGGCTTCCCAGAGCAGCGGCAGGATGCCCTTGTTGGACAGGATGGATTTCCACGCCGGCTCGAAGAACTGCGTGTCGCTGGCGGCGATCGCCGCGCCGAAGGGTTCGTGGAAGATGAACTCCCAGGCGTGCAGCTTGAACAGGTGCGGGATCCAGCGGTCTTGCAGGTCGACGAAGCGCCCTTCGGCGGTGAGGCCGATGTCTTCCACGTCGATATGCCGCGACTCGATGCCGACCTTTTCCGCGATCAGGCGCAGGTAGTCGGTGGTGGCGCGGTCTTCCACCGAGTCCTTCATGGAGGCGAAGTAGAACGGGTGCTTGATCCCCAGTTGGGCGAAGGCCTGGTGCAGCCGGGTGTCGATGCTGTTGAACTGGTCGGCGTGGCGCGGCAGCAGGCCGCGCTCGATGTTCTGCTCCAGCCAGCCCCACTGGAACGCGGCGGTCTCGTAGAGGCTGGTGGGCGTGTCGTAGTTGAGCTCCAGCAGCTTGGCCGGGCCCTGGCCGTCGTAGGAAAAATCCAGGCGGCCGTAGAGGTGCGGGTGACCGTCGAGCCATGAAGTGCGGATCATGTCGTAGAAGGCCGGCGGGATGCTCAGGCGCTCCAGCAGCGCCTCGTCGCGCACCACCCGGTCCACCAGGTCCATGCACATCTCATGGATCTCGGTGGTCGGGTCTTCCAGGTCGTCCTCGATCTGCTTGAGGCTGAACTGGTAGTAGGCGCTTTCGTCCCAGTAGGCTTCGCCGTCGATGGTGTGGAACAGGAAGCCGAGTTTTTCCGCGGTCTGGCGCCAGTCCGGGCGTTCGTTGCAGAGGATTTTCTTCATCGCGCTGGCCCCTTAGCTGCTCGAGCGCCCCGAACCCCAGCCCTTGCTCGAACTCGAGCCGCCCCAGCCGCTGCGGGCGCTGGCCTGGCTGCCGAAGCCGCCGCGGGAGGTGGAGGAGGCCACGGACATCGGGCGCGTGGCGCTGGTCTTGAAACCGTTGCCCGATTGCGCCTGGCGCGACTTGCTGAAGGTCGAGCCGCTGGCGATGCGCTGGTTGAGCGTCGAGTTGGCGTAGCCGCCGCGGTTGTCGCGGTAGCGGTAGACCGGCTCGGAGTAATAGTTGCGGTTGCCGCCGCTGAGCAGGTTGCCGATCAGCAGGCCGGTGAGCAGGCCGCTGTCGTTGCTGCTGAACGACGAGCTGCGGCCGGCCTCGGGGCTGACCCCGGCGGCCGCCAGTTGCTCGCGGGTGAAGGCGCCCTGGGCGTTGATTTCAAAGCCGCCCAGCTTCGGCACGAACTTGCCGCTGGAGTCCATCTGGCACCAGTTCTCGACGAAGTCGGCGTCGCAATCGGCCTGGTTATCGTAGACCGGCGCCTGGGCGCGGTGCTCGGCCATGGCCTTGATATAGGCATCGGAGCAGATGTCCACGGCGATCTTGCCGTCCACGCATTCCTGCACCGACTGGAAGTTGAATTTCTGCTGGACCGCCAGGGTCTCCGGCTCCGAGTTGCAGCCCGAGACTGCCAGCGCCACCGAGGCGGCCAGGGAGAGCTGAACGTATTGGCTTCGTTTCATCGAGGGCTCCGTACGGTCGATCAGTTCTGCGAAGGGGTCATGCAGGCGGCGTTGAGCAGGCCGACGCTGATGGCCACGGCGGCGACATAGATGCCGGCGGCGATTTCGCCGTTGCGGATGCGTTGCGAGGTGCCCTTGAGCACCAGGCTGGTCATCAGGAACGCCAGCAGTTGCACCACGGCGGCGATCAGCGCCCAGACGGCGAAGTCCAGCAGGCTGACGGAGTAGGCGATGACGTTGCTGGCCGGGATCGCGAAACCGATGATCGCGCCGCCCAGGGCGATGGCCGCGGCGATGTTGCCGTCGCGGATCAGCTCGAACTCCTTGTGCGGGGTCATGCGGGTGTAGACGAACTGGAACAGGGCGAACAGCACGGCCGCGCCGAGGATATAGGTCAGGAACCCGACCACGGCGAATTTGTTCAGGGAAATCGAGAGGGCTTCAAGCATGGGGTCGGGTCCTTGTCAGAGGGTGTGCAGGTCGGTCATGTACAGGGAAATGCCCAGGGAGGTCACCAGGCTGACGCTGCCGTCGGCGTACTGCTCCACGGAAAACAGCAGGAACTCGCGGCGCTGGGTCAGGCCGGTGTCGCGGGCGTAGAGCATCGAGTGGCTGTCGAAGGCGAAGGTCTCGTCGGGTTTGGAGACTTGCTCGCGCAGTGGCACCAGCTCGGTCTGCCCGGCTTCGGTGCCCCATTCGCGCTGGTATTCGACGCCGTCGAGGCTGTAGGTGGGGCGGCCGATCAGGCTGTCGGGGCCCGCCAGGCGCCGCAGCTCGGCTTCGCTGTTGAGGGCCTGGTTGCTCAGGTAGTTGAACAGGATGATCGATTTGACTTCGCCGTCGATGCCGCCGCCGGTGTGCACCTGCAACCAGTAGTCTTCGTCGTCCAGGTAGTAGCGCGACAGCCATTCGGACTGGCCCAGGTCCACCAGGCCTTCGCTGTAGATCGACTGGTCGCCGGGGATCGCCACGGCGCTGTTGCCGTCGAGCAGCAGCTTGAGGCTGGCGTCGAAACGGATGCTCGCGCCCATGCTCAGGCCCAGCGGCCCGGTGGCGAAAGTCGTGCCGGTGGCGGTTGGGGCCTGCAACCCCAGAAAGCGTTTAAACCATCCCATTGGCAATGTCCTTGAGGCGGGTGGAAGCAATGTAGAAAAGTTCGCCGCCGCGCACCTGCGTGTCGCCGTGCGGGTTGATCCGCGGCTGCTGCGTGCCCGGGGCGCGGTAGCCGATCAGGGTGGCGTTGTGCTCGTTCTTGAGGCGAACGTAGAGCTCGGCGAAGCTGCCCTCGTAAGTCTCGGGCAGGCGCATGACGTATTGGGTGGCGCCTTCGCCGACGCACAGCAATTCGTTGATCACCATCGAGGAACCCGGGTCCTGGGAGGAGCGCACGAGCATTTCGATGGCCATGCTCGAGGTGCACTCCAGCTTCGGCGCGTAGGAGGCGGCGAGGGCGGCGATCTCGCTGTCGTTGAAGTGGGCGACCACGTGCCCGGCCGGGTTCAGCTGGTTGATCGCCAGCACGCTGGCCAGGGTCAGGTCGTCGGAGCGGGTGCGTACCAGCACGCGCTCGGCGCCGGGCACGCCGGCGCGCAGCAACAGGGCCGCGGAAGACAGGCTTTCGCCGCGCACGAACGCGGCCTGGCCCTGCATCGGGTTCTCGTCGAGGGTGGCGTCGCAGATGACGATCAGGTTGTCGTTGGAGGTTTCGTCCTGCAGGAGCAATTCGATCACCCGTTCGCTGGACGCGCCTTCCCAGCCGACCAGCACGGTATGCCCGGTCTTGCCGGTGAAGTCGCCTTTGCCTTTCATGCCTTTTCTCCAAACGTCGATGACGCTGCTGGTGGTCTTGCCGATGGCCGCGGTCAGCAGCGCGATGCCGCCGAGCATCACCCACACGGCCACGAACACCCGGCCGGCGGCGGATTGCGGCGACAGGTCGCCGTAGCCCACGGTCAGGGTGGTGGTGAAATAGAAATAGATGAAGGTCGCGGGCGCGGTGAGCTGCCGTTCGCCCAGGACCAGCAGGCCGAGGTAGGAAATCGCCCCATGGGCGCCGAGGGCCATGGCCAGGCCCATCCAGCCGAAGCGCTGGAAGAAGGTCGCGGTGTACGCCCGGAGCAAGATGAAAATCGACATCGAATCCCTGATTTCCTGATGAGCTGATCTATCCGTGAGTCGGCATGCGCAGGGCCCTGGCGGGGCGTGCGTCATGGCCGCGCGGCATTAGACATCGGCTTGGCGCCGGTTAAAAGCATTTTTGCCGCGACGAACCCGGCGAACGCCCCGGCGATGTGCCCCTCGAAGGACACCCCGGCCCGCGGCAGGAAACCCAGCACCAGGCCGGAATACAGGAACAGCGTGACACCGGCGGCCAGCAGGTTGCCCCAGCTGCGCAGCAGCCAGGCCCGGGTGAGGATGTAGGCCCACAGGCCGAAGACCCAGCTGCTGGCGCCCACGTGAATGCCGCGAAAGCCGAACAGCCAGACCAGCGCGCCGCCGAGCAGGATGACGATCAGGCTGACCGCCACGAAGCGCCGCTGGCCTTCGGCGATCACCATTGCGCCGAGGATCAGGAACGGCACCAGGTTGGCCGTCAGGTGGGTAAAGGAGCCGTGGAGAAAAGGCGAGGCGAGGATGCCCGGCACACCCTGCAGGGTGCGCGGGATCAGGCCGAAGACGTTCAGGCTGTAGCCGCTCAGGCTGTTGAGCACCTGGATTGCGATCATCGCCAGGGCCAGGCCGGCGAGCGTCTTGAAGCCGTTTGCAACTGCCATCGGGGCCCTCCAGGAGGCCGGAAAAGTGCCGGATGCAGATGTAGCCGCTGGCGAAGCCTGCGCTCGACTGCGCAGCAGTCGCAAAACCTGAACCTGCGGTCTTTCTGAACTACCGTGTCGTTTGGTTTTACGCCGGCTGCGCCGCCGCACGCAGCCTGCGGCAGCGGCTACAGGGCGGCGTTTACTCGGCCGACTTTTGTTTCTTCAGGCGTTCGAGAATGGCGTTGGCGCTGCCATGGTCGGGCACGATGTTGGCTTCGCGCAGGCGGCGTTCCAGATCGTTGCCGTTGCTTGCGTCAGCCAGTTGCTCCTGGGCGTCCATTTCCGCCGCGCGCTGGTCTTGCTTGGCTTGCAGGCGGTTCAGGGTGTTGACCGCGGTTTCCAGCTTGCCGTTGGCGCCGCCGCTGGCGATCGAGGCGCTGACCTGGGCCTTCTGCACGCTTTCGCGGGCCTTGGCCATGTCCACTTGCTGGCGCAGGCTGCGGATGCGGGCCTCGGCCTTGCCGATGTCCTTGCGCATTTTCTCGGCGTAGGTGCCGAACTCGCTGGACTGCTTCTGTTCCGCTTCCAGGCCGGTGGTCAGGGTCGAGATGGCTTCGGCGACTTCCAGGGCCAGGTCTTCGCGGTTGGCTTGCAGGGCGGCCACGGCCTTGGATTCCAGGTCGGCGATCTTGGCGGTGAATTCGCTCACCCGCTCCGACGACAGCTTGTGCTTGGCCATGATGGTGACCAGCTCGCGCTTGGCGTTGGAGAGGGCGTTGTCGGCGTCGCGGATTTCCTGATCGAGAATGCGCAGGGCCTGCTGGTCGGCGATGGCTTCGCCGACTTCGTTGGCGCCGCCGCGCAGGGCGGTGAACAGTTTGTTCCAGATGGACTGGGTCATGTGGGTGTACTCCGTATTCTCGGCAATCAGTTGAAGAAGCTTTCGAAGGCTTCGGTGGCGCGCTGGACGTTGTCCACCAGGGTCTTGATCTCGGTGACCACGTTGGTCAGGTTGGAACCCGAGCTCAGGGCGCCGAACATGTTGTAGACGGTCTGGCCGTTGGGCATGGACTCGATGCCGATCGAGGAGAGGGGGAACATCTCCCGGCTGCGCAAGACCGCGTCGTTGAAACGGGCGACGTCGTTGATCGACTCCAGGTCCACCAGCACGGTGTCGACGATGATCTGCTCGCCGACCACCGCGATGTAGATCGGCAGGCCGCCGAACTCGTGCATGTCCAGCTTGATGCTTTGCTCGGCGCCCTGGATCAGGGTCAGGCCGATTTCGTTCGAGGCCACGTCGTCCAGGGCCTGCAAGGCGCTGAAGAGGCGGTCGATGGTCCAGTTCTCACCTGCAATCATGTCGGTCTCCAATACCGGTGCGCCGCCGATCAGCGGTTGGCGCAGCTTCTTCTCGATGTGCTTGAGCACGCTCCGGTTTTCCGGAAGCACCCAGGTTTCGTGTTTCACATAACCAGCGGCACTCAGGCCCGCGCGCATCTGTTTCATGTAGAAGCTCGAGGGTTTCTTGCCTGCTGCCTTGTTGCTGGAGCGCTCTCCTTGGCGACTCTCTGAGGAAGCCCGCGGGTCAGCAGGCTGACTGGCCGGGAGGGTCTTTTTCATGGGGTGACTCCGTTGTTCACGTATCACGCGTGAGAACATTACAGGGTGATTTATCGGTCTGCAATCACTCACGCGTGATATTTTCATGACGGCTTCGGGTCGTAGGCAGGCAGGGCGGCGTGCTGCCATGGATAAGCCTCGAGGCTACAACCCGCGGGACTCTCAGTGCAAAATCGCCAGCCGCAGACGCAGGCGCGCGACCTGGTTCGCTTGTTCCTGGCGTTCCGCCGGGCTCAGCGTTCGCTCGGCGTATTCGCGGCTGACAAACAGGATTGCGTCGTTGCCGTCGGGTTCGTTCGGGTAGTGCGGATGCTCGGCTATCTCTTGCAGCAGTTCGCGGGTCACCGCCACCACGTGAAAGTGCACGCTGAAGCCGCTGGAGAAACCGAGCTTGTAGAACACCACTTTATGCGGCTCGTACTCCAGTCGCAGCAGGCGCTCGCTCAGCGCCAGGACTTCGCCCAGCGCGCTCAGTGCCGGTGGCGGGAGCTCGGCGAGGTCGCTGGCCGGGGCCCGGGAGGCGACGATCAGGCTGCCCGGATGACGCGCATCGCGGCGATAACTGAGTTGCCAGTGTTCGGTATCCAGCAGGTTCATTGAATCCATGTCGTGGGGACTCCCTGGTCAATGGACGCGGCGTTGCCGCCGCGCTCAGGCGCTGTCGCCAGCGCGAAAGCCATACAGGATACAGGGATAACCGTCGGCGTTGGCCGGCTGGCAACTGAAGGCGCCGTTGCTGAGCGGGGGAATCACCCGGCCCCAGAACTCCCGGGCGGGCCGGTTGGCCTCCAGATGCATGACCTGCCATTGGCCCGGCGTGGCGGCGAGCAGTTGGCGCAGCGCTTGCCTGCCGATGCCCCGGCCGCGGAACCGGCGGCTGATAAACCAGTAGCCGAGGTTGTACTGCGCTTCGGCCAGCCGCACCTTGTCGTCCACCGTGGCGAAGCCGGCCAGTTCGCCATCGACGCGGATCAGGTAAGGGCGGGTGGCCGCCTGGCGCCAGTATTCGAGCAGCGGCTGGAGCGGGAACAGGCCGTGGCGGCCGAGGGTGATCGGCAGCCATTCGCTGAGTTCGTAGAGGTAGAACTGCATCAGGTTTTCCAGGCATTCCAGCTCATCGCGCTGGGCCGGGTGCAGTTCGACCAGGTTCATGGTTGCGGGCTGCGCAAGGCGGCGAAATAGCGTTCGGCGTCGAGGCTGTACAGCAGGCTCGGGGCCAGGTCCGGGAAGTCCTCCAGTTCGCCGTCGCGGGTCAGGCCCAGGCGTTCCAGGGCACGGCGCGATGGCAGGTTGTCGGGGCGCACCAGGCCGATCACCTGCGGCGCGTGCAACCCGTGGAACGCCAGGTGCAGCGCGGCGTTGGCCATTTCGTTGGCGTAGCCCCGGCCCCAGGCGTCGACGGCGAAACGAAAGTACAGGTTGAGTCCGCGGCGCTCGCCGAAACGGCCCTGCATGATGCCGCCGAAGCCCAGCGCCCGTTCGGGTTGCGCCCGCTCGCAAACCAGCCAGTAGCCGAAACCCTGTTCCTGCCAGTGTTGAATCCAGCCTTGCAGCTTGTGCCGGATACCGTCGCGGCTGTCCGGGCCGGCTGGGTTGTAGCGCTGGGTCCGTGGGTCGCCGTGGATCGACTGGGCGATCTCCAGGTCATCGGCCGTCGGTGCCCGCAACAGCAGGCGGGCGGTCAGGGTCGAGGGATGGGCGAGGGCGTCGGGCACTGCATCGGGCATGGCATCGATCCGTCAATCGAGGGGGTATTTTTCTTCAATACAGGGTCGGGGCCGCGCACCTAGTGTGGTCGCCGGACTCTCCGATTGATCCTTTGAAGGTGTGTGATGAGCGTAGTGTTTTCCATGGCGGCCTTCGCGCTAGCCTCTTCGATTACCCCCGGCCCGGTCAATATCGTGGCCTTGAGTTCCGGCGCGCAGTTCGGCTTTCGCGCCAGCCTGCGGCATGTCGGCGGCGCGACCCTGGGGTTTGTGCTGTTGCTGGTGTTGATCGGCCTGGGGCTACACGAGCTGTTGCGCCTGTGGCCGGCGCTGACCCGGGGCATCCAGCTGTTCGGGGTGGCCTTCCTGTTGTTCATGGCCTGGAAACTGGCGCGGGACGACGGCCGCCTGGGCAGCGACGACCACGCCAGGGCGCCCTCGGCCTGGTACGGCGCGCTCATGCAATGGCTCAACCCCAAGGCCTGGCTGGCCTGCGTCGCCGGCATGGGGGCGTTTGCCGCCAACGGCGAGGCGCTGCTGGTGTGGCAGTTCGCGCTGGTGTACTTCGTGATCTGCTACCTGTCGATTGCCTGCTGGGCCTACGCCGGGACCTTTCTGCGCCAGTACTTGAGCAACCCGAAGGGCATGCGCCTGTTCAACCGCAGCATGGCGGCGCTGTTGGCGGCGAGTGCGGTGTATCTGTTGTTGCCCTGAGTCGGCGTTGGCTTTATCGCGAGCAAGCTCGCTCCCCTGTAGGAGCGAGCTTGCTCGCGATAAGGTCGGGAAGATCAGCCGCGATACTGCCCCGGCGTCGCCGCCAGGTGCTGCTTGAACGCGCGCTGGAAATGCGCCTGGTCGGCGAAGCCGGCTTCCAGGGCGACCTCGGCGATCGGCTCGCCGTCGCGCAGCCGGGTCTGGGCGAATTGCACGCGCTGGTTGACCACAAAGGCGTGGGGCGTCATGCCGTAATGCTGCTTGAAGGCGCGGATCAGGTAGGACGGCGACAGCTCGGCGGCCTGGCAGATTTCCTCCAGCTTCAGCGAGCGGGTGCAGTGCTCGCGGATGTAGTCGGCCGCCCGGAGCAGTTTTTGGTTGTGCGCGCGCGGTGGGCCGCCCGCCGGGTTCAGGCGCTGTTGCAGGTCGCTGAAAAATGTTAGCGCGGCGGCGTGCTTGTCCGGCGTCGCGGTGCGTTCGTCCACCAGCACCTCGTACAAGGCATTCAGCCCGGCAAAGAGGGCGGGGTCGTCGCTGTGCGTCGTGGCGAAGGCGCGAAAGCCCAGCGCCTGGCTGAAGCCCAGTCGATGTTGCAGTTCGGTCAGCCAGTGGGTATCGACATAGAGCATGCGATACGACCAGGGCTGGTCGTCGATGGGGTTGCAGGCGTGCACGGCGCCGGGGTTCATCAGCACCACGGTGCCGGCGCCGATGCGAAATCGCGCCTGTTCGTGCAGGTAGGTGCTGTGCCCGGCGGTGATGGCGCCGATGGAAAAGTGCGCGTGGGCATGCCGGGCGTAACAGACCTTGCGCCCGTCGGCGATCGAGCGGGCCTCGATAAACGGCAGCGCCGCGTCGCGCCAGAACTGCGGGGCGGTATCGGGGCTCAGGCTCGGCTTCATCAAGGGGACCTCCATCGGCACGCGTTGGCAGCCGAGTGTATTAGGTCTGGCCGGCGAAGGCTCGCTCCAGCGCGGCGATATCGAGCTTTTTCATCCGCAGCAGGGCCTGCATGACCCGTTGCGACTTGGCCGGGTCGGGGTCGGTCATCCAGTGGTTCAGCGCGCTGGGCACGATCTGCCAGGACAGCCCGAACTTGTCCTTGAGCCAGCCGCACTGCTGGGCTTGTGGCGCGCCGCCGTAGGACAGCGCGCTCCAGAAGTGGTCGATTTCCCCCTGGTTCTGGCAGTTGACCTGCAGCGAGACGGCTTCGTTGAACTGGAATGCCGGCCCGCCGTTGAGGCCGGTGAAGGTCTGGCCGTCGAGCTCGAAGGACACCGTCATCACCGAGCCTTCGGGGCGACCGTGGAACTCGAACCCGGCCTTGCCGTAATGGGTGAGGGCGATGATGCGCGAGTGCTCGAAGATCGAGCAGTAGAACTGCGCGGCGGCTTCGGCCTGTTGGTCGAACCACAGGCAGGGGGTGATGCGGTGGAGGTGCGGCATGACGATTCTCCTCGGCGGTGGGATCACGCTTGAGCAAGCGTAGTCAGCCCAGGGGCGTCTGGGGCTGCCGTAGATCGACAAAGCCGCTCGTCCTGGCCGCGAGACGGCTCAGGGGCGCATGCCCTGTTCGGCCGCCCAGGCGCTGGCCATGTCGATGAAGGCCCGCAGTTTCGGCTGGCTCTGGGTGCGTCCGGGAAAGTACAGGTACAAGCCCGAGCTCAGCGGCACGAACGGTTGCAGCACGCGCTCCAGGCGTCCGCTGGCCAGGTCGTCGGCCACCTCCAGGTCGCAGGCGTAGGCCAGCCCCTGTCCGGCTCGCGCGGCGGCGATCAGCAGGCCGCGGTCGTTGACCACCAGCGCGCCCTCGACGCCGACGGTGAAATCCCGCCCGTTGCGCCGGAACTCCCAGCGATGGGTCGTGCCCGAGGTGAGGAAGCGATAGCCGATGCCCTGGTGCCGGGGCAGCTCTTCCGGAGTCTGCGGCCTGCCGGCCCGGGCGAAATAGTCCGGAGAGCCGACGACCGACCAGGGCAGGTCCGACGTCAGGCGTACGGCGACCATGTCCTTTTCGATCGACTCGCCCAGGCGGATGCCGGCATCGAAGCCGGCGCTGACCAGGTCGACCGTGGCATCGTCCAGGGAAATCTCCAGGCGCACATCCGGGTAGGCCGCGCGAAAACGCGGGATCAGCGGTTCGAGCAACAGGCTGCCGGACAGCCGCGGCGCGGTCAGGCGCAAGGTGCCCAGCGGCCGGTCGCGGTAGCTGCCGAGCAGTGCCAGGGCGTCGCCGATTTCATTGGCCGCCGGGCGCAGGCGGGCGAACAGGCTGCTGCCGGCTTCGGTCAGGGCCACGCGCCGCGTGGTGCGCTGGAACAACAGCACGCCGGTGCGCCGCTCGAGGGTTTTCACCGCCTGGCTGACAGCGGTCGGGGTGACCCCCAGTTGCGTGGCGGCAAGGGTGAAACTCTTGTGTTCGGCGACGGCGAGAAACTCGGTGAGGCCGTCGAAAGGGTCCTGGTTCATCGCCCGCTCATTATGAATTGGAAGTTCATAGTGCTTGTAACACGAGGCCGTTTTTCCGGGTAATGTTCCTGCGTACCTTGTGCAGCACCTACTCCTTACAAGGTATCGATCATGACGTCGCAAACAACTTTCAAACGTGTCTGGCTGATCACCGGGGCTTCCCGCGGCATCGGCGCGAAAATCACCGCCGCGGCCCTGGCCCATGGCGACGCGGTGGTGGCCACCGCACGCAACGCGCAATCGCTCGTCGAGCGTTTCGGCGCCCAGCCGGGCCTGCTGGCGGTGCCGCTGGACGTCACCGACGAGGCCCAGGCTCGCGATGCGGCGCAGATCGCCGTCGAACACTTCGGGCGCATCGACGTGCTGGTCAACAACGCCGGCTTCGGCCTGCTCGGCGCGGTGGAGGAAGCCAGTTCGGACGAGATCCGCCGGGTCTATGAAACCAACGTGTTCGGCCTGCTCAATGTCACGCGCGGGGTGCTGCCGCACATGCGCGCCGCGCGCCGCGGCCATGTGATCAATATCTCGTCGATCGGCGGTTATGTGTCGGGGCCGGGCTACGGCGTGTACTGCTCGACCAAGTTCGCCGTCGAAGGCCTGAGCGAAGCCCTGTACGCCGAACTGGCGCCCCTGGGGGTGAAGGTCACGGTGGTCGAGCCGGGGTATTTCCGCACCGACTTCCTGGACGGCAATTCCCTGGTGGAGTCGCCGGCCAGCATCGCCGACTACGCGACGACCGTCGGCGAAGTGCGCCAGCAGGCCAAGGCCTATAACCAGCAACAACCGGGCGACCCGGACAAGCTGGCACAGGCGCTGCTGGCCCTGGTCGAGGCCGGGCACGCGCCGCTGCGCCTGCCGCTGGGCAGCGACACCCTGGCGGCTATCGCGGCGAAGAACGCCTACGTCGAGCAGGAAACCGCGGCGTGGCGGGCGTTGTCGGCGTCCACCGATTTCTGAGGCCACGGTCGCGACCCGCGGCCCTGCGCGAGCAAAACGGTCCTGCCGCCCACGCCGGGCGGCAGGGGCGAGCCCTGGCCGGCTGTCGGAAGTTGCGGCAAGAAGCCATCAGGGAGGGGGTGCAGAGGGGATTCCAGGCCCGCGGCAGCTACGCTGAAGCCAGATCCCCCCAATGGAATGGAGTGCGAGTGCGATGTTTTCACCCGATAAACCCGTCCAGGCACCGAGCGAGGTGCCTCAAGCCGAGGCGGACGATCCGTCGCGGCAACTGTTGCGCGAGCACAACCGTCGGGCCGAGCAGGAGCTGGCCGCGGTCCAGGTCGCCAACCTCGATGAGCTGACCCTGCTACCCAACCGGCACGGCTTCGCGGTGCTGGCGGGGGACGCGCTGGCAATCTGCAAGGACCTGAACCTGCCGGCGACCCTGCTGCTGTTCGATCTCGACGACCTCTACCGGATTGGCCAGGCCTATGGCCTGGACGAAGGCGCCGCGGCCCTGCGCACCTTCGCCGACGGCCTGCGCATCGCCTTTCGCGAAAGCGACGTGGTCGGGCACCTGGAGTACCAGCGTTTCGCGGTGCTGCTGAGCGGTTCCGAGCGGGTCGAAAAACTGGCGATCATCGCGCGCCTGCAAGAGATTCTCCATGAGCGCACCCGCACCTCGCAGTGTGGCTACGACATCAGCTTCAGCATCGGCCAGGTCGAGTTCGATCCGCAGCAGCCGGCGGATGTGGACAGCTTGCTGGCGCAGCGCTGAACCGGGCCGATCGCGCGCCCCGGCCGGCTACTCCTCGGGGTTCGCTTGGCCTTCGAGCCTGCTGCGCAGCTGGGTGATTACCCGCAACGCGGTTTGAATCTCTTCGACCTCGAGCCCGGCCGACAGGTCGTTGACCAGCGGGGTATACAAGCCGATGGCCTGGTTGAACGCCGTCGTGCCCTTGTCTGTCAGCAGCACCAGCTGCGCGCGCCGGTGATGGGGGTTGGGCTGGAATGTCACCAGCCCTTCCTTCGCCAGGTCGTTGACGATGCGCTGGACGTTCTGCCGATTGGCTTCCAGGTCCCGGGCGAGCCAGGCGACCGGCTGCGGGCGCTCTGCCGCCGCGATCGCCCCCAGGATCTGCCAGCGGGCGCTGGTCAGGCCCAGGGGCGCGACAATCCGGTCGCCCCAGGCCAGCGTCAGGTTGCTGGCGCGGAACATGCTGAGAATGAAGTCGGTCAGGACGGCCCCGGCCGGGGTGGGTTCAGGTTCGTGCATAACGCCAATATCCAGGCAAATTGATTTTTACAGCCTAATTGACATCACGATGTCAATTAGGCAATTTAGTTTCGTCTTGAATCCTAACACCTGGAGTCTGCCATGCCTCTTCTTCGCCCTATGGACCCCGCCTTTCCGATCGAACGCCAGATCGCCCTCGACGCCTCATCGGTGATCCTGGTGAACCTCTTCACCCTGGACCCGGCCGACGAACCGGCATTTCTGCAAGCCTGGCAAGACGATGCCCGTTTCATGAAGCAGCAGCCGGGCTTCATCTCTACCCAGCTGCATCGCGCCCTCGGTGACAGCCCGACTTACCTCAATTACGCCGTCTGGGAGTCGAATGGGCATTTTCGCGCGGCGTTCACCCATCCTGAGTTCAGGGCCAAGCTCTCGACCTATCCGTCTTCGGCGGTTGCGTCCCCGCATCTGTTCCAGAAGGTCGCGGTGCCGGGCGTCTGCGTCGCCTAGACCGGGCAGCGGCAGCAAGCCGATGCCCGGTCCAGGTTGCGCTTATTGGCTGGCCGGCACCAGGAAGGCCGCTTCCAGCAACTGCCGGGTGTAGGGGTGCTGCGGCGCGGCGAAGATCCCTGGCGCGTCGCCCTGTTCCACCACCTGGCCGTGCTTGACCACCATCAACTGATGGCTCAGCGCCTTGACCACCGCCAGGTCGTGGCTGATGAACAGGTAGGTCAGGTTGTACTTGGCCTGCAGCTTGCGCAGCAGCTCCACCACCTGGCGCTGCACGGTGCGGTCGAGGGCCGAGGTCGGCTCGTCCAGCAGGATCAGCGCCGGTTTCAACACCAGGGCGCGGGCGATGGCGATGCGCTGGCGCTGGCCGCCGGAGAATTCGTGGGGGTAGCGGTGCCGGGTGTCCGGGTCCAGCCCCACTTCCTTGAGCGCCTCGACGATGGCCTGTTCCTGTTCCTCCGGCGTGCCGATCTTGTGGATGCGCAGGCCTTCGCCAACGATCTGGCTCACGCACATGCGCGGGCTGAGGCTGCCGAACGGGTCCTGGAACACCACCTGCATTTCCCGGCGCAGCGGCCGCACCTGCTGCTGGGTCAGGCGATCGAGTGGTTGGCCCTCGAAGTGGATCGCGCCTTTGCTGGCGATCAGCCGCAGGATCGCTAGGCCCAGGGTCGATTTGCCCGAGCCGCTTTCGCCGACGATGCCCAGGGTCTGGCCCTGGGGCAGGCTGAAGTTGATGCCGTCCACTGCTTTCACATGGTCGACGGTGTGGCGCAGCAGGCCTTTCTTGATCGGGAACCAGACCTTGAGGTCTTCGACCTGCAGCAACGGCGGGCCGACCCTGTTGTTCGCCGGGCCGCCGCTGGGTTCGGCCGCCAGCAGTTCGCGGGTGTAGGGGTGCTGCGGCGCCTGGAACAACTCTTCGCACGATGCCTGTTCGACGATGCGCCCGCGTTGCATCACGCAGACCCGATGGGCGATGCGCCGCACCAGATTGAGGTCGTGGCTGATCAGCAGCAGGGCCATGCCCAGGCGCGCTTGCAGCTCCTTGAGCAGCTCGAGGATTTTCAATTGCACGGTGACGTCGAGGGCGGTGGTCGGCTCGTCGGCGATCAACAGCTCCGGCTCGTTGGCCAGGGCCATGGCGATCATCACCCGCTGGCGCTGGCCGCCGGACAGCTCGTGGGGCAGGGCCTTGAGGCGCTTGTGCGGCTCGGGGATGCCCACCAGTTCCAGCAGTTCCAGGGTGCGCCGGGTGGCGACCTTGCCGGTCAGGCCCTTGTGCAGGCCCAGCACTTCGTTGATCTGCTTCTCGATGCTGTGCAGCGGGTTGAGCGAGGTCATCGGCTCCTGGAAGATCATCGCGATGCGGTTGCCGCGGATATGGCGGATGGTCTTCTCTTTCTGGGTCAGCAGGTCGTGGCCGGCGTACTGGATGGTCCCGGACGGATGGCGGGCCAGCGGGTAGGGCAAGAGGCGCAGGATCGAATGCGCGGTCACCGATTTGCCGGAACCGCTTTCGCCCACCAGGGCCAGGGTTTCGCCGCGCTTGATGTCGAAGCTGATGCCCTCGACCACCCGCTGCTGGTGTTCGCCGACGACAAACTCGACGGCGAGGTCGCGGACTTCGATCAGATTGTCCTGATTCATCTCATTTCCTCGGGTCGAAGGCGTCGCGAGCGGACTCGCCGATAAACACCAGCAGGCTCAACATGATCGCCAGCACGGCGAAGGCGCTGATGCCCAGCCAGGGTGCCTGCAGGTTGGATTTGCCCTGGGCCACCAGCTCGCCCAGGGACGGGCTGCCGGCCGGCAGGCCGAAGCCGAGGAAGTCGAGGGCGGTCAGGGTACCGATGGCGCCGGTGAGGATGAACGGCATGAAGGTCATGGTCGAGACCATGGCGTTGGGCAGGATGTGGCGGAACATGATCGCGCCGTTCTGCATCCCCAGGGCCCTGGCGGCGCGCACGTATTCCAGGTTGCGCCCGCGCAGGAACTCGGCGCGCACCACGTCCACCAGGCTCATCCAGGAGAACAGCAGCATGATCCCCAGCAGCCACCAGAAGTTCGGCTGCACGAAGCTGGCGAGGATGATCAGCAGGTAGAGCACCGGCAGCCCGGACCAGATCTCCAGGAAGCGCTGCCCGGCCAGGTCGACCCAGCCGCCATAGAAGCCCTGCAAGGCGCCGGCGATGACGCCGATGATCGAGCTGAGCACGGTCAGGGTCAGGGCGAACAGCACCGACACCCGGAAGCCGTAGATCACCCGCGCGAGCACGTCGCGGCCCTGGTCGTCGGTGCCCAGCAGGTTGTCCGCCGAGGGCGGCGCGGGGGCCGGGACTTTCAGGTCGTAGTTGATGCTCTGGTAGCCGAAGGGGATCGGCGCCCAGACCACCCAGGCGTCCTTGGCCGCCAGCAGTTCGCGGATATACGGGCTCTTGTAGTTGGCTTCCAGGGGGAATTCGCCGCCGAAGGTGGTTTCCGGGTAGCGCTTGAGCGCCGGGAAATACCAGCCGCCGTCGTAGTGCACCACCAGCGGCTTGTCGTTGGCGATCAACTCGGCGCCCAGGCTGGCGCCGAACAGCAACAGGAACAGCCACAGCGACCACCAGCCGCGCTTGTTGGCCTTGAACAGTTCGAAACGCCGGCGATTGAGGGGGGACAGGTTCATCTCAGTGCTCCCGGCTGTCGAAGTCGATACGTGGGTCGACCAGGGTGTAGGTCAGGTCGCCGATCAGTTTCACCACCAGCCCCAGCAGGGTGAAGATGAACAGGGTGCCGAATACCACCGGGTAGTCGCGGTTGATCGCCGCCTCGAAGCTCATCAGGCCCAGGCCATCGAGGGAGAAGATCACCTCCACCAGCAGGGAGCCGGTGAAGAAGATGCCGATGAAGGCCGAGGGGAAACCGGCGATCACCAGCAGCATGGCGTTGCGGAACACATGGCCGTACAGCACGCTGCGCCGGGTCAGGCCCTTGGCCTTGGCGGTGATCACGTACTGCTTGTTGATCTCGTCGAGGAAGCTGTTCTTGGTCAGCAAGGTCATGGTGGCGAAGTTGCCGATCACCAGGGCGGTCACCGGCAGGGCCAGGTGCCAGAAGTAGTCGAGGATCTTGCCGCTCCAGCTCAACTGGTCGAAGTCGTTGGAGGTCAGGCCACGTAGCGGGAACCAGTCGAAATAGCTGCCGCCGGCGAACATCACGATCAGCAGAATGGCGAACAGGAACGCCGGGATCGCGTAGCCGACGATGATCGCCGAACTGGTCCAGACGTCGAAGTGGCTGCCGTGGCGGGTGGCCTTGGCGATCCCCAGGGGGATCGACACCAGGTACATGATCAGGGTGCTCCACAGCCCCAGGGAGATCGACACCGGGAGTTTTTCGCGGATCAGGTCGACCACCTTGGCGTCGCGGAAGAAGCTGTCGCCGAAATCCAGAGTGGCGTAGTTCTTGACCATGATCCACAGGCGTTCCGGCGCCGACTTGTCGAAGCCGTACATCTTCTCGATTTCCTTGACCAGGGCCGGGTCCAGGCCCTGGGCGCCACGGTAGCTGGAACCTGCTACCGAGACCTCGGCGCCGCCGCCGGCAATCCGGCTGGTGGCGCCCTCGAAGCCTTCGAGCTTGGCGATCATCTGCTCCACGGGGCCGCCGGGCGCGGCCTGGATGATCACGAAGTTGATCAGCAGGATGCCGAACAGGGTGGGGACGATCAGCAGCAGGCGCCGCAGAATGTAAGCCAGCATCTTATTGCTCCACGCCGGCCGGGGCGGCCTGTTCATTAATGTCCAGGCTCACGGCCGGCTTGGCGTCGGGCTTGATCCACCAGGTCTGGGTGCCGATGTCGTACTTGGGCGAGACTGTCGGGTGGCCGATATGGTCCCAGTACGCCACGCGCCAGGTCTTGATGTGCCAGTTGGGAATCACGTAGTAGCCCCATTGCAGCACGCGGTCGAGGGCACGGGCGTGGGCCACCAGGCTGGTGCGCGAGTCGGCGTTGATCAGGCCTTCCACCAGGGCGTCGATGGTCGGGTCCTTGAGGCCGATGAAGTTGCGGCTGCCGGGGTTGTCGGCACTGGAGGACTGCCAGTATTCGCGCTGTTCGTTGCCCGGCGAGTTCGATTGCGGGAAGCCGCCGACCACCATGTCGAAGTCCCGCGAGCGCAGGCGGTTGATGTACTGGGAGACGTCGACCCGGCGGATCATCAGGTCGATCCCGAGGTCGGCGAGGTTGCGCTTGAAGGGCAGCAGCACGCGCTCGAACTCGGTCTGCGCGAGCAGGAACTCGATCACCACCGGCTTGCCCTGGGCGTCGACCATCTTGTCGTCGACGATGCGCCAGCCGGCCTCTTGCAGCAGTTGGTAGGCCTTGCGCTGCTGGTCGCGGATCATGCCGCTGCCGTCGCACATCGAGGGCTGGAAGGCTTCGCTGAAGACCGGGTCGGGGATCTTGCCGCGCAGCGGTTCGAGGATCTGCAATTCGTCGGCGTCGGGCAGGCCGGTGGCGGCCATTTCCGAGTTCTCGAAATAGCTGCGGGTGCGGGTGTAGGCGCCGTTGAACAGCTGCTTGTTGGTCCACTCGAAGTCCAGCAGCAGGCTCAGGGCCTTGCGCACGCGCACGTCCTGGAACAGCGGCCGGCGCAGGTTATAGACGAAGCCCTGCATGCCGGTGGGGTTGCCGTTGGGGATCTGTTCCTTGATCAGCCGGCCCTCGGCGACCGCGGGGATGTTGTAGGCGTTGGCCCAGTTTTTCGCGCTCATCTCCAGCCAGTAGTCGAACTGCCCGGCCTTGAGCGCTTCCAGGGCCACGGTGTTGTCGCGGAAGTAGTCGGTGGCCATGACGTCGAAGTTGAACTGGCCGCGGTTGAGCGGCAGGTCCTTGGCCCAGTAGTCCTTGACCCGTTCGTAGCGCACCGAGCGTCCGGCCTTCACCTGCGCCACCTTGTACGGGCCGCTGCCAAGGGGAACCTCCAGGTTGCCCTTGGAAAAATCGCGGTGTTCCCACCAGTGCTTGGGCAATACCGGGAGCTGGCCGAGAATCAGCGGCAGCTCGCGGTTGTTGCTGTGCTTGAACTTGAAAAGCACCTTGAGCGGGTCTTCGGCGATCACGTCCGCGACGTCGGCGTAGTAGCCGCGGTACATCGGCGCGCCGGCTTTCATCAGGGTCTGGAAACTGAACACCACGTCCTCGGCGCGCATTGGATGGCCGTCGTGGAAGCGGGCCTCGGGGCGCAGGTAGAAACGCACCCAGCTGTTGTCCGGGGCTTTCTCGATCTGCCCGGCGACCAGGCCGTATTCGGTGAAGGGTTCGTCCAGGCTCTGGCGCATCAGGGTGTCGTAGATCAGGCCGATGTTGTCCGCCGACACGCCTTTGTTGATGAACGGGTTGAGGCTGTCGAAGCTGCCGAAACCCGCTTCGCGAAAGGTGCCGCCCTTGGGCGCGTCCGGGTTCACGTAGTCGAAGTGCTTGAAGTTCGCCGGGTACTTCGGTGGTTCGTTATACAGGGTCAGGGCATGTTGCGGGGCGGCCTGGGCGAGGCAGGCGATTCCCGCCAGCAGCACGCCGCCGGCCCGCAGGAGCAGGGCACGCGAGAGCATCATTGGGCTTTCTCCAGGGACTTCAGCCACCAGGCGCCGAGGCCCAGTTGGTAGGGCGGCGTGGTGACGAAGGCGAACCGGTTGCGGTACGCCAGGCGGTGATAGTTGAGGTACCAGTTGGGGATGATGTAGTGCTGCCACAGCAGCACGCGATCCAGGGCCCGACCGGCGGCCAGTTGCTCGTCGCGGTTTTGCGCGGCGAGCAGTTGTTCCAGCAGGTGATCGACGATGGGGTTGGCGATGCCCGCATAGTTCTTGCTGCCCTTGACCCCGACCTGGCTGGAGTGGAAGTACTGCCATTGTTCCAGGCCCGGGCTCAGGGTCTGGTTGAGGGTCATGAGGATCATGTCGAAATCGAACTGGTCCAGGCGCTGCTTGTACTGCGCCCGGTCGACGGTGCGCAGGCGCGCGTCGATGCCGATGCTGGTCAGGTTCTCGATGTAGGGCTGGAGGATCCGTTCCAGGTTCGGGTTGACCAGCAGCAGCTCGAAGCGCAGCGGTTGCCCGGCGCTGTCGACCAGGCGCTGGCCGTTGAGCTTCCAGCCGGCTTCGGCCAGCAGGCCCAGGGCCCGGCGCAGGGTCGAGCGCGGAATGCCGCGGCCGTCGGTCTGCGGCAGGCTGAACGGCTGGGTGAACAGGCTGGCGGGCAATTGCTCGCGGTAGGGCGAGAGCAGCAGCCATTCATGGCCCACCGGCAGGCCGCTGGCGGCGAACTCGCTGTTGGGGTAGTAGCTGGTCGCTCGCTTGTAGGCGCCGCTGAACAGGGTGCGGTTGGTCCACTCGAAATCGAACATCAGGCCCAGGGCTTCGCGGACCTTGGCGTTGGCGAAGGTGCTGCGCCGGGTGTTCATGAACAGGCCCTGGGTCTGCGTGGGAATCTGGTGCGCCACCTGGGCCTTGATGATGTCGCCGCGATTGACCGCGGGAAAGGTGTAGCCGTTGGCCCAGTTCTTCGCCTGGTGTTCGATATAGATGTCGAACTCGCCGGCCTTGAACGCCTCGAAGGCCACGTCGCTGTCGTGGTAGAACTCCACCGCGACCTTGTTGAAGTTGTTGAAGCCGCGATTGACCGGCAGGTCCTTGCCCCAGTAGTCCTTGACCCGCTCGAACACCAGCGAGCGTCCCGGTTGCACCCGGGTGATGCGGTAAGGGCCGCTACCCAGCGGCGGCTCGAAGGTGGTGGCCTTGAAATCGCGGTCCTTCCAGTAGTGCTGCGGCAGCACCGGCAATTCGCCCAGGCGCAGGATCAGCAGCGGGTTGCCGGCGCGCTTGAACACAAAGCGAATGCGCAGTGGGCCGAGGATGTCGACCCGCTGCACTTCCTGCAGGTTGGTGCGGTATTGCGGATGGCCTTCCTTGAGCAGCAGCCGGTAGGAAAACGCCACGTCGTAGGCGGTGATCGGCTTGCCGTCGTGGAAGCGCGCCTCGGGGCGCAGGTTGAACACCACCCAGCTGCGGTCCTCGCTGTATTCGACGGAGCGGGCGATCAGCCCGTAGCTGGAGGTCGGCTCGTCGCCGGACGGCGCGTACTGGCCAGTGCCGACCATCAGCGGCTCGTTCAGCTCGTTGACCCCGTACTGCAGGAAGTTCGGCGTGGCCACCGGGCTGGTGCCCTTGAAGGTGTAGGGGTTGAGGGTGTCGAAGGTGCCGAACGCCATGACCCGCAAGGTCCCGCCTTTGGGCGCGGCGGGGTTGACCCAGTCGTAATGGGTGAATTTCGTGGGGTACTTGAGCGTGCCGAACTGCGCGTAACCATGACTTTCAGTGATCGTTGCGCTTGCGGGAAAGCTCAAGGCCAGACTGATGAGGGACAGGAGGAGGGGACGCATCAAGGCAGAGATCCGATCCAGGCGGCTTGGGCTTGTTGCTCGGTACAGTAACAGCTTGTATCGACAGGAAAAAGGCCGCCCCCGAGCGGCCAGCGCATTTGCCCGCGGTCGCCGCCCAAAGGTACAGCCAGCCGACCCGTTTGCGGGGATCTGGCGGGCCTCGGAGGGCCTGCGGCCCTGGCGCAGCCTGCGGCAGCGGCTACAAGGGAATCAGCCCATACACGGGAATTCAACGGCCACCCCAATCCCTGTAGCCGCTGCCGAAGGCTGCGCACGACCGGTACGGTCGCCAGGATCTGACGGACACAGGAGGACCTTGGGCCCTATCGCAGCCTGCGACGGCTACAGATAGGGCTTGGGGGGAATCAATGAGGCAGGTAGACGGTCAGCATCTGGCCGGGCTTGAGAGCCTGGCCGGCGCGGGGGTTCCAGCGCTTGAGGTGCTGCATCTCGACGTTGAAGCGCTTGGCCACCATGTACAGCGAATCGCCTTGCTTGACCTTGTACTGGGTCGACTTCTTGTCGGCGCTGGCGACCATGGTTTTCTTGCCGGACGCCTTGGCGTTGGTCTTGGTGCTGGCTTTGCGGGTGTCCTGCATGACCAGGGTCTGGCCGACCTTGAGGTTCTTGCCGCTGAGCTTGTTCCAGCGTTGCAGGTCCTTGACGTCGACCTTGTTGGCCTTGGCGATCTGCGACAGGTTGTCGCCGCGCTTGACCCGGTAGCTGCGCTTGGCCTGGGCCATTTCGCGGCTGTCGGCCCCCTCGAACACCGGCTTGAACGAACGCTGGCTGATGAGTTCTTCGGGTTTCATGGTCGACAGGCTGGCGCTCAGCAGTTGCGCCTTGGACGTCGGCACCAGCAGATGCTGGGGACCGTCGATGGTGGTGCGCTGCTTGAAGGCCGGGTTGAGCT
Source organism: Pseudomonas chlororaphis (assembly GCF_001921865.1). Lineage (GTDB taxonomy): Bacteria > Pseudomonadota > Gammaproteobacteria > Pseudomonadales > Pseudomonadaceae > Aquipseudomonas > Aquipseudomonas chlororaphis_D. The sequence continues at coordinate 127,647 of NZ_MSCT01000010.1, forward strand.
GGAACAGCTCGTCTTCGTCGATATTGGCCACCGCGGCGACCTTGGACAGGTCCATGCGCTGGTTGATTTCGACGACCTGGAAATAAGGTTCGTTGGCGATCGGGTTGAGGTTCACGCCGTAGGCTTCGGGCGCCAGCACCACCTGGGACAGGGCCAGCAACTTGGGCACATAGGCTTGGGTTTCGGCCGGCAGCGGCAGGTTCCAGTAGTCGGTGGGCAGGCCGAGCTTCTCGTTGCGCTCGATGGCCCGGCTGACCGTGCCTTCGCCGGCGTTGTAGGCCGCCAGGGCCAGCAGCCAGTCGCCGTTGAACATGTCGTGCAGGCGGGTCAGGTAATCCATGGCCGCGGTGGTCGAGGCGGTGATATCGCGACGGCCATCGTAGAAACGGGTCTGGCGCAGGTTGAAGGAGCGGCCGGTGGACGGGATGAACTGCCAGAGGCCCACCGCGTCGGCCCGGGAATAGGCCATCGGGTTGTAGGCGCTCTCGATCACCGGCAGCAGGGCCAGCTCCAGCGGCATGTTGCGTTCTTCAAGACGTTCGACGATGTAGTGGATATAGAGGCTGCCGCGTTCGCTGGCGTTCTCGAGAAACGAGGGGTTGCTGGCGAACCACAGGCGCTGTTGCTCGATGCGCGGGTTGACGCCGATGCCGTCCTGCAACTGGAAACCTTCGCGCATGCGCGCCCAGACGTCCTGGGGCAATTGCGGGCTGGGCTTCTCGCTCAGCCAGATGGGTTTCTGCTTGATGCGGGCGTTGAAATTCTGGGTATGCGAAGCGTCGGTTTGCGGGACGTGGCTCGTGCTCTGACAGCCCGCCAGAGTGGCGGACACAGCCACCGCGATGGCTTGAGCCAACCGCGTCAATGCGTCTGAATTGATGGATTTACGAATAGATGACGACATTGGCTGGAAGTAAGTTCCGGGCAAAAATGTCGGGCGATTCTAGAAAGCGCACCCGACGCGGTCAACCATTCAGAATTTTCGTATCAGACCCACCCCTGCTTAGAACGTATCTTTCCAGGCCCGCAACGCCGCAAAAACCGCACTCTGAGCCCGGTTATCGAGGCCGCTCCGTTCGTCCGCTTTTTGTTTAACGGATGTTTCGCCCGTGCGCAGGAACGGGTTGGTGAGTTTTTCCAGGGCCAGGGTCGAGGGCAGGGTCATGCGCCCGTTTTCCCGCAGTTCGCTGACTTTGCGCAGGCGTTCGGCGATGTCAACGTTGTCCGGTTCCACCGCCTGGGCGAAACGCAGGTTGCTCAGGGTGTATTCGTGGGTGCAGTACACCAGGGTGTCTTCGGGCAGGGCCGCCAGTCGGCTCAGCGAGTGGTGCATCTGTTCCGGCGTGCCCTCGAACAGGCGCCCGCAGCCGGCGGCGAACAGGGTGTCGCCACAGAACAGCAGGCCATGATGGTAGTAGGCGATATGGCCCAGGGTGTGCCCGGGCACCGCGTAGACGTCGAAGTCCCAGCCCAGGATGTTGGCCCGGTCGTTGTCGCTCAGCGCCACGTCGCGCCCCGGGATGTTTTCGTTGGCCGGGCCCCAGACCTTGGCGCCGCTGGCTTTTTTCAGCCGTTCGACACCGCCGACATGGTCGTGGTGGTGATGGGTCACCAGGATATCGCTCAGTACCCAGCCCGGGTGCCGGGCGAGCCAGGCTTCCACCGGCGCGGCGTCACCCGGGTCGACCACCGCGCAACGCTGATTGCGATGATCCTGTAACAACCAGATGTAGTTATCGGTGAACGCGGGCAGGGCACTGATCTGTATCATCGTTGGAGTCGCCAAGCGGAAAACATTGGCGCATCTTAGAACTTCTTGGCGGGTTGGAGAATGCAATGACCGATAAAGCGTTCGCTCAGGCCGATCCTGACTGGCTGGACCTGATCAGTTCGGCCCGTGAGTGGCTGTCCGGCCCCCTGGGGCAATTTCTCCTGGACGAAGAGCGGCGCATGCTCGACGACGAGCTGGGGCGTTTCTTCGGCGGTTACCTGGTGCATTACGGCCCGTCGGCGCAGACCCCGCCGGCAGCACCCCAGGTGCAGCGCAACGTTCGCCTGGGCGCGCCGCTGCCCGGCGTCGAGATCGTCTGCGAGGAACAGGCCTGGCCGCTCAGCGAGCATGCCGCCGATGTGGTGGTGTTGCAGCATGGCCTGGATTTCTGCCTGTCGCCCCACGGCCTGCTGCGCGAAGCCGCCAGCGCCGTACGGCCCGGCGGGCACCTGCTGATCGTCGGCATCAACCCCTGGAGCAGTTGGGGCCTGCGCCACGTGTTCGCCCACGACGCCTTGGGCAAGGCGCGTTGCATCTCCCCGTCGCGGGTCGCCGACTGGCTGAACCTGCTGGGCTTCGCGCTGGAGAAACGCCGCTTCGGGTGCTATCGTCCGCCGCTCGCTTCGGCGGCCTGGCAGGCGCGGCTCGCTGGCTGGGAGCGCAAGGCCGGCGACTGGCAACTGTCTGGCGGCGGCTTTTATCTGCTGGTGGCGCGCAAGATCGTGGTCGGCCTGCGCCCTGTGCGCCAGGTGCGCCGCGAACCGATGGGCAAGCTGGTGCCGTTGCCGATGGCCAAGGTCAACCGCCGGCACAGCGATCCTCCTCTTTAAATCAGTCGGGCCGAGCGGCCCGGCTTCGGTGTTGCCGATCGGCGATCGGCAAGCCACAGGTATTTTCGATTGGAAGTCTGGCATGAGCGATAGCGTAGAAATCTTCACCGACGGCGCCTGCAAGGGCAATCCTGGCCCGGGGGGCTGGGGCGCACTGCTGGTATTCAAGGGTGTGGAGAAGGAACTCTGGGGCGGCGAAGCCAACACCACCAACAACCGCATGGAGCTGATGGCGGCGATCCGTGGCCTGGAGGAGCTCAAGCGTGAGTGCCAGGTGCTGCTGGTCACCGACTCGCAGTATGTGATGAAGGGCATCAACGAGTGGATGGCCAACTGGAAAAAGCGCGGCTGGAAAACCGCGGCCAAGGAACCGGTGAAGAACGCCGACCTGTGGCAGCAGCTCGACGAGCAGGTCAACCGCCACCAGGTCACCTGGAAATGGGTGCGTGGCCATACCGGGCACCACGGTAACGAACGGGCCGACCAACTGGCCAACCGTGGCGTCGACGAAGTGCGCGGCTACAAGCAGGCTTGATGCCGCGCGGGGTACTTCGCGCCCGTCGTCAGTTGCAACGCAGCGGCCGTTCGAGCCGCTGCTTCACGTCCCGCATGGCGCGGGGCGAATCCACCAGCACCGCATCCATCTTCAGGCAGGCGGCGGCCCGGTAATCCTCGGCGCTGTTGACGCCGATCGCCAGCATCCCGACCTTGCCCGCGGACTGGAAACAGTCCACCGCCGCGGGCGTCCACAGCCTTGCGTCAACCTTGGAGCGGGCTTCGCCCAGGGTGAAGGTTTCGACCAGTTGCACCGGGCGCCGGTACTCGAAGGCCACCCACGTGCCCGGCGCGGGCGGCGCCGCGCAGTCATGGGCGAGGGCGACGCCGGCCAGCCGGTCGCGGGTGCCGTCCCTGGACTCGAACAGGCGGGCCTTGGGGTACTGCGCGAACGCCTGCTGATAACTGGCATCGGTGGAGTAGATCAGCACCCGGTTCCAGGCGTGCAGCCGCTCCAGCAACTGGGCGACGGCTTGGGCCTGGGGGCCGGCCGGCAGGGCCTTCATGTCGAGAATCACCGGCACGTTCTCGGGGATCGCCGCCAGCGCCTGTTGCAGCGATGGAATGGGCAGCGCCTGGGCGCGATAGGGAAAACTCACCTGGCCATCGGCCGCCGTGTGCTTGAAGTTCCAGCCGGCATTCAACTGTTGCAACTGCGCCAGGGTTTTCTCGCTGACCGTGCCGGATTGTCCGGTGTTGGCGCTGAGGTCGGCCGGGCGATAGAGCACCGGCACGCCGTCGCGGCTCAGTTGCACCGTGAGCCAGAGCATGTCGACCTGGTTGCGCAGGGCATTGTCGATGGCCAGCAGGGTGTTCTCCGGAAAGTCCGCGGCGCCGCCGCGATGGGCGACGATCAGCGGCGGCTGCCCAGCGTCGGGGCCGGTCGCGGGAAGGGAAGAGCAACCACTGATGAAGGCCGCGGCCAGCAGCAGTGGGATGATCTGTCGAGTTTCGGGCATGAGAGGCGATCTCCAAAGGTCCGGGGCTGGGCGGCGCCAATGCTGGCTCGCCCGAGTGGGCCGTACGGTAGCGCAATGGCCGCCGTTATTTAAACAAACGCGTCATGGGCGGGGCGAGTTAGCGCGGACGTAAGAAAGGCCGGCTCAAAGCGTGAGGATGGCACTGGCCAGTTGCAGGTCTGAGTAGGGCGCCGCCTCGAATCGCTGGCGAATATGCCGTAGGGCGGTCTCCAGTTGGGCGCCGCGAATATCACCGGCGCTGGCAACGAAGGCGGCAGCATCGGTCTTGGCCGCGAGCACCCGCTTGTCGTCCTTGAACGAACCGCTGAGGTTGGCGGTGTTGCGGGTCGAGCTGAGGGTCAGGCTCATGCCGATATCGGTACTGATCACCAGGCTCGTGGCCTGGCCGACGGAGGCCAGCAGGCAAGCGCAGAGCAGCAACGGCAGGCGGGTTTTTCGGGGTGTCATGACAGGGGCGGTCCGCTGGAAGTATCGCCGGGCACCCTAGCAACCCGCCGCGCGGCGAACTTTATGAGCTTTGCTAATGATTGTTAAAAACTGCACACGCAGGCGGCGCCGATCCGGCAGGCGCGTCATGTCGCGACGAGCGTGCTAAAATCCCGCGCTTTGAAACACTTCCAGCGTTGAGAACTGACCCTGATGGCCAACAGATCTGTTGTACTCGATACCGAAACCACCGGCATGCCGGTGACCGACGGCCACCGGATCATTGAAATCGGTTGCGTCGAGTTGATCGGACGGCGCCTGACCGGTCGGCATTTCCACGTCTACCTGCAACCGGATCGCGAGAGCGACGAGGGTGCGATCGGCGTCCACGGCATCACCAACGAATTCCTGGTGGGCAAGCCGCGCTTCGCCGAAGTCGCCGACGAGTTCTTCGAGTTCATCGAGGGTGCGCGGCTGATCATCCATAACGCGGCGTTCGACGTTGGCTTCATCAACAACGAATTCGCCCTGATGGGCCAGCACGACCGCGCCGACATCACCCAGCACTGCAGCATCCTCGACACCCTGTTGATGGCCCGGGAACGCCACCCTGGCCAGCGCAACAGCCTCGATGCCTTGTGCAAGCGCTACGATGTCGACAACTCCGGCCGCGAACTGCACGGCGCCTTGCTCGACTCGGAGATTCTCGCCGACGTCTACCTGACCATGACCGGCGGCCAGACCAGCCTGTCGCTGGCCGGCAACGACTCGGACGGCGGCGACGGCATGGGCAGCCGCGCGGGCGTTATCCGGCGCTTGTCGGCAGAGCGTCAGCCGGGGCGAATCCTGCGGGCCAGCGAGGCCGAGCTGGCCGAGCATCTGTCGCGGCTGGAAGTGATCGCCAAGTCCGCCGGCGCTCCGGCGCTCTGGACCCAACTGCTCGAAGCAGAGGCCCAGCAGTCGTAGTTGTCCGTGGGCGACCTTTTGTTACAGGAGGTCGTTGGCGGGGTTCCGCGCCGGCTCCCGAGCTTCTACCCTGAGATGATTGGCGGACGTTTGTCCGCCGCCTCAGGATGCCTGCCCCATGTATAAAGACCTGAAGTTTCCCGTCCTTATCGTGCACCGCGACATCAAGGCCGATACCGTTGCCGGCGACCGGGTGCGGGGGATCGCCAGGGAGCTGGAGCAGGAAGGCTTCAGTATCTTTTCCGCGGTGGACTACGCCGAGGGGCGCCTGGTGGCCTCTACCCATCACGGCCTGGCGTGTATGTTGATCGCCGCCGAAGGCGCCGGGGAAAACACCCATCTGCTGCAGAACATGGTGGAGCTGATCCGCTTGGCGCGGCTGCGCGCGCCGAACCTGCCGATCTTCGCCCTGGGCGAACAGGTGACCCTGGAAAACGCCCCGGCCGACGCCATGAGCGAGCTCAACCAACTGCGCGGCATTCTTTATCTGTTCGAGGACACGGTGCCGTTCCTGGCGCGGCAGGTGGCACGGGCCGCGCGCAATTACCTCGATGGCCTGTTGCCGCCTTTTTTCAAGGCGCTGGTGCAGCACACCGCTGACTCCAACTATTCCTGGCACACCCCGGGGCACGGCGGGGGCGTGGCGTATCACAAGAGTCCGGTGGGGCAGGCGTTCCACCAGTTCTTCGGCGAGAACACCCTGCGTTCGGACTTGTCGGTGTCGGTACCGGAACTCGGTTCGCTGCTCGACCACACCGGGCCCCTGGCGGAAGCCGAGGCCCGGGCGGCGCGCAATTTCGGCGCCGACCACACCTTCTTCGTGATCAACGGCACCTCGACCGCCAACAAGATCGTCTGGCATTCCATGGTCGGTCGCGACGACCTGGTGCTGGTGGATCGCAACTGCCACAAGTCGGTCCTGCACTCGATCATCATGACCGGCGCCATCCCGCTGTTCCTCTGTCCGGAGCGCAACGAGCTGGGGATCATCGGCCCGATCCCCTTGAGCGAATTCAGCCGCGAGTCGATCCAGGCCAAGATCGAGGCGAACCCGTTAACCCAGGGCCGGCCGCCCAAGGTCAAGCTGGCGGTGGTCACCAACTCGACCTACGACGGCCTGTGCTACAACGCCGAACTGATCAAGCAGAGCCTGGGCAACAGCGTCGAGGTGCTGCACTTCGACGAAGCCTGGTACGCCTACGCAGCCTTTCACGAGTTCTTCGAGGGGCGCTACGGCATGGGCACTTCGCGCAGCGCCGACAGCCCGCTGGTGTTCACCACCCATTCGACCCACAAGCTGCTGGCGGCCTTCAGCCAGGCCTCGATGATCCATGTGCAGGACGGCGGCGCGCGGCAACTGGACCGCGACCGCTTCAACGAAGCTTTCATGATGCACATCTCCACCTCGCCGCAGTACAGCATCATCGCCTCGCTCGATGTGGCCTCGGCGATGATGGAAGGGCCGGCGGGGCGTTCGCTGTTGCAGGAGATGTTCGACGAGGCCCTGAGTTTTCGCCGGGCCCTGGCCAACCTGCGCCAGCACATTGCCGCCGACGACTGGTGGTTTTCCGTCTGGCAGCCGCCGCGGGTCGAAGGGATCGAGCAGGTCCGCACCGAGGACTGGCTGCTCGAGCCCGAAGGCGAATGGCACGGCTTTGCCGGGGTCACCGACGACTATGTGCTGCTGGACCCGATCAAAGTCACGCTGGTGATGCCCGGGCTCACGGCCGGCGGTGCCCTGAGCGAGCGCGGGATACCGGCGGCGGTGGTCAGCAAGTTTCTCTGGGAGCGCGGCCTGGTGGTGGAAAAGACCGGCTTGTATTCGTTCCTGGTGCTGTTTTCCATGGGTATCACCAAAGGCAAATGGAGCACGCTGCTCACCGAGTTATTGGAGTTCAAGCGCAACTACGACGCCAACGCCAGCCTGGCCGCCTGCCTGCCGAGCATCGCCCGGCAGGACACGGTGCGTTACCAGGGCATGGGCCTGCGCGATCTGTGCGATCAGTTGCACGCCTGTTACCGCAGCAATGCCACGGCCAAGCACCTCAAGCGCATGTACACGGTGCTGCCCGAGGTGGCGATGAAGCCCGCCGACGCCTACGATCATCTGGTGCGGGGCGAGGTCGAGGCGGTGTCCATCGACGCCCTGCCCGGGCGGGTGGCGGCGGTGATGCTGGTGCCTTATCCGCCGGGTATTCCGTTGATCATGCCGGGCGAGCGCTTCACCGAGTCGAGCCGCTCGATCATCGATTACCTGGCGTTTGCCCGTACGTTCGATAGCAGCTTTCCCGGCTTTGTCGCGGATGTGCATGGATTGCAGCATGAAGATGAAGGCAATGGACGGCACTACACCGTCGATTGCGTCAAGGTATGAGGACGGTTTCCGCTATGCAGCCAATGATCAACCCCCAATACCCCGGCCTGTCGGTGCGGGTGGCCGACGGTGGTTTCGCCGCTTATGTCTGGAGCAGCGATTTCAGCTTCGAGGTCAACGCCTATGCCCAGGTCGAGAGCGGGCAGGTGGTGGCCCAGTGGCCATTGCGGCACGTCACGCCGTACCGCAAGTGCTACTGCATTGACCCCGAGGAGTTCGCCAGCTATCGCGATGCCGCCGACAGCGCGGTGTTCATGGCGTACCTGGACGACGAGCCGGTCGGCCATCTGGTGGTCAGCACCAACTGGAACGGTTTCGCCCATATCGACGAGCTGGCGGTACACGCGCCGGCGCGGCGCCACGGGGTGGCCAGGGCGCTGCTGGATGTGGCGCAGTTCTGGAGCCGGAAGAAAAAACTGCCGGGCATCATGCTCGAGACCCAGAACAACAACCTGGGTGCCTGCCGACTGTACGAGCGCTGTGGCTATGTGGTCGGCGGCGTCGATCACCTGCGTTACCGCGGGATCGACCCGACGACCGCCGAGGTGGCGATTTTCTGGTATCGATTGTTTGCCGACGAGCTGGCCCGGGAAACCGCGGACTAGCCGGCGAGCATGCCTTCGGCCTTTTCCGTGAGGGTTTGCAGCAGGGCTTCCAGGGTGGGCGACGGGACGTCGCCGGTGCGGGTCAGGGCGTAGAGCGTGACCGGGATCGGCGGCGAGAGCGGGCAAACATCGAGGCCGCTGTCACGGGCGCCGAGGGCGGTGAAGGGGTCGACGATGGCCAGGCCTTCGCCGGCCTCGACCATGCTGCGCATCATCTGGTGGGTCTGCACCCGGGTGTGGATGGTCGGGCTGGGGCGCAGGTTCTGCAGCTTGCCGTCGAGGGTCACGCTCAGCGGGTCCTGGCCTTCCAGGCCGACCATCGCCTGGCCCGCCAGGTCCGTCAGGGAAATGTACTTCTGTTTCGGTTGCAGCCAGCCATGGGGCGCCAGCAGTTGCAGCTTGCCCTGGGCCAGCGCCGCGCACTGGATATCGGGATGGTCGGGGTTGTGCAGGCTCAGGCCCAGCTCGCATTCGCGCAGCAGCAGGCTCTTGACCATGTCGCGGGTGCCCTGGCTGGCGAGGTTGCATGGGGTGTCGGGAAAGCGCCGGCGCAAGGCGGCGATGCTCTGCGGCAGCAGGCGCTGGGCCAGGGGCGGGGTGCCGATGATGCGCAGCGGCGGCGCCTGGTATTGCTTCAGGCTGTCGGCCAAGCGTTGCAGCGGCTCGAAGGCGTCATAGACGCTGGTGATCGCCGGCTGCAGCTCCCGCGCTTCGCGGGTGGCTTGCAGGCGGCCGCGAACGCTGGCGAACAGCATGAAACCCAGTTGCCCCTCGGCGTCGCGCAGGATAGCTTCCACTTCGGCCACCGGCAATTGCAGCAGCTCGGCAGCGGTGCCCAGGTGGGCGGTTTGCAGGAGCGCCTGAATCACTTCGATATGACGTAAACGCATGCTTGAAGTCCATGTCCAGCCGGTGAGGGATTCACGCTGAATCCTAACTCAAGTCGGTTCATCTGACTTCTGCCCATGACGGCACGTTACGAAGGAATGGCCTCGGGTTCGCGAACGAGGGTGATGCCCGACTGCACGAGCAAAAATTGGTTGTCGTCCAGCTTGTTGACGCGGTCGCCAATGGCCAGGCGGTAGGTGGTGACAGGCTCCGAGCCGGCGATGCCCTCTGGCGAGGGGATGGATTCCTGGAATTCATGCACCGAATAGACACGGCCTTCCGCGTCCCTTGCATGAAATTGTCCGACGAGTACTGCTGCCATCTTTAGAGCCTCTGGAGGTAAAACACTCAATTCGCGGTGCTGTAGACCGTATAGGGACGAACTAAGTTTAGCGACGTGAAAAAAATAGTCTGCCCCCCTGATCGCTGCCGTGGCGAGCCTGTAGATCTCGCGGATTTTCCTTCGCTTGGGGTGGCTGGAGGCGGGGTGGATCATCTATAACTAGCAGCTTCCTCAACCAGAAGTCGGGAATTCACTATGAGCAATGTCTACACCGTTGCAGTGCTGGTCGGCAGCTTGAGAAAGGCCTCGATCAACCGGAAAGTGGCGCTGGCCCTGGCGGAACTGGCGCCGGCCAACCTGAAGCTGAAGATCGTCGAGATCGGCGACCTGCCGCTCTACAACGAAGACATTGACGTGGACCCGCCGGCCGCCTACCAGGCGTTTCGCGAGCAGGTGAAAGCCGCCGACGCGGTGCTGTTCGTGACCCCGGAATACAACCGCTCGGTGCCCGCACCGTTGAAGAATGCCATCGACGTCGGCTCGCGCCCCTATGGCCAGAGCGCCTGGAGCGGCAAGCCGGGGGCGGTGATCAGCGTATCCCCGGGCGCTATCGGCGGCTTCGGCGCCAACCATCACCTGCGCCAGTCGCTGGTGTTCCTCAATGTGCCGTGCATGCAGCAGCCGGAAGCCTACCTGGGCGGCGCCGGTTCGGCCTTCGACGAGGCGGGCAAGCTGTCCGAGTCGGTCAAGCCGTTCCTGCAAGGCTTTATCAACGCCTACGGCCAGTGGGTCGAGCAGCACAAGAAACGCTGATTGCCACGCCACGGGAGTTGGTGCGCCGGCTCCCGCGACCGCCAGCGCAATCGCGGGCCTTTCCCTTCAATGTCACCTTGGGCGAGCGTAGCGGCGCAAGGTATCCTGAGCGCCCGCAGCGCCGGTCGCCTCGATGGTCGAGTGTGCCGCGCCGCTGAGTCCTTCCCCAATGTTCCCCGCTCAAGGCTGCCTGGCATGCTCACCGCTTCACTGATTTTCCTGCTGACCATTACCCTGGTGATCTGGCAGCCCAAGGGCCTCGGCGTGGGCTGGAGCGCGGTGTTCGGCGCGGTCCTGGCGCTGTTGTTCGGGGTGGTGCAATGGACGGATATTCCGGTGGTCTGGCAGATCATCTGGAACGCCACCGGCACCTTTGTGGCCTTGATCATCATCAGCTTGCTGCTCGACGAGGCCGGCTTTTTTGCCTGGGCCGCCCTGCATGTGGCGCGCTGGGGACGGGGCAGCGGTCGCCGGCTGTTTGCCTTCATGGTGCTGCTCGGCGCGCTGGTGTCGGCGCTGTTCGCCAACGACGGCGCGGCGCTGATCCTGACCCCGATCGTGATTTCCATGCTCCTGGCGCTGCAGTTCTCCCGGGCCGCGACCCTGGCGTTCGTCATGGGCGCCGGGTTCATCGCCGATACCGCGAGCCTGCCGCTGGTGGTGTCGAACCTGGTGAACATCGTCTCCGCGGACTTCTTCCATATCGGCTTCAACCAGTATGCGGCGGTGATGCTGCCGGTGAACCTGGTCAGCGTGGCCGCGACCCTGGCGGTGTTGCTGTGGTTCTTCCGCCGCGACATTCCGCGCACCTACAACCCCGAGGAACTGCAACCGCCGGCCAGCGCGATCCACGACAGGGCGACCTTTCTCGCCGGCTGGTGGGTGCTGGTGATCCTGCTGCTGGGCTGTTTCGCCCTGGAGCCGCTGGGCATTCCCATCAGCGCGATCTCGGCGGCGTGCGCGGCGTTGCTGCTGGGCATCGCCGCCCGGAGCCACAAGATCTCGACGCGCAAGGTGCTCAGGGAAGCGCCATGGCAGATCGTGATTTTCTCCCTGGGCATGTACCTGGTGGTGTACGGCCTGCGCAATGCCGGGCTGACCACCTACCTGGCCGGCTGGCTCGATCGCTTCGCCGACTACGGCATCTGGGGCGCGGCCATGGGCACCGGTCTGTTGACGGCCGTGTTGTCGTCGATCATGAACAACCTGCCGACGGTGCTGATCGGTGCCTTGTCCATCGACGCCAGCCAGGCCAGCGGGCTGGTCAAGGACGCGATGATCTACGCCAACGTAATCGGCAGCGACCTGGGGCCGAAGATCACCCCGATCGGCAGCCTGGCCACCTTGCTCTGGCTGCATGTGCTGGAGCGCAAGGGTATTCATATCGGCTGGGGCCGCTACTTCAAGGCTGGCATCGTACTGACCCTGCCGGTGCTGCTGGTGACCCTGGCGGCGCTGGCCGTGCGCTTGTCGGTGATGTGAAGGTTTCTGTAGGAGCCAGCGTGCTCGCGATGACGCCCTGAAGGCCGCCACCGAAACTTACCCCGTCCCCGGCACATTCGGCCACAGGTCCGCCACCAGGAACAGGCGTTCGGCCTCTTCCCAGTCGCCGGTGTGGGTTTGTGTCAGGCGTACCAGCAGTTGCGCCGGGGCGTGCGGGTCCAGGTCCTGCAGCCAGGCCTCTAGCTGCGGGGCGCTCCAGGTCTGTTCCGGCGGGTAACTGGCCGGTGCCAGCCAGGCCTGGCGTGGCAAGGGTTGCCAGCGCCCGGGCAGGCTTTGCGCGATAAAGGCCGGCCAGTCGCGCTGATGCAGCCAGCGCCCGTGCAGGTGCGCCGGGTGCGCGCCGCGAGGCGGTTGGGCGGTGCCGGGCCAGGGGTAGAGCAGGTAGCCGCCGAGCCACAGGTGCGCGCTGAAGTCCTGGATATCCAGGGCGGCGAGCACTTCCAGGCTGTCGGCCTGGGCCGAGATCGGCAACTGGTGTTCGTTCAGGTGCGCCAGCTTGCGGTCCAGGCGGTCGTGGCAGCCGGGGCCGAGCCATGACGCGGGGTCCGCGCCGTTGCCCTGCTGCGGGCCCAGGTAGAGCTTGATCGCCAGTTCCAGGTGATGAACCCCGTCGTGGTCGCGCAGCAGCATGTCCAGCTCGCCCAAGGTGTGGCCGGCGCGGCGGATCGGCAGGTTCGCCGCCAGCAGCTCGACGCCGGGCGCCTGCTGTACGGCAAATTGCCACAGGCGTTCGTAGTAGAGGCCCAGGCGCCGCGTCGGCCCGAGCGCCAGCCAGCGTTGCAGGGCGCGGCTGTCCTGGTCCTGCTGGCGCAGCCAGTGCGCCAGCAGGTGCGGCGTCTGCACCCAGTCGCTGCCGGCCAGCGGATGGCGTTGCGGCCAGGGCGTCTCGTCGAGCATCGGCGGCGCCAGGACGACCCAGGCCAGGTCGCGCACCTCGGGGCGGCGCAACTGGCGGGGGAGGTCGAGCAAGCCGGGAAACAGGATCATGTTGCGAGCATAGCGCCTAACGTCGCGGCTGAAAGGATTTTGTCTATGGCCGGCTTTCGCCCATAATCTCTGCTTTGCCCGTCCCAGAACCCCCGCAGGAGCCCCATGGAGCAATTTCGCAATATCGGCATTATCGGTCGCCTGGGCAGTTCCCAGGTGCTGGACACAGTTCGCCGACTGAAAAAGTTTCTGCTCGCCCGCCACCTGCACGTGATCCTCGAAGACACCATCGCCGAAGTCCTGCCTGGCCACGGCCTGCAAACCTCGTCGCGCAAGCTGCTGGGCGAAGTCTGCGACATGGTGATCGTGGTCGGCGGCGATGGCAGCCTGCTGGGCGCCGCTCGCGCCCTGGCGCGGCACAATATCCCGGTGCTGGGGATCAACCGCGGCAGCCTGGGTTTTCTCACCGACATCCGTCCGGACGAGCTGGAAGTCAAGGTCGCCGAAGTCCTCGACGGCCACTACCTGGTGGAAAACCGCTTCCTGCTGCAGGCCGAAGTACGCCGCCACGCCGAGGCCATCGGCCAGGGCGACGCGCTGAACGATGTGGTGCTGCACCCGGGCAAATCGACGCGGATGATCGAGTTCGAGATCTACATCGACGGCCAGTTCGTCTGCAGCCAGAAGGCCGACGGCCTGATCGTCGCCACGCCCACCGGTTCCACCGCCTACGCGCTGTCCGCCGGCGGGCCGATCATGCATCCCAAGCTCGACGCCATTGTGATTGTGCCGATGTACCCCCATACCTTGTCGGGAAGGCCGATCGTGGTCGATGGCAACAGCGAGCTGAAAATCGTCGTGTCCAAGGATTTGCAGATCTACCCGCAGGTTTCCTGCGACGGGCAGAACCACTTCACCTGCGCCCCCGGTGACACCATCACCGTCAGCAAGAAGGCGCAGAAACTGCGCCTGATCCATCCGCTGGACCACAATTATTATGAGGTCTGCCGGACCAAGCTCGGCTGGGGCAGCCGACTGGGCGGTGGAGGCGACTGATGCTAGATCCCGCGCGTAGCTACGACCTGATCGGTGACGTGCACGGATGCGCCCTGACCCTGGAACACTTGCTGGACCGGCTCGGTTACCACAAGCAGGGCGGCGTCTGGCGGCATCCGTCGCGCATGGCGGTGTTCCTCGGCGATATCATCGACCGCGGTCCGCGTATCCGTGAATCCCTGCATATCGTCCACGACATGGTCGAGGCCGGCCAGGCGCTGTGCATCATGGGCAACCATGAATTCAACGCCCTGGGCTGGAGCACCCCGGCGCCGCCCGGCAGCGGCCAAACGTTCGTGCGCGAACACACGCCGCGCCATGCCCGGCTGATCAACGAAACCCTGGCGCAATTCGAGCACCACCCTGGCGACTGGCACGATTTCCTGGCCTGGTTCTACGACATGCCGCTGTTCGTCGACGCCGGGCGGTTCCGCGTGGTGCACGCCTGTTGGGACGCCGGCCTGATCGCGCCGCTGCGAGCGCAATACCCCGACGGTTGCATCGACGAGCACTTTCTCCAGGCCTCGGCGGTGCCCGGCAGTTTCGCCAATACCGTGTTCGACCGCCTGCTGCGCGGTACCGACATGCGTCTGCCCGATGGCCTGACCATGACCAGCGGCGACGGCCTGACGCGTTCGTTCTTCCGTACCAAGTTCTGGGAAGACAACCCGCAGACCTACGGCGACATCGTGTTCCAGCCCGACGCACTGCCCGAGCCGGTGGCGCGCACGCCGCTGTCCTCGGCACAGAAAAACAACCTGCTGCGCTACGGCGTCGACGAGCCGATGCTGTTCGTCGGCCATTACTGGCGCAGCGGCAAGCCGGCGCCGATCCGCTCGAACCTGGCCTGCCTGGACTACAGCGCGGTGCTCTACGGCAAGCTGGCGGCGTATCGCCTGGACCAGGAAACCCGCCTGGACCCGAATAAATTCGTTTGGGTCGACGTCGAGCGGCCGGAGGTCGTGCAATGAGTGCCGTGGCGGTATTGCGTCTGCCGTTGAGCGTGGACTTGAGCGGTTTCGTCAAGCTGTTGCAGCGCATGCAGGTGCCGCACCGGGTCAGCGAGGAAGCGGGGGAGCAGGTGCTCTGGGTGCCGGACGCGATCAGCGCCGACGTGCGTTCGCTGTACGAGCGCTTCCCGGCCGGCGACCCCGAGCAGCAACTGGACATTCCCGAGGCCGGCACCGCCTTGCGCCGCCCGGGGTTCGTCGAGCAGTTGCGGCGCAGCCCGGCCACCGCACTGATCCTGCTGCTGAGCCTGGTCGTGGCGGCCGTGACCCTGCTCGGGGAAAACCTCGAGACCCTGCGCTGGCTGACCTTTCTCGAGTTCCGCGTGGCCGGCGACTACATCCAGTTCACGCCCCTGGCCGACAGCCTGGCGGCGGGGCAGTGGTGGCGCCTGGTCACGCCGATGCTGATCCACTTCGGTTTCCTGCACATCGCCATGAACGGCATGTGGTACTGGGAGCTGGGGCGGCGTATCGAAGCGCGCCAGGGCAGTATCAACCTGCTGGGCCTGACGCTGCTGTTCAGCCTGGTGTCCAACTACGCGCAATACCTGTTCGGCGGGCCGAGCCTGTTCGGTGGCCTGTCCGGCGTGTTGTACGGCCTGCTCGGGCATTGCTGGATCTACCAGTTGCTGTCGCCGAACCCGGCCTATCGCCTGCCTCGCGGGGTGCTGGTGATGATGCTGGTGTGGTTGCTGATCTGTATGTCGGGGCTGATCTCGATGATCGGTTTCGGTGAAATCGCCAACGCCGCCCATGTCGGCGGGTTGCTCGTCGGATGCCTCACAGGTTTGTTGGGCGGCTGGTACAGCCGCCGTAAACTGGCCCTCTAACGCTGGAGACCCTTTATGTCGTCCTTTATCGAAATGATCGAAAACATCACCCCGGACATCTACCAGAGCTTGAAGCTGGCGGTGGAGATCGGCAAATGGTCCGACGGCCGCAAGCTCACCGCCGAGCAGCGCGAGCTGTCGTTGCAGGCGATGATCGCCTGGGAAATGCACAACCTGCCCGAGGAGCAGCGCACCGGCTACATGGGCCCGCAGGAGTGCGCCTCGAAGTCGGAACCGGTGGCGAACATCCTGTTCAAGTCGGATGCCATCCATTGATCGAGATCGGCCGCGGCTCCATCAGTAAAATGTCGGCCCGCCTGGACGGGCCGAACGTGCAGTACGCCTTTCGTCTTGGCGACACCGAGGTGCCGGTCAACCCGTTGATCGGCAACACCCTGCGCCTGGAATACCTGGGGGCGATCCACTGCACCCATTGCGGGCGCAAGACCAAGACCAGCTTCAGCCAGGGCTATTGCTACCCGTGCATGACCAAGCTGGCCCAGTGCGATATCTGCATCATGAGCCCGGAACGCTGCCACTACGACGCTGGCACTTGCCGCGAACCGTCCTGGGGCGAGCAGTTCTGCATGACCGACCATGTGGTCTACCTGGCCAACTCGTCGGGGATCAAGGTCGGCATCACCCGGGCCACCCAACTGCCTACCCGCTGGCTTGACCAGGGCGCCAGCCAGGCGCTGCCGATCATGCGCGTGGCCACCCGTCAGCAGTCTGGCTTCGTCGAGGACCTGTTCCGTACCCAGGTGGCCGACAAGACCAACTGGCGTGCCTTGCTCAAGGGCGACGCACAGGCGGTGGACCTGGCCCAGGTGCGCGACCAGTTGTTCACCTCCTGCGCCGAGGGCCTGTTGGCCTTGCAGGAGCGTTTCGGCTTGCAGGCGATCCAGCCGGTCACCGATATCGAGCCGATCGAGATTCGTTACCCGGTCGAGCAGTACCCGGCCAAGATCGTCAGCTTCAACCTGGACAAGAACCCGATTGCCGAAGGCACGCTGCTGGGGATCAAGGGCCAATACCTGATCTTCGACACCGGTGTGATCAACATTCGTAAATACACGGCCTACCAGCTCGCCGTGCATCAGTAGAAGGATTCGACCCATGCGTACCGAACAACCGAAGATGATCTACCTGAAGGACTATCAGGCGCCCGAGTACCTGATCGACGAGACGCACCTGACCTTCGAGTTGTTCGAGGACCACAGCCTGGTCCATGCGCAACTGGTGATGCGCCGCAACCCCGCGCGCGGTGCCGGTTTGCCGCCGTTGGTGCTCGACGGCCAGCAGCTGGAGCTGTTGTCGGTGGCCCTGGGCGACCGCGAGCTGAGCGCCGCCGACTACCAGCTGGACGCCGACCATCTGACCCTGCAGCCAACCAGCGACGCCTTCACGGTCGACACCTGCGTCAGGATCCACCCGGAAAGCAATACCGCCCTGGAAGGCCTGTACAAGTCCAGCGGCATGTTCTGCACCCAGTGCGAGGCCGAGGGCTTTCGCAAGATCACCTATTACCTCGACCGCCCGGACGTGATGAGCCGGTTCACCACCACGGTGGTGGCCGAGCAGCACAGCTACCCGGTGCTGCTGTCCAACGGCAACCCGATCGCCAGCGGCCCGGGCGAAGACGGCCGGCACTGGGCGACCTGGGAAGACCCGTTCATGAAGCCGGCCTACCTGTTCGCCCTGGTGGCGGGCGATCTGTGGTGCGTCGAGGACAGTTTCCGCACGATGAGCGGCCGCGACGTGGCGCTGCGCATTTATGTCGAGCCGGAAAACATCGACAAGTGCCAGCACGCCATGACCAGCCTGAAGAAGTCCATGCGCTGGGACGAAGAAACCTACGGCCGCGAGTACGACCTGGACATCTTCATGATTGTCGCGGTCAACGACTTCAACATGGGCGCCATGGAGAACAAGGGCCTCAACATCTTCAACTCCAGCGCCGTGCTGGCCCGCGCCGAGACCGCCACCGACGCCGCGCACCAGCGGGTCGAGGCGATCGTCGCCCACGAATATTTCCACAACTGGTCGGGCAACCGCGTGACCTGCCGCGACTGGTTCCAGCTGTCGCTCAAGGAAGGTTTCACCGTGTTCCGCGACGCCGGGTTCTCCGCCGACATGAACTCGCGCACGGTCAAGCGCATCCAGGACGTGGCCTACCTGCGCACCCACCAGTTCGCCGAAGACGCCGGCCCCATGGCCCACGCCGTGCGCCCGGAAAGCTTTATCGAGATTTCCAACTTCTACACCCTGACCGTATACGAGAAGGGCTCGGAAGTGGTCGGCATGATCCGCACCCTGGTGGGCGCCGAAGGCTTCCGCAAGGGCAGTGACCTGTACTTCGAGCGACACGACGGCCAGGCCGTGACCTGCGACGATTTCGTCAAGGCCATGGAAGACGCCAACGGCATCGACCTCACTCAGTTCAAACGCTGGTACAGCCAGGCCGGTACGCCGCGGTTGGCGGTCAGCGAGTCTTACGACGCGACGGCCAAGACCTACAGCCTGACCTTCCGCCAGAGCTACCCGCAGACACCGGACAAGCAGGAAAAACAGCCGTTCGTGATTCCGGTCGAGCTGGGCCTGCTGGACGCCAAGGGCGCGCCGATTGCCCTGCGCCTGGCCGGTGAAAGCGCCGCGCAGGGCACCTCGCGGGTGATCTCGGTGACCGAAGCCGAACAGACGTTCACCTTCGTCGACATCGCCGCCCAACCGTTGCCGTCGCTGCTGCGCGGCTTCTCGGCGCCGGTGAAACTGAGCTTCCCCTACAGCCGCGACCAGCTGATGTTCCTCATGCAGCACGACAGCGACGGTTTCAATCGCTGGGATGCCGGCCAGCAGTTGGCCGTGCAGGTATTGCAGGAATTGATCGCCCAGCATCAGCAGGGCGCAGCGCTGGTCATGGATCAGCGTCTGGTCACCGTGCTGGGCACCGTGCTGGCCGACGACCGCCTGGACCCGGCCATGGTCGCGGAAATGCTCTCGCTGCCGGGCGAGGCTTACCTGACCGAGATCAGCGAGGTGGCGGACGTCGAGGCCATTCATGCGGCGCGCGAGTTCGCCCGCCAGCAACTGGCCGCCAGCCTGTACGACGCGTTGTGGGCGCGTTACCAGGCCAACCGCGAAGTCTCCCGCAGCACCGAATACATGGCCGAATCCGCGCACTTCGCCCGTCGCGCCCTGCAGAACATCGCGCTGTCGTACTTGATGCTTGCCGAGAAGCCCGACGTGCTGGCGGCGGCCATCGAACAGTTCGACGCCGCCGACAACATGACCGAGCGCCTGACCGCCCTGGCGGTACTGGTCAACTCGCCATTCGAGGCCGAGAAGGCCAAGGCCCTGGCGGTGTTCGCCGAGCACTTCAAGGACAACGCGCTGGTCATGGACCAGTGGTTCAGCGTCCAGGCCGGCAGCCCCTTGCCGGGTGGGCTGGAGCGGGTCAAGGCGTTGATGCAGCACCCGGCGTTCAATATCAAGAACCCGAACAAGGTCCGCGCCTTGATCGGTGCCTTCGCCGGGCAGAACCTGATCAACTTCCACGCGGCGGACGGCTCCGGCTACCGCTTCCTGGCGGACCTGGTGATCCAGCTCAACGGCTTCAACCCGCAGATCGCCTCGCGGCAACTGGCGCCGCTGACCCGCTGGCGCAAGTACGACAGTGCCCGCCAGGCACTGATGAAGGCCGAGCTGGAGCGCATCCGCGCCTCCGGCGAGCTGTCCAGCGACGTGTTCGAAGTGGTCAGCAAAAGCCTCGCCTGAGTGCATTCAGCCCAAGCCACGACTGCTGTTGTGGCTTGGGTTTTCAGTTGTTCAAATCTAACGGTTTCAATCGTTCGGGACGGAATTTCCTGCCCGTTCGATTGCGTGGGCGGTTATCTCTGGCTATTTGGGCCGGCGTGTACTGTTTGGCTTGATGGAAGCCCGGGAAGGCGGAAAGTCTTTAATGATGGACAAGTTTTTATATCGGTTCAGGCCTGCTGCAAGGCTGCTTGGCGGCAAGGATGATCAGGGCGTCGAACAACCGGGCGAGCTGGAAAACCTGGAAATCTATTTTGCCGCTCCCGAACAGTTGAACGACCCGCTGGAGGGGTACCGGGAAGTGTTCTGGGCAGGCGATACCCTTCTTTGGAAAAACTTGCTGAAGCATTATCTGTTGTTGCTGGCGTTGAAAAGCTGGGAACTCATGCTGCTGGGCGATGGTGAAAGATATTCCAATGCCCTGAAGGTTCATGCGCGTGTGTCCCGTCTGGAGCCGACTTGCGCCACGTGCTTTGCCGAAATGCTTGAGAAGCTGTTCGCCGATAGCGTTATCCAGTCTTACATCGCTGCGCTGAGCAAAGACCAAAGACGCTGTTACCAGCCTGAACTCATTCATCATCTTGTCCGGTTGCACCCCATTTTTCTGTCCGTGGTTTTCCAGGTGAACAAGGACACCTGGATCGGCAGCCTGCGTTACGAGCCGATGGCTGAAAATGCGGATGAAAAAAACGCTCGGTACTCGACTGAGCTTGCCCGGATTGCCTTGGAGGATACCGACGAAAAACGTTTCAGCTACTACCGTGAGGCTGCCTTGGACAAGGCGATGTTCGACATCATGATGGGTAATGTCGGACACCGGTTTTTCAGTGGCGAGAAGGCCGTGGGCATGAACTCCTTGATCCGCGAGTTTCCCCATGGGTTCGTCAAGGCCCTGGATGAACTGATGTACCCCAGATGGTACGTGGCCTGCTTTATGGACGAGTGCAGGAACTCATCGATCTGGGGCTCCTATGGCGGGAACCATAAGGCGATATGCCTGAAGTTCAAGGTCGACAGCCATCAGGCAGGGCACAGCCTGAAGTTGAAGATGCCCAAGGAAAGCCTGGACGACAGGCTTGTTTACGATTTCAAAAACATGCCTTTCCAGGAGGTTTCCTACAGTCGGGAGTTTTCCCATGTCGACTTTTTTCGAACGATGGGCAATACCTCGCCCGAGGCGCTGCTGGAGGATTGGCATTTCGATAGCAACCTCTTTTCTTTCAGCTCCAGTTTCGAATGGCTGTTTTCAGAAGACAGGCAGGCGACTGCCAGGCACTTCGAGAAATTCAACGCCATCTTGACCTCGAAACTCAGCCACTGGGAGTCGGAGAAGGAGTTCCGGATCGTGCTCAAGTCCAATATGGATCTGCGCGACGGGGCGAAAAGAAAGGTGCGGTACAAGTTCAAAAGCCTGGACGGTTTGATTTTTGGCATAGCGACCCCTGTCGCCGACAAGATCAGGGCCATAGAGGTCGTCAAGGCATTGTGTGACAAGCACAAGAGAAAGACTTTCAACTTTTACCAGGCCTATTACGATCCGGCCTCGAAAGCCATTGGTTATGACTTGCTCGACGTCTTGGGATTTCCCCGCACACTTACGTAGAACGCTGCTTGGCGCAGGCGCCCTTGATAAAGGCTCCATAGTGGCCTTTATTCATCATGGCGCCGAATGCCGGGCCATTCAGCTTTCCGCACCGGGCCGCCGGGTTAACAAAAGATAACGTGGCGTCGATTGTCAGACGTTTCTAAAGCCCGATAGGATAAGCCAGCTTCCGAAGGGGCTCTAGATTGCAGGTTTCAGGACGATGTCCGAAGCCAGCAGACCCCGAACGGCGCCCTGTAAAGGTTGAACGACCTAACAATAATAATGGGGGAGATGGTCTATGAGTGAGCCTGTCATGGGTGTGAGTTCCTGCCGCCCGCCGGCTTTGCGCAGATTTGCGTTGCTGGCTACAGCGCTCTCGCTGTTGGGGGTCGCCCTGTTGCCGGCTCCCGTCCAGGCTGCCGCCGCCGCGGCGGACACGGTCTATTCCACGGCATCGGCCAAGGCCAGCAAAGGCCTGATGCTCGACATCGCCCACGCCGGCCCGCGCCTGGTCGCGGTGGGCGACCGTGGGCACATTCTCTATTCCGACGACCAGGGCCAGACCTGGATCCAGGCCAAGGTGCCGAGCCGGCAATTGCTGACCGCGGTCTATTTCGTCGACGACAAGCATGGCTGGGCCGTCGGCCACGATGCCCAGGTGCTGG
The DNA here is from genome assembly GCF_001921865.1 of Pseudomonas chlororaphis. Classification (GTDB taxonomy): domain Bacteria; phylum Pseudomonadota; class Gammaproteobacteria; order Pseudomonadales; family Pseudomonadaceae; genus Aquipseudomonas; species Aquipseudomonas chlororaphis_D. Next base: position 149,527 of record NZ_MSCT01000010.1, read on the forward strand.
CCAGCGAAGACGGCGGCCTGACCTGGACCAAGCAATTCGAGGACCTCAAGCGCGAAGCGCCGCTGCTGGATGTCTGGTTCCAGGACACCCAGAGCGGTTTTGCCGTGGGCGCCTACGGTGCGCTGCTGGCTACCACCGACGGCGGCAAAAACTGGGAAGACGTCAGCGACCGCCTGGACAACGAAGACCAGTACCACCTCAACGCCATCGCCGCGGTCAAGGATTCCGGTCTGTTCATCGTCGGCGAGCAGGGCAGCATGTTCCGTTCCGCCGACTGGGGGCAGACCTGGGAGCGCCTGGAAGGGCCTTATGAAGGTTCGTTCTTCGGTGTGATCGGCACCGCCCAGCCCGCCACGCTGCTGGCTTACGGCCTGCGCGGCAACCTCTATCGTTCCACTGATTTCGGCAGCACCTGGGAGCAGGTCGAGCTCAAGGCGGCCCGCGGCAGCCTCGAGTTCGGCTTGTCCGGGGCGACCTTGCTCGACGACGGTTCGCTGGTGATCGTCGGCAATGGCGGCAGCGTGGTGCGCAGTACCGACAACGGCGTGACCTTCAGCGTCTACAACCGGCCGGATCGCATCTCCCTGGCCGCGGTGACGGCGGCCGGCAATGGCAACCTGATTCTGGCGGGGCAGGGCGGTGTGCGCTCGACCTCGGCGGACGGCGCCGATCTCGGAAAATAATCAGGGCAAGCAAGCCGGGCCAATAATAAGAAGGCGGGAACACTTCCATGAGCAGTCATCAAACCGACAAGGCGACGTTTCTCGAACGTCTGATTTTCAACAACCGCCCGGCAGTGATCGTCATCTGCCTGCTGGTCAGCATCTTCCTGTTCTGGCAGGCCACGCTGATCAAGCCGTCCACCAGCTTCGAAAAAATGATCCCGCTCGAGCATCCTTTCATCGAGAAGATGATGGAGCACCGCAACGACCTGGCGAACCTGGGCAACACCGTGCGTATCTCGGTGGAAGCCAAGGACGGCGATATCTTCACCAAGGACTACATGGAGACCCTGCGGCAGATCCACGACGAGGTGTTCTACATCTCCGGCGTCGACCGCTCGGGCCTCAAATCGCTGTGGAGCCCCAGCGTGCGCTGGACCGAGGTGACGGAGGAGGGCTTCGCCGGCGGCGAAGTGATTCCGCAGAGCTACAACGGTTCGGCCGACAGTCTCGATCTTTTGCGCAACAACGTGCTCAAGTCGGGGCAGGTCGGGCGCCTGGTGGCCAACGACTTCAAGTCAAGCATCGTCGACATTCCGCTGCTGGAGTCCTACCCGGACCCGGAAGACCAGGGCAAGCTGCTGGCCCTGGACTATCAGAAGTTCTCCCACCAGCTTGAAGAGAAGATCCGCGACAAGTTCGAGGCGCAGAACCCCAATGTGAAGATTCACATCGTCGGCTTCGCCAAGAAGGTCGGCGACCTGATCGACGGCCTGATCATGGTGGTGATGTTCTTCGGCATCGCCTTCCTGATCACCCTGGTGCTGCTCTACTGGTTCACCTGGTGCATCCGCAGCACCATCGCCGTGCTGATCACCACCCTGGTGGCGGTGGTCTGGCAACTGGGCCTGATGCACGCCGTGGGCTTTGGTCTCGATCCGTATTCGATGCTGGTGCCGTTCCTGATCTTCGCCATCGGCATCTCCCACGGCGTACAGAAAATCAACGGTATCGCCCTGCAATCCGGCGCCGCCGACAACGCCCTGACTGCGGCCCGGCGCACCTTCCGCCAGCTGTTCCTGCCGGGGATGATCGCGATCCTCGCGGATGCGGTGGGCTTCATCACCTTGTTGATCATCGACATCGGGGTGATCCGCGAGCTGGCCATCGGCGCGTCCATCGGCGTGGCGGTGATTGTGTTCACCAACCTGATCCTGCTGCCGGTGGCGATTTCCTATGTCGGCATCAGCAAGCGCGCGATCGAGCGCAGCAAGAAGGACGCGACCCGCGAGCATCCGTTCTGGCGCCTGCTGGCCAACTTCGCCAGCCCGAAAGTCGCCCCGGTGTCGATCGTCCTGGCCCTGCTGGCCTTCGGCGGCGGCCTCTGGTACAGCCAGAACCTGAAGATCGGCGACCTCGACCAGGGCGCGCCGGAGCTGCGCCCGGACTCGCGCTACAACAAGGACAACAACTTCATCATCAGCAACTATTCCACCAGCTCCGACGTGCTGGTGGTGATGGTCAAGACCGCGTCCGAAGGCTGCTCGCGCTACGAAGCCATGGCGCCGATCGACGAGCTGATGTGGAAGATGCAGAACACCGAGGGCGTGCAGTCGGCGATCTCCCTGGTGACCGTGTCCAAGCAGATGATCAAGGGCATGAATGAGGGCAACCTGAAATGGGAAACCCTGTCGCGCAACCCGGACGTGCTGAACAACTCCATCGCCCGCGCCGACGGCCTGTACAACAACAATTGCTCGCTGGCGCCGGTGCTGATCTTCCTCAACGACCACAAGGCCGAGACCCTGGACCGCGCGGTGCACGCGGTGCAGGAGTTCGCCAAGGAGAACAACAAGGACGGCCTGGAATTCCTCCTGGCGGCGGGTAACGCCGGGATCGAGGCGGCCACCAACGAGGTGATCAAGAAGTCCGAGTTGACCATCCTGGTGCTGGTGTACATCTGCGTGGCGGTGATGTGCATGATCACCTTCCGCTCCTGGGCGGCGACCCTGTGCATTGTCCTGCCGCTGGTATTGACCTCGGTGCTGGGTAACGCGCTGATGGCGTTCATGGGCATCGGCGTCAAGGTCGCGACCCTGCCGGTGGTGGCGCTCGGGGTGGGGATCGGCGTGGACTACGGGATCTACATCTACAGCCGCCTGGAAAGTTTCCTGCGCGCGGGCCTGCCGTTGCAGGAAGCCTACTACCAGACCCTGAAATCCACCGGCAAGGCGGTGCTGTTCACTGGCTTGTGCCTGGCGATCGGCGTGGCCACCTGGATCTTCTCGGCTATCAAGTTCCAGGCCGACATGGGCCTGATGCTGACCTTCATGCTCCTGTGGAACATGTTCGGCGCGCTGTGGCTGCTGCCGGCGCTGGCGCGGTTCCTGATCAAGCCGGAGAAGCTCGCCGGGCAGAAGGGCAACTCGCTGTTCGCCCACTAAGCCGCAAGGCTCCAGATAAAACCGCGACCCAGGTCGCGGTTTTTTTATGCCCGGACGCTGGACCGTGTAGCCGCTGCCGAAGGCTGCGCAAGGTCCGCAGGACCTTCTGCGATTTCAAGAACGGCGCCCGCTGCGCGGTCGTGCGCAGCCTGCGGCAGCGGCTACAGGGATCGCGGTGTACCGCGTCATGGCGTCCGACACCTGACGATGTAGCCGCTGCCGAAGGCTGCGCAAGGTCCGCAGGACCTTCTGCAATCTCAAGAGCGGCGCCCGCTGCGCGGTCGTGCGCAGCCAGTGGCAGCGGCTACAGGGGGCGCGGCATACCACGCGATGGCGTTCGACACCTGACGATGTAGCCGCTGCCGAAGGCTGTGCAAGGTCCGCAGGACCTTCTGCGATTCTGAGAGCGACGCCCGTTCGCAGGCTACAGGTTGGTTGTCCAAACTTTGCGATGCCACTACAGCCGCGCCGCGCCGGACCCGCTATCATGGCCGCTTTCCAACCGATGATTGATCGCCATGACTGCCCCTACAGACACCTTGCTGACTGCCCTCGAGACCTGCGACATGCTGGAAATCGACGGCCTGCATGCCTTCGATTTCACCCTGGACGAGCAGCAACTGCTGATCGAATGCATGGACGGCCGAGCGGCCAAACGCTGGAGTTTCAGCCGAGTGCAGGTAGGCGCCGCGACCTTCGACGAGGGCCTGCAAAGCTGGACCATCGTCGGCGATTCCGGCGAACACCGCCTGGTGTGCATGAGCGCTTTCAGTGCCCGCAACGATGAGGAAGACGAACATGAAGATGCGTAACTTCTGGCCACTGCTGATGGCTGGCAGCGTCGGCGCGATGTCCGTGCAGGCCGCGCCGGTCGAGACCCAGGAACTGCTGGTCGGTTCCTACACCCAGGGCCAGAGCGAAGGCATCTACCGCTTCAGGTTCGACGGCCGCACGGGCAAGATCGACGCCAAGCCGTTGCAGGTGGTCAAGAGCGCCAACCCGTCCTGGCTGATCCTGTCCAAGGACCAGAAGCAGCTGTTCGTGGTCAACGAGAACGGCCCGGGGCAGGTCGATCCGATCGGCCGGGTCAGCAGCTTCAGCATCGAAGCCAAGGGCCACAAGCTGAGCCCGATCAACCAGGTGCAGAGCCTGGGCAACGAACCGACGCACTCCAGCCTGAGCGGCGACGGCCGTTACCTGTTCGTCAGCAACTACTCGGTGGTCGAGGATCCGGGCGGCAGCCTGGCGGTGTTGCCGGTCGGCGCCGACGGCAAGCTGTCGCCGGTGGTCCAGCTCAGCAGCCACCCGGCCAGCCGGGTCAACCCCGAGCGCCAGGTCTCGGCCCACGTGCATTCGACGGTGTCGTCGCCGGACGGCAAGTTCGTGTTCGCCAGCGACCTGGGCGCGGACAAGGTCTTCGTCTACCGCTACGACCCCAAGGCCAATGCCGAACGTCCCCTGACCGCCGCCGAGCCGGCGTTCGTCGAACTGCCGCCGGGCAGCGGCCCGCGGCACCTGCTGTTCAGCGCCGATGGCAAGCACGCCTACCTGACCATGGAGATGAGCGCCCAGGTGGCGGTCTTCGATTACCAGGACGGCAAGCTGACCCAGACGCAGATCCTCGACTTGACCAGCGGCGGCAAGGACAAGAAGGCGGCCGGCGCGCTGCATGCCTCCAAGGACGGCAAGTACCTGTACGTCAGCAACCGCGGCACCGCCAATCAACTGCTGGTGTTCGCCATCGACGAGGCCAGCGGCCAGCTCAAGGAGATCCAGCGGCGCTCGGTGGAAGGCGACCACCCTCGCGAGTTCAGCCTCGACCCCAGCAACCAGTACGTGCTGATCGGCAACCAGAAAAGCAACGAGATCGTGGTGATCGAGCGCGACGCCAAGACCGGTTTCCTGGGCAAGACCGTGCAGAAATTGCCGTTCGATTCGCCCAGCGATATCAAATTCCTGGTGCGTCAATAGGCCGCAGGCCCCGGTTTTCGGGGTCTGAGCCGTTCTATTAATGACGCTGATATTCGCTACTGCTGGAAAAGATTTCAACACGCCGACCCTCGGGCGTAGTTTTGCTTCACGGCCCGGCGCTACAGGCTTCCGGGCAAACAAGCCGACTGAATACGAGGGTTATCCGCATGAACTTCAATCTCTTCTCCGTGATCGCCGCTTCCGCCATCTCCGCCAGTGTGGTCCTGCCTGCCAGTGCCAACGTGGAAATCAGCGAGAAAAAATCCGCCACCAACACCTACACCCAGAAATACCTGCAACAGAGCGCCAACTTCTACGCGGCGCTGGATCACAAGATCCAACACTGAAATTCCCTGCCTTGCCCTGGTATGCAGGAGCGAAGTCACTGCCCCCCTGAATGGATGCGTTCATCCAGCGAAAGGGCAGTGATGTCGCTCCTGTATCACCTGTCTGCGACGTTTTTCTCCTACCGGGCAAATTAGCTTGGTAATGTCACATCGCCATATGTTTAAATTTGACGCTAATTTATTGACTCCCTCCCGCTAAGGATCGAGAGCATGGCGATGCGTCTGGCAGTGGTTCTTCTGTTCCTCTATTCCACCCCGATTCTCTCGGCCGCGCAGCCTGTCGAAGGCGAGCCGGAAACCTCTCGCGAGCGCATGGCGAGCCTGCTGCAGGATTGATTCGCCGCGCTTTCACGATCAATCCAACTGATGGTGACTATGCACCGGGGTTGTTTTTGCGGCGGGCGCTTTTAGCCGATTCTGTGGGCACGCAAACATGCCCACGGAGACCACCATGGCCCGCTCGATCCTCCTCTCTGCCAAGCGCGGCGCCTATGTCGCCATTGGCCTGTACCTGGCCCTGGTGCTCCTGGTCAGTCTCTCGGCCCAGACCTCGTCGGCGGTGCAACCGCCGATCCAGGTCGCCTACCCGGCTATTCAGTTCGAGCACCGCGCGCCGGCTGCCGTGCACTCCGCCGAGGCGGGAGTGGCGCTGCTATGAAGGGACGCGGATTCTGGGTCATCGCCTTCCTCGCGTTCATGACCAATGGCGCCTCGTTGCTGGGGGTAGGGCAAGGTTCGGCGGGTTCGCTGGCCCGGGCCATCGAATGCAACCACAACATCGCCCACAACATTGAAACCGCCAAGGCCCTCGGCCTGCTGGCCGGCAACCCGCCCGCCAAACCCAAGGCCGCGTCTTTCGGTCCGTTCAGCGTCGATTGCTCGGCGTTGCAGATGTGCGGTGTGCTGGGCTGAACAATCCGCTGAAGCAACCCGATTCTTTGTAGGAGCGAGCTTGCTCGCGATCGATCCGTAACGACGACGCGGTGTGATGGCTAGACCGCTGCTGCGCAGCTATCGCGAGCAAGCTCGCTCCTACAGGGGACGTGGAGATGGCTCAGGTTTTGGCCATGACGGCGATAAACAGTTCGGATTCGAGAAACCGCTGTAGCCAGCGCTGCAAATGCGGGTAGGGCGCTTGCGCGAACCACTCGCGGTCGACGTGGGCGAATTGCCGCACGAAGGGCGCCAGGGCCATGTCCGCCAGGCTCGGGTGATCCGCCAGCAGGTAATCGCCCCGGCTCAACAGCTCATCCAACCGACGCAGAAACACCTCGCCCTGGGCGCGGTAATCTTCCATCGGCTGCTCGGGATAACGCTCGGCGTATTTGTAGCGGTTGAGGTGCTGCTTGAACGCCTGGTCGTTTTCCGCGATCAGCGCCTGCATGCTGTGCTGCGCTGGCGCATCGTCCTTGAGTAGCCAGTCCTGTGGATCGTGCCGGCCCAGGGCCCAGCGCATGATGTCCAGGCTTTCGTCGATCACCCGCCCTTCAACGCTGAGCACCGGCACCGTGCCCTTGGGCGACAGCGCCAGCATTTCTGCCGGCTTGGCCTTGAGGCTGACTTCGACGATCTCCAGCGGAACCCCGCTGTAGCGCAGGGCGATGCGGGCGCGCATGGCGTAGGGGCAGCGGCGAAACGAATACAGGGTATTCATTTCACCTCCAGGGTGCTCAGGCCGTTGCCCTGGCGGCGGACCTGGATCTGCACCGGAATCCGCTCGTGCATTTCCTGCACGTGGGAAATCACCGCCACCTTGCGCCCCTGGGCCTGCAGGCCGTCGAGGGCGTCCATCGCCAGTTGCAGGGATTCCGGGTCGAGGCTGCCGAAACCTTCGTCGATAAACAGCGACTCGATCTTCAGCGTGCTGGACGCCATCGACGCCAGGCCCAGGGCCAGCGCCAGGGACACCAGGAAGGTTTCGCCGCCGGACAGCGAATGCACCGAGCGCAGTTCGTCGCCCATCTCCGTGTCGAGCACCAGCAGGCCGAGCATGCTGCCGCCGCGCTTGAGCCGATAACGCCGCACCAGCTGACGCAGTTGCGCGTTGGCGTGGTGCACCAGCAGGTCGAGGTTGTAGGCCTGGGCGATCTTGCGGAAAGTGTCGCCGCTGGCCGAGCCGATCAGCGCATTGAGCCGCGCCCAGCGCTGCCATTCGGCGTAGGCCTGGGCGATCTGCTCGCCCAGCGCCCGGTTGGCGTCTTGCCGGCGCTGGTCCTCGCTTTGCCGGGCGCGCAGTTCGGCGCTCAGCTGTTCGCTGGCGGCCAGCTGGGTGTGGAGCTCGCCCAGGGCGTTGGCCAATTGCTCGGCGTCGAGCGGGCCTTGGTGCTGGGCTTGATGGGCGTGCAGGCGCTGTTCGCGTTCGGTCAGCAGGACCTTGGCCTGTTCCACCGCCTTTTCGTTGTTTTGCAGTTGCTGGCGCAGTTCGGCGACCTGCTGGTCGTCGAGGCCGAGCAAGTGTTCCAGGCCGCCGTCGTCCAGTTCCGGGTGTTGCTGGCGCCAGTCGGCGATCTTGCCGTCCAGCTCTTGTTGTTCGGCTTGCAGGGCCTGCAAGCGCTCCTGCTTGCCTTGCAGCTCTGCGCCCAGTTGCACCAACAGGCTGCGGACGTCCTGCAACTGCTGGGCAGCTGTCGTTTCCGCGCTGCGTGCCTGTTCCACGGCCTGTTCCAGGTGCTGCTGCCAGTGTTCGGCGCTGGCCTGTTCGCCCAGCAGCTGCGCGAGTTTGCCTTGCGCTGTTTGCTGCTGTTCGGCCAGGGCGGCGAAGTGCGCCTGGGCGGTTTGCAGTTGCTGGGCGCGGGTCAGCTGGCGGTCCTGTTCCTTGTCCAGGGCCAGCTGACGCTGTTGCTGCTCCTGCAACTCTTCCTTCTGCTGGTCGAGCTGCTCCAGGCGCTGCATGACCTGCTGGTCGATCTGCATGAAGGTCGCCGCCGGGTCGCTGCGCAGGGCCTCCAGGGTCGCGGCCGGCAGCAGGGTGGCGAAGGCCGACAGCTCGTCTTCCAGGCGCTGGCGGTCTGCGCCGAGCTGTTGTTGCTGTTGGGTCAAATGCTGAGTGGCCTGCTGGCTGGCCTCGACCGCGGCTTGCAGTTGCTGTTGCAGGCGCCCGGCATCCTTTTGCAGTTTCAGCAGCGCGCCCTGGCGTTGCTCGTCCTGCTGCAGGCTCTGGTTCAACTGGCCGAGTTGCTGGTTCAGCCAGGCGTCGCGCTTGCCGGGGTCCTGGTCGAGCAGGGCGGCGGACAGCGGGTGGGCCTCGAGGCTAGGCGCCAGGGCCTGTTGCTGCGCTGCCAATTGCTCCTGTTGCTGGAGGAATTCCTTTTGCTGGACGATCAGGCCGCTGACTTCGCTGCGCAACTGGGCGAGTTTTTCCTTGAGTTCGTCCACCGCCTTGAGGGCCGTGGCTTCCTCGTTTTCATCGTGGCGCCCGAGGCTCTGCAACAGCGCTTCGGGTTGATGGTAGGGATGCTCGTGGCTGCCGCAGACCGGGCAGGGCTGATCGTCCTGCAACTGTTCGCGCAGCTCTTCGACGCTGGCGCTGCGGGCCAGGCGCTGGCGTTCCAGCAGTTGCCGGGTGACCGTCAGGGTCTGTTCGGCGACCGTCAGCTCGGCCTTGGCTTGCAGGCCGACGCGGTTCAGTTCTTCGCGCTGATTGGCCGCGGTTTGCAGCTTGTCGGCCAGTTCGGCGCCACGTTTGTCCAGCTCTTGCTGGCTGCCCCAGAGTCGCGTCAGGTCTTCGTAGGCGCGCTGCTGCTTGCGGTTGTCTTGCAGCAGCTCGCTGAGCAGTTGCAGCTGCTCGGCCACTGCATGGGGCTCGGCGCCGGCTTCGCTGTACAGCAGCTGCAATTCGTCGCGTTGCGCGGCCAGCTGTTGCGCCGCGCTGGCGGCCCGTTGTTGCAGGCCGGGCAGCTCTTCCTGGCCCTTGTTCAGCCGGTTGCCGGCCAGCATCAGCTGTTGCAGGCGATCGCGGTAGGCGCTCCAGGCATCGCTCAACGGCGCCAGATGGGTGCTGTGCTCCAGTTGCTCGGCGATGCGCTGCAGGCGTTCGCCCACTCGCTGCTGTTGCTCCGTCAGCGCCTGGATCGCCTGTTGGCCTTGTTCGCTGGCCTGTTGCAGCTGGTCCTTGAGTGCGCCGGCTTCGCCGCAGGCCTTGCCCAGGTGGGCGAGGCTGCTTTGCTCGGCGAAGGCCTCGCGCAGCTGCGGGGTGCTGGTACTTTGTTGTTCCTGGGCGGTGAGCAGAGCGGCTTGGGCGGCGCTCAGTTGTTCCTGCAATTGGCCCTGGCGCTGTTGCTGTTCGTCCTGTTGCCGCTGCTGTTGCTGGATCTGTTCGTTTAACGGTGCCAACTGTCGGTGCAGTTCCGCCTGTCGGGCGAACTGATGGCGTTGCGGCGCCAGCTGTTCCAGGCGGGTCAGCCGGGTCCGTTCGCCGGCCAGGCCTTCCCAGGTGGCCTGAGCCTGTTGCAGTTGCTCGGCGGCGTTCTGTTGCTGCTCTTGCAACTGCTGCAGCTCCTTGAGCCAGGCATGTTGCTGTTCCAGTTGCTTGAGCTGCGCCTGCTGGCTCTTGAGCTGCTGCTGGGCGGCGTCGAAGCGCTGGTCCAGCTCGGCCCGGGCTTCGGGCTCCAAGGGGGTGACGCCGCTGGCCTGGGCCTTGAGGGCCTTGTGCTGTTCATCGGCCTCTTTGCTCTTGCTGTAGGCGCGCCGCCCGAGCTGGCTGTAGATCGAGGTGTTGGTGAGCTTTTCCAACAGCTCGCTGCGTTCCTTGTCGTCGGCCTTGAGGAAGGCGCTGAACTCGCTCTGGGCCAGCATCACCGCGCGGGTGAACTGCTCGAAGTTGAGCCCCAGCTTGGCCTCGATCAGTTGTTCGTAGTCGCGTTTGCCACTGGCCAGCAGTTGATTGCTGTCCAGGTCGTGCAGGCTTTGCTTGCTCGCCTGCAGCTTGCCGGTGGCCTTGTCCCGGGCGCGGTTGGTTTCCCAGCGGGCGCGGTAGCGATGGCCGTCGATGCCGACGAAGTCCACCTCGGCGTAACCGCTGCCGGTGCCGCGCCGCAGCAGGGTGCGCGGGTCGCTGGTGAGCAGCTCGCCGTCGACCTCCGGCACCTTGGTTTCGCGGCCGATATTGTTCAGCCGCGGCACGGTGCCGAACAGCGCCAGGCACAAGGCGTCGAGCAGGGTGCTCTTGCCGGCGCCGGTGGGCCCGGTGATGGCGAACAGGCCGGCGCTGGCCAGGGGCTCGGCAGTGAAATCGATCTCGAAGGGGCCGGCCAGGGAGGCGAGGTTCTTCAGGCGGATGGCGAGGATCTTCATGGCTGCTCCTCCTCGTGTTGCACTTCCTGGAGCAGTTGCGCGAAGTCCTTGAGGGTCTGTTCGTCCACCTCGCTGCCGTAGTTGTCCTGCCAGGCGCGGCTGAACAGGTCCTGCGGGCTGAGTTGGTCGAGCTCCACCAGTTGTGTGGCGTCGTCGTCGCGGCCGCCATGGCCTGCGTATTCGGCGGCGATCCGCACCAGGCGCACGGCCTTGCCATGCAGGGCGCTTTCCACTTGCTGGCGCAGGTCCGGTTGCGGCTCGTCCAGTTGCACCCGCACTTCCAGCCAGGGCTGGCGCTGCTCGTCGGCCAGCAGGTCGATGTCCGGCAGCCCTGCCAGTTGCAGCAGGATCTCGGCCAGCGGCGCCGGGCCCAGGCGTTGCAGGTTGACCGCGCGGGGGATCAGCCGCGGTTCGACGCTGACCAGGGTTTCGCCGTCGAGCTGGATATCGAGGATCTGGTGCGGGTAAGCGATTTCGGAGAACGACAGCGGGATCGGCGAACCGCTGTAGCGGATGCGTTCCTCGCCGTTGACCTTCTGCGGCTTGTGCAGGTGCCCCAGGGCCACGTAGCTGATGCTCGGGCCGAACAGGCTGGCAGGCAGGGCCTCGGCGTTGCCGATGATCAGGCTGCGCTCGGAGTCTTGCGATATCGAGCCGCCGGCCATGTGCGCGTGGCTGACGGCGACCAGCGCCTGGCCCGGCTGGCGCTTGGCGTTGGCCGCGGCAATCAGCCATTCGTGGACCTGGGCGATGCCCTTGAGGTAGTCGTCGCCCAACTGCGGTCCGGTGACTTCCGCCGGGCGTAGGAACGGCAGCGCCAGGCACCAGCCGGCAATCGCGCCGCTGGCGTCGGGCAGCGGCAGCAACAGGCGCTCGCTGTCGAGCTGGCCGTCGTCGAGCCACAACACCCGGCCCAGGGCATGGGTGCGCAGGCGCCGCATCAAGGGCGCCGGCAACTCGATGCGCGAGCCGGAGTCATGGTTGCCGGCGATCATCACGATGGTCAGGCCGGGCTGCTGTTCGTGGGCGCTGACGATAAAGTCGTACAGCCGCTCCTGGGCTTTGACCGGCGGGTTGACCGTGTCGAAGATATCGCCGGCGATCAGCAACACATCGGGGCTGTGCAACGCCAGCTGGCGCAGCAGCCACTCAAGGAAACAGGCGTGCTCGAAATCGCGTTCCTGGCCATGGAGGTTCTGCCCCAGGTGCCAGTCGGAGGTGTGAAACAGACGCAAGGCAAACTCCGCAAACCATCAGGTGAGCCGCAAAAGGAACGTGAGCGCGGCGTGAGGCGAGAGAGTTTACTGGCAAATCGGTTGTGGGGCGCGCTCGGATGGCCGATCGCGCAGTCGTTATTGGTGGCTGGCGGTCAGTGGCGGAGGAAGCTGGGCTGCCTGGGCGCGGGGGATCGGTTCCCAGGTCACCTGGATCCCGTTCGGCAGGCTGACCGGATCGCCCGTCGTGATGCTGATGGCGAAGGCCTGAACCACCTGCTCGTCGACAGTCCGGCCCAGTACGTAGTGTTCGTCGCGAGCCCTGTACCAGATCCCGCCCAGGTGCAGCCAGGTGTTGCCGCTGACATGGCGCGGGTAAAAGGCGCCGATGGGCCGCGCCAGGTCCTGCGCGCGGTTGCCGAACACTCTGTGGATCGCCGCGGTCAGCGGCAGCACTACGCCCTGGCTGTTCCGGCGGTGTTCGGCGTGGGGTCGATAAAACATCCATGGCTCCGCTGTGGCATGAGGTCATAGCTTTTATAGCTGAGAATTCCACGCTTCTCAGGCGAACGCCGACGCGATGAAGGCCTCCAGCGTGCGCTCTTCCAGGATCTCGATGGAGAAGTGGCCGAAACGCTTGGGCAGCCAGATGATGCGGGTCCCGGAAGGGGATTGCAGGTTGGCGCGGGTCAGGGGGTTGCCGTTCTCGTCTTCCGGCTGGACCCCGGAGGCGAGCAATTCGTCGTAGGCCAGTTCGATGTCCGGGGTCGAGTAGCAGTGGCGGTAGATCATGCCCTCGCCAGCGCTGTCCAGCAGTTGCTTGAGGTTGCCCGCCAACGGCTGGACCAGCATGAAACGCTCCTGGCCAATCAGCGCGACGGCGTAGCGCACATGCAGGCCGCCGCGTTCCCAGACAAGCGTGCTGGAGATCCGGGCTTTGAGGATCTGTGCGTAATAGGCGCAGGCCGCTTCCAGGTCCTGCACCAGGACGTCCACGTGACTGAACTTCAACTCCATCGAATTTCTCCCAACGAACCGGCCCCCATGGTAGCCAGGCCCGCTGCGGAATTCGACGGCTGTTTCCGACGTTATGCGCGGGTGGCGCGCCATCGGCGCCTGGTTCTCCATGTGAAGCTGGTATCATCCGGCGACTTGAAAACCCGGTAAAGCAGCATGAATCGTCGTAAAAAAATAAAGCAGTTGTTAACGGCACACGCGAAAAAGGCCAGTGCCAAATTGGCGCCGAAAAGCAAACCCAAGTACATCAGCAAGGCTGACCGCTTGAAGCTGGACGCCGAAGCCGGTCAAGACTCGACCCTCTCTCCCGAAAGCTGATCCCAGGCGCAGTACTGCGACAGGGCCAAACGGACATCAACGTGGGTAAATACCGAGCCCATAAGTCACCCAACTGACAAGCGATGTGCAGGCGGGATACAGCGCCATGCCGATGAGGCATTGCCCGACAAGGGTCCACCAAGGGTGACGTACTCGCGAGGTCCTGCCAGCAAGCCACCGCTCGGACAGTAGAAACAGCACCAGCATCAGCGGATAGGCAAACAGCCCGAACAGCCAAAACCCTGCGGTGTCGTCGCGTTTCATAAGCCAGGAAACAAATCCAAAGGCGAACGCGACCCACGCTAGGGAGAAAATCAACACTCTGACCACGATCATTTGACTGAACTCGCTTCCTGCGGTTGTTCCACCAGCGTAGCGAAGAGTTTCAGGCGCGTTCCATCTGACAAACGTCACGTCCCTTTCCCATTCCACTACGGCCGCACTGAGTCGCCCCAGTGTGATAGAGGCGCTGAGTGTCTGCTTTTGGCCGTCGACAACCTTCAACTCCCCAGCGTCACCCTTGGCGGATACCACGCGTCCGCAGTCGCAGATACAGCCTTTCAAGCAGGTGCTTGCCGCTCTGCCAACGGGCTGCCAGCCCGCGATCCTGGTACTCCTCGAACAGCTCGAAACGCGCCAGGCGCAGGCCGTCGATGTACCGCGCCAGGCAGTCGGGATGGGCCAGCCGGGACAGGGCGGCCTCGAGTACAGGATAGGGCTGGCTGGAGCGGACGACCCAACCCAGCTCGGTCTGCTCGGCGTTGCAGAACAGTAACTGGCAGCGGGCGATCAGTTGTTGTTCGAGCAGCGCGCCCAGCCGAGGGCGCAGCTGGTTGGACGGCAGGCTGGTGTTGCTCAAGTGGGTGACGAGCAAAAAACGCGTGTGGTAGGGAGTGCTCAAGATCCTGGCCTGCCTCGGTGGGAGAGAGCAGGGATTAGCTACTCTCGCCGCGCACTGCGGAATCAGACAATTCTGAAAGCAGCGGCCGGCCAGGGGCTCGCCGGCTTACTTCGGATACAGCGGCGGCAGGCTGCTGGTGTCGGCGACCGGGTCCTGCACGCGTTCGGCGATCGGGATGGTGCGGATCGCCCGCCACAGTTCCTCGCCTTGCCAGTACTGGCCGGTTTCGCTGTAGAGCGCGCCGTTCAGGCCGTCCAGGGCATCGGACAGGGGCACGAAGCGCGCCGCCATGTCGGCCAGGGTTTCCGGTTGCTGGCGAGCCCAGGCGTCGAGGGCCTGGCGGGTGGCCTGGGGGTCGTTGGCCAGGCAGGCGCGCTTGAGGTCGTCGAGCAGGGTCCGTGGGCTCGGGCCGGTCTGCGCGGCCCGCAGGATCGCCGGTTGCCAGCGCGCCCGCCACCACAGGCCGAAGCCCAGCAGGGTGGTGCAGGCGAAGATCAGGGTGCTGAGTTTCCAGGCCCAGAGGCTGCCGTCGTTGGCAGTGCCGTCGGCTGGTGTAGCACCGGCGGGCGTGTCGACCACCAGGCTCGGGTTGTTCGCCACTTGCAGGGTGCGCGCCGGCAGGCTGCTGCGTTCCAGGTGGTCTTCATGGGTGTTCCACCAGACCACTTCCACCGCCGGCAGCTCGATGGCGCCGCTGCGGTTGGGCACCAGGGCCTGGCTGTCTTCGCGGCTGCCGATCAACCCGCGGTCGCTAACCTGGCTGCTCAGTTGCGGCTGGTCCGGGTAGCTGCGCAGGCCGTTGGCTTCGGTGACCGGCAGCGGCGGCAGTTGCGAGCCGGACAGGCCTTCGGCCTTGAGGACCAGGCTGCGGGTCAGGGACTCGCCGACCTGGCTCTGCTCTGGCTCGGGGCTCCAGCTTTCCCCCAGGCTCAGGCTGCGGGCCGGCAGCCAGGGCGCGTCGGCCGGGTATTCGGCGGGCTTGGCCCGGACTGTCAGCGGCATCTGCGCGGAGCTGACGTGCATCAGCTTGCCCGGTTTCAGGCCCAGGGGCGCCGGGTTCTGGCTGTTCGCGGCGTCGGCCAGGGTGGCGCTGAAGGTCAGGGCCGGGATCTGCAGCACGCCGCTGTGCTGGGGAAAGATCGCGTAGCGGGTCTCGATCACGCCGTGGCGCACGCCGTTGATGACTTTTTCGTAGGTGCGCGGCTCGCCGAGCTGCTCGACCCGGGCATCGCTGATCTGCAACGGCGTCAGGCTGCTGTCGTCGTACAGCGACACCGAGTGGTAGATGTGCAGGGTCAGCACGGCCTGGGCCTGGACGTAGACGCTGTCCTGGTCGAGGCTGGCGTCGATGAACACCGGCTCCAGCGGCGCGCTGTCGTTGCGGCTCTCGCTTTGCAGCACCTGCAGGGAGATCGGCTGGCTTTGCACGTCGCCCAGTTGCAGGGCCGGGATCACTACGCTGCCGGTGGTCCGGGGCAGCAGGGTAATGATCCAGCGGGTGATGGCGCGGTTGTCGCCGCTGAGGCTGGTCAGCTGGTTGACCTGGCGCGTGCCCCGGACCTCGAACTGCGCTTGCAGGGGCGTGAGGTCGGGTTTGCCGAACAGCGTGACGTCGTTGGATTCCAGGGTCAGCTCGACGGTTTCCCCGGAGTTCACGCGGCTGCGGTCGACGCTGGCGAGCAGCCCTTCGGCCCGGGCCTCGAAGGCGCCGAGCAGCAGCGTCAGCACAAGCGTGAACGAGAGGGCGGTGCGGCGGGTCATCGAATTTTTCCCTGATCCTGATGTTGTTGCTGTTCGTACCAGAACTTGCGGCGCAGCAGTTCGCCCGGGTCGTCCGGGATCTTGCGCAGCCATTGTTCCAGCGCCTGGCGGTGCTCGCCGTCGAAATTGTCCTGGGCCTTGCGCAGCGGCGGCGTGGTGGTCTGCTCGTTGTCCAGTTCGCTGCCGGGCACCGTGTCGTTGCCGGGGGTGGCGACTTCCTCGTCGGTCGATGCCTCGGCCGTGGCCGGCTGCTCGGTCTGCGCTGGCGGCTGGCCCGGCGTCGTCGGGGCCTGGCTCGCCGCCCCGGCGGGCGGTTGCCGGGTTTCGTCGTTGTCGTCGGTTTCGCCCTTGGCCGGCGTTTCCGGTGGTTCCGGTTCGGCTTCTTGCAGCAGGCGTTCGACCAGGGCCTTGTTCTTTTGCGCCACCGCCAACTCCGGTTGCAGTTCCAGGGCCTGTTCGTAGGCGTCCAGCGCGGCGTCCAGCTCGCCGCTCCGGGCCAGGGCATTGCCACGATTGTAGTGGGCGCGGGCGTCGTTGCCTTCGGCGAAACGCTGAGCGGCAGCGGCATAGTTGCCGGCCTCGTACAGCGCCACCCCTTGCCACTGCGGGTCCTGGAAGTGCCTGGCCGCTTCGCCGGGCCGCTGCTGCTCCAGCAGGCGCTGGCCCTGTTGGTCGGGGCGCAACCACAGGTCGCCGAACTCGAAGGCATAGCTGGGCTGGGGCAGGGCGAACAGCAACAGCGGCAGGCAGAACAGCCAGCCGCGGCGCCCGGCGCAGGCGGCCAGCAGCAACAGCGGCAGGAGCAGCCAGTAACCCTGGTCGGCCCAGGTGTCCAGGCGCAGGGTCTGGCCGTCGTTGCGCAGGTTCTGCGGGCCGTTGAGCAGGCCCAGGCCGCGTAGGTCGTTGTCGTCCAGGCGCGCCGGGCGGTAACGGCCGCCGACGCTGCCGATGAATTGCTTCAGGCTCGGGCTGTCGAGGCGCGCCATGAGGATCGCGCCCTGGTCGTCCTTGAGGAAACTGCCGTCTTCCTGGGCCACCGGCGAGCCCTGGCGGCTGCCGATCCCCAGCATCAACAGTTGCGGCGCCTGGCCGCCGAGGGCCTGGCGAATGCCCTGGCGTTCCTGCTCGCTCAAGGACGAGCCGATCAGCAGGACCCGGCCCTGGCCCAGCGCGCCCTGGTCCAGCAGCTTCAAGGCCTTGTGCAGCGCCAGGTCGGCGCGCTGGCCGGGCTGGGGCATGATCGACGGCTTGAGGGCCTCGAGCAGATTGCGGCTGGTGGCCAGGTCGTCCGACAGCGGCACCAGGGTGTGGGCGCTGCCGGCATAGACCACGATCGCCGTCTGCGCATCGCTGCGTGCTTGCAGCAGGTCGAACAGTTTGCGCCGGGCCTGTTCCAGGCGATTGGGCGAGACGTCGTTGGCGAGCATTTCCGGGGTCAGCTCCAGCAGCACCACCAGCGGGTCGGCGGGTTTCTGGCTGGTTTGTTCCACCCGTTGCCAGCTCGGGCCGAGCAGCGCCAGCACGGCCAGGATCCAGGCCAGGCCGAGGACGATCCACGGCAGCTTGCTTTCGCGGCCGTTGCCGCCGCTGAGCAGGGCGGCATGAAAGGCCGGCGGCAGGATCATCTGCCAGCGGCCGGCGCGCTTCTGCCGATGCCACAGTTGCCATAGCAGCCAGCCGAGCAGCGGCAACAGCAACAGCCACCCGGGACGGAACCAGTGGGGCCAGAGTTCGGCCCAGAACGCGGCGTTCATCGGCGCCTCCGCAGGCGCAGGCGCTTGAGCCGTTCACGCCAGTGGGGCAGCGGTTGCAGGAAACGCCGGCGGCTGAAAAAACGTTGCAGCGGATGGTCCGGCCAGCGCTCGCGCACCACCAGTAGGACGCTCAGCAGCAGCGCCGCGGCCAGCGGCCAGCTGTACAGCGCCTGCGCCGGACGGGCCTGGGTCGGCTGCTGGGCCACCGGCTCCAGTTGGTCGAGGGTGTCCTTGATCGCTTGCAACTCCTGGCCGTCGCGAGCGCGGAAATAGCGTCCGCCGGTGGCTTCGGCGATCTCCTTGAGCGCCGGCTCGTCCAGGTCCAGGCTCGGGTTGACGCCGAGAAAGCCCAGGGTGGCGCTTTGCTCCGGGTCGGCGCCGATGCCGATCGGGTAGATCTTCACGCCTTCTTCGGCGGCCAGGCGAGCGGCGGTCAGCGGGTCGATCTCGCCGCCGTTGTTGGCGCCGTCGGTGACCAGGATCAGCACCCGGCTCTGCGCCGGCCGCTGGCGCAGGCGCTTGAGCGCCAGGCCGATGGCGTCGCCGATGGCGGTGTTCTTGCCGGCGATGCCGATCTTCGCTTCGTCCAGCCAGACGCGCACGGTACGCCGGTCGAAGGTCAGCGGCGCTTGCAGGTAGGCCTTGCTGCCGAACAGGATCAGGCCGACCCGGTCGCCCTCGCGGCTTTCCAGGAAATCGCCGAGCAGGTGCTGGACCAGGTTCAGGCGGCTGACGTCTTCGTCCTGCCATTGCATGTCGGGGAAGTCCATGGAGCCCGAGACGTCCACCGCCACCAGCAGGTCGCGGCCGCTGGCGGCCACCGGCAAGGGTTCGCCGAGCCATTGCGGGCGGGCGGCGGCGAGCAGCAGCAACGACCACAGGACAATGAACGGCGCCTGCTGGCGCCAGGTCGGCAGGTGGGTGCGGGCGCGGCGCTTGGCCAGGCCTTCCAGGTCGCTGAGGAAGCTGACCTTGAGCGCCGGCTCGCCGCTGTCGGCCACCGGCAGCAAGGCGCGCAGCAGCCAGGGCAACGGCGCCAGGGCGAAGATCCACGACCAGGCGAACTCAAACATGTTTGCGAATCCAGGTTTCCACCGCCTGGGTCAGGCCGGCGATGGCCTTGTCGTCCAGCTTGCACTCGGGCTTGTAGGCGCCTTCCACCAGCACCATCCAGCGCGTGAGGCCGGCCGCCGGGCAGCGGTTGTCAAGGAACGCCAGCCACTTGCGGCCGTTGAGGGTGTGGCTCTGGCTGTAGGGGTAATGGTTGCGGCACAGGCGCTTGAGCAGGCCGTTGAGTTGTTGCAGCCAGGCGCCGGCGGGCGCGCCGTCGTAGGGTTTGGGCAGCAGCGCCAGTTCGGCCAGGGCCGCCAGGCGTACCGGGTCCAGCGGCTGCTCGGCGCGGGGCAGGGCACGCTTGCGCGGCCACCGGCGCTTGAGCCGCCACAGGCCGAAACCCAGCAGCGGCAGCAACGCCAGCAGCAACCACCAGCCCGGCGCCGGCGGCCACAGGCCGATGGCGGGCGGGGCGAGCAGCGGTTGCAACTGCTCCAGGCTGCTCATTGGGCTTTCCCCGGGCGTTGCGGGTTGAGGTATTCGCGCAGTTGCTCGACCATTTCGCTCTGGGTGCTCAAGGGCATCAGCAGCACCCGCAGCTTTTGCGCCAGCCGTTCCCAGCGGGCGATGCGCGCTTCGCTCTGCGCGCGGTAGGCCTGGCGCAGTTCGTAGTTGAGGGTGTCCAGTTCCAGTTGCGCGCCGCGTTCGGCGAAACGCAGCAGGCCGGCGGCGGGCAGGGCGTGGTCCAGCGGGTCGGAGAGCGGCATCAGCAGCAGGTCGCAATGCCGCGACAGCAAGCTCAATTGTTGTTCGGCGGCGTCGCTCAGGGCGCGTTCGTCGCAGATCACGATCACCAGGCTGCCGGGGCGCAGCACTTCGCGGCCGCGGCGCAACGCGGTGCCGAGGGCGTCGCGCTCGGGTTCGGTCTCGCTGTGCAGCGACTGGTTGACCCGCACCAGGCGGTTGAGCAATTGCAGCAGGCTCTGCTTGCTGCGCCGCGGCTTGATTTCGTAGTGCTCGTCGTCGCCGAACACCAGGCCGCCGACCCGGTCGTTGTGCCCCAGGGCGGCCCAGCCGATCAGGCTCGCGGCCTGGGCGGCGAGCACCGACTTGAACATCAGCCCGGACCCGAAGAACAGCCGCCGGCTCTGCTCGACCATGATGAAGATCGGCCGCTCGCGCTCTTCGTGGAACAGCTTGGTGTGGGGTTCCTGGGTGCGCGCGGTGACGCGCCAGTCGATGCTGCGCACATCGTCGCCGGCCTGGTAGACCCGCACCTGGTCGAAGTCGACGCCGCGCCCGCGCAGCTTGGAGTGGTGCAGGCCGATCAGCGGGCTGCGCTGGCTCGGCGTGGAAAACAGCTGCACCTCGCGCACGCGGTGGCGCATCTCGATCAGTTCGGCGAGGCTGGTGCGGATGCCGGGGGCATCGACGGTGCTGGCGTTCATCGGGGTCAAGCGACGGCTACGACGTCGAGAATCCGCTGCACCACCCGGTCCTGGTCGATGCCGGCGGCTTCTGCCTCGAAGGACAGGATAATGCGGTGGCGCAACACGTCGAACAGCACCGCCTGGATGTCTTCCGGGCTGACGAAGTCGCGTCCGGCCAGCCAGGCGTGGGCCCGGGCGCAGCGGTCGAGGGCGATGGAGCCGCGCGGGCTGGCGCCGTAGGCGATCCATTCGGCCATCTCCGGGTCGAACTTGGCCGGGGTGCGGGTGGCCATCACCAACTGCACCAGGTATTCCTCCACCGCGTCGGCCATGTACAGGCCGAGGATTTCCTTGCGCGCGGCGAAGATCGCCTGCTGGCTGACCCGGCGCTCGGGCTTGGTTTCGCCGTTCAGCGCTTCGCCGCGGGCTTGTTGGAGGATGCGCCGCTCCACGGCGGCGTCGGGGAAACCGATCTTCACGTGCATCAGGAATCGGTCGAGCTGGGCTTCAGGCAGCGGGTAGGTGCCTTCCTGCTCGATCGGGTTCTGCGTGGCCATTACCAGGAACAGCGGCGACAGCTCATAGGTGCTGCGCCCGACGCTGACCTGGCGCTCGGCCATGGCCTCCAGCAGCGCCGACTGGACCTTGGCCGGGGCACGGTTGATTTCGTCGGCCAGCACCAGGTTGTGAAAGATCGGCCCTTGCTGGAACACGAAACTGCCGGTTTCCGGACGATAGATTTCGGTGCCGGTGATGTCGGCGGGGAGCAGGTCGGGGGTGAACTGAATGCGATGGAACTGTGCTTCGATGCCTTCCGCCAGATCCTTGATGGCCTTGGTCTTGGCCAGGCCCGGGGCGCCCTCGACCAGCATGTGGCCGTCGGCGAGCAGGGCGATGAGCAAGCGCTCGATGAGCTTTTCCTGGCCGAGAATCTGCGTTGAAAGAAAGGTTCGCAGCGCCAGTAGCGCTTCACGATGTTCCATCGATGACTGTTCCTGCAGAGGGTGACCGAAGGCGTTTGGATAACGCCAGGGCTGGGGGCGTTACTTTAATCCATCCGGGCCCCTGGCGACTAACGGCGGCTGGTAAATTTGTGCAAATAACCGTTAATTTTCCGCGCGCTGACGCGCCGCCCTCACGGCACGCCAGCGGCGGCGGTTCAGTTCTTGAAGCTGGAGTGCTTGCGGCCCTGGTCGCACAGGGCGAAGACCACCACCAGCACCCCCGAGACCGCGAGGATCAGCCCCACACCGTCGGTCGAGTGAGTGGCCGAACCGGCCACCAGGGCCAGGCCGCCCAGGGGCGCCAGGCCCCCGGCGATAGCGGTGCCGATTTCCCGGCCGGTGCCGAAACCCGAGGAGCGGGTCTGGGTCGGGAACTGGCGGCTGAGGAACGAGCCCTGGGGGGCGAACATCATCGGCGCCAGGACCCCGGTACCGATGGCGATGGCCAGGTAGATCATCAGCGGTTCGCCGGTATTGAGCAGGCTCAGGAAGGGGTAGGCGAACAGCGCCGAGCACAGGCCGCCGAGCATCAGCACCTGCTTGCTGCTCCAGCGGTCGCAGAGCCAGCCGAAGCAGGGCACGGCGACGATCGCCACCAGGCTGGCGATGGTCACCGACAGCGAGGTGACGTGGGCCTCGACGCCCTTGTACTGGGTCAGGTAGGCCAGGGAGAAGGTCTTGAAGATGTAGCTCAGGGCGTTGTAGCCGATGGCGACGAACAGCACCACGACCAGGCCCTTGAGGTCGTTCTTGAACAGCAGCTTGAGGGGCGAGGCCTGGACCTTGGCGCTGTGCGGGTCCTGGGCGTTGTCCAGCTCCTTGAACTGCGGGGTTTCCGGAATGCTGCGGCGCACCCACAGGCCGACGCCGACCAGGACGATGCTGCAGACGAACGGAATGCGCCAGCCGCCGGCGAGCAGGAAGTCGTTGCCGTTCATGGTCAGCAGGTAGACGGTCAGGGACGACAGCAAAAGGCCCAGGTTCAGCCCCAGCGCCGGCCAGGCGCCCTGGCTGCCGCGCTTGCCTTCGCTGGCGTGTTCATAGGAGGTCACCGCCGCGCCAGACAGTTCGGCGCCGGCGCCCAGGCCCTGGATGATCCGCACCAGCACCAGGATGATCGGCGCCCAGATGCCGATCGAGGCGTAGCTGGGAATCAGGCCGATCAGGGTGGTGCACACGCCCATCAGGCAGAAGGTGATGACCAGCACCTGCTTGCGTCCGAACCGGTCGCCCAGGTAGCCGAACAGCACGCCGCCGAAGGGCCGGGCGATAAAGCCGATGGCGAAGGTGGAGAAGGCCAGCAGCGAGGCGACCTTCGGGTTGCCGGGGTCGAAGAAGATTTTCGAGAAGACGATGGCCGCCATGGTGGCGTAGAGGTAGAAGTCGTACCACTCCAGCATCGAGCCGAAGATGGTCGCGGCCGCGACCTTGCGCAGGCGTTTGCGTTTCTGTTGCGGCGTTTCGGGTGCGGCCGTGGCCGTCTCGTAGACAGACATCCGAGGTTTCCTTGTTGTTTGTAGTTATTTTCAAGCAGGCGCCAGGCACCTGTGCAGCGGGGTTCAAGCAGTCTTGAGAATTCTCTGGGCAATCATCTGGCCGATCGGGATGGCCGAGGTCGCGGCCGGCGAGGGGGCGTTGCAGACGTGCACCATGCGCGGGGTTTCGGCGAACAGGAAGTCGTGTACCAGGGTGCCGTCGCGCATCACCGCCTGGGCACGGATCCCGGCTTCATAAGGCAGCAGGTCCTCGACTTCCAGGGACGGGCAATACTTGCGGCACTGTTCCAGGTAGCCGCGCTTGAACAGCGAGTTTTTCATTTCCGCGGTGCCGGAGCCGAGGTTGTTCCAGAGGGTTTTCCAGAAGCCGGGGAAGCGTGCGTACTCGGCCACGTCGCGCCAGTCGATCGAGAACTTGCGGTAGTTCTCCCGGCCGAGGCCCAGCACGGCATTGGGGCCGACTGTGACGCTGCCGTCGATCATCCGGGTCAGGTGCACGCCGAGAAACGGCAGTTCCGGGTCGGGGATCGGGTAGATCAGGTGGTTGACGATGGCGTTCTTCGCCGCGGGCAGGCGGAAGTACTCGCCGCGAAAAGGAATGATCTGGTGGTCGATCCTGACCCCGGCCAGGGTCGCCAGGCGGTCGGATTGCAAGCCGGCGCAGGCCACCAGCTGGCGGGCCTGCCAGACCTTGTCCTGGCTGCTGACGGTGACGCAGTCGGTGCTCTCGGCAATGGCCGTGACGCTTGTGTCCAGGCGGATCTCGCCGCCCGCGGCCTCGATCACCCGAGCCATGGCCTGGCACACCTGTTTGTAGTCGACGATGCCGGTGGCATCGAGGAACAGCCCGCCGAGGCCGACGATATTCGGCTCGCGGCGGCGCAGTTCGGTGGCGTCCAGGCGCTCGACCTTCAGGCCGTTCTGTTGCGAGCGCTCGTACAACGCATGCATGCGCTCGACTTCCAGCGGGGTGGAAGCCACCAGCAATTTGCCGCAGACCTCGAACTTGATCCGGTGCTGGGTGCAGAAGTCCTTGGTCGCCTGGGCGCCGCGCTTGCACAGGTCGGCCTTGAGGCTGCCGGGGGCATAGTAGATGCCGGCGTGGATCACGCCGCTGTTGTGGCCGGTCTGGTGCCGGGCCAGCACGCTTTCCTTTTCCAGGATCAGCAGCGAGGCGCCGGGCTGGCGCTCAAGCAGCGCCATGGCCGTGGCGAGGCCGACGATGCCGCCGCCGATGATGCAGTAGTCGTGGATCATGCAGATGTCATCCTGGTGGTGCTTGTTTTTATCTGATCATCAGGTTGTCAGACAAAGCTAGGCGAATAAAAAGCGCCGCACCGCGGCGCCGTCGGGTCAGCGGTTTCAGTCGATGCTGGGCAGGTCGATTTTCAAGCGTTGGGCGGCGGCCCGCAGGTGCGCTTCGGCGCAGGCGGCGGCCTGGAGCCGATCGCCGGCGGCGATGGCTTCGTACAGCGCCTGGTGTTCGCGACCGGCGTCGGCGGAACCGCCGACCGAATGCGCCGCCGAGTTCTCCCAGGCGGTGCGTCGCGCCTCGGCGAGCTGGCCGCGGAGAAAGTCATGGAAGGCCACGAAGTAGTGGTTTTTGCTGGCGTCGGCGATGGCCCGGTGGAACGCCACGTCGGCCAGGGCGGCCGCGGCGAAATCGCTGCGCTGCTCGTGCATGTCCTGCAGGGCGGCGCGCATCCGCGCCAGGTCGGCCTCGTCACGGCGCTGGGCGGCGACGGAGGCGGCCTGGGTTTCGATCCACAGGCGCATTTCGAACATCTGCGCCAGGTCAGGCTTGCGGCCCTTCTGGCTGGGAAAGCGGAACACGGTGCCGTTGGGGTTCTGCGAAATGTACGAGCCCAGCCCGCGGCGGCTGATCAGAATGCCGTCGGCCTTGAGTTGCGCCACGGCTTCGCGCACCACCGAGCGGCTGACGTTCAGTTGCTCGGTCAATTGCTGTTCGGTGGGCAGGCGCGATTCGGCGGTCAGGCGGCCGGAGTCGATTTCCTTGCGGATGGCGTTGACCACTCGTTCGACCAGGGTGTCGGGGCGCTGGAGCTGAAGCATGGGAGGCGGTGGCTCGTAAGTCAGGTTGTCAGACAATGCCGGGGCGACGGTTTCTTGTCAAGAAACCGGCTGCGGGCTCAGAGCTGGCTGATGTAGGTGCCAGTGCCGTCGAGGATGTTCTTCAGGGTTTGCTCGACCTCGGCCAGGTCCGCGGCGGCGGTGCCGTGGAGGATTTCCAGGCGGTCGCTGCCGTTGAGCGCGTCGGCGTCGCCGGCGGCGATTTCCAGCAGCAGGCGGGTCGGGCTCAGGGTGACTTTCACCCCGTCCAGGGTCGAAGGCTCGCCGTCGAGGGTGATCTCCAGTTCGTCCTCGTCCGGGTAGCGGGTCATCAGGAACATCTCGCCGCGGTCGCTGTGGCAGCAGAGCATGGCCATGTTGTCTTCTTCGTCGTCGCACGGATTGGCGATCAGGTGGGCGGTGGTCATTTGCATGGGGCGGGGTCCTGGGTCTGGCTCCGGCGGCGGAGCAGGGCGATCAAAGGGCAATTCTGCCAGCCCGGGGGAATTTCTGCTGCTTTGTGTGTCAGAGAACAGGTTGCGGCGTCGCTCGCGAATGCGGGTTTTTCTGGTACGCCAGTGCCGCAAAACCTCGGCCGGGCCGGCATTTTAGCCGCCGGCTGCTAGTGTTGTGGGTGGCCTGGCCCGCCAGTTGCCTGCCAATGACCGAATATGTCGCAGCACCGCAAGCAGCAGGCTTGCCGCTCTCGTTAAGCTGCGCAACGGATGGGCACCTGTAAAGGCATTGCCGGGGCGGCCCGGACAGTCGTTTTTACAGAGGCCCATCCGGGTACGGTGAATGTGACTTGAGCGTCTCGTCCAGCTTCACCACCCTGTCGTCCTGCGACCTCTGCCCGAGATCCAGGAGCAGGATGACCGACAGCCCCGCAAGGGGATTTGCATGCGACGCTTTACTCAATAACAAGCCCAAGCGGAGTACCACAGATGGCGTTCTTCACCGCAGCCAGCAAGGCCGACTTCCAGCACCAACTGCAAGCGGCACTGGCGCAGCACATCAGTGAACAGGCACTGCCACAAGTGGCGCTGTTCGCTGAACAATTCTTCGGCATCATTTCTCTGGACGAACTCACCCAGCGTCGCTTGTCCGACCTGGCGGGCTGCACCCTTTCTGCCTGGCGCCTGCTTGAGCGCTTCGACCACGCGCAACCGCAAGTGCGCGTCTACAACCCCGATTACGAACGTCATGGCTGGCAGTCGACCCACACCGCGGTCGAAGTCCTGCACCATGACCTGCCGTTCCTGGTGGACTCGGTCCGCACCGAGCTGAACCGCCGCGGCTACAGCATCCATACCCTGCAGACCACCGTGCTGAGCGTGCGTCGCGGGAGCAAGAACGAGCTGCTGGAAATCCTGCCCAAGGGCACCCAGGGCGAAGGCGTCCAGCAAGAGTCGCTGATGTACCTGGAGATCGACCGCTGCGCCAACACCGCCGAGCTCAATGTGTTGAGCAAGGAGCTGGAGCAGGTGCTGGGCGAAGTCCGCGTCGCGGTCGCCGACTTCGAGCCGATGAAGGCCAAGGTCCAGGAACTGATCGACGGCATCGGCAACAGCCAGTTCGTCATCGACAGCGATGAAAAGATCGAGATCAAGAGCTTCCTGGAATGGCTGGTGGGCAACCACTTCACCTTCCTCGGCTACGAAGAGTTCGTGGTGCGCGAGGACCAGAACGGCGGCCATATCGAATATGACCAGAACTCCTTCCTCGGCCTGGCCAAGCTGCTGCGCGCCGGCCTCACTGTCGACGACCTGCGCATCGAAGACTACGCCGTGAACTACCTGCGCGAACCGACGCCGCTGTCGTTCGCCAAGGCCGCGCACCCGAGCCGCGTGCACCGTCCGGCCTACCCGGACTACGTGTCGATCCGCCAGATCGACGCCGACGGCAAGGTGCTCAAGGAATGCCGCTTCATGGGCCTGTACACCTCGTCGGTGTACGGCGAAAGCGTGCGCGTGATTCCCTACATCCGCCGCAAGGTGGAGATCATCGAGCAGCGCTCCGGCTTCCAGGCCAAGGCGCACCTGGGCAAGGAACTGGCCCAGGTCCTCGAAGTGCTGCCGCGCGACGACCTGTTCCAGACCCCGGTCGACGAGCTGTTCAGCACCGTGATGTCGATCGTGCAGATCCAGGAACGCAACAAGATCCGCGTGTTCCTGCGCAAGGACCCGTACGGCCGCTTCTGCTACTGCCTGGCCTATGTGCCGCGCGACATCTATTCCACCGAAGTGCGGCAGAAGATCCAGCAAGTGCTGATGGATCGCCTCAAGGCCAGCGACTGCGAGTTCTGGACCTTCTTCTCCGAATCCGTGCTGGCGCGCGTGCAACTGATCCTGCGGGTCGACCCGAAGAACCGCCTCGACATCGATCCGCTGCTGCTGGAAAAAGAAGTGGTGCAGGCCTGCCGCAGCTGGCAGGACGACTACGCCGCCCTGACCGTCGAAAGCTTCGGCGAAGCCCACGGCACCAATGTGTTGGCCGACTTCCCGAAAGGCTTCCCGGCCGGCTACCGCGAGCGCTTCGCCGCGCATTCGGCGGTGGTCGACATGCAGCACCTGCTGAGCCTCTCGGAAAAAAATCCGCTAGTGATGAGCTTCTACCAGCCGCTGGGCCAGGTCTCCGGCCAGCGCGAGCTGCACTGCAAGCTGTACCACGCCGATACCCCGCTGGCGCTGTCCGACGTCCTGCCGATCCTGGAAAACCTCGGCCTGCGCGTGCTCGGTGAGTTCCCGTACCGCCTGCGCCACACCAACGGCCGCGAGTTCTGGATCCATGACTTCGCCTTCACCGCCGCCGAAGGCCTGGACCTGGATATCCAGCAGCTCAACGACACCCTGCAGGACGCCTTTGTCCATATCGTCCGCGGCGACGCCGAGAACGATGCGTTCAACCGCCTGGTGCTGACCGCTGGCCTGCCATGGCGCGACGTCGCGCTGCTGCGTGCCTACGCCCGCTACCTGAAGCAGATCCGCCTGGGCTTCGACCTGGGGTACATCGCCAGCACCCTGAACAACCACACCGACATCGCCCGCGAGCTGACCCGGTTGTTCAAGACCCGTTTCTACCTGGCGCGCAAGCTCACCAGCGAAGACCTGGAAGACAAGCAGCAACGCCTGGAACACGCGATCCTCACCGCCCTGGACGAGGTCCAGGTGCTCAACGAAGACCGCATCCTGCGTCGCTACCTGGACCTGATCAAGGCTACCCTGCGGACCAACTTCTACCAGACCGACGCCAACGGCCAGAACAAGTCCTACTTCAGCTTCAAGTTCAACCCGCACGCGATTCCCGAGCTGCCCAAGCCGGTACCGAAGTTCGAGATCTTCGTCTACTCGCCGCGCGTCGAAGGCGTGCACCTGCGTTTCGGCAACGTCGCCCGCGGCGGCCTGCGCTGGTCCGACCGCGAGGAAGACTTCCGCACCGAAGTCCTGGGCCTGGTAAAAGCCCAGCAAGTGAAGAACTCGGTGATCGTGCCGGTGGGCGCCAAGGGCGGCTTCCTGCCGCGTCGCCTGCCGCTGGGTGGCAGCCGTGACGAGATCGCGGCCGAAGGCATCGCCTGCTACCGCATCTTCATCTCGGGCCTGTTGGACATCACCGACAACCTGAAGGACGGCGCCCTGGTGCCGCCGGCCAACGTCGTGCGTCACGACGACGATGACCCGTACCTGGTGGTGGCGGCCGACAAAGGCACCGCGACCTTCTCCGACATCGCCAACGGCATCGCCATCGACTACGGCTTCTGGCTGGGCGACGCGTTCGCCTCCGGCGGCTCCGCCGGCTACGACCACAAGAAGATGGGCATCACCGCCAAGGGCGCGTGGGTCGGCGTGCAGCGCCACTTCCGCGAGCGCGGCATCAACGTCCAGGAAGACAGCATCACCGTGGTAGGCGTGGGCGACATGGCCGGCGACGTGTTCGGCAACGGCTTGCTGATGTCCGACAAGCTGCAACTGGTCGCCGCCTTCAACCATCTGCACATCTTCATCGACCCGAACCCGAACCCGGCCACCAGCTTCGTCGAGCGCCAGCGCTTGTTCGACCTGCCGCGCTCGGCCTGGAGCGACTACGACAGCAGCATCATGTCCGAAGGCGGCGGCATCTTCTCGCGCAGCGCGAAGAGCATCGCCATTTCGCCGCAGATGAAGGAACGCTTCGACATCCAGGCCGACAAGCTGACCCCGACCGAGCTGCTCAACGCCTTGCTCAAGGCGCCGGTGGACTTGCTGTGGAACGGCGGTATCGGCACCTACGTCAAGGCCAGCACTGAAAGCCACGCCGACGTCGGCGACAAGGCCAACGACGCGTTGCGGGTCAACGGCAACGAGCTGCGCTGCAAGGTGGTGGGCGAGGGCGGCAACCTCGGCATGACCCAGCTGGGTCGTGTGGAATTCGGCCTCAACGGCGGCGGTTCCAACACCGACTTCATCGACAACGCCGGCGGCGTGGACTGCTCCGACCACGAAGTGAACATCAAGATCCTGCTCAACGAAGTGGTGCAGGCCGGCGACATGACCGACAAGCAGCGCAACCAGCTGCTGGCGAGCATGACCGACGAAGTCGGTGGCCTGGTGTTGGGCAACAACTACAAGCAGACCCAGGCTTTGTCTTTGGCGGCGCGTCGCGCCTTTGCCCGGATCGCCGAGTACAAGCGCCTGATGAGCGACCTGGAAGGCCGCGGCAAGCTGGACCGCGCCATCGAGTTCCTGCCGTCCGAGGAGCAGCTGAACGAGCGCGTCGCCGCCGGCCACGGGCTGACCCGTCCGGAACTGTCGGTGCTGATCTCCTACAGCAAGATCGACCTCAAGGAGCAGCTGCTGGGCTCCCTGGTGCCGGACGACGACTACCTGACCCGCGACATGGAAACCGCGTTCCCGCCGACCCTGGTCAGCAAGTTCGCCGACGCCATGCGCCGTCACCGCCTGAAGCGCGAGATCGTCAGCACCCAGATCGCCAACGACCTGGTCAACCACATGGGCATCACCTTCGTGCAGCGCTTGAAGGAGTCCACCGGCATGAGCCCGGCCAACGTGGCGGGCGCCTATGTGATCGTGCGCGACATCTTCCATCTCCCGCACTGGTTCCGCCAGATCGAAGCCCTGGACCACCAGGTTTCGGCCCAGGTGCAACTGGAGCTGATGGACGAGCTGATGCGCCTCGGCCGTCGCGCCACCCGCTGGTTCCTGCGCAGCCGTCGCAACGAGCAGGACGCGGCGCGCGATGTCGCGCACTTCGGCCCGCACCTGGCGGCGCTGGGCCTGAAGCTCGACGAGCTGTTGGAAGGCCCGACCCGCGAAGGCTGGCAGACCCGCTACACCGCGTACGTCGAGGCCGGCGTGCCTGAGCTGTTGGCGCGCATGGTGGCAGGTACCACCCACCTGTACACCCTGCTGCCGATCATCGAGGCCGCCGACGTGACCGGCCACGACGCCGCCGATGTGGCCAAGGCCTACTTCGCCGTGGGCAGCGCCCTGGACTTGCCGTGGTACCTGCAGCAGATCAGCGATCTGCCGGTGGCCAACAACTGGCAGGCCCAGGCGCGCGAAGCCTTCCGCGACGACGTGGACTGGCAGCAGCGGGCGATCACCATCTCGGTCCTGCAAATGGCCGACGCGCCGCAAGACATGGAAGCCCGCGTGGCCCTGTGGCTTGAGCAGAACCAGAGCATGGTCGAGCGCTGGCGTTCGATGCTGGTGGAAATCCGTGCCGCCAGCGGCACCGACTACGCCATGTACGCGGTGGCCAACCGCGAACTGCTGGACCTGGCCATGAGCGGTCAATCGGTGCTCGTCACCGCCTGATCGAGCGTTGCCTGAAAAAGCCCCGTATCGCGAGATACGGGGCTTTTTTTTGCCTCATGGAATCGGTATGGCCGCCCCCTGTAGGAGCGAAGCTTGCTCGCGATCCGCGCAGCGGCCAGACAGCCGCTTATCCGGCGTTGTCTGTACCGGCCTCATCGCGAGCAAGCTTCGCTCCTACAGGAGAGGCCGGGGCTTATTTTTTCAGCGGCGTCAGCACGTCGTCCTTGTCGTCCTTGAGCATGAACACCAGCAGCTTGGCCGGCTGGGTGGTGCTGGCGTTGGCCGACACCGGATGCTGCGAGCCGGCCGGCTCGTACCAGGATTGCCCGGCTTTGTAGGTGATGGCCGGCTCGTCGTTGACCCGCGAGGTGATCTCGCCTTCCAGCACATAGGCCATGGCCGAGCCGGCGTGCATGTGCGGCACCGTGGCCTGGCCCGGAGCGTACTCGACGGTGAGCATCATGGCGGTCTTGCCGGGGGCGTTGGTCAACTGATGCTCCTGCAGGACAGTGAGCTTTTCCTGGCCGTACACCGGGTCATGGGCGGCGGCGCCAAGGCTGGTCAGCAGGCCGAGGCCGGCAAGGGCGCAGGTGAGGGCGTTGAGGGTTTTCATCTGGGTTTCTCCGGTTCGAGGGGGTGATTCAAGGTAAGCCGAGCTCCCCGATCGGCCTATAACCAATCCCGGCAAAGAACGGCAGACCAATGCCTCAGTGATCGAAGTCCAGGGCGCAGGCCAGGCGGCTGGCCAGCAGGTCGATGAAGCCCTGGGCCGCCGGCAGGCGGAAATGCGCCTGCATCTCGGCCGCCGAGCGCCACTGGCCGCGCACGGTCCAGTGCAAGGGGTCGCCGGCGTCGCGGCGAGCGCTGTACGCCAGGCAACCGGGGGCCGCGCCCAGGGTGGCGAGCAGCGTCGTCAAACGTTGGCCAAGCTCGTCCGAGCGGCCCTGGGCGGCGCGGATCTGCACGGTGTTGATGGCTGGACTGGACATCTGGAATCCTCCGCGAAGTCCCGTCGGCGGCGCAAGGTATCCGCCGCGACGGCATGGGGTGGAGGCTTAGGGTAGGGCCGCGAGGTTGCAACAAAAATAGCCAATCCCCGGGAAAAGCCCCGGGCCAATCAGGCGATCTGCCGCAGCAGGTCGCGCACCTTGCCCAGGGCCGGGTCGATGTCCAGGGTTTCGATGGCGCCGAAGCCGATGAACAGCCCGTCCCTGACCGGCTGCTGATAGAAGAAACCGTGCAGCGGGTACAGCCCGACCTCGACTTTCTTCGCCAGCTCCAACAGCAATGGGATGTTCACCGGCACCTTGCACAGTGCCGCCATGTGGAAGCCGGCGGTGGACGGCACGGCCTGCAGCCAGGGCGCGAGGTCGCCGTCGAGGCGTTGCAGGATGCGCTCGCGGCGCCCGGCGTACACCGTGTGGCAGCGGCGGATGTGCTTGAGCAGGTAGCCCTCGGCAATGAACTTGGCCAGTGCCCATTGCGGCAGGGTCGAGGTGTGGCAATCGCTCAGGCGCTTGGCCTTGACCACCGCCGGCAGGATCGCCGGCGGCAGCACCGCGTAGCCCAGGCGCAACTGCGGCAGCATGGTCTTGGAGAAGGTCCCGACATAGGCCACCACGCCGCGTTTATCCAGGCTTTGCAGGGAGTCGGTGGGGCGTCCCTCGTAGCGGAAATCGCTGTCGTAGTCGTCCTCGATGACGATCGCCCCCAACTCCCGCGCCCGCTCCAGCAGGGCTTCGCGGCGGGCGTGGCTCATGGGCATGCCCAGGGGGAACTGGTGGGACGGGGTGACGTAGATCAGCCGCACGCCGTCGGGAATCCGCTCGACCTGGATGCCTTCCTCGTCCACCGGCACCCCGACCACCGTCGCGCCCTGGGCGCTGAACAACAGGCGCGCGGGGGTGTAGCCGGGGTCTTCCATGGCCACCAGGCTGCCGGGTTCCAGCACCACCCGGGCGATCAGGTCGAGGGCCTGTTGCGCGCCATTGCAGACCACGATGTCGGCGTCGCCGCAGATCACGCCGCGGGAGAACGACACATGCCCGGCAATCGCGCTGCGCAGGGCCGGCAGGCCTTCGGGCTGGCTGTAGAAACCGCCGCTCTGGGCCACCCGGCGCAGGGCGTCCTGGGTGCAGCGCCGCCATTCTTCCTGGGGGAACTGATTGCGTGTGGTGGCGCCGCCGATGAACTCGTAGCGCGAGGTGCCTTCCAGGGTCGGATGGCTCAGGGGCGAGGGCAGTTCCTGCCATTTTTCCAGGCTTTGCGCGCAGGCCAGGTCCGCGGCGCTCTGCTTGCGTTCGGCCTTGACCGGGCGGGCGTTGACGAAGGTGCCGCGGCCGATCCGGCCGATCAAAAAGTTTTCGTAGGTCAGCAGGCTGTAGGTGTCCGACACAGTCTTGCGCGAGATGCCCAGTTGCTCGGCCAGCAGGCGGCTGGGCGGCAACTGTGTGCCCGTCGCCAGCCGTCCGCACTCGATGGCGTCGCGCAATTGCCGGTACAGCTGCTCGGCCAGGTCCTTGCGCCCGTTGATGACGACATGCAGTTCCATCGATGAGATTCCAAAACGATCAGTGCCCGCCAGATTACCCCCAAGGCCGGGTTTGGTGTAGCGGCCGGCCCATTGGACTGCCCATAACCCCCGGGATTGGTTATAGGACCTGGCGGCCACGCCCCTTAGGCTATGCCATATCCATTCGCAACGCCCACGGTGCCCCATGGAACCCCGCCTGGATTACTACAGCGCCTCGCCAGAAGCCCTCAAGGGCCTGCTGATGCTCGAAGCCCAGACCTTCGAGCTGTCCATCGAGAAGCCGCTGCTGGAACTGGTCAAGGTCCGTGTTTCGCAGCTCAACCACTGCGCGTTCTGCGCCGACATGCATGCGGTGCAGGCCCGTCAACACGGCGAGAGCGAGCCGCGGCTGCATGCCCTGAGCGTGTGGCGCGATTCGGCGGCGTTCAGCCCGCGGGAAAAGGCCGCGCTGGCCTGGAGCGAGGCGGTGACCCTGTTGTCCGAGGCCGCGGTGCCGGATGGGGTGTTCCAGGCCGCACGCGGCGAATTCAGCGAACGCGAGCTGGTCGACCTGACCGTCGCGGTGGCCGCCATCAACTGCTGGAACCGCCTGGCCGTGGCGTTTCGCCAACAGCCCAGCGTTTAACCCCGTTTTTCAATCCCACCAAGGTAACTGTCATGAAACTGCTGCACGTCGACGCCAGCTCCAAAGGCCAGCGTTCCAATTCCCGGGCCCTGGGCCGTCACTTCATCGAGCTGCTGCAAGGCCAGGGCGTGGAACTGGACATCGACTACCTGGACCTCGCGGTGGAAACGCCGCCCCACGTCAGCGAAGCCTTTGCCATCGCCACCTACACCGCGCCGCATGCGCGCACGGAAGAAATGCGCCAGACCCTGGCGGCCTCGGACGCCCTGTGCCAGCGGGTGATGGACGCCGACGCCTGCCTGTTCGCCATGCCGATGTACAACTGGTCGATGCCGTCGACCTTCAAGGCGTTCATCGACAGCATCACCCGCACCGAGCTGACCTACCTCAACACCCCGGACGGTATCGTCGGCCAGTTGACCCGGCAGAAGGTGCTGTTCCTCACCAGCCGCGGCGCCGACCTGCGCCCGGGCAATCCCATGGCCTGGATGGACGCGCTGACCCCGGCGCTGAAGGCCGCCTTTGCCTTTATCGGCGTGGAACAGCCGCTGTTCGTCGACGCCCAGCCGCTGCAATTCGCCAACCCCGAAGCCCGCGAGGAAGCCCTGGAACGGGCCCGGGCCGAGCTGGCGGTGGTGGCGCGGCAATGGGCGGCGTGACGCCTCGATAACGACGGCTGCGCCGTCGATCGCGAGCCAGCTCGCTCCTACAGGGACGGCCGCGTTCTTTGTAGGAGCGAGCTGGCTCGCGACAAGACCCGTCAGGCCGACACCCAACCTCAAGGCCGCTGCGGGGTCACCGAGGTGCCGAAGCTGTTGCCCATCCGCGTGCCGGTGGCCGCGGGCGTGGCCAGGCCCATCTGGTTCGGCGCGCGTTTGTTGATCGGCACCTGCATGGCTTCCTGGTTCATCTGGGTGGCCTTGGCGCCGTCGGGGTTGTTGCCCATCTGTTGGCTCAGGCAATCGTAGTCCGGGGCCTTGTAACCGCCGACGCTGACATCCACGCAACCGCCTCGGCCGAC
The DNA here is from genome assembly GCF_001921865.1 of Pseudomonas chlororaphis. GTDB lineage: Bacteria > Pseudomonadota > Gammaproteobacteria > Pseudomonadales > Pseudomonadaceae > Aquipseudomonas > Aquipseudomonas chlororaphis_D. Next base: position 184,253 of record NZ_MSCT01000010.1, read on the forward strand.
GGCCGTGGCGTTTTCGGCCGGCGGTTCGACAGGCTCGGCGGCGTGGCCGGCCAGCGGCAGCAGGGCACCGAGCAGCAGGCTGGCGGCAAGGGTGTAGACACGGTGTTTCATGGGGGCCTCCTGGCGGGCCCGGGAGGGGCCGTTGTGGTCCTTGAGTGTAGAGCAGGACGCGTGGCGAAAAGGTGATGGTTTTTTTGCGGGCGCCGTCACACCAGATTCATAAACTGGCCTCAGGATGACGGTTTTCAGGGACAGGTCAGCCGTGCAGCGACGCCGAGCAAAGGTCGGGTATCGGTCTTTCTTTCACGCGTGGATCGCGCGCTGCGGCCTTGCGCTGCTATTGGCGCTGGCGGTCTCGGGCGTGGCCCGGGCGGAGCCGCCGATGGTGGATTCGCGACAGTTGCAGGACCTGGACATCGCCGCCCAGGACCTGGCCGACGCCCTGGAACTTTTCAGTCGTTCGACCGGGATGGCGGTGCTGGTGGACCGCGAACTGACCCGGGGGCGTCGCTCGGTACGGGTCCAGGGGCGCTACAGCGCCCGGGATGCCTTGAGTCGCCTGCTGACAGGGAGTGGTTTGATGGCCCGTTACGCCCGTTCCGATGCTTTTACCTTGCAAGTCGCCCAACTCAGCGATCCGCCCGCCGCCAAAGGCGCGGGCGGCAGCGCCGGGGCCTGGGCCAACGGCAGTTTCGCCAGCGCCTTGCAGCGCGCGGTGGAGGCCGGCCTGTGCCGTTCGGAATTGACCCGCCCGGGTCGCTACCGCGCGGTGCTGCAACTGTGGATCGACCGCGGCGGGCATATCGAGCACAGCCGCCTGGTCACCACCACCGGCGACCTGAGCCGCGACGAGGCGCTGGTGCAGAGCCTCGGCGAGACCTGGGTCGAGCGCCCGGCGCCGAGTTCGCTGCGCCAGCCCGTGACCTTGCTTCTGCTGCCCGACAGCACAGGAAAACCCATGGATTGCCGACAGCGGGAAGGAGCTTCCGGGGCATGAAGAATACCGGGCACAGTCCGATGGTCAGGTTGTTCCTGAGCTCCTACGACGACTTCAAGGCGCGCCTGCGCCGCCGCCTGGGCTCGGAGGACCTGGCCAACGACGTGCTGCATGAAACCTACCTGCGGGTCGACCGCATGGAAGCGCCGCCGAACCTGGCCCAGCCCAATGCCTACCTCTATCGCATGGCCCTGAACATCGCCGCCGACCGCCGCCAGGCCGACGCCCGGTTGCTGACCGGCAGCGAGGTCGAGGAGCTGTTGCAGATCAGCGACGAGGCCCTGGACCCGTCGCGGGTGGTGGGCGGGCAGAAGGAAATCCAGTCCCTGCTCAAGGCGCTCTACGAGCTGCCGGCGCGGCGGCGCAGGATCTTCATCGCCGCGCGCCTGGAGGAGGCGCCGCACCTGGAAATTTCCCAGCGCTTCGGTATTTCGACACGGATGGTCGAGAAGGAAATCAAGGCGGCCCTGGGCCATTGCGCCGCGCGCCTTGAAAGAAAAGTGATTCAGCGGTTCGGTCCCGGCGCCGGAAAACCGTCCTAGTCACAAAGGCCCCGATTAATCCGTGAGTACCTGCACGCTTGAACATCTTTAGCATCTCTTCCTCTCGGGCCGCACCGGACCACCGGTTGCGCCACGAGGCCCAGGACTGGCTGGTCCTGTTGACGTCGGGGCGAGCCACCGCCGCCGATGCGCGGGCCTTGCAGCAGTGGTGCGCGCAGAGCCCGCAGCATGCCGAGGCGTTCGAGCAGGCCAAGCGCTTGTGGCACAGCCTGCAACCGGCCGCCGAACAGTGGCAGCGCGAGGCCCGGCCGCGGCGCTTCGGGCGCCGGGCGTTTCTCGGCGGGGCGTTGGCGGCGTCGGTGGCGCTGGTCGCCGTGCGGGTTTCGTTGCCCGGCGGTTTTGCCGGGCTGGGCGCCGACTACAGCACGGCGGTCGGCGAACAGCGCCGGGTCGAGCTGGACGACGGCCTGAGCCTGGAACTCAACACCCAGACCCGCATCAGCCGGCGCCAGCTGGCCGAAGGCGGGCAGGGCATCGAGTTGCTCGAAGGCGAGGTCGAGGTGTCGAGCCAGGGCGCGCTGCCGGTGCGGGTCCAGGCCGGCGACGGCTGGCTGAGTGCGTCCCGGGCGCGTTTCAACGTGCGCAACACCGACCACAGCGTCTGCGTGACCTGTATCGACGGCGCGTTGCAAGTCGAGGTCGGCGGCCGCCTGATTCGCCTGGACAGCGGCCGCCAGCTGACGTACGACAGCCGCCAGGTCGGCGAGCCGCGAGCGGTGGACCCGACGACGGTGATCGCCTGGCGTGAACAGGTGCTGGTGTTCGACAACGCCACCCTCAACACCGTGATCGACGAAATCAACCGCTACCGCCCGGGCATGCTGGTGCTGCTCAACGCCGAGCTGGGCAAGCGCAAGGTGCAGGCCCGGTTCAACCTCAACCAGCTGGCCGGCGTGGCCCTGCTGATTCGCGACGCCTACGGCGCCAAATGCACCGAGCTGCCCGGCGGCGTGGTGCTGTTGAGCTGAAGGGCGGCGGTGCCCAGGCTGGCTCTATCGCGAGCAAGCTCGCTCCTACAGATTGCCGCGATTCTTGTAGCCGCTGCCGAGCGCAGCGAGGCTGCGTACGAGGACGAAGTCCTCGCCAAGCCTGGGCCCGCGGTTTATCTGGCGCAACGGCGCGGCCGCCGGGGTCATTCCAGCGGCCCCAAGACCTGGCGATAACGTTCTTCGCCCTGGGGCGTCTGGCGCACCAGGCGGATTTCCAGGCCCGGGGGGTTTTCCTTGCGGTTGCCGCTGAGCTGGCGCCAGCCCTTGTCCCGGTCCCAGACCCGCACTTGCAATGCGCTGACGTGTTCCAGCACCGCCACGCCGTTGTTCGGCGCCGGCAGCGGATAACGATCGCGCGCGGCGGCCGCCGCGCGGTACAGGGTGTCGCCCTTGAGCCACCAGCGCACCCGTTGCAGGCCGTCGCCGGGGATCGCCGCGCTGCGGATCACGTCGAGGCGGAAGGTTCCACCGTCGGCGCTGCGCACGGTCAGCGCGGCCGGTACCGCGGCGGCCTCGGCGCCGGCATCGGCCCCGGGCAGGGCCGGCTCCTTGAGCTCGACGCTGGCCCGCAACGCCACGTCGCGCTCCAGCTGATGCAGAGTGCGCAACAGCGCCTCGGTCTGTTCGCTGCTGGCCTGCAAATGGCTGTCGGCGCGGCTGACGCTGTCCAGGCCGCGCCAGGCGATGACGCTGACCACCGCCATCAGCAGGATCGCCACCATCACCTCGATCAGGGTAAAGCCGCCCTGGCGGTCGTTCCGGCGGCGGTTCATTGCAGCGCCACCACCCGCACCACGCCGCTGGCCGTGCGCTGCACGGTCAGGCTGTGCTGGCCGTCGGAAAGCCGTACCTGCAACGGCGCGTCTATCCATTCGGCATTGAGCACCAGGCGTGGGCCGGGCTCGATCCGCACCTTGATCGACGGGCTTTCCCAGGGGCGCGGGCGCAGCTGCGGGTCGTCCTTGAAACGGTCGACGCCGCGACCGTCCTCGCTGGTCCGGCTGAAGGCGAAACCCTTGGCGTCCGCGCGCCAACTGATGGGCCGGCCGTCGACCCGGGCTTCGGCCTGGGCCACCTGCAGCAGCTGCGCCAGGCGCTCGGCGTCCTTGCGCAGGCCTTGCAGCGGGTCGGGGCGGATGCTCAGGCTGATGGCGGCGCTGGCGATCCCGATGATCACCAGCACCACCATCAGTTCGATCAGGGTGAAACCCTGTTGTCGGGATCGGGTCATGGGGGCGCGGCTCCTGTGCGTCGGTTTTCATCCTGCCCGGCGAATGTGAAATAAAAACGTGACCATTGCCCGGTAGGCTGCGAGGACGGACAAACAGGAGGTCCCCGCCATGGCATTCGCCCATCGATTTTCCCCGCCGCAGCTGGTGCAGGCGCTGGCCCTGCTGGCCATCGTGGCCGGGGTGGCGACCTGGTCGTCGCTGCTGCTGACGCCCGCCGAGTCGCGCACCCCGCAGGCGCCGCCGCAAACCCTCGCGGCGCGCGCGCAAAGCCCGGCGCAGCAGTGGTTTTCCAACCAGCCGCAGGTACTGGACATCAAGGTCACCGGGTTGCTGGCCAGCCCCCGCGGCGCGGTGGCGATCCTCAGCCTCAACGACGCGCCGCCGCGCAGTTTCCTGGTGGGCGAACGCCTGGCCCAGGGCGTGCGACTGGTGGCCATCGAGGGCGACGCGGTGGTGATCGAGCGCGGCGGCGAGCGCTCGCGACTGGATGTCGGCAAGCTGCCGGAAGGCCCGGCGCTGCCGGTGCTGACCCGGCAATAGAGCGACGGCGCGGCACCCGCACGCAACCTGTAGGAGCGAGGCTTGCCCGCGATCCAGGCAACGCGGATTGTCTGAACGGACGCCATCGCGGGCAAGCCTCGCTCCTACAAAGGGCCTGGTCAGCGATTGGTGTTTTTCGGTACGCGCGCCACCAGGGTGTCCAGGCGCGCCAGGGGCGGGGCCTCGCGGCTGCGGTCCAGGACCAGCACGCTGACCCGGGACAGCCGCGGGTCGGGGCCGGGCCCGATGTTTTGCTCGCAACGCAGCTTCAGCCGGCCCTGATCGCACTCGATATTCTTGCTGCCCGGGGCGAAGCGGCCTTCCAGGCGCAGTTCCGCCAGGCGCGACTGGGCCGCCAGCATGGCGATGGATTTGTCCCGCAGCAGGCCGTTGCCCTGAGTCATCAACCCGGCCACGCGCACCGCCGCCGACATGGCCACGGCGATGATCGCCAGCGCCACCAATACCTCGATCAAGGTGAAGCCCCGTTGCTGCTTGCGTGCTCCCGGCATGGGCGTCTCGTGGCGCGAATGAAGGCTTGCAGGCTACCCGGCAAATTTGACCGATTGGCTACGGACACTCCCGAGCAACGTCAATATCACTGACATATTTTCTTGCAACACTGCGCGACGAATCGAAATCAAGCCAAGGAATGTCGAGATGGATGTCGCGCACTGCATGTCACCCCCCGGATCTTGCCGTCAGCCCCGCCGCCCACGCGGCCAGGGCGGTTTCACCCTGATCGAGATCATGGTGGTGGTGGTCATCCTCGGGATCCTGGCCGCGATGGTGGTGCCCAAGGTCCTCGACCGGCCGGACCAGGCCCGCGCCACGGCGGCCAAGCAGGACATCGGCGGGCTGATGCAGGCCCTCAAGCTCTATCGCCTCGACCACGGCACCTACCCGAGCATGAACCAGGGCCTGAAAGTCCTGGTGGAGCGCCCGGCGGACGCCAAGAACAGCAACTGGCGCTCCTACCTGGAACGCTTGCCCAACGACCCTTGGGGCCGTCCTTACCACTACCTCAACCCGGGGGCGAACGGCGAAGTCGATGTGTTCTCCCTGGGCGCCGACGGCCAGCCAGACGGTGACGGCGTGAATGCCGATATCGGCTCCTGGCAGTTGTAAGCGCGGCCATGACAGCCGGACCGCCGACCGCGGCGAGACAACGCGGCATGGCCATTATCAGCGCCTTGTTGATCGCCGCCGTGGTGGCGGTGATCGCCGGCGGCATGCTCACCCGCCAGACCCTGTTCACCCGCGGCCTGGAAAGCGAGCAACTGCGGGTCCAGGGCAGTTGGCTGTTGCAGGGCGGCCTGGAAGTCAGCCGCCAGCGCCTCTGGGACGATCGCCAGCGCGACGTGCTGACTCGCCTCGACCAGCCCTGGGCGCGGCCGATCCAACTGGCGGCGCTGGGCCCGGGCAGCGGGCCGTTCGAGGGCCGGCTGGAGGACGAGCAGGGCAAGTTCAACCTGCGCAACCTGCTGGCCGACGACCGTCTGGACAACCTGCAACTGGAGAATTTCCAGCGCCTGTGCGAGTTGCTCGGGGTCAGCGCGACCCTCGGCCAGCGCATCAGCCAGCGGGTGATCGCGTCCTACCCGCGGCAGCTGAGCCCGGAAGGCGCGCCGACGCTGGCCAAGGCCGCTTTCCAGAGCGGCCGCGACACGTCGCCGGAGGCCGCGCGCAAGCCGCTGCCGGCCAAACAACCCATGCTGCGCAGCCTCGACGACCTGCTGGCGGTGGACGGCGTCGATGACAAGCTGCTGGCGCGCCTGGAGCCTTTCGTCACCATCCTGCCGGCCAATACCTGGGTCAACGGCAATACTGCCAGCGCCGAAGTACTGGCCGCGACGGTGCCGGGGTTGGCCTTGCCGCGGGCCCGGGCCATGGTCGCCGAGCGCGACAGCGGCCAGTGGTTCATCAACCAGGGCGATTTCATCAACCGCCTGCGCATGCCGAGCGTGCCGGCGGACGCGGTGCGCGTCGGCATCACCAGCCAATGGTTCCGCCTGCAGGGCCAGGCCCGCGGCGAGCGGCGCCGGGTCACGCTGCTGGCTTTGCTGCACCGCGACGAAGACAACATGCCCCGGGTGATCTGGTCGCGGGTGGGCGTATGAGCCGCTTGCGCGTCAGCCTGCCGCCGCTGCGGACGCTGACCGTCCAGAGCCCGGTGGTGTTCGCCCGGCTCGGCCGCGAGGAACAGGTCGGGGACACCGGCGTCGCCAGCCTGATGCAACTCGGGCAGACGCCCAAGGCGCCGGCCCTGGAGTGCTTCCTGCACCCCGAGGACAGCCTGCTGGCGAGCATCGAGTTGCCGGCCCTGGCGCCGGCCAAGGTCAGCGCGGCGGTGGCCTGCGCCGCCCAGGCGCTGATCCTCGGCCAGGGCGAGCAGATGCATGTGGCCCACAGCCCGCGCGACGCCGAGGGCCAGGTGCACATCAGCTGGCTGCCGCGCGAGGCCCTGGCGCGGCTGGGGCAGGTGCTGGAGCAGGCCGGGCTGAAACTGCGCGGCCTGTACCCGGCGCCCTATGCCTTGCCGGTGCCGGCGGCCGGCCAGTTGACCGCCAGCCTGCTGGACCAGCACCTGCTGCTGCGCCACGGGCCGCAGCACGGCAGCGTGCAGCCGCTGGCCGAAGACGCCGTGCAGGCCTTGCTGGCCAACGGCGCCGGTTTGCAATGGGTGGGCGACGGCGCTCCGGCAGGGGCGCTGGAGCAACTGCCACAGGCGCAGCGCTGGAGCGGCTCGCTGCCGGGCTGGGGCCTGCACGGCGGCTTGTCGAACCACGGGCGGCGCCAGCAGGGTTGGGGCCGTGCCGCGACCCTGGGCGCGGTGGCGCTGGCGGTCTGGACCCTGGGCCTGAACCTGTATGCCGCGCAGCAGGCGGCCCAGGGCCAGCAGCTCAAGGCGCAGATGAGCCAGCGGGTGCGCCAGGTGTTTCCCGAGTTGCCGGTGATCCTCAACCCGCTGCAACAGGCGCGCCAGCAACTGGCGGCGCGCCAGAGCGGCGCCAGCGGCGAGGCCCCGCAGAGTTTCAACAGCCTGGTGCAACAGGCCGGCAACGCCATGCCGTTCATGGTCGGCGGCGTCGAACAACTGGACTACGACAACGGCGAATTGCGCCTGAACCTGCTCGGCGATACCCGGGTGCCGGCGCCCGACAGCGGCTGGCAGGGGTTGCTGAGCCAGGCCGGGGTCCAGGCCAGCCCGGGCGAGCAGGGCTGGACCTTGCGCGCCGCGTCCGCCGATGCCCCTGGTGCGGTGCCGATGGAAGACGACGACAGCGAGGACGATGCCGATGAATAAGCAGACCCTCGGCCGCTATCGCGAGCGCTGGCAGCGTCAGCTCGCCCAGGCGCGGCTGTACTGGAACGGCCTGGCCCTGCGCGAGCAACGCCTGCTCAGCGGCGCCGCGGTGGTGCTCGGCGGCCTGCTGGTATGGCTGCTGCTGATCGAACCGGCGCTGAAGAAAATCGACTACTGGCAGGCCGAGATCCCCAAGCTGCGCTCCCAGGCCGAAGCCCTGGAGGTCTTGCTGCACGAGGCCGGCGGCCCACGCGGCGGCGACACCGGGCAGGACCTTGAACAGTCCCTGCGCCAGACCCTGGACGCCGCCGGCTTGCAGGGGGTGTACCAGTTGCAGGCGTCCGGCGAGGGCGACGCCGCGGCCTGGCACCTGAGTTTTCAAGAGGCCCCGGCGGACGCCGTGGTCGGTTGGCTGCTGGGCAACCCCCGGCAGTTTTCCCTGGAAGTGATGGAGGCCCGCCTGCAACGCGCGGGGCCGGCCGACATCGATGGCACGGCAGGCAAACTGTCCGGAACCGTTCGCATGGATCAGGCGCTTGGCGCTAAGGAAGCTTCATGAAGTGGTCAGGTTCTTTCTACGCTCGCCAGTGTCGCAAGGCGCGACCGCTGTTCTTGCTGGGGCCCTTGGTCCTGGCGTTGGCGGCGTGCAGCAATAACAAAGGGCCGCAGGCGCCGCTGCTGGTGGACAGCGAGCTGGGCCAGCCCCTGGCCGAGACCAACCGCAGCGGCGGCGACGTGGTGGCCGAGCGGCAGAAGGCCCAGGCGCAACAGACCCAACGGCCCAAATACCAGCATCCGATCAGCCGCCCCGGCCGCGGGCCGGGCAGCGCCGCGAGCAATACGGTGGTGCGCAACCCCCTGGGCGACCAGCCGGTGCGCCTGAACTTCGTCGACGCCGATATCCAGGCGGTGGTGCGGGCCCTGGCGCGCTCCACCGGCCAGCAGTTCCTGGTGGACCCGCGCGTCAAGGGCAACCTGACCCTGGTCAGCGAAGGCGAAGTGCCGGCCCACCAGGCCTACGACATGCTGCTGGCGGCCCTGCGCATGCAGGGTTTCAGCGTGGTCGACGTCGGTGGCGTGGCCCAGGTGGTGCCGGAAGCCGACGCCAAGTTGCTCGGCGGGCCGATCTACAACGCCGGCAAGCCGTCGGCCAACGGCATGCTGACCCGGACTTTCCGCCTGCAATACGAAAACGCGGTGAACCTGATCCCGGTGCTGCGCCCGATCGTGTCGCCGAACAACCCGATCAACGCCTACCCGGGCAATAACAGCATCGTCATCACCGATTACGCCGAGAACCTCACCCGGGTCGCACAGATCATCGAAGGTATCGATATCCCCAGCGCCCTGGACACCGACGTGGTGCCGGTGCAGAACGGCATCGCCGTGGACATCGCCGGCATGGTCTCCGAACTGCTGGAGTCCCAGGGCGCCGACCCGACCCAGAAGATCAGCGTGGTCGGCGATCCGCGCTCCAATTCGATCATCATCCGCACCGGCAGTCCCGAGCGCACGGAGTTGGCGCGCAACCTGATCTACAAACTGGACAACGCCCAGAGCAACCCGAGCAACCTGCACGTGGTGTACCTGCGCAACGCCCAGGCCGGCAAGCTGGCCCAGGCCCTGCGCGGCCTGCTCACCGGCGAAAGCGACAGCGGCACTGGCGACAACGCGCGGGCCATGCTCGGCAGCATGGGCGGCATGAGCGGCCAGGGCAGCAGCGGTAGCAACCAGAGCGGCAGCACGGGTTCCACCAGCGGCAGCGCAAGCCTCGGCGGCGGGAGCAGTTCCGGCAGCGGGTATGCCCAGGGCGGCAGTTCCAGCAGCAGCCAGGGCGGCACCCAGAACGGCGAGCAGAACACCGCGTTCAGCGCCGGCGGCGTGACCATCCAGGCCGACGCCACCACCAACACCTTGCTGATTTCCGCGCCGGAACCGCTGTACCGCAACCTGCGCGAAGTCATCGACATGCTCGACCAGCGCCGCGCCCAGGTGGTTGTCGAAAGCCTGATCGTCGAGGTCAACGAGGACGACGCCGCCGAGTTCGGCGTGCAATGGCAGACCGGCAACCTGGGTGGCAACGGCATCATCGGCGGCGCCAACCTGGGCGGCAGCAACATTAATCTCAACGGCAAGACCAGCCTCGACGTGATGCCCGAGGGCCTCAGCGTCGGCCTGGTCAACGGCACCGTGGACATCCCCGGGATCGGCAAGGTCCTCGACCTCAAGGTGCTGGCCCGGGCCTTGAAGAGCAAGGGCGGAACCAACGTGCTGTCGACCCCGAACCTGCTGACCCTGGACAACGAGGCGGCGAGCATCTTCGTCGGCCAGACCATTCCCTTCGTCACCGGCAGCTACGTCACCGGCGGGGGCGGCACCAGCAACAACCCGTTCCAGACCGTACAGCGCGAAGAGGTGGGCCTGAAGCTCAATGTGCGGCCGCAGATTTCCGAGGGCGGCACGGTCAAGCTCGACATCTACCAGGAGGTCAGCAGCGTCGACCCGCGCGCCTCGGTGGAGGCCGGCACGGTGACCAACAAGCGTGCGATCGACACCAGCATCCTGCTCGACGACGGCCAGATCATGGTCCTCGGCGGCTTGCTGCAGGACGGCTACAGCCAGAGCAACAGCGCGGTGCCGTGGCTGTCGAGCATTCCCGGGATCGGCGCGCTGTTTCGCAACGAGAGCCGCTCGACCAACAAGACCAACCTGATGGTGTTCCTGCGGCCCTACATCATTCGCGACAGCGCGGCGGGGCGCAGCATTACCCTTAATCGCTACGACTTCATGCGTCGGGCCCAGGGTGGGTTGCAGCCGGAGCGCAGTTGGGCGATGCCGGACATGCAGGCGCCGCAATTGCCGACGGCGACCAAGGCGATTCCGGGGACGGCGCCGACGCCGGTGTCGTTGCCGGGGCAGGGGCAGGGGCAAGGGCCTAGGGCGACGATTAGGGCGGTGCCGGTGCAATGAGTGGGGTGATTGGGTTTACATGTGGTGTACATATCCGTTGCTGCGGTAACGGCCACTTAGGGTTCCGCCCTTACGGCGGGTCACTTTTGGCAAACACCCCAAAAGTAACCAAAAACGCTTGCCCCTCCATACGGCCCCTCGCTAAGGCTCGGGGTGCCCTCACTCCGGCATTGCTCCGGGGGCACGCCGCCACCGGCCATCCCTGGCCGGGGGCGGCTAGCGCGGCATCCTTGCCGCGCTGCCCCCTACGCAACGCCTGCGTTCGGCCTCTGGGAACGGGGCGGGTGAATCAAGAGCAAAATCAAAAGCCAAGCGCGTTTTACGCCGCTTTTGTAGCCGCTGGCGAAGCCTGCGTACGGGCGCGTAGCGGCCGCCGGGGTATTTCTGTCGAACCGGATACACAGGTTTCGCGCCTGCTGCGCAGTCGTGCGCAGCCTTCGGCAGCGGCTACAGGAATCGGGTTGACGCGGCTTTGTGTAGCCGCTGGCGAAGCCTGCGTACGGGCGCGTAGCGGCCGTTGGGGTGTATCTGCCAAACCGCGTGCACAGGTTTCGCGCCTGCTACGCAGTCGTGCGCAGCCTGCGGCAGCGGCTACAGGGATTGGGTTGAAGCGGCTTTGTGTAGCCGCTGGCGAAGCCTGCGTACGGGCGCGCAGCGGCCGCTGGGGTGTATCTGCCAAGCCGCGTGCACAGGTTTCGCGCCTGCTGCGCAGTCGTACGCAGCCTGCGGCAGCGGCTACAGGGATCGGGTTGAAGCGGCTTTGTGTAGCCGCTGGCGAAGCCTGCGTACGGGCGCGCAGCGGCCGCGGGGGGATTTCTGCCGAATCGTATGCACAGGTTTCGCGCCTGCTGCGCAGTCGTACGCAGCCTGCGGCAGCGGCTACAGGGATCGGGTTGAAGCGGCTTTGTGTAGCCGCTGGCGAAGCCTGCGTACGGGCGCGCAGCGGCCGCTGGGGTGTATCTGCCGAACCGTATGCACAGGTTTTGCGCCTGCTGCGCAGTCGTGCGCAGCCTGCGGCAGCGGCTACAGGGATCGGGTTGGCGCGGCTTTGTGTAGCCGCTGGCGAAGCCTGCGTACGGGCGCGCAGCGGCCGCTGGGGTGTATCTGCCGAACCGCGTGCACAGGTTTTGCGCCTGCTGCGCAGTCGTGCGCAGCCTGCGGCAGCGGCTACAGGGATCGCGGTCGAATCCAGGCCGACTGGCAGGTCGCCTCGCTTGGCTGTGGCTTTTGATTTTCTTGCCCCGTCGGGAGGCCGAGTGGAGGTTCTGCGCAGTGGGCAACCCGGCAGGGATGCCGGGTTAGCCGCCCCAGGCCATGGATGGCCTGTGGCGGCGGCCCACGGAGCAGGACCGGAGCGAGGGAATCCGAGCCTTAGCGAGGACCGGACGCTGGGGGCAAGAGCCTTTGGTTACTTTGGGTTGGCCGGCACTCCGGGTTTCAAAGTGACTCGCCGTAAGGGCGAAATCCTAAGTGGCCGTGACCGCAGTAACGGATATGTACACGGTCATGACCTAGAGGTGTCCGCATGAACCAGCAGCTCCCCTACGCCTGGGCCAAATCCCAACGCATCCTCCTGCGCCACAGCGAGGAAGGCCCGGTCCTGGTGGTCTGCCCCTCGACCCCCGGCTGGTCGATCAGCGAGGTGCGCCGCCAGTTCGGCCAGGCGCGGCTGGAGCGGGTGCGCGACGAGGAACTCGACGGCTTGCTGGCCAGCGCCTATTCCGACACCGGCAGCGCGGCGGCCGTGGTCGGCGCCGCGGAGAACGAGGTCGACCTCGACCGGCTGATGCAGGACATCCCGGAAATCACCGACCTGTTGGACACCCAGGACGGCGCGCCAGTGATCCGCATGATCAACGCCTTGCTGACCCAGGCCGCGCGCGACGAGGCCAGCGATATCCATATCGAACCCTATGAAAGCCACTCGGTGGTGCGCTACCGGGTCGACGGCACGCTGCGCGACGTGGTCTCGCCGCGCAAGGCCCTGCATGGCGCGCTGGTGTCGCGGATCAAGATCATGGCCCAGCTCGACATCGCCGAAAAACGCCTGCCCCAGGACGGCCGTATCGCCTTGCGCGTGGCCGGGCGACCGATCGATATCCGCGTGTCCACGGTGCCCACCGGCCATGGCGAACGGGTGGTGATGCGCCTGCTGGACAAACAGGCCGGGCGCCTGCAACTGGAAACCCTCGGCATGGACCCGCAACTGCTGGCCAGGCTCGACGGCCTGATCCGCCAGCCCCACGGCATCGTGCTGGTCACCGGCCCCACCGGCAGCGGCAAGACCACCAGCCTCTATGCGGCCCTGGCCCGGCTGGACGCCAGCACCAGCAATATCCTCACTGTCGAGGACCCGGTGGAATACGACCTGCCGGGCATCAGCCAGATCCAGGTCAACGCCAAGATCGACATGACCTTCGCCCTGGCCCTGCGCGCCATCCTGCGCCAGGACCCGGACATCATCATGATCGGCGAGATCCGCGACCTGGAGACCGCGCAGATCGCCGTGCAGGCCTCGCTCACCGGGCACCTGGTGCTGGCGACCCTGCACACCAACGACGCGGTGTCGGCGGTCAACCGCCTGATCGACATGGGCGTCGAGCCGTTCCTGCTGGCCTCGTCGATGCTCGGCGTGCTGGCCCAGCGCCTGGTGCGGCGCCTGTGCCCGCAGTGCAAGGAACCCGATCCGGCCGCTCCCGGCACCTGGCGCCCGGTGGGCTGCCCGGCCTGCAACCAGATCGGCTACAGCGGGCGCACCGGCATCCACGAACTGTTCTGCATCGACGACGACGTGCGCAGCCTGATCCACCAGGGCGCCGACGAGCAGGCGCTGCGCGCTGCCGCCCGCCGCGCCGGGATGTTCAGCATGCGCGAGGACGGCGAGCGCTGGGTGCGCAGCGGCGCCACCGCCCCCGAAGAAATCCTTCGCGTAACCCGGGACGCCTGATGAACCGTTATCGCTACGAAGCCGCCGACGCCCTCGGCAAGATCGAGACCGGGCACCTGGAGGCCGACAGCCAGAGCGCGGCCTTCGGCGTGCTGCGCGGCCGTGGGCTGACGGCCCTGATGGTGCAGGTGGAAAGCAATGCGCCCAAGGCCGGCGGCGGCAGCCTGTTCAGCGCCAAGCTGTCGGACAACGACCTGGCCTGGGCCACCCGCCAACTGGCCAGCCTGCTGGGCGCCAGCCTGCCGCTGGAAGCGGCGCTCAGCGCCACGGTGGAGCAGGCCGAGCGCAAGCACATCGCCCAGACCCTGAGCGCGGTGCGCGCCGACGTGCGCAGCGGCATGCGCCTGGCCGAGGCCCTGGCGGCGCGGCCACGGGACTTCCCCGACATCTACCGGGCGCTGATCGCCGCCGGCGAAGAGTCCGGCGACCTGGCCCAGGTCATGGAACGCCTGGCCGACTACATCGAGGAACGCAACACCCTGCGCGGCAAGATCCTCACCGCCTTCATCTATCCGGGCGTGGTGGGGCTGGTCTCGGTGGGCATCGTGATCTTCCTGCTCAGCTACGTGGTGCCCCAGGTGGTCAGCGCCTTCTCTCAGGCGCGCCAGGATTTGCCGGGGCTGACCCTGGCGATGCTCAACGCCAGCGACTTCGTCCGCGCCTGGGGCTGGCTGTGCTTCGGCGTGCTGGCCGGCGGTTTCTGGAGCTGGCGCCTGTACCTGCGCAGCCCCCAGGCGCGGCTGAACTGGCACAGCCGGGTGCTGCGCCTGCCGCTGATCGGGCGCTTCGTGCTGGGCCTGAACACCGCGCGCTTCGCCTCGACCCTGGCGATTCTCGGCGGCGCCGGGGTGCCGCTGCTGCGCGCCCTGGAAGCGGCGCGCCAGACCCTGTCCAACGACCGCCTGAGCCAGAGCGTCAGCGACGCCACCGCCAAGGTCCGCGAAGGGGTCAACCTGGCCGCCGCGCTGCGGGTCGAGAAAGTCTTCCCGCCGGTGCTGATCCACCTGATCGCCAGCGGCGAGAAAACCGGCGCGCTGCCGCCCATGCTCGAACGCGCCGCGCAGACCCTGTCCCGCGACATCGAGCGCCGCGCCATGGGCATGACCGCCTTGCTCGAACCGCTGATGATCGTGGTCATGGGCGGGGTGGTGCTGGTGATCGTCATGGCGGTGCTGCTGCCGATCATCGAGATCAACCAGCTGGTGCAATAAAGGCATCGATGGCCGCTCGCTTTTTTGTAGGAGCGAGCTTGCTCGCGAAAAAATTCAAGGCCGCGGGATGTTTCGGGAAGAACCGCGTCAAGGTTCACGAGCATCGCGAGCAAGCTCGCTCCTACAGGGGAAAGGGTCGGTCCAGGCAATTTTTTTCTGTGCTCCGTTCACCACCCGAGCGCCGAATCCGCCGAACTCGGGTTCCTCGTTCTGTCATACGCGACCATCCGTATCGACCCCGGTCCGCGCCCCGCACAGCGCCCCGCCAAAACCGCTGAAAAAAGCCCGGAAACCTCGCTGTCACCTGCGCGCAAACCCCTGCGCCAAAGCCCTCGAACACCCGAGAAAGTTTTCCGGAATCAAGCGCTTTCTCCCGAGGTTTTTTCCTTTATCTGTCACCGGAAACTGCGAACTTCTTACCCATGGCCTCACCCACACAACGCTCTCCGAGCAGGGCAGAGGATCTGAGCGCCATGGCGTCATGCAAGAACCATTGACCTCCGTATACACACGACGAAAGGAGATTCTTCATGTTTAAGCGCACTATGATCGCAGCTTCCCTGGCTGTAGCCGCCCTGGCTTCGGCCCAATCGATGGCTGCTGTCGTTGGTGGCGGTGCCACTCTGCCTCAACAGCTGTACAACACTCCGGGCGTACTGAGCTCCGGTTTCAGCGCCTACTTCGGCGTCGGCAGCGGCGGCGGCAAGACCGCTGTGCTGACCAACAACATCGGTTCGCTGACCACCACCCTGCCAGCCGGCACCACCGTTGATTACGCAGGCAGCGACTCGATTCTCAACGCCACTGAAATCAGCACCTACCAGGCTGCCCACCAGGCCCCAGGCGTACCGGCCACTTCCCCTGACAACTGGGGCCCGCTGCTGCAATTCCCGTCGGCCGCCACCTCGGTAACCATTCCCTACAACAAGGCCGGCACCACCAACCTGAACCTGACCAGCGAGCAACTGTGCCTGGCCTTGTCGAGCAACAATGGCGCCGCCCGTACCTGGGGCGAAGTGCTCGGCACCTCCGATACCACTCCAGTTCGCGTGGTGTACCGCACCGGTAGCAGCGGTACCTCGGAAATCCTCACCCGTCACCTGAACAACCGTTGCTCGTCGGTGTTCACCACCGTCAGCAGCACTTTCGTCAATGCTCAGCCAGGCGCCAAGCCAGCTTCGTGGATCGGCGTCAGCGGCAGCGCCGCCGTGGCCACCACTGTGGCTGCCACCGCCGGTGCCATCGGTTATGTCGGTCCTGAAGATGTCGATGCCACCAACAACGCTGTAGTGGCCCGCCTCAACGGCCTGCTGCCAACCGTGGGCAACGTACAGACCGCCCTGAGCACCATCGCACCTCCAGCCACCGCCGCCGACCGCGCCGACCTGACCAAGTGGGCGCCGGTACTGCCTAACCCGGCCACCGGCTACTCGATCGTCGGCTACACCAACTTCATCTTCGGTCAGTGCTACAAGGACGCTGCAGACGTCACTTCGATCCGCAGCTTCCTGAGCAAGCACTACAACGCCACCTTCGCCAACAGCAACGACCAGGCGATCATCGACAAGAAGCTGATCCCGCTGACCACAGCATGGAAAACCGCTATTCGTAACTCCTTCATTCCACCAACCAGCGCCCAGGGCGTGAACAACACCAGCGTGTGCAACGGTATCGGCCGTCCAGCCTGATCCAGGCCTGGGCTTACTACCCACAACACCGATCGGCAACGGCGCAAGCCGTTGCCGATTTTTTCTTCGCGCGAATTTCAAGTTGCCGGGGAACACTCCCGGGCAGCAAAGGGAGTTGCCATGTCCAGATATCTGTTGCTTGCCCTGGTGGCGGCCTTGACCGGCCTCTGTACCGCTCCGGCCTCGGCGGCCCTGGACGGCGGCGGTTCCTACCTGATGCAGGGCTTCTTCACCACGCCCGGTGTCTTGCCGCCAGCGGCAGGTGCCTACCGCGCCGCCGGCAGCGGGGCGGGCAAGCGGGCGCTGCTGAGCAATGACAGCCAGGCCCTGGCCCCGGGCTCCTCCGAGCGGTTCTCCGTGGATTACGCCAGCAGCGAATCGCGGCTGGGCGCCACTGAGTTCGCCGACTACCGTAGCCTCCATCAGGCGCCGGCTGCCGGGCCCGGCTCGGCCGCGGACTGGGGCCCGCTGATCCAGGTGCCGGTGGCGATCACCTCGGTGGCGATTCCCTACCGGGTGCGCCTGGCCAGCGGCCAGCCGGTGACCGACCTGGACCTGAACGGCGGTATGCTCTGCGGCCTGTTCGCCGGCACCATCAGCACCTGGGACGAGATCAACCCGGCCTATGCGCGCGTGTCGGTGAAGGTGATCTACCGCGCCGACCGCAGCGGCACCAGCGAGTTGCTAACACGCCACCTCAACAGTCTTTGTCCCCAGGTTTTCAAGGTCAGTAACCTGTTCGCCACGGCTCACCAGGGGCCGTTGCCCGGGCATTGGCAGGCGGTGAACAGCGATCAGGCTCTGTTGGCCGCGCTCGCGGCCAGCGAAGGCGCCATCGGTTACACGGGGCCCGCGGCCCTGGATATCAGCAGTAACGCCCAGGTGGCGCGGATTAACGGTTTGCTGCCGCCCACCGCCATCGAACAGGTCAGCCTGGCGCAGTTCGTGCCTCCCGCCAGCCTCAGCGATCGGGTCGATCCGGACAAGTGGGCACCGACCATTGCCAACCCGGCTTTCGGCTACGGGCTCGTCGGCCACAGCTACCTGATATTCGGCCAGTGCTACCGCGACCCGCAGGACGCTACGGCGCTGCGCAGCCTGCTGCTGCGCCTCTTCGGCCCGAACCCCCAGGCCAATAGCGACGCCCAGTTGCGCGCGCAGCACCTGATTCCCCTGGACGCAATCTGGAAAAAGGCCGTGCGCGACAACTTCCTGCTGAGCAGCAGCTTCCTGAGCCTGAACAACCCCAGCGTGTGCAACAGCATCGGTCGTCCGCGCTGAGCCCACAGACCAGCCTGATCGCGGCCAGCTGGCTTGGGCCTGGTTCAAGCAATGCGAACAGGGCCGTGAGGGGGAGAAACCACGGCTGTTACAGCGGCCACCTAAGCAAGATCCATTCAACCTGCGAGGAGATTCCTGATGTTCAAACACACGTTGATCGCGAGCACCCTGGTTGTCGCCGCCCTGGCTTCGGCTCAATCGATGGCTGCCATCGTGGGGGGTGGCTCTACGCTGCCGATGGCTTTGTACACCACCCCTGGGGTGTTCGCCGTGGGGTTTGCGCCCTACATCGGTGTCGGCAGCGGCACCGGCAAGGTTGCCTTCTTGAGCAACGATGCCACCAGGCTGAACCTGGCTGCCGGTACCAAGGTGGATTACGCGGCTAGCGACTCGATACTCAGTGCTGGTGAAATCAGCACCTATCAGGCCGAGCACCTGGCTCCAGGCGTACCGACTTCTTCCCCTGACAACTGGGGCCCGTTGCTGCAGTTCCCATCGGCTGCCACCTCAGTGACCATCCCTTACAACAAGGCTGGCACCACTAACCTGAGTTTGACCAGCGAGCAACTGTGCGTGGCCTTGTCGAGCAACAACGGCGCCGTCCGTACCTGGGGTGAAGTGCTCGGTACCTCCGATACCACACCGGTTCGCGTGGTCTTTCGCTCTGACAGCAGCGGTACTTCGGAGATTCTCACTCGTCATCTGAGCAATCGCTGCGCGTGGTTGTTCACCACTGTCAGTAGCACTTTCGTCAATGCCCAGGCGGGCACCAAACCTGTGTCCTGGATTGGTGTTCGCAGCGATGCGGCCGTGGCCAGTACCGTGGCGACCACCGCTGGAGCCATAGGTTATGCCGGCCCTGAAAATCTGGATGCCACCAATAACGCGGTAGTGGCTCGAATCAACGGTTTGCTGCCAGCGGTTGGCAATGTAGTGACAGCCCTGAGCAACATCGCACCTCCAGCCACCGCGGTTGACCGTGCCGATCTGACCAAGTGGGCACCGGTATTGCCTAACCCGGCCAGTGGCTACCCGATTGTTGGTTACACCTATTTTATCTTCAACCAATGCCACAGAAGCCCGACAGATTTGAACTCGGTGCGTATTTTCCTCGCCAAGCACTACAACGCGGTTTTCACCAGCAGCAACGATCAGGAAATCATCAACAAGAAGCTGATCCCGCTGACCGCTGCTTGGAAGACCGCCATTCGCAACACCTTCATTCCAGTAACCAGCGCACAAGGGCTGAACAACCCCAACGTATGCAACGGCATCGGCCGTCCGCTCTGAGCCCACAGGCACATGAAGTTTTCATGACAAAGGTTCGGTGCCGGTCGGCGCCAACCGCCTATTAGCTGAGCGTCCCGTCCGTGACCGCGGGCGGGGCCGCCGATCTATTTCGCGACTGTGTAAAAGGATAAGTGAGCGATGCGCCTCGGTAAGCCCAACCCTGTTCTGAACTCCGCAAGCCGCTACGAGGCGGTGCATGTCCTGCGTCTTCATCCGCTGGCCCATGCCATCGCCCTGTTGCTGGTGGCGGGCAGTGCCCAGGCCGACACGGCATTCAGCGCCGGCTGGTTCGCCAGCAAGGGCGCGGCGCAGCAAACGGCGGGTGTCGGCGGTGTCGCGGGGAGCTTGCCCAAGCCCGGTTCGCCGCCGCCCCTGGCCCAGCAGTTGAAGGCCAGCCAGCAGTTGCAGCAGTCGTTGAGCAATGTCAGTAACACGGTGGCGGCCATCGCCGCGCAGCAGGCGGCCCAAGCGGCGGGCCGGCGCTCGGCGTTGGTGGCGGCCTCGAGCATTCCCGATGGGCTGGGCGAGGGCGGGCTCAAGGTCGACGAGAATGCCCTGACCCAAGGCTGGACCAATGCCAGCAAGCCGGTGCAGACCCAGGCCGACGGCAAGACCACGGTGAGCATCGGCCAGACCGCGGACAAGGCCATCCTCAACTGGGAAACCTTCAACGTCGGGCGCAACACCACGGTGGACTTCCAGCAGCAGGCCGACTGGGCGGTACTCAACCGGGTCAACGACCCGCAGGCACGGCCGAGCGAGATCCAGGGCCAGATCAAGGCCGCCGGCACCGTGATGCTGGTCAACCGCAACGGGGTGATTTTCAGCGGCAGCAGCCAGGTCGATACCCGCAACCTGGTGGCCGCGGCGGCGAACATCAGCGACAGCCAGTTCCGCGAGCGTGGGCTGTACGTCGACAGCAGCGGCTCGCAGCCGACCTTTACCGACGCCGCCGGCAAGGTCCAGGTGCAACAGGGCGCGCTGATCCAGACCCGGGCGCCGGGCGTGTCCACCGAGTCCGGTGGTTATGTCCTGCTGCTGGGCAGCGAGGTGGACAACGCCGGCAGTATCGTCACGCCCAAGGGCCAGGCGGCCCTGGCCGCCGGCGACAGTTTCTATATCCGCAAGGGGGCCGGCACCGCCGGCAACACCACCTCGACCACCCGCGGCAACGAAGTGGCCAGCACCCGCAAGGCCGGCAGCCAGGCCGGCAAGGTCAGCAACAACGGCCTGCTCCAGGCCGCCACCGGCGATATCACCCTGACCGGCCACCAGGTGCAGCAGAACGGCGTGGCCCTGGCCACCACCTCGGTGGACAGCCGCGGCACCGTGCACCTGCTCAACTCGGCCAGCGACGGCACCTCTAGCGTGACCCTGGGCGAGGGCAGCCACACGGCGATCCTGCTGGACGCCGCCAGCGGTACTGCCCTGGACAGCCAGCGCGGCGCCGGCCTGACCGGCCTGGGCGGCCCCGGCAACAGCATCGGCGGCGCCTTCGACAACCTCAGTGACGTTGCCGACCGGACCGACCAGTCGCGGGTGGAAATCGTCAGCGGCGGTAGCGTGGATTTCCGCGCAGGCTCCAGCACCCTGGCCACTGGCGGCCAGGTCGTGGTCAGCGCCGGGCAACGCAGCCTGGTGCGCGACGGTGCGTTGATCGATGTGGCGGGC
This sequence comes from Pseudomonas chlororaphis, assembly GCF_001921865.1. Classification (GTDB taxonomy): domain Bacteria; phylum Pseudomonadota; class Gammaproteobacteria; order Pseudomonadales; family Pseudomonadaceae; genus Aquipseudomonas; species Aquipseudomonas chlororaphis_D. The sequence goes on from NZ_MSCT01000010.1 coordinate 204,939, forward strand.
GCGGTGGGGGTCAAGGTGGCCATGGAGACCAACAGCGTCAAGGTCAATATCCAGGGCAACGAGCAGCGCGACGCCGCCGGCAACCGCGACCAGGGCAGCCTGAACAACAACGATGTGTGGGTCGATGTGCGCGAGCTGGTCTACGTGCCGGCCGGGACCAACGGCTACGCCACGGACCGCTGGTACACCGCCGGCGGCCTGCTGGAAGTGGGCGGTTACCTGGGCACCCAGGCCCACGGGGTGGGCGAGTGGATGGCCCAGGGCGGCAGCGTGACCTTCAGCGGGCGCGATGTGGTGACCCAGGCCGGTTCGAGCATCAACCTGTCCGGCGGCACCCTCGACGTCCAGGGCGGCCTGGTGCGCCAGACCTGGCTCAAGGGCCCGGACGGGCGCCTCTACGAGTTGTCCCGGGCCCCGGGCGACATTCTCTACAGCGGTATCTACAAGGGTTATGAGGACAACAGCCAGCGTTGGGGCCAGACCGATTACTACTACAACCCGCTGATTGCGCCGCAGCAGCGTTACGAAGAGGGCTACAGCGTCGGCCGCGATGCCGGCAGCCTGGTGATCGGCACCGGCAGCGCGGTGCTCGAAGGTCAGTTGCTCGGCACCACCTTCCAGGGCGATCGCCAGACCCAGGCCGCCAAGGCCGGGCTCGATGGCTACAACCAGACCCAGAACACCGTGGCCCGCGGCGCCCAGCTGATCGTCGGCAGCTACATGCCGTTCTGGCACAAGGACAGCGGCACCCTGCAAAATGTCTTGCAGGCCACCGAGCGCACCCTCAAGCAGGTGGTCCTGGCCCCGGGGCAGGTCGCCCAGGCCCTGGACATCGGACTGGACTCGGCCCTGGGCGAGCGCCAGGGGCGGCTGCAACTGGATACCGGGCTGCTCAACGGCTTCGACCTGGGCGCGGTGCGGATCGCCGCCTACGAGAGCGTCACGGTCGACGGCGACCTGCGGGTCGGGCCGGCGGGGGAGATCGCCCTGCACGGTCCGCAGGTCCAGGTGAATGCCGGGTTGACCAGCCATGGCGGGCGCATTGCCCTGGGCAACGTGCTGCGGCAAAGGATATCGCCGTCAGCCGACCTGACGGACCCCCTGATCGGTTCCACCGCATCCCGGGCCAGCCTGGTCTTGAGCGAGGGCGCGCGCCTGGACACCAGCGGGTTGTGGAGCAACCTGTTGCTGGCGCCGCAGGACAACCGCGGCCTGGCCTTTATCAACGGTGGCAGTGTGTCGCTGCGCAGCCGTGGCGACCTGACCCTGGCCGCCGGCAGCCAGGTGGATGTCGGCAGCGGCGCGGCGCTGCTGGAGAACGGCAGCCTGCGCGGCGGCAAGGGCGGCGACCTGACCCTGGCGGCCAATGCCGGCACCAGCATCGGCAATGGCGTCCTGACCCTGGCTGGTCAACTCAAGGGCTATGGGGTAACCGGCGGCGGCACCCTGAGCCTGCAAGCGGGCAAGGTGCAGATCGGCGGGGGAGCCGTGCCCGACGCCGCGACCCTGGTCCTGGGCAGCGACTTTTTCGACAAGGGCTTCGGCGCCTACGACATCACCGGCAACCAGGGCCTGAAAGTCGCCGAGGGCGCCCAGGTGGATATCCGGGTACCGGTCTATGCCCAGGCTGCCGGGACGGCCAGTGCCGCCAGCGGCGAGCCGGCCGCCGGGGCCTTGCAGCTGTGGCTGCCGGAGCACTATCAGGAGGACCCGGTCAAGGGCCGCCTGAGCCAGCGCGCCGGGGCCAGCCTGAGCTTGCAGACCGGGGGGCTCGATTCCACTGCTGCCGATATCGCCAGCGTGGCCCTGGACATCGGCCAGGGCGCCGTCGTGCGGGTGGACAATGGCCAGTCCATTGCCTTGCGCGGGGTCGGCCAGATCAATGTCGACGGTCACTTGATCGCCCGTGGCGGCAAGGTCTCGATCGGTGCTGCGAATCCGCTGCAGGTGGACACCCAGAAACTGACCAGTAGTCATCAGCGTTCGATCCTGCTGGGGCACGAGGCCCTGGTGGATGTGTCCGGCTATGTGGCCAGTGCCCTGGATGCCCAGGGCCGGCGCTACGGCAAGGTCGGCGACGGTGGCAGCATTGTCATCGGCGGCACCCTGGACCCGGCCACTGGCCGCGCGGCGGCACCGGATCTGTTCGTACAGCTCGCGGCCGGTTCGCGCCTCGAGGCGTCCGGCACCCAGGCCACCCTGGATATCAAGGGCGCCGGCCCGACGACCCTGGCCAGCAATGGCGGCAGTATCAGCCTCAGTTCGCTCAATGGCCTGTACCTGGACGGCGACCTGCGCGCCGCCGCCGGTGGCCAGGGGGCGGCAGGCGGCAGCCTGACGGTGGCCCTTGAGACCGCCGCCTATGATCGCAACTGGCTGGACAGCGATGCACCCCTGGTGCCGCGGGAGCTGCGGCTCAGCCAGCGCCGCCAGCCCCTGGATGGCACAACCTCGGGGCGGTTGGCCTATGGACAGGGCAATCTCAGCGTCGAGCAGGTCGACGCCGGCGGCTTTGGCAACCTGGCGTTGCTGAGCAACGGTCAGATCAGTTTCGATGGTGATGTCGATCTGGCCCTGGGCCAGAGCCTACAGCTGTATTCGGCCTCCCTGGGCCTGGCCCAGGACGCGGCGGCCGATACCCGGGTCAGGCTCAGCGCGCCTTATGTGCGCTTGGCAGGTGTCGCCCCGCTTGGCGGTGAGAGCAACGTCACTGTGCCCGTGGTACGCGGTGGCAGTTCGACCCAGGCGACCCAGGCGCAGTTGGTCGTGGCCAGCCAGTTGCTGGATATCCGCGATGAGGTCAACCTCGGTGCCCATGGCGACATCACCCTGCTTAGTGGCCAGTTGCAGTTGGACCAGCGCGGCTTTGCCACGATGGATGTGCGTAGCGCCGGGGACATGCGCCTGCTGCGCCCCACTGGCAATATCTCCTTTACCCGCCTGAGCACCCCGGGTGACCTGAGCCTGACGGTGGCGCAACTTTATCCGGCGACCCAGGCCAATACCGAGATCCGCGCCCGCCACCTGAGCATCGGCCGCAGCAGCGCCCAGGACCCCGGCGTGCCCTATTCGGCCTATGGCAACCTGCTGTTGTCCGCCCAAAGCATCGACCAGGGCGGAGTGGTCCGTGCGCCCCAGGGCAGGCTGGTGCTGGGCTTCAATGGCGGCGAGGAAAACAACACCTCGACCGTGCGCCTGTTGCCCGGCAGCCTGACCTCCCTGAGCGCGGCGGGGCTGGCCATGCCTTTTGGCGGCACGGTGGACGGCCAGGCCTGGACCCAGGACGGCAAACCGCTAGGCGAGAGCGTGTTCAATGCCAACCTGTCCCTGACGCTGCTCGGCCAGTCGATCGATGTCCAGAGCGGCGCCGTGGTGGACTTGTCGGGGGGCGGCGAACTGACCGGCGCCGGTTTCGTCTCCGGGCGTGGCGGTTCCACCGATGCGCGTTTCAACCCCTTGGTGCAGATCGGCGCCGACGGTCGTTTCAGCCTGCCGGGGCGAGCCAGCAACCCGGTCTATGCCATCGTGCCCGGCAACCAGGCCGGTTATGCCCCCGGCGCCGGGCAGAGCGGCGCCCAGGACCCGGTGATCGGCCAGCAGATCACCCTGGCCGCCGGAGTGCCGGGACTGGCGCCGGGGGTCTATACCCTGTTGCCCGCCAACTATGCGTTGTTGCCGGGGGCGTTCCGGGTCGAACTCAACGGCGCCGCCGGCCTGGCCGCGCAGCAGCCGGGCCTGGCCATGGCCAACGGCTCCTGGAGTACCTCGGGGCGCTTGTCGGTCCTCGGCACCGGGATCCAGGACAGCCTGTCGCGCCAGGTGATCCTGACCTCGGCCGATGTGCTGCGCCGCTATTCCCAATACAACGAAACCTCCCTGAGCCAATTCCTCGTCAGCGACGCCGCGCGCCTGGGCATTCCCCGCGCCGCCCTGGCCGCCGACGCCAAGGGCCTGACCCTGAGTCTTTTGCAGAACCAGACCGGGCAGGCGTCCTTCACCTATGCCGGCACCAGTCGCTTCAGTCCGGGCAAGGACGGCTACGGCACCGTCGCCAGCGTGCTGAGCCAGAGCCAGAGTTCCCGGATGGAGATCGTCGCGGGCGGCCCCAGCGCGGGCTTTAGCGGCACCTCGATCGATGCCGCGCAGCTCAATGCCTTGGGCGCGGCCAGCCTGCTTATTGGCGGTACCAATGAGCGTCGGTATGGCCAGGGCGGCAACTACATCGTCTTCAGTTCCAACCTGACCGACCTGACCTTGCGCTCGGGGGCCCTGTTGTCGGCCCCTGAAGTGATGCTCCTCAGTGGCATGACCACGGGGGGCATCGTGGTGGAGCAAGGCGCCGTGATCGATACCCTGGGACGTGGTGCCAGTGCCTATGATTCCCGCGACGGCTTTATCTACGACCCCGGCACGACCAGCCTGCTGGCGGTGTCCAACGGCTGGCTCGACCTGCTGCCGCCGACCCCGGCGAGTAACGGCCAGGTGGGCCCGGGCAGTATTCGCATCGGCAGTTGCGCCGGCACTTGCAACGGCGTGACCCAGTTGTATTCCGACGGCACCCTGGCCGCCGCCACCGATAACCTGTTCGAGCTGGGGGACGAGGTGCGCTACGGCACCCGCAACCTGACCCTGGCGGTGGGCGGGGTCAATGTCGGCAGCAGCCAGAGCCTGGCCGAAGCCGCCGCGGGCCGGACCCTGGCACCGGGCCTGACCCTCAACCAGCAGGTGCTCGACCGGCTGTTGCGCGGCGACCGCGAGCGCGGCGCGCCGGCCTTGGAAACCCTGACCCTGAATGCCCGGGATTCGTTGAACTTCTACGGCTCGGCGCAGCTGAGCACCCTGGACCCGGTCACCGGTCAGTCCAGCCTGAGCAACCTGATCCTCGGCACGCCGGCGATCTACGGCCATGGCAATGCCGAGGACGTGGCCAGCATCCGCACCGCCAACCTGATCTGGAACGGCACGGCCGGGCTGCCGGGCACGGTGATCAGCCAGGGCGCCGGTACGGGCAGCGGGCGCCTGGAGCTGGCCGCCGAGCGCATCGAGTTCGGCTACGGCCCGCAATCGCAACCCGACAGCCTGGCCTCCTTCGATCGCCTGGCCCTGGGCTTCGCCAGCGTCGACCTGCGCGCCAGCCAGCGCCTGACCGCCAACCACAAGGGCAGCCTGGCGGTCTACCAGAGCCAGGGTGCCTACGAGAGCGGCAAGGGCTACCGCTACAGCGGCGGCGACCTGAATATCCTCACCCCGTTGCTGACCGGCGAAGCCGGCTCGGTGAACCGGATCAAGGCCGGCGGCGACATCCGGATCTCCGGTGGCGGTGCCGCGCCTGGGCCGATCAACACCCTGGGCGGCGAACTGGCGTTGCAAGGGCGCAGCATCAGCCTGGACACCGCGGTGGTGCTGCCCAGCGGCAAGCTGAGCCTGCTGGCCGAGCGCGACCTGCTGCTGGCGGACAACGCCCGGCTGGACCTGGCCGGGCGCACCGTGCCGTTCAACGACCTGAACAAGTACAGCTGGGGCGGCGACGTGACCCTGGAAAGCCGCGGCGGCGATATCCGCCAGGCCGTCGGCTCGCGGATCGACCTGTCGGCGCAGAACAACAAGGCCGGGACCCTAAGCGCCATCGCCCTGGACCCGGGAGCGGGCCAGGTAGCGCTTTTGGGAGCGATCCTCGGCGGCAGTTCCGGGTACTACGATGCCGGCGGCACGCGGGTGCCGTACAAGGCCGGCGGGGTGGATATCCGCGCCCAGGGCGTGGGCGACTTCGCGGCCCTCAACCAGCGCCTCAACGAAGGCCAGGTCTACGGTTCGCGCAGCTTCCAGCTCAAGCAGGGCGACCTGCAACTGGGCAGTGAGCTCAAGGCCGGGGAGATCAACCTGTCCCTGGACAATGGCCACCTGACGGTGCTCGGCACCGTGGACGCCAGCGGCGAGCAGGTCGGCAGCATCCGCCTGGCGGCGCGCAACGGCCTGACCCTGGGCGGTTCGGCGCTGCTCGATGCCCATGGCACGCAACTGCGGGTCGACAGCTACGGCAAGATCATCGACGCACCGAACCGCGCGGTGGTCGAACTGACCTCGGGCGAGGGCCGGCTGGTGCTGGCCGAAGGCAGCCGCATCGACTTGCGCCACGGCACCGCCGCGGCTGCGGGCAGCCAGCCCGGGCAGCACGACGGCCAGACCCGGGGCACCCTGGAACTCAACGCGCCACGGCTGGGCGGGGTCAGCGGCGGCGATATCGATATCGATGCCAGCGGCCGCCAGCAGATCAGCGGGGCCCGGTCGATCGCGGTCAATGGCGTCTGGCGGTATGACGACAACGACAGCGACGCCGTGCTCAAGGACGGCAGCGACGCTGTCAGCGGCAAGCCGTACCGGGTGGTCAACCAGGCGTACATGGACCTCAAGCACGCGCAGAGCACGGCCTTCGTCGACGCGGCGCTGGCCAATGGCGCGCTGCTCGACGGCAAGCTGGCCGGCCTGACCGCGGGCGGCTACGGCGATGCCCTGCACCTGCGCCCCGGGGTGCAGATCAGCAGCGAGCGGGATGTGGTGATCCAGGGCGACCTGGACCTGTCCGGCTACCGCTATGCCAGCCTCAACCCGCATTTTGCCCGGACCGCGGTCTACGGCTCCGGCGAGACCGGCAACCTGGCAATCCGCGCCGCCGGCAACCTCGACGTGCGCGGCAGCGTCACCGATGGCTTCACCCCGCCGCCGGCCACCCCGGACGACGCCGGCTGGGTGTTGCTGCCCGGCAAGCAGCCGTTCGGCGGCGAGTTGGTGGTGCCGGGCCTGGGCGTGACCCTGGCCGACGGCACGCTGTTCCTCGGCGGCAAGACCCTCAACTACGACTTGCCGATCAAGGCCACCACCTTCGCCAGCGGCGTGGTACTGCCCACCGAAGGCCGCCTGGCGCAAGCCCTGACCCTGGCCGCGGGCAGTGTGGTGCGCGGCGACGTACGCGCCGCCGACGGCAGCCTGCTGTACGCCGCCGGCACCTTGCTGGAGCAAGCGGTGACCCTGCCCGAGGGCACCCGGCTCGGCGCCGGGACCCTGTTGACCAGCCGCACCGCGTTGCAGGCCATGCTCTGGCCCAAGGGCGTGGCGCTGCCGGCGACCCTCGACCCGAGCAGCGGCCAGCAGGACACCTTTGCCCTCAATGGCGAGCTGGCGCTGAAAGCCGGCGCGCTGATCCCGTCGCAGACCGACGTCAAGCTGCCCAACGGTGCCTTGTCGGTGGCCCTGCGTCCGCTCGACGGCGAAAGCCAGGGGCGCAACTGGGCGATCGCCGGGTTGCTGCCCGAGGGCTCGCAATCCTGGTCGCTGCGCCTGGTCAGCGGCGCCGACACCGCGGCGGCCGATACCCGCAGCGTCACGCCCCGGGTGGTCGATGGCCAGTTGATCCTGGCCGATACCCATTACTCGCTGTTCCGCGACCGCGAGATCGTTCCCGGCAAGCCGGGGGGCAATTGGGTCTGGGGGCCTGACGTGGAGAGTCCGGACTGGAGCTGGTTGGGTTTCGAGGCTGGCCAGCCGCTGTCGCAGAGCGATCTGGATAACGGAATGTGCGACTGGGCGCCGGGGATGTGCGTCTTCAAGCCCAGCGTCGATAGCTGGGTCTGGGGGCCTGACGTGGAGAGTCCAGACTGGAGCTGGTTGGGCTTCGAGGCAGGCCAGCCGTTGTCGCAGAGCGACCTGGATAACGGAATGTGCAGCTGGGCACCGGGGATGTGCGTCTTCAAACCCGGCGAGCCGGGCGAACCCGACAAGCCTGGAGAAGTGATCGCGGTACGGGCCATGGCACCGATCTTCAGCGTACTGCGCACCGGCACCGGCGACCTGGACCTGATCGCCGGCGGCGATCTGAGTATGCAATCGGTCTTCGGCGTCTACACCGCCGGCACCCAGTCCGAGGCCATGGGCGCAGGTTTTGCCGCAGCCCGCGGGGTGGGCAGCGCCGGTACGGTGCTGGGCGGGTACAACAGCCTCCCTCTGTACGGCAATGCCAACTACAAGGCCGGTTTCGACGAACAGGTGGCGGCCTACGAAAAACTGGTGGCTGGCGGTGGCCTCTACCAGGCCTGGTACCCGGAGCAGGGCGGCAACCTGTTGCTGTCGACGGCGGGCAGACTGCGTGGCGATGCTCTGGGCAGTTTCTGGGACCAGAGCGTGAGCAGCACCGCCTTGTCGAGTGCCGCTGTGGGCAACTGGCTATGGCGCCAGGGCAGCGGCTCGGCGGCAGTGGACCAGGCCGTCCCGACTGCCTGGTGGATCAACTTCGGTACCTATGTCACTCCGACCATAGGCGCGCCCATGCCCCAGGTTACCGGCTTCACCGGAATCGGTACCCTGGGCGGCGGCAACCTGGACGTACGGGTCGGCACCGATGCCGGCACCCTGCTGCGCCGTGGCGACCGCGATCTGACCACGGCGCGGCGTAGCGAGGCGCTGATCCTGGCGGTGGGCAGCACCGGGCGGGTGGCCGCCGATGGCGGCTTGGCCCTGACCGGGGGCGGCGACCTCAAGCTGAATATCGGTGGCGGCCTCAACCCTTCCCTGGATGCCCGGGCGTCCAGTGTTGGCAGCGGGCCCGCGGTGGGGCAGAGCCATGACTTGAACGGCGCCCTGATCAACCTGCGGGGTAATGTGCAGGTTGAAGCCGGGGCCCTGGGCGGCATCAAGCAGAATTTCGGTCGCTTCAGCCTCAACCAGGACGCCCAGGAAGCGCGGGCCTACGATCCGTATTCGGCCTCGATGGCCAGCGCCACCGGCGGGCTGGTGATCATTCCCGGCGATGCCACGGTCAGCCTCACCACCCGTGGCGACCTGGTGCTGGGTGGGGCCGTCGATCCGGGCCGTACGCGGCAGCACAATACTTCGGCGTTCAGCCTGGACGGCACCGCCTACCTGGGCGGCGGTAGCGGCTGGTTTTCGCTGTGGACCGCGCATACCGCCATCGACCTGTTCTCGGCGGGGGGCAACTTGACGCCTTCGACCCAGAGCGGAGAACTGGCCGTGAACAGCAATGAAACGCCAACGCCACCACGGGCCCAGCTCGATACCTCGCCGACCGACGGGCGTTTTATCTATCCGTCGATCCTGCGGGCCGTGGCCCCGGGCGGCAACCTGTACTACGGCTCTTCGGCGCTCTATACCCGCAACCAGCAGAACTCGCCTTATTCATTAGTGCTGGCGCCTTCGCCCAACGGCCAGTTGCAGATGCTCGCGGGCGGTTCGATCTTCGCCGGCGGTTATGCGCTCAACCAGTCCGGCGCCGACAGCCGCCTGTTGCCGACGCCGTTTGCGCCGGCCTTCGAAGGTAGCGGCGACGGGCGTTTGCTGGTGAGCAATCTCAGCCCCGATGGTTTGTCTTCCTTGCAAGGCATGGGCGGCTTCCCGCTCTTCGCCTTTGGCGGCGATACCCTGACCACCCTTGGCGGCCGACGAGATCCGGCGCGGTTCTATGCCATGGCCGGCGACCTGGTGGGCATCCGCTCGGGCGAACAACTGAACTTCAGTGCTGGCCTGCGCCAGGGCCAGACCTGGTACGACGCAGCCGCGCCGGTCTGGATGCTGGCCGGTCGGGATATCGTCAACAGCGGGACCCAGTTGGGGCAGGCGACGGCCATCGTGCCCATGCTGGGGGGCGGTTCGAGCAGCGGCAACCTGTTCGTGCACAGCGACCCGCTGGATATTTCCCTGGTCTCGGCCGGGCGCGACATTCTTTACAGCAGCTTCAGCGTCGCGGGCCCCGGCTTGCTGCACATCAACGCCGGGCGCGATATCCGCATGGAAGACAAGGCCTCGATCACCAGCCTCGGCCCCCTGGTGCCGGGCGACAGCCGGCCGGGGGCGAGCATCGTCCTGCAGGCGGGGGCCGGGGCCGGCGGGCCGAACTACACGGCCTTTGTCGCGCGCTACCTGGACCCGGCCAACCTGGCCAGCGACAGTGCGTCCCTGGCCGCGCAGCCGGGCAAGGTGGCCAAGACCTACGAGACCGAATTGGCCAGCTGGCTGAAGCTGCGCTACGGCTTCAGCGGCAGCGACGAGCAGGCCCGGGCCTACTTCGCCGGCTTGCCGGCGGTGGAGCAGGGGCTGTTCGCGCGCCAGGTGTATTTCGCCGAGCTGCGCGCCGGCGGCCTGGAGTACAACCAGGCCGACGGTCCGCGTCGCGGCAGCTACCTGCGCGGACGCAACGCCATTGCCGCGCTGTTCCCGGACACCGACGTGGCCGGCAACCCGATCGTCTACCAGGGCAATATCACCCTGTACGGCGGCGCCGGGGTGCACACCAATGTCGGCGGCGATATCCAGATGCTCACCCCAGGCGGGCAGCAGGTGTTCGGCATCGAGGGCAATGCGCCGCCGTCCACTGCGGGGGTGATCACCCAGGGCCAGGGCAATATCCAGCTCTATTCCCAGGGCAGCATCCTGCTGGGCCAGAGCCGGATCATGACCACCTTCGGCGGCTCGATCCTCGGCTGGTCGGCCGAGGGCGACATCAACGCCGGGCGCGGTTCCAAGACCACCGTGGTCTATACCCCGCCAAGGCGTGTGTACGACAACTGGGGCAACGTGACCCTGTCGCCGTCGGTGCCGAGTACCGGGGCCGGGATCGCCACGCTGAACCCGATCCCCGAGGTGGCGCCGGGGGATATCGACCTGATCGCGCCGCTGGGCACCATCGACGCCGGCGAGGCGGGGATCCGTGTCTCGGGCAACGTCAACATCGCTGCCCTGCAAGTGGTCAACGCCGCCAACATCCAGACCCAGGGCAAGTCCTCGGGGATTCCGGTGACGGCGGCGGTCAATACCGGGGCTATCACGTCGGCCAGTTCGGCGGCGTCTTCGGCGACCCAGGCCGCCGAAGACGTGGCGCGCCAGCAGCAGGCGGCGTCGCGGCAGAACCTGCCGTCGGTGTTCACCGTGCAGGTCCTGAGTTTCGGCCAGGAACGCCTGGCGCCGACCCAGGACGGCGCCAGCCGGGCCAACCCGACCTACAACCCGGACAGCCCGGTGCAGGTCCTGGGTGCCGGGCCGCTAAGCGACCAGGCGCGCCAGCAGTTGACCGAGGAGGAGCGGCGGCAACTGACTTTATAGGTTCTCTCGTGGCAACACAGTTCGGGGCAATCGTTGATTGCCCCTTTTTTTTGCTTGCGTACAACACTCCCACGAAGCCTCTAGCTGGGTGACCGAGGTCACCCATGTCGGCAGCGAAATCGGCACCGGCGGCGATCTGACCCGGGTCAGCGGCGGGGATCAGAAGTGCCTGAAGATCGATGTCAAGCAGGTGGACCAGCAAACCGTCAGCCAGAGCATCGGCGCGGCCTATGGCAAGGCCGGCTACCAGGTGGTGCAGGGCAGCGACCCGGCCAGTGATATCAAGACCATCACCGTGCATGTGGTCGAGTTCTGGTCGTGGATGTCACCCGGCGCCTTCTCCGTAGCGGTGAACAACAAGTCGCACTTGAAGGTGGACACCGGTGTGCCTTCGCCGGTCGAGGTCAAGACCTTGAAGCGTGAAGGCATGCAGATGATCACCGAGGATGACTGGAAACTGATTACCGAAGCGGGTTTGCAGGCCATTACCGATTCGATGGCCAAGCAACTCTGAATCCAGGGTTGTTCCGCCTCCGGGCGCTCGCATTCTGCCGGGCGCCCGACCTTTGCGGTTAACGCCAACTCCCTTGCCGCCCAGCCGCCACCGATCGACATTGCCACCGGCCCTGACGAATACCCTGTAGCCGCTGCCGAGCCCGCGAGGCTGCGTTCGACTGCGCAGCAGGCGCAGGGTTCTAAGAGCGAAGCAGGACTTTCGCTGCTGTCGAACCGAAATCGTGGAAAAGACGGTTTTGGGATAAAAGTTGATTGTTTTCTGACTAACGCGGCCCGAATGAAGTTCTTATGATCCGCCTCACCTTGTAATGTCAAAGTGAGATGAATCTAGTGCGTACTTTGTTACTCAAACTGGCCCTGCCAGCCTCCCTTCTTTTATCGGGTTCGGCCATGGCGGAATCTTTCACCTTAACCAGCGCGAATATTGCTCAGGGCAAGTCCATGAATCGTGCTCAGGAGTTCCAGGGTTTCGGTTGTAGCGGCGGTAATCAGTCGCCACAACTTTCGTGGAGCGGAGCGCCCGCCGGGACCGAGGCGTTCGCGGTGTTTGCCTATGACCCCGACGCGCCTACCGGCAGTGGCTGGTGGCATTGGCAACTGGTCAATATTCCGAAGAATGTCACCACGCTGGCCGCGGGCGCTGGCGACTCGAACAAGCCGTCGATTCCGGCCGGCAGCATGAGCCTCAAGAACGATTACGGCGCCCTCGGCTTTGGCGGGGCTTGCCCGCCCGAAGGCCACGGCGCGCACCGTTACCAGTTCACGGTCTTTGCCCTGTCGAAGAAACTGGAGCTGCCCGAAGGCGCCTCCGGGGCCCTGACGGGTTACATGGTACGGGCCAACTCCCTGGCTTCGAGCACCATCGAAGCGCTGTACGAGCGAAAGTAAATCTTAACTGCTCGCTGAAAATTCTGATTTACCCCGTCTGTGGTTCCGAAGCTTCGGAGAACTTGTTATTAGCTTCAAAGTCGCTTCTGGCGGGGTAATGAAGATGCATATCCCTCGGCCTTGCCGGGGGATTTTTTTGCCTGGAAACCGAGTGGCTGCGCAAATAAGCGGTCATTGGTATTTATAAATAGGCGTGAATTTATTTTGCTGGGTTTTAAGGATGCAGGGTCTTTGTAAGTTGGGAGGAAAGTTAAAACAGGGATGCTGGATTTCAAGTAGTAGGGAACTGTCTGTCAATAACCATAAATGACCCTTTTGAAAGGATTTGATGTCAGCATGATAAAGGATGCATCTGTTTCAATCGTGAGAATCCTGGCGCTGCATGGCCGGGGAAGTAATGGCGATGTGACGAGGATACAGTTGAAGAACCTCGGGTTGAACGAATCCGAGTACGAGGTTGTTTACGCCAATGGTCCGCTGCCGGTCGACGCGCCGGGTCCGGGCATGGACGATCTGCAAGCGTTGATTCCCGGCCCCTGGTATTCCTGGCTGCCTTGCGCCGACGCAATGACCGGGGAGGCGCTGGCCGACGCCCTCTGTGACGCGGTCTTGCATGTCCTGGCCATTATCGAAAACCAAGGCCCGTTCGATGGCGTTTTCGGTTTCAGCCAGGGAGGGGTGGTCGCCAGCCTGGTCAATGGTCTGCCGGGTGACGAGGCCTTGATGGCGGCGTTGCAGAAACGCGCGGGCCGCTTCGTTGCGCTTCCATCGCAGAACGGGGCGATTTTTCGCGCGGCGCTCATGGCCTGCGCGGGAGCAGGGTTGCCGCTGGCCGAGCTGCGTTCGCGGGCGGGGCTGGGCCCGGTTCCGCTGTCGTCGTCTCGGAGCATTCACCTGATCGGGCGCGAAGACGCCTATAAACCCTGGTCGGAATCCCTCGCCCTTGCTCTGGACTCCACGCAGGCAGAGGTCTTTTATCTGGCCGGTGGCCACGCCATCAACCCGTTGCCGCGGGACCACACCGAGCTCGGCGATCTCTTGCGCCGCTGCCTGGGCCGCAGCGGGAATGAGCCTGATCTCGCCCTGCCTGGGCTGGAGTGGCAGCCGTCCAGCGCTCGCAGTTCCCGCGCGGTGGCCCGCGACGTGCAAGTGGCGGCGGTCAAGCTGGATACGCAAGGTTTGCCGCAGACCATTGTCGAGATGCTGGCAGCTCAACCGGCCGACGCGCCTTTGTTGCGCCTGGCCAGGGAGCGCGACGCCCGAGTGGCGACCACTTACGGCCAGATGCTTGCGTTCTGCCAGCCCGGTGGCGACGGCGACCTGCGGCGGCTGGGTGTACAGGCCGGCGAGGTGGTTGCCTACCTCGCGCCGCCTGGAGGCAGCGCTGCGGCGGCCGTGGCGTTTCTGTCCATCGCGGCGCAGACCTGCGCCGTGCCCTTTGGCGCGACGATGAGCGAGGCCGATGCCCGCTCGGCGCTGGCGCAGTACGGGGTCAAGCACATGGTGCTGTTCGAGGACGTATCGGCCCCCGGGGTGCGCACCGCCTTCGAGGGGTATGCGCGCAGCGGCCAGGCCCGCTTGCACCACGCGTGTCAGCGCGGAACCGAGGCTCCCGGCCTGTTCCGCTACGGGCCAGCGATGGCGGGGTTCCAGGACCGGCCGGCGCTGGTCAATCCGCCGACCGCGCACTGCCTGCTGCTGCGCACCTCGGGCAGCACTTCCGTGCCCAAGGTGGTGCCGCTGCGCCAGCGCGACCTGGTCTGGAACGCCGCGATCCTGGCCGATGGCATCGGCATCGACGCCCGCGATGTGACGTACAGCGTCATGCCCCTGGACCATATCGGCGGGCTCAGCGCTTCGATCCTCTGCAGTGTCGCGGTGGGGGCCTCGATCACCTGCGAAGGCCTGTACAACCCGCAGGGGATGGTGGAAGCGCTGATGCATTCCAACCCCCAGCCGACCTGGTATTCGGCGGTGCCGACCATCCACAACGCCACGGCACGCTACCTCCAGGACGATGCGTCAACCTGCCTCGACCCGCAGGGGCGCTGGCCGGGCCACAGGCTGCGGGTGATCCGCTCGGGAGCCGCGGCGCTCAAGGAAGCGGATCGCCTGGCGCTGGAGCGGATCTACGGCTGCGAGGTCGTCGCGACCTACAGCATGTCCGAGCAGATGCCGATTTCCCAACCGCCCAGGCACCCCACGGCAGGGGCTCGCCAGCCGGGCGCGGTGGGGGTGCCGGTGACGGCTTCCCTGGCGGTGGTCGATCCTGTCACGTTGCGGCCGCTGCCGTTCGGCACGGCAGGGGAGATCGCGATCTCGGGGCCGAGCGTGTTCACCGGCTACCTGGACAATCCCACGGCCGACCGGCAGTCGCGTTTCCTGTTGCAGTCGCCGGAGGACGGGCGGCTGCATACCTGGTTCCTCACCGGCGACCTGGGCGAGATCGACGCCGACGGCACGCTCTGCTTGCGCGGCCGCCTCAAGGAACTGATCAAGCGCGGCGGGGAGCAGATTTCTCCGTTCGAGGTGGAAAACGCCCTGACCCAGCATCCGTGGGTCAATACCGCCGTGTGCTTCCCCGTTCCATCGGACCTGTACGGCGAAGAGGTCGGCTGCGCATTGGTCCTGGAGCCCGCCATCGTCGGCCAGGCCAGCGAGTCGGAGGTGGCCAGGGAAATGCGCGCGTTCCTGCGGCAACAGGGCCTGGCGCCCTATAAATACCCGGCGTTCTTGAAGCAGGTCGCCGACGAGGAATTGCCCAAGACGCCCAGCCGAAAGTACCTGCGCAACGGGTTGGCACAGGTCCTGGGCCTGGCGCCCCGGCTTGCCGACAGCCCAGTGGAGCCGGCTACCGTCGCGGTCTCGCGCCAGCCGCCAACGGTGCTGGCGGAACCGGCCCAGGCCGGCCCGAAGGTGGATTGGTCGACCCTGGCCGGGTTCCGTTTCCTGCTCGCGTGCTACGTGATGTTCATGCACATCGGTTCGGAGCAGTCCTGGGCCGCCTTTGCCAACCTGCGCCAGTTTCCCTGGCATGTGCATGCCTTTTTCGTGGTCGCGGGGTTCTCGCTGGCGGTCTTCATGCCGGCCCTGATCACGCGCAAGGCGGCGTTCTTCTGGGCGCGCGTCTCGGCGATGTATCCGCTGTATGCCGTGGCCTTGCTCTTCGCGCTGATCAATCTGTTGCCCCATTGCCAGCCCTCGACGTTCTCGGCGTTCTTCCACTGGAATGCGCAACCGGGCGACGCCGATCGATGGTTTTGCGAGGGAACCCCGCTCTTGCCGGATTCGTGGCTGGCCAACCTGCTGTCGACGGTGGCGGTGTACCTGGCGGGGTTGTCGGCCACGCCGTTGTGGGGCGCCTCCTGGTTCATGGGGTTCTACCTGTGGTTCATCTCGATGTACTTCCAGTGCCTGGTGGTGTTCCCGGTCCTCTATAACGCGCTGTACAAGAGCCGCGGCAACACCCGGCGCCTGCTGTGGCTGACCGCCGCGGGCCTGGTGCTGAACGTATTGATCTTGCTGGGCTTCTGGTACGGCTACGCGGCCGACGCCACGGGCCATGGCTTCTTCGACCTGCTGACGGGCGAGTGGCTGGCCCCCGACGCGGCGCGGATGGCGGCGGCCGACCGGGACAATGCGGTGATGCTCGGCTTCTACCTGTTCGCGCCGTTCTGGATGGTGTACTTCGTCCTCGGCATGTGCGTCGCGTTCCTGTACGACGCCATCCGGCCTGCGGAGCAAGGTCGCGCCTACCGGTGGGGATACGTGGCGGATGCCATTACCTTGCTGGTCATTGCCTTCAGCGCGGCCCATGTTCTGCAGGGGTACATTCCCCATGGTGCCGCGGTCGCCCAGGACACCTTCTTCCTGCGCCCCTCGGCGGCCGACAGCGTTGCCGACCCGGGCATCGTCCACCGGATCTGGGACGAAATAAACTCGCGACTGTTCGCGCCCATCACACTGCTCTGGGTGTTTGCCCTGAGCACCGGACAGGGCCTCACCGCAAGAATCCTGCGGCTCAACCCGATCTCCCAGACCCTGGCGCCCACGGCCTATGCCTGCTTCCTGTTTCACCAGGTCGTCGGCCAGTGGTACTACGCGGCGACGCGCCACGGCGAATGGTGGAACTGGTGGAGCTACCGCAAGGACTTCTACTGGTTCAGCCCGCAACCGGTTCCCGTGGAGTGGTACGAGTACTTCTACGTGGTCGGGCTGGTGGTGATATTCGCCAAGCTGGTGCAGCCCCTCGAACAGCTGGCCAGGCGCGGTTTCGCCCTGGCGCTTGGGGCCCTGCAGAAGGCGAAGCCTGTGGCCGCGCTGCCCGAGGACACGCTGGGTGCGATACTGCAGATCGTCCAGCGGAGCACGGGCCTGGAGGCCAGGGCCGAGTGGAGTCTTGAAGAGTGCGGCCTGGCGTCGCTGGGCGTGGTCCAGTTCACCAACACGCTGCGGGCGCAGTTCTCCACGTCCGGTTGCATGCTCGTCTTGTCGGTGGCGAAGATCATGTCCGCCGGCGACATCCGCGAGATTGCCGCGATCGTCGAGGCCGCCAGGGACGAGGCCAGGCAGCCTCAAGACCGGGCGCTGCAGATGACGTGAGCGCGGGGCGGCCTTTGCCTTTGTGCGGGGCAAAGGCTGCTCCACAACCCCTGGTAACGCTGACGATCAGCGTGTGCGCGCAATGGCCTTGGTGATGGGTGAGTCGATGCGGGAAATCATAAGTCGGGTGAAAGAGGCGTTGCGGGCAGACCGGCCCTTGCCGTTCGCCGCGTACATATCGTTAAAGGAACAACGCATTTTGAATGCGCCGATCGCCAAGCCGCTGCTGATTGTGGTGCTGGCGGGCGTCAAGCAATTGGGGCGCGACGACGAGATCGTCTGCCCGACAGGCAGCTTCCTGTTCTTGTCCAACACCTCCAGCATCGATATGCGCAACATCCCGGGCGAGGAGTATTTCGCGGTGTTGATCGAGTTTGAATTCGCCGATTTCGACCAGTTCAAGCACCCCAGGACCAGCGACAAACGCTACGTTCAAGGCGTGCTGGACGAAGCCTTGGCGAAAACCCTGAAGCAGTACGTCGAATGGTCGGTGTTCGCGCCTCGGGAACTGTGGAGCTTTCGCCGCAAGGAGCTGCTCCAGCTGATCTACCTGTCCGGGCATGCCGAGGTCGCCAGCATCGTCGGCCATCCCAGCCTCAGCCATCAACTGCACGACATCATCAGCGAGCAGATTGCCGGCCACTGGAGCGTCGAACGCCTGACCGAAACGTTGGCGGTCAGCGAATCCACGTTGCGGCGCAAACTGAAAGCCGAAGGGACCACGGTCAAGTCGCTGGTGGACCGGGCCAAGCTGGGCCACGGCCTGTTCCTGGTGCAAATGACCCTGGAACCGATCGGGCGCATTGCCGAGCGTTGCGGGTATCAGTCGCAGTCGCGGTTTACCGACAAGTTCAAGCAGCTGTTCGGCATCACTCCGAGCGAACTGAGGAAGACCCGGATTCCCGACTAGCTTGCGGCCCGGCCCTGTCGGGCTTTGCCTTCCCGGAGCCGACGCCGCTCGCCATTCCTGCGTTCAACCTCCCTTCGAGCGCTACCCATCCGGTCGTTCCCAGGCCGCCCGTCGGCGAGTTGGGGATGGGCGCCGCCTGCCTGCCTTTGCGCAAACCCTTGCCGCGCCGCCCCGGACGCTTGCGGCGCCGCCTTCGTCGACCTGCCGGCCGCGCCCCTGGCGAATGAAGCTTTTGTGACAAAAGTTCGGTAGCACTTCGCCAGTCCCGTCATGGAGGTGTGACGTGCTTGAGGGGGCCTTCGGGCCACTTTTCTGAGCCGAGGCGGGACGCCGGGAGTGAGGTTATGGGGACTATGGAACGCTACGCGAAAGTGGGCATGCAGGAGCTGGACCAGCGGCTGTCGAAGATCGTCGAGGCCGCGCGCAAGAAGCCGGTGTCGGTCTATCGCTACGGCGCGCCGTGGGTCTGGATCGTTTCCCAGGATGACTGGCAGGGCGCCTTGAAGGAGGTGTCGAGCTACATCCCGCCTGGCCATTCGCTGGTGTTGCTGCGTCCGCAGATCGACGCCTTGCTCGACCAGCACCGCGACCTTCTCCAGGGCCTGGACCGCGAGGCCGGCATGCTCATCGCGCCGCGCACGGTGATGCACATCCTGCTGTTGCAGCTCCTGTATTCGGTGCCCGGCGAGCAGCAACTGTACGAGCAGCTCAATTACAACCTGCTGTTCCGCTGGTTCGTCGGCCTGGACCTGAACCAGAAGGTCTGGAGCCTCGGCGTGCTGAGCCGCGATATCGCCACGCTGCTGAACGATACGCTGGCGGTGCAGTTGATCCAGAAAATCATCGGCGAGGTGTTTTGCGGCGCCTTGCTGCACATGCCCGAGTTCTCGCTGAACTTCGCGCTGTTGCACAGCTGGCTGGCCAAGCACGCCACGCCATCGACCTTGAGCAATTGAAACGGCCAAACGCCGTACAGACGGCGACGGCGCGTTCGACGCGGTTGGACATTCTTGGAAATCTAGGGGGCGGTGTGGAGCAACTGTTCAAGACAGGGCGGCCGGTGTCGACCAGGCGCTGGCTGCCGGTGTGCGGCTGGCTGGCGCTGCTGGTGGCGAGCCAGCCGGTGTTGGCCGAGGAGGGCGGCCCGGCGGCAGGCGGCGCGGTCGAAGGGGGCGCGGCGCAAGACGCGGCAGCGCCCGCGCGGCTGGTGGACGTGAATGAGTACTTCGTGCGCGGCAATACCGTGCTCGATGCCCGGGCCATCGAAGAGGCGGTGTATCCCTTTCTCGGCCCGCAGAAAGCCCTGAGCGATATCGAGGGCGCCCGCGACGCCTTGCAGAAGGTCTACCAGGCCCGCGGTTACCAGTCGGTGTTCGTCGAGCTGCCTGAGCAGAAGGTCGAGGACGGCATCGTCTACCTGCAAATCAGCGAGACCAAGGTCGGCCGGGTGCGGGTGGTCGGCGCCAAGCATTATTCGCCGGTGGAGATCCGCGACGAGGTGCCGGCGCTCAAGGAAGGCGAGGTGCCGGACTTCGCCAAGGTCCAGGGCCAGCTGGCGGGGCTGAACAAGACGCCCGGGCGCCAGGTCATGCCGCTGGTCCGCGAAGGCCAGCGCCCCGGCACCATGGACGTCGACCTGCAGGTGGAAGACCAGAACCCCTGGCAGGCGAGCGTCGGCCTGAACAACGACTACAGCGCCGACACCAAGCACCTGCGGGCGGTCACCAGCCTGGGCTACAACAACCTGTGGCAACTGGGCCACAGCATTTCCCTGACCTATTTCACCGCCCCCGAGGACCAGGACAACGCCAAGGTCTGGTCCGGTTCCTACACCGCGCCGCTGAACGAGCGCTGGAGCCTGCAGTTCGCCGGCTACCAGTCCGACAGCAACGTCGCCACCATCGGCGGCAGCAACGTGCTGGGCAAGGGCCATTCCTACGGCCTGTCGCTGATCTACAGCCTGCCGGCCAACGGCAACTGGGCCAACTCGTTTTCCGTCGGTGTCGACTTCAAGGACTTCGAGGAAGAGCTGACCCTGGGCGGCGAGCGCGACACGGTGCCGCTCAAGTACGCGCCGTTCACCTTCGCCTACAACGGTTTCCGCTACACCGAGACCTCCCAGCTGGGCCTCGGCCTGAGCCTGGTGGCGGGCACCCGCAGTCTGTTCGGCTACGGCAGCTCGGATGAAGACTTCGACTACAAGCGTTATCGCGCCGACCCCAGTTTCGCGGTGCTCAAGGGCGACGCGAATTACACCTACACCTTCGCCAACGACTGGCAGAGCGCGACCAAGGCCACGTTCCAGCTGGCCTCGGGGCCGCTGGTGTCCAACGAGCAGTTCGCCGCCGGCGGCGCCACCTCGGTGCGCGGCTACCTGGCCGCCGAGCGCACCAGCGACGACGGCTACCTGCTGTCCCAGGAGCTGCGCACGCCGTCCCTGGCCAAGTACCTGGGCGGCTATGTCAACGAGTGGCGCTTCTACGCCTTCGCCGAAGGCGCGCGGATGTCCCTGCGCGACGAGCTGCCCGACCAGGAGGCCGACTACAGCCTGGCCAGCGTCGGCCTGGGCACTCGCGCCAGCTTGAGCAAATGGCTTTCCGGCAGCCTGGACTGGGGTTACCCGCTGCTTGACGGACCGAACACCCAGAAACAGGACTCGCGCGTGCACTTCAGCGTGCAGGCGACGTTTTG
Source organism: Pseudomonas chlororaphis (assembly GCF_001921865.1). GTDB lineage: Bacteria > Pseudomonadota > Gammaproteobacteria > Pseudomonadales > Pseudomonadaceae > Aquipseudomonas > Aquipseudomonas chlororaphis_D. Next base: position 225,652 of record NZ_MSCT01000010.1, read on the forward strand.
ATCCTTCACGGAGTAACTTTCATGCAGCGCTTACTGATTTCCCTGTTGATCTGCCTGGGCTTCGTGCTCCCGGCGACCGCCCAGGCGTGGTGGCAGGACGACTGGCACTACCGCAAGCAGATCGCCATCGACACCACGCCCCAGGGCGCGGCGATCAATCAGGCCCTGGGCCGGACCGCGCTGCTGGTGCGCCTGCACACCGGCAATTTCAGTTTCGACGGGGTCAAGGAAGACGGCTCGGACCTGCGCTTCGTCAGCGCTGACGACAAGACTGTGTTCAACCACCAGATCGAAAGCTTCGACCCGCTGATGGGCATGGCCCTGGTCTGGGTCGACGTGCCGAACGTGGAAGGCGGCCAGCGCCAGGACATCTGGATGTACTACGGCAACCAGAAAGCCCCGGCGAGCGCCAACGGCCAGCTGACCTTCGACCCGAACTACATCGGCCTCTATCACTTCGACGGCGCCAACGGCACCCCGGCCAAGGACACCACGGCCTACGGCAACCATGCGCAGAACGCCACCGGCGCGAGCATCGACGGGGTGATCGGCCGCGCCTTGCAGTTCAACGGCCAGCCGCTGCTGCTGCCGGCCAGCCCGTCGCTGCAGCACAGCGCCGACGGCGCCTTCACCTTCAGCGCCTGGCTGCGCCTGGACCAGGCCAGCGGCGAACAGCTGCTGCTGGCCCGCCGCGAAGGCGCCAGCAGCCTGCTGGTCGGGGTCAACCAGGGCGTGCCCTTCGTCGAGGTCGACGGCCAGCGCGCGGTGTCGACCCAACCGCTCAACCCCGGGCAGTGGCAGCACCTGGCCCTGACCGCCCAGGGCAGCCAGTTGGCGCTGTACGTCAACGGCCGCGAAAGCGCCAGCCTGGCGCTCGCGCTGCCGGCGTTCAATTCGCCGCTGGCAATCGGCGCCGATCTGCCCGCGGCGACGGGAGCCGAAGCCAGTGCCTTCCTGCCGTTCGCCGGGGCCATCGACGAGTTGCGCCTGTCCAAGGTCGCCCGTCCCGCCGGCCTGCTGCTGGCCGATGCCGCGGCCCAGGGCGCCGAGTCGAAGCTGGTGGTGTACGGCGTCGACGAAGAACAGTCGGGCTTCGGTTTCGGCAGCCTGGGCTTTCTGCTCAAGGCGGTGCCGGTGGATGCCTGGGTGATCATCGCGGTGCTGGTGCTGATGATGTTCCAGTCGTGGATCATCATGATCCGCAAGAACCGCATGGTCAGCCGCGTCAGCAGCGCCAACCAGGCCTTCCGCGAGCAGTTCGCCCGGGTCGGCACGCGCCTGGAAATGTTCGCCGACGACCGCGAGCTGGCCCAGCTCCTGGAGCATTCCTCGCTGTGGCGCCTGTACCAGGTGGCGGTCCAGGAGATCCGCACCCGCCGCGCCCAGGGCGCCGACACCTCGTCGGTCTCGGCGGCGACCATCGAGGCCATCCGCTGCTCCATGGACGGCGTGCGCACCCGCGAGAACCAGCAGCTCAGCTCCAAGCTCTCGACCCTGTCCAACGCCATCGCCGGCGGGCCGTACATCGGCCTGCTGGGCACGGTGCTGGGGATCATGGTGGTGTTCCTCGGCACGGCCATGGCCGGCGACGTCAACATCAACGCCATCGCCCCGGGCATGGCCGCGGCCCTGCTGGCCACCGCCATGGGCCTGTTCGTCGCGATCCCGGCGCTGTTCGGCTACAACCGGCTGATCACCCGCAACAAGGAAGTCAGCGCCGACATGCGGGTCTTCGTCGACGAGTTCATCACCCGCCTGGCCGAGCTGCATGGCGCTGGCCAGTCCAGCGAAACCGCGCCGGCGCGTGCCCATAACGCCCCCGCCAACGCCGGCCTGCCGGCCTGAGGAGAAACGTCATGGCTTCTGTGAACGCCTCCCACGACGATGACGACGACGCGGCGGTCGACAGCATCAACATCACGCCCCTGGTGGACGTGCTGATGGTGGTGTTGGTGATGTTCATCCTCACGGCCACCGCCCAGGTCTCGGGGATCCAGATCAACCTGCCCAAGGCCAGCGCCTCGGTGTCGTTGTCCGAGGCCAAGACCAAGGCGATCTCGGTCAACGACGGCGGCCAGGTGTTCCTCGACGCCTACCCGGTGACCCTGCCGGAGCTGGAGGAACGCCTGCGCATGGAGAAGGCCCTGAACCCGGACTTCCCGGTGATCGTGCGCGGCGACGCCACGGTGCAGTACCAGAAGGTCATCGAGGTCCTGGACCTGCTGCGCCGGCTGGAGCTGTCCCAGGTCGGCCTGGTGACCGGCAAACCGAGCCAGGGCTGACCCATGACCGCACAACAACCCATCAACCTGCCGCCGCTGAAAAACCGTACCGCGCCGCGCCTGCTCAAGTGGGGCGCCGGGCTGCTGCTGGCGGCGGGCGCGGCCTGGCTGCTCTGGCAGTGGGCCAACGACATGAGCGGCGTGCGCCGGGAGGCGCCCAAGGTGCCGACCATCATCCCGTTGCCGCCACCGCCGCCACCGCCGCCGGAGAAACCCAAGGAGCCGGAGCCCAAGGTCGAGGAAAAGGTCCCCGAGCCGGAGCCGACCCCGGAACCGGAGGAGGTCAAGCCCGAAGAGGAAGCACCGCCGTCGCCGGTGGACGACCTGGCCAATCCGATGCAGATGGACGGCGACGCGCAGTCCGGCAACGACGCCTTCAACATCGGCGCCGGCAAGGGCGGCGGCATGGCCGGCTCCGGCGGCGGGCGCCTGGGCAACGGCACCTACAGCCAGTTCCTGGCCTTCACCTTCCAGCGCGTGCTGCGGGAAAACCCGGACCTGCGCAACCAGGCGTTTTCGCTGCAAACCGACGTCTGGCTGAGCGCCGTCGGCGAGATCACCCGGGTCGAGCTGGTCAAGTCCAGCGGCAACCCGCAACTCGACACCCAGGTGCTGGCCGCCTTGCGCGGCGCTCCGCACCTGACGGAACGGCCGCCGGCCTCCCTGACCCTGCCTGTACGCCTGTCCCTGCAAGGGCGGCGCCCGGGTTAACCGAACGATTGAGGCAAGTCTTGCCATAAGGAGTTGTGTGCAAATGATTTCCAACGTGAATCGATTGTCCCTGGCAATCGGCATGGTCATCGCGACCCTGGTAGGGCAGGCGGCGGCCGCGCCCGCCGGGCCTTCGGAAAACGCCACGATCAATCTGATCCGTTTGCTGGTGCAGCAGGGTGTGCTGAAACAGGAACAGGCCGACGGCCTGATCGCCCAGGCCGAGAAGGAGGCCGTGCAGGCACGCCAGGCCAATACCGCAGTGGCCGCGGGGCCGGCGGCGACGCCGGGGGATGTGCGGGTGCAGTACGTGCCGGCGATCGTCCGCGACCAGATCCGCGATCAGGTCAAGGCCGAGGTCATGGCCACCGCCAAGCAGGAGAACTGGGCCCAGCCCAATACCTTCCCGGAGTGGGTGTCGCGCATCAGCTTCGACGGCGACATCCGCCTGCGCGACGAGTCGCGCTACTACTCCGGCAGCAACAGCAACCAGATCGTCGACTTCGCCAAGCTAAACGACAAGGGGCCGTACGACGTCAACCCCAACAGCAGCAGCAACCTGCCGCCCTTGCTCAACACCCGCGAGGACCGCGAGAACCTGTTCCGCCTGCGCGCCCGGTTGGGCATGAAGGCGCAGATCGCCCCGGACTGGAGCGCCGGCATCCGCATCGGCACCGGCTCGGACAACAACCCGGTGTCCACTACCCAGACCCTGGGCGGCGGTTTCGGCAAGAAGGACATCTGGCTCGACCAGGGCTACCTGACCTGGAAGGCCACCGACGAGCTGACCCTGACCGGCGGGCGGATCGCCAACCCGTTCTTCTCCACCGACATGCTGTATTCCACCGACCTGAATTTCGACGGCGTGGCGGCGATCTTCAACCATAAATTCAACCGCGACTGGGGCGTATTCGGCACGGTCGGCGCGTTCCCGGTGGAGTACACCAACGACACCACCACCAGCAACGGCTTCGACAAGGAAGAGAGCGACAACAAGTGGTTGTACGGCGCGCAGATCGGCGCCAACTGGGCGATCAACAACAACCACCGGCTCAAGGGCGCGCTGGCCTACTACCGTTTCGACGATATCGAAGGCCAGCGCTCCGGTGCCTGCGAACCCTGGGCCGGAGCGCCGGGCTGCGACACCGACGGCTCGCGGGTGGCCTTCATGCAGAAGGGCAACAGCGTGTTCCTGCTGCGCGACATCACGCCCAACCCGGCCAACCCGGCCGCCACGCCGCAGCCGCAGTTCGTCGGCCTGGCCTCGGAGTTCAACCTGCTGGACCTGAACCTGGTATGGGACGCCGACCTGCCGGAAGACTTCAAGCTGCGCAGCCAGGCCAACTACATCCACAACCTGGGCTACGACGAAGGCGAGATGCGCAAGCGCTCCGAAGGCCAGATCGTCAACAACCTGGACAGCAGCGGCGAGCTGGAAAGCGGCGCCAACGCCTGGATGGTGCAGTTCACCCTGGGCAATAGCCTGGAGCTGGCCAAGCAGGGCGACTGGAACCTGTTCGCCGGCTACAAGTACATCCAGCCGGACGCGCTGCCGGACGGTTTCAACGATTCCTCGTTCCACCTCGGCGGCACCAACGCCAAGGGCTATTTCATCGGCGGCAACTACGGCCTGGCCAAGAACGTCTTCGCCACCGGCCGCTGGCTGAGCTCCGAGGCGGTCTACGGCGCGCCGTTCGACATCGATGTCTTGCAGCTTGAAATCAACACGCGCTTCTAGGGCGCAGGGGTGCATTGCTATGAAGAGCGACCGGATGAATAGGCGAGCCAGGGCAGGGGGTTGCCTGTGGCTGACCCTGGGCGTACTGGCGGCCAGCGGGGCCAGTGCCGAGGGCATGGAGGAGCGCCTGCGCACCCAATTGCGCAGCACCACCCAGCAGTTGCAGGCGTTGCAGAGCGAACAGGCCCAGGCCGGCGCGGCGCGCGTCGCGGCAGAGAACCAGGCCAGGGAGGCCCAGGCGCAGGTCAAGCAACTGACCGCCGAACTGGCCAAGGCCCGCGGCGTGGCCGAGCAATTGGCCGGCCAGCAACAGAACCTGCACAGCCAGGCCCAGGCACAGATGGCCGCCAGCAGCGAGCAGATCGGCAAGTTCAAGAAGGCCTATGACGAGTTGTTGGTCATGGCCCGTGCCAAAGAGGCCGAACGGGCTAAGCTTCAGGCGCAATTGAGCGAACGTGACACACAAGTGCAGCAATGTTCGGTCAAGAATCAGCAGATGTATGGCGTGGCCAAAGAGCTTCTCGCGGCCTATGAAAAGATCGACGTGGCCGAGGTCATGAAGATCCGCCAGCCCTTCGCCGGCGGCGCCCGGGTCAAGTTCGAGGAACTGGCCCAGGGCTTTGGCGACGACTTGTACAAGACCCAGTTCGATGCCCCGCGGGCAGCGAGCACTCACTGACTATCAAGGATGAATCGAGCATGACCGAACAACAGCAATTGATCGCCAGCGTCACCCCCCACAGCCTCACCGAGCTGCTGCAAGGCGCCGGCTACCGGGTCAACCAGACCGACCAGAACGGCGTCGTGCAACTGCTCAGCGCCAGCCAGGGCATCGGCTACGCCGTGCGTTTCGGCAACGCGGCAGCGCAGCAGGGCAGCTATGTCGACTTCACCTTCAGCTGCGCGCTGCGGGTCCAGGGCGAACTGCCGGCGGGCCTCGCGGAGCTGTGGAATGCCTCGCGGCGTTTTGCCCGGTTGTCGTTGCAGGGCGAATTCCTGGTGATGGAAATGGATGTGGTGGTGGCCGGGGTCGGCACCCAGCACCTGCGCAGCCAACTGGAACTCTGGGACCGGCTGTTGCAGGAATTCATCGTCTACCTGCGCGACTACAGCCAGCATGCCGCGCGCTTGCAGGCCCAGGCCGACGCGCCTGAGGCAACCGCGCCTGAGGCAACGCCCGAGGCCGCTGCCGAGGTGCCTGCGCAGTGAAGAGACCAAGCCTGATGGTCGGCGCGGGAGCGCTGGCCCTGGTGGCGCTGGCGGTGTGGCTGGGCGGGCGCCCGGGTGGCAGCGATCCGGTGGCGGCGCAACAGCGTGCGGTGGCGCTCGCCGGCCAGGCCGAATCCGCGCCCGCGGTGGCGCGCCTGGGCAACCTGCAAGTGGCGCCGGAGGAGCTCAAGGCGCTGCTGGCGGCGTTGCCCGAGGCGTCGCGGGAGCAACTGCGGGGCAATCGGCCGGCGCTGGAAAGCTGGATTCGCGCGCGCCTGGCGGAAAAGGCCGTGCTCGAACAGGCCGACGCCCAGGGCTGGCGCCAGCGTCCGGAGGTGGCCTTGCAGACCCGCGCGGCCACCGAACAGATCGTGTTTCGCGACTACTTGCAGTCGGTCAGCCAGGTGCCGCCTGGCTACCCCAGCGAGGCCGAGTTGCAGCAAGCCTATGAGGCCGGCAAGGCGCAGTGGCAGACCCCGGCGCTGTACCGGGTCAGCCAGATCTTCCTGGCGGTCGGCGACCCGCAAGCCCTTGAGGCGACGCGCAAGCAGGCCCAGGAACTGAGCAAGAAGGCCCAGGCGGCCCCCGGTGAATTCGCCGCCCTGGCCAGCCAGTATTCCCAGGACCCCGACAGCGCCCGGCGCGGTGGCGATTCCGGCTTGCAGCCGCTGCAGCAACTGCTGCCCGAGGTGCGGGGCGCGGTGGCGCGGCTGAAGGTCGGTGCGGTGTCGGACGCGGTGCAGAGCGCGGCGGGTTTCCATGTGCTCAAGCTGACCGAGCAGCAGCCGGCCCGCGCCGCGACCCTGGACGAGTTGCGCGACCGCCTGACCCAGGCCCTGCGGGCCCAGCGCCAGGAGCAGATCGCCAAGGCTTACCTGGAGGGCATGCTCGACACCGCGACCTTGAGCATCGACGGGGCGCAGTTGAACAAGGTGCTGGAGGAGAAGCTGTAGATCGCTATCGCGAGCAATCGAGCGTCGACCGACTGCTCCTTCAGTCGTTCGCATTTCCCTGTAGGAGCGAAGCTTGCTCGCGATAGACGGCAACGCCGTCAAACATGCAATGGATGCAATCACCCACACGACAGGGAGTCACCCATGTCCTTTCTGGAACCCGCCCCGACCTCGGGCATCACACCTTACCTCGCCCAGGCGGAGCCTCGGGAAGCCTGGCTGGCCCTGGCCGCCGGGATCGAGCCGGAGCTGGCCCAATACTTCCTGGTCACCGCCCGCTGCGGCTGTTTCATGCAGGCCGCGCGCAGCCTGAACATCAAGTCGACCCTGCTGCGCAAGCAACTGGCGCATCTGGAAGCCCAACTGCGCCGCTCGCTGTTCAGCTTCCAGGGCAGCGCCCTGAGCCTGAGCCGCGAAGGCCAGCAGCTCAAGGCGCAGCTGGTCGCCCTGGCCCACGAGCGCACGCTGCCGGTGCTCGAGCAACCGCTGATCCGCCTGGCGGTGGCCGAGTCGATCCTCCACGACATCCTCGGTCGCGACCTGATTTCCCTGCTGCGGCGCAACGCCAGCGTGCGCCTGGAGATCATCTCCATCGACAGCGAACTGTCCTTGCGCGCCTTGAGCGCCGATGTGGTGGTGTGGCTGGGCGGGGTGGATTCGCCAGCGCCGGGGCCGAGCTTCGTCACCGGCACGCCGCAGCCGCTGGTGCGCCTGGACTACCTGCCGCATATCGCCAAGCGCTACTCGCGGGTGGCGGCGCGCCCCGACAGCGTCGGCGACCTGGCCGACTACATGCTGGTGCAGTGGCAGCAGGACCGTCAGGTCGAGCAACTGCGGCCCTGGAACCAGTTGGTGGAGCAGCGCCTGGCGGGCGTGGTGCAGGTGCATTCCTACGAACTGATGCTGGAAATGATCCGCTGCAGTGCCTGCATCGGCCTGCTGCCGCACTACATGAGCCGCTTCGACCGCGGCCTGACCGCCTTGCCCGGGCTGTTCGACGAGGCCATGCCGCGCCAGGTGTGGCTGGCGGTGAATGCCCAGGCGCAGCACGACGCCGAGGTGCGGATGCTGGTGGAGCTGATCCTCAACACCTTCGACGAACGCGGCGAGTGGTTCGAATAACGGCCGGGGTTGTTCTGTAGGAGCGAAGCTTGCTCGCGATAGACCGCCCCGCGGTCGCTCTGCCTCTGGCCAGCGTTTCCGCTGGCGTTCTACACTCGACGGCCGTCCCGCAGCCATCAAGGAAGACCCATGTCCGTCGAGACCCCGGCCATCAGATGCCGTTCCAGTCCACCGAGGTCTGGCGCCAGCGCCTGGCCCCGGACAACGAACGGCGGGTGGCCCTGGTGGCGCTGCACCAGGGCACGGTGATCGGCAGTTGCAGCATCGAACAGTTCTCACGCATCCGCCGCGCCCACTGCGGCTCGGTCGGCATGGGCGTGGCGGTGGAGTGGCAAGGCCAGGGCATCGGCAGCCGCCTGTTGGCGGCGGTGCTGGACGTGGCGGACAACTGGATGAACCTGCACCGGGTGGAACTGACCGTGTTCGCCGACAACCAGGCGGCCCAGGGCCTGTACCGCAAGTTCGGCTTCGAGGACGAAGGCCGGCTGCGCGCCTACGCGGTACGCGACGGCCAGTACGTCGACGTGCTGAGCATGGCGCGGCTGCGCCATATGCCACACGCCTGAGTTGCCTCTGATCTTGTAGCCGCTGCCGAGCCCCAGCGAGGCTGCGATAGGTCCGAAGGACCTCTGGCGTCCGTGAGATCGCCGCGCCCGTTCCGGGCGATCGCAGCCGCGCTGGGGCTTGGCAGCGGCTACAGGTTTTGTGCCGGTGCGAGGTCAGCGCTCGTTACGATCTCAATACCTCTCCATCTTTCCATCCAGGGCAAAGTCCACCGCCGCCCGCGCATGCAGCTCGGTGGTGTCCAGCAGGGGCAGCGGGCTGTGCTCGGGTTTGAGCAGCAGGCCGATTTCCGTGCAGCCTAGGATGATGGCCTGGGCGCCGCGGGCTTGCAGGGCCTGGATCGCCTGCTGGTAGCGCTGGCGCGAAGCGGCGCTGATCACGCCGACGCACAACTCGTCGTAGATGATCCGGTGCAGGGCCTGGCGGTCCTCGGCGTCCGGCACCAGGACCTGCAGGCCCTGGTCGGCCAGGCGTTGCTTGAGAAAATCCTGCTCCATGGTGAAGGCTGTGCCCAGCAGGCCGACGGTCAGGGTGCCGGCGGCGAGCGCGGCCGCGGCGGTCGGGTCGGCGATGTGCAGGAAGGGCAGCGCCGTCGCCGCCTGAATCCGCCCGGCGACCTTGTGCATGGTGTTGGTACAGAGCACCAGGCACTCGGCGCCGCCGGCCTCCAGGCGCTGCGCGGCATCCCGCAGAATCTCTGCCGCAAGGTCCCAGCGCCCGGCGTGCTGGGCCTGTTCGACAGGCCCGAAGTCGACGCTGTACATTAGCAACCGCGCCGAGCGCAGCGGTCCGAGACGGTCCCGGACCTGCTGGTTGATCAGGCGGTAATACTCGGCGCTGGACTCCCAGCTCATGCCGCCGATAAGGCCGATGGTACGCATACGCAGCTCCTGTTGCCGACACCATTGAATGCTGAGAGTGTCTCGTGACGCAGCCCCGCGATCTATCAGGAAATTTCACATGCCCGCCGTACTGAGCCGCACACTGCTGGACGCCACGCTGGAGCTGCAATTGCTGCCGCGTGCGGCCTACAGCGCGCGCGATCCGTTGCAGTGGCAAAGCCTCGGCGTGACCCTGGAGCGGCAGACGGGCGTGCACGCCATCGGCAGCGACCGCCGCGAGGATTTCGACAGCTGGCCGGGCACCCTGGCCCTGACCCCGGCCGGGGTCGAGGTGTTTTCCGAGTCGCCGCAAGGCGGCGAATACCTGCTGTTGCGCTGGCTGGCAGAACCACCATCGCGCGCCGCCGGGGCGCGTCGGCAGGTGTCCGGGCACGCCCGCGCCCTGGCGTTGGGGCACCAGGCCCGGCGGCTGTTGCTGGCGCCGGCGGGCGATTCGCTGGCGCTGGAGGAATGCGCCTTGCAGTTCGCGACGCTGGCCGCTGGCGAAACGCCTCGCCAGGCACCTGGGCGTGGGGCGTTCGGCCGGGTATTGAAGCTGATCGATGAGCAGTACGCCGAGCCCCTGTCGCTGCGTGACCTGGCGGCCTGTTGCGGGTGCACGGAGCTGCGTTTCCTGCGCGACTTCAGCCGCGCCATCGGCATGACGCCCCACGCCTGGCTGGTCGAGGTTCGGGTCCAGGCGGCGCGCCGGCTGATCGAACGCAGCGACCTGCCGCTGGCCGCCATTGCCCTGGAAACCGGCTTCGCCCACCAGTCCCACATGGGCAGCGCCTTTCGCAAATGCCTCGGCCTGACGCCCAGCCAATACCGCGCTGCCCAAGCCCTGTAGCCGCTGCCGCAGGCTGCGCAAGGTCCGCAGGACCTCGGCGGTCGTTAGATCGCCGCGCCCGTTCCGGGCGAACGCAGCCTCGCTGGCGCTCGGCAGCGGCTACAGGTTTGTATCGGTTGGGGGGGCAAGGCGCGGCTCAAACCTCCAGGTTGCCCCAGCCGGGCCTGGGCTCGACGGGCTCCGGCGCCACGGCGTCGATCTTCTTGCCGGTGGCCAGTTCCACCCGGCGTGCCACTTCCGGGTCGTCGGCGAAGGGGATCAGGCTGGCGTCGTCGAGGCTCTTGGCGGTTTGATGGCGCAGGCAGTAGCCGATGCTCAGGTAGAGGAAGGTCACGCCGAGCAGGTCCAGGGCGATTTCGATCATCGGGGGCTCCCTATAAAAGGCAGGGCGCGGGCCAGGAGCGGCCCACGCGGAGTGCTGGAGCAATCAGGCGATCTGCGCTTCGCTCGCGGCCAGGCGCGGGTCGGCCACGCGCACGGTGCGCCAGGTGTTGTAGGCCATCAGCAGCATGCCGCTGAGGAAGAACACGCCGCCGGCGAAGCGCACGATAAAGCCTGGATGGCTGGCCTGCAGGGCCTCGACGAAGGAGTAGGTGAGGGTGCCGTCGTCGTTGACCGCGCGCCACATCAGGCCCTGGGTGATGCCGTTGACCCACATCGAGGCGATGTAGAGCACGGTGCCGATGGTGGCCAGCCAGAAGTGCGCGTTGATCAGGCCGATGCTGTGCATCTGCGGCCGGCCGAAGACCTTGGGCACCATATGATAGACCGCGCCGAAGGTGATCATCGCCACCCAGCCGAGGGCGCCGGCGTGGACGTGGCCGATGGTCCAGTCGGTGTAGTGGGACAGGGCGTTGACCGTCTTGATCGCCATCATCGGCCCTTCGAATGTCGACATGCCGTAGAAGGCCAGGGACAGCACCAAAAAGCGCAGGATCGGGTCGGTGCGCAATTTATGCCAGGCGCCGGAGAGGGTCATCATGCCGTTGATCATGCCGCCCCAGCTCGGGGCCAGGAGGATCAGCGACATCGCCATCCCTAAGGATTGCGCCCAGTCCGGCAGGGCGGTGTAGTGCAAATGGTGCGGGCCGGCCCAGATGTACAGGGTGATCAGCGCCCAGAAGTGCACGATGGACAAACGATAGGAATACACCGGGCGCCCGACCTGCTTGGGCACGAAGTAATACATCATCCCGAGGAAACCGGTGGTGAGGAAGAAGCCCACCGCGTTGTGGCCGTACCACCACTGCACCATGGCGTCGGTGGCGCCGGAATACACCGGGTAGGACTTGAACCAGTCCACCGGGATCGACAGGTGATTGACCACGTGCAGCATGGCGATCACCAGGATAAAGGCGCCGAAGAACCAGTTGCCGACGTAGATATGCTTGGTCTTGCGTTGCACCACGGTGGTGAAGAACACGATGCCGTAGACCACCCAGACCACCGCCATCCACACCGCGCCGGAGAATTCGATCTCGGCGTATTCCTTGGTGGTGGTGTAGCCCAGCGGCAGGGTCACCAGCATGACCACGATCACCGACTGCCAGCCCCAGAAGGTAAAGGCGGCGAGCTTGTCTGAGTACAGCCGTACCTGGCAGGTGCGCTGTACCGCGTAATAGCTGGCGGCGAACTGCGCGCTGCCGGCGAAGCCGAAGATCACCAGGCTGGTGTGCAGCGGGCGCAGGCGGCCGAAGCTGGTCCAGGGCAGGTCGAGGTTCATCTCCGGCCACACCAGCTGGGAGGCGATCCACACCCCCATGGCCATACCGATTACGCCCCAGGCTACGGTGGCGATGACGAATTGGCGCACCACCTGGTAGTTGTAGGCCGGTTCCATTGTTGCTGTGCTCATGGTCAATGCTTCCACGGTTGCAAAGGCTTGCCAGGCCACCCGGCCTGGCATGCTGCGCACTGTAGAAAGCCTGGAAGAAACAAAACAGACTCAGAAAAAACACATAAATACGGATCAGATTTACCGCCTGCCTGCGTAGGTCTGCGACCTGCTGATACGGTTTTTTAGTTTTTACCTGAATCTGTAACGCTCTGAGCCGTAGGTCCATAGTCACCGCCACACCAAAACCCCCGGGTTACCCCTGGTATGCCTGTAGCCACTGACTCGCGTAGCGAGTCAGTGGCTACAGGCATCGCGACGGCATTCAGGGATGGGATCGGGGTCAGCACTGATGAGGCCGTGACATGTATCACTATGACGAGTACGACCGGGCCCTGGTCTTTGAGCGGGTGGCGCAGTTTCGCGATCAGGTCGAGCGGTTCATGGCCGGCGCGTTGAGCGAAGAAGAATTCCTGCCGCTGCGCCTGCAGAACGGCCTGTACATGCAGAAACATGCCTACATGCTGCGGGTGGCGATTCCCTACGGCACCCTCAGCGCGCGGCAGATGCGCACCCTGGCCAGCATCGCCCGGGACTATGACCGCGGCTACGGCCACTTCACCACCCGGCAGAACCTGCAGTTCAACTGGATCGAACTGGCCCAGGTGCCGGACATTCTCGAGCGCCTGGCGGAGGTCGAGATGCATGCGATCCAGACCTCCGGCAACTGCGTGCGCAACATCACCACCGAAGCCTTCGCCGGGGTCGCCGCCGATGAGCTGATGGACCCGCGGCCGTTGGCGGAAATCCTCCGCCAGTGGTCGACCATCAACCCGGAATTCCTGTTCCTGCCGCGCAAGTTCAAGATCGCCATCTGCTCGGCCCGCGAGGACCGCGCGGCGATCATGATGCATGACATCGGCCTGTACCTGTACCGCGACTGGCGCGGCCAGATGCTGTTGCGGGTCATGGTCGGCGGCGGCCTGGGGCGCACGCCGATCCTCAGCCAGCAGATCCGCGACGGTTTGCCGTGGCAGCACTTGCTGTCCTACGTGGAAGCGGTGCTGCGGGTCTACAACCGCCACGGCCGGCGCGACAACAAGTACAAGGCGCGGATCAAGATCCTGGTCAAGGCGCTGGGCATCGAGGCCTTCGCCAGGGAAGTGGAGGAGGAGTGGCAGCACCTCAAGGACGGTCCGGCGCAACTGACCGAGGCCGAGTACCAGCGGGTTGCCAGCGCCTTTGTGCCGCCGCTCTATGAACGCCAGCCCGCCACCGATATCGACTACGGCAGCCGCATGGCCGAGTTCCCGGCCTTTGCCCGCTGGGTCGCGCGCAACGTCCAGCCGCACAAGGTGCCGGGCTACGCCTGCGTGGTGCTCTCGACCAAGCCCGGGGCCGCCGCGCCGCCGGGCGACGTGACGGCAACGCAGATGGCGGCGGTGGCCGACTGGGCCGAAGCCTTCGGTTTCGGCGAAATCCGCATTGCCCACGAGCAGAACATCGTCCTGCCGGATGTGCCCAAGGCGGCGCTCTATGCCTTGTGGCGGCTGGCCAGCGACCAGGGCCTGGGCAGCGCCAACGTCGGCCTCTTGACCGACGTCATCGCGTGCCCGGGCGGCGACTTCTGCGCCCTGGCCAACGCCAAGTCGATCCCTATCGCCCAGGCGATCCAGGCGCGCTTCGACAACCTCGATTATTTGCACGACCTGGGCGATATCAGCCTGAACATCTCCGGCTGCATGAACGCCTGCGGCCACCACCACATCGGCAATATCGGCATCCTCGGCGTCGATAAGAACGGCAGCGAGTGGTACCAGGTCACCCTCGGCGGGGCCCAGGGCCGGGACAGCGCGCTGGGCAAGGTGATCGGGCCGTCGTTCAGCGCCGAGGAGGTGCCGCAGGTGATCGAACGCATCATCTCGACCTTCGTGCGTTACCGGGAAAGCGAAGAGCGCTTCGTCGATACCGTGCAACGGATCGGCCTGGAGCCGTTCAAGGAGCGGGTCTACCCGAAAGTGCTGGAGGCACAGCCATGAACCAGGAGCGACAGCCATGAGCGAAGGACTGCAACCATGAACAATCTATTACGCCTGCAAGACGGCGAGGCCCGGCGGGTCGAGGACGACCCCTGGACCCTGGTGCGCGAAGTGGACGGCCTGCTGCCCGAGGGGCCGCTGATATTGCCGTTGGCGCGCTGGCTGATCCGCCGCATCGAGCACGAGCCGGCGCGGGACGGCGTCTGGCTCGGCCCGGACGACGAGGTCGAAAGCCTGCGCCCCTGGCTCAAGCTGATCCCGCTGATCGCCCTGGATTTTCCCAGTTTTCGCGACGGCCGGGCCTACAGCCAGGCGTATCTGTTGCGCACCCGGCTGGGCTGGCTGGGCGAATTGCGGGCGGTGGGCGATGTGCTGCGCGACCAGCTCAGCCACATGCGCCAGTGCGGTTTTGACAGTTTCGCCATTCGCGAAGACAAGTGCGCCGACGACGCCCTCAAGGGGCTGGCGGGCATGAGCGTGCTCTACGGACGTTCGGCGATCGAGCCGCGGCCGCTGTTCCGCCGGCGCTGAACCGCGAAGCCGGCGCAACATGGGCGTTACGCGGGCTCAAGGGGCGCGCGCGCACTGGCAATGGGCCTGCTCGCGACTGGGGAGGAGAATGCGCTTGGCGTGTTGTTTTTTGTTGCTGGTTTGCCAGGGATTTGGCTATACCTACAACTCCTAAAGCTGGCATCGCGTCCGGCTTTTCTGACAGGAGTTACCCTATGAAGCTTGCACGAATCACTGGCGCACTGTGCATCGCCTCCCTCGCACTGGCGGGCTGTTCCAGCAACGTCCCCAAGCCTGACGAGTATTCCGGTTTTCTGGGCGACTACAGCCAACTCAAGGAAGCCAAGTCGCCGTCGGGTGTCGAGGTGATGCGCTGGGTCGATCCCAAGCTGGACCTGAAGCAATACCGCAGCGTCTATATCGAGCCCACCCAGTTTTATCCCAAGCCTCAGCCGACGGCGAAAATCCCGCAAAATACGCTGAACGGGATCAATCGCTATTACGACGAAGCGCTCAAGCGTGAGATCGGGCAGGCCATGCCGCTGGCGACAGGGCCTGGGCCGGGTGTGATCGTGGTGCGCGCGGCGATCACCGCCGTGAGCAGCAAGACCGAAGGCCTGAAACCCTACGAAATCATTCCGATCGCCCTGGTGGCGGCGGCGGTGAGCACCGCCAGCGGCATCCGCGACCAGGAAACCACCCTGGGCACCGAGGCGCAGTTCATCGACGGTGGCAACAACAAAGTGATTGCCCAAGTCGTGCGCAAGGGCAGCGGCAAGGAACTGGAGAACGACAGCCAGGTGATGCAGGCCGCGGACGTGAAAAACGTTATCGACGGCTGGGCTTCGGACCTGCACCAGTCGTTCCAGCGGCTGAAAAAATAACTGCGTTCGACCCCACCGCCGGGGGCTGCAACTTATCCGGTCCGGGGTCGGGCAGCGTCTGCCCGACCCCTTTATCGACGCCGGGACGATAAGCGCCCGCACGTATCGCCAAGCCAACAGAATCAGCATCGGGCGAGGGCAAAGGCCTTATGCTCGGGCTGGCTCGCGGCCCTCATACGCCCAGGGCGAGCCGTTGCGCGGGGCCCTTTGGTTAAAGTTGAATATGACTATATCCATGTTTTTTTAGTGGTTAAGTTAAAGTGAATTGTTAAGTTAAATAAATTCAATAAAAACAATAGATTAATGATTTTTTGTGATGTTTTACATCATGTATTTTTGGTGGAAATAAGGAGCTTTCTCAGCATGCCCGTAGTCGAACGCACGACTTTCATTGCTGCTCGCAGCCCGGCCCAGGTGCTGGATTTCTGCCTTGAGGGGGCGAATTTCCCGAAGATATTTCCCGAACGCATCAGCCCCCTGAAAGGCGTCGATCTCAGTCACCTGCGCATTGCCGCCGGGCGTGAGTTCAGCTTTCGCCACTGGATGTGGGGTGTCATACCGGCGACATGGACGGTGGTTATACGTGAGGTCGGCGAGCGGCATTTCGTCGACGAGATGCTCAAGGGCCCCTTGCGGGCATTCCGTCACGAGCACCGGGTCGAGGCTGCCGAAGGGGGCACCCTGTATACCGACCGGGTGACCTATCGGGCCCTGGGTGGGGCCTGGGTGGAACGGTTGATCGTCAATGCCTACATGACACGCATTTTCGCCGCCCGGCACCGCAATATGCTGCGCTTGCTGGGGTGAAGGCGATCAAGCCGGGTTTTCGCGTTCCGCCGGTATTTCAACGGCGCCGGGTCTTGTTCGACAATTTGCATCCCGGGCATAGGTGGTCGAGGCGTTTCATGGTTAACTTCGGCCTCTTCATTTCTTTACCGCTGTTTTAACGACAACCGTTCAAAAGGACTCCGTTCATGGCTCAAGTCACCCTTAAAGGCAACCCGGTTCAAGTCAACGGTCAACTGCCCCAGGCCGGTTCCAAGGCCCCAGCGTTTTCCCTGGTGGGCGCCGGCCTGGCCGACGTCACCCTGAGCAGCTTTGCCGGCAAGCGCAAAGTGCTGAACATCTTCCCGAGCGTCGACACTCCGACCTGCGCCACTTCCGTGCGCAAGTTCAACGCCCAGGCCAGCGGCCTGAACAACACCGTGGTGCTGTGCATCTCGGCCGACCTGCCGTTCGCCCAGGCCCGCTTCTGCGGCGCCGAAGGCCTGGACAACGTGCAGAACCTGTCGACCCTGCGCGGCCGCGAATTCATCGAGAACTACGGTGTGGCGATCGTCGACGGCCCGCTGGCCGGCCTGACCGCCCGCGCGGTGGTGGTGCTGGACGAGAACGACAAGGTGCTGCACAGCGAGCTGGTCAAGGAAATCGCTGAAGAGCCTAACTATGACGCGGCGTTGGCCGTACTCAAGTAACAGGTTTTACAATTATTCACGGCCTGGCCCTGTCCAGGCCGTTTTTATTTGTGCTTCAGTAGCTTAGCGGGCACTTGCAAACGTAAGCCCAAGGTAAATTGCCGGTAAAGGCGCTTTGCTAAACCCCCGCCAGTGCTTATCTTTCAGCCACCTGAAAAAGATCCCCTCGCGCCCAATGGTTGATCACTCCATGCAATCCTCCGTTTCCCGCAACTCCCGTCGCTGGCTGTTTGGCCTGCTTGTCCTGTTGGCCATTGTCGGCCTGTGCTGGAAATTCTGGCCGGCCTCGAGCACCCACAAGGATGCCGCCGGGCAGAACGCCGCCGGCCACACCGGGCGCAGCGGGTCGATGCGCCCGGGGTTCGGCGGTGCGAGCGGGCCGATTCCGGTGCGGGTGGCGCCGGCCACGCGGGGCGACTTCCCGCTGTATTACAAGGCGCTGGGCACGGTGACCGCGCTCAACACCATTAATGTACGCAGCCGGGTGGCCGGCGAGCTGGTCAAGGTGAGCTTCGAGGAAGGGCAGATGGTCAAGGCCGGCGACCTGCTGGCCCAAATCGACCCGCGTCCGTACCAGAACGCCTTGCTCCAGGCCGAAGGCACGCTGTTGCAGAACCAGGCGCAACTGAAGAACGCCCAGGTCGACTACGAGCGTTATCGTGGCCTGTACGCCCAGGACAGCATCGCCAAGCAGACCCTGGACACCGCCGCGGCGCAGGTCGGCCAGTACCAGGGCACGGTCAAGACCAACCAGGCGGCGGTCAACGACGCCAAGCTCAACCTCGAATTCACCCAGATCCGCGCGCCGATCGCCGGCCGTGTGGGCCTGCGCCAGCTGGATGTCGGCAACCTGGTGGCGGCCAATGACACCACCGCGCTGGCGATCATCACCCAGACCCAGCCGATCAGCGTGGCGTTCACCCTGCCGGAGAACAACCTGGCCGCGGTGCTGGAGCGTTATCGCAGCGGCGCCAAATTGCCTGTGGAAGCCTGGGACCGCGGCGACCTGAAACTGCAGGCCAACGGCGTGCTGCAAAGCCTCGACAACCAGATCGACACCACCACCGGCACCCTGAAGTTCAAGGCGCGCTACGAGAACCGCGATCAGGTGCTGTTCCCCAACCAGTTCGTCAATGTGCGGTTGCTGGCCGACACCCTGAAGGACGTGGTGCTGGTGCCGTCGGCGGCGATCCAGTTCGGCACCAACGGCACCTTCGTCTACGCCCTGGACGGCGACAACAAGGTCAAGATCCGTCAGTTGCAGGTCGGCGCCAGCAACGGCGACTCCACCGTGATCAAGGCCGGCCTGGAAGTCGGCGACCGGGTGGTGCTCGAAGGCACCGACCGCCTCAAGGACGGCAGCGACGTCGAAGTGGTCAACACCACCGAAGAAGTCCCGACCACGCCGACCGAGCATTTGCAGGGCAAGCCGGCCAGCTCCAGCGCGACCCCGGCCGCTGACGCCCCGGCGAACAAGGTCGGCGCATGAACCTCTCGCGGCTGTTCATCCTCCGTCCGGTAGCGACCACCCTGAGCATGCTGGCCATTGTCCTGGCCGGCCTGATCGCCTATCGCCTGTTGCCGGTCTCGGCGCTGCCCCAGGTCGACTACCCGACCATCCGGGTGATGACCCTGTACCCCGGCGCCAGCCCGGACGTGATGACCAGCGCCGTGACCGCGCCGCTCGAGCGCCAGTTCGGGCAGATGCCCGGCCTGACCCAGATGGCCTCCACCAGTTCCGGCGGCGCCTCGGTGCTGACCCTGCGCTTCAACCTCGACATCAACATGGATGTCGCCGAGCAACAGGTGCAGGCCGCGATCAACGCCGCCACCAACCTGCTGCCGACCGATCTGCCGGCGCCGCCGGTGTACAACAAGGTCAACCCGGCGGACACCCCGGTGCTGACCCTGGCCATTACCTCCAAGACCATGCTGCTGCCCAAGCTCAACGACCTGGTCGACACGCGCATGGCGCAGAAGATCGCGCAGATCAGCGGCGTGGGCATGGTCAGCATCGCCGGCGGCCAGCGCCAGGCGGTGCGGATCAAGGTCAACCCCGAAGCCCTGGCGGCCAACGGCCTCAACCTGTCGGACGTGCGGACCCTGATCGGCGCCTCCAACGTCAACCAGCCCAAGGGCAACTTCGACGGCCCGACCCGGGTGTCGATGCTCGACGCCAACGACCAACTGACGTCGCCCAAGGATTACGCCGAGCTGATCCTGGCCTACAAGAACGGCGCGCCGCTGCGCCTGAAAGACGTCGCGCAGATCGCCGACGGCGCCGAGAACGAGCGCCTGGCGGCCTGGGCCAACGAAAACCAGGCGGTGCTGCTCAATATCCAGCGCCAGCCCGGGGCCAACGTGATCGAGGTGGTGGACCGGATCAAGGCGCTGCTGCCGAGCATCACCGACAACCTGCCGGCGGGCCTGGACGTCACCGTGCTCACCGACCGCACCCAGACCATCCGCGCCTCGGTCACCGACGTGCAGCACGAGTTGCTGATCGCCATCGCCCTGGTGGTGATGGTGACGTTCCTGTTCCTGCGCCGGGCCAGCGCCACGGTGATTCCGTCGATCGCCGTGCCGCTGTCGCTGATCGGCACCTTCGGCGTGATGTACCTGGCGGGTTTCTCGGTCAACAACCTGACCCTGATGGCCCTGACCATCGCCACCGGTTTCGTGGTCGACGACGCCATCGTCATGCTGGAGAACATCGCGCGGTTCATCGAGGAGGGCGACAGCCCGATGCAGGCCGCGCTCAAGGGCGCCAAGCAGATCGGCTTCACCCTGGTCTCGCTGACCCTGTCGCTGATCGCCGTGCTGATCCCGCTGCTGTTCATGGCCGACGTGGTCGGGCGGCTGTTCCGCGAGTTCGCCATCACCCTGGCGGTGGCGATCCTGATTTCCCTGGTGGTGTCCCTGACCCTGACGCCGATGATGTGCGCGCGCTTGCTCAAGCGCGAGCCGAAGATCGAGGCACAAGGGCGTTTCTACCGCGCCAGCGGCGCCTGGATCGACTGGTTGATCGCCAGCTACGGCCGCGGCCTGCAATGGGTGCTCAAGCACCAGCCGCTGACCCTGCTGGTGGCCGTCGGCACCCTGGCGCTGACCGTGTTCCTGTATATGGTGGTGCCCAAGGGCTTCTTCCCGGTGCAGGACACCGGGGTGATCCAGGGCATTTCCGAAGCGCCGCAGTCGGTGTCTTTCGCCGCCATGAGCCAGCGCCAGCAGGAGCTGGCGAAAATCGTCCTTGCCGATCCGGCGGTGCAGAGCCTGTCGTCCTATATCGGCGTCGACGGCGACAACGCCACGCTCAACAGCGGCCGGTTGCTGATTAACCTCAAGCCGCACCGCGAACGCGACCTCAGTGCCGCGCAGGTGATCGCGCGGATCCAGCCCCAGGTCGACCAACTGGTGGGTATTCGCCTGTTCATGCAACCGGTGCAGGACCTGACCATCGAAGACCGGGTCAGCCGCACCCAGTACCAGTTCAGCATGTCGTCGCCGGACGCCGACCTGCTGGCCACCTGGAGCGGACGCCTGGTGGACGCCCTGGCCCAGCGGCCGGAGCTCACCGACGTCGCCAGCGACCTGCAGGACAAGGGCCTGCAGGTGTACCTGGTGATCGACCGCGACGCTGCCTCGCGGCTGGGCGTCTCGGTATCGAACATCACCGACGCGCTGTACGACGCCTTCGGCCAGCGGCAGATTTCCACCATCTACACCCAGGCCAGCCAGTACCGCGTGGTGTTGCAGGCCCAGTCCGGCGAAAGCATCGGCCCGCAGGCGCTGGAGCAGATCCATGTGAAGACCACCGACGGCGGCCAGGTGCGGCTGTCGAGCCTGGCGCGGGTCGAGGAGCGCCAGGCGCAACTGGCCATTGCCCATATCGGCCAGTTCCCGGCGGTGATGATGTCGTTCAACCTGGCGCCGGGCGTGGCCCTGGGGCAGGCGGTGGAAGTCATCGACCAGGTGCAGCGCGACATCGGCATGCCGGTGGGCGTGCAGACCCAGTTCCAGGGCGCGGCCCAGGCATTCCAGGCGTCGCTGTCGAGCACCTTGCTGCTGATCCTGGCGGCGGTGGTGACCATGTACATCGTGCTCGGCGTGCTCTACGAGAGTTACATCCACCCGATCACCATCCTCTCCACCTTGCCGTCGGCGGCGGTGGGGGCCTTGCTGGCGCTGATCCTCAGCGGCAACGACCTGGGCATGATCGCGATCATCGGCATCATCCTGCTGATCGGCATCGTCAAGAAGAACGCGATCATGATGATCGACTTCGCCCTCGACGCCGAACGCAACCAGGGCATGGCCCCGGAACAGGCGATCTACCAGGCGGCGCTGCTGCGCTTCCGGCCGATCCTGATGACCACCCTGGCCGCGCTGTTCGGCGCCGTGCCGTTGATGCTGGCCACCGGTTCCGGCGCCGAGCTGCGCCAGCCCCTGGGGCTGGTGATGGTCGGCGGCCTGGCGCTGAGCCAGGTCCTGACCCTGTTCACTACGCCGGTGATCTACCTGTATTTCGACCGCTTGGGCCGGCGCTGGCGTTCGGCGCCTGAGCGCGCGGAGCCGGTAGAACAGCCATGAACCTGTCCGGACCCTTTATCCGCCGGCCGGTCGCCACGATGCTGCTGAGCCTGGCCATCATGCTGCTGGGCGGCGTCAGCTTCGGCCTGTTGCCGGTGGCGCCGCTGCCGCAGATGGACTTCCCGGTGATTGTGGTCCAGGCCAGCCTGCCGGGGGCCAGCCCCGAGGTCATGGCCTCGACCGTGGCCACGCCGCTGGAGCGCTCGTTCGGCGCGATCGCCGGGGTCAACACCATGAGCAGCCGCTCCAGCCAGGGCTCGACCCGGGTCATCCTGCAATTCGACCTGGACCGCGACATCAACGGCGCGGCGCGGGAAGTGCAGGCGGCGATCAACGCCTCGCGCAACCTGCTGCCCAGCGGCATGCGCAGCATGCCGACCTACAAGAAGGTCAACCCCTCCCAGGCGCCGATCATGGTGCTGTCGCTGACCTCCGACGTGCTGGAAAAGGGCCAGCTGTACGACCTGGCCTCGACCATCCTGTCCCAGAGCCTGTCCCAGGTTTCCGGGGTCGGCGAGGTGCAGATCGGCGGCAGTTCGTTGCCGGCGGTGCGCATCGAACTCGAGCCGCAATTGCTCAACCAGTACGGCGTGGCCCTGGACGATGTGCGCAAGACCATCGCCGAGGCCAACGTGCGCCGGCCCAAGGGCTCGGTGGAGAACGCCGAGCAACTGTGGCAGGTGCAGGCCAACGACCAGTTGGAGAAGGCCCGCGATTACGAGCCGCTGATCATCCACTACAAGGACGGCGCGGCCCTGCGCCTGAGGGACGTGGCCAAGGTCAGCGATGGCGTCGAGGACCGCTACAACAGCGGCTTCTTCAACGACGACGCGGCGGTGCTGCTGGTGATCAACCGCCAGGCCGGCGCCAACATCATCGAGACGGTCAACGAGATCAAGGCCCAGCTGCCGGCGTTGCAGGCGGTGCTGCCGGCCAGCGTCAAGCTCAACCTGGCCATGGACCGCTCGCCGGTGATCAAGGCCACCCTGCACGAGGCCGAGATGACCCTGCTGATCGCCGTGGCCCTGGTGATCCTGGTGGTCTACCTGTTCCTCGGCAATTTCCGCGCCTCGCTGATCCCCACCCTGGCGGTGCCAGTGTCGCTGGTGGGCACCTTCGCGGTGATGTACCTGTACGGTTTTTCCCTGAACAACCTGTCGCTGATGGCGCTGATCCTCGCCACCGGGCTGGTGGTGGACGACGCCATTGTGGTACTGGAGAACATCTCCCGGCACATCGACGAGGGCATCGCGCCGATGAAGGCGGCCTACCTGGGAGCCAAGGAAGTCGGCTTCACCTTGCTCTCGATGAACGTCTCGCTGGTGGCGGTGTTCCTGTCGATCCTGTTCATGGGCGGGATCATCGAAAGCCTGTTCCGCGAGTTTTCCATCACCCTGGCGGCGGCCATCGTGGTCTCGCTGGTGGTGTCCCTGACCCTGACCCCGATGCTCTGCGCCCGTTGGCTCAAGCCCCACGTGCCGGGCCGTGAGAACGGGCTGCAGCGCTGGAGCCAGCGGGCCAACGACTGGATGGTGGGCAAATACGCCCGCAGCCTGGACTGGGTGCTGCGCCACAAGCGCCTGACCCTGCTCAGTCTGTTCGTGACCATCGGCGTCAACGTCGCGCTGTACGTGGTGGTGCCCAAGACCTTCATGCCGCAGCAGGACACCGGCCAGTTGATCGGGTTCGTGCGCGGCGACGACGGCCTGTCGTTCACCGTGATGCAGCCGAAGATGGAAATCTTCCGCCGCGAGGTGCTCAAGGACCCGGCGGTGGAGAGCGTGGCCGGCTTCATCGGCGGCAACAACGGCACCAACAACGCCTTCATGCTGGTGCGCCTCAAGCCGATCAAGGAGCGCAAGCTGTCGGCGCAGAAGGTCATCGAGCGCCTGCGCAAGGAAATGCCCAAGGTTCCCGGCGCCCAATTGATGCTGATGGCCGACCAGGACCTGCAGTTCGGCGGTGGTCGCGAGCAGACCACCTCGCAGTATTCCTACATCATCCAGAGCGGCGACCTGGGCGCGCTGCGCGAGTGGTACCCGAAAGTGGTCACCGCGCTGCGCGCCTTGCCGGAGCTCACCGCCATCGACGCCCGCGAAGGGCGGGGCGCGCAGCAGGTGACCCTGGTGGTCGACCGCGACCAGGCCAAGCGCCTGGGGATCGACATGAACATGGTCACCGCGGTGCTCAACAACGCCTACAGCCAGCGGCAGATCTCGACCATCTACGACAGCCTCAACCAGTACCAGGTGGTGATGGAGGTCAACCCGAAATACGCCCAGGACCCGATCACCCTCAACCAGGTGCAGGTGATCACCGCCGACGGCGCGCGGGTGCCGCTGTCGACCATCGCCCATTACGAAAACAGCCTGGAAGACGACCGCGTCAGCCACGAAGGCCAGTTCGCCTCGGAGAGCATTTCCTTCGACATGGCCGAAGGGGTGACGGTGGAGCAGGGCACGGCGGCCATCGAGCGGGCGCTGGCCAGGCTGGGCATGCCTGAAGATGTGATCGTCAAGATGGCCGGCACCGCCGACGCCTTCGCCGCGACCCAGAAAAGCCAGCCGTTCATGATCCTCGGCGCCTTGCTGGCGGTGTACCTGGTGCTCGGCGTGCTCTATGAAAGCTATATCCACCCGCTGACCATTCTTTCCACACTGCCGTCGGCCGGGGTCGGCGCCTTGCTGTCGATCTATGCGCTGGGCAGCGAGTTCAGCCTGATCTCGCTGCTGGGACTGTTCCTGCTGATCGGCGTGGTGAAGAAGAACGCGATCCTGATGATCGACCTGGCGCTGCAACTGGAGCGCCACCAGGGCATGGGGCCGCTGGAATCGATCCGCAGCGCCTGCCTGCTGCGCCTGCGGCCGATCCTGATGACCACCCTGGCGGCCATCCTCGGCGCCTTGCCGCTGTTGCTGGGCAGCGCCGAGGGCGCGGAAATGCGCCAGCCCCTGGGCCTGACCATTATCGGCGGCCTGGTCTTCAGCCAGGTCCTGACCCTCT
The DNA here is from genome assembly GCF_001921865.1 of Pseudomonas chlororaphis. Lineage (GTDB taxonomy): Bacteria > Pseudomonadota > Gammaproteobacteria > Pseudomonadales > Pseudomonadaceae > Aquipseudomonas > Aquipseudomonas chlororaphis_D. The sequence continues at coordinate 250,297 of NZ_MSCT01000010.1, forward strand.
ACACCACCCCGGTGGTCTACCTCTATCTCGATCGCCTGCGCCATAAGTTCAACCACTGGCGTGGGGTCCGTACCGATGCCGCTCTGGAAACGCCGCTATGACTGACCGTTCGCTCTCCCTCCTTTCCCAGCGCCTGCTCCTGGCCCGCGGCTCGCGGCTGTTGAGCCTGGGCTTGAGCCTGATGCTGCTCAGCGCCTGCGCCATCGGCCCGGATTACCAGCGCCCGCAGGTGGCCGAGCCTGCCCACTACAAGGAAGCGGCCGGTTGGCGCCAGGCCAGCCCCAGCGACTCCCTGGCCCGCGGCGCCTGGTGGGAGCTGTACGGCGACCGCCAGCTCAATGAGCTGATCGACAAACTCAACAGCGCCAACCAGACCGTGGCCCAGTCCGAGGCCCAGTACCGCCAGGCCCAGGCCCTGGTGCGCAGCGCCCGTGGCTCGCTGTTCCCGACCGTGGACCTGAGCGCGGGGAAAACCCGCGCCAGCCAGGGCACCGGTAGCAGCAGTTCGGCCCTGAGCAGTTCTTCCAGCGGCATCCGCGACACCTACAACACCCAGCTCGGGGTCAGTTGGGAGGCCGATGTCTGGGGCAAGCTGCGCCGTGGCCTGGAGGCCAACGAGGCCAGCGCCGAAGCGAGCTTCGCCGACCTTGCGGCCATGCGCCTGAGCCAGCAGTCGGAACTGGTGCAGAACTACCTGCAACTGCGGGTCATGGACCAGCAGAAGCGTCTGTTCGAAGCCACGGTGGCGGCCTACCAGCGTTCGCTGACCATGACCGAGAACCAGTACCGCGCCGGCGTCGCCGGCAAGGACGCCATCGCCCAGGCGCGGACCCAGCTGAAAAGCACCCAGGCCGACCTGATCGACCTGATCTGGCAGCGCGCCCAGCTGGAAAACGCCATCGCCGTGCTGATCGGCCTGCCGCCGGCCGAGTTCAACCTGGCGGAAACCCAGGACATCCCGGCCTTGCCCCAGGTGCCGCTGGGCCTGCCGTCGCAGCTGCTGGAACGGCGCCCGGACATCGCTTCGGCCGAGCGTTCGGTGATCGCCGCCAACGCCAATATCGGCGTGGCCAAGGCGGCCTATTACCCGGACCTGACCCTGAGCCTGGCGGGCGGCTACAGCAGCAGTACCTACGCCGACTGGATCAGCCTGCCGAACCGCTTCTGGTCGGTGGGGCCGAAACTGGCCATGACCCTGTTCGACGGCGGCCAGCGCTCGGCGGAAGTCGACCGCACCGAGGCGGTCTACGACCAGACCGTGGCCAAGTATCGCCAGACCGTGCTCGACGGCTTCCGCGAAGTGGAGAACTACCTGGTGCAGCTCAAGGTCCTGGAAGACGAGGCCGCGGTACGCCAGGAGGCCCTGGACGCGGCGCGCGATTCCCAGCGCCTGACCGAAAACCAGTACAAGGCCGGGCTGATCGCTTACCTCGACGTGGTGGTGGTGCAGGCCACGGCCCTGAGCAACGAACGCAGCGTGCTGAGCCTGCTGCAAAGCCGGTTGGTCACCAGCGTGCAACTGATCGCCGCCCTGGGCGGCGGCTGGGACGGCCAGCTGCAAGCCAGCGAGCAGCCCTGACGGTTTCCGCCCAGCGCAACCCCGGGCCTCGCGTTCGGCCTGGCTGTACGCACCAGCCGATTCCGCGACCGCTGCGTGGCCGTACGCAGGCTGCGCCAGCGGCTACATCGCCCGTGGCGCCCACGAACCTGTAGCCGCTGCCGAGCGACAGCGAGGCTGCGTCCGGTTGCGCAGCGACCGTAAACCCAAGCCCCGCGTTCGGCCTGGCTGTACGCGCCAGCCGGTTCCGCGACCGCTGCGCGGCCGTACGCAGGCTGCGCCAGCGGCTACATCGCCCGCGGCGCCCACGAACCTGTAGCCGCTGCCGAGCGACAGCGAGGCTGCGTCCGGTTGCGCAGCGAGCGCCAGCCCAGGCGATGGCGATCAGGAAAGGTGCGTTTGTAACGGATTTGTTTTGTCGACCGGGTACTTTCTGTCCGACTGATGGCTTTTTGCTTACTTTGTGAGTGCGTTCCTACGCGCAATCAGTACAATTGCGAATTTTTACCGCCGGGTATGGAAGCTTCCGGCTCACGGCCACGAGACGTCCATGCTCATCGGTACCTATTCTTCCGCACTGGTTCTGATTTCCCTGTTTGTGGCGATTCTCGCCTCCTATACCGCGCTCGACATGACCGGCCGCATCGCCACCGCCCAGGGCCGTGCGGCGATGTGGTGGATGGTCGGCGGCGCCCTGGCCATGGGCATCGGCGTGTGGTCGATGCACTTTATCGGCATGCTCGCCTTCCGCCTGCCGATCGACCTGGGCTACGACGTCGGCATTACCGCCTTGTCGCTGCTGATCTCCGTGCTGTCCTGCGGTTTCGCCCTGTGGCTGGTGAGTCAGCCGAGCCTGCCGGCCTGGCAACTGGGGTTCGGCGCGCTGATCATGGGCTCCGGGATCAGCGCCATGCATTACACCGGCATGGCGGCGATGCGCATGCAGCCGGGTATCGACTATGACCCGAGCCTGTTCGGCGCCTCGCTGCTGATTGCCGTCGGCGCTTCGGCCGCGGCGCTGTGGATCGCCTTCCGCCTGCGTCACAACACCCCCTATGTCCGTTTGGCCCGCTGCGGAGCGGCGGTGGTGATGGGCATCGCCATTGTCGGCATGCACTACACCGGCATGGCCGCGGCGCGTTTCGCCGACGGCAGTTTCTGCGGCGCGGCGGTGGATGGGCTGAGCGGCAAGGGCCTGGACAACCTGGTGTTGATCACCACCTTGGCAGTGCTGGTCATCGCCTTGCTGACCTCGGTGCTCGACGCGCGGCTGGAAGCGCGCACCGCGGTGCTCGCCGAATCGCTGACCGTGGCCAACCGCGAGCTGACCCAACTGGCGCTGCACGACACCCTGACCGGACTGCCGAACCGCACGCTGCTGGCCGACCGGATCGACCAGGCGATGCAGCGGGTCACCGAGCAGGGCGGCTGTTTCGCGCTGATGTTCATCGACCTGGACGGCTTCAAGCCGGTCAACGACGCCTTCGGCCATCACATGGGCGACCAGTTGCTGCGCGAAGTGGCGGTGCGCCTGCGCGAAGACCTGCGCAGCCAGGACACCCTGGCGCGGATCGGCGGCGACGAGTTCGTGCTGCTGGTGCAACTGAGCGAGCCGGACGACGCCTTGCGCCTGGCCGCGCGCCAGGTCGGCCTGATCGCGCAGTCGTTCCGGGTCGCCGAGCACGCCTTGCAGATCTCCGCCAGCGTCGGCATCGCGGTCTACCCGGGCAACGGCCTGACGCCCCAGGAACTCTTGATGAACGCCGACGCGGCGATGTACCACGCCAAGGGCACCGGCAAGAACGGCTACAGCTTCTTCGACGCCTCGATGAACAGCGACGCGCGCCGCCAGCTGCAACTGTTGCAGGATCTGCGCAACGCCGTCGAACACGGCCAGTTCAAGCTGTATTACCAACCCAAGTTCGACGCCGCCAACGGCATGCCGGTGGGGGCCGAAGCCTTGCTGCGCTGGGACCACCCGCAGCTGGGGCTGCTGTTGCCGGACAAGTTCATCGAGCTGGCGGAAAAGACCGGGCTGATCATTCCCATCGGCGAATGGGTGCTCAACGAGGCATGCCGGCAGATGCGCGAGTGGTACAGCGAGGGTTACCAGGGCTGGCGGATCGCGGTGAACATCTCCGCGTTGCAGTTCTGTCATGCCGGGCTGGTCGACAGCGTGGCCAAGGCGCTGGCCCAGCATCGCTTGCCGGCCAACAGCCTGACCCTGGAGATCACCGAGACCACGGCCATGAGCGACGCCGACGCGAGCATGACCGTGCTCAGGCAACTGGCGGACATGGGCGTGGACCTGTCCATCGACGATTTCGGCACCGGCTATTCGAGCCTGATGTACCTCAAGCGCCTGCCGGCCAACGAACTGAAGATCGACCGCGGTTTCGTCCGCGACCTGGAGCACGACAGCGACGACGCGGCGATCGTCTCGGCCATCGTCGCCCTGGGCCAGGCCCTGGGCCTGCGCATCGTCGCCGAGGGTGTGGAAACCGACGTGCAGCAGAGCTTCCTGACCCAGCTGGGCTGCGACTCGCTGCAAGGCTATTTCCTCGGCCACCCGTTGCCGGCCACGCGTTTCATGCAAAGCATCCACCAGGCCGAACGCCAGCCCCTGTAGTCGCGGCCGAGCCTGCGAGGCTGCGCTCGGTCGTGTCGCGACCGCAAAACCTGAACGCGCGATCTGCCTGAACAAACGCGGTAATTGGCCTGGCGGATGCTTCGCGACCGGCGAGCAGCCACGGGGCGGATGCCCCGCCGGTGGAGGTTTGCAACGCTGGCCGCAGGGTGTTTAATGGCTCGCGTTCAACGATCAGCGAGGGAGTCGGCAGCATGGAAAAAGTCATCCTCATCACCGGTGGCGGGCGCGGTATCGGCGCGGCCACCGCGCTGCTGGCCGCGCAACAGGGCTACCGGATCTGCATCAACTACCAGGCCGACGAGCAGGCGGCCTTCAAGGTGCTGGAGCAGGTGCGCGAGCTGGGCGCCCAGGCGATTGCGGTGCGCGCCGATGTGAGCATCGAGGACGAAGTGATCGGCCTGTTCCAGCGGGTCGATGCCGAACTGGGGCGGGTCACCGCGCTGGTCAACAACGCCGGGACCGTCGCGCAGAAGTCGCGGCTCGACGAAATGTCCGAATTCCGCATCCTGAAAATCATCAAGACCAACGTGCTCGGGCCGATCCTCTGCGCCAAGCACGCGGTGCTGCGCATGTCGCCCAGGCACGGCGGGCAGGGCGGCAGCATCGTCAACGTGTCGTCGGTCGCGGCGCGCCTGGGTTCGCCCGGCGAGTACGTCGATTACGCCGCCTCCAAGGGCGCGCTGGACACCTTCACTATCGGCCTGTCCAAGGAAGTCGCCGGCGAAGGCATCCGCGTCAATGGCGTGCGCCCGGGCTATATCTACACCGATTTCCACGCCCTGAGCGGCGACGCCGACCGCGTCAGCAAGCTCGAATCCGCGATCCCCATGGGCCGCGGCGGCCGCCCGGACGAAGTGGCGGAGGCGATTATCTGGCTGCTGTCGGACAAGGCCTCGTATTCCACCGGGACCTTTATCGATCTGGGCGGCGGGCGCTAGGCCGCCAACCCTGAGTCCGCGATCTGTCTGGATAACCGCATCAGCCGATCTTGCGACCGCTGCGCGGCCGATCGCAGCCTGCGGCAGCGGCTACATTGATCGTGGCGTGCGCGGTTTCTGTAGCCGCTGTCGAGCCTGCGAGGCTGCGTCCGGGCGCGCAGCGGCCGCCAACCCTGAGTCCACGATCTGTCTGGATAACCGCGTCAGCCGATCTTGCGACCGCTGCGCGGCCGATCGCAGCCTGTGGCAGCGGCGACGGGGCGTGTGGCGTTAGAACGAGCGCACGATCCGCCCTAACGTCTCCATGGCCTTTTCCGCTGCTTCGCTCCACGGGCTGCCGTAGTTCAGGCGGATGCAGTTACGAAAGCGCTGGGTCGGCGAGAAGATCGGCCCCGGGGCGATGCTGATGCCCTGGGCCAGGGCCATCTGGAACAGTTTCAACGAGTCCATCTGCGCCGGCAGTTCCAGCCACAGGAAGTAGCCGCCGGCCGGCTGGCTGACCCGGGTCTGCGCCGGGAAGTAACGGGCGATGGCCGCGAGCATGGCGCTCTGCTGTTCTTCCAGGGCGTAGCGCAGCTTGCGCAGGTGGCGGTCGTAGCCGCCGTGTTGCAGGTAGTCGGCGATGGCGGCCTGGGCCGGCATCGAGGCGCACAGCGAGGTCATCAGTTTCAGCCGCTCGATTTTCTGCGCGTAGCGCCCGGCAGCCACCCAGCCGATGCGGTAGCCCGGCGCCAGGCTCTTGGCGAACGAGCCGCAGTGCATCACCAGGCCCTCGGTGTCGAAAGCCTTGGCCGGTTTCGGCGCCTGCTGGCCGTAGTACAGCTCGGCGTAGACGTCGTCCTCGATCAACGGCACCTGGTGCGTGCGCAGCAGTTCCACCAGTTCCTGCTTCTTCGCCTCGGGCATGGTCGCGCCCATGGGATTCTGGAAGCTGGTCATGCACCAGCAAGCCTTGATCGGATGCCGCTCCAGGGTCTGCGCCAGCACCCCGAGGTCGATGCCGTCCCGCGGGTGCACGGGGATTTCCACCGCCTTGAGTTTCAGCCGCTCCAGCACTTGCAGGCTGGCGTAGAAGGCCGGTGCCTCGATGGCCACCAGGTCGCCCGGTTCGGTCACCGCTTGCAGGCACAGGTTCAGCGCTTCCAGGGCGCCGTTGGTGATCAGCAGTTCTTCCATGGGCAGCATCAGCCCGCCGACCATGTAGCGCAGGGCGATCTGCCGGCGCAGTTGCGGGTTGCCCGGCGACATGTCGGTGACCACCACGCGCGGGTCCATCTCGCGGCTGGCGCTGGCCAGGGAGCGCGACAGGCGTTGCAGGGGGAACAGGGTCGGGCTGGGGAAGGCCGAGCCGAAGGGCACGGTGGTCGGGTCCTTGATCGAGTCCAGCACCGAGAACACCAGTTCGCTGACGTCGACTTCGGTGGACTCGTTGACCTGGCTGCTGATCACCGGCTCCGAGAACGGGCTCGGCGCATGGGTGTTGACGAAGTAGCCGGAACGCGGCCGGGCGCGGATCAGGCCGCGGCGTTCCAGCAGGTAATAGGCCTGGAACACCGTGGACGGGCTGACCCCGTAGGTCTGGCTGGCGTAACGCACCGACGGCACGCGCTGGCCAGGGCCGAGCACCCCGGAGCGGATCAGTTCTGCGATGTCGTCGGCGAATTTTTCGTAGCGTTTCATGGGCGACTCGGTCTGGATTTTGCGGTGTCTGGGCGTTTTATCGCGAGCAAGCTCGCTCCTACAAGGACAGGTGCGGACCTGTAGGAGCGAGCTTGCTCGCGATCGGCCGCGAAGCGGCGCCCAGTCTAAGGGATCAACGGTTCAACGGGGCAACGAAACGGCTCTTGGCCACGCTGTAGACCCCGGGCTCGTCGCTGTCGATCACCTTGAACGACAGCTCCTGGGAACTGCTTTGCGGCTTGTCGGCGAGCATCGCCACCGACACCGGCAGGTCGACGATTTCCCCCGGGGCCAGGCTGATCTGGTCCTTGCCTTGCAACTGGAAGCCGTCGCCGTCCACCAGTTGCAGGCGGTAATCCTGGCGCTGCTGGGTCTTGTTGATGATCTTCAGGCTGTAGATGTTCTCGATCTGGCCCAGGGCGTTCTCGCGGAACAGGCCGCGGTCCTTGCTGACGTCCAGCGAGACCATCGGCCGCTCCACCAGCGCCAGGGCCAGGGCGCCGATCATCACCAGCAGCACGGCGCTGTAGCCCACCAGGCGCGGGCGCAGCAGGTGGGTCTTGCCGCCCTGCAACTGGTGCTCGGAGGTATAGCTGATCAGGCCGCGGGCATAGCCCATCTTGTCCATGATCGAATCGCAGGCGTCGATGCACGCGGCGCAACCGATGCATTCCATCTGCAGGCCGTCGCGGATGTCGATGCCGGTCGGGCAGACCTGCACGCACAGCTGGCAGTCGATGCAGTCGCCGAGGCCGATGTCGGTGGGTTTCACGCCGCGTTTGCGCGGGCCGCGGATTTCGCCGCGGGCCGGGTCGTAGGAGATGGTCAGGGTGTCCTTGTCGAACATCACGCTCTGGAACCGCGCATACGGGCACATGTGCATGCACACCGCCTCGCGCAGCCAGCCGGCGTTGAGGTAGGTGGCGCCGGCGAAGAACAGCACCCAGAACAGGCTCACGCCGCCCAGTTGCAGGGTCAGCAGCTCTTCGGCCAGCGGCCGGATCGGGGTGAAGTAGCCGACGAAGGTCAGCCCGGTGAGCAGGCTGATGGCCAGCCACAGGGTGTGCTTGGCCGAGCGGCGGATCAGCTTGTTCAAGCTCCAGGGCGCAGCTTGGAGCTTGATGCGCTGGTTGCGCTCGCCCTCGGTGAGCTTCTCGCACCACATGAACAGCCAGGTCCAGGAACTTTGCGGGCAGGTGTAGCCGCACCAGACGCGGCCGGCGAACACGGTGATGGCGAACAGGCCGAAGGCGCAGATGATCAGCAGGCCCGAGAGCAGGATGAAATCCTGCGGCCAGAAGGTCGCGCCGAAGATATGGAATTTACTTTCCGCCAGGTCCCAGAGCACCGCCTGGCGGCCGCCCCAGTTCAACCACACGGTGCCGAAGAACAGCAGGAACAGGAAACCCGCGCCGCTCATGCGCAAGGTGCGGAACAAGCCGGTGAAGCTGCGGGTGTGGATCAGGTTGTCGCTGGATTTGGCCTTCGTCTTTGGGCGCGCAGGCTCGAATGTTTCTACTAATCGGACGGGGATTCTTTCGCTCATGGTCGTTCGCTCATCAGCCTCCATCAGGCCGATGAACTATGCCCAGCGATCTGTTTGCATAACAGACTCAGGTATTGCAATAAAAAGCAGATCAGATGTGTAGTTGGCGGCGCCCTGCGACAACTTGCCATACCCGGCCGAACCCCCGTCAGCAGGCGGCGGGAGCCTCTGGCACAGGCGTGTGCGGGGCGCCGTGACGCAGATCAGTCAAATCACCGAATCACTGAGGGTGGGCCCAGGTGACGTCGGCCGTCGGCAGCGCCTGCTACGGTCGATGCCTCGGCTTCTGCCGCGGTGATGCCGGGCGGCCACCACTGGCGCCGGGTCGCCGGGCGGATCGACCCTGGGCGGCGGAGCGCTTTCCGGCGGTTCCTGTTCGGGCACCGGCTGGGGTTGGGGTTGGGGTTGGGGCTCGGGCGGCGGCAAGGTCGGGTGGTCGATGTTCGGATCGGGGGTTTGCGCCGGGATCGGAATATTCATCGTTATGGCCTCCTTTGTGCTTGGCTTTGTCCCTGAGTGGACCGTCGACGCGGCGATTTGATTCCCCTGCGCGAGGCCAGGCAAATCCGCCTGAACTTTCCCGGCGTCGGCGTCTCGGAACCTAAGTGTCGTGTCGATCCGCAAGCACCGGCGCGGCGCTGCGACAGACCAGCTACAGAGCGTCCATGGGGCGTAAAGGGGTGAGGCTCGATGACTGCCGAAAAACCGACCGAACTGCACGACCATCCGCACATGCATGCGCACATGCCGCTGTCGCAGGCCTTGCTGTTGCCACGGATCGCCATCGAAAACACCCGGCCGCAGATCGACGGCGGGCGTTTCGCGGTCAAGGCGGTGGCGGGGCAAGTGGTGCGGGTCAGCAGCAAGGTGTTCGCCGACGGCCACGACGTGCTGGCGGTACGCATCCGTTGGCGCGCCGACGCCGATGCCGACAGCCGCTGGCACAGGGCAACCATGGAGGACCTGGGCAACGACGGCTGGGGCGGCCATTTCAGCGTCGCCGGCCAGGGCCGCTACCGGTATTGCATCGAAGCCTGGGTCGATCAGTTCGCCAGCTTCTGCTACGAGCTGCGCAAGAAGCACCAGGCCGGCGTGGCGGTCAGCCTCGAATTGCAGGAGGGCCGCAACCAGGTGCAACAGGCCGCCGAGCGCAGCGACGGGCCGCTGCGCGAGCAACTGCTGGCGCTGCACCAGGAGCTGGCGACGCTGTTGGAAACCGAGCAGGTGGCCTTGTTCCTCGATCCGCGCAGCGCGCGGCTGATGGCCGAGGCCGACCACCGTCCCTACCTGAGCCTGAGCCCGGAATACCCGCTGGACGTGGAGCGCGAACGCGCGCAGTTCGCCAGCTGGTATGAGCTGTTTCCCCGCTCGATCACCGACGATCCCGCCCGCCACGGCACCTTCGACGCTGTCCATTCGCGCCTGGCGACGATCCGCGACATGGGCTTCGACGTGCTCTATTTTCCGCCGATCCACCCCATTGGCCGGCGCTTTCGCAAGGGCCGCAACAATTCCCTGACCGCCGGTCCCGACGAGCCAGGCAGCCCGTACGCGATCGGCAGCGAGGAGGGCGGCCACGAGGCGATCCACCCGCAGCTCGGCAGCCGCGACGACTTCCGGCGCCTGGTGGCGGCGGCGGCCGAACATGGCCTGGAGATCGCCCTGGATTTCGCCATCCAGTGTTCCCAGGACCACCCCTGGCTCACGCAGCATCCGGGCTGGTTCAACTGGCGCCCGGACGGCAGCATCAAATACGCCGAGAACCCGCCGAAGAAATACCAGGACATCGTCAACGTCGACTTCTATGCCGCGGACGCCATCCCCGGCCTGTGGCTGGAGCTGCGCGACATCGTGGTCGGCTGGGTCGAGGAGGGGGTGAAGATCTTTCGCGTCGACAACCCCCACACCAAGCCGCTGCCGTTCTGGCAATGGCTGATCGCCGATGTGCGCGCGCAGTACCCGGAGACGATCTTCCTCGCCGAAGCCTTCACCACGCCGGCGATGATGGCGCGCCTGGGCAAGGTCGGTTACTCCCAGAGCTACACCTACTTCACCTGGCGCAACACCAAGAGCGAGCTGGCGAGCTACCTCACCGAGCTGAACCAGTCGCCGTGGCGCGAGTGCTTCCGGCCGAACTTCTTCGTCAATACGCCGGATATCAACCCGTTCTTCCTGCACGAGTCGGGCCGCCCGGGGTTTCTCATCCGCGCCGCCCTGGCGACCATGGGCTCGGGCCTGTGGGGCATGTATTCGGGGTTCGAGCTGTGCGAGGCGGCGCCGATCCCGGGCAAGGAGGAGTACCTGGATTCGGAGAAATACCAGCTGCGCCCGCGGGACTTCGAGGCCCCCGGCAACATCATCGCCGAGATCGCCCAGCTCAACCGCATCCGCCGGCAGAACCCGGCGCTGCACACACACCTGGGCCTGCAGCTGTACAACGCGTGGAACGACAACATCCTGTATTTCGGCAAGCGCACCGCCGACCGCGGCAACTTCATCCTGGTGGCGGTCAGCCTCGACCCGTTCAACGCCCAGGAAGCGCATTTCGAGCTGCCGCTGTGGGAGCTGGGCCTGCCCGACGACGCCCAGACCCAGGGCGAGGACTTGATGAACGGCCATCGCTGGACCTGGTACGGCAAGGTCCAGTTCATGCGGATCGAACCCTGGCGGCAGCCGTTCGGTATCTGGCGCCTCAGCGTTATCTGATTCGATCCTTCGCCGTCTCGACAGCGGCGGCAGGTGGAGCGTGATCGATGTAGCCGCTGCCGCAGGCTGCGATCGGCCCGGAACGGGACGTGCTCTTGAGGCCCTTGAAGGCCCTGCGGGCCTTGTCGCAGCCTCGCGGGCTCGGCAGCGGCTACAGGGGCGCGAACCATTGAATTTTTCAGGAGCATGCAATGGCGAAGAAAACCCGCTCGGCGACCTTTATCAAGGACCCGCTCTGGTACAAGGACGCGGTGATCTACCAGGTTCACGTCAAATCCTATTTCGACTCCAACAACGACGGGATCGGCGATTTTCCCGGGCTGATAGCCAAGCTCGACTACATCGCCGAACTGGGGGTGAACACCCTCTGGCTGCTGCCGTTCTATCCCTCTCCGCGCCGCGACGACGGTTACGACATCGCCGAATACCGCGGCGTCAGCCCCGACTACGGGACCCTGGCCGATGCCCGCCGGTTTATCGCCGAGGCCCACAAGCGGGGGCTGCGGGTGATCACCGAGCTGGTCATCAACCACACCTCGGACCAGCACCCCTGGTTCCAGCGGGCGCGCAAGGCCAAGGCTGGCTCCAAGGCGCGGGACTTCTATGTGTGGTCCGACGACGACCAGAAATACCCCGGCACGCGGATCATCTTTCTCGACACCGAGAAGTCCAACTGGACCTGGGACCCGGTGGCCGGCCAGTACTTCTGGCACCGCTTCTATTCCCACCAGCCGGACCTCAACTTCGACAACCCGCAGGTGCTGGAGGCGGTGCTGTCGGTGATGCGCTACTGGCTGGACATGGGCATCGACGGCCTGCGCCTGGACGCCATTCCCTACCTGATCGAGCGCGACGGCACGAATAACGAGAACCTGCCCGAGACCCACGACGTGCTCAAGCGCATCCGCGCCGAGATCGACGCCCACTACCCGGACCGCATGCTGCTGGCCGAGGCCAACCAATGGCCGGAAGACACGCAACTCTATTTTGGCGATGTGAAGGGCGACGACGGCGACGAATGCCACATGGCCTTCCACTTCCCGCTGATGCCGCGCATGTACATGGCCCTGGCCCAGGAAGACCGCTTCCCGATCACCGACATTTTGCGCCAGACCCCGGAGATCCCCGCCAATTGCCAGTGGGCGATCTTCCTGCGCAACCACGACGAGCTGACCCTGGAGATGGTCACCGACCGCGAGCGCGACTACCTGTGGAACTACTACGCCGCCGACCGCCGCGCGCGGATCAACCTGGGGATCCGCCGGCGCCTGGCGCCGCTGATGGAGCGCGACCGCCGCCGTGTCGAGCTGCTCAACAGCCTGCTGCTGTCGATGCCCGGCACGCCGACCCTGTATTACGGCGACGAGATCGGCATGGGCGACAACATCTACCTGGGCGACCGCGACGGTGTGCGCACGCCGATGCAGTGGTCCATCGACCGCAACGGCGGTTTCTCCCGGGCCGACCCGGCGAGCCTGGTCTTGCCGCCGATCATGGACCCGCTGTACGGCTATCAGTCGGTGAACGTCGAGACCCAGTCCGGCGATCCCCATTCGTTGCTCAACTGGACCCGACGCATGCTGGCGATCCGCAAGCAGTCCAAGGCCTTCGGCCGCGGCAGCCTGAAGATGCTGGCGCCGAGCAACCGGCGGATCCTGGCCTACACCCGCGAATACACCGGGGCGGACGGCAAGCACGAAATCATCCTCTGCGTGGCCAACGTCTCGCGCAGTGCCCAGGCGGCGGAGCTGGACCTCTCGGCGTTCGCCGGCATGGTCCCGGTGGAGATGCTCGGCGGCAACGCCTTCCCGCCGATCGGCCAGTTGCATTTCCTCCTGACCCTGGCGCCCTACGGTTTCTACTGGTTCGTCCTGGCGGCGGAAAACCAGATGCCGAGCTGGCACGTGGAGCCGGCCCAGAGCCTGCCGGACTTCACCACCCTGGTGCTGAAAAAGCGCCTCGAAGAATTGCTCGATGCACCGTCGCGCACCACATTGGAGCAGAGCGCGCTGCCGACCTGGCTGCCCAAGCGCCGTTGGTTCGCCGGCAAGGACAGCGCCATCGAGCAGGTGCAGATCGCCTACGGCGTGCGTTTCGGCGACCCGCAGCACCCGGTGCTGCTCAGCGAGCTGGAGGTCACCGGCGGCGGCCGGAGCGGGCGTTACCAGCTGCCGTTCGGCCTGCTCGGCGAAGAGCAGATCGGCGCCGCCTTGCCCCAGCAACTGGCCCTGGCCCGGGTCCGCCGCGGCCGTCAAGTCGGGTTGATCACCGATGCCTTTGCCCTGGAAAGCTTCGTGCGCAACGTGCTGCAGGCGCTCCTGGCGCAGACCCGGCTGCCTTGCGCCGACGGCGAGATCCGTTTTGAGGGCAGCGAACAGCTGGCGGCGCTGGGGCTGGGCAGCGACGCCGAAGTGCGTTACCTGTCCGCGGAACAATCAAATAGTTCGGTGGTGATCGGCACCAGCCTGGTGCTCAAGCTGATCCGCAAGGTGGCCAGCGGGGTGCACCCGGAACTGGAAATGGGCGCCTACCTGACCGCCGCCGGTTTCCAGTACATATCGCCGTTGCTCGGTTCGGTGGTGCGCCGCGACGGGCAGGGCGAGGACAACCTGCTGCTGATCGCCCAGGGCTACCTGAGCAACCAGGGCGATGCCTGGGAGTGGACCCAGAACAATCTGGAGCGGGCGATCCGCGACGAACTGGCCGATGCCATGTCCGAACAGGACCAGCACTACAATGCCCTGGGCGAGCTGCGCGACTTCGCCGGCCTGCTCGGCCAGCGCCTGGGGGAGATGCACGAGATCCTCGCCGCGCCCACCGCCAATCCGGACTTCCGCGCGCAGCCAAGCACCGCCAGGGATGCCCAGGCCTGGGCCAGACAGATCGGCGCGCAACTGGAACGGGCCTTGCACTTGCTCAACGAACATCGGGCCCAACTGACGGCCGAGGAGCAGCAGCGCGTGGCGGCATGGAGCCAGCACAAGAAGGCGATCCTGGCGCATGTCCAGGCGCTGGCCAAGCGCGCGGTCGGCGGCCTGCGCATGCGCGTGCACGGCGACCTGCACCTGGGCCAGGTGCTGGTGATCAAGGGCGATGCCTACCTCATCGACTTCGAGGGCGAGCCGGCGCGGCCGTTGTCCGAGCGGCGGGGCAAGCACAGCCCGTACAAGGATGTCAGCGGCGTGCTGCGTTCCTTCGACTATGCGGCGGCGCTGGCGGTCAGCGGGCCGAACGTCGATGGCTCGGCCCAGGCCCTGGCCGCCCGGCAACGAGTCGCCGAGCGGTATCTGGGGGACGCCCGCGAGGCGTTTGTGCAGGCGTATCGGCTGGCGACGGCTAGTCTTGCTCATGCCTGGCAGGACCCGGCCGGCGAGGACGCGGCCCTGGCCTTGTTCAGCCTGGAGAAGGCCGCCTATGAAGTGGCGTATGAGGCGCAAAATCGTCCGGCCTGGCTAGCGGTGCCGTTGCGGGGCTTGCACGGGTTGTTGAGTGGCGTTGAACCCTTTTCCGATACACGCGGTGGTGGAGAGCAGTCATGAGTTTCTCGAACAAGGAACAGGGTGAAGTCCGGCAGGCCATGCCCGCCGCCAAGGAAATCGAGGCGCTGCTGCGCGCCGAACACCAGGACCCCTTTGCCGTGCTCGGCCCCCATGGCGACGGTGCCGGCGGCCAGTTCGTCCGCGCCTTCCTGCCGGGCGCCTTGAGTGTGCAGGTGCTGGCCCGCGACAGCGGGGAGGTGCTGGGCAGCCTGAACGGCACCGAGGTGCCGGGGTTGTTCGTCGGGCACTTCGCCCCGGCCCAGGCCTATCTGTTGCGCACGCAATGGGCCGGCGGCGAGCAGATCGGCGAAGACCCCTATAGTTTCGGCCCGTTGCTGGGGGAGATGGATTTGTACCTGTTCGCCGAGGGCAACCATCGCGACCTCGGCGCCTGCCTCGGCGCGCAGTTGCACAGGGTGGACGGCGTCGCCGGGGTGCGTTTCGCGGTCTGGGCGCCGAACGCGCGACGGGTCTCGGTGGTCGGCGACTTCAACGTCTGGGACGGGCGCCGGCACCCGATGCGCCTGCGCCATCCGACCGGAGTCTGGGAGCTGTTCATTCCGCGCCTGGGTCCGGGCGAAGCCTATAAATACGAAATCCTCGGCGCCCATGGCATCCTGCCGCTGAAGGCCGACCCGATGGCGCTGGCCACCCAGTTGCCGCCGGACACCGCCTCGAAAGTCGCCGCGCCGCTGGCCATCGACTGGCAGGACCAGGAGTGGATGCAGGCCCGCGGCGAGCGCCAGCGGGTGGATGCGCCGCTGGCCATCTACGAGCTGCACGCCGGCTCCTGGCAGTGCGAGGTGGACGACCTGGGCGACGTGGCGCGCCAGTACGACTGGCACGAGCTGGCCGAACGGCTGATTCCCTATGTGCAAGAGCTGGGCTTCAGCCATATCGAGCTGATGCCGATCATGGAGCACCCCTTCGGCGGTTCCTGGGGCTACCAGCCGCTGTCGCAATTCGCCCCGAGCGCCCGTTACGGCAGCGCCGACGACTTCGCGGCCTTCGTCAACGCCTGCCACCGGGCGGGCATCGGCGTGATTCTCGACTGGGTGCCGGCGCATTTTCCCACCGACGCCCACGGCCTGGCGCAGTTCGACGGTACGGCCCTGTATGAATACGGCAACCCGCTGGAAGGGTTCCACCAGGACTGGGACACCCTGATCTACAACCTGGGGCGCACCGAGGTCCACGGTTTCATGCTGGCGTCGGCGCTGCACTGGCTCAAGCATTTCCATGTCGACGGCTTGCGGGTGGATGCCGTGGCCTCGATGCTCTATCGCGACTATTCGCGCAATGCCGGGGAGTGGGTGCCCAACCGCCATGGCGGGCGCGAGAACCTCGAGGCCATCGATTTCTTGCGCCACCTCAACGACGTGGTGGCGCTCGAGGCGCCGGGCGCGCTGGTGATCGCTGAGGAGTCCACGGCCTGGCCCGGGGTCAGCCAGGGCACCCAGCAGGGCGGCCTGGGCTTTGCCTACAAATGGAACATGGGCTGGATGCACGACTCGCTGCACTACATCCAGCAGGACCCGGTGTACCGCGCCCACCACCACAACGAGTTGAGCTTCGGCCTGGTCTACGCCTGGTCCGAGCGCTTCATCCTGCCGATCTCCCACGACGAAGTGGTGCACGGCAAGCATTCGTTGATCGACAAGATGCCCGGCGATCGCTGGCAGAAGTTCGCCAACCTGCGGGCCTACCTGAGTTTCATGTGGGCGCACCCGGGCAAGAAGCTGCTGTTCATGGGCTGCGAGTTCGGCCAGTGGCGCGAGTGGAACCACGACCAGCAACTGGACTGGTACCTGCTGCAATACCCCGAGCACCGCGGCGTGCAGAAGCTGGTGGGCGACCTCAACCGGCTGTACCGCGAGCATCCGGCGCTGCACGACCAGGACGACGTGCCCCAGGGGTTCCAGTGGCTGATCGGCGACGACGCGATCAACAGCGTCTACGCCTGGCTGCGCTGGAGCAAGGACGGCAAGCCGCTGCTGGTGGTGGCCAACTTCACCCCGGTGCCGCGCCAGGCCTACCGGGTCGGCGTGCCGTTCGCCGGGCGCTGGAGCGAATTGATCAACAGCGACGCCGCCACCTACGCCGGTTCCAACTACGGCAACGGCGGCGGGGCGTTCACCGAAGACCAGCCGAGCCATGGCCAGGCCCTGTCGCTGGCGTTGAACCTGCCGCCGTTGGCGGTGTTGATCCTGCAGCCCGAGGGTTGATGCGGCTGGCCGCTGCCGGCAGCGGATCGCGAGCAAGCTCGCTCCTACAAGGGTTGCGCCGGCCCCTGTAGGAGCGAGCTTGCTCGCGATGCCATCCGCCCAGACACCACAAACGGTCGCTGAAAATCCAATCCCTGTAGCCGCTGCCGCAGGCTGCGCACGGCCCGGAACGGGGCGCGCCCTTGAGCCTTTGAAGGCCCTGCGGGCCTTACCGCAACCGGGCGGGTCTTGAGGGCTTTACCAGCGCATCCGCACCCCCAGGCTGCCGATCAGTCCGTTGAGGTCGTTGTCGTCGACGTCGCTGCTGTAGTCGGCGCTGACGTACAGGCTGACCGTGGGGGTGAGCCGGGCAACCAGGCCCAGGCCGACTTCGACGGTGGAGGATTTGCGGCTGCTGCTGATCTTGTCGACCTTGTCCAGGGTCAGGACGTCGCCGCTGTACACCGTGTGCCACAAGCTGGTGCGCAGATAGGGCTCCAGCGAGCGCCCGGCGACTTCGTAACTGCCTTGCAGGCGGGCGCCGACCCGGCCGCTCCACGAGTTCAGGTTGCCGGCGGAACTGTTGCCGCTGCCGGCGTTCGGGTTGTCCAGGCTCAGGCGCTGGTTGATCAATTGCGCCTGGGGTTCGACCACCCAGTTGTCGCTGATGCCGATGGGAATCCCGCCTTGCACCGAGAGGGTCACCGCGCTGCCCTCGGCGGCCTGGCGCTGGCCCTGCTCGGTGCGGCTGAAGCCGCTGACCCGGGCGCCGCTGGCCGACAGGTCGACGTGCCAGCCCTGGGCGCCGGTCAGGCTCCAGAACGCGCCGAGGCTTTGGCCCTGGACGTTGAAGCTGTCGTTGCGCGGGTCGCTGAAGCCGCCGAGAATCCCCTGGCTATTGGCCTGGAACTGGCTCTGGCCGCCCAACAGGCCGATGCGCTGGGTTTGCCCGCCGCTGCTTTCCAGGGTGTAGAGCACCGGGCCTGCGGGCCGGTCGTTGAAGCCGCCGGCAAAACGCGAACCCAGGTAGCCGACTTCGATCGGCTGCGCCACGGGCCCGTGGACCGGGTCCCAGGCTTGCGGGCTGCCGCTGGCCAGGCCCAGGCTGTTGCGTGCGAAAGGGGCCAGGGGCGCGCCGCTCACGGGCGCGGGAAAGCCACTCAGGGTCAGGTCCTGGCGATACCAGGGCTGGGCCTGGTCGTCGGCCGAGGCCGCTTTTACCTCCATGGAAGAGCACAGCAACAGCGAGGCCGAAGCCGTGCACAGAATGAATTTGATCTCTTGTGGGGTGAGTGAAGTTTTCATGGAGGTCTACCTTGCAATCGCATGCCATATCTCGCTGTGGCGTCTCTCCTACCCCGAATGAGGGGCGACCGAGTTCGTTGAGGCAAGGCCCGGCGACCCGCTGTGCAGCAGGTATTTCGAGGCTTGCCCCGGGCTGTGTTTCCGGGGGTAGTACGTTCTAGCTAAGGAGACGCGCACGCCTGCGTCAAGAAAATGACCGACAAATGGCATGGTTAATTCAGGCGGTGTAACTGTCTGAAAAAGCGCGATTATCTAAGTGATTGTTTATGCGGAAAATCGCCGGAAACGCGCATTTTCGGTAGTCGGCTACCGACTCGCCGGGGCCCGGGCCAATTGTCGAATCCGCGTCCGGCCAGGGTTCAGATATGCACTTGCACCGCCAGCGGCAGGTGGTCGGAGAGGTGAGGCCAGGGCTTGTGCCCGAGGACCTGCGGCGCATGGCTGCTGGCGTTGCGCAGGTAGATGCGGTCCAGGCGCAGCAACGGCCAGCGGGCCGGGTAGGTCTTGGCCGGGTGGCCCAGGTGGCGCTCGAAGGCTTCGTGCAGGTCGTCGCGCCGGGCGAGGGTGGCGTTGCCGTGCAACTGCCAGTCGTTGAAGTCGCCGGCGATGATCACCGGCGCCTGGGCCGGCAACGACTCCAGCAACTGGCACAACAGCGCCAACTGCAACTGGCGGTGGCTTTCCAGCAGGCTCAGGTGCACGCAGATGGCGTGGACTTCGGCATGTCCTGGCACGTCCAGCACGCAATGCAGCAGCCCGCGGCGTTCCGGGCCGGTGATCGAGACATCGAGGGTGCGGTACTGGCGGATCGGGTATTTCGACAGCAGGGCGTTGCCGTGGTGGCCGTCGGGGTAGACCGCGTTGCGCCCGTAGGCGTAGTCGCTCCACAGGCTGTCGGCGAGAAATTCGTATTGCGACGGCTGCGGCCCGTTGTTGTAGCGGTTGGTGGGGCGGTCGTGTTCGCCCAGCACTTCCTGGAGAAACACCAGGTCGGCCTGGGTACTGCGCACCGCGTCGCGCAGCTCCGGGAGGATGAAGCGGCGGTTCAGGGCGGTGAAACCCTTGTGGGTGTTGACGGTCAGGATGCGCAGGCGACGGATCGCCGGGGTCTCGTCTGCCGGAGCCGGCGGGACGGGGCGCCTGGTTGAATCGGTGCTCACGCTCACTCCTCGTCATCAGGGCGGTTATGCAGGCGACTGACGCTGTGTCGGTCAGTTCAGGGTTTTTCCCCGGCGGCGCGCGCCGGGGCGGGGTTACATGAAAATGATCTCGTAGGACTGGCGCAGCCGCTCCAGCACGATCGGCGTCAGCGTCGGGGCCAGGCCGATGCCCGGGTCGCCCTGCAATTGGCTGGCATAGGCGTGTGCCGCGTGGCGCTTGCGGGCCACGGTCCAGGTGTCGAGGCGCAATTTGCGCGCGCGGTGCCAGGGCAACTGGTGTTCGTCGCGCGCTGGCCAGTGCCAGGCCCAGACCGGCACCTCGTGGAACGCCACGCCCACCCGCGCCGCGGCCTTGGCGCTGGCGCGGCCGACGGCGTCGTGATCGTCGTTGCCGTCCTCGCGCCAGGTGCTGAACACCACGTCGTCGGGGCGCAGGTAGCGGCCGATGAACTGGCTCAGCTGGTGTTCGCGGTCCTGCAGCGCATTGTCGGCGAACCCGCCGCGAATCCACTTCAGGCTGTGCAGGGGCAAACCCAGGCGGCGCAGGGCCTCGACGCTCTCCTGAGGGCGAAACACGCTCAGGCGTCGCTCCGACCACAGGTCGGAACCGGGGTGGCTGGCGCTGCCGTCGGTGACGGAAATCAGTTGCAGCGGGTGGCCGTGATGGGCCAGCACCTGCAGCAAGCCGCCGCAGGTCAGCACTTCGTCGCCGGGGTGCGGGGCGATGACCACCGCGCGCGCGCCGGCGGGCACCAGGCTGGCGATGTTGATGGGCGGTACGTCGGGTAGCTGGCGGGAGCCGTTCCAGATCTGCTCCGGCCAGGTGTCGCTCAGGGGTATGGGTCTCATGGGTGTCACATCCTTGTTCCGGGGCAGTCGGCGCGCGGCGATGAACCGGGCCCGCTTGGCTTCGCACCCGGTGTCGGTCCGGGTGCCGGCGCTCCATACCTTGGATTGCCGTCTTGCAAGAGCGTTCAATCATACACAGCCGTTGGTCGCCATCGCAGGGGCCAACGGTTTTTTTCTGACGGTGCCGCTCAAGTGCTCAAGATAGCGGGGAATCGCCCCTGGGCACCATCGTACAGATGTCCGATGTGCGGTCTGTCACAAGACTCGGCGCCCGGGCGGATGGCCGGCAGCCTGTTCAGTCGTCCGCAGGTTGCAACTCGAACAGCCGCAGCGAGCGGCCGGTCACCGAGTAGCCGTGGCCGAACGCGAAGCGTTCCTGGCCTTTGACCGCGGGCTGGTGGGTGTCGAGCAGGCACGTCCAGAAGCCGCCGTCGGGCACCGCCGGCAGGCTGAAATTGACAATGTCGTGGTGGGCGTTGACCACCAGCAGCAGGGTCGCGTCGGCGCCGGGGCGGCGGATCCCGGTTTCCTGGGCGCGGCCGTCGAGCAGCATGCCCAGGCAGCGGCCGTGGCTGTCCTGCCATTGCTCGATGCTCATCTCGCTGGCGTCGGGGGCGAGCCAGGTGACGTCCTTGACCCCGATGTCCTCGTTGTAATTGCCCACCAGGAAGCGTCCGCGGCGCAGGATCGGGTAGGCCATGCGCAGCTTGACCAGGCGCTTGACGAACCCGAGCAGGGCTTTGCCGTCCTCGTCGAGGTCCCAGTTGACCCAACCGATCTCGCTGTCCTGGCAATAGGCGTTGTTGTTGCCGTGCTGGGTGCGGGCGAACTCGTCGCCGGCGACGATCATCGGCGTGCCCTGGGCCAGCAGCAGGGTGGCGAAGAAATTGCGCATCTGGCGCAGGCGCAAGGCGTTGATCTGCGGGTCGTCCGTGGGGCCTTCGACGCCGTGGTTCCACGACAGGTTGTTGTTGCTGCCGTCCTGGTTGTTCTCGTCATTGGCCTCGTTGTGCTTGTCGTTGTACGACACCAGGTCGTGCAGGGTGAAGCCGTCGTGGGCAGTGACGAAATTGACCGAAGTGCAGGGCCTGCGGCCGCGCTGGTTGAACAGCTCGCCGGAGGCGGTCATGCGCGCGGCGAAGTCGGCGAGCTGGCCGTCGTCGCCTTTCCAGAAGGCCCGCACGGTGTCGCGGAACTTGTCGTTCCATTCCATCCAGCCCGGCGGGAAGCCGCCCACCTGATAACCGCCGGGGCCAATGTCCCAGGGTTCGGCGATCAGCTTGACCTGGCGCAGCACCGGGTCCTGGCGGCAGGCGACCAGGAAGCTGTGGCGTTCGTCGAAACCGTCGTGGTAACGCCCGAGAATGGTCGCCAGGTCGAAGCGGAAACCGTCCACGTGCATTTCCGTGGCCCAGTAGCGCAGCGAGTCGGTGACCATCTGCAACACGCATGGGTGGCTCAGGTCGAGGGTGTTGCCGGTGCCCGAGTCGTTGATGTAGAAGCGTTTGTCGTCGGGCATCAGGCGGTAGTAGGAGGCGTTGTCGATGCCGCGCATGGACAGGGTCGGGCCCTGCTCGTTGCCCTCGGCGGTGTGGTTGTAGACCACGTCGAGCAGCACTTCGAGCCCGGCCTCATGCAGGTGCGCGACCATTTCCTTGAACTCGGCGATCTTGCCGCTGGCCAGGTAGCGCGGGTCGGGGGCGAAGAAGGCGATGCTGTTGTAGCCCCAGTAATTGGTCATGCCCTTGTGCAGCAGGTGCTGGTCGTTGACGAAGGCGTGGATCGGCAGCAGCTCCACCGACGACACCCCGAGCGCGCGGATATGCTCCAGCACGTCGTCGACCATCAGCCCGGCGAAGGTGCCGCGCACGCTCTCCGGCACGGCCGGATGGCGCATGGTGAAACCGCGCACGTGAGTCTCATAAATGATCGTTTTGTCCCAGGGCACGCCGACCCGCTGGTCGTGGCCCCAGGTGTGCGCCGGGTCGATCACCTTGCATTTGGGCACGAAGGGCGCGCTGTCGCGCTCGTCGAAACTCAGGTCGGCGTCGGGGTGCCCGATGGTGTAGCCGAACAGCGCCTCGGACCACTTCAGCTCGCCGACCAACTGCTTGGCGTAGGGGTCGATCAGCAGCTTGTGGGGGTTGAAGCGATGGCCGTTGGCCGGGTCGTAAGGGCCGTACACGCGGTAGCCGTAGATCAGCCCCGGGTGGGCGTCGGGCAGGTAGCCGTGGAAGATTTCGTCGGTGTATTCCGGTAGCTCGATGCGTTCCAGCTCAACGTCGCCTGTGGCGTCGAACAGGCACAGCTCGACCTTGGTGGCGTTGGCCGAGAACAGCGCGAAGTTGACCCCCAGGCCGTCCCAGGTGGCTCCGAGCGGGAAGGGCAGGCCCTCGCGGATGCGTGTGGCTTCAGTCGCGGGCGGGGTCTTCGGCGTGGCGGCGGTGGGCGTGGTCATAAAGGCTCCTGCCTGGGCGGCGGATCAAAGGGGCGAACGGGCACCTTGTGGCGCTCGCGCGCCACACCCATGGGCGGTCGGTCGGCGACGCAGGCGCGCGCCTGGTCGAACGAGGGCCTCAGCTGGCAGGCGGCTTGCGCGGCGCCCGCGGTTTTTTCGCGGCGCCGGCTTTTTCTCCGGGAGGCACCACGGGCGCCGCGGCGGCGGGTTTGGCGACCTTGGGTTTGGCCGCCGGCTTAGGCTTGGGCGGGCTGGCCCGGGTCGCCCGCGGCGGTTTGCTCGGGGCCAGGGCCTCGGCTTCGGCCAGCTTGCGGGCCATTTCCCAATGGCGGTGTTCCTGGCCCTCGGGCTTGCCTTCCGATTCCCAGATTTGATAGGCGAACTCACGAATGCGTTTGTCGTCGGTACTCATCGCAATGCTCCTGAACTGACTCAAGTTTGGATGAAGAGGTTGACCGGGAAATCCCGCAAAGCGCTGCTGATCGTCAGATCCTTGTGCTGTGTGACTGTCGCGCTGGAAAAAAATCCCTTCAGGTGTTGTCCGGGGGCGGCGAACGGTAGGTGCACCCGCGTATCGCCCCAATCCGGCGCGTCGACCCAGGGTCGCGCGCCGTTTCCCAGCAGCCCGGCCGCGAGCCTGGGCACGATCACCACGGCGCGCTGGCCCTGGTGTTCGCGCAGCAGCGCCAGCACCGAGCCTGCGTGCTGGCCGCGCACCGCCAGCGCCTGGTAGGTGCCCCGGCGAAACAGTTCCGGGCATTCGCCGCGGCGGGCCAGGGCGGCGGCGACCAGCGCCTGCTTGATGCGCCCGTCGCGCCAGTTCGCCAGCAGTTCGTGGGGCTCGTCGCCCGGCTGCAAGGCCTGCTGCCGGGCGGCGAAGTCCACCGGCCGGCGGTTATCCGGGTCCACCAGGCTGAAGTCCCAGAACTCGTTGCCCTGGTACAGGTCCGGCACCCCCGGCACCGTCATGCGCAGCAAGGATTGCGCCAGGCTGTTGAGGGCGCCGGCCGGGGCGATGGCTTGGACGGCCGCGGCGATGGCGTTGCGCAACGGGCGGCCCTCGGCGCCGAGCAACAAGCGCTGGATAAACCCGCGGACCGCGCTTTCGTAGACCTCGTTAGGCGCCGCCCAACTGCTGTGCAGCTTGGCTTCGCGCAGGGCCTTCTGCTGCCATTGCCAAAGGCGCTGGGCGTACTCGCGCAGACCCTCGGCGTCGTCGGCGCGCAGCGTCAGCGGCCAACTGCCGAGCAGTGCCTGGTAGAGGATCAGCTCGTCGCCGCCGCTCGGCGCCAGGGGCTCGTCGCGCAGCGCCTGGGCCAGGCCGCGCCAGTGTTCGACCTGTTCGACGTACCACGGGCCGCGCTCGCTGAGCACCGCCAGGCGCGCGCGGGCGTCTTCGCCGCGCTTGTGGTCGTGGGTGGCGCTGGCCAGCAGATTGTCGGGGAACTGTTCCAGGCGCTCGCGGCAGGCCGCGTGGAAGTCCGCGACCGGGGCGCTGAACTGCTCGGCGGCAAAACCCACGTCGTTGCGCGACAGCAACACCGCCGAGCGATAGAAGGCGGTGTCTTCCACCGCCTTGGCCGCCGTCGGCGAGGTCAGTTGCTGGAAGCGCACGCCGGCATGCTTGAGCACCTTGCGCGGGCGCCCCGGCGGCAAATGGCGCCAGCCGCGGCCGCCGAGCCACTGTTGCAGGCAGTCGAGCACCGGCCAGTCGGCTTCGCCCAGGGTGGCGCGGGCACCTTGCAGGGCCTGCTGGAAAACCGCCTCGTCCGCTGCCGAGCGGCCGCAGGCACCGATGTAGGTGCGGTACACCGGGAAATGCACGATCAGTTCCTGCAATGCGCGGCGGATCGCCCCCAGGGTCAGGTCGCGGCTCATCACGTCGTTGCGCGCCACCTGCAGCAGGGCCTGGGCCACGCTCTCGAAGTCGCTGGCCAGGGAGCCGTTGAGCAGTTGCTGGCGCGCCAACCGGGCTTCTTCGATAAAGGCCGCCGGGCGTTCGCTGTGCCGGCTCCAGAGTTCGGCCAGGGGCGCCGCGCCGCGCGGGTCGTGTTGCAGCAGCGACAGCTGGTTCATGAATTCGTAGCCGGTGCTGCCGTCCACGCCCCAGTCGCGGCGCAGGCGTTCGCCGGGGCCGAGGATTTTTTCCACGTAGATCGGCAGGTGCTGGCCGGGCCGCAGGGCATCGACCCGGCGCCGCAGCTTGCGGCAGTAGCCGCGGGGATCGGCGAGGCCGTCGATATGGTCGATGCGCAGCCCGTCCACCAGGCCGTCGGCGATCAGCTGGAAGATTTTGCCGTGGGTGGCTTCGAACACTGCCGGCCGCTCGACCCGCAGCCCGCCCAATTCGTTGACGTCGAAGAAGCGCCGCCAGTTGATGTCGTCCGCCGCCGTGCGCCAACTGGCCAGACGGTAGCTCTGCTGCTCCAGCAGCGCGTGCAGGCGGGCGAAACCTTCCGGCTGACGGGCGTCGTATCGCCTCAGGTGGTGTTCGATGGCCGCGCCAATCCCCGGCTGCCGGGCGGCTTCGCGCAATTGTCGCTGCAAAGGTTCGGCCCGGGTGTGGGCGTCGGGCTGATAGCGCAGGCTGCCGAAGGCCTCGGCCAGCGGCTTGAGCCGTTCGGCCGGCGCGGCGGCACGCTTGCCCTGGAGCCTGAGCAGTTCGCCGTAGTCGCTGGGGCAGATCGGGAAGCGGTGCTGGTCATGCTCGACATGAAAGCCGCCGCGCTCGGCATCGAAACACAGCGCCAGCTCGCCTTGCTGCAAGGCCGCGCCGTAGTCGCTGGCGAGGAACGGCAGCAGCAACTGGCCCTCCAGCAGCGGGTCGGGGGAATGCCACTGGATATCGAAGAACTCGCCGTAGGGGCTCAGGCGCCCCCAGCGCAGCAGGTCCTGCCACCAGGGATTGTCCGCGCCGCCGACCGCCATATGGTTGGAGACGATATCCAGCAGCAGGCCCATGCCGTGCCGGCGCAGGCGGCGGACCAGGCGTTCCAGGGCTGGCTCACCGCCCAACTCGGGGTTGATCCGGGTCGGGTCGACCACGTCGTAGCCGTGCAGCGAGCCGGCGCGCGCGCAGAGCAGCGGCGAGGCGTACAGGTGGCTGATGCCCAGGCGGGCGAAGTAGGGCACCAGCGGTACCGCGTCGTCGAGGCTGAACCCCCGGTGAAATTGCAGGCGCAGGGTGGCGCGCACGGGCGGGGGGCCGGTCGGCGGCAGCAGGGCGTTCATCGGTCGCGCTCGTGGGCCTGCTGCCGGGCGCAGGCCAGCAGCTCAAGGCGGCGCGCGGCGTCCGGGTCGTCGAGCAGGCTCGCGCTGGCGCCGGCCAGGCGCCGGCGCCAGTTGGGGTGGGTGTCGAGGGTGCCGGGCAGGTTGGCCTGCTCGTCGATGCCCAGGGCGTCCTCCAGCGGCAGCAGCACCAGCGGCGCGCGGGTGTGGCCGAGGAAGCGCACGCTGGCGTCCACCACCTGGTCAGCTTCGCGGCTGTCTGCGCGCCGGAAATTCTGCGGGTCGCGGGCCAGGGCGTGGCGCAGGCCCTC
Source organism: Pseudomonas chlororaphis (assembly GCF_001921865.1). Classification (GTDB taxonomy): domain Bacteria; phylum Pseudomonadota; class Gammaproteobacteria; order Pseudomonadales; family Pseudomonadaceae; genus Aquipseudomonas; species Aquipseudomonas chlororaphis_D. The sequence goes on from NZ_MSCT01000010.1 coordinate 276,429, forward strand.
GCGTTCGCGCTGGCGGTGTTCGCGCCAGTGGGTTTCGCCGCTGCCGTCCACCAGGCCCAGGCGCGCGCTCCAGTCGATGTCGCGGCCTTGCCACCAGCCGGCGAGGGTCGGCAGGTCGTGGGTGCTGGTGGTGGCCAGGGCATTGTCCGGCCAGTCGAGGATCGGCCGGAAATGCGTGCCGTGCTCCTGCTCGAACAGCAGCACGCGCATGCCGAGCATGGCCCGCGCGGCGAGTTTTTCCCGCAGGCCGTCGGGCACGGTGCCGAGGTCTTCGCCGAGGACGATCGCCTGGTGCCGGTGCGACTCCAGGGCCAGCAGGCGCAGCAGGTCGTCCACCGGGTAATACAGGTAGGCGCCGTCGCCGGGCGGCGCGCCGAGGGGGATCACCCACAGCCGTTGCAGGCCCATCACATGGTCGATGCGCAGGCCGCCGGCGTGGGCGAAGTTGGCCCGGAGCATTTCGATGAAGGCGCGGAAACCGTTGCGCACCAGGCCCTCGGGGGAAAACGCGGAAATGCCCCAACCCTGGCCCTGGCGGTTGAGGATGTCGGGCGGCGCGCCGACGGTCAGCGCCGCCAGCAGCTCGTCCTGGCGGCTCCAGGCCTGGCTGCCGCCGCCGTCGGCGCCCACCGCCAGGTCGGCGATCAGGCCGATGCCCATGCCGCTGTCGCGGGCGGCGCTTTGCACGCGCTCCAGGCAGCGGGCGATCAGCCATTGGCAGAAGGCGTAGAAGCCGATCTCGCCGGCCTGTTCCGCGGCGAACTGCGTCAGCGCCGGGCTGCGCGGGGTGCGCCAGGCCTCGGGCCATTGGCGCCAGTCGAGGCTTTCGCCGCGGGCCGCGCACCGGGCCTGGAGGGCCTCGAAGCGGCAGTGGTTTTCCAGGGCCTCGCCGCTGGCATGGCGGAAACTGGCGAAGTCCTGATGCAACGGATGTTCGCCCCGGCAAAAGTCGTGGTAGAGGGCGCGCAGGACCTTCTGCCGGGCCTGGGCGGCCTGCGGCCAGTCGACCATCGGCTGTTGCTCCAGCTGCTGCAACTGCGGTCCGAGGCCACTGGCGTCGATAGCGCTGCGCCAGGCCTGTTCGCCAAGAATGCTCCCGGGGGCGGCGTACAGGCTGTTGAGAAACAACCGGCTGGACGGCGAGTACGGGCTGTAGCGCTCGGTGTCGCTGCTGAACATGGCGTGCATCGGGCTGATGGCCAGGGCGTCGGCGCCCCGTTCGCCGGCCATCCGCGCCAGATCTTCCAGGGCCTGGGTGTCGCCGAAGCCGCCGTCGCCGGTGCGGCGCAGCGCATACAGTTGCACGCTCAGGCCCCAGGCCCGGGGCGTGGCCTGGTCCACCGCGTCGGCGACGCTGTAGCAACGCTCGGGGGCCACGGCCAGGGTGAAATGCTGGCCGGCGATGGCGACGTTCTGATAGCCGACTGGCAGCAGCCCCGGCAGCCTGGCGTTGGCGTCCAGCCTGAGGGTCAGCACGCTGCCGTCTTCCAGGTGGATGTCGCAGGGCGTGTCCGCGGCGAAGTAGCGCCCCAGGTCCAGGCCCTGGCCGACCTCGACGGTCAGCAGCGGCGGCAATTGATGGGCCTGTCGTGCCTGTTGCAGTTGCCGCAGGCTGTCGGCGATCTGCTGCTCGTTGTCGGCCGGGTGCCCGAGGCCGGCCAGCACCGCGCGCAGTACCCGCGGCTCGACCCGTTGCGGGCGGCCGTTGGCGTCGACCCAGTCGACGGCCAGGCCGGCTTGGCTGGCGAGGATTTCCAGTGGCGCGTCGCTCATGGGCGTTCTCCGTCAAGGTCGGGCGTGGGGGCGACTGCGCCGAGGCTGGCCCGCGCGCTATAGGGCGCGAGGCCAGGCCCTGGCGACAGCGAATGGGCCGGGGGCGGGTACTCGAACAGCGGTTGCAGCGCGACGGGCGGCTGCTCGACCGGCTGCGCGCTCAGGTTGAGGTCGATACGCAGCTCCCGACCGTCGCCCAGGCGCCAGCGGGCACAGAGCGCGCCCGGGGCGAGCACCTCGGCGCCCAGGGCCTGGGCGCCAGGCAGGTACGGCACGATGAACTGGCGGCGCAGGCGCAGCAGTTGGCGGTACAGCGCCTGGGTCCGCTCGGCCCGGATCGGGTCCACCTGGGGGCGTGAGGCGCGGAAGGTCGCGGGCGCGTTCGGGTCGGGAATTCGCTGGCGTTGGTCGGCATCGGCAAAGGCGCTGAAGGCGGCGAATTCGTTGCGCCGGCCTTCACGCACCGCGTCCGCCAGGGCGCCGTGGTGGCTGGTGAAAAACAGGAAGGGTTGTGGCGCCGCCAGTTCGTCGCCCATGAACAGCAGCGGAATCATCGGCGACAGCAGCAACAGCACCGTGGCCGCGTCCAGCGCCTGGGGCTCGGCCAACTGCGCCAGGCGCTCGCCGAAGGCACGGTTGCCGATCTGGTCGTGGTTCTGCAAAAACAGCACGAAGGCGCTGGGCGGCAGGTGGCCGCTGGGTTCGCCGCGCGGCGTGCCGTGGCGGTTGCGCTGGCCCTGGTAGGCGAAGCCCTGGCCGAGGCAGCGCGCCAACTGCGCGGTGGGCTGCTCGGCGAAATCGGCGTAATAGGCATCGGTTTCGCCGGTCAGCAGCACGTGCAGGGCGTTGTGCCCGTCGTCGTTCCACTGCGCGTCGTAATCGCGCTCCAGCAGGCGGGCCTGGTTGTGCTCATTTTCCACGGTCAGCCAGACCTGCCGCGCCGGGTCGCAGCGCTGGCGCACCCGTTGCGCCAGTTCGCCGAGGAACTCCGGGTCGTCGATGGCGTGCACCGCGTCCAGGCGCAGGCCGTCGAAGCGGTACTCCAGCAGCCACATCAGGGCGTTGTCGATAAAGAAGTCGCGCACCTGGCGGCGGCGAAAGTCGATGGCCGCGCCCCAGGGGGTGTGGCGGTCTTCGCGAAAGAAGGCGCTGGCGTAGCGATGCAGATAATTGCCGTCGGGGCCGAAGTGGTTGTAGACCACGTCCAGGATCACCGCGAGACCCAGGCCGTGGGCGCTGTCGATGAGGCGCTTGAGGTCGTCGGGCGAGCCATAGGAAGCCTGCGGCGCGTAAGGCAGGACGCCGTCGTAGCCCCAGTTGCGCGCGCCGGGGAATTGCCCCACGGGCATCAACTCGATGGCGGTGACGCCCAGTTCGGCCAGGCGCGGCAACTGTTGCTCGACTGCGCGGTAGCCGCCGAGCACGCCCACATGCAGTTCGTAGATCACCGCTTCGTGCCAGGGGCGGCCGCGCCAGTGCGGGTGTTGCCAACGGTAGGCTTGGTGATCGACCACCACGCTGGCGCCGTCGATGTCGCCGTCCTGGGCTCGGGACGCCGGGTCGGGGACGCGGATCTCGCCGTCGATGCCGAAGCGGTAGCGGGTGCCGGGCGGGCATTGCTCGACGGCCATGAACCAGCCGTCGGCCTGGGGCTGTAGCGGTCGCGACGAGCCGTCTTCGAGTTCCAGGCTGACGTGTCGGGCATCCGGCGCCCAAAGGGCGAAACGGGTGCGTTCGGCATCCAGTACGACAGCGCCGTGGGGCCAGGCTTCCGGAGTCCTTGACGGCATCGGTGGCGCCCCCTTTTACGGCCTGGCCGATGTTCCCAGCGCCCTGGCCACCAGTTGTTCGTAGAGTTCGGCGTAGGGTTCCACCGCCTTGCACCAGTTGAAGGGCGCGGCCATGGCCCGGCAGCGCATGGCGTTGAGCAATTGTGGGTAGGCGAACACCTTGAAGGCGCGGCCCAGGGCCTCTTCGTAGCTGGGTACCGTGGACTCGTCGAAGAGAAACCCGGTGACGCCGTTCTCGATGGTGTCGGCCAGGCCGCCGGTATTGCGCGCCACCGGCAGCGAGCCGAAGCGCTGGGCGTACATCTGGCTCAGGCCGCAGGGCTCGTAGCGCGAGGGCATCAACAGGAAGTCGCTGCCGGCGAACATGCGCCGGGCGTCGGTTTCGTCGAAGCCGATATGCACCCCGATGCGCCCGGGAAAGCGCGCGGCCAGGGCGCGCATGGACTGCTCTTCCTCGGGCTCGCCACGGCCGATGATGGCGATCTGGCCGCCGGACTTGACGATGTACTCGGCCACGCCCTCGGTGAGGTCCAGGCCTTTCTGGTAGACCAGCCGCGAGACCACGGCGAACAACGGGCCGCTGCTGTCGTCGAGGCCGAACATCTGCCGTACGTGGGCGGCGTTGGCCGCCTTGCCCTGCCAGTCGCCGATGGCGAAGGGGTTGGCCAGGTGCGGGTCGGTGGCGGCGTCCCAGCTTTCGTCGATGCCGTTGGGGATGCCGCTGAGCAGGCCTTGCTGGGTCTTGCTGGCGAGGAAACCGTCGAGCCCGCAGCCGAAGGCCGGGGTGGTGATTTCCTGGGCGTAGGTGGCGCTGACGGTGGTGATATGGCTGGCGTAGGCCATACCCGCCTTGAGGAACGACAGCTTGCCGTAGAACTCCATGCCTTCCTGTTGCAGGGCGTGTTCGGGGATGCCCAGTTCCGGGCAGGAGGCGAGGCTGACCACGCCCTGGTACGCCAGGTTGTGGATGGTGAACAGGGTCGGCGTGCGCTGTCCGCGCCAGTGCATATAGGCCGGGGCCAGCCCGGCGGGCCAGTCGTGGGCGTGCACCAGGTCCGGGCACCAGTGGATCTGCGCCAGGTTGGCGGCGATGTCGGCGGCGGCCAGGCCCAGGCGGGCGAAGCGAATATGGTTGTCCGGCCAGTCGCGGCCGTTGTTGGCGCCGTAGGGCGTGCCTTCGCGCTCGTACAGTTCGGGGCAGATCAGCACATAGATGACCAGGCCGTCGGGCATGTCCATGCGCCCGATCTTGCAGGCCGGCAGGGCTGCGTGGCCGCCCAGCTCGCCGATGACATGGATGGGGTTTTCGCTGTGCATGACCTGCCGGTAGCCGGGGATCAGCAGGCGCACGTCATGCAGGTGCGCCATGGCCCGCGGCAGGGCGGCGGAGACATCGCCCAGGCCGCCGGTCTTGACCAGGTCGGCGATCTCGGAGGTGACGAACAGGACTTTCTTGCGGTTGGGGTTGTGCCGGGGCATGGGCAGCAGCGTCTTGCCGCCAGGGGCGAGAATCGAGGGGGAGGCCGGTTCGCCGGCCAGCGGCAGAGGATGCTTTCCCTGGGTTTGCAATACGGCACTGGTCATCTGTTTCTCCCGTTTTATTGATCGATTCCTGGCATCTGGCCAGCGGTGTCAAAAGGCCAATCCTGTGGCCGGGCACAAAAGCGTGGCGCGTACGAAAGCCACACGCAGCCTCACGCGTCGACGCAAAGAGGGTGAAGGGGCCGTTGCAAGGATTGCACCAGTCGCGCAGGCCCTACCTTTAACCTGACCCAAGGCACGAGCCAAAAGTTTCGACTTTATTTCAGTGCAAATGACCGGTCGGTCACTTTACGGATTGCAGTCTAGGACAGAAGTTAGAGCGCGGGCATGACGATTCGGTTTTCGTGGGCGCGAGGTTGCGCTGCCCGGAAATAAAGCCGACGAAAGGCAACCCCGCGCACTGCCCGGGGGCGCCGGTTTTTGGCCTTTGGGCAAAAACGGTGAGGGGGCTGCACACGCGCGGTGCATGAAAAAAGCCCGCGCCCGAAGAGGGGGCGGGCAGTGCTGGCGTAATGCTTGTGAGTGGCTTCAGCCCAGCGGTCGGATTGGCCGGCCGGCGGCCCAGGCCTGGATGTCTTCAATCATCTGGCCGAAGAACTGCTGGTAATTCTGCCGGCTGACGTAACCGATATGGGGCGTGGCCAGCACGTTGGGCAGGCGCCGGAACGGATGGTCCGCGGGCAGCGGTTCCTGCTCGAACACATCCAGCGCCGCGCCGGCCAGTTGCCCGCGTTCGAGGGCGGCGATCAGCGCCGCTTCGTCGACGATCGGCCCGCGGGCGGTATTGACCAGCAGCGCCGTGGGTTTCATCCAGGCCAATACCTGGGCGTCTACCAGGCCGCGGCTGCGCTCGCTGAGCACCAGGTGCACCGACAACACGTCGGCCTGCTCGAACAGCTGCTGCTTGCTGACGTAGGTCACGCCAGCCGCGGCGGCGCGTTCGGCGCTGAGGTTCTCGCTCCAGGCGATCACCCGCATGCCGAACACCTGGCCGAACTGCGCCACCCGCTGGCCGATGCTGCCCAGGCCGAGGATGCCCAGGGTCTTGCCGTGCAGGTCGCCGCCCAGGCCTTGTTGCCAGTGGCCGGCGCGCAGGGCGTTGGCTTCGTCGAGCAGGTTGCGGGTCCGGGCCATGATCAGCGCCCAGGTCAGCTCCGGCGCCGCGTGCTTGTAGCTGTCGGTGCCGCAGACCTGGATGCCCAGTCCGGCGGCGGCCGGCAGGTCGATGGCGGCGTTGCGCATGCCGCCGGTGAGCAGCAGCTTGAGCCGCGGCAGGCGGCGCAGCAGCTGCTCGTCGAAACGCGTGCGCTCGCGCATCACGCAGATCACCTCGAACGGCGCCAGGCGCTGGCTCAGGGTCGCGGTGTCGCCGGGGTAGTCATGGATAAAGCTGACCTGGCCGATGCCCGCCAGCACCGACCAGTCCACGGTGTCGCGGGCAACGTCCTGCCAGTCATCGATTACTGCGATCTGTACGCTCATGAGGGCTCCGGGGGATACGTGTCATTGGGGGGCAAGCCAGCCCAGCAGGGCCCGGTGGAACGGCTCCGGCTCTTCCATCTGCGGGGCGTGGCCCAGGCCGGGGAATTCGATCAGGGTCGCGTGCGGGATCAGCCCGGCCACCTGCTTGCCCAGTTCCTGGTAGCGACCGATCCGCGCCTTGACCGCCGGCGGCGCGATGTCGCTGCCGATGGCGGTGGTGTCGGCGGTGCCGATCAACAGCAGGGTCGGCATCGGCAGGTCCTTGAATTCGTAGTACACCGGCTGGGTGAAGATCATGTCGTAAATCAACGCCGAGTTCCACGCCACCCGCGTATGCCCCGGGCCTTTGTTCAGGCCGGCGAGCATGTCCACCCAGCGCTCGAATTCCGGCTTCCAGCGCCCGCCGTAATAGGTGCTGCGTTCGTAGTTGCGAATGCCCTCGGCCGACAGCTTGAGCTCGCGCTGGTACCACTGGTCGACGCTGCGATAGGGCACGCCGAGGGCCTTCCAGTCTTCCAGGCCGATCGGGTTGACCAGCGCCAGTTGTTGCACCTGGTCGGGGTATTGCAGCGCATAGCGGGTGGCCAGCATGCCGCCGGTGGAGTGGCCCAGCAGGCTGACCTGGGCGATGCCCAACCGGTCCAGCAACTGCCGGGTGTTCTGCGCCAGTTGCTGGAAGCTGTATTGATAATGCTCAGGCTTGCTCGAGGTGCAGAAACCGATCTGGTCCGGGGCGATAACCCGGTAGCCGGCGTCGCTCAGGGCCTTGATCGAGCCGTCCCAGGTCGCCCCGCAGAAGTTCTTGCCGTGCATCAGCACGATGCTGCGCCCGTTGGGCGTGCCCTTGGCCGGCACGTCCATATAGCCCATCTGCAAGGCCTGGCCCTGGGACTCGAAGGCAAAGTGCCGCAATGGGTAGGGGTAGTCGAAACCTTGCAGTTCGGGGCCGTAGGCCGGTATTTCAGCGGCAAGGGTGGGCAGGGCCAGGGTCAGAAACAGGCTGGGCAGCCAGCGGAGGCAGGGTCGGGGCACGGGATGACTCCAAAGTATCGGCCAATCCTGGAAGGGCTGGATTAGCGGTTCATTAAGTACCGGCAAGCGCTCGGGAACAGCTGTCCGGATGCCCGCCGCGGTGCCGTTCGAGAATGGACAGGCGTCGGACGCTGGCTTTCGGATAGTTTTGTATCAAAAGTTTTCTATGGGCTGAAAATCGCCGTCACAATATTTTTCCGTACAACTCGATTTCTTGAAAAACTAGTTTCCTCGGTTATATTGGCTCGCGGCAGGACGCCATTACGCTTTTGGCGTACCTGGAAACAGCTAGACAAGGAGCAAGTCATGAACCAGAAGATCCAGCAAGGTGCGACCGCACCGAACCATCAAGACAGTGAAAAAGTACTCTTCAGCAAGGAAGAGTTGCTGGCCTTGAGCGACGCCATCAAGAAGTCCAAGACCCGGGTTTCCGAAACCAAGGCGGCGAGCTGCGCCTACCACCGTTGAGTTGACCCCGAAAAAGCAAGAAAGGCATTTCTTGCTTTTTCACTTTTTGGGTAGTGAGTCTTCAGTTGTCACCCAGGGAGGGGGACATGAGAGCGATCTTTGTCGGCCATCAAACGTGGCTGGTGGAACATGGAAGCACCAGGGTCCTGATTGACCCGCTGTTATGCGAAGACTTCGGTCTGGTCGACGAACACCGGATCGAGATCTACCCGCCGCGCACAGTCGATGCCGCGGCATTATCCGATGTAGACCTGATTTTCCTCAGTCACGAACATTCCGATCATTTCGATATCCAGTCGTTGAACCTGTTGCCGCGTTCCGCCCGGTTCGTGGTCGGGGCGACCATCGTCGAACCGGTCAAGCAGTGCATCCGCGACCTTGGATTCACGCTCACTGAAGTCAATGACACCGAGCCGATGCGGGTCGGCGACCTGAGTCTGCGCTTCTACCCGGCGGATCCGAAGACCGCCTTCTGGGAAAGCCGGGTCACCCAGGTGCATATCGAGGAGGCCGAGCAGCCGAGTAGCGGCATCTTCATTGCCGTGGACGCCCTGGTGTCCGAGGTGTTCAAGAGCGACATCGTCGAAGAGCGGTTGGCTCCGCCCAAGCTGGTGATTGTCTCGAACAATTCCAGGGTGTCGCCGCCGGGCGCCTTCCAGTCCCTGGAAAACTGGGGCAAGAACGCCAGCGACAGCAACCGCAAAGTCGGTCCGTTGGGGATCGGGGTGCTGAGCGCGGTGCTGACCAGCTATATGGACGACTTTCCGGTGCAACCCGAGAACATTGCGCTGTGCGGCGGTGGGTTCATCAAGCGCCTGGGCGGGTTCGCCGCTTTCCCGTTTTCCGACCAGCCGACGCTGAGCCGGCTGGCCAATCGGCTCAGTCTGGACACCAATATCGTCGGCCTGCTGCCGGGCGAGGCCTTTGCCCTGGACCCTGAACCCGGACCGCAGGCGGCTATCGATTGGGTCCAGGTGGACAAGGTGCAGCACAGCTTGTTGATCGAAGAACTGGACCAGTTCATCGAGGCGCGCAAGACCGTCGAGGTGGTCGCTTCGGTGCGTCCGGATGTGCAGGACGATGCGGCCTATGAAGCGCTGTTGCGGCGCGCGGAAGCCGAGCTGCAACGCCTGGCGAAAAGCCTGATGCTGTTCATCACCGGGCGCAGGGCGCTGGCGATGTCTCATCACAAGGGGCGCAAGCTGGGGCCGAAAAGAATCGTTTTCAGCTTCGTCTCGCGGGCCCTCGGGCGCCAGGACAGTTACGCGCTGAACCTGATCAGCGGCCAGTTCGAGGCTGAACCGCAAAGCCAGCTCGAGTCGCTGGTGGCGCAGTACCCCTTTGGCGTATGCCTGCCGCTGGTGGATTTCGTCGGTATGGCCGAGGGCGACCTGCAGATCTGGGACATCGTCGGCGTTTCGGTCCAGTCGTGGTTCGAGAATGGCATCTTCGACGGATTGATCCCGTTCTTCTACAGCTACTACGGCGAGAACGGCAGCCCCGAACTGCTGGCGAAAATCATCGCGCGCAGTATGCACAGCCTGGAGGCATGCCCATGAAGCTGACGATGATCGGCCATGAAAGCTGGTCGCTGCAGGCGGACGATACTCACTTGCTGATCGACCCCGTGCTGGGGCACGGCTTCGGTTCCGACGCCGAGCGACAGTTCTCCATCGTCCCGGCGCGCAGCGTCGACCTGCAGCGCATGCCGGCGGTGGACGGGATTGTTCTGACCACCGAACACCTGCAGCACTTCAATCCGGCCTCCCTGCGCCAGCTGTCGTCGGACTATGGGCATCTGCTCAAACACCAGGTGGTGTACGTCCCGGAACTGTTTCCGGGGGCGGCCGAAGCCATTGTCCGTGCCTGCGGTTACCAAGTGCGCCGGATCGATACCCAGGCCGAGTTCACCATCGGCTCGCTGAGCCTGCGTTTCTATATGCCGCGCACCGACGTGCTGTTCTGGGACAGCCGGGTGGCCTCGCTGCATGTCGAGCGACAGAGGGGCGAGGCGTTGTTCATCCAGTCCGATACACGCATCGCCGATGCCTATTTTGCCGACGTCAACAGCGGGGCCGTCACCTGGCCGCAAGTCATGGTGATGACCAACAATTTCCAGGGCAGCGGGGCGCAAGGGCCGATTGGCCTGGACAATCTGTTGCCGGTGCCCGACCAGCGTTATACGCGGGTGCCCGGTTTGCGCCTGCTGGACGAGATCGTGCACAAACCGATGCGCCGGCTGAATCAGGTGCCGACGCTGATTCTCGCGGGCAATGGTTATCGCGACCCCTTCGGCAAGATGCACCAGCCCTGGTCGAACCTTGAACTGGCAGAGATCTGCAGCGAATTGTCATTGCTGCGCACGGTGCACTCGCTGGCGCCTGGCGAAAGCTTCGACGTGGCGACCGCACAGCCCGGCGAACCGGCGGGCTGGATCAGCACGTCCTGCGAGGTCGACACGCGCCCGGCGCAAGGGCAGGGCCGCCGGACGTCGCTCGATACACAGCAGATCAAGGCCTACCTCGATGAAATGGCCAGGACCTGGCTGATCACCCGCTACGGCCAGGTACTGATGACCCAGGGCGAGTACCTGGGCCGCCCCGTAGGGCCGTGCCGCGTGGCGTTGCAATTGACCCGCGAAGACGGGGCCAGCCAGCAGTGGTTGCTGGACGTGTCCAGGGTCGAGTTCGTCGAAGTCCCGGACGAAGGCGTGGGGGCGATCAAGCGTTATCCCTATGGCATTCGTGTCGAGCATGGGGATTTCTGCCGGCTGCTGCTCGGCGAGCTGCAAATCTGGGAGCTGCTCAACCTGTCGGCGTCGCAATGGTATGTCTGCGATCGCTATGACAGTCCGCTGGCGTTCTGGCTCGAGTACTACAACGAGCAGGTGGACTATGGGCGCGCCCTGCACAGTTATGAACGTTCCCTGGCGATTGCGCCATGACCGGACGGGCAGCCTTTGAACATGTACATCTGGAGCTTCTCAGCGATGCCCAGGTGCAGCTTCGGCGACAGGCGCTTGCGCAAGTGCTGGGCGAGCGCTACCAGATTCTGCAGGTGCTGGGCCAGTCGGTGAAATCCCTGGTTTGCGCAGGCCGGTGCGCAGTTTCCGGCAAGCAGGTGGTGATCAAGCGATATTTCGACGAGGCCGCCTATGCCGCCGAAGTCAGTGGCTACCTGCTGTTCCGTTCGGGGCCGGTCGCTACTGTGCAGTATCAGGATGCGCAGCATCAGGTGCTGGTGCTGGAGCATCTCCAGGGTCGTTTGCCCATCCCGGCCGACCTGCCTGATGTGATCGCGGCCTACGCCGCGATGCATGCCGTGGCGCTGGCGAACATCCAGTTGGCCGTGGGCCATCGCAGTACGCCTGATTTCCTTGATCCTTGCCTGTCGTCCCTCTGCCGTTTCCCTTCATTCGACTTGCAGGGCATCAGCGTCGGCGATGGCAAGCCGGAGCATCTGCTCGTCACTGCGGATGGTGTGCGCATCATCGATCTGGAGACCCATTCGCTGCGGCGCAGCGTGTGGTTCGACATTCTGTCCCTGAGCCGTTTCATGGACGCGGGCATGGACTTTTCCTGGCATCTGGGGAAATGGCTGGCGCACTACTGCGCGTGCCGGGGCATCCCCGTCCACTATTACGACCTGCAGAAAATCCGTGACTGCCTGCAGCGTGTACGGGCCCTGGAGCCCGGCAAGGTGTATTGCGAGGAGACCATGCCGTGAAGTGGATGTACTGTTTTACCCCGGCATTGCGCTATCGGACGGCTGCTCGTGGCGAAGAACGAGCTTTTGCCGACGGCTTTTTCGGCCTGGCCTTCAGTCTGTCGCCCTGGGCGGTCGGAGCCTATGTGCTGGTGTCGTTGTTGCAGTACAGCGTGCCGTTGTTGTTCATTTATAAGCTCGGCACCCTGGTCGCGGCCCCGGGCAGTGCCGAGGTTTCCCTGGCGGATATCGCTCTCCTGGCCTTTCTCGCGATCAGCGGATTCTTGCTGGTGGTGAGCGAGCTCAACCTGGAGCGCTACCTCTCCTTGAGGCTGTGCCGCGAGTTCGAGCGCCTGTTGGCGCGCAAGATGCAGCACCGGGTAGAGGTATCGCTGCTGGAGCGCGTGGTCTCGCGGGATTTCAGCGTGATTCTCGATGGTATCGGTGCCAGCGTGAATCTGTTGGCGATTCCGGTTTTCCTGCTGCTTTCGGTCCTGCTGGCGTTACTGGCCTTTGGCACGGCGGGGCTCTGGGCCGTTGCGGTGATTGGCGCATTCCTGCCGCTTTCCTATCTGCTGTCCAGGCTCTCGGACCGCAATTACGAACGGATCATGGAGGCCGCGGCGCGGCGCATCGAACAATGTTCGGTTTGGCTGCGCGAGGGGCCGTGGCTCAAACAGTTCGCTGACCAGGCGGCTTTGCAAGGCATCGAGCGGACGCTGGCTGGAGAGCGTTTCCTGCGCAACCTGGATACGTTGTTGCGGGGCGCTGACAGCTATATCGTCGGTTTCGGCCGCTTGATTCCCTTTGTCTTGCTGGGGTTGCTAGGCACTTCGGAATCGGCCATGGCCTGGGATGGGGCGATTTTCTGGCTGAGCATCCCGCTGTTGGCGGCGGTGCTCGCGCTGCCTCGCTCGTATGTGAGTTACAAGGCCGTAGGCCGTTCTCTGGAAGCGCTCAATGGCGTGTATCAGAGCTCCTGCGGGCATCCGGCGGGGCAATCGGTCGCTGTGGATCAGGAGCGCGCTGTGATCGAGTTCGATATCGACTGGCCAATCTGGCCCGCGGCGCTGGTCGAGCTGATTCCTGGCTTGCCGGACACTTCGCGTGAAGAACTGCAGGCGTTGTTGGGCGCATTCCGGCTGATACCCGAGCTGGGGCAAGATCCGCAACAAGTGTTGCAACTGCCCATCGAGCTGGACGCAAGCAATATTTCCGCCGGCCAGCGCTTGCGCTTGCAACTGCTGCGTGGGGTATTTCTGGCTCGTGCCCAGGACAAGACGCTGAGCATCGACCATGACTTCTCGGCGCTGGATGCCGCAGCCGCGCTGGCGGTGAAAGAAGCCTTGGGACGTTTGTCCTGGGTGAGCTTCAGCTCGGCGGCCGCTAGGGCGATAGAGCAGCGAGAGGGCGCGCCGGCGGTGCTTGGCGAGGGGGCGAGCGCCATGACGAAAGACGGTGCCACGGTCCAGGCCCGCTTCAGCCTTGGCGAACTGTCCAGCTATTGCTGGTGGGGCGTGCTGATGATGTTGGTGCCGGCGTTGATGATGAGTTACTCGGCCAACCTGACGTTGCCCGAAGCAGGGTTCTCCCCCTGGCAGGTCCTGTTATATGCCCTGTGCGGAGTAGGGGCGGGAATCGTCGCCGGGTTGTGTATCGAGAGTCTGTTACGCCGTCGGTTTTCCCGGTTGTTCATCGAAGGGTTGCGGGATATCCGGATTACCCGCCTGGTCGATGGGTTGCAGGTGGCTTCTCGCGATATCACCACGACATTCGAGCGGATCGCCTGGTACACCCATGACATCGCCTGGATCATCGCGTTGTTGCTGTGCAATGGCGTGGCCTTGTGGATGGGCTTCGGCGCGTTCGGTATTGCCGTGGCGCTGCTGTTCAGCGGCGTGCTTGCGGTGTTGTACCGGCTTTCGATCAACGAGCTGTACCGGACCCGGGTGGAAAGCGTCAAGGGCTTTGACTCCCTGTTGCGCTCGGCCCATGTGGCGTTCTCCATTTCCCGTGCTGGCGGCGCCGGTTTCGAAGGCTTGGGAGACTGGCTGGCGCTTACCCAGCGCGGCGCGATAGCCGACGGCCTGAAGCATTTTTATACCAGCCGCCTGCGCAGCGTGATCACTCGTACCGTCACGGCGGCCAGTTGTACCTTGCTCAGCGATCTGGTGATCGTCCTGGTGGTCTTGTTGGGCAGCCTCTACCGCACCAGCGATTCGGCGTTTGTCCTGGCGGTCACGGCCTTGCTGCTGGTGCGCTCCGATCTGGCGAATGTGTTTTTGGCTATCACCGGTTTCAAGTCGCAGTCGGTGTCGGTGGAACGCCTGCAACTTTTTGCCCGGCGCAAAAGTACGGTAGCCGTTGCGCTCGCCGGGCAAAGCCTGCAGATCGCGCCCTTTGTCGCCCAGCGTGCCTACCGAGGCCTGAGCCTGGAGCGGGGCCGGTTGTATTCGCTGTCGGGGCACTCCGGTTCCGGCAAGAGCGAGTACCTCAAAGGCGTGGCCGGCATCACCGACGTGGCCACCGAGGATACCGGCGCGCAGCAGGCCAAGGCGCCGATTCGCTATTACCTCGATGGCAACACCCTGGCGCTGCTCGCCGGCGAGCCGCAGGCCAGCGACTGGCTGCAACGCTGGCTGAACGATTTACCGGGCGACAGCCATCATCTGCTGTTGCTGGATGAGCCGTTCAGCGCGTTGCGCGCCGAGCAATTGGCCGAGCGGGTGCAAGCGTTGCACCACTATGTCGAGCGTTCGGGCAATACCCTGGTACTGGTGGATCATCGTTGCCGGCTGGAGCATGACATCGAACTCGGCGAGCTGGCGTGCTGATGGCCCGATGCAAGGAAGTACTCATGGATGAGCCGATCCTGTACCTGGGCGACCGGGGTTTTCTCAAGCGTTACGCCAGCCCCTATTCAGCGCAGCAGGTCGAAGAGATCGCGCGCGGGGTGCTGGCCAGCTCCGGGCTGGGCCTGGCCAGCGGCGACTGGCCCACGGCCAGGGCTGTCAGCAGCGCCCTGGGCGATGGGCCGCGAGCACGGCATCTCTATCATTCGCGATTTCTGCTGCGGGTGACCGAGCGGGCAACGGGGCAGGCCGTCGGTGTCCGGCAGATCCAGGCCAACCCGGCGTTCTACTACGATGCCCCCGGCTATGACTTCGCCGTCGATGTGCAGCAGATCGCCGAAGATATCCAGATCATCCGCTGCTGCCAGCCCGGTCGGGTGACCCTGGGGGGCGACTGGCTGGATATCCTGCTCGCGCAACGTGAATACGCCTTGCTTGATGTGATCCTGCGGCAGATGGAAGCGGCCATCCCGGCGGCCTCGCGGATTCTCCTGGGGTTTCACCTCAGTGCCGGCTTCTTGCAACTGCTCAGAGAGCGCTCGTTCAGCGGCGCCGCGGTGCCGGTCAACCTGCTGAACATGCAATGCACCACATACAGTGACTACCTGCGCCGAATCCAGGCCCATTCCCGGCTTTATGCCGTGCATTGCCTGGCGGGTGGCGATATCCCCCTGGAGCCCGCGCTGGACTATGCCTTCCACCACATCCAGGTGGACGCTTGTATCGTCGGCGCCACCCAGCCACGGCACATCGAGGCCCTGGCGGCCTGTGAGGCCGGTTTCAGGAGTTCGACCCGATGAACGTGATTCTCATGCGCCGTGCCCGGCACCTCGACGAAGGCTTGTTGCAGAGCCATCTGCAGACATTGCAACGGGCCCACGGCGACTTGCTGTTGCTGTCCGGCCGATCCGCCTGTTATGCCCCGGTCTTGGCGTTGGCCGCCAGCCTGGACATCCAGGCCCTGGTCCTCGAGCAGGAGTTCTACGATCCACAGCAGGTCTATGGCACACGCAAGATGGACTGGCTGTTCGATCCCTATGCTTCCCGTGATGGCAGCCCGAGCCTCAACACCCTCTACCACGCCTTCGCCATTGAGCTGGAGGCCATTCTCAGCCGTCACCCCGAGAGGACGCTGCTGATCTATCTCGACCAGTTACTGCTGGAAATCGCCCATGGCGTGCTCGCCGGGCTGCCCTTGCAGGCGTTGCAGGGTTTCTCGCTGTACCTCGAGGAACTGAGTATCGCGATCCTCGCCAGGGTTCCGTTCAAGGGCGGGTTCCAGACGTTGCTGCTGAAGTCGAATGTCACGCCGGCGCAGGCGTTCGTCGGCAGGCCCGGATTGAAACTAGTGAGGTGACGCCACAACCCTGTCGGCGTGACTGCCGCACCTACCCTGAGTGAAGAGAAAAGGAGTGCTCATGGACCCGCAACGCAAGGACTATCTGGCGACAGAAGCGGTTTACACCGACGAATCGCTACGCATCGGCGGCGAGTACGTCATGCATGAATGGGAACGGCCGTTGATCCGCAAGATGGTCGAGGACCTCAAGCTTACGCACGACGACCAGCTGCTGGAAATCGGCTTCGGCATGGGGATCTCGGCCAGCATCCTGCAGGCGTTCGGCCCTGCGTCCCACACCATTGTCGAGCCTCACCCGCAGGTGCTTGCCCAGGCCGAGCGCTGGAAAGGGGCGCGGGCGAACATTCAACTGCACCCCGGCTACTGGCAGCAGCTGACTGGCGACGCGCGTTATTCGGCGATCTTCTTCGATCCGTTCGCCGACGACATGGCGGCGGTCGACGACGAGAACCTCGAGTTCCTGAAGTTCGCCGCGCAGTCGTTGCTTGTCGAGGGCGGGCGCCTGGCGCTGTTCTGCATCCGTCCGTTGCTGCCGCTGGAGTACCAGCGCGTGATGTTCGAACACTATCGCCGGGTGGAAATCAGCTCGGTGCCGGTGGCCCCACGGGACACCGCCGACCCGACGGCGGATCTTGACGGACGAATGATTTCCGTCGTGTTGCACAAATAAGAAAAGCGTCAACTAAAAAAATAATCCATCAGCAACATAACGGTGATAGCGATGAACAACCTGACAGCGCGTCTGGGCCTGGTCGGCCTCCTGTGGTTTTCCGGCAACCAGGCATGGGCCCAGGCTCCGGCAACCGCGGCCGAGAGCACCGACAGCAAGGCCATGACCATCATCTTCGAGCCGCCCAAGGGCGAGGAAGAGGCATTCCTGAAGACCTTCGTCACCTCCCAGGCCGCCTATATGCAGGCGTATGCCGGCAAATCGAAGGAAGGGGTCAAGGTGATCAACCTGATTCCTACCGAACTTGGCGAGCCGCTGATCCACCTGATGATCTATCGCGATCCGGCGGCCTTCGAGCGGGCCAAGCAGATATTCGCCTCGCGCGAGGCCATGAGCGGCTACATCGACGGTCATGTGAAAGCCTATGGCGGCTATCACATTCCCAAGGAGTACCTGCGCCACACCAAGGTGTACATGAGCAACGTACTCTCCGAGTAATCGATGGATGAACCGGCCGCCGCATGCGGGGCGGCCGATACAAGGTACAGAGAGAGTCCAGGCTATGCGCGTGGTTATCGGGCCGTTGTTGATCGGCCTATTTTTTGCGGTTCCCAGTCTGCAAGCCGGCAGTCTAGGCGAGCCTTTCATGTTGAGTAACGGTTGCATCAATTGCCACGGTTTCGAGGGGCAGCGCACGCCGGGGGCGATTCCTTCGCTGTCCGGACAGTCGCAGGCCTACTTGTACAAGACGCTGCTGGCCTATCGCGACGGCACGCTCAAGGGCACCATCATGAACCGGGCGATGGAGGGCTACGACGACCAGACGCTGAAGCAGTTCGCCGCGTATTACAGTCGCCTGCCCAAAGGCGCGCTGGAGCCTGGCTCGTCCCGGGCGCACAAGCAGGGTGAGCGACTGTACGCGCAGCACTGCTCCAGCTGTCACGAACAGCAGGCGGATACGCCGTATATCAAAGGACAGAACGCAGGGTATATGCAGGGAGTACTGACAGATATGGCCACGGGCCAACGAGCGATGCCGCAGGACATGGCCAGCGCGATGTCTGCGCTGAAGGGCGAGGACTTGCAGCATCTGCTGGCCTACCTGCAGGGTTGCGCGCAGGAGGCGGCATGCCAATGAACCTTCAACGCCGGCGCCTGCTCAAGTGGCTGGCCACCGGCATCGGCGCGTCCTCGATCCAGGCTCTGGCCAGGCCGGCGGGGCCGGTGAAGGCCCGTTCCTATCGCGTGGTGGTGATCGGCGGCGGTTTCGCCGGGGCGACCTTCGCCCGTACCCTCAGGCGCCTGGATGCCAACGTCGGCATCACCCTGGTCGAGCCCAACCGGCAGTATCACTGCTGTCCGCTGGGGGTCGAATACCTGGTGGGCAAACGTGACGAAAAGACCCTGGTCTTCGGCTATGAACAGTTGCGTGCCGAAGGCATCGACGTGGTGTATCAGCGGGCGCAGTCGATCGATGCCAAGCGCAAGCAGGTCAGGCTCGCCGACGGCACCGCGCTCGGTTACGACCGCTGCGTGGTGGCCACGGGCATCGGCTACAAGTACGACAGCATCGCCGGTTACAGCGAAGCGGTGGCCGGTCGCGTCCCCCATGCCTGGGGCGGCGGCGAGCAGTTGCGTCTGCTCCGGCAGCAGTTGGAGGCCATGCCCAATGGCGGCAATGTGCTGATCTCGGTCCCGGTGGACGATTACCGCTGTCCGCCCGGGCCTTACGAGCGGGCCAGCCTGATTGCCGATTATCTTCAGACCCACAAGCCTGATTCGCGGGTGATCGTCCTCGACGCCAAGCCGCGTTTCGCCAAGCAGGCGCAGTTCGAGCAGGCCTGGAAGCGTTTCTACGGGTATGGCACTGAGCGGGCCACGATTCAGTGGATCGGCGCCTTGCAGGGCGGCACCGTGCACGGTTTCGACGAAGCCCGGGGGCAGTTGCTGACCGAGGGCGGTCCGGTCAGCGGCCAGGTGATCAATATCATCGCACCCCAGCAGGCCGACGACTTTTCCCGGCGCAACGGTCTGGCCGCCGAACACGGCTGGTGCCCGGTCAACACCCAGACCCTGGAGTCCCTGCAGGTGCCGGACGTGCATGTGATCGGCGACGCGGCCTATGCCGAGAAACTGCCGAAGTCGGCCTTTGCCGCGACCTGCCAGGCCAGGGTCTGTGCCTTGGCCATCCATAGCCAGATGCACGGCCTGGCGCTGCTCAAGCCGCAATACATGAATGTCTGCTACAGCCTGTGCGGCGACGACTACGGCATTTCGGTACTGCTGCACTACCAGCATGAGGCGGCCAGCAATGTCATCGAGATCCAGACCCTGCGGGTTACGCCGCTTGATGCCAGCGACGAGGATCACCGTCGTGAAGCGCTATCGGCCTACAGCATGTTCGATAGCCTGGTCAAAGAGGCCTTCGGTTAGACGGCCCAGCCGAGCGTCACCCAGGCCAGCACGGCGTAGCGTGCGCCCTTGGCCAGGGTGACGATCAGCAGGAAGCGTTTCAGCGGTTCGCCCATGACCCCGGCCACCAGGGTCAGCGGGTCGCCGACGATCGGCAGCCAGCTGAACAGCAGCGACCAGTGGCCGTAGCGTTGGTAATGGGCGCGGGCTTTTTCCAGGTGGCGCGGGCCGACGGGGAACCAGCGTCGGTCCTTGTAGTGCTCCAGGCGCTGGCCCAGCCACCAGTTCACCAGGGAGCCGAGGACGTTGCCGAGGGTGGCCACGGCCAGCAGCAAGCCAACCGGGTACTGGCCGTTGAGCAGCAACCCCACCAGCACGGCTTCCGATTGCAGCGGCAGCAGGGTGGCGGCGCCGAAGGCCGCCAGGAACAGGCCGAGGCAGGCGGTGAAGATCAATGGGCCGGGTAGTCCGCGACCACCACGTCCTTGCCTTCCCGGGTCAGGCCGATGACCTGGTAGGCGTCGGCGGGCATGCCGTCCATTTCCATGCCGGGCGAGCCCATGGGCATGCCGGGGGCGGCGACGCCGAGCAGGTCGTCGCGTTTGCTCAGGGCCAGCACCTGCTCCGCCGGGACGTGGCCCTCGACGAATTTGCCGTCGATCACCGCGGTGTGGCAGGACGCCAGGCGCGGTGCCACGCCCAGGCGTTGCTTGACCTCGCTCATGTTGCTTTCAACGTGGTCGTTGACCTTGAAGCCGTTGGCTTGCAGGTGCTCGATCCATTTCTTGCAGCAACCGCAGCTGGCGTCGCGGTGCACGTCGATGGGGATCAGGTCGGCGGCCTGGGCCAAGGAGCCGACGAGCAGGGTAGACAGGGCTGCCAGGCGCAGAAAGTTGTGCATGCTGAGTCTCTTGGTTTTCAGGGGCGCCACGTGGGCGCGGGTCGAGGTAGAAAGGGTGGGGTATTTTGCGGCTTTTTTCGAGCGCGGCGCGGTGCTTGTGTTTCAGCGTTATACCAAGGGCTTGGGTTGGCCTTGTACCGCGTCATCGTTTATCACGAGCAAGCTCGCTCCTACAGAGGAATGCGTGTCCTTGCAGGAGCGAGCTTGCTCGCGATCCAGGCGCCGCGGTTCACTGCGTAAACGGGCTGAGGATCCCGAGCGCCGCCACCAGCGCCAGGATCAGCAGGGCCGTCGCCAGTTCCAGGACCATGCTGCGGCGCAGGGCCGCCAGGGCCGCCCCGGGCGAGTTGTCGCGCAGGCCCTGTTCCAGTTGCGGCACCAGGTGGAAGCGATTGAGCGCGGCGAACACCAGCATCAGGGCGAACACCGCGACCTTCAGGCCCAGCAGCAGGCCGTAGGCGCTGGCGCTCAAGGGCGCGAGGTCCGGGCCGATGATCAGCAGGTAGTTGAGCACCCCGCTGACGCTCAAGACGATCACGATCAGCGTCCCCTGGTTGGCAAACCCTTGCAGCGCGGCGAGCAGGCCGCGTACCCGCTGCTGGCTGGCCACCGCGTTGCGGCGCAGCAGCAGGGCAAAACCGGCCAGGGCCCCGACCCAGGCGCCGGCGGCCCAGAGGTGCAGGATGTCGCTGCCCAGGTGCAGATAGCGCCGGCCGCCTTCGTCCATCGCCCCGTGCCCGGTCCAGGCGAGGGTCGCGAGGGCCGTTGCCGTGCACAGGGTCACGCCGTAGCGGGCCAATCGCCGCCCGCCGCCGGTGGCGGCCAGCAACAGGCCGGCGAGCAGCAAGGCCCCCAGGCGCAGCAGCCAGCTCTGGCCGACAGCCGTTTCTTGCAGCAGCACCGGCAGCAAGGCCGGGTCCAGCTCGGCCAGGCTCGCCGCGCCGCTCATCGACAGCGCCAGTTGCAGCAGCGCGGCGCCCGACAGCAGCACGCCGAGCGTCAGGCCCAGCGCCAAGGGCCGGCGAAAATGCCCGTGCGGCGGTTCGCCGCGCAGCCCGTACAGGCCGAACAGCGCCAGGCCGAACAGCAGCATCAGGTCCAGGTACAGGGCAAAACGCAGGGCGACAGTGAGGAGTTCGCCCATGGTTCAGTTGACGTCGAAGGTCAGGCTGCCGGTGATTGGATGGGTGTCGGCGGACACCGCGCGCCATTCGACCTTGTAGCTGCCGGCGGAGAGCGGGGCGGCGGGGGTGACGACCATGCTTTTCGGGTCGGCGCCGCCGGCCACACTGGCCTTGACCGGCATCGGCGCGTGTTGCATCCCGGGCATGCCGGTCATCAGCAGCCGGGCCCCGGAAAACTGCGTGGTGAGGCTTTCCGAGAAGTGCAGTTCGATCTTCGCCGGGGCCGCGCCCCTGGCGCCTTCGGCCGGGGTCGAGGCGAGCAGTTTCGGGTGCGCCTGGGCGAGGCCGGCGAGGGACAGCCCGGCGCCGAACGTAACGGCCAGGGCGAGGTGCTTGAGGTAGGACATGCAAGGCTCCAGGCGGCATCGGCCGCGTTGTTTTCTAGTCGTGAGGTGATGGGGGTTCAAAACCACATGCGTACGCCGAGCACCAGCCGGGCTTCGCTGCGGTCTTCGCCTTCTTCCCGGGCGTAATCCGCGGTCTTGCCGTAGCTGCGGTTCCAGGTCACGCCCAGGTAGGGCGCGAACTGGCGGTGCAATTCGTAACGCAGGCGCAGGCCGACTTCCGACTCCGAGAGCCCGGCGCCGGTTGCCCGCTGCGGGTCGTTCCTGCCGTACAGGTTGACCTCCGCGGTGGGCTGCAGGATGAGGCGGTTGGTCAGCAGGATGTCGTAGTCGGCCTTGAGCCGCAGGGCGCTCTGGCCGCCTTCGCCGAGGTAGGCGGTGACCTGGCTTTCAAAGTTGTACAGGGCCATGCCTTGCAGCCCGAGGGCGGCCCAGGTCTGCGGCGCGCCGGGCTTGAAGTCCTGGCGCACGCCGCTGACCACGTCCCACCAGGGGCCGATGGCATGCCCCCAGAGCGCTTCGACTTCGGCGCTTTCGGTACGGCCGTTGGTACGTTCGCCTTCGGTGCGTAGCCACAGCCGGTCAATGTCGCCGCCGATCCAGCCGTTCATGTCCCAGGCCAGGGCGCTGCCGTCGTCGGCGTCCTGGTATTCCAGGCGATCGACCAGCCAGAAACCGTTGATGGCCTTGTCGTGCACGCCATGGCCGGCCACGGGCGGGAAGGCCGCCCGGCGGTCGGCGTCGGTGAGCACCGGGATCGGTGTGCGGCTGCGGGTCGGCGCGGCGGATTGCATGGTTTGCAGCGGTGCGCCGTCCATGCCGGTCATCGGGCCGGGTTCCATGCCGGGCATGGCCTGGCCTTGCATCGCGGGCATCGCCGAATGCCCCATCTGCGAATGGTCCATGGCTTCGGCGGCCTGCACTGTGCCGGCGCCCAGGCCGAGCAGGGCGGCGAACAGGGTCAAGGGGGTCTTGGGCATCATGCGGCGCTCCCGGCTTCGTCCACTCGTACTTCGCGAAACATGCCCATCTCCATGTGGAACAGCAGGTGGCAGTGGTAGGCCCAGCGCCCGAGGGCGTCGGCGGTGACCCGGTAGCTGCGCTTGCTGCCCGGCGGCATGTCGATGGTGTGCTTGCGCACCAGGAAGCGTCCCTGTTCGTCTTCCAGGTCGCTCCACATGCCGTGCAGGTGGATGGGGTGGGTCATCATGGTGTCGTTGACCAGGGTGATGCGCACCCGCTCGCCGTAGGTCAGGCGCAGGGGCGCGGCGTCACTGAACTTGATGCCGTCGAACGACCAGGCGAATTTCTCCATGTGCCCGGTCAGGTGCAGCTCGATGGTGCGGCTCGGTTCGCGGCCGTCGGGGTCGTCGAAGGTGCTGCGCAGGTCGGCGTAGGTCAGCACCCGGCGCCCGTTGTTGCGCAGGCCGATGCCCGGGTCGGCGAGTTTCGGCGTCGGGCTCATGGTCTGCATGTCCACCAGCGGGTTGCCGTCTTCCGAGGCCGGGTGGCTCTGCATGGCGCCGGACATGCCGCCAGAATCCATGCCCGCCATACCGGCCATGGTGCTGTGGTCCATGCCTGTCATGCCGGTCATGTCGCCGTGGTCCATGCCCTGCATCTGGCTATGATCCATGCCGGCCATGGTGCCGTGATCCATGCCGGGCATGGCGCCCATGCTGCCGTGATCCATGCCCATGTCGGCCATGCTGATCAGCGGCCGCGGGTCCAGCGGCGGGACCTCTGCGCTCAGTCCCGGGCGCTGGCTCAGGGTGCCGCGGGCATAGCCGCTGCGGTCCATGGCCTGGGCGAACAGGGTGTAGGCCTCCTGCGTGCCGGGCTCGACCAGCACGTCGTAGGTTTCCGCCACGGCGATGCGCAATTCGTCGACGCTGACCGGTTGCACGTATTGGCCGTCGGCGGCGACCACGGTCATTTTCAGGCCGGGGATGCGCAGGTCGAAGTAGCTCATGGCCGAGCCGTTGATCAGGCGCAGGCGCAGCGTCTCGCCGGGCTTGAACAGCCCGGTCCAGTTGCCGCCCGGGCTCTGGCCGTTGATCAGGTAGGTGTAGGTATGGCCGCTGACGTCCGCCAGGTCCGTGGGGCTCATGTTCATCTGCGCCCACATCTTGCGGTCGGCGAGCGTGGCGGCCCAGCCGTCGCGACTGACGTCCTCGATAAAGTCGCCCACGGTGCGTTTGTGGAAGTTGTAGTAGCCGGACTGTTTTTTCAGGATGTGCATCAGGCGTTCCGGGGCCTCGTCGCTCCAGTCGCTGAGCATCACCACGTAGTCGCGGTCGTACTGGAAGGGCTCCGGCTCGCGGGCGTCGATCACCAGTGGGCCGTAGACCCCGGCCTGTTCCTGCAACCCCGAGTGGCTGTGGTACCAGTAGGTGCCGTTCTGCTGGACCTTGAAGCGGTATTCGTACAGGCCGCCGGGGGCGATGCCGTGGAAACTCAGGCCCGGTACGCCGTCCATGTTGGCCGGCAGGATCAGGCCGTGCCAGTGGATCGAGGTGTCCTGCGTCAGGCGGTTGCGCACCCGCAGGGTCACGGTGTCGCCTTCGCGCCAGCGCAGCAACGGGCCGGGCAGGCCGCCGTTGATGGTCATCGCGGTGCGTGGCGCGCCGCTGTAATTGACCTGGGATTCGCCGATGAACAGGTCGAACTGCTGGCCGCTGAGGGCCGGCAGTTGGCCGTCATTGCTCCGCGCCCAGAGCGGCTGTTGCCACAGCCCGGTGCCGGCCAGTACGCCACCGGCGGCCAGGCCCTTGATAAAACTGCGTCGTGTGGGTTTTACGTGCATGCCCCAAGGCTCCCTCGATCCTGGTAGGTCAGGTAGGAGGCGACCTTAAGGGGCGCGGCCTGTCAGAAAACTGAGGCCGACATTACAGATTTGTCAGCCACCGGCCGCGCCAGGCGCAGGAGCCGGTAGCGTCTCAGTGGGCGCCGTCTTCCAGGATGCGCTTGAGGTTGGCCAGGGCCTGCGCGGAAGATTGCTCCATGCGCGAGCGCAGGCCACTCAGGTTGAGATCGGTGGAGTAATACAGGGTGCGCTTGAACAGGGTGCCTTCGCCGTTTTTGCTCAGCTGATAGTGGATCGAGCCGTCCACCGGCGCGGAGCTGAACACGGTCTTGAACTCCTTGGGAAACACCGCCACCAGCACCCGGTAGCTCATCTGGATCTGCAGGCCGAGCAGGTCGATGGTTTCACTGAAACGATGCCCCGCGGGCAACGAGCCTGCCAGGCCGGTGTCGGCGTGCAGGGAAGAGGGGTGCCATTCGCGCCAGCGGTCGGGTTGCGTCACGTAGTAGTAGACCGTGTCGATCGGCGCGTCGATGTAGAGCTCGTGGCTGATGAGCTCGTCCATCAGGGGCTGCTGACGTTGTCCCATGAGGCACCTCCTTGTGGTCGGAATCACCAATATAGTTGCCCGCGCGCCGACCATGGGGGCTGCGCATGACCGTCCGGCGGACATCGAGGCGACTTGGGCCGACGCCTCTGCGTGAGGCGAGAGGGCAGGGTCGGTTTTTCAGACGGGGCGTTTTGTCGATTGTCGGCTGCGCAAGATCCGCCCGCCATGGGTGGTAACTGCAAATTCAACTAGCTGTTTGGGGGGTGCGCGCGATCATTAGTTGCCGTTTAGTTACCGCTCAATGAAGAGTCAAATAATGGTTTGAGTCAGAAGAATCGCGGGCTCCAGGTGTATGTGTCTGAAATGTACAAAAATTGTAAAAATAAGAAATATTTGTTGGTGCACAGCTCTGGTGCATCGATACTCCCGACCATCGTTTTCCGTTAATCAGGCTTTCCTAATGCCTTTTGCCTGAACTAACGCCAGCCGCTTACGGGGCGCAAGTTCGGAAACAAGGCGCTGGAAAGTTCGTTCATAGGAGTCTTTATATGGCAATCGGATATGTCGGCGGCTGGACCAGCAAGGCCGGTCTGCTGGTGCAAGACACCGGCGCCCGGGGCAAGCCAGTCAGCCAGAGCACCAAGGTCAAGCAGATGCTGGCCCTGGTCGGCCAGAACCCACTGGCGCTGAACGTGATCAAGATGGACGAAATGAAGCTGCACAAGCAGATCAAGGGTTTCGATCCGGAGAACGTCACCGCCAAGCAATTGGGCAACATGAGCACCTTCCTCAAGGACCGCGGCCTGATCACCGACGTGACGGCTATGACCCTGCTCAACGCCGGCGACAAGTTCGACCGCTTCGGCGTGCAGAAGGACCCCGAGGCCCCGTTCAATGCCCTGGAGTACTTCGCGATCCAGCTGGACACCATCCAGAACAACAACCTCAAGGGCAACAAGTACGCCAACTACTTGATCCCCGAGTACAAGAAAGCCATCTACGTGCTGCAGAACCTGCAAAACTATGGCAAGGGCAACGGCACCACGGTGACCGACAAGAATCGCTCCGCCAAGGCGTGAGACAAACAAAAAGGCCCTCGACCGAACAGCCGGTCGAGGGCCTTTTTTGTGCCTGGCTTTTAGCGGTCGAGCAGGGCCATTACCGCTTGCGGGTAACGCTCGCCGGCCGTGGCGTCGGGGCTGAAGATGCCGTCCAGCGCCTGCAATTCGCCGGCATCCAGGCGCACGTGCAGCGCGGCGACGTTTTCTTCCAGGTATTTGCGCTGCTTGGTGCCCGGGATCGGGATCAGGTAGTCGCCCTGCGCCAGCACCCAGGCCAGGGCCAGTTGCCCGGCGGTGATGCCCTTGGTGGCGGCCAGTTGCTTGACCTGTTCCACCAGCAGCAGGTTCTTCGTGAAGTTCTCGCCCTGGAAGCGCGGGCTGAAACGCCGATAGTCGTCGGCGGCGAAATCGTCCGGGCTTTTCAGCGCGCCGGTGAGAAAGCCGCGCCCGAGCGGGCTGTAGGGCACGAAGGCGATGCCCAGGCGTTTGCAGGCCGCCAGGCAGCCGTTGTCCTCCTGGTCGCGGCTCCACAGCGAATACTCGCTTTGCAGGGCGCTGATCGGATGCACCTTGTGGGCGCGCTCCAGGGTCGCCGCCGAGGCTTCGCTGAGCCCCAGGTAGCGCACCTTGCCGGCCCGCACCAGCTCGGCCATGGCGCCGATGGTTTCCTCGATGGCCACGTCCGGGTCGATACGGTGTTGGTAATACAGGTCCAGGGTCTCGACGCCCAGGCGTTGCAGGCTGCCGTCGATGGCCTGGCGAATGTACTCGGGCCGGCCGTTGACCCCGCGCGCCGCCGGGTTGGCCGGGTCGCGGACGATGCCGAACTTGCTGGCCAGGAACACCTGTTCGCGCTTGCCGCGTATCGCCTGGCCGATCAGCGTTTCGTTGCTGTGCGGCCCATACATGTCGGCAGTGTCCAGTAGGTTGATCCCCAGTTCCAGGGCGCGATGCAGGGTCGCGGTGGCTTCGCGGGTATCGCTGCCGGTGGTGTAGAAGTCGGTCATGCCCATGCAGCCGAGGCCGATGGCGGAAACCTGTGGGCCGTTCTTGCCCAGTTGACGGGTATGCATAGGAGAGGCTCCGGTGGGGGAAGTGGCGGCCATTGTTCTCCTCGACAAAAACAAGATAAACCGGCTAAAAGCGCTATCACTATTCGTATTTTCCAAATAATCCGCGACAGGCCAAGTCAATGGACCGTTTCAACGCCATGCGTGTGTTCACCCGGATCGTCGATCTGGGCGGTTTCGCCAAGGCCGCCGACAGCCTGCAGATGCCCCGGGCCTCGGTGACGGTGCTGGTCAAGCAGTTGGAGGCGCACTTGGGCGTGCAACTGCTGTTGCGCACCACTCGCCAGGTCACGCCGACCCTCGACGGCGCCGCCTATTACCAGCG
Source organism: Pseudomonas chlororaphis (assembly GCF_001921865.1). Taxonomy (GTDB): domain Bacteria; phylum Pseudomonadota; class Gammaproteobacteria; order Pseudomonadales; family Pseudomonadaceae; genus Aquipseudomonas; species Aquipseudomonas chlororaphis_D. The sequence continues at coordinate 303,756 of NZ_MSCT01000010.1, forward strand.
TTGCGTGCGCCTGCTGGCGGACCTCGAGGAAACCGAAGCGGTGTTTTCCGCCACCCGCCATAACCCCCGCGGCACCTTGCGCATCGACATGCCGGCGGGCATCGGGCGCCTGGTGGTGATCCCGGCGTTGCCGACGTTCTCCGCGCGCTATCCCTTGATCGAGCTGGAAATCGGCCTCAACGACCGGCCGGTGGATCTGATCCGCGAAGGGGTGGATTGCGTGTTGCGCGGCGGCCTGGCCCTCGACGACACGCTGGTGGCCCGGCCGTTGCTGCTGATGGAGCAGGTGACCTGTGCCAGCCCGGGGTATCTGCGCGAGCGCGGCGTGCCGCAGAACCTCGAGGATCTGGCCGGGCATCAGGTGATCGAGTATTTCTCCAGCGTCAGCGGCAAGCGTTATGGCCTGGAGTTCGAGGTAGAGGGCCAGGTGTTGATGCCGTCGTTGCCCAAGCAGGTATCAGTCAACAGCGCCGACGGCTACCTGGCCGCCTGCGAGGCGGGCTACGGGCTGGTGCAGACGCCTTACTACCACGTCGCCCGGCAGTTGGCCGAGGGTCGCTTGAGCGAGGTGCTCAGGCACATGCCGGCGCCCAGGTTGCCGCTGACGGCGCTGTACCCGCCGCACCGGCACCTGTCGACACGATTGCGGGTGTTCGTCGACTGGTTGGTGGAACTGTTTGCCCAGCCGGGAATTCACAACACCCGGCTCGATTGAGCGCGCCGTGCCTGGCGAAATGCGCCCGCTACGCGGTCGTGCGCAGCCTGCGGCAGCGGCTACAGGAACCGCGCCGCTGGCGTAGCCGCTGCCGAGCCCGCGAGGCTGCGTACGGCAACGCAGTTGCCGCCAAACCAGAGCCCGCGATTCGCCTGATAGAAATGCGCCCGCTACGCGGTCGTGCGCAGCCTGCGGCAGCGGCTACAGGGACCGCGCTGCTGGCGTAGCCGCTGCCGAGCCCGCGAGGCTGCGTACGGCAACGCAGTGGCCGCCAAGCCTGGGCTCGCGGTGTTTCAGGTACGCGCACAACAAAACGCCCGCTAGCGAGCGGGCGTCGGGGATACCGGGGCTGCAGAGGAGGTAGTCAACGATGGTAGTAGCCGGGGCCGCCGTCGTAATGGCGGTGATGCCAGCCGTCGTGAGGGAAAATGATGCAACCGGACAGGGTCAGCATGGCCAGCAGTGGAATCAGCAGCGTGATTCGACGGAACATTGCACAGTCCTCAAAGGCTTTCGGGGTTGAAACCGTCGCCATGCAGCGAAAACTGTGCGACGGCTGTAACATGAGACCCCGTTCGCCTGCGCCTATCCCCGAATCTCGGTAGGCGCTTGGCATCTGCCTCGATACAAACCGGATACATTTCAGGTTCAGGAACCGCTAATGACTCAGAAGCAACGCTTGATCTATTCGATTGTGATTTCCCTGGTGGTACTGGGAATCATGCTTGGCCTTTCTTACCTGCAGAACGCCGGGATGATTAGCGAGAAAATGTTCCAGTACATCGCTATCGGCGTGGCGGTGACCGTGGTCGTGATCAACGGCGTGATGCGGCGCAAGGTCAAGCCCTGAGAGACACCCGTCGATGGCCTCAGCCGCGGCCGTCGAGTATGGCTTCGGCCTGCTGATGCAGGCTGAAGCTCTTGTCCGCATTGAGGGTGATCACACCTTCGCTGCACAGCCGCTTCAACACCTCGCGCACGCTGAGGAACGACAGCGGAATATCCAGCTCCAGCAGATGGCTGTGAATCCCGCGAACCCCCAGGGCGCGCTGGCTTTCGGCTGCCTGTAGCAAGGCATCGATGACTTTCAGGCGAATCAGGCTGGTGCGCAGGCCGAAGCTCTTGAGCAGGTGCCTGATGCGGTCGTTGCGGTTGCGTTCGGCGTGCTTGCCGAAGACACCGGCGCCGGCGTTCAGGGAAGACGCAGGTTGCGTGGTGTGGCCATCCGTTGGCAGTTGCGGGTCGTACATGCAAAAACTCCTTTTCAGAGCCTGATCAGGAAAGTGACGGGTGCTCTCTAGTAACTAGACGAACGAGCGGCATAAATCATGAGCAATTGAATGTAGAAAATTTGTGAGCAGCCTGTGATTGCCAGGTTGACGGCCGATTCGGGCGCCGGCGGCGTTAAATTTTTTCTCGTGGTTTCGTCTGTAAGGGCAGGCGGGCTCCGGCCGATGTCGGGCCGCGCCGTCCTTTCCAGGCTGGAGCCCGTGTCCTGTGTCGCATGCCGCGCCAGCCCGGGCTCTGCGTTTTTTCGATCAGGAGTCGGCGTGATTATTTCCAGGCAGTTACCCAGGTTTTCCCTTGCGGGTTCGTTTCTGGGGCTGAGCCTTGCGGGGCTCGTTATGGGTTGGAGCCTGGCGGCCCAGGCGCGCGAGGCGCAGGCCGGCGAGGCGAGCGCCGATATTCGCCGCACCGGCTTTGGCGTGCCGCATATCCGTGCCGCCGATGAGCGCGGGTTGGGGTATGGCATCGGCTATGCCTACGCCCAGGACAACCTGTGCCTGCTGGCCAACGAAGTGCTGACGGTCAATGGCGAGCGCTCGAAGTATTTCGGCCCGCAGCAACAGACCCTCGAACAACGGGACAACCTGGCCAGCGACCTGTTCTTCACCTGGCTGAACACGCCCCAGGCGGTGTTCGGTTTCTGGCAGGCGCAGACGCCGCAGGTGCGGCAACTGATCGAAGGTTATGTCGCCGGCTACAACCGCGCGCTGGGCGAGCGCCAGGCCCAGGGTCTGCCCGAGCAGTGCCAGGGCGATTGGGTACGGCCGTTGACGGCCCTGGACCTGGTCAAGTTGACGCGTCGGCTGCTGGTCGAAGGCGGCGTCGGCCAATTCGCCGAAGCCCTGGCGGCCGCCACGCCTCCGGCGGCCACGGCGCGTATCGAGCCCTCGGCGCAGGCCTTCGCCCGGGCGGACGCCCGCGGCCAGCGCTTTGCCCTGGACCGCGGCAGCAACGCCGTGGCCGTGGGCCGCGAACGCTCCTCCAACGGCCGCGGCATGTTGCTGGCCAACCCGCATTTCCCCTGGGTGGGCGGCATGCGCTTCTACCAGATGCACCTGACCATTCCCGGCAAGCTGGATGTCATGGGCGCTGCGTTGCCCGGCCTGCCGATGATCAACATCGGCTTCAGCCAGCACCTGGCCTGGACCCACACGGTCGACACCTCCAAGCACTTCACCCTGTATCGCCTGCAACTGGACCCGAAGGACGCCACCCGTTACCTGCTCGACGGCCAATCCCTACCGCTGCAGAAGCAGACGCTCAACGTGACGGTGAAGGGCGAGGACGGCCAGCTCGCAACGGTCAGCCACAGTGTCTACAGCTCGACCTTCGGCCCCGTGGTGCAATGGCCCGGCAAGCTCGACTGGGACAACCGCTACGCCTATAGCCTGCGCGACGCCAACCTGGAGAACGACCGCGTCCTGCAACAGTGGTACGCGATGAACCAGGCCCGCAACCTCAAGGAGCTGCAAGCCTCGGTGCATCAGCTGCAGGGCATTCCCTGGGTCAATACCCTGGCGGTGGATGACCAGGGGCAGGCCCTGTACATGAACCAGTCGGTGGTACCCAACGTCAGCGCGCAGAAACTCGCGTTGTGCAGTGACCCACGGATCGGCACGCAGTTGATCATTCTTGACGGCTCCCGCAGTGCCTGCGCCTGGGACATCGACCCGGCCGCGGCGCAAAAGGGCATCTACCCGGCCAGCCAACTGCCGCAACTGTTGCGTAGCGACTACGTGCAGAACTCCAACGATTCGGCCTGGATGGTCAACCCGGCGGCGCCGCTGCAAGGGTTCTCGCCGCTGATCAGCCAGCAGGACCTGCCGCTGGGGCAGCGTGCGCGGTTTGCCTTGAACCGTCTGGTCGGCAGCGGCCAGGGCGCGCCGCTGAGTGTCGCCGACCTCAAGCACATGGTGATGGACGATCAGGTGTACCAGGCCGGGCAGGTGATGCCGGACCTGTTGCAATTCTGCGCCGCCGACCTTGGCAGCGATGCGCAGGCCCTGGGGCCGCTGTGTGCCAGCCTCAAGGCCTGGGACCGCAGCGCCAACCTGCAGAGCGGCCTGGGCCTGGTGCATTTCCAGAACGTCATGGAGCAGTTGGAGGCGGTCGACGATCGCTGGCGCGTGCCTTTCGACGCGCGCGACCCGCAGCACACGCCGCGCGGCCTGGCGCTGGACCGGCCGGCCGTGGCCAAGGCGCTGCGCGAGGCGATGCTGGCGTCGGTGCAACAGGTGGCCGAGTCGGGCCTGAAGGCCGACAGCCGTTGGGGCGATATCCAGGTGGTCAGCAGCGGCGGCCAGCAAACGCCGATCCACGGCGGCCCGGCCAGCCTCGGGGTGTACAACGCGATCCAGAGCGTGCCGACGGCCGACGGCAAGCGTGAGGTGGTCAGCGGTACCAGCTACCTGCAAGTGGTCACCTTCGACGACCAGGGGCCACATGCCCAGGGCCTGCTGGCGTTCTCCCTGTCCAGCGACCCGGCGTCGCCGCACTCGCGGGACCAGACCGAGGCGTTCTCGAAGAAGCAGTGGAGTGCGTTGCCGTTCACCGAACAACAGATCCAGGCGGACCCGCAGTACCGCTTGCAGGTCATTCGGGAAAGGGATGTTCGGCTGAGCAAGGTGGCGGCTCAGTAAGCGCGTTCAACCTGGCGTCAAACGAAGGCCGCACCCGCGAGGGTAGCGGCCTTCAGCTTTTCGGCGGGTTGCCCGGCAGCGAGTTGATCACCGGGTTGCCGTCCTGGTTGCGGGTCAGGTAGACCGGCAACACCTTCGGCAGCGACGTCACCAGGCTCTTGACCGCGGTGATGTCGTAGATGCCGCCGACCCGAATATTGCCGGTGGCGCTGTCGGCCAGCATCACCGGGGTGCTGAGGTAGCGGTTGATCAGCGGCAGGGCTTCGCCGAGCGCCAGGTTGTCCAGCACCAGCTTGCCCTGGCGCCAGGCCAGCGAGCTATCGCCGGGGTAGGTCTGGCTGATCTGCGGCTGATAGTCGCCGCGGCGGTAACGCGCCTGCATGCCCGGATCGAGACGGAAACCGCCGTCGGGGCGGCTGCTGTCGCTGTTCACCAGTACCGAGCCTTCGAGCAGGGTGACCCGTACCTGGTCCTCGTACATCCAGACGTTGAACTGGGTCCCGGTAACGCGGACCTGGCCGCTGCCGGCCTTGACCACGAAGGGGTGGGCGCTGTCGTGGCTGACCTTGAAGAAGGCTTCGCCTTTTTTCAGGGTGGCCCGGCGCTGGTCCTTGTAGTTGCTGTAGGTCAGCTCGCTGCCCAGGTTGAGCTCGACCTGGCTGCCGTCGGCCAGGGTCACTTGGCGCACGCTGCCCTCGGCCTGGAAGCGTTCATAGGAGGAGGGCAGCCAGCCCAGGCTCCAGCCGCTGTAGGCGGCCAGCGGCAGGGCCAGGACGCTGATCGCCGCGGCCATGCCATAGGTGCGCCAGGCGCTGCGTGGCGCTGGTAGGGGCAGGACAGTAGCGGCCTGCGGACGTGGCAGGTGATCGGCGACGTCCCAGATTTCCTGCATCGCTTCGTATTCGAAGGCGTGCAGCGGGTGGGCATCGCGCCATTGCTCGAAGGCCTCGCGCTCGGCGGGCGTACAGTCCGCGGCATGCAAGCGCATGCACCATTGCGCGGCGGCATCGGTGATAGCGTCGTATTCGGTTTCCGTGAGGTGCTGTTCGCTCATTGACTCTTCCTGGTTTCGCGCATTCTACCCTTCGCAACCGGGCTTGTAGAACAACCGTCATGGCTAATGCATATCAAAGTGGAACTTATTTTTCCGCGCCGGCCCTAAAAACAGGACTTTGCCCAATCAGTATCCATACATGGAGTGAAAAAATGATCAAAAACACACTGGCCGCAGTCATTGCCACCGCCACCTTGCTCAGCGCCGGCGCGGCGCTGGCTGATCGCCCGGGAGCGGGCTGGGTGACTATCGAGAAAGCCATCGAGACCGCCAAGACCAAGGCCGGCTACATCGAGGTCTACAAGATCGAAGCCGACAACGACGGCTATTGGGAAGGCGAAGGCCGCAAGTCCGACGGCGTGGTCTACGAGTTCCGCATCGACGGCGCCTCGGGCAACGTCATACGCGACCAGAAAGACTGATTGTCCTCCGGACGCCGGTTCCTTGCCGGCGTCCATCTCGCCGCGTTGCCGTTACGTCCTGCATTTTTCTCCAGGCATTCTTCGCGAGCGTTTCCCGGCATCGTCCGGGCCCGGCTCCGGTCGAGGTTGACAGGGCGCGCGCAAAGCGTTGTTTAATCGTCGGGCGCACTCACCGACGTGCCCCTCATACGCTGTAGCCCACTCCAATAATTAATCCGGAGCTTCAGATGTCTGTATCGCCCCTGGCTGTTGCAACGCCCGCCGAACACCTGTCGCTCGAGGCGCTGGTGAGGCTGTTGGAAACGATTTTCCTGCGCCATGGCACCAGCGCCGACGTCGCGCACTGCCTGGCGCGCAACTGTGCCAGCGCCGAACGCGACGGCGCCCACAGCCATGGTGTATTCCGCATTCCCGGATACGTCTCGACCCTCAAGAGCGGTTGGGTCGACGGCCAGGCCGTGCCGCTGATCGAGGATGTGGCCCCGGCCTTTGTCCGGGTCGATGCCGGCAACGGTTTCGCCCAGCCGGCACTGGCGGCGGCGCGTGGGTTGCTGGTGGAAAAAGCCCGCCACGCCGGGATCGCCATCCTGGCCATCCGCAATTCCCATCACTTCGCTGCGCTGTGGCCGGACGTCGAGCCGTTCGCCGAGGAGGGGCTGGTGGCCTTGAGCGTGGTCAACAGCATGACCTGCGTGGTGCCCCACGGCGCCGACCGTCCGCTGTTCGGCACCAACCCGATCGCCTTCGCCGCGCCCCAGGCCGGCGGCAACCCGATTGTCTTCGACCTGGCCACCAGCGCCATCGCCCACGGCGACGTACAGATCGCCGCGCGCAAGGGCGAGCGCCTGCCGCCGGGCATGGGCGTGGACGGCCTCGGCCAGCCCACCGACGACCCGAAAGCCATCCTCGAAGGCGGCGCGCTGTTGCCGTTTGGCGGGCACAAGGGCTCGGCGCTGTCGATGATGGTCGAGCTGCTGGCGGCGGCGCTGACCGGGGGCAACTTCTCGTTCGAGTTCGACTGGTCCAACCACCCGGGGGCCAAGACTCCGTGGACCGGCCAGTTGCTGATCGTCATCGATCCGAGCAAGGGCGCCGGGCAGAGTTTCGCCGAGCGCAGCCAGGAGCTGATCCGGCAGATGCACGGGGTGGGGCTCAAGCGTTTGCCGGGGGACCGGCGCCATCTCCAGCGGGAGAAATCGTTGCGCGAGGGAATCGCCTTGCCGGCGGCCGAGCTGCAGCAGTTGCGGGAACTGGCGGGGTTGTAGGAGCCCCGGGCCCTGAATGCACGGACCAGGCGAGCGGGGCGCTGGCCTGGTCCGGTGGTTCGTTCAGGGGCGGGCGCGGGCGACGCTTACGAGCGACGGCCCAGCAACAGGCCGACCACCAGGCCGAAGCCGGCGGAAATCGCCACGGTCTGCCACGGATGGCCGCCGATGTATTGCTCGGTGGCGTCCACCACCGGCTTGCTGCGTTCGCGCACGCTGGACACCGAATCCAGTGCCTGCTTGAGTTTCAATCCGACCTGCTGGCGCAGCGTCTCGCCTTCCTCGCCGACCAGCGACGCGCTGTTTTTCAGCAGTTTTTCCGATTCTTCGATCAGCGCCTGCAGGTCGCTGAATGCCTGGTCCTTGATTTGTTCGTCAACCGCTTGCGCGGCAGTTTTACGAGCCATTGAGTTACTCCTTGCGGGTCAGTGATGCGATGAACAATGGAGTCGCGGGGGCGGCGAAAAGTTGCAGCTATTTTTCCGCCCGAGCCTGATGCCGGACGCAAAACCCCAACCGTCACAGTGTAAGATGTCGGCTATTTTACGCAGCAGGAAATTCCCATGAGCTTCAATCTGGCCAACAAGACCCTCGCCGAACGCGCGGAGATCGAAGATGAAAAGTCCCGCCTGTTCGATCTGTGGCAGAGCAACCTGGGCAAGGCCAAGGGCGAAGCCGCGCGGTTGTTCGGCGAGCGCGCCAAGCGCAAGGGCCGATGGGCCGAATGGGTGCGCTCGGAGCTGGACGGCATGTCGCCGCCGGAATACGCCAACATGGTGCGCAGCGAAGTCAATCGCCTGATGGCGGCGAACAAGTAACCGCGAAACTCTCGACAATCGCCTCGCGTACTTTCAGCACCACCGGATCGATCTGCGCGCTGGTGCGCCAGCCCAGCTCGATCGGGTAGCGCGGCAGGTCCAGCGGGCAGGGCAGCAACGCCAGCCCGCTCAACGCGGCAATGCTGCGCGCGGCATGCGCCGGAATGGTCGCCACCGCCTCGCTGCCCTTGAGCAGATGGGGCAACGCGGCAAAATGCGTGGTCGAGGCGCAGACCTGGCGGCTCAGACCCAGCGCTGCCAGAGCCTCGTCGGTAATCCCGATAAACCCTTGCGACGACACCAGCACATGCTCGCGGGCGACGAACTCGTCGAGGCCGATGGCCTGTTGCCCGGGCTTCAGGCTTGCCGGGTCCGCCAGGCACAGGTAGCTGCCTTCCCCCAACACCTGGCGGCTGAGCAGGCGCTCAGCGAACCCGCCGGCGCTGATGGCCAGGTCGATGCTGCGCTGCAACAGCGCCTCGCCGACGATCTGGCTGTGGCTCTGGCGAAAGATCAAGCGCAGCTTCGGCGCGCGCCGGGCCACAGCCTCGATCAGCTGTCGGCCATGGGCGATCTCGAAATCGTCCGACAGCCCGATCGCCACCGAGCGGCCCTGATACTGGCTGGCGTGGGGGTCGACCATGGCCAGGCTCTGCCGGCATTTGTCCAGGGCTTCGCTGACCACCGGCTTGAGCTGGTTGGCCCGCAGCGTCGGCGCCAGGCCACGGCCGGTGCGCACGAACAGCTGGTCGCCGTAGAGCTCGCGCAGGCGCCGCAGCGCCGCACTCATGGCCGATTGGGTGACGCCCAGGCGCAGGGCGGCGCGGCTGGCGCTGGACTCGTCGTGCAGCGCCTCGAAGGCCTTGAGCAGGTTGAGATCGACCTGGGCGATATTCATCTGGTTCATATCATTCAGTATCAGGGTGGGCTTTTCGCATGATCGGCGAGGGCCGGACAATGGGCAACACTTCATCACCCCAGGAGTTTTCCCGATGCCCAAGTCCGTTGTCGCCGCGTTGCAGATCGGCTCCCTGCCAGAGGGCAAGGCCGCCACCCTGGAACAGATCCTGTCCTATGAAACCGCCATCCTCGAGGCTGGCGCGCAGTTGGTGGTGATGCCCGAAGCCTTGCTCGGCGGTTACCCCAAGGGCGAGGGTTTCGGCACCCAGCTGGGCTATCGCCTGCCGGAAGGCCGCGACGCCTTCGCCCGCTATTTCGCCAATGCCGTCGAGGTGCCGGGCGCGGAAACCGAGGCCCTGGCCGGCCTTGCGGCGCGCACCGGAGCCAACCTGGTGCTGGGGGTGATCGAGCGCGCCGGCAGCACCCTGTATTGCACGGCGCTGTATTTCGACCCGCAGCACGGCCTGGTGGGCAAGCACCGCAAGCTGATGCCCACCGGCACCGAGCGGCTGATCTGGGGCAAGGGCGACGGCTCGACCCTGCCGGTGCTGGACACTCAGGTCGGCCGCGTCGGCGCGGTGATCTGCTGGGAAAACATGATGCCGCTGCTGCGCACCGCGATGTACGCCAAGGGTGTCGAGGTCTGGTGCGCGCCGACCGTGGACGAGCGCGAGATGTGGCAGGTCAGCATGCGCCACATCGCCCACGAAGGCCGCTGCTTTGTGGTCAGCGCCTGCCAGGTGCAGGCGTCGCCCCAGGCCCTGGGGCTGGAAATTGCCAACTGGCCCGCCGAGCGCCCGCTGATTGCCGGCGGCAGCGTGATTGTCGGGCCCATGGGCGAGGTGCTGGCCGGCCCGCTGGTGGGCCGCGCCGGCCTGCTGACGGCGCGGATCGACACCGCCGAACTGGTGCGGGCGCGTTACGACTACGACGTGGTCGGCCACTACGCGCGGCCGGATGTGTTCGAGTTGACGGTGGACGAGCGGGCCAAGGCCGGCGTGCGCTTTATCTGAGGCGGCGCCATTGCTCGCGGGTGATTTCCCAGAGATCCCGCGGCAGGCGGCCGCTGACGAAGTCGTCCTCGTCGCTGCCGACCCGGCGCATGCCGCTGCGTTCGGAAATCCGCCGCGAGCCGAGGTTCGGCGCGGCCTTGGGCACCCGCAACACCTCGCGCCCCAGCTCCTCGAACCAGTACTCGGTCACCACCGCGCTGGCTTCGCTCATGTAGCCCTGGCCTTGCCAGGTCGGGCCCAGCCAGAAGCCGCGGTTGTTGTCGGTTTCGTCCATCAGGCTGACGACGCCGATCAACTGTCCGGGGGCGCTTTTCAGGCGGATCGACCAGTGCCATTCCTCGCCGCGGGCGATGGCCGGCAGGGCAAGGTCGTGCAGATAGCTCAGGGCGCCGTCGGCCGGATAGGGCCAAGGCACTCGGGCGTTGAGGTAGCGCACCACATCCCAGTGCGGGAACTGCTGCTGGATGGCCTCGGCGTCGGCCAGCTCCAGCGGGCGCAGGATCAGCCGTTCGGTGTACAGGGTGGGGGTCGGTTGCATGGCCGGCGTACGTTCCTTGTGAGGGTGGTCAGGGGCAGCCCAGCACCAGGCGCTCGCTGAGAAAGTCGACGAACACTCGCAGCTTCGGCGGCCGATGTCGACTGCCGGGCCAGAGCACCGGGAACGGGCGGCGCTGGTGGTGCGGCTGATGCTGCACGAACAGCGCCGCGGCTGAACGGCTCGGGTTTCAGCGAAACTCGAACAACTCGTAGTGCAGGTTGCGCTCGGGAATCGCGCAGTCGCGCATCGACGCCTTGACCCGCTCCAGCAGGCCCTTGGGGCCACAGAAGCTGATCTGGACCTGCCGCGGGTCGGTGTCGCCGGCGAGCCGTTTCAGGGTGTCGCCCAGGCGTTCGGCGCCGTCCGTGTGGCCGATGAAATCCACCCCGCGTTCCTCGGCCAGGCCCTGCAGGGTGGACACGCTGGGGAACGCCCGCGACGGGTTACAGCAGTACACCAGGCTCGCCTTGTCGAACTGTCCGGCGGCGGCATCCTGCAACCAGGCGATAAAGGGCGAGATGCCCACGCCGCCGCCGATCCAGATTTCCCGTCCGGCTTGCAGCGGGCGCTGGAAGCGGCCATAGGGCGCGTAGACGTTGGCGCGCATGCCGACCTTGACCTGCTGGCGCAGCCGTTGCGTGTAGTCGCCCAGCGCGCGGATCACGAACTCGATGCGCCCGTCGCCGGCGTGGGCGCAGGCGATGGTGAACGGGTGCGGCTCGCGCAAGCCTTTTTCCTGCAGGGCGAGAAAGGCGAATTGCCCGGCCTGGAAGGCAAAGCCGCGATGCAGCGGGGTCAGCTCCAGGTGCAGGGCGTGCTTTTCCAGGCGCACCGCGCTGATCCGGTATTCGCCGGCCCGCGCCAGCCACGGGTAGAGCAGCAGCTTGTACAGGGCGCCGAGCAGGCCCAGGCCGCAGAGCAGGGTCAGCCAGATCCCCGAGGGCGTCTTGAGGGCTATCGGCGACTTGAAGCTCAGCCAGTGCAGGATGACGATCGCGAACAGCGGCCCGGACAGCTTGTGCCACCAGCGCCACTGGCCGTAGGGAATGTTGCGGTTCAGCGCCAGCAGCACGATCAGGCCGAGGGCGAGGTAACTCAGTTGCCGCACCATGCGCGTCCAGTACTTGGAAAGCTCGAGGATCGGCACGCTGTTCCAGCTGTCCAGGTTGGCCTTGAACACCAGGTGATAGCTGGCGCCGACCAGGGCCCAGATGCCCAGCCACTTGTGGGTCTCGTAGACCCGGTCGAGGCCGCCGAACAGCCGCTCGACCCAGCGCCAACGGCTGGCCAGCAGGCAGGACAGGGCCATGCAGGCCAGCGCGCTGGCGCCGAGGATCAGGCTCAGGGTGGCGGACGTCAGCCAGGTAACGCTGGGGATTTCCAGAAGTACGGTGAGGGTGGTGACCAGCAGGATGCCGAGCACCGGGTAGCGGGGTTTCACAGCGGGGACGCCTCCGGGTGGGCTGGCGCCGGCGTCGACGCTCAGAGTAGGTGGAGGGCGGCGCAACGGGGCGCGGCCTGGCGGCATTTTATCGGCCGCGCGGCGCCCCCGGACTGATCTGTATCAGCGCCTGCTCAGTAGGCGGGCAAGGGATGTTGGCGCAGCCAGTCCTGGGCGAAATCCAGGTAGGCGCGGACGATGTTCGAGGGCGGCTGGCGGTCCGGGTACAGCAGGTGCAGCTGCTGCTCCGGCATCGGCAGCCAGGGCAGCAGGGTTCGCAGGCGCCCATCGCGCAAGGCTTCGGCAGCGAGAAAGGCGGGGAGCTCGGTGACCACTTTGGCGGTCACGGCCAACTGGCGCAGGTGCAGGTAGTCGTTGGCGGCGAACAGCGGCTCGGGGCTGAAGGACTGCTCGCCCAGTTGCCAGCGTTCCCGGGCATAGGGATGGCGCGACCAGACGGCGCAGGGAAAGCCGCGCAGGTCGTCCGGCGTCTGCGGGGTGCCCAGGCGCTCCAGCAGCAACGGGCTGGCGACCAGCAGGTGGCGGTAGGTGGCGAGCAGGCGGGCCGGGCGGCCGTCGTCGAGCGGCGGTCCGGCGCGCAACGCCACGTCGACGCCGTCTTGCGCCAGGTCGCCCTCCGGTTCGTTGCCCCGTTCGCTGGTATAGACCGCCACCTGGACTTCGGGGTAACGCCGCTGGAAGGCGGCCAGCAGTTTCCACCAGCTCTCGAACGCCGCGGGCACGGACACACTCAGGCGGCCCTGCAAGCGCAATCGATCATTTCTGACAGCATGTTCGCCCTCGGCCAGGGCTTCGATACCGCGGCTGGCATGTTCGTAGAGCTGGCTGCCGGCGGCGGTCAGCCGGGGGCCGCGGGCGGAGCGTTCCAGCAGTTGCACGTCGAGGCTGCGTTCAAGTTCGCGAATGCCTCGGCGAATGGTGGCCAGGGGTAGTTGCAGCAGGTTGGCGGCAGACGAAATGCTGCCGCACTGGACCACGCTGACAAACATCCTGGCGGCGTTGAGATCCATGAGCGCTCCCAGTCGAAGATAGGGGAAAGCCTATCAGCTGCGGATCTTTGCGATCAAAAATGCGCGGCGCCCGGGGCATTTTTATCGCGGTTTCCGGCCGCGTCCGGCGGATCGCTGCGATCACTGTGTTCTCGACCCGCCGGGGTGCGTCTAGCAGCGATAGCTTCGCGGCGGTGCGGGGCAGAATGTGCGAGTCTGAACATGCAAGCGTTGTTGAACGAGATCCTCGACGAAGTCCGTCCCTTGATGGGCCAGGGCAAAGTGGCCAGCTACATCCCGGCCCTGGCCGATGTGCCGGCCAACCAGCTGGGGATTGCCGTCTACGGCAACGACGGCCAGGTATTCAGCGCCGGTGACGCCGATACGCCGTTCTCGGTGCAGAGCATTTCCAAGGTCTTCAGCCTGGTGCAGGCCATCGAACATTCCGGCGAGGCGATCTGGCAGCGCCTGGGCCACGAACCTTCCGGGCAACCCTTCAACTCCCTGGTGCAGCTGGAATTCGAACGCGGTCGCCCGCGCAACCCGTTCATCAACGCCGGAGCGCTGGTGATCTGCGATATCAACCAGTCGCGGTTCGCCGCGCCGGCGCTGTCGATGCGCGATTTCGTGCGGCGCCTGTCCGGCAATCGGCAGGTGCTGGTGGACGGCCGCGTCGCCGAGTCGGAGTACCAGCACCGCGCGCGCAACGCGGCGATGGCCTACCTGATGCAGTCCTTCGGCAATTTCCACAACGACGTCGAAGCGGTGTTGCGCAGCTACTTCAGCCACTGCGCGCTGCGCATGAGCTGCGTCGACCTGGCGCGGGCGTTCTGCTTCCTGGCCAACGACGGCTTCTGCAAGCACAGCGGCGAACAGATCCTCACCGCGCGCCAGACCCAGCAAGTCAACTCGATCATGGCCACCAGCGGGCTGTACGACGAGGCCGGCAATTTCGCCTACCGCGTCGGCCTGCCGGGCAAGAGCGGCGTGGGCGGCGGCATCGTCGCGGTGGTGCCGGGGCAGTTCACGGTGTGCGTGTGGTCGCCGGAATTGAACGCCGCCGGCAACTCGCTGGTGGGCATGGCCGCCCTGGAGCTGCTGAGCCAACGGATCGGCTGGTCGGTGTTCTAGGTGTTGCGACGGGGGCGAGTGCTACGCACTCGTGCGCAGCCTGCGGCAGCGGCTACAGGGCGGCGCGGTCGACGGTAGCCGCTGGCGAAGCCTGCGTACGAACGCGCAGCGTTCGCCAGCGATCTTGAGGCCTACCAGATGACGTTTGCGCTCTTCGGCAGGCTCAGCTGGCCCTTGTCGACAAAACGCTGGGTGCCGAACAGGCCGCCGGCGAGCTTGCCGCGCAGCACATAAGGCAGGTTGTCGAGGCTCTGGGTCTGGCCCAGGCCCAGGGTCTGGCGCAGCACGGAGAAAGCCGAGACGCTGACCGGCACCACCAGCACGCCCTCGGAGAAACGCCCGATGCTGCCGCTCTGGTCGCTGACCCCGGAGGCCAGCGGCCGGCCGTTGACCTCCAGGTCCAGGGCCACTCCGTTGTAGTCGATCGCGGTTTCGTTGGGGTTCTGCAGGCGCAGCTTGATGGCGAAACGCACTTCCAGGTCCTGGCTGGGCAACGGCTCGATGCCCACCACATTGATGGTCAGCGGGTCGCGCTGGGGAAACAGGGCGCAGGCGCTCAGGCTGAGCAACAGCAGGGAAAGGGCGAGGGTGAGAAGTCTGCGCATCGAGGTTCGTCTCTGCAAAAAGAAGGCCGTGCGAATCTAGCGCGACCTGGCCGCCGCCACAAATCGGCGCAACCCTCCAGCCTCACTCGGACGTGTAGGAGCGAGCTTGCTCGCGATGAACGATAACGCGGTCCATCGCGAGCAATGACGACATGGAGTCAAGCCTTGGCGCTGACGTCCGGGTCCTGCATGACCTTGAGGGTCGCCGCTTCCGGGTCGAATTCGTCTTCTTCCAGCTCGATGAATTCTTCCGGCAGGAATATGTTCAGCAGGATCGCGCACAGGGCGCCGACAGTGATCGGCGACTCGAAGATGTTGTGCAGCGCCTTGGGCAGTTCGCGCAACACTTCCGGCACCGCCGCCACGCCCAGGCCCATGCCGAGGGAAATGGCCACGATCAGCACGTTGCGTCGGTGCAGCCCGGCCTCGGCGAGGATCTTGATCCCGGCCACGGCCACGGTGCCGAACATGATCAGGGTGGCGCCGCCGAGCACCGGCTTGGGCATCAGTTGCAGCACCGCGCCGATCACCGGGAACAGCCCCAGCAGCACCAGCAGGCCGGCGATGAAGTACGCCACGTAGCGGCTGGCCACGCCGGTCAGCTGGATCACCCCGTTGTTCTGGGCGAAGGTGACCATCGGCAGGCTGTTGAACACCGCGGCCACCGCCGAGTTGAAACCGTCGGCCAGCAGGCCCGACTTGATGCGCTTGATGTACAGCGGGCCCTTGACCGGCTGCTGGGAAATCATCGAGTTGGCAGTCAGGTCGCCGGCCGCTTCCAACGGCGAGATCAGGAAAATCACCGCCAGCGGAATGAAGGCGATCAGGTCGAAGGAGAAGCCGTACTTGAACGGCACCGGCACGCTGACCAGCGGCACGTCCGGCATCGCCGCGAGGTCGACCCGCCCCAGCAGCCAGGCGACGACGAAGCCCAGGGTCAGGCCGATGACGATCGAGCCCAGGCGCAGCATCGGGTGGCTGAAACGGTTGAGGACGACAATGGTCAGCAGCACCAGCGCGGCTAGCCCCAGGTTGCTGGCGGCGCCCAGGTCCGGGGCGCCGAAGCCGCCGGCCATGTCGGTGACCGCCACCTTGATCAGCGACAGGCCCATCAGGGTGATGATGGTGCCGGTGACCACCGGGGTGATCAGCTTGCGCAGCTTGCCGATGAACTGGCTGAGGAACATCTCGATAAAGGCCGCGCAGAAGCAGATGCCGAAGATGGTCGAGAGGATGTCTTCGTTGCTGCCGCCGCGGCCCTTGACCATCAGGCCGGCGCTGAGCAGCACACTGATAAAGGAAAAACTGGTGCCCTGCACGCACAACAGCCCGGAGCCGATCGGCCCCAGGCGCCGGGCCTGGACGAAGGTGCCCAGGCCCGAGACGAACAGCGCCATGCTGATCAGGTAGGGCGTTTCATCTTGCAGGCCGAGCACGCCGCCGAAGATCAGGGTCGGGGAGATGATGCCGACGAAACTCGCCAGCACGTGTTGCAGCGCGGCGAAGATCGCCGCGCTGAAGTGCGGGCGGTCCTCCAGGCCGTAGATCAGGTCGGACTTGTAACGCGGCGTGGAGCGATCAGGTGCGGTCATGGGAAAAAGCCTGCCAATGACGTGTCGATAGGGCATGAAACACGTGGAAAAAAAGGGGCGCGACACGGGGTGGCATAGGGCGCAAGGCAACCTCTGCGGACCCGGTCGGAAAAATGGAGGCGCAGGATGCCAGAAAGGTGGCCGGGCCAGAAGGGCTGACGGGCTCGCGGAGGAAAACTTCGACAAATTATTGATCGGGCCTGTGCGACGTCCCGGGCCTGCCAGGAAACGCCCGGCGCCTGCTGCGCAGTCATACGCAGCCTGCGGCAGCGGCTACAGGGATTGCGTTGTCCGTGTAGCCGCTGTCGAGCCCGCGAGGCTGCGTACGGCAACGCAGTGGCCGCAAAACCTGGATGTGCGGTCTGCCTGGAACAGCGCGGAGCCTGATTTAGCGCCTGCTGCGCAGTCGTGCGCAGCCTGCGGCAGCGGCTACAGGGATTGCGTTGTCCGTGTAGCCGCTGCCGAGCCTGCGAGGCTGCGTACGGCCACGCAGTGGCCGCAAAACCTGGATGTGCGGTCTGCCTGGAACAGCGCGGTGCTTGATTTGGCGCCTGCTGCGCAGTCATACGCAGCCTGCGGCAGCGGCTACAGGGATTGCGTTGTCCGTGTAGCCGCTGTCGAGCCGGCGAGGCTGCGTACGGCAACGCAGTGGCCGCAAAACCTGAGTCCGTGATCTGCCTGGGCGGCTACAGGGCCTGCCCGAAGGCGGCCAGCAGGTCTTCCTCGAAGGCCCGCTGGGCGTCGCCGGGAACCTGGGCGCGGTGGCGGGCGAGGAAGAAGCCCACGTCGTAGCTGAGTTCTTCGGGGCGCAGGGTCTTGAGCAGGCCTCGATCTTCCCAGGCGCGGGCGAAGTGGCTGGGCAGGTAGCCGATGTGCTGGCCCGAAAGGATGAAGGTCAGGGTCGCTTCGACCTGCTGCGAGCAGGCCGAACCGGGCACGCCCCGCAAGGGTTCGTCGTTGCGCAACAGCCGGTAGCTGTGGTCGACCTTGTCGGCGTTGTGCAGGGTGTGCAGGTCCGGGTGCTCCTGGTCGAACAGCGGATGGCCGCGCCCGCAGTACAGGTGCTGGGTTTCCGTGAACAGTTGCTGGTAGTCGAAGGCATTCTGCACCTGGGAGAAATAGCCGATCGCCAGGTCCAGGCGCTGCTGCAACAGCAGGCGTTCCATTTCGCCAGTCATGGCGCTCATCAATTCGATCCGCACCGCTTCGTCGCGCTGGCGAAAGCGCCGGATCGCCTCGGCGACTTTTTGCAGCACCGCGGCGTCCAAGGCCTCGGACAAACCCAGGCGCACTTCGCCGAGCAAGCGCCCGGCAACGCCGTTGGATTGATGGCGGAACTGCTCGATGGACGCGAACAGCCCGCGCGTGGCCAGCAGCAATTGTTCGCCCTTGGGCGTCAGCCGGAACCCGCCCTTGCCACGGCTGCACAGGCGATAACCCAGGCGGGTCTCCAGCTTGGCCATCTGCTGGCTGATGCTCGACTGGCCGAGCCCCAGCTCGCCCTGGGCGGCACTGAAACCGCCGCATTCGACCACGCAGACGAACAGGCGCAGCAGGTGCAGGTCGAGGTCGTGCAATTGACCGAGCATCAAACATTACTCCGGGCGAATGTCAGGTTAATACACTTGATATTTTTCCAATGTATCGAGCGGTGCACGCTGCGGCCACACATTCCTCGCAGGTAGCCCGTCATGCGTTCGCTTTTTCGCTGGTGTATTCCCGCCGTGCTGCTGGCCACGCTGGCGCCGGCCGAAGCCGGGCAACGGGTGGTCAACCTCTACAGCTGGGCCGACTACGTACCGCCGCAGACCCTGCAGCGTTTCGAGCAGGACAGCGGCATCCAGGTGCGCTACGACACCTTCGACACCCCGGAGGTGCTGGAAACCAAGCTGCTCACCGGCGGCAGCGGCTATGACGTGGTGCTGCCGTCGTCCAGCGTGCTGGCCCGGGCCCTGGCGGCCGGGGCGCTGAAGGAGATCGACCGCGACAGCCTCAAGGGCTACGCCAACCTCGACCCCGACCTGCTGCGCAAGCTGGCCGCGGTCGATCCCGGCAACCGCTTCGCCGTGCCTTACACCTGGGGCACCCTGGGCCTGGGGCTCAACCTCGAAGCGGTGCGCCAGCGCTTGCCGCAGGTGCCGCTGAACAGCCTCGACCTGCTGTTCAAGCCCGAATACGCCAGCCGCCTCAAGGACTGCGGGATCGCTATCCTCGATTCGCCGCAAGAGGTGATTGGCCTGGCCCTGCATTACCTCGGCAAGGACCCCTACAGCAGCGACCCCGGCGAGCTGGCCGCGGCGCAAGCCTTGCTCCGGCAGTTGCAACCCTCGGTGCTGTACGTCGCCAGCGGCCGGCAGATCAACGACCTGGCCAATGGCAGCGTGTGCCTGGCGCTGACCTACAACGGCGATGCCAGCCTCGCCGCCGACCAGGCGCGCAAGGCCGGCAAGCCGTTTACCGTGGCCTATCGCATCCCCCGCGAAGGCACCCTGGTGTGGCAGGACAACCTGGCCATCCCCAAGGACGCGCCGCACCCGGAAGAGGCCCGGGCGTTCATCGAATTCCTGCTGCGCCCGGAGTCGGTGGCGCCGTTGACCAACAGCCTGTTTTTCGCCACGGCCAACCAGGCGGCTACGCCCCTGGTGGACGCAGCCGTGCGCAACGACCCGGATCTTTACCCGCCCGCCGAGGTTCGCGAGCGGCTGTACGCCGATCGCAGCATGAGCCTCAAGGACATGCGCCAGCGCACCCGCCTCTGGAGCAGTTTCCGTAGCCGCCAACCCTAAGGACGATCCCATGGATATCGCCAACCGCAACGACCAGGCCATCACCCGCGACAGCCTGTACGGCACCGCCGCCGAAAGCACCTACGCCGGCATCACCAGTTTTATGCGCCGGCGCTACAGCCGCGACCTGCGCGGCGTGGACGTGGCGGTCAGCGGCGTGCCGTTCGACACTGCCACCAGCAACCGCCCCGGCGCGCGTTTCGGCCCGCGGGGGATTCGCGCGGCGTCCAGCGGCATTGCCTGGGAACGCCATTGGCCATGGACCTTCGACCCGTTCGACCATTTGGCGGTGGTCGACTACGGCGATTGCGCCTTCGATTCCGGGGTGCCGCAGTCGGTGCCGGAAAGCATCGAGGCCCATGCCGAGCGCATCCTCGCCAGCGGCAGCGCGATGCTGACCTTCGGCGGCGACCACTTCATCACCTATCCGCTGCTCAAGGCCCATGCCCGCCAGCACGGGCCGCTGGCGCTGATCCACTTCGACGCCCACAGCGACACCTGGCCGGACGAGGAGGGCAAGCGCATCGACCACGGCACCATGTTCTGGCACGCGGCCCGGGAAGGGCTGGTGGACCCGGCGTGCTCGGTGCAGATCGGCCTGCGCACCACCAACGACGACCACCAGGGCTTTGCGGTGCTGGACGCGCGCCAGGTGCATCGGCGCGGCTGCGAGGCGATCGTCGAGGCGATCCGCCAGCGGGTCGGCGACCAGCCGGTGTACCTGACGTTCGACATCGACTGCCTCGACCCGGCCTTCGCCCCGGGTACCGGCACCCCGGTGTGCGGCGGCCTGAGCACGGTGCAGGCGCTGGAGATCCTCGGCGGCCTGCGCGGCATCAACCTGGTGGGCATGGACGTGGTGGAAGTCGCCCCGGCCTACGACAGCGCGGAAATCACTTCGCTGGCGGCGGCCACCCTGGCGATGGAAATGCTCTGCCTGTATGCGGCGCGGCATAAGGTCGATCTGTAGAGCGCCTGGGCGTTGCACCCACCCTGTAGGAGCAGCTGGTCGACGTGCGATGGCTCGCGATGGCGGCCTGGAGAACGCCGTTGGCCTCGAGGGCTTTATCGCTAGCGCTGGCTCCTACAGAGGTTGCGTCGCCCTCTCGCAGCGCGATGCAGACTGCTGACAGTTCCTGACAGGGGGCTCTGCTAAGCTGCGCCGATCTTTCCCTGCCGAGCCTGCCGCCGTGTCGCGCACCACGCGTTTATTGACCTTGTTACAAGTGTTGCGCGGCAAGCGCTGCCCGGTGACCGCCGCGACCCTGGCGGCGGAGCTGGAAGTTTCCGAGCGCACCCTGTACCGCGACATCGCCGAGCTGACCGCCCTGGGCGCGCCGATCCATGGCGAGGCCGGGATCGGTTATGTGCTGCGCAGCGGCCTGTTCCTGCCGCCGCTGATGCTCAGCGCCGACGAAGCCGAGGCCATCGTGCTCGGCCTGCGTTATGTCGACCAGCGCGGCGACGAGGTGCTTGGCAAGGCCGCCGCCGATGCCCTGGCGAAGATCGCCGCGGTGCTGGCGCCGGCGGCCCGCGAGGCGCTGCATAACCCGACCGTGCTGCCCGGCCCGCCGGCGTGCGGTTATCCGGAAAACCGGGTGCCGCTGAGCGTGTGGCGCCAGGCTATCCGCGAGCAGGCCAAGCTGCATATCGACTACGCCGACGTGAACCAGACCCCGAGCCAGCGCCTGGTCTGGCCGCTGGCCCTGGGCTTCATGAACGAGGCACGGGTGATCGTCGCCTGGTGCGAGTTGCGCGGCGATTTCCGCACCTTCCGCACCGACCGGATCAGTGCCGCGAGCGAGCAGGGCGAGCGTTATCCGGGGCGCCGCAGCGACCTGTTGCGCAGTTGGCGCCAGCGCATGCAACTGGACGATGCCGGGCGCTTCACTCCTGACAAGAACTGACGCGACGGCGTTTTAGCATGGCGGCAGAACCGATCAACAAGGAGTTGCCGCACCATGTCCAGCCCAACCCAATTCCTCGCGCCGGCGATCATCGCTTACCTGGCGGCCGCCAATGGCCGGGACAGTTCCAGCGTCGCCAGTTTCTTCGCCGCTGACGCCCAGGTGTTCGACGAAGGCCAGCACCAGGCGGGCGCCCAGGCCATCGCCCGATGGATGGACGACACCGGCCGCCGTTACCAGCCACGGCTGGAGGTGCTCAAGGTCCAGCAGCGCACCGGCAAGGTGCTGGTGGACAACCTGATCTCCGGCAGCTTCCCCGGCAGCCCGCTGGAATTGCGCTACGTGTTCCGCCTCGACGAACAGGGCAAGATCACCCGCCTGGATATCTCGCTGTAACCAACGCCAGAGCGCAGGCCAGGTTTTGCGGCCACTGCGCAGCCTCGCGGGCTCGGCAGCGGCTACACGGGCGACGCGCTTCCTGTAGCCGCTGCCGCCTGCTGCGCACGACTGCGCAGCAGGCGCCAGGGCCGCGTGGCATACTGCGGGCCTCTTTGCGGATGGGTGGATTCCATGCCTTTCGATTCTCCCCTCAGCGCTTATCAGCACGCTCTCCAGGAACGCGGCTTTGTCGCCGATGCCGCCCAGGAACGGGCGATGCAGGCGCTGCAGCAGTGCCATGCCGCCTTGCACGCCGGGCGGCGCCCGATCCAGGGGGTCTACCTCTGGGGGCCGGTAGGGCGCGGCAAGACCTGGCTGATGGACCAGTTCTACCAAAGCCTCGACGTGCCGGCGCGGCGTCAGCATTTCCACCATTTCATGGGCTGGGTCCATCAGCGTTCGTTCCAGCTGACCGGCACCGCCGACCCGTTGCAGGCCCTGGCCTGGGAACTCGCCGAAGAGGTGCGGGTGCTGTGTTTCGACGAGCTGTTCGTCAACGACATCGGCGACGCGATCATTCTTGGGCGGCTGTTCCAGGTGATGTTCGAGGAGGGCGTGGTGATGGTCTGCACCTCCAACCAGCCGCCGCAACAGCTGTATGCCGACGGCTTCAACCGCGAGCGTTTCCTGCCGGCGATCAGCGCGATCGAGGAGCATATGCAGGTGGTGGCGGTGGACGGCGATCAAGACCATCGCCTGCACCCGGGGGCCGCGACCCAGCGTTACTGGGTCACCCCGGCCGGCCAGCCCAGTGCCCTGGGCCCGGTCTTCGAGCGGTTGGCGGCGGGGCAGGCAGTGTCCAGCGCGGTGTTGCCGGTGGGCTATCGCGACGTCAAGGTGATCAAGGCCAGCGAACAGGTGCTCTGGTGCCGTTTCGCCGACCTGTGCGAGCAGCCGTTCGCCGCGATGGATTTCATGGCGCTGTGCGACCGTTTCAAGGCGATCCTGCTCGGCGAGGTGCCGGAACTCAGCGCCCAGCAGCGTCCGGGACGCATTGCCCGGGGTACCGAGGACGGGGCCGAGCGGGTGGCGGCCGGCGACCGCGAGCTGCCGCAATTGTCGGTGCACGACGACAGCGTGCGGCGCTTCATCGCCCTGGTCGACGAGTGTTACGACCGCAAGGTGCCGCTGTACCTCGAAGCCCGGGTGCCGATGGAGGCCTTGTACACCGAGGGCTACCTGGAGTTTCCATTCCGCCGTACCCTCAGCCGTCTAAGGGAGATGCAGCTGCAGCGTTTCGGCTGACGACGCCCGCCGACCTGAACGGGAGACCTGACCGTGAACCAGCCCCTGTCCCATCATCTGCTGACCATGGCCTACCAGAACGCCTGGGCCAACCATCGCCTGGGCAAGGCCTGGGAAGTGTTGAGCCCGAGCGAGCTGGCAGCGCCGCGGGTGAGCTTCTTTCCCAGCCTGAAAGCCACCCTCAATCACATCCTTACCTGCGACTGGTTCTACCTCGACGCCCTGGAGCGCGAGCAGCGCGGCGAGCCACCGCGGGTCGATTGCTATGTGTTTTTCGACGACGAGCAACCCTTCACCGAGGCCGTCGACCTGCGTCGTGAGCAGGCGCTGGCGGACCGCCGTTTGATCGCCTATTGCGAGCAACTGCGGGACGCCGACTTGCAACGCATTGTCACCATCGCCCGGGACACGCCGCAGCGCGATACCCGGCTGCGCATGCTCTCGCACTTGTTCGAGCACCAGTTGCACCACCGCGGCCAGGTCCACGCCATGCTCAGCGGCACTCGGGTGGCGCCGCCGCAGCTGGACGAATTTTTCTGCGCCGGCGAGGCGGCCCTGCGCGCCGAAGACTTCGCCGAACTGGGCTGGAGCGAGGCGCAGATCTGGGGGCGGGACGTTTAAGCCGCTACCCCCTCGTTTCGTCATGGGCCGATGTTTACAATCCTTGTTCGCGGGTGCCGTACCCGGATCAATCGAACCGTTGAGGACAGACATGGACGTTGCAGACGTATTGGTGCTTCAGGCCAGCTACACCAACCCGGTACACGCCGAGGCGATTGCCTCGGTGCTCGATCACTATGCCCGGGACCCCATGGGCGGCGGCCAGCCGCTGGACGCCGATATGCTGCAGCAACTGCCCGGCGAACTGGCCAAGCGGCCCCACGCCTTCAGCGTGCTGGCTTTCGTCGGCGGCGAGCCAGCCGGGCTGGTGAATTGCTTCGAGGGGTTTTCGACCTTTGCCGGGCGGCCGCTGGTCAATGTGCACGACGTCTCGGTGGTGGATAAATTCCGCGGCCTGGGCTTGAGCCAGAAGATGCTGCTCAAGGTCGAGGAGATCGCCCGCCAGCGCGGGTGCTGCAAGATCACCCTGGAAGTGCTGGAGGGCAACGCCGTGGCCCAGGCTTCCTACCGCAAGTTCGGTTTCGACGATGCTGGGCTCGATCCCCGCCATGGGCGGATGCTGTTCTGGAATAAAACGCTGTAAGTCTTCGGAGCCTCTATGACCTCCCGCCCCTTGAGCGCTCGCGACCGGCCCTGGACGGTGTTCCTGGTGTTCTTGCGGCTGGGGCTGAGTTCCTTCGGCGGGCCGGTGGCGCACCTGGGGTATTTTCGCACCGAGTTCGTCCAGCGCCGTGCCTGGCTGAGCGAGGCGGCCTATGCCGAATTGATTGCCCTGTGCCAGTTCCTGCCGGGGCCGGCCAGCAGCCAGGCGGGCTTCGCCCTCGGCTGGTCGCGGGCGGGGCTGGCCGGCGCGCTGGCCGCCTGGCTCGGTTTCACCTTGCCCTCGGCTTTGCTGCTGATCGCCCTGGCCATGGGCCTGAGCGGCAGCGGCGCGGGGTTGCCCGGCGGGCTGGTGCACGGCCTGAAGATCGTCGCGGTGGCGGTGGTGGCCCAGGCGCTGTGGGGCATGGCCCGGACCTTGTGCCGCGGGCCGTTGCGCACGCTGATCGCACTGGTGGCGGCGGCCTGGGTGTTGCTTTGGCCGACCAGCCTCGGCCAGGTCTGCGTCATGCTGCTGGCCGGCCTGCTGGGCGCAGGATGGCTCAGGCCGGGCCTCGATCGGCGTGAGGGCGGGCTGGTGATCGCGGTCGGCAAGCGTACGGGTTACCTGGCGCTGGCGTTGTTCGTGCTGTTGCTGGCCGGCTTGCCGCTGCTGGCGGGCTTCTGGCCGAACCTGGCGCTGAAGTTGGCCGACGGTTTTTACCGGGCCGGCGCGCTGGTGTTCGGCGGCGGCCATGTGGTGCTGCCGCTGCTGCAAAGCGAAGTGGTGGCCCCCGGCTGGCTGGGCAACGATCTGTTCCTCGCCGGGTATGCCGCCGCGCAGGCGATGCCGGGGCCCTTGTTCTCCTTCGCGGGGTTTCTCGGCGCGGCTATCGACGGCTGGGCCGGGGCGGTGTTGTGCCTGGCGATGATTTTCCTGCCGGCGATGCTGCTGATCGTCGGTGTCCTGCCGTTCTGGCAGCGTCTGCGCCAGCTGGGCCGGGTCCGGGCCGCGCTGGCGGGCGTCAACGCGGCGGTGGTCGGCCTGCTGGCGGCCGCGCTTTACAACCCGCTGTGGACCAGCAGCATCTTCGGGCCGCTGGACCTGGGGCTGGCGTTGCTGGCCCTGGCGGCGCTGATGGTCTGGCGGCTGCCGCCGTGGCTGGTGGTGATTCTCGGCGGCGCGAGCGGCCTGCTGTTGGCGGCTTGAACCTGGCGCCGTCAGGTCCGCGGCGGGTGGTTGAGGCGGGCGAACACCAGGCGGAACAGGGTAAAGCTGCCCGGCACGCTGCTGACCTCGGTGCGGCCCTGATGCAGGTTCATGATCGAACGCACGATTGCCAGCCCCAGCCCGGTTCCGCCTTCGGCCCGCGAGCGGCTGCTGTCGACCCGGTAGAAACGCTCGAACAGATGCGCCAGGTGTTGTTGCGGGATGCCGGCACCGGGGTTGCCCACCGACAGCGAGACACTGGAGCCGTGCTCTTCCACCAGGATCGAAATGCTCGCCCCCCGCGGGCTGTGGCGGATGGCATTGGACAGCAGGTTGGAGATCGCCCGCTGGATCATCAGGCGGTCGCCGTACACCCGGCCGTCGCCGGACAGGCTGATGCCCAGGTGTTTTTCTTCGGCGCTCAGGGCGAACAGCTCCGCGACCCGCTGCGCTTCTTCGCCCAACGAGACTTCCTCGAACGCCACCTGCGAGGCCGGATGGCTGACCTGGGCGAGGAACAGCATGTCGCTGACGATCCGCGTCAGGCGTTCCAGCTCCTCGGTACTCGATTCCAGCACCGCCTTGTATTCGTGGGGCGGGCGTTCCCGGGACAGGGTGACCTGGGCCTTGCCCATCAGGTTGGTGATGGGCGAGCGCAGCTCGTGGGCCAGGTCGTCGGAGAACTGCGACAGCTGCTGCACGCCGCCGTCGAGCCGGTGCAGCATGAAATTGATGCTGTGGGCCAGTTCGGCCAGCTCGCGCGGCAAGTTGTCCGGCGACAGGCGATGGGTCAGGTCCTGGGTGGTGACCTTGGCCGCCACCCGGCTGAACTGTTGCAACGGCGCCAGGCCGCGCTGCACCACCCACCAGGCGCCCATGCCGATCAGCATCAGCAGCAGCGGCAGGGCGATTACCGTGGAGCGCAGGTAGGCGCTGAGCAGCGCCTGGTCGTTGGCCCGGTCGAGGGACAACACCACCCGGACCTGCTCGCCGTTACGCAGGTTGATCAGGTTGGAAGCACTGAGCAGCCGGTTGCCGGCGGGGTCGAGCCAGTCGAGGAAGGCCGGGCTTTCCGGCTGGGTCAGCGCGGTGGGCAGCGGGTCGAGGCTGCGGTTGCCGATGTTCAGCAGCGGTTCGGCCTGGGTGTCGGGGCCGAAGATGCTCAGGTGCAGGTTGTCGTGGCCCATCACCAGGTCCAGCAGCGAGTGCGGGCGGGCGGCGATGTCGCCGGTCTTCAGGTCGCTGGTCAGGGTATGGCGGATCTGTTCGAGTTTGCTGTCCAGGCTTTTCCTCGCCAGGCTGTCCAGTTCATGGCTCAGGGCCAGGTAAGCCAGGGTCGCGAGCAACAGCACCAGGCCGGCGCCCATCAGGCTGACGGTCAGGCCCAGGCGCATCGACAGGCTGCTGGCGGTGCGGTTCGCAGCGGTCATTGGCGCACTTCCAGGACGTAACCGACACCGCGGATGGTGTGGATCAGCTTGATGTCGCTGGCGTCGTCGATCTTCGCCCGCAAGCGGCTGATGGAGACTTCCACCACGTTGGTGTCGCAGTCGAAGTTCATGTCCCAGACCAGGGAAATGATCTGGGTGCGGGTCAGCACCTCGCCCGACTGGCGCATCAGCACGTGCAGCAGGGTGAACTCCTTGGTGGTCAGGTCGATGCGCCGCGAGCCGCGGTAGGCCCGATGGCGGCGCGGGTCGAGCTCCAGGTCGGCGACCCGCAGGGTATCGGTGGTCGGCAGGTGCTCGCTGCGCCGCAGCAGGGTGCGGATGCGCGCCAGCAGCTCGGGAAACTCGAACGGCTTGACCAGGTAGTCGTCGGCGCCCAGGTCCAGCCCCTTGACCTTGTCGGCCAGGCGCCCGCGCGCCGAGAGCATCATCACCCGGGTACTGCTGTCCTTGCGCATGTCTTCCAGCACCTGCCAGCCGTCCTTTTCCGGCAAGTTGACGTCCAGGATCACCAGTTCGTAGTTTTGCTGTTCGATCAGGTAAAGGCCGTCGACACCGGTGGCGGCGCGGTCGACCACATAACCGCTTTCGGTCAGGCCCTGATGCAGATAATCGGCAGTTTTACGCTCGTCTTCGACAACCAGAATGCGCATGGAAAAGTGACCTCTTGATCATTTAAAGGATTTCAATGGCGCTGGGTATGAAGTTGTTATAAGACCAGCCGGTAAAACCCACGAAGTTACCGCGGATAATGAGTTGCAGCGGTTTGGGTGGAGGCATGCTCAAGCCTGAAGTAGCTTCAGGGTCAAGATTTAATAGGCTTGATATCAAGGGCTTGTGCCTTTTTTCGACGACCGGTAGCGAACATTTCCTCTCCTTGCAGGAGCGAGTTCGCGCGCGAAGCCTGTTGCCGATAACGCGGATGACAACGTAAACCGGGGCGTTGAAGTCCATCGATAGCGGGCTTTTTGCTACCGCTTTAATTCCAGGCGCTATTAATGTTTCTGTATGTTTCATAGTGCGGCGAAACTTATGCTAATACAGCGGGCACTGGTTATCCGGTATATGGCGTAATTGTCATTTTGGCGCCAGAAAGTTGATAGCTGGCGGATCTCCGCGGCCATAAAAAAGGCGCCCATGAACGGGCGCCTAAAGATCCTCACTGCCAAAGGAGCGTTTCTGTCAGGAGGTGTAGAGCTCAGGGGCGTTTCAGGCATCCGGTCGCGCGTTGTCGCGGGCTGGGTCCGCGGTGGGCGCCTGGGCTTTCTTGCCGTTGTCGGAGGACGCCTGTTCGGTGTCGGTGCGCGGAATCTGCTGGCTGATGGGGAAGTTGTCCCAGTATTGCTTCATGCGTTCAGCGCCGCCTTCGGCGAACGCCGCACCCGAGCTGGCTAGGAGCAGACCGGCAAGCAGGAGCGAGGAGGCTTTCATAAGTAATGTCCCATTAACAGTGATCGGTACTCGTCGCATCCCTGTCACGAGGCAGTGAGCGAAGTCTGAATCGATCTTATTAACTGGGAGTTAACGAGACGCTGAGCGCGGGATGACAATTGTGTCATCCCGCTTGGCGGCCCATGGCGGTGGGCCGGGCAGGGGCCTCAAGTGCTGGGCGAAAGGCCGGTATTCGTACTCGCTACTGACAGGTGGCGTAGTACTGCTTGCCGTTCTTGTCTTTGAACGAGTAGGCGTGACAGCTCCAGAGGCGCGTATTGGGGGCCGTGCTCTTGTAGATGTAGACCGTCAGGTGTTCCTTGTTCTTGAAGGGGTCGGTCTTGGGGTCCAGGTGCCATAACGTGTTTTTCAGGTAGAGATTGGTGTTGGCCGTGTTGTTGTAGCCGTTGGTGATCGATGCGTTCAACGAGTGCTTGAGGGCCGCCTCGATCGTGGTGTTCTCGCCATCGGTGGACTTGATCGCACGCTGCGCCGCGGTGAGGGGGTTCGGGTTCCATGTGTCGCAAGGGTCGGCGGTGCACAGGTACACCTCTGCCAGGGCATGGCTGGAAAGCGCAGCCAGGCCCAGCGTCGAGATCAGGGGGAGCAGGCAAGTTCTGAGGGTTTTCATTGGAATCCTTCCCAATCGGAATTGACAGTGACAACGACGAATGACGATCCGCCCTGGGTCTTGTACCGACAGCCTCCTGGCAGGCAAGGGCGGGAATCGTGATAGATCCTAGCCCCGCCTCGGCGATTTTCAAGGCCGCGCAGGAGGGGCCGGCACTGCGCTGCCTGCGGCAGTCTTTTGCGTACGGCGCCTAGAGCTTCCAGTCCAGGCTCAGGGTCAGGGTGCGCGGCTCGCCCCAGTAGACGCCGTTATAGAAGCCGACCCGTTCGTAGTAGCGCTTGTCGAACAGGTTGGTGACGTTGAGCGAAGCCGCCAGGTGCCGATCGAACTCGTAGCGCGACATCAGCCCCGCGACGCTGTAGGCCTGCTGGCGGATCCGCGCGTCGGCGGTGACGATCTCGCCGTTGCCGTCGCGGCCCACCGGGCGCTGGGCGCCGCGATACATGTCGCTTTGCCAATTCAGCGTGCCGCCGACGGTCAGGGCCCGCCATTGGCCCGGCAGGCGATAGGCCGTGGACAGGCGCAGCATGTTCAGCGGCTGGTCGGTATTGCTGCGTTGTTTGTCGCCGTTCAGCGCGTGGGTGTAGGTGTAGCCGGCGGTGAGGTTCCAGCCCGGCAGGACTTCGCCCGAGACCTCGGCCTCGAAGCCTTGCACCTTGCCGCCCTTGCCGTTGGACTTGTAGAACTCTTCGCCGGTGACCGGGTCCGGCGGCACCGAACTGTCCAGTTCGGCGACGTTGTCCTGCTTGCTCCAGAACACCGCGGTGGCCAGGTTCAGGCGTTCCTCCAGCAGGCTGCCCTTGAGCCCCAGTTCGTAGTTGCTGCCGACCACCGGCTCCAGGTATTTGCGACTGGCGTCGCGCTGGTTCTGAGGTTTGAAGATATCGGTGTAGCTGACATACACCGTGTATTCGGCGGTGAGGTCGTATAGCAGGCCAGCGTAGGGCGTCCACATGTCGTTGTGCTGCTGGCGGGTGTCGTCGAGGCGGGTCAGCTGGTTGTCGGCGTCGTACCGGCGGCTGCGGTTGTGCACGCTCCAGCTGCCGTAACGGCTGCCGAGCACCGCGTGCAGGTCATCGCTTAGGCTCAGGCGGGTGGCCAGGTAGCCGGCTTTCTGCCGGGTGTTGTCGCTGTCGCCGGGCAAGTTGGTCACGGTGTCGGGAAACTTGGCGATGCCGCCCATGTATTTCCAGTCGGCGATGCTGGCGTAGTCCGGCGGTGTCGGGCCGGCGGCGGTGTACGGCGACGACTCGCTGCGTTCGGCCTCGCCGTAGCCGATCATCAGTTCGTGCTCGCGGCCCAGCAGGCTGTAGGGCCCGGCCAGATTGAGATCGTACACGCGCATTTTCTGGGTGCCGATCATATGGCTGCTCCAGGCGGTCATGCCCGAACGATCGGCCTTGGGGAAGCCCTCGCCGCCGTAATAGACCTTGCCGTCGCTGTCGCTGTCGCGGCGGGTGTAGGCGGCCTTGAGGTGCCAGTCGTGGCCCAGGCGCTGGTCGAGGGTGGCGAAGGCGGTCTTGTCCTTGAGCGGCCAGGAGCTCCAGTGCGCGGCCATGTTGGTGGAGCGCGGCAGGTTGGCCTTGCCGCCCGAGGCGTTCCAGTAGGGCACGGTACCCCAGGAAGTCCCCTGGACCTGTTTGTCCTGGTAGTCGTAGCCCACGGCCAGGGTGGTGCTGTCGCTCAGGTCGGCCTCGAGAATGCCGTAGCCGACTTCGCGCTGCTGCTGGTAGTGGTCGCGAAACGACTGGCTGTCGCGATAGGCCAGCACCGTGCGCCCGCGCAGGCGGCCGTCGAACGCCAGCGGGCCGCCGACATCGACATAGCTGTAGTAGTTGTCGTAACTGCCGCCGCTGACGCCGGCCTGGGCCGCCCATTCGTGGGTCGGGCGCTTGCGCACCATGTTGACCGTGGCCGAAGGATCGCCGGCGCCGGTGGTCAGGCCGGTGGCGCCGCGGACCACTTCGATACGGTCGTAGATGATGGTGTCGGAGTCGGACTTCATGCGGTTGAAGGTGTTGAGCATGCCGTCGATCTGGAAGTTGTTGATGGAATAGCCGCGCGCCGAATAACTCACCCGGTCGGAATCCAGGTGCTGGACCACGACCCCGGTGGTCTGCCCCAGGACTTCGGACAAGGTATCGAGTTTGAAATCGTCCATCTGCTGGCGGGTCACCACCGACACCGACTGCGGGGTTTCCTTGATCGACAGGTTCAGGCGGGTGGCGGTGCTCATGCTGCCGGTGGTGTAGGACCCGGTGTTCTCGGTGGTGGCGCCCAGGCCCTGGGCGGTGACGCTGGTGGCGTCCAGTTCCAGGCTTCGCGGCGTGCTGGCGGGGCTCTGGCCGGGTTCGTTTTCGGCCAGCAGCTCGGGGCTCAAGACCGCGCCGCACAGGCCGAAGGTCAAGGTCATGGAACGGGTGAGTGGCGCAAACATCGCTGACGTCTCCTTATCGTCGAGGGAAAAAATCCGTTTGCACTGAGACGAAAAGGAGAAAGGGTATTTAGCATAAACGAGAATAATTATTATCTTCTCGATACAAAAATGCCCCATGAAGGGGCATTGAAGTCAGGTACTACGGGGGTTGGGCCAGCCCCGTAGGAAAAGGCTTATTTTTGCACCACGGTGGGCGGAGTCGGCGCCGGTGGGGCCTTGGGTTTCATCAGGCTGAAGTCGATCAGGGCCTTTTCCTGGCGCTCATAGGGGTTGCCGATCAGCAACGGACGCGGCGTGAAGCTGTCGCTGACCAGGCTCTTGCTGCGGTCCAGTTCATCGAAGCTCAGGCCGGCCATGTCGGCCCAGGTGTGGATCAGGTGCGAGCTGCTGTACGGGCGGCCAAGGTCGCCGGCGAAGTTCCAGTCGTGGCTCTCTTTCCACTTCGGCGAGGCCCAGGCCATGAACGGGATGGTGTACATCGGCGCGGTCGGCTTGCCTTCGTTGCGGCCCAGGGTGTTGTGGCCGGGGGAGTCGAACACGTCTTCGCCGTGGTCCGACAGGTACAGCAAAAAGCCGTTCGGGTCGGTCTTGGCGTAGTCCTTGATCAGGCTCGACACCACGAAGTCGTTGTACAGCACCGCGTTGTCGTAGCTGTTGTAGGTCGGCACCTGGTCGTCGCGCACACCGGCCGGCACGCCGGTACGGTCGGTGAATTTGTCGAAGCTCGGCGGGTAGCGGTACTGGTAGCTCATATGGGTGCCCAGCAGGTGCACCACGATAAACTTGCGCGGCGCGCCGTCGGCCAGGGCCTTGGAGAACGGCTCCAGCACGTCGCCGTCGTACTGGCGGGCGTTCTGGTTGCGGTTGTTGTTCAGATAGACCTGCTCGTCCGCCTGCTCGGAGAAGGTGGTGAGCATGGTGTTGCGCTTGGTCATGGTCTGCTGGTTGGTGATCCAGTAGGTCTTGTAGCCGGCCTGCTTCATCACGCTGACCAGGGATGGGGTCTTGAGGTACAGGTCGGGGTTTTCTTCGTCGGCGAAGGTCAGCACCTGCTGCAAGGCTTCGATGGTGTAGGGGCGCGGGGTGATGACGTTGTCGAAGACCGCCAGCTGGTCCTTGAGCTTGTCCAGTTCCGGGGTGGTCTGGCGCGGGTAGCCGTACAGGCTCATGCGCTGGCGGTTGGTCGACTCGCCGATCACCAGGACCAGGGTCGACGGCTGGTTGGCCTGGTTGTCCTTGAGGTTGTGCAGCGGCGGGATCTTGCTCACGTCGTCGAGCATGCCTTGCATGTTGTCCAGCTGTTCGCGGTAGCGGCGGTAGGCCACGACCATTTGCCACGGCACCGCGGGCTCGATGCGCGTCTCGAATTTCTCCAGGCCGCCGGCGAAGCTGCCGGTGCGCGCGGTCTGCTTGACCAGCGGGTAACCGATGATGGCGATCAGGATCGCCATGGCCGCCACCAGCGCCCGGCCGCGGGGCAGGTAGACCGGACGCAGGCGAGTCCAGAGGAACACGGCGAATGCGGTATGGGCGAGGAACGCCAGCACCATCCACCAGGCGAAGTACTGGGTCAGGTACTCGCCGGCTTCGGAGGGGTTGGACTCGAACATGATGAAGATGACGCTCTGCGAGAACTCCTGCTGGTAAATGAAGAAGTAACCCAGGCTGGCCATGGAACAAGCCCAGAGCACCACGCCGATGACCGCGGCCATCAGGCGTGTGCGGGCGGGGAACAGCAGCATGGGCGCCAGCCAGATCGCACTCATGATGAAGGCCTGGCGGAAGCCCGCGAAGCCCGACGTGTCGGTCAGTTGGATCAGCAGTTGGGTGATGCCGGAGAAGTACCAGAAGAACAGGAAGAGCCAGCCCAGGCCGACCCAGTCAAACCCTTTCGCGGACGTCTTGTCGCGTTTTAACACAGCCATCGAGCGCTCCAGCTTCAGTGAACATGACGCCCGCCGGAGAGTTCGATTGCCCGGCGAACGCGTGCCGCGCCCGTGGGGCGGCAAAATAGTGCGCCGGAGTATCCATAAAAAAGTGTGAAAACTTTGTGAGTTGGCACCCGCGTGTCAGATAATGCCGGCGCCGGGCGGTGGGGCCGGTAAAAATGACGGGCAAAAAGAAGCCGGCGATCCGTGAAGGATTCAGCCGGCTTCAATCGATGACCTGTTGGCGGGACCGGCCGCGACGGGCGGGTTCCTCGGCGGATCAGGCCTGCAGTTGGCTGACGCTGGCCCCTCGGGCCTGGTTTTGCAAGGCCTGGCGCAGTTGCGCGAGCTCTTGCTTCAACTGGTCGCGCTCGTTCTTGAGTTGGCGCAGTTCGTCACGACGGATGGTGACGTAGAGGGTTTGTGCAGGTCCTGCCGGTAGTACTGTGCCCATTGCTCACCTCGCAAATGGCGTGCATCAACTGTGATCCGGCCATGGGAATCGGCCTGAACCACTATCGGCGGCGATTTTGATTTCTTTTGCCGGCAAAGGGAACTTTTTTATTTTTGACGGTCGCTGTGCCTTCGAGGCGATTCGCGTCGTTATCCACTCACTGCCAGGGAAACTTAGTCCGGACGCTCTGGACTAACCCTCACTGGCCTCGTTGGGCTATAACCTTTTGACACAAATTAGCAGTAAGGAGCATCAGCACATGCAACTGGGGATTATCGGACTGGGCCGCATGGGCGGAAACATTGCGCGGCGCCTGATGCTCAATGGGCACGAAACCGTGGTCTACGACCGCAACAGCGCCTTTGTCAGCACCCTGAGCGGCGAGGGCGCCAAAGGCGTCGCCGACCTGCCGGCGCTGGTCGCGGGCCTGGAAAAACCGCGCGCGGTATGGGTCATGCTGCCGGCCGGCGCGCCGACCGAAGACACCATCGACACCCTGAGCCAGCTGCTCGAGCCGGGCGATGTGATCATCGACGGCGGCAACACCTACTATAAGGACGACATTCGCCGCGCCCACGCGCTGGCGGAGAAGGGCCTGAACTACATCGACGTCGGCACCTCCGGCGGCGTCTGGGGCCTGGAGCGCGGCTACTGCATGATGATCGGCGGCGACGCCGACGTGGTCCGTCGCCTGGACCCGCTGTTCGATGCGCTGGCCCCGGGCATGGGCGACATCCCGCGGACCAAGGACCGGGTGGCCGAAGACGATCGCGCCGAGCGCGGCTACATCCATGCCGGCCCCGCCGGTGCCGGGCACTTCGTCAAGATGATCCACAACGGCATCGAGTACGGCATGATGCAGGCCTTCGCCGAAGGCTTCGACATCCTCAAGACCAAGTCCTCGCAGAGCCTGCCGGAAGACCAGCGTTTCGACCTGAACGTCGCCGACATCGCCGAAGTCTGGCGTCGCGGCAGCGTGGTTTCGTCCTGGCTGCTGGACCTGACCGCCGACGCCCTGGCCACCGATCCGCAACTCGACGGTTTCTCCGGCGAAGTGGCCGACAGTGGCGAAGGCCGCTGGACCATCGAGGCCGCCATCGAGCAAGCGGTGCCGGTACCGGTGCTGTCCAGCTCGCTGTTCGCCCGCTTCCGTTCCCGCCAGCAGAGCACCTACGGCGACAAGATGCTGTCGGCCATGCGCTTCGGCTTCGGCGGCCATGTGGAGACTCCGAAAAAATGACCTCCACGCGAAAGAAGTCCAAGGCTCAACCCGCTCCACCGACCACACTGTTCCTGTTCGGCGCCCATGGCGACCTGGTCAAGCGCCTGCTGATGCCGGCGCTGTACAACCTCAACCGTGACGGCTTGCTGGATGACGGGCTGAAGATTGTCGGAGTCGATCACAACGCCATCAGCGATGTGGATTTCGCCAAGAAGCTCGAGGACTTCATTCGCACCGAGGCTGCCAGTAAGGTCGGCAACGGCGCGCAGGCGCTGGACCCGACGCTCTGGGCCAAGCTGGCCGACGGTATCAGCTACGTCCAGGGCGACTTCCTGGACGCCAGCACCTACGACGCGCTGGCGGCGAAGATCGCCGCCAGCGGCACCGGTAACGCGGTGTTCTACCTGGCCACCGCACCGCGCTTCTTCAGCGAAGTGGTGCAGCGCCTGGGGGCGTCGGGGTTGCTGGTGGAAGAGGAAAACGCCTTTCGCCGGGTGGTGGTCGAGAAACCTTTCGGTTCCGACCTGCACACCGCGCAAGCGCTGAACGAATGCCTGCTCAAGGTGATGAGCGAGAAGCAGATCTACCGGATCGACCATTACCTGGGCAAGGAGACGGTGCAGAACATCCTGGTCAGCCGTTTCTCCAACAGCCTGTTCGAGGCTTTCTGGAACAACCATTACATCGACCACGTGCAGATCACCGCGGCGGAAACCGTCGGTGTGGAAACCCGTGGCAGCTTTTACGAAAACACCGGCGCCCTGCGCGACATGGTGCCCAATCACCTGTTCCAGCTCCTGGCCATGGTCGCCATGGAGCCGCCGGCGGCCTTCGGCGCCGACGCGGTGCGCGGCGAAAAGGCCAAGGTGGTGGGGGCGATCCGTCCCTGGAGCACCGAAGAGGCCCTGGCCAACTCGGTGCGCGGCCAGTACGTGGCGGGCAAGGCGGGCGACAAGTCCGTGGCCGGCTACCGCGAAGAAGCCAACGTGGCGCCCGACAGCAACACCGAGACCTATGTTGCGCTCAAGGTGATGATCGACAACTGGCGCTGGGTCGGCGTGCCGTTCTACCTGCGCACCGGCAAGCGCATGAGCGTGCGCGACACCGAAATCGCCATCTGCTTCAAGCCCGCGCCGTACGCACAGTTCCGCGATACCGAGGTCGACCGCTTGCAGCCGACCTACCTGCGCATCCAGATCCAGCCGAACGAAGGCATGTGGTTCGACCTGCTGGCGAAAAAGCCCGGGCCGACCCTGGACATGGCCAATATCGAGCTGGGGTTCGCCTACAAGAACTTCTTCGAGATGCAGCCTTCTACTGGCTACGAGACGCTGATCTACGACTGCCTGACCGGCGACCAGACCCTGTTTCAGCGCGCCGACAACATCGAGAACGGCTGGCGCGCGGTGCAACCGTTCCTCGATGCCTGGAAAGAGAAGGACAAGGTCCATATCTACCGGGCCGGCGAGGACGGGCCGGCGGCCGGCGACGAGTTGCTGGCCCGCGACGGCCGCGAATGGCACAGCCTCGGATGACGGG
The DNA here is from genome assembly GCF_001921865.1 of Pseudomonas chlororaphis. GTDB lineage: Bacteria > Pseudomonadota > Gammaproteobacteria > Pseudomonadales > Pseudomonadaceae > Aquipseudomonas > Aquipseudomonas chlororaphis_D. Next base: position 340,062 of record NZ_MSCT01000010.1, read on the forward strand.
CGCGGCGCAGCCGGCCATCCAGTTCCTGCTCAGCGACATGGACGGCACCTTGTTGCTGCCCGACCACAGCCTGAGCCCGCGCACCATTGCCGCGGTGCGGGCGCTGCGCGAGGCGGGGGTGTTCTTCAGCCTCGCCACCGGTCGGCCGCCGCGGGCCATGCTGCAGCAGATCGCCGCCCTGGGCGTCGACCTGCCGACCGCGGCGTTCAATGGCGGCACTATCGTCAACCCCGATGGCAGTTTCCTGGTGCGCCATCATCTGCCAGTCGAGGTCGCCACGCGCGCCCTGGCGCTGCTGTCGTCGCAGCCGGAGGTGGAGGTCTGGGTGTTCGCCGACGGCGAATGGCTATTGCGCGATCCGCACGGCCCGATGGTGCCGCGCGAGCAGCATGGCCTGGGTTATCCGCCGCGGGTGGTGGAGGGCTTCGAGCACTACTTGCCGCGTATCGACAAGATCGTCGCCGCCAGTGCCAACACCGGACTGTTGGTGGAGTTGGAAGCGCGCCTGTCGAGCCAGGTCGAAGGGCAGGCCCAGGTCTCCCGTTCGCAGCCGGTGTACCTGGATGTCACGGCGTTGCAGGCCAACAAGGGGCAGGCGTTGATCACCCTGGCGGCGTTTCTCGGTGTGCCGCTGGAACGTACCGCGGCGCTGGGCGACGGCGGCAACGACCCGGCGATGTTTCAGCAGGCCGGGTTGTCGATTGCCATGGGCCAGGCCGAAGAAGCGGTCAAGCGCCAGGCCGACCGGGTGACGGGCAGCAATCTCGCCGATGGCGCCGCCGACGCCATCGAGCGCTTCATCCTCCCACGCTGAAACACCTGTAGCCGCTGCCGAAGGCTGCGCAAGGCCGAAGGCCTCCAGCGATCGTCAGATCGCCACGACCCTTCGGGCCGATCGCAGCCTTCGGCAGCGGCTACAGGGCGTCTCTACAGCCAGTAGCTCACTGCGTACCAGCCCAGCACGCCCATCACCAGGGTGTAGGGCAACGCCATCCACACCATGCGCCCGTACGACAGGCGTACCAGCGGCGCGATCGCCGAGGTCAGCAGGAACAGGAACGCCGCCTGGCCGTTGGGCGTGGCCACGCTCGGCAGGTTGGTGCCGGTGTTGATGGCCACGGCCAGGGTCTCGAAGTGCTCGCGGCTCATCTGCCCGGACACGAAGGCTTGCTTCACCTCGGTGATGTAGATGGTGGCGACGAACACGTTATCGCTGATGGCCGACAACAGCCCGTTGGCGATAAACAGCATGCCCGGTTGCTGGCCCGCCGGCAGCGCCAGCACCCACTGGATCAGCGGGGTGAACAGCTGCTGGTCGTGAATCACCGCCACCACCGCGAAAAACACCACCAGCAGCGCGGTGAACGGCATCGCGTCCTTGAACGCATTGCCCAGGCGATGTTCGTCGGTGATCCCGGTGAAGGCGGTGATCAGCACGATCACCATCAGCCCGATCAGGCCGACCTCGGCGATGTGCAGCGCGAGCCCGGCGATCAGGATCAGTGCCGCCGCGCCCTGTACCAGCAACGCCGCGCGTTGCCGGTCGGTGCGTTCGGCGTTGTCTTCGGCGGCGTAGTTGGCCAGCACCGCGCGTACGTTGTCCGGCAACAGGGTGCCGTAGCCGAACCAGCGCAGTTTCTCCAGCAGCACGCAGGTCGCCAGCCCGGCCACCAGCACCGGCAGGGACACCGGCGCGACCTTGAGGAAGAAGTCGGCGAAGTGCCAGCCCATTTCATGGCCGATCAGCAGGTTCTGCGGCTCGCCGACCAGGGTGCAGACGCCGCCCAGCGCGGTGCCCACCGCGCCGTGCATCAGCAGGCTGCGCAGAAAGGAGCGGAACTGTTCGAGGTCCTGGTGATGCAGTTGCGGCAGGTGCTGGTCGTCGTTGAACTCGCTGTCCTGGCGCGGATCGTTACCGGACGCCACTCGGTGATACACCGAATAGAAGCCCACCGCGGCGCTGATGATCACCGCGGTCACCGTCAGGGCGTCGAGAAACGCCGAGAGGAAGGCCGAAAGAAAGCAGAACAGCAGGCCCAGCAGCGCCTTGGAACGCACCCCGAGCAACAGCCGGGAAAACAGGAACAGCAGCAACTCCTTCATGAAGTAGATGCCGGCCACCATGAACATCAGCAGCAGGATCACCGGAAAGTTGTGCACCAGTTCGTCGTACAGCGCCTGGGGCGTGGTCATGCCCAGCGCCACGGCCTCGAGCACCAGCAGGCCGCCGGGCATCAGCGGGTAGCACTTGAGCGCCATGGCCAGGGCGAAGATGAACTCGGCCACCAGCATCCAGCCGGCCGCCACCGGGCCGACCGTGAACAGCAGCAAGGGGTTGAGCAGCAGGAAGGCGAGGATGCTGGCTTTGTACCAGCGCGGCGAATGGCCAAGAAAGTTATGGGCGAAAGCCTGGGCCAGCGAACCGGACATTGGCTGCTCCTTGTAATGAAGAAGCGCGCAAGTTGCCGCAAGCCCCCTTGAAGATCAAGAAACTCTGAAATCTTTTGCCACAAAAAGCCGACCCGGACTTTTTTCTAGGAGCCAGCGTGCTGGCGATGAGGTCCTTGAGAGCGATGTCGTTCTTCAGGTCGTCATCGCGAGCAAGCTCGCTCCTGCAGGTTTGGGGTGTGCCGGCGAGCCGGGTACGGCAGGCTTTTTGTAGGAGCCAGCTTGCTGGCGATGAGGCCCTTGAGAGCGATGTCGTTCTTCAGGTCGTCATCGCGAGCACGCTCGCTCCTACAGGGTGGCGTGCCGGCGGGTCAGTCTTCGCGTTTGACCACCAGGGTCAGGATGTCGTAGCTGGCCACCAGTTCCCCCGACTGATTGGTGACTTCCACGTCCCAGGCCACCACGCCCTGGGGAATGCCTTGCGGGCTCTTTTTACCCTGGTCGATCTTGCGCTTGCAGGTCAGACGCGCCTGGATGGTGTCGCCGATGCCCACCGGATTGATGAAGCGCAGGGTATCCAGGCCGTAGTTGGCCAGCACCGGGCCCGGCGCGGGGGAGACGAACAGCCCGGCCGCTGCCGAAAGCACGAAGTAGCCATGGGCGATGCGTTTGCCGAATTGCGACTCCCGGGCCGCGATCTCGTCGAAGTGCATATAGAAGTGATCGCCCGACAGGCAGCCGAAGTTCACCAGGTCGGCTTCGGTCACCGTGCGCCGATGCGTCAGCAAGGATTCGCCGACCTGCAAGTCCTGGAAGAATCGGCGGAACGGGTGTACTTCGGTCTCGATGACCTTGGCGCCACGCACGTATTCGCCGGTGACTGCTGCCAGCATGGTCGGCGAGCCTTGCACCGCGGCGCGTTGCAGGTAGTGCCTCACCGCGCGCAGGCCGCCGAGTTCTTCGCCGCCGCCGGCGCGGCCCGGGCCGCCGTGCTTGAGTTGCGGCAAGGGCGAGCCATGGCCGGTGGATTCGGCGGCGCATTCGCGGTCCAGCACCAGCAGGCGCCCGTGCCAGGCGGCCGCGGCCGGGATGGCGCGGGCGGCGATCCGTGGGTCCTTGGTGACCAGGCTGGCCACCAGGCTGCCTTTGCCGCGAGCGGCGAGCGCCAGGGCGTCGTCCAGGTCCTCATAGGCCATCAGGGTGCTGACCGGGCCGAAGGCCTCGATGTCGTGGGCGCCGCCTTCGGCATGCGGGTCGCGGGCCAGCAACAGGGTCGGGGCGAAGAACGCGCCCTGGCCGACGTTCTCGCCGCGCGGCTCGAAGCCGTCCCGGGCGCCGAACAGCAGGTCGCAGCTGTGCAGCAGGCTGTCCAGGCGTTCGCCAACGTCCCGCTGCTGCTCGTGGGAGGCCAGCGCGCCCATGCGTACGCCTTCCACCGACGGATCGCCGACCACCACCTTGGCCAGCCTGTCGCGCAGGCGGCTGGCGACTGCGTCGAGGTGCCTGGCCGGGACGATGGCACGGCGGATGGCAGTGCATTTCTGCCCGGCCTTGGTGGTCATCTCCCGTGCCACCTCCTTGATGAACAGCTCGAACTCTTCGTCGTCCGGGCTCACGTCCGGGGCGAGGATCGCGCAGTTCAGCGAGTCGGCCTCGGCGTTGAACGGCACTGAATGACCAATCAGGTTCGGGTTGGCCCGCAGTCTGGCCGCGGTATCGGCCGAGCCGGTGAAGGTCAGCACGTCCTGGCCCTGCAGGCGGTCGAGCAAGTCGCCGGTGCTGCCGATGATCAGTTGCAGGCTGCCTGCCGGCAACAGGCCGGACTCGTCCATCAGGCGCACCACGGCCTCGGTCAGGTAGCTGGTGGCGGTGGCCGGCTTGACGATGCACGGCATGCCGGCGAGGAAACTCGGGGCGAACTTTTCCAGCATGCCCCAGATCGGGAAGTTGAACGCATTGATATGCACCGCCAGGCCACCGCGCGGCACCAGGATATGGCTGCCGGCGAAGCTGCCGAGCTTGCTCAACGGCAGCGCCGGGCCTTCGTGGACGATATTGCCCGAGGGCAGTTCCCGCGAACCGAGGCTGGCATAGGTGAACAGGGTGCTGTTGCCGCCCTCGATGTCGATCCAGCTGTCGGCGCGGGTGGCGCCGCTGTGGTGGGAGATCGCGTACAGCTGTTCCTTGCGCTCGCTCAGGTACAGCGCCAGTGCCTTGAGGCGTTGCGCGCGTTGTTGGAAGTCCAGGGCCATCAGCGCGGCGACGCCCTGGCGCCGGCCATGCTCGACGGCCTCGGCGAAGTCCGGGCGTTCCTCGTGGGTGCGGGCCAGTTCATGGCCGTCGATGGCGCTGCGCAGCGCCTGGGCGCCGTGTTGGCCGATCCAGCGACCGGCGATGAAGCTTTGCAGGGTAGGGGCGTGAGGCATGACGATTCCTCCGGGTGATGAGTGAGGCCGGCACGGCCAGCGACCGTGCCGGCGGGTTTACCAAAGAGCCAGGGTGTAGCCGAGAATCAGGCGGTTTTCGTCGAGGTCGGTGGTCAGGCCGTTGCCCGAACGAAAGGTCACGTTGCGCCAGCGGATGCTCAGGTCCTTGAGCGGCCCGCTCTGGATCACGTAGGTGATATCGGTGTCGCGTTCGGTTTCCCGGCCGTTGTCGACGTTGCCCGCCTTGACGTGGCGACCGTCGGTGTAGCGGGTCATGAAGCTCAGGCCGGGAACGCCCAGGGCGGCGAAGTCGTAGTCGTAGCGCAGTTGCCAGGAGTCTTCCTCGGCGCGGGTGTAGGTGTTGTAGGTCACCAGGTTGACTACATAGGGGTCGCCGCCGTTGAGGAACGGAAAGGCGCTGTCGCCGGACAACTGCTGCCAGGTGGCGCTGACTTTGTGCGGCCCCTTGATCAGGCTGAACATGCTGTTGAAGTTGCGGTTGTCGATGCGCCCGGCGCGTTCGGCGCCGTCGCCGCGGCTGTCGAAATAACGCAGGTCGCTGCGCAGGCTGAAACCGCCGCCCAGGAGTTGGGTATGCACCAGGCCGAGGTAGTGCTGGCGATAGATCTGGTCGAGCTTGCCGTAGTAGTAGCTGAGGTTCAGTTGCGGGCTGAAGGCGTAGCTGCCGCCGGCGAAGTCGAAATGATCGCTGCGGGCCGCGCCATAGCCGATGTCGTCGTTGCTCGAAGAGTCGCGCAGGTTGGCTTCGGTCAGGCGCCCGGTGTTCAGGGTCAGGCCGCTGATGTCCTGGCTGGTCAGCAGGCCGCCCTGGAAGGTCGAGCCCAGCAGGCGGGTGTCGTTGTAGGTGACGACGGGCAACAGCGGTTGCAAAGTGCCGACCTTCAAGACGCTTTTCGACAGGCGCAGCTTGGCGGTCAGGCCCAGCTCGCTGAACTCGTCCGCAGGTGTATGGCTGTTCGGGCCGAACGGCAGCAGGCCGGTGCCGCGGCGGTCCGGGCTGGAGTCGAGCTTGAGCCCCAGCTCGCCGAGGGCATCCAGGCCGACGCCCAGGGTGCCCTCGGTGTAGCCGGACTCGATCCGCGCGGTAAAGCCCTGGGCCCATTCCTCGGCCTTGGACTGCGCGGCATTGGCCTGGCGAAAGTCGCGGTTGATGTAGTGGTTGCGCATTTCGATCCGGGCCTTGCTGTCGCCGATGAAGTCGGCCAGCGCGTTGGGAGCCAGCAGGCCCAGGCTGAGCGAGGCCAGGGCCGGCAGCAGGTGTTTCGGTGAGGCGATGGAAACGGGGTTCATTGTTTTTATTCCCTGTTATCGATCGGAACGGGTTCAGTGTTTGCTGGCGCCGGAGGCGCCGATGCCGGTCATCGAGCGGATGAACTGCGCCAGATAGCGGCCGCGTTCCTGCGCGGCCCGCGGCGAGGCGTCGGTCACTGAGAACAGCCAGGCGCTGACGAACGCCAGGCTCATGGAGAACAGCGCGGGGTTGGAGTAGGGGAACAGCGCCCGTTCGTGATGCAGGACGTTGACCCAGACCGCCGGGCTCAGCACCAGCAGGACCACCGCCGAGACCAGCCCGGCCAGGCTGCCGGCCACGGCGCCGCGGGTGGTCAGGCCCTTCCAGAACATCGAAAGGAACAGCACCGGGAAATTCACCGAGGCGGCGATGGCCAGCACCAGCCCGGAGAGGAAGGCGATGTTCTGCGACTCGAACAGCAGGCCGAGAATGATCGCCAGCACGCCGATGCACAGGGTGGCGAGGCGCGACACGCGCATTTCCTCCTTCTCGCTGGCCTGGCCCTTGCGCAGCACGCAGGCATACAGGTCGTGGGACACCGCCGAAGCGCCGGACAGCGCCAACCCGGCGACCACCGCGAGGATGGTGGCGAAGGCCACCGCCGAGATGAAGCCGAGGAACAGGTTGCCGCCCACCGCCTGGGCCAGGTGCACGGCGATCATGTTGCCGCCGCCGATGATCGCGCCGCCGGCGTCGCGGAACGCCGGGTCGGTGCCGACCATGACGATCGCGCCGAAGCCGACCACGATCAGCAACAGGTAGAAGTAGCCGATGAAGCCGGTGGCATAGAACACGCTCTTGCGCGCTTCCCTGGCATCGCTGACGGTGAAGAAACGCATCAGGATATGCGGCAGGCCGGCGGTGCCGAACATCATGCCCAGGCCCAGGGAAATGGCATCGATGGGGTTCGACAGCAGGCCGCCAGGGGCCATGATCGCGTTGCCCTTGGCATGCACCGCGCTGGCCCCGGCGAACATCGCCTCGGTGCTGAAACCGAAATGCCTGAGCACCATGAAGGCCATGAAGCTGGTGCCGAACAGCAGCATCACCGCCTTGATGATCTGCACCCAGGTGGTGGCGAGCATGCCGCCGAAGGTCACGTAGAACACCATCAGCACGCCGACCAGCATCACCGCGTAGAGGTAGCTGATGCCGAACAGCAACTCGATCAGCTTGCCGGCGCCGACCATCTGCGCCACCAGGTACATCAGGGCCACGGTCAGGGTGCCGAAGGCCGAGGTGAGCCGCACCGGCGTCTGCTCTAGGCGATAGGAAACCACGTCGGCGAAGGTGTATTTGCCCAGGTTGCGCAGGCGCTCGGCGATCAGGAACAGGATGATCGGCCAGCCGGCCAGTACGCCCAGGGCATACAGCAGGCCGTCGTAGCCGTTGAGGAACATCATCGCCGAGATGCCCAGGAAGGACGCGGCGGAGATCATGTCGCCGGCGATCGCCAGGCCATTCTGCAAACCGCTCATGCCGCCACCGGCGGTATAGAAGTCGCTGGCCGAGCGGGTGCGCAGGGCGGCCCAGCGGGTGACGCCGAGGGTGAACAGGACGAACACCAGGAACATGCCGATGGCGTTCCAGTTCAAGGGGCGCGCGCTGCCTTCGGCGGCCAGGGCCAGATCGCTGGCAAACACGCAAGGCAGGGCGAACCACGCCAATAAGCGCTTCATTGGGCGCACTCCTGCTTGAGCTTGTCGTTCAGCGGGTCGATTACGTTGTTGGCGCGATAGACGTAGAACCCGGTGAGGGCGAAGGCCAGCAGCACGATCGCCACGCCCACCAGCATGCCGACCGTGGTCACCCCGCCGCTCAGCGAGCGGCCCAGGGTGCTGGGGGAGAACGCCACCAGCAGCACGAAGCCGTAGTAGATCACCAGCATGGCCAGGGTCAGGGACCAGTAGAGGTTCTGCTTGCGGCGTACCAGCTGGATGAAGTCGGGGTGTCGGTGGATCCGTTCGATGTCTTGCGGGGTCATGGGAGCGCTCTCTTGATGTTGTTTTTGTTGTGCTTGAAACGCGGTGAATTTTTTTGCTTATGTAGCCGCTGCCGCAGGCTGCGATAAGGTCCGGGGGACCTTCGGCGATCGCACAAGCGTCACGGCCGTGCCGGCCGATCGCAGCCTGCGGCAGCGGCTACAGATCAGAGTTGGTCGAAGTCCAGCACCACCTTGTCGCTGACTGGGAACGACTGGCACGACAGCACATAGCCGGCGGCCACTTCGTAGTCCTCGAGGGCGTGGTTGCTGTCCATCTCCACCTCGCCTTCGAGCACCTTGCACTTGCAGGTGGAGCACACCCCGGCGCGGCACGAGTAAGGCAGCTCGGCGCCCTGGGCGTTGCCGGCGTCGAGGATGCTCTGGCTGTTGCGCGCCAGGTCGAAGGCCAGGGCGCGTCCGTCGCTGATCACGGTGATCTGGCTGACCGCCGCATCGAGTTGCCGGGCGGCCTCGCGAGCCTCGCGCCGGTGCTGGCTGCCGGCGGCGGCGAACAGCTCGAAGTGAATGCGCTCGGCTGGCATGCCGCGCTCTTTCAGGCTGTCGCGCACGGTCTCGGTCATGGCCTGCGGACCACAGATGAAGGCGGCGTCCAGGGCCTTGACGTCGAGCCAGCGGGAAAACAGCTGGGTGCATTTGTCGCCATCGATCCGGCCGTTGTAGAGGTCGACGTCCTGCTGCTCGCGGCTGAACACAAAGATCAGGTTCAGGCGTTGCAGGTAGCGGTTCTTCAGGTCTTCCAGTTGTTCGCGAAACAGGGCGGCGGAGCTTGAACGGTTGCCGTACAGCAGGGTGACGCGGCTGTGGGGTTCGGTTTCCAGGGTGCTCTTGATGATCGAAAGGATTGGCGTGATCCCGCTGCCGGCCGCCACCGCCAGGTACTGGCCGTGGCGCGCGGGGTCGAGTTCGACATGGAAGTGCCCGGCGGGCGGCATCACGTCCAGGCAGTGCCCGGGCTTGAGGCGTTCATTGGCGAAGGCCGAGAAGCGCCCGCCGGCCACGCGCTTGACGGCGATACGCAGCTCGCCGTCATTGACCCCGGCGCAGATCGAGTAGGAGCGGCGCACTTCCTCGCCGTCCAGCTGGGTACGCATCACCAGGTGCTGGCCCTGGGTGAAGTGAAAGCTGTCTTGCAGGTGCTGTGGAATCTCGAAGGCGATGGACACCGCGTCGCGGGTTTCGCTGCGCACATCCTTGATGGTCAGGCTGTGGAATTTGCTCATGGTTGTTCTCCGACTGACGCGGCGTCAGATGCACTTGAAATAGTCGAACGGCTCCAGGCAGTCACGGCAGCGATGCAGCGCCTTGCAGGCGGTCGAGCCGAATTCGCTGAGCTGTTCGGTGTGGGCGCTGCCGCACTGCGGGCAACAAATGGCCGTGCTCTCGCCCAGCAGGCTGCGCTTGCTGGCGCTGCCCGCCGGCGGGGCGATGCCGTAGGCGTGCAGCCGTTCGCGGCCGCCGGCGGTGATCCAGTCGGTGCTCCAGGCCGGGGTCAGGCGGCGTTGCAGGCGTGGCATAGAAAAACCGGCGCGCTCCAGCGCGGCACGGATATCGCCCTCGATCACCTCGGTGGCCGGGCACCCGGAATAGGTCGGGGTGACCACCACTTGCAGGTGGCCGTCGTGCCAGTCGAGGTCCCGGACGATGCCCAGGTCCACCACGCTGACCACCGGCACCTCCGGGTCCATGACGGCCTCCAGCACCTGCCAGGCGGCCTCCAGGTCGCCTGCTTGCAGGGCGCGGGCGCCGTGGTCGCTGGCAATCAGATCACCAGGTCGCATCGGGATACGCTCGCGGCAGCGCCTGCATTTCCGCCAGCAGAATGCCCAGGTGTTCGCTGTGCAGGCCGCGGCGGGCGTCGAGGTAGAAATGGCTCGGCGCCGGCGGCAGGGGCAGGGTGGCGCTGGCGAAGACTCGCGTCACCGTGGCCTGCCAGGCGCTGGCGACCTGGGCCGCCTCGGCGATGAGGCCGGCGCGGTGCAGGCGGTTTTCGCCGTCGTCGCCGCTGATCAGCTCGACGGTGAAGCGCCAGAGCTGGGGAATGGCGTCCAGCATGCGTTGGTGGCTGTGCTCGGTGCCGTCGCCCAGGCGCTCTACCCACTCGCTGGAGCGGCGCAGATGGTAGGTGACCTCCTTCACGGCCTTGGCGGCGATCCCGGAGATGCGCTCGTCGCTGGAACGGACCAGGCCCTTGAGTACTTCCAGGTGCCAGGCGTCATAGAGAAACTGTTTGAGCAGGGTCACGGCGTAATCGCCGTTGGGCTGTTCCACCAGCAGCAGGTTGCGGTAGGCACGCTCGTCGCGTCGGAACGCCAGGTGGTCGGCATCGCGGCCGTCGTCCAGCAACTCGGCGGCGTAGTCCAGCCAGTTGCGGGCCTGGCCCACCAGGTCGAGGCCGACGTTCATCAGCGCCAGTTCTTCTTCCAGGGCCGGGGCGCGGCCGCACCACTGGCACAGGCGCTGGCCCTGGATCAGGGCGCTGTCGCCCAGGCGCAGCAGGTATTGGATCAATTCGCTTCGCGTATTCATGCTCGACCTCACATATGCCCGACTTCGGCCGGCAGCTCGTAGAAGCTGGCGTGGCGGTAGACCTTGTCGTCCGCCGGGTCGAACAGCGGGTCCTTTTCGTCGGGGGACGAGGCCACGATCAGCGCCGAGGGCACCACCCACAGGCTGACGCCCTCGCTGCGGCGGGTGTAGAGCTCGCGGGCGTTCTCGATGGCCATGGCGCTGTCGGCGGCATGCACGCTGCCGACGTGCTTGTGGTTGAGCCCGTGCTTGCTGCGCACGAAAACTTCGAAGAGGGTCCATTCAGACATCAGGGTCACTCCACATCAGGGGTTGAAGCGCTGTCGCCGTGGTCGCGGTTGGGCCGCGGCCAGGGTTCACGCGGCGTTTTTATTGGCTTTCTTGCGGGCGTGGGCGACCGCGGCTTCGCGGACCCAGGCGCCGTCCTCGATGGCTTTGCGCCGGGTGGCGACGCGTTCCTGGTTGCACGGGCCGTTGCCCTTGAGCACTTCGTAGAATTCTTCCCACTGGATTTCACCAAAGTCGTAGTGGCCGCGTTCGGCGTTCCACGCAAGGTCCGGGTCCGGGCAGGTGCAGCCCAGGAGTTCGAGTTGCGGGATGGTCTGGTCGATGAAGCGCTGGCGCAGTTCGTCGTTGCTCTGGCGCTTGATTTTCCAGGCCATGGATTGCGCGCTGTTGGGCGAGTGCTCGTCGCTGGGGCCGAACATCATCAGCGCCGGCCACCACAGGCGATCGATGGCGTCCTGGACCATGTCCTTCTGCGCCTGGTTGCCCTCGCGCATCATGGTCAGGAGGATTTCGTAGCCCTGGCGCTGGTGGAAGCTCTCTTCCTTGCAGATCCGCACCATGGCCCGGGAGTAGGGGCCGTAGGAGGTGCGTTGCAGCACCACCTGGTTGACGATCGCCGCGCCGTCCACCAGCCAGCCCACCGCGCCCATGTCGGCCCAGTTCAGCGTCGGGTAGTTGAAGATGCTCGAGTACTTGGCACGGCCGCTGTGCAGCTTGGCGATCTCCTCGTCGCGGTCGGCGCCCAGGGTTTCCATCGCGCTGTACAGGTACAGGCCGTGGCCGGCTTCGTCCTGGATCTTGGCCATCAGTTGCAGCTTGCGTTTGAGGGTCGGGGCGCGGGTCACCCAGTTGCCTTCTGGCAGCATGCCGACGATTTCCGAATGGGCATGCTGGGAAATCTGCCGGATCAGGGTTTGCCGGTAGGCATCCGGCATCCAGTTCTTGGCTTCGATCTTGATTTCCGAATCGATTTTTTCCTGGAAGGCGCGTTCCTGTTCGGACATCTCCGAGCGGGGCTTGATGCTTTTGACTCCGGTCTCTACCAGCTGTGCGTACATGTTGCGTCTCCTGCCGTGAAGGATTGCCTGGGCATGGGGAACGTTATATGTGATACAAAAATAAATATCAAACATAAAATAAGGTGTCGTATTTTGTTTTTGTATCGCTTTGCCCTCCGCGACTTTCCAATAGGCAAAAAAAAGCCCTGTCGAGGCAGGGCTGGTTAGGCTTGGCCGCTATTTGTCGCGGTGATCCAGCACGTGGCTGGCCTTTCCTTCGGAGCGCTTGAGGGAAAAGGCGGGGCGCAAAACGATACGCGAGCTGATACCGATATAAGTCTTGATGTGCCGGCTCAGTTCGCCGCAGATGGCTTTCTGCTGTTCGTCGCCCAGGTGCCGATGTTCGTTCTTGAGCTCCACATGCACCTCGACGCTGTCGAGGTTGCCGCTGCGGTACAGATGGATCTCGTAGCATTCGCAGAGCTGCCTGACCTTGAGCACCTGCTCCTCGATCTGCGTCGGAAACACGTTGACCCCGCGGATGATCAGCATGTCGTCGCTGCGCCCGGTGATCTTGTCGATCCGCCGCATGGGGCGCGCGGTGCCGGGGAGCAGGCGGGTCAGGTCGCGGGTGCGATAGCGGATCATCGGCAAGGCTTCCTTGCTCAGCGAGGTGAACACCAGCTCGCCCATCTGGCCGTCCGGCAACACCTCGCCGGTGACCGGGTCGATGATCTCGGGGTAGAAATGGTCCTCCCACAGGGTCGGTCCGTCCTTGGTTTCGGCGCATTCCATGGCGACGCCCGGCCCCATGATTTCCGAGAGCCCGTAGATATCCAGCGCGGTGATGCCCAGGCGGTGCTCGATGGCGCTGCGCAGTTCGGCGGTCCAGGGTTCGGCGCCGAAGATCCCCAGGCGCAGGGCCAGTTGTTGCGGGTCGATGCCCTGGCGCTCGATCTCGTCGGCGATGTTGAGCATGTAGGAGGGGGTGACCATGATGATGTCCGGCTGGAAATCCTTGATCAGTTGCACCTGTTTCTCGGTCTGGCCGCCGGACATCGGAATCACCGTGCAGCCCAGGCGTTCGGCGCCGTAGTGCGCGCCCAGGCCGCCGGTGAACAGGCCGTAGCCGTAGGACACATGGACCTTGTCGCCGCGCCGGCCGCCGGCGGCGCGAATCGAGCGCGCGACCACCTTGGCCCAGGTGTCGATGTCGTTCTGGGTATAACCGACCACCGTCGGCTTGCCGGTGGTGCCGCTGGAGGCATGCAGGCGCACCACGTCCTGTATGGGCACCGCGAACATGCCGTAGGGGTAGTTGTCACGCAGGTCGGACTTGCAGGTGAACGGGAACCGGGCCAGGTCGTCCAGGCTGCGGACATCGTCCGGGTGCACGCCCAGCTCGTCGAAGCGCTGGCGGTACAGCGGCACGTTCCGGTAGGCGTGGTTCAGGCTCCAGCGCAGGCGTTCCAGCTGATGCTCGCGCAGCTGGTCGACGCTGGCGGTCTCCATCGGGTCCAGCACGGGGTCGAGCACGGCTTTGGCAATTGGCATGTTCATGGATTCACTCGAATTATTGTTGTGTGTCGAGCCACCGGCGGGCGACTCCTGAGTGTCTGCGCCAAGGATACCCGTCGGGACTCCGGGCGCGGGGGTATCTGGTCTTAGGGCCTGTACGAAAAGTCGGCGAGCGACGGTCAGGCAAGGCAAAAACAGGCGAGGAAGCGGAGTGTAGGTTCCTACATGAGCATTCCGAGCCTGTTTTTAACGCAGCATGACCGAGCGTAGCCACTTGTCGTACAGGGCCTAAAGTCGTTCGATGATCAGGGCGATGCCCTGGCCGACACCGATGCACATGGTGCACAAGGCGTAGCGGCCCTGGCGCAGCTCCAGTTCGTGCAGGGCCGTGGTCACCAGGCGTGCGCCGCTCATGCCCAGCGGATGCCCGAGGGCGATCGCGCCGCCATTGGGGTTGACCCGCGGGTCGTCGTCCTCCAGGCCGAGCTCGCGCAGCACCGCCAGGCCCTGGGCGGCGAACGCCTCGTTGAGTTCGATCACTGCCATGTCCGCCAGGCTCAGGCGCGCCAGCTCCAGCACCTTGCGGGTGGCCGGCACCGGGCCGATGCCCATGATCCGTGGCTCAACCCCCGCGGTGGCCATGGCCAGCACTCGGCCGCGGGCCTTGAGGCCATAACGTTGGGCGCTCGCGGCATCGGCCAGCAACAGCGCGCAGGCCCCGTCGTTGACCCCCGAGGCGTTGCCCGCGGTGACGCTGCCGCCTTGGCGGAACGGCGTGCCGAGCTTCTGTAGCTGTTCAAGGGTGGTGTCGCCCCTTGGGTGCTCGTCGTGTTCGACCAGGGTCGGCGGGCCCTTGCGCTGGGGAATCGGCACCGCGACGATTTCCCTGGCCAGGCGTCCGCTGGCTTGCGCGGCGGCGGCTCGCTGTTGGCTGCGCAGGGCAAAGGCGTCCTGGTCGGCGCGGGAAATGCCGAACTGCGCGGCGACGTTTTCCGCGGTTTCCGGCATCGAGTCGATGCCGAAGCCTTGTTCCATCAGCGGGTTGACGAAGCGCCAACCGATGGTGGTATCGAACAGTTCGGCCTGGCGGGAAAACGCGGTCTGCGCCTTGCCCATCACCAGCGGCGCGCGGGACATCGACTCGACGCCACCGGCCAGTACCAGCCCGGCCTCGCCGCAACGCAGGGCGCGGGCGGCGCTGCCGATGGCGTCCAGGCCGGAGCCGCACAAGCGGTTGGGGGTGGTGCCGGGAACCTCCACCGGCAGCCCGGCCAGCAGCGCCGACATGCGCGCCACGTTGCGATTGTCTTCGCCGGCCTGGTTGGCGCAGCCGTAGATCACTTCGTCCACGCGGCTCCAGTCGACCTGGGGGTGGCGCTGCATCAGGGCCCGCAGCGGCACGGCGCCGAGGTCGTCGCTGCGCACGCTGCTCAGGGCGCCGCCGTAGCGGCCGATCGGGGTGCGGACGGCATCGATGATCAAGGCGTCATTCATGGGGACTCTCCTGCGCCAGCACCGGGCCGCGCACTTTGTAGGATTTGCCGTGGAACAAGGCGATCAGTACGCCTTGCTGGTTTTCGATCCGCACGTCGTAGTTGCCGGTACGACCGCTGCGGCTCTGCTCGACGCAATCGGCGGTCAGGGTGTCGCCCAGGCGTGCCGGGGCGATGTAGTCGATGCTGCAACCGAGGGCCACCGTGGCTTCGTCGTAGCTGTTGCAGGCGAAGGCGAAGGCCGAATCGGCCAGGGCGAACAGGAAGCCGCCATGGCAGGTACCGTGGCCCTGCAACATGTCTTCGCGCACGCTCATGCCCAGCCGGGCGGCCCCCGGCGCCACCGAAAGCAGGCACATGCCCAGTGCCTGGCTGGCGTTGTCGCGGTTGAACAGGTCCTGCGCGCAGGCGCGGGCCAGGCTCATGGCAGGATGATCAAGCATGCAGGTTCCTCCCTTCGGTGACCCGGCGACGCAGGAGCAGGGAAGGCCGGTAGCGTTCTTCGCCGTAGGCCGCCTGCAGGTTCTCCAGGACCTGGAGCACGTAAGGCAGGCCGATGCGATCGGCCCAGCCCAGGGGGCCTTCGGGGTAATTGACTCCGGCGCGCATGGCCAGGTCGATGTCCGTCGCCGAGGCGATGTCTTGCAACAGCGCGTCGCTGGCTTCGTTGGCGAGCATCGCCACGGTGCGCAGGACCAACAGCGCCGGGCTGTCGTCCAGCCGGCTGACCTTGAGCCCGGCGCGCTGCAACAGCGCCACCGCCTGGTCGAGCGCTTGCGGGCTGATGGCGGCGCAGCAACTGATGGCCACCCGGCCGGCCGTGGCGTAGTCGTGCGCCAGATCCAGCAGGACCAGGTTGTCCAGGCCTTCGTCGCGGGCGCGCTGGCTGGCCAGGCGCCCGTCGCTGAGCGCCAGCACCGCGTCGCCGACCCGCAGCAGGCCGCTGCCGTCGCGCTCGACCAGGCGCACGCCGGAAGCGCGCAGGCGTTGCAGCAAGCCGCGGGCCGCGCCAAGGTCGCCCTCTACCACACAGTGCTCGACGTTTTGCGCGCTGCGCAGTTCGACCGGCGCCGGACGTTCCGCGCCCTGGGCGTAGGCATAGAAACCCTGGCCGCTCTTGCGTCCGAAATGCCCGGCATCGACCAGTTCCTGCTGGATCAGCGACGGCTGAAAACGCCTGTCGCCGTAATAGGCGGCGAACACCGAGCAGGTCACGGCGTAGTTGACGTCATGCCCGATCAGGTCCGTCAGCTCGAAGGCGCCCATGGCAAACCCGCCGGCCTCGCGCAACAGGGCATCGAGGGTGGCGCAATCGCCGGCACCTTCCTGCAGCAGGCGCAGGCTCTCGGCATAAAACGGCCGGGCCACGCGGTTGACGATGAAGCCCGGGGTGGAGCGGGCGTGCACCGGCTGCTTGCCCCAGTTTTTCGCGGTGTCGTACAGGCATTGCGCCAGGCGTCGGTCGCTGGCCAGCCCCGAGACGACCTCGACCAGGGCCATGACCGGCGCGGGGTTGAAGAAGTGCAGGCCCAGCAGGCGCTCGGGGCGCCTCAGGCCGGCGGCGATACGGGTAATCGACAGCGAGGAGGTATTGCTGGCCAGGATGCAACTGTCGCGACACAGGTTTTCCAGCTGGCGAAACAGCGCGCGCTTGACGTCGAGGTCCTCGACCACGGCTTCGACGACCAGCTCGCTGTCGGCCAGTTGCTCGATCGAGTCGGCCGCGTGCAACCGGGCCAGGGTCGCGGTGCGCAGCTCGGGAGCGAGCTTGCCGGCCTGCACGCGCTTGTCGAGCTGTCGGCCGATGCTGTCGATGGCTTGTGCCGCGGCCCCGGGGCGATTGTCCAGCAGCCATACCGGGTGGCCGGCCTGGGCCGCGACCTGGGCGATGCCGGCCCCCATCGAACCGGCGCCGACCACCGCGATGCGCGCCTGGGCGTTGAGTGCACTCATGTTCAGCGTCCCTTGAAAGTCGGTGTGCGTTTCTCGATGAAGGCGCTGACGCCTTCGCGGTAGTCCTCGCTGCGCCCGGCCAGGCGTTGCAGGTCTTTTTCCAGTTCCAGTTGCTCGTCGAAGCTGTTGTTCAGGCTGGCGTTGAGGCTGCGCTTGATCAGCGCCAGGCCGTAGGTGGGCTGGCTGGCCAGGTGGCGGGCGAGCGCCAGGGCTTCGTCGCGCAACTCGGCATCCTCGACGCAGCGATAGATCAGCCCCCATTGCTCGGCCTGCTCGGCCGTCAGGCGATTGCCCAGCAGGGCCAGGGCCTTGGCCCGCGCCATGCCGACCAGGCGCGGCAAGGTCCAGGTGCCGCCGGAGTCGGGGATCAGGCCGATCTTGCAGAACGCCTGGATGAAGCTTGCCGAGCGGGCAGCCAGGACCAGGTCGCAGGCCAGGGGGATGTTGGCCCCGGCGCCGGCCGCCACGCCGTTCACGGCGCAGATCACCGGCAGCGGCAGGTCGCGCAATTGGCGGATCAATGGGTTGTAGAAGCGTTCGATGGAGTCGCCCAGGTCCGGCGCTTCGGCGCCCGGGGCCACGTTACGGTCGCTCAGGTCCTGGCCGGCACAAAAGCCGCGGCCCTCGCCGGTCAGCAGCAACACGCGGGCTTCGGGGTTGGCGCGCAATTGCTTGAGCGCCTCGCGAACCTCGCCATGCATCTGCGCGTTGAAGCTGTTGAGTTGCTCGGGGCGGTTCAGGCTGAGGAGGGCGACGCCTGCCTCGACGGAAAACAGAATGTGTTCGAAGTTCATGGTTCTGGCGCTCTGTGCAAGGTCGTTGGAGTCGTGGGCCGGCCGCCGGCCTAGTGGCCGGTGAAATGTGGCGGGCGTTTTTCCCGGAAGGCACGGATGCCTTCTTCGCGGTCGCGGGTGCCCGCCAGAACCGTGAAGGCGTGACGCTCGAAACGCAGGCCGCCGGCGAGGTCGCAGTCTTGCGCCCGCAGCAGCGCCTCCTTGGCCAGGCGCAGGGCCAGCGGCGCCTTGCCGGCGATCAGCCGGGCCAGTCGCAGGGCCCGCTCGAGGGTGAACTCCGGCTGGGTCACCTCGCTGACCAGGCCGGCGCGCAAGGCATGGCGGGCATCGATCGATTCGCCGCCGAGGACCATCTGCATGGCCAGGGATTTGCCCACGGCCCGCAACAGGCGCTGGGTGCCGCCGGCGCCTGGCATGATCCCGAGGTTGATTTCCGGCTGGCCGAAGCGGGCGTCTTCGCCGGCGATGAGAATGTCGGCGTGCATGGCCAGCTCGCAGCCGCCACCCAGGGCGAAGCCATTGACCGCGGCAATCAGCGGCTTGGCGAAGGCGGTGATCTGTTGCCAGGAAGCCTGGCGCGGATCGTTGAGGATGCCGGTGAGATCACGCTCGGCCATTTCATTGATGTCGGCGCCGGCGGCGAACGCCTTGCGACTGCCGGTCAACACCACGACCCGGGTCTCGGCGTCGGCCTGGGCGGCATTCAAGGCCGCCGACAGCTCGCCGAGCAGTTCGGTGGTCAGGGCGTTCAGGGCGGCGGGGCGTTGCAGGGTAATCAGTAAAACGCCGCCATCGAGGTGTTCGACAGCAAGGGTTCGAGGCATGGCGGGTGCCCTCTGGGTGCACGCTCGGCGCCAGGGCCGGCTTGTTATTGGATCGGCTGGGGAGCCGGTTTTCGCCGAGTATATCTCCAATGCGATACATAAATGCAATATCAAAATATTATTAATGTGTCCTATTGTGAGCGCCTGTTTATCGCTTCACCGAGGGCCGTGCCTGCTGAATAGCCGCTTGAAAGCTAGAGGACATTGACTATAAGCCAGTATGAACAAGGGTTTTCGGCAAAGAACAGGACGGCTGGCAAGCGATACGGTTTTTGCGCTTTAGTGGTGGGTCATGATGTGATACAAAAATAGAAAGCCAGTGCATCGCTTTGCGCCGGTGTACGTACTCTCTACAAGGAATGCCTCATGACCTGCTACAGCCTCGACGGCCTGACCCCGGTGGTTCATCCCAGTGCTTATGTGCACCCGTCCGCGGTGCTGATCGGCGACGTGATAGTCGGCGCGTATTGCTATATCGGCCCACTGGCCAGCCTGCGTGGCGATTTCGGGCGGATCGTGCTGGAGGAGGGGGCCAACGTGCAGGACACCTGTGTGATGCACGGTTTTCCCGACAGCGACACGGTGGTCGAGCGTAACGGCCACATCGGCCATGGTGCGGTATTGCACGGCTGCCGGATCGGCGCCGACGCGCTGGTGGGCATGAACGCGGTGGTCATGGACAACGCCCATATCGCTGCCCGTTCCTTCGTTTCCGCGGCGGCGTTCGTCAAGGCTGGTTTCGAGTGCGCGGAGCAGTCGCTGGTCATGGGCGCCCCGGCCACTGTCAAACGTTCGTTGAGCGATGAAGAAGTGCACTGGAAGCAGGCCGGCACCCGGGAATACCAGCAATTGGCCAGGCGCTGCCTGGAGCAGATGCGTGCCTGCGAGCCGCTCGCGGAGCCCGAAGCCGATCGGCGGCGAATCAGCGACAGCGGCTTGCGTGCGAAAAAATCCGCTCAGTGACCGGCCAGGCGTCTCGGTCGCGCTGTCCAGATCACTCGATACCGTTGAAACCCGGTATATTTCTTTCTTTTTTCCGGTACGTCCATGTCGTCCCTAGCCCCGTTGAATCACCTCATCAGCCGTTTCCAGGAGCAGACGCCGATTCGGGCCAGCTCGCTGATCATTACCCTGTATGGCGATGCCATCGAGCCCCATGGCGGCACCGTGTGGCTGGGCAGCCTGATCCAGTTGCTCGAACCCATCGGGATCAACGAGCGCCTGATCCGCACGTCGATCTTTCGCCTGACCAAGGAAGGCTGGCTGACCGCCGAGAAAGTCGGGCGCCGTAGCTACTACAGCCTGACCGGCACCGGGCGCCGGCGTTTCGACAAGGCGTTCAAACGCGTCTACAACGCCAGTGTCCCGGCTTGGGACGGTTCCTGGTGCCTGGTCATGCTGTCGCAGTTGGGCCTGGACAAGCGCAAGCAGGTGCGCGAAGAGCTGGAGTGGCAAGGCTTCGGCGCGATTTCGCCGCTGGTGTTGGCGTGTCCGCGCAGCGATCGGGCGGATGTCAGTGCCACGCTGCAGGACCTCGGTGCCCAGGAAGACACCATTGTGTTCGAGACCACCGCACAGGATGTGCTGGCCTCCAAGGCACTGCGCCTGCAGGTGCGCGAAAGCTGGAACATCGACGAGCTGGCGGCCCATTACAGCGAGTTCATCCAGCTGTTCCGGCCGCTCTGGCAGGTGCTTCGCGAACAGGAGCAACTGCAGCCGGCCGATTGTTTCCTGGCGCGCCTGCTGTTGATTCACGAGTACCGCAAGCTGCTGCTGCGCGATCCACAGCTTCCGGACGAGTTGCTCCCCGGCGATTGGGAAGGCCGGGCGGCGCGGCAGTTGTGTCGCAATATCTATCGCCTGATCTATGCCAAGGCCGAGGAATGGCTCAACGACGCCCTGGAAAACGCCGACGGTCCGTTGCCGGATGTGGGCGAAAGTTTCTACCGGCGCTTTGGCGGCTTGAAGTAGAAGTTTCCATGGGGGACGGCGGTTGTGTCGGCCGGGATTGTGCGCAGGCACTAAAAGGCCATGTCAGAGGCAGACTAAGGCGCTAATAAAAGTGGCTGTAAGCGGAGTTGGAATCGGTGCCTGGAACAGGCGGGCGAGGGAATAAGCCAGGCAGTTGAAGTTGCACTTCTGCGAACTGGCCAGGGTTGTTCTATATCAACTGCGACAAAATAACGCAGATCGCCCGAAAGCGATCTGCGTGAGCAATTCTTATTCCGGCATGGTCCAGGATTGCAGTGCGTAACCTTCCTCGCTCAGTTCGGCGCGGGCCTGTTTCAGCAGGTCTTCGAGTTGCGACGGATCGGAGTAGGCGCTGCTTGGAATCTGTTTGCGGCCAATGCGGGTATTGGTGCGGTCGATGACGGTCAGGCTCAGTTCGCCGTTACCGTCTTGTGGGGCCCAGGCGACGCATTGGAACGGCTGGAATGCGCGGTCGGCGATCAAAAGTGCTTCGTTGATACGGAGCGGGGCGTTCATGGGGTCTTCTCTCTAATGTGCCCAATCAAATGATGTGCCGTCGGTTGGGCTTACCGTTCGGCTGGTTACTTGTACTGATGTCTCGAACCCGGGATCAGGTCACATAGAAAGACCGGAATTTACAACTTTTGTTCACATCCGCGATTCAGAGCCTTCTTTTGAAAGCGCAATGAAAGATTCGGGGCGAGGAAGTAAGGCGGCTTTTTGGATCCATGTAGCAGTTAGTCCAATTGGTGATGGGCGCTATAAACAATCGATACAAGACCCTGTCAAGTTCTTGCTAATGTTACAGCCAGGTTCGCCAAACTACTGTTTCTAATAACTTTTCCTCTATTTGGCGCCAAGGAACAGTCATGCTTGACGCGACCGCCCAACGCCGCCTTCTCGTGGTCGACCCCTGCGACGATTGCCATCGCCTGTTGCCCGGATTGCGCACGGTGGGCTGGGACGTCGACAGCTGCGACCTGGAGTCGGCCGTCGAGCACAGTTGCGATGTCGGCCTGTTGCGCTTGCAGCCTTACCACCTGGAGCGGCCGGAGGCGGTCAAGGAACTGATCAGCCGCAGCGGCACCGAGTGGATCGCGGTGCTCAGCCCGGATGTGCTGCGTTTGCAGAATGTCGGGGATTTCGTTTGCGAGTGGTTCTTCGATTTCCATACCCTGCCGTTCGATGTCTCGCGGGTCCAGGTGACCCTGGGTCGGGCCTTCGGCATGGCCCGCCTGCGCGGCCAGGGGCATATCCATATCGACCAGCCCGAGCACGAGTTGCTGGGCGACAGCCGGCCGATCCGCGATTTGCGCAAACTCTTGAGCAAGCTGGCGCCCACTGAGTCGCCGGTGTTGATCCGCGGCGAAAGCGGCACGGGCAAGGAGCTGGTGGCCAGGACCCTGCACCGCCAGTCGCAGCGCCACAGCAAACCCTTTGTGGCGATCAATTGCGGGGCGATCCCCGAGCACCTGATCCAGTCCGAGCTGTTCGGCCATGAAAAGGGTGCCTTTACCGGCGCCCACCAGCGCAAGGTCGGGCGTATCGAGGCGGCCCACGGCGGCACATTGTTTCTCGACGAGATCGGCGATCTGCCCCTGGAGCTG
Source organism: Pseudomonas chlororaphis (assembly GCF_001921865.1). GTDB lineage: Bacteria > Pseudomonadota > Gammaproteobacteria > Pseudomonadales > Pseudomonadaceae > Aquipseudomonas > Aquipseudomonas chlororaphis_D. The sequence continues at coordinate 362,165 of NZ_MSCT01000010.1, forward strand.
CAGGCCAACCTGTTGCGTTTCCTCCAGGAAAAACACATCGAGCGGGTAGGCGGCAGCCAGCCGATTCCGGTGGATGTGCGGGTGCTGGCGGCGACCCACGTCGACCTCGAAGCGGCGATCGACAAGGGCCGTTTTCGCGAGGATCTGTATTACCGGCTGAACGTGTTGCAGGTGATCACCGCGCCGTTACGCGAGCGGCACGGCGACATCGGCATGCTGGCCAGCCATTTTTCCCATTTCTACAGCCAGGAAACCGGGCGTCGGCCGCGCAGTTTCAGTGAGGACGCGCTGGTGGCCATGGGCAAGCACGATTGGCCGGGCAATGTCCGCGAGCTGGCCAACCGGGTACGGCGCGGCCTGGTGCTGGCCGAAGGACGGCAGATCGAGGCCCGCGACCTGGGGTTGCTCAGCCCGCAAGCGAGCATCGCGCCCATGGGCACGCTGGAGGATTACAAGCATCGGGCCGAACGCCAGGCCTTGTGCGACGTGTTGAATCGGCACAGCGACAACCTGAGCGTCGCAGCCAGGGTGCTGGGGGTGTCGCGCCCGACCTTTTACCGGTTGCTGCACAAGCATCAGATCCGCTAGGGCGGTGCAATGAAAAGGCCCGCTGCGAGGGATCGCAGCGGGCCTTTTTTTGCCTTTGTGGTTAGAAGTAGTAGGGGAATTTCAGGCTGAAGGTGAAGTCTGGCGCATCGTCCGTCAGACCGATGGACAGGTTGGGCACGATGGTCAGGTTGTCGGTGGCTGCCAGGGTCATGCCGACGTTGAAGTAACCGGCGTTGGCGTCGCTGGATACCACCGATTGCCAGTCGCCGCCGTCTTCCTTGAGCTTGCTCTTGCGTTGGACCAGGTCCGACACCGAGAACGACATACTCATCTTCTCGTTCAGGGCGAAGGCGACGCCCATGCCGATCTGGAAGCTGTCGCCCAGCTTGACCTTGCCCGGGGTCTTCTGGTTGACCGTGGAGCTGATGTCGTCGAACGACTCTTCCAGGTTGTGGGTGTAGGAGAGGGTGCCGAACAACACCGCCGGGTCGTAGGTCTTGACCAGCGAGATACCGGGGGTGATCGACCAGACGCCGTTACCGGTCGGCAGGTCATCCGGGACGAACAGGTTGGTGTTGTCCTGGACCTGGCGCAGCTTGATACCGAACGGGTCTTTGCCGGTCGGCGCCTTGACGCGCAAGGACACCACCGCATCCGGGCTGTTGACCGATTCGTCGAGGAACTTGTAGGCAACGCCGAAGTTCACGTCGCCAATGGTCGGGTCGTTGGACACGCTTTTTTCGCTGGTGACCCCCGCCGCGCCGTTCTGCGCGCCGCCGGACTGATAGGTCGATTCGCGGTAGATCACCGGCACGTTGACGTCGAACTGCCAGCGGTTGTTCAGGTTGTAGCGGCCGGTGAGGTCGAGGGTCCAGTTGTCGGCCTTGATCCGGTCCAGGTTGATGTTGCCGAGGAAGATCGAGTCCAGCGCCAGGAAGCCATTGAGGATCAACTGCCGGGTGTCGTAGCGGGAGTAGGTCAGGCCGGTTTCGACACTGAACTTGCCGCCGCCGAAGAAGCCGCTGGCTTCGTCGTACAGGTTGGACACACTCTGCGCCGGTTCCGAATCGTCCTTGAGCGACTGTCCGTAGGAACTGCCGCCAGCGGGCGTTGCGCCCTGGGTGGTGGCCCCGGCCCCCGCCACCTGCTGGTTGCCGCGCATGTCGGCCGGCGACTTGGCCAGGCGTTTGGGCGGCGGCGACGCCGGTTGATCCTCAACCTGGCGCACCCGTTGCTCCAATACCGCCAACGCCTTCTGCTGCACTTCGTAACGTTGCTTGAGTTCCAGTAATTCCTGTTTCAGGGCCTCGACATCAGCATTCGGGGCTGCTTGCAATAGCGCCGCCGGGAACAGCGTGCTCAAACATACAACCGCGCGCAATGAAACTGATCGATACATGAAATAAGCCATCCCTTCTTATAAAGCCCAATGATCGAGAATCAGCGTAGTTCAATATCCCAAATTGCGAAGACCCTTGAGTTGGGTCAGATTGCAGTCCAGAGCGCCGACACTCGGCCCGTTGTTATTGAGAATGACGTTCAGTTGGGTCAGATTGTTGACCAGGTTGCTGTTGCCCATCAGGCGGGTGTTCTGCAGCAGTCCGCCCTGGGCCACTTGTTGCAGCGCCGCGCCCTGGTTGTTGCTGGCCTGGATGGCCAGCTGGATGCCGCCGCCGGTGGCGGAGACCGCCACGCTGCCCGCGGCGTTGCTGCCGGTGATGGTCTGCCCGCTCATCAGCAGTTGGCCCTGGGCCGGCACCAGCGCCGGCGCCTGGTTGGCTTCTTTGACGTCGATGGCGACGTTGTTGTAGGCGGTGTTGCCGTCGCCCGCCGCGCGTACGCTCTGGGTCACCCCCTGGGTGGTGGCCAGGCCTGCGCCGCCGATCACGTTGCCGGTGCCCTGGGTCGGCGTCGACCCGTTGCCGGTTTCCTTGATCGTGGAGACATAGAATTCTGGTTTGATCGTGGCTTGCTGGATCTGCATGGCGGTAGTGGCGCCGATCAGGTCGCCCGAGGCATTGCGCCAGGTACTGCTCATGACGATGCCGAAACTGATGATCCGCCCCGGCATGACGTAGCGACCGCGGAGCTCGGAGAGTTCCTGGTCCTTGATTTCTATAGGCTTGAACCCTGCATTGGCATACGCAGGAACACTTGCTAACAGGCAGGCGGCGGCCAGCCAGTAAGAGGTTTTCATCTGCTGCTCCCGGAGCTTCCTGCCCCTTTTTCCTTGGCGACCCTAGAAGAAGTCGCTCTGAATGAAGCCGAAGTCCATCAGTTCCGCGTCTTTGACCGGGTTGAAGGTATCCAGCTTGTTCTTCGCGGTCAGCGGGTTGGGCGGGTCGAGCAAGGCGTTGGCCTTGTCGTAGCCGGGGCCGATGATGGCGAAGACGATACCGTTCCAGCCTTTGACGAAGTCTTCGTGGGAGTAGCGTTTGTGGCCCAGGACAGGGTCGCCGATGTAGACCCAGTCTTTCTGTGCCCGCTGCATGACCACGAAGTGCTTGTAGCCACGAATGTCCATCAGTACCACCACCGGAATGGTCACCGCCTCGAGCTTTTCGGGAGGGATCCGGTAACCCCGGGCGCGCATGCCGATGCTTTCTATGTAGCGCTTCATGTCCAGCATGGAAAAACCTTGGGTACGAACAAGGTTCTGGTCAGCGTTGGCCAGCATGCCTTTGATGATGTGCTCCTCATCGACGTCGAGCCAGTAGGCTTGGCGCAGCACCGTCGCCAGCGCGGCGGCGCCGCAGCTGAAGTCGGTCTTCTGTTCGACCAGGTCGGCGAATTTGCGCTCGCGCACGCTTTGTACCTGTTTGAACACCAGGTTGCCGCCAGGCAGCGCGGCGACCGGCATCTGGGCGGCTTGAGCCAGGCCAGTCAGGCAAAGCAGGAGGGAGAGGGTAGCAACTCGCATGATCGATACGCCTTGTGGGACTGTGGAAAAGCCCCGTTTCCGGGGCTTTCGTCACGATCGTGATTACATGCAGGCTTTGCAGCCGGCAGCGATGGACAGCGAGTTGCTTTGTTGGTTGCCGACACCTGCCGAGACGTTGGCGCCGCCGTTGCCGGAGAAGCCGTTCATCGAGTTGGTCATCGACGCGTTGTTCACCACTGGGTTTTTCCAGCCGTCTTTGGTCAGCACTTGCTGAGTCCAGTAGCCAGCCAGTTCAACCGAGCCTTGTTCCTTGAAGGTGAACTTCTGATCGTCATTGCCATGACCGCCGCCACGGTTGTCGTTGCCATGGCCGCCGCCATGGTGATCGTCGTCGCCTTCGATCTTGCCGGAGCCGGTGCCTTTGTAGCTGCCCTTGGCGTAGAAGGTGCCTACGAGAGTGTCTTTTTTGTAGGTACGCACACCTTTGTTTTCCACGACCAGGCCAGTGGAGCTTTGGTTGGCCGCGGCTGCCGCAGTGGCTACGCGTCCGCCGGATACGGCGATTGCCAGGTTGTTTTTCTGTTGGTTGAAGTCGCCGGCAGTGACGTTGATGCCGATGTTGCCGGAGCCGTTGTTCCCTGCGTTGTTCAACGTAGCGTTGTTCAGCGTAGAAGAGTTTTTCACATAGTTGGCGGTGTTCACCTGGGTAGCGCTGGAAGCGGCTACTGCAGTGCCGAAGATGAAGCTTTCATCGGCGGTGGCCAGGGCGGCGGCGTTGTCTTGTTGGTTGCCGTCGCCGGCAGCCACGTTGGCGCCCATGTTGCCGTTGGAGTTGTTCAGCGAGTTGTCGGCCTTGGCGTTGTTGTTGGTGCCTTGGTTGGTGACAACGTTGCCAGCGCTTTCTTGCACATCGATGACGGCGGCCCCGGCGCCGGCAGTGATTTGCAGGAGGGTGTTGAGGTCTGGACCGCGTGGGTCGTGACCGCCGTTGTGACCACCATTGTGGCCGCCGTTATGGCCACCGTTGTGACCGCCGTTATGACCACCGCGGTCGTCGTTGCCTGCTTGTGCAGCGATTGCCATGACTGCGGCGAGCGCAAAGACCAGTGGTTTGAGAGCCATTGTAGGTTTCATGGTGTATCTCCGTGCTTATTAGTTGGTTAAGTGTTGGTACTTTCTAATCGCACTGCTGCGGGTCAGTCTGCGACCCGTATGCTCAGGGTGTTAGCCATTCGGTTCCCCACCCCGGCACTCTGGTTCACCTGAATCACCCCCCGGCTGCCGGTGAAGGCCTGGTCGCTGGTAACGACCTGGCGGCTGCCTTTAGAAGCGTCAGTTGCTCCTGAGCCTGGTAACAGCGCCACGTTCTGTTGGGACAGGACGCTGTCATCAATGCTTTGCGGCTGGGCACTGATGCTCACCCGCATTGCGTTGACCATTTGGTTGTTGGCGCCGGCCCCCTGGTTCACGCCCAGGACTCCATTGCCGTTACTGAAAGCGTTGCCGCCGATGCTGCTGCTGGCGTCGATCGCGCTGCTGGCCGGCGTCCCGAGTTTCTGCCGGACCACGGTGGTGGCATGGGCATCGGTGCCGATGGCGATAGCGCGGGTGTTGGTCTGTTGCTGCTGGTCGCCGGCCGCCTGGTTGACGTTGAAGTTGCCGTTGTAGCGGGCGCCGGAGTTCTGAATGGTGGCGGTGTCCACCGCCTGGATGCCTGGGTCGGCCATCACCGAAGTGCAGCCAAACAGTGCAAGCAATACGAGCGTACGATTCATTTTATTGACCTCCGGCCAGTCGGCCCAAAGGAGCCAGGCCGGAACTCAGGGAGCGGTTGATGGAGCCGGAGATCGCGCCGCCGCTGCCGCCGCCGTGACCGGCGCTCATGCCGGCCATGCCGTTGGGGTTGGTGACGACGTTCAGGCCTGGCAGGTTCGAGCCGTTGGGCATGACGTTGCGGCTGATCGTGGAACCGCTGCTGACCCCGGCAAAATCGCCGTCGCTCAATTCGGTGTTGTTGGTCATCTGGGTGACCCGGGCCGATGGGTTGGCGTTGACGGTGGTCGGGTAGGGGTCCGGATGCATCGGAGGGCGGCCGACGGCATGGGGCTGGACGTCGCGGTCAAGCACGATTCTGCCGTCGCCAGCCGCCTGGACCGGGAGGCTGAGCATCGAGCTGACGGCACATCCGATCAGCAGGAGGCGGGTCAAACCTGAATTGAAATTCCCCACGGCGGCATTCCTTCTTCTGTGCGCTGGCCCTAGTCAGCGTTGCGAGGGAGAGAGCAGAAGCCGTGCCGCTTTTTGATTGTCCAATGGATTCAAGGGGTTAGTCGTTCAAGGGGCGGTTCACGGCCCAGCGTTGTTTCAACGCTGAGACACCCAGGGGCCGGCGGCACCGGGTTTTGCCGAGGCGAGGCTCTGGAACGGGCGCTGGCGCGGGGGTGTATCAACGGTTTAACAGGTCGCAGCGAGCGCGGAAAAGCCCCGTGATTTGGCGCTTTTGCAGGGGGGCGGGTGTTTCAGGAATGGACACTTGGGCACGCGGCGCTGGCGAAAAAGCGCGCTGGGCCAGGGGGCTCGATCAGCCGGCCAGCAACCTCTCGACGAGCTCGAACGCCCGCTGGCGGCGGGTCTCCCAGTCGCCGCGGATGACCTCGAAGGGCTGTTGGTGGCGCGCCAGCCAGTCGCTGGTCGCCCTGAAGAACGCCAGGCGTTCGCTCAGTTCGGGCTGGCAGCGCTGGCCGTCGTCGCTCCAGCCGACGTCTTCCGGCGAGAGCAGCAGGTGCAGGTCGTAGCGGCGCGCCAGCAGCTCATGCTCCAGCCAGTCCGGGCACGCGCCGAACAGGGTCTGGCTCCAGAGCAGGTTGCTCAACAGGTGAGTGTCGAGAATCAGCAGCGGTGGCTGTTGAGCCCGGGCCTGGTCTTCCCAGGCCAATTGGCCGCGGGCAATCTGCGGGATATCCGCCAGGCAGGTATCGCGCAGGTTCTGCTCGATAAAGTAGCGCACGTATTCGCCGACCTGGATGCCACCGAAGCGCGCCTGCAAATGGCCGCTGAGCCAGCTCTTGCCGCTGGACTCGGGGCCGGTCAAGACCACGACCTTCATGCCGGGCGCAGCGCCGGGTCGGCCCGCCAGGCGCGCCAGCCTTGCACGGCCAGCAAGGTGAACAGGCCGTACAGCGCGGCCGTCAGGTAGAGGTCCTTGTAGATGAACAGGCCGACGAAAATCACGTCGACGACGATCCACAGCGGCCAGCATTGCACGCGTTTCTGCGCCATCCACCCTTGCGCTACCAGGCTGAAAGCGGTGAGCGCGGCATCCAGCCAGGGTTGCGCGGCGTCGGTCCAGTGGGCCATGGCGGCGCCGAGCAGCAGGCTGCCGATAGCGCCGAGGCCCAGGCCGAACAGCATCGAACGGGGTGCCAACAGGCTGACCGGGCGGCCCTGATGGCTGGCGCCACCGCGGGTCCATTGCCACCAGCCATAGAGTTGCAGGGCGGCGTAGACCACTTGCAGCAACATGTCCGAATACAGCTTCACCTCGAAGAAGATCCAGCTGTAGAGCAGCACCATGACCAGGCCGATCGGCCAGCACCAGGGGTTCTGCCTGACTGTCAGCCAGACGGCGATCACGCCGAGTGCAGCGGCGAACAGTTCAAGCGCGGACATGAAAACTACCAGGAAGGAGGAGGGGGGCGGATTGTAACCAGAAGTCGCGTTGCGCGTCAGTGAAGGCCGGCAATCGTGGCGGGGCGAACCCCGCCACGCGCGGTGTCAGACCCGGAACTGACGCAGCAGGCCGTTGAGTTGCTCGCTCAATTCCTTGAGGTGCCGGCTGGCGGCGCTGGACTGCTCGGCCGCGAGGGCCGTGCTGTGGGACAGGCCGGCGGCCTGGGTCACGTTCTGGTTGATGTCTTCGACCACATGGGCCTGTTGCAGGGTGGCGCTGGCGATGGAGGCGTTCAACCCGTTGAGGTTACGCAGGGCCTGGCCGATGGCGTTCAGGCTTTCTCCGGCCAGCCCGGCCTGTTCGATGGTTTGCTGCGACGCGCGGCTGCTGTCGCCGATGACCTTGACCGCGGCTTCCGAATGGCCTTGCAGCCGCTCGATCATCGCCTGGATCTCGGCGGTGGATTTCTGCGTGCGCTGGGCCAGCAGGCGCACTTCGTCGGCCACCACGGCGAACCCGCGGCCCTGCTCGCCGGCGCGGGCGGCTTCGATCGCCGCATTGAGCGCCAGCAGGTTGGTCTGCTCGGCGATCGAGTGAATCACCTCCAGCACGCTACCAATCTGGGTGCTTTCCTGGGCCAGGGTGCGAATCACCTCCACCGCCTGGTCGATCGTGCCCGAGAGCCGGTCGATCTGTTGCAGGCTGCCGTCGATATTGACCTGGCCCTGTTGGGCCTGGGCTTCGGCATCGCGCATTTCGCTGGCTGCGTGCTCGGCGTTTTTCGCCACGTCCTGCACGCCGTAGGTCACCTCGTTGATCGCGGTGGCCACCAGCTCCATCTGCTGCGACTGCTGCTGGCTGCGTTCCTGGGCCTGGCTGGCGTTGTTGCCCAGGTCGGCGGAGGACTGCGCCAGGGCCGAGGCCGACACCTGCAACTGGCTGACGACAAGGCGCAGCTTGGCGGTGAAACCATTGAAGTGCCGGGCCAGCTCGGTGACTTCGTCCTGGCCGTGGGTGTCCAGGGCTCGGGTCAGGTCGCTTTCGCCGCTGGCGATGTTGGCCATGGCGTGCACGGTTTCCTGCAACGGACGGACGATGCTGCGGGCGATCAGCAGCACCAGCAGGGCCATGATCAGGGCAATGGCGATGCCGACGACCGAGGCTTTGAGCAACTGGCTGCGGAACTCGACCTGCACGTCGTCGATGTACACCCCGGAGCCGATGATCCAGCCCCAGGGCTCGAACAGCTGGACATAGGAGGTCTTCTGCACCGGTTCGCTGGCACCGGGTTTCGGCCAGCGATAGTTGACCATGCCGGCGCCCTTGGCCTTGGCGATGGCGACCATCTCGTTGAACACGGCAAAACCGTCCGGGTCGCGGATCGCCGCGAGGTTCTGGCCGTCGAGCTTGGGGTTGGCCGGGTGCATGACCATGACCGGCGTCAGGTCGTTGATCCAGAAATAGTCGTTCTGGTCGTAGCGCAGGCCGCGGATGGCGCTCAGCGCCTGCTTCTGCGCGGTGGCCCGGTCCAGGGTGCCGGCGCTTTCCAGACCATGGAAGTAGGCCAGCACGCCGTTGGCGGTCTGTACCACGTGCTGGGTTTTCTGCGCCTTGGCGTGGTACAGGTCGTCATGGATCTGCTTGAGCATCAGCATGCCCAGCGTCAGCAGCATGAGGACCGCGACAATCAGGATGAGCCACAGCCGGCGGCTGATCGAGACTCTACGTAAGCTGTTCATGAATCTGTCACTCCCGATTGTTTTTCTTGTGATGGAACGCCCTGTACATCAACCGTCTCGCTCCTTGCATTCAGGCCTCTGCGATTCTCTCAACGCGACAGCGTTTATCGAACATGTCTGCTAGGATTTCGGCCTCATTGCGAAAAACCTGAATCCGCTGATTTTTCACGGAATTTTCAGGGGCGATGAGGATCCTATTGCGGCCGCGAATCCGCGACGCACGCGTCAGTGAACATTGAAGAAAAACTAAGAGGCATGCCACGGCATGACCTTCGGGGGATTGATGGAACTTTGGACCGCCGTACAGGCATTGATTTTAGGCATCGTAGAAGGGCTGACGGAGTTTCTGCCCATCAGCAGCACCGGTCACCAGATCATTGTCGCCGACTTGCTCAACTTTGGCGGCGAGCGCGCGATGGCGTTCAACATCATCATCCAGTTGGGCGCCATTCTCGCCGTGGTCTGGGAATTTCGCCGCAAGATCCTCGACGTGGTCACCGGCTTGCCGACCCAGCGCAACGCCCAGCGTTTCACCATCAACCTGCTGATCGCGTTCCTGCCCGCCGTGGTGCTGGGGGTGATCTTCGCCGACTTGATCCATGAGTACCTGTTCAACCCGATCACCGTTGCCGCGGCACTGGTGGTGGGCGGCGTGATCATGCTCTGGGCCGAACGGCGCCAGCACGAAGTGCACGCCAATACGGTGGACGAGATCACCTGGAAAGACGCCTTGAAGGTCGGTTTCGCCCAGTGCCTGGCGATGATTCCCGGAACGTCGCGCTCGGGCTCGACCATCATCGGCGGCCTGCTGTTCGGTTTGTCGCGCAAGACCGCCACCGAGTTCTCGTTCTTCCTGGCCATGCCGACCATGGTCGGCGCCGCGGTCTACTCGGGCTACAAGTACCGCCACCTGTTCCAGCCGGACGACCTGCCAGTCTTCGCCATTGGTTTCATCACCTCGTTCATCTTCGCGATGATCGCGGTCAGGGGCCTGCTCAAGTTCATCGCCAACCACAGCTACGCGGCGTTTGCCTGGTATCGGATCGTCTTCGGCCTGGTGATCCTCGCGACCTGGCAGTTCGGCTGGGTCGACTGGACCTCGGTCCACGGCTGATGGACGGGCGCAACCAGAACCGCCCCGGCCAAGGGGCGCGGATCCAGCAGCCACGGCTCAAGGTCGCGGTGTTCGTGCTGCTTTGTGCCTTGCCGCTGGGCGGCTCGCTGGTGCTGGGCGTGAAGGGGATTTCCTGGGTGCCGCTGCTGGCTTACGGCGCGGTCAGCGTGCTGGCGTTTTTCCTCTACTGGAGCGACAAGCGCAAGGCCCGCAGCGACAGCTGGCGGACCCCGGAAAACGTCCTGCACGCCGTGGAACTGGCCGGCGGCTGGCCAGGCGCCTTGCTGGCGCAGCAGGCTTTTCGCCACAAGACCCGCAAGGTTTCCTACCAGTTGGTGTTCTGGCTGATCGTGCTGCTGCACCAGGTGTTCTGGATCGACCGGCTGTTTCTCGACGCCAGCCTGTTCGCGCTGTTCTAGGGCGCGACGTCCGCGTCAGAGCAGCAGGCCGACCTGCACGCGCTTGGGCAGTTTGCCGACCACCAGTTGGTGCGAGCGCTGCAACAACGCTTGCAGCTCGGCGGCGCCCAGCGGGTAGGGCACCTGCATGATGATCCAGTGCGCCCGCGCCAGGTACGGCGCCGGCGCGATGCCGGGCCGGTCGACATGGCCGAGGAACAGCTCCTTGTCGACCTTGAACGCCAGGGATTCGCCCCGCAGCCCCTGCAGGGCGAACATCTTGTTGCCGGCCACGGAAAACACCCGCATACCGCCCCATTTGTAGTCTTCGCGCGCCCCCGGCAAGCCCAGGCAGAAGTGCGCGACATCCGTTTCGGTCATGGTCTTTGCTTTTACCGCCGTGCTCATAACGTGCGCTCCCCACAGCCTTTGAAGGCTTCGCTCACATGCTCGATCCAGGCCCGTACCGCCGGCAATACCCCACGCCGATGAGGGTAGACCGCTTGCAGCCAGCCGCCCGGTAGCGACCATTCGGGCAGCAGTTGCACCAACTGGCCGTTTTGCAGCTCCGTTTCGCAATACATCATCGGCAGGATGGTACAGCCCAGGCCGGCGAGGGCGCAGGTACGGCGCACGCCAAAGTCGTCGATGCCCAGGCGCGCTTCCAACGTCAGGTCGCATTTGTTGCCCTGGGCATCGAGCATGCGCAAGTGCACCAGGCGGTCGGCTTCCAGCGCGCCGAGCACTGGCACCTGGCTCAGGTCCTCGGGGCTGTGGACCGGCCATTCCCGGGCGAACGCCGGGCTGGCCACCATCACGGTCCGCGCCTGGCGCAGGCGCCGGGTCACCAGCAGCGGGTCTTCGTCACCGTGCTCGCGGACGCGCAAGGCGACGTCGATGCCTTCGGCGATCACATCGACCCGGCGGTTCATCAATTGCAGGTCCAGCTGTACCTGGGGGAACTGCTCGAGGAACGAGCTGACCACGTTCGGCAACATGTCCTGGGCCAGGCCGACTGGGCAGGACACCCGCAGCCGCCCGCGCGGTTCGCTGGACATGCTGGCCACCGCTTCGTCGGCCATTTCCGCCTCCAGCAGCATGGCCTGGCAATGCCGCAGGTAACGTTCGCCGACCGCGGTCAGCTTCAATTGCCGGGTGGTGCGTTGCAGTAGGCGGGTGTGGAGCCGTTCTTCCAGTTCGGCAATACGCCGCGACAAGCGGGATTTGGGAACCCCCAGCAAGCGTCCGGCGGCGGCGAAACCACCGGCTTCCACTACCTTGGCGAAATAATAAAGATCGTTGAGGTCTTGCATATCTGACTCGACTGTCCTGCTGATGGGACAAACTATCGCATTTGTGCCGACTAATCGACTATTGGTTTCGCCTGTAGGATTGTCCACAATCGATCGCCCCGCGCGATCCTCACTTGGAGCATCCCCAATGAAACTGCTGCATATCGATTCGAGCATCCTGGGCGACAACTCGGCTTCCCGTCAGTTGAGCGAAAGCGTGGTCAAGGCCTGGAAAAACGCCGACGCCAGCGTCGAAGTGACCTACCGCGACCTGGCCAGCGACGCCATCAGCCATTTCAGTTCCGCCACCCTGGTCGCCGCCGGTACCCCGGCCGAGGTGCGTAACGCCGCCCAGCAACACGAAGCCGAGCTGAGCGCTTCGACCCTCGCCGAATTCATCGCCGCGGACGCCGTGGTGATCGCCGCACCGATGTACAACTTCACCATCCCGACCCAACTCAAGGCCTGGATCGACCGCATTGCCGTCGCCGGCCAGACCTTCCGCTACACCGAAGCCGGCCCTGAAGGCCTGTGCGGCGGCAAGAAAGTCGTGGTGGTCTCCACCGCCGGCGGCCTGCATGCCGGCCAGGCCACTGGTGTGGCCCACGAGGACTACCTGAAAGTGCTGTTCGGCTTCCTGGGTGTTACCGATATCGAGTTCGTCCGCGCCCACGGCCTGGCGTACGGTGACGAAGTGCGCAACAAAGCCATGAGCGACGCCCAGGCACAGATCAGCGGGCCGCTTTTCGCCGCTGCGTAAGGCTTGTGTAAAAGTCGCTTACAGCCCAGGCAAGGCCCTCTAAACTCTGTATTGCGCTGCCCACCAGGCCGCGCGGTACGGAGTTTTTCGTGTGCGTGCCTTATGGGTTCTGGCCCGGGTTATGCAGTTGATTTGCAGGGCCGGTTGCTGCTTCGGCCTCACCCAGGCTGATCTCGGGCCAGCGCAATGGCGGATCGGCGTTTTCAGAAGGTAGAAGGTGGTGCATCCATGACGCGTCTTTGGGCAATGTCACTGATCTGTCTGCTCGGCAGCCCGATTATCGTGCACGCCGCGCCGGCGCTTCATCCGCTCTGGAGCGTGGGTTTTCACGAGATGAGCTTTCTCGATCCGCTGGACCAGCAACCGATGCACGCCATTGCGTTCTACCCCTCCACCGGTATTGAACACACCAGCAAGCTGGAGGGTTATCAGATCGCCGCGTCCCGCGACGCCAAGGTCGCCATCGGCCGTTTCCCGCTGCTGATGCTGTCCCACGGTAACACTGGCACGCCGCTGGCCCTGCACGACCTGGCCACCTCGCTGGCGCGCAAGGGTTTTGTGGTGGTCGCGGTGATCCATCCCGGCGACAACTACAAGGACCACAGCCGCCTGGGCACCCTGAGCAATCTTTACGGGCGCCCGATCCAGATTTCCGAAGCCATCACCGCGACCCTGGCCGACCCGATGCTGTCGCCTTTCGTCAATGCCGGGCAGGTTGGGGTCATCGGCTATTCCGCGGGCGGCGAAACGGCGCTGATCCTCTCCGGGGCGACGCCAGACCTGGACCGCCTGCGCCGTTACTGCCAGGAACGTCCGGACGATCACGACGCGTGCAATACCCAGGGCGAACTGATCGTCGATCGCGAAGACTTGCAGCCGGTCGCCGATCCGCGCGTCCGGGCCTTGCTGCTGATGGCGCCGCTGAGCCTGAAGTTCGGGCGCCAGACCCTGTCGGGCGTGCATGTGCCGGTGCTGCTCTACAGCGGCGACGTCGACAAGCTGGTGGCCCTGGACAAGAACGCCGCGGCCCTGGCACGCAAGCTGCCGGTCGCGCCGGACTTCAAGCTGCTGGCCGGGGCCGGGCATTTCGTGTTCATGGCGCCGTGCAGCGAGGAGCAACTGCTGGCCATGCCGGCGCTGTGCACCGATGCCGACGGCGTCGACCGCGAGGACATCCATCGCAGCCTGATTGCCGAGGCCGGCCGGTTCTTCGCCCAGGCCCTGGGCAAGCCGAGCCGTGCCGGGATGCAGACGGCGGATCAGTGATTCAGCCGGCGGCCCGGCGCTTGAGCAGCAGGGTCAGGCCCAGGGCGCTGACCGACAGCAGGGCCGCGCAGAAGAAAATCCACGAATAGCCCAGGTTCAAGGCCACCGCGCCCATGAGCGGGCCGGCAATCGCCAGCGCCAGGTCGAAAAACACCGCGTAGGCGCTCAAGCCGGCCCCGCGGCTGGTGCTTGGCACTTGCTTGATCGCTTCCACGCCCAGTGCCGGGTACACCAGCGACAGGCCGAAACCGGTGAGCCCCGCGCCGATCAAGGCGTACGCCGTGGAGGGCGCCAGCCACAGCAGGACCAGGCCCAGGGTCTCGATGCTCATGCAGGCGATGGCCGCCCGATAGCCGCCGAAGCGGTTGATGCTGGAGATGAACAGCAGGCGCGAAAGGATGAAACACAGGCCGAACACCGTCAGGCAATACGCTGCGCCGGTCCAGCCGCGGCTGAGGTAGAACAGGGTGATGAAGGTGGTCAGGGTGCCGTAGCCGATGGACGCCAGGCTCAGGCCGGCGCCGTACGGCGCGATCCGCCCGAACACCGCCCAGAACGGCAGGCGCTCGCCGCGGATCACCGGGACCGAAGGCTTGTCGCGGATCAGCAGCAGCGCCAGGGCGGCCAGCACCGACAGGGCCGGGCCCAGGCTCTGGAAGCCGTAGTCGGCGACCATCACCACCCCCAGCGGCGCGCCGATGGCGATCGCCCCGTAGGAGGCAATGCCGTTCCAGGAGATCGAACGCGCGGTGTGCTCGGCCCCGACCTGGCCCATGCACCAACTGATGGTGCCCACGCCGATCAGGCCCTGAGCCACGCCCAGCAGCAGGCGCCCGAGCAACAGGATGCCCAGGCTGAGCAGCGGCCAGGCTTGCAGCAGGGTGGACGCCAGGGTCAGCAGCCCGCTGAGGAAAATCCCCGCCAGGCCATAGACGATCGCGCGTTTGGTGCCGACGTTGTCCGACATGCGCCCGGCCATGGGCCGGCTGAGGAGGGTGGCCAGGTACTGCGAGCCGATGGTCAGCCCGGCCACCACCGCGCTGAAACCCAGTTGTTCATGGACATAGCCCGGCAGCACGGCGATCGGCAGGCCGATGCAGAGAAACGCGATAAAGGTATAGAAGACGATGGAAACGATCTGCAGGGTGATCGCCATGGAGCTGGGGGCGGGCTTGTGTTGCACGGACATGGGGGCTCGTTCGCGGGCGGGCGGTTGGAGAGCCGTCATCATGGCGTGAGGTGGCGATAAAAGGAAGCAGGCTAACGATTTCTTTATGGAGCTGTGTTGGTGGCGGATGGGAGGGCGCTATCGCGAGCAAGCTCGCTCCTACAAAGAGCCGTGCGTACTCCTGTAGGAGCGAGCTTGCTCGCGATGCTCTTAAAGCAAAAAAGCCCCGTCGCAAGGACGGGGCTTTTGGCACGGCAAGCAGCTGATGTTCCTTAGAACACCACGCCCTGGCTGCGCAGGTAATCGTCGTAGGTGCCGCTGAAGTCGGTCACGCCGCTTGGGCTCAACTCGATGATGCGGGTGGCCAGGGACGATACGAACTCACGGTCGTGGCTGACGAAGATCAGCGTGCCCGGGTAGTTCTCCAGCGCCAGGTTCAACGCTTCGATGGATTCCATGTCCAGGTGGTTGGTCGGTTCGTCCATGATCAGGACGTTGGGCTTTTGCAGGATCAGCTTGCCGAACAGCATGCGGCCTTGCTCACCACCGGAAATCACCTTGACCGACTTGAGAATCTCGTCGTTGGAGAACAGCATGCGGCCCAGGGTGCCGCGGATCATCTGTTCGCCCTGGGTCCACTGGCCCATCCAGTCGAACAGGCTGACATCGTCTTCGAAGTCGTGGGCGTGGTCCTGGGCGTAGTAGCCCAGCTCAGCGCTTTCAGTCCACTTCACCGAGCCGGCGTCCGGGGTCAGTTCGCCGACCAGGGTGCGCAGCAGGGTGGTCTTGCCGATACCGTTCGGGCCGATGATCGCCACGCGCTCGCCGGCTTCGACCGTGAAGCTGAAGTTCTTGAACAGGGTCTTGCCGTCGAAGCCCTTGGACATGTGCTCGAGGGTCACGGCCTGGCGGTGCAGTTTCTTGGTCTGCTCGAAGCGGATGAACGGGCTGACGCGGCTCGACGGCTTGACCTCGGCCAGCTGGATCTTGTCTATCTGCTTGGCGCGGGACGTGGCCTGCTTGGCTTTCGAGGCGTTGGCCGAGAAACGGCTGACGAAGGTCTGCAGCTCGGCGATCTGGGCTTTCTTCTTGGCGTTGTCCGACAGCAGTTGCTCACGGGACTGGGTCGCCGCGGTCATGTACTCGTCGTAGTTGCCCGGGAACAGGCGCAGCTCGCCGTAGTCCAGGTCGGCCATGTGGGTGCAGACACTATTAAGGAAGTGCCGGTCGTGGGAAATGATGATCATGGTGCTGTTACGCGCCGTCAGGATCGTTTCCAGCCAGCGGATGGTATTGATATCCAGGTGGTTGGTCGGTTCGTCGAGCAGCAGCACTTCCGGATCGGAGAACAGCGCCTGGGCCAGCAGGACCCGCAGTTTCCAGCCGGGAGCCACTTCGGTCATCGGGCCGAAATGCTGTTCCAGGGGAATGCCCAGGCCCAACAGCAGCTCGCCGGCGCGGGATTCGGCGGTGTAGCCGTCCATTTCGGCGAATTCGGTTTCCAGCTCGGCGACGGCCATGCCGTCGGCTTCGGTCATTTCCGGCAGCGAGTAGATGCGGTCGCGCTCGGCCTTGACCTTCCACAGCTCTTCGTGACCCATGATCACGGTGTCGATCACGGTGAATTCTTCGTAGGCGAACTGGTCCTGGCGCAATTTACCCAGGCGCACGTTCGGCTCCAGCATGACCTGGCCGGCGGACGGCTCGAGGTCGTCGCCGAGGATTTTCATGAAGGTCGACTTGCCGCAGCCGTTGGCGCCGATCAGGCCGTAGCGGTTCCCGTTGTTGAACTTGACCGAAACGTTCTCGAATAGCGGCTTGGCGCCGAACTGCATCGTGATGTTAGCTGTGGAAATCAATTACTTACCTATCAATGATTTAGAGCTGCAATGGTTTAGAACTGACATGAACCGGCCGACTGGCCGGAACACCGCGAGGCATCTCTCCTGGGCGGGTCCGGGTCGGTTCTTGGCTGAGCCAGCGGGCATAGGTCGACAGCAGCCTTGAGGCCCTGGGCCAGGTTGCCGAGCAAGAAATGCGGGGTTCATGTTGGAATTTGGCGCGCATTGTCGCATATGTGCGCCGGCAGTTACATGACAGCCACCCAGGGAATTTCAGCCGACCGGCAAAAATACCGGGGCGGGCTCAGGCGACGTAATGCAGCAGGCCCTGGACCAGGGCATCGAAGGTCACGCGACAGCGCGGGCTGTTGCGCAGGTCCTCGTGCATGGTCACCCAGGTATCCAGCGACAAGCTCAAGGAGTCGCCCAGCACCCGTTGCAACCCGGGTTCGCGCCTGGCCAGCCCCACCTGGCAGATCCCCAGGCCGGCCCCGGCGCGGATCAGCGCCAGTTGCGCCAGGTCGCTGTCGGTGTGCAACGCGAACAACCGACGCTCGAACCCCGGCAGGGACTTGCTGGCGTGGCGGACGAACGCGCTGGGCCGGTCGTAGCCGATGACGCTGTGCTGCTTGAGATCGTCGAGGGTGTGGGGAATGCCCTGGCGCCGCAGGTAATCCGGGTGCCCGTGCAGCCCGAGCTCGATCGGACCGATTCGCCGGGCCAGCAGCTGTTCCTGGCTCGGGCGCAGCATGCGTACGGCGATGTCGGCCTCCAGTTGCAACAGATCGACCACTTTGCTGGTCAGCACCAGCTCGACCTTCAATGCCGGATAGTCCTGGCGCAGGCGGGCGAGGATCGGTGGCAACACCTCGACCCCGATCACCTCGCTGGCCGACACCCGGACCACGCCCCGCGCCTCCAGGCCGTGGGCGGAAGCCGCGCGTTCCAGGGACGCTGCGGTGCTGTCCATGGTTTCGGCGAAGGTGCGCAGGGTCAGGGCCATCTCCGTGGGCAGCAACCCCAGTTGCGAACGGGTGAACAGGGTTACGCCCAGGGCCTTTTCCAGGGCATCGATGTGCCGCCCCACCGTGGGTTGCGTAATGCCGAGCAGGCGCGCCGCCGCCGACAGCGATCCTTCCTGCAAAACCCCGAGGAAGGATCGATAGAGTTCCCAGCCAATGTCTGATGCCATACATAAATGTATAGCGGCTGGCTTCTGTTCGGCAATTCCTCTATAGCCCGGCGACGCGCAGAGTGCAGTTCATCATTCGCACGTGGGAGTCGTAGATGGATCGGCACAACAAGGTACTGGTATTGGGCGCCACCGGCGGTATCGGCGGCGAAGTCGCGCGGCAGTTGCGCGACGCCGGCTGGCAGGTCAACGCCTTATGGCGCGGCGCCGCTCGCGACCGCGAGGAACGGGACGGCATGACCTGGATCAGGGGCGACGCGCTGTGCCGCGAGGATGTGCTCGCCGCGGCGCAGGGCTGCTCGGTGATCGTGCATGGGGTCAACCCGTCGGGGTATCGGCAATGGGACCGCCAGGTCCTGCCGATGCTCGACAACAGCATTGCCGCTGCGCAGCAACAGGGCGCCACCCTCCTGTTGCCCGGCACGGTCTATAACTACGGCCCGGATGCCTTTATGGAGCCTGACGAGGACGCGCCGCAGAACCCGCTGACCCGCAAGGGCGCGATTCGCG
Source organism: Pseudomonas chlororaphis (assembly GCF_001921865.1). Taxonomy (GTDB): domain Bacteria; phylum Pseudomonadota; class Gammaproteobacteria; order Pseudomonadales; family Pseudomonadaceae; genus Aquipseudomonas; species Aquipseudomonas chlororaphis_D. The sequence goes on from NZ_MSCT01000010.1 coordinate 380,545, forward strand.
TCGAGCTGGAGTTGCGCCTGCTCGAGGCCTCGCGCCAGGGCGCGCGGGTATTGATCGTGCGTTGCGGCGACTTCTTCGGCCCGGGCGCCGGCAATAACTGGTTTTCCCAGGGCCTGGTCAAGCCGGCGAAGCCAGTCAGGAGCCTGAGCTATCCGGGCGCACCGGGCATTGGCCACCAGTGGGCGTACCTGCCGGACGTGGCCCGGACCATGCTGGCCTTGTTGGAGCGACGTGACGAGCTCGAGGATTTTTGCCGCGTGCACATGGCCGGGCACTGGGACGACGACGGCCGGCAGATGAGCCGGGCGATCCAGAACGTGGTGCTGCGCCGCAGTGGGCGGCATCCGGTGGTACGGGCGTTTCCCTGGTGGTTGTTGACGCTGGCGGCGCCGCTGGTCACGACATTCCGCGAAATGCAGGAGATGCGCTACCTGTGGCGTACGCCGCTGCGCTTGCATAACGCCCGGCTGTTGCAGTGGCTCGCCCAGGAACCGCACACGCCTCTGGAACAGGCGGTGGAGACGACCCTCGACGCCCTGGGCTGTTTCGACTCGCTCTGAGCGGCGCGAGGTTTCCCTGAATGAGCCGGCGACAGGCACACAGCGGTCTGCGCCCGGCAATGCGACTTATGTCGCGGCCAGGGCCGCGGACACATTTTCACAAATCGGAGTTAACCTTTGGTTACAAACTGTGGCTAAAATGCCCACCAGTTGCCACTTGCCATCACTGGCATGGGCTCAAGGATGGGCCATCAGGACCTCTTATCGCTTTCGGACGCTGCACATGACCCTCTCGGCCCACAAGGCCTGCATGGGCGCAGTATGTTCTCTTCTGACATGTGACGATTTCCGTGAAACTCATCATTGCCGCTGTTTACATCCTGTCCATCGCGTATGTGCACCTGCGGGGGCGTGTACGCCATAAACTGGGCCGCCAGCTGAGTGATCACTCGACCTTCCTGGCCCCGGTCAATTGCTTCCTTTACCTGTTCTCGAAGATCCCCAACCGCCCGTACCTCGACCCGGCCGACTTTCCCGACCTGAGCCCGTTGCAGGCCCATTGGGAAGAAATCCGCGCCGAGGGCCAGAGCCTGCTCAAGGCGGGGGAGATCAAGCGTTCCGAGCAGTACGACGATGTCGGTTTCAACTCGTTCTTCAAGAGCGGCTGGAAACGCTTCTACCTGAAGTGGTACGGCGAAAGCCATCCATCGGCGATGAAGCTGTGCCCACGCACCACCGAGCTGGTACAGAGTATCGGTTCGATCAAGGCGGCGATGTTCGCCGAATTGCCGCCGGGCTCGAAACTGGTGCGCCATCGCGACCCCTACGCCGGTTCCTACCGTTACCACCTGGGCCTGGAAACGCCTAACAGCGCCGGTTGCTACATCAATGTCGACGGCGAGAACTATCACTGGCGCGACGGCGAAGCGGTGATGTTCGACGAGACCTACATTCATTACGCGGAAAACACCACCGAGCAGAACCGCATCATCCTGTTCTGCGACGTGGAGCGGCCGATGAAGTACCGCTGGGCTGCGGGGTTCAACCGTTGGTTCAGCCGCACCGTGATGGCCGCCGCCGGCGCGCCGAACGATGCCGGCGACCGCACCGGCGGCCTGAACCGCGCCTTCGCCAAGCTGTACAAGATCCGCTTGCGCGGTAAAGAGCTGAAAAAGCGCAACCGCACGCGGTACTACCTGGAAAAGTGGGCGATCTTCGCCGCGCTGTTGCTGCTGTTCATCTTTATCTGAGCATGTTTCACGGGCCGCCTCGTTCTTCTAGGGGCGAGGCGGCCTGCGATGCTCTCGCAAGGCTTTCCACTTGCCCCCTCTGTGCGGCAATCCGCATCGCTTTTCCCCATCTCCTCGCGTCCCACGTGCCCGCGCAACGCATTGCCCCTGGCTGGCCGACGTGCCCGGCCGGGTCGATAATTTGTGTTACATGTCTGACGGATTATTTAATTAACAAGGCCGAACCCGAGACGTAGCCTGGACTCGAAAGCGATAACCCGTCGCCACCCAAGGGGGCCGTCATGAACCATCTGCTTCGTACGCTTGCCGCGCTCGCCCTGGTCGGCTGGGCCGGCAGCCCGGCGTTCGCCGCGCCCCGGGCGCCGCTCGCGGACCCAAGCCCGAGCGCCATGCTGCTGGCGCAGAACCTGCCGGGCAGCAACAACAATCCCTACAACAGCCCGATCCGCCGGGCCAACCCCAACAGCATGCAGGGCACCCAGCCCAGCGCGCCGCCGGTACGCGGGCCGACCACGGTGCCGGTGCCGCGGCCGCCGACCCTGGAGAACGGCGGCATCGGCAACGGTTATCCGCGCACCGGCGCGCAACCACCGCGAATCATCGACCCGAGTGTCAAGACCGCTCCCCGCGACCCACAGCAGCGATAGACGCTGACCGCCCCAGGTCGATGCCGGCCTGGGCGGAACCCTTTTTATCGACAGAAGGAATCGTGCATGTTGCGTAAAACCCTCCTGGCCAGTGTCTGCGCCAGTCTTTTGCTCGGCAGCACGCTCCCCGCGCTAGCCGCCACCAGCCAACAGTTCCCGAGCGAGCAGGGCACTCTTGATGTGACCCCGGTGGCCGAGGGCCTGGATCACCCCTGGGCCTTGGCGTTCCTTCCGGACCGCCAGGGCATCCTGGTCACCGAACGTCCCGGCAACCTGCGGCTGGTGGACGCCGACGGCAAGCTCTCGGTGCCGCTGGGCGGCGTGCCGCAGGTCTGGGCCAAAGGGCAGGGCGGCTTGCTGGACGTGGCCTTGTCACCGGACTTCAAGCAGGACCGCCTGGTCTACCTGTCTTATGCCGAAGGCGGCGGAGAGGGCGGTACGGCGGGGACCGCCGTTGGGCGCGGACGATTGTCCGAGGACTTGAAGACTCTCAAGGACTTCCAGGTGATTTTCCGCCAGGCGCCCAAACTGTCGACGGGCAACCATTTTGGCTCGCGCCTGGTGTTCGATCGCGCCGGTTATCTGTTCGTCACCCTGGGGGAAAACAACGACCGCCCGACCGCCCAGGACCTGGACAAGCTGCAAGGCAAGATCGTGCGGCTGTTCCCCGATGGCCGGGTTCCGGACGACAACCCCTTTGTCGGCCAGCCAGGCGTGCGCCCGGAGATCTGGTCCTACGGCCACCGCAACCCCCAGGGCGCGGCGTTCAACCCCTGGAGCGGCACCCTGTGGGATAACGAGCACGGACCCAAGGGCGGCGACGAGATCAACCTGATCGAGCGCGGCAAGAATTATGGCTGGCCCCTGGCGACCCACGGCATCAACTATTCCGGCCAGCCGATTCCCGAAGCCCAGGGCAAGACCGCCCCGGGCACTGTGGCGCCGCGGCATGTCTGGGAGCAATCGCCGGGTATCAGCGGCATGGCGTTCTACGACAGCGATCGCTTCAAGCCCTGGCAGCACAACCTGTTCATCGGCGCCCTGGCGTCCCAGGAACTGATCCGCTTGCAGTTCGATGGCGACAAGGTCGGCCACGAAGAGCGCCTACTGGGCCAGCTCAAGGCGCGGATCCGCGACGTGCGCCAGGGGCCGGACGGCTATCTGTATGTGTTGACCGACGAAGACAAAGGCACGCTGTACAAGGTCGGCCTGGAATAACCGCACCTCTCTTGCAGGAGCGAAGCTTGCTCGCGAAAGATCGTCAACGATGACGCCGTCGCCAGATGAAGCGCCGCTGTGCGGCTATCGCGAGCAAGCTCGCTCCTACAAGGGGTGGGGATGGTAGAGAATCACCGCGGCCTGCAACTTGCCGCTGCCGAAGCGGCACATCTTGGCGAACTCGCCGTGGCTGACCGGCAGGTGCTGGCAATCCATCGCCTGACGGTGCTGGCTGTGGTCCACATCGGGGTCGTGCAGGTAGACGAACTCCTCGTCGCAGTCGGTGACCATGACCCAGTGCGGGGCCTTGGAGCGGGTCAGGCGGTAGCTGCTGATCAGCACCAGCGGCTGGCCGCCGTCGGCCAATAGCGCCGGCAGGTCCAGGGGGCCGCCCAGCACCTGCAAGACCTCGCTGGCATCGAGCTCGGCGCAGAACTCTTCGTGCACCAGGCGCATGACGTCTTTTTTATGCTCGTCGCGTACCCCGCCCAGAAACAGCGGGCCCTGGGTATTGACCTGCAACCTGACCCTGAAGCCCCGGCGCCATGCGGCCAACGCCAGGCCCTGGGGGCTGCAGCCGCCGTGGCCGGAGGTCATGAACACGGTGGTCGCCTCACGCCAGATCTGCAGCTCCTCGCGCCTTTGCAGGGCGCGCGCAGGTTGCAACGCGCCCATGGCCATCAACAGGCAAGCCGGGCCGCAGGTGAAGTCGGTGGTCTGCGGGTAATAGGGCACGCGGATCGGGCGGGTCTCGCGGTGCTGCACGATGCGCTTTTCCAGGCGCAGGGCATCGGCCCGGTCTTCGTAGTACTGCTGCAGAACGGCGAAGCGCCGATAGCCGTGGCGTTCGTAGAGGGCAATGGCGCGCGGGTTGTCGGTTCGCACCTCGAGCCGCAGGTATGCGCAGTCGTGTTCCCGCGCGCAGCTTTCGATCCGCTCCAGCAGGCGTTTGCCCAGGCCCAGCCCGCGGGCCTCGACGGCGGTGGCGATGGAATACAGGCGAGCCAGGGATGTGCCGCGGTGGAACAGCACCAGGGCATAACCCAGCAATTGCGCGGTCTGCTCGGCGACGATCAATTGCCCATGGGCGCGGCTGATCATCCACTGGAAACTGCGCACCGTCAGGCGATCGCTGGTGAAACATTGCTGTTCCAGCCGGAGCAGGGCCGGCAAGTCTTCGGGGGTGGCACTGCGCAAGACAAGGTCCATATAACCGCCGTAAAAGTTGCGTAATGAAACGAGACTTTGAAAAAAGTTCGTGCTTAATAGAAACGGTCTAGTTCTTAAGCGGGTCGAACTCTATGTCAGCGGTACAAGGTCATTGGCGTGAAGTATCCAAGCAAAGTTTGCCGGCGGCAATAACGCCCGTTACTTATTTTCCAGCCCCTGGTGAAACGTCCAGCCAGTTGCTGATTATTGTCGAGCGCAAGGAAGATTGGGCTTCCTATTTCCCCAGCGAAGACATCGTCAGCGCTCAGGAATACCTTGAGCAGGGCCGGGAAAACCCGCCCGGCAAGCGGGTCCAGGTGATCAACCTGTGTCGCAGCTACAAGTACCTGGGCCACGGTTACTACTGTTCGCTGCTGGCTGAAGCGCGCGGGCACAAGGTGATTCCCTCGGTACGCACCATCAGCGAACTGACCCGCAAGTCGCTCTACGGGCTGGCCCTGGACGACCTGGATAAAACCCTGGAAAAGTCCCTGGACAATCATCTTTATCGCGATACCGAAGGTTTTACCCTGACGCTGTATTTTGGACAAACCCATATAGAGCCGTTGCAGGAGTTTGCTCGCCAGTTGTTTGAAGTTTTTCCCTGCCCGATATTACTGGTGGACTTCAAACGAACTAACGGCTGGCATATCGAAGGCGTGAAGTCCGGTGCGCTGCATAAGTTGCGCGAAGACCAGGAAGATCAATTCGCCCACTCCCTGGACAACTTCAGCCGCAAGATCTGGCGCATGCCGCGCTCGAAAAGACTGGCCCGCTACGACCTGGCGATCCTGCACGACCCGCAGGAAGCCTTGCCGCCTTCCAATGCCCGGGCGCTGGAGAACTTTGTCCGGGTCGGCAAGGGCCTGGGCATCGACGTCGAACTGATCGAGAAGAAGGATTACCCGCGAATCGCCGAGTACGACGCCTTGCTGATCCGCGAGACCACCAGCGTCGACAACCACACCTATCGCTTCGCCAAGAAAGCCGAGAGCGAAGGCCTGGTGGTGATGGACGATCCGGCGTCGATCCTGCGCTGTACCAACAAGGTCTACCTGAGCGATCTGCTGCACAGCCATCAGCTGGGCATGCCCGCCACCGAGATTCTCTACAAGGAGCGACCGCAGGACTTCGAGCGGGTCGGCGAGCGCCTGGGGTTCCCGCTGGTGCTGAAGATTCCCGACGGCTGCTTCTCCCGCGGGGTGATCAAGGTCGAGAGCCAGCAGGCGCTGCTCGAAGCCACCGCCGAGTTGTTCGAGCATTCGGTGTTGCTGCTGGCCCAGGAGTTTTTCTACACCGAGTACGACTGGCGCATCGGTGTGCTCAATCGCAAGCCGATCTTCGCCTGCCAGTACTTCATGTCCAGGGGCCATTGGCAGATCTACAACCACAAGGCCAAGGGCCAGGACATCAACGGCGAATGCCGCACCCTGGCGATCCACGAAGCGCCGCGGGCGGTGGTGGAGCTGGCGGTGAAGACCGCCAACCTGATCGGCGACGGCCTGTACGGCGTGGACTTGAAGCAGTCCGGCGACAAGGTGGTGGTGATCGAGGTCAACGACAACCCGAACCTCGACGCCGGCATCGAAGACGCCTACCTGCAGGACGACCTGTATTCCCTGGTGCTGGAGGAGCTCGTCCGCCGCCTGGAGCTCAAGCGCCGCGGACAGGCCTGGTGAGCGGACGATGATCAACCGCTACCGACTGACCCAGGGCCGCTTGCTGGCGGTCGAGCAACTGGACGCCGAGGTGATGCTGTTCAGCAACCCGGACCCGGCCGAGCGCGACCTGCTGCGCACCGGCTTCAAGCTCGACGAGCATGCCCTGGCCTCGGCACTGGACCCCGACGAGGTGTCGCGCATCGAGTTTCATCCGGACAACCTGTTCCTGATCTGGAAACGCCCGGAAAACTACTCCGGCGGCGGCAGCCTGTCGTTCGAGGTGTCGTCCTGCGGCCTGCTGTTTTCTCCCCAGCGGTTGCTGGTGATTGCCCACGACGACACGCCACTCAACGGCCTGGGCACGCGCCAGGCCCTGCATAGCCCCCTGGATGTGCTGCTGGACCTGTTGTCGAGCAACATCCATCACTACCTGGGGCACCTGAAAGTGATCAAGCTGGTCGCCCGCGAGTTGCAGCAGAAATTCAACGAGTCGATGGAAAACCGCCACCTGATCCAGATGTTCAACCTCAGCGAAAGCCTGATCTATTACATCAACGCCCTGCACAGCAACGGCGCGGTGCTGACCCGGCTGCGCAACCACGCCGAGAAGGAGCGTTTCAGCGTCGAGGCCATCGGCCTGATCGACGACCTGATCATCGAGAACAACCAGTGCTACAAGCAGGCGGAAATCTATTCGACGGTGTTTTCCGGGCTGATCGACGCGCGCGGCAACCTGATGAACAACAACATGAACAGCCTGCTGCGCAAACTCACCCTGATCAACGTGGTATTCCTGCCGCTGAACCTGATCGCCAGCATCGGCGGCATGTCCGAGTTCAGCATGATGACCGCCGGCACCCCGTGGTGGGTCGCCTATCCGCTGTTCCTGGCGGCCATGTTGCTGGGGGCCGGGGGGATGGTGCTGGGGCTCAGGCGCCTGGCCGGCAGCGGCAAGTGCGCCTGAGGCGTCAGGCCGGTTGCAGGGTCAGCACCTCGAAGCCGTCGCGGGTCACCGCCACCGTGTGCTCCCACTGCGCCGACAGGCGATTGTCGCGGGTCACCACGGTCCAGCCGTCCTTGAGGTCGCGCACCCGGGGGCTGCCCTGGTTGATCATCGGCTCGATGGTGAACACCATGCCTTCGCGCAGCTCCAAGCCGGTGCCGGGGCGGCCGAAATGCAGGATCTGCGGCTCTTCGTGCATCTGCCGGCCGATGCCGTGGCCGCAATACTCGCGCACCACGCTGTAGCCCCGGGTTTCGGCGTGTTTCTGGATGGCGTGGCCGATATCCCCCAGCCGGGCGCCGGGGCGGACCACCTTGATGCCTTCCCACATCGCCTCGAAGGTGGTGTTCACCAGGTGTTGGGCCTTGGGGTTGACCGTGCCGATCAGGTACATCTTGCTGGCGTCGGCGATAAAGCCGTTTTTTTCCAGGGTGATGTCGATGTTGACGATATCGCCGTCCTTGAGCACCGCCTGTTCATGGGGCATGCCGTGGCACACCACCTCGTTGATCGAGGTATTGATCGAGTAGGGGTAGTTGTACTGGCCCTTGCTCGCCGGGCGCGCGCCCAGGTCGTGGCGGATAAACCGCTCGACCGCGGTGTCCAGTTCCATCGTGGAAAGGCCGGGCGCGACCAGCTCGTCGAGGAAGGTGAACACCGTCGCCAGCAGGCGCCCCGATTCGCGCATCAGCGCCAGTTGTTGCGGGGTCTTGATCAGGGCCTGGGTCATTCGCTGCGGCCCCTGATCAAATCGGTCTTGTTCAACAGCAGCTTGTTGATCAGGTCGTTGTAGGCCAGGTGCGGGTTGAGCTCGGCCAACAGGCCGATCTTGATCCAGAACTCGGCCTGGGCGTTGATGGAGCGATCCATGGCGTCGCTGGCGACGCGGATCTGTTCATGCAATTGCTCTGAAATCTTGACGATGCCCACAGGGTCGATGCTCCAGTAAATATACGAAGCATATACGTTTCATATATTCATGGGCAATCGCGATCACCCGTTCGCCGGGCTCAGGCCTGCTGGCCGGCAGGGCTGGCGGAGCGCCGCTGGCGAAGCCCGCGAACCACCAGATAGAACAGCGGGCCGATGGAAACGAACACCGCCGTCAGCAGCAGATAAGGCAGTACCGACCAGGCCGATTGGCCGCGGGACCTGGCGTCGCGGTAGATCCAGATGCCGGCCAGGGTGGCCAGCAGGTACAGGTCGATCACCACTTGGGCAGTATCGGGACGGGACATCAGGCTGATGCCGAAATCGATCAGCGATTGTTCCGCCTGGAGCATCACGGCGCCGGTGTAGCCGGCAAAGGCGATCAGGGCGATCAACGGCAAGGCGACAGACTTCATGCGTTCCTTCCTTGGTTTCATGAGGGGGGCTGGGGCTTGGATGAGCGGGGAGATTAGCAGGCAATGGTTCCGCGAAAGAATGAGCCGTTGACTTGCCAACTGTGGGCCGGTTAATTTCCTGGCCATGACTTTTTCCGCATTGCGTTCCCAGCCAAGCATTATTACCGCCATTCCTGATTGGCGGGCTTGCTGACGACTGCACCCAACCCGCCCTAGAGGCGGGTTTTTTCTTTCTGTCTCCGGGGCCTTCAACACAGCCAGGAGAGCCTTATGAACCATCCCGCCGAACCCGCCGCGCCACTGGAATTGCTCGAGCGCTACGTGAAAAAGATCCTCGCGGCGCCGGTCTACGCCCTGGCGGTGCGTACGCCGTTGCAGCCGGCCCCGGCCTTGTCGGCGGCCCTGGGCAACCAGGTGCTGCTCAAGCGCGAGGATTTGCAGCCGACCTTTTCCTTCAAGATCCGCGGCGCCTACAACAAGCTGGCGCAACTGAGCGACGAGCAGAAACGCCGCGGGGTGATCACCGCTTCCGCCGGCAATCACGCTCAGGGCGTGGCCTTGGCGGCGCGCGAACTGGGGATCGAGGCGACCATCGTCATGCCCGATACCACGCCGCAGTTGAAGGTGCAGGGCGTCAGCAGTCGCGGCGCCCAGGCGGTGCTGCACGGCGAAAGTTTTCCCTTCGCCCTGGCCCATGCCCTGCAACTGGCCGAGCGCAGCGGCCAGACCTTCGTCTCGCCCTTCGACGACCCCGAGGTGATCGCCGGGCAGGGCACGGTGGGCATGGAGATCCTGCGCCAGCACCCCGGGCGCCTGGACGCGATCTTCGTGCCCGTGGGCGGCGGCGGGCTGATCGCCGGCATCGCCGCCTACGTGAAATACCTGCGGCCGGAGATACGCATCGTCGGCGTCGAGTCCCAGCACTCCAACTGCCTGCAGCAGGCGCTGCAGGCCGGGGAACGGGTGGTGCTGCCCAGCGTCGGCACCTTCGCCGACGGGGTCGCCGTGGCGCAGGTCGGCGCTCACTGTTTCGAGTTGTGCCGCGTGCTGGTGGACGAGGTGCTCACCGTCAGCAACGACGAACTCTGCTGCGCGATGAAGGACATCTACGACGACACCCGTTCCATCACGGAGCCCTCGGGAGCGCTGGCGGTGGCGGGGATCAAGCAATACGTGGCGCGCCACGGCGCGCGGGGCGAAACCCTGGTGGCCATCGACTCCGGGGCCAACATCAATTTCGATCGCCTGGGGCAGGTGGCCGAGCGCGCGGCGTTGGGGGTGACAGCGCCGGCGTAAAGTTAACGGGTGCCCTGTAGCCGCTGGCGAAGCCTGCGCACGAGCGCGAAGCGCTCGCCAACCGAAGCACTGCTGCACCGCGTTACCTGGCCTGGCGACTACTGCGTCGGAGTACCGCGCAAACCGATCGCAGCCTGCGGCAGCGGCTACAGGTAATCGGGTACAACCGGGGTATCGAGGCACTCCGCAGTCGATGTAGCCGCTGCCGAGCCTGCGAGGCTGCGTACGGTCGCGCAGCGGCCGCAACACCTGAATCCATGATTTGCCTGGAGCCATGCGTTGCCTGCCTTGGCGAGCGCTGCGCGCTCGTGCGCAGCCTGCGGCAGCGGCTACATCACCTGCGATGCAGCCGCCGCGGTCTGGATTACTCCGCGCGCGCCTTCTCGACCTTGTCCGAGGCGGACCACAGGCGGTAGCGCACTTCGATGTCCTTGGGCGCGTAGATCACGATCGGCAGCTTGCTGTTGTAACGCAGCACGAAACCGTCGCCGACCACCGGCACGAAGGCCTGCTTGCTGGTGCCGCCGGGGCAGGCCATCAGGGTGCTCATCGGCCCGCTGACCTTGTCCAGGCGGTAGTAGGAGTAACCCCAGCCTTCCAGGTTCTTCTCTTCCAGGGTGCCGCCCAGGCGCTGGCGGTTGCAGTCGACGGCCAGGGGCTTGCCGGCGAGGATTTCAACCTTGAAGTCCTCTTCGTTGGCCTGCTTCGGCAGATGGATCACCTGGCGCACAAAACCTTCGTCGGCCTTGGGGTAGGGCGCCACGTCTTCGAGCTTGGCCGCGTGGCTCAGGGTGGACGCCGCGCTCAACAGCACAGCGATGGCGGTGGATACAGGAAAAAAGCGCATAAGGCCTCCTTGCAGGTTGATCGACGGCGCCCTCCACCGGGAGAGCGCCGTTCGCTGAAAATGCCCGGCAGTTTGACCGGGTAACGCCGGCTCATGCAAACCGCGGCGACTGCGCTTCCGGCAAATTGCCGGGCGACCGGCGGTAAATCCGGCAATTTGCCCGATGCCATTCGTCGCCGGCACCTGCCAAGCCCAGGGTTTACTGCCGGTGACGAGCGCCGGGCAAACGGCACGCTTAATGCTCCAGCCTCTAACGGCGGGCATCGCTATCGACATAGCACGCAAGGTAGCTTGCATCAGTGCAAGGCGCTGGAAGCGATGTGAAAAAAGTCCGCTACTCAGAGCGAAAAAGAATTTAGCGCTCGCACCAATACGGCCTAGTCTAGGGTCTGTACGAGAAGTCGGCGAGCGAAGGTCAGGCAAGGCAAAAACAGGCGAGGAAGCGGAGTTTAGGGGCCTAAATGAGCATTCCGAGCCTGTTTTTAACGCAGCATGGCCGAGCGCAGCCACTTTTCGTACAGACCCTAGGGATTGGCCTTCTCTCCGGGGGAGGCCAGTCACACCGCAAGCCGTGTTCGGGCAAGGAATCCCGAAGCGATATTTTGCCAGCAGCCCATGGCTGCCGCCCCAATGGAGAGAACTGCGATGTTTTTATCTGCCCTGGAACTACGCAACATCATTGAAAGCAGCTTCCTGCCCAAACGCTGCCAGTGCACCCTGAGCCCCGACCTGCACATGACCGTGAAAGTCTTTGGCGACCATCAAACCGACCGTGTCGAGCTGGTGGTCACCGGTATCGATGCCGCAAGCCTCAACGGCTGCCGGGAAATCAACGACCTGATCGCCGAACTGCGCTACGACTTGGCGAACCAGCCGGGAAACCAGGCGCTCACCCTGAAATCCAGGGCTCACTGAGCGGCCGCTGGGCAAGCCTGCGGCGCGAGCCAGGCCCGCGCCGTCGAACAGGCCAGTCGTTCAGTTCTGAAAGCTGCAGGCGTCCGACATCTTGCGATAGCTGATGGCTTCGAGCTTGCCCGCCTTGTCGATAAAGGTCATGTCCGCGGTGATCACCTTGCACTCCGAAGTCGCAGGCTCGGTCATCGACACCACCTTGGCCACATTCAGCGGCATGCCGTAGTGATACGGCACTGGCTGCACCTGGGCCGTGTCCGCCTGGGCCACACCCACGGCCCCGGCAAACGCCAGGGCCCCGACCAGCAAAATACGCATATTCATAAGAGTTCTCCGATCAGTCTGCCCGGCGTAGAACCACGTCGAGCGTGCCGCGGAGGGCGACAGAGGGTTCTGCGCTGCGCGGTCTCGTACAGTGTTGGGCGGGGGGATTAATCGGGGATTAAATAGGGAGCTAATGATTTGCCGCGAAGGGCGATGACTCAGTACCGGGCAATGCTCCTCGGGCAGCATCCCAATGGTTGTTCACCCACAAGTGGGTGGGCAAGGGCAGGGGATCGCCCCCTGCCTGACCGAAGCTCAACGCCTTGGTCGATTTCGGGCCGCAATCAAGGTTGCTACGACTTTTCTTCCTCTTCCAGCAGGTCGATCCCGCGGATATCGAAGTAGCATTGCCCGCTCACCGACTTCACCGAGCGCTGCGCCAGGGACTGGACCAACTGGTCATGAATGAAGTGGCCGAACAACAGGCTGACTTCCGGCGGCAACGGCGACAGCTGTTCCTTGAACCATTCTTCTTCCAGCAGCACCTGCCACACTTGCATCTGCTGCGGCGTGCCGGCGGCCCTGTAGCCGTCCCGCGTGCGGCCGCTGCGCATGCTGCGCGCCTCGTTGTCCACCTCTTCCAGCCAGCCCAGTTCGGCCCGCAGCGCTTCACGCTCGGCGTTCAGCTCCTGGGTGCGCTTCAGGCGGGCCTGCTTTTTTTCCTGGGTTTCCACCGGGCGGCCGAGCAGGCCGGCGCTGTTCCCCGCGGCGTACTGGCTGGCGTTCAGGCGGTCTTGCTCTTCGCCGATTTCCCGCAGGCGCTGCACATACGGTCGGAAGATCAGCGCCAGCCAGCGGATATACAGGCGCATATGGCCGAGAAAGGGCGCTTTGTCCCCCAGGTTGAGGTTTTTCAGTTGCGCGATGCTGGACTTGGCGGCCGACTGATAATGCTTGACCAGGCCGATGGCGGTCTTGCCGTTGATATGGTCGTTGAAGGTGAACAAATTGCTGAGTTTTCGACCTTGCAATGGCAGGTCTTCTATATGCGGAAAGGGTGCTCCAGCCTGGAATGCGGCGCGATACATGCGATGCAAACTGACCAGGGCCAGCTCGGCACTGGGTTTTTGCTCGCCGGCTAGCAGGCTGCCGCCAATATCTTCGCTGACTCCGGGCATCAGTTCTTCGCGCCACTTGGCGTTGCCTTTGCCGAGCAGGCTGGCCCGTCGGTAAAAGCGCCGCTCGTGGGCCGCGACCAGATGCAGCGCCTGCTTGACCTGCTTGGGCAGCACGTTGGCGTCTCCCAGCACGTTACTGGTGGGCACGGGGATGTAGTCGTCGATCAGCGGTATATCGCTACGGCTGCGGTCCACCGCGTCGAACAGGCCGGCGAACAGCACCACCACCTGGGCGCCCTGGTACTCCACTTTCTCGCCATCGATCAGGCAGCGATCCAGCAGGCGATACAGAAAACCCCGGGCCAGCGTAGCGCCGTAGTCGAAGCCGTATACGGTCAGTTCGATGCGCTTCAGGGGCGGGCCGCTCAAGGCCTTGACTTCATCGATGTCCTTGTTAAGGCGATCGATCGCACCGTCAATACGAACATTGGCTCCGGTCTTGGCGATCTCGGCCATGGCGGGGTTGTCGCGCAGGGGCGGTATGACTTCAGCCGCTGCGTCAAGCGCCGCGCTCTTCAGTACTTTAAAGACTCTAAGGGGGGCGCGGGCCAGGTCCTTCAGGTCGTGTTTCATGCGCTCCCACCAGTCACGACCTTCCAGCACATCCTTGACGATCTTTTTCCCTTCGTCCTTTGCCACATCCTTGGGCACATCGGCTGCCTTGCTGCCAACGATATCCATGCTGGCATTGGCAGTGGTGGACAGGTCTGCGAGGTACTCGGCGCCCATTCCAGAGAGATATGCCCGCCGATAGTTATAGGAGTCCTTATCTTTTTCGGTATGGGGATGAGCCATATACATCTTGCCCACATTACTAACACGGCCTGTTTGCAGGTCTTTCAGCAAGTGGCGCCCAAAGCCGTCGAAGAAAAAACCGATTCGCAAGGTTCGCTCACAGGTGGTGACGTGAGAGTTATTAAATGGCCCTACACAACGGGCGTTGGCGGCGGCTGCCAGATCAGAATTACGGGAACTCATTTGGACTTACGCTCCTGATCCTTGGTGTAGAACTCTTTCAGTTCTTCCTTGAGCGGGCTGGTGTGTTTGTCACTCCATGCCACACGAACCTGGTCTCCAGGCAGGAAATGTACATGCAAGGTATCGTCGGTTCGCTTTCGGGGCGGGTTAGGGAGTTCGAGTGAGAGGTTTTGCTCTTCGAGACCCTGTTTAATTTGTTCTGGTGTTACGTCTAATATCCAATCCACCTTCAGCATCTGCCCCTCGATGCGCCAACAACAGGTCAGTCCCCCGCCACCATTTGCAGCAGCGTTCCCCCCCCAGTTGTCATTGACGAAGTAGCTGAAGATGGGACGTTCCGTATGGTTATGAACATAGAGCGCTGCACCTGCTAGACGGTTGGACTGCCATATGAAATAGGTAGCAACCAGTACCCCCAGAACCAACAGGTTGATGAGGGTTTTCTGCAGTCCAGACAAGGACTTCCAGCGATTTCTGAGTGATTGAATTGATGTCACAACAAACTCCTTGTCGGTCCGAACCTGTTTCCGCATACGGTCGTGTTCTTTTGCCCAGGTTGGGCAGTTCGCATCGTTTTAATGGTTGATGCTGAAAGTCGCTGACTCATTGAGCTTTGGTTTCCTGATCCTTGGTAGCAGGCACCGCAGGCACTTCCTTGAGGTTTTCATAAGGAGTATCCAGATTGGAGCTCCAAGCCACACGCACTTGGTTCCCAGGAAAGAAGTGCACATGTAGATAACGGTCGCCGCGTTGGCGAGGAGGATTAGGGAGTTCGATCGATAGGGTCTCTTCCCGAGCCCCCTGTTCATATTGGGTACGGGTCATACTTTTGATCCAGTCCACCTTCAAGACCTTACCCTCAATACGCCAACAACAGGTCATACCTCCGTTACCTCCCCAGTTGTCATTGACGAAATAACTGAAGATGGGGCGATCCGTGTGGTTGTGGCCATAGAGCATGGCTCCTGGCGTACGGCTGTACTGCCAAATGAAATAGGCAGCTAGCAGCCCCCCAACAACCAACAAGTTGATCAAGGCCTTTTGCAGCCCAGACAAGGATTTCCAGCGATTTCTGAGCGCTTGAATCGAGGTCACAACAACTCCTTGTCGGTCCGAACCTGTTTCCGCATACGGTCCTATTCTTTTGCCCGGGGTGCACTTTCGTTATCGAACCCGGGGTGTTTACCAGTCTTTCAATAGCTGACGCGCTCATCGGGATTGAGCTTCCCGATCCTTGGTAGCCTGCACTGTCGGTGCTTCCTTGAGGTTCTCATAGGGCGTATCCAGGTTGGCACTCCAGGCCAGGCGAACCTGATCGCCAGGAAAGAAGTGCACATGCAAGTACCGGTCACTGGGTTGGCGGGGAGGGTTAGGGATTTCGATTGAAAGGGTTTCTTGTTTAATCCCCTGGCGCGCCTGTGCGCCAGTACGGCTTTTAATCCAGTCCACCTTCAGCGTCTTGCCCTCGATGCGCCAGCAGCAGGTTGCTCCGCCTCCACCATTTGCTGTGGCATTGCCGCCCCAATTGTCATTAACGAAGTAGCTGAAGATAGGGCGATCAGTTTGGTTATGTACATACAGCATCGCCCCCGGCATACGGCTGTATTGCCAGATGAAATAGGCTGCGACAGGCAATCCCCAACCCAGCAATTTCAGAAAGATTTTCTGCGAGCCGGTTAACGACCGCCAGCGGTCTCCGAGCGATTGAAACGCCATCACGTCGAGCCTCTGTTCAGGCGACCTGCAAGCCCTTCAATCAACGGCGCCATCAGCCGAAAGTCCCCTGACGGGGCGAAACTGCGGACACTCATTCGGACCTGCGCTCCTGATCCCCAACATAGGACGCGCTCAGTTCTTCCTTGAGCGGGCTGGTGTGTTTATCGCTCCAGGCCATGCGTACCTGATTTCCGGGCAGGAAATGAACATGCAGGGTATCGTCGGTGCGCCTTCGAGGTGGGTTAGGAATCTCGATTGAAAGTGTTTCCTCTTTTAGCCCCTGTCCGATTTGCACTTGGGTGACATCCAGTATCCAGTCCACCTTCAGCGTCTTGCCCTCGATACGCCAGCAACAGGTCACACCTCCATTCCCGCCCCAATGGTCATTGACGAAATAACTGAAGATCGGTCGATCCGTATGGTTGTGCCCATACAGCGCCGCCCCCGGCATACGGTTGTACTGCCAGATGAAATAACCGGCGACCAGCGCTCCCAGAACCAACCCGTGGATCAGGGTTTTCTGGCGGCTGGGCAGGCGTCTCCAGCGCTTTACGGGTGAGGGGAATACCATCCCTCAAGCGCCTTCTTGTGCGGCCAGGGCATTTTCCAGCGTGGCCCGCTCGTCGCTGACCTGGCTCAGGATCTCGCTCCAATCGGCGCGCTGGTGCAGCGGGCTGCGCGCGATCAGGCTGTACAGGACGAAGAACGACTGATCCTCAGGCTGCTCCAGGCCTTGTGTCCTGGCGGTCTCCAGCAACGCCTGGACCTGTTGCAGGCGTTCGCCGTGGCAGTCGCTGGCAAAGGCCTCGGGGGCGATGTTTTCGGTTTGAGCCAGCAACTGTTCGGCCTGGGCGTCATGTTGCAGGCTGTGCATCATCGGTTCGTCCAGGCGTATCGGCTGGTAGTCGGGCACTTCGCTGTGCGCCGGGCCGGCAAAACGCTGCCAGGTGCCGGCGTCGTTGACCCACCAGGCGTCGAGCGGGCCAAACAGCCAGCGCTGCCAGGGCTGCTCGGTTTGCTGGTGCAGCAGGGGCACTACTTCGGCGCTGTAGCTGCGGATCAACAGCACGGCACCGTTGGCGTCCTGGCAGACCAGCGCATCGCCCAGGTGGGTGGCCAGCCGGTTGGCCGGCAGGGTGCTGCTCAGCCAGCCGGCCAGGCTCGCCCCAAGCCGTTCGCCGATGGCCATCAGCCGCTCGAAGGGCTGGCCGCTCATGTCCAGCAACAGCGGCCCGTCCTGACGCAGTTCGGCCAGTTCGGCCTGGTACATCAGGGGCCAGCGGGTGCCCTCCAGCTCGAGCAGGGCAGTGCGTTGCTCCGGGGCGAGCAGGGCTTGCTCGACGATGACTGCCATGTGCAGGTCCCGGGCGCCGGCATCGATCCAGTCCTGCTCGCTGTGGGTCAGGTCGCTCATGGGTGGGCTCCGGAAAGAATCGCCTGGCGTTGCCGGATGGCCTTGAGCAAGCACTCGACACAGATCCCCTTGGGCGGCGCCAGGCGCGGTATCGGCGCGTTCACACGGCCCAGCAGCAGGCCGCCGGCCTGGTCGGCATCGGCCAGTTTCAGCAAGCCCGGCAACAACGGCACCGCCGGCGTCCCGACCCCCGGCGCGCCGCCGGAGTTGATCTTCACGTCCGCGCCGCTGATGGTCACGCCGCCGCCATCGAGTTTCACAAAGCTGCCGCCGGCCTTGGCGGTCAGTTCGGCGCCGGCCTCGATCACGACCTTCCCACCGGCCTTGTAATGAATCTCCTGCCCGGCCTCGACAAATTGCGCGGTGCCGAGGTTGGCGTGCTGGGTCACGGCCACGGTGAGGTGGTCGTTGGCGCGGACTTCGCTCTTGCGGTCCAGATGGGTGATGCGGTGTTCTTCGGCCTTGAGTTCGGTCAGGGCGTTGGCCTCGACCGTGTCGTGGCGTTCGTTGCCGATATGGATGCGCTGATCGTGCTCGACGTTTTCGTCCCAGTCGCGCTGGGCGTGCA
The DNA here is from genome assembly GCF_001921865.1 of Pseudomonas chlororaphis. GTDB lineage: Bacteria > Pseudomonadota > Gammaproteobacteria > Pseudomonadales > Pseudomonadaceae > Aquipseudomonas > Aquipseudomonas chlororaphis_D. The sequence continues at coordinate 398,552 of NZ_MSCT01000010.1, forward strand.
GGTAGATCTGCTCCGCGCCTTGCTTGTCTTCGATGCGCAGTTCGTTGTAGCCCTTGGCGCCGGGGCTGCTCAGGGTCTTGAAGGTGCTGCGGGTCTTGTTCGCCGGCAGATCGTAAGGCACCACGTTTTCCTTGTGGTACAGGCAGCCGGTGACCAGGGGCTGGTCGGGGTCGCCTTCGAGGAAGCTCACCAGCACTTCCATGCCGACCCGCGGGATGGCGATGCCGCCGTAGGCCTTGCCGGCCCAGCCGCTGGCGACGCGCAGCCAGCAGCTGCTGTTGTCGTCGCCCTGGCCGTCGCGGTCCCAGTGGAACTGCACCTTGATCCGCCCGTACTGATCGCAGTGGATTTCTTCGCCCTTGGGCCCGGTGACCACGGCGGTCTGGCTACCCAGGGACTTGGGCTTGGGGTGGTCCAGGGGCGGGCGATAGTGGGCGTCCCAGGGGGTGGCGAGGAAGCGGTTGCGGTAGCCCTGGTGGAAGTCGTCCTTGTGGGCGGTGACGTCGCTGGTGATGTTTTCGCCCAGCACCTGCGGCTGCTTGCCTTCGTGGACCACTTCGAGCAACAGCCAGAGGTCGTTCCATTCGCTACGCGGGTGTTCGGCCAGGGTCAGGAAATGGCCGCTGGCCAGGCTCGGTTCGTCGCCTTTGCCTTCGGCCAGGCGGTAGTCGCTGCGGTGGCGTTCCAGGGCGCGGGTGGCCAGTTGCTTGCCGCGGGCCTGCTGGGTGAAGAGGCCGGGGTAGTCGTAGTCTTCCAGGTCCGGCATGAACGCGGACTTGGCCGCGCTTTCGGGCAACAGGCGCGGTTTCTCGAAGTCGTAGTCGCGGCGGCCGACGCGGCTGGTGCGGGTTTCCAGGCGCAGGTTGAAGTGCTTGATCACCGGCTGCTCGGCGGCCATGCCGGAGTCCTGCTGGTAGTTCACCGCCGCGAGCTTGCGGAACACCGTCTGGTCGTCGCCGAACACCAGGGTGTGGCCGCTGGCCGCATGCTGGAAGTGGAAGTGAATGCCTTCTTCTTCGCACAGGCGCTGGATGAAATGCAGGTCGGACTCGTCGTACTGGGTGCAATACACCCGTTCCGGGTAGGTGGCGCCGAGCTGGAAACGGTAGGCGTCGGCGAGGATGCCGCGGGCCTCGAGGACCTGGGCGATGATCTTCGGCACGCTGAGGTTCTGGAAGATTTTCTGGTTGACGCTGTGGCGCAGGTAGTTGAGCTGCGGGGTCAGGCTGATGCTGTAGCGGGTCAGCTTGCGCCCGGAATCGCCCTGGGCGATGCGGTACACCAGGCCGTGGATCAGGCCTTTACCGGTGCTGCCAAACGTCAGGCAGGCAGGTTTGTGCAGCAATGCCTGGAGATCCAGGTCGGGGCGCGCGCTGACCAGTTCGATATCGAAGCAGAAGGGTTGGTTGAGGGCTTCGCGGCCGACGAAACTGAGGACTTGCAGGTCGACCGAGGCACCCTCGATCGTCAGGGAAATATGGGTCGCGTTAGCATCCAGCATGCCGTGAAATCCATCCATTGAATAAGCAGGGGGCGGATGTTGCAGGAATAAGCCAGTCGATTCAAGCCGCGGCGGCCGATGGCAATCGGCCATCTCGGACATTCAGAAAACTCTGTATTTACCGGGGCTTATGCCTGACTCTCGATCCGGCAAACGCCCTACAGGCATTGGCGCAGCTGGCTGTAGGGGATGCGCCGATGACCGCTCAGGGATTCCCGCAGCAGCCGGTCCAGCGAATGGCCTTCGGGCAGGTAATCGTCGCCGAAATCGCCATCGGCCAATTGGGTCGGGTGGGCGACCACCTCCAGCGAACCGGCGGGGCGCAAGCCTTCCAGCAAGTCCCGCGGGGTGCAGACGAATTGCACGCTGGCGCCGCTCAAACCGACGATGCGCCGGTTCAGGGCGCTCTTGAACAGGCGCTTGGCCAGGCCGATATTGCTCCCGACATTGCGCGCCAGGCGCACCGGCACTCCGTGCTGCGCGGCGAAGCGGGCGACGATGGCGGCGATCGGCCACAGGTTGTGCACGTGCTGATGGGAGTCGATATGGCTCGGGCGCAGGCCTTGGTCGACGCAGCGCTGCCATTGCGCCTCGAGTTCGCCCCGGACCGCGGCCACGGCGCTGGCCGGCAGGCGCAGGACCGAGCGCGGCAGCCGCAGGTCGAACTCGCCGCTGCTGTTGCACAGGCGCTGCTGGCTGCGGATCGGCGCGCTCAGCGGTTCGCCGTAGGTCAGGTTGAAATGCAGGCCGATCCGCCCCTCCAGCCCATGCTCGCGGGCCAGCCGGCAGGCGTCGGCGAAGGCCGGCATGTTGGCCATCAGGGTCGCGGAGCTGATGGCTTCGCGCTGGAAGGCGCGCAGGACCAACTGGTTGTAGTCGGGGTCGAGGCCGAAGTCGTCGGCATTGACGATCACGGCCGGCAGGTTGGCCGCAGTCGCGGCGGTGTTCGCATGAGTGCTCAAGGTCGGCTCTCTTTCGGTGGGCGGGCGGCACGGCGTTCGCGCCAGGTTTTGACATGGGGCTTGAGGGTTTGCCACAGGCGATCGGCAAGGCCCAGGAGCAGGCCGTCGGGGCGGCGTGAATAGAAGCTCCAGCGCTGGTGCTCGACCTGGCCGTTCATGCGTTCGTGCAGTTGATGGCTGGAACGGCTGAGGCTGACCCGCGAGGCGTCGACCCACTGCCAGCCGTCGTCGAGGCCCCAGCGAATCCACTCGTCGAGCAGCAGCCGGCCGCTGCCGAGGCTGGCGTAGTCCGGCAGGAAGGCGATGTTGTAGTCGTACAGCCGCCCACGCTCCAGCAAGCCCAGGCGATAGCTGATGCAGCGGCCCTGGTGTTCGAGCAGCACCACCCGCACGCAACCGTCGGCGGCCAGCTCGCGCAGGGCGCTGCGCATCCACTGTTGGCGCCGGGCGCCGGAGAAGATCCCCAGGCCGTCCGCGCCTTTCCAGCTGGCCTGTTCCACCGCGCCGATGAAATCCAGCAGCGCGTCCATGCCTTCGCCGTCGGGGTTGACGCGAATCACCCGGGCATCGATCTCGGCGCAGCGTTTTTTCGCCCGGCGCAGTTCGTAGCGCAGGGGCTTGTCCCGGGCTTCCTCGCGGTCGGCCGCGACAATCCGGTGTTCCGGCGCCCGGCAACTGATGGCGCAGGCGCTGTAGCTGCTGTATTCACGCCAGCTCGCCAGGGCGCCGTCGGCCGCCAGCAGTTCGCTCAATTGCAGCCAGGCGTGGGGCAGCTCGCGGCGGATTTCCTCCAGGACCCGGGGCATGGCCGGCAGCGCCTGCGCGGTCGCCAGCAGGGCCAGGCGGTCGCTCAAGGGGAAGCCCAGGTGGCGCACCACCGGCCACGCCATGCCGGCCTTGCGTTCGCGGCCATGGACCAGCGGCAGGCACAGCACCAAGTGTTCGCCGTGCCAGCCGAGCAGCACCCGCAGCCGTTGCGTGGGCTCCAGCGCGAGCTCGGCGCCGCGCAGCCAAGCCAGGCGATTGAAAGGCGTGGCCGCGTCCACCGCGTCGTGCAGCTGCGCCAGGTCAGCGGCGGGAAAATCGGGGTCCAGCAGGCTCGGGCGCCAGTCGAAGCGGATCGTCACAGCGGCTCCTCGCGCGCATCGCTCGGCGTTGCCGGTTGCGCCGGCCGCGACTTGCGCAGGTGCAGCAGGCGCGGCTGGTGGTAGGGCACGCGGCGATGGAAGTGCAGGCAGCGCAGCAGGCAATAGACGTGGATCGATTCGCCGACCTCGGTGAAGCCCATGCGCACGTGCATCTTCAGCGCCGCCTGGTTGCGCACGTTGACCACCGCCCGGGTGGCCTGGAAGCCGCGCTCGCGGTAGTGATCCCAGAGCAGTTTCTGCGCCAGCACCACCACCCCGGTGCCGCGATACGGCGCGGCGCACTCGCCGGCGAACTGATAGATGCAGCCTGGCGGAACCCGCACCCAGCAGCGGTACAGCTGATCGTCGTAGTAGTCGCGCTCGTTGACCCAGATCATCAGCATCACGTCGCCGTCGGCATTGAGGTGGGCGATGCCGCGGCAACCCTTGTCGAGCAGGCCGCGGATCGCCGGCAACTGCGCGGCGAAGTACTTCTCGAAGGCCGGCAGCAGGGCGCGTTCGATCGGCACCTGGGGCCAGCGCCGGGCGCTGACCGGGCAGGGCACCGGCAGCGCCAGCGGGCGTTCGACGCTGAGCAATTCCCAGTGGTAATAGAAGTAGCGCTCGCACAGCACCCGCAGGCTGCCGCGCAGGCCTTTGCGGCGGATCTTTTCCAGCAAGGCGCTCAGTGGGTTCATAACGCGTTCCAGGTCAGGGCAAACAGGGTTTCGCCGGGCAGCTCGAAGCGCACGCGGCCATCGCGGCATTCAACGCTGGCGGCGCGAGGCTGGTCGTCGGGGCCCAGCAGGCTCAGGGCGAACGGCGCGGCGCGGCACAGCTCGGGCGGGCCTTCCAGGCTCACCGCCTGCGCGCGCGCGGCCTTGTTCACCCCCAACAGGCTGTGGCGGCCGGCCTCGCGCATGGCCAGGGCATCGACCTCGAAGGCCGGGTTGTCCAGGGCCTGCACCGTGGCCAGCCAGTGCCGGGCAATGAATTGCTGGGCCACGGCCACCGGCTTGAGGCTGAACTGGCTGGCGCTGCGCTGGGCGAGCATGCCCTTGGGGTAGCCGGGTTCGTCGGCGGCCTGGAACCAGTTGAGCATGTCCAGCTGGCCGTCGGCCGAGGCGTTGATCGCCACCGAGGCCCACCACAGGCCGGCGTAATGGGTGTCTTGTTGATAGGGGCTAAGGTCCGGGCCGCTGGAGATATTGGTCTGGCTCAGCAGCAGGGCCTTGCGCGGCCGGCCGGTGGCGTCCAGGCCCACCAGCTCGGCGGCGGCGCGCACGCTGTCGCGGTAGCGGCGGGTGGCGAGCAGGTCGCGCACCATCCATTCGTGCCAGGCCAGGGCGTCGATGTCGTCGCCGTGCCGCGCCAGCAGCTTGCGCGCCCAGTCGATGCCGCGGCGTTGCCCGGCGCCGATCCGGAACGGCCCGTCGAGCAGGCGCGAACTGGCCGGCATGGCGATCCGTACCCCGGCCGCGCGGGCCTCGGGGTTGGCCTTGACCTGGGCCAGCATGCGGTCGAAGTAGGCGGCGTAGGTGGCGTAGTCCGGGTAATTGAGGTTGGGTTCGTCGGCGAAGGCCAGGTAATGCAGGCCCTGGCCGGGCAGGCGCGCGCTGTCGGCCAGCCAGGCGTCGAGCCCGGCCAGGCTCTGGGCATCGGCCGCCAGTACCGGCCGGCGCCCGGTGCCGGCCAGCAGGGTGATGTCGCGGTCGATGTTAAAGCGCTCGCGGTACAGCCGGCGAAAACCGATTTCGCGCTCGGGTTCCTGCTCGATCACATCGACGAAGCTGTAGAAGTTGGCCGCCCGGGCGTCGATCGCCTGCAACAGGCCGAAGGTCGACGACGGCGGCTGGGCATAGGGCAGGGCGATGCCCAGGCGCGGGGTCGGCCCGAGGAGGGGCGCTTGCAGGTGCAGGCGCACCTCGCCGCGGGGCAGGCGCAGCGGTTGCAGTTGGCGGGCGTCCTGGGCGAACAGGTTGGCCGTGCCGTCGAGCCAGAACGCCGCCTTGCCGGCGCCGCCCAGGGACAGGCGCCAGACTTCGTCGCGCTCGGCCGGCGGCAGCGCCACCTGATCGAACTGCCCGTAATCCCCATGCTGTTCCAGGGCCAGGCGCACCTTGGCGCCGTCGCTCAGGCGGCTGGCCTGCAACAGGCTGACGCCGCCGTAGTACTTGCCGGCGAGGATCGCCCGCTCGCCGGCCGCGACCTTGAAGAACAGCTCGGCGCCGCTGCGTACTTCGGCGCTGAAATGCACCTTGGTCGGCTCGAACTGCGCGGCCGTGCTGTCCTGGTGGCTGACGGTGAAACCGCGAAAGCTGTAGCCGGGAATCTGCAGGCGATAGTCGTCCGCCGCCGGCGCCAGTGCGATGTCTTGCTCGCCGTAGGCCTGGTCGGCGCGGATATCCAGTTGCCGCGCCAGCTGGCCGTCGGGTGCCAGCAGGTACAGCTTCTCGCGGTTGGCGTCGCTCTGCCAGGCCGGGCTCCAGCTGATGCGCAGGGTGTCCGGCTGGGCGGGGCGCAGGTACAGGCTGCCGTCGCGGATGCTCGACCATTGCATGGGCTCGGCCCGGGCCCCGGAGGGCAGGCCCAGCAGCGCCAGGGCGGCGCAGAGCGCGGTTTTCAGCATGCCGCCTCCCGTGGGCGCAGCAACGCGCGCAACTGCATCAGGTCTTCGGGCAACAGGAACAGGGTGCGGTACCAGGCCACGCCGCTCAGGCGGCAATACATCGCCAGCATCGCCAGGCTTACCGCCAGGTACGCCAGGGACGAGGCCAGCCCGGCGCCGACGATGCCCAGCCAGGGAATCAGCACGGCGTTGAGCGCCAGGTTGAGCAGCGCGCCGGCCCCCAGCAGCCAGGACAACGCGCCGGGGCGCTGCTTGCCCAGCAGGTCCAGGCGCAGGATGCTCGCGTAGCACAGGCCGAACAGCCCCGGCAGCAGCGCCAGCAGGGCCGGGTACGCCGGGCCGTAGGCGGCGCCGAACAGGGTGACGATCAGCCAGTGGCCGACCAGCGCCATGCCCAGGCAAGCGCCGAGCATCACCGTGGCGGTGATACGCAGGGCCAGCGGGGTCAGGCGCTCGATGCCTTCGCCCTGTTGCAGCAGGCGCTTCATCAACGGCGTGGTCACCGCCTCGGGAATGATCAGCAGCAGCTCGGCGGCGGCGCTGGCCATGGCGTACAGGCCCAGCGCGACGGGGTCGAGCAGGGCGCCGATAAACAGGTAGTCGCAGCGCAGCATCAGCTGTTGCGAGAGCACGCCGGGGTGGCTCTGGGCGCTGTAGCGCAGCAGCTTGCCTTGCTCGCCCGGCTGCCAGCGCAAGCGCAGACGGTGATAACGCCCCAGCCAGTACCAGCCCGCCAGCACCACCAGCAGCGTGCCGCCGAGCCAGCCGGCCAGCGCCGCCGACAGCGCCTGGTCGCGCCACAGCCACCACAGCACGACGAACAGCAGCAGCGGCAGCAGCGACTCCAGCAGGCGCAGGCCATTGAACGCGGCGACCCGGCCGTCGGCGTTGTGCAGGGTCAGCAGGCCACTCTTGAGCACGCTCAGCGGCACCGCCAGCAATAGCAGCCAGGCGAAGGGCCCCAACTGCTGGGCGATCGGCCAGTCCTGGCCAAGGCTGTGCATCAGCGCCAGGCCGATCACCGTCAGCACGCCGGCCAGCAGGCAGCCGTAGACCAGGATCTGGGTCAGCAGCAGGCCCATCGGCCGCTGCCGCGCCGCCTCGTAGCCCACCGCGGTATTCAGGCCGCCGCTGGTGAGCGCGGCGATCAGGTCGGGCAGAGCGCTGAGCAAGGCGAACAGGCCGCGGTCCGCCGGGCCCAGCAGGCGCGCCAGCAGCACGTTGCGCAGCAGGCGGATACCGATCATCGCCAGCCGCGTGCCCATGCTCAGCAGCAGGTGCCAGACATAGCCGTTGCGCTTCATGCCCGCGCGCCTTTCAACAGGCGCCAGGCCAGCAGCGACGGGGTGCGGGCGCTGGCCTGGCTGACGTCGATGCGCGGCAGGGCCAGGGGCTCGTTGCGCGCCGGCTCGATCAGCCCCGGCGCGGTGCCCAGGGCATAGCGGTAGCCCAGCGCGGCGACGGCCTGGCGCACCGCGGGGTCGTGGTCGCCGTTGGGGTAGCAGTAGATCGGCAGTGGCGCCGCGCAGTGGTGTTGCACGCAGGCGTGGGAGCGGGCCAGGTCGTCCTTCAGGGTGGCGCTGTCGAGCTGGGTAAGGATGCCGTGGCTGGCGCCGTGGGGGCCGAAGCGCACCAGCCCGGAACGCTCCAGGCGCTTGACCTGGCTCCAGTCCAGGCTGTGGGGCATGCCGCTGCGTGGGCAACTGTCGGCGAGCAGTTGCAGGCTGTCCGGGGCCAGGGTTTTCAGGCGTTGCAGCAACAGCCCCAGGTCGCGGCTGCGGGCAGCGCAGGCGCCGGGGCGCTTGAGGCTCGTCGGCAGAGCCAGGCCGAGCACCCGCAGTTGTTCCTGCAATTGCCGGCCGGCGCTGCTGTCGGGTTCGCGCCACAGGGTTTCGCCGATGGCTTCCCACCAGAACGCCCGGCCGGTGCCGATGAAGTCGGTGGACAGGAAGATGCTCGCCGGCACTTCGTAGCGTTCCAGCAGCGGGTAGGCCTGCTCGGCGTTATCGCGCCAGCCGTCGTCGAAGCTCAGGGCCACGCGCGGGCGGTCGCCGCCGGGGTAGAGCAGCAGGTGCTCCAGCGCCACGCAGTCGAAGTGCCGGCGCAGCCAGCGCAGCAATTGCTCGAAACTGTCCCGGCCGACGCACAGTGGCCCGCGATGGGGCAGGTTGGCGGCGTGCTCGTCCGCCAGCACCCGGTGCAGCATCAGCACGGTGCCGGCTTCGCTCAGGCGCGTGCGCCCGAAGCTGTTGAGGTAGGCCGTGCCGGCCAGGCGCTTGAGGTGTTGTTTAAGGGCCATGTCAGCGGTTCTGCTGCGGGTTCCACAGGCTGTACTGCTGCCCGCGGAAGAAATGCCAGAGGCCCATGCTCATGCCGGCCAGGGTCACCAGGACGAAACCGGCCAGGCGAAAGGGTTTGGGCAGGCGCCCGCGGCGGTCGAGCAGGCCGAGGACGCCGGCGCCGTAACCGCACAGCTGGGCCAGCAGGCTGAGCTGGTAGAACGCCCCGGCGTGCCACAGCCACAGGTTGCTCAGCAGCAGCGGGATCAGCAGCACCGGCGCCAGGCGGCGGATCAGCTTGTGGCTGATCAGGGCGATCGCATAAACGCCGTGGCGCCAGGGGTTCATCAACCCGCGCCGCCGGGCCAGGCTGCGCAGGCCGCCGACCGTGACCCGCAGGCGCCGGCGATATTGCTTGCCGGCTTCGTCCACGCCCTGGTCCAGCACCTGGGCCTCTTCGACATACACGATGCGCTTGCCGGCCGCCGGCGCGCAGGTGCTGATAAAAAAGTCGTCGTTGACCTCGGCCGGTATGCGCTCGAACAGTTCGCGGCGCAGGGCCAGGAGCGCGCCGTCGGCCGAGACCATGCAACCGGTGCGGTTTTCCGCCTGGCGCACCCAGGCCTCGTAGTGCCGGTACAGGCTGTCGCCCAGGCTCAGGGCATGCCCGGGGTTGGGGATGACCATATGCCCGCCGCAGGCGCCGACCCGGGGATCGGCGAAGGGTGCGAGCAATTTACCGAGGGTGTCGCCGGACCATTGGTTGTCGGCGTCGGTGAACACCAGGATCTCGTTGCGCGCCAGTTCCACCGCGGCGTTCAGCGCGCCGGCCTTGCCCACTCGCGGCAGGTCGAGGACCAGCACACGCGGGTCGCCGATGGCCAGCGCCAGGGCCACGGTCGCGTCGGTCGAGCCATCGCTGGCGAGGATGACCTGCACGTCGCTGGCCGGGTAGTCCTGGGCCAGCAGGGTGCGCAGCTTGTGCTCGATGTGCTGGCTCTCGTTGTGCGCGGCGACGATCACGCTCACCGACAACGGCGGCCCCGGTTCGACCCGGGGCGAGCGCACGAACAGGCCGATCAGGGCGAGGAGCAGCGGGTAGCCGAGCCAGGCGTAGGCCGGCAACAGCAGGCATAACCAGAAGAGTGTCTTAGCCACGGTCGGGCCTCACGGCGGTACAGTTGGACAAACCCTGGAGCAGCGCGCCGGCGCCCAGGTGCAGGCGCAGCCAGTGCAGCAGCCACAGTTGCAGGAAGAACAGCGGGTCGCGGTGCCGGTAGCTCTGGCGCAGCGCCAGGCCCAGAGCGGGCAGAAGACTGCCGAGCAGCGCCAGGCCGGCCGCCGCCCACTGCCCGCCGAGCAGGCACAACAGGGCCAGCAGGCTGCACAGGGCGCTGGCCAGGCACAGCAGCGGGAAGCGCAGCAGGCGCAGGCTCGGCCCGCCGTTGCGCAGCAGTTGCAGGTGGCTGCTCTGGCGCCAGAATTCCTTGGCGCTCCACTCGCGCCAGCTGCCTTCGAACCCCCAGTGCTGCACCACCGGCGTGGCCAGGCTCAGCTGGCGGGCGCCGGCGCGGTTCAGGCGCAGGCCGAAATCCTTGTCTTCGCCGGTGCGCAGGTCTTCGTCGAAACCGCCGATGCGGTTGAACCAGACGCGGTCCATGCACAGATTGGGGGTCGGTAGCCATTGCAGCAGCCGTTCGCGCTGGTCGCCGGACAGGCTGCGGCGCTGCCAGGCGCGGGCGAACCAGGGCGCGCTGCGCGGGGCGTCGCAATCGAGGGCGAAGACATCGGCGCGCTGGCTGGCGTGGGCGGATTTCCACAGCAGCAGCCAGTTCAGCGGCACTTCGATGTCGGCGTCGAGGAAGGCCAGCCAGTCGCCGGACGCCGACGCCGCGCCGCGATTGCGCAAGGCGCCGATGGACAAGCCGGGGTAATGCAGGACCCGCGCGCCCTGGTCCATGGCCAGTTGCGGGCCGTTGTCGCGCGAGCCGTTGTCGACCACGATCAACTCGCATGCCAGCCCCGCCACGGCGGCGGCGCTGCTGACGCTGTCCAGGGTGCGCACGATATGCCGCGCCTCGTTGAACATCGGCACTATGACGCTGATCCGTTTCATGCTGGTTCTTCCTTATCCATTTTGCGAACGCTGCGCGCTCGTGCGCAGCCTGCGGCAGCGGCTACAGGTGATCGGGCACAGCCGGGATATCGAGGTGCTCCGCGGTCGATGCAGCCGCTGCCGAGCCCGCGAGGCTGCGTACGGTCGCGCAGCGGCCGCAAAATCATGGCTTGGCCTGCGGGGTTTCGGCCTGCAGGCGCAGGACGCTGGACAGGGCGAGGAAGATCCACAGGTATTTGTGGTTCGGCGCGCTGAGGAACAGCAGGAACACCGCCATGGCCAGCAGGCTCAGGCCCAGGTGGGTGGCGATGTCCGCCTGCTCCTGGCGGCCCTGGGCCAGCCAGCCGACCCGGGCCCGCTCGAAATTGCGCAACCCCATCAGCAGCAGGGCGACGAAGCTCAGGCCGCCGGGAATCCCCAGTTCGCTGAACAGCTCCAGGTAGGTGTTGTGCGCGCGCCGGTAGAGGTCCGGCTCGTTCATGTTTTCCGAGAAACCGCTGGCGAAGCCGGTCTGCGCGTAGTGGATCGGGAAGGTGCCCAGGCCCGAGCCGAGCAACGGGTTCTGGCGGATCATCTGCCCGCCGACCACCAGGTACGAGGTGCGCCGGCCCAGGGAGGTGTCGGCGGAATGGGCGCCGGACTTGAGCAGGCTCAGCGACTTGATCCGCGCCACGTAGTCGGCCGGCAGCGCGGCGAGCCCCAGGGGCACGACGATCGCCACGGCGAACATCAGGAAACCCAGGTGCTTGGGCCGCAGCCGCTGCAGTTGGTGACGGTAGTGCCAGGCGCCGATGACAAGGGTGAACAGCACCACCAGCAAGCCGGAGCGCGAGTCGGTCTTGGTCATGCCGGCCATCAGCGTCAGGGTCACGCCGGCCCAGAACAGGCGCAGCGGCCAGTGCCGCTCGCGCAGGGCCAGGAGGATCGCCGGCGGCACCGCCATGGCGATCAGCAGGGCGAAATAGTTGGCGTCCTGCAGCAAGCCGATGGCCCGGCCGCCGACCTGGTACTTGGCCGAAAACAGCGCGATCGCGCAGGTCGCGGCAACGCTGGCGGCCATCAGGCGGCAGAGCATCAGCAGGTTGATCTCGCGGCCGATCAGCAGGGTCACGAAAAACAGCACCAGGCCTACCGCCAGCTCGCGCAGGCTGCCCAGGGACACGCCGAGGTTCTCGCTGTACATCAGGCTCAGCAGCAGGCACAGGAGGAACGGCAGCAGCGCGCGCCACAGGTTGCTGCGCAGGCGCGTCTCGCCGATCTGGCGCATCAGCAGCTTGAACAACAGGATCAGGATCAGCGAGGCCCCCAGCAGCTTAGCCGCGGAAAACGCGCTGTCCTTGAACAGGCCCTCGAACGGCACCAGCGCGCAGATACCCAGCAGGCCCCAACCGGTGCGACGGTACAGCAGCGCCACGCCGAACAGGCCGAGCACCGCCAGCGGCGCAAGGTACGGCCAGGGGCTGGCGAGCAACAGCAGGCAGGCCAGCCCCAGCAGGGCGCCCAGGGAGACGGAGGCGATCATCGGTTCCAGGCCTCGCTGACCGCGCGGTACAGGGCCTGCCAGCGCAAGGCCAGGCGCGGCAGGTGGTAGTCGCGGCGTTGCCGCTGCTGCGCCGCCAGGCCCAGGCGCTCGCCCAGGTCCGGGTCGTCCAGCAGTTCGGTGATGTGCCCGGCCAGCTCGACGCTGTCCAGCGGGCGGGCGAGCAGGCCGCTGCTGCTGTGTTCGATCACATCGGGAATGCCGCCGACGGCGAAGGCGGCGATCGGCGTGCCGGCCTGCATGGCTTCGAGCAGGATCATCGGCGTGCCTTCGGTGCGCGAGCTGAGCACCAGCACGCTGAGGCGGTGCATCCATTTGCCCATGTTGCTCTGGTAGCCCGGCATCAGGATCTGCAGCTCCAGGCCGGCCTCCTGGATCCGCTGGCGCAGGGCCTCGCTGAGCGGCCCGTCGCCGAGCAGCACTACTTTCAGGGTCGGGCGTTGCCGGCACAGCGGGATCAGCGCGTCGAGAAACAGATCCGGGCCTTTCTCCTGGCTCAGGCGGCCGACGAACCCCACCAGCGGCGCGTCCGGGTCGCGCAGGTTTTCGTTGGGAATGCAGGGTTCCGGCAGGCCGTTGGGGATCACCTGCAGCTTGTCCGGCGCGACCCCGGCCTGGCGATGCAACTGGGCGATGCTCTGCGCCACGCAGGCCACCCGGCGGATCGTGGCGCGGCGGCACAGGCGCAGGCTGAGCCAGGTGTAGAACTTCTGCTTGGCACTGCGCGGGGTGAAGCCGTGCTGGGTCCACACCAGCGGCAGGCCCAGGCGCCAGGCGCACAACAGGGCCAGCACCTGGGCCTTGAAGTTGTGCGCGTTGAGCAGCACCGGTTGCTGGCGCAGGTGCGCCTGCAACGCCCGCAGCCCGCTCAGGTTGTGGCACTCGACGCCGGCCTCGGTAAAACGTTCGAGCAGGGCCGGCGGCGCGTCGAGAAACAGCACCCGATGCTGCCCGGGGATCACCCGGCAATGGTCCAGCAGCATGCGCTCGGCGCCGTAGAAGCCGCCGCTGTGGATCACATGGGCGATCGGCAGGTCGGCCATGAGCATTTCGCTGTGCGCGCGGTTCACTGCTTGGCCCAATGCCAGAGCCACTGCCAGGTCCAGCGCGGGTAGGGGTTGAACGTCGGCGCCTGCTCGGCGTCGAGCACCATCAGCACCGGCAGGTTGAGGTGGTCGACGACCTGGGCCGGGTGCTTGAAGCGGTGGTCGAAGAACTCGTAGACGTAGCCCAGGGCAATCGCCAGCAGCAGGCCGGTGAGCAGCCCCAGCGGGATGATCAGCATCGGCTTGGGAAACGCCGCCTCGCTGGGTTCGTAGGGCTGGCTGAGAATCCGCGCGTTGGACAGCTCGCCATTGATCAGGCGTTCGCCGCGGCTTTCTTCATAGCGCTGGGTGTAGGTGAAGAACGCCTTGTGCAGGGCGTCGATCTCGGTATCGAGCTGGCGCAGCTTGCTCAGCACTTCTTGCAGTTCGCGCACGCGGGTCTTGTATTCGTTGATCCGCGCGGTCTTCTGGGTGATCACCGACTGGGTGATCTGCAAGTCGCTGGAACGCTCGCGGACCCGGTTTTCCACCACCTTGAGGAACTGCGCGCGGGCGCGGACGATCTGCTCGCGCTGCTGCTGCATCGGCACGCTGTCGGCGCGGTAGGTGTCGGAAGTGGTGCCGTACTGGCCCACCAGGTTGGTCAACTGTTCGCCCAGCTGTTTGATCTCGCGGTCCTCGTAGGCGACGTTGTCCACGGTGTTGGCGAAGGCGAAGGGGAAGGTGTAGTCGGTCAGGCTGCCCTTGCGCGCGGCGGCGAGGTTCTTCTGTAGATAGTCAAGGCGGCGCTGGTTCTCCAGGGCCTGGTCGCGGTAGCCGTTGAGCGACTGCTCCTCGGTGTTGATGGCGTTCAGGCGGAAGGTGATCTCTTCCTTGGGGTCGGAGGCGTGGGCCGCTTCCAACAGGGCCTGGCGCAAGCCTTCGAGGTCGTCCAGGCGTTGCTGGTACTGGACTTTCTTCTGCTCGAAGAAGGTCTCCGGCAACTCATTGGATTGCAGGTCCTGGCGGTTCTTCAGGTAGTTGGCCAGCAGGCGCTGGACAAAACGCGTGCCCTGGGCCGCGTCGGGGCTGGCGTAGGCCACCGAGATCACGTTGGAGCCGGGCAGGGTGGCGACCTTCAGGTCCTTGACCGCCTGGTTGGTCAGGGCGTCCAGCACGGTGTCGCGCACCGGCTCGATCGTCAGGCCCAGGGCGGCGCGCAGCGGGTTGCCGACGTGATCGCGCAACGGGTTGAAGAGCAGCCGGGCGAACAGGCCCTCGCTGTCGCCGTAGTCGCCTGCGGCGCGCAACTGGCCGAGGGTTTCGCGGATCAGCGTCGGCGAACGCAGGATATTGCTCTCGGTTTCCATGTCGGCCAGCGACGGCGGGATGAACTTGTCGCTGTCCGGGGTCAGTACGGTGTTGGCGTCGCTCTGCGAGAGCTTCTTGGACTGCACGATGACTTCGGCGGTGATCTCGTAGCTTTGCCTGAGCACCAGCGGCAACAGCAGGGCGATCACGGCGAAGCCGAGGAACACGCGCTTGATCAACCGGCGATTGACGAAGAACACGAGCAGGAACTCATGCAGGTAGTTTTCGATTCTGTTCATCGCGGCAGGGCTCAATTGTTGTTCGATTCTTTGTTGTCGACGCGGTAGCCGAAGCTGAAACCGACGCCCTGGAACATGATGATGTCCGCCAGTTGCTTGCTGAACGCACCGGCCCGGGCCAGGCGGGTCTTGGGCACGTAGAGCAGGTCGTCCGGTTGCAGGTAGGCGAAGTCCGGGGCCTTGCGGTTGAGCGCGGCGGCGACGTCGTAGGTGCGCGCCTGCACCTGGTTGCCGGTGCGGCGCATGATCACCACCGACTCCAGGCGCGCGGTGGGCCCGGCGCCCTTGGCCAGGGTCAGGGCCTCGAGCACCGACACCGGCCGGCGGATCGGGTAGGCGCCGGGCTGGCCGACTTCGCCGAGCACGAACACTTCGTTGGCCGCCGTCGACTTGAGCAGCACGTCGGCGCTGACCTGGCCGACTTCCTTGGCGTAACGCTGGTTGACGGTCTTCTGCAACTGGCTGAGGGTCATGCCCTGCAACGACATCGCACCGAGCAGCGGGAAGCTCGCGCGGCCGTCGGAGCCCACGGTGATCTCGCGGCTCAGGCCCGTGGCCGGGTTGGTCAGGCTGGTGCGCAGGTTGTCCATCTGGGCCATGGCGTGGGAAATCGAGAAGGTCACCTGGGGCTTCTTCAGCACCCGCGCATAGGCGCTTTCCAGGCGGCGGCGCGCTTCTTCGGCGGTCAGCCCGGCGACCTGCACGTTGCCGACGTAGGGCATCTCGATGCTGCCGTCGGGCAACACCAGTTTGCTGCCGCCCAGTTCGGCGGCGGTGAGGAACGAGACGTCGACCTGGTCGCCCGGCTGGACCCGGTAACGCGCCTGGCTGGTGCTGCCGATGTGGAAGATCACGTCGAGCACGTCCTGCGGGCGCAGGACCTGCTCCACCGGCAGCACTTCGGTCATCTGGCCCTGGCCGGCTTCGGCGCTGAGGACATGCACCGGCATGTCCGCGACCTCGGGGCTGGAACAGCCGGCGAGGGCGGCCAGCATCAGGCCAAGGGGGAGTGCGTAAGGTTTCATGTGCAGACTTTCCTTGTGCCGGTCAGAGACGGTCGTAGACCCATTTGGGCATGTAGTACTTGCGGGCGTTGAACACGCTGCCGATCAGCTTCGCCTCGGCCTGGACCAGCCGTTGCGCGGCGGCCTGGGCCACCTCCCAGCGGGTTTCCTCGCTGCGCACCACCAGCACCACGCCGTCGACCTGGGTGCTCAGGGTGAGCAGGTCGCCGTTGCTGTACACCGGGTCGCCGTCGACGATGACGAAGCGGTAGGCCTCGTTCAGCACCGCGAACAGCTCGCGCAGCGGCTGCGCGGTGAGGCGCTCGGTGTGCTGTTGGCGGCGGCCCAGGGGCAGGAAGTCGAACCCCGGGTCGCCGGGGTGCTCGATGCAGGCGGCCAGGCTCGGCGGCGGGTCGGCCAGCACCAGGTCGAGGAAACCCGGTTGCTCGGCCAGGCCCAGGCGCTGGGTCAGGCTGTTGTCCGCAAGGCTAGTGTCCAACAGCAGCACGCGGCCGCGGCTGGTGCGCGCCAGTTCGTTGGCCAGGGCCAGGGCGCTGGTGGTGACGCCGCTGTCGGCGTTCGGCGCGGTGAGCAGGATCACCCGCAGTTGCTGGTCGAGGACGGTCACCGCCAGGTTGCTTTCGGTGGGGGTCGGGATCTTCAGACTGGCAAAGGTTGCAGCCGCCATTTCAACTTGCTCCGTGGCCGTTGAGGACTTTGAGAGGGGTTTTGATCAGGATCTTCAAGTCCAGCCAGGGGCTCTGCTGGAAGATGTAGGTCATGTCCAGGGTCACCCGGCCGTCGAAATCCACGTCGCTGCGCCCGGAGACCTGCCACAGGCCGGTGATGCCGGGGTAGATGCTCAGGCGGCCGAGGTGGTGTTCCTTGTAGGTCTGGGCGTGGAACGAGGTCGGCCGCGGGCCGACTATGCGCATCTGGCCAAGCAGCACGTTGATCAGGTTCGGCAGCTCGTCGAGGCTGGTGCGGCGCAGGAAACCGCCGATCCCGGTGATCCGCGGGTCGCGGTCGATCTTGAAATCCACCGAGTCCGGGCCGTGCTTGTTCAGGTGGCGCACTGAGTCTTTCAGGGCCTCGGCGTTGACCACCATGGTGCGGAACTTGTACATGCCGAAACGCCGGCCGCGAAAGCCGGTGCGCAGTTGCACGAAAAACACCGGGCCGGGGCTGGTCAGCTTGATCAGCAGGGCGATGGCCAGCAGCAGCGGGGCGATCAGCAGCAGGATCAGCGCGGCCAGCAGGGTCGAGGTGAGGCGTTTGCTCAGGGACAGGGTCCAGGGGCAACCGCCGGGGCGGCCGCTGAGCCAGCCGCGATGCTGCAGCTCGATGGCGGCCTCGACCTTGCGCCGGAACGGGTCGTTGCGCCGGTCGATGGGCGTCGGGCCGGTGGCGGGCGTCGGGGCCTTGGGCACAGGCGATGAGAATGGTCTTTCCATGTCCATCGGGGTATTTCCATAGCGGGTGGCTGGAACAGCGAAGGGGTTCGCTGGAGCAGGTCGTGGCGGGGTTCAGTCCCTGGGCGGCAGGGGTGGCCGGTAGTAGCTCTGGAACCAGTCGACGAAGCGCCCCAGGCCTTCGGCCAGGGCAATCTGCGGACCGAAACCGGTGACGTTTTCCAGGGCGCTGGCATCGGCGCAGGTGTTCAGCACGTCGCCGGGCTGCAACGGCAGGTACTCGACCTCGGCCTTGCGCCCCAGCAGTTGCTCCAGGGTGGCGACGTACTCCTTGAGCTCCACCGGACGCTGCCCGCCGATATTGAACAGGCGCCAGGGCGCCATGCTGGTGGCCGGGTCGGGCTGCTCGCGGTCCCACAGCGGGTCGCGTACCGGCGGCTTGGTCAACAGGCGCGCCAGGGATTCGACGATGTCATCGATGTAGGTGAAGTCGCGCTGGTGCATGCCGTAGTTGAACAGCTTCAACGGGCGGCCTTCGCTGATGGCCTTGGCGAACAGCACCGGCGACATGTCCGGACGGCCCCAGGGACCGTACACGGTAAAGAAGCGCAGGCCGGTGGCCGGCACGCCGAATAGGTGGCTGTAGCTGTGGGCCATCAGCTCGTTGGCTTTCTTGCTCGCGGCATACAGCGACAGCGGGTGGTCGACGTTGTCGCTGACCTTGTACGGGGTGTGGTGGTTGGCGCCGTACACCGAGCTGGACGAGGCGTAGATCAGGTGCTCGACCGGGTAGCGCCGGCACATTTCCAGCAGGTTGAGAAAACCGCCGAGGTTGCTGTCCAGGTAGGCCTTGGGGTTTTCCAGGGAATAACGCACGCCGGCCTGGGCCGCCAGGTTGATCACCACCTGCGGGCGGACCTGGGCGAACAGCCGGTCCAGCGCCTCGGCGTCGCCCAGGTCGAGGCGGTACAGCGGGAAGCGCCCGGCCTGTTGTTCGACCCAGCGCACGCGGTCGTGCTTGAGTTGCGGGTCGTAGTAGTCGTTGAAGTTATCCAGCCCGGTGACCTGATGCCCATCCTTGAGCAAACGCAGTGCGGTATGGGCGCCGATGAAACCGGCGGCCCCGGTGATCAGGATATTCATGCGTAGAGCGCCCCCGGTACGCGATAGGGTAAGCCGATGCTCAGGTAATGCAGGCCGGCGTCCGCCGCCTGTTGCGGGTTGTAGAGGTTGCGCCCGTCGACGATCAGGCGCGCCGCGAGCCGCTCGCGCAGCTGGTTGAAGTCGACCACGCGAAAGGCTTTCCACTCGGTGCAGATCACCAGCGCGTCGGCGCATTGCAAGGTGTCGTCGCGGGTCGCGCACAGCTGCAGGTCAGGGCGATAGCCATACAGGCGCCGGCATTCGGTCATGGCTTCGGGGTCGTAGGCATGCACCGTGGCGCCAGCCTCCCACAGCGCTTCCATCAGGTAGCGGCTGGTGGCTTCGCGCATGTCGTCGGTGTTGGGCTTGAAGGCCAGCCCCCAGAGCGCGATGACCTTGCCCCGCAGGTCGTCGCCCAGGTGCGCCTTGAGTTTGCGGAACAGCACATGGCGCTGCTGTTCGTTGACGTCGCGCACGGTCTTGAGCATCTGCGGCTCGAGGCCGTGGCTCTCGGCGGTGTGGATCAGCGCCTTGAGGTCCTTGGGGAAGCATGAGCCGCCAAAACCGGCGCCCGGGTAGATGAAGTGGTAGCCGATCCGCGGGTCGGCGCCGATGCCCTTGCGCACGGCGTTGATGTCGACGCCCAGGCGCTCGGCCAGGTTGGCCATTTCGTTCATGAAGCTGATGCGCGTGGCGAGCATCGCGTTGGCGGCGTACTTCACCAGCTCGGCGCTGCGGTTGTCCATGAACATCAGGCGGTCGCGGTTGTGGTTGAACGGCGCGTACAGCTCGCTCAACTGCTGGCGCGGCTTGTCGCCGGCGCAACCGACGATGATCCGGTCCGGGCGCATGCAGTCGGCCACGGCGCTGCCTTCCTTGAGGAACTCGGGGTTGGAGACGACATGCACCTTGAGGTCCGATTTGCCCAGGTCGCTGAGTTGCTCGACGACGCTGTCCAGCACCAGGTCGGCGGTGCCCACCGGCACGGTGGACTTGATCACCAGGGTCTTGTCGCTGTGCATCAGGCGGGCGATGTCACGGGCGACCGCGAGCACATGCTCGAGGTCGGCGGAACCGTCTTCGTTGGGCGGGGTGCCGACCGCGATGAACATCAGGTCGCCGTGGCTCACCGCCGTCTGCGCCTGGGTGGTGAAGGACAGGCGGCCGGCCTTGAGATTGTCCTCGATCAGGCCGTTCAGCCCAGGCTCATGGATAGGTGCGATGGCCCGCTGCAATTGGGCGATTTTCTGGCTGTCGATGTCGACACAGACCACGTTATGGCCAACATCGGCCAGGGCGACGGCTTGTACCAGGCCGACATAACCAGTACCAAAAACGCTGACATCCAAGGGAGGAACCTCGTCCGTGATGGGGTGTGAGTGAGTTTTCTGCTCACTTCTTGAAGAACTGAACAGGTGCAAGCCCTTGATGCGTTCTTTTTTTGACACTACCACACAGATGAGTCGGTTAATTGACGTTTTGTTGTGTTGTATAAATGACGATGGTGTTTTTTATAAACTTCACAAAGATTTTATTTCTTTTAAAATCAATTGGATAAATAGACAAGCCAGACCCTTTAGGTGTTCTGTCAATTCCTTGTTACAAAGTGCTTGAAGACAAAAATAGCCGACGAACGGTAGGGGTTTGGTGAAGAAAATGACCATTTCTCTCGGCGAAGAGCGGGTATTTGGATCCAAGCGGCGGGCTGGAGCCTGTCAGGCCCGGGGTTGGCCGCTCGTGTGAAAAACTCTCGAAATTGACTGGTTTCGGATCGGCGTCGCCCTAGAAAGGCAGCCGCGCGCAGGGGCAAAGGCTGTAGCCACTTCAGACTAAAGTCGGGTGGGTGGGGGTAGGGCCATCTGCCATCATTTGCGGTCAACATTGATCCAATCAATTCAACCGGCCAGAAATGATTCGCCGGATGGATTGCTATTGCTTTCTTTCATCCGCGTTACCGCTGCACTGCTGGAGCTTTTCATGCGTCCCCCTTTTCCTTTGCTGCACGCCCGCCGACCGCTTGGCCTCGGCGCCCTTTGCCTGTGCGCAGGTTTTACCGCCCCGACCCAGGCCGCGGGTTTTTTCGAGGACAGCAGCGCCCGGCTCGAATCGCGCACGGTCTATTTCAACCGTGACTTTCGCGACGGCCACACCAGTAACGATCAGGGCGCGTCCAAGCGCGAAGAGGCGGCGCAGGGGTTCATCCTCAACCTGCAGTCGGGCTACACCGAAGGCACCGTCGGTTTCGGCGTCGATGCGCTGGGCATGCTCGGCGTCAAGCTCGACTCCAGCCCCGACCGCAGCAACAGCGGCCTGCTGCCGTCCAGCGGCCAGGACCCGCGGGGTTCCAAGGACCAGTACGCCAAGCTCGGCCTGACCGCCAAGGTGCGGGTGTCGCAGAGCGTGCTCAAGTACGGCGCGCTGCTGCCGGATCTGCCGCTGCTCAAGTACAACGACGGGCGCCTGCTGCCGACGATGTTCAACGGCGCGATGCTGACGTCCAAAGAGATCAAGGACCTGAGCTTCATGGCCGCGCGCCTGGACCGCTACACCGCCCGCGACTCCACGGACGCCCAGGACATCCGCGTGCACTGCAAGAACAAGCGGTATGCCTGCAACGTCAGCGCCGACCATTTCGATATGTACGGCATCGACTACCTCTTCAACGAGCGCCTGAGCGGGCAATACCACTACGCCGAACTGGAAGACATCTACCGTCAGCATTTCATTGGCCTGGTGGCCAACCAGCCGCTGGGCAGCGGCATGCTGAAGGCCGATCTGCGCCTGATCAAGAGCGCCGACAGCGGCGCCGAGCGCGCCGGCTCCATCGACAACCGCGCCCTGAGCGGCCTGCTCGGCTACGCCATCGACGGCCATACCTTCAGCGCCGGCTGGCAGCGCATGAACGGCGACAACTCGATGCCGTACCTCGATGGCAGCAACCCGTACCTGGTCAACTATGTGCAGGTCAACGACTTCGCCGCCGCCCAGGAACGCTCCTGGCAGCTGCGTTACGACTACGACTTCAAGGCCGTGGGGATCAACGGCCTGAGCTTCCTGACCCGCTATGTCAGCGGCGACCATATCAAGGTCCCGGGCAGCGACCGCGAAGGCCGCGAATGGGAACGCGACAGCGAGCTCAAGTACGTGGTGCAGGGCGGCACCTTCAAGGACGTCAGCCTGCGCCTGCGCAACGCCACCTACCGCAGCAACTACGAAAAAATCGCCCGCGACGTGGACGAAACGCGGCTGATCGTCAGCTACAACTTCTCGATGTTCTGACGGCCAGGCGAGCGCTGCGCGCTCGTACGCAGCCTTCGGCAGCGGCTACAAGGACCGTGGTGTAGCCGCTGCCGAGCCCGCGAGGCTGCGTACGGTCGCGTAGCGGCCGCAAAGCCTGAGTTCGCGTTCCTTCTGGAAAAACGCGGTGCCTCATCTGGCGAGCGCTGCGCGCTCGTGTGCAGCCTGTGGCAGCGGCTACAGGGACCGTGGTGTAGCCGCTGCCGAGCCCGCGAGGCTGCGTACGGTTGCGCAGCGGCCGCAAAGCCTGAGTTCGCGTTCCATCTGGAAAAACGTGGTGCTTCATCTGGCGAGCGCTGCGCGCTCGTACGCAGCCTTCGGCAGCGGCTACAGGGATCGTTGTAGCCGCTGCCGAGCCTGCGAGGCTGCGTACGGTCGCGCAGCGGCCGCAAAGCCTGAGTTCGCGTTCCATCTGGAAAAACGTGGTGCCTCATCTGGCGAGCGCTGCGCGCTCGTGCGCAGCCTTCGGCAGCGGCTACACAGACCGTGGTGTAGCCGCTGCCGAGCCCGCGAGGCTGCGTACGGTTGCGCAGCGGCCGCAAAGCCTGAGTCCGCGGTCTGCCTGGAAAAACGCGGTGCCTGGTTTGGCGAGTGCTGCGCGCTCGTGCGCAGCCTGCGGCAGCGGCTACAGGGATTGTGGTGTGGCTGCTACAGCCAATTCCAGAAACGGCTCCAGAACCCGCGGTTGAGTTCTTCCTTGCAGCCGGCGTATTGCTGGCCGTAGAGGTTGGAGCGGCTTTGCACCTTGCCCGCCACGGTCTGCAACCAGGGTTTGGCCGAGTAGCTCTGGCGGCGGTAGCCGCCCCAGCCTTCGTGGTAGTTCAGGTACTGGCGGTAGGCGTCCTGCTTGGTCACGCCGTTGACCCGCCAGGTCTGGTCCATGTACCAGCCGACAAAGTCGGTGGCGTCGGCGAAGTCGGTACGGCTGGCCCAGGCGTTGTCGCCCTTGCGCTGGTAGTCGCTCCAGACTTCGTCCTTGGCCTGCGGGTAGCCGGCCGCGCTGCTGACCCGGCCCCAGGGGATTACCCACAGCAGGTATTTGCGCGGCGGCAAGGCGTCATGCTTGAAGCTCGATTCCTGGTAGATGATCGACAGCGGCACCTGGATCGGCACGCCCCATTTCTCTTCGGTGGCCTTGGCGGCTTTGTACCAGTCGCGCTTTTCGCGAAAGATCGCGCAGATGTCGTTGGGGTTGGCCGGCGGCGAGGTCGCGCAACCGGCCAGGAGGAAGGGGAGCAATGCGATGGCGTAAGTTGAACGGGTCAAAGGCAGGACTCTGTTCGGCTCGATGCGGGGCGCCGGCGCGGCGCCCCTTCTATCAATTCAGTTGTTGGCGATAGGGCAGATCCGGTCCGGTCTTGCCGCAGGTCAGCGCCGCGGCGCGGATGGCGAACCTGAGCATCTGGTCGATCTGTTCCCGGCTCAGGCGCGCGATACCTTCCAGCGAATCCAGCTGCTGTTCGGTCAGCCAGGCAATCAATGCGGCCTGGAAGGTGTCACCGGCGCCCACGGTGTCGGCCATCTTAATCGGCATGGCCGGTGCCGACCAGCGGCCATGTGCCCGGCTGAACACGGTCGCGCCCTCTGCGCCGCGGGTCAGGAACACCAACTGGCAGTGATGCTGCAGCCAACCCTCGATCACTTCCTGCGGATCGCGCTCGGGGTAGAGCAGGTGCAGGTCCTCGTCGCTGACCTTGATCAGGTCGGCCAGCCTGACCAGCGCGTCGATGCGTTGGCGCCACAGCTGGAGGTCCGGCGCCGGGTTGAGGCGCACATTCGGGTCGAGGCTGATCAGGCGCCGACCGCGCTCGCGCTGCACCAGCGCCAGCAGGCTGTCGCCGATCGGCTGCACCACCAGGGAATACGAGCCGATGTGCAGGCCGCGCACTTCGTCGCCCAGCGCCGGCAGGTCGGCCAGGCGCAGCTGGCGGTCGGCGCAACCTTCACCGCGAAAGCTGTAGTGCGGTGAGCCGTCGGCGCCCACCGCGACCATCGCCAGGGTCGTCGGGGCCGGCACGTCCAGCAGGTAATCCTCACGCACGCCTTCGTCGCGCAGCACTTGCAACAAGCGTCGGCCGAGGTAGTCGGTGGACAGGCCGGCGAACAGCGCCGCCTCGACGCCCAGGCGGCGCAGGCCCACCGCGACATTGAACGGCGAGCCGCCGGCGATCGCCTGGAAATTCACGTGCGACGGCCGTCCGCCGGCATCGTCTTGGCTGAAAAAATCGAACAGTGCTTCACCGCTGACCAGGTACATAGTCATTCGCTCTTCAAAAGGGTCGCCACGTGCTGGCGGTAACGTTCATAAGCCTGCTGGTAGGCCACGACATTGGCCTCGATCGGCCGGGTTGCGCTGGCGGCATCGAGCTTCACGCAACGCTGGCACAGCTGCGCCAGGCTTTGCGGCCGGCCACTGGCCCGGGATTGGCACCAGGCGGCCTGGATCGCCGCGCCCAGGGCCGCCGCTTCGCTCTGCTCGGTGCAGACCACCGGGGTGTGCATGATATCCGCGACCATCTGCCGCCACAGCGGACTTTTCGAGCCGCCGCCGATCAGCCGGATGTTCTCGCCCTGCAGGCCGTTGCGGCGCAGCAGGTCGAGGCCGTAGCGCAGGCCGAAGGTGGTGCCCTCGACCACCGCCCGGCACAGGTTGGCCTGGTTCAGGTTATCCAGGGTCAGCCCCAGCAGGCTGCCGCTGGCGTGGGGCAGGGCGGGCACCCGCTCGCCGTTGAGAAACGGCAGCATGCACACGCCCTGGGCACCGATCGGCGCCTCGGCCACCCGTTGGTTGAAGGTGTCGAGGTCGAGCTCGAACAGCTCACGCAGCGCGCCGGTGGCGTTGGTCAGGTTCATGGTGCAGATCAGCGGCAGCCAGCCGCCGCTGGAGGAGCAGAAGGTGGCCACCGCGGCATCCGTGCTGACCTGGGGCTGTTCGGCATAGGCGTACAGGGTGCCGGAGGAGCCCAGGCTCATGGTGAGCGTCCCCGGCTCGATCGTGCCGGTGCCGATGGCGCCGAGCATATTGTCGCCGCCGCCGCTGGACACCAGGGCCTGGGGGTTGAGGCCGAGGTCGCGGGCGATCTGCGGCAACAGTGTGCCCACCGCCTGGTCCGCTTCGATCAACTCCGGCAGGGCGGCCTCCAGGCGGCCGTCGGGGTCGATGTGCCGCAGCAGCGCCAGGTCCCACTGGCGGCGGCGCACATCGAAGTAGCCGGTGCCGGAGGCGTCGCCGTATTCGCTGCAGGCGCGGCCGGTCAGCCAGTAGTTGAGGTAGTCGTGGGGCAGCAGGATGCGGGCGATGCGCTGGAACGCCTGGGGGTGCTGTTCCCGGGTCCACAGCAGCTTGGACACCGTATAGCCGGGGGCGATCGCCACGCCGAGGCGCTCCAGGGAGCCTGGTTCGCCGCCCAGGTAATCCAGCAGGCGCTGGTTCTGCTCCGTGGACTCGGTGTCGCACCAGAGCTTGGCCGGGCGCAGCACCTGGCCCTGCTGGTCGAGCAGGACCAGGCCGTGCTGCTGGCCGGAGACGCCGATGCCGAGGACGTCCAGGCCGCTGACCCCGGCCGCGAGCAAGGCGCGGCGGGTGGCCAGGGCAAACGCCTCGCACCATTGCCCGACCTCCTGTTCGCGGCGGCCGTTGGCGCCGCTGATCAAACTGTGGGGCGCGGTGCCCAGGCCCAGCACTTCGCCGCTGGCGGCATCCAGCACCATGGCCTTGGTGCCCTGGGTGCCGCAGTCGATGCCGAGGAAAAGTTGTCGTGTCGTCATGAAGAACCTGCAAAAAATTCAAATCAAACTGCCGTAGCCGCTGCCGAGCCTGCGAGGCTGCGTACGGTTTGGGCGGCATTCCGACGCAGCGACCGCCAAACCTGAATCCGCGGTCTGCCTGGCGAAACGCAACGGCGCCGGGCAAGCATCAGCTGTCCCGGCCCAACACCCGCTCCAGGGTCCGGGTCACGCCGTGGTCGCGCAGGCTGGTATAGCAGCGCTCGAAGGCTTCGACAAAGGCCGGCGAGTGGGGGATGGCGCTACCGAAGATGGCGTCGACCGCCAACAGCCGCTGGCCGACCCGGTCGTCGTCCGTCACCAGCGCCTGGCAGAATGCGGCGCGCGGGTCGGGGATCGCGTAGGTGTCGCCGTTTTCGTCCACGCCCTTGAGGTAGCGGGCCCAGGCGGCCACCACCAGCGCGGCGCGCTCGGTGTCACGGCCGTCGGCGATCAGGCGGTTGATGCTCGGCACGCTGAATTTGGGCAGCTTCGACGAACCGTCGGAGCAGACCCGTTCCAGCTGGTCGGCAATCGCCCGGTTGGAGAAACGCGCCACCAGGGTGTCCTTGTAGTCGGCCAGGTCGATGCCCGGCACGGGCGCCAGTTGCGGGGTCACGTCGAGGTCCATGTAGGCGCGTATGAAGGCCACGAACAGCGGGTCGGCCATGGTCTCGTGGACAAATCGGTAGCCCTTGAGAAAGCCCAGGTAGGTCAGGGCCAGGTGGCTGCCGTTGAGCAGCTTGATCTTCATGTCCTCGTAGGGCGTGACGTCGTCGGTGAATTGCACGCCGACCTTTTCCCAGGCCGGTCGGCCGTTGCCGAATTTGTCTTCCAGGACCCATTGCACGAAGGGCTCGCAGACCACCGGCCAGGCATCGTCGACGCCATGTTCGTCGTGCAGCTGCAAGCGGTGGGCGGTGCTGGTCATCGGCGTGATGCGGTCGACCATGGCGTTGGGGAAGCTGACGTTGGCGGCGATCCAGTCGCGCAGGTCGACGTCGCGCAGGCCGGCGAAGGCCAGCAGCGCCTTGCGGGTCACCGCGCCGTTGTGCGGCAGGTTATCGCAGGACATCAGGGTAAAGGCCGGGACGCCCGCCGCCCGCCGCTGGGCCAGGGCCGCGCAGAGAAAGCCGAACACCGTCTGCGGTTGCCGCGGATGGGCCAGGTCGTGCTGGATCTGTGGCAGTTGGGCCATGAACTCGCCGCTGCTGTCGTCGATGCAGTAGCCGCCTTCGGTGATGGTCAACGAGACGATGCGGATCTGCGGGCTGGCCAGCTTGTCGATCAGCGCCTGGGCGCCGTCCTCGGCCAGCAGCATGTCGCTGATGGCACCGATCACCCGCACTTCGGTGGCCGCGTCGTCGCCCAGCTCGAACAGGGTGAACAGGTAGTCCTGGCCGGCCAGGTCGTCGCGGGCGCGGCGGTCCTCGGCGCGCAGGCCGACTCCGCAGATGCTCCAGTCCAGGCCTTCGCCGGTGTTCATCAGGGCGTCGGTGTAATAGGCCTGGTGGGCGCGGTGGAAGCCGCCCACGCCGATATGCGCGATGCCTTGGCGGGTCTCGGCCGGGGAGTAGGCGGGCAATTGCACGTCGGCGGCCAGCCGGGTGAGGTTGTGTCGGTTCAGTTTCATCGTTGGGGTTCTCTTGCGTCGGGCGTCGGCAATCAGGCGGCGGCGCGCAGGGCGCGGGGCAGGGCGACGCCGTCGGCATCGAACAGATGGCAATGGGCGGCGTCCAGGTGCAGGTCCAGTTGCTGGCCGAACGCGCTGGCCAGGTCGCCGCGGATGCGCAGGGTCAAGGCTTCGCCGGAGGCCGTGCGGACATGGCAGAAGGTGTCGCTGCCCAGGCGCTCGCTGACGTCGGCGGTGACGGTCAGGGTGCAGTCGCCGGGCCGTGCCAGCTCCAGGTGTTCGGGGCGGATGCCCAGGGTCACCGGGCTGCCGACGCTGAGGCGCGGACCGTTCTGGTCCAGGCGAACGCGGGTGCCGGCTTCCAGCTCGACCTCGCAACCCTGGCCGTCGACCTGGCTGACCTTGCCTTTGAGAAAGCCCATCTTCGGCGTGCCGAGGAAGCCGGCGACGAACAGGTTGGCCGGGCGGTGGTACAGCTCCAGCGGCGAGCCCACCTGTTCCACGCGACCGCCGTTGAGCACCACCACCTTGTCGGCCAGGGTCATGGCTTCGACCTGGTCGTGGGTCACGTAGATCATGGTCGCCTGCAACTCTTTATGCAGGCGCGCCAGCTCCAGGCGCATCTGCACCCGCAGCGCGGCGTCGAGGTTGGACAGCGGTTCGTCGAACAGGAAGATCTTCGGGTTGCGCACGATGGCCCGGCCGATGGCCACGCGCTGGCGCTGGCCGCCCGACAGCTGCTTGGGCTTGCGTTCCAGCATCGGCCCCAGTTCGAGGATGCGCGCGGCTTCGGCGACCTTGTTCTCGACCTCGGCTTTCGCCACGCCGGCCAGGTCCAGGGCGAACGACATGTTCTTGCGCACGCTCATGTGCGGGTACAGGGCGTAGGTCTGGAACACCATGGCCAGGTCGCGCTTGGCCGGGCTGACTTCGGTGATGTCGCGGCCATCGAGCTCGATGCTGCCGCCGCTGACTTCCTCGAGGCCGGCGATCAGCCGCAGCAGGGTGGACTTGCCGCAACCGGACGGGCCGACGAACACCACGAACTCCTTGTCGTTCACCTCCAGGTCGATGCCCTTGATGATGGAAAAGCCTTCGAAGCCTTTTTGCAGATTCTTGATTTTCAGGTTGGCCATGATGGGCCTCCATGTTTCTGAATGTCGGTGTGTAGCCGCTGCCGAAGGCTGCGATCGGCTGCGAAGCAGACGCGCTCTTGAGGCCCTGGAAGGCTCTTCGAGCCTTATCGCAGCCTGCGGCAGCGGCTACAGGTGTAGGTGGTAGGGGCCGTCTGTTATTTCACCGCGCCGAAGGACAGGCCGCGCACCAGCTGTTTCTGGCTGATCCAGCCGAAGATCAGGATCGGCGCGCAGGCCAGGGTCGAGACGGCCGAGAGCTTGGCCCAGAACAGCCCTTCGGGGCTGGAGTAGGAGGCGATCAGGGCGGTCAGGGGCGCGGCGTTGGAGGAGGTCAGGTTCAGCGACCAGAAGGCCTCGTTCCAGCACAGGATCAGCGACAGCAGCACGGTGGAGGCCAGGCCGCCCTTGGCGATGGGCAGCAGCACCCGGAGCATTTCCTGGCCCAGCGTGGCGCCGTCCAGCCGCGCGGCTTCGAGGATGTCCCGGGGGATGTCCTTGAAGTAGGTGTAAACCATCCAGACCACGATCGGCAGGTTGATCAGGGTGTAGATCGCGATCAGCGCGATGCGCGTGTCCAACAGGCCAAAGGTCTTGGCCAGCAGGTAGATCGGCATCAACACGCCCACCGGCGGCAGCATCTTGGTGGAGAGCATCCACAGCAGGGTGCGCTTGGTATTACGGGTCTCGTAGAAGGCCATGGAGTAGGCCGCCGGCACCGCGATCAGCAGGCACAGGGCGGTGGCGCTGAAGGAGATCACCACCGAGTTCCAGGCGAACGCCAGGTAGTTGCTGCGCTCGTTGATGTGCAGGTAATTCTCCAGTGTCGGCGTGAAGATGAACTGCGGCGGCGTGGCGAAGGCGTCGATTTCGGTCTTGAAGCTGGTCAGCAGCATCCAGAAGATCGGGAAGAAGATCAGGATCGCGATAGCCCAGGCCAGGGTGCCGAGCACCAGGCTTTGCAGGCGGCGGGATTGTTGCAGGGTCATGGCGCGCACCTCAGGGCTTGTCAGTCAGGTTTTTGCCGAGCATCCGCACCAGGATGATCGCGGCGATATTGGCGATGACCACGGCGATCAGGCCGCCGGCCGAGGCCATGCCGACGTCGAACTGCACCAGCGCCTGGTTGTAGATCAGGTAGGCGAGGTTGGTCGAGGCGTAGCCCGGGCCGCCGTTGGTGGTGGTGAAGATTTCGGCGAACACCGAGAGCAGGAAGATGGTCTCGATCATCACCACCACGGCAATCGGCCGAGCCAGATGCGGCAGGGTCAGGTGCCAGAAGATCGCGATGGCCCCGGCGCCGTCCAGGCGCGCCGCTTCCTTCTGTTCCTGGTCCAGGGACTGCATGGCCGTCATCAGGATCAGGATGGCGAACGGCAGCCACTGCCAGGACACGATGATGATGATCGACAGCAGCGGGTAATGGGCCAGCCAGTCCACCGGCTGGGCGCCGAACAGCTTCCACACGGCGGCGAGGATCCCCGACACCGGGTGGAAGATCAGGTTTTTCCAGATCAGCGCGCCCACCGTGGGCATGATGAAGAACGGCGAGATCAGCAGCACCCGGACGATGCCGCGGCCGAAGAACTCACTGGCCTCGAGCAGGGCGCTGATCAGCACGCCGAACACCACGCTGATCGCCAACACGCTGCCCACCAGCAGCAGGGTGTTGCCGGCGCCGGGCAGGAAGCCCGAATCGGTGAGGAAGTAGCTGAAGTTCTCCAGCCCCACGAACTGGTTTTCCCCGGGGTACAGCAGGTTGTAGCGGATCAGCGAGAAGTACAGGGTCATGCCCAGCGGCACGATCATCCACAGCAGCAACAGGGCCACCGAGGGGCTGACCAGGAACCAGCCGGGGTTGGCCAGGCGGCGCTTGCGAGCCGCCCGGGGCACGTCCAGGTGAGCATTGACAGTCGAGGTATTCATGGCAGTCACAACCGTTCAGGTGCGTTCCCTTGTAGGAGCGAGCTTGCTCGCGATCACGCCGCAGGCGTGGACAGCATCGCGAGCAAGCTCGCTCCTACAGGTAGGGGGTGGGCGGGTTACTTGGGGTAGCCGGCGCGTTTCATTTCGCGTTCGGTGGTCTGCTGGGCCGCGGCCAGGGCCTGGTCGACCGTGGTCTGGCCGATCAGCGCGGCGGAGAACAGCTTGCCGACCTGGGTGCCGATGGCCTGGAACTCGGGGATGGTCACCAGCTGGATGCCGACGTAGGGCACCGGCTTGAGGGTCGGCTTGGTCGGGTCGGCGACTTTCAGCGATTCCAGGGTCACCTTGGCGAACGGCGCGGCTTGCATGTAGGCCTCGCTGTAGGTCGAGGCGCGGGTGCCCGGCGGCACGTTGGCGATGCCGTCTTTCTCTGCGACCAGGGCCCCGTATTCCTTGGAGGTGGCCCAGGTGGCGAAGACTTGCGCGGCGTCCTTGGCCTTGGAACTGGTGGGGATCGCCAGCGCCCAGGAGTACATCCAGGCGCTGCCCTTGTCGGTGACCTGGCGCGGCGCGTAGGTGAAGCCGACGTGTTCGCTGACCTTGCTCTGCGACTTGTCGGTGACGAAGGAGCCGGCGACGCTGGCGTCGACCCAGATCGCGCACTTGCCGCTGTTGAACAGCGCCAGGTTCTCGTTGAAACCGTTGCTGGAAGCGCCGGGCGGGCCGGCCTTTTTCATGGTGTCGACGTAGAAGGTCAGGGCGTTCTTCCACTCCGGCCCGGTGAACTCCGGTTGCCACTGCTCATTGAACCAGCGCGCGCCGAAACCGTTGGCCAGGGTGGTGATCAGTGCCATGTTCTCGCCCCAGCCGGCCTTGCCGCGCAGGCAGATGCCGTACTGCTCCTGCTCGGGTTTGTTGAGCTTGCCGGCGAACTCGCCGATCTGCTCCCACGTCGGGTGCTCGGGCATCTCCAGGCCGGCGGCCTTGAACAGGTCGGTTCGGTAGTAGGTCATCGAGCTTTCGGCGTAGAACGGCAGGGCGTAGAGCGTGCCCTTGGCCGACAGGCCCTCGCGCACCGCGGGGAAAATATCTTGCAGGTCGTAGGCCGCGGGCAGGTCCTTCATCGGCTCCAGCCAACCCTTGGCGCCCCAGAGCGCGGCTTCGTACATGCCGATGGTCAGCACGTCGAACTGCCCGCCCTGGGTGGCGATATCGGTGGTCAGGCGCTGGCGCAGGACGTTTTCTTCAAGCACCACCCAGCTCAGCGTGATGTCCGGGTGCTCGTTCTCGAAGGTCTTCGAGAGTTTCTGCATGCGGATCATGTCGCTGTTGTTGACGGTGGCGATGGTCAGGGTCTGGGCGCCGAGGCTGACGCCGCTTACGGTCAGGCAGGTGGTGACGAGCAGGGCGTTGAGGCAGGGTTTCATCGTGCACTCCTGTTCCGCGCCCGAGGGGCGGCGGAAGGACGGTTATTGTTGTTGTGCCTTCCCCATGCCGGGAAGAATGTGGGCTGATTACAGCCCTCAACGCCCGCGCTGACAAATCATCCCTGACACTTGAATCGATACTTTTTTGCACTAGGAACAAGTCCCGTTGCCGGCGCCAGGCGCCATGGACAGGGGATTTACCGGCTTGGGCCGGGCAAGGATGGGGAGATTGCGTATCGGTTTTCAGCCGGGTCGGCGGTGGGGGAAACGCTGGGGGAGGCCGGAAAATGTTGCGCGAAGCCCGCTCGAACGGGGCTTCGCTCAGAGGGGCAGGGTCAGAACGAGTAGTTGGCCGAGAGGATCGCCGCGCGCGCGTCGCCGTATTCGATGGCCGAGGAGCGGGCGTCGCTGCCGCTCTGCTGGCGGACCCGTTCCACATAGTCCTTGTCGAACAGGTTGTTGACGTTCAACTGCAGGTCCAGGTTGTGGTTGACCTTGTAGCCGAGCATGGCGTTGTGCAGCCAGTAGGCGTCCAGCTTGGCGCGGGTGCTGGAGGTCACGTTGCGCTCGCTGACGTAACGGCTGCCGTAGCCCAGGGTCCAGCCGGCCGGCAGTTCATAGGTGGTCCACAGGTTGAACGAGCGCGGCGGCGTGTTGCCCAGGGCCTGGCCCTTGCGGGCGATGCCGGAGGCGGTATTGGCCGCTTGCAGGGTTTCGCTGTCGAGGAAGGTGTAGTTGGCGAACACGTCCCATTGCTCGCTGACATGCCCGGTGACGCCGACCTCGACGCCTTGCACCCGCTGCTTGCCGGCCAGCTGGGTCGAGCCGTCGGCCATGGTTTCCCGGGCGTTGCTCTTCTCGACGCGAAACAGCGCGGCGTCCAGTTCCAGGCGCTTGTCCAGCAGTTCCCACTTGGTGCCCAGTTCCCAGGTCTCGTTCTTCTCCGGCGCCAGGTCCTGGTTGCCCTTGCTCAGGCCGCCGCCGGTGGAGGCCAGGTTTTCCGCCGAAGGGTTGAAGGAGTTGCCCCAGGCGGCGTAGATGCGGCCGTTGTCGGTGGGCTTGAACACCAGGCCGGTGCGGGCGCTGGCCTTGTTGGTGTCGGACACCAGGCGGTCGCTTTTCACGTGGTCGGCGGAGTACTTGTCGGCGTCGCCCTTGATCTTGTCGTAGCGCAGGCCGAGGTTGAGGTCCCAGCGCTCGTTCAGGGCAATGTTGTCGAACAGGTAATACGCCTGGCCCTTGAGGGTGGTTTCGGTGTAGCCGCTGGTGGCTTTTTTCACCGGGCCGTTCCAGCGCCCGGGCGGGCTGCCCAGCTCATAGCCGTTGCGCGGATACAGCGCCGTGCCCAGGCCGTGGTTGTAGGTCTTGAGGTCCAGGGTCTCGCGGGACAGTTCCACCCCGGCCACCGTGTCGTGGCGCATCCCGGCGAACTCGAAATCGCCGATCAGGTTGCTCTGGTTGATCCACATCTCGGTGGTGGCGTCGCGTCCGTAGGCCTGGGGCCCGGCCGGGCGATAGCGGCCGGCCGGCACGCCGCTGGTGTTGGCATGGGACGCGGAAATCACCGTGTCGCGCGCGGTGCGGCTATAGCGCGTGAGGTTCTGCAGGCGCAGGTTGTCGTTGAAGTCATGCTCGAAGTCGGCGGTGAAGGCGTCCTGGTCGATCTCTTCCTTGTCGAGGTTCTTCCAGCCGAAGTAGGCGTCGCGCTTGACCCCGGCCAGCTTCTTACCGTCGCGCGCCGGCACGCCGTAGTCCGGCAGGTTGTCGTCGGTCTGGTGGAAGGCGCTCAGGGTCAGCCGCGTGGCGTCGCTGAAGCCCAGGCGCAGCGAAGGCGCGATGCCCCAGCGCTGGCGGTCGATCTTGTCGCGGTCGGGCACATCGTTCTGATGGCCCATCAGGTTGAGCCGCACGGCGCTGTCGTGGCCGACGCCTTCCAGCGGCTGGTTGCTGTCCAGCGTCAGGCGGTAGTAGTTGTCGGTCCCCAGGCTGCCGCCCAGGCGGGTGAACGCCTGGTTCTTGGGTTGCTTGCTGACCACGTTGATGCTGCCGCCGGTGGTGCCGGCGCCGCCGAAAACCGAGTTGGGGCCCTTGATGACTTCCACCTGCTCGACGTTGAAGGTGTCGGAGCGGTTGGTCTGGGCGCTGTCGCGCAGGCCGTCGATCTGCATATTGCTGTTGGCCGAGAAGCCGCGGATGTTGATGCTGTCCCCCGAACCGCCGCCGCCTTCGCCGGCATTGAAGGTGATCCCGGACACGTTGGACAGCACCTGGCGCAGGCTCAGCGCCTGCTGTTCCTGGATCAGCTTGGGCGGCACCACGGTGATGGTTTGCGGGGTGTCCAACAGCGGTGCCACGTACTTGGGCGAAGCGGAGCGTTCGGTCCTGGAGTCTTGTTGCTCGGCTTCGACCTTGATGTTGTCCAGTTGCAGGGATTTGGGCCGCTCGCCGGCTTCGGCCGCGCCGGCGCAGGACGCCAGGGCCAGGCCCAGGGTAGAGGCCAGCAGGCGGTGCTGGGGCAGGGCGGAGGGGGCTTTCGTTTCCATAAGAAGCACTCTTTTTTAGTGAGAGTGAATCCTATTTGAGATGAATTGCTAATAGCGGCCACAGGAAGCGGTATGCATGGATCTTGCGAAATTTAGGACGTTTCATGGCTGAACCACGTAAAAGTCTAGATAGCCCATCGGACCTATGCCGCAACTTAGGCCAAAGCCCACTGGATTTTTGCCGGTCACTGCCTAAGATGGCCGTCCCATCCCTTTATGCAGGAAGCCGTTACGCGCGATGTGGGAAAAAGACACAATCTCCATGCAACTGGTGCGCGAGGCGCTGTTGCAAAGCTGCGCGCCCGGTGTTGCGACCGAAGAGGTGCTGCTCAAGGTCGGCATCGACCCGGCCCGGCTGGAGCTCGCGTCGGCTCGCGTGCCCGCGCTGGCCTACGCCCGGCTATGGCGCCTGCTGGCCCGGCGCACCGACGACGAGTTCTTCGGCATGGACCCGCGCAAGCTGAAATCCGGCAGTTTGGCGTTCCTCTGCCGCAGCGCCATGGCCCAACCCAACCTGGCGGCGGGCCTGGGTTCGGGGCTGGCTTTTCTGTCGCTGATGCTCGAACACCTGCCGGCACAGCTGGTGCGCCAGCAGAGCCTGGCGGAAATCGTCCTGCTGGAGGACGAGCAGGCACCGCGCCGCGCCTTCACCTATTTCACCTACTGGATGATCGTCCACGGCGTGGCCTGCTGGCTGGCCGGGCGGCGTATCCCGATCCTGGCCATCGAGCTGCGTTGCCCGGCGCCGGATTTTTGCGGCGACTACCAAGTGATGTTCTCGCAGAACCTGCGGTTCGACCGGCCGCGCACGCGGATGATCATCGCCGCCGACTGCCTGGACCTGCCGATCAAGCGCAGCCTCGAGGAGCTCAAGCGGTTCCTGGCCCAGGCGCCGGCCAATATCCTGGTCAAGTACCGCGACCCGCAGAGCCTGGCCAGCCGCATCCGCCACGACCTGCGCCAATTGCCGGCGGCGCAGTGGCCGGAAACCGCAAGCCTGGCCCAGAGCCTCTGCGTGTCGGCCTCGACCCTGCGCCGCCGGTTGGCGGAAGAAGGGCAGACCTACCAGGGCCTCAAGGACGGGGTGCGCAAAGAGCTGGCGATCGCCTGGCTGGCCGAGCCGCAGATCAGCTTCACCGAGATCGCCGGCCGCCTGGGATTCGCCGACGCCAGTTCGTTCTACAAGGCCTTCCGCAAATGGTCCGGCTCCAACCCCGGGCATTACCGCAGCCTGATCCTCAACGAAGCCGGGTAGACCGCTATCGCGAGCAAGCCCGCTCCTACAAGGGAACGCATTCCCCCTGTAGGAGCGAGCTTGCTCGCGAAAAAATAGCGCAGGCACCGCGCATCGGTCTTGGCCAAACCAGTCACGCAACTTGAAAGCTTTGACCATTGTCCGGCCCGGCCCGGGGCGCCAGTATTTGTCCGATGTTTTTGTGGTGCCCATCCTAATAAGAACAGCGAGGGATTCTGGCGATGCGCGATTACCTGTCTGCCACTGCACACTTCAATTATCAGCACAGCGTCGACGCGGCCCTGCACGGCTCGCTGGAGTCGCTCAATGCCTGCGTCGAATGTTGTGACCGGCACGCCTTGCCGGGGCGCATCGCATTGTTCTGGGAAGGCCGCGACGGCAGCAGCGCGACCTACACCTTCAGCGAGTTGCAGGACAAGGCCGCGCGCTTCGCCAACTTCCTGCTGGCCCAGGGCGTGGGCAAGGGCGACAAGGTCGCCGGCCTGCTGCCGCGCAACGTCGAACTGTTGATCGCGGTGTTCGCCGCCTGGCGCATCGGCGCGGTCTACCAGCCGCTGTTCACCGCCTTCGGGCCCAAGGCCATCGAGCACCGCCTGGGCAGTTCCGGGGCCAAGGTGGTGGTGACCGACGCGGTCAACCGGCCCAAACTCGACGAGGTGGCCGACTGCCCGACCATCGTCACGGTCGCTGGGGCCAAGGGCCAGGGTATCGTCCGTGGCGATTTCAGTTTCTGGGCCGAACTGGCCCATTATCCTGCCCAGTGCGAGCCGGTCATGCTGACCGGCGAAGACCCGTTCCTGCTGATGTTCACCTCTGGCACCACCGGCCCGTCCAAGGCGCTCTACGTGCCGCTCAAGGCCATCGTCGCGTTCCAGAACTACACCCGTGACGCGGTCGACCTGCGCCCTGAAGACGCGTTCTGGAACGTCGCCGACCCGGGTTGGGCCTACGGCATCTATTTCGGCGTGACCGGGCCGCTGGGCCTGGGCCATCCGATCACCTTCTACGATGGGCCTTTCACCCTGGAAAGCACCTGCCGGGTGATCAACAAGTACGGGATCAGCAACCTCACCGGATCGCCCACCGCCTACCGCCTGCTGATCGCCGGCGGCGACGAGTTCGCCCGCTCGATCAAGGGCCGCCTGCGCATCGTCAGCAGCGCCGGCGAGCCGCTGAACCCGGAGGTGATCCGCTGGTTCGCCGACAACCTGGACGTGGTGATCCACGACCACTACGGCCAGACCGAGCTGGGCATGGTCCTGTGCAACCATCACGGCCTGGAGCACCCGGTGCACGTCGGCGCCGCCGGCTTCGCCTCGCCGGGCCACCGCATCGTGGTGCTCGACGAACACCACCAGGAACTTGCGGTGGGCCAGCCGGGGATCCTCGCCATCGACCGCAGCCAGTCGCCGATGTGCTGGTTCAACGGCTACCACGGCGTGGCGACCAAGGCTTTCGTCGGCGACTACTACCTGAGCGGCGACACCGTGGAGCTGAACCCGGACGGCAGCATCAGCTTCGTCGGGCGCAGCGACGACGTGATTACCACTTCCGGTTATCGGGTCGGCCCGTTCGATGTGGAAAGCGCGTTGATCGAGCACCCCGCGGTGGTCGAGGCGGCCGTGATCGGCAAGCCCGATCCGGAGCGCACCGAACTGGTCAAGGCGTTTGTCGTGCTCGGCGCGCAATACCGCGCCGCGCCGGAGTTGGCCGAAGAACTGCGCCAGCATGTGCGCAAGCGCCTGGCCGCGCACTCGTACCCCCGGGAAATCGAATTTGTCAGCGAGTTGCCGAAAACCCCAAGCGGCAAATTGCAGCGCTTTATCTTGCGCAACCAGGAAATCGCCAAGGCTCAAGAGGCCGCGGCGCACAAAGCTTCGGCTTGAATAACCTCAGGAACGTGCGATGCAGATCGAAAACAAGATTTTTCTCGTCAGCGGCGGGGCCTCGGGCCTCGGCGCCGCCACCGCGAAGATGCTGGTCGAGGCCGGCGCCAAGGTGATGCTGGTGGACCTCAACGCCGAGGCCGTCGCGGCCCAGGCGCAAGCGCTCGGCTGCCAGAGCACGGTCGCCGACATCAGTAGCGAAGCCGCGGCCGAGGCGGCGGTGCAGGCCACCCTCAAGGCGTTCGGCGGCTTGCACGGGCTGGTCAATTGCGCCGGGATCGTGCGTGGCGAGAAGATCCTCGGCAAGCACGGCCCCCATGCCTTGGCCAGTTTCAGCCAGGTGATCAACGTCAACCTGATCGGCAGCTTCAACCTGCTGCGCCTGGCCGCCGCGGCCATCGCCGAAGGCCAGCCGGACGCCGGCGGCGAGCGCGGGGTGATCATCAACACCGCGTCGGCCGCCGCCTTCGACGGGCAGATCGGCCAGGCCGCCTACGCCGCCTCCAAGGGCGCCATCGCCAGCCTGACCCTGCCGGCCGCCCGCGAGCTGGCGCGTTTCGGCATCCGCGTGATGACCATCGCCCCGGGCATTTTCGAGACCCCGATGATGGCCGGCATGACCCAGGAAGTGCGCGACTCCCTGGCCGCCGGGGTGCCGTTCCCGCCGCGCCTGGGCAAGCCGGACGAGTACGCCGCGCTGGTCGGGCATATCATTAACAACAGCATGCTCAACGGCGAGGTGATCCGTCTCGACGGCGCCTTGCGCATGGCCGCCAAGTAAAGAGGATTGACCATGAACCACGATCCGATCGTTATCGTCAGCGCCGTCCGCACCCCCATGGGCGGCTTCCAGGGCGAGCTGAAAAGCCTCACCGCGCCGCAACTCGGCGCCGCCGCGATCAAGGCCGCGGTGGAACGCGCCGGGGTCGCCAGCGACGCGGTGGACGAAGTGCTGTTCGGCTGCGTGCTGCCGGCCGGCCTCGGCCAGGCACCGGCGCGGCAAGCAGCGCTGGGCGCCGGGCTGGACAAGTCGACCCGCTGTACCACCGTCAACAAGATGTGCGGCTCCGGCATGGAAACCACGATCCTGGCCCACGACATGCTGCTGGCCGGCAGCGCCGAGGTGGTGATCGCCGGCGGCATGGAAAGCATGTCCAACGCGCCGTACCTGCTGGACCGCGCCCGCAGCGGCTACCGCATGGGCCATGGCCGGGTGCTCGACCACATGTTCCTCGACGGCCTTGAAGACGCCTACGACAAGGGCCGCCTGATGGGCACCTTCGCCGAAGACTGCGCCGAAACCAATGGCTTCAGCCGCGAAGCCCAGGACGCCTTCGCCGTGGCCTCGCTGACCCGCGCCCAGCAGGCGATCAAGGACGGCAGCTTCAAGGCCGAGATCGTCCCGCTGCAGGTCACTGTCGGCAAGGAACAGCAGACCATCAGCGACGACGAGCAACCGCCCAAGGCCAGGCTGGACAAGATCGCCACGCTGAAACCGGCGTTCCGCGACGGCGGCAGCGTCACCGCGGCCAACTCCAGTTCGATCTCCGACGGCGCCGCGGCCCTGGTGCTGATGCGTCGCTCCGAAGCGGAAAAACGCGGCCTCAAGCCGCTGGCGGTGATCCATGGGCACGCCGCTTTCGCCGACACCCCGGGCCTGTTCCCGGTGGCGCCGGTCGGCGCGATCAAGCAGCTGCTGAAGAAAACCGGCTGGTCGATCGATCAGGTCGAGTTGTTCGAGATCAACGAAGCCTTTGCCGTGGTCAGCCTGGTCACCATGCAGAAGCTGGAAATCCCCCACGACAAGGTCAACGTCCACGGCGGCGCCTGCGCCCTGGGCCATCCGATCGGCGCGTCCGGCGCGCGGATCCTGGTGACCCTGCTGTCGGCCCTGCGCCAGAAAGGCCTGGCCCGCGGCGTCGCGGCCATCTGCATCGGTGGCGGCGAAGCCACGGCCATGGCCGTCGAATGCCTGTATTGAGGAAAAACCATGTTGCCCAATGACGAACAGACGCAAATCGCCGAGGCGGCCCGGCAGTTCGCCCAGGAGCGCCTGAAACCCTTCGCCGCCGAATGGGACCGCGAGCATCGCTTTCCCCGCGAGGCCATTGGCGAAATGGCCGAGCTGGGCTTCTTCGGCATGCTGGTGCCGGAGCAGTGGGGCGGTTGTGACACCGGTTACCTGGCCTACGCCATGGCCCTGGAAGAAATCGCCGCCGGCGACGGTGCCTGCTCGACCATCATGAGCGTGCACAACTCGGTGGGTTGCGTGCCGATCCTCAAGTTTGGCAACGATGAGCAGAAGGAGCGCTTCCTCAAGCCCCTGGCCAGCGGCGCCATGCTCGGCGCCTTTGCCCTCACCGAACCTCAGGCCGGCTCCGACGCCAGCAGCCTGAAAACCCGGGCGCGGCTGGA
This sequence comes from Pseudomonas chlororaphis, assembly GCF_001921865.1. Lineage (GTDB taxonomy): Bacteria > Pseudomonadota > Gammaproteobacteria > Pseudomonadales > Pseudomonadaceae > Aquipseudomonas > Aquipseudomonas chlororaphis_D. Next base: position 438,180 of record NZ_MSCT01000010.1, read on the forward strand.
CGGCGATCACTATGTGCTCAACGGCAGCAAGCAGTTCATCACTTCCGGGCAGAACGCCGGGGTGGTGATTGTCTTCGCGGTGACCGACCCGACTGCCGGCAAGCGCGGCATCAGCGCCTTTATCGTGCCCACCGATTCGCCGGGCTACAGCGTCGCGCGGGTCGAGGACAAGCTCGGCCAGCACGCGTCCGACACCTGCCAGATTCTCTTCGAGGACGTGAAGGTGCCGGTGGCCAACCGCCTGGGCGCCGAGGGCGAGGGCTACAAGATCGCCCTGGCCAACCTCGAGGGCGGCCGCGTGGGCATCGCCTCGCAATCGGTGGGCATGGCCCGCGCTGCGTTCGAGGCGGCCCGCGACTACGCCCGCGAACGGCAGAGTTTCGGCAAGCCGATCATCGAGCATCAGGCCGTGGCGTTCCGCCTGGCGGACATGGCCACCCAGATCGCCGTGGCGCGGCAGATGGTGCAGTACGCCGCGGCCCTGCGTGACAGCGGCAAGCCGGCGCTGGTGGAGGCGTCGATGGCCAAGCTGTTCGCCTCGGAAATGGCCGAGAAGGTCTGTTCCGCCGCCTTGCAAACCCTCGGCGGTTACGGTTACCTCAACGACTTCCCGCTGGAGCGCATCTACCGCGACGTGCGGGTCTGCCAGATCTACGAAGGTACCAGCGACATTCAGCGCCTGGTCATTTCGCGCAATCTTTAACAAGGAATCCCTCGATGAGTTACGAAACCATTCTGCTGGAGATCAAGGACCGCGTCGGCCTGATCACCCTCAACCGCCCGCAGGCGCTGAACGCCCTCAACGCGCAGATCGTCAGCGAGCTGAACCAGGCCCTGGACCGCCTGGAAGCCGACCCGCGGATCGGCTGCATCGTCCTCACCGGCTCGAAGAAGGCCTTCGCCGCCGGCGCGGACATCAAGGAAATGGCCGAGCTGACCTACCCGGGGATCTACCTGGACGACCTGTTCAGCGACAGCGACCGGGTGGCCAACCGGCGCAAGCCGATCATCGCCGCGGTCAACGGCTTCGCCCTGGGCGGCGGCTGCGAACTGGCGCTGATGTGCGACTTCATCCTGGCGGGCGACAACGCCAAGTTCGGCCAGCCGGAAGTCAACCTCGGCGTGCTGCCGGGCATGGGCGGCACCCAGCGCCTGACCCGCGCGGTGGGCAAGGCCAAGGCCATGGAAATGTGCCTGACCGGGCGTTTTATCGATGCGGTGGAAGCCGAACGCTGCGGCATCGTCGCGCGGATCGTGCCGGCCGACGAGCTGCTGGACGAAGCCCTGAACGTCGCGGCGCTGATCGCCGGCAAGTCGCTGCCGATCAGCATGATGGTCAAGGAAAGCGTGAACCGCGCCTTCGAAGTCAGCCTCGCCGAAGGCGTGCGTTTCGAGCGTCGGGTGTTCCACGCGGCCTTCGCCACCGAAGACCAGAAGGAAGGCATGGCGGCCTTTATCGCCAAGCGCGAGGCGCAGTTCAAGGACAAATAGTCCGGGTTATCGTGGCCCATGAAAAATCGCAGCCAAGGCTGCGATTTTTTTATGCCTGCGATCCGTGTAGCCGCTGCCGAGCCCGCGAGGCTGCGAACGGCAACGCAGTTGCCGCAAACCCTGAATCCACGACCTGCCTGAAACACCGCGGCGCCAGGGTTGGCGCCCGCTGCGCGGTCGTGCGCAGCCTGCGGCAGCGGCTACAGGACGGGGTAGCCGTTTAAGCTCGGGTCACAGCAGATAATGCTTCAACTCGCGGGCGATCAGCATGCGCTGGATCTCGCTGGAGCCTTCGTAGATCTGGGTGATCCGCGCGTCGCGGTAGTAACGCTCCACCGGGTAGTCCTCCAGGTAGCCGTAGCCGCCGTGGATCTGGATCGCCGAGGAGCAGACCTTCTCGGCCATTTCCGAGGCGAACAGCTTGGCCTGGGAGGCTTCCGACAGGCACGGCTGGCCGGCGCTGCGCAGGCGCGCGGCGTGCAGGATCAATAGGCGGGCGGCGTTGAGGCGGGTGTGCATGTCGGCCAGCAGGTTGGCGATGCTCTGGTGCTCGGCGATCGGCTTGCCGAACTGCACCCGGTCGCGGGCGTAGGCCAGCGCGGCCTCGAACGCGGCGCGGGCGATGCCCAGGGCCTGGGCGGCGATGCCGATGCGTCCGCCTTCGAGGTTGGACAGGGCAATCGCCAGGCCCTTGCCGCGCTCGCCCAGCAGGTTGGCTTCGGGGATCGTGCACTGGTCAAGGGTCACCGCGCAGGTGTCCGAGGCGCGGATGCCCATCTTGTGTTCGCTACGGTCGACGACGAAGCCTGGGGTGTCGGTGGGCACCAGGAACGCGGAAAGGCCTTTCTTGCCCAGCTCCGGGTCGGTCACGGCAAACACGATGGCCAACTTGGCGCGCCGGCCGTTGCTGACGAACTGCTTGGCGCCGCTGATCACCCACTGGCCGTCCTTGAGTTCGGCACGGGTGCGCAGGTTGTGGGCTTCGGAACCGGCCTGGGGTTCGGTCAGGCAGAAGCAGCCGATGGCCTGGCCGCTGGCGAGGTCCGCCAGCCAGGTCTGCTTCTGTGCGTCGCTGCCGTAGTTGAGGATCGGCCCGCAGCCCACCGAGTTGTGGATGCTCATCAGCGCGCCGGTGGCGCCGTCGCCGGCGGAGATTTCTTCCACCGCCAGGGCGTAGGCCACGTAGTCGACGTAGGTGCCGCCCCATTCCTCGGGCACCACCATGCCCAACAGGCCCAGCTCGCCCATCTTCGCCACCAGGGCGTCGTCGATCCAGCCGGCTTTTTCCCAGGCCTGGGCATGGGGGGCGATTTCGCCGCGGGCGAAGTCCCGGGCCATGTCGCGGATCATCACCTGCTCTTCGCTCAATTCAATGTCGTGCATGGCTCAGCTCCGGTTCGGGTCGAAGGCGTCGAAGAAACTCGCCACGCGCGCGGTGTCCAGCGCTTGCAGGGTCGGCGGATTCCAGCGCGGGGTCTTGTCTTTGTCGATCAGCAGGGCGCGCACGCCCTCGATCAGGTCGCCGCGCTCGAACCATTGGCGGTCCAGGTGCAGCTCCAGGGCGAAGCAGTGTTCCAGGCTTAGCCGGCGACCGCGCCGGAGCATTTCCAGGGTCACGGCCATGGCCAGTGGCGAGCGGGTGGCCAGCAGGTCGGCGGTGCTTATCGCCCAGTCATGGCTATCGCCGAGGCGCACTTCGCGCAGTTGCTGGACGATGCTGGGGACGTCGGCCTGGGAAAAGAAATGATCGATGGCCGGGCGCAGGGCCGCCAGCGGCGGCTCCGGCAATTGCCGCACCGCCAGCTTGGCCAGCAGGCCTTGCAGGTCCTTGAGCGGCGAGTCGTGCCATTGCAGGCTGTCGAGGCGCTGGTCCAGCAGGCTCAGTTGGTCGCTCTCCAGGTACCAGTCGGCCAGCCCGCAATACAGGGCGTCGGCGGCGCGGATCTGCACGCCGCTGACCCCCAGGTAGATGCCCAGTTCGCCGGGGATGCGCGACAGGAAATAACTGCCGCCGACGTCCGGGAAGTAGCCGATGCCGACTTCCGGCATCGCCAGGCGGCTGCGTTCGGTGACCAGCCGCAGGTCGGCGCCCTGGACCAGGCCCATGCCGCCGCCGAGGACAAAACCGTCCATCAGCGCCAGCACCGGCTTGCGGTAACGGTGGATGGCCAGGTCCAGCGCGTATTCCTCGACGAAGAATGCCTCGTGCAGGGTCTGGCCGTTCTTGTAGCTGTCGTAGAGGGTGCGGATATCGCCGCCGGCGCAGAAGGCTTTTTCGCCGGCGCCGCGCAGGACCACCGCGTGCACCTGTGGGTCCTGGGCCCAGGCATCGAGCTGGCGTTGCAGGGTACGGACCATGCCGAGGGTGAGGGCGTTGAGGCCGGCGGGGCGGTTGAGGGTCAGGTGGCCGATGTGGTTGCGCACGTCGGCGAGCACGTCCTGTTGCGAGGCGTCGACGTCCTGCGCCGCCTGGGATGAAACCTGAACAGTCATCACTAACTCCCTGCTTTTATTGTTCTTTATCGATGTGTTCGCGCGGGCGCGATGACGGATCGTAACAGTGCAAATTTGCCCTGTACAACGCGAATAACTGCAGGTTGCCTGTGCATTTTTGCATGCCCGGGCCAGTAATCGCCCCGGGCTATTCCTGGCAGAGGAAGACGGGCGCGGCGGCGCCTTATTGCCCGCCGCGAACGGTCGTCCTCAAGGCGCCTGGCATTTGAACAGCACGCTCTGGCTGGCGCGCAATTGCTCGCTGCAGTCGTACGGTTGCAGTTCGCCGAGGCCGTGGCGCAGGTCTTTTTCCCGGCGTGCGAGGTAGAACGGCGCCTGGGCCGGCAGCGCGGAAAAAGCCTCCAGCTGCCTGGCCTGGCCGGCGCTGTAGAACTCGCCGGAATAGGAGCGCCGGCCCCAGTAGTACAACGGCGCGGGCTCGCTCGCCTGGCGTTTCTGCCAGGCGCTCGCCAGGGCCTGCTGGTTGTTCGGCCGCTCGAACAGCGAGCCTTCGAGAGCCGCCAGCAACAGCCCCAGGGGCAACAGCAGGGCGCTGCCGACCCCGGCCAGCAGGGTCCGGCCCTGGCGCGCCTGCAACGCACTGGCCAGCAACAGGCTCCAGGCCGGTAGTGCCGGCAGGACGTAGGTCCAGAGAATGTTCCCCGACAGGCTGAAAAACGCCGGCGTGGCCAAGGCCCACAGGGCGACGAAACTGAAGTAGCGCGGCAGGCGCAGGTACGACCGGTAGTGCAGCCACAGCAGCGGCAGCCACAGGCTCCAGGGGAACAGCGCCAGCAGCAGGTCGAGCCAGATACTGCCCGGCGGTCGTGCGTGGGCGCTGCCGTACAGGTCGCCGGCCCAGTCGCTGACCACGTAGCGTTTCCAGTGTTCGCCCACCAGGAAGTAGTCGAGGAACCCCGGCGAGCGCACCTCCGCCAGCCAATACCAGGGCACCGCCACCAGCAGCATCACCCCCAGGCCGCTGACCCAGGGCAGGCGCCAGAGTGCCTGCCATTGGCGGTTGAGCAGGGTCCAGGCGACCGCCTGGGCACCGACTAGCACCAGCACCAGCGGTCCCTTGGCCAGCAGCCCGAGCCCGAGGCCGAAGAACCCGGCCAGGGCCCAGCGCCGGTTGCCATGCACCGTGCCTTGCCAGAAACCGTAGGTGGCCAGCAGCAGGCTGAAGCCCAGGGCCGGGTCGGTGAGCACCACGCCGGCGCCGAGCAAGCCCAGGGTGGTGCTGGAAAAGATGATCGCCGCATACAAGCCGGTGCGCAGGTCGCACTCCTGGCGGGCGAAGCGCAGGACGATCAGGCAACTGCCGAGGTGGAACAGCCACGCCGGAAAGCGCACCGCGAACTCGTTGATGCCCAACAGCTTCATGCTCAGGGCCTGGCTCCAGAACGACAGCGGCGGCTTGCCCCAGAACGGCACGCCGTAATCGAACATCGGCGTCACCCAGTCGTCGAGTTCGAGCATCTTGCGCGCCATCTCGGCGTAGCGCGCCTCGGAGGTGTCCATCAGCGGGTACAGGCCCAGGCTGGCCAGGCGCAGGCCAAGGATGCCCAGCAGCAACCACCACAGCGAACGAATGGAAAGCACGACCATCAGCGGTTCTCTCGTTCTTCGAGCGCCGATACCGGCGGGGCCGACTCCGCCGGCGCCTTGAGCTGCCTGGCCAGGCCGCCGAACGTACTGCTGAGCAGGTACACCGGGCGGCGCTTGACCTCGCTCAGGGTGGCGCCGATGTACTCGCCGATCAGCGCGATGCCTAAGGCCAGCATGGCTCCCATGCCGAGGATGAGGTCGTGCGCATTCAGGCTGCCGGTGCTCAGTTGGCCGGCGATATAGAGCAGGGTCAGGCCGAACACCAGGGCGCTGAGCAGGCTGAACCAGCGCAAGGGTTTGCGCGAGAAGGCGACGATACCTTCGATCGCCAGGTCGACCAGCGCCAGGGGGCCCCACTTGGACTGGCCGCCGCCACGGGCCATGCGGTCGTAAGGCAGTTCGACGGTCTTGAAGCCCAGCCAGTTGATCATGCCTTTCATGAAGCGCGCCCGTTCGGGCATGGCGCGCAGGGCATTGAGCGGCGCGGCGCCGATCAGGCGGAAATCGCTGACGTCCTGCGGCACCGCGTATTTGTCGACCAGCACCCGCAGCAGGCGGTAGTACAACAGGGCGCTGATGCGCTTGCCGAAGGTATCGCCACGCCGATGGTGGCGCTGCATGTTGACGATGTCGCAGCCGGCCAGCCAGTGCCGGACCATCGACGGAATCAGTTCCGGCGGGTCTTGCAGGTCGGCATCGATGAACAGGATGGCTTCGCCCCAGGCATGATCGATACCGGCCGCCATGGCCGACTCCTTGCCGAAGTTGCGGCTCAAGTTGAGGCAACGCACCAGGGGCGCCCGGCACAGTTGCTCGAGTATCGCCAGGCTGTCATCGACGCTGCCGTCGTTGACATATAAAACTTCATAACGAACCGGTAGCCGGTGCAGCGCCAACATCAATCTTCGATGAAACTCCGGTAATACATGTGCCTCGTTGTAACAGCAAACAACCACGCTCAGAAAACGGGCGGAAACATCGTCCACGCGATCAGGTAGTTTCATATTTGAATGTCCAGGTGCGGTTTATCCAGTAAGTAACCAGTGTCAGGCTCGCGGTGCTGAGCAGTTGCATGAGCAGGGGCGAGCCGGGCCAGCAAGCGAGCAGAACGACCATCAGCAGGGCGTTGCCCAGGTTGTAGGCCAGGGCTGTGAGGGCGAACCGCAGCAACTGCCCGGGACGCTCTGCCTCGCGGCCGCGGGCGAAGGTCCAGCGGCGGTTGCCCTGGTAGCTGACCAGCGTGCCCAAGGCGGTGCCCAGCAGGCTGGCCGGTAGTGGCGCGATAAAGTCGAGGGCCAGCAGAAACAGGCTGTAGTGACTCAAGGTGGCCAGGCCGCCGACCAGCAGATAACGCGGAAGTTGGGCCGAGTGGCGTCGCCGAAGAGAGTTCGGGGGAATGGGCATCAAGCAGTCCTGGACAATAGCTGTTAAATACAAGCACCAGTCTTGAGTCTTTTGTGTGATTGATAAGTGTGACTTTTGTGAAAAATATGTTGGCTGTGCGGGCAAGCTGTTTCAGAGTTTGTAATAACAAAATTGTTATTTAACGCTGCGATTCAATGTAATCAGCTACTTGCATGGAAAGTTGCTCGGGAAAATAACTTTTAAATAACCGGCTTGTTAGGCGGATGTCAGGCTGGGCATGGGCGGGTTCATCGGTCTTGGGAAAAAGCCTGGCGCCAGCGTCGCAGCTTGCCGCGGCGCCGCTACAATGGCGCCCGAACCTGAACGACGAGGCACCATGGATATCGATCTGGCCCGCACTTTTTTGCAAATCGTCCGCAGCGGCAGCCTGATCGCCGCGGCCGAGCAATTGCACCTGACCCAGACCGCCATCAGCGCGCGGGTGCAGAACCTCGAAGGCCAACTCAACTGCAAGCTGTTCGTGCGCAACCGCGCCGGGGCCCGGCTGACCGCCGACGGCGAGGCGTTCATCGTCTACGCCAACCAGCTGGTGCAGACCTGGGAGGCGGCCCAGCGCGACCTGCCGTTGCTCGCCGGCTACCGCAACGTGCTGCACATCGGCGGCGAAGTCAGCCTGTGCAATCCGTTGATGCTCAACTGGGTCCGGCGTTTGCGCCAGGCGCTTCCCAGCTACGCCGTGCGCAGCCAGATCGCCGAGGGCGCGAGCCTGCAACGCCAGTTGGAACTGGGTGTGCTGGACGCCGCGCTGCTGTTCCAGCCGGTGTACGGGCCGGGTTTGCAGGTCGAGCAATTGCTGGAGGAAAAGCTGATCCTGGTGCGCCTGGCGGGCAAGCCCGAGCCGTACGTGTACATCGACTGGGGCGAGGACTTCCGCCGCCAGCACGACGCGGCGCTGCCGGACCAGGCCAGGGCCGCGGTGGGGTTCAACCTCGGGCCGCTGGCGTTGCAGTTCATCCTCGAAGGCGGCGGCAGCGGCTACTTCCGTACCCGGGTGGTGCAGAGCTACCTCGACAGCGGCGTGCTGGAGCGGGTGGAGCGGGCCCCGGAGTTCAACTTCCCGACTTACCTGCTGTACGCCCGCGACCGGGATTCGGCCGAGTTGCAGCACGCCTTCGAGGTGCTGCGCGAAGTGGTCGCCAGCGACACCGACTGGTCCCAACGCTGGGACCCGATGATCTGACCCGGCGCCCGCTGCGCGGTCGTGCGCAGCCTGCGGCAGCGGCTACAGGGACTGCGTTGTGGATGTAGCCGCTGCCGAGCCTGCGAGGCTGCGTACGGCTCGTCAGAGACGCGGGGCGAGGACTTCGCCGATGCTGCGGCGGCGGGCGTGGGCTTCGCTGGCGTGGATCAGTTGCTGCAGGTCTTCGGGGGTGACGTCGAAGAATTCCTGCATGTCTTCCAGCGCCAGCTTGAGGTCGGCGGCGGTGATGGCCAAGGCATCGGTCGACGGCTGTTCGGCGGGCAATCGGGTCGCCGTTTCGCCCTGGCCCTTGGGGTAACGGATGCGCGTCAGGTTGTTGTAGAGCAGGGCGCTCAGCAGCAGGCACAGGGCGGCGAGCATCACCGGGCCCAGGGCCAGCCAGTCGAGGGCGACGGTGGCGGGGTCGGCCAGGACCAGGGTCAGGGCCACGGCGCCAGCGGGCGGATGCAGGCAGCGCAGCCAGCACATCAGGACCAGGGACATGCCGGCGGCCAGGCAGGCGCTGCCCAGGGTGCGCCCGAGCACATGGGACACCAGCAGTGCCAGCACCGCGGCGCACAGGTAACCGCCGAGGATCGACCAGGGTTGCGCCAGCGCCCCGGACGACACCGCGAACAGCAGCACCGCCGAGGCGCCCAGCGGGCCGATCAGGTGCAGCGCAACCTCCATGCCGAACACCCGGCTGCATAACCAGACACTGAACAGCGTGCCCAGGGCCATGCCGATCGCGGCGCGGCTCCATTCCGAAGGGCGGGTATTGACGGCGGCGGGTATCCAGCGAGCGAGCATGAAGAAGCAGTCCAGTTCCGGTTTGGCAGGCAAAAAGAAGGGCTTGTCTGGCGCACCAGAAAGCCCTGAAGCGTTCCAACATTTGGGGGAGGAACCGGCACAGTGTGCCGTCCCGTCGCAGCGGCTACAAATTCATAATAATGCTGTTTAAGTGCATTATTTTTGCACTGTCCTGGTCGCCGCCCCGAGCTGCGCCACCCGCCGCCCGCTGCTGAAACACAGCCAGCCGCCCAGCGCCGTCAACGCGCTCAGGGCATAGAACATGGTTGGCGCCGGGGTGTGCACCAGCAGGTAGCCGCAGATGATCGGGCTCAAGGCACCGCCCAGGGCCGCGAGGTTCTGCGCGCCGTAATAGCTGCCGCGCAGTGCCTCGGGGGCCAGGGTGTCGATAAAGAGGAATTCCGCCGGGTAGATGATCATCTCGCCGAGGGTGAAGACGAACATCGCCAGGCACCAGCCCAGCAGGCTGTCGGCCAGGCTGAAACCGACCAGGCCGAGGATGAACAGGCCGGTGCCGACGGCGATCCAGTAGCGCAGCTGTTCGCGCTTGAGGAAACGGCCGATCTGGTACTGCAGCAGGATCACGCTGATGGCGTTGCACGCCAGCAGCGCGGCCATGGTGTCGAGGGCGCCTTTCGCGTCCTCGGTGACCAGCAGGTACTGCGACAGGTACAGGGTAAAACGGCCGTGGACGATGGTGCTGAGCAGGCAGCCGCCGGTGAACATGATCAGCGTGCGGTCGTTTTTCAGGGTCGCCAGGGTGTTGAGGAAACTCTCCGGCTTGCCCAGGGCGGGCAGGCCCGGGGTCGGTGGAATGCCGCGCATCAGCAAGGTGCTGAGCACGGCGATGGCGCCGGCGATCAGGAAGGGCGCCAGCGGCAGGTGCCCGGCGATCACCACGCCGAGCATGGGCCCGGTGGCGTAGCCGATATTGGTCAGGGTGTAGCGCAGGGAAAACACCTTGGCCCGCTGACTCACCGGCAGGTTTTCGCTGATGATCGCCTTGGAGCCGATCAGGAACAGCGCCGAGGCGGTCTCGGTGACCACCAGGATCGCGGTGGTCAGGTAGAGGTTGTGGGCGAAGGTCAGCAGCACGAAGCCGATGCCGCTGGAGAGCATGGTCAGGATCAGCAGCCGGCGCTTGTCCAGGCGATCGAGGATGTAGCCGCCGTATAGCGCCAGCAGGGTCGCGATAAACACCGCGACCCCCAGCAGCAGGCCGACATCCTGCTGGTCGAGGCCGAGCTTTTCGCTGAGGAACAGGGTGAGCAGGGGGCTGGTGATGGCGCGGCTGACGACAATGGTCAGCGAGCAGATCATCAGGCGGCGGATAACCAGCGAATAAGTGGCCACGGTGGGCATGCGTCCTTGTTGTCTGAGTGGGCTGCGCAGGGCTCAGGGGCCGAGCCAGCGGTCCAGCGCGGCGACGGACTCCATCTGCGCCAAGCGCCAGACCTGTTGCAGTAACGCTTCGGCCCGCTCGGCCGGCAGCGCCCGGGTCGCCAGGCTGAGAAACTTCTGTTGCAGCGCGCGGTCGCTCAGCGGGTTGCCCGGCGCGCCCAGCGGCACCTCGACGCACAGGCTGGCCTGGCGTCCGTCGCGGGTGCGCAGGGTGACCACGGGTTCGCCATCCTCCGACAGTTGCGGGTCCACTTCAAGGCGGATCCGTGCCATGGCCCCGGCGATCCTTGCGGTTTCGCGGTACTCGCGCGCATAGGCATCCAGTCCGGCATGGCCATGTACCAGGCGCGCGGCGAGGGCGTAGGGCAGGCTCATCTGCGCGGCGGCCAGGGAGTCGATGTCGCGGCCGCCGCACATGCCGTCGAGAAAGACGCAGAGCGACACCCGAATGTCTTCCACCTGATCGGCGGTCACCTGCAACTGTTCGAGCAACAGGCCCAGGGCATCGATGGCCGAATGGGTGCCCCGGCAAGAGGCATGGGGTTTGATCGAGCAGCGCGCCAGTTTCCACACCCGGCCCAGGTCCTCGTCCAGGGCCTGGGGGATCGCGTCGCTGCCGGCCAGGGTCTTGAGGAAACCGCCCCAGACCTCCTCGAACACTTGGCCCGGCCCGCTCACGCCTTGCCGGGCAAGGCGCGCGGCCAGCAGGCCGCCTTCGGCCGCCCGGCCGCTGTGCAGTTTCTTGCTGTGCGAAGCGTCGTGAATAAAGGCCCAGAGCCCGCCGCTGAAGCTGCCGGCCAGGCCCAGGGCCGAGCTTGTCTGCCGGGCATCGAGACCGAGCACCCGAGCGCAGGCGGCCGCCGCGCCGAACACCCCGCAGGTGGCGGTGGAGTGCCAGCCGGCGCCGTTGTGGGCCGAGTAACCGCCGCAGGCTTCCAGCACCCGGCGCCCGACGTCATAACCCACGACCACCGCGGTGATCAGTTCGCGGCCGCTGAGCGGCGTGTCCCGCAGGCTGGCGGCGGCCATCGCCGCCGGCAGCACCACCGCCCCGGAATGGTCGCAGCCGCCGGTGTCGTCCAGCTCCAGGGCATGGGCGGCGATGCCGTTGAGCAAGGCCGCCTGGGAAGCGCTGGTGCTCAGGGCGGTGCCCCATGCCCGGCTGCCACCGCCCTCGTCGCCAAGGGCCAGTCGCGCCGCCGCGGCGATTTCGCTGTGCGCACCCGCCAGCGCGGCGCCGAAGGTGTCGAGGATATGCCGGGTGGCCTGGGCCACGAGGGGCTCGGGCAGGTCTTCGAACCGCGTGTCGACACAGAACCGCGCCAGGCGTTGCAAACGATCGGTCATGGCAGGTAGGCCCGATAGTGACGTTGATAAATCGCCGCGGGGTGATCCTCCGTCAGCGGTCGCGCGCGTTCTGCCCACCACTGGGCGATCTCGCCGGCGCGGGCGATCCACGCATCCTCATGCCGCCGGATGCCCTGCAACAGCTCCCGCAGCAGGCCGATGCGCCCCGGGGTGGCGATGATCTCCGGGTGCAGGCGCAGCAGGTAGAGCAGGCCGAACCGGTGGAAGCCGGCGAAGTCCATTCGCAGGTTGTCCAGGGTGTGGCGGTAGGAGGCGATCCGCGATTGCCCCGGCGGTACCGCCGGGCTGAGGTTGAAGGCGAAGTAGGGTTCGTCTTCCAGCTCGTAGTGCAGGGGCAACTCGATTACGTCCGGCCGGGTCGGGTGAGGGAAGGGCAGGTCGTCGCCGCGCCAGGACGACGACCAGCGAATGCCTTGTCCGTGCAGGGCCTCGACGAAACCCGGGGCCCAGTTGCCGGCCGGAATGCGAAAACCGCTGGGGCGCTGGCCGGTGAGATCGGCCAGGGCCTGGCAACCGCGTTGCAGTTCCCGTTGCTGTTCGGCGAGGCTCAGTTGATCGTAGTCGGCATGCCGATAACCGGCGCAGGCGATTTCATGCCCGGCGGCCTGGATCGCCCGTATATGCCCGGGGTTTTCCTCGGCGACGATCCCCGGAACGAACCAGGTGGCGGGCATCCGCAGCTCATCGAGCAGGGCCAGCAGGCGCTCGACCCCACGCTGGCTGCCGTAGCGCCAGACCGATAGGGTCTTGTCGCGTCCGGCCACTTGCGGGGCCTGGGTAAGGATGCCGTGGATGTCGTTGTAGTCGACGGTCACCGCCACGGCGCAGCGGTAGCCCTGGGGCCAGGCCTGGGTTTCAGCCATGGTGATGCTCCTTGAGCCACCAGCGGGCGACGTCGCGGCAGGTGGCGAACCACACGTCCTCGCGCTGGCGCATGTGTTCGAACAGGCGCTCCAGCAGCAGGAGGCGCCCGGGTTTGCCGCTGATCTTGGGGTGGAACAGGGTGGTCAGGCACAGCCCTTCGTCCATGGCGCCGTCGTACTCGCGGCACCAGTTGTCCAGGGTCAGCTCGTAGCTGGCGGTGCGGTCCAGGCCCGCGGGGAAATCGGGCGCGCGGGTGTAGGCGAGGGAGGCGTAGTCGTCCATCTCCCAGCGCCCGGGGATCTCCACCAGCGGCGTGGTATGGCCCGGCACCTGGACCAGGTACGGGCGGTCGTCGCCGCGCATGCTGCTGGAGTAAGTGACGCCGGCGTCCACCAGTATGGCCGGGGTTTCGGCGCGCCAGTCGCCCGAGGGGGTACGGAAGCCTTCGGCGCGGATGTGCAGGTGCCGCCAGAACACCTCGCGGGACTTGGCCATGACCGCTTTCTGCTGCTCCAGGGGCAGGGCATAGAAGGACTCATGCCGGTAGCCGTGGTATGCCACTTCGTGCCCGCGCTCGACGATCGCCTGGCATTGCCGGGGCCAGTTCTCCACCACCCAGGCGGGGACGAAGAAGGTGGTCGGGATGCAAAAGGCATCGAGCAGGTCGAGCAAGCGCGGCAGGGCCCGATAGGGGCCGTAGCCGCCGAAGCCGAAATACTCCGGTTTGCGCCAGATCGAGCTGTCGAGCATGGCGTCGCCGGTCGGCCCGTCGAGGTCGAAGGCCAACGCCAGGCACGCCTGGTACCCGTCCGGCCAGGTAGGTCGGGTCAAGGAGAACATCGATAGCGCTCCAGTCATTCGAACGGGCCGGTCGGCCCGCACTGTGGTGATTCACCCCGGCAATGGCCGGGGTTGACCGCATTCGACACCCACTCCTGCAGGAGCGAGCTCGCTCGCGATAGGGCCGGCACCTTCAATCTCGATGGCGCCTGTCCGATTGCTATCGCGAGCAAGCTCGCTCCTACAAGGCGCAGATTATTTGCCGGCGTTGAGGGTCACGGTCTTGATCGCGCCGAGCTCCAGGTCCCATTTTTTCAGGATGGCCTGGTAGCTGCCGTCGTCGACCATGCTTTGCAGCGCGCTCTTCAGGGCTTCGGCCAGCTCGGGCTTCTTGTTGCTCACACCGAGGCCGGTGAACTGCTCGGAGATCGGCAGGCCCAGGGTCTTGTAGGTGTCCTTTTCCTGGGTCTTGAGGTACGGCAGGGTTTCGCTGCCTTGCATGGCCGCGTCGATACGGCTCTGGCGCAGCTGCGCGCGGGCGTCGGCCGAGCCTTCGGCGCCGATCACCAGCACCGCCGGCTTGCCGTGGACTTCGCAGTTGGCCTTGCTCCAGGTGGCGATTTCCGCCGGGAAGGTGGTGCGGCGGCTGGTGCCGACTTTCTTCCCGCACAGGTCGGTGGCTTGGTTGATCGCGGTGTTTTTCTGCAGGGTGTAGAACTGCGGCCCGCTGGTGAAGTAGTCGACGAAGGTCACGCTCTTCTGCCGTTCGGCGGTATCGGTCATGCCCGACAACACCGCGTCCACGCGATCGGTGGCCAGGGCGTTGATCATCTGCTCGAAGCCCGTTTCCTGCCAGGCGATCTTCACTCCCAGGCGCTCGGCCAGGGCGTTGCCCAGGTCGTAGTCGAGGCCGGTGAGCTGGTTGGTGGCCGGGTCCTTGAAGTCCATCGGCGGGTAGTTGGGCATGATCGCCACGACAATTTCGCCCTTGGCCTTGATGCTGGCGGGCAACTCGGCGGCGACGGCGAGGTTGGCGGCCATCAGGCCGGCGAGTACTGCGGGAATGGCAAAGTTCTTCATGGGTCGTTCTCTTATGAGTGTTGTGAGGTCCGCTCTGGGGTGCCGAGCTTGGGCCTAGGTTCGAACGGCAGAAATGAAGCTTTGGGTGCGTGGGTTTTGTGGGCTTATTAGTATTTCTTCGGGGCTTCCAGCCTCCACGATCTGGCCGCCGTCCATGAACACCATGCGGTTGGAAACCTCCCGGGCGAAGCCCAGCTCATGGGTGACGACGATCATGGTCATGCCGGTCTGCGCCAGGTCGCGCATCACCGACAGCACCTCACCGACCAGTTCCGGGTCGAGTGCCGAAGTGGGTTCATCGAACAGCATCAGCTTGGGGCGCATGGCCAGGGCGCGGGCGATCGCCACCCGCTGTTGCTGGCCGCCGGACAGCTCGATCGGGTAACTGTTGCGCTTGTCGGCCAGGCCCACCCGGGCCAGCAGCTCCAGGGCTTCCTCGTGGGATTCCTTGGGCGCGCGTTTGAGCACCTGGCACGGGCCTTCGATGATGTTTTGCAGCACGGTCATGTGCGGGAACAGGTTGAAGCGCTGGAACACCATGCCGGTGGCCAGGCGCTGGCGGGCGATCTGCGACTCGGTGAGCTCGTGCAGCTTGTTGCCGACGATGCGGTAGCCCACCAGCTCGCCGTCGACCCACAGGCCGCCCTTGTCGATCTTCTCCAGCTGGTTGACGCAGCGCAGCAGGGTGCTCTTGCCCGAGCCGGACGGGCCGATGATGCACAGCACTTCGCCTTGCTCGACCTCGATGTTGACGTCCTTGAGGGCGTGGTAATTGTCGTAGTACTTGTTCAGGCCCACAGCCTTGACGATATTTCTCATGATCGGATTCTCCAGGGCTGCTTACGAGCGCTTGCCAGCGCCACGGGCGAAACGGCGTTCCAGGCGGCTTTGGCCGAAGGACAGGACAGTGACGGCGGCCAGGTACCAGATCCCGGCGACGATCAGCAGCTCCATCACCCGAGCGTTGGCGTAGTAGATGTTCTGGGCGTTGTAGAGCAGTTCCGAGTACTGGATCACGCTGGCCAGGGAAGTCATCTTGACCATGCCGATGAATTCGTTGCCCACCGGCGGGATGATGATGCGCATGGCCTGGGGCAGGATGATCCGGCGCAGGGCCTGCAGGCGCGGCATGCCGATCGACTTGGCGGCTTCGTACTGGCCGGTGTCCACCGACAGCAGGCCGGCGCGCACCACCTCGGCGGTGTAGGCGCCCTGGTTGATGCTCAGGCCGAGCAGGGCGGCCACGAACGGCGTCATCAGGCTCACGGTGTCCAGCTCGAACAGCCCGGGAATGCCGATGGTGGGGAAGATCAGCGCCAGGTTGAACCACAGCAGCAGTTGCAGGATCAGCGGCGTGCCGCGGAACAGCCAGGTGTAGGTCACGGCCACGTAGCGCAGGATCGGGTTGGCCGACATGCGCATGATCGCGGTGATGACCCCGAACACAATCCCCAGGGCCATGGCCAGGATCGCCATGACCAGGGTATTGAGCAGGCCGAACAGGATCGCCTGGGAGGTGAGGAACTGGCCGATGTACGACCATTCGATCTTGCCTTCGGCGAAGGCCCGGACCAGGCCGACCAGGGCGATGACGATCGCCGTGGCGAAGAGGATCCGCCCGTAGTAGCGCCGTGGCACATGTTCGTACTGGGTGATGTCGAACTGGTTTTCGGCGTGTTTGCGCTCGGCGAGAAGGCGCTCTGCCTGGGTCTGGCTCATGGTGTTTGCTCCCAACGCAGGCGGACGGCGCCTGCGGTCTGTCGGTCTTCGTCCCCGAGCATCGAGCTGGCCGGCGACAGCGATGCCGGCTTGCTCGCGGGGGATTGCGTTCAAGGTTTCAGAGACGGAAACCGTCGTACTGCGCGGCCCATTGCTGCTGCGCCGCCAGGGCGCTTTTCAGCCGGACGATCTGCGCGCGCACCTGTTCCGGCGCGGTGCCGCCCCAGCCGCTGCGGGCGGCGATGGCGGCCTCCAGGGTCAGGCTGTCGCGCACTTGCGGGGTCAGGCGCGTATCGATTTCGGCCAGCAGGGCCGGGGACGCCTCCCAGAGTTCGAGGTCGTGCTTCTCGCAGGCCTGGACCAGCGCGCCGGTGATTTCGTGGGCTTCCTTGAACGGCACCCCGCGCACCGCCAACCAGTCGGCGACCTCGGTGGCCAGGGTGAAACCCAGTGGCGCCTGATGCCGCAGTTCCTCGACGTTGACGGTCATGGTCGCGACCATCCCGGCCATGGCCGGCAGCACCAGCAGCAGGGTGTCGACGCTGTCGAGCACGCCGTTCTTGTCTTCGCTCAGGTCGCGGTTGTAGGACAGCGGCAACGACTTGAGGGTCGACAGCAGCCCGGTGAGGTTGCCGATCAGCCGGCCGGCCTTGCCCCGCGCCAGCTCGGCGATATCGGGGTTTTTCTTCTGCGGCATGATCGAACTGCCGGTGGCGTAGGCATCGTCCAGGGCCACCCAGCGGAACTGCCGCGACGACCACAGGCAGAACTCCTCGGCCAGGCGCGAGATGTTGATGCCGAGCATGCTGGCGACGAACAGGAACTCGGCCACGTGGTCGCGGCTGGCCACCGCGTCGATGGAGTTCTCGCAGACACCGGCGTAGCCCATTTCCCTGGCCGACTGCTGCGGCTGGCGGGCGATGGCCGAGCCGGCCATCGCCGCCGCGCCCAGTGGCGACAGGGCGGTGCGGGCATCCCAGTCCACCAGCCGTTGCACGTCGCGCAGCATCGACTGGGCATGGGCCAGCAGGTGGTGGGCGAAGACGATCGGCTGGGCCTGCTGCAGGTGGGTGAAGCCCGGGCAAATGCTGTCCACATGCCGTTCGGCCTGTTCCACCAGCGCTTGTTGCAGGCCCAGTACCTGCACCGCCAGGGTACGGACATGGTCGCGCAGGAACAGGCGCAAGTCGTTGGCGGTCTGGTCGTTGCGCGAGCGGCCGGCGCGCAGCTTGCCGCCGAGGGCGCCGAGACGCTCGGTGAGCAGGCGCTCGATGAAGGTGTGCACGTCTTCGTCGTCGAGGGTCGGGCTGGCCCGGCCGGCGCGGAAGTCCTCGCCGATGCGCTCCAGGGCTTCAAGCAGGGTGGCGGTCTCCTGCTCATCGAGCAGGCCGGCGCGCTGCAGTTCCCGGGCATGAGCCTTGGAGCCGGCGAGGTCGTAGGGGGTCAGGCGGAAGTAGCGCTCGGGGCAACGCGACAGGGCGGCCAGGGCTTCGGACGGAGCGCTTTTGAAGCGGGCGCCCCACAGACGGTCGGTAGCTTGGTTCATTGTTTTTTTTCCTCGTCGATAACGCGAATTGAATCGGTACGGCCGACCACGGACTTCCTCGGCAGCCGCGCAAAGGGCGTCGAAGAATCTTCGGGTCAGACAGGTTTCAAGAGGGCAGTGGCCAGTGGCGAGAACTGATCGAAGTGTCAGTTTTTAGTTGCGTCGAATCAGCGAGTTGCGGCTGCTCCAGGGAAATTTTTGGTGGTTGCCAAGCCTTGTTTTCTGTGTTCATTATTATTTATCGGCTGTGTTTTTGTTGTGCAGCAAAGCCTGTTGAATATGCCGAACGAGGTCAATAAGCATTATGGAAACCCCACTTTCCAATTCTGGAAACCCACCGATTAAAACCGCCCATAGAGCACCGCTGGCACTCAGCGGATTGGACTTCAAACTGCTCAAGGTATTCAAGGCGGTGGTCGAGGCGGGAGGCTTCAGCGCCGCGCAAAACGAGCTGAACGTGGGCCTTGCGGCCATCAGCAAACAGATTTCGGACCTTGAGATCCGCATCGGCATGCGCCTGTGCACTCGGGGCCGGGAGGGGTTTTGCCTGACTGAGGAAGGCAGCCTGGTGTATCAGGCGTCGATTGATCTGTTTGCCTCGGTGGATAACTTTCGCGATCGGCTTAGTTGCGCGCAAAATGAAATAATCGGCGATCTTGGCGTGGGGGTTATTGATAATACGATTACCGACGTCAATTCGCCGTTAGTTGCTGCGTTGCGTCGAATGAATATGCAGTCGCCGAAAGTAAGGTTCAGGCTTTGCGCCGCGCAGCTGGACGAAGTGGAACGGGGCGTGGTGGAAGGTCGCTTAGTTGCTGGAATAGTTCCGGTTTATCAGAAGCGCGAAGAGTTCGATTACTTCAAGTTGTATGACGAAGTATCCGAAGCCTATTGCGCCGAAGAGCATCCGTTATTCAACGTGGCAGACAGCGCGATCGACAGCCAGACGCTCAAGCAGTACGAGTTCATCAACCACCGCTACGCGATCCATCAGGACAAGAGCCACTTTGCCGTGTACGACAGCTTTTCGGCTTCGGCCTCCCAGGTCGAGGCGGTAGCCATGCTGATCAAGACCGGGCGTTTCATCGGCTTTCTGCCTCGGCACTACGCCGCGACGCTGGTAGAGCGCGGCGAAATGCGCGCGCTGCGCGCGGACCTGATTCACTACAGCACGCCTTTCAGCCTGATCCTGCGCCACAACACCGTCCGCAGCCCCCTGGTGAAAGCTTTCGCCCAGGCGCTGGGGGTGGATCTCAAGAGCAATGGCTGAGGCCGCGGCGGCTTCTGGTCCCGGCAGGTTCATGCACTTGGCGGTTGGCGGGAAGTGCGCGGCCTGATCAATCGAAACAGCTGGAGTGAATGGCCGGTATTGCTGGCTTATTGGCACTTTTGGTTAACGGCCAAAAGTAATCGCGCAGTGCAAAACATGGCACCGTCTTAAACATCCTTAGATGCCTGGCAAACACCCGTCCCCGGCAGGAGCGAGCGTGCTCGCGATGGCAATCCCGCGGCCAGCGCCCATCTTGGAAGTACCGGTTTTATCGCGAGCACGCCGTTGCTACAGGAGCAACGTCAGGCGCATCGCGCAGCGTCTCGCGGTAGGCAGGCCATGGCGAGCTTCCTCGGCCAGGATCCGTTGCAGGCGCGGCTCCAGTTGCTCGGTGTCCAGGGTGACGAAACCGCAGCGCTGGTAGAAGGGTTCGTTCCACGGCAGTTGGCGAAAGGTGCTCAGGGTCAGGGCGCTGAAACCCTGCTGGCGTGCCTGTTCGCGCACCGTCTCCAGCAGGCGGCGGCCAATGCCGCGCCCTTGGGCATGGCTGGCGACCGAGATTTCCCAGATATGCAGCGCGTCGGCGCAGGCCTCGGCGTCGAGGAAGGCGCACACCCGTCGATCGAGCACCGCCACCCATACCCGCTGCTGGCGGATATGCGCCAGGTGCCGCACCGCGTCGGTCACTTCGGCGTCGGCCAGCCAGGCCAGTTCGGCGTCGTGGCGAAACAGTCCGGCGGCGCTGCGCTCGATGGTGGGGAGCTGTGGGGCATCGGCCTCGAAGGCCTGGCGAATGTGCAGGTTCATGGGGCGCGAGTGTAAGGATTCAGGCCCAGGCGCGGCAACCGCTCAGGGTTGCGCCGGGCCCGGCAGGTGCAGCATCAGGTAGTCGTTCTTGTCGAAGCGCCCGCTGAGCACCGGCTTGAGCGCTGCCAGGGGCGTGCCTTTCAAGGCGGCGAGGTCGCTCTGGTCCATCACCACCCAGGCCGGACCGCTCAGGGCGGCCAGGGCTTCGGGGCGTTCGGTGAACAGGGGTTGCAGGTCCTGGTCGAGGTTGACCATGAACTTGATCGCCTTGGCGTCCTTGCCCATGGCGTGCAGCACCACCGGGGCCGGCGCCTCGTTGATCAGGCGTTGCGCGGCCAGGCTGAAGGCCTGGGTGTCGTACAGCTGGCGCTGGACAGGCTCGAACACCCCGATGTAGGCGCTCCACACCGCCAGGACGGCGGTATAGGCCAGGCCGACGGCACGCTGGCGGGGTCGGGCCAGCATGACCAGCGCGGCCACTTGCAGCAGACCGAGGATGGCCAGCGGTACGCTCAGGTCGGTCAGTTGCCCGGGGAATTTGCGTCGTACCAGCAGCAACCCGACGATCAACAGCCCGGGCAACAGCAGCCAGAGCCCCTGGATCGCCACCCGCAACCACGCTAGAGCACGCCCTTGCCGGGCCTGGAACGGGTAGGCCGCGACAATCGCCGCCATGGGCAGCATCGGCAGCAGGTAGCGGGCTTTCTTGGCCTGGGGGATCGACAGGCCGATCATCACCAACAGCCCCGCGGCGGTGCACAGGCGCAGCAGCTTCAGCGCCGGGCCAGGTTCGGCGCGTCCGGCCAGCAGCACGCCGATCCAGGCGAGGATCGCCAGCGGGTACGCCAGGGCGTAGTTGCCCAGGGAACTGCTGAAGTAATACAACAGGCCGCTGCTGCCCTCGCTGCCGTCCATGCGGCCGAGGAACTGCATGCGGATCACTTCCTGGACAAAGGCCGGGCCGCCGCTGAGCCGCGCCAGCCCCAACAGCAGGCCGATGCAGGCCAGCAGCAGTACCAGGGCACAGAAGCCGAAGACCAGCAGGCGGCGCCATTGGCCGCCCAGCAGGTAATAGCTGCCCAGCATGCCGGTGGGGATCACCAGGCCGATCGGACCGCGAATGGCAAAACCCAGGGCCAGCAGGGCGAAGACCAGCCCCAGGCGCCGTGGCGCGGCGAAATGGTCGTGGGCGTATCCCAGGTAAAACACCGCCAGGGCCACGGCGGCGAGCATCTGGTCGAGGGACACGGCACGGGTTTCAGTGATGAAGGTCGTGCTCAGGAGCAGCAGGGCGATGCTCAGCAGGGCCCAGGTCCGGGAGTAGGGCGCCAGCAGCCGATAGACCAGGCCGACGATGGTGGCCGAGGCCAGGGCCGTGGGCAGCCACGCGCTCAGGCAGGTGACCCGGCCGAACGGCAGCGAGAACAGATAGATCAACAGCGTCGAGGCGCTGCTGTAGTCGGCATAGGGTTGGCCATAGGTGGTGGGAAAGAACCCCGGCCCATGGCGCAGCATTTCCTGGGCGAACAGGACGAACCTGGAGTCGAAGCCGATCACCGGCTGCTGGTAGACGCCGGCGCAGAACAGCAGCAGGGCCAGCAGCCCCAGCGCCCACGATTGCCTGCGCAGCGTGGGCGTCGCGCAGGCGGCGATCGGGTTCATTCAGGCCTCGGTCACAGCAGGGGTCCATTGTTGGTGAGGCATCGGCAGGTTGCGCGATTCGCCGCGGCCGATCGGGAAGTAGGTGAAACCGCTGCGGGCCAGGCGCTCGGCGTCGTACAGGTTGCGCCCGTCGAAGATCACCGGGGCCTTGAGGCGTTGTTGCAGCAGCTGGAAATCCGGCGCCTTGAACTGCTGCCACTCGGTGCAGACGATCAGCGCGTCGGCATCGGCCAGTACCGACTCCGGGGTGCCCATCAGCATCAGTTTCGGCTCGTCGGGGTACAGACGCTGGGTTTCCTGCATGGCTTCCGGGTCGAAGGCGCGCACCTTGGCGCCGGCGGCCCACAGCGACTCCAGCAGCACCCGGCTCGGCGCGTCGCGCATGTCGTCGGTGTTGGGTTTGAAGGCCAGGCCCCAGAGGGCGAAGGTCTTGCCTTTCAGGTCGCCCTTGTAGAAGGCGTTGATGCGCTCGAACAGCTTGTGTTTCTGCCGTTCGTTGATGGCTTCCACCGCTTGCAACAGGTCGCTGGAGCAATGGGCCTGTTCGGCGCTGTGGATCAGCGCGCGCATGTCCTTGGGGAAGCACGAGCCGCCATAACCGCAGCCCGGGTAGATGAAGTGGTAGCCGATGCGCGAGTCGGCGCCGATGCCCAGGCGCACCGATTCGATGTCGGCGCCCAGGTGTTCGGCCAGCTCGGCGATCTGGTTGATGAAGCTGATCTTGGTCGCCAGCATGCAGTTGGCGGCGTATTTGGTCAGTTCGGCGCTGCGCAGGTCCATGAACATGATGCGGTCGTGGTTGCGGTTGAAGGGCGCGTAGAGGTCGCGCATCACGTCGCGGACTTCTTCGCGCTCGCAGCCGACGATGATCCGGTCCGGGCGACGGCAATCGGAAACCGCCGAGCCTTCCTTGAGGAATTCCGGGTTGGAGACGATATCGAATGTCAGGCTGCGCCCGTCCAGGGCCTTTTCGATATGCGCCTTCAAGGTATCGCCGGTTCCCACCGGTACCGTGGATTTCTCCACCAGGATCACCGGCTGTTCGCGGTGACGGGCCACCGCGTCGCCCACCGACAGCACGTAGCGCAGGTCGGCCGAGCCGTCTTCGCTGGACGGCGTGCCCACGGCGATGAACAGGACCTGGCCATGCTGCACCGCGAGTTTTTCATCGCTGGTGAAGCTCAGGCGCTTGCCTTCCAGGTTCTCCCTGACCAGGCTGGCCAGCCCGGGCTCGAAGATACTGACGTGCCCCTGTTGCAGCTGCTGGACCTTGTGTTCGTCAATGTCCATGCAGATGACATCGTGGCCGACTTCGGCCAGCACGGCGGCTTGTACGAGGCCGACGTAACCACTTCCAAATACGCTGATTTTCATGGGGTATTCCTGGGACTTGTCGCGGGAGCAGGTCGTGAGTTGATGGTAATCACACCGAGGATGACCAAGGCCACCCCGAGGGTTTTCGAGAGCGTGAACGGCTCGTTGAACAGTGGCAGGCCGGCCGCCAGCAGGTAGACCAGCGCGTAGCTGATGCTCAGCAGGGAATAGGCGCGGCCCAGCGGCAGGTCGCGCAGGGCGGCCAGCCAGCAGAGCATCGACAACCCATAGGCAAGGATCGCCGCCAGCACGACGCCCAGCGCGAGCAGGTCGACCTGGCCGTCGGACAGCGTTTGCAGCCACTGCGCGGGCGCCGGCAGGCGGGTCATGCTCCAGCGCATGCCCAGCTGGGCGGCGCTGACCAGCAGCACGCTGCCCATGGCGAAGATGAATCCGCGGGCCCGGCTCATGCGTGGCGACTCAGCAGCACGACCCCGGCCAACACCAGGGCCACGCCCAGCCAGTGGCGACGGTCGATGGTTTCGTGGAACACGAAGCGGGCGATCAGGGTGATGAAGACGAAATTCAGGCTGAGCATTGGGTAAGCGATGCCGACTTCCATCCGTTGCAGCACCAGCAGCCACACCAGCAAGCCGCCGCCGAGGCTCGCCAGGGCCAGCCACAGCCAGGGCGAGCGCAGCTTGTCGAGCGCGCCCGAGGGCTGGCCGCGCCAGCTTTCCACGGCAAACTTCTGGGCGATCTGGCCCAGGCAGGTCAGGCCGCAGGCGACGAGCAGCAGCAACAGGCTCATGGTTGGCTCTGCGGGAAGATCAGGATCACGAGATTGCCCTGGTCATAACGTTTGAAGTCCTGCGGCAACAGGTCGATTTCGTAATGTTCGTCGCCGTTGACGCGCATGACGACGCCCACCTGGCCCTGCTTGCGGGCCTGCGGCATCCACTCGCCGACCTTGCGCAGATCGATATAGCGATACTGGGTATCAGGATAGGCCAGGCCATATTTCACTTCGCCGGTCGTGTTGTACAAGGCGATATCCGGGCGCTTGAGCCGCCAGGCCAGGGCCGAGGCGGCGCCCAGGTCGTTGCTCACCAGGGTATGGCTGCGGGCCAGTTCCTCGACGTGATCGACGATGAATTGATCCGGGGTCTTGTTGTAGACCACCGAGTTCGGCAGGCCGGCCGGCAGCAGGGCAATGAACAGCCAACTGCCAAGCGCCGGCGCGGCCCACAGGCGCAGCGGTCGGAAAGCTTGCAGCACGTTGCTGACGATCCAGCCGAACAGGGCGAGGAACACCAGCACCAGGTGCCCGGGTTCGTTGGCATACAACGGCTTCTTCAGCTGGAAATACACCAGCGTCAACAGCAACAACAGGCCCAGTACCGCGTTGAGCACGCCGTTGAGGCTGATAGCCCGGGTCTGCCCGGTGCGCAGCCGATCGCTCAGGGTATGGCCCATCAGCAGCGCCAGCGGCAGCAGGCACGGCAGGATGTAGGCCGGCAGCTTGCCCTTGCTCAGGCTGAAGAACGCCAGCGGCAGGATCAGCCACAGCAACAGGAAACCGACCTGGGCCTGGCGCCGGGCCTGCCAGGCCTGTTTGAAGGTGCTGGGCAGCAACAGCACCCACGGCGTGCTGAACGCCACCAGCAGCGGCAGGTAGTACCACCAGGGGGCCGAGTGCTGGGCGTCGTCACCGGCAAAACGCCGGATGTGCTCGTGCCAGAAGAAGAACCGCCAGTAGTCCGGTTCCTGGGCATGGACCGCCAGGGCCCACGGCAGGCTGACGACGATCGCCACCAGCACCGCCACGCCGCCGTAGACGAACAGCTCGCGCAAACGCTTCTGCCAGGCCATGTAGGGCAGGGCGATCAGCACCGGCAGCAGCCAGGCGAGAAAACCCTTGGTCATGAAGCCCATGCCGCAGGCCAGGCCGAGCCCGGCCCAGGCCAGCAGGCGGCCGCGCGGACTCTTCGGGTCGAGAGCGAACCACAGGGCCACCAGGCTCAGGTTGACCCAGAAGGTGAACTGCGGATCGAGGTTGGCATAACCGCCGGCGCCGACCACCACGCAGAAACTCATGTACAGCAGGGCGCTGATCAGGCTCTTGCGCGGGTCGTTCCACAGCCGTCGGGCCATCAGGTAGGCGAGTACCACGCTCAGGCCCATGCTCAGGGCCGAGGCCACGCGCACGCCGAACAGGTTCTGGCCGAACACCGCCTGGCCGAGGGCGATCATCCAGTAGCCGGCGGCCGGCTTCTCGAAATAACGGATACCCATGAAATGCGGCGAGGCCCAGTGGCCGGTCAGGAGCATTTCCTGGCTGATCTGCGCGTAGCGGGTTTCATCGGGAATCCACAGGCCGTGGGTGGCCATCGGCAGCAGGAAGAACAGGCCGAAGGCAATCAACAATAAAGGCAGGGCCCAGCGTCTGGTCATGCGCCTTGCACTCCCAGCCAGCCTTCGCGGCCTTCGAGGGCACCGCGAACGACCTGCCCCTGGGGCAGGCTCTGCAAGGAGACGGGCAACAGCTCGCCCAGGGGGGTGAAATGAATGTCGCGCTGACGGGCTTGCGCCAGCAGCTGACGAAAATCGTTGGCCATCAGAATCCCTTCGACCTCGGCGTGAATGGTGTAGACGTTCAGCCCTTGGGGGCTGAACCGGTCCAGGATGAATGCATTGAAATCGGCGGCCGCCACGTGCGGGCCGACCACCTCGTCGAAGGTCGGCAGGTCCACCGGAATCTGCGGGGCTCCCAGGCTGCCGTCCGCCAGCCGCGGCTGGAAGATCGACGTGCCGCGGCAATCGCTGTTGTAGCGAAAGCCGAAGCGCTGCTTGGCCTCGACCACATGCTCGTCGGCGCGCCAGCCGGCCGCGGCCGAACAGTCGATGCGCTGGCCAAGAATGCTGCTTAGGGTGTCGACGCCCTGGCGGATCTGCTCGACCAGGCGCTCCTGGCTCCAGCGTCCGGCATTGGCTTGCCAGCCGTGGTGATCCCAGGCGTGCAGGCCGACCTCATGGCCGGCATCCCGGGCCTGACGCATCAGGTGCCCGAGGTCGCGGCCGATCGGCTTGCCCGGCCAGGCGGTGCCGGCCAGCAGGATGTCCCAGCCGTACAGGCCGGCGGCATTGGAGCGCAACATCTTCCAGAGAAATTGCGGACGGATCAGGCGCCACAAGTGGCGCCCCATGTTGTCCGGGCCGACGCTGAAGAAGAAGGTGGCCTTGATCCCGGCCTCGTCGAGCAGTTCCAGCAGCCGCGGCACCCCCTCACGGGTGCCGCGATAGGTATCGACATCGATTCGCAGACCCGCCTGCATCAGTGCTTGTCCGCGATTTCGAGCATGGCCTCGCGCAAGAAGAAGTCCAGCGTGTTACCGATGGTCTCGCTCATCTCGACGCTCGGCTCCCAGTCCAGCAGGCGCTTGGCGTTGGCGATGCTCGGCTTACGGTGTTCCACGTCCTGGTAACCGGCGCCATAGAACGCCTTGCTCTCGACGTCGCGGAAGCCGGCGAACGGCGGGAAGTTGCCGCGCAGCGGGTGCGCCTCGAACTGGCGCAGCAGCTCTTCGCCCAGCTGGCGGATGCTGGCTTCGTTGTCCGGGTTGCCGATGTTGATGATCTGGCCGTTGCACGCGTCGTTTTCGTTGTCGACGATGCGCGCCAGGGCTTCGATGCCGTCGGCGATGTCGGTGAAGCAACGCTTCTGCTCGCCGCCGTCGAACAGGCGGATCGGCGTGCCTTCCACCAGGTTGAGGATCAGCTGGGTGATGGCGCGGGAGCTGCCGATACGCGCCGAATCCAGGCGGTCCAGGCGCGGGCCCATCCAGTTGAACGGACGGAACAGGGTGAAATTCAGGCCTTTGCTGCCGTAGGCCCAGATCACCCGGTCCAGCAACTGCTTGGACACCGAGTAGATCCAGCGCTGCTTGTTGATCGGGCCGACGATCAGGTTGGAACTGTCTTCGTCGAAGTTCTGGTCCTGGCACATGCCGTAGACCTCGGAGGTCGACGGGAAGATCACGCGCTTGTTGTACTTGACGCAGTAGCGGACCAGCTTGAGGTTCTCTTCGAAGTCCAGTTCGAATACGCGCAGCGGGTTGCGGGTGTATTCGATCGGGGTGGCGATGGCCACCAGCGGCAGGACCACGTCGCATTTCTTGATGTGGTATTCGATCCACTCGGAGTGAATGCTGATGTCGCCTTCCACGAAGTGGAAGTTCGGGTGGCTGCGCAGGCGTTCGATGGCATCGGAACCGATGTCCAGGCCATAGACTTCGTACTTGTCGTCACGCAGCAGGCGCTCGGACAGGTGATTGCCGATAAAGCCGTTGACGCCGAGGATCAGTACCCGGGTACGGCGCGGGGCGCGGCCGGACTCGGCGCCGCGCAGCAGCGAACCGTCCACCAGGCCCAGCTCGTTGGCCAGTTGCGGACCGCTCAGGTACAGGCCGTTGTCGTTGCGCTGGCCGGCATTGATCTGCAGCGAGTCTTCGCCGCAGGCGATGCGCAGCGGGTCGACGCTGATGACCCGGCCCGGGGCCTGGCCCTGGTTGCCCTTGACCACTTCGGCGTTCCAGACGATCAGCTTGTGCTCGCCCACCGCGCAGAAGGCGCCCGGGTAGGGTTTGGTCACCGCGCGTACCAGGTTGAACAACTGCTCGGCCGGCTGGCTCCACAGCAGCTTGCCGTCGGCGGCGGTGCGCCGCCCGAAGTAGCTGGCCTTGGCTTCGTCCTGGGCGGTTTCGCTGACCTTGCCTTGCGCCAGGGCGGGCAGGGTGTCGCGCAACAGGCTGGAGGCGGCGGCGCGCAGTTTGCCGTGCAGGCTCAGCGCGGTGTCGCTGCGCTCGATGGCCACGCGTTCCTGGGCCAGGATCGGGCCGGCATCAGGGCGCTTGACCATGCGGTGCAGGGTCACGCCGGTTTCGCTTTCGCCGTTGACCAGCACCCAGTTGGCCGGCGCGCGACCGCGGTAGCTCGGCAGCAGCGAACCGTGCAGGTTGAAGGCGCCCTTGCTGGCGGTGGCCAGCAGGGCTTCGCTCAGCAGGTTGCGGTAGTAGAAGGAGAAAATGTACTCGGGGGCGAGCTTGGCGATGCGCTCGATCCACAGCGGGTGGTTGGCGTCTTCCGGGGCGTGCACAGGGATGCCCTTGAGCGAGCAGAGCTGGGCCACGGAACCGTAGAAGGTGTTTTCCTTCGGATCGTCGGCGTGGGTGAAGACCGCGGCGATTTCATAACCCGCGCTGAGCAGGGCTTCGATGCCCGCGCAGCCGATATCGTGGTAAGCGAAGACAACAGCTTTATGACTCATGGCGAAACCTGATCGGAGAGAGTGGAAGTTAGACCGTCGACGGTGACAACGGGAGCAGGGACGGCAGGCTGGCTGCGCAAGATTTTTTCAATGAAGAAACGCGGACGGGCGCGCACATCGCTGTACATGCGGCCCAGGTATTCGCCGAGCAGGCCCATGCCGATGAACTGGCCGCCGGTGAACACGAAGAGGATGGCGAACAGCACGAACATGCCGTCCCCGGCCCATTCGGCGCCGAATACCAGGCGCAGGAAGATCAGCATCAGGGCGAACAGCACGCCGAGGCCGGCCATGCCGAAACCGATGATGCTCAACAGGCGCAGCGGCGTGGTGGTCATGCAGGTGATCAGGTCGAACATCAGGTTGATCAGGCGCATCGGGCTGTATTTGGAGTCGCCGTGTTCGCGCTCGGCATGGTTCACCAGCACCTCGGTGGTGTGGCGGGCGAAGCTGTTGGCCAGGATCGGAATGAAGGTGCTACGTTCGCGGCAGGCGAGCATGGCGTCGACCACGCTGCGCCGGTAGGCGCGCAGCATGCAGCCGTAGTCGCTCATGGCGACGCCGGTGGAGCGCTGCACGGCCAGGTTGATCAGCTTCGACGGCCAGCGGCGCCAGGCGGAATCCTGGCGGTTGTTGCGCACGGTGCCGACCACGTCGTAGCCCAGCTCAGCCTGGGCCACCAGGCGCGGGATTTCCTCCGGCGGGTTCTGCAGGTCGGCGTCCAGGGTGATCACCACGTCGCCGCGGCATTGCTCGAAGCCGGCCATGATCGCCGCGTGCTGGCCGTAGTTGCGGTTGAGGATCACCGCGACCACCGGGCTGTTTTCGCGCCCGGCGGCGTCTTCGAGGAGCTGTGCCGAGCTGTCGCGACTGCCGTCGTCCACCAGGACAATCTCGAAGTCGTGCTTGAGCTGGCGGCACGCCGCTTCCGTGCGCCGCAGCAGTTCGGGCAGGCTCTCTTCTTCGTTGTAGACCGGGATGACGAT
The DNA here is from genome assembly GCF_001921865.1 of Pseudomonas chlororaphis. Classification (GTDB taxonomy): domain Bacteria; phylum Pseudomonadota; class Gammaproteobacteria; order Pseudomonadales; family Pseudomonadaceae; genus Aquipseudomonas; species Aquipseudomonas chlororaphis_D. Next base: position 467,310 of record NZ_MSCT01000010.1, read on the forward strand.
CGACACGAACTGGATTGGATAAGGTTTCACAGGCGTGGGTCCAGACTGGTTTTGATGGCGCCGACGACCCGCTCGACATCGTCGAGGGTCATGTCGGGGAACAGCGGAATCGAGCACAGGCGTGCCGAGTTCCATTCGGTGTTGGGCAGCCGCACGTTGGGGAAGCGCTGGCGGTAGTAGCTGTGCAGGTGGCTGGCAACGAAGTGGATGCCGCTGCCGATGTTTTGTTCCTGCAGGGCCTTCATGAAACCGTCGCGGTCGATGCCGCAACGCTCGGCGTCGATGCGCAGGATGAACAGGTGCCAGGCATGCTGCTGCGGGTATTGCGGCAGGTGCAGCGGTTGCACCGGCAGGTCGCGTAGTTGCTCCAGGTAGGCGTTGGCCAGGACTTCGCGCTGGCGGTTGATGGCGTCCAGGCGTTGCAGTTGCACCAGGGCGATCGCTGCGTTGATGTCGGCCAGGTTGTACTTGAAGCCGGGCTCGATCACCTCGGCCTGGGGCTTGCGCCCGTGGGTCAGGCGGTCGTAGGCATCGACGCCCAGGCCGTGGAACTTGAGCATGCGCACCCGGTTGGCCAGGGCTTCGTCGTCGGTGACGAACATCGCGCCTTCGGCGCAGGTCATGTTCTTGATCGCATGGAAGGAGAAGATCGCCGTGCCTCGGGCGCCAATGGCGCGGCCACGGTAGGTGGTACCGGCGGCATGGGCGGCGTCTTCGATCACCGCGATGCCGTGTTTGTCGGCCAGGGCGTACAGCGGATCGAGGTCGAAGGCGGCGCCGGCGTAGTGCACCGGGACAATCGCCTTGGTACGCGGGGTGATGGCGGCTTCGACGGTGGCGGCATCGGTCATCAGGGTATGCGGGTCGACATCGACGAACACCGGGGTCGCGCCCAGCAGGGAGATCATGTTGGCGGTGGAAACCCAGGTCTGCGAAGGCGTGATGACCTCGTCGCCGGGGCCGATGCCCAGGGCCAGCAGGGCGATGTGCATGCCGCCGGTGGCCGACGACAGCGCCACCGCGTGCTTGCAGCCGACCCGTGCGGCGAACTGTTGTTCAAGCTCCTGGTTTTTCGGTCCGGTGGTGATCCAGCCGGAACGTAGAACCTGCTCGACTGCAGCAATCTCTTCATCGCCAATACTCGGGCGCGAGAAAGGAAGGAAAGCCTGGTTCATTGAGACCTCGGGGGAAAACGTTTCAAAGGAAGAGAACCAACATCGGATGAAGGCAGCGTCAAGGTGCAGCGGGAGGGGGTGCAGTCATCAAGATACGTCCAGGTAGTTGAGCCAGAGCAGCATTCCATGCAGTTCATCAGTAAAGACGAGATCAACGAAAAGTAAATATGGATCAAAGCGTTATCTCGGTCCCGCGAGAACGCTTCGTATTGCTGTCTGGCGTTTCAGGATGTTTCGAGGTTAAGCCGAAATATGTGAAACGGATATGAAAAATAGCGCAAGAAGGCGTTTATCTTTCAGCCAGACAGCCCGGGTTCAGTTTCGTCCGCCAGGGCACCGTGCCCTGGCGAAAAGCGGGCATTTTTTAACTGATTTACGGTGCTCTTTGAATACACAGATCGAGGGGCTTTTGCGGCTTTTCGACCATACAACGCTACATCCCCCCAACCGGACGCCGACGCATTTGCAGGTACGGCGGCAGCTTGTTGGCGACCTCGACCAGCATCCGGCTGCCACCCCCCAGGGGCGCCCGGTCGAGAGGGCGTTGCAGCGACCGCCGGCGAAACCGGGCGGGGGAATCAGGGTTGTATCTGCGGGAAAATCAGAATGGTCAGGTTGCCGCGCTGATAGCGTTTGCCCCCCAGCGGCAGTAATTCGACTTCGTGTTCTTCCTCGGCATTGTTGACGCGCATCACCACCCCGACCGGACCCTGTTTGCGGGCGTCGTTCATCCACTGCTGGACGCTCTCGAGCGTGACCTGGCGCGGCGCCGAGTCGGCATAGGCGATGCCGTATTTCAGTTCGCCGACGGTGTTGTACAGGTCCACCTGCGGCCGCTTGAGGCGCCAGGCCAGCGCGGAAGCGGCGCCCAGGTCGTTGCTCAGCAAGCGGGTGGCCTGGCTCAGTTCCTGCTGATGCTCGGCGATGAACTGATCGGGCATCTTGCTGGCGACGACATGGGCCGGCATCGCCGCCGGCAACAGGGCCACCAGCAAGCCGATACCCAGTGCGGGCGCCGCCCAGAGCGCCTTCGGCCGCAGCGCTTGCAGGGCGTTGGCGATGATCCAGCCCATCAGCACCAGGTAGCCCAGGGACAGGCTGAACATCTCCAGCTGCCCATACACCGGCCGGGTGAATTGCAGGTAGATCAGCGTCGCCAGCGCGACCAGCGCGATAGCGACGTTGATCAGGCCATTGACCCGGATCACACCGACGCGGGCCTGGTTCAAACGCTCGATCAGGGTGTGGCCCATCAGCAGGGCCAGGGGCAACAGGCACGGCATGATGTAGGTCGGCAGCTTGCCGCGACACAAGCTGAAAAATGCCAGCGGCAGTACCAGCCAGAGCAGCAGGAAACCGATGCCGGCGTCGTTTTTCTGCTTCCAGGCCTGGGTCAGGGCGGAGGGCAGCAAGGCCGCCCACGGCAGGCTGGAGACCAGCAACAGCGGCAGGTAGAACCACCAGGGGCGGGTGTGCTGGGCGTCTTCGGCGGCGAACCGGCGGATGTGTTCGTGCCAGAAAAAGAAGCGCCAGAAGTCCGGCTCCTGGCCATGGATCATCAGGACCCAGGGCAGGCTGACGACCGCGGCCACCAGCACTGCCAGCGGACCGTAACGCAACAGTTCGCCCAGGCGCCGCTGCCAGATCATGTAGGGCAGGGCGATCAACGCTGGCAGCAACCAGGCGAGAAAGCCCTTGGTCATGAAACCGAGGCCGCAGGCCACGCCCAGCACGGCCCAGGCCAGCAGACGCTGCCGCAGGGTGGTGCCAACGATGGCGAACCACAACGCCACCAGGCTGAGGTTGACCCACAGGGTGAATTGCGGATCGAGGTTGGCGTAGCCCGCCTGCCCGGCAATTAGCCCGAAGCTCATGTACAGCAGGGCGGCGGCCAGGGACTTGCGCGGATCGTTCCACAGCTGTCGGGCGATCAGGTACGCCAGGACCACACTCAAGCCGGTGCTGAGCGCGGAAGCGATGCGCACCCCGAACAGGTTGTCGCCGAAAATCGCCTGGCCGATGGCGATCATCCAGTAACCGGCAATGGGTTTCTCGAAATAACGGATCCCCATGAAATGTGGCGACACCCAGTTGCCGTTGAGCAGCATCTCCTGGCTGATCTGCGCGTAGCGGGTTTCATCGGGAATCCACAGGCCGTGGAGGGTGAGGGGCAGCAGGTAGAACAGCACGAATGCCAGCAGCATCAACGGCAGGGCCAAACGTCGGATCATGGACGAAGACTCCGGCAAGCGGATGCGCAACTGGTGGGCGGGAGGCCGTCGATCGACTGGCCGGATAAACACAGGACATTGATGCGTAGCATCCCTCGACTCCTGACAGCAGGGTTGATGTATGGTTTTTTACTAAGTGCGCCCGGAAAGATGCCTGAGCTTAGTTGGCGCCGGGCTGATGCCTATTCAAGCTTGAAACGTGTTTTAGTCCAGTGGGGTACTGAGAAAAATAAGTAACTTGTTAATTCTCGAAAGGCGTTAGTCGAACTAGTGAAACTTTGCAAACTTCAAATCATGTAAGCCAATACTTACAGTTTCTTGTTCAGTAGCGACTGCCAGTTTTCCTCGTTGACCACACCCAGCACCTTCACTTGCTTCGCTTGCCCCACGGCCACGAACAGGGCGCTGCCGTATTCGCTGGCCTGCGCATGCTTGAAGCCGGTTTGGCGTTCAAAATCGCTGATGCAACCGCTGTGGGTCACCAGCACCAGATTGCGGTGCAAGCGTTTATGGGCAACGACGTCGTCCCGCAGGGGCTGGCCGCAACTGGCCAGCCATGCCTGGGCCTCGGTCGGTTGTTCGAACATAAAGGCCGAGGTCTGCGCGGTACGGGTGATCGGGCTGCTCAGCACATCGGTGTCGCTCATGCCCAGGGCCCTGAACGCCGCGCCCAGGTGCACGGCCGCTTCGCTGCCGAGGCGGGTGATGCCGTCGGCCGGCCCCAGGCACGGATGGGGCGAGCGGTCACAGCGCTCGACATGGCGCACCAGCACCACCACGTTGCCGGCCTGCCATTGCTCGAGAACCCCCGAGGTCCGCAGGTCGTTCGCGGAACTCAGGTTCAGCGGCGACCTGGGCCACAAGGCGAAGCCGGTGACCAGCGCCAGCAGCAGCCCCGCCATGACCAACCGCTTTATTCCAAGGTGCAATGCCACAGGGTCACCCATTGATTAAAAAATGCAGCCGACAAGATTCGTCGCACCCAGGACGGCGCGATGCACAAGAACAACTCAAGGAAAACGATGAAGCGTCAAGGTTGCCGAGAATCTAGGGCGGGGCAGGTGAAATCGATGTGAAAATTTCAACAAGTATTTCTTTAGGGAATCATTATTATTTGCCCGCGTTAGTTGCTGTTTGACTAAAGGGGTGGGTGTTCTGGTTAGATGGCCTACAAGGACTACAGACTTTTCGGATTTCGCTGTGTTTTCTTATCGAGTCGTGTGTCTCGAAACATGAGCTGGTCTATCTTTTCTCGCAGTCTTGGCGTGGCGCCAGGTACCCGGAAACGCAGATGCCGAATGGCAATCCTGCACCGAACAGTGGGTGGACATGGATCACAAGCACAGCCTGAGTACGCGGATCGTGATGGTCTTTGCCTTGATGACGGCGTTTGTCGCAGGCTTTTTCGCCGTAGGAATAGTCGCCACGGTACATGTGGTGGAGCGCAAGCTGACCACCATCAGCCTCGGCGGCAACCTGCACCGTTTGCTGCTGATGGAGTCCCCCGAACAGTGGACGCACCGGCCGGACAAGAGCGAGTTGTTCTTCGTCGAGGACGGTCCCGCCGACTTGAACCTCGCCCCGGCGCTCGACGCCTTGCCGGAAGGCTTCAGCGAGGTGGCGTTCGAGGGGCAACCGTATTACGCCATGACCCAGGTAGTCGATGGCCGCCGCTATGTCTTGCTGCGCGACCAGGTCAGCCTGAAACAACGCGAGCGGGTGTTGTTCCTGGTGGTGACGCTGGGCTTTGCCTTGAGCATCCTGTTGGCGATTTTTCTTGGCTGGTTGCTGGCCCGGCGGGTCATGGCGCCGGTGGTACGCCTGGCCAGCCAGGTGCGCCATCGCGATCAGTTGCTGGCGCTGGCACCGCCGCTGGCGCCGGACTATACGAGCGACGAGGTCGGTGAACTGGCAACCTCGTTCGACCAGACCCTGGGCCGGTTACGCGCGGCGCTGGGCCGCGAAAAACTCTTCACCAGCGACGTCAGCCACGAACTGCGCACGCCGCTGATGGTGTTGGCCAGTTCCTGTGAACTGCTGCTCGATAACCGCTCGCTCGACGTCCGTTCGCAGGCGCAGGTCGGACGCATCGCCCGGGCAAGCGCGGAAATGCGCCAGTTGGTCGACACTTTTCTGATGCTTGCCCGGACCGAAAACCGTACGTCGCACCTGGGGCCCACCACCTGTCTCGAAGACGTGGCGGATGCCCTGACGGAGGTCTGGGGCCGGTTGATCAAGGACAAGGGGCTGGAGTTTTTCTACTGCGTCGAACAGCGCTCGACGGCCCGTTACAACCTGACCTTTGTGCAAGCGGTCATGGGCAATCTGCTGCGCAACGCCTGGCACTACACCGACCATGGGTTCATCCGCCTGAGCCTGTACGAACAGGGTTTCGTGGTCGAAGACAGCGGCATCGGGATTCCCGAAGAGAAGCGCAATGCGATGTTCCAGCCCTTTGTCCGCGGCGACGAACAACGAGGCGAAGGGCTGGGGTTGGGCCTGTCCCTGGTGCAACGCATATGCAGCCACCAGCATTGGCGGGTAACGCTCGACAGTCGCGAGCCGAACGGCTGTCGCTTCAGCGTCGATCTGCGCAGCCTCGCCGACACGGATCGAGCGTCCGGTTGATTGGCCGTGAACGGCGAGCCTGGCATCCTGGCCGGCCTATACTTTACCCGGCCTACTTTGACGGCGGGCACTGCCTGCAATCGTCGTCGGCAGCCAGGGGGAGGGGTAATCAGCGTTTGCTGAACGCCCGCGGCACGGTCCTCGGCCACGATAAAAAACCAGGAGGTGTGCTGCGTGATTAATAAAACGCCAGCCCAAGGCAGATGGTTTCGCCGTCTGTTATTTCTGTCGCTGCTGATCCCGGCGGTTCCTGCGCTTGGTGCGCAAGTGACCCTCGAGTTGCTGGTCCCGGAGGCACCGCCGCTGACCATCGCCAGCGAGGGCGAGCGCCACGGCATCGTCGGCGACACAGCCTTGCGGGCCATCAAGCAGGCCGGGTACGAGAGCGACTTGCGGGTGCTGCCTTGGGCGCGTGCGCAGAAATACGTCAGCGAACAGGACAACATCCTTATCGCGCCGCTCAGCCGCACACCGGAACGGGAAGACCGTTTTACCTGGATCGCTCCGATCATGCGCATGGACCGGGCATTTTTCAGCCTCGAACATAAGGTGGCGAGCTTCGAAGAAGCCCGGCAGCGCTTCAAGGTCATCGCGGTCGGGCTTGGCAGTGCCCAGGAAGAGATCCTGCGCAGCAAAGGCTTTGCCCCGGAACAGATCTACTCCGTCAAAATCGGCGAGAACCCCGCGCAATTGCTGCTCAAGGGTAGGGTGGACGCCTGGTTCAACGGGGTGCAGGAAAGCACCTATATCTGGGAGCGGGTGTCCAGCCGGCCGCTGCTGATGAGTTCGCCCATGGTCAGCCACGACCTTTACCTGGCCTGCTCCAAGGTGTGCAACGCCGATGTCGTGGCGGATCTCGCAAGGTCCATCGCGGCCCTGCGGGCCGACGGATATATCGAAAAAGTGAAAAATCGTTATATGCGTACAAAGTCGACAGAAAACAAATAAATCGTTTTTTGTTGACCAATGCTCCTGAAACTCTCCAGCTTATCGTTAACAGGAGCATTCGTTAGTTATGGCTGGCAGGTGGCGAAGTTTACTCGGAGAGTACGCTTTCACCGAGAGGGATGATGTCGTTGAGACTTTTCAGGATATTGTTGAAGTTATCCCTGGCGTGACTGAGTTTCTCGAAGTGTTCGGCCATTTCCGTGGTCTTTCTTTGCAGGACTTCCTCGCGGGCTTTTAGTTCGGCCTGACGTGCTTCTTGCCGGGCCTGCATCAAACTGTCGGACTTTTGCGCCTGATGCAGTTGTTCCTGAAGTTTCAGCAGTTGTTCTTCTTTTTGTTCTATCTGTTGCTCTTTCTCCTGCAGTTGACGCTCCTTGGAGCCCAGGGTTTCCAACTGCGCCTGGCTTTGTTGTTTCTGCTGCGTAAGCTTCTGGGCGATGCCGGAGAACTCCAGCAGGCTGGCCTCGATGTCCTGCAGGAACTGCACCGGGTCGGTTCCCGGGAACGGCCAGTCTTCGTGTTGCGGCTCGACGGGGGGCGTCTTCACGGGGGCGGCGGGGACGGCGCCCAGATCGGAGTAGCGAACTTCCTCGGGAGGCGTCTGCGGTTGCTGTTGTGACGTCGGGGCTTCGGCCTCGCTGCCTTGGGCCATGGCGGCGCTGAGCGTGTCGTCATCGATGACCACCAGCATGGGCGAGTACTCGACCGCCGGGCCATATTGCGCCGAGGACTGGAAGTTCAGCAGCTTGGCCACCCACTCCTTCTTGACGCTCAACATGCGATGGTCCGCGGCCGCTGCGGGTGCCAGGGGTTTCTTGTTCAGGTCTACCAGGTGGTAGGCCACGTCGCTGTCGCGGTGTTCGCCCGTGGCGGCTTCGCGCAGAATCTGGCTGAACACCTTGATCGCCAGGTGGCTGTCGGCGTCGGAGTCCAGGGCGCCGATCCGGTAGTTGCCGCCCTCGTTGAACAGCAAGGCGAGATAGACCCGCAAGTTCTGGTCGTCGATGCTTTCGTTCAGGCTGTAGGCAAGAAAATTTCGGCCCGACTCAGGAATGGAGAAGCTGCAGAGCAAGGCGGCAGTCAGCATTTCCTGTTCTTTGTTTTGAATGTAGATAGTGCGTAAGAGCATATATCACCCAGTAGGCTCATTTGAAAAAAAACATGCGCCGTAGAATACTCGCAAACTATGATCGAAGGCTTTAAGAGCATTGCTTTGCCGAAATAAGATAAATCTTATATTGATACGGATTGATCTTGTTTTGGTGGGCGGTGTCTTAACTATAAAGACTAGCGTGTATTGTGCTGCACCCATTTCAACACAGACAGTCTGTTGGTTCTGTTCAAACTATCCAATCCCGATTTTTGCTGAGCCTGAACGGTCCCGGATTGTTCGCCTCAGACTCCTTTTGCCGAACCTGGACGCCATGATCGAAATATCCAATCTAACCAAGTCTTTTTCCGGGCAGGTCGCGGTAGACGATCTGTCCTGTCATATCGGCCCGGGAGAAGTGCTGGGGATTCTCGGGCCGAACGGTGCGGGTAAATCCACCACGATGAAAATGCTCACCGGGTTTCTTGCGCCGACCTCCGGCACCGCGAATATTCTGGGGTTCGACATCCGCACCCAGACCCGGCAGGCCCAGCGGCACATGGGCTACCTGCCGGAAGGCGCTCCCAGCTACAGCGACATGCTGGTACAGGGTTTTCTCGAGTTCGTTGCCAGCATTCGCGGCTATCGCGGCAAGCAGAAGCGCGAACGGGTGGACCGGGTGATCGACCTGCTGGAGCTGGGCAATGTCCGCCGGCAAAGCATCGAGACCCTGTCCAAGGGGTTTACCCGTCGCGTCGGTCTCGGCCAGGCGATCCTGCACGACCCTCGGGTCCTGGTGCTCGACGAGCCCACCGACGGCCTCGACCCGAACCAGAAACAGCAGGTCCGCCAACTGATCCAGGGGTTGGGCCAGGACAAGATCGTGATCATCTCGACCCACATCCTCGAAGAAGTCTCGGCCATGTGTAACCGCGCGCTGATCATCAGCAACGGCCGGTTGCTGGCCGACGCCACCCCCCATGAACTGGAACGCAGCTCACGCTATCGCCAGGCGGTGACCTTGCAGGCCGACGAACCGCTGGACCTGCTGGCCCTGGTGGTATTGCCGGGCGTGGCGGGCGTCGAGGAGAACCCGGCCGAGGGCAGCCTGACGCTGCTGGCCCGGCCCGGCGAGGTGATTTTTCCCCATGTCAACGCGCTCGTCGCCGCGCGCGGCTGGAAGATGAAGCGCCTGGAGCTGGAGCAGGGCCGCCTCGACGAGGTCTTCCAGACCCTGACCCGAGGAGAGCCGGCATGAGGCAGCTACCAGTTATTTTCAAACGCGAACTGGGCGGTTACTTCGCTACGCCGCTGGCCTTCGTGTTCATCGACATCTTCCTGGTGCTTTCGGGCGTCTTCACCTTCTACCTGGGCAGTTTCTACGAACGCAACCAGGCGGACCTGGTGCCGTTCTTCGACGTGCACCCCTGGCTCTACCTGCTGCTGCTTCCGGCCCTGGCCATGCACCTGTGGTCGGAGGAGCGCAAGTCCGGCAGCATCGAACTGCTGATGACCCTGCCAGTGAGCTGCTTCGAGGCGGTGGTCGGAAAATTTCTCGCGGCCTGGGTCGTTGCCGGTATCACCCTGCTGCTGACACTGCCCATGGTGCTGACCGTGAACTACCTGGGGAACCCGGATAACGGCGCGATCCTGGCCGGCTATCTGGGCAGTTGGCTGCTCGCCGGCGCCTACTTGGCCATCGGCTCCTGCATGTCGGCTATGGCCAAGAGCCAGGTGATCGCGCTGATCCTGTCCTTCATGGTGTGTTTCCTGTTTGTCGCCTGCGGGTTTCCCCTGGTGCTGGATGCGCTCAACCCCTGGGCGCCGCAATGGCTGCTGGACCTGTTTGCCTCGCTGAGCCTGTTGAGCCATTTCGGCGCGATCAGCAAAGGCCTGATCGATATGCGCGATCTTTTGTATTTCATCAGCGTGATCGTTGCCTGGCTGATGGCCACGATGGTGACGATCAACCTGAAGAAAGCCGAGTGAGGGCCCTCCCATGAAACGTATTCTGTATTCCGGCACCGGCCTGTTACTCATCGCCTTGCTGTTCCTGGCGTTCAATATGAGCACAGGGTTGTTGCTTACGGGCGCTCGTCTGGACCTGACCCAGAACAAGCTCTATTCCATCAGTGCCGGCACCCGGCAGATTCTCGCGGAGCTGAAGCAACCGCTCGACCTGTACTTCTATTTCTCTGACAGCGGCTCGAAAGAACTGGTGCCGTTACGCGGTTACGCCATGCGCGTCCAGGAGCTGCTCAAGGTCTACGAGCGCGAGGCGGGCGGCAAGATCCGCCTGCATGTCGTCGATCCGCTGCCGTTTTCCGATCAGGAAGACAAGGCCAGCGAATTCGGCCTGCAAGCCTTGCCGCTGGGACAGGGCGGGGCACCGGTGTACTTCGGCCTGGCCGCTACCGACGCGGAAAACCATGCCCGGGTCATCGAGTTCTTTGCTCCGGACCAGGAAGAGCTGCTCGAGTACGACATCAGCCGCTTGTTACAGACCCTGGCCAATCCGAAACGGCCGACGCTGGGGCTGCTGACCAGCCTGCCGGCGAACGGCGGGTTCGATGTCCGCACCCAGCAAAAGACCGAGCCGTGGATGCTGGTCCAGGAACTGCGCCGGGAGTTCGACCTGCAATCGCTCAAGCCCGATACCCAGGACATTCCCCAAGACGTCGACGTGTTGATGCTGGTGCACCCCAAGAAGCTGTCGCAGCCGACCTTGTACGCCATCGACCAGTTCGTGCTGCGCGGCGGCAAGCTGTTGGCGTTCGTCGACCCCTATAGCGAGCAGGATTCCGGCGCCGAGTACTTCGGCATCCAGAGCAAGGACAAGGCCTCCGACCTCGAGCCCCTGTTCAAGGCCTGGGGCATCCGTTTGCAGCCGGGCAAGGTCGTGGGGGACAGCCTGTACGCCTTGTTCGACAGCTCGGAGGAGGACGGACGACCGCAGCCGCGGCCCTTCAGCGTCGGTGTGCCGGAGGCGGCCCTGAGCGACGAAGATCCCAGCACGGCCGGGCTCGAGTTCATCGCCCTGAGCACGGCCGGCATCATCGAGCCTGTCGCGGGGGCCAGCAGCCGTTTTACCCCGCTGATGTACAGCTCCGACTCAGCCAAGGCCTTCGACGCGGACGGTTTTGACAAGCCGGCCGACCGGCAGCAGACGCAGCGCAATCAGGAGCTGCCCAGCCAGCGCTACGTGCTCGCGGCGCGGGTGCAGGGACCGGTGCAATCGGCCTTTGCCGAAGGCATCGAGGGTCGCAAGGACGGCCTCAAGCAGGCGGAGCAGGTCAATCTAGTGGTGGTGGCCGACAGTGACCTGTTGAGCGACCGGATGTGGCTCGAGATTCGCCAGGACGCCAGCGGGCGCCAGTCGCCCCAGCCCTGGTCGGACAACATGTCCTTCGTGCTCAACACCCTGGACAACCTGGCCGGTTCGGACACTCTCAACAGCCTGCGCTCGCGTGGCCCCTACAGCCGTCCTTTCGTGGTGGTGGACCAACTGCGCCGCCAGGCCGAAGCCAACTTCACGGCAAAACGCTTCGCGCTGGAGGAGCGCCTCGAGGAAACCGAAGCCAAGTTGCAAGAACTGCAGGGCGCATCGACGGATGCGCAGAAACTCAACCCGGAGCAGCAGGCGGCGGTCCGCCAGTTCATGCAGGAAAAGAACCGCATTCGCAAGGAACTGCGGGAGGTGCAATACCAGCTGAACGCCGATATCGACGACCTGGGAAGGCGCCTGAAAATCGTCAACATCGCCCTGGTGCCAGTGCTGTTGAGCCTGTGCATGTTGTTGGTCTGGAGCCTGCGTTACCTGCGCCGCAAGTCCGCCGTGGCGCGCAGGCGGGCGGCGGCGGTCGAGGCCGCCGGTAACCAGGCCGGATAGCCCGCAACGGCGCGGCCTGTCGCTGCAGCGGCGGGCCGCGCCGTTCAATGGCGGCGCTAGAGATTGCGCACGGCAATCAATCAAGTGTCATTTGCGATCATTGTTGCGCTGCGCACCTGGCGCTTATCGTTGCCGGGCAACGCGTTCCGAACCACGGCTCCCACGTCCGACAACAACAAGCGACAGGAGAACACGATGTCCGATCTGCAACTGCGTCCCCACGCTGCCGAATCGCTGCAACGCTGGCATGCGATGCTCGCCGGCGGCGACCTGAGCGGCCTGCCTGAACTGCTGGATGCCCAGGTGGTATTCCGCTCACCCATGGCCCATACGCCTTACCCGGGCGTGCCAGTGGTCTCGACCATCCTCAATACCGTGAGCAAGGTGTTCAGCGACTTCGCCTATCACCGTGAACTGGTCAGCGCCGATGGCCTGAACGTCGTACTGGAGTTCAGCGCCCGGGTCGGCGAGCGCCAGCTCAAGGGCATCGACATGATCCGCTTCGACGAAGCCGGCAAGATCGTCGAGTTCGAGGTGATGATCCGGCCCATGAGCGGCCTGCAGGCCCTCGGCGAGGAAATGGCCCGGCGCCTGGCGCCTTACCTGGCGGCGAGCAAGGCGTCCAGCTGAGCAATCTACCTCGGTCCATACCTAGGCAAGACGACAGAACCGCGATTTCGCGCGGTTATTCACCGGGTTGTTGGGCAAAGGCGTTCGCCAGGAAATCAATCAGCGTGCGCACCGCAGGGCGCAAGCCTCGCCTCGACGGAAACACCGCGGTGATCACGCCCTCGGCGGGTTGCCAGGCGTCCAGCAGTCGCTGCAGCTGGCCGCTCGCCAGTTCGTCGCGGACCACCGCCAAAGGCAGGTTGGCAATGCCGGCGCCTTCGAGCACCGCACTCTTGAGCACAGCCATGTCGTCGCTGAGCAAGCGCGGTGCATGGACAATCTGTGCGGCGCCGCCGCTGCTGTCGTGCAACTGCCACCAATGACGGGGCTGGCCGGCGCTTACCCAGCCGATGCTGGGCAGGTCGGCGAGGTCCGCGGGGGACTTCAGCGGGCCATGGCGCTGGACAAAGCCCGGGCTCGCCACCAGCACCTGCGGGCTTTTGCTCAGGACCTTCATCACCAGCTCACTGTCCGTCAGCGGCGGGAAGCACAGGCTCAGGGCGATGTCGAAACCTTCGCTGATGACATCGACCCGACGGTTGTAGCTCTTCACATAAAGCTCGACGGCGGGGCACTGGGCCATGAATTGGCCGATCAGCGGCGCCACCCAGTAGTTCAGCAGCGGGGTGCTGCAACTCAGCCTGACCACGCCCCGGGGTTCGGACCTGTTCTGTTCGATCAGCTCTTCGGCCGACTCCGCTTCGGCCATCATCGCCACGCAATGCCGGTAATAGGCCTGGCCGATTTCGGTGACTTGGAATTGCCGGGTGGAACGCTGGATCAGGCGCACCCCCAGGCGGGTTTCCAGCTGGTTGACCCGGCGGCTCAGGGTCGACTTGGGCATGTTCAGCGCTCGGCCAGCTGCCGCGAAGCCGCTGTTTTCAACCACTTTGGCGTAGAGAAAGAGTTCGTTGAGATCGATCATCGACAGTCGCGTTGTTCCAGTATTGAGACGATGAAGTCTAATTCAACGACTACCGCCCCCCAATACTGGCCACTAACGTAGTGCCCCTGAGCCAAAGGGAGCCGACTCATGACTGTGCCTTCTATACGCGTGCAACGGTGGGCATTGGGTCTTGGCCTGTCGCTGGTGGCGGTGGTTGCCCGGGCCGACAACTCGCTGGGCCAGCGCGACAACCTCAGCACCGGCCTCAATGAACGGCAAAGGGCCGAACTCGCGGTGCCACCCGGTTTTGTCGAGGGGGCGTCGCTCAATGGCCTGCTGCGCAACTATTACCTGGCTCGGGATAACCATGACACCCCGGCACGGCAGGACCCGCGCGAGTGGGTGCAGGGCTTGTACCTGTCGTTTCGCTCGGGCTACACCGACACACCGATTGGCGTGGGGCTGGATGTGCATGGGTTCTACGGGCTCAAGCTTGACGGCGGAGGCGGTAGCGGCGGGGCGGGGCTATTGCCGCTGGATTCGCAACGGGCCCCGCAGGCGGATTTCTCCTCTGCCGGCGCGGCCCTGAAGCTGCGCGGGTTCGACAGCCTGCTCCAGGCCGGCGACCAGTACCTGGAAAACCCGCTGGTGGCGGGCGGGGTCAGCCGCCTGTTCCCGCAGACCTTTCGCGGGCTGACGCTGAAGCACTACGGCCTGGAACACCTGACCCTGGACGTCGGCATGGTCGACTCGACCCGGCTGCGCAACCAGAGTGGCCAGAGCCGCCTGACCACCAGCTATGGCAGCGGCGACAAGGCCGGGGTCGCGGCCGACCGCGAGGCCCCGCGCATGGTTTGGGCCGGCGGTATCTACAGCGCCGCAGACGGGCCCACGCTGACGCTGTACGGCGGACAACTGAGCGATATCTGGCGCCAGTACTACATTGGCGTGAGCCAGGGTTTCGCGTTGAGCCCAAGCGTCACGCTGACGCCGTACCTGCACTACTTCAAGACTCGCGACCAGGGCCGCGGCCAACTGGGGCGCATCGACAACGACACCTACAGCGGCGGGCTGACCCTGGGGATGGCGGGGCAGAGCCTGACCCTCGGGGTGCAGAAGGTCGATGGCGACACCCCCTTCGACTACATCGCCCAGGACGACCGCTCCTTTCTCTACCTCAGTAACTCGCAGCAATACGCCGACTTCAACGCGCCGGGAGAGCGCTCCTGGAAACTCCAGTACCAGACCAGCCTGGCCTTTATCGAGGCCCCCGACCTGCAGTTCAGCGCCGCCTATACCCGGGGCGAAGCCGACCTGACCCGGGTCGACCCCGGCAACCCGGGCTACGGTTACATCTACAACGCGGCCGGCAAGCAGGCCCATCACTGGGAGCGCGATCTGGCGCTGCGCTATGCGGTGCCCGACGGCCGGGCCAAAGGCCTGAACGTCACCCTGCGCTGGGCCGCGCACCGTACGGGGCAGGGCTACACCGCCCCGGGCAATACCCGCGGCAATGCCAACGCTGACGAATACCGGGTGATCGTCGACTACCCGTTCAGCGTTTTCTAGCCGAGCGAGAACGCGCCGGAAACACGCCGCATCGGCCATGCCCGGTGTTACTGGCGGCACATTTTTCGTGCCCGAAAGCCTCGTCCTGGGGCGTTTTCACTCGCTGCTCCGGCCGACAGCCGTGTTCGCCAACCCGCCTTGATCAGGCAAAAACCTAGCGAATCAACCACCTGTAGAACGGGCAGGGGCTTTGGCACGCAATGTGCTTTTTTTGGCTATATGGATAATTGGATACAAAAATACAAAAGGTCATGCCGATGAAATTCGCCCCTGTCTATACCGAGCGCCAGCCTGCCACCGCCGAGGAGGAGGCCTACAACTTTCTCCTGGAGGCGATCTGCAAAGGGCGCTTTCGCACCGGAGAACGGTTGATCGCCGAGGACATCGCCAGCGAAATCGGCATGAGCCGGATGCCGGTGCGCGAAGCCTTCCGCCGTCTGGACGCCGACGGCCTGGTCACGTTGCGGCCCAACCGCGGGGCCATCGTCCGTGGCTTGAACATCGAGGAAATGCGCGAAGTCTTCGAGATGCGCAGCGCCCTCGAAGGCCTGGCGATCCGCGTGGCCGTGAGCAAGATCGGCGAACGGCATTTCAGCCGCCTGGAGCGCCTGCTCGACGAGATGGACGACTACCGCGACGACGGCGCCGAGTGGGTCGGCCGTCACCGCGCGTTCCATGAATACCTGTGCAGCCTGAGCGAACGCCCGCGGCTGATGCGGCAGATCTCGGCGCTGTACAGCGTGATCGAGCCGCATATGCGCCTGTGGCTGCAACACGCCGACAAACCTCGCAGCGCCCGCGACGAGCACGCGTCGATCATTGCCGCGCTGCGCTCCGGCGATCCGGACCTGGCCGAGCAGGTGGTGTGCGAGCACATCGAAGGCACCATCCCGCGGCTGATCCAGTTCCTGGAGGCCCATCAGTAAACACCAGCTTTTCGCCGCGCGACTCACGGTTGTCGTGAGCGCCCGTTTGCCTTGCCAACCGACATGACTGGAGTAATGCCATGCACAAGCCTTGCGCGTCAGCTGCCGTTTTAGCCTTGAGTCTATGTTGTGCCCAATGGGCGCTGGCCGTCCCGGAGTTACCGGAGCGCTTGAGCAAGAGCGAGAAGATCGTCTACTGCTCCGGCATGGATTCGCCGCCGCTGGTGTCTTTCGACACGCAGCAGAAACCGGTCGGGCTGCAAGTGGACATGGGCCAGGCGATCGCCCAGCGCCTGGGCGACAAGCAAGTCGAGTGGCGCATCTCGCCGTTCGCCGGGCTGATCCCGGCGTTGCTGGCGCAACAGTGCGACCTGATCGTCGACCAGCTGTTCGACAAGCCCGAGCGCCGCGAAGTGATCGATATCGTCAACTTCATGTACTCCAGCCAGTCGATCGTGGTGCCCAAGGGCAACCCGAAAGCGGTGAACTCGCTGGCCGACCTGTCCGGGCTCAAGGTGGCGGTGAGCAACGGCTCGACCATCCGTATCCTGCTCGGCGCCGAGAACGACAAGCTGGCGGCGGCCGGCAAACCGCCGATGAAACTGGTGGTGTACAACGTCGACGCCGACGCCTTCCAGGCGCTGCGCATCAACCAGGTGGACGCCTTCGGCACCACCGTCGAGTCCGCCGGGCACTATCAGCAACTGGCCCCGGATCTGTTCCAGTCGGCGGTCCCAGCGTTCAACCGGATCCTCACCGGCTTCGGCGTACGCAAACAAGACCCGCAACTGAGCGCGGCCCTGACCCAGGTCCTGCAAGACATGCGCGCGGACGGCAGCTACGCCGCGCTGCTGGATAAATGGCATGTCGCCGGCGACAAACTGGACTGAGGGCGCACGCCATGAACTTCAATTGGGACGTGTTCTGGCAGTATCTGTTGCTGCCCAGCGATGTCTACCTGACGGGGCTCGGGCTGACCTGCCTGATCAGCGTGTCGGCCATGCTCCTGGGCTGTGTGCTGGGGTTGCTGGCGGCGCTGATGAAGCTGTCGTGCAACCCGCTATTGCAGTACCCGGTACGTTTTTATGTGTGGCTGATGCGCGGCACGCCGCTGCTGGTGCAGATCGTCTTCCTGTACACGGCCCTGGCCGCCGGGGGGATTTTCCGCTTCGAGGACCTGGACCTCGGCTGGTTCGTGGTGCCGGGCAATATCCAGGCAGCGATCATCGCCCTGGGGCTCAACGAAGGCGCGTACATGGCCGAGATCATCCGCGCCGGGATCGGCGCGGTGGACAAGGGCCAGTACGAGGCCGGGCGTTCCCTGGGCATGACCTTCGCCAAGCTGATGCGGCGCATCGTGCTGCCCCAGGCGTTCCGGGTGATCGTCCCGCCGCTGGGCAACGAGTTCAACGTGATGCTCAAGAACACCACGCTGGTCAGCGTGATCGGTGTGCAGGAGTTGCTGCTCAGTACGCAGATGGTGACCTCGGCGACCTTCCGGGTCTTCGAGCTGTACCTGGTGGTGGCCCTCTACTTCCTGGCGCTGACCACGCTCTGGGGTTTCTTCCAGCGCTGGCTGGAAAACCGTTTCGGCCAGTCCGAGCGGCCGGCGCCGGCGAGCAGCCGCCTGTTCGGGCGCAACACCATGAAACTGCTGAGGGGGCGTTGAGCATGGCGCACATGAGTGAAGAACCGATCATCGAAGCCCTGGGCATCCACAAGTCCTTCGGCGACCTGCAGATTCTCAAGGGCATTTCCCTGCAAGTGCGGCGCGGCGAAGTGGTGGTGCTGATCGGCGCGTCCGGCTCCGGCAAGACCACCTTTATCCGTTGCATCAATCTGCTGGAAGACATCCAGGGCGGACAGATCCGCGTCGCCGGCCGGCCCATGGGCTACCGCACGCGGGCCGACGGCAGCCTGGTACGCGATTCGGAACGCAACATCGCCCGCCAGCGCCGCGACATCGGCATGGTGTTCCAGCGCTTCAACCTGTTCCCGCACATGACCGCCCTGGAAAACATCGTCGAAGCGCCGATTCACGTCCTCGGCGTATCGCGCGCGGCCGCCGAGGAGCAGGCGCGTGCGCTGCTCAAACGCGTGGGGCTGGCGGACAAGGCCGATCACTATCCGTCGATGCTCTCCGGCGGCCAGCAACAGCGGGTGGCCATCGCCCGGGCGCTGGCGATGAAACCCCAGGCGATGCTGTTCGACGAGCCCACCAGCGCCCTCGACCCGGAGACTGTCGGTGAAGTGCTGGACGTCATGAAGGAGCTGGCGGAGGAGGGCATGACCATGGTCGTGGTCACCCACGAAATGGGCTTTGCCCGCGAAGTGGCCGACCGCGTGGTGGTGCTCGACCAAGGCGAACTGATCGAGCAGGGCCCGCCCGAACAGATCTTCAGCCAGCCACGCCACGCCCGCACCCGGGCCTTTCTCAGCCGGGTGCTGTAAGCCCCGGATCAGCCACTTGTGTGAGTCCTGCCATGTTCGAATTTTCTGCCCACGAATACCCCTACGCCTCGCAACGCCAAAGCGTGTTCGCCAAGCGCGGCATGGTCGCCGCGTCCCAGCCATTGGCCGCCGAAGCCGGCATCGAGATCATGCGCCGCAGCGGCAACGCCATCGACGCCGCGATTGCCACGGCGGCGGCCTTGACCGTGGTCGAGCCCACCGGCTGCGGCATCGGCGGCGATGCCTTCGCGCTGGTCTGGACCCAGGACAAACTGCACGGCCTGAACGCCAACGGCGCGGCCCCACGGGCCTTGAGCATCGAGGCGGTGCACGCCGCCGGCCATGACACAATGCCCTTGCACGGCTGGACTCCGGTGACCGTGCCGGGCTGCCCGTCGGCCTGGGCCGAGCTGTCCAGGCGGTTCGGTCGCTTGCCGTTCGCCGAGTTGCTGCAACCGGCCATCACCCTGGCGCGCGACGGGTTCCCGGTGTCACCAGTGGTCGCCCTGCAATGGCAATCGGCGCTGGAAGATTTCACCCCGAGCCGCGACGCGGTACTCGACAGCTGGTTCGACACCTTCCTGATCGACGGTCGCGCGCCCCGGGCCGGCGAGCTGTTCCGCAACCCGGCCCAGGCCCGAACCCTGGAAGAACTGGCGGCCAGCACTTGCGAGAGCTTCTATCGCGGCGCCTTGGCGCAGCGCCTGGACGCGTATTCGCGGGCCACGGGCGGCTATCTGCGCGCCAGCGACCTGGAGGATTTCCGCGCCCAGTGGGTCGAGCCGATCAAGATCAATTACCGCGGCCATGACGTCTGGGAGATCCCGCCCAGCGGCCAGGGCCTGGTGGCCTTGATGACCCTGAAGATCCTCGAAGGCTTCGACTTCGATCACCGCGACAGCCAGCAGACCTGGCACCGCCAGCTCGAGGCGATGAAGCTCGCCTACGCCGACGGCCTGCACTACATCACCGACCCCGCGCACATGCGCGTCGCGGTGGAAGACCTGCTCAGCGACGCCTATGCGGCCCGGCGCCGCTCGCAGATCGGCCCGCGAGCACTGGCCCCGCAGCCGGGCGATCCACACGCCAGCGGCACGGTCTACCTGGCCACCGCCGATGCCGAGGGCAACATGGTGTCGTTCATCCAGAGCAACTACCACGGCTTCGGCTCGGGCGTGGTGCTGCCCGACAGCGGCATCGCCTTGCAGAACCGCGGCGAGGAATTCAGCCTCGACCCCACGCATGCCAACTGCCTGGCGCCCGGCAAGAAGACCTTCCACACCATCATCCCGGGCTTTCTCAGCAAGGACGGCGTGGCGCTGGGGCCGTTCGGCGTGATGGGCGGCTACATGCAGCCCCAGGGGCATGTGCAGATGGTCATGAACCTGGTGGACTTCGGCCTCAACCCGCAAGCGGCCCTGGACGCGCCGCGCTGGCAGTGGCTGGGGGGCCTGCAAGTCGGCATCGAACAGACGGCCTCGCGGGACATGGTCGCGGCCTTGGCGCGCCGTGGGCATCAGGTGCAAGTGGCCTGCGACCTGACCAGCTACGGGCGTGGCCAGATCATCCTGCGCGACCCTGAAAGCGGGGTGTTGTGCGGCGGCACCGAACCGCGCACCGACGCGCACATCGCGGTGTTTTGATCCTCGGGCAGAGGAGGGCGAGGGGGCCTGTCCTCGCCCTGGCCCAGCCTGATCCAGGGCAAGGTCCGGGCCGGGATCATGAACTAGACTCACGCGGTCGCTGACCGCAGGAGATTCCGCACATGGCAAAAAACAAGAAGGGCGTGGCCAAGGGCGCTTCCGCCGCCCCCGCGCCACTGTCAAAGAAAGATTACGAGGACCAACTGCGCCGGCTGCATGTCGAGCTGGTCAAGCTACAGGAGTGGGTGGCCCAGGAAGGCATCAAGATCTGTATCGTCTTCGAGGGCCGCGACGGCGCCGGCAAGGGCGGGACCATCAAGGCCCTCACCGAACGCCTGAGCCCGCGGATATTCCGCGTCGTGGCGTTGCCCGCGCCGACCGACCGCGAGAAGACCCAGATGTACCTGCAACGCTACCTGCCGCACCTGCCCGCGGCGGGCGAAGTGGTGATCTTCGACCGCAGTTGGTACAACCGCGCCGGCGTCGAGCGGGTGATGGGGTTCTGCAGCGAAGAACAGGCGGTCAGCTTTCTCCAGGCGGTCCCGCTGGTGGAGCGGGCGATCGTCGATTCGGGCGTGATCCTGCTCAAGTACTGGCTGGAAGTCAGCCCGGAAGAACAGACCCGCCGGCTCGAGGCACGGATCAAGGACGGTCGTAAAATCTGGAAGCTGAGCGGCATGGACATCAAGTCGTACAGCCGCTGGTACGACTACTCGCGTGCCCGCGACGACATGTTCAAGGCCACCGACACCGAACACGGCCCTTGGCTCGTGGCCGACTCCAACGACAAGCGCCGGGCCCGCCTGAACATCATTTCCGACCTGCTCAGCCGCATTCCCTACAAGGAAGTGCCGCGGGAGAAAGTGGTCTTGCCCAAACGCCAGAAGCCAGGCGGTTATCGCGAGTCGGATCATCCGTTGCGCCGGGTTGCGCAAAAGTTCTGAGGGGCAGCGGCAGGGCAATCGGCGCAGCCACGGTAAACGCCCGCTGCGCTGCCTTGCCCAATCCCGTTGGCTTGCTGGAAAGCTATCGATTAGTTATGGGCTGGAGACGATGTTCCAGCGGCGTGCACCCGAACCAGCGCAAGTGCGCCCGGCAAAACGAGGTGGTGCGCCGGTAGCCGAGTTCCTGGCCTATCTGTGCCACGCTGAGTGCCGTCTGTGTCAGCAATTGCCTGGCTTGTTGGCGCCGCGTCCGATCCACCAGTTGTTCGAATTCGATGCCGTCTTCAGCCAAGTGCCTTTGCAGTGTCCTGGGATGCAGGCCCAGGGTGGCGGCGACCTGATCCAGGCTGCAGCGTTGCCGGGGCAGGAGCATCTGGATCTTCTGCGCCACCTGGTCATGCAGACTGCGATCAGCCGAGCAATTGGCCTCGAGGTAGAAACGCATGATGTCATGCAGCACGGGATCGAACTGCATGCAGGGCCGTTGCAGGTCCTCGGCATTGAGTACCAGGACATTATGTTCCTGCAAGAACAGCACTGGGCAGTTGAAATAGTTTTGATAGATGACTTTGCTGGCTTGGGGAGGGTGTCGAAACAGTACGGCCTTGGGTTGGAAGGGGCCGCTCAGGAGTTCGCCGATCAGCAGGCTGGCTTGCAATACCGACTTCTCGACGATCTGCGGTGTGGCCATATTGCAGGCAAGCGCGTTCTTGAAACACAGCAGCACCTGGCCGTGCCGGCGCTCCAGGCTGAAGTGAATCGACTGGCTATAGACATACATATAACGAATGACCGCGACCAGGGCATCGCCCACCGTGGGAGCCGATTGCGCCAGATAGTGCAGGGGGCCCAGCAACATGGTTCTCTGGCGCGAAGCCAGCTCCATGCCGAACTCCGGCATATGCAAGGCATGGGCGCTGCCTTCGAAGATCTGGACCAGGCTCTTGTAGGAACAGGTTCGTTCATAGTTGCCGACGACGCCCAGGTCGATGCGATGGGGCGTCAGGTATTCGCGCATCGACGCGCCGCGGACAGCGAGCAATTCACCGTACTGCAAGAAGGCTGTGCCGCGAATGCTGTCCATGGAGTTGCCCTGGGAATCAATCGTCGACACGGTCTACCTCCAGTCCTGCCGCGTCTTGTGCTTCCGGCGCCTGGGCAACCCACGTCTCGAAGAGTTCGTAGCCGATGGCCAAGACGACGGGGCCGATGAACAAACCGATAAAGCCAAAGCTGATCATGCCGCCCAAGGCCCCGATCAGGATCACCGGCATCGGCACCGCAACCCCACGTCCCAGCATCAAGGGTTTGAGCACGTTGTCCGAAAGCCCTGCGGCGATTGTCCAGATGGAGAACAGCACGGTAGGGGTGCTGACGCCTTGCTGGCTGATCACGTAAATCACTATCGGCGCGGTAATCAGCAGCACGGGCAGTTGCATGATACCCAGCAGCAGGACCAGCAGAGCGAGCAACCCGGCACCGGGAACGCCCATGATCACCAGGCCGACCCCGACCAGCAGCATCTGGATGAACGCAATACCCACCACGCCCTGGGCGACCGCGCGGATCGTGGCGGCGCACAGCGTGGCCATCTCCTCTCCACGTTCCGGATTGAACACTCGCTTGGCGATGGCAACGCCTTTTCGGGCGCTGCTGTCGCCGTGGGCGATAAACAGGCCGGCGATGATCAGCGCCAGGACGAAGACCAGGATGCCGGTCCCGACGCCCGCCAATTTGAGCAAGAGCATGGTGCTGAAACCTTTGAGATGAGGCACCACTTGCTGCATCGCCCACGTCAGGTCCGAGGAGGCGTGACTCCAGATTTGAAAGAGCGGTTTGCCGATGATGGGCCATCCCTGCACGGTATCCGTCGGCGGCGGCAGGGTCAGGTTCCACTCGTTGGCCGATTGCAAGGCGACTTGCACCGAGGTGGCCAGCGACTCACCGAGAAAACTCAACGGCACCATCAGGCAGATCAGTATCAGCAAGACCAGCAAAAGGGCGGATTTACCCGGTGAAATGCCGATGGCATTGGCCATGCGACGATTCACTGGGTTCAGCGTGACGGCGAGGATCACGGCCCAGAGCATGACGCCAAGGAAGGGCTGAAAAATCTGATAACAGAAGAGGGTCAAGGCGGCGATCAGCCCTGCCCGTATCAATACATCCAAAAGCTCCCTGGCATTGAGGGGCGTCGTGGGTTTTCTGATAGTCATCTCTTTTGCCTTCTTGGACCGTGCGGACGCCATATTCCCGCGCTCATGCTGCTCGGGCAGCGATAGTATTAATTTATAGATACTAAACATGAACATTGCGCAAAAAATACGCTTTTGCTCAACGTGTCGTGTAATGAACAGGGTAAGTGTGCCGGCCATCATCCTGTGGGGATGCTGGCACAGTAATAGTGGTTATAACGCTCGGCGTCATAGGCTCAGTATGTTGCATTTAAGGTTTCATGATGTTTTCAACGAATATGCTGTCATATCGCTGAATAATCTGGTTTATCCAGAGCAATCATAATTCGTTCTCAAGGCGTATGTGAGAGGCCATATCAGCCATTAAGCGTCAAACGGATGCTCGACAAGAAAAACTACCGGCGATTACTTCATTCGCATCATGTACGGACCAAGGTGACGAGTGAATCGTATCCGCACAGGAGCACAACTTAAAGAGCAAGTAATGGATCCAATTAAGAAGGAACAGCCTGTTCTTGCAGTTATTGGATAGCGCCACAGTTTTTGTGGCAGTTGCAGGAACAGGCTGATCGGTGGATGAGTGTGGCTCACCCATAAAGAACACGAACCCTTACTTCGTTCTCAGCATCTCGTAGGACTTGGCCATATCCTTGGCCCAGCCATCTAGCACAGCCTTGACGTCCTTGGCCTGCATGACCTGAGCGGAGTTTTCCAAGTCTGCCCCGGCCCCTTTGCGTACAACTTCGGCGACCACTTCGTTGCTATCGGCATCCACGAAGGCGGCCTCGGTGGCAAGGCTGGTGTCCTGGTCACGAATACCGGTGGCCGTACTGACACCGGCCGCCACGAGTGCGATCGGGATGACTTCGTAAGGACGCAGCCCCTTGGTCTTCGCACTGACCGCGGTAATCGCCGGCCGCACGATCAGAACGCCTGCGCCAGGGCCTTTGGCCAACGGCAAGACCTTGGTGAATTCGCGCTGTAGCGTTTGGTCGTAGTACTGGGTGATGCCTTGCAAGGTGCTGGCCGGGATCTTCTCGGTAGGCTGCGGACGCGGATACAGCTGGCTAGGTTCGATATAGACCCGGCTGTAGCGACTGACGTCCACGCCCGGCTTGATCCAGCGCATGACTGGCGCTCCGGAGGGCGACTTGTCTTCCTTGAGCGTGCTGTAGTTTTTCAGAAACCCGGAATACTGCTCGGGATCGACATATTTGCTGGCGCAACCGGTCAGCGCGAGCGTTGCCGTACACAACGTGGCCAGAAGAAAATTCGACTTCATGGTAGTGCTCCTTATGGACAGATTTACAGTAAATCGCTGGGGGAACATCGAACGCTCAATGCACGTCAAAAGCGCCATGTCGCTCCGCCGCCAATGATGTGCAGGGCGGCGTCGTGGTAGGTGCCCGATAGTGTGTCGCCCGAACGGGCCTTGGTTTGCTCGTCGTCCATATCACCTAGCCACACCAGCGTGTAGGCCATGTGCAGGTCAAGACCCTCCTCAAGTTGATAATTGATTCCGGTAGACAGGCGCCAGGTCTCGCCCATCGGGTTGTCTACCGTCCGGTCTTTGTCGTCCACCGCCGAACTGTCATAGCCCAGCCCCATGTTCCAACGCAGTTTGGGGGTCGCCTGGTACTGGGTGCCGACAGAGGCATGCCAGGTGTCTTTGTACTGCCGGTCGACGGTGCGGCTGACGCCGGCTGCATTGGTATCGACCTCGACCCCGATGCTGCCGAACTCGCTCCAGTCCTGCCAGCCGAGGCTGCCAAGCAGCGTCCATTGGCTGTCCAGGGCGTGGGCGACACTAAAGAGCAGGGTTTGGGGGACTTGCAGGTCCAGCTGGAGATCGTCGACACCCAGACGCCCCAAGGCCGTATTGAGCAGGGGATTGCTGACGTCGCGCAGTTGCGGGCTGTCCTTGAACTCAAGGTTGATCTTGCTGGTGTAAGCGAGCCCTAGCCGAGTACGTTCGTTCAGCCGGTAGAGCAGGCCAAGGTTGACGCCGGTACCCAGGTCAGTGTCCTTGTATTCCAACTGTCCATCTGGCCGGTCGAGCAGGCTGAGCACGTTATTGTTGATGGCCATCTCGGTGCGGTAGTAGGCATACATGAAGCGAGGGCCGACCCCGACAGACAAGTCATCAGTGAACTTGTAGGCCAGCGTGGGCTGGAAAGACACGCCGATGATCGCCGCTTCCTGGGCAAAGTAGCGCCCGGCCCAGTCATCGTCGTAGTCCAGCGCCAGGCCGAAGTTACCGTACATGCCGAAACCGATAGCGGTTTTTTCATCGAGTTGGTGGCTGATGAACAGGCTGGCGCCCGGCAGATACTGCAGCGCGTTGCCGCCTTCGTTACCGTCGAACTGGTTATTGCCATCCCGAGAGAAACGGATATTGCCAAATATCACCTGAGCGTTTGCGCTGATCTGCGTGCCGGATAACTCGGTAATGCCCGCCGGGTTGCTCATCAGCACACTCGGGTCGTTTGCCAGGGCTGCTGCGCCGGCATTGGACAAACCATTGCCTTCCTGGCCCGCCTCGTAAATCAAAATGCCACCGGCCCGGGCTTCACTCGCGAAAAGACCAAGGCCATAGAAAACTATCGAAAGGTAGAGTCGTCGAGAGCGTGGGCGTTTATTCGTCTTCATAACGCTTCCTTGTCGGATCCCATGGCTTGGAAGTTCTGGGGCCGATAAAAATACGGGTCTTATGTTGCAATACAGTTTTCGATGCGCCGATAACTGTTTTGACTATCAATAGTGGAAGGCACGGTAACGTAAACCGGCTTAGATGGCGCTCTAGGCACGGCACGGGAAACAGTCAATATGCTCTTTACACGACAAGGAGGTAATAAGTATCTAAGGCAAGTGTCTTTATCGAACCAGAGTGAATAAGCAAGAGCGCGTTGTGTTTTTTTCGTATTGAGAGGGTTGGCGCCGCAAGTGCTGTCGGCAGGCTGCGCCTCCCCGCGGAGTCAGTCGAAAGAGGTGACGGCGCTCCCAGCCTTATTGGCACTCTTGCGGAAAACGGTAGCGGCATATTAATGGCTATCCTGAGGTGTTCAAGACTGGAAAAAGATGACACTCGGCACGCTCGGGTGTCTGCCTGGAGGCGGCTGATCCGGTTGAAGAAAGAATCTTCGTGGCGCTTTTCCCCACGGGTGTGGGCTGTACTTATAAACGCATGGAACAACAGAGTGTCGTGTAATGAATATGGGTTCAAAGACCCTGTTCGCCGCATTGCACAGAACTTTGCTAGTGTTTATTGGAACTTGCAGAGGCGCAACATAACAACTGTGCGCCATCGAACCAGAGAAAAGCAGCGCCCGCCCAGGCCGTACCTGGGTGAATCGACTTGAATAACGCGGTTCCCGCCTTTTGTATTTATCAAGGAAGTTGCATGCACTTGAATCCGGCTTTGCTTAAATTGCGCTGGCTTTTCGCACTGTTGCTGATTCTGCCGCTTCTGGGCCAGGCTGAAGAGGTTTTGCCCTCCTGGCGCGACGGCCCCTCACGTACCGCGATCATCGGGTTCGTCGAGGCGGTGACCGAAGAAGGTGGGAAAGGGTATGTGCCGCCGTCGGAGCGTATCGCCGTATTCGATAACGACGGCACCTTGTGGAGCGAACAGCCGCTCTACTTCCAGATTCTCTTCGCCTTCGCCGAGGTCAAGCGCCTCGCTCCCCAGCACCCTGAATGGAAGACTCAACAGCCATTCAAAGCCGTGCTGGAGGATGATCACCGGGTCTTTGCCGCGAGCGGCATACGCGGGCTGATGGAAATCGTGACCGCCACCCATACCGGCATCGATACACAGACATTCAACCAAAACGCCCGTCGCTGGCTGGCGACGGCGGTGCATCCACGTACCCACAAGCCTTTTACCGAGATGGTGTACCAGCCAATGCTGGAACTGCTGTCCTTTCTGCGTGACAACGGTTTCAAGACGTACATCGTCTCCGGCGGCGAGGTGGCCTTCATGCGTACCTTCGCCGAAGAGGTCTACGGCATCCCACCGGAACAGGTGATCGGCACCACCTTCGCCACACGGTTCCAGGACAAGGACGGGCAGTTGTCGATCCAGCGCCTGCCGGAGCTGACCCACAACGACGATGGTCCGGGCAAGCCGGAAAGCATCGAGGCGGTCATTGGCAGGCGGCCGATCCTGGCCTTCGGCAATTCCGACGGCGACTTGCAAATGCTGCAGTGGACAGCAGCCGGATCGGGTCCGCGCTTCATGGGGCTGGTGCATCACACCGATGCCAAGCGCGAATGGGCCTATGACCGCGATTCGAAGATCGGCCGCCTGGACAAGGCGCTCGACAAGGCGCGGGCCGGTGCCTGGACTATCGTTGATATGGCATCCGAATGGCGTCGGATCTACCCGTTCGAAGCCACGACCGGCGAATGATTTTAATAAAAGGCGTTAGGCAAGACCCCGATAAATATTAGTCGTGCGACACGGCGGCTTTTAGTGAGTGAGCAAAAGGAGCAGTCAGATGACTCGCATACATAAATGGTTACCCAAGCTGGCCTTGGTGGTGACCTCGGTCATGGCAGTTTCCGCAACTGTCGCAGCCGCTGAAAAACCCAACATCCTGGTGATATTCGGCGACGATATCGGCCAGACCAATATCAGTGCGTATTCGATGGGGGTGGTCGGCTACAAGACCCCGAACATCGACCGGATTGCCAAAGAGGGCATGATCTTCACCGATTACTATGCGGAGAACAGTTGTACTGCGGGACGTTCCTCGTTCATTACCGGGCAGTCGCCACTGCGCACCGGGTTGACGAAAGTGGGTATGCCGGGCGTGGCGGTCGGCCTGCAAAAGCGCGACATCACCATTGCGCAAGCGCTGAAATCCCAGGGTTATGCCACCGGCCAGTTCGGCAAGAACCACTTGGGCGACAAGGATGAATACCTGCCGACCAACCACGGTTTCGACGAGTTCTTTGGCAACCTGTACCACCTCAATGCCGAGGAGGAGCCCGAACGTCCGTACTGGCCCAAGGACGACGCCGAGTTCGTCAAGGTTGCCTCTCCACGCGGCGTGATCCACAGCTTCGCCGACGGCAAGATTGAAGACACCGGTGCGCTGAACAAGAAGCGCATGGAAACCATCGACGACGAAACCACCGCCGCCGCACAGGCGTTCATCGAGAAACAGGCCAAGGCTGACAAACCCTTCTTCGTCTGGATGAACACCACGCGGATGCACGCGTTCACCCATGTTCGCGAGTCCATGCAGGGCCAGAGCGGCATGCCCGGCAACGAGTATGCCGACGGCATGCTCGAGCATGACGGTGACGTCGGCAAACTGCTGAAAACCCTGGATGACCTGAAGATCGCCGACAACACCATCGTCGTCTACACCACCGACAACGGCCCGAACCAGTGGTCGTGGCCGGATGCGGCCACCACGCCATTTCGCAACGAGAAGAACTCCAACTGGGAAGGGGCTTATCGCGTTCCGGCCATGGTCCGCTGGCCGGGCAAAATCAAGCCTGGCGAAGTGTCCACGGAGCTGTTCTCCGGTCTTGACTGGTTCCCCACCCTGTTGGCCGCCGCAGGCGACACCAGCGTGAAGGAAAAACTCTTGAAAGGCTGGGCTCCGACCTCGGGCGGCACCAACTTCAAGGTGCATCTGGACGGTTACAACCAACTGCCCTACCTGACGGGCCAGCAGCCGAAGAGCGAGCGCAAGGAGTTCTTCTACTTCAACGACGACGGGGCGCTGGTTTCTATGCGTTTCGACAACTGGAAGGTGGTTTTCTGCGAACAGCGCAAGCCAGGCGGTTTCGAAGTCTGGAGCGAACCCTTCGTTTGCCTGCGCGCACCGAAGATCTTCAACCTGCGCATGGACCCTTATGAAAGGGCCGATGTCGTTTCCGACCAGTACTACGATTGGTCGGCGAAAAACATCTACATGCTGGCAGTCGCCACCCTGAAGGCCTCGAAGTTCCTCGAAACCTTCGTTGAATATCCGCCGAGCCAGAAACCGGCGAGCTTCAGCATCGATCAGATCCGTGCCGACGTAGACCGGCGGATCGAAGAGAAAATGAAGAAACAGTAGCCTGATACAGCCTGCAGTGGCGTCGCCATTGCAGGCTGTAGCTGTACGGCGATGCCTTGCGTTGGCGTCCCGCTCCTATCTACGTGCCGTCAGCGCGCGATCCCGATCCCCCCAAACGCCTCATCACTGCCAGTGTCTGTTCGTGGTACGCGTACGACAGTTGGCGCTGTGTGCCGCTTCCATCTGTTTACCCGACCTGAAGATGAACTTGGCTCGTGGGCCTGGTTGTTGCCTTGCAACTGGGTGGGAGCATGAATCCTTAGTAAAGCAGTCCTCGCTCCAGCAACCTTCGGTCCCACGGCGCGGGATGGCCAATTTCATCCGCAAGAAACTTGGCCAGCGCAAGGATCTTGTGGGGCGTCTTTATGGTTTTGCGGTAAACCACCGAAAGATGACCGCCTGAAGGTGAATAGGGCAGCAGCACCGGTATCAACTCTCCGCACAGCAAAGCATCTTCGGCGAGGAAAGTTGGCAAAATAGCCAAGCCGATGCCCGCTTTGGCACTCTCCAACAGTTGATGTCCAGAATCGGTGCGTAACCGTGTACGAATTCGAAACGACTCTTGCTGACCATTAAGCGTAAGTTTCCAGAAACCATTGGGTTCGCGGTTGTAGTACATCAACCCATCATGTAGCTGGAGGTCCTCTGGATGTTGAGGCGTGCCATTCTTCTCCAGATACTCGGGGCTGGCACAAATAAGGTGGTGATTATCGGTGATGATCTTCGCGACCAAAGACGAGTCTTCCAGCCGGCCAAGACGTATGGCCATATCGAAGTGCTGGTCTTGAAGGCTGACAAAGCTATCGGTGCTTTGTACGTCAATATCCAGCTCGGGATGTTTCTTGGCGAACTTCGAAAAGATCGGCGCGAGATAACGCGGGGTGAATGCCAGTGGCGCGGAAATACACAGGCGCCCCTGGAGAAAAGCATTCGCCTGCCTGACCGATTGTTCGGAGTTCTTCAGTTCTTGTAGAAGGTAGACGGCCTGGCTGTAATATATCTGCCCCGCATCGGTCACCGAGAGTGGCCGGGTTCTACTGACCAAGGTACAACCCAGGTGTTTTTCCAACTGTTTAATGCGCTGGCTTACTTGGGACTTGGTTGCGCCCAGGCGACGTGCGGCTTCGGAAAAACTCAGGGCGTCAACCACGGTGACAAAGGTGTTCATGTTGATGAATATATTCATAGAACTCTCGGTTTTTCCGCTTTTTACTGTTTTTGCCTTTTTATTTTTTACGCCAGCCATAATCCTGACGCCAAAAAAGTAGCTGCACCCATATGTAGGGCGAGTAAAAAGTTCAGCGGCTAGAGGGTGTGACTTTTTTAAAAATGATAAGTTTCACAGGGTTGCAATGATTGATCCGGCAGAATAAGGCCGTTCTTGAAATGAATACTTTTCCTCTTTTTTGATGGTTTTTCAGGCAACTAAACATCATCTTCTCGGAAGCCCCGAGGAATAGAGCGCTCCGAGTTACTACTCGCAAAGCGCTCTTACGCTATATTCAGGCAAGTAGCCTGCAACAACGGGTTGCTGCAGGTACGCGGCCGAAAAAGTCTCTCAACGGTCAACGGATGGCAAAGTCGGGAAACGCCTTAACCCGATCTGTCGCGTGCTCAAGTGCGGCTTTGCACGTCGCTCATGGCTGACGCCGCCTGTCCATGGCCCGTTCGTAGATGCCCTGGCGGGCTTCGATCATCGGATCGGCGCTGGGCGCGATGCCATCCGGCAGGCGACCGGGATTGAAGTCCAGGCGTTGTTGCTCGGCCTGCTGTGCTGCGGGGGGAATCAGCCGGTCGAGGGTGAGGATGCCCAGTTCAACCTCTTGGTTGGTACGCGACCAGGGGATGGAACCGTCTTCGACCCCATCGCCCGGTGCCGCCAGTTGCAGTACCAGGCGGATCTTCGCCGGCCCTTTGCCCAGGCGTGTCGCCAGTTCGTCCTGCAGATAGTCGTCAGGCATGGCCGCGGCCTGTTCGTCGCTCAGCGCGGGTTCGTCGATCAAGGGCTCTATACGGTAGCGCCCCATTCGACGCTCGCCGTCGAGGTTGCTGAACTCCAGCGCATTGACGCCGAAGTACTCGGTGCTGATGTAGCTGCGGGGGGCCGGTTTGGGGGCATCGAGAAACTGCCTGGCCCGCGGATGCCCGGCCAGGAAACCGGCCAGGGGCGCCGGGTCGGGCGGCGTGGCCACGCTGGCCGCGATGCCTTGCAGAAAACCCAGGAAGTCCTGCGCGGTCGCGACCGGGAAGCCGTTGAATGAATGGGCAACGATATCGGTGGACTGCCCGTCGGGCAGGGAAAAGCGGATCGCCAGCCCGTGCGGGCTGGCCGTGGGATCGCCGTCCCGGGTGCCCGGTAAACCGCTGAAATTGGAAAAGCGCACGCGTACCGGTATGACGCCCCCCTGAAAGTGCAGCGCTCGGCTCACCTGGGGCGCGCTGCGGGTGGCGACGAAGGTTCCCTGCACCAATATCCCCTTGGCATGAGCCACACGAAACCCTGCATGCTGGCCAAAGGTGGCGTAGAGCGCATCGAGCAAGGCGTTGTAGAGCGCTTCCTGGCCCATGGCGGAACTCCTGGCGGTGGTTGGATTGTCCTCGGCCTGGGCGGTGGCCAGGGGCATGTTCAATGCCCCCAGCAGCAACGCGGCAACCAGGCGTCCTGGCTGACCCATGGGGCTCAGCTCCGGGAAGGCAGAGAGGGATAGTCGGTATAGCCGCGGGCATCCCCACCATAAAACGTGCTGCCATCAGGCTCCGCCAGGGAGGCGCCGAGGGCAAAGCGTCGTGGCAGGTCGGGGTTGGCGATAAAGGGTTTTCCAAACGCCACGGCATCGATAAGCTCTTGCTCCAGCAGGGCTTGCGCGGAGTCCTGTTGATAGCCGCCGCAGACGATTATCGCGCCGGTGAACGCCGAACGCAGCTGGTTGCGAAAGCCGGGCGGGTAGGGCGCGCCAGGCCATTCGGCGAGGTGCAGGTAGGCAATGTGTCGCACACTGAGCGCCGCGGCCAGGTAGAGGGTGATGTCTCGGGCTTCGACCTGGAAGTCCATGTCGTTGACGCTCGGTGGGCACCAGGGCGACAGGCGGATTCCCACGCGCTCGGCGCCAATGGCGGCGGACACCGCATCGACGACCTCGAGCACGAACCGTGCGCGGTTTTCCAGGGTGCCGCCATAACCGTCGGTACGCTGATTCGTGCTGACCGACAGGAATTGCTCCAGCAAATAACCGTTGGCACCGTGCAACTCCACCAGATCGAAGCCGGCGGCCATGGCACGCTTGGCCGCCTGCACAAACTCCTCGATCACCGCGGCAATGCCTTTTTCACTCAGCGCTTGCGGTGGGTCGCAATCGACCATGGCCGGCACGCCGTTCTCGTCGAAGGCAAAGGTCTTGGATCGCGCGCGAATGGCGGAAGGGGCCAGGGGCGCCTGGCCCGGCGGCAGTACCGAGTGATGGGCGATGCGCCCGACGTGCCACAACTGCGCGGCAATCAACCCGCCATTGGCGTGCACCCGATCGGTGACCCGTTTCCAGCCTGCCTGCTGGGCATCGGTGTAGATCCCTGGGGTGTAGGCGTAACCCTTGGCCCCGGGAGAGATCGGAATCCCTTCGCTGATCACCAGCCCGGCACTGGCGCGCTGGCCGTAGTACTCGGCGTTGAGGGCGGTGGGGATGTCGCCGGGCTGTGCCGAACGCGAGCGGGTCATGGGCGCCATCAGTACCCGGTTGGCCAGGATCAGGGGGCCGATGTCCAGGGGGGACAGCAGTTTCTTGGTGTTCGTCATGGGTAATCTCTCAGCAGGGGACTCGCGCCAGGTGCGCAGGCGCATTGGCGTTATTGGCACAGGCCGGGAGAAAGACAATCTGTCTGTGTTCGATGCGGGCCACTGCCCGCCGCCATGCCAGCGGGCATCGCCACACGGGCCATGAGCGAGGTAGCGCGTTCGGGGGTGTTCAACGTCTTGTCCATGCATCCTCTCCCTGTCAGACGCGGGGTTGAAGCGTCTGCGCGAAAGAGGCTAAAGCATGCTCAAGGCATCAATAAGCCTGCAAAAACCGAATCACGGTTTCACTTTTTGTGAACGCTCAATCGATTGAGCATGAGCGGCCAGTTTCTGCTCCCATACCGGCGGGCTGCCGATCTGTTCGCTCAAGAAACCGATCAGGGCTTGCAGTTTGGGCGAGGCCCTATGGGACTGGCGGTACACCGCCGAGATGTTGCCGCCAGGAGGGGCGTGGGGCTCCAGCACGACCTTCAGCTCGCCCGCGAGGATGGCATCCGCGGCGAGGAAGGTCGGCAGGATCGCCAATCCCATTCCGGCCTTGGCGCCTTCCAGCAACTGATAGGCGTTGTTGGTGCGCAGGCGGCGTTCCACACGAAACGACTCAAGCCCCTCGCCAACCGGCAAGCGCCACATGCCGTTGGGTTCGCGGTGCACGTACAACAGGGCGTGATGACCGGCCAGGTTCTGCACGGTTTGCGGTGTACCGTGGGTCGCGAGATAGGCGGGGCTGGCGCAGATGACATGGCGGTTGACGGCAATGGTCTTGGCGATCAGGGAAGAGTCCGGCAGTGCGCCGAGGCGGATAGCGGCGTCGAAGTTCTCTTCCTGCAGGTTCACATAGCGGTCATCGAACTCGATATCCAGGCGTAAATCGGGATAGCGCACGGCGAAAGCGGCCAGGATCGGCGTCAGGTAGCGAATGCTGAACGCCATGGGCGCGGACAGTCGCAGGCTGCCGCGCAGGCTGGAAGTGAACGCCTGGACCGCGTCCTCGGCGTCCTCGACATCCGCCAGGATGCGCACGCAATAGTGATAGAACACCTGCCCCGGCTCGGTAAGACGTAGCTGGCGCCCGCGTTCGAAGAGGAGGCTGCCCAGGCGTTTTTCCAGTTGCTGGATCCGTTGGCTGACCATGGATTTGGTCGTCCCCAGAAGCCTCGCGGCTTCAGAAATGCTGCCGGTATCGACCACGGCGACGAAGAAGTGCATTTCAGACAGTTTGTTCAAGTGACTCACCTGCGGTAGGGGCTGTTCTTTTTTACTCTGGCATGACCGCGGGGAGTTCGTCGCCGGGGATTTGATAGAGGCGAAACGCTTGGATGAGAGGAGGGCGGGCCTGACCGCGCAGTTGTTTCGTTATTCCTGCGCGACGGTTGCAGGGAATTCATGAACGTTCCGGCGATCTTTTCCACGGCAGGCCACCTGCTGAAGAAGGCCGGGTGGTCAGTCAGCGTTGGCCCCGGCCCACGCTAGAAACGCCACGTGGCGCCGCCCCCGATGATGTGCAACGCGCTGTTACGGAAGGTCCCGGAGAGCGTGGTGCCCGAGCGTGCCTTGGTCTGTTCGCTGTCCATGTCGCCCAGCCACACCAGGGTGTAGGCCAGGTGCAGGTCCAATCCTGCTTCCACTTGATAGTTGACGCCGGTCGCCAGCCGCCAGGTATCGCCCATCGGGTTGTCGACGGTGCGGTCTTTCTCGTCCACGGCCGAGCTGTCGTAGCCCAGCCCCATGTTCCAGCGCAGTTTTGAGTTGGCCTGGTACTGCGCGCCGACGGAGGCGTGCCAGGTGTCCTTGTACTGGCGGTTGACCGTGCGGTCGACGCCGCCGGCGTTGGCATCGACGGCCACGCCAATCTCCCCGAAGTCGCTCCAGTCCTGCCAGCCGAGGCTGCCGAGCAGCTTCCATTGCGGGTCAAGCCGATGCGCCACGCTCAGCAGCACGGTCTGCGGCACGTTCATGTCCAGCTCCAGGGCGTCGACATCGAGACGGCGCAGGGCGGCGTTGATAATGGGGTTGCTGACGTTGCGTACCTGGGGGCTGTCCTTGAACTGCAGTTTCACCTTGCTGGTGTAGGCGAGGCCGATCTGCGTGCGCTCATTGAGCTTATAGAGCACGC
This sequence comes from Pseudomonas chlororaphis, assembly GCF_001921865.1. Taxonomy (GTDB): domain Bacteria; phylum Pseudomonadota; class Gammaproteobacteria; order Pseudomonadales; family Pseudomonadaceae; genus Aquipseudomonas; species Aquipseudomonas chlororaphis_D. Next base: position 502,537 of record NZ_MSCT01000010.1, read on the forward strand.
CGAGGTTGACCCCCGTGCCGACATCGGTGTCCTTGTATTCCAGTTGACCGTCCGGGCGGTCGAGCACGCCGAGGAGGTTGTTGTCGATGGCCATCTCGGTGCGGTAGTAGCCGTATACGAGGCGCGGGCCGATACCGACCGAGAGCTGGTCGGTGAACTGGTGGGCAATAGTCGGTTGAAAAGACACGCCGATGACGGCGGCTTCCTGGGTGAAATAACGGCCGGCCCAGTCGTCGTCATAGTCCAGGGCAAGGCCAAAGTTGCCATACATGCCAAAGCCCACGGCCGAGCGTTCGTTGATCTGGTGGCTGATGAAGAAGCTGGCGCCGGGCAACCATTGCAGCGCGTTCCCCCCTTCGTTGCCATCGAACTGATTGCTTGCATCGCGGGAGAAGGTGAGGCTGCCGAGGATCACCTGGGCGTTGGCGCTGATCTGCGTGCCGGCCAATTGGGTGATGCCCGCGGGGTTGCTCATCAGCACGCTGGGATCGTCGGTCAGCGCGGCGGCGCCGGCATTGGCCAGGCCGTTGCCTTCCTGGCCGGCCTCGTAAATCATGATGCCGCCTGCCCAGCTGTTGCCGCTTGCCACCCAAAGTGCGCAGAGCGCCAGCAGCCCATGCAGGCGGAGGGGAGCAGTAGGGCGCATGGGCATCGATTTCATGCGGCTTTCCTTGAGAGGCATCAGGGATGACACGGCTGCCAGCGAACGGAGCGCGATAATGGCGAGTCTAGGCCACGCTTGCGTTATGTGCCTTGTTGCAGCCGTTGGCCGGTCTGTCCCGAGTCGAAAAGATCGCTTGCACGTGTTCTTCTGCGTTCTTGTCGGCACTCAATTAGTCACATATGATACTAAGTCTCATTTGCATCAAATCCGTGGCAACTCATGGCATCCGTCGACTCCGCTCAGCTCACTGCTCTCTACGAACAGCAACACCGCTGGTTGCGTAACTGGTTATATCGGCAACTGAGCTGCTCACACCGCGCGGCCGATTTGATGCAGGACACCTTCATGCGTCTGCTGACCAGCAACGAGGTGCTCGAAGTCCGCCAGCCTCGGCCTTTTCTGGCCAAGGTGGCACGCAGCGTCCTGTCCAACCACTACCGCCGCGCACGCCTGGAAAAAGCCTACCTGGATGCGCTCCAGGTAGAAGACGAAAGCGTGATGCCGGATTTGGCGACCCAGTTGATTATTTTCGAGACATTGGTTCGACTCGACGAAGCGCTTTGCGAGCTTGATGTCGCCGTAAAAAAAGCCTTTCTCTGGTCGCAACTGGATGGGCTCAGCCACGCGGAGATTGCGGCGCAGTTGGGCATTTCGATCGCCACCGTCAAGCGCCACATCATCAAGGCGGGAGCGCACTGCATGTTGGTGACGCAAGCACTGTAATGACTATCACCAGAAACACCCTGGCCCAAGAACCGTCCCTATCACCGAAAATGTGCGAGGAGGCGATGGAGTGGTGGCTCGATATGCGGGAGGCCGATATCGATGCACCTGCACCGGCCGCTTTCATGGCATGGCGTAATGAACACCCCTTGCATGAGATTGCCTGGGAAAAAGCTTTGGTTCTGGGGGAGCAGCTCGATTCATTGCGCACCCGAGGCGATCCAAACCTTGCCCGGCGGGCCCTGTTGCTCCCCTCCCAGGAAGGGTTGAGCAGAAGACGGGCAATCAAGGGGCTGGCGTTGCTGCTGTCCGCAAGCGCTGGTGCATGGTTGGCGCGAGACAGCGACATGGTTTCGCGCATAAACGCCGATTACGCCACCGGCGTTGGTGAGCAGCGACGTGTCGCGCTGACCGCCGATTTGTCGTTTGAACTCAATACCCGCAGCGCAATGAATGCGCAAAAGACAGATCATCGCTGGCATCTTCGATTGCTCAGCGGCGAGGCCCTGATCGACACTGCGTCGAACCAGGCTCTGTTTATCGATACCGCTCAGGTTCGGGCACAGGCGTCCTCGGCGCGTTTCACGGTACGCCAGTTTGACAATGGCTCAACCCAGTTGGCGGTCTATCGTGGCTCGCTTCAAGTAAACCCAACACAAGCCAGCACCTGGGCTTCTCTGCAAGCCGGGCAGCTGGCTCGTTTTGGGCCATTCGGGATGCTCGATCAGGGGGCACTGCACGCATACGCTCCGGCCTGGGCCGAAGGTATGATCGTCGCCAACGGCCAACCGCTTCAGGCTTTCCTCGATGAACTTGGCCGGTATCGTCATGGACATCTTGGGTGCGACGCCACCTTGGCCAATCTGCGCGTATGGGGCACCTACCCACTGGCAGACAGCGATCGAATCATCGATGCCGTCGCACAGACGTTGAAACTGGATGTGCAGCGTTTCACTCGCCTGTGGGTCAACTTGCGCCCTTTGCAGGTTAACGTATGAAGTTTTTCGTTTTCGATGAGCCGTTTTGATTTCTGGCGAGACTCATAAGCCATACATCAAAAATCGTCGGGAAACTTCACATGCATCTCCGCAGTATTTCGTCGTACTACGCACCCTCATTAGCCATCACCCTTGGTTGCGCCGGGGCGGTTCTGGCCGTCACTGCATCGCCAGTGTGGGCCGCCGCCGACAGCAGCGTGCAACATTACGCAATTTCGCCGGCGCCACTGGGCACTGCGCTCAATCAAATGGGCCAGCAAGCCCATTTGTTGTTGTCGTTTCCCAATGACTTGATTGCAGGACAAAACAGCCCTGGCTTGAATGGTGATTACACGGTCGACGGTGCTCTACAGGCGCTGCTTGCGGGCAGCCAACTCATTGCGGTTCGCCAGCCGGATGGACGCTACATCCTCGAGCGGGCACCGACCTCTACCGGGCTGGAGCTTCAGAGCATTTCAATTTCGGGCAAGGCCCCCGGATCGACTACAGAGGGCACCGGGCTCTACACCACCTACTCATCCAGCAGTTCGACCCGTCTGAATTTGACCCCCCAAGAAACCCCACAGTCGCTGACTGTCATGACCCGCCAGCGTCTGGATGACCAGCGCCTGACCAACCTCAGCGACACCCTCGATGCCACGCCGGGCATCATTGTGTTGCGTGACGGCCTCGGTGCAGAATCCGACGGCTACTTCTCTCGCGGCTTCGAGATTCAGAACTTCGAAATCGACGGTGTGCCCACCGTCAAGCGCATGGACAATTACACCCAGAGCATGGCCATGTATGACCGCGTAGAAGTGGTGCGCGGAGCTACCGGCCTGATCAGCGGCCTAGGCAGTCCTTCGGCAACGATCAACCTGATCCGCAAGCGTCCGACCGCCGTGGCTCAGGCCAGCATCACCGCTGAAGCCGGCAACTGGGATCGCTATGGGACCGGTTTCGATGTATCCGGCCCGCTGACCGAAACCGGCAATGTGCGCGGTCGCCTGGTCGCCGACTTCAAAACCGAGCAATCCTGGATCGACCGCTACAAGCAGGATTCGCAACTGATCTACGGCATCACCGAATTTGACCTGACTGAAGACACCCTGCTGACCATGGGCTTCAGTTACCAGCGCACTGACGTCGACTCCCCCATGCGCTCCGGTCTGCCGACCCGTTTCACCGATGGCTCGCGCACCCACCTCAAGCGCTCGCTCAATTCGGCGCAGACCTGGTCTTACAACGACCATGAACAGACCAGCTTTTTCACTTCGATCGAACAGCAGTTTGCCAATGGATGGAGCGGCAAAGTCGAACTCACCCACACCGAAAACAAGTTCGATGAGGTCTTCAACTACGTCAACGGCAGCCTCAAACCGGACGGAAGCGGAACCACTCAGTTGCCAGTGCGCTTCTCCGGTATCCCGCGCCAGAACAACATCGACGCCTACCTGACGGGCCCGTTCGGTCTGCTGGGCCGCGAGCACGAGTTGATCGCTGGCGTGACCTTGTCCAACTATTACGAGAACGTACCAAGCTACGGCGGCTGGAAATACGACTACTCCGGTTCCCCGGCCGGCGCGATCGACAACCTGCTGAACTGGAACGGCGACTCGGTGAAACCGCAATTCAATGTCACGGGCAAATCCGCCACCGACGAAACCCAATACGCCGCTTATCTCGCCACGCGCCTGCACGCCACTGACGATTTGAGTATCTTGCTGGGCAGCCGCGTGATCGACTGGCATCGAGAGATTGAAGACAAGCCGTACGGCGCAGCGCAAACCAAGACCAAGGAATCGGAAACCGGCGTCTACATTCCGTATGCCGGCGTGGTCTATGACCTCAACGACACGTGGTCGCTGTATGCCAGCTATACGAAAATCTTCAACCCGCAATCGTCCTGGGTACGTGACATCAATAACAAGCCCCTGGACCCGATGGAGGGCACCGGCTATGAAGTCGGCGTCAAGGGCAGCCATTTCGACGGCAAGCTGAACTCCAGCCTTGCACTGTTCAAGATCGAGCAGGACAACCTGGCGATCTGGATCGATACCCCAGGCGGCAACACCTATAAATCCGAACAAGGCACCACCACCAAGGGTGCTGAATTCACTCTGGATGGCGAACTGGCCGAAGGCTGGCAGGCATCCGCCGGTTATGCCTACGCCGTCAGCACCGATTCGGACGACCAGCGTATCGTTACCACCCTGCCTCGCCACAGCCTCAAGACCTTCACCAGCTATCGCCTGCCGGGGATTCTGGACAAGGTCACCCTTGGGGGCGGTGTGAACTGGCAGAGCAAAACCGGTGCCGACCTGCACACGTTCACCCAGGGCAGCTATGCCGTCACCAACCTCTTGGCCCGCTACGACTTCAACCAGCATCTGAGTGCGTCAGTCAATCTGAATAACGTGTTCGACCGCGAATACCTCAGCTATGCCGGCGACCACGGTATGTACGGTGCTCCAAGAAACATTACGACAGGTGTCAAATACAGTTTCTGACGTTCGCACGCTCCGTGCTGAGTCAGGGCCATCGCAGCACTGCCGATGGCCCCGCCGCCCCGGCGTTTGCCATACCGGACGCTGCGGTATTTCGGGCTGATCCAAACGCGTACGACGGCTGGTTTTCGGGGGCGGCGCCAGTCTTGAGGCCAGCAGCCTGCGGGCTGAGCCTCTGAATGACAGCGCCGGCGGCGAGTGCAATTTACATTCCCCCTCCAAAAAACGCTGCCCCAGCGGGCGATCACTTCAACGCCGGATCGCCCATGTTCATCTTTTTCCAGCCTTGCAACAGCACCTGGGCTTTGGGCTCCTGCCCGTTATCCAGGTAGTACTGAATCAACGACAACCGCGCGTTGCGGTTGGTCGGCTGTACTTTCAGCACGCGCTCCAGCTCTTCACAGGCTTGGGCGACGTTGCCGCTGTCGTGCAGCGCCACCGCCAGCACGTAGCCGTACTGAGCGTTCTGCGGCTCCAGCGCAGCCGCTTTGCGCAGGGCCGGCATGGCCTGGGCGGTGTTGCCGGCACGGATCAGCACCAGCCCTTGGGTGTGTTGCAGCAGCGCGGCCTCCGGTTGTTCTTTCAGGCGCTGCGCCAGCAGTGTCTGCGCTTCCTGGTGGCGTCCGTTGGCCTCCAGCCATTGCACCAGCGTCACCAGGGCCGGGTAGAAGTCCGGATCGCGTTTGAGGGCAGTACGCAGCAGCGCTTCGACTTCGCCGTTGCGACCGCTGGCCTGATAGAGCATCGCCAGATTGAGGTTGGCCTCGGCCCGTTCCTGCAGGCTCTTCTGCACCGCTTCGTATTCGGCGATCGCCGCGCTCCAGCTGGCCTGGGCGCCCGGCAGGCCATTGCGCGCCACGCTGAGCAGATCCCGGGCGGCAACGATCCTCACCGCTTTCACCGGATCATCCAGCAACGGCGTCAACAGCGACACGCGCTCCGGCGGCGGCAACAGCGCACTGATCGCTCGGACGGCGCTTTCGCGCACTTGCGGGGCCGGGTTGTTCAAGTCCCTGGTCGCCAGTTTCAACGCCTGCTCGCTGGGGTAGAACGGTAGCTCGGCGAGCAAGGTCGCACGCTGAATCGCCGGCAAATTGCTCCGTTGCAGTTGCTCGTACAAGGCTTCTGCGGCCCCGGGCTGGCCGTTGCGAATCAGCCACAGGCTTTCGTCGTAGCGTGGGGCTTGCGCGGTGGCGGCGCTGTTCCAGAGCTTGAACTGTTCGGTGACCTTGTCGCCGGCCTTGCCCTGGTGGCACGTCAGGCAGGCGTCGGGCGTGCCCAGTTTTTTCGCGCGTTCGGGATTGGGAATACTGAAGCTGTGGTCATGCCTGAAGTCATTGCCCATGTAGAACTTGCCGGGCATGTGGCAATCCACGCACTGCGAGCCCGGCTGGCCCATGGTGTGGCGGGTGTGTTCGATGGAGTCGTAGTTCTTCGCTTGCAGCCCCTTGCCATCGACGCCTGCCACCGCGGTCTTGCCCGCGGTGTTGTGGCATTGCAGGCAGACGGCGGAGCCCGGCGCCTTGAGCTCATTGCTGTGGGGGTTATGGCAGTTGCTGCAGCGCACGCCCTTGTCGGCCATTTTGCTCTGGGCGAAGGAGCCGTGCTCGAACACTTCATCCTTGATCTTGCCGTCCAGCGCGTACAGCTCGCGGGTCAGGGGGCTGGGCAGGTAGTCGTCCATCAGCCGCTTGCCGACGCTGTAGCCGTCCGCCAGCGGTGCGCGGCGCGAATGGCAGCGGGCGCAGGTTTCGATCTCGACGGTGGCGTCCTTGTCCTTGAGGTCGACGGCAAAACCGGCGTGGATCAAGTCACCTTTGTTCGCCGTCCACGCCAGGTGGTTGGAGGCCGGGCCATGGCACGCCTGGCAACCGACGCCGAGGCTGTTCCATTGACTGTCGAAGGTGTTGCTGGCCGCATCGAAGTTGCGTTTGAAGCCGGTGGTGTGGCACTCGACGCACATGAAGTTGGCGTTCTGGCTCGGCTTGCTCCAATGCAACGGGTTCTTGAAATTCACGCCCTGGCCTGGATACAGGTGGAACCAGCGATGCTTCTCGGTATCCCAGGCCACGCCGAGCGCTTGCAGCCGACCGTCGCCCACCTCGATCAGGTATTGCTGCAACGGCGCGACGCCAAAGGTGTAGGCGACTTTGTAGTCGGCGTTCTTGCCGTCGATGCCGGGAGCGTTGACCCAGAATTCGTCGCCTTTACGGGTGAAACGGGTGGTTTCTTTTTCCGCCTTGAAGGTGACGTTATTGAAGTCGCCCAGCATCGTCTCGGCACTGGCTTGCTGCATGGCCAACTGGTGGTGGGAGCCTTGCCAGTCCTTGGCTTGCTCGCTATGGCAGCCTTGGCATTGCTGCTCGTCGACCAGGGTCGCCGGGGCCATCGCCACCGGCTGCGGTTTAACCGGCTGAGCCACGGGCGTACTGACGGTGGCGGGCGTCGGGACGGCCGGCGTACTGCTGAATAGAAACCAGCCGATGCCCGCCACGGCCAGGAGCAATACACCGATGGTGACGGGAAACAGGTAACGGTTGATCAGGTTCGGTTGAGCATCAGGCGTCGGTTTTTTTACTTTATTTTTAGGTGTCGGCATTGCAACTTCCGTGGTCCAGGTGCGTTTGCCCTAAGGCGCGCGTTCAGCGTGACGCAGTTCGCCGGATGCCCGGCGTCCCAATGAGAGTGTGATTCGACTGTCGGGTTCATTCAGCCCTTTTCGGGCCGACAAACCAGCGGAAATACGGGTTGCCTCCATCCCCGCGCATCACGTCGCGCACATCCCTGGCCCACGCGTCCCGGTCACCGTCATAAGCGTGCAGGCTCGCCCGATAAAACTGCATCAAGCGTTGCCGATGGACGTTCATGCGCTCGACGAATGCTCCATCGGCATTCACCAGCGCGGGCGGTTGATACAAGTCGAGCAGGGCCGGCAGCACACGGCTGATTTCCTTGGCGCGGACCCACGGGGCGTATTCGATACGCGGCTGATCGTCGGTCACTGGCAGGGCGTCGGCGGCAAAACGTTCCAGCCCGGCGCGATCGGTCACCCAGGTCGCCAGCAAGGCGGGCGCCGAGGCGACGCCCACATCCTGCAACGTGCTGCGTACGCTGTCCTGTTGGAAGCGCTGGTCGATTTTCGCGGCATCCAGTTCGATGGGCTCAAGCGATCCCACCAGCAGCATTTCGTGGAACTCGCTGGTCCACAGGGTCGCGTAGGGGAACGCATCGAGGAAGCTGCGCACCAGCGAGCGCGAATCGTCGATGTTCTGGGTCGGCAACGGCAGCCACTGCGCAACCAGCCCCTGTTTCTCAAGGCGGCTGGCGGCCAATTGGTAGAAGTCCCGGGAGTACAGGTTCACCACCCCGGCAGCGGAGGGCGGTGGCGGTTCGAGGGTGATCAGGTCATAGAGTTGCGGGCTGCGCAGCAACTCCTGGCGACCGTCCCGCAGGCGGATATCCACCGTCGAATCGGCGGCGTTGAAGTTGCCTTTGAACAGGGGCGCCGCCTTGACCACGGACGGCAGCAATTCGGCGACGACACGCTGTTCCAGCCCCGGATAGCGGGTCAGGGCGCCAGCGGTAATGCCAGTGCCGAAACCGATGACCAGCGCCGAACGCGGTTCGCCGTTATGGATCAGCAGCGGCAGCAAGGCCTGCAGGCGCATGTAGCGCAGCGAGGGCATGGCGTCGCCGGTGTTGGACACGCCCTGGATATACAAGCGCTGGAAGCTGTTCTGCCCCTTGCCTTGGGTGACGACCGCGACGGTGCCGCCGCGTCCTTCTTCGTAGAACGCCAGTGTCCCGTTACGGGCGCCGGGGAGCAGGCTGGCGAGTTTGTCGATCGGGGTAAAGACGGCCACGGCCACCGAGAGCAGGCCGATGGCGGCCACCGCCTGGCGCCGGCCTTTCTTCACGCCATGGCCTTTGCGCACCGCGAACCAGCCAATGGCGGCGGCGACCATCGCCAACAGCCCTAGCGTGCGGACCAGCCCCAGCCACGGGATCAGCACAAAGCCGCAGAGCATCACGCCGATAATGCCGCCCAGGGTGTTGAACGCCACCACGGCGCCGACATCCCGACCGACCCGCTCGCGACCGACGCTCAAGCGCAGCGCCAGGGGAAACGCCGCGCCCAGCAACAAGGTCGGCAGGAACACGATGCTCAACGCCGCCACGGCAAACCGGGCGCTGATACCCAGCAAATCGCTGCCGCCCAGGGCCAGCACGGCCATTTCGGCCTGCGACTGCAAGAGCACCAGCCAGCGCCCGAGCAAGGCGATTTCCAGCAGGGCGAGCAACCCGGCCCCGGCGATCAACACGCCGAATACGCCCCAGGGATCACGCAGGCGATCCACCCGACGGGCCAGTAAGGCGCTGCCGATGAACAGCCCGCTGAGATAGGTGGCCAACACCACGGCAAACGCGTAGGTACGGGTACTCATGAACTGCACGATGGATTGCGACCAGACCACTTCGTACCCCAACGCCACGCCGCCGGCGATCGAATACAGCCACAAGGCCAGCCGATCCGGCGCTTTGTCCGTGGGGTGCCGGGCCGGGGCCTCTGGCGCCGGCAGGCCATGCCGCTGGAACCACAAGGCGCCCGCGGCGGCCAGCAGGTTAAGGATCGCCGCGACCCAGGCACTGCCGCGCACGCCAAAGGCGGCAATCAGCACGAACCCGGCGAGCAGGGTGCCGGCAATGGCGCCGGCGGTGTTCGCAGCGTAGAGCTGGCCGCCGGCCTTGCCCAGTTGCTGCGGGTCGGTGGCCAGCGAGCGCACCAGCACCGGCAGCGTGCCGCCCATCAACAGCGCGGGAAGACCCACCAGGGCAAACGGCAGCACCCAGGCCAACAGCCCGACTTGCTGTTCCAGCCAGGCGAAAGGACTGGCCGCCAGGCTCATCGCAAAGGTCGTACCGACACCCAACGCCGCGACCAGCACTTCGAGCCCCGCATACAGCAGAACCGGTTGCCGCAGGCGATCCGCCCAGTGGCCGAAGACCAGGCCGCCCAAGGCCAGGCCTGCGAAAAACGCGCTGATCCCGGTGGTAATGGCATACACCTCCACCCCCACCACCAGCGACAGCTGTTTGATCCACAGCACCTGATACACCAGCGCCGCGGCGCCGGACACGAACAGCAGCAGGGCAGGGACCCGCAACGCCGGGGCAACGGCGGAGCGGGGGGGAAGGGTCGACGACTTACTGGCGACACGTGAGGACATTGCGGATTGCCTTATGCCTGTTCAAGCGAAATAAGGCCGCTCGCCGGGGAAGGCGAGCGGCGGTCGGGCTGGGTCTGATGTGCAGCAGGTGCGGTGTTCATGTTGCGCCGCCGTGTGCATCGGCCGCCGCCTGGATCAGAGGCGTATGCGGGGCATGGCGGTGCCGGAGCGCTAGCGGGTTGCTCATGGGCGTTGCTTCTCGGGAGCGGGGTTGAGGGGGCGCAATGTGCGAGCTGCCGAGCCCTGGTCGCGCCCGGCGGGAGCTCGCAGCGTGGCCAGGCACTGCTTGAGTTGATGCAGCGCCTGGTCTTCGCTCGGATCACGGCCGTAACAGGCGCGAAGCATCTCTTGCAGACGAGGATCGAGGGGATGCAGTTTCAGGCCCAGGCACCGGCGCCTGGCCCAGAGGTACAACGCACTCAGTTGCGCGGGCCGGGCATCGATTTGCGCTGGAATCTGCCGCCACGCATAGTCGGCGGACGCCAGCCATGCGGCCTGTCTCGCGCGGCGCCGCGACTGCCAGGCCGCGTAGGCGCGGTGTGTGATCGGGCGGGCGAAATAGCCCAGTGCGCTTAGCGCAAGCAGCAGCGCCGCCAGCCCCAACCAATGCCCGGATAGATGTCGGCGGCTTTGCTGGCCGAGTTTTTTCAAGTCTTCGTCGATGGAAAAGAACGGGCGATACGTGCCGTTGGCCACGGCATCGATGACCACCGCCGGGACGTGCGCGGTGCGAGCCTGCTGGCTGCTTGAATCCCACCATTTCAACGCGATGGGCGGCAAGTCGTGGCGGCCCTCGGTATCGATCCGATAAGTCACGGTGTCGATCCGCTGGCCACCGCTGAAGTGACCGCGACCGTCGTCGAGGTTGATGATCTGCGCCGCTTTCGGATAGCGGCGCAGATCATCGACATCGCCCAGCGCAGGCGCCGGCAGCGACATGGCCAGGGCGCCGTCGGCCTGCAGCGTCAGTTGCCGGGTGATGCTGTCGCCGACCTTCAGCGGCGTCGCCGAATTGACGACGGCCTGGGTGAAGCGCAGCCCTTGCGCCACCAGCACCGGTTCGCCGGGTTCGAACCCCGGTGGTTGTTGGGCACTGAAATGCAGGGGCTGGCTTTGCGCGCTTAATTCGCGGCTGGCCTGTCCCGGTTTGGCACGCACGGTCAGGGCTGGGACCGCGAAGCCTTGAGCGAGATTCGGGATGATTCTGTAGCGATAGCGCATACCGCTGAAGGCGGTGCCGTCCAGCGTCTGGTTAAGGTGCTGGGCGTGTCCGTCTGGCGGTGAAACCAGCGCACCGGGCAGCTTGAGGTCGGGCAGGACAGGGGCCTCGGTGAACCAGCTGTCGGTGAGGACATCGAGCTGCAGTTCGAGCATGCCGCCGACCATCACCGAGTCGGCGGGTTGCAGCCTGGCCTGGATGCGCAACTCGGGTTCGGCGGCCAGGGCGGTGCCGGTGAGCAGGCAGAGGCATAAGGCGCCGATTCTTTGAGCGATCGAGGTGCCGCCCTGGCAGTCTCGCTCTGGCAGGCCGTTCATGGCGTCCTCCCGGCCTGATCCTGCAAGCTGAACTTCTGCTTCAAGAATTTCGCCGGCGAGGTGCTCAGGTTCTGCAGCCACTGCTCGTCCGAAGCCGCTTGCGCGGCCTCCAGCGGTTTGCTCTGGCCCTTGCCCGGCGCCTTGTCCATTTTGATTTCGTCGGGTTTGACCTGGGGCGCGTTCTGTTCGGCGCTTTCGGTGTCTTTTTGCAGCGCGATCGCCAACGCCAGGTTGGCGCTCGCTTCCGGGAACTGCGGTTGCAGCTTCAGTGCCTGGGTATAGGCCGCGATCGCTTGATCGAACTTGAAGCGGCGCACATGAATATTGCCCAGGTAGAAATACGCCTGGGGCGTTTGCAGTCGCGCAAAGCTGGCCAGCGCCACGTCGAAGTCGGCGGCGTTGTAGGCGGCAATGCCTTTCCAGTACGGGTCGACAAAATGCTGGGCGGCCTGGGGAAAATGCTCATGCTCGAAGGCCCAGCGACCTTGCTGGTCGGGGGTGAAGAACGCATCGATCAGCGCATTGGCTTCGGCCGGCGCCGGTTGCCATCCGATGCCCAGGGCCAGCAGCCAACCCGCCATCCAGTTCAGGCTCCAGCCCTTGCGCACGCCGAAGAAGGCAATCAACAGCAGCGGCCAGCACAGCCAGTATCCGGCGTCTTTCCAGTGCAGCGCTTGTTGTTCGGCGCTGGCACTCTGGAAATGCCGTTGGGCGTGCAATTCGACCCAATCCAGATCGTCGTCGTTGAGGGTCAGGCTGCCCAATGGCGCATCCAGGGCCGAGGCCAGTTGCTTGAGCGCCGCCTGGTCGAAACGGCCGAGCGCGGGGCGACCGTTACTGTCGGTGCGCGGCTGGCCGCTGGCGTCCTGAATGATGCCACCGTCCTCGCTGCCCACCGCCAGCACCAACACTTGCAGCGTACTGTCGTCCAGTTGCTGGTCCAGACCGGTGAGTTGAGACGTGTCGGCACCGTCAGTGATCAGCAATAACGTGCCCGGGGTTTGCTCGGCAGCCAGTAGACGCTTGGCTTGCTCGATGACAGCGCTTAGGTTTTTTCCCGGCCTGGCGATCAGGTCGGTGCTCAGCGCCTGGATAAAGGTGTCGAGCAACGCGGGGTCGTCGGTCGGCGGCAACACCAGGTGAGCGCTGCCGGCGTAAGCGATCAAAGCGCTATGGGCGCCGGACCGACGCTGGATCAGGTCATGCAGCTTGTGCTTGGCGGCTTCCAGCCGACTGGGCGGGACGTCGCTGGCATCCATGGACGGCGACAGGTCGATGGCGATGATCAACGGCGCGCGGTTTTGCAGAAAGTCCGGGCGGTCCTGTTCCCAGGTCGGACCGGCAGCGGCAAGGGCGCCCAGGATCAATAACGCGCAGACCAGGTGCACGGGGCGAAAGCGCTGCTGGGCCTGCGGCGTAATCAGCAGATACGGCAACAAATGCCCGGCAACCAGGCTGCGCAGCCGCTGTTGCACGTCTTGATGGCGGCGCCAGAGCCACGGCAGCAGCGCGCCGAAAGGCACCAGTAGCAGCCATAGCGGACGCAGGAAATGGAAGTCGCCGAGGTTGATCTCCATCTCAAGCCTCCTGCCGTCGACGCGAGAGGGCCAGGTACGGGCGGAGCAGGGCGCCCCCATGGTAGAGCGCCAGCAGACCGAGCGCCGCGCCCAGCGGCCAGCAGAACAAATCCTTCTTGGGCCGATGGCTGAGGGTTTTCACCTGATGCGGGGTGAGCGTGTCGAGGGCGTTGTACACCTGATCCAGCGCCGTGCGGTCTTCGGCGCGGAAGAACAGGCCGCCGGTGGCCTGGGCGATTTGCTGCAAACCTTGCAGGTTGACCCTGGCTTCGCCTTCGGCGCCAGGGTCGCCGATGCCGATGGTATGAATCACCACGCCCTTGGCGACGGCCATCGCCGCGGCGTGGTCTGGGGTGATCGCGCTGCTGGTGTCGTTGCCGTCAGTCAACAGGATCAATACTTTTTCCTGTTCGCGGGCCTGCTCGAACAGTTTCAGGCTCAGGCCGATGGCATCGCCAATCGCCGTGTTGGGGCCGGCCATACCGATGCCGGTATCGTCCAGCAGCAGCGACAGGCTGCTGTGATCCAGCGTCAGCGGCGCCTGCGGATAGGCGCCGCTGCCGAAGACAATCAGCCCCAGGCGATCATCCTGGCGTTTGTCGATAAACCCCTGCACCACCTCCTTGACCGCCGCCAGACGATTGATTTTCTGGCCGTTGGCATCGGTGAAGTCGCGGGTTTCCATTGATTGGGAAAGGTCGAGGGCCAGCATCAGGTCGCGCACCGGCTTCTGCCGCTCGATGGGCTTCTCCAGCAACACCGGGCGGGCCGCGGCGAGCAGCAACAGCCCCCAGATCGCCAGGTTCAACAACAGCTGCCAGCGATTGCTGCGCGTCCCGGCCTGGCTCGGCGCCTGGCCCACCGCACGGCTCATGGCGGCGAAAAACGGCACGCGCAGGGCACTGCGGGTTTCGCGATAATCGGGCAGGAAACGGTAACCGAGCCAGGGCAGGGGCAACAGGAGCAACAGCCATGGGTAATCAAACTGCCACATGGTGCAACTCCACCCAGCGTTTGCAGATGTCGAACAGCTGCTGGCGCTGATCGTCGGGCAAGGCTCGCAGCGTCGTCTCCGGGGCATAAGCCAGTTGCGCCAGTCGCTGGCTGAAATCGGCGGGCAATGGCTGCGGGCTGTGGCTTGCCAAAAAGCGCTGCCAATCCTCGCCCCCCAGCGCACCGACGTTCCCTGGCGCGAGCGAGGAGGAGGGCATCGACAGGGCTACCCGCTTGAGCAACTCCGGAAGTTCGCGCAGGGCGTCGACCTGATCGTCGTGGTCGTTCAGCTCGGCGAGCCGCGCCAATGCCTCCCGCCGATAGCGATTGCGTCGCCATTGCCAATACCGTCGTGCGCTGACCAGCGACACGGTCACGACCAACAGGCCGAGCAACACCGCCCACCCCCAGGTCTGCGGCGCATAACTGATCGCCGCGGGCAGGCCGATCTCCTGGAGTTGTTCAAGGCTCGGGACGTTCGGGTTCATCGCCGGGCCCCGCCGAGCTTGCCCAGTTCGGTACGCAATTGCAGGTGCGCCTCGGTGGCGGTGCTGAACATCATCAGCGGCACCTGGCTGCTGCGCAGCAGCGTCGCGACATCCTTGAGCCGCCCGCCGAGAAAATCCCCCAGGGGCAGATGGACGCTGCGGTGCTCGACGGCCAGTTCCACCTGCAACTGGCCTTGAGTCACCAGCACACGCCCGTCCTGCGGCACGTTCAGCGCCAACGGGTCGTACACCTGCATGGCAATCACATCATTGTGAGTCGCCAGTTGCCGCATCAGTTGCAAGGTGCGTTGGCCCGCGCCGGCAAAGTCGCTGACGATGCAAATCAAATGATCGTGCCCGGCCACCGCCAGGCAATGCTGCAAGACCTTGTCGAGCTGGTCTTCGCCTTCGGCGTCCGGGTGGGCCGCGTGCAGTGCCTGATTCTGCTGGACGATGCGGCTGCACAGCGCCTCGATCCGTTTCCGGCTGCGCAACGGGGCGAGGCTGTCGATGCGCTGGTCGTTGAACACCAGGCCGCCGACCCGGTCGCCCGCGTGGAACACCATCCACGCCGCCAATGCCCCCAGTTCGGCGGCAATGGCGGATTTGAAGCTGCGCTGCGAACCGAAGAACATCGACATCCGCTGGTCGACCAGAATCAACGCCGGACGGTCGCGTTCCTCGGTGAAGGTGCGCACTATCGGTTTGCCGGTGCGCAGCGACGCGCGCCAGTCCAGATGACGCAAATCGTCTCCCGGCTGATAGCGGCGCAGCTCATCGAAGTTCAATCCACGGCCGCGCAGGCGGGAAGCATGATTGCCGGCGAGGATGCTGCCTTGCGGCTGGCGCGCGAGAAAACTCAGGTCACGTGCCTTGAACTCCAGCGCCATCAATTGCGCCAGGCAGACATAGACCCGCCCATCGGTATTCATGCCGGAATCGCGACTTTATCGAGCAGCCTGTCCAGCACCTGATCGGCAGTAACGCCGTCGGCCACCGCGTCGTAACTCAATTGCAGGCGATGACGCAGCACCGGATGCACCACGGCGCGAACGTTGTCCGGCGAGACATAATCCTGCCCCTGCAACCAGGCGTCGGCCCGGGCGCAACGGTCCAGGCCGATGCCGCCACGCGGGCTGGCGCCGACGGCGATCCAGCGTCCAAGGTCGGCGTCGTAGTCCGCCGGGTGGCGCGTGGCGTTGATCAAGTCGATGAGGTAGCGGTCGATGGCGGGGGAGACGTGCACCGTGCTGACTTCCCGGCGTGCGGCGAAAATCACCTCCTGCGACAGCGCTGCTCTCTGCATCGGGGCCGTCTTGGCGCCCAAGGCGAATTCTTCTGCGCGCAACAGCTGCAGCACCCGGCTCTCGTGTTCCACGCTCGGATAATCGAGCAGGACCTTCATCAGAAAACGATCCATCTGCGCTTCCGGCAGCGGGTAGGTGCCTTCCTGTTCGATCGGATTCTGCGTCGCCACCACGATAAACAGTTCCGGCAGCGCATGGCTGTTGCCCGCCACCGTGATCTGCCGTTCTTCCATGGCTTCGAGCAACGCCGCTTGCACTTTGGCCGGCGCCCGGTTGATCTCGTCCGCCAGAATCAGGTTGCCGAACAGTGGGCCGGGTTGGAAGCGGATCTCGTTCCGGCCGTCGACCTGGTGCAGCACCTCGGCGCCCGTGATGTCCGAGGGCAGCAAGTCGGGAGTGAACTGGAGACGGCTCATCTTCGCATCCAGGTGCTTCGCCAACGCCTTGACCGTACGGGTCTTGGCCAGGCCGGGCAGGCTTTCCAGAAGCAAGTGGCCGTTGGCCAAGAGGCTGAGCAGAATCTGCCGGATCACCTGATCCTGGCCGAGAACCGCCTCGGCGATGCTGGCTTGCAGGACGTTGAAATTGTTGAGTTCTGTCACTGGCAGCATCCGTTCTAAAAATGCACTGAAAGTACATTAAAGCAGCGCTGGAAATGTTTCGTGCTTATTTCACCATGCTCATTTCATGTCACCGCCGACATACAGAAGCACCCGATCATCGAGCGAGGCGCGCAGTAGGGCCGCTCGCGTCGCAAGGCATAAGCCAGCACGTTTGATTATTGGACGGGCCACGTTCTCCTGGTCGATGCTGCGGCTGATTGCGCCCCAGGGCGCTTTTCCACCAGGAGATTTCATGAGCGCTCAACGCCAACTCAAGCTGGGCGCCTTCATGCGTCCGGTCAGTATCCACACCGGCGCCTGGCGCTACCCGGGCGCCTATCGCGACGCCAACTTCAACTTCGCCCACCTCAAGCGTTTCGCCCAGACCCTGGAGCGGGCGCGCTTCGATGCGTTTTTCATGGCCGATCACCTGGCCTTGCTCAACATGCCCATCGACGCCTTGAAGCGCAGCCATACCGCCACTTCGTTCGAGCCCTTCACCCTGTTGTCCGCCCTCAGCCAGGCGACCGAACACCTCGGCCTGGTGGCGACGGCCTCGACCACCTACGACGAGCCGTTCCATATCGCCCGGCGTTTCGCCTCCCTCGATCATTTGAGCAACGGTCGCGCCGGCTGGAACATCGTCACCACCGCCAACCCCGATGCTGCGCTGAACTTCGGCCTGGAGCAGGCCTTCGACCATGACGAGCGTTATGCCCGGGCGCGGGAGTTCTTTGACGTGGTCACCGGGCTCTGGGACAGCTGGGCGGACGACGCCTTCGTGCGCGATGCCGACAGCGGGGTGTATTTCGACCCGGACAAGCTGCATCGCCTCGACCATGCCGGCCGCTACCTGAACGTGCGCGGTCCGCTGCACATCGCCCGCCCGGTGCAGGGTTGGCCGGTGATCGTGCAGGCCGGCGCGTCGGAGCCCGGGCGCCAGTTGGCCGCGGAAACGGCGGAGGTGATCTTTGTCGCCCCGGGCACGCTGGAGGAGGGCCGGGGGTTTTATGCCGACATCAAGCGGCGCATGGTCGCCGTCGGCCGCGACCCGGAACACCTGAAGATCCTTCCCGGAGCCTTTGTGGTGGTGGGCGACACGCTGGAGGAAGCCCGGCGGATTCGCGCGCACCTCGACAGCCTGGTGCACTACGAGAGCGCGATCGCCTCGCTGTCCATCGCCCTGGGGATCGACGCGACCCGGTTCGACCCGGACGCGTTCCTGCCACCGATTCCCGAAACCAACGCCAGCCAGAGCGCCCGCGAGCGCGTGCTGGCCCTGGCCGATCGCGAACAGTTGACGGTCCGCCAACTGGCCCAGCGCCTCGGCGGATACGCCGGATTGTCGTTCGTCGGCACCGCCAGCAGCATCGCCGATGAGATGCAGCAATGGCTGGAGACGCGCGGCAGCGACGGTTTCAACATCATGTTTTCCTGGCTGCCGGGCGGCCTCGACGACTTCGTCGCCAAGGTCGTTCCCGAATTGCAGGTGCGGGGAATTTTCCGCCGCGAATACGAGGGCGCTACCTTGCGCGAAAACCTCGGGCTGCCGCGCCCGGCGAACCGGTTCTTTTCCTAAATTGCCTAGCGTTTTATCCACGCCATCAGGTATTCGCCACGGTCCGTTTGCTCGTCAACCTGCTCCTTGACCACCACAAAGCCTTGTGACCGATAAAAGGCGAGGCTGGGCGCGTTCTCCTTGTAAACCGCAAGTGTCAGCTCATCTCGCCGTTTTTTTGCGTGCTCGAGCAACTGCTTGCCCAGGCCCTTGCCTTGATGGCCAGGATCGACAAACAGCGCCGCTATTTGGTCGCCCACCAAACAACAAAACCCCATAAGCCGGGATTGATCTTCAAGCACATAGGTCTCGGATGCCGGGATGTAAACGTCACGCATAGCCTCTACATGGGATTGCCAGTAAGAAGCGTCAATAAAATCATGGGCCTGGATGGAGGCGCTCAGCCAGATATCCAGAATGCTTTCCATATCGCGCTGCTCAAATGTTCTTATCATTTGTCCATTCCATTGTGGTTTGTGCGCAGGCCGGTGCAGCACAAAGCTGGCGATTATGCCGTAAACCAAGTGCCGTGTTGATCCAGGCAGAATGTATAGAGTGCTCAAAGCGGAACAGCGCATATCTTAGGTAGGTCAACTATTCTCTGATGGCATGTGTAGTCGGTAACAAGCCACGTAATTCGTGACCTGTAGCTATTTTTCCTCAGACCCGGGGCAGGGAAGCCATGAATCCTTTACGTCTACCAAGTCATCAGGTCGTATCGGAAGCGCGTGTTTTCTTAAAGGCAGCACGGCTTATCGAACAGCATGCCTACAACGGCAATCTTTATAAAGAGATTCCTTCTGAGCACGCGGAGGTAATACGCCAAATATCAGAACGTCTTTCACCTGGTTTTCAGTTGGAGCAACGCCTCGATGATTGCTCAAAGCTCTTTGTTGGGACTCGCTATACCTATGAACATGGGGCAATTCGACGCTTTGACACAAACGTCTTTGAACTCGCACCGCACCTGGAACTGATCCTTGCGGAAATGACGCAGACAGCAATCGATTGAAGAGAAAGTCCGAAGTTCATTTTCACGTCCGCGAAAACGCCGGCAGATGACAGTGCTTTTCTCACATGCGCGGTGATGAATCGTCTAGCGCTCGTTCAGGCGATTAACTCGGGAGTCTGCGTGGCTCCAATTGGCGTCGTCATGAAATGATAAGTGCAACGACGTTGTTTCTAGGGACGGCATTCAAGCACGCCGCTGTAACTGACACCAAACAGCGTGGTTGCGAGGATGAAGGCATGAAGGCTTTGCCAGGCTTCAAATCTAACCACCAACTCCCCCCACGTCCGCATATAGTATTTCGCATAATGTATATTATGTTAAACGATGTGCTATGTCAGATGCCATCTCGCCGTGTCCGCCGAGCACGGTGCGCAGGCAGCTTCACTCGCCGGCATTCGCTATAAGGCGGCACAAGCATCGTATCTGATAGAACTGGACGCGCGGCGTACCTTATTCGCCTATGAGGATGCCCTCGCCCAGGCTGACGCGCAGTAGCCGTTGGGATGAACCTTCAGCGTCAGGCAAAAGACGTTTGTAAGATGTCTCGTTCCTCCGTCACCCGCTTAAGCTCAGCACGTAGACAGCGAAGCTCAGTACTCTGATCGTCCTCTTGGACACGCTACTCCTGGCACTTGGTATGCAGCGACCTCCGAGACAGGAAGCTGCTTTAAGGTCACTTGCTTGACCGCCTGAATTTTGAATTCTTCGGGATATACTGGTTGCTCATGGCACCTCTTAATGAACTTTACTTTGAGGCTTGAAGGCGCCTACGAAACTAGACGCTATATCCGTCTACATTACGGCTTCAAGCTTCAAAAATCACCTATAGATGCCTACTGAGCACGCAGTAAAAATAGCAACTCATTTGTAACTTAGCGTGAATGACATCAGCCCATTAATTAAACCTGGCTTAGGCACACCTGTGCTGACATATTGGACTGTCAACGGAATCCTTGAAAGTCCACTTGATTGACCAATAAGCCATTGATTGATATTGCTAGGACTGACTGAGTCCGGCCCAAACTTTACGGCGCCACTAGAGTTAAAAACTGTCAACCCCACACCGGATGCTGTTGAGCCTGGCGCGAGAGAAAGAACACTGGAAGTGTTAGTAGGCATGGCCGCATCGGTCAGGGTAATACTTACGCTCATGCCCGGAGTACAATTCAATCCAATTCCAAATGACACAGGCTGAACTTTGTTATTTTTTATGCTAGACACATCAATTGACGGGAGAGTCACCAGCATATCTTTATTTTGCACCTTACAAGTGTCCAGAATCACAGACGCAGATGCAATAGAAAGAGGAACAGGGCCAGACGAGAACGGAGTCGAATTAGTTGCACCATTCCCCCACAACGCTAGATCATTGAACAAGGCCATTGGTGCAATAACACCTGAACCTATAGCCCCTGACGGCAATCTATAATATGCAACCTCAAAGCTAACCGTTACAGTGCTTTCTTGCCATGGGACCTTGAAAAAATTTATCCCAGTATCCTGTTTCGCTAGAGACAAACCACCGCCAGCTAACGGCTTTACTCGTATACCGACACCTTTTACATTGGTTTTGAATATCCAGCCACCATCAATAACTGATGAAACATTAGCATTGTCCACCCCCAAAGTATGGATATACCAACTGTATTTATCAGTTCTTAAAGGACACTTAGCACTTACGCTTACTGTCAGTGGAGTCCCTATCAAACCGGTAGGTGTATTCATGGAAAGAGCAAGCGGCCCGAGATTAACGGTCGGAAACTTGCCTAGGGCCGTACAAGTTTCAGCCGATGCAAAATTTGAAAGCAACAGGGCAGCAAGACAACCAGTGCTCACAACCAAACTAAATAGATATTTATTCATCTACAAATACTCACCACGTTAGAAATTCCAAGCATGCAATATAAAACCACAATTACAAAATACACCGCAGGCCCCGTAATCTCTTATATTTAAACACATGCCAATCAATCAAAAAAAACAGATACATTCGCACATCGGCAAAGATAAATCCTGAGAATTCGTAGGATTTATCCTACAAGCCAGGCATCATCAGAAAACACACTAAATCTTCAGAAATACTTGGGTGGTGCATAAAAACTCAGCAACACTACTTTGACATTCAGACTTAGCACGCCCCCGTCATAATTCCTTTTCCAGCAAGCAGCTCAAAGCACTCATTACCTTAAGCGCTGATGGCTTGACCCAAAAAGACACTCTGGCCTTGATCGAGCACGAGGCCTGCGGCCTCGCGTTTGAACTCAGCCATAGCGCTTTACTTAAAAAGCGCGGCCCCCGTCCTTTGGGGATCTCCGCGCTTGATGGACGAACACTGAGCCAAAGGCGCAATTACAGGTGGAAATCGCCCGCGGCCTCCGGCTGATACAGCACCTTCCTGATCTCAATCCGACGGGTCCGATCAGAAATTCGCCAGTCGATGGCGTCTCCCTCCTGATAGCCCAGGATGGCGGCGCCGATGTCGGAACACACGGAATGTTTCCCGGCGCTGCTGTCTGCGTCGTCTGGGTAGACCAAGGCCACTTCGATCTCTTCGTCGTCCAATTGCAGCAAGGCCCTGGAGTTCATCGTGACGACATTGCGCGCCACCTGCTGCGGCTTGACGACAATGGCGCGCTCAAGCTCATGTTCGAGTTCGACAACGGCCGGGCCTTGCTCGAATAGGATCAGGCTCTCGAGCCTGGCCTTGTCGATTTCAGTAATGTAGATCCCCGTGGAGTCGCCAACGGCACCTTCGCGCAAGAACTGAAGATAGCGCCCCGCCGTCATGGAAAATGACTTCAATGTCGGCGTTTCGCTCTCAAGCAGAAAGCCGCTGCGCAAAAAGGCTTTCAGCGAGCGGGTGTTGTCCGGGTGGATCTTCGCGATGAGCGTCTCGGCCCGCATGTCGAGGAATGCCAGTTTCATCCCTTCGCGGATCGTACGAGCGCCAAGGTTCTGGCCCCATTTGTCGCTGTCTCCGATGACCAGGACTATTTCGCAATTCGAGCCGGTCTTGACGAGACGGACAAAGCCCACCGGGGCGTCATGCCGGTCATAGGCCATGAAGAATCGGCCGTCCCGGTTGAATAGATGCGTCAGGATCGGTAATTGAGTCCGATCGATGACTTGCTCGATGGAGCGGGAGACATGACGCGAATCGCTCAGATAGCAAGTGACGCGCTCATCTTCCAACCAACCCATCAACGTCAGCGCGTGTGCCCGAGTAATTTCAGGGCACAGCGAAATGAAAGGCTTGTTCATCTTCACCACATTTATTTCTAAAGGATGAAAGCCCTTCATGGCGATCGCCATGACGGTTCTTTCGGCAACCGGCCATCTTAAGGCATAACGCGAGTCATGCCGAACAGCCTGCGCATTTTCGGATTTTTACTGGCTTGTCAATAGTGCCGTTGTGCGACTGTCAGCCAGGCAACGCGGTGATACGCTTTTCTCGCGCCACGCCACGAGAGTGCCCGATCTGTCTGGCCTGTGAGGATGTTCTGCAACATCGTCAACGCTGCGGATTATCGACAAAGGCAGGTCAGGCTGAATGCCAAATAGCTGAAAGGATTCGAACATGAAAACGTCCATCATTGCCCTGGCCATCTCTGCAACGTTTGTTTTCACTGCAACAGTCGCGAACGCTTCTGTGCATCCGACGGTCATCAAGGCTCCCGAGACCACCCGTCAGGTGGCAGCTTCTGCTGACGCTCCTTTCGGGAAACCTCAAACAGCAGGCGAAACCCAGTTGGCCAGCCTGGCCAGAAGTTGCTCCGATGAGCGGTATTCCTGGTGGGAGTACAGCGGTTGGGAAATCGTCGGCTGTCTCGCCAGCGGCCAGTGGTAAGTTGAAATATCGAGGCATGGCAGGCACTGCTCATGAAGGGCGGCCTGCCATGTCCTTGAAGACGTCTTGGTTTGAAGCTCTTCGTTGTTTCGATACAACATCCCTCCTCCGCCACTGAAGCCCCTTGGCATCAGCCCAGCAAGATCGACCTGAATCTTCTCAGGCTCGCTTCAGTGTCCGCCCGACGCCCTCCCTCTTGAACACGAAGAGGGACAATCTGCCCTCCAAAGCCGCTCTCAACAGGTTGCAAATACCTCGCTCCACAGGTCGGTTTCAGGATACGAAGCGTCGCTTGTGTGCAATTTCTGGACACCGGGAGTGGCAAGATTCGAGGATGCCCCCGGACCAGGCGCACAAGACATCTGGCCGGCATGCAAGGATGGCGAGCCGGGCCACGCTTCCGTGACGTGGTCGGTACGCTGCAGCCAGAGACTCCGGACAGCTGCCGCCAGGCGGCAGTCTCGTCCGAGATGCTGAGGTACGCTGTATGCCTGATGAGACGCTTCACCTGCCGCTGATTCACCGTGTGCTGGAACGCGAGAAGGACACCCCGGGTGCCCTGTTGCCGATCCTCCACGCCGTTCAAGAAAGCCTCGGCTATGTCCCCGAGGTCGCCCTCCCCGAAATAGCCCATGCCCTCAACCTCAGCCTGGCCGAGGTCCGCGGGGTGGTCAGCTTCTACCACGACTTCCACACCACGCCGCCGGCGCGCCATACCCTGCGCCTGTGCCGTGCCGAGTCCTGCCAGAGCATGGGCGCCGAGGGCCTGGCCGCGCAGTTGCGCGAGCAGCTGGAACTGGACGACCACGGCACCAGCGCCGATGGCCGGATCAGCCTGCGGCCGGTCTATTGCCTGGGGGCCTGCGCCTGCTCACCGGCCCTGGAACTCGATGGCCAGTTGCATGCGCGGCTGACCCCCGAGCGCGTGCGGGCGTTGGTCGATGGCTGCCTGGAGGACGGATCATGCTGAAGCTGTGCCTTCCCTGCGATTCAGTGGCCCGCGCCGTCGGTGCCGACGCGGTTGCCGATGCGCTGGTGCGCGAAGCCGAGCGGCGCAACCTGCCGCTGGAGCTGCGACGCACCAGTTCCCGCGGCCTGTACTGGCTGGAGCCCTTGCTGGAGCTGGACACCGGCGCCGGTCGGCTGGGTTTCGGCCCGCTGACGGTCGAAGACGTGCCCGCCCTGCTGGACGCCCTCCCCGGCGACGCCAGCGCCCATCCGCTGGCCCTGGGAGCGGTCGAGGAAATCCCCTATCTCAAGAGCCAGCAGCGCTTGCTCTTCGCGCGCGCCGGCATTACCCGGCCGCTGTCCCTGGAGGACTACCGGGCCCATGGCGGTTTCGAGGGCCTGGCGCGGGCGATCGCCGCAAGCGGCGAACAGATCGTCGCCGCCGTGCTCGATTCCGGCCTGCGCGGCCGCGGTGGCGCGGCCTTCCCCGCCGGCATCAAGTGGCGCACCGTGCGCGAGGCCCAGGCCGCGCAGAAATATGTGGTGTGCAACGCCGACGAAGGCGACTCCGGCACCTTCGCCGACCGCATGCAGATGGAAGGCGACCCTTTCCTGCTCATCGAAGGCATGGCCATCGCCGGCCTCGCGGTGGGCGCGAACCAGGGCTACATCTATGTGCGCTCGGAATACCCGCAAGCCATCCAGACCCTGCGCGCCGCGCTAGAGATCGCCCGCGACGCCGGCTATCTCGGCAACGATGTCGGCGGTAGCGGCCGCGCCTTCGACCTGGAGGTACGCGTCGGCGCCGGCGCCTATATCTGCGGCGAGGAAACCGCGCTGCTGGACTCTCTCGAAGGCAAGCGCGGCGTGGTCCGCGCCAAGCCGCCGCTGCCGGCGCTGCAAGGGCTGTTCGGCCAGCCGACCCTGGTGCACAACGTGCTCACCCTGACCTCGGTGCCGATCATCCTGGCCCGTGGCGCACCGTTCTATCGTGACTTCGGCATGGGCCGTTCGCTGGGCACCATGCCGTTCCAACTGGCCGGCAATATCCGCCACGGCGGCCTGGTGGAACGGGCCTTCGGCCTGACCCTGCGCGAGCTGGTGGAAGGCTACGGCGGCGGCACCGCCAGCGGCCGCCCGTTGAAAGCCGCCCAGGTGGGCGGGCCGCTGGGCGCCTGGGTACCGCCGTCGCAGTTCGATACGCCGCTGGACTACGAGGCCTTCGCCGCCATCGGCGCGATGCTCGGCCACGGCGGCGTAGTGCTGGCCGACGACAGCCTGGACATGGCGCACATGGCGCGTTTCGCCTTGCAGTTCTGCGCCGAGGAATCCTGCGGCAAGTGCACGCCCTGCCGCATCGGCTCGACCCGAGGCGTCGAGGTGGTGGACCGCCTGCTGGCGGCCTCTGACGACAGCGCGCGCAACCAGCAGGCGATTATCCTCAAGGACCTGTGCGACACCCTGCAATACGGTTCGCTCTGCGCCCTGGGCGGCATGACCTCCTACCCGGTGGCCAGCGCCCTCAAGCATTTCCCAGCAGACTTCGGTCTGAACACCCTGGAGGCCGAACAATGATCAAGCTCTTCGATCCCGCCAGCGATATCGACCCGGGCACCTATGACTTTGGTACCCCGGCGCGCACCAGCGACGTACAAGTCAGCCTGACCATCGACGGCCGCGCCGTCAGCGTGCCCAGCGGCACCTCGGTGATGCGCGCCGCCGCCCTGCTCGGCACCACCATTCCCAAACTCTGCGCCACCGACAGCCTCGAAGCCTTCGGCTCCTGCCGCATGTGCCTGGTGGAAATCGACGGCATGCGCGGCTACCCGGCCTCCTGCACCACGCCGGTGACCGAGGGCATGGTGGTGCATACCCAGACCGCCAAGCTCGCCACCCTGCGGCGCAACGTCATGGAGCTGTACATCTCCGACCACCCGCTGGATTGCCTGACCTGCTCGGCCAACGGCAATTGCGAGTTGCAGACCGTGGCCGGCCAGGTCGGCCTGCGCGAAGTACGCTACGGCTATGACGGCGCCAACCACCTGGACGAACACAAAGACGTCTCCAACCCCTACTTCGACTACGACCCGAGCAAGTGCATCGTCTGCAACCGCTGCGTACGCGCCTGCGAGGAAACCCAGGGCACCTTCGCCCTGACCATCAGCGGCCGCGGCTTCGAGTCGCGGGTCGCGGCGGCCGGCGGCGACAACTTCCTCGACTCCGAATGCGTCTCCTGCGGCGCCTGCGTGCAGGCCTGCCCGACCGCCACGCTGATGGAGAAAAGCGTGGTCGAGCTGGGCCAGCCGGAGCGCAGCGTCGTCACCACGTGCGCCTACTGCGGCGTGGGCTGCTCGTTCCGCGCCGAGATGAAAGGCGACCAGCTGGTGCGTATGGTCCCGGACAAGAACGGCCAGGCCAACCACGGCCACTCCTGCGTCAAGGGCCGCTTCGCCTGGGGCTATGCCTCGCACCCGGACCGCATCACCAAGCCGATGATCCGCAAGCACATCGACGATCCGTGGCAGGAAGTCAGCTGGGACGAAGCCGTCGCCTACGCCGCCAGCGAACTGCGGCGCATCCAGCTGAAGTACGGGCGCGACTCCATCGGCGGCATCACCTCCAGCCGCTGCACCAACGAAGAGACGTACCTGGTACAGAAACTGGTGCGCGCCGGCTTCGGCAACAACAACGTCGACACCTGCGCCCGGGTCTGCCATTCGCCGACCGGCTACGGCCTCAAGCAGACCCTGGGCGAGTCGGCCGGCACCCAGAGCTTCGACTCGGTGATGCAGGCCGACGTGGTGCTGGTGATCGGCGCCAACCCCACCGACGCGCACCCGGTGTTCGGCTCGCAGCTCAAGCGCCGCCTGCGCGAAGGCGCGCGGCTGATCGTCATCGACCCGCGGCGCATCGACCTGGTGGACTCGCCCCACGCCCGCGCCGAGCTGCACCTGGCGCTGCGCCCGGGCACCAACGTGGCCATGCTCAATGCCCTCGCCCACGTGATCGTCACTGAAGGCCTGGTCCAGCAGGACTTCGTCGACGCGCGCTGCGAAGCGGCGGACTTCGCCCGCTGGCGCGACTTTGTCGGCCTCGCGGAAAACGCTCCCGAGGCGCTGGGCCCGGTCTGCGGCGTGCCGGCCGAACAGATCCGCGCCGCCGCACGGCTGTACGCCACCGGCGGCAACGCGGCGATCTACTACGGCCTCGGCGTGACCGAGCACAGCCAGGGCAGCACCGCGGTGATGGGCATCGCCAACCTCGCCATGGCCACCGCCAACATTGGCCGCGAAGGTGTCGGGGTCAACCCGTTGCGCGGGCAGAACAACGTGCAGGGCTCCTGCGACATGGGCTCCTTCCCCCATGAGCTGCCCGGCTATCGCCACCTGTCCAACGAAGCGGTGCGCCATGAGTTCGAGGAGGCCTGGGGCGTGACCCTGCAGCCCGACCCCGGCCTGCGCATCCCCAACATGTTCGAGGCCGCCCTGGGCGGCACCTTCAAGGCGCTGTACTGCCAGGGCGAGGACATCGCCCAGAGCGACCCCAACACCCAGCACGTCACCGCGGCCCTGTCGGCCATGGAGTGCGTGGTGGTGCAGGACATTTTCCTCAACGAAACCGCCAAGTTCGCCCACGTGTTCCTGCCGGGTAGTTCCTTCCTCGAGAAGGACGGCACCTTCACCAACGCCGAACGGCGCATCTCGCGGGTGCGCAAGGTGATGGAGCCGCTGGGCGGCAAGGCCGACTGGGAAGGCACCGTGGCCCTGGCCAACGCCCTGGGTTACCCGATGAACTACCGGCATCCGTCGGAAATCATGGACGAGATCGCCCGGCTGACCCCGACCTTCCACAACGTTAGCTACGCCGCGCTGGATCGGCATGGCAGCCTGCAATGGCCGTGCAACGACGCGGCGCCGGACGGCACACCGACCATGCACATCGACCAGTTCGTGCGCGGCAAGGGGCGCTTCATGCTCACCGGCTACGTGCCGACCGAAGAGAAGGTCAACAGTCGCTATCCGCTGCTGCTGACCACCGGCCGTATCCTCAGCCAGTACAACGTCGGCGCGCAGACCCGACGCACCGACAACGTTGCCTGGCACGAGGAAGATCGCCTGGAAATCCACCCCACCGACGCCGAAAGCCGGGGCATCAACGAAGGCGACTGGGTCGGCGTCGGCAGCCGCGCCGGGCAAACGGTGCTGCGCGCCAGGGTCAGCGAGCGGGTGGCGCCGGGGGTGGTCTACACCACTTTCCACTTCCCCGAATCGGGGGCCAACGTGATCACCACCGACAACTCCGACTGGGCCACCAACTGCCCGGAATACAAGGTCACGGCGGTGGAAGTCTCGCGGGTCTACCAGCCCTCCGAATGGCAGAAACGCTATCAGGCGTTCAGCGAAGAACAGCGGCGCCTGCTCAAGGACCGTCGCCGCAGCGAAAAAGCCGAGGTACGCCGATGAGCACCGAGAACCTGATCAAGATGGCCAACCAGATTGCCCAGTACTTCGCCACCGAGCCGAACCGGGAAGCCGCAGTGAACGGCGTGCGCCAGCACCTGAAAAGCTTCTGGACCCCGGCCATGCGTATCGAGCTGATGGCCTGGCAGGTGGAACAGCACGGCGCCGCCCTGCACCCGTTGGTGCAGGCAGCGTTGGTGGAGCCGGCGGGGTAAGCCTCGGCGTTTTTCGCGGCCTCCCGCCGCGCCGGGTAACCAAGGCAAACCAGGGGCAACCCTGGTTTGCGCGTTTTAGCCCCCCTCTTGCGGCAACGACGGCAGCGGATGCCTCCCCTGCCCCAGCTCTGAGTAAATACTGTCTCAGATGAAGTTTCTGGCTCGTATTTGGCGTTTTTGTTGAAGCAATGAGCTTTTCCGGCACAATACCGGCCATTGCAATGCGATCCGAGACCCACTGATGTCCCTGACTCCTCAAGACGAACGACTCATCAAGGCGTTGGCCCTGGCCATCGTCGATCGCCCACGGGCGACGCTCAAGGAATTGGCCGAAGCCGCCGGCGTGAGCAAAGCCACCCTGCACCGCTTCTGCGGCACACGCGACAACCTGCAGCAGATCATGGAAGACCACGGCAATGCCGTGCTCAACCGGATCATCGCGATCTCCGACCTGCAACAGCGCGAACCTCTGGAGGCGCTGCGCGGCCTGATCGACGAGCATCTGGCGCAACGCGAGATGCTGGTCTTCCTGCTGTTCCAGTATCGCCCCGACACCCTCGGCCTCAATGGCGAAGACACCGGCTTGCAGTACTACGTGGATGCCCTGGATGCGTTCTTTTTGCGCGGCCAGCAATTGGGCGTCTTTCGCATCGATATCACCGCCGCGGTCTTCAGCGAGCTGTTCCTGACCCTGATTTTCGGCATAGTCGATGCCGAGCGCCGCGGACGCGCGGCCAGCGCCAATTCCGCCCATGTGCTGGAACAGATGTTCCTGCATGGCGCGGCCGGGGTTGTGAGCCCCAAGTAGCCTCCCCCGCCTGCGCAACCGCGCGCAACTTCGCGCAGCAAAAAAAGCCCCGCGACCTGAAGGTCCGCGGGGCTAAGGCTCAGTTGGATGCGCCAACCAAGGAGGCCATGCAGTCGCTTATCGGCTGGCTTGCGCCTGGGACGGCCAGCCCCCGCCTAGGGAGCGGAACAGGTCGACCAGGGCAATCTGCCGTTGAGTGCTGGCTTCGATAAACAGCGTCTCGTTGACGAAGCGCGTGCGCTGGGCGTCGAGGTAACGCAAGTGACTGTCCACGCCGCCTTCGTAGCGGGCCTTGGCCAGCTTCAGCGACTCGCTGCTGGTGTCGGCCAGGGCGCGCCGCGCCGTCTCCTCCCGGCGCAGGGTGTCGGTGGCCGCCAGGGCGTCCGCCACCTCGCGAAACGCCGTCTGGACGGTGCCCTCGTACGCCGCCACCGCAGAGTCCTTGCGCGCTTCGGCCAGGCTCAGCCCGGCACTGTTGCGCCCGGCGTCGAACAACGGCAGGGACAGGTTCGGCACAAAGCTCCAGGAACGCGAACCGCCGTCGAACAGGCCGGACATCTGCGCGCTGGAGGTGCCGAAGCTGCCGGTCAGGCTGATGCGCGGGAAGAACGCCGCGCGCGCCGCGCCGATGTCAGCGTTGCGTGCCTGCAGGCGATGTTCGGCGGCGCGGATGTCCGGACGCCGCTCGATCAGCGTCGAAGGGCTGCCGGGGGCGATGTCCTGGACCAGCATCGGCGCCTGGCGCAGCCCCTGGGGTATCGACTTGGCCGCGTCCGCTGTGCCGAGCAGCAGCACCAGCGCGTTGAAGGCCTGCTGTTTCTGCCGCTGGTTGCTTTCTTCTTCCGCGCGGGACTGCTCCACCAGCCCCAGCGCTTCCTGATAATCCAGCGCGGTGGCGGTCCCCGCCGAGCGGCGTTGGCTGATCAGGACGAAGGAGTACTCGCGGCTAGCCAGGGTTTGTTGGGTCAGGTCCAGGCGGCGCTGGGCGCCGTCATGAACCAGGTAGGCCTGGCTGACCTCGGCGACCAGGGCGATCTGCGCCGCGCGGGCGGCTTCTTCGGTGGCCAGGTACTCCTGCAACGCCGCGTCGCTGAGGCTCTTCACCCGGCCGAACAGGTCGAGTTCGTACTCCGGCAGCGACAGGCCGACCTGATAGCTGCTGGCGACCCCCGAGCGGCCATTATTGGACAGGTCCGACGGCATTCCCTGGCGATTGCCCGAGGCACTGGCATTCAGCCCCGGCACCCGGTCGGCGCGCTGAATGCGGTACTGCGCGCGGGCCTGCTCGATGTCCAGGAGCGTCTGGCGCAGCGAGCGGTTGTTGTCCAGCGCCGTGGTGACCAGGCGGCGCAGGTCGGGATCGACGATGAAGGTCTGCCAGACCAACTCGTCGATGGCTGTCCCCGGACGCTCGGCGGCCGGTTGGCTCCAACGGTCGGCCACCGGCGCCACGGGGCGTTCATAGGTGGGGGCCAGGGAGCAGCCGCCCAGGGCCATGGCGATCAGCAGCGTGGAAAAAGCGGGGATACGCATGGCGTCACTCCTGGGCCAGGCTCGGTTGTTCGACGGGCGCCGGCTTGCTGCGCACCAGCGACAGCAGCCAGACGAAGCAGATAGGCACGAACACCACGCCGAGGAAGGTGGCGCTGAGCATCCCGCCGATCACCCCGGTGCCGATGGCGCGCTGGCTCGCCGCGCCGGCGCCGGTGGCCAGGGCCAGCGGCACCACGCCGAGAATGAACGCCATCGACGTCATGATGATCGGCCGGAAGCGCAGGCGCGCGGCCTCGATGGCGGCGTCGCGCAGGCTGTAGCCCTTCTCCCAGAGCTCCTTGGCGAACTCGACGATAAGGATCGCGTTCTTCGCCGACAGACCGATGATGGTGATCAGGCCGACCTTGAAATACACGTCGTTCGGCATGCCCACGAGCATGACCGCGAGCACGGCGCCGACGGCGCCAATCGGCACGATCAGCATGACCGACAGCGGGATCGACCAACTCTCGTAGAGCGCCACCAGCAGCAGGAACACCACCAGGATGGCCAGGGCGAACAGGCTGGTCGCCTGGCCGGCGGACACCTTCTCCTGATAGGACAAGCCGGTCCACTCGTAGCCGATGCCGGACGGCAGTTGCCCGGCCAGGCGCTCCAGTTCCGCCATGGCTTCGCCGGTACTGAAACCCGGGGCGGCGTCGCCGACGATGCGGATCGACGGATAACCGTTGTAGCGCACCAGCTGGACCGGTCCCTCCTCCCACGTCATGGTCACGAAGGCGCTGAGCGGCACCAGGTCGCCCCTGGCGTTGGGCACGTACAGCTTGAGCACGCTTTCCGGGGTCATGCGCTCGCCCTGTTCGGCCTGGATCACCACCCGTTGCTGGCGGCCGGCGTTAGTGAAGTCGTTGATCACGTCCGAACCGAACGCCGAGGACAGCGTGCCGCTGATGGTTTCGAAACTCACACCCAGGGTGCGTGCCTTCTCGCGGTCGATCACCAGGCGCAACTGCGGCGCCTCGGCCAGGCCTTCCATCATCGCGTAGAGGAACGTGGGGTTGCTGGCGACTTGCCCGAGCAACGTATCCCGGGCCTGCAGCAGCGCCTCGCGGCCAAGGCCGCCACGGTCCATCAGGCGCAAGGCGAAACCGCCGGAGTTGCCCAGGCCGTCGATCGGCGGTGGCGACACGGCCATGATCGCGCCGTCGCCGGGTACCGCGAAATGTTCGTTCACGGCGTTGATTTCCGCCGCGGCCGACTGCTCCGCGCCTCGTTGCGACCAGTCCTTGAAGGTCGGGAAAGCCAGCGCGGCGTTGTCGCCCTGGCCGGAGAAGCTGAACCCCGAGACCAGGAACACCGAGGCCACCGCGTCGCGGGACTTGAGGAAGCGTTCCAACTCTTCGCCGGTAGCGTCGGTACGGGTGCGCGCCGCGCCGGGCGGCAGTTGCACGTCGACGACCATATAGCCCAGGTCTTCCGAAGGCACGAAGGCTTCCGGCAGGCGCAGGTAGGTATAGCCGAGCACCGCGATGATGCCGGCATAGACCAGCATGAAGCGCCCGGTGCGCGCCACCAGCTGGGTGTTGAACAGCGAGTAGCGTTCGGTGACGCGGGCGAAGCCGCGGTTGAAGGCGCCGAAGAAGCCGCGCTTCTCGTGGTGCCCCTGGGGAATCGGCTTGAGCAGCGTGGCGCACAGCGCCGGGGTGAAGGTCAGGGCGAGGAAGCCGGAGAACAGGATCGACACCGCCAGGGAGATCGAGAACTGCTGGTAGATCACCCCCACCGAGCCGGCCATGAACGCCAGCGGCAGGAACACCGCCGACAGCACCAGGGTGATGCCGATAATGGCGCCGGAGACCTGCTTCATGGCCTTGACCGTGGCCTCGGCCGGGGAGATCCCCTCCTCGGCCATGATCCGCTCGACGTTCTCTACGACCACGATGGCGTCGTCCACCAGGATGCCGATGGCCAGCACCATGCCGAACATGGTCATCATGTTCACCGAGAAGCCCAGCAGGTACATCACCATCAGCGTACCGAGCAGGCACACCGGCACCACGATGGACGGAATCAGCGTATAGCGCACGTTCTGCAGGAACAGGAACATCACCAGGAACACCAGGACCATCGCTTCGATCAGGGTGTAGATCACCTTCTCGATCGCCACGTCGACGAAACGCGAGGTGTCGTAAGGGACGGCGTATTCCATGTCCGCGGGGAAGAACGCCGACAGCTCGGCCAGGCGTTGCTTCACCAGGGTCGCGGTCTGGATGGCGTTGGCGCCGGGCGACAGTTGGATCGCGCCGCCCACGGTCGGCTTGCCGTTCAAGCGCGAGGACAGGTTGTAGCTTTCCTTGCCCACTTCCAGGCGCGCCACATCGGCGAGCTTGACCATGGAACCGTCTTCGTTGGCGCGCAAGACGACCTGGCCGAACTCATCCGGATTGTCCAGGGTGCCTTTTACCGCCAGCGTCGCGGTCAGCTCCTGCTGGCTGCTGCCCGGGGTGCTGCCGAAGGCGCCCGCGGGAACCTGCACGTTCTGCCCGCGAATGGCGTTGCTCACGTCGTCGATCGACAGGCCGTAGCCCACCAGCTTCTGCGGATCGATCCAGACCCGCATGGCCGCTTCGGAGGAGAAGAACTGCAACTTGCCGACGCCCGGCACACGCCGCAGCTCGTTGTTGATATTGCGCGCGGCGTAGTCGCCCAGCGCCGTGGTATCGCTGCGTTCCACGCCTTCCTTGTAGCTGAGCGCGTAGATCAGCAAGAAACCGGCGCTGGACTGTTCGACCTGCAGCCCCTGGGTCAGCACCGCCTGCGGCATGCGCGCCTCGGCCTTCTTCAGGCGGTTCTGCACGTCCACCTGGGCCAGGTCCGGGTCGGTCCCAGGCTCGAAGGTGACCACGATCTCGGCGACGCCGTTGGAGTTGTTCGTCGACTCGAAATACAGCAGGCCCTTGGCCCCGTTGAGCGACTCCTCGAGCACCGTGGTCACCGAGTCCACCAGCACCTTCGCCGAGGCGCCGGGATAGGTGGCATTGATGGTGATCTGCGGCGGCGCGACGCTGGGGTACTGCGCCACCGGCAGTTTGGAGATGACCAGCAGCCCGGCCAGGGTGATGAACAACGCCACCACCCAGGCAAAATTCGGGCGCTTGATGAAAAATTCAGACATCGGAAAATCCTCGCGGCGAACTCGGCCTACTGTTTCGACTCAGGCAAGCGCGCCTGGGCCTGTGGCTGGCTGGGCGCGACCTTGGCGCCGGGTTGCAGGCCGGCAAGGCCACCGACAATCACCTGGTCGCCCGACTTCAAGCCTTCGCTGATCTGCCAGCGCGAGCCCTGCATGGCCCCGGTACGCACCGCGCGGGCTTCGACCCGCTCGTCGGCGCCGACCACCAGCACCAGCGCACTGCCGTCGCTGCCGCGCTGCACCGCGCGCTGCGGCACGAGAATCGCCTGCTTATCGGTGCCCTGGGGGGCGCGTACTCGCACATACATGCCCGGCAGCAGGACACCGTCGGTATTGGCGAACGTGCCGCGCAGGGACACCTGGCCGGTGCCACGGTCCACGGCGACATCGGTAAACAGCAGCGCCCCCTGGCGTTCGTAGGACGTGCCTTCGACGCGAATCGACAACGCCTGGTTGTCACCGGCGGACAGCGTGCCGTCCTTGAGCGCCTCACGCAGGCGCAGCGCATCGGCCGCCGACTGGGTGAAATCGACATACACCGGATCCAGCTGCTGAATCCGCGCCATCAGCGTGGCGTCGCCCTGGCCGACCAGCGCGCCTTCGGTGACCAGCGCCCGGCCGACGCGTCCGGAAATCGGCGCCGTGACCGAGGCATACCCGAGGTTCAGCCGGGCGTTTTCCAGGTCGGCCTGGGCCGAACGGGTGGTCGCCTGGGCGCTGCGCAGGTCGGCAGTGGCCGTGTCGAAATCCTGCTGGCTGACCGCCTCGATCTTCACCAGCGGCTCGTAGCGCTTGACCCGTGTCTGGGCCTCGTACACCACCGACTGGGCCCGCGCCAACTCGCCTTCGGCCCGCGATACGGCGGCCTTGAGCGGCGCCGGATCGATCTGGAACAGCAGGTCGCCAGCCTTGACGTCGGCGCCCTCCTCGAATCGTTTGCGCATGACGATGCCCGCCACCCGAGCGCGCACTTCGGCTACCCGCATCGGTTCGACCCGGCCCGGCAACTCCGAGGTCAAGGCCAGCGTCTCGGTCACCGCCGCCACCACTTCTACCGGGCGCGCCATTTCAGCCACGCTTTCTGGTTCATTCGCCGGACCGCACCCGGCCAGCGCCATGGCTGCCGCCAACGAGCCTGCCATCCCTATTGCACGCAAATTGCCCATAAATCACCCAAGGCTTGATTGAAAACGGGCCGAATGCTACTTTTTAAATCCTAATGAGTCAACAATGACTCATATGAGTAATATTTGGTAACTTTCAGACACCTGGAGAATGGGTCTGCACCATGTATCCATCCGAAAAATCACCTCAAGACCTGGCGACCCCGACGCCCCATGACGAACTCCTGCTCAAGACGCTGACCGTGGCCGTCGTCAGTCGGCCGCGCGCCACCATGAAAGAGCTGGCGCAATTGGCGGGGGTCAGCAAGGCGACGCTGCATCGTTACTGCGGCACGCGGGAAAACCTGGGGCAACGGCTGGAGGCCTACGCCGAGGGCACGCTCAACCGGATCATCGAGAACTGCCAGTTGCAGCACGCAGAGCCCTTGGACGCGCTGCGCCGATTGATCAAGGAACACCTTTGCCACCGCGAACTGCTGGCGTTCCTGATGGCCCAATACCGCCCCGACTTTCTCGATGTCGAACGGGGCGACGCTCGCTGGCAGTCTTATCTCGATGCGCTGGACGGGTTTTTCCTGCGTGGCCAGAAAGACAACGTCTTTCGCATCGACATTACCGCGGCGATCTTCACCGAGCTGTTCCTCACCCTGGTCTACGGCATGGTCGACGCCGAGCAGCGCGGGCGCGCCGCCAACGCCGATTCGGCACGTTCGCTGGAACAGATGTTCTTGCATGGAGCGCTGTGCTCCGGCGGGTCGAGCGAACGCTCGTGCGCGCCGGCATCGGCACCTTGAGCGCGGCACCTCGAGGCCGGCGAGAGACAAAGTCTTTTCACGCCCGCCGCGAGCAGGTAGGTTGCCAAGCCTTGTCATAGCGGCGTTTATTCGAGGGGCCTGCCCATGGAACATAAAGACCTGCGCGACGCCTTTGCCGGCCTGGGCATCTTCTTCGCGGTAGCGCGTGCGCGCAGCTTCACCAAGGCCGCGGCGCGCCTGGGCATGTCGCAGACCGCGGTGAGCCAGGCGGTGCGCGCGCTGGAGGAACGCCTGGGGGTGCGGCTGCTGTCACGCAATTCCCGCGCGGTGACCCCGACCGAGGCCGGCGAACAGCTGTTGCAGACCGTGGCGCCGCAAATGGAGCAGATCGACGCCGAAGTCGAGGCGCTCAACGACCTGCGCGACAGCCCCACCGGGACGATCCGCATCACCGCCTCTGACCACGCGGTGCAGAGCGTGCTGATGGGCAAGCTCAGGCGCTTCCTGCCCCAGTACCCCGGGATCAAGGTCGAAGTGTTCACCGACAACGGCCTCGTCGATATCGTCGCCGAGCGTTTCGACGCCGGCGTGCGCCTGGGCGAATCCCTGGCCCAGGACATGATCGCCGTGCGTATCGGGCCCGACGCGCGGTTCGCCGCGGTGGCCACCCAAAGCTACCTGGCCCGGCATCCCGCGCCCGAACGGCCGGAAGACCTGCTGCGGCACAACTGCATCAATATCCGCCTGCCCACCCACGGCAACCTGTGGTCCTGGGAGTTCGAAAAAGACGGCCGCGAAGTGGAGATCCGCGTCGATGGCCAACTGATATTCAACAATGGCCACGACTGCCTGAACGCCGCCGTCGCCGGACTGGGCGTGGCCTACGTCCCCGAAGAAATGGCCGAGCCCTACCTGCGCACCGGGCACCTGGTCCACCTGCTGCGCGACTGGAGCCCGATCTGGCCGGGCTTGCACCTGTATTACCCGAGCCGCCGGCAGCCTTCCGGCGCCATGGCGCTATTGATCGCCGCGTTGCGCCTGGAATAAGGGCAGCTCATTTATCAATCCAATGCATAGGTACATGCGCTTTATGCGGGTTATCCAATGGCCCGTGGCGCCCTAGAGTAGGCAACTTCGTCCCCTGGCGGGACTCGTCGCATACCCAGGAGAACTCCCCATGCAGGTAAAGGCCTATGGCGCCCAGAGCGGCGACCACCCCCTGGAACCGATGCGCATCCAGCGCCGCGACGTCGGCGCCCATGACGTGCGGATCGACATCGCCTACTGCGGCATCTGCCACTCCGACCTGCACCAGGCGCGCGGCGAATGGCCAGGTACCCACTACCCCTGCGTGCCCGGCCACGAGATCGTCGGCAAGGTCGCGGCGGTCGGTGCCCACGTCAGCGGCCTGCGCCCCGGCGACCTGGTCGGCGTCGGTTGCATCGTCGACAGTTGCCAGCACTGCGTCGATTGCGAGGCCGGGCTGGAAAACTACTGCGACGGCATGATCGGCACCTACAACTTCCCCACCGCCGACGCGCCCGGCTGGACCCTGGGCGGCTATTCCCAGCAACTGGTGGTGCACCAGCGTTATGTGCTGCGCATCCGCCACCCCGAGCCGCAACTGGCGGCGGTCGCCCCGCTGCTGTGCGCTGGCATCACCACCTATTCGCCGCTGCGCCACTGGAATGCCGGCCCGGGCAAGAAAGTCGGGATCGTCGGCATCGGCGGCCTGGGCCACATGGGCATCAAGCTGGCCCACGCCATGGGCGCCCACGTGGTGGCGTTCACCACTTCCGAGGGCAAGCGCGAAGCGGCCAGGGCCCTGGGCGCGGACGCAACGGTGTTGTCCAGCGACCCGGCGCAGATGGCCGCGCACGCCGGCAGCTTCGACCTGATCGTCAACACCGTCGCCGCGCCCCACGACCTGGATGCATTCCTGGCCCTGCTCAAGCGCGACGGCGCCCTGACCCTGGTCGGCGCCCCGGCCACCGCGCACCCGTCGCCCAATGTCTTCAACCTGATCATGAAGCGTCGGACCCTCGCCGGCTCGATGATCGGCGGCATCCTCGAGACCCAGGAAATGCTGGATTTCTGCGCCGAGCACAACATCGTCTCCGACATCGAACTGATCGCCGCCGACCAGATCAACAACGCCTTCGAGCGCATGCTCAAGGGCGATGTGAAGTACCGCTTCGTGATCGACACCACCACGCTCTGAGTTTTTCCACCTGGCTTTCAACGGCGCACCGGGCCCTTATCTGGTGTGCCGTTGTCGGCCTGACGTCTTGCAGGAGCCCGATGAAAACCACCACTACCCTACCCCACGCGGCCCAGGGGCCCGCGGCCTGGGGCGCCGTACTGGCGATGGCGCTCGCCGCCTTCGCCCTGGTCGCCTCCGAGTTCATGCCGGTCAGCCTGCTGACCCCGATCGCCGCGGAACTGCTGATCAGCGAAGGCCAGGCCGGCCAGGCGATTGCCGTATCCGGCGCCTTCGCCCTGTTGAGCAGCCTGTGCATCGCCTCGTTGGCTGGGCGCCTTGACCGCAAGCTGCTGCTGGCCTCCCTGGCGCTGCTGATGATCATCTCCGGAACCGTCGTCGCCTTTGCCCCCAACTACCTGATCTTCATCCTGGGCCGGGCGCTGATTGGCGTGGCTATCGGTGGCTTCTGGTCGTTGTCCGCCGCCACCGCCATGCGCCTGGTTCCGGAGCACCAGGTGCCCAAGGCCCTGGCGATCCTCAATGGCGGCAACGCCCTGGCCACCGTGATCGCCGCACCGCTCGGCAGTTTTCTCGGCGCCATCGTCGGTTGGCGCCTGGCGTTCTTCGCCGTGGTGCCGATCGCCGCTATCGCCCTGGGCTGGAAGCTGCTGACCTTGCCGACGATGAAGGCCGAGCGCAGCGAACGCCGGGCCAACCCGTTCCACCTGCTCAAGCGGGCGCCGGTGGCGTTGGGCATGGCCGCTTCGAGCCTGTTCTTCATGGGCCAGTTCTCGCTGTACACCTACTTGCGCCCGTTCCTGGAAAGCAAAACCCGGGTCGACGCCACTACTCTCTCGCTGCTGTTACTGGTGGTCGGGGTGGCCGGGTTCATCGGCACCGCGCTGATCGGCGCCTTTCTCAAACAGGGTGTACACCGCCCGCTAGCCCTGATCAGCGTGCTGATGGCAATCGTCGCCCTGGCGTTGACCGTGCTCGGCGGATCGCTGGCCAGCACCGCCTTGCTGCTGGGCCTCTGGGGCCTGCTCGGCACCGCGGCGCCCGTGGCCTGGTGGACCTGGCTGGCGCGGATCCTGCCCCGCGACGCCGAAGCCGGCGGGGGGCTGTTGGTGGCCGTGGTGCAACTGGCGATCATGCTCGGGGCGACGTTGGGCGGCCTGCTGTTCGATGCGTCGGGCTATCGCGCTACCTTCGAGATGAGCGCGGTGCTGCTGCTCATCGCTGCCGCGCTGACCCTGCTTACGGCCCGCGCCGAACAGCAGTCGTCGACTTGAGAGCGGCCTCCGCGCGCCGCGCCCACTTAGCCCTTACACTGAACCTCCAACCTCGCAGGTACCGCTCAATGGCCAAGGAGCATTACAGCCAGCTGCTGTCGCTGATCGCCGTGGCACGGGAACGCAGCTTCACCCGCGCCGCCGCGCAGCTGGGGATTTCCCAGTCGATGCTCAGCTACACCATCCGCGACATGGAGGCGCGCCTGGGGGTACGCCTGTTGACGCGCACCACCCGCAGCGTCTCGGTGACCGAGGCCGGCGAGCGTTTGCTCCAGGCCGTGGCGCCCCGGTTCGAGCAGATCGAAACGCAGTTGCACGCAGTGGCCGAACTGGGCGACATGCCGAGCGGCACCCTGCGCTTCACCGCCAGCGACCACGCCATCGACGCCCTGCTCTGGCCGAAACTGGCCCCGCTGCTGCAACGCTACCCGCGCCTGCAACTGGAGCTGAACGCGAACTACGCGCTGGTCGATATCGTCCAGGAACGCTACGACTTCGGCGTGCGCCTCGGCGACTCGCTGGCCAAGGATATCTGCGCGCTGCCGGTCGCCGCGGACTTTCGCCTGGTCATGGTCGCGGCACCCGGCTACCTCGCCGAACACCCCGCGCCGCAGACGCCCGAGCAACTGATGGCCCACCCGTGCATCAACCTGCGGCTGCCGACCCACGGCAACCTGTATGCCTGGGAGCTGAAGAACGGCGCGCAGGAAATCAACGTGAAAGTCCAGGGCCGGCTGGTGTTCAACGGCATCTACCAGGTGCTCAATGCCGCGCTGGACGGCTACGGCCTGGCCTACGTGCCCGAAGACCTGGCCCGCCCGCACCTGGACGCGGGCCGGCTGCTGCCGGTGCTCGAGGCCTGGTGGCGCAGTTTTCCCGGCTACCATCTCTATTACTCCGCGCAGCGGGAAACTTCCCGGGCCATGCAGGTGGTGATCGACGCATTGCGCCTGCCGGACTGAGCGCGTGGCGCCGGGATTTATCAATCCCGGCGCTAGCACCTTGCAAAATGACCGGGGTATTGCCGCCCCGCCCTTGTGCTAGCGTCCTTCGATGGCGTGCGTCTAGCACGCGCCTTCCCATAAGAAATCAAGATCCACCGACCGATAGCGGGTGAGCCATGGAACTTCGAATCAATCAGAAAACCTACCAGGTCGATGCCGACGCCGACACGCCGCTGTTATGGGTGATCCGCGACGACCTCGGGCTGACCGGCACCAAATACGGCTGCGGCCTGGCCCAGTGCGGCGCCTGTTCGGTGCTGATCGACGGCAACGTGGTGCGCGCCTGCGTCACCCCGGTGGCCGGGGCCGTCGGACGCGAGATCACCACCATCGAAGCCGTCGAGGCCGATGCCGTGGGCCAGCGCGTGGTGAACGCCTGGGTCAAGCATCAGGTCGCCCAGTGCGGCTACTGCCAGTCCGGACAGGTCATGGCGGCCACCGCGCTGCTCAAGCACAACGCCCATCCGAGCGATGCCGAGATTGCGGCGGCCATGGTCAACCTGTGCCGCTGCGGGACCTATAACGCCATCCACGCTGCGGTTCATGAAGTGGCCAGCGGACAGGAGAGCGCGTGATGAACGACAACAGGCTCGACCAGGGCTCCGCCCCGTCTTTCCCGATCGGCGAACCGGTGAATATTTCCCGGCGCCGGTTTCTCCTCGCCTCCGCCGGCACCGCGGTCGGCGCGCTGGTGCTCGGCTTCGGCCTGCCCCTGGGCCTGACCCGGGCCCAGGCCGCCGCCAGCGGCGCCCCGGCACCCGGCACCCAGGTTCCGGCGTTCCTCGAGATCCGCCCGGACAACCGCATCCGCCTGCTCAGCCCCTTCGTCGAAGGCGGGCAAGGCACCTTCACCGCGCTGGCGCAGATCGTCGGCGAGGAACTGGACGCCGACCCCGCGACGTTCCTGGTGGACAGCGCCCCGCCCGGCCCGCAATACGTGGTCCTGGAGAACGGCATGCGTATCACCGGCGGCAGCATGTCGATCCGCATGAGCTACCCGACCATGCGCCGGCTCGGCGCCCAGGCCCGGGCCATGCTGTTGCAGGCCGGCGCCGAGCGCCTGAAGGTGCCGCTGGCCGAGCTGAGCACCGAGCCCGGCCGCGTGCTGCATGCCGCCTCCGGCCGTTCCCTGAGCTACGGCGAACTGGCCGAACGCGCCATGGACCTGCCCGTACCCGATCCGGCCGGCCTGACGTTGCGCGACCCGAGCCAGTTCCGCTGGATCGGCAAACCGGTGCAGCGCCTCGATGCCTACGACAAATCCACCGGCAAGGCGCTCTACAGCATCGACATGAAAGTCGACGGCATGCTCCACGCCGCGGTGCAACACGCGCCGCGCCTGGGCATGACCGTGGGCGCGCTGCGCAACGAAGAACAGGTCAAGGCCATGAAAGGCGTGCACTCGGTGCATCGCCTGCCCGGGGCGGTGGCGGTGGTCGCCGAACGCTGGTGGCACGCCAAGCGCGCGGTCGAGGCGGTGCAGGTCGAGTGGCTGGAAGCGGCCGCCGACTCGCCGCTGCGGGTGATGCCCGCGAACTTCTCCAGCGAAGCCTTTCGCAAGCAGCTCGCGGCGCAACCCGGCCCGGGCCGCGACGCGGAGAACGAGGGCGATTTCGGCAAGGCCTTCGCCGCCGCGGCCACCCGGGTCGAGGCCAGCTACCACAACCAGTACCTGAAGCATGCGCAGCTCGAACCGCCGTCGACCCTGGCGCGCTTCAATGCCGACGGCTCCCTGGAAGTGTGGCTGCCCAACCAGGCCCAGGACCTGTTCCGCGCCGACATCGCCAAGCGCACCGGCCTCGCCCCGGCGCAGATCACCCTGCATTCGCCGCTGCTCGGCGGCTTCTTCGGCCGGCACTTTCTCTACGACAGCGCCAGCCCCTACCCGCAGGCCATCGAACTGGCCAAGGCGGTCGGGCGCCCGGTCAAGCTGATCTGGAGCCGCGAAGAGGAATTCCTGCGCGATGTGCTGCGGCCCATGGCGGTGGTCAAGTTCCGCGCCGGGCTGGATGCCAAGGGCTTGCCGGTGGCCATCGAAGCGGTCAGCGCCACCGAAGGCCCCACCGAGGCGATCGCCGGCAAACAGGGCGAGCAGCTCGACCCCACGGCGCTCGAAGGCTTGGCCGGCAAGGCCTACGCCATTGCCAACCGGCGCATCGCTCAGGTCTACGTCAAGAGTCCGGCCCTGCTCGGTTACTGGCGCTCGGTAGGCAATTCCCTGAATGACTTCCTCTACGAAGCCTTTCTCGACGAGTTGGCCGACCAGGGCAAGCAAGACCCTTATGAGCTGCGCCTGCACCTGCTGCGCGACAACCCGCGCCTGACCCGTCTGCTGCAAGCGGTCGGCGAGCTGTCCGGCGGCTGGAAGCGCGGCCCCTTTACCGCCGAGGACGGTTCGCGGCGCGCCCGCGGCGTGGCCATGGCGTCGCCGTTCGGCACCGAGACGGCGGTGATCGCCGAGGTGTCGATCGAGCAAGGCCAGGTCAAGGTCCACGATATCTGGCAGGCGATCGACCCCGGCAGCATCGTCAACCCGGCCATCGTCACGGCCCAGGTCAACGGCGCCGTGGCCCTGGGCCTGTCGCAGACCCTGGTGGAAGAAGCGGTGTACCTCGACGGCAAGCCGCGCGCGCGCAACTACGACCTGTACCCGATCCTGACGCCGCAGCGCATGGCCCGGGTGCATGTGCGCATCGTCGAGAGCGGCGAGAAAATGGGCGGGGTCGGCGAACCGCCGCTGCCAGCCGTGGCGCCGGCGGTGGCCAATGCCGTGGCGCAGTTGACCGGCCAGCGCATCCGCAGCCTCCCGCTGTCGCACTACACCTTCAGTTGACCGAACCACGATCAGGGATCTTTGCGCACATGAGCCAATCTCGACTCGCAACAACCCTCGGCGGCCTGGTCTTGCTGGGAGTAGCCGCGGCCGGCCTGCTGGGCTGGTACGTCACCCGCGTGCCCGCCTCGCCCTTCGACCGCCAGGCCAGCGTCGCGCCCGCCGACGAGGCGCTGGTGCGCCGCGGCGAATACGTGGCCCGGGTCAGCGACTGCGTGGCCTGCCACAGCCTGCCGGACGCGCGACCGTTCGCCGGCGGCTTGAAGATGGCCACTCCGGTGGGCGCCATCTACGCCACCAACATCACCCCCGACCGCACCGCCGGCATCGGCGGCTACAGCCTGGCCGACTTCGACCGCGCGGTGCGCCACGGCGTGGTGCCCGACGGCAGCCGCTTGTACCCGGCGATGCCCTACCCTTCATACGCCAAGCTCAGCGACGACGACGTGCGCGCGCTGTATGCCTTCTTCATGCAGGGCGTGCGCCCGGTGGCCGAGGCGAACCGGCCGAGCGAGATTCCCTGGCCGCTCAACCTGCGCTGGCCGCTGGCCTTGTGGAACGGCCTGTTCACCGAACCCGGCGCCTACGCCGAGCAACCGCAGCAGGACGCGTTGTGGAACCGCGGCGCCTATATCGTCCAGGGCCCCGGCCATTGCGGCAGCTGCCACACGCCGCGCGGCCTGGCCTTCAACGAGAAAGGCCTGAGCGAGGCCAGCCCGCAGTTCGTCGCCGGCGCCCTGCTCGACGGCTGGTACGCCCCCAGCCTGCGCTCCGATCCGAATACCGGTCTGGGGCGCTGGAGCGAGGCGGACATCGTCAAGTTCCTCAAGACCGGGCGCAACCAGCATGCGGTGGTCTATGGCTCGATGACCGAGGCGTTCAACAACTCGACCCAGTTCATGAGCGACGACGACCTCGGGGCGATCGCCCATTACCTCAAGTCGCTGCCCGGCAACCCCGCGCAGGACGGCGCGCCCTGGAGCTACCAGGCCGCGTCCGCGGCGGCTCGCCCGGACGCGCCCGGCGCCCACACCTACGTGACCCGCTGCGCGTCCTGCCACGGCCTGGACGGGCTCGGCCAGCCCGAGTCGATACCGCCCCTGGCGGGTGCGACCTCGGCCCTGACCCGGGAGACGGCCTCGGCCATCAACATCACCCTCAACGGTTCTCTGCGGGTGGTCGCCGCCGGGGTGCCGGACGCCTATCGCATGCCGGCCTTTCGCGAGCAGCTGTCGGACCGTGAGATCGCCGACGTGCTGAGCTTTATCCGCGGCACCTGGGGCAACCAGGGCGGTGCGGTGGACGCCCAGGCCGTGACCGCGCTGCGCGGGCACACCGACCCGGCCAGCAGCAACCCGATCATCCTGCAGATGCGTTGACGATCCGGGAGCCGCCCATGCATTCACTACGTTTATCGAACCACGCTTCATCGAGGACAGCCCATGGAAAGCATTGACCT
The DNA here is from genome assembly GCF_001921865.1 of Pseudomonas chlororaphis. Classification (GTDB taxonomy): domain Bacteria; phylum Pseudomonadota; class Gammaproteobacteria; order Pseudomonadales; family Pseudomonadaceae; genus Aquipseudomonas; species Aquipseudomonas chlororaphis_D. Next base: position 547,344 of record NZ_MSCT01000010.1, read on the forward strand.
TCTGGTGCTGCGCACCGCCCGCGACTGGCTAGCCGCGGGCCAGCGTTGCCTGCTGGCCACGGTGGTCCGCACCTGGGGTTCGTCGCCCCGGCCGGAGGGCTCGATGATGGTGCTGGGCGACGACGGCCGGGTGGTCGGCAGCGTCTCCGGCGGTTGCATCGAAGACGACCTGATCCACCGCTACAGCAGCGCCCACGGCGGCCCGGGCCTGCCGGACGCGACCCCGCGGCTGGTGCGCTACGGGGTCAGCGCCGACGAGGCGCACCGCTTCGGCCTGCCCTGCGGCGGCACCCTGGAGATCGTGCTTGAGTTCGCGCCGGGCTTGGCGCAACTGGAGCAGCTCCTGGCCCGGCTCGACGCCGGTGTCCTGGTCCGTCGCCATCTGCGCCTAGCGACCGGGGCCGTCACCCTGGAAGAGACCGTCGCGCCGGTTCCCTTCAGTTTCAACGGCCTCAGTTTCGACGGCCAACGCCTGAGCGCCACCCTCGGCCCCGGTTACCGCATGCTGCTGATCGGGGCCGGGGCGCTGGCCGAGTACCTGTCGATCATGGCCGGCTTCAACGGTTTCAAGGTCACGGTGTGCGACCCCCGGCCCGAGTACATGGGCACCTGGGCCCAGGCCGGTGTCGAGCAGGTGTCCGGCATGCCCGACGACGTGGTCCGCGCCTTCGCCCCCGACCCGCGCACCTGCATCATCGCCCTGAGCCACGACCCCAAGCTCGACGACCTCGCCCTGCTCGAAGCCCTGCACAGCCAGGCGTTCTATATCGGCGCCATCGGTTCGCGCCGCAACAGCCAGAACCGTCGCGCGCGGCTGATCGAGCACTTCGGCGAAACCGAGGCCTCGCTCGAACGCCTGCACGGCCCGATCGGCCTCTATATCGGCAGCAAGACCCCGGCGGAAATCGCCGTCAGCGTCATGGCCGAAGTGCTCGCCGCGAAGAACAACGTGGCGCTGCCAGGGGAGCTGTCCGTGGCCCGGGCCAAACTCGCGCTGGAACGCCGGGCCCGCGCCGGGCAGGAACAGTGCGCCTAGCGTGGGAATTACGCCGCATTGATCCAGAAACACGACACCCGTATTGAGCGCCCAAAACGATTGCGCTAGAACAGCCTGCGCGCTCCGTCGGCGCGCTTGCGTCCTCACTCAAGGTGTCAGCATGAAACCCACAATAAACAAGTTCCTGATCGCCCCCGCCTTCCTCTCGCTCCTGCTGTCGCAGTGGACGCCGGCCCTCGCCGCGTCGGCCGACGCGCCCTCCTCCAACCTGCTGACGGCCGCGGTGGCCTGGAAGCAGACCGCGGCCGAGTACGAGGCGCTGTATTACCAGGGCTTCAACATCGCCCGGATGCGCCTGGACCAGGCCCTGCAAACCCGCAAGAACGGCGAGCGGCCGCTGGCGATCATCAGCGACGTCGACGACACCGTCCTGGGCAGCAACAGCTATTGGGGCTACATGATCGGCGCCGACAAGGAGTTTTTCGACGACGACGCCTGGGACCGCTGGGTCGCCGACAACGGCCCGGTGGCCACGCCGGGGGCGCTGGAGTTCCTCAACTACGCACAATCCCAAGGCGTCGAGGTGTTCTACGTCACCAGCCGCGACCAGGGCGAAAAAACCTTTGAGTACGCCCTGGCCAACCTGCGCAAGAACCACCTGCCGTTTGCCGATGAGAAACACCTGACGGTCTATCGCGACAGCTCCAACAAAGAGCCGCGGCAAACGGAAATCGCCAAGGACTACGAGGTGGTGGTCATGCTCGGCGACAACCTCAACGACTTCAAACGCAAGTATTACGTGGCCGACGTCAAGCAGCGCAACAGCCTGATGACCGAGGACAAGGAGCAGTTCGGGCGCCAGTTCGTGCTCTTCCCCAACCCCACCGACGGGCACTGGCTGAAGGCGATCTTCGGCGACTCGGAACCGCCGGCCAGTGCCGAGAACCGGGCGAAGTTCAAGGCCGCGGCCGAGTCGACGGCCTGGCAGCCGAAACCCTGACCCGGGCCCTGCGTCGCGCCCTCGCCGGCAGGATTACGGCATTGGCGCAAACCGGCTGAAACGCCGCATAGCCACTCAAAATGATTGGCCTGATCATATTTTTGAGTGGCTATGCCATCTCTGGCAGTATCGCGTTTGCCTAACATGCAGGCCTCTTACCCACGACGCAGTGAGATACGCCATGCAGCTCTTCAGTCAAAGTTTCCGCGAAGGCGAGTACATCCCCGGCGAGTTCGCCTTCGCCATCGCCAACGCCACTTCGCATCTCGAACTGTCATCCAACAGGAACCCGCACCTGGCCTGGCATGACCTCCCCGCGGGCACTCAGTCGTTGGTGCTGGTCTGTCACGACCCGGATGTTCCAAGCGATGGGAAAGATGTGAACCAGGAAGGCCGGGAAATCCCCGCCTCGTTGCCCCGCGTGGACTTTTTCCATTGGCTGCTGTTGGACATTCCCGCCGCTGTCACCGAGATCGCCGCGGGCTCGCACTCCAACGCCGTGACCGCCAACGGCAAGCCCGGACCGGATGCGCCTCAAGGCCTGCGCCACGGTATCAACGACTACACCGCCTGGTTTGCCGCGGACGAGCAGATGAAAGGCACCTATTTTGGCTACGATGGCCCCTGCCCGCCCTGGAACGATCCCCTGGTACACCGCTACATCTTCACCCTCTACGCGCTGGCCGCCCCCAGGCTCGAGGTGCGTGGTGAGCTCACCGGGGCCAACGTGCTCCTGGCGCTCAAGCATGCCAGGGTGCTGGGGCAGGCGAGCCTGAGCGGACGCTACACCTTGAACCCTGACGCCGCATGAACCCTGCCTTGTCGAGCGTCACGTGAACATCGCCACGCTGAAGCCGCCGACCTCTGCTCTCGACCTGCCGGATGGCGCCGGCTCCTGGCGGCTGCCATCCGCTTTTCCCATCCAGCGCCGAGGGTTGTGCAGCCTTGCCCAACCCTGCCTGCGCCGCACGCAGCACACCCCCAACTTCTTTTTCCAGGACGCGACCTTGCTGTTGATCGCGTCGGGCAAGCTGGACATGCACAGCCCGCCCCGGAACATCTCGATCGACGACAGTGCCTCGCTGCTGCTGGTGGAACCCGGCACCTGGGCCCATCTGCAAAAGACCCCGGCAGGCCCGGAGAAACGCTTCCGCTCGGTGTTCCTGACCTTCAGTCCCGAACTGCTGGAACGCTTCCATCGCGACCGGCAGGCCACCGAGCGGCACGATCCGGAGGCCGTACGGCACACGCCATTGGATGGCGAACTCGCCTCGACCTTGCATCAGCTATGCGCCAGCCTGTCGTCGAGCGGGATCAGCGACGAGCGTTTGCGCTACCGGTTGCTCGACCTGCTCGCCGCGCTGGCAGAACGCGGCGTGGGCTATGCCCGCCATCAACCACGGGGAATTGCCGGCCGGGCGCGGCGGTTGCTCAGCGAAACCCCTGCCCATCCCTGGACCGCCCGAATGACCGGCCGCGCGCTGGCCATGAGCGAAGCCACCTTGCGCAGGCGCCTGGCCCAGGAGCAGGTGCGTTTCGACGAGCTGCTGATCGATGTCAGGATGCACCACGGCCTGATGCTGCTCCAAAGCACCGACTGGAGCATCAGCCGCATCGCCGAGGCCTGCGGCTATCTTTCGCGAGCGCGTTTCGCCGAGCGCTTCCAAAAACGTTTCGGGCAACGGCCGTCGGCGCTCAGATAGGTTGTGCAACAGCGCCTGCCGCCTGGCGTGGCTAGAGTGCAATCGCCCCCGCCCGCCCCGGCTCCACGACAAAGGACTTGAGGGTCGAGACACTGGCGCTCGGGTCACGGGCGTCGGAAATCACCCGAAAGTTCGTCAGCATCTTCTGCTCTTCCAGCTCCACCGCTACATATCCCCTTCGACGACTCTCGAAAAACCTGACATGGGGATTAAGGGGCAGGATGGCGTTGAACGCGTCGAACGACGGGCCGTCGGAGGTCACCGAGGTACCGACGAACTCGGTGGCGACGATCCGCGAGTCCGGGTCGTGGGCACGCGCATGCAGGTCCGTGACCCAGAACGAATGAATGTCCCCGCCCCAGAACACCGGGTTACTGACCCGCCGACGCTCGATGGATGCCAGCATGCGCTCGCGAGTCGCCATATAACCGTCCCAGCCGTCGGTCCAATGCCCCAACGCCTGGCTCGCCGGATCGCGCTGGAGCAGCGGCGCCACCAGCAGGTCCTGGGCAATCACATTCCATTGCGCCCTGGACCGGGCCAGGCCCTGATCCAGCCAGGCCTCCTGTTCCCAGCCGAGCATGGTGCGCCCGGGGTTGCGCAAGTCCACGCAGCTGTCGGCGGCGATATGCCCCTGGTGGCTGCCGTTGGCCGCCAGGCACGGCTGTTCGGAGCGGTATTGCCGGCCGTCCAGGATATGGAAGCGGGCCAGCCGACCGTAATCCAGGTTCCGATAAATTCGCATATCCGGCCCCCGCGGCAGGCTGCTGGCGCGCAATGGCATGTGTTCGTAGAAAGCCTGGTAGGCCGCCGCGCGGCGCTTGAGAAAACGGCCTGGCGCAATGTTCGGGTCCTGGGACCATCGGTTGGCATAGTCGTTTTGCACTTCGTGATCGTCCCAGGTCACTACGCTCGGCGCGCAGGCATGCAGGGCCTGCAAATCGGCGTCGCTCTTGTACTGGGCATAGCGCTTGCGATAGCCCGCCAGGTCCAGCGCCTCGCCGCTGCTGTGGGGGCGAATGATCTTCCCGGAGTCGGGCGCATAGGATTTTTCGTAAATGTAATCGCCGAGGAAAAACACCAGGTCAGGTTGTTCGGCGGCCAAGTGACGATAGGCACTGAAATAGCCGCGCTCCCAGTGGGAACAGGAGACAAAGCCCAGCCGCGCCGACGCCATTGCGTGCGGAGGCGGAGCCGTGCGCGATTGCCCTGTCGGACTCTGTGCCCCGAGACTTTCAAACTGGTACCAGTAGGGCCGCCCCGCCTCCAACCCCGCGACCTCGACATGGACGGAATGGGCGAAACGTTCGGTGGCCATGACTTGGCCTTGTTTCACGATCCGCGTCATCGCCGCATCGCTGGCCACCCGCCAGCGCACCGGCACCGCACGGTTCAAGCCGCCATGGCCATCGGCCGCGTCGAGCAGCGGCGCCAACCGGGTCCAGATGACAAAGCCGTCCGGCAGCGGATCGCCCGAGGCCACGCCCAGGGTGAACGGGTAGTCGATGCCGACACTGCGGGCGAAGGGGCTGAGTATCGAAAAAGCCGTCGCCACCGCCAGGCCCGACAGTACCCGGCGACGATCCGGATCTACCGGCTTGCCGATATCGTCGCTCATGACGCGGGCTGCCAATCGGCATGCAACAGCCCGTACAGCAACAGGTCCTCATGAATCCCGTTCTTGAGGAAGGCGCCTTTCATGCGCTCTTCGTAACCCAGGCCGATTTTTTCCAGCACCCGAGCGGACCCTTTGTTGCGGGCGAAACACTGGCTGCCGACGCGGTGCAGCGCCAGTTCGGTAAAGCCGAACGCCATGAGTGCGCCTGCCGCCTCGGCGGCGTAGTCCCGGTTGCGGCAGTGAGCGGCGATCCAATATCCCAAGTGACCGCTGCGATGAGCCGCGGACAACCTAAGGCTGATCACGCCGATCAATTCGTCGCTCTCTCGCAGATGAACGCCCAGCGCCAGGGATTGCCCGCAACGGAAATTCTGCTCCTGGCTATCGATAAAAGTCAGCGCCGTTTCCAGGGTGTGAGGCGATGGAATGGCTGCAGTGTTGTCAGCGATCTCGGGCCCGTTGGCCAGCTCGGACAGCGTCTCGGCCTGGTGCTTGTGCAGCGCTTTCAGCGCCAGCCGCGGAGTCAATAAAGAAGGAAATGCAGCGCTCATGTCGGGGGGAGCTCGCCGGATAAATTCGCAAAAATGCGCCCCTATCATGTCAGTTTCATTACCGCCAAAAAATTCTGGAAGATCTTCTGAAAACCCCGTCCTAGAAACCTAAAAACTTAAATTAAAGTTAACCAATCGGTCATTTTCCGTTGCTAGCGTGGCGCCCCTAATCAATGACGGGGTAACGGCATGAGAACCTGGGACGAACCGAAAAAACGCAAGGCGCACATCGAGCTGATCCCGATGATCGACGTGATGATGTTCCTGCTGGTGTTTTTCGTACTCGTGAGCCTGAACGTGATTCCGGCCCTGGGCATGAAGACCCAGTTGCCCAGCGCCAGCAGTTCGCAACAGCTCAAGCCGCAGAACAAGTTCGTCCTCACCCTGGGCCTGGAAGGCCAGTTGCAGCTCGATGACAAGGACCTCAGCGTCGAAGCCCTGGTGCCGACGCTCCAGGCCGCGCAAAAACCTGACAGCAAGTCGACCATCATCGTCAACAGCGACAAGGGCGTGGAAGTGTCACGCCTGGTCGAGGTCATGGACGCCCTGCGCCTGGGCGGCTTTACCTCGGTGTCCATCGCCACGCGTAAGTCCTGATCATGTATGCCCTGTTTCGTGCGCGTCAGCTGCTGGGCAGTGTCCCGGCCCTGATCGCCCTGGTGCTGATTGCATTGGGTATCCAGTCGCAAAGCCTGAAAGTGCAGCCGGTGTATGACGAATCGGCGGTCGAGATCGCCCTGGTCGAACCCGAGCCGCAGGTGGTGGTCCCCGAGCCCGTGGTGGAACAGGAGCCGCCGCCCCCGGTGATCGAAGACGAAGAAGCCGAGCCGGCCCCCCCGCCGCCCAAGCCACAGCCCAAGCCTGAACCCAAGCCCAAGCCGAAACCGCTGCCCAAGCCCGCGCCCGTGGCCGCCACCAAGACAACGCCGCCCCCCACGCCGCCGGTCGCCGCCAAGCCCGCGCAGCCTGCTGTCGCCCCGACAGCGGCGCCGCCTGCCCCGCCCGCGCCGCCGAAAGTCGACGGCCAGGCCCTGGAAGGCGGGTATCTCAAAGGGCTACGCAACGAGCTGGACACTTACAAGCAGTACCCCACCGGACGCCAGGCTTCCCTCGAACGCCCCAGCGGCGAAGTGGTGGTCTGGCTGTTGGTGGATCGCCAGGGGCGCGTCCTCGACTCCGGGCTCCAGACCCAGGCGTCGAGCATGCTGCTGAACCGGGCCGCCACCAACAGCCTGCGTCGTATCAAGCAGGTCAAGCCGTTCCCCGAGCAAGCCTTCGGTGGACGCAACGAACAACGTTTTACCGCCACCTTCAACTACAGCGTGCAATAAGCACCCAACAGCAGGACGACAGTGATGAAGTTCACCCGGATTCACCTGGCACTCGTTGCCGCGAGCATGGGCCATGGGATCGCCATGGCGGACACCAGCGACAGCGACGCAGGCACCATCGGCGTGCAAGGCAAGGCCTCGGCGGGCGGTGGCTACATGGTCCAGGAGGAGAGCATCAAGGGGCGCTCCACGGTGACCAAGGAAGCGCTGGATAAACAGACCGCCACCGGCAACGCCGTCGACAAGCTCAAATACACCCCGGGCCTGAACATCTCCAGCGAAGATGCCACCGGGCTTTCCGGTTTCCGCTTCACCATGCGCGGCCTCAACTCCGACCAGGTGGGGATGTCGGTGGACGGCATGCCGATCAACGACTCCGGCAACTACGCACTGTATTCCAACCTGCTGGGCGACCCGGAAAACATCGAGCAGATTTTCGTCACCCAGGGCGCCTCCGAAGCCGACGGTCCGCACATCGGCTCCAGCGGCGGCAACATCGGTATCGTGACCATCCGCCCGACCAAGGAAACCGGGGCCTTCGTCAAACAGGTGGCGGGCAGCAACGGCACTTTCAAGACCTTCGCCCGGCTCAATACCGGCGAAGTCAACGGCCTGAGCAACTGGCTGTCGCTGTCCCACACCGAAGGCGAGAAGTGGCGCGGCGACGGCGCGGTGCGGGCGGACAAGGTGGAATGGAACAGCTTCTTCGACATGGGCGGCGGCAACACGGCCAACCTGATCCTCAAGTACCACGAGCAGGACAACAACAGCTACAGCCAGTTGACCAAGGCCCAGTTCCAGCAGAACGGCCGCAAGTACGACCCCTACCCTTCGACGCCGGCCCTGGGCAGCAACGGCAAGGTCAGCAGTTACTACGCCCTGGCGCAGAACCCGTTCCAGACCTTCACCGCGGTGCTCAATACGCAATTCAAGTTGGCCGACAACCTGGCCCTGTCGGTCATCCCGTATTACTACTGGGGCAATGGCAGCGGCGTGGGCGCCTCCAGCTACGCGCTGAACAGCGGCTCGAACCGGGGCGGCGTGTTCGACCTCAGTAACCTGCAGACCGCCGCCCAGTACAACACCGACGGCTCCTCCACCAGCGGCGTCTATTACCGTCCTTCGCGTACCCAGACCTGGCGTCCGGGCATCACCACCAAGCTGAACTGGGACCTGGGCGACCACAGCGTGCAGTTCGGCTACTGGTATGAGCGCGCGCGCCAGAGCCAGACCCAGCCGTTCATTCCCCTCAAGGACAGTGGCAAGCCGCAAAGCACCTGGCCGGATTCGGACAACGTGGTGGACGCCAACGGCAACAAGATCCAGGGGCGCGACCGCTTCACCGTTACCCCGGCGCAGAAAGTCTGGGCCCAGGACACCTGGTACTTCGCCCCGGACTGGACCCTGGTGGCCGGCCTTGCCTACATGAACGTCAAGCGCGACGGCACCAACCATGGCAGCCTCACCGAACAGCCGGAAAAACGTAACCAGTCCTACAACAAGCTGCTGCCCAACGTCGGCCTGAAGTACCAGTTCGACGAACGCGACCAGGTGTTCTACAGCCTGTCGCGCAATATGCGGATCCCGCAGAACTATGTGCTCTACGACCAGGGTGTCGGCTCCATCGATTCCAAGCCGGAAACCAGCTGGAACCATGAGCTGGGCTGGCGCTATACCGGCGACGACATGACCCTGGCCGCCACTTTGTTCTACATGCAGTTCAAAGACCGCCAGGTTTCGTCCAGGGATATCAACGGCGACTTCGCCGACATCAACGCCGGCTCCGTCGACAACAGCGGCCTGGAGCTGGAGTGGAGCGGCTTGCTGCCTCACCACTTCAACTATTACACCTCCTACACCTACACCCGCGCCGAGCAGCAGGACGACCTGACCGTCTACAACGCCGGCCAGGCCATTGACCTGCCCACCAGCGGCAAGCAGTTCGCCAACGTGCCGAAGAACATGCTGGCGGCCAACATCGGCTACGACGACGGGCGCTTCTACGGCACCTTCGGCGGCAAGTACACCAGCAAGCTGTACGGCGACTTGACCAACGACGAAGCCATCTCCGGGCGCACCGTGTTCAATCTCGGCGCCGGCATCTACCTGCCGGTGGACAAGAAAGTGGTCAAGGACGCCACCCTGCGCCTGAACGTCGACAACCTGTTCGACAAGAAGTACCTGGACGGCGTGTACACCACCAAGACCAACGCCGCCACCTATGGGGGATTTCGCGACGGCGACCCGGCCTACATCGTTGGCCTGGAACGGACCGTGACCGTCTCTCTGGAAGCGAATTTCTAATCGGTCCGCGCTATTTGTCGAACCCCGTTATCGAACCACGAGGTACACCTTCATGGACATGAATCTGCTTCACGACATCACCTTCTATGTGATGTATGCCGCGATAGCCATCGCGATCTTCATCGCCATCGAGCGCGGTCTCTACTTCGCCTATGTGCGACGCCAGGCCAGGTCCTTGATGGAGGTCCTGGGCCGCGACGTGCACAGCGAGCGGGACCTGCCGCCAGACGTCACCCGCCGCGGCAGCCTGCCCTTGAGCATGATCCTGCCGGTGCTGGCGCAAAAGGCCGCCCACAGCTCGCGCAAGGAGCTGGACGACGTGATCGAAAGCCAATACCTGTCGACCCGCGCTCCGCTGGCCCGCAGCCTGTGGGTCATCGAGACCATCACCACCGCCGCCCCGTTGCTGGGCTTGCTGGGGACCATCCTGGGGATCATCGATACGTTCAAGGCCCTGGCCAGCGCCGGCGTGTCCGACCCGGGCCAGATCTCCGGCGGGATCGGCACGGCGTTGTTCGCCACCGGCCTGGGGATCGCCATCGCCCTGTTCTGCGTGGTGTTCCATAACTTTTTCCAGGACAGCCTGGAGCGCATCAACGATCAACTGAAGATGCTGCTGATCCGCGCGGCCACCGGCGCCCGCGTGCAGGACGAGGTACCGCATCGGGTACCGACCCCGTTGCACAGCCGTACCGCGTAACCCCCAGGGCGGGCGCAGGCTGCGCCCGCCTTTTTCCGATATGAGACGCCTATGTCCGTATGCATGAAATTTCCACGAGCGCTGCGCAGCGTTCGGATCGCAGGCCTGGCCGGCTTGCTTGTCAGTCCGCTGGCCCAGGCGGACTTCGCCATTGCGGGGTTCGAGTTGGTGCATACGGTGCCGGTGGACACCGCGCTTGGAACGGCAGACTTGCGGCAACCCGGTCCCGTGTGGATCGAGCTGTTCGATGGGGCGAAAAAACAGATCGATATCGGCCAGTTTTATGCGGCGGACCATCCAGGCTCGGTGCTGGACGAAGTGCTCGAACGCCTGGAAGCGGCCGGCCGGCGCGGAGTGAAGATCCGCTTCCTGCTGGAGGAAAAAGGCCTGAAGCTGTCGGAGCCGGCCACCCTGGAGCGCTTGCGGGCGATTCCCAACCTGACCTTCCGGGTGCTGCCCTACGCCCGGGTGAGCGGCGGGATCATCCATGCAAAATACATGGTGGTGGACGGCAAGCAGGCCTTTATCGGCAGCCAGAATTTCGACTGGCGGTCGCTGGAGCACATCCACGAAACCGGGTTGCGCATCAGCGACGAAACCATCGTGGGCCAGGTGCAGGCGATCTTCGAGCAGGACTGGCAGGCCCAGGCCGCTGTGGCGGCAAACAAGCCGGTGCCCCTGCCCCTGCCCGGCCAGGAGCCGCTGCGCCGCGGCAATTACCTGGTGGCCAGCCCGCAACGCTACAACCCGCCCGGCGTGGGCGACTCGCAACTGGAGTTGCCGCGCCTGCTGGCCGAAGCGCGAAGCGAAGTACGGGTGCAGTTGCTCGACTATGCGCCGCTGTCCTACGGGCCTGAGCGCAGCCGGCCCTATTACGCCGCGATCGACAATGCCGTGCGGGCCGCTGCGGCGCGGGGGGTGTCGATCAAGTTGATGGTGTCCAACTGGAACACCGACAAGCTGCAGCTGCCCTACCTGAAAAGCCTGGCGGTGCTGCCCAATGTCCAGGTCAGGATCGTCACCCTGCCCCAGGCCTCCCAAGGGTTCATTCCCTATGCCCGGGTGATTCACAGCAAGACCATGGACATCGACGGGCAGGTGGCCTGGGTCGGGACCAGCAACTGGCTTGGCGGCTACCTGGACAATTCGCGCAACCTGGAAGTGGTGATGCATGACAGCGCGATGGCCAAGCGCGTCGGCGAACTGCATGGGCAGCTGTGGGACGGGCCTTATGCAAAACCGCTCGAGGTGATGGGCAAGTATCCGGAGCCGCATCCGGGTACGCCTTGAAGGCCAGTCAGTAAGGCCGGGGGTACGGCTGCCTGGCCCGAGCCCACCAGGGAAACGACCAACTATTTTGTCTTAAGAGTGATAACAAAACGCTATTAGCGGCATTCTGCCTTGATCGAATGGTCAGCCATCGCCACCTTGAAAAACGTGGCTTACAGCCCTGCGCGAGGCGCTTTCGCGGTGCCGAAAACGGCGTAAATTCGGGGGGTTTGTCCGCTTGCACGGTCCTCGACAGGCAAGCAAGCGCGCCTAGACTCTCACTCGGTTCAGCGCACTGAATCGACGACCCAACCCTCGAAAAGGATATTCAGCATGACCGCCTTCACTTCGGTAAATACCGTTACCACGCCCCTCACCATCAACAGCCAGTCCACCAGTACCTACAACGGCGACCCCAACCAGACCACCAAGGTCACGTTCAGCTATCAGAACAACCTGCTGTGGGCCACCCAGGTCAACAACACCGCCTCGACCCAGACCCTCAGCGCCGACTCTTCCGCCGGCCCGGTCATCCTGCGTGCCGGCTCCAAGGTCACGCTGCAGAACGTCGGCTCGTCGTTCAACATCCTGTTCACCGGGGTGATCGTCGACAGCGGTTCCGAGACGCCGTTCAACGGCACCAATATCGGTACCTTCAGCCTGTCGTGACCGGTACGGGCTCCCTTGCCGGAACCCCTCCGCGAAGCCGGCGTCGTGCCGGCTTCGCTTAATGCAATACGGGACATGGACGGTACCCTCGCGTGGCAAGGCAACGGATGCTCTATACCCGGATCCTCTGGGCAACCCTCGGCGCAAGCCTGGCGACGGTGTTGTGGCTGATCAGCGCCAGCCACTCGGCGCCCGCATCTGTATCGGCCTGGTACAACCAAGCGTTCTCCAGCACCACGCCCCCGCCGCCCGCCGATTGCATCGACCTCACCCCCTCTTCCAACGTCCCGCCTGACACCGCGTCGCCCTGCGTGCCGGGGCCACTGCTGTTGCCGGGAATGAATGTCAGCCGCCAGGTCGGCCCGGTGCTGTTCGTGCTGGTGGTCGACAGCCACCAGGCGCGGGTCGACGCCCAGGTGTCGATGGGCGGCGCCGGTCTCACCGGCTTGAGCATGACGGCCGACGCGCCCACCGCCGATTTCGACCTGGCCAGCGACGGCCAGCGGGTACGCGGCAGCCTGGGCGCGTTCTTTTGCGCGCCGCCGAACGCCTCGCACCTGCTGGCCGACTTCAACATCGAGGGCGACCAGCAACCGGCGCAAGCCTATCGCGGCGACCTGATCCGCTGGCAAAGCCCGGTCACCAGCGTCATTGCCCGCTACCGCCAGCCGCTGCTGCCGGACCTGCAAGTGACCGTGGAACTGCTGGACCCGTACAAGCCCGACAACAGCAACGCCCTGACTGCCCAAGTGAGTTTCTACTACGCCAGCGACCTGATCGACCGCTACACCCTCATGGCCACCGCCACCCCCGTGACCCTGCGCGAGTCCAGCGTCGGGCCGGTACGGATCCAGGGCGGGGCCCTGGCGTTTCGCCCCGCCACCCAGGAGCAGCAAGGCCAGCTCAGCCTCGACGGCACCTTTCAGTCCGGCCAGAACCCGCCCAACCACTACGCCGGCAGCATCGCCGACTGGTCGTGGATACGTGGCCGCGCCGACAATTGCAGGGGATAGACATGACCAGCAGCGCCACTACCGCGTCCGACTATCAGCAGATCGCCAGCAGCGCTGCCTACGCCTTGCCCGACGCCAGCGGGTACGGCTGGCGCGGCTACGTCATGCCCAAGGGCACGGCGCCCGGCAGCCTGCCGCCGAGCCTGAGCCCGGCCGACGCCTTCGATAAATACCCCGGTCACTACCTGTTCGGCCCCCGCGAGCCGGACGCCCTGCGCAGCGACCCGGCGGCGTTCGTCAAGGCCCTGTACGACTTCCTGGCCGTGGTCGGCCAGGGCAATTTCGTCGGCCGCGCCCTGCTCTGGCTGCCCGGGGCCAACCTGCCGGCGCCGCAGAACTTCAACAGCTACGGTTTGCGCATCAGCCTGGCGGCACCCAGCCAGGTGCAGAACAACCTCAACCTGCTGCTGGGCAACCGCCTGACCTTCTTCGTCAACTACGGCACCTACGTCAAATACGATCCCGACTTCAACGCCCTGCGCCTGAAGTCGAGCACCGCCATCAGCCTCGGTTTCAGCGACAAGCTGCAAGCCGACAGCGGCCTGCAACTGACCCCGACGCAGCAGCCGCTGGCCTATGTGCCGCTGGACGGCGCCCAGGCCGGCAGCCTGACCTACGCCCTGAGCTACAGCTCGGTGCCGGCCCTCAAGTACTTCAAGACCGGCTTCGCCTACGTGGTCAATACCGCGAGCGGCCCGAGCGTGCTCAATTACCCGGCGTTCAACCCCGTCGGCATGCCGGCCAGGCTGGCCATGGGCGGCGTCCTCGACCCGCTGGACCCGCTGAACCAGAACATCGCCCCCGAACGCCTGGCCGCGGGCCTGATCCGCACCGGCCTGAGTTACGCCGCCCCCGGCAGCACGGCGCTGCCCAGCCAGTGGCGCAGCACCGCCGGCAACCCGATCAACCTGATTCCCCTCAACGGCCTGGACGCCAACGGCTGGCCCCTGCCCTACGCCGCGAGCCTGGTGTTCTGCGACGACGGCGCCAGCTACAGCCTGACCCTGAGCGGCGACTACGGCTTGAGCCTGCCGGCCGTGCCCGCCGCCACGGCCGGGCAGAACCTGTTGTGCGGCATTTTCGGCACCGAATGGCTGAGCTTCACCAGCTACGACCCCAGCGCCAGCGCGAGCGCCAACGACCGCTTGCGCCTGCTCGCCGCGCAGCCGGCCTATGCCCCGGTCTTCCCGTTCCAGACCACGTCCCTGGTGACCCCCACCAGCGGCGCGGTCACGCCCTTGCTGACCGGCGCCTACCGCACCGCCTGGAGCAATCTGGTGGCCGGCGCCTCGGCCCCGGCCTACAGCGCCCAGCCCGACGGCAGCCCGCTCTATGGCCAGGCCACCACCCAGGGCACCACGGTACTGCTGGCGCCAGCCGCGCCGCGCACGCCGCTGCCCCAGGACGCCGGCTTCGCCTTCCCCCTGGTGCCCTACGCCGGCATGAGCAGCGTCGCCGGCCTCGACCTGACCCAGTTCGAGAGCGAGATCCTCGCCGCCTCGCGCAAGAGCCTGATCAGCGCCGCGACCCTGCCCGGCAAGCAGGCCGCGCGCGGCCTGCGCCTGCAACGGAAGATGGCCGCCAACGGCGCGCCGCCCAACCGCGCGACCACCCCGCAAGGCTTGCTGGTGGACCTGGACGCCGACGGCATCGGCTACAACAAGGTGCTGCTGGCCCGCTCGCAATCGAACCAGGGGCTGCTGGACTTTGCCTTCGAGCAGCCCACCGAGGCGCTGCACGAGGCCCTGCAAACCAACCAGCTGTTCCTGGTCGGGGTCAATCCGCAGCCGTTTTTCACCCAGGGCGCGTCGTTCAGCAACCAGCTGGAGATCGCCGACTGGCGCTTTATCGCCAACGTTGGCGTCGGCGTGCAGACCACCAGTTACCGCAACGTACTGATCATGAAGTACTGCAGCGGCAGCCTGAAAGACCGCATCGACAACCCCAACCGCTGGACCATGCCCGAGACCTTCTCGAAGACCGCGGACCTGGTGCCGGGCCTGGAAACCCTGGCCTATACCGGCCTGTCCCAATGGTTGCAGGACTTTATCGCGGTCGCCGAAGCCAAGGCCGCGAGCAGCCCCGACAGCCTGTACGCGGACTTCGTCGCCCAGGTCAGCGACCCGGGCTGGAACGGCTTCATGGTGCTCAACGCCGACCTGCCCCTGGACAGCCTGCCCGAGCAACTGGCGGGGATCGCCGCCGGCATCGACTACAGCCGCTTCCTGGCCCACCACTTCGGCGCCAGCGTCAGCCGGGTCAGCCATCAGGGCGACACCCTGGATATCCAGGGCATCTCCAACCTGTTCGGGCTGATCGACTACCAGAACCCGGCCTACGAACAGGCCCGGTTCAACGGCGCCGACCCGGACATGCCCGTCGCCTTGAGCACCAGCGACGGCTACGCCTTCAGCGTGCTGCAACTGCAGGCGCTGTTTCGCCAGTCGAAACTGCAAACCTTCAATAGCCGCATCCAGTTGAGCCTCGACAGCCTGTTCGGCTCGCCGATCCTGGCCACCCTGCGCGCCGGCCAGCCCAGCGCGGTGAACGCCATGGTCCTGGACGGCAGCGCCTTGCAGCAGAACGACACCACCACCTACGTGTTCGAGCAGAGCCAGAACTACCTGTTCGACCTCGACAGCAACGTGCTGCCGGCGGCGTCGGTCAACCGCATCCAGTTCAATACCCTGGGCAGCCCCGACGGCGGCGTCACCACCAGCAGCCGCTTCCTGCTCTGGGGCAAGCTGGATTTCACCCTGCTCAAGACCGCCGACGGTCCGTTCGACCTGCTGTCCTTCGGCAGCGCCGACGGCAGCCCGGACAATCAGGGCCTGGCCTACACCAACCTGCAGATCGGCATGGCCTTCCCCAGCGCCACGCCGAACGCCGTGGGTTTCGACTTCAACCCCGACAACCTGGGCTTCGACCCGGTCACCAGCCAGGTGCGCGGGCAGAGCCTGTACAAGGGCTTCACCCTGCAACTCAAGCAGTTCATCCAGGCGCCGGCGCAGAAGAAACCGGCGGACTACGGTTTCCTGCCGGTGCTGCCGGAGGGCCTGGCGCTCAAGGCGCTGTCGGGCGCCTGGTCGGGCATCGTCTACAAGGTCACCATGGGTTCCCCCGGCGCGCTGGTCTCGGGCACCGGTTTCGAGTCCGACCTGCTGCTCGCCTGGTCGCCGGGAAGCAAGGCCAGCGACCCCAACCCCATGCTGTTCGTCGGCCTCAGCCTGCCCGGCGCGGCGCCGTCGGCCAGCGTGTTTTCCTTGCAGGGGATCATCAAGGTCTCCACCGGGCCGATCAAACTGCTGTACCAGTTGATCCCCGGGCAAAAAGATTCCCAGGACCGCTTCTTCAACCTGCAACTGACCGATATCGGCATCAAGATCCTCGGCATCGCCAAGTTGCCGCCGGGCGCGACCCTGCAATTCTTCCTCTTCGGCGACCCGCAGAATTCCGGCAGCCTGGGCTGGTACGCCGCCTACGTGAAAGACCCGGACAGCAAGACCGAACGCCTGCAGGCACTGGCCTCGGACCCATCCACCCATCCGGTGCTGGCCGGGCCGTCGGAGGTTGCGCCATGACGCGTGTCCTGTACTGGAACATCGAGAATTTCGGCTACAACAAGATCCGGCCGCTGACGACCAAGCGCAACCTCGCCGGGGCCTTGATTCCCGACCTCGACGCCGCCGACCGGCTGGCGCTGATCCTGGCCCATATCACCGCCTTCAACCCGGACATCTTCGTGGTGGTGGAAACCTCCAGCGGCCCGAGCAACGGCCCCGGCTCGCTGATTTCCCCCACGGGCGGCTGGCAAGGGTGCGTCGAACTGCTGCTGCGCATCCGCAACCTGACGGGCGTGGCCTGGAACCTGGTGCCGCCGTTGGTGGTCGGCCAGGCCGGGCGCGCCGAGGGCGTGGCAGTGTTCTACAAGCCAGTGATCCCGGCGGGCGGCGGCGTGGCCGCGGGCAGGCGCCTGTTCACCGGGCCCAATGCCTGGTCGCCGGCCGGCAACGGCATCAGCTTCAACCCCAACGTGGCGCCCGCGCCGGCCGCCGGCAACTACCCGGCGCTGCA
The DNA here is from genome assembly GCF_001921865.1 of Pseudomonas chlororaphis. Classification (GTDB taxonomy): domain Bacteria; phylum Pseudomonadota; class Gammaproteobacteria; order Pseudomonadales; family Pseudomonadaceae; genus Aquipseudomonas; species Aquipseudomonas chlororaphis_D. Next base: position 564,573 of record NZ_MSCT01000010.1, read on the forward strand.
GGCCAACGCTTGCTTCACCGTGGCCAACCGGGCCATTCCCGCTACCGCGTTGAACCCGGGCAACCTCAATGAAAGCCGTTGCGCGGCGCGGGTCGACTTCGTCGACAACGCCGGCGCGCCGATCAACTACGGCGGCTTGCGCGAGCCCTATATGGTGACCTTCTGCGAGACCGTCGACGGCCCGCCGGTGGTGGTGCAGCGCAACCTCACGTTGTTCGCCATCCATTCGCCACCGCAGTACGTGGCGGCCAACGCCTACCTCAACGGCCTGGCCAACGTGCGCGACATCAGCGCCGCCCTCGGCGCCTTGGAAACCCGGGTCATCACCGGCGACTTCAACGTCAACCTGCTGAGCCAGGTCGGCAACGACCCGCTCCGTTACGCTGCCCTCACCGCCCTGGGCTATGGCCTGCAACTGCAACCCCCGGCCGTCGCGCCGCCCCCGGCCCTGGAGGCCTACACCGGCTATTTCGCCACCCACCTGCGCAGTCTCAATTCGACCATCTTCTGGTCGACCAATGCCGGCGCCGTGCCCTATCCCGGCTACCGCTACATCGGTTCCTCGAACAGCAGCAGCCTCTACTCCATCGACAACATCCTGGTGCGCGGCGGCGCAGCCGCGAACTTCACCGTCGCCAACACCGTGGTCGGTACGCCGATGAACGCGGTCAACCCCGCGCCCGGCGGCGCGCCCATGGGCCAGGTGGCGATCGCCTGCGATTTCCAGATGCCACCGGCCAACTGGACCCCGGCGCCGCCCGCGCCGCCGCTGCCGCTGGTTCCGCCCGACCCGGCGCCGGCCTTCGCGTTCGGCGACCGGCAACGCTTTCGCGATTGGCGAAACATGGGGCACATCCGCTCCACCAGCGATCACCTGGCGCTGTTCGTGACGGTCTGAACCGTGACGGTCTGAATAAGGAGAAGACAGATGGCCAACAGCCCTTTAAGCAACCTCGCCGCGGCCCTGACCCGCGACGCGGGCGCGCCGATCGTCCTCACCCGCGACTACCTGATCGCTGGCCTCGCGGACGCCAGCGTCAGCGTGGGTGCGAGCCTGGACGCCGACCTCAAGGCCGCCTTCCAGTCGCCGGTCGCCGGCCTGACGGTGACCCTCACCGCGCAGAGCGTGCAACCGCTGAACCCGACCACCCAGACGTTCAAGGTCACTGGGGTCAGCGCGCGTTTCCTGCAACAGGACGTCAAGCAGGGCCTGGTGCTGACCTTCGGCCTCAAGGGCGACGCCGGCGCCCAGAGCCTGACCCTGGAGATCGTCACCACGCCGGCCAGCTGGACCTGGAGCGACCTGTCGAGCTTCGCCACCGGCATCCCCTTCAAGTGGGCCGCGATCGCCAACGCCGTGTTCACCTTCAAGGCCAGCCAGGGGCCGCTGCAGGCCTTCGCCGCCAACCTGACCCCGCCGGCCCAGCTCGCCACGGCGGTCGCGGTGGTGCAGAACCTGGGGTTCCCGACCCTGGCCCTGCCCTTCACCGGCAGCATGGACTTCGCCAAGGTCGACGGGGTCGAGATCTTCATGCCGACCACCACCTTGCAGGCGCCGTTCCTCAACGTCGGCGACGGCCTGAAACTGCTGTACCTGAATGTCCAGGCCCCGGTGTTCGGCCTGGTCATCGGCCCACCGGAGCAGCAGGACGCCGAGGACCAGGACGAAGCCTATTACGACCAGCGGGTCAGCCTGTTTTTCGGTCTCGACCTGAGCCTGACCGACCAGCAGGGCCGATCCGTCGATTACCAATTGCGCGCCCTGGCCCAGATCAACAACGGCAGCGCCTTCAATTTCTACCTCGGCCACAGCGACAACGGCAGCGCCCTGCTGACCCCGGCGACGATCATCGGCCTGCTGGACAACAACGGCAGCTTCTTCAGCGGCACGCCACCGGTGCTGCAACAGTTTCTCTCGGGGATCGGCCTGCGCAGCCTCAGCCTCAGCGGCGCCACCAGCCCCCGGCTGGTGCTGAGCACCGCCAGCGTGACCCTCGGCGCCGACCCCACGGTGATCAACGCCGAGCACCCCTGGGTGCCGCTGCAAGACCCGACCAACCACGTGATCTTCGGCGTCACTGACTTCGAACTGGTGTGGGGCATCAACTTCCTGCCCCAGGGCAACGCCCAGAGCTATCTGTTCCAGACCACCTTCCTGTTGCTGCCCGAGGTGTTCAAGGGCAAGACCGCCGACGAAAACGGCCTGTTCTTCGTCCAGTTCAACTCCGACCTGCAACTGCTCGCGCGTTTCGACGGCACCGCCAACCTCAACGACCTGATCGCCACGCTGACGATGCAGTTGATCCGCATCCCCAAGAGCTTCGTCGACGCCTCGCTGTCCGACGTCGGCCTGAGCCTCGATGTCGGCGCCAAGAGCTATGCCTTCAACGCCGGCTTCGAGCTCGACCTGAACCTGTTCACCCTCGGCGGCCAGCCGATTCTCTCGGTCACCGACGGCCAGCTGTACCTCAAGGCCACCACGCCGACCGCCAGCGGCGCCGCCAACACCACGCCGACCACCACCTACCAGGCCGGCATCAGCGGCCTGGTGGGCATCGGCCCGTACTTCGCCACCGCCAGCCTCGATTACGACGGCAGCCAGACCCCGGCCACCTGGAAGGTCGCCGCGCAACTGGCGCAACCGGTGGACGTGGAGCAACTGGTCAGCCAGTTCCTGAGCTTCGGCGGCGCGTTCGACTTCCCCGATTTCCTGCCCGGCACCCTGCTGGTCAACACCCTGGAAGTGGACGCCAGCCTGAACACCGGCGATGCCCCGCTCGACAGCTACACCGTGGCCGGCAGCCTGCGCTGGACCTTCAACCTGGGCCAGGCGTTCAGCGTCGACACCCTGGCCACCCTGAGCCTGAGCTACGACGCCAGCAAACCGGCGAACCAGCAGTACAGCGGCAGCGCCACCACCCTCTGGGATTTCAGCTTCCTCAACGACAGCGTGCTGCTGGGCTACAGCTTCGCCCCCGACAACCAGGGCAGCAACGCGCAGTTGAGCCTGTCCTGGGAAGGCCTGACGGCGATCTACCAGGTCGACAAGCAAACCCTGACCTTCACCCTGAAGAACTGGAGCCTGGGGCGGCTGATCCAGAAACTCATGCAGTCCCTGGGCGACCCCTATTTCACCCTGACCTCGCCCTGGGACGTCCTCAACCAGATCTCCCTCGACGGCCTGTCGCTGATCATCAACCTGGAAACCAGCGATGGCAAAACCCCGAGCATCGCCGCCAAGTACACCCTGGCGAGCAAGATCGACCTGGGCTTCATGAGCATCGACGGCCTGGTGTTCGAGCGTAAAAAGGTCGACGGCGTCGACAAGATCACCCTGGGCATCGACGGCTCCTCGGTGTTCAAGGGCAACAACCCGCAGGAACAGCAAGACTGGAGCAACCTGCTCGACCCGCAGAAAGGCCAGCCGGTGGACAAGCTGCCGTCGGTGCCGGGCCAGGGCACCGACTACTTCAGCCTGCCGCTGATGGTCCTCGGGCAGCGCGTGGCGATCAGCGGCTACGACAGCTTCGCCAACACCAAGGCGGTGATCGACGCCTTGAAGAAAGTCCCGGCGACCACCGGTTCCAGCAACCCGATGAACCCCGCCGACAGCGGCACCAAGGGCATCCCCTACTACAACCGCAACAGCGACTGGCTGATCGCCGGGCAGCTGTTGCTGCTCAAGACAGGCAAGGACTGGACCGTCGACCTGATGCTGGTATTCAACGACCCCAACCTCTACGGCCTGCGCCTGGCCCTGGCCGGGGAGAAGGCCAAGGCCCTGGGCAACCTGGTGCTGGACATCCTGTACAAGAAGATCACCGACGACGTCGGCGTGTACCAGATCGAATGGACCTTCCCCGACAGCATCCGCAACCTCAACTTCGGTGCGGTGTCGATCGTGCTGCCGGAGATCGGGGTGAAGATCTACACCAACGGCGACTTCTTCATCGACATCGGCTTCCCCTACAACCTCGACTTCACCCGCTCGTTCTCGATCTCGGCGATCGTCTACGGCGTGCCGGTGCTCGGCGCCGGCGGGTTCTACCTGGGCAAGCTGTCGTCGGTGACCGCGACCCAGGTGCCGAAGACCACCCAGGGCACCTTCGACCCGGTGATCGTCTTCGGCCTGGGCCTGCAACTGGGGCTGGGCTACAACTTCGTCAAGGGCCCGCTCAAGGCCGGTTTCGCCCTGACCGTGTTCGGCATCCTGGAAGGCACCATCGCCGCCTTCCACGCCTATCGCCCGTCCACCGCCCTGGTGCCGGCCGGCAAGAGCGTGCAGGACGACTACTACTTCAAGATCCAGGGTACGGTCGGGGTCATCGGCCTGCTCTACGGCAGCATCGACTTCGCCATCATCTCGGCCTCGGTCAACGTGCGGATCACCCTGTCGCTGTCGCTGACCTACGAGAGCTACAAGCCGATTCCAATCGCCGCGCGGGCCACAGTAGAGGTCAGCGTCAAGGTCAAGATCGACCTGGGCCTGTTCAGTTTCAGCATCAGCTTTTCCTTCCACGCCGACGTGTCCGCGCGCTTCGAGATCAATGCCCTCAACAGCGGCCCGGCGCCCTGGGCCGAACCGACCCGGCTGCTGGCGCGCCAGGCCCGGCACGTGCAACTGGCCAGCAACCGCCGCGCCGCCAGCCCGCAGCCGATGACGCTGCTGCGCGGCGCCGTCAAGCCGGCGCTGACCCTCTACGCCACGCCGCAATTCAGCGTGATGTGCAACGAGGGCGCGAACCACTACGCCGACCAGCAAGGGGCGTTTGTGTTCCTGCTGACCATGGACGCACCGTCGCCGACCCAGCAGGCCCAGGCCGGCGGCAGCAGCTTCGAGCGCCTGTGCGCCGACTACCTGCCGTGGCTGATCGGCACCCTGGGCTCGGCCAGCAGCGCCCAGGACACCCTGGCCGACATCCTCGGCACCCAGGTCGACAAGGCCCTCCTGGAAGTCGATATCGAACGCCTGGCCGACCTCGCCAACCCGCCGTTCGGCATCGGCGAACTGCTGACCTTCCTCTCGTCCTTCGACGTCAGCATCACCCTGCCCGACGCCAGCAACCAGGCGCGGATCAAAGAGGTGCTGGAGGCCGGCTCGGTGCTGTTCCCGGTGTTCGACGGCCTGTCCCTGAGCGTGCCGCTGGCCGATGCCGGCACCGCCACCGTGGATTTCGCCCAGTACGCGGGCACCAACAGCACCTACCGCAGCAACGTCGCGCAGATGTTCAAGGAACTGGCGGCGCTGGTCACCGCCAAGGACGACGCCCCCGCGCCGCCGCTGCGGACCGCGGCCGACGACCGCGAATCCATGGCCGCGGTGATCTTCACCGACGCCTTCATGGTCATCGGCCGGCAGCTGTTGCAGGTCGCCCTGAACGCCTTCGACGACTACGCCTACGCCACGGCCAACGGCAACTCCATCGAGCAGATCCTGAACTGGAGCAACGTCGCCCGCGGCAACAGCCTGACCCTGGACGATATCGTCCGGCCCAACGCCGAGTCCGCCCTGAGCGCCGGCCTGAGCCTTAACATCCCGCTGCCGGCCTACACCCTGCAAAGCGCCGACACCCTGGCGCGGGTCGCGGGCCTCTGGTCCGACAGCGCCACCCCGGCGCGCTGGCAAACCACCGCGGCGGGGCTGATCCTGGCCAACGGCTACTCGACGGTGATCGCCGCCGGCCAGGTGATCAGCCTGCCGGTGGGCCAGGACATCCATCAATGCACCACCGGCCCGGGGGAAACCTTCAACAGCCTGGCCGACACCCTGGGCGTCGACCTGGCGACCCTGGCCCGCGACAGCGCCCTGTACGACATGGCCGGCCTGCTGCTGCCGGGCCAACCGCTGCTGTTGCCGAACCTGGCGTACCAGACCGCCGCCGGCGACAGCCTGACCAGCAGCGGCGCGCGCTTCGGCGTCAGCGCCATGGCCCTGTTCAGCGACCCGCAGTCCGCCAACTTGCGCCTCGCGCCGCTGTTCGCCAGCGACACAATCACCCTCACCGCCCTCGACAGCCTGTTCACCGAAGACCTGTGGAACGTGGTGGTGGCCACCGACCAACTGGCCCAGCTGGCGGGCATGCTGTCGCGCTTCCTGGCCTACGGCCTGCGCCTGCCGTCGAACCCGGCGGGCATGGGCGGCCTGAGCCTGAGCCCGGACTTCCTCTACCCCAACGCGCAGAGCGCCTACGGCCTGTACCAACTGACCGGCCAGCAGTTCCCCACTCCCGTCGGCCTGGCCCCCGGCAGCGACTACCCCATCGGCCTGAGCCGCGCCGCCAGCAGCCACGGGGTGGACCTGTCGTTCGTGCAGATCGCCGGGGCCAGCAGCGGCTCGATGAACCTGAACCAGGCCTACAGCAATCTGTCCGGGGTCCTGGCGTACGCCCAGCAAGGCAAGTTCCAGCCGGCGCCGCGCATCGACCTGCTGCCCACCGTGGCCCGCAGCCCGAAAGACTACGCGGTGAAAAGCGTGTCGCTGTGGTCCACCGCCGACCTGCAACAGCTGCGCGCCCTGTGCCAGCCGGCGCTGCGCGCCAACGCGCAGGACGGCGCCAGCGTGCAGCCGCTGCTCTGGTCGCTGCCCGACGGGCTGATCCGCCTGAGCAACCAGCGGGTCGCCAGCCTCGCCTCGCAACTGCCCAAGCTGGCGCAACAACTGCCCTACCTGCCGGCGTTCAGCCCGTACGAGGTGTCCACGGACCCGGCGACCCTGGAGACCAGCAGCCGCGAAATCGCCTCCTACAGCTACGCGACCCGGGTCGACTTCAGCATCAAGCGCCTGCCCCAGGCCGAGCCCGGCGCCATCGCCGGCAGCGGCAGCAGCCTGTCCTACACCTATCAACTGCTGGGCCCCTCGGCCACCGACGCGCAACTGCTCGAACGCCTGCTGGTGGCCATCAGCGAACTGGGCACCCACATCATCAGCGGCCAGTTCTTGCTGATGCCCCAGGGCAACGCCAAGGCCAGCAACCTGCTGAGCCAGGCGCAGAGCGATTTCCTGGCGTTCCTGACCCAGACCAACCTTTCCACCGAGACCAACCCGCCGCCGTCGCTGATGAACGCGCGCCTGGCCGAGGACGCCGGGCCGCGGGGCATCCTCAACCCGGCCGAGGAAGTGGTGAAACTGCTCTGGGAGCTGTCCACCGTGCGCTCGGGCGGCTACTACCTGAGCTACTACGACAGGATCGCGGCCAGCGGCCTGCCCGACAGCATCTTCGACGACAGCGGCAGCGCCACCCTGACCCTGGTGGTGACCTACCCGCGCGGCGGCGCCGACCCGCTGCAGGGGCGCCTGTGCAACTTCGTCAACGCCTTCGTCAGCACCGACACCGTGGTCCAGCAAGGCAGCCACATGGCCCTGCGCTCGGCCAGCACCACCGACACCAGCCAGCCGACCGGCGCCGGCGACAGCCTGGACAGCCTCGCGGCGTTCTACGGCATCGGCGTCGGGCGTATCGCCGAGCTCAATCCTCAGACGCTGTTGAGCAACGCGGCGCAGGTGCCGCTCGACGGCATCGTCCACCTGGTGACGCCCGCCGAATCCGCGGCCGGCAACGGCCAGGGCGCGACCATTCTCGAGAATCTGGCCCGCTACTACTCGGTGGGCGCGGTGCAGCCGATCAGCGCCACGCAGATCGCCAACCTCAACCCCAACGTCAGCGTCGCCAGCGGCGTGGCGCTGTTTATCCCGGCGCTGAGCTATGCGGTCGACCCGGCCCTGGCGCCGGGCAACCGCCTGCAGAGCCTCGCCGACTACTACAGCCTCGACCTGGACGCCGTGGCCGTCGGCGCGGCGCGGGTCGCCGGGCTGTTCGCCAGCGCCAGCCGCTTGAACATCGACACCCGCACCTTCGACCTGCAAGCGGTGTTCAACCAGGGCAACGCCGCCTTCAGCGTGCTGCGCGACAACCCGCCGCCGGTGGACTCGCCGAGCACCGACCCGGACGGCTACGCCAGCGCCTACCTGTACAACCTGTATTCGGTGCTGTCCGCCGGGCTCGACGGCTCGCCCTGGTTCAGCGCCAGCGACCTCGCCCTGCCCTTCGGCCCGCAGCGCCCGGACAGCGGCGCGGACCCGGAAGCGGCGCAAGCCCATCGCTTGGCCATGCGCGACCCGCAGAGCCGCCGCGACGCCCTCGACGCCCTGGCCCAGGACAGCCAGTACAGCTACCAGCAAACCCTGGGCCTGGCCCGGCGCGCCACCACCAACGCCGCGCCGCTGCCCGACAAGCCGGGGCTGCCGGCCGCCGCCGACAACCCCTACCGCGGCGTCGGCAGCTTTGCCCAGGTCAACCTCACCTGGCTGGATATCTTCGGCAACATCACCGTCACCCCGTTCACCCAGCCGCCGGCCGGCTATACCGGCAGCCTCAATCACCCGCCGCTGCCGCTGCGCTACAGCGACCGCCTGATCGCCCTGTCGGCCTGGCCCAATACCCGCAGCTTCTACACCTATGCCGCCGCGGACGGCGGCGCGCAGCTGGTGATCAGCCTGAGCCTGGACACCTCCAGCTACGACCCGGCCAGCGGCACCGACATCAAGGTCCAGGCCGCCAAGGACCTGGAGATGTTCAGCCTGATCTACTACCAGCTGAACCAGTCCTACAAGGACCTGAAACTGCCCTGGTGCCAAGGCCGCGCGGTCAGCGTGGAGCTGGTCAACAGCCTGTTCGCCCAGCCCCTGAGCCGGCTCGACGACAGTCAGGCGCAACCGCTGCTGGACTACGTCAACGGCGTGATCCTCTACCTCGGCCAGGTGGTCCAGGGCGTCGCCGCCAAGCCACCGGCCACGGTCGAGCTGAAGCTTTCGGTGGACATCGACGGCCTCGCCGCCGGTTCCATCCTGCCCCTGAGCCTGACCCTCAGCCTGCGCCGGGTCGCGGCCCTGGTGGAACCGGACGTCGCCGGCCTGGAGGGCGGCGTGGCGGTGACCAGCACCCTGCTGCCGGTGCCCGATCCGCTGGCCGCCAGCACCAGCGGCTACAGCCAGTTCGCCGCGGCCTTCGAGGCGCTGTTCCAGCGGCCCGGGGCCTGGATGACCCGGGTCGGCAGCGGCACCGCCGACCCCGGCAGCACCCCGGACGG
>NZ_MSCT01000011.1 GCF_001921865.1 Pseudomonas chlororaphis
CGCGGTCAGCGTCGTCGACCCGGACAACCCGGGGCTGATCGCCTACCGCTATCAGCTCACCGGCAGCCAGCCGGCGATCTGGCTCGGCTACGAACAGGCGCTGCTGATCAACGAGCGGCGCACCAGCCTGCCGGCGCTGAATGTGTTCGACCACCAGGACGCCTGGGCCTCGCTGTCGGTGGAGCGCAACCGCATCCTGTTCCCCGCCGCGGACATCGGCACCTTGCAGACCAACCCGCTGTTCCGTTTCTCGACCCCGGTGGTGCGTTTCGTCGACAGCATCAGCCCGCACATCACCCAGGACAGCTTCTCCCTGGACGGCCTGCCGGTGCCCAAGGCCAGCCTCGACGACTACCTGGAGGTGTTCTTCGCCGCCCTGGGCGCCGGCAGCAACGGCACCACGGTGCAGATCGGCATGGAAGGACGCTACAGCTACGACGTCGCCGGCCCGGGCGTGGTCGCGCGCACCGTGCTGCCGGCCGCGCTGCTGCTGCCGGTGGCGACGTCGCTGAACAGCCCGCCGGACTTCACCGGCGCCTTCAGCCAGGCCATCGACCGCTGGCGCCTGGCCGAGCGGGTCACCACCTCAGGCAACGCCCGGGTCGACCTGACCCTGCGCGCCTTCAGCGCCGACGACCCGGCGCAATTGGCCCTGGGCGCGGTGGCGTCGGACAACCAGCCGCCTTTGCTGAGCATCGAGACCCTGTGGGTGTCGGCAACCAAGGTTCCCCCGGAACAAGGAGGTCTATGAGGCAAAAAAGCAGCGCGCACGCTTGATAAAGATGAACGGCCTTAAATCACACTATTGGAGTACACCTAATGAACGGACACACCAATCCCTCCTTTGACGAAGCCATGCCACTGGGGGCGTCTGATGCGCAATTCATCACCGATCTGCACGAGCTACTGGAGCGCCACGGCAACCTGGATCGCTTCGGACTCTGCCTGCTGCACGATCACTTCGCGGTCGGCGAGGACGAGATCCTTCTCGAATGCAACGACCACGACGCCCGGACCCTGCACCTGGATGTGGTCAAGCGTGGCGACTTGCCGCAAAGCAAGTTCACCAGCTGGCGCATCGGCGGTCCCCGCGCCGAGTCCCTGACCGCGTGCGCCGACGACCATTGCAAGGTCGAGGCGATGACGGCTTGCGCGATGGACAAGTGCAAAGTCGAGGCCCTGACCGCTTGCGCGATGGACAAGTGCAAAGTCGAGGCCCTGACCGCTTGCGCGATGGACAAGTGCAAGGTCGAGGCCCTGACCGCTTGCGCGATGGACAAGTGCAAAGTCGAAGCCCTGACCGCCTGCGCGATGGACAAGTGCAAGGTCGAAGCCCTGACCGCTTGCGCGATGGACAAGTGCAAAGTCGAAGCCCTGACCGCCTGCGCGATGGACAAGTGCAAGGTCGAAGCCCTGACCGCTTGCGCCATGGATAAGTGCAAGTAGCCCCGGGCCCTGCCGACGGCCAGTGGCGGGCACGGGAGGCCGACCGCCTGCCGTGTTCGTCCTGGCTCGCGCAGTTTTACGGGCGCCGGCATGGCGCCCTGCTGGGTTCCGGCACCGCGGCGCTGGAACTGGCGCTGCGCCAGCTGGGAGTCACTGCCGCCTGGCGGGTGGCGATCCCGGCCGCGACCTGCCATCAGGTGGTGGCGGCCGTGCTGAACACCGGCGCGGTGCCGGTCATTATCGAAAACGCCGCCGAACTGCTGCTCAGCCCCGCGGCCCTGGCGCCGCATATCGCTGGCCTGGACGCGGTGATCGCGGTCCATCAATACGGCTTGCCCTGCGACATTCCGGCCTTGCGCCAGCTGGTCGGCGAGCGGCTGCCGATCATCGAGGACAGCGCTGGCGCCTGGGACCTCTGCCGCCCTGGCGCGGCCCGGGTGGTGACGTCGCTGGGCAGCGGCAAAGCCCTGGATATCGGCGGTGGCGGCGCGGTGTTCGGCGACCGGCCAGTGGACGCCGAAGTCGATGTCTGGTCGCCGGGCCAGCGCGCGCGCATCGCTCCGGCGTCCAGCCCGCCCTTGTCGATCCATGCCTTGCCGGCGCTGGTGCCCGCCGTCGCCGCGGCCCAGGCGCGCACCGCCCGGCTCAGGCAACAGGTGCCGGCGTTATTGGCGCGCTTGCGCGATTACGGCCTGGAACCCTGGAGCGACGCCGACGCGCCGCCGCCAAGCTGGCAGTACATTGCGATCCGCACCCGCAACCCCTTGTTGTTCGAGCGCCTGCGCTACAGCCCCTACGCCGATGCCCTGGGCGTCTGCGCCCCGGTCGCCGAGGCCTTGCGCGAACTGCCCATGCTCCGCCGGCGCGGCGAGGTGGCCCACGGGCCGCACCCCAGCCTCAACCTGCGCCACAACTGGATCCTGCTCGACCCCCTCGCCGCTCTCGACCAACCCCGGCGCCTTGCCGCCTGGGCCGGAGGCCACCGATGACCCCGCTCGCCCACCCGCCTGCACAACGCTCCGGGCACGACCTGGACCTGCCCTTCGCCGCCGGCCCGCGGGTTCGCCGCTTGGCCGACTACGCCAGCACCGGCCAGGGCCTGGACGAAGAACAATTGCTCGGGGTGGCCGGCGCCCGGGTGGTGTTCGCCAACTACGCGGCGCTCCGCGCCGATTTCGCCGCGCCCTGGCAGGCCTTGGCGGGCGAACCGGAGACGGCCGCCATCGACCGCTGGCTGCTGGAAAATGCCGCCTGCATTTCCGCCAGCCAGGCCGCGGCCCAGGGCATCAACACGCCGATCGCCCTTGACCGGCGTCGGCTGCCGGCCTGGCGTCCGCCGCGCTATGGCCGCGCCGCGGTGCTCTGCGCGGCGGGCCGCGCCGCGGTGTTGTTCGACGTCAAGGGCCTTGGCGTGCCGCCGGACGAAGCTCCGGTGCTGCCCCATTCCAACGGTTTGCTGACCCTGGGCGAAGCGGTGCACGAAGTGCTGATGGAACACCTGGTGTTCGCCGCCATGCACCACGCCGGCGGCGCCGTCAGCCCGCTGCCGGCCTATGCCTTGATCGACCTCGGCTTCGACGCCTTGTGGCTCGACGGCCGCGCGCCGGAACCGGCGGTGCTGCTGGTGCGCCGGCCCTGCACCCGCCCGCGCTGCCAGTGGCAACGCTATTGGCAGGGCCCCGAGCTGGCCGGCGCCCTGCTGCAGGCCGAACTGCTGCTGCGGCGTTACGGGCTGACGGCCAGCAGCTGCGGCGCGGTGCGTTTCCAGGTCAGCCGCCAGGCCGGGGAACTGCGGGTGCAGCGCGACGGCGAAAGCCTGCCGGTCAGCCCCGAAGTGGCGCAAAACCTGGAACGCCTGCTGGCGGCCAACCGCGGCGCGCCGCTGCTGATCGACGGGGTCAACGTGCAACTGGCCGGCGCGGCCAGCGTCGCGCCGCTGCACCTGCAGGTCATGGATTTCGGCCGCTATCGCTTCGCCGAGCGGTTCGAGCATCACCTGTACGCCTGGGTCGACGCCGACTACCAGAACCTCAACGGTGTCTACCTGGCGCCCGACGACCCGCGCTACGTGCAGCCCGACCCCGCCCTGAGCCTGGCCGGCACCGCCGCCAGCCCGGCCTTCGCCGAGCTGCAACGGCGGGTGCGCGACTTTCGCCAGGGTGTCGAGCCCGAGCGCCTGTGCCAGGCCCTGCGCGCCACCCTGGAGACCGCCTGCCGGCCGTTGCGCGGGTGAGCGCCGCGGTTGCATAGCGCCTCCTGGCGCCGGTTTTCCCTGGGCGAATACCCGCGCCATCGCCGCTCTGGACGCTGGCCAATAAACCCCGGGGTTTCGCGCATGGTGCCGTCCAGCCTGGCCGATATCATGGGCTGGTCGGTTCAGCGCCACCCCTGAGCCCTGGACCGGCGCCTTCTCGCTTGCCTCGATAGCCAACGGACCGATACCCCATGCCCGCACCCACGCTTGCCGGTGAACGGCGTTCGCACGCCTTTGTGTTTTGCCTGGCCCTGTCCCTGATGGTGGCGCTGATGAACAGCAGCGCGCCGACACCGCTCTATCCGCTCTACGGTGAACGCCTCGGCCTGGGCGCGCTGGACCTGACGCTGATTTTCGGCGCCTATGGCGTCGGCGTGCTGGTGGCCTTGATCGCCATGGCCCGCCTGGCCGGCAACCTCGGCGACCTGCGCCGGGTGTTCGTCCCCGCCAGCCTGCTGGTGGCGCTCGGCGCCGCGGCCTTTGCCCACGGCGCGGCGCTGGGCCCGTTGTGCGTGGCCCGCCTGCTGGCCGGTCTCGGCTCGGGGGCCATGACCGCGGCGGTGAATGTCGCGCTGGTGCGTTTCAACCCGGGGCACAACGAGAAATTGCCGGCCCTGGTGGCGACCCTGGCGATGGTCTCGGGCCTGGCCCTTGGGCCGCTGGTCAGCGGCGCGGCCTTGCAGCTGGATATTCGCCCCCTGGCCGCGCCGTTCTGGCTGGTCGCCGTGCTCGGCCTGGCGCTGGCGGCCGCGACCCTGTTGCTGTGGCCGGCCGGCGGCACGCCACCGCCAGCTCCGGAACACCCTCGCGCGGCCAGCCTCAGGGAGGCGCTGCTCGGCATCGGCCGGCCTTTTCACCTGTGTGCCTGGAGCGTGTTTTTCAGTTGGTCGTTCGCCGCCTGCGTGTTCGTCATCGGCCCGCAGGTGGCGCAACAGGTGTTTGGCCTGGAGGACCGCGGCGTGTTCGGTTATGTGGTGTCGGCCTACCTGCTGGTCGCCGGCCTGAGCCAGCTGTATTGCCAGCGCCTGGACGCCCGGCAGGCGTTGCTCGGCGGCTGGTGGTGCCAGTGCCTGGCGCTGCTGGTCCTGCTCCTGGCCTGCTACACCCGCTCCCTTTACCTCGCGCTGGCGGGGCTGGCCATCGGCGGTTACGCCTACGGCGCGCTGTTCGTCGGCAATGCCCGGCTGGTCAACCAACTGGCGCCGCGCCACGGCCACGCCACGCTGATCGCCTACTTCTACGCCACGGTCTACCTGTTCAACGCCACTCCGCTGCCCCTGGGCCTGCTGGTGGATGCCTACGGCGTGGTCACCGCCAGCACCGTCGCCCTGTGCCTGTTCCTCGGCCTGGCCCTGGCGTTGTTCGCCGCGGCGCGCCGCACCCGGTTCGCCGCCCGGTGAACCCACCCCTTCGTCCGTCTTGCCGCCCCGTGCGCAAGGCGCTTGTGCAACCCACGCAGTAGTGAAGACATGAAAAAGACATTCAAACGATGGGCCGGCGGCAGCGCCTTGCTGGTGGCTGGCAGTACCCTCGCCATCGCGCTGGCCGGCAGTGACTCCAGCGCCGCCGACGCCGACGCCGACGCGACGCCGCCGTTGCCCGCGATCAAGGTCGCGGTGGCCCCGGTGGTCCAGGGCCCCATGCCGAACCTGCTGACCGGCATCGGCGAACTGGAAGCGACCCGCCAGGTCATGGTCACCGCCGAAGCCAGCGGCCTGGTCACGCTCATCGCCTTTCGCCCGGGCGAAACGGTGCGCGTCGGGCAGACCCTGGTCCAGCTCAACGACGCCCCCGAACGCGGCGAACTGGCGCGCCTGCAAGCCCAGGCGAGCAACGCCCGCTCGCGCCTGCAACGCACCCGCCTGTTGCTGCCGCAACAAGCGGCCACCCAGGAACAGCTGGACGAGGCCCAGGCCGATTTCCGGCAGATCCAGGGCGATATCGCCCGGGTCACCGCGCTGATCGAGCAAAAGCGCATCAAGGCGCCGTTTTCCGGGGTGCTGGGGGTGCGCAAGATCAACCTGGGGCAGTTCGTCCAGGCCGGTGAGCCGATGGTCTCGCTGACCGATGCGCAAACGCTGTACGCCAACGTCAATCTGCCGGAACGCAGCCTGGCGCAGCTCAAGCCCGGGCAAGACATGCAACTGTCGGTGGACGCCTACCCCGACCGCTCGTTCGCCGGCACGGTCAGCACCCTGGAGCCGCGCATCGACCCGGGCACGCGCACGCTGCTGGTCCAGGCCACGGTGCCGAACGCGCAGCACCTGCTCGCGCCCGGCATGTACGTGAACGCCCAGGTCAGCCTGCCGACCTCGGCCCAGGTCCTGAGCGTTCCGGAAACCGCGGTCAGCTACAACAGCTACGGCGATTTCGTCTACGCCGTGCAAGGCGACGACCCGCAAGCGCTGAAGGCGCGCCTGGTGCAGGTCAAGACCGGCCAGCGCAGCGCCGGCCGGGTGGTGCTGCTCGACGGCGTCAAGGCCTCGGACCGGGTCGTCACCTCCGGCCAGCTGCGCCTGAGCAATGGCGCGCACATTGAAATCATTCCCTGGGACAACGTGGCCCTCAAGGCCCCGCTCGCCCCGGCCTCGAACCAGTAACAGGCGAAAGAATCTGCCATGAAGTTCACCGATCTGTTTGTCCGCCGCCCCGTACTGGCGCTGGTGGTCAGCACCCTTGTGCTGTTGCTCGGGTTGCTGGCCGTCAAGCAATTGCCGGTCCGCCAATACCCGCTCACCGAAAGCTCCACCCTGACCATCACCACCCAATACCCGGGCGCTTCGCCGCAACTGATGCAAGGCTTCGTGACCCAGGCGATCGCGCAATCGGTGGCGACCGTCGAAGACGTCGACTACATGACCTCGACCTCCACCCAGGGCCGCAGCGTCATTGCCGTGCGCATGAAGCTCAACGCCGACTCGAACAAGGCCATGACCCAGGTGATGGCCAAGGTCAACGAGGTCAAGTACCGGCTGCCCGCCGAGGCCTACGACCCGGTCATCGTCAAGTCGTCCGGCGAGGCCACCGCGGTCGCCTATGTCGGCTTTTCCAGCCCGAGCCTGTCCACCGCGGCGCTGTCGGACTACGTGACCCGCGTGGTCCAGCCGCAGCTGTCGTCCATCGAAGGCGTCGGCAGCATCGACCTCAACGGCGGCCAGAAAATGGCCATGCGGATCTGGCTCGATGCCAATCGCATGGCCGCCCACGGCATCTCCGGCGGCGACGTGGCGCAAGCGTTGCGCGACAACAACGTGCAGGCCGCCCCGGGCCAGGCCAAGGGCCTGTATGTGGTGTCCGATATCCAGGTCAACACCGATCTGGTCAGCGTCGACGAATTCCGCGACCTGGTGGTCAAGGCGACGCCGATGGGCATCGTGCGCCTGAACGACATCGCCACCGTGGAACTGGGCGCCGCCTCCAGCGACACCAGCGCCACCATGGATGGGGTCAACGCGGTGTTCTTCGGCCTCAACGCCGCGCCGAACGCCAACCCGCTGGTGATCGTCAAGAAGCTCAACGAGCTGCTGCCGGGCATCCGCCAGAACCTGCCGCCGGAGGTGAAGGTGGCCGTGCCTTTCGAGCTGGCGCGGTTTATCAGCGCGTCGATCGACGAGGTGCTGGGCACCCTGTTCGAGGCCATCGTCATCGTCGTGCTGGTGATCTTCCTCAGCCTCGGCTCGGCACGCGCGGTGATCATCCCGGTGATCACCATTCCGCTGTCGATGCTCGGCGCCGCCGCCTTCATGGCCCTGTTCGGCTTCAGCATCAACTTGCTGACCCTGCTGGCCATGGTCCTGGCGATCGGCCTGGTGGTGGACGACGCCATCATCGTGGTGGAAAACGTCCACCGGCATATCGAGGAAGGCCACTCCCCGGCCCGCGCCGCCTTGATCGGCGCCCGCGAAGTGGCGGCGCCGGTGATCGCGATGACCCTGACCCTGGCCGCGGTCTATGCGCCCATCGGCCTGATGGGCGGCCTGACCGGCTCGCTGTTCAAGGAGTTCGCCTTCACCCTGGCCGGCTCGGTGCTGGTTTCCGGGCTGATTGCCCTGACCCTGTCGCCGGTGATGAGTTCGTTCCTGCTCGACAGCCAGATGAACGAAGGCTGGATGGCGCGCCAGGCCGAACGCTTCTTCCACGGCCTGGGCCAGGCCTACGGCCGGATCCTCGACCTGTCGCTGCACCATCGCTGGGTCACCTGCGCCGTCGCCGCGGTGGTGCTGCTCAGCGTGCCGTTGCTGTACAGCCGCGCGCAAAGCGAACTGGCGCCGGTGGAAGACCAGTCGACCGTGCTGACGGCCATCAAGTCGCCGCAGAACGCCAACATCGAGTACGTCGAGCAATTCGCCAAACAGTGGAACGCCGTCATGGCCGACGTGCCCGAGCAGAGCAACCTGTGGCTGATCAACGGCATCAACGGCGTGTCCAACAGCATCGGCGGGGTGAACTTCGTCGACTGGGAAAACCGCCAGCGCAATGCCAACCAGATCCAGGTCGACATGCAGAACCGCGCCAACGCCATCGAGGGCAACAACGTCTTCGCCTTCCAGTTGCCGTCGCTGCCGGGCTCCACGGGCGGCCTGCCAGTACAGATGGTGGTCAAGAGCGCCGGGGACTACCGGATTGTCTTCGAAGCCATGGAGGCGCTGAAAAAAGCGGCGCGCAGCAGCGGCCTGTTCATGGTGGTGGACAGCGACCTGGACTACAACAATTCGGTCATCCGCATCCAGGTCGACCGGGCCAAGGCCAACAGCCTGGGCGTGACCATGAAGGCCATCGGCGACACCCTGGCGGTGCTGGTGGGCGAGAACTACGTCAACCGCTTCGCCATGGACGGGCGCTCCTACGACGTCATTCCCCAGAGCCTGCGCCACGAACGCCTGTCGCCCGAAGCCCTGGCGCGCTTCTACGTGACCAGCGCCTCCGGCGCGCAGGTGCCGCTGTCCAACCTGGTCACGCTGTCGACCGGCGTCGAACCGAACCAGCTGACGCAGTTCAACCAGCTCAATTCGGCCATCCTGCAGGCGATTCCCAACCCCGGGGTGAGCATGGGCGAAGCGGTGCAGTTCCTCGAGGCCCAGGCCGCCGCCCTGCCCCCCGGGTTCAGCCATGACTGGCTGTCGGACTCGCGCCAGTACCACCAGGAAGGCGCGGCGCTGGTCATGGCGTTCGTCTTCGCCATCATCGTCATCTACCTGGTGCTGGCAGCCCAGTACGAGAGCCTGCGCGACCCGTTGATCATCCTGATCAGCGTGCCGATGTCGGTGTGCGGCGCCTTGATTCCCCTGGCGCTGGGCATGGCGACCATCAATATCTATACCCAGATCGGGCTGGTGACGCTGATCGGCCTGATCAGCAAGCACGGGATCCTGATGGTCGAGTTCGCCAACGAGGTGCAGATCAAGGAAGGCCTGGACCGGCGCGGCGCCATCCTGCACGCGGCCAAGCTGCGCCTGCGGCCGATCCTCATGACCACCGCCGCCATGGTCACCGGGCTGGTGCCGCTGCTGTTCGCCTCCGGCGCCGGCGCGCACAGCCGCTACGACCTGGGCCTGGTGATCGTGGTCGGCATGCTGGTCGGCACGCTCTTCACCTTGCTGGTACTGCCCACCATGTATTCGCTGATTGCCGTCGACCATCGCGCGGCAGCCGACAACCCGCGCGCCCGCGAACTGGCGAGCGTCGATACGGCCATCGCCCCCACCGAGCCAGGAGCCACGCATGTTTGATCGAAACGTTTTCCCCCGGCGTCTGCTGTCCGCCCTGCTGTGCCCGGTCCTGCTGGCCGGCTGCGCGGTGGGCCCCGACTATCGGCGCGCCAGCGAGCCGCCGGTGACCTTGTCGCAAGCCGTGTCGCCGGCCCTGTATGCCAGCGACCGGCTGCAACAGGACTGGTGGCGCCAATTCCAGGACCCGCAACTGGATGCCCTGATCGAACGGGCGCTGGCGGCCAACCACGATATCCGCCTGGCCCAGGCCAGGCTGCTGGAGGCCCGGGCGGTGCTGGACGAACGCCAGCTCGACCGATTGCCGACGGTGACCGCCGGCGCCGCCTACTCGCGCAGCCTGGCCCAGGACAACCCGGGGCCCGCGGGCGAGCGCAACCTGGCGCAAAGCTACCGGGGCGGCCTGGACGTGCAATGGGAGCTGGACCTGTTCGGCCGCCTGCAACGCTTGTCCGAAGCCGCCGCCGCGCGTGGCGAAGCCGCGGCGGACGACCTGGCGCAGGCGCGGATCCTGGTAACCGCGGAGGTCGCCAGCCAGTACTTCCAGTGGTACGGCGCACAGCGGCAACTGGCGGTGGCCCGCGCCAGCCTGGAGAACCAGGACGCCAGCGTGGCCGTGGTGCAGAGCCTGGTCGGCAACGGCCGCGGCAGCCCGGACGAACTGGCCAGCGCCCTGGCCTTGCGCGCCCGGACCCAGGCCACGCTGCCGCCCCTGGAAACCCGGCGCGACCTGGCGCGCTACCGGCTGGCGGTGCTGGTCGGGGTGCGCCCCGACCAACTGCAGGCGCTGGACCAGGCCCCGGCGCTGGCGCCCCTGGTGGCGCGCCTGCCGCTCGGCGATATCGGCGACCTGTTGCGCCGTCGGCCGGACGTCGCCAGCGCCGAACGCGCGCTGGCCGCCGCCAATGCCGACGTCGGCGCCATCACCGCCGAGCTCTACCCGCGGATCGACCTGGGCGGCTTCCTCGGGTTTGTCGCGCTCAGGGGTGGCGACTGGGGCGACGGCGCCAGCCGCGCCTTCAGTGTCTTGCCCTCGGCCAGCTGGCCGGCCCTGCACCTGGCCAGCGTCAAGGCCCGCCAGCGCGCGGCCGAGGCGCGCCACCTGGGCGCCCAGGCGCGCTACGAGCAAGTCGCCTTGCGCGCCATCGAAGAGACCGAAGCGGCGCTGACCACCTACAGCCAGTCGCAACAACGCCTGCGTGCCCTGGCCGATGCGGCCGGGCAAAGCGCCCGGGCCTCGGCGCTGGCCGGTATCCGCTACCAGGCGGGGCGTGCCCCGTACCTGGTCCAGCTGGATGCCCAGCGCACCCTGCTCGACGCGCAGGACGCGCTGGCCCAGGCCGACACCGCGAGCTACCTGGACGTGGTGGCGTTGTACAAGGCACTGGGCGGCGGCTGGCAGTCCGTCCCGGCGCTGACGGCGAACTGATAGCAACCCCTGGCTGACCCACAGGCCCTTCGCAACAGCACCGCGCTGGCGAAGGGCTTTCCTGCCCACGGCCAACGCCTCGCTCGTCACCCACAAAACCCTTCGCCCCGCCCGGGGTTTGACCGGACAGCCTCTGTCCCCGCGCTCGCTCAAATCCCCCCCGGAACGATCCCGACGGGCCGCCACGCGGCTCATCGCTTGGCCTGGTTGGCCGGTTCATCGTCCCGCACCGGCCAGAGCTGGCTCAGGACCAACCTGGCGCAGCCCGAACCCGCTCGATAAAACCCCGACGGCAGGTTCGAACGGTGCGGGCATGGCGGATTGCGCGGGTGCGCAGGCCAGTCGAATCGACGCGGCTTGAAAGGACCCGAGGCGCTGGCGGCAGGCATTCCATGGGCACGCGCCGGCGACTGCCGACCTTTGCATCGCCCACAAAAAAGCCGCTTGCCCCTCAAGGGGCAAGCGGCCTGTGCCGACGGCTCAGAGCGGCGCGAACCAGCTGTCCGGCACCTGGGCCTGGACGGTGATGGTCTTGACCTGGGTGTAGGCATTGAGCGTTTCGCGGCAGAACTCGCGGCCGATCCCGCTGTTCTTGTAGCCGCCGAAAGCCGTGCCGTCGGTGATGTTGGAATAGCGATTGATCCACACCGAGCCAGCCTCCAGGCGGCTCGCGGTGTCCATGGCGTGGCGCAGGTTGCTGGTGTAGATGCCGGCGGCCAGCCCGTACTGGGTGTCGTTGGCCTGGGCGATCAGGGTCTCGTAGTCGTCCCAGACGATCAGCGACAGCACCGGGCCGAAGATTTCCTCCTGGCAGATGCGCATGCCGTTGTCGGCCAGCAACAGGGTCGGCTCGATGAAGAAGCCGTGCTCGCACCCTGCGACCTCGGCCCGCCCGCCGCCGGCCAGCAGCTCGGCGCCTTCGGCGATGCCGAGGTTGATGTAGTCCAGCACCTTCTGGCCCTGGCGGGCGTTGACCAGGCAACTGACGCGGGCGTTTTCGTCCTGGGGCGAACCGACCCGCACCCGCTGGAACGAAGCGACCAGCTTCTGCTTGAACGCCTCGAAGATGTCGGCGTGCACGAACAAGCGGGTTCCGGCCAGGCACGACTGACCGTTGTTATGGATGGCGGCGAAGGTGGCGTTGTCCACCACCGCGTCGAGGTCGTCGATGTCCGGGAACACGATATTGGCGCTCTTGCCGCCCAGTTCCAGGGTCGCCGGCACCAGGCGCTGGGCCGCGACCCCGGCGACGATCCGGCCGACTTCGGTGCTGCCGGTGAAGGACAGCTTGCGCACCGCCGGATGCTGGCTCAAGGCCGCACCGGCCACCTCGCCCTGGCCCGTGACCAGGTTCACCACGCCCGCGGGAAAGATCGCGTTGATCAACTTGCCCAGCTCCAGGGTCGACAACGAGGCGTTTTCGTCCGGCTTCAGGACCACGGTATTGCCGGCCACCAGCGCCGGCGCCAGCTTGAACGCGGCCATGATGGCCGGGGCGTTCCAGGGAATGATCTGGCCGCAGACGCCCAGGGGTTCGCGGCGGGCGATGGCGTAGCCGCCGTCGATTTCGCGGGCGCTATCCTCGTGGGCCATGATCACCGCGGCGAAGTAACGGTAATGCCGCACCGCGGTCTGGTAGTCCTTACGCACTTCGCTGATGCAACGGCCCACGTCATGGGCATCGATGCGCGCCAGGCGCTCGCCGTGCAATTCGATGGCATCGGCCAAGCGCGCGATCAGCCGCGCCCGCGCCTGCTGCCCCAGGGCACGCCAGGCCGGCCCGGCCTGCTGCGCGGCCGTCACGGCACGATCCACATCGGCTTCGTCGCAAGCGCGGATTGACGCCAGGTGTTGCCCGGTGGCCGGGTCCACGGCGGCGAACGAACGGTGGGCCCCGGCGGTTTCAAAAACGCCGTCGATCAGCGGCCCGTAGGCCTGGTCCAGGTCGATCTTCATGCTGGTTACCTCATGGTTGAATCTGATTTGTATGAATGAAAAAAGGACTTTCTCTATGCTAAATTGCGGATGACTTTATCAATCGTCCAAAAGGTGCCCCATGGATCCGCTTTCCGGCGTCCTTTCGCTGCTGAGAATCCGTAACTACCATTCGGCGACGTTGCAGCTGGGCGGCGACTGGGCCTTCGAGTTTCCCAGCCGGCCCGGCATCAAGTTCACGGCCGTGGTCAAGGGCCGTTGCTGGGTCTGGGTCAAGGGCGAACCGGCCCCGCAGCAGTTGGAGCAAGGCGACTGTTTCCTCATGACCCGCGGCGAGCCTTTCGCGCTGTTCAGCGACCTGTCGGTGCCGGCCATCGACTCCGCGGGCCACTTCCAGACCCTGGCCGCGGACGAAATCGCCCTCAGCTACGGCGGCGACGAGGTGCAGT
Organism: Pseudomonas chlororaphis; assembly: GCF_001921865.1. Classification (GTDB taxonomy): domain Bacteria; phylum Pseudomonadota; class Gammaproteobacteria; order Pseudomonadales; family Pseudomonadaceae; genus Aquipseudomonas; species Aquipseudomonas chlororaphis_D. The sequence goes on from NZ_MSCT01000011.1 coordinate 13,240, forward strand.
TGGTCGGCGGGCGTTTCGACTTCAGCGGCGTGCCCACCCAGTTCCTGCTCAGCACCCTGCCCTCGCTGGTCCATGTGCAGGCCAGCTCGCCCCAGGCGTCGATCCTGCGCTGGGCGCTGGAGCGCTTCACCGCGGAGCTGCAGCAACAGCGCCCCGGCCGTTCGCTGATGAACGAGCACCTGGCGCACATCATGCTGGTCGAGGTCCTGCGCGCTCACCTCGCCGCCCTGGACCGCAACGGACTGGACGACGGCATGGGCTGGTTTTTCGGCCTCGCGGACCGCCACCTCAGCGCCGCCTTGAGCGCCATGCACGCGGAGCCGGCACAGCGCTGGACGGTGGAGGAGCTGGCGCGCCTGGCGGCCATGTCGCGGTCGGCCTTCGCCCTGCGCTTCAAGCAGGTCGTCGGCGCCGCGCCGATGGAATACCTGACCCATTGGCGCATGCTGCTGGCCGGCGACCGCCTGAGAAACTCCAGCGACTCGGTGGCGACCATCGCCTTTTCCCTGGGCTACGAGTCGGAGAGCGCCTTCAGCACCGCCTTCAAGCGGGTCATGGCCCACTCGCCGCGCCAGTACCAGCGCGAGCCGCTGGCCGCCGCCGAGGCTTAGTGCAGGCCGCCGCCGATCACCAGGACTTCGCCGGTGATCCAGCCGGCATCGGCGGACGCCAGGAAGGCCACGGCCGGCGCGATGTCCTCGGGCTTGCCGATGCGCCCCAGCGGGGTGATGGCTTCGATCTTCTGGCGGAAGGCGTCCTCGAAGAAACCGCTGGCATGCACCCCTTCGGTGGCCACCAGGCCCGGGTTGACCGAGTTGACCCGGATGTTCTTCGGCCCCAGCTCGTTGGCCAGGGTCCGGGTGACGGCGTCCACCGCGCCTTTGGAGGCGGTGTAGACCGTGGAGCCGGCCGGGGTGAACGAGGTCACGCTGGAACTGATATTGACGATGCTGCCGCCCGCGGGGTTGAACACCGCGACCGCTTCGCGGGTGCACTGGATCAGGCCCAGCACGTTGAGGTTGAACTGGCGGTGGTACTCCTGCTCGTCGATGTCGGCCAGGGCGCCGGTGGCGTAGACCCCGGCGTTGTTCACCAGGATGTCCAGGTGCCCATGCTCGTGCGCGATGGCCTTGAACAGCGCCTTGACCTCCAGGACGTTGGCGATATCGGCCTGAATCGCATAGGCCCGCCCGCCAGCCTGCAAGACCTCTTCGACCACCCGATCGGCCTCTTCGCGGCTGCGGGTGTAGTTGACGATCACGGTCGCGCCGTCCTTGGCCAGCTGCTTGGCGATGGCCGCGCCGATGCCCTTGGACGAGCCCGTGACCAGGGCGATTTTCCTGTGCAGTTTTTTCATCTTCGTAGGCTTCTCTTGCGGGGTCTGAAGGGGGCGGCGACCGTGGACAACCGGCCGCCGCTCGACCCAGCCAGCTTATGAGCGAGGCCTCGAACGGTTAATAGGCGGTCCTCCAGAATAGCTTCGCCATCGTCCAGACCTGTCGCCGCGGCTCAGCGCCGGACCTTGACCAGGGCCATGAGCAAGGCCGCGGACAAGACGCCCAGGGTCATGAACACATAGGCCGCCCCGGGGTTGCCGGTGAGGCCGATCAGGTAGCCCACGACCCACGAACCGGCAAAGGCGCCCAGGGCCCCGCAAGCGTTGATCAGGCCGATGGCCCCGCCGAAGACGTTGGCCGGCAGCAGCTCCGGAATCAGCGCGAAAAACGGCCCGTAGGGCGCGTAGAGTGTCGCCCCGGCCAGGCTCAGCAAGGCGAACGACAGCCAGAAATGCGAGGAACCGAGCAGGTAGGAACAGAAGAACGCCAGCGCACCCACGGCCAGCAGCGGCCAGACGAAATGCTGGCGTTGCTGGTATTTGTCCGAGGCCCAGGCCACCAGCAGCATCAGGCCGACGGCCGCCACATAAGGCACCGCGCTCAACCAGCCGACCGTGACGATGTCGGCGGCCGCCGCCTGCTTGATGATGGTCGGCAGCCACATGATGAAACCGTAGACGCCGATGCTCCACAGCGCGTGCACGCAGCAGAGCTGGAGCACCAGCGGGCTGGCGAAGGCCTGGCGATAGTTGCGCACCGCCTGGATGCCCTTCTGCTCCTCGGCCAGGGTCGCGGCCAGGCGCTGCTTTTCGCCCTGGCCTAGCCAGGCGACCTGCTCGGGCTTGTCGCGCACCAGGCGCCACCAGACGAACGCCCAGAGCAGCGCCGGCGCGCCTTCGATGACAAACATCGCGCGCCAGCCCCAGGCGTGGATCAGGTAGCCGGAGACCACCGACATCCACAACACCGTGACCGGGTTGCCCAGCAGCAGGAAGGTATTGGCCCGCGAGCGTTCCTGGCGGGTGAACCAGTTGCTGATAAGGATCAGCATCGCCGGCATGACCGCCGCCTCGACGATGCCCAGGGAGACGCGGATCACCATCAGCATCGGGATATTGGCCACCAGCCCCGTGAGCATCGCGCACACGCCCCAGAGGATCAGGCTGTAGAACACCAGTTTGCGCACGCTGTAACGCTGCGCGTAGATCGCGCCCGGGACCTGGAAGAAGAAATAGCCGAGAAAGAACAGCGCGCCGATCAGCGAGGACGTGCCCTTGCTGATGCCCAGGTCCTGCTCGATCCCCGCGGCGCTGGCGAAGCCGTAGTTGGCGCGGTCCAGGTACGCGAGGCTGTAGGTGATGAAAATCAGCGGCATGAGGTACAGCCAGCGCCGGCGGGCGAAGCCCTCGGCCCTGGCGCTCGGGCGGCTGCCGACAGGCTCGGCGCAGCGGCCAGCGCCTCGCGGTTGCGGGTGTTCTTGAAGATGGCTCATGGGGCGTTACCTATTGTTGTTGTTTTTCGCTACGGCGGTGGGGTCAGACGACGCTGGTCAAGCCGCCGTCGACGAACAGGGTCTGGCCGTTGATGAAGTCGGACGCCGGCGAGGCCAGGAAGACTGCCGCGCCGCACAGCTCCTCGACGCGCCCCCAGCGCCCCGCCGGGGTGCGCTTGCACAGCCATTGGGAAAACGCCTCGTCGTCGATCAGCGCGCGGTTCATCTCGGTGGCGAAATAGCCCGGGGCCAGGCCGTTGGCCTGGATGCCGTGGCGCGCCCATTCGGCGCACATGCCCTGGGTCAGCATCTTTACCGCGCCCTTGGACGCCGCGTAGGGCGCGATGCTCGGCCGCGCCAGCTGGCTCTGCACCGAGCAGATATTGATGATCTTGCCGCGCCGCCGGGTAATCATGTGCCGGGCCACGGCCTGGGACACATGGAACACGCCGTCCAGGTTGACCCGCATCAGGGCGTGCCAGTCGTCGGCGGCGAAGCTCTCCAAGGGCGCGCGACGCTGGATGCCGGCGTTGTTGACCAGGATGTCGATGGCCCCGGTCTGCGCCTCGAAGCGGTCGATGGCCTCGAACAGCCCGGCGCGGTCGGTGACGTCGAACACCGCGATCTCGGCGCCGACGCCCTCGTCGCGCAATTGCCGGGCGATGGCCTGGGCCTTGTCCCTATTGCGATCGTTGATCACCACATTGGCGCCCGCGGCGCCCAGGCCACGAGCCAGTTCCAGGCCGATGCCCTTGCCGGAACCGGTGATCAGGGCCCTTCTTCCCTGGAGCTGGAAACAATCGGGGTTGAATGACATGCTTTTCTCCGCACAATGGCCGCGGGGGTCGTATCGGCCTTGCCGGCACTTCACCGCAGGCGGCCGAGGCTGTCCAATCGTCATTGATGATCTGGTGATCAATTCCCGTGATCATGCAATCGAGCCGTTTTCGCCCTGGAGTTGCCCGATGGAAATCAAACATCTGCGGTCGTTCGTGACCCTGTCGCAGGAGCTGCATTTCGGCCGCGCGGCCCAGCGCCTGGCCATCGTCCAGCCGGCGTTGAGCATGCAGATCAAGCTGCTGGAGGATGAGTTGGGTGTGCGCCTGTTCGAGCGCAACCGCCATTCGGTGGCGCTGACCGAGGTCGGGCAGCGCTTCCTGCCCGAGGCCCAGGCGACCCTGCACCAGGCGGCCCACGCGATGGACGTGGCCCGGGCCTCGGGGCGCGGGGAAATCGGCCGGGTGCGCCTGGGGTTCGTCTCCTCGGTCCTGCCGGCGTTTTTGCCGGCGCTGATCCGCGCCCTGCATGAACGCTTTCCGCGCATCGAGCTGGAACTCAAGGACATGCCGGGCCCGGACCAGGCCGCGGCGCTGAAGAACGGCCAACTGGATTTCGGCCTGATGCGCCTGCCGGCGGTGATTCCCGGCATCCAGACCCGCGAGGTGCTGCAAGAAAGCTTCATGGTCGCCCTGCCAAGCGACCATCCCCTGGCCGCGCACACCCGCCTGGCGCCGACAGCGCTGACCGGGCTGCCGGTGTTCATCCTCGCCCGGCGCTATGCGCCGGGCTTTCACGACCAACTGATGCAGGTGCTGGACCGCCATGGCGCACAGCTGGACGTCGCCGCGGAACTGGGGGAATTCACCACCATGCTCGCCCTGGTGTCCGCCGGGCTCGGCGTCGGCCTGCTACCGGCCCACGCCGGACGCGCCCTGCCCGCCAACGTCAGCACCCGCCCCCTGGAGCTGGGGGGCTATCGGGCCACCACGGGCCTGGCCTGGACCGATCTGGAAAGTCCCCTGAAGCAGACGGTGTTCGGAGTGATCGATGAGGTGTTCGGGTGACGCCTGCCCCTGGGAATCTGGACGCACGCCAATAACCTCAGGGGTTTCGCATAGGGTCTCGTTCGCTCCGCGAGATATTATGGCCGGCGCACATTAGTGGCTCGGAGCCACTAGCGCATCGGCTTTCGTATCCCTTTCGAGACCTGACGAACAGTGAGCACAGCCTGGTTTATCGTTTCAAGGAAGCGGTCCTTGGGCAGCGCCATCCAGCAACGCCAGCGCCGCCTCAACCCGCTCGACGAAGTGCCTGAGGGCCAAGACCATCGCGTCCTGGCCACGGCTTTCGGCCTGAGCCTCCAGTTCCTTGCTCAACCGTATCAACGATCGGGCCTTGCCCACGCTCAGCGAGCTGCGAATCCGATGCAGCAGGCGCGCCACTTCGCCAGCGTCGTAAGGTCGGGTCGCCGCCTTGAGCTCATCCAGGTCCTGGCGCAGGGTCTGGGTAAAGAGAGCCAGCATGCGCGGCGGCACCTGCAGCGGGTCCACAACTGGCTCGGTGAAAGGCTCGACGACGGTCGCCAACGTCTCCCCAACCGGTGCCGGCACCGCCACGGCTTTCAGGCACAGGTACAGGCCGTCGATCGAGATCGGTTTGCTCAGCCAACTGTTCATCCCCACCCGAATGCAGTGCTCGCCTTCCTCGCGCAGGGCATTGGCGGTCACACCGATGATCGGGATCCGCGAGTCGTCCCGGCGTACCGCTTCGGTCAGTTCGTAGCCATCCATGAGCGGCATGTTGACGTCCGTGAGGATCAGGTCGAACGTCTGTCGCTCCAGCGACAGCAGGGCTTCACGGCCGTTGCCGGCCAGGGCGACCTGACACCCGATATTTTCCAGCTGTTCACGCATCAAGGCCTGATTGACAGGATTGTCTTCGACCAGCAGCACACGCAGCCCCAGATCGTGACGCGGGCTCGCCTGTGCCTGTTCGGGCTCTGGCAGTTCCCCGGTCATGGCCAGCAACACGCCCCGCAGAACCGCCGCAAGGCTGTGCTGATTGACCAGCACATCCTTGCCGATGCGCTCGAGCAAGGCAAAATCATGCCGGGCGAACACGGTTGGCCCTCCCCATTGCAGATTCGCCCCGGCTTCGGGCATGACGTCCAACACCGCGTCGGGCTGTTCCAGGTCCAGGTCTTCCTGGATCGAAGTCCGGGCCCCGAAGTGTTCAAGCCAGGCACAGAGCGAATCGGTCAGGTCGGGGAACGGGCTGCGGACCACGACCTTGCGTCCCGCCAGCCCGCTCAGCCGCCATGGCGCGTCTTGATCCCGGGCACGGGCCAGGCTCAGGCCAACGCTGAATTCACTGCCTTGGCCCACCTCGCTGCACACGTGCAAGGTTGCGCCCATCAGTTCGCACAGACTGGCGCAGATCGGCAAACCCAGCCCGGCCCCCGTGATGCTGTGGCGCTGGTTGTCGACCTGGTAGAACGGCTCGAACAAACGCCGCCGGGCAGCCTCTTCTATGCCGGGGCCGGAGTCGATCACTCGCCACGACAACTGCACGCTATCGGCCTGCTGCGCAGCGACCGTAAGGTGAATTGCGACGTATCCCTTGTCGGTGAACTTGATGGCATTGCTCAGCAGGTTGCCGATGACCTGGCGCAGCCGGTGGCTGTCCCCGCTCAGTCGCGACGGAACCTGTGGATCGATGCAGGTGTAGAGCGCGAGCCCCTTGTTCGCCGCACGCTCGCAAAACCCTCGTACCAGTTCCTCCAGCATGTGCAGGGGGTTGAAGTCCATGAGCTGGATCTGCAATTGGCCGGACTCGATCTTTGACATGTCCAGCACGTCGTTGATCACGTGTAGCAACAGGTCCGAGGAATGATCGATGGTCAGCAGGTAGGCCCGTTGTTGCGGCGTCAGTTCGGTCAACCCCAACAGTTCCAGGGTGCCCAGCACCCCGTAGAGAGGCGTTCTGATTTCATGGCTGACCGTGGCGACAAAACGGCTTTTTTCGGCGCTGGCCGCGTCCGCGACCTGACGTCCCAGCACCAGCGTGGCAGCCGCCGCGCGGTGCTCGGTCACATCGGTGAACGTACAGAGCAGGACCTCTTCGTGCTGATACACAGTAGGGGCGTAGCGCACATGGAAGGCCCGCTCGCCGATCATCAGGCAGCCCTCGCCGGTCAACGGCTGGTCGCCGTCGAACATCAACCAGTCGCTCATCAGCGTGGTGATGGGCTGCTCCTGTTCCAGCCAGTCACTGAACAGACTGTTACAGGTCACCTGCTCATGCCCCTTGAGTACACAGAGCGCCAGGGGCACGGTTTGCAGGAGCGAATGGTTGAAGTCATGGTTGCTGCGCAACTCGCTGTAGTGGCTGCGCGCGGGCAGGACGATCCGTCGCCGGTACCAGCTGGCGATTCCCCAGCCGCTGAATATGCAAGCCGCCAGCAACCCGGCGAGGCTCAGCAGTTGCCATCTGGCATGTTCGACCAGGCGCATGAAGCTGATGCGATACAGTGCCTGCCAAGCGCCCACCGGACCTGCGCTGCGCTTGATGACCAGGCCCGAACTCGTCAGGTGAAAGCCGTTTTCATAGGTAAAAATACCTCCGCCCGCCGAGCCCAGCACGAAGGTGCCGTCAGGGGCCACCAAGTCGATCGAGTCGAACGTCACCGAATCGAACATCTCCTGGTCGATTCGAACAGCGATTTCGTCGGGCTCGCGCAGGTCCACCAGGGTGGCGGCCACCAGTTCCCCCGGAAGGCGCTCCGACCAGCGTCCGGTATTGGCCCTGGGCACCGAGACATAAGCCAGCAACTGTTCGTCGCCAGTCTCGGTGTAGCGCTCGGCCGGCGCCCAGTGCACCAGCAGATCGTAGTGCTGCGGCGGCTGTCTCTCGATGGTGCGCTTGATCCGTTGCAGAACCGGCACGACATCGCCTTGCACGATGCTTTCGCGCGACGGCTCGGGGTCGATCGAGGGCAAGGCGATGTCGATGTGGCGATCCGGGTCGAGCAGGAACATCTGTGGCGCCAGAAACGACGAACCGCTCCAGAAGTCGCTATAGACATTGGCCAGGCCAATGCCCAGCGCCAGGGAGTGGCCCAGAGGGTCGGGACCTTCCTGGGAACGGGGCATGACAATGGAGAACGTCGTGGAATATTGCGAGGCCTGGCCGGTATAGATCAGGGCCTCGCCGTCCACGCTTTTGCTCAACTCGGGCTTGGCGAGCTGGACCAGGGGGTTGTATTCGGGGGCGACACTGGCGTTGATCGCCCGCAGCAGGAAAATTTCGTGGTCATAGGCACGGCCGACGAAGCCCAGGAAATGGTAATTGGCCTTGACCCATTCGCCACGAAAGACCTTGTAGCTGACCCAGTACCCGGCCACCACGAAAAACACGCACAGCAGCAAGGACAGGATCAGGCCGAAGTGCAAGCGCAAGGACACCCTGGCCAGGCGGCCAACCTTCGACTGATTAATGGGCATGGGGCCCGCGGGCGCTTGCAGCCGTGATCAATAGGCGACTCATCATCAATACCTGTCCTGACGGGCTCATTGCCGTTGAATGGCGAAAAATCTTAACACGTCAGATAAGTCCTACATGGCGCTTCGACACTGCTGATCCCCCCGCCGCCGACCGACGCTTCACTGTATGCTGTTTAGGACTGAGATAAATACAGGGGTAGGTGTGAGGTAAACCCGAGACATTCCGGGATTAGACGGTACAGAGTGGTATGGGATCTGTAATTGAGTTGCAGTAGGTGCAATTAGATTTAGCCCCGGCCAGTGCCTGGTGATCGGGGCGGTGGGTGAAAGGATAGTGCTCTTTTCTGCTGAGGCCTACTCTTCGTCATCCTCGTTATGGGACGCGAATAAGTCACCCTGGTCACGAGCAATTATTGCCAGCCGCATCCTTTTAACAACCTTGTAAACGAACGCCAAGGAGAGATTGTACTTCCTGGCCAGCTCTCGCTGGTTACGTCCCGTGCATTCATCAAAGAGTTGCTGATGCAACTTCGAGGCTTGCAAATGGATGCCTTTGGGCATGTAGAGATTCTGCCCACCCCACACAGTAGCCATCAGCATGGCAACTTCGTTGCCGTGAGCCTCAGCGAGTTCAGGACCGACACCCAGGGTTTCCTTGGCGGACTGAGCTACATGGTCGGCCAGGGTCTGAAGAAGCTCACCTGCCGTGCTGCTTGGCTCTTTCATATGGCCTCCTTATTGGTCACGCGGTGTTGCCACTGTTTCAGGTTTTCGATCACTCGACTTGCCTGGCGGACGCTGAGCCACTGCAGAGCAGACACCTTGGTCATGCTCTTTACGAAGCTGGCTAGGGCCGCCTCGGACGGATCGCGAACGGCGCCCAGGTCGTGCAGTGCGAGCCACAGCGAACGGATCTTCTTCGACTGCTCGTCGTTGGCCTGGGGCCGCTTGCCAGCCTTGTTTGGACGAGGTTTAAAGCCCTTCTGCTTGAGCTGTTCCAAAACCCTCAGCAGGTTTGGAACGCTCAAGTCAGCGGAGGACGTCGCACCGCCCAACTCCGTCATTCCAGCCAGCATCAGGCGGTACGTATCGTCGTCCATACGCAGCTCACGCCGCGCGACATGGATCATCTTGATGTACCGCAATCGGGTAGGGTCGGTAGGCGTAGCACTCACAATCAGTCCTCCCGCTCTTCCACAACAGTCCAGGCGTCTGGGTCAAGAGGTGTTCGTCCGTAGGCGCTTAGCAGCTCACCGTTATCACCGCGGTGAGCCCACCCGATGCAGCTATCGTCGTTGTAGTACTTCAGTTTTACAGTGGAGCCGTATGGATACTCGATAGCGGCCTGCCGAGTGCGCGAGATTTCGCTCATGTCACACCCCTCCGGCGTGATTCGCCACTTGCTGTCTAGACCACCAGTCGCCTGGGGATCTAGGCGCTCAATACTGAAGGGGTAGCCGGCAAAGATCTTTTCAGCAACGAGCTTGACCGCACAGCGCTCTTGCAGGGAGTACGCACGTGGACCCTGTACGAATCCAGCACAGTAGTTGCCACCAATAAGGGAGACAGGAACATCAATAGGTGTCAGGGGTTTAACGGAGCGCACTGTTGACTCCACACGCCCAGGATGTCCATCAAGCAGAAACTCGACAACACCGCCGCTCTTGAGACCGATGAGATTTGTAACCTCTATCCCGAGCCAAGTGTGGTTGTGCTCTGGCCAGCTCCTGGTGACCTTGCCGTGTTCGTCGACAGCCCAATACTGAAAGCCTTGGCGTCGGTCATGAAATTCGATCAGTGTCTTGCGCATGTCAACCCTCCTGGAACTCAAGATCGAGATCGACTTCAACTTCAGCACTGACCAGGCGAATACCGCACCACCCAAATGGCTCATTGCCCTCAGTTCCGCCCCAGCCCTCTTGGTTGTGCAGGTTGTCACGGGTCCAATACCCTGCAGCCTCAGTGGTGTTACAGATGCCGCCACCAAACTCCAGAAAGGCATAGACCAGCTGCTTAGCTGCCATCTTGATAACCGCCATGACAACATCTTGATTGGCATCATCAAGGCGATATTCTGAGTCCGACCAGTACTCATTAATCAGCGTGGCACGCTCAACAGTGAGCTGGTCATGGTCGACCTCAAGGGTGATTTCCCATTCTTTCCAAGTGTCTTTCAGCGTGTACTTCTTGAGGTTCGTCATATCACACCGCCGCTAGGTCAAGAGGAATGGCCCGGTACTCGTCAGTACCATTCACCCGCTCGTAAACGCGGACATACACGGCACTGCCAGATACCAGGATCGAGTCCTTCACAGCCTTCATCGCTGCTTTCCAGGTGTCGTCATCGATCTCCAAACGCAACAGGTCCAGCACATCGGCGGTTCGGATCTGGCCTTTATTATTTGGGCTGAAGGTACGATCTACGATGGCCAGCAAATGGTTGTCCGCACCCTTGCTCCAGGTCTTGATGCAGTCGTACACCATGACCTTGGCCACTTCCATTTCCTCGGTGAAGGTCAGCCGGTCTGCGTGCGAACGCACTACCTTGTACTTGCCGTCATAGGTGGAGATGGTCACGTTGCCTTTTTTGCCGCCCATCTGAACGCCATAGCGCTCACCGGCAATGCTGATCAGATCGGCGATGTCACCGAGCGATTTTTTCTTGAAGTTCTTCAGCTCCAGGTGCAGCTTTTTGGCCGCTTCAGCAAGCTCGCCTGCTACCTGGTCGCGCAGCTTGTCCTGCTCGCGCACCTGGTCAACTGGCACCAGGTGGCCGATGGCATTGCGGACAAAGCCTTCTGGAATATTGATATCAGACATGGGGTTCTTCCTTTTGGGTGCTTGCTGCAGCGCGGTCGAGTCGGTCAATTTCAGCGAGGATCAAGGCGCCGGCCTTGACCAGGTTGCGACGTTGGTCGCGTGGCCTCCAGGTCACTGCCATCCACGGCCATGACTCGGGAACGATGCGCATGGCGCCCTCGGTTTCAGTGGCTTGGACGAATGCCTCGGTGGCATAACAAGCCGCTGCAATAGCCAGGTCACCGTCAACGTATTCCACATCTTGCTCGGGATAAAAGCAGTGAATCTGAATCTGGCGGATACGCTCGGCCAGTACGCTCTGCAGTGACGCCGGGGCGGTTTTCGCGTACTCCGTTGCGTTGAATGCCGCTTGGTCCGCAGCGATCAGGCGGTAGATGTCACGAATGTCACCAGCGTTGTCATACACACCGTCAAACACCTGATCGGCGATCCAGGTAAGCAGGTGTTCATTGATCTCAGCAGGCATGCCGCCAACCGATAGGCCATAACGATCAATGTGTTTGAGCAGCAAGGAAACGTGCTGCATTGCTTCTTGCCAGAACAGGGCTGGCGTCTCAGAGGCGACAGCCGTCCGCAGTGTGTCGATTGAGGTTTTAAGAGCCTGATTCATCAGTGAACCTGCCTTGCAGCGTGAGCTGCCATCTGCTGTTGGTAGTAGTCACCGAGCCGCTGCATCTCGCTATAGATGTCGCTGTAGTTACCAGCGAGCTGCAGCTTGGCGAGCCTTACCAAGGTCGTGTTGAGGGAGTGGACCTGCTCTTTCAGCTCGATGATTTTCAGGTCTTTACTGAACAGCTCGTCGTTGGCCCGTTTCAGCTCAGCTCGAACTTGTTGCTCGCTGAGCAGGTCCGGGTTGCAGAGGGTCGAACATGCATGAACGATGACTTCACTCATGGTCCTGCTCCTTCACCAAGCTGTACCAGGCGACATCAACGCCCCGGATCGTCACGGTGTGGCATGTGAGCCGCCCGCTGGATGAGCTGCGCAGGCGCCGCAGCTCATGCCCAAACCGCCGCAAAAGCAGGTCGACGCTGGGCTGTTCGATGAAGATCTTGTTGTCCACAAACACCAGGTGTTTGATCGCGATGCCGGCCCCGCGAATATCGCGGGTCAGGTCGTTGAAGGCAGCCAGCTTCGTGGGGAAGTCATCGGCCAAGATACTTGGCGGCATCGCCACTTGAACCCCTATCAGGTACAGAGCGGCCATATCACACCCCCTTTACAACTTCGGCGGTGATCATCGGCGCACCCAGCTGTGCAGCCAGATTCATAGCCGCGATCACCAGGTTGCCGATGGCCAGCGGGTACAGCGAAGAAGTAGCCTCATCTCCCCCGCGCTTACTTGGCTGAGACAGACGTTCAGTAATCGCCTGGATACCGCTGGCGTCGATGACCTCGCCAAGTGCCTTGCCTGCCCGCTCGAAACGAAACTTCAGGAACTCCCCCAGGCGCTCACCTTCAATTGGCTCCAGGGTGACCCGCTCGCAACGCTGTACGACCTCACGCACTTCGGCGTTGCGTGAGCTGAGTTTCACATTCAGTTCGGGCTGGCCGATCATGATGATGCTGACAAGCTTGGTGAAGCCGACTTCCAGTTCAAGAACACGCTTGAGGTGTTTGAGCGTCGAGATCGGCAGGCTGTGCGCTTCTTCGATAACCAGGCAATGGCGGTAGCCGGCCGCATGCGATTCTTTCAGCGCCTTGTGCAGTTGTGCGAAACGCGCTTCGGGGCTGCTCTTGGGCTTTGCCAGCGGCGCGACCGCAGCCATCATCGACTCGGCAATGTGAGTACTTTTCAGGGCCTTGCCCTTTGTTTCGCTGTCCTCGGATGCCAGAACATAGGGTTCGATGATGATCACCTGGTCACCGCCTTCGGCGATGCGGTTCACCAGGTCGCGGCGCAATGTGCTTTTACCTGCTCCCGATTCACCCACGACAGCGAGGAACCCACCGTGCCGTGCCGTCTGATACATGACCTCGCGGACATAGCGAATGTCAGGGCTGACCCACATATCCTGAACGCATTGCAGTTCGTCAAAGGGATCACGGAACAGGCTGAAAGCCTTACGGGTATTTGGCTGTAGGGTCTGTTTTGGCAGTAACATAGGTTCGTCCTCCCCGGACGGCTCTTCATTAAGGGCCGGATCTGCCGTGTTGGCGCACGGCAGGTCCACTTCTTCAAAGGCGTTGGCGATATCGGCATCGTTGGCGCCGGCTTCGCTCAGGAACACACGAATGCGCCCCTGCAGTTCGTCGCTGTCCAGGCTGCGCGGCCATTGACCGTGGTTCAGCAACTGGGCAACTGTGGCTTCACTGAGACTTAGCGACTCGGCCAAGGCCGCCTGAGGACGGCCGACCCCCTGTAAAACTTGCTTCAGCTTCAACATCACTCACCTCCAACCGCAGCCAGGACCAGGCTGAACGGTTTGCGCGTGACCTCAACAGGTCGTTTCAGCTCCACCTCAATGGCATCGAGCTGTTCTTGTGGTACTCCTTCCGGGTATTTCTGCTGCAGCCAGCTGAAGGATTCAGCGGACCAGAGGTTGGCCAAGCGTGGCCGCAACAGCTTCGCGGCCTCGACGTGCGTCAGCGGCGCATGCTCTACGGTCGGAGCGTTGACGCTCAGCGACGTACCACGACGCGGCATGTAAGCCGGCAACACCGTGTCGTTGACGTGTTTGTGAGGATCGATCAGGCCACCGAATGGCACCGCCTTGGCCTTGCGGACTACTTCGGCTTCGGCTTCGCTGGTGGTGCCGGTAGCGATCTGTTCCAGGACTTTGCGCGAGACCTGGGCAGGCGTTTCGGCGTGGCGTTTGTACTGCTCGCCAATGGTTGCTGAGGTCTCCGCGAACCCGAACTGATCGATTCCGATCCGGTCGATAACGTGAAACTGTTCGCGGCCGTCCTCACCGACCAGGACAGCAATGGCGGTGTCCTGATCTCGCCAGCAGTTGCGAGTGATCAGCAGCTTTTCAGCGACCATCACCGCCGGTACAGAGCTGACATCGAATTGAGCGCCCCGGAACGAAACCCGAAGCAGGTTGCTGACAGTGCGGTACTGCGGCGTGCTGATCGCCATATCACGGCAGACCTCGACGCTTGGCGCCAGGCGCAGCTGGTCCTGCTTGATCAACTGCCACACGCCGTACCGGGTACGCCGGGTGCGGGTGTGAATCGCGGTCGCGTTGTAGTAACGCATCCACTTTCCGGCCCAGGTGTTGATTTGCTCCAGGCTGTTCGCGGCCTGGAGTTTCAGCGCGCTTTCAAACTCACGCTCAACGATGTTATGCGCCTGCTCGACCTGACCTTTGGCCCGGGCATTACCGACCTGGTTGATGATCAGGTCAATAGACATGGCCCGGCACAGGTTGCGGAACATGCCGCTGGTCATCGCCGCGCCAGGGTCGGTCATCAGCATCCAAGGCACGCCGTGGAATGGGTCCGATTCGTGGCGCTTCTGCATCGCGTTGATCAACACGCCGCACAGGTTTTCCGCCGATTCAGCGCCCAGCACGTACTCCAGGTACAAGGTGCCGCTGGTATGGTCGGTGATCACATAGCGCCACAGGCGCTGGCGTTCGATCTTCTTCAGGTTGCCGGGCTTGCCGTCATAGAACTCGGCTTTATTCATCACCTGGGCACCGCTGTCAGCCAGATAGAACTGTGTCGAGATCGAGGCGTCTACCTGCCAAACGTGGTTTGGGTGATTGCTGGCCAGCGATACCGCTGGGGCGTCCTGCAGCAACTGCTCGGGATGCAGCTTGTAGCTCTTCAGGGCGCGACTGATGGCGCCGCACGTCAGTGGTCGAAACAAGCCAGTTGTTTCATCAACCCGGCCGGCCATGATCAAACCATTGCTGCGCAGACGTTCCACCGCACGCTCGATGGTGGACAGCTGTTTGTTGTTGGCACGGATCGATTCCAGCAGCATGGCCGAAACCAATCGGGCCTCATCCAGGGGTAAGGCGCTGTTACCCGCATCGCTTCGGCGCTTACGCGGAGCTGTCACTCTGACCTCCTTCAGCTTGCGCTGAAGTGTTTGGATGGAAACACCCAGCTCTACCGCGCCCGCCTGATAGACGGCAGTACGCTGACCGTGTGGGGCGTTGTCCGCTCGCTGGGCGATCTGGGTTAGTTGCTGGATCTCTACCGGGTTCATGGTTAAGCCTCGGCCGCGTTCAGCCAGGTTGGGCCGCCATCAGTGTCTACCTGCTCCGGCAAGTGGAACTCGCTACGGACCGCTGCAAGGGTGATTTCGAGCTGACGAATCAAGCCGGCCTTGAAGGTGCGGTGGTCTTCACCGCTCTCGGCTGCGTGCTCTTCCAGCTTGGCGAAGCCTTCGCGCAGAGAGCCGAGAATGTTTGCTTCAGCCTCATAGGCAACCGCTGCGACTTCCTGTCGAAGCTCTTTGGCGACCTCATTCGCAGGCATGGACTTGAGACGCTTGCGAGTCTTCTCCAGCTCCTGCTTAGTCTTATCCAGCTCGGTGGTTTTCCTCGCCATGACTTCGCTTTGCGCTTCGTAGTCGGCGTTGGTTTCGTCGAGACGCTGGGTCAGCTCTTCTTTTTCCTTGGCGTGTTTGGCGATGATCTCTTCCGCGAGATCAACGAAGGCATCCTTGTCGCCCGTCTTGGCGACTTCGATCAGAGCTGTTTTTTGGTCTTCTGGTAGACGGCGGTATTGGCGCATTTCGCGGTAGCCGATGCCCATGCGGGACATGGAATCAAGGGCTTCTTCGCCGAAAGCCCGAAGGTTAGAAATATCGCGGTCAACCTGATCGACAGAGCGCCCCAGCAATGCGCAGAATTCTTCCCATGAGCCCGTCATTATTTCCGCACCGTGCGGACTTTTGCGCCCAGCAATAGCCCTGTAGAGCTTGTTTTCCTTGACGAAAGCCAGCTTGGAGGTCCGCACCGTGCGGGAAAACTCTTCAAACGCTCCGGCCATTTGAGCCTGGCCCAGCAACTGATTGACCATGTCACGCTCTTCGCTGTGCGAGGCTTGCATGGTTGCCATCGAGTTCTGGCTGGCTGTGAGCATTTCGCCATTCAGAGCTGGTAGGTCGACTGCCTCTGCGGGCTGGATTTTGGTACGTGCCATGTTGTTCTCCTTAGTTCGTCGATCCAGCGGCAATACGCTGGTTGATTTCCTGCATGCGGTTGGTCAGGCGGGCCATGTGTTCGGCATGGGCCTGGGCGATCTGCAGCACGCCCACGGAATGAGCGAAGCGGCCGTTGTCCAGCTTTACCGCAAGACCTTCTTCAATCAGGGTCTGCATAGCTCGGGTAATGTTGCTGGGGCTGTCCTGGGTGAGATGGACCAGTTCGGTGTTGCTAAGGCCGGTCACGGTGTGGCCCTTCAAGGCCTTGAGTACACGCAGTACCCGTGCAGCGGCTGAGACGGTGCGACTCATGGCTGTCCCTCCAGTTCAAGCTGTGGTTGTTGGGTTTGGCTGACATTGCCTCGATGCCATGCAAGCCCCTCCATTGCGGCCTGGATGGCCGCAAGGGTTTCTTCGGCTTCGCAGCTCTTCGAGTAGAACGCGAGCAACCTGCCGGCTGCTGTGGTGAGAAGCTCTTGTAGTGCCTGCGTATCCTGGGCGGTGCAGTGCCGGCCGGTGGGCACATCAATGGTCAAGCGGCCTGCACTGGCAGCAATCCAGCGGGTGACGTAATCGCATCCGCAAGCCCGCTCATAAGGGCGGATCAGGTTGGCCGGCATACGGCCTGTTTGTAGCCACTTATAGAGAGACCAGTGATCAGCGACGCCCATTTCATCGGCGATACGCTCGACGCCCTTGTTATGTGCGTCCTTGGCGAAGTCCTTGCACAGCTCTAGCGCATGGCGCAACGAGGTTGGTTGAATGCTTTTCCAGCGACGGCGACTCATTGGAAAGACCTTTCTGAAGCGCACTCCAAACAATCTGAACTTTTGCGGCTATGCAAAGTGATTGCGCCGGGTGCAATGTTTTCGGGTACATTCCCCAACATGGACACGAGAGATGACCGACCGTATTGAGAGACTTGAGGCGCAGGTGAATGCATTGGCGCAGGGCTGGTTACGCCTTGCAGCCGCTCTTGAAGTTCAAGGGCTCGTTTCACCTGATGGCATAGATCACGCGCTACTGTCAGTTCGGTGGCCTGGACAACCCATAGAGGCTGAGGCAACCAAGACCCTGACATGGTTATGTGATCAGCTTGCCGAAGCGCGGTGCGCACGACGATCTGCGGCGCCGCAAGCACCAAGCGGTTGGTACGGAACTGCTGTGAAATAGCCATTTACGCTGCCAACGCAGCGGTCGGCTTGAGACCAAGCTTCACCGCAATATCATGGGCCTTGCCGTAATTGGCTTTGGCCTGGCCATTGAGGACGCGGTACACCTCGTTGCGGGTGTAGCCGTTTTCGGTAGCCCATTGAGTAATGGTTTTGCCGACGCGACGGAAGTTTTCTTTGACCTGGTCGGCGGTTAGGGCTTTGGCATGGGTGGCCATGGTGGTGGCTCCTGTGATGCAAAGATAATTGGGTTATGTGGTAATCATGATGGTATGCAAAAAGATACCCGTCAAGTGGTGAGTAATGCTTTTGAATATCGGAGAGCGCCTTAGGGAAGAGCGCGAGCGCCTGGGTTTTAGCCAGTCCGCAATTGGGGCCATCGGAGGGGTGAAGAAGCTTGCTCAGCTCAAGTACGAGCAGGGTGAGCGGTATCCCGGTGCGGATTACCTTGCTGCGGTCGCGAAAGTTGGTATCGACACGTTGTATATCGTTACAGGCGAACGCTCTGTTGGTTCGCTTACGGCTGATGAAACAGAGCTGCTTGAAAAGTTCAGGTCTGCGCCGGTGGCCGTTAAAGCAGCGGCTATTGCAGCCGTGACTGCGGGATCAGCTCCGGTTAAACAAACGTTCCACGGGTCGGTGGGCCAGGCTGTGGCTGGCAATATCACCAACAAGTCAGGCGTTACCTTTAATGTCGGGGATGTGAAATCCAAGGAGTGACCCATGAGCCAGGACTTTCATGGTGAGGTAGGCCAAGCAGCTGGGGGCAATATCAATAACTACGGTGTCAATATCAGCCTTGTGGATAAGACTGAGGCCCGTTTTTTGGTATCTGCTCAACGTAAAGAGTTGCATGAGCTGCGGGCGAAATGTGAAGAGCTTGGGGATGACCCTCGTGATGTTTGGCGTAGAGTTCACGCTCAACTCGGGGTGAATACGATTAGCGAGATAACCGCCGAACAGTTCGTGGACGCACGAAATGTAATGCAAACAAGATTGGAGCTTCTGCAAGAAGAGGCGGACAAACGTCGTTTAGTCGGCAAGGTACTGCGAGCGGTAGCTGAAAAAGATGCTAAGGTCGAGATGAATACTTTTTGTGAGTTGAACTTTGGTCGTACTCAACTCAAAAACCTTCAAAAACCCCAGCTCCAAAAGGTATTAGAGTTTGTACTGAGTTTTAAGCCGGATGTACAAGCCGGATCCTTAGCCCCTGAAATCAGCTCGCTAACGTTTCGGGAGTTTGTGATGTTGCATCGGCAGAATGCCGCAGGGTTGTTTTGCCTAGGTCTGCTCATCGGTGGGATTCTGTTCTAGTTGAAAAATATGGAGGCGCCTGCTCGACCTCTTCAGGTTGTTATATAGGGAGATTAACGTTGAAAATTGTATTTTTCATTCTGGCTTCACTGTGTTCTGTGACAGCAAGTGCAGAGACTATTGCGGAAAAGCTCACCACATTGAGCCTAGATAAAACGTTTAAAAGTGACTCTCCAGAGGTGGAACGCACCCAGGCTGCACTTACGAGAGGCCTAACCGTATGCAATGTCGAGAATGAAGAAAAGCTCGCCAACATCGCATGGTTCATCACCAAAAAAATCCGCGCTGAAGGTCGCTATGCTGAAGCCACAGATGTAATCGAAGGAGCTAACGCAGTACTTCTCGGCGTCAAGACCAAGCAGGACTGTACTGAGTTGCTGTCTTTGTATGCAGTGAATCGTATTCAAGGAAGTACGCACTCAGATGCTGTTGCTGGGGGGCGAGGACTCTATCGCTCAACTGGAGTTGTTGAGTGAGTGCGTAGATACGGAGTGCGCTGCGGTTTAAATATATAAGATGCTAAAACAATAGGAGCAGTTTTATGTCAAACGATCGCAAGGATAAAAGCCGCGAGAAGAGCGAAAGCGGTACTGATCGGGCTTCAAACAGTGAGAAAAGTCGGAATACCAATCTCGACTATAGTGAAAAAAGGGATCGAACAGCTGTCTTTGATACACTCAAGCCACCACCACGACCAGGTAGAGGGAGCGGAGATGACGGAAGAGACGATTGAACCTCTTGCAGATCGCTGGCACAGCATGTTGTTTGGGATTCGTCGGTCTATCCGATATCACCAACGGCGGCGAGCTTTCTTCGACCGCCTGGATCAGTTCTCCAACATGCTTTCAGTGATCTTTGGGTCGGCAGCTATCTACGGCATTCTTGAAAAAAATGCATTGGCTATTGCCTTGCTGGCCTCTGCCACTGTCACTGTGCTTGCCGCGATTAACTTGGTTATCGGCAGTGCCCAGCGTGCACGTGCTCATGCGGACTTCATGCGTCGATATGTCGAGTTGGAGAAGCTCATGCTGCAACCCCAGTCTGAGGAGTGCCTGTTAGGCGTGACTCAATCCCGACTGAGTATTGAGGCTGAAGAACCCCCGGTTTTGCATGTGCTGAATTGCATCTGCCATAACGAAACCATGCGAGCGATGGGGTACGAAAAAGACGGTATGCCTAAGATAGGATGGTTCCAACGCCTGGTTGCTCAGGTCTTCGACTTCCGTGAAAGCACCATCCACTAATCTCTTTAAACTCGATTAAAAGCCTTCCTGTACCACGCCGCCGATCATGGCGGCGTGTGTATTTCTGGCGTCCGAAAAGTACGGCGCCACTACAGGAGGCGTCCGATGCGACCCGAACCCCCTCGCGGTATCCGCAATTTTAACCCCGGCAATATCCGCCACGTAAAAGGCACCCGCTGGCAGGGTATGTCGGCGAATCAGAACGACACTGCGTTCGTCCAGTTCATTGATCCTCGGTGGGGCATCCGAGCCATTGCCCGTACCCTGATCACTTACCAGGACAAGCACGGCTTGCGCACTGTCCGCCTGATTATCGGTCGCTGGGCGCCCCCGAACGAGAACAACACCGAGAGCTATATCCGCCAGGTTGCCACCCGCCTGGGTGTGTCGCCTGAAGAGCGTATCGACGTGTACGACTACCGGACCATGCGCGCGCTCACTGAAGCGATCATTCGCCACGAAAACGGCGCAGGTTCTCTCCCCGAGGGCAACTGGTACGGCGAAGCAGTGATCAATGAAGGCTTGCACCTGGCCGGCATTGTCCCCGACGCCTATCACGGGGAGCCGGCATGAAGCTGATCGACAATTGCCATTGCTGCTGGAAGCTTCACAGCGTCCAGCTGGCCATCGTCATTGCGCTGCTCGGTCTCGCCCAGGCCACCATCTTGCCGATGTGGCAAGCGCAACTTTCTTCATCCACCTATGCGGCAGTCAACAGCGGCTTGGCCGTTCTGCTGTTCATCGCTCGCTTGCTCAAACAAGGCCCTCCAGACCAGGCCGAGCAATCAGACCAGGAGATTCCGTCATGAGACTGAACCTCTTCGGCGCCGCCTTCTCGGCGCTGCTGGCAGGCTTGGCCGGCGCTTGCCGTTGGCCCACCCCCAGCACCGCCGCTGGCACTTGGATCAGGTCCAGGGTCATGCCCCTTTATCGCCACGGCAAAACCGGTATCGCGGCCGCCAATCGCCGCGTTCGTAAGTCCCGCAACCGCATGAGGCAGCGCCATGGTGCTTGAACGGTTACCGACAGGGCTCCTTGTCGCCGGCCTGGCCTGCGTGATCAGCGCAGCGGCGGCCGGCTCAATCGCCTACGGCTTCGGCTTTCGGTACGCCGAAGCCCTGGGCAATTCCAACCTGCAGACATTCAAGGCCTTGCAGGCAGTACAGGCCGGGGCGGCGGAAAAGGAGAACCGTCTGCAGCTGCTGCAGCAAGTCACCCGTGCCAACGAAGCCGAGGCGTTGCTGCTCACCACCCTCGAACGCCATGCCGAAGAGAAGCGCCAGCTCCAGGAGCGAATCCCCCATGTTACAACCCAATACATTCCGGCGCCTGGCGCTGTCGCTAAGCCTATCCCTCGTTGCGTGTTCACTATTGGTTGGTTGCGCGACTTCAATACCGCCCTCGGTGTGCCCGCCCCAAGATCCGGCGCCGCTGCCGCCGCGCCTAAAAAAGCGGCCTGGCCCACCCCCGGCACTGACGCCGAACTATTGGAAAGCGGCGTCACTCCCGCCGACATCCTTGCCCACGCCCAGGACTACGGCGAGTGGGCACGCGCCAACCTCGCCCAACTCAATGAGCTGCTCAATCTACGAGAAAAGGACTGACGCTCTATGGATGTAGCTGAACCCGCTACAGATGACGACATCAGCGATTCGGAGTTACGCGTCCGCAACAGCGGCCTACGTCGAGGCTCCGGTCGGTCGGTTTACCGCTGCGAGGAATGCGGCGATGCGATTCCCGAAGATCAACGCCAGGACAGCCCTGGTATCGAACATTGCTTTGACTGCATAGACGCTTTGGAACACATGGCCACGCGGGGTTTTGAATGAATCTGAACGACCTCAACTTCGGTTTCCAATCGGTGCAATGGCTGGTCCTGACGGTACTCGGCATTTACACCTGGATGACCAAACGCCAGACCGCCAGCGCCCAGGAACTGCTGGAGCTGCGCACGCGCATCGTCGCCCTGGAGGAACACGTCCGGCACCTACCTGACCAGACCGCCGTCACCGATCTGCTGGGCGACATGAAAGCGGTACGGGCCGAACTGTCGGGGGTCAAGGAAGCGCTTGCCCCTTTGGCCCGTTCGCTGGACCGGATCAATGATTACTTGTTGCGAGAAAAGATATGACCGAATTCGCCTCATTTCTGCGTGAAGATTACCGCTTGGTGATTCTGCGCCTGCTGGCCGAAACGACCGGCTACAGGGCCAACAGCTCGGTGCTGAACATGGCCCTGGACAGGTTCGGCCACACCCTCAGCCGTGACCAGGTGAAGACCGAATTGCACTGGCTGGCCGAACAAGGCGCGGTGACCGTCTCCGATGTCGGGCCGGTACTGGTGGCCACGCTGACCGAGCGCGGCCAGGACATTGCAGCAGGCCGCGCCCGCGTCCCTGGCATCAAACGGCCGGGGGCTTAACCATGGCGGGCAAGTCATCCATCAATCGTCTCCCGCCGATGGTCAAGGCGTACATCCAGAAGTTGCTGCGCGAAGACCGCATGACCCTGGATGATATGCTTGCCGACATCCAGTCGCGCTTTCCCAACGAGAAGGCCCCCAGCCGCAGCGCGCTGGGGCGCTTCAAGCAAGGCTTCGATCTGCTGACCGAGAAGACCCGCCAGCACCGCGAACAGGCCGAGGCCTTCGTTGGTGCGTTCGGCGAAGATGCGTCCGACAAGACCGGCGCCTTGCTGGTCGAGGCCATATCGACGCTGGCTTATCAGGCCGCCATGGGCGCCCATGAGAAGGATGACGTCACCACCAAGGAAGTGGCCGAGCTGGCGCGGGCAGCGAAGAACACCATGCAGGCCCGGACGCTGAGCATCAAGGAGCGCCAGGCTATCGAAAAGGCTGCGCGTGATCGCCTGCTCCAGGAGCAAGCGGCTGAACTGGATAACGCCGTGAAGGCCAAAGGCATGACCGAAGATCAGGCCATGTTCTGGCGTCAGAAATTCCTGGGCGTGAAGCAATGAAAGCCTCGGCCAGTACCCTGCGTGTCGTCGAATGGGACGAGCTTCCGCCAAGCGTTCAGCAGATCCCCGAGGGCTACAACCCTATCGCCGAAGGGATT
Source organism: Pseudomonas chlororaphis (assembly GCF_001921865.1). Lineage (GTDB taxonomy): Bacteria > Pseudomonadota > Gammaproteobacteria > Pseudomonadales > Pseudomonadaceae > Aquipseudomonas > Aquipseudomonas chlororaphis_D. The sequence continues at coordinate 36,078 of NZ_MSCT01000011.1, forward strand.
CTGATGGCGCACCAGGCGGATTGGCTGCGCATACAAGCACAGATCAAGCTTTGCGAAAAAGGCCGCCGCACCGGCATCACCTTTGCCGAAGCGCTGGACTCTGTGATTACCGCCGCTTCGCAAAAGTCAGCCGGGGGCATGGACTGCTTTTACATTGGCGACACGAAAGAGAAAGGTCTGGAGTTCATCGGCTACTGTGCCAAGTTCAGTCGGGTTATGGCCGAAGCTCAGGCTTCAGGCGTCAGCGAAATTGAAGAGTTCCTGTTTGATGACCAGGACGACGCCGGCAATACCCGGCAAATCAACGCCTATCGCATTCGTTACGCATCGGGCTTCAAGATCGTTGCACTGTCCAGTAACCCGGCCAACCTGCGCGGCCTGCAGGGTAAGGTCATCATCGACGAGGCGGCATTCCACCGCAACGTTTCCGCCGTCCTCGATGCCGCCACGGCGCTCCTGATCTGGGGCGGCCGCATCGTCATCATCAGTACTCACAATGGCAAGGGAAACCCGTTCAACCAGATGGTCAATGACATCCGGGATGAGCGCTACGGCGACAGCGCCGAAGTCTACCGGGCCACCTTTGACGACGCCGTGGCCAATGGATTGTATGAGCGCGTGTGCTTCATGGCCGGCAAGGAAGCCACCGCCGAAGGCAAGGAAGCCTGGTACAAGAAGATCCGCAACGCCTACGGCCCACGCAAGGCGCAAATGCGGGAAGAACTGGATGCCATTCCCCGTGACGGCAACGGTGTATGCATCCCCGGCGTATGGATCGATGAGGCCATGCGCCCCGGCCGAACCGTACTGCGCCTAGCGCTGCCAGACGACTTTACACAGCAGCCCGTTCACCGCCGCGACGCCTATGTTGAGGACTGGATACAGCGCAATCTGGCGCCGCTGGTAAGCCAGCTCGCTCCAGATCTGCGCCACTACCTGGGCATGGACTATGCCCGCCACCGCGACTTCTCTATCGCTTGCCCGATGTCAGTCGATCAGGCCCGCCACCGGGACGTGCCCTTTGTCGTAGAAATGCACCGTGTCCCTGCTCGCCAGCAAAAATTAGTGCTGTTCTACACCCTGCGCGGGTTGCCTCGTTTCAGTGGCGCGGCGCTCGATGCATCGGGCAACGGTGAAACGCTCGCCGAAGAGACCGCTGACGAGTTCGGTCATAACCTCATCAAACAGGTAAAAATCAGCCGGGCCTGGTACGGCGCCTGGATGCCGAAGTTTGTCGGCTTGTTTGAAGACAACACCATCACCTTGCCCCAAGACGACAACCTGCACCAGGACGTGCGCGCCATCGAGACGGTGGACGGCATCCCGATGATCGTAAAAGCCCGTTCACAAGACCTCAAAGACCCGGACCTCTACCGCCACGGCGACTTCGCGGGGGCCGGCGCGCTGGCCAACTTTGCCACACTGGAAATCACGTCTGGCCCGGTATCGGTCAAATCACGCCGTCCTCGTCAGGGCAAACGAATCACTCAGGGGTACACATGAACAAGAAAGGTGTGTGGGTCAGCCCCACCGAATTCGTCAACTTTGCCGACGCCCAGCGTAGCGCCACCCTCGACCAACATATTGCTACCCGCGGTCGTTCCAGTGCAGGCGGTTTTAGCGGCGCCAACCTACCCAACCCTGACCCGATTCTTAAGGCCTTGGGCAAGGACATCACCGTCTATCGAGATCTGCGTAGTGCGGCATTGGTCGGCGGCAACGTTCGCCGTCGCAAGGCTTCCGTACTGTCACTGGAGCGCGGCCTCAAGCGCGGCGATGCGCCTACCAAGGTGGAGCGATTTATTCGTGACTGGCTCGCCGGTCTCGACCTCGACCGCATCATTCGCGAGCTGCTCGATGCGCCGTTGTTCGGGTATCAGCCGGTCGAGTTGATGTGGAAACCGGTAGGTATGAATCTGGTGCCGGAAGATCTGCTCGGCAAACCGGCCGAATGGTTCTTTTACGACAAGGACAACGAACTGCGCTTTCGCTCCAAGGAGGCGGGCCAAGACGGCGAGTTGTGCGACCCTCAACGCTTTATCGTTGCCCGACAGGATGCCACCTACGCCAACCCTTATGGTTTCCCGGACCTCAGCATGTGCTTCTGGCCGACCACCTTCATGAAAGGCGGCCTGAAGTTCTGGGTCCAGTTCACCGAGAAGTACGGGAGCCCTTGGGTCATCGGTAAACATCCACGCGGCGCCGCTGACGGCGAAACCGATCTGTTGCTTGATAGCCTTGAAGCCATGGTGCAAGACGCAGTGGCAGCAATCCCGGACGACTCCAGTGTGCAGATTATCGAAGCCGCTGGCAAAGCCGGTAGCGCCGAGGTCTACCGTGAGTTGCTGGAGTACTGCCGGAGCGAAATCAACGTCGCCATGCTTGGGCAGAACCAGACCACCGAGAAGGACAGCAACAGGGCCAGTTCTGTAGCTGGCGCCGAGGTGACCAAAGACATTCGCGATGGTGATGCCGGTATTGTCGCCGCGTCGTTGAATGCGTGTATTCGCTTGGTCGTAGATCTCAACTTCGGCACTGATGTGGTGGCACCGCTGTACGAGCTGTGGGAACAGGAAGAAATCGACAAGACGCTGGCCCAGCGCGACAAGGCGCTGACTGAGTCCGGTGTGAAGTTCACCAGCGCGTATTGGAAGCGCACCTATAACCTGCAGGACGGCGACCTGGACGAAACCCCGGCACCGGCCGAATCGCCGGAGTTTGCCGAGCCAACCCTGAAACCCATTCTCGACCAGGTAGCACTGGACCAGGCGATCAACAGTCTCCCCGCCGAGGTGCTGCAGCAGCAGGCCGAACAAGCCGTAGCGCCGTTCATCGAAGCTCTGCAGCGCGCTCGTGATGGCTCAGAGGCGCTCGGCCTGTTGGCCGAGACGTTCCCGCAAATGGACACTGAGGCGCTGCAACAGCAGCTCACCAACCTGTTGTTTATCGCCGACACTTGGGGTCGTCTGAGCGCAAGCGCAGACCTGGAGGGCTGAAATGGCTACTGCTGCGAAGACCCCGACCCCGGCCGACCTCAAGGCCATCTTCGGCATGGAGCCGAAAAACGCTGTGGCCTACTTAAAGTCCAAAGGCTACGCGATCACCTGGAGCTGGCAGGACATGCTCGACCAGGCGCACGACCAATCCTTCACCGTTGCGAAGGCCATGCGCCTTGATCTGCTCTCGGACATTCGCGCCGCCCTGGAAACCGCACTGCAGGAAGGCCAGACCCTCAAGCAGTTCATCGCCGATCTGCAACCGGTCCTGGAATCGCAAGGCTGGTGGGGGCAACAGGTCATTGTCGACAGTGAAGGCATCGGCGAGTTAGTCCAGCTGGGCAGCCCGCGCCGTCTCAAGACGATCTATCAGACCAACCTGCAGTCGGCTTACATGGCCGGCCGCAAAGTCGAAATGGAACAAACCACCGAGACGCACCCGTACTGGAAGTATGTGGCCATCCTGGATGGCAAGACCCGACCGAGCCACCGGGCACTAAATGGCCAGGTGTTCCGGCATGACGATCCTGTCTGGTCGGCGATCTACCCGCCGAATGGGTTCAACTGCCGTTGCCGTGTTGTCGCCTTGACCGAGGCGGCTGTGAAGCGCCGAGGCCTGAAGGTCGTGTCGAGCGAGGGGCGCATGTTCACCGATACCGTGGAAACCGACACCGACAAACGTACAGGCGAGATCCGCACCGTCCCCGTCACCGGCATTCGCACAACAGACGCGGCAGGCAAGGCCATTACGTTCCGCACCGACCCAGGCTTCAACCATGCACCAGGTACTGGCCTGGCCGACATGCTGAAGCGCAAACAAGCAGCCGCTCAGGAGGTTTGAAATGTTCACCGTTGAACTGGATCACCAACGCGTACAGGACGCCCTACGCAAAATCGAATGGGCCGTTGGAGATCTCGCACCGCTGATGCGCGGCGTCGCCGCCGAGCTGCTCAGTCAGACCGAAGAAAACTTCGGCGAGGAAGGTCGGCCCGAATGGGAAGGCCTGTCCGATGTCACCACGGCACGCCGGGAGAAAAACGGTAACTGGCCTGGGCAGATGCTCCAGGTCAGCTCTGCAGGCCTGGCCGCTTCGATCACGACGCAGGCGACCGACAGCTCGGCGCTGGTCGGCAGCAACAAACCCTACGCCGCTATGCAGCAGTTCGGCGGCACTAAGTCGGACTTCCCCCACCTATGGGGAGACATTCCAGGTCGTCCCTACTTGCCGATGGACGCCGAGGGCGAGCTGCAGCCCGAAGCAGAAGAGGCCATCCTGGATCTGGCCATGAGTCACCTGGAAACCGCCGCTCGCCTGTAAGGCCCTCAGAGACGCCCCAGCATGCGCACTGCTCCGGTTCATCATCACGACCACTGGAAAAGCGTCATAAACGCTTTATAAAGGCTTATTGGGGGGCTCTGGGTGCAGGGCTGTGCGTAAAAGTGAGGGGTGCGATGAGCCAGATGAATAAAATGGAAGAAGAGGTTGTTTACCTCTCTGCTGTAGTTGAGCTGCTCAAGTCAATGGTCAACTACGAACTGATGGCAGTGGTTGGTGAGGGAGACGACAAGAACGTCCAATTCAAAACGATGACGCATCAGCAATTCTTTTTCATCGCACTAGTAGATTTTTTATCACAGACTGACAAGAAAGCACCTGTTCCGCCTGTTCCTTATCTCAGAGCATTGAGAGCTATCGCTAACGCACCAAACTTCACGGTAAACGATTCTGAGTCTGACCTAAGAAATGCGGTGGAAGCTTTTGCTGATTGGCTCCATGTAGAAATTGCCGTCGATCTTTGGTTGCCATCATTAGATCTAGAGGTCGAAGTTCATATCCCCAGACACTTGCTGCTGAAGATCGTCGGCACTCTCTCAAAACACAACTCTTTACGATCTGTCGGAGTAGCTGAGGAATTGCAGCGTCTCCTTCAGAAAGCAGGCAAGACAGTCGAGTTATATCAAGCGATGCTTGTCCAAGAGGAAATATTTGAGATTTTCCACGACAACGTTTGTGCATACCACGCCAGTACCATCGCTGAGTTTTTGAATGGGTTGTCATGGGGGATTCAAAACTATCTCAAGCCAGAGTACTCCCGCAGTTTCACTCCTGCGGACGACGGCACACCGAGGTATAGATTCCAATATCCTAAGCAGCTTGAGAACTCTTACGCCAAAAGCTGCTACTGGAATTTAATGAACCACGTTCGATCCGGCCCGATTTTCGAGCCCTTCACAGTGACGAAGCACCTCAAAGGACGATACTGAGTCCTTTCGCAACACTCTTTAAACTCGATTAAAAGTCTTCGGCCGAGCATTGGCTCAGTCTGTGTGCATCACCTTCAACTGAAGTGCACAGACCATGAAAACCATTCCTTTTTTTCGTGCCGGTAAGCATGTCGATAGCCAGGGTCGAACTGTCGAGTTCACCGAGGCAGACCTTGCGGCATCCATCAGCGGTTACGACCCTGCGTTGCATCGGGCACCCCTAGTCATCGGTCACCCCAAGGACAACGGGCCGGCATATGGCTGGGTCCGGTCCATCAGCCGCAACCCCAAGGGCGAAGCAACGGCAGTACCTGAGCAGGTCCACAACGACTTCGCCGAAGGTGTGGCGGCGGGCACCTGGTATCCGCGCTCTGCGTCCTGGTACGCCCCTACTGATCCACGCAACCCCAAGCCGGGCGTCTACTACCTGCGGCATATCGGTTTCCTCGGCGCCCAACCGCCTGCAATCAAAGGCCTGTCCGACATTGAATTTGACGATGGCGAGGGTGTCCTGGAAATCGAGTTCGGCGACTTCGGCGATGCCGTTTCGGCCGGGATCTTCCGTCGTCTGCGTGACTGGTTCATCGACCAGTTCGGCCAGGAAACCGCTGACCGGGTTGTTCCTGGTTGGGACGTAGACAACCTGTTGGCCGAGTCGCGCCGCGAAGACGACCGTCCTTCATTCACTGAACCCACCCCACTCAGCAAACCCACCACCGAGGAACACACCGTGACCCCAACGGAACAGGCCGCCCTGGAGGCGGAGAACAAACGCCTGAGGGCCGACATCGCCAAACGCGAAAAGGCTGACCTCACCGCCGAGCAAGACGCTATCCATGCGTCGAACGTCGAGTACGCCGAGAAACTGGTTGCGGCGGGCATGAAGCCGGTGCACGCCCCAGCGGTCATTGCCGCACTGGACTACGCCGAGTCGAGCAAAACGCCGCTGGAGTTCGGCGAAGACGACGCCCGCGAGCCCTTGACCGATGGTCTGAAGGCGATCTTCAGCGACCTGGCTGGCGGCGTCAGCTTCGCGGAGGTCGCGACCAAGCACCGCGCAGGCAAGGCCGCAACTCAATCCACCAACCCGCTGTTGGCTGACGCCGAAGCCCGCTCTCAACGATAGGAGGCCCTATGGCCACGTTTACTCAACCGAAAGACCCAGGTGATTTGCTCCTGGTCGAAGTCTGCGCCGGCTGGACGAAAGATAAGGTCACGTTGCTGGGCGGGCCGAACTACCTGTTCGGCCAGGTACTGGCAAAAGTCTCTGGCAAGTACCAGGTGCTCGATCTCGCCGGTACTGGCGCGGCCAAAAAGTCAGCGGCGATTCTGCTCGAAGCCGTGGACGCAACGGCCGGAGATCAGCCAGGCCTGGTGATTTCTCGTGGCGCCACCGTCGATCTCGCCGAGCTGGCCTGGCCGGCAGGCATCACCGAACCCCAGAAGGCCACCGCCCTGGACGAACTCAACGCCCTGGGCATCGTTGCCCGCACAGCCCTTTAATCTGGAGTACTCCATGAATCTGCAAGACATGTTCAGTGTTGCCAACCTCACCGCAGCCGTGAACAAGCTTCCCGCGATTCCCGGCAAAGTCGGGGCCATGGGGCTGTTCGATGAAAAAGGTGTCACCAGTACCAGCGTTGTTATCGATGAGCGCGAGGGCCGCCTGGTATTGGTGCCCAACACCTCGCGCAGCGATGATCCCGCCCCGATCAAAGGCGGCAAGCGTAAACGCCGCACCTTTGAAACACTGCACCTGCCACTCAACCGGCCGATCCTGCCTAGTCAACTGCAGGGCGTTGCTGCGTTCGGCCAGGAAGACACCGCCGCGCCTGTGGTGACGGTGATCAATGACAATCTGCAGGAGCTGAAAAACAGCATCGAAGCCACCCGCGAATTTCAGCGTGTGGGCGCGCTTCGCGGCAAGCTGCTGGATGCTGATGGCGAAGTCATCACCGACCTCTATAAAGAGTTCGAGGTCACCCAGAAGAAAGTCACCGTGCCACTCAGCAATGCCGGAACCAACGTGCGCAAGGCGTGCCTCGACGCGAAGCGTTTTTCCGAATCCAAGCTGGCTGGCGTGATGGTCACCGGTTTCCGGGCACTGTGTGGCCCCGACTGGTTCGATGCGTTGATTGACCACGAAAAGGTCAAGGCGGCGTTTGCCAACTACCAGGAAGCCCAGGACCGTCTCGGCGGTGATGTGCGCTCGGGCTTTACCTTCGGCGGTATCGAGTTCATCGAGTACGACGTCACCGTCAGCGGTCAGCGTTTTATTCCGGCCGACATTGCCCAGGTGTTTCCCGTGGCACGCGGCGTATTTCGCATGTTCAACGCTCCGGCGAACTACAACGAAACCGTCAACACCATCGGCCAACCGTTCTACAGCAAGGCCGAGGAGCGCAAGCTGGGTAAGGGCTGGGATCTGGAAGCTCAGGCCAACCCGTTGGCTATGTGTCTGTTCCCTGAAGCCCTGGTCGAGCTGAAGGCGGGCTAACCCATGCGCTACTGCACTCGCGCCGATATCGGCAAGGCCATCCCGGAGATAACCCTGGTTCAGCTCTCCAACGACGACCCCGCCGCGATGGAGCCCAACGAGGACGTCATTGAGGACGGCGTTCGCCAGGCTGAAGAGCTGGTCGACGGTTACCTTCGCGGCCGCTACAACCTGCCGCTCGATCCGGTTCCGACCGTGTTGCGCGATGCAGTGGTGTACCTTGCCCGGCACTGGCTGTATCAGCGCCGGCCCGAAGGGGCATTGCCCGACGCGGTGAAAGACAGCCGCAAGGACACCATCAAGCTCCTGGAAAGCATCCGCGACGGCGTGGTGACCATGGGCATGCCTGATGGGCAGGCTGCCCCTGAGCCTGGCGAGATCCGCGTTCGTGCCCGCCGTCAGCAGTTCGGCGGTGACCTCTTGGAGCGTTACTGATGGCCCAGCCCAAAACCCAAACCAAGCAGCTGCTGGACGCCATGCAGAAGCTCCTGCAGGAGACCTTCGGGACAGAGCTGATGGTCGAGCTGTTTCCTGAAGACCCGGCACGTTACCGCCTCAACCACCCACGGGGTTCGATCTTGCTGGCCTACGGCAAATCGACCTTCGGCGGGTCCGAGGCCAGCGACTCGATGTTTCAGGCTCGCAATATCGTCATCAGGTTGACCCTGGTGTTTCGCCAGCTCAACGGAAAGGACGGAGTGGTCAGCTACCTCGACGAAATCCGTGCCTGTCTGACGGGCTGGTTTGCACCGCACTGCGATCAGGCCTGCCGTCCAGTCGCCGAGCAGTACATCGGCCAGGCGGGGGGACTCTGGCAGTACGCCCAGGACTTCGCCCTGCGTGCCACTCAACTGCAGGTCATGGGTCCCGAAAGTGGGCCTCTGCTGACCGAACCCCGTTTTGAGGAGTACCCATGAAACTGACCCGCTACATCTATAACGGCCCGCAGAGCGGCGCCACTCTGCGGGTAGGCGAAGCCCGCGAACCGCTGGACGTGCAGCTGCTGCCGGGCAAACCCGTCGATCTGCCGGCCGATCACGAGTACACCCTGGTGCTACTCGAACTCAAGCACCTGGTGCTTGCACCACCTGAAGCGAAGCCGGCCGGTAAGACTGCTGTCGCGCCTCAGAAACCTGGACAGGAGTAAGCCCAATGGCAGCTAACTATTTGCATGGTATCGAGACCATCGAGGTCGAACGCGGCCCTCGGCCCATCCGTGTGGTCAAATCTGCGGTCATCGCCCTGGTAGGCACCGCACCCATCGGACCGGTCAATGAGCTGACCCAATCGCTGAACGAAGCAGACGCCGCTCAGTTCGGTTCGCACCTCACCGGCTTCAGCATTCCTGAAGCCCTGGTCGGCATCTATGCCTTCGGCGCCGGTACGGTGCTGGTTGTCAACGTCCTCGATCCGGCGATTCACCGCACCAACGTTGTGGGCCAGGAAAAGCAGTTCGGGGATAACGAGCTGCTGCAGCTGGAACACGGTGCGCTGCAGGTACTGGCGATCAAGTCGGCCGATGGCGAAACCACCTACAACCTGGGCACTGACTACACCGCCAATATTCTGACTGGGCGAGTGACGCGCTTGGCGACCGGAAGCATTCCCGCCAACGCCCAGGTGAAAGCGGATTACACCTACGCCGACCCGAGCAAAGTGACTCCGGCCGACATCATCGGCGGTGTCACCGTCGCCGGCCGGCGTACCGGCCTAAAAGCTTTCCAGGACAGCTATAACCTGCTCGGGTACTTCCCGAAGATCTTCATCGCGCCGGGCTTCAGCACCCTGAACTCTGTGAGTGTTGAGTTGATCGCCTCGGCCGAACAAGTCAGTGCAATGGCCTACATCGACGCTCCTATTGGCATCACGGTCCAGCAAGCTATTGCAGGGCGTGGTCCTGCCGGTTCTATCAACTTCAACACCAGCAGTGACCGTGTGCGCCTGTGCTATCCGCATATGAAGGTATACGACGCCGCGACCGATGGCGCACGTCTGCAGCCGCTGTCGATTCGTGCGGCGGGCCTGCGCGCCAAGATCGATAACGACAATGGGTACTGGTGGAGCATGTCGAACCAGGAACTGGTTGGCGTGATCGGTCTGGAGCGGCCATTGAGTGCGCGAGTGGATGATCCGAATAGCGAGGTCAACCTGCTCAACGAAAACGGCATCACCACCGTCTTCAACTCTTTCGGTACGGGGTTGCGTCTGTGGGGTAACCGCTCTGCCGCCTGGCCTACGGTGACCAGCACTCGCAACTTTGAAAACGTGCGGCGCACCAAGGACGTGGTGGACGAATCCATTCGCTACAGCGCGCTGCAGTTCGTTGATCGGCCTGTTACCAGCTCGCTGATCACCAGCGTCACCGAAAGCGTGAATCTGTTCATCCGCAAGCTGGTTGGCGACGAGGCGCTTCTCGGCGGCGAGTGCTGGTATGACCCCGCCCGGAATCCGCAAACCGAACTGGAGCTGGGACACGTCCTGTTCAGCTACAAACTCGGGGTACCTGTGCCGTTCGAGCGCGGCACCTTTGAAACTGAAATCACCGGGGAATACCTGGTCAATCTGGGGGCTCAATAATGGCCGGCTTTAGCGCGCACCGTATTTCCAACGCCAACATCTACCTCGACGGCACCAGCTTCTTCGGCAAGTGCGAAGAGATCGATCTCGGCTCAATCAAGACAGTATCCAGCGACTTCCAGGGGCTGGGCATGGTCGGTCTGATCGAGCTGCCGGATGGCATCGATAAGCTGGAAGGCAAGATCACCTGGAACAGCCTATACGCTGAAGCGGCAAAGAAACTGGTGACTCCGTTCAAGAGCATCCAGTTGCAATGCCGCTCCAACGTCCAGGTGTTCAACAACGGCGGCCTGGTCGACGAGATCCCGTTGGTCACGATAATGACCATCACCGGCAAGGAGTATCAGCTGGGTAGTCACAAACCACGTGACCCGACCAAATACGAGACTCCGTTCTCGTCCACCTACGTGCGCCAGTTAATCAACGGTGACGAGGTGGTGTTGCTGGACTACCTGTCCAATATCTTCCGGGTCGGCGGTGAAGACCAGCTGTCCAAGTACCGGAAGAATATCGGCCAGACGTAACTAGGAATTTGCGAAGTCGATCGCTGCCTTCGCGCCATAGGTTACGGCTTTGTTCAAGAAGTCAGAAGCAAGCTCTTTGACCTTGCTTGTCATACCTTCTTTTGCTGATGTCACGAGCTGTTCGCCCATGGATGGGCCTTTGACCTCTAAGCTCTCCGGAACGGCGGATAGCACACTCAAGGTCTGAGCAGTTAATACGCACTCCAGTCCGCCATTTGGATGGAGAATTCCGTGACGAATGTAGCCATGGTTTCCAAGCCAGGTAATTGTAGCCAAGAGAAATACACCATCTTCTCTTCGCAGCATATTCTCCTCCCCTGGTGCCCGCTCCCCAATTATTAGCTCATTCACGAAGCCAGATGAGTCGAGCGCTAATGGTACGGGAAAGCTCTCATACAGCTTTGCAAAGATTGCTCCGACTAGAATGTTAAAACGCTCGATATTTTCAGCTGCCATTCTGAGTTTCCTTACCCATTCTTCTGTGTCACGCTTTTAATGTAGGAGCGTAGATGAGGGCGTGCAGCGCTCTCAGGGCTCAGATCGCCGAGTGGGCTTGTTTCCCGCTGTTCTCCATTGGGTAGATACACCGTCAACGTATCTCCGTACACGGCATAAGACGCCGAGTATTCAATACCTTCATGCTCGATTGTTACTTCATCTTCCATTCGTGGCACCTGGCTTAACTATGCAAAGGGTATGTGAAGACTCGCTAACGAGATGCTGGAATCCTCTCTTTAAACTCGATTAAAAGCCAGCGCCACGGCCAGGTGCGATGCTCAGGGCTCACTTAAAGCAGTCGATTAAACCGACAACCTGGAGCAACAAAGATGGCCGAACCAATCAGCTTGACCCTCAAGTTTCCCTTCAAAAGTCCCAGCGCCGAGGAAATCTCGAAGCTGCCCATCAAGCGCTTGAAGCGCAAAGACATCAGCGCTGCCCAGGCAGTCGCCAAAACCGAAGTCGAGATGGAAACCATGCTTATCGCCAAAATGCTGGGCATCACCATCGAAGATCTCGGTGAGTTCGATATCGCTGACTCTAAGTCGGCCACCGAGGTTCTACGGGTAATGTCCGAAGGCGGTGACCTTGCTGAAGTGCTGGTAAAGCCTGCCGTCGCGGGAGTCCCGGCAGTCACCGGAGTGCCCTCTGAGACATTTCAGGACGTGGCAGGAGATGGAGAGTCTGTTGCAGTCATGGGACGAGGCACTGTTGCTGGTGCTGAGGATGCAGCCGTCTGAGATCGCCAGGCTGGACATGACCACGTACTGGCGCTGGGTCGAGTCTTGTGAGCGTGAAATCAACCGGCGGGTGGAGGCCGCCGAGAGCATGAACCGCTGACACCCCCAGCACCATGTCCACCATCGGCACGCCGCCTTCTGCAATGGAGGGCGGCTACCAGCAATAGTCGCCCCTCGTAGAGAAAATTATGGCCAATGAAGTTCGGGTTGGATTAAGGATCGGGGCAGTCGTCTCTGGCACCCTGAGTGGTGCATTCGGTTCGGCCAAGTCGACCGTGCAGCAGCTCGGCCGGGCAACTGATGGTCTGACAGCCAAACAGAAACTCATGGGCACCGAGCTGGCCGCGTCCCTGGCTCGTGGTGGTACTGGAATCGAACGTATGCGTCGTCAGTACGACCAGGCCGGTAGAACCATTGATCAACTCAAGATCAAGCAGGACCGCCTGAACACCAGCATCGCCCGTGGTGAAACCCTCAAGAACAAACGTGGCGAGCTTCGCGGCCAGGCCATGGAAACCATTGGCACTGGCGCTGTACTGGGTGCGCCGGTTGTTCAGTCGATGCGCACTGCCATCGACTTCAAGGACCGAACCAATGACATCGCCATTACTGGTGGATTTAACGCGGCCGAAGAGACAGAACTCAGTAATGTAATGCGTGCTTCGGCACTGAAGTGGAATCAGACACAGACTGAAGTCGCCACCGGCACAGCGGTCCTGATTGCCGGTGGTATCTCCAGTGCCAAGGAATTGGCTGCCTATGCACCAGTGATGGCCAAAACCGCTACGGCTACCCGCGCCAGTATGGATGACCTAGGGTCGGTGGCCATCGCGCTCAATGACAATCTCGGCATTGGTGCAGCAGGTCTGGAGCGCTCAATGAACATGCTGGCCTTTGCCGGCAAGAGCGGACAGTTTGAGCTAGCGGACATGGCCAAGTGGCTGCCGCAGCTTACCCCTCAGTTTGCCGCCCTAGGCGTAACTGGCGAGCGTGCAGTTGCGGAGATCGGCGCTTCTCTGCAGATCGCTCGGCGCGGTGCAGGCAGCAACGACGAAGCGGCAAACAACTTCAAAAACTTTCTTTCCAAGTTAACTGCGAAGGACACGCTTAAGGCTTTTGAAGGGGCCGGAATTGATTTAACAGACGCTATGAAAAACTTGGTCGGGAAAGGTCTTACTCCCGTTCAGGCGATGCTGGAGGTTATTACTCAGTATGTAGGTAGTAAGGGGCCAGAGGCTGCTGATAAGTTTCAGAAAGTGATGGCCATCACGGATGATAAAGAGCGGCAGATTGCCCTCAGCCGTTTGAATGAAGCGTACAAGCTGGGGGAGCTGTTCGCCGATCAGCAGGTACTTTCTTTCGTTCGGCCGGCGATGGCCAATAAGAAGGATCTCGCCAGCATTCAACAGGGCAGTATCGATGCTGCAGATAAAGGCGGGCTTGATGCTGACTGGAACAAGCGCATGGAAAGCCCAAAGGAGCAGCTGAAGGCGCTGACCATTAATCTGTCGGATATCGGAATCACTGTCGGCAGCGTCTTGCTTCCAGCACTTGTCGACGTAACCCAGGCAGTCAGGCCAGTACTGCAGTCGTTCGCCACCTGGGCCGGCGAGAACCCTGGTTTGATAAAGGGTATCGTCGGCTTGGTCGGTGGTCTCCTGCTTAGCAAGTTGGCTTTCATCGGCGTTGCCTACGGGGCAAACCTGGTGCTATCGCCGTTCGTGGCCATCTCTACCACGGTCACCACACTTTCCGCCAAGTGGACCTTGCTGCGTGCTATGTGGCAAATGGGCAAGTTCGCGCCATTAATCTCCGGCCTATCCCGCACGGGGCGCGGCCTGGTGACGGTCGTTAGGTACAGCGGACTCTTCTTGCGTGGCCTGACTATGGCCCTAGGCGCGCCGCTGTTAATGGCTGCCCGTGGAGCGCTGGCCTTGGGCAAAGTCCTGGGCAGTACATTGTTATTTGGTCTGAAGTTGGTCGGCCAGACGGTGCTATGGCTTGGTCGAGCCCTGCTGATGAACCCCATCGGCTTGCTCGTCACGGGTATCGCTCTATCGGCATACCTGATCTATCGCTATTGGGAACCCATCAAAGGGTTCTTCGGGGGGCTTTGGGGCGAGATCAAGACCGGCTTCAGCGGTGGTCTCAGCGGTATAGCCGGGCTGATCGTTAATTTCTCGCCGCTAGGCCTTTTCTATCGGGCGTTCACTGGAGTCATGAGCTACTTCGGCGTTGAGCTGCCGGCCAAGTTCACCGAGTTCGGCAGCATGATCGTCACAGGCCTGGTCAACGGCATCAGCAACATGGCCACGTCGCTGAAAGACAGCGTGGTCGGTGTCGGTTCATCGGTGAAAGGCTGGTTTACCGAGACGCTCGGTATCCAGTCGCCGAGCCGTGTGTTCATGGGTTACGGGGCAAACATCAGCGAAGGCGCCGCGATTGGCATCAGTGCGCAAGCCGGCATGGTGCGCAAGGCGGCGCTCGGCATGGCAGCACAATCGGGCGTCGACCTTGCACCACCGAACCCGGCCAACGTTTCCAGAGCGGCCATGATGGGCGGTGGTGGCGGTGTTGCTCCTGGTGCTGCTCCAGCTGCAGGCGGCCAAACTGTTATCAACTTCTCCCCACAAATCACCGTAGCTGGTGGGGCTGGCGTTCAACAACAGGTTCAGCAAGGACTACAGGCCAACTATCCCGAGTTCCTGCGGCTAATGGAGCGCTACATGCACGACAAGCGCCGCCTGAGCTATGGCTTGGGTGACGGAGGGCTGACCTGATGTTTGCCATCCTGGGCGATATCGAATTCACAGTAGCAGGTGGCATCACCGGCATGGAACACAGCGGCACGGCCGATTGGGCCGAGCATGCCCGTATCCAGGGCAAGCCGTTGCTGGAATGGATTGGTGAAGGGCTGGACGAGTGCAACCTGACCATTGAGCTGCATCCGCTGCTGGGCGATCCCGAGGCACGCTTGAAGGCGCTGCGGCTGGCCAAGGCCAAGCATGAGCCCTTGGCGTTCGTGATGGGGTCCGGCGAGTATCACGGCGCCTTCGTCATCACCAACATCGGCAACACCATCCGCCGTGGAACCGCGACGGGCCAGATCCAGTCTGCGACTGTTCAACTGAGCCTGAAGGAATATACCGGCGCCTTCACTCGCAAGGTGGCTCATCCTGGTCTACTCGATACTGCCTTGAGCGGTACGCCTGCAGCTGCTGCAGGATCGCCCGGACTGATCTCACGGCTGATGCCATCCCCCAGCACCGTGCAAGCGGTGATCGGTCACGCCAAGACGGCCGGCAACATGCTCAAGGCCGGCCAGAACCTGTACGAGACGGTGAAGAGCGGCAACGCCTCGATGATCCTCGGCCAGGTTCCGCAATTGCTGGGGGTCACCGCCCGCGCCATCGAGCCTTTGCAGGGGCTGACGGCCGCCGCGGGGCTGCTCAAGGACGGCGCCGATTTGTCGCGTCTTGGTGAAGACGTGCTGAGCAGTGTGACGGGCGCTCGCTCCGCGCTCGATCCGGTCGACCTCGGCAACATCGTCGACCGGTTCACTGCGTCCCGTCAGTCGCTTGATCAGGCGCTGGCCACCATGGACGGCGCGAGCACTCGCCTTGCTGGCCTGGCCGCGCAAGTCCTTACGAGGAAATCTTGATGTTTCTCACCCATGTCACCACCGAGGGTGAACGCTGGGATCAACTGGCGTGGCGATACTACGGCGATGCCCATCGGTATTTGCCGATCGTTGAAGCCAACAAGCATGTGCCGATCACAGGTGCGTTGCCGGCAGGTTTGACCCTGGCCATACCGATCCTGGAGCCCGTGGCCACAACTGAGGATCTGCCGCCGTGGATGCAATAACCCCCGAACTGGTGCCCGAGGCGCGCTTCGTGCTGACGTACCAACAGCGCAACATCACCCGCAACATCAGCGAACACCTTCTGTCGCTGAGCTACATGGACTTCTTGTCTGGCCAGGCTGACAGCCTGGACGTCGAGCTGGAAGACACTGAGGGCAAATGGCGCGATGCCTGGTATCCGGGACATGGCGATACCCTCGCACTGTCCATCGGCTGGGAGGGGCAGCCACTGCGCACCGTGGGCCGGTTTGAAATCGATGGCATCGAGCTGCGCTGCCCGGCGTCCTCGGTGACAATCCGCGCCCTGGGCACGGGCATCAACGGTTCGTTGCGTACGCCCGAACACAAGGCCTACGAAAATACGACCTTGGATGCCGTGGCCAAGCAGGTGGCGACACGTCAGGGGCTAGAGCTGATCGGCAGCATCGAGCCGATCAAGCTCGACCGGCTGACACAACAGGAGTCTGATCTGGAGTTTCTGCGTAACCTAGCGGGCGAGTACGACTATGCGTTCAAGGTGACCGGCAAGCGCATGGTGTTCCATGCCATCAGCGAGCTGGTCAAGGGCGCCCCGGTCGCATCCCTGGTGCTGGGAGACCTGGCAAACGTCACGCTGCGCGATCAGATCCGCGAAGTACCGAAGGCCGTTGAGGTCAAGCACAAGGAGCCGGCGACCAAAAAGCTGATCTCGTACACCATCGTCAATGGTGAAACAGTCGCGGTGCCGAGCAGCTCCAGCAAGGCCACGACCAGCGGCGACACAAAGAAGAAGCGCAAGCGCAGTGCCTCGGCCGACGAGGCCAAGGCGAAAGCCAAAGCCGAGCTGGCCAAGGCCAACCGCGACCGCACAACAGGTGCCTGGACCGCCATGGGGCGGCCCAACCTGGTCAGTGGCAACATCGTGACGCTGGCAGCGGCCGGCAAGCTCGGCGGCAACTACCTGATCACCTCAGCCCGGCATGAAAT
The DNA here is from genome assembly GCF_001921865.1 of Pseudomonas chlororaphis. Lineage (GTDB taxonomy): Bacteria > Pseudomonadota > Gammaproteobacteria > Pseudomonadales > Pseudomonadaceae > Aquipseudomonas > Aquipseudomonas chlororaphis_D. Next base: position 53,007 of record NZ_MSCT01000011.1, read on the forward strand.
GACCCGCAGCGGCGGCTACATCGTCGACCTTAAGACGTGCCGCGTTTCGGCGCCCTCGATCTCGATGAACCAGAACAGCACGAAGCCCGACTTGGCGCTGTCGACCTACGGCATTAAGAAAGAGGCAACAGCCTGATGGGCATTGAACTGGAGTACGGCGAAGTCAGCGCCGTGGACTACGTGACTTGTCGTATCCGGGTGCGCCTGGACGACCGGGACGGCGTCGAAAGCTTCTGGCTCAACGTGCCCCAGCGCAACACCCAGGCCACACAGCGCCGGCCGTTGATGCCGGAGTTGAATGAGCAGGTCGCGGTGCTGCTGGACGCTGACGGTGTGGGTGGCGTTTACCTGGGCGGGATCTATTCAACAGCCGAGCCGCCGCCCGTGGTCGACGAGAACACCGACTATGTGCGGTTCAGTGATGGGACGGTCTCAACCTACGACCGTGCGGTTGGGGTGATGACGTTGGATTGTGTGGGGGAGCTGCTGTTGAAGTGCGGTCGGAACATCACCGTCGAAGCCGGTGAACCGGTGGTGGTTAAGGCACCCTCGGCGACTCTGGACATCCCGCAGGTCACCCTCAATGGCAACCTGCAGGTGAACGGTGATGTGAGTGTGAATGGCAACATCAACGCGACAGGGACTGTCCTCGATGTCGGCGGCAACTCGAACCACCACAGCCACTAAGATGTTTTAGCCTCGTCGCGCTTAGCAATGGCTGCTAGGGCTCCAGCTGGCAAGCTGTTGAAGCGTTCGGCTATTTGTTTTGGTCGAGCAATCAACTCCTCTACGATCAAATTGATCATCTCAAACATAATCGTAACGTGCTCAGGGCTGTCCTCAAGAGACATCTCGCCAGGATGCACGGCCTGATTACCTGTAACACGTACGAGGTCCAATGCCTGCTGAACTTGGGGAGCAAGCCCTCTCTGTACAAGAAGTTTGATGTCGTCATTGATGTTTTTCCCTTCTCCCCCTAAGTGCAAACAGAGCTTTTGCAATGCCAGCCGGAGCAAGGCTGCCGAGCCTCTGGGGGACTGGCCTGATATCTCACGGGCTTCATTAAAGTCCTTTTTGCACTCATCAGGCAGGTCGGCGTGAGGCATAGGGGCGTTCACAGACGAAGGTAAAATCATAACCCCTTCTTTCGTTTCACCATTCCCCATCCAAAGGCTGAATTCTTGACAGTGATCGCAATAGCATTGGTGAAACTCAGTGCTCCCATAACCTCGACTCATTCCCCAGAAAGTCCTTAGGGGATACCAGCTCATTGTTGTTAGAACCCCACAAAAAACGCAGGTAAAGGCCTTCTCTCCGAAGGTTGGGTGAACATATTTCGACATTGAACATTTCCCTTTACGTTCGGTTGGTCGTTGGCCAGCAGATTACCCTCTTTAAACTCGATTAAAAGCCTACGTCAGCAGGCTTTTGCATTATGGGCGCATGACGACGCCTATCTCTTACACCAGCATCACCGCCGCCCTCTGGCAGCCCGCACTCGGTACATCCGGGGCGGTGGTCGAGGGCCTGCGCGATATCGATCAGTCCATTCGGATCATCCTCACCACACCCAAGGGTGCCGATACTCACCGGCCGGACTTCGGCAGTGACCTGCATCTCTATATCGACTGGCCTGTCAACCGAGTGGCCCCGCACCTGGTGCGGGAAACGGTCGATGCTCTTCGCCGTTGGGAAACTCGTATCTCCGTTGTTCAGGTGCAGGTGCAGATTGAAGGGTCGCAGGTCACGGTACGGGTGCAATGGCGTGTCGCGGATGGTGTCGCCCAATTGACCACCGAGGTGTCCTATGCGCGAGCTGCCTAAACCCGTCTTTGTCGAGATCGACCCGGCCGCGACCGAGGCCGCCCTGATTGCTCGCTATGAAGCCAAGTCGGGGAAAACGTTGTATCCCGCCCAGGTTGAGCGGCTTTTCATCGACCAGGTCGCCTACGCCCAGACTCGCCTGCAGATGGCTATTCAGAATGCCGGCGAGCAATCACTGGTGCGTTTCGCAACAGCCCCCATCTTGGATTACCTGGGTGAACTAGTTGCAACTCCCAGGCTGTTGGCTGCGCCAGCACGTTGCCCGATCCGCTTCAGTATGCCGGCCGCAGTTCTGCAGCCACTGCTGATACCGGCTGGCACTCGGGTCAGTACTCAGGACGCCAAGATCACATTCCTGACTGACCAGGATGCAATCATTCCAGTTGGCCAGGCCCAGGTTGCAGTCACAGCGACCTGTCTCGCGGCCGGGGTGGTCGGCAACGGTTGGGCCGTTGGCCAGATCAGCAGCATCGGTAACTCACCCGCATCGGGCATGACGGCGATCAACACCGGCATCACCGCCGATGGTGCCGAGGACGAAGATGACGACCGTTACCGCGAACGGATCATTCTGGCTCCTGAGGCTTTCAGCAATGCCGGCAGTCGTGGTGCGTATCGCTACCACGCGCTAGCGGTGCATCAGTCGATAATCGATGTCGCCGTTCATGGGCCGGATGATGGTCAACTAGATGGCCATGTAGCTTTGTTCCCGCTTACCAACAGCGGCCTGCCTTCGGCCGATCTGCTGCAGCAGATCAAGAGCCAGGTCTCTGGTGAAAAGCTGCGCCCGCTATGCGACACCGTGCACGCTCTTGCACCTACCGAAGTGACCTACGCGATCAAGGCGCGCTTGACCTTCTACGCAAATACAGATCGAGCCGAAGCGATGAGGGCAGCCAGGGCAGCCGCCGAGGCGTATGTGGTTGAGCGTCGTGCAGGGCTCGGGCGCGATCTTGTCCCTGAGCAAATCACCGCTCTGCTGCAGGGGAATGGCGTCTATCGCGCAGAGCTGGAGCTGCCCGGCGCGTTGCGCGAGCTGCAGAGTAATGAGTGGGCAAATAACACCTCGGTCCTGCTAGAGGATGCTGGGGTGGCTTATGGCTGAGCAACAGCTACCGCCAGCCCTGGCGGGTGATCAGCGCTTCGCGTTGCTCTGTGAGCTGCTCACCGAGACGTTTGACAGTCTCGATATCAACGCAATGTTGGTGTACCTGGTCGACCTGGTGAAGCCGCAACTGTTGCCCGTTCTGGCTGATCAGTTCTCGCTCATCGACGAGGCCGCATGGCTGCTGGCCGAGTCTGATGATGCCAAGCGCAGCTTGATCAAAGGCTCGGCCGAGTTACATCGACATAAGGGAACGCCCTGGGCAATCCGCGAGGTTATCCGCCTGCTGGGCTTCGGCGAGGTGACGATCCAGGAAGGGATGGGCAACCAGGTCCGCAATGGTTCCATCACTCGTAATGCCACCTATGTCCATGGCGATCCAACCGCCTGGGCGCGCTATCGCGTCGTTCTAAAACGCGTCATCACAAACGACCAGGCCGCGCTGATGCGCCGCCTTCTTCTTTCCGTCGCCCCTGCGCGCTGCCGCCTGGTGTCTCTCGACTATCAGGAAGTCGCGATCCGGCACAACGGCGTTGCACGTCGCGACGGTCAATACAACCGTGGGAGCAGCTAATGGCCGATCTACCAGAACCAATTGAATGGACGCCCGGCGTCTATCAGCTCGAAACCTCTGATCCTGTCCTCGGTGGCCCCGAGGGCATCGACAACCTGCAGGCCAAACAACTGGCGAGCCGTACACAGTGGCTCAAGGACCAGATCGAAAAGGTCATCAGCGGCGTAACCTCTATCGGTAAGGCCGTACAGCTGGCAACAGCCCGGACATTCACGCTTTCGGGAGCCGCCACCGGCAGTGCGTCGTTTGACGGTACAGCAAATGCCAACATCGTTGTCACGTTGGCCAACAGTGGGGTCGCTGCAGGCACGTATCCGAAGGTCCAGGTCAACGTAAAGGGCTTGGTAACAGGTGGTGCGGCCCTCGTTGCTTCAGATATACCTTCCCTGGACTGGTCGAAGATCACCAGCGGCAAGCCAACCACTACGGATGCTTACGGCATTACAGGTGGCTCACTTACCGAAAACCTCAGGATGGTAGGCGCCAGGAGTATTGATGTGATGGCGTCAGCTACATCCTCCTGGGCGGCGGGACTGCACGCCCGTAACCTGTCGGGCGACGCCGTCCTCGGTGGATTCGGCGCCTGGGGGAACGGAGATACGCTGCGGTGTCTTTACGTGGGGTTGAGCACCTCGCCTTGGGAATTTGGCAACGGCATCCGTGTACAGTCAGACGGCGTTTACATCGCTGGTCCGTTGACTGCCAACGGTGGCGGATTGACCAATGTGCCGTTCGGCAGCCTGGCTGGCACTCCCAACAACCTCGGCGGCTACGGCGTCGCCTTCGCAAGTCAGTCCGAAGCAGAGGCCGGGGCAGACACTAACAAGCCTATGAACGCGCTACGTGTGTTTCAGGCGATTGCTGCCAAGGTCATCCAGTCGACGGAGAGCGTCCTGGGCATAGCGCGTATTGCTACGCAGACGCTGGTCAATGCTGGGGCCGACGACTCAACAATCGTGACACCCAAAAAGCTGCGGATGGGCTTTGCAATAATGCTCGCCCCAACTGGATACATCGCGTTGCCGGTTTGGCTGGGAGGGCTGATTTTTCAGTGGGGCATTGCGTCAAACGTCCCGGTTGCAACAGCGGGGGGAGGTTCTCAAGGGCCGACACGAGACGTATCTCTTCCACTGGCTTTCCCAAACGACACCTTCCGTATTGTTGCGTCCATGAACTTTCCGAACATGATTACCGCAAGCGCGTTCACGCCCGGGGCAGCGTTCATATCAAAGTCTGTTATTCGTCTGCAGAACAATTACACATCATCCGCCGGCGAAATCAGCTGGTTGTGTGTTGGCTACTAAGGGAGGTATCAATGGCAATCTTTTATCACCTGCCGTCGCGCAGCTTTCTTGACACTGCAATTTATTCGGCAAAGAGCATTCCGACGGACGCCGTTGAAATCACCAGGGCCGAGCAAATGTTGTTGCTGGCTGGCGAGGCTCGCGGCCAGGACATTGCTATTGGTGACAATGGCCGGCCGGCTTTGGTCGATCCAGCGCCAGACCCTGGTGCGATAGCGAATCAGGAACGTTGGTGGCGAGACGAAGAACTTGAGCGCGTGAAGTGGTTGCGGGAGCGGCACCGCGACGAGCTTGAGCTGGGCATCTCGCTCAGCCTGACCACCGCCCAATACAGCGAGCTGCTTGCATACATGCAACAGCTACGTGACTGGCCACAGTCGGCCAACTTTCCTGATACCGCGCATCGTCCAGTTGAACCAAGCTGGATCGCAGAGCAGGAGGACGTATAGGAGGTCGAAGGCTGACGATTCAGCCGTCATGGCTGGATGGATCGTTTTGATATTCTGTTGCAGCAGATGCAAAAAATATCGATGCCATTTATCTCGCTTCAGGGCGTGAGTTTTTCGCGCCCGGCATCAGTATGCCACCTCAGCTGGCGACCGAGGCGACCATGCCCAACCTATCTCTTGCTCTCCCCGACTGCACTCATCCCCTCCCCTTGCCGCCCTCGGTCGCGCGACGTGCGCTGTTCGACAACGAGTTCGTGGCGTTCTATCAGCCGAAGGTGCGGATCGATACCGGCCAACTGGTCGGGGTGGAGGTCCTTGCCCGTTGGAATCGCCCGCGGCAAGGACTCGTGTCGCCGGCCGATTTCCTGCCGGCCCTGGAAAACCTGGGGTTACTGGACGAGCTGTTCCAGCGGATGCTGGTCCAGGCACTGGAGATGCGCCGCAACCTGCTCGCCCAAGGGGTCGAACTGGACCTCGCCTTCAATGTGCATCCCGACCAGTTGCAGCAGGCAGGTTTCGCCAACGGCCTTCAGCAGCGGCTCAAGCAGCAGGGATGCCCCGCCCATGCCGTCACCCTGGAAATACTCGAAACCGCCGCGATCGAGTCATCCGGGGCGAGCTTCAAGAACCTGCTGTTGCTCAGGCTGATGGGCGCCACTGTCTCGATGGATGATTTCGGTAGCGGTTTTTCCTCGTTGCAAAGGCTGTGTGAATTGCCCTTCAACGAAATCAAGCTCGATGCCTCGTTCCTGCGCCAACTCGACAGCAACGCCAAGGCGCGCGCAGTGATCCAGGGCACGGTGAAGCTCGCTGGGGCCTTGCAGATCCGGCTGGTGGTCGAAGGCCTGGAGACACCTCAGCAGCTGACACAACTTCTGGCGCTGGGCTGCAACACCGCCCAGGGCTACCTCCTCGCCCGCCCCATGCCGGCGCAGAAATTCATCAACTTCTGCCTGCACCACAGCCCTTCGAGCATCGCGAGCCTGTGAGCAGCCCATTGCCGAAAACCGGTTGGTTGTCCATGTCTGTCAAGAACGGTTGCACGCTCATGGCCGCGCTATTGGTGGCCATTTATTCCTTGAGTGGCCTGGCCATGGCGGCCCCGCCCGTCAGCGCCGCAACAGCCCCGGCGCTGCTGCGTCTGTCAAGCCAGATCCCGCCCGAGCCGTTGCGGATGAACCTGACGGAGGGCGACTGGGCCTGGCTTCGCGAAAAGAAAACCCTGACCCTGGGCGTGGTCGGCACGGCCGCCCTGCCGTTCGAGGTCGTCTACGGCAATGGCGACTACGAGGGCATCAGCGCGGATGTGGTGCAAATGCTCAGGCAGCAGTTGAGTGTCGATATACGAGTCGTCGGCTTCGCCGACCGCGAGGCCGCCCTGGCGGCCCTGGCGGCCCGCGAAGTCGATCTGGTCAGCCGTGCCAGCGATTTCGGGCACTCGACCCGCTCGACGGTCCTGAGCAAGCCCTATGCTCACAACGTACCGACGCTGTACCGGCGACAGGCCGATGACCGCCCCGTGCCTCCAGACCTGCAGGGCATGCGGGTCGCCGTGGTCAATGGCTACCTGCCCGCCGAACTGCTCGCCCGGCGCTTCCCCAAGGCACAGTTCCTGCTCTACTCGAACAATGTCCAGGCCATGGCCGCGGTCGCGTTCCAGGGCATCGACCTGTACCTGGGCGACTCGCTGAGCGCCCATTACCTGATCAACAACAGTTTTTTCAATTACCTGAAGTTCACTCGTTTCATCGACGTGGACACCGGTGGCTACGGTTTTGTCCTGAGGCCACAGGACCCCAGGCTACTGCACATCCTCGACCAGACGCTGAGCACCATCGGCACCGCCCGCATGGACCAGATTGTCAAACGCTGGACCGGTGGGGGGAACATCATGCCGCAAGCGCAAATAGCGCTGTCGCCCCAGGAACAGCGCTGGCTGGCGCAGCACCCCGTGGCTCGGCTGATGATCAACGACGACATGGCGCCCTCTGCCTTCTTTGACGCCAACGGTCGGTTCAACGGGGTCATCTCCGACCTGTTCGAAATCATCACCCAGCGTACGGGGCTGCGCTTCGAGGTCCAGCGGGTCTCGAGTTTCCAGGGTATCCAGGACGCCTTGCGCGACGGCCAGACCGACCTGGCGATCCTGACTCCGAGCCTGGACCGGCAAAATGATTTCCGCTTTACCCACCCCTTCGCCAACAGTTCGTTCAGCCTGGTGACCTCGAACCGCAGCGACAACCTGTCGAGCCTGGCTGCACTGGCCGGCAAGCGCCTGGCGATTACCCAGGGCCATGTACTGATCGACGCCATTGCCCGCGAGCACCCCGATATCGTCCTGCTCGATCCGTCGAACAATCTGGATGCCATGCGCATGGTCGCCAACGGCGAAGCCGACGCCGCGCTGATGGCGCTGTCCATGGCGCGTTACTACACCGCCCGCCTGTATGAGAAGCAGTTGCATATTTCCGGAATACTGGACGGCGAAATGGCCACCGCCAGTTTCGCCATGCGCCGTGCCGATCTCGAGTTGCACTCGATCATGGACAAGGCCCTGCTCAGCATCGCCCCCGACGAGTTGAACGCCATCACCACCCGTTGGCGGGCCAATGCCGCCATGAGCGGCCAGACCTGGCGTGACTATCGTTACGTGATCATGGAAATCGTCTGCTTCGCGCTGCTGGTGCTGTTGGTGTCCATTGCGCGGATTCTTCAATTGCGCCGGCAGATCCGGCGGCGCCAAGCGGCCGAAAGCGCGCTGAATGACCAGCTGGAGTTTCTCCAGACGCTCAATAACGCCATGCCGATCCCCGTCTACGTGCGCGATGACCAGGGGCGCCTGCTGTCTTGCAGCAGCAGTTACGAACAGGTCATGAACCTGACCCAGCCCGAGCTTCTGGGCAAGACCGCCCTGCAGATACCGCTCGAGCACTTCGAGATCGCGCAAACCTTGCACGATAGCTACCTGCAAGCCATGGAAACCGGAGAGGCCATCGAGCAGCGCTACGAGGTGGCCATCGCCGGCGAACCACGGATCATCGACCACTGGATTCAACCTTTCCGTGATTCGACCGGCAGGATCAAGGGGGTGATCTGCGGTTGGCAGGATGTCAGCCAGTACCATCAATTGATGCATGACCTGCAACTGGCCAAGGAAAAGGCCGACGACGCGAGTCGGGCCAAGACCCAGTTCCTGGCCACCATGAGCCACGAAATCAGGACCCCGATGAGCGCCATCATCGGCACCCTGGAGCTGGCGTTGAAACAGGCCGAGCACGGCGTTCTGGAGCGCCACCAGATCGACCTCGCCTATACCTCGGCCAAGAACCTGCTGGAGTTGCTGGGCAATACCCTGGACATCGTCAGGATCGAGTCGGGCCACCTCAGCCTCTCTCTGCGGCGCTGCACCTTGAAGGAAATGGTCGAGCCGGTGACCCGGGTATTCGAGGGCCTGGCGCGCCAGAAAAACCTGCGGCTGATCCTCGAAATCGACGCCGGCACCACCCGGGAAGTGCTGGTCGACCCGCTGCGCTTCAAGCAAGTGCTGTCGAATCTCGTCAGCAATGCGATCAAGTTCACCCATCAGGGCAGTATCGCCATCCGGGTCGGCACCCAGGCCGAAGGCCCGCACTTGCTGGGGGTGCACCTGCAGGTTGCCGACACCGGTATTGGCATCTGCGAAGAAGACCTGGGCCTGCTGTTCCGGCCCTTTGCCCAGGTAGCCCAATCCACCTTGAATCCCCTGGGAGGCAGCGGACTGGGGCTGGTGGTCTCGCGTTCGCTGTGTGAAATGATGGGCGGCCGCCTGGAGATGCTCAGTACCCTGGGACGCGGCACCACCATCAACGTAACGCTGACCCTGAAGCTGCTCGATCCACTGCCGATTCGCGACGTGCAGCAACGCCCACCCCACGCAGACGCCCCTGATACCGTGGCGCACCGGCTCGTACCGGCCGTCCCGGCGGCCCTGCCCGGCGCGCGCATTCTGGTCGCCGACGACGACAACCTCAATCGCCAGATACTGCACGCGCAGTTGGAGTACCTGGGCTATCAGGTCGTCGAGGCCAGCAACGGCCTGGAGGCGCTGGAGCTCTGGCGTCACCAGGCCTTCGACTGCCTGATCACCGACTACCACATGCCGCTGATGGACGGAGTCGACCTGACCCTCGCCATTCGCGATACGGAACGCCAGCGCGGCACCGCGCCGCTGTTGATCCTTGGCCTGACGGCCGATGCCCAGCAGGAGGAAGTCGAGCGTTGCATCAACGCCGGCATGCGCGACTGCCTGATCAAGCCGGCAGGCCTCGACGCCCTGCGTGAATGCCTGGGGGCCCTGCTGGGAACCCCCGAGGGCGGTACTGCGCCAGGGCTGTCGACAGCGCCCGCACCTGCGGTCGAGCGCCGGCCGCTGATCGACATCGGCATCAGCGATCCGGCGGTATTGCAGCTATTGCTTGAGGAGGCGCACAAAGGCAATCAACGGGACCTGGCCGAGTTACGTGCGTTGCTGGCCCACCCGGACAAGAAGCGCCTCGGCACGTTGCTGCACCGAATCAAAGGCAGCGCATCGTTGATGCGCAATACCTACCTGCGTGGGCTGTGCACACTTGAGGATCTGGACGCCGAGGGGATCGACGGACTCCTGCACCGGACCAGGATGATCGAGAGCGAGCTGCTACGTGTCGAGCACAACCATGGGGCGTGAACCCTAGAGGGGCGGGATGGCCTGCGGGCTCATCCTCCGCCGGATTCAACCCAGGTTATTGCGCTTGGCCAGCTCGACCAAGGCGATCAGGTTGTTCGCGCTCAGCTTTCTTTGCAGGCGTACTTTGTAGGTACTGACGGTCTTGTGACTGATCAGTAGCTTTTCGGCAATTTCCAGGTTGCTCATGCCCCGGGCCAGCATTTTCAGCACGGTGATTTCCCGGTCCGACAGTTGTGCCAGAAGCACCTCTTCATCGTTCGCCGCGCTGTTGTTGTCACGCAAGCGATGGATGGTGTCCACGGGGAAGTAGCTGGAACCCAGCAGGACTGCTTTTACCGCGATGACCAGGTCGTCCAGGCTTTCGTCCTTGCTGACAAAGCCCGCCGCGCCCGCCTGCAACGAACGCATGGCGAAGTTGGAGGCATCGCCGGAAGTCAGTATCAACACCTTGCTATTGATGCCAACGGCCTTCAGGTGCGCGATGACCGCCAGGCCATCCATTTTCGGCAGGCTGAGGTCCAGGACAATCAGGTCCGGCAACAGCCTGCGGATAACCTCCAGCGCATCGATGCCATTATCGACTTCGGCCATGACGACATGGCCCTCGCCTTCGAGCATATGACGCACCGCCATGCGCATGAGAGGGTGATCGTCAACGATGACTATATTGCCCATTTCGGCTCCATGAGTTGGCACAGGGTTGTAATAAAAGAAGGCATTGAAACACAGCAAGCGTACCTGACCCTACGCCTGCGTCATCACGCCTATGAAAGCGGTACCGCCGCCCCGGCGTTGGCTTTGCCGAGGCCGCCGGTTTCGACACTCGGCGGTATATACCGATATATAAAAACCGATGAGAAATAGAACATCAAGATGAGAAACCTATTGATCGGATCTTCAAGATAATCTTTTTCGTATAAGTTTTTCAGAAGCACCAACTACTCACGAGCTTGCCGGCCGATTAAGTTTTCGAATACTACTTGCCGCGGCATTCAGAGAGGGACAACTAATTCACTATTGGTGCGTTAAAGATATGTTGATCGCGGCAGTTCCTTTACCTGGCACAATTTTCTGGCCAGTACGTACATAACGTACATCAAACATTTTGTTCAATACGTCGCCACCCGCCGCCGTTTTTCCCAGCAAGTTGTTTCCATCCGCTCCCAGGCGCATCAAATTCTCGCCATCCAGAAGTTGCAAGGCATATCCGGATTTTGAGTCGGTGGTTACAAAACTAATATTGGTAGAACTATTGGCCGGATCGGCCACATCGACCAGTTTCATACCCACGGTATAGGCTGGCGTATTAGCGCCACAGTTGATCGTCAACCGAAACGAACCCGCCGCGGCGACCGAATCTACCGCGGGCAGATCTCCCATCATGATTTTTTTTAACGCCACTTGGCTGTTCGGTATATTCAAAGTGCAGGTTGCCCCCTTTACTCCGAAAGAAAAAGCCGATGCTGACATACCCCAGGTTCCCTCCGCGGGAAGCACTGATCCGCCAGACTTCAATCTCCCGGTAACCAGAGGAGTGGCAGCAATACTGTACTGCCCCGGTTTCAGGCTGGCAGATGGCGAATAATAACGAACACGCACCGTTACAGGATAATCAAGCTTTCCCCCGGTCGCATATAAACCGTGCTGATATGAATTGCCAAATGGCCGTGGAATATTGTCACTGCCTGCGACATCCCCGAAGAACATGACATTCGCATTATTGGTCTTGTAGAGACGATAGCTCCGGCCTTCAAAAGTTATCGAAGTACCTGCAGGTACTCCGGAGGCAAGCATTTCATTTACATAATAAGTACTGGAGTTACTGACTGAACATGTCACATGGAACGTCGCCTGATGCCAGGTGCTGGACAACATTCCGCCGCCGCCAATCGGGACTTCCGCCACCGACGGTACAATGGTGCTGGGACCGACCTGTTGGCAAGCCATGGCAAAGGGCGATACCAGCATGGCCAGGCAACAGGCTAGCCTGCCCAGGCGTTCAAACATTCGACCCATGAGCGAGCCTCCTATCAAGTAATAAAAGTGAACAGGTTCTTTGCGCGTGATGCAGCGAGCCTTCAAAGATCTTCAAGACCCGTGTCTCGGGCATTCTTTCGAACGGGCGGGCAACAGCTCTTTCGTGGGCTTGGCGGTCAATTTCAACCACGGCAAACCCCATCAAACCTTTCATAAGCGCTGTCTTTGTTCGCAGGCGCCAACTCGTAACGCAGCTCACAGCGTTTATCCCCCCAACGGATATCCAGGACACCTTTGTCCTCGATGCCGAACACCAGGAGCCGGGAAAGGTTGTCGACGACGCCCATGACCCTTCCTTGCGGGTCGTACGCCTGGGCGCCAAAGGGAATTTTCTCGCCATTGGCCCGGCGCAGGTCGAACTGCAACCGGCGCCCCGAACTGGATTCGAAGCGGCTCCGGACAATCGCGCCGCGGGTAGGCACCAGGGTGTGCGAGCTTTCGGCAATCTCTATATCCGAGCCCAGAGTGTCGGTGTTCAGGTTGATCCAGTTGTAACGATACGGCTGGGTGTAGGGCACGACCGCGTACCCGTGCTTGTCGGTACGCACCGACGTCGAGGAGTCGATCCCCACGCCCTGGACCTGCGGTACTTCGATCAAGGCAAAGGTTTCGCCCACCGGCTGGCCCAACGTCACCCCGCCGCTGTGCACCACCACCGAACCCGATGCCGCCAGGTCCATGTGCTTGCTGCTGCGCCCTTGGCCGTAGTTGCCGCTGACCTTGGCGACCGGCGTGTCCCAGCTCAGGCCCATGTCGGCGGAGCTGCCGGCGGCCTTGCTGTGGCCACCCTGCACCGAGTAGCTCAGGGTGTTCTGCTCGTCCAGGTTCCCGGACAGGCCGGTCTGGATGCTGGAATCGCCGGTGCTCGAGGAGGTCACGCTGGTGTAGGCCCGCTGCGGGCGACCGTGGCTGCCGAAAGGAAGGCTTACCGAGGCGGTCAGTTGCGTATCCACACCCTGCCCCATGCCCTGGCCTTCGGTACGGGCGACCGCGAAGCTGTAGCTCGCATCGCGATAGTTACCGTTGTAGCCAAACTGCCAACGCCGGGTATTGCCCTGGCGATTCCAGTAGCTGGTTTCGCCCAGGCTCAGGAACAGTGAGCCATTACCGGCCAGCGGCTGGTTGATGTTCATGTCGAAGCGGCTCTTCTGGCGACCATAGTGGCTGCCCAGCAGCACATCTTGCTCGTCCACGTGCTGGCTGAAGGTTCGATAGCCCTCTGTCGAATAGCGATAGCCGACCATGGTGAAGGTGGTGTCGGTGGAGTCGAGCGTCTTCGAATACAGGAAACGCGCGCTCTGGCCATGGGCGCTACCGGCAGATTTCGTCTGCGAGGCGCTTTGGGTGATGTCGAACGACAGCCCGCCCCAGGCCGAGTTGATGCCCAGGCCCAGGTTGAGCGCCTTATAGCCCGAGGACGTCAACGCACCGCCGTAGCCGGTGAAGTTGTCGCTCATGCCGTACACCAGGGTGCCCTGGGTGAATGCCGGCGAAGGCTTGCCTTCATTGCTGTATTGACCGCTGGCCAGGCTGTAGCGCGTGCTGCCGCGGCGGGTCATCACCGGCAGATAGGAGTAGGCCTGGGAGTACTCGCGCTCGCGACCGTCGGCCTCGATGATCTTGATCTTCAAGTCACCGTTGGAGCCGCTGGGATAGATGTCACTGATTTCGAATGCGCCTGGGGACACGTTGGTCGAGTAGATGACATAACCGTTCTGGCTGACCTCCACCGTCGCGTTGCTTTGCGCGATGCCGCGCACCACCGGCGCATAGCCCACTTCATTGTCCGGCAACATGCCCAGGTCTGAGCTCAGTTGGGCGCCGCGAAAACGCACGCTGTCGAAGATCTCGCCCTGGGTATAGAGCTCGCCCGCGGCCAGCCGCCCCCTGAGGCGGGTAATGTCGCGCTCGACATAGCTGCGGTTGCTGGTGAATTTATTGCGCGTATCGCTGGTGCCGCTGATCGACGACTCGTTGCGCAGGCGCCATGCGCCGATATTCAGGCCGCTGCGCAGGCCCAGGTAGCGATAGTCGCTGTGGTAGCCCTGGTTGATGTTGCGGCTGAAGTTGGCCTGGTAGTTGGTATAGAAGGCGGTAATGCCCTGGTCCCATAACGAGGGATCCACGTAGCCACGGCTGGTATGCGAGATATAAGCCTGGGGCACGCTGAGTTGCAGCGCCAGCGTGTTGACATCGAACTCCACCGAAGCGTCAGGCAGGCTAGTGGCCAGGTCGATAACACTGTCGTCATCGCTGTCGGCGGCAATCAGCTTGTCCTGTTTGAGCTTGGCGATATTGACGCCCATGGCCTTCAATAGGCTCAGGTACAACTTCGGGTGCACACCCGTCGAATCGCCTTCGGCGCAGAACTCGACTTGCTGATGACTCATCAATACCTGGTTGAGATAAATGTCGACATTGTAGGTACCCGGCTGAATGACGCTGCCTTGTTCAAAGTATTTCAACTCGACAGCCGCGCCATGTTTGTTCAAGAACGTCTCATTGAACTCCATGGAAAACGCGACCTGAGGAAACATCGCGCCAAATACAGTGGCACATGAACCCGTCACATAACCTGCAACTTTCAGACTCTTTTCTCTCCTCGACATGGACACAACAATTCCTTTCCAAAGCCTGACAACAACGCCAGGTGAATCTTTGCCAACAGCAAAAACGGATTAACCGGCACACTCAGTTGGCGATCGATACGTGGTGGCTGATCGGCGCGCCGTAATCATTGATATTGAAAAAATCGAGCGTCACGGCACTGGCCGATACCGGAGCGCCAGGCACCAGAAACTTTTTCGTGGCGCCTGGCGACAGCATCTCGTTGTTCACGGGATAGGTTTTGCCGGCGATGACGGCTTTGCTCTCACCAAAGGAAATAAAATAAGCAGAGTCATTGCTTACTTGCAGGTAACGCTTGCCTTGCTCGACCAGGGAACGCCACTTCAGCGCCTTGACCGCCGCTTCGGGCGTGCCTGCCAGGTTGCTCGGGCGATAGAACACCTTGATCCGCTGACGCAGGGCGATTTGCAGTGTGTTCTCGGTTTCGGACTTCTGCGGAATTTCCTGGACGCTCAGCCAGAACACCGATTCTTTGTCCGTGGGTAGTCCCTTGCCGTAATAAAACAACCGCAAGGACTGCTGTTTATTACCGGCCAAGCGGCTCAGCGATGGCGTCAGGGCAAAAGGCAGGTCCTGGCCTTTTTGTTCGTTTTCCGGATCCAGCCAGGATTGGATCATGATGTCCCGGGCACCGTCGTTTCTTATCTGGATGGAAACTTCCTTGCTCTTTTCCGGATAGATCATGCGCGTACCACCAAGGGTGATACCGGCATTGGCATGGCTGGCACACAGCAACGCGAGCCCCGCCAGCACAAACCTGGATTTCAACTTCATTGTCAGAATGCCTATCTAAGAGATGGGCAGAGAGGCAACTTAATAATGCCTCTCTGCAAAGTGCTTACTGGTAAGTCAGGGTAAATGGCAGCGTGCCATTAGCCGTACCGGGGGCCAATGTGTCGCCGTTGGCGACATAAGCGGCTCGCATATTAAGGTTGGCGGTGTAGGTTGGAGCCTGTTCTGTGCCGCCCTTTACCAGAGCCGCGTCGATGAATTCGTTCGCCGCCAGATTGACCTGGGTATTGCTGCTGTTATAGATACCAATACCCACCCCTGTTGCAGTACCGGTGGTTTTCAGCAAGGTGTTCTTCTTCGGATCGATGCCCGATCCGGACATAGGGTCGAACTGCACACGAACAGTGCTCAAGCCAGTGGCAGTGGCGCCACAATCCAGGTTGATGCTGATGGCATTACCGGCCACGATGTTGCCGCCCGCGGTTCCCTTCAAGGAATCCATACTGACCTTGCCCAGGGCAACGTCGATGTTCTGGTTGCCTTTGTTGCCACCGACGGTGGTACCGGCACCCGCGGTTGCGGTGCAGGAAGCGGCGGTGATTTCACCGGTAAAGTTGATGGTACCGTCCGCGGCCATGGCCGAATTGGCCAACAGACCCGCAATGGAGGCAGCAAAAAGTTGTTTTATATAAACGGACATGAACGTTCCTGTTTTTAGGGGGTGATAAGCAGATTCACTCTTTGCAAGAGTGGGGAAATTTTCCGTGTTGGGGTAAACCCCAACAATCTGCCGATTCCAGTCACCCCCCTAGAAAAATCCTTCACGTAAGTAGGACTATTCCTACAAAAACAGCGAATCAAAAAAACGCCCGCCCCTTTTCAGAAGCCGGCGCGTTCATGGCCCGCAGTGTCTTTTCCAATTCCAGGACGGGTCAGCGCTTGCCTGCTGTTCGCTGGGTGAGGCTCGCACCCACCCAGCGCCCTAGCCCCAGCAGACCGATCAACAGAGGGATCCCGGCGATATTCAGGGCCTTGAGCCACTCCCCCAGGCGTTCGACTTCCAGGTTGAACGCCCTGGCGGTTTGTCGCATCTGCCCTTCGATGGCATGCCGCTCTTCGGTGAAGCGCGTCACGGCCGCCTGCTGCGCGGCGGAAAGTTCGTCATTTCTCTGGCTCTCGCGCTGCAACCGGGCCAGTTGCTGGTCCGTCTCCTGCAGACGGCTCTCCAGCTCGGCGTTCATGCTGCTCAGGCGCGAACGAGCCTGCCCGCGCATCTGCTCGACGACGCCAAACTCACGGGTGAAATGCCTTGCCCGCAGGCCGATCAGCTCATCCGAACCGCTCAGATTATCCAGGGCATTGAGCACGAAGTTGCCATTGTCGGCCCAAGGCATTGCCAGGGGAGCGCCGTTACGGCTCTGCCGTTCGATCCAGGTGCTGTCGCTGAGCAAATCGGTATCGGCTACCGCAATCACATGAATACTGGCAGCCTCGCTCAGTTCTCCGGGCCGGGCATTTTCGCGCTGTACATAGGCAGAACGCACCGGACCTTCGACGCGCGCGGCCAGGGTCAGGCGCTCTGTCGAGGTTTCGAGCTGCAAGGCCAGTTGCGCCGGGTCCGCCAGGTGGTCCAGGCGTGAGCTCGGCAAGGTTCCGGCACTGGCCGAGCTGCTTAACAACGGCGTGAACCGCGTACTGGCGCCTGGCGTCGGCTCAAGAACGCCGGCGGTGGTCAGGTTGATGCCTGCCAATCCAGCGGTCACCACATCGTGCGGATTCATCGCCCGCCCTGGCAGCGTCAATGCGCTGGGCTGCCAAACGGGTCGGGGCTGCCCGGGCAGGTTCACGTACTGCCCATACTCACGGTCGGCGACCACCGCCGCGCTACGCAACCGCAGGCCCCAGGCGCCGAGCAGCCCAGTGAGCGTGGAGGCCTTGTCCTTGCTGGGGATACCGAAGTACAGATCGCCCGGGTCCTGCTCGCTATAAGGGTCCACGAACACCAGCAAGCGGCCGCCGCGCAGCACGAACTGGTCGATGGCCCGCAGGGTCTGGCGAGACAGGCGCTTGGGATGTACCAGCATCAGCACCTGGAGATTGTCCGGAATAACCCGGGTTTCGGTGGGCAACTCTTGTACGTTGAATGCCTTGTCGATTTGCCCCATCACCTGCCAGCGTGGCCGCTGGCGCTGCGTCAGGCGGTCGAAGCCGCCATTGACCGGCAGCGTCGATATCAGCCCCAGGCCCGGTTTCTCTGCTTGCCCCAAGGCTTGCAACAGACGGCTGATGTCGTATTCGAGAAAGCTCTGCTCCTCGACTGAAAACAGCGGCAGGCTTTTCCAGTGCTCGTGGTTGCTGGAAGCGACCAGGCCGAAAAATACCGGCGCGTCCATCGCCATAGACAACGCTTGCAGGCCATAGCCACGGGCCTGTTCTTCTTCGCGAGAAAAAGGCGCCGGGTCGACGACCTTGAGGGTCAAGCGCCCTCGGGACCTTCGTTCGTACTCTCTGAGTAACGCCTGCACCCGCTGAGCGTAACTGCGCAGGCTCACTGAAGCCTTGGCTTGCTCCCTGGAAAAATACAGCGTCAGCTCAACAGGCTCGGGCAATGCCCGGATGATCGCGAGGGTTCCCTGGCTGACGCTGTAGAGCCGGTCTTCGGTCAAGTCCCGGCGAACGTCCTGGAGGTAGGGAGCCAGCCCCAGATTGAGCCCGGGCAGCAGCAACGCCAGGCCGCTCAGGCACAGCACTATGGGAGCTTTGCGCATGCCGTCACCCGGCCCGTCTCAGTTCGACCAGCAGGGCCGTGGCCAACCACCACAAGACAATCTGGCTGGCGAAGTACACCAGGCTCTGTGCCAGCAATACGCCCTCGCTGAGCGTTTGGTAATGCGTCAAGACACTCAGGGACGCCAGTCTGTCCAGCCATCGCACCTCGACCCACGGCCTGAAAACCTCCTGCACCGACGGCATGCCAAAAGCGCTGAATAACAGGCAGAGCACCACCGCCAGCACGAAGGCGATGCTCTGGTGACGGGTCATCGCCGATAGGCAACCGCTGATCGCAAGGAAACATCCTGCCAATAACCCACAGGCCAGATAGCCGCAAAAGATCGCGCCATTATCCGGCTGGCCCAGGTAATTGACGGTCAACACCACAGGAAAGGTAAGCAACAGCGCAATACAAGCCACCAGCCATGAGGCAAGGAATTTACCGAGCGCCACGCTGAAACTGCTCACCGGCAGGCTGAGCAATAGCTCGATCGAGCCGGACTTGAACTCCTCCGGCCACAGGCGCATGGCCAAGGCCGGCATCAGCATCAGGCACAGCCACGGCTGGTAGTGGAAGAACGGGATCAGATCCGCCTGGTTACGCTCGAACAGCGCTCCAGGATAAAACGTGCAGAAGCCGCCCAGTACCAGGAACACAACGACGAATACATAGGCCACGGGTGTCTCGAAGTAGCCGCGTACCTCACGCTTGATGATCGCGGTCAGCCCGTTCATGCCTGCTGCTCCTGGATCAGCCGCCGGAAGACTTCTTCCAGCCGGCCGCGCTCCACCACCCGCTGGCTGACGGGCCACCCCGAGCGGGCGATCAGTTGATCGATGCCCGCCAGGATCGTTGCCCCTGGCTTGGCCAGGACGGTAATGCTATGGGGTTCGCAACCTTGTTCGATCCCGGCGACACCGGGCAAGACCGCCAATTCCAGTATGTCCAGGGGCCGGGCACTGGTCAGGGTCACGGCCTGGTGGTAGCGCGAACGGCTCTCCAGCTCCCTGGGCGTGCTGTCGGCCAACAATTGCCCGTCATTGATCACCACCACCCGGTTACAGACGGCGCTTACTTCCTCCAGCAGGTGCGTGGAGATCAGTACGGTCTTGTTCTGAGCCCAGTACTTGATCAGTTCACGAACATGATGGCGCTGCGCCGGGTCGAGGCCGTCGGTGGGTTCATCCAGCAACAGCACCTTGGGGTCGTGCAGCAATGCCTGGGCCAGATCCACCCGGCGCCGGTAACCCTTGGACAAGGTGGCAATCCGTTGCTGGCCCACGGTTTCGAGATCGAACAGGTCGAGCATGGCGCCGATCCGCTGGCGCTTGAGCGCGCCGCGATAGCCACGCACCTGTGCGATGTAGCCAAGAAAGCCCCGTACGCTCATCTCGCTATCCGCCGACAGGCCCTCCGGCACATAGCCGATCAGTCGTTGAGCCTGGCGACGCTGTCTGCGGATATCCAGGCCATGTACGCAGACCGTGCCCGAGGTGGGCAACAGGGTGCCGCCGAGCATACGCATGGAGGTCGACTTGCCGGCTCCGTTGGGCCCTAGCACGCCGAGCACTTCGCCTGCCGAAGCACGAAAGGAAAGACGGTCAACTGCGGTTTTGCCGGCAAAGGTTTTGGTCAAATGACTAAGATCGATCATGGCGTCCAGATTCACGGGGAGAGCGTCGGTACAAGGCGCATCAGCGCCCTATTCGCCATCAAGCTTAGGGGGCTGTTACCCGCGATAGAACGACAACCCCATCGATTCGGACTGCTCCTTCAAAGGAAGACGACCAATCCGACAAGACTTGCGCCTAGTCCTACAAATCCAGATAAAACAGCTGCGTACTCTTGTCCTGGATCAGCCAACAGCCAGGAGCCCCGCCTATGAACCTTCGAACGATCCCCCTCCGCAACCATGCCGGTGAGCACATGAACGCAGCCTTGGTCTGTGCGTTTCACGTACCGGCCTGCGACCGCTCGTTTTTGCTCTACAGCCTCAACGAAAAGCTTGGCAATAGGCTCGCGCGGGCCTACCTGGGCGCCTTTGCCATGGAAGAAAACAGCGTCCGGATGATTGGCGCCAATACCCATGAGTGGGACAGCGCGCTCCAGGTACTCAAGACCCTCCTCGATGACGTGAATACGGGTCGAGGCACCGCCGGGACGGACAGCTACAGCCTGGTGGACCTCAGTGAAAAGGATGTCCAGACAGCCCGAGTGGAAACGCACCGGCAGTTGCAGATCAACCAGCGCTGGTTACTCAAGCTGCTCCACCATGCCGCGGGTGGCCAATACGAGGCTCCCGGCGAGGACGACCCTGGAGACGCTGCCGAAAGCATGGCGTTCGGTTTCGAAGTGCTGGAGGAGCCGCCGCAGGCAACCGAGAGCCTGATGAGCAAACTGACAACCGTCAGCACCGACCCGGCCCTGGCGGTGAATTTCAGTTTCGGCGAGCGCGTCCGCGCCCTGCCTCCCACCGTCGAGCGCCCCCTAGCCCCAGTGCAGCCAGCCGTTACCGGCGAACCCGACCCGTTCGAGAGCCTGAAAAAGGTGGAACACAATATCCAGTCGCTCATGACAAACCTGCGTCAGAAGAAAGACGTACTGCTGGCTGAGCGCCTTCGCCTGTCCACCCTGGAGCGGCAACTGACAGAGCGCGAAACGGCCATGGCCCTGCGCGAAACGGCAATGCAAGACAAAGACGCGTTACTGAGGGCAGGATTTTCACAGCTCAAGGACATCGATAGCGAACTGGACGAGCTGTTTCGCGGGCTGGCTAGCAATCCCGGCGAAAAAATCCGCGCCGGCTGATCGGGTCTTGAGCCCCGCGGCCGGCTGCACTTGTGTCGCGTGAACGACTTTGGGGGGCTGATGAACCAACCGCGCGGGGCTTTCCCGCGTTCGGGGTGCAAGCGCTCCCCGGACGCTCGGTGCCTTGCTCCGATCCGCACGCCCCTCTTTTTTCAACGCCCCCTGTTCTCGAACTCCGTATCCCCCTTCATGCTGCGTCACACTGACCGCCACGGCGGCAGGCGGCCCATCGGGGAATTTCTGCCGGGATGATGCGGTCTATGCTCGTCAAATCCGGTGAAAACACTAAAGAGGACACGACACATGCGGCGAGTGAACCCAAACCGCTGGGCCATGGGGCTCCTGGCCCTGCTGCTGTGCATCGCCGTGCCGGCCTTCGCCGCGCCCCAGGCGCCGGATCCTTCGGCCCTCAGCCGCAACCCGCTGCCGGTGTTGGCCGAGGGCGCCGACCTGGAGCAGCTCAACGACCGGCTGGAGCTGATCCGCCAGAGCGTGTCGGCCAGCGCCAACGACGATCTGCTGTCGGACTTGCGCCAGGCCGCCTTGCAAGTGCAGAAGCAGGCCGACGCACTGATCGCCTTGCGCACCGCCGACATCGAGCGCCTGGACGACCAGCTCAAGGTCCTGGGGGCGGCGCAACCCAACGAAGCGCCGAGCCTGAGCAAACAGCGCGAGGCGCTGACGGCGCAGAAGGATGAGCTGCTCGGTGAAGAACGCCGGAGCACCCTGCTCAGCCAGTCCGCCCGCGACCTCGCCGCGCAGATCATCAACCTGCGCCGCAGCCTGTTCAACTCACAGCTCAGCACCCGTTCGGCGACCCCGCTGAACCCGGCGTTCTGGTCGACGCTGGTACGCCCGACCGACGACGACCTCGGGCGCCTGAACAGCCTGAAGCAGGAGATCCTGAGTGCGTTCGAGACGGCGTTGGCCCCAGGCAACCGAGGGCTGTTCATTGCCACCCTGGTGGTGGCGGCGCTGATCTGGTTTGGCGGCCGTCGGCTGCTGGAGCACCTGCTGATCTGGTCGATGATCCGCTGGTTCCCCGAGGGCCGCCTGCGCCGCAGCACCCTGGCGCTGACCGTGGGGCTGACGACCGTCATCACCATCTACAGCGCGGCCTCGCTGGTGCACTGGGGGCTGGTCAACAGCGCGGTGCTCAGCCAGGCCGTGCTCAACCTGTTCGAGCAGTGGCTGACGCTGCTGCTGTTCTGCTCCTTCGTGGTCGGCCTGGGCCGGGCCATGCTGATGCTGCGGCGCCCGTCCTGGCGCCTGCCGGCGATTCACGATCCGGTGGCCACGGCCCTCGGGCCCTTTCCGCTGATCCTCGCCGTGGCGCTGCTGTTCATCGCCGGCGAAGAGCGGATCAACAGCGTGATCGCCAGCAGCCTGGCCCTGACCGTGGCGGTCAACGGCCTGACGGCGCTGGTCACGGCACTGATCTTTCTCTTCGCGCTGGTGCGTTACCATCGCACCCTGCGCCGCCACGAGCTGGCGCGCCCCGGCGGCATCGCCGGGCTGCTGCCTTTTGCCATCGGGGTCTGGATCGCGGCCATCCTGTTGTCGCTGTTGAGCGGCTACCTGACCCTGGCGTATTTCCTCACCGTGAAACTGCTGTGGATCAGCATGGTGGCGACCAGCGCCTATCTGCTGATGGCTTGCTTCGGCGATATCTGCGAGACCCTGCTCTCGCCCAAGCAGCCCGCCGGGCTGGCGCTGGCCTCGGCCCTGGGGTTGTCGCCACGGCACCAGGCCCAGGCCGCCACCGTGCTGGCGGGCATCGGCCGCACCCTGCTGCTGTGCATCGCGTTGCTGCTGGCCTTCATGCCATCCGGGTCGAGCCCCGCAGAACTGCTGGAAAACTTCAGCCAACTGGATGTCAGCGGCAAGTCGTTGGGCAACCTGAACATCGTGCCCGAGGACCTGCTCCTGGCCATGGTGCTACTGGTGGGCGGTATGTTCGCCGTGCGCGTGCTCAAGCGCTGGCTGAGCGAGCGGTTGCTGCCGGAAACCAACATGGACGCCGGCATGCGCGCCTCGCTGGTGACCCTGGTCGGCTACATCGGCTTCGTGCTGCTGGCGATCGTGGTGATGTCGATCTTGCGCATCAACCTGACCAACCTGACCTGGGTGGTCAGCGCCCTGTCGGTGGGGATCGGCTTCGGCTTGCAAGCCATCGTGCAGAACTTCATTTCCGGGCTGATCCTGCTCACCGAGCGCCCGGTGAAAGTCGGCGACTGGGTCAGCCTGGCCGGCGTCGAGGGCGATATCCGGCGGATCAACGTGCGCGCCACGGAAATCCAGATGTCCGACCGCTCCACGGTGATCGTACCCAACTCGCAGTTCATTTCGCAGAACGTGCGCAACGTGACCATGGACAACGCCCTGGGGGTGGTCGGCATCACCCTCACCCTGCCCCTGGAAACCGATGTGCTGCAAGTGCGCGAGCTGTTGTTGCGGGCCTATGCCGAGCATGAGGCGATTCTCAAGAACCCGTCGATCTCGGTGTCGTTCAAGGACCTGACCAGCAATGGCCTGATCATCAGCGTCAGCGGTTACGTCGCCAGCCCGCGCTCGGTGTCCGGCACCCGCAGCGACCTGCTGTTCACCATCCTCGGGCGTCTGCGCGAACTGGACATCGCCTTGTCGTCGCCGCAGAACCTGATGCTGGTCAGCGACAGCCAGGCCAAGGTGGCGGACGACACGCCGCAGCCGTGAACCGCGAAACCGGGTGCGCCGGCGGCCTTCGCCGGCCCTCGGCTCACGGCGCCCTGCGCTAGCGCAACTGATATCCTTGCCACCGAAATACCAACCGCGGCAGTCGCCCCCCAGCCTTCCCCCGGCAAGACAAGGAACAGCGTGGACAAAAAAACCGACAGCACCGGCGAGGACACCGCCCTGGAGTCGAAACGGCTGCCCGCCCTGGCAATCACCCTGGTATTCCTGGTCCTGGTCACGGTGTCGATTCTCGGCATCTTTGCCATCCAGATCACCAACAGCAAGGCTCGCGAACTCGCGCAGGCGCGGCTGACCTCCGGCAACCTGGCCTGGTCCATCGCCCAGCAAGCCACCGATACCTTCGACGAAGCCAACCTGGTGCTGGAAGAGCTGATCGAGCGGATCGGCGACGACTCATCGCCCGCGGCCCTGGAAAGGACCCGCAAACTGCTGGGCAAACGCGTGCTCGCCACCGAACAGCTGCACGGCCTGTTCTTCTACGACCGGCAAGGCAACTGGGTGCTCTCCTCCTTCGACTTCCAGCCGGAAGCGGCGAACAACGCGGAGCGCGACTACTTCAAGTTCCACCGGGAGAACGTGACCCTGACCCCGCGGATCGGCCCGGCACTGCGCAGCAAGACCACCGGCGAGTGGGTCATTCCGTTCTCGCGGCGGGTCAACGACCGCGAGGGCCACTTCAAGGGCGTGGTGCTGGCGACCATCAAGATGGCGTACTTCGACACGTTCTTCTCGCGCTTCAGCATCGACGACAAGGGCGCGATCTTCCTCGCCCTGCCCCAGGGCACGATCATCGCCAGAAGGCCCTTCGACGAAAAGCTCATCGGCACCTCGCTGGCCAAGAGCCAGATCTTTTCCATGTACCTGCCCGAAGCCCCCGCCGACACGGTGATGGTCAAGTCCATCATCGACGGCGTCGACCGCCTGTTCGGCTACCGCGTGCTGCACAAGTACCCGCTGGTGGTGGCCGCGGCCAATTCCCGCGAGTCGATCCTGCTCAGTTGGCGCGCCGACATCTACAAGATGAGCGCGATGATCGCGGTGGTGCTGCTGATCAACCTGCTGGTGGGCATTCTCTTGTTCAAGCAGGTGCGCAAGGGCCTGGCGGTGGAAAACCATCTGAAAAAGGCCCGCTCGGTGTTGCAGACCCTGGTCCTGCAGGACGGCCTGACCGGCCTCGCCAACCGCCGGCACCTGGAGCGCAACCTGGAACTGGAGTGGCAGCGCGCCGCCCGCCAACGCTCGTCGATCAGCCTGATCATGCTCGACATCGACCACTTCAAGAGCTTCAACGACCGCTACGGCCATGTCGCCGGCGACCACTGCATCTGCGCCGTCGGCCAGGCCATCAGCCAGTGCGCGCGGCGCCCTTCGGACCTGGCGGTGCGCTACGGCGGCGAAGAGTTCGCGGTGCTGCTGCCGGACACCGAGTCCGCCGGCGCCTATGCCCAGGCCGAGAGCATCCGCCTGGCGGTGGCCAACCTGGGGATCGTCCACGCCGAAAACCCCACCGGCGCGGTCACCGTCAGCCTCGGCGTGCACACCTGCGTCCCCGCCTCCAGCGAATTCAAGACCCTGCTGATGCAAGCCGACGCAGCGCTGTACATGGCCAAGCGCGGCGGACGCAATCAAACGGTGCCGAGTTCCTAGGGAGCCCGCCTGGCGACGGGCTCAGGAGCCGTAGGCTGTCGCCAGGGTCCTTGCAAGGGCTAAGTCTTCTTGCGTTTCGCTGCCGGCGCCCGACGAGGCGCTGGCGTCGGTGGCGGATCCGTGAGGGGGTTGCCCGGTATCACGTCGACGCCGATACGCTGCGCCAGGTCCAACACAGCCTCGTAAGTCTCTTCATGCGTCACCAGGCTGAACGAATCGCCGTTCTGCTCCAGCGTTCCGGGCTCGATCCTGTCACCGAACAGCATCACGGCCTGTGCGCTGTCATCCTGGCGCGAGGTCCACAACAGCCCCTGGGCCTTGGGGCATTGGGCATGAATGGCCTCGGCCCACAGCCGGGTTCGTGGGTACTGATCCTTCTCGGTATCAATCAGTTGATTGCGCCGGACACCCAGCTTGTGCAAGGCCACGCTGCGTAAATCGACGAGGTCCAGCGTCTGGTGGGTGACAAGTTGCGCATGACGCTGATCCGTCAGCTTGTTCTTGTCGTAGATTTTTGGGCCC
Source organism: Pseudomonas chlororaphis (assembly GCF_001921865.1). Classification (GTDB taxonomy): domain Bacteria; phylum Pseudomonadota; class Gammaproteobacteria; order Pseudomonadales; family Pseudomonadaceae; genus Aquipseudomonas; species Aquipseudomonas chlororaphis_D. The sequence goes on from NZ_MSCT01000011.1 coordinate 78,851, forward strand.
GGCTGATAAGAGACATCGTGGAAGACGGTCTCCATCGCCGCGCAATCGAAAGAAGAACCACCGTATAACGTGGGGATGGCGTCGCCTTGGGCGTTCTTGATCGGGCTGAAACGAGCGTTGCCCCTGATGCCGGGGTTGAACTGGTCGCCCTCGTATTGCTCCTGATGGATCCGATGGATTGGTGTTTCTACCCGCCAGGGCACCATGGAGACCTCGAGTTTCTGCGCAGGGTCAGGGGCAGCTTCGTCTTCCTGCGTGCCTTTGCGCCTAGCCATGCGCCACGCCCTCCATTTCATCCCGGGCCGCTTCCAGCACCTGCTCAGGCGCCGACGCCATCAAGTCCTGCGGACGTTTCCCCCCCAGAAAACCGTTAGGCGTGAGGAACCAGCCCGCCAGCGTCCAGCCATCCTTGCTACCGGCAAACACCTCGAGGATCCGAGCCATGGCCTTGCGTGGGCGAAAACCGGTGTCGGGGTCCAGCCCATAACCTGGAAAGTAATCCACGCCATGATGATTCAGGGCAAAGATCAGTCCATCGCGTTTCCACTTGTTCGGCTGGGCACTGGGGTTGATCGGGCTGAACCCGGCCAATTCCGCGACCTGCGCGGCCGTGGGCCAATCCGCGCCTTGCAAGATGGCGGTGCGGGCCCGCGCGATCATCGCGGCTTCCTTGAGCAAGGCCGGACGTGGTGGTGCCACAGGAACCAAGGCCTCCACCAGCGTTTCCAGGGTCTGCTGTTCCCGTTGCGCGGTGACGCTACCCACCAGCAGGGCAAAACTGGCAATCGTGCTTTCCAGCGCGCGCAGATCCCGCTCGGAAGCATGGGCCACGGTGACAGCCACCACTTGCCCCTCGTTCGTATTGGCCAGTTGCTTACGCACCTCTTTGGGGCTGCCCGCCAGCGTGGTGACACCCGTCAATTCGGCTTCCATGTATTCGGTATTCATCGTCACCTCTGATTATGTTGATTATGCAAAAATTAGAATAATCCATGTAATCTAAAGCTGCCATATAAGCGGACGAAATGCGCATCACGCCTTGCCCAGCACTTCTCCCCGTTCCTCCAGCAGCCGCACGAAGTGCGTCAGGCTGCGCGATACCGTGCCGCGGCGCCAGATCAGCCAGGTCTGCAGGAAGCGGAACGGCTGCGCCAGTTGCCAGATGCTCACGGTGCCGCAGCCCGGCATGCTGTCGAGCATGCTGCGGGGCATCAGCGCCAGGCCGGCGCCGGCGCTGACGCAGGCGAGCATGCCGTGGTAGGACTCCATCTCGTGGATCTTGCCCGGCACCGCGGCGTCTTCGCTGAACCAGCGTTCGAAGTGATGGCGGTAGGAACAGTTGGCGCGAAAGGCGTAGATGCTTGCGCCGTTGACGTCGCGCCCGCGGGTAATCGGCCCATGGCCCAGCGGCGCGATGACGACCATTTCCTCCTCGAACACCGGCACCCCTTCCAGGCTCGGGTGCAGCACCGGGCCGTCGACGAAAGCGGCAGCCAGGCGCCCGGACAGCACGCCGTCGATCATGGTCCCCGAGGGGCCGGTGGACAGGTCCAGCTCGACCTTGACGTGCTTCTGGTTGTAGGCCGCGAGCAACGCCGGAATCCGTACCGCCGCGGTGCTTTCCAGGGAGCCCAGGGAAAACGACCCCTGGGGTTCCTCGCCGGCGACCGTCAACCGCGCTTCCTGCACCAGGTCGAGAATGCGCCGCGCGTAGTCGAGAAAACTCCAGCCGGCCGGCGACAGGCGCAGGCGGCTCTTCTCGCGGATGAACAGTTCCACCCCCAGGTCCTGCTCCAGCTGCTTGATCCGCGTGGTCAGGTTCGAAGGCACCCGATGGATGAGCTGCGCCGCCGCGCTGATGCTGCCCTGCTCGGCCACCGCCTTGAATATTTCCAGCTGCACCAGGTCCAAGTCATTCTCCAATCGTGAAAGTTTCGCTCTGTATTATTCAGTTTTCATAAGTCATGCACCAGCCTAACCTGCGAACATTCTCCAGCCCCACAGGACGCTGCCATGACCCCGGTTTCCAGCCAGACCCACGCCATTTCCATCAACCCCGCCAGCGGCGAACAGCTCGCCCACTACCCTTACGAATCCGCCGCGCAGCTGGATGCCGCCCTCGCCCGGGCCGCCGCGGGCGCGGCCTTGTGGCGCCGCAGCGAACTGCAGCAACGCACCGCGCTGCTGCTGGCCCTGGCCAAGGCCTTGCGCGACAACGCCGAGAACATGGCCCGTCGCATCACCCTGGAAATGGGCAAGCCGATCGTCCAGGCCCGCGGCGAGATCGAAAAATGCGCGCAACTGTGCGAGTGGTACGCCGCCGAAGGCCCGGCCATGCTCGCCCCCGAACCGGCCGCGGTGCCGAACGGCAAGGCGCGGATCGAGTACCGGCCGCTGGGCCCGATCCTCGCGGTGATGCCGTGGAACTTCCCGATCTGGCAGGTGCTGCGCGGCGCCGTGCCGGCCCTGCTCGCCGGCAATACCTACGTGCTCAAGCACGCGCCGAACGTCATGGGCAGCGCCTACCTGCTGCTCGAGGCCTTCCAGCGCGCCGGCTTCCCCCAGGGTGTGTTCGAGGTGATCAACGTCACCCCCGACGGCGTCTCCCGGGCCATCGCCGACCCGCGCATCGCCGCCGTGACCCTCACCGGCAGCGTGCGCGCCGGGATCGCCATCGGTGCCCAGGCCGGCGCGGCGCTGAAAAAGTGCGTGCTGGAACTGGGCGGCTCCGATCCCTTTATCGTGCTCAATGACGCCGACCTGGACGCCGCCGTGCAGGCCGCGGTGATCGGCCGTTACCAGAACACCGGGCAAGTCTGCGCCGCGGCCAAGCGCCTGATCGTCGAGCAAGGGGTGGTCGAGGCCTTTACCGAGAAATTCGTCGCCGCCACCCGCCTGCTGACCGTCGGCGACCCGCTGGCCAACGACACCTACATCGGCCCGATGGCGCGCTTCGACCTGCGCGACGAGCTGGACGAGCAGGTCCAGGCGACCCTCGGCGAAGGCGCGACCCTGCTGCTCGGCGGCGCCAAGGCCGAAGGCCCGGGCAACTTCTATCAGCCCACGGTGCTGGCCGGCGTCACCGACCGGATGACCTCGTTCAAGCAGGAACTGTTCGGCCCGGTGGCGTCGATCATCACCGCCCGCGATGCGCGGCACGCCCTGGAACTGGCCAATGACAGCGAATTCGGCCTGGCCTCGACGATCTACACCCGCGACGTCGCGCTGGCCGAACGCCTGACCGCCGAGCTGGACACCGGCGGGGTGTTTATCAACGGTTATTGCGCCAGCGATCCGCGGGTGACCTTCGGCGGCGTGAAGAAAAGCGGCTTTGGCCGCGAGCTGTCGCACTTCGGCGTGCGCGAGTTCTGCAACGCGCAGACGGTGTGGCTGGATCGCAACTGACTGATTGTCAGGGTTGCCGTGCGGCCTATCGCGAGCACGCTTCGCTCCTGCATAAGAACCCTGTGTTCTTGTCGGAGCGAGGCTTGCCCACGATGGCTGTCAGCCCGCCACCGCAGAATGCAAGATCCGGCACGCACGGCCATGCAGCTTGCACGAAGGCGCGAGCGGTCGGCCGGCTGCAGGCCATTGATTTGCCTGGCGTCCGGGCGTATCGCCAGGCTGGCACGGGCGATGCAACCTGAGGGGTAACCGGGACGCCATCGATGCGTCCGTTTACCGTGACCGCAGAGGCCCCCCCATGAACGCCATCGACCTGTTGCTCGCCGACCACAAACGCGTCAGGAACCTATTGACCCAACTGAGCGAATCCACCGAACGCGGCATCAAGAAACGCACCGACCTGGTGAACAAGCTCGAAGCGGAACTCGCCGTGCACACCCGGCTCGAAGAACAGATTCTCTATCCGGCGTTCAAGAAAGCCGGGGGCAAGGCGCAGCAGGTGATGTACCACGAGGCCAAGGAAGAGCACCGCACCGTCGACTCGCTGGTGCTACCGGACCTGAAGGACACCGATCCCTCGACCGCGGAATTCTCCGGGCGGGCCAAGGTGGTCAAGGAACTGCTCGAACACCACATCGAAGAAGAAGAGCGCGAGATGTTTCCCCAGGCCCGCAAGCTGCTGGGCAAGGCCGCCCTGGAGCAACTGGGCGCGGAAATGGACGAGCTCAAGAGCGAATACAAGAAAGCCATGAGTGCCTCGCACCTGGCCGCCTGACACCCTTCCCTCGCCTGGCGAGCCGTTTGCTCGCAAGCCCGGCCGCGCGCCGGGCCTTTTATATCCGAGGATGGGTGGGCACGGTCTGGCTCGAGTTCAACCGGTTGTCGGCGCACTGGCGGCGTCCGTGGCCCCATCCTTGAAACCGGCCAACGCGTGGGCCAGTACTTCCACCAGTTGCAACTGGGTATAGGGCTTGGACACCCGCGGCAAAACCGCCGCCAGGCCCTCCAGGCGCTGGGCGTAACCGCTGGCGAGGACGATCGGCAGGTGCGGGCGCAACTGGCGCACGGCGCTCGCCAACTGCCCGCCGTCCATGACCGGCATCGCCAGGTCGGTGATCATCAGGTCGATCGCCGGGTGTTCCTGGAAGCATTGCAGCGCCTGGGCGCCGGACATCGCGCACAGCACCCGATGCCCAAGGTCCTCGAGCAGCAGCGTGGTGCTGCTCAGCACCAGGCTGTCGTCGTCGACCACCAGGATGCACAAGGGCTGCGGCGCCGCTGCCGCCTCGCTGTCCCGGGCCGGCGCCACGCGTAGCGCCTGGGTCGCCAGGGGCAGCCACAACTCGGCCCGGGTGCCCTGCCCCGGGCGGCTCGAAAGAATCAGCCGGCCGCCCAGTTGCTCGGCCAGGCCATGCACCATCGACAAGCCAAGGCCGGTGCCCTTGCCTACGCCCTTGGTGGTGAAGAACGGATCGGCCGCACAGGCCATGGTCTGCTCGTCCATGCCTTCGCCGTCGTCGATCACGCACAGGCGTACGTAGCGCTCATGGGGCAACGCCAAGCCGCTGGCCTGGCGGCCGTCGCAGAGCTCGGCCCGAAGTTCGAGGGTGCCGCCGCCCGGCATGGCGTCGCGGGCATTGGTCGCCAGGTTGAGCAGCGCCAGTTCCAGCTGGTTGACGTCGGCCTGGACCGTCGGCAAGCCCTCGGGCAGATCGGCGAGGATCGTCACCTGGGGCCCCAGCGAACTGCGCAGCAGGCCGCTGAGGTTGCGCACCAATTGCGCCAGGGCCACCGGTTCGGTCTTCAGTTCCTGGCGCCGGGCGAAGGCCAGCATGCGCTGGGTCAGCGATACCCCGCGCTCGGCGCCGAGCACGGCGTTGTCCAGCAGCCGGGCGAGCTTGGGGTCGTCGCCAGTGCGCTTGCGCGCCAGCTCCAGGTTGCCGAGGATCACCGTCAGCAGGTTGTTGAAGTCATGGGCGATGCCACCGCTGAGCTGGCCGATGGCGTGCAGCTTCTGCGACTGGAACAGCGCCTCGCGGGCAATCTCCAGCTCCTTCTGGGCCTGCAGCGCCTCGCTGATATCGCGGGTGACCTTGGCAAAGCCCAGCAGCTCGCCGGTATCGCTGCGGATCGGGTCGATGATCACATGGGCCTGGAACTGCGTGCCGTCCTTGCGCACCCGCCAGCCTTGCTTCTCGAAACGCCCCTCGCGAGTCGCCGCCTCCAGCGCCTTGGCCGGCTCGCCGGCGGCGCGGTCTTGCTCGGTGTAGAAGCGCGAAAAATGCGCGCCGATGATTTCCTCCGGCGAGTAGCCCTTGATCCGCTGCGCGCCGAGGTTCCAGCTGCTGACCCGGCCGTTGGGGTCGAGCATGTAGATGGCGTAGTCGGTGACGCTCTGCACCAGCAGGCGGAACTGCTGCTCACTCTGCTTGAGGATTTCCTCGGCGATCTTGCGTTCGGTCAGGTCGCGGGTGATCTTGGCGTAGCCCAGCAATTGCCCCTGGGCATCGCGGATCGGGTCGATCACCACATGGCACCAGAACCGCGTGCCGTCCTTGCGTACCCGCCAGCCTTCGCCCTCGAACCGCCCTTCGGCCAGCGCGGTGTCCAACGCCCGCTGCGGCAAGCCGGCCCGGCAGTCTTCGGGGGTGTAGAAGCAGGAAAAATGCGCGCCGAGGATTTCCGCCTCCTGATAGCCCTTGAAACGCCGGGCCCCGGCGTTCCAGCTGGTGACGATACCCTGGGGATCGATCATGTAGATCGCATAGTCGACCACCGCCTCGACCAACAGGCGAAAACGGTCCTCGTCCAGAACTTTTCGGGGCTGATCGGCCATGTCGGTTTCCACCAGGCTGTTTTTCTACAGGAGATTAGCCGGCCCTGGCGCGAACCGGGCGAGCGCTTTGAGCAGACCATCGGATCTGTCAGGGGCGATAAACGACCTGAAAGTTGGACAGTGCCCCAGCACCAATCGATCCCTTGCCCCACGCAATCCCTGTAGCCGCTGCTGCAGGCTGCGCACGAGCGCGCAGCGCTCGCTAAAACCAGCGCCGCGATTATCCAGGCAGATCGCGGACTCAGGTTTTGCGGCCGCTACGCGGCCGTACGCAGCCTCGCAGGCTCGGCAGCGGCTACACGCGATCCTGTAGCCGCTGCTGCAGGCTGCGCACGAGCGCGCAGCGCTCGCTAAAACAGACGCTCCGGTTATCCAGGCAGTTCGCGGATTCAGGCTTTGCGGCCGCTACGTCGGAATGCCGCCCAAACCGTACGCAGCCTCGCAGGCTCGGCAGCGGCTACACGCGATCTTGTCGCCGCTGCCGTCCGATCAGGCCGTATGGGCGCGTTTGCGCAGGTGTTCCAGCAGAGCTTGCAGTGGATGTTGCAGGCCCCGCCCCTCTTGGCGCTTGACCTGGCTGCGGCAGGAATAGCCGTCGGCCAGCAGCCGTCCGCCCGGTGCGTGGTGCGCCACCAGCGGCTGCCACGATTGCTGGTAGATCACCTGCGAGGTCGCCAGGTTGCGCGCCTCGTGGCCGTAGGTGCCGGACATGCCGCAGCAACCGCTGGCCAGTACCTGCAACTTCAGGCCCAGGCGGGCGAACACCTGCTGCCACAGGCCGATGCTCGCCGGTTCGTTGGTCTTCTCGGTGCAATGCGCCAGGAACTGATACAGCTCGGCCTCCGGCGTCGACCCGGCCGCGGCCTCGGGCAACACCCGGGCCAGCCATTCCTGGGGCAGCAGCACCTCGGGGGCCTGTCCGGCGCCGAGGGTCTTGCGGTATTCCTGGCGGTAGACCAGGGTCATCGCCGGGTCGAGGCCGACCAGGGGCACGCCGCTGGCCTGCAACTGCAACAGCGATTGCGCGTTGTGCCGCGCGGCCCGGGCGAAGGCGCCAAGGAAACCCTGGACCTGCAACGGCTTGCCGTTGGGCGCGAACGGCGCGAGGTAAACCTGGAAGCCCAGGCGCTCGATGAGCTCCAGCCATTCGGCCGCCAGCGGCGTTTCAAAAAAACGGGTAAAGGCGTCCTGCACCAGCACCACGCTGCGCTGGCGCTGCTGCGCGGACAGCGCCGCCAACTGCGCGGCGTTGGCCATGCGTACATTGCGCCGGCGGCACACCGCGTGGAAATCCAGGGTGCTGAGCAACGGGCTGTCGACCATCCCCGCCAGGCGCTCCAGGGCCCGACTCACCGGCGCCGCCGACATCAACGCGTTGTACAGCCGCGGCAGCCGCGCCAGGTACGGCACGCTGAATTCCAGGGAGCCGATCAGGTAATCCTTCATCGGGCGCAAGTAACGCCCGTGGTACAGCTCGAGAAAGCGCGAACGGAATTCCGGCACATTGACCTTGACCGGGCACTGCCCCGCGCAGGACTTGCACGCCAGGCAGCCGGCCATGGCGTCGTACACCTCATGGGAGAAGTCTTCGCGGCCGCCCAGCCGGGCCAGGCTGTTGTAGACACGCCGCCCCAGGTTGGACAGGCGCGCGCCACCGCCGCTCAGCACATCCACCCCCTGCTCGCCCTGCAAGCGCAGCCATTCGCGAATCAGCGAAGCGCGACCCTTGGGCGAATGGATGCGGTTGCGGGTGGCTTTCCACGACGGGCACATGGCGTCGTCCGGGTCGAAGTTGTAGCAGGCGCCGTTGCCGTTGCAATGCAGGGCGCTGTCGTAGCTCTGCCAGACGCGCTCGTCGATGGTGCGGTCGAGTTCGCCGCGCAGCACCACTTCGTCGACCCGGGTCAGGCGCGCCTGCGGCACCGTGGCCGGGGTGGCGATCTTGCCCGGGTTGAGCTGGTTGAACGGGTCGAACGCCGCCTTCAAGGCCTGCAAGGCCGGGTACAGCTCGCCGAAATAATCCGGCACGTACTGCGAGCGCAGGCCCTTGCCGTGCTCGCCCCACAGCAGGCCGCCGTGCTTGTGGGTCAGCGCCGCCACCGCATCGGAAATCGGCCGGACCAACGCCGCCTGCGCCGGGTCCTTCATGTCGAGGATCGGCCGCACGTGCAGCACCCCGGCGTCGACGTGGCCGAACATGCCGTAGTGCAGGCCGTGGCGGTCGAGCAGCGCGCGGAACTCGAGGATGTAGTCCGCCAGGTTCTCCGGCGGCACCGCGGTGTCTTCGACGAAGGGCTGCGGCCGCGCCTCGCCCTGGACGTTGCCCAGCAGGCCCACCGCGCGCTTGCGCATGGCATACACCTGGTTCACCGCCTGGGCGCCGACGGCCAGGGTGTGGCCCAGGCGCACCACCGAGCTGTCCTGCTGCAGATGGCGAACGAAGGCGTCGACCCGCTGCTCCAGTTCGTCCAGGTCGTCGCCGCTGAATTCGATCAGGTTGATGCCCAGGGTCTGGGTCTCGGCCTGCTCGGGGAAATACTGCGCCACGCCGTGCCAGACGATGTCCTGCATGGCCAGCATCAGCACCTTGGAATCCACGGTCTCGATCGACAGCGGCTTGAGCGCCATCAGCGCCTTGGCATCGCGCAACGCGTCCATGAACCCGGCGTAACGCACGTTGACCAGGATCGAGTGCTTGGGAATCGGCAGCACGTTCAACCGCGCCTCGACGATAAACCCCAGCGAACCCTCGGAGCCGCACAGCACGCTGTTGAGGTTGAAACGCTGCGGGCCTTCGCGCAGGTGCGCCAGGTCGTAGCCGGTCAGGCAGCGGTTGAGCTTGGGAAAGATCGCCTCGATCAGCCCGGCCTGGCCGTCGGCGATGCCCTGGGCGCAGCGGTAGACCGCGCCGATACGGTCGCTGCGCGCGGCTTCTGTGTGCAATTGCCGGTTGTCGATCGAGGCCGTGTCCAGGCGGCTGCCATCCAGCAGCACGGTGCTCAGTTGCAAGACGTGGTCGCGGGTCTTGCCGTAGGTGCAACTGCCCTGGCCGCTGGCGTCGGTGTTGATCATGCCGCCGACGGTGGCGCGGTTCGAGGTCGAGAGCTCCGGGGCGAAGAACAGGCCGTGGGGCTTGAGGGCGGCGTTGAGCTGGTCCTTGACCACCCCGCTCTGCACCCGCACCCAGCGCTCCTCGACATTGATTTCGAGGATGCGGTTCATGTGCCGCGACAGGTCGACCACGATGCCGTCGGTCAGCGACTGGCCGTTGGTGCCGGTGCCGCCGCCGCGCGGGGTCAGCACCACCGAGCGGTGTTCGGGCCGCGCCGCCAGGGCCGCCAGTTGCTCGACGTCCGCCGCGTCCCGAGGAAAAACAGCGGCCTGGGGCAGGCGCTGGTAGATCGAATTGTCGGTGGCCAGCACCGTGCGCAAGCCCAGGTCGCGGGCGATCTCGCCCCGAAAACCGCCGGCGGCCAGGGCATCGAGAAAACCTTGGTAATGGGCCAACAGGTCGCGTTCGGGGGCAAGCGGAGCAATCATCGAAAAGCATTCCAGGCAAAGAAATGGCCCGTAACCGCATGCAAAACACGTATGCTTGCGCGCAATCCAGGGGCCATGAAAAAGGCGATAAGTCTTATTTTCCGCTGCCTGCGCCCCGCAGACAAATGTATTTCCCGTGACATTTGCATGAGTTTTATGAATGAACCCGAGACGCCTTACCCCGTCGATGTCGGTGTTGGTGGCCTTCGAGGCCGCGGCGCGCCATGGCAGTTTCACCAAGGCCGCCGAAGAGCTGGCCCTGACCCAGAGCGCGGTCAGCCGCCAGGTCCAGGCCCTGGAATCGCTGCTGGAAGTGCCACTGTTCAGCCGCGACGGCCGGCATATCGAGCTGACCGCCGCCGGCGCCCTGTACCACCACGAGCTGGCGGCGGCCCTGGCGCGGATCCGTAACGCCACCTTGCAGACCATCGCCCACAAGGCCGGCGGCGGCCCGCTGCACCTCGCGGTGTTGCCGACCTTCGGCTCGAAGTGGCTGCTGCCGCGCATGCAGGATTTCTACGCCCGCCACCCGGGCACCCTGGTGCACATCCACTCGCGCATTGTCACCAGCGACCTGTCCAAGGACACCGCCGACATGCACGCGATCCTCTGCGCCGGCACCGGCCACTGGCCTGGCTACGAGGCCCATCGGTTGCTCTCGGAAAAACTCACGGTGGTGGCCAGCCCCAGGGCCTTGCCCGAGCACGCCTCGATGACGGTCGCCGAGGTAGCGCAGCAACTGCTGTTGAACGTGGTCTCGCGCCCCGCCGCCTGGCCCGAATGGTTCGAGCACAACGACCTGCACGCGCGGGCGATGCGGATGGGGCCGGGGTTCGAGCTGACCGCGCACCTGATCCAGGCGGTGGTCGCCGGCATCGGCATCGGCCTGGTGCCGCGCATCCTGGTGCAGGACGAAATCCACAGCGGCGAGCTGGTGGCGCTGTTCGAGCCGGTAGACAGCGGGCGCGGTTATTACCTGGCCTACCCCACCCGCTATCAGCACCTGCCGGCGTTGCAGGCGTTCAGCCAGTGGCTGCTGTCGATTCCCTTTCCTGACAGCTGACGCCCCCGGCCCCAGGGATTTGGCAGGGCCGCCTCAGTCGATGGGGCCGATATTGATCGAGCGGTCGCCGCCCAACCCGGGCACCCGGGCCAGCACCGCCACCGGCGTGGCCGCGGAAAACTCGACCACATAACCCATGCCGCTGCCGTCTTCCTCGACGGTGAGCACCCAACGCGCCACCTCGTCGGGGTTCAGGCTCAGCGCCTGGGCCATGCGGCGCTGGCGGCGCTCCTCGAGCGTTTCGTCCTGGGCGTAGTCGTTCATCGGGTTCGACCTCCGGCAGATGACAACCTGCGCGAGCCGGGAACGGCCCTCGCACTGGCTGTGAAAACCATTGTCGGCAAAAGTTGAGTCGGGCTCGGCGCGCTGTGACGAACGGCATCGCCCAGCCAACAGCGAATTTTCCTTCAAGCCTTTCAGAAAGGGCCTAGAGAGTTGCGCCCCGGCGGCGCCTTAGCATCCGTGTCTGCTCAAAAACGCCGAGGCCGCGCATGCGTTTGCCGACATGCACTGACTGACATGCACCTAGTGAAAAGCTCCGATCGGGGCGCTCGCAACGCCGAAGATCCCTATCTCGCGGAACCCCGGGTGCGCGCCGCCTTGCAGCGCGACCGCTCCAGCCTCGAAGGCCTGGATCAGCTGCTGCACGATCACTACAGCATCAGCAGCGAGCGCGACATCCTGGCGGCCGTCAGGAACGGCGACTGGGTACTGCTCAGCGACAGCCCGGCCGCGACAGGCAGCCTGGTTTGCCCGGCGCCCGAACCAGATCCGGTCTACCTTCAGGACGATCGCTGGCCCGCACCCACACCCCGCACCGAGCGCGTCTTCGCCAAGTCCGTCGACACCGCGCCCTGGGGCACCACCCAGGCCGGTAGCGCCAGCGAGCCAGCAGCCCATTTCGGCAAGACCATGCTCCTGGCCGCCTCCACGGCCGACACCGGACTGGGCAGGATCGCCGGCGACCTGATCCTCAGAAGCTTCGCCTGGTCCCTGGAAATGGCCGGGACCACCCTCAAGACCGCCGGCGGGCCGCTGGGCCAGGTGCTGATCCTGGCCATGACCCCGACCCTGCTCGGCGACGACACCTTCTACAGCGAAGAGCAACTGCACGACCTGCGCGCCGCCAGTACCCGGGTGCGCTTCCAGTTCCGCCGCGACGGCCAGGGCGCGCTGCAGGTCTACGGCCTCCACACCAGCGCGCAATCGGGACAGGACTCGGTGCCGGTGGTCAAGGCCGACTGGAACGCCGACCGCAGCGCCCTGCAGGCCCACCTCGGCACGCTCACCATCACCTGGACGCCCAACAACGGCCCGGTGGTGACCGCGCCCACCCCCTACCCGGGTGTGACCGACGAGCTGGCCAGGATCATGGTCCACCCCATCGAGGAAGGCGGCGACAGCCAACTCCAGGGCGCGCCCATCGACGAACTGAAGGTCGAGGATTGCATCGTCACCTTCCCGCCGGGCAGCGGCCTCAGGTCGTTGTACCTGGTCTTCGCCAAACCGATGGTCAACCCATTGGAGGTCGGGCCGGCGAATGATCTTGCCAGCAGGAGCGCGAGGGATGGGTTGGATATTGATCACATACCGTCGCAGGCAGCGCTGAGAGTTTTCTTGAAAGCAAACAGTCCTCGTATAACTGAGAACCAACTAAACACCGCCCTGCGAAAGGCTCCAAGCATTGCAATTCCACGCAAAGTGCACCAAAAGTACAGCGAGACATATGGCGGCAGAAACACGAAACCCCAGCAGGCCAGGGATGCGGCCAACCTGCGCGGAGCGGTGGATGCCAATCTAGATACCATCAAGCCCTTCTTGCTAGAAGAAGGCTTCACCGACGAGCAGATCGAAAAGGCGCGCAGCGACCTGCACTATCTTCATCAGGAACAAGGCTGGTATTGATATGAACGCAGCAATGATCGATGACCTGGTTAAATGCCTTGGCCGCTCCTATTCCGAAATGATTGCCACCGGAATGTATCTTCCCGGCGAGCCTCCGAAAGGTATGTTTGAGGATGTCGACACCATGGCCATGTGGCCGATGGCAGGTATTGAACTTGAGTTTTGGGCCAGCACTCAGCGCTTTGAAGCCTTGTATATCTCCCTGCAAAAGAGCTTCCCCGAGGAGTCAATCTATAAGGGAAACTTGCCCTACCAACTCATACCAAGGATGAACCAAGACTGGGTTAGATCCCGGTTTGGCCCACCATTGGAATCAGGAGCCCCCTATAGAATCCCGGTACTAGGCATGACAGGCGGATGGGATATTTATCGTATCCCTGGCATTCCAAAAAGCACTCAAATAGTTTTTAAGTACAACATTGAAATGAACGTGGAAATGGTGGTATTCGAGTTAAATGAAAAATCACACACTTAGTTCCACTGACACACAACAGCTATCGATATGAACGCTGCAGTACTTGATGAATTTATTAAGAACCTCGGGTGCACTTACCCCGAGTTGATCGCCTCTGGAATGTATCTTCCCGGAGGTCCACCAACAGGTATTTTCGAAGACAGCAACACCTTATCGATGTCGCCTGAACCTGGCATAGAGCTGGAGTTCTGGGCCAGTAACGAGCGGTTTGAAGATTTATTCATTACCTTCCTCGAAACGTTTCCCGGAAGGCCAACTTACAAAGGGAGTCTTCCCTATCAGCTTAAAACCAGGATGAGCCAGAGCTGGGTCAGATCGCAATTCGGTGAGCCTCTGGAGTCGAAGGGGCCATACAAAATCCCGGTACGAGGATTGGTAGGCGGTTGGGAAACCTATCGATTTCCGGGCATATCCAAGAGCATCAATGTGTTGTTCAAATACAACATTGAAATGGACGTAGAAGGAATCGTCTTCAGGCTGAACGAAAAATCCCACACTTAGGGTCTGCACGAAAAGTCGGCGAGCGAAGGTAATGCATTTGCTCCAACGCTTTCCAGGCCAGCGCGAATCGCGTACAACGCAGCAGCGACCGCTGGCTCTTTGCCAAGCCGAGTGGCGCCCCGGGGTTTGCCCTCGATTCGGATCGGACGTCCACAACAAGAACCCATGAAAAAAATCAAGCCATTGCTCATCGCTTCGCTAGGGATCCTGCCGCTCGTTCACACCTCGATAACGCTCGCTGAGAACAATGGGAAAACGCTCTATTCACAGCGATGCGCCATGTGCCATGGAGCGGATATCAAGGGAACGGGCCCCCTGGCCAATAAAAGCAACCCGCCCACACCCGACCTTACGACCCCCGCGTTCAAAAAACGCCTGAATGAGTATCCGGGCGTTATCGTCTCGTCGATCATCCTTCGCCCCAATGGCGACCTGATTCCAAGAACCTTGCGCGAGAACGGCGTAAAGCTGGCGCCGCATGCCTGGACCATCCAGGACCTGCGCGATTTGAATCAGTACATGAATGGCGTGATTGCAAAAAATCGATGATCTCTGCGAGGTTTCGGCCTGTGCCGCACCTGCCGTTTCCATCGAACACTGCGTGCCGAGCCCTTCTGCGGCCTGACCCAACAGCGGACACCTGAACCGCCCAGGCCTGGGCACCGCGCCCTTCTCGACGCCCTGCCCGCTGCCACGGACGCTGTCCCGATCCGCCAATAACCGCCCCCGCCCGCGCTTGCCTCCTGGCACCGAATTCGAGCGGCGCCTGAAAAACCAGCGGCCTGCGGACGGCAGCCCGTGCCTTGAAAGCATTCCCCCCGCCCTGCTGGTCGGCCTGGCGATCGTCGCACGCCCTGGTAAACAGCCCCGGCAGTCACGGCTCCCCCGCGCGCTCGCCTGAGCGAAAACTAGTATCGATTCAAAATTACATTGACAAGAGAATACGGTCAGGCGAGATTATGGTATCGAATCGAAACCATGATTCGTCTTAACCGGCCTTTGCCGAAGTCCCCCCTGTTGGAGAGCCATCATGAAATCTGAAGCCGTTTTTTATCACGCAGGCTGTTCGGTGTGTGTCAGTGCGGAACAGCAGTTCGTCACCGCCCTGGATCCACAGCGCTATCACGTTGAAGTCGTGCACCTGGGCGATGCCAAAGAGCGCGTGGCCGAAGCTGAGCGCTGCGGCGTGAAGTCCGTCCCGGCCCTGGTTATTGACGGACAGGTGTTCCACATCAACTTTGGCGCGGGCATCGACGTCCTGCGTTGATTCATTTGCAGGGTGCCGTCGCACGGCGCCCTGCACTCCCTATCGCGGTACGCACCCCCGCTAAAAACGGATAGACCGCTGGATCCGCGAGTCAATATTTAAACGTCCAGAGTGACAGTCGATATGAAGACAGACAGTCCCTTCGCCCTGCTTCTGCCTCCCGCAATGGCGCAATTCGCCGAAGATGCCGGCGTCTATAAAGCCACCAAGCAACCCTTGAAAACCTTTTACCTGGCAATCATCGCCGGGGTGTTCATTTCCATCGGCTTTGTATTCCATATCACCGCCACCACCGGTATCGCCGGCCACGCCTGGGGGTTGTCCAGGCTGGTGGGCGGCATCTGCTTTTCCATGGGGTTGATGCTGGTCGTCGTCTGCGGCGCGGACCTGTTCACCTCCAATATTCTCAATGTGATCGCCAAAGCCAGCGGCCGCATCACCTGGGGGCAATTGGCCAGGAACTGGCTGAATGTCTATGTCGGCAACCTGATCGGGGCCTTGTTCTTCGTCGCGCTGATCTGGTTCTCCGGCCAATACATGGCAGCCAACGGCCTGTGGGGGCTGAATGTGCTGCAAACCACCAGCCACAAGTTGCACCACTCTTTTATCGAAGCGGTTTGCCTTGGCATCCTGGCGAACCTGATGGTGTGCATGGCGGTCTGGATGAGCTACTCCGGTCGTAGCCTGACCGACAAGATGCTGGCCATTATCTTGCCGGTGGCCATGTTCGTCGCCAGCGGCTTCGAACACTGTATCGCCAACATGTTCATGATCCCCATGGGCATTGTCATCAAGCACTTCGCCAGCGCCGAATTCTGGAATGCCGTGGGCGCGACGCCCGAACAATTCGCCCACTTAACCGTCGACAACTTTATTTTCGACAATCTTGTCCCCGTCACCCTGGGCAACATCATTGGCGGAGGTTTACTGGTCGGCCTGACTTACTGGGTGATTTATCTGCGAGCCCCCGACAGGCAGCGCTGACCCCCAAAGCCCTGCGCGGACTGGCCGCCACCCGGCCCTGCTCCCCCTGTTTCCTGTTCTGTCTGTGTCACACCCAAACCGATGAGGAATCGCTATGAAAAAGTTGACTACCGCCTTTGGCGCTCCAGTCGTCGACAATCAAAACATCCAGACCGCCGGCCCCCGAGGCCCTGCACTGCTGCAAGACATCTGGCTGCTGGAAAAAATGGCGCACTTCGATCGCGAAGTGATTCCCGAGCGCCGCATGCATGCCAAGGGCTCGGGGGCGTTCGGCACCTTTACCGTCACCCGGGACATCACCCGCTACACACGGGCGAAGCTCTTTTCCGAGATCGGCAAACAGACCGAGATGTTCACCCGCTTCTCCACGGTGGCCGGCGAACGCGGCGCGGCCGATGCCGAGCGCGACATCCGTGGCTTCGCCATGAAGTTCTACACCGAAGAAGGCAACTGGGACCTGGTGGGCAACAACACTCCAGTGTTTTTCCTGCGCGACCCGCTGAAGTTTCCCGACCTCAACCATGCGGTCAAACGGGACCCGCGCACCGGCATGCGCAGCGCGGAAAACCAATGGGATTTCTGGACCCAACTGCCCGAGACCCTGCACCAGGTCACCATCATCATGAGCGACCGTGGCCTGCCCCGTACCTGGCGCCATATGCACGGCTTCGGCAGTCACGCCTTCAGTTTCATCAATGCCGAGAACGAACGGTTCTGGGTCAAGTTCCACCTGCGCACCCAGCAAGGCATCGAAAACCTTACCGATGCCCAAGCCCAGGAACTGATCGGGCGGGACCGCGAATCGCACCAGCGCGACCTGTATGAGTCCATCGAAAACCGCGACTTCCCGCGCTGGACGCTGTTTGTACAAATCATGCCGGAACAGGACGCCGGCACTTATCACATCAACCCCTTCGACCTGACCAAGGTCTGGCCGAAAGCCGATTACCCGCTCATTGAAGTGGGCGTCATGGAGTTGAACCGCAACCCCGAGAACCATTTTGCCGATGTCGAGCAGGCGGCGTTCTCCCCCGCGAATGTCGTACCCGGCATTGGTTTCTCTCCCGACAAGATGCTGCAGGGGCGCCTGTTTTCCTATGGGGATACGCAACGCTACCGCTTGAGCGTTAACTTCCAGCAGATCCCGGTGAATGCGCCCAGAGGCGCAAGGCAAGTGAACAGCTACCACCGGGACGGGCTCATGCGGGTCGACGCCAACGCCGGAGGCACCATCGCCTATGAACCCAACACCCGCGGCGAATGGCAGGAACAGCCGGACTTCCATGAGCCGCCCCTGACCCTGGAGGGAGCCGCGGGGCACTGGAACCATCGGTTGGACCCCGATTATTTCTCCCAACCCGGAGCGCTGTTCAGGAAGATGTCGCCGGCGCAGAAACAAGCCTTGTTCGATAACACCGCGCGCGCCCTGACAGGCGTATCCGCGCCTATCCAGCAGCTGCATATCGAGCACTGCACCAAGGCCGACCCGGAATATGGCCAGGGCGTGCGCCAGGCGTTGCACGCCTGTCAATAACCCTGAAGGCAATGCCCGCACGGCCCCCGGGGCAATCGGAAAGCATCGCGCTTTCAAGGCTGACGGTTGACTCGGGGGCACACCTGAAATCTTCGGTGTGCCCGCCCACACCCCCTTCAATCCCCGCGAATATAGCCCTCCAACTGGCGGATCAGGCTCGCCTGCTCGACAATCGCTTCCTTCACCAGATCGCCAATCGACAGCAGCCCGATCAGTTGCTCGCCCTCCAGCACCGGCAGGTGGCGCAGGTGGCTGTCGGTCATCACGGCCATGCAGCGTTCGATGCTGTGCTGGCTGTCGGCGGTGATCACCGGGGCGCTCATGATGGCGCGCACCGGGGTGCCCACCGACGAGCGTCCCTGCAGCACCACCTTGCGTGCGTAGTCGCGCTCGCTGATAACGCCGATCACTTGCCCGCCTTCCATCACCGGCAGCGCGCCGACGTTTTTCTGCGCCATCATCCGTAGCGCTTCGAGCACCATCTGCTCCGGGCCGATGCTGTGCACCTGGCGGTGTTCCACGGCCTTCAATTTCAGCAACTGGGCGGCGGTTTTCATGGGCGTCTCCGATTCCTTGGGTCGAGCAACAGGGGCCGGCTCCGCGCCACGAAGCGCGGCGGCCGGTAGTGATCAAGGATGAACAAGGCGGCTTATTGCACACCAATCTCCACCACATCGCCGCGCAACCGCGCCGGCCAGGTGCGCAGGCGTTGCTCCGGGTATTCCAGGCAACGGCCGTCGGCCAGGCGAAAGTGCTGCTTGTACAAGGGCGAAGCGATCACCAGCTCATCCTTGATGCAACCCACCAGGCCGCGGCCGATGACGTTGGCGCCGGATTGCGGGTCGTGGTTGTCGATGGCGTAGAGGGTCTGCGGCGCGGCGTCGGGCAGGTAGATCAGCGCCACCTGGGCGCCGTCGTGCCACACCACCACGCCGCTGTGGCTGACCAGGTCCTGGCGGGTGCAGACGGCCTGCCACCGCGGTTCGGATTGCTCATCGATACGTTGCGGGCTTGGCGACAGGCTCATCAGAGCACCTCCTGGGTGACGGGGATCAGGTTGAGTTCGGCGGCCATGATCGGCCGGCGCTGGCCGCGCTCCTGGACGAAATGGATGTCCGGGTCGGGGCGCTGGTCGTTGACGAAGGTGCGGAAGCGTTTGAGTTTGTCCGGGTCCTTCAGGGCGTTGGCCCATTCGCATTCGTAGCGGTCCACCACCAGCTGCATCTGCGCTTCCAGCTCGGCGCCCAGGCCCAGGCTGTCGTCGATGACCACCGCCTTGAGGTAGTCCAGGCCGCCCTCCAGGCTCTCGCGCCAGACCGAGGTGCGTTGCAGGCGGTCGGCGGTGCGGATGTAGAACATCAGGAAGCGGTCGATGTAGCGGATCAGCGTCTGATCGTCGAGGTCGGTGGCGAACAGTTCGGCGTGGCGCGGGCGCATGCCGCCGTTGCCGGAGATATAGAGGTTCCAGCCCTTCTCGGTGGCGATCACGCCGACGTCCTTGCTCTGCGCCTCGGCGCATTCGCGGGTGCAGCCGGACACCGCGAACTTGAGCTTGTGCGGCGAACGCAGGCCCTTGTAGCGGTCCTCGATCAGCAGGGCCATGGCCACGCTGTCCTGCACCCCGTAGCGGCACCAGGTGCTGCCCACGCAGGATTTCACCGTGCGTGTGGACTTGCCGTAGGCGTGCCCGGTCTCGAAACCGGCGGCAATCAGCTCGGCCCAGATCTCGGGTAACTGGTGCAGCTGGGCGCCGAACAGGTCGATGCGCTGGCCGCCGGTGATCTTGGTGTACAGGTCGTACTTCTTCGCCACCTGGCCGATCACGATCAGCTTGTCGGCGGTGATCTCGCCGCCGGCGATCCGCGGCACCACCGAGTAGGTACCGTTCTTCTGCATGTTGGCCATGAAGGTGTCGTTGGTGTCCTGCAGCGGCACCAGCGCCTGGTCCATGATCGGCTGGTTCCAGCACGAAGCGAGGATCGAACCCACCGCCGGCTTGCAGATATCGCAGCCGACATGGCCGCGGCCGTGCCTGGCCAGCATCTCGTCGAAACTCAGGATGCCCTCGACCCGCACCAGGGCGTACAGCTCCTGGCGGGTATAGGCGAAGTGCTCGCACAAGCTCTTGTCGACGCTGACGCCGCGGGCGATCAGTTCGTGCTCGAAGACCTGCTTGAGCAGCCCGGCGCACCCGCCGCAGCCGGTGCAGGCCTTGGTCTGCACCTTGAGCTGGCCGAGCTCGGCACAGCCGCCGTCGATGGCCGCGCAGATCGCGCCCTTGGTCACGTTGTGGCAGGAGCAGACCGTGGCCGACTCGGGCAAGGCGCCCGGGCCCAGGGTCGGCGCGCCGGCGCTGGACGGCAGGATCAGCCCCGCCGGTTCAGCGGGCAAGGCGATGCCGTTCTGCAGGTATTGCAGCAAGGTGTCGTAGTAGCTGTTGTCGCCCACCAGCACCGCGCCCAGCACCTGCTTGCCGCTGGCGTCCACCACCAGGCGGCGGTAGCTGGCCGTGGCCTCGTCGATGAACTGGTAGCTGCGCGCGCCCGGGGTCAGGCCCTGGGCGTCGCCGATGGAACCGACGTCCACCCCCAGCAGCTTGAGTTTGGTCGACAGGTCCGCGCCCATGAACGGCTCGCCGGCGTCGCCGCACAGTTGCCCGGCGACGCTGCGGGCCATCTGGTAACCCGGGGCCACCAGGCCGAAGACACTGCCGTTCCAGCTGGCGCACTCGCCGATCGCGTAGATGTGCGGGTCTTCGCTCAGGCACTGGTTGTCCACCGCCACGCCGCCGCGCGGGCCGACCGGCAAGCCGCAGTCGCGGGCCAGGGCGTCCTGGGCGCGAATGCCCGCGGAGAACACGATCAGGTCGGTTTCCAGGAAGTCGTCGCCGGCGAAGTTCATCCGGTAGCGGTACTGCTCGCCGGCGCTGATCGACTGGGTGCCCTTGCCCAGGTGCACGCCGACGCCCAGGGCCTCGATCCGTGCCTTCAAGGCCCGCCCGCCCTGCTCGTCCAGCTGCACCGGCATCAGCCGCGGGGCGTACTCCACCACGTGGGCTTCCAGGCCCAGGCTCTTCAAGGCGTTGGCCGCTTCCAGGCCCAGCAGCCCGCCGCCCACCACCACGCCTCGGCGGGCATTGCCGGCGGCGGCGCGGATCGCGTCGAGGTCTTCCAGGGTGCGGTAGACCAGGCGCGAATCGCCCTCCGCGCCTTCGATCGGCGGCACGAACGGATAGGAACCGGTGGCCAGCACCAGCTTGTCGTAGTGCACGGGGCCTGCGGCGGTGAACACCTGGCGGTTGGCCCGGTCGATGCCCAGCACCGCCACGCCCAGGTGCAGGGTCAGGCCCGGGGTCCGGTACAGCGCGGCCTCGCCCAGGGCCAGGGACTCGGCGTCGCGGCCGGTGAAGTACTCGGACAAGTGCACCCGGTCGTAGGCGCGCATCGGCTCTTCGCTGAAGACGTGCAGCCGGTAGTGTTCCAGGGCGCCGCGCGCCACCAGCTGTTCCACGCAGTGGTGCCCGACCATGCCGTTGCCGATCACGATCAGGGTTTTGTGTGTGTTCAAAGGGGCAACAATGGCATTCATAAATAGCACCCGACCCAAGCCAATCACGGTTTTTTTCAAGCAAAAAAAAGCGCCTGAAACCTCACGGTTCCAGGCGCCTTTGCCTGTTCGTCTGTTGAAATCCCCCCGGGCCTGCCGGCCACTCGATCGTCGTTGACCGAGGGGGTTGCCCACGTCATGCGCGGTGGGCCTTGCCAGGGGTATAGCAGCCTTTGTGCCAAGGCCTGGCGATCAGCCTGAAAGCCCCGCCAGGCGCGGCTTACAGCGCTCCAGCCCGGTGCCGCCGCAACGCGGCGAAGGTTGCCAAAGCGCCTTGGTCTGGTGCAAGCGCGCTGCCGTCGCGCTTTATAAAAGTGCAGCGCGGCGTCATCGACCCCGTGCCGCCAGACGCTGGACAAACGCCGCCCGGCGCTCGCGGTCCAGCGTTTCCTTGGCCAGCAACTCCGGGAGCAGCGCCTCGGCCCGCTGGCCGTCGAGAATGTACACCCCGTCGTCGTCGCCCAGGGCGATATCCCCCGGCTTGACCTCCACCCCGGCGATCCGCACCGCGCCGTTGACCTCGCCTTGCTGGCCGATGCCGCGGGTGGTGTAGGCGCTGGCCCCGCGGCTGAACACCGGCAGACGATGCTCGCGCAACGCCGCGACATCGGTGACCGCGCCCTCCACCACCACCCCGGCCAGGCCCTTGATCAGCCCGGCCAGGGTCCGCAGTTCGCCCCAGCAGGCGCATTCCCGGTCGCCCACGCACTCGATCACCAGCACGTCCCCCGGTTCGGCCAGCAGCAGCGCATCGCGCAGAATGCTGCCGTCCGGGGCGAAGACCCTGGCCGTGACCACGTTGCCGAGCAGGCGCAGCCCGTCGAACAGCGGGCGGATGCCGCGCAGGTAGCCGGCGTCGCCGAAATGCCCGAGGGTCGAGGCCGAGATGCCCCGGTAGTGGTCGAGCAAGGCGGCGCTGGCGACGTGTTGGCGGGGGGCGATCATCGGCATTTCCTCGGGCGCAGCAGGGGGCAGGTCGAGCAGTACTCGGCCGGGTCGGTGGCTTCGTAGTAGAAGCAGCAGGTGCGGCGAAAGCGGATACTCTTGCCCTCTTCTATCGGCGTCGGCGGCCGGCGAAAATGCCGCAGCGGGTTGTAGTCCAGGCCAAAGAGCCGCGGCTCGGCCTCCTCCAGCAACCAGTGAAAGTCGGCTTCATGACGCAAGCGAACCAGGGGGTCGTCGACCTTGCCCATGCGTTTTTCGTACAGCGAATACACGCGCACCGCGGTGTTTTCCCAGAGGATGCGCCGGGAAATGCCGCTGACCCGGTTGAAGACTTGCCACAGCGGTGCGAGCACGCCGGCGAACAACGACTCGACAATCGCCGCGCGCCAGGCCTCGCGTTCGCCCGCGGCATAGCCCTGGGGCGCCCGGTCCGCCAGCGGCATGGAGGAGGTCCACACGCCGTCGTCGTGGCCGTACTCGAGCACGCAGTCGTCCAGCGACAGCAGCAGGCCCTGGTCGCACACCGACATGGCGTACAGGCAGGCGCCGGTGGCCAGGAAGGAAAAACGCTTGGCCAGCAGCGACGCGGTGATCGCCCGGGTCGGCGAGCCGATCACCGGGCCCAACTGGTCGAGCAGCTCGAGGCACGCCGGCTCGTCGAGCAAGGCCCGGGGGCTGCGCGAACGTTGCCGGTCGCGTTGCGCCAGGGGCTTGAGCCGCAGCGCCCCGCTCAGCACCGCCCAGTCGTGCGGCGCGAACGCCGCTTGCAGGCTCATCGCGGCAACTCCCGGCCAAAGGGAATGCACAGCGGCGTGCCGAAGAACGGGTCTTCGATGATCCGGCAATTGAGGTCGAACACCTGCTTGACCAGGGCTTCGGTGAGGATGTCCGCCGGGCGGCCCTGGGCGAACGCGGTGCGCTGGTGCACCGCGACCATATGGTCGGCGTAGCGGCAGGCCAGGTTGAGGTCGTGCAGGACCATGACGATGGTCTTGCCCTCCTGGCGGTTGAGGTCGCGCAGCAGGTCCAGCACCTCGATCTGGTGCGCCAGGTCGAGAAAGGTGGTGGGCTCGTCGAGCAGCACGATCTCGGTGTCCTGGGCCAGGGTCATGGCGATCCACACCCGCTGGCGCTGACCGCCGGACAAGGCGTCCACCGGCCGCTCGGCCAGGGCCTGCACCCCGGTCTGGCGCAGCGCGCGCTCGACCATGGCCTCGTCCTGCGCCGACCATTGCTGCATCCAGTTCTGGTAGGGATAACGCCCCAGGGCCACCAGCTGGCGCACGCTGATGCCTTCGGGCGCACTGGGCATCTGCGGCAGGATCGCCAGCTCGCGGGCCACCGCCGCGGTGGAGCGGCGCTGGATGTCCGTGCCGTTGAGAATCACCGAGCCCTGCTGCGGCTTGAGCAGCCGCGCCAGGGACTTGAGCAAGGTGCTCTTGCCGCAGCCGTTGCTGCCGATCAGCACCGACACCTGGCCGGACGGCAGTTGCAGGTCCAGCCCGTCGATAATCACCTGGCGCTGATAGCCCAGGGTCAGTTGATGGGTCGCCATCGAGGCCATCAAAAATTCCTTAATGCCGCTGGTTGATCAAAAGATAGAGAAAGAACGGCGTGCCCAGCACCGCGACGAAGATCCCCGCCGGCAGGTCCAGCGGCAGGAACAGGGTCCGGCCGATCAGGTCGGCCAGCACCACCAGGTTGGCGCCGATCAGCGCCGCCATCAGCGCCTGCCCGGCAAACCCCGGGGGCACCAGGCGCTTGGCAATGTGCGGGGCGATCAGGCCGACGAAGGCAATCGCCCCGCCCCAGGCCACCGCCGCCCCGGCCAGGGCCACGCTGACCAGCAGCAGGCCGGCGCGCAGCCACTGCACCCGCACGCCGATGCCCTGGGCCAGGGCGTCGTCCAGTTGCTGCACCCGCACCTGGCGGGCCAGCCACGCCAGCAGCGGCAGGATCGCCAGCAACCAGCCGGCCAACGCCCGCGGCTCCGGCCAGCTGGCGCCGTAGACGCTGCCGGTGAGCCAGACGTAGGCCGACAAGGTGGTGGTCAGCGGGCTGAACACCAGGATGAAGGTGGTCACCGCGGTCAGCAGCGCCGACACACCGACGCCGATCAGCACCAGGCGCAACGGCGAGGTGCCCTGCTTCCAGGCCAGCAGGTAGATCGCCAGCGCGGCCAGCGCAGCCCCGGCCATGGCCGCCAGCGGCAGGAAGCGCGGCCCCAGGGCCAGGGCGAAGAACGACAGGTAGAGCACCGCCGCGGCACTGGCGCCACTGGTGATGCCCAACAGGTCCGGCGAGGCCAGCGGGTTGCGGATGATGCTTTGCAGGATCAGCCCGGACACCGCCAGCGCCGCGCCGACCAGGGCCGCCAGGGCCAGCCGCGGCAGGCGCAGTTGCTCGACGATCAACAGCAGGCGCGGATCGCCGCCGTGCCACAGCAGCTCCAGCACGGTCAGCGGCGACAGGTTGAGCGTGCCCAGGGACAAGGCGCCGAGCATCACCAGCGCCGTCAACGCCAGGGCCAGCATCAGCCGCCACAGGGTCGCCAGCTCGATGCGCCGCGAGAAGCCGGTGCTGCGCAGGGTCAGGGTCTTATGCATAACGACCTCCGCGGCGCGCCAGGAAAATAAAGAACGGCGCGCCGAACAGCGCGGTCATCACCCCCACCGGCACCTCCTGGGGCAGGATCACCAGCCGGCCCAGGGTGTCGGCCAGCAGCAACAGGGTCGCCCCCAGCACCGCGCAGCCCGGCAGCAGCCAGCGATGGTCGATGGACAGGCCCTTGCGCACCATGTGCGGCACCAACAGGCCGATGAAACCGATGCTGCCCGCCAGCGCCACCGCGCTGCCGGCCAGGCCGACGATCAGCACGCTCATCAGCCAGCGGACCCGCCCGGTGCGCTGGCCCAGCCCGACGGCGATGGATTCGCCGGCGTTGAGCACATTGACTTGCCCGGCCAGCAACAAGGCCCCGAGCAAGGCCAGCGCCACCCCCAGCAACAGCGGCGCGGCCAGGGCCAGCTCGCGTTCGGACAAGGAACCTGCGAGCCAGAACAGCACGGTGTCCAGGCCCTCCTCGTTGACCACCAGCAAGGCCTGGCTGAAGGCGGAAAACAGCGCGGTGATCGCCGCCCCGGCCAGCACGATGCGCAGCGGGTTGAGGCTGCCCTGGCCGCGATTGCCGATCAGCCACACCAGGCTGCCGGCCAGCGCGGCGCCGATAAAGGCGCACCACAGCCACTGGTTCATCGACGACAAGGCAAACAGCGACGAACAGAGAATGATCGCGAAAGTCGCCCCGGCATTGACCCCGAACAGCCCCGGCGAAGCCAATGGGTTGCGGGTCAGCGCCTGCATCAGCGCGCCGGCCACCGCCAGGCTGGCGCCCACGGCGATCGCCATCAGGGTGCGCGTCAGCCGGGTGCCGACAATCAACTGCTGGCCAGCGCTCAGGCTGTCCGGTTGCAGCAGGCCCTGGAGCAACTGCGCAGGGGCGATCCAGGTCGCCCCGGCCGTCAGGCTCAGGCCGGCGCAGCACAGCATGAATAACAAGGCCACTGCCAGCTTCCAGCCACGGCTCATGAGGACGCCACCACGCGGGCAATATCGTCGAGCATCAGGTTGGCGCCGAGGATACCGCCGGAGAAACTCCAGGCGATGCCGTCGACGCGCCACACCTGGCCCTCGCGTACCGCGCGCAATTGCTGCCAGAACGGATAGTGCACCAGCCGTTCGAAATTGCGCTGCACCGCCGGGTTGTCCGCGCGCTGGAAAACGAAAAACAGGTCGGCATCGACCACGGGCAAGCTCTCTTTGCTGGTGAGTTTGAGGTAGGTGCCGCGGGCTTCACGGGCCACCGGGTTCCAGGCGAAGCCCAGTTCGCTGAGCACCGAGCCGGCGAAGCTGCCGGGCAGGTAGCAGCGGATATGGTCCTCGCGCACGTCCAGCACCGACACCGTCAGCGGCCAACGCCCGCCCAGGTGCGCCTGCAATCGTTCGCGCAACTGCGCCACACGCTGCTGCCATTGGCCCAGCAGGCTGCTGGCCTGCTGCTGGCGGTTCAGGGCCGCGCCCATCAGCGCCAGGGTGCGCTTGAACTCGAACACCTCTTCGAGCATCAGCACCGTGCCGATCCGTTCCAGCAGCGGCGCGATGCGCTGGTGGCGAAAGCCGGATGCGACGATCACGTCCGGCGCCAGCAGCACGATGTCCTCCAGGCTCGGCTGGGTTTCCAGGCCGACATGGGGGACATTCGCCAGCGCCGGACGCAAATAGCGGAAGGTCGGTTTCTCGCTCGCCGACTCGACCACGCCGCAAGGCGTGACCCCGAGGGCCACGGCGCTGTCGCTGGCGCCCTGGAACAGGGTCACCACCCGCAGCGGCTCGGCACGGGCGATCCCCGGCACCGCCAGCAACCCCAGGGACAGGCGCAACAGCGTGCGCCGGCAAGGATGGAATGCCGGGTCAGGCATCCGCGGCCAGCCGCTGGAACGGGTTGACCACTTCGCCCTTGCCGAACGGCATGCTGCCCGGGCCGCCGGCGCGTTCGATCATCGGCGTCAGCAGCAGTTTCTGCGGCCAGCGTGGGGCCTCGAACAGCTGATGGCGGATCAGCGCCCGCGCCGCGTCGTCGAACTCGATGCTCTCCAGCAACCCGTCCAGCACGTCGCGCAAACGGCCCCACAGCGCGGTGACCGGCATCTGGTAGACCTGGGCCAGGGTGTCGATGATCGCCCGCACGTTGACCTGGATCGCCAGGGTCTGCAGCCAGAACAGCAGGTCCTCGGGACGCTGGTGGTACAGGGTGTTGGCGTGGCCTTTCTTGATCCGGTACTCGGGGTCGGCCATGCCGTTGCGCTCCAGCCACGGCACGAAGATGCGCAGCGAATCGTGGTCGCGCAGCAGCAGGCCCTGGGCCTGGCCGGCCTTCCACACCAGCACCGCGTTCTGCCCGTGCACCTCGCCGAGCATGCCCAGGCGGAACATCCGCAGGTTGACGTCGAAGAAACGCTGGCACAGCTCGCCGAACAGGGTCAGCACCGACGCCGGGGTCGCCGGCAGTGCGCGGTACTGCATCCACTCATCGAAGAAGTGCCGGTCGCTGCCAGGCAACGGCGTGCCCAGGGCGGCCATCGGCAGCAGGCGGCACTCCGGGTCGTCGAGCAGCGCCTGCGGGTAGCCGCGGACCATCGCCGACAGGTGCCGCGGCGCCTCGTCGAACAGGGTCGCCTGGGGCGGCATAAAGGCCCACCACTTGCTCTCGTCGCACAGGTGCAGGCTCTGCTCCAGCACCGGGTCGAGGCGCCGTACCTGATGCAGCAGCGCTTCGCTGAGGCCGCCGTTGATCATCTTCACCGCCGGCAGGTAACGCGAGGCGCCCAGGGAATAGATGGCCATCGGCAGCTTCAGGTAGTCGGCGCTGGCGAAGCACGGGGTCATCGAACGCAGCGACGAGGTGGCGAACACCGTGGCCTCGCTGAAGTCCAGGCGCTGGCAGTCGCCGCGGGCGAAAGCTTCGCCCAACTGCGCCTGCAACACATGCTCGAACTGCCACGGGTGCACCGGCAGCGCCACGTGGCTGGCGTCGATGCCGCGCGCGTGCAGTTCCGCGGCCAGCCGCGCCTGCAAGGCCTCGGGCAACAGGTAGCGCGCCGGGTACACCTGCTCCAGGTCGTCGACGCCCGCGCCGCCCTGCAGCAGGGTCTTGCGCACCGCCACCCAGTTCAGCGCCACCGGCTGGGCGAACTCGGCCTGGTACTGCTGGTACTCGGCCTGCAACAGGCCCTGCTTGGCCTTGGCCAGCGGGTGGTACGGCCGGTCGCGCAACGAGGCCCACTGCTCCATGGTGCGGAAAAAGGTCGCGCCGTCCTGGGCCATCAGGTCCTGGTGGTCGACCCGGTGCTCCAGGGACAAGGCGGTCTGCCAGACGCTGATATGCAGTACTTCGAGGAACAGCGTGAGGCCCTTTTCGTTGTCCTGGAAACGCGGCCCCATGCCGGTGAACACCCGCTTCATGAACTCCACCGGGCCCAGGACGGTCCAGCGCTGCTCCTGGCGGGCCAACACCGGGGTGCCCGGAACTTTTTCCCATTGCTGGGTGATGCCCGGGCGCAGGGCGATGCTGACGAAGCGCTGTTCCTGGGCGTCGCAGCACCATTCCCAGAGGCGTTCGCCGGTAGCGGCGCTCTCCAGCGCCGGCGCCTCGGGATGGGCCTGGCGCCATTGGCCGGCCGTCAGCAGCGGCAAGGGCTCGCGGCCAAAGAAGTCTTCGGCGAGCAGGCAGTCGATCAAGTCCTGCATCACCAGTTGCGCGGCCAGGGTCGTGACGTTCATCGGATCAGTTTCCTTCTAGAGAAAGGGTGGCCAACCTGGCCTGGAGGGCACGAAAGGCGATGCCGCGTTCGTCGCCGAGGACAAAGGCGCGGACCCCGCGCTCGCGCCAGCGGCCGAGGTCGCCGCTTTGCCTTGGAATCGCGCAGTACGGCACGCCGGCATGGTCCGCCGCCTGCCAGCTGTCGAGCAGCGCCTGCTGCACCGCCGGCTGGTCGATCTGCCAGGGCATGCCGAGGGATTGCGACAGGTCGGCGGCGCCTTCGAGGATCATGTCCAGGCCCGGCACCGCGGCGATCTGCGCGGCGTTGTCGACCCCCGCGGCACTTTCGATCATCGCCACCAGCAGGATCTGTGCATTGGCCTGGGCCACGTACTGCGCCAGGCTGTGCTTGCCGAAACTGCCGGGGCGCCCGGCGTTGAGGCTGCGCTGGCCCAGCGGGTGGTACTTGCACGCGGCGACCGCCGCCGCCAGTTGCGCGGCGGATTCGATCATCGGCAGCACGATGCCCTGGGCGCCGCCGTCGAGCAGGCGCAGCAGGGTTTTCGGGTTGAGGTCGGCGACCCGCACCAGCGGCGTCAGCTCGTAGGCTTCGGCCGTGCGGATCATGTGCTCGACGGTTTCCGGATTGATCAGCACGTGCTCCATGTCGATGATCACGAAGTCGAACCCGGCCTCGGCGATCAGCTCGATCGACGCCGGCGCCGGGATCGACGCGATCAACCCGTACACCGTCTGCCCGGCCGCCAGTTTGCGTTTCAGCTGGTTGGTTCTCAGCATGTCTGCGGCCTGTAAGCGTGCAGCGGGTTGGGCACCGACTTGAAGCGCCGTTCGCCGTCGCCCAGCAGGCGGCGCTTGGTCAGCTCCTCGACTTCGTAGCTCGGCGCGAACACGTCGAACAGGCCGAAGCGGTCACGGTGCTGCGGGTGGGCCGCCTGATAGTCGAGGATCACCTCGGCGGTCATCTGCCAGAAGCGCCCTTCGTCCAGTTGGTAGTGCTGGCGCAGGAAGATCGCCATTTCCGCCAGGCAGATGAAGAAGAAACAGTCGCAGGAGAAGTCGCGCACCGCGTTGACGTCGTCGGTGAGGATGAAGGAGTTGCGATTGAGCGCCGCGTGGCTGGCCGGCAACGGCACCAGCTGCGGGCACAGTTCGGGCCGCCCCAGGTGCGCCGGCGAGTAGCGCACGCCGTCGTGGAAGTCTTTCAGGGCGATGCGCTGCGGCCAGCCCTGCTTGACGATCAGCACGATGTTCTGGCCGTGGGACTCCATGCCGATGCCTTCGGCGTAGAGCATGTGGATGATCGGCGGCACCGTGACCTTGAGCAGCTGGCGGGTCCAGTCCTCGAGGCCGTACTGGCGTATCCAGGCGTCGATAAAGGGCTGCTGCGGCCCCTCGGCGTAGCGGTTTTCCACATGGCTCAGGCCGTTGAACGGCACCGCCTGCTCGTCGGTCTTGAGGTACTGATGGAGGCTTTCGCGCCAGATCGCCCCCAGGGTGCCGTAGGCCTGGACCGCGCGGGATTGCGGCAAGTGCGGGTAGTCGAAGCTGACCCCGGCGACTTCGCCGAGGATCACGAAATCCAGGGCGCGGGCGGTGCTGTCGCTGGCGATCAGTTGCTGCAGCCAGTCGGTGATGATCGGCCCGTTCAGCACCGTGTGCCGCGCCAGGATCCGCGTGCTGGAGGTGTTGGTCATGCTCATGGCCAACTTGACGTAGGGCCGTTCCTTGACCGTGGCATTGGCCAGGGTGCGGATCGACTGCTGGGCCTTGTACTCGTCAATCGAGGCGCCGAGGTAGATCAGCTCGCCGCTGAGCAGCTCCGGGTAGAAGGTCGAGACAATCACATTTTCCCATTGCCACGGGTGCACCGGCAGCAGTTGGTAGTCGTCCAGCGCCCTGCCCTGGCTAGCCAGTTGCCGGGCGACCTGTTGCCAGCGCTGGGCCCCCAGTTCCTGCTGGATAAAAGCCGGAAAATCGATCTTGCGCGAATGGTTGGACGCCGCCCGTTCGCGCGCTACCGCCAGCCACACCACGCCGATCGGCGTGGCGAATTCCGGGCCGTAGGCCTGGTTGTCGGCCAGGGAAAAACCGATCCGCGACTTGTAGCACGGGTGGTAGCTGTGGGCGTCCATGAAGTGCTGTTCCAGGGCGTCGACGTCCAACTCATGGGCCGGCACCGCGGCCCGATAACCCTGGTTGCGGGCTTGCAGGTCCTTGAGCTGGGTCTGCTCCAGCTCCTGGATAAAGCGCCCCAGGTGCGGGCTGTCCTGGTAGTCGCCGAGCAGTTCGGCCAGGGCCTGGTGCAGGTCCGGCACGCTGCGCTGGCCACTACCGTCGACCCGTTCCAGGCTGGCCGGGTCGAGGCGGATCAGCTCGAAACTGGCGCTGAGCAGCCCGTCGCAGCGGTACTCCACCCGCGCCTGCTGGCGATCGAGGCCGAGCACCACGAAGCGCTGCAAGCCGTTTTCCAGGGGCGTGCTGTCGAAGCGCAGCACGCCTTCGTAGAACAGGGTCTGCAACAGCTGGCCGACCACCCGCTGCCGGACTTTTTCGTTGATCCGCGGATCCACCGCGGCCAGCCAGGCGCCGGGGCCGGAGCCGTTGCTGGAGGTTGTCGAGCGTGCAATCGCCATATTCATACCTTGGGCAAAGAAGGGTTAACGGTGTTCGAGCGCGCCGGGCAGTGCCTCGGGCGTCGCGTCGGAATGGGGAAAACGCCAGGCGCAGGGCAACGCCAGGAGGATCAGCAGGCCGGTGACCACGAACACTTCGCTGATGGCCCCGGACAGGTCCAGGGCCCCCGCCAGCTCCGCCTGCGGGGCGCCGGCCAGGCGAAACTCCAGCCACAGCGAGGCGATGACGATGGCCAGGGACGACAGCAGGCGCCGCGAGATGTTGTTCATCGCCGCGCCCTGGGTGACCATCGGCTCGGGCAAGGCATTCAGCCCGGCGGTGGTCACCGGCATGTAGGACAGGCCCAGGCCCGCGCCGCGCAGCATCATCAACCCGAACACCAGGCCAATGCCGGCGCCGGCCGGGAGCAGGCCCAGGGCCAGGGTCGAGAGCCCGGTCAACAGCAAGCCGATAGAGACCACCCCGCGCGGCCCATGACGGTCCAGGGCCGTGCCGCCCAGACGCCCGAAGAGGCTGGCGAACACCGCGGTGCAGAGCAGCGCCAGGCCGGTCCAGATAGCGCTGTAGCCCAGCACCGTCTGCACCAGCAACGGCAGCAGCACCAGGCACTCGAACATGCCCACCGAC
Organism: Pseudomonas chlororaphis; assembly: GCF_001921865.1. Taxonomy (GTDB): domain Bacteria; phylum Pseudomonadota; class Gammaproteobacteria; order Pseudomonadales; family Pseudomonadaceae; genus Aquipseudomonas; species Aquipseudomonas chlororaphis_D. The sequence goes on from NZ_MSCT01000011.1 coordinate 110,513, forward strand.
TGCACCACGGCAATCAACACGCTCAGGCGATAGCCGCGCAGGGCGAAGATCCGCAGGTTCAGCAGCGGCGCCTCGCGGCGCAGTTCCAAACGCACGAACGCCGCCAGGCACAGCACGCCGATCAGCAACAGGCCCAGGTTCAGCGGGTCCGTCAGCGCGGCGGCCTGGTGCAGGCGGCTGATGGCGAACATCAGCAGGCCGATGCCCGAGGCGATCAACAGGTAGCCGGCCAGGTCGAACGGCTTGCGTTCGGCCGGCTCCGACGCCGGCAGGATGGCCAGGCCCATCAGCAGCGCGAGCAGGCCGATCGGCACGTTCATCAAAAACAGCGAACGCCAGCTGAACCACTCCAGCAGCAGGCTGCCGCACAGCGGCCCGAGCGCCGGCGCGAGCATCACCGCCGCGCCCCACAGGCCGGTGACCCGGCCGCGCTCGTCCTTGGCGTAGACCGCGAAGATGATCGCCAACGACAGCGGGATCATCAGCCCGCTGGCGATGCCCTGCACCACCCGCGCGACGATCACCCAGGCGATGGAGTCGGCCAGCGCGCCGAGCAGCGAGCCGCCGACGAACAGCGCCACGCCCCACAAGTACAGCTGCCGGCGCCCCAGGCGCTGGGCCAGGAAGCTGGTCAGCGGCATGGTCATGCCCATGCTGGTCATGAACGCCGCGACGATCCAGGTGGCCAGCAGCGGGCCAATGGCGAAGGCGTCCATGAACGCCGGCAGCGCCGGGTTCAGCGAACTGTTGTTGAGGCTGACGGTCAGGGTGCCCAGCAGCACGTTGACCACCACCCAGCTGCGCGGGGCCTTGATCACAGTGCCGCCCCTTCGAGCAACCGGCCCTGGCGCAGGAAGTGCTGCGCCGGCCGTGGGTGGCAGAGAAAGTCGGCGTGGGAAATGTTGTAGCCGTAGGCCCCGGCCATCGGCAGCACCAGCAGGTCACCGACTTCGACACCCTTGAGCGGCTGGGCGCGGCTGAGCACATCCTTGGGCGTGCACAGCTGGCCGACCACGGTCCAGGCACGCTCCGGCGCCTGCTCGTCGCGCCGCCCGCGCGGCAGGTGGATCAGCGGGTGGTCGTGGCTCTGCGCCGCCGGCAGGCGGAACTGGTGGGTGCCGCCGCGGCACACCAGGAAATGCTCGCCATGGCTGGTCTTGGTGTCCAGCACCTCGATCACGTAGTAACCGCAGAAGGCACTGATAAAGCGGCCCGGCTCGAAGCGCAGGATCGGCGCCTGGCCGCCCTGCTCCGCCAGCCGCCGTTCCAGGTGGCGGCACAGGCGCTGCCAGTCGAACTGCCGGCCGCTCAGGTAGTCGACGCCGATGCCGCCGCCGACGTTGAGGTGGGTCAGCTGGTGCGGATGCGCCGCCAGGGCCCGCCACTGCGACCAGCGTTGCAGGTAGAAATCCAGCAGTTGTTCATGGCGTTCCACCGATTGCTGGTGGGACATGGCGTGCACATGGAAACCCTTGAGGCGCAGGTGGCTGGCCCGATCGACGCGTTGCACCGCCTCGGCCAGTTCCGCCTCGTCGATGCCGAACGGCGTGGCGGTGCCGGCCATGGCCAGCCGGCTCGACTGGTTCTGCGGCAACTGCGGGTTGATGCGGATAAATACCGCCTGCACCCGTCCGGCGGCCGCGGCCAGGCGTTGCAGGCGCTCGATCTCGTTGAGGCTTTCCAGGTGCACCGCTTCCACGCCGTGGGCCAACGCCGCGCGCAGGTCGGAATCGAGCTTGCCGGGGCCGGAAAACACATACGGCTTGGGCGTCGGGCACGCCGCCACCCGCTCGATCTCGCCACCCGAGGAAATCTCGAACCCCGTGACCAGCGGGGCCAGCGCCGCCAGCACCGGCGCCTCGCTGTTGGCCTTGATCGCGTAGTACAGCTCGACCCCGACCGGCAGCGCCGCCATCACCTGGCGCACATGGGCCTGCAAGGCGTCGAGGTCGTAGATAAAGGCCGCCAGCGGGTCGGCGCTGTCGGCCCGGGCACGCTCGATAGCACCCAGGAGCGTCGGGGACAACTCAGCCATAACGCGCCTCCTCGCTCCACGGCGAACTCAGGCTGACGTAGCCGGCCTGGCGATCGGCCTTGGCCGCCAGGCGCACCTTGAGGTTGGTCTTGCAGGCGATCGGCTGGCCGGCGATCAGCGCGTCCAGCTCCGGCGCCGGACGCACCAGCTCCGCGCGGATGGCGCGCAACTGCCGCTCGACCCTTTGCCACATCGCCGGCGCCAGGTGCGGGCGCTCCCAGCTCAGGGCCAGCACCGCCTCGGACAGGTTGTTGATCAGCAGGCAATAGGTGATGCGGCTCCAGCCCTGCTCGCGGGAATACAGCAACGACTGGCGCACCCGCGGGTGCAGGCCGACGTCGATCTGCGCCATGCCCAGCTCGTCGGTCAGCTTGACCCCCTCGAAATCCCGCAGCAGCAGCTGTTGCGGTCGGCCCTGGTCGTGGATCAGCACGCTGTTCTGCAAGTGCGGTTCCATCACCACGCCATGGTTGAAGAACAACGCCAGCACCGGCCGCAGCAACAGCGCCTGGTAACGGTCGAACCAGTCCACCAGTTGCGCGTCGGCCAGCTCGCGAGCGTCGAAGCCTTGCAGGAAGTCGTGCACCAGCGGCCGCGAATGGATGTCGCGGGCAAACAGGGTGCCGGCCATCACGCTGCGCTCGGCGCCGGCGCGACGGCAGAAGTTTTCCCGCAGGATCGCCCCGGTCTGCTCGCGGAACCAATGCGCGTCGGCCTCGCTGGCCTGGGCCGGGGCCCAGCTCATGGAGCCCGGCTCGGCCACCGCCGAAAGGCCGCCGAGCGTCTGGGCCTGGGTGCGCTGCAAGCGCTGGAACAGCTGGTCGATGATCAGTGTGCTTTCCAGCTCGTACCAGGCGTTCTTGCGCACGCAGTTGGTGATGCGCACGTTCAGAGAGCCCTTGATGAAATAGTCGTGGCCCTCGATGTACCAGGTGCGCATCGACGCGGTCGGGCTGGCCAGCGGCCCGGTCGCCCCGCGGTCCACCACCTCGCCCAGTTCCAGCAGGCGCTGCACGCGGCGGTCCTGCATGAACAGCTCGGCCTGCACCGGGTGCATGCAGATCAACGCATGCCCCGGACGCGCCCGGCCCTGGTCGGCGAAACCGGCCATCACCTGTTCCTCGCTGAGGCCGTTGGCGGTCACGCGCAAGCCTTGGCGCGGTACCTCGAACAGGTGCAGCGCGGTCTCGGCCTGGAATTCCGGGGCGTAGGTTTCCTGGGCCAGGTGCGCCGGCCACAGCCGCGCCTTGGGCGCCGGGTGGTTGGGGTGGCCGAACCACAGGCCCTGCTCGCTGGCCAGGTAGCCGCTCAGCGGCGCCGGGCCCTGGCCGTCCATGTTGTGGGCAACGATGGCGGCGGTCAGCAGTTGGCTTTGCAGCACCTGGTCGAGCAACTCGTCGTTGCTGGCCCGGGTCATGTGCTCGCACGCACCGAGCAGGCGCTCGACGAATTCGCCGAACGCCAGGCAGCGCCAGGTTTCGCCGTCGCGCCGGGCATACACGTCGGACAGGTAACGGTGGCTGCCGAGGTGGTCGCGGCGGTCGACCATGACGAAGAACTGCTGCCGGTTCGGCAGGTCGATGGTCAGCGGGATGCCCTTCCATTCCAAACCGTCCAGGTAGCTGCCGGGAGCGATGCCCTGCATCTCGGGCGGCCAACGGTAACTCAGGCAGTTTTCCGGCAGGGCGAACTCTTTGATCAGGCAATTGAGCAAGGCGCGCGTAGTCGCCAGTTCACTGACCATCGTCGATAAAACAGTGCGATCCGAATAATTCATAGCTGCTCCACAGTCGCCCGTGCGGTCATTGGTTACGTGATGTCGCGACAAAGAGTTAGTTATAGGCCGGCCACAATAAAAAGCCGACAGTTACCCGTCAGGCAAACTCGCCTGTTTGTACTTTCAATAAACAATCTACGGCTCGAAGTTATGACAACGAGAGGTCACCGTATAAAAATGCCACACGTTCATTAATGCCTTCTGCGCGTGCGTAATATCCGCCCCGGCAACTTCAGGAACGGGTCTGCAACAAGGCGTCGGCCACCGCGCGGGTAAAACGCTGGATGACCTGCTGGCATTGTTCGTCGTCGATGATCAGCGGCGGCAACAGGCGGATCACATTGCCGCGACGCCCGCCGCGCTCCAGCAACAAACCCTGTTTGAAACAGTGCTGCTGGATGGCCACGGCCAGGGTCGGGTCCGTGGGGTAATGCCCGTGGCGGTCGGCCGGCTCGCGCTCGTCGACGATCTCGATGCCCAGCATCAGGCCGCGCCCGCGCACCTGGCCCAGGGCCGGGTACTGCGCCTGCAAGGCCGTCAGCTGTTCCTTGAGCCACTGCCCGCGACGCTCGGCCAGGGCCGCGACGTTCTGCTCGCGCAACACCTGCAAGGTCGCCAGGCCCGCGGCCATGGCCATCTGGTTGCCGCGGAAGGTGCCGGCGTGGTTGCCCGGCTCCCAGGCGTCGAACTCGCGCTTGATGCCCAGCACCGCCATGGGCAGGCCGCCGCCCACCGCCTTGGACATGACGATCATGTCCGGCTCGATGCCGGCGTGCTCGAAGGCGAACATCGTGCCGGTGCGGGCGAACCCGGCCTGCACTTCGTCGAGGATCAGCACGATGCCGTGCCGCTGGGTCACCTCGCGGATCGCCCGCAGCCAGCCGGCCGGCGCGCAGTTGACCCCGCCCTCGCCCTGCACCGCTTCGAGGATCACCGCCGCCGGCAGCGCCACGCCGCTTTCCACGTCTTCGATGAACTGGCTGAAGTAGTGGCTCAGCGCCTCGACCCCGGCCTCGCCGCCGATGCCCAGCGGGCAGCGGTATTCATGGGGGTACGGCATGAACTGCACGCCCGGCATCAGCCCGGCGATGGCGTGCTTCGGCGCGGTATTGCCGGTCAGCGCCAGGGCGCCGTGGGTCATGCCGTGGTAGGCCCCGGAGAAGCTGATGACGTTGTGCCGCCCGGTGTGAGTCTTGGCCAGCTTCAGCGCCGCTTCCACCGCGTCCGCCCCCGACGGCCCGCAGAATTGCAGGCAATAGTCGCGGCCCTGGCCGGGCAACAGGCTGAGCAGGGTTTCGCTGAAGGCGTCCTTGACCGCGGTGGTCAGGTCCAGGGTGTGCATCGGCAGGCCCGACGCCAGGAAGCTGTCGAGGCTGGCCATGACGGCTGGATGGTTGTGACCCAGGGCCAGGGTGCCGGCGCCGGCCAGGCAATCCAGGTAGGTCTTGCCTTCGACGTCGGTGACCCACACGCCATGGGCCTTGGCGATGGCCAGCGGCAACTTGCGCGGATAACTGCGCACGTTGGATTCGAACTTGCCTTGCCGGGCCAGATAATCGGCATTGGTTCTTTGCAGGGGACTAGTGCGCAATATGCCATCATTCAACATCTGTTCGCCCTCGTTAAATTCGATCTGCAAATTATTATCATTACTTAAGTAGCGCAACTGCTTTATCCAAACTTATTTGGAATAGTTACCTGGCATTTGCGGATATAAGTTAAATAGCGCGTGCACGCCAAAGACCCAGTTATTAAACCTGGGAAATGTCATCAGCGGCGCCATGAATTCGCCATGTTATTGCCATCTTTCTGATAACTTTGTTAGTTGTCATTAAATGGCTAACCTCTCATTCAAGAGAGCAGCAACTTCATTAAGTAATAACGGGCATGCATCCTTCCTCGACCGCCAGGCGGTCATGGCCGATCAACAAGACGGGGCGCCCTTCCCTGTGGCGCCGGTTCGGGTGTTTCAGAAACCCACAGTGGCCGAGAGCAGCAAGGTTCGCGGAGTGGCCAGGGTCAGGCCCGGCTCGCTGTCGTCCGAAGCGCCGGCGGAGCTCCAGTAGCGCTTGTCCAGCACGTTCTCGACGTTGGCGCGCAAGGTGATGGCCTTGTCGTCGAGCTTGAAGGCGTAGCGCGCGCCCAGGTCGAAGCGTTCCCAGGAATCGATTTCCTTGGTGTTGGACTGGTCCAGGTACTGCGAGCCGGAATAGATGCCGCGCGCGGTCAGGGTCAGGCCCTGGACTTTCGGCACGTCCCACTCGGCCCCCAGGTTGACGTTGTACTTGGGCGTGGCCGGCGCGCGGTTGCCGTCGAAGGTGCCGTTGGTGGTGTCCTTCAATTCGCTGTCGATGTACATCACCCCGCCCAGCAGACGGAAGCCCTTGAGCGGCTCGCCGAACACGCTCAGTTCCACGCCGTCGTTCTGGCGCTTGCCGTTGGGGCCGAAAACCCGGGTGGTGGCGTTGGTCTCGTAGGCCGGCTGCTTGATGCGGAACACCGCAGCGGTCAGGGCGAAGGCGCCCGCGTCGTACTTCGCGCCGGCCTCGACCTGGCGGCTGACGAACGGCGGGAAGATTTCGTCTTCGTTGATCGAGGTCGACGGCGCGATCTTGCCCTGGCTCAGGCCTTCCATGTAGTTGACGTACAGCGACAGCCGGTCGGTGGCCTTGAACAGCAGGCCGCCCGACGGCGAGACCTTTTCCTCGTCGTAGGCGGTGTCGCCCTTGATGCCATCGCTCCAGTCGTCGACCTTGACCCGCTGCCAGCGTGCGCCGAGGGTCAGCAGCAGGCGGTCCTCGAAGAAGCCCAGGGTGTCGGACAGCGCCACGCCGCTGAAGCGGTTCTCGGTGTAGACCTTGGGGTCGATGCGCGTCGGCCGGGTCGGCGTCGGGGTCGGCCGCGGGTGGTAGATGTTGCTGCCTGACGAGGCATAGCGCGCGCCGCCGTTTTCGAAGTCCATGTAGAAGTAGCTGGCGGCCAGGTTGACCTCATGGCTGACCGGGCCGGTATGGAACCAGTTGCGCACGCCCAGGGTAGTGGTGCGCACGTTTTCGTCGCGGGTGAAGTCCCGCGGCTGCACACTGAAGTCGCCGGCGTCGTTGGTCACCGAAACCGCATGGCGCAGGAAGTCGTGATTGCTTTTGCGCGCGCCCACGCCGCCATACAGCATCACCGAGTCGCTCAGGTCGTACTCGGCGTTGACCGTGCCAAAGGTGTCCTTGGTGCGCGCCTTGCTCCAGGACTGCGCATAGTTGTCGCGCACGTCGTCGGCGTCCGGCACTTGCGCGTTGGGGCCGACCTGTACCCGCTCCTGCGGGGCGTCGGTGTCGCGCTCGGTGTGGCCGATGTCGGTCGACAGGCGCAGGCGCTCGCCGCGAAAGTCCAGGCCCAGCACGGCCATATCGCGGTCCACGCTCTGGTGGTCCCAGGTGGTGTCGCCAGACTGCTTGACCGCGTTCAGGCGCACGCCGAACTTGTTGTCCTCGCCGAAGCGGCGGCCGATGTCCAGCGCGCCGCCCACCTGGCTGTCCGAGGCGTAGCTGCCGGTGAACTCGGTGATTGGCTGGTCGGTGGCGCGCTTGGGCACCACGTTGATTCCGCCGCCCACGCTGCCCCGCGGCGAGATGCCGTTGATCAGCTGGGTCGGGCCCTTGAGGATGTCCACCCGATCGGCCATTTCCATGTCGATGGTGTAGGTCGGCAGCACGCCGTACAGGCCGTTGTAGGAGACGTCGCTGTTGAACAGGCTGAAACCGCGGATGGTGAACTGCTCGTAGCGCCCGCCCGCCGGGTTGGTGGCCCGCACCGAAGGGTCGCTGGCGATCAGGTCGCCGAGGGTGCGCGCCTGCTGGTTCTTCACCGCCTCGCTGGTGTAGGTGGTGATGCTGAACGGGGTTTCCATGAAGTCCTTGGAGCCCAGCAGGCCTTGCGAGCCGCGCCGCGCGACCTGGCCGCCGGCGAACACGTCGCTGTCGGTCGCGCCGCTGGCGCCGAGGATCGAGGTCGGCGCCAGTTGCAGGCTGCTGCCTTGCGGCGCCGGGGTCAGGATGTACGCCTGCTCCCCCACCGCCTGCAATTGCAGGCCGGAACCCTGGAGCAAGCGGGCGAAGCCCTCTTCCACCCCGTACTCGCCGGACAACCCGCCGCTGTTGCGGCCGCCGACCAGCTGCGGGTCCACCGACAGGTTGACCCCGGCCAGGCCGGCGAAGCGGGTCAGCGCGGCGCTCAACGGGCCGGCCGGCACCTGGTAGCTGCGCCGTGCGGCGGCATCGGCCGCCCAGCCGGTGGACACGAACAAGGGGCTGGAGCTCAAGGTCAGCATGAGGCCCAAATGCAACAACGGACGCAGGCCCGGGGCAACCGGACGCAAGCGATAAGGCAATACTGCGGGCATGAAGGAAGCTCTCGTTTTCTGTTCACTTACCTGGAATGACCGGCGAGGCGAAAAAAAGGGACAGGCTTCAGGCGATATTTTTTTGCGCGGCGTTGGGGCGTGGCGTCAGGGTCACCCAATAGCGGGTGCGCGAATGCACATCCAGCGGCAGGCTGGCGGCCAGCAGCGCCAGCACGCGGTCGGTGTTGTCGAGACGGAAACTGCCGGTGACCCGCAGGTTTTCCAGCGCCGGGTCCCAGCGCAAGAGCCCCGGGCGATAGCGGCTCAGCTCGCGCAGGAAGTCGCCCAGGGGCTGGTTCTGGGCCATCAGCACGCCGTCGCGCCAACCCGGCAACTGCGCGTCGAAGGCATCGATCTGCCCGGCGCCGTCGGCGCGCAGGCGAATCCGCTGGCCTTCGCGCAACTCCAGTTGCGGCCCCTGCAAGGGTTGCAACTGCACCGAGCCGCTGACCACCGAGACCCGGCAATCGCGCTCGTTGAGGCGCACGCAGACTTCACAGCGGCTGACGATGATCCGCCCATAGGGTGCCTGGATGGTCAGCGGCGCGCTGCCGTTGACCTTGAGCGCCATCTCGCCGCGCACCAGGGTCATCTGCCGCGCGCCGAGGTCGACGTTGACCGCGCTGGCGGTGTTCAACTGCAAGCTGCTGCCGTCGGCCAGGGACAGCCGGCGGTGTTCGCCGGTGCCGGTCTGCAGGTCGGCGCGCCACACATCCAGCGGCAGCTGCCGGCCCAGCAGCCAGGCGGTCGGCACCAGCGCGGCGACGCCCAGGGCGCGCTTGAGCACCGCGCGCCGCGCCGGGTCGGGTCGGTCCAGGGTGGCCATGGCCAGGGCCGAAGGCAGCGCGGAAAAACGCTGGCGCAGCAACTGCGCCTTCTGCCAGGCGTTTTCGTGCTGGCTGTCGCTGTTACGCCAGTGCTGCAGGCGCGCATGATCGTCGGCGTTGGCCGCGCCGGACTCCAGCAGCGCCAGCCACTGCGCCGCGGCGCGGGCCACCTCGCGGGCTTCGCCGGACGGCGCGGCGCGCATCACAACAGCTCCGCCAGCAGGCAGTGTTCGTAGGCCTGGGCCATGTAGCGCTTGACGGTGCGTTCCGAAATATCGAGGCGCTCGGCGATCTCGCGGTAGCCCAGGCCTTCCAGCTGGCTCCAGAGAAACGCCCGGCGCACCTGGGCTGGCAGGCCGTCGAGCAATTCGTCCAGGGCCTGCAGGGTTTCCAGCAGCACCCAACGCTGCTCGGGGGACGGCGCGCAGTCTTCGGGCAGATCGGCCAGGGCGTCCAGGTAGGCCTGCTCCAGCTTGCGCCGGGTGTAGAAGTTGCTCAGCAGGCGCTTGCCCACTGTCACCAGGTAGGCCCGCGGCTCGCGCATATCGACGATCTGCTGGGAACTGGCGAGCACGCGCACGAAGGTGTCCTGACTCAGGTCCGCCGCATCCCAGGCGTTGCCCATGCGTTGGCGCAACCAGCTCTCGAGCCAACTGCGATGGTCCCGGTACAGGGCATGTAGGCTGTGCTCCGGAGGCGTCGCTGCGTCGATCATGTCTAGAGGCCCTGCGCGAAGGATGGCTTAAATGAGACTGATTCTAATTAATGTTCATGTCGTAAACCAAGCCCTTTTGTGTGATTCGGTCGGTGTTTTGGTACGGCGGGAATTATCGGCAGGCGCTCTGGAATCGCTGTGCGACCCGGCTGGCAACGGCCTGCGAGACGCCAGGGAACAAGGCCCTGGCGTGCTCTTGAGGCGCGGCCCCCGACCCCTTGCGGGCCGGGTACCGGTACGCGGTTACACGCCCATCAACGGGTCGCTGATGCTGTGGGCGCCGGTTTCGAGACGCCCGGCCAGGCGCCGCAACCAGCCACCTTCGGCGCGCACGGTGAGGTCGTACCAGCCGCCGCTGGCGTGGCAGGCGAACATCTGATGGATCTCGCTGCGCCCCGGCACGTCAAACCGCCACGGCCCCTGATGGGTGTAGGGGCAACGCTCGATGGTGATCGACACCGACTCCTTCCCGGGGTTGCTCAGGGTCAATTGCAGGTTGTTGCCGCGGCTGAACAGCGACACCTCGGGCTGGCGCTCCAGCAGGTTGCCGTGGAAGCTGCGGTGGAAACCGTTGGGCCCCAGCAGCCAGAGCTTGTAGCGCCCAGCGGTCTGCCAGCTGTCCTTGAGTTGCTTGCCCGCCTCCACCGTGTAACGCCGCGGCACGTCCAGCAGGTGCAGGCGATCGTAGACATGGAACACCGCACCCTGCTCGCCGCTGTTCTGCAGGTTCAGGGTCAGGGACAAGGCCTTGCGCCTGGCCTTGGCCTCGACGTTCAGGCGATACGGCAAGGCCCGCGACGGCCGCGCCACGCGTTGCTGCTGCGGCAGGTGCTGGCGGCTGGCGTCCGGCAACGGCACCTGGGCCAGTTGCTCCTGGCGCTGGCGCAGCAGGTCAGCGTTCTGCCGGGTGGTGGTGTGCAGCGGCGGGAGGATTTCGCTGTTGGGGTTGACGAAGTTGAAGGCCGAGGTCAGGTCGCCGCACACCGCGCGACGCCAGGCGCTGATGTTCGGCTCGCGCACGCCGAAGCGCTTCTCGAGAAATTGCAGGACCGAGGTGTGGTCGAACGCCTGGGAGTTGACCCAGCCGCCGCGGCTCCAGGGCGACAGCACCAGCATCGGCACCCGCGGGCCGGGGCCGTAGATGCCGCCGTCCGGTTGCGGCTGCTGGGTGGTGCCGGGCGGCGCCGGGTGGGTGAACACCTCGCTGTCGAAGTCCACCGTGGACTTGCCGGCGAAGCTGCCGTCCAGGCGCCGCGAGGGGGCCGACGGCGACGGCAGATGGTCGAAGAAACCGTCGTTCTCGTCGTAGTTGACCAGCAGCACGGTCTTGCTCCAGACCTCGGGGTTGTCGGTCAGGGCCTTGAGGATTTCCTGGGTGAACCAGCCGCCCTGCACCGGGCTCGACGGCCCCGGGTGTTCCGAGTAGGTGGCCGGGGCGACGATCCAGCTGACCTTGGGCAACTTGCCCTGCTGCACGTCGTTGCGAAACCCCGCGATCATGCCTTCCAGGTCGCTGCCGCTGCGCGCTGGCAAGGTATTGCCATTGCCCTTGTACAGCGGCACCCGGGCATTCAGCGCATCGCTGTAGGGCACGAAGGCGGTGAAGCCTTCCGGCGGCTGCGCCGGGTTGCCGGCCGCCACGCTGGCGCGGCGGTACTGGCGGAAACCGGCCAGCGGGTTGTCGCCGAAGTTGTCCGGCAGGTACTGGTAGATCTTCCAGCTCACGCCCCGCTCTTCCAGGCGCTCGGGGTAGGTTTTCCAGGTGTAGCCGACGTCCACCGCGCCCGGGCCGTCCCATTCGTTGACCACCGCCGCGACGTTGGCGCCGGTCGGGCCGTTGGTGCCGGTCCAGTGGAACAGGCGGTTGGGGTTGGTCCCGGCGTGCACCGAGCAGTGGTAGGCGTCGCACAGGGTGAAGGTGTTGGCCAGGGCGAACTGGAACGGCAGCTCCTGCTCGCGGTAGTAGCCCATGGAAGTGTTGGTCTTGAAGGTCGGCCAGGCGCTCATGCGGCCGCTGGCCCAGGCCGCGTGCTCGTCGACCCACGAATGCGGCGTGCCGTTGACGCGCTGGGCGTTGCCCCGCGAGCTGTCCAGGTGGTACGGCAGCACCAGGCGGCCGATGCCCTGCTGCTCCCACACCGAGCGCTTGCCGGGCAGCGGGATGGTGAAGCGGTCGCTGAACCCGCGCACCCCGGGCAAGGTGCCGAAGTAGTGGTCGAAGGAGCGGTTTTCCTGCATCAGGATCACCACGTGCTCGACGTCGCGAATGGTGCCGGTGCGGTTGTTGGCGGGGATCGCCAGGGCCTGGCGGATGGAGTCCGGGAGTAAGGTGAAGGCCGATCCGATAGCGGCGGCCTGCATCAGCTTCCTGCGAGTAAGAATAGGCATACGCGGTTGAATTCCTTGAAGTTACAGAGCGGGAAATAGCGGCCCACGCAAAGTAGTGACCTCAAGTAACAGGTAAGTTACACACTATGTTACAGGTCGGGATCAACGCCTTTATCAACTGCATTAACACTATAAATTCATGATTTTTAATAACATTTCTAAATAAAGAAATTTTCATGAACTTCACTTCGGCCAATGGCTTGCCGGCCGAAAAATGTGACGCGGTTCTGCTTTAATCCATTAAGCACAATGCCACTACCGCGACAGCAAGGAGCGAAACATGGACTCAGCCGAGCAGCATTACGCTGGAGAAAAGGACCGCATCAACAACCGCCGTACTGCCCTGGGTCTCACCTGCCTTCCCCCGTCTCCCCCGTCTCCCCCGTCCGACGGCCAACCCCATAAAGCCTGGGGGCTGGCGTTGTCCGGCGGCGGTATCCGCAGCGCCACCTTCTGCCTCGGCGTGCTGCAGGCAATGGCCCGGGCCAAGGCCCCCGACCACGCCGACGACAACGCGCCAGACGACACCGGCAACACCCTGCTGCCGCGTTTCGACTACCTGTCCACGGTCAGCGGCGGCGGTTACATCGGCAGCTTTTTCTCCAGCCTGTTCATCCCCGACCGCCTGCGCAAGGCAGCGCCGCAAGACCCGGAGAACGCCCCTGAGAACGCCCCCGCCCCGACGCCGGCCCTTTCGCCCGAGCAGCAGGCGGCCAAGACCGCGGCCGACCATGCCTACGAGGTGCTGCGCTACGAACCGCCCCGGCGGATCAGCACCGGCATCAATTACCTTGAAGCGCCCGTTGGCATGGGCCCCACGGCCTGGCTGCGGGAAAACGGCCGTTACCTGACCCCCACCGGCTCCGGGGACATGCTCTATGCCCTGGCGATCACCTGGCGCAACTGGCTGTCGCTGCACTTGGTGATCGGCATGCCGATCCTCCTGGTGCTGGCATCGCTGATGCTCCTGAAAATGCTGGGTCTGGAGCTGTTCATGTTGCCCGCCGCGGTCTTTGCCCTCGGCCTGTTGCCCTGCTGCCTGGCCTACTGGCTGGTGCTGCCGGAAACCAGCCTGGGCGACGCGCCCAGCCTGGGCAACTTCGCGGCCAAGGCCTGCGGGGCAACGGCGCTGGTGCTGATCCTGGTCCGGGCCCTGCTGCCCGACGACACGCCGAATGTGCGCTACCTGCTGCTGGCCCTGGCGGCGGTGGCGGTGCTGGGCGTGATCTACGCCGCGGGCATGATCTCGCGCCTCAAGCGCGAAAGCGCGCACGCCGACAGCGACAACGGGATCTTCACCGTGCGCAATTACCGGGTCGAGATCACCCGGCTGCTGGCAAACATCATCGTCGCCCTCGGCGTGTCGTTCTTCGCCGCGTTCCTGGTGTCGCTTTCCGAAGAGATCTACCACAACCTCAAGACCCTGACCCTGGGAGCGACAGGCACCCTGCCGCTGCTGATCTGGCTGGTGCGCCAGCTGGCGCTGCTGCAGGACGAAAAGACCCTGCCGGACTGGCTGCGCAAGATGCCCCTGGGCCCCCTGGAGCTGATCGGCGGGGTCCTGCTGCTGGCGGTGGTGTGCCTGGTCTGGATGCTGTTCGTGGTGTGGATCGCCGCCGACGGCAGCGTCCGCACGCAGGAAGACGGCTACGTCCTGCGCCTGCTCCTGCTGGTCGCAATCGCGGGCGCCCTGACCTGGGTGACCAGCCGTTTCGTCGGCTTCCTCAACACCTCGTCGTTCCAGGGCTATTACAGCGCGCGGCTGGTGCGGGCCTATATGGGCGCCTCCAACGGCAAGCGCTTCAACGGGACCGACGAGCAACGGCGCAAGCACATGAGCGTGGCCGAACCGCTGGCCAACGACGATATCAGCGTCAAGGACTACTACGCGCCCAATGCCGGCCCGCTGCACCTGATCAACGTGACCATGAACCTCACGGTCGACCCCGCCGAACAGTTGGTGCAGCGCGACCGCAAGGGCAAGCCGCTGTGCCTGGCGCCGGGCCTCGTCGACGCGGAAAGTGCAGACAAGGGCCAAGGCACGTTCATCCTCGACGGCAAGTTCTACCCGCGCGGCCAGGAAAACATCGCGAAATCGGAAATCGACTATCCGCTGAGCATCGGCCAATGGATCGGCCTCTCCGGCGCGGCCTTCACCACCGGCCTGGGGCGTGCCACCAACCTGGGCATGTCGCTGCTGCTGGGCCTGGCCAACGTGCGCCTGGGCAACTGGTGGCCCAGCGGCTTTATCGACGGCCGGCCCGCCGCGCCGCAAACCCTGGGGCTGAAGATGTCGCGCTGGCTGCCGACCCACACCTACCTGTTCTACGAAATGACCGCGCAATTCCACGGCCATCGGCGCGACTTCCAGTACCTCTCCGACGGCGGCCACTTCGAGAACACCGCCGCCTACGAACTGCTGCGCCAGGAACGCCAGGTCGAGCTGATCGTCCTCTGCGACTGCGGCTGCGACCCCGACTACCAGTTCGACGACCTGAGCAACTTCATCCGCCTGGCACGCATCGACCACGGGTTGGAGATCCGCGAAAACGCGGACATCGCCGAGCGCGAGGGGCTGCGCGACGTGTTCGGCTGCATGGCGGACTTCCAGGTTGCAGCGTCGGGCAAGGACCGGCGCTGCGCGCTGCTGCTCGACGTCTACTCCTGCGTTGAACCGGGCAAGCGGATCAGCCGCGTGCTGGTGCTCAAGCCGCGGCTGATCGCCGGGCTGTCGCTGGACGTGCTCAACTACGCCCTGGCCAACAAGAGTTTTCCCAACCAGACCACCGCCGACCAGTTCTTCGACGAAGCCCAGTTCGAGAGCTATCGCAAGCTCGGCCTGAGCATCGGCCAGACGTTGTTTGGCGACGGCCCCAACGGCCCCGCCGACGACGCGGTGGCCAAGGCGTTGTGGGCGTACCTCGACGACTCGCAGGCGGAGGCTGCCCCTTCAGAAGCGCCTTCGAGCGAGGAAGACTGAGCCCCAATGGCCGAGGACGCTCAGCGCTGCCCGCGCTTGAGCGTCTCGCTCGGCAGCTCCTTGAACAACGCTCGGTAACTGCTGGAAAACCGCCCCAGGTGCCAGAACGACCAGCGCATCGCCACCTCGGCCACGGTGGTTTCGTCGGGGCCGCGGCTGAGCAGTTCGCGGTGCGCGCTGTTGAGCCGGCGCAGGCGCAGCCACTGGGTCGGGGCCATGCCGACGAAGGTCTTGAACGCGCCTTGCAACTGGCGCAGGGAGACCCCGGCGACCTGCGACAGCTCCAGCAGGTTCGGCGTGTCTTCGGGGCCGTCCGCGGTCCATTGCGCCGCCCACTCCGAGATCCGCTGCATGATCGCCCGCTCCTCGGCGCGCCGGCGCAGGCCGCCGCTGTCCAGGCGCACGCAGGCCTGGTCGAGGATGAACAGGCAGTCTTCGAGCAATTGCTGGGTCAGGGCTTCGCGGCTCGGCGGATCGAGGGTCTGTGACAGTTGCGTCAGGGTGCTGCTGAGCCAGCCGCTGAACAAGGCGTTCTGCCCGCAGGTGAGCGGCGCCAGGAACAACCCGTCGAGGCGCTGCGCATCGAGGCCGTGGCGCTGGACGAACTGCGGGCCGAACACCACGGCGACTTCGCGGTAGTTCTCCGGGGTGATCCAGATATTGCGGCTCTCGCCGTTGAGCAGGTACAGGGCGTTGTCGCTGCGGTCGAAACAGAACGCCAGGGAGTCCTCGGGCGCGCTGAAATTCTGCTCGACCCGGGTGTTCATGCATTCCTCGTAGATCTGCACACCCTGCAGGTCGAGGTAACGCACCTGGCCGGCGAAATGCCCGGGCGACATCTGCTGGTAATGCTGCACCCAACCCGGGGTGGCACGGATCTGATCGGCCACATCGAAGGTGTTGAAGGCCTGGACCTGAAGAGCTGTCGACGCTGTCATGAGATGACCTTTGCGCACTCTTTTGGTGCACTTTGGTGCTGCTTAAAGTGGATAGATGCTGCCGCAAGGCTTGCCCAAGATAGTCGTCAACGCGCCGCAGGGGAAGCCTTGCAGGTCGGCGAAGCGGCCGCGCGCGTTTCCAATAATCATTGTCGAGGTCTTTATGAATGCCCCTTTCGATCAGCTGTCCGCGTGGCTGAAAGAACACCAGATTACCGAAGTGGAATGCGTGGTCAGCGACCTGACTGGCATCGCCCGCGGCAAGATAGCGCCCACCAACAAGTTCCTGCATGAGCGAGGCATGCGCCTGCCGGAAAGTGTGCTGCTGCAAACGGTAACCGGGGACTTCGTCGACGACGATATCTACTACGACCTGCTGGACCCGGCCGACATCGACATGGTCTGCCGCCCCGATGCCACAGGCATCTACCTCGTGCCCTGGGCCCTGGAGCCGACCGCCATCGTCATCCACGACACCTTCGACAAACTCGGCAACCCTATCGAACTGTCGCCGCGCAACGTGCTGAAGAAAGTCCTGCAGCTGTACGCCGACAAGGGTTGGCAGCCGATCGTCGCGCCGGAAATGGAGTTCTACCTGACCCAGCGCTGCGAAGACCCGGACCTGCCGCTCAAGGCCCCGCTGGGCCGCTCCGGCCGCGCCGAAAGCGGGCGCCAGTCGTTTTCCATCGACGCCGCCAACGAATTCGACCCGCTGTTCGAGGACGTCTACGACTGGTGCGAAGCCCAGGGCCTGGACCTCGACACACTGATCCACGAAGACGGCCCGGCGCAGATGGAAATCAACTTCCGCCACGGCGACGCCCTCGACCTCGCCGACCAGATCACCGTGTTCAAGCGCACCCTGCGCGAAGCCGCGCTCAAGCACAACGTCACCGCCACCTTCATGGCCAAGCCGGTAGCCGACGAACCCGGCAGCGCCATGCACCTGCACCAGAGCGTGGTCGACAGCGCCACCGGCAAGCCGATCTTCGCCGATGCCGACGGGCAGATGAGCGAGCTGTTCCGCCACCATATCGGCGGCCTGCAGAAGTACATCCCCATGGTGTTGCCGATGTTCGCGCCCAACGTCAATTCGTTCCGCCGCTTCCTGCCCGACACCTCGGCGCCGGTCAACGTCGAGTGGGGCGAAGAGAACCGCACCGTCGGCCTGCGCGTGCCGACCTCCGGCCCGGAAGCCATGCGCGTGGAAAACCGCCTGCCCGGCGCCGACGCCAACCCTTACCTGGCCATTGCCGCCAGCCTGTTGTGCGGCTACCTGGGCATGGTCGAAGGCATCGAGCCGAGCGCCGCGGTCGAGGGCCGGGCCTACGAGCGGCGCAACCTGCGCCTGCCGATCACCATCGAAGACGCCCTGAGCCGCATGGAAGAGTGCGAAACCATCGGCCGCTACCTGGGCAGCAAGTTCGTGCGCGGCTACGTCGCGGTCAAGCGCGCCGAGCACGAGAACTTCAAGCGCGTGATCAGCTCCTGGGAACGCGAGTTCCTGTTGCTCAGCGTCTGAGATGGTTGCCTCTGTAGCCGCTGCCAAGCGCCAGCGCGGCTGCGTACGATGGCGCAGCCATCGCCAGACCAGCGCATGCGGTGTGCCTGATACCACGTGGTTGCCGGGTTTGCGGCGGCTGCGCCGCCGTACGCAGCCGCGCTGGTGCTTGGCAGCGGCTACAGGACCGCGCAGGTCGCGGGTCGCGGGTCGCGGGTCGCGGGTCGCGGGTCGCGGGTCGCGGGTCGCAAGAGCATGGCGCGCCATGCGCCTTTGAGAAACCAATAAAAACCAAGCAAGGGGTATCGCTATGCGTCTATGGAAATCGATGGTTCCGCTGGCCCTGACGGTGCTGTGCAGCGCCGCGGCCCAGGCCGGATCGAGCGTCAGCGTGTACAACTGGACCGACTACATCGGCGAGACCACCCTCGCCGACTTCCAGGCCAAGACCGGGACCAAGGTGGTCTACGACGTCTTCGACTCCAACGAGACCCTGGAAGGCAAGCTGCTGGCCGGGCGCACCGGCTATGACGTGGTGGTGCCGTCCAACCACTTCCTCGCGCGCCAGGTCAAGGCCGGGGCCTTTCTCAAGCTGGACCGCGCACAGTTGCCCAACTGGCAGAACCTCGACCCGAAACTGTTGACCCTGCTGGAGCGCAACGACCCGGGCAACCAGTATTCGGTGCCTTACCTGTGGGGCACCAACGGCATCGGCTACAACGTCGACAAGGTCAAGCAGGTACTGGGCGTCGACCATATCGACTCCTGGGCGATCTTCTTCGAGCCGGAAAACCTGAAGAAGCTCAGCCAGTGCGGCGTGTCGATGATGGACTCGCCGGACGAAGTGTTCCCCGCGGTGCTCAACTACCTGGGCCTGGACCCGAACAGCGAGAACCCCGAGGACTACAAGAAAGCCGAAGCCACGCTGCTGGCGATCCGTCCGTACATCACCTATTTCCATTCCTCCAAGTACGTCTCGGACCTGGCCAACGGCAATATCTGCCTGGCCTTCGGTTACTCCGGCGACGTGTTCCAGGCCGCCAACCGCGCCAGGGAAGCCAAGAACGGGGTGAAGATCGCCTATTCGATTCCCAAGGAAGGCAGCAACCTGTGGTTCGACCTGCTGGCGATTCCGGCGGACGCCAGCAACGCCAAGGAGGCCCACGCCTTCATCAATTACCTGCTCGACCCGCAGGTGATCGCCAAGGTCAGCGCCTATGTCGGCTACGCCAACCCCAACCCGGCCTCGCAGCAGTACATGGACCCTGAGCTGGTGAACAACCCCGAGGTCTATCCGCCCCAGGCGGTGCTCGACAAGCTGTACATTTCCAGTACCCAGAGCCCGCAGACCATGCGCCTGATGACCCGCTCCTGGAGCAAAGTGAAGTCCAACAAATGAACCAGCACAGCCACACACAACACGCCCGCTCCTACTACGCCGCCTCGGCCAACACGCTGCCGGACTACCCGGCGCTGGAGGCGGACCTGACCACCGACGTCTGCGTGATCGGCGGCGGTTTTACCGGGGTCAACACGGCCATCGAACTGGCCCAGCGCGGCCTCTCGGTGATCCTGCTGGAGGCCCGGCGCATCGGCTGGGGCGCCAGCGGACGCAACGGCGGGCAACTGATCCGCGGCATTGGCCACGATGTCAGCGGCTTTGCCCGCTACGTCGGCGCCGAGGGCGTGCGTTACCTGGAACAGGCCGGCATCGACTCGGTGGCGCTGGTCGGCCAGCGGGTGCGCGAACACGGCATCGACTGCGACCTGCGCTGGGGCTTCTGCGAGCTGGCCAACACCCCGGCGCAGTTCGCCGCGTTCAAGGCCGAGCAAGCCCATCTGGCGACCTTGGGCTACGTCCACGAAACCCGCCTGATCGCCCCCCAGGACATGGCCCAGGTGGTGGCGTCCCCGGCGTATGCCGGGGGCCTGCTGGACATGGGTTCCGGGCACCTGCACCCGCTCAACCTGGTGCTCGGCGAGGCCGCCCTGGCGGCCTCGCTGGGGGTGCGGATCTTCGAGCAGAGCCCGGTGCTGGAGCTGATCCACGGCGACAGCGTTCAGGTGCGGTGCGCGGGCGGCACGGTGCGCGCCGGGCGCCTGGTGCTGGCCTGCAACGCTCACCTCGACGACCTGGAGCCGCGGCTCTCGGGCAAGGTGCTGCCGGCGGGCAGCTACATCATCGCCACCGAGCCCCTGGCGCCGGCCCTGGCCGCCGAGCTGATCCCGCTGAACCTGGCGCTGTGCGACCAGAAGGTCGGCCTCGACTACTACCGGCTCTCGGCGGACCGGCGCCTGCTGTTCGGCGGCGCCTGCCACTATTCCGGGCGCGACCCGGCGGACATCGGCGCCTATATGCGGCCGAAGATGCTCAAGGTGTTCCCGCAACTGGCCGACGTGCGCATCGACTACCAGTGGGGCGGCAAGATCGGCATCACCGCCAACCGCTTCCCCCAGGTCGGACGGCTGCGCCACTACCCCAACGTCTACTACGCCCAGGGTTATTCCGGGCATGGGGTCAACGTCACCCACTGGACCGCGAAGCTGCTGGCCGAGGCCATCGGCGCCGGCCACAGCCAGGGCCTCGACGTATTCAGCGCAGTGCCGCACATGACCTTCCCCGGCGGCCGGGCCCTTCGCGCGCCGCTGCTGGCGCTGGGCATGTTGTGGCATCGCTTGCGCGAAACCCTGGGCTGACGAGCGCGGCGGCACTGGGCACCGCCGGTTTCTCCGGAAACCGGTGGAACAACGTTCGACCTTGGCTACGCTGTTCCGAGAACAATCTTGCGGCCGCGCCAGGAGGCCTTATGTCATCGCCTTGGAACTCGCTGGAAATCACCAAGCTTTTTTTCAATGCGCTGACCCCGCTGACGATCTTCGGCATCGGCCTGATGGTGACCACGGCCAACGAGAAAACGCGACTGGACCAACAAGAGAAAGCCACTATCGCGGCCTATGAACGCGCCGTCGTCGAAAAGAACGAATCCAAAGACCGAGACATTGCCAAGTCCGTGATCGAGCGCTTGCAGCATGAGGACGCCTGTACGCGCCCTACTCATCTGCAGGCACTAATCGCCATGGCCACCCCGGATCGCGCCCAGTCGCTGCAAAAGCTGCTCTCCGAGCAGTGCGACTTGCCGCAGACCGCAATGACGAATACGTACGAGGCCGCTCGCACGAACGAAATCAGCGGCATATTGAGCGACCTGCGCGGCTCGGCACGCAGGGCCGCCCGAGAACGGCTCAAGACCCTGTTCGAAGCCGACAAAACCTTTGTCGGGCCGCTGATCGCCCGCTACATGGCCGGTAACCTCGACGATTATCAAGGCATGCTCGGCGCACTGGTCGTGCTCGGCAGCGCCAACGGCGGTTGGTCGCCCAACCCTCGGATTGCTACGCAGCTCAAGGCTCTGGAGGGCAATACGAACCTCAAGGACAAGACCTTCAAGGGTTGGTACGACAAAGCCCTCGCCAACGAAAAATAAATCTCTCGGCGTCGCCACAGCCCCTTCAATAGGACGCACTGGGTCGCTAAGCGACTCAGTCCACTGCCACCCCCTTCGTCACGACGCCACGCAACCGGCACTGCACGCCCAGCCGGTCAAGCCGCGGCCGGCCGAACAGGTAGCCCTGCCCCCACTCGCCGCCGCAGGCCGTGGCCAGGGCACGGTCGGCCTCGCTCTCGATGCCTTCGATGATCACGCAGGGCGCCAGGGTCTTGCACAGCTGCACCAGGTGTTTCAGGGTCTGCGCGCTATTGGGTTCGCCGCGCGCGCGTTGCAGGTAACCCTGGTCGATCTTGACCATGTCCGGGCGGGTGCGGCGGATGAACTCCAGGGTTCCCAGGCCCGCGCCGAAGTCGTCGACCGCCACCCGGCAACCCAGCTCGCGCAGGCACAGGACAAACTCGATGGCCGC
>NZ_MSCT01000012.1 GCF_001921865.1 Pseudomonas chlororaphis
CGTTTGTCCTCGGAAACACCGTGCCGCCCTTTATCGAGTGCGGCCCCGGGATTATTGCGATCATGCGCCGGCGCCAATGCCATCAATTAGCCACTAGCCAGGTAGTCCTATGCAGAGAATGACCGGCCCCGGTTTCCGGGTGCTTGCCGATGTCCTGAGCGACGCCGGAGTCAAGGTCGAGGCCTTGCTCAAGCGCCATGGCCGCAGCCCCCAGGAGGTCTATGAAAACCCCAGGGGCGTCAGGCTGGAGCTGGTCTACGAGCTGATGCAAGACGCCGCGCGGCTGAGCGGCAACCCGGACCTCGGCCTGCTGGCGTACCGCCGGGCCCACCCGGCCAACCTGGAGGTGCTGGGGTACACCCTGATGTCCGGCGCCACCCTGGGCACCGCGCTGCAACGCCTGGTGGACTATCAGTCGCTGCTCAGCAACGGCGCTTACCTGTGCCTGGAACACAGCGCCCAGGCCACCACCCTGATCGGCTTCGACAGCGCCCCCGAACCGAGCCTGGTGCCCCGGGCGTTCATCGACGCCGGCGCGGCGCAGACCCTGGGCCTGGTGCACTGGCTGTTGCCCGGCCACAAGCCGCAACCGCTGGCGGCGACCTTCACCTACCCGCGACCGCCAGACACCCGCGCCCTGGAACGCCTCTTGGGGCCGCACTTGCAATTCGACGCGCCCTACAACAGCCTGACCTTCAGCCAGCGCGACTGCGCCATGGCCCTGCCCGGCGCCGACCCGGCGCTGGACGTGCTGCACATGGAATACGCGCGCAGCCGCCTGCAACTGCTGCTCGACGGTTCGATGACCGCGCGGGTGCGGCGCGTGCTGTCCGAACGCCTGGCCCAGGGCGGGCCCAGCGACCTGCGGCACATCGCGCAGTTGGTGGGGGTCAGCAGCCGCAGCCTGCAACGGCGCCTGGGCAACGAAGACATGCACTTCTCGGCCTTGCTCGACGAAGCGCGGCTGATGCTGGCCCACAGCTTCCTGCGCAACTCGGCGCGCAGCGTCAAATACATCGGCGCCCTGCTCGGCTTTCGCGACCAGAGCAGCTTCCATAAAGCCTGCCGACGCTGGTTCGGCATGACCCCGGGGCGCTATCGCCAGGAAGGCTGAAGGCAAAACCCGGGCGGCGCGCCTGACGTCGATCAATCAGCAAAGGTGATCCCTTGTAGGAGCGAAGCTTGCTCGCGATGGTCGTTAACGATAATGCGTACTGACCGGATAAACGCAGCGCTCTCAAATCCATCGCGGGCAAGCCTCGCTCCTACAGCCTTGGGCAGTGCTCAGCGATGGCTGGCCTGCAACTGCGGCTGGGCCTGGGGCATGGCCGAAGAGTGGTGGTTGAGGATCTTCCACTGGCCGTCGATGCGCTCGTAGAGGAAGGTGTAGCGCGCCTGCACCTGCCGCGTCGCGCCGGCGGCCTCGTGCAGGGTGAAGGTGTAGACGCCGCTGTCCATGGCCGCGTCCGGGCCCAGGCGGCGGATCTCGCGGTAGTTGATCTGGCCCTCCGGCTTGCCGGCGAGGAAATGCTCGAAGTAATCCTGGATCTGCGCCGGGGTGGTGCGCACCTGGTTGGACACGGTCGGCTGGAGGATCGCGTCGGCGGCGTAAAGACTGGTAACGGTTTTTGCGCTGCCGGTTTTCAGGGCCGCGTTCCAGCGGTCGAACAGGCCGGCGATTTCCCGATCGCCCTGGTTTTGCGGCTGTTCGGCGACGGTGCGGTACACATAAGGCGTGGCCTCCAGGGCCTGGGCCAGCGGCGCGGTCAGGGCGAACAACAGGGCAATGGCGGTGGTTGGCAGTTTCATCGGGACGCTCCAGTGGGTTTCAATGTCGCCACTGTGCCCACCCGGCGCGGCCCCGCCATCGGCCAACCGGTGCCCGCGGCCTATGCCATTCGGCAGATAGGCCAGCGACCGGCAACCGGGTCTAATGCCCTCTCGCGAGCGCGAGCCTTTTCTGCTGGAGCCTGTTTTCTCATGCAAAGCCCGACCCACGACCCCGGCAGCGCCCTGGCCGTGCGCAGCCAGTATCGCCAGTCGCAAAGCCGCGCCGCGCGCCTGCGCCTGTTGGTGGACACCGGCCAGGAACTGACCCGGCTGCCGCCCGCGGCGATGCGCCAGCGCGCCCTGCAACGAGCCTGCGCCTTTATGGCGATGGATCACGGCCTGCTACTGGAATGGAGCGCCGTGCAAGCGCCCCAGGCCACCGCGGAGCATGGTAGCGGCGAACGCCTGGCGACCCTGCACGGCTTCGCCCGGGGCCCGGCGCGGCACCCCGAATGGCTGCCCCAGGCGGACGCCGCCCTGCCCCAGGTGCTGCGCATTCCCCTGCTGGGGGCCGACGGCCAGGCCTTCGGCGCGCTGCTGCTGGGCAACAGCGTGACCCTGGCCGCCCCCGACGGCGAAGACCTGGAATCCCTGCAACTGCTGGCCACCCTGCTGGCGGCGCAGTTGCAGAACCAGCGCCTGCTGGAGGCCTTGCAAGCCCGGGAACGGACCATGTCGGAGCTGGTGCATCGCCTGTTCAGCGCCCAGGAAGACGAACGCAAGCGCGTGGCCTACGACCTGCACGACGGCCTGGCGCAAACCCTGGCCGGCCTGCACCAGCGCCTGCAGGGTTTCGCCGGGCGCTGCCCACCCTTGCCCGGGCCACTGCACGACGAATGGCAGGCCATCCTCACCCTGGCCCAGGGCTGCGTCGGCGAAGGCCGGCAACTGATCGGCGGCCTGCGCCCCCATGTGCTGGACGACTTCGGCCTGTTCAAGGCCATCGACAAGGAAGCCGACCGCCTGCGCGACGCCGGCATCGACGTGCAGTGGCGCCAGCAGTCCGACGCGCGCCTGCCCGGCGCCTGCGAGATCGCCCTGTTCCGCATCGCCCAGGAAGGCATCAACAACGTCCTCAAGCACGCCCGCGCCAGCCGCGTGCAATTGAACCTGCAACTGACCGCGGACCAGGCGACGCTGGCCCTGGAAGACAACGGCGTCGGCTGTGCCCTGGGCTCCCCGCTGGCCGCTTGCGAGCGCCAGCACCTGGGCCTGGCGGCAATGCGCGAGCGCGCCAGCCTGCTGGGCGGCGAGCTGGCCTGGCACAGCGCCCCCGGCGGCGGCACCCGCCTGCATGCCCGCGTGCCGCTGCCCCCGGCGGGAGAACGGCCATGAACCCTGCCCTGCGCCTGGTCCTGGCGGACGATCATGAAGTCACCCGCACCGGCTTCGTCGCACTGCTGGCCGGCCACCCGGAGTTCGAGGTGGTCGGCCAGGCCCGCGACGGCGAGGAAGCCCTGGAACTGTGCGAACGCCTGCAACCGGACCTCGCCATCCTCGACATCCGCATGCCGCGGCTCAACGGCCTGGGCGCCGCGCGCCTGCTGCGCCAGCGGCAACCGGCGGTCAAGGTGGTGATCTTCACCATGGACGACAGCCCCGACCACCTGGAAGCGGCGATTGCCGCCGGCGCGGTCGGCTACCTGCTCAAGGACGCCAGCCGCGACGAAGTGCTCGGCGCCTTGCAACGCGTGGCCCAGGGCGAAGAAGCCCTCAACAGCGCAGTCAGCGCCCGGCTGCTGCGGCGCATGGCCGAACGCAACGCCGGCGGCGCTGCCCCGGCGGCCGCCCTGACCGCTCGCGAGCGCCAGGTGCTGGGCCTGGTGGCCGGTGGTTTCAGCAACCGCGAGATCGGCGAGAAACTCGGTATCGCCACCGGCACCGCCAAGGCCCATGTGGAACGGGTGATCGGCAAGCTCGGCGCAGCGGACCGCACCCAGGCCGCGGTGCGCGGCATCGCCCTGGGGCTGGTGGCGCAACCGGCGGGAGAATGGCCATGAGCCTGTTCGCCGCCCGCCACTGGGTCGACCTGCCCCTGCGCGGCAAGGCGCTGGTGGTGATTTCCCTGCCGCTGGTGATCCTGCTGCTGTCGCTGGTGCTGATCTACATCACCGAACGCCAGACCGCCCGCGCCGAAGAAGACGTGCGCCGGGTGCTGCTGGTACAGGGCGACATCCAGGCCGTGCACACCCTGCTCGCCGAAGCGGCGGCCAGCGTACGCGGCTACCTGCTGACCCGCCGCGAGGACTTCCTGCCCAGCTACGAGCAGGCCCAGCCGCAGATCCAGGCCGCGCTGCAACGCCTGGACCGCAATATCCGCGATGCGCGGATGCGCGACCACCTCAAGGCCATCACCCC
Source organism: Pseudomonas chlororaphis (assembly GCF_001921865.1). Classification (GTDB taxonomy): domain Bacteria; phylum Pseudomonadota; class Gammaproteobacteria; order Pseudomonadales; family Pseudomonadaceae; genus Aquipseudomonas; species Aquipseudomonas chlororaphis_D. The sequence continues at coordinate 4,189 of NZ_MSCT01000012.1, forward strand.
GCTGATCGCCACCAAGCTCGACGGCCTGGTGGCCCTGCGCAACGGCCAGCCCGGCGACAGCGCCGGCGTCACCGCGATCCTGATCGAGAACAAGCAGGTGCTGGACGTGCTGCGCGAGCAGATCAGCGCCATGCGCATCCGCGAGGACGGCCTGCTCGCCGAACGCAGCGCCGCCGCCTCGGCGACCCGCATGCGCCTGCTGCTGGCCACGCTGTTGGCGGCGGTCTGCGGGTTGTTCGGGGCAATCGTCGCGGTGCTGTTCCTGTCCAAGGGCATCGTCGCCCGGGTGCAACAGGTGCAAGGCAACGCCCGGCGCCTGGCCCTCGGCCAGCCGTTGCGGCCCCAGGCCCCGGAACAGGACGAGATCGGCCAGCTCGGCACCCGCCTGGTGGAAGCCGGGCAACTGCTGGCCGAACGCGAACGCGCCCTGCGCGACAACGAGGAACGCCTGCGGCTGATCATCGACGGGGTCAAGGACTACGGGATCTTCGCCCTCGACACCCAGGGCCGGGTCACCACCTGGAACGTCGGCGCGGAACGGATCAAGGGCTACAGCGAGCAGGAAATCCTCGGCCGGCATTTCTCCCTGTTCTACCTGCCCGAGGAATGCCCGGCGCACCCGGACATGGCCCTGCGCGAGGCCACCCGCGACGGCCACTACATGGAAGAGGCCTGGCGTTGCCGCAAGGACGGCAGCCGCTTCTGGGCCAGCGTGGTGATCACCGCGCAATACGACGCCAGCGGCGCGCTGCGCGGGTTTTCCAAGATCACCCGCGACATCACCGACCGCCGCGCTGCGGAAATCGCCCTGCGCACCGCCCGCGAGGAAGCCGAAAGCGCCAGCCGCGCGAAGAGCGAATTCCTCTCGCGCATGAGCCACGAACTGCGCACCCCGCTCAACGCCATCCTCGGCTTCGCGCAACTGCTGGACATGGACTCGCCCGGCGCCCGCAGCCCCCAGCTCGGGCACATCCTGCGCGCCGGCCAGCACCTGCTGACCCTGATCAACGAGGTGCTGGACATCGCCCGCATCGAAGCCGGGCACCTGCCGCTGAATGTCGAGCAGGTCTCGCTGCCGGCGGTGCTGCGCGAAGCCCTGACCCTGGTCTCGCCGATGGCCGCCGACGCCGGCATCCACCTGGCCGCGCCGCCCGCCCTGGGCGACGACAGCGGGGTGATCGCCGACCGCCAGCGGCTGATCCAGGTGCTGCTCAACCTGCTGTCCAACGCCATCAAGTACAACCGGCCCCAGGGCCAGGTGCAGGTCGAGGTCAAGGTCCTCGGGGCGCGGGTCGAAGTGGCGGTCAGCGACACCGGCGCCGGCATTCCCCTGGAGCGTCTGGACCAGCTGTTCCGGCCCTTCGAGCGCCTCGGCGCCGACCCGCGGGTGGAAGGCACCGGCCTGGGCCTGGCCCTGAGCAAGAGCCTGCTGGAAATGATGGACGGCAGCCTGCGGGTGCACAGCACGCCGGGCCAGGGCTGCTGCTTCATCCTGCAACTGCCTTTCGTCCAGGTGGCCGCGGCCGGCGCGCCGCTGACCCTGGAGCAACCGCTGGCGCTGCCGCCGGCGCGGGTCGAGGCCGTGGCCTACCGCGGCCAGGTGTTGTGCATCGAAGACAACCTGTCGAGCCTGGCGCTGATCGAAACCCTGTTGCAGCGCCGCCCGGGCATTCGCCTGCTGTCGAGCATGCAGGGCCAGCTGGGCCTGGACCTGGCGCGCCAACATGCGCCGCAACTGATCCTGCTGGACGTCAGCCTGCCCGACCTCGCCGGCCTGGATGTGTTGCGCCGCCTGCGCGAGTCGCCGGCCACCGCCGCCACGCCGGTGCTGATGATCACCGCCGACGCCAGCGCCCTGACCCACCGCGACCTGCTCCAGGCCGGGGCCACGGCGATCCTGACCAAACCCATTCATATCCCGGCGTTCCTCGCCCACCTCGAGCGACACCTACCGGAGCCCGCATGAACCACGACCTGCGCATCCTGATCATCGACGACCAGCGCCCCAACCTCGACCTGATGGAACAACTGCTGGCCCGCGAAGGCCTGCACAACGTCCTGAGCAGCACCCAGCCGCTGCGCACCCTGGACCTGTTCAACAGCTTCGAGCCGGACCTGGTGATCCTCGACCTGCACATGCCCGAGTTCGACGGCTTCGCCGTGCTCGAACAGCTCAACCGGCGCATCCCCGCCCACGACTACCTGCCGATCCTGGTGCTGACCGCCGACGCCACCCGCGACACCCGCGTGCGCGCCCTGGCCCTGGGTGCCCGCGACTTCATCAGTAAACCGCTGGATGCCCTGGAAACCCTGCTGCGGATCTGGAACCTGCTGGAAACCCGCGCCCTGTACAAAGCCCTGCGCCAGCAGGTGCCGGCGCAGCAGATCGAGCTGTTGCGCCGGCATCGGGAATAAGGCCGGCCCCACCCGTTCATTGGGCTGGCCGGTTGCCTGCCCGCAACCTTTCGGCCTTACAAATCGGCCAGCCTGGACGGGTCGTCCACCTGCCCACTAGCGCCGGCACAGGCCATGCAGCCGTGTTCAAGCACCGCCCTTGAACATGGAGGAAAGCTGGTTGAAGGCGTAAGGCGCAAACAGCGCGGAGCCGGAGAGGAAATAGGTGCCGATGCTGGAGAGATCGACGCTCTGTTGGGTAAACAGCGCCCACAGCATGTAATAACCCACGCCCAAGGCCATGGTCGCGAGCACAAAGGTGCCGACTGCCGATCCCAGCCGGCTTGAGCTCGGAGCAGTGCCGGCTTTTTGTCCGACGGGTTGGGATGGGGCGAGTGCCGGGCTTGCCGGGGGCTGCGCACCGACCGCAGATGGAGCGCACTTTTCGGAGAGCGCCTTATCAATGAAGCGCAGCTGCGGGTTGTCCGGATCCGGACGCATCAGGACGTCGTGGATGATGCGCAGCCCCCAAACAAGAACACCCGTGACGACGACGAGCGTGAAGATGAAAATCGGCAAGGCGAGTCCCTTTATATCGGTCACGATCATTGCACTGTTAGTATCGGGCATTGTTCTTCCTCCCTGTTTCATCGTTCGTCTACAGCATAATTAGCGCACAGGCCTGACCCGCGCGAATATATAGTCTTGGCAGACGGTTTACAGATCACGCTTTTCGAACTCTTAGTGATCCCTTTTACTATTCAACAAGGCACACTCCTGCTCTTGGCCTGACTTCAACTCATAAAGAGTGATTCACACCAATAATAATGTCTGTTTTTCCACTGGGGTCTTCATCTGGATCTCGGCAACACTTTCCACAGAGCAATTTCCCTTTGCACTGAACATTGAATCAGCGTTCAAGGCATGAGCTGTTTTAAAAGCCGAAAACAAACATCCGGCCCTGAGCTCTACTTTATCAAGGAGAACTTTTTATGTTCTACACACTAGACACAAGCCATAGCGCCTGACCGCCGAGCAGATCGGTCTGGGTCACATCACTGTCTATGCCAATACCGTTTACCGGGTTCGGAACCAAAGTCTGGACCATTTGATAGCCCCGCTCAGGTATGGCCGGCACCTCACTGCAGGACTGCCAATAGTGTTGGAAGGGAAGATCATAAAGTTGCTGGCCACTCAGCACGACATTGGCGCCCACATAGAGTCCCGGAACATACCCTGCTGCTGATACCGCCGAGTACCACGCTGAACAATAGTTGGTCACGTCCTGTGCGCTGGTGTTTTGCGCAATGCCTTCGAGATCGCACCAAAGGTTCATACCCGGCGGCAATTCGATGGAGGTAGCGTTTGCCGCTGCATTCTGTCCATGGGTCTGCCCTGCGCTTTGAGTGGGTGACCATCCTGGATCTTCGACATGCTGAACGGCCATCAGGGCCAGCCCTGACGCCAGAATGTCACTGGCCTCGCCGGAAGACAGATCCCCCTCGTCCTGCCCTGCGCCGAGGGATAGATAGCGAATGCAAAACGCGTAGCCCTGTGAGGCGAACTGCTGGGCGACGGTCGTTGAAATCACGGTGTCCGCGTCAAAGCCGCGGCTACCGGAGGGTGCCGCTTGGATTTTTCCGGAAATCGACATGGTTTGTTTCCTCTTCCTGAGTAAACGGATCACCAGAGGATCGCTGTCTTGTCGCCAGGGATACTCTGAAAAGACTCAATGTCGCGAAGTCACCAACCTACACCCTACGGGGTTACCGCAGAGTTGCTCTTGTTCAGCCCCTCCTGGAAAGTTAGAAAATACCAATGCCTCTACTTCCAGCCATGAGCCCACCAGAATTTTCAAGTAAAAACCTTCCAATCCCGATACTGGCTCGAACAAAAAACTCCGCGATTCTAACTTTTCATTAACCCCACCGAGAGCATTGATAGTTCAAAAAACACTAGCACAAGGAAGTACGCAGCCCCTTATGAAATTACGCGATAAGATGATTGGGAAAATATTATTTATAGATATCTTTTGTTTACCCTGACTGAAGCAAATTCACTCACTACATTGTATTGCACCCGTCGACAGTATCAGCACGGGCGCGATCGCATTTATGCCATCGCCCTATTGAACCATGGCCACTCCCACGATCCACCCTCTAGCGCCAGAACATCGCAACCTGGAGATTATTCGTCATGCCGATCATCTACCGAGCCACCAAGGATATAGTGCGTTCCATCGACTATGGGATCGCCCTAGGAACCGGAGACAAAGGATATACCGACATGGTGTCGGACTTCCTCGGGAACGTAGTGAGCAATTCCATCGCCGACGGCGTGAACCAACTGAACGCTTCGCAGCAGGTCTATTGGTCGCCCTATGTGGAAATTCCCAATCTCGGTAACGTCTATTCGTTGCCCTCTACCGTGACCAACGGCACCACGCTGTACTCCTTCTACCAGGGGCAGACTCCCCCCGACCCCGGTACGCAGGAGTGGGGACCAGCAGGCAGCCTGAACTATTCCGTGAAGACCCTGGGCGCTGCGATTTCAGATCAGTTGTGCGAGATGAACTTCTTCACCGTCAATTCCGATCCAGCGCAGGGGCCACACACGCCCTCACCTCCAGCGGGGGTGGTGTTTGACGGCAAGGTGTATGCCTTCTACGGCACGCCTGATGACCCGACCTCACAGCTCTACTACACGGTCTACGACGCAGATAACTGGTCGACGCCGGAGCCGGTGCCAGGGATTACGACTGGCTTGATGGGCTTTGACAATCCAGCGCCCGTTGCTCCGGTGGTGTTCACGCCACCGGGCTCGCAATCGCCACTGCTCTATGTGTTCTATTTCATAGAATCCGGTGACTCTCAGCTCGACATCGCCTGTACATCGACTGCAGATGGCAAATCCTGGACCCCCGTTGCCCCCAACGGAATAGGTGCAGCGTCGATAGACGTTAGCCAGAATGTCGTGTCACCGGTCGTGTATGCCCCTCCGGGAGGGACGGAGCAGATCTACCTCTTCTTCTGTGCCACCCCCTCCGGCACCTACACTACAAGCTACATCACCTACCCGGATGCCAGTACCGACAGCGGGTTCAGCGCCCCCACGGAGATCACCACCCCGGGCCTTCCCAGCAACTTTTGTACGTTCAACGGCGCCACCCTCTATACGCCTGCGGGCGCCACGGCCCCGCAGTTGTACGTCTTCGTGAGCGGATTCTCCTACGTCACCGGCACCTTTTCCGACTATGTGCCCGAAGACGAACTGGGCTATTACGACGCAACCGACGACTCCACCTTCTACTATCAAGTGAACGGCATTTCCTACACCACGTTTGACGGCAACACCTGGAGCGCCTACGAACAGGTCCCCAATGCGACCTGGACTTCATGTCCTCTTGTCTCGCGGCCTAGCGCCACCGTCTTTCCTCCAGCCTCGTTCAACGACAACCTGTCGTCTGCTGCCGACATCTATTTCAGCACCGTACAGTCCGCCCAGCCTAACTACGGTCTGCCAGGGAGTGAGTGCTGCGCCGCATTCGTTGGCGGCTTGAGCCAGTACAGCGCGGGAACCGAGCCATCGGCGGTGACCAGCTATCCTGCCTACTCGTTCTATACAACGCTTGATCAGTTCGTTGGCGTTGCCCATGCGTCACTACTCGCCGTTGACCTGCCTGGTTTGTCCGTGCCTCAACCGTGGCTGCTCTACAATGATTTTTCCTCTGCCACCCAGCAGTATCAAATGTCGTACGCGATCTATGGCCAGAGCGGGTGGGTCAGTTATCCCCTGCCGACGATCGTAGTGCCGCCTGCCACCAACACCCCGCTGATGATTGGCTCCCCAGCCCTGTTGCCTGTCCCGACAGGCGTCCAGGATTACCCCGCGCAAGGCCTTATGGTCTTCAACTCGGCAAGCGGCCTGCAAGCAGCTATCACCGCGCCTGACCCAAGCTCTTGGGACATTGCCCCGGTCAACGCGGTGCCGGCTGCCAGCGAGTCGCCATCGCTCGCCCTATTCAATAGCCAGGCGTATCTGTTCTATCAGGGGGCGGGCAGCCAAGCGGGACAATTGTGGTACACGCAATCCGATCCGACGGTATTCGGGGACAATATGCCGGCACTCCAGACATGCTGGAGTAGCCCTGTCCAGGTGCCGGGAGTCTCCATGTCCAACTCGCCGTCGACCGTCGTCTTCGGCGACACGTTGTATGTGTTCTATCAAGGTCCGGACGGCAACGGCCAGCTTTGGTATGCCTCCTGGGCCGGTTCGGGCACGTCCTGGTCGGCCCCCGTACAGGTCGTCCCCAGTGGCCTGCAGGCCACTGGCGCCCTGTTGTCCTGCTCGCCATCAGCCTGTGTCTACACGGACCCGTCCGGCGACAGCGTGCTGTTCGTGGCCTATGCCGGTGCTGGCACCAGCGGCAATTACCCACTGAGCTACTGCACGCTAGGAGCCGACAACAGCTGGGCGCAAGGCACCGTCTCGAATGTCTTCATTATCGACTCACCCACCGTTTACTCAGTGGCCGCCAGTGTCTATTCCAGTGGCGCCAGCAACGCTGGCTCGTCAAGCGCAGCGGGCAGGCTGAATGTCTTCTTCCAGCCTGCGGCGAGTTCGAATGTGAGTCCGGGGCAGTTGTTCTACTGTGTCTACAACGGGACCACTTGGTCGTCGACCGTGGGCACGACGCCGGTTACAGCCTTGGACGGCTGGGTGAGCGGCATCATGTACCAGAATAGCGAGAGCCCCGACGGGAATAACGACGCGTTTCTGTATCTTCTACACAACAATAGCGGCGCCAATGCCGGCCAGCTCAGCTACTGCCAATGCTCGGTATCGAGCTCCGGAACGGGGATGCTGGTCACAGGAGAGTGCCCGGTCATGGCCAACGGCCCCGCGGCAACCATTGCGAACGATGACATCTATGTCTTCTACAACAGCACTTACCAGGAGACGGGCACGACCACCTGGGTGAGTGGCGCCCTTGCCTATCTGCAGATTCCGCTCCCGGCCGACACCCAGGAAATCAATCTGGGGACATACCCACAAACCGCCGTCGGTTGTCCGAGCCCCTACCCCGGAACCGCCTCCGAGGCCCTGACGTCGGGAAGCGGCTTCATCGCCATGGTCAATTCACCGGCCGCGGCGACACTCCAGGGAACGCCTTATGTGTTTTTCAACACCGGCAAGGGTGAAATCGGCTACTGCTCGGACGTCACCTCAGTAAACACCAAGACCCTGGTCAGTGGTTCCGTAGCCGCCGATTGCACGCCGGCAGCGGTGGCCTGCAACAACGTGCTGTACGTCTTCTGGGTGGCGTCCGGCAGCGACAACACGGGCGCACTCCAATGCAGTTACACGCTGGATGGCGCGACGTGGAACGCGCTCGATTTCAACCCGGCCCTGAGCGTAAACACCGAAGGGGTCATCACCACGGTGTGCGACGGCTTGGTCTATCTGATCTACAACCTGGCCGGCGTCACCTCCTACGTCATCCTCCCTCAAGTCAGCAGCAGCCAAGCCACCCAGACGCTTGACCTCGCACCCTCCACGCCAATCAGCCGAATGGGCTGCTGCACCGGGCCCTGCGTCGCGGTCTTCGACAACAACCTGTGGTGTGTGAGCCAGGGTGTGGAATCAAGCAACTACTCGCCGTTGGGCGGCTGGAAACTCACCCCCAACGGCGATCTGTTCTTTAGCCGTACGCTCGATGCGTTGTCTTGGAGTTGGAACACCGGGATCAATCAGGCCGCGGGTGAGCAAGCATCCTGGGCGATGCCCGTCGCCACGGCGTTCGCACAACCGGGAGGCAGCGAGCTCCTGTATGTCTTCTGGATCGACAGCGGTGACAACATCCGTTACGTCACCACCGATGGCACCTACGTAACCCCCAGCAGCAGCGCCTATGGCCTGCCGTGGTCCGGGCCGAACAACATCATAGGCGGGGCGACCAGCAATCTCGCGGTGGTGGCCATGCCGCCGCTGGATTCACCTGGCGACCCTGACCAGTTGTATGTCTTCGGCCAGACCGAGGGCCATATCTACTATGTGCCGATGAACGCTTCGGGAGAGTGGGTCGGCGGTATCAGTGTCGTCCCGAGCGGATGCAACGCGCAGGACGCCTACATGTCGTTGTCGCCATCGGTGGCCTACTACGCCCCCGAAGGTGGAACGCCACAGCCCTATGTCTTCTACCAGCAAGCTGGAAGCTCCACGACCGTTGGCAAGCAGATCGGGTTGTCATACTGCGTCTATGACCAAGGCGCCTGGACCCAGAACAGCGTGCCGAACATCAGCACAACGGTCACCGGCTACATGGATGGAATAGCCCAGTCGCCGATAACCTACACCGGCATCGACGCCGGCACACCGCCCCGGGCAATTGTCTTCAACGACAAACTCTATGTGTTCTATGTGACCAAAAACGGGGGCTACGGCGAGAGCAACAGTGGGAAATGGTCGGCGTATACCACCTTCCCGGTGTCGTTCAGCACGTTCGATGGGACGAGCTGGTCTGGCCTCAATACCATTGGTTCGACGCAGGGCACAACGAGGCAAGAGAACGACATCACTGCTAACTGTTATGCCCAGTTCGTCTATCCCGTGGTCTTTAACGAGACGTTGTACCTGTTCTACATGAGCGGCCCTGGCAACGGCTTCTCCCCCCCCGTGGACCCGCCAGGCTCGATCTATCTCACCTCCACGTCGGACGGTGCGAACTGGACCGATCCACAGCCAACGACCAATGTGGTCTATGTCCCCGGTGGCTCGACCACCGTCGAAAACCAAACCGGCACGGAGATCAACGACACCCTCACAGCCGTCAACGGTGCTCTCTCGTTCGTGGGGCTTCCCACCACGAGCGACATCCGTGACAGCATCGCGTCAGGTGTTATTGGGGTGTTTTTCTGAGGGGGCTCAGCCAACCGACACATAAACATGCAGGGGCATACTCCCGTGGCCGGCTTGGCCGGCCACGGGATGCAGCGATGTCGAGAGGGAGGCGACATGGCTGAGGAGGCATGGCTGAGGAGACATGGAACACGCCGGGTAAATCGAAAAATGGACCTATCCTCGCAATCCCCCTGGGGAGCACAAGCTGTGCACCGCTATCCGAACGCACCACCGGCCCCTACTCAGAAGTATTTGAGCATCGCGATATCGCGGCGCCGCTGCTTGAGATTGGCGAACCAGCGCGTCGGGAAGTACAGGGCCACACCGAGGATCAGGCTCCACAGCCAGATGCCGGAGAGGTTGTCGAAGCCGTAGTAAGCACCCTGGTTGGTGTCCCATAGGGCCACGGCCAGCAAGTACAGGGCCTTGAGCACGTACAGGTGCAGCAGGTAGAAGAACATCGGCGCGCCGCCGTAGATCGCCAGTCGCGCGGTCGACCAACGCGCCTGGGCCTTCTCGAAGTACGCCAGGAGGATCAGCCCCAGGCCCAGGGTCGGCATCAGGAACATCAGCGACGGCGGGTACTTTTTCGCGCTCATGAAGCTCATGAAGGTGCGCAGCGCGTCGCCGGTCTGGACCCAGGGTTTCTCGCCGTAGACGTTCAGGTAGCGGATCCACACGAAGGCCAGCAGCAGGCCGACGCCGACCTTGAACAGCCGCGAAATACGCACCGCCCCTGGGGTGTCCTTGCCGAACCACGGGCCGATGGCCCAACCCAGCAGGATCACTCCGATCCACGGCAGCACCGGGTAGGTGGTGCGGGCGCGGGTGAACTCGGTGAGGTCGATGAACACGCGCTGGTGCAGGATCGACCAGGGCACGAAGAACGGCGACTCGGGGCCCAGCACCACATCGTCCAGCAGGTTGTGCCCGCCAACGATGGCCAGCCCCAGCAGGATCAGCCAGCCGCGCTTGAAGTGCAGCAGGCCGGCCAGCACGATCATGCAGATACCAATGCACCAGATCACTTGCAGCCACAGGGTCTTGGGCGGGAACTCGGCATTCCAGGCAAAGCACACGAAAGTCAGTTCGAGGAACACCAGGAACAGCCCGCGCTTGAGCAGGAACACCGAGGTTTCGTTCAAGCTGTGTTTCTGGCTGTAGAGCCAGGCCGACAGGCCGGTGAGGAAGATGAACACCGGGGCGCAGATTTCACTGAGCAGGCGAGTGAAATACAGGTCGGGGGCCACGCTCAGGGCATCGATCGGGTCGGTGACCTGGCGATGCAGGAAAAAGGTTTCGCGCACGTGGTCCAGCAGCATGCACAGCATGACGAAACCGCGCAGGGCATCGATCGCCAGCATCCGCGTGTTGGCCTTGGCGGCGCTGCCGGCCAGCGCCGGGGTCGCGACGCCGGCCTGCCCGGTCAATCCGCTGGGCAGGCTCATGGCTGTTCCTTGCGTCGCGGGGTGTCGGGTTGTTGCGGGCGGTTTGCGCAGTCGCGCGCGCGGCTCATTCCCATGGGGTTCAAGCTCTTTCTCCTGTTACTGGGCGGGGATGTCGGAACGCGCAAAATGTTATCAGATAACATTTCATTTCGAGAGTCTTGCCTTCTGCTCGCACCAGCCTGCGCGGGTCGTCCGCGCGCCCCGCCCAGCAACGAAAACGGCGCCCAGGGGCGCCGTTTTCAGATCTAAAAAGCAGGCGGGTTCAATCGTCTCGGTCGTCGTCATCGCGGTCGCGGCGATAGCGCCGGTCGTTGTCGTGCCGGTCGCGGTAGTAGCGATCCTCGCCCTGATCGTTGCCGCGGTCGTAGCGGTTGTGATCGCGCCAACGGTCATGGTCGTGATCGTAGCGTCCGCCGTCGTCCCAATAGGGGTAGCAGCCGCCCAGCAGCAACGTGGCGCAAAGGGTCAGGGTGAGGGTCGCGAGTCGCTTCATGGGAATGTCCTGGAGCCTGGGGGTCATAGCGGTGAATGGCAGAACGCGCAGCGGCCCTGGCGCGGGGAATCGGCTGCCGGGGCAAGCAGTCATATGACTGTGGAATCAGTGAGTTATTCGCCCCTGCCCGGCGCTGACGGACCGGCGGTAATGCGCCCGTTCAATGGGCATTGCCCGCCCACAGCCAGTTCCACAGCCCCGGCAGATGCACCGGTTGATCGCTGCTGACGACGGTGCGGGCCATGACCGCCCGTTGCAGCCCCGGCGTACTGTCGTAGAACGGCCGGGACGCGGTGGCGAGCCCCGTGGCCCGGGCGCTGTCCAGCAGGATCTGCAAGTACTCCCGGGTGTGGCGGGCGGTGTAGCGATTGAGATCGTGGAAGGTCACCACCACTGGAATCACGCCGTCCACCGTCGGCAACTGGCCCTGGGCGATGCGCTCGCGCACTTCCGACAGCTGGCGCAGCATATTGGCCCGGCGCCGCGGGCTGGCGGTGAAACCCCAGACCTTGCCGTCGTTGGCGCTGAGGTCGGTCAGCAGCACATGCAGGCCGTGGCGCTGGTAGGCGGCGAAGGTGCGTTTGTCGTAGTTCCAGAACGGTGGGCGCACCAGGGTCGGCGGCACACCGCCGATCAGCGCTATATCGGCGCTGCCGTTACTCAGCGACGCCTCCAGCTCTTGCGGATCGAGCGCGCGATGGTTGCTGTGCCAGGGCGTGGCGGTATGAAAGCCCAGCACATGCCCCTCGGCATGCTCGCGGGCCATCAGCCGACGGCCGATCTCGCTGCCGCCGGCCCGCGGGGCGCGGGTCTGGACGAAAAACACCGCCTTGATCCCCGGTTGCAGCGGGTTGCCAGCCAGTTCATCGAGTACCTGCTCGGTCGGGTTATAGAAGCTCGACGCGCTGGGGCCGTCGTCGAAGGTCAGCAAAAAGCGGATGGGCGCCTGGGCATGCAGGCGTTGCGCGGTCTGCGCGGTCAGTTCGATGGGAGCGCCGATGCAACCGACGAGGCTGGCGGCGAGCAGCAATAGGCAGAGAACCTTGAAGCCGTGTTTCATGTTTTGCCCCGGGTCGGACCGTTGCGGTCGTCGCGTCGATGGCAAAAATCCCTCGCCCGTGGGTCCCTCGCCCGGCCTGCGCATAGCGCCGGGTACAGCTTGGAGGGGCTCCGCCGACTTTGGTTCCCAAAGGCCCCGAGCCTTTACCCGCCGCGGCCTTCGCACGGCCGTTGCCAAGCACGCTGCAACAGCTCGATCACCTCCCGGTCCGAGGTCTGGGTGAAATCCACATAGCCGGTGCCGATCGACACGAACCACAGCGGCGTGATCGGGCAGATCAGTTCGTCGACCTCGAACCCCAGGGCGTCTACGGTTTCCTGCGGCGCCAGGGGCACGGCGACGACGATACGCGCCGGGTGCTGCAAACGCGCCGCCTGCACGGCGGCATGCATCGAGGCACCGGTGGCCAAGCCGTCGTCCACCAGGATCAGCACCTGGCCGCGCAGTTCGGGAGCGGCCCGGGCGCCGCGGTAGGCCTGTTCGCGCCGCCGCAGTTCCTGGGTTTCCCGCGCGGTCACGGCCTGCAACTGGGCATCGCTGACCGGGTGGTGGTGCAGGACGTCCTGGTTGAGGAGGCGGATGCCGCCGCTGGCGATCGCGCCCATCGCCAGTTCTTCATGGCCGGGCACACCGAGCTTGCGCACCAGCATCAGCTCCAGCCGCACGTCCAGGGCGCGGGCGATTTCCCAGGCCACCGGCACCCCGCCGCGGGGCAAGGCCAGCACTATCACGTCGGGCCGGCCGCGGTATTTATGCAACGCCTCGACCAGCCCCTGCCCGGCCGCCTGGCGGTCGCGCAAGGTCATCTGCAAGGACGGATATTCGCTCATCGCGCACCTCCAGCTTGGCCGGGTGCCCGCGCCGGCCACCGGCGCGCGCGGCTGTGCGCGCCGGTGCGTCGACGCCGGATCGAACCCCAGCACGACTATGGATCGCTCGTTGACAATGCGCCCGCAGCGCCCCTACGGCAAGTGCGTCCAGCGCCGGTGCAGGCCGCGGGCCAGGCTGTCCAGGGCAAAGCCCAGGGCGCCGATCAGCAGCACCATGGCCATCAGTTCCGAGTAGGCCAGGCGGTCGCGGGTATCGAGGATGAAATAGCCCAGGCCGGCGCTGACGCCGAGCATTTCGCAGGGCACCAGGACGATCCACAGGATACCGATGGCCAGCCGCACCCCGGTCAACACATGGCCGAGCACGCCGGGCAGGATCACCTTGCGCAGGGTTTCCCAGCGGGTGGCGCTGAGGCTGCGGCTCAGTTGCAGCCAGCGCGGGTCGAGCTGGCGCACCCCGGCCGCGGTATTGAGCAGGATCGGCCAGACCGCGGCGAAGGCCAGCAGGAAGTAGATCGGCCGGTCCCCTACCCCCATCAGCATCACCACCACCGGCATCCACGACAACGGCGAGATCATCCGCAGGAACTGGAACGCCGGGGTGGTGGCCGCCTCCAGATGACGGTAGCTGCCGATCAGCAGGCCCAGGGGCACGCCGACCAGCAAGGCCAGGGCCAGGCCGACGAGGATGCGCCGCAGGCTCACCAGTACATGCTCGTACAGCTCGGCGCGGGCCAGCAGTTCGAGCAGGCTGGCCAGGGTCGCCGCCGGCGAAAAGCGCGCGGCCAGGCCGTCGGCGCTGCCGAACAGGCGCACGCCCAGCCACCACAGCAGCAACAGGCCCAACAACCCCGCCATGCCCAGGGCCCACTGCCGGAATACAGAAACTGGCTGGCCCATCAAAGACTGAACTCCTCGCTGCGCTCGAAACCCTCGGCCAGGCCGAACGCCTGGAGCCCGCCGACGGCGGCGATGGCGTTGCGCACGAAGCGATCGTCCACCAGATCGCGGGCGGTGTGCTGCGGGTCGAGGTTGGCCAGGAAGCCCTGGTCGCCCTCGATCAGGGTGTCCTTGAGACGCTTGACCAGTTCCTCGGTGTAGCTGGGGAACGGGTACGGCTGGAAATCGATGCGCTGCTCGTCCCAGTCCGCATGGCGGATTGCACCGTCGGCCAGGTACTGCTGGCGCGCGCTGGCATCGGGCGCCAGCACTCGGCGCAACACCTGCGGGGTGTGCGGGGTGTAGCGGTTGGCGCCGTCGCGGGATAGCAGTTGCGCGGCCTCGGCGCGGTGGTCGCGGGTCCACAGCTGCGCCTTGACGATGGCGTTGACCACCTTCTGCGACCACTCGGGGCGGTTGTTCAAATCCTGCTCGTGCATGAACACCACGCAGCAGGCGTGGTTGCGCCAGATATCCCCGGTGAAGCGCTGCACCCGGCCGACCTTGAGTTCCTCGGCCAGGGCGTTGAAGGGTTCGGCGACGATGTAGCCGGCGATGCGTTTGCCGGCCAGGGCCGGCGGCATATCCGAGGGCGGCAGCACCAGCAGGTTGACCTCGTTGACCGCCAGGGCGGCGCTGGCCGGTCGGCTTACCGGGGTCAGGCCGTGGTCGCGCAGCAACTGCTGCAGCACCACATTGTGGATCGAGTACCAGAACGGAATCGCCAGCGCCTGCCCGCCCAGTTGCCGCACCTCGGTGATGCCCGGCGCCACGGTCAGGCCCGAGCCGCCGACATGGTTCCAGGCCACCACCTTGGCCGGCACCCGGCTACCGTAACGGGCCCAGACAGTCATCGGCGACAGCAGGTGGATCACATTGACCTGGCCGGAGATGAAGGCTTCGATCACCTGCGCCCAACTGCGCAGCAGCACCGGACGCTCGGAGCGGATGCCCTCGGCCTCGAACAGACCGTTGTTATGGGCCACCAGCAACGGCGTGGCGTCGGTGATCGGCAGGTAGCCGATGCGTACCGGCGCATCCGGCTCCGCGGCGGCGCGGGCGTGCAAACTGTTGAGCAGCGGCAAGGCG
Organism: Pseudomonas chlororaphis; assembly: GCF_001921865.1. Classification (GTDB taxonomy): domain Bacteria; phylum Pseudomonadota; class Gammaproteobacteria; order Pseudomonadales; family Pseudomonadaceae; genus Aquipseudomonas; species Aquipseudomonas chlororaphis_D. The sequence goes on from NZ_MSCT01000012.1 coordinate 19,342, forward strand.
CCGCCGGCGGTGAGCAAGGCGCTGAGTTTGAGGAAGTCGCGACGGGTGTGGGTGAAATCGTCCAGGCACATGGTTTAGCTCCAACAATTCGGGCAAGGGATTGGCCCAGCCTTCAACGCATCCTCCTGTAGGAGCGAAGCTTGCTCGCGATAAAAACTCGGACGGCGCAAGGTAGCTGACACTCGACCAGCCTTGAGCTCCTTCGCGGGCAAGCCTCGCTCCTACACAGGCTGCGGTAAGGCTGGGGATTGGGGGTTGCGGCTCGCCCGCCGAAGGGTTTTGAGGATGTCGATACGCAGGGCGCCCAGTTCGTCCACCAGCGCGGCACGCGGCCGAGGCAGGTCGATGCGCCACTCGCCGAGGATCCGCGCCGGGCTGTCACCCAGTAGCAGGACCCGCTCGGAAAGCAGCAGGGCTTCGTCGATGTCATGGGTGATCAGCAGCGCCGCGGTGCGGTGCTCGGCAATCACCTTGAGCAGCAGTTGCTGCATGTCGGCGCGGGTCACTTCGTCCAGCGCGCCGAAGGGTTCGTCGAGCAGCAACACCTGCGGCTGACGGGCCAGGCAGCGCGCCAGGGCGGTGCGCTGGGCCATGCCGCCGGACAGCTGCGCCGGGTAATGGCCGCGGGCATGCTGCAGGCCGACCTCGGCGATCGCCCGGTCGACCCGCGCCTGGCGCTGCTGCGCGTCCAATAGCGGCTGGCGGGCGAAATCCAGGCCGAAGGCGACGTTCTGCGCAAGGTTCAGCCACGGCAGCAGGCTGGGGTCCTGGAAGGCCACGGCCACCCGCGGGTGCGGCCCGTCCAGCGCCTCGCCCAACAGGCTCACGCTGCCGCCCTGGGGTGCTTGCAGGCCGGCCAACACCCGCAACAGGCTGGACTTGCCGACGCCGCTGGGGCCGAGGATCGACACCACTTCCCCCGGCTGCAAGCGCAGGTCGAAACCTTGCAGCACCGTTTGCCAGCCTGCTTTACCGGAGGAACCTGCCTCGCCGGGGTAGCCGAGACTGACTTGCCGGGCTTCGAGCAAGGCCGCGCTCATGCCGCCGCGTCCCGCGCCTGGCGCTGCAACTCGGCGCGCAATTGCACCAGGCTCGGCGTGACGATCGGCACGAACGCCGACTCACGCCAGCGCCGGGCAAACCCGCTGCCGTGCTCGCTCAGGTAGGCCTTGCCGCCGCTGGCCTGCAACTCCAGCTGCACGGCGTTGGCCGCCGCTTCGGCCAAGGCGATGCGCAACCGGAACAAGGCCGCCGGCTGCTCGAGGAAACGCCCGTCGAGCAGGCCGCGCTTGAGTTCGTCGACGCTCTGTTCCAGTTGCTGGCGCTGCGCCTCGAAAGGTTCGCGAAGAATCGAACGACCGTCCTGCAAATGCGCTTGCACCTCGTCCAGCGCGCGCCGCGCCAGGCCGATGGCCATGCCGCATTGCAAACCGAGGAACGCCGGACGCACCGCCGGCAGGAAGACCTTGGCGTCTTCGTGCAACAACCAGTCGCGGTCGACCTCGACCTGCTGCAACTCCAGCGCCGCGGTGTTGCTCGACTGCAAGCCCATCAGTTGCAAGTCCTCGGAGCGCCGCAGGCCGGAAAGGGCCGCGGGGATCGCCAGGACGAAGGGCGCGCCGCCCTGCTCCTGCTCGATGGCCGCCGCCACCACGAAACCGCTCTTGCGCAGGTTGGTGACCCAGTGCAGGCGCCCGTTCAGGCGCCAGCCGCCGGCCCGTGGCTGGGCACGAACTTGCAGGGCCTCGATGCCCGAGAGGAACTTCATGGCGTTGGACAGCCCGGTGGCGCCGGCCAGTTCGCCGCTGAGCAAGCTCGGCAACAGACGCTCGCGCAACACGGCGTTGGGGCTTTGCAGCAGGTATTCGATAAAGGCCCGCTGGCCCCAGAACACGAAGGCCGCCGCCAGCGAGCGGCTGGCCACCGCGGCCACCGCCTCCACGGCGGCACCCAGGTCGCCGGCGCTGCCGCCCTGCTCGACCGGGATACCGATGCGCAGCACCTGCGCCCCGGCCAGTCGCGCCAGCACCTGCTGCGGGTCGCACTGGCCCAGGTCCAGGGCTTGGGCCTGGGTGTCCAGCCATTGGCTCAATGCCGGATCTAGCATGGGGTCTTCTCCTTTTTCACACGGCAACGGCCAACGGGCCACGCCTTTGAATCCAACGGCGCCTCAGGGTTGCGGCGCTTGCCAGCGGTACTGGGCCAGCTCCGGGTTGAGCGGCGTGCGGGCGAACACGTTGGCGAAATTGCACAGGGTCGCCAGGCTCACCCCGAGTATCACTTCCAGGGCGTTGCCCTCGGTGTAGCCGGCGGCCCTGAACGCCTCGTAGGTCGGCTCGTCGACATTGCCGCGGGTGGCGATCACCGCGCTGGCGAAGGCCGCCAGCGCTTGCAGCCTGGCCTCTGGCAACGGAGCCTGTTCGCGCAGCGCGCTGACCACCGCGTCCGGCAGCCGTGCCTTGTTCTGCGCCACCGCGGTGTGCCCGGCCACACAGAAATCGCAGCCGTGGGTGGTGGCGGCCACCAGTTGCACCACCTCGCGTTCGGCCAGGCTCAGCTCGGCCTTGCCATTGAGCGCCGATACCGTAACGTAGGTCTCCAGCGCCGCCGGGGCATTGGCCAGCACGCCCAGCAGATTGGGGATAAAGCCCGAGTTGTTCTGGGCGTTCTGCAAGAACGGCCGGGCCGCTTCGGGGGCGCTTTGCAGCGTGTGTAGCGTGATGCGCGACATGCAGTGGACTCCTGCTGTAAAGGTGTCCGGCCAGTCTGTTGGTTATAAGAATTCCGATCCATATTCTAAAGTAGCGATTACTTGCTCCTGAGTGTTTCCATTAGATGATTTCGTCCAGCCCACTGGTTGATTGGTTATTAGAGAGCCTGGAACTCGACGCCAGCCTGTTCCATGTCGGCCGCTACTGCGGCGGTTGGCACGCCAGCACCCACGGCCTGTCCCGGGCCAGTTTCCACCTCGTGGTGCAGGGGCATTGCTGGCTGCATATCGAGGGGCAGTCCCCGGCCCTGCGCCTGAACGCCGGGGATGCGGTGTTCCTGATGCGCGACCTGGATTACCGCCTGTCCAGCGCCGAAGCCCATGACGCCGCCCGCGAGCTGCCACGCAGGGCCATGCAAGCCCTGGAGGTGGGCGCCGAAGACGGCGTGGGGCTGGTCTGCGGCTTCTTTCATTTCAAGTCGGGGCTGTCGTCGCTGATCATCGACGGCCTGCCGGACTGGATCGTCCTGCGCGCCGGCGACCCGTCCCTGAGCGCGGCCCGGGCCCTGTTCGAGCTGATCCTCGAGGAATGCCAGCGCACGCCCGCGCCCTCCTCGGCCTTGCTCGAACGCCTGAGCCACCTGCTGTTTCTCTATGTGTTGCGCCAGCAGGTGGCCGACAACCAGGGCCTGGGCGGCCTGGTGGCGCTGGCCCGGCACCCGGCCTTCGCGACGCTGCTGGAGCAGTTGATCGAGCGCCCCGAGCAGCCCTGGTCCCTGGAAGACATGGCGGCCTGCACCGGGCTGTCGCGCTCGGCCTTCTTCAAGCGCTTCAACGAGCTGGCCGGACAATCGCCGGGCCAGGTCCTGCTGGCGCTGCGCATGCGCCATGCCTGCCAGTTGCTCAAGGCCAACCACACCGTGGAACAGGTCGGCGCGGCGGTGGGTTATCAGTCGGTCGCGGCCTTTACCCGGGCCTTCGCCAAGGCCGTGGGCGTGCAGCCGGGAGCGTATCGACGCCAGCACGAAGGGCGCTGAAGGTGTCGGAGCCGATTGCCGGGCCCCGGCAAGGCTTCACTGGCTCAGCGCTTGGGTAAACGACGGATCGATGATCCCCGCGGTGGCCAGGGGCGCCGGCAGCGCCTTGACCTTGAACAGGAAGTCCGCGGTGCTTTGCAGGTCGGCGGCGGCCTGCGCATCCACCGGGCCGACGCTCATGTGCGCCTGGCGCAGCCAATGGCGCGAGACGTCCTGGTCGAGGTTGGCCTTTTTCGCCCACAGGTCGGCGTACGGGTCGGTATGCGTGTCGACCCAGGCACGCGCCTGTTTCAGGCGGCCGAGGAAATCGGCGATGGCGGCGCGCTTGCTGTCGATGGCCGGGGTCGAGGCGGCGATGGCGCTGAGCCCGGGCATCAGGTGCTTCGCGGTGAGGATCGGCCGCGCGCCGGAGAACAGGATCTGTTGCGAGATATAGGGTTCCCACACCGGGAAGGCGTCGATGCTGCCCTGGGGCAAGGCCGCGGCGGCGTCGATCGGCATCAGCTTGACGAACTCGACATGGTCCTCCGGCAGGCCGGCCTGCTCCAGGGCACGCAAGGTCAGTTGCTGGCTCCAAGCGCCGGGCCAGTAGGCGACCTTCTTGCCCTTGAGGTCGGCGATGGTCTTCGCCGGCGAGTCCTTGGGCACCAGCAGGGCAATGGTGTCCGGGTTCTGCCGCGAGACGCCGATCAGCTTCACCGGCGCCTGCTTCGCGGCGAGGAACAGAAAGCCCGAATCGCCGAGGAAGCCCAGGTCCAGGGCTCCGGTGTTCAACGCCTCGGCCAGGGGCGCGGCGGCCTGGAAGTGCTTCCAGTCGACCGTATAGGGCGCGCCTTCGAGCACCCCAGAGGCCTCCACCGAGGCCCGCACGTTGTAGTAGTTCTGGTCGCCGATGTGCAGTACCAGCGGTTCGGCGGCCTGGGCCAGGGGCGCCGCGAACAGGGTGCCGAGGAGCAGGCGGCGCAGGCGGAGGGAGAGCGTCATGGGAAATTCCTGGATCGATGGATAAATGGATTTTCTAGAACATAACGCTCTTAGAATTCGGTTTTGAAATGCTCTTAACGCATAAGCTCATAGCCGCCTTGGCATTCCCGGTCGGTGGCTGTTGGCGGAGAAACAGTGGGGCAACAGCCTGTTGCTCCAGCAACAGCACCCGAGGCGGGTTGGCGCCGGCGACCCCTTGAAACCGCCCTTGCCCAGCTATGGCACAGAGCCTGCAATATTCCTTTCCAGCAGGATTCGTTCCTGTCGTCCGCAGCTTTTGCAATAAGGGGCGCAAAAAACCCTCGCAAATACCCCCTTGCCCTCTCGCCGTCTTGCCCGGAGCCGTCCATGAAATCCGCCTTGCGTTCCCCCCTGGCCCGCGCCAGATACCTGCTCAGCGCCTGCGCGCTGGCCCTGTTCCTGAGTCCGGGCCTGCAACCCCTGGCCCAAGCCGCCGAAAGCCCGCCGGCCGAAGTGCGCCTGGATTACGCCTACTACTCGCCGGTCAGCCTGGTGCTCAAGCACTTCGGGTTTCTCGAAAAGGCCCTGCCCCAGGCCAAGATCGGCTGGGTCCTGAGCCAGGGCAGCAACCGCTCCCTGGAATACCTCAACAGCGGCGGCGTCGATTTTGCCTCCTCCGCCAGCCTGGCGGCGGTGCTGAGCCGGGCCAACGGCAGCCCGATCAAGTCGGTGTACGTCTACAGCCGCGCCGAATGGACCGCCCTGGTGGTGCGCAAGGACTCGCCGTACCAGACGGTCGCCGACCTCAAGGGCAAGAAGATCGCCGCCACCAAGGGCACCGATCCCTACCTGTTCACCCTGCGCAGCCTGCAACAGGCCGGGCTGAAAAAAGACGATGTGGAACTGCTGCACCTGCAACACCCGGACGGCCGCACCGCCCTGGAAGAAGGCGACGTCGATGCCTGGGCCGGTCTCGACCCGCACATGGCCGCCAGCGAAGTGCAGGCCGGCTCGCGCCTGCTGTACCGCAACACGGCGTTCAACAGTTACGGCGTGCTCAGCGTCACCGAGCAGTACGCCAAAGAGCATCCGCAGACCATCGCCACCGTACTCGCGGCCTATGAGCAGGCCCGCCAGTGGTCGGTCGAGCACCCAGACGAGCTGGCCAAACTGCTGGCCGATGAATCCGGCCTGCCGCTGGAAGTGGCCCGGCTGCAACTGTCGCGCACCGACCTTGGCCGCCCGCGGTTGAGCGCCGAGGATGTGCTGGCCTCCAAGGCCGCCGCGCCGATCCTGGTCTCCGAGGAGCTGGTGCGCCGCGGGGTGAACGTGGACCAGGTGATCGACCAGTTGCTCGACACCGGCCTCCAGCAAGCCGTGGCCCGTCAATAAGCCAATCCCCAGTGGCCAACCGAATCCGCGCCCGACGCGGATTCGGCAGCGCCGGAGAATCGCCATGAACCGCAACAGCGAAAACCTTTCACCGCGCCTGAGCCTGTCCGCGCCCAGGCTCCCGCGTGTGGACCCCGCCCGCTGGCGCCTGCGTTTGAAGGGCCTGGCCCTGCCAGTGCTGATCCTCGCGGTGCTGGAGATCGTCGTGCGCCTGGGCTGGCTGCCGTCCTACCAGATGCCGGCCCCCAGCGAGATCGCCCTGACCCTCGGCGAGCTGGCCGAGGGCGCGCTGTGGAAACACATCGGCGCCAGCCTGCTGCGGGTGCTGCTGGGCTTTGCCATCGGCGCCGGCCTGGCCCTGGTTTTCGCCGCCTGGGTCGGCCTGAGCCGGGAAGCCGAGGCCTACCTGGAGCCGACCTTCGCCGGCCTGCGCTCGATCCCCAGCCTGGCCTGGGTGCCGCTGTTTCTGCTGTGGCTGGGCATCGACGAAACCTCGAAGGTGGTGCTGATCGCCATCGGCGCCTTCTTCCCGGTGTACCTCAACGGCGTGGCGGCGATCCGCAATATCGACCGCAAGCTGGTGGAGGTCGGCCAGATGTACGGTTTCGGCCGGCGCCGGCTGGTGCGGCGGATTCTCCTGCCGGCCGCCCTGCCCGGTTTGTTCACCGGGCTGCGCAGCGGCATGAGCCTGGCCTGGATGTTCCTGGTGGCCGCCGAACTGATCGCCGCCACCAAGGGCCTGGGCTACCTGCTCAGCGACGGCCGCGAAACCTCGCGGCCGGACATCGTGCTGGCGGCGATCATCGTCCTCGCCGTGCTGGGCAAGTTCAGCGACGGCGTGCTCGCCGGCCTGGAACGGCGCCTGCTGGCCTGGCGCGACACCTTCGACGGCCACGGCGGCAACCGCCAACACACCGAGGATTGACCCATGAGCCAGGCCCTGCTGGATATCCGCGTCGAGCGCAAGGCGTTCGCCGCCACCACCGTCCTCGACGCCATCCACCTGCAATTGCACCCGCGGGAAACCGTCAGCCTGCTGGGCCCCAGTGGCTGCGGCAAAAGCACCTTGCTGCGCATCGTCGCCGGCCTGGAGAAAGACTTCGCCGGGCAACTGCTCAGCCACACCGAGCAACTGGCTTTTGTCTTCCAGGAGCCGCGGCTGATGCCCTGGCTGACGGTGGAACAGAACATCGGCTTCAGCGACGACGGCCATTACGACCGGGCCTGGGTCGGGCAACTGATCGAGGAAGTCGGCCTGGCCGGCTTCGCCCAGGCCCTGCCCAAGGCGCTGTCCGGCGGCATGGCGCAGCGGGTGGCGATTGCCCGCGGCCTGTACTCGCGCCCACACGTGTTGCTGCTCGACGAACCCTTCAGCGCGGTGGACGCCTTTACCCGAATGAAACTGCAGGACCTGCTGCTGCAATTGGCCGAGCGGCACGCCATCGCCCTGCTGCTGGTGACCCACGACGTCGACGAGGCGCTGTACCTGAGCGACCGGGTGCTGGTGATGGGCAACCGCCCCAGCAGCATTCGCCAGGAACTGGCGGTGCGCCTGGACCATCCGCGGGACCGTCGCGACCCGTTGCTGGCCCAGCTCAAGGCGCAGTCACTGACCGAATTGCAGCGCGCCCACGTGATTTGAACGGCTGCGAACAAAAGAACCTAAAGGAATTAATAAATAAATAATCAGTATTTATGGTTATAAAAATAACCACGTACTCTCAACCCATCCCGCCCTTGGCCACGACAGTGAAGTGCCTTATGAAACCGACCGACAACGTGATCGACTTCGCCCAGTTCCGCAAACGCAAACAGGCTCAGCAACTGGCCCGGGCCATGTGGGAAATGTACGCGCGCAATGCCGGTTACCAGGCGTTCCAGTGGGTTCAGGCGGCCCAGCCGACCGGGACGCGCCACGCGTGAGCGTCCAGGAACCCTCGCGCTTTCTGGCGAGCGCCGACGAACCCGGCCTGGATTTGACCCCTCTGGAAAGCCAGGAAGAAGACCCGATCAGCCAGCGGGTCGCGCAGAACCTGCAACGCCTGCGCAGCAAACGTCATCTTTCCCTGGATGGCCTGGCCCGCCAGTGCGGGGTCAGCCGGGCGATGCTGGCGCAGATCGAATCCGGGCGCAGCGTGCCGTCGATCAAGGTGCTGTGCAAGATCGCCAAGGGCCTGAAGGTGTCGGTCGCGGCCTTTCTCGAACACCGCGCCTTCGAAGGCGTTGCGCTCCTGCCGTCGAGCCAGAGCAAACGCCTGGTCAGCGCCAGCGGCGCCTTTGTCAGCCGCGCCCTCTTCCCCTTCGACGTGGCGCGCCAGTCGGAATTCTACGAACTGCGCCTGAGCGCGCTCGGCGAAGACCAGTCCGAAGGACACGGGCCGGGGGTGCAGGAAAACCTGGTGGTGGCCCAGGGCGTGCTGGAAATCAGCGTCAACGAAGAACGCTACCTGCTCTCCACCGGCGACTCGATCCTGTTCTACGCCGACCAGCCGCACCGCTACCGCAACCCGGCCGACAGCGAGGCCGTGGCCTACCTGGTGGTGACCTACCCGGAACGCCTGGACTGAATACCGACACTGAGCAACGGCACGGCCGGCGTGGCGCGCTCATGAAAAGGCGTCCACTTGGGTAAGCCGCGCCGACAGGCTCCAGAGACGTTCGGCCTGCTGCGGATCGATGGCATGAGGTTTTACCCCCACGAATGACAACGGTTGGCCCTCGTCGACCCTGGCCACTTCGCAGTCTTCGCAATACAAGCCCCCCAAGCCATCCAGCGTCGGCGATGTCGCGGCCCACACCTGCGTGGCGGCGCCTTGGCGGGTGTTCTTGAAGGCTGGGTTCGCCGGTTTGCCCTCGGCGTCTATCCAGCCCAAGGCGAACATCTCCTCCCTGGGCAAGTGACGTTGCAGCGGCGTGGCGATCATCCCCGGGTGCAGGGAGAACGCCCGCACGCCTTGCCCGCGCCCCAGCCGGTCCAGGTGCACGGCGAACAGCGCGTTGGCGGTTTTCGACTGGCCGTAGGCGAGCCACTTGTCGTAGCCCCGATCGAACTGCGGGTCGTCCCAGCGAATGGCGCAGGTGTGATGCCCCGCAGAAGACACCATCACCACCCGGGCACCGCCTTGCAACGCCGGCCAGAGCCGGTTGACCAGCGCATGGTGGCCCAGGTGATTGGTTGCGAACTGTGCCTCCCAACCAGGGCCCACGCGGGTTTCGGGGCAGGCCATGACGCCGGCGTTGCCGATCAAGATGTCCAGGTGGGTGCCCCTCGCCAGGAGCGTTTGCGAGAAGTCCTCGACGCTCGCCAGGTCGGCCAGGTCCAGCCCGAGGACCTCGACATTGGCCAAACCTGCGACCTGGGCCAGGGCGGCACGGCGGTCGCGGGCCGCCACGATCACCCGTGCCCCGGCGCCGGCCAGCGCCCGGGTGGTTTCCAGGCCCAGGCCGGAATGCCCGCCCGTTACCAGGGCCGTGGCTCCGGAAAGATCGATACCGTCGAGGACCTCGGATGCCGTCGAGGCGGCGCCGAAGCCGGAGTGAACGGGAGTCTGTCTAGCCGTCATCGGAATCTCCTTTACGAATGGAAAGCAGGCTGCCAACGTGAAGCGCTTTCATTCTGCGAGCCCAATGCCGGACCGTGAATGCAACGGCATCCTATTTTCTATCGAGATCGTCCGGTTTCAGCCATGGACCCCCTATCAGAAGTCCTCACCCAACTCAGCAGCCAGCACTCCTTTTTCGGCGGTTTGAAAGCCGGCGGCGACTGGGCCGTACGCTTTCCTGCGCCGCAAGGCGAGAAGTTCAACGTATTGGTCCGGGGCGCTTGCTGGCTGGCCGTGGAAGGAGAAGATCGGCCGATCAGGCTGCAGGCCGGCGACTGCTTCCTGTTGTCCCGCGGGCGTCCGCTCTTGATCGGCAGCGATCTTTCGCTGCCCGCGCTCGAGTCCGAAGAGATCTATCGGCACGCGGTCAACGGCGTGGCCCACTGCGGCAGCGCTGACGACTGCTTCCTGGTCGGCGGGCGCTTCGCCTTTGGCGACGAAGCCGAGCTGCTGTTCGACAGCCTGCCGCCGGTGGCGGTCATCAAGAGCGATTCGGATCAGGCGTCCGTACTGCGCTGGGCCTTGCAGCGCCTGGCCCACGAACTCTGCACCCCGTCCCCCGGCGGCGCCCTGATGGTCCAGCACCTGGGCCACATCATGCTGGTGCAAGTACTGCGAATGTACCTGGAGCAGGAAGCAGCGACGACGCCAGGCTGGCTCTCGGCCTTGTCCGAACCGCGCATCGGCGCCGCGATCCAGGCCATTCACGCCCACCCCGCCCGACGCTGGACGGTCGAGGCCCTGGCCGACGTGGCCGGAGTCTCGCGCTCGACCCTGGCATTGCGCTTCAAACAGGCCGCCGGTTTTTCGCCCCTGGAGTACGTGCTGCGTTGGCGCATGCAGCTGGCGACCCGCTCCCTGCGCAACACCCGCCTGACGGTTTCTTCGATCGCCCAGGCCCTGGGCTACGAGTCCGACAGCGCGTTCAGCAATGCCTTCAAGCGCATCATCAAGTGCTCGCCCCGCGTCTACCGGGAGCGCGCAAGGGCCGTCGTCGCCCAGGCCGAATCCGCCGCCCGGGTCGACGCCTGAAATGAAAAAGCCCGGCGGGATCATCCCGGCCGGGCTTCTTGAGTGCCGCTGCGAACGATCAGCAGGTGCAGCACATCATCGGCATGCCGTTGCAGCTCATCATCATCGGCATGGCGCAGTCGTTCATCATTTTCATCATCAGCGCGCAGCAGTTTTTCATCATGTCCATGTTCATGCCGGCCATCGGCATGATCTTGCACATCATGCAATCGGCCTCGAGGGTGCATTCCATCACGCACTTCATCGACGGCATCGGCATGCCCATCATCATCGGCATCGGCATCATGGCGCCCATCATCGGCATGGCCATGCTCGCCCGGGACATGCACATCATGCTCATGTTGGCGCAATGCATCATCATCGGCATGCCGCAGTCCATCATCATCTGCATCATTTGCGCGCTGTTCTTGAACATGGCCATGTCCATGCCCGCGGCCGGCATCATCTTGCACAGCATGCCGTCGTCCATCATTTCGCAGCTCATGGTCGCCATCATCATCGGCATGCCCATCATCGGCATCATCGGCATGTTGGCGTTCATCGGCATTTGCATCTGCATGGCATTCATCATGGTGAAACTCCCTAAGCGATTCGATAGTTGGACGACGCGGATGGGGCGGATTCTAGGGAGTGGCGCGCGCCGCACAAGAGGCCGATCGAGCAGCAACGGCGGCTGCCGGGGCAGCTTCAGCGCAGCCGCTCAGACGGGATTTTCCGCTCAAGCAGCCGGATGGATTCGATGACGGAAGAAAGACCCACGGCAACGTGTTTTCCGTCGCGATGGATATGCGCGAATCGGCGCATTCAATAACCCAAGGAAATAATCATTCTAAAGCGCGGCGTTTTTTCTCAGCGAAGACGCCTTGCCACCCGCCTCCGAGCCTGGACGGCGAGGATTGCGGGTGGCCGCGCAAGACAAAGCAGCGCCGGCCTCAGAGCTTGGCGATCGACACTTCGGTGGATTTGACGAAAGCGATGACTTCGCTGCCGACCTTGAGCTCCAGGTCACGCACCGAACGCGTGGTGATGACCGAGGTGACGATGCCTGAAGCGGTCTGCACATCGACTTCCGAAACCACCTGGCCTTCGTGGATCTCCTTGATGATGCCCTTGAACTGGTTGCGAACGTTGATTGCCTTGATGGTCATGATGGAGCCTTCCTGTCTGGGGTGGGCACAGGCGCATCGCCGTGCAGGGCTCTAAGGTGCACGCTGGTGAAAGACATTAAAAGGAATAAATAGTGGTTAATTTATTCCATATGGAAATATAAAAGGTATTGCTTCGCCCTTCGCCGCCTTGACCGCCAACCACGGCTTTGCTTTTCTTGGCCCTCGCAACCCTTTCAGGAGATTGTCATGCGAACACTCGATCTGGCGGGCGTGCCCGTCCCGGTGATTGGCCAGGGCACCTGGCGCATGGGCGAGGAACGCCACCAGCGCAAAGCCGAGATTGCCGCGCTGCAAGCAGGTATCGAACGGGGCATGAACCTTATCGACACTGCCGAAATGTATGCCGAAGGCGCCGCGGAAGAAGTGGTCGGCGCCGCCATCGCCGGCCAGCGCGACCGGGTGTTCCTGGTCAGCAAGGTGTACCCGCACAACGCCAGCCGCAAAGGCATTCCGCAAGCCTGCGAACGCAGCCTGCGGCGCCTGGACACCGACTTCATCGACCTTTATCTGTTGCACTGGCGCGGCCAGTTCCCTCTCGAGGAAACCGTGGAAGCCTTCGAGCGCTTGCGCGAAGACGGCAAGATCGGCCGCTGGGGCGTGTCCAACTTCGACCTCGACGATCTTGGGGAGCTGGCAAGCCCGGCCTGCGCCACCAACCAGGTGCTGTACAACATCGAACAACGGGGCATCGAATTCGACCTGCTGCCCGCCGCCCAACAACAGCGCCTGCCACTCATGGCCTACTGCCCGATCGCCCAGGCCGGCAAGCTGCTGCGCCACCCCACGCTGACGCGGATCGCCGAGCGCCATGGCGCGACCACGGCCCAGGTTTCCCTGGCCTGGGTCTTGCGCCAACAAGGGGTGATCGCCATCCCCAAGGCGGTGCATCCCGAGCACGTGCGGCTGAACGCCGAAGCCGGCGAATTGCACCTCGACGGCGACGATCTGGCCGCCATCGACCTGGCCTTTCCTGCACCGCTGCACAAGCAGCGCCTGGCGATGGTCTGAAGTCGTCCCTCGCGAACGACGCCCTGTCTGGGACGCGGCCTGCGGGCCGGCCCCGACGACAGGGCGCCGCCTGGAAAAGATGAAATATGACCGACTTTAAGGATCGTCCTATCCCGGATTTTTGAAGGCTTCATTAGAGTGGGTCAATGAGATTAAAGACCTACCTTCATCAGATCAGTCCCCTCTTTTCCAGCCCAGAAGCCGCCAGCAGGTTGCTGCGTCTTTTTGCGCTCATTCTTTTGGTGGGCATCCTCGGCGCCGTCTACAACTTCCTCAATTCCACCCTCAGCAACGACATCTCGCGGCGCCGCGGCTACATGAGCAGCGCCATCGCCGAAGCCCAGACCTTTTTCACCAGCCGCGAAGCGTTGCTGGAAAGCCTCAGCCTCACCGCCGTGCGCAAGTCCAAGCAGGCCCAGGTCCTGATCTACCGTCCCTCCAGCGAAGAACTCAACCTGCAGCTGGGCGACGGCGCAGACCCGTGGAGCATCTGGCTGAGCCAGCGCATGCGCGAATACTTCAAGACCAAGCAGCTCAGCCTGCTGTATGTGACCCCCGGTCCCCAGGCCAAGGTCACGCGCCTGTACAGCAGCAGCGCCAGTATCCCGAGCTTCCCCCGCGCCATCCTCGAAAAGCTCGAGACCCTCAAGCACGGCGGGTACCCGGATGCCAACGAGCTGTGGCTTACCGACCCGTCCACCCAGACATCACAGCTGTACATCTTCATGCGTCTCGATAGAAACAGCGCGGACTCCGGCTGGCTGGGCCTGGAAATGGACGGCCGCGAAGTGCTCACGGCCTTGAGCGACCAGAGCGCCGGCGAGTTCATGATGTTCAACTCCGAAGGCGCCCTGCTGTTCACCAATACTCCGGCCGGGCGCCTGGGCCAGGCCCTGCAGCAGTTACAGGGGAACAACTTCTTCGGCTTCGTCGGCAGCGGCTGGTGGCCCGATCACCTGGTGATCCGCAAGCAACTGATGACCTCCGACTGGCATCTGGTCTACTCCTTCAGCCTGCACGCCTTGCTGATGGCCCTGTGGCCGCAGTTGGCCGGTGCGCTGGTGTTCTGCCTGTTCAGTATCAGCCTGATCTGCCTGCTGACCCGGCGCATCGAGCACCGCTTCATCACCCCCGCGCTAAGCCGGATCCAGGCCCTGGTGGAAAGCGAGCTGTTCAGTCGCGACGTGATCCAGACCGCGCCCGTGGCGCTGTGCGTGCTGCGTCGCACCGACGGCCAGGTGGTCCTGGAAAATACCCTGGCGCAGCAATGGCTGGGCGACGGCATCGAACGGGACATCCTCTGCGCCGGCTGGATCCAGCAAGCCTTCAAGAGCCACGAGCCGAACCGTTTCGACTACTTCGAGACCGCCGACGGCCGTCATCTCTACCTGAGTTCCGCGCCCACTCGATACAAGGGCGAGGATGTCCTGTTCTGCGCCTTCAGCGACATCAGCGCGCGCAAACAGGTCGAGGCCGCGCTGGAAGAAGCCCGGCAGATGGCCGACGCCGCCAACGAAGCGAAGACCCTGTTCCTGGCCACCATGAGCCATGAGATACGCACACCGCTCTACGGCGTGCTGGGTACCCTGGAACTGCTCGCCCGCACCCAGCTCGACCTGCAGCAGCGCGACTACCTGCGCGCCATCGAGTGTTCCTCCTCGACCCTGCTGCAACTGATCTGCGACGTGCTGGACGTCTCGAAAATCGAAGCCGGGCAACTGGCCCTGGAGCTGAACGAGTTCTCGCCGCTGGACCTGGTCCACGAGCTGGTCCAGGGCTATGCCGCGGCGGCCTCGAACAAGGGCTTGCTGCTCTATTCCTGCGTGGACCCGCAAATCCCCGAGCGGCTGATCGGCGACGTCACGCGGATCCGCCAGATCCTCGGCAACCTGTTGAACAACGCGGTCAAGTTCACCGACTTCGGGCGCATCGTCCTGCGGGTCAGCCTGCTGAGCCGCGACGGCGAACGCTCCAGCATCATGTGGCAGGTGTCCGACACCGGCAAAGGCATCGCCCAGGATCACCAGCCGATGATCTTCGAGCCCTTCTACCAGACCGGCGGCAATACCAACGTGGTGGCCGGCACCGGCCTCGGCCTGCCGATCTGCCAACGCCTTACCCAATTGATGAACGGCAGCCTGCGCATGGTCAGCGAACTGGGGCTGGGCAGCAGCTTCTCCCTCACCCTGCCCCTGGAAGCCGCGATCGACGCACCGGTGTCCTTGCCGGGCACCCAACTGCTGCCGGAAACCATCTATGTGATGTCCACCGTCCGCGAACTGGCGGAATCCATCGGCGGCTGGCTGCGCCAGTGGGGCGCGCGGGTGCAGATCTGCCATCCCTCGAAAATCGGCCCGACCAGCGACAGCCTGCTGATCGAGATTCACCCCGGCGAGCTCGAACAGCGCCTGCAACCCGATTGGTCCGGCCCGCTGATCCTCGCAACCGGCACTGGCAACAACGAACCACAGCCTCTCGCCGGAGGCTGGCATGTGAACCTCAATCACCTGCGTTCCATTCATCAGGCGGTCAGCCAGGCCCAGGGGCTCTGGGTGGCCAAAACCGAGAACCACAGCGAGCACTGGGCGTTGAAACCCTTGCAGTTGAACGTCCTGGTGGCCGAAGACAACGTCATCAACCAACTGATCCTCAGGGACCAGCTGGAAGAACTGGGTTGCAGCGTGGAACTGGCCTCGAACGGCGAGGAAGCCCTGTCGATGTGGAACCCCGAGCGCTTCGACCTGGTGCTGACCGACGTCAACATGCCCGTGATGAATGGCTATGAACTGGCCAAGGAACTACGCCGCCGTGGCTGTTCGACCCCGATCATCGGCGCCACGGCCAACGCAATGCGTGGAGAAGAAGAACAATGCCTGGCGGCCGGGATGAACCATTGCCTGGTCAAACCTTTTGCACTACGCGCCCTGTTCAATTACCTAGCGCCCTATGAAAGAGCGAAGCATGAAGCCCTGTAGCATATTGATCGTTGAAGACCATCCCTTCCAGCACATGTACCTGCAGCACCTGTTCGGTGAGCTGGGCCCCTATTACCTGGAGGGTGCACGGGATGGTGAGGAGGCACTGGAGCGCTTGAAGTGGCGCAAGTTCGATCTGGTGCTCACCGACCTGATGATGCCGGGCATGGATGGCGTGCAGTTCATCCAGCGGCTCGCCGCCCTGCACTCGCGGCCGGCCCTGGCGATCATGAGCTCGGCTTCGCGACGCATGCTGATGAGCGCCAGTCTGGTGGCCAAGAACCTGGGGGTGAAGGTCGTCGGGCTGATCTCCAAACCGGTGAACCTGGCCGCCCTGCAAACCCTGACCCGGCAGTTGGGCGACGCGCAACCCCACTCTCCCGCGCCCCTGCCAGCTTCGATGCTCAACCTCGCGACGCTGACCAAGGCCCTCCAGGAAGAACAGTTCGAGGCGTGGTTCCAGCCGAAAAAATCGTTGTTCAACGGCCGTATCGTCGCGGCCGAAGCGCTGGTGCGCTGGATGCATCCGACCCGCGGCATGCTGCTGCCCAATAGTTTCCTGCACGCGCTCAAGTCATTCGACCTCGAGGAGGAACTGCTCTGGCTGGTACTGCGCCAGGCGATCCAGGCCCAGGCGCGCTGGCGCCAGCAGGACTACGACATTCCGGTATCGATCAACCTGCCGACCCACCTGCTCAATAGCCACGACCTGGCGGATCGCCTGCTCGACTTTGTCCTGCAACACCAGGGCGTCCCGGCGCAGATCTGTTTCGAACTCATGGAATGCTCGGTGCCCCAGGACATCAGCAACTTCTACGCCGGCGCCTGTCGCTTGCGCATCAAGGGGTTCGGCCTGTCCCAGGACGATTTCGGCAAGGGCTACAGTTCCTACATGAACCTGGTCTCGACGCCCTTTACCGAGCTCAAGATCGACCGCGCCCTGGTCCAGGGCTGCCACGCCAGCGAAGAACTGACCAAAGCGTTGACCAGTATCATCGCGCTGGGCCGCCAACTCGGGTTGACTGTGGTGGCCGAGGGCGTGGAGAGCGCCGAGGAGTTGGCCCTGTTGCGCAAGATCGATTGCAGCCAGGTGCAGGGTTTCCTGATCTCGCGCGCGGTGCCTTCCGAGCAGTTTCAGCAATTGCTGGTCAACGACGGACCGGCCGCCGGCTACTGATCCCATGGAGCGTTTGCACCTGAATACCGCTCATCACTGACAACTCTTTGATTAAAGGTAAAATCCTCAAGGCTTCGACCTTTACCCTGTTTTTGGATATCAGTGATGAACCATAAGGAAACGCTTCTCGAAAACCTGACGAGAAGCTCGATTCGCCTGAACCGGGGGTTGCTGGCCTTTCTGGTACTGACGTTGCTGCTGATCGGCATCAGCTACTGGTCGACCCGCAAGCTGGTCGACGAACAGTACGGCACCTTCGACTTTCACTTCACCCGGATGATGGGGGGTATCCAGGAACACGAGATCTTTCTCGGGAAACTGATCGGAAAAGGTGCCACGGATAAGGTAAGAGTCGACAACAATCGCTTCTACCTGCAGAAAAAACTGCCCGAATTTGGCCCGGATGTTTATGAAGGTCGGGAGTTCCCCTTCTCCATCCCCTTCAGTTTCAATGCCCCTGCGTCGAAAATCGCCCCCGACCAATTGCCCAAACTACTCTCCCTGGGCAGCCACCTGGTGGACTTCTACGGCGCCTTCTGGGCCATCTCCCACTATCAGGCTCCCCAGGTTTTCCTGTTCAATGCCGAAGACAACTTCAGCATTGTCGTGCCCGCGGCCGGGCAGTCGCCGCGCAGCCTGTGGAAAGTCGCGCCGTCCAACCAGCCCTTCACTCGGCAACTGCAGAAGCGGCTGATGGCCAATAGTACGGAACAGGCCGACGGGGTGATCCGCTGGGAGCCCATCGATACTCCCCGGCAAAGTGGCGCCGCCACCCAACTGATGGCCTTCGTCACCGTTCCCCTGCCCCCGGAACTACTGCCTATCCAGGGGGCCAGCGACCGGGTCGGGATCGCCTCGCTGCTGAACATGGACCAGCTCAATAACATCGACCGGGTCATGGCCTGGTCGATGTACGACCATTTCACCCTTATCGCCCCTACCGGCAAGGTCCTGGTCGGCTTGGCACCGGCCCCTGGCCTGCACGAAGGACTCAACCTCACCCGCGACGGCCTGGTCTTCAAGGTATCGAACAAGACCGGTGAAGCCTGGAGCGCCCTCTATACCGTCAGTTTCAAGAGTTACTTCCAGTACACCCTGTGGCCCATGCTGGCCCTGCTGATGCTGCTCATCGGCCTGATCGTCGGCGGCTGGCGGCTCAGCCGCTGGTACCGATCCCGAGTCGTCACCCCCGCCTACAATGCCCATCAGCGCCTGGTCGAAAGCGAGGCGTTCAGCCGCGTGGTGATTGATAGCGCGCCAATCGGACTCTGTGTGGTCCGCCGCGCAGACTTCAAGGTGCTCCTGGCAAACCAGAAGGCCCAGCAGTGGCAAGGCAGCATTAAGCGCCTGAGGCCGCTGTTCACCCGCCAGCAATCCCCCGACGGCAGCGGCGAAACCCAGCTGGACATCGACGGCACTCACCTGCAGGTCGGTTTCGTGCCGACTCGCTACCAGGGCGAGGATGCCCTGCTCTGCGCCTTCAACGACGTGACCAGCCATGTCGAGGACGCCGCGGTGCTGGAACAGGCCAGGCTCGCCGCCGATGCGGCGAACAAGGCCAAGACGTTGTTCCTCGCCACCATGAGCCACGAAATACGCACCCCGCTGTACGGCGTACTCGGCACCCTGGAGCTGCTCGGGCTGACGCGCCTGGATACCCAGCAACGCACGCACCTGCAAACCATCCAGCGCTCCTCGACCACCCTGTTCCAGCTGATCAGCGACGTCCTGGACATTTCCAAGATCGAATCAGGGCAGATGGATATCGAGTCCACCGAGTTCTGCCCGCTGCAGATGATCGAAGACACCCTGCACACCTACGCGGCCTTCGCCGAGCAAAAGGGTCTCCTGCTGTACGCCTGCGTCGATGCGGCGCTGCCCGACCTGCTGCTGGGCGATCCGACCAGGATCCGGCAGATCCTCAATAACCTGGTGAGCAACGCGATCAAGTTCACCGACGCCGGGCGCGTCGTGCTGCGTGCCCGGCTGGTGCACTGCGTGGATGGCCGGGCCAGCGTGGAATGGCAGGTCACCGACTCCGGCATCGGGATTTCGCCCGAGCAGCAGGAGCGGTTGTTCGACACTTTTTATCAGGTGCGCGACGCGTCCAGCGAAGCCGGCGCCGGCCTCGGACTGGCGATCTGCCGCTGGTTGGCGGAAATGATGGACGGCCAAATACGCGTGGTCAGCGAACCCGGTCTGGGCAGCAGTTTCTCGCTCCAGCTGAAACTGAAGACACTCCCGGGAACCTTGGCCGGCTGCGACGAGATCCTGCCCACGACCCAGGCGGTGTATGTCCGGGCGCCCGCCGCGGAGCTGGCGCAAAGCACCTGCGACTGGCTCAATCGCCTCGGCATCGTCGCTAAGCCGCTACCGGGCTTTGTCGAAGAGTCGCGGCAAAACGCCCTGCTGGTGGATGTCCTGCCCGGCGACGCCTCGCTCGCCTGGGCCGGGCCGCGCGTCCTGTGCACGGCTGGCGATCATCGGCCGACCCAAGCGACACCCGCCGATCATCAGGTGGACGCCCATGATGTGCGGGCCATCGCCAGGGTCGTTTCGCTGACCCTGCACGGCAAGTCCATCGCGCCGCCAAGCCTCGAGGCCCGCCCGGCCGGCCAGCTCGGCCTGCATATCCTCGTGGCCGAGGACAACCCGGTCAATCAGGCGATCATCAAGGAGCAGCTCGAAGCCCTGGGCTGCACGGTGACCACTGCCTCCAACGGCGAGGAAGCCTTGCAGCTCTGGCAACCGCAGGTGTTCGACCTGGTGCTGACCGATGTGAACATGCCGCTGCGCAACGGCTACGAACTGACCCAGGCCCTGCGCGAACGGGACCGGCAGATCCCCATCATCGGCGTCACCGCCAATGCCATGCGCGAGGAAGGCGCCCGCTGCCTGGCCGTGGGGATGAATGCCTGGATCGTCAAGCCGCTGAGCCTGCAGACCCTGCATCACTACCTGTCGAAACTGTGCGCCAGCACGCCGCCCCAGGAACCGCGCCCCATGATCCAGAGCACGCCTGCCCCTGCACCCGACGATACGATGATCGAGCTGTCGCCGAAGATGCGCGAGCTGTTCATCAGCACCATGCGCCAGGACATCCGTCACGTGACGGACGCCCTGCAAGCCAACGATGCCAAGAGGCTCGCCGAACGGCTGCACAGTGCCGCCGGGGCGCTGGGAGCGGTGCAGATGACGACGCTGGCCAAAACCTGCGCCGAGCAAGAATCACAGATACTGCAAAGCGCAATCACTCCCTCCGTGGTCGTGGAAGTGGAAGGACTGATCCAGCGTTTGAGCGATATCCTGAATGCACTTGAATAAGGCTCTACAAGATTTAATGAACGCAATCCCTTACTCTTCAGCATCACCAACGAGCGTATTACGAGTGGCTTGCCATGGAAAAACTTAAAGTAGTCATCGCCGACGATCACCCGATTGTTCTCCTCGGCGTTCGCGAGTTGATGGAGCGAGAAACGAATTTTGAAGTGGTGGGCGAAGCCGTCAATTCACAAGGCCTGATCGAGTTGCTCGAACAGCAGCCGGTCGACATCGTCATCACCGACTACAACATGCCCGACGACTCGCCTTACGGCGACGGTCTCAAGTTGGTGGAGTACCTGAAGCGGCACTTCCCACGCCTGCAAATACTGATCCTGACCATGATTTCCAACCAGTTGATCCTCACTCGTCTGCACGAATTGGGGGTGGTCGGGGTCATCCAGAAAAGCCAGTTGCACAACGAAATCCAGGTGGCGCTCAAGACCATTGTCGAGCGCGGCTCCTACCAGAGCCTTGAACCTGCGCCGAGCTCGGTCATCGAGTCCAACGCCAGCATCGACGACCGGATTTCCATGCTCTCGCCCAAGGAGTTTGAAATATTGCGCCTGTTCGTTTCCGGCAAGAGCGTCAGCGACATCGCCCGAAGCCAGAACCGCAGCTCAAAGACCATCAGCGCGCAGAAGATTTCCGCCATGCGCAAGCTGGAAGTCGAAAGCGACCAGGACCTGCTGACCTACTGCATCGGGCGCAATGTCTTCAACTGATCCCCTGCCCTCACCCCATCACGCCCCAAGGCCCGCCCAGCAATGAGCCCCGACGACCTGCTCGACCTGCAACGACTCCAAGGCGCCTGGGAACAGGTCGAACTCGAGGACAATGGGGTCAGCAACCCACCCGACGAACATGGCGCCCCCGGAGCCCTTACCCTGATCCAGGGGCAAGGGTTCCGCGTCATGACCCTGGAAGGCGAGCTGTTGCTGGCCGGCCGCTTTACCCTCGATACCAGTACCACGCCCAAATCCATTACCTGGGTCGATTCCATCGGCGCCGACGTGGGCAAGTACCTGCCCGCCAGCTATCAGCTGGAAGGCGATCACTTCGTGTTTATCGCCGCGGATGAAGGCCAGCCCAGGCCCACTCAGTTCCGCACCGGGCCAGGCCAGACCCTGCGCCGGTTTATCCGCGCGGCGCAGGATTGACCTGCCGGGCGGCACTCTCTATAGAGGTCAGGCTCATGCATCTCCCCCCAAAAAGTCTCGTTACCCTCGCCGCCACGCTCGGCGCTTCGTTGGCCGGCGCCGCCACCCCGGACGAGGAACTCGGCGCTCGTATGGACCGGGTCATCGAACGGGCCATCGCCGAGCAGCGGATCGTCGGTACGGTGGTCGTGGTGATGCGCGACGGCCAGGTGGTCTACCGGCGCGCCGGCGGTTTCGCCGACCGCGAGGCAGCCCGGCCAATGACCGAGGACACCGTCCTGCGCCTGGCCTCCATCACCAAGCCGATCGTCTCTGCGGTCGTCATGAGCCTGGTGGAACAGGGCACGCTGTCCCTGGAGGACCCGGTCACCCGCTGGCTGCCGGACTTTCGCCCCAGGCTGGCCGACGGCAGCCAGCCGCCGATCACCCTCAAGCAGTTGCTGACCCACAGCGCCGGCCTGAGCTACGGTTTTCTCGAAGCCGAGCACGGGCCGTATCGCACGGCGGGCGTTTCCGATGGCCTGGCCGAACCGGGCATGCGCCTGGAAGACAACCTGGAACGTATCGCCAGCGTGCCCTTGAGCTATCCGCCGGGCACTCAGTGGCGCTACTCGCTGGCCCTCGACGTGCTCGGCGCGGTGCTGGAAAAAGCCAGCGGCAAGAGCCTGCCGGCCCTGACCGAAGAACGCGTGACCGGCCCCCTGGACATGCACGACACCGCGTTCACGGTCAAAGACCCTGCCCGCCTTGGCGCCGCCTACCGCGACGACCGCCCGCAACCGAGCCGGATGCAGGACGAGACCGCGATCCGCACCGGCGACAGCACCACGCTGTTCTCCCTCCCGCGGATTTTCGACCCGCGCTCCTACCCCTCGGGCGGCGCCGGCATGGCCGGAACCGCCGACGACGTGGCGCGTTTTCTCGACACCTTGCGCCAGGGCGGCGGGGCCATTCTTTCCCAGGCCAGCGTGCAGGCGATGATGACCGATCAGGTTGGCGCCCAGGCGCAGACCCAGGGCCCGGGCTGGGGTTTCGGCTACGGTTGGGCGGTCCTCGACGACCCGGCCCTGGCCGGCACCCCGCAGTCCAAAGGCACCCTGCAATGGGGCGGCGTCTATGGCCATAGCTGGTTTGTCGACCCCCAGGCCAGGCTGACCGTGGTGGCCCTGACCAACACCACCTTCGAGGGCATGTCGGGGGCCTTCACCCAGGAGGTCCGCGACGCCGCCTACCCGGCGCCCTGAAGCCCCTCGGCGCGCGGACCGTCGAGCGCCCACCAGCCCGGCAGCAATTGCCGGACCCGGGGTTCGGCGAAACGGTCGTCGATCAGCATCACCACGCCGCGGTCCTGCTGGCTGCGGATCACCCGGCCCGCGGCCTGCACGACTTTCTGCAGGCCGGGGTACAGGTAGGTGTAGTCGTAGCCGGCGCCAAAAATCGCCGCCATGCGCTGCTTCATCTGCTCGTTGACCGGGTTCAACTGGGCCAGGCCCAGGGTAGCGATAAAGGCGCCGATCAGGCGCGAGCCCGGCAGGTCGATGCCTTCGCCAAACGCCCCGCCCAACACGGCGAACCCGACGCCCCGGCCATCGACCGCGAAGCGTTCGAGAAAGGCCTGGCGCTGCCCTTCGTCCATGCCGCGGGACTGCTGCCACAGCGGGATGTCCGGGTGCTGCACAGCCAGCCGCTCGGCCACCTGTTGCAGATAATCGAAGCTGCTGAAAAAGGCCAGGTAGTTGCCCGGACGCTGGCGGAACTGGGCGGCGATCAGCTCGACGATCGGCGCCAGCGACGCCTGGCGATGGACATACCGCGTGGAAATCCGGCTGACGATCCGCACCTCCAGTTGCGCGGCGCTGAACGGCGACTCGACCTCCATCCACACCGTGTTGTCCGGCAGCCCCAGCAGGTCGCGGTAGTAATGCCAGGGGTTGAGCGTCGCCGAGAACAGCACCGTGCTGCGTGCCGCGCTCAGGCGCGGCGCCAGGAACCCGGCCGGCACCACGTTGCGCAGACACAATTCGGACAGACTGCGCCGGGCGTCGAGCTCGCGCTTGCTGATATCGAACAGGAACTGCCCGTCGAACAGCTCGGCCACCCGGGCGAACTGCAACGCGTCGAAATAGAACCCCTGCAAGCCGCTGTCCAGGCCTTGCGGGTGATCGTTGAGGTAGTCGCCGATCGCCGAAAGGCACAGCGACAGTGCCTTGAGCAACGGCGCCGGCGCCTGCTCATAGGCCTGGTAGGGACGCACTTGCTCCTTATGCAGCGCATTCCATTCCCGGTTGAGCCGCTGCAGGGGTTTCTTCAAGGCCTGCGGCGCGGCCTGGCGCACGCTGCGCAACTGGTACTGGTCGAGGCTGGCGCTGTACATCGAGCGTCCGCGCTCCACCAGGTTGTGCGCTTCGTCCACCAGCACCGCGACCTGCCACTGGTTGGCCTGGGCCAGGCCGAACAACAAGGCGCTGAAGTCGAAGTAATAGTTGTAGTCCGCCACCAGCAGATCGCTCCAGCGGGCCATTTCCTGGCTCAAGTAATACGGGCACACGCCATGCTCGCGGGCAATGGCGGCCAGCGCCTGCTGATCCAGTAACGCCACCCGGCTCGCCGCCTCGCGCGCTGCCGGCAGGCGGTCGTAGAAGCCCCTGGCCAACGGGCAGGACTCGCCGTGACAGGCCAGGTCCGGGTGCTCGCAGGCCTTGTCCCGGGCCACCAGTTCCAGCACCCGCAGCGCCAGCTCCGGGGTGCGCTCGAACAGCACCTTGGCGCTATCCAGCGCCAACTGGCGCCCCGGCGTCTTGGCGGTCAGGAAGAACAGCTTGTCCAACTGCCGGGTCGGCATGGCCTTGAACATCGGGAACAGCGTGCCCAGGGTCTTGCCGATCCCGGTCGGCGCCTGGGCCATCAGGCAGCGCCCGGTGCTCGCCGCCTTGTACACCGACTCGGCCAGCCGGCGCTGCCCGGGGCGAAATTCGGCATGGGGAAAACCCAGCGCCGCCAGCGCCCGGTCGCGCCGGGTGCGATGGGCCAGCTCCTGCTCCGCCCATTGCAGGAACAGGCTGCATTGGCGGTTGAAGAACTGCTCCAGGACCGGGGCCTCGTGCTCCTCCACCAGCGACGTCTCGCGTTCGCTGAGGATGTCGAAATACACCAGCGCCAGGCGCACCTTGTTCAGTTGCAACTGCTGGCACAGCAGCCAGCCATAGACCTTGGCCTGGGCCCAATGCAGCTGGCGGTGGTTGGCCGGCATGCGTTCGAGGTCGCCGCGGTAGGTCTTGACCTCCTCCAGCAGGTTGGCGTCCGGGTCGTAGCCGTCCGCCCTGCCCTTGACCGTCAAGGCGCCGAAGACGCCTTCCAGGGCGACTTCGCTGCGATAGGTCGAGCTGCGCCGCGCCGCCACGGTGCGATGGCCCTGGATGCCTTCCAGCGCGGTGGGCGACGGGGTGAAACGCAGGTCGAGGTCGCCGGCCTTGGCGGTGAACTCGCACAGCGCGCGGACCGCGATGCGGTAGCTCACGCCTGCGGCTCCGCCCATTGCACGTAGCACACCGCCACCGGCATCTGGTGCTGCCGGCAGAACTCCAGCCAGCGCAGCTGGTTGTCCTGCAGGCGGTCGCCCGGGCCCTTGACCTCGATCATCCGGTAGGTTTTCTGTTGCGGCCAGAACTGGATCAGGTCCGGCATGCCGGCGCGGTTGGCCTTGATGTCCTGCAACAGCCGGTCGAACCAATGCCGCAGGTGTTCGGCCGGCAGGCAGTCCAGCGCCTGCTCCAGCAACGCTTCGCTCAAAGCGCCCCAGAATACGAAAGGCGATTGCACGCCCCACTTGTCGAGGTAGCGCTGGCGGATGGTCTGCGCATAGCGGCCGTCATCCAGTTCCGCCAGGCAGGCCTGGAACAGCTCGGCGCGACGGGCGTGGAAATCCTCGCTCAACAGGTCGGCCGGCCCGCGCTGGAACGGGTGGAAAAACGCCCCCGGCAACGGCGCGAAGATCGCCGGCCAGCAGAGCAGCCCGAACAATGAGTTGATCAGGCTGTTCTCCACGTAATGCACCGGCGCCTGCGCTTCGTGGAAATGGGCCTGGACGTGGTATTCCACCGACAGCTGCGGATCGGTCCGCGGCAGGCAGAGGTCCAGGCGCACCATCGGCCCGGCGGCGCCGCGCGGCACGGCCGGGCCGCCCAGCTTGCGCCGCAGCCTGGGCAGCACCCGCAGCAACTGTTGCTGCTCGGCAGCGCTCTGCGGGGCCTGCGCCGCCTCTTCGGCCAGGGCCAGCGCCTGGGAATAGTCGCCGCTGCGCTCCAGCACGCGGATCAGGCGCATCCGCGCCCCGGGGTAGGCACAGGCCTGGTAGACGGCTATCGCCAGCGGCCATTCGGCGAGCCGCTCGCAGTGCTGCCCGATCAGGAACAGCAGTTTACCCCGGCGGCGCTGCAGCCAGGGGTTGTCGCTGGCGAACGCCTGGAGGCGGGCCAGCACCTCGTCCAGGGCCTCGCCGCTTTCGAAGCGCTGCCGGCAGTCTTCCAGGTACACAATGGCCTCGACGTCGGCGCGGCTGCGTAAGGCGCGGGCGTCGTCGCGAAACTCGACCTTCTCGTAGGTGAAGATGCCCAGGTCGGCGAGGACGAACTCCGACCAGTCCTGGTACAGGTTGCCGAAGAACATCAGGCGCAGGCGGTCGCACAGCGACATGACCGTCAGGCTGCACACCCCGTCGGCCAGCCCGGGGCACCATTGGTCCAGGCTTCGCGGCTCGTCGAAGTTCGCGGCCAGGGCCTCCAGCCAGTCGGATTTACGGGCCTTCGGCTGCTCGATCGCAGCGCCGAAACAGTGAAGGATTTCCGCCTTCTGCAACAGGCCGAACAGCGCTTCCAGGGTCAGGGGCGCCTGCTCGTCGACCCAGCCCAGGCGCACCAGGGGCGCAAGCGCCGCGCGGGTCTCGCCGATTTCCCCATAGGCCAGCCGGCTCGTGCGAAAATGGCAGCCCTTGCGCATGATCATCCGCACCAGCAACGCCTGGGAGGGCTGGCCGAGGGTCGAGAAGTCGTCGATGAAGCCGTGCTCTTCGGGCGACAGCACATCGGCATAACGCAGCGCGAGCCACGCCAGCACCTGCTGAAAGTTGTGCAGGTAATAAAGAGGGTTTTCCAGAGGGTTGGAAGTCACAGGACAAGCGCGCCGCAAAAAGAAGGATACTGGTTATGCATACAGATAACAGTTGCCGCCCAGCCCTGGCAAATACAATTGGATAAGTGGCGTTGCAGGTTTTTTTTGTCGTAGCGCAGAACTTTCCCGCGGTTAATTACACCAAGGGCGGATAGCCGTATAGTCGCGAGCCGCCAATCATGGGTGGACTCACAGATTGATGAAGAGAGGTTTGTCTATGAACGTCAAATACCTGGGCCTGCCGTTGGCCGTTGTCGCCTTCCTGGCCTTGGGCGGCTGTGCCTCGCCGACCGTGGTGACGCTGCAGAACGGTACGCAATACCTGACCAAGGACATGCCTAACGCCAAGACCGATGACGGGTTCTACGAATTCGAGGACATTGCCGGCAAGAAAATCCGCGTCAAGGCGGCCGATGTCGCCACCGTCCGCCGCGAGGACTGAACCACCGGTTCCAATCGCCCTCAGCGTGACCAGGGCGTCGCGCTTTGCCCCGGCACGCTGTTATCGCAGGAAATATATCGCTGCTCCCCGCGCTTCTGCAGTTGGCTGCGCACTTGCTGGCAGCGCTCGAACTCCCGGGCCGCGGCATTATCGATACTGATATTGCCGGTGCTTTCAGGCTCGTTTCCGTCCCCCCGCGTCACGTTCGCCCCCGGACGATTCGGGTCGACATGGTAAAGGCTGTTGCCAGCGCCCTCGGCCGGGATCTTGAACAGGCTCTGCGGCTCGGGTTCCGGCGCCTTGCCGGGCGCCTCGAGCGGCAACTGGTCGGGGGTCACGCCGTAACGATGCAGAATCGACTGCTGCGGCAAATCCTCGGCCATCGCACCGACCGCCGCCAGGGCCAGCACCAGGCCGACGCCATACCTCTGCTTCTTGTTCACCTTGCCTTTCTCCCGCTCTACGGATGGAACCGCGTTTGTCTGATCGACGCATGACCTGCGCGGCACTTTAGTCGCCGTCGAAGGCCCTCGCCCAATAGAACATCTTGACTATGCTCATAGCCGACAGCGGCTACGCGGCCCAAGGCGCGCACAGCCCTGCTCGGTTATTGGAGCCATTTGCGCGGCCGCGGGTCACCTTCGCGGTGACTATCGGCCGGCCCTTCACAAGGAGTCGTCATGTTCGAACACCCTTCGCGACCATCGCACACCGGCAAAACCGCTCCCCTGGGCCTCAAGGCCCTGGCATTGATCTGGATGACGGCGGGCCTGGCCGGCTGTGCCAACCTCGACGCCCGAACCACCGAATACGTCGGCGTGCCTCACGCCGCGCCGACCTCGCCCGCATCCGTGCAGGTGCTACGCAGCGAACCGACCCGCCCCCATGTGCGCCTGGGCGAAGTGGTGCTGGACTCCAGCGTCGAACCGGCGCCGCCCGTGGCGCAGATCGAGCAGAAGTTGCGCGAGGAAGCGGCGAAGATCGGCGGCGACGCGGTGGTCGTGGTCTACGACAAGATCCAGCCGGTCTCGGCCTATGTCAGCGGTCCGCTGTGGGACCGGGATATCCAGACCATCGAAGGGCGCAAGCTCAAGGGCATCGTCATCGCCTATCAATAGCCCGCCTACAGGCAGGCGCCAGTACGCCGCGAGCAAGGCCCGCGGGGTTTTTCCCTGAGGTGAAGTACAAAGATACCGACCGCGCGAGGCTCGATCGCCGCCTCGCGCGGCCAGCCGTCAGGCGATGGTGATATTCGCCCCGTTGAGGCTGTCCAGGCCGACCCCTACCAGGGTCACCGAATCGCCGCCGAAGGTCAGCAAGGTATCGTTGCCCACGGTGCTGGCATGGGCCTGGTAGCTGGCATCGGCGCCGACGCCTTCGACCCCGAGGAACACCAGTTTGTCGCTGCTCTGGTAACCCAGCACGCGGTCCTGGCCGAAAGCGCCGCTGAACAGGAAGGTATTGCTGCCGCCGCCTCCTTGCAGCAGGTCGTTGCCCGCGCCGCCCACCAGCACATCGTTGCCCTTGCCGCCGATCAGGTGGTCGTCGCCGTCCAGGCCGAACAGCCAGTCGCCGCTCGCGTGGGCGGTCAGGGTATTGGCCGCGGCGTCGCCCTTCACCGACGAGGCATACGCGGTCAGGCTGCTGCCCGCCAGCAGGCCCTTGTCGGTGACGCTGTGGGTCACGTCGTTCTTGAACAGGCCCCAGAGGAAACCCGGCTCCTTGCTGGCGATCGCACCAATGTCGCGGGTGATGCTGATGCCGCCGTTGGCATCGCGCACGTACAGGGTGCCGGCGCCGTCGTTGGCGAAGCTGAAGTTCTTCACCGACTGCTGCAGGTCCAGGGTGTTGTTGCCAGCGCCGCCGAGCAGGATGTTGTAGCCGCCGGCGTCGCGGAAGGTGTCGTTGCCGGCGCGGCCTTCCAGGTAGTCGTTGCCCCGGCCGCCCTGGATCAGGTCGTTGCTGTCGGTGCCGATGATGAAGGTGCTGCCCTTGTGGGGCTCGGCGTTGCGGTTGAGGTCCTGGACCCAGGTGCTGGCCCGCGCCGGGTCCGACAGGTTGGCGACGATGATGGTCGAGTCCTTGCTCGTCAGGTCGTAGAACTTCGACTCGAGAATCCGCGTCATGCCGTCGCCGTAGCCGGTGGGCAGGTGGGTGACCCAGGTCGGGATGTTGAGGATGGAGAACGGCAGCAGGTTCCAGGCATCCGAGGCGTAATAGTCGTTGAAGCTGACGATGTTGTTGGTCGCCGAATCCTGCACCGTGTCATGCACGCCGAGGGACGCCAGGTTGAACGCAGAGCCGTCGAGGGCGCGGAACACCGGGTCTTGCTCGTAGCCGACGTTCAGCACCTTGTCCCCCGCGCTCTGGGTCGGCGAGGCGTAGGCAATATAGTTGGAGTCCTGGTAGAAGCCCGACCAGCGATCGCCGCTCAGGTCCGCCAGGCTGTTGACCGCCAGGCCGCCCAGGCTATGGCCGCTGACCAGGATGTCCTTGCCCGTCAGGCCGTTGGCCTGGGCGAAGGCCGCGACATCGGCAAGCAGCGTGCCGAAGGCTTCGCCGGTGTAGTTTTTCGCATAGTCCTTGGGCCCGAATGCCGCCAGCAGGTCGTTGATCACATCGCCGATGGAGTCGCTGATCAGCGATTCGCGAGGTCCGCTGGTGCCGCGAAAGGCGATGCCGATAGAGGTCAGGTGGCCCTGGTCGTCGTACTTGCCGAGGACTTCGGCCTGGGCCGTGGTGTAGCCGGCTTTCTCCCCGTAGTAGGTGCCCCTGAAGTCGGTCTTGCCGTCGTAGCCCAGCTGGGAGGCGCCGATCGGCGTCCAGCCGGCCTTTTGCACCGCGTCCAGCGCGGCCTTTTCCGAGTCGGGGTTCCAGGGCACCCCGGGAATTACCCCTTGCGAACTGCCGCTGCCGATCAGCGCCGTCACCAGCGTGGCCGGCAGGCCCAGGCCGAAACCGTAGTCCTTGTAGCCAGCGGCAAAGCCGTTGTCGAGGTTGTGGTAGGAATACAGCGTGATCGCCAGCGCATCGCTAAACAGCGCCTTGGAATCTTCTGTGCCGAGGTTTTTGTAGTCATACACACCCATGGTATTGCCTCTCTGTTGTTGAACTTGTCCGAGATAGCTCACGCGAACGAAGCGCCTTCCCCTGGCGCCCCGTCCTTAGTGCAATGCCTGTTGTCGCTCCTTATTTATGCAAAGACGATCCCCGCGCCGGAAAGGCTGTCCGCGCCGACGCCGACCAGCTTGACCGCGTAGTCGCCGACGCTGAGCAGGGTGTCCTGGCCGCTCTGCGTCAGGTGCTGGCTGTAGTCGTAGCCCTGCCCCGCGCCCGCCACGCCCATGAACACCAGCTTGTCGCTGCCCTGGTAGCCATGGATGGTGTCGAAGCCGAAGGCACCGCTGAACAGGAAGGTATTGGTCCCGCCGCCGCTGGAGTACATGACGTCGTCGCCGGCGCCGCCGACGAAGGTCACGTCGCTCTTGTCGCTGCGCAGCACGTCGTTGCCGCCGTGCCCGAACAACCAGTCGCCGTTGACGCTGGCCACCAGCGCATTGCCGTAGGCGTCACCGTTGAGCGAATGGTTGTAGTGGGTCAGCTGGTCGCCGGCCAGCAAGCCCTGGTCGGTCACGCTGTGGGTCACGTCGTTCTTGAACAGGCCCCAGAGGAAACCCGGCTCCTTGGTGATGATCGCGCCGATGTCGCGGGTCATGCTGATGCCGCCGTAGGCATCGCGCACGTACAGGGAGCCGTCGCCGTCGTTGACCACGCTGAACGTGCTCAGCGGCTGCTGCAGGTCGAAGACGTTATGCCCCTTGCCGCCGAGCAGGATGTTGTAGCCGCCGCTGTCGCGGAACGTATCGTTGCCGTCGCGGCCTTCGATGAAGTCGTTGCCGCTGCCGCCCTTGAGCAAATCGTTGCCGTCGGTGCCGAAAATGAACGTGCTGCCCTTGTGCGGTTCGGCGTTGCGGTTGAGGTCCTCGACCCAGGTCGAGCCGCGGCTGGACTCGGACAGCGTGGAAACGATCAGGGTCGAGTCCTTGCTCGTCAGGTCGTAGAACGCCGAATCCACCACCCGGTTCAGGCCGGCGGCGTAGCCCTCGGAGCCGTGGGCCTTCCACGACAGCGGGTTGAGGATGCTCTGCGGCAGCAGGTTCTCCAGGGTCGAGGCGTAATGCTCGTTGAAGTTGACGATGTTATTGGTCGCCGACGCCTGGGGCTTGTCGTGGGCCCCCAGGGACGAGGCATTGAACGTGGTGCCGTCGAGCACCCGGAATACCGGATCGTTTTCGTAGCCGATGTTCAGCACGTTGCCCGCCGCGCTCTGGGTCGGCGAGGCGAACGCCACATACTGCGCGTCGGCGTAGAACCCGCCCCAGTTGGCGCCGCTCAGTTCCGCCAGGCTGTTGACCCCCAGGCCGCCCAGGCTGTGGCCGCTGACCAGCACGTCCTGGCCGCTCAGGCCCTGGGCCTTGGCGAACTGGGCGACGCTGGTGAACAGCTTGTCGAAGGCATTCTTGCTGTAGTCCGACGCGTAGCCCGCCGGCCCGACCGCGGCCAGCAGGTTGTTCTTGATGTCGCCCAGGGTGTCGCTGAAGCCCAGGCCGCCGGTGCCGCGAAAGGCGATGCCGACCGATAGCAGCTTGCCGGCCTCGTCATAACGCCCCAGCACTTCAACTTCGGCAGTGGTGAAGCCGTCCTTCTCGCCGAAGAAGGTGCCTTGTGGCCCGACCGTGCCCTGGTAGCCCAGTTGCCCGGCGGAAATCGACTTCCAGCCCGAGGCCAGCGCCTCGCCGGTCGGCGCGTAGGCATATAGGGTCAATGCCAGGGCGTCGGCGTACAACGCCTTGCCCGTTTCGCCCTTGAAGTTGCGGTAATCAAATACACCCATGGGGGTACCTCTCTGTCGTGGTTCTCATGGCCAGTACCGGTCTCAGAACTGCCAGTCCAGGGTCAGGCCGACCCCGTGACTTTTGTCCCGAGAACCCAGCAGGCCGGTGTAGTCCAGGTTTACCCGGGTATCGCGGCCGAGCAGCAGCCCGGCGCGAGCCCCGACCACAGCAGCGTTACGGTCCAGCGCAACGCTCTGTATGTTGAACGAACCGCCGCCCGCAAAAGCCAGGTGCTGCTCGGAATCGGTATCGCTCAAATTGTGTTGCCAGCCCAGGGTGCCGGCCAGTTCCAGCTGCCGTGCCTCGCTCAGGGCGAAGCGTTTGCTCGCACGCAGGCCGAGGGTCGAGAGCACTGCGTCGCGGTTGTCATCGCCGCCGCGCAAGGCCGTGGCCCCGCCCTTTTCGTGGAAGCTGTCGCTGCCCACATGGACATAGGCCAGGTTGGCGAACGGTTCCAGGGCCACCCCCGGCAGCGTCACTTGCCACGCTGCCTCGGTGAACAGTTGCAGGCTCTGGGCGTCGCGCTTGACCTTCTGCCGGTCCGAGAACTCGCCGTATTGCAGGTCGCGCTTCACATCGATGCGGTGCCAGCTGTAGGAACCGCCGACGCTCAGGCGCAGCGCCTCCAACTGATGGCCCAGGTAGGCGCCCAGGTGATAGCTGTCCACCGACGCCTGGGAATGGGTGCCGTCGCCCATGCTCAGGGAGCTGTCGCTGTAACCGGTGAACAGGCCCAGGCGCGTGTCCTCGGCGATCAAGCCGTCGACCCCGGCGAGCAGGCCGCCGATCGAGGTGGTGTAGTTGGCGTTGTCATGGCCGCCGTCGGCCTTGCCCCAGGCACCCAGCACCTTGAACCACACCGTGTTGTCAGCGCTGGCCGGCGCCGACGAATCGAGCAGGCCGTCCTGACGCAGGCGGTCGCCCACCGCATCGCGCAGTTGGCGGCTGTCGTTGATCAGCAGCGTGCCGATGGCCGGATGGATCTCCCCGCTCAGTTGCTGCAAGGCTTGCTGGGCCGTGGCCGCGTCCGCCGACAGCAGCAGGCTTTCGTACACCGGGTTGCCCGCCCCCAGGCGCTCGGCGGCCACCGCCACGGAACGCTGGTTCGGCGTCAGGCCGACGTCGCTGAAAGACGTCGCGTTACGCGCCACCTGCAACTGCACGCCGCTGGCGCTGTAGTCGAGGTTGCCGCCCAGGAACAGGTAGTTCGGCGCGATCGAGGCGAAGCGCCCGTCGATGCCGCCCGCCGCCTGCAGGATGTTGTACTGCCGGCCCAGCAGGCTCTGCGCTTCGCGGGCGCTGAGCAGGGTCGGGCTGTTCTCCAGGGCCAGGGTCACGTTGGCCCCGTCGATGCTGGCCTTGCCGCCGGCGACGATCTGGTCGCTACTGGTCGGCGACAGCTCCACCGCGTAGGTCGAACCCGGTTGCAGGGTCACGTCGCCCGCCACTTGCAGCGTGCCGATGGAGTTGCCCGGTGCCACGGTGCCGCCGCGGTTGGCGGTCAGCGCGGCGATGCGCCCGTTGCCGCCGAGGATGCCGCTGTCGTTGACCGTCACGCTGGAGGCCAGCGAACCGTTGATGGCCAGGCGACCCTGGTTGACCAGGGTCGGGCCGCTGTAGCTGTTGTTGCCGGCGAGCACCAGGGTGCCGATGCCTTGCTTGGTCAGGCCGCCGTGCCCGGAAATGTCGTTGCGCCAGACGTCCAGGCCGCAATGCACGTCGTTGCACAAGCGCTGGGTCGGCTTGCCGGCGTCGACCACCGCGCCGATGCCCGGCAGGTCGGCGACGAACTGCCCGGAACCGTAGGCGCCCTCGATCCGGAACGCCTGGGGAATGTCCGCCTCGGTGATGAACATGCCCGGGCCGTCGATGCCCTTTTGCAAGTTGATCATGCCCCAGCCGTACAGCGCGTCGATGCCCGGGTCGCCCATGTCGGTGGCCGTGGTGCGCAGCACCGTGGCGATCTGCGAACCGCTCATGTAGGGGAAGCGTTCCATCAGCACCGCCGCCGCGCCGGCGACATGGGGCGCGGCCATCGACGTACCGCTCTTGTTGCCCCAGCCGACGGTCATGTCCTGGGCGTTGGTACCGCCGATCACCGCGCTGTAGATCCGCGTGCCCGGCGCCGAGACGCAGAAGCTCGCGGTGTAGCCGCAGCGCGAGGAGAAGGTGCTGAGGGTGTAGGGGTTGGGGCTGGCGGTATCGGGGTTCTTCTGCAAGGCCGCCACGGTCATCCAGTCCGGGGCGATTTCCGGGACGAAATAGGCCAGGCCGGCGATGGCGTCCGGGTTGTTCAGGTTGTAGTCGTTGCCGGCGGCGAAGATGGTCAGCACGCCGCTGCGGGCGGCATCGATCGCTCCGCTGTAGGCGCCGCCCTGGCGGGTGCCCAGCAGCGGCCGGATCTGGTCGAACTGCAACTGCGCGTCCTGCACCGTGAAATGCGGGAAGGCCGGATCGCGGCCGCCCTGGTCGAAGCGGTCGGTGATGCCGATGCCCCAACTGTTATTGATGATCCGCGCGCCGCTGTTGACCAGGGCGTCCCAGCCGGCCCGGTAGACCGCGCCGTCGTTGCCGAGAATGATCCCGTCTTCCGGGCCCGGGTCGCCGTTGTCGGCGCTGATGATCTGCGCGCCGTAGGCCACGCCGTGCATCGGCCCGCCGTCGCGGCTGCCGGCGGCGATACCGCCGACGTGGGTGCCGTGGGAGCCGAGCTTGCCGTCGGAGCCCACCGAGGGCGAGCCGTCGTAACGAAAGGCATCGCCGGCCTTCACCGGGATGTAGGGGTCGGTGTACTCGCGGATGCCGCTGGTGACCAGGGTGATCACCTTGTCGCTGCCGCTGAATTCCGGGTGCGGGGCGTACACCGGCTGATCGAAGATCCCCAGTTTCACGCCCTTGCCGCTGTAACCGGCGGCATAGGCCTGTTCGGCATGGATCGCCCCCAGGCCCCACTCGGCGTTGAACTCGGCGCTGCGCCAGCTGCCGGGGTCGCCCGGCTGGCCGTTTTCCACATACGGCGCGGCCTGGGCGCTGCCCGCCACGGCCAGGCCACAGATCAAGGCGCCGCAAGACACGCGCACCAGGCTATGGGCTGCCGGAGCAGCCCCCGTAAAGCTGTATTTCATCCGTACCGTCCTTAGTTGTCGTGCTGAAAGCCGCGCGCCTCGATGCGGTGCGCGTAGTGGTATCGATCGGCCGGCCCGCTTGTGGCGAACCGCGCCGTGCCGATAGGTGCAGGCCGGGCGACGCGACCTTGCGTCGCCGCGGCGGTATCAGGCTCAGAACTGCCAGTTGAGGCTCAGCCCTGCCCCGTGGTTCTTCTCGCGGCTGGCCAGCTGGCCGGCGTAATCCAGGCTCAGGCGCAGGTCGCGGCTCAGGGCCAGGCTGGCCCGGGCGCCAACCAGCGCGGTGTTGCGCGCCAGCGACGTGCTTTCGACGCTGAACGGCGTGCCGCCGGCGGCAAAGGCCAGGTGTTCTTCGGCGCGGGTCGCGCTGAGGTTGTGCTGCCAGCCCAGGGAGCCGGACAGCTCCAGATCGGTCGCCGCGGACAGCTCCAGGCGCTTCGCGGCCCGCAGGCCCAGGGTGCTGAGCAGCGCTTCGCGGTTGTCGCTGCCGCCCTCGAGCGCGGCGGCATCGCCCTTCTCGCTGAAACGGTCGCGGTGCAGGTGCACGTAGGCCAGGTTGGCGAAAGGCTCCAGGGCCAGCGCCGGCAGCTCCAGGCGATAGGCCGCCTCGCCGAAGACCTGGCTGGTGCGCGCATCGACCTTGGCTTTCTGCTTGCCGACGACCTCGGCGTATTGCAGGTCGCGCTTGACGTCGGCGCGATGCCAGCTCTGCGCCGCGCCCGCGCTCAGGCGCCAGGCGCCCATCTGGTGGCCCAGGTAGGTGCCCAGGTGATAACTGTCCACCGAGGCCTTGGAATGGGTGCCGCCGCCCATGCTCAGGGAACTGTCGCTGTAGCCGGTGAAGGCGCCCAGGCGCGTGCTGTCGTCGAGGGCGCCGTCGACGCCCAGCAGCAAGCCGCCGATGGAGGTGTTGTAGGCCTCGGTGTCGTGCGCGCCGTCGTTCTTGCCCCAGGCGCCCAGGACCTTGAGCCAGGCATTGCCGTCGCCCTCCACGGCCGCCTGCGTCCGCTCGCCGACTGCGTCGCGCAGTTGCCGGCTGTCGTTGAGCAGCATCGAGTCCAGTGCCGGGTAGACCTCGCCGGACAACTGCTGGAAGCCCTGCTGTGCCACCGCGGCGTCGGGCGCGCGCAACAGGCTTTCATACACTGGGTTGCCCGCCCCCAGTTGCTCGGCGGCGGCCGCCACGGCGCGCTGGTTCGGGGTCAGGCCGACGCTGGCGAACGAGGTGGCGTTGCGGCCGATGCTCAACTGCACGGCGTTGGCCGAATAGTCGAGGCTGCCGCCGAGGAACAGGTAATTGGGCTGCACCGAACCGAAGCGCCCGTCGATGCCGTTGCCTGCCTGGAGGATCGAGTACTGGCGGCCGATCAGGCTTTGGGTCTGCTCGAGGCTGAGCAACTGCGGGCTGTTCTCCAGGGCCAGGGTGACCCCGGCGCCGTTGAGCGTGGCCTTGCCGCCGGCGACGATGCGGTCGCTGCTGGTGGGCGACAGCTCCACCGCGTAGGTCGAGCCCGGCTGCAAGGTCACATCCCCCGCCACCTGCAAGGTGCCGATGGAGTTGCCCGGGGCCACGGTAGCGCCGCGGTTGGCCAGCAGCGCGCCGACCTGCCCGGAACCGCCGAGAGTGCCGCCGGCATTGACCGTGACGCCGGACGCCAGCGAACCGTTGACCGTCAGCAGGCCGCCGTTGACCGTGGTCGCCCCGCGATAGCTGTTGTTGCCGCTGAGCACCAGCTGGCCGGCGCCGGACTTGACCAGGCTACCTTGATAGACCCGCTGCGCCGCGGCCGCATCGCGGGCCATGCCGACCGCGTAGTCGGTCTGGTCCTGCTGGCTGGCGCCGGCGCCCAGGCCGTTTTCCCAGCCGCGGTCCTTCAGCGTCTGTTGCCAGGCCGTGTGCTCGGCGGCGTCCTCGCCCTGGCGTTGCAGCAGCGCCTTGTCGGAAATGTCATTGCTCCAGACGTCGCGCTGCCCGCTGCCGAGGTTGGCGTCGAAGGTTCCCAATAACTGCCCCGGACCGTTCAGCGCCCGCTGCAGGTTGGGCACGCCCCAGCCGACCAGGCCAGTCGGCGCGTCGGTGATCGAGCCGTCCAGCTGGGTCGCCGTGGTCAGCAGCACCTCCAGGGCCTGCTGGTTGCTCATGTAGGGGTAACGCTCCATCACCAGGGCCAGGGCGCCGGTGGCATGGGGCGCGGCCATCGAGGTGCCGGACTTGGTGGCGTAGCCGCCGCCGGGCACGGTGCTGGAAATCAGCCGCCCCGGCGCGGCCACGCACCAGTACTTGGCAGCGCCGCACTGGTTGTAGCGCTGCTGGTTGTTGGCATCCAGGCCGGACACCGCCAGCCAGTGGCCTTCCAGGTCCGGCTGGAAGTACGGCAACGCGGCGCGCACGCTGGCGTTGGCGTAGCCGCTGTTGCCGGCGCTGAACACATTGATCACGCCCTGGCGCGAGATATCGGCGGCCGCGTCCAGCCAGGTGCCCTGCCCGTAATGCTGGGCATAGGCGGCGTGCAGGTCGCCCAGGGTCTGGTAGCTGACGCCGGGCGGCTGGCTGCCCCAACTGTTGTTGATGGCGCGCACCCCGGCATCGGCCAGGGCGCCGTACACCGCCTTGAAGTAACGCGGGTCCGGGGTCGGGCCGAACAGGAAGCTGTCGTTGTTGTTGGTGTTGCCGACGTAGACCTGGGCATTGAACGCCACGCCGTGCATGCCGACGCCGTCGCGGGCCGCACCCATGGTGCCGGTGACGTGGGTGCCGTGGCTGTCGTTATTGCCGTTGAGCACCCCGGAGACGCTGAACAGCGTGCCGTCGACATAGCTACCGCTGGCCGTGACCGGGTGGAAGCGCCCGGGCGAGGCCTCGGGGTGGCTGGCGTCGAAACCGGAGTCCAGGGCACCGATCTTCACCCCGCTGCCGGTGATCCCGGCGGCGTAGGCGGCACTCGCGCCCATGCGTTCCAGGCCCCAGTCCTGGTTGTATTCGGCCGACCGCCAGCTGGCCGGCACGCCCGGCTGGCCGCTTTCCTGGTACTGCGCCTGCGCCGCGCCGGGCAACGCCCCGGCCAACACAATGGCGCGCGCGAGCAACGAACGGCGACTCAGCGCCTTGGGCTGATAAAAGCATCTATCCATGTGATGACTTCTCGTTTTTTGTTTTTGTCGAAAATGTCAGGACGGGCCGTCCGCGGCCGCCTTGGTCGTTCAGTTCATGAGCCGGGCCTGAAGGCTTCGTCGACTCTCGCCAGGTCGTCTTCGCGCAGGGTGCCTGCGTAGTAGTGCAACTTGGTCCAGGCCATCAGGTAGTCGTAGCGGGCCTGTGCCAGGTCGCGGCGGGTGGTGTACAGCTGCTGCTCGGCGTTCAGCGCGTCGAGGTTGACCCGTTCGCCGCCGAGGATGCTTTGCTTGGTGGAGATCACCAGCGCCTCGGCCGAGGTCAGCGCCTTTTGATAGGCGCGCAGCTTGCTGACCCCGGACAGGCAGGCGCTGAACTGGCGCCGCAGCTCGATCAGGGTGGTGCGGGTCTGCGAGTCCAGCTCGTATTCGGCTTGTTCCATGGTCCGGCTGGCCTGGCGGGTGGCCGCCGAAACCCCGCCGCCGGCGTACAGCGGCACGCTGACTTCGATGCCGATGGTGTTGGTGTCGTAGCGCTGGTTGTAGGTGTTGCCGCTTTCCGACTCGACCTTGCGCGAGGTGGCATAGGCACTGAGCCGCGGCAGGTGGCCGGCGCGGTTGCGCTCGACTTCGTAACGCGCCACTTCCACGGCCTGGCGCTGCGAGGCCAGGTTCGGGTTGTTGCTGATCGCCAGTTCATGCCAGGCGTCGTAGTTGGCCGGCGCCAGGGTGAACAGCTCGAAGTGCTGGCTCAGGGGCTCGAGGTCGCGGATGTCCACGCTGCGTTCGCCGATCAAGGCGCCCAGCTCGCGCAATGCCGCGTCCTGCTCGTCGCGGGCCTCGATCTCTTCGGCGGTGGCCAGCTCGTAGCGCGACTCGGCTTCGAGAATGTCGGTGCGGGTGCCCTCGCCCTGGCGGAACATGTGCTCGTTCTGCTGGAACTGCTGCTCGAAGGCTTTCTTCTTGGCCTGGGCGATGTCGATCTGGTCCTGGGCGAACAGCGCCTGGGTGTAGTAGCTCAGCACCCGCACCAGCAGTTCCTGGCTCTTGCCGCGAAAGTTCTCGTCGGCGAACAGCGCCTGGGCCACGCCCTTGCGGTAGGAGGCATAGGCCTCGTAGTCGATCAGCGGCTGTTGCAGGGTGAAGGTCGAACCGTAGCTGTCGTAGTCGCGGTTTTCGCGCTGGGTGCCGGTGCGGGTATCAAGGTAGGTGACCTTGGATTTGTTATGGCCCTTGTTGTAGCTGTAGCCGAGCTTGGGCAGCAGGCCGGCGCGGCCGATGATGCGGTTCTCGAGGCCGGCGTCGCGCTCCTTGATCGCGCCGAGAAACACCGGGTCGTTGCGCAATGCCTGTTCGTAGACCTGGAACGGTCCCATGGCCGCCTGGGCGCTGGCGCACGCCAGCAAGGCGAGCGTGGCTCCGAAGATGGAAAACTGACTCATGCGACGGAACATCCTTATTCTTCGGTCAATGCGGAACCCGCCCGGTCGAGCAGGGGTTTGAACAGATAGTTGAGCAGCGAGCGCTCGCCGGTGCGGACGAACATTTCCGCCGGCATGCCGGGCTTGATCACCAGGCCGTTGAGCTTTTCCATGGCCTGGTCGCTGACGCTGCTGCGCAGCACGTAGTACGGCACGCCGGTCTTTTCATCGACCATCTGGTCGGCGGAAATCAGGCTGACTTCGCCGGCCACCCGCGGCGTGCGGCTCTGGTTGAAGGCGGTGAAAAGGATGTCCACCGGCAGGTGGCTGCCGACCTTGTCGATCAGGTTCACCGGCAGGTGGCCCTCGACTTCCAGGCGGGTGCCCTGGGGCACGATCTCCAGCAGGTTCTCCCCCGGACGAACCACGGCGCCCTCGGTATGCACCCCGAGGTTGACCGCGATGCCGTCGGCGGGTGCGAGGATCTCGCTGTGCTGCAGGTCGAAACCGGCCGAGGTCAGCTGTTGTTCCAGGGTCAGGCTTTTCAGCTGGGCCTCGGCCAACTGGCTGCGCACTTCCTTCTGGTACTCCTCGCCGTGCTGCTGCAACTTGAGCTTCGACTCGAGGATGCCCTGCTCCACCCGCCCGCTTTCACCGGTGTTCTGCGCCTGCTCCTGCTGCACCTGGGACAGCTGGCGCTGGTATTCCATCAGCCGGTTGCGCGGAATGTAGCCGTTGTCCGCCAGGGGTTGCAGATTGGCCAGTTGCTGGCGCAGCGACTCGGCCTGGTTGTTCAGGTCGGTGCGCGCGCGGCGCATCCCGGCCAGTTGCGCCGTGGCGCCGTCGATGCTGGCGCGGATCCCGGCCTGCTCGCGGGCGAAGGCTTCGCGGCGGCTGCTGAACAGCTGCCGCTGGCCTTCCAGCACCAGGGCCAGGCGCGGATCGGGATCGGCGCTCAAGGCCGCGGGAAACGTCACCTGCTTGAGGTTGTCGCGCTCGCTCTGCCAGCGCGCGAGGCTGGCCCAGGCCATGCGGTACTGGGCCTGCAACGATTGCACATCGGCCTCGACCTGGGTCTGGTCGAGGCGGAACAACGGTTGCCCCTGCTTCACCGCCTCGCCTTCGCGCACCAGGATCCGGCTGACCACCCCGCCGCTCATCGACTGCACGGCCTTGCGCTTGCCCGAGACCACCACCGTGCCCTGCACGGGAATGCCCTGGTCCAGCGGCGCCAGGGCCGCCCAGGCAAAGAAACTGCCGGCGCCGGCCAGCGCCAGCACCCAGCCCATGCGCGCGAAAAACCGCGCGTCGCGCTCGGGACGCTCCGGCGCATAACCTTGTTCGATCATCATTTCGCTGTCCTTGCTCATGCGCCTGGATTCCGTGTCGGGGCCTGGTACTGGCGGCTCATGCTCAAG
The DNA here is from genome assembly GCF_001921865.1 of Pseudomonas chlororaphis. GTDB lineage: Bacteria > Pseudomonadota > Gammaproteobacteria > Pseudomonadales > Pseudomonadaceae > Aquipseudomonas > Aquipseudomonas chlororaphis_D. Next base: position 60,448 of record NZ_MSCT01000012.1, read on the forward strand.
CCGGCTGGGGCCTTGTCCCGCGGCTGCTGTTCCTGGGCTTGCGCCTGGGGCTGGGCTTGGGCTTGAGCCTGGCCCGACAGTGCCTTGAGCACTTCCTGGCTCGGCCCGAAGGCTTGCAGGCGCCCTTCGTTCAACACCAGCAGCTTGTCGGCCTGGGCCAGCGCGGACGAACGATGGGTCACCAGCACCACGCTGGTGCCCTGGGCCTTCATCTGCGCGATGGCCGAGGCCAGGGCGCTTTCGCCCACGGTATCGAGGTTGGAATTGGGTTCGTCGAGCACCACCAGGCTGGGCTGGCCGTACAGCGCCCGCGCCAGGGCCACCCGTTGTTTCTGGCCGCCGGACAAGCCGCTGCCGTCGTCGCCCAGCTGGGTGTCGTAGCCCTGGGGCAGGCGCAGGATCAGTTCGTGCACCCCGGCCTGTTGCGCGGCCTGCACGACTTTTTGCGGGTCGGCGTCCTGAAATCGCGCAATGTTTTCAGCAATGCTCCCGGAAAACAGCTCGATGTCCTGGGGCAGGTAACCGATGTAAGGGCCCAGTTCGTTGCGGTTCCAGCGATGGATATCGGCGCCGTCCAGGCGTACCGTGCCGGCCAGGGTCGGCCACACGCCCACCAGCACCCGAGCCAGGGTCGACTTGCCGGAGCCGGAAGCGCCCAGCACGCCCAGCACCTCCCCCGCGCCCAGGTTGAAGCTGACCTGTTGCAAGGTCGCCAGGCGCTTGCCCGGCGGCCCGGCGCTGACCTGCTCGAAGCCCACCTGGCCCTTGGGCGCCGGCAGCGACATCGCCGTGTCGCTCGGCGGGAAGGCCTGCAACAGCGAATCCAGGCGTTGGTAGGCCAGCTTGGCCGAGCTCCACTGCTTCCAGACCGCGATCAATTGGTCGATCGGGCTCAGCACCCGGCCCATCAGGATCGACCCGGCGATCATCATGCCGGCGGTCATGTCGCCCTTGATCACCAGCAACGCCCCCAGGCCCAGCACCAGCGATTGCAGGCACAGGCGCAGGGTCTTGCTCAACGAGCTGATGACCGCGCCGGTGTCGCTGGCCTGGTTCTGCAGGCCGAGAAACCGCGAGTGCACCTCGAACCAGCGCTTGCGCAGCGCGCCGAGCATGCCCATGGCCTGGATGGTTTCGGCATTGTGCAGGTGGCTGGTGGCCAGTTGCGTGGACTTCTGCGAGTAGCCGCTGGCTTCGCCCAGGGGCTTCTTGGTCATGGCTTCGTTGAGGAACGCCAGGGCGATCAGCAACACCGCGCCCACCGTGGCGAACACCCCTAGCCAGGTATTGAACAGAAAGATCACGAACAGGTAGATGGGAAACCACGGCGCGTCGAAGAAGGCGAACAGCGCAGGCCCGGTGACGAACTGGCGGATGTGGGTCAGGTCGCCCAGGGATTGCCCGGCATGCCCTTCGCCGCGCAGCAGGTTGCGCTCGAACGCCGCCTGGTAGACCCGCAGGTTGAAACGGCGCTCCAACTGGCTGCCGATGCGGATGACGATGAAGCTGCGCACCACCTCCAGCAGGCCGATGAAGGCAAAGAACCCGACCACCATCAGCGACAGCATCGCCAGGGTGGTTTCGTTCTGTGAGGAAAGGACCCGGTCGTAGACCTGGAGCATGTAGATCGAGGGGACCAGCATCAGCACGTTGATCAGGGCGGTGAAACACCCGACGCTGATCAGAATGCCTTTGTAATCGCCCAATGCCTTGAACAGCGGTGCAGTGGTCTTCGCCATCTTCATTGGTCTTTCCTGAGCTGAATATCCCGTGCCAGGGGCGCAGGACAAATAAACCGCCCGTAATTGAGTCGGGACATTATTGGATTATTGAGGCGTGCAGGCGAAAGAACTCTACCGCCAGACGATAAGGAGTTCTAGTTATTTAGTTATTGTAAAGAAACGTAAAGGCATAACGTATATGGCACTTGCCTTATACGTTTATCCATACAGATACATTCAAAGATGCATACAGCGGCGATTAATCAGGGTTTGCGCTGCAATATAATCGTCGTACCCGATTTCAAAGTGCCTTGATATAAACCTTCTTTCTGACGACTTAGAAAGATGATCTTCGAGCCCTCTTTGCCCGTCACGGCAATACCGTCCGGTTCAGGGAACCAACCGACGGCCGCATCCCCCAGCCAGCCCGAAAGGCATTCGGCGCCAGCGCCCAGGGTGCCGTTCTGCTCCAGGTCCAGGACGCACTGGCTGGCCGGTTGCGCCGGCTGCGACAGTTGCCAGTGCCCGGCCAGTTCCGCGGGGTCCGCCAATCTCAGGCTGCTTGCCATGCTTGTTTCTCCATAAAACATCATCAACGTCGCGATCAGGTACGCGCCGGCCTTAGCGATCAAGGCAGTTCGAATCATAGGGGGTCGCTCCGGGCCGCAGTCTCAGGCCATTCGCCAGTCCATGCAAGGTCGGAGGGCGCCGCCTGGCGCCGCCCTCCTGCCTTTTACGCATGCCTAGCTTACAGGCTTGTTCAAGCCACGATGTCGGTAGAGAGCGCCTGGCCAACGGTGCTGACCAGGAAGTCCGCTACGCCGTGCCCGGAGAAGTCCACCGACAGGGTGCTGTTGCCTGCCGAGGTGCTGAGGATCGCGTCGCCGGCGTTGCCGGTGAACGCGTTCACGAAGTGCAGCCCCGCGCCCTTGGTGATGCCGGTCAGGTCGATCTTGTCCAGGCCGCTGACGAAGTCGAGGATCTGGTCGGCCGCACCCGGGGTGGAGTCGGAGCTGGCAGCAAAGACGAAGGTGTCGGCACCCGCGCCGCCCCAGAGTTTGTCCGCCCCGCCGGCGCCGTAGAGGATGTCGTTGCCGGCACCGCCCTTGAGCTCGTTGGCCACGTTGTTGCCGATCAGCAGGTCGTTGCCCGAACCGCCGATGGCGTTCTCGATGGTGGCGCCCTTGGCGATGGACACGTTGCCCACCAGGCCGCCAACGTCGGAGAACGAGGCCTCATTGAGGTTGATCTTCTGGTTTTGGGTAAAACCGGAGAAGTCCAGGGTGTCCTTGCCGCCGGCATCCCAGACCGAGAACACCAGCTTGTCCGCCGACGAGGTGGCGCTGAGGAAATCGCGACCTGTGTTGGAGTTGAAGCCGTAGGTGGTGTCGCCGGTACGGATGCTGGTGTTGGCCCCGTAGAGTTTCTGGATCGCCGCGATATCGTCCATCAGCGGGCCGGACGAATAGGCTTCGACGCCGGCCTTGCTGAAGTTCTGGTTGGTATTGCTTTCGCTCCAGTAGCTCATGACGCTGTAACCGCGCGTGTCCTGTCCATAGGTCGCGTCGTTATAGGTCGGGTTGCCGTTCCCGGCGTTGTAGTCGCCAGGGTGGGCCAGGCCCAGGGAGTGCCCGATCTCGTGGGTCAGCGTCTGCCGGCCGTAGTTGTTCAGGTCGGGGTTCTTGTTCGCGGTGTAACCGCTGTTGATCAGGTACCAGGAAGTACCGTCGTAGCCGGCACCGGTGCCCGGCAGGTAGGCGAACGCCGCCGCGCCGTCCTGGCCGCTGCTGTAGTTGCCGAAGGTCAGGTGGCCGTCACCGCCGGAAGCCTTTTCGGTGAAGGTGACATTGGCCACGTCGGCCCAGGATTGCATGGCCAGCGCGGCCTGGGCTTTCTGCTGGGCGCTGAACTGGCTGAACCCGGAGATGCCATGTTTGTACATGGTGCTCGAGGATGCCGAGGTGAGGAAGGTATAGGTCAGTTCGATCTTGCCGTTGCCGTTGAGGTCTTGATAAGCGGCACCGTCGCGCAGCAGCTGGGTGGCTGCCTGATCGACCGAGTAGGAGGGTTTGCCATTGACCGTCAGGTTGCCGCCGCGGTCATACTGATGGCTGAAGCTATTGATCTGGTTATACGCAGAACTTGCCGCAGCCAAAGGCACCAGCTGCTGTTCGGCGGCGACAATAGCGTTCTCTTTTACTTTCGACATAAACACACTTCCTTGTAATCAATGGAACAGTTTTTGTCCGATAGCGACAATCCCTGGCGAGATCGTCCTATCACTCGCCCCGTTTTGGGCGTAAGCAACCTGACACAATTCGAAATCAGGCGTCCACTACTTTTTCGACGCCTGATTCCACTGTTCCAGCAAACTCCCGAAAACAATGACCGACAAGTCTAAATATTCTTTTACCCCCCATATCCGTGAACAATTGTCCGACAATCTAAAATTTAAATATTAAATAAAGGTAAAGATTATTTTGCCGACTGCGTCGCAGTTTTTAGTTCATCGCGCATTGTTCCACCCAGTTAGTTTCATGGCGTCCAACAGGGTTTCGCCGCTCAGTGCCGGAACGCTCGCGCCGCTGTCCGCGGTCATCGGTTCGCCTGCCAGCAGCGCGTTGACGATGGCCTCCTCCACCGCTTCGGCGGCCGCGCTGAACAGCGCCGAAATGTAATCGTTGTTGAGCATCGCCAGCGGCGTACTGAAAGGTACGCCCGGGCGACCGTAGGCCGAAGGCGGTACGTCGCGATTGCCCGTGGCGAAGGCCAGGAAGATATCGCCGCTGGAATCCTCGGTGCCGCCGCCAGTGCGGGCAATGCCGATGGACGCGCGCTGCGCCAGGCGCTGGCACTGGTGCGGCAGCAAGGGCGCGTCGGTGGCCAGGATCACCACGATCGACCCCATGCCCGGCGTGCCGCGCTCGGCGAACGGCGACGGGATCCCGCTCAATTGGCGCCCCACCGGATAACCGTCGACCCGCAACTCCGCGCGCTTGCCGTGGTTGGCCTGGACCAGCGCGCCCACGGTGTAGCCGCCCTGCTCCCCCGGCACCCGGCGCGAGGCCGTGCCGATGCCGCCCTTGAACTCGTGGCAGATCATCCCGGTGCCGCCGCCGACCGCGCCTTCCTGCACCGGCCCGGACTCGGCATTGGCCAGCGCTTCGCGGACCTGCTGCGGGCCGACATGCTGGCCCCAGATATCGTTGAGCAGGCCATCGTAGGTCTCCATCACCACCGGCATGCACCAGTATTCCGCGGGGTCCGCCAGGCTCGCATGTTCCTCGGCGATCAGCGCGTCGCGCACCACGCCGACGCTGTGGGTATTGGTGATGGCCAGCGGCGTGGTCAACAGGCCCGCCTCGCGGACCCACTCCAGCCCCGTGGCGTCGCCGTTGCCGTTGAGCACATGGCAGCCGGCGAAACAGGGTTGCAGCCGGGCATGCCCTTCGCGCGGCTGCACCAGGGTCACCCCGGTCCGCACTTGCTTGCCGTCCACCGTGGTCTTGAGGGTGCTGTGGCCAACCCGCACCCCGGGAACGTCGGTGATGGCATTGAACGGGCCGGGTGTGCCCAGGCCCAGGCTGATCCCCAATTGACGTGCGCGCATGATTTCTCCTTAGAGTTTCTGAAACGCCGGGCTGAACCGGCCGTTGGTGCCATACAGGATCACCGACAGCGCCAGCAGGCCGACAATCACCATGATGTCCCTGAGCGAAGCCTCGAGGAACAGATTGAACAACAGATAGCCGGAGCCGATCACCGCCAGCAGCGCCGGCACCGGCCACAGCGGCATGCGGTACGGGTGCGCGCGGTCGCGCAGCAGCACCCGGCTCATCAAGGCGCTGAGGGCGACGATCAGGTACACCAGCATGATCAACAGCACGCTGAACGACGTCAGGTCGGCCAGGTTCGAGCTGAAACTGAGCACCGCCGAGGGGATAGCCAGGAACAGCGTGGCCAGCCAGGGCGAATCCCAGCGCGGGTGAATCCGCGTGAACAGCCGGTTGATGCCCGGCGTCCACAGCGCATCGCGGCCGCTGGAGAACACCACCCGGCCGATCTGGATCACGATCGCGACGATGGCGTTGAACACCGAGAGGAAGATCCCGGCGCTGACCACCCGCGACAGGGGCTCGTTGCCGTGGCTGGTCAGCAGGTAGCCGATGGGGTCGGGGCTGGCGAGCATGGCGCTGAGGGACGGCGCGCCGATCAGCAGCGCGGTCAGCGGCACCAGTTCGATGATCACCACCAGCACCAGCGACCAGAGCACCGCCTTGTGCACGCCCTCGCCCCGGCACTTCATGTCTTCGGCCAGCAGGACCGCCGGGCCGTAGCCGTTATAGGAAAACAGGCCGATGCCCACCGCGCCGATCACCAGGGCCCAGGGCGCCAGGTGCAGCACGCCGTTCTCGACGATCTGCGGTTGCAGCAGGATGCTCGCCGGCTGCGAGGCATTGCCGAAGCCCAGGCAGACGATCACCAGCAAGGCGGCGATCTCCAGCAGCAGGCAGGTGCCGGTGATCCAGGCGTTGAGCTTGATATTGAGGATGCCCAGCGCGTAGCTGCAGACCACGATGACCAGGGCCACGGTCTGCGAATCGAAGCGCGTGCCCAGGGCATTGTTCAGGTAAGTCGCCGCGCCGGTGGCCAGCACCGGCGGGATGAACAGCAGCATCACCAGCACCGTGAGGAAGGTCGCGTAGCCGGCCATGCCGCCGAACACCCGCTTGGCGTACACGTACTCGCCGCCGGCGCTGTTGTGGGCGCGGCCCAGCTCGGCGTAGCAGAAGGCGAACATCAATGCCAAGAGGCCGGCCATGACAAAGGCCAGGAACACCCCGCTGCCCGCCTGGTGGATGGCGAATGGGGCGATGACAAAGACCGAGCTGGCGGGGGTCACGCCCGACACGGTAATGGCCACTACATCGAATACGCTCAGCGTGGGTTTCAGGGCGCCTTGCGGCGCACAGGGAGAGCTCATGTCGTTATCCTCGTGGTTATTTTTGATTTGAGGCAGAAACGCAGAACGTCAGGCGGGTGCGCTCTGGGGCGCATTGAATGAAGGCCACTTTAGGCAGCCCCGGGCCCTGGGCCAATTCCCCTATTGGAGTACTCCCCCTTGACGCGGCCGGGCAAATCGCCGAAACCGTCAGTCCAACTGGCGCAATACGCGCCAGATCACAGCGACATCGACGCGGAGCCAGCGGTTTGATCACTCTGTTCAGGGAAATCGGCATGCATGCCGGACTCGGGCGCACCCTCTCGCAGATCGGCGGCGAGCGTTTCTGGAAACAATTGGTGCTGTTGCTGCACCAGGCCCTGCCGTTCGATAACGCGCTGGCGATCTTCTATCCGCACAACGGCCTGCCCAGGGCGCTGGAGGAGTACGATGCCGAGCCCTCGGACAAGCCGGCGTCGATGCTCACCTACCTCAACGGCCTGTACCTGCTGGACCCGTTTTTCCAGGCCTGCCGCGAGGGTTATCCCAGCGGTGTCTACCGCCTGGAGGAAGTGGCGCCGGACCATTTCCGGCAGAGCGAGTACTTTTCCAGCTACTTCCACGACAACGTGCTGGAGGATGAACTGCAATTCATCCTGCAGGTGCCGGAGGCCGGCGCGCTGTCGCTGTCCCTGGGCATGCAGCGGCCGTTCAGCGCCGAAGAGATCGGCCAGCTCACCACGTTCTCGGCCTGGGTCCTGCCACTGATGCAGCAGCATTGGCAGCAGAGCAACCAGCGCCCGCCAGTGCCCGCCGCCGACGAAATGGCCAGCCAGATCCGCGACGCCCTGAGCCATTTCGGCTGCGGCGTGCTGTCGGATCGGGAGGTGGAAATCGCCCGGTTGATCCTGCGCGGCTTCTCGTCCAAGGCCATGGCCGAACGCCTGAAGATCTCCCCGGACACCGTCAAGGTGCACCGGCGCCATCTCTACGCCAAGCTCGACATCTCCTCGCAGCCGGAACTGTTTTCGCTGTTTATCCAATCCCTGGGGCATGACCTGGAAAACCCCTGAGCCTGGCCCGGCGCCAATCCTGTAGGAGCCAGCTTGCTGGCGATAGGCGCGATGCGGTGCGCCTGACCCGACGCCATCGCGAGCAAGCTCGCTCCTACAGGGGGTTATGCGTTCAGCGCATGGGCCCGGTAGTCCCTGGGCGATTGTTCGAAATGCTTCTTGAAGGTGCGGCTGAAGTGCGCCGAATCGGTGAACCCCCACTTGAAGGCAATGTCGGTGATCGACTGGTGGCGCAGGCGTGGGTTGCCCAGGTCGTTCGCGCTGCGTTCGAGGCGCGAGCGCTGGATGAAACGGCAGACGCTGTCGCCCTGCTCCTCGAACAGCCGATACAGCTGGCGCACCGAGATATTCATCTGCCCGGCCAGCGACACCGGGGTCAGGCCGGGCTCATTCAGGGACTGATGAATCAGCTGCCGGGCCTGGCTGCGCAGGCAAACGCCATGCTGGCTGTCGTAGCCGTCCAGGGTCGGGCTCGGCGGCTGGCGCAGCGTCGGCCCGAGCAGCGCGATCAGCGCCTCTTGCAGGGCCTGGCCTTCCTGGCCGGCGGCGCAATCCTGCAGCTCGCCGCCGCAGATCTGTTCCACCAGCACGCGCATCAGCCGGCCGCTGGCGCAGCCCTGCGAAAGCTTGCCGAACGTGCGTTGCTGCGCCGGCAGGTGGCGACAGACCTCGTCCCGGGACAAATGCAGGGAGGCATGCTCGATCAGCCCATGGGGCACGATTTCGCAGGCCCCGGCCGAATCCAGCAGGGCCATTTCCCCCGGCGCCAGTTCGATGCTCTCGCCGCCCTGGTTGAGCTGGGCATGGCCGCTGCGCTGCAGGATCAGGAAACAGTGGCGATCGTCCTCATGATCGACGCTGGTGCTCTTGCGGGAAATCAGGCCGGCATTGGTGCGTATCTGCGCCACCTCGAGGCCCGCGTAGTCCCGCAGGCCGACCTCCCCGATAAACAACGCCGGATTCAGCGCCGGGCGCGCGTCGAACCGACCGCAGACACCCTGCAATGCACCGACCCAGGAACTGAAACTATGCGAAGCAAGCACTGTGCACCTCCAGTAGCCGTTTGAGACCGCCTTTGTTGTTATGGCGATATCATTAACATGTTATCTATTTGCCGGGCAAGGAGCCTCGGCGCAATGGATAGCCTGTTATGGCTTAAGCACGGGCTGTGCCAGCCCGGATGGGAATAGCTCAGTGGTCGTCCAGCAGTTGCCGCAAGCGCTTGAAGGTCGCGAGCAAAGCGCCCCGCTGCTCGGCGCTGAGGCGGATGTAACGGCGGAAACCGGGCAGCCGGTTGACCACCTCGCTGGCGCCAAAATGCTCCAGGCAGACCGTCCAGCCCTGTTCGCCGCGCCGCAGTTGCAGGCGCTTGAAGTCCAGCGGCAGCAGCGCCTCCAGCAATTGCGGGTCGCTGCCCAGCCGTTGCAGCAGCTCGGCCCACTCCTCCGGCGTACCCTGTTTCAGACAGGCGGTGAAGCCCTGGCGACGAATCGCCCCGGTATGCCGCAGATCGATCCGCGCCGCCGGCCCCGGCCGGGCCGGAATCTGCAAGCGAAACTCGCAGACCACCAGGTGCATCAGGAACTGCGCCTGGGGCAGTTCCTGGACCTCGAAGACCAACCCGCCCTCGGCCCAGGCGAAACGTGCCGCCCCGGGCGCCAGCGGCACCCAGTCGAGCCCCGGCAGATCGCGGCACAGCTGGTTCAGGGTCGCCCCCGGGCGGTAACCCGAGGGCGGACGCCGCCAGAAGTCAGAGAGGTTTTGCCGCCAGCTTGTACTGCTCATCGGGCTTCGCTCCAAGGTCCTGCGCTTGAGTGTCAGAGGGGGACTCCAGGTTGAAGGCTTTCTCCAGCACCTCCTCCACCGGCACCGGGCGGAACGGGTTGACCTTCTGCACGAACAGGGTCCAGACCAGCGCATAGATCGCGGTCAGCCCGAGCATGCTGCCAAAGGGCACGTAGATATCCCGCGGGTTCATGCCTGGCGGCGTGATGTACCACATGCCCAGGAGGATGCCGATGGACGAGACGATCTGCGGCAGCGGGAACCACGGCGACTTGTAGGCCCGCGGCAGGTCCGGACGACGGATGCGCAGCACCACCACCGACAGGGTCACAAGCAGGTAGGCGGTGCTCCAGGCACAGACCGCGGCCAGCACCAGGTGCATGATGTTGTCGGTGCTGCCGCCCAGCCACCAAGCGTGCAGGCACGGAATCAGCACTGCCACGGCGATGCACAGCAGCGGCGTCTTGAAGCGCGGGTGCAGGTAGGTGAACGCCTTGGGCAACGCGCCGTCCAGCGCCATGCCGTAGAGGATGCGCGGCAAGCCGGCCATCAGCGTGTTGATGGTCGCCGCGCCGGCGAACAGCAGGCCGACGCCCAGCCAGATCCGCCCGTAGGGCCCCATGACCTGCTCGGCGAACTGCGGGATGGCCATCGGCGTGTCCAGCAGGTGCACGCTGCCGTCTTCGCTCAACGCGACGTTCGCCACCTGGCGCTTCATCGCCGCGCCGTAGATGAACATGCAGGTGGCCACCCCCACCAACCCCAGGGCCATGGCCCGGGGAAGGGTTTTCGCCGCCTTGCGCACGTCTGGCGCCAGCGGCGTGACGAACTCGCAACCGACGAACATGAACATGGCCATGCCCACCAGCGACAGGATGGTCGGCAGGTCGGTACCGACCATCGAGTCGCCGAACCAGCCGTTCAGCTCCACCGCCGGCGCCTTGAGCACCCCGACCACGCCGAAGACGATCAGGGTGGTCCACATGCCGAAGGTCAGGATCACCTCGGCGCGGCTGAAGGCGGTGATGCCGACGGCATTCAGCAGGCCGAAGAAGATCACCAGGCCGACGCCCACCAGCCAGGCGCTGCCGCTCTGCTCCAGCAAGGTGTTGAGGGACTCGAAGTTCACCAGGGCCATGACGCCGCTGAGGATGGTTTCCGCCGTGCCGGCGAACACGTGCACGATCAGGTAGGCGGAAATGGTCCCGGTGATGGCGAAGAAGCGCCCCAGGCCGCAGGCCAGGTAGTCGTATACCGAGCCGTTGGTGGGGATCATGCAGGCTGCCTCGGCGAAGGTCGTCGATTGCGCGAGCATCATGACCATGGCGATCACCATGGCCATGGCGAAGGCGCCGCCGCCGATACCGAACCCCGTGGTGGCCGTGAGGATCACCGGGCTGGCCATGATCAGGCCGACGGCGCTGGCCAGGGCCGTGGGGAACCCGACCACACCCTGATTCAGGTGTCGGGTGAGTCTGTCGTTGAAAGACATGATGTCTGGACCTCGAAAGCATGGCTGATGTTGTTGTTTTAGGCATTTCAAGGGCACGCGGACGTGCTTGTTGCTGGCTGTCTGCGCAGCCTGGATGCTCTACCTTTTTTGTAGTCGCTGCCGCAGGCGGCGATAAGGCCGAAGGCCTTCGGCGATCTTGAGATCTTACGCACCCTTCGGGCGCGATCGCAGCCTGCGGCAGCGGCTACAGGCGGCTAGAAGGCGATGCACACCGACTTGTTCTCGGTATACGCCTCTATCGCCGCGTGGCCCATCTCGCGACCGATGCCCGATTGCTTGTAACCGCCAAACGGCATCGACGGATCGAGCATGTTGTGGGTGTTGACCCAGACCGTGCCGGCCTTGATCCGCGGGATCAGGTCCATGACCTTCGCCAGGTCGTTGGACCAGATGCTCGCGCCCAACCCGTACTGATTGTCGTTGGCCAGCGCCACCACTTCGTCGATCTCGTCGAAAGGCGTGGCCACCACCACCGGGCCGAAGATTTCCTCGCGCACCACCTGCATGCCCGCATGCACCTCGGCCAGGACCGTCGGGCGCACATAAAAGCCCTGCTCGCCATGGGCCACCCCGCCGCACAGCACCCGCGCGCCGTCGGCCACGCCCTGGCCGATCATGTCCAGCACGCGCTTCTGCTGCTTGGCGGAAATCAGCGGGTTGATCTGCGCCTGCTCGTCCAGGCCCGGGCCGATGCTCAGGGAGCCGGCGATGGCCGCCAGGCGCTCCAGCACCTGGTCGAAGATCCCGCGCTGGACATACAGCCGCGAACCGGCGGTGCAGACCTGGCCCTGGTTGAAGAAGATCGCCCCGGCGGCGCCGGCGGCCGCGGCCTGCGGGTCGCAGTCGTCGAGCACGATCACCGGCGACTTGCCGCCCAGCTCCAGGGAGAACCGGGTCATGTTGTCTACCGCGGCATGGCCGATGACCTTGCCGATCTGGGTCGAGCCGGTGAACGCCAGCTTGTCGATCCCCTTGTGCCCCGCGAGGGCCGCGCCGGCCTGGGCGCCGCTGCCGGTGACCACGTTGACCACCCCCGCCGGTATGCCGACGTCCAGGCACAGCTGGCCCAGGCGCAAGGCGGTCAGCGGGGTTTCGTCGGCCGGCTTGAGCACCACGGTACAACCGCAGGCCAGGGCCGGGACTATCTTCCAGATGGCCATCAACAAGGGGAAATTCCACGGCACGATGGCGCCGACCACGCCCACCGGCTCCGGCACCGTATAGGCGCGGTAGCGGGCGCCGGGAACGGCGGCGATGGACAGGTCCAGGCTCTTGCCCTCGATCTTGGTCGCCCAGCCCGCCATATAGCGGGTGAACTCGGCGGCGGCGCCGACTTCCAGGGCCCGGGACAGGTGGATCGACTGGCCGTTGTTGAGGGTTTCCAGCTGCGCCAGCTCCTCGCCGTGGGTCTCCAGCAAGTCGGCCAGCTTCAGCAGCAGGCGCTCGCGATCCGCCGGACGCTGCGCGGCCCAAGGGCCCTCGAAAGCGCGCCGCGCGGCGGCCACGGCCAGGTCGATATCGGCACCGGCCCCGGCGGCGACGCGGGTCAGTTCTTCGCCGGTGGCCGGGTTGAACACCGGCATCTGCGCACCGGACAGGGCCGGCTGGCTGCGCCCGTCGATCAGCAGGCCGTGCTGGCTGTCGATAAAGGCGGCGACGCGTGGGTCGATGGCAAGGCTCATCTGCAATCCTCAGGCAATGGACGGGTACGGCCCAGACTCTGAGCGCAAACCCCGGCAGCGTCTTGATTCTGCCTGCCGCGAAACTTGGCGCTGGTTGCCAGGGCTTTGCCCCGATGCCGTGGGTAGCCGCTGCCGAGCTTGCGAGGCTGCGTACGGTTGCGAAGCGACCGCAAAACCTGCGTTCGCGGTGAGCCTGGAGAAACGCATTGCCCGGTTTGGCGAGCGCTGCGCGCTCGTGCGCAGCCTGCGGCAGCGGCTACAGGGATTGCGCAGCTTTGTAGCCGCCCGCCCGCAACGCTGGCAGCGACGGTCAAGAGCCCTGGCACACAGAGGCAAGCACCGCGCCGGGAAAAGGCGCACTACTATGTCCCACGCTGTCTGTGCGTTATCAGGAGACTCAACGTGAGCGAACAAAGCCGCTTCTGGCATCCCATGCTGCACCCCAACGAAATGCAACAACGCGAGCCGATCCGTATCGTTCGCGGCGATGGCTGCTATGTCTATGACGACCAGGGCCACCAGCTGGTGGACGGTGTCGCCGGGTTGTGGAACGTCAACGTCGGCCACAACCGCAAGGAAGTGAAGGCGGCGATCACCGCCCAGCTGGACGAGCTGGAATACTTCCAGCTGTTCGACGGCGTCAGCCATCCGCGCGCCGAAGAGCTGTCGCGGGTGGTGATGAACCTGCTGGAACCCGAGGACATGCGCCGCGTGGCCTTCAGCTCCGGCGGCTCGGACGCCATCGAGACCGCGTTGAAGCTGGCCCGCCAGTACTGGAAACTCGAAGGCCAAGCGGACCGCACCAAGTTCATCTCATTGCGCCAGGGCTACCACGGCACCCACTTCGGCGGCGCCTCGGTGAACGGCAACACGGTGTTCCGGCGCAACTACGAGCCCCTGCTGCCGGGCTGCTTCCATGTCGATACGCCCTGGCTGTACCGCAACCCCTACAGCCAGGACCCGGAAGAGCTCGGCAAGATCTGCGCCGACCTCCTCGAGCGGGAAATCCAGTTCCAGAGCCCCGACACGGTGGCGGCCTTCATTGCCGAGCCGATCCAGGGCGCCGGCGGCGTGATCGTGCCGCCGGCCAACTACTGGCCGCTGATCCGCGAGGTCTGCGACAAGTACGGCGTGCTGCTGATCGCCGACGAAGTGGTGACCGGGTTCGGCCGTAGCGGCTCGATGTTCGGCAGCCGCCTGTGGGGCGTGAAGCCCGACATCATGTGCCTGGCCAAGGGCATCACCTCCGGCTACATCCCCCTGGGCGCCACCGTGGTCAACGAACGGATCGAGGCCGCCTTCGCGAAGAACGGCAACTTCACCGGCGCGATCATGCACGGCTACACCTACTCCGGGCACCCGGTGGCGTGCGCGGCGGCCCTGGCCAGCCTCGACATCGTGGTCAAGGAGGACCTGCCGGCCAACGCGGCGAAGATGGGCGACTACATGCTCAAGCAACTGCTGCCGTTCGCCGAGCGTTTCGAGCGCGTCGGCGAGGTGCGCGGCAAGGGCCTGATGGTCGCCCTCGACCTGGTGGCCGACAAGCGCACCCGCGAGCCGATCGACCCCATGGGCGGTTATGCCAACCAGGTGGCGCAGATCGCCCGCGACAACGGGGTGATGGTGCGCCCGGTAGGGACCAAGATCATCCTGTCGCCGCCGCTGGTGATCCAGCCGGCGCAGATCGATGCCATCGTCGGCGCCCTGGAACTGGGCTTCACCCAGGCCCGCTGAGCCGGTCGCCGCAGCCTTGAACCGCGGGCCGCGCAGGCATTGATGCCGGCACGGCCCGCACGATCACGGAAAGCCCTTCGGGGCTTTTCGCAGCCTGCAACAGCGGCTATAGGGAAAACAACTCCATGACCTTCAGAGGGTTACGACCCTCTTCTCATTCAATCATGAAGAGGCATTCGTCCCATGCCTACGCCGAACGCCCCGCCGGATGCCCAGCAGCTTGGCCAACGCTGCATCGCCGCCTTCACCCAAGTGGTGCCGGCAACGCTATGCGCCTTCTATCGCATCGACTCGCAATTGCAGGCCGGGCATTTCTCGCTCTACCACATGAGCCAGCAGATGCACGACGCCTACCTGCAACGCTACCGCCACTACGACCCCCTGCGCCCGCGCAACTGCCTGGCGGCGGGCCGCCCGGTGCTGTCGCTGCACATGGGCATGGCCCAGCAGGGCCGGCATGAAACCGAGGTCTACCAGGGTTTCCTGCAGCGCCACGGCGTGCTGGATGTGGTGGAAATCCTCGCGCGCAATGCCGGCGGCAGCCCGATTGCCGGCTTGTCGCTGCTGCGCGACGCCAGCCTCGGCCCGTTCCAGCCCGGCGAACTGAGCACCCTGCAAGCGCTGCAAGGCCTGCTGGAGATCGCCGCCCAGGCCCCCTATTCGGCCGACGACGAACGCCTGGGTGGCCTGACCCCTCGGGAACGGCAGATCGCCTGGCTGCTGCGCGACGGCGCCTGCAACAAGACCATCGCCCAACAGCTGGCGCTCGGCTTGCCGACGGTCAAGACCCACCTGATCAACCTGTTCCGCAAGGTCGGGGTGAACAACCGCACCGAGCTGGTGAGCGCGCTGTTCCTGTAAAAAAACCGCCGACTCAACCATCCGGTTGATGGGCAACAACGGCTTGCACGCTGAACATGAGGTTCTTCTTCATCAGCCGAGAGCCGCCCCATGAGCCAAGAACAACTGCCGCAACCCGAATGGATCACCGTTGGCGCCCTGGCCGAGGGGTTTGCCGCCGACAACCATATCCTGCCCGCTCTCGACGTGTTTTCCGGCCGCAGCCTGACCCTGCATTTCGCCAACGGCTGGCGGATCGAACACCGGTTCGGCCCCCGGTCGCTGCACTGGCAGGACGCCGACAGCCCGGCCAGAGGCGAAAGCATTTATCGAGTGACATCAATACGTTCCGGTATTTACCTGGTGGACTTTCTCAAGTCGGAAGACGGCCAGACCCACTCGGTCAGCCTGATCCTCGACCTTGAGCAACGCATCTTTACCGCGGTCATCGGCCAGATGCCGAGCCAGGCGCAAACCCGCGTCGACCTGTTCAGCCGTGCCCTGGCCGGCGAAGAGCTGACCAGCGTCAAGGCGCAGTTCTTCCACGGCGGCATCGACGCCCCGCCGACCGCCAACGGCGCCCGCCATGCGCCGACCGACGAACTGGTGGGCCTGCGCAACCAGTACACCTACAGCGCCACCGAAGCCTACGAGCACGTTTACCTGAACCGGAACTTCTACAGCTGGCAATGCCTCAAGGGGGTCGAGCAAGGCCTGGCGGACACCGACCGCTGCCATTACTACAAGCTTGCCGAGCAGCTGTACCTGTTCGTCTGGCGCGAAAAGATCGTGCCGACCCTGGGCTTGGTGCTGATCGACCTGCGCGCCGGCCGCAGCGACGGCAAGATCTTCGGTTACCAGGGCAGCGACTTCGCCACGCCCAGCAACTTCCCGGTGGGCGCCCTCGCCCGGGTGCTGAACCTCACCACCCACCCCTGACGCCTGTAGCCGCTGCCAAGCGCCAGCGCGGCTGCGTACGGCAACGCAGTTGCCGCCAAACCTGAGCTTGCGGTGCGTCAGGCCGAACAGGTTGTGCGGATTGCGACGGCTACCCGGCGTAACTCCTATTCCAACATTCCACAGGACCTCGACCATGACCCTTGGCCTCAACCTCGACCGCGTCGCCCGTTGCTACCAGTCCGAGCTGCAACTGTTCGCCGAACGCCACCCGCGCTCCGCCGGTTTCTATCAGGAAAACCTCAAGCACTGGCTGTACGGCGCGCCGTTGCACTGGATGCAGCAATGGCCCGGGCTGTACCCGATCCTGGTGGCCGACGCCCAGGGCGCGACGCTGACCGACTGCGATGGCAACCGCTACGTCGACTTCGCCCTGGGCGACACCGGCGCCATGTTCGGCCATGGCCAGCCCGCCGTGGCCGAGGCCATCGGCCATCAGGCGCGGCACGGCTCGACCCTGATGCTGCCGACCGCTGACAGCCTGTGGGTCGGCAAGGAGCTGGTGCGGCGCTTTGGCCTGCCGTTCTGGCAGGTCACCACCTCCGCCACCGATGCCAACCGCTTCGTGCTGCGCCTGTGCCGGATGATCACCGGGCGGGAGAAGGTCCTGGTGTTCAACTGCAACTACCACGGCAGCGTCGACGAGTCCCAGGTCGAGTTCGCCGCCGATGGCCGGATGATTCCCCGCGAAGGCGTGCACGCCAACGGCTTCAAGCACGACGCCACCACCCGCCTGGTGGAGTTCAACGACCTGGCCGCCCTGGAAGCGGCGTTGGCCCATGGCGATGTGGCCGCGGTGCTGACCGAACCCTTCATGACCAACGTCGGCATGGTGCCGCCCGCCCCCGGTTTCCACGCCGGGCTGCGCGAGCTGACCCGGCGTTTCGACGTGCCGCTGATCATCGACGAGACCCACACCATTTCCTGCGGTCCCGCCGGCTACAGCGGCGAAAACGGCCTGCAGCCGGACTTCTTCGTGCTCGGCAAATGCATCGCCGGCGGCATCCCCACCGCCGTCTGGGGCGCCAGCCAGGCCATGGCCGAGCGGATCTGGCAGGTGCTGCCGCACTTCCAGCCCGGGCAGGCGATCAACCATTTCGGCTTCGGCGGCACCCTGGCCGGCAACGCCTTGCAGATGGCGGCCATGCGCGCGACCTTCAGCGAGGTCATGAGCGAAGCCAACTACGCGCACATGATCGCCCTGGCCGAACGCCTGCGCGACGGGGTCCAGGCGCTGATCGACAAGCATCGCCTGCCCTGGCACGTGACGCGGATCGGCGCGCGGGTCGAATACCTGTTCATGGACCGCGCGCCGCGCAACGGCGGCGAGGCCCACCACGCCCGCCACGGGCTGATCGAAGCCTACCTGCACCTGTACCTGCTCAACCGCGGGGTGTTGCTGACGCCGTTCCACAACATGGCGTTGCTGTGCCCGGCCGCCAGCACCGAAGACGTCGACCTGCACAACCGCCTGCTCGACGAGTGCCTGGCCACCGTCGCTCAAGGAGAACAGCCATGATCCTCGACCTCACCGGGCGGGTCGCCCTGGTCACCGGTTCCGGCCAGGGCATCGGCCGCGCCATCGCCCAGCTGTTCGCCGCCCGCGGCGCCAAGGTGCTGCTCGCCACCCGCAGCGAAGCCTCCGGCGCCGAAACCCTGGAGCTGATCCGCGCGGCCGGCGGCAGCGCCGAGTTGCAGGTGCTGGACCTCGGCACCCGGGCCGCGGCCAACCAGGCGGTGGCCGCCGCGCTGCGGGCCTTCGGCGGGCTGGACCTGCTGATCCACAACGCCGCGGTGTTTCCCATGCAGCCGCTTGCGCAACTGTCCGACGACATCCTGGAGACGACCCTGGCGGTGAACCTCAAGAGCTGTTTCTGGCTGACCCAGGCGGCGCTGCCGGCCCTGTGCCGGGCCGAACACCCGCGGATCGTCATCACCTCTTCGGTGACCGGGCCGCGCACGGCGATTCCCGGGCTGGCCCACTACGCCGCGTCCAAGGCCGGGGTCAACGGCTTCATCCGCGCGGCGGCCCTGGAACTGGCCGCCCAGCGGATCACCGTCAACGGCGTCGAGCCCGGCCTGATCGCCACCCAGGCCATGGCCAACCTCGGCGACTCGCCGGCCCTGGCCGGGAGCATCCCGCTCAAGCGCCTGGGCACCCCACAGGACATTGCCCACGCCATGCTGTTCCTGGCGTCCGAGCAGGCCGGCTACATCACCGGGCAGACCCTGGTCGTCGACGGCGGCGCCCTGCTGCCGGAGAACGCCCAGTTGGTTTGACCGGCAGGCCGCGCGGGCCTGGCGCTAGCGCCGGGCCCGTCGGGCGTGGGCCGGCAAGGCCAACAGTATGTCCACTGCCCGGGCGCTTTGCGTGCGCCCGACAAACAGCGCGCCGACGACGGGTATTGGCGAAGGCCGGACGCGATAGCGATTTTTTCGGTTGACTTAAAGT
Source organism: Pseudomonas chlororaphis (assembly GCF_001921865.1). Lineage (GTDB taxonomy): Bacteria > Pseudomonadota > Gammaproteobacteria > Pseudomonadales > Pseudomonadaceae > Aquipseudomonas > Aquipseudomonas chlororaphis_D. The sequence continues at coordinate 79,147 of NZ_MSCT01000012.1, forward strand.
CAACTTCAACTTTTAGAGTCAGCGGCGCAGTCCCAGCCAGTCTTCGGAGAACGCCATGACGTCCACAAAACCAGCCCTCCAGGCGTATGCCCCGGCCGCTAGCGGGTATTGGCCCGCGGTGCTCAATGTGCTGTTTGCCGGTATCGCGGCCGCCCTGCACATCGGCAAGGCGACCATCGCCCTGCCGGAATTGCAGCACGAGTTCGGACGCTCCCTGGAGTCGCTGAGCTGGATCATTTCGGCCTTTCCCTTCGTCGGCGTGTTCGGCGGGATCGCCGCCGGCATCCTCGTCCAGCGCTGGGGCGACCGCTACCTGCTGGTGCTCGGCCTGCTGATCATGGCCGCCGCCAGCGCGCTGGGTTCCTGCCTGCACGACTTCCACGCCCTGGTGGCGACGCGCTTTGTCGAAGGCCTGGGGTTCGTCATCGTCGTGGTCGCGGCGCCGGCGGTGCTCAATCGCCTGGTGCCGGCTCCCCGGCGCAACCTGGCGTTCGGCATCTGGAGCACTTTCATGGCGTTCGGCATCGGCACTTCGCTGCTGTTCGGGCCGCTGCTGGGCGGCTGGCAACAGGGCTGGATCGCCGGAGCGGTCCTGACCCTGCTGGCGGCGCTGCTGTTGCCGCTGACCACCCCGCGAGACCCGCTGCCCCTGCGCCGCCAGGCGCAACCGGCCCTGCGCGACTCCCTGGGCAGCGTGCTGCGCGCCCGGCAGCCGCTGGTGATGGCGCTGATCTTCAGCGCCTACAACCTGCAGTTCTTTGCGGTCATGGCCTTTCTGCCGGTATTCCTCATGCAGCGCGTCGGCCTGTCGATCGCCACCGCGGGGCTGGTCAGCGCCGCGATCGTGGCGGTGAATATCGTCGGCAACCTCAGCGCCGGCCTGCTGCTGTCGCGCGGGGTCCGCCCGCAAACCCTGCTCGCCGGCACCAGCATCGTCATGGGGCTGTCCGGGATGGGGATCTTCCTGTCGATGACCCCCACCGAGCTGGTGATTCCGCTGTGTTTCTTTTTCTGCGCGGTGGCCGGCATGCTCCCGGCCACCATCCTCGCCAGCACGCCGCGGACTGCGCCGGAGCCGACGCTGATCCCGCTGTGCCTGGGGCTGGTCATGCAAGGCAACTACCTGGGCCAGGTTGTCGCGCCCATCGCCCTCAGCGCGGCCGTCGGCTATGCCGGCTGGTCCGCCCCGGCGGCGCTAGTGCTCGGCGCCGCGGTACTCGGCGTGGTCCTGGCGCTGCGGCTGAAAATACGGGCCTGAGCCGCCGCCCGGTTACGCCACGCTGAAGGCGGCGCCCCTAAGGCTGCAAGTGCTCCAGATAGGCCGCCAATACCTCGCCCTCGAACGCCGACTCACGCACACCACTGCCCTCGAGGAATGCCTCCACATGGCTGCGATCCCAGGTGTAGTTGTGCTGATAGAGCTCAAGAATCGACAGGCCTTCATGCATATCGTCCTTGAACAGCCCCAGCAAAGGATAAAGCAGGGCCTCGGGGTTGGTGTCCCAGAGCGCCACCCAGTCTTTATAGGGGATGACCGGAAGGTCCCGGCCATAATGCCTGCCGACCCGCTCGCAAAACGCCTTGAGCCCCAGATTCGTGCGGTCCGCCTGGCAGAGGTTGAACTTCTTGCCCAGGGCCTGGGGCTTGCGCGAGATCACCGCAATCGCCTCCACCATGAAGTCGACCGTGGTCAGCCCCTCGCGCATATCCTCAAGGTCAGGCACGGCGTTGTAGGCCAGGCAGGTCTGAATGAAGCGCCCCCACCATTGGTAATGCGCGCAAACCCCGGTGCGACTGTGGCAGGTGGCGTAAGCGAGGCGAAAGGTCATGAGCGGCAGGCCCTGTGAGGCGGCAAGGTCGGCTATTTTTTCCACCACCCACTTGCTTTGCACATAACCCAGGTCGCCCCGTACCGCGGCAAGGTTCTCATCGATATCGTCGGCCTCGTGGACCCGCCGCTTGCCGGTAAACCGATGCCCCCAGCTATAGACCGAGATCGTTGACATCAACATCAGCGGCTTGGTTTTTTTGGCCGCGCAAAACCTGATGATCTGCCGCGCGCCCTCCACGTTGGTTCGCTTCATATAGGAGTACGGCATGATGAAATTGACGGCGCTCGCGGAGTGATAGACCAGATCGACTATCTCGCAAAGCAAGCCATAGCTCTGCGGGTCCAGCCCGAGGTCTTCCTCCGGCAGATCGCAGGGATAGACGCGGATGCGCGACCAATCGCCCTCGCCGATCGGCACCTGATAGCGCTCGCTGATCTGCTGGATGCGCGCCAGGCCGGCGTTGGAGTTTTCGCAGCGCACTAGGCAATGCACACAGGCCGCGCTCGTGGCCAGCAACTGTTCGAGCAGGTGTATACCGACAAACCCTGTAGCGCCGGTGAGCAGGATGTGCCGCGGGTCCGTTAACTGGATCGGGTCGAGCGTCCCGAAAAACTCGCTACCGGCAGCCAGCGCCACATCGCCTTCGAAGGTCCCGGCGCAGTTGGTCGCGACGTTCGGTGCCGGATGGTGCGTGCGTCGGTGCAACTCGGCGGCAAGGTCCTTGAAGACCAGGTGTTCATAGATATCGCGGACAGACACCTTGATCTTGAAATGCTCCGACAAGGCCTTTGCCAACTCCGCGATCCGCAACGAGTGCCCTCCTACCTCCAGGAACCGGTCATTCGGCGCGAAATCGCCATGGCCAAGCAACCGGAACCAGACGCCGGCCAGGGCCCGCTGAGACTCGTCGGCAAAACGCTCGACATCCAGCGATGCAGGCGGCACATCCTTCAAGTACTCGAGCAGGGCCTGCTTGTCGGTTTTGCCATTGGCGTTACTGGGCAAGACGTCCAGGCAATAATATTTCTCCGGCAGCATGTAGTCGGGCAAATCCGCCTCGAGGCTGCGGCGCAACCCCGCGATCAAACGCCCGGAATGGGCCTGCTTGTCGCGCGGCACCACAAACGCCACCAGGCACTTCTCGGCTTGGGTCCCGGAGTCCTGCACCACGACGGCGACAGAACTGACGGGCGTCTCTTTCAGCAGGCGAGATTCGATTTCTCCGGTTTCCACCCGGTAGCCGCGTATTTTCACCTGGCCATCGATGCGCCCCAGGAACTGCAGGCTACCGTCCGCTAACAGGCGCGCCCGGTCGCCGCTCCGGTAAAGGCGGCACCCCAGCACGTCCGAATGGATGAAGCGTTCCGCCGTCAGCTCAGGTGCCCCCAGATACCCGCGCGCCAGGCAACTACCGGCGATACACAACTCCCCCACCTCGCCCGCCGCACGTTCCGCCAGTGCCTCGTCGAGGATATAGACCTTGCAGTTCGCTATCGGCCAGCCGATGGACGCCGGGCGATTCAGCCGCTTGCTCTCTACTGTTTTCGAGGTGACATAAATGGTCGCTTCGGTGGGCCCGTAACAGTCCACCAGGCGGTACGGCAGATGCTCGACCTCCACCGGATGAAGCTTCTCCCCCGCCGTATAAAGGCACTTCAGGCACAGCCCCTCAGGTTGCCTGGCGTTCAACAGGTCGTAGACCTTCAACGTCGGCACGAACCCGTGGGTAATCCGGTTCGTCGCGCAGAACTTCAAGAACTCGTCGCTATTGAGCAGCGACTCGTCGTCCAGCAGATAAAGACATGCCCCGGCAATCAGCGTCGACCAGATTTCCGATTGGCACAGGTCGAAACCGACGGAAGCCATCAACGTAGCGCGGCTGGAGGACGTAACGTCCAGGTTGGCATTGTGCTGCAGCATCAGCTCGGCCACCGAGTGATGCTCGATCATCACCCCTTTGGGCGCGCCGGTCGTTCCCGAGGTGAAAATCACGTACATGACGTCTTCCGGCTGGGCGCCCACCGGCTGCAACGTCAATGGTTCGGGGGAGCGCAACAGCGCGTCGACGGTGTGCACTTCGCACGACAGCAGCGGCAAGGTGTCGTACTCATGGGTAGACAGCACGAACGAGGCATTGCATTGCCTGGCGATATATTCCTTGCGGTTTTGCGGTAACCGTCGATCCACAGGAACGAAGGCGGCTCCGCTCTTGATCACCGCCAGCAAGGCGACCACCAGTTCGATGGAACGCTGCGCCTGGACCAGCACACAGTCGCCGCGCCCGATGTTGCGAGCCTGCAAACAGGCCGCGACCCTGGAGCTGTGAGCGTCCAACTGCGCATAACTAAGGCTCCGCGCAGCGTCTACAACAGCCAGTTGTCCAGGGTGTTCGATTACTTTCCGTTCAATCAGCTCAAGAATGGTATCCATCCCACATCTCCCTTTAGAACGCGTCATGCTCCAAGCTGTCCATTGGCTCATTCTTGTTCAGGGAACCGGGTTCATCCTCTTTATACCGCTGATTTTTATATTGTTTTGGAATCGACCCGAGCAGCGTCGTCTATATGAGGCCTTGAATCGTCATCGATATCCGGGCCGGCCAACACAGGCGCCTCGAGGCGCCCGTCCAGGCCGGTCGACCTCAGCTGCCGGTGCGGATCTTGTTCCACAAGCGGGTGCGGATCCGGTCGATGTTCAAGGGCATGGCTTCCAGGGCGAACAGCTTGCCCATCATGTCCGGGCTGGGGTAGACCTTGGTGTCGCTCTTGATGGCCGGGTCGACCAGGCTGTCGGCCTGCTGGTTGCCGTTGGCGTAGTGCACGTAGTTGGTGATCTCGGCCATCACCTGTGGGCGCAGCAGGTAGTTCATGTAGGCGTAACCGGCCTTCTCGTCCGGCGCGTCGTTGGGCATGGCCACCATGTCGAACCAGATCGGCGCGCCCTCCTTGGGAATCCCATAGCCGATCTGTACGCCGTTGTTGGCTTCCCTGGCCCGGCTTTCGGCTTGCAGGACATCGCCGGAGAAGCCCACCGCCACGCAGATATCGCCGTTGGCCAGGTCGGCCGTGTACTTGGACGAATGGAAGTAGGCGACATAGGGCCGGATCTTCAGCAGCAGCGCTTCGGCCTTCTTGTAGTCCTCGGGGTTCTTGCTGTGGTGCGGCAGGCCCAGGTAGTTGAGCGCCGCTGGCAGCAGCTCGGGGCCGTTGTCGAGGATCGCCACCCCGCACTTCTGCAACTTCTGCATGTATTCGGGCTTGAAGATCAGGTCCCAGGAGTCCACCGGGGCGTCATCCCCCAGCACCGCCTTGACCTTGGCCACGTTGTAGCCGATCCCGGTGCTGCCCCACAGGTACGGGAAGCCGTGCTCGTTGCCCGGATCGTTGACCTGCAACGCCTGGAGCAGCACCGGGTTGAGGTTCTTCCAGTTCGGCAACTGGCTCTTGTCGAGCTTTTTCAGGGCCCCGCCCTCGATCTGCCGGGCCATGAAGTGGTTGGAGGGAAACACCACATCGTAGCCGGAGCGGCCGGTCATCAGCTTGCCGTCCAGGGTCTCGTTGCTGTCGTAGACGTCGTAGCTGAAGCCGATGCCGGTTTCCTGCTGGAAGTTCTTCAGGGTGTCCGGGGCGATGTAGCTCGACCAGTTGTAGATCTTCACGGTCTCGGCCGCCTGGCTGAAGGAAGCCACCAGCAGCAACGGCGCGAACAGCGATAAAGCCTGGGTCTTACGGATCATTGGGCGATTCCTGTATGGGTTGTTGTTATTGGCAGGCAATCAAGGGATCAGAAGATCAAGACGTAGGTCTTGCGCACGGTTTCCTGGATGTCCCAGACCCCGGTGCTGTTGGCCGGCAACATCAGTGCATCGCCGGCTTCTATGAGCAGGGGTTCGCCGTTGTCCGGGGTGAAGGTGCAGCGGCCCTGGATGAAATGGCAGAACTCCTGGGCGACGATCTGCCGCCGCCAGCGCCCGGGGGTACAGGCCCAGATGCCGGTTTCGACGCCGTCGCCGCGTTCGACGCAGGTCACCGAGGTCACGGCGACCGGGCTGCCCAGGGGCACGGCCACCGGGGCCGTTTGTTCCAGGGTGGCGTGGGCGGTGTTCTTGAAGTGGGTGATGCTCATGGCGCTACCTGTGGGTGGGGAAAACTCAGTGCATCAGGCCTTCCATGAAGCCCGCCACGCCGCTGGCCAGCCGGCGCCGCCAGGGCGCCGTGGCCGGGTTGGCCAGGGTCCGGTCTTCATGGACGAAGCTGCGGATGATCGCGTTGTAGCCCAGCCAGCGGCACGGTTCCGGCTCCCAGGCGCGCAAGGCGTCGAGGCCGCCTTCGGGGATGACCCAGGGCTGGCGCGTCAGCTCACTGTCGCGCTCGAGAATCAGCGCGGCCAGGGTCCGTCCGCCGAGGTTGCTGGCGCCGACGCCTTCGCCGCCGTAGCCGCCGGACAACGCGATGCCCTGTCGGCGATCGCAGAGCATGTGCGGCTTGAAGTGCCGGGACATGCCCAAGTTGCCGCCCCAGGAATGGGTGATACGGACGTTTTTCAGCTGCGGGAACAGCTCGCTGAACAGGTAGCGCCGCAGCTCGACTTCGTCGCGGGTCAGCTCGAAATCGTGGCGCAGCTTGCCGGCGAAGCGGTAACCGCCGCGGGCGCCGAACACCAGGCGATTATCGGCGGTGCGCTGGCCGTAGGTGACTTGCCGGCTGCTTTCGCTGAACGCCTGGCCCCGGTCCAGGCCGATCTCGTCCCAGGTCGCCGCCGACAAGGGCTCGGTGGCCACCAGCAGGCTTTGCACCGGTAACTGGTAGCGGCCCAGGGGCGGCAGGGTCACCGAATACCCTTCCACCGCCGGCACCAGCCACTGGCAACGCACCCGCGCCTTGGCGGTTTGCAGGCTGCCGGACTGCCAATGGGCGACCGGGCTGTTTTCGTAGATCCGTACGCCCATACCCTCGACGACGCGCGCCAGGCCGCGCACCAGCTTCGCCGGCTGGAGGGTCGCGCAATGCGCTGCGTAGATGCCGCCATAGGCCTTGGCCACGCGGATCTGCTGCGCCAACTGTTCCGGGCTCAACCAGCGGTAGTCGCGCTCGTCCAGGCCCTGGGCGTACAGCCCTTGCAGGTAACGGCGCTGGGCGACTTCCTGCTCGGGATAACGCGCCGCGCAGTACAGTACCCCGCCCTTGCGGTAATCGCAGGCGATGCCTTCACGTTCGAGGACGCTGGCCACCTCATCCGGAATACCGTGCAGCAGGTCGAAGGCCGCGCGGCGCTGCTCGGGGTTCAGCCCGGCCAGCAACCGATCCTCGCCCAGCAGGTTGCCCATCAGCCAGCCGCCGTTGCGCCCGGAGGCGCCGAAGCCGGCAGTCTGCGCCTCGACGATGGCGATGTTCAGGGTCGGCGCCAGGCGCTTGAGGTAATAGGCGGTCCACAGCCCGGTATAACCGGCGCCGATGATCGCTACGTCGACCTCCAGATCCTGCTCCAGCGACGCCCGTGCCAGCAGCGGCTCGTCGAGCTGATCCATCCACAAACTGATAGTGCGCCACGCTGGCATACACGGACTCCGCCACCCGAACTTCGATGGCGCCGATCCTAGTGCCTGGGCTCAGGCGCTGTCTTGCGCGCGTGCACGCAAAGAAATTTGCCGCGCATAGGCCTTGGGCGACAGGCCGGTGTGTTGGCGAAAACAGCTGTAGAACGCCGACAGCGAGTTGAACCCCGCGGCGAACGCCAGCTCGTCGACACGCAGCGGCGGCGTGGCCTGGTCCAGCGCGGCCAGCAGATGCTGCAAGCGCGCCTGGTTCACATAACGGTAGAAACTCTGCCCCAGCACCTGATTGAGCAGGTAGGAAATCTGGTTGCGGCTGTAACCGCACTCGTTCGCCACCCGTTGCAGGTCCAGTTCCGGGTCGAGATACGGCTGCTGGCGCGAGAAGTACTGTTGCAGGTCCTCGGCCATGAAGCTCAACTGCCGCGGCGACAGGCCCAGGCGGCTGACCGCCGGCCGTGCGCCGCCACCGGCCTTGCTCGGCGCCGGCTCACGCACCAGCGAGGCGTATTCGTTGACCCGCCAGACCAGGCCGTCGCGCACGGTGATCGCCTCGCTGGCGCGAAACGACACCAGCCCCTGGCCGCCGCGCAGGGTCACCCGGTACTGGATGAACGCGGTATTGCCGTCCAGGCGGATGCGGTCGCTGTGTTCCAGGGCTTCGTCGGGTGCCCGGGGCATGCTGTTGCGCACGTATTCGCGCAACTCGTCCAGCCCCAGGGTGCGGTTCTGGAAAAAGTCGTAGTACTGGATGTCCGGGTGATACAAGGCCATGACGCCATCGAGGTCGCGGTGCTTCCAGCACAGGTGATAGCGCATCACGGTCTCGCCGGTGGCCTGGGTGTGCGCCGGGCCATCATCAGAGGCAGGCATAGGGTACTCGGAGAGGAAAAATCCCAGCTTGCCGAAGTTCGCCCGGCGCTTCAATGGCCAAGACAGGGCCCCTGGATACTGGCGCTTTGCCAAAGCCGGCGCCGGAAATGCCCCGCATCAAAAAAGTGCGACGCAATCGCCAAACGGCCTGAAAAAAAACCTCGGCTGTCATGCGCCGGTGCTATTTTTACAAGCTCCACCGGTTGGGCCAGCGAAGGCCTTTCCGTACCTACCGCGAGCACAAGGAAGCGCTCAATGAATCAAGGTGGGCCACCCATGAATAGAGTCTGTGCCAGCAAAGTCACCTTTCCCAACGCCTGCCAGCTGATGCGCTGGCATTTTCACCCCATGGGCTTCGAAGCCAGCATGGATGCGCCCGGCAGCATGATCGCCCGGCTCTTCGATCGTGCCAGCGGCGAAACCATGATCGCCATCGCCGGCATCCCCTGCGCCACCGTGATGAATGCCGCCGATGTCGAGCGAATAATCGAGGCCGTGGAAGACGAGCTGGAAGCCTTCATGCCGCCGCTTGCCCTCAAGGCCTAGGGTCGTCCATCCCTGGCGTCCCGGCTGTCGTTCCCAAGCCCGCCCCGCGCGGGCTTTTTCAGGCCCGCAGATCGGCGAAGAACGGCTTGTCCCGGGGAATCCGGTCCGACGCCTTGGGCGCGTTCGCCGCCTGGGTGTCGGGACGGTCCACATACCAGTAGCAATGTTTCACCGCCCGGGTGATGCCGACATAGGCCAGGCGCAGGGTCTCGTCCTTCTGCGCGTTGTCGTAGGGCTCGCTATCGCCGTCCTCGCCCAACCCGGCCATGCGGTAGACCTGGTTCTTGTAGGGCGAACTACTCAGGTGCTGGCAGTCGCCTAGCAGGAAAACCGCATCCGCCTGCAGACCCTTGGCGCTGTGATAGGTCAGTTGTTTGAGCCGTCGCTCCTCGATTGGCAACCTAGAATCAACATTAACTACAGGAAAAATACTTTCTTCTATCAATGACTTATCGATACTTTTTCGAAACAACATCAAGATCGAGTCGCCGTTCCGATAATGCTCCGCCAGTCGCGCCGCCAGCCCCTGGTCGTCGCGATCCAGGACATTCACCGGCCGTACTTCCTTGGGCTCACCGCTGGCCTTGGCCTTCTTCCCGGCAATCGCCGGCGCCGCGCGGACGATGTGTTCCGCCGCATCGATGATGTGCTGGTGGCTACGGTAGTTCTCGCTGAGCATCACCCGGGTGGTGGCCGGCGACGGGAATTCCTTGTTGAACTCCATGAAGTACTTCGGCGAACTGCCCCGCCAGCCGTAGATCGACTGCCAGTCGTCGCCCACGCAGAGCAGCGACGAGCGTTGCGCGCCCCGCCCGACATGCATGGCCGGCCCGCGACTGCGGATTTCCCGCAGGCTGGCGCGAATCCAGGAGACGATCTGCGGCGAGACGTCCTGGAACTCGTCGATCATCAGGTGCGACATCGGCCGCAGCCGCTCATCGCTGAGCAGCTTGAAGTTTTCCGGGGTGCTCTCGCCGAACAGCGCGAACATGCGGTTGTAGCTCATGATCGGCGGCGACTGGTCCAGCAGGTGGTCGTCCAGCGCGCGCCAGAACAGGCTCAGGGCCTCGAAGAAATGCCGGTCCGGGTCGTCCCGGGGAAACATCATCTGCCCCACGGCCACCGACACGTCCAGCCCCAGGTTCTCGATAAACCCGGCCGCCGCGACAAAACAGTCGAGCAGCGGCGCCGACGCCAGCTCGCCCTTGAGCTTGTAATCGAAACCCGGGCCGGCGCTGGCATCGCCGGCCAGGGACGACAGGACGCGCTTGGCCGACTCGTAATTATCCAGCCAGATGATGGGCTTACGGCAGAAAGCTTGAAACAGCGTACGTTTGACCGCCCACTCCGCGCGCACCGACAGCTTCGAGCCGGGGCGGCTCAACTGCGGGTTTTCCCGAGAGTCGAAGCCCAGCACCACCCAGGCATCCAGCTCGGCGGCATAACCGTGGCAATGGAAACGCGCGCCGTTGATCTCGAACGTTTGCCGGTTCGGCTCGATGCCCTTGATCGGCCAGGCCCCGGCGCGAAACCACAGGTCTTCCAGGGTGTCGCACAGCTCTTCGTCGCGCTTGGCGGCCAATTCGGTCACGGCTACGCGTTTTTGCACGTCCGGATGGTCGCGCTCCAGCTCCTTGAGCTGCAGGGCATGACGCAACAGCGGTTTGATGGTTTCGCGAAAACGCCCATCGCGCTGATGCAACCCGTGATAGCAGGCATTCAGGTGCTTGCGCTGGGCATCGTTGATCCGCAGGTCGAAGGGGTTGCTGTCGACCTCCAGCTCGCCCTGCGCCGGGCGGTCGCTGAGGTTCTCGAACGCCTGCAGACGCTCGAAGCCCGGCAGGCTGCGGACCATCGGCAGAATGCGCGAATGGAAGGTCCGCACCAGGTCGCGCGCATCCTTCAGGCCCAGCGGCTCGCCCCAGAGCGCGAACACCTCCAGCAGCTTGGCGATGAAGTCCTTGCGCGACTCGCGGGTGAAGGTCACCACGGTCATGGAGTCGAGCTCGAACCCCAGGTAGTGCTTGAGCAGCAGGATCCGCAGCACCAGGGAGGTCGACTTGCCAGCCCCGGCACCGGCGATCACCGAGGTCGACGGGGTTTCGCTGAAGATCATCTTCCATTGCGCGGTGCTGGGCTGGGCATGCGCCGGCAGCAGGCGCGCGACGTCGGCCTTGATGCGTTTCTTCAGTTCGGCGCCCAGCGGCAGGCGCCAATCGTCGAACAGCTGGTCGTCGACCCCGGGCGCCGGATGCTCGGTCGAGCGGCTGTCGCGGATCAGCAGCACCTGGCGCCCCTGCTCCAGCCCCTCGGCCTTGCCCTCCTGGTAGCCGTACTCCACCCCGGCGGTATGGCCGCTGCGGAAGCCGTCCGCCTGACCATGCAACCAGGAAGCGCGGTGCTGGGCATGCAGGCGACTGAGGCCGAGGCCGAAAAAACGCGCCGCCAGGCGCTTGAGCAGCGGCATTTCGGCCAAGGGCAACAGTTGCGGAGGAAGATCGGGGCTGTCTTGCGGCACGCTGACTCCAGGGTATGAGGCTGCATGGAAATATAGGGCGTCTATGGTCGCCTCATTTGTCGCTGACTTCTAGTGAAATGCTTACAGGTCATTCGCTTAGGCGATGAACTGAATGTAGAAACCTCGCAACTAAACATCTAATTAATAGATTGGATTACGGCATTTTTTGCGCTTTTTATCGATGCTTAGCTGATAGATCATAATCGCCATCAATCACCGGTCTCGTTCTGCGGCTCAACCCAAGCGCCCCATGACGAACCCTGACAGGAGACGATCATGCTTGAACTCAGACCCTTCAAATCCCTGGGCGGTGCCCATCACGGCTGGTTGGATGCCCATCACCATTTTTCGTTCGCCGAGTACTACGACCCCAAACGCATGAACTGGGGCAACCTGCGCGTGTGGAACGACGATGTGATCGCCCCTGGCACCGGTTTCCCGCAGCACCCGCACCGGGACATGGAGATCATCACTTACGTGCGTGAAGGTGCGATCAGCCACCAGGACAACCTGGGCAACAAGGGCCGTACCGAAGCGGGCGATGTACAGGTGATGAGTGCCGGCACCGGCATCGCCCACAGCGAGTACAACCTGGAAGCCGGGGAAACCAAGATCTTCCAGATCTGGATCATCCCCAACGAGGCCGGCTCCGCGCCGTCCTGGGGCGCCAAGCCGTTCCCCAAAGGCCAGCGCGAGGGTTTCGTGACCCTGGCCAGCGGCAAGCGAGGCGACGACCAGAGCCTGCGGATCCGTGCCGACGCGCGCCTGGTAGCCGCCAACCTGAAGGCCGGCGAGTCGGCTGAGTACCCGCTGGACAACGGGCGCCGGGCCTACCTGGTACCGGCTACCGGGGTCATTGAAGTCAATGGCTTGCGCGCCGAAGCTCGAGACGGCGTCGCGGTCCAGGACGAGCGCCTGCTGCGGGTCACGGCCATCGAAGACAGCGAAATCGTCCTGGTGGACCTGGCTTGAGGCGTTAACGGCAATAAATAAAAAGGGGCGACCAGACGGTCGCCCCTTTTTATTTACCCCTGTAGGAGCGAGCAAGCTCGCTCCTACACAAAAGGCTCAGGCGCTGATCGCGCCGTCCACCAGGGTTTGCGCTTCCTGCACCAGCTGTTTCAGATGATCGTCGCCGATAAAGCTCTCGGCGTAGATCTTGTAGATATCCTCGGTACCCGACGGACGCGCCGCGAACCAGCCGTTCTCGGTCATCACCTTGAGGCCGCCGATCGCCTGGTCGTTACCCGGCGCATGGCTGAGGATCTTCTGGATGCGTTCGCCGGCCAGCTCGGTCGAAGTCACCTGTTGCGGCGACAGCTTGCCGAGCAGCGCCTTCTGCTGCGGGTTGGCCTTGGCGTCGACGCGCACCGAGAACGGCTCGCCCAGCTCGTCGCACAGGGCGCGGTAGGCCTGGCTCGGGTCGCGACCGGTGCGCGCGGTCATTTCCGCCGCCAGCAAGGCGGGAATCAGGCCGTCCTTGTCGGTGCTCCAGACGCTGCCGTCCTTGCGCAGGAACGAGGCGCCGGCGCTTTCTTCGCCGCCAAACCCCAGGGAACCGTCGAACAGGCCGTCGGCGAACCATTTGAAGCCCACCGGCACTTCGTACAAACGGCGGCCCAGACGTGCCGCCACGCGGTCGATCAGGCCGCTGCTGACCACGGTCTTGCCCACGGCCGCGTCGGCGCGCCACTGCGGACGGTTCTGGAACAGGTAGTCGATGGACACCGCCAGGTAGTTGTTCGGCGCCAGCAGGCCGCCCGTCGGGGTCACGATGCCATGGCGGTCGTGGTCCGGGTCGCAGCCGAACGCCACGTCGAAACGATCTTTCAGGCCGATCAGGCCCTGCATCGCGTGGCTGGAGGATGGGTCCATGCGGATCTGGCCGTCCCAGTCGACGCACATGAAACGGAACGTCGCGTCGACTTCCTTGTTCACCACGTCCAGGTCCAGGCGATAGTGCTCGGCAATCGCCGACCAGTAGCGCACCCCTGCTCCGCCCAGCGGATCGACGCCCAAGCGCAGCTTGGCGTTGCGGATGGCGTCCAGGTCGATGACGTTGATCAGGTCGGCGACGTAGCTGTTGAGGTAATCGTGGCGGTGGGTGGTGTCGGCTTTCAGCGCCTGCTCGTAGCTGATGCGCTTGACCCCGGCCAGTTTATTGGCCAGCAGTTCGTTGGCCTTGGCTTCGATCCACTTGGTGATATGGGTGTCGGCCGGCCCGCCGTTGGTGGGGTTGTACTTGAAACCTCCGCTTTGCGGCGGGTTGTGCGACGGGGTAATGACGATGCCGTCGGCCAGGCCGCTGGTGCGGCCGCGGTTGTAGCAGAGAATCGCGTGGGACACCGCCGGCGTCGGGGTGTATTCATCGCCCGCGGCGATCATCACGGTCACGCCGTTGGCGGCCAGCACTTCCAGGGCGCTGGCCCCGGCCGGCGTGGACAGCGCGTGGGTATCGATGCCGACGAACAACGGGCCGTCGATGCCCTGGGACTGGCGGTACAGGCAGATCGCCTGGCTGATGGCCAGGACATGCCATTCGTTGAAACTCAGGTCGAACGAGCTGCCGCGATGCCCCGAGGTGCCGAAGGCGACACGTTGGGTAGAGACGGCGGCATCGGGCTGGCCGGTGTAATAGGCCGTTACCAGTCGCGGAATGTCGACCAGCAGTTCGATCGGTGCCGGCTTGCCCGCAAAAGGACTGAGTGTCATGCAAAACCTCGGAAAAGGATGGTTCGGTGAGTGCTGCGCAGTTTACTGGCAGTTTGACCGCAGCGCGACGGGATCTATCCGTGCCGAAATCGACAGAATCCACTGTCGCGGCCATGAAAAAGCCCCCTATCGATCGATAGAGGGCTGGAGGGGGTTGCGCGGGACGCCCGAGGCGTCGTGCAGCGGCGTCAGGCGGGCTCGACCTGCAGTGCCACCCGCTCGCGACAAGGGCATTCGTCCATGTAGCGGTGGGCCTCGACGAACTCGTCGAAGCCGAAGACCCGGGTCTTGAGTGGCAGCAGGACCCGATCTGCCGTCAGCTGGTTGATGTCGCGCAAGGCACGCTGCAACGCCACCTGGTCCTGGATGATGCCCAACTCCGGCTTGCCGGTGAAGTTGCCGATGCAGTGCACGAAGAACTGGATGTTCTTCTGGAACGCCGCGCAGGCCGGGAACGGCGTCTGGTTGCCGCCCTGCAGGCCGTACAGCACCAGGCTGCCGCGTGGCGCCAGGACATCGCCGAGCATCGACATCTGTGGACCGCCGAGGCCGTCGAACACCACGTCGACGCCGCGGTTGTCGGTGAGCTTGTTGATCTGCATGAGCAGGTCCTGCTCTTCGGTGACGATGACTTTATCGGCCCCCAGGGACAGCAGGTATTCACGCTCTTCAGCGGTCTTGGTCGCCGCGATCACCCGCACCCCGAGCGCCTTGCCCAGCTGGACGAAGGACGGACCGGCGCAGTGGCTGGCATCGGTGACCAGGGCGAATTGCCCGGGCTTGACCCGCGCCAGGTCGACATAGGCGAAGTACGCCATCAGCAGCGGCGTGTAATGCACGGCGGCTTCGATAGGGCTGAGCAGGTCGGGGTAGCGGGTCAGCGCCGAGCGCGGCAGGACGATCTGCTCGCCGTAGACCGGATAATCGTTCGGGCTTTCGGCCGGGAAGCTGGCGACCTTGTCGCCGACGGCCAAGTCGTCGACACCTTCGCCGACCGCCGTCACCACGCCGGCCATCTCATGGCCAAGGCCGGACGGCAGGCGGGCATGGGAGGACGCCAGGTTCTGGCGCCAGAGTACGTCGTACCAACTGATGCCGATCGCTTCGACACGCACCTGCACTTCGCCCGGCGCAGGCAGAGCGGCCGCATGCTCTTCGCACTTGAGCACCTCGGCCGGACCAAACTTGTGAAAACGGATCGTGCGGGACATCGCAAACCTCGTCAAAGTAACCTCTAATGCCATGAACTCTATCTGGGCTTTCTGGCCAAGACCATCAGCGGCCATTAATAGTCGACATGCCTGTCATTGATTCCGCGGCCCCTGAAACGACGCCAAACGGCGTGCCAGAGCAAGGGCGCGCTTACAGGAAAAAACAATTAGCCGGTGCAGAGTAGCAGCCTTTCCCCGTAAGATTCATGCCGGCCATTGTTCTCATATGGCCGTTCTCGTCAAGTTTGCTGACTCTGCCAGGACTCAAGATGAATCGTAATGACCTGCGTCGTGTCGACCTGAACCTGTTGATCGTGTTCGAAACATTAATGCATGAACGCAGCGTGACCCGGGCGGCGGAGAAACTGTTCCTCGGCCAGCCGGCCATCAGTGCGGCACTGTCGCGCCTGCGCAGCCTGTTCGACGACCCGTTGTTCGTGCGCACCGGGCGCAGCATGGAACCTTCGGCCCGGGCGGTGGAAATCTTCGCCCTGCTCTCGCCTGCCCTCGACTCGATCTCCACCGCGGTCAGCCGCGCCGCCGAATTCGACCCGGCGACCAGCACCGCGGTGTTCCGCATCGGCCTGTCCGACGATGTCGAGTTCGCCCTGCTGCCGATGCTGCTCAAGCGCCTGCGCGCCGAAGCACCGGGGATCGTGCTGGTGGTGCGCCGCGCCAACTACCTGCTGATGCCGGCGCTGCTGGCCTCTGGGGAAATCTCGATTGGCGTCAGCTACACCCAGGACCTGCCGGCCAACGCCAAGCGCAAGGTGCTGCGCCGCAGCCTGCCCAAGCTGTTGCGGGCCGACAGCATGCCGGGCGCCCTGAGCCTCGACGACTTCTGCGCCCGCCCCCATGCGCTGGTGTCCTTCGCCGGCGACCTCAGCGGCTTTATCGACGAGGAACTGGAAAAGCTCGGGCGCAAGCGCCATGTGGTACTCGCCGTGCCGCAATTCAACGGCCTGAGCACCCTGCTGACCGGCACCGACATCGTCGCCACCGTGCCGGACTACACTGCCGACGCCCTGACCGCTGCCGGCGGCGTGCGCGCCGAAGACCCGCCCCTGCCGACCCGCAGCTTCGAACTGCACATGGCCTGGCGCGGCTCCCAGGACAACGACCCGGGCGAACGCTGGCTGCGTTCGCGGATCCAGATGTTTTTTGGCGATCCGGACAGCCTCTGAAGGCCTCACCTACAAAAAATCCGATGCCTTCCGGCATCGGATTTTCATTGTTTGCCCTTGGCGATCAAGTCAATAGGCTTGACGGTCGAGCATCCGGCACGTCTGCCGGATGTCTCCTTGACCGAGCGCTAGTGGGCGGTCTGCGGGTGGGACTCATCCTGCGTTGAGGGGGACAGCTTGCCGCCGTTGATCAACGGCCCGTAACGCCGGCTGAACTCCTGGTTGTAGGCCACATGGTCCTTATTGAACCCGTTGTCCCAGTTGACCGACCAGGTCATCAGGCCCTTGATCGACACCCCTTTGGCATAGAGGCGTTTGAACGCGTTGGAAACGGTCGTCGGGTTGACCACGTATCCGGTGGCAGCGGCATCGACGTTGGCAGGCAGGCCAATGACGAATTTGTCAGCCGCAATCTTGGTGAAACCGCGAGTACCACTCACCAGGCTTTCGGTCAGGTAATAGAGGAAGTCCTCTTTCATGGCATCGTTGTTCTGGGCGATCCAGGCCCCCTTGCCGTTGTTGGCCTCCTGAACCCAGAGGCCGTCGCCGCCCTGATTGTAGAACTGCGGCGCGATGAAGTCGTAGTAGCCCTCCAGGGCCTTGAGGTAGTCGACGTATCGACCGGCGGTGGTCAGGTAGGGGAACTCCGGCGCCATGCTGATGATGAAATGCTTGCCCTCGCCGGCATAGTGATCCTTGACCAGCTTCAACGCGGCAGGCAGGACGGTCTTGTTGCTGGCGAAGTCAATCGCGCTCTGTTCAAGATCGATGTCCAGCCCGTCAAAGCCGTAGGTTTCCACCAGGCGGATGATTTCATTGGCCAGAGGCTGTTCGTGGCCCGGGTTCAATGCGATATGAGCGTCAGCGCCCCCCAGGGACATCAGCACCGCCCTGCCCTGGCTGTTCAGCACGCCCACCTGGCGACGAAACTCGGCATCGGACAGGTTGTACGGCTTGAACGTCGGAATACCGCTGCCTTTCATGAACGCCACGGCCACCACGTTGTAGTCCCGGGGCACATCCTCCAGGTTCATATTGGCAAACTGCCCGCGCTGGTAGCCGTCCGAGGGGCCGGCCGGCCAGTTGTGCCAGTAGCCCATGAGGATTTTCTTGCCATCCAGGCTCGGCATCCGCGACGCGGCATCATCCTGCGGCGCTTTCAGTTGGGTAAAGTCAATCTTTGACATGTTCTAATCCTTCAGAACGTTTGGAGGGTCCGCAGACTTATTTAAAGTCGACGTCGAAGGCCTGATAGAAAGCATTGCCGGTATTGGCCACGATCCACATCAGGACAATCACGTGGCGGCCCTTTTTATTGGCAGGCAGTTTCACTTCGTGATCGACCTTGGCCTTCAATTCGCCGGCATGGCTGTAGTAAGGCACCTGCTGATAGAAGTCCTCGGCGAAAGGTTGAGCTTCCAGTTGTGCGCGGGTGATGCGCTGTTTCGGATCCCAGCCGTCCTTGGTGATCAGCCAGCGATAGCCACGGGTGGTATGCGGCGCGGTGTACTGCCAGGTCACCTTGAAGATCTGACCGGGCTCGACGTTGAGCATCGGCCAGGTGAAGGCGCGGCCGAGCTTCTTGCTCATCTCCTCATCGGTGAAGTTGACGCAGTCCCGGGGATCGCTCTTGCCACCGCTGAGGATGAAACCATCGGCCGGCGGCACGTCGCTTGGGTTGTCCGTGTTGAACGGTGCAGGGAACGGACCGGCAGCCAGGGCCGGGAAGTTCTTGCCGCCCTCCATCTCATTGACCTGCCAGCTGCCCAGCAGGCCCAGGTCGATGGCGACTGCGCCGCGGGAGGCTGGGGAGGTGACGCGACCGTGGCGAAGCGGCGATTGGGTTTGTGGTTTGTTCATGTTTATTGCTCCATTGATTTAAGAAACTCTCCCTTTCCAAAGGAGAGGTCTGCAAATTAACCGAGCTGGATTTTCTGTCCACGTGCCCATTTTTCGTTCTGCATCGCGCTAGCAGAGGAATCGCCCGAAAATACTGGATATATAACCAGTATATCCGAAATTTTCCTACCCACCCTGAAGCAAAAGTCCTACATGCTCAGGCGGCGCTTGTCAGTGTCAGGGTCAAGCACAAATAAAGATCCGCCCCTCAGTCCCCACTAAGTTTCGTTCCTTACCTTCTTCCCGGCGTCTGCCACAGCGAAGCGCCAGGCCTGGGCTTCACGCTGGGCGCGGTGATCTTCGCCGGCCTGATTGCCGCCACCCTGATGACCTGGCGCCTGGGGATCAACTCGGTGCTGACCTTCTGGGTCGCCTGCATCCTCACCCGCCCCTTCTCCGCCACCATCGGCACCGCCGCGTGGGTGTTGCCCGAGGTGAAGTTGGGGAAAATCAACGCAGACGATGCGCAGCCCTTCAAGCCCATGCACCTTGAGGCGCTTGTCGACCACCGATGTCTGCTCAGCCTCTGAAACAAGCCATCGCGTCGCCCCGACTCGACGCACGCAAGCCACGTACAAACAAAGATGCCGCTCAACGAGCGGCATTCTTGTTTGGGGTGCCGGGTGATTGCAGAAACCTGAATCAGCGACCGAACGTTGCGCCCGGCCCCAGGCTCACTGATGGCCTCGGCCGGCCAGGCCGGCATCGAGGAAGTTGCTCCTCGCGCCACTCTTGAGAAGGGAGGGGTTGATGCCGAACTGCTTGCGAAAGGCGGTGGCGAAGTGGCTGGCATTGGCGTAGCCCAGGTCCGAGGCAACCCGCATCACCGACTCGTCGCCCTCCAGCAACCGGCTGCGCGCCTGGATCATGCGCGCCTGCTGGAACACTCCGTAGACGCTGTTGTAGAACAGCTGGCGAAACCCGCGGGTCAGCTTCGGCTGGCTCATGCCCGACTCGCGGGCCAGCTCCGACAGGCTCGGCGCCTTGCCGAGGTCGGCCAGCAGGCGTTCGCGGGCGCGTAGCAGGCGCTGGCGGTCGATGTGGCTGACCCGGCACGTGCAGCCCAGGTTGCGCCGGGCTTCCAGGAAAAGGCTGACCAGGGTCACGCTCTGGCCGTACAGCCACAGGCTGCTGCGCGGCTGGCCCATGGACAGCTCGGGGCCCTGGTCCATGGCATTGCATAGCAAATGCGCGGTGGCGCTCATTTCGCCGCTGCGGTGGCCATCGAGAAAACAATGGTCGCAGGCCAGCGCGCTGTGCAGGGCCGGATCGATCTCCAGTTCCCATTGGGCCAACAACTCGGGGTGAATCATCACGGTGATGTTGTCGATCTCGCCCTGCTGGTGATACAGGCCCTGGCGGCTGCGGCCGAAGCTGATGCTGCCGGCGCCTTCGTTGATCGCGAAGCGGCGCTGCCGGCGACCGTCGCGAAAGCTGCAATAGGCCTTGCCCTTGAGCAGGTGGGTAAAACTGAAGTGGATACGCTCGCTGTCGTCATGCAACGGCAGCGCCACGGGCTGCTCGAACGTGCTTTGCCAACGCACGATATCCAGCCCTCCCTGCAGGGTCACCCGGGTCACCCGACACTGCGTGCCCGGGCCGAACTCCCCTCCATAACCATTGGCGATAATCCGTGAGACCGGCATGGGTTCCCTCGCCTCCTCCTGAACAGCCGACATCTTGAATCTCCTTGCTGATCGGATACGGCTCGAATCAGACCACATTGGGGCAGATGGACGCAATTGATAATCAATAGCATTACAAAGCATCACAATTGCTTTCCAGTCGCCGTCGCCCGCCGCGACGCGCATTGCCCAACACCTCAGCCAAGGCCCCATCATGTCTGCACGATGCTACTCGACGGCCAGCCGTCGATCACCGCAATCACGTTATACTATAACAATAATACTCGGTTGCACACTCAGTCATCCGACATTCGCCGACACGGCCAGCGAGCCCTTGCAACTGCCGGCCTCGACCGTCACCGCGCGGATGGAACAGGAAGACCCGAAGGACGTGCCCATCAGCCTCAGCGTCATCGACGGCGAACAACTGCGCACGCAACGCCTGGACACCCTGGAAAGCGCGCTGCGCAACACCGCCGGGGTCAACGTCAACTCTTCCGGCGGGCCCAATGACTTCAACGTGCTGATCCGCGGCGTGGGCTCGCTGTACCAGATGTCGATGGATGACAGCTCGGTGGCGTTCAATATCGACGGTGTGCCGGTGTCGTCCCGCAGCCTGGGGTTCGAGACCCTGGACGTCGACCGCATCGAAGTGCTCAAGGGCCCCCAGGGCACCCTGTCCGGCACTATCGGCCAGGCCGGCGCGGTCAATATCACCACCCGCCAGCCCACCCGCGAACTGGAAGGTTATGTGCGCGGCGAAGTCGGCCAGGAGGGCCAGTTCCTGACCGAAGGCGCGGTGGGCGGCCCCCTCGGCGAGCGTCTCAGCGGCCGGTTGGCCATACGCCGCGCGGGTTACGACAGCTGGATCGACAACGACCAGACCAACCACCCCATCACCAAGCCGCGCAACGAAGCCTACCGCGGTAGCCTGCTGTGGGACCTCGACGATGACACCCACGTGCTGTTCAGCGCCGAGCGGCAGAAGACCAAGCGCGCCACCAATTCCCTGGTGCTGCGCCCGTACGGCTCCGACCCCGGCCTGGACCTTACGCCCGGCCTGTTCGACGACAACTACAAGACCACCGAGCGCTACGCGATCAAGCTCGAGCATGACTTCGCCAACAGCCGCCTGACCTCCACCACCGCCACGTCCACCGCGGACTTCGAAGGCCTGATCGCCTACGACAGCAAACTCATGGGCGCGCTCTATGGCACCCCCAACGAGTACTGGGTGGTGGACAAGTCCTTCGAGCGCAGCTGGAGCCAGGACGTGCACCTGAGCTCCCTGCCTGACGCCGAGGTGTTCTGGGTCACGGGCCTCGCCGCCACGCGCAACGAGCGCAGCTACGACACCCCGCGCAATACCTACGGCACCTCCAGCGCCAAGTTCCGCGACTTCACCACGACCACCTATGCCGGCTACGGCGAAGTCACCTTCCCGCTGACCGAACGCCTGAAGCTGACCACCGGCTACCGCCACTCCTGGGACCGCAAGACCTATGACGGCGAGTATTTCGCCGGCAGCGCCGCGGTCGACGACCCGCGCAAGCTGACGGACCACTACGGCACCGGGCGCGCGGCCCTGAGCTATGCGCTGACCCCGCAGACCAATGTCTACGTGCAATGGGCACGGGGCTACAAATCCGGCGGGTTCAACGACTATGCCTCGCAGGTCAGCGACAGCGAGCCCTACAAAGCCGCGGTCAGCAACGCCGCGGAACTGGGCTTCAAGAGCGAAACCGACGACCGCCGCGGCAGCCTCAACGGCGCGCTGTTCTACACCCGCGTCCACGACGACCACCTGATGGGGTACGACGCCGCGACTTTCGCCACCAACGCGTTCAATGCCGACACCCGCACCCGGGGCGCCGAGCTGGAAGGCGCCTGGCGCTTCGACCACGGCCTGACCCTGGCCGCCAGCGCCACCTACCTCGACGCCAAGATCACCAGCGCGGTGCACGGCATCCAGGCCGGCGATGTCGCCGCGGGCAACCGCACCCCGGACGTGCCGCGCTGGAGCGGCAATTTCAACGCCAGCTGGAAACACCCGCTGGGTACCGTCGCCAGCCTGGGCGAAACCACCTTGAACACCAGCCTCAACTACCGCCTGGTGGGCGAACGCGCGGCCGATCCGCAGAACCATTTCAACCTGGACAACTACGAGAAGCTCGACCTGCGCGCCGGCCTGGAAAGCCGCTTCGGCGAGGTCTACGCCTATGCCGACAACCTGCTCAACCAGACCTACGACACCTACGGCTTCTATAGCGATCCGGTGGCCTATGGCGCGCCCGCGCGCCGCCGCACGCTGGGCGTCGGCTACACCTACTCGTTCTGAAGCGCCCGGGGAGCAGGCGCGCCTGCTCCCACACGCGCCGTATCAGAACGAATAGCTGTAACCCACCCCCGCCGACCGCCCGCGCGCCGGCATCCCGGTCGTCACCTGGGCGGTGGAATACGAGCCATACAAGTCGTAGCGCGCATCCAGCAGGTTGTCTCCCCACAGGTAGACTTCCGAGCCACCGCTTTCCACGCCCAGGTGCAGGTCCAGCTTGGCGTAGCCGCTGAGGTCGTAGTGATTCTGCGGGTCCGCTGGGCGGTTCTTCTGCAACCGGTAATTGAGCAGCGTGTTCAGCCGCGGCGCCGGCAAGCCCAGCAGGTACGGCAAGTCCTTCTTCCAGGCCACGCTGAAATTGCCGCTCCACAACGGCACGTCCGGCACCCGGTTGCCCGCGGCCACATCGCCACCGGACACCCCCGGTGCGTCGGACGTCACCACCGCGTTGGTGTAGGTCACGGCGCTGCTCAGGGTCAGTTCATCGTTGACATGCCAGGTACTCGACAACTCGGCGCCCTTGCTGCGGGTGTCGGCGTTCACCGCGCTGACCGCCAGGGTGTTGAAGTCGTACCCCAGCAAGTGGTCGTCCTCGACACGGGTGATGAACAAGGCGCCTTCCAGGCTCAACGCGCCGCCCTCGCTTTCATGCTTGAAACCCAGCTCGGCGGAATTCACCTTGGCCGCCTTGTACGGCTCGCTGTCCTTGACCGAGGTGGCGTAATCGTTGAAACCGGCCGACTTGTAGCCGCGGGAAAGCACGGCGTAGAGGTTGGTCTGCGGGGTCAGCGCGTAGGCCAGCGCCACCCGCCCGGTGCTGTAGTTGTCCTGCAGGCGCCGGCTGTCGCCGGTCACGCTGCCCGCGCTGGAATAGTCGGCGCCATAGGTCTTGCGGTCCCAGGTGTGACGCAGGCCGGTGGTGAGCTTCCAGTCTTCGGCGATCGGGAACGTGACCTCGCCGTAGGCCGCGTAGCTGTTGGTGGTGAAGTCGCGACGCTGCTGGGCGCCGTTGGTGAAGTTGTCGGAATCGAAACTGCGCTCGGAACGCGAGAGGTTCAGCCCGGAAACCCAGAACACATCGGCCTCCGGCAGCGAGCCCAGGCGCAGGTCCTGGCTCCAGACGCGCTCGTGGGCCGAGTCTTCGATCAGGTATTCGGAGGGCGACCCGTACAGCGCGCGCGTGATGTTGCGGTCGTAGCCCTTGACCGCGTTGAGGTCGGTGCTGGTGTAGGCGCTGACGGAGGTGATCCGCGCTTGCGCCAGGTCGTGGTTGAGCTCGAACGAATAGCGCTCGTTGGTCTTCTGGTTGCCGTCGAAGGTCCCGGGGGTGTAGTCCAGACTCGGGCGGTTGCCGAAGGGCCGGAGTATTTCCAGGCCGGCGTAGTGTTCGGCCCGCTGGCGTTCGGCGACCAGCAGCCCGGTGGTGCCGGCGTCGTTGTCCCACAGCAGGCTGCCGCGCAAGGCCAGGTCCCGGGGCTTGGTCAGAGGGTCGCCATCCTGCTGGTCGTCGACCCAGTTGTCGAAACCGCTGCGGCGCACCGCGATGCGCCCGGCCAGCGTCTCGGTCAACGGCCCGCCTACCGCTCCTTCCGTCATGAACTGGCCGTCCTGGCCGGCTTCACCGCGCACGTAACCTTCCAGCTCACGGGTCGGCTTGCGGGTGGTCACGTTGATCGCCCCGGCCTCGCTGTTGCGGCCGAACAAGGTGCCCTGCGGCCCCTTGAGCACTTCCACCTGCTGCACGTCCAGGGTGGCCATGGCCGCGTTGCGCACCGACATCGGCACCCCGTCGACGTTCAGCACCACCGAGCCGTCGTCCATGCTCATCTGGTTCAGCGAGCCGACGCCGCGAATCCGCACGTTGGCGTCGTTGGCGCCGCCCCACGAATTGACGTCGACGCCGGGGGTGGTGCGCAACGCGTCCTCGAGGGTGCGCAAGCGCCGGGTTTCCAGGGTCTGCCCATCGATCACCGACAGGCCGAACGGGATGTCCTTGGCGCTTTCCTGGTTCAACCGGGCGCTGACCGTCAGCGGCGCCAGTTCGACCGTTTCCGGGCTGGCCTGATAGTCAGCCGCGAAGGCCGTGCACACCTGGCTGGACAGGGCCAGCCCCAAGGCTTGGGTCAGGACGTTGACGCGCCAGCCCTCCGGTCGGCGTAACGGTTTGAGTGACAATCGAGCAGGCATGCAAGGCTCCAGGGATATGAGGGAGTGAGGGGAATTCATCACGGTGTGCCCCAGCGCTTCAGCGCCGCGGCGACCACCTGATCCGAGGGCGCGCCCAGCAGGCCCTGGATCGGAGCGGGCCATCCCTGGCCATTACGGATGTCGGCGGTCATCGCCATCAGTTGTTCGGGGGTCTGGCTGGCGACCCAATCCAGGCTGGCCAGCGGCGCGTACCAGGCGGCCCAGCCCTGCTCCCGGGCGCTGGCCAGGGTGCCGACCGGCTCGCCGTCGCTGCCCAGGGCCCGGGTCAGGTCGTCCACCCCGAGCCTGATCAGCGCGGCACGGGCTTGGGCGCCGTCGACGTCGCCGACGCACAGCAGGCCGATGGCCCCGGCCACGCCCTGGCTGAGCCAGACATGGCCCGGGTCCTCGCGCAGGTCGCTGGCGCTGATCAGCCGCTGGCGGGCCAACAGTTCGGCGATATGCCCGCGCCGCGCCCAGCGCCCGACGCCTGCCGCCGCCACGTCCCAGTCCGGACTCTGGGCAAGCAGCAGGTGGCCGTTGCTCAGGCGACTGCCTCCCATGCCGGCGGGCCACTGGCTCAGCTCGCTGACCAACGGGCTGCCGCCCAGGCGCCGTGCCACGCAAGTGGCCATGGCCCTCAGGTCCTCGCGCACGTCGCGGGCGTTGTCCTGGCGGCTGGCGTCGGCCAGTACCCACACACCGTCCAGGGCCTGCGCCGAGGCCAGTGGGGACAGAACGTAAGCGAAGTCCAGCGGCTGCTGGCTGCTGGCATTGAAGGCGTGGCCGTCCACTTCGATCAGCCATTGCCAGGCGCCCGCCGGGGCCACGGCGTGCGCGGCGACCGCGGCGCCCGCCGGCAGCACGGGCACCGCGGCCGGCAATCCGGCCTGGGTCCGTTGCAGCGGGGCACGCAACCAGCGCTGCGGGTCAAGGCCCAGGCGCGGCAGCGCCCGGCGGGCCTCCAGCCACACGCCCTGCGGCCCCAGCCAGAAACCTTCGCCCTCGCTGGGCCAGCCGGTGGCGGCAAGCGTCCAGTGCAACGTCACGGCGCACCCCGTCGCCGCGCAAGCGCCCAGGGCAATGCGCAGATGGTCGGTGGCCTGTTCGACAGCGGCCGGCTGGCCCATGACGCTGGCGCCCGTCACGTGCAGGCCCGGCGGCAACTCCGCGTCCAGGCGGCCGCTGGCGGCGATCACCCCGTCCAGGGCCCAGCGCCCTTCCACCTGCCGACGCGCACTGTCGACACGCAACTGCACCTGGCCACCGGCGACCTGCCAGGCGCCCGCCCCGGCCAGCCAGCGCTGTTCCCAGGCGGCGCTTTCGGCACGCTCTTCGGCGGTCGACTGATAAGCGCCCTGCTCCACCAGATGCCGGTGCAGCAACAGGCCGCTGCCCAACAGCAGCAGCACGCCCAACGCCAGCAACCCGCCCGGCAGCCCGAACAGGCGCTGGCGCACGTCTGCCAGGCGCCGCTGCTCCGGCCCACGGGGCAAGGCCAAGGCCGCCAGGGCGACCAGCACCAGGCAACCCGCCAGCTTCCAGCCCGCCAGCGTCGCCAGATAGGGCAACCAGGGCGCCCACCCGGTCAGCGCCGACAACGCCACATGGGCCGGGATCGCCATGGCATAGGCCGGATAACTCACCAGCCCCAGCTCGTGGTTGAGCACCAGGAAAAACGTCAGCAACATCGAGGTCGCGTAGGCCAGGCCGGAACGCCGGATCAGCGCGTGCACCAGCACCGTCAGCATCGCCAGCTCCAGCAGTGGTGGCGCGAACACCAGCAGTTGATAGATCAGCACAAAACCGGGGGCCAGGCTTTGCGGCGCGGCGATGGCGCTGATCAACAAGCTGGCCAGGCCGGGCACCAGGGCCAGCAGCAACGTCGCCAGCAGCACGCACAGCACCTGGCCCAGCATGCGCAGCCACACGGGCGCCGGCGTCGCCTGCAACATCGCCCCCAGCCCCTCCACATCATCGCGCCGGCAGATCAGGCCGACCAGCGCCGCCACCACAAAGGCGATCACCAGGAACAGCGCGCTGGAGAGCAGCGGCAAGGTCAGGTCGGCCCGGGGCACCATCGGCCCGCGGGCGTGCCACACCCCATGCACGAAACCGCTGAGCACGCCCATCACCGCCAACAATCCCAGGGCCAGCCACCAGACCTTGCGGGCGCAGACCTGGCGTAATTGCCAGCGGGCCTCGCGCCACAAGGCCAGCGCCCAGCGGCTGGCCAGCAACGGCCCGGGCAAGCGGGTGCCCGGCGCCAGGCGCATCGGCGGCTCGGCCAGTACCGCGCCGGAACGACGGCCCATCAAGCCCTGGCGCGTGGTGCGCGCCAGCACCCCGGCGAGCAGCAGCAGCGGCAACACGCACCACAGGCCACGGTTGAGCCAGAAGCCCGGCGTCAACGCCAGCAGCGCCTGGGACTTCTGCGCCGCCGTCCAGGTTTCCACCTGGGCCTGGGCAAAGGTAAACAGCGAGGGATCGAGGCTGGCGGCCAGCAGCGGGTTGATCTGCCCGCCCTTGAGCACCACCACCGCGAACATCCACAACAGCATCAACAGCGTCGCCAGGGCAAAGGGTGCGGCCAGGCCGCGGCTGCGCAGCGCCAGCAGGTAATACAAGGCACCGATCCCGGTGCTGACCGGCAACAGCAACGCCACCCAGGCAAAGCCCAGCGCCGACCAGGCCGGCGCGCCGATGCTCGCCGCGGGCACCCAGCCCAGCCAGCCCAGGACCGGGCTCAGCAGAAACCCCACCACCAAGGAACTGGCCAGCAAAGCGCCGACCAGCGCCGCGCCGATAAACCGCCCCCACAACAGCGCCGGCAACGACACCGGCAACGCCAGCAACACTTCCTCCAACTGCGCCTTGCGGTCGCGCAGGGCCGGCTGGGCAAAGACCCAGGCCCAGGCGAAGAACAGGAAGAACATGCAGCCGCACGACATCAGGTAAATCAGGCTCGGGGCATTGCGCGGGATATCGCTGGCGCCCATTTTCTGCACGTATTCGGCATTGGTCAGGGACATCAGCAGGTAGCCGGCCAGGCCGAGGAACACCAGCAACGGAATGCCGCTGCGCAACCCGGCCCGCACTTCCACCCAGGCCTCGCGCATCATCAGGACAAAGGTATTCATGCCTCGAGCGCCTCGCCGGCCTGGGCCAGCGCCAGGTAATAGATGTCTTCCAGGCGCGGGGCGTGGGCGCGAAAACGCGGGTCGGCGGGTCGCTCGCCGTGCACGATCACCCGGCTGCCCTCAGGGCTGGCGGCCACATGCAACGCCGCCGGCAGGCTTTCGCCGCGGCCGAAGGAGGCTTCCCACAGGCGCCCCTGCTCGGCCTCGAGCAACTGCGCCGGGCTGCCTTCGACGATGATCCGCCCGCCGGCCAACACCGCGAGGCGGCTGCACAGGTTCTCGACGTCTTCGACGATATGGGTCGACAGCAGCACGATCGATTCCGCGGCCACGTCCGCCAGGACCCGATGGAAACGGTTGCGCTCCGCCGGGTCCAGGCCCGCCGTCGGTTCGTCGACAATCAGCAGCCGCGGCGAACCCACCAGCGCCATGGCGATGCCGAAGCGACGCAGCATGCCGCCCGAATAGGTGGCCAGCGCCCGGTGCGCGGCCTCCTGCAGATTGACCTTGGCCAGCAGGCCTTCAACTTCCTCGCGCCGCTGGCGGCCATCGGTGCGCCCCTTGAGCCAGGCGAAACGGTCGAGCAAGTCACGGGCGCTGACGCCCGGATAGGCGCCCAGCTGTTGGGGCAAGTAGCCCAAGCGCCGGCGCAGGTGATCGGAATCGCCAAGCACATCCACACCGTCCAGGTGAATGCTGCCGGCGTCGGGCTGCTGCAGGGTGGCCAGGGTCCGCATCAGGCTGCTTTTGCCGGCGCCGTTGGGGCCCAGCAACCCGTACATCCCCGGGCCGACGCTCAGGTCCACGCCACGCAGCGCTTCGACGCCATTGTTGTAGCGCTTGCGCAGGCCGCGCACTTGCAAACCCGAATCGACTGACATCGGTAACTCCATGGACAGCGCGCCGCTACCGGATCCCGATCGAGCAAGACCGGGTCTGCCGCAGGGCGCTTATTGGCGGGAAACACCTGCCCGCAAAGGGGCAGCCAGGGACGGTAGTCAAGGCCGCGGGGCGGGCTCTACCCGATTCAAGTCATTTTCCAACCGTATCGCGCAGCCAACCGCGCAAGCCTCCAGCAACCGCGCCGGCCAACCCCGGGAGCGGCCAACGGATGCGGGGCGAAATCGACTCGATGCGGGTAGTCCTGGCAATGAGAATGACTAGCATCTTCTTCCGCGCATTCGCTTGTTTCCCAACGCCTGGGCCAACCCCGGCCCGGAGCCCAGCTATGAGAAGACGTTGAGCCATGGCCACACCCAGCATCTCAACCGCAACCCTGCTGCGTCAGTCGCTGTCCCAGGCCCTGGGCCTGCCGGCGGAGCAGATTCCCCTCGACGCCAACCTGATCGAGTGGGGCCTGGATTCGGTCACGCTGATCCGCCTGGTCGGCCAATGGCGTCGCCAGGGCCTGGCCGCGCGCTTTGCCGAACTGGTGGCGGACCCGCGCCTGGTGGCCTGGCTGGAGCGGCTCGACACCGCGCGCCCCACCCCGGCCATGCCCGCCCACGCCAAACATGACGACCGGCAGCCCTTCGACCTGGCGCCGATGCAGCATGCGTACTGGGTCGGCCGCGCCCCCGGCCAGGAGCTGGGCGGCGTGGCGGCGCACTTCTATAACGAGTTCGACGGCCAGCACGTCGATCCACTGCGCCTGGAAGCCGCCGTCGGCCAATTGCTCGCCCGCCACGCCATGCTGCGCGCGCAGTTCCTGGCCGACGGCCGCCAGCGGATCCTCGACCAAAGCCCCTGGACCGGCCTCAAGGTGCATGACCTGCGCGCAGCCAGCGCCGAACAGGCCGGCCAGCGCCTGGAACAGCTGCGCGCCAGCCTGTCCCACCGGCAACTGGCCGTGGAGCAAGGCCAGGTGCTGGATATCCAGCTGTCGCTGCTGCCCGACGCCCTGCGCCCGGGCGGCACCCGCCTGCACCTGAACCTCGACATGCTCGCGGCCGATGCCCTGAGCCTGCGCACCCTGCTGGGGGACCTTTTGCACCTGTACCAGCAACGGCCCCTGGCCCCACTGGACTACAGCTTCGCGCGCTACCTGGCCGAGCAACGCCAGGAACAAGCCAGCGACGAACACCAGGCGCGCCAGCGCGAGGACCGCGAGTACTGGCTGCAACGCCTGGAACAACTGCCCGGCGCCGCGCGTCTGCCCGTCAACCTGCAGAACGGCGACGCCAGCCAGGTGCGCCGCCGCCATCACTGGTTGCCCCCGGCCGAACGCCAGGCCTTCGAGCGCCACGCCCGGGAACACGGGCTGACCCCGGCCATGGCCCTGGCGGCGGTGTTCTGCGAGGCCCTGGAGGCCTGGAGCGACACGCCGGGCCTGCTGCTCAACCTGCCGCTGTTCAACCGCGCGCCACAGCATGCCGATGTCGACCGGCTGGTGGGCGACTTCACCTCGTCGATCCTGCTGGCCTGGGACGGCGCCGCCGGCGCGTTCGCCCAACGCGCCGCCGCCCTGCAACGGCGCTTTCACGAGGACGCCGGGCACAGCACGTTTTCCGGCCTGCAGGTGCTGCGCGAGCTGTCCCGGCAACGGGGCGAGCAGGTCCTGGCGCCGGTGGTGTACACCAGCGCCCTGGGCCTGGGCGAACTGTTCCCCGAAGGCGTGCAGGAGCACTTCGGCCAACCGGCGTGGATCATTTCCCAGGGCCCGCAGGTGTGGCTCGACGCCCAGGTCACCGAGTTGGACGGCGGCCTGCTGGTCAACCTGGACGCCCGCGAAGGCCTGTTCGCCGCCGGCGTGCTCGACGGCCTGTTCGCCGCCTACAGCGGCCTGTTGCAACGCCTGTGCTTCGACGCGCAGGCCTGGCGCCAGCCGGTCCCCGCGCTGATTCCCGCCGAGCAGCAAGCGGTTCGCCAGCGCTCCCAGGGCCAGCACGCCGCCCTGCCGGCGCAACGCCTGCACGACGCCTTCTTTGCCCAGGCGCGCCTAGCCCCCCAGGCCCCGGCGCTGCTGTTCGGCGATAACGGGGCGATCGGCTACGGCGAACTGGCCGAGCGCGCCTTGCAACTGGCCGGCTACCTCGAAGCCCAGGGCGTCCAGCGCGGCGATGTGGTCGCCTTGCAGTTGCCCAAGGGGCCGGAGCAAGTGATCGCGGTCCTCGGGATCCTCGCCTGCAGCGCCACCTACCTGCCGATCGGCGCCGACCAGCCGCTGGCCCGCCGCGAGAAAATCTGCGCCTCGGCCGGCGCCCGGCTGTTGCTCGACGCGCTGCCACCGGCCTACGCCGCCCTGCCCGGCCCACGTCCCGGCGAAATCGGCGACCTGGCCTACATCCTCTACACCTCAGGCTCGACCGGGGAACCCAAGGGCGTGGAAATCAGCCACCTGGCCGCGGCCAATACCCTGGAAGACCTGCAACGCCGGCTCAGGCTCGGCCCACGGGACCGGATCCTCGCGCTGTCGGCCCTGGAGTTCGATCTGTCGGTGTTCGACCTGTTCGCCGCCCTGTCCAGCGGCGCGGCGGTGATCTGCGTCGAACCCCAGGCCCAGCGCGACGCCGAACGCTGGCGCGAGCTGGCGCTGAACCACTGCGCCACGCTGCTCAACTGCGTGCCCGCGTTGCTGGACATGCTGCTGGCCTGCGCCCCGGCCGGCGCGCGCCTGCCCCTGCGTGCCGTGCTGCTGGGAGGCGACAAAGTGGCGCCGGACCTGGCCCCGCGGCTGTGGGCGCAAGCCCCAGACTGCCGCTTCATGGCCCTGGGCGGCGCCACCGAGACCGCCATTCACTCGACCCTCTTCGAGGTCTTGCCCGGGCAAGCGTTGCCCTGGCATTGCCTGCCCTACGGCAAGCCACTGGACAATGTCAGCCTGCGCATCGTCGACGGGCACGGGCACGACTGCCCGGACTGGGTCGCCGGCGAGCTGTGGATCGGCGGCGCCGGGGTGGCGCAGGGTTACCGCGGCGACCCGCTGCGCAGCGCCGAACGCTTCGTCGAATACCAGGGCCAACGCTGGTACCGCACCGGCGACAGCGCGCGCTACCGGCCCGACGGCAACGTCGAATTCCTCGGCCGCAGCGACTTCCAGCTGAAGTTGCGCGGCTACCGCATCGAGGCCGGGGAAATCGAAAACGCCCTGCTGGCCTGGCCCGGCATCGAGCAGGCGGTGGTGCTGCTGGCCGGGCAACGGCTGGCCGCCATGCTGCGGGTGCCCAACGGCCCCGCCGAACCCGCGCCCTTCGACCCGCCGGGCCTGCGCCAGCACCTGGCCGAGCGCCTGCCGGCCTACATGATTCCCGAGCACCTGCTGGCCTGCGGGCAACTGCCGCTGACCGGCAACGGCAAGATCGACCGCAAGGCCCTGCACGCGCGTTTGCAAGCCCAGGGGCCGAGCGTGCGCCACGACCTGTCGCCGCCCCGCGGCGCCGTCGAGCAACGCGTGGCGCAGGCCTGGCAACAGTTGCTGGGCTGCGCCGAGGTGTGCCGGGAGCACAACTTCTTTTCCCTGGGCGGCGACTCCCTGAGCGCCACCCGCCTGGTGCGCCTGCTGGCCGAGCAAGGCGTGGGCGGCGCGCGGCTGGCCCAGGTGTTCAACCGGCCGCTGCTGGCGCAGTTCTGCGCCGACCTGTACCTGGCGAGCGAAGCGCTGGAACAGCCGGTCATCGTCGCCGACCCGGCGCACCGCCACGCGCCGTTCCCCATGACCGAGGTGCAGCAGGCCTATTGGCTGGGCCGCGATCCGAGCCTGGTCCTGGGCGGCGTCAGTTGCCATTTCTATCGCGAATACGAGGTGCAGGACCTGGACCTGCCACGCCTGCAGCGGGCGCTGGGCCGGCTGATCGAGCGCCACGACATGCTCCGCGCGGTCTTCGACGCGCAGGGCCGGGCGCGGATCCTGCCCCTGCAACAGGTGCCGGCGTTCGTCATCGGCCAGCGCCACACCAGCCTGGACGCCTTGCGCGAGGCCTGCGCGCATCGGGTGTTCGATCCGCAGCAATGGCCGCTGTTCGACGTCCAGGCGCTGACCCAGGGCCGGCAGACCCGGCTGGCGATCAGCCTGGACAACCTGATCCTCGACGCCCTGAGCATCCTGCGTTTCTACGCCGAACTCGACGCCCTGTACCGCGACCCGACGCTGGAATCGGCACCCTTGGCGTTGTCGTTTCGCGACTACCAACTCCAGGCCGCCCCGCCGCCCGCGGAGCTGCAAGCAGCGCAACGTTTCTGGCAGGAACGCCTGCCCGCGCTGCCGCCGCACCCGCAACTGCCCCTGGCCGCCGACCCGGCGAGCCTCGGGCAACCGCGCTTCGAGCGCCTGCAAGGGCGGATCGAGGCCCAGGCCTGGACCTCGATCCTGGCCCAGGCCCAGCAACACGGCCTGACCGCCTCGGCGGTGCTGCTCTGCGCGTTCGCCGAAACCCTCGGCCGCTGGAGCGCCCGGCCCGACCTGTGCCTGAACCTGACCCTGTTCGACCGCCGCCCCTTGCACCCGCAGATCGATCAAGTCATGGGCGACTTCACCTCGCTGACCCTGCTCGGCTATACGCCGCGCCCCGGCGAACGCTGGCTGGACCGCGCGCGGCGCACCCAGCAGACCCTGGGGGAAACCCTCGAACATCGCTGCCTGGGCTCGGTCAGCCTGCTGCGGCAACTGGCCCGCGAGCACGGCGCGCAGCAGGCGCAGATGCCGGTGGTCTTCACCAGCGCCCTGGGAGTGCCCGACGGCACCGCCGCCCCGCTCGACGGCCCTTTCGCCCTGCAAGTATTCGGCCTGACCCAGACCCCGCAGGTGTGGCTCGACCACCAGGTGGTGGAAGCCGAGGGCGGCATTGCCTTGAACTGGGACCGGGTGGTGGGGCTGTTCCCCGAGGGCATGGTCGAGGCCATGTTCGACGCCTACCTGCACAGCCTGCGCTGGCTGGCCGAACACCCGTGGGACAGCGCGCCGCCGGACCTCCTGCCCGAGGCCCAGGCCCGGCTGCGGGCGCGGCTGAATGCGCCGGGCCCGGCGGTCGCCGGCGATCCCGTCCTGCATCAGGGTTTCTTCGAGCAGGCCCGCCAGTTCCCGCAGCGCCACGCGCTGCTGTGGGGCGAACACGGCGCCCTGCGCTACGACGAACTGGCCGATGCCGCCCTGCGTATCGCCCGCAGCCTGGTGGAGGCCGGCGTGGAGCCGGGGGACCTGGTGGCCGTATCGCTGGCCAAGGGCGCGCAACAGATTGCCTGCGTGCTCGGCGTCCTGGCGGCCGGCGCGGCCTATTTGCCGGTGGGCGTCGACCAGCCCGGGCAACGCTGCCAACGCATCCTGCAACAGGCCGGGGTGGTGCTGATCCTCGCCGAACACGACCCGCAGTTGCCCGGGCTCAAGCACCTCAAGCCCGCCGCGGCCCAGGCCGGCCCGGCGCTGCCGGCGCCGCGCCCCGTCGCCGCGGACGCCCTGGCCTACGTGATCTATACCTCCGGTTCCACCGGCCAGCCCAAAGGCGTGGAAATCACCCACCGCGCGGCCATGAACACCGTGGCCGAGATCAACCGCGCCTACGGCGTGCGCGCCAGCGATCGCGGCCTGGCCTTGTCGGCGCTGGATTTCGACCTGTCGGTGTACGACCTGTTCGGCCTGCTGTCGGCGGGCGCCGCGCTGGTGTTGATCGACGAGCAGCAGCGCCGCGACGCGCGGGCCTGGCTCCAGGCCCTGCTGCGGCATGGGGTGACCCTGTGGAACAGCGTCCCGGCCCTGCTGGCGATGCTGCTCGAAGCCAATGCCCATGACCGCCAGCCGCTGCCCTTGCGGGTGGCGTTGCTGTCCGGCGACTGGATCGGCCTCGACCTGCCGCAGCGTCTGGCGCAGCAGGCCCCGGGCTGCCGCTTCATCGCCCTGGGCGGCGCCACGGAAGCGGCCATCTGGTCCAACCACTTCGAGGTCAAGCAAGCGTTGCCGGGCTGGCGCTCGATCCCCTACGGCCTGCCCCTGCACAACCAGGCCTACCGGGTGGTCGACGCCCTGGGCCGGGACTGCCCGGATTGGGTCACCGGCGAGCTGTGGATCGGCGGCGCGGGGGTCGCCCTGGGGTACCGGCACGCGCCGCAACTGAGCGCCGAACGCTTCGTCGACGGCTGGTACCGCACCGGCGACCTGGGCCGCTACCGCCCCGACGGCCTGCTGGAATTCCTCGGCCGGCTCGACAGCCAGGTGAAGGTCGGCGGCCATCGCATCGAGCTGGGCGAGATCGAAGCCGCCCTGGCCCGTCACCCCGAGGTGAGCACGGCCGTGGCGCTGGTGACCGCGCAAGGCCGGCTGCTGGCCGCCGTCACGGGCAGCGCCGCGCCGGAGCAGTTGGCGCAGCACCTTGAACACTGCCTGCCGGCCTATATGCGCCCGGAACGGATCCTGCCCCTGGAGCACTGGCCCCTGAGCAGCAACGGCAAGGTCGACCGCCGGGCGCTGCTGGCCACGCTGGAGTCGGCCAGCCGGCCGGCGAGCCCGGTGGACGAACAGCCCTTGAGCGCCAACGAGCAGTTGGTCGCCACGCTGTGGCAGCAACTGCTCGGGGTGCCCCGGGTCTCGCGCCAAGACAACTTTTTCCGCCTGGGCGGCGACAGCCTGCTGGCCACGCGGTTCCTCGAAATGCTGCGCGCCCGCCTCGGCCTGGCCCTGCCCATGGGCCAGTTGTTCGGCGCCGCCAGCCTGGCGGAAGTGGCGCAGACCCTCGACCGCCAACCCGCCCCAGACACTGTTGAAGAGGGCGTCATCTGACGCCCCGTCTCACCCCATTTTCCAGGAGCTGTCATCACCATGCCTGCCGCCAAACTCTTAAATGAACTCAAGTCCCTGGGGGTCGAACTCTGGCCCCAGGACGGACAACTGAAATTCCGCGCGCCCCAGGGCCTGCTCGATGCCGGGCGCCTGGAGCAGCTGCGCCAGCACAAGCAGCAGATACTCGACCTGCTGCAGGCCCAGGAACAGCCGCTGGTCAGCGCGGACCCCGCCAACCGCCACGCGCCCTTTGCCCTCACCGACGTGCAGAACGCCTACCTGCTGGGCCGCCAGTCGTCGTTCGGCTACGGCAACGTGGCCTGCCACGGCTACCTCGAACTGAGCTGGCCAGCCCTCGATCCACAGCGCGTCGAACAGGCCTGGAACCAGTTGATCGCCCGCCACGACATGCTGCGGGCGGTGATCGCCAGCGAAGGCTCGCAACGGGTACTGCCCGAGGTGCCCCATTACTCGGTGGCCGTAGCGGACCTGCGTGGCCTCGGTGCCGAACAACGCCAACAGCACGTGCAACAGATCCGCGAGGGTATGGAACAGAAGCTCTACCCCACCGAGCAGTGGCCGCTGTTCGAGCTGCGCCTGAGCCGGGGCGACGGCGCCGACACCCTGCACTTTTCCATGGACTCGCTGATCGCCGACTGGGCCAGCGCCCAGCTGTTGTTCAACGAACTCGAACACCTGTTGCACCAGCCCCAGGCGCCGTTGCCGCCCCTGGACATCAGCTTTCGCGACTACCTGCTGACCGAGCGCGGCCTGCTCGAAGGCAGCCGCCACCAGCGCGACCGCGAGTACTGGCTGGCACGGGTCGACGAGTTGCCCGCGGCGCCGCAACTGCCCAAGCCCATGGCCGGCGAACAGACCACCCCGGCGCGCTTTCGCCGGCACAGCGCGCACCTCGCCGCGCCCCAGTGGACGGCCCTGAAAAACGCCGCCAGCGAGCATGGCCTGACGCCGTCCATCGTGGTGCTGACCGCCTACGCGGGGGTGTTGCAGCGCTGGAGCCAGCAGCCGGCGTTCAGCCTCAACCTGACCCTGCTCAATCGCCTGCCGCTGCATCCCCAGGTCGATCGGCTGGTGGGCGATTTCACCTCGGTGAGCCTGCTGCACGTCAAGGATCCCCAGGGCCTGGACTTCACCGAGCAGGCGCGGCAACTGGGCGGCCAGCTGTTCGCCGACCTGGAGCACCGGCTGTTCTCGGGCATTGCGGTGATGCGTGAAATCGGCCGCCGCCGCGGGCGGGAAGCCGCGGCCATGCCGGTGGTGTTCACCAGCGCCATCGGCCTGGCCATCGAACCGCCCGCCACCAGCGGGCGCCAGGTCGGCCATGGCATTACCCAGACGCCCCAGGTGACCCTGGACTGCCAGGTGATGGACGACCGCCACGGCCTGCATATCCATTGGGACGTGCGCCAGGGCGTGTTCCCCGACGGCCTGGTCGACGACATGCAGCACGCCTTCTGCGACGAGTTGCAGTTGCTGGCCAGCGACCCGGCGGCCTGGGGGCACAGCCTGCACGTGCCGCTGCCGGCCTGGCAGCAGCGCGAACGCCTGGCCGCCAACGCCACTGCCGCGGCGCTGCCCGACGAACGCTTGCAGGACGGCTTCCTGGCCATGGCCCGCCA
This sequence comes from Pseudomonas chlororaphis, assembly GCF_001921865.1. Classification (GTDB taxonomy): domain Bacteria; phylum Pseudomonadota; class Gammaproteobacteria; order Pseudomonadales; family Pseudomonadaceae; genus Aquipseudomonas; species Aquipseudomonas chlororaphis_D. The sequence continues at coordinate 116,105 of NZ_MSCT01000012.1, forward strand.
GCAACCGGACGCCCTGGCGGTGATCGCGGCCGATGGCCGCCTGAACTACGCCGAGCTGGCCCGGCGCGCGCTGGCCGTGGCCGCCGCCCTCGACGCCGGCGGCTGCCAGGCCGGGGAGCCGGTGGCGATCCTTATGCCCAAGGGCGTGGATCAGGTCGTGGCGGCCTACGGCGTGTTGCTGGCGGGCGCCGCGTACCTGCCCCTGGACAGCAACGCCCCCGCCGCCCGGCGCGACCGGGTCTTGGCCAATGCCGGGGTGCGCCATGTGCTGGGCCAGTCCCAGGCGTTGCCCACGACCCCGCTGCCCGAGGCGCTGCACTGGCACGCGGTCGACCAGTTGCCCGCGCGCCCCTTCCAGCCCAGGGCCGGCAGCGCCGACGAGCTGGCCTATGTGATCTACACCTCGGGCTCCACCGGCGAACCCAAGGGCGTGATGATCAGCCATCGCGCCGCGCTGAACACCGTGCAGGACATCAACCGGCGGTTCCAGGTCAATGCCGGTGATCGGCTGCTGGGGCTGGCCCAGCTCAGTTTCGACCTGTCGGTGTATGACCTGTTCGGCCCCTTGGCGATGGGCGCCACCCTGGTCCTGCCCGACCCGGCGCGCGGCGCCGACCCCTCCCATTGGGCCGAACTGGTGCAGCGTCATCAGGTGACCCTGTGGAACTCGGTGCCCGCCCAGTTGCAGATGCTTGCCCATTACCTGCAAGCCGAACCCCGCCCCCTCGACAGCCTGCGCCTGGCCCTGCTCTCCGGCGACTGGATCGCCCTCGGCCTGCCGCCGCAACTCCAGCAGTTGCTGCCGGCGCTGAAGCTGGTGGCGCTGGGCGGCGCCACCGAAGCCTCGATCTGGTCCAACCTGCACCCCATCGGCACCATCGACCCAGCCTGGCGCAGCATTCCCTATGGCTTGCCGCTGGCCAACCAGGGCTTCCGGGTGCTCGACGGCCAGTGGCGCGACGCGCCGACCTGGGTCCCGGGCGACCTGTACATCACCGGCGTCGGCCTGGCCCTGGGCTACCTGAATGACCCGGCCCTGAGCCAGGCGCGGTTCTTCGACCATCCACTGGACGGCCAGCGCCTGTACCGCACCGGCGACCGTGGCCGCTACTTGCCCGGCGGCGAACTGGAGTTCCTCGGCCGCGAGGACGGCCAGGTGAAGATCCGCGGGCATCGCATCGAGTTGGGGGAAATCGACGCCGCCCTGCTCGCCTGCCCGGGCGTCGAGCATGCCATCAGCCTGGCGGCGGGCGAGCCCAACGGCGAACGCAGCCTGCTGGCCTTCGTCACCGCCGAGCGGGTCGAACCCGAGCCGCTGCCCGATGCCCCCCTGCTGAGCGCGGTGAACCGCTACGCGCAAAGCCAGGTCGGCGCCTTCGAGGCCGAGCAGGTGCAAGCCTATCGCGACGACCTCGACAGCGCCGCCCTGGGCGCCATGCTCGAGGTCATGCTCAAGGCCGGGCTGTTCCGCGGCGAGCGGACCGCACCCGACGCCGCGGCGATCCTGCACGCCTTGCAGGTCGAGCCGCGCCATCACTGGTTGCTGCGGCGCTGGCTGGGCGCCCTGTGCGACGCCGGCTGGCTGCGCCAGGAGCACGCGGCGTACCGGCTGCTGCGCACGCCGGCCGATCCGGCGCTGGCCTGGGGCCGGGTGGAACAGGCCGTCGCGTCCGGGCTGTGCAGCCAGGCGCTGCTCGACTACCAGCTCACCCATGTGCGGCAACTGCCGCAACTGCTCAAGGGCGAGGTCAACCCCTTCGACCTGCTGTTCCCCCGGGGCCAGCAGGACCTGGCCTGGCAGCTGTACGGCAGCGACGCGGCGGCGCGCTACAACAATCACAGCGTGGCGGCGCTAATCAACCGCCTGGCCACCCGCTTCGACGGCGAGGGCCCGCTGCGTATCCTCGAGATCGGCGCCGGCACCGGCGCCACCAGCGCCCCGGTGATCGCCCTGCTCGACGGCCTGGAGGTGGACTACCTGTTCACCGACATGACCGCGTTTTTCCTGCCCGCGGCCAAGCAGCGTTTCGCCGCGCAGCCCTGGGTTCGCCACGGCCTGCTCGACATCGACCAGGACCTGCGCCCCCAGGGCCTGGCCAGCCAGGGCGCCGATATCGTGCTGTGCGCCGGCATGCTCAACAGCGTGCGAGACATCGACCGGGCCCTGGAGCGCATCGTCGAATTGCTCAGCCCCGGCGGCTGGCTGGTGTTCAGCGAGCCCACCGGCGAATGGCCGTCGATCCTGCTGACCCAGGGCTTCATGATGACCCCGGTCGGCGGCGACCACGACCAGGGCCGCAGCGGGCTGCGCAGCGCCGACACCTGGCAAGCGCGGATCAGTGCCCTTGGCGGCGAGTGCCTGCCACTGCTGCCGGGCGCCGAGCACCCCTTGGCGGCCCTCGGCATGCGGGTCTTCGCCGCGCGCTTCAAGGCCGGCGTGCGCCGCCTGGGCGTCGACCGCCTGCGCTCGGCCCTGGCGCAGCGGCTGCCCGAATACATGCTGCCGGCGCAGGTGCAGGTACTCGACCGCTTGCCGCTGACCGCCAATGGCAAAGTCGACCGCCAGACCCTGGCCCAGTGGCGCCCGGCGGCGGATGCCCAGGCCGGCGACAGCCCCGAGCAGGCCCCTGCCGACCCCCTGGCCGCGGCGCTGTGCGAGGTCTGGGCGCAGGCCCTGGGCCTGTCCCGGATCGGCGTCAACGACAGCTTCTACGAAAAAGGCGCCGACTCGCTGATCCTCGCCAGGGTCGCCGGCCAACTGCGCGAGCAATTTCCCCAGGCGCAGGCCTTCAGCTACGACACCCTGCTGCGGCAGATGCTCAACGAGCCCAACGTCACCGCCCTGGTGCGCTTGCTCAACCATGGCGAAAGCGCCCCCAGCGACAGCCCGGTCGCCGGCGAATCCCAGCGCGCGACGGGCAGCAATGCCCTGGTGGTGCCCTTCGGCGGCGGCGACAGCGGCCCGGTACGGGTGATGTTCCATGCCGCCCTCGGCACCCTGGATTACTTCCAGCACCTGGGCCGCTCCCTGGCCGCGCAGCAGGCCGGGCCGGTGATCGGCTTCGCCGTGGCCGACACCGCCCAGTACCTGGCCCTGGAGCCCAAGCGCCTGATCGAGAGCGTGGCCCAGGACTATGCCGAGCGGCTGATCGCCGACGGCCACCAGCGTTTCCAGTTGATCGGCTATTGCCTGGGCGGCCTGCTCGCCACCGAGGTCGCGCGGCGCCTGCTGGAGCGCGGCCTGGAGGTGGTCGACCTGAGCCTGATCGACAGCATCCCGATGTTTATCGACACCGACGAGGAACTGGCCTACGAGGCGATCTTCGTGCCCAACCTCAACCTCGACCCGGTGAAGGCGGTGTTCGGCGAACACATCGAGGACTACGACGTGTACCGCGCCATCGACCTGCTGATGGCCCGCGACAACCGCCGGGTGCCGGCCGGCGCGATGGCCGCGCTGGGCGGCGACCGGGG
>NZ_MSCT01000013.1 GCF_001921865.1 Pseudomonas chlororaphis
CCGCGCCGACGCCGCCCAGCGTTTGCGCCAGGCCAGCCTGCTGGACCTCAGCGGCCAGGCGCGCTTCGTCACCCTGCTGGTGCAACTGGACGGCCACCGCGACGACCGGCCCATCACCCGCAGCGTGCTGCTCGGCGGCACCGGCAACGCCGCCCTGACCGGCGCGATGGCGGCGGCCAGCGCGCTGAGCGTACTGGAAGGAGAAATTCCCCCCGGCTGCCATCACGCTGCCCAGGCGCTGCCGCCCGCCGCCACCCTGGAACGCCTGCAACGCACGTCGGCCATCAGCGTGCTGGAACTGCTGGACGTGCCGATCGACCACCTGCGCCGCGCCGAGGAAGGCAGCCTATGAACCACGAACTCGCCCGACTGGAACACCTGAGCCTGGGCGCCATGGCCCAGGTGCTGCTCACCACCCAGGCCTTGCCGTTGCAGGCCACGCGCAGTTCCGCGCAGATCAACCAGGCCCTGGGCACGACGCCGCGGCATGCCTGGATCGTCCGGCGCTGGCTGGCGGCCTTGAGCCGCGCCGGCCTGCTGCACGGCGACGATGGACACCTGGCCTGGCACGGCACGCCGCCCGAGGCCGCCGTCGACGATTTGCCACGGCTGTACGCCGCGCTGGGTTTCCCGGCGAGCATGGCGACGCTGCATGCCCGGGTCATCGCCCAACTGCCCGCCTTGCTGCGCGACCAGACGGCCCTGGCGCCCTTGCTGTTCGAGGCCGGGGAGCCGGTGGCGGTGCTGGGGGCCTATCAGCGCAACCGCTACACCGCCGCGATCAACGCCGCGCTGGGCGAGCGGGCCCGCCAGGTCGAGGCCGCGGGCGAAAGCCTGCAAGTGCTGGAGCTCGGCGGCGGTGCCGGCGCGACCACCGCCGCCGTGCTGGCGGCCCTGGACGGCCGGGCCATGGACTACCGCTTCAGCGACATCAGCCCGCTGTTCACGATCGCCGCCCAGCGCCAGTTTCGCCTGGAGCCGGGGATGAGTTTTACCCAGCTCGACCTCGATCGCGACCTGGTGGCCCAGGGCGTCGACGCCCACGGCCTGGACCTGGTGATCGCCGGCAACGTGCTGCACAACGCCCGCGACCTGCGGCGCAGCCTTGGCCATCTGCGCGCCTGCCTGCGCCCCGGCGGGACCTTGCTGTTTTCCGAATCCATCGCCGACAACCCGGCGATGCTGACCTTCATGCACCTGCTGCTCTCGCCCGCCGAGGGCGCGCCGCCACGCGCCAGCGACGAAGTGTTCCTGTCCGCCGAACAGTGGCGACAGGCACTGCTGGACGAGGGCTTCGAGCTGACAGGCCTGTGGCCGACCGACGACCAGCCCCTGGCGGCGGCCGGCCAGCGCCTGTTCCAGGCCGTGGAGCGTGGGCAATGAAACTGACTGTCGATACCTTGCTGGTCAATGTGCCCGACGCCCCGGCCTTGTGGCATTTGCCGCCGCTCACCGACCTGGGCAACCGCCACCTGGCCCCGGCGCGCCTGTTGGCGGAGCTGGAACGGCAACAGCCGAAGGTGGTGCTGATGGCCGTCGAGCAGCTCGAGCGCCTGCTGGATTACCCGGCGCTGGCCCTGAGCGACCTGAGCCACCTGGAGCACTTGCTGTTTGTCGCCCCAGAGCCCGGGCACGGCCCGTTGGCGCAGCGGGCGGCGGCCCAGCTCGATTGCCCGGTGCGCGGCTATGCCCGCCTCGGCGGCGAATGGCAGGACCTGCTCAAGGTCCAGGCCGCCCATGAGCACTGGCGCCAGCGCGCCCTCGAACACCCCGCGGTCAGCGCCGTCGCCCTGCAGGGCCAGGTGCTGTTCGCCGTGCCGCACCCCTGCGCGCCGACGTCGCCGCAGGATCACCTGGACGCCACGGCCGCGGCCCTGGACCAGCGCTTCGAGCCCCGGCAACTGGCGCACGCCGTGCACCTGGGCGACCTGCTGGGCCACGCCGCCCTGCTGTCGATGCTCCAGGGCCTGGACCGCTGCGGCCTGATCCCCGCGCCGCTGGACGACCTCGCCGGCAGCCTGGCCCGTGCCGGCATCGCCCCCGGCCATCGCGCGCTGATCGCCCGCTGGCTGGATGTGCTGCAAGCGCAGAGGCTGCTGCGCCGCGACGGTACCCACCTGTACCCCACCCTCGACGCCAGCGCCTGGAGCCCCGAGACCCTGGAGCAGACCTGGGCGCGCCTGGCGCTGGCCTGGGCCGACAACACCGGCGGCAGCGGCACCATCGAGTACGCACGGGACAACGCCCGCCAACTGCCCGCGCTGATGCGCGGCGAATGCGCCGCGGTGCACTTGCTGTTCCCCGAAGGCCGCACCGAACGCGCGGCGGCGCTGTATCGCGAAAGCCTCGCCGCGCAGTACCAGCACCAGGCCGTGGCCCACTGGATCGGCGCCTGGGCCAGCCGCCAGGGCGGTAGCACGCCGCTGCGGGTGCTCGAGGTCGGCGCCGGCACCGGCGCCACCACCCAGGCGTTGCTCCCGGCGCTGGCCCCTGCCGCGGTGGACTACCTGTGCACCGACGTGTCGCGCTACTTCAGCGAGCAGGCCGCCGAACGCCTGGCCGCCTGGCCCTGGGTGCGCCACGGGGTGTTCGACATCGACCGTCCGGCCCTGGAACAGGGGTATGCCAGCCAGTCCTGGGACCTGATCGTCGCCGGCGGCGTGCTGAACGCCGCTCGCGACACCGAACGCAGCCTGGCCACCTTGCAGGCCTTGCTCAAGCCCGGCGGCTGGCTGGTGTTCAGCGAGCCGACCCGCGAGGAATTCTGGGTCATGGCCTCCCAGGCGTTCATGCTCAACCAGGCCAGCGACGAGCGCCAACTGAGCAGCGCGACCTTCCTCGACCTGGCGCAATGGCAAGCCGCGCTGAGCCGCGCCGGCTTCCACGGCAACCGCAGCCTGCCGCTCGCCGGCCACCCGCTGAGCCTGCTCGGCCACCGGGTGTTCGTGGCCCAGGTGCCGCGCGAACGCCTGAGCCGCGAAACCCTGGCGGCCCACCTGGAACACCCCGAATTGCGCATCGAACTGCCCGAATACCTGCCCGACACGCCCACGCTCGCCCAATGGGCCGGCCTCAGCGCCGCCAAGGACCCGCTATGACCCAGCCCACCTGCCCCGTGACCTACCCGTTCAACCGTTTCACCGACCTGGCGCTGGCCGAGCCTTACCGGCAGGCCCAGCGCACCCCGGGCCTGTTGCGCATCCAGATGCCCATCGGCGCGCCGGCCTGGCTGGCCACCCGCTACGACGATGTGCGCCTGGTGCTGGGCGACCGGCGCTTCAGCCGCAGCGAAGCGTTTCGCCGCGACGACGCGCCCCGGGCCTTCCCGCGCATCGCCGGCGGTATCGTGATGATGGACCCGCCGCAACTGACCCGTATCCGCTCCCTGGCCGCCCAGGCGTTCACCCGGCGCCGCGTCGAAGCCCTGCGCCCGCACGCCCGCGAACATGCCCACCACTTGATCGAGCGCATGCTCGCGGCCGGGCCGCCGGCCGATCTGGTGAACGACTTCGCCCTGCCCATTCCCCTGGCGTTGATCTGCGAACTGCTGGGGGTGCCGCTGCACGACCGCGACCGCTTCAAGCGCTGGAACGACTCGCTGCTGTCCACCCGGCCCGAGGACGCGGCGCAGACCCAGCAGCACCTCGGGGAGCTGGCGGCCTACATCAAGGAACTGGTGCGCGAGCGCCAGCGCGAACCCCGGGACGACTTCATGAGCGCCCTGACCCAGGCCCACGACCAGGGCGAGCGCCTGAGCGAGGAACAACTGCTGCTGTTGTGCATCGCCATCCTGGTGGCCGGCTACGAAGGCAGCGCCGCGCAGATTCCCAACTTTATCCAGGTGCTGCTGGACAACCCCCGGCAGTGGCAACGACTCAAGGAGGACCCCGAGCGCGTCCCCGAGGCCGTGGAAGAGCTGCTGCGCTATATCCCCCTGGCGTCGGCGGCGATGTTCGTGCATTACGCCCTGGAAGACATCCAGGTCGGCGACACCCTGGTCCGCCAGGGCGACGCGGTGTTCGCTTCCATCGGCGCGGCCAACCATGACCCGGCGCGGTTCGCCGACCCCGGGACGCTGGACTTGCAGCGCGACGCCGGCGGCCACTTCGGTTTCGGCCACGGCCTGCACCATTGCATCGGCTCGGCCCTGGCCCGGGTCGAGTTGCAAGAAGCGCTGCGCGCCCTGGTGGAGCGCCTGCCCAACCTGCGGCGCTGCGGCGAGGTGCAGTGGAAGACCGCGACCTTCTTTCGCGGCGCCCACTGCCTGCCGGTGACCTGGTCATGAGCCCGCGGCAGCCGCGCAAACGGGTGGTGGTGGCCGGCACCGCGTTTGGCCGCATCTACCTGCAAGCCCTGGCTCGGGCCAAGGCCGACTATGAACTGGTGGGCCTCCTGTCGCGGGGCAACGCCTACTCCCGCGCCTGCGCCGAGCACTACGGCGTCAAGCTGTATGAAAACGTCGAGCAACTGCCGGACAGCGTGGATATCGCCTGTGTGGTGGTGCGCTCCGGCGCCACCGGCGGCCCGGGCAGCGAACTGGCCCAGGCGCTGCTGCGCCGGGGCATCCATGTGTTGCAGGAACACCCGGTGCACCACCGGGAAATCGCCGCGTGCATGCAGGCCGCGCGCCAGGGCCGGGCGGCCTACGCGGTCAACACGCTGTACCCCAACCTGCTGGCGGTCCGGCGTTTTCTCGCCGTGGCCGAGTACCTGCGCGAACGCCAGGGGCTGGCTTACATCGACGCCAGCTGCAACAGCCAGGTGGCCTATCCGCTGCTGGATATCCTCGGGCGCCTGGCGGGCGGACTGCGGCCCTGGGCGTTCGGCGCGCCGGCCGCGACCGTCGGCGGGCAACCGTTCACCCGCTTGAACGCCAGCTTCAACGACCTGCCCATCAGCCTGCGGATCCAGAACCAGGTGCACCCCGGCGACCCGGACAACCACTCGTTCCTGCTGCATCGCCTGGAAGTGGGGTGCGAAGCTGGCGTCCTGAGCCTGGCCGACACCCACGGCCCGCTGCTGTGGAACCCGCGCCTGCATGCCCCGCGGGACAGCACCGACCGCCTGATCATGGCCGGCCCCGGCAGCGAACGCCTGGCCGGACCGACCCTGGTCAGCCTCGACGCGCAGGTGCCCGGCTCCTACCACCAGGTGTTCAACCAGGCCTGGCCGGACGCGGTGATCGTCGCCCTCGGCGAGTTGTGCCGTGACATCGACAACCCCGCGCGCCGCCTGCGCAGCGGCCTCTGGGCCACCGAGGTGTCCATGGCCTGGCGCGAAATGAACAACCTGATCGGCATGCCTGCGCTGATCGAACCGCCCGTGCCCCGCGCCCTGCCCCTGGCCGAACTCCAGGCCCGCGCCGACGCCGTCAGCCCGCCTTGCGCTGACGACACCGCCCAACTGTTGGGAGCCCTGCCCCTGTGAACGCACCCGTATCCCTCTCGACCTGCAGCCATGTGCTGTTGTGGGTCCGTGACCTGCACCAGGCAGTCGACAGTTTTCGCGACGCCGGTTTCCAGGTGACGTACGCCACCCCCAGGGCCCGCGCGCAGCACGCGCATATCTGGTTCAGCCAGGGGCCGATCATCGAGTTGCTGACCACCCCGCGCCACGCCTGGCTGTTCAAATGGCCGATCGACTGCCTGGCGGGGCGCGGCGCCGGCCGCCGCATGCTGCGCTGGGCCGCGCGGGGCGAAGGCTTTTGCGACCTGGCGTTGCTCTGCGAAGAGCCCGCCCTGGCCCCGCGCCTCAAGGGCCTCAACGCCTGCGGGGTGAGCATGGGCCGCACGGTGAGCTGGAAACGCACCTGCGAAGACGGCAGCCACACCCGCTTTCGCTTCGTCTACCCGCGCCAGGAGCGTCTGCCGTTCCTGGTCACGCCTTACCAGCCCAGCCAGCACCCGCCCCGGCTCACCCACCCGAACGGCGCCACCGGCCTGGCCGCCATTCACCTGGGCGTGCACCCCGCCGACCGGGCCGCCGTCAGCCTGCTGGCCGGCGACGATCCGCTGCTGCGCACCCGCCCCGCCGACCGCACCGGCGTGCTCGCGGTGACGATCGCCGGGCTCGCACAGCCATTGAACCTGCACGGCGCCCGTTTGCTGGGCGACCCCGCCATCCAAGGAGATTCCCATGCTTGAAGGTTGCACCGACTGGCCCGAAGACTTTATCCAGCGCTATCGCCAACAGGGTTACTGGCAGGGTGTGCCCTTGGGGCAAGTGCTGCGGGAACAGGCGCGGCTGACGCCCGACCGCGAGGCGCTGGTGCAGGACCAGCGGCGCTGGAGCTACGCCGAGCTGGACCGGCGCGCCGACCGGCTGGCGGCGGGCCTGGCCGAGCTGGGCATCGGCCCGGGGCAGCGGGTGTTGGTGCAATTGCCCAATATCGCCGAGTTTTTCAGCCTGATGTTCGCCCTGTTGCGCCTGGGGGCGATCCCGGTCTTCGCCCTGCCGGCCCACCGCGAACACGAACTGCGGCACCTGGCCGAACTGAGCCAGGCGGTGGCCTATGTCATCGTCGACGAGCACCTGGGGTTCGACTACCGTCCCCTGGCCCGCGCCCTGAGCCAGCAGGTCCCGAGCCTGCGCCACGTGCTGGTGGCGGGCCAGGCGGCAGAGTTCATCGCCCTCGAGCACTGCGCGGGCGTTCCCCGGCCGCTGCCGCCGGTGGACGCCCGCGAGGTGGCGGTGCTGCTGTTGTCCGGCGGCACCACCGGCCTGCCGAAACTGATTCCGCGCACCCATGACGACTACGCCTGCAACGCCCGCCTGGCTGCCCGGGCCTGCGGTTTCAGCGAGCACACCCGCTACCTGGCGGCGCTGCCGGTGGCGCACAACTTCCCACTGGCGTCCCCCGGCGCGCTCGGGGTGTTCGGCGTCGGCGGCACCCTGGTGCTGTGCCCCGAGCCCAGCCCGGACACCGCCTTCGACTTGATCGAGCGCGAACGCATCAGCCACACCGCGCTGATCCCGCCGCTGGTGCAGCTCTGGCTGGAGGCGGCGTCGTGGTCCGACCACGACTTGAGCAGCCTGCAATGGCTGCAGGTCGGCGGCGCGCGGCTCAAGGCGGAAGTCGCCGCGCGCATCCGCCCGGCCCTGGGCTGCGGCCTGCAACAGGTCTACGGCATGGCCGAGGGGCTACTGTGCTTTACCCCGCTGGACGACCCGCAGGAACGGGTATTCGAGACCCAGGGCCTGCCACTGACCGCGGACGATGAAATCCGCATCGTCGACGCCGACGACCAGCCGGTGGCGCCGGGCGCGGTGGGCGAACTGCTGGTGCGCGGTCCCTATACCCTGCGCGGCTACTACCGGGCCGCCGAACAGAACCTGCGCGCCTTCACCGCCGATGGTTTTTACCGCAGCGGCGACCTGGTCCGGCGCTTGCCCACGGGCCACCTGATCGTCGAAGGGCGCAGCAAGGACGTGATCAACCGCGGCGGCGAGAAGATCCCCGTGGAAGACATCGAAAACCTGCTGCTGGGCCATCCGCAGATCCGCGACGTGGCGCTGGTGGCGCTGGCCGACGAACTGCTGGGCGAACGCAGTTGCGCCTGCGTGCTGGCCCGCGAGCCGCTGCCGGACCTGGCCTCGGTCAATGCCTGGCTGCGCGAGCGCGGCCTGGCGGCCTACAAGCTGCCGGACCGCTTGCAGGTGCTGGCGCAATTTCCCCTGACTCGCCTGGGCAAGGTCAACCGCAAGGCCCTGGCCGAGCAGGTGGCCGCCTTATGAGCCGCCAGCCGAGCCCCTGGCTGCGGGCGCTGCGCCAGGGCGAACAGCCCCGGGCGCGGCTGGTGTGCCTGCCCCACGCCGGCGGCAGCGCGAGCTTCTTCCGGCCGTGGCTGGCGCACCTGCCCGGCGACATCGACCTGTTGGCGGTGCAATACCCGGGGCGCGAGGAGCGTTTCAACGAGCCTTGCGTTACCTGCCTGGACACCCTGGCCGAACACATCGCCAAAGCCCTGCTGGCACTGCCCGAGCGGCCCGTGCTGCTGTTTGGCCACAGCATGGGCGCAGCGCTGGCCTACGAGACCGCCCTGCGCCTGGAGACAGCGGCCCGGGGCGTCGCCCATGTGTTCGTGTCCGCGCACCCGCCGCCGCACCGGCAACCGTCCAGCGACCTGCATCGCCAGGACGACGCCGCGCTGGTCGCCGACATCCGCCGCCAGGACGGCGGCGCCGCCAGCCTGTGGGACAACCCGCAATTGCGTGCGCTGTTCCTGCCCACGGTGCGCGGCGACTACCAGGCCATCGAGACCTGGCGCCGCGAGCACTTGCAGCCCCTGGCCGCGCCCATCGACGTGCTGCTGGCCCATGACGACCTGGAAGTCAGCCAGGAACAGGCCCGCGCCTGGGCCGACCTGAGCCGGCACACCCCGGATATCCGCCTGTTCGACGGCAACCACTTCTACCTCAAGCAACAGCCGCGACCGGTCATCCAGCACCTGTTGCAGCGTGTCGCCCACCATTCTGGAGCCTTGGCATGAAAACCCCGCAAACCTGCAGCGACCTGAGCGACATCCGCCACGCCATCGACACCCTCGACCGGCAGATCATCGACGCCCTTGGCCTGCGCATGCAGTACGTCAAGGCAGCCTCGGCGTTCAAGCCCGACCAGGCCAGCATCGCCGCCCCGGACCGGGTCGCCGCGATGTTGCCGCAGCGTCGGCAATGGGCGGAAGAGGTCGGCCTCGATGGCGAATTCATCCAGGGCGTGTTCAACCAGATCATCCACTGGTACATCGCCGAACAAACCGCTTACTGGCTGCAAAAAAAGAGCAAGGCGCTATGAAGGGAGTGGATTTTCCCGGCCTGTTGGCGTTGTTCCAGCAGGCCCGGCGGCAGGCCGTAGAAGCGCAACGGCCGATCCTCGCGGTCAGCGCCTGCCCGGCCCCCGACCTCGACCCGCTGCGGCTCTATGAAGCCCACCGCCAGGGGTTCTTCTGGTGCGCGCGACAGCCGGACCTGACGCTGTTCGGCTACGGCTGCCAATGGCAGGCCCTGGCCTCGGGCAGCCAGCGCATGGCCGAGATCCAGCGGCAATGGGCCGCGCTGTGCGTCGATGCCTTGGTGGCAGGCCCCAAGTCGCCCCTGCTGCTGGGCGGCATGCGCTTCGATGAACAGCAGGCCGGCGCGGCCCATTGGGCGGGGTTCGCCGACGCCAGTTTCCACCTCGCCCACTGGCTGCTCAGCGAGGATGCCAGCGGCCGCTGGCTGCGCTGCCAGCGCCGGGTCGAGCCCGACAGCGATCCCGCCGAGCTGGCCCGCGACAGCCTGGCCGCCTATGAGCGGCTGCTGGCCATGGCGCCCCCGGCGCCCTCCGCGCCCCGCGCCATAGAACGCCATGCGTTGCCCGCCGCGCAGTGGCAGGCCAAGGTCGATGCGGCGCTCCAGGCCATCGACGCCGGGCACTTGAGCAAGGTGGTGCTGGCGCGGCACATCGAATACCGGCTCGACGCGCCCCTCGACAGCGGCGCGGTCATGCGCCGGCTGCACGATCAGCGCAGTCCGTCCCACCTGTTCGCCCTGCACCGCGGCGCGCACTGTTTCATGGGCGCCACCCCGGAGCGCCTGCTCGGTGCCCGGCAAGGCCAGCTGAACACCCATGCCCTGGCGGGCAGCGCGCGCCGCGGGCGCACGGCGGCCGAAGACGAGGCGCTGGGCGCCCGGCTGCTGGCGGACGCCAAGGAGCAACACGAACACCGGCTGGTGGTGCAGACCATCCGCCAGGGGCTGGACGCCCTGGTCAGCGACTTGCAGGCCGCGGCCGGGCCCAGGCTGCTGAAGCTGGCCAACGTGCAGCACCTGAGCACGCCGATCCAGGCCCGGCTGCGCCCGGAGCACAGCCTGCTGGACGGGGTCCGGGCGCTGCACCCGACCCCGGCGGTGGGCGGCTTGCCCAGGGCCGGCGCCTTGAACTTTATCCGCCGTCACGAAGGCTTCGACCGCGGCTGGTACGCCGCGCCCGTGGGCTGGCTGGACGCCGAAGGCAACGGCGATTTCCTGGTCGCCCTGCGCTCCGCCCTGCTCGCCCCCGACAGCTGCCACCTGTTCGCCGGCTGCGGGATCGTCCAGGGGTCCAGGCCGGCCGACGAATACGAGGAAACCCAGATCAAGCTCTCGAGCATGGAACGGGCCCTGCTGCTGTTCGGCCCCCCGGCTGTTGCCGCGACGGGTTGATACAGGCCCGGTCCCGTCGATGGCGGGGCCACCCTTGCGCAGTTCAACGATTGCCGCCCAGTGGCCGAGCGAACGGCATGGCCGGCGGGTGGCGTCAGTGGGAGGAAAAACACTGGGCCAACCTGCTGACGTCCACCTCGGACAAGCGGCCGGCCAGAAAGCGCAGCTTCAGCCACGACAGCAAGTACGCGTAACGCGCCTGGGCCAGATTGCGCAGCGCGTCATAGTACTGCTGCTCGGCGTCGAGGACGTCGGAGTTGACCCGCTCCCCGCCCGCCACGCTTTTTTTCATCGCCACCGTCAGTTCCCGAGCCGAGTCGACGGCGAACTGGAAGGCGCGCATTTTCGCGGTGCTGCTGTTGTAGAGGTTGAACTGCTTGCGCAAGTCGTTCACCACCTGGTTCAGCTTGGCCTCGTTCTCGTAACGCAAGCGCCCACTGTTGTCGATGGCTTGCCCCACGGCCGCCGACACACCACCGCCGGCAAAAATCGGCACGCTGACCTGAATCCCTACACTGTTGGTCTCGTAGCGCTGGTCGTAGGTCGACTCCGTGCTGGATTTCTGCTTGCCCGCCGTCGCATAGAGACTGACCTTGGGCAAATGCCCGGCGCGCGCTTGCTCGACCTGCTCATCCGCCGATTCCAGCGCGTAGCGCAACGATTCGAGTTCCGGGTTATTGAGCAGCGCGATATCCCGCCACGCCTCGAAACTCTCGAGTTCCAGCGGCAGGTTTTCAAAAGTCCCGGTCAACGGCGCCAGCTCCTCGGCGCTCAGGGAGCGCCCGACCATGGCACTCAATTCGCGTATCGCCGCATCGGCGTTGTCCTGTGCCTCGATCTCCTGGGCCTGCGCCAGGTCGTAGCGCGCCCGGGTTTCCAGGACATCGGTACGGGTGCCTTCGCCCACCGCCATGCGCCTGGCATTGACCTTCATCTGCTCATCGAGGGTGCGTTTCTGCGCCCGCGCCAGGCCGATCTGCTCATGGGCGTAGAGGGCCTCGGTATAGGCCTGGGTCACCCGCACGGCCAGTTCCTGGTTGCGGCTGCGAAAGCGCGCATCGGCATGCTGGGCCTGGGCCACGCCCCGGTAGTAGCGCGACATCGCGTCGTAATCGAGCAGCGGCTGCTCCAGGGTCAATGACGACGAATAGCTGCGGTAGGAACGGTCGGTGGTGGTTGAACCGAAAAAGCCGGGCTGGGTGACCTGCGATTCATTGCGCCCGCTCTGGTATTGCAGCGATACCTTGGGCAACAACGCGGCCCGGCCGATGGCGCGCTCCTCAAGGCCAGCGTCGCGCTCCTTGATCGCGGCGTGATAGGTGGGGTCGTAGTCCAGCGCCAGGGCATAGACGTCCATCAAGCCCGTGGCGCGAGCGCTGGCCTGGCTTTCCAGGCAGAACACCGCCAGTATCAGGACTGCCCATCGCCCTCTGCTGTCCATGCGCCATCCGCTTGTCATCAACGCTCCCGAATACTTTCACCGCCGTACTGCATCAGCGGATCCAGGAAATACTCAATCACCCGACGGCGGCCCGTCTTGATCTCGGCCGTCACCGCCATGCCCGGCGCCAGGCGAATAGCCGTGCCATTGACGGCAATGCTCGAACGCGCCATGGCGACGCGCATGGAATAGATCAGGCCGCGTTTTTCGTCGTTGATCGCATCGCTCGATACCGAGGTCACGGTACCCGGCACAATGCCGTACTTGGTGTAGGGAAAGGTCTCGATCTTGACCTCGGCCTCCTGCCCCGGCTGCACAAAACCCACATCCTTGTTCTCCAGGAACGCCTCGATCTCCAGGACCTTTTCTTCCGGCACCACCAGCATCAGCGGCTGGGCTTCGGTGACGACGCCGCCCAGGGTACGCACGGCCAGTTGCTGGACCGTGCCGGACACCGGCGCGGTGAGCCGCGTCAGGTGTTCGGACTGTCGCGCCTTGACCAGGTCCTGTTCCAGCAGGGAGATGCGCTGGCTGCCTTCGTTCAGGCGCTCCAGGCTGGCATGCCGGGCATCCGCCCACAGGGTTTCGCGCTGTTGCCGCACCTGCGCGATGGAGGCTTCGATCTCCTTCAAGCGGCTACGCTGCACGGCGAGATCGGACTCTTGTTCGATGCTCTCGCGCTCGCGCTCCAGGTACGTATTGCGCGCCACATACTGCTCCCCCGCCAAATCCTTCAGGGCCTCGGCGCGCTGGCGAACGATAGGCGAGGTTCGTGCAAGCTTGCCGACCAGCGCCGTGGTGGAGCGGTGTTCGGCCTGACGCTGGGCCAGTTCGGCATCGATACCCGTCTGCTTGGCCTGCAATGCCGCAAACTCCGCCTCCGCCAGGCGCTGCATATCCGCGGCCGCACGCGGATCGACATCGGCTGGGCCGAGCGTGGGCCGGCGGTGGCCGTCGATCGCGGCGAGCATGGCTTCGGCGCGCGCCACTTGCAGGGTCCAGGTCTGCAGTTCGTTGACAATGCGTTGCTGCTCGGCCCCGGTGACGGTGCCGTCGAGTTCGATCAGCACATCCCCCTCGCGCACGAATTGCCCCTCGCGGGCATGAATGGCCTTCACCGTGGCCGTGCCGATCGGCTGTATCACCTGCGTGCCTTCGCTGGGGATGATCTTGCCCTGGGCCGTGGCAACGATGTCCACCCGCCCGAATACCGACCACGACACGGCGAGCGCCGCGAACAGGATCATCAGCCACATGGCCACCCGCGGCGCCGGCGAGAGCACGGTTTGCTGCAACGCCAACGCCGCGGGCAAAAACTCAGCCTCGTCGGCGGAGTGGCGCTTGCGCTCCCAGGATTTGCGCTCGCGCCAGGCGGCGGCCCACACACTGGCGTAGCGCTTGCGCAGGTCGCCCCAGGCGCTGAAAGTAGGTCCCCAAGCCATGCACTACCCCTGTTGCATGCGGTGCAAGGCGGCGTAATGCCCCTGTTCCCTTTGGATGAGTTCGGCATGCGTGCCTTGCTCGACAATATCCCCGCGCTCCATGACAACGATGCGATGGGCGTCCTTGACCGCCGACAACCGATGCGCGATGACCAAGACGGTGCGGCCCTGGCTGATCTGGCGCATGTTCTGCTGGATGATGCGTTCGGACTCGTAGTCCAGCGCGCTGGTCGCTTCGTCGAAGATCAGGATGCGCGGGTTGGAAAGCAGCGCCCTGGCAATCGCAATGCGCTGGCGCTGGCCGCCCGACAACGTGGAGCCCTGTTCGCCGACCAGGGTGTCGTAGCCCTCGGGCAGCTCGGCGATGAACTCATGGGCACCGGCCAGGCGCGCCGCGGCGATGACGCTCGGCAGCGGCGTGCCGGGGTCGTTGAAGGCGATGTTGTCGCGGATGCTGCGGCTGAACAGGACGTTCTCTTGCAGCACCACGCCGATCTGGCGACGCAACGAACTGGCGTCGATGGTCGAGATGTCCACGCCGTCGATCAGCACCCGGCCCTGCTCGGGCTGGTACAGGCGCTGCACCAGCTTGGTCAGGGTGCTTTTGCCCGACCCCGAGCGACCGACGATGCCGACGGTCTCCCCGGCCCTGATCGCCAGGCTCACGCCCCGCAGCGCGGGTTGCGCCCCTGGCCGGTAGCGGAACTCGACCTGGTCGAACTCGATCGTTCCGCGCACCGGCGGCAGCGCGGGCCTGGCGGTGTGCACTTCGGTCCGGGTGTTCAGGATGTCCCCCAGCCGCTGCATCGAAATGCCCACCTGCTGGAAGTCCGCCCACAGTTGCGCCAGGCGCATCACCGGGCCCGCCACATTGGCGGAGAGCATATTGAAGGCAATCAGTTGCCCCACCGTCAGTTGGCCGTCGATGACCAGGCGCGCGCCCAGCCACATGGTGCCCACGGTCACCAGCTTGCTGATCAGGGTCACCCCGCCATTGGCCACCGTGCTGATCGTCGTGGTCCGGAACCCCGCCTTGACGTAGGCGGCCAACTGGTTGTCCCACTTGCGTATCCACTGCGGCTCGACGGCGCTGGCCTTGAGCGTCTCCACGCCGCTGATGGTCTCCACCAGAAACGACTGGTTCTGGGCGCCGCGGTTGAATTTCTCGTTCAGCCGCGCCCGCAGGGCCGGGGTAAACCCCAGGGACAAGAGGAAATAACAGGGCAGCGATACCACCACGATCAGCGTCAGCCACACGCTGTAATAGGCCATCACGGCCAGGAACACGATGGAGAACAGCAGGTCCAGGACCACGGTAATGGCGTTGCCGGTCAGGAATGAACGGATGTTCTCCAGCTCGCGCACCCGGGCCACCGAGTCGCCCACCTGGCGCGCCCGGAAATAGGCCAGCGGCAAGTTCAACAGGTGGCGAAACAGCCTGGCCCCCAGCTCCACATCGATGCGGCTGGAGGTGTGGGCGAACACATAGCTGCGCAAGGCGTTGAGCACCACCTCGAACGTCACGACCACCAACAGGCCCACGGCGATCACGTCCAGGGTGGTGAAACTGCGGTGCACCAGCACCTTGTCCATCACCACCTGGAAGAACAGCGGCGTGACCAGGGCGAAGAGCTGGAGCACGAAGGACACGACAAACACTTCCAGCAGCAACTTGCGGTACTTGACCACGGCCGGAATGAACCAGCTGAAGTCGAATTTCGCCAGGTCGCCGGCAATGGAGGCGCGGGAGGCGACCAGGATCAGCTCGCCGGTCCAGCGTTGGCGCAGTTCGTCCAGCGTCAACTCGCCGGGCCCTGGTTGGCGCGGGTCCTGGATCAGCACCTGGCCGGCATCCTGGCGCGCGAGGATGAAAAAGTTGCCCTCCAGGTCGCAGCCCATGGCCGGCAACGGCGTGGTGGCCAGGCGTTCGACCCGGCTGTCCAGGCGCCGGGCGCGCAGGCCGAGCTTCTTCGCCGCGAGCAAGATCTCGCTCATGCCGAACGTCTGGCCCTCGCCGCGAAACTCATGGGCCAGTTGATCGACATCCACCGCCACCTGGTGGTAGCGCGCGAGCATGGCCAGGCAGAGCAGACCGGTGTCGACAATCTCTTCGCCGGGAGGCACCGCGCCCCCGGCACCCGGCTGCCCGTCGATGTGCTTCATGGGGTGTGGACGTTCGGTTTCGCCCCTCATTGCCAGTTCGCCGCGATCACCGGCGCGAGCGCCGCGGCGTAATTGCTCGGCAAGCTGGTCTGGCCGGCGGCGGGAGGCGCGAAGGCCGCCATGGCGCTGACCAGGTTCTCGACCTTGCTGTCCAGCAGGATCCTCGTGCCGTTCTGGAATTTTTCCACATGGTGCTGGTTGCCCAGGTACCAGTCGTCCACCAGGAGCTTGTTGGCGGTGCCGATCACGCTGACTTCAAGGTCGTCGGCCACATGGCGAAACCACAGTTGGTCGACCGACATGCCCGCCATCAGGGCGATGTCGGTATTGCCCGCGGTGGCATCGTTCTCGATGATGTGGTCGACGCCGAAATTGGCCAGCAACACATAGCGGTCATTCCCCGTGCCGCCGATCAGGGTGTCGTTGCCGGCAAGGCCGTTGAGGATGTCGTCGCCCCCGCCGCCGACCAGGGTGTTGGCCGCGCCATTGCCGAGCAGGGTGTTGGCGGCGTCGTTGCCCCGGGCATCGATGGCCGCGTCGCCCATCAGCGTGATCCGCTCGACATTGTCCGGCAGCGCGTAGGACACGTAGGCGCGGACCGCGTCGGCGCCTTCGTTTGGCTGCTCGACGATGATGTCCTGGGAGCTGCTGACATCGTAAGTGTCGTCGCCCAACCCGCCGATCAAGGTGTTGTTACCGGAGCCGCCGATCAGCGTGTCGTTGCCGGCGTTGCCAATCAGCGTGTCGTTGCCCGCGCCTCCCGACAGCGTATCGGCCGTCGGCCCGCCCACCAGGGTATCGTCGCCATCGGTGCCCACCGGCGGGCGCCATTCGCCCTGCCAGTTCGCGTTGAGCACCGGCGTCAGCGCGGCGACATGGGTGGCCGGCAGCAGCGGCGTCGTCGGGAGGGTCAGCTTGGCCATGGCCTGGACCAGGTTTTCCACCTGATTGGCCAGCAGCACCCCGCCTTTCGCGGTCGTGAACCTCTCCACCTGGTATTGCGCGCCCAGGTACCAGTTGCTCACGGTCACCGAAGAGCTGGTGCCGATGATGCGGATCCTCAGGTCGTTCTGTTCGCGGCTGAACCACAGTTGGCTGCTGAGGATGCCCACGCCGAATACCAGGGTGTCGGTGTTGCCGGCGGTGGTGTCGTTTTCGACGATTCGATCACTGTCGCTGTCGCGCCCGAACAGGTAGGTATCATTGCCCGTGCCGCCGACCAGGGTGTCGTAGCCTCTGCCGCCGGACAAGGTGTCGTCGTTCTCGCGCCCTTCGAGCCAATCCGAACCGTCGCCGCCGAGCAAGGTGTTGGCCTGGGCATTGCCCCTGAGCTTGTCGTCGAACTGGCTGCCCACCAGGCTCTCGATATTGAGCAAGGTGTCGTTGCCGGAACCGCCCGTGGCCTGGCTGCCGGTCAGGGCCAGGTCCATGACGATGCCCGCCGTGGCCTTGGCGTACGACACGGTATCCGTGCCGCCGGCGCCGTCGATGAGGTTGTCTGCGGCCGACGCGTCAATCCAGTTGTCCTGGGCGTTGCCGGTCAGGGAGGACGGTCCGCTGGCGAGCATCTGCGCATTCTCGACGTTTTGCCCAAGGGTGTATTGGGCGACGGACACCAGCACGGTATCGATCCCGCCGTCGGCCAGTTCGATCACCCTGTCGCCGGCGTTATCCACCAGGTAGACATCGTCGCCGAGCCCGCCGCTCAGGGTGTCGGCGCCCAATCCGCCGTCGAGCCGGTTGTTCTGCCCATTCCCCGTCAGCACATCGTCATGACGCGTGCCGACCAGGTTCTCGATGCCGATCAGGGTGTCGCTGCCGGAGCCCCCGGTCTGCTGCGCGCCGCCGACGCCCAGGTTGACCGTCACCGCCGAGGCCATGCCTTCGTAGTTGACGGTGTCGCTGCCCCCCGCGCCGTCGATCACGTTGTTGTCCTGGCTGGCATAAATGACGTTGTCCAGGCCGTTGCCGGTCAACCAGGTCTTGCCCATTTGCAGGATGCGGGCGTTTTCGACGTTGTCGGTCAGGGTGTAGCCGACCAGGTAGCTGTTCACCGTGTCGATACCGGCATTGGCCAGCTCGAACACGATGTCGCCCGGGTTGTCGACCACATACAGGTCGTTGCCGTTGCCGCCGCCCATCCAGTCGGCGCCGCTTGCGCCGTCGAGGATGTTATCCAGCTCGTTGCCATTGATCGTATCGTTGAAACCGCTGCCGATGATGTTGTCGATGTACAGCAGTTCGTCATTGCCCGAGCCCCCGGTCACCTCGGGCCCCGTGCCCATCAGGTGCCAATTGACCTGGATCGCCGCCTTCGCGTACTGGTAACTCACCGTATCGGGGCTGGCCAGCCCGGCGTAGGGGTTCATGGAGCCGATGATGGTGTCGTTGCCATCCCCCGCGTACAGGATGTTGGTCAACGCGTTGCCCCACAGAGTGGTGCCGGTCGAGCCCATGATGCGTGCGTTCTCGACGTTCTCCGCCAGTTGGTAGTACGCCAGCGACCAGACGTAGACCGTGTCGATACCGGCGCCGACGCCCTCGACGACCTTGTCGTCGCGATGATCCACGTGGTGGATGTCGTCCCCCGCGGTGCCTGTCAGGGTATTGGCCACCGGCACGCCAGAAGGCTGCCCGCCTGGCGTCGCGCGCGGCACGCTGGCGTCGCTCAGCGCCGAACGCAGGCTGGCGTCGTCGGGAATCTCGAACCCGGTCTGCGGGTTGAACCCCGGATGGGCCGCCCGGTACGCGGCCATGGCTTGCACCAGGCCATCGACCTGGTACAGGGCCACCCCGTCCCCCGCCAGGATCTGCTCGAGCCGGTAGGACTGCCGGGTATACCAGTCTTTCAGGGTGACCCGGTCCTCGGTGCCGATGACCTCGACGACCAGGCTGTCGCCCGCACGGCTGAACCACAGCTGGCGGGAATTGACGTCGTTGCCGAGCAGCAGCTTGCCGGCCTGCGGCGTCATGCCGGCCAGCCCGTTGATGATCGTGTCCTGGCCATCGCCCCGGTTGAACAGGTACGTGTCGTTGCCCCCGCCGCCGTACAGCAGGTCGCTGCCGCGCCCGCCGCTCAGGGTGTCGTCGCCCATCCCGGCATTGAGCAGGTCGTCGCCGGCCAGGCCGTACATCACGTTATCGCCAGCATCGCCGTGCAATTCGTTGTCCAGCCCGTTGCCGGTCAGTTGCAAGCCCGAGCCCATCGACACCAGGGCTTCGACGTTCGCCGCCAGTTGCAGCACGCTCAAGCCGGTCTGGAGCGTGTCGTAGCCGCCGTCCGCCGCCTCGATCACCGCGTCCGGGCCGTTGACCACGTAGGTGTCGTTACCGCCAAGCCCCACCAGGCGGCTGCCTTGGCCGTTGCCGGTCAAGCGGTTGCCCTCTTCGGTGCCGGTCAGGGTCAGCGTCGCGCTGCCGGTCAGGTGGCCGTTCTCGATATTGGCGAACTTGCGCAGATCGAGGTCCACGGGCGCCTGGATCGTATCGCTGCCTTCGCCGGCGTTCTCCACCACTTCACTGCTCAGGTCGGCATCGTCCCAGATGTAGGTGTCGTCGCCGACGCCGCCGAATAACCGGTCACGCCCGGCGCCGCCCGCCAGCGTGTCGTTGCCCTCGTCGCCGTAGAGCAGGTCGTCGCCGTCGCCGCCATACAACTCATCGTTACGGGTATGGCCGTGCAGCACGTCGTTGCCGCTGCCGCCGAACAGCCGGTCGTCCGAGTTATAGCCGCCGGAGATCGTGTCATTGCCGCCACGGCCATAGACCGTCCCGCCACTGAACGGCGCCATGAGCTGATCGGAGCCCATGGTGCCGACCACCGGTTTGTCTTTGTCCAGCCAGCCATTGAACCAGGCGGGCGAATCGAAGAAGCGGTCGAAGAAGGTGCCGTTGGCGCCCATGACATCCGCCAGCACCAGGTAGCTGGTGTAGACCGAACCGTCCGCACGGGTGGTTTCAAAGGTCAGCAGCATGTCGCTGGCCAACTCGTTGTCGCCCGACACCGGCACCCAGGCGTCGAGGGAGTATTGACCGTTCTTGACCCGGCTCGGGTCCAGCCGCCCCAGCTGCCAGCCATGGCGGTTGCTGGCGTCGTTGGTGGCGAGCGACAGCGTTTGGTTACTGTTGCTCGACCCGGCGAACATCGTCACCCGGTCCCCGCGGTCCATCTGCACCACGGCAAAACCCAGGGTGTTGCGATCGATCACATAGGTGTCCGCGCCTTCGCGCCCCCGCACGTACTGGTTGCCACTCACCGTGAAGGTTTCCGAGTTGGCCGTGCCCATGACCACGTTCGCCTCGGCCAGCGGCCCCGCGAGATTGCGCAGGCTGTCGGCCAGCAGGTCGACGTTGATCGGCCGGGTGACCGGTGGCGTGCTGCCGGCGTTACTGATCAGGGTGCGGACCGATACCGTGACGTCGTCGAAGACGATGGAGTCGACTTGCAGCTCGCCGTTCGCGCCTTTCTCGACAATGATGTCGGCGGCGGACGAGCTGGTACCGCCCCCCGAGATAACCAGTGCGCCATCGCTCCCGACCTGTACCGTGACCTCCTTGCTCAGGTACCCCTCCATCCGCAGGCGGTCGGTGCCCTTGGCTCCGGCGCCGGCCGTGCCGACCAGCGCCATGACGGTCATGCCGCCATCGCCCTTGCGATACAGGTAGGTATCGTTGCCGTCGCCGCCGTTCAGGTAGTCGCGCAAGGCCACGCCATCGCCGGGCGGCGTGACACGGTAGGTGGGGTCGAACGAACGGTTGGCGTTGTACACCGTTGACGACCAGCGATCCGTATAGACCGTGGTCGAGTTGTCGCGCTGGCGCTTGCCGGTGGTCAGCCACGTGCGCTCCAGGTAGGCACCGCCGCCCCACAAGGTGTCGTCGCCGCCATTGCCCAGTAGCACATCCGCCTGGGCAATGACATCCCGATAAGACGTGGCATCGAGCAACTCGGAGGAAGGCGACTCGCCAAAATAGACCTGGCTGGCCGACAGATCGCGGCCCGCCGACGTGTAGTTGTACAGCCACGAAGGGCTGTTGGGCGCAGGCGTCTTGATATTGCCCAGGCGGAAACTGACCCGCCCCTCAAGGGCCTCGGCGGCTTCCCCGCCCATGACCATCGACGATTTGCGGCTGGTGCTCAGGCCGAATGCCTGGTCCAGGTAGTAATTCTGCGTCGGGGCTGCGACGAAGATGCTCTGCCTGTCCGGGTCGATCCGGACCATGCGGCCCTGGCTCGCCACCAGCTCGTAGAGGTCCATGACCCGGGCCTTGCCCTGATCGTCCAGGATCGAGGTGAACGAGATGTTCCTGACGTTGTTGTGCTCGACGCCGTCGGCGAAGAAACCCACAATATCGACGGTCATCTTGCCGTCTCGCGACTGCACGCGCAGGGTGTCGAACGACAGCAGGCTCTGGTCGTTCAGCGGCTTGAAGCCGAAACGCAACGGATCCTTGGTTTTTTCCAGGTAGCGCTGCAACTCGGTCGCCGCCTCGCGCGACACGTCGGCGTTGATGCCGGCCACATAACTCTGCAACGGATTGGCGACCCGATAGAACAGCAGGTTCTCGGCGGTATTGCCCGAGACCACCAGGGTGTCTTCGCCATCGTCCTGGTAGGAGCCGCGAATCACCATGGCGCCATTGCTGGCCAGGTATTTGTCGTTGCCCGCCCCGCCATCGAGCACCGCGCCCGAGCCGCCAGCGGCCAGGTCGTCGTTGCCTTCGCGCCCGACCACATACCAGTAGGCGGCCTCCGTCGGCAGAATGGGCCCGCCATACAGATGATCGTCGGCCACGGTTCCGGCGTAGGCGCTGAGCTTGCTCTTGTCGCCTGCCAGGCCGCTGTCGTACACCGCGACCCAGCCGAAATCCACCGGCACGTAGCCGTCGTTGGTGGGTTCGTAGTCCCGCAGCTTCTTGCGCACCCCGTTGGCAAACACCACCGTGGTGTCGTCGGAGAAGTCCTTGAGGGTCACGGAGTTGTTGCCCCAGGAAATCTTCCCGCGGATTTCATGGAACAGCTCGAACTTGACGGCCTCCGGGTTCAGGTCGGTGAACACGATCGTGTCCATCGCCGACAGCGCCCACACAGTGTCGTTGCCCGAACCGCTGCCGAACCTGAGGGTATCGGTCCCGGACCGCGCGATGATCACATCGTCGCCCGCGCCGCCCTCGTAGATATTCACGCCGTCGCCGCCGATCAGGGTGTCGTTGCCCGAGCCGCCGTAGAGTTCGTCGTTGAAGTCGCCGCCGTAGAGCAAATCGTCGCCGTCGTCGCCGTACAGCAGGTTATTGCCGGCGCCGCCGGTCAGGGTGTCATTGCCCGCCCCGCCGTAGAGCTTGTCCGCCCCCGCGCCGCCTGCCAGCACGTCGTCGCCGGCATCGCCGTACATCTCGTCATTGCCGCTGCCGCCCAGCAGGGTATCGACGCCCGCGCCGCCGCTCAGCCGATCGTCATCGGCACCGCCATCGAGCAGGTCATCGCCCGCGCCGCCGTCCAGGACATCCTTGCCGCCATTGCCTTGCAACGTATCGGCGCCGCCACCGCCGTAGAGCGTGTCGCCCCCGGCGCCGCCGATCAGGGTGTCGTTACCCGCCTGGGTGCCCGCCAGGTCGTCGCCATAGACAATGGCGGCGGTACCGTCGAGGGTAATCACGTCATTGCCGGCGCCGCCGATCAAGGTATCGACGCTGGTCGAGCCGCTGGCGAGCATCTGGATGCGGTCGTCTCCGGCCCCGCTGTCGATCCGGTTGCCGCCGGCCAGGACAAACAGGGTGTCGGCGCCGTCGCCGGTATCGATGGTCAAGCCGTTCGCCTTGCGGGCGAACACGATGTCGTCGCCGCCCAGGGTATTGAAGGCGCTGGCGCCGACGCGCTCTTGCACGACGATGTCGGCGCCCTGGGTCAGGGTCTTGCCATTGAGCAGCAACGTCGGGCGTGCGCCCCCCTGGAACTGGAAGTTGCCGGGGACCAGGTCGATATCGCCGGCCGCCAGGCGATCGACGCTGAACGTGAATGGCAAGGCCAATACCACCTGGGTGCCGTCGCTGTTGACCAGGCTGACGCGCGCGGAAAAGGCATTGACGTCGTTGGCCGCAAACGCCGCCCTCACGCTCAACTGCAAGCTCGCGGCGTTGAGGAACTCCACGCTGTCCTGGTTTTCCAGGTCGGCGATCACCGAGGTCTTGAACCCCGCGGCGAACACGAACCGATCCACCCCCGTGCCGCCGTAGAGCAGGCCGCCGCGGGTGATCAGGGTGTCGTTGCCCGCGCCGCCCCACAAGGAACCGGAGCCGGTGAGCGTGTCGTCGCCGTCGCCCCCTTCGAGGGTGCCGCTGCCGGTCAAGGTGTCCTTGCCGGCGCCGCCGCGCAGGATAGAGGCAGGGCCGGCAATCCGTACGCCGCCCACTGCATTGTTGGCCAGCAGCACCGCTTCGGCACCCTGGTCGGGAGCGCCTTGCAGAATGTCGTCGCCGTCGCCGCCTTCGAGGGTGTCGCCGCCGGAGAGGTCGATCAGCACGTCGTCGCCCCTGCCCCCTTCCAGGATGTCGCCGCCCGCGCCGCCTTCCAGGCGATCGTCGCCGTCGCCGCCGAGCAGTTTGTCCTGGCCGGCGCCGCCATACAAAAAGTCGTTGCCGGTGCCGCCGTCGAGCTCGTCGTCGCCGCCGTTGCCCGTGAGCACGTCGTCGCCGCTGCCGCCGAGCATCCACTCATTGGAGTCATCGCCGACCACTTCGTCGTTGCCGCCACCGGCATTGAACAGGCGACGGCTGCCCGTCAGCGCCTGGGTCCATTTCTCCGACAAGCCGACCGGGGCGTTCACCAGCGAGCGGCCCACCAGCATCAAGTCATCGCCCTCGGTGCCTTGCGGCCCCCAGGTCACGCCCTGGACCTCGAACCAGTACGCCAACTGTTCCAGGGTGTAGGACTGGCCGTCGACCACATACAGGTTCAGCAGGCTGCCGTTGGGCTGGCGCTCCTGAATCAGCGTCGGGTTATAGCTCATGCGGTCGCCGTTGTGGTACGACACCACGCCGCCGCTGACCGCCCCGTTGAAATAGACCCCGCTCTCGGTGACGGTGAGGCCGTCGCGGGAATAGGGTTTCTTGCGGCCCACCACCGGAATAGGTGAGACGTAGATGACGTTCTTGGTGGTGACGCCACCGGACACCGGATTGACCTTGACCTCGCCGCTGGCCGACATCCAGTTCAACTGTGCATCGCTCAAAGTCTGGGCGACCCCGAGCAGGACCACGGTGCGTGTCCCGCCCTGGACCTGATAGCTCAGGTGCAGGCCGTCGGCTTGCAGCCCCTGGGCGACAGTGCTGGCGCTCAGCCGCTGGGTGCTGCGCAGCACCAGCGAATCGCCGCTGGCGGCGTTGAAATCGACAATCGTGACAACCCCCGGGCCATCGTCCTCGATCAGGAAAATATCGGCCTCGGAACCGCCGCTCAAGCGATCGCCCGTGCCGCCCATCAACAAGTCCTTGCCGGCGCCGCCTTCGAGGATATCGCTGCCCTGCCCGCCCTCCAGCCGATCCTTGCCGTCGCCGCCTTTCAACGTGTCGTTGCCCCGACCGCCCACCAGGGTTTCATCCTTGTCCGAGCCCAGCAGCGTATCGTGGCCGTCGGTGCCCACCACCCGGTCCACGCCGGGCATGACCGTCAATACGCGCCCGTTCACCAGGCTGGTGGTTGCCCCCGACAGATCGATACGCACCGCCGTACCGACAGCGGCGGCGTTCAACTCGGAGGGCCCGGAGACAGGATCGATCCGCCAATTGCCGGCATATTCGTCGGTCAACACATAGCGCGTGACGCCATCCTCGGCGATACCGGCCACTTGCAGACTGGCCCGCACGCCGATCAGCCCCGCGCCGCCAGCGGCCTTGTCTTCCACCACCAATTGCCAGTTACCGTAGGTGTCCTCACCGCGGAACTGCACGCTCATCAGGTCGACATCCAACAGGGTCGCCCCTGAAGGGTTGGCGCCATGGCTGGCCAGGGCCGGCCGGTCCAGCAGCACGCTGCGGGTGCCGGAGGGGGAAATCAGCGTGACCACCAGATCGCTCCAGCGCGTGTGGTCCAGGCTCAGGCGCAACAGCACCTGCTCGGCGCCCACATGCTTGTCGACGAACAGCGACAGGGTCCGCTGGCCCATGTCCGGCAGCGCCTGGGCTTGCGCCGCCACCGCGTTGGTGTACTCGGCGATAACGGCGCCCGGCGTCCAGGTCTCCGCCATGCGCACAGCCGCGGCCGCATCCACCATGCCAAAACCGAAGTCGTCGCTGAAGTGCATGCCGACGCCGTTCCAGCCGGTGTTGCGATTGTTTGACCAGGTGGTGCCCGAGGCCGTGCCGGCGCCCATGTCCTTGCGCGCGGTCAGCGCCAGGATCGTCTGCACATCGCGATAAGTCAGCCTGGCGTTGGCTTGCAACATCAGCGCGACAACCCCCGAGACAATGGGTGCGGCAAATGAAGTGCCCTGGGTCTCGACACTGGTGTTGCCGATCTTGTTACCGTCCGCGGTTTCGACCTGCACGCTGGAGGTGACGATATTCGAGGCCGGGGCCGAGACCAGGATATTCGCCCCCCGGTTGCTGAAGGGCTGGCTCGGCTGGGTGCTGCCGCCCACATTGCCAATCAGGTTCACCCCACCGACGGTGATGGTGTACTCGTTGGTGGTCAACGTACTGAGGGCCGCATCGAAGCCCCGCGCGCGATCGTTGCCGGCGGCGTACACCATGACCGTGCCCAGGCCCCGGCGTCCCTTGGTGGCGGCAATCTGTTGCGCGCTGGCTTCCGCCTGGGTTTGCAGCATGATGGCCGGATCGCCGGCCGCCAGGCCGGCGAACCAGCCGAACTGATCGGGGTTGCTTTGGGTCCAGCTATTGTTGACCACGTCGTAGTACGACATCGACATCAGGTCTTCACGAAAGCGCGCCACCGTCGCGGCCGGGTTGGAGAACGGAATGAAGCCCTTGGCATCCAGGGTCACGTCATAGGCGACGCCCACCCCGCCGATACCGTTGCGAGCGGCGCCGATCACCCCCGCCACCTGGGTGGCATGGGTGGCGTGCACCCGTGTGTCGTCAAAAATGCTGCTCTTGTTGGCGACCAGGTCGGGATGGTTGAGGTCGGCTACCTGGCGGTCCGCGGCGAACTCACCGCTGGGCTCCATCACCAGCACCCTGACACCCTTGCCGGTGTAACCCCGCTCCCAGGCGGCGCTCGCGCCGATCGCGCCCAGGTACCACTGCTTGACGTAATCCGGATCGCTCGGCGTGTTGCCCGGCACCAGCAGCACCCGGGCCTTCATCTCTGCCTGCAGCGTGATATCCCCCGCGTTCATGATCACCGGCGCGCTGTTGCCTTGGGCATCGTTGATCCGGTAACTGAACTCGATCGGACCGTTGTAGCCGGCCGTGGGAGTAAAGGTCACGTTCTGGCGGTCCTGGCTGAGCCAGACCGTCCCGCCCACGGCATCGCCCACCCAGTTGATCGTCAGCTGCGCCGCGTCCAGATGCTGGAAGTCCAGGTCGTTGGCCAACAGGCTCGCCACCGCGATCGTCACCGCAGCGCCGCCGACCACCGCAATCCGGTCGTCCACCGGCAACGGCGCGTCCAGCCCCAGCGGCAGGCCGGTGCGCGTCGTGCTGGAGGTGAAAGCAAAATTCTCGACATTGGACAACAGCATCGTGCCGTCGCGGTCGGCCACCAGGTCGGTGATCTGGTAGGCACCGCTGGCGGTACGGACGAAACGGTATTGCGCGAGACTCCCCGACAACTGGATCAGGTCAATGCCGGCGCCGCCGTCGATCACGTCGTTGCCGCCAGAGGCGACGATGACGTCGTTGCCGGCCCCGGCGTCAATCAGGTCATCGCCCGCCCCGCCGTCGAGCACGTCATTGCCTGCCTCGCCGTACAACTGGTCGTTGCCGCGACCGCCGCGAATCAGGTCGTCGCCCGCGCCGCCATAGACCACGTCGTTGCCGTCCTGGCCGGACAAGGCGTCGTCGGCGCTGCCGCCGCGTATGTAGTCGTCGCCGGCGGCGCCTTCGATAAAGTAGTTGTCCGCGCCGCCGCCGATCAACACATCCGCGCCGTAGCCGCCATAGACCACCTCGACGTTGGCCTGGGACAGGTTCAGCGCCACGCCCTTGTCGTCGGCAATCAGCACCGTGTCGATCCCGGCCCCGCCATCGATGTCGGCCTGCCGGTCCCAGTGGTCGATCACCAGCAGATCGCTGCCGGCGCCGCCCTGGAACCGGTCGGCGCCCTGGCCGCCGATCAGCCAGTCGTTGCCTGTGGTGCCGATCAATGTGTCATTGCCGACATGGCCGATGGCCTGGGTCGCGCCGCTGCCGTTGAGGTCCAGGCGCACGCCCTGCGCGCTCTTGGCCACCAGCGCCGCTTGCCCGCCCAGTACCGCCTTGTCGACACCCAAGGCATACGCCGTGGTCTGGGGTTTGCCCGACGGCGCCTGGGGCTTGAGGTCGATGTCCCAGAGGGTCCGCGTGGTGCCGTTGGTATACGTGGCGACGACGCCTTTGACATTCGTTTGCCCGGCCACCGAGCCGGAGAGCGCAGCGAGGCTGATGGACTGGATACCGAGGTCGGCCAGGCTGGAAAGCTCGCCCGCGCTGGCGTAGGCATCCTGGTTGCGATCCGTCCATAGGCGCAGCGCGGACCACTGTCGGTCCGTGGCATCCAGCTTGCCATCGCCATTGCTGTCTAGGGACGCCAGGGTCGGACGGACGCCGTTGCTTGAGGCGGTCAGGGTGAACAGTTCGCTGCCGTTGGCGATCCGACCGTCGCCGTTGCGGTCCAGGACCAGCAGCGGGTCGGTGGGCGAGGTCCAGGGCAAGCGCTCGGCGCTGCCGTCGGCATCGAGGTCGAAATCAATCTGCCCGACGCCGAGGCGCACGCCGTCGCCACCGCCGTCCAGCACGACGGGGTCGGTGTACGCCACGGTGTCAGCCGCTTGCTTGGCATCCAGCAACGCGGCGACGTAGTCGCTCTCGACCACCCACCAGCCATTGGCGCTCAAGCCGCCATTGGCGCCGGCGGCGTTCTCGCCCACCAGAATGGTCTGCGAGCTGCTGAGCTCGACTTCTCGCCCATCGGCCAGCCTGACCCGGCCCGCCTGGCCTGCATCGGGGGTGAAGCCGATCCAGTTGCCCTGGGCATCGAAGTACAACGTGGCGTTGTAGTTCTTCCCGTGATACGTCACGACCCCGCGATTGCCGCTGGCCGGGACCGGCATTTCCCACCCCTGCCCCCCTTCCCCCATCAGGCCGGCGCTTTGGGTCTGGGCGCGCAACGCCGCCATCTGGGCGGCCAGATCGTTGGCGCTGCCATTGCCGGGACGGGTGCCGCCGGTGACCACGTTGCTGGGCGAGACGAACTCGATGCCGTCACGGTTCACATACCGCTCGAGCATGGTCGCCGCATAGCCCGCGCCGGACTGCAACAACCCGTGCCCGCCCCCCGTGCCGCCCAGGTTGAGGGTCGAGGGGTTGAGCGTCGAGGGGTCGGTCACCACATCCAGCAGCGTGCCGTTGCGGTTGGTGGAGCCGTTGAACTGGCTGGCCAGCCAGGTTTTCAGCTGCTCCTTGTTTTCCTTGTAGGCTTCATAAGCCGGCGCCTGCTCGATACTGTCGGCGAAGCTGTTCAACTGCTGGATGGTGCTGTCGTTCGGGTAGAGCTGGCCGTATAGGCGGATCACCCCGAGGATATCCTCGCCCGACAGCAACAGGTCCCAGGCATGCTTGGCCCAGCCGAACGGCAGCGCCAGGCTGACGCCGATATCCAACGCCGCGTCGCCCGCCACGCCGCGCAACGCCTTCTCGTCGAGCTCCAGCCCCAGGGCCTGGCGCGCTTCGTCGAAGGACACCGGGCGCTTGAGGTCGGCGGCCATGGCCTCCTGCTGACGGAAGACCATGGTCACCAACCCGGCCGCGGTGAGCGCGATAACGGCGGTGCTGTGGCCCTTTTTCACAATCCCGACGGACTGGTGGATATGGAATTTGTCGAACGCCGAAGGGGTCGACGCCTTGATGCCCAGTTGGCTGTCCATGGCCCGGGCGACATCGGCGCTGCTGGCGAACGTGGAGACGTCCAGCGCGCTCTTGGAGCCCGGTGTCGCGTCCAGCACGCCGGCACCGGCATGCACCCCCGGTGCGAACTGGCTGCCGGCCATATAGGAAGGATGGCTAGTGATCGCGGAGTCGAAGGTCAAGGTTTCGACGTCGAAGAAGGTCTTGGAGAACTTCCCCCACAACTCGCTCGACGTGGCGTCCAGGCGGCTGGCATCGCTGGTGTGGAGTTTCAGGGCGGAGTTGGGGTTGACCAGTTCGGTTTTCAGGAACGCGGCATAGCCATGGATCGTCTTCGCTTGCGCGGCCAGCCAGGCCGACTCCGAACCATAGGCGCCCCAATTGCCCGACGCCTGCAGCGCCACGTATTTTTCGCCGAACGCCGCGAGGATCCGCGCCTGGTCGGCGTTGTAGCCGGCGTGATAACCGGTATGCGCCGCGCCGGCGACCACATCCCGATAGGCCGAGCCGCTGGCTGTTTTCCCATCGATGGTTTGAGCCAGCGCTACGCCATTGGTTTTAAAACTCGCCTGGTCCCACAGGCCATGCTCTTGCAGCGCCTGAAGAAACTCGGACTTCTGGAAGGCTTCGTTGGAGATAACATGATGGCGCGCATAGGTAACGGTCTGATCACCGTCCGGGGTATGGACAGTAACGCTGGGCAGCGCTTTGACATCCGTGAAGTCGAGACTGACGGCCATCGTGATATCCCTATCATTGATATGTTGAGTGTTGAAACTGCGGTCCCGCCCGACACTTCACCGATTGCGACTAGACCTGGACCAGCGCACAGGTCTTCTGGACTTCCCAGCCGTCCAGGCGTTCTTCCTCGATCCGCGCCCACAGTTCGTCCGAGCAGAAGTAGCCCGTCACCAGACGATCGGGGTGCTTGGCGGTCTTGCCAAAGTCGCGGGGCAACTTCCAGAAATGGTGCCCTTCAATGACTCGGGCATCGAGCGCACAGGTTCCCGAAGCCTCAGGGTCGAAGCGGGCAGTCTGCTCGTAGCCCTCTTGGCCAACGCCCTTGATGAACGAGGTCTGCTCGATCACCACCGCATCCAGGCCAATGAGTTCCACCATCAGGTAGTACATGCCGTAGAAGACTTCGTCGGGGCCGCGGGTTTCGCTGCGAACCTCGATCGGCACGAAGTCATGCCGGCCGGGTTCGAGTTCTTCCAGGATGTCGCGCAGCCGCGGGCTGACGAGAAAGGGGCCGATGTCCCAGCCGATCACCGCCGGTATCCCACCGCCCTGGCGTTCGGTGACTCTCAAGACCCTGGGAATGGCCGCCCTGGACTCGGGCGAGAGCGGATCGCCCATGATGATCATGGCTCTGAGCCGCCCTTCGATCCTGGGATCGAAGGCTCGGCCAAACGCGCTTCCTGAACTGGAATCCGCTCCAATCAAATACGGCATGTTTGCTCCTTTTCTATGACTGGCAATCAGGGACAATCTGACGTCGTGCTGCCTGGACAACGCACGACAACACTGCCCGAAGACAGTGTGACTGACCCTCCAGCCTCCTTCAACGGACGCCGCGGGTGGAGCGAAGTACTCGAACTTTCAAGCCAATGCGGGGAGCATCATCACGCCCTTAGATGAAATTCAGGTTACTGAAACGCGAAAAAACCGCACCCGTCATGGGCGGTTTGCAGGCAACCGCGCCAGCGTTCTCGGGGCTCTTGCGCGGTCCGTTTCCCGGCCATGGACAGCGTGCTCCAGTACCTGGACGGTTTGGCGCAGCCTGGACCGAACCGGAACCTGCAAAAAAAATTCTCCCGGCCGTTCGCGCGCCCTGGCGGCCCACGCCGCCTGCCCAGGGAAAATATGCCCACTGGCGAGCAAATTCCGCTGCAGCGCGGGCCGGCGGAGCAGGTATCGTGGGGGCAAAATAATCAGCCAGAGGTGCACTGTGGCGTCCTATTCCTTGCGTCAATTGAAGTATTTCGTCACCACCGTCGAGTGCGGCAGCGTCGCCGAGGCGTCGCGCAAGCTGTATATCGCCCAGCCGTCGATCTCCACCGCGGTCAAGGGCCTGGAAGACAGCTTCGGCGTGCAGTTGCTGATCCGCCATCACGCCCAGGGCGTGTCCCTGACCCCGGGCGGCGCGCGGTTCTATCGCAAGGCCCAGGAGCTGTTGCGCATGGCCCATGAGTTCGAGCAGAACGCCCTGGCCGACAACGACGTGGTCTGCGGGCAGATCGATATCGGTTGTTTCGAGACCGTCGCCCCGCTCTACCTGCCGCGGCTGATCGCCGGTTTTCGCCAGCGCTTCCCGGGGGTGGAGATCCGCCTGCAGGACGGCGAACAACAGGAACTGGTGCAGGGTTTGACCGGCGGGCGTTTCGACCTGGCGATCTTCTACGAACACGACCTGGACAGCACCATCGAGACCGAGGCGCTGATGGCGCCGCAACGGCCCTATGCCCTGGTGCCGGCCGGCCACCGGTTCGCCGGGCAGGCCCAGGTGTCGTTGCGCGACCTGGTGCTGGAGCCGATGATCCTGCTGGACGTACAGCCCAGCCGCACCTACTTCGTGAGCATCTTCGAGGAGCTGCAACTGACGCCGAACATCGTCTTCGGCTCGCCGTCGATCGAGATGGTGCGCGGCATGGTCGGCCAGGGGTTCGGCTTCGCCCTCTTGGTGACCAAACCCCACGGCAACAGCACCTATGACGGCCAGGAGGTGGTGTGCGTGCAACTGGCCGAGGATGTCACCGGCTCGGCGCTGGTGGCCGGCTGGCTGAAACGGGCGCAGTTGACCAAGCCTGCGCAGTTGTTCGTCGATTACTGCAAGGAGCAGTTCGCCGCGTGGTTGAAATAGCCCCGCGGCCAATACCCCATCTGCCTCTGTAGGAGCGCAGCGTGCTCGCGAGACGGCGCGTCAGGCACACCGCGTTGCCGCCATCGCCAGCCAGCTGGCTCCTACAAAAAGCGAGACCCTGCCGTGAATCTCAGCGCGCCGCCCAGGCGTTGAAGCGCTGCTCCAGCTCTTCGCCGTGGTCGACCCAGAACGCCGCGTCCACCGCCCGCGCCCCGGCCAGGTTGGCCTCGGCGGTGGGCAGTTGCTGTTGCACCGCCGCCGGCAGCAGCGCCAGCGCGTCGCGGTGCACCGGCCCGTAGGGGATTTCCTCGGAGAACACCTTCTGCGTCTGCGGCTGGCTGGCGAAGGCGATGAAGTCTTCGGCCAGGGCCTTGTTCGGCGTGCCCTTGACCACCGCCCAGTACTCCGGATCGTAGAGGCTTTGCGGCCAGACGATGCTGAGCTTCATGCCTTCCTTCTGCGCCGAGGCGATCCGCCCGTTGTAGGCCGCGCTCATCACCACGTCGCCGGCGATCAACCATTGCGGCGGCTGCGCGCCGGCTTCCCACCACTGGATATGGCCCTTGATCTGGTCGAGCTTGGCGAACGCCCGGGTCACGCCTTCCGGGGTACCCAGCACCTGATACAGCTGGTCGGGCTTGACCCCGTCGGCGAGCAAGGCGATTTCCAGGGTGTACTTGGCGCCCTTGCGCAAGCCGCGCTTGCCGGGGAAGTCGGCGACGTTCCAGAAATCCGCCCAGGAACTCGGCGCCTTGGCCAGCTTGTCCCGGTCGTAGGCCATGACCATCGACCACACATAGGTGGCCACCCCGCACTCGCTCAGGGTCCCCGGGACGAACTGCGCCGCATCGCCGAAGCGCGCCGGGTCGAGGCGCTCGAATAGGCCTTCGTCGCAGCCGCGCAGCAGCTCCGGGCTTTCGACTTCGACCACGTCCCAGCTGACATGGCCGACGTCGACCATGGCCTTGATTTTCGACAGCTCGCCGTTGTATTCGCCGGCGACCACGCGTCCTGCGCCGCTGGCGGTGAAAGGTTGGAAGTAGGCCTTGTCCTGGGCCTGCTTGGTGGCACCGCCAAAGGAGATGACGGTGAGGCTCTGGGGCGCGGCCGACACGCCGGTGCACAACAGGGCCAGGGCAAAGGGAACGCAGCAACGCAAGGATCTGGACATGAAGCGGTTCCTCTAATTAGGCCGGCGCGCCCGCACGCGCCGGCCGTTTTTAGGCTTACAGGCGACCGAATTCGCGGGCGGTACGGTCTACGGCGGTACGGGTCTTGTCGACCAGTTCATCGATGTCGGCGTGGCTAGCCACCAGGGCCGGGGCCATGATCATCCGGCCCAGGGTCGAGCGGATGATCAAGCCCTCCTCGAAGCCGATGGTGCGGCAACGCCAGGCCATGTCGTTCTCGTTGGCGAAACGCCTGCGGCTGGCCTTGTCTTCGGCGAACTGCAAGGCCGCCACCAGCCCGGCGCCCTGCACCTCGCCGATCAACGGATGGTTGCCGAAGACTTCGCGCAGGCAGCGTTGCAGGTACGGCCCGGTCTCGTGCTTGACCCGGCTGACGATGCCTTCGTCGCGCAGGGCCTTGAGGTTGGCGATGGCCACCGCCGCCGCCACCGGGTGGCCGGAATAGGTCAGGCCGTGGGCGAAGACCCCGCCCTGCTCCACCAACGCCTCGGCCATGCGCTTGGAGAGAATCAGCCCGCCCATGGGGATGTAGCCGCTGGTCAGGCCCTTGGCGATGGACAGGGTGTCGGGCTCGAAACCGAAGTGCTGGTGGGCGAACCACTCGCCAGTGCGACCGAAGCCGCCGATCACTTCATCGGCGCACAACAACACGTCGTACTGGCGGCAGATGCGCTGGATCTCCGGCCAGTAGCTTTCCGGCGGGAAGATCATCCCGCCGGCGCCCTGGAACGGCTCGGCGACGAAGGCCGCAACGTTCTCGGCGCCCAGTTCGAGGATCTTCTCTTCCAGCTGCCGCGCCGCACGCAGGCCGAACTCGGCCGGGCTCAGGTCGCCTTCGTGGGCAAACCAGTACGGCTCGTCGATGTGCGCGACATCCGGGATCACCCCGCCCATGTCGTGCATGAACTTCATCCCGCCCAGGGCCGTGGCGCCCAGGGTCGAGCCGTGGTAGCCGTTCCAGCGGCCGATCATGATCTTCTTCTGCGGCTTGCCGAGGATCTGCCAGTAGCGCCGTACGGTGCGGATCAGCACCTCGTTGGCCTCGGAGCCGGAGTTGGTGTAGATCGCGTGGCTGTAGTGGCTGGGCAGCAAGCTGAACAGCAACTCGGACAGCTCGACCACCGCCGGGTGGGTGGTGTGGAAGAACATGTTGTAGTACGGCAACTGCTCCAACTGCTGGCTGGCGGCAGCCGCCAGGTCCTTGCGGCCGTAGCCCAGGTTGGTGCACCACAGGCCCGACATGCCGTCCAGGTAGCGCTGGCCGTCGTTGTCCCAGAGCGCCAGGCCCTCGCCGCGCACGATCACCCGCGGGCCTTCGGCGTTCAGCGCCTTCTGGTCGAGGAAGGCATGAATGTGGTGCGCGGCGTCCGCGGCCTGGTAGTCGCCGGTGCTGCGCACGGGTTTGGCTTGAGCGGTCATTGCGAATCTCCTTGTGGTTTTTGATCGAGGTTGCCGAGCACGCTGCACAGCGGCTCCGGCTTGAACAGCGGCTTGCCCATCACACCCTTGATCCACAGCACGGCGATGATCGAGACGATCAGCAGCACCAGGCCTGCGTAGGCGAAGATCGAAAAGGTCATGTCCGGGCTCGGCGAGACGTTCCAGATCGCAAACAGCATGCCGGCGATGCCGAACAGCTGCGGCAGCGGGTAGAACGGCGTGCGGAACGGCCGCGCCACCTGGGGGTAGCGCCGGCGCAGGGCGATGACGTTGATGTGGGTGACGATGTAGGCCAGCAGCCAGGCCAGCGCGGCCGAGAGCAGCAGCTGGTTGATCGCGTCAGCGTGGTCGTGCATCAGCAGCAGCGGCAACCCGGTGACCGCGGCAATGAACAGCACCGCCACCCAGGGCGCGCCGCTGCGCTTGCCCTGGCGCTTGAAGACGCCGAAGGCCTGGCCGTTGCGGGCCATGCCGAAGAGCATGCGCGGAATGGCCGCCAGCGAACTGTTGAGGGTGCTGCAAGTGGCGGTGATCGCCGCGGTGACCAGGAACACCTTGCCGGCCTCGCCGAACACCGTGGTAGCGAACAGGTAATGCGGCAGGCCGTTGCTGGCCAGCTCCGCCTGGGGCACGGTGAGCAAGGCGCCCAGCCCGTAGAGGCTGATGATGACGAAGATGATGGTCAGGCCAAGCATCATCGAACCGGGGATATTGCGCTCCGGGCGCCGGGTTTCCTCCACCAGCGGGCAGACGAACTCGGCGCCGACAAAACCCCACACCGCCATCGCCGTCAGGGCGATCACCCCCAGGCCCAGGGGGTTCCAGTGGGCGCTGTCGAACAGGCTCGGGTTGGCCACGGCGATATCGCTGCTCATCGCGCTCAGGCCCATCACCAGCAACACCACGGTCATCACCACCGCCAGCACCGTTTGCAGGCGGGCGAAGATGTCGATGTTGAACAGATTAAGCACGGTGAACAGCGCCAGCACGCCGAGGGCCACGCTCAACGGCGGCAGGGAGTGCGGGTAGACCTTGTCGATGATGAATTCCATCAGCAACAGCTCGGCCGACAGGGCGAACATCGCCA
This sequence comes from Pseudomonas chlororaphis, assembly GCF_001921865.1. GTDB lineage: Bacteria > Pseudomonadota > Gammaproteobacteria > Pseudomonadales > Pseudomonadaceae > Aquipseudomonas > Aquipseudomonas chlororaphis_D. The sequence continues at coordinate 34,868 of NZ_MSCT01000013.1, forward strand.
CCACGATGTAGCCGGAAAAGGTCGCGAGGATCGCCGGGAACTGGCCGATGGCGACTTCGGTGTAGGTGCTCAGGCTGCCGGCGCGGGGAATCATCAGCGCCAGCTCGGAGAACGAACAGGCGTAGCTCAGGGCCAGCAGGTAGGCCAGGCCCAGGGGCACGATAAAGCCCAGCCCGGCGATGCCGACGCCTTGCAGCATCAGCACCATCACGCCTTGGGACACCACCAGGCCGATGGCCACCGCCAACAGCGCGGTGAGGCCGAGTTTCTTGCGACTCGCGGGCGGCGCCAGGGCGCCGGTTTGCACGCTTGCATTGCTGTTCATGGGGGGTTCCGTCTTGTTGTTTTATTTTTTGGACAGATCGGGGCCGCTCTACGGCCCTCAGCCGCGCAGCTGAATCCAGGTGGTTTTCAGCTGCGTGTACTTGTCGAACGAATGCAGCGACAGGTCGCGGCCGAAGCCCGACTGCTTGCCGCCGCCGAAGGGCACCGTCACATCCAGCGCATCGACGGTGTTCACCGACACCGTGCCGGCGTTCAGGCGCCGCGCCACCCGGTGGGCGCGATTGAGGTCGTCGGTCCAGACCGACGCCGCCAGGCCATAGATGTGTGCGTTGGCCAGGGCCACCGCCTGCGCTTCGTCGTCGAACACGCTGACCGCCAGCACCGGGCCGAACACCTCTTCGCGGGCCAGGGTCATGTCGGCGGTCACACCGGTGAAAATCGTCGGCTCGATAAAGTTGTCCGAGCCGTCGATGCTCAGTTGCCGGCCGCCGCACACCAGCTGCGCACCTTCGGCCCGGGCCTGTTCGATGTACTGCATGATCCGTTGCGTCTGCCGCGCATCGACGATGGCCCCGGCCCGGCTCGCCGGGTCCAGCGGGTTGCCCGGCTGCCACTGGCGCGCCTTGGCCTGCAGGCGCTCGACGAACTCGGCGGCAATCGAGCGCTGCACCAGCAACCGCGAGTTGGCCGAGCAGACTTCGCCCTGGTTGAAGAAGATGCCGAACGCGGCTTTCTCGGCCGCCAGGTCCAGGTCCTGGCAATCGGCGAACACCAGGTTCGGGCTCTTGCCGCCACATTCCAGCCAGACCTGCTTGAGGTTCGACTGCGCGGCGTACTGCATGAAGTACTTGCCCACTTCGGTGGAGCCGGTGAACACCAGCGCATCCACCTCCATGTGCAGGCCGAGGGCGCGACCAGCCTCCTCGCCCAGCCCCGGCACCACGTTGAGCACACCCTTGGGAAGGCCCGCCTCGATGGCCAGTTCGGCCAGGCGCAGGGCCGAGAACGGCGACTGCTCGGCGGGCTTGAGCACCACGCTGTTGCCGGCGGCCAGGGCCGGGGCGAGTTTCCAGGCGGCCATGTCCAGCGGGAAATTCCACGGCACCACCGCGCCGATCACCCCCAACGGCACCCGGGTAATGGTCGCCAACACGTTGCTGGCACTCGGCGCCACCTGGTCGTAGAGCTTGTCGAGGCTTTCGCCGTACCAGGCGAACACCTGGGCGGCGCCCGGTACGTCGATGTTCCAGGCGTCCATCACCGGCTTGCCCATGCTCAAGGAGTCGAGCAAGGCCAGTTCGTCGCGGTGCTCCAGCATCAGCCGCGACAGGCGCAGCAGGATCGCCTTGCGTTCGCTCGGCGCCATCCGGGCCCAGGGCCCCTGCTCGAAGGCACGGCGGGCGCTGCGCACGGCCTGGTCGACCTCGGCCTGGCCGCAGGCGGCCACCTGGGCCAACCGCTTGCCAGTGGCCGGGTTGATCACCGCAAAGCGCGCGCCGTTCTGTGCCTGGCACGCTTCTCCATCGATAAAGGCGCTATCGATCAGGCGTTGCCGCTGCGCCAGGGCTGTCCACTCGTTGAAGTCGTTCACCGCGGATTCCTTGTCGTTATGGGTTGTTGGAAAGGTATTCGGCCAGCCGGTCCATCAACCGGTCGCAGGCCGCCAGCTGTTCGACGCTGACGAATTCGTCGGGCTTGTGGCCCTGGTCCATGCTGCCGGGGCCGCAGACCACCGCCGGGATGCCGGCCTGATGGAACAGCCCGCCCTCGGTGCCGAAGGCCACGGTGCCGAAGGCCTCGCTGCCGCACAGGTGCGCCACCAGTCGGGCGGCAGCGCTTTGCGGCGCGGTGGCCAAGCCGGGATAGGCGGAAATCGGCTCGAAGCGGATCGCCGTCTCGGCCTTGACGGCCTGCATGGCCGGCAGCAGCGTCTGCTGCGCATAGGCCTGCAACTCGTCGACCACCGCCTGGGGCTCGAAGGCCGGCAAGGCGCGCACCTCGAAATCGAAGCGGCAGTCGGCCGGGACAATGTTCAGCGCGGTGCCGCCCTGGATCACCCCGACCTGCACCGTGGAGAACGCCGGGTCGAAACGCGGGTCGTGGTGCTCTGGCGCAGCCAGGCGCTGGCCGATCTCCCCCAGCCGGCCGATCAGCCGCGCCGCCTGTTCGATGGCGTTGACCCCGTAAGGCGCGTAGGCCGAATGGCAGGGCGCGCCGCGCACATGGCAACGCATGGCCAGCTTGCCCTTGTGGCCGAGCACCGGCTTGAGCTCGGTGGGCTCGCCGATCAGGCACAGCGCCGGTGGTGCAACGCGTTGCGCCAGCACCTCCAGCAGGCTGCGCACGCCGAGGCAGCCGACCTCCTCGTCATAGGAGAACGCCAGGTGCACCGGCCGGCGCAGCGGGCTGGCGAGGAACAGCGGCACCGCGGCCAGCACCGAGGCCAGGTAGCCCTTCATGTCGGCGGTGCCGCGCCCGTAGAGCTTGCCGTCGCGCTCGCTCAGGACGAAGGGCTCGACCGTCCACGGCTGGCCGTCCACGGGCACCACATCGGTGTGCCCGGAGAGCACGATGCCCCCCGCCACCGCCGGGCCGATGCTGGCCAGCAGGTTGGCCTTGGTCCGCTCGGCGTTGTGGATCAGCTCACAGGCGACGCCCAGGCCGTGCAGGTAGTCGCGCACAAACTCGATCAGCGCCAGGTTCGAGTCGCGGCTGACCGTGGCAAAGCCCACCAGCCTGGCCAGCAAGGCGCGGCTGCGCGGCTCACTCATCGCCCGGCACTCCGTAGCTCGGCGCCAGGGTCGGGTTGAGGGCGCGGGTCAGGTAGTCCTGCAACTGCGGCTCATAGGCGCTCCAGAGGCTGTGCAACTGGCCGATGGGGTTTTCCTCGGCCCAGTCCACCCGCAGGTCGACGATCGGCCAGACCAGCTCGCCGACCACCGACATCGCCGCCGAATGCACCGCCCCGGCTTCGCCGCCGGCGTCCTGCCCGGCTTGCAAGGCGCTGAGCAAACGGGTCGCCAGGCAGCCTTCGCTGTGCTCGAAGGCCTCGACCATGCGCTCGATCACCGCGCTGTTGGCCAACAGGTTGCCGGCCGCCACGCATTGCTCGCCGGCCACCGCGTTGTGGATGCCCAGGGCCTGATTGCCGCTGAACACCGCGGTGCGCCCCTGGGCATCGACCACCGCCACCTGGCGGTACTGGCTGTAGCCGTTGCGGGTCAGCGCCTGGTCCAGGGCCTGCTGCGGCGCCAGGCCTTCGCCCAGGCCGTCGAGCACCTGCGGGCCGAGGGCCGGCAAGGTGATGTTCTGGCTCGCCACCGCGCCCACGCCGCTGCGCAGCCAGGGGCAACGCGCGCCGACGGCGATGCTCGAGGAACTGATGGCGATGCCCAGCTGGCCGGTTTCGGCGCAGCGCCCAACGATGGAAAACGTCATGGCGAACTCCTTAGTCGGGGATGACTGCGATCACGTCGATTTCCATCAGCCACTGCGGCTGGCCGAGGGCACTGACCACCAGCCCGGTGGAAATCGGGAACACGCCCTTGAGCCATTTGCCGACCTCCTGGTAGACCGGTTCGCGGTAGCGCGGGTCGATCAGGTAGGTGGTGGTCTTGACGATATGGCTGAGGTCGCTGCCGGCCTCTTCGAGCAGTTGCTTGACGTTGCGCATGGCCTGCTCGGCCTGGGCCCGCGGGTCGCCGAGGCCGACCAGTTGGCCGTTGAAATCGGTGCCGACCTGGCCACGCACATACACCGTGTTGCCGGCGCGCACGGCCTGGCACAGGTCGTTGTCCAGGGTCTGGTTCGGGTAGGTGTCTTTGGTGTTGAACATGCGGATGCGGGTATGCGTAGGCATCAACGGGCTCCTATCAGGCTGGTAGGCAGGCTGGCGGGTTGAGTGGACGATTCGCGGTCGGCCTGGCGCTGGGCGGCGTCGCGATAATCGAAATAGAGGCGCTGTTTGACGATGTGCTCGGCGATGTGCCGGGCGTCGTGCCACACGCCCCAGATAAACGCCGAGCCGCGCCGCGACAGCCACGGCAGGCCGACGAAGTAGATCCCCGGCTCGCTGGATACGCCGCGCTGGTGCCGGGGCTTGCCGTTGTCCTTGAAGGCGTCGACCTGCAGCCAGCTGTAGTCCACCGAATAGCCGGTGGCCCAGATGATGGTGGTGACCCCGGCCTTGGCCAGGTCGAGTTGGAGTAGCGGCTGGGTCAGGCACGGCGGGTCCGGGAGCATCACCCGCGCTTCAGGTTCTTGCGGCAGGTCGAGGCCGTTGCGGGCGATATAGGCGTCGGCGGCATCCAGCAGCGCCAGGTAATTTTCGTCGCCGCGGGCGATGTTCTCGGCCAGGTTGGCTTCGAAGCTGACCACGCCGTTATCGAAGGCCTTGGTCAGGCCGACCAGGGTCATGCCCTGCTGGGTCAGCCGGCGAAAATCCACGGTATGCCCGCCGCGGGCGCCGCTGACGGCGATGGTCACATGCTCCTTGCCCGGCTGCATGGTTTCGGCATCCCACTCGCCGAGCACCCCCAGCCACCAGCAGAAATCGCGGTTGCGATAAGCCCGCGGCGGCCGGTCGTGGGCGCCCACCGAGAGGTAGACCTGCTTGCCGGCGCGTTGCAGCTCATCGGCGATCTGCACCCCGGAAGAACCGGCGCCGACCACCAGCACCGCGCCTTCGGGCAACTGCTGCGGGTTGCGGTAGGCGGCGGAATGCATTTGCAGCACGCGCGCGTCCTGCGGGGCGATCGGCGGGATCACCGGGCGCTGGAACGGGCCGGTGGCGACCACCACTTGCCGGGCCTCGATCACGCCGTCGCTGGTGTCCACGGTGAAGCCCGGGCGGTTGACATTGCGCACCACCTTTTTGACTTCGACACCGGTGCGGATCGGCGCCTTGATTTTGTCGGCATAGGCTTCGAAGTAGTCGGCGACCTGGTCCTTGCCGGCAAAGGCGTCGGGGTCCAGCCCGGCGAATTCCAGCCCCGGAAAGCGGTCGTGCCAGGCCGGGCCGTTGGCCACCAGCGAATCCCAGCGCCCGGTGCGCCAGGCTTCGGCGATACGGTTGCGTTCCAGCACCAGGTGCGGCACGCCCAGGCGGCTCAGGTGTTCGCTCATGGCTACGCCGGCCTGGCCGGCGCCCACTACAAGGGTGTCGATTATTGTTTTATGGGTTGTCATGTCTGCGCCCTGTTGAGTGATCCCACGCAGGCAGCCGTGGGCGGTGTAGGACGCATTCTGGGAGACGGCGAAAAAACGCGAAATTATGATTTTTGTGGTTGCTAGAGAGTAAAAAACTCTCTGGCTATTTGGGGCTTCTATGCATCAGCCCTACAACAGAATCAGCCACAACCGAGCCCGTTGCAGATTCCTCCTAAATCCATTGCCCGCCCTTCCCGGTACGGTCTTCAGCACCCTCCTCGACCGCACCAGGACCAGCCATGGCCAACAACGGACCCGGGCCAATGCCGCGCGTGTTACGGCCCGTCGCTCCCAATCAGAAGCCCAACCCGCGCCCCACCGAACGCACCGCCGAAACCGAGCAACCCAGCTACGGCGAACAGCTGTGGGCGCAGTATGAGAAGTACGCCAAGGAGCCCACGCCACCGCCCGAAAAGGTCCGGGTGGCACTGCGTATCGGGGTGTTTTTCGATGGCACGGGCAACAATACCGGCAACTCGGCGATGGGGGAGTTGTGTGGGGCCCAGCACCCTATCGAGCCTCAGGACCTCGATGGCAGTTGCAAGCCGTATATGAGGGATCCGGAGAGCAGTTATGGGAATGGGGTGAGTAACATCAAAAGGCTGAGTGATTTGTACTATTACAACCGGAAAATAGAAGGTAGCGAACTGCAAAAGCTTGCCTATCGCTCAATCTACATTGAGGGGATCGGCACACAATCTGGTAAAAAAGACAGCTTGATCACCTCGGGGACAGGGCGTGGCGACACAGGAGTCGCAGGATGCGTGCAGAAAGCATTTGCTGCGGTCAAGCAGCGTATCGGTGAGGTCCTCGAAGATAATCCTGAAATTGAAATCATCTCGTTGACCTTCGACACTTTCGGCTTTAGCCGAGGTGCCGCAGCGGCCCGACATTTCGCCAATGAAGTCGTACGCTGGCTGGGTCCGCTTGAGCTGATTCTGCACGACCACTCCAAGGCCTTGAGCCCACGCTTCAACCGACAGTACGGCAACGATGTTGATATGGGCTTTATCGGCCTGTTCGACACAGTACCGTCGGTTGCCGGCGTGAGTAATCTGGGTAACGTACGCAGCGCCATTGCCCCAGGAATCAAACTGCACCTCGACCGTCGCTACTTTCGCTCGGTGGTGCAACTGGTCGCACGCGACGAGTACCGGGCCAACTTTGCCCTGAGTCGGGTCAAGCCTGACCACTTGGAGATCGCCCTGCCCGGCGCGCATTCGGATATCGGCGGTGGTTATCTGGATGAGGTACAGGAATGTGTGCTGGTCAATCCGATGCAAGCGCTGGAAGTCTCGATCAATACTGACGTGACCCAGACTTCGATTTACCGGGATGCAGTCCAGGCAAGAACACGCTGGCTGGCCAAGGGATGGCCCGCGCAATGGCTGGAAATCGTCACACCGGAGCCGATGCTGTTGCCCCAGAATCCACAGGATCGTCTCGCCCCCCGCAGAAAACGGGTGTATGCCGGCCTACAGCTCAAAAGACCCATGAGCAATAAGCTGGCGGGAGTGTATCTGCGTGTCATGTATGAACTGGCCAGAAAGAACGGTGTGCGCTTCAAGGTGATTGACGAACAGGATCCGGACTACGTCCTCCCGCAAGAGCTGCAAGCCCTCTGTGACAGATTTGTCGCCGGTGACTACAGTACGGCGCCAACTGAGGAAAACATGCTCAAGCTGCGTTATATCCATCTCTCGGCCCACTGGAACCACCCGTTTGGCAAACAAAATGGCGGCAGCCTCAAAGTCGTCTATATCAATGCCCCCACGGCAGATGCCGTGCGTGTGCAACACCCTCACGTACCTGACTGGACGCTTTGGTAATGAGAGTACTCACCGCCCTACTGTGCGCACTGCTGTTGACTGGCTGTCAGGCCAGTGACCCGCTATCCGCAAAAAACGATCCCAAGGATCCCTGGTGGGAGCTTGGCTTTATCGAGCCGTTCTATATGAAGGTTTGGGTCGAAGACAGCGCCGTTGAAGATATCAACGGCAAGCTATTCCGTCGTACTGGGGGCGGTTCCGCAGCAGGTGGTGATATGGGTTACAACAAAGAGTGGGCCAGAGGATGGGGTGGGGGCGGTGGAGGTAGCGGTAAGTCGGTGGTTGGCGCTGACCTGCCCAAGCGTATTTTCGTGCGCTGGCAATCGGTGGTGGAACCGAAAACCTATCGGGCATGGATCGATATCCCGGAAGAAGCCCGGAAAATCATGACCATCTCGACGAACCGACGCTGTCCGGAAACTCCGCACCAGACCGCCCGCTATATGGCATCGGTCTATCTGGGCCTGGCCCCCGGCGGTATCGTGCAAGCCTGGGTCAGGGACGAATGCCATCACCCGATCAAAGTCGCCCGCGCCCAGGCCGAAGTCGAGCCGCTCGGCCCGCACCTGGGCAAATCCAACGGTCACTATTACCCCCTGTCCGAAAACGCCAAACGCTACATAGAGCTATACGGCATCCCCTACGGCAGCTGGTAAGCATGCCATCGTGAACCGCCTGAAAGCCCGCTACGCTTGGGCCTGCCACCCTTGCAATCGCGGAAACAATGAAATTCCGTTTAAGGAATTGATAGCCCCCTAACGAAAGGCGCATGCTAGAGGGCTTGCCTCGCGCTTATATCATTCCGAATGATAGTTAACTTCGGCTCATTCGATTCGTGCGCCCTGCCCCTGCCGAGCATCATCCGCCCATCTCAAATACATTGGCGGATGATCCATGGAACAGTCACTCAAACACTTACGCTTCCCTCTCGCGGTATTGGCCGTGCTGGTGATGAGCGCCTGCGGCAAGGCCCCGGAAACGGCCGCCAACATGCCCGCCGCCAAAGTCAGTGTGGCCAAGGTGATCGAACAGCCGGTCAACGAGTGGGACGAATTCACCGGGCGCCTCGAAGCGCCTGAGACCGTACAGATCCGTCCACGGGTTTCCGGGCAGATCGACCAGGTAGCCTTCACCGAAGGCGCCCTGGTGAAGAAAGGCGACCTGCTGTTCCAGATCGACCCGCGTCCGTTCCAGTCCGAGGTCCGCCGCCTCGAAGCCCAGTTGCAACAAGCCCGCGCCACCGCCACCCGCAGCGAAAACGAAGCCCAGCGCGGCGAACGCCTGCGCACCAGCAACGCCATTTCCGCCGAACTGGCCGACTCGCGCACCACCGCCGCCCAGGAAGCCCGCGCCGGCGTCGCGGCGATCCAGGCCCAGCTGGACCTGGCCCGCCTGAACCTGAGCTTCACCCGGGTCGCCGCGCCGATCAGCGGCCGCGTCAGCCGCGCAGAAATCACCGCCGGCAACCTGGTGACCGCCGACGTCACCCCGCTGACCAGCGTGGTCTCCACCGACAAGGTCTACGCCTACTTCGACGCCGACGAACGTGTGTACCTCAAGTACACCCAGCTTGCCCGCCAAGGCCAACGCGGCCAGACCACCCCGGTCTACCTCGGCCTGTCCAACGAAGACGGCCACCCGCACCTGGGCCAGATGAACTTCGTCGACAACCAGGTCAACCCGCAGACCGGCACCATCCGCGGTCGCGCGGTGTTCGACAACAGCGACGGCAGCTACACCCCCGGCCTCTATGCGCGCCTGAAACTGGTGGGCAGCGGCACCTACTCCGCCGTGCTGATCAACGACGAAGCGGTGGGCACCGACCTGGGCAAGAAATTCGTCCTGGTGATGGCCGCCGACAACAAGCCGGCGTACCGCGCGGTCGAGCTGGGTCCGAAAATCGAAGGCCTGCGTATCGTGCGGACCGGCCTGAGCAAGGACGACACCATCATCGTCAAGGGCCTGCAACGTGCCCGTCCGGGCGCGCCGGTCACCCCCGAAGTGATTCCGATGGCCAGCAAGGAAACCCTCGCCGCCCTGGCGCAACAACGACAAGCCCTGGAAGCCAGCAACCTGCCTCAAGTCGTCCCCGCCAAGGGCACGCCTGAAGCGGCTGCGAAGTTGGCCAGCGCTGCGACCCCACGCGGTTAAGGGAAACGACTCAAGATGAATTTCTCCCAATTCTTCATTTCACGGCCGATCTTCGCAGCGGTGCTGTCGCTGCTGATCCTGATCGCCGGCTCCATCTCACTGTTCCAGCTACCGATCAGCGAATACCCGGAAGTGGTGCCGCCGACCGTGGTGGTGCGCGCCAACTTCCCGGGCGCCAACCCGAAAGTCATCGGCGAAACCGTGGCCGCGCCGCTGGAGCAGGCCATCACCGGCGTCGAGAACATGCTCTACATGTCCTCGCAGTCCACCTCCGACGGCAAGATCACCCTGACCATCACCTTCGCCCTGGGCACCGACCTGGACAACGCGCAGGTGCAGGTGCAGAACCGTGTGACCCGGACCGAGCCCAAGTTGCCGGAAGAAGTGACGCGCATCGGTATCACCGTGGACAAGGCCTCCCCCGACCTGACCATGGTCGTGCACTTGACCTCGCCGGACAAACGCTACGACATGCTCTACCTGTCCAACTACGCGATCCTCAATATCAAGGATGAGCTGGCGCGCCTGGGCGGCGTCGGCGACGTGCAGCTGTTCGGCATGGGCGACTACTCGCTGCGGGTCTGGCTCGATCCGAACAAGACCGCTTCGCGCAACCTGACCGCCACCGACGTGGTCAGCGCAATCCGCGAGCAGAACCGCCAGGTGGCCGCCGGTACCCTGGGCGCGCCTCCCGCGCCGAGCGCCACCAGCTTCCAGATGGCGGTCAATACCCAGGGCCGCCTGGTGACCGAGGAAGAGTTCGAGAACATCATCATCCGCGCCGGCGAGAACGGCGAGATCACCCGCCTCAAGGACATCGCCCGGGTCGAGCTGGGGTCCAACCAGTACGCCCTGCGTTCGTTGCTGAACAACCAGCCGGCGGTGGCGATCCCGATCTTCCAGCGCCCGGGCTCCAACGCCATCCAGATCTCCAACGAAGTACGGGCCAAGATGGCCGAACTGAAGAAGAGCTTCCCCGAAGGCATGGACTTCAGCATCGTCTACGACCCGACCATCTTCGTGCGCGGCTCCATCGAAGCGGTGGTGCACACCCTGTTCGAAGCGCTGGTCCTGGTGGTGCTGGTGGTGATCCTGTTCCTGCAGACCTGGCGCGCCTCGATCATCCCCCTGGTGGCCGTGCCGGTCTCGCTGATCGGGACCTTCGCGGTGATGCATTTGTTCGGTTTCTCGCTCAACGCCCTGTCGCTGTTCGGGCTGGTGCTCGCCATCGGTATCGTGGTGGACGACGCCATCGTGGTGGTGGAGAACGTCGAGCGTAATATCGGCCTCGGCCTGAACCCGGTGGAAGCCACCAAGCGCGCCATGCGCGAAGTGACCGGGCCGATCATCGCCACCGCCCTGGTGCTCTGCGCGGTGTTCGTGCCGGCGGCCTTCATCAGCGGCCTGACCGGGCAGTTCTACAAGCAGTTCGCCCTGACCATCGCGATTTCCACGGTGATCTCGGCCTTCAACTCCCTGACCCTGTCGCCGGCCCTGGCCGCGGTACTGCTCAAGGACCACCACGCGCCGAAGGACCGTTTCTCCCGGCTCCTGGAAAAACTCCTGGGCGGCTGGCTGTTCAAACCGTTCAACCGCTTCTTCGACCGGGCCAGCCACAGCTACGTCGGCACCGTGCGCCGGGTCATCCGCGGCAGCGGCATCGCCCTGTTCCTCTATGCGGGCCTGATGGTCCTGACCTGGCTCGGCTTCGCCCACACGCCGATGGGCTTCGTCCCGGCGCAGGACAAGCAGTACCTGGTGGCCTTCGCCCAACTGCCGGACGCCGCGAGCCTGGACCGCACCGAAGACGTGATCAAGCGCATGTCGGACCTTGCCCTCAAGCAACCCGGCGTGGAAAGCGCGGTGGCCTTCCCCGGCCTGTCGATCAACGGTTTCACCAACAGCCCGAACAACGGCATCGTGTTCGTGACCCTCAAGCCCTTCGACGAGCGCAAGGACCCGAGCATGTCCGCCGGGGCCATCGCCGGTGCGTTGAACGGCAAGTACGCGGATATCCAGGACGCCTACATGGCGATCTTCCCACCGCCGCCGGTACAGGGCCTGGGGACCATTGGCGGCTTCCGCCTGCAAGTCGAGGACCGCGGCGGCATGGGTTACGACGAGCTGTATAAAGAAGTGCAGAACGTCATTGCCAAGAGCCGCAACGTGCCGGAACTGGCCGGGCTGTTCACCAGCTACCAGGTCAACGTGCCCCAGGTCGATGCCGCCATCGACCGGGAAAAGGCCAAGACCCACGGCGTGGCGATCAGCGACATCTTCGACACCCTGCAGATCTACCTGGGCTCGCTGTACGCCAACGACTTCAACCGTTTTGGCCGCACCTACCAGGTCAACGTCCAGGCCGAGCAGCAGTTCCGCCTCGAAGCCGAGCAGATCGGCCAGCTGAAAGTGCGCAACAACAAGGGCGAGATGATCCCGCTGGCGACCTTCATCAAGGTCAGCGACACCGCCGGTCCCGACCGCGTGATGCACTACAACGGCTTCGTCACCGCGGAAATCAACGGCGCGGCCGCACCGGGCTACAGCTCCGGCCAGGCGGAAGCGGCGATCGAGAAACTGCTCAAGGAAGAATTGCCCAACGGCATGACCTACGAATGGACCGAGCTGACCTTCCAGCAGATCCTCGCCGGTAACACCGCGCTGTTCGTCTTCCCGCTCTGCGTGCTGCTGGCGTTCCTGGTGCTGGCCGCGCAATACGAGAGCTGGAGCCTGCCGCTGGCGGTGATCCTGATCGTGCCGATGACCCTGCTGTCGGCCATCACCGGGGTGATCCTGTCCGGTGGCGACAACAACATCTTCACCCAGATCGGCCTGATCGTACTGGTGGGCCTGGCGTGCAAGAACGCGATCCTGATCGTCGAGTTCGCCAAGGACAAACAGGAAGAAGGCCTCGACCCGCTGGCCGCGGTCCTGGAAGCCTGCCGCCTGCGTCTGCGGCCGATCCTGATGACCTCGTTCGCCTTCATCATGGGCGTGGTGCCCCTGGTGTTCTCCAGCGGCGCCGGCGCGGAAATGCGCCATGCCATGGGGGTCGCGGTGTTCTCCGGGATGCTCGGGGTGACCTTCTTCGGCCTGCTGTTGACCCCGGTGTTCTACGTCCTGATCCGCAACTATGTGGAGCGCAGCGAAGCCCGCAAAGCGACCCGCGCCCTGAAACTGGAGCCGCAACAATGAGTCCGAAAGTCTTCCTGCCGAGCTTGCTGGTCCTGGCCCTGAGCGCCTGTGCCGTCGGCCCCGACTACCAGACCCCGGCCACCGAGGCGGCGCACATCGCGGCCGCCACCGACGGCGCCGCGGGCCAGAAGAACTTCGACCGCGCGCGCTTCGAGGGGATCTGGTGGCAGCAGTTCGACGACCCGGTGCTCAACCAGCTGGTGACCCAGTCCCTGCAGGGCAACCGCGAGCTGCGCGTGGCCTTCGCCCGTCTGCGCGCCGCCCGGGCGATTCGCGACGACGCCAGCAACGACGCCATGCCGACCATCACCAGCCGCGCCAGCAGCGATTTGGCCAAGGGCCAGATCCCTGGCCAGACCACCCGCCGGGTCAACAGCGAACGCTACGACCTGGGCCTGGACATGGCCTGGGAAGTGGACCTGTTCGGCCGCATCCAGCGCAACCTGGAAGCCACCGACGCCGACCAGCAGGCCGCCGAGGCCGACCTCTACCAGCTGCAAGTCACCATGATCGCCGAGCTGGTGGACGCCTACGGCCAGCTGCGCGGCGCCCAACTGCGGGAAAAGATCGCCCTGGCCAACCTGGAGAACCAGCAGGAGTCGCGCAAGATCACCGAAAGCCTGCGCGACGCCGGGGTCGGCGACCAGCTCGACGTGGTCCGCGCCGATGCGCGCCTGGCCGCGGTGGAAGCCAGCGTGCCGCAACTGCAAGCCGAACAGGTGCGCCAGCGCAATCGCATCGCCACCCTGCTGGGCGAGCGCCCGGACAAGCTCAGCGTCGACCTGGCGCCGGCGAAATTGCCGGCGATCGCCAAGGCCCTGCCGATCGGCGACCCGGGCGAACTGCTGCAACGGCGCCCGGACATCCTCAGCGCCGAACGCCAGCTGGCCGCCGCCACCGCGCGGATCGGCGTGGCCAAGGCCGACCTGTTCCCGCGGGTCAGCCTCAGCGGTTTCCTCGGCTTCACCGCCGGGCGCGGTTCGCAGATCGGCTCCTCGGCCGCCAATGCCTGGGCCCTGGGCCCGAGCATCACCTGGGCGGCCTTCGACCTGGGTAGCGTGCGGGCCCGCCTGCGCGGCGCCAATGCCAACGCCGACGGCGCCCTGGCGACCTATGAGCAGCAAGTGCTGCTGGCCCTGGAAGAATCGGAAAACGCCTTCAGCGACTACGGCAAGCGCCAGCAACGCCTGATCTCGCTGATTCGCCAGAGCGAGTCGAGCCGCGCCGCGGCCGATCTGGCGGAGATCCGCTACCGCGAAGGCACCGTGGACTTCCTGGTGCTGCTCGACGCTCAGCGCGAACGCCTGGCCGCCGAAGACTCCCAGGCCCAGGCCGAGGTCGACCTGTACCGCGGCATCGTCGCCATCTACAAGGCCCTGGGCGGCGGCTGGCAGCCTGAGACGGTGGCCAGCAAGTAAGGTTTCAACGCGCTCCTTTGGTTGGCCGCAACCAACCAAATCTTTGCCCCGTGTTCTCATTCGGTCGCGGGGCTTTTTTTCGCCCCTGGAAAAGCATCGCGAGCAAGCTCGCTCCTACACGGTCGATGCGGTTCCTGTAGGAGCGAGCTTGCTCACGATAGCGCCCTCACCTGCCCCTTATTCCAGCACCGTCACCGTCGCCGTGGTCCCCGCACGCAGCGTGCCCTTGCCCGGGTAGTCGGGGTCGATGGCTATTCGCACCGGCACCCGCTGCGCCAGCTTGACCCAGGTGTAGCTGGGGTTGATGTTGGCCAGCAGGCGGTTGCCCTGGGAGTTCTCGCGGTCGGTAATGGCAAAGGCGATGCTCTGCACCTTGCCGCCGAAGGTCTCGCCGCTCATCAGCTGGATGCGTACCGCGCTGCCCTCGCCGATCCGCGGCAGCTTGGTTTCCTCGAAGTAACCGCTGACATAGAAGGAATCGCTGTCTACCAGCGCCAGCAAGGCGCCGCCGGCGGTGGCGTAGTCGCCCTCGCGGGTCTGCAGGTTGGTCACGTAGCCGCTGACGGGGGCCTCGACCCGGGTGCGCTGCAAGTCCAGCTCGGCCTGGGTCAGCGCCGCCTGCGCCAGCTGCACGTTGGCCTGGGCCAGGCCGAGGTTGGCCTGGTTGCGCAACAGGTCGGCCTGGGCCACCGCCACATCGGTGCTGGACTTCTCCCACTCCTCGCCGGAAATCGCGAAGCCCTGCTTCAGGGTCCGGCGCCGGCGCTCCTCGCTTTGCCGCTGCTTGAGTAGCGCGGTGCTGGAGGTGATCGCCGCCTCGGACTGGCCCAGGCTGGCCCGGGCCACCTCCACCGAGCGCCGGGCATGCTCCACGGCCAGGGCATAGCGCGCCGGGTCGATCTCCAGCAGCAACTGGCCCTTGTCCACGTGCTGGTTGTCCTGCACCCGCAGGCTGACCAGGCGCCCGGCGACGTCCGCCGACAGGGTCACGACGTCGGCGCGCACCCGCGCATCGCGGGTCCAGGGCGCGCGGGTGTAATGCTCCCAGGCGAACCAGCCGAGCACGAGCGCCAGCAACACGGCCACCAGGGTGATCGAACGGGCCAGGGTGTTTTTCAGGTTCATAGGCTTCCCATCAGCAAAATCACAGTGGCGCAGACGCAGGCGTACAACGCCCCTTCGAACAACGCTTCGTGCCAGACGAAACGCAACACGCCGAGGCGCCGCAGCCCCCAGTCGAGCAGCAGGAAAATCGGCAAGGCCAGCAACAAGGCCTGGGCAATGGGCGGCAGGTAGACGCCGCCGACCTCGAAATCAATGGGCAAGGGCCGGTTCTCCTGTTTCCGTGGGTTGCAACAAAGGGCTGTAGCGCTCGAGGAACGCGCCGACGATCAGCAGCGAGACGCGCATGCGAAACACCGACCACAGCTGTTCGCGCGCCTGGGGCCGCTCGTCGCCGTGCAACTGGTCCAGGTGGTCGCCCAGCTC
The DNA here is from genome assembly GCF_001921865.1 of Pseudomonas chlororaphis. Taxonomy (GTDB): domain Bacteria; phylum Pseudomonadota; class Gammaproteobacteria; order Pseudomonadales; family Pseudomonadaceae; genus Aquipseudomonas; species Aquipseudomonas chlororaphis_D. Next base: position 50,442 of record NZ_MSCT01000013.1, read on the forward strand.
CCGCAGCCGCGCCAGTAACGCCTCCACGTCCAGACCCGGGCGGCCCGCCACATAGCGGCCGACGCGGCGCAGCAACTGCTGCAGATCGGCATTGGCCGCGCTGTCCAGCCAGGGGTTGTCCAGGCTCTGCTGCTTGAGCTGGTGCATCGCCACGCCGAGGGTCATGCAGGCCAGGCTGGTTTCGAAGCGCTCGGCGGACGCCCGGTCGCCGGCGGCGGGCAACAACCCGATCATCTGGGTCAGGCGGTCGACCATGCGGCTCTCGAAGACGAACTGCTCCTCGTCGCCGGCCGTGGTTTTCTGCAAGGCATACACCTGCTCGCGGGTGTCGCGGAACAGCCGGCGAATGCGCAGCACCGGGTTGAACGGAAAGATGAAGGCGTACACCAGCAACGACAGCACCCCGCCGCTGACATAGGCCCCGGCGAACTCGAACCACTGGATCGCGCTGTTCTGCCAGGCGCCGATGTTCTGCGGGCCGATCATCAGCAGGCTCGACAGCCCCAGGCCCATGCCGATACCGGCGGTCATCGGGCTGGCCAGGCCCACCGCGACCATGTACAGCAGCGGCACCAGCAGCAGCGCCAGCCACTCGAAGTCGCCGATCAGCGGCACCAGGGCGAAGACATAGACCGCCGAGATCGCCAACGCCAGGGCCTGGCCGCGCATATAGCTCTGCGCCGCCAGCAGCGGCCGCGGAAAGGTCGCCATCAGCGAACAGAGAATGCCCACCAGGACCATGCTCGAGCGCGCGCCGTCCCAGGCGGTCTCGATCCAGATCAGCCCGGCGACCATCAGCGCGGTAAAGGCCCGCAGCGCATTCATCGCCGCCAGCGGCCAGTCCAGGTGCAGCGGGTTGGCCCGCCCCTGGCGGTACAGGCAACTGGCCTGGCGCCCGTCCTGGATCGCGTCGCTGAACTCCAGGATGTCTTCGAGCTGCTTGAGCATCCGCGCCTGCTCCCAGCGCAAGGCCCAGGCCAGGGAACGCAAGGTGGCCGGCAAGGCCTCGGCGCTCTGCTCGGCGCGCCGGGCCTGCTCGTCGAAGCGCTGCTGCAACTGGCCGAACTGCTGGCGGGACGCCGCCGGCAGCGCCCGCCCGTGCAGCGCCAGCTCGTCGAGAAACGCCAGCTCGTCGGCGCGCAGTTGCTGGATCGCCTCCGGCAGCTCGCCGACCCAGCGCGCGCGGAGCAGCTCGCGCTGGTGGCGCAATACGGTCAGGCGCGAGGTCAACAGCACCAACTGGTTGCCCAGCAGTTGCACCAGGCCGTCGGCGCTGCGCAGGCGCGGCGCGTCGAAATACAGGTGCCGGCGCAAACCTTCCAGGGCGCCGATCTCGCCCAGCAACTGCATTTGCCGTTTATGGAAGTCGGCCTCGCTCTCGTCGGTGCGAATCGCCGCCGCGGCATGGGTAGCGAGCAACTTGAGCACCTGGTCGATCTTGGCGAAATAGCCATGGGCCACGGCCTCGGGACGCGCCGTGAGCAGGCTGACCACGCAGACGCAGGCCACCGCCAGCAGGGTTTCGGTGACCCGGGTGATGGCCAGCATCAGGGTATTGCCCTGGTCGGGGATCGCCAGCATCGCCACCACCACCGCGGTGTAGCCGCTGAGCACGAACGCCTGGGAACTGGTGTAGCGCAACAGCGTGCCGCCGGCGGTGCACAGCGCCAGCCAGAGCCCAAGGGTGACCAGGAACGGCAGCGGCGCCTGGGGAAAGATCGCCATGATCAGCACCGCCACCGCCGCCCCCAGGGTGGTCCCCAGCACCTGGCCGAAACTGCGGGCCAGGGCCATGCCGGCCAGAGGCTGGCTGACGATGATCACCGCCATCAGCGACCACTTGGGCTGGTCCAGGTCGAAAATGAACGCCAGGTACAGCGTCAGCAGCCCCGCGGCGATGGTGCGCAAGGCGAAGCGCAGCACGGCGGCTCCCGGGTCGAGCACGATCCTGAAGTAGTTGATCAGTGGCTGCATGAATGGATTCTGGACAAAAGCGCACCTGCGGCTAGCGTAGTCAATCTGCGGCCGGGAAAGCATATCGCCCTGGCACTCCCGGCAGGAAGGCAATCATGCCCGAACCGTTGATCGACCGCCTCAATCACTTCGTCAAGCAGACCGATTGGACAACCCGGGCCCAGGCTTCTAGCCTTGCCGCGCCGCGAAAAACCTGAGCCGTGCCCACCGATGATCGTCCGCCCCAAGCCGAACCTGCTCGGCATCCTGTTTTCCCTCAAGGGTTCGATCGCCAAGCGCATCGCCCTGCGCAGCCTGCTGGTGACCCTGCTGGCGTCGGTGATCGTGCTGGTGGAGACCTGGCACCCGGCGTACTTCTCCAAGGTCAACGCCACGCCCTTCACCTTGCTGGGGCTGTCGCTGTCGATCTTCATGAGCTTTCGCAACAACGCCTGCTACGACCGCTGGTGGGAAGGCCGCCGGCAACTGGGGCAGATGATCGTCGAGGTGCGCTCGCTGATTCGCCAGAGCCTGATCATCCACGACCCCGCCGAGCGCGCCAGCCTGCTGCGCGGGCTCTGCGGTTTCGCCCACGGTCTGGTGGCCCGCCTGCGCCGCGAGGACGAAGCCGAAGCCGCCCGGCCCTGGGTCGACCGGGCCATCGACCGCGACCACCCGAACATCAGCGACAGCCTGTTGCAGGACCTGGGCCGACGCTGCTCCGCGCTGGCCGAACAAGGGCAGATCAGCGACTGGCGCTACACCCAGCTGGAAACCCGCCTGGTCAGCCTGAGCCAGGTCCAGGCCAGTTGCGAGCGCATCAAGAGCACGCCGCTGCCCTTCCCCTACACCTTGCTGCTGCACCGTACCATCTACCTGTTCTGCATCCTCCTGCCGTTTGCCATGGCCGAGCCGCTGGGCTGGCTGACGCCGCTGTTCACCGCCATCGTCAGCTATACCTTTTTCGGCCTGGACGAAATCGGCGACGACCTGGAAGACCCGTTCGGCTTCGACGAAAACGACCTGCCGTGCGATGCCATCCTGCGCACCCTGGAGCGCGAAGTGCTGGCGGCCCTCGGCCAGCGCGAGCTGCCGCCGGCCCTGGAGCCCGTCGATTACGTGCTGACCTGAGCCGGACCGCCACCGGCGTTTGACTCCGAAGGGAACCTGACCGAAGCTTGCGCCTTCGCAAAGTCGACCCGCCATGGATGCCTGCATGACCAAGCCCCGCCGCAACCTGCTGATCTGCCTGCTCGCCGTCGTGGCCCTGGGCCTGGCCTGGCAGTTCCTGCGCAGCACCCCGCCGGTGGTGCCGGACGCGATCAAGCACGGTTACGGCAAGGCCCTGGAACAGGCGCGCAACGGCCAGCCGGGGGCGGCGCGGGTGCTCTACCAGCAACTGGCGCGGCCCGACCTGTCGGACAGCCGGCGCATCCGCCTGCTGGCCGAATTGCCCAACTACCCCAGCCCGCAGGCCTTGAAACTGGTCGACGCCGATCTGCACCACGCCTCGCCCGAGGTGCGCCAGGCGGCCATTCAGAGCGTGCTCGGCCTGGTCCAGGCGGGCCAGCGCAGCCTACTGATCGGCCCGCTGCTGGACGACGACGAACAAAGCGTGCGCTTTGCCGCCGTCACCGCCCTGCTTGGCCTGACGCCGGATGAGCAAGGCCTGTATTTCGGCCCGCTGCAACAAGTGATCGACGAGTACACCCAGGTGCTCAAGGCCCAGCCGCAGAACGTCGAGGCGCAGTATCAACTGGCGCGCCTCTACCTGCACAACGCCAACCTGGCCAAGGCCCAGCAGACGCTGGAACAGGCCCTGGCCCTGCAACCGGACAACCTGCAAGCGGTGATCCTGCAACTGGAGGTCCTCGACCGCCAGGGCCAGAGCGAGGCCGCCCGCCAGTTGCTGGCCAAGCAACTGCAGGCGCAACAGGACTCCGCCTACCTGCAACACGCCCTGGGCATGTGGCTGCTGCACCACGACCAGGGCGAGTTCGCCCTGCTCGGCCTGTCCCGCGCAGTGGAGCTGGAACCGAACAACGCCGACTACCGCTACGACCTGGCCACCACCCTGCACAGCGAAGAAGAGCTGGCGGCGGCGCAGAAACAACTCGAGGAAATCGTCCAGCGCCAACCCGCCAACCGCAAGGCGCGGGTGCTGCTGATCAATTACTGGAAGGAAAGCGGCCAGTTGCAGAACGTGCAGATCCTCCTGGCCCAGTTGGAACAACAGAACCCCGACGACCCGGCCCTGCAACAGGGTCTGTAACCGCCGTTGCTCCTGAAAATGCGTGTCGTCTGATCCGCCCCTTGCTGCCGCTGGTGCCGGACCCGCTGGAATAGCTGACACCCGACCCGTAGCCGCTGCCAAGCCCCAGCGAGGCTGCGTACGGTCGCGCAGCGGCCGCAACGTTCTGCCGGATAAACCCTGTACTCAGGTATGGCGAGGACTCCGTCCTCGAGCGCAGCCTCGTTGCGCTCGACAGCGGCTACAGAGGTTGCCGGTCTGCCCCGGCTCATGCCCAAACCCTGTAGCCGCTGCCGCAGGCTGCGTACGACTGCGCAGCAGGCGCTATCGGGTCATCAGGCCAGCAGGCGCTGGATCTGTTCTTGCAGGCTGTCGAGGTCGAAGGGTTTGGCCAGGATCGGCGCGCTCCGGGCGATCGGGCTGCCGGACTCGAGGATTTCGGTGGGGTAGCCGCTGATGAAGATCACCTTGAGGTCCGGACGCAGCTTCACCGCAGGTTCGGCGATCATGACCCCGGTGATCCCGCCGGGCAGCCGGTAGTCGGTGATCATCACGTCCAGGTGCGGTTTGCTGGCGAGGATCTCGAACGCCTGCTCGCCGTTTTCCGCTTGCAATACCCGGTAACCCAGGCCCGACAGGTAGTCGGCGAGCAACATCAGGATCACCGGTTCATCTTCGACGATCAGTACGACGTCTTGTGCATCTTCACTCATGAGAAGCCTTTGTTCGGTCAATAGCTGCTGATACGACCATCCGGTCATACAGAAGGTTGCGTGGGCGCCGGTGTTTTCCTACAGCGGCAGACAAACACGAAACAGGGCACCTTCGCCGATCCTGCTTTCGACTTCGAGGGTGCCGCCATGGGCAGTGACGATCTGCTCGGAAATGAACAGCCCCAGGCCGAGCCCGGCCACTGCGTGGTTGGCGCTGATGCGCTCGAACTGCTGGAAGATGCGGCCCTGGTTTTCCTCGCTGATGCCGATCCCGTAGTCGCGCACCTCGACCCGCGCCTGCCCGTCCGCGCGGTACACCCGCACCTCGATCGGGCTCTTGGCACCATAGCGCAAGGCATTGGTCAGCAGGTTGGAAATCACCTGTTCGATGCGAAATTCGTCCCACTGGCCGGACACCGCTGCTTCGGCGTCCAGGCTGATGGACGACTCGGCGGCCTCGACCTGGGGCGCGAAGTTCTCCAGCAGGCCGCGCACCAGTTGCGCCAGATCGACCTCGCTGGGGCGGATCGACAGTTTGCCGGTGCGGATCCGCGAGATGTCCAGCATGTCCTCGATCAGGCGAATCAGGCTGTTGATCTGGCGCTCGTCGCGGTCGACCATGGCGTGCATCTTGTCCAGGCTGAAGGCCGCGGCGTTGTCGCGGGCCAGGTGCATCTTGCGCAGCTGGGTTTCCAGGATCAGGCCGTTCAACGGCGTACGCACTTCATGGGCGACGATCGACATGAAATCGTCGCGCATGCGCACCGCTTGCTCCAGTTCGTTCTGGGTCGCCTGCAACCGCTGGAGCAGCGTCTCCTGCTCGCGCCGGCTCTGCTCCAGGGCTTCGACCTGCTGCTTCATGGCCTTGCTTTGCCGGTACAGGTCGACGAACACATTGACCTTGCTCTTCACCGCCTGGATGTCCAACGGCTTGTGCAGGAAGTCCACCGCGCCGCTTTCGTAGCCCTTGAAGGCATAGTTGAGCTCACGCCCGGCGGCGCTGACGAAGACGATGGGGATGTTCTTGGTCTTTTCCGTGCCGCGCATCAGTTCGGCCAGCTCGAAACCGTTCATGCCGGGCATCTGCACATCGAGAATCGCCATGGCGAATTCATGCTCGAGCAGCAGCGACAGCGCCTCGTCCGCCGACAGCGCCTTGTACACCTGGCGGTCCTCGCGCTTGATCAGCGCCTCGAGGGCCAGCAGGTTCTCCGGCAGGTCGTCGACGATCAGTAGCTTGGCTTGGATATTACTTAACATGCGCTTCGTTCCAGCTCGACAAGCAAACGGCTGATGCCGTGCAAAGGGAGAATGTAATCCGGTTGGTGCAGCGCGATGGCCGCCTCGGGCATGGTCGCCACCTGGGCCTCGGCCGGGTCCTGGACGATACTCAGGCCGCCGCGCCGCTTGACCTGGGCCAGGCCCTGGGCGCCGTCCCGGTTGGCCCCGGTCAACAGCACCGCGGCCAGGCGCGGGCCATAGGCATCGGCGGCGGAGTCGAACAGGTAATCGATGGCCGGGCGCGAATGATGCACGCGGTCCTCCTGGCTCAGGGACAGGCTGCGGTCCTGCTCCACCGACAAGTGATAACCCGGTGCGGCGAAATACAGGGTGCCGCGGTCGATCGACTGCTTGTCGCCCGCTTCTTTCACCGACAACGCCAGGCGCTGGGCAAACACCTCGGCCAACTGGCTGCGACGCTCGTCGGGCACGTGCAGCACCACCACGATCGGCAGGCGAAAGCCCTGGGGAAAGGCCGTGAAGATAGTCAGCAGCGCCTCGACGCCGCCGGCCGACGCTCCGACGACTATGGCCTCGACCCGGGGTAGGACGGATGTTCCGATGGCAGCGTCGCTCATGATTTGCGGTAGATCCGTTCGTGTTTGACCAGGGCTTCGAAATCCCGGCCGTAGGCGGAAAAGTCCAGGGTTTCCTTGCTGCCCAGCACCAGGAAGCCGCGGTGGCAGAGCGACTCGTGGAACAGGCCGAACGCCCGGTCCTGCAATTTCTTGTTGAAATAGATCAAGACGTTGCGGCAGGAAATCAGCTGGGTTTCGGAGAACACGCTGTCGGTCGCCAGGCTGTGGTCGGCGAAGGTCACGTTCTCGCGCAGGGTCTTGTCGAAGATCGCGTAGTCGTAGGCCGCCGTGTAGTAGTCGGCGAAGGAGCGCAAACCGCCGGCCTGCTGGTAGTTCTGGGTGTAGGCGCGGATGTTGGCCAGGGAAAAGATGCCCTGCTTGGCTTTCTCCAGCGAACTGGGGTTGATGTCGGTGGCATAGATGATGGTGCGCTCCAGCAGCCCTTCCTCGCGCAGCAGGATGGCCATCGAATAGACCTCCTCGCCGGTGCTGCAGCCGGCGATCCAGATCTTGATCGACGGGTAGGTCTTGAGCAGCGGCACCACTTCCTGGCGAATCGCCAGGAAGTGCGACGGGTCGCGGAACATCTCGCTGACCGGAATCGTCAGGAACTGCAACAGCTGCATGAACGCGCCCGGGTCGTGCAGCACCCGCTCCTGCAGCGCGGAAATGGTCTTGCACTCGAACTGGCGCAGCGCGTGGCCGATCCGGCGCTTGATCGACGCGCCGGAATAGTCGCGGAAGTCGTAGCTGTACTTGAGGTAGATCGCCTCGATCAACAGGCGCAGTTCGATCTCGGTATTGCGCTCCACTAGATTCTTTCCATCTTGGGCAACCAGACTCGGATGAGGGAAAACAGCCGGTCGAGGTCGATCGGCTTGGCCAGGTAATCGTTGGCCCCGGCCTGCAGGCAGCGCTCCTGGTCGTCCTTCATCGCCTTGGCGGTCACCGCGATGATCGGCAGCTTGCGCCAGCGCGGCTGCTTGCGGATTTCCAGGGTGGCTTCGTAGCCGTCCATCTCCGGCATCATCACGTCCATCAGCACCAGGTCGATGTCCTCGACTTCGTCGAGCTTGGCGATCGCTTCATGGCCATTGCGGCCGATGACCACGATCGCGCCCTTCTGCTCCAGGGCGCTGGTGAGGGCGAAGATATTGCGCACGTCGTCGTCCACCAGGAGGATCTTGCGACCCTCGAAGACCTTGTCGCGACTGCGCGCGGCCTTGAGCATCTTCTGCCGCTCGTGGGACAGCTGGGATTCGACCTTGTGCAGGAACAGCGTCACTTCGTCCAGCAGGCGCTCGGGCGAACGCGCGCCCTTGATGATGATCGAGCGCGAATACTTGCGCAGTTCCGCTTCTTCGTCGCGGGTCAGGTTGCGCCCGGTGTAGACGATCACCGGCGGGAACGAGCAGATGTCCTCGGTGGACATGCGCTTGAGCAGGTCGTTGCCGAGCATGTCCGGCAGCTTGAGGTCGATGATCATGCAGTCGTAGAGGTTGTCGCGCAGCAGCTCCAGGGCTTCCTGGGCCAGGCCGACGGCGGTGATCTCGATGTCGTCGTCGCCGATCAGCCTGGCGATGCTGTCGCGTTGCAGGTCGTCGTCTTCCACCAGCAGCACGCGCTTGACCTTCTGCGTGAACTTGGCTTCGAGGCGGGCGAACACGTCCTTGAGCTCTTCGCGGGTGGTCGGCTTGACCGCGTAGCCGATGGCGCCCATGTGCAGCGCGGCCTCGACCCGGTCTTCCACCGAAATCACATGCACCGGGATATGCCGGGTGCTGGCGTGGGCCTTGAGGCGCTGCAACACCGTCAGGCCGGAATGGTCCGGCAGGCGCATGTCCAGCAGGATCGCGTCCGGCACGAACTGCTCGGCCAGGCTGTAGCCCTCGTCGGCACCATGGGCCACCAGGCACTGGTAGCCCAGTTCGTGGGCCAGGTCGTAGAGGATATGGGCGAAGTTCGGCTCGTCCTCCACCACCAGGATGCAACGGCTGGCGAACGGCGCCTTGTCGCGGTCGTCGGCGAAACGCGCGATCTCCACCTCGGCGGCCACCACCGGCACCGGCAAGGCCTGGCTCGGCGCCACGGCCCCCCCTGACGCGACCGGCTTGAGTTCATCCTGCTCGACGATCGTGCGTTCGACGTAATGCTCCGGCAGCACCAGGGTAAAGCGGCTGCCCTGCCCCGGCTCGCTGGCGACCGTGATCGAACCGCCCAGCAGCGCCGCCAGGTCGCGGGAAATCGACAAGCCCAGGCCCGTGCCGCCGTAACGCCGGTTGGTGGTGCCGTCGGCCTGGCGGAACGCCTCGAAAATGCTTTCCTGCTGCTCCGGGGCGATACCGATCCCCGAGTCGCCCACGGTAAAGGCAATGCACTCGCCCGGCTGGCGGGACACGGTCAGGCTGACCTGGCCCTTCTCGGTGAACTTCACGGCGTTGGACAGCAGGTTCTTGAGAATCTGCTCGACGCGCTGGCGGTCGGTGAACAGTGCCTGCGGCACACCGGGCTGCAATTGGACCTGGAAGGCCAGGCCCTTGTCCGCCGTCAGCGGCTGGAACAGCCCACGCAGGCCTTCCACCAGCCGGGCAACGCTGGCGTTTTCCGGGCGCACGTCGAGTTTGCCGGCTTCGACCTTGGAAATATCGAGAATGTCGTTGATCAGGTTGAGCAGATCGTTGCCGGCGGAATAGATCGACTCGGCGAACTGCACCTGTTCGGCACTGAGGTTTTCCTGGGGGTTTTCCGCCAGCAGCTTGGCCAGGATCAGCGAACTGTTCAGCGGCGTGCGCAGCTCGTGGGACATGTTGGCGAGGAACTCGGACTTGTACTTGCTCGAGCGCTGCAACTCCTCGGCACGCTCTTGCAGCTGCGCCTGGGCCTGGTTCAACTCGCCGTTCTTGCGGTCCATGGCGTCGCGCTGCTGCGCCAGCGCCTGGGCCTGCTCGGCCAGTTGCTCGTTGGTCTGCTCCAGCTCCACCTGCTGGGTCTCCAGGTGCGCCTGGGACTCCTTGAGCACCCGCGACTGCTCCTCGAGCTCTTCGTTGGCGGTCTTCAGTTCTTCCTGCTGCACTTGCAGCTCTTCGTTGAGCTGCTGGGTTTCGGCCAGCACTTCCTGAAGCCGCTGGCGATAGCGCGCGGCCTCGATGGCGGTGCCGATATTGCCGGCGATCAGCTCCAGCAATTCGACATCGCGCTCGTCGAGGGCCCGCAGAAAGCCCAGTTCGATCACCCCGTTGACCCGGTCGTCGTCGCTGGTCGGCACCACCAGCACCGAGCGCGGCAGGCCGTCGCCCAGGCCGGAGCTGACCCTGAAGTAGTCGGCGGGCACTTCGTCCAGGCGGATCAGCCGGTCCTGCTGGGCGGCCTGGCCGACCATGCCTTCGCCGATGAAAATCGTCTGCTCGCGCGCTTCCTGCTCGCGGGAGAAACCGTAGGCGGCCACGCGCCTGAGGCCGCCATGCTCTTCGCGCACATACAGCGCCGCCACGACGCTGCCCAGGTAGTGGGCGCAGAACTGCAGGGTATTGCGGCCCAACAGGTTCAGCGTCAGTTGCCCCAGCAGTTGCTCGGCCAGCTCGGTCTGGCCGCTGCGCAACCAGGCCTGTTGCTCCAGCCGGCGCGCGCCTTTCTGCTCGGCGGCGAGGTTGTTGCTGTAGCTCTTCGACAGGCCGAGCAGGTCGCGGCGCCCGATATACGCCAGCAGCGCGCTGATCGCCACCACGAACAGCAGGTACAGGACCACGCTCAAGATCGTGGTGTGGGTGACGTTAGCGTTGCGTTCGACCCGCAGTTGCTGCTCCAGCGCCACCGCGTCGTCGTATTCCTTGCGGATCTGGTCGGTCAGGCGCTTGCCCCGCCCCGACTGCACCGCAGCCCGGTAGTCGCCGCTCTGGCGGCGCAGCTCGATCATGCTTTTCGCGTAGAGGTTCCACTCGTCCTGCAAGGCTTCCAGGCGCTTGAAGCGGTCCACCTGCTGCGGGTTGTCCGCCACCAGGGCGCGCAGCCCGCGCAACTGGATGACGATCTGCGGCTTGGCCACTTCATAAGGGTCGAGGAAACGCTCGTCGCCGGTGATCAGGAACCCGCGCATGCCGGTTTCCAGGTCCACCGTCATCTTCGAGGCTTCGTTGATCCCGTTGATTACCCGGTCGCTGTGCTGGACCCACTGGATCACCGACAGCAGGTAACTGATCAGGGACACGAAGACCACCGCGCTGAGCACGCCCACGCCCAGGGGAAGCGCGATGTTGCGGCTCAAGAGCTTGCGAAAACGCTGTTCATCGACCGAAGAGGTGGAGATCATCGAAAGGCCTTGGTGAAGGGTCAAAAACCATGGAGTTTGCCGCAAAGACGGGCATCGAATCTATTCTTGCGCAACCGCCGTCGCAATTTTTCATTTGGCGCTGCCCGCCTTCGAGCAGACAGGCTATTCTGGCACAGCTTGTACAGGATGACTTTTCTGTACAGCTTCGGGAACTTGTCATCGCCGCTTATTTACTGATGCAAGAGGCAGGTGTTGTTTGCGCTGCCGTCCCCCCCTCCCCCTTTTCGAGAGTTTTGCCATGCCCGCCACCGATTCCACCATCCTGGTCGTCGAAGACGACGCCATCGTACGTATGCTGATTGTCGACGTGCTGGAGGAACTGGAATTCAAGGTGCTGGAAGCCGCGGGCGGCGACGAAGCCCTGGCCCGGCTGCAGGACAGCGGCGTGCGCATCGACCTGTTGATGACCGACGTCGGCCTGCCCGGCATGGACGGCAAGGAACTGGCGAACCGGGCCCGGGCCTTGCGTCCGGTGCTGCCGATCCTGTTCGCCAGCGGCTACGCGGACAACATCGAAGTGCCGCCCGGCATGTCGGTGATCGGCAAGCCGTTCTCCATCGATCAACTGCGCGACAAGGTGCGCTCGATCCTCGGCTGACCCGTCTGCCGCTCGAGGCGCCCGTCCCGGCGCCGCGCTGTGGTTTAATGCGCGCCCGCCGATCCCCCGCACTGTTCAGGAAAGCCCCGCCCATGAGTCCGACCGCCGCCACCAAAGTCCTGGTCATTGGCTACGTCTGGCCGGAACCCCGCTCCTCGGCGGCCAGCGGGCACCTGATGCAGATCCTCCAGGTCTTCCTCCGCCAGGGCTGGGACGTCACCTTCGCCAGCCCGGCCAACGCCGGCGAGCACAAGGAAGACCTCACGGCCCTGGGCATCCGCGAATGCCCGATCGAGCTGAACAACAGCAGCTTCGACCGTTTCGTCGCCGCCCTGGCGCCGGATATCGTGCTGTTCGACCAGTTCATGATGGAGGAACAGTTCGGCTGGCGCGTCGAGCAGCAATGCCCCGGCGCCCTGCGGGTGCTGGAGACGTCCGACTTGCAGAGCCTGCGCCACGCCCGCCACCAGCGCCTCAAGGAACACCTGAAAGCCCGCGCCGACAGCGACGATTTCAGCGCCCTGTTCGCCCCCGCCGCCGCGCAGGAGTTCGCCGCCATGGCCGACACCGACCTGGCCCGGCGCGAGATCGCGGCGCTGTACCGCTGCGACCTGAGCCTGATGATTTCCGAATTCGAGATCGAGCTGCTGGTCAAGCAGTTCGGCCTGTCGCCGGCCCTGCTGCATGGGTGCCCGCTGATGCCCGAGCAACAACCGGAAGCCTTCGTGCCCTTTGCCGAGCGCGCGCACTTCCTGAGCATCGGCAACTTCCGCCACGCGCCGAACTGGGACGCCGTGCTGTGGATGAAGAACAGCGTCTGGCCGCTGATCCGCCAGCAGTTGCCGGGCGTGCAGCTGCATATCTATGGCGCCTACACCCCGCCCAAGGCCGCGGCCCTGCACAACCCGGCCCAGGGTTTCCATGTGCTGAACTGGGCCGAGGATGCCCTGCAAGTCATGTCAGCGGCGCGCATCTGCCTGGCGCCGCTGCGCTTCGGCGCGGGGATCAAGGGCAAGCTGCTGGACGCCATGCTCTGCGGTACGCCGAGCGTCACCACCCCGGTCGGCGCCGAAGCCATGCACGGCGAGGAACCCTGGCCGGGGGCGATCGCCGAGTCGGCCAGCGCCCTGGCCGCGGCGGCGGTGCGCCTGTATCAGGATCAGGCGCTATGGGAGGCGGCCCAGGAACATGGCCGGCAACTGCTGGTCGCCCGCTACCGGCAGCAGGTCCACGGCCCGGCGCTGATCCAGCGCCTGGAACAGTGCCGCGCCAACCTGGCGCAACTGCGCCGCGACAATTTCACCGGCGGCATGCTGCGCCACCATCACCACAAGAGCACCCAGTACATGGCGCAGTGGATCGAAGCGAAGAACCGCCCGGCCTGAGGCGCGCCCACCAAGATCCCCAACGTACCACCGACCCTGTGGCCGCTGGCGTAGCCTGCGATCGACCCCGAAGGGGGCGCCGCTCTTGAGGGCCCTGAAGGTCCTGCGGACCTTGGCGCAGGCTGCGCCAGCGGCTACAGATGTCGCGGCTGGCACTGGTGCCGAAGGTTTGAAGGAGGCATGATCGGGCGCGACAACGATAAAAGTGCCTGCGCCATGAGCCGATCCGCGAAAGTCACCGACCCTTCCTATGAACTGATGGACGACCACAACGGCCTGTCGATCATCTATCGCCAGCATGGTTTCCCCTGCCCGCTGGTGCGCTGGCACTTCCACAAGGAATACGAGTTGCACCTGATCGTCGCCAGCTCCGGAAAGGTGTTCATCGGCGACTACATCGGCAACTTCCACCCCGAATCGCTGTTCCTCACCGGCCCCAACCTGCCCCACAACTGGATCAGCCAGGTGGCCGAGGACGAAGTGGTGGCCAAGCGCGACATGCTGGTGAACTTCACCGACGAGCTGTTCGAAAGCGGCCATCAGGTCTTCGCCGAACTCAAGAGCCTGACCCCGCTGCTGGAGCGCGCGCAGTACGGCATCGAGTTCCGCTGCAAGCGCACCGTCGCCCAGGCCATGGACCTGATGCAACGCATCGCCGACTCCTCGGGCATCACCCGACTCGGGCACTTTTTGATCCTGCTGGAACTGCTGGCGGCCTGCGACGACTACCAATTGCTGTCCGGCGCCACCAACGTGCAACTGGCAGACGAACACAATGTCGACCGCACCAACCGCGCGGTGGACTACATCTTCGCCCACTACGCCCGCGAGCTGCCGCTGGAGGAAGTCGCCGACTACCTGGGCATGAAACCCACCTATTTTTCCCGGGTGTTCAAGCAAGCCACCGGCCGCTGCTTCGTCGAATTCGTCAACCGCCTGCGCATCAGCAAATCCTGCGAGCTGCTGGCCGACGGCGACAAACCGGTGACCGACGTGTGCTTCGAGTCCGGCTTCAACAACATCTCCAACTTCAACCGCCGCTTCCAGCAACTCAAGGGCATGACCCCCACCCACTACCGACGCCTGGCCGTCCAGCGCCTGACCGAACAGAACCTCGCCTGAAACGCCCCTTCCCCTTGTAGGAGCGAGGCTTGCCCGCGATGCCGGCGCTGCGGGCTGCCTGTCACACCCAGTCATCGTTCTTCGCGGGCAAGCCTCGCTCCTACAAAAGACCCATCCCAGGCGATACGCATGCCGTTCAGCTGCCGTTCAGCAAATGGCAAGCATCTTCATTTGCGAATACGTATCAACATGTTACAAATTAGCTTCCTACCTATCTGCCCGCCGGTGCTGAATGCTCGTCCCATTTCTGATCATGCTGCGCGAAGGGATCGAAGCCGCGCTCATCGTTGGCATCATCGCCAGTTACCTGCAACAGACCGGGCGCGGCCAGTGGATGCCGGCCGTGTGGATCGGCGTGTTTCTCGCCGCGGCCCTGGCCCTGCTGGTGGGCGGCGGCCTGGAGCTGATGAGCGCCGAGTTCCCGCAGAAGCAGCAGGAACTCTTCGAGGGCATCGTCGGCTTGGTGGCCGTGGGCATTCTCAGTTCCATGGTGTTCTGGATGCGCAAGGTGGCGCGTTCGATCAAGCATTCCCTGCAAGCCTCCCTGGACCAGGCCCTGACCGGCTCCCGGCATCAGGTCACGGCGCTGATCGCCATGGTGTTCTTCGCCGTGGCCCGCGAAGGCCTGGAAACCGTGTTCTTCCTGCTTGCGGTGTTCCAGCAGAGCGAAGGCCCGGCCGCGCCCCTCGGCGCCCTGCTCGGCCTGATCTGCGCCATCGTCGTCGGCGTGCTGATCTACACCGGCAGCATGCGCCTGAACCTCGGCGCGTTCTTCCGCTGGACCGGGTTGTTCATCCTGGTGGTGGCCGCCGGCATTCTCGCCAACTCGGTGCAGGCGCTGCATGAAGCCGGGGTCTGGAACCACCTGCAAACCGTGCTGTTCGACTTCAGCGCCAGCCTGCCGATGGACGGCCCGCTGGGCTCGGTACTGGCTGGCATGTTCGGTTACCAGGACGCGCCGACCGTCAGCACCCTGGGCGTCTACCTGATCTACCTGCTGGTGACCCTGGTGCTGTTCTTCCTGCCGGGCCCGGCCCCCGCCAGCGCCCGCCCTTCGTCTTCCGTTTCCAGCCAGTAAGGCCTTTCCATGACCCAGCAAGCCTCCCCGCCGAACCTGCCGCCGCGTGCCTTGCGCTGGGCGCTCGCCGGTTCAGTGATCGTGATGATCGCCGCCGGCGGGCTGTTCTATTACGCCTCGCAACTGGCCGCCAGCAAGCGCCAGACGCACAAGGACGAAATCACCGTGACCATCCACCCCCACAGCTGCGAGCCGAACGCCCTGAGCGTGCCGGCCGGGCCGGCGAGCTTTCGCATCGTCAACCGCTCGGACCGTGCCGTGGAATGGGAAATCCTCGACGGCGTGCTGGTGCTCGAGGAACGGGAAAACATCGCCCCCGGCCTGAGCCAGGTGATCAACGCCAAACTGCAGCCCGGCGACTACGCCATCACCTGCGGCCTGCTGAGCAATCCGCGCGGCACCTTGCGCGTGACCCCGACCGCCGAATCCGAGGCCCAGGCCAAGGCACGGCCGTCGATGGTGGCCTTTATCGGCCCGCTGTCGGAGTTCCGCGTGTACCTCAGCAGCCAGAGCACGGCGCTGATCAAGGCCGTGACCGCGCTGGAGCAGGCCATCCAGGCCGGCGACCTGGCCCAGGCCCAGGCCCTGTACGTTCCGGCGCGCGCGGCCTACCAGCGCCTCGCCCCGGCGGCCCAGCGCCTGTCCGAGCTGGACAACGCGATCAACGCCCGCGCCGACTATTTCGAGAAACGCGAGCAGGACCCGGGCTTCGTCGGCTTCCATCGCCTGGAGTACGCGCTGTTCCAGCAACGCGACCTCAATGGCCTGGCGCCGGTCGCCCAGCGCCTGCTCGGCGACGTCGGCAGCCTCAAGCAGCAATTGCTGGCCCAGTCGCTGCCGCCGGAACAACTGGTCAGCGTGGTGTCGCGCAGCCAGCGCAGCATCGCCGAGGTGCGCGCCAGCAGCGGCGAGGAAGAACGCTACAGCCACAGCGACCTCAACGGTTTTGCCGCCAACCTCGAGGCCACGCGCAAGGTCGTCGACCTGCTGCGGCCCCTGCTGGCCAAGCCCTCCGCCCCGCTGCTGGCACAGATCGACAGCGCGCTGGACGGGCTCGACAGCCAGTACGCCGCCCTGCGCACCGCCGACGGTTATGCCTCCTACGACAGTGTCGGCGCCGATCAGCGCAAGCGGATCGCCGACCAGGCCAAGGTTCTGGCCGATGCACTCGATGGAATCGATCCCGCCCTCGGCCTTTCCGGCCTGTAAGCAGAAGATGCCCGCCCGATGAACGATTCAGATCCGTCCAATCCGTGTTTTTCCGCCCAACGCCGCCGTGTGCTGCTGGGCATGGGTGCCGCCGGCGTCGCCCTGGCTGGCAGCAGCCTGAGCGGCCCGGCGCTGGCCGCGACCGGGAAAGCCGCCCAGGTCACCGCAGCGCCGAGCAGCGACAAGACCCATGAGCGCCACGCCTTCCACGGCCAGCATCAGAGCGGCATCGTCACGCCGCGCCCGGCGGCCGGCATGCTGGTGTCGTTCGACGTGCTGGCCAGCGACCGCGCGGAGCTGGAGCGGCTGCTGCGCACCCTCGACCAGCGCATCAAGTTCCTGATGGCCGGCGGCCCGGTGCAACAAGTCGATCCGAAATTGCCGCCGCTGGATTCCGGCATCCTCGGCCCCGTGGTGACCCCGGACAACCTGACCATCACCGTCTCGGTCGGCGCCTCGCTGTTCGACGAGCGCTTCGACCTGGCCGCGGCCAAACCCAAGCGCCTGATCCGCATGGTCGGTTTCCCCAACGACGCGCTGGAGCCCGACAACTGCCACGGCGACCTCAGCCTGCAGTTCTGCTCCAACACCGCCGACACCAATATCCACGCCCTGCGCGACATCGTGAAAAACCTGCCGGACCTGCTGCTGGTGCGCTGGAAGCAGGAAGGCAGCGTGCCGCCCCAGGCGCCGGCGAAACCGGGCGAAGCGGCGCAAAGCGCGCGCAATTTCCTCGGTTTTCGCGACGGCTCGGCCAACCCCGACTCCAACGACCGCACGGCCATGCAGCAGATCGTCTGGGTGCAACCGGGCAGCGACGAACCGGCCTGGGCCGCCCACGGTAGCTACCAGGCGGTGCGGATCATCCGCAATTTCGTCGAACGCTGGGACCGCACGCCCCTGCAGGAACAGCAAAGCATCATCGGCCGGGTCAAGGCCTCGGGCGCGCCCATGGACGGCCAGCAGGAACACCAGGTCCCGGACTACCGCAAGGACCCCCACGGCCAACTGACCAAGCTCGACGCGCACATTCGCCTGGCCAACCCGCGTACTGCGCAGACCCAGCGCAACCTGATCCTGCGCCGGCCGTTCAACTATTCCAACGGCGTGAACAAGAACGGCCAGCTGGACATGGGCCTGCTGTTCATCTGCTACCAGGCCGACCTGGAACAAGGCTTTATCGCCGTGCAGACGCGGCTCAACGGCGAGCCCCTGGAGGAATACCTGAAACCGGTCGGCGGCGGGTATTTCTTCGCCCTGCCCGGCGTCACCGGCGACCAGGATTTCATCGGCCGCGGGCTGCTCGAAGCCACTCGAACACACACCACTGCCTGACCCCAAACACCCCACCCCCCACGGAAACATCCCATGAAAAAGTCGCCTCTCGCTGTGTTGCTGACCCTTGGCTTGCTGCATGTTCCGCTGTCGGCTTTCGCCGCCACATCGCCGCTGGAGCTGGTGGGGCCGATTTCCGACTACAAGATCTACGTCACCGAACAGCTCGACGAGCTGGCCAGCCACACCCAGGCCTTCACCGACGCGGTGAAAAAGGGCGACCTGGCCACCGCGAAAAAACTCTACGCGCCGACCCGGGTGTACTACGAGTCGATCGAGCCGATCGCCGAGCTGTTCAGCGACCTCGACGCGTCCATCGACTCCCGCGTCGACGACCATGAAAAAGGCGTCACGGCCGAGGACTTCACCGGCTTCCACCGCATCGAGTATTCGCTGTTCGCCCAAAACTCCACCCAGGGCCTGGACGCGCTGGCCGATGGTCTGAACAAGGACGTCAAGGACTTGCAGGCGCGCGTCGCCGGCCTGACCTTTCCGCCGGAAAAAGTCGTCGGCGGCGCCGCCGCGCTGCTGGAAGAAGTGGCCGCGACCAAGATCTCCGGCGAGGAAGACCGCTACAGCCACACCGACCTCTACGACTTCCAGGGCAACATCGACGGGGCGAAGAAAATCGTCGACCTGTTCCGTCCGCAGATCGAGAAGCAGGACCCGGCCTTCATCGCCAAGGTCGACAAGAACTTCGCCACGGTGAACACGGTCCTGGCCAAGTACAAGACCGCCGACGGCGGCTTCGAGACCTACGACAAGGTCAAGGCCAACGACCGCAAGGCGCTGGTGGGCCCGGTCAACACCCTGGCCGAAGACCTCTCGACCCTGCGCGGCAAGCTGGGCCTGAACTGACGCTTCCCCACCTCCCCTGTGTAGGAGCGAAGCTTGCTCGCGATAGCCGCGCAGCGGCGATTCATCTGACGACGGCATCATCGTTGAAGATTTTTCGCGAGCAAGCTTCGCTCCTACAGACCAGCGCACACCCCATCACCCGCCCTGTTGGTCTACCCTCACCTGCGCCGATAAGCCTGGGCTTCGGCGCGTTTTAACGATAACGTCCCGCGCACTCCCGCATCTCATGGAAGACCCTGCATGTCCAATACCTCGGCGCAGCCGCCGTTGACCGCCTCGCCGTTCAAACTGTTTCCGCTGATGGTCGCCTACATGGCCTGCACCATGTCGATGATGGCCTTCGTCTCGCTGATCGGCCCGATTGTCCGGGTGCTGGGCCTGGCCACCTGGCAGGCCGGCGCGGCGGTGACCGTTTCCGGGGTGATCTGGATGCTCCTCGCGCGCCCCTGGGGCCAGGTCAGCGACCGCTTCGGCCGCCGCCGCGTGCTGTTGCTCGGCACCGCCGGTTTCACCCTCGCCTACTGGGCGCTGTGCCTGTTTATCGATGTCTCGCTGCACCTGCTGCCGAGCATGGCGGTGGCCTTTATCGGCCTGATGTTCGGCCGCGGCCTGATCGGGGTGTTCTACGCGGCGATCCCGGTGGGCGGTTTTGCCCTGATCGCCGACAACGTCGAGCCCGCGCACCGGGCCCGGGCCATGGCCACCCTGGGCGCCGCCAACGCCGTCGGCCTGGTGCTGGGCCCCGCCGTCGCCGCGCTGCTGGCCCGGGTCAGCCTGAGCCTGCCCCTGTACGCGATGGCCGTGCTGCCGCTGGCGGCGTTCCTGGTGCTGCTGTACAAGCTGCCGCGCCAGGAACTGCACCTCAAGCAGCCGCCACGCTCGGTGCGCCTGAGCGACCCGCGGCTGCGCCGGCCCATGGTCGTGGCCTTCGTCGCCATGCTCTGCGTGTCGATCGCGCAGATCACCGTGAGCTTCTACGCCCTCGATCGCCTGGGCCTGAACCCGGCCGACGCCGCGCAAGCCGCCGGGACCGCCCTGGCGATGGTCGGCGTGGCGCTGATCTGCTCGCAACTGGTGGTGCGCAAACTGGAATGGCCGCCGCTGCGGATGATCCGCGCCGGCGCCCTGCTGTCGGCCAGCGGTTATGCCGGCTGCATGCTGGTCGACAGCGCCTGGGGCCTGTGGCTGGCGTTTTTCGTCTCGGCGGCGGGCATGGGCGCGGTCTTTCCTTCCTTCTCGGCCCTGGCGGCGAATGCCGTGGACCCCGCCGAACAAGGCGCCACCGCCGGCTCGATTGGCGCCGCGCAGGGTTTCGGCGTGGTCATCGGCCCCCTGGCCGGCTCGCTGGTCTACGCCGTCGAACCGCGCCTGCCGTACCTGATGGCCACGGTGTTGTTGCTGTTGGTCGCCCTGTGGCCAGCCCCCAGATCCAAACCGTAGCCCTGTAGCCGCTGCCGAGCCCCGGCGAGGCTGCGCACGACCGCGCAGCGGTCGCCAATCCAGGCGCCACCGTTACTCAGGCATATCGCGTCGTCAGCTTTGCGGGGCTACGCCCCGTGCGCAGCCTGCGGCAGCGGCTACAAGGACCACCGCAGACCTGTAGCCGCTGACGAGCCCCGGCGAGGCTGCGTACGACCGCGCAGCGGGCGGCATTCCGACGCAGCGGGCGCCAATCCAGGTCTATCGCGTTGTCAGTTTTGCGGGGCTGCGCCCCGTGCGCAGCCTGCGGCAGCGGCTACAAGGATCACCGCGGACCTGTAGCCGCTGCCGAGCCTGCGAGGCTGCGCACGACCGCGCAGCGGTCGCCAGGCCAGACGCCGCTGTGGCTCAGGCATACCGGACGGCTAGAGGATGCGGTACAGCAACCGCTCGATCCGCACCCGGCTGACCCGGCGCAGGAACTTGCCGACCGCCGCCGGGTAGTCCACCAGGGTTTCCAGGCGCTGGAAGTGCTCGATGCGCCGGGTATGACGGAAGATCGCCTCCAGCTCCTGGCGTCGCGGCTCCAGCAACTCGCCCTTGGGGTCCTCGAGCAGCAAGGCGTTTTCCAGGTCGAGGCGGAACGCCCGCGGGTTGAGGTTGTTGCCGGTGAGCAAGGTGTAGCGCTCGTCGACCCACATGCCCTTGAGGTGATAGGTGTTGTCGCCGTCGCGCCACAGGTGCAGGTTCAGGCGGCCGCTGTCGATGGCCTTCTGATGCCGCTTGGCGAAACGCCGCAGGCTGATTTCGTAGAGGTACGGCAGCGCGGCGATGACCTTGAACGGCTCGCTCGGCGGAATATAGAAGTCGTTGGCGGTCTTGTCGCCGACGATGATGTCGATCTTCACCCCGCGCGCCAGGGCGCGGTTGATTTCCCGGGTCACCGCCAGCGGCAGGTTGAAGTACGGCGTACAGATCGTCAGTTGTTGCTGGGCGCTGGCGATCAGCTCGCAGATCACTCGGCTCAACGGGTTGTTCTTGCCCACCCCGAGCAGCGGGCTGACCGACAGCCCGTCCTTGATCACCGCGCCGGCGCTGGTGTCGTAGGCCGCGTGCTTGAGGCGGCTGCGCAGGTCGCCGATATCGTTGCGCAGGCTGCGGGTGGTCGGCAGGTTCGGCAGGTCCAGGCGATGCACCGCCCGCGACGCCACCAGGCCATGCTGCACCAGGTGCTGCATGGAGTCGGCCAGGGCGCGGTTGTGCAGCAGGTGGTAACGGTCGAAGCGGTATTTGTCGAACTTGTGCAAATACACGTTGTTCAGGCTGGCGCCGCTGTAGATCACGCAATCGTCGATCACGAACCCCTTCAGGTGCAGCACGCCGAACAGCTCGCGGGTCTGCACCGGCACGCCGTACACCGGTACTTCGCTGGCATGGGTGCGGGTCATTTCCTGGTACCAGGCCGAGTTGCCCGGCTGCTTGCCGGCGCCGATCAGCCCGCGCTGGGCGCGCAGCCAGTCGACCATGACCACCACGTCCAGCTCCGGGCGCGCGGCCTTGGCGGCATGCAGGGCATCGAGGATTTCCTGGCCGGCCTCATCCTGTTGCAGGTACAGGGCGACGATATAGATGCGCCGGGTGGCCTGGGCGATCTGCTCCAGCAGGCAACGGCGGAATTCGGCAGCGCCGGCCAGGATGTTCAGGTCAGTAGCGGCCAGCGGGAAGCTGCGCAGTTTGGGTAGCAGTGAACGTTTGAAAAGCGACGGCATAGGGCTCGCAGAAGGTCGAATCCAAAAGAGCGCAAGAGCTTACACCAAGGTGCCGGTGCGGGTCTGCCCGGTAGGGCGCTCGTTACGCAGATTTTATCTGCGGACAGGCTTCGCCCCTAGCGGAAAACAATCTTCTTGAAATAACTTATTGACCAAGGAGAACGATCGTTCTACTGTACACCGCATGAACGAAATCAATAGCAACGACACACGCGACATCATTCTGGATGTCACCGAAAAGCTGATCTACAAAAGTGGCATCGCCGCCACCGGCATGGATCTTCTGGTGAAAACCGCCGGCGTCTCCAGAAAGAGCATCTACCGCTACTTCACCACCAAGGACGAGCTGGTGGTCGCCGCCCTGCGACGCCGCGACCTGCGCTGGATGCACTGGTTCCAGAGCGCGGTGGACCAGGCCCCGACCCCGTCCGCACGGTTGCTCGCGCTGTTCACGGTGCTCGGGGGCTGGTTCGCCTCCGAGGACTTTCGCGGCTGCGCCTTCATCAACACCAGCGGCGAGACCGGCGACCCGCAGGACCCGGTGCGCATCGTCGCCCGGGAACATAAACAGAAGCTGCTCGACTATGTGCTCGGGCTCTGCACGGACCATGTGTCCGAAGAACATGGCGCGATCGATCCGCGGCAACTGGCTGCCCAGTTGCTGATCCTGATTGACGGCGCCATTACCGTTGCACTTGTGATGGGCGATCGCAGTGCCGCCGATAATGCGCAATGCATGGCGCGAAAGTTATTGGACCTGTAACCGTTTCAAACAAGTTCGACACACGCTGAACCGCAACTTTCATTGGAGACTTTCACATGTCATCTAACGCTGAAGTTCGTCCGCCGCTGCCGCCATTCACCCGCGAATCGGCCATCGAGAAGATCCGCCTGGCCGAGGACGGCTGGAACTCCCGCGATCCGCAGCGGGTGTCCCTGGCCTATACCCTGGACACCCAGTGGCGCAACCGCGCCGAGTTCGCCCACAACCGCGAAGAAGCCAAGGGCTTCCTGACCCGCAAATGGGCCAAGGAGCTGGACTACCGCCTGATCAAGGAACTCTGGGCCTTTACCGACAACCGCATCGCCGTGCGTTACGCCTACGAATGGCACGACGACTCGGGCAACTGGTTCCGTTCCTACGGCAACGAGAACTGGGAGTTCGACGAACACGGGCTGATGGCCAACCGGTTCGCCTGCATCAACGACATGCCGATCAAGGAAAGCGAACGCAAGTTCCACTGGCCGCTGGGCCGGCGCCCGGATGACCATCCGGGGCTGTCCGACCTGGGCCTGTAACCCGCTTCTGCTCTTGTAGGAGCGAGGCTTGCCCGCGATACAGACGATGCGGTAATCCGCCAGTCCGCTATCGCGAGCAAGCTCGCTCCTACAGTAATCAGTTGCAACCGCGGCTATCAGGCCGCGGCTTCTTCGCGCTGCGCTTCCAGCTCGCGCACCAGCGGCAAGACCCGCTTGCCGAAGTATTCGACCTCTTCCTGGAAATGCAGGAACCCCGCCAGCACCAGGTCCACGCCCACGGCTTTCAGCTCGACGATGCGTTCGGCGATCTGCCGCGGCGTGCCGATCAGGTTGGTCTTGAAACCGTCGTTGTATTGCACCAGGTCCTCGAAGGTCGACTTGGCCCAGTTGCCCTCGCCCTCCGGCGATGCCTTGCCCGCCTGCTTCGCCGCATCGCCGAAGGCGTTCACCGCTTCCGGGTCGGCCTGCTCGATGATCTGCGCCAGCACCGCGCGCGCTTCTTCCTCGGTGTCGCGGGCGATCACGAAGGCATTGACTCCGATTTTCACCGAATGCTGGTTGGCCGCGGCCTTGGCGCGGATGTCGTCGACCTGGGCCTTGATGCCCTGCGGCGTGTTGCCATTGGTGAAGTACCAGTCGGACACCCGTGCCGCCATGTCCCGCGCGGCGCGCGAGCTGCCGCCCTGGAACACTTCCGGCCGGCCCAGCGGCTTGGGTTTGAGGCTGTAATTGTCGAAGCGGTAGAAGTCGCCGCGGAAACTGAAATGGTCCTGGCTCCAGATGCCCTTGAGCGAGCGGATGAACTCTTCGGAACGCCGATAACGCTCGTCGTGCTCCAGCCAGTGCTCGCCGATGGCCTGGAATTCGCCCTTGAACCAGCCGCTGACGATATTCACCGCGATCCGGCCGTTGGTCAGTTGGTCGATGGTCGCCAGTTGCTTGGCCGCCAGCGCCGGCTGCCAGGGGCCGGGCAGGATCGCGGCGATCACCTTGAGTTTCTCGGTGGCGGCCAGCAGCGCGTGGCTGAAGGCCACCGACTCGTGCTGGTACTCGGCGCCGTAGCCGGCGGTGAAGCGGATCTGGGTCAGGGCGTACTCGAACCCGGCGGCCTCGGCGAGCTGCGCCAGCTTGCGGTTGTAGTCGATGCCCCAGTGGGTGCGCTGCTCGATCTTGCTGACCACCAGCCCGCCGCTGACGTTGGGTACCCAGTAGGCAAATTTGACGGCTTGCTGACTCATTGGCTTGTCCTCGCGACTGAAGTGTCCGGGTGACAGAGCAGCAACCGTGCCAGCCGAAAAAAGCCGCGCATACAACCTCTGTAGCCGCTGCCGCAGGCTGCGTTCGGCTGCGCAGCAGACGCCCTGCGGGCCTTTTCGCAGCCTGCGGCAGCCGCGACAGGGAGCGGGCCGATCAACGGTGAATGGGGCGATTTGCTGATGCGCTGTTGGCTGGGCAACAGTTGCCGGGGGCTACGCGCAGCGACGGCCCGCGTATTCGGGCTTGTCGCGTCCCGGCACGGACCGTGCAATCGCACTGGTAGAGACCTATCCAGCCAAGGGAGCTGCGCCATGACCGAACACCAGGTAATCAACCCACTGTCCACGGGGGTCGACTACGAGACCCTGGCCGGGCGTTTCCGGCCGATCTTCCAGCGCATCGCCGCCGGCGCGGTCGAGCGCGAGCACTCGCGCAGCCTGCCCCACGAAGCGATCCGCTGGCTCAAGGACGCCGGCTTCGGCGCGGTGCGGGTGCCCGTGGAGTACGGCGGAGGCGGCGCGTCCCTGCCGCAGTTGTTCCAGCTGCTGATCGAGCTGGCCGAAGCCGACTCCAACGTGCCGCAAGCCTTGCGCGGGCACTTCGCCTTTGCCGAGGACCGCCTCAATGCCGCCCCGGGGCCGGCGCGCGACTTGTGGTTCAAGCGCTTCGTCGAAGGCGATATCGTCGGCTGCGCCTGGACCGAGATCGGCAGCGTGGCCATTGGCGAGGTCGTCACCCAGGTCACGCCGGACGGCGGCAAGTGGCGGCTCAACGGCGAGAAGTTCTACAGCACCGGGAGCCTGTTCTCCGACTGGATCGACGTCTACGCCCGGCGCAGCGACACCGGCGGCGACGTGATCGCCGCGGTCCGCACGCGCCAGCCCGGCATCGAACAGAGCGACGACTGGGACGGCTTCGGCCAGCGCACCACCGGCAGCGGCACCTCGCGCTTTATCGACGCCGTCGTAGAGGCCGAGAACCTGATCGACTTCGCCACCCGCTTCAAGTACCAGACCGCCTTCTACCAATTGGTGCTGCTGGCGACGCTGGCCGGCATCGGCCGCGCCGCGGTGCGCGACGTGGCCCACGAGGTGCGCGCGCGCCAGCGCATCTACAGCCACGGCAACGCGCCGCGGGTCAGCGAGGATGCCCAGGTGCAGCAGGTGGTGGGGGAAATCTCGGCCCTGGTGTACGCCGCCGAGGCCAGCGCGGTGCGCGCCGCAGAGCCGGCCCAGTTGGCGTACCTGGCGCGTTTCGGCGGCGACCCGGAGGCGGAACGGGCGGCCAATGTCGCCGCGGAAATCCACTCGGCTACGGCCCAGGTGGTGGTCACCGAGCTGATCCAGCGCGCCACCAGCGAGCTGTTCAATGCCCTGGGCGCGTCGGACATCCGCCAGGGCAAGGCCCTCGACCGCCATTGGCGCAACGCGCGGACGGTGTCGTCGCACAACCCGGTGATCTACAAGGCGCGTATCGTCGGCGACTGGCAGATCAACGGCCGCGAGCCACCGTTCGTGTGGCAAATCGGCAACGGCCCGCAGCGCCAGCAGGCTTGAGGGCTGGGCAGGCTGGGGGATTTTCGCGAGCCAGCTCGCTTCTACAGGGAATACCTGACCCTCTGTAGGAGCGAGCGTACTCGCGATAAGGCATTCCGGCAGGTCGCAGGCCTTCGAGGTTATGGGTAAGATATCGGCCTTTCGCGCAGCCCAACTGCGCCCCGCCGAAATAAGTCGACCCCATGCCTTTCGAACTCAGCGTAGATTTGACCACCCTCGCCATCCTGGCTTTCGTCGCGTTCATCGCCGGCTTCATCGACGCCATCGCTGGCGGCGGTGGCCTGTTGACCACGCCGGCGCTGCTCACCGCCGGCCTGCCCCCGCACCTGGTGCTGGGCACCAACAAACTGAGCTCGACCTTCGGCTCGGCCACCGCCAGCTTCACCTTCTACCGGCGCAAGCTGTTCCACCCCCGGCAATGGACCCACGCCATCGTCGGCACCCTGGTGGGCGCGCTGACCGGCGCGGTGGTGGCCCATTACCTGCCGGCCGAATGGCTGAACAAAATGCTTCCGGTGATCGTCTTCGCCTGCGGCGTCTATCTGTTGTTCGGCGGTACACCCAAGGCGCCGCTGGACAGCGAGGCGCCGATCAAGAAGAAGTGGCAGTCGACCCAGGGTTTCAGCCTGGGGTTCTACGACGGCGTGGCAGGCCCCGGCACGGGCGCCTTCTGGACCGTCAGCAGCCTGCTGCTCTACCCCATCGACCTGGTCAAGGCCAGCGGCGTGGCGCGCAGCATGAACTTCGTCAGCAACGCGGCGGCGCTGTCGATCTTCATTTTCTCGGGCCAGGTGGATTGGGCCATCGGCCTGAGCATGGGCCTGTCGTTGATGGTCGGCGCCTTCTTCGGCGCCCGCACCGCCATCAGCGGCGGCGCCAAGTTCATTCGCCCGGTGTTCATCACCGTGGTCCTGGGGCTGACCGTGCGCCTGGCCTGGCAACACTGGTTCAGCGCCGTTTGACGCGCTGAAACGACAGCGGGCGAACCCGATGGATTCGCCCGCCTCGTCCCGCCCCGCCGGCCACTAGCCCGGCAATACCGGCTCCGCCAGCCCCAGGCGCCGGGCCACATACAGATCGATCAAGTAGCGGGCGATCGAGCGCGACGCCGGCAGCGGCGGCAGCTCACGCACGTTGAACCACTGCGCATCCTCGATCTCGTCTTCCTGGGGCACGATCTCGCCGCCGGCGTACTCGGCGTGAAACCCCAGCATCATCGAATGCGGGAACGGCCAGCACTGGCTGCCGACGTACTGGATGTTCTTGACCTCGATCCGCACCTCTTCGCGCACCTCGCGCACCAGGCAGTCCTCGGCCGACTCGCCCGGCTCGGCGAACCCGGCCAGGGTGCTGTAGACCCCGGGGACGAAGCGCGGCGAACGGGCCAGCAGCACTTCGTCGCCGCGGGTGATCAGCACGATCATGCTCGGCGAAATCCGCGGGTAGCTGCGCAGGTCGCACGGTTCGCAGTACATCGCCCGCTCGCGCACCACCTGGGTCATGGCCTGGCCGCAGTTGCCGCAGAAACGGTGCTCGCGGGCCCAGGTGCCGATCTGCGCGGCGTAGCCCAGGACCTTGTAGAGCGTGTGGTCGCCGTCGAGCATGAACGCGCGCAGGCCTTTCCAGTTGCAGCCCGGCACCTCGCTGACGCTCTTGAGTTCCAGCAGGTACACCGGCTCGCCGTCCAGGTGGCCGATGCCGTGCTCGGCAAGGATCGACAGGTCCTGGCGCTTGAGCCATTCGCGGGGGAACAGCGCGCCGTTGTCGTCGAACAGAAAACCCTGCGGGCTGCGGGCCACGGCCCAGCCGCCGGGAAGGTCGATATCCAGTACTGCGGTGGTCCAGCGTGAAGTCATGTTCAATCAATCCAGAAATTCGGGTTTCTGTTTGCTCATATGGGCGGCCATGGCCACGCGCAAGTCGGTGGATTGCAGCATGGCGGCGTTCCAGGTAGCGATGTATTCCAGGCCGTCGTCGATGCGGTGGTCGCGCATGTAGCTGAGCATTTCCTTGGTCCCGCTGACGGCGATCGGCGATTTGTCGGCGATCTCCCGGGCAATGCCCATCACCCCGTCGAGCAGGCTGGCGCTGTCGGCGTAGACGCGGTTGACCAGGCCCATGCCACGCGCTTCCTCGGCACCGAAGGTGCGCCCAGTGTAGGCCAGTTCGCGCAGCATGCCGTCGCCGATGATACGTGGCAAACGTTGCAAAGTGCCGACATCGGCGGCCATGCCGATATCGATTTCCTTGATCGAGAATTGCGCGTCTTGCGCGGCGTAGCGCATGTCGCAGGCGGCGATCAGGTCGATGGCGCCGCCCAGGCAGTAACCCTGGATCGCCGCCAGCACCGGCTTGCGGCACTGGTCGACGGCGTTGAAGGAGGCTTGCAGCTGGAGGATCTTGCGCCGCAGCAGGCGCGCGTTGCGCCCGACGTCCTTGCCCAGTTCGTTGGCCACCCCGGCCAGCATCATCAGGTCGATGCCCGAGGAAAAGTGTTTGCCGGCGCCGCTCAATACCACCACGCGCACCGCGTCGGTGTCGTCGATCCAGCGGAAGATCTCGATGATCTCGCTCCAGAACGCGGCGTTCATCGCGTTGATCTTTTCCGGACGGTTGATCTGCACATGGGCGATGTTGTCGGCGAGTTCGACGCGAAAGGCTTGATATTCGGACATGGCAGTGATCCTTACCGGGCAAAAAAATGAGGCCCGAACTATAGCAAGGGCCCAGGCCGCGCAGTAAGGCAGCGCATCGGCCAAAACCGGGACTCACGACACCACCCCCCTGTAGGAGCGAGCTTGCTCGCTTTCAAGGCCACCCGGTTTATCAGAGGGTGTGAGGGCCGGGCATTCGAGTGCTACGCACTCATCGCGAGCAAGCTCGCTCCTACAGTGAGTGTGGGTATCAGCGGATCTTTTGGGCGCAGAACGCCGCGGTTTCGTAGGGCACGGTGACCAGGCTCTTGCCGCGCAGCTCGGGCTCTTCGTCGATCAGCGCGGCGATCTGCCGGTCGATCTGCGCCCGCGCGGCCTGCGGCAAGGCAGCGATAAAACTGGTGGAGCGCACCCGGTCGAAAATCACCTGCTCCGGGGCGCCGCTGTGACCGTTGCCGAAGTGCTGCTCCTGCAAGGGGGTAAAACTCGGGTGAGGAAACGCCTGGCGCCAGGCCCCGGTGTAGTAGCGCGGCGTATCGCCTTCCAGGGCGTTGACGATCCGGTCCAGGCGCTGCACCCAGGGCACCCGGGCATCGCGCAGGTTCCACACCAGGCCCAGCCGGCCGCCCGGCTTGAGCACCCGGGCGATCTCGCTCAAGGCTTCGCGGCTGGCGAACCAGTGAAAGGCCTGG
The DNA here is from genome assembly GCF_001921865.1 of Pseudomonas chlororaphis. Taxonomy (GTDB): domain Bacteria; phylum Pseudomonadota; class Gammaproteobacteria; order Pseudomonadales; family Pseudomonadaceae; genus Aquipseudomonas; species Aquipseudomonas chlororaphis_D. Next base: position 79,737 of record NZ_MSCT01000013.1, read on the forward strand.
GCGCAGACCAGCGCGTCCACCGACGCGTCGGCCAGCGGTATCGCCGTGGCATTGCCGCTCAGGGCTTCGGCCTGGGGATGGCTGGCGGCGAGCCTGGCGAGCATCTGTGCCACCGGCTCCACGGCGATCACCCGCGCGCCGGTGGCCAACAGGCGGCCGGTGAACTTGCCGGTGCCGGCGCCGAGATCAACCACCACCTGGCCGGCCCGCAGGCCCAGGCTGTCGCGTAGCCACTGGTCCAGCGCCGGCGGGTAATCCGGGCGGCCGCGCACGTAGGTGTCGGCGGCGTCTTTATAGCCGTCGGCGGCGGCGTGATGGATCGGGGTATGCGGGTCTTTCATCGTCGGCCTTCCTCGTCGTTCGCCCATGCGGCCCAGCATAGACCCGCCGAGACCACGGGCGGCATGAAAAAAATGTCAGTTTGCCCCGCGTCGGCCGAACCTCGTCCCTCCTCCTGGCGACAGCGAACCGACCAACCGCCGAGCGTGCAGGCGGGCCCGGCGCTGGGCACAATAGGCGACTGTCCAAGCCAGAGGCCCGCCCATGCCAGCAACCACCGCCCACCCCGCGTCCGAGCGCCCTTCGCACGAGGCGCTGCTGGTCATCGACGTACAGAACGACTTTATCCCCGGCGGCGCCCTGGCCGTGCCCGAGGGCGACCTGATCGTGCCGCTGATCAATCGCCTGGGCCGGCGTTTCCAGCAGGTGGTCGTGACCCAGGACTGGCACCCCGCCGGGCATGCCTCGTTCGCCTCCAGCCACCCGGGCCACGCGCCGTTCAGCCGCATCCAGCTGCCCTACGGGCCGCAAGTGCTCTGGCCGGAGCATTGCGTGCAGGCCAGCCATGGCGCCGAGCTGCACCCGGACCTGCGGCTGGAGCATGCCCAGTTGATCCTGCGCAAGGGCTGCAACCTGGACATCGACAGTTACTCGGCTTTCGTCGAAGCGGACCGCAGCACCGTTACCGGGCTGGCCGGCTACCTGCGCCAGCGCGGCATCGACACCCTGTACCTGGCGGGCCTGGCCCTGGACTACTGCGTCGCCTGGTCGGCGCTGGACGCGCGGGCGGCGGGCTTCACCACCTTCGTGGTGCTCGACGCCTGCCGCGCGATCGACCTCGACGGCTCGCGGGACGCCGCCCTGGCGCACATGCGCGAAGCGGGCGTCGGCCTGATCCACTCCAGCGAACTCCCGCCGCTCCCGTAGGAGCGAGGCTTGCCCGCGATGGCGCCAGGGGATGCGCCAGATGCCTTGAGAGGGTACGGCGATGTTGAAGACGCCATCGCGAGCAAGCTGCGCTCCTACAACGACAGATCGCCGGGGTTGGGTTAAGCCGGCATCGGCAGGCACAGGCGGAAACGCGCGCCGCCCAGCGGCGAGGTTTCGACGGTCAGGCTGCCGCCCTGGGCTTCCAGGGCGCGGCGGCTGATGGCCAGGCCGAGGCCGAACCCGCCAGTGGCGCGATCACGGCTGCGGTCCAGGCGGTAGAACGGCTCGAACACCCTTTCACGCTCGTCGTCGGGGATGCCGATGCCATCATCGTCGACCCAGATTTCGCAGCCGCGCTCGCTGACCTGCACCCCGACCTGGATGCGCCTTTCGCAATAACGCATGGCATTGCGCAGCAGGTTCTGGATGGCCCGGGCGGTCAACCGCGGGTCGAGGGTGAAACGCTCCAGGCTGCCGTGCAGCAGCACGTTGATCACGATATCCGGGGACTCCAGCTCGTCGTCGACGCTGCCCAGGATGCTGTCGATGAACTCGTCCAGCGACACTTCGACCTGTTCCGGCAACTGTCCCGGGTTCTGCAAACGGCTGTAGGACAGCAGTTCCAGCACCAGTTCGTCGAGTTCGCGAATATGCGCCACCAACCCCTGCAAGCGTTCGCGAGCGCTGGCCGGCAGTTCCTCGGAGAGCGCCAGGGCCAGGCCGAAGTCGAGCCGGGTCAGGGGCGTGCGCAGCTCGTGGGACACCGCGTTGAGCAGGTCGCGCTGCTGGTTCAGCAGGTTTTCGATGTCGCCGGCCATGGTGTCGAAGACATTGGCCAGGCTGCCGATGTTGGAACTGGGGGAAATCTGCGTGCGTTCGCTCAAGTGGCCTTTGCCGAAGCGTTCGGCGGCGTGCTTCAGGCGCTCCAGGTCGCGCCAGTGCGGGCGCAGCCAGAGCAGCAGGCAGGCGAGCATGGTCGCGCCGATCAGCACGTTGATGCTCCAGTACAGCAGGCTGACGTCGACCGGGTCCGGCGGCACCACCATCTGCACCACCATCTGCTCGTCCAGGGGCGCCACCGCGAGGGTGCGCCAGCCCCAGTCGCCGACCCGCACCACGTTCTCGCCGCGTTGCAGGCGCTCGCGCTCGTAGGGGGTGAAATCGGCATCGTCGTTGCGGGTCAGCAGGATGTGCAGCGGCTGGAATTCGCGGTCCATCTCCGCCGCCAGGGTCGGCCACTGCGGCGCCGGTACGCTGTGGAACTGCTTGACGATCAGGGTTTGCAGGCCGCGGGAGTAATCCAGGTTGTAGGTCACGAAGCGCTCGTGGAAGAGCCGCACCACCAGTTCCGGCGCCAGGTAGATTGCCGCGCTGAACGAAACGATCGTCACCAGGTACAGGCGGATCAGGATTTTCAGCATCGACTCAGCATTCCCATTCGGAACGGCTGAACAGGTAACCCTTGCCCCACACGGTCTTGATCTTGCGCGCCTCGCCGGCATGGTCGTCGAACTTGCGCCGCAGCTTGGAAATCGCCACGTCCACCGAACGGTCGGTGCCGTTGAACTCGATGCCGCGCAGGCGCTGCAGGATCTGGTCGCGGCTCAGCACCTCGCCGGCATGCCGGGCCAGCACCACCAGCAGGTTGTATTCGCCACTGGACAGCTCCACCAGCTGGTCGCGCCAGCTCACGGTACGCTCCGACAGATCGATACACAGGTTGCCCATGAGAATCCGGTCGCTGGCGGTCTGCGGCTCGCCGAGGCTGCTGCGGCGCAACAAGGTCCGCACCCGGGCCAACAATACGCGCGGCTCACAGGGTTTTGTCACATAATCGTCGGCGCCCATTTCCAGACCCAGCACCTGATCGTGGCTATCATCACGGGCGGTCAGCATCAGGATCGGCAGCGAGGCCGAGTCGGCACGCAGCAGGCGGCAGACTTGCAGGCCGTCCAGGCCAGGCAGCATCAGGTCGAGGATCACCAGGTCCGGCGGGCTGACCCGCGCCCTCTCCCGCACCTGATCGCCGCGGCTGATGACGTTGACCTGATAGCCGTTGCGCTCCAGGTAGCTGGCAATCAGTTCGGAAAGCGCGGGGTCGTCTTCGACCAGCAGGATGTTGGGCATGGAGTAATCCAGAAATACGGTGGCGGCTGATGGTTCTTTATCGCGAGCAAGCTCGCTCCTACAGGAGGGACGTGCTCCATGTGTAGGAGCGAGCTTGCTCGCGATTGAGCGCAACGCGCTCACCGAACGCAGGATATACAACCTCGCGGACACCCGAGCATTCGCTTCACACTTTTTCACACAGCACCTACACAGCTTCACAGCGATTCTTGCGGCCGGCCCTTAGCATGCCGCAGTCATTATTGGGGTATCAGCATGTCGAAAAACCTGTTTGCGCCGTTCTGCCTGTTGTTGCTGGCAGCCGCGCTGAGCGCTTGTGACAAGTCCTCCACCGCCGAAGAACAGGCACCGTTGGCCAAGGTCCGCGTCGAAACCATCCAGACCCGCCCGCTGTCGATCAGCAGCGAGCTGAGCGGGCGCATCGCCGCGCCGCGCATCGCCGAAGTCCGCGCACGGGTGGCCGGCGTGGTGCTGCAACGCACGTTCCGCGAAGGCAGCGACGTGAAACAGGGCGACGTGCTGTTTCGCATCGACCCGGCCCCGTTCAAGGCCGACCTCGACAGCGCCGTGGCCAGCCTGCGCAAGGCCGAGGCCAATGCCTTCCAGGCGCGCTTGCAGGAACAGCGCTACGCCCAACTGATCGAAGACAAGGCCATCAGCGCCCAGGAATACGACAACGCCCGGGCCAACGCGCGCCAGACCGCCGCCGAGGTGGCCGCCAACCAGGCCGCCGTGCAGCGCGCGAAGCTGAACCTGGGGTATGCCACCGTCACCGCGCCGATTTCCGGGCGCGTCGGCCGGGCCCTGGTCACCGAGGGCGCGCTGGTGGGCCAGAACGAGACCACGCCGCTGGCGCTGATCCAGCAACTGAACCCGATCCACGCCGACCTCACCCAGTCGACCCGCGAGCTCAACGACCTGCGCCGGGCCTTCCGCGCCGGCCAGTTGCAACAGGTCGGCCAGGACCAGGCCAAGGCCACGCTGATCCAGGACGACGGCAGCCTCTATCCGTTGCCGGGCAAGCTGCTGTTCGCCGACATCAGCGTCGACCCGAGCACCGGCCAGATCATCCTGCGCAGCGAGTTCCCCAACCCGGACCTCGACCTGCTACCCGGCAGCTTCATCCGCGTACGCCTGGAACAGGCGGTGAACCGCCAGGGCATCAGCGTGCCGCAGCGGGCCATCCTGCGCGACAGCGCCGGCATCGCCCAGGTGCTGCTGGTGAATGCCGAGCAGCAGGTGGTGCAGCAACCGGTGCAACTGGGGGCCGCGCAACAGGACCGCTGGATCGTCACCGAAGGCCTCAAGGCCGGCGACCGCATCGTCGTCGAAGGCGTGCAGCACGCCCGTCCGGGCGAAAAAGTCCAGATCGACGACAGCCCTCTTCCCCTAGCCCAGACCACTGGACAGTAGGTAGGAACCCTCATGCCGCAATTCTTTATCGACCGTCCGGTGTTCGCCTGGGTGGTCGCCCTGTTCATCCTGTTGGCCGGTGCCCTCTCCATCCCGCAATTGCCGGTGGCGCAGTACCCCAACGTCGCGCCGCCGAGCATCGAGATCTACGCCGTGTACCCGGGCGCCTCGGCGCAGACCGTGGACGAAAGCGTGGTCAGCCTGATCGAGGAAGAACTCAACGGCGCCGACCACCTGCTGTATTTCTCGTCCCAGAGCAGCCTGGGCAGCGCCACCATCACCGCCACCTTCCAGCCCGGCACCAACCCGGAAATGGCCCAGGTCGATGTGCAGAACCGCCTCAAGGTGGTCGAGCCGCGCCTGCCGCAAGCCGTGACCCAGCAAGGCTTGCAGGTGGAAAAAGTGTCGGCCGGCTTCCTGCTGCTGATCACCCTCACCTCCAACGACGGCAAGCTCGACGACACCGCGCTCAGCGACTACCTGGCGCGTAACGTGATGAACGAGATCCGCCGCCTGGACGGGGTCGGCAAGGCCCAGCTGTACGGCGCCGAGCGGGCCATGCGGGTGTGGATCGACCCGCAGAAGCTGATCGGTTTCAACCTGACCCCGGCCGACGTCAACGCCGCCATCGTCGCGCAGAACGCCCAGGTCTCGGCCGGCAGCATCGGCGACCTGCCGAGCCGCTCGACCCAGGAAATCACCGCCACGGTGCTGGTCAAGGGCCAGCTGGCGACCCCCGAGGAGTTCGCCGACATTGTCCTGCGGGCCAACCCGGACGGCTCCACCGTGCGGATCGGCGACGTGGCGCGGGTGGAAGTCGGCAGCCAGGACTACCAGTTCTCCACCCGCCTCAACGGCAAGCCGTCCACCGCGGTCGGCGTGCAGCTGTCGCCGGGGGCCAACGCCCTGGCCACCGCGACCCTGATCCGCGCGAAGATGGACGAGCTGTCGCGCTACTTCCCGGCCGGCGTGGAATACAAGATCCCCTACGACACCTCGCCCTTCGTCAAGGTCTCGATCACCAAGGTGGTCTACACCCTGGGCGAAGCCATGCTGCTGGTGTTCGCGGTGATGTTCCTGTTCCTGCAGAACATCCGCTACACCCTGATCCCGACCCTGGTGGTGCCGGTGGCGCTGATGGGCACCTTCGCCACCATGTTGGCGCTGGGTTTCTCGATCAACGTGCTGACCATGTTCGGCATGGTCCTGGCCATCGGCATCCTGGTGGACGACGCCATCGTGGTCGTAGAGAACGTCGAGCGGATCATGGCCAGCGAAGGCCTGTCGCCGAAGGAGGCGACGCGCAAGGCGATGCAGCAGATCACCGGCGCCATCGTCGGCATCACCCTGGTGCTGGTGGCGGTGTTCCTGCCGATGGCCTTCATGGCGGGCTCGGTGGGGGTGATCTACCAGCAGTTCTCGCTGTCGATGGCCACCTCGATCCTGTTCTCGGCTTTCCTCGCCCTGACCCTGACCCCGGCCCTGTGCGCCACCCTGCTCAAGCCGATCGCCAAGGGCGAGCACCATGAGAAAGGCGGCTTCTTCGGCTGGTTCAACCGCCGTTTCGAACACCTCAGCGACGGCTACCAACGCTGGGTCGCCTATGCGCTGAAACGCTGCGGCCGCTACCTGGTGGTGTACGTCGTGCTGCTGGTGGGCCTGGGGCTGCTGTTCAGCCGCCTGCCCTCCTCGTTCCTGCCGGTGGAAGACCAGGGCTACACCATCACCGACATCCAGTTGCCGCCGGGCGCGAGCAAGAACCGCACGATCCAGGTGGTGGAGCAGATCGAGGCGCACAACGCCGGCGAGCCGGGGGTCGGCGACAGCACGGTGATCCTCGGTTTCAGCTTCTCCGGCAGCGGGCAGAACGCCGCGCTGGCGTTCACCACGCTCAAGGACTGGTCGCAGCGCGGCGGCGACGATTCGGCGCAGTCGATCGCCGACCGGGCCAACGCCGCCCTGAGCCAGATCAAGGACGCGGTTTCCTACGCCGTATTGCCGCCGCCGGTAGACGGTCTCGGCACGTCCAGCGGCTTCGAGTTCCGCCTGCAAGACCGCGGCGGCCTCGGCCATGCCGCGCTGATGCAGGCCCGCACCGAGCTGCTGGCCGCGGCACAAAAAAGCCCGATCCTCACCAACGTGCGCGAAAGCGCCCTGGCCGAGGCGCCGCAGGTGCACCTGGAAGTCGACCGCAAGCAGGCCAACGCCCTGGGCGTGTCCTTCGCCGACATCGGCAACGTGCTGTCCACCGCGGTGGGCTCCAGCTACGTCAACGACTTCCCCAACCAGGGGCGGATGCAGCGGGTGGTGGTGCAGGCCGAAGGCGACCGCCGCAGCCAGGTGGAAGACCTGCTGAAAATCCAGGTGCGCAACAACCTCGGCAAGATGGTGCCGCTGTCGGCCTTCGCCCAGGCGCGCTGGACCCAGGGCCCCACTCAGTTGACCCGTTACAACGGCTACCCGGCCATCAGCATTTCCGGCGAGCCGACCCCGGGCCACAGCACCGGCGAGGCCATGGCGGAAATCGAGCGCCTGGTCAGCCAGTTGCCCACCGGCCTGGGCCAGGAATGGACCGGCCTGTCGCTGCAGGAACGCTTGTCCGGCAGCCAGGCGCCACTGCTGCTGGGGCTGTCGCTGCTGATCGTGTTCCTGTGCCTGGCGGCGCTGTACGAGAGCTGGTCGATCCCGACCTCGGTGCTGCTGGTGGTGCCGCTGGGCGTGCTCGGCGCGGTGCTCGCGGTGACCCTGCGCGGCATGCCCAACGACGTGTTCTTCAAGGTCGGGCTGATCACCATCATCGGCCTGTCGGCGAAAAACGCGATCCTGATCATCGAGTTCGCCAAGAGCCTGTACGACGAAGGCCACGACCTGGTCGACGCGACGATCCAGGCCGCGCGCCTGCGCCTGCGACCGATCGTCATGACCTCGCTGGCGTTCATCCTCGGCGTGGTGCCCCTGGCCATCGCCAGCGGCGCCAGCTCGGCCAGCCAGCAGGCCATCGGCACCGGGGTGATCGGCGGCATGATCACCGCGACCCTGGCGGTGATCTTCGTGCCGGTGTTCTTCGTGGTGGTGATGCGACTCGTCAAGCCCCGCAAACCCCAGGACTGAAGGTCATCGTGTAGGAGCGAAGCTGGCTCGCGATAGCCGCGCAGCGGCGGTATAACCGTCGCCTCGCGTTATCGTTGGAGATTTATCGCGAGCAAGCTGCGCTCCTACAGGTTGGGGGCCGCATGCTAAGGTTTGCCGCACACCCCGCCACCGCGAGCCGCCATGTCCTTTCTTGTGCGTACCCATCCCCGCCTGACCGCCGGTGTCCTGATCGGCCTGGCGGCGGGTTTCCTGGCGCCGTCCGAAGCGTGGCTGAGCAAGGTCCTCATCGGCTGGAACGCCGCGGTCTGGAGCTACCTGCTGCTGATGTTCTGGCTGACCACCCGCTCCCGGGCCGACGACGTGAAACGCATCGCCGAGGTCGAGGACGAAAACGCCGGGGTGGTGCTGCTCATGGTCTGCATCGCGGCCATCGCCAGCCTCGCCGCCATCACCTTCTCGCTGTCCGCCAGCAAGGACCTGGACGCCAGCCAGCGCCTGCTGCACTACGCCTTCACCGGGCTGACGGTGGTCGGCTCCTGGCTGCTGATCGGGGTGATCTTCAGCGTGCACTACGCCCGCCTCTACTACACCTGGGGCGGCAAGGAGCCGGCGCTGCGCTTCGCTGAGGGCCTGACCACCCCCAATTACTGGGACTTCCTGTATTTCTCCTTCACCATCGGCGTGGCGGTGCAGACCGCCGACGTCGGCGTCGCCACCCGCGAGTTGCGCAAGATCGTCCTGGCCCAGTCGCTGATCGGGTTCCTGTTCAACACCGCGATCCTCGGTTTCTCGATCAATATCGCCGCCGGGCTGTTCTCGTGACCGCGCACATCTGTTCTAGACCCGCCCGGGCGAACGGGCGCTAACTGTCGCCCTCGCCCCTGCCACGGACCTTCCATGAACGCGCACGACTGGCTCGACCTGGCCCAGGACGCCGACACCGGCATCGAGACCCTGCGCGCCCATTTCACCGGCCACGCCTACGACCCGCACTGGCACGACAGCTACCTGGTGGGCGTGACCGAACAGGGCGTGCAGCAGTTCCACTGCCGCCGCGAGCGCTTTCACAGCACCCCGGGCAAGGTATTCCTGCTCGAGCCCGGGGAAATCCACGACGGCGACGCCCCCGCCGAAGGCGGCTTCACCTACCGCATGCTGTACCTCGACCCGCAGTGGCTGGAGCGCGAACTGAGCGCGCTGTTCGAAGAGGCGCCGGCCGACAGCCAACTGAGTTTCGCCAGCACCCTGGCCAGCAACCCGCGCCTGGCGCTGGCCACCAGCAACGCCTTCCACAGTCTGCACCACGGCGAGTTGCGCATCGTCCGCCAGAGCGCCATGGACCAGCTGTTCGACCAGCTCACCGGCCACCTGCACTGGCGCCAGCGCTACCGCGAAGACCCGCGCCTGCCCCGGGTGGCGCAAAGGGCCCGGGACTACCTGCACGCCCACGCCCAACAGGACATCAGCCTGGACGCGCTGGCCGCGGCCTGCGGCGTCGACCGCTTCCGCCTGACCCGGGCCTTCAAGGCCGCCTACGGCCTGCCGCCCCATGCCTACCTGGTGCAGTTGCGCCTGGCCAAGGCGCGGCGCCTGCTGGCCCACGGCGAGCAACCGGCCGCGGTGGCCATGGCCCTGGGCTTCGCCGACCAGAGCCACCTGGGCCGCTGGTTCGTCCGCGCCTACGGCATGACCCCGGCGGCGTACCGCAAGCGCTGCTCGAATCTTCCAGACGCCTGAACGCTCGCCAGCGAAGATCGCTCACCGATCTTCACTGGAGTTGCTCGCGATGTTGTCCTCCCTGTCCTTTCTACCGTCCCTGCCTGGCCTGCTGCCCTTCCTGTTGTTCGCCTTCGTCGCCTCGATCACCCCGGGGCCGACCAATATCCTGGTGCTGAGCAACAGCGCCCGCTACGGCTTCAAGGCCGCGCTGCCGATCGTCCTCGGCGCCTGCGTGGCCGCCGCCGGCATCGTCGTGCTGGTGGGCAGCGGCCTCGGCCGGACACTGATGGACGTGCCCGGCCTGCCCGCCGCCATGCGCTGGGCCGGGGTGATCTGGCTGAGCGTCCTGTCCTGGCAGATCTTTCGCGCGCCGCCCGCCGCCATCGACCCCAAGGCGGGCGACACCCACCGGCGCCTGGGCCTGCTCGGCGGCGCCAGCCTGCAACTGGTCAACCCCAAGACCTGGATGATGGCCCTGGCGGTGGTCAGCGTGTTCGCCGGCAACGGCAACGAGCGCGAAAACCAGGTGCTGTACCTGTCGCTGGTGTTTTTCCTGGTGTCGCTGCCCTGCCTTGGCGCCTGGGCGCTACTCGGCGCCGGCTCCGCCCGGCTGCTGCGCTCGCCGCAAGCCTTGCAGCGCTTCAACCGGGGCATGGCGCTGTTGCTGCTGGCTTCGGCCTGGCTGAGCCTGTGGGCCTGACGGTCGCCCCAGTGCAAATGCCGGTCGCCTGAGGGCGTTTTCGCAAGGGTCGGGGTTACCTAAAGTGGCGCGGGGTCGATACGAAAGGTCGGCGAGCCTGTTTTTAACGCAGCATGGCCTGCGTAGCGCCGAAGGCGCCCAGCGCGCAGCCACTTTTCGTACTGACCCCACGGCGCAGCAAGACGCCGCCTCTGACAATAACAACCTGCCGGACGAGACCCTGCGATGAGAAACCTGTTCAAACCTTGTCTCCCGATCCTCTGCGGCGCCCTGTTGTTCAGCGCCGGCACCTGGGCCAGCGAGCCCGCCGCCTGCAAGACCGTCCGCATGGGCGTGGTCAACTGGACCGACGTCATCGCCACCAGCGGCATGGCCGACGTGCTGCTGACCGGCCTGGGCTACGACAGCAAGCAGACCAGCGCCGTGCAGCAGATCATCTTCGCCGGCATCCGCGACAAGCGCCTGGACATCTTCCTCGGCTACTGGCAACCGGCGATGGACAAGAACATCGCGCCGTTCCTCAAGGCCGGGCAGGTCAAGGTCATGGCCCAACCGAGCCTGAGCGATGCCCAGGCCACCCTCGCCGTGCCGGACTACGTGGCGGCCGCGGGCCTGAAGACCTTCGCCGATATCGCCCGCTTCAAGGAACTACTGGGCGGCAAGCTCTATGGCATCGAACCCGGCAGCGGCGCCAACACCACGATCAAAAACATGATCGACAGCGACCGCTTCGGCCTCAAGGGCTTCAAGCTGATCGAGTCCGGCGAGGCCGGGATGCTGGCGGCGGTGCAACGGGCGATCAACCGCAAGGAGTTCGTGGTCTTCGTCGGCTGGACCCCGCACCCGATGAACATCAATATGCGCATCGCCTACCTGACCGGCAGCGAAGACGTCTACGGCCCCGACGAAGGCGCGGCCAAGGTCTCCACCGTCACCGCGCCGGACTACGCCGAGCGTTGCCCGAACGTCTATCGCCTGTTGCAGAACCTGAGCTTCAGCGCGGCCCAGGAAAGCCAGCTGATGGTACCGATCATGGAGCGCCAGACGCCCCAGGACGTTGCGCGGCAATGGTTGCGCGACCACCCCGACGACCTCCGGCGCTGGCTGGCCGGGGTCAGCAGCGTCGACGGCCAGGACGGCGTGGCGGCGGTGCAGGCCAGTTTGAAATAGCGGCGCCCTGTCGATCTCATCGCGAGCTGGCTCGCGATAGCGCCCGCCCCGACAACGGAAAACCCCGCCCATGCGCCACTACCCGCTTTCCCCCGAACTCGCCGCCTTCGTCGAGCGCACGCTGAGCTTCAGCAGCGCCGACAGCAGCTTCAAGGGCCTGCGCGACAATTACAGCCGCATGTGCCGCGCCTTCGCCCCGCCGCGCCCGGACGGCCTGCGAGTCAGCGACTTCTCCCTGGCCGGGGTGCCGGCCCGCGCCTATTGCCCGACCCGCCCGATGCCCGCCGACGGCTGGCCCTGCCTGCTGTACCTGCACGGCGGCGGCTGGGTGGTGGGCGACCTGGACTCCCACGACTTCATCACCGCATACCTGGCGGCGCAGTTGCAGGTACTGGTGATTGCCGTGGACTACCGCCTGGCGCCCGAGCAGCCGTTCCCCGCCGCCTTCGACGATTGCCTGGCGGCGTGGCGCGCCTTGCAGGCCGGGGCCAGCCCCTTTGCCCTGGATAAACGTCGGCAACTGGTGATCGGCGACAGCGCCGGCGGCAACCTCGCCGCGGCGCTGTGCCTGGCCCTGCGCGATGCCGGCGAACCCCCGCCCGCCGCCCAGGCGCTGCTGTACCCCGGCCTCGGCGGTAGCGCCGACCTGCCCTCGCGCCGCCAGTGCAGCGACGCGCCGCTGCTCGGCAGCAGCGACCTGGACAGCTATCACGCCCTGTACCTGCCCGGCCCCGAACAGCGCTCGCCCTACGCCCGGCCGCTGCTGGCCGACGACTTCGCCGGCCTGCCCCCGGCCTTTATCGCCCTGGCGCAATTCGACCCGCTGCGCGACGACGGCGAGTTGTATCACCAGCGCCTGCTGGCCGCCGGCGGCGACAGCCGGCTGTACCCGGGCCTCGGCCTGGTGCACGGCTGCCTGCGCGCCCGGGGCCTGGCGCCGGAAGTCGACGCGCTGTACGAGGCCCTGCTCGACTACCTGCGGGCGTGCCTCACGAACCTGTAGGAGCGCAGCTTGCTCGCGATCACCTGCGCAGCAGGTGCCCTTCAACGAAAACGCGCCATCCGTCAGCCGGATGACATTTTTTTCATCCCGCTGACGCCAATCGCCCTTGACGGCGAAATCACTTTGCTGTTTCCTGAAACCGGTTTCAGCGATGCGGCAGAACGTCGCACCTGAAACGGATACGCCCCATAACAAGAATGCCAATGACAGGTCGCCGCCCGTGAACAGTTTTTCCGCCGCCCAGCGCAGCCGCGTCACCATGCTCGATGTCGCCGAACGCGCCGGGGTTTCCAAGGCCAGCGTGTCGCGCTTTATCGGCGAAGACCGCGCCCTGCTCTCCGATGCCATCGCCTTGCGCATCGAACAAGCCATCGCCGAACTGGGCTACCGCCCGAACCAGATGGCCCGCGGCCTGAAGCGCGGGCGCACGCGCCTGATCGGCATGCTGGTGGCCGATATCCGCAACCCCTATTCGATTGCCGTGATGCATGGCGTGGAAACCGCCTGCCGCCAGCACGGCTACAGCCTGGTGGTGTGCAACACCGACCGCGACGACGAGCAGGAGCGCCAGCACCTGGCCAACCTGCGCTCGTACAACATCGAAGGCCTGATCGTGAACACCCTCGGCCGCCACCTGGACGAGCTGCGCGAACTGCACCGGGAAATGCCCATGGTCCTGGTGGACCGCAAGGTCGAGCACTTGCACAGCGACCTGGTCGGCCTGGACAACCCGCACGCCGTGCGCAGCGCCGTCGACCACCTGCAGGGGCGCGGCTATCGCGACCTGCTGCTGGTCAGCGAACCCCACGACGGCACCAGCTCGCGGCTCGAACGCAGCAACGCTTTCAAGGCACAGATCCAGCAGCGCCCGCCATTGCGGGGCGCCGTGGTGGAAACCGGCGCCGACCTGAACCGGCACCTGCAGCAGTTTCTCGCCGCCCCCGGCCCCGGGCCCAAGGCCCTGTTCTGCGGCAACGGCGTCGCCGCCCTGGCCGCGACCCGGGCCCTGCGCGAACTGGGCTGCCCGCTGTTCGACGAAATCGGCCTGATCGCCCTCGACGACCTCGACTGGTACCCGCTGGTGGGCAGCGGCATCACCGCCCTCGCCCAACCCACCGAACGCATCGGCGCCAGCGCCTTCGAGTGCCTGCTCAAGCGCCTGCGCGGCGACAACGAACCGCTGCGCACGCTGGACTTTACCGCCGAGCTGATCGTTCGCGGCTCCACCCGCCAGAGAGGGCCTCGGTAACCACTGATCGACTCGGGAATCGCGATGCGGGTGTAGCCGCTGCCGAGCCTGCGAGGCTGCGATCGGCAACGCAGTTGCCGCAAAACCTGCGTCCGCGATCTGCCTGAAAAACTCTTGCGCCGGTTGACGACGGCTACGCCGCCGATCGCAGCCTGCGGCAGCGGCTACAGGGAATCGTGCAGGCATGAAGAGAGGGAAATGAGCTGCTTTTTTTATGAGCTTTTTTTTGACAAAAAATGAAACCGGTTTCAGAGGTCGTGACCATGAATAAATCGCCCGTCTCCATCAGCCTGTCCAGCTACGGCGCGGACCTCGTCCGCGCCCAGGGCCAGGGCCATTTCATCGAGGTGCTGGCCGCCGCCGGCGCATCGCGCATCGAATGGCGCGAGGAGCTGCTGACCGTCGAAGAGCCGTCCCAACTGGCCCAGGCCGCCCGCGCCCAGCAACTGGAAAGCGTATTTTCCTCGCCGCTGGAGCTCTGGGTCGCCGGACGTTCCCACGCCAACCCGCTGCTGCAACAAGCGCTGCAACGGGCCCAGGCCTTCGGCGCGAAGAGCCTCAAGGTGTCCCTGGGGTATTTCACCGACAACAACGACCTGCTCCACCTCGGCCTGCTGCTCGCGCAGTCCCCGGTGCAACTGCTGGTGGAAAACGACCAGACCCTGCACGGCGGGCGTATCGAACCCTTCCAACGCTTCTTCGCCGAGGTCGAGCGCCACAACCTGCCGGTGCAGATGACCTTCGACATCGGCAACTGGCAGTGGCAGGACCAGTCCGCCTCCGCCGCCGCGCGCCTGCTGGGCCGCTACGTCGGCTACGTGCACTGCAAGGCCGTGGCGCGGCGTGCCGACGGCAAGCTGGTGGCGATGCCGCCGGGCATGGCCGACCTGCATCTGTGGGAACAATTGCTGCGGCACATGGCTCAAGGCATTACCCGGGCCGTGGAATACCCGCTGCAAGGCGAAGACCTGGTGCAGCTGACCCGCGAGCACGTCGCCACCCTCGCCCGCCTCGGTCAGTCGCGGCTGGAGAACGCCCATGTCTGAGCTCGATATCCTGTCCTTCGGCGAAACCATGGCGATGTTCGTCGCCGAACAGAGCGGCGACCTGGCCCGCGTCGGCCACTTCCACAAGCGCATCGCCGGCGCCGACAGCAACGTTGCCATCGGCCTGTCGCGCCTGGGGTTCAAGGTCGGCTGGCTGAGCCGGGTCGGCGCCGACTCCCTGGGGCGCTTCGTCGTCGACAGCTTGCAGGGCGAAGGCGTGGATTGCCGCTTCGTCGCCACCGACCCGCAACACCCCACCGGTTTCCAGCTCAAGTCCCTGGAAGAGCACGGCGACGATCCGCGGGTCGAATACTTCCGTCGCGGCTCGGCGGCCAGCCACTTGAGCGCCGCCGATATCGCCCCCGAGCTGCTGCGCGCCCGGCACCTGCACGCCACCGGCATTCCACCGGCGCTGTCGGCCTCGGCCCGCGACCTGTCCCACAGCCTGATGCGCAAGATGCGCGCGGCCGGGCGCAGCCTGTCCTTCGACCCAAACCTGCGGCCGAGCCTGTGGGGCAGCGAAAAACTGATGATCCATGAGATCAACCGCCTGGCGGCGCTCGCCCATTGGGTGCTGCCGGGCCTGAGCGAGGGCCGCCTGCTGACCGGCTACGAAGACCCGGCCGATATCGCCGCCTTCTACCTCGATCAGGGCGTCGAAGCCGTGGTGATCAAGCTCGGCGCCCATGGCGCCTACTACCGCACCCAGTTGCACGAAGGCTTCGTCGAGGCCGTGCCGGTGGCGCAGGTGGTCGACACCGTGGGCGCCGGCGACGGTTTTGCCGTCGGCCTGATCAGCGCCCTGCTGGAAAACCACAGCATGGCCGAGGCCGTGCAGCGAGCGAACTGGATCGGCAGCCGCGCGGTGCAGAGCCGCGGCGACATGGAAGGTTTACCGCGCCGGGATGAATTGCCGCCGGCCGCTGCGCGACCGATCGCGAGCACGCTCGCTCCTACAGAACTTGCGCAATCCGTGTAGGAACGAGGGGGACGCCTAGTCCTTGCTCGCGATAAAACCGTGAAAACAACACAACCTGATTAAACCCACGCGTTACCTGCTGCGACAAAAACAACAAGCTCAGGAGCACCCTCATGCACACGCTGAAACTCGCCACCCGCCGCTGGTGGTACATCATGCCCATCGTCTTCATCACCTACAGCCTGGCGTATCTGGACCGCGCCAACTACGGGTTCGCCGCCGCCTCCGGGATGGCCGCCGACCTGATGATCACCCCCGGCCTGTCGTCGCTGCTCGGCGCGCTGTTCTTCCTCGGCTACTTCTTCTTCCAGGTGCCGGGGGCGATCTACGCGCAGAAACACAGCGTGAAGAAGCTGATCTTCGTCAGCCTGATCCTCTGGGGCGGCCTGGCCACCCTCACCGGGGTGGTGCCCAACGCCTGGATGCTGATCGGCATCCGCTTCATGCTCGGCGTGGTCGAGGCCGCGGTGATGCCGGCGATGCTGGTCTACCTGTGCCACTGGTTCACCCGCGCCGAACGCTCGCGGGCCAACACCTTCCTGATCCTCGGCAACCCGGTGACCATGCTCTGGATGTCGGTGGTCTCGGGCTACCTGGTGGAGCACTTCAGCTGGCGCTGGATGTTCATCATCGAAGGCCTGCCGGCGGTGATCTGGGCCTTCATCTGGTGGCGCCTGGCCGACGACCGGCCGAGCGCGGCGAAATGGCTCAGCGACCAGGAAAAACACGACCTGGAAAGCGCCCTGGCCGCCGAACAGGTGGGCATCAAGGCGGTGAAGAACTACGCCGAGGCCTTCCGCTCGCCCAAGGTGATCATCCTCGCCCTGCAATTCTTCTGCTGGAGCATCGGCGTCTACGGTTTCGTGCTGTGGCTGCCGTCGATCCTCAAGCACGGCGCGCAGATGGACATGGTCGAGGCCGGCTGGCTGTCGGCGTTGCCGTACCTGGCGGCGGTGATCGCCATGCTCGGGGTGTCCTGGGGCTCGGACCGGATCCAGAAGCGCAAGCGTTTCGTCTGGCCGCCGCTGCTGATCGCCTCCTTCGCCTTCTACGGCTCTTACCTGCTGGGCGCCGAGCATTTCTGGTGGTCCTACAGCCTGCTGGTGATCGCCGGCGCCTGCATGTACGCGCCCTACGGGCCGTTCTTCGCCATCGTCCCGGAAATCCTCCCGGCCAACGTCGCCGGCGGCGCCATGGCGCTGATCAACAGCATGGGCGCCCTGGGCTCGTTCGGCGGTTCGTACCTGGTGGGTTACCTGAACAGCGCCACCGGCTCGCCGGGCGCCTCCTACCTGCTGATGAGCGGCGCGTTGCTGCTGTCGGTGGTGCTGACCATTTTCCTCAACCCGGGCGCCAGCGACCGCCGCCGCAAGGCGCTGCCGGTACGTCGCCGCCTGGCGCACTCCTGAATCGAACAAGGTGAACCCGATGAAAAAACACATCGTCCTGTACAAGAAACTCTCGCCGCCGCTGATGGCCCGCCTGCACGACCAGGCCCAGGTAACCCTGATCGAAGACCTCGGCGCCCAGGGCCTGGCCAAGCTGCGCAGCGCCCTGCCCGACGCCCAGGGCCTGCTCGGCGCCAGCCTGCGCCTGGACGCCGAACTGCTGGACCTGGCGCCGCGCCTGGAGGCCGTGGCCAGCGTGTCGGTGGGCGTCGACAACTACGACATCGACTACCTGACCCACCGCGACATCCTGCTGAGCAACACCCCGGACGTGCTCACCGAAACCACTGCCGACACCGGTTTCGCGCTGATCCTGGCGAGCGCCCGGCGGGTGGTGGAACTGGCCAACCTGGTGCGCGCCGGCCAGTGGAACCGCAACATCGGCCCGCTGCATTTCGGCAGCGACGTGCACGGCAAGACCCTGGGCATCATCGGTATGGGCCGGATCGGCGAAGCCTTGGCCCAGCGCGGCCATTTCGGGTTCAACATGCCGGTGATCTACCACAGCAGCCGCCCGAAACCGGCGGTGGAACAGCGCTTCGGCGCCGCTTACCGCAGCCTGCCGGCGTTGCTGCAAGAGGCCGACTTCGTCTGCCTGACCCTGCCGCTGACGGAAAAGACCCAGGGCCTGATCGGCCGCGAAGCGTTCGCCCTGATGCGTCCGGAGAGCATCTTCATCAATATTTCCCGGGGCAAGGTGGTGGACGAACAGGCGCTGATCGAAGCCCTGCAACAGCGCCGGATCCGTGGCGCGGGCCTGGATGTGTTCGAGCGCGAGCCCCTGGGCCACGACTCGCCGCTGCTGCAGTTGAACAATGTGGTGGCCACCCCGCATATCGGCTCGGCCACCCATGAGACCCGCGAAGCCATGGCCCGCTGCGCGGTCGACAACCTGCTGGCGGCCCTGGCCGGCCAACGCCCGGCCAACCTGGTCAACCCCCAGGCGTGGGAGCGGCGCAAAGCGGCGGTCTGATGCGGTCACCGCAATGCCTGTAGCCGCTGCCGAGCCCGCGAGGCTGCGCACGGCCGCAAAGCGGGCGCCGCCTTCAAGACCGCCTGAGGTCCTGCGGACCTTGCGCAGCCTGCGGCAGCGGCTACAGGGGCGAGCCTCGCCTTGCCCCATTGGCCTGGACCGACACCCAACCTGTAGCCGCTGCCAAGCCATGGCGAGGCTGCGCACGACCGCAAAGCGGGCGCCGCCTTCAAGACCGCCTGAGGTCCAGCGGACCTTGCGCAGCCTGCGGCAGCGGCTACAGGGGCGAACCTCGCCTTGCCCCATTGGCCTGGACCGACACCCAACCTGTAGCCGCTGCCGAGCCCGCGAGGCTGCGCACGACCGCGAAGCGGGCGCCGCCTTCAAGACCGCCTGAGGTCCTGCAGACCTTGCGCAGCCTGCGGCAGCGGCTACAGGGATTGGGTTGCCAATGTCAGCGGCGCTTGGCGGAACGGCCTTCGAGCAGGTCCTGGGTGCACTGGACGATACGCTGGCAAGCGTCGGCCAGGCGCTCCTGGTCCACCACCAGGCCGAGGCGGATATGCCCCGCCGCGCTGGGGCCAAAGGCCTCGCCGGCGAGTACCGAGACGCCGTGCCCTTCCAGCAGCAACTCGGCGAACTGCTGGGCGCCAAGGCCGGTTTCCCGCACATCGACCATGACGAACATGCCGCCGTCGGGCTTGACCGGCTTGAGCCCGGCGCACTGGCCGAGCCGGTCGCACACCAGGTCGCGGCGCTGGCGATACTCCTCGCGCATCTGCGCCAGCTCCGGCAACTCGGCATCCAGCGCCACCACCGCGGCGTTCTGCACGAAGTCCGGCAGCCCGTACAGCATGCACAGCGCCAGGTTGCTCAAGTGCCCGGCCAGGGCCTGCGGCGCCACCACCCAACCAACCCGCCAACCGGTCATGGCGTGGGACTTGGACAGGCTGTTGATGGTCGCCGTGCGTTCGGCCATGCCCGGCAGGCTGGCGGGGCTGGTGTGTTCGCCGTCGAACAGCAGGTCGCTGTAGACCTCGTCGGAGATCAGCCACAGGTCGTGCTCGACGCACAATCGCGCCAGGGCCTGCCAGGTTTCCCGGGACAAGCTGGCGCCGGAGGGGTTGTTCGGGCTGTTGAGCATCAGCGCGCGGGTCTTGGGCGTGATACGCGCGGCGACGGCGGCCGCCTCGACCCGAAAACCGTTCTCCGAGCGTACCGGCACCGGCAGCACCTTGGCCCCGCAGGCACCGAACACGCCTTCGTAGGTGACGTACATGGGCTCGGCGACCAACACCTCGTCGCCGGGATCGAGCAGGCACTGGGCCACGGAGAACACCGCGCATTGCGCCCCCGGCAGCACCACCACATGCCCGGCGTCCACCGCCTGGCCGCTGCGGCTGGCATGGCGCCGGGCGATGCGACTGCGCAGCGAGAGATTGCCGCGCACCTCCGAATAATGGGTATCGCCCGCCAGCAGGCTATCGATGGCGGCCTGGACGATGGGCCGCGGGGTATCGAAGTCCGGGTCGCCGATGGTCAACAGCAACACATCGGCGCCCTGCTCGCGCAACTCCAGGGCGCGGTAATGGATTTGCCAGGCGGCGGCACCTTCGCCGTCGATCCGCTGGGTCAGGGCTGAATAGCGCATCTCGCTCTCCTTGGGCACGCATTCCAACAACCCTAACTCAAATCACAAAGCGCGCCACCATCGCATTCAAATCCACCGCCAGGCGCGACAGCTCGTGGCTGGCGGCGCTGGTCTGGTTGGCCCCGGCGGCCGACTGGGTGGCCAGGTCGCGGATGTTCACCAGGTTGCGATCGACCTCGCGGGACACCTGGGCCTGCTCTTCCGAGGCGCTGGCGATCACCAGGTTGCGCTCGTTGATCAGGTTGATCGACTCGGCGATCTGCTCCAGCGCCACCCCGGCGGCGCGGGCCATTTCCAGGGTGCTCTGGGTGCGCTGGTTGCTTTGCTGCATCGACTGCACCGCCTCGCCGGTGCCGTTCTGGATGCCGGCGACCATCTTTTCGATTTCCTGGGTCGATTGCGCGGTGCGATGGGCCAGCGCCCGCACCTCGTCGGCCACCACCGCGAACCCGCGCCCGGCCTCGCCGGCCCGGGCCGCCTCGATGGCGGCGTTGAGGGCCAGCAGGTTGGTCTGCTCGGCGATGGCGCGGATCACGTCCAGCACCTTGCCGATATCCCGGCCCTGGCTGGCCAGGCCCTCCATCATCACCGAGGTGTTCTGCACGTCGTGGGTCATGCTCTGGATCGCGTCGACGGTCTCCACCACCCGGTCGCGGCCCTCGCGGGCGGCCTGGGTCGACTGGTGCGAGGCTTCGGAGGTCGACACGGCGTTGCGCGCCACCTCTTCCACGGCGGCGGTCATCTCGTTGACCGCGGTGGCCGCCTGTTCGATCTCGTTGTTCTGCTGCTGCAAGCCGCGGGAGGCTTCCTCGGTGACCGCGCTGAGCTCTTCCGAGGCCGACGCCAGCTGGGTCGCCGAAGCGGAAATCTGTTCGATGGTCTTGCGCAGGTTGCCCTGCATCTCGTTCAGGGCGCCGAGCAGCCGGGCCGGCTCGTCGTTGCCGTCGACCTCGATGGCCTGGGTCAGGTTGCCCGCGGCAATGGTCCGCGCGGCCGACACCGCGCGGTTCAACGGCGCGACGATGCTGCGGGTCAGCAACAGCGCCAGCCCCACCGTGAGCAACGCGGCGATCACCGCCACCGCGACGATGCCGGTAATGGCGCTGCTGTAATGTTCGCCCGCCAGGCTCGAGGCCCGGCCCGCGTCGGCCTTGTTGATGTCCACCAGCTTGTTCAATTGCTCGCCCATCTGGTCGGTGCCGTCCTTGATCCGGGTGTTGATCAGGCTCCGCACCTCGTCGAGCTTGTTCTGCCGCGACAAGTCCATCATCTCGCCCTGGGCTTGCAGGTACTTGTCCAGGGTCGCCGCGAAGGTCTTGTACAGCGCCGCCTCCTCCTCGCCCGCCGGCATGGCGGCGTAGCTGGCCTGGGCCTTCTTGAGCTTGTCCACCAGCACGTCGATGCGCGCCTGCGCTTCCTGCAGGCTGGCCGGGTCGCGATTGACCAGGACCCGGAACGAGAGAATCCGCAAACGCAGCACGTTTTCCGTGAGGTTGCCGAGGAACCCTACGCTGGGCAGTTGGTTGCTTTCCATGTCCACGGAGGCCTGTCGGATGACCGACATGCGGTTGACGGCAAATACGCCCAACGCGACGACCAGCAACGCGATGAACGCAAAACCGAGAAAAGCTCGAGGCGCGATATTCATATTACGTAGGGACATAGGATGACTCTCGGGAATTGAGGGCTGCGGGCATCCATGCGCCGGACCCTGTCGCCAGCAGCGGCTGGCAGCCTGACAGGGGGCACCGCTGTTGTAATTAGTGTGCGGGCCTAATAGCGATATCGGCCGGGCTTGAGGGTTTTTGCAGGCAAATGTGAAAAAATATTTCCGCCCTCCCGCACTTGTTTCACCGATGAAACAGAGCGCCGCGGATCGAAACTGAAAGCCGTCGCTCCCACGCTGTCAAAGCGCCCTACCGAGCGCCATGAAAAGTGCAATTCATTCGCCGGAAAAGCCATTCAGTCGCCGCCCCGCCCTGTCCATCATGGGCTCCAGCTCGTACAGCAGCTCATAACAACAACGATTTGGAGTGGACGATGAAACCCGAAGACTTCCGTGCCGAGACCCACCGCCCGCTGACCGGCGCCGAGTACCTGGCCAGCCTGCGCGACGATCGCGAAATCTACATCTATGGCGACCGGGTCAAGGACGTGACCACCCACCCGGCCTTCCGCAACTCCGCCGCCTCCATGGCCCGCCTCTACGACGCCCTGCACGATCCGGCGACCAAGGAGCAGCTGTGCTGGGACACCGACACCGGCAACGGCGGCTACACCCACAAGTTCTTCCGCTCGGCGAAAAGCCCCGACGAGCTGCGCCAGCAGCGCGACGCCATCGCCGAATGGTCGCGCCTGACCTACGGCTGGATGGGCCGCAGCCCCGACTACAAGGCCGCCTTCGGCAGCGCCCTGGGCGCCAACCCGGAGTTCTACGGCCGGTTCGCGGATAACGCGCGCACCTGGTACAAGCGCATCCAGGAAGCCTGCCTGTACCTCAACCACGCCATCGTCAACCCGCCGATCGACCGCGACAAGCCGGTGGATCAGGTCAAGGACGTGTTCATTTCGGTGGACGAGGAAGTCGAAGGCGGGATCATCGTCAGCGGCGCCAAGGTCGTGGCCACCAACTCGGCGCTGACCCACTACAACTTCGTCGGCCAGGGTTCCGCGCAACTGCTGGGGGACAACACCGACTTCGCCCTGATGTTCATCGCGCCGATGAACACCCGCGGCATGAAGCTGATCTGCCGCCCGTCCTATGAACTGCAAGCCGGCATGAGCGGCTCGCCGTTCGACTACCCGCTGTCCAGCCGCTTCGACGAGAACGACGCGATCCTGATCATGGACAAGGTGTTCATCCCCTGGGAAAACGTGCTGATCTACCGCGACTTCGAGCGCTGCCGCCAATGGTTCCCGCAAGGTGGTTTCGGCCGCCTGTTCCCGATGCAGGGCTGCACCCGGCTGGCGGTCAAGCTCGACTTCATCACCGGGTTGCTGGTCAAGGCCCTGCAATGCACCGGCTCCCTGGAGTTCCGCGGGGTCCAGGCGCAGGTCGGCGAAGTGGTGGCCTGGCGCAACCTGTTCTGGTCGCTGACCGATGCCATGCACGGCAACGCCAGCGAATGGCACAACGGCGCCTTCCTGCCCAGCGCCCAGGCCTTGCAGGCCTACCGCGTACTGGCGCCGCAGGCCTACACCGACATCAAGAAAATCATCGAGCAAGTGGTGGCCAGCGGGCTGATCTACCTGCCGTCCGGCTCCCGCGACCTCAAGGACCCGATGCTCAACCAGTACCTGAGCACCTATTGCCGCGGTTCGGCGGGCATGGGCCACGAGGAACGGATCAAGATCCTCAAACTGCTGTGGGACGCCATCGGCACCGAGTTCGGCGGGCGTCACGAGCTGTACGAGATCAACTACGCCGGCAGCCAGGACGAAATCCGCATGCAGTGCCTGCGCCACGCCCAGGCCAGCGGTTCGATGAACGCCATGACCGAGCTGGTGGACAAATGCCTCGGCGACTACGACCTCGACGGCTGGACGGTGCCGCACCTGACCAACCCGGACGACATCAACATGCTCGACCGTATCCGCCAATAGCACACCGCCCTGTAGGTGTAGGAGCGAGCTCGCTCGCGATCAATCCGCAACGATAACGCGGTGTATCGGATACACCGCTGCTGCGCAGCTATCGCCAGCAAGCCGGCTCCTACCAATGCCAAGGTCCCCCGAGGAATGTGTCATGACTCAGCTCGACCCCAAGCAACAAGCCTTCCGCAACGCCATGGCGCACATGACCGCGGCGGTCAACGTCATCACCAGCAACGGCCCGGCCGGGCGTTGCGGCATCACCGCCACCGCGGTCTGCTCGGTCACCGACAGCCCGCCCAGCCTGATGGTCTGCGTCAACCGCAACAGCGCCCTGAACCCGGTGTTCAAGCGCAACGGCCAGCTGTGCGTCAACGTGCTCTGCGGCGAACACGAAGAGGTCGCCCGGCACTTCGCCGGCATGACCGACGTGGCCATGGAGCAACGCTTCGGGCTGCACCCCTGGCGCGACGGCCAGGGCTCCCTGCCCGTGCTCGACGGGGCGCTGGCCAGCCTGCAAGGACGGATCACCGAGGTGCAGGAAGTCGGCACCCACTCGGTGATGCTGGTGGAACTGGATGAAATCTGCGTGCGCGAACACGGCGATTCGCTGGTGTACTTCAGCCGCTGCTTCCACCGCCTGCAACGGGCTGTCCAGGCGGCCTGAGCGTACGTTTTTCCGTTTCTTTGTAGGAGCAGCCGGTCGACGCTCGATTGCTCGCGATAGCCGCGCAGCGGCGATGTATCTGCCACTGCGCGTTATCGTTGTAAATCCATCGCGGGCAAGCCTCGCTCCTACAGAAGCCATTCCCCTTCATCCTGCATCTGTAGGATAGCGATCCCCTCCCAGGCCGAGGATACTCGTCCCCAGGCCCTGCCCACGTCCTCCGGGACGTTCCGGTCCTTACCGACTCCGTGACGAAAACAATAAAAAGGTCGCACAGAGGAACACCCGATGAGCCGTCATGATCATGGTCACGCCAGCCTGCTGGAAGCCTTCAGCACGCTGACCCTGGAGCTGCAGCGCCTGGCGCAGAACAAGGACATCGAACATTTCCACGGCCATGCGCTGAGCCGCATCGGCCAGCTGCTGCCCTTCGACAGCGCCTGGTGGGGCCGCGCCGCGCTGATCGACGGCCTGCCGGAAGAACACAGCTCCTACCTCTATCGCCTGCCCCCCAGCTACCTGCCGGACTGGCAGTCGATCAAGCACATCGACGTCACCGTCGGCCGCGTCCACCAGGCTCCGGGCCAGGCGGTGATCGTCGACATGGGCGACCCGGCCAACGGCCCCGGGCTGAACTGGCTCGGCGCCACCTACGGCATCGGCGAGCTGCTGTGCGTGGTCTACATCGACCCGCACACCCACCTCAGCGACCACCTGGCGCTGTACCGCGCGCCCGGAGCCAAGCGTTTCGACGCCGACGACTGCCTGCTGCTGAACAACCTGATGCTGCACCTGGTGGCCGCGGTGTCGGCCAACCAGATCCGCGCCCTGGTGGCCATGCGCGAAACCCTCACCAGCCCGCGCCACCTGGCGCTGGCGGTGTGCGACCAGCGCGGCACCCTGCATTGCGCCGAGCGCGGTTTCGTCGACCTGCTGCTGGGCGAATGGCCGGACTGGCGCGGCCCCTGCCTGCCCGTGCCGGTGGCCGACGGCGGTTACGAAGGCCGCCACCTGCAATTCGACGCCTCGCCGGTGGGCGACCTGTTTCTCCTGGCCGCCCGCAGCCGCACGGTGCTCACGCAATTGAGCCCGCGGGAAAACGACGTGGCCCTGGGCTTCGGCGAGGGCAAGACCTACAAGGAAATCGCCCGCGACCTGGGCCTGTCGCCGAACACCGTGCGCCACCACATCCGCGCCATCTACAACAAGCTCGGGGTCAAGGACAAAACCCGCATCGCCCACCTGCTGCACGCCCCGCCCGACTGATAGCCACCGCCATTCCCTGCTGATTCCTGCGCTGTCGTGTTGACGGCCACGGGCCGCTATTGCCCATTTTTTTTGCACTGCCGCGTACCGGCGAGAGCTTCGAAGCACAACCACTCCCGCCGCACAACAACTCAAAAAAGAGACGCCTTGCCCATGACCAGAACGCTTGCCCATCCCGCCGCGCTGACCTTTACCGGCGCGCTGTTGAGCCTCAACGCCGGCGCTGCCGACCTCAACGCCCGCGACTTTTTCAGCGCACCTCCGGGCACCAGCCTCGGCGTGCTGTACCTGCCGGCGACCCGCGCCGACGACTTCCACGGCCCGGCCGACAGTACCGGCAAGGCCGAGCTCAAGGTCAACGCCGTGGCCTATCGCCAGGTGTTCTTCAGCGATATCTGCGGCACCCTGTGCACCCCGCAATTCATCGTGCCCTTCGCCGATATCGACGCCCGGCTGCCCGGCGCCAGCCGCCACACCGGGGAAAGCGGCTTCGGCGACCCGCAAGTCGGCGGCACGCTGTTCTTCATCAACGACCCGGCCACGCGCACCTACAGCGGCCTGCTGACCCTGGTCACCCTGCCGGTAGGCGAATACCACGGCAACAACCCGGACGTGTCGCCGGGCGCCAACCGCTGGGGCACGACCTTCGTTTACAACTACACCCAGGGCGTCGGCGAAAAGTGGGTCCTGGAAGCCAACCTCGAAGCCCAGCTCTACGGGAAAAACGACGACTACTTCGGCAGCGACCTGAAACAGGACCCGCTGTACCGCCTGCAAGCCTTCGCCTCCTACGACTTCAGCGCCAGCACCTACGGCGCGCTGCGGCTGATCCATGCCGACGGCGGCGAGCTGCGCATCAACGACCAGCGCATCGACGACACCCACAAGCGCTACACCCAGGTCGGTTTCGAGGTCGGTCACTGGCTGGACCGGCAGAACCAGTTGATGTTCGGCCTCTCGCAAAACGTCGCCACCCGCAACGGCTACCACGGCACCGACGCCTTGTTGCGCCTGGTCCACGTGTTTTGAACCGCCTGTCCCGGAGCTTGCCCATGAACACCTCCACGATCGACAAGAACCAGGCGCTGAGCGGCGAGCAACCGCACGCCGTCTCGCCGCGGGCACGACTGGCAGCCATCGTGCTGTTCGCCGCCATCATCCCGACCATCCTCATGACCGCCCCGGCGGTGGCTGCGCAACTGGCCAGCCAATGGCACCTCGGCCCCTCGCAGATCGGCGACCTGTTCGCCACTGAACTGGGGGCCATGAGCCTGGCCACCCTGCCCGCCTTCTGGTGGCTCAAGCGCATCGACTGGCGCCGCGCGGCGCTGCTGGCCGGGGCGTTGTTCATCGGCGCCAACCTGCTGTCGATCTGGGCGCAGAGCTACCCGGCGCTGCTGGCCCTGCGTTTCGCCAGCGCCCTGGCCGGCGGTTCGCTGATGATCATCTGCCTGTCCAGCGCGGCCTCGACCGCCAACCCCAGCCGGGTCTACGGCCTGTGGGTCATGGGCCAACTGGTGGTCGGGGCGCTCGGCCTGAGCCTGTTGCCGCACCTGTTCGAGCAGTACGGCCTGGCGGCCTGCTACCTGCTGCTGGCCGTGCTGATGACCCTGTGCCTGCCGCTGGCACGCTACTTTCCCCGGGGCGCCGCGAGCCCTGCGCAAAGCACGCAGCCCGCGGCGGCCGTGCCCACGTGGAAAGCCGCTTGCGGCCTTCTCGGCATCCTCGGTTTCTACATCAGCCTCAGCGGGGTCTGGACCTTTATCGGTTCGATCAGCGCCCAGGCCGGCATTTCCGCGCAAGCCAGCGGCGAGCTGCTGGCCGTCGCCACGGTCATGGGCATCGTCGGCGCCGGCTGCGCCTCGCTGATCGGCAATCGCCTGCCGCGCCTGCTGTTGCTGCTGCTCGGCTACGCCTTGATGGCCGGCTCGCTGCTGTTGCTGCTGGGCGCGCCGACCCTGGCGCGCTTCGCCCTCGCCGCCCTGGCCTTCAAGTTCACCTGGACCTTCATCCTGCCGCTGATCCTCGCCTGCCTCGCCGACCTCGACCGCTCCGGCAAGCTGATGAACGCCTCCAACCTGGTGATCGGCGGCGGCCTGGCCATCGGCCCGACCCTCGCCGGCCGGCTGATCGAAAACACCGGCGGTTTTCAGCCGCTGCTGATCGGCGGCGCCTGCCTGAGCTTGCTGTCGCTGGCGCTGATCCTAGGCAGCCGCCGCGCGCCCTGAACCTCACCCGCCCCCTGGTCCTTCCCCCTAGATGGATATACCCATGAAACGTAGAACCGCGTTTTTCTTCGATGAACTCAGCCTCTGGCACAGCGCCGGCCCGCATGCCCTGACGCTGCCGGTCGGCGGCTGGGTGCAACCGCCCGCCGCCGCCGGGCACGCCGAATCGCCGGAAACCAAGCGCCGCCTGAAAAGCCTGCTGGACGTCTCCGGCCTGAGCCGCGAGCTCCTGGTGCGTGGCGCCGCGGCCGCCAGCGAAGAGGATTTGCTGCGAGTGCACACCGCCCAGTACCTGCAACGCTTCAAGGCCCTGAGCGACGCCGGCGGCGGCGAACTCGGCCCACAGGCGCCAATCGGCCCGGGCAGCTACGAAATCGCCAGACTCTCCGCCGGCCTGGCCATCGCCGCGGTGGACGCCGTGCTCGACGGCGAAGCCGACAACGCCTACTCGCTGTCCCGCCCGCCGGGGCACCACTGCCTGGCCGACGGCGCCATGGGCTTCTGCTTCCTGGCCAATATCGCCATCGCCATCGAGGCGGCCAAGGCCCGGCGCGGCCTGGGCAAGGTCGCGGTGATCGACTGGGACGTGCACCACGGCAACGGCACCCAGTCGATCTTCGAGGAACGCGGCGACGTGCTGACCATTTCCCTGCATCAGGACGGCTGCTTCCCGCCCGGCTACAGCGGCGAACAGGACCGCGGCCGCGGCGCCGGGCTGGGGGCCAATCTCAATATCCCGCTGCTGCCCGGCGGCGGCCACGACGCCTACCTGCATGCCCTGCAACGCCTGGTGATTCCGGCCCTGGAGCGCTTCGAGCCGGAGCTGATCGTCATTGCCTGCGGCTACGACGCCAACGCGGTCGACCCGCTGGCGCGGATGCTGCTGCACAGCGACTCGTTCCGCGCCATGACCCGCCTGCTGCGCGAAACCGCCGAGCGCCTGTGCCACGGACGCCTGGTGCTGGTGCACGAAGGCGGTTACTCCGAAGCCTATGTGCCCTTCTGCGGGCTGGCGACCCTCGAGGAACTGGCCGGCGTCAGGACCGCGGTCACCGACCCGATGCTGGAGTTCGTGCAGATGCAACAGCCCAGCCCGGAATTCCAGGCCTTCCAGCGCCAGCTAATCGACCGCCAGGCCGAAGCCCTGTAAGAGCGCAGCTTGCTCGCGATGGATGGATAACGATAATGCGCGGTGGCAGGTACACCGCCGCTTTGCGGCTATCGCGAGCACGCTGCGCTCCTACAAGGAATTGGGGTGCCGGGGGTGCTTGGGGCTGGTTCGCTGCCCGCGCCGGCCGCTCCGATTGCCAGGCCGAAGCCTCGTGGCTCTCGCCGTCCTGTAGGAGCGCAGCTTGCTCGCGATCAATGGATAACGATAACGCGCGGTGACAGGCAAACCGCCGCTACGCGGCTATCGCGAGCACGCTGCGCTCCTACGAGGACAGGGATACCTGGGAGGCGCGGGCTTCGCTGGGGGTCTGGCCGTAATGGGCCTTGAACGCCCGGGCGAAGTGGGCCTGGCTGGTGAAGCCGTGGCGGTAGGCGATTTCGCCGATGTCCAGGCCCAGGCCCCGGGGGCTGCTCAGCAGGTCATGGGCCTGTTGCAGGCGTTTTTCCAGGATGAAGCGGCTGGGCTGGGTGCCTTCCAGGGCGAACAGGCGGGTCAGGTGCCGGGGCGAAATGCCGGTTTGCGCCGCCACTCGCTCGCAGCTCAGTTCCGGGTCGGCCAACTGTTCGCTGATGCAGTGCTTGGCGGCCAGCAGATAAGACGCGCTCAGGGCGTTGATCCGCCGCTCGCCGGTCTGCCCGGCAATCAGGCTGCCCAGCAATTCGAGGGCCTGGTTCTGATACTCAGGCACGTCCTGGCTCAGCGGCTGCTGGAAAAACTCGTCCGTGCGCTCGCCCAGCGTCCGCAACAGCAGGCGCTGCACGCCGCTGTGCCCGCCGACCTTCAACGGCCGGTCGAAACGCTGCAGGCAGCGCTCGGCGAACAATGCCTGGGGCAGGTCGAAGATGAACTGGCGCATCGGCCCGGAGAAACCGAACAGGTAGGGCTTGTCGGTGCGGTAGATGATCAGCTCGCCCGGTTCGAGCAACTGGCAGGCGCCGTCCTGATAGAAAAACGAACCGCTGCCGGTGACGAAGGAGACGAACACCGACTCCTTGGGCGCCGTGCGGATCATCGCGCCGTCGCGCTCGACCACATGTTCGTTGCCCTCGATCCGCGCCAGGCGCATGCCATCCAGTTGCAGGTTGTCTTGGCGGGCGGCAAGGCCGTCGTCGCAAAAGGTGGTGCATTTGAGGCCGACCAGCGAGGAGGCGTTGTAGTCCTCCCAGAAGGCCAACCGCTGGTCCAGGGCAACGCCCTGGGTACAGGCATGCCGGGTTTCGAGCAAGGCGCATGGAGACATTTTTATTCTTCTCATGGCAAGGAAGCGTTGCCGGTCGGCAAGGCCGCGACCGGATACCTGAAGCCACGGAACATAAGGGCCGCGGCCGTTCATTAACATATGAACCTTAGAAGCTGTCAACGTGAAACGCAGTGGGTACAAGACGATTGGCCCTGTAAATATCGTCCCCGAAGCCTGTAGGAAAGATCTAGTCCGATTCAGACAACAATCCCGTCCGATTCGATAAAACCCGGCCCGCGCCGCCCGCCTAAAGTCGCCTCGACTCCCCCAACGAAGAGAGGCCGACCATGCCCGAAGCCGCCAGCCGTGAATTCTGGAAAGACCTGCAACCGATCGCCAACTGCTTCAAGCCGGACGCCAAGCCCGAGGTGTACCTGGCCAACGCCGCGACCGACGACCTGGAGCTGTACGTGCCCTTCACCGAAACCGTGTCGTCGCGGCCGCTGTGGATCTCCCCCAGCGAGAACCGCTGGTGCGACATCCTCATGGCCAGCAGCGCCGGGCTGGTGAACCGCCACTACCACCCGCACGAAGTGTTCGCCTACACCCTGTCGGGCAAGTGGGGCTACCTGGAGCACGACTGGACCGCGACCGCCGGCGACTTCGTCTACGAGACCCCGGGCGAAGGCCACACCCTGGTGGCCTACGAGCACGAACAACCGATGCGCGCGTTTTTCATCGTCAAGGGCCCGCTGATCTGGCTCGACGAGCACGGCGAGCCGGAAGGCTATTTCGACGTGCACTCCTACATCGCCATGTGCCGCGCCCACTACGAAAAGATCGGCCTCGGCGCCGCCTACATCGACACCCTGTTTCGCTGAACCGGCGACTTTCACCTGTCCCTCCCGCGGAGAACGACCATGGCTTACAACAACAATAAAGCCAGTTACGAGAACATCCTGCTGGGCGTGCTGTTCCTGACGTTCGGCTTCGTCTTTTTCGATCGCCTGGCGCTGTCTTTCCTGTTTCCGTTCATGGCTGACGAGCTGCAACTGAGCAACAGCCACCTGGGCATGCTGTCGTCGGTCCTGGCCCTGGCCTGGGCGGTGTCCGGCGCCCTGGTCGGGGCCTGGTCGGACCGGCGCGGCAAGCGCAAGCCGCTGCTGATCGGCGCGGTGATTCTGTTTTCCCTGTGCTCGGCGCTCTCGGGGCTGGTCACCGGTTTTCTCAGCCTGCTGCTGTTCCGCGGCATCATGGGCCTGGCCGAAGGGCCGATCCTGCCGCTCTCGCAATCGCTGATGGTGGAAGCCTCCTCGCCCCATCGCCGGGGCCTGAACATGGGCCTGCTGCAAGGCTCGGCGGCCGGCTTGTTGGGCGCGGTGATCGGCCCGCCGGTGCTGATCGGCCTGGCCGAAGCCTACGGCTGGCGCCATGCCTTTATCGTGTCGCTGATCCCCGGGCTGCTGATCGCCCTGCTGATCTGGCGCTACGTGCGGCGCGACGCACCGCTGGCGCCCGCGGCCAGCCCTGGCGCGGCGGCCCCGGTGCAGCGCCTGGCGCTGCTGAAAAGCCGCAATATCGTGCTCTGCACCCTGATCAGCTGCGTGTTTCTCACCTGGTTCGTGATCCTGATCTCTTTCACCCCGACCTTCCTGGTCAAGGTCCGCGGCTACAGCCCGGCAAGCATGGGCACGGTGATGAGTTGCCTGGGCGGCGCCTGGGTGCTGTGGGGTTTTGGCGTGGCGGCGATTTCCGATCGTTTCGGCCGCCGCCCGACCCTGGTGCTGTTCTCGCTGGTCGCCGCCTGCTGCCCGATCGCCCTGCTCTACGCCAGCAGCCCCTGGATGATGGGCGTACTGATGCTGCTGACCTACACGGGCCTGGGCTGTTTCACCCTGTTCATGGCGACCATTCCGGCCGAGACCGTGCCGCGGGAAGTCATGGCCACGGCCCTGGGCCTGATCATGGGCGTCGGCGAACTGGTGGGCGGCTTCGTCTCGCCGACCGTCGCCGGGTTCGCCGCCGACCGTTTCGGCCTGTCCATCGTCATGTGGATCTCCTGCGGCGGCGCCCTGCTGGCCGCGCTGCTGGCCCTGTTCCTCAAGGAAACCGCGCCGGCGGTGCTCGCCCGCGCCCGCCGCGTCGAACCTTCCCCGTCCTCCGCCCTGCAAGGAAACCAGCCATGAAAGCATTGCGTTGGCATGCCGCCCGCGACCTGCGCCTGACCGACCTCGCCCAGCCCGAGCCCGGGCCGGGCGAGGTGTTGCTCCAGGTGGCCTACTGCGGCATCTGCGGCAGCGACCTGCACGAATACGCCGACGGCCCGCACTCGATCCCGCAACAGCAGCCCCACCCGCTGTCCGGCTGCCGCGCGCCGCTGACCCTGGGCCACGAATTCTGCGGCCAGGTCATGGCCGTCGGCGCGGGCGTCGAGCGGGTCCGGGTCGGCAGCCGGGTGGCGGTCGAGCCGGAGTATCGCTGCGGCGAGTGCCCGTACTGCCGCGCCGGCCAGTACAACCTCTGCCAGTCCATGGGCTTCATCGGCCTGATGGGCGACGGCGGTTTCGCCGAACAGGTGCGAGTCCCGGCCTACATGCTGCACCCGCTGCCGGACGCGGTGAGCTTCAAGCAGGCCGCGGTGCTGGAACCGGCGGCGGTGGCCTTTCACGCGCTGAACCAGAGCAGCCTGATGGCCGGCGACAGCTGCGTGGTGTTCGGCCTCGGCCCCATCGGCCTGCTGTTGATCCAGCTGGCGCGCCTGCGCGGCGTGGAGCGGATCTTCGCCGTGGACATCAGCCCGGAGCGACGCCGGCTGGCCCGCGACTTCGGCGCCCTGGAGGTGCTCGACGGCCACGCCGCCGACCTGCCGCAACGCTTGCACGCACTGAGCGACGGCGGGGTCGACACGGCCTTCGAGGCCGCTGGCAGCCAGCAGACCCTGGACCTCGCCCTGCAAGCGCTGCGCAAGGGCGGCGAAGCGGTGCTGGTGGGCCTGATGGACGAGGCGCGCTTCGACGCCTTCGACCTGGTCAACCGCGAACTGCGCCTGCTGGGCAGCGTCGGCTATCGCAACGCCTACCCGCCGCTGATCGAACTGCTGGCCAGCGGCCGCCTGGACCTGACCCGCGCGGTGACCCGCTGCGTGACCCTGGACCAGGCCGTGGAGTATGGCTTCGAGGCGCTGTTGCAGGACAAGAGCCAGATCAAGGTCCTGGTCAACCCCAGCCCCGCGCTGGCCAAAGCATGACCCTGTAGCCGCTGCCGCAGGCTGCGTTCGAGGACGCAGTCCTCGCCAGCGCAATCAGCCGTCTCCCAATAACCCGTTTACGAACGCTGCGCGTCCGATCGCAGCCTTCGGCAGCGGCTACTCACAAAAACAACAAGAAACGAGTATCGACCATGAAAAGCATTTCCCTGCTGTGCCCGCTGCTGGCCGCGATCCTCTGCTCCCCGCTGTGCCAGGCCGAGACCCCGACGCCCAACCGCGAAGGCCCGCTGGCCGGGCTCGGCGAGCAACTGGCCGGCTATGGCATTCAACCCCACGTACAGTTCTGGAGCCTGTCGATGAAGAACCTCGATACCGGCCCGCGGCAACACAGCTTCGGCAACAGCGGCGACCTGTTCGTCGGCGCCGACGTCGACCTGGACACCCTCGCCGGCCTCGAGGGCGCGGCCTTTCATATCGAGGAAACCGTGTTCATCCTCGACACCGCCACCGGCCAGCCGACCTCGCGCAACTGGCAAGGCGCCGCCGGCAGCTATTTCGCCGGCGCGCCGATCCACAACGACATCACCAGCAACCAGCTGAGCCTGCTGACCTACCAGCAGACCTGGCTCGACGGCCGGCTCGACATGAGCCTGGGGCGGACCAACGCCCGGCGCTACTTCTATATCTACAACTGCGAAACGGTGGTCACCTGCAACGACCCGATCATCGATTCGTCCACCGGCATCCTGCCGCCGCCCTACGGCGCCTGGGGCGGCTACCTCAAGTACCAGCCGACGCCCGGCTTCTACGTGCATGGCGGCGCCTTCGAGTCGAACCCGGTGGACTACCTGAAAAAACGCAAGGGCCTGGACTTCAGCACCGACGACGCCAGCGGCACCAGCCTGCTGCTGGGCATCGGCAGCAAGGACGACGGCGCCTACCGCGCCCATTACGAACTCAACGGCTACTACAACACCTCCAACCAGCGCGACCCGCTGACCGGCGCCAGCGAGCACGGCACCGGCGGTGCCTTCTTCAAGTTCCAGCAAGGTTTCTGGCGCGCCGACGGCGGCCTGGGCACGGCACCGCAAGCCCTGCTGGCGTTCGGTTCGCTGTCTGTCGCAGCCGACGACAAGCAGCCCTTCAGCCATTTCGCCGAGGCCGGCCTGACCTACCTCGCACCCTTCGACCGCCCCCAGGACAAGCTCAACCTCAAGGCCAGCTACCTGCGCCTGAACGACCACCAACTGCGCTTCCAGCAGCAGGCGCGGATCGCCAACGGCGGCGACGCCCGACTCGGCGAGCGCAACGTCTACGCCATCGAGGCCAACGGCCACTTCGCCCTGACCCGGCACCTGGCCCTCGAGCCCAGCGTCCAGTACCTGATCAACCCGGACAACTTCTACAACCCCGAGGCCCGCGAACTGAGCGGCAACGGCTTCGTCGTCGGCCTGCAAGTCATGTACGACGTCGGCGCGGCGCTGGGGCTGTGAACCTGCTTTCCACTGCCAACGAGGTATCTACCATGACTGACTGCGCTCCACGTTCGTTCGACTACATCGTGGTCGGGGCCGGCTCGGCCGGTTGCGTGCTGGCCAACCGCCTGTCCGCCGACCCGGCGCTCAGCGTCTGCCTAATCGAGGCCGGCCCCAGCGACCGCAGCCTGTTTCCCGGGGCCTATGTACGGACCCCGGCGGGCATCATCCGCCTGATCGCCAACCCGAAGTGGAACTGGATGCACAGCTTCAGCGCCCAGGCCGCCAGCGGCGACCGGCCGATCCCCTGCCCTCGCGGCCGGCTCTGGGGCGGCTCCAGCGCGATCAACGGGATGATCTACATCCGCGGCCACCGCAGCGACTACGATCGCTGGGCGGCGGCCGGCAACCAGGGCTGGAGCTACGACGAACTGCTGCCGTACTTCCTGCGCTCGGAACACTTCGAGCCCGGCGCCTCGCCCTGGCACGGCCAGGGCGGCGAGCTCAACGTCGCCGCGCAACGCAGCCCGAGCCCGGTCAACGAGGTGTTCTACCAGGCCGCCCAGGAGCTGGGCTGGCGCTACAACCCGGATTTCAACGGCGAGGAGCAGGAAGGCTACGGCGCCTTCCATGTCACCCAGATCAACGGCGAGCGTTGCAGCGCCGCGCGGGCCTTTCTGTACCCGGCGCTGACGCGCCCCAACCTCTGCGTCCTGAGCTCGACCCTGACCCACCGTGTGCTGCTGGAGGGCAATCGCGCCTGCGGCGTCGAGGTCAGCCAGGACGGCGCGGTGTTTCGCCTCAAGGCCCGGCGCGAGGTGATCCTCAGCGCCGGGGCGATCAATTCGCCCCAGGTGCTGCTGCTCTCCGGCATCGGCCCGGCCGAGGAACTGGCGCGCCACGGCATCGCCCAACGCCATGAACTGCCCGGGGTCGGCCACAACCTGCAGGACCACCAGGACGTGGTGCTGATGTACCGCAGCGACAGCGCTCTGACCTACGGCGTGTCGGCCAAGGGCCTGCTGCCCCTGGCCCGCTCGCCCTGGCAGTACCTGAGCCGGCGCAGCGGCCCGCTGACCTCCAACACCGTGGAATCCGGCGGCTTCCTGCGCCTGCGGCCCGACGACGCCGCGCCGGAACTGGGGCTGATCGTCGCCCCGGCGCTGAAGAACCAGCCGCAGCGCCTGGTGCCGCGGGGCCATGGCGTCAGCCTGCATATCGCCGTGATGCACCCGCAGAGCCGCGGCCAGGTGCGGCTCAACTCGGCCGATCCCCACGACAAACCTGTTATCGACGGCAACTTCCTCAGCCACCCGGAAGACCTGCGCAAGCTGGTGGCCGGCGTGCGCCTGGTGCGCCAACTGGCGGCGACCCAGGCTTTCGCCCGGCGCCTGGAAGGCGAACTGCTGCCCGGGCCGCAGGTCGAGAGCCAGGCACAGATCGAGCAATGGGTTCGCGACAGCCTCGGCACCGTGTTCCACCCGGTCGGCACCTGCAAGATGGGCCACGATGCCCAGGCGGTGGTCGACGACCAGTTGCGGGTACACGGCCTGCAGGGCCTGCGGGTGGCCGATGCGTCGATCATGCCGACCCTGACCACCGGCAATACCAACGCGGCGGCGATCATGATCGGCGAAAAGGCCGCGGACCTGCTGCTGGGCAAGGCGGCACCGACCCTGGGCGCCCCTGTTCGTCTTGAGGAACCGGCACCGACGCTGGCCATTGGCTGAATCGGTCAAACACAGGTGATCCCCTGTAGGAGCGAAGCTTGCTCGCGATGGACGTGAGAGCGCCGCGTTTATCCAGCCGGTGCGCGTTAGCGTTAACGACCATCGCGAGCAAGCTGCGCTCCTACGGATACGCTTCGGTGTGCATCTGGATTTTGCGGTTTACCGGGCATATAGTTGCATCGCACAACTATATGGGAAGCCTCGCCATGTCCTCTCCTTCGCCGCTGGTGGATCAAACCCGCAACGCCTCGCGCAAACTGGTGCGCGAACTGGGTTTTATGGGCGCTACCCTCGCCGGCTCCGATCTGGCGCCCTCGGCGGTGCACGCGCTGATCGAGCTCGACCTGCACGCCCCGCTCACCGCCGCCCAACTGGGCAAGACCCTGAACCTGGAAAAATCCTCGATCAGCCGCCTGCTGGCCAAGCTCATCGACCGCGGCGACCTCCAGGAAAGCCCCAGCCCCGCGGACGCCCGGGAAAAGCACCTGGGCCTGACCGCCCAGGGACGCAAGCAGGTGGCCGCCCTCCATGCCTTCGGCAGCGCTCAGGTGGCGCAAGCCCTGCGCCTGCTGGCGCCGCGTCAGCAAAGCCAGGTGGTCGACGGCCTGCGCAGCTATGGCCGGGCCCTGGAAGCCTGCCGCCTGGGGCAGTCGCGGATCGACGCCGTGACACCCGCCGTACAGCGCGGCTATCGGCCCGGCATGATCGGCCGCATCACCGAACTGCACGCGCTCTACTACGCGCGCCTGGTGGGTTTCGGGCAGTTCTTCGAGAAGCAGGTCGCCGCCGGTCTGGCGGAATTCAGCGAACGCCTGGAGCATCCCGATAACGGGGTGTGGCTGGCGCTGCTCGACGAGCAGATCGTCGGCTCGATCGCCATCGACCTGGGTGCGCCCGCGGCCCCGGCCGACGGCGCCGACAAGGTGGCCCATCTGCGCTGGTTCATCCTCGACGACGCGGCGCGCGGCAGCGGCACCGGACGCCGCCTGCTCGAAGCGGCGCTGGAGCATTGCGACCGGGTGGGCGCGACGTACTGCTACCTGTGGACGTTCAGCGGCCTGGACGCCGCCCGGCACCTGTACGAAGCCTTCGGCTTCCGGCTGGTGGAGGAACAATCCGCCGCGCAATGGGGCAAGACCGTACTGGAGCAACGGTTCGAACGGCGCCATCCGGGCCTTGGCTGAAGCGCGCTTCAGCGCGCGGGCGGCGCGATACTCCAGAGCCGCGGCCAGTCCTCGGACGACAGGCCGTTGCAGGTCGGCATCTTGCGGTAATCGCTGAGCTGGAAGGCTTCGCCGTCGAACAGCCAGCGCCCGGTCTCGCCGCAATCGCCGATGCCGCGGGCCAGGTAGAAAGTGCTCAGCACCCCGGTCTTGGGGTCGTAATCGGCCCCGCCCGAGCCGTCCGCGTTATCCAGGGGCAAGGCCTGCCGATGCAGCGTCTGCAACTGCGGCGGATCGCTGCGCGACCAACTGCTGATCAGGTAATCGCAGTTGTAGGCCGCGCAGTCGCTGAGCACCACGGTCAACGCCCGCTGCGCGCTCAACGGATAGACCTCGACCTGGGGCTCGGCCACAGAGTCCTCGTCGTCGTTGGGCGTCCCCGGAGAAGCGAGTTTCAGGGCCGCCGCCGTAATGCGCGTGCGCTCCTGCGCCGTCAGTTGCGGCGCCCCCGGATAAGCCCGTAGCTGGGCCGGCAGCGGTCGCGCGGGCACCTCGCTGGCTGGACGCGGGCCCGGACGCCACAACGCCGTCACGCCATCGACCCGGCCCTGGACCGAGTCCATCAGCAACAGCGCCGCCGACAACCCGCGAAGCGACACCCAGGCCTCGTCGTTCCCCACCAGCCGCAGCTCACTGCCATTGCGCAGGCGTTCCAGCCATTGCCGGGCCCGGGCCGGGTCGGCGATTTCATAACGGCTGGCCTCGGCCCGGGCGCCCTTCTTCTCCGGCAGCAGCGCCAGGGCATCCAACAGCCGCGGCTCCAGCGGCTGGCCGTCGAGACGCAGCGCCGCCAGTTCGGCAGGCTCGCCGCGCTGATCCAGGCGTATCTCCAGCGGACCGTCGGCGCCGGCGCGCCGCTGGAGATGCAGGGTCAAGGCGCTGTATTGCGTGCCGTGCTCGCCGTTGGGCGCGCTCAGCGCATGGCAGCCGCGCAGGTTGTCGCAGCCGGTGACCCAGTCCTGGGTCTGGCGCAGCAGCGGCACCTTCTCCGCGGCGGGCTGGGCCAGGGCCGGCGCGGCGCCGGCGGCCAGCAAAACAAGCATCAGACTGCGCTGCAACATGGGACGGTTCCTTGTCGGGCAAAAGCGCGGATTCTCCCACGCGCCGCGCCGGGGTTCGCGTTTTTTTCCTCAAGACGAAGCTTTCGTCACTCCCTGGCGCGCCCGGTATTCCCCCGGCGTCATCTTCGCGTAGCGCTGGAAGAAGCGGCTGAAATACGCCGGGTCCTTGAACCCCAGCCGGTAGCAGATTTCGTTCACGGAACTGGCGGTGAACAACAGCAGGCGCTTGGACTCCTGCATCAGGCGCTCGTACACCAGGCGCTTCGACGGCAGGTCGGCGATGCGCCGGCAGACGTCGTTGAGGCGCGCCTCGGTGACGCCGATCTGCCCGGCATAGGCCGACAGCGGCCAGTGTTGCAGGTACTGGGCTTCGATCAGTTCGTTGAAGCGATGGAAGATGTGCAGGTCTTCGTGGCGTGCCGGACGGGGCTCGAGGGAGTGGGCCGAGAGCCGGAACAGGCTGATCAGGATCAACCGCGTCAGGGCCTCCAGCGCTGGCGCGTGCCCGGCGCCCTGCCCCGCGACTTCCTCTTGCAGCTCGTCGAACAGCAGTTCCAGGCGCCGCGCCTCGGCCGCGAACTGCGGTTCCAGGCGCGCCAGCGCCACGCAGGCCGGGGCGATCTGCGGGCCGCTGGCGAGGCGGCTGTCGGCTTCGAGCAATTCCCACACCAGTTGCTGACGCACGGTGAGCACATGGCCTTCGCTGTCGGCCTCGGTGACGAAGGAATGGGCGATGGTCGGCGGCGTGAGGAAAAACATCGGCCCCGACTCCAGGTATTGCCGGTCGTCGAGGTAGACCCGCACCGCGCCGCTCTTCACGTAATGCACCTGGAAAAACCGGTCGTGGCGGTGCACCGGCATGTTGCGGCCGAAGAACCCGGCGAGGTTGCTCAGCTTGTCGTAATGCACCTGCGCATCGGCGTAACGCTGGTCGTAGACCTGGCCGATGTTGATGTTGGGGATCGGCTGGCGATCGCTCATGGGGTCGGTTCCCGTTCTTGTTTCAGGCCGCGACGAACGCCCACATCCTGCGGGAATCGAGGCGTGTCCGCCAGAGCGCGGCAACCGGATCGCGGTCGGCGCTTGACGATCGTTAACATATTAAATATAACGTTAACACATTAACGAAATCGCCTCGTCTTGCGCGATGTTCAAGGAGAAAACCCCAATGAGCCGTGCACTGCATGAAGTCGCCACCGGCACCCTGTTCGGCGTCGCGCTGAACTATCAGGGCCTGTTGCGCAGCCACCTGGAATCCTTCACCCAACCGCCCTACCAGAAACCTCCGGTCAAGCCGGTGCTCTTCATCAAGACACCCAACACCCGCAACGTCCACGGCGGTGCCGTGGTCTATCCGCGGGGCGTCGACCGCCTGCAACCGGGTCCGGCGCTGGGCGTGGTGATCGGCAAGAGCGCCAGCCGGGTCAGCGCGCAAGACGCCCTGCAACATGTCGCCGGCTACACCATCGTCAACGAATTCAGCCTGCCCGAAGACAGCTACTACCGCCCTGCCGTCAAGGCCAAATGCCGCGACGGCTTCTGCGCCCTCGGCCCGGAACTGGTGCCGGCGGAACAGGTCGGCAACCCCCATGACCTGGAGCTCACGCTGTGGGTCAACGGCGAACTGCGCCAGCGCAACAGCACCGCGAACTTCGTGCGCGACATTCCCCAGCTGATCGCCGAACTCAGCGAGTTCATGACCCTGCACGCGGGTGACGTGCTGATCACCGGCACCCCCGAAGGCCGCGTCGACGTCCGCCCCGGCGACCGCATCGAAGTGGAAATCAGCGGCCTGGGCCGCCTCGCCAACCACGTTGTCGCCGAAACAGCCGCCGAATAAGGAGCCGACATGAAACACGCCCGCATCCGTTATCAAGGCCAGGTCCACGACGTCGTGGTCAACGCCCCCAACAGCGTGCAACTGGCCGACGGCCGCGTGCTCGCCGAAGACCAGGTCGAGTGGCTGCCGCCGGCCACCGGCAGCATGTTCGCCCTGGGCCTGAATTACGCCGACCATGCCGCCGAACTGGCCTTCTCGCCGCCGACCGAGCCGTTGGCCTTCGTCAAGTCCCCCGGCACCTACACCGGCCACAACCAGGTCACCTGGCGCCCGGACAACGTTGCCTACATGCACTACGAGTGCGAGCTGGTGGCGGTGATCGGCAAGACCGCGCGCAACGTCAAGCGCGAGGACGCCCTGGACTACCTGGCCGGCTACACGGTGTGCAACGACTACGCGATCCGCGACTACCTGGAAAACTACTACCGGCCCAACCTCCGGGTGAAGAACCGCGACGCCACCACCCCGGTCGGGCCGTGGATCGTCGACGTCGCCGACGTGCCCGAGCCGAACAAGCTGAAGCTGCGCACCTGGGTCAACGGTGAGCTGCGCCAGGAAGGCACCACGGCCGACATGATCTTCGACATCCCCTACCTGATCGAATACCTGTCCAGCTTCATGACCCTGCAACCCGGCGACATGATCGCCACCGGCACCCCGGAGGGCCTGTCCGACGTGGTCCCCGGCGACGAGGTGGTGGTCGAGGTCGAAGGCGTCGGCCGGCTGGTCAACCGCATCGTCAGCGAGGCGGACTTCTTCAGGATCAAGGCACAACACGACTCGCAACTCGCGGCCAAGGAGCACGCATAAATGATCAAACACTGGATCGACGGCCGCGAGGTCGAAAGCCAAGACGTCTTCACCAACTACAACCCGGCCACCGGCGAGGCCATCGGTGAAGTCGCCAGCGGCGGCGCCGAAGAAATCGCCCAGGCGGTGGCGGCCGCCAAGGCCGCCTTTCCGAAGTGGGCCAACACCCCGGCCAAGGAACGGGCGCGGCTGATGCGCAGGCTGGGCGAGCTGATCGACCAGAACGTGCCGCAACTGGCGGAACTGGAAACCCTCGACACCGGCCTGCCGATCCACCAGACCCGCAACGTGCTGATTCCGCGGGCCTCGCACAACTTCGACTTCTTCGCCGAGGTTTGCACCCGCATGGATGGCCACAGCTATCCGGTGGACGACCAGATGCTCAACTACACCCTGTACCAGCCGGTCGGTGTCTGCGCCCTGGTGTCGCCGTGGAACGTGCCGTTCATGACCGCCACCTGGAAGACCGCGCCGTGCCTGGCGCTGGGCAACACGGCGGTGCTGAAGATGTCCGAGCTGTCGCCGCTGACCGCCAACGAGCTGGGGCGCCTGGCCCTGGAAGCCGGCATTCCGGCCGGCGTGCTGAACATCGTCCAGGGCTACGGCGCCACCGCCGGCGACGCCCTGGTGCGCCACCCCGACGTGCGAGCGATCTCCTTCACCGGCGGCACCGCCACCGGCAAGAAGATCATGCAGACCGCCGGGCTGAAAAAGTACTCCATGGAGCTGGGCGGCAAGTCGCCGGTGCTGATCTTCGAGGACGCCGACCTCGAACGCGCCCTCGACGCCGCGCTGTTCACCATCTTCTCGCTGAACGGCGAACGCTGCACCGCCGGCAGCCGGGTCTTCATCCAGGAAAGCGTCTACCCGCAATTCGTCGCCGAATTCGCGGCCCGCGCCAAGCGGCTGATCGTCGGCGACCCGACCGACCCCAAGACCCAGGTCGGCTCGATGATCACCCAGGCCCACTACGACAAGGTCACCGGCTATATCCGCATCGGCATCGAAGAAGGCGCCACCCTCCTCGCTGGCGGCCTGGAACGCCCGGCCAACCTGCCGGCGCACCTCGCCCGCGGCCAGTTCATCCAGCCGACGGTGTTCGCCGACGTGAACAACAAGATGCGTATCGCCCAGGAAGAGATCTTCGGCCCGGTGGTCTGCCTGATCCCGTTCAAGGACGAAGCCGAGGCCCTGCAACTGGCCAACGACACCGAATACGGCCTGGCCTCGTACATCTGGACCCAGGACATCGGCAAGGCCCACCGCCTGGCCCGCGGCATCGAGGCCGGCATGGTGTTCATCAACAGCCAGAACGTGCGCGACCTGCGCCAGCCGTTCGGCGGGGTCAAGGGCTCCGGCACCGGCCGCGAAGGCGGCGAGTACAGCTTCGAGGTGTTTGCCGAGATCAAGAACGTCTGCCTCTCCATGGGCAGCCACCACATCCCGCGCTGGGGCGTGTAAAGAACAGGTACTGTTGCCGGTGTATGTAGGAGCGAGCTTGCTCGCGATGGCGCAACGACTGACAAGGCACCATCGCGAGCGGGAACCCAAGGCTCCCGCGCCAGCGCCCCACAGAACAATAACGATCAGGAGAAGCACCATGGGCGAAGTCGTCATGGCCGCCAAGGTCTGCCACGTACCATCGATGTACCTGTCCGAACTGCCGGGCAAGCACCACGGCTGTCGCGAAGCGGCGATTGCCGGGCACAAGGAAATCGCCCGCCGCGCCCGCGAGCTGGGGGCCGACACCGCGGTGGTGTTCGACGTGCACTGGCTGGTCAACAGCGGTTACCACATCAACTGCGGCGAGCACTTCAACGGCACCTACACCAGCAACGAACTGCCGCACTTCATCAAGAACATGGACTACGACTACGGTGGCTGCCCGGAGCTGGGCGAACTGATCGCCGCCGAGGCCAATGCCGCCGACGTGCGCACCCTCGCCCACAACATCCCCAGCCTGGAGTTGGAGTACGGCACCCTGGTGCCGATGCGCTACATGCACATGGGGGTACCGCCGCAGCAGCATTTCAAGGTGATCTCCATCGCCGCCTGGTGCGCCTGGCACAAGCTCGAAGACAGCTTCACCTTCGGCGCCGCGGTGCGCCGGGCCATCGAAAAAAGCGACCGCAAGGTCCTGGTGCTGGCGTCCGGCTCGCTGTCGCACCGTTTCTCCGACGACCGCGTGGCCGAGGCCAACATCCATAACTGGACCCGCGAATTCGACAAGCAGGTCGACCTGCGCGTGGTCGAGTTGTGGCAACAGGGGCGTTTCCGCGAGTTCTGCTCGATGCTCCCGGACTACGCCGAACACTGTTTCGGCGAAGGCAAGATGCACGACACCGCCATGCTCCTGGGGGTGCTCGGCGGCCCCGAATACAACCGGCCGGCGGAAATCGTCACGCCGCCTTTCGGCAGCTCCGGCACCGGCCAGATCAACGCCATTTTCCCGCTCTAGACGCATCGCCCACCTCGCCCAGCCAGCCCTGAAAACCAGGGCCGGCCGCCGAAGGTTCGCCTGCAAGGAGGATCACATGCCGCATTTCATCGCCGAATACACCGACAACATCGAACAGGCCGCCGACCTGCCGGCGCTCTTTACCAAGGTCCACGAGTACCTGGGCGCCAGCGGCGTGTTCCCGCTGGGCGGCATCCGCAGCCGTGGCGTGCGCCTGGACACCTGGCGCATGGCCGACGGCAAGCACGACTACGCCTTCGTCCATATGCGCCTGCAGGTCGGCGCCGGGCGCGACCTGGCCACCCGGCGCCAGGTCGCCGAGGAACTGTTCGAGATCATCAAGGCGCACTTCGCCGAACTCCAGGCCCAGCGCCTGCTGGCGCTGTCGTTCGAGATGAGCGAGCTGGATGCCGAGCTGAACTTCAAGCACAACAACGTGCACGAGTTCCTCAAGCAGCACTCCTGACCTGTAGCCGCTGCCGCAGGCTGCGAAAAGGCTCGAAGAGCCTTCCTGCAAGCTCAAGAGCACGACTGCTTCGCAGCCGGGCGCAGCCTTCGGCAGCGGCTACAGGGTGCTGAGCCTTATCGACAAAAACAATAAAGAGATCCCGCCCATGCCCAGCCCTACCCTTGCCGTGGCCAATGCCCCGGAGGCCAGCGACACCTACCGCCGGATCACCTGGCGGCTGATGCCCCTGCTGTTCACCTGCTACATCTTTGCCCACCTGGACCGCATCAACATCGGTTTCGCCAAGCTGCAAATGACCCAGGACCTGGGGTTCAGCGACAGCGTCTACGGCTTCGGCGCAGGGCT
This sequence comes from Pseudomonas chlororaphis, assembly GCF_001921865.1. Lineage (GTDB taxonomy): Bacteria > Pseudomonadota > Gammaproteobacteria > Pseudomonadales > Pseudomonadaceae > Aquipseudomonas > Aquipseudomonas chlororaphis_D. Next base: position 124,239 of record NZ_MSCT01000013.1, read on the forward strand.
GTTCTTCATCGCCTACGCGCTGTTCGGCGTGCCCAGCAACCTGGCCCTGGACCGGGTCGGCCCGCGGCGCTGGATCGCCAGCCTGATGCTGGTCTGGGGCCTGCTGTCCAGCGGCATGCTGCTGGTGGACAACGCCGCCGGCTTCTACCTGCTGCGCTTCCTGCTGGGGGTGGCCGAAGCCGGTTTCTTCCCCGGCATCCTGGTGCTGCTCAACCGCTGGTTCCCGGCCAGCCGCCGCGGCCAGGTGACCGCGCTGTTCGCCATTGCCGTGCCCATGGCCGGGGTGATCGGCGGGCCGCTGTCGGGCTGGATTCTCGAGAGTTTCCACGACCTGGGCGGTATGCGCGGCTGGCAATGGATGTTCCTGATCGAAGGCCTGCCGGTGGTGTTCCTCGGCCTGGTGGTGCTCAAGGCGCTGCCGGAAAGCATCGACAGCGTCGGCTGGCTGAGCGCCGAGCAGAAACAGCAAGTGCACGCAGCCCTGAGCGAGGAAGAACGGCACAAACCCATCACTCATTTCTCCGGCATTCTCAAGGACCGCCACGTCTGGCTGCTGGTGTGCATCTACTTCGCGGTGATGCTGGCGGTCAACACCATCGCCTTCTGGATGCCAACCCTGATCCACCACGCCGGCATCGCCCGCGACAGCAGCGTCGGCATGCTCAGCGCCCTGCCGTACCTGGCCGGCTGCCTGTTCATGATCGGTGTCGGCCGTTCCTCCGACCGCCTGCGCGAACGGCGCTGGCACCTGAGCGTGCCACTGCTGATGGCGAGCTTCGGCCTGATCGTTGCCGGCTTCGCCCCGGACAACGCCTGGCTGGTAATGGCCGGGCTGCTGGTGGCCGGCATGGGCGCCAGCGCCGCGCTACCGATGTTCTGGCAACTGCCGCCGGCGTTTCTCGCCAGCAACACCCAGGCCGCTGGCATCGCCCTGATCAGCTCGTTCGGCAGCATCGCCGCCTTCCTCGCGCCCTACCTGATCGGCGTGGTCCGCGACGCCACCCAGAGCGCCAGCCTCGCCCTGTATGCCCTGGCCCTGCTGATCGCCGGCGGCGCCTGGCTGGTGCTGCGGGTGCCGGCCCTTATCGTCAATCCCCAGGAGAAATAACCATGCTCAGCCCCTCGGACATCCAGCAGGCCGCCGCCCGCCTCGATCATGCCGAACGCAGCCGGGAACAGATCGCCCAGCTGTCGCTGGCGTTTCCCGGCATCACCGTCGAAGACGCCTACGCCATCCAGCGCAGTTGGGTGGAACGCAAGATCCGCGACGGGCGCAAGCTGGTCGGGCACAAGATCGGCCTGACCTCGCGGGCCATGCAAGTGTCGTCGAACATCACCGAACCGGACTTCGGCGCCCTGCTGGACGACATGCTGTTCGAGGAAGGCAGCGACATTCCGTTCCAGCGCTTTATCGTGCCGCGGGTCGAAGTGGAGCTGGCGTTCATCCTCGGCAAGCCGCTCAAAGGCCCGAACTGCACGCTGTTCGACGTGCTCGACGCCACCGAGTGGGTGATCCCGGCCCTGGAGATCATCGACGCGCGCATCCAGCAGGTCGACCCACAGACCCAGGCCACGCGCAAGGTGTTCGACACCATTTCCGACAACGCCGCCAACGCCGGCGTGGTCATGGGCGGACGCGCCGTGCGCCCGGGCGATATCGACCTGCGCAAGGTGCCGGCGGTGCTGTACCGCAACGGCGTGATCGAGGAGTCCGGGGTCTCCGCGGCAGTGCTCAACCACCCGGCCAAGGGCGTGGCCTGGCTGGCCAACAAGCTGGCGGCCTACGACGTCGGCCTGGAAGCCGGACAGATCATCCTCGGCGGCTCCTTCACCCGCCCGGTGGCCGCCCGCCCCGGCGACACCTTCCATGTCGATTACGACCAGCTCGGCAGCATCGCCTGCCGTTTTGTCTGAGGAGACGGCCATGCAATTGCCAATCAACGCCTTCAAGCAACGCCTGCAACATAGCGAGCCGCAGATCGGCTTGTGGCTCGGCCTGGCCAATGCCTATTGCGCGGAGCTGGCGGCCAACGCCGGTTTCGACTGGCTGCTGCTGGACGGCGAACACGCGCCCAACGACCTGCGCAGCCTGCTCGCGCAATTGCAGGCCATCGCGCCCTACCCGGCACAGGGCATCATTCGCCCGCCTGTGGGCGACACTGCGCTGATCAAGCAACTGCTGGATATCGGCGCCCAGACTCTGCTGGTGCCGATGGTCGAAAGCGTCGAGCAGGCGCGGCAACTGGTACGGGCCATGCGTTATCCGCCGTCGGGCGTGCGTGGGGTCGGCAGCGCCCTGGCCCGGGCTTCGCGCTGGAACAGCATCCCGGGCTACCTGGATCAGGCGGATGCGCAGATGTGCTTGCTGGTGCAGATCGAAAACCTTGAGGGGCTGGCCAACCTGGACGCGATTGCCGCGGTCGAGGGCGTCGACGGGGTGTTTATCGGCCCCGCCGACCTGAGCGCCGCCATGGGCCACCGCGGTAACCCGGGGCACCCCGCGGTGCAGGCGGCCATCGAAGACGCCATCGGGCGGATCCGCAAAGCCGGCAAGGCGGCGGGCATCCTCAGCGCCGACCAGGCCCTGGCACGGCGTTATATAGAACTGGGAGCCAACTTCGTCGCGGTGGGCGTTGACACCACGGTGCTGATGAAGGGTCTACAGGGCCTGTTGGGGCAGTACAAGGATGTCGCGCCCCCCGCTTCCGGCGGCGGGGTCTACTAAAGTCCTGTAGCCCTGTAGCCGCTGCCGAGCGCAGCGAGGCTGCGTACGACTGCGCAGCAGGCGCAAAACCCGAGCACTCGTTCTACCTGAGAATACCGTGTGCCCCCTCTTGCGGCCGCTACGCGTCCGTATGCAGCCTCGCTGCGCTCGGCAGCGGCTACATCAACCCTGGCGCGCGGCCAAACGCCAGACCCGGGCGATATCCGCGGCCCGGTCACGCAACAGGCGGGGGGCCTCGGCGCAGGCCTGCTCCAGGCTCATCGGGCCGCTGGCCAGGGCAAACGCCGCGTCCACGCCGTGCTGGTACATCTGCTCGTAACCTTCGCCCAGGGTCCCGGCGATCACGATCACCGGCACCTTGTGTTGTGTGGCGACCCGGGCCACGCCAAACGGCGTCTTGCCGCGCAGGGTCTGGGCGTCGAAGCGGCCTTCGCCGGTAATCACCAGGTCCGCCCCTTGCATCGCCTCGGCCAGCCCCACCAGCTCGGCCACCACCTCCACCCCCGGACGAAAACGCGCGCCCAGGAAGGCCTTGGCGGCGAAGCCCAGGCCACCGGCGGCGCCGCTGCCCGGCTCGTCGCGCACATCTTTGCCCAGCACCTGCGCCGCCTGGTCGGCGAACTGGCCCAGGGCCCGGTCCAGCTGTTCGACCTGCGGCGGCGAAGCGCCTTTCTGCGGGCCGAAGATCGCCGAGGCGCCATGGGGGCCGCACAGCGGATTGTCGACGTCGGCGGCGATCTCGAAACGCACCTCGGCCAGGCGCGGGTCGAGGCGGCTCAGGTCGACCCGCGCCACCTGCGCCAGGGCCAGCCCGCCCGGGGGCAAATCCTTGCCTGTGCTGTCCAGCAGACGCACGCCCAGCGCCTGCAAGGCACCGGCGCCGGCGTCGTTGGTGGCGCTGCCGCCGATGGCCAGGATCACCCGTTGCGCGCCGGCCTCCAGGGCCGCACGGATCAGCTCGCCGGTGCCGAAGGTGCTGCTGGCGCAGGCATCGCGCTGGCCCGGCGGCAGCAGTTGCAGGCCGCTGGCCTCGGCCATTTCGATGATCGCGGTGTGGCTCTGCGGCAGCCAGCCCCAGCGGGCCTCGACCGGCGCGCCCAGCGGCCCCTGGACCCGGGTGCGGCGCAACTGGCCCTCGCAGGCGTCGAGAATCGACTCCACCGTGCCCTCGCCGCCGTCCGCCATCGGGCACTGGATCAGTTGCGCGTCCGGCCACACCCGCGCCAGCCCCTCGGCAATGGCGCTGGCCACGCCGCAAGCGCTCAGGCTGTCCTTGAAGGAGTCGGGGGCGATGATGATTTTCATGGGCTATCTCCGGTTCTTATGGCGCCCATGCTGCCAGTTGGCCGCGACCTTGACCCCGGTCGGCTGCACAAGCGCGGAGCGGCTTTATTGTTCATTTGCCACAAACCATGCCCCTTGTAGGAGCGAAGCTTGCTCGCGATGGTCACGCCGCGGTGAACCTGGCATACCGTGGTGCCTTGATCGCGAGCAAGCTTCGCTCCTACAGGGAGGGTGTGGTTACAAAGGTATCGCCCTGCGGCAACAGCTGTACCCCCAGGTACAGCGCCAACATGCCGTCGAGCTTGAGCGGGTCGACGCCGCTGAGTTCGGCGATGCGCTCCATGCGGTAGCGCAGGCTGTTGCGGTGGATGCCCAGGGCATCGGCGCAGGCCTGGCTCTGGCCGTCGTGGTCGCACCAGCTGCGCAGGGTCGCCAGCAACTGGCCGTTGCCGTCCTTGGCCATGACCTTGCGCAAAGGGCTGAGCAATTCGTCCAGGGCGTCGTCGTTGCGATGGCGCCAGAGCATCACCGGCAGGCGAAAACGATTGAGGGTCAGCAGCCGCGAGCGCGGCAGCACGTCGCGACCGTAGGCCAGCAGGTCGCCGACCCGCCGGTAGCAGCGGCGCAGCCCTGCCAGCCCCTCGGCCTGCCCGCCCACGGCAACGCGCAGGATGTGCCAGCCCAGGCCGTCGAGCTTTTCCAGGAGCCGCGGGTTATCCACGCTCAAGCTCGCCGGCCGGCACCACAACAACGAGGACTTGGCCGAGCTGACGCACCAGCTGTCCGGGTAGCGCGACAGCAGCCAGGCACTCAGGGCCTCGACGGTCTGTCCGGCGCCCTGCTGCCCCGCCTCGTCGTCCAGCGCCAGCTCGAACAGGTACGGCGTGCGCGCCAGCTGCGGCTTGAGGCCCATCTGCTGCGCCTCGTCCACCAGCCGCGGCGAGTCGCCGCTGTCGCTCAGCAGCAACGCCAGCAAGTCGTCGCAGCGCTGGCGGCGCCATTGCTGCTCGGCCTGCTGATGGCGCTGGCCCACCAGCATCTCGGCGGTCATCCGTACCAGCTCGGCGTAGGTGCGCAGCAATTCCGGCTCGCCGGTGATGCCGAGCACGCCGATCAGCCGCTGGTCGTGCAGCAACGGCAGGTTGATCCCCGGTTGCACGCCCTTGAGGTGCTTGGCGGTCTGCGCGTCGATCTCCACCACCCGGCCGTTGGCCAGCACCAGCTGCGCGCCTTCGTGGCGGGTGTTGATCCGCTCGGGCTCGCCGCTGCCGAGGATCAGGCCCTGGCTGTCCATGACGTTGACGTTGTAGGGCAGGATGGCCATCGTGCGGTCGACGATATCCTGCGCCAGGTCATGATCCAGTTCGAACATAGCGGCGGGTTCCTCAGCAGGCGGGTTCTAGGCTCTGTACGAAAAGTGGCTACGCTCGGCCATGCTGCGTTAAAAACAGGCTCGGAATGCTCATGTAGGCCCCTACACTGCGCTTCCTCGCCTGTTTTTGCCTTGCCTGACCTTCGCTCGCCGACTTTTCGTACAGACCCTAACGGGGCAAGCGGGGCTTGTTCACCGGCACAGGGGATGCCGGCAAACCCTGTGCGCCGGCACAAAGACAGCGGCCCATGGGGTGACCGAGACTCTCGGGGCGGTCAACGTTACCCTTGCACCGCAAAAAATCATAATAAAGAGAGACCCGCCATGTCACAGAGCGCCGCTGCCACCCTGGCCACCGATGACGATAAAAACGCCGTCTACAAGCGCATCACCCTGCGCCTGATCCCCTTCATCTTCATCTGCTACCTGTTCAACTACCTCGACCGGGTGAACGTTGGCTTCGCCAAGCTGCAGATGCTCGATGCCCTGAAGTTCAGCGAAACCGTATACGGCCTCGGCGCCGGAATCTTCTTCATCGGCTACGTGCTGTGCGGCGTGCCGAGCAACCTGGCGTTGAACAAGTTCGGCCCGCGGCGCTGGATCGCGCTGATGATGATCACCTGGGGCACCTTGTCGACCTGCCTGCTGTTCGTTACCACCCCGACCCAGTTCTACACCCTGCGCCTGTTCACCGGCGCCGCCGAAGCCGGCTTCTTCCCCGGTGTGGTGCTGTACCTCTCGCAGTGGTTCCCGAGCTTCCGTCGCGGGCGGATCATGGCCTTGTTCATGTCGGCGATCCCGGTCTCCGGCCTGCTCGGCAGCCCGTTCTCCGGCTGGATTCTCAACCACTTCGCCGCGGGCCAGGGCGGCATGGCGGGCTGGCAGTGGATGTTCCTGTTGCAGGGCATTCCCACGGTGATCCTCGGTGCCCTGGCGTACTTCCTGCTCAATGACAGTTTCGCCCACGCCAAATGGCTGAGCCCACAAGAGCGCGCGCTGCTCGAAGCCGACCAGGCCGAAGACGCCGCGAGCAAACCCCGGACCACCGGCGACTCCCTGGGCGCGGTGTTCAAGAACCCGGCCATCTGGGCCTTCGGCCTGATCTACTTCTGCATCCAGAGCGGCGTGTACGCCATCAACTTCTGGCTGCCGTCGATCATCAAGAACCTGGGTTTCAGCGACAACCTGGTGATCGGCTGGCTCAGCGCCATTCCCTACCTGCTGGCCGCGCTGTTCATGCTGCTGGTGGGCCGCTCGGCCGACCTGCGCCAGGAACGTCGCTGGCACCTTGTGGTGCCGATGCTGATGGGCGCCGTTGGACTGATCATCGCGGTCAACTTCGCCGCCAACCCGACCATCGCCATCCTCGGCCTGACCCTCGCCACCATGGGCGCCCTCACTGGCCTGCCGATGTTCTGGCCGGTGCCGACCGCGCTGCTCAGCGCTGGCGCCGCCGCGGGCGGCCTGGCGCTGATCAACTCCATGGGCCAGATGGCCGGCTTCCTCAGCCCCTACATCGTCGGCTGGGTCAAGGACAGCACCGGCTCCACCGACGCCGCGCTCTATCTGCTGGCGGCCGTCATCGTCGCCGGCAGCCTGTTGGCCCTGCGCATGACCCGCAGCCTGAAACGCTGAGCCATACCCTCAAGACGAGCACCGGGCCTGTCGTCTGCCAGGCCCGGCTTCCGGGGACACGCCATGCGCTTTGTCACCGCCTCGCTACAAAAAGCAACAAAGCGCTGCAACATCGCCGTGGTATATCGGACAAGCATCCGGCCGCGGCGACGCTGCATTGGCCGGATCGATTGATGACGCCCTCGCCGACCTTACCGACGGAAGCCCCATACGATCATGACCGCGCCTCTTTCTCTCGCCCGCCTGAGCGATATCCAGGCCCTGGAACAACGCCAGCCCCTGGCCCAACGCAATCTGCCCGCCAGCACCTATGAGCTGCTGCAACGCTCGGCCCGCGACTTCGGCGAGCGCACTGCCCTGACCTTCCTGCCCCAGGGCAGCCTCCAGGACCAACCGTGGGACATCAGCTACGCCGAGTTTTTCGCCCAGGTCACCCGCACCGCCAACGCCCTGCACCGGCTGGGCATCCGCGCGGGCAAGGCGGTGTCGTTCCTGCTACCCAACCTGCCGCAGACCCACTATGTGATCTGGGGCGGCGAGGCCGCGGGGATCGTCAACGCCATCAACCCGTTGCTGGAGCCCGCGCACATCGCCGAACTGATCCGCGCCTCGGGCACCACCGTACTGGTGACCCTGGCACCCTTCCCCGGCACCGACCTCTGGCAGAAAGTCGCCCACTTGCGCGAGTTGCTGCCGGAACTGGAAGCCATTGTCACCGTCGACCTGGCCAACCTGTTGCCCGAGCCCCAGCGCAGTGCACTCAAAAGCCAGCGTCCGGCGCTGCCGGAGGGCGTACTGGACTTCGACACTCTGCTGGCCGCTTGCCCCGCCGACCACCTGGAAAGCGGCCGGGTGATCCAGCCGGACGACATCGCCTCGTACTTCCACACCGGCGGCACCACCGGCACGCCGAAACTCGCGCCCCATAGCCACCTCAACGAAGTGGCGATGGCCGAGATCATCGGCCTGCACGGCGACTACAACGACCGCGACGTGTTGCTCTGCGGGCTGCCGCTGTTCCACGTCAACGGGGTGATGCTCACGGGCCTGGCCGCGTTCAATCGCGGCGCCCGGGTGTTGCTGGCCGGCCCCCAGGGGTATCGCAACCCGACACTGATCAAGGATTTCTGGCACCTGGTGGAGCGTTACCGGGTCAGCTGTTTCAGCGGCGTACCGACCATCTATGCGGCCTTGCTGCAGGTACCCAACGCCGGCATCGACCTGTCCAGCCTGCGCTTTGCGGTGTGCGGCGCCGCACCGATGCCGGTGGAGCTGATCCGCCAGTTCGAGGCGCATTCGGGGATGAAGATCATCGAAGGCTACGGCCTCACCGAAGGCACCTGCGCCACCTGCTGCAACCCGCAGGACGGCGAGCGCCGCCCCGGCTCCATCGGCCTGCGCTTGCCGTACTGCGAGGTGAAGATCGCCGTGCTCGACGGCGAAGGCCGCTACCTGCGCGACGCCGCCGCCGACGAGACCGGCACGTTGTGCCTGCGCGGGCCGACAGTGTTCAAGGGTTACCTGCAAGCCGACAAGAACCACGGGCTGTGGCTCGACAGCGACTGGTTCAACACCGGCGACCTGGGGCGCATCGACCAGGACGGCTATATCTGGCTGACCGGGCGCAGCAAGGACCTGATCATCCGAGGCGGCCACAACATCGACCCGCAGATGATCGAGGAAGCCCTGCACCGCCACCCGGCCGTGGCCATGGCCGCGGCGGTCGGCAAGCCGGACCTCAAGGCCGGCGAACTGCCGGTGGTGTACATCCAGCTCAAGGCCGGCGCCAGCGTCGAGCCGGCCGAGCTGCTGGAGCACGCCACGCGCCATATCCACGAACGAGCGGCGTTGCCCAAGGACATCTGGCTGCTGGAGCAGATCCCCCTGACGGCCGTGGGCAAGACCTTCAAGCCGGCCCTGCGCCTGGACGCGATTCGCCGGGTATTCGAGGACGAGGTGCGGTCGATTGCCGAGGGCATCCGGGTCGAGGCCCTCAACGACGAACGCCACGGCCAGCGCGTGGATCTGCATGTGCCCGGCCTGGACACGGCCCTGCGTGCGGCGCTGGACCAGCGACTGAGCGGCTACGCGGTGCGCTACGAACTGCACCCGGCCTGAACCGGAGCGCTCGCTCTTGAAATAGCGGGAGGTCCTGCGGACCTTGCGCAGCCTTCGGCAGCGGCTACACCGGCGTCGGGCGCCATCGCGCGGTATGCCGCAATCCCTGTAGCCGCTGCCGCAGGCTGCGCACGACCGCGCAGCGGGCGCCGCTTTTACGGCCTCAAGCCGGCGCGCCGCCATCGGCCTTGTAGCGATAATCGGCGTCCAGCCGCTCGCCGGCCGGCGCATCCAGTTCCAGCACCAGGCCGCCCGGCATCCGCACGAAAATCTGCCAGGTGCCGTCCTCCGGCACCTGCGCCACCTGATGCGCCAGGCCGCTGGCCTGGACCCGTTGCAACACCTGCGCGGCATCCTCCCCGGTCCTGAAGGCGATATGGCTGAGCTGCGGCTCGGCGAACCCCGGCTGTTCGATCACGTGCACCAGCGCCTGCCCGTCCCGGTACAGCCAGCGTCCGGGAAAGGGAAACGGCGGGCGCCGTCCAGGCTGCAGCCCGAGCAAATCCTGGAAGGCTTGCTGCAAGGCATCGCCTTGGGCGGTGTTGAAGGCCAGATGGTCGAAATGCCAGGTCATGATGGGGCTCCGTCGCCGATACCGGCGCTGTGGGTGGGTAAGCACAACGGTGAGCTGTTGCAGGGAAGTCACCTGCGCGATGGCAGTGACTGCAGGGTCCCAGCTTGATAATCGAGGAAAAACCCCGGTAAAAAGCAAAGATCTTTAAAGGATTTTTAGCAATGAGCTCGATTCTCGACCTTGAAGTCTTCGTCCGCACCGCCGATTCCGGGAGCATCTCCGCCGCCGCGCGCAGCCTGGAACTGACCCCCGCCGCCGCCAGCATCGCCCTCAAGCGCCTGGAAACCCGCCTGGGCATGCGCTTGCTCGCGCGCTCGACCCGCAGCATGCGCCTCACCGAAGAAGGCCGGCGCTACCTGGACAGCGTGCGGGTGGCGCTGGCCGCCCTGGCCGAGGGCGAACAGGCGCTCAAGCAGCAGAGCCAGGGCCTGAGTGGCGTGCTGCAACTGGCGGCGCCTTCGGACTTCGGGCGCAATGTGTTGCTGCCCTGGCTGGACGACTTCAAGCGCGATCACCCGCATATCCGCTTGCAACTGTTGCTCAACGACCGCCACAGCGACCTGTTCCGCGAAACGGTCGATATCGCCCTGCGCTTCGGCGTGCCCGGCGACTCAAGCCTGGTGGCCCTGCCGATTCTCCCCCGGCACCACCGGCTGGCCTGCGCCAGCCCCGACTACCTGGCGCGCCGTGGCACCCCGCAGACCCCCGCCGAGCTCGGCGAACACAGCGCCCTGGTGTACCTGCGCAATGGCCGCCCCTACACCAGCTGGCACTTCAGCCGAGAGGGCCAAACCGAGGAAATCCAGGTACGCGGCGACTATTTGAGCGACGACGGCGACGTGGCGCGGCGCTGGGCCCTGGCCGGCCACGGTATCGTCTACAAGGCCTGGCTCGATGTCGCCGGCGACATCCGCGCCGGGCGCCTGGTACCCCTGCTCGGCGACTGGCAGGGCGAAAGCGTGCCGTTCAATCTGCTGTGCCCGCATCGCTTGCAGGTCTCGGAACGGGTCAAGACGCTGCAACGCTTTCTCCAGGAACGCTGCCAGCGCCTGGCCGGATAATTCAGATTGCCCCTTGCGCCCGTTCTGGTATTTGATGGGCGTCCCATGACCGGTCGCGGGCCGCTGTCGCGCCGGCTTCACCTCACGCACAAGGATTTCGTACATGAGCTACCGCATCCTCGGCCACTCTGGGCTGCATGTGTCCTCCCTGACCCTCGGCACCATGATGTTCGGCGAACAGACCGGCACCGAGGAGTCCCTGCGCATCATCGACAAAGCCTGGGACCAGGGCATCAACTTCATCGACACCGCCGACGTCTACACCGGCGGTCGCTCCGAGGAAATCGTCGGCGAGGCCATCGCCCGCCACCGCGACCAGTGGGTACTGGCGACCAAGGTCGGCTTCGGCCCCGCCGACGGCGTGCCGAACCGCAGCGGCCTGAGCCGCAAGCACATCTTCAACGCCATCGACGCCAGCCTGACGCGCCTGGGCACCGATTACGTCGACATCTATTACCTGCACCGCGAAGACCACAACACCCCGCTGGAGGTGACGGTCTCGGCCATCGGCGACCTCCTGCGCCAGGGCAAGATCCGTTACTGGGGCCTGTCCAACTACCGCGGCTGGCGCATCGCCGAAGTGATCCGCATCGCCGACCGGCTCGGCATCGACCGCCCGGTGATCAGCCAGCCGCTGTACAACATCGTCAACCGCCAGGCCGAAACCGAGCAGATCACCGCGGCCCGCGCCTACGGCTTGGGCGTAGTGCCCTACAGCCCGCTGGCCCGCGGCGTGCTCAGCGGCAAATACGCGCCGGATGTCGCCCCCGACAGCAACAGCCGCGCCGGGCGCCAGGACAGGCGCATCCTGGAAACCGAATGGCGCGTCGAGTCGCTGCGCATCGCCCAGGAGATCCAGCGATACACCCAGGGCCGCGGGGTCGGCATGGTCGAGTTCGCCATCGCCTGGGTGCTGAACAACAGCGCCGTCAGCTCGGCCATCGTCGGCCCGCGCACCGAGGAACAGTGGGATGCCTACACCAAGGCGCTGGAAGTGAAAATCAGCGCCGAGGACGAAGCCTTCATCGATTCGCTGGTCACCCCGGGGCACGCCTCGACCCCGGGCTTCAACGACGTCAGCCACTTCGTCTCCGGACGCACGCCGCGCTGATCCCCCTCCCCTCGGCGGCCGCTATCCCGGCCGCCGAGGGTCGCGTTGCGCGGCAACCCCGATAAACGGAATATTTTCCCGTCGCCGCGGCTAAATCCGAGTAAACGTCTCGCCCCAAACCCTCTATATTCCCCGCACTTCCCTCCTAGCCCATTTGCCTCTCGAGGACCGCTTGTCTAAAGGTATTGCTCTATCCGTCCTGGCGTCGGTGTTGTTTGCCGTCATGTATTTCTACACCTCCCTGCTCGCGCCGCTGACGGGCGTGGAGATTTTCGGCTGGCGCATGCTGCTGACGGTACCGTGCATGACGGTGTTCATGGTGGTTTCCGGCGAGTGGCGACGGGTGCGCGACCTGCTGCTGCGGCTCGTCGGCCAGCCGGCGCTGCTGCTGGGCTTGCTGCTGTCCTCGGCGCTGCTCGGGGTGCAGCTGTGGCTGTTCATGTGGGCGCCGCTGAACGGCTACAGCCTGGACGTGTCGCTGGGCTATTTCCTGCTGCCGCTGAGCATGGTCCTGACCGGGCGCCTGGTGTACGGCGAGCGCCTGTCGCGCCTGCAGAAGATCGCCACCTTCTTCGCCACCCTGGGCGTGCTCAACGAGCTGTACCAGATGGGCAGTTTTTCCTGGGCGACCTTGCTGGTAGCCATCGGCTACCCGATCTATTTCGTGCTGCGCAAACGCCTGGCCGCCGACAACCTGGGCGGCCTGTGGCTGGACATGACCCTGCTGCTGCCGATCGCGCTGTGGTTCGTGCAGAGCGGCGAACAGGGTTTCGCCGTGGTCGACCTGCGCCCCTGGCTGTACCTGCTGATCCCGTTGCTAGGGTTGATCAGCGCCTCGGCGCTGGTGGCCTACATCATCGCCAGCCGCCTGCTGCCCTTCAGCCTGTTCGGCTTGTTGAGCTATGTCGAACCGGTGCTGCTGCTGGGCGTGGCCCTGCTGCTGGGGGAAAGCATCAAGGCCGGGGAATGGCTGACCTACCTGCCGATCTGGCTGGCGGTGCTGGTGCTGATGTACGAAGGCTTCAAGCATTTGCTGCGCCAGCGTCGGAGCTGAAAACGCTGCCGCGACATGGGCTCACTGACAGACCGCATCAAGGCTGAAGGCGAGTCCTTCGGCCTCGAACGCAGCCTTCGGCAGCGGCTACAGGGACCGGATCAGGTCTTGATCTGTTGGTCGATGCCGCAGGCGACGCGCGCGCCTCAGGGCTTGATCTGCTTCAGTTCGTTGAGCAGGGCCAGCAAGGCCTGCATCTTCTCTTCGCCGAACTGCTGCTGGATGCGCTGGTAGTTGATTTCCATATCGCCGCTCATGGACTCGAAACATGCCTCGCCCTTGTCCGTCAGGGTGATGAACAGCCGACGCTGGTCTTCCGGGGATTTGCGCCGGCTCAGGTACTCGTCGCGCTCAAGGCGAGTCAGCACGCCGGTCATGCTCGGCGGCAGGATGCAGGCCATTTTCGCCAGTTGATGGCTTTCCAGCTCGCCGTTCTGGCGCAGGATACGGATCACCCGCCACTGCTGTTCGGTCAGGTCGTGCTGGTTGAGGGAGGGGCGAAAAAACGCCATGGCCGCTTCGCGGGCCTGAAGAAGGGTCAATGTCAGGGAAGGTCTTGGGTTGGTCATGTGCAGGTCGTTCACAGGTCTGGATGGCGCCGTCGGGCGCCGCGAGACACAAACATTAACACATTCACTATCGCCAACCGACAGGCAAAACAAAGCCCGGTCGAGGAGGCCCCGACCGGGCTTTATCGTCACACAGGCCGCGACTTACTCGGTGGCCAGCACGCCGCGACGAACCTGGTCGCGCTCGATCGATTCGAACAGTGCCTTGAAGTTGCCTTCGCCGAAGCCGTCGTCGCCTTTACGCTGGATGAACTCGAAGAACACCGGGCCCATCAGGGTTTCCGAGAAGATCTGCAGCAGCAGGCGCTTGTCGCCCTGTTCGGACGATCCGTCCAGCAGAATGCCCCGCGATTGCAGCTCGTTCACCGGCTCGCCATGGCTCGGCAGGCGGCCTTCGAGCATTTCGTAGTAGGTCTCCGGCGGCGCGGTCATGAAGCGCATGCCGATCTTCTTCAACGCATCCCAGGTCTTGACCAGGTCGTCGGTGAGGAAGGCCACGTGCTGGATGCCCTCGCCGTTGAACTGCATCAGGAACTCTTCGATCTGCCCGGCGCCCTTGGACGACTCCTCGTTCAGCGGGATGCGGATCATGCCGTCGGGAGCGGTCATGGCCTTGGAGGTCAGGCCGGTGTATTCGCCCTTGATGTCGAAGTAGCGGATCTCGCGGAAGTTGAACAGCTTCTCGTAGAAGCCGGCCCAGTAGGCCATGCGCCCGCGATACACGTTGTGGGTCAGGTGGTCGATGATCTTCAGGCCGGCGCCCTGCGGGTGACGGTCCACGCCTTCGAGGTAGACGAAGTCGATGTCGTAGATCGAGCTGCCTTCGCCGAAACGGTCGATCAGGTACAGCGGCGCGCCGCCGATGCCCTTGATCGCCGGCAGGTGCAGCTCCATCGGGCCGGTCTCGATGTGGATCGGCTGGGCGCCGAGTTCCAGGGCGCGTTTGTAGGCTTTTTGCGAATCCTTAACCCGGAACGCCATGCCGCACACCGACGGACCATGCTCAGCGGCGAAGTACGAGGCGACGCTGTTGGGTTCGTTGTTGAGGATCAGGTTGATCGCGCCCTGGCGATACAGATGCACGTCTTTCGAGCGATGGGTCGCGACTTTGGTGAAACCCATGATCTGGAAGATCGGTTCCAGGGTATTGGGGGTGGGCGATGCGAATTCGATGAATTCAAAGCCCATCAGGCCCATTGGGTTTTCGAAGATATCTGCCATGGTTGGCGCCTCATCATATTTTTAGACATTAACGGATCGTTAGTTGCTATCAATGCTGAGGAGCGAAGGTGGCGCGCAAGATATGCCCCGCACGCTGCGCGCGAGGAAATCACCGTAGATGAGCTGGAACCCGAGAATCTTCATGTCGACCCTGTCTTACCGCCTGGGGGGCGAGGCTTCTGCTGCCAGAAGACTTTATTATTGTATGCGTAACCAGATTCTACACAGCGTAAAACTGTTTGTCCGCACTCTCTATAAAATCCGCTTTTTTTCCACGCTCGCAAGGGGTTTGTTGCACTGGTAGATGCCCGCCAGGATCAACATCCCGCCCAGGCCCATGGCCAGGCTCAGGCGCTCGTCCAGCAACAGCGCGCCGAGGATCACCGCGGTCAGCGGGTTGAGGGCGATAAACACCCCAGAACGGGTCGCGCCGATCTTGCGCAGGCCGTCGTAGTACCAGATATAGGCCAGGGCCGAGCCCAGCACGCCGAGGTACAGCAGGCTCAGGCCCTGCTCCGGGCCCAGGCTCGACAACGCGTCGAGACGCACTTCGCCGCGCAGCGCCGCAGCGCTCCAGAGCATCGCCGTGCCCAGCAGGATCGAGTAGGTCACGGTCTGCAAGGAACCCAGGGCCTGGTTCAGGTTGCGCGAAAACAGCGAATAGACGCCCCAGCCCAGCACGCAGCCGAAAATCAACAGGTCGCCGCGCCAACTGCCCGCCCCGCCCGCCAAGGCCCCCGGGTCGCGGCTGAGGATCACCACCGCCGCACCGCCCAGGCACAGGCCAATGCCCAACAGTTTGCGACCGCTCAAGCGCTCCTTGAACAACGCCCAGGACGCCAGGGCGATGACCGCCGGATTGAGGGCGACGATCAGCGAAGCGCGGGATGCATTGATCAAGCCCAGCCCTTCGAAGAAACACAGGTTGTAGAAGAAGATCCCGAAAAAACCCAGCACCGCCAGTTGGGCGAACTGCACCAGCGTGGGACGCACCGGGGCGATCCGCGCGATCGCCATGAGCAGCAACAGGCTCAGGCTGGCCAGGAGAAACCGCAGGCTGGCGGCCAGCAAGGGCTCCACGGTACCGGCCAGCAGGCGCCCGGCGACGAAGGTGCCGCCCCAGATCATGGTCACCGCCGCCAGCTTGCAATACACCGGTACATCGGATGGCCCGGCACAGGTTCGATCGATGGTTTTCATAGGGCCCCGAGAGACGGCTGAAGGAAGGTTCGGGTATTCTTCGGCTAATGCCTAATCATCGTAAAATGAGCCTTTACTCATGACCCTGAGCCAACTGCAGATCTTTTCCCAGGTCGCCGAGCTGCGCGGTTTCACCAGCGCCGCCAGCCGCCTGGGCATCAGCCAGTCCGCGGTGTCCCATGCGCTCAAGGCCCTGGAGCAGGAACTGGGGGTCGAGCTGATCCGCCGGCATCAGTCATTGGTGGAACTCACCGATATCGGCCAGCAATTGCTGCTGCGGGCCCGCGCCATCCTCGGCCTGGCCGCCACCATGGAACAGGAAGCCGCCGACGCCCGCGGCATGAAGCGCGGCACCTTGCGCATCGGCTCGTTCGGCCCGACTTCGTCGATGAGGCTGTTGCCGGCGATTCTCCAGCGTTACCGCCAAGACCACCCGGGCATCGAGGTGCATATCGACGAAGGTCCTGATCGCCAGGTGCTGCAATGGCTGGAGGAGCGGCGCATCGATATCGGTTTTGTGGTGCTACCCCAGGAGCGCTTCGATTGTTTCGCCTTGGTGGAAGACCAGATGGTGGCGTTGATCCCCAGCCAACATGCGCTGGCCGACAAGGATTCGCTCCGCCTCGCCGAGCTGTGCGACGCCCCGTTCATCCTCTCCGAGGCCGGCTCCTCGGAGCTGGTGTCGCGCCTGTTCCTCGCGGCCAGGCTCAGCCCCAACATCCGTTATCGCAGCGCGCAACTGCTCAGTACCCTGGAGACCGTGGCCCGCGGCGATGCCTTGAGCCTGGTCGCGCAGTTGTCGCTGCCCGAGGCCGACGACCCGCGCTACCGGATCAAACCGCTGTCGCCTCCCGCCACGCGCCAGGTCGGCCTGGCCGTGCTGGACCGACGGCAGTCGTCGCCGGCGACACTGGCCTTTATCGAACAGGCGCTTAAGCTGTATCGCGGTGGCTGAGCGCAAAACACAAGCACCGTCTATCCTGCCCATGAACCTGACGCTGTCCGACTTGGCGCCGTATCGCCCAGCGGCGTTCGAGAGTTCCCTGGCCCCCACTCCGCAACAGGTTTTTCGTCCATGCCATTGACCGCCAAAGGTCCGCTGAAACGACGCTCCACCCGTACCCTGTGGACGCTGCTGATCGGTTTGTTGCCCGTGGTGCTGGGCATGGCGATTCTCTATATGCAGGCCGAACGCGCGCTGATCCGGAGCAGCCAGGAAACCGCCGAGGAAGCGATACGCCAGTTCGACCTGATGCTCGACAACACCGACATCGCCGCCCGCGCGCTGCTGGCGCAGGTCGGCCAACCCTGCGACGAGTCGCGGCAACTGGCCCTGCGCGAACAGGTCACCCGCCGGCCGTTCGTGCGCTCGACCAACCTGGTCTGGCAAGACGACAATTACTGCAGTTCCCTGCTGGGCAAGACCTCGTTCCTGCTGGACCCGGCCGACTACGTGGAAGGCCGGTTGTGGTTGATGAACGGCAACCCGGTCACCCCCAATACCGCGCTGCTGGTCTATCGCTTGCAAGAAGGCGAACGCGCCGCCCTGGCCAGCATCGACGGTTATCACCTGAGCAATGCGCTGCACCTGATCAGCCGCTTCGCCGACCTTCAATTGCAAGTGGGGCCCTATTGGTTATCGGACGACGGCCAGGTCCATGCCTCCATCGCACCGCCTGCCCCAGTGGCCCCGCGGCAACTGGCCTCGACCCGTTATCCCTATAGCGTCAACGCAGGTTTCCCCGAAGGCGATATCTGGCTCTACATGAAAGCCCAGTACCCCGCCCTGTTCAGCCTGCTGATCTTCTTCGGCGCCCTGGCGGCTGTCCTCGGCCATTGGCTGCAGAAGCGCTCCTCGTCTCCCAGCCACGAGCTGCAACGCGCCCTGGAGGCCGCGGAGTTCATCCCCTACTTCCAACCCGTAGTGCGCGGCGACACTAAACAATGGGCAGGCATCGAAGTCTTGATGCGCTGGAAACACCCCAAGGAGGGCCTGGTGCGCCCGGACCTGTTCATCCCCTTCGCCGAACACTCCGGGCTGATCGTACCCATGACCCGTTCCCTGATGCAGCAGACTGCCCTGCTCCTGGCGCCCCATGCCCACACCTTCATCGACGACTTCCATATCGGCGTCAACATCACCGCCAGCCATTGCCACGACATGGAGCTGCTGGAGGACTGTCGGGAGTTCCTCGGGCAGTTTCCACCTGGCAAGGTGCGCCTGGTGCTGGAGCTGACCGAACGCGAACTGGTCGAGCCCAGCGCCGTCACCCACAGCCTGTTCGAGGAGCTGCACAAGTTGGGGGTGATGATCGCTATCGACGACTTCGGCACCGGCCATTCGAGCCTGACTTACTTGCGCCAGTTCAATGTCGACTACCTGAAGATCGATCAGAGCTTCGTGGCCATGATCGGTGTCGACGCTCTCTCCCGCCACATACTCGACAGCATCATCGAACTCTCGGGCAAACTTGAGCTGGGAATAGTCGCCGAAGGCGTGGAAACCCCCGAACAGCAGAACTACCTGGCCAATCATGGCGTCGACTTCCTGCAAGGCTATTTATTCGGCAGGCCGATGCCCGGCGAAGAATTCCTCCAAGCCCTAGCGCGCCATTAAATAGCCATTTCTTATGAAGATTTATTGAACTCGAGAATAGTTTCACGCACCAATTTGAATCAGAAGATGACAAATTGCAGGCGTCAACAACGGTGTGATTTACTTGCGCCAAATTAACTACTACAATTTTTCATGCCTGTACAAGATTCGCAGGTGGGCCATTATAATCGAGTCGCTCTAAGGCTCTTGGCTTATAGCTTTGTTTGCGGTTTGTATCAGCCGAATACACTATTGGAGTAAAGATATTGTCCAGACTCGCTGAATTTCGTGCAGCAGAAAAGGCCCTTCAAGAGCAGCTCGCCCAGCTGGAATCCCTGAAGAACGATGCCGGACTCAAGAAAGAAATCGAGTTCGAGGAAAAACTTCAGGGCCTGATGAAGACCTACGGCAAAAGCCTGCGCGACATTATCGCCATTCTTGATCCGAACCCGGGCAAATCCGCTCAGCCGGCCTCCGGCGCACCGAAAACCCGTCGCGCGCGCGTGGTCAAGGTTTATCAGAACCCGCACACCGGCGAGCTGATCGAAACCAAGGGCGGTAATCATCGCGGCCTGAAAGCCTGGAAAGAACAGTACGGCGCCGCCACTGTAGATTCCTGGCTATGCGGTTAATTAACTGACGCCTATAAAAGACCCTGCCTATGCAGGGTCTTTACCTTTCGGCGAATGCCATGGGTTGCAAAATCAACTAAGTTGCACAGCCAACACCGCAGCGCTTGCGGGTGCAATAAATACCAGACCGTAACTGCACCCACCGCAGCCCCCTCCCCTACAACTTTGTATTTAGTTCATCGGCTCGGGCAACGCCGAACGACGTGCAAAAATGCTCGTCACTTAAAGTTTCAGACTACTTCGCACCTCGCGGATTTCCTCCTGACTTTCGGCATAAACCGCAGCCTGCCCGGCATAAGACAATACATAGGCTTTTTCGCCATCGACGGCAGCCACCAGTGTTTGTGACAACACATGACGGCCGTTCTCGGTAATGGTGCAAGTGGTTTCCAGCGCCGCCAGACGGCTCAATGTCGCGTCGTGAATGCGCGTGCACACACTTTGATAACCGCCGCGTCCAAAGTCCTTTTGCACCGACTTGCGCATCTCCAGCAACACCGCTTGCAAGTTGACCTGATGCCCGCTCTGTACCTGGGTCATGGTCAGCTCCATGACCATCAGCGGTGTGCCTCCGGCATCGCTCTTCACCGCTCGCTGCCGGAACACCTTGGCCGCCTCCTCCGCCGACGCCTGCGGCAACACTTCGATCTGCCAACCGCTGGGCCAGGTGATTATCGGGTCCTGCGCCACGGCCAGGGCCGGAAACAGCAACCAGGGAGCAAGGAAACACAGGGGCTTGAACGGTGGGCGCATGGTCATCAACACGTCGCAGGGAAGCCCTGAAGTCTGAGGCCCGGACGAGCATCGGGCAACAGATTCGTAGCTTTGTGTTTGGTGCGCCCCAGCGCTCTTGCGTATCATTGCCCGACCGCAAGGACGCCCCAAGCCCCGCAAGCCAAGGGGCTCATTAGCATGAGTATTCTTGCCCACTTCTTTTCCGGAGGGCCCATGAGCCTGCACGAACTCAATACGTTTCCCGGCGTGACTGCCCAGCCTGACACCGCCACCGCCCGCTTCGTGTTCAACCACACCATGCTGCGCGTCAAGGACATCACTCGATCCCTGGACTTCTATACTCGCGTCCTGGGCTTTTCGCTGGTGGAAAAACGCGACTTCCCCGAAGCCGAATTCAGCCTGTATTTCCTTGCCCTGGTGGACAAGGCGCAGATCCCGGCCGACGCCGCGGCCCGCACCGAATGGATGAAGTCGATCCCCGGCATCCTCGAGCTGACTCACAACCACGGCACCGAGAACGACGCGGACTTCGCCTACCACAACGGCAATACCGACCCGCGCGGCTTTGGCCATATCTGCATTTCGGTGCCGGACATCGTCGCTGCCTGCGAACGCTTCGAAGCCCTGGGCTGCGATTTCCAGAAGCGTCTGAACGACGGTCGCATGAAGAGCCTGGCCTTTATCAAGGACCCGGACGGTTACTGGGTCGAAATCATCCAGCCAGCGCCGCTGTAACCCTGCACTTTCCTTGTAGGAGCGAGCTTGCTCACGATAAATCCACCGCGATTATCGCGAGCAATCGAGCGTCGACCGACTGTTCCTACAGGTGTTTTGCGGACAATAAAAACCCCCATGAACCTGCGCTCATGGGGGTTTGTTTTTTTCCGCTAGCGGCTCAAGCCGGCGCGGAGGTGCGGATCAGGTGATCGAAGGCGCTCAGCGAGGCCTTGGCGCCCTCGCCTACCGCGATCACGATCTGCTTGTACGGCACCGTGGTCACGTCGCCGGCGGCAAACACACCCGGCAGCGAAGTCTCGCCACGGGCATCGACAATGATCTCGCCACGAGGCGACAACTCGACGGTACCCTTGAGCCAGTCGGTGTTCGGCAGCAAGCCGATCTGCACGAAGATGCCTTCCAGGTCGACGGTGTGGAACTCGCCCGAATCGCGATCCTTGTACGCCAGGCCGATGACTTTCTGGCCGTCGCCCTTCACTTCGCTGGTCAGTGCGCTGGTGATCACGTTGACGTTCGGCAGGCTGTAGAGCTTGCGTTGCAGCACGGCGTCGGCGCGCAGCTTGCTGTCGAACTCCAGCAGGGTCACGTGGCTGACGATACCCGCCAGATCGATGGCCGCTTCGACGCCGGAGTTGCCGCCGCCAATCACCGCCACGCGCTTGCCCTTGAACAGCGGGCCGTCGCAGTGCGGGCAGAAACACACGCCCTTGGCCTTGTACTCCTGCTCGCCGGGCACACCCATCTCGCGCCAGCGGGCACCGGTGGCCAGGATCAGCGACTTGGCCTTGAGGGTCGCGCCGCTTTCAAAACGTACTTCGTGCAGGCCACCGACTTCCTTGGCCGGCACCAGCGCACTGGCGCGTTGCAGGTTCATGATGTCGACGTCGTACTGGCGAACATGAGCTTCCAGGGCGCCGGCCAGTTTCGGCCCTTCGGTTTCCTGGACCGAGACGAAGTTCTCGATGGCCATGGTGTCCAGCACCTGGCCGCCGAAGCGCTCCGCCGCGACGCCGGTACGAATGCCTTTACGCGCTGCGTAAATGGCCGCCGAAGCACCGGCCGGGCCACCGCCGACCACCAGGACGTCGAAGGCGTCCTTGGCGTTGAGCACTTGCGCCTGTTTCTCGGCAGCGCCGGTGTCGAGCTTGCCGAGGATTTCTTCCAGGCCCATGCGGCCCTGACCGAAGTTCACCCCATTGAGGTAGACACTCGGCACCGCCATGATCTGGCGCTCGTCGACTTCCTCCTGGAACAACGCGCCATCAATGGCCACATGGCGGATGTTCGGGTTCAGCACCGCCATCAGGTTCAGCGCCTGGACCACATCCGGGCAGTTCTGGCACGACAGCGAGAAGTACGTCTCGAAGTTGAACTCGCCCTTGAGGGCGCGGATCTGTTCGATCACCTCAACACTGGCTTTCGAAGGGTGGCCGCCGACTTGCAGCAAGGCCAGCACCAGGGAAGTGAATTCGTGGCCCATGGGGATGCCGGCGAAACGCAGGCTGATGTCGGCACCCGGGCGGTTGATCGAGAACGATGGCTTGCGTGCGTCGCTACCGTTGTCGAGCAACGTAATCTGGCTGGAAAGACTGGCAACGTCTTTCAGCAATTCGAGCATTTCCTGGGATTTCGCACCGTCGTCGAGCGATGCAACGATCTCGATCGGCTGGGTGACCCGTTCCAGGTATGACTTCAACTGGGCTTTAAGATTGGCGTCCAACATACGGGCGATTTCCTTTATTCGATTCAAAAAAAACGCCCGAGCGAATCTCGCCCGGGCGTTCTTGAGGGCGGTGCGGCTGACTTAGGTGCGGCGGTCCGCCCTGCTGTAGCGTTTCACAGACTCAGATCTTGCCGACCAAGTCCAGGGAAGGAGCCAGGGTAGCCTCGCCTTCTTTCCACTTGGCTGGGCAGACTTCGCCTGGGTGGGCAGCGACGTATTGAGCGGCCTTGATCTTGCGCAGCAGCTCGGAAGCGTCGCGGCCAACGCCGCCGTCGTTGATTTCAACGATCTTGATCTGGCCTTCCGGGTTGATCACGAAGGTGCCGCGGTCAGCCAGACCGGCTTCTTCGATCAGCACGTCGAAGTTGCGGGAGATGGCCAGGGTCGGGTCGCCGATCATGGTGTAGCGGATCTTGCCGATGGCTGGCGAAGTGTTGTGCCAGGCAGCATGGGCGAAGTGGGTGTCGGTCGAAACGCTGTAGATTTCCACGCCCAGCTTCTGGAATTCGGCGTAGTTGTCTGCCAGGTCTTCCAGTTCGGTTGGGCAAACGAAGGTGAAGTCGGCCGGGTAGAAGAACACGACGGACCATTTGCCTTTCAGGGTGGCGTCCGATACTTCGATGAACTCGCCGTTTTTGAACGCGGTAGCTTTGAACGGTTTTACTTGGCTGTTGATGATAGGCATCGGTGTCTCTCCATCAGTGGGTAAAAGTGGGGTTGCAAACTTGATGGGAAGAATCCTAACCAATGAGCCGAGCCATGGCTCATTGGCAAAGCTGATGCTGCTGATTAGCTTTGGCTATTAGCGCGCAGTATTAATAGAAGAATTCTGTATTTCGTCGCCGACCGGCTTTTCCTGGGTCAGGGCCATGCCGAGAAACGGGCTGGCCTCGATGTAACGCATGGCCGACTTGAGGTCCTTCCAGCCGACATAGCTCATCAGCGACTTGAGATCCCAGCCGCTGCGATGGGCCCAGGTGGCGAAGCCGCGGCGCAGCGAGTGGCTGGTGTAGCGGTCGGCCGCGACGCCCGCGCGTTCCAGCGCCTGGCGCAACAGCGGGATGACGCTGTTGGCGTGCAAGCCCTCCTCGTTCAGATGGCCCCAGCGATCAATGCCGCGAAACACTGGCCCGCGAACCAGGGCCGCGCTGTTGA
>NZ_MSCT01000014.1 GCF_001921865.1 Pseudomonas chlororaphis
ATGCCGGAGCCCGCCAGCGCCTGCACATGTTCGACGCGCAGCCGGCACAGCTCATCGCTGCGAAAGCCGCGCCAGAAGCCCAGGAGAATCAGCGCGCTGTCGCGTCGCGCCCGGAGCAAGGCCGGTTGATCGCCATCGAGCCGCGCTTGCACGGCCTCCTGCTCCAGCCAGTCGACCACCCGCTCCAGATCCTGCAATTGCAACGGCTCGGCCTGTTTTTCCTGGGCCGGGTGCAGCGCCCGAATGCCCTTGAACACCTGGCGCACCACCGGGGCCTTGGTCGGATCGGCAAAACCCTGGCTGTTATGCCACTGCGCCAGGGCCGAGAGACGCAGTTTCAGGGTATTGATCGACAGCTCCCCGGCATACGCCGCCAGATAACGCGCCACGCTGTCGCTGGTGGCCGGCAGAAACCCGCCCCAGACCACCTCGAAATGCTCGATGGCGGCCCGGTAGCTGCGCCGGGTGTTGTCGCGCGTCGCCGCGCGCAGATAACGATCCAGTTCACTCATGGCTTGCTCGCCTGGCCTGACGGTACAGAATGGGCGGGTGGAAGACAGGCTGTTTCTATCCTGACACGGGGTAATACCAGTATATCCCATGTCAATATTTTCAATAAAACTCTTATTATTTAATGTACAATTACGATAATTACATACCACGTAAAAAAGTACGAAACTGTAGGAGAGAACATGGCTCGTGGCGGCGTTAACAAGGCGGTGGTGCAAATCGCCCGTTCGGCGATCCTCGCCCGCGGCGAACACCCCAGCATCGATGCGGTCCGCATCGAAATGGGCAATACCGGCTCGAAAACCACCATTCACCGCTACCTGAAGGAGCTGGAGGCCAGCGAAGCCCGTCGCGCCGCGCCCCAGGAAGCACTGGAAGAGGAATTGACCGAACTGGTCAAGCGCATGGCCCAACGCCTGCGCGAACACGCCCAGGAGCCTGTCGAGCAGGCCCAGGCCCAACTGGAAGAAAAGAACCAGGAACTGGCAGAGCAGCAAGCCGCCGCCGAACAGACCCAGACCCATCTGCGCCAGCAACTGCAGACCCAGGCCACCGCCCTGGCCAACGAAAGCGCGTTGCTGCAGGACACCCGCTCCATGCTGCAGAGCGAACAGACCCGCAATGCCGGGCTGAACCAGGCCCTGGCCGATTTCGAATTGCGCCTGCAAGACAAGGACGAGCAGATCCGCTCGCTGGAAGAAAAGCACCTGCATGCCCGGGATGCCCTCGAGCACTACCGCAATGCGGTCAAGGAGCAACGCGAACAGGAACAGCGACGCCACGAAGGCCAGCTGCAACAGGTGCAGCAGGAGCTGCGCCAGGCCCAGCAGAGCGCCGTGGTGCGCCAGGACGAGATCACCCAGCTGCATCGCGACAACGAACGCCTGAGCGGCGAACAACGTGCCGCCCAGAAGGAATTGCACCAGGCACAGGAACAGTTGCAGAAGGCCGACGGCAAGCTCGGCCAACTGGTCGAGCAATCGACCCGCCTGAACAGCGAGCACACCCTCCTCCAGGAACGCCTGCGCGTCGCCCTGCTGGAAAGCCATGAGTTCAAACAGAACCTGGAGCAGCGGCTAGAGGACAATCGCCAGCTGGAACTGCGCGCCGCCAAGGCCGAGGCCAGCCTGGAGGCGTTGCAACTGGCCGCCGCCGCGAAAGCCGCGGCGACACCAGAAACAGAGGAGCGGCCGGAGCCGCCAGAGGCAGGTTAACCGGCGACCGGCGTACGCATGGTGACGAACTCTTCGGCGGCCGTCGGGTGCACGCCGATGGTTTCGTCGAAGTCGCGCTTGGTGGCGCCAGCCTTCAAGGCAATCCCCAGGCCCTGGATGATTTCGCCAGCATCCGGGCCGACCATGTGGCAACCCAGGACCTTGTCGGTCTCGGCGTCCACCACCAGCTTCATCAGCGTGCGCTCCTGGCAGTCGGTCAGGGTCAGTTTCATCGGCCGGAAACGGCTTTCGAAAATCTGTACCGCGTGCCCGGCTTCCCGCGCCTGCTCTTCGGTCAGGCCGACGGTGCCGATGCTTGGCTGGCTGAACACCGCGGTCGGGATCATGTTGTAGTCCACCGGGCGATACTGCTCCGGCTTGAACAGACGCCGCGCTACGGCCATGCCTTCGGCCAGGGCCACCGGCGTCAACTGCACGCGGCCGATCACATCGCCAATCGCCAGGATCGACGGTTCGGCGCTCTGATACTGCTCGTCCACCTGGATGAAACCGCGCTTGTCGAGTTTCACCCCGGTGTTTTCCAACCCCAGGTTGTCGAGCATCGGACGCCGCCCAGTGGCGTAGAACACGCAATCGGTGACCAACTCGCGACCGTCCTTGAGGGTGGCCTTCAGGCTGCCATCGGCCTGCTTGTCGATGCGTTCGATATCGGCATTGAACTGCAGGTCGAGGCCACGCTTGGTCAGCTCTTCCTGCAAGTGCTTGCGCACCGCGCCATCGAAGCCGCGCAGGAACAGGTCGCCGCGGTACAGCAGCTGGGTCTCGGCGCCCAGGCCGTGGAAGATCCCGGCGAACTCGACGGCGATGTAGCCGCCGCCCACCACCAGCACACGCTTGGGCAGCGCCTTGAGGAAAAACGCCTCGTTGGAGCTGATGGCATGCTCGTGCCCCGGAATGTCGGGAATCTGCGGCCAGCCGCCGGTAGCGATCAGGATGTGCTTGGCGCTATAGCGCTGGCCATTGACCTCCACCTGATTCGGGCCGATCAACGTGGCGTGGCCTTCGTGCAGGGTCACACCACTGTTGACCAGCAGGTTGCGATAGATGCCGTTCAGGCGATTGATCTCGCGATCCTTGTTGGCGATCAACGTGGCCCAGTCGAAGTCGGCTTCGCCCAGGGTCCAGCCGAAGCCCGCGGACTGCTCGAAGTCCTCGGCGAAGTGGGCGCCGTAGACCAACAGTTTTTTCGGCACGCAGCCGACGTTGACGCAGGTGCCGCCCAGATAGCGGCTTTCGGCTACCGCGACTTTCGCCCCGAACCCCGCGGCGAACCGCGCTGAACGCACACCGCCGGAACCGGCGCCAATTACATAAAGATCAAAATCGTAGGCCATTTCACTCTCCCAGGCAGGCTGACAGCATAACCGCAGATGCGTATCCGGTCAGCGCTAGAGGATTGACATAAGGGCATAAAACGAAAAAGCCACCCGAAGGTGGCTTTTCAGTACACAGACCTGCGGGGGCTTATCAGTAAGCCTTACCGGTCTTGTAGAAGTGTTCGAAGCAGAAGTTGGTCGCTTCGATATAGCCTTCGGCGCCGCCGCAGTCGAAACGCTTGCCCTTGAACTTGTAGGCGATCACACAACCGTCCTGCGCCTGCTTCATCAGGGCGTCAGTGATCTGGATCTCGCCGCCCTTGCCTGGCTCGGTTTGCTCGATCAGGCTGAAGATGTCCGGCGTCAGGATGTAACGACCGATGATCGCCAGGTTCGACGGCGCATCTTCCGGCTTCGGCTTCTCGACCATGTTGCGTACGCGGTAGAGGTCATCGCCGATCAGGTCGCCGGCAATCACGCCGTACTTGTTGGTTTCCTGCGGGTCGACTTCCTGGATCGCGACGATAGTGCAGCGGTACTGCTTGTACAGCTTGACCATCTGGGTCAGGACGCCGTCGCCTTCCAGGTTCACGCACAGGTCGTCCGCCAGGACCACGGCGAACGGCTCGTCGCCGATCAGCGGGCGGCCGGTGAGGATCGCGTGACCCAGGCCTTTCATTTCGGTTTGACGGGTGTAGGAGAACGAGCACTCGTCCAGCAGCTTGCGGATGCCGACCAGGTATTTTTCCTTGTCGGTGCCCTTGATCTGGTTTTCCAGCTCGTAGCTGATGTCGAAGTGGTCTTCCAGGGCACGCTTGCCGCGACCGGTGACGATGGAGATTTCGTTCAGGCCGGCATCCAGTGCTTCTTCAACGCCGTACTGGATCAGTGGCTTGTTCACCACCGGCAGCATTTCTTTGGGCATGGCTTTAGTCGCTGGCAGGAAGCGAGTACCGTAACCGGCTGCTGGGAACAAGCATTTCTTGATCATATGAGTCCTTAAAAGGGCTGTACGTACGAATTTCGGCGCAGTCTAATCAGGCCGCGTGCGCCTTACAATGGGCCGCAGTGGCTAACCGCTGCCATCTAAGAGAAATATTGCCGCGGATAGTTCCGTGCGCCGCTTTGGACATCGCTGCACGCACAGCATGCAGCATCGTACAGATAACCCGTGGCGTAAACCGCCGTCCGCCCGCAAAGCCTCGAATTTTCTGCATTCGCGGTCTTTTATCCGCTCTCCCGACGACGCGTTTGCCGTTATCATGGCGCCCTTGAACCCGCCAACGAGGCAGATAGATGTCGGCAACAAAAAGCGTAAACGGTTACCAGATCAAACAGTTGAAAGACGGCCAATGGTGGCTGGTCAGTGCCCAGGGCGAGAACGTCGCCGGCCCCTTCGCCAGCGAAGCGATGGCGGTCGAGGTGGCCTCGGTGTTCGAGGATTCGGCAGGACACGCCTCGACGCGTCGCAGCCCCAAGTCCTGAGACAATCCCGACGTCGCCAGCCCTGCCCCGCGCAGGGCTTTTTCATGGCGATCTGTACCGCAATGGCGGTTCGCTATAGCATCTCGTCCCAGACGCTCGCCCAAGAGCGTCAAGCCTTCCCCCGGGGCTCAACTTCTCGACGACGACCACACCCATGCACAAATTCCTGGCACTGACCGCCGTACTGGCCCTGACCGGATGCGCCACCGTCTCCGACACTTACCTGGAGAACGGCGAACAAGGCCTGAGCATCGATTGCTCCGGCGAAGCCAGCTCCTGGGCCAGCTGTTACGAAAAGGCCGATGCCTCCTGCGCCGGCACCGGGTATCGGATCGTCGGCACCGACGGTACGCCCTCGCCCAAGGAGAGCGACAAGACTCTGGGCGCCGATGTCGGCAACTACAAAAGCCGCAGCGTGGTGGTGGTCTGCAAATGACGGGCGCCCACGCCCGCCTTATATATGGATCTCGGCAAACTTGATGCCCAGGTTGCGAAGCGTGCCAATCAGGTCATCCAGTCGCTCGAATGACTCGACTTCGTCGTTGTCGTCCACCAGAAAATAGCTTCGCCCTGCGCTCTTCTTGAAGAACACGATCCATTCCCCGGAATTCGCCGGATTCTGAATCACATGGGTCGCAGAGATATGACCCTCTGCATGCCTCTCCCGGACGTGTTCGCGTTTCATGCTTTCTCCCCAAAAAACGATGCCGCCGAAACCCGGGTTTCGACGGCATCTTTGACAATGGCCGACAGTTTATCGGATGCCTTGGCCAATCAGCACGCCATCTACCGTCTGGCCATACAGATTGACCCCGTCGTTGGCGTGGAACTTGACCCGGGTCTTCTCGATAGAACCGTCCACCAGGCGCGGGTCCTGCGGTCGTTCATGCCGGTTGACGAAGGCCGCCACGTCCCAGGCCTGCTGGTCGCTCAGGCTGCCGGCCTGGCCCAGGGGCATGTTGTGCTTGATGAAAGATGCGGCCGTGTTGATGCGGTGCATGCCTGCCCCCCAGTTATACGAGTCCTTGCCCCAGAGCGGCGGCATGACGTAGTCCGTCCCGACCTTCTGGCCCTGGCCGTTATCGCCGTGGCAGACCGCGCATTGCGCCCGGTACACCTGCTCGCCACGGGCCAGGTCGTAGCCCTGGGCCGGCTGTGCCACCTCGGGATAACCGCGCCCGGGCAACTCGACGCCGATCGGCGCCTTGCTCGCCAGCCAGTAGGAATACACCGACAACGCGGTAATTTCGTTGCTGTCGGCCGCCGGCGGCGTACCGCCGTTCATGCTGAACTGGAAGCAGCCCTGCAAGCGTTCGGCGTAGGTATTCACCTTGTCGTTCTTCTTGCGATAGGCCGGGTACATCGGATAGGCGCCCCACAACGGCGCGGAGTTGGCCAGACGCCCCTGGTCCAGGTGGCAGTTGCTGCAATTGAGGCCATTGCCGACGAACTTCGGCGCCCGGCGCTTGGTGTCGACGAACAACGCATAACCGTCGCGGACCATCTTGCCGTAAGCGTTGTCCGGCAACTCGCTTTCCAGCGGTGGCTGGAATGCCTGGACAGGGGATGCGCTCGCCGCCACCGGCAATGGCAACGGGTCCTGCATGGCAACCGCGGCAGCCTGGGCTTGGCCCGCCAGCAAAACCAGCGACAGGCCCAACAAAAGATCAGGCTTCATGGCTTGCCCTCCTGGCTGTCGATCTTGGCGAAATAGTCGGCGACCGCGGTGATTTCCTCAGGCGTCAGGGCCTTGGCGATGTGCCCCATCAGATCGTTCGGATCGTTGCGACGCGTCCCATCGCGCCAGGCGTTCAACTGCCCGGCCAGATACGCCGCTGGCTGTCCGGCCAAGGGTGGAAAGGCCTCCCCTACGCCGACGCCGCCAGGCCCGTGACACGTCACGCACTCGGGCACTTGCCGCTCCCAGGCGCCGCGCAAGGCCAGCCGTGCGCCCACGCCCTCGGCCGGGGCGCTGCGGGTGAGCGGTGGCGGTGCCGGCGCCGGCATCGCGGCCAGGGTCTGGCTGACCGCCTGGATTTCCTCATCGCTCAGGGCCTTGGCCAGCGGCTGCATGACCGGGTTGGCGCGCGCGCCGCTGCGAAAATCCTCCAGTTGCTTGCGCACGTAACCCGCCGACAACCCCGCCAGCCGCGGAAAGCCGGCGGCCGCCAGGCCCAGCCCATCGGCGCCATGGCAGGCCAGGCAGGCTGTCGCGCCGGGCTGCGCGCCGCCCTGGGTAAAGACTTTCTGCCCATCTGCGGCATGGGCGCCGGCAACAAAAAACAGCATCAGGCTGCTGAGCAGCATTCGATCCACGGGGATCATGGCGAACTCCATTCTTCTAGTTATATGCATAGGCCTATTTAATATAAGCCTACAAAGAGTAGGCCAATCGTCCTATGACGACAACGCGAATGGATTCCGCCGACCTGGCGATCGGGTACAAAAAAGCCCGCCCAGCCGCGTCAATCCGCACCTGGGCAGGCTCTTGAAAAAGGCTCAGGCGATCAGCCGGAAATGCACTCTTCTGCCGCCTTGCCGATATCACCCGGACGAATCGGCACGTTGGACATGCTTTCATGCAGCTTGATACTGCTGCCGCCGGAACGGTCCTCGATATCGAACACCGCCGCCGGCCCCGCCGACAGTTTCTGCGGCACGATAACGCGCATGCCGTCCTTGTGCGGCTCGATCTGCAACTGGCCTCGGCTGTTCGCCAACTTGTCGCTGACGCACTTGGCGTATTCCTGCGGTTTCTTCCCTGAAATCACGTTCATGGTGGGCAGCGTCTGGTTAATGTCCGAAACCGTCGCACAACCGCCGATCGCCAGGGCCAGAATCAACACACCCCACTTCATATATTTCCTCCGATAAAGACCGTCCGACCGCAGAAATGGAATTTTTCTCCGGATAGATCAGATTTATCTTAAATAAACGCCAAATAACTGTTTTAAATTGTCAAAGCCGCCTGCCGCGGCCTGATAAACTGCGCCATCGTTTTGATTTTGTAGCAAAAGCCCTTCTGGAGGCGCCCATGAAATTTATCCACCAGCGCGAGCACCTCAACGAAGACGACATCGTTGTCATCGAGTGTTCCCAGACCTGCAACATCCGCCTGATGAACGACGCCAACTTCCGAAGCTTCAAGAACGGCGGACGTCACACCTATCATGGCGGCGCGTTCGATAAATTCCCGGCCCGTATCACCGCGCCGAGCACTGGCTTCTGGAACATCACCATCGACACCGTCACCCACCGGGCGATCAGCGTGACCCGCAAGCCGAACCTGACCCACTCGATCAAGATCATCCGCCGGTCCAGCTCGAAACTGCGCTGAACCCCGCTCCGGCTCGCAGACAAACAGGTATCACCGTGGCCCAAACGACCAAGTACGTCATCAAATACAAACTCAATGGCGAACGCCGTTTCGAGTTCGCCCAACTTCAAAGCGGCACCCAGGAAGAAGCCAAGGCCGCGCTGGAAGCCCTGCACGGCCAGACCGACGATGTCATCAGCGATGTCAGCGTGAGCAAGGCGCTGTAAGCCACCACCCTTGCTTCACGAATTCGACCGCAAGCCCCGGAGTGTGGGTGGCCCGGGCTCTTCCTAGACTGGCGGCCATCAGCCTCTGCCGCGGGAACCGCCAGCATGTCCGCCCTCTCCCTGGAACAACGCCTCGCCGGTGTCGATTGGCCGTCGATCGAGCAACGCCTCGATCAGGACGGCAACGCCGTGATCGACAACCTGCTCACCCCCGAGCAATGCCATGAACTGAGCAGCCTGTACCCGCGCAGCGAGCTGTTTCGCTCGCGGGTGGTCATGGCCCGCCACGGCTTCGGCCGCGGCGAGTATCAGTACTTCGCCTACCCGTTGCCGCCGCTGATCGGCGGGTTGCGCGCCCAGCTTTATCCGCGCCTGGTGCCACTGGCCAATCGCTGGAACCGGAGCATGAACATTCCCGTGGAATACCCGCCGCGGCACGCCGACTTCCTCGAGCGCTGCCACGCCTGCGGCCAGCAACGCCCGACGCCGCTGTTGCTGCAATACGGCCCAGAGGACTACAACTGCCTGCATCAGGACCTGTATGGCGACAACGTGTTTCCCCTGCAGGTCGCGATCCTGCTGTCGCAGCCCGACCGGGACTTCACCGGCGGCGAATTCGTCATCACCGAACAGCGCCCGCGCATGCAATCGCGGCCGCAGGTCATCGGTCTGAAGCAAGGTGATGCGCTGATCTTCGCCGTGCATCATCGTCCGGTACCCGGCGCGCGCGGACATTACCGGGTGACGTTGCGCCACGGCGTCAGCCGCCTGCACAGCGGCCGCCGGCACACGCTAGGAGTGATCTTCCACGATGCCCAGTAACCACACCGCCGACCTGTTCGCCGAAGCCGAGCTGCGCCAGGCGCCCCGCACCGAGCCGCTCGGCCCGCAGGCCTGCGTGCTCAGGGGCTTCGCCCTGCCCTGGGTCGAACGCCTGCTGCCGGGGCTGCGCGGCGTACTGCGTGCCGCGCCTTTCCGGCAGATGGTCACGCCGGGCGGTTTCACCATGTCGGTCGGCCTGAGCAGTTGCGGGCAACTGGGCTGGACCACCGACCGCGACGGCTACCGCTACACCGCCGTCGATCCGCAGAGCGGCCAGCCGTGGCCGGCGATGCCCGAGGCATTCCGCGAACTGGCGCGGGCCGCCGCGACTCAGGCCGGGTTCGCCGGGTTCGAGCCCGACGCCTGCCTGATCAACCACTATGTGCCCGGGGCGCGGATGTCCCTGCACCAGGACAAGGACGAGCGCGACTACGGCGCGCCGATCGTCTCTGTCTCGCTGGGCCTGCCGGCGGTGTTCCAGCTGGGTGGCCAACAACGCAGCGAACGCCCGCTGCGGGTGCCGCTGCAGCATGGCGACGTGGTGGTCTGGGGCGGCGTCGACCGCCTGCGCTATCACGGAGTGCTGCCGCTCAAGGACGGCATGCACCCGCTGCTGGGACCGCGACGCATCAACCTGACCTTTCGCCAGGCCGGCTGAACCCTGGGAATTCCAGCGCAAGACCCGGAGTGCCAGGCACCCGCCACCCGGTTAATCTGAGCGGCATCCGTCAACGAGTAGAGCCCATGAGCAGCGTCCCCCCTAAGCCCGCCCCTGAAGACCCTCGCTGGCTCGCGGTCCTGGCGCGCGATGCGCGCGCCGACGGCCAGTTCGTCTACGCGGTGAAAACCACCGGGGTCTACTGCCGCCCCAGCAGCCTGTCGCGCCTGCCGCGGCGGGAAAACGTCGAGTTTTTCGACAGCGCCGAAGCCGCCGAGGCCGCCGGTTACCGGCCGAGCAAACGCAGCGCCAGCGACCAGACCCAGGTGGCCGCGCTCCATGCCCGGCTGGTGGCGGCGGCCTGTCGGCAGATCGAGTCGGCCGACACCCTGCCCAGCCTGAATCAACTGGCCGAACAGGCCGGCATGAGCAGCTTCCATTTCCACCGGGTGTTCAAGGCCGCCACCGGGCTGACCCCGAAAGGCTACGCCAGCGCCCACCGTTCGCGGCGGGTGCGGCGCCAGCTCGAACACGGCAGCTCGGTGACCGACGCGCTGTACGACGCCGGCTTCAACTCCAACAGCCGCTTCTACGAAACCGCCGACCGCTTGCTGGGCATGAAACCCAGCGACTACCGCGCCGGCGGCCTGAACGCCGATATCCGCTTCGCCGTGGGCCAGTGTTCCCTCGGTGCGATCCTGGTCGCGCAGAGCGAGCGCGGCGTGTGCGCGATTCTCTTGGGCGACGACCCCAACGCCCTGGTGCAGGACCTGCAAGACAAATTCCCGCGGGCCAACCTGATCGGCGCCGACCCGGGTTTCGAGCAACTGGTGGCCCGGGTGGTGGGGTTTATCGAGGCCCCGGCCATCGGCCTCGACCTGCCCCTGGACCTGCAAGGCACCGCGTTCCAGGAACGGGTGTGGCTAGCCCTCAAGGAGATTCCGCCGGGCAGCACCGCCAGCTACGCCGAGATCGCCCAGCGTATCGGCGCGCCGAAGTCCTTTCGCGCCGTGGCCCAGGCCTGCGGGGCCAACAGCCTGGCGGTGGCGATCCCCTGCCACCGGGTGGTGCGCAGCGACGGCAACCTGTCCGGCTACCGCTGGGGCGTGGAACGCAAACGTCAGTTGCTCGAACGCGAGGGCTCGTCCGAGGCCTGAATGCCGATGTACACCGACACCGATTCGGCGCCGGTGTAGACCTCGAAGTCGGTGGCGAAGCGGCGGCGGATCTGCGGGTTGTCCTCGAAGTAGGCCCAGATCAGGCCCCAGGTGCGGATCACCACATCGGGCATCGGCCCCTTGGCGGAAAACGCCAGGTACTCGCCGCCCTGCACCTGTACCAAGGGATAGTCGGGGTTGCCCTCGCTCACCGCGACGCCGGCGGTGACATCGAAATGCCCCGAGGCATCGGACTCATAGTTGGAATACACGCCGTAGACGAACGAGTCCGCCTGACGGTGGCCGATGCGGTCGAACAGGCCCTCGACAAAGAAGCGCTCCCACATCGGCCCGATGCGCGCGCCATCAGCCTGTTGCTCGTCGGCATTGCGGGTACGCACCTGCAGGCCCGATACGCTGAACGCCTGAACTTCTCGCCGTTTTACTTCCATGCTCGCTACTCCCTGGATGAGGTTTATCGGTGTGCTCGGCGCGCACGGTATCAGCGATTCACGTCCACCACCACGCGCCCGCGCAACCCGCCGGCCAACAGGCGCGACGCGGCTTCGATGGCCTCGCCGAGGCCGATTTCCCGGCTGATCAGCGCCAGCAGCGCCGGGTCCAGGTCGCGGCCCAGGCGCTGCCAGGCCTCGATGCGCCGGGCCTTGGGCTGGGTCACGCTGTTAATCCCGGCCAGGGTCACCCCGCGCAGGATAAAAGGCGCCACCGACGCCGGGAAATCCATGCCCTGGGCCAACCCGCAGGCAGCAACCGTGCCGTTGGCCTTGGTGCTGGCGCAGGCATTGGCCAGGGTGTGGCTGCCCACCGAGTCGATCACCGCCGCCCAGCGTTCCTTGGCCAACGGCTTGCCCGGCACCGACAGGCTGGCGCGGTCGAGGATCTCGCTGGCGCCCAGGCGCTTGAGGTAGTCCTGCTCCGCCGTGCGTCCGGTGGAGGCCACCACCTGATAACCGAGCCTGGCCAGCAAGGCGATGGCAAAACCGCCGACCCCGCCATTGGCGCCGGTGACCAGCACTTCACCCTGGTCCGGCGTCAGGCCGTTGCGCTCCAGCGCCAGGATGCTGAGCATCGCCGTATAGCCGGCGGTGCCGATGGCCATGGCCTGGGCCGCGCTGAACGCCTGGGGCAAGGGAATCAGCCAATCGCCGTCGAGCCGGGCCTTCTGCGCCAGCCCGCCCCAATGCCCTTCGCCCACGCCCCAGCCGTTGAGCAACACCTGATCGCCGACCTGGTAGTCCGGGTGGCTGCTGCTCTCCACGCTGCCCGCCAGGTCGATCCCCGGCACCATGGGAAACCTGCGCACCACCGGGCTGCTGCCGGTAATGGCCAGGCCGTCCTTGAAGTTCAGGGTGCTGTAGGCCACCCGCACGGTGACGTTGCCGGCGGGCAACTGCGCCTCGTCGAGCGCCTTGAGGCTGGCTCGATAACCCTGTTCGTCGTTCTCGATCAAAATGCCGTTGAACATCGCTGCCTCCAGATAAGTCCAGTCGCCGCCCAGTGAACGTGAGCAGTGCGTCACAAGGCAACACCTTCTTCGCCCTTCGGCACAACGCCACACGGTGTTTTCGCGAGCCGCGACCATACCGGGCGCCGAGCCTTGCCCGCAAAAAGTCGACTGGCCTTTCCCGGCCCACTCCTGATACAACCCTTGCGCTGTCGTCATCCACCCGCCGCGCCGCCGGAGAACTTCGCTCATGAGCCAATGGCCTGACACCCGCATTCTCGATTTGCTGGGCATTCAACTGCCGATCATTCAAGGCCCCCTGGCCGGGGTAA
Organism: Pseudomonas chlororaphis; assembly: GCF_001921865.1. Taxonomy (GTDB): domain Bacteria; phylum Pseudomonadota; class Gammaproteobacteria; order Pseudomonadales; family Pseudomonadaceae; genus Aquipseudomonas; species Aquipseudomonas chlororaphis_D. The sequence goes on from NZ_MSCT01000014.1 coordinate 12,524, forward strand.
CCACCTCGGCCATGGTGATTGCCGTCGCCAGGGCCGGCGGCCTGGGTTCCCTGCCCTGCGCGATGCTCACGCCCGAACAGATTCGCCAGGAAGTCCAGACCATCCGCCAGGCCACTGCCGCGCCGCTGAACCTGAACTTCTTCTGCCACCAGATGCCAGCCCCCGACACCGAGCGCGCCGCGCGCTGGAAAGCCGCCCTTGAACCCTACTACCGCGAGCTGGGCGCCGACTTCGAGGCCCCCACGCCCGTCAGCAGCCGGGCTCCTTTCGACCTGGTCAGCTGCGAACTGGTGGAAGAGCTGCGCCCGGAAATCGTCAGCTTCCACTTCGGCCTGCCGGAGCCTGCGCTGCTGGCACGGGTCAAGGCTACCGGGGCGAAGATCCTGTCGTCGGCCAGTACGGTCGATGAAGCCCTCTGGCTGGAGCAAGGCGGTTGCGACGCGATCATCGCCATGGGCAACGAGGCCGGCGGCCATCGGCCGATCTTCCTCAGCGACGACCTCAACACCCAGGTCGGCACCATGGCCCTGGTGCCGCAGATCGCCGATGCGGTGAAGGTGCCGGTGATCGCCGCCGGCGGCATCGGCGACGCCCGCGGCATCGTCGCGGCCTTTGCCCTCGGCGCTTCGGCGGTGCAACTGGGCACCGCCTACCTGTTCACTCCGGAGGCCAAGGTCACGGCGGCCCACCACAAGGCCCTGCGCAGCGCCAAGGACAGCCAGACCGCGTTGACCAACCTGTTCACCGGCCGCCCGGCGCGGGGCATCGTCAACCGGGTGATGCGCGAAATAGGCCCGATCAGCCCACTGGCGCCGGCCTTCCCCCTGGCGGGCGGCGCACTGATGCCGCTACGGGCCAAGGACGAAGCCGACTTCGCCAACCTCTGGGCCGGCCAGGCCCTGCGCCTGGGCGTCGAACTGCCAGCCTTCGAGCTGACCCGGCAACTGGCCGAGCAGGCCCTGGCCCGCTTGAACAGGCGCTGAAGGCCCCGCGGGCCGCGTCCTGCGCGCGGCTCACGGGCTTCGCCGAGCAATAAAGTTCCGTTCGTCGCCGATTCGCTATATATTTCTCTATACAGCGTTATCCCGCGCTGGCGCAGCACCCATTCCTAATAAAATTGCCCACGCATTTGCCCTCGACGGAGCCGTTCCATGATCAAACGTGCCTCAGGTTTTGCCCCGACTTGCCTCGCCGCCCTGCTTGCCGTATTCGCCCTGGGCTCGGCCCAGGCCGCCGAGGTCCAGGTGGCGGTCGCCGCCAACTTCACCGCGCCGATCCAGGCCATCGCCGCCGACTTCGAGAAAGACACCGGGCACAAGCTGGTGGCCGCCTATGGCGCCACCGGGCAGTTCTACACCCAGATCAAGAACGGCGCGCCGTTCGAGGTGTTCCTCGCCGCCGACGACAGCACCCCGGAAAAACTCGACAGCGAAGGCGACACCGTCAAGGGCTCGCGCTTCACCTACGCCATCGGCACCCTGGCGCTGTGGTCGGCCAAGGACGGCTACGTCGACGGCAAGGGCCAAGTGCTCAAGGACAACCAGTACCAGCACCTGTCCATCGCCAACCCGAAAGCCGCGCCTTACGGCCTGGCCGCCACCCAGGTCCTGGCCAAGCTGGGCCTGACCGAGCAGGTCAAGGCCAAGATCGTCGAAGGCCAGAACATCACCCAGGCCTACCAATTCGTGTCCACCGGCAACGCCGAACTGGGCTTTGTCGCCTTGTCGCAGATCTATAAAGACGGCAAAGTCAGCAGCGGCTCGGCCTGGATCGTACCGGCCGACATGCACGACCCGATCAAGCAAGACGCGGTGATCCTCAACAAGGGCAAGGACAACCCGGCGGCCAAGGCGCTGGTTGACTACCTCAAGGGACCGAAAGCCGCGGCCATCATCAAGTCCTACGGTTACCAACTCTAAATGCCGCTATCGAGTGCCGACTTTTCCGCCATCTGGCTGACGCTGCAACTGGCGTCGCTGACGACCCTGATCCTGTTGATCGTCGGTACGCCGATTGCGTTATGGCTGTCGCGCACTCGCTCGTGGCTGCGGGGGCCGATCGGCGCCGTCGTCGCCCTGCCCCTGGTCCTGCCGCCGACGGTGATCGGTTTCTACCTGCTGCTCGCCCTCGGCCCCAACGGTTACATTGGCCAGCTCACCCAGGCCCTCGGCCTGGGGACCCTGACCTTCAGTTTCAGCGGCCTGGTGATCGGCTCGGTGATCTACTCCATGCCCTTCGTCGTGCAGCCGCTGCAGAATGCCTTCTCCGCCATCGGCACGCGCCCGCTGGAAGTCGCGGCGACCTTGCGCGCCAATCCCTGGGACACCTTTTTCACGGTGATCCTGCCCCTGGCCCGACCGGGCTTCATCACCGCGGCGATCCTCGGTTTTGCCCATACCGTCGGCGAATTCGGCGTGGTGCTGATGATCGGCGGCAATATTCCCGAGAAGACCCGGGTGGTCTCGGTGCAGATCTACGATCACGTCGAGGCCCTGGAATACGCCCAGGCCCATTGGCTGGCCGCCGCCATGCTGGTGTTCTCGTTCCTGGTGCTGCTGGCCCTGTACTCCAGCCGCAAGACCCGCGCCGGCTGGAGTTGAGCCATGAGCCCTGCGATCCATGTGCGCCTCAAGCGCCGCTATAAAACCTTCGACCTCGACCTCGACCTGCAACTGCCGGGGCGCGGCATCACCGCGCTGTACGGGCATTCCGGTTCCGGCAAGACCACCTGCCTGCGCTGCATCACCGGCCTGGAACAGGCCGAGCAAGGCCTGGTGCGAATCAACGACGAAGTCTGGCAGGACAGCCAGCGCCGGCTGTTTCTGGCGCCGCACAAGCGCTCCCTGGGGTATGTATTCCAGGAAGCCAGCCTGTTCACCCACCTGTCGGTGCAGGCCAACCTGGAGTTCGGCCTCAAACGCATCCCGCGCGCGCAACGCCGGGTCGACATGGCCCAGGCCACCGAACTGCTGGGCATCGGCCACCTGTTGCAGCGCCAGCCGCACAACCTGTCCGGCGGCGAGCGCCAACGCATCGGCATTGCCCGTGCGCTGCTGACCAGCCCGCGGCTGCTGCTGATGGACGAACCCCTGGCGGCCCTCGACAACAAACGCAAGGGCGAGATCCTGCCCTACCTCGAACGCCTGCACGACGAGCTGGATATCCCGGTGCTGTACGTCAGCCATTCCCAGGACGAAGTGGCGCGCCTGGCCGACCATATCGTGCTGCTGGAAAACGGCCGGGCCCTGGCCAGCGGGCCGATCGGCGAGACCCTGGCGCGCCTCGACCTGCCCCTGGCGCTGGGCGACGATGCCGGCGTGGTGATCGAGGGCCAGGTCGCGCACTACGACGCCGGCTACCAACTGCTGGCCCTGCAACTGCCCGGCAGCCAGCTGCGGGTACGGGTCGCCCACGAAGCCCTGGCCGTCGGCAAGCACCTGCGCTTCAAGGTCCAGGCGCGGGACGTCAGCCTCAGCCTGCAGGCCGGCGAGCACAGCAGCATCCTCAATCGCCTGCCGGTGACGGTCAGCGGCGAAATTCCCGCCGACAATACCGCCCATGTCCTGGTGCGCCTGGACGTCGCCGGCAGCCCGTTGCTGGCGCGGATCACCCGCTACTCCCGCGACCAGCTGCAACTGCACCCCGGGCAACAGCTGTGGGCGCAGATCAAGGCGGTGGCGGTGCTCGCCTGACCGTGCTTCAACCGCTAGACGCGTTCCCATGCAGGAGCGAGCTTGCTCGCGATAGCCACCCAGCGGCACTCCCTGCCACACCGCCGCTTGCCGGCCCGCACACCCGCGCGTTAGGCTAGCCGCCCTTCCCCGTCATCGGACGATTGCCGACGTGAACCACTAAGCCTTCCAGAAATGTATTCGCGACAAGCCGCCTTGCAGCGCTTGTTGGCCTTTTCCGACATTTTCCGGAGGTGCTGATGACTCACGTCACCCGGCTGCCTGCGCTGGTTTCCCTGAACCAGCTGACATTCCAGTTCGCCCACGGCGAAACCCTGTTCGACTCGCTCGACCTGACCTTCGACGCCCAGCCCACTGGCATCGTCGGGCGCAATGGCGCCGGCAAGAGCGTGCTCGCCCGGCTGATCGCCGGCGAGCTTTTCCCCTCCTCGGGCAGCGTCACGCGCTTCGTCCCCACGGCCTATGTGGCCCAGGAACAGCTGGCCGAGCACGGCCAGAGCGTTGCCGAGGTCGCCGGCGTGGCCGAGGCCCTGGCGGCCCTTGGGCGACTCGCCGCGGGCCAGGCTTCGCTGGCCGACCTGGCACAGGTCGACGAGCGCTGGGACCTGGGCGAACGCCTGCGCCGCCTGCTCGACGAAGCCGGGCTCGACGCCGTCGACGCCGACACCCCGGCCGCCAGCCTCAGCGGCGGGCAGCGGGCGCGTATCGCGCTGATCGGCGCCCTGCTCAGCGATGCCCAGTTGCTGATACTCGACGAACCCAGCAACCACCTCGACGCGCCCGGCCGCCAGTGGCTGCAAACCCAGCTACAGCAGTGGCGCGGCGGCCTGATCCTGATCAGCCACGACCGCCAGTTGCTGATGCAGATGCAACGCATCGTCGAACTCACCCCGCAGGGCGCGCGAAGTTACGGCGGCGACTACGCGGCGTTCCGTGCCCAGCGCGCCGCCGAACACGGCGCGGCCCGGGCCGCCCTCGAGCATGCCCGCACCGAGCGCGGCCGCGAACAGAAACGCCTGCAACGCGAACACGACACCATTCAGCGCCACGCCGCCGGCGCCCGGCGTTATGCCGAAACCGCCAATGTCTCGGGCTTCGAGCGAGCGAAGATCAAAGGCGCAGCGCGCAATATCATGGGCCAGGTGCGCCATCGCCAGCAGGGCCACAAGGACCGGCTGGATCAACAGGTGCGCGACGCCTACGCGCGGGTGGTGCCGGACGCGCCGACCCTGGTGACGCTGCCCGGCACCGCCGTGCCCCAGGGCCAGCAGCTGTTCTGCCTGAGCCACGCGCAGCTGCCCTGGCTGGCGCCCGAAGCGGCCACAAGCTACCTGGACCTGAGCGTCAGCGGGCCAATGCGTATTGCAGTCAGCGGGCCCAACGGCTGCGGAAAATCCACCTTGCTGAGGATGCTCGCCGGCGAGATCCAGCCGCTGAGCGGCCGCTGCCACGTGCGGGTGCCCAGCGCCTGCCTGGACCAGCGCCTGTCGCTGCTCGACCCGCAACGCTCGGTCCTCGACCACCTGGAGGCGCGCGACAGGCCGTTGCAGGAAGGCCTACTGCGCAGCCGCCTGGCCTGGCTGCAACTCGACGCCCGGCAAGTCACCCGGCCCTGTGGCCAGCTCAGCGGCGGCGAACGCCTCAAGGCCGCGCTGGCGATCGCCTTGTGGCGCGACACGCCGGCCAGGCTGTTGCTGCTGGACGAGCCGACCAACCACTTGGACCTGGAGTCGATCGAAGCCTTCGAAAGCGCCTTGCGCGATTTCCCCGGCGCGATGCTGGTGGTCTCCCACGACCGCGACTTCCTCGCGGCCATGGCGCCCACCCATCGCCTGCAATGGACCCCGTCCGGCTGGGCGCTGCACGAGGAGCGCCCATGAACCGGCTTTTGCGCGAATTTCAAAGTTGCTTCTATAGTTGCTCTGAGCAGCTATCAACTAGGGAAGCGCCATGGAAGACATTTTTGTCGTAAAGCGCTGCAACAAGATCATCATTCAAGGCCGGCGCGCCGGCGAAGCGGCCCACGGCGCGCCGATCGCCGCCTATTGGTACCGCATCGCCGACACCCGCACCGACGGTTTCATCGGCGACGGCTACGACCTCGAGGCAGATGCCCTGCACGAATGCCGCCGGCTCAACGCCGCCAGCCGCCGCGCCTGAAACCGCGGGCAATCGGCCTGGGCAAACCGCGCCGCGAAGATGAAATTTCTTTCACTGTGCGGCCGCCTCGCCCTCGCTACAGTGGTCGCGCTTATTGAAGACTCCCGACTGGCCCACCGCTCCCCCGGTGGGTCTTTTTTATGGGCGCGGCAAAAACCAGTCAGCGTATCCCCAGAGGAATTTCATGGATCTGGAACCGCTCGGGCACCTCGGCTTCGTGCCCCGCCAGCAAACGGTGGCGGATGCGCGCTTCGCTGACGAACGCACAGCCCTGTGCGGTGATGGTCAGGTTGACGGGGGACTCCAGGCCTTCGCGGATCACCTCGATGACGCGCCGCCCAGGGGCCAGCGGCTCGGCGATGCGCAAGACCTTGCCCTGGCCGCTCTGGATAGCGTTCTCCAACACGATCAACGAGCCGTCGGGCGCCAGTCCCATGCCATCCGGGTTTTCCAGCGTGCGGGGCAACTCCATCTCACGCAGGCGCGGCACCTGCTGCGCATTGCCAAGGATGTAGATTTTCCCCGTTCCAAAATTGGCCACCATCAGGGTGCCGTCCTCTTCGCGGACAATGCCCGAAGCGCCGAGCCCCCCAGGCCCGGCCAGGCGCGCATCGCGCAGCACCCACTGGAAATCGCGGTCGTCCGGCCCCAGCCGCAGGATGCTGCCGACTTTGGTCTCGGTCAGATACACCGTGCCGTCCGGCGCCAGCACGATATCGTTGCCCATGGTGCCGGCCGGTAACACCAGGTTTCGCGTGACCGTTGCCGTTGCGATATCCAGGGCAAATATCCGATGCGCACGGCTTTTACCCGTCGGCAGGAAATCCGGCGAGTTGCCCCACAGCAGGCCGCGGCGTTCGTCCAGCCTCAACGTCGTCGAAGCGAAAACCGTATCGGAACCCTTGAACAAGGTTTGCCACGCCTCGTGCGGTGGCTTGCGCAGGATCTGGCCGCTGGTGACCAGGCCGACATACAGCGTGCCATCGGCGGCCCGGGCGATACCGTTGGGGTACAGGGCCCCCGATGGCAAGGTCAGCGTGCCGGGCGTACAGCCTGAGTCGGCGCCTGCCGTGGGCACGAAGGCCGCGGCCGCCAGCGTCATGAGCGCCAGCAACATTGCCAGCATTTCGCGAAAGCCTGTTCTGCCTGACATCGGATACCTCCTGTGAATAGGCCGCGTTCACCCCGGCGCCCTACCAGCGCGCAGGGCGCGCACGCTGGTTTATCGGTGCCTCGAGCAGAGCGATCTCGGCCTCGGAAAGCCTGAGTGAAATGGCGCTGAGCGCATCCTGAAGATGGTGCGGCTTGGACAGGCCCACGATCGGTGCCGTGACGCCCACCCTCGTGCCCAACCAGGCCAGGGCGACCTGGGCCGACGGAACGCCCCGCGCCCCGGCAACGCCCTCGACCGCCGCCAGGGTGCGTTCCACCTCGTCGCGGCCGCCATACCATTGCGGCGTTTGCTCATCCGTCCCGGCCCGCAGCGTGCCGGCCTTCCGCGCCCCGGCCAGCAGGCCGCGCCCCAAGGGCGACCAGGGCGTCAGGCCGATGCCTTCTTCCCGGCAAAGCGGTATCAGCTCGTCCTCATCTTCCCGGGTCATCAGGTTGTACTGGCTCTGCATGGCGATGAAAGGCGCCAGCCGATGATGGCGCTGGAACGCGAGCATTTTCATAAACCGCCAGGCGTGCATCGAAGAGGCGCCCAGATAGCGAACCTTGCCTGCCCGCACCACCGCGTCGAGGGCCTCGGCCGTTTCCTCGATCGGGGTGTGCTCGTCGAAACGATGAATGACGAACAGATCGAGGTAGTCCGTGCCCAGTCGCCGCAGCGACGCCTCGACACTCTGCAGGATGTGTTTGCGCGACAAGCCGCGGTTGTTGGGTTGGTCGTCCATGGGGAAATAGGCCTTGGTGGCGATCACCAGGTCGTCACGGCGCGCGAAGTCCTTGAGCGCGCGCCCCAGGATCCGCTCGCTTTGGCCCGCGGAGTAGATATCGGCCGTGTCGAAAAAGTTGATGCCCGCCTCCAGCGCTTGCCGGATGAAGGGCCGGGCCTCGTCCTCGCGCAGCACCCAGGGCCGCCAGGCCGGATTGCCATAGGTCATGCAGCCCAGGCAGAGCGGCGACACCTGCAAACCACTGTTGCCCAGGCGCAGATAATTCATCGCAGCGCCTCCTGCAAACGCAGGCCGGCGATGGTGTAGCCGCCATCCACGAGCAGGCTCTGGCCGGTGACGAAACGCGCGTCGTCCGTCGACAGCCAGACGGCGACATCCGCCACGTCCTCAGGCTGGCCGAGCCGCTTGACGGGGGTGTGCTGGACGAACGGGGCGAAGGCGGAAATATCCGTCACGCTGCTGTGCGCCATCGGCGTTTCAATGATGCCGGGGTTGATGTTGTTGATACGCACGCCCTGCCCTCCGTACTCCAGGGCCACGGCGCGAATAAGCGCATCCAGCGCGCCCTTGCTGGCGGAGTAGCTGGACGATCCGGGCAACGCGCCACTGGCGAGCCAGGACGAGGTGTTGACAATGACCCCGGCGAAATCCTGGGCCAGGAACGCTTCGATTTCGTACTTGATCGAGAGCCACACGCCTTTGAGGTTGGTGGCGATCACCGCGTCGAAGTCGGCGCTGGTCTGCTCGGTAATCGGCGCGAAGTTGCCGAGCACGCCGGCATTGTTGAAGGCGATATCCAGCCGGCCATAACGGTCCTGGACCGTGGCGATCAAGCGCCGGACCTGCTCCTCCCGGGAAACGTCTGCGGCGACCGCCAGGGCTTCGCCGCCCGCCGCAGCCACTTCGCGGGCCGTGGCTTCGATCTCGGCGGCGCGCCGCCCGGCCAGTACCACCGTCGCGCCCTCTCGTGCATAAGCCAATACCGCGGCGCGGCCGATGCCGGTGCCGCCGCCGGTCACCAGGGCCACTTTCCCTTCAAGGCGTTTGTGTGAAGTGTCGTGAGCAGAGGCTGTGCTAGCGGTCATGGCTGGGCTACCTGGAGGTTGATTTCCCGCCCATGCTATTTTGTTGCCCAGTAACGCACTATCCGGAAAAAATCTATCTCATTGGTAAAAATATTTTCACAATCCCATGAAAAAGACCGACCTGACAGGACTGGCCGCCTTCGTCGCGATAGCCCAGGAACGTAGCTTCAGGCGCGCGGCCGCCTTGCTCGGCGTGACCCCACCCACGCTCAGCCACACCTTGCGGGAGCTGGAAGCTCAAGTCGGCATTCGCCTGCTCAACCGCACCACGCGCAACGTATCGCCGACCGAGGCCGGCAAGCATCTGCTGGCCGGGCTCACCCCGGCCTTTACCGATATCGCCACCGCGCTGGAAAGCCTCAATACCTTTCGCGACACCCCCCGTGGCGTGGTGCGGATCAACGCTCCGCGCACCGCAATCCAGCAGGCCATTGCCCCTCGCCTGGAGGAACTGGCCCGCGACTACCCGGGCATCACCCTGGAAATCGTCGCGGACGAAGGGTTCGTCAATATCGTCGAGCACGGCTTCGACGCGGGAATCCGCCTCGGCGAAGACATTCAGAACGACATGCGTGCCGTGCGAATCAGTCCGGACCTGCGCCTGGCCATCGTCGCCACCCCGGAGTACTTCCAACGCCACGGCCGGCCGCACCACCCGGAGGACCTGGTCGAACATCGTTGCATCGGTTGGCGCAAGGCGTCTTCGGGCGAACGCTACAAATGGAAATTCCAGAAGGGCGAGAACGTCCTTTCGGTCTCGGTGGAAGGACCGCTAGTACTGGATGATGCCTACCTGATGCGGCAAGCCGCCCTGGCCCATGTCGGCATCGCCTTTGCCTTCGAGCAGGACGTCGCCGGGCATCTCGCCAGCGGGAGGCTGGAACGGGTCCTGGACGATTGGTGCCCACCGTTTCCCGGCTTCTTTCTGTACTACCCCAACCGAAGAAACCACTCGGTGGCCTTGACCACCGTCATCAACCTGCTGCGCTACCCGGGCTTGCGAGCCGAACAGGCAGCGAAGCAGAAGCCGACATAAAAAAGCCCCGCGCAGTGGCGGGGCCTTTCATCCTGGCTAACCGGCCGGCGTCACTTGAGCCGCACCGCCGTGCCGGTGACAAACACCACCAACATGCCGCCACGACCGCCCGGCATGCTGATCTCGTAGTCCAGGCCGACCACCGCGTCCGCGCGCAGCTCGCTGGCGCGCTCCCTGAGTTCGTCGGTCGCCTGCACCCGGGCTTCCTTCAAGGCCCGCTCCAGGGTCTGGGAACGCCCGCCGAAAAAGTCGCGCAGCCCGGCAAAGACATCGCGCACCACGTTGATCCCCTGCACGGACTCGGCGCTCACGATATCCAGGTACTCGGCAATCTCGCGCCCCTGGATCGCGTGGGTGGTCGTAACAATCACAGCCTTTCTCCTTTCAACTGACACGGCGCCGTGGCCCTGAACCCGGGAGGCGCCGCAAAAAAACGCGATGGTAACAGACCGCCGGCGTGCGGCCGGGCAAAAGAAAGCCCGGCAGCCACGGCACAGGGCCGGGCTGTCGGGCCAGGTCGCAGCTGGCGTTATCGGCTATTAGCCGCGCGCGCCGCGGTCTTGCAGGCTGGCAAGGTGGCCGCGTAGGCCAGGGCTTCTTCCCGAGTAGCGAACGAAGCGAGCCGGTCGCCCTTGGTGCAGACCCGCCAGGGGCCGCTGTTGACGCTGAGCACGTCATAGCCGTTCATGTGCATCTTGTTCAGCATTGGAACACTCATAATCGCCTCCCTTCCGGTAGAGATCGTCCGAGGGTGTCGCCAACACCTTACACCCGGTCGGCGTGGTCGGGAGTTCCATCCATCGCCGGGCGACTCAGAAGACGGTTCACCAGCGAGATGCGACTATGCTTGAACCTTTCACTCGAGGATCGTCCCATGATCAGCCGCAAAGGAATGGTCGCCCTGCTAGTACTCTGCCTGTCAGGGTGCGCCAGCTACAGCGACAGCCAGCAACGGGAACGGAAAACCGACATCAGCGCCGTCTCTTGCGATTCGACGCCTGCCAACCAGCCCGGCTGTTACCGACCCTACAAATCCAGCTGGAGCTTCAGCGACCTCAAGTTCACCCTCGGTAACTAGCCAAAAGCCCGTTCCAATGCAGTGCTTATGGCATTTTGAAAGGTATTGGCATGCCGAATCGGGAGCGGCGTTATCAGCCCGGGGCAAGGCCTGCGTTTCGTCGCCCTGTCATTGCCTGGGCCATGGCGCAAGCGCACACTGGCCCCAGCTGACGGATCAGCTCCCCCTCTGCAAAAAGCCCGCCCGCGCGGGCTTTTTGTTTATCCGCCACTCCTTAGTTTATCCGTCGCGCTCCCTCCCCCCTTTCGCCAATACCGCTCGCCACGCTCGGAACTCGCCTTTAATTCAAACGAGGCCTTCGCCCCTCCATTCGCGACGCCGCCCTCGGGAGCCCTGCCATGAATAAAGCCTGTGTCGTCATGATCGCCCTGTTGCCTGCCCTTGCCGCGTGCACCAGCGATTCCCATGTCTACCGCAACCAGCCGCTGGTGGCGAACGTCGAGACCGGGATGACCCAGGAGCAAGTACGGCAGATCGGCGGCGAACCCCTGGCCGTTACACCGCGTACCGTGGAGTTGGGGACCTGCTTCGACTATGCGCTCACCCAGGCCGGTCGCAAGCAGTCGTTCAATGTCAGCTTCGACGGCAACGGTAAAGTCGATCACACCAGTTTCATCACCTGCGCCGAGTGGAGCCACGCCCAGCAAAAAGCCAGGGCGCCGGGCAGCAGTTCAGGCGGTACGGGGAGCATGGGCGGCGGTTATTGAACCCAAGCCGACCGGCGCGTTTGGGGAAATAGCGGGCCGTCTTGGAAGGATGAAATTTCTTTCACTGTGAGCTGCGCGCCGGGTGTGTAGATTGAACCCTGCTCATTCAACTATTGGCCCGCTCCCCGCGGGCTTTTTTTTGCCTTGCTGGCGAAACGGGAAAGACCGCGCTGGAGCGCAAAGGCAAATTCCAGGCAAAAAAAAGCCCAAGCAGCTGATGGACACTTGGGGCTAAAAATGCATAAACCGTGGTAGGTGAACGCAGGGCTATGTTAACGCTTATGAGAACTTGTAACAATATATTTTGAGGTTATTTTTACCCTAAATATTTTGTAAGCCATTAAATAACCACATATTTTTTCTGGTCATGGCCGAATCGTCACCTTGTTGACGTCAGGAAAAATTCGCCGCGCACCCGCAGCATGAATCCCGCGCCAGCCATCAGGCATAACTGATCGCGCACTCGGAAAACGAGGAAAACTCGCCGGCCTCCACCGGCCCGCTGGTACACACCAGCCTGGCCGCGAAGGTCAATTGCAGACCTTCCACCGCCGGAAACTCGATCTGCCCCTCGCCCCCCAGATGCAAGACCTTGCCCTGGCTATCGAGCAGCTGAACCCCGACATTTCGCGCCGCGCCACTGCCTTCGTAATCGTTCATCAGCGTTACCCCATCGCTGGTAATGCCATCAAAATGCAGCCGGACCTTTTTCGCCTCCTTGAGTCGCGCTTCGTCCAACTCGATGTTGAACGGCCGTGGGCCGCTGCCGCCGGCCTGTAGTTCCTCGATCTTCAGTGTCCCCAGCTCGATCACCTGCTCCATGCCACTGGAACGCCGGTGTGAGGGTTCGGGCACGACGCCCATGCCCAGGCCGATTTCAGGAGCGACGTTCCACGAGGAAGCGACGACCCTGGCGCGAAAATCGAAGAACTTGCCAACGCTTTGAGCAGGCATTGTTTATTCCTTTCAGTGAATGCAGATCGGTTCGACCCGGAGCCGCGACCAGGCCGCCGCCCCGCTCCTGTCGCCCCATGCCTTTCTCACGAAAATGGCTACCGACGTCCTCGAAGACAACGGACAAGGCGACTTGCGCAACCATAGAACGGCGCAAAAGCAGCGTCCTTAAGAGACGTCCGAAACGCACCGGTGAACAATCGGATCAGGCGCCTTGGCGACACAGGAGGGACAGGCCCTTGGCCATTGCCAAGGCAGCGGCCGACAACAACGGAACCCGTATTTCAGGCCATGGCAGTGAAAACGCGGAGAGGTTGGTCATGCGCGGCAAAGCCCGGTTGCGTACCGGGCTTTTCTTTCGAGACGAGGGTCAGTCCAGGGCGTCGTGCAAGACTTCGTAGATCAGCCCTGTCGCCAGAGCCACCAGGATCAAATCGGTGCCCGCCTGTTGCCATTCGTAGCCGTCGTAGTGCGGTAGCCTGCCAAGCATTCGGCCATCGAGTTTTTTGGCGATCCCCGGCGGCAAGGGTTTACCCCGCGCCAGGTTCTTCTGAATGCCAGGTGGCAAGGCCGGCCCCGGGGACCAGTAGTCACGGCTATCGCCGATGATGACCCGCACGCCACCGACATCGATCTGCGGCCCGTCGTAGCGCCCGCCCTGGCGATAGTCCTGGGACTGTTTGCCCTTATTGCCCTGCCCGCCCTGATTGCCATGGGGATTGCCCTTGCCATTGCCCGGGTCGGCATACAAGGCAGCGGAGCCGAATAAAAACGCGACGCTTGTGACAAGAGCTACTACCGAACGAGTCGTCATCTGTGCAGTCCTCTGCAAGGTTCCAGCCGTAGTGCCATATGCCATGACACCCAAACTGTAGACAGTCTCCCGCCACTTGGTTCCCCGCTCTGTACCGACTCTTCCGGGACCCACGCCGTGAACTACAGGAGTCACTCAGCTGTTTCTCGTGTAAGGCCTCGGGTTGATATTCCTGTTGATTGTCACCTCGTTGCGGGCACCGGCTGGGTTCATTCATCCTGTACGCACGGTCCGCAGCTGGCTGAGGACGGGCTCATGTGCCTGGCGTCGTAACGTTCGCGAGCAGCATCCAGTTGCGGAAAATGATGCTCGGCCCAACGATCCAGCGTGGCGAGGGTCTCGACCAGTGAGCAGGCCACCGCCGTCAGCCGATACTCGACATGCGCAGGCTTCTCGGCGAAGTCCTGTCGCTCGATCAAGCCATGGCGCTCCAGACGTCGCAGGGTCTGGGTCAGCACCTTCTGCGAAATACCCTGGATACGCCGAAGCAGCTCGCCGTTGCGCATCGGTCGCTCGGCAATCGCCGGCAAGATCAGCATCACCCATTTGCCGGAGATCAACTCCAGCGCATCGCGCGCAGAACAATTGCTGACGTAGACATCCCCCGGAAACGCCATGGTGGTTACCTCAAGGTGCGTAATTGTCAGAAAAAAAAGGCGGGTACAGGATCGAGGGCCAGTTTAAGGAGATCCCCCATGCAGGTGCTAATAGTCGTGGCCCATCCCGAGCAGAAATCCTTCAATAGCCACCTGGCGCAGCAAGCCCGGGACACTTGGCGAGAACAAGGACATGCAGTCACTGTCGTCGATCTTTATGCAGAGGGGTTCGACCCGCGAGAGGGCGACTGGCACTACTCCAGCCGGCAAGACCGCGAGAAATTCGACGCGATGCGCGAACAGCGTCATCACTGGAATCAACAAACCCTGGCTCCCGAAATCGATCGCCATATCGAACTGCTGTTACAGGCCGATGCACTGATCGTGCAGTTTCCCTTCTGGTGGTTCGGCGCGCCGGCCATCCTCAAGGGCTGGATGGATCGGGTATTCGTCTATGGCGGGTTGTACGAGAGCCGACGCCGACATGAACAAGGGGTCATGCGCGGCAAAAAAGCGCTGGTGGTCTCCACCGCCGGTGCCTCGGAGCAAGCCTGTGCGCCCGACGGCCGCGACGGCGATATGCGACTGTTGCTATGGCCGATCCTGCATTCGCTGCATTACATCGGCTTCGAGGTACTCGAGCCTTATCTCATCCATGGCGTTCGTGGCGGGCTATCTGCCGAAGCCGAAGAGCGACAGCGCACCCGCCTCGAACAGCGAACCCTCAATTACCGGGCACGGCTCGTCCGCTGGGAGCAATGGCCGGCGATTCCGTTCAACCAGGCCCAGGACTTTACCGACGGGCTGAGCTTGAAACCCGACGCCCCAAGCTACAGCCCGTTTGTCCGGCATCGGCAGGAGCCTTGAATCAAGGCCACTCCAACGGCTCGGCGTATACCGTTCGTCCAGGCCGCGGCGGCCTGCCCCGCGCCTCATCTACACCTATAAATGAAGGAACTTCCGGCCGCATTCGCTCGGTCTCCCTGCGCCCCTCTCGAAATAAGGAGAGAGAGCCCCTCGGCGCCAGGCATTCGATTCGATGGCACACGAAGCGCCATGCGAAACCGCAGTATTTCAAGCTTCGAGCTTCATTTCTCAAGGAACGGAAAAATGACCACGAACTGCAAAAACTGGCATGCCTGGCTCGACACGATGCCCCCCAGACCGAACGAACTGCATGTGGTAGGCGATATTGAAGTCGCCAACCCGGGCGTCAAGGCCTACCTGACGGTGCGAGTCCCGCAAGGTATCAACCCGGCCATACTCCAGCTGGAGCTGCACCTGTTCCAAAGGCCCGGGCAATGGATTCAGCAGATCACCTGCACGCAAGTACGGTTCACCCGGGTGCTGCCGCCCGGATCGCCGCTCTACACCGCGGTTGAAGTCTTCCACAACGGTGAGCGGATCGCGTTTATCGACGAGATCCCGCACGTCTCCTGACTGATTCGCCATGAATCGGCCGGGCCTTGAATAACCAGCCGCGAGCGCCTGCCCCTGGAGCAGGCGCCCGCCTGGGTTAGCTGCCAAAAGCAAAAAGCCCGGCGGCTGGCCGGGCTTTGGAGGGGGCAACGTCGATCAGACTTCGATAGGGAAAACCGGCTGAACGTCCTGCGCCGCATCGGCGCTTTCTGTCGCGGCTTCCAGCCGGGCGAGAAAACTCGGGTTCAATTTGGCTTCAAGCAGGTTGACCTGCTCCACCGCCCTTTTCTGCTCGACGATCTTGGCCAGCTCCGCGTAAGACAGCTTGGGTGGCGCACTTTGAATAATCACTGAAACGCTTCCTTGGTTGATCCCCCGCTTGGCCAGCCGGGGCATGGCGAGCAGTGTACCGCCCTTTTCCAACGAACCGCGTCCCTGAACATTTCAAAAACGATACACGCATTTATAGGCACAGCCCAAAGAGAGGGCGTAGGATTTGCCCACGAATCGACGATCCTGCGTTTTGGCCAAGGGGTTCCCAGCATGAAAGCAAGCGGCATAAAAGTGGTGTTGATCGCCACGGCATTAGTCCTGAGTGCGTGCTCCGGCACCCCGACCACACGCTCCTGTTTCTCCGACGCCTGCAAGCTGGGCGGCCACTACACGCAGTTGAGCACCGGCGGCAGTGCCTCTGCCCTGGGCAATAGCTACAACGAATACGGTTCGAACCTTTTGCACGACTGATGCCGCGAAGGACGCACAGGATTTTTCGACAGTGAAAAACCCAAAGGGCCTGCTCGATAAAACCCGTGCAAGCCCTTGAGACAGAGGGCGTCCGAAGCCGGAATCGATCCGGCACGCCCTGACAAGCAGGGGATTTAAAGCCCCATTCCATTCAATAAAAATCAAGGGGTCCATATTTTTGGTGGCCAGTAAATCCCCTCTCCTCCGACGGTCTGCCGACGTACCCCCATCCAAGATCCTGCAGCTCGTCACCTCCCCGTCGCCCATCGCATCAAGACGTTATTGAACACCGTTTAATACAAAGGACTGACTACTGTGCTGAAAAACTCCGGACCTAATGCAGGCAAAGGCCCCATGCCTAGCGTCCCATCGCCCGCAAGACCCAACACGCCGCCTGCCAATCAAAAACTCAGGAGCGGCAAGATTTTTCCTCCGATTGAAAGCCTCCAAGCCTCTTCATCAAACACGCAAGTACCAGCCCATCGAGCTCCGCCCGCCATCGCTCCGAAACCTGCGCCATTTTCAATCCCTAAGATCTGCTCCGCGTGCGGAACATATCACCAAGGCTCCTGTGCGACTTCTCCATCGGCACCTTCACTGCAAGTGCCCTCCACGGAGGCTGTAGCAACTTCATCAGTTCAGCCTGGAACGAAGTTCACGTTATATCGAGCCGACAATCGAACATACGAAAACCTGCAACAATCCTCACCGGAAGGCTTCACCGCCTGGGTTCCATTGAATACAGAACAGGCACGAAAATTCGCGAGTATTTTCGTCGGCGGCAAGGACACCTCTGGCCTGCCTAAGCATCTTGTTGAGAACATAAGTAAATGGGGCGGCAAACCAAAGCTCAACGACTTGTCCACCTACATAAAATACACAAAAGACAAATCTACCGTTTGGGTGTCTACCGCCATCAATACCGAAGCCGGAGGGCAGAGCTCTGGCGCTCCGCTCTATGAAATTTCCATGGTTCTAAATGAGTTCAGAATCAACCAAGGTGGCCTCGAATCGCTGCCGGGGGGCAGGAGCAAAAACATGGAGTTCTCACTCTTGCTGGATGGTTCAAGCATTGAAACTTCGCAAATCATTGCGCTCAATCATGGCCCCAAAGACGATGCGGAAGTCTCGTTCCTCAGCAAAATCCCGATGAGCACTATCAAGCCTTACACACCTTAGGGCTGACAGGTATTCAGGGTTGAATGGGGGGCGAGATACGCCCGTTTTAGCGCGGCTGCCACCCTCTAACTCACCGGCCAGCCCTGATAACAGACATGGCACGACTCTACCCTAGCGTTTGCGACTCTTGTTTCATTGAGAACGGCACCAAACGACAAACTGAAGCGTCAGCGACTTGTGCGTGGGTATGTCCGTCAGCTCTGCGACGATCACGCCCTGGGACAGGCCGGCAGCTTTGGTTGCGTCGATTGCCTTGGCGATGGCGCTATCCAGATCGGCCAGGACCTCATTGATGTCCTGGCTCATTTTAGGCTCATGAGTAGAGGGGTGGTTTGGCCATGGTTTTTACTTTTTCGAAGCTCATGAACTGTTTCCCCCAAGCACGGTCCACTCCGAACGAGCTGCTCAACCTAGGGGGTTTCAATGCGTGCTTTTTCATCCGCCATATGTTTTTCGCTTCTCACTAACAGCGCGATAGCTGCAACAATCAGCATTGACATCCCAGGAAACAAAAAGCCAGAAAAGGAATCGGTCAGCTATACATGCGGGAAACAGCTTATAAAGGCTGATTACATCAACAGCGAGAGCACTTCACTTGTAGTATTAACAATTAATAAAGTCACAACAATTGCAGCTAACGTCGTGTCTGCTAGCGGATCCAAGTATATGGGAGATGGCATTACATGGTGGGCAAAAGGAGATAACGCAACTCTCTATCAGTTTCCGGAGGGCAGCGACGTAGAAGAGCAGATCTCTTGCCATGAAAGAAAATAATTTTACTATGTTATGACTGCGCCGCGATTTGACGTATTCAAAACGTGACGCGGATTACGATGCAAGCCGCAGTTGCTTGTTAAACAGCTCGCGGATCTCGCCAAGCCTGGACATCACCAGCGGCTCACCCTTCAAGTGAATCAAGTGGGTCAGCTGGTGAACGATCCCTTCATCCGACAGGACAGCGCTCGCCGGCAGTTCCTTGAACCAGCACACGAATACGGCAAAGTGCAGCGCCGCAGGTAGCTCCTTCAGGAAGCGCTTGTCGGTCATCCCGATGAAGCGGCCGTGCTCCTCGCGCAGATCCTGGTAGCTGGCCGAATAACAGTTTTCGTCGATCCGGTAGTCCACGGCCCTAACCTTCCACATCGAATACATGCCCGCGGCGAGCCCAGACATACGCCACTATCCCGGCATGCAGCATCACACCGAATGGATTCACCCACAGGCCTTGCATTGCGGTCACGAACGAGCCGAACGCACCGATAGCCACCAGATAGAAGGCAATACTCAGCATGGGCTGATCGATCGGACGAACCCTGCGCAGGTGGTCACAGGCCGCAAGGGCAACCAGGATGCGCAGAGCCGCATCAATCACACCCAGCGTCGTTACAAGGATGCTGCTCATCTCAGGCACCTCGCGTCTTCGGGCCAGCCGTTCAGTCACCGGCCGGGTCAGATGGACCGAGAAGAAAAAGCCGGTTGCTACAGCGGTCGCCGCTTGACCCCGAATGAGGTCTTTCAGGAGCCCAAGGGAAAGGATCGATCCGATGAAAGCAGCCATGACCACGCCGTATTTGACCAGCACCACGCTGGCGGCAGTATTCGTTGGTTCTGCCATTGGAGTCTCCATAGGGATTAAAAATGGGCCTGCGTCGGACCGGGTATGCCCAAAAACAAAAAGGCCCCAGCGAATGCTGAGGCCCTGAATAGATGCGTGTGTCTCTCTGCAGCCAGCCAAAGCAGTAGCGATAGCGACAGGATACTTCCGCTAATGCACGCAGTAGCTATACGAGACGCGGAGTCATCACCCTCTTAATTGATTGTATGGAATCTGTAGGCCCATTTGACCCCAGCCTTGAGGCATGACATCGCTATTTGCATGTGAGGTCAGGACTCCCGCTCCGTTTCTCACCGTGCAGGTAAAACAAGAAGCCGCAGCAGTTGGCTCATACCCAAAAACCTTGACAATTAGCTTGACGAGTTCAAAACGACTATCGCTCGGGTTATCGAACCAAACACCGCCAAGTCCAACCATGAATTTAGTTGCTTTTGTCTGTTTTACGAACCAATCGTGAAACTTTGTTAGCGATACCTCATTCCATTGAGATGAGTTTCCTGAAGTTCCCATACAATTAAGCGTGTTGTAATGAGCAATGGCCATTTGCTTCGACCCATTGAAGCCCACCACAGCAATACAATTGCCAAGACCAGCTGTGCCCACTTCCCCGCTATCGCTTGCCAACTTGGACAATCTGTCATACCCAGCAGCTTCCATTGCTTATACCTCCATTGATTGGAACAGCAAGCATAGACGCATGAAAGTCATGCGTAGCGCATGAGCTTGAAAGGTGTCTGGAGAACCCGGGGCGATTCATTGTTTACATCATCCAACGGGCCAGGCCCTGAGCTCAATTTGTGCCGCCAGGCGCGGTATGGAGGAATATGCCAGGCTCGAGCAATCAAGAACCGCGTAGGCCCTGGTGCAATCGGTGCTGACCTTTGCCTATGTTGCCGATCTCTACATGAGCGAGGTCGTCCCAACCAAGTCAGCTGCCACCCAGAAGGACAACAAGCGCGAGCTGAAAAACCTGCTCGATTTTTTCAATGACCCGCCGGCACCACTGGAAGATATTGAGCCGCAACATGTGCGGCAATACCTTCGGGAACGAGGAAAGACCGCACCCGTTCGGGCCAACCGGGAAAAGGCGTTGCTCAGCACTATCTGGAACTTCGCCCGCGAATGCGGATACACCTCGCTTGCCAACCCCTGCGCCGGGGTAAAGGGGCATAAGGAGACCGGCCGTGATGTATACGTCGAAGATGACATGTTCGCAGCTGTCTACGCGAAGAGCGATCAACCACTCCAAGACGCCCTGGATCTCTTCTATCTAACCGCGCAGCGAATCGCCGATACGCTGAAAATGGATGAGCGGGACATCAAGGATGGAAAACTTGCAGTTGCCCAGGGCAAGACCGGAGCCAAGCGCCGGATTGAGATTATTGGGGAATTAAAGGTCGTGATTGACCGCATTGCGGCCAGGAAGGCGGGCTACAAGGTGAGATCTACTCGTCTTGTAGTGATGGAGGACGGACACCGATGACCGTGAGCATGCTGCGCAAGCGCTTCGACGACGCGCGGGAGGCCGCCGGCATTCCAAAGGCTGCGTTTCAGGCGTGCAAAGGCCGCCACCGACAAAGAGGAGTCGACAGGAAGCATACGAGAGACCAGGGACCAGCTTGGGCACACTACCGTAAGCATGACGGAGCAGTACATTCGCAGACGCCGCGGCGCCAAGGTTACGCCGACGAAGTAAGCGAATTGCGGAAATGATTTTCCGATTGCGGAAAACACAAAGGGCCTGCCCGGTAGAAAAACCCGTGCAAGCCCTTGAAATAGATGGTGCCCGAAGCCGGAATCGAACCGGCACGCCCTTACGAGCGGGGGATTTTAAGTCCCATGCGTCTACCAGTTTCGCCATTCGGGCGGTAGCGCGGTGTTGCCCTCTGAAAGGCCCGAACTGCCTGGTCCTTTCAGTGCCTTGCGGCAAGGGGGTGAAATATATACATCCCCTCCCCTTGAAGCAAGTTCGTTGGCGTCAAATTCAAGACTGAACCTCAAGCGAGGACTCAAAAAAAGACGCGGCAAATCATCGACCTACAGCGCTACCTGGATAAATGGCGGTCAAGACCCGAGTCGAATCGGCACAAAGGCTTCGGCATTCCACGGGCAACACCGTCGCCGCGCATGCCACGCGTTACTTTTCGGGGTTTTGCTCGGCGAAGGATTTACTCAAAAGCGCCGCAACGACAGCGTCCGGATTACCGAGGATCTGTTTGTTGAACACCTTGGCATCGGCCGAACGGGTGGCGAGCAGCCCCCAGGACTGCTTGCCGTCGGCACTGAAAACCACGATCAGTTGATTGTCCGCACAGTCGTGCGGCTTGCACATATGGCCGACCGTGAAATGGCTCCCACCCGCCGAGACCTTCTCGACTGGCGTCGCGGTGCCCTCGGCCTTGCTGACCCAACTCGGGAAAGCGAGCATCTGCGCATAAGCAGTCTTGTAGGGGGCTTTGCTAACTACGTCTGGCAGATACTG
Organism: Pseudomonas chlororaphis; assembly: GCF_001921865.1. GTDB lineage: Bacteria > Pseudomonadota > Gammaproteobacteria > Pseudomonadales > Pseudomonadaceae > Aquipseudomonas > Aquipseudomonas chlororaphis_D. The sequence goes on from NZ_MSCT01000014.1 coordinate 33,983, forward strand.
TTCGGCCGACGCGGCAGACGCCATCAGGGAAAGAGCCAGTCCCGCCAACAGAACCGAGCTATGTTTTCTCATCGCCAATAACCTCTGATCAAAGATCGAATGAACGCATCCTGCCTCCGCAGGCCAATGCGCGTTGTTCAGGTCAGACGGGATAGCGTTTCGAAAGTTTTCATCGCTGCAAGCAGCACGACCGAAGTGTGCTGCAATTGTGAACCGACGCACCGCCCTTAAATAGGGCCTGCCTCTGAATGTGGCGCCCGCCCTGACCAGCTGTTGGCCGTTCAGCATTCCATCGTAAACACACCTGGCCGGGCAAGCGGGACCACTCTATCCAGAGCGGTCGCGTCTGTCCCGCAGACAATTCTGAAGAAAGCTGAACACGTGAGAATTCAAGCCGACACCGATGCATCCCGGGTCTGTATCCGGGCCAGGAGCCGATCCAGGGCCAGCGCGTACTGCCCCTGAATAGCCTCGCCATTACCTGCGGACAGCGCCAAGGCGATACCGCAGCCGTGCGCATGGTCAACCAGGATATCCCGCCAGAGAGACGGCTCGGGGGTGAGCGAACCCAGCAGCGCGGTCAGATGCTCGGACACCTTGCGCGTGACCCCGGCAAACGCTTGCGGTTCGGCAAAGATTGCCAGGGTGAGTTGCGGATACCGGGTCACCGCATCGAAGTAGCGGATCAGCACCAAGCGCAGCTCGGCCTGCGGCTCGTCCAAAAGACCGACGCATTGCGCGACTTCGCTGTAGACCCGGTCCGAGAGCTTGAGCAACAAATCGGCACGATCCGCGACATGGTTGTAGAGGCTCATCGGCGTAACCCCCAGGCGCGACGCAAGGCTACGCATGGTCAGTCCGGCAGTGCCGCCCTCCTCCAGCAGCCCGAGTGCCGTGGCGAGAATCTCGTCCAGGGAAAGCCCCCTGCCCTGGCTCGGGCGCCCCCGCGGCTTGCTCATCCGAGCACCTGGTAAGTGGATTGAACGTAGCCGGAAATGGCAAAGCTGCGGCTGGCAACCAGCTTCAGGTCGACGTCACCCGGCAAGGCTCCAAACAGGCGCCTGCCTGTGCCGATCAACACCGGAATCGAGGTCACCACCAAGTCGCTGACAAGCCCTTCGCGCAGGAAGGACTGGATCAGCTGGCCGCCATCGACATAGATCCTGCGAACGTTCCGCCGACTCAAGCTCTCCAGCACTTGCTGCGGCGCAAGGTTTGAAAATCGCACCTTGCCCTCCAGTTGCGCGGGCACCGGGGTTCCGGCCAGTTGCCGGGACAAGACCAACACAGGCAGATCATAGGGCCAGGTCTCAAACGTCACGACCTTCTCGTAGGTGCCTCGCCCCATCACGATCGTCTCCATGCTGGCGATGAAGTCGTCGTAACCGAAGTCCTCCTCAGGGGCCGGGTCCTGCAGTAACCAATCGATAGCGCCGTCCTCCCGGGCGATAAAGCCGTCCAGGCTGGTGGCGATGAAGACATGCGCGGTCGTCATGAGCGGAGCCTCAATAAATATACGGCGTATATATTTATTGAGCCCACGCGTAAACGCAAGCGCGTGGAATCAAAAGCGTTGGCGAGGCTGGGAGCCGACAACTAGAGAAAGGATTGCGCAACGCGCGGGGAAACCTCAGGTAATAAAAGTGAGGACCTCAGCCTGACGTTAACTATCCGGACAGCAGGCCTAGTGTTACCAGGTAGTGACGTAGATGCTCTGAGCATGACCGAAACGCACTACCTCTCGCTCAAGCGTCATGCCAACACGGTTGAGCAGGCGAATCGATGCCTCGTTCCTGCTCTGCGTTTCGGCAATCACCCTCTTTAACGCCAATCCCTCCCTTGCATACTGCAAAGCGAGGGTGAGCGCTTCAGTCGCATAACCTTTCCCGCAATGCTCTGGCAGCAGTTCGTAAGAGACTTCCACGTCAAAACCATCGTGATGGGTATCGAACGAAACAACTCCTGCAAAGTGTTCGCCTAGTCGAGATCTGACAACCCAAAAAGGAATTTCTCTCTCAGCCGAGATATCAAGTTGCGCCCGCTGCACTGCCGCTTCCAGGTCAAGCGGACCACCTAAATAGGCACGTACTTTCGGGTCGGTGTATAACCTCACCAGGTTGGAAGCATCTGTTTCTTTGACAGAATCCAGGTGGATAAGAGAAGGCATCAAGACCTCATAACGGCGATAGAGGATTTGTCAGCACGTATCTTTTACGACCTTCAACCCATTGTCCATTCAATCCAATCATGACCTCATCACCAGCGCAGAACGCCCCACCCCTCCGATCGAATATTCGATAGTTTCAGTTCAAGGACATCCGGCCGAAAGCGACCAGCGAGATTGAATTAACGCATGCAGCCGCCTGCTTGGACATTCAGCAGAGAAGATGACTAAGAAGGTCTATCTGCGAGTTGGAGAGATCGTTAAATCTACAAAATGCCCCGTATGCTGCCAAGATCATAATTGGCAGCATACGAGAAAAGTTTCCTATTTGCTTCCGGCGCCCTGGCTATTGAATACCCCTTGCAACATCCTATTTATCCAGCTTTTGCGAATGCAGTACAAAGGCTCGCAAGTGGATCAATGTTGCCATTTCGGGATCAAGACCGCGCAGAGTAGTTGCTCTATCGCTACCGTCAGGAAGATAAACGGTCAGGTTGTCGCCTTGAACTAAGTAGGAACTGGTGTAAATCACTCCCTCATGCTCAAAACTGATTTCCTCCTCCATATACAACTCCTGTGTTAGTGCCCGCTTAATCGCTTGTTTAACAGCTTTCTGTCTGCCTGATCGTCTAGCACATGCATTTTTCTATGGCAGTTGGGGCAAAGAGCGGCCGTATTTTCTACAGTGTCGGCCCCGCCCTTTATAAGCCACACAATATGATGTGTCTCTAGAAAAGGTGTGCCGTCCTTCTTAACGAATGGCGCAGGCTCCTGACACAGCTCACAGACTCCCTTGGACCTACGTTTGGCATGCTCCGCAACCCATAGAGAACGCTGATGCTGCGTGACTTTGGCGCTGCGTTTTCCAACATTGTCTCGCCCCTGCCGTCGGGCAAGCGCTTCAACTTCTGCATCGCTCAATTTACGAGCTTGTTTCTCTTTCACCTGGTTTAGCTGTTGCAACGTGATATCTGGAATGGCCGGTAGAACGCCTGACTTGAGGCGCAGTGGAAAAACCCAAACAAAGCGCTCATGACCTTTCACGTCAGCCTGCCTTTCTTGGTACGGCTCACCAGCCAGCATCACCTCGCCGATATAGGTATAGGTTTTAGCAGCAAAGACTTCGAACAGATGCACAGCGACACCATTAGCCCGAGATTCGTTCAGCGTTCTGTTTTGGTTAAATTCCAGCGACTGGTTATCAACCTGGCCCATACCCGTGTAGTGCAGCACATCGTCAATCCAGCGATCGTCATAAATTGACGCCACATGATTCGAAACGATGACCAGGGTGTTAGTACGATTCGATCGGCGCATCCCACCTTGAGGACTGCATTGAAACAGCTGCGTCAGGCCATCGTTATTGAGGTTGGTACCTGGAACTGGAAGAACAAAATTAACCATGTGCTCGGATGATCTCTTCGGCAATTGGAACATCAGCAGGAGCAAGGTCGTATCGCAGTAGCTCGTGAGGTCGCACCCACTCGATTAGGTCATGCACCTGCAGGACGAACTGGGTGGATTGCAAATCGACTCTAACGGCGATCAGTTCGATCATGCCGCCGGGATAGGTGTAAGTCGTAGAAGTGAGAATCTCGCCGGCGACGGACTCTACGCCCAGCTCTTCACGTAATTCGCGGGTGATGCAGTCTTGCGGTGTTTCGCCGCGCTCAAGCTTACCGCCCGGAAACTCCCACATGCCTGCCAACTTCTGGTGTGGAGCTCTGCGTGCAATGAGAATTTTCCCATTGAGATGAACGACCGCGGCAGCCACCGGCTCTTTCATAACGCGATTCCTTATCGCCAAGTCGGAGAGTTCCATAGGAAAGAAGGGAAGTATCTTAGCCGAGATCGATCACCAACCCGCACCCCAGGAAGAGAAATCCCCCTCGATTCAGCGCTAAAAACTGGCTACTTGCGGAAGCGATTCAAAAATTGCGGAAGTGATTACCCAGATCGCAGGCAATAAAAAACCCCGTAGATCATTGATCTACGGGGTTTTCAGTTTGGAGGCCGAGGTCGGAATCGAACCGGCGTAGGCGGATTTGCAATCCGCTGCATAACCATTTTGCTACTCGGCCAAACTTTCGATGCCTTACCAGCGCATCAAAGGTGTACAACTCGAAGCTGGAAACAGGAATTTGATCTTGCTTCCAACCCTTTGAATTCTAAGGGGTTTTTCGCATTCCTGAATCAGGAATGGACGCAATTCTGGACTTGTTCGCAGGGCATGTCAAGGACGGAAATGAAATAATTCAATGCCTTACCGTCGGAACTGGCTGTTGAAACCCGGCGCAAGATACCTGCGTCCCGAGAGCCGGTCAACGCCGGGATTTTTTCTATTCCTGCACAGAATGCAGGAGTGAAGTGCAACCAGAACGGATTGTTGACCCTGCTGCTCGCTCCTATTCTCGTGTCTCTATTTGGACACTCCAGGGAGATCGAGCATGGTCACCAGCGTCAAGCTTCATCAGGTGGGCGGCCCTCAGGTGCTGCAATTCGCACAGGCCCAGGTGCAGGCCCCCGGGGCCGGCGAGGTCTGGCTGGAACAGACGGCGATCGGGGTCAATCCGCTGGACCTCAGCCAGCGCAGCGGCGCCGTGCCGGTGGCCCTGCCCTGCGGGCTCGGGCTGGAGGGCGCCGGGCTGGTCAAGGCGGTCGGCCCCGGCGTCACCCAGGTCGAGGTGGGCGACCGGGTAGCCTATGCCACCGGGCCGCTGGGCGCCTATGCCAGTGCCCGGCTGTACCCGGCCGAACGCCTGGTCAAGCTGCCGCCGGAGCTGGCTTCGGACGCCGCGGCGGCGGTGCTGTTCAAGGGCATCACCGCGCAGTACCTGCTGACGACCACCTACCCGGTCGGCCCCGGCACCCGGGTGCTGGTCTATGGCGCCGCCGGCGCCCTCGGCCAGTTGCTGGTGCCCTGGGCCAAGCATCTGGGGGCCACGGTGATCGGCGTGGTGTCCAAGCCGCACAGCGTCGACCGGGCCCGCGCCGCCGGCTGCGACGAGGTGCTGGTGTTCAATGCCGCCACCCTCGCCCGCCAGGTGGTGGAGATCACCCAGGGGCACAAGGTCGATGTGGTGTACGACCCCATCGGTCGCCTGACTTTCGAGGCGTCCCTGGACAGCCTGCGCCCGCGCGGCGTGCTGGTGTCCTTCGGCGCGGCGTCGGGCGCGCCGGAACCGGTGGCGGTCGGCACCCTCAACGCCAAGGGTTCGCTGTTCCTCACCCGCCCGTCCCTCGCCGCCCACACGGCCAGCGCCAGCGAATACCAGATGCGCGCCGCCGAGGTGCTGGCGGCCTGCGCCGCGGGTATCATCCAGCCACGGATCTGGCAGCATTACCCCCTGGCCGACGTGGCCCGGGCCCATGCCGACCTACAAGACGGCCGGGCGCAAGGGGCCATTGTCCTGATACCTTGAGCGCCCTGTCCCTTTCGCCACCCCACGAGGCACCCCAGGCCCATGGATCTGTTCGACAGCCGCCAGGCCGATGAACTCGCCACCTTGCTGGCGCTCTTCGAGCACGGCTCGTTCGCCGCCGCGGGCCGGGCCTTGCAGCGCCATCCCTCGGTGCTGTCCAAGCGCCTGGCAGCGCTGGAAGGCCGCCTGGGCATTCGCCTGGTGCAGCGCACCACCCGGCAACTGCGCTTTACCGACGAAGGCCTGCGTTTAGTGGAGCGCCTGCGCCATGCCGCCGGCCTGATCAGTGCCGCCGAGCACGAAGCCTCCCAGGGCGCCGCGCAGATCCGCGGCCGCCTGCGCCTGGCGCTGCCGGCGGCCATGGGCCGACGCTGGCTCAGCCCGCTCCTCGCCGAGTTTGCCCTGGCCCATCCCGCGGTGCTGCTGGAGGTCGAGTATTCGGACCGTTTCGTCGACCTGGTCGGCGAAGGTTTCGACGCGGCGATTCGCATCGGCGAACTGGCCGACAGCCAACTGGTGGCGCGCAAGCTGTGCGCCCACCGACGCATCCTCTGCGCCTCCCCCGCGTACGTGCAGCGCCATGGCCAGCCGCAGGTGCCCGGCGACCTCGCCGCGCATAACTGCCTGGGCTTCACCGGCCTGCGCTCCTGGCCCGACTGGCGGTTGAACTGCCAGGACGCGCAGGAAACCGTGCGCGTGCGCGGCACCCTGCAAAGCAACGACAACGAGGCGCTGCTGGCCGCCGCCCGGGCCGGTGTCGGCATCCTTGCCGGGGGCGACTGGCTGATGAACCAAGACCTCGCTGCCGGACACCTGGTGCGGGTGTTGCCGCGCTGGCAGTTGGACAGCGACTCGGGGATCTTCCTGCTGCGCCCGTCCGCGCGGTTCGCCAGCGCCAGCACCCTGGCGTTCAAGCGCTGGATCGAAGCGCGGTTCGAGCAGGGCCCGCCGTGGCAAACGCCGGCCACGGAGCAGCCGTGACGGCTCACAGCGAAGCGACGATAAACTCCCGCAGCCAGCGATGCGCCGGGTCGCGGTGGCAGCGTTCGTGCCAGAGCATGGCCATCTCGTAGCCCGGCACCGGCAGCGGCGGCTCGACCACCTTCAGCGCCGGGTTGTCGCGCACCAGGCGCGCCGGCAGCATCGCCACCAGGTCGGTGCGGGTCAGCGCCGCCAGCACGAACAGAAAATGCGGCACCGACAGCACCACCTTGCGCGTCAGCCCCGCCGCGTCCAGCGCGCTGTCGGTGACGCCATGGAACCCGCCGCCGTCGGGCGAGACGATGACGTGCTCCAGCCTGGCGAACTGCGCCAGGCTCGGGCGCCGCTGCAAGCGCGGATGGCCCGCGCGCCCCGCCAGCACATAACGCTCGCTGAACAACACCCGGCAACGCAGGCCCGCAGGGGCGTCCTCGCTGGTGTGCAGGGCCAGGTCGATAATGCCCTGCTCCGTCTGCTTGACCAGTTGCCCGGGGTCCAGCTCGAGCACCGCCAGGCGCGTTGCAGGCGCCGCAGCGCGCAACCCGGCCAACGCCGGCAGGATCACCGTCGACTCGCCGTAGTCGGACGCCGAGATACTCCAGGTCTGCCGCGCCGCCGCCGGCTCGAAAGGACGGGCCGGCGCCACCGCCAGCTCCAGGGCTTCCAGCGCCCGGCGCAGCGGCTCGCGCAACTCCTCGGCCCTGGCGGTGGGCCGCATGCCCCGCGGCCCCGGCAGCAGCAACGGGTCGCCGAAGATCTCCCGCAGCTTGGCCAGGTGCACGCTGACCGAGGGCTGCGACAGGTTCAGGCGTTGCGCCGCGCGGGTCACGTTATGCTCCGCCAGCAGCACATCGAGGGTCAGCAGCAGGTTGACGTCCAAGCGCCTTAAATTACTCATTACAATACCTGGAATATTGGATATTCATTTCCAATATACCTGGCGAACCTCGATCCTGCCGTCTCCCGACATTGGAGACCCGAAAATGAAGGTACTGCTGGTTTACGCCCACCCCGAACCCCGCTCCCTGAACGGCTCGCTCAAGGACTTCGCGATCCGGCGCCTGGAAGCCGCCGGCCATGCGGTCCAGGTCTCGGACCTGTATGCGATGAACTGGAAGGCCGCGCTGGACGCCAACGACAGCGAAGGCCGGCCGGGCAATACGCGCTTCGACCCGTCCCTGGACTCCCGGCGCGCGTTCGCCGAAGGCACGCAGTCCGCCGACATCGCCCGCGAACAGGAAAAACTGCTGTGGGCCGACACCGTGCTGCTGCAGTTTCCGCTGTGGTGGTTCTCCCTGCCGGCGATCCTCAAGGGCTGGGTGGAACGGGTCTATGCCTACGGCTTCGCCTATGGCGTGGGCGAGCATTCGGATGCGCGCTGGGGCGACCGCTACGGCGAAGGCACCCTGGCCGGCAAGCGCGCGATGCTGATCGTCACGGCCGGCGGCTGGGAGTCGCACTACAGCCCGCGGGGCATCAACGGGCCGATCGACGACCTGCTGTTCCCGATCCACCACGGCATTCTCTATTACCCCGGCTTCGACGTGCTGCCGCCCTTCGTGGTCTACCGCACCGGGCGCATCGACGAAGCGCGCTTCGCGGCGATCTGCGAGCAGCTCGGCGAGCGTCTCGACCAGTTGGCGCAGACCGTGCCTATCCCTTTCCGGCCGCAGAACGCCGGGGCCTACCGGATTCCCGAGCTGACGTTGCAGCCGCAGGTCGCCGCGGACCGCGTGGGCTTTGCCGCCCACCTGACTCACCCTCAGCGGTAGTTGCATGCGCCCTGGCGTTGGCGTCATGTCGTGACCGAGGAGATCGCTGCCGGGTGGCAGTCGAATCGTCAAGGAAACAGGATTTTTCCATAAATCAAAGGCGATGCGGCTGATTTACCCCACAGCCCGAAAAAACGAGACTTTGCGCCCCATTTTTCGGTCGGGCAGTCATGCAACGCTCATCCCCTCCCCTCGCCCTGACGGCGCAGGCACCGACACTTCGGTGCCGCCCGTGAACGGATCGCTTTACCGCGAAGCCGCGCTGGACGCAGACCGGCGCAGCACCCTGGGCCGTGTAGCGCTGTACGCTCCACCGCATCACGGGTGGCTGGCGACTGCCGCGTTGCTGTTCGCCGGCAGCGTCGTCCTGTTTCTTTACGCCGGCAGCTATACCGCCCGCGAGCGCGCCTCCGGCGACCTGCTGCCTGAGCAGGGCGTGCTGAATATCGTGCCGCCGACCACGGGCATCGTGACCCAGGTCTTTGTCCGTGACGGCCAGGAAGTCGAGCGCGGCGCGCCACTGCTCGCGGTGTCCAGCGACGTCGCCACCGGCCTGGGCGCCACTCGGGCGCTCATCGCGGCGCGCCTGCAACAGCAACGAACGACACTGGAGCTCGACCTGGGTGCCCAGTCTGCCCTCGCGTCCGCCACGCTCCGTGAGCTGCACGCCCGCAACGCATTGCTGGCCGAACAGGTGTCCGCGTCCGCCAGCGAGATCGTCCGGCGCCGCCGGCAGGCCGAGCTGGCCCGGGAAAAACTGGCCCGCTGGCGCACCCTGCGCGAAAAGGGCTATGTGTCGAACGGCAAGCTCGCCGACGAGGAAGCCACGGTGCTCGACGCCGAGGTTCGGGTCCAGGAAGCCACAGGGAACAAACTCAAGCTGGAGCAAGAACAGCTCGACACTCGCCGCCAACTGGCCGAGGCCCCGCTTGCCGCGGCCCTGAAGCAACGCGATATCCAGCGCAGGCTCGGCGAGCTCGACCAGCAGATGGCCGCCAATGAAGAACAGCGCGAAAGCATCCTGCGCGCCCCCCGGGCCGGCACCGTCGCTGCCCTGCTGGTGCACCCCGGGCGCACCGTCGCGGCGGGCGAGATGGCCGTCGCGCTGCTGCCCAAGGACTCGACCTTGCAGGCGCGCCTGCTGGTACCCAGCCGGGCCATCGGTTTTGTCCGCGAAGGCGACCGGGTCGTGCTGCGCTACCAGGCGTATCCCTTCCAGAAATTCGGCGTGCATTACGGCCGGGTTGTCGACGTGTCGCGCACCGCGCTGTCGACGCGCGATGTCGGGGCCCTCACCGGCAACCCCGACGTCCGAGGCCAGTATTACCGGGTGGTGGTCGCGCCCGACCGCCAAGACATCGAGGCCTATGGGCGTCGCGAACCCCTGCGCGCCGGCATGAGCCTCGACGCGGACATCCTTCTGGAGCGACGGCGCCTGGTCGAATGGCTGTTCGAGCCGCTGTACGCCATTGGACGACTGCCACGATGAGCCCGGATTCGCGACTGCCGCCCTGCCCGCCCGTGCGAGGCGCCTTATGATTGACCTCCTCGACAAGCTGCGCGGCTTCGGCCACAAGCGCCTGCCGATGATGCTGCAGGCGCAGATGGCCGAATGCGGCCTCGCCTGCCTGGCGATGATTGCCTGCTATCACGGCGCCGATACCGATCTCGCGGCGCTGCGCCGGCGCTTCATGCCATCGGTGCGCGGCGCCACGCTGAATGAGATCGTCGGTTATGCCGATCAGCTGGGTCTCGGGGCCCGGGCGCTGCGGCTCGAACTCGACGAACTCGAGCGTTTGTCGCTGCCATGCATTCTCCATTGGGAAATGAATCACTTCGTCGTCCTCAAGCACGTCGCGCGGGACCATGTGGTGATCCACGATCCGGCGCACGGCGTACGCCGCCTGACATTCGAGCAGCTTTCGCCCTGCTTCACCGGCATCGCCCTGGAGTTGTGCCCGGTGCCTTCGTTCACGCCGCGGCACGACAAGCCAAACGTCTCGCTGACAAAGCTGATCGGTAAAGTGGACCGAATTGGCCAGGCCCTCGGGCTGACGCTCGCCCTGTCGCTGGCGATCGAAACGGCCGGCATCCTGGCGCCGCTCTATCTGCAGTGGGTCGTCGACCAGGTGCTGGTCTCGGCGGATGTCGACCTGCTGTCGCTGCTCGCGCTCGGCTTCCTGCTGCTCACACTGTTTCGCGATCTGTTCGACGGGCTGCGCGCCTGGGCGCTCACCTGGTTCTCCGGCCAGTTGAACGTGCAATGGAGTGCCTCGGTGTTTGCCCGCCTGCTGAAGCTGCCGATGACGTATTTCGAGCAGCGCCATGTCGGGGATGTCGTCTCCCGCTTCAATGCGATTCATGAAATCCAGCACACGCTCACCTCGCGCTTCGTCGGCACCCTGCTCGATGGCGCGCTGGCGGTCGTCACCCTGGCGGTGCTGTTCGCCTACCAGACAACGCTCGCCTGGCTGGTGATCGCGACCTTCGTCATCTATGGCCTGGTGCGTTACCTGGCGTTTCGCCCCCTGCGCGGCGCGCAAGAGGAATACCTGGTGCATGCCGCGCGAGCCGAGACCTTGCTGCTGGAATCGATCCGCGGCGTGCGGGCGCTGAAGATCGCCAATCAGCAAGAGCGACGCACCCACGGCTATACCAATGCGCTCGTCGACGCCACCAACCGTCACGTCAAGGTGCAAAGGCTGTCGATCTGTTTCTCATCGTTCCAGCACCTGCTGATCGGCCTGTCCCGGGTGCTCTTGATCTGGGCCGCCGCGCGCCAGGTCCTCGACGGCGAGTTCAGCGCGGGCATGCTGATGGCCTTCGTCAGCTACGCCGATCAGTTCATGACCCGGGCCTCGGGCCTGGTCGACGCACTGATCGAGTTCAGGATGCTGCGCCTGCATGGCGAGCGCCTGGCCGACATCGTGCTGGCCGAGGTCGAACCGGGCCTGGCCACGGCTCCCCCGCCGGCCAGGCCGGCCCAGGCTCCGCCCCCGAGCGTGACGGTAGAAGGGCTGCGCTACCGTTACGCGGACAGCGAACCGTGGATTCTCGACGGCTGCGCGTTCGCCATCGCGCCCGGCGAGTCGGTGGCGCTGGTCGGCGCATCGGGGCAAGGCAAGTCGACCCTGATCAAGCTGCTGCTCGGGCTCGTGTCGCCACAGGAAGGCCGCGTGCTGATCGACGGCATCGACCTGCGCACCATCGGCCCCCGCGCCTACCGCGACATGATCGGTTGCGTCATGCAGGACGACATCCTGTTCGCCGGCACCATCGAGGACAACATCAGCTTCTTCGCCACCGAACCGGACCGGGGTCGCGTCGTGGAAGTGGCCCAGCTCGCACAGATTCACAGCGACATCAGCGCGATGCCCATGGGCTACCGCACGCTCGTCGGCGACATGGGCGACGCCCTGTCCGGCGGCCAACGACAACGCGTGCTGCTGGCTCGGGCGTTGTACCGCCAGCCGTCGATCCTGGTCCTGGACGAGGCCACCAGCCACCTGGACGCCGACTGCGAACAACGGGTCAACGACGCCATCCGCCAACTGCCCATCACCCGGATCGTCGTCGCGCACCGCGCACAGACCATCCGCAGCGCGGATCGCGTGATCGAGATCGAATGCGGTAAGGCCCATGACGCCAGTGCCGCGACAACGAACCTGCGAGCCGAAGAGGCCCGCGAACATCTTCGGCCGGATTGGCCGGCCGAAGCGGAGGCCTCGGCGAACGGCCGGCCTCCCTTACCACAGGAGTAGTTCCCTATGCGTCAACTCACTCAACAAGAAATGACCGTCGTCAGCGGCGGCGGCTTCAACGGCAACATCAATATCAGCGGAAACGTCGGCACCGGCGGCAGCGGCTCGGTGAACGTCGGTATCGCCATCGGCGGCAGCAGCAACGGCAGCGGCAAAGGTGGGGATGCGGTCGGCGTCAGCATCGGCGGCAAGGCGTCGGGCGCGAAGTAAAGCGCGGATGCGCAGACCCGTTCGCCTGCAACGGGTCCGCGCATCAGGCCGTTGAAGCGTTACCCTCTGTCGCGCAAGCGGCAAAGCCTCGGTAGCCATTACCGAAGCACGAAGCACGTGCCGGGCACCGCCAGGTGTCCGGCACACTGTTTTCCCTGGCCACCGATCCTCTTGGCCAGAAGCGACCGGGCAGCATCGCTCCGAGCGCCTCTCCTACCCCTTAAGCGCAGCTCCTCTCACTGCCAACCGCCACCCAACACCTTGTACAACGTCACCCGGTTGCTCTGCTCGGCCAGGCGCAGGCTGATCAGGTCCTGTTCCGCGCTATACAACGAACGCTGGGCATCCAGGGCTTCGAGGTAGCTTTGCGAGCCGCCGCGGTACAGCGCGTCGGCCAGCTCGAAGCTCTTGCGGTTGGCATCGGTCAGGGCTTGCTGGGCCGCCAGGCGTTCGTCCAGGGTGCTGCGTACCGCCAGGGCGTCGGCGACCTCCTTGAAGGCGCTCTGGATCGCCTGCTGGTAGGTCTGCACCTGGATCTCGCGCTCGACCTTGGCCGCCTCCAGCGTCGCCCGGTTACTGCCGCCGTCGAACAGCGGCAGGCTGACGCTGGGGGCGAAGCTCCAGGCGCCGCTGCCGGCCTTGAACAACCCGGACAGCGCCGAACTCGCCGAGCCGGCGTTGGCGGTCAGGCTGATGCTCGGGAAGAACGCCGCCCGGGCCGCGCCGATGTCGATGTTCGCCGACTTCAGCGTATGTTCGGCCGCCAGCACGTCGGGGCGCCGCTGCAACAGGCTGGACGGCAATTCGGCCGGCACCTGCACCAGCAGCGCCGCCGTTTGCAGGCTCGCTCCGGGCAGCAGGTCGTCGGGGATCTCGCTGCCCACCAGCAGGCGCAGCGCGTTGCGGTCCTGGAGAATCTGGCTGGTGTACACCGCCACGTCGCCGCGGGCCGACTCCACGGTGGTCTGCGCCTGGACCAGGGCCAGCCCGGAAGAACCGCCCAGGGCATGGCTGCGGCGGGTCAGCTCATAGGTCGCCTGCTGGCTGTCCAGGGTGTCCCGGGCCAGTTGCAGCAGCTGGTTATCCGCGGCCAGGGTCAGCCAGGCGCTGGCCACCTCGGCCACCAGGCTGATTTGCGTGCTGCGCCGGGTTTCGTCCAGGGCCAGGTAGTCCTCCAGCGCTTCGTCCTTGAGGTTCCTCAGCCGGCCGAACACGTCCAGCTCGTAGCTGCTCACGCCCAGTTGCGCGCTGTAGTCGTGGCTGATGCCGTCGGTGCCGCTGCGGCTATGGCTGCCGCTGACCCCGGCGTCGACCGTGGGCAACAGCGCCGCGCGCTGGATGCGGTATTGGGCCTGGGCTTTCTCGACGTTCAGGCTGGCCAGGCGCAGGTCGCGGTTGTTGGCCAGGGCCAGGGCCTGCACACGCACCAGGCGGCTGTCGCTGAAGAACTGCCGCCACTGGATATCGGCGGCGGCCTCCCCGCCAGGGTTCGCGCCGCCCGGCAGCCATTGCCCGGCGATCGGCGCCTCGGGGCGCTGGTACTCGGGCGCCAGGTTGATGCAGCCACCGAGCACGACCAAGGTGGCCAACAACGTCCAACGAAACTTGATCATGCATCACCTGCCGGAACACGGGGAGTGGGAGTGGAAACCGCGCAGGCGCGGGTAAAACGGCGCCGGATCAGCACGAAGAACAGCGGCACCAGGAAGATCCCCAGCAGCGTGGCGCTGAACATTCCGCCCAGCACCCCGGTGCCGATGGCGCGGCGCCCGGCGGAACCTGCGCCGCTGCTCAAGGCCAGCGGCAACACGCCGAACATGAACGCCAGGGAGGTCATGAGGATCGGCCGCAAACGCTGGCGCGCGGCGGTCAGGGTCGCCTCCAGCAGGCTGTTGCCCTGCTCCTGCAAATGCTTGGCGAACTCGACGATCAGGATCGCGTTCTTCGCCGCCAGCCCCACCGTGGTCAACAGCCCCACCTGGAAATACACGTCGTTGCTCAAGCCGCTGGCGCGGGTCGCCAGCACCGCCCCCACCACGCCCAACGGCACCACCAGCAGCACCGAGAACGGCACCGACCAGCTCTCGTACAAGGCCGCCAGGCAAAGGAACACGAACAGCACGGAAATGCCGTACAGCAACGGCGCCTGGGAGCCGGACAAACGCAGTTGGTAGGACTGCCCGGTCCACTCGTAGCCGATGCCTTCGGGCAGTTGCTTGACCAGCGCCTCCATCGCATCCATGGCCACCCCGGAGCTCACCCCCGGCGCCGGGTCGCCCACCACTTCCAGGGAGGCGTTGCCGTTGTAGCGTTCGAGCAAGGGCGAACCGTAGCTCCAGGCGCTGCTGGCGAAGGACGAGAACGGCACCATCTCGTCGCTGCCGTTACGCACGAACCAATGGTCCAGGTCCGCCGCCTGCATGCGCGCCGCGGCCTCGCCCTGGACGTAGACCCTCTTCACCCGGCCCTGGTTGAGGAAGTCGTTGACGTAGGTCCCGCCCAGCGCCGTGGACAAGGTGCTGTTGATGTCGCTGGTGCTCAGGCCCAGGGCCCCGGCCTTGCGGTCGTCGATGCTGACCTTGAGCTGCGGGGTGTCGTCCAGGCCGTTGCTGCGCACGCCGAGCAGGCGCGGGTCCTGCCGGGCCAGTTCGATAAGCTGCTCGCGGGCCGCCACCAAGGCCTCGTGGCCGACGCCGCCGAGGTCCTTGAGCTGCAAGTCGAAACCCGAGCTCTGCCCCAGGCCGCGCACGGCCGGCGGTTGCATGACGAACACATTGGCGTCGCCGATGCTCGCCAGCGCCAGGGTTGCGCGCTGGGCGATCGACGCCGAATCCTGCCCGGCCGCGCCGCGTTCGCTCCAGTCCTTGAGCTTGATAAAGGCGCGGCCGGTGTTCTGGCTGTTACCGCCGATGCCCAGGCCGCTGATGCTGATCAGCGTGTCGATTTCCGGTTGGGCGAGCATGTAGTCCTCGAACTGCTTCATCACCGCCTGGGTGCGGCTGTCGGTGGCCCCGACCGGCAGTTGGAGCTGCGCCATGAGGATGCCCTGGTCTTCGTCGGGCAGGAACGAGGTCGGCAGGCTGGCATAGCCGCCGGCCATCGCCAGCAGGATCGCCGCATACAGCAGCAGGCTGCGCCCGCCGCGTTGCAGGACGCCGTCGACCAGTCCCTGGTAACGCTCGGTACCGCGCTCGAAGGTACGGTTGAACCCGCCGAAGAAACCGCCGCGCGCGGCATGCCCCTGGGAATCCGCGGGCTTGAGCAAAGTGGCGCACAGGGCCGGGGTCAGGGTCATGGCCACCAGCACCGAGAGCAACATGGCCGAGACGATGGTCAGCGAAAACTGGCGGTAGATGATCCCGGTGGAACCGCCGAAAAACGCCATGGGCACGAACACCGCGCTGAGCACCAGGGCGATGCCGACCAGGGCCCCGGTGATTTCCGTCATCGACTGGCGCGTCGCCTCCAGGGCCGACAGCCCCTGCTCGGCCATCACCCGCTCGACGTTCTCCACCACGACGATGGCATCGTCCACCAGCAGGCCGATGGCCAGGACCATGGCGAACATGGTCAGGGTATTGATCGAATAGCCGAACAACGCCAGTACGCCGAAGGTGCCCAGCAGCACCACCGGCACGGTGATAGCCGGAATCAGCGTGGCCCGCAGGTTCTGCAGGAACAGGAACATGATCAGCACCACCAGCACGATGGCCTCGCCCAGGGACTTGACCACCTCCTCGATGGACAGGCTGACAAAGGGCGTGGTGTCGTAGGCGATGACGTTCTTGAGCTGCATTTCCGCGGGGTAATAGGGTTGCAGTTCCTTGAGCTTGGCCTTGACCGCCTCGCCGACGCTCAGGGCATTGGCCCCGGCCGCCAGCTTGATGCCCATGGCCGCGGCCGGCTTGCCGGCGAGGGCAGTACTGATGTCGTAGCTTTCGCTGCCCAGCTCGACCCGCGCCACATCCCCCAGCAGCACCAGGGCGCCGTCGCTGGAAGACTTGACCACCACCGCGCGAAATTCCTCGGGGGTCTGCAGCTTGCTGCGGGCACTGATGGTGGCGTTCAACTGCTGCCCGGGCACCGCCGGCAAGGCGCCCAGTTGCCCGGCGGAGACTTCGGTGTTCTGCGCCTCCAGGGCGCTGCTGACGTCGGACGGCATCAAGGCGTATTTTTCCAGCTGCGCCGGGTCCAGCCAGATCCGCATGGCGTAGCCCGAGCCCAGGGCCTCCACGTCGCCGACCCCGTCGACCCGGCTGATCTGGTCGAGCAAGGTGCTGGAGATGTAGTCGCCGATCTGGGTCCCGGTGACGCTCGCGTTGTCCGAGGCCAGGGCGGCGATCATCAGGAAGTCCGAGCCGCCCTTGGTCACCGTCAGGCCTTCGCTCTGCACCGTCTGCGGCAAACGCGACTCGGCCTGTTGCAGCTTGTTCTGCACCTGCATCTGCGCCACGTCCGGGTCGGTGCCGGCGGCGAAGGTCAGGCTGATGCTGGCGCTGCCCGCCGAACTGCTGCTGGCCGACATGTAGGTCAGGTTGTCCAGGCCCTTCATTTGCTGCTCGATGACCTGGGTCACCGAGTCTTCCACGGTCTTGGCCGAGGCCCCGGTGTAAGTGGCGGAGATCTGCACCGTCGGCGGTGCGATGTCCGGGTACTGCTCCAGCGGCAGCTGGCTGATGGACAGGGCGCCGGCGAGCATGATGACGATGGCGATGACCCAGGCGAAGATCGGCCGGTCGATAAAGAAGCGCGCCATGCTCAACCCTCCTGCGCCAAGGCGCTGGGGGCGACCTGCGGCGTACGGCTACGGCTGCCGCTGGCGCTGTTCTGCGCCAGCACCGCGGCGCCGACCCGGACCTTCTGCCCGCCTTCGACGATCAACTGGTCGCCGGCGCCGAGGCCCGCGCTGACCCACCACTGGTTGCCCACCGCGCGGTCGATGGTCAGCACCCGCTGCTCGACCTTGCCATCCACTACCACCAGCGCCGAGGTCACGCCGCTGGCGCTGCGGTTCACCGCCCGTTGCGGCACCAGGATCGCCTGCTCATCGCGGGCCTGTTCCAGCACCGCGCGCACATACATGCCCGGCAGTAAAAGCCGCTCGGGGTTGGGGAACTCGGCGCGCAGGGTCACGGTGCCGGTGCCCTGGCTGACGCTGACGCCGCTGAACTTCAAGCGGCCGGCATGGGCATAGGTGCTGCCGTCGTCGAGCTTGAGGCTGATCGGCGCTTCGTCCGCCGCGGTGCCTTGCAAGGCGCCGCTGGCCAGGTCGCGCTTGAGGCGCAGCAGCTCGCTGGTGGACTGGGTGACGTCGACGTAGATCGGGTCCAGTTGCTGCACCGTGGTCAGCGCGGTGTCCTGGTCGGCCACCACCAGCGCGCCGGGGGTCACGGTGGAGGTTTCGATGCGCCCAGCGATCGGCGAGACGATGCGCGTATAGGCCAGGTTGATGCGCGCCGTCTCGACCCCGGCCTGGGCCACCTGGACCTCGGCCTGGGCGGTCAGCAGGCTGGCCTGGGCGTCTTCGTTGTCCTGCTGGCTGATGGCGTCGATTTTCACCAGTTGGGCATCGCGGGTCGCGGTGGCCTGGGCCGACTTCAGGGTCGCGCGGTCCTTGGCCAGGGTCGCCTGGGCCTCGGCCAGCGCCGCCTTGTAGCTGGCCGCGTCGAGCTGGTAGAGGCCCTGCCCGGCCTTGACCTCGGCGCCTTCGACGAACAGCCGCTGCTGGACGATGCCGCCGACCTGGGGGCGGATCTCGGCCACCAGGAACGCCTGGGTGCGCCCGGTCAGCTCAGTGGTCAGCGCCTGGCTTTGCGGCTGCACGGTGATCACCGTCACCTTGGGCACCTCGGCAGGGGTCGGCGCGCCCGGCGAGCAACCGCTCAACACGAACAACAGCATCAGGGAAACGATGACCGCGGCGGTCACCAGGGA
Organism: Pseudomonas chlororaphis; assembly: GCF_001921865.1. Taxonomy (GTDB): domain Bacteria; phylum Pseudomonadota; class Gammaproteobacteria; order Pseudomonadales; family Pseudomonadaceae; genus Aquipseudomonas; species Aquipseudomonas chlororaphis_D. The sequence goes on from NZ_MSCT01000014.1 coordinate 52,227, forward strand.
CTTGGCGAAGATTTTGCTCGACATAACGGCCTCTGCAAGACGGGATGGCTTGTGCCTGCCGGCATGCTGCGAGGCAAATGTGCAGGAAAATTGAAGATTGCCCGGCGACCTTGAATCTTTGTCGCGCCAGGGCCTAAATGAGCGGGCCATTCCGCCAGCCCCACGAGCCCATGAAACTGAGCATCTCCACCAAACTGTTCGCCGCGGTCCTGGCCAGCGTGCTGTTCGTCATCCTGAGCATGGGCCTGGCCACCGGCTGGAGTTTCGGCCGCGGCTTTCTCGGCTATATCAACGAGCAGGCGCTATTGCGTATGGAGCCGGTACTGCCGCGCCTGGCACAGGCCTACGCCCACGAAGGCAACTGGGAATTCATCCGCGACAACCCCCGCCGCTGGTTCGACATCATGCGTCCCGAACCCGAGGAGCAGTCCGACCAGCACAAACTGAAACTGCCGATGACCTCGGACCTCACCGGCGCGCTGTTTCGCATTGCCCTGCTGGACCGCGAAAAACGCCTGGTGATCGGCTATCCGGCCATCGGCGACGACGCCTTGCTGCGACCGATCGAGGTGGCCGGCGACACGGTCGGCTGGCTGGCGGTGTCGCCGTTCCAGAGCGTCACCGAAGCCGGCGGCGAACGCTTTTTCCAGTATCAGCTGCGCACCAGCCTGGCGGTGGGCATGGCCTCGCTGCTGCTGGCGATGCTGATCGCCTGGTGGATCTCGCGCACCCTGCTGGACCCGGTCAAGCGCGTGGCCGCCGCCACCCACCGGCTGGCCGCCGGGCAATACGAAAGCCGGGTGGCCGTGGCCTCCAGCGACGAAGTCGGCCAGTTGGCCCGCGACTTCAACCAACTGGCCTACACCCTGGAGCGCAACGAACAGATGCGCCGCGAATTCATGGCCGATGTCTCCCACGAGCTGCGCACCCCCTTGTCGGTATTGCGCGGCGAGCTGGAAGCCATCGAAGACGGCGTGCGCCAGCTCGACCGGCATTCGATGCAGTCGCTGCAAGGCGAAGTGGCGATGCTCAGCAAGCTGGTGGACGACCTGTACGAGCTGTCGCTGGCCGATGTCGGCGCCCTCACCTACCGCAAGAGCGCGTGCTCGCTCAACGAACTGCTGCAGGCCAGCGTGGCGATGTTCCAGGAACGCTGCCTGGCCGCCCGGCTCAAGGTCGAGCTGGAGCTACCGGCGCAATCGTTGCCGCTGGATGCCGACCCCAAGCGCCTGCAACAACTGTTCAGCAACCTGCTGGAAAACGCCTTGCGCTACACCGATGCCGGCGGCCTGCTGCGCATCCGCGCCAGCGCCGAGGGCGAGAACCTGCGCGTCGATTTCCTCGACTCCGGCCCCGGGGTCGAGGCCGACCAGTTGCCCCGGCTGTTCGAGCGCTTCTATCGCGGCGAGGCTTCGCGCAACCGCGCCAGCGGCGGCGCCGGCCTGGGCCTGGCGATCTGTCACAGCATCGCCCTGGCCCATGGCGGCAGCCTCGCCGCCGACCACTCGCCCCTGGGCGGCCTGTGGCTGACCCTGCGCCTGCCCGGCAAGGCCTGAAGCATGAACAGCGAACCGCCGATCCTGATCGTCGAGGACGAACCGAAACTGGCCGCGCTGATGCGCGACTACCTCGTCACCGCCGGCTACGCCTGCCAGTGCCTGGACAACGGCCTGGACGTGCTGCCGGCGGTGCGCGCCCGGGAGCCGCGGCTGATCCTGCTGGACCTGATGCTGCCCGGGCGCGACGGCCTGGAACTGTGCCGCGAGCTGCGCGGTTTCAGCGCGGTGCCGATTGTCATGATCACCGCCCGGGTCGAGGAAGTGGACCGCCTGCTGGGCCTGGACCTGGGCGCCGACGACTACATCTGCAAGCCTTTCAGCCCGCGCGAAATGGTGGCGCGGGTCAAGGCCATCCTGCGCCGCGGCCCGCCGCTGACGGTGGCCGCGCAGGCCCGCTTGCAGATCGACGAAGAGCGCTATCGCGCTTCGTTCGACGGCATCGCCCTGGACCTGACCCCGGTGGAACTGCGCCTGCTCAAGACCCTGGCCGCCGCCCCCGGGCGGGTGTTTTCCCGCGACCAGTTGCTCGACCGCCTGTACTCCGACCACCGGGTCGTCACCGACCGCACCGTCGACAGCCATATCCGCAACCTGCGGCGCAAACTGGCCCAGGCCTGCCCCGGGCAAGACCCGATCCAGTCGTTGTACGGCGTGGGCTACAAGTTCGAGCCGGGGGCGATACCGGGCTGAACGGCTGCGGCAATGCCCGGGGGAAGTCGAGTTCGGCGCAGGGAGGCTCCGAGTGCCCCCCCTTGAGAGCAATGCCATCCTCAAGGCCGCTTCGCGAGCAAGCTCGCTCCTACAGTCGGCGGGCTTACGACTGCCGGCGCGTCCAGGCGTCCTGCTGGTCCTGCTTGACGATGTCGACGAAACGCTCCGGCAGCAGGTTGCGGAATAGCCCGCCGTCGCGCTCCACCACCTCGACCATCTTCGCCACCATTTCCTCGGGGTCGTGTTGCTCGAAGGGGAACTTCAGCCCGGTGTGGTCGGTGAAGTGTTTCTGCGGGTCGTACCAGCTTTTCCAGGTTTCCATCATGCGGTCGTTGAAGCCGGTGGAATACGGCCCGGGGTTGATGGTCGCGACCTGGATGCCGAACTCCGCCAGTTCCCGGTGCAGGGCCTCGGCGATGGACTCCAGGGCGTGCTTGGAGGCGCAGTAGGCGCCGGTGAACGGCCCGGTCAGCAGGCCGGCAATCGACGACACAAAAACGATCTTGCCCTTGCGCCGCTCGACCATCTGCCGCACGAACCCCTGGGTCAGTTCCAGGTTGGCGAACACGTTGGTTTCGAACTGGGCGCGCAGGATATCCACGGGGATCTCCGCGATGGCCCCGGTTTCGGCGTCGCCGGCATTGTTCAGCAACACATCGACCTCCCATTGCCAGGCATAGGCCCGGTCGCGGGCCGAGGTGATGTCGAGCTTCTCGACCCGCAGCTCGAGGTTGCGGCTGGCGGCGAGCTGGCGCAGCTCGGTGACCTGCGGGGTGATCTGCACGCCGGCGATCACCTCATGGCCATTGGCGGCCAGGCGCAGCGCCACCTCACGACCGAAACCCGAGCCGGCGCCCGTTACCAGGATGCGTTTTTTACTCATAGCGATTACTCCAGAAAGAACGTGCGGGCCAGGGCTCAGAGACAAGCGCTGGCAATGAGGTGGTCCTCGTCGGCGGTGCCGCCCGAGACGCCGATGGCGCCCAGGCAACGTCCGGCCTGATCGACGATGGGCAGGCCGCCGGCAAAGCTGGTCAAGCCGCCATTGCTCTGCTCGATCGACCACAATGACTGCCCCGGACCGGACAGAGCGCCGAGGTCGGCGCTGGCGGTACGAAACAGCGCCGAGGTCCGCGCCTTGCGCTGGGCCAGGTCGATGGCCCCCGGCACGGCGTCGTCCATGCGCACGAACGCCAGCAGGTTGCTGCCCTGGTCAACGATCGCGATGCACACCGAAAGCTGCATCTGCCGGGCTTTGGCAATGCCATTGGCGAACATCTGTCGAGCGGATTCGAGGGTGACGGGCGGTGGCATGGCGGGACTCCTTGGCGATTGAAAAGAGTCTATGAAGCTCGTAGTTTTAAGAGAATCCGCCTTTCCTCGACAAGACTATTAAGTATTTCTAACGATGAACCGACGCGATCCATTGGCCGGGCTGCACGTCTTCATGGCGGTGGTCGAGGCCGGCAACTTCACCCGCGCCGCGGCCGTGCTGGGCGTGACCCCGGCCGCCGTGAGCCTGGCCATCAACCAGCTGGAAAGCGAACTGCAAGCCAAGCTGTTCAACCGCACGACCCGCGGCGTCAGCCTGACGCAAATCGGCCAAGGGTTTCACGAGGGCAGCGAAGCCGGCTATCGCAGCCTCCTGCAAGCCAGGGAGGCGTTGGGAGAAACCCGCGGCGAACCCTCGGGGCACCTGCGCATCAGTGCCTTGCACATGGCCAAGCATCTGATCGGCGCCCCGCTGCTCGAGGATTTTTTCCAGCGCTACCCCGGGATCACCCTGGAAATACGCTACGACGATCAGTTGGTGGACATCGTCAAGGAGCAGCTCGACGCCGGCATCCGCCTCGCCGACGCGCTGCATCCGGGCATGCACGCGGTGCAGATCACCCCGCCGCTGCAGTGCCTCCTGGTGGCCAGCCCGCACTACCTGGCGCGCCACCCGGCGCCGCGCAGCCTCGACGAATTGCGCCAGCATGCCTGTATCCGCTTTCGTTTCCCCAGCAACGGCCAGTTGCACAAATGGCCACTGCACGACGGCCGGCACGAGGTGAAGCTGGATGTGCCCGGGCGCTTCATCAGCACCGACACCCAGGCGGTCATCGAGGCCGCCCGTGCCGGTGTCGGCATCGCCCATGTATTCATCCGCGAGCGCGTCGCCGCCGACCTCGACAGCGGCCAACTGGTGGAAGTGCTGCCTGGCAGTTGCCAGCCGTTGCCGGCCATGTGGCTGTACTATGCCAATCGCCGGCACGTGCCGCCCAAGCTGCGCGCGCTGATCGAGGTGCTGCGGGACTGGAAGCAGCCGCTACCGCGCTGAGCGGCGTCTACACTCGCACCGTGCGCCTTGCCTGCGCCGCGAGCCGGGCCTGGCGCCGACAATCCCTCGACCCCCTCAAGAGGCGCGGCGGCATGGCATTCAGCGAAATCGACTACGAGACCCAGGGTCCGATCAGGATCATCCGCTTCAACCGGCCGGATAAGCGCAATTGCATCGGCCCCACCACCCACCTGGAATTGATCGAGGCCTGGGGCCGCTTTCGCGACGATCCGCAGGCCCTGGTGGCGATTCTCACCGGCGCCGGCGACAAAGCGTTTTGCGCCGGCGGCGACCTTGAGGCCGCGTTCGACCTGGTGCCCTCCGACCCGGACGAGATCGCCGCGCACAATCGCGGCGAGCGCCCCGGCATCATCGGCCCGAGCCGCTGGACGGACATCTACAAACCGGTGATCGCCGCGGTGAACGGCGTGGCCTACGCCGGCGGCCTGGAATGGGCCTGTTTCGCCGACCTGCGCATCGCCGAGGAACACGCCTCCTTCGGCGTCACCTGCCGCCGCTGGAACATCGGCCTGGCCGACGGCGGCACCCAGCGCCTGCCGCGCATCGTCGGCATGGGCCGGGCGCTGGAGCTGATCCTCACGGGCAAGGTCATTTCCGCTAGCGAGGCACTGGCGATCGGCCTGGCCAACGAAGTCGTCGCCAAGGGCCGCTCGCTGGAGCGGGCGCTGGAACTGGCGCGCCAGCTCTGCGCCCTGCCCCAGCCGGCCATGCGCTCGGACAAGGAAGCCGCCCTGCGCGGCTACGGCCAGCCCCTGGCCGAGGGGCTGCGCATCGAAGCCGAATGCTTCAACCGCTCGATCCATCAACCGGAAACCCTCGAAGGCCTGCGCCGCTTCCGCGAACGCGACCACCCGGACCGCCGCTCCGATGCGCCGGCCCAGACGCCAGGGTTGGTCAGGGATTGAGGCCGGATGACTGAAAAGAGCGCCGCACCTCCAGGCGGCGCTTGACGACGTATCGCCCGCCGACCAGCAGACTGACGACATCGGGACCGACCCAATCACCGCCCAGGGACCTGGTGGTGGGTCGCCTGGACAACGGCCTGCCGCGCAGCAACCTGTACCACGAGTTGCTGCCCATTGGCGCAACAGCACAACGGCGAAATCCCGCTCCCCGCCACCTCGCCTCAATCGCGAAAAATGAACCTCACCACCGCCTCGGCATGGGCCTCTATCGCTGCGCTCGTCAGCACGTCCCGGTCATGGGAAAACTGCAGTTCCGCGGTGACCAGGTAAGGCATCTGCGCGATGGCCACGACCATGTACAGCAACATCACCGGGTCCATGCCGGCCAGCCCCTTGGGCAGGCTGGCCCCTTCGATGAGCTTGAGGGTCCGGGCATGGTTGGGCCGGATGAACTTGTCGGATACCCACTTCAGCCGATCCGACGCGATGATCGACTCCTGCACCATCAGCCGGGCGTGTTCGGGATGTCGCGCGCAGTAGCGCACATAGCTGGCGATATAGCGTTTCAGTGACTCCACCGGTGCCTGCTCGGCGCTGATATCGGGCGCTGGAATTTCCTGCTCCAGGCGCTCGAAAAGGTAGGCGGCACTCTCGCGCCAGAGCTCCTCCTTGCTGCCGAAGTGATAACGGATCATCGCGTGGTTGACACCCACCCGGTCTGCGATATCGCGCAGGCTCACCGCCGCGAAACCGCGGGTGGAGAACAGGTCCAGCGCGGTCTGCAGGATCTCGGTCCGGGTCTGCTCGCTGCGTTCTTGCTTGGCTACTCGTGGCGTACTCATGCGTCAGCGTCTGGCGACCCCGTGATGTGGAAAAACCCAGTCTGGCGTAGGTGCTCGGGCATTGACAACCGATTCCTGCAAGGTAATTATCCGATTGGATAATTTTCATCGCCAGCCGGATCGCACTTCAAGGATTCCGTGGCCAAGCATCGACACGCGACAAAAACAAAAATAATAAGTGGGGGTTGCAGATGGTGCATATCACGCCGATCAAGGCACAGCGCAAGATGTCTCTGGGGCGCAAGATCTCCCTCGGCGCGGGGGATTTCGGGGTCAATCTCTATTGGCAGATCGCCTCGTTGTTCCTGCTGTTCTTCTACACCGAAGTGCTCGGGCTCTCGGCCTCGGCCGCGGGCCTGGTGTACATGAGCGCGCTGATCTGGGACGCGGCGGTCGACCCGCTGATCGGCGCCATGGCCGACCGTACCCGAACCCGCTTCGGGCGGTTTCGCCCCTACCTCATCCTGGGCGCGGTGCCGCTGGCCATTGCCTTTGTCCTGGTCTTCGCGCTGCCTCGCGGGCCGGCCACGCAGTTGCTGGCGCTGACGATTGTCAGCCACTTCGCCTTCCGTACCCTGTTCGCCCTGGTGTCGGTGCCCTACGCCTCGCTCTACGCCCGCGTCACCCAGGACAGCGAGGAACGGGCGACCATGGCCGGTATCCGCATGGTCTTCGCGATTCTCGCGGCCATGGTGGTATCGGCAACGACCTTGCCGGCGACCCGCTACTTCGGCGGCGATAGCCACGCCTGGGCGCTGGTCACCGCGCTCTTCGCCGCCGTCGCGTCCATCGCGCTATGGACCGCGGCGCTGGCCGCGGGCAACGACGACGCCCCGGATGCCGTCGGCGAGCCGGCGCAAGACCGTCCGGGCCTCGGCGCCCTGCTCGCGTCCCTGGCGAGCAACCGCCCGTTGCTGCTGGTGCTGGGCATCACCTTGATGAACTCCTGCGCCAGCACCTTCTTCTCGAAGAACCTGCTCTATTACTTCAAATACGTGCGCAACGATCCGGACTTCGGCGGCACCGCCCTGGCCCTGATGGCCGCCCTGGCCGCCTTGTCCGCTCCGGCCTGGGCCCATGTCGCGCGTACGCGCGGCAAACGCCCGGCCCTGCTGGCGGGCACCGCGTGCTACTGCCTGGGTTTCATCTTCTGGTATCTGTTCAACGCCTGCGGGTACGCCGTGCTCCTGGCGATCCTGGCCCTTATCGCGATCGGTGCCAGCGCCACCGCCGTGTGCTTCTGGGCGATGGTTCCGGACACCGTGGAATATGGCCAATGGCGCTCTGGCCTGCGTACTGAGTCGCTGATCATCGGCACGGTGATTTTCGTCCAGAAGGCCGCCCTGGGCATTGCCGCCGGCACCCTCGGCCTGGCCCTGGGCGCCATAGGTTTCGTTCCCAACAGCCCCCAGTCGGCGCAAACCACGCACCTGCTGCTGGCCACCATGTCATGGGTGCCGCTGTCGGGCAGCATCGGCGTGTTCCTGATCGGTTGCGCCTACCCCATCGGCCCGGCCCTGCACCGCCGCCTGCTCGCGGTCCTGGCCCGACGTGAGCGTCGGACCAGGACCGCGCCACGCGCTCTTCCACCCGCATCGCAGGAGAACTGCGCAGCCTTTGCACGCCCCTAAAACGACGCCAGCCCCCATAAAAACAACCCAGAAAGGAAGACCGGCATGACAGCGATCCACGACCCTTCACATCCCCCCGCCATCGACGGCGGCGCGACAGCCCGCTTCAGCCCAGATTTCGTCTGGGGCGTCGCGGCCTCCGCGGCGCAGACCGAAAGCCGGCGCGGCCGCGGCCCGAGCAACTGGGACGCCTTCTGCGATGCCCGCGGCGCCGTGCTGGACGGTTCGACCAACGCACTCTGCACCGGGTTCGAGGAACACTATCCGGCGGACCTGGCCTTGCTGGCCGGGGCCGGCGTGCAAGCCTTCCGGTTCTCCATTGCCTGGCCACGCATCCAGCCCAGCGCTGCGGACTCAGTGAGCGCCGCCGGCCTGGATTACTATGATCGGCTGGTCGACAGCATGCTCGCCAAAGGCATCACCCCCTGGCCGACCCTGTTCCATTGGGACGTGCCGACCTGGGCCGGGGACTTTCGCGACCGCGACATCTGCCAGCGCCTGGCGGACTACGCCGCGATCGTCGCCGAGCGCCTGGGCGACCGCATCAGCCAATGGATTGTCCTGAACGAACCCAACAGCGTCGCCCTGCGCGGCTACGCGGCGCAGATTCATGCCCCGGCCCTGAACAGCGCCGACGCCGCCTACGCCGCGATCCATCATCAGAACCTGGCCCAGGGCCTGGCCTTCCAGGCCCTGCGCGCGACGCTGCCCGGCACTCACCGCATCGGCACCACGGTGAACCTGCAACCCGTGCGCGCCGAGGGCGGACACGCGGAAAACCAGGCCGCCGCGCAACGGGTGGACATGCTGTGGAACCGAGCCTTCGTCGACCCACTGTACGGCAAGGGCTACCCACAGCCGGTGGCCGAGCTGGTCGCCCCGTTCGTCGTCGACGGCGACATGCCAGTGATCGCCGCCCAGCCGGACTTTCTCGGCATGAACTACTACAGCCGCATCTATATCAAGCAGGCCGCCAACCACATGTTCGGCCTCGCCCAGGGCCAGCCGCCGCATGATGCGCCAGCCACCGACTATTTCCACGTAGAGCCCGACGGCCTCACCGAGATGCTCGTGCGCCTGCACCATGACTACGGCGCCCCCGAGCTGTACGTGACCGAGACCGGCTTCGCCATGCCCGACCCGCCACCCCGCGACGGCGTGGTGGACGACGCCGGGCGGATCGCCCACCTGGCCAGCTACCTCAAGGCCGCGCAGGCGGCTCACGCCCAGGGAGTACGCCTCAAGGGGCTGTTCTACTGGTCGGCGACCGACAACTGGGAATGGGGCCAGGGTTTTGCCAAGCGCTTCGGCCTGATCCATGTCGACAGGACCAGCCTGGCCCGCACGCCGAAACGCAGCCTGGGCTACTTCGCCCGTTGCATCGAACACAACGCCGCCCTCGACGCGCCCACCGGCTGAGGCCACGCCGCGTCCGCATCGCCAGCACAGGGTCAACTTGCGCCACCGATTGTCCGGGACATCCGCTCCCGTCAGTCCCCTGCTGCCCGCGATCGGGTGCCGCCGACGTTCGACACATCGCAGTTCTGTAAGCCGGATCGACAACAACCGGGCCGCGCGGGCGGCCCCATAACAATGATCAGACCTTAGAGTGCTTTCGCCATGGATATCATCCGCCGCTCTCTCCCCCTCCAACCGCCGGCGCGCGCCGGCCTGGCCCTGGCCGGCCTGTTGCCGCTGTGTATCGCAGCCCCGGCCCAGGCCGTGGAATTCAGTTTCGCCGACCAGCAGGTCACCGGTTCCCTGGACACCACGGTTTCCTACGGCACCTTGTGGCGCGTGCAAGGCCGGGACAAAAGCAACGACGACCTCAACGGCAACGACGGCAACCGCAACTTCAATACCGGGCTGGTTTCCGAGGTCTACAAGGTCACCTCCGACCTCGGCGCGACCTATCGGAACTATGGCTTGTTCCTGCGCGGCTCGACCTTTTACGACACCCAGGTCATGGACAAGCGCAACGACTACTACGACAACGACAACCCGGCCCAGCCGAGCCAGTCCTACCCGCGCGATGACCGCTTCACCCGGGACACACGCAACGTGGCCGGCCACCGCGCGGAGATTCTCGACGCCTACCTGTACGGCAACTGGGAGATCGCCGGCAAGCCCTTGACCGCCCGGCTCGGGCGCCAGGTCTTCAACTGGGGTGAAGGCCTGTTCTACCGGGGCGGGGTCAACACCAGCAACCCGGTCGACGCCGCGGCCTTCCACCTGCCGGGTTCGGAGGTCAAGGAGGTGTTGATGCCCCTTGAAGCGTTCAGTTTCACCACGGGCCTGACCGAGAACCTGTCACTGGATGCCTTCTACCAGTGGAACTGGAAAGAAACCCGGATCGACCCGGTGGGCACCTATTTTTCGGGCACCGACCTGTTCGCCGATGGCGGCAACACCGCCTATGCCTCGGTCAAATCCCTGGCCAGCCCGGCGTTCCAGGGGCTCTATCGGCAACTGGCCGCCGCCCACGTCGGCGGCCTGCAGGGCACCGACTACCTGGACAGCAACGGCGTCATCAAGGTGGCCCGGGTCGACAAGGACATCAACGCCCGCAACGACGGGCAGTTCGGTGTCGCCTTGCGCTACATGGCCGAGTCGCTCAACTCCACCGAATTCGGTTTCTATTTCGTCAATTACCACGCCAAGGAGCCGAGCCTGGCCTCGCACCTGGAGGCGTCCTATGCCGGCGTCGACCTCGATCAACTGGCGGCGCTCGGCGGCTTTGCCAGCTACAGCGAATTGACCGCGGCCGCCGGGCGCGGCAACCCGGCGGCCGCGCAAACCCTGGGCCTGGTCAATGGCGCCACGGTGGTCGACCTGACCAACCAGTTGGTGGCCCAGCGCGAATACCCGGAAGACATCCGCATGCTCGGGGTGAGCTTCAACACCAACCTGGGCAATGCCACGGTGTTCGGCGAGCTGGCCTACCGGCCGAACCTGCCGATCAGCATCGCCGCCACCGACGACCTGCTGGGCGACCTGATGAACCAGGCCCCGAGGATCAGCAGCGGGCAGAGCGCGAAGATCGGCAACCAGCAGATCACCCTGGGCAGCGGTGTGCACAACTACGAACGGGTCCAGGCCTTCAACACCTCCATCGGCGCCCTCTACAACTTCGGCCCGGCGCTGTTCTTCGACGCGCTCACCGGGGTCGCGGAAGTCGCCTCCGACCATGTGCGCGGCAGCAGCCTGAAGTACACCGCCTACGATGGCAGCGTGCGCTATTACGCCAGCGGCGCGAACAAGGGGTATGCCTCCGGTTTCGGCCGCGACAGCCAGATCGACCGCGACGCCTATGGCTATACCCTGCAACTGGCCGGCACCTGGAACGACGTGTACGCCGGCGTCAACCTCTCGCCCTACGTGGTCTACAAGGAAGACTTCAAGGGCAACTCCTCCTCGGCCGGCAACTTCATCGAAGGCCGCAAGGCCCACACCCTGGGCCTCAAGGCGTCCTACCGCAGCAGCCTGGAAGCCGAACTGCAATACACCTCGTTCTACGGCGCGGGGCAGAACAACGCCTCGCGCGATCGCGACAACCTGGGTTTCAACGTCAAGTACTCCTTTTAACCACCGGCCCGCCCTCGGCCGCACGCCGAGGCCCGGGCAACTATCCACCACGGAGAAATCATCATGCGCACTCTGCGACCCCTGATCGGCCTCACCGTCGCCCTGGCATTGGGCAACACGGGCGCCCTGGCCGCGGTCACCGCCGAACAGGCAGCCCGGCTGCACGCCGACCTGACACCCCTGGGCGCGGAAAAGGCCGGCAACGCCGCCGGCACCATTCCGTCCTGGACCGGCGGCATCACTCAGGCGCCGGCCGGTTACCAGTCAGGCCGGCACCGCAGCGACCCGTTCGCCGCCGACAAGCCGCTGTTCACCATTACCAAGGCCAACCTGGAGCAATACAAGGCCAACCTCACACCGGGCGAAATCGCCTTGTTCAACACCTACCCGGACAGTTTCCAGATGCCGGTCTACCCGAGCCGGCGTTCGGGCTCGGCGCCGCAATGGGTGTATGACAACACCTTGAAGAACGCCACCAGCGCCAAGCTGGCCCAAGGCGGCTACGGCTTCGTCGACGCCTTCGGCGGCATTCCGTTCGCCCTGCCGCAGAGCGGCCTCGAAGCCCTGTGGAACCACATCGCCCGCTACCGCGGCAGCTACCTGACCCACCGTTCGTCGGAGGCCGCGGTGCAGCGCGACGGCAGCTTCACTCCAGTGACCACCCAGTACGACGTGCTGTTCAGGTACTACCAGCAAGGAGGGAATTTCAGCGCCTTGAACAACACCCTGTTCTACTACCAGACCGTGGTCAAAGCGCCGGCGCGCCTGGCCGGCACCGCCTCGCTGGTGCGCGAGACCCTGGACCAGGTCAAGGAGCCCCGCCAGGCCTGGAGCTACAACCCGGGCCAGCGCCGCGTGCGCCGCGCCCCCCTGTTTGCCTACGACACGCCAGGCTCGACCACCGATGGCCTGCGCACGATCGACGACCAGGACATGTTCAACGGCGCTCCGGATCGCTTCGACTGGACCCTGGTCGGCAAAAAGGAAATCTACATCCCCTACAACAACTACCGGATCTCCAGCCCCGAGGTGAAGTACAAGGAACTGATCGGCCCCGGCCACATCACGCCCCGCTACACCCGCTACGAACTGCACCGGGTGTGGGTGGTGGAAGGCAAGCTCAAGCCTGGCGCGCGGCACCTCTACTCGCGACGCACCCTCTACCTCGACGAGGACAGCTGGAGCGCCGCGGCCACCGAGCAATATGACAGCCGTGGCGAGCTGTGGCGGGTGTCCATGGCCTACCTGACCAATACCTACGAGTTGCCTGCCATCGGCAGCGCCCTCGATGTCTTCCACGACCTGCAATCGCGGCGCTACATGGTGCAATGGCTGGACAACGAAGAAGCGGGCACCGCCGACTTCAGCCAGCCGGCGCCGGACGAGGAGTATTTCAGCCCCGCCAGCCTGCGGGCCCGCGGCGTGCGCTGACGTCCCGGGCAACCCGGCGCGGCGCATCGGCCTGCCGCGCCGCTGCCGGGTTTCCATCCCCGTCGAGGCCTGCGCCACTGGCGCGGGTGCTCAACCCTGCCCCTCCTCCACCGCCTTGTCCGAGGCAATCGGCGGCTCGATCCCCCAGTCACCATGCGCATACCAATCCTCGCCCAGCATCTCGGCCGGGTGCATGGTGCGGTCGGCGCCGTTGCCGCAGGCCAGGGCGTCGGCCGCGCAGTAGCGGTCGCAGCCCCAACAGATACGGTCGGGGTGCCTGGGGTTGATGGGAAAGGGCTTGGCCATGGCGTTCCCCGAAGCGGCGATGAAGGTGCCTTGCACCCTACACCGCCCCTCGGGAATGGCCCTTGACCGGGGTCAAGAAGCGCCAGCAGCGCGCCTCGTCAGTCGCCCGCAGCGGCGCCGTGGGCTGGCGCTGGCGCCTTGGCCGCCGGCTGGAAGCGCGTCGCCAGTTTGCGCAAGGCGACGTAGAACACCGGGGTCAGGAACAGGCCGAACAGGGTCACCCCGAGCATCCCCGAGAACACCGCGACCCCGGTGGCGCGGCGGATCTCGCTGCCGGCGCCGGTGCCGACCAGCAGCGGCACGGAGCCGGCGATAAACGCCACCGAGGTCATGACGATCGGCCGCAGGCGCAAGCGGCAGGCCTCCAGCGCCGCCTCGACGATGCCCTTGCCCTGGAGCTCCAGTTCCCGGGCGAACTCGACGATCAGGATCGCGTTCTTGCACGCCAGGCCCATCAGCACCACCAGCCCGACCTGGACGAACACGTTGTTGTCGCCGCCGCTGAGCCACACCCCGCTCAAGGCCGCGAGCATGCACACCGGGACGATAAGGATCACCGCCAGCGGCAGGGTCCAGCTTTCGTACAGCGCGGCGAGCACCAGGAACACCAGCATCACCGCCAACGGGAACACCACCGCCGCCGCATGGCTCTGGCTGACTTGCTGGTAGCTCAGGTCGGTCCATTCCAGGGTGATGCCGCGGGGCAAGACTCGGGCGGCGATGTCTTCCAGCTTGGCGATCACCTGGCCCGAGGACAGCTGCTTGGGATCGGAGTCGCCGATCAGGTCCGCGGCCGGGTAGCCGTTGTAGCGCACCACCGGGTCGGGACCGTAGCTGGGCGTGACGCTGATCATCGCGCCCAGCGGCACCATCTCGCCCTGGTCGTTGCGCACCCGCAGGCTGGCGATGTCCTCGGCGGTCTGGCGGTAGGCGCTGTCGGCCTGGGCCATGACCCGGTAGACCCGGCCGAACAGGTTGAAGTCATTGACGTAGACCGAGCCCAGGTAGGTCTGCAAGGTGTTGAACACGTCGCTCAGCGATACTCCCTGGGCCTTGACCTTGACCCGGTCCACCTGCACTTCCAGCTGCGGAATGTTGGCCTGGTAGGAACTGACCGGGTAACTCATGCCCGGGGTCTGCGCCACCGCCGCCTGGAAGGCACTCAAGGCATTCTGCAAGGCACCGTAGCCGAGGCCCGCGCGGTCTTCCAGGTACAGCGAATACCCCGAGCCGTTGCCCAGCCCCTGGATCGGCGGCGGCAACAGCGCATAGGCAAAACCTTCGCTGACCCGCGACAACTTGGCGTTGAGCTCAGCGTTGATCGCCACCGCGCCGCGCTCGCGCTGGTCGAACGGCTTGAGGATCACGTAGGCGGCCATGACATTCGGCGTGTTCACCGCCTGCAAGGCATTCAGGCCACTGAAGGCCGGCACCATGTCCACCCCTTCCACCGAGCGCGCGGCCTCGATCAGCTCGCGGGTCACCGCGTCGGTGCGCGCCAGCGACGCGCCTTCGGGCAGCTTGGCGCCGGCGAACAGGTAGAGCTTGTCCTGGGTCGGAATGAACCCGCCCGGCACCAGGTTGAACATCCAGGCCGTGCCGACCAGCAGCAAGGCGTAGATGAAAAACACCCCGCCGCGCCGCTTCAGGCTGTAGGCCACCAGGCCGTGGTAGCCGTCCGAACGGCGCTTGAACACTCGGTTGAAGGCCTGGAAGAACCGCCCGAACAGCCGCTGGATGCCGCGCTCCAACCAGTCCTGCGGCGCACCGTGGGGGCGGAACAGCTTGGCCGCCAGGGCCGGCGACAGGGTCAGGGAGTTGATCGCCGAAATCACCGTGGAAATCGCGATGGTCACCGCGAACTGTTTATAGAACTGGCCGGTGACCCCGGAGAGGAAGGTCATCGGGATAAACACCGCGCACAGCACCAGGGCGATGGCGATGATCGGCCCGGACACCTCCTTCATCGCCCGGTGCGCCGCCTCTCGCGGCTGCAAGCCCTGCTCGATGAAACGCTCGACGTTTTCCACCACCACGATGGCGTCGTCGACCACGATGCCGATGGCCAGCACCAGGCCGAACAGGGTCAGGGTGTTGATCGAGTAGCCCAAGAGGTACAGCCAGGCGAAGGTGCCGATCACCGATACCGGTACGGCGATCAGCGGGATGATCGAGGCGCGCCAGGTCTGCAGGAACAGGATCACCACCAGCACCACCAGCACCACGGCCTCCATCAGCGTGTGCTGCACCGCGCTGATGGATTCGCGGACGAACACCGTCGGGTCCCACACGGCCTTGTAGGCCACGCCTTCGGGGAAATTGCGCGACAGCTCGTCGAGCTTGCCGTAGACCGCGTCGGCGACCTGCAAGGCGTTGGCCCCCGGCGAGAGGAAGATCCCCACCGTGGCCTGGTTGCGGTCGTCGAGGCGCGCGCGCAGGGTGTAGTCGCCCGCGCCGAGCTCGACCCGCGCCACGTCCGACAGCCGTACCAACTGCCCGTCGGCGCCGCTCTTGAGGACAATCGCGGCAAACTCCTGCTCGCTGCGCAAGCGCCCGCGCACGTTGATCGACACCAGGAAGTCGGCGCCCTGGGGCGACGGCTCGGCGCCCAACTGCCCGGCCGACACCTGCACGTTCTGTTCGCGAATCGCGTTCACCACATCGGCCGCGGTCAGCCCGCGCGCCGACAGGCTGTTGGGGTCGAGCCAGATGCGCATCGCATAGTCGCCCGAGCCGTAGACCCCGACATCACCGATACCGGGCAACCGCGACAGCTCGTCCTTGACGTGCAAGGTCAGGTAGTTGCGCAGGTACAGGGTGTCGTAGCGGTTGTCCGGGGACAGCAGGCTGACGTACATCAGCGGCGTCGGTGACTGCTTCTGCGTGGTCACGCCGTACTGCCGGACCTCTTCGGGCAGCCGCGACAGCGCCTGGCTGACGCGGTTCTGCACGCGCACCGCGGCGGTGTCCGGATCGACCCCGGGGACGAAGGTGATGCTCAGCGCCAGGCTGCCGTCGGAACCGGCGACCGACTTCATGTACATGATCCCTTCGACGCCGTTGATCGCCTCTTCCAGGGGCACGGCCACCGACTCGGCGATTTCCTTGGGGTTGGCCCCCGGGTAGTTGGCGCGCACCACCACGCTGGTCGGCACCACCTCGGGGTATTCCCCCGATGGCAGCACCGGAATGGCGATCAGCCCGAGGGCGAAAATGATGATCGACAGCACGATGGCGAAGATCGGGCGGTCGATGAAGAACTTCGAGAAATCCATGGCCGTTCTCCGTTACTGCGCCAACGGCGGTTGGGGAATGGCGGCCGAGGCCTGGCGCGCAGGCGCGGCGCTCTCCTTGGGCTCCACCGGCATGCCCGAGAAGAAAATCTTCTGCGCTCCGTTCACCACCACCCGGTCGCCGGCAGCCAGCCCCGCGCTGATCACCCGCAGGCCGTCGAGCTGCCGGCCGAGGCTGACGTCCTTGCGCAGGGCCTGGTTGTGCTCGCCGATCACGTACACGTATTTGCGGTCCTGGTCGGTCTGCACCGCGCGGTCGTCGAGCAGCACCGCGCGGGTCTCGCTGGCGCCCTCCAGACGCACCCGGGCGAACAGCCCGGCGGTCAGCTTGCGCTCCGGGTTGGGCAGCACCGCGCGCACGCGGATGGTGCCGGTGGCCGGGTCGACCTGGTTGTCGAGAAAGTCCACGGTGCCGGTCAGGGGGAAAGTGCCGGTGTCGTTGGCCAGGCCGACGCGCACGGTGTTGGTCACGCCCGGGCGCTGGCCGGCGCCCGTCTGCTCGATGTAACGCAGCAGGCTCTGTTCGTCGGCGTCGAAATACACGTACATCGGGTCCTGGGAAACGATCCGCGTCAGCACGCTCTGGTCGGCCTGGGCCAGGTTGCCGAGGGTCAGCATGGCGCGGCCGACCCGCCCGGAGAACGGCGCGCGGACCTGGGTGAAGTCGAGGTTGAGCTGCGCGGTGGCGACGTCGGCCACGGCGGCGTTCACATCCGCCACGCCCTGGGCCAGGGTCGCGCTGCGAATGTCGCCCTCCTCCCGCGACAGCGCCGACTGCTTGACCAGCGCCTGGCCGCGGCGGTCCTGCTCGGTGGCCAGGCGCACCGCCGCGCGGGCCCGCGCCAGCCGCGCCTGGGCACTGGCCAGCGCCTCGCGGTAAGGCCGCGGGTCGATGACGAACAGGGTCTGGCCCTTCTGTACCTCGTCGCCCTCGCGAAAGGCGATGCGCTCGACATAACCGCTGACTCGCGGACGCAGGTCCACCGCATCCACCGCACTGATGCGGCCGTTGAACAGGTCCCACTCGCGCACCGCCTGCACGCTCACGGTCGTCACCTCGACCTGGGGCGGCGCGGCGGCGACCGGCTCGCTCTTTTCGCTGCAACCGGCCACCGCCAGCAGCAGGCCCAGGGCGCCCAGTCGGGGAATGGAAGAACAACCTCGACCGAACACTCGGCGAATTCGATTCATGAACAAGGACTCCCGCTGCACACAGAGGTGTTGATTTATTGGCAGGCGGAATATAAAAGTTAAAGCTAACTTTAAGTAAAGCCCCTTCGGAGGCGTCATGAACAAACCCGGCGAATCGCTCCTGACCATCACCGAAGTGGCGCGGCGCAGCGGCGTCATGGCCTCGGCGCTGCGTTTCTACGAGACCCGCGGGCTGATCCACTCGATCCGCGCCGGCAGCGGCCACCGGCGCTACCCGCGCTCGGTGCTGCGACGGATCGCCTACGTGGTGTTCGCCCAGCGCATCGGTTTTTCCCTGGACGAAATCATCCAGCAACTGACCGGCCTGTCCCTCAACAGCGCACCGGCGGGCGAGGACTGGCGGCGCCTGACCGCCACCTGGAAAACCCGGGTGCAGCAACGCATCGCCGAACTCGAACGGCTGAACATGAGCCTGGACGAATGCATCGGTTGCGGCTGCATGTCGCTGGAACACTGCAAGCTCAACAATCCCGAAGACATCTACTCGCGCAACGGCTGCGGCGCCCGGCGCTGGCTGGGGGACCAGAAGATCGTGATTCCCGGCGTGCCGCAGGCCGATTGAGCACGGCGCGATTCGCCGGTGGGCCGCGCGCGGCCAGAGTCAGACGCGCTTGCTGCGAGCCAGCAACCACAGCAGGTAACAACCGCCCAACAGCCCGGTCACCAGGCCGATCGGCAAATTGGCATTGATCGGCAGGCGCTGGCCGAGCAGGTCGGCGGCCAGCAGCAACACCGCGCCCATCAGCGCTCCCGACACCAGCGGCACCTCAGGAGACAAGGTCAGGCGTCGGGCCAATTGCGGCCCGGCCAGGGCGATAAAGGCAATCGGCCCCGCCGCCGCGGTCGCGATCGCGGTCAGGCCCACCGCGGCCAGCACCATGACCAGGCGAGTGCGTTCCACCGCCACCCCGAGCTGGCTGGCGGTGGCGTCGCCCATCTCCAGCAGATCGACGCGCCGGCTGTGATAGAGCGCCACAGGCACGATAAGCGACAACCCCAGGGCCGCCGGTAACACGTGGGACCAGGTGCGGGTATTGAGCGAACCGGCGAGCCAGAGCTGGGCGAACATGGCCTGGTCGAGGTTGCCGGTCACCAGCAGCACACTGTTCAGCCCGGCCAGGCTGGCGCCCACACCGATGCCCACCAGCACCAGGCGGTAGCCGCCGCTGGTCCGTCCTTTCATGGCCAGCACGAACACCAGCAAGGCCGTGCCCAGGCCCGAGGCGACCGCCGCCAGCGAGGTCGCGAGCGGGCCGGCGTCGAACAGCATGATCTGCACGATCGCGCCGCTGGCGGCCCCGGTGGTGAAACCGATGACATCCGGCGAGCCCAGCGCGTTGCGCGAAATCGACTGGAAGATCGCCCCGGCCATGCCCAGCGCGCTGCCGACCAGGAGCGCCGTGAGCACCCGCGGCAGGCGTACCCGAAAGACGATGCGTTGCGCAGTGGGGTCCTGGCCGTGGCCCAGCAGGTTGGCCAGCACCTCCCCCGGCCCCAAGGCCAGGGTACCGGTGCCCAGCAACAACGCCCCCAGCAGCAAGCCGAGCAGGCCCAGCACGCCGCAGACGATGACCGCGCGCGCGCGGCAGCGGATCGACCAGGGCCCCAGGCGCAAGACCATGAAATCGCTCATAAGCGGCTCAAGCGCAGGTGCCTGACCAGGGCGATGAAACACGGGCCGCCCAGCAGCAAGGCGACGATGCCGGCGGCGATTTCCGTCGGCGCGGCCACCACCCGGCCCAGCACATCGGCGCCGAGCAACAGCGCCGCGGCCAGGAGCGCCGAGTAAGGCAACAGCCAGCGATAGTCCGGGCCGACCAGCAGCCGCGCGATATGCGGCGCCACCAGGCCGACGAAACCGATCGGCCCGGCCGCGGCGGTGGCCGCTCCTGCCAGCAGCATCACCGCCAGGCAGGCGAGCAGCCAGGTCAGGCGCACATTCACCCCCAGCGCCCGGCCGAGGTCCTGGCCCAACGCCAGGGCATTGAGATTGGCGGCAATCGAAAAGGCCCCGAGCAGCCCCGCGCCGACCGCCACCGCCAGCACCCCGAGGGCGGCGAAGCCGCTGCCGGCCAGGGAGCCCGCGGCCCAGTGGCGAAATTTGTCGAAGACTTCCGGCGGTGCGTTGAGGACGATGATGCCCGTCAGCGACGCCAGCATCACCGACAGGCCGGCCCCGGCCAGGACCAGGCGGACCGGGTTGGTGCCGGTCTCGTGGGCCTGGCCGAGCATGAACACGGCAACCCCGGCCAGCCCCGCGCCGGCGAAGGCGAACCAGACGTACTGGAGCATATTCACCAGGTCGAACGCCGCCGCCCCGACGATCACCGCCAGCGCCGCGCCGGCATTGATCCCCAGCAGCCCCGGTTCGGCCAGGGGGTTGCGGGTGACCGCCTGCATGACCGCGCCGGCCACCCCCAGGGCGAGTCCGGCCAGCAAGCCGATCAGGGTCCGCGGAAGACGCAGTTCGCGAACGATCAGGTGCTCATCGTTGTGCAGGTCCATGGCTTGCAGGGCGTCCAGGGTCGCGGCCAGGGGAATGGGCCGCGAACCGACGGCCAGGCTGAGCAGGGCCATGAGCGCGAGCAGCAGCGTGCCGGCCAGCAGCCCCCAGGCGCGACGGCGTGGACGCGATACCCGGGTTGGTCCGGCGCTGGCGAGAGAATGGGCGGGCAGGCGCATGGTTCAGCGAAAGTACCCGGCCACGGTGTCGATCATCTGCTGCCCGGAGTAATAGTCGATGCGAAACGAACTCGGCCCAAGGGCATAGACCCGCTTGTTGCGCACCGCGGGCAGATTGGCCAGCACCGGATCGGCGAGAAACGCCTGTACGTCGCTGTCGCCGGCGCCCAACAGGAACACGCTGTCGCCGGCGATGGCCGCGGGCAGGTTCTCCCGGGAGATGAACTGAAAATCTGAAGCCCGCGTCACCTGGGCGTCCAGCGCCTGCGGCAACGGCGCCACGCTAAACCCCAGGGCCGCGAGCAGGCGGGCCTGCGGGCTGCCGAGCCGGCCGATCGAGTAACTCCCGGCGATGTTGTAGCCGACAATGCTCACCGGCTCCCGCGGCGGCGTGAGGCGGGCCGCCGCTTGCGCGGCGTAGGCGTCGAAGCGCTGGATCGCCGCCTGCGCCTGCCGCTCGAGCCCGGTGCGTTGCCCCAGCTCGGTGGCGATGTCCTGCCAGCGCTGGTTGGAATAGTCGACCACCAGGGTGTCGATCCCTTGTGCCTCGAGTTCGGCCCGGTGCGCGGCGACGCTGTCGGCGCCGGTGGCGGAGGCGATCACCAGGTCCGGATCGCTGGCGATCACCGCTTCGATATCGAAACGCAGGTTGGAGTACAGCACCGCGACGCCCCGCTCGTCCGCCACCTGCGCCCATTGCGAGAAAAAGCCCTTGGTATCGGTCAGGCGGCTGGGCGTGGTCGCCGCGCTGGCCAGCAGCGGCGCGTCCATGGCCAGCAGGATGCCGGTCACGCTGGGGGTGGTGGAAACGATACGCGTTGGCTGCGCCAGCGCCGGATGGCCCGCCAGCACCAGGGCGGCGGCCAGCGACAGAGCGGAAAAACGTCGGGTGGTCATCGGGGGATCGTTCGCGATTAATGGGTGGAAAGCAGGAAAAGGCGCAAGCTTTGACTGCCGACTATATGATAATGATTATCATACATATCATTCCATATTGTAGAATCGATTCTGAAATTGCAAGATTCCCCTCTTCCCCGCCTGCCAGGAGCCGCCCTCGATGACCCACCGCCTGTCCGCGGATGCCGTAACCTTGCGCCGCGATACGCGCACCATTTCGCAGAATCTTTCCCTCGCCGTGCCGGACGGCTCGTTCACCGTTATCGTCGGCCCCAACGCCTGCGGCAAGTCCACCCTGCTGGCGGCATTGTCCCGGCTACTGGCGCCGACCAAGGGCCGGGTCCTGCTCGACGGCAAGGACATCCGGACGCTGCCGGCCAAGGAAGTGGCGCGGCGCCTGGGCCTGCTGCCGCAAAGCGCGATTGCCCCGGACGGCATTACCGTGGCCGACCTGGTGGCCCGCGGGCGCTACCCGCACCAGTCGTTCCTGATGCAGTGGTCACCGGCCGACGAGCAGGCGGTGGCTCGCGCCATGCAAGCGACCCGGGTCGCCGAGCTGGCCGGACGCCTGCTCGACGAGCTTTCCGGCGGCCAGCGGCAACGGGTCTGGATCGCCATGGCGCTGGCCCAGGAAACGCCGATCCTGCTGCTGGACGAACCGACCACCTACCTGGACATCGTCCACCAGATCGAGCTGCTCGAACTGCTGGCCGAACTCAACCGCCAGGGGCGCACCATCGTCGCGGTACTGCACGATCTCAACCAGGCCTGCCGCTATGCCTCCCACCTGATCGCCCTGCGCGAGGGCACGATCGTCGCCCAGGGCAAACCCGCGGCGATCTTCACCGAGCAATTGGTCGAACAGGTGTTCGGGCTGGCCTCGATCATCATCGCCGACCCGGTCAGCGGCACACCGCTGGTGGTGCCCAGGGGGCTGCCCGGATCGGTCTGGCCCCCGCGATAGCGCTCGGCGCCGGGCGCTGACTCAGGGACTCAGGAGCGCAACGGCCGCTGGCTGGCGTCGATGATCCGACCGCCCGTGGCCTGGTTGACCAGATCAGCGGCGCGGAACAAGGCATCCCGATCCTCGGGCGATTGCAACTGCCCCAGGTCGGTGACCGTGGTCATGGCGCAGACGATTTCCTGCTGGGCGTCGAACACCGGCGCTGCCTGCCCCGTCACGTTCGACAACAGATGGCTGGTCAGTTCGGCCCAGCACCGCTGGCGCACCTCGTCGAGTATCGCGCTGCTCGGCGGGCTGCCGCGAAAATGCGCCGGTTGCTGCTTGCGCGCGGCATCGATGGTGGCCTTGGGCAGGAACGCCTGGAACACCAGGCCGCACGCGGTGTTGTCGATGGGCAGGATATCGCCGAGCGCCAGCGGGTTGATCGAGAAGTAGGCGCTGCGGTACCAGCGCACCAGGGTCGGCCCCCGGTCCGTCCAGATCGCTACCCCGCCGCTGGCGGCATGCCCATGGGCCAGCGACTTCATGTGCTGCGCCGCGATCTCCACCGCGTCGATGCGTTTCAAGGCGCCGATGCCAATGCTCAGCGCGGCCGGCCCCAGGTCGTACAGGCCGCTGACCGGGTCCTGCTTGGCCAGCCCTTCCTTGACCAGGCTTTGCAGGTAGCGATGGGCGGTCGAGCCGCCCGTTCCGGTACGCCGGGCGACCTCGCCGAGCGCCAGCTCGCCCTCGGCATTGGCCAGGACATTCAGAAAACGCGCCGCGATCGAAACCGATTGAATGGTGCCGGAGCGCTTTTCGCGTGGTTCATCCAGCGCATCGTCCGACGGGGGCGGCAAATTCTTCAAAAGCTCAGTCTCCTCACCAGTGTCTGGCCGCCGCGGTTCCACGGGCGGCGCCCCTGCCCGGCGACAGCGCCAGGCGCCGCTCATGATACCGATTCCCCCTGCGCCAGGAATGATTTTCTGCAGGCTTGGCGAGCCGCCAAAAATACCACAATGCAGAACCTATTCCTTATTGAGGAATATCGTAGGCGCATGATAGGCTCGCCGCTAATGAGGATCATTCCTATTTGGAGAGTAACTTGATGGCACAACCCCATCGCGCCTTCGGGCATGGCATCGGCGTCTTCACACTGTCGACCCTGCTGGCGTCCCCCGCCACCCTGGCGCAGGAAACCAAGACCGCCGACAAAGCCGGCATCACCCTGGAGTCGTTTGTCGTCACCGGCGAGAAACTCGAACGCGACCTGAAGAACACCGCGTCGTCCGTCTCGGTCAAGACCGCCCGGGACCTCGACCGCGAAGAAACCGGCAACGCCTCGGTACGGGAAGCGATCGACGATGTGCCGAACGTGATTTACACCGATTCGGTGGGCGCGCCGATCATCCGTGGCCAGGACACCCAAGGGCCGAACAACGGGCAGAACGTGTTCTGGGGTGGCACGGTGCCCCGCGCCACCATCAACCTCGACGGCCACTACCTGAACTACAACGAGATGTTCTTCGGCGCCACCTCGGTCTGGGACGTCGACCGCATCGAAGTCTTCCGCGGCCCGCAGACCACCTCCCAGGGGGCGAACGCGATCGCCGGGGCGATCATCGTCAACACCAAGGACCCGACCTTCACCCCCGAGGCGGCCTACCAGGCGGAAATCGGCAGCTACCACTCGCGGCGCAGTTCGCTAGCGGTCTCCGGCCCGCTGCTGGGCGAGGACCTGGCCGGACGGCTGGCGGTGGATTATTCCGCGCGCGACACCTTCATCGACTACGACAACCCGAACTTCCAGCGCGGCAGCAGCGATCAGGATTTCCGCGCCCTGAACCTGCGCGCCAAGCTGCTGTGGCTGCCCAGCAACATCCCGGGGCTGGAGACCAAGTTCACCTTTTCGCACAACGACACCAACCGCCCGACCCAGGAAGCGGCCTCGGCGCCCTTCCACAAGCTGGAACACAGCAGCACCACCATGCCCAGCTGGGAGCAGGACACCAACACCAGCATCCTCGACGTCGCCTACGACCTGGACAACGGCATCAAGCTGTTCAACCAGGCGCAGTATTCCCTGTCGTCGGTGCACCGGGTCACCGGGGCCGCCGGGCAAGGCGACGCGGATGTCCGGCAGAAGAACGCCTCCAACGAGTCGCGTATCACCTTCGGCGACCAGGAGGATGTGCTGAGCGGGATGGGCGGCCTCTACTACGCCCACACCAAAACCGACGAAACCCTCAACCTGCGCGGGCTGTCCGCCTTCGACGACACCAAGGAAAACTTCGGCCTGTTCGGCGAACTGCACTACCGCCTGACCGAGCGCTGGACCCTGAGCACCGGCCTGCGCTACCAGCAGGATCGCATCGAACGGCTTGGCAACTCGGTGCTCGCGCCCCAGGCGCTGGACTACCAGAAAACCTTCCAGGCGGTGTTGCCCAAGGTGTCCCTGGCCTATGCCGTGACGCCGCAATGGACAGTCGGCGCCCTGGTCAGCCGCGGCTACAACCCGGGCGGCGTGTCCCTCAACCTGAGCACCCGGCAGTGGGCTTATTTCAAGGAAGAGTCGATCTGGAACTACGAACTGTTCACCCGGGCCAACCTGCTCGACGACCGGCTGACCCTGAGCAGCAACCTGTTCTACATGGACTTCAAGGACGCCCAGTACAACATCCCGGTGGTGATCTCGCCGGGGGTCGCCCAGTCCTACACCATCAATGCCGAGAAGGCCCATGCCTACGGCCTGGAACTGGCGGCCGACTACCGCCTGCTGGACAACCTGACGCTCAAGGCCAGCGCCGGCACGCTGCGCACCCGCATCGACAAGATCTCCAGCAACGCCGGCTACGAACACAACGAGTTCGCCCGTTCGCCCGGCTACACCCTGAGCGTCGGCCCCAGCTGGGACATTACCGAGCGCCTCAACCTCAACGCCCAGGTGCGTTACCTGGACGGCTACTACTCCGACACCGCCAACACCTCGGCCTACTCGATCAAGCCCTACACCCTCACCGACGCCCGCATGAGCTACCGCTTCAACGACCAGGTGCAGCTCTACGGCTACGTCAAGAACGTCTTCGACGATCGCTCGCCGACCTATATGCAGGAAAACCGCGGCATCGGCGGCATCGAGGCGAGCATGACCCAGCCACGCACGGTCGGGATCGGCGTCAAGGGCGCGTTTTGAGGCCCGCCACACACAACCCACACAACCGTCGCGCGCCGTTGCTGCGCGCGCAGGAGATTGGCCACAGATGAGTACCCGCAAACAGCTGCACATCGGCATGTCGCTGGCCCCGACCTGGTTGAGCGGCGACGCCTGGCGTCGCGCCGACAGCAATATCGAGGGGATTTTCTCCGCCGACTTCGCGGTCGACATCGCCCGGCGCTCGGAAGCTGCGCACCTCGATTTCGTCTTTCGGCCCGACGTCAGCTACCTGCCCCTGGAAGTGCTGGCCACCGGTTCCGGCTTCGCCAGCCTCGACCCCACGGTGCTGCTCGCCGCCGTGGCTCGCGAGACCTCGCGCATCGGCCTGGTGACCACGGTCTCGACCACCTTCTTCCCGCCCTACGTGGTCGCACGGCAACTGCAATCGCTGCACTGGATCAGCAACGGGCGGGCAGGCTGGAATATCGTCACGGCGTTGCAGGGCCACGAAAACTTCGGCTTGCAGGCCATGCCCAGCGCCGAAGAACGTTATGCCCGGGCCGCCGAGTTCACCCAGGTGGTGCTCCGGCTATGGGACAGTTTCCCCCACGAAGCCCTGCTGATCGATCGGCAGAACGGGCGCTACGCCGACGTCGCCCAGGTTCGCCCCATCGACCACGACGGTACCTATTTGCGCGTACGCGGCCCACTCAACCTGCCGGCGTTCGCCAACGCGCGGATTCCGCTGATCCAGGCCGGCGCCTCGGACACCGGGCGAGACTTCGCCGCTTCGGTCGCCGACCTGGTGTTCGCTCCGACGCCGGACAAGGCCGCCGCGCTCGAACTGCGCCGCGACCTGTCGCGGCGCGCCGAACGCCATGGCCGCTCGCCTCAGGATGTGCGCCTGCTGCCCGGCCTGAGCCTGTACCTGGCGCCAAGCCGCAAGGCGGCCCACGAACTGTTCATGCAGACCCACGAGCACGTCGACAAGGCCCGCAAGCTGGCGTCGATCAAGCAGATGATCGGGCTCGACCTCAGCGACTGGCCCGTGGATCGGCCCGTCGGCGCCACCGACCTGCCGCCGCCGGCGGACAACCCCGCCAGCCGCACCCACAGCAACCTGCTGCGCCGGTTGATCGAGCGCGAGTCCCTGTATCTGGAGCAATTGCTGCTGCGCCCGGAAGTCATTTCCGCCGCCCACTGGCAGGTGGTCGGCACTGTCGACGACGCCGTCGAACAGATCCTCGACTGGGCCGACGCCGGCGCGATAGACGGTTTTATCGCGGCGCCGGGCGGCTCGTTCGGCTCGCTGCAGTTGTTCCTCGAACAGGTGGTTCCACGCCTGGTGGAAGCCGGGGTGTTCCGCGAACGTTATCGCGGCAGCACCTTTGCCGAACACCTCGAGGACCGCTGACGGCCCGGGCGGCTCGAGGTCAAGCCCGCCCTCGCCCGCCCCGCCCTAGCCGCGCAACACGAACTGCCCGAACATCTCGCGCAGGTGCTGCCACAGGTCGGGCACCAGCACCGCTTGCGGCGCGCTCGACAGCTGCGGGTCGAGCATGCGCGCGGGGCGCACCATCTGCACCGCGAAGCGCTTGACCCCCAACGCTTGCAGGCGTTGCCCCAACAGCAGCAGCCGCGCTGGCTGCAACAGATGCCAGTGCACGGTGGTCCGGCATTCGTAGTCGACGCCGCTGGCCAGCAGGTGTTCCAGGCTGCGCCAGTTGGCCCGGCCGCTGCCCTCGATCCCGGTGATCGCCGGAACGTCCTCGGCCAGGCCCTTGACGTCGAAGCCGACCCAGTCGGCGCCGGCCAGCGCCTTGGCAAAGGCCTTGGGCTTGATCCCGGCACTGTGCAGGCCGACCCGGAAGCCCATGGCGCGCACCTCGTCCATCGCCCCGCGCAAACCGTCCTGCAAGGTCGGCTCGCCGCCGCTGAACACCACGGCATCGAGCAGGTCCTGGCGGCGTTGCAGAAAACCCCGGACCCGGCACCAGTCCATTTCCTCGTTGCCGCGCGGCGCGATCAGTTGCGGGTTGTGGCAGTAGCGACAACGCCAGGCGCAGCCCTGGCAGAACAGCACGCACGCCAGCAGCCCCGGGTAGTCGAGGGTGGTCAGGGGCACCAGGCCCCCGACCCGCAGCCCTCGGCTCATGGCTGCCCTGCCGCGGCCGCCGGCTCGGTGAAGTGCTGGCGCTCGCGGTGCTCGGACTGTTTGCCCGGGTTGAAGGCCGCGACCGGGCGGTGATACCCCATCACCCGGGTCCAGACTTCGCAGCGCTGGCGTTGCGCCTGGGGCAATGTGTGCGATGTGTTCATGGTGAAACTCCTTGCGAGGGTGGGAAAAAAATCAGTGCACGCTGCCCGATTGCTGGGCCAGCAACAGGGCTTCGTCGCACTTGGGGCAGAACTCGTGTTCGCCGTCGAGGTAGCCGTGCACCGGGCAGATGGAAAAGGTCGGGGTCACGGTCAGGTACGGCAGGCGGAAGCGCCCGAGGGCCTTGCGCACCAGTTGCTTGCAGGCCGCCGCCGAGGAAATCCGCTCGGCCATGTACAGGTGCAGCACGGTGCCGCCGGTGTATTTGCACTGCAGTTCGTCTTGCAGCTCCAGGGCCTCGAACGGGTCGTCGGTGTAGCCCACCGGCAGTTGCGAAGAGTTGGTGTAGTACGGCGCGTCCTCGCTGCCGGCCTGGAGAATGCCCGGGTAACGCTTGCGGTCCTCCTTGGCGAAGCGGTAGGTGGTGCCTTCCGCCGGCGTCGCCTCGAGGTTGTACAGGTGCCCGGTTTCCTCCTGGAAGCGCACCAGGGTGGCCCGCACATGGTCCAGCAGGCGCAAGGCGAACTGGCGCCCCTGCTCAGTGTGCAGGCCCTGTTCGTCGGCGCTGAAGTTGCGCAGCATTTCATGCAGGCCGTTGAGGCCGATGGTCGAGAAGTGATTGCGCAGCGTGCCCAGGTAACGCCGGGTGTAGGGGTACAGGCCGGCGTCCATATGGTGCTGGATCACCTTGCGCTTGACCTCCAGGCTCTCCATCGCCAACTCCATCAGCGCGTCCAGGCGTTGCAACAGGCCACTGGTATTGCCCTTGAACACATGGCCCAGGCGTGTGCAGTTGATCGTCACCACCCCCAGCGAACCGGTCTGCTCCGCCGAACCGAACAGGCCGCCGCCGCGCTTGAGCAGCTCGCGCACGTCCAGTTGCAGGCGGCAGCACATCGAGCGCACCTGGTTGGGCTGCATGTCCGAGTTGAGGAAGTTCTGGAAATACGGCAGGCCGTAGCGCGCGGTCATCTCGAACAGGCGCTCGGCGTTGTCGCTGTCCCAGGGAAAGTCGTGGGTGATGTTGTAGGTCGGGATCGGGAAGGTGAACACCCGGCCCTTGGCGTCGCCGGCCTGCATCACTTCGATGTAGGCGCGGTTGAGCAGGTCCATCTCGGCTTGCAGCTCGCCGTAGGCGAAGGGCATTTCCTCGCCGCCGATCACCGGGATCTGTTCGCGCAGGTCCTGCGGGCAGACCCAGTCGAAGGTCAGGTTGGTAAAGGGCGTCTGGGTGCCCCAGCGCGACGGCACGTTGAGGTTGTAGATGAATTCCTGGAGCGCCTGGCGCACCTCGGGGTAGCTCAGGCGGTCCTTGCGCACATAGGGCGCGAGGTAGGTATCGAAGGAGCTGAAGGCCTGGGCCCCGGCCCATTCGTTCTGCAAGGTGCCGAGGAAATTCACCATCTGCCCCAGGGCGCTGCCCAGGTGCTTGGGCGGCCCGGCCTCGACCCGGCCGGGCACGCCGTTGAGGCCTTCGTGCAGCAAGGTGCGCAACGACCAGCCGGCGCAGTAGCCGGCGAGCATGTCGAGGTCGTGGATATGCAGGTCGGCCTCGCGGTGGGCGCGGCCGATGGCTGGGCTGTAGACCTCGTCCAGCCAGTAGTTGGCGGTGACCTTGCCGGACACGTTGAGCACCAGCCCGCCGAGGGAGTAGCCCTGGTTGGCGTTGGCCTGGACGCGCCAGTCCTCGCGGTCGAGGTATTCGTTCATCGAGGCCGCCACCGCGACCAGGGTCTTGCGGTCGCGGCGCAGGCGGCCGTGCCGTTCGCGGTAGACGATGTAGGCGCGCAGGGCGCAGAAGAAGCCGGCGTCCATCAGCACCCGTTCGACCCGGTCCTGGATCTGTTCGACGTGCAGGTTCGTGTGCTGTTCCAGGTGGGCCAGCACGGCCTTGAGCAGGCCTTCGGCTTCGACCTCGGTGTACTCGCCCGTGGCCGTGCCGGCGGCGATCAGGGCCTGGCGGATCTTGTCCGCGTCGAAGGCAACCAGGCTGCCGTCGCGTTTGTGCAGGCGGTTGTTGCCGAGCCTGATCAGGGTGCTGTGCATTTGACCTCCGCATACTACATATGGGTGTTTTTGATTCTTAAAACACAATATGCAGTGAATTTACGGAGATTCGGTTGGGTTACCATTGATCGTGGTCAAGTTTTTTTGGTTCGGGTACATATCCGTTGCTGCGGTCATGGCCACTTAGGGTTCCGCTCTTACAGCGGCTCACTTTTGATAGAGCGCAAAAGTAAGCAAAACGCTCTTGCCCCTCCACTCGGTGCCTCGCTAGGGCTCGGCATGCCCTCACTCCGGCATTGATCCGTGGGCCGCCGCAAGGGGCCATCCCTGGCCCCGTGCGGCTAACCCGGCGTCCTGCCGGGTTGCCCACGGCTCAATGCCTGCGTTCGGCCATCGTGGTTAACGGGGCGCTGAGATCAAAATCAAAAGCAAGACGGCGGCCTACAGGCCGGCCTGAGGCTGGACACGGTTCCTGTAGCCGCTGCCGAGCCTGCGAGGCTGCGTACGGCTGCGCAGCAGTCGCAAAACCAGGCACTGCGTTTTCCCTGATAAACCGCGTGGGCAGGTTTGGCGAGTCCTTCGGCCTCGTACGCAGCCTCGCAGGCTCGGCAGCGGCTACACCGTTTCGCGCCGACCGGTAGGTCGCGCCAGCGCCGGCTTTTGATCCACCCTGCCCCGTTCCCAGAGGCCGAGCGCAGGTCTTGCGCAGGGGGCACCTCGGCAGGGATGCCGAGGTAGCCGCGCGGGGCCAGGGATGGCCCCTCGCGGCGGCCCCCGGAGCAAGACCGGAGTGAGGGCATGCCGAGCCTAGGCGAGGCACCGAATGGAGGGGCAAGACCTTTTGGTTACTTTTGGGGCGTTTGCCAAAAGTGACCCGCTGTAAGAGCGGAACCATAAGCAGCCGTTACCGCAGCAACGGATATACCCCCAATCTCATCACCCCCCACTCATATTCATAAACCTCACCACCTGCACCACCCCCTGCGGACTGAATTCATGCCCCCACGGCTTCCCCCGCACCGCCTTGTGCAAAGCCTCGATCAACGGCCGATCATCCAGCGGATAGCGCCGCAGCAACCCGCGCAAATCCAGGGCATCCTCCTGCCCCAGGCACAACAACAGCTTGCCCTCGACCGTCATGCGCAGCCGATTGCAACTGCCGCAAAAGTTGTGGCTGTTGGGCGAGATAAAACCGATCCGCGTTTGCGGATGGCGCTCCAGACGCACATAACGCGCCGGCCCGCCGCTGTGTTCGGTGCTGTCGAGCAAGGCGTGGCGGCTGGCGATCAGCGCCCGCACCTCGTCGCTCGCGCAGAAGGCCTCGCCCCGCGAACGACCGACGTCGCCCAGGGGCATTTCCTCGATGAAGCTGATGTCGATGCCCTGCTCGATGGCGTACTGCACCAGCCGCGGCACTTCGTCGAAGTTGCGCCCCTTCATCACCACGCAGTTGAGCTTGACCCGCTCGAACCCCGCGTCGCGCGCCGCCTCGATGCCGCGCAGCACTTGTTCGAGGTCGCCGTTGCGGGTGATGGCGCGAAACTTCTGCCGGTCCAGGCTATCCAGGCTGATGTTCATGCGCTTGACCCCGGCCTGCGCCAGCGGCCGGGCCAGGCGCTCCAGCTGCGAGCCGTTGCTGGTCATCACCAGCTCGCGCAACCCCGGCAAGGCCGCGATGCTGCGGCACAGGTCGACGATGCCCGGGCGAATCAGCGGCTCGCCGCCGGTCAGGCGGATCTTGCTCACCCCCTGGCCGACGAACAGCGCCGCCACCCGCTGCAACTCCTCCAGGGTCAGCACCTGCTGGCGCGGCAGGAAGGTCATGTTCTTGGCCATGCAGTACACACAGCGAAAATCGCAGCGGTCGGTGACCGACAAGCGCAGATAATCGATCTGCCGCCCGAAACCGTCCTGCATCACATTGCTCATGGCCTTCCCCTTACTGCACCAGCGGCGAGTCGGCGCCCTGCAACTGGATGCCGCGAATGTCCGCGGCGCCGACCAGGGTTTGCAGGTACTGCACCACGGCCTTTTGCCAGACGCCCTGTTGCAGCTGGTTGCGGATCGCCGTGGCCACCGCCTCGTACGGCAAGGCCTGGCCTTCGACCCGCTGGTCGACGTGGATCACATGCCAGCCGTAGCGGCTTTCCAGCGGCTGGCCGGCCAGCCCCGGGGCCAGGCCGAACAGCTGGCGCTCCAGCTCGGGCACGGTCTGGCCCTTGCTGATCTGCCCCAGGGAACCGCCTTGGGCCTTCGACGGGCAGGCCGAATACTTGTGCGCCAGCTCGGCGAAGCTGTCGGGCGCTTCATCCAGGCGTTGCAGCAAGATTTCCGCCTGGACCCGCGCCACGCTGCGCGCCGCCGCGTCGTCCGGCGCGCACTCGAGCAGGATGTGCCGCACCGCCAGCAACGGCGCGCTGTGAAAGCGCCCGCGGTTGTTGTCGTAGTAGCGCCAGCAACTGGCTTCGTCGCACTCCGGCACCTGCACCTCGCGTTCCAGCAGCAAGCGGGTGGCCGCCTCCTCCTGGTTCTCGCCGGCGCCCACGTGCAGCTCCAGGCCCAGCTCGGCGATCCGCTGCTGCAACAGCTCGCGAATCACCAGGGCCTTGGCCGCCAGGTACACCGCCTCCTCGCGGTTTTGCGCCGGGTGATATTGCAGCTCCTGGGCCAGCGCCTGGGGGGTGATCGCCACCTGGTTGACGCTGACGATCGGCCACTCCTGCTCGCTGCTGGCAATCAGTTGCGCCGGGGCCTCGTCGGCCGCGGGCAGCACCGGCGGTGTGAACGCCAGCGCCCCACTACCCTCGCCTCCTGGCAGCGCCGGCTCTTCCCGGGCCGAAGACCCACAACCGCCGCTGCCGCCTTTACCGCCCCCACATCCACATCCGCCTGACATGAGCACCTCCTCAGATTTTCTGCCGCACGATTTGATAACGCCGCCCCAGGTACCAGACCGGCGCGCTGATCACATGCACCAGGCGGGTAAAGGGGAACAGCACGAACAGGGTCAGGCCGAGGAACACATGCAGCTTGTAGGTCAGGCCGACCGGCGCGATGGCCGCCGCCGCGTCCATGGGCCGCAGCAGCACGACGTTCTGCGCCCAGTCGGCGAGCATCACCATCACCGAGCCGTCCATGTGCGCGGTGGACGCGACAATGGTCAGCAACCCCAGCAGCAACTGCGCCAGCAGCACCAGCAAGATCAGGATGTCCGACGGGTTGGAGGTGACGCGGACCCGTGGGTCGCTCAAGCGCCGCTTGATCAGCATCAGCAGACCGATCAGGCACAGCAGGCCGAAGAACCCGCCGGAGACCATCGCCAGCAATTGCTTGTGCTCGGTGCTGATCACAGGGTGATAGACCGAGGCCGGGGTCAGCAGGCCGACGAAGTGCCCGGCCAGGACGAACAGCACGCCGACATGGAACAGGTTGCTCGCCACCCGCATGCCGCGGTTGTTGAGCATCTGGCTGGAACTGGCCTTCCAGCTGTACTGCGACAGGTCGAAACGCGCCCAACTGCCCAACAGGCAGATCGCCAGGGCCACGTAGGGATAGACCCCGAACGCCAACAGATTCCACTTAGACATTGCCGATCTCCTTGGCTGGCACGGCGGCCAGCTCCTGATGCTGAAAACCCACCCAGTGCAGCGGTACCGCGCTCTCTTCCCGGGCCTTGCCCGGGGCGCTCGGCAGGGCGCTGCAACGTTCCTGCTGCTCGGCCTTGAGAAAGTCCACCGCCTCCTCTTCCCAGACCTTGTCCAGGGCTTCCAGGGAGTCGTCGCGCTGCTCGGCTGCGACCTGCTCGCGCAGGTCGGCCACCGCCTGGTGCGGTTCCTCGCCGGCAATCTGCAACAAGGCGCGGAAGCAACTGGCATAGGCGCTCTCGCGCTCTTCCAGGCGCGCGGCGAGCAAGGCCAGCAGGTGCGCGACGTCGGCCAGGCCCTCGCGGGCCTCCAGGTCGTCGCAGGTGGAGAGAAACTCCAGGTACAGCGGGATGTAGTCCGGCAGCTCCTTGACGCCGATGGCGAAACCGGCGGCCTCGTACTGCGCCAGCATGTCGACCATGGCCTGGCCGCGATCGCGGGACTCGCCGTGCACGTGCTCGAACAGCAGCAGCGACAGCGCGCGGCCGCGGCCGAACAGCGCGCCGTAGTGTTCCTGGCCGTCCATCAGGTCGTTGTTGCAGATCAGTTCCAGCAGCTCGAACAACGCGCCGCGCTGTTTCGGGCTGATCTCCCGGGCCTGGATGATCGCCTGCTCCAGTTCGTCGCGGCCCTCGACCAGGGTTGCGCTCGGGTAATCGAGCAGCAGCGAAATCACTTTAAGGATGCGCATGCTCAGTCCTCCCACAGCTGTACGGTTTTCAGGATGTCGCGGCGGTTGGCTTTCTTCGCCCCGAACATGTTGGTGTCGGAACTGCCGCTGCAACCGCTGCCGAAACTGAAGCCGCAACCGGAACGTTCGGCGAACGCGTCGCTCATGGCTTCCTCGCGGTGCGCGCTGGGCACCACGTAGCGGTCTTCGTAGTTGGCGATGGCCAGGTAGCGGTACATCTCCTCGACCTGGCTCACGCTCAGGCCGACGTCCTCGAGCACTTGCAAATCCTGCACCCCTTCGACCTGCTCGGAACGCTTGTAGGCACGCATCGCCAGCAGGCGCTTGAGGGCGCGCTTGACCGGTTTCTCGTCGCCCGCAGTCAGCAGGTTGGCCAGGTAACGCAGGGGGATGCGCAGGCTGTCGACGTCCGGGATCACCCCGTTCATGCCCACGGTGCCGGCGGCCGCGGCGTTCTGGATCGGCGACAGCGGCGGCACGTACCAGACCATCGGCAAGGTGCGGTATTCCGGGTGCAGCGGTAGCGCCAGCTGCCAGTCGACGGCCATCTTGTACACGGGCGAACGTTGCGCGGCGTCGATCACCGACTGCGGCACGCCGTCGGCCAGGGCCTGGCGGATCACCGCCGGGTCATGGGGATCGAGGAAGATCTCCAGCTGCTTCTGGTACAGGTCCTGCTCGCTGGCGGTGCTCGCCACCTCGCTGATGCGGTCGGCGTCGTACAGCAGCACGCCGAGGTAGCGGATACGGCCGACGCAGGTTTCCGCGCAGACCGTGGGCATGCCCGCTTCGATCCGCGGGTAGCAGAAGATGCACTTCTCCGACTTACCGCTCTTCCAGTTGAAATAGATCTTCTTGTACGGGCAGCCGCTGATGCACATGCGCCAGCCGCGGCATTTCTCCTGGTCGATCAGGACGATGCCGTCCTCCTCGCGCTTGTAGATCGCCCCGCTCGGGCAAGACGCCGCGCACGCCGGGTTCAGGCAGTGCTCGCACAAGCGCGGCAGGTACATCATGAACGTGTTTTCGTACTCGCCGTAGATGTCCGCCTGGATCTGGTCGAAATTCTGGTCCTTGCGCCGTTTGGCGAATTCGCTGCCGAGGATCTCTTCCCAGTTCGGGCCCCACTCGATCTTTTCCATGCGCTTGCCGGACACCACCGAGCGCGGCCGCGCGGTCGGCTGATGGTCGCCCAGGGGCGCGCTGTGCAGGTGCTGGTAGTCGAAGTCGAACGGCTCGTAGTAGTCGTCCAGGCCAGGCAGATCAGGGTTGGCGAAGATGTTCGCCAGCACCCGGAACTTGCCGCCGATGCGCGGGTTGATCGAGCCATTGGCGTTGCGCACCCAGCCGCCCTTCCACTTGTCCTGGTTTTCCCATTCTTTGGGGTAGCCGATCCCGGGCTTGCTCTCGACGTTGTTGAACCAGGCGTACTCCATGCCTTCGCGGCTGGTCCAGACGTTCTTGCAGGTGATCGAGCAGGTGTGGCAGCCGATGCATTTGTCCAGGTTCAGGACCATGCCGATTTGTGAACGAATCTTCATGACAACTCCTCAATCCATCTCGGTCGGCAGGGGGCGCGGCAGGTCGTCGCCGCTGGAACCGTCGAGCCAGTCGACGCGGGCCATCTTGCGCACCACGACGAACTCGTCGCGGTTGCAGCCGACCGTGCCGTAATAGTTGAAACCGTAGGCCTGCTGGGCGTAGCCACCGATCATGTGGGTCGGCTTGAGCACCACCCGGGTCACCGAGTTGTGGTGGCCGCCGCGGGTCCTGGTGGTCTCGGAGCCCGGCACGTTCACGATCCGTTCCTGGGCGTGGTACATCATCACCATGCCCTCCTTGACCCGCTGGCTGACCACCGCGCGGGCGGTCGCCGCGCCGTTGGCGTTGAAGCATTCGATCCAGTCGTTGTCCTCGATGCCGGCGCGTTTCGCGTCGATCTCCGAGAGCCAGACGATCGGCCCGCCGCGGCTCAGGGTGAGCATCAACAGGTTGTCGCTGTAGGTGCTGTGGATGCCCCACTTCTGGTGTGGAGTGATCCAGTTGAGGACGATTTCCGGGTGCCCGTTGGCACGCTTGCCCTTCACCGCCTCGATGGTCCGGGTGTTGACCGGCGGCCGGTAGCTCATCAGCTGTTCGCCGAACGCCTGCATCCACGGGTGGTCCTGGTAGAACTGCTGGCGACCGGTGATGGTGCGCCACGGGATGTTCTCGTGGACGTTGGTGTAGCCGGCGTTGTAGCTCACGTGGTCATCCTCCAGGCCCGACCAGGTAGGGCTGGAAATGATCTTGCGCGGCTGCGCCTGGATATCGCGGAAGCGGATCGCCTCATGGGCCTTGGGCAGCGCCAGGTGGCTGTGGTCGATGCCGGTGAATTCCGACAACGCGGCCCAGGCCTTGACCGCCACATGGCCGTTGGTTTCCGGGGCCAGGGACAGGATCACCTCGGCGGCGTCGATCGCGGTGTCGATCTTCGGCCGGCCCTGGCTGATGCCTTCGGCGCCTTCGCGGTAGTTCAGCTCGCCGAGGAATTGCACCTCGTGCTCGGTGTTCCAGTTGATGCCCTTGCCGCCGTTGCCGAGTTTTTCCAGCAACGGGCCGAGGGAGGTGAACTGCTTGTAGATGTTCGGGTAGTCGCGCTCGACGATTTGCAGGTTCGGCGCGTTCTTGCCCGGCTGCGGCGCGACGCCGGCGGTTTTCCAGTCGGTGCCGCCGAACGGCTGGGCCAGCTCGCCGACGCTGTCGTGCAGCAGCGGCACGGTGACCAGGTCCTGCTCCACGCCCAGGTGCCCTTCAGCCATGCTGGAAAACGCCTTGGCGATGCCTTTGTAGATCTCCCAGTCGGAACGCGATTCCCACGCCGGGTCGATGGCTGCCGACAGCGGGTGGATAAAGGGGTGCATGTCCGAGGTGTTCATGTCGTCCTTCTCGTACCAGGTCGCGGTCGGCAGGACGATGTCGGAATAGACGCAGGTCGAGGACATGCGGAAGTCCAGGGTGGTCACCAGGTCGAGCTTGCCGATGGCGCCTTCGTCGACCCATTCGGCTTCCTGCGGCTTGCAGTCGCCGGACTGGCCGATGTCCTCGTTCATCACCCCGTTACGGGTGCCGAGCAAGTACTTGAGCATGTACTCGTGGCCCTTGCCCGAGGAGCCCAGCAGGTTGGAACGCCAGATGAACAGGTTGCGCGGGAAGTTCTGCGGGCTGTCCGGCTGTTCGCAGGCAAAGCGCAGCGAGCCTTCGTGCAGGCTCTTGACCACGTAATCCTTCGGCGCCATGCCGGCCGCCGCGGCGTCGCGGGCAATGTGCAGCGGGTTGCGGTCCAGCTGCGGCGCGCTGGGCAGCCAGCCGGCGCGTTCGGCGCGGATGTTGTAGTCCAGCGCATGCTCGGGGAACTGGCGCTTGTCGGCCAGCGGCGAGAGCACGTCGTGCATGTTCATCTTCTCGTGGCGCCACTGCGAGCTGTGGGCGTAGAAGAAGCTGGTGCCGTTCATCTGCCGCGGCGGACGGTTCCAGTCCAGGCCGAAGGCCAGGGGCAGCCAGCCGCACTGCGGGCGCAGTTTTTCCTGGCCGACGTAGTGCGCCCAGCCGCCGCCGGTCTGGCCCACGCAACCGCAGAGCATGAGCATGTTGATCAGCCCGCGGTAGTTCATGTCCATGTGGTACCAGTGGTTCATCGCCGCGCCGACGATGATCATCGAGCGGCCGCGGGTCTTGTCGGCGTTGTCGGCGAACTCGCGGGCGATCTGGATGGCTTTTTCGCGGCTGACGCCGGTGATCTGCTCCTGCCAGGCCGGGGTACCGGGCACGCTGGCATCGTCGTAGTCCTTGGCCACGTTGGCACCGCCCAGGCCGCGGTCGATGGCCAGGTTGGCCGCCGACAGGTCGAACACCGTGGCCACTCGGGCCTCGCTGCCGTCGGCCAGGGTCAGGCTGCGCACCGGCACCCGGCGAAACTGCACGGCGTCGCCGGCCACGTGCTGGAAGTGCTCCTGGGTCTCGCCGGCGAAATACGGGAACGCCACTTCGGCGACGTCGCCGCCGAGCAGGCTCAGGCGCAGGTCGATCTCGCGGCCTTCGCCGCCTTCCCGGGGCAGGATGTTCCACTTGCCCTGCTCGCCCCAGCGATAGCCGATCGAACCCTGGGGCGACACCAGTTCGCCGTCGGCATCCATGGCGATGGTTTTCCACTCGGGGTTGTTGTCCTGGCCGAGGTTGCCGGCCAGGTCCGAGGCGCGCAGGAAGCGGTCCGGCTGGTAGCCGGCGCCCGGCGCGGTGCCGAGCATGGGTTTGAGCAGCACCAGCACCGGCAGGTCGGTGTAGCGCTTGGCGTAGTCGGTGAAATAGGCGCTCGGCCTGTCCAGGTGAAATTCCTTGAAGATCACATGGTTGAAGGCCTGGGCCAGCGCCGCGTCGGTGCCCTGCTTGGGGTTGAGCCACAGGTCGGTGAGCTTGGCCACTTCCGAGTAGTCGGGGGTGATGGCCACGGTCTTGGTGCCCTTGTAGCGCACCTCGGTGAAGAAGTGCGCGTCGGGGGTGCGGGTCTGCGGAACGTTGGAACCCCAGGCGATGATGTAGTTGGAGTTGTACCAGTCGGCCGACTCCGGCACGTCGGTCTGTTCGCCCCAGACCATCGGCGAGGCCGGCGGCAGGTCGCAGTACCAGTCGTAGAAGCTCAGGCAGGCGCCGCCGATCAGCGACAGGTAGCGGGCGCCGGCGGCGTAGCTGACCATCGACATGGCCGGGATCGGCGAGAAACCCACCACCCGGTCAGGGCCGTATTGCTTGACGGTGTAGACGTTGGCCGCGGCGACGATCTCGTTGACCTCGTCCCAGCTGGAACGGATGAAGCCGCCCATGCCGCGCTTGCTCTTGTACGACTCGGCCTTGGCCGGATCCTCGACGATGCTGGCCCAGGCCTCGACCGGCGCAAGGGTCTGGCGTGCCTCGCGCCACAGCTTGAGCAGCGGCTTGCGCACCTTGGGGTATTTCAGGCGGTTGGCGCTGTAGATGTACCAGCTGTAGCTGGCGCCCCGCGGGCAGCCGCGCGGCTCGTGGTTGGGCAGGTCGTTGCGGGTGCGCGGGTAGTCGGTCTGCTGGGTTTCCCAGGTGATCAGGCCGTTCTTCACGTAGATCTTCCACGAGCAGGAACCGGTGCAGTTCACCCCGTGGGTCGAACGCACGATCTTGTCGTACTGCCAGCGCGAGCGGTAGACGTTTTCCCAGTCGCGGGACTCCTTGCGGGTCTCCCCGTGGCCGTCGGCGAATTCGCTTTGCTTGCGGTTGAAGAACCGCAGTTGATCCAACAAATGACTCATGGTGCTTTCCTCTCAGGCTCGCCGCGGGGTTCTGCGCCCCGCCGGGCAAGGGATGAATTCATGTGGTGTCAGCAGGGAGTCGCCGCGCCTTTGCGCGCGTACCACCACCAGGTCACCAGGATGCAGCTCAGGTAAAAGCCGACGAACAGGTAGAAGGCCATCTGCGGGCCGCCGGTCAGGGCCATCGAGGTGCCGAAGGATTTGGGGATGAAGAACGCGCCGAAGGCGCCCATGGCCGAGCTGAAGCCCAGGACCGCGGCCGACTCCTTGCCGGCGTTCTTCTGCGCCTGCTCGCGCACCGCGGCGCTCTGCCCGGCGGCGGCCTGTTCGTGCAGGGTGCGGAAGATCACCGGGATCATGCGGAAGGTCGAACCGTTGCCGATGCCGGTGGTGACGAACAGCAGCATGAACATCCCGAGGAAGCCGTAGAAATTGCCGCTCTCGCCCTGCTGCGGGAGGAATGCCAGGACGCCGAAGACCATCGCGATCATCGCCACGAAGTTCCACAGGGTCACCCGCGCGCCGCCCAGCTTGTCCGCCAGCCAGCCGCCCAGCGGCCGCACCAGGGCACCCACCAGCGGGCCGAGGAAGGCGAAGGTCAAGGCGTTGACCTGGGGGAAGGCGGTCTTGATCAGCAGCGGAAAGGCCGCCGAGAAACCGATGAACGAGCCGAAGGTGGCCAGGTACAGCCAGCACATCAGCCAGTTGTGCTTGCGCTTGAAGATCACCGCCTGCTCGCGGAACGAGGCCTTGGCGCTGGACAGGTCGTTCATGCCGAACCAGGCCAGCAGGGTCACCGCGATAATGAACGGCACCCAGAGGAAGCCGGCGTTCTGCAACCACAGCTGGCTGCCGTCGGCCAGTGCCTGGGGCTGCCCGCCAAGCCAGCCGAACAGGCCGAAGGTGATCACCAGCGGCACGCAGAACTGCATCACCGAGACCCCGAGGTTGCCCAGCCCGGCGTTCAGGCCCAGGGCCGTGCCCTGCTGCGCCTTGGGGTAGAAGAAGCTGATGTTGGACATGCTCGAGGCGAAGTTGCCGCCGCCGAAACCGCAGAGCAGCGCGATCAGCACGAACACGCTGTAGGGGGTGTTCGGGTCCTGCACGGCAAAGCCCATCCACAACGACGGCAGCAACAGCGAAGCGGTGCTCAGGGCAGTCCAGCGGCGGCCGCCGAAGATCGGCACCATGAACGAATAGAACACCCGCAAGGTCGCCCCCGACAGCCCCGGCAGCGCCGCCAGCCAGAACAGCTGGTCGGTGCTGAAGCTGAAGCCGATGGCGTTCAGGCGCACGATCACCGTGCTCCAGACCATCCACACGGCGAACGCCAGGAGCAGTGCGGGAATGGAAATCCACAGGTTGCGGGTGGCGGTCTTTTTGCCGCTGCGGCCCCAGAACGCGGGGTCTTCCGGGCGCCAGTCGTGAATCACCGGGCCGTGGTCAGGCGTGTTAAGAACCGACATGGTCTTCTCCTTGGGCAATGCTGGAAAACGGCGCCGCGGCTGCCTGGGGCTGTCTGCCCAGCAGCGGGCGCTGGCGGATTTCGCTGAGGTACATCCAGGTGAGCGACACCCAGACCACGCCGTACATCAACATGAAGCAGGAAGAGCGCACGCCGGTGAGGTCCACTAGCGCGCCGAACAGAATGGGCAGGACGAAGCCGCCCAGGCCGCCGGCCAGCCCGACGATGCCGGACACCGCGCCCATGTTTTGCGGGTAGTCGTTGGCGATGTACTTGAACACCGAGGCCTTGCCGAAGGCGAAGGCGATGCCCATGACGAACAGCAGCACGGTGAACAGCGCGGGACTCAGGCCGATATGCATATCCAGGCTGCCGTCGACGGTGCGCACTTGCAGCTGGGTCTGCGGGTAGGACAGCAGGAACAGGCAGATCCAGCTGACCCAGAGCACCCACCAGGTCACGCTCTGCGCGCCCCAGCGGTCCGACATCCAGCCGCCGACCGCGCGCAGCACGCCGCCCGGCAGGGAAAAGCAAGCGGCCAGCAGCGCCGCGCTCTGCAGGCTGAAACCGTATTCCTGCACGTAGTACTGGGTCATCCACAGCGCCAGGGCCACGTAACCGCCGAAGACGATCGAGTAGTACTGGCAGTAGCGCCACACCGCCGGGTCTTTCAGCGCGCCCAACTGCTCGCGCAAGGTGGCGCCCGAGGCGCTGCGGTGGGCCTTGTTGTCGGCGCTGAGGAACCAGAACAGCAGCGCGGTGATAAACAGGATCGCGCTGAAGACTTTCGGCACCAGGTGCCAGCTGCCCGCGGCGATCAGCGCCGGCGCGAGGAACTTGGTCACCGCGGCGCCCGCGTTGCCGGCGCCGAAGATGCCCATGGCGAAACCCTGGTTGTCCTGGTCGAACCACTTGGCGACGTAGGCGATGCCGACGGAAAACGAACCGCCGGCCAGGCCGACGAACAGCCCCAGCACCAGGAACTGCCAATAGGCGGTGGCGTGGCTGATCAGGTACAGCGGCAGCACGCAGCTCAGCATCAGCAGGAAGAACACGCTGCGCCCGCCGAAACGGTCGGTCAACAGGCCCAGCGGCAGGCGTGCCAGGGAACCGGTCAGCACCGGTGTGGCGGCCAGAAGGCCGAACTGGGTTTCGTTGAGCGCCAGCAGTTCCTTGATCGGCACGCCGAGCACCGCGAACATCATCCAGACCATGAAGCACACGGTGAAGGCCAGCGTACTCATGCCCAGCACCAGGCCTTGGCGTACACGCGGTTGGGTCATCTCGCTCTCCAGTCAGTCGTTCATGGCCGCAGACTAGAGAGGCAAACCCGGCAAAAACTTGACCCGGATCAAGGAAGCCCGGGGCCTCGCGGGCCTATGCTTGCGGCGCCTACCTCCAACGAGGTAGGGCCGAAAAACCTCTGAACCCTTGGTTTTCCGGGCTCCTGCCGGCGCTGCACACCGCCGCCGCGCGGATCCGACCCACCACAACTCTTTAGAGGTAGAGCGCCAGGGACCGGCGGCCACACCATCGCCTGTCATCGCCTGGAGCCTCCATGCCCGTTTTCCCCCGCTTCGTCCGCGGCCCGCGCCCTTGATCCGCTGGCTGCGCAGTTCCCTGCCCGCCCGCGCCGGCCTGGCGGTGATCCTGATCGCCGTGCTGGCCCTGGCCAGTTCCCTGAGCGCCGGGCTGATCGCCTGGTTCAGCCAGGGCGACGCCGCGGCCATCAACACCGCGGGTTCGGTGCGCATGGAGACCTACCACCTGAGCTGGAAACTGGCCGCGGGCGCCAGCGCCGAGGAACTCGCCGAGATCGGCCAGAGCCTGCGCCAGCGCCTGGACAGCCCGTCGCTCAAGCGGGTCCTGGAAGACGGCGCCGACGCCGACCTGCAAGGCAGCTACCAGCAGATCCTGCAACGCTGGAACAACCAGTTGCAGCCCGCCCTGGAGCAGCGCGACGCCGCGGCGTTCCAGGCCCTGGCCCTGCCCTTCGTCGAACAGCTGAACCAGTTCGTCAGCCTGCTGCAACGCCAGAGCGAACATAAGCAGACCTGGCAACAGGTGATCCAGGGCGCGGCGCTGTTCACCACCCTGTTCGTCCTGCTGCTGGGGCTGTACGAACTGCAATACAGCGTGGTCACGCCCTTGCAGGAACTGGTGGAAGCCACCCAGCGCTTTCGCCGCGGCGATTTCCAGGCGCGGGTCAACCACCAGTCCCAGGACGAGCTGGGCCAGCTGGCCACCAGTTTCAACGCCATGGCCGAGACCATCGAGCAATCCCACCGCACCCTGGAAACCCTGGTGCGGCAAAAGACCCTCAACCTGCAACAGGCCAACGCCGCCCTCGAACTGCTGTACCAGAGCAGCCGCAGCCTGGCCACGCGGCTGGCCAACGCCGAAGGCCTGGACGAGCTGATCCGACGCTTCCAGCAGCGCCTGCCGGGGCTGCGCCTGTCGCTGTGCCTGCACGGCCAGTTGCAGGCCCCGACCCCGCAACTGATCGCCCTGCATGGCGCCGACAGCCGCGAGGTCTGCGCCCTCAGCGACTGCGCCAGCTGCCAGCGGCACCAGCCGACCGGGCGGCAGAGTTTCAGCATCAGCAACCAGGGCAACGCGCTGGGCGAACTCAAGGCGCACTTCGTCGACGGCCACGCCCCGCAAACCTGGGAAACCGAACTGATCCAGGCCCTGGCCACGCTGATCGGCACCTCGCTGTCGCTCAAGCGCCAGCGCGAGCAAGACCACCGCCTGTTGCTGTTCGAGGAGCGCGCGATCATCGCCCGCGAACTGCACGACTCGCTGGCCCAGGCCCTGTCCTACATGAAGCTGCAAGTCAGCCGCATGCAGACCCTGATGCGCCGCGGCGAACCGGTCAGCACCCTGGAAAACGTCACCGCCGAACTGCGCGAAGGGGTCAACAACGCCTACCGCCAGCTGCGCGAGCTGCTGACCACTTTCCGCTTGCAGATCCACGACGCCGGGCTGACCCAGGAGCTCAAGGCGACCGCCGAGGAGTTCTCCCGGCGCGGCGATTTCCAGGTGCACCTGCACCTCGACAGCCTGGCCTTCGAGCTCTCGGCCAGCGAGCAGATCCACCTGTTGCAGATCACCCGCGAGGCGCTCTCCAACTGCCTGCGCCATGCCCACGCCGAGAACGTCTGGCTGCAACTGCGCCAGCACGGCGAAACCCTGCGCCTGTCCGTCGAGGACGACGGCCGCGGCTTCAGCGCGCCGTGCGACCAGCGCGAACACCACGGGCTGAACATCATGGACGAGCGCGCCCGCAGCCTGCGCGGCCAGTTACAGATCTTTTCCCGAACACCCCAGGGCACCCGGGTGCAGATGGAGTTCTGCCCGGAATTTCTCGGCCACCCGACGGTCGGCCACCCCACAGAAGGCAGCGTCACATGAACCCGTCCCCCTCCTACCGGATCCTGCTGGTCGACGACCACCCGATGATGCGGCGCGGCATCCGCCAGATGCTCGAACTCGAAGACGACCTGCAGATCGTCGGCGAAGCCGGCCACGGCGAAGAAGCCCTGGCGCTGATCGAACCCTTGCGGCCCGACCTGGTGCTGCTCGACAACAACATGCCGCAGCTCAACGGCATCGAGACCCTGCGCCGCCTGCGCGCCATGGGCTATGCCGGCAAGGTGCTGCTGTTCACCGTGTCCGACGCCGAGGACGACATCCGCGACGCCCTGCGCCTGGACGCCGACGGCTACCTGCTCAAGGACATGGAGCCCGAGCTGCTGATCCAGTACCTGCGCGAC
The DNA here is from genome assembly GCF_001921865.1 of Pseudomonas chlororaphis. GTDB lineage: Bacteria > Pseudomonadota > Gammaproteobacteria > Pseudomonadales > Pseudomonadaceae > Aquipseudomonas > Aquipseudomonas chlororaphis_D. The sequence continues at coordinate 96,940 of NZ_MSCT01000014.1, forward strand.
GCCTTGAACGGCGCGCTGGTGATCAGCCCGGGGCTGACCCGGGTCATGGCCCAGGCCCTGCGCTCGCCGCCGCGCCAGGCGGACGTCGAGCTGACCGAGCGCGAGCGCCAGGTGCTCAAGACCATTGCCGGCGGCTACAGCAACAAGGTCATCGGCCACAAGCTGGGCATCACCGAAGGCACGGTCAAGGTCCATGTGAAGAACCTGCTGCACAAGCTCGGCCTGCGCTCGCGGGTCGAGGCCGCCGTGTGGGCCATGGAGCACCTGCGCAACGCCGGCTGAGCCGTCTGCCCCTTTAGAGGTAGGTCGGCGGAGGCATAGGCCGCGGTCGGCGCACGCCCTACCATGGCCGGCAGCGGAGGTACGCCATGCTGACCCACCCATCGATCGTGCTGTGCTTGCGTCGCCATCACCTGTTCAAGCAACTGCCGGACAAGGTCTTCGAGGAAGTCTGCGCCCTGGCCCAGCTCAAGCGCCTGGACAGCCAGGGCACCCTGCTGCACCAGGGCGACCCGGCCAGGCGTTTCTTCCTGCTGGTCAGCGGGCAGCTCAAGCTGTACCGGATCACCGGCGAGGGCCAGGAGAACCTGGTGGAAATCATCCAGCCCGGGCAGACCTTCGCCGAGGCCCTGCTGTTCAGCCAGGCGCGCTGCTACCCGGTGAACGCCACCGCGCTCAAGGACAGCGTGCTGGTCAGCCTCGACGGCCAGCATTACCGCAACGCCCTGGAAGACCAGCCGCAGGTGTGCCTGGCGATCCTGGCGAGCATGAGCGTGCACCTGCACCAGCGCCTCAAGGACATCGACACCCTGACCCTGGGCAGCGCCGGCCGGCGCGTGGCCAACTTCCTGTTGCAGGAACGCGACCCCCACAGCGACCAGGTGGTGCTGCAAGTGTCCAAGCGCCTGGTGGCCTCGAAACTGGGGATCCAACCGGAAACCTTCTCGCGCATCCTCCATCGCCTGACGGAAGACGGCCTGATCGCCGTGCAGCGGCGCACCATCCAGATCCTCGGCGTCGAGGCCCTGGCCGCCTACCCGGGCTGAACGCCTGCCGAACCTGTAGGCGCCGCGCTGTGCCTGGGCCACCGCTATCGCGAGCAAGCTGGCTCCTACAGTGGATCGGGGACAACGCCGGCCTCGCGAACACCGCCAAACCTGTAGGAGCCAGCTTGCTGGCGATCCAGGCGCCGCGGTAGGCCTGGAAAGCCGCCATCGCGAGCAAGCTCGCGCCTACAGGAACCGGGGCGGCTTCACCCCGCCGCCAGTCCTTTCCCCGCCCGCTCCAGGTTGTGCCACAGCCAGCGCGGCAGCACCTCGGGGTCGAGGCTGTCGATCAGGTTCTTCAGGGTCAGGCCCAGCTCGGTGTCGCCCTCGATCACCAGGCGCCGGCGAAAGAACAGGGTGTCCGGGTCTTCCTGGCGGCTGGCCAGCAGCAGGAACTCGCGCCAGTTGCCGCTGATGGTCACGTCGGCCCGGGCCCGTTCGGCGATGCGCAGGCCGTCGCGCTCGCGGGTCACGTACCAGCACAGGCCCAGGTCGGGGATGCGCAGGCACAGCCAGCGACGGCGCAGCAGGTCGAACTCGCCGGCGCGCAACGGCTCGGCCAGGCAACGGTTGAGGCCCTGTTGCAAGGCCAGGCGCTGCACGCCGAACGGCACCCGGCGCAGCAGCGGCAAGACGCGGTCGGCGACCGGCAACCAGCCAGGCTGGCGTGACGATTTTGCCTTCAGCACAGGCCCACCTCCTCGACACGCAGCATGCCGGCCTGGCCATGCCAGTAACCGTTGCAGCCGTCGACGAACAGCGGCGGCGTCGCGCCCTGGCGGACCCGTTGATAAGCCTCGACCACCTCGCCCATGCCCTGGGCCCGCGGGCTCAGGCGTAGCAGATCGGCGCCGCAGGCCTGCAACCCGGAATAGTCGGCCAGCAAGTTGGTGACCTCGGCGGACATCGTCTGGATGCCGTTGAGGGTGAACAGCGGCTGGCCTTCCTGGCTGCTCAGCGCCAGGCCGTCGGGGTACTCGATGCAACAGAAGCGGCAGTCGTCCTTGGGCCGGTCCTGCGCGCGGGCGGTGAAGCAGCGTGCGGAGTAAGCCAGCGGCAGATGCCCGTAGGCGAACACCTCGACCTCCGGCAACGCATGCCCCAGCTCCCGCGCCTGGTCGAGCACCGCGCGGATCAGGCGCGCCGAACATTCCACCGGCGGCACCCAGCGGATCATCCCGCAGCCCAGCAACTGGGCCAGGGCCTGGCCGTTGTACAGGTTGAGGGCCGGACCGCCCACGAACGGCAGCTTGCGCTCGGCGAGCATCTGCACCGCGCCCATGTCGTTGGCCTCCACCAGCAGCTCGCCGTTGTCGCACAGCCGGCGCAGGCTCGACAGCTCCGACGCGGCCTCGATCAGGGTCAGGCCGCTGAGCACGATCTGCCTCGAACCGCCACCCTGCAAGTCGCGCCCCAGGCCCAGCCATTGGTCCAGGGACAAGGCCCGGCGTTTCGAACACACGGTTTCCCCCAGGTAAATCACATCCAGGGGCAAGGCCGACATCTCGGCATAAAAACGCCCCAATTGCTCCTTGTCCCAGTAGAACAGGACGGGGCCCAGGCTGAGCTTCATCGATAACTCCTCATTGCCATGAACGGTGATAGGCGCCCAGGGTGGTCTGGCTGCCCTCGGACAAACCGGCCAGCACCTGGCGCCACTGGTCCTTGACCGCGAACCCCGCAGGCGCGGCGCGATGGGTGTCCAGCGCCGCGCGCCAGACCCGGGTGACCTGCTCGACATAGGCCGGGCTGCGCTGGCGGCCTTCGATCTTCACCGCCTCGACGCCCATGGCCGCCAGCTCCGGCAGCAGGTCCAGGGTGTCGAGGCTGGTGGGCTCCTCCAGGGCGTGGAAGCGCTTGCCCCCGACCAGGAAACGGCCCTTGCACAGGGTCGGGTAGCCCGCCGGCTCGTCCGGCCCGTAGCGGTCGATCAGCACGTCACTCAGGCGCGCGTTCAACCCCGTGGCTTCCTCGCTCCAGCGCACCGCCTTGGCCGGCGAACAGACGCCGCACAGGTTCGGCGACTCGCCGGTGATATAGGACGACAGGTGGCAGCGGCCCTCGGCCATGATGCACAAGCTGCCAAAGGCGAAGACCTCGACCGGCACCGTGCCGCTGGCCGCCACCTGGCGCACCTGGGCCAGGGACAGCACCCGCGGCAGCACCGCGCGGCGGATGCGGTAGCGCTGGACGTAGAACGCCAGGGCGCTGGCGTTGGTGGCCGAGCCCTGCACCGACAGGTGCAGGTTCAGTTGCGGATGGCGCTGGCTGGCGTAGCCCAGCACCCCGGGATCGGCGGCGATCAGCGCGTCGACGCCATGGTCGGCGGCGCGGTCCACCGCCCGCTGCCAGCGCGCCCAGCCGTCGGGCTGGGGGTAGGTGTTGACCGCCACATAGAGTTGGCGCTGGTGCTGGCGGATGTGCGCGACCGCCGCGTCGAACTGCTTGTCGTCCATGTTCAGCCCGGCGAAATGCCGGGCGTTGGTGTCGTCGCGAAAACCGACGTAGACGGCATCGGCGCCTTGGCGCACCGCCGCTTTCAGCGCAGGCAGGTTGCCTGCCGGACAGACCAGTTGCATGGGGGATCCTCAACAAGGCACACGGCGCGAGCACGCGTGCGCGGCGATCGAAACGGCGCTGCCAGTCTAGCCACGCCGCCGGCCACGGCCTTGATCGCCATCAATGACGTCATTGCATCAGTTCGGCGAACGACAGGAACGGCACCGGCTCGCCCAGGCGCACCTGGCGCTCGCACTCCACCACCGCCAGGCCGTCGGCCCAGCAGGCGGCGCTCAACATCGCCGAGCTCTGCTGCGGGTGCAGTTGCACGCTGGCCTGGCCGTCGGCGCCGGGCACCAGGCGTGCCCGCAGGTACTGCCGGCGCCGGTTGCGCTGCAACCACTCGAAGCCGGCCGGCAGCGCCAGGTTGTTCGGCAGCACATCGATCACGCCCTGGGCCCGCAGCAGGAACGGGCGCACCACCACCAGCGCGGTCACCAGCGCCGCCGACGGGTTGCCCGGCAGGCCGAGCCAGGGCTTGCCGGCCACTTGGCCGAAGGCCAGCGGCTTGCCCGGCTGGATCGCCAGGCGCCAGAAATCCACCCGGCCCAATGCTTCGATCGCTTGCTTGAGGTGGTCCTCCTCGCCGACCGAGACCCCGCCCGAGGTCAGCAGCAGGTCGCACTCCGACGAGGCCAGGCTCAAGGCATGCCGGCTGGCCGCCAGTTCGTCGGCCATGACCCCGTCGTCGTGCACCTCGACGCCCCAGCCGCGCAACAGCGCGCCCAGGCAATACCGATTGCTGTTGTAGATCTGCCCCGGCGCCAGGGGCTGGCCGGGCTCGCGCAGCTCGTTGCCGCTGCTCAGCAGGCACACCCGCAACGGCCGGTAGACCTCGACCCGGGCGATCCCGGCGGCGGCCAGCAAGCCCAGTTCCTGGGCCCGCAGGCGCTTGCCGGCCTTGAGCAGCAGTTGCCCGCGGCTCAGTTCCTCGCCCTGCTGGCGCACGTGATCGCCCGCCGTCGCCGGCGGCACCCGCACCCGTTCGCCCTCGACCCGACAGACCTCCTGGGGCGCGACGCTGTCGGCGCCCCGCGGCAACGGCGCGCCGGTGAAGATCCGCACCGCCTGCTGCGGCAGCAGGGGCGAATCGGCGGCCTGCCCGGCGGCGACGCGCCCGGCCAGCGCCAGGCTGCCGCCGCCCGCGGGCAGGTCGGCGGCGCGGAAGGCGTAACCGTCCATGGCGCTGTTGTCCCAGCCGGGCAGGTCCAGCGGCGAGGCGATATCCGTCGCCAGGACCCGGCCCAGGGCCTGTTCCAGGGCAATGCTCTGCACGGTCGGTGGCGGCGGCACCTGCTCCAGCAGCTGGGCGATGGCCTGCTCCACCGGGAGCAGCGGGCCGCTGCCGCAGACGCTCACGGGCGCACCCCACAGGCGCCGATAGCCTGTTCGGCCTGCGGCTTCAGGTGCGGGGCGAAATTGCACGGGCCGGTGCGGCTGTCCAACTGCTCGCCGAGGATCTTGTTCCAGGCGGTGCGGCAGGCGCCCGGCGAACCCGGCAGGCAACACACCAGCACGCCGTTGCTCATCCCCGCCAAGGCCCGCGACTGCAAGCTGGACATGCCGATTTCCTCCAGCGAGACCTGGCGGAACAGCTCGCCGAAACCGTCCACGGACTTGTCCAGCAGCGGCAGCACCGCCTGGGGCGTGTTGTCCCGCGCGGTGAAACCGGTGCCGCCGGTCATCAGCACCACTTGCACCGCGGGGTCGGCGATCCACTGCGAGAGCCGCGCGCGGATCTGGTAGATGTCGTCCGGCACCAGGCCGCGGTCGACCAGCACATGCCCGGCGCCCCGCAGCAGGTCGCTGAGGGTCTGGCCCGAGGTATCGGTTTCCAGGGTGCGCGTGTCGCTGATGGTCAGCACGGCGATGTTCAGGGGGTGAAACGTGCGTTGCGCCAGATGGGCCATATCAAGCCTTCCCGTGAATGAGGACAGGCCCCAGCCTGAACCGAAAGCGCCGGCGAACCTATTCCTCCAAGGAGGTACCTCGACGGGCCGACAGCCCTCAGGGCGCCAGCCGCGCGCGCTGCCAGGCGCCGTCGCGCAGGCGGTAGTCGAGACGGTCGTGCAGGCGGTCGCTGCGCCCTTGCCAGAACTCCAGGCGCTGCGGGCGCAGGCAGTAGCCGCCCCAGTGTTCGGGGCGCGGCAGCGGCTGGCCGTCGAAGCGGCTGGCGGCACTGGCCAGCAAGGACTCCAACTGCAAACGGTCGGCCAGTGGCTGGCTTTGCGGCGAGGCCCAGGCGCCGAGGCGGCTGGCCAGGGAACGCGAGTCGAAATACACATCCGACAACCGCGGCGCGAGCCGCGCCACCGGCCCTTCGATGCGTACCTGGCGCTCCAGGGCCGGCCAGAAGAAGGTCATCGCCGCCCGCGGGTTGGCCGCCAGTTCCTCGCCCTTGGCGCTCTGGTAGTTACCGAAAAAGGTCAGGCCCGCCTCGCTCACGCCCTTGAGCAACAGCACCCGGCAATGGGGCTGGCCGTGCTCGTCGACCGTGGCCAGGCACATGCTGTTGGCCTCCACCGGAGGCTGCTCGGTGTCGCGGGCCTGTTGCAACCACTGGCCGAACAGCGCCAGCGGATCGTCGGGCGCGCCCGCGTCGGGCAGGCCGTCGCGGCAGTAGTCACGGCGCATCTGGGCCAGGGAAAGGGGCATGGGGGCGATCTCCGTCAGGGGTTTGGCGCAGTCTGCGAGGCCCTGCCCCACAGCGCCTTGACCGCCATCAACGACCACCACCGATTGATCGCCCTACGCCACTGTAGGAGCGCAGCTTGCTCGCGATGAACCTGAACGCGGCGCGGGGTGTCAGCTTGCACGCGTAAGCGTTGACGACCATCGCGAGCAAGCTGCGCGCCTACAAAAACAGGCGTTACTTGAGGCGCAGGCGCCGGGCCAGTTTGTGCAGGTTGCTGGGGTCGACTTCCAGCAGCCGGGCGGCGCGGGCCCAGTTGTCCCGGCAGCGGCTCAGGGCCTGGCGGATCTTCTGCCGCTGGCAATCGTCGACCGCCGCGCTCAGGGGCAGAAATGGCTCTTCGGCGTCGCCGCGCGCCAGGCGCAGGCTGCGGTTTTCCTGCTCCAGGCGAGTGATCCGCACCGCGGCCTCGATCTGCCCGAGGCAGCGCTTGAGTTCGTCCCCAGCCGACCGCTCGAAGGCCCCGGGCGGCAACGCATCGAGGGTGACGACGCCCCAGAGCCGCCCCTCCACGTACAGGCTCGCGCCCAGGCCATCGTGCGCCGCCAGCGGCGCGCCGAGCGGATGGTCGAACAGCCCGTCGTAAGGGTTCGGCAGGCGGCTGTCGGGCGCGAATCCGGTGGGCTCACGCGACGCCAGCAGCGCCGCCAGGCGCGGGTGCCGGGCAACCGCGAAACGCCGCCCGAGGGCTTCCTCGACCAGGCCCGCGGTCGCCACCGGCCGCAGGCTGTCGTCGTCCAGGCGCAACAGGCCCACGGCCCCGGCCTTGAAGGAGTGCCGCAGGGTCTGCACCAGACGCTGCAAACGCTCGGCATTGGGCAGCTCGACACTCAGGTCGGCCACCAGACTTTCACGCAACATGCTCGTATCACCCTTACCGCGGGCAAGCCCCAGAAGGCTCGGGGCCGCCGCCCGCGCGACAAAAGTCCAGTCCATTGTTTTCAGCAGGCACCGCCCTGTGCGGTCCGCTGGCTGGCCATCATCGGCCATCGGCGCGCACCGGCCTTTGTCGCAAATCAACGTTCTCTGGAACACCGCGGCGGCTCAACCGTGCCAATAGAACATGGCCTTGGCCAGGACCACGATCAGCAGCATGTGCGCCAGCACGCTGCGGCGGATCCAGCAGGCGCGGACCGCTGTCAGCCGGGCGGTTTTCAGCCAGTACGCCAGCACCAGGTAGTGGCCGATGATGCTCAGGGCCAGGGCGATCTTCAGGCTCAGCAGGCTGGCGAAATGGCTGCCCAGGGGCTGGCCCAGGGCGCCGCGATGGTGCCAGGCCAGGCCGAGGCCGGAGCCGTACAACAGCAGCACCACGCCGTGCAGGACCTTGCGCGAACGCACCGCGATGGCCTGGTCGGCCAGCGCCTGGGCGTCGCTGGCCAACTGCCGGCGCGCGGTGTGCCAGATGCACACCTCGAAGAACAGCGTGCCGATGAACGCGATGGCCGCCAGCAGGTGGGCGCCCAATAACCAGGGGTAAATCATGGCGTGTTTCCTTGTTCAGCGTGCGAAGCCCAGCGTTCAACCCGGATGCCCGTCGACCCGCGCCCGCAGCAGCATCGGCGCGTACCGCCAGAGGTACAGCGCGAAGGCCAGGACCCAGCACAGCCCCGCCAGCCACAACGCCGCCAGCGGCAGCCACAGCACCAGCACGACCCGGCTGAAGCAGGCCAGGTTGAGCAGCACGAATGCCAGGGTCATCCCCGCCGGCGGCTCCAGCGGGCGCCCGGTATGCCCCAGGCTGACCCGCGCGATCATCGCCAGGATCAGCCCGGCCATGGCGCCGATGGTCAGGCCGTGCACGGCCAGGCTGGGGTTCAGCGGCGCGCCGAAATGCCACAGCGCCATGCCCAGGCAGGCCAGCGCCAGCCAGGCGTAGGCCAGGTGCAGCGACCACAGCAGCGGCACCCGCCACAACCCGCGGTCGTGCCAGCGCCACAAGCGCAGCAGGTGCCCGGCCGCCAGCAGCAGAAACAGTGCGCCGACCCCGGCATTGACCGTAAGCGCCAGCCCCGTGGCGTACGCCAGCGCCACCAGCGCCGAACCCACCAGCACCAGGCGATCGAGCCACGGCCAGGGCGCCACCGCCGCGGCCCGGCCAAGGCCGCGCTGGGTGAAGAACGGAATCACCCGGCCGCCGATCAAGCCCATCATCGCCGCCACCAGCCACAGGCCGCTGAGCACGCCCTGGCGCTGCCAGCCTCCGTGGCCCGGCAGCAGGCCAGCCACCGACACGCCGTCCGCCGCGGCCAGCAACAGCAGCACCAGGACGATCGGGTAATTGCGCCGTTGCCTGACCTTCCACAGCAGGCGCCCCATCAACCCGGCCAGCGCCAGGGGAAACCCCAACTCCAGCACGGCCAGCAGCGGCCACGGCGCGTTACCCAGCCAGGCCAGGCGCGCCGCCAGCCAGAGCAAGGCCAGGGCCGCCAGCGGTGTGCCACTGAGGCCCGGCTGACCGGTCCAGGTCTGCACCGCGGTCAGCAGGAAACCGCCGACGATCGCCAGGCCGAAGCCGAACAGCAGTTCGTGACGGTGCCAGCCCAGCCAGCCCCCCGCCGGTTGCCAATCGCCCAGGCTACCGTGCAGGGCCGCCAGCCACAGCGGCACCGCCAGCAACGCCAGGGCGCAGCCGGCGAGAAAAAACGGCCGGAAGGCCAGGCGCAACAGCGGCACTATGGCCAGGGCCGCGCGACGCTCAAGTACTTGCATGAAGCCACTCCTTTTTACCCGGCATTTTTTACCCCGCACTTTTTTACCCAGCGGCCGATCCGGCGAATCGGTCCTCCAGCATCATCGGCCATGGGCCCGGGCTTGCCCTTGTCGTATATCAAGCTTGCCGAGGGACGGCGGGCACACTGCCCGCCCGTGCCATTGGCTGTGCAAGGGGCGTGCCCCGACGCCGGCCACCCTCGCCCGGCCCGGAGCCGTGGGGTGCGCCCGGTATCGGCGCGCGGGCGTGCTTGCGCAAGCAGAGTCAAAATGACCAATCGATAGTCATTTACACCCGAAACACCAAGGGTCGTTTTGACTACAGCACTGAAAGCTTCCCGTGTATTCCGCGGCTTGGGCGCCTGGCCCGGCTCTTGCTGAACCCCGGGCACCCCGATCCTTCTCGAACCGCCGGAGCCACCATGCATAACGTCATCCAGCCACTGACGTGGTTCGCCGTCCTGGGCGCGATCCTCGCCCTCGCCAGCCGTGTCGCCCTGACCCTTATCTGAGCGCCCTCCACCCTCCCCTGACCCAAGGATGAATGCCATGGTGCTTCACCGCGTCCATCACCAGATCCTGCGCAGCCATCACCTGTTCGAGCCCTTGAACGAGGAGCAGCTGGACGAGCTGATGGCGGCCAGCCAGTTGCTCAGCCTCGACAAGGGCGACCCGTTGTTCCGCCAGGGCGAACCGGCCGAGGCCTTCTATTTCGTGATCGCCGGCGCGGTGAAGGTCTACCGCCTGACCCCGGACGGCCAGGAAAAGGTGTTCGAGGTCATCGGCCCGCGCCAGACCTTCGCCGAGGCCATGATGCTGATGGACACCCCGGACTACGTGGCCTCGGCCGAAGCCATCGGCCCGACCCAGCTCTACCGCCTGGCCAACGCCACCTACCTGCGGCTGCTGCAAAACAACAGCCGCCTGACCTTCGCCCTGCTCGGCAAGCTCTGCGTGCGCCTGCACCAGCGGGTCAACGAGATCGAGACCCTGTCGCTGAAAAACGCCACCCACCGCGTGGTGCGTTACCTGCTGACGCAGCTGATGCAGGTACAACCGGTGCAGCGCCAGTTCGAGCTGCCAATGGCCAAGCAGTTGATCGCCGGCCACCTGGCGATCCAGCCGGAGACCTTCTCGCGGATCATTCGCCGGCTGATCGACGACAAGATCATCAGCCAGGACGGCCGCCAGATCGTCATTCTCGACCGGCCGCGCCTGGAGCAATTCGAATGAGCGCAGCCTCGGTCTGCCTGTACTGCCAGGGCCGCAATCCGCCGCTGCAAACCCACTGCCGCCACTGCGGCATGCCGTTGCCGGCTCCGACGGCACAGGTCGAGGCCCGTCGGCTGCGGTGTTTCCAGTGGTTCTGCCTGGGCCTGACGCTGTTCTGCGTGGCGATGTTTTTCTGGTTGCCGCGCTGAAACACCCCGCCGCCCGATTGGCGGCGACACGCGAGGGTGTACGCCTGTAGCCGCTGCCGAGCCTGCGAGGCTGCGTACGAGAACGAAGTTCTCGCAAGGCCTGCGCACCGGGTTTGTCTGAAACACCGCGCCGCCCGATTGGCGGCCGCTGCGCGCCCGTACGCAGCCTCGCTTCGCTCGGCAGCGGCTACAGACCGCGCACGGCTACGGACCTTCGCTCGTAATGGCGCCTCAGGGCCGGGTCAGTTGGCGATACAGCTGCGGCAAGCGCAGGGGCAGTTGTTCGGGCTGGCGGATCAGGGTGTAGCCCTGGTTGCCGAACAGGTACGGCAGGTAGCTCGCGGCCTCGCGATCGATGGTGATACAGAACGGCGTCAGCCCCTGGCGCCGCGCCTCCAGCAGCGCCGCGCGGGTGTCCTCCACGCCATAGCGGCCCTCGTAGAGGTCCAGGTCGTTGGGCTTGCCGTCGGTCAGCAACAGCAACAGCTTGCGTTGGCGCGGGCGGCCGCCGAGCAGGCGCGTGGCCTGGCGGATGGCCGCGCCCATGCGCGTGTAGAACCCCGGCTTGAGCCCCTGGATACGCCCGCGGGTGCGGTCGTCGTAACCCTGGTCGAAGGCCTTGAGTTCGAGCATCCGCACCTGCTGGCGGCGCAGCGAGGAAAACCCGTACAGGGCGAAATCGTCGCCGAGGGCCGAGAGGGTTTCGCCGAACAGCAGCAGGCTGTCGCGGATCACCTCGATCACCCGCTGCATATCGTTGAGGTGCGCGTCGGTGGACATCGAGACATCGGCCAGCAACAGGCACGCCAGGTCGCGCCGGGCCGGCCGCCGCTCCAGGAACAGCCCGCGTTCGGCGCAGCCGCCATGGGCGCGCTCGACCTGAAAATCCACCCAGGCCGACAGGTCCAGCTCCTTGCCCTGGGGCTGCTGGCGCAACCATTGGCGCTGGTTGCGCAGTTGCTGGAACTGGCGCCGCAAACGCTGCGCCTGGGCCTTGAGGCGCGGCGGCAACGGCTGCGGCAGGTCGTCGCGCGGGGCGAGCATCTGCAGGTTGACGAACGCCTGTTGCAGGCGCTCCTTGCGGTAGTCCCATTCCGGCAGGCGGATGCCCTCGCCCAGGGGAATATCGTCGACGTCCGCCGGCGGCAGGTCCAGGTGCAGCTTGAGGCCGCCGCCCTTGCGCAGGCGGGTGCGCGACAGGGTCAGCTCATCGAGGTCGGCGGCGACCCGGGCAGCGTCCGGGTCTTCGCTGTCGTGCGCCCAGCGGTCGAGGTCCACATGCTCGGTCCAGCTGAACAGGTTCTCCAGGCGCACGATCAGCAGGCCGCCGTCGCGCGGGTGTTCCTCGACCCGGCTGGCGCGTTTGCGTCCGCCGGCCTGCTCGCCGGCGGTGCTGGCAAGCTCTTCGGGCGAGTCCTCCAGGTCGGCGGCCAGCGGGCTGGCCAGTTGCAACGGCGGGTACAGCCACAACGGCACCGGCCAGGCCGCGCGTTCGCTGCGGGGAAATTCGGCGACGCTGCCGGGTTCGCGCAGGGCCCGGCACACCGCGCGTTCCAGCGCGGCGTCGGCGCGGCTCAAGGTCGTCGGGTCCGGGCGCAGGGGCAGGTGCGCCTCGACCAGCCGCTGGTAACGCCCGCGCAACGCCGGGTAGCGCTGCAACAGTTGGCGGGTCCAGCGCTGGTTGTCGCGGCCCCAATGGCGCAGCGGCCCGGACTGCGCCGCCAGCAGCGCCAGCCAGCGGTAGAGTTCCTCGTTCAGGGCGGCCTCGGGAAACACCGCGAGGCTCGCCGGCAGGCGCAGGTTGTCGGCGTCGCACCAGGCCAGGGGCACCTGCCGGCAGGTACCGGCGATCTGCTGCAACAGGCTGCGGCGCAGCAGCAGGTCGCGCTCGCTGGCCGCCTCCACGCCGCGACCGGCCCCGCCCATCGCCCGCAACAACAGGGCCAGGGCGCGCTGGCGCGACGCCAGTTCGACCCGCGCCTCGGGGAAATCCACGCTGGCCCGGCGGGTGATGAAACGGTGCCAGACGCTGCCGACCCACTCTTCCAGTTCCGGGGTAAAGGCCATGCGGCCCTCCTTTTCAAATGCCGGGAAACGGCCCGGACGCCTGTAGCCGCTGCCGAGCCCGTGAGGCTGCGTACGAGGACGCAGTCCTCGCAAAGCCTGCGCACCGGGTTTGCCTGAAACACCGCGCCGTCCGGTTGGCGGCCGCTGCGCGCCCGTGCGCAGCCTCGCTGGCGCTCGACAGCGGCTACAGGGCCAAGGTCCTGTGCGCTTTTGTAGCCGCTGCCGAGCCTGCGAGGCTGCGTACGAGGACGCAGTCCTCGCAAGGCCTGCGCACCGGGTTTGCCTGGCACGCCACGTCGTTCGGCCTGCGGCATGTCATCAGGGCATGGCCGGGGCGGTTGCACGCAGGGCGGCGCGGCCGCGCTGGCGGAAGCTCAGCAGGTAGCACAGCAGCCCGGCGAGAAAGCCCAGGCCGGCGGCCAGGCGTGCCCAGAACAGCCCACCCAGATGCTCCACCGTGGCCATGAACGGCAGCGCGCTGCCGTCTTCGGCCCAGCGTTGCAGCAGCACCTGAACCACCCCGGCGGCGGTGAGCAACAGGGTGATCATCACCATCGACAGGGTCATCAGCCAGAAGCCCCAGACCTCCAGGGTCTGCGAGCGTTCGTCCGCCGCCTCGCCGAGCCCGCGCAGGCGCGGCATGGCGTAGCTGATCAGGGTCATGACGATCATCGCGTAGGCGCCGTAGAACGCCAGGTGGCCGTGGGCCGCGGTCAGTTGCGTGCCGTGGGTGTAGTAGTTGACCGGCGCCAGGGTGTGCAGGAACCCCCAGACCCCAGCGCCGAAGAACGCGGTCACCGTAGTGCCCTTGGCCCACAGCGTGGCGGCGCGGTTCGGGTGTTGCCGGCGGCGATTCTTCACCATGCTGAAGGCGAAGATCACCATGGCCAGGAACGGCAGCGGCTCCAGCGCCGAGAAGATCGAGCCGACCCACAGCCAGACCTCGGGCGCGCCGATCCAGAAGAAGTGGTGGCCGGTGCCGATGATCCCGCTGATCAGCGCCATGGCGATGATCACGTACAGCCACTTCTCCACCACTTCGCGGTCGACGCCGGTGATCTTGATCAGCACGAAAGCCAGCATCGCGCCCATGATCAATTCCCACACGCCTTCCACCCACAGGTGCACCACCCACCACCAGTAGAACTTGTCACGGGCAAGGTTGGCCGGGTTGTAGAAGGAGAACAGGAAGAACACCGCGAGGCCGATCAGGCCGGTCATCATGACCATGCTGACCGTGGTCTTGCGACCCTTGAGCAGGGTCATGCCGATGTTGTAGAGAAAGCCCAGGCAGACGACCACGATGCCCATCTTGGTGATAGTCGGCTGTTCGAGGAACTCGCGGCCCATGGTCGGCAGCAGCTCGTTGTGGGTCAACCGCGCCAGCCCCGCGTAGGGCACCAGCAGGTAGCCGAGGATGGTCAGCACGCCGGCGGCGGCGAACACCCAGAACAGCACCAGCGCCAACCTCGGGCTGTGCAGCTCGCGGTCGGCTTCTTCCGGGATCAGGTAATAGGCCGCGCCCATGAAGCCGAACAGCAGCCAGACGATCAGCAGGTTGGTATGGACCATCCGCGCCACGTTGAAGGGAATGACCGGGAACAGGAAGTCGCCGATCACGTATTGCAGGCCCATGATCAACCCGAACAGCACCTGGCCGAGGAACAGCATCAGGGCGAACACGAAGTAGGGTTTGGCCACGGCTTGCGAAGCGAATTTCAGATGGGGATTGGCAACGCGCATGGTTCAGCCCTCCTTGTTTGGCGGCCAGCCATTGGTGTTGATGTTCGAGCTCCACTTGAGGAACTCGGCGATGTCGTCGACCTCCTGCTGGCTCAGGTTGAACTGCGGCATGGCCCGGCGCCCGGGCACGCCCAACGGCTGCATCTTCATCCAGGCCTGCAGGAACGGCTTGAAGCCGGCCTCGCCGCCGCGGCGCTGGAACACGTTGCCCAGCTCCGGCGCGAAGTAGGCGCCCTCGCCCAGCAGCGTGTGGCAGCCGATGCAGTTGTTCTGTTCCCAGACCGTCTTGCCGCGCACCACCGCCGCGCTCAACAGCGCGTCGTTGCTGCGTACGGGAAAGGTCTGCTCGGTGTGGTAGGTCAGGGCCAGGAAGATCAGGAAGAAGAACACGCTCCCCCCGAAATAGATGTTCCTGGCCATGCCTTTGGTGAAGGTGTCCGACATGCTCGCTTCCTCTTTGCTTGGCCCGGCCATTCTAGGAAGCGCGGGTCGCGAACCCGCTTGATGGCGATCAAGAAACTCCGATGGTTTTACTCGGGTATTAGCCCAGCAGGAGCAGGCCCAGCAGCAACGCCAGCAGCACCGCCCAGCCCAGCAACAGCCCGCGCCAGAGACGCGGCCCGTGGCGCAGCTCCATGAAACCGTCGACGATCAGCCAGGCCTTGGCCACCGCCAGCAGCAGGATCAGCGGCGCCAGCGGCCAGCCCGGCGCGCCGCTGCGGGCCCAGCCGCCGAGCCAGACGGTGCCCAGGCTGAGACCGGCCAGGGCCGCCCAACAGACCAACAAGAAACCGCGCGCGGACATGCCCACCTCGTCAATCCAGAACGTAGACCAGCGGAAACAGCAGCACCCAGACCAGGTCCACCATGTGCCAATACAGCACCGCGGACTCGAAGCCCGCCTGGCGCCCGGCGCCGTAGCGCCCGCGCAGGCAGCCGTGAGCCAGCCAGCCGAGCATCAGCAGGCCGAGTAGCACGTGGAGGAAATGAAAACCGGTGAGGACCCAGTACAGGGTGAAGAAGGTGTCGTGCGCAAGATCCAGTCCCAGCTCCAGCAGGTGCCGGTATTCGCCGAGCTTGAGCCGCAGGTAGACGCCGGCCACCAGCAAGGCCGCCAGCAACAGCGTCGCCGCCGAGCGCGGCCGGGCCCGCCGGACCCGCTCCAGGGCCAGCGCCGCCAGCAGCCCGGTGCCCAGCAGGCTCAGGGTCATGGCCAGGCCGGTGGAGGTGTCGAGCCACTGGCGGCTGGCGGCGAACAGCTGCGGCTTGAGTTGCTGGGTCACGGCGAACGCGAGGATCAACAAGGCGAACACCGACAGCTCGGCGAGGATGAACAACCACATCGCCAGGTCCCCCGGCAAGCGTCGTCCGGGGGCCGCGACAGGCTCAGCCGAAGTGCACATCGACCACGTCCATCAGCGCCGCCACCGTCGCCGGGTCGTCGCTCAGGGGCTCGGCCAGGCAGGCCCGGCACGCCTCGCGCGGGGTCATGCCGGCGGCGATCATGCGCGCGGTGAAAATCAGCAACCGGGTCGAGGCCACCTCCTCCAGGTCATGCTGTTCCAGGCGTCGCAGGGCGTGCCCGAGGCCAACGATCCGCGCCGCCAGGGCCGCCTCGACCTGGGCCTCGCGCTGGACGATGCACGCTTCTTCGGCCGGCGCCGGGTAGTCGAAGCGCAGTGCCACGAAGCGCTGGCGGGTGCTGGGTTTCAGGCCCTTGAGCAGGTTCTGGTAACCGGGGTTGTAGGACACCACCAGCATGAACGACGGCGGCGCCCGCAGCACTTCACCGGTGCGTTCGAGGAACAGCTCGCGACGGTCGTCGGCCAGGGGGTGCAGGACCACCACTGTGTCCTGGCGCGCCTCGACCACTTCGTCGAGGTAGCAGATGCCGCCCTCGCGCACCGCCCGGGTCAGCGGCCCGTCCTGCCACCAGGTGCCCTGGGCGCCGATCAGGTGGCGGCCGGTCAGGTCGGCGGCGCTCAAGTCGTCGTGGCAGGCCACGGTGTGCAACGCCAGGTTCAGCCGATGGGCCATGTGCTGCACGAAACGGGTCTTGCCGCAGCCCGTGGGGCCTTTGATCAGGACCGGCAGGCCATGCCGCCAGGCCTGCTCGAACAGCGCCTGTTCATTGTCCAGCGGTTGGTAGAAGGGTTCGCGAGCGTGTCCGAGGTCCATGGGCTACCTGATTCGACGGCGGGGTTCGGCACCACGCTAAGGCGCCGCGCGCGACCCGACAAGCCACCCGGCCGGCAAACTTGATCGCCGTCAAGCGCACAGCGACCGCTCGACTCAGCGCTCGCTGTCCGGCTCGATGCATTCCCGGGCGCAGGCCTGCCCGGGGCTGTTCAGGTCTTCCTCGAACAGCTGGCAGATGCTGTCCACTTCCGGCCGGCCGGCGGGCAGGATGCTGATGAAACGGTCCGAGAGTTCCACCAGGCCGCTCCAGCTCAGCTGCTGCAAACGCCGCCAGGCGCCGGCGAAATACTGGCGAAAGATCAGCCCGTAGCGGCTTTCGATGGCCAGGATGTCCAGCTCCAGGTCGCAGGCCAGGCGCTCCATCACCAACTGCCGGACCCGGTCCGCGGCCTCGCAGCGCCAGCCGCGACAGGTGGCCAGCTGGCCCAGGTCCAGTTGCTGCTGATAGTCGTGTTCCACCTCGCTGTTCTGGGTGTACAGCTCGTCGAACTGGCTGATGGCGCCCAGTCCGAGCCCCACGTGGTCGCAATAGCCGTGGCAGGTGAAACCCTGGCAGTTGCGCCGCAGCCTGCCGCGCTCCTGGGCCAGCATCAGGTCGTCGTCGGGGCGCACGAACTGGCCCAGGCCGATGTACTGGTAACCCGCTGCCAGCAGGTGCTCGAAGCAGATCCGCCGCATCGCGTCCTTGGCCTGCGGGGCACAGGGTTCGCGACGCCCGGCCTGGCCCTGGCGCCGATAGCGCAGCGGCGGCTGGGCGTAGTCGAACACCAGCAGGCGGTCGGGCTCCAGCTCGATCAGGGTCGCCAGCTTGCTGGCGAAACTCGCCGGGGTCTGCCAGGCATGGCCGTACCCCAGGTCGACGTTCACCGAGCGATAGCCGAAGGTCCGCGCGGCATCGATCAGCGAGTGGATGGGCGCCGGATTCTGGTAGCAGGCCTCTGACCGTTCGCAGTCGGCGCCGATGTCCGGCACGCCGATGCAGACCTGGTTGAACCCCTGCTCGCGCAGCAGGCCCATGGTCGCCCAGTCGGTGCGGTGCAGGTCGACCTCGATGCTGTAGTCGCCGCAATCGTGGTCGAGAAAATGGAAGCGCTGGCGCAGCTGCTGCATCAGGCGTTGCAGATGCGCCGCGCCGGGCGTGGCGCCGCCGAGGTGGAACTGCTCGACGCGCTGCTCCGGCCCCAGGTGGCAGCCGACCAGCTCGATCTCGCGCGCCAGGCGCCGCAGGTAAGCCTCGTCGGCGGCGTGTTCGTCCGCCAGGCCCGCCCCACGGCTCGGGAACTGCACGTTCAGCGACAGCGGCCGATGTTTCTGCCGGCTGCTGCGCAAGGCGCGCAGCAGGTCCAGCGAGCCGATGCCGGCATGGAACCTACGCGTGTCGGCGTGGCAGTTGGGGTCGAGCACGCCTTGATCGCGGCGCAGGCCCGGCTCGCGGCGGTGCTGGAGTGGATCGGGCATGACAAGCCTCCGGGACTGGCGATGGAGGGCCAGTGTCCGGCGTTAACGCCCGGGGCTCCTTGACTTGCATCAAACGTGAGGTCGGCGGCTCACCAGCTCAGGTAGAACATCCCCTTGGCCAGCAGCACGATCAGCACCATGTGGCCGAACAGGCTGTGATGGATGAAGTGCGAGTAACGGGCATTCATGCGCCCGCGCTTGAACAGCAGCATGGCCGCCAGGAAATGCCCGAGCACGCTGGCGGCCAGCAGGATCTTCAGCAGCAGCAAGGTGCCGAACGACGACGCCAGCGGCGCCGCCAGCACCGGCAGGTAGCGCGCCCAGACCATGCCCAGGCCGGCGCCGAACAACGTCAGCAGGACCCAGGGCATCAGCGTCCGCGCACGGCGGCCGATGCCCTGTTCGAGCAGCACCATGAGCTTGGCGGGCAGTTGCTTTCGGATGTGTTCCAGGAACAGCACTTCGAAGAACACCGTGCCGATGAACACCAGCGCGGCGAACAGGTGCAGCGTAAGCAGCAACGGATAGATCATGCGTCCCCGGGCCCCACAAGCCATGGATGGAAGGCGAGCCTAGCGCCGCCGCCCGCCGCCGCGCTTGACGCCAATCAAGAAACCAGCGCGCCGACGAATGCTTCCGCGCGTGGGCACGCTGCGGGTAGCATGGCCACGCCACACGGCCGTCAATCAGGAAGCCGCAATGACCCGCATCATGGACCCCACCTTGCACGCAACAGGCAGGATCACCGGCGCGTTCTTCCACCCCGCCGGCGATATCGCCGCCGTGGTCTCGGAATTTCCCTTGCTGATCAACCCGCCCGCGCGGGCGGCCTACGGCGGTACGGCGCTGCGCTATCGGGTCGGCCTGTACCGACGCGGCGCCGCGGTACCGTTCGCGGTCTTCGACGAGCTGCGCCTGCCGATCAACGACCTGGATTTCCACCCCAGCCTGCCGCGGTTGCTGATCGGCGCCGGCAGCTACGACGGCGGCTATCTGTTCGAGGGCGAACTGGTGGTCTGGGACTGGCAGAGCGGCCACAACCGCCGCCCTTTTGCCGATATTCCCGAAGTGCAGCGCTGCCGCTACGACGCCAGCGGCGAGCGGATCGAAGCCTGGGTCCGCCCCTGGAACGAAGAATGGGACGGCCTGGACGACAGCGACTGGCCGGCGGTCCTCGACACCCTGTTCCGGGTACAGGCCGACGACAGTGACGCGGCGTGGGCCGCGCAAACGCCCGCGGTGCTGGAACTGGACCCGGCCGCCACCGTCGCCGCCGCGCAACGCCCCGCCGACGAGCCGAGCCCGCCGACGACGCGCCTGGCCCAGTGGCTGGGCGTGCCCGCGCTGGAATGCCGCAGCGCGATCCGCGACATCGTCTGGCTCGGCCCGCAGCGGATCGGCGTCACCCACGACGATTGCCTGCTGGACATCTACGGCACGGACGGCACCCGGCTTGCCCACTATGCGGGCTCGGGCTACGGCGCCGAGATCCTGCGCGGGGCCGGGGTGCATGTGCACGGCGTGCAGCTGCAGGACGGCCCCGAAGCCTATCGACGGGATTCGCGCCTGTACCGGCTGACGGACGACGGCCTGGTCCTGGTGCGGGCCTACGACGACGAATACACCTTTTCCGCGTCCACCGACGGCCGCCTGCTGGGGCGCCGCAACCGCCTGCGCGCCCCCGGCTCGACAGCCGGCGACACCCTGCTCGACCCGGCCCGCGACAGCGTCCGGCGCCTGGATATCGGCCACTACGACTGCTTCAACCACTACCTCGGCATCAGCGGCGCCCCGCAACTGTTCGCCCTCCAGGGCACCCCGGCCAGCTCCCACGAACACAAGTACCTGTGCATCGTCCAGCCCGACGGCGAGGTGCGCCGGCTGTGGCCGCTGCTCAAGCCCGATCGCACCCCCGCCAGCCACGCCATGGAATGTCGCGGCGCTTACGTCGAGGACGCCCTGGGCGCCGGCGTGGCCATCGCCGGCCGGCACTACAGCCCGTCGGTCAGCGAGCCGTACCAGGGTTTCATCTACCGCAAGCAGTTGCCGTCCGGCCAGGAATTGTGGCGCCACCCCACCGCTGCCTCCCCCAGTTCGCTGGCGCATCTGCCCGAAGCGGGCCTGGTGGCGGCGGCCTTCCTCGATGGCCGCCTGCTGCTGATCGACGCCCGCAGCGGCGCCCGACGGCTCGATGCCAAGGTGCGTATCGACGGTTGGCCGACCCTGATTTACGCCATGGACGCCCGCGACGGGCACCTGGCGTTGGGCACGGCGGATGGGCGGATTGTCGTGCAATCGGTCGAGGCGTTGCTGGCTGCGGGGAGCGATCGGCCCTGGGTGGAGATCGGCTGAGCCAGTCGCAGACAACAACGCCACTCAGAGAGTGGCGTTGTTTATCGGCCGAGGCTCAGAACCGCGCCTTGAGGGTCAGGGTGAAGTTGCGCGGATCGCCGTAGTAGTTGCCGAAGGTTTCGGTGCCGATGGTGGCGTAGTAGCGCTTGTCGAACAGGTTGTTGCCGTTGAGCGCCAGCGACCAGGTGTCGTCGATGCGGTAGCCGACGCGGCCGTTCCATACCGCGTAGCCGGCCTGGGTGAGTTTCTCGTTGCTGGCCGGGGACACCCGGAAGTTGTCGCTTTGCGCGTTGACTCCGGCGCCGATGCTGAAGCGCTCGAACGCGCCGCCCAGGGCGTAGTCGCCCCACAGGCGCAGCACATGGCGCGGCACATAGCTGTTGAACGCGGCGCCGTTGAGGCTGCTGTCGATGTCGTCCAGGGTCTTGGTCTGGGTGTAGGTGTAACCGGCCAGCAGTTGCAGGCGCTCGATGACCTCGCCGCTGATTTCCGCTTCGAAACCCTGGGCCCGGACCTTGCCGGAGTTCAGGTAGCAGTAGCCGTCGGAGGACGGGCAGCTGGAGTTGTAGTCGGTCTGTGCCTGGTCCTTCTGCACGGTCTGGAACAGGCTGAAGGCACTGTTCAGGCGCCCGTCGAACCATTCGCCCTTGATCCCCAGCTCGTAGCTTTGGCCCACCAGCGGCTTGAGCGTCGAGCCGCTTTGCGAGCGGTAGTTGCCCTGGGGCGTGAAGATCTCGGCGTAGCTGGCATAGGCGGTCAGGTTGTCGTTGAGGTCCAGCAACAGCCCGGCGAACGGCGTGACCTGCCCGGTCTCGGTGCTTCGGGCGTGCTCCGAGGTGCCGGAACGAATGAACAGCGAATCGGTTTTCGAGCGGTACCAACTCACGCGGCCGCCAACCACGAAGGTCAGGGGCTCGGCCAGCTTGAGTCGCAGGGTCGAGTACAAGCCTTGCTGTTCGGTGACGCTTTTCACCGGGCCGCCGCGGGTCGAGCGCTCGCTGAAGTAGCTGTCGTCCGGCTCGGGGATATGCCGGTCCGGGTCGAACACGTTCTGTCGCTGCGGCAAGAAGGCCACCGAGTAGAAGTCGTCCTTGTCCGAACGGCTGCCGTTGACCCCCAGCAACAGCTCATGTTGCAGGCCGAAGGCGGTGAACTTGCCGTCCAGGTAGGCGTCGAGGCCGTAGTCGACCTGGTCGTAGTCGTACAGGCTGCCGAGCATGCCGGTGGTGTCGGTGCCGGGCGTCACCGAACCAGAGGCGAAGGCGTATTTGATGTCCTGGGTGTTCTTGGTGTAGACGCCGGCGACCTTCAGCGCCCAGTCGTCGTTGAGCTGATGCTTGAGGTCGCCGAACACCGTGGTGCGCTTGCTGCGCCAGGTGTTCCAGGACGGATCGAGGCAGGTCGAGCGACTGAGCTTCAGGTCACTGCCGTCCTTGTAGCGCGGCAAGCCGCCCCAGCACGGGTTGGCGTCGACGTCTTCATAGGCGATGCCCAGGCCGAGGGTGGTGTCGGGGCTCAGGTCGGCATCGAGCGCGCCGTAATACACCTGGTCCTTGCGGTTGGCATCGTCGGTGAAGTAATGCCGGCTCTGTTCGGCCACTACCACGCGTCCGCGCAAGGTGCCGGACTCGTTCAACGGGCCGCCGGTGTCGACCTGCCCACGGTAGTTGTCCCAGCTGCCGCCCGACAGCGTGACCTCGGTCTGCGGGGTGCCCTGGCCGCGCTTGCGCACGAAGTTCACACCGCCGGCGGTGCCGCCCGAGCCTTTCATCATCCCGGCGGCGCCGCGCAGCACCTCCACCCGATCGTAATAGGCCATGTCGCCGCTGAAGCTGTCGGCCTGGACATAGAGGTTGCCCATGTCCAGGGGAACCCCGTCGTACTGGTACTGGCCCGACATGCGAAAGCCGCGGGAATAGAAATACTTGCCGCCCATGGTCGAGTCGTAGACGGTGATGCCCGGGGTCTTTTCCATGACCTGGTCGATGGTGTTCAGGTTCTGGTCGTCGAGCATCTTGCGGGTCATGACCGTCACCGATTGCGGGGTTTCCCGCAGGGAGTGCTGGCCCTTGCCGATGGTCACCGCCCCGGTGGTGTACGAGCCGCTGTTCTCGGTGGTCGCGCCGAGCAACTGGCCGTCGATGTGGGTGGCGCCCAGCTCCAGCGCCGAGCCGAGCGCAGGAATCGCCCGCAGCACATAGCTGCCGTTGGCCTGGGGCTCGGCGCGCAGGCCGCTGCCGCGCAGGATCCGCGCGAAACCTTCGCCCACCCCGAACTCGCCCTTGAGCCCGGGCGATTGCAAGCCCTGGGTTTGCCGCGCATCGAACGAAATCGCCGCGCCGGCGGCGCTGGAAAACCGGGTCAGCACCTCCACCAGGCTGCCAGCGCCGATGTCATAGGCGCGGACCTGGCTCTGTTGCGCCGCGGCCCCCGCTGCCTGGCCAGCATTCGCCGAACAGGCGCCGGCCATGCCCGCCGCCAGCAACGCGACTTTCACTGCATTCGCCAGACGACCCGGCGTATTCCCCAACGACATGCTCTGCTCCCCCACAATGGTCAATAAACATTCACTGAGGGATGAGCCGAACGGCGCGGACAAAAAATGCAGGCGCCGCGCCTGTTTTTTTTCCAGGGCACGGCGTCAGCGCGAATCGGCCCCGGCGACCTGGACCCAGAACCGGCTGTAGCGGGTCACGCGCAAGGCGAATCCGCTCTCCAGCGCCGCCAGGGCCAGATCGGTGTCGTCGATGGGAAAGACCCCGGAAACCTTGAGCCCGGCGATGGCCGGGTCCCAGCGCAACACGCCGGGACGATAACGCGCCAGCTCGTCGAGCAGCGCGGCCAGCGGCCGGTCGATGGCGATGATGCTGCCCTGCTGCCAGGCGCCGACCGAAACATCGTTGCCGCGCAGCGGGCCCAGGTTCCGCTCGTCGAACGCCAGGCGCTTGCCGGCCTCGACACGCACCGCCGGACCGCTGCCCGGCACGCTGACCTCCACCGCTTTTTCCAGCACCGCCACCTCGCCGCCGCGGGCCTGGCTGCGGACGATGAAACGCGTGCCCAATGCCAGCACCTCGGCATGCCGGGTGACGACCTTGAACGGCCGCTGCGACGGATCGGCCGCGGTGCTCACCAGAATCTCGCCCCAGAGCAATTCCAGCACTCGCTGGCGCCCGTCGAAACGCAGGTTGACCGAGGTGTCGGTGTTGAGCAGCAGGCGGCTGCCGTCCGCCAGGAGGAACTCGCGACGCTCGCCCACCGCGGTGCGGTAGTCGCACAGCAGGTCCTGCGCCGCCTGGCTGCGCCAGCCCAGCCAGCCCAGGGTGCCGGCGGAGGTCAGCAACAAGGCGCTGCGCAGCACCTGGCGCCGCGAACGGTTGCCGGCCTTGCTCAAGGTCGGCGCCGCCAGGGCACCCGGCACGCTGGCCATCTGCTCGGCCACCGCGGCCATGCGTTGCCAGGCCTGGCAGTGCAGCGGATCGGCGGCCAGCCAACTGTCCCAGGCCGCCCGATCGGCGTCGCTGGCGGTGCCCGAATGCAACCGCGCGTACCACTGCGCCGCGACCCCGATGGCCTTCACTTCTTCGGCGGGCAGGCTCATGGGCATTGCAACTGGATCTGCATCAGGCAGCAATGCGCCATGGCCTTGGCCATGTGGTTGTTCACCGTGCGCACGCTGATGCCCAACTGCTCGGCGATCTGCGGGTAGGTCAGGCCATTGAACTGCGACAGGATGAAGGTCTGCTTGACCCGAGGCCCGAGCCCTTGCAGCAGGCGGTCGATTTCCATCAGGGCCTGGAACAGAATCGCCTGCTCCTCCGGCGACGGTTGCAGGGACTCTGGCATGGCCGCCAGCACTTCGAGGTAGGACTGCTCCAGTGAGCGCCGCCGGAACAGGTCGATCAACAGGCCCTTGGCGATCATCGACAGGTAGGAGCGCGGCTCGCGGATGTCCAGCGCGGAGCGCGCCTTGATCACCCGGACGAAGGTGTCCTGGGTCAGGTCCGCGGCATCGAAGGTATTGCCCAGGCGCTTGCGCAACCAGCCCTGGAGCCAACCGTGATGGTCACAATACAGATCGTTGACAGCGCTGCGTAAGGACAAGTCGTTGGCGGGCATGACGATGGAATAATTCGCGACTGATAATGACTCGCATTGTCGTGTGCGCCATCGCGGCTTGCAACCACAACCTGAGGGGCCCGGCCCAGCCCGGACCGACGCGGATTAATCCGCGCCACCAAGAGTATCCCCGCCGGCCCCTTCGCCGGGCTTCTGCCGAACCTGCAAGGTCATCGCCGGCGGTGCCTGAACGACGGATTCACCCTGAACTACACAGCAACGGCAAAATGGCTGCACGGGGCGATGGCGCTGATCTGGCTGGGCAGCTTTGCCCTGGGCATGGTCGCCGTGTACGCCCGCCAACAGCTCAACGACGAACACCAGCTGACCTTCCTGCACAAGGCCCTGGCCAGCTCGATACTGCTCATCATCCCGCTGCGCCTCTACTGGCGCCTGACCCACCCGACGCCGCGCCAGCCCGAGACCATGCCCGCCCTCGCCCGCGCCGTCGCTCACTACGCCCATTGGACCCTGTACGCCGCGGCCCTGCTGGCGCTGCCAGTTTCCGGCTGGTTCTGGAGCTCGGTGGCCGGCAAGCCGATCAGGGTCCTCGGGCTGTTCCAGTTGCCGCCAGAGAGAAGCCGGGGCGTTTAAGGGCGCCTGTCCGGTTGGCGGTGACTCGCGGGGGACCTCATCTGTCCCAGCATCGATAGCCGCGAATCGCTGC
This sequence comes from Pseudomonas chlororaphis, assembly GCF_001921865.1. Classification (GTDB taxonomy): domain Bacteria; phylum Pseudomonadota; class Gammaproteobacteria; order Pseudomonadales; family Pseudomonadaceae; genus Aquipseudomonas; species Aquipseudomonas chlororaphis_D. The sequence goes on from NZ_MSCT01000014.1 coordinate 121,975, forward strand.
CCGTCGTCCACGGGCATCGATCGCACGCGCCCACAACAATTCCAACACGGCCAGCCTCCATGCACCCGCAAAGACAACCTCTGCACAACGAGCTCCACGCCCGCCCTTCCCTGTATTTCGACGAGCCGGCCCATGTGTTCCACCTGGCCTTCCTCGGCGACGCCCCTGAGTGCAACGCCCTGCTGCAACGCTGCTGCTCCGAGCCGTTCGACCCGCACGCCGCCCAGGGCATTACCCGGCTCGACGGCCACCCGCTGAAGTGGGAGCGCCACGCCGAGTTCGTCACCCTGACCCTGGTGGTCGCCGCGCCCGACGGCGAACCGTGCTGGACCTCGCTGCCCGCGGCGCTGGCGGAGCGGATCGAGCCGCACCGCGGGCAGTTGATCAATTCGGTGCAGATCGTGGTGCGCGGCGAAGCCGGCCTGGAGCTTGCCGACTACGGTTTCAAGGACCCCTGCGGCTCGTCCGTGGGCGGCGGCGATGCGTTGGTCTGGAGCGATTTCCGGCTCGCCGCAGACGGCAGCAACCGCCTGCTGTTCATCAACCGACGCCTCAATGCCTACCGCCAGGGGCGGATGATCCGCCGGCTGCTGGAAATCGAGACCTACCGGATGATGGCCTCGTTGTCCCTGACCACGGCCAAGCACCTGAGCGCGCAACTGGATGCCTTCGACAAGACCCTGGTCAGCCTGTCGGAGCGCAACGCCGAGGCCGGCAGCGGCGACGCCAAGGCCCTGCTGGCGGATATCTCCAGCCTCTCGGCGCAGCTGGTCAGCAACACCGCGAAAACCCGTCATCGCTTCAGCGCCATCCAGGCCTACGCGCAACTGGTGTTCGAGCGCCTGGGCGAACTGCGGGAAAGCCATCTCGGCGATTGCCAGCGCCTGGGAGTGTTTATCGAGCGGCGCTTCAAGCCCACCGTGCGCTACTGCGCCGCCACCGAACAACGCCTGGAGCACCTGGCCAAGGGCGTGGCCAACCTGGGCGACCTGTTGCAGGCCCGGGTGCAGGTGGAAATGGAGGAGCAGAACGCGGAAATCCTCAAGAGCCTGAACGCCCGCGCCGACGCCCAGATCAAGATCCAGCGGGCCGTGGAAGGCCTGTCGATCATCGCCATCACCTACTACCTGTTGAATCTGCTGAAGCTGGTTTATTCCGGCGTGCACCTGCTCGGCGTCGAGATCGACCCACGGCCGGCGATGCTCGGCATGGCGCCCTTGGCGATTGCGATCCTGGCGCTGATCCTGGTCAGGATCAGGCAAGCCAAGGCGCACTGAGTGGCCTGTCCACCAGCTTCAGCGGCGCGGGCAGCGACCCGGCTGGTAGATAAGCCGCCGGACGATTCGCATCGGACGCTTCAAAGATAATTGAGGATAAAGGTCAGCGAGCCATCGGCCTTGCCGCCGGAGACGTTGCTGCCGATCTGGATATAACGGGCCGCCAGCTTTATCGAATTGACGCCGTTTTCCGCCGTCCCCAATGCCTGGCGCTGGCCCAGGGGCATGGGCGTAGGGCTGGCCTTGGAAGCATCCAGGATCTGGATGCCCACGCCCCTGGCCGACTGTCCGGAAGACGTCAATCTGATGGTGCCCGGATAGCCGCTGACCTGGGAGGTATTGTCGAGCGTCAGGTTGACCCTCGCCCCGGCATCGCAACGCAGGTCGATGGAAAACCCTTTCTCCGGCGTACTGCTTCCCGCACCGCGAAAAGCACCGATATCGACACGCCCCATCTTGACCAGGATGCTGTTCTTGACCAGGGAGCACGACGCGACCGCGACCTGGACCGTTGAAAACGAGAAACTGTTCAGGGTCTGATCGTAGAGCCCACCCAAAGCAGAGCTGGGGCGGGTCATGACCGAGAAGTTCGGAAACCGGAAACTCCCCCCGGCAATATCCCCCAACTTGATCAACTCGAACGTGTGCTGGAGAGTGTAATAGCGCGTCCCGCCCAGATACGGAAAACCAAACTCAGTCACAGGGGTTGAGTTGTTGAGGCCCGTATTGCTGAGCGAATAACGCCCCCCATTGGGCTCCGCCAGGGTCCATCTCAAACCGACTCCGTTGACCCCCGTCAAAAACGTCTCCCGACTAAGACCCACCGCCACATTGGAAGGCGACTTGAAGTATTGAGCGCTCCACCCGGTCGGAAAGAAAATATTGTTGCAACTCATCGCGGCTTTGACTTCGACGGAAGCCAGTACCCCACCAACGGCAAGATCCCGTTGCGCGGTGATCGTGGCCGGCAAGGGAACGCTGACGACAGAGGAGCCCACGGGGCGGCAGACGTCAGCAAGGGCAGCGGCTGAGATTTGAGGAAACATGCCGCCTGGAATGATAAGGAATACCGCCAACCTACTGAGTCTGCACGCGTTCAATAGAAGCCCCCTAAACCGAAAATATAATTATTCGAGCGAAGGATTTTGACTGGCCATTCCTACAACAGATATCAGACTTATCCGAAAGAAATCTTCATTTTTCACAATCATAAAATGTTCATTTGACAACTTCCGCCACGGTCACTAAAGCCACCATTCAGGTACCGGTTGCCGTCTGCTAACGTCAGCCCGACGCGCCTTGCCGCTCCGCTCAGCCACCACCCTGGACCTCGACATGCCCACTCCCGAATCCGCTCTGCTGCACAGCTGGCAACACAACGCCCAGGCCTGGATCGACGCGGTCCGCGGCGGCGCCATCGCCAGCCGCGTCGAGGTCACCGACCAGGCCATTCTCCTGGCGGCGCTGAGCCGTCAACCCGAACGCGTGCTCGACCTCGGCTGCGGCGAGGGCTGGCTGCTGCGGGCCCTGGCCCAGCGGGGCATCGAGGCGGTCGGCGTGGACGGCGACGCGACGCTGGTCGAGGCGGCGCGGGCGGCGGGCTCCGCGCCGGTGCACCTGGCCAGCTATGAGCAACTGGTCGAGGCCCGGGTCGACATCGGCCGCGGCTACGACCTGATCTGCGCCAACTTCGCCCTGCTGCACCAGGACATCATCCCGTTGCTGGCGGCCCTGCACGCCCTGCTCGCCCCCGGCGGCGCGCTGACGATCCAGACGCTGCACCCCTGGGCCGCGGCAGCGGGCGACTATCAGGACGGCTGGCGCGAAGAAACGTTCGCCGGGTTCAAGGGCCAGTGGCAGCCCATGCCGTGGTACATGCGGACCCTCTCCAGCTGGCTGAATGCCCTGGACATGGCGGGCTTCCGGCTGGCCGCCCTGCAAGAGCCGCAGCACCCGCAAAGCCCCGTGCCGCAATCGTTGTTGCTGGTGGCCGAACCGCGAAGCTAGGCCCGCGTAACTTCACGCCAGCAGTTCGACGATCCACTCGACCTGGCGGGCGAGGTCTCGGGCCTTCTGTTCGGGCACCGCCTGCCCCATCCGCGCGAACTGGCCCAGGGTCTTCTGCTTGAGGCGCAGCAGGCGCTGCCACTTGGCCAGGAAGACCGGGCTGCGGGCCTGCATCTGCAACGGGCCGAAGTACAGCTCCTGGTCGGTATAACTCACCTGCCCGGCGCGCTCGGCGACGATGATTTCGTAATAGAAGCGGTTTTCCCGCAGCACGTCCTCGAAGAGGATGCGGTAGCCGTGGTCCATCAGCCATTGGCGCAGCGGCTGCTCGCCGCCGTTGGGTTGCAGGATCAGGCGCTCATCGCCGCGCAGATAGGCTTTGCCGCTGTCGAGGATGTCGCGAATCGTCTCGCCGCCCATGCCGCACAGGCTGACCGCGGTGATGCCGTCCGCCGGCTCGATCGCCGCCAGGCCGTCGGCCAAACGCACGCTGATGGAGTGTTCCAGGCCGCTGTCGCGCACGCTGCGTTCGGCCGCGTGGAACGGCGTCAACGCCACCTCGCCGGCCACCGCGGCGGCGATGGCACCACGGCGCAGCAAGGCCACCGGCAGGTAACCGTGATCCGAGCCGATATCGGCCAGGCGCGCGCCGGCCGGCACCTGCGCCGCCACGCGCTCCAGGCGTATGGATAATGTCTGTTGGTTCAACGGCCGCCCCTTTTGTTACGAACGTCCAGCGCCTACGGCCGGATCGGGGCGCGATTCTGTCGGGCAATGCCGAGCATTTCAAATATTTGCGACCGAAGCCCCGGCGCGGCGCTCGCCAATCCGCCCGCGCCGTCCAGCGCTGGGGGCGATCTAGAGCGCCAGCACGAAGCCGCTTTCAGGGCCCTGGCTGTGGTTGCAGGAGGGCGAGAAGCCGCAGCGCACCAGGACTTTTTTCGAGCCGATATTGTCCTCGTAGACGTAAGCCACCAAGTGGCTCAGCGCCCAGCGCAGCCGCGCCTCGTGGATCAGCTGTTGCAGCGCCAGGGTCGCGAGCCCCTGCCCGCACGCCTGCTGGTCGATCCGGTAGCCGACCTCGGCGCAGCGCTGCTGCGGGTCGATGTCTTTCAAGTTGGCCCGGCCGACGATATTCCCCTGCGAATCCTCGATCACCAGCGGGTGCCAGGTGCCGGCGGCGAAACCGGCCAGGTACGTCTCAATATGCTCGGCGACCCCCTGTGGCGAATAAAACCCAGGGGCACGCGCGTCGATCTGCGACTCGAACCACTGGCGATTACGCACCTCGAACGCCAGCAAGGCTTCGGTGTCGGCGCTGTGCAGCGGGCGAATGCTAAAGGACGTCATCCCTCACTCTCCTGTGATTCAGGTCGAAAGCCGGCGCAGGCGATTGCCCACTCCAACGTTGCTGGCCTGTCGTTGCCGAGGGCAACGACAGGCGCGCGCCAAACATCCTGCTTTCTTCGCGCCCGCGCAACGTTTATGTGCGGGCCCCAAGCACCTGGGACAACGTGCCACGCGCCCGGCGGCTCAGGCGTGGGCAAAACGCCGGACGCTGTCGCCGGCCACCTGGCGCACAGTACCGCTGGCCTGCACCGCGGGCTCCGTCGCTTCCACGCCCAACAGCCGCAACAGGCGCGCGCGGATCGCCTGGAAACCTTCCTGGCCGGTATCGCGCGCGCGCGGCAGGTCGATGCTCAGTTGCTCGGCGATCCTGCCGTTGGCCAGCACGATGACCCGGTCGGCCAGGAGGATGGCTTCGTCCACGTCGTGGGTCACCAGCAGCACCGCCGGGGTGTGTTTGCGCCACAGGTCGATGATCAGCCGGTGCATGCGGATCCGGGTCAGGGCATCCAGCGCGGCGAAGGGTTCGTCGAGTAACAGCAGCTTGGGCTCGCGCACCAGGCCGCGGGCCAGCGCCACCCGCTGGGCTTCGCCGCCCGAGAGGGTCGCCGGGTAGGCTTCGAGCCGATGGGCCAGGCCCACTTCGGTCAGGGCCTGCACCGCGCGGGCGCGGGCGTTGGGGATGCGCAGGCCGAGAATCACGTTCTTCCAGGCGCGTTTCCAGGGCATCAGCCGCGGCTCCTGGAACACCGCCGCCCGGGCCTTGGGCACCCGCAACTGGCCGCTGTCGATGCTGTCGAGCCCGGCCAGGCTGCGCAGCAAGGTGGTCTTGCCCGAACCGCTGGCGCCCAGCAGCGCGACGAATTCCCCCGGCGCGATGTCCAGGTCCAGGCCGTCGATCACCCGCTGCTCGCCGAACTGGCGCACCACGTTGCGCAGTTGCACGGGCGCGGGTTCAGGGGCGTTCACACGCTCGATGCTCGACATATCAGTTCCTCACGAAAGATGGGCGCCAGGCCAGGGCAAAACGTTCCAGGGTGCGGATCAGCCCGTCGATCAACAGGCCGAGGACGCTGTAGATCAACAGGCAGATCACGATCACGTCGGTGCGCATGAAGTCGCGCGCGTCGCTGGCCAGGTAGCCGATGCCGGCCGTGGTGTTGATCTGCTCGACGAACACCAGGGCCAGCCAGGAGATCCCCAGGGAGTAGCGCAGGCCGACGAAAAACGACGGCAGCGAGCCCGGCAGGATCACGTGCCAGATCAGCTCGCGGCGGCTCAGGCCCAGGGTGTTGGCGGCCTCGATCAGCTTGGGGTCGATGTTGCGGATGCCGGCGAACAGGTTCAGGTACACCGGGAAGGTGGTGCCGGTGACGATCAGGGCGATCTTGGTGAACTCGCCGATGCCGAACCAGAGGATGAACAGCGGCACCAGGGCCAGCGAAGGGATGGTGCGCAGCATCTGCATCGGCGAATCGAGCACCACCTCGCCGCGTTTCGACAGGCCGCTGATCAGGGCCGCGACCACCCCGAGGCTGACGCCGATGCTCAGCCCCACCAGCGCCCGCTGCAACGAAACCAGCAGGTGCCGGCCCAGCTCGCCCGAGGCGATCATGGCCCACAGCGTGCCCCCGATCTGCGACGGCGCGGCGATCACCCGCTGCGGAATCAGCCCCCAGCGCGAGGCCAGTTCCCACAGCAACAGCAGCACGATCGGGCTGAGCAGGCGCAACAGGACGTCGGGGGTGCGCCAAGTGCGCAACCAGTCGGGGATCAGCCGCGACGCCCCCGAGCCGGCAGTGCCGGGACGAGCGGCCTTGTCCACGGAAAACGAACTGCTGGCGCTCGGCGGATCGAAGGTCTTTTCGCTCATCGGGCTTCCTTCCTCATCGAGGACCGGGCGGGAGGCGTCATGCCGCCCCTTTGGATTCATGCTATTCGCATAAAAAAAGCCAGTGAAATTCTTTTTGGGAATAACCTAATATGATTAAAAATCAGATAGAACGTTGAGCTGATAAATAATTTGCATAGTAAAGCCGATCGAACCGGGCCCTTCGAGAGGTGTGGCCATGGTTTACTTAAAAATGCGCATTGCTGATAAATAGATATTTAAATAATCAGTTAATTTAATAATTAACTTAGAACAAAACGGCATTTCACAGCCCGCCCCGCTGCGCCTACTTTCGATGCCACGGACCGACCCCCTGCCCGGTGGAGGCTTGTCAGAGCGGCTTACCCCCTAAAGGAATCCACCATGAGTATCGAATTCATCGGCTATATCGGCGGCCATCAGTCGTCGGAGATCCAACCCCGCAGCGGCCCTGTCCTGCAACCCGAATACGTGGAACAGGTCGCCCGCGCCCATGAAGAAGCCGGCTTCGACCGCGCGCTGGTAGCCTTCCATTCCACCAGCCCGGACAGCACCTTGATCGCCGCCCACGCCGCCAGCGTGACGAAAAAGCTGCAGTTCCTGATCGCCCACCGCCCGGGCTTCGCTGCGCCGACCCTGGCCGCGCGCCAGTTCGCCACCCTCGATGTGTTCAACGGCGGGCGCACGGCGGTGCACATCATCACCGGCGGCGACGACCGCGAACTGCGGGCCGACGGCAGCCATATCGGCAAGGACGAACGCTACGCCCGCACCGACGAATACCTCGACGTGCTGCGCCAGGAATGGGCCAGTGAACAACCTTTCGACTATCACGGCAGCTACTACCAGGTCGAGGGCGCGCACTCGGCGGTGCGCTCGCCGCAACAGCCGCATATCCCGTTGTATTTCGGCGGCTCCTCCGCGGCGGCTATCGCGGTGGCGGGCAAGCACGCGGACGTCTACGCGCTGTGGGGCGAAACCCTGGAGCAGGTGCGCGACGTGGTGACCCAGGTGCGCGCCGAAGCGGCCAGGCATGGGCGCAGCATCCGCTTCAGCCTGTCGTTGCGGCCGATCCTGGCGGACACCGAGGAACAGGCCTGGGCACGCGCCGAACGTATCCTGCAACAGGCCACGGCCCTGGCCGAACAGAGCGGTTTCGTGCGCCGCGAACCGCCCAACGAAGGCTCGCGCCGCCTGCTGGCCGCCGCGGCCCAGGGCTCGCGCCTGGACAAGCGGCTATGGACCGGGATCGCCGGCCTGCTCGGCGCCCAAGGCAATTCCACCGCCCTGGTGGGCACCCCGGAACAGGTGGCCGAGGCCCTGCTCGACTATTACGACCTGGGCATCACCACCTTCCTGATCCGCGGCTTCGACCCGCTCGACGACGCCATCGACTACGGCAAACGCCTGATCCCCCTGACCCGGCAACTCGTCGCCGAGCGCGAACGCCAGGCGGCGGAAAAAGTGGCCTGAACGGTAGCGCCGTCACCGACCCTCGGCGGCGCCTGCTTGAGCGAGCGCTGCGCGCTCGTACGCAGCCTCGCCGAGGCTCGGCAGCGGCTACGGGTTTTGCGTCAGGGCTGCGACTTGGCACCGCCCTGTAGCCGCTGCCGCAGGCTGCGTACGGCTGCGCAGCAGCCGCGAGGGCAGGCCTGGCAAATCGCGCTTCGGGCCGTCAGTCCTTATAGCCCGTATCGCTCCGTTCCAGCTGGCGGATCAGCGCGTCCCAGTGCCGCACGACGCCGGGGCCGTCGCCTTGGCTGAAGACTTCGGCCTGTTTCTCGACCTTGGCCACCACCTCGCGCGGCGGGAAGATCAACTCGGCATTGCCCGCCGCCTGGGCGGCGATCTGGATGTTGCAAGCGCGCTCCAGGCCGTGCAGTTGCTGGAACGCGTGCTCGACGCTGATGCCCGCGGTCAGCAGGCCGTGGTTGCGCAGGATCAATACGCTCTTGTCTCCCAGGTCGGCCACCAACCGCTCGCGCTCGTCCAGGTCCAGGGCCACGCCTTCATAGCCGTGGTAAGCCACTCGCCCGGAAAAGCCGATGGCGTGCTGGGAGATCGGCAACAAGCCGTCGCGCTGGGCGGACACGGCAATGCCGTCGCGAGTGTGGGTGTGCAGCACCGCGTGCAGGTCGGGCCGGGCGCCGTGGATGGCGCTGTGGATCACGTAGCCGGCGTAGTTGATGCCCAGGCCCGTGGGGTCGTCGACGATGGTGCCGTCGATGTCGACCTTGACCAGGTTGGAGGCGCTGATTTCGTCGAACAGCAAACCGAAGGCATTGATCAGGAAGTGCTCGTCGGGCCCCGGCACCCGTGCGGAAAAATGCGTGTAGATGTGGTCGGTCCACTTGAACAGCGCCGCCAGCCGATAGGCCGCGGCCAGTTTCACCCGCACCTCCCACTCTTCGGGGCTGACGCGCTGGCGGACATTCTTCGAGACGCTGGACAACGGGCTGACGCTGCTCATGGCTAGGCTTCCTGGAGGCTCGTAGAGAATCTCCGGCAAGCCTAGGGGAAGGCCAAACATAATAAAAAGCACATTTTAATCTAAGCTAATTATTATATTTTTTCATGTTAAGCCTTACCCCTTTTGCCCTCAGGCAGCGCTCTTGATCTTCTGCAACGAACCGGCGACCAGCTTGCCGAAGGCGTCCACCGGCCCTTGCAGGTTGCCGAGGAAATGCGGGTAGATCAGCCACAGGTCCATCACCGGCTTGAAGTCCTTGAGCGGCATCGCCGCCAGCTGTTCGCGGTGCACGCTGCGCTCGAGCAACGGCCGCGGCACCAGGCCCAGCCCCAGGCCGTCGGCGACCAGACCCAGTTGCAATTCGGTGCCGAAGGTTTCCAGGTTGACCCGCAGCGCCAGGCCCTGGTCCGACAGGGTGCGTTGCAACCCGGCGCGGAAACCGCAGCCGTCGGGGTTGAGAATCCAGCCGTTCTGGTAGACGTCGGCCAGCTTGCACGGGCGCTTGGGCAACTGCGCCTTGGCGCAGACCACCACCAGCTCCATCTTGCCGATCGACTCGCCGACGATGTTGTCCGGGAAGATCTTGCCGGCCGGGAACAGCGCCGCCGCCGCGTCCAGTTCGCCGCGCTCGATCTTGCCCACCAGCTGGCTGCCCCAGCCCGTGGCCACCTGGGCGCGCAACTCGGGGTATTCGACGCGCAGGTGCTTGAGGGCGTCGAGCAGCACCACGTCGCCGATGGTTTGCGGCACGCCCAGGCGCAACAGCCCGGTGGGCGGCGCGTCAGTGGCCACCAGCTCGCGCAGGGCATCCATTTCCCGCAGGATCAGCCGGCACTGCTCGTACACCCGCGTGCCGATCAGCGTGGGCTTGAGCGGCTTGGTATTGCGGTCGAACAACTCCACGCCCAGGGCCTGCTCGAAGTTCTGCACGCGCCGCGTGATCGCCGGCTGGGTCAGTTGCAGGGTCTCGGCGGCATGGCTGATGGACTGGCAGCGAATCACTTCGACGAAAGCGTCGATATCGTCAATTTTCATTTGGCCCGCACATAGAGAACAGTCGACAAGATGTTTGAAAAGCATAATTCCATTGTGAATATCTGGATAGCCCGGCGCATCTATCGATAACGTCTAACACTATTCACAAGGGTTCTAAATTCCTTTCGGATATAACCTAATCATAAAAAAATAGCATATTAAGAAAAATCATTATGCTTAAATCATCAAACCAACTTTTCCCCACGACGATGGAACCGCCATGACCCAGGCCCGACACCCGGAGCGACTCAGAGCCTTCATAGGCGCCCTGGCGGAGTTGCTCGACGGCAACCCCCGCGAAGGCGACCTGCTGCACCGCGGCGGCCAGCTGCTGGCGCAACTGGTCAGCCATGACGACTGGCTGCCCGAGGACTTCGCCCGGCCCGACCCCGAGCGCTACCAGCAATACCTGCTGCACGCCGATTCGCGGCAGCGCTTCAGTGTGGTCAGTTTCGTCTGGGGCCCGGGGCAAAGCACGCCGATCCACGACCACCGGGTCTGGGGGCTGATCGGCATGTTGCGCGGCGCCGAGTATTCCCAGGGTTTCCAGCGCCACGACGATGAGCTGCGCGCCGCCGGCCCGCGGATCGAACTGCGCCCCGGCCAGGTCGAGGCCGTGTCGCCGCGGGTCGGCGATATCCATCAGGTCAGCAATGCCTTCGACGACCGGGTGTCGATCAGCATCCACGTGTACGGCGCCAACATCGGCGCGGTACGCCGCGCGGTGTACCAGGACGACGGCAGCGAAAAACTGTTCATCTCCGGTTATTCCAACGCCTTCCTGCCCAATATCTGGGACCTGTCCAAAGAGAGCCAAGCCCTATGAGCACTGCATCGACCCGCGCCTATACCGAGATCCGCCAGGCGCTGCTGGACCGTGAAGAGCTGGCCCTGGTCGATGTGCGCGAAGAAGCGCCCTTCGCCCAGGGGCATCCGCTGTTCGCCGCCAATATCCCGCTGTCGAAGCTGGAGCTGGAGGTCTATTCGCGGATTCCCCGGCGCGATACCCAGGTCACCGTCTACGACAACGGCGAAGGCCTGGCACAACGCGCGGCGCAGCGCCTGCGCGAGCTGGGCTATACCCGCGTCAGCCTGCTCGAAGGCGGCCTGGAGGGCTGGCGCCGCGCCGGCGGCGAGCTGTTCATCGACGTCAACGTGCCGAGCAAGGCCTTCGGCGAACTGGTGGAAAGCCAGCGCCATACGCCGTCCCTGGCGGCGCAGGAAGTCCAGGCGCTGCTCGCGTCCAAGGCCGATGTGGTGGTGCTCGATGCCCGGCGCTTCGACGAATACCAGACCATGAGCATTCCCACCGGGATCAGCGTGCCGGGGGCGGAGCTGGTGCTGCGCGCCCGCGAGCTGGCGCCGGACCCGACCACGCGGATCGTCGTCAACTGCGCCGGGCGCACCCGCAGCATCATCGGCACCCAGTCGCTGATCAACGCCGGCATCGCCAACCCGGTGGCGGCCCTGCGCAACGGCACCATCGGCTGGACCCTGGCCGGGCAAGCCCTGGAACACGGCCAGTCGCGGCGCTTCGCGCCTGTCGGCGAAGCCAGCCGGCTGATCGCCGCCGTCGACGCCCGCCGGGTGGCCGACAAGGCCCGGGTCGGCCGCGCCAGCCTCGCCGACCTGCAACGCTGGCAACAGGACGCGAGCCGCAGCACCTACCTGTTCGATGTGCGCAGCCCGGAAGAATACGAAGCCGGCCACCTGCCCGCCGCGCGCTCGACCCCCGGCGGCCAGCTGGTGCAGGAAACCGATCACTTCGCCAGCGTGCGCGGCGCGCGCCTGGTGCTGGTGGACGACGACGGCGTGCGCGCCAATATGTCGGCCTCCTGGCTCGCGCAGCTGGGGTGGCAGGTGCACGTCCTCGACGACCTGGCGCCTGGAGATTTCAGCGAACGAGGCCCCTGGCAGGCGCCGGTGCCCGCGCCGCGCCAGGCCGAAGTCATCGACGCCGGGACCCTGGCCGACTGGCTGGAACATGGCGACACCGCGGTGCTGGATTTCACCAGCAGCGCCAACTACGTCAAGCGTCATATTCCGGGGGCCTGGTGGGCCTTGCGCGGGCAACTGGCCGACGCCCTGGCCCAGGTGCCGCCGGCCCAGCGCTACGTGCTGACCTGCGGCAGCAGCCAGCTGGCGCGGCTGGCGGTCGCCGAGGTCGAGGCCCTGACCGGCCAGGCGGTGTTCCTGCTGCACAACGGCACCGCCGGCTGGATCGACGCGCAGCTGCCGCTGGAAACCGGCGAAAGCCGCCTGGCCTCGCCGCGCATCGACCGTTACCGCCGGCCCTACGAGGGCACCGACAACCCCCATGAGGCGATGCAGGCCTACCTGGATTGGGAGTTCGGCCTGGTGGACCAGTTGGCCCGCGACGGCACCCATGGTTTCCAGGTGATTTGAAACCTGGGATCTGAAACCCGGGATCTGAAACCACCGATCTAAAAAAGCTCGCGGGCCCGACCGGCACGCGAGCCACCCGAAGCGACACCCGGACCGACCCCTTTCTCCAGGCGGAGGCACCCCGAAACCACGACACCGCCTGGAGCCTGCCGTCATGCGCCTTACCCTGCCCCGCCACCCGCTGTTGACGCTCTTGCTGAGCCTCGCCGCCACCCTGGCCGTCACCCTGACTGCCGCCGCCCAGGCCGCCGACCTGCAACCGCTGCGGGTGGCCAACCAGAAGTCCACGCTCAAGGTCCTGCTGGAGGTTTCCGGCGAACTCGAGAATGTGCCCTACCCGATCCAGTTCTCCGAATTCCCCGCCGCCGCGCCCCTGGGCGAGGCGCTGAATGCCGGCGCCGTGGATGTCGGCGGCCTGGGCGACGCGCCCTATGTGTTCGCCCTCGGCGCCGGCGCGCCGCTCAAGGTGGTCAGCATCGTGCATGCCCAGGGGCGCTACACCACGGCGATCCTCGCGCCCAGGGAGTCGCCCCTGAACGACGCCCGCGACCTCAAGGGCAAGCGCATCGTCACCACCCGCGGCTCCATCGGCCATTTCCTGGCGATCAAGGCCCTGCGCGAGGTCGGCCTGAGCACCGGTGACGTGCAATTCATCTACCTGCTGCCCAGCGAGTCGCGCCTGCTGCTGGACAACGGCACCGCCGACGCCTGGGCGACCTGGGACCCCTACACCACCATCGCCACCACCCAGAGCCAGGCCAAGGTGCTGGTCAGCGGCGACCACCTGCTGAGCAACCACCTGTACCTGGCCGCCACCCGCCAGGCCATCACCGAGAAACGCGCGCAGCTCGACGACTTCGTCGCCCGCATCGACCGCGCCTACCGCTGGACCAACGCCCACCCCGAGGCATACGCCGCGGCCCTGGCACGGGTCACCGGCCTGCCGCTGGAGGTGCACCTGGCAGTGGCCAGGGCCACGCACATCGAGCCGGTGGCCATCGACGACCGGGTCATCGCCGGCCTGCAGGCCACCGCGGACATCTACCGCGAGGAAGGCCTGCTCGGCAAAGCCATCGACGTTTCCAGCGGCTTCGACAAGAGCTTCAACGCCCCACGCGCACAACTCGGCCAGGCATCGCGCTGAGCCCACGGACCCAGGAGCACCACCATGAGCAAGCAACGTCAACTGAAACTCGGCGCGATGGTCCACGGCGTCGGCCACGGCTGGGGCGAATGGCGCCACCCGCAGGCCCTGGCCAACGCCAGCGTGAACTTCAGCTTCTATCAACAGCAGACGCAGCTGGCCGAGGCGGCGAAATTCGACTTCGTGTTCATCGCCGACAGCCTGCACATCCACGAGAAATCCAGCCCGCACTACCTCAACCGCTTCGAGCCGCTGACCATTCTCTCGGCGCTGGCCGCCACCACCCGGCATATCGGCCTGGTGGCCACCGTCACCGTCAGCTACACCGAGCCGTTCCAGGTGGCCCGCCAGTTCGCCTCGCTGGACCACATCAGCGGCGGCCGCGCCGGCTGGAACGTGGTGACCTCCTGGCTCAGCGGCACCGCCGCCAACTTCGGCAAGGCCGAACACCCGCCCCACGCCGTGCGCTACCGCATCGCCCAGGAGCATGTGGCGGTGGTCAAGGGCCTGTGGGATTCCTGGGAAGACGACGCCTTCGCCTACGACAAGCAGAGCGGCGAATTCTTCACCCCCGGCAAGCTGCATGCCCTGGACCACCAGGGCGAGTTCTTCGCGGTCAAGGGCCCGCTCAACATCGCCCGCTCGCGCCAGGGCCAGCCGGTGATCTTCCAGGCCGGCACCTCCGAGGACGGGCGCAACTTCGCCGCCGCCAACGCCGACGCGATCTTCGTCAGCCCCGAGCATGTCGAGGAAGCCCAGGCCTACTACCAGGACCTCAAGCGCCGCGCCAAGGGCGCGGGTCGCGACGCCGACGCGCTGTCGATCCTGCCCGGCATCCGGCCCATCGTCGGGCGCGATGCCGCCGAGGTCGAGGAGCGCTACCGGCAGGCCGTGGCGCTGGTGAGCATCGAGGACGCGATCGTCGCCCTCGGCCGGCCGTTCAACGACCACGACTTCAGCCAGTACCCGCTGGACGCGCCCTTCCCCGACCTGGGCGACCTGGGGGCCAACAGCCAGAAAGGCGGCTCGGAGCGGATCAAGCAACTGGCCCGGGACGAAGGCCTGACCCTGCGCGAAGTGGCCCTGCGCTTCTCGCGGCCGCGACGGGACTTCGTCGGCACCCCCGAGCAGGTGGCCGACGCGCTCCAGCAATGGTTCGAGGCCGGCGCGGCCGACGGCTTCATCATCAATTCGCTGCTGCCGGACGGCCTGCAGTACTTCACCGAACTGGTGGTGCCGGTGCTGCAACGACGCGGTGTGTTCCGCCGCGAATACAACGGCCAGACCCTGCGCGACCACCTCGGCCTGGACGTGCCGGCCAACCGCTACGCGCCCACGTCGCCGACCGACAGCGAGGCCGTGGCATGAGCGAATCCCTCAACCGCCAACTGGCTGAGCTGCACGCGCAGCGCCTGGCCACCTGGGAGCCGGCGGCCCTGCAAGTCAATATCGACCAGCGCCAGCGCCTGCTGGACGAGGCCCGGGAGGCCAGCTTCGTCAAGGCCGGCGACCTGATCGCGCCGTTCAACCTGCTCAAGGTCGAAGGCGGCAGCCTGAGCCGCGACGAGTTGTTGGCCAACGGGCCGGCGGTGCTGATCTTCTTCCGCTTCGCCGGCTGCCCGGCCTGCAATATCGCCCTGCCCTATTACCAGCGGCGGCTGTACCCACGGTTGCAGGCGCTGGGGGTGCCGCTGGTGGCGGTCAGCCCGCAGGTGCCCGAACGCCTGGTCGAGATCAAGACCCGCCACGACCTGCAACTGCAAGTGGCCAGCGACCCGGACAACCGCCTCGGCGGGCACCTGGGCATCCTCTACCGCTTCGACGAGGCCTCGCGCCGGGCCGCCCTGGCCAAGGGCAGCCCCATCGGCGACGTCACCGGCACCGGCACCTGGGAATTGCCCCAGCCGACCGTGCTGGTGATCGCCCGGGACGCCAGCGTGCACTTCGCCGAGGTCAGCCCGGACTGGCTGGTGCGCACCGAAGCCGACCCGGTGCTGCGCGCCGTCGAACATCTGCTCGGGCGCGTCCCGGTGCAACTCGCCATCTGACCAGGGCCCGACCATGAGCAAATTCATCACCCGCCAGCCGTTCAACCGCCGCGAATTTCTCGCCGCCGGCTCCCTTGCCCTCGGCGCCCTGGGCTTGTCATCACTGGGGCTGGCATCGCTGGGCTTGCCAGGGCGCGCCTTCGCCGCGGCCAGCAAGCTCTCGGAGCTGACCCTGGGAGTCGCCACCTACCGCGGCCAGGACTCCTACTTCGTCGACGACGCCGGCACCGCCGACACGCCCTACAAGGTCGAATACGCCGAGTTCGCCGGCGGCAACCTGATCGTCGAAGCGCTGGCCTCGGGCAGCCTGGACGTCGGCGGGATGAGCGAGATCCCGCCGATCTTCTCGATCCAGAGCCATCGCCAGCCGCGCCTGATCGCGGTGTTGCAGGGCGACGTGAACAATCAGGTGTTCCTGATCCCCAAGGACTCGCCAATCGAGTCGGTCGGCCAGTTGCGCGGCAAGCGGGTCGGCTACGTGCGCTCCACCACCTCGCACTATTTCCTGATCAAGGCCTTGAAGGAACAGGGCCTGACCCTGAACGACATCACTGCCGTGGCGCTCACCCCGCAGGACGGTTTCAGCGCCTTCCAGAGCGGCCAGCTCGACGCCTGGGTGATCTACGGGGTGTTCATCCAGCTGGCGAAATTCCGCAGCGGCGCCCGGGTGCTGAAGACCGCCCTGGGCTACCTGTCCGGCAACTACCTGATCGCCGCGCGCCCGGCGGCCCTCGACGAGCCGCTGCGCCGCCAGGCGATCCAGGACTACATCCAGCGCCAGGCGCGGACCCTGGACTGGATCAACGACAACCCCGAGCCCTGGGCGGCCAAGTCGGCACAGTTGCTGGGCGTCGACAAGGCAGTGTTCCTCGACATGTATAACAACCGCAGCCAGCCCTCGCGGATCATCGCGGTCAACGACCAGGCCATCGCCTCGCAGCAGGAAGTCGCCGACCTGTTCTTCGACGCCGGCGTGCTCAGCGAACGCCTCGACGTCAGCCCGCTGTGGGACAAGAGCTTCCACCTGTTGCCGTCATGAACCGCCTCCCAGCCTCCCGACCGAGTGAACGCACCATGAGTCTTCCTTCGCCTCACACGCCCTTGCTGCAATCGGTGGAAGCCGCCGGCTTCGACGCCCTGCTCGAACGCCTCGGCCAACAGCTGGCGGCCACGGCGCACCTGTACGACGCAAGCGGCGCCTTCCCCCACGACAACTTCCGCCTGCTGCACGAGCACGGCCTGCTGGCGCTGACCGTGCCCAAGGCCTTGGGCGGCGGCGGCGCCAACCTGGCCCAGGCGCGCCAGGCGATCGCCGCGGTGGCCAAGGGCGAACCCTCCACGGCGCTGATCCTGGTGATGCAGTACCTGCAGCACGCACGCCTGCAAGACAACAAGAACTGGCCAGAGGCCCTGCGCCTGCGGGTGGCCGCGGACGCGGTGCGCGACGGCGCGCTGATCAACGCCCTGCGGGTCGAGCCGGACCTCGGCACCCCGGCCCGCGGCGGCCTGCCGGCGACCGTGGCGCGGCGCACCGCCGCCGGCTGGCGCATCAGCGGGCGCAAGATCTACTCCACCGGCAGCCACGGCCTGAGCTGGTTCAGCGTCTGGGCCCGCAGCACCGACGAGGACCCGCTGGTGGGCGCCTGGCTGGTGCACAAGGACACCCCCGGGATTCGCATCGTCGAGGACTGGGACCACCTGGGCATGCGCGCTACGTGCAGCCACGAGGTGCAGTTCGACAACGTGCTGGTGCCGCTGGACCACGCGGTCAGCGTCAGCCCCTGGAGCGCGCCGCAAGCGGAACTCGACGGCGACGGTTTCCTGTGGATGGCGGTGCTGCTGTCGGCGGTTTACGACGGGGTCGCCCAGGCCGCGCGGGACTGGCTGGTGGGCTGGCTGGAGACGCGCAAGCCGTCCAACCTCGGCGCGGCGCTGTCGACCCTGCCGCGCTTCCAGGAAACCGTCGGCCAGATCGACACCCTGCTGTTCGCCAACCGCAGCCTGCTGGATGCCGCCGCCGAAGGCCGCACCCACGCCAGCCACGCCGCGCAGTTGAAATACCTGGTCACCGACAACGCCATTCGCGCCGTCGAGCTGGCCATCGAGGCCAGCGGCAACCCCGGCCTGTCGCGCCATAACCCGTTGCAGCGGCATTACCGCGACGTGCTTTGCAGCCGCGTGCACACCCCCCAGAACGATGCCGTGCTGCAAGGCGTCGGCAAAGCCGTCTTCGCCCAGCGCCAGCCAAAGGAACGCCCATGAACCCGATCGTCATCGCCAGCCAGCTGGACCCGGATTTCAACGACGCGGTGCGCCAGCGCCTCGCCCTGACCCACCCCACGGCGCAACTGATCGACGTGCCGGCCGGGGTGCCCAGCGACCTGCCGGCCGAGGTCGGCATTCTCCTCGCCCGGCCGATCAACGTGCGCGGCTACGTGGCGCCGGACACCCCGCCGCCGGGCTGGCCCTATGGCCTGCGATGGGTGCACCTGGTGTCGTCGGGCATCGACTTCTACCCGCGCTGGCTGTTCGACGGCCCGCCGGTGAGCACCTCGCGCGGCAGCGCCGCGGAGAACATCGCCGAGTTCGCCCTGGCCTCGATCTTCGCCGCGGCCAAGCGCCTGCCCGAGATCTGGGTGCACGACGGGCAATGGCAGTACAGCGCCCTGGCCCCGCTCAAGGGCAGCACCCTGGGGCTGTTCGGCTTCGGCGCGATCGGCCGTAGCCTGGCGGCCAAGGCCCGGGCGCTGGGGCTCAACGTGCTGGCGCTGCGCCAGAGTTCGACGCCGTTCGAGGTCGAAGGCGTCGAGGCCGCGCGGGATATCCACGCGCTGTTCGGCCGTTCCGATCACCTGGTGCTGGCGGCGCCGCTGACCGAAGCCACCCGCGCCATCGTCGACCGCGCCGTGCTGGCCAGCGCCAAGCCCGGCCTGCACCTGATCAACATCGCCCGCGGCGGCCTGCTGGACCACGTCGCCCTGCTCGAAGCCCTGGAGAACGGCCGCGTCGGCCTGGCCTCGCTGGACGTCACCGAGCCCGAGCCGCTGCCGGCGGGCCATCCGCTGTACACCCACCCCCGGGTGCATTTGTCGCCGCATACCTCGGCGATCTCCACCCGCAGCGGGGAGGAGATCGCCGAGAGCTTCCTGGCCAACCTCGAACGCTTTCTCGGCGGTCGGCCGCTGGAGAATCCGGCGAACCTCACGCGCGGTTATTAAGTAGCGCCAGACGCTTCACCGCCATCGCGAGCCAGCTCGCTCCTACAGGTCTTACGTAGCCTGCAGGAGCGAGCTGGCTCGCGATTGCGTTTCCGAACCCTAAAAATAAACATCAGAAATACGCATCTATTTCTTTTTTTAAATTACATATTTTTATAATTAACTTATAACTATTCAGACTTTTACAGCGCGTATTTATACAAATACTGTTACACCCAGCACCGACCACCCGACCAGGTGGAGGCCCACGGAACTGCATTTTTTCCGGCCGACACCACTCCACGGTCAACCGTTGCACCCGAACCTGAAACCGGCCCCAGGCCCTCCGCCGCCATGGCTTTACCGCCCTGGCCCCGGCCGCTCTGCGCCGAAAAAAACATAACGACGCCAACGCCGTACCTACACCGGGGTTTTCACCATGCACACCTTCACCCAAAACCGCCTGACGCTGGCCGTGTCCCTGAGCGCGGGCTTATCGCTGAACCTGGCCGGCGTGCCGGCGCTCGCCGAGGAGGCCGGCAAAGACGGCGCCCTGCCGGTGGTCACCGTCACCGCCGAACACCGCAGCGAGGACTTGCAGAAAGCCCCGCTGGCGATCTCCGCGTTCGACGAAAAGGCCCTGGAAGACAAGCAGATCAAGAGCATCCGCGACCTCTCGGGGCAGGTGCCGAACCTGACCCTGAGCCGCCAGTCGATCTCCTACAGCGCGCAGACCTACGGCATCCGCGGCATCGGCGAAACCGACCCGATCCAGGAAGCGGCGGTGGCGGTCTACGCCGACGACCTGTACATCCCGCGGGCCATTTCCTCGATGCTCGACTTCAACGACGTCGAGCGCGTCGAGGTGCTGCGCGGGCCCCAGGGCACCCTCTACGGACGCAACAGCAGCGCCGGCGCGATCCGTGTGATCACCCGCGACCCGACCCAGGAAACCCGCGGTTTCATCGAGCTCGGCGCCGGCAACTACGACGCCCGCAACGGCCGCCTGCTGATCAGCGGCCCGCTGGTGGACAACACCCTGTTCGGCAGCTTTTCGGCGATCCGCCTGAGCCGCGACGGCACCGTCTCCAACCCGACCCGCGGCAAGGACGTGAACAACGTCGATATCCAGTCGTACCGCGGCAAGCTGCGCTACAAGCCCGAGGACTCGCCCTGGGACGTGCAACTGACCCTGGCCGGCACCTTCGACCGCGGCGACACCACCAGCTACACGCCGTTCGACGCCAACGGCCGCTTCGACAAGTTCAAGAGCTACAGCAGCCTCGCCCCGAAGAACCGCCTCGACCAGGGCAGCTCGGTGCTGCGGGCGATCTACGCCATCGACGAGCACCTGAGCTTCAAGTCGGTGACCGCCTATTCGGCCTTCGACCAGCCCGTGGACTACGACAACTCCGGGCAGGCGGCGCTGATCCAGAACAACCTGATCACCTACAAGCAGGACTACGCCACCCAGGAGTTGCAGCTCAACGGCGACTACGACGACTTCAGCTTCAGCACCGGCCTGTACCTGTACCGCGAGAAGTTCGAGGCCGACCGCGACAACCTCACCTACTCCGTCGCCCGCAACCGGGTGATCGGCCAGGGCCAGTACAGCACCACCCACACCGAGAGCTACGCGCTGTACGGCCAGGGCAGCTACAAGCTGACCCCGCAACTGGCGCTGATCGCCGGGCTGCGCTTTACCCGCGAGCACAAGAATTTCGACTACGACAACGCCGCGATCACCCCTGAGCGGCAGGTCATCGGGAGCAATTTCAGCGCCGACTCGAGCAAGTCCTGGCAGTCCACCAGCCCCAAGCTCGGCTTCGAATACGCCTGGACCCCGCACCTGAACCAGTACGCCTACGTGGCCAAGGGCTTCAAGGCCGGCGGCTACGACAATCGCGCGCCGACCCGCGCCGCCGCCGAGCAGGCGTTCTCCCCGGAAGACGTGACCACCTGGGAAACCGGCTTCAAGGGTGACTTCCTCGACCGCCGCCTGCGCGCCAACCTGGCGCTGTTCTACAACGACTACAAGGACCTGCAGACCAACGCCTACGACCCGGCCCTGGGCGTCAGCCTGCGCACCAACGTCGGCCGGGCGCACACCTACGGCGTCGAACTGGAAACCCTCAGCGCCCTGACGCCGGACCTGCAACTGACCTTCAACCTCGGTTACCTGCAAAGCCAGTACGACGACTTCGAGAACGCCAGCGGCGCCGGGGTCGACGCCAACGGCAAGCAACTGGTGTTCTCGCCGCGCTGGAACACCAGCGTCGGCCTCGACTACACCCTCCCCGTCGGCCTGCCCGGCACTTGGCTGGCGGGCACCGACGCGCAGTTCCAGACCAAGTCCTACGCCAACGCGCTGAACGACGACATCCAGGAAATCCCCGCCCAGACCTTCTGGAACGCCAACACCCGCTACCTCTCCGCCGACGGCCACTGGACCACCACCCTGGCGGTGAAAAACCTGCTCGACCGCGCCTACCCGCAATCGGTCGGCTACGTGCCGTCCAGCGGCGCCCGCTACTACGCCGTCAACGACCCGCGAACCCTGTTGCTGACCGTGCGCTACGACCTCTGACCCCCATACAGGCAACTATGCCAAGGAGCACCTCATGGCTTTTACCCGCAGGCAACTGATCTCCCGAATCGCCGCCGTCGGTGGCTATTCCGCCGCCGTCGGCGCCCTCGACGCCCTCGGTCTTGCCCCCAAGGCCCTGGCCGCCAGCTTCGAGCCGTTGCAGCTGGGCAGCAGCGGCACAGGCAAACATGTGGTGGTGGTCGGCGCCGGCATTTCCGGGCTGGTCAGCGCCTATGAACTGCGCAAGGCCGGCTTTACCGTGACCATCCTGGAAGCCCGCGAACGGGTCGGCGGCCGCAACTGGACCCTGCGCCGCGGCAGCAAGATCGATTTCGACGACGGCGTCAGCCAGACCGTGGACTTCGACGACGGGCAGTTCTTCAACGCCGGCCCGGCGCGCATTCCCAGCCATCACCAGACCCTGCTCGGCTACTGCCGCGAGCTGGGGGTCGAGCTGCAAGTGCTGGTCAACAGCAGCCGCAACGCTCTGGCCCTGCCTGACGCCCGGCAACCGGCGTTCCAGTTGCGCCAGGCGGTCAACGACACCCGCGGCCAGCTCTCGGAACTGCTGGCGCGCACCGTCAGCCGCAAGGCCCTGGACCAGGACCTGAGCGCCGACGACCGCCAGGCGTTGCTGAACTTCCTCAAGGTCTACGGCGACCTCAACGCCGACTTCAAATACAAGGGCTCGGTGCGCTCGGGCTACACCCGCATTCCCGGCGCGGGCGACCAGACCGGCATCACCCGCGACCCGCTGTCGTTGCAGACCCTGCTCAACCCCAAGCTCTGGGCGGCTTTGGTGTTCGACGAGATCCCCGAGTTCTCCACCACCATGTTCCAACCGGTGGGCGGCATGGACCGCATCCCCCTGGCGTTCTACGAAAAACTCAAGGACGCGGTGCGTTTCCACGCCGAAGTCAGTGATATCCAGACCTCCGAGCAGGGCAGCCGCATCACCTACAAGGACCGCCAGACCGGCAAGACCCAGACCCTGAGCGCCGACTACGCCATCGTCACCGTGCCCCTGCCGCTGCTGGCGCGGCTGCCGAACAACTTCAGCGCGCCGTTCAAGCAGGCGATCCTCAGCGCCCAGAGCGACCTGGCGAACAAGGTGGCGTGGCAGTCGCCGCGCTTCTGGGAAACCGACTTCAACATCTACGGCGGGCTTTCCTACCTGGACCATGAGGTCAAGGGCCTGTGGTACCCCAGCGACCGCCTGAACAGCGCCCAGGGCATCCTGGTCGCCGCCTACAACATCGCCGAGACCGCCCAGGCCTTCTGCCAGAAACCCCTGGCCGAGCAGTTCGCCTCCTCGCGCCAGGCGGTCGAGCTGCTGCACCCCGGGCACAGCGCCAAGCTGCAAAAACCGGTGGCGATCAACTGGTCCAAGGTGCCCTTCAGCAAGGGTCCGTGGATCGTCAACGACGAGGTCGGCGAGCCCGCCTACCAGGTGCTCAACCAGCCTCAAGGCCGCACCTACCTGGCCAGCGACGCCCTGGCCCACGGCGGCGTCGGCATCTGGCAGAACAGCGCCGCCGATTCGGCGCGGCGCATCGTCGGCCTGATCGGCCGCCACGCCGAACGCCAGCACGCGGGCGTCGCCGCCTGAGTGCCGGCATTTTTCCCTACCCAGAAGGATCGACCGATGAAAACCAACGCACTGCTCATAGGACTGCTCATGACCGCCACCCTGCTCACCGGCGCCGCCCAGGCCGACGACATCAAGCGCATCGCCCTGCCCAACTCCGACTTCCCGATCTCCCTGGCGGTGGCGGTGCCGGCGCAGACCGAGCTGCTGTTCGTCAGCGGCCTGCTCGCCGACCTGCACGACCCGCAAGCGCCGAAGGACTCGTTCGCCGCCTACGGCGACACCGCGACCCAGACCACCTCCATCCTCAACAAGCTCAAGGGCGTGCTGCGCAGCCAGGGCCTGGACCTGGGCGACGTGATCCAGTTGCGGGTGTTCCTGGTGGGCGACCCGGCCAAGGGCGGCAAGCTGGATTTCGCCGGGCTGCAACAGGGCTACACGCCGTTCTTCGGCAGCGCCGAACAACCGCACAAACCGGCGCGCACCGCGGTGCAAGTGGTCGCCTTGCCGCTGCCCGGCGGTCTGGTGGAAATCGAAGCCATCGCCGCTCGTAAAAAGTAACGCCCGCCGCCCTTCAGGAGCCTGCCCCCATGCCCAACCGCCCAAGACGCCCTGCCGCGCCTGCCTATCGCCCGTTATTGCTGCCGCTGTCGATCGCCTGCGGCCTGGCCTCGCTCAACCTGCACGCCGCCG
Source organism: Pseudomonas chlororaphis (assembly GCF_001921865.1). GTDB lineage: Bacteria > Pseudomonadota > Gammaproteobacteria > Pseudomonadales > Pseudomonadaceae > Aquipseudomonas > Aquipseudomonas chlororaphis_D. The sequence goes on from NZ_MSCT01000014.1 coordinate 145,644, forward strand.
ACGGCGCCGCGCCGACCCTCGACACGGTGGTGGTCACCGGCAACCGCGGCACCGCCGAACGCACCGTGACCACCAGCCCGACGCCGATCGACGTGGTCACCGGCGAGCAACTGCGCGCGGTGGGCAAACCCAGCCTGCTGGAAGCGCTGAGCAAGTTCATTCCTTCGTTCAACCTGCCCGACCGCGCCGGCTGGGACGCCAGCGGCGTGGTGCGCTCGGCCACCTTGCGCGGCCTCACCGCCTCCCATGTGTTGGTGCTGGTCAACGGCAAGCGCCGGCACACCAGCGCCACCCTGAACATCAACGGCATCAACAGCGGCGCGGCGCCCAGCGACCTCGACCTGATCCCCGTGGCGTCCATCGACCACATCGAGGTGCTGCGCGACGGCGCGGCGGCGCAGTACGGCTCGGACGCGATTTCCGGGGTGATCAACATCATCCTCAAGCAGACCACCGGCGGCAGCTCCGACACCACCCTAGGCCAGGGCTACGACGGCAAGCGCGGCACCGCCCAGGAGGCGCTCAACTATGGCTTCCAGGTCGGCGAAGCGGGCGTGCTCAATCTCTCCCTCGACACCCGCTACCAGGAACGCGACAACAAGGCCGGCAGCAACGGCTACGCCAACCACTACTACCCCCAGGCCGACGGTTCGCCCGACCCGCGCGAGGCCGGCGCCAGCCACCACACCTACAAGGGCTACGGCCTGCCGCGCAGCCAACTGGCCGACGCCGGCTACAACCTCGACCTGCCGCTGGGCGACAACCTGACCCTGTATTCGTTCTCCACCCTGGCCACCCGGGAAAACAACGACGGCCAGAACTTCCGCCTGCCCAACGGGCGCAACACCATCACCACCGGCCCCAACGGCTACCCCGACGGCTACAGCCCCTACTGGCTGATCAACGAAACCGACTTCCAGTCGGCGTTCGGCGCCAAGGGCAGCGACCTCGCCGGTTGGGCCTGGGACCTGAGCAGCACCTACGGGCGCAACTACGCCAAGCAGCGCACCTACGACAACCAGAACCCGTCGCTGGGGGAAAACACCCCGAACAAATTCACCTCGGGCATCTACATCGCCGACCAGTTGACCAGCAACCTGGACCTGAAAAACAGCTACGACATCGGCCTGGCCAAGCCCCTGGACGTGGCCTTCGGCTTCGAGCACCGGCGCGAAAGCTACGAGACCCGCGCCGGCTCCGAAGCCTCCTACATCGACGGCGGCTATGTGTTTCCCGCCGGCCACCCGCGCGCCGGGCAACGCCCCGACCCGGGCGCCCAGGTCACCAATGGCATCAGCCCCGAGGACGAACAGAAGATCAGCCGCAACAGCGTCGCCAGCTACGTCGACCTGGGTTTCTACCCGGTGGAACAGTGGTACGTCGGCGTCGCCGCGCGCTACGAGCATTACAACGAAGGCGTCGGCGCCACCCGCAGCGGCAAGCTCAGTACGCGCTACGCATTCAACCCGGTGTTCGCCCTGCGCGGCACCATCAGCAACGGCTTTCGCGCGCCGTCCCTGGCCAACCAGATCTTCACCGCGCGCTCCACCGGTTTCGACACCATCAACGGTGTCTACCAGTCGTATAACTACGTGATCCTGCCGGTGGACTCGGCCGGCGCCCAGGCCCTGGGCGCGCAGTCATTGAAGCCGGAGCGCTCGACCAACTTCAGCCTGGGCTTCGCCCTGACCCCCAGCGACGACCTGAGCCTGACCGTGGATGGCTACGTGATCAACCTGCGTGACCGCCTGGTGCTCAGCGAACGCTTCCAGGGGCCGGGCGTCGCCGCCCTGCTCGACAGCATCGGCGTACCGGCCACCGCCGGCGCGCAGTACTTCACCAACGGCGCCAACACCCGCACCTCGGGCGTCGACGTGGTGGGCAACTACCGGCAGGACCTGGAGCGCTACGGTTCGGTGAAATGGACCGCGGCGCTGAACTACAACCACACGCAGATCCTCAGCGTCAGCGACACCCCGGCGCAATTGAGCGCCCTGGGCAGCGGCTTCCAGTTGCTGGGGCGACAGTCTCGGGCGCTGATCACCAAGACCTCGCCGAGCAGCAAGATGATTTTCTCCGCCGACTGGGCGATCCATGACTTCGACGTCAACCTGCGGCTGACCCGCTATGGCACCTACACCGAGGTCAACAGCTCCAGCGACCCGAGCCTGGACCGCGAGTATTCGGCCAAGTGGATCACCGACCTGGACGTGGCCTACGCCTTCGACAAACAGCTGACGGTGGCCGTGGGCGCGCAGAACCTGTTCGACAAGTACCCCGACCACATCGGCGTCAGCAACTCCTCGTTCGGCGACAACTGGGGCAGCTATTCGCCCTTCGGCTTCACCGGCGGCTACTACTACACCCGCCTGCAATACGCGTTCTGACGGCCACCGCGTTGCCCCCCGCCCTGCGAACAGGACAGGGGGCGGAACCCGGGCGCAGACATGGCACCGGGCCACGCCAGGACTTTTGCGTTTGTGCGCCGCTTTTGCCGTTCTGTGCGACAGATCCCACTTCGGGGGCTCCCGTCGGCCGCCCTCGTGGTGTTAGCTTGGGAAGGTTTCTGCCTGATCGTTCAGACACTTCTTACTCTCTTGCAAGGAATGCCCCGTAATGGATTTCTCCCTCAAGCACCTGGCCGCGGCCACCCTGATGCTGGCCAGCCTGTCAGCCTTCACCAGCGCCCACGCCAACATCACCCCGCAACAGAGCGCGGCCATCCTCAAGGACTTCAACGAAGCCTCGGTCACCGATTTCCGCCAGTTCCTCGGCACCCTGGCCAAGAGCGACGTGGCCAAGAGCGCCAACCTCGGCCCGGCCATCGCCGCCTTTGTCGACAACAAGACGCTGACCGCCGAGCAGCAGAACGAAATCCATCGCCTGCTGGGCCTGTATGCCCGGGTGAAATACGGCAAGGCCGCGACCCAGACCCTGATCGAGCTGGTGGCCATCCCCACCGTCCGTGTCGACGGCGTGCCGCAGCACGAGAACCCCGAGTTCCTGAAGATCGCCGACAAGATCAAGGACCTGGCCAAGGCCTTCGACCTGACCTTCCGCAACGTCGACAACCGCGTCTATGAAATCTCCCTGCAAGGCAGCGGCGACGAAGTGGTGGGCATCCACGCCCACGCCGACGTGGTGCCCGTGACCCCGGAAAACTGGGTGTTGCCGGACGGCACCAAGCTCGACCCGTTCAAGGTCACCCTGGTGGGCGATCGCATGTACGGCCGCGGCACCGAGGACGACAAGAACGGCATCGTGGTCGCGCTCTACGCGATGAAGATCATCAAGGAAGAAAAACTGCCCCTGGCGCGCAACTTCAAGCTGCTGGTGGACACCACCGAGGAAACCAGCGGCGACGCCATCCCCTACTACTTCGAGCGCAACCCGACGCCCAACTACAACCTGGCGCTGGACGGCGGCTACCCGGTGGTGATCGCCGAGAAAGGCTACGGCACGGTCATGGCCACCTTCCCCCGGCGCGCGGCCGAAGGCAAAGGCGCCGAGATCGTCTCGATGACCGGCGGCCTGGCGACCAACCAGATCCCCGGCGCATCGGTCGCCACCCTGCTGACCGACAAGCCCGCGGAACTGGCCGCCAGCCTGCAAAAAGCCGGCGCCGAATACGCCAAGGCCCATGGCGGCGACTTCAGCGTCGCGGCCAAGGTCGACGGCAAGGACGTCAAGCTGACCGTCACCGGCGTCTCCGCCCACTCCTCCGAACCCGAGTCGGGGGTCAACCCGGTGGCGCGCATGCTCGACTTCGTCAACGGCCTGAACGGCAAGGTCGCGTTCAAGCACAACCAGATCACCGACGCCGCGCGGTATGCCGCCGACAACTGGGGCCTGGACTACCTGGGCAACAAACTGGGGGTGGGTTTCGCCGATCCCTTCATGGGCCCGCTGACCACCTCCCTGACCTATGTCGCGCAGGACGACAAGGCCTTCCAGCTGGCGGTCAACCTGCGGGTGCCGAAGGGCAAGACCCCGGACGTGCTGAAGAAGGAAATCGCCGACAAGCTCGCCGTCTGGAGCAAGAAGAGCCATGTCGCGGTGAACTTCGACTACAAGATCGCCGAGCCGATGTACCGCAACCCTGAAGGCGAATGGGTCAAGGCGCTGCTGGCGGTGGCCAGCGAAAACCTCGGCATGGAGCACAAGTTCGGCACCTCCGCCGGCGCCACCTCGGTGCATGAATTGCCCAACGGCGTGCAATTCGGCCTGGCCCGTCCCGAGGTCAAGTACACCGGCCACACCGACAACGAGTTCAAGACCACCGAGCAGTTCCAGCTGGACCTGCAGATCGTCACCGAAATGATCGGCCGCATCGGCCAGTTGCCGAAACTCTGAGCCCCGCCGGACCCGCCGCCCTGGCGGGTCCTTGCGTAAAAAAACCACATCGATCCAGGTCGAGCCGGCACGGGCGACCTGCGACTCCCTCGTCGGACCGCCACGCGCGCTCCCGACACCGGTAGGAATAGGCAATCCTCGCGGACGAACCGGCATAGGTCGGCGGATGGACGCTCGCTACCATCGCCTCGTACCCACTACAGAGGCCTTGGCCATGAATCGCAGCAACACCCTGTTCATCACTGGCGTCAGCAGCGGCTTCGGCAACGCCCTGGCGCAGCAAGCGCTGGCCGCCGGCCACCGGGTCATCGGCACCGTGCGCAGCGAAGCGGCCTTGCAGGCCTTCGAGGCGCTCGCCGCGGAGCGGGCCCACGGCGTCGTCCTGGATGTCACCGACTTCGCGCGGATCGACGCCGTGGTCGCGGCGGTCGAGGCGCGCCACGGCCCGGTCGATGTGTTGGTCAACAATGCCGGCTACGGGCACGAGGGCATTTTCGAAGAGTCGCCGCTGGAAGCCCTGCGCCGTCAGTTCGACGTCAATGTGTTCGGCGCGGTGGCGGTGACCAAGGCGTTCCTGCCGTATTTTCGCCAGCGCCGCGCTGGCCGTATCCTTAACATCACCTCCATGGGCGGCACTATCACGATGCCCGGCATCGCCTACTACTGCGGGAGCAAATTTGCCCTGGAAGGCATCTCCGATACGCTGAGCAAGGAACTGGCGCCTTTCAATATTTTCGTCACCGCCGTGGCGCCGGGCTCGTTTCGCACCGACTGGGCCGGCCGCTCGATGCAGCGCACCCCACGCAGCATCGCCGACTACGACGCGAGCTTCGACCCGGTGCGCCAGGCGCGCCAGGCCAAGAGCGGCAAGCAGCTCGGCGATCCGCGCAAGGCCGCGCAGGCGATGTTGCAGATCATCGCCAGCCCGGCCCCGCCGGCCCACGTGCTGTTGGGCAGCGATGCCCTGGAGTTGGTGCGCGACAAGCTCAAGCACGCGGCCAGCGAGATCGATCAATGGCAAGCGCTGAGCCGTTCGACCGACGGTTGAGCAGACAAGGGAGACCGCAATGACTCAGGCCGATTCATCCGCCGCGCGCATGGTGCGGTTGCTGGAACAGCTCGCGCCGGTCGAGGGCTACAACCTCAGCGCCCTGGACGACGTCCGCTTTCTGCGCTCGAACCGGCCGCTGACGCGAACCCCGGTGCTGTACGACCCGGGGATCGTGATCCTGTGCCAGGGACGCAAGCGCGGCTACCTGGGCGACGACGTCTATGTGTACGACGCCCAGCACTACCTGGTGGTGTCCGTGCCCGTGCCGTTCACCATGGAGACCGACGCCAGCCAGGCCGAGCCCATGCTGGCGGTCTACATGCGCCTGGACCTGCAACTGGCCAGCGAGTTGCTGCTGCAAGTGGACGAGGCGCTGGGGCCCAGCGACGCCCCGCCCAAGGGCCTGTATGCCTCGCCCATGGACGATGGGCTGCGTGACTCGACCCTGCGTTTTCTCGAAGCGATGAGCGTCCCGGGCGACGCGCGGATACTCGGGCCGGCGCTGGTGCGCGAGATCTACTACCGCATCCTCACCGGCGAACAGGGCGGCTCGATGCGCGCCGCGCTCGACCGCCAGGGGCATTTCGCCAAGATCGTGCGGGCGATCCGCAAGATCCACAGCAGCTACCAGGAACGCCTGGACGTGTTGTCCCTGGCCCGGGAAGCGAGCATGAGCGTGACCAGTTTCCACCTGCATTTTCGCAACGTGACCCACTCCTCGCCCATGCAGTACCTGAAGTCCACCCGCCTGCACCAGGCGCGGCTGCTGATGCTGCGCCACGCCATGAGCGCGTCGACGGCGGCGTTCGACGTCGGCTACGAAAGCGCCTCGCAATTCAGCCGCGAGTTCAAGCGCTTCTTCGGCCGCACGCCCCACGCCGAGATCGAATGGATGAAAGCCACCTACGCCCTGCCCGAACCGGCCACGCCGTCCCCGTACGTCTCGTCCCACTGACCCGCCCGCAAGATCGCCGCGAGCGTGCCGCTCGTGCGCAGCCTGCGGCAGCGGCTACACAGAGCGGCGGGATATTGGGGTGTTCGCGGGCCCTGTAGCCGCTGCCGAGCCTGCGAGGCTGCGCAAGACCCGCAGGGTCTCCGGCGTCGGTGGGATCGCTGCGAGCGTGCCGCTCGTGCGCAGCCTGCGGCAGCGGCTACACAGAGCGGGCATGGCGGGGATATTGGGGTGTTCGCAATCCCTGTAGCCGCTGCCGAGCCTGCGAGGCTGCGCAAGACCCGCAGGGTCTCCGGCGCCCGCCAGATCGGCGTCGCGCGCAAGAAAGCGCTCTGCCGCGGGCTTTTTACCGTGATTCATCAAACCGCCACCGCAACCCTGTACTAGGATACGAGACGGCGTCGAATCCGCCGAGGCGCTCTAAATCCGCTGTTTTGGACATAAGGCTGTAAACATGGACCCGGCGCGCTCGTCGCTATAAAGACAGGTGTCGCGCAACACGAAACTCATGGATGAAACGATGAACTCACAACTACTGTTCCCCCACATCGGCAAGGTCATCGCCAGCACCGGCAGCCGCAGCTTCCCGCGCAGGCTGCATGACCTGATACGCACCCAACTGGCGGTGGACGCCACGCACATCACCCAGAGGCCGGCGTACGCGCAGGGCCCATCGCAGCCCGGGCCCGCCCACGACGAGGTCTACAGCGACGCCGCCCACGAACCCTGCGACACAGGCGCCGCGCAGTTGCACCTGACCGGGCACAAGGACGATTACCGCTACGGGATCTCGGTCTACCGCTCCTGCCAGTCACAGAGCTTCTCGCCCCAGGAACGCATTCTCTTGCAGGACTTTTCCCCGCTGCTGCTGCCCATGGTGGAAAAACACCTGACCGCCCTGCAACCGCTCGACGCCATGGCGGACCACGCCGCCGGCGCCAGCCTCGAACGCCAGGGCCTGGAAACCCTGCGCCTGCGCTTCGCCGCCCGCCTGCGGCAGTCGGGGCTCAAATTGTCGGACCGGGAGATGCAGGTCTGCGTCGGCCTGCTGGCCGGGCGTACCGCGCCGGAGCTGGCCGTCCAGTTGAGACTCAAGGTGCACACCGTCGAAAGCTACCTCAAGCGCGCCGCGATCAAGCTCGGCATCAGCGGGCGGCACTCGCTGCTGCGCTGGATGTACTCCCCGGACGAAGCCGGCGCCGCCACGGGCCCCGGCACCGGCCTCTGAGTCCGCCGCCCGCCGACGTTCGCCGTCGGCGGGCACCTGCGGTCAGTCCCGCGCCAGGGCCTCGATGGGGTCCAGGCGCGCGGCGTTGCGCGCCGGCACGAAGCCGAAGACGATGCCGATCAGGGTCGAGCAGGCGAACGCGGTGACGATCGAGCCCATGGAAAAGACCATTTCCCATTCCTTGACGAACAGCGCGAACAGGTAGCCGATGGCATAGGACAGGGAAATGCCGATCATCCCGCCGATCAGGCAGACCATCACCGCCTCCACCAGGAACTGCTGGCGGATGTCCGACTGGCGCGCGCCCACCGCCATGCGAATGCCGATCTCACGGGTGCGCTCGGTGACCGACACCAGCATGATGTTCATCACCCCGATGCCGCCGACCACCAGGGAAATCACCGCGATCAGCGACAGCAGCAGCGCCAGGGAGCGGCTGGTTTTCTGCACCGTCTGCATGATGCTATCCAGGTTGTTGGTGAAGAAATCCTTGGTGCCGTGGCGTTGCAGCATCAGCTTGGTGACGTTGTCTTCCACCACTTTGCTCGGCTGGCCGTCCTTGATCCGCACCGTGATGCTGTCCAGGTAGCGCTGGCCGAGCAGGCGCCCGGCCGCGGTCTCGTAGGGCACCCAGACGTTCAGCGCCTTGCTCGCGGCGAACATGTTCTTGTTCTCGGCGGTGACCCCGATCACCGTGCACGGCAGGTTGCCCACCAGGATCACCTGGCCCAGGGGGTCTTCTCCCGGACCGAACAGGCGGTGCCGGGTGTTGTGGTCGATGACCACCACCTGGGCCTGGCGCCGGGCGTCGTTTTCGCTGAAGGCGATCCCGGCCTCCAGCTTCAACCCGCGCACCTGGAAGTACTGGTGGCTGACGCCGTTGACCTGGGCGTCGAGGTCGATGTTGCGGTAGCGCAACAACAGGTTGCGCCCCACCACCGGGGTCGCGCTGTCGACGTAGTACAGCTGGTTGAGGGCCACGACATCGGCGGGCACCAACGTCTCGATGGCTGTCGCCCGGCTGTCGCCGAAGCTGGTGCCGGAATAGATATCGATGGTGTTGCTGCCGATGGCCTGGATGTCCTTGAGCACATAGCGCTTGGCGCCCTCGCCGATGGCCGAGATCGACACCACCGAGGTGATGCCGATGACGATGCCGAGCATGGTCAGCAAGGTCCGCATGCGGTGGGAGACCAGCGCCACCCAGGCCATGTTGAAGGCCTCGCGGAACAGCCCCAGGCTGGCCACCAGGCGCCGCGCGCCGCTGGGCTCGAGGACCACCGGCGCGTCGCTGGCCGGGACGCCTTCGCGGACATTGGCCCGGTCGCTGAGGATCTCGCCGTCGCGCACCTCGATGATCCGCTCGGCGTGGGCCGCGACCTTGGGGTCGTGGGTGACGATGATCACCGTGTGCCCGGCGGCGTGCAGTTCCAGCAGGATGTTCATCACCTCCTTGCCGCTGGCGGTGTCCAGGGCGCCGGTGGGTTCGTCGGCGAGGATCACTTCGCCGCCGTTCATCAAGGCCCGGGCGATGCTCACCCGCTGCTGCTGGCCGCCGGACAGCTGGCTCGGCCGGTGGCTCAGGTGCCCGGTCAGGCCCAGCCGCGCCAGCAGCTCGCGGGCCCGGCCGTGGCGCTTGGCCTCGGCGGTGCCGGCGTAGATCGCCGGCATCTCGACGTTATGCATGGCGCTCAGGTGCGGCAGCAAGTGATAGCGCTGGAAGATGAAGCCGAAGTAGTCGCGGCGCAGTTCCGCCAGCGCCTGGTCGTCGAGGTCGCGGGTTTCCCGGCCATTGATCCGGTAGCTGCCGCCGGTGGCGTAGTCGAGGCAACCGAGGATGTTCATCAGGGTCGACTTGCCGGAGCCCGAGGCGCCGGTGATGGCCACCATTTCCCCGGCGTGGATCGTCAGGTCGATGTGTTTCAGGGCCATGAACTCGCGCTCGCCGGCCTTGAAGCTGCGGCTGATGCCCTTGAGTTCCAGCAGCGGTTGGGGCTGGCTCATGCTCACGCCCCCGCCACGGCCGGCGCCGGATCGCCGATCACCACCCGATCGCCTTCGGCCAGGCCGTCCTCGACCTGCACCTTGACGTTGTTGTTGATCCCGGTCCGCACGTTGCGCGATTGGGCCAGGCCCTTGGCGTCCAGCACCCGCACCGGGAAGCTGCCGTCGCCGTTGCGCGCGCCCAGGGCGGCCACCGGCACCGTCAGCACGTCCTTGGCGGTGTCGAGCACGATCCGCACCTGGGCGGTCATGGAGATCCGCAGGCGATGGTCCGGGTTGGGCACATCGAACAAGGCGTTGTAGAACACCGCGGTGGTCTGTTTCGGCGTGCCCGCGGTCTGGGTGTCGAGGAAGTTCTGCGGCGCCGGCTCCGTGCCGCGCAGCTTGCCGTAGTAGCGCCGGTCCTCGCCGAGGATGGTGAAGTACACCTCCTGGCCGGGGCTGATATGGATCACGTCGGCCTCCGAGACCTGGGCCTTGACGGTCATGGTGTCGAGGTCGGCGAGCTTGAGCAGCACCGGCGCCAGTTGCTGGGCGATCACGGTCTGGCCTTCCTGGGTGACGATGCCCACCACGTCGCCGTCGATAGGCGCGACGATGCGGGTATAGGCCAGGTTGACCTTGGCGGTGTCGATCTGGATATGCGCGCTCTTGATCTGCGCGTCGAGGGACAACAGGTTGGCGCGCTGCACCTCGTAGTTGGCCTCGGCGGTCTCGTACTCCTGCTTGGAAATCGCCGCGTCGACCTGCAAGCCGTGGTAGCGCTCGTAGATCGACTTGGTTTCCTTGAGCTGGGCAGCGGTGGCGCGCCGCTGCGCCTGCAGGTTTTCCTCGTCGACCTGGGCCTGGCGCAAGGTGTTCTGCAACACCAGCGGGTCGATTTCCGCCAGCCACTGGCCCTTCTTCACCTTGTCGCCGAGCTTGACCTTGAGCGACTTCAACTGCCCCGACACCTGGGCCCCGACATCCACCTGCTTGATGCCTTCGAGCAACCCGGCGGCCAGCACCGCGTTCTCGATATCGCCGCGCTCGACCGTGGCGGTCAGGTATTGCGGCGCCTGCGCCGGCACCTGCACCGCATAGAAAACCAGAGCGGCCGCCACGGCCAGCGCCAACCCCATAGCGATTTTGCGAAACTTCGACTTTTCCATAGGTGACCACACATCCGTTGAGGGTGGGCCCGGCTACTGCCGGGCCCCACTGCGAAGCACCCTATTGCCGTCATGAGCGGTGCTTCCCGTTGAACCAAGCGGGCCGGCGGGCCGTGGAGCCGGCCGCCGATCCCGTCCGTGACGCGTTGTCGCCACGCCCGCCCTATGACACCCCCTCTCCCGTCGGCACCGACCGGCCCTCGTGCCACCAGGCCGCCAGGCTCGCCACATGGGGCGCCTTGAGCAGGCTGAAATGGTTGCCGGGGCCATGCCAGACCTCCAGCCCGGCCACCTGCCCGCGCCAGCCCTCGACCATGGCCTGCTGCTCCCGTCGGTTGCCGGCGGCATCCAGGCCCGGGTCGTCCGCCAGCACCAGGCGCGCCCGGCCCTGGTAGCGTTGGCGCGGCTGATACAAGGTGCGCAGGGCGCTGGCGAAGGTGCGGGCCGGCCCGTGCATGGCCTCGGGCGTGGAGCGCGGCGACATCAGGCCGACGCGGACCATGCCGGCATGCAACTGCTCCAGCTGCGCCACGTCCTCGGCCATGGCGAACGCCCGCGGGTCGATGCCCAGGGATTGGCCCGAGGCCAGTTGCATGGCGTCGATCAGCCGATGCAGGGCCGCGGTGGTGGTATAGGGCTTGCCGACCACGCCGTCGCCGCCCGGGGCTTCGCTGTCGATCAGGGTCAGGGACGCCACCTCGCGCCCCTTGGCCTCTAGCAGCACGGCCATTTCGAACGCCACCCAGCCGCCGAAGGAATGGCCGATCAGGTGCAGCGGCCCCGTCGGGTACTGCTGCTCCAACGCGTCGAGGTAGTACGCCGCGGCGCTCTCGACCCGGCTGTGGGGCACCGCGTCGCCCTCCAGGCCGCGAGGTTGCAGGCCGAGGATCGGCCAGTCCGGGCCCAGGGCGTCGGTCAGGCCGATAAACCCGGTGACGCTGTCGCCGGCCCCCGGCACGCAGACGATCGGCCACTGCCCCGCCGCCCCGCCCTGGATCCTCAGCACCGGCTGATAGGGCGTTCGCGGCGCCGCCGCGGCATGCTCCGCCGCCGAGGCCTGCAAGGCTTCGCCCATGGCCCGGCCGAGCGCCCGGATATGCGGCGCCTGCATCATGCTCTGGTGGTCGCCCGGCACGTCGATCGCCCGCAGGCGATCCGCCGCCAGCACCGCGTCCCAGCCCAGCCGCCGGCTGCGCCGCGACAACTCGGTGGGCCGCTCCTCGGCGCAGAACAGGTGCACCGGCAGCGGGTAGGCGGCCAGGCTGTAGTGCGCCAGGGCATGGCCGTGGCCGACTTCGCGTTCGAGGAAATACAGCAGGTCGGTGTCCGACGCCGCGGCCATCTCCGGGTACAGCAGCTGTTCGCTGCGGCAGCGGCGCAGCAGCGCGGCGACGTCCAGCTCGTCCAGTTGCCGCTGCAAGCCGTCGAGGCTGGCCAGCGCCGCGCCGCCAGCGGCGCCCTGGGCTTTCCAGTACAGGCTGCATTGCAGCAACAGGTGCAGCTTGAGGGCGTTGTCGCCGGACCAGCGCGCCTTGCCCTGGTCGGTCAGGCGCGGCACGTAGCTGTCGATCAGGCCGAGGAATTCCACCGGCTGGTCCTGGCCGATCAGTTGCAGGGCGATCTCGTAGGCCAGTACCCCGCCGAACGACCAGCCCGCCAGGCGATACGGCCCTTCGGCCTGGACCCCGCGGATGATCGTCACCAGGCGCGCAGCCAGGCATTGCATGGTGTGCAGCTGCGGCTGGCCGAGGGCGACCCCGGGCAGGCCGTAGATCGGGAAGTCGCCGGGAATGTGCTGGCCCAGCGCCGGGAAATACACATCCAGGCCGCTGAATTCATGGACCAGGAACAGCGGCGGCTGGCTGCCGCCGCTGCGCACCCTGACCAGCGTCTCGTCGCGTTGCGGGGCGGCGTCGCGCTGGCCCAGCAAGGCGGCGACCGAGGCGACGCTGGCGTGCTCGAACAGCTCGGCCAGGGTCAATTCCAGGCCGGCCTCTTGCAGCAGGTTGACCAGGCGGATCGCCAGCAGCGAATGGCCGCCCAGCTCGAAGAAACTGTCGTGGCGCCCGACCTGCGAAAGCTTCAGCACCTCGGCCCAGGCCTGCGCCAGGCGCTGCTCCAACGGGCCGACCGGGGCCTCGTACACCGCGTGCGCCAGGGCGTCCAGTTGCGGCGCCGGCAGCGCCTTGCGGTCGACCTTGCCGTTGCCGGTCAGCGGCAACCGCTCCAGCAGCACATAGGCCGCGGGCACCATGTAGTCCGGCAGGCGGCCCTGCAGATAACCCCGCAACTGCTCGACCGACACCGGCCGCTCCAGGCTGCAATACGCCACCAGGCGCTTGTCGCCGGGCTCGTCCTCGCGGGCCAGCACCACCACTTCCCTGACCCCCGGGCACGTCGCCAGGCGCGCTTCGATCTCGCCCAGCTCGATGCGAAAGCCACGGATCTTCACCTGGTCGTCGTTGCGCCCCAGGCACTCCAGCAGGCCCTGGTCGAGCCAGCGCCCAAGGTCGCCGGTGCGGTACATCAGGCCATCCGGCCGCGGGTTGAACGGGTCGTGGAGAAACTTCTCGGCGGTCAGCGCGGCCCGGTTCAGGTAGCCCTTGGCCACGCCGTGGCCGCCAATGTAGATCTCGCCCACCACGCCCTGGGGCACCGGCTGTTGCCGGGCGTCGAGCACATACACCTGGGTGTTGGAGATCGGCCGGCCCACCGGCACGCTCTCGGCGTCCGCCGCCAGCGTTCGCACCTCGTGGGTGGTGGCGTAGGTGGTGGTTTCGGTGGGGCCGTAGCAATGCACCAGGCGCAGGTCCGGCGCCTGCGCCAGCAAGCGCCGGAACGCCGCCGGGTCGGCCCGTTCGCCGCCGCACAGGAGAATCCGCAGGCCCTTGAGGGCCTCGGGAATCAGCTGCACGTACTGGTTGAACAGCGCCGTGGTGACGAACAGCACGCTGCTGCCGGTGCTTTTCAGCGCCGCGCCGAAACGCAGCGGGTCGAGCAGCGTGTGATGGTCGATCACCTGCACCTGGGCGCCGTTGAGCAAGGCGCCCCAGACGTCCATGGTGCTGGCGTCGAACGCCGGGTTGGAGGCGAACGCCACGCGGTCGCCGGCGTTGAAATCGGCGTAGCCGTTGTTCAGCACCAGGCGGGTGATGCCCCGGTGCGGCACCAGCACGCCCTTGGGGGCGCCGGTGGAACCGGAGGTGTACATGATGTACGCCACCGCTTCGCTGGATTGCTCCAGCCCCGGGTCGTGGTTCGGCTGGCCGGCCAGGTCCAGGCGGTCCAGCTCGACCCGGCGCACCGCGCCGCCCAGGGTTTCGTCGCTGCGGGTCAGCAACAGCGCCGCCTGGCAGTCCTCGAGGATGAACCCCTGGCGCTCGGCCGGCGCATGGCGGTCGAGCGGCACATAGACCGCCGCGCACTTGCAGACGGCCAGCTGGCTGACCAGCAAGTCCAGGGAACGCTCCAGGAGAATCGCCACCGTAGCCCCCGGGCACACGCCCAGGGCCAGCAGATGGTGGGCCAGCCGGTTGGCCCGGGCGTTGAGCTGGCCGTAGCTCAGCGCCTGCGGGCCATGCACCGCGGCCGTGGCCTCGGGGCGGGCCCGGGCCTGGGCCTCGAACAGCCGGTGCACGGTCTGCTCGTGGGGGAAGTCGCGGGCGCTGGCATTGAAGCCCTCGAGCAGTTGCCGGCGTTCCTCGGCGCCGAGAATCTCCAGGGTTTCGACCGGTGTCTGCGGCGCCTGCTCCAGGGCCTGCGCCAGGTGCTCCAGGACCACCTGCATATAGCCGCAGATGCGCTGCGCGCCGATGCCCGGCAGCGCCAGGGCGGTCAGCTGGAAATCCTCGCCCAGGTCGTCGACGCTCAGGGTCAGCAGGTAGTTGCTGCGCTCTTCGGCGTTGAGCAATTGCATGCCCTGCCAGGCCGTCGCGGCAGCGTCCGCCAGCGCCTCGGCCGGGGCGCTGTGGCGGTAGTTGAGCAAGGTGCTGAACAGCGGCGTGGCCGGCGCCACCGCGCTGCAACGCTGCACCAGCGCCAGCGGCGCATGTTCGTGGCCGAGCAACTGGCTCAGGCGCCCGTGGGTGGCCAGGGCCGCTTCGGCCACCTCCTGGTCGGCCAGGTCAACCCGCAGCGGCAAGGTGTTGATAAACACCCCCAGCGCCCGCTCCGCGCCTTCGCCGCCCTGCATCCGCCCCAGCAGCACGGTGCCGAAGACCACCGACGACTGGTTCGACACCCGGCTCAGCAGTTGGGCCCAGGCCAGGTGCATCAGGCTCGCGACGCCGATCCCCAGCTGCCGGGCCTGGACCCGCAGGCGGCGGCTCAAGCCGCTGTCGAGCAGCACCTGCGCGGCTTCGCTGTCGCCCTCGCCGGTCGGCGCCGCCAGGGCGAACGGCCGGGTCGGTTGGTCGAAGTCCGCCAGCATCTGGCGAAAGAACGCCTCGTGCTCCTGCTCGCCGACGCCCAGGCGGGTCTGGGCCACGTAGTTGCGGTACGGCACCGCCGGCCCCAGGTGTTCGCCCTCGCCCAGCAGCCAGGCCTGCATTTCATACTGCAGCACCTCCAGGGCGAGGTGGTCCATGACCAGGTGATGGAACAGCAGCAGCGCCACCACGCGCCGGTTGACCGGGTCGTGGGCGTGCACCAGGCGCAGCAGCGGCGCCTGGGCGAGGTCCAGGCGATACTGGCGCGGCTCGAAACGCGCCTGCAACTGGCCCAGTACATCGCCCTGCGCGGCGTCCACCGCCACCGCCTCGCAGACCAGCGGGGCCTGGCGCCAGACCACTTGCACCGGTTCTTCCAGGCCCTTCCAGTGCATCGAGCTGCGCAGGATGTCGTGGCGCTCGATCACCGCTTGCAAGGCCAGGACAAACGCCGCCAGGCGTTCCGGGCTGGCAAAGGCGAACTGCGCCTGGAGCACATAGGGGTCGCCCTGGCGGGCGGCGATATGGTGATAGAGGATGCCCGCCTGCAACGGCGCCAGGGCGTAGATGTCCTGCACGTTGGCGACGCCGCCGGGCACGCTGGCGACAAGGCGCTCGATGGCCTCCTGGTCGAGGCTGGCCAGCGGCAGCATCGCCGGAACGATCCGCTCGGCCCCGGGGACGATGCCGTTGGCCGGCACCGCCACCTCGCGCCCGTCGCCCACGGCCGCCGCCAGCGCGGCCAGGGTCGGCTGGCCGAACAGCACCCGCACATCCGCCGCCAGGCCGACCCGGCGCATCCGCGCGATCAGGTTGACCGCCAGCAGCGAATGCCCGCCCAGCTCGAAGAAATGGTCGTGCCGCCCCACCCGTTCCAGGTTCAACAACTCGGCCCAGATCTGCGCCAGGAGGATCTCGGTATCGCCCACCGGCGCCTCGTACTCGCGGACCCGCAACGCTTCCAGGTCCGGCGCCGGCAGCGCCTTGCGGTCCAGCTTGCCGTTGGGGCTCAGGGGCAAGGCATCCAGCGGCACGAACGCGGCCGGCAGCATGTACTCCGGCAACTGCTCCAGCAGGTGGCTGCGCAGGGCTTCGGCCTCCGGCGCGGCGTTCGCCGCCTCGGTGGTGTAGTACGCCACCAGGCGCTTGTCGCCCGGCACATCCTCGCGGGCCACCACCACCGCCTCCTTGATCCCGGGGAACTGGGTCAGGCGCGCCTGGATCTCTCCCAGTTCGATGCGCAGGCCGCGGATCTTCACCTGATCGTCGTTGCGCCCCAGGTACTCGATCACGCCGTCCGGCAAGTAACGGCCGACGTCGCCGGTGCGGTACATCCGGGCCTGCGGCTCGTCGCGGAACGGGTCCTTGAGAAAACGTTCGGCGCTCAGTTGCGGGCGATGCAGATAACCGCGCGCCACTTGCACCCCGCCGATATACAGCTCGCCCACCACCCCCAGCGGCACCGGCTGCAACTGCTCGTCCAGCAGGTACATTCGGGTGTTGGCGATCGGTTTGCCGATCGGCGTGTTGTCCGGGGTCTGCTCGACAGGGCCCGCGCAGTGCCAGGCGGTGACGTCCACCGCCGCCTCGGTCGGGCCGTAGAGGTTGTGCAGCTCAGTGCCCGGCAATTGCGTCTTGAAACGCCGCACCAGGCTGCCCGGCAAGGCTTCGCCGCTGCAAAGCACCCGCGTCAGGCCGGCGCAACGTGCGCTGTCGCCGTGAGCGAGGAATACGTCGAGCATCGACGGCACGAAGTGCAAGGTGCTGATCTTTTCGGCCTCGATCACCTCGCCCAGGTAGGCCGGGTCCTTGTGGCCTTCGGGGCGGGCCATCACCAGCCGCGCGCCGGTCATCAGCGGCCAGAAGAACTCCCAGACCGAGACGTCGAAGCTGAACGGGGTCTTTTGCAGCACCGCGTCGGCGGCGTCCAGGGCGTATTCCTCCTGCATCCACAGCAGGCGGTTGACCACCGCGCGATGCTCGTTGATCACCCCCTTGGGCTTGCCGGTGGAACCGGAGGTGTAGATCACGTAGACCAGATGCCGCGGGGTCAGCTCGGGAATCCGCGGGTTGTCCAGCGACCGGTCCTGCCACAGCGGCCGCTCCAGGTCGATCACCGGCACCTCGCCGAGCAAGCCGCGGGTCGCGCCCTGGGCCAGCACCGCCACCGGCGCGCTGTCCTCGAGCATGTAGGCGATGCGCTCCGGCGGGTACGCCGGGTCCAGCGGCACATAACCGCCGCCGGCCTTGAGGATCGCCAGCAGGCCCACCACCATCTCCAGCCCGCGCTCGACGCAGATCGCCACCCGCGAATCCGGGCCCACGCCCTGCTCGCGCAGGTAATGCGCCAGCTGGTTGGCCCGCTGGTTGAGGGCGCGGTAGCTCAGCGACTGCGCGCCGGCCTTGACCGCCAGCGCCTCGGGCGTGCGCTGCGCCTGGGCCTCGAACAACCCATGGATGGTTTGCTCCAGGTCGTAGTCGCGGGCGGTGGCATTGAGGCCTTCCAGCAACTGCCGGCGCTCGCGCTCGTCCAGCAACGCGACCTGCTCCAGCGGCGCCTGATCGTTGCCGACCATGGCCTGCAACAGCCGGGTGAAGTAGCCGAGGTAGCGTTGCAGGGTGGCGGCGTCGAACAGCGCCGTGGCGTATTCCAGCGAACCGCCGATGCGCCCGCGCACCTCGCCCAGGCTCAGGGACAGGTCGAACTTGGCCACTTCACCCGCCGCCGCCAGCCCTTCCAGGCGCAGTTCGCCCAGCTCCAGTTGCGGGCCGTCGTGGTTTTCCCAGCTCAGCAGGGTCTGGAACAGCGGGCTGTGGGACAGGCTGCGCACCGGCCGCAACAGCTCCACCACCCGCTCGAACGGCAGGTCCTGATGGGCCTGGGCTTGCAGGGTGCAGGCCTTGACCCGGGCCAGCAGCGCCTCGACGCTCGGCGCGCCCGCGGTGTCGATCCGCACCGCCAGGGTGTTGACGAACAGGCCGATCAGCCCTTCGACTTCGGCGTTCGCGCGGTTGGCCACCGGCGAGCCGATCACCACCTCGGCCTGTCCGGCCAGACGCGCGAGCAACTGCGCCCAGGCCGCCATCATGACCATGTACAGCGTGCAGCCATGGCGCTGGGCCAGGGCCTTGAGCGCGGCGCTCAACGGCTCGTCCAGTAGCACCTCGAGGCGTTGCCCCCGGTGGTCCTGCTGCGCCGGGCGCGGGCGGTCGGTGGGCAGCATCAGCAAGGCCGGCGCCCCGCCCAGGGCCTGTTGCCAATAGGCGCCCTGGCGTTGCAGCAGCTCGCCGTCGAGCCAGCGCCGCTGCCACAGGGCAAAGTCGCCGTACTGCACCGCCAGCGGCGGCAGCGGGTCGTCCCGGCCCTGGCTGAAGGCCTGGTACAGCGCCGTCAGCTCGCCGGTCAGCACGCCCATGGACCAGCCGTCGGTGATGATGTGGTGCAGGGTCAGGAGCAAGACATGTTCGTCGTCGGCCAGCGCCAGCAGCCGCCCGCGCAACAGCGGCCCGCGCTGCAGGTCGAACGGCTCGGCGGCCTCCTCCCGCAGCAACGCCTGCACGGTCTGCTGGGCCTGGGGCCGATGGCGCAGGTCCTCGACGGGCAGGTCCAGCGCCTCGTCGGCGGCGGCCAGCAGCACCCGCGGCTCGTCGTCACAGGCGACAAAGCGGCTGCGCAGGCTTTCGTGGCGCGCGACGATCCGCGCCAGCGCCCGTTGCAGCGCGCTCACGTCGAGCCGCCCGCGCAGGCGCAGGCCCAGGGGAATGTTGTAGGTGGCGCTGGCGCCGCCCATCTGTGCCAGGAACCACAGGCGTTGCTGGGCGAACGACAGCGGCAGCGGCTCGTCGCGCGGCGCCGGCAGGATCGGCGGCAGCGTGCTGCGCCCCGCCTCCGCCAGCACCCGGGCCACGGCCGCCAGCTCGGCATTGGCGAACAGCTCGCCGAGGGCCAGCTCCACCCCGAGGCGCTGGCGGACCTGGGAGACCATGCGCATCGCCAGCAGCGAGTGGCCGCCCAGCTCGAAGAAGTGATCCTGGC
This sequence comes from Pseudomonas chlororaphis, assembly GCF_001921865.1. GTDB lineage: Bacteria > Pseudomonadota > Gammaproteobacteria > Pseudomonadales > Pseudomonadaceae > Aquipseudomonas > Aquipseudomonas chlororaphis_D. The sequence continues at coordinate 164,846 of NZ_MSCT01000014.1, forward strand.
GCCCGACCCGCTCGACCTTGAGCACCTCGGCCCAGATCTGCGCCAGGGCCTGTTCCAGTTCGCCTTGCGGGGCCTCGTAGGCGCGGGAGAACAGCGCGTCGTCCTGGGGTTTGGGCAGGGCCTTGCGGTCCAGCTTGCCGTTGGCGGTCAGCGGCAGGCTGTCGAGCGGCACATAGGCCGTCGGCACCATGTAGTCGGGCAACCGGGCCATCAGGCAGGCCCGCAGTTCGCCCACCGCCAGCGCCTCGACCTGCGGCTGCGCGGTGAAATACGCCACCAGCCGCGGGTGCCCGGGCTCGTCCTCGCGGGCCAGTACCACAGCTTCCTGGATGCCCGGCAACTGGTTGAGGCAAGTCTCGATTTCCCCCAACTCGATCCGCACGCCGCGGATCTTCACCTGGTCGTCGTTGCGCCCCAGGTACTCGATGCTGCCATCGGCCAGCCAGCGCGCCAGGTCGCCGGTGCGGTACAGACGGGCATCGGCCAGGTCGCTGAACGGATCGTCGATAAAGCGCTCGGCGCTCAGTTCCGGACGGTTCAGGTAACCCCGGGCCACCCCGGCGCCGCCGACGTAAAGTTCGCCCGCCACGCCCACCGGCACCGGTTGCAACTGCTCGTCCAGCAGGTAGACCCGGGCATTGGCCACCGGCTGGCCGATATGCAACGGCCCTCCCGCCTCGACGCGCCCGGAGGTGGCGACCACCGTGGCTTCGGTCGGGCCGTAGTTGTTGATCACCGCGAAGCGCTGGTTCCGGGCGAACTGGCGCAGGCGGTCGCCGCCGATCAGCAGGGTGCGCAGGGTCGGGTGCTCCTGATCCTGGCCGAAGGCGTATTCGGCCACCGGGGTCGGCAGGAAGCTGACGTCCAGCGGCTGGGCGCGCCACCAGTCGAGCAGCGCGTCGATCTGTTCGTTGCCCAGCTCGGCCGGCGGCAGGTGCAGGGTCGCACCCACGCACAGCGCCGGCCAGACCTCCCAGGCCATGGCGTCGAAACCGAAACCGGCGACGCTGGAGGTGTGGCTGCCCGGGCCCAAGTCGAACGCCGCGCAGTGCCAGTGCACCAGGTTTTCCAGGCTGCGGTGCTCGACCATCACGCCCTTGGGCAGGCCGGTGGAGCCGGAGGTGTAGATCACATAGGCGAGGTTCGCCGGGCTCAGCCCGGGCACCTGCGGGTTGTCTGGCGAATGCGCCTTGCCGTCGAACGTATCGAGGGCGATCACCGGCACGGTCAGCGCCGGCAACCGCGCCAGCAGCCCGGACTGGCTCAGCACCGCCCGCGGCGCGCTGTCCTGCAACAGGTAGGCGATGCGTTCCGCCGGGTGCGCCGGGTCCACCGGCACATAGGCGGCGCCGGCCTTGAGGATCGCCAGCAGCCCGACCAGGGTCTCCAGGCCGCGGCGGGCAACGATGGCGACCCGCTCGTCGGGCCCGACCCCGAGGGTGCGCAGGTGATGGGCCAGGGCATTGGCCCGCGCGTTCAACTCGGCATAGCTCAGCGACTGCTCCAGGCAGACCGCCGCCAGGGCGTGCGGGGTCGCCGCGGCCCGGGCCTCGATGCGCCGGTGCACGGTCTGCGGCGCGGGGAATTGCCGATGGCTGGCATTGAAGCCATGCAGCAGGTGCTCGCGCTCGGCCGGCGCGAGGATCGACAGCTGTTCCAGCGCCCGCTGCGGGGCCTGCTCCAGGGCCTGGACCAGTTGTTCCAGGGCCGCCTGCATATAGCCGCAGATCCGCGCCGCGTCGACCGACTCGACGGCCAGCAGGCTCAGGCTGAACCCTTCGCCCAGGTCGTTGACGCTCAGGGTCAGCGGGTAGTTGCTGCGCTCGTGCGCGCTGAGGTTGCTGATGCCCTGCCAGGCCGCGCTCGGCTCGACGGCGGCCGGCGCGGCGCTGTGCCGGTAGTTGAGCAAGGCGCTGAACAGCGGCGTCGGCGCCGCCACCCCGCTGCACCGCTGGGCCAGGGCCAGGGGTGCGTGTTCGTGGCGCAACAAGGCGGTCAGGCGCCCGTGGGTGGCCTTGAGCGCGTCCTGCACCGACTGCGCGCCCAGGCTCACCCGCAGCGGCAAGGTGTTGATGAACATGCCCAGGGCCCGGTCGTTGTCGCCGCCGCCCTGCATACGCCCCATCAGCACCGTGCCGAACACCACCTGCTGGCGGCCCGACAACGCGCCCAGCACCAGGGCCCAGGCCAGGTGGAACAGGCTCGCGGCGCTCACCCCCGCCTGCCGCGCCTGCTGGCGCAGCCCCTGGCTCAGCGGCGCGGCGAGCGGCAGGTCGAATTCGCCGATGGCGCTGCCGTCGCCTTGCACGTCCTGCAAACCGAACGGCAGGGTCGGCTCGTCGATATCGCCGAGCATCTGGCGAAAGAACGCCTCATGTTCCTGCTCGCTGGTGCCCAGGCACGCCTGGGCCACGTAGTTGCGAAACGGCACCGCCGGCCCCAATTGCCGGCCCTCGCCCGAGAGGAACGCCTGGAGCTCGTGGCGCACCACGTCCAGGGCGCTGTGGTCCAGGGCCATATGATGAAACAGCAAGACCGCCACCACCCGCTGGCGCGCCGGGTCGGAGGCGTGCATCAGCCGGATCAGCGGTGCCCGGGTCACGTCCAGGCGGTAATGCCGGGGGTCGAACGCCGCGCGCAACTGCTCGGCCACCTCGCCGGCCGCCGGGTCGAGGCCGATCTCCTCGCACACCAGCGCGGCCTGGCGCCAGACCACTTGCACCGGCTCCTCCAGGCCCTGCCAATGCACCGCCGTACGCAGGATGTCATGGCGGTCGATCACCCCCTGCAAGGCTTCGGCAAAGGCCGCCAGGCGCCCGGCATCGGTAAAGGCGAACTGCGCCTGGAGCACATAGGGGTCGCCCTGGGCGGCGCTCGCGTGGTGATAGAGGATGCCTCGCTGCAACGGCGCCAGCGGGTAGATGTCCTGCACGTTGGCCACCCCGCCGGGAACGCTGGCGACAATACGGTCGATGGCCTCCTGGTCGAGGCTGGCCAGCGGCAGCATGGCCGGGGTGATCCGCTCGGCGTCGACGGCGATCACGTTGGCCGGCACCTCGACCTGCCCGGCCTTGCTCGCGCTGTAGTCGCCGGCGCGGATCAGCTCGATCAGCGCCGGCTTGTGTTCGCGCAGCAGGGCCAGCACCGCCGGTTCGCTCAACGCTTGCTTGTTGCCTTGCACCAGCAGTTGATCGCCCTTGAGCGCCAGTTGAATATCCTTGGCTTTCAGTGTCGCCAACAGTTCGAGCATGCTCACAGGACGATCTCCATTCGTTCGGTAATTGCGGCGTATCCAGCCAGGGTCGGCTGTTCGAATAACGCCCTGACATCGGCTTCCATGCCTTCCTGGCGCAAGCGGCCGACCAGGCTGACGGCCAGCAGCGAATGCCCGCCCAGCTCGAAGAAATGGTCGTGCCGCCCCACCCGCTCCAGGTTCAACAACTCGGCCCAGATCCGCGCCAACAGGATCTCGGTATCGCCCACCGGCGCCTCGTACTCGCGGACCCGCAGCGCTTCCAGGTCCGGCGCCGGCAGCGCCTTGCGGTCCAGCTTGCCGTTGGGGCTCAGGGGCAAGGCCGGCAGCGGCACGAACAGCGCCGGCAGCATGTACTCCGGCAGCTGCTCCAGCAGGTGGCTGCGCAGCGCTTCGGTTTCCAGGGCCTGGCCTGCCACCTGGAGGGTGAAATAGGCCACCAGGCGTTTGTCCCCCGGCACATCCTCGCGGGCCACCACCACTGCTTCCTTGACCCCAGGGAACTGGGTCAGGCGCGCCTGGATTTCCCCCAGCTCGATGCGCAAGCCGCGGATCTTCACCTGATCGTCGTTGCGCCCCAGGTACTCGATGACGCCGTCCGGCAAGTAGCGGCCGACGTCGCCGGTGCGGTACATCCGGGCCTGCGGCTCGTCGCGGAACGGGTCCTTGAGAAAACGTTCGGCGGTCAGTTGCGGGCGATGCAGATAGCCGCGCGCCACCTGCACCCCGCCGATATACAACTCGCCCACCACCCCCAGCGGCACCGGCTGCAACTGCTCGTCCAGCAGGTACATTCGGGTGTTGGCAATGGGTTTGCCGATCGGCGTGTTGTCCGGGGTCTGCTCGACAGGGCCCGCGCAATTCCAGGCGGTGACGTCCACCGCCGCCTCGGTCGGGCCGTAGAGGTTGTGCAGCTCAGTGCCCGGCAATTGCGTCTTGAAGCGCCGCACCAGGCTGCCCGGCAAGGCTTCGCCGCTGCACAGCACCCGCGTCAGGCCGGCGCAGCGTGCGCTGTCGCCGTGAGCGAGGAATACGTCGAGCATCGACGGCACGAAGTGCAAGGTGCTGATGTGCTCGGCCTCGATCACCTCGCCCAGGTAGGTCGGGTCCTTGTGGCCTTCGGGGCGGGCCATCACCAGTCGCGCGCCGGTCATCAACGGCCAGAAGAATTCCCAGACCGACACATCGAAACTGAACGGGGTCTTTTGCAGCACCGCGTCGGCGGCGTCCAGGGCGTATTCCTCCTGCATCCACAACAGGCGATTGACCACCGCGCGGTGTTCGTTGATCACCCCCTTGGGCTTGCCGGTGGAACCGGAGGTGTAGATCACGTAGACCAGATGCCGCGGGGTCAGCTCGGGAATCTGCGGGTTGTCCAGCGGCCGGTCCTGCCACAGCGGCCGCTCCATATCGATCACCGGCACGTTGCCCAACAGATGGCCGGTCGCGCCCTGGGCCAGCACCGCCACCGGCGCGCTGTCTTCGAGCATGTAGGCAATGCGCTCCGGCGGGTACGCCGGGTCCAGCGGCACGTAACCGCCGCCGGCCTTGAGGATCGCCAACAGGCCCACCACCATCTCCAGCCCGCGCTCGACACAGATCGCCACCCGCGAATCCGGGCCCACGCCCTGTTCGCGCAAGTAATGCGCCAGCTGGTTGGCCCGCTGGTTGAGGGCACAGTAGCTCAGCGAGTGCGCGCCGGCCTTGACCGCCTGGGCCTCGGGCGTGCGTTCGACCTGGGCCTCGAACAGCCCGTGAATCGTCTGCTCCAGGTCGTAGTCGCGCGCGGTGGCGTTGAAGCCGTCCAGCAGCTGCCGACGCTCCTCGGCGGTGATCACCGGCAAGCGCTCCAGCGCCGTTTGCGGCGCCTGCTCCAGGGCCTCCACCAGCCCTTGCAGGGCGGTCTGCATGTAGTCGCAGACCCGTTGCGCGCCGATCCCGGCGGCCACCAACGCGGTCAGCTCATAGCCGTCGCCGAGGTCGTCGACGTTGAGGGTCAGCGGGTAGTTGGTGCGCTCGTCGCTGGCCAGGGTTTCGATCCCCTCCCAGGCCTGTTGCAGCGCCGGGTGCGGGGTAGCGCTGTGGCGGTAGTTGAGCATGGCGCTGAACAACGGCAGCGGCGCGGCGACGCCACTGCAACGTTGCGCCAGGGCCAGGGACGCGTGTTCGTGCCCCAGCAATGCCGTCAACCGGGCATGGGCGGCGCGCACGCCGGCACGCACGTCCAGCCCATTGATATCGACCCGCAGCGGCAGGGTATTGATAAACATCCCCAACGCCCGGTCGGCCCCCGCGCCGCCTTGCATCCGGCCCACCAGCACCGTGCCGAACACCACGCTGCGCTTGCCCGAAGTGGCGGCCAGCACCTGGGCCCAGGCCAGATGGAACAGGCTGGCGGTACTCACCCCCAGGCACCGCGCCTGGCTTCTCAGGGCCTGGTTGAGGGACGCCGGCAGGTGCAGCCGCCGCTCCTCGATCCCGTGCCCATCGCCCCGCACATCCTGCAAGCCGAAGGCCAGGGTCGGCTCGTCGATATCGCCGAGCATCTCGCGGAAGAACGCCTCATGTTCCTGCTCGCTGGTGCCCAGGCGCGCCTGGGCCACATAGTTGCGAAACGGCACCGCCGGCCCCAGTTGCCGGCCCTGGCCCAACAGGAAAGCCTGGAGTTCGTGACGCACCACGTCCAGCGCGCTGTGGTCCATGGCCAGGTGGTGGAACAGCAACACCGCCACCACGCGAGCGTGGGCCGGGTCTTCGGCGTACATCAGCTGGATCAGCGGCGCCCGGGCGATATCCAGGCGGTAGTGCCGGGCATCGAAGCGCGCGTGCAGTTGCGCCAGCACCTCGCCGCCGGCCGGGTCGCACGGCACCTCGCGCACCGCCAGCGGCGCTTCGCGCCAGACCACTTGCACCGGCTGGCGCAAGCCTTCCCAGACCACCCCGGTACGCAGGATGTCGTGGCGCGCGATCACCTGTTGCAGGGCCTGGCTGAAGGCCTGCAAGCGCTCCAGGCTGGCGAACGCCAGTTGGGCGTGCAGCAGGTAGGGATCGCCCTGCTCGGCCATGATGTGGTGGTAGAGAATGCCCTCCTGCAACGGCGCCAGGGGGTAGATGTCCTGCACATTGGCGGCGCCGCCCGGGACCGTCTCCAGCACCCGGTCGATGGCGCCCTGGTCCAGCGCCACCAGCGGCAGCAGGTCCGGGGTGATGCGCTGGCAGTCGACGCCGATGCGGTTGGCCGGCACCTCGACTTCGCGGCCGTTGCCCACCGCCGCGGCCAGCGCCGCCAGGGTCGGCTGGCTGAACAGCACGCGCACGTCGGCGCCGAGGCCGAGCTGGCGCATGCGCTCGATCACGCTCACCGCCAGCAGCGAATGGCCGCCCAGCTCGAAGAAGTGGTCGTGCCGGCCGACCCGCTCGACCTTGAGCACGTCGCTCCAGATCGCCGCCAGGGCGACCTCCACCTCGCCTTCGGGGGCCTGGTAACCGCGGCTGAGCAAGGCGCTCGCTTGCGGATCCGGCAGCGCCTTGCGGTCGAGCTTGCCGTTGGCGGTCAGCGGCAGGCTGTCCAGGCGCACATAGGCCGCGGGCAGCATGTACTCGGGCAGGCGCCCTTGCAGGTGCTCGCGCAACGCGTCGCTCGCCACCTCGCCCTGGGCGCTGAACCAGGCCACCAGGCGCCCGTCGCGCACCAGCACCACGCATTCGCGCAGCGCCGGGTGGCTGGCCAGGGCCGCTTCGATTTCCCCCGGTTCGATACGCATGCCGCGTACCTTGACCTGGTCGTCGTTGCGCCCCAGGTAGTCGATGCTGCCGTCGGCCAGCCAGCGCGCCAGGTCGCCGGTGCGGTACAGGCGGGCATCCGGCTGGCTGTCGAACGGGTCCTGGATAAACCGTTCGGCGGTCAGTTGCGGACGGTTCAGGTAACCCCGGGCCACCCCGGCGCCCCCCACGTACAGCTCGCCCGCAACCCCCACCGGCACCGGTTGCAACTGCTCGTCCAGCAGGTAGACCCGGGCATTGGCCATGGGCTTGCCGATATGCAGCGGCTGCCCCACGGCCATCCTTCCTGAGGTGGCCACCACCGTGGCCTCGGTCGGGCCGTAGTTGTTGATCACCGCGAAGCGCTGGTTCCGGGCGAACTGGCGCAGGCGGTCGCCGCCGATCAGCAGGGTGCGCAGGGTCGGGTGCTCCTGGTCCTGGCTGAAGGCGTATTCGGCCACCGGGGTCGGCAGGAAGCTGACGTCCAGCGGCTGGGCGCGCCACCAGTCGAGCAGCGCGTCGATCTGTTCGTTGCCCAGCTCGGTCGGCGGCACATGCAGGGTCGCGCCCGCGCACAGCGCCGGCCAGACCTCCCAGGCCATGGCGTCGAAGCCGAAACCGGCGACGCTGGAGGTGTGGCTGCCCGGGCCCAGGTCGAACGCCGCGCAGTGCCAGTGCACCAGGTTTTCCAGGCTGCGGTGCTCGACCATCACGCCCTTGGGCAAACCGGTGGAGCCGGAGGTGTAGATCACATAGGCCAGGTGGGTCGGGCCCAGTCGCGCCAGCCAGGGGTTGGTCACGGGGCGGTATTGCCAGTCGCGGGACGCCAGGTCGATCACCGGCAGGCCCTCGCCCAGCAACCCGAGGGTGGCCTCTTGCGCCAGCACCGCCACCGGCGCGCTGTCCTGCAACAGGTAGGCGATGCGTTCGGCCGGGTGCGCCGGGTCGATCGGCACATAGGCGGCGCCGGTCTTGAGGATCGCCAGCAGGCCGATCAGCATCTGCGGGCTGCGGCGCACGCAGAGGGCGATCCGGTCGTCCGGCTGCACGCCCCGGGCCAGCAGGTGCCAGGCCAGTTGGTTGGCCGCCTGGTTGAGCTGGCGGTAGGTCAGGCGGTGCTCGCCCTGCAACAGCGCGATGGCGTCCGGGGCCGCTTCGGCGCGGGCCTCGAACAGGCCGTGGACGGTCTGCCCGCGCGGGTAATCCGCGGCGCTGGCGTTGAAGCCCGACAGCAGGCGCTCGCGTTCCGCCAGCGGCAGGATCGACAGCCGTTGCAGCGCCAGCTCGGGCGTGTGCTCCAGGGCTTGGGCCAATTGCTCCAGCACCTGCTCCAGGTACTGGCAGATGCGCGGCGCGCCGACGCTCGCCAGCGTCAGCACATGGAGGCCGAAGCCTGCGCCGAGGTCGTCGACGCTCAGGGTCAGCGGGTAGTTGCTGCGCTCTTCGCCGCCCAGCAGCTCGACGCCCTGCCAGATGCCCTCCCCGGATTGCGCCAGGTCCTGCGGCCGGCTGTGGCGGTAGTTGAGCAAGGCGCTGAACAACGGCGCCGCGGCTGCCACCCCGCTGCACCGCTGGGCCAGGGCCAGGGACGCGTGTTCGTGGCCGAGCAGCGCGCTCAACCGGGCGTGGGTCGCCTGCACCGCGGCCTGCACCCCCAGGCCGCGGTCGACCCGCAGCGGCAAGGTATTGATAAACATCCCCAGGGCCCGGTCGGCCCCGGCGCCGCCCTGCATACGGCCCATCAGCACCGTGCCGAACACCACCTCGCGGCGGTTGGCAAGCTGCCCCAGCACCTGGGCCCAGGCCAGGTGCATCAGGCTCGCCGCGCTCACCCCCAACTGCCGGGCCAGGGCCCGCAGGCGCAGGCTCAGCGCGGCGTCCAGGCTCAGCTCGGCCTCCTCGATATCATGGCCGTCGCCTTGCACGTCCTGCAGGCCGAACGGCAGGGTCGGCTCGTCGATATCGCCGAGCATTTCGCAAAAAAACACCTCGTGCTCCTCCTGCGCCGCGCCCAGGCGTGCCTGGGCCACGTAGTTGCGATAAGGCACCGGGGCGCCCAGGCGGTCGGCCTCGCCGAACAGCAAGGCGCGCATTTCCTCGCCGACCACGGCCATCGCCGTGTGATCCAGGGCCAAGTGATGGAACAGCAGGATCGCCACCAGCCGCCCGTTGTCCGGGTCTTCGGCGTAGACCATGCGCAACAGCGGCGCCTGGCTCAGGTCGAGACGGTAATGGCGGGCGTCGAAGCAGCCGTGCAACTGTTCCAGCACGTCGCCGGCGGCCGGGTCGAGCGGCACCCGTTGCAGGGGCAGCTCGGCCTCGCGCCAGACCACTTGCACCGGCTGCTTCAGGCCCTCCCAGAGCACCGCGGTGCGCAGGATATCGTGGCGCGCGACGACCTTCTGCAAGGCCCCGGCAAAGGCCTGCAAGCGCGCCAGGCTGTCGAAGGCCATGCGCGATTGCAGCAGGTAGGGGTCGCCCTGCCCGGCGCTGATGTGGTGGTAGAGAATGCCTTCCTGCAACGGCGCCAGGGGGTAGATGTCCTGCACATTGGCGGCGCCGCCGGGCACCTGGGCGACGATGCGCTCGATCTCGGCCTGCTCCAGCTGCACCAGCGGCAGCAGGTCCGGGGTGATGCGCCGGCAGTCGGCGCCGATACGGTTGGCCGGCACCGCGACTTCGCGGCCGCTGCCCACCGCCGCGGCCAGGGCCGCCAGGCTCGGCTGGCGGAACAGCACGCGCACGTCGGCGCTGAGGCCGATCTGGCGCATGCGTTCGATCAGGCTCACCGCCAGCAGCGAATGCCCGCCCAGCTCGAAGAAGTGGTCATGACGGCCGATGCGCTCGACCTTGAGCAACTCGCTCCAGATCCGCGCCAGGGCGATTTCCAGCGCGCCCTCTGGCGCCTCGAAGCCGCGGTCGAGCAAATCCTCGCGCGCCGGCGCCGGCAGCGCCTTGCGGTCGAGCTTGCCGTTGGCGGTCAGCGGCAGGCGGTCCAGGCGCACATAGGCCGAAGGCACCATGTAGTCGGGCAATTGCTCGTGCAGATGGGCGCGCAGGCGCTCGATGTCCGGCGCCGGGACGTCGGCCGTCACGGTGAAATAGGCCACCAGGCGCTTGTCCCCCGGCTCATCCTCGCGGGCCAGCACCACGCTCTCCCGCACGCCCGGGCAAGACGCCAGCCGCGCTTCGATCTCGCCCAGCTCGATGCGCAACCCGCGCAGTTTCACCTGCTGGTCGTTGCGCCCCAGGTAGAGCAAGGTGCCGTCGGCGCGCCACGCCGCCAGGTCGCCGGTGCGGTACAGCAAGCCCGGCGCCTCGCCGGCCGCCGCCTGGCTGAACGGGTCGGCGATAAACGCCTGGGCGGTCAGTTGCGGTTGGTTCAGGTAGCCCTTGGCCACGCCGTCGCCGCCGATGTACAGCTCGCCGACCGCGCCGATCGGCAGCGGTTGCCGCTGCGCGTCGAGCACGTAGGCGCGGCTGTTGCCGATCGGCCGGCCGATGGGAATGCCGCCCGCCTCCACCGCGGCGATTTCGAAGGTGGTGGAAAAGGTCGTGGCCTCGGTCGGCCCGTAACCGTTGAGCAGGTGCCGCGGCGCGCCCTGTTGCAAGACCCGGGCGATTACCGCCGGGTCGAGCACGTCGCCGCCGACGATCAGGTAGCGCAGTTGGCCGAACGCCGCCATCAGGCCGTCGGCGTACTGGTGGAACAGCCCCGCGGTCAGCCACAGCACGCTGACCCGCTGCGCTTGCAACAGCCGGGAGAAATGGTCGCGGGCCAGCAGCACGTCCTGCTCGACCACCACCGCGCAACCGCCGTTGAGCAAGGGCGCCCAGACTTCCAGGGTGCTGGCGTCGAACGCCGGGTTGGAGGCGAACGCCACGCGGTCGTGCGGGTTGAAATCGGCGTAGCCGTTGTTGATTACCAGCCGCACGATTGCCCGGTGCGGCACCAGCACGCCCTTGGGCGTACCGGTGGAACCGGAGGTGTACATGATGTACGCCAGCGCCTCGGACGATTGCGCCAGCCCCGGGTTGTGCTCCGCCAGGCCGGCGGGCGCCGGCAGGTCCAGGTCGATCCGCGCGACGCGGTGGCCGCACGCCTCGCGGCTATGGCTCAACAGCACTTTCGCCGCGCTGTCGTCGAGCATGAAGGCCTGGCGTTCGGCCGGCGCCTGGGCGTCCAGCGGCACATAGACCGCGGCGCATTTGCTCACTGCCAACTGGCCGACCAGCAGGTCCAGGGAACGTTCCAGCAACAGCGCCACCCGGTCCCCCGGCGCCACGCCGAGGCCGATCAAGCGGTGGGCCAGCTGGTTGGCGCGACGGTTCAGCGCGTCGTAGCTCAGGCTCCGCGCGCCCTGCACCGCCGCCTCGGCCTCGGGCCGCAGCCGCGCCTGGGCCTCGAACAGGCCGTGCACGGTCTGCGTGCGCGGGTAGTCGCGCCGGGTGGCGTTGAAGGTCAGCAACAGGCGCTGGCGTTCTTCATTCGACAGTATCGTCAGCTCGCGCAGCGGCCGGTCCGGCGCCTGTTCCAGGGCCTGCGCCAGCCCCTGCAAGGCACTGTGCATGTAGCCGGCCACGCGCGGGCCGTCGACCTCGGCCAGGGTCTGCACCACCAGCTCGAAGGCGTCGCCGCGGTCGTCGACATTGAGCACCAGCGGGTAGTTGCTGCGCTCTTCAGAGCTGATGATCTCGATCCCGTCCCAGGCCACGGCGTCCACCGAGGCGACGTCTTCGGCGGCGCTGTGGCGGTAATTGAGCAGGCTGTTGAACAGCGGCAGCGACGCCGACACGCCGCTGCAGCGCTGGGCCAGGGCCAGGGAGGCATGCTCGTGGCCGAGCAGTTGCGCGAGGCGCTGGTGGGTGGCGCGCACCCCGTCGCGCACGCCCAATGCGCCGAGGCCAAGCCGCAGCGGCAAGGTATTGATAAACATCCCCAGGGCCCGGTCGGCGCCTGCGCCGCCCTGCATCCGGCCCAGCAGCACGCTGCCGAACACCACGTCGTCGCGGCCGGTGACCTGGCTCAGCACCTGGGCCCACGCCAGGTGCACCAGGCTCGCGGCGCTGACCCCGAGTTGCCGCGCCTGCGCGCGCAGGCGCTTGGCCAGGGCGGCGTCCAGGCCCAGGTGCGTCTCGGCGATGCCGCTGCCGTCGCGGTTGACGTCCCCCAGGCCGAAGGCCAGGGTCGGCTCGTCGATGTCGCCGAGCATCTCGCGAAAGAAGGCTTCATGGGCCTGCTCGCTGACCCCGAGCCGGGCCTGGGCCACGTAGTTGCGGTACTGCGCCGCGGCGTCCAGCGGCCGGGCCTGCCCCGCCAGGCTGGCGCTCATGTCCGCCACCAGCGCGGCCAGCGCGGTGTGGTCCAGCAGGATGTGGTGCAGCAGCAAAATCCCCAGCCAGCGCCCGTTGCGCTCATCGCGGGCATAGGCGAAGCGCATCAGCGAGGCGCGGCCCAGGTCCAGCCGGTAATGCCGCGGGTCGAAGCGCTGCTGCAACTGGCCCAGGACGTCGCTGTCGGTCTGCGGTTCCAGTTGCTCGACCACCAGCGGCGCCTGGCGCCAGACCACTTGCACCGGCTCGTCCAGGCCTTCCCAGTGCACGCTGCTGCGCAGGATGTCGTGGTGTTCGATCACGCTGTCCAGGGCGCCGACGAAGGCCTCGACCTGGTCCCGGCCGCGGAAGGCGCACTGCACTTGCAGCACATAGGGGTCGCCCTCGGCGCTGGCCAGGTGGTGATAGAGAATCCCCGCCTGCAACGGCGCCAGGCCATAGACGTCCTGCACATTCTCGACGCCGCCGGGAATGCCGGCGACCAGGCGGTCGATGGCGGCCTGGTCGAGGTTCGCCAGGGGCAGCAGGTCCGGGGTGATGCGCGCGCAGTCGGCGCCGATGCGGTTGGCCGGCACCGCCACCTCAGGCTGCCCGCCAACGGCCGCGGCCAGGGCGGCCAGGGTCGGCTGGCCGAACAGTACGCGCACGTCGGCGCCGAGTTCGACCTGGCGCATGCGTTCGATCAGCTTGACCGCCAGCAGCGAATGCCCGCCCAGTTCGAAGAAATTGTCGTGGCGCCCCACGCGCTCGACCTTGAGCAGCTCCTGCCAGATCGCCGCGATGCGGCTTTCCACCGCGCCCCGCGGCGCCTCGAATTCGCGCCGGGCCAGGGCCGCGCTGTCCGGCGCCGGCAATGCCTTGCGGTCGAGCTTGCCGTTGGTGGTCAGCGGCCAGGCGTCGAGCTGGACGAAGGCGCTGGGCAGCATGTAGTCGGCCAGCGACAGCAGCAACTGGTCGCGCAGGGCCGCCGCGTCCAGCTCAAGCCCTTCGGCGGCGATCAGGTAGGCCACCAGGCGCCGCTCGCCGGGTTCGTCCTCGCGGGCGATCACCAGCGCCTCACGCACCCCGGCGCAGGCCGCCAGCCGCGCCTCGATTTCCCCCAGCTCGATCCGAAAGCCGCGGATCTTCACCTGATCGTCGTTGCGCCCCAGGTACTCCAGGTCGCCCGCGGCGTTCCAGCGTGCCAGGTCGCCGGTCTTGTACAGGCGCTGGCCGTCTTCGCGGAACGGGTCGCGGATAAAGCGCTCGGCGTTCAGTTGCTCGCGGTTCAGGTAACCGCGCGCCACCCCGGCGCCGCCGACATACAGCTCGCCGACCACCCCCAACGGTACCGGCTCGCGCTGCGCGTCGAGCACATACAGGCGCAGGTCGGGGATCGGCCTGCCGATAGGGCTGGCCCCGCCCATGGGGCTACCGCCCGGGCCCTGGGCGTCCGCCGCTTCCAGCGGGCGGTAGGTCACGTGCACCGTGGTTTCGGTGATGCCGTACATGTTCACCAGCTGCGTGCCGGCATTGCCGATGCGCGCGTACCAGGGCTTGAGCATGCCCGGATCCAGGGCCTCGCCGCCGAAGATCACCTGGCGCAGGGAATGCTGCAACGGGCTGCGTTCCTGGGCCGCGATCAGCTGGCGGAAGGCGCTCGGGGTCTGGTTGAGAATGCTCACCCCCGCCTCGCACAGCAGCGCGTAGCACTCGTCCGGCGAGCGGCTGAGCAACTGCGGCACCACCAGCAACTGGCCGCCGTGGATCAGCGCGCCCCAGATTTCCCAGACCGAAAAGTCGAAGGCGAAGGAATGGAACAGCGCCCACACATCCTGCGGGTTGAAGTCGAACCAGGCCTGGGTGGCCGAGAACAGCCGCGCGACGTTGCGGTGCTCGATCATCACGCCCTTGGGCAAGCCGGTGGAGCCGGAGGTGTAGATCACATAGGCCAGGTGCGCCGCGGTCAGCCCCGGCACTTCGGGGTTGTCGGGGGACTCCAGGCGCAGCTCGGGGCTGTCGAGGTCGAGCAGCGCCAGCGGCGAATCGCCCAGCAAATGCCGGGTGCCGGCCTGGACCAGCAGCGCCACCGGTTCGCTGTCGCCCAGGGTGTAGCGGATGCGTTCCTCGGGATAGGCCGGGTCGATGGGCACATAGCCGGCGCCCGCCTTGAGGATGCCCAGCAGGCCGACGATCATCTGCGGCCCGCGCTCGACGCAGATCGCCACCCGGTCGTCCGGGCGGATGCCCAGGGCCAGCAGGCGGTGCGCCAGCTGGTTGGCGCGCGCGTTCAGTTCGCCGTAGGTCAGGCACTGGCCTTCGTGGATCAGCGCCACGGCCTCGGGCCGGGCCGCGGCCTGGGCTTCCACTTGCTGATGGATCAGGGCGCTGTCGGGAAACGCGCGCGGGCTTGGGTTGAGGCCGTCCAGCAGTTGTTGGCGCTCGGCGGCCGGGAGGATGTCCAGGCCCTGCAACGGCGCGTCCGGGTTCTGCTCCAGGGCCTCGGCCAGGCTTTCCAGGGCGGTGCGCAGGTAACCGCCGACGCGCGCGGCGCCGATCTCGGCGGCGACCAGCAGGGTCAGGCGAAAGCCTTCGCCGAGGTCGTCGACGTTGACCGTCAGCGGGTAGTTGGTGCGCTCCTCGGCACCCAGCACCTGGATGCCCTCGGCGATGTCGATCACCGCGGCCGTGTCGCCGGCGGCGCTGTGCCGGTAATTGAGCATGGCGCTGAACAGCGGCGTCGGCGCGCTCACCGCGCTGCAACGCTGGGCCAGGGCCAGGGAGGCCTGCTCGTGGGCCAGCAGCGCGGTCAGGCGCTGGTGGGTCGCCTGCACCGCCGCCCGCGCGCCCTGCTCGCCGACGTCCACCCGCAGCGGCAGGGTATTGATAAACATGCCCAGGGCGCGCTCGGCGCCTTCGCCGGCGTCCATGCGCCCCAACAGCACGGTGCCGAACACCACCGCGGCGCGCCCCGACACCTTGCCCAGCACCATGGCCAGCGCCAGGTGCATCAGGCTCGCGGTGCTCACCCCCAGTTGCCGGGACTGGCCGCGCAAGCGCAGGCTCAGGCCCGCGTCGAGGTCGAGGCGCAGCTCCTCGATGCCGCGGCCGTCGCCCTGCACGTCGCGCAGGCCGAACGGCAGGGTCGGCTCGTCGATGTCGCCGAGCATCTGGCGAAAGAACGCCTCGTGCGCCTGCTCGTCCGCCCCCTGCCGCGCCTGGGCCAGATAGTCGCGAAACGGCACGGCGGCGGCCACGCCCTCGGCCCGGCCCGACAGGTGCGCGTGGATTTCCTCGCGCACCAGGTCCAGCGCCGTATGGTCCATGACCGTGTGATGGAACAGCAGCATGCCGACCAGCCGCTGCTGCTCCGGGTCTTCGGCGAACACCAGGCGCAGCAGCGGCGCCTGGCGCAGGTCGAGGCGGAAGTGCCGGGCATCGAAACGCGCCCGCAGTTGCGCCAACGCATCGCCGCCGACCTCGAAGCGAACCTCTTCGCAGGTCAGCCGCGCCTCGCGCCAGACCACCTGCACCGGCGCATCCAGGCGCTCCCAGAACAGCGCGGTGCGCAGGATGTCGTGACGTTCGATCACCCATTGCAGGGCCTCGGCGAAGGCTTCCAGGCGCGCGCGGCTGGCGAAGGCGAACTGCGCGTGCAGCACGTAGGGGTCGCCCTGCTGCGCGGACAGATGGTGGTAGAGCATGCCCTCTTGCAGCGGCGCCAGCGGGTAGATGTCCTGCACGTTGGCCGCGCCGCCCGGCACGCTGGCGACGATGCGCTCGATGGCCGCCGGGTCCAGCTCCACCAGCGGCAGCATGTCCGGGGTGATGCGAAACGCCGGGCTCAGCCAGTCGCCGCCGTGGCGGGCCACCAGCTCCAGCAGGCGCGCCTTGTGCGCCACCAGGTTGTCCCACAACGCATCGTCCAGCCCCTCGTCGTCCCCCAGGATCACCAGGTCGCCTTCTTCCTGTTGAAGACGGATCGGGTGGGTGGAAATAATTGCCATCAATTCGCTGAACTGCATTGAGTAACCTGCTTTAAATTCGCCAAGGGTTGAGGAGAAATTCCGTTTTTCAGCTGCAACCTGATGCCCGCGCCTCGACCCGTTGCGCCCTGCGCTCCCAACCTGCCCGGTTGGAAAACGACAGGGGCAGCGAGCCCGACGGTGCTGTCCCGCAGGCCTGGAAAACTAAAACATCCGGGTGCGACCGTCTGACACGGGAAGCCGGGACAAGCCCCCGGCCCGACGCCGCGCCGCCCTGGCAACGCCAGCGGGGCGCGGCGCGGCCAGGGACAGGTTGTGTTGCCGGATGTGTGGACGGATCAGAGCCGGCGCTTGCGGTTCAGGCTCGGGATGGTGGTGGCCGGGATCGCCAGGCGTTGCACCTGGCTCTCGGTCCGGGCCGCCAGCTGGGCCAGGGTCGGCTCGCTGAACAGCACGCGGGCGTCGGCGTTGAGCCCGGCCTGGCGCATGCGCGCCACCAGGCTGACCGCCAGCAGCGAATGCCCGCCCAGCTCGAAGAAGTGGTCGTGACGCCCGACCCGCTCGAGCTTCAACACCTCGGCCCAGATCTGCGCCAGCACGGTTTCCACCTCGCCCTGGGGCGCCTCGAAACCGCGGCTGAGCACCGCGTCCTGCCCAGGCGCCGGCAGCGCCTTGCGCGCCAGCTTGCCGTTGGGGCCGAGCGGCAGTTCGTCGAGCTGGACGAAGGCCGAAGGCACCATGTACTCCGGCACCTGCGCCAGCAGATACCCGCGCAAGCCCTCGATGCCCGGCGCCGCGGCGCCCGCGCGCAGGGTGAAGTAGGCCACCAGGCGCTCGTCGCGCATCAGCACCACCACCTCGCGCAGGGCCGAATGGCTGGCCAGGCGCGCCTCGATCTCGCCGAGCTCGACCCGCAGGCCGCGCAGCTTGACCTGGAAATCGTTGCGCCCGAGGAACTCCAGGCAGCCGTCGGCGCGATAGCGCACCAGGTCGCCGGTGCGGTACAGGCGGTCGCCGGCGACGAACGGGCTGTCGATAAAACGCTCGGCCTGCAACGCCGCGAGCCCCAGGTAACCGCGGGCCACCCCGACCCCGCCGATATGCAGGTGGCCGCTCACCCCCAGCGGCACGGGCCGGTCGTGGTCGTCCAGGACATAGACCCGGGTGTTGCCGATCGGCAACTGGCTGTCCGGCACGGGAGCCCCGGGCTCCAGGGTCCAGGCAGTGCTGTCCACCGTGGCTTCGGTAGGGCCGTAGACGTTGTGCAGCCGGGCCTGTGGCAACAGTTGCCGCAAGCGCCGGGCGATGGCCGCGGTGAGTTCGCCGCCGCCGCAGAACACGTCGGTCAGGCTGCTGCACTGGCTGACCTCGTCGAGTTCGAGAAACTGCTGCAACAGCGCCGGGACGAACTTGATCACCGTGATGCCCTGCTCGCGGATGGTCTGCGCCAGGTACGCCGGCTCGCGGTGCCCGTCGGGCCGCGCCAGGACCAGGCGCATGCCGTTGGTCAGCGGCCAGAACAGCTCCCACACCGAGCCGTCGAAGCTGAACGGCGCACGCTGCAACAGCGAGCCCTGTTGCGCGTCCGGGCAGATCTGCGACCCCCAGTGCATCAGGTTGCCGAGGCCGCGATGCTCGATCATCACGCCCTTGGGCAGGCCGGTGGAGCCGGAGGTGTAGATCACATAGGCCAGGTGCGAGACCTCGAGCCCCGGCACCTGCGGGTCGCTCGTGGGGTGCCGTTGCCAGTCGCCCTGGTCGAAGTCGACGCACATGATCGGCACCCCGTCCAGCCGCTCGCGGGTCGCTTCGTGCATCAGCACCGCCAGCGGCGCGCTGTCTTGCAGCATGTAGTGCAGGCGCTCCAGGGGGTAGCCGGGGTCCAGCGGCACATAGGCGCCGCCGGCCTTGAGAATGCCCAGCAGGCCGATCACCAGCTCCAGGCTGCGCTCGACGCAAATGCCCACGTGGGTATCGGGCCGTACGCCGAGTTCGATCAGGTGATGGGCCAACTGGTTGGCCCGCTGGTTGAGCTGGGCGTAGCTCAACTGTCGGTCGCCGGCCTGCAACGCCACGGCGTCCGGGGTGCGCCGCACCTGGGCCTCGAACAGCGCGTGCAGGGTCTGCTCGCGCGGATAGTCGACCTCCGTGGCGTTGAACTGCACCAGCAGCCGATGCAGCTCCGCCGCCGGCAGTACCGGCAATTGGCGCAAGGCAGTCTGCGGCGCCTGTTCCAGGGCATCGACCAAACCCTCGAGCGCGGTGTGCAGGGCATCCAGCAGGCGCTGCGGCCCCAGGCTGCGCGGCGCCATGGCGCTGAGGCGGAAGGCCTCGTCGAAGTCGTCCACCGCCAGCATCAGCGGGTAGCTGACAATATCGTCGCTGCTCAGCAGTTGGACGCCCGGCAGCTCGCTCCCCAGGTCCTGGCCGCCATGGCGGTAATTGAGCAGGCTGTTGAACAACGGCAACGGCGCGGCCACCCCGCTGCAACGCTGGGCCAGGGCCAGCGGCGCATGTTCGTGGGCGAGCAAGGCGCTCAGGCGGCGATGGGTTTCGCGCACCCCGTCGGCGGCCCCCTGCCCGCTCACGTCGAGGCGCAGCGGCAAGGTATTGATAAACATGCCCAGGGCCCGATCCGCCCCGGCACCGGCCTGCAAACGACCTAGCAGCACGGTGCCGAACACCACGTCCTCGCGCCCGCACAGGCGCCCCAGGACCAGGGCCCAGGCCAGGTGGAAGACGCTCGCCGCGCTCACTCCCAGCGTCCGCGCCTGGCTGCGCAAGCGCCGGGCCAGGGCCGGCGCCAGCAAGCCCTGGACTTTGTCGTGTGCATCGCCGGCCAGCGGATGTTCCAGCAGGCCGAAGGCCAGGCTCGGCTCGTCGACGTCCGCCAACCATTCGCGGAAAAACCCGGCGTGCTCTTCGTCCCGCTCGCCCAGGCGGGTCTGCGCCACATAACGCCGATACGGCACCGGCTCCGGCAACTGTGCCGCGCTTCCAACCAGGTAAGCGTGGATTTCCTCCAGCAGCACGCCGGTGGAGGTGGCGTCGTTGACCAGATGGTGAAAGCGCAGCATGCCGACCCAGCGCCCGTTGCGCGGGTCTTCGCTGTAGGCCAGGGCCATCATCGGCGCCTGCCCCAGGTCCAGGGGCCGCAGGCGCGGGTCCAGGCGTTCGCGCAGTTGCCCGGCGACGTCGCCGGCCTGCGGGTCGAGCAGCACTTCCTCCAGCCGCAGCCGCGCCTCGCGCCAGACCACCTGCATCGGTTGCGCCAGGCCGTCCCAGACCAGGCTGGTGCGCAGGATGTCGTGCCGCGCCACCACCTGTTGCAGCGCCTGGGCAAAGTCGTCCAGGTGGCGCAGCGAGTCGAAGGCGAACAGCGCGTGCTGCTGGTAGGGATCGCGCTCCTCGGCGGTCATGTGGTGGTACAACAGGCCTTCCTGCAACGGCGCCAGGGGGTAGATTTCCTGCACGTTGGCCGCGCCGCCCGGCACCGTGGCGACGATGCGCTCGATGCTCGCCTGATCCAGCTGCGCCAGGGCCAGCATGTCCGGGGTGATCAGCAGGCAATCCTCGAGCACCCGGTTGGCCGGCACCGCGACTTCGCGGCCGTTGCCCACCGCCGCGGCCAGGCTGGCCAGGGTCGGCTGCTCGAACAGCACGCGCACGTCGGCCTGCAACCCGGCCTCGCGCATGCGTTCCACCAGCGCCACCGCCAGCAGCGAATGGCCGCCCAGCTCGAAGAAATGATCCTGGCGGCCGACCTGATCGACCTTGAGCAATTCGGCCCAGATGGCCGCCAGGGCGATCTCGACTTCGCCCTCGGGCACCTCGTAGCCGCGGCTGATAAAAGCCGTCGGCCCAGGCGCCGGCAAGGCGCGGCGGTCGAGCTTGCCGTTGGCCGTCAGCGGCAGCGCCGCCAGGCGCACGTAGGCGGCGGGCAGCATGTAGTCCGGCAGCCGGCCTTGCAGCTCGGCATGCAGTTGGCCGACCTCTGGCGCCGACCCGCCGGCCGCGTCGGTGAAGTACGCCAGCAGGCGCCCGTCGCGGGCCTCGACCACCGCTTCGCCGACTCCGGCCACGGCTGCCAGGGCGCTTTCGATCTCGCCGAGTTCGATGCGCATGCCGCGGATCTTCACCTGGTCGTCGTTGCGCCCCAGGTATTCGAGTGTGCCGTCGGCCCGCCGGCGCGCCAGGTCGCCGCTGCGGTACATGCGGGCATCGGGCAGGTCGCTGAACGGATCGTCGAGGAAACGCTCGGCGCTCAACTCGGGACGGTTCAGGTAACCCCGGGCCACCCCGGCGCCGCCGACGTACAACTCGCCGGCCACGCCCACCGGCACCGGTTGCAACTGCTCGTCCAGCAGGTAGACCCGGGTGTGGTCGATGGGCTGGCCGATATGCAGGCCCTGCCCGGCCTCGACGCGTCCGGAGGTGGCGACCACCGTGGCTTCGGTCGGCCCGTAGTTGTTGATCACGGCGAAGCGCTGCGCCTCGACGAACTGGCGCAGGCGGTCGCCGCCGATCAGCAAGGTGCGCAGGGTCGGATGGCCGCGCCGCTGGCTGAAGGCGTATTCGGCCACCGGGGTCGGCAGGAAGCTCACGTCCAGCGGTTGCGCGCGCCACCAGTCGAGCAGCGCGTCGATGTCTTCGTTGCCGTCGCGGGCCGGCGCCAGGTGCAGGGTCGCGCCGCTGCACAGCGCCGGCCAGACCTCCCAGGCCATGGCGTCGAAACCGAAGCCGGCGAGGCTCGAGGTATGGCGGCCCGGGCCCAGGTCGAACGCCGCGCAATGCCAGTCCACCAGGTTGGCCAGGGTCCGGTGCTCGACCATCACGCCCTTGGGCAAGCCGGTGGAACCCGAGGTGTAGATCACGTAGACCAGATTGGCCGGGGTCAACCCCGGCACCTGCGGATTGTCCGTGGGGTACTGCCGCCAGCCGTCTGCCGCGAGCAGGTCGAGAACCGGCACCGCCAGGGCCGGCAAGCGCGCCAGCAGCGGCCCTTGGCTGAGCACCGCCACCGGCGCGCTGTCGTGCAGCAGGTAGGCGAGGCGCTCGGCGGGATGGGCCGGGTCGATCGGCACATAGGCCGCCCCGGCCTTGAGCACCGCCAGCAACCCGACCAGGGTCTCCAGGCCCCGGCGGGCGACGACGGCGACCCGGTCGTCGGGCGCCACCCCCAGTTCCCGCAGCCGATGGGCCAACTGGTTGGCCTGGCGGTTCAGCGCCGCGTAGGTCAGCGAGCGCTCCTGGCAGACCGCCGCCAGATCATTCGGCGCGGTGACCGCCCGGGCCTCGATGCGCGCATGCACAGGCTCTGGGCAGACCGGCGCCGGGCGGCTCGCATGCCATTGCTGCAACAGCGCGCTGTCGCGGGCCGCGAGCAGGGACAAGCCGGCAATCGGCCGCTCGGGCGCGGCCAGCCCCTGTTCCAGCACCTGCACCAGGCGCTCGGCCAGGGCCTCGATGTCCTCGCCCTGGAAGTACGCCTCGTTGTAGATGTAATGCATCCACGCCTTGTCGTTGTAGCTGTTGCTGCGCAGGTGGATGGCCAGGGGCAGCGGCTCGTGGCCGTTGGCGACCTTGACCGGGTGCCCCAGCGCCTCGCCGTAGCGGCAATCGTGCTCGTCCTGCTCGTAGGACAGCGACAGGTCGAACAGCTGGCCGCGGTCCTCGCGCAGCAGGCCCAGGGAACGGTTCATCTCGCTCAGGGGAAACCGCTGATGGCGGAAATCCTGCTTGAGCCCGTCGCGAATCGCCCGCACCAACTCGCCGAACGACAGCTGCTGGCTGAAGCGCAAACGCACCGCGCTGACCTGGGCGAACAGCCCCAGGGTGTTCTTGAAGCGGGCGTTGGAGCGGTTGAGCAGCGGCAGCCCGACCACCCAATCGTCGCGCTGCTCAGTGCGGCTGAAATACACATACAGGGCGGCCAGCAGCACATGGAACGCCGAGGCCCGGGTGGTTTTCCCCAGCTGTTTCATGCGCTCGTGCAAGTGCCCGGGAAACGCCCGCACCAGGCTGTTGCCCTGGCCACCGCCCGCCGCCGCGCGCTCGCGATAACGCGGCGTCAGCAGCGGTTCGGGCAACGTGCGGTACTTGTCCTGCCAGTACGCACGGTCGCGCAGGTAGCGCGGCGAGCCGTGGTAGCGCTCGTCGTCGTGGATGAAATCGACATAGGACGGCGCCGACAATTCGGGACGCCGCCCGCGCTGCAACGCGGTGTAGATCCCGCCCAGCGATTGCAACAGCTGGCCAAAGCCCCAGCCGTCGAGAATCAGGTGGTGGACCTGGATGCACAGCAGGTGATGGCGCTCGTCCAGGCGCACCAGGAAAAACCGGAACAAGGGCTCGCCGTCGAAGCGGTACGGCTGCTCCATCCGTTGCCGCATCAAGGCCTGGGCCTGGGCCAGGGGTTCGGCCCGGGTGCTCAAGTCGTGCAGCGGCACCGCCGCCGGCATCGCCTGGGCGAAGGCCTGCAAGGGCAAGCCGTCGCTGCCGGCGCCGGGCAGCAGCACCGTGCGCAACGCATCGTGCTTGCGCACCAGCAATTCGACCGCCTGTTGCAGCAGCCCGGCGTCGAACGGGCCGCTGAGTTCGACATAACCGCCGATGTTGTACAGCGGCGAGTCGCCGCGGCTCAGTTGGTCGAGCCAGATATCGCGCTGGGCGGCGGTCAGGGGGAACGCGTCCACGGCGGCTGCGGAATAGAGCGTCATAAGATCCTTCTCATGTGGAGTGTCCCTGCGCGAGGCAGGGCCCGGCAGCGCTGGTGATGGGAGGTATCCGCGGATTCAACCAGCGCCCGAGCGCGCTGTCTGTCACCTGAAACCCGGACAACCCGCAACTCACCTGGCCAGGGGCTAAGCCGTTTTCTGCGCGCGCGTGTTAGCTAAAAATTCCCGATTCAATGGCTTAAAAGCGTGTAGGACATCCGCCAGCGGCGTGCGGCAAAGCGCCTCGCCAGGGCCGCCGACAAATCAGATAAATCTGACCATCATCAATGATTTAACTGTCAGACAAGCCTGTCGCCGAACTGGCGCGGCCGCGGTTTTGCGCCGCTCCCGCCCATTCGCCAGCGCGGCTTTTATGGCAGCGTGTGTCCCCGCTTTCAGCTACAGACGCTGGGCAAACCCACGCGATTAAATGAAAAAAACCCGCCTGCGCCGACCCGCCGCCAGGGTCTCCGGAGGCCGCCACGCCAACCGTTCGACGTTCTGTCTAGATCAAGGATGATAGGGATATGAGTCTGACCAGCAGCATGCGCAACATAGACAGTCCGCATTTCTACAACGAACTGGGGGAGCTGATTTCCAGCACCGGGCACGGGGTCTTCGCGGCGAAGATGCTGCACCTGGTGGACAAGCTGGTGGCGGTGCATCAGGTGGAACTCGGCGAATGGACCCTCGACGAGCGCCAGGCCAGCCTCCTCGAGGTCAACCCGCTGGGCAGCGCCGGCCTGCACGAAGAGCCGCCGCCCACCCCGGCACAGTACCAGGACGATCATCCGCTGCTGGAAAAGGTCATCGCAATGGACGACGCACTGCTGATCCAGATGAACGCCCAGGCCACCGGCACCCACCCGCATCACCTCTCCCACCAGTGCAACCTGGTGTCGCGCAAATCCAACCGGCGCTGCGTCATCACCTTCCACCGCCCCCACACGCAACGGCCCTTCTCCCTCGCCGAGCTGTCGTTCCTCAAGAGCCTTTCGCACACGTTGTTGCCGCTGGTGGAACGCCATGCGCAGATCAACCGCCAGCGCGGCCGGCGAACCCTCGGCCGCGCCCCCGACAGCCCCTTGGCACAGGTCGAGCAATCGCCGCTGCAACGGGAGTTCAACCAACGCCTGAGCCAGGGCGACATCAGCTTGTCGGCCCGGGAGAAAGAGGTCTGCCTGGGCCTGCTGACCGGCGGCACGGTGCCGGAGCTGGCCGAGCGGCTCAGCGTCAAGAACAGCTCCGTGGAAACCTACCTCAAGCGCGCCGCCGCCAAGCTCGGGGTCAGCGGCCGGCACGGCCTGGCCAAATGGATGGTCGGGGCCTGAGCCGCGCCGCGCACGTTTCTTTCAACCCGCCCGGGACGCCGTCGACAGGCCCCGTGGTTTTTACACGAGGCTGTTCGATGAGTAAGTTCCCATTGGCTGTGGCCACCGTGGCGCTGGTTCTGGGCGGCTGCTCGCTGATCCCGGACTACCGCCAGCCCGCGGCGCCGATCGCGCCGCAGTACCCCCAGGGCCCGGCCTATGCCGCCGCAAGCCCGTCCGTCGAAGCAGGCGCGGACTGGCAGGCGCTGTTCCACGACCCCGAGTTGCAGACGCTGATCCGCCGGGCCCTGGTCAACAACCGCGACCTGCGGGTCGCGGCGCTGAACGTGGAAGCCTTCCAGGCCCAGTACCGCATCCAGCGCGCCGACCTGTTTCCGGCGGTGTCCGCCAACGCCGCCGGTTCGCGCCAACGCCTGCCGGGGAAAGTCACCGGCACCGGCCAGGCGGCGATCAAGTCGTCCTACTCGGCGACGCTGGGGGTCAGCGCCTACGAGCTGGACTTTTTCGGCCGGGTGCGCAGCCTCACCCAGCAGACCCTGCTCAGCTACCTGGCCACCGAGCAGGCCCGACACAGCGCCCAGCTGAGCCTGGTGGCCAACGTCGCCAACGCCTACCTGACCTGGCGCGCCGACCAGGAACTGCTGGCGCTGACCGCCAAGACCCTGGTCGCCGACGAGCAGAGCCTGCGCCTGACCCAACGCAGCGCCGACGCCGGCAAGGTCTCGGCGCTGGATGTGAGCCAGGCGCAGACCAGCGTCGAAACCGCCCGCGCCAACCTGGCTCGCTACCAGCGCCAGATCGCCCACGACCTCAACAACCTGACCCTGCTGGTGGGCGCGCCGGTGGACGATGCCCTGCCCGCCCGGCCGCTGGCCAGCGACCTGGTCGCCAGGGTTCCGCCCGGGCTGCCCTCGGACCTCTTGCAACGCCGGCCGGACATCCTCCAGGCCGAGTACCAGTTGCAAGCCGCCAACGCCAATATCGGCGCGGCCCGCGCGGCGTTCTTCCCGAGCATCAGCCTGACCGCCAACGCCGGCACCTCCAGCCTGGAACTGGCCGGGCTGTTCAAGGGCGGCTCGGGCGGCTGGACCTTCAAGCCGCAGATCAACCTGCCGATCTTCAATGCCGGCAGCCTGCGGGCCAGCCTCGACTACGCCAAGCTGCAGAAAGACATCGGCGTCGCGCAGTACGAAAAATCGATCCAGGCCGCCTTCCAGGAAGTCGCCGACGGCCTCGCCGCGCGCCAGACCTACAACCACCAGCTCGACGCCCAGCGGGACCTGGTCGCCGCCACCCAGGACTACTACCGCATGGCCGAGCACCGCTACCGCACCGGCGCCGACAGCAACCTGGTGTTCCTCGACGCGCAGCGCTCGCTGTTCAGCGCGCAGCAGGGCCTGATCAACGACCGGCTGGCGCAGCTGATCGCCGAGGTCAACCTGTACACCGCGCTGGGCGGCGCCTGGCAGGAACCGGCCGACCTGGCCCTGGCCCAAGGCCTCCGCTGACGACGGATCGGCCGCTCATCGCGCCGAGGTTTCGCGGCGCTGGCCAGGGATAAAAAGCCGACCTATACCTCAACAGGCCATTTTCGGCGAACCGGACAGCAGCACCACCAAGGAGCGGTCATGAGCGCAAAACTACTGGTCAAATGGGTCAACCGGACCCAGAAGCACCCCCACGGCGTCTGCGAAGCGGCCGTCATGAAATGGCTGGCGGCCATCGACAACGCGGGCCTGGCCCAGTCGCTGAAGCTGACGCCGGAGCAATGCGACGCCCTGCAGGATCAGGTGGAAAAAGGCGAGACCTTTGCCCTGCTGCTCCCGCCCATGCTGTTGCCGACGTCGAGCTTCCACCCCTTTGAAGGGCTGCCGCCCAGCGTCGATGCGCTGAAAGCCATGACGGCGGGAAGCTTCTACTTCGTCTCCGCCGACGGCCGTCCCGGGGTCGGCGGGCATGCGATGGGCCTCTATAAAAACGCCCAGAACCTGTTTTTCTTCGACCCCGAGCTCGGCATCTATTCCTACGACTTCAACAGCGCGGCGGACCTGAGCGACATCGTCAAGAAAACCCAGAACTACGGCACGGCGGCCTACTGCCGGGGCACCTTCACCAAGCCGCCGAAACCGTAACGGCCGGTGCAGCCATAAAAAAAGCCCGGCAATGCCGGGCTTTTCAGTAGAGGCGCTTGCCGAACACGCTTCGCGTCGGCGTTCTTCGACACGCCCTGATCGGGATGTCGAGCCCTGTCATCGATAGGAAATAGTGAAGGTCGCCATGGCCTTCACGCTACCGGCCTTGAGCGTTCCGGTCTTGATGTAGTGGGCGGAGAGCGGAATGGAGATAGTGCCGTTGCCACTCTGCTTGACGAACCAGGCCGCGCTGGCGTCGGTCTCGGGGCCGAAACGGACGGCGGTGTTGTCATTCATCAGGCGTATGCCGACGCCCTTGGCGGTCGAGTCCGGGGCCAGGGTCAACAGGTCGGTGCGATTGCCCGGATTGGCGACGTCGGTCAGCGTCATGTAGACCCGAGTGGTGGCATTCTGGGTACCGCCGGAACACGCCAGGTTGATGGTGAACGACTTGGCGGGACCTACTGCACTGGTACTGTTCATACTCATCGAGCCCAGTGGCACGGGAATGGTGCTCGGTCCTGTGTAGTGACAACTCGGCACGGTCGGTTTGATCTGGAGCGAACCGGAAATCCTGTATGACAGAAATTGGAAAGTCTTGTCGCGAACCCAACTGCCGCCCAGCTCGCCGGTCAGGCTACCTCCCGCAGTGATAGGGCCGGTCTTGACCAGCTCGACAACGAGGTCGCTTTTTCCGAAAAACATTGAGTTCTGAGCGTTAGAGAACTCAAAGGGCCACCACGTACTGTGGTTACTGTGACGTAATCTCACCCCTATGCCTTGGACTTGCGTAGGCCAGGTACTGTAGGCCCCCGTAGGGCCTATCTGCCCGCTGTAGACATTACGTACCCCGCCAGAGCCCGGACACAGGATATTCCCACTGCTACCAATCGTTGGGACCTGCTGCGAGAACACCACGGTACCGTTGGCGACCTGAGGGTCGAAAGCCACCGAGTTGAATGGCCCCACGGACATGACATAAGGGTTGGGGACTTTCACGTCGTTAACCTCGATATGGCATTCCTCAGCAGAGGCCGCCAGAGGCACAAGAACGGACAAGCCGAAAAAAAGACCTTTACGCAGGACCGAAGAAAAATAGAGCACCGGGATCACCTCCTTGAAATCGGCAAAAACCATATCAAAGGGGTAAACCACAGATAAATAAGGACATTCCTAGATTGATCGCGATATAGGACGTCACCGCGTAAGGGCGCCGTTCGCCAACGCATAAAATCCGGCGACAGGGAAAAGGCCCCGAGGGTCGTTTTTTTGATCGTGTTGAAACTCACCGCAACGCGGCAATCCCTGTTAGCGAGTAAGCCACATATTGGCTAGAGGTCCTGGGGGCTGTGGGGATAGGCGACGAGAAAATCGATGAAGCGACGGGTTTTCAGCGGCAGCTGGTGGCGGCTGGAGTAGATCGCGTACAGCGCCCTGGAGTGCCACTCGAGCTCGGGAAACAACCGTATCAACGCGCCCTGCGCATTCAAAATCCTGCTGGCATGCTAGAAACAACCTTACCAACCTCGGGCAGGCTCATTTTCCGATCTACTCCGTCGAGGGAGGCGGGTACTGCCCCTCAAGACTGGACTTAATGCAAAACCACCTTACTCGCCCGGCATATAAAACTACTTGCACATTGATATTAAATTTTTCCCCACCTCAAAAACCCAACCCCATACACCCGCTAAAAAACTTAACTTCAATCAACAACAATAGAAAAACACACATTAAAAACCCATATAAAAAGTAAAAAACCAACCAACCCTTACACAAAATAGCAACTTAAAACACTAAACACCTACATAGTCACACTTACAAACCAAAGACTAAGACGTTTCTTAAAATCCAGTATCGCCCCCACAAATCACATAAAAACCCATACAATCCTTGGACATTAATTACCTATCGATTACTGCCTATGAAGCTCCCAAGTCCGATCCAACACCACGTCCTTAGAAAACTGACTCGCGCGCTCATCATCGCGGTCGGTTGCGCCGGAGCGACATCGGCCATGGCCTACTGCGAGAAACCAGAAAGGAATCCGCCAAGTTTATCCAGCATTTCGCCGTTGCCTGCTGTAACGAGCTTGAAAAGCGTCCCTATTGGGGGAGTGATGGCCTCTTATTCAATTGTGGCTGGAGCCTCGGGCAACTGGGGCGGATGGTCTTGGTGCGCCTACGATGGAAAACGTGGCCAACGTGGAATGACAACCCCCAGCACTAATCTCATACCAATTGATAATCGAGGATTGTACGAGTCTGGCATTCCCGGTGTGGGTATACGGATTGGGCACCGCGCAAACTCAAACTGGTCAACCCCATCTTTTCCACCCTTTTCCTCGAGCACAGGACATGACGGAGTGATTATGTATTTCCCAAACATTCTCTCCGTTGAGTTCGTGCGAACAGCAATGGGAGTTGGAAAAGGGGACATGCCGCCCTTCAACTATCAAACCAGCTTCTTTATCGACACCACCTACACCACGCCAACACGCGCAACCTTCAACATTCAAGGAACGAACCTGAAGACAAAGCTGGAGCACAACGCGTTCTTCACCAGTTGTTTCACTCCAAAAACCGATACCGTCGTCACTATGGGGCGCCCCGCCGTTGCCCAGATCAGTCGAGGATCGGTCGTGGATCACCCCTTCGCCCTGGACGTCGTCTGTGAAGGGCTGAACCCGACGACCAAGCCACCGGTAAAGGTCTATTTCGAGGGCAACTCCGTTCGCGACGGTCTACTGAATCTGAATGGCGCCGGACAGCAAGGCGTGGCCAAGGGCGTGGGTATTTCACTCACCACCGACAGCGGCGCGCCGTTGCCCTTCTCCAAAGCCAAAGCCGTTGCCCTGGACTGGCAAGCGAGCGGGCCCGGGAACGAAATGTATCGTTTTTCCGGCAAGGCACGTTACATCGCTACGGGCGGGGAAATCAGCGTAGGCAGAGCAGATGCCACCCTGACCTACATACTGGAGTACAACTAACGGGCTTAGAAAATCGTGCCGACCTGACTCTCGATCAGTGGCAAAGCGATGCTTTCAATTCTTGTACTTGACCTATGACTTGCCCAAAGCCACCTATTCAATCCCCGGGTATTACCGGCAGCAGACCTTCAGTCTGTTTTTGCACGCCAAGGCCTCCACCCGCTTTGACAAGCGCTTCGCCAAATCCTAAACCTGTTATCTGGACGGTCAGTGACGACACAGCGTTCCGCGCGATGGAGGGAGCCATGTACTTCGATATGTTTCCTATTTTCTATGTTGCCGATCTCAAGCGTTCCTTGAAGTTCTACACCGAGCTGCTCGAGTTTCAGGAAACCTTCCGCTTTCCGGAGGAAGCCGGCGCAGACCCCGAATACGTGACGCTGGAACTGGCCGGCAAGCGATTGGGGCTGTGGACCTACGTCGCCGCGAGCTACTTCCAGCAACGCATGCTTCCCCCGCCTTCGGGGCCGCGCGGCGAGTTGTGCCTGTACGTGGAAGACACCGAGGCGGCCATCGAAAAGCTGCGCCAGGCCGGGGTCAAGATCATCAAGGAAGTGCAACCGCAGCCGTGGGGCAAGGTCATGTCCGTGGTCGAGGACCCGGACGGCAACCCGCTCCATATCACGACCCCGGCAGAACGCCCCAACGCCCATGCCAGGCGATGAGTTCGACCCCCGCGTGTTCGAGCACAACGATGAGCGCTTTATCGCCGACCCTTATCCGTTCTATGCCTATATGCGTCGGTGCAGTCCTCGTTATCGAGCCGCGCATCTGTTCGGCGGCGCGTGGCTGGTCTTTTGCCATGACGATGCGCGCCAACTGCTGTGCGACCCTCGCCTGTCGACCTCGCGCGCCCGGCTGCCGGTCGCGGGGTTACGCGCGGAACAGCGGGCAGAGTTCGAGGACATGTTCCGCGCGTTCGACGGCTGGATCGCGTTCAACGAAGACCATCGTCACTTGTGCATGCGCCAGCATGCCCTCAAGGCGGCGGTTCAGCTCCGACCGGAAAACCTGCTCCCCCGGGTACGACGCCTCATCGACACGCTGATGCGCCAACGCGCGGAGCCTGGCCGATTCGATGTCATGCAGGATCTGGCGACGCCCCTGCCGGGGCTGGCGCTCGCCGAGTTGCTGGGCGTTCCCGCCGCCGATGCGCCGCGGTTGAAATCCTGGTCGCAAGACATCTCCAGGCTCTACGGCTCGACCAACCTCGCGCCGCAAGACATCCGCCCTATCCGCGACAGCGCCCTGGCGCTGCTGGGGTACCTGGATGAAATCGCCCGCTCGGATAACCACGAAGGCTCGTTGCTGCATGAGCTCATGGGCATGGAGGTCAAGGGTTACCGACCGGGTCGCTCCGAGGCGGTCGCCCAAGTGGTGATGCTGCTGTTCGCCGCCCTGGAGCCCACCGCCTATCTGGTGGGCAATGCCATTGCCGCGCTCCAGGCGCATCCGGATCAGTTGGCGCTGGTCCAACAGGAACCGGAGTTGCTCGACGCCCTGGTCGAGGAAACGCTGCGCTACGACACGCCGGTGCAGTTTGTCGGCCGGTTGGTCCGCGAGGCGTTCACCTGGAAGGACTGCCGAATGGAAACGGGTCAGGTCGTCCTGTCCTATGTGGCTTCCGCCCATCGCGACGCCGGGCATTATCACCAGCCGGACAGCTTTCGCCTCAAGCGCAGCGACAGCCAGCATCTGGCCTTCGGCCAGGGCGCCCACTACTGCCTGGGTGCGCCGGCGGTCCGAGTCATTGCCGCTGAAACCCTGGGTGCCGTCCTGCGGCATTACCCGACGCTGGCCCCGGCGCCAGGCGCTGCGACGCGGTTCAATAGCAACCTCGGGTTCCGCGGGCGCACTTCGCTGGTGCTGTGCTGAACAAAAGCGGCAGGCGCCGGATCTCGGTTGAATCCGCAGAAACGCAAAAAGGACCCGAAGGTCCTTTTTGCGATCGCCGTGGAATTCGATTGAACGCTACAGCGCTATGTTTGGAGCGGGAAACGAGACTCGCCTCCGGCGTTCGGCCCACTGAACCTAAAACTCACTGATGCCTGAAGCAGGAATGGCACCGCGATTGAGCTGTTCGCGCAGGAACTCGATGAAGACCTGCACCGGCCGCGAACCCTGGCGGTGCTGCGGATAGACCGCCGACAAGGCCAGGGGCTCGGGCTCGAAGTCGTCCAGCAGCGACACCAGGCGCCCGTCCTTCAGCGCCGCCCTGACGATGAAGGCCGGCAGGTAAGTAATGCCCATGCCGGCGATGGCCGCGTCCTTGAGCAATTCTCCGTTGTTGACCCGCATCCTGCCGGTGACGTTGACCAGCAAGGGCTTGTGGCCCGGCCCTGCAAAACGCCACTGCACCTGGCGGCCGTGGCCGTAAGGCAGGCAGTCGTGGCCCGACAGTTCCTCGGGCCTGAGCGGAGTGCCACGTTCGGCGAGATAAGCCGGGCTGGCGCAATACACCCGCTGGATCGAGGCGATACGGCGGGCGATCAGCGTCGAGTCTTCCAGCACGCCGATGCGCAAGGCCAGGTCGTAGCCCTCGCCGATCAGGTCCACCGGGCGATCGCTGAGATCGACCTCGACCGTGACCCCGCTATAGCGCCGCAGGAACGCTGGCAACAGCTCCCCCAGATGGGCCATGGCGAACGACAGCGGCGCGCTCAGGCGAATGGTGCCCCGGGGTTCGACGGTCTGGCCGGCGATGCCCTGCTCCACCTGCTCGACTTCGTTGAGCAGGCGCAAGGCCGACTCGTAGTAACTCTGCCCCAGGGGCGTCACATCCAGGCTTCGGGTCGAGCGATTGAGCAGGCGCACGCCCAGGCGCTCTTCCAGTTGCATCACGCGCCGGCTGACGAACTGCTTGGACAAGCCCAGCTGATCCGCGGCCGCGGTGAAGCTGCCGGAGTCCATGACCTGGCAAAAAATACGCATATCCTCGAACGGGTTCATTGTCACTTCCTGGTGGACAGTCGAACGCTTATAGCGGTTTTTGGGCCATCTGGCACCTCATCGATCAGGGTTCACGGCAAAAAAAATGCCCGCCGTTGCACGTAATGCCGATCGGTCAAGGACATTGCAGGAGCGAGCGTGCTCGCGATAGCGGCGAACGATACCGCGCCCTTGCTTGGGTAAACGCGGTGTTCTTGAGCCCATCGCGAGCACACTCGCTCCTACAGGGTTGCTCTTCACTTGACTGACTGGCATTACGCCCTTGAGCGGGCATTTTTTGTATCGGCAGTAGCGCAGGCTTACTTGGTGTTGAACGCCGAGTAGCTGTTCATCAGGTTGCGGTAGTTCGGGATACGTTGCGACAGCAGGTTGGCCAGGCCTTCCATGTCGTTGCGCCAGTCACGCTGCAACTCGCACGCCACGGAGAACCAGTTGACCAGTTGCGCGCCGGCGGCGGCCATGCGTGCCCAAGCGGCCTGCTGCACCACTTCGTTGAAGGTACCGGAAGCATCCGTCACGACGAACACATCAAAACCTTCCTCCAGCGCGCACAGGGTCGGGAACGCCACGCAGACGTCGGTCACGACACCGGCGATGATCAGTTGCTTGCGGCCGGTGGCCTTGATCGCCTTGACGAAGTCTTCGTTGTCCCAGGCATTGATCTGGCCTGGACGAGGGATGTAGGGCGCGTCCGGGAACATCTCTTTCAGCTCGGGCACCAGCGGGCCGTTCGGGCCGGACTCGAAGCTGGTGGTGAGGATGGTCGGCAACTTGAAGAACTTGGCGCAATCGGCCAGGGCCAGCACGTTGTTCTTGAACTCGTTCGGCGAGAAGTCCTGTACCAGCGAGATCAGGCCGGTCTGGTGGTCGACCAGCAGGACAGCGGCGTCATTAATGTCCAGGCGTTTGTAAGGTACGTTACTCATGTGAAACTCCTTGGCGGATGGATGTCGCGAGAAACGCCGGCCGCCGTAGCCGGCGCTGTGGTTGAACGTCAGAAGGCAAAGCACGAGCAGCCGAAGGCACCCCAGAACCCCTGGAAGTCACTGACCGGCACATTCGACAGGCGCGCCCGCTCGTGGCTGTGGGCGTGTACCGCGCACGGGCCACTGCACTGGTGCACCTGGGCCATCAGCGGCGAGGTCGGGCGCCAGTGCCCCGGCACCTTGGCCACCGGCGACCAGTCCGGCAGCACCGGTATACCGGCCGGTCCGAGTTTCTCGAAGTCGCCGGCGGCATACACCACCTTGCCGTCGACCACGGTCAGCACCGATTCGATCCACTTGATGGCCTCTTCCTCGACACTGAAAAAGTCCGCGGACAGCGCCGCCAGGTCCGCCAGCTGGCCGACCTTGATCTGGCCTTTCTTGCCCTGCTCCGAGGAGAACCAGGCGCTGCCGTGGGTGAACAGCTCCAGCGCGGTCAGCCGTGGCAGGCCTTCAGCGTGCAGCGCCATGCCGCCCACGGTCTTGCCACTGACCATCCAGTACAAGGAGGTCCAGGGGTTGTAGCTGGAGACCCGGGTGGCGTCGGTGCCGGCGCCCACCGGCACGCCCTCGGCGAGCATGCGCTGGATCGGCGGGGTCTGTTCGGCAGCCTTGGCGCCGTAGCGGTCGACGAAGTATTCACCCTGGAACGCCATGCGGTCCTGGATCGCGATGCCGCCGCCCAGCGCCCGCACCCGCTCGATGTTTTTCGGTGTGATGGTTTCGGCGTGGTCGAAAAACCATGGCAGGCCATTGAACGGAATATCGCGGTTGACCTTCTCGAATACATCGAGCATGCGCGAGATCGATTCGTCGTAGGTGGCGTGCAGGCGGAACGGCCAGCGCTGCTCCACCAGGTGGCGCACCACCGGCTCCAGTTCCTGCTCCATGGTTTGCGGCAAGTCCGGACGCGGCTCGAGGAAGTCCTCGAAGTCGGCGGCGGAGAACACCAGCATTTCCCCGGCGCCGTTGTGCCGCAGGAAGTCGTCACCCTGGCGCAGCTTGACGCTGCCGGTCCAGTTCTTGAAGTCGGTGAGTTCTTCCTTGGGCTTCTGGGTGAACAGGTTGTAGGCGATGCGCACCGTCAACTGCTGCTCCCTGGCCAGTTGCTCGATCACCGCGTAGTCGTCCGGGTAGTTCTGGAAACCGCCGCCGGCGTCGATGGCGCTGGTCAGGCCCAGACGATTGAGCTCGCGCATGAACTGGCGGGTCGAGTTGACCTGGTATTCCAGCGGCAGCTTCGGCCCCTTGGCCAGGGTCGAGTAAAGGATCATCGCGTTGGGCCGGGCCACCAGCATGCCAGTGGGCTCGCCGTTGCTGTCGCGCACGATCTCGCCGCCCGGCGGGTTCGGCGTGTTGCGGGTGTAGCCGGCAACGCGCAACGCCGCACGGTTGAGCAAGGCGCGGTCGTACAGGTGCAAGACGAACACCGGCGTGTCCGGCGCGGCCCGGTTGAGCTCTTCCAGGGTCGGCATGCGCTTTTCGGCGAACTGGAATTCGTTCCAGCCACCGACCACGCGCACCCATTGCGGGGTCGGCGTGCGGTCGGCCTGGTCCTTGAGCATGCGTAGCGCGTCAGCCAGCGAAGGCACGCCTTCCCAGCGCAGTTCCAGGTTGTAGTTCAGGCCACCGCGGATCAGGTGCAGGTGCGAGTCGTTGAGACCGGGAATCACCGTGCGGCCCTTGAGGTCGATGACCTGGGTAGCGCTGCCGCGCAAGGCCATGGCCTCGGCGTCTGTGCCTACCGCGACGAAGCGCCCCTGGCTGATGGCGACCGCGCTGGCGCGGGGTTTCTCACGGTCGACGGTGTGGAATTGACCATTGAATAGAATCAGATCGGCGTTCATCGGATGTCCTTCTGAATGGGAAGAGGCATGGGACAGGTGCGGCCAGAAAGCCGCCGCGCTGAGCAAGGACCCGGCTGCCAGCAGACGGCGGCGCAGCGGATCGATCGGTTTGTCGTTATTGGCCATGACCGGGCTCCAGGCGTTGTGGGGTAACGGAAGCTTGCAGCCAGGGCGCGAACAGCCGGGTCGCCATGGGCATGAACAGGTACACCACCGAGACCACGATGGTCAGGGTGATCAGGAAGGTGGCGACCACGTAGTTGCCAAGCCAGGCATGGAGCTCCAGCACAGGCCCCCAGATCAGCGGCACCAGCAAGGTGTGCGGCAAGATCACCAGCAGGGTCAACACCGCCTGCTTCCAACGCGGCGGTGCCGAGTCGTCGGTCTGCGCAGAAAACCAGAACTCATGGAGCGGCAGGACTTCGGTCTGGTCGCCGTCCGCCAGCATGGGCGCGGCTTCGTCGACCAGCGCCTGCCGCTGCGGCGATTCGAGCCAGCGCTGCATGGCCTCGGTGGAGCAGAAACGCAGCACGCAAGTGAAGAGGTCCAGACCGCCACTCTTGCCGCGAATCACGTCCACGCCCAGATGCCCTTCGTGCTGTCCGGCGACCGCCACGACATTGCGCAACCAAGCCTCATAGGACACCTCGAAACCGGCCTTGACCCGGTGCTTGACGATCAAGGTCACGACCTCGTCGGAACCCGCCTGCGTGGTGGCTTCAAGGCGCTTGGCATCAGGCATAACGTAAAGCTCCGGCAAAACGATCATTAAGGGCCAGCCGTCCCGGGCCGGCGATCAGGATGCTGCTGAACAGGATCAACAGCAGCCAGGCGAACTGTCCTTCGGCCAGGCTCCACTGCGGATGCACCACCAGCAATGCCACCAGCAGCACCGCCAGGATCGGCAGGCAGGCCAGGCGCACCGCCACCCCGACGACGATCAGCAATGGGCACAGCACCTCGGCGAAAATCGCCAGCATCAGGGTCAGGCCAGCCCCCAGGTGGAACGGGTCCTCGATGCGTTGCAACTCCGTACTGTAGTCAAGCAGCTTCGGCAGGCCATGCACCCACAACAGAAACAGCCCGGCACTGACCCGCAGAAACAGCAGCCCGAAATCCCGAGCCCGTTCATCCCATGGTGAAGCGTTCATTGGCGCCCCCACATCATTGAAAAGTCACCGACGTTGCTGCGCCGTGACCGAATAATGCGTGGCCGGGGCAAGGAAAAATTGAATGGATGTGCTCTCTTTGCCAGAGGGTCCGGCTGGACGGTCGCCCAGCCCCAGGGGCCGGCGCTTTTGGTGAGGCGCGCAAGAGCACCGCATATCCCTCTCCCGCCCCCCGCAAACCCACGGCGGCATGCCTTGCCCGGCATGGCCTCCGAACGGAATTAACAACGTTTAACTCGCGCGCCCCCGCCCCGCCACCAAGAATGAAGCCCTCTGCGCAGACCTGTTTTCTCAAAGCGGGAAGCGGCCAGCCCACCCTTCGGTGGGCCGGCGCATTTCCCTCCGACACGGAATTTTGTCATGGCCCACGCTCAGCACGACGCCATCAGGGCGTCAGTCCCACAAACGCAAAAAACCACCAACGGCGGCCTCTCTCCCTGGCGCGAAAGCCTGGTCAAGCAAATGATCCTCGACGGCCTGAGCGACACCCTTGAGGTCACCGAACTTGCCAGGGCCTGCGCCCTCTCCCGCAGCCATTTCTCCCGGGCCTTCAAATGCAGCACCGGCCTGTCGCCCCAGGAATGGATCCGTCGCCAGCGCATCGCCCGGGCCAAGCACCTGATCCGCAACACCGACCTGACCCTGACGCAGATCAGCCTGGAATGCGGGTTCTGCGATCAGGCGCACTTCTGCCATATCTTCACCCACAGCGAAGGCATCAATCCGTTTACCTGGCGCGGCCAGGTGATGCGCGCCCACCCAGGCCCTCGCCACGCGAGCACGCAGGTACCGGGAAACGCCGGCTAGCCCATGCGCTCGGCCAGGCGCGCGTGCCCGGGGGACTGCTCGACATTCGACGGGGCCCCCAGGAAACTGCCGAGCCGGTTCAATGGCCCATCGAACGCCCCGGGCCACGGCTTCGGCCATGGCTCGGGTATGACCATAGCCACGGTGATAGACCATCACATTGCTCATTTCCTGATCCCCCGCTTCGTAGCCTGGAGCAGCTGCCACCGTGCTTCGATTGACGCGCTTGAAGGGTTGGAGTCTTAGGCCAATGTCGAACGCGAGACGAGTTAAACGTTGTTAATTTTCAATGACGCAAGCACCGCCCCGCCGCCCCGCTCAGCGATGCCGCGCCCCATACCCGCGGCATCCGGCGAGGGCAAGGAGGTTGCAGCGGGTAGCGCCCAGGGCGCGAGCCTGTCCGGGCAGCGCGTTGCGTTGCTCGAAAAACCTGGGGAACATGCTCGAAAAGCCCGCGATAGAAAGCTGCGCCCTTCGTCCTCTCTCCCCGCGCAGGTGCGGCGGGGAAGACGCCAAAGACCAGCAGCAGGAGTAAGCCGTTGACCCTTCGCCCCGAACAGGCCGTGCGTTTCGGCCCCTACCGGATCTACCCCGGGCAACGCCTGATCCTGGAAGCCGAGCGCCCCTTGCGCCTGGGTCGGCGCTCCATGGATATTTTACTGGCCCTGCTGGAGCAGGCCGGGCAGGTGGTCAGCAAGCGGCAGTTGATCGCGCGGGTCTGGCCCAAGAGCGTCGTCGAAGACACCAATCTGCGCGTGCACATGGCGGCATTGCGCAAAGCCCTGGGCGACGGCCAGGCGGGCCAGCGCTACATCGTCACCGTGGCCCAGCGTGGCTACAGCTTTGTCGCGCCGTTCGCCCTGGAGCCTATCGGACAACAGCCCGAAAACGCTTCTGTCGGATCGAGCAGCCACAACCTGCCGGTGCGGCGCGCTCGCTTGATCGGCCGCCAGGCGCTGGTGGAGCGCCTCACGAAGCAACTGGCGCGCCAGCGGTTCATCACCCTGGTCGGCCCCGGCGGTATCGGCAAGACCAGCGTGGCCCTGCGGGTTGCCGAACAACTGATTGGCAACTACCGGGACGGTATCCGGCTGCTGGACCTGACGCCGATCCATGACCCGCAGATGATCGGCAGCCAGCTGGCGACACTCCTCGACCTGGCACTGCACGAGGGCGAACCGCTGGGCAGCCTGGCAAGTTTCCTGCGCGAGCGGCAGATGCTGCTGGTGATCGACAACTGCGAGCACTTGCTCGACGCCATCGCACCACTCTGCGAGAGCATCCTGCGCGCCGCGCCACAGGTGCATGTTCTGGCCACCAGCCGCGAGAGCCTGCGGGCCGAAGGCGAATTCGTGCAACGCCTGGGGTCGCTGGACTGCCCTGCGCCCATCGCGGTGCTGGATCGCACCCAGGCCCTGACCTTCTCGGCCCTGCAATTGTTCGTCGAACGGGCGATGGCCAGTCACGACAGCTTTGAACTGGGCGAAGACGAACTGCCCCTGGCGAGCGAAATCTGCCGGCGCCTGGACGGCATTCCCCTGGCCATCGAGCTGGCGGCCGCCCAAGTTGGTGCTTTGGGGCTCGGCGGATTGCTGGAGCAACTGCAAGGCAATTTTCGCCTGCTGCCCCACGGCGGCCAGATACCCCAGGGGCGTCATCAGACCTTGCATGCCACCCTGGACTGGAGTTTCGAGCTGCTCGATGCCCACGAACAGGCTTGTCTGCGCCGGCTGGGCATTTTCAGGGGCAGCTTCACCCTGCAATCGGCAGCGGCGGTGATCGTCGACGGGAACATCAAGCCCAATGGGGTTTTCACCTCGATCACCCAACTGGTGGCCAAGTCCTTGCTGAGCGTGGAGGTCGGCGACGAGGAAGTGTTCTATCGCCTG
Organism: Pseudomonas chlororaphis; assembly: GCF_001921865.1. Lineage (GTDB taxonomy): Bacteria > Pseudomonadota > Gammaproteobacteria > Pseudomonadales > Pseudomonadaceae > Aquipseudomonas > Aquipseudomonas chlororaphis_D. Next base: position 203,972 of record NZ_MSCT01000014.1, read on the forward strand.
CTGGACACCACCCGCCGCTATGTCCTGGCAAAACTCGAGCAGGCCGCTGAGCTGGCGGCGACGCGCAAGCGCCATGCCGAACGTTGCCTGGCCTTGATGCGCCAGGCCCGGGACGACTGGGAGCACACCTCCTCGCAGCTTTTGATCGAGCGCTACGCCCGCAGCCTGGAAGACATCCGGGCGGCGCTCGACTGGGGCTTGAATACCCAGGGCCCGCGAATGCTGGCAATCCGTCTGGCTGCGGCCTGCGCGCCACTGTGGCAGGAGCTGTCGCTGCTCAAGGAGCACGACCTGTATGTGCGCAAGGCCCTGGCGGCCCTGCCGCATGCCACGGGCGAACCTTGCCCGCGCTTGACCCTGGCCCTCAAGCTCGCCCTGGGCAGCGCCTGCTATCACACCCAGGACAATAGCGCCGAAGCGATCGATGCCTTCACGACGGCCAGGGCCCTGGCCGAAAGCTGTGCCGATCTGCCCTCCCAGCTCAAGGCGGTGTCCGGGCACATGGTGGTCAACCTCAATGGCGGTCACTACCAGCAGGCCTTGGAGCAAAGCCGCCAGTTCGAGCACCTGGCGTCGCGCGACGCCGGCCGCGTCGAGCGTGCCCTCAGCGTCCAGCGCTTGCAGGCGCTGGCCCTGCACTTTGCCGGAGACCAGGCGCAAGCCCGGGACAAAGCCGAGCAGGTCATCCAGCTCATGGCCCAGAGCGGGTATCTCAGCCGCTTTACCCGTGGCCTGGGCGTGCAGTACGACCAGAGCGTGGCTGCCCTGACGATCCTGGCGCGGATCCTCTGGCTGCAAGGCTATCCGGAAAAGGCCTGGCGCACCGCCCGCCACGCCCTGGACATAGCGTTGCAGATCAATCACGGCGCATCCATCTGCTACACCCTGGCATTGTCCGGCTGCCTGATCGCCCACTACAACGGCGACACCCCGACGGCCCGCGAACTCTTGCGCCTGCTGCTGGAGCAGGCGCAGAAGCATTCGGTGCTGCTGTTCTACACCTGGGGCCGGCACTATGCGCAAGTCATCGAAGGCGCTCCGGCGCTCGCCCCAACGCAACCGGCCAGCGGGTTGCTCGGGGAAATCATGGTCACGCTCGACAGCCGCTTTATTGACAAGGCCTTGCTGCAACGGGCCGAAACCGACGCGGCGAGCTGGAGCACGGCGGAACTGCTCCGCGCCAGGGCCGAGACCCTGCCCAGCGATACCGCTCCGGAGGTAGCCGAGGCGCTGCTGCACCAGGCCCTGGCGGTGGCGAAGGCTCAGGGCGCATTGGCCTGGGAGCTGCGCAGCGCTGCGTCACTGGCGCGGCTTTGGCAGCGTCAGGGGCGCTACCGGCGCGCCCTCGGGCTACTCGAACCCATCTGCACGCGGTTCACCGAAGGCCTGGCCATGTCCGAGCTGATCCGCGTCCGTCAATTGCTCGACGAGCTGCGGCGGCAGGCTCCTGGCTGAATCCCAGGCCTCGCCGCTGCGGTGGGCATGACGCCTTTCGAACAACTGCCGCTGTCCGCTGTGCTCCAGCCTCTCCAGCGCATAGGCGCGGGGGATGTTGAGAAACCGGTAACCTGTCGCGCCATGGCCCTGCTCGACCGACAGCAGCGATTGTGCCGCAAGCCGCTCCAACGCCATCGCCACACACTCGGGCCGCAACAGCTCACAGCTGATGACGTCAGTGGCAACGTCCAGGGTGAAGGCCATTTCAAACACCGCCAGCCGTTGAAACACGGTTTGCTCCTGCGCACTCAACCGCAGGTAGCTCCAGTCCAGGGCGGACTTGAGCGTCTGATGTCGCGCCACGGCGGTGCGCCGGCCGCGGGTCAGCAGTTGAAAGCAATTGTCCAGTTGCGCTTGCAGCCCCACCAGCGCCAGTGCGTCGATCTGCGCCGCCGCCAGTTCGATGGCCAATGGCAGGCCATCGAGCCGATGGCAGATTTCGCGCACCACCTCCAAGTCTTGTTCACGCAAGGCAAACCCTTGCTGGCGGGCCTGGGCGCGGCTGACGAGCAGTTGCACCGCCGAATGGCCCATGACCTCGGCCACGCTGTGCAAGGCCGAAACCGGCGGCACCGACAGGGCCGCCAGGCCATGCACGGTTTCCCCCGGAAGCCGCAGCGGCTCACGGCTGGTGGCCAGGATCGACAACCACGGCGCCGAGGCCAGCAACGGCTCCAGCACTGTCCGGCAGGGTTCGAGCAGGTGCTCGCAATTGTCCAGCACCAGCAAGGCGTGCCAGGCCACCAGCGCTTCCAGGCCGGCGTCCAGTTCAAGGGTGCGCGTCAAATGCCCGATCATCTGCGTCGGGTCGTCGATTGCCGACAGATCGATGAACCACACCCCATCGCCATAGTGCTGCAACAGTAACTCGGCCACGCGCAGCGCCACCGTGGTCTTGCCAATTCCCGGCGGACCGACCAGGGTCATGAACCGACGCACCGGTAACTGCCGGACCAGACTGTCGACCACCGGGTCTCGACCGATGACCGGTGTCAACCTTGCCGGCAGGTTGTGCTGGGGCTTGTGCAGGCTCTCGAACGACACGCGCAGGACCGGGGCGACGAAGCAATAACCGCGCAACGGAATGTTGACGATGTAGCGCTGCCCGTCCTGGCCGTCGCCGAGGGCCCGGCGCAGAGCGGCGATGTGCACGCGCACGTTGATGTCCTCGACCACGGAGTTCGGCCAGACACAGGCGATCAATTCGTCCTTGCCGACCACCTCGCCGGCGTGCTCGACCAGTACCCGCAAGATGTCCAGGGCTCGCCCACCCATGCGCAAAGGGCGGTCACCGTCGAGGACCAGCCGTTGCCGCAGGTGGAACACATAGGGGCCGAACCGCAGCACCCCATTGCCGTTGAAATCTTTGACGCTGCTCATAATCATCCACGTACTGAAAACCCGGCCTCGCCCAAGGTGTTGCATGAGTCGGCCCTGGCTCCCCTCTCCACTTCCAGAAATTCCTGGGTATCTTGGGCAGGCCCGGATGACGGAACAACCGCCCTGGAGGGAGCGGCACGGCCATCGCAATGCGCCAGACGGACACTAGCTGAACTGTTGCCGATACTGGGTGGGCGTCAGGCCGAGTTTTTCACTGAACAGAAAGCGCATGTGCCGCACGCTGCCGAAACCGCTTTTGTAAGCCACGGTCTTGAGCGGCAGGTCGCTGGTCTCCAGCAGGCTCCTGGCGCGGTCGATGCGCGCACTTTGTAGAAACGCCATGGGCGTCATGTTCACTTCGCGAGCAAACACCCTGGAGAAATGGCGCGCGCTCATATTCGCCAGGCCTGCCATGCGCTCGATGCCAAAGGTCTCGTCGAGGTGTTCGAGCACATGGTTCTGCACCCGGGTCACCGGGGTTTCCCGGGCCCCGACCGGGGCCGTCAACGGACTGAACTGCGCCTGCCCACCCTGGCGCTTCATCACCACCAGCAACAGCTTGGCCACGTCCTGAGCAACTTTCCTGCCGTGGTCGCGAGCGACCACGGCCAAGGCCAGATCGATGCCGGCGGTGACTCCGCCCGAGGTGATCAGGTTGCGGTCCCTGACGTAAATCCGGTCGGTCTCCACCGTCGCCCCGGGAAAGGCTCGGACCAATCGCTCGGTGTAATCCCAGTGAGTCGTCACCCGGTAACCGTCGAGCAAACCGGCATGCCCCAAGATGAAAGCCCCGGTGCAGATCGAGCCGTAATCGACCGACCGGCCGACGGCGCCCGGCAACCACTCGAGCAACGGTGGGCACCTTTCACTGCTGGCCCCCGGCCCCCCGGACACCAGCAGCAGGTCATAGCCGCCGCGCGCCTGGTCGATATGCATATCGGCCTGCACGCGGACGCCGTTGGAAGCCCGCAGCACGCCGGGCTCGGTGCCGATCAGCGACAGCTGATAACGGTCGCCCGGCTGCAGATAGCGATTGGCGGTGGAAAACACCTCCATGGGCCCAGCCATGTCGAGCAGGAGAAAGTCTGGAAACAGCACCATAGCCACGGTCTTCATGGGTGAGCATCACCGATATCAAAGAGTTGGAAACAGGCACCGACAGCGGGCTGCTGGCCCGGACGGCACGCGCTCGAGGGACAAGAATACGTGATTTATCGCGAAAAAATTGTCAACCATAAAGGGACAGTATTTCGTTTTTGATCTACTTATTGCAAAAAAAGTAGACATTAACCTTCTCCTCAACCGGACGAATTCCCGTCCCGACAGGAGATTCCACCATGCTGACCCTTCGTAAAGCCTCTGATCGCGGCGCGGCCAACCACGGTTGGTTGAAGTCGTTCCACACCTTTTCCTTCGCCAACTATCGCAACCCGCGGGAACAGGGTTTTTCCGACCTGCTGGTGATCAACGACGATCGGGTCGCCGCCGACAAGGGGTTCGGCCAGCACCCGCACCGGGACATGGAGATTTTCTCCTATGTGCTCGAGGGTGCCCTGGAACACAAGGACACCCTGGGCACCGGTTCGGTGATCCGTCCCGGCGACGTGCAACTGATGAGCGCCGGCAGCGGCGTGGCGCACAGCGAGTACAACCACTCGGCCAGCGCCCCTGTGCACTTTTTGCAAATCTGGATAGTGCCGAACGTCAGCGGCGCCAAGCCGCGTTACCAGCAAGAGCATTTCAGCCCGCAGAAAAAACGCGGCCGCCTGCAACTGATCATCTCCCCCGAGGGGGCCGACGGCTCGCTGCAGGTTCGCCAGGACGCGCGGGTCTATGCCGGCCTGATTGACGGCCAGGAAAGCGCCACCCTGACACTCGACGCCAACCGCTACGCCTATGTGCATGTGGCCCGCGGCTCGGTCGACCTCAACGGCCTGAGCTTGCACGAAGGCGATGGCGTACGGGTCCGGGAGGAACAGGCGTTGACCTTGAGCCGCGGCGTCAATGCCGAAGTGCTGGTGTTCGATCTGCGGGCGCAGGAGCTGCCGCAGTTGTTCTGACCGACTGGTTTGTTCGGGCTTGCGGTCACGGTCGCCGATGTTGCGACGACCGGGGCTGCAAGCCCGAACTTGCAGCAGGCACAGGACGCCAAATCGCGAAGATGCGCGATACTTTCGAAAAACACTTCACGAATCAAAGAGAAAACCGTGCATGTCGCGCGTTTTTTTCGCGAGCAAGCTCGCTCTTACAAGGGGTGGGCGCATCACCTGACAACACATAAGTTTATGTAGCCGCTGCCGAGCCCGCAGGGCCTCGGCGGCCGTCGAATCTCCGCGAGCATACCGCTCGTATGCAGCCTGCGGCAGCGGCTACAGGGCACGGGAACGCCACGCTCCTTCAGCCCTGCCCTTTGAGGAAATGGCGGATCCGGATCTCCACCCCTTCGCTCTGAAAACGCCGGGCGGCCGCCTCGATCTTCAGCTCGGCGCGAGTTACCCGCCCATGGTGGCGCAAGTGGCCGACCCAGGACTCGTCGAAGAAAAGCTCGCACCACAAGCGCGGATTTTCACTGTCCTGCAGCAGGCACCAGGAAAACGAACCGTTGCGCTGGCGCATGCGCCGCACCGGGTTCATCGCCAGCTGGAAGGCCTGGGCGTGTTCGGGGGCGATGTCGTACTCCAAGCTGACCATCACCGGCCCGCGCTCCTGGTCCAGGTCGTCGCCGAGCAGCGGTTGCGGCCAGTGCAACGACGGCGCCAGGTCTTCGGCACTGCGCTGGGGCAAGCCAACGCGCCAGGTCAGCCCGACCCCGGCCAGCAGCACCGCTGCCGCCGCGCTCAGCGCCACGCTCATGGACAACTGGCTGGCCACCCAACCCCAGAGCAACCCGCCCAGGGCCATGCTGCCGAAGAACATCAGGATATACACCGCCAGCGCCCGCGCCCGTACCCAGGCCGGCACCGAAGTCTGGGCCGCCACCTGAAAACTCGACAGCACCGCGATCCAGGCGCCGCCGCTGATCAGCATCACCGGGATCAACAGATAGAAGTCGCGCAGCCAGGCCAGGGCGAACAACACCAGGGCGTAGATCACGCTGGCCAGCGCTACCAGGCGGTCCACCGCGATGCGCTGGCGCAGCCGTGGCAACAGCATCGCCCCCAGCACGGCGCCGAGGCCGACACTGCCGAGCAACACGCCGAACTGGGTCGCGCTGCCCTGCAACTCGCCACGCACGATCAACGGCAGCAAGGACATGCCCGCGCTGGCGCCAAAGAAGAACCCCAGGGTGCGAACCAGTACCCGTTGCAGAGGGTGGGAACTGCAGGCGTAGCGCCAACCCACGCGAATCGCGCTGAACAGGCGCTCCGCCGGCAACACCGCGACCTTCGGCTCGCGCCGCCAGCAGGCGAGCACGGCGATCACCGCGAAGAACGACAGCGCGTTCACCGCGAAAGTCGCCCAGGGTCCCGCCAGGCTCACCAGGACCCCGGCGATGGCCGGGCCCACCGCGCGCGCCACATTGGTCCCGACGCTGCTCAAGGCGATGGCCGCGGGCAATTCGCCGGCGGGCACCAGCTCCGGGGTCAGGGCCGACCAGGCCGGCATCATCAGGGCCGTGCCAATGCCCATGGCCAGGGTCAACAGCAGCAGCAACGGCACCGTCATCAGACCGCTGAGGGTCAGGAACGCCAGCAGCATGGCGATGCTGGCCATCCAGCCCTGCACCAGCAACAGGTAACGGCGCTTGTCGACGATGTCGGCCAGCGCCCCCGCCGGCAGCGCGAGGAAAAACATCGGCGCCGCGGCGGCCACCTGCACCAGCGCCACCGTCATCGGGCTGGCCGACAGCGAGGTCATCAGCCAGCCAGCGCCCACCTCATGCATCCAGGTGCCAATGTTCGAGGCGATGCTGGCCAGCCACAGCCCGCGAAACAGGCCATTCTTCAGCGGGCTCCAGGGCGAAAGGGAGGTCGCGCCTTGAGCGGTATCGAGGGTCTTTTTCATGACAATCCTTGAGTCGTGGGAAGCGGTTTGAAGTACGGCCCCAGCGGGGCTTGCGTCGAGAACGATCGCCGGGCGGTAGCCGGAAGGTGACTGACACGATCCTGTGGCTGTCGATTGCCGAAGGGGCCGCCAGCGTGCTCCGCGGCGAGAGGGGTTGGCCCGTAGCAACCCGCCACGGGTAAAACCCGGCAGGCGCGCCACGCCATCCTCCCCGCATTCGCGCCCCCGAAACGCCCGAAAGCAGCACAGCCGTACAATCCTCGCGCCGCGTAACACGCAACCATTCCTCGCCTTGATCCGATGGTCACGCCAAGCGGACGCGGACTGATCGAATCCCTGCCGCCCTCTGCCGGCAGCGATACCACCCGCGTCCTGGACAACTCACTTTCACGCGGGAAATAAGCATGTCGCCTGTATCGAAAAACCTCAGCGCGCCGGGGCCAGCGAACGTCTCGCTGAAACCGCTCTGGCTGCTTGCCCTGCTCACCGGCAGCACCGCGCCAGCGATGGCGGCGCAGAACGCGCAAGACATTCCCGGCTTTCTCGAAGGGGCGAGTCTTGAAGTGCTCAGCCGCAACTTCTACCTCAACAACGACTATCGATCCCCTGCCCCGTCCGGCAAGAGCTACACCAAGGAATGGGCCCAGGGCTTCATCGCCACGTTCGAGTCCGGTTTCACCCCCGGCGCCATCGGCGTGGGGATCGACGCCCATGGCTTCCTGGGCTTGAAACTGGACGGTGGCAAAGGGCATTCCGGAACGGGCCTGTTGCCACTGGACCATGACGGACGCGGCGAAGACAGCTACTCCAGTGCCGGCGGCGCGCTGAAACTCAAGGCCTCGCGAACCACCTTGACGCTCGGTGAAATGACCGTGGCGACCCCGGTGTTCGACACCGCCGACAAACGCCTGCAACCGGAATACGCCAGCGGCCTGCTGCTCTCCAGCCGCGAGTTCGAGGGGGTCGAGTTGCAGGCCGGTCATTTCAACGCCTTCAAGAACCAGGACGCCTCGACCCGCGAGGGCGACTTTACTGGCTACGGGGCAACGACCCGCCACGCCAGCATCGGCTTCATCGGCGCCGACCTGTTCACCGACCAGGCGCTGGGTGGCGCCCTCTACGCCTCGGAGCTGAGCGATACCTGGCGCCAGTACTACGCCAACCTGCATGCCAGCCTTGGCCAGCTGTTCCTCGACGGCAACCTGTACCACACCCGCGACCAGGGCCGGGCCGAGGCCGGCGCCATCGACACCACGGCCTACAGCCTCTCCGGCAAATACCGGATCGATGCCCAGGCGTTCACCCTGGGCTACCAGAAAATCCACGGCGACACGCCCTTCGATTTCGTCGGCGGCGACTCCATCTACCTCGCCAACTCGATCAAGTACGCCGACTTCAACGGCCCGGGCGAACGCTCCTGGCAAGCCCGTTACGACCTCGACCTGGGCGTCCTGGGCATTCCCGGCCTGAGCTTCATGGCCCGTTACGTGAGCGGCCGCGGTATCGACGGCAGCCATGCGCCCCAAGGCGGCGCCTACAACCCCTTCGATGCCGACAGCGGCACCTACAACCCGCAACAGGGCCGGGGCGGACGCCATTGGGAACGCGACCTGGACCTGCACTACATCGTGCAAGCGGGCCCGGCCAAGGACCTGTCGCTGCAACTGTCCCATGTCAGCCACCGGGCCAACAGCGCCCAGGCCGGCGACGACATCGACCGGTTGTACATCGTCATCCAGTACCCGCTCAAGCTCGGGCCTTTCTGATGCCGGGCCACGGGCCGCGCCCCGGAGAGGCCCTTCGGCAGCGGCCCAACCCCTGACCCACGGCGCGGGCCGGTCGCGCGACAGGCCGCCGAACCGGCACCTGGAATTGATGAAGCCGTGCGCCGGATGAATGTCGTTAGCCATAGCGACCACCTTGTATCCACGAAGAGAGCCAGACTCCAGGCCCGCACCGGCCGCGCCAACAGCCACGGGGCGCACAACACGGTCTTGCTCAAGGCCTGGGCGATACTCGGGTAGCGAGGGTTTTCTCGAGGAGTTCGATGACCCCGTTGATACGACTGGAACGGCGAGGGTTGGACAGACGCAGTCCCTTGACGCAAGTACCGACGGCGCCGGGTTTAGCCTGGTACAGCTCCAGCCCGGATCAGCCACGCCGCGCCGGCATCGTCGCGCTGCTGGGCAGGCAGACGCCCGCCGATGAATAGCCGCCACGGCGCACGGCTTCAACGACCCTCTTCAACGCGAGCAACGTGTCCATAAGCCGATTCCGAGAGCGAAAAATGAATCGAAGGACTATGCCCGAGGGCGCAATGAGGTGTCTTGTATGGTTGTGCTCAAGCGCCGGGCCCATCTTCGCCATATCGCCCACACCATGGCATGGCAGGCTGGCGCGCAGGACGCATGCGACGAGACATCGACAGAGGGCATGGACGGCGCGGGCAATGCGTCGGCCGTCTTCATCCATTCGATCTCCGCCTGGGACGTTCGACCGAAGAAGCGCTTAGGATGCAGAGGGAACGCAGTAGATGTCAGGAGAATACGACACAAACGAAAAAAGGACCCGAAGGTCCTTTTTGCGATCGCCGTTGAATTCGATTGAGCTCTACGACGCTATGTTTGGAGCGGGAAACGAGACTCGAACTCGCGACCCCGACCTTGGCAAGGTCGTGCTCTACCAACTGAGCTATTCCCGCGTCTTGGTGGTGTGCATTCTATAGAAATTCGAAACTGCGTCAACCCCTTGATTCAAAAAAGTTTTATTTCTTTTCCACATCGGTCTTCAGATGCGGCCAGGCGGCGCGCAGGTATTGCAGCATGGACCACAGGGTGAGCCCCGCCGCGATCAGCAACAACGCATAACCCAGCAGTACCCAGAAGGTGAAGGCTGACGGGTTGGCCAGCAGGATCACCAGCGCCAGCATCTGCGCGGCGGTTTTCCATTTGCCCATGTTCGATACCGCCACTTGCGCGCGGGCACCGATTTCAGCCATCCACTCGCGCAGGGCGGAGACGACGATTTCGCGTCCGATGATCACCGCCGCCGGCAGGGTCAGCCACAGGTTGCCGTGTTCCTGCACCAGCAGCACCAGGGCCACCGCCACCATCAACTTGTCGGCCACCGGATCGAGGAAAGCCCCGAACGGCGTGCTCTGTTCCAGGCGCCGCGCCAGGTAGCCATCGAGCCAATCGGTGGCCGCGGCGAACGCGAACACGGAACTGGCGGCCATGTAGCTCCAGCTATAAGGCAGGTAAAACAGCAAAATGAAGATCGGGATGAGCAGAACGCGTAGAACGGTGATCAGATTAGGGATATTCATCGGCACAACTGGCTACGAGGTGAGTTGGCATTCTACTCGCTGTGCAGGTTTGCATAAATCAACTCAGCGAGCTTTTTACTGATCCCCGGTGCTTTGGCGATCTCGTCGATGCTTGCACGAGACAGCTCCTGCAATCCACCAAAATGTTTCAGCAGGTCGCGGCGGCGCTTGGGGCCGACGCCGGCCACGCCTTCGAGGGTCGACGTGCGGCGGGTCTTGCCGCGGCGCGCGCGGTGCCCGGTGATGGCAAAACGGTGGGCCTCGTCGCGGATCTGCTGGATCAAGTGCAGCGCCGGCGAATCGCCCTTGAGGGTGAACTCATGGGCCGCGTCGTTGAGGTACAGGGTCTCGAAACCGGCCTTGCGCGTCGCGCCCTTGGCCACGCCCAACAGGATCAGGTCGGGCACCGCCAGCTCGTTGAGCACATCGCGGGCCATGGACAACTGGCCCTTGCCGCCGTCTACCAGGAGGATGTCCGGCAGCTTGCCCTCGCCCTCCTTGAGCTTGCTGAAGCGTCGGGTCAGGGCCTGGTGCATCGCCGCATAGTCGTCGCCGGCGGTCACGCCTTCGATGTTGTAGCGCCGGTAATCGGACTTCAGCGGCCCTTCCGGCCCGAACACCACGCAGGAGGCCACGGTCGCCTCGCCGCTGGAGTGGCTGATGTCGTAGCACTCCAGGCGTTGCGGCGGCTCGTCGAGGTTCAGCACTTCGGCCAGGGCCTCGAAACGCGCCGCCACATGCTGACGGTTGGCCAGGCGCGCGCTCAAGGCCTGTTCGGCGTTGGTCACCGCCAACTGCTGCCAGCGCGCCCGCGTACCGCGCACCCGGTGGCTGATGCTCAGTTCGCGGCCGCGCAACTCCTGGATGCCGGCGATCAACGCCGGGAAATCCTCGTGGACCACGTTGACGATCAGCTCGCTGGGCAGGTCGCGTTCCGGGCTGCTGAGAAAATACTGGCCGAGGAACGCCGACATGACCTCGGCCACTTCCTCCTCGATGCCCACCTGGGGAAAGAAGTTCTTGCTGCCCAGCACCCGCCCGCCACGCACGCTGATCAGGTGCACGCAGGCGCCGCCCGGGTTGACGAACGCCGCGACCACGTCCACGTCGCCGCTGCCGCCTTCCATGCTCTGCTGGTCCTGCACCCGCCGCAGCAGGGAAATCTGGTCGCGCAGCTCGGCGGCTTTCTCGAAGTCCAGGGTCGCGGCCGCTTGCTCCATGCCGCTCGACAGCTCGTCGCTCAGGGCATTGCTGCGGCCTTCGAGGAACATCACCGAGTGGCGCACATCTTCGGCGTACACCGGGGCCTCCACCAGGCCGACGCACGGCGCCTTGCAGCGCTTGATCTGATATTGCAGGCACGGCCGGGTGCGATTCTTGTAGTAGCTGTCTTCGCACTGGCGGACCATGAAGGTCTTTTGCAGCAGGCTCAGGCTCTCACGGATGGCCCCGGCACTGGGGTACGGCCCGAAGTACTTGCCCTTCTGCTTCTTCGCCCCGCGATGGATGCTGAACCGCGGAAACTCGCCGTCGGACAGGAACACATAGGGATAGGACTTATCGTCGCGCAACAGGATGTTGTACGGCGGCCGCCATTCCTTGATCAGCGTCTGCTCGAGCAGCAGGGCCTCGGTTTCGTTGGCGGTGATGGTGGTTTCGATCTGTGCGATGCGCCCCACCAGGGCGGCGGTCTTGGGCGCCAGGCCGGTCTTGCGAAAGTAACTGGCCAGGCGGTTCTTCAGGTTCTTGGCTTTACCGACGTAGAGCAGACGCGCATCGCTGTCGAACATGCGATACACGCCGGGGCGGCCACTGCAGGTGGAAAGAAAGGCACTCGGATCGAACGGTTCGGTCATCGTCAGGCGCTGGCGTCGACCATGCCGTGGCGGACCGCCAGCAACGTCAGTTCGACATCGCTGCTGATCGAGAGCTTCTCGAAGATACGGTAACGGTAGGTATTCACGGTTTTCGGGGACAGACACAACTTGTCTGAAATGATCTGCACTTTCTGGCAACCGACGATCATCAGCGCAATCTGGATCTCCCGCTCCGACAAGGCATCGAACGGCGACTCGCTGGACGGCTGGAAGGACTTGAACACCAGTTGCTGGGCAATTTGCGGGCTGATGTAACGCTGGCCGGCAAACACCAGACGGATGGCCTGGACCATTTCGTTGAGACCCGCGCCCTTGGTCAAGTAGCCCGCCGCGCCGGCTTGCAGCAAGCGGGTCGGGAACGGATCTTCCTCACACACAGTGACGGCCACGACTTTGATATCCGGATGACTGCGCAACAATTTGCGCGTGGCTTCAAGACCGCCGATCCCGGGCATCTTGACGTCCATCAGAACCACATCGGGTTTCAACTCCCGGGCCTTGAGCAGGGACTCCTCCCCTGACTCGGCCTGACCGACCACTTGCAGGCCATCGATGTCAGCCAGCATTCGTGTAATACCTGTACGAACGAGATCATGGTCATCGACTACTAGCACCCTAATCAAGCAGACACCTCGCGATATGGTCTTTATAGGTTGCCGGACACCTTAGCAAAAAAGCAGCGTGCTGAGCTAATGACAAACGCCATATAAAAGCCGCTGTTCGCGCGAAATATCCGGCAGGGGGTAAGTACACTGCGAACGCCCTGCCCTAAGGCTCTCGGGTGTTCGCCCTGGTTTTCAAGAGGCTGCAAACCGAGCGCTCGGCAAGGGTCGTGGTCAGGTGGCAGATTGCATCCTGATCCTCCTTGTACAGCGCCCGATAGCTGACGAGGATTCGCTCCTCGCACTGACTGAGGTTTTCGGCCCGGGCCGGGGTCCGTCTGCCGGTGACGATATAGAGGACGTCGGCCCCCTTGACCGCCACCCGCGACAGATAATCCGCCTTGGGTACCCGGTCTCCACTTTCGTATCTGCCTTGGGCATTGGCTTCCACGCCGCCAACTTCACCAAATTTTTTCTGCGACAACCCCAGGCGTTCCCTTTCCTGTCTTAACCGCGCGCCGATTCCACTCATTTGGATGTATGATCCTTTTTTATGCACCCCTAGGGGTGTTACACCCTTCAAGCATTGAACAAATTTGAACGGTTTTGAACTATGCCCGGTATCCGCACTGCCGCACAAGCCAAGGCCTGGCTTGAACATCAAGGTAAATCGGTTCAACAGTTCGCCCGTGAACACGGGGTCGATCCAGCCACCACCTACCAGGTCCTGGCCGGTCGCAAGAAAGGACGCCGCGGAGAAGCGCACAAGGTGGCGGTCTTGCTGGGCATGAAAGACGGCATCATCCTGGCCGAGCCCGAAGGCCCCGACCAGGCGCCCGCCTGATCTGCAAATCCCCCCGTCGCTGAAGCAGAATCACGCTGCTACTCATCCGCGGCACTGCCGCGTTCCATCCGCAGAAAACACTCGTCCTCGCCAACCACCTCCAACCCCATCCGCCGATAGAGCGCCTGCGCCGGGTTGTCCTTGAACACCGTCAAACGCAGCAGCCCGCGCCGTTCGTCACGCGCCATCGCCAACACCTGCGTGATGGTCCAGGCTCCCGCGCCCTGCCCGCGATACGCCTCGAGCATATGCAGTTCGCGGATGTACAACGCCTTGGCATCGCGGCTCAGGCTGACGAAACCCTGCACCGCGGCGCCCTGGCAGATCAGCAGGTTCCTGCGCCCGGCCCAGGCCACGTCGAAACCTTCATCCAGCCACAACAGATCATGGCGGATGTAGTAACCCAGCATGGTGCTGCGGGTCAGGTCACGGGCGAAAACCAGGTCCTGCGCGGCGCTGGCCGGCCGTAGCTCCAGACCGTTCAAAGCCCTTCGACCTTCGCCTGGGCGCCACTCCAGCGACCGGCGTCGCGCCGGGCGATCAGCAGCATGTCGCCAGTGCCCGCCGCCGCCACGATCAAGCGGCCATCGGGGCCCCAGATCGCGCTGCGCCCGGCCGACACCCAGCCCCCGGTCGGCCCGCCGTGGTTGGCCATCAGCACCAGCATGGCGTGTTCCGCGGCATAGCCTTGCAACAGCGCGCTGTCGGCGGCGTAACCCTGCTCGCCAATCAACACCCCGGCCGCATAGATGCTGGCTCCAGACCGCGCCGCAGCCCGCGCGTGGCTGGCCTGGGAGAAATCGGCGCAGACCGCCAGGGCCATCCGCTCCTCGGCCAGTGCCAGGTTCGCGCCGCCCACTCCCGGCGTGAAGACCTGCTCCTCGCCGGCATGCAGGTGCTGCTTGCTGTACACCGCCAGCGACCCGTCGGCCGCCAGCACCAGGGCGCCGATCAACAGCGGCCCCGCGGCGGACAGGCGGATCGGCATGCCCACCACCGCGGTCACGCCCAGCTCCCGGGCCAGTTCGCGCAGCGGCTGCAGCAGCGGGCTGTCCGGCACTATCGCCAACTCGGCCGCCAGCGTCGGTTCGTAACCGGTCAGGGACAGCTCGGGAAACACCAGCCATTGCACGCCCTGCGCGGCAGCGGCGCGGATGAAGGCCAGGTGCCGGGCGATATTGCCCGGCAGGTCCCCGGCGATGGCAATCGATTGAGCGGCAGCGAGGGTCAGCGTGGTCATGATCGGTCCTGGAGGAGCGCAAATGAGGGCGCGGCGAGTGTGTCATAAAACGCCGAGGCGCTTAACTCATAGGCGGCGACTGGCAACGCGATAGGATTTTCTGATTGAACCGCGCCCCCGGCCTCTAGTAAGCTCGCCCCACTTCACGGAGAAACAGCATGTCGTCCCTCACCCTTTCCTCGCATCGCCACACCGCCAACGCCTCGTGCGCAGGTTTGGCTGCCTGGGTGAAAAACGCCAACGCAACCGTCAGCTTTTATTTTGGGTATTGGTTTAGCCACTGGCGCGCCTGATACCCAAACGGCGCCCACTTCAACGGGTCGCCTACCAGAGAAAATCTCACCCCCGGTCGGCCTCCCGACCGGGGGTTTTGTTTTTCTGGGCCGAAGATTTTCAACCACGACTTTTTGCGACACCGAACTTAACGAGGATTCAAACCATGAACTACGCCACTTATTACCGTTACGACCTGTACAGCGCCTGGCGATTTAGCAGCCTCCGTTCGGGACAGCCTGCCGCCTCCGACCGGTCACCTGCTGGTGGCAAAAACAGCTGCATCACGAATCCGGCCAATTGTCGAACACCCCAGTAGGGCCGCGCGCGGGGAAACCACCCGCCGCCCGCCCAGGAAGCCTTGAACATGAATTCGTCCGTCTCCGCTCTGCCACTGTCCACCCGCGACTGCGCCAACGAAACCCTGAGCCAGCGCCTGCCCAGCTCGCTTGAACTCAAGCAGCAACTGCCGTTGAGCACCGCCCTCGGCCAACAAGTCGCCGCCCATCGCCAAGCGGTGCGCGCCATCCTCAACGGTGAAGACTCGCGCTTGCTGGTCGTCGTCGGTCCCTGCTCGATTCACGACCCACAGTCCGCCCTGGAATACGCCGCTAATCTCGCCCGCCTGGCCACCGATGTCAGCGACGAGCTGCTGCTGGTGATGCGCGCCTACGTCGAAAAACCCCGCACCACCGTGGGCTGGAAAGGCCTGGCCTACGACCCGCGCCTGGACGGCAGCGACGACATGGCCGGCGGCCTGACCCTGTCCCGCGAGCTGATGCGCGAGATGCTGCGCCTGGGCCTTCCGATCGCCACCGAGCTGCTGCAACCCATGGCCGCCGGCTACTTCGACGACCTGCTGAGCTGGGTCGCCGTCGGCGCGCGCACCACCGAATCGCAGATCCACCGGGAAATGGCCAGCGGCCTGGGCATGCCCGTGGGCTTCAAGAACGGTACCGACGGCGGCGTCGGCATTGCCTGCGACGCCATGCGCTCGGCGGCGCACCCGCACCGTCACTTCGGCGTCGACAGCCAGGGCCATCCGGCGGTGATCCAGACCCCGGGCAACCCCGACACCCACCTGGTGCTGCGCGGCGGCCATCGCGGCCCGAACTACGACCGCCAGAGCGTGGCCCAGGTGCAGCACGACTTGCACAAGCTGAAGATCCCGGCGCGGATCATGGTCGATTGCAGCCATGCCAACAGCGGCAAAGACCCGTTGCGCCAACCGGCGGTGTTCAACGAAGTGCTGGAGCAGCGCCTGCAGGGCGACGGAACGCTGGTCGGGGTGATGCTGGAAAGCCATCTGTTCGAGGGGTGCCAGCCGCTGAGCCCGACCCTGCGCTACGGGGTTTCGGTGACGGACGGTTGCCTGGGCTGGGACGCCACCGAGCAGTTGCTGCGCAACGCCGCCCGTCAGCTGCGCGACAAGCGGCAACAGGTTCCGGCCTCTGCCTGAGCTGTAGGAGCGGAGCTTGCCCGCGATGAACGGTGACGCGGTGTGACTGTTGCTCCGCGTCGCCTGCATCGCGGGCAAGCCTCGCTCCTACACAACCCCACTCTCTCCGTAGCCGCTGCCGCAGGCTGCGATAAGACCCGCAGGGTCTTCGATGATATCGCCGCGCTGCCGACGATCCGACGCTGCAACGCCTTGACGGAACTTTGACAAGAAATAGGCTACACAATCCGGTAGGCTCACCACTTTCTTGAAAGGAGCAACTCCCCATGGCCAAAGCCACTGCCCGTCACATCCTGGTTGCCAGCGAAGCCAAGTGCAACGAACTGAAAGCCGAGATCGAAGCCGGCGCCGACTTCGCCGACGTCGCGAAGAAGAACTCCACCTGCCCGTCCAGCCGCGACGGCGGCAACCTGGGCTCGTTCGGTCCGGGCCAGATGGTCAAGGAATTCGACACCGTGGTGTTCAGCGCCCCGGTCAACGTCGTGCAAGGTCCGGTGAAGACCCAGTTCGGTTACCACCTGCTGGAAGTCACCAGCCGCCAGGACTGATCCTGTCGCGATGCGCATGAACGACGGCCCGCCCTTTGGTGGGCCGTTGCGTTTGGGCTACCGCCCGCGCTGGTCAGCAGCGCGCCGGTAGCGTACAAATCGTGGTCATCGATCACCCGGCTCTTAAGGCTGACAATGCGACTGCTTTTCCCCTCCGCGCTATTCACCGCCCTGGCCCTGCTGCTGGGGGCCGCGAGTGTCGACGCCGCACCGCAACACGCCCTGACCGTCTACGGCGAACCGGCCAAGTACCCCGCGGGTTTCAGCCACTTCGCCTACACCAACCCCCAAGCGCCCAAAGGCGGCAGCCTGCGCCGCTCGGCCATCGAGATCGGCCGCTTCGACCATGTGCTGCCCTACATCGACAAAGGCATCGGCGTCTCGCAACTCGACGGCTACATCTATTCGCCCCTGGCCCAGCGCTCGCTCGACGAGCCCTACACCGTCTACGGCCTGGTGGCGCAAAAGATGGAGCGCGCCGACGACGGCCTGTGGCTGCGCTTCTATATCAACCCCAAGGCGCGTTTCGCCGACGGTGTGCCGATCACCGCCGAAGATGTGCGCTACACCTACAACCTGCTGATGACCCAGGGCAGCCTGCGCTATCGCACCCAGTTCGCCGATGTGAAGGACGTCCAGGTCGAGTCGCCACAGGTGATCCGCTTCGACTTCAAGAACAACGAAAACCGCACCCTGCCCCTGGATATCGCGACCCTGCCGGTGCTGCCCGAGCACTGGTGGAAGAGTCGCGACTTCGCTGGCGGCGGCGGTTACGAAGCGCCCCTGGGTAGCGGCCCGTACAAGGTGAGCAAGGTCGACAACGGCAACAGCATCACCTTCGCCCGTGACGCCGACTGGTGGGGCAAGGACCTGCCGGTCAGCCGCGGCCTGTACAACTTCGACCGTTTCAGCATCGAGTATTTCGGCGACACCGACGTCGCCCGCCAAGTGCTGCGCGGCGGCGCCTACGACTACAACCGCGAGTTCTCCGCCACCGGCTTTTCCATCGGCTACGCCGGCCCGGCCCTGGACGACGGCCGCCTGCAAAAGGCCCACCTGGCCAAGGAAGCGCCGCAACCGGCCCAGGGTTTCGTGTTCAACCTGCAAAAGCCGATGTTCCAGGACCGCCGGGTGCGCCAGGCCCTGGCCATGCTCTGGGATTTCGAGTGGAGCAACCGGCAGATGATGCGCGACCTGTACATCCGCCAGCAGAGTTTCTTCTCCAACAGCGCCCTGGCCGCCCGGGCCTTGCCCGACGCCGAGGAGCTGAAAATCCTCGAACCGCTGCGCGGGCAGGTCCCCGACGAAGTCTTCGACCAGGTCTTCGAGGCGCCGAAAACCGACGGCAGCGGCCTGATCCGCGACAAGCAGCTGCAAGCCCTGGCCTTGCTCGAAGCCGCCGGCTGGAAACCCGACGGCGACACGCTGGTGAACGCCGACGGCGAGCCGCTGCGCTTCACCTTCCTCAACAGCCAGAACGGCATCGAGCGTCTGCTGCTGCCCTACAAGCGCAACCTGGCGCAGATCGGCATCACCCTGGAGATCCGCCGCATCGACTCCTCGCAGTACGTCAACCGGCTGATGGCCCGCGACTACGACATGATCGTCACCGGCTACCCGGTGACCACCTCGCCGGGGCTGGAACTGTACAACTACTTCGGCTCGGCGGCGGCCAACGACCCCGGCTCCAGCAACCTGATGGTGCTGAAGAACCCCGCGGTGGACAGCCTGATCACCGGCCTGGTCAAGGCCACCACCCAGCCGCAAATGCTACGCTACGCCCATGCCCTGGACCGGGTGCTGCAATGGAATTACTACTGGATCCCCAACTACTACCCACCAGGCACCTCCACCGTGTGGTGGAACCGCTTCGGCATGCCGGCCATTCCCGCGAGCAATGACGAAGCCATCGAAAGCTGGTGGGAAATGAGCCCCACGCCCCTGACCAACGAGCAGATGGCGGCCGAACGCATCCAGCGCGGCAAACCCGGAGGAGCGCACTGATGCTGGCCTATATCCTGCGGCGCCTGCTGCTGATCGTGCCGACGCTGCTGATCATCCTGCTGGTCAACTTCGCCATCGTCCAGGCTGCGCCCGGCGGCCCGGTGGAACAGGCCATCGCCCGCCTGCAAGGCATCGGCGGGGGCGGCAACCTCGGCGGTTCCAGCGACACTATCAGCGGCAACTCCCGGGCCAGCCGCGGCCTCGACCCGCAGCTGATCAAGGACATCGAGAAACAGTACGGCTTCGACAAGCCGGCCCACGAACGCCTGTGGCTGATGCTCAAGAGCTATGCGCAGCTGGACTTCGGCAAGAGCTTCTTCCGCGGCGCCACGGTCACCGAACTGATCCTGCAGAAGATGCCGGTGACCCTCTCCCTCGGGCTCTGGGCCACGCTGATCACCTACCTGGTGTCGATCCCCCTGGGGATTCGCAAGGCGGTGCGCCACGGCAGCCATTTCGATATCTGGAGCAGCACCGCGATCGTCATCGGCTACGCCATGCCGGCGTTCCTGTTCGCCATGTTCCTGATCGTGGTGTTCGCCGGCGGCACCTCGCTGAACTGGTTCCCGGTGCGCGGGCTGGTCTCGGACAACTTCGAGCAACTGAGCACCGTCGGCAAGATCGCCGATTACTTCTGGCACCTGGTGCTGCCGGTGACCTCCCTGGTGATCGGCGGCTTCGCCACCCTGACCATCCTCACCAAGAACTCGTTCCTCAACGAGATCACCCGCCAGTACGTGGTCACCGCCCGGGCCAAGGGCCTGAGCGAGCGCCGGGTGCTGTACGGCCATGTGTTCCGCAACGCCATGCTGCTGGTGGTATCGGGGATTCCCCAGGCCTTTATCAGCGTGTTCTTCGCCGGCTCCCTGCTGATCGAGGTGATCTTCTCCCTCGACGGCCTCGGGCGCATGAGCTACGAAGCCGCGGTGTCGCGCGACTACCCGGTGGTGTTCGGCTCGCTGTTCATCTTCACCCTGTTCGGCCTCTTGATAAAACTCGTCGGCGACCTCTGCTACACCCTGGTCGACCCGCGGATCGACTTCGCCGCGAGGAACGCCTGATGCTCACGCTCTCCCCGCTGGCGCGTCGGCGCTTCGAACGGTTCAAGAAAAACCGCCGCGGCTGGTGGTCGCTGTGGCTGTTCATCGGCCTGTTCGCCCTGACCCTGGGCGGCGAGCTGATCGCCAACGACAAACCGCTGGTGGTCAGCTACCAGGGCTCGCTGTATTTCCCGGTGTTCAAGCGCTACACCGAGCAGGAGTTCGGCGGCCAGCTGCCGTTCCAGGCCGACTATCGCAGTGACTACGTGCAGCAGCTGATCCGCCAGGACGGCGGCTGGCTGCTGTTCCCGCCGATCCCGTTCAGCGAAGACACGCCCAACTACGACCTCAGCCGCCCCGCGCCGAGCCCGCCGAGCGCGGTCAACTGGCTGGGCACCGACGACCAGGCCCGCGACGTGCTGGCCCGGGTGATCTACGGCGCCCGGGTGTCGATCCTGTTCGCCCTGGCGCTGACTGCCATCAGCGCGCTGATCGGCATCGCCGCCGGCGCCCTGCAAGGCTATTACGGCGGCTGGGTCGACCTGCTGGGCCAGCGCTTGCTGGAGGTCTGGTCGGGGCTGCCGGTGCTCTACCTGCTGATCATCCTGTCCGGTTTCGTCGAGCCGAACTTCTGGTGGCTGCTGGGGATCATGGCGCTGTTTTCCTGGCTGGCCCTGGTCGACGTGGTGCGCGCCGAGTTCCTGCGCGGACGCAATCTGGAGTACGTCAAGGCTGCCCGCGCCCTGGGCCTCAACGACCGCAAGGTGATCGTGCGGCACATCCTGCCCAACGCGATGAACGCGACCCTGAGCTACCTGCCGTTCATTCTCACCGGGGCGATTTCCACCCTCACCGCCCTGGACTTCCTCGGCTTCGGCATGCCCGCCGGCAGCGCCTCCCTGGGCGAGCTGATCGGCCAGGGCAAGCAGAACCTGCAAGCGCCGTGGCTGGGCCTGACGGCATTTTTCACCCTGGCGCTGATCCTCTCGCTGCTGGTGTTTATCGGCGAGGCGCTGCGCGATGCCTTCGATCCACGCTCTTGAGCCGCGCTCTTGAACCACGACCTTGATCAAGCGAATGCCGAAATGACCGACCCCCTGATCGAAATCCGCAACCTCAACGTCGCCTTCGGCGCGCAGCAAGTGGTGCGCGACCTGTGCCTGGATATCCGCCCCGGCGAGTGCCTGGCGCTGGTCGGCGAGTCGGGCTCGGGCAAGTCGGTGACCGCCCACTCGATCCTGCAACTGCTGCCCGACTGCGACACCCGCAGCAGCGGCAGCATCCGCTACCGCGGCCAGGAGTTGCTCGGCGCCGACGCCAAGACCTTGCAGAAGCTGCGCGGCGACCGCATCGCCATGATCTTCCAGGAGCCGATGACCTCGCTCAACCCGCTGCACAGCATCGAAAAACAGATCGGCGAAACCCTGCTGCTGCACAAGGGCCTGGGCGGCAAGGCGGCCCAGGCGCGGATCCTCGAACTGCTGCGCCTGGTGGGCATCCAGAAACCCGAGGAACGGCTCAAGGCCTATCCGCACCAGCTTTCCGGCGGCCAACGGCAGCGGGTGATGATCGCCATGGCCCTGGCCTGCGAGCCGGAACTGCTGATCGCCGACGAGCCGACCACCGCGCTGGACGTGACCGTGCAGCGCAAGATCCTGCTGCTGCTCAAATCCCTGCAACAGCGCCTGGGCATGTCGCTGCTGCTGATCAGCCACGACCTCAACCTGGTGCGCAGCATCGCCCAGCGCGTCTGTGTGATGAAGGCCGGGCAGATCGTCGAGCAGGCGCCGTGCGAAACCCTGTTCAACGCGCCGCAACACCCGTATAGCCGAGTACTGCTCAACGCCGAGCCGGAAGGCGAAGCGCTGCCCCGGGACGAGCGCGAAGTGGTGCTGCAGGTGGACGACCTCAGCGTCGAGTTCCAGATCGGCGGCGGGCTGTTCCAGCGCAAGCGCTACCTGCGCGCGGTGGACGGCATCAGCCTGAGCCTGCAACGGGGCAAGACCCTGGGCATCGTCGGCGAGTCCGGCTCGGGCAAGTCCACGCTCGGCCAGGCGATCCTGCGCCTGCTGGATTCCGAAGGCAGCATCCGCTTCCAGGGCGAGGCGCTGGACGGCCTCGACCAGAAGCAGCTACGGCCCTGGCGCAAACAGATGCAGGTGGTGTTCCAGGACCCGTTCGGCAGCCTCAGCCCGCGGATGTCGGTGCAGCAGATCATCAGCGAAGGCCTGGAAGTGCACAGCCGCCTTACTGCCCAGCAGTGCGAGCAGCAGGTGATCCAGGCCCTGGAAGAAGTCGGCCTCGACCCGGCCAGCCGCCATCGCTACCCCCACGAGTTTTCCGGCGGCCAGCGCCAGCGCATTGCGATTGCCCGCGCGTTGGTGCTCAAGCCGGCGCTGATCCTGCTCGACGAGCCGACCTCGGCCCTGGACCGCACGGTGCAGAAACAGGTGGTGGCGCTGCTGCGCCAGCTCCAGGAGCGGCACGGCCTGACCTACCTGTTCATCAGCCACGACCTGGCGGTGGTCCGTGCCCTGGCCCACGACATGATCGTGATCAAGGACGGCAAGGTGGTCGAACGCGGCCCCAGCCACGACGTGTTCGACGCGCCGCAACATCCCTACACCCAGGAGCTGCTGGCCGCCGCCCACCCCGGCTGACCCGGCTCGTTCCGACAAAAGCGACACCCTGTAGCCGCTGCCGAGCCCGCGAGGCTGCGTAAGACCCGCAGGGTCTCCGACGGTCGCAAGATCGTTGCGAGCGTGCCGCTCGTACGCAGCCTGCGGCAGCGGCTACAGGGTTGGCGTTGGCCACCACAGTCGCGTCGACGCGGGGATTCCCGGCATAATCGGCGCCGCGCTTCCCTCAGGACTCCAGCCCATGAACGACACCGAAAACCTCAAGGATTACCAGCGGGTCCGGCAACTGGCGATCCGCTCGCTGTTCGAGATCATCGAGCAGTCCAGCGAGGGCACGGTGATCGTCGACCGCGACGCGAATATCGTCTGGATGAACGAACGCTACGCCCGGCGCTTTGGCCTGGAGTCGGCGGCGTTCGCCATCGGCAAGCCCTGCGAGAGCGTGATCCCCAGCAGCCTGCTGCGCGAGGTGGTGCGCACCGGCCGGCCGATTCTGCTGGACATGCAAGACACGCCGAAGGACCCGCTGGTGGTCATGCGCCTGCCGATCCACGACGATGCCGGGGCGGTGATCGGCGCCATCGGCTTCGCCCTGTTCGACGAGCTGCGCAGCCTGTCGCCGATGCTCAAGCGCTACCTGAGCATGCAGGAAGAACTGGCTTCCACGCGTTCGCTGCTGCGGGCGCGACAGACCAAATACAACTTCGCCCACTTCATCGGCACCAGCGCCGCCAGCCTGGAAGTCAAGCGCCGCGCCCGACGCAGCGCCAGCACCGACTCGCCGGTGCTGCTGCAAGGCGAGACCGGCACCGGCAAGGAACTGCTGGCCCAGGCCATCCACGCCGCTTCGCCGCGAGCGCACAAGGCCTTCGTCAGCATCAACAGCGCGGCGATTCCCGAAGCCCTGCTGGAGGCCGAATTCTTCGGCACCGCCCCCGGCGCCTTCACCGGCGCCGACCGCAAGGGCCGCGCCGGCAAATTGCAGATCGCCCAGGGCGGCACGCTGTTTCTCGACGAGATCGGCGACATGCCCCTGCCCCTGCAAAGCAAGCTGCTGCGGGTGCTGCAAGAAAAAGAGTTCGAGCCGGTGGGCTCCAACGAGGTGATCCAGAGCGACGTGCGGGTGATCGCCGCCACCTCCACCGACCTGGAGGCGGCGATCAAGCGCGGCGAATTCCGCGCCGACCTGTACTACCGCCTCAACGTGCTGCCGATCCAGGTGCCGCCGCTGCGCGAACGCCTGGACGACCTGCCGGCCCTGAGCGAAGCCATTCTCGAAGAACTGCGCAGCCAGCACGAATTGGCCCCCGACGCCCTGGCCCTGCTCGGCCAACACGCGTGGCCGGGCAATATCCGCGAGCTGCGCAACGTGCTGGAGCGCGCCGCCCTGCTCAGCGACGACCTGATGCTCAACGTTGTCGACCTGCGCGCGGCCATCGGCAGCTTCAGCCCGGTGCCGCGCGCCGCCAGCGCGCCCAACGCCGAGGCCCTGCCCAACCAAACCTTCGCCGCCGCCCGCGAGCGCTTCGACCGGCAATTGATCGAGACGACCCTGGCCCAATGCGGCGGCAAGGTCATTGAAGCCGCGGCGCGCCTGGGGCTGGGGCGTTCGACCTTGTACAAGAAGATGGCGGCGTTGGGGATCGAAGAGTCTCGATAAAGAGACAATCGTCTCCACAGAGAGAAAGAGCCAGCGCTTCGCGCTGATCGCGGGCAAGCCTCGCTCCTATAAGAGCCCTGCACACTTCTGTAGGAGCGAGGCTTGCCCGCGATGGCGTCCTCAAGCCCGAAAAATGTCTCAAAACAGAGACAAAACCCTGCACCGCCACCAAAAAAAATACAAAATAACTTACATTTCAATAACTTAACGACATGGCACAAAACTCGCTATAGCCCCTCTCCACACGCTTCACCCCACAAAAATAACAATCCTGGAGAGACACACCATGAGTGTGATCATTGCCCTGGCAGCCCTCGCGCTGTTGATGCTGGCTGCCTACCGCGGCTACAGCGTCATTCTCTTTGCCCCCATCGCCGCCCTCGGCGCCGTGCTGCTCACCGACCCTTCCGCCGTCGCCCCCGCGTTCACCGGGGTGTTCATGGAGAAAATGGTCGGCTTCATCAAGCTGTACTTCCCGGTGTTCCTGCTCGGCGCGGTGTTCGGCAAGTTGATCGAGCTGTCGGGCTTCTCCCGTTCGATCGTCGCCGCGGCCATCCGCCTGCTCGGCACCCGCCAGGCCATGCTGGTGATCGTGCTGGTCTGCGCCCTGCTGACCTACGGCGGCGTGTCGCTGTTCGTGGTGGTGTTCGCGGTCTACCCGTTCGCCGCCGAGATGTTCCGCCAGAGCAACATCCCCAAGCGCCTGATCCCGGCGACCATCGCCCTCGGCGCGTTCTCCTTCACCATGGACGCCCTGCCCGGCACCCCGCAGATCCAGAACATCATCCCCAGCACCTTCTTCAACACCACCGCCTGGGCCGCGCCCTGGCTCGGGCTGATCGGCACCATTTTCGTGTTCTGCGCCGGCATGCTGTTCCTCCAGCGCCAGCGCAACAAGGCGCACAAAGCCGGCGAAGGCTATGGCACCGAGCTGCGCAACGAGCCGGAAACCGCCGCCGACATCCAGCTGCCCAACCCCTGGATCGCCCTGTCGCCGCTGTTGCTGGTGGGCCTGATGAACCTGCTGTTCACCCACTGGATTCCCCAGTGGTACGGCAAGACCCACAGCCTGGCCCTGGCCGGCATGGCCGCCCCGGTGCAGACCGACGTAGCCAAGCTCACCGCCATCTGGGCGGTCCAGGCGGCCTTGCTGGTGGGCATCGTCATGGTCCTGGTGTTCGGCTTCTCGGCCATTCGCAGCAAGCTCGCCGAAGGCAGCAAGAGCGCGGTCAGCGGCGCGCTGCTGGCGGCGATGAACACCGCCTCGGAATACGGTTTCGGCGCGGTGATCGCCTCCCTGCCGGGCTTCCTGGTGCTCTCGGATTGGCTGAAAAGCATCCCCAACCCGCTGGTCAACGAAGCCATCACCGTGACCCTGCTGGCCGGCATCACCGGTTCCGCCTCGGGCGGCATGAGCATCGCCCTGGCGGCCATGTCCGAGACCTTCATCAGCGCCGCCCACGCCGCCAACATCCCGCTGGAAGTGCTGCACCGGGTGGCCGCCATGGCCAGCGGCGGCATGGACACCCTGCCGCACAACGGCGCGGTCATTACCCTGCTGGCCGTCACCGGGCTGACCCACCGCGAGGCCTACAAGGACATTTTCTGCATTACCCTGATCAAGACCCTGGCGGTCTTCGTCGTCATCGCCACTTTCTACGCCACCGGCATTGTGTGAGGTATCCATGAGCAATCTTGCGGGCAAGACCGCCCTCGTCACCGGCTCCACCAGCGGCATTGGCCTAGGCATAGCCCTGAGCCTGGCCAAGGCCGGCGCCGACCTGATCCTCAACGGTTTCGGCGATACCTCGAAGGTGATTGCCGAGGTGCGACAATTCGGCGGCAAGGTCGGCCATCACCCGGCCGACGTCAGCGACCCGGCGCAGATCGCCGACATGCTGGCCTACGCCGAGCGCGAGTTCGGCGGCGTCGATATCCTGGTCAACAACGCTGGCATCCAGCACGTGGCGGCGGTCGAGGAATTCCCCGTGGAGCGCTGGGATTCGATCATCGCCATCAACCTGTCGTCGGTGTTCCACAGCACCCGCCTGAGCCTGCCGGGCATGCGCGCCAAGGGCTGGGGGCGGATCGTCAATATCGCCTCGGTGCACGGCCAGGTCGGTTCGGTGGGCAAGGCCGCCTATGTGGCGGCCAAGCACGGGGTGATCGGCCTGACCAAGGTGGTCGGCCTGGAAACCGCCGCCAGCAACGTCACCTGCAACGCCATCTGCCCGGGCTGGGTGCTGACCCCGCTGGTGCAGAAACAGATCGACGATCGCGCCGCGGCCGGGGTCGACCCGCAACAGGCGCGGCACGATCTGCTGGCGGAAAAACAGCCGTCGCTGGAGTTCGTCACCCCTGCGCAGTTGGGCGAGCTGGTGCTGTTCCTGTGCAGCGAAGCCGGCAGCCAGGTGCGCGGCGCGGCGTGGAATATCGACGGCGGCTGGCTGGCCCAGTAGAACGCGATCTGTAGCCGCTGCCGCAGGCTGCGATCGGCTCCGCAGGAGACGTGTTCTTCAAGGCCCCGGAAGGCGCTACGCGCCTTATCGCAGCCTTCGGCAGCGGCTACAGGGCATACGGCATTAGAATCGGTTTGCGTGCAATAAGAACAACAAGAGGCATCCCATGTCCGAAATACTCTGGCAACCCAGCGCCGAGCGCATCAGCAAGACCCGCATGGAAGCCTTCCGGCGCCTGGTCAACCACCGTCACGACCTCGACCTTGCCGACTTTCCCGCCCTGCACCAGTGGAGCATCGACCAGCGCGAAGCCTTCTGGCAGGCCGTCGTCGATTTCTTCGACGTCGAGTTTCAGACGCCGCCCAGCGCCGTGCTGGTCGAAGACCGCAGCATGCCCAGCGCCCGCTGGTTTCCCGGCGCCACCCTGAACTTCGCCCAGCACCTGCTCAAGCGCCGCGACGACGGCGTCGCGGTGGTGGCGATCAACGAGAACGGCCAGCGCGAACAGCTGACCTGGCGGCAACTGGCGGACCATGTCGCCGGCCTGCAACGCAGCCTGCAAGCTGCCGGCGTCGGCCTTGGCGACCGGGTCGCGGCCTGCATGCCCAACACCTGGCAGACCCTGGTGGGCATGCTCGCCACCACCAGCATCGGGGCCATCTGGTCCTGCTCCTCGCCGGACTTCGGCACCCAGGGGGTGATCGACCGTTTCGGCCAGATCGAACCCAAGGTACTGATCACCTGCGCCGGCTACCGCTATGCCGGCAAGCCGATCGACCAGAGCGCCAAGCTCAACGAAATCCTCGAACGCCTGCCGTCCCTGCAACAGCTGATCGTGGTGCCTTACGCCCGGCCCGAGGCCCGCGTCGAAGACTTCCGCACCCAGGCAGGGGTCAGCCTGTGGGAAGACTTCTACTGCCCCGGCGGCGAGCCGGAATTCGTCGCCGTGCCCTTCGCCCATCCGCTGTACATCCTCTATTCCAGCGGCACCACCGGCGTGCCCAAGTGCATCGTCCACAGCACCGGCGGCGTGCTGTTGCAGCACCTCAAGGAGCACGGCCTGCACAGCGACCTGCACCCCGGCGAGGTGCTGTTCTACTACACCACCTGCGGCTGGATGATGTGGAACTGGCTGGTCTCCGGCCTGGCGGTGGGCGCCAGCGTGCTGCTGTACGACGGCTCGCCGTTCCACCCGGGGCCCGAGCACCTGGTGAACCTGATCGACCAGGAACGCATCACCGTCTTCGGCACCAGCCCCAAGTACCTGGCCGCCCTGGAGAAGGCCGGCCTGCAGCCGCGCCGCAGCCATTCCCTGGCCAGCCTCAAGACCCTGCTGTGCACCGGTTCACCGCTGTCGCCGCAAAGCTACGACTACGTCTACCGCGAATGGAAACAGGACCTGTGCCTGGCCTCGATGTCCGGCGGCACCGATATCGTGTCCTGCTTCGTCATCGGCAACCCGCTGACTCCGGTGCGCCGCGGCGAGATGCAGGGCAAGAGCCTGGGCATGGCCATCGAGGTGTGGAACGACCAGGGTCGGCCGGTGATCGGCGAAAAAGGCGAGCTGGTGTGCACCCGGCATTTCCCGGCCATGCCCATCGGCCTGTGGCACGACCCTGGCCAGGAGAAGCTGCGCGCGTCCTACTTCAGCCAGTTCCCCGGGGTCTGGGCCCAGGGCGACTACGCCGAACAGCTGCCCCACGGCGGCTGGCTGATTCAC
>NZ_MSCT01000015.1 GCF_001921865.1 Pseudomonas chlororaphis
TACTCAACCCCGGCGGCGTACGCATTGGCACCGCGGAAATCTACCGCCAGGTGGAGAAACTCGAAGCCGTGGTGGAAAGCCTGGCCATCGGCCAGCAATGGGACAGCGATGTGCGGGTGGTGCTGTTCGTGCGCCTGCGCGATGGCCTGCCGCTGGACGACGCCCTGCAAGAGCAGATCCGCCAGGTGATCCGCGCCAACACCACGCCGCGCCATGTGCCGGCGAAGATCCTCGCGGTCAGCGACATCCCGCGGACCATCAGCGGCAAGATCGTCGAACTGGCGGTGCGCAACGTGGTACACGGCCTGCCGGTGAAAAACACCGACGCCCTGGCCAACCCCGAGGCGCTGGAGCAGTTTCGCGATCGGCCGGAATTGCGCAGCTAGCCTGGAAAGCCTTATCGCGGGCAAGCCTCGCTCCTACACAAGAGCGCGTTCTTCTGTAGGAGCGAGGCTTGCCCGCGAGAGGCCGGACCTGCCCACCGCCCATCTCACCTGCCCCCCCAAACTGGCCATCCGCGACAAAAGCGGGTGAAATACCCGTCACACCCACGCGCAGACAGATGACACCCCGATATGAACGCTCCCTCCTCCGCCAGCGAAGCCGAAACCCTGATTGCCCGGCTGGACTGGGCCGCCACGCCCCTGGGCGCGGTCGACCGCTGGCCGCAGAGCTTGCGCACCGCGGTAGACATCGTGGTCCACGCGCCGATGCCGATGCTGCTGTTGTGGGGCGCGCAGCTGACGCAGATCTACAACGACGGTTTCGCCCTGCTGGCCGGCAACAAGCACCCCGGCGGCTTCGGCCAGCCGACGCACCTGACCTGGCCGGAGTTCGAGGACTTCACCGCGCCGATCTACAGCGCCGTGCTGCAAGGCCAGGTGCGCAGCTTCAGCGAAAAACCCTTCACCCTGCAGCGCCATGGCCGCGCGACGGAGGTGTGGCTGGACCTGACCTACAGCCCGATCCGCGACGAAAGCGGCGCGGTGGCCGGGATCCTGGTCACCAGCATCGAGACCAACGAGCGCCGCCGCGTTGCCCTGGAACTGGAACAACGCTCCGCCGCCAGCCTCAAGGCCCAGCACGAAACCGAAGAGCGCCTGCAACTGGCGCTGGCGGCGACCGACGCGGTCGGCACCTGGGATTGGGACATCGGCGAGGACCGCTTTATCGCCGACGCCCACTTCGCCCAGTTGCACAGCGTCGACCCGGCCCTGGCCGGGCAACTGCCCATCAGCGAATACCTCAAGGGCGTGCACCCGGAAGATCGCGGCATGGTGGCGCGCAGCATCAAGCACTGCATCACCCACGGCACCGAATACGCCGAGGAATACCGCCTGCAACAGGCCAACGGCGAGATCCGTTGGGTGTTCGCCCGCGGGCGCTGCTACAAGGACCACCACGGGCGACCGGTGCGCTTCCTCGGTGCGGCCCTGGACCTGACCGACCGCAAACAGATGGAACAGGCGCTGCGCCAGGGCCAGACCGAGTTGCAGCTGATCATCAACGCCATGCCGGTGCTGATCGGCTACGTCGACCGCGAAGAGCGCTTTCGCCTGAACAACAGCGCCTACCTCGACTGGTACGGCCTGACCCCGCAGGAGCTGTACGGCCGGACGATTCGCGAGGTGGTGGGCGACGAGATCTACGCCACCCGCGCCGACAAGATCGCCGCCGCCCTGGCCGGCAAGCCCTGCAGCTTCGAAGCCAATTCGCCGCACCGCGACGGCCGCGCGCGGCATGCCCTGATGAAGTACCTGCCGCGCTACGGCGGCGACGGCGCGATCAACGGTTTCTACATTTTCGTGATCGACGAAACCGAGCGCCGGCAAACCGAGGAAGCCTTGCGCAACCTCAACGAAACCCTGGAAGAACGGGTCAACCAGCGCACCGAGGCGCTGGCCACCGCCAACCAGCGCCTGCAAAACGAAATGTTCGAGCGCGAGCGCGCCGAGGACGCCCTGCGCCACGCGCAGAAAATGGAAGCCGTGGGCCAGCTCACCGGCGGCATCGCCCACGACTTCAACAATATGCTCACCGGCATCATCGGCAGCCTGGAACTGATGCAGCGCTACATCGACAACGACCGCAGCGCCGAGATCGGCCGCTTCACCGACGCCGCGATGTCCTCGGCCAAGCGCGCGGCCGCCCTCACCCACCGGCTGCTGGCGTTCTCGCGGCGGCAATCGCTGGACCGCCGGCCGTTGGAGCCGAACCAGCTGGTGCGCTCGCTGCACGATCTGTTCAGCCACACCAAGGGCGAACACATCGAGTTGCAGATGAACCTGGGCGCCAACGTCTGGACGATCAACAGCGACGCCAGCCAACTGGAAAACGCCCTGCTCAACCTGGTGATCAACGCCCGCGACGCCATGCCCGACGGCGGCGTGCTGACCATCGAGACCGCCAACAGCTACCTCAACGGCAGCGACCTCAATACCCTGGAACCGGTCAAGGCCGGCGACTACGTGATGCTCGGCGTCAGCGACAACGGCGCCGGCATGAGCCCGCGGGTGCTGGCCAAGGCCTTCGACCCGTTCTTCACCACCAAGCCCATCGGCCAGGGCACGGGCCTGGGGCTGTCGATGATCTACGGCTTCGCCCAACAGTCGGGCGGGCACCTGACCATCACCAGCCAGCCGGGCCAGGGCACCTGCGTGCGCCTGTACCTGCCGCGCCTGCACAGCGCCGCCCCGGCCGACCACGCGGCACCGGCCAGCAGCGCCGCGCCTTACGCGGTGGCCGGCGAATCGGTGGTGCTGGTGGAAGACGACCCGGCGGTACGCATGCTGGTGGTCAACGTGCTGAACGAGTTGGGCTACACCGCCTTCGAGGCCGAAGACGCCAAGAGCGCGCTGCCGTTGCTGGAGTCCGACTTGCGCATCGACCTGCTGGTGACCGACGTTGGCCTGCCGGGCATGAACGGCCGCCAGCTAGCGGAAATCGCCCGCCAACAGCGTCCGGAACTCAAAGTGCTGTTCATGACCGGCTACGCGGAAAAAGCCGCCGAGCGCCAGGGTTTTCTCGACGCGGGCATGGACCTGATGGCCAAGCCGTTTTCCATCGAGGCGCTGGCGCAGAAGATCCGCGACATGATCGGCCAGCATGGCTGATTTCAGGCATAATCCGCCCCCGCCGTCCGCACCGTTGCAAGGTCATTGCCCATGAAAGCCCAAGCCCGCCACATCCTGGTGAAAACCGCCGAAGAAGCCGAACAGCTCAAGCAGCGCATCGCCAAGGGCGAAGCCTTCGACGTGCTGGCGAAGAAATACTCCACCTGCCCCTCCGGCAAACGCGGCGGCGACCTGGGCGAAGTGCGCCCCGGGCAGATGGTCGGGGCTATCGACCAGGTGATCTTCAAAAAGCCCCTGCGCACCGTACACGGGCCGATCAAGAGCAAGTTCGGTTATCACCTGGTGCAAGTCTTTTTCCGCGATTGACACCGGCCGACCGCCCCCCCCTGTAGCCGCTGCCGAGCCTGCGAGGCTGCGATCGACGGCGCAGCCGGCGCAAAGGCAGTATCCCCGATCGTTCAGGCAGACCGCGTCGCCAGGTTTTGCGGCCCCTGCGGTGCCGGACGCAGCCTCGCCGTAGCTCGGCAGCGGCTACAGGCCGGCTCAGGCTCTTGGGATCAACGCCCCCGGCACCTGGATCACCCGGCTCGCCAGGCGATGCCCGGCCTCTGCCGCGCGCTCCGGGCTACCGCCGTTCAAACGACATGCCAGATACGCCGCGCTGAACGAATCCCCCGCCGCCGTGGTGTCCACCACTTTCTCGACCCGCTGCGCCGGCACGGAGAACGACTCGCCGCCGCGGCGGATCAGGCAAGGCTCCGCGCCGCGCTTGAGCACCACCTCGGCAATCCGCGGGTAAGCGGCGAACACCGCCGCGCTGTCGTTGAAACCGAACAACGCCTGCTCGTCGTCTTCGGTCAGCAACGCCAGGTCCACCTGCTCCAGCACCTGGCGATACGCCGCCTGCGCCTGCTCCACCGAGGCCCACAGCCGTGGCCGATAGTTGTTGTCGAAGACCACCTGCGCGCCGCGCTGACGCGCTTCGATCAAGGTCTCGAGCAACCTCTGGCGCCCCCGCTCACCGAGCACCGCCAGGGTAATGCCGCTGAAATACAGCACGTCATACGCCGGCAGCGCCGCCAGGATCGGCTCGGCCGCCGGCGTGGTGAAACAGTCGCGCACCGCCGCCTCGTTGCGCCAGTAGAGAAAACGCCGCTCACCCTGGGCGTCGGTCTGGATGCAGTACAAACCGGGCAAACGCCCCGGCAAGCGCTGGACCATACCCAGGCCGATGCCTTCCTCGGCCCAGCTGCGGCACATCGCGTCGCTGAAACTGTCATCGCCCAGGGCCGTGACGTAATCCACCGTGGCGCCTGCGCCCAGCTCGCGGGCCAGGTACACGGCAGTGTTCAAGGTGTCGCCGCCGAAGCTCTGTTGCAGGCTGCCATCGGCGCGGTGTTGCAGTTCGATCATGCATTCGCCGATCAGGGCGATGCGCTTATGGGAGGTCATCGGTTTGCCTCTGGAAATGGGGTGTTTGGACCGGCCCTATCGCGAGCAAGCTCGCTCCTACAGATACAGACTGTCCCCTGTAGGAGCGAGCTTGCTCGCGATCAGCCGCAACGCGGCGCTGGCCGCCTTAGAAACAGGTCTCCAGGCTCTCCACCACCTGCAACCCCTCATCCACCAGCAACCCGGTACGCCACTTGTCGAAGGTCAAGCACGGGTGCGAAGTCCCAAACGAAATGATATCGCCGACCCGCAACTCCACCCCCGGCGCCACCGTCATGAACGCATGCTGGTCCATCACCGCCGTCACCTTGCAGGCACTCACATCGTCGCCGATGCCCGACGCCACGCCCGCCTTGTAACGCAGCAACGGCACTGGCAGCCCGGCGTCGTAAGCCACGTCGCGCTTGCCCAGGGCGATCACCGCGAACCCCGGCTCCGGCAAGGACTGCACATGGGCCCAGACCTCCAGCGCCGGGCGCAAACCTTCGTGCAGGTCGCTGCGGCGGTCGAGCACGCAGCACTGCGCTTCCTTATAGATGCCATGGTCGTGGGCCACGTAACTGCCCGGGCGCAACACACTGAGGAAACGTCCCTGGGCGTTCTGCGCCTCGAAGGACTCGGCGATCAGGTCGTACCAGGCCGAGCCGGACGCGGTGATGATCGGCTTGGCGATGGCGAACAAACCCTCGTCCTGCAGTTGCACCGCCAGGCGCACCAGGGACCCGGCGAACGCACGAATGCCGCTCACGGCATGCTCGCCGTGAATCACCCCTTCGTAACCCTCCATGCCGCACAGGGCCAAGGCCGGCTGCGCCTTGATCGCCCGCGCCAGCTCCAGCACTTGCTGCTCGCTGCGGCAACCGCAACGGCCGCCGACCACGCCGTACTCGATCATCACGTTCAGGCGCACGCCCCGGGAGGCGAAGAACGCCCCCAGGTCGGCGACGTTGTCCGGGTGATCGACCATGCAATAGAAGTCGAACGCCGGGTCGGCCAGCAAGTCGGCGATCAGCGCCATGTTCGGCGTGCCCACCAGCTGGTTGGCCATCAACACCCGGCGCACGCCGTGGGCGTAGGCCGCACGAGTCTGCACCGCGGTGGCCAGGGTAATGCCCCAGGCGCCCGCCTCCAGCTGCCGGCGAAACAGCGCCGGAGTCATGCTGGTCTTGCCGTGGGGCGCCAGCTCGGCGCCGCTGTCGCTGACGAACGTCTGCATCCAGCGAATGTTGTGTTCCAGGGCCTCGCGGTGCAGCACCAGGGCCGGCAGGCTGACATCGCGCAACAGATGGGCGCCGGGCTGGGCAGCGCCCTTTTCCACGGCAGCGTTGATCAAGGCAGAAGACATGTTCGAACTCCTTACAGTAGGGCCGCAGAGGGCTGGCGCTAGTCGTTGATGCGCCGGGCCAGGTTGTTCGCGCTGTCGATCAGCACCCGGCGGTAGTCGGCGTAATTGTTCTGGGCATCGGCCCGCGGCGCGACGATGCACAGGGTGCAGACGCACACCCCGTTTTCGTCCCGCACCGGGGCGGCGAAGCAATGGGTAAAGGTGTCGGCCACGCTGTCGAAGGAGAAGAAACCCTCCGCGGTGGCCTGGCGGATTTCCTTCAAGAAAGTCGCCAGCGGCAGACGCTCGCCGTCGGGCAGAACGAAGTCGCGCTCGTCGATCATCTCGACGATCTGCTCATCGCTCAAATGCCCCAGCAGCAGACGCCCGGAGGCAGTCCAGGGGATGGGCGCGTGCTCGCCGATATTCGAGGAAATGCGAAAATGCCGCTCGCCCTCCTTCATCAGCGCCACCGTGTACTTGCGCCCGTTGAGCAGGCACATCTGTGCGGTCTCGCGGGTCTGGCGGACAATCTCCTGCAAGGCCGCATCGGCCTCCCGCGTCAGGTCGAAATGGCGCAAATGCGCCTGGCCGAGAAAGTACAACTGCCGGCCCAGGTACACATGCCCGTCCTTGCCCACCGGCTCGAGAATCCGCCGCTCCAGCAAAGACGCCACCAACTCGTACACCGTCGACTTGGGGCTGCCGACGCCCTTGGCAATATCGTTGGGCCGCAACGGCTGGCCGATCTCCTTGAGGAAATCGAGAATATCGAACGCCCGGTCCAAGCCCTTGGCCCGGCGCTTGATGGTGTCTTCGGTCATGTCAAAACAATCCCCTTCAAATGGTGCACTGCCGCGCCCCTGTAGCCGCTGCCGCAGGCTGCGATCGACCGCAACGCGGGCGCAGGATCTTCAAATCGCCGCGCCCCCTCCGGGGTCGTTCGCAGCCTCGCCAAGGCTCGGCAGCGGCTACAGGGCTACAGGTTTGCGATCCGCGTCAGGCCTTCTTCTTGTACGCCACGCAATCGATCTCAACCTTGCAATCCACCATCATGTTGGCCTGCACACAAGCCCGCGCCGGCGCATGCTCCGGCTTGAAATACTCGCCGAACACCTTGTTGAAACTCCAGAAATCCCGCGGGTCCTCCAACCACACCCCGACCCGCACCACATCCTCCAGGCCATAGCCGGCCTCCTCCAGAATCGCCACCACATTGCGCATCGTCTGATGCGTCTGCTCAACGATCCCGCCCGTAATGATTTCGCCGTCCAGGGCCGGCACCTGACCGGATACATACAACCAACCATCGGCCTCAACAGCGCGAGCGAAAGGACGGGGCTGGCCACCGCCGGCGGTGCTGCCGGTGCCGTAGCGAGTGATGCTCATGGGAAGTTCTCCTAGTGAAGGGAAGATTGACCAAAACAAGCGGCCCCCAAAAGCGTTTCGCGCAATTTCAGGAGGCACTAATTCCGCTATAACAGAACAAAATATACAACAACGGAAAATCAGCGAAGAGTGTGCCATGGGAAAGAGAGGGATGACAGAGGGACAGGCAACACTTCTAGCACCGAGAAGATAGAGAGCCGACCTGAAATGAATGCGGCTACGTCCATTTATTCAGTCGCTAATGACGTATGGATCACTGGCTCGTGTAAGGCGTTTCTATATCGGATGTAATCATGCTCTCCAAGCTTGTTACCCCGTCATACACCTCCTATATTCCGTTTCGTCGCCCCCAACTCTGCGACCGGATTTGGCCGTCCGAATCTCCATGAGCACACCCTAAAATTCCTTCATGGAGCGTCATCGTCATGGATTTCCAACCCCTCACCTCCTCCAACACCACCGACCACCCCGTCGCCTTTATCAACCCGCAAGCCCCCTTGCTTGACCTGCTGACCTACGCCGGCCTGCGCATTCGCGCTGCCCGGGACATGCTGGACAGCGTGTCCGGCATGACCAGCCGCAACGCCGATGATCTCGACCTGATGCGCTTCTCCAGCGTGGCAACCTTGTTGTTGCAGGATGGATGCGACGTGTTGCACCTGGCTGAACAACGGGCAATGGAACTCCCAGAACCCTAAACCCAACCGCCCTAGCCTTTGCTCTTGCTCAGCTTTGGCTTTGGCTTTTGATCTAGCTCTTGATCCACCCGCCCCTTCGGCAGGCTGAGTGGAGGTGTTCATCAGGGGGTTGGCGCGCAGCGCCCCTCGACGCAGTCGAGGACATCGCCGGCGGCGATGCCCCCTGAGGGACGCCGGAACGAGGGAACCCGAGCGCAGCGAGGGCCGTACGCGGGGGCAAGCGTTTTTGCTTACTTTTTTGGCGTTTGAAAAAAGTGAGTCGCCGTAAGGGCGAAACCATAAGCCGCCGTGACCGCAGCAACGGATATGTACACCGTCCAAAAAATGCAGCGCCAAAGCGGACGCCATCGCGAGCAAGCTCGCTCCTACAAGTCGGCGTCACACCTCGCTACGGCAGCCCCCCATATAGGCCAGCCCCCTATTCCACTGCCCAAATCGCGAATTCAGGTTTGGCGGGCGCAAGCGCCCGATCGCAGCCTGCGGCAGCGGCTACAGAGTTCGCGGTGTTCCCCATGTGCTTGAACAAATCTGTTACCCATGTGGCTGAACCCGTCCTCAGCAAAGGACCGTTAGCGCAGGAATGGATAGGTACACCGTCCAAAAGATGCAGCGCCAGGACGGACGCCATCGCGAGCAATCGAGCGTCGACCGGCTGCTCCTACAGGGGAAGCGTGAGCCCTGCCGGATGGCGAATCGCGAGCATTGTTGCAATCTCGGCATTAGCTTATTTCAAAAGATAGCTAGCTAACTATCTAGGGTTCTTATTACCCTCCGGTCTCCAGCCAAACGCTGCCCGGGGGCTCTAGCCTGCCCCTGAGGACAGCATCGCTTACTGATGAGGTCGCCCATGGAACCAGGCAGTTATCAATTGAGCATGAGCGTGCTCATGACGCCCGACAAAGCCAACTTTTCCGGCAACGTGCACGGCGGCGCCCTGCTCAAGCTGCTCGACGAAGTGGCCTTCGCCTGCGCCAAACGCTATGCCGGGCGCTATGTGGTCACCCTGTCGGTGGACCAGGTGATCTTCAAGGAGCCGATCCACGTCGGCGAACTGGTGACCTTCCTCGCCTCGGTCAACTACACCGGGCACACCTCGATGGAGGTCGGGGTCAAGGTGATGACCGAAAACATCCACGAACGCACAGTGCGCCACACCAACAGTTGCTACTTCACCATGGTCGCCGTCGACCCCGACGGGCGCCCGCACCCGGTGCGCGCCTTCGTGCCGGAAACGCCCACCGAACAACGCCGCTACGCCCAGGGCCTGCTGCGCAAGCAGCAGCGCCAGGAACTGCAGGAACGCTACCGGCAAATCCGTAACTCGGACTGAGCCGGCCCCGCCCTTCCCGCTGCACGCCTGAACCGCTACCTCGCGATCCGCCCAAGGAAACCCCATGAAAATATCGCTGCTCAGTCGCTACGCGACCTTGATCGTCTGCCTTGCCATTACCTTGTCCGGCCTGGCGTACTGGCCCGCCAACCCCTGGGCCGAAGGGCTGGTCGTGCTCGCCGGAGTGCTCAGCCTGATCGGCCTCAACGACCTGTTGCAGCGCCATCACGCGGTGCGCCGCAACTACCCGATCATCGGCAATATCCGTTACCTGATCGAATCGATCCGCCCGGAAATCCGCCAGTACCTGCTCGAAGGCGACGACGAGCAACTGCCCTTTTCCCGCTCGCAGCGCTCCATGGTCTACGCCCGCGCCAAGAACCAGCCGGCGGAAAAGGCCTTTGGCACCCTGGCCGACGTCTACCAGCCCGGGTTCGAGTTCATCAGCCATTCGATGGTGCCCAGCGATGCCTGCGACCCCAGCCAGTTCCGCGTGGTGGTCGGCGGGCCGGATTGCTTGCAGCCCTACAGCGCGTCGGTGTTCAACATCTCGGCCATGAGCTTCGGCGCCCTCAGCGCCAACGCCATCCGCGCCCTGAACAAAGGCGCCCGCCTCGGCGGTTTCGCCCACGACACCGGCGAAGGCAGCATCAGCCCCTATCATCAGGAATTCGCCGGCGACCTGATCTGGGAAATCGGCAGCGGCTACTTCGGTTGCCGCACCCTGGACGGTCATTTCGATGCCCAGCGTTTCTCCGAACAGGCCAGCCACCCGCAGGTGAAAATGATCGAGATCAAGCTCAGCCAGGGCGCCAAGCCGGGGCACGGCGGGATCCTGCCCAAGCACAAGGTCACCGCCGAGATCGCCCAGACCCGCGGGGTGCAGATGGGCCACGACTGCGTATCGCCGGCCCGGCACTCGGCGTTCGGCACGCCCCTGCAACTGCTGGAATTCATCGTCAAGCTGCGCAACCTGTCCGGCGGCAAACCGGTGGGGTTCAAGTTCTGCGTGGGCCATCCCTGGGAGTTCATGGCCATCGTCAAGGCCATGCTCGAGACTGGCATCCAACCGGACTTTATCGTGGTCGACGGCAAGGAAGGCGGCACTGGCGCAGCGCCCCGGGAGTTCACCGACAATATCGGCATGCCCATGCGCGAGGGCCTGTTGTTCGTGCATAACACCCTGGTCGGCGCCGGCCTGCGCTCACAGATCAAGCTCGGCGCCAGCGGCAAGGTCATCAGCGCCTTCGACATCGCCAGCGTGCTGACCATCGGCGCCGACTGGGTCAACGCCGCGCGCGGCTTCATGTTCGCCATCGGCTGCATCCAGTCGCAAAGCTGCCACACCAACAAATGCCCGACCGGCGTCGCCACCCAGGACCCGCTGCGCCAGCAGGCGTTGCAGGTCACCGACAAGGCCGAACGGGTACACAACTTCCATCGCAACACCCTGGTTGCCCTCGGCGAAATGCTCAGCGCCGCCGGCCTCGAGCACCCCGCGCAGTTGCAGGCCAAGCACCTGGTGCGACGCCTGACCACCACCGAGGTCAGGCTGTTTTCGCAGATCCACGTGTTCCTCGAACCCGGCGAGTTGCTGCAACGGCCGATCAGTTCGGAGTTCTATGCGCGCATGTGGAACATGGCCCAGTCCCATAGTTTCGCGCCGCTGGCGGTGGCCGCGCCGGCCAGGGCCGAGCGGTTGACGCTGGCCTAAGGCGACGAGAGCGCCGAGTGAAGTTGCGGCCATCAACGCTATCGCGAGCAATCGAGCGTCGACCGACTGCTCCTACAAGGGATCGGGTACAACGCCGCCGTCGCGAGCGCCGCCAAACCTGTAGGAGCCAGCTTGCTGGCGATGCGGGCGCCGCGGTCGGTCAGGGATGACGTCATCGCGAGCAAGCTCGCTCCTACAAGGGATCGGGTACAACGCCACCGTCGCGGCCACCGCCAAACCTGTAGGAGCCAGCTTGCTGGCGATGCAGGCGCCGCGGTGAGTCAGGGACGGCGTCATCGCGAGCAAGCTCGCTCCTACAGTTACTGACGGAAGAATTCGCCGGGCGTGGCCTCGAACTGCTGGCGAAACGCGGCGATAAAGGCCGAGGTCGAGTCGTAGCCGCAGGCCAGCGCCACGTCCGTGACCCGCTCGCCCTGCTCCAGCGGGGTCAGGGCGCCCAGCAGGCGCAGGCGTTGGCGCCAGGCGCGGAAGGTCAAGCCGGTGTCCTGCAAGAACAGCCGGCTCAGGGTCTTCTCCGACACCGCGAGTTTCTCGCTCCACTGCCCCAGGGTGGTTGGCTGGTCCGGATGGGCTTGCAGGCTGCGGTAGATCTGCCGCAGGCGCGGGTCCTGGGGCAGCGGCAGCATCAGGTCCAACTGCGGCGCGGCGGCCAGCTGGTCCAGCAGGACCTGGGCCAGGCGGCCGTCGGCACCGTCTTCGGCGTATTCCACCGGCAGCTCGCTGAAGGCGCGGATCAATTCGCGCAGCAGGCTGCTGACCGCCAGCACCTGGCAGGTCTCGCCGGCCCAGGCGGTGACCCGGCAATCCAGGTAGAGACTGCGCATTTCGGTGCGCGGCGAACTGGACACCTTGTGCGGCATGCCGGCGGGAATCCACACCGCGCGCTGCGGCGGGGCGATGAAACGCCCGGCGCTGGTCTGCACTTCGAGCACGCCCTGGATGGCGTAGGACAACTGCACCCAAGGGTGGCTGTGGCGTCGGGTCAGGGCGCGGTTGGGCAGGGATTCGGTGCGCCCGTACACCGGTCGCGGCAGGCTCGGCAGACCGGGAATACTGCGGCGGACGATCTTTTCATGTCCTTTAGGCGGCATTTGCTGGCTCATTGGCGTTAGTCGGCAGGCCCGCATCACGTTAGAGTCGCCCGACCGCCCTGGCAACCCCTGGATGATTCCGCTATGAGCCGTTCACGCCTTCTGCCCGACAATTTCACCCTGACCCTGATCAGCGTGGTGCTGCTGGCCAGCTTCCTGCCCGCCAGCGGCCAGGTGGCCGTGGGTTTCGGCTGGCTGACCAACGCCGCCATCGCCCTGCTGTTTTTCCTCCACGGCGCCAAGCTGTCGCGCGAGGCGATCATCGCCGGCGCCGGCCACTGGCGCCTGCACCTGTTGGTGTTCAGCCTGACCTTCGTGCTGTTCCCGATCCTCGGGCTGGCGCTCAAGCCGCTGCTGTCGCCGCTGATCGGCAACGAGCTGTACCTGGGCATGCTCTACCTCTGCGCCCTGCCCGCCACGGTGCAGTCGGCGATTGCCTTTACCTCCCTGGCGCGGGGCAACGTACCGGCGGCGATCTGCAGCGCGGCGGCCTCCAGCCTGTTCGGGATTTTCCTCACCCCGCTGCTGGTGACCCTGCTGCTG
Source organism: Pseudomonas chlororaphis (assembly GCF_001921865.1). GTDB lineage: Bacteria > Pseudomonadota > Gammaproteobacteria > Pseudomonadales > Pseudomonadaceae > Aquipseudomonas > Aquipseudomonas chlororaphis_D. The sequence goes on from NZ_MSCT01000015.1 coordinate 12,637, forward strand.
AACGTGCACGGCGACGCCGGCTCGACGGTGGATGCCATCCTCAAGATCAGCGTGCAATTGCTGCTGCCGTTCATTGCCGGGCAGATCGCCCGCCGCTGGATCGGCGCCTGGGTGGGCCGTAACAAGAACTGGCTGAAGTTCGTCGACCAGGGTTCGATCCTGCTGGTGGTCTACGGCGCGTTCAGCGAGGCGGTGAACGAGGGCATCTGGCACCAGATCCCATTGTGGGAGCTGGGCGGGCTGGTGGTGGCCTGCTGCGTGTTGCTGGCCCTGGCGCTGCTGGCTTCCAGCCTGCTGAGCCGGCTCTTCGGCTTCAATCAGGAAGACCGCATCACCATTCTGTTCTGCGGCTCGAAAAAGAGCCTGGCCACGGGCGTGCCCATGGCCCAGGTGCTGTTCGCCGGCAGCACCATGGGCGTGCTGATCCTGCCGCTGATGCTGTTCCACCAGATCCAGCTGATGGTCTGCGCGATGCTGGCCCAGCGCTACGCGAAACGCCCGGAATCGATCCCGGAACTGATGGCCCAGGTCGATCCCTGAACGCATCGATATATACCCTGTAGGAGCCGCCGGTCGACGCTCGATGGCTCGCGATCAGCGCAGCGGAGGTAGCCAGGTACTCCGCGTCTTCGTTAGCGATTTATCGCGAGCAAGCTTCGCTCCTACAGGGAAAGGCCGCAGTCAACGGTGCTGCGAGCCGCCTTTCCAGGGTGCGTATTCGACCATCACGCTGCCATGCGCCAGGCCGGTTTCGTCGAGCGCGAAGCCGGGCATCTGCCGCAGGTTGATCTGTTTGCACTGCGCGGTCAGGCGCGCTTGCAGGGCGCTGTCCGGCTTGAACGCGCTCCAGCGTTCCTCAACCGGGTTGAGGTTCACCAGGCACTCCTGCACCTGCCCCTGGGCATCGGCGACAAACCGTAGGTGCGCCCTGCCAATGCTGTCGAAGCGCTCTTTGCCCAGGCCCTGGGCCCAGAAGAAGCGGCTTCGTTCATAGGCTTCGACCGCCCGCGCCCGCGACTGGCGCTCAGACTCGTCGAGGGCCGGAAACACCAGCGGCGCCACGATCACCTGCACCTTCTCGGGCCCGTACATCTCCGCCGGCACCTCGGGAAACACGCTGTCCCAGCACACTTGCCGGGCCAGGCTCTCCAGGGCGGGAGCCGCGGACGCCTGGGCATTGGGTCGGATCTCGCAAGCGACCAAGCGGTTCTGGCGATCGATCTTCGCCACCAGGTCCACCGTACCCTCCAGCGCCTGGCTGTTGGCGGCCACGGCATTACGCACCAGCACCGCGCTGAATTGCCGGCCGAATGCCTGGGCTCTCTGCTGTGTCGAGGTTTCCTCGGCCTTGGGCGCGGGGGCCGGCGCGACACTTTTGGGCGTCTGGCAGCCGGCCAGGGACAACAGGCTGGCCAGGATCAACGGCAGCGCTGGCCAGGCTGCGATAAGGCGCGATGGACTGGACGACAGGCTCAATTCCATTTGTTCGAAACTCTCAGGTGAAAGGACAAGTAGCGTTGGCGCGCGGGATTCAGCGCGGTATTTCAGTAACGATCGAGGCACCGGCTATTTTTAGTACCCGCCTCGCAAAGCGCGGATTTGTGCTTTTGTTGGCAGCGGCAAGCCGATAGCATTACGCCACTTTTTTTGCCGACTGGCGATTCTACACGGAAGTTTTCATGCCTCTGCTGCTCATGTTTTACGCGTCGTCCCTTCCTGCTGGTCATAGCGTCACACAACAAATTACCTCCGCTGAATTCACCCCGGCCCAATGTTTGCTGACTGCCGCCCTCAGCCTTGTCCAGGAATAAAACCATGGCGGTTACCGCAGATCGGCTACTCCAGCATTACAAACCCTTGAACAAGACTGAACAAAAACTGCTGGCCTACGCCACGACAGGAGCCAGGTTCAGCATTGCCAAGACAAGACCGACGGCAGCCACGGCCGAAAACACCGTTCGTGCCAGTTTTCTGAGATTCCTGATCCTTGGCGGGGATAACGAGAACCCCATAAACCTGAATGGCATTCACCTCGAAGGGGCATTCATTCAAGGCATCCTACGCCTCAGTTCGGCCGCAATCGCCACCAATGTCAGTTTGACCCATTGCTTGTGCAAGGAGGGCATACGGCTCGAAAACACCGTGATCGACGGCTGGCTAGACTTGAGCGGCAGCCAGTTTTCCGGCGTCGCGGCTCAATACCTCTGCGTGCGATCGTCACTCGAGATGAGAGCCTTTCATTCCCAAGGCACCATTTGCCTGATTGGCGCAAAAATCGCGGGGTCGTTGATATTCAGTGGCGCCCAACTCGATGGCAAAGGACACAATGCCCTAGAAGCTGACCGCTGTGTGGTCGACGCAAATATCGTCTTTGAAGACGAGTTCAGTTCTCTGGGCGAAGTACGCTTGAACAGCGCGACAATGAAAGGCTTGAAGTGCTCGAACTGTACCTTTACCGCCACCGGTGGCATTGCCTTGAACGCGGACAAGGCTCGTGTGAGTGGCAGCGTATTTCTTTCAGCTGGTTTCCACTCCATAGGTACGGTTCGTTTTACCGCTGCGCGGATCGACGGACAATTGAGCTTGAAGGGTTCGCATCATCTGGACGGCAACGGCAGCTTTTCCTTGATGGCGCAAAACATGATCATCGGTAGGACACTGATGCTCACGCAACTTGAACATCCGTTACAGAATGTGGCTTTCAGCGGCTCTCATGTCCGAACCCTGAACGATGACTCGAAGACCTGGGGTAACGAGCTGGGCCTTAACGGCTTTACCTACGACTTCCTGACCACCGACTCCCCCTTGAGGGCGAAGGACCGTATCGCCTGGCTTGATTCGCAAACGCCGTCCAGCGCAGGCAAAGACGGCCTCAAAGGCTCGCAGAGCGGGTTCCTGCCACAACCCTGGCTCCAACTGAAACACGTCTTTGAAAAGATGGGGCACTTCGAAGAGGCCCGGGAAGTTGGCATCGCTTTCGAGCAGCGTCTGCGCAAGGCCGGATTGGTCGGTCACAGAACCGCCCACTGGCCATGGGGAACCCGCTGGCTGGGCCTGATCCCCCACGTTCTATATGGCGCCCTGACCGGCTTCGGTTATCGCCCCATGCGCCTGCTGGCCTGGATCCTGGGTATCTGGCTGCTTTTCACCAGCCTCTACTGGTACGCCGCTGTCGAACACAACGTGTTCGCCCCCAGCAACCCACTGGTGTTCCAGAACAGCGCCTATGCCAGCTGTCGAAAGGAATATGGCGAAGGCTGGATCAAGCGCTCGCCCGATACGCCACTGCCATCAGGCATCGGCAACTGGTACACCTGCAACGCCCTGCGCGGTGAATACACCGGTTTCAGCCCGGGTGCCTATTCGCTGGACATCCTGTTGTCATTGGTCGATTTGCAACAGGAGAAGGACTGGGGACCGATCACGGCTACCCCTTCCCCCAACGCTTGGGTGGAGTTCTGGAACTGGGACTGGGGGCATAGCATCCGCTTTCTGGTGTGGCTCGAAACCCTGATCGGCTGGGGCATCAGCCTGTTGCTGGTGGCGATCGTCTCCGGGTTGACCCGGCGCAAGGAATAACCCGCTTCAGCACAGCCCCGAATGCCACGTCCTCGCCACATTCAGGGCGGCCCGCGCCATCGTTGGACAAGTGCCGGGCGCCCTGCTTTCATTCAGCAGCAGGGCCCTGCGCGGCCCGCGCTCGCCAGGCGGCCAACCGCTCCCGCCCACTCGCTCATGCCAAGGCCCGCCATGCTCAAGACCCTTGAAGCGCAACTGTTGAAACAGGCCACGCCGCCCGCCCTCAAGGATGAGTTCGCGCAGTACGACTTCGAGCGCATGCGCGGTTTCTGCCTGCTGATCTACATCGCCAGCATCAGCGTCTGGCTGCTGTTCAACCTGATCGTCAGCTTCCTCGGCAAGCAGGGTTTCACCCTGTATTCGATGGCGTTTCTCAGTGTCCTGGCGATCCACGCCATCCTGCTGGCCTTCATCAAGCAGGCCCGGCACTTCCAATGGTTGAACCTGCTCTTCGTGCTGATCATCGGCGCCGGCATCCGCCTGGTGATCGAAGGCCTGCCGATGGACCTGCGCCCCGGCTGGCTGGTGCTCGGCGCCTCGAGCATGCTCTACGGCGCCTCGGTGCTGCCGCTGCGCCGCTGGTCGTTCTTCGCCACCGTCGTGCTGACCTGGGCGGTGCTCGACCCGTTCATCATGACCCAGACCTCGGTGCTGGAGCTCAAGGGCGTCATGCTCCTGCTCTATGCGCTGTTCCTCACCGCGCTGACCCTCTACAGCTTCATCAAGCTGCGCCAGGCCAAGCTGCACACCTACATCATGTCCAAGCGCCTGCTCGACCAGGCTTACCTCGACACCCTGACCGAGATCCCCAACCGCCGCTCGTTCATGACCCGCGCCGGCGAACGCCTGGCCGTGCAGCCGCGCGAACGCGACCACTACCTGGCGATGATCGATATCGACAACTTCAAGAAGGTCAACGACCAGTACGGCCACGACATCGGCGACGAGGTGCTCAAGCGGGTGGCCGTCGATATCCGCACGGTCATGGCCGACTACGATTACGCCCGCCTGGGCGGCGAGGAGTTCGCCATCTACCTGTACGGCGTGCGCCGCGACGATGTCGCGCAACTCGCCGCCCGCCTGTGCCACACCGTGCGCGAAGCCGTGACCCGCTACCCGGTGACCATCAGCATCGGCCTGAGCCGGGTCGAGGACGGCGACAGCCTGAACCAGGCGCTGGCCAAGGCTGACCGGGCGCTGTACCAGTCCAAGCATACGGGCAAGGATCGCGTCACCTTTCACCCCTGACGCCGCCGCGGCCTGCGGCAATCCACCAGCGCGACCGCCCGGTCAAATAAGATAGACTGCCGCCCTATCTTGTCCAGGCACCCCCGCCATGCCCGCAGAGCACGTCCCCAAGCCGTACACCCTCCTGGCGATCGACGACGATCCGCAGTCGTTGATCGTGCTCTCGAAAACCCTGACGACCGAATACGAAGTGCTGCTGGCGAAGAACAGCGAGCGCGGCCTGGCCCTGGCCCGCAGCGCCAGCCCGGACCTGATCATCCTCGACATCCTGATGCCGGAGATGGACGGCTTCCAGGTCCTCAGCGAACTCAAGAGCCAGCCGGCGACCGCGGCCATCCCGGTGATCTTCCTGACCTCGCGCAGCAGCGTCGAAGACGAGCGCCTGGGCCTCTTGCTCGGCGCCGCCGACTACATCGCCAAGCCGATTTCGCCACCCGTGGTGCTGGCCCGGGTGGCGGCGCAACTGGGTTACCGCGACAAACCCCTGCACCGCCCGCAACCGGCCGCCGAACCCTCGGCGGGCAGCGACATGCGCGACGGCTTCGTCAGCGCCCTGGCCCTGCAGCTGGCCGGCCACCCGCTGATCCGCCTCGAGGCGCTGCTCGACACCCTGGCCATCCTGCTCGACAGCGGCGTGGCCCAGAGCGACCCCGCGGCCTTGCGCGGCGCCGCCTGCCTGGCGCTGATGGGCCTCAACCCGCCCGGCGGCGGCCTCGGCGAGGCCCTGCCGCGCAGCCGGATGCTGATCGAGGAAATTCTCGGCCACGCCGACCCGGAAGACCCGCTCCTCAACCTCGCCTGGAAACTCACCCATGCCGATGCGCTGCTCAAGGGCGACAGCGACCCGGCGACCCTCGACCGGCTGCCGGTGTCGGCGCACCTGTTCGCCCTGGCGCTGAATTACCACCTGTCCCTGTTGCAACCCGGCGGCGCCCTTGAACAGCGCCATGCCCAGGCCATGGGGCAGATGCAGCGCCAGCCCGGCTTCGCGCACTGCGCCAGCCCCGAGGCGCTTTCGGCGGCCTTGCTGAATTCGTCGCAGACCTTTCTCGGCCGTTGAACGAACAGTGAGCCTCGCCAATGCCTAACCTTGCCGACCTCGAGCTGTTCGTGCTGATTGCCGAGTTGCAGGGCCTGTCGCCCGCCGCCCGCATCATGTCGATCACCCCGGCGGCCGCCAGCCTGGCGCTCAAGCGCCTGGAAAACCGCCTCGGCGTGCGCCTGTTCACCCGCTCCACGCGCACCATGAAGCTCACCCCGGAGGGCATGCGCTACCTGGAAAGCGCCCAGCACGCCTTGAAGATTCTCGCCAACGGCAAGCGCTCGCTGACCCACGACGACGGCATGCTGGAACTCACGGTGTCGTCGGACCTGGGCCGCAACCTGCTGCTCGACCTGCTCGCCCGGCTCAAGCAGGAACGGCCGCGCCTGCACATCAAGCTGGCGTTGAGCGACCGCGAAGAGGACCTGCTCAAGGGCCGCTTCGACGCGGCGCTGCGCTTTGGCAAAAGCCTGGCGCTGGACCTGGTCGAGCTGCCGGTGCTCAAGCAACACCGCTTCATCGCCTGCGCCGCGCCCGGCTACCTGGCGCAACACGGCACGCCCAGCGCGCCGCAACAGTTGGCCGAGCACGAGTGCATCATCAGCCACAGCATCGGCCGGCCGGAAAGCCGCTGGCGCTTCCACGCGCCCGGGCAGGTCGAGGACGTCCGGGTGCAGGGGCACTTCTGCTGCGACGACGGCGATGCCGCGCGGCGCTGGGCGGTGGCCGGCCAGGGCGTGGTCTATCTGCCGCTGCTGAATGTCGCCGAAGACCTGTTCGCCGGGCGCCTGCAACCGTTGCTACCCGGCTGGCAGGGCGACGCCGCGCCGCTGAGCCTGGTGGTCTCGCACCGCTCGCAAATCACCGAAGCGCTGCGGGCCCTGCATCGCTGCCTGGTCGAGCATTGCGAGGCGCGCATGGCGCGCTACCTCGAACTGACCCGGCCCGCCCCTAGCCGCGCCACGCCATGAGCAAGTCATGGGCCTGCTGGAACTCCAGCCGGTAGATCCGCTCGCGAATCCCTTGCAGCTCGCTGCCCGGGGCCTGCCGGCACAGCTCGTCGATCAGCGTCAGCGCCTGCGCATTCTGCTCATGCAGCAGCACCGCCAGGCGCTCCAGCTGCGGCCCTAGCTCGGCGTCCGACAGCGGGTGCTCACCCGCCGGCAACTCGACCTGCGCCGCGGGCAGCGCCTTGAGGCCAGCCAGCAGCGGTTGCAGGCAGCGCTCCAGCTGGCGGATCGCGGGCCCAAGGTCGGCCTGCCCGCCGCACTGCTGCTCCAGGTGCCGGGCGGCCTGCCTGAGCGCCGTGGCGCCGATGTGCCCGGCGGTGCCCTGCAGGCTGTGGGCGAGAAAGCCGATGGTGTGCAGGTCGCCGGCCCCATGGGCGAGCCACAGGCGCTCGGTGAGTCGTTGCTGGTCGTCGCGAAAGTCCGCCAGCAGCTTCTGGTACAGGCCCTGGTCCTGATTGACCATCGCCAACCCGAGCGCCGCGTCGATCCCCGGGTAGGCCGGCATCGAGGGGCTGGCGGCGCTGCAGGGGCGGATATCGTCCGGCGCCACGGCCAGCGGTTTGATCCAGCGCACCAGGGTCCGATAGAACGCCGAGACGTCCAGCGGCTTGCTGACCAGGTCGCTCATGCCGGCCGCCAGCGCCCGGCCCTGGACCTCATCCTCGCTGCTGGCGGTCACCGCGATAATCGGCAGCGCCTGCAAGTGCGGGTGCCGGCGAATCTGCCGCGTGGTGCCGTAGCCGTCCAGCACCGGCATCTGGCAATCCATCAGCACCCCGTCGAAGCGGCCGTCTTCGAGCAACCGCCGCAAAGCCTCGGCGCCGTTGGCGGCCAGCGCCACCCGTACCCCGGCGCGCAGCAGCAGGCCCTGCAACACGTCCTGGTTCAGCCGGTTGTCCTCGACCACCAGCACCCGCGTGCCCGCCAGCAACCGGGCGTAGTCGTTGACCGTGCACAAGCCCGCCGCCCCGCCGCTCGAACCGGCGAACACCGCCGTCGCCGGTGCGTCGCCCTCCAGCACGGCCGCCGCCAGTTGCGGCTGCGGCAGGCTCAACTGCACGGTGAACTTGAACATCGCGCCCTGCCCCGGGCGGCTTTGCACCCAGATGTCGCCCTGCATCATCTGCACGATCTTTTTCGCGATGGTCAGCCCCAGGCCGCTGCCGCCGTAACGCCGGCTGATCGACAGGTCGGCCTGGACAAAGGCGTTGAACAGCCGCGCCTGCTGCTCGGCGCTGATGCCGACCCCGGTGTCGGTGACGCTGAAGCACAGCAGGACCTTGTCGTTCCACTGGCGCACCAGGCACACGCCGATGCAGACATGGCCGGCCTCGGTGAACTTGATCGAGTTGTCCACCAGGTTGGTCAGCACCTGGGCCAGGCGCAGCGGATCGCCGACATAACGCCGCGGCAGCAGCGCCGGAATGTCCAGGCGCAGCTGCAAGCCCTTTTCTTCCGCGCGCTGGCGCACCAACAGCAACACGTCGTCCACCAGTTCCCGCAGGTTGAAACACACCTGTTCCATGCTCAGCTTGCCGGCCTCGATCTTCGACAGGTCGAGCACGCCGTTGATCGTGCCCACCAGGTTCTTCGCCGCCCGGTCGATCTTCTCGATGCTGTCGCGCTGCGCCTGCGCCATGGGCATGTCCAGCACCAGATGGGCCATGCCGATGATCGCGTTCAGCGGCGTGCGGATCTCATGGGACATGCTGTCGAGAAACTCCGACTTGGCCTGGGTCGCCAACTCCGCGTCACGTCGCGATTGCTGGACCTGAGCCTCGACCGCCTTGCGCTCGCTGATGTCGAAAATCACCCCGTCCAGGTACTGCGGCACACCGTCCACGACGATCGTCTGGCCCTTGTCGTAGACCCAGCGCACCTCCTGGCTGGCGGTGACGATCCGGTATTCGAGCATGTAGCTGGCGCAGCCCAGGCCGCGCTCGAAAATCTCCAGGTCGTCGGGGTGCACCAGCTCTCGGTAACTGTGCCCGGAAAGAAAATGCGCCGCGCTAAAGCCGCTCAGACCGTCGATGGCGTCGCTGACGAACACCATGGTCCGCGCGGCGTCCGGCAGGCTGCGGAACACCACCCCCGGAATGTTGGCGATCATCGATTGCAGCTTGGTCTGGCTGTCGACGATGGCGCGCTGCACTTCCACCGCGTGGGTGATGTCTTGCAGCACCCCGGTGACCCGCGCCGGCGCGCCGGCGGCATCGCGCTGCATGACCTTGCCGATGTCCAGCACCCACAGCCAGCGCCCGCTTTTGCTGCGCATGCGGTACTCGGCGCGGTACTCGTCGGTCTGGTTGTCCAGGTGCGCCTTGAGCCGGGCCAGGACCGGCTCGCGGTCCTGCGGATGCACCAGGCAGGCCCAGCGGTCCAGGCCGTTGCCAAAGGTCTGGTCCAGCTCCTGCTTGCTGTAGCCGAGAATCCGCAGCCAGACGTCGTTGTTGATGACGATCCCGAGGCTGACGTTCCAGTCCCACAACCCCAGCGCGCCGCTTTGCAACGCCATGTCCAGACGTCGTTCGCTCTGTTCGATCTGCGTCACGTCGCGCTTGTGCTGGCGGGCGTCGGCCAGGCGCCGCAGGCCGCCCCACAACAGCAGCAGGAACACCACGGCGCTCACGCCCTTGATCAGCAGCACCTGTTCGGCGGGCAGGACCGTGTCCAGGTCGCCCAGGGTGATCAGGGTCCAGGGGCCGCTCGGGTCGTTCCAGTCGAAATCGACCCGGGACAGGCTATAGCGCCGGCCGTCCAGCCGGACCACCGGCCGCTGGGTGTCGAAAGGCAGGCGCTCGGGCACCCCACCCACGAACGGGTAGTCGCCGAACTGGCGGCGGACTTCGCCCGTGAATTCGTCCTGCGCCCAGGCGCGGTCGGCCTTGAGCAGAAACTCCGGGACGCTGGCGGCCAGCACCACGCCGCCGGGCGAGAGGATCAGCTTGCGGTCTTCGCCGTACTGCTTGCCCAGGCTGGCGTCGAGCAGGCTGGCGTCGAAACGCGCCACCAGCACGCCGATCACCTTGTCCTGGCGCGAGCGCGATTCGTAGACCGGCACCGCCATGTAGAACATGCGCGTGCCGGTGCTGCTGCTGATCGCCCCGTAGACGCTGCTGCCGCCCTTGAGGGCCACCTTGAAGTAAGGCCTGAAGGCCAGGTTCGCCCCCAGCGGCGCCTGGCCCTGCTGATCGTAGGCGGCGACGATCACCCCCTCGCGATTGAGCAGGAAGGCGTGGTTGGCGCCCACCACCATGGACAGGGTTTTCAGCGGGATCACCGCCCGCTCCATCAGTTCGGCCGAGGGTGCCGGGTCCTGGATCACCCGCTTGAGCGACGGGGTGTGGCGCCCCAGGATCGACAGTGCGCCAATGGCGAAGCCGTCGGACTTCCACCGCTGCAGATCCGCCGCGTACTCGCGGGTCTGCAGGTCGAGGCTGGCCTGGTAGACGTCCTCGACCTGCAGCCGATAGTAATTGCCCAACGTCACCGCGGCACCGACCGCGATCACCACGCCCAGGGCGTAGCAACACAGCCGGTGGTTGTCGAAAAAGCTCATTAACCTGTGCAACACCTCGTCCCTTTTATCTGATCGGTCCTGTGCCCTCGCCCGGCGTGCCGACAGACGCGTGGCGCGCCGCCAACCGGCGTGGAAACTCCGGCGGCAGAAAATCGCGGTCCGGATCGTAGTCGGCCTTGAGGTAATCACCAAGCGCCTTGAGGTCCTGCGGCGACAATGTCCCCACCGATTGCTTGAGCCGCAGGGAGTCGAGAATGTAGTCGTAGCGGCTGTCGTTGTACTGGCGCACGGCGTTGTAGAGCTGGCGCTGCGCTTCCAGCACGTCGACGATATTGCGCGTGCCGACCTGGAACCCCAGCTGCGAGGCCAGCACCGCGCCCTGGTTGGAAATGATCGACTGGCGCCGCGCGCGAACCTGATCGACGCCGCTGTTGAGGCCGCGGTGCAGGTTGCGGGTCTGCTCCACCACTTGCCGGCGCAGGTTGTCGTTGAGGTACTCGCGCTGATTCATCCGCTGGTAGGCCTCGCGTACCTGGGAACGGGTCTGGCCGCCGCTGAACAGGGGAATATTCAGTTGCAGGGCCACCGAACGCTGCTCGACATTGCCACCGTAGCCATTGCCGCGCACGTCGCTGTTGCCATAGCCGAGGTTGTCGTTGTCGCCGGCCTGGTAACGCAGCACTGCGTCCAGGGTCGGCGCATGCCCGGCCTTGCGCGCGCTCAGGGTCTGCTGCGTGGCGTCCAGGGCCTGCTGGCTGGCCAGCAGGGTCAGGTTCTGGCGCACCGCGGTATCGACCCAGCGCCGCGCGTCGTTGGGCTGTGGCAATTGCACCGGCATGTCGTGCCGCACGCCCTGGATCGCCTGATAACGCTGGTGCGTCAAGGTGTCCAGGGCCTCGAAGGCATCGTCCATCTGCTTCTGCGCGACGATCCGGTTGGCCTGCGCAGTGTCGTGCCCGGCCTGGGCCTGCAACACGTCGGTACGGTCCGACAGGCCCAGTTGCAGGCCCTTCTCGGCCAGATCGAGCTGGCGTTGCAGGGCGGTCTCCTCGGCCTTGGCCGCCGCCAGGGCGTCCTGGGCCTTGAGCAGGCCGAAATAGGCTTGCGCGCTGTCGAGCATCAGCTTCTGCTCGGCCGCGGCCAGCTCCAGGCGGGCCTGCTGGTCCTCGGCTTCGGCGGCCTTGAGGGTGAACCAGCGGTCGGCGCGGAACATCGGCTGGTTGAGCACCACCTGGTAGCTGGCGCCGCTGCGCTGGGTGTTCTGCTGCGGCATCTCCAGGGAAGTGGCGGTGTTGTTCAGCTCGGCGCTGGCCGACAGCGTGGGCAAGAGGCCGGCCCGCGCCTGGGGCACCGCCTCGGCGCGGGCGGCCTGGTCGGCGTGGGCCGCGGCCAGTTCGCTGTTGTTCTGCCGGGCATCCAGGTACACCCGCCAGAGGTCGCTGGGCGGCTCTTGGGGTCGCTCCTGGAGTGGCTCCCGGGGCGGATACGGGGCGGCACTGCCAGGCAGTGGCAATGCCAGCCAGGGCACGGCGAGCAGCCAGCCGGCAAGGGCTCGCCGCGGCGAAAGAGTGGGTTCGATCATGGTCGGTTTCTACACATTGGTTTCTACAGGGACAGGTCCCGGCCGGAGCCGGGAGACAGGAGAGGCATTGCGCCCCTCCTGCGGTTCTCCTGCCGATCAGGACACGGAAGGCGCCAGTACCGCCGGCATCGCCTGACGGTTCGCCGGCAAGTGCTCGCGAGCGCCGCCGGTGTCGGCGAACGCCGCCATCGCCCCGCTCAACTTGGCCAGGCTAGGGCCCTCGGCGTCCGTCGCCGTGGCCATGGCCATGGCCGCGCCCCCCGTCGCAGGCTGGCCCAGGAGCGAGGACAGTTCGAACACCCCGTGCCTGAGCGAACCCACCGGGTTCACGCCCTTCACCAGACGCTCGACGTCGATCACCGAGGCATCGCCTTGCAGCTCGAGCTGCAAGTGCCGGTGCGTCGCCGCCTCGTTGCCCAGGACCTTGCGCAGTACCAACGCCGTGCCGCTGCCGGTATCGCTCAGCAACAGGTCGTCGCCCTGGCGCCCGACCAGCAGGCCCTTGCCATCGGCCAGCGGCAGGATCAGCCGATCCAGGGCCTGGCCAGGGTCGTCGTTGTCGATCACCACGGAGCGGTAATGCGCCCAGGTCGCCGCGTCCAGGCGATAGGTGTCGTCGTCGGCGCCGCCATGCAGCACCACGCTGTCGACCCCGGCAATCAACGGCGGCGCCAAGTCATCCCGATGACCGTCGGCGCCCCCGCCCTGGAGCAACAGCGCCGAACCGACGCGCTCGACATCGGTAAAGTGGCCGACCTTGTGTGCCTCGCCGGGCTTGACCTGATACAGCGCCTGCTGCGTCGGGCTGAACACATACGCCTCGTTCTGCGCCCCGGCGGCGACGCCGATAAAACGCAGGTCGCTGGCCGGCGGAATGCCGTTGCTGCCGAAGAACTGGCCGCTGGCGACATCGAACCAGCCCTGGCTTTCGGCGCCTTGCAAGGTCAACTGGCCTTGGGCGTGCCATTGCGCGGCCACGGCGGCCAGGGCCTGCGGCAGATTGCCCAGGTGTTCGCCCTGCCAGCCCTTGTCCAGGCCCACCAACTGCACATCGCCGTTATTGGCGCGCAACAGGATTTCGCCCTTGGCCGTGGTCAAGCGCAGCCCGGCATCGACCTGCACCGCCTCGCGCAGCGGCACCTCGGGCATCACGCCGACGGCCGCGGGCAATTGTGCCGAGGCCTGGAGCACCTCGTCGCCGCCAAACGCGCTCGCCAGCCCGTCGACGCCGATCGGCGCCTGGAGGTAGAGCTTTTTGCTCTCGGCATCGAACAGCCGGGCACTGGAACCGCCGCTGTCGAAACCGAGAAATTGCAGTTGCTTGCCGTGCAGCGCCGGCGAGGCGACGATCACCTGCCCCTTGTGGTACCACACTGGCAACACGCTCTTGCCGTCGGCGCCCTTGACCCCGAACACCGCCAGGCTGGCATCGCCGCCGGTGACGCCGGCCAGGTCGTTCCACCAGTTGGCGCGCCCCTTGAGCCAATGTTCGTTGACCGCTTCGTAGCTGAGCCGGCCCGTCGCCTCGAGCCGCGCGACGCGGCCGTCCTCGGTCACCGCCAGCAGCTGGCCGTTGAGTTCGAGCACATTGGCCAGGGCCGGCGCGGCGATACGCAACGCGGTGGGCCGGGAGGCGTCGAGCACGGCCTGCCCCGGCCCTTCCTGGCGAAACAGCACCTGCTGCGCCTTGCTGTAGAAGAAAAACACTTCCTGGCCGCCGGGCTGGCGCAGGCTGCCCGCCAACACCAGGTCCGCCGGAATCGGCCAGGCGCTGCGGGTCTGCTCGTGGGGCTCGAAACGCAGCGCCTGATCCGCCGGCGGCGCCAGGTTCGGCTTGATCACCATGCCGTCGCTGGTGCGCACCCAGTAGCGGTGCGCCACCTTGGCGTTATCGAGGCCGAACACCGTCACCAGCGCGGCGCTCGTCGGTTCCTTCTCCGCTACGCCCAGGCTGTACGGCGGCGTGGTCCGTGTCGTGGCCTGGCTTTCGTAGCCCTGGAGCAGGGTCTTGAGCGCATCGCTGTGCTGCCCGGTACGCGCCGACAGCTGCAACAGCGCGTCGTCGCCGACCACGCTGACCAGCTCCAGGCGGTCGCCGACGATCCGGTAGCTCAGCTCGGCTTCGTGCTCCTTGAACTGATAACGGCGGGCCAGGTAGAGCGACTCGCCTTCCTGCCAGAAACGGCTGATCCGTCCGGCGTTCTGGTTGAACCAGGGAGCGAATTGCGCATCGACCTTGCCGCTGGCGATCTCCACCCGCCACGCCGCCGCGTTATCGGCATCGACGAAGTAGGCATGCTCGCCGATCACCGCCCCCAACTGCGCATGCTTGGCCTGCTCGACGTCGGTATCGGTGAACAGCATCCGGTCTTTGGCGACGTCATAGAACGCCCGGCCGAGATCGCGTCCCTGGTGCGTGTAGTTCTCCACCGTCACGTACTGGCCGTGCAGTTGATGGGCCTTGGCCAGCTCGCTCAGGTGCTGTTCGATGCCCTGGCCGGCCTGCTTCCATTTGTTCGCGTTTTCGACCACCACCTCGCTGCTGCCCTGGGCGAAATCGACTTCGCGCACCTCGCCCGAGGCGTTGACCAGCAGCACCTGCCCTTCGTGGCTCGGGTCGAGCTCGACCACCACGCCGCCGACCTTCAACTGTTGCTTGGAGACTTGGATGTCCTGGTGGTCCAGCTGGCTGGTGTCGATGATCCAGCGCGAGGGCGCGCCGGCCACGCTGTCGAGCTTGACCCGCGCGCCTTCGTTGATGCCGATCAGGTATTCGCCGCCGGCGCCCTTGATCTCGTAGCGCAGGTAGCCGTGCAGTTCCTTGGGCAGGTTGGGCACCACCAGTTGCCGGCTGCGCTTGTCGAGCACCACCTCGACCGGGGTATCGACGTACTCCTGGCGAATCCGGCGGATCGTCTCCTCGCTCGGGAAGATGTAGAAGTCGTAGTCGAAGCGTCGGTCGTCCTCGAGCCGGCGGATCACGTCGAAGCCGGTGTCATGCCGGGTGGTGGCGCCGGGCAGGATCATGTACTCGTAGCTGATGTAGGACTTGGGCGTACCCGGCAGGATCACCGCCCCGCTGTCGCCATGCTCGAGGGTGCGCGTGGCGTCCTTGTGGCCGATGCCGCTGCGCACTTCGATCGCCTGCCCGCGGTCGTGGATCATGCGCGGGAAATCGCCGGCCCAGAAGAAGTAATTGATCGCCCCGGAACCGGTGGAACCGTGATGGGTGCGATAAATGTACTGGCTGTCGAAAGCGATCTGGCTGCTGCTCAAGTCGAGACGCTTGACCACCGCGCCGGCCAGCGGCACCAGCACCTTCTCTTTGTCGTCGTAACGGTAGCCGTTGCCGGCATACGCCTTGTCCAGTGCATCGAAATAGCGTCCGACCGCCTTGGCGTCTTCGGCCACCGCGCCGAACGCCTGGGCCAGGGCGGTAAAGCCCACCGCCAGGCCGCCGAGGATCACCCCCGCGCCGCCGAGCACCGCCGCGGCCGTGGAGGCGCCGAGCAACCCGGCCCCCGCCCCGGCCGCGCCGGTGACGAAGCTGGCCGAGTCGAACGCCAGCTGGGTGCCGAACACGGCTTTCTGCACGTCGTTCTCGGCATGCGCCAGCTCATAGGCATCCAGGCCGACCATGGCCCCGCCGAACAACAGGCCGACCCCTTCGTTGACCGTGTGGCCCAGGCTCGAGGCGAAGTCCTTGAGCGAGGTCTGCGCGGCCGCGACTTCGCCGCGCAAGGCGGTTTGCACCAGCCCGGTGATCTTCGCCACATCCTGCACGCCGCCATGGGCGATCTGCGCCAGGCCCAGGTAACTGTGGACCTTGAGCGCGGTCGCCAGGTCCGGCGACGTCGTGCCGTGGGCCGCGTCGTTGCGGCTCTTGTCGGCGAACCACTGGATCAGCGTCTGCACCGCGAAGCCGGCGTTCAAGCCGTCCACCGGGGCCGCTTCGGCGACACCGGCGCGTGGACGGATCTGCCCGTGCTCCAGGGTGAAGTGCTCGTTGAGCACCCGCATGTGCTCGTCGACGAAACGCCGGAACTCGACGAAAGTGCCGTCTTCGGTCGTCAGCAAACGCGTCTGCTCGGGCTGGTCGCGGTTGATGAACTGCACCTGATAACCGCCGCCTTCGCGCTCCTGGGCCGTGGCGATGATCGGCAGCCACTGGCTGCCCAGCTGATGCTCCCGGGCCAGCCGGCTGCTGGCGACTTCAAAGCGCGTGCCCCACTGCTCGGCGTCCAGGGTCTGCAACGCCGCGCCCAGGCGCAGGTCTTCGCTGACCCGCTGCTCGGCGCCGACCGCCTGCTCGACCTCGCGGCGCTGGCCGATAACGTTCGCCAGCTCCTCGGGGCGCGACAGATCAGCGACGTTCAGGCCGCTGCCCACCGGCACCTGCGCCATCTTCGCGGTATCGATCTGGACCAGGTTGAAGAGCGGCTCCGACTTGCTGCCGAAGGCGCCGTAGTGCACCGCCAACTCGCGCTTCACCAGGTGCTTCTGCATGGCCTGGGTCAGCGCCTTGGTCGAATCGAAGGCAAAGATCCCCACGTTCGGGTCGTAGAAGTAGAAGCGTCGGCCCTCGGCAGTGACCGTGCTGCCGACCATCATCGAGTGGTTCTGGGTATTGAGGGCGAACATCGAGGTGCTGTCGCTGCCGGCCAGGCGCGTCGCCAGGTCGCCCAGCTTGACCTGCTTCAGTTCGGTGGACGCCTGGACCGCGTCGACATTGGAATGCAGGCGGATCAGGCTGTTCTTGAGCAAGGTCGAACTGCCCGCCTGAGGGTCGGCGGACGCCAGGAACAGCTTCTGCACCAGGCTGTTGACGCCCGCCTCGCCGCCGCTGGCCAGGGCCACGGCCATCGCCCTGACCAGGGGGTAACAGCGCCCACCGGAGCGGTCGCCGACCAGCGACAGGTAGAAGTCCTGCGGCACCAGCCGGTCGAAGACACTGCCGGCGCCGTGGAAGTCCTCACTGAACACCGCGGTTTGGCGCAGCACTTTGTCGATGTACTCGGCCTGGCTGGCTTCGCTGATACGGCCGCTCAGGGCGCCGCGCTGCTGGGCCGTGAACGTGCCGTCGAGGAACAGGCGTTTCATCTCCAGGGCCGACATCTTGTCGTCGACGCCGGGAATCTTGATCTCGCGGAAATCCCGCAAGCCGTCGCTAAAGGCCGTGCCGCGCGCGCCACGCTGATAGGCCTCGGCGATGGCGTAGCGTTCGCCGACGCTGTTGGCACGCTCCTCGCCCCCGCCCTGCAGGGCCGTGTCGTCGGTGCGTACCACCGCCGCCGTGCCGTCCTTGGCCTTGATCTGCTGCCAGAGCCAGGTCTGCTCGACCGAGCCGGCCTCGCGCAAGACCGGCTCGTACTGCGCCCGGTAGTAGTCCTGGGTGAGGTTGAGCTGGCGGATCTGCTGGTCGATCAGGCCCTTGTCGGCGGCGCCGCGGCGCGCCTCCTGGAGCTGGTAGCGCTTCTCCACCAATTGCTCGATATCCGCGTTGACCTTGGCCTGCACCGCATCGCGCAGCTGGTTCCAGGCCGCGATCGCCGCATGCTTGGGCGAGAACGCGCCTTCGGAGTAGACCCCGTCGGCCACGCCGTCGACCGGCACGCCGAACTGCGCGGCGACTTTCTTCAGGTCCTGGTGAACCTGTTCGCGGTAGGCGTTGAATTCACTCCGGTTGCGTTCCAGCACCTGGCTGTCGACGGTCTGGATCGACAGCGGCTGCGCACCGTCGCGCAATTTCGGCCAGACCATCTGGCCTTCGCGCTGGTACTCCTGGCGCTGGAACACCAGCTGCCACTGGCCGTCGACGTACTGCATGTAGGCCGCGGCCAGGCCCTCGGCGGTGCCGGCGACCTGATAATCCTTGTAGTCGACCGCCATCACCACGTTGTCGTACAGCAGCGAGCTGTTGACTCGGCCATCGTGATAGACCCGGAAGGTGTTGGCGTCCAGGCTGGTGACCACCAGGGAGCAACCCGACAGGCTGCCGGTGAAGAGGAAACTGCCCGCTGCCGCCTGCTTGGGAATGTCCACGTAGGCCGGCGTGGCGTTGGCCTGGTTCGGACCGTTGTAACCGAGGAAGTACGCCGGCACGCTGCCGTTGCCGGCAACGTCATTGGGACCGTGCTGGGTGTATTCGAGTTCGTACAGGTTCGGCGCGACCTCCACCAACTGCGCGTAGCCCTCGGCCGGCAGGCGGCCGGACTTGACCAGCGCCTCGGCGCTCAAGGTGTGGGTCTTGGCGAACTGCGCCGGGTCGGCCGCGAACTGGCGGGTATCGGCGCTGCCCTCGCGCGGCTCGAACCCGGCGCCAAGCGACGCCAGGCCGGTCTTGAGTTGCAGGTCCTGCGCTGCCTTGCCCAGCAGCGCCGACAGCGGCCCGACCTCGGTAAAGCGCGGCGGATGGAATTCCTCGGCCGCCGGCAACCCCTGGTTGACCACCGGCAGGATGCGCGCCATCACCGTGTCGTACAGCTGGCCGTGCAAGGCCTCCTCGCGGCCGGCGGCGCGCTGGCTGTCGAACGCCTGCAACAGTTCCTTGCCGATGCTGCCTTCGCCCTGCGGCTCGTAGCGCGCGGCGACATACAGGGTCTCGAAGAACGAGTGGTAGCCGTTGCGGATCATGAACGCCGCGTTGGCCATCTGGAACTGCCAGTACTGCTTGACGCTCAACGCGCCGCCGAACAGCTCCGGCAAGACATTGCTGACGGTCTGGGTGGTCCCGGAAATACCCCCCACGAACGGCGTGTCCAGGTCACTCATGTAGCGCGTGGCGGCATTCTCGGGGTCGGGGCGGAACTGGTTGTAGCTGCGGTACTTGTCGTCCCCGATCAGGTTCGCGCCCCCGGCCTGGACCTGCTCCGGGTGGGTGTTGAGGATCAGGTAAGGGTCGGGCCGGTTCAGCCGGTTATTGATCACCAGCTTGCCGGCGTCCTTCGCCAGTGCAGTGTGCGCAAGGGTCGGGGTCGCGACCTTGGACAGGCTGTCGGCGGCCGGGCGCAGGGCATGGAACAACGCCTGCTTGCGCAGGCTGCGGCCAGGGTCGCCGGCCAGCAGCGCCTCGACGGTCGGGCGCAATGCCTGGTCGGCCTTCGCCAGCCCCTCGGGGCCGCGCAGCAACAAGGTCAGCAGGCGGGCGTCCAGCGAACGCTCGACCGCGACCTGATCGAAGACATGCACTTTCGGATTGCCCGGATGCTGCTCGGCGTTGGCGCTGGCGACCCGCAGATTCTCGGCCTCGACCGCCTGAGCGCGCCATTGCTCGTACAACGGTTCCAGCAGCAGCTTGGCTTGGGCGATGTCGCTCTGCACATAGCCGCCCTGCACCACCCGCTCCACGGTCTGCTCGTTCGCCAGCTTGCCCGCCAGGTCGAACAGCAGCGTGTCGCTGTCGCGGCTCTGCCAGACCGACGCGGCGAAGGCCTGTTCCCACAGCACCTTGTTCAGGCTGTTGCCCTTGATATCGCGCAGGCTATTACGGCTGTATTCCGGGGTCAGTACCCCGGCCGGGGTGAGGTGGTTGCGTTCCATCAGGCGCGTCAACTGTTGCACGAATTGGCTGCGCTCGCGGCTGCCCTCGAACAGGCGGCTGGCCTTGATGCCGCCCTCGCGCAGTTGCTCCAGCGTCTCGAAAAAGGCCGCGTTGTATTGGTACAGGGTCTCGGTCTGCGCCTTGCTCAAATGGCTGCTGCTGACCTTGTCGCCGTCCTCGGTCATCAGCACGAACGGCGTGGCCGCGCCATATTTGTCGGCGCCCTGGGGCATTTCCAGCAGGTACTGGCGTTCGGCGAAACCCACCGAGCGCTCCAGTTCCTGGATGTTGACGAACAACCCGTCGCGCTCCGGCCGATGGCTGTTCCGGTTGAAGCCTTCGAGGCCGATGGTCTGGAAACTGGCGATATCCGCATTCTGGTTGATCAGCTCGCTCAAGGCGCCGGGCAACGACACTTCGCGGGGTGCACTGGTGGTCGGCGACTGGCCGGAGACTTGGACGCCGACCTGGTTCGGCACCTTGCGATCGACGTTGGTCAGCAGCAGCTTGTGGCCGTCGTTCAGCAACTGGGCCTTGAAGCCCTCGCGCAAGGAGCTTTCCGACACCAGGTGATGGGCGAAGTACTGTTCGACGAAGCCGGTCTTGACCAGCACCGAGCGAATCGGCGCATAGGTCGGCGAACGGAAGGACGGCGGCTCGCTCTTCAGCCGGTATTGCTGCTGCCAGGCCAGGGAGCGGGCCGCGGTACCGAAGGAGAAGTTCAGCACGCCGTCCGTGGGCACCACCAGCTTGCCGTGCTCCATGAAGAAATCCTTGAAACGGCCATCGGTACTGGGGTTGACCAGGGCCACGTTCATGCGGATGTAGCCCGGACGCTCTTCCATCATCAGCAGGGAGATGTTCACCGGCAGGTCGTCGGAGGCCCGCGGCGGTATCGCCAGAGCACCGACGGCGGCTTTCTGCTGCGCGGGCTTGGCGCTGAGCAGGGCATCGTAGCGGGCGCTGACTTCCTTGTAGGCCTGCAATTCGGAAAACAGTGTCACGTAGCGGTGGCTGAAGGTGGTGTCGGCCACCTGGATGCTCAGTTGCTTCTCCAGGCCCCGGATGCGCTCGGCGAGCTTGCCCTGCTTGGCCGGCCCATCGACCGTCAGGCCCTTGGGCTCAAGCTGCTTGGCGCCGCCGGGGCTGAGCAGCCGCAGGGCCTTGTCCCAGGTGCTGTCGTAGTGCGTGAGGGCGGTCTGCTGGCGGCTGTACAACAGGATGTCGCGGTCCAGCTGCTGCTTGTAGGCGCTGGTCGCCGGGGTGTCGGCGATGGCGTTCATCTGTTCCCGGCGCTGGCGCAGCGTCGTCAACTGGTTGCCGACCGAGACCGGGTTGTCCTGCATCTGGAAGTGCTGGGCGGCCAGCACGCTCAGGGTGCTCTGCTGCATCTGCAGCAGGCGCTCGCCGACCTGGTCGACGTAGGTGGCGCGCTCGGCGGCGCTCATGTTGAACCATTCGGTTTGCCGTCCCGCGGCCTTGATCTGCTGGTCGATCAGGGTATTGAGCAGGCGCGTGAAGTCCTTGGACATGGAAGCCATTGCAGTGATCCTTTGTCTGTTTGAGCGAAGCCCTTCGCCGCGCGAAAGGCTGCGGGTCGATACGGGTATCGGGGGTGGGGAGACCTGCCTGGTTCGTACGTACTCCTGCCGTCGGTGGGCCTGCGATCAATCCTTCATCTGCAGGGCCCATTGCCGGGCATACACGCCATCCAGGGCGAGCAGTTGTTCATGGGTGCCTTGCTCGAGCACCCGCCCCCGGTCGATGACCAGGATGCGGTCGGCGTGGCGCAGGGTATTGAGGCGATGGGCGACGCTGATCACCGTGCGGCCGCGGACGATGCCTTGCAGGCTGGCCATCACCGCGGCTTCCGATTCGTAGTCCAGGGCGCTGGTGGCTTCGTCCAGCAGCAGGATCCCGGGGTCGGTGAGCAGCGCCCGGGCCAGGGCGATGCGCTGGCGCTGACCGCCGGACAGCTGGCCGCCGCGTTCGCCGACCTGGGTTTCGTACCCCTGGGCCAGGGCCTCGATAAAACTCGCGGCCCCGGCCAGGCTGGCGGCGCGCTGGACCTCGGCGGCGCTGGCCTGGGGCCGGCACAGGCGGATGTTCTCGGCGACGGTGCCGGCGAACAGCACGCTTTCCTGCAACACCACGCTCATGTTGCGGCGCAGGGCCACCGGGTCGGCGATGGCCAGGTCGATGCCGTCCACCAGCACCCGCCCGTGCTGCGGCACATAGAGGCGCTGCAACAGGCGGGTCAGGGTCGACTTGCCGGAGCCGGAAGGCCCGGTGATGCCGACGAATTCCCCCGGCCGGATCTCCAGGTCGAGGTTGCGCAGCACCTCCTGGCCGTCTTCGCCGTAGCGAAAACGCACGCCCTGGAAACTCACGCCGCCTTGCAACGCCGGCACCGAGGCCAGCCCGCCGCTGCCGCTCTCGCCTTCGGTGTCGAGGATGTCGCCCAGCCGGCGCAGGGAAATCAGCGTGTGCTGGAAGTCCTGCCAGACCTGGGCCAGGCGCAGGATCGGCTCCACCACATGCCCGGCCAGCATGTTGAAGGCCACCAGCTGGCCGGGGCTCAACTGGCCGTCGAGCACCAGCATCACACCCCACCACAGCAGCAGCGCGGCGGTCAGTTTCTGGATCACGCCGATGCCCTGCCCGGCCCAGATCCCGACGATGCGGGTGCGGAACGCGGCGCGCACATAGGCCGCCAGCTGCCGCTGCCACTGCTGCTGGAAGGCGCCTTCGACGGCGCCGGTCTTGATGGTCTCGATGCCGGTCACGGCCTCGGTGAGGAACGCCGTGTTGTCCGCGTTCAACTCGTATTCGCGCAAAGCCCGGCTGCGCAGCAAGGGCCCCACGCCCAGCCAGAAGAGGAAGTACAAGGCCAGGGAACCGACCACCACCCAGGTCAGCAGCGGCGCATAGCTGTACATCACGGCGATGAACAGCCCGCAGAAGGCCAGGTCCAGCACCAGGGTCAGGGCCGAGCCGGTGAGGAACTGGCGGATCTGCTGCATCTCGCCGACCCGGGCGATGATCTCGCCGGTCTGGCGCCCCTGGAAATACCCCAGCGGCAAGTGGATCAGGTGCTGGTACAGGCGCGCGGACAACTCGGCGTTGATCTTGCTCGCCACATTGCTGAACAGCCAGGAACGCAAGAAGCCGAACAACGGCTCGAACAGCGCCAGGGCGAGCATGGCCATGCCCAGCACTTGCAGGCTCGACAGGCCGCGGCTGACCAGGACCCGGTCGATGACGTTCTCGAACAACAGCGGCGTCACCAGCGCCACCAGTTGCAGCATCAGCGACACCAGCAGCACGCTGCGAAACTGCCGCGCGTGCTTGAGGATCGACGGCAGGAACCAGCCGACGCCAAAACCGCTGCGCTTGGGCCGGACATGCTGCTCGGCCAGCAACAGCACCTGGCCCAGGCCTTGCTCCGGGTCTTGCCAGAGCGGCGCCAGCGCCTCGCGGGACAGGGTCTGGCTGTGCCCTTGCAACGGCCAGAACAGCCGCACGTGCTCGCCGTCCACCGCCTCCAGCACCGCCCAGCCGCCAGCGGTGTGCAGCAGCGCCGGCAACGGCAGGTTGTGCAAGCGTTGCACCTGGCTCTGCACGGCCCGGGCGCGCAGGCCGATCCAGCCGGCGCAGCGGCGCAGGTCGAGGCTGTCGGCCTGGCCCTCGACCCGCCCCAGGCGGTGCTCCAGTTGCGCCACGCTGATGCTCAGGTCGAAATGCCGGGCGGCCCAGGCCAGGGCGTGCAGGCCGGTGTCGGCAGGCGCCGCCAGCGGTTCGCTCGAGGGATTGAAGGCTGCGGTCATGTTCAACGCTCCCGCAACGCTTCGGACTGATACTCGCGAATCGGGCTCAGCAGGTAATTGATCACCCGCCGCTCGCCGGTGCGGATCTCGCCGGTCACGCTCATCCCGGCCTGCAGCGGCATCCAGCCCTGCCCGGCGGCGATGGCCGCGCGCTCAAGGCGAATCCGGGTCGGGAACACCAGCCCCAACTGTTCGTCCTTGATCGCGTCGCCGGAGACATGCTCGACGGTGCCGCGCAAGGTGCCGTAGCGGGTGTAGGGAAAGGCGTCGACCTTGATTTCCACCGGCTGCCCGGCCCGGACGAAACCGACGTCCTTGTTCAGCACCATGACTTCGGCGTCCAGCTCCGCGCCCTCGGGCACGATCACCAGCAGTTGCTGCGCCGGCTGCACCGCGCCGCCCAGGGTGTGCACCGCCAGTTGCTGGACCACGCCGTCCACGGGCGCCAGCAGGGTTTGCAAGCGCTGCCGGTCGCGGCCGCGGATCAGTTGCTGTTCGAGCACCGCGACATCCTGGCGGCTGCGGTTGAGCGCCTCGTGCTGCTCGCGCTGGGTCCGGGCCAGGAAGCTGTCGCGCTGCTCCCGGCGGTTCAGGGCCTGGGCCTTGAGCACCTGCAACTCGGCGTGTTGCTGGGCCAGCGAGCGCTCGACCTCCAGTTGCTCCTTTTCCTGCTCGAGCAATTCGACCCGCGGCAGCAGTTGCTCGGCGGCCATCGCCCGACGCGCGTCGAGCCGGCGCCGAACGTTGGCCGCCAGCTTGCCCAGGGCCGCGATCTCGGTGCTGCGGGCGTGCTGGCTGGCCTGGTTGATGGCGATTTCGGCGTTGAGGCTGTCGAGGTTGGCCGAGATCTCCTTCCAGGTACTCGCCAGTTGCTCCCGCGCCTGGGCCTGCTGCGCCGCGTCGAGGCCGGGAGGCGCCTGGTAGTTGTGCAACGGATCGCTGCTCAACAGTGCCTGGGCCTGGGCCAGTTCCAGGCGTTTGAAGGCCAGTTGGGCACGCAATTCGCTCAACTCGGCATCGACGCCGATCGGGTTCAACGCCACCAACACGTCGCCGGCCCTGACCCGCTGCCCGTCGCGGACATGGATGGCGCGCACCTCGCCCGCCTCATGCGCCTGGATCACTTTGGTGTAGCTGGAGACCATCAGCCGCCCGGCGGCGCCGGCATGAATGTCCAGGAAACCGAACGTCGCCCAGCCCAGCGCCAGCAGCACCGCCGCGATCAGCAGCAGGGCCGTGCCCCGTGCCCAGGGCGCGGGCGGGCGTTCGACGATCTCCAGGTAACCGGGCTGGAACTCGTATTCGTCGCGGCTGCGCTGGAACCGCGCCGGGGCTTGGCGCAGGCGCTGCCAGGCCTGCCGGCAGGCACTCGGGAATGCACCCAACATCATTCGGCCTCCTGGCGCAGCGCCTGTTGCAACGCCCACAGGCGCGAATAACAACCGCCGTTGGCCAGCAGTTCGTGGTGGCTGCCGGACTCGCTGATCCGCCCGTGCTCCAGGGCGATGATGCGTTGGCAATGGCGGACCGCCGACAAGCGGTGGGCGATGATGATCACCGTGCGGCCCCGGGCGATGCGCGCCATGTTGTCCTGGATCAGCGCCTGGGACTCGTCGTCCAGGGCGCTGGTGGCCTCGTCGAAAATCAGGATCCGCGGGTCGCCCATCAGCGCCCGGGCAATGGCGATGCGCTGGCGCTGGCCGCCGGACAGCGAGCTGCCGGCCTCCGCCAGCACCGTGTCGTAGCCCAGCGGCAAACGCAGGATGAAATCATGGGCGCCGGCCAGGCGCGCCGCGGCGATCACCTCTTCCAGGGACGCCGTCGGATGACGCAGGGCGATGTTGTGCCGCACGCTGCGGTTGAACAGGTAGTTTTCCTGCAACACCACGCCGATCTGGCTGCGCAGCCAGGCCGGCTGCAACTGCTGCAGGGGCACGCCGTCGATCAGGATGCGCCCGGCGTCGGGGGTGTAGAGTTTTTGCAGCAAGCGGGTGAGCGTGCTCTTGCCCGAGCCGGACGGCCCGACGATGCCCAGGGTCTGCCCGGCGGCGATATGCAGGTCCAGGCCGCGCAGCACCAGTTCCAGCTCCGGGCGATAGCGGAACGCGACGCGCTCGATCCGCACCTCGCCGCGCAGCGCCTGTTCCGGGCGTCGGT
Organism: Pseudomonas chlororaphis; assembly: GCF_001921865.1. GTDB lineage: Bacteria > Pseudomonadota > Gammaproteobacteria > Pseudomonadales > Pseudomonadaceae > Aquipseudomonas > Aquipseudomonas chlororaphis_D. Next base: position 38,142 of record NZ_MSCT01000015.1, read on the forward strand.
CGCCCTCGGCCTGCTCCACCGGCAGGTTGAGCATATCGCCCAGCTTGTCCACCGAGACCCGCACCCGCACGAACTGCTGCCAGACCTCGATCAGCTTGGCCAACGGCTGGCTGACGTGGGACAGCATCATGTTGAAGGCGATCAACTGGCCGATGCTCATCTGCAAGTCGATGACCTTGCCCGCGCCCCAGCAAATCACCGTCACCGCGGTGACTTTCTGCAACAGCATGACCAGTTGGCTGATGGCACTGGCGTAGGTCTGGCTGGCGAAACCGGCCTCGACCATCTCCGCCGTCTGCGCCTCCCAGCGCCGCTGCATGCGCGGCTCCACCGCCAGGCTCTTGATGGTCTCGCTGCTGCTCACGGTCTCGTTGAGAAAGGCGGTGTTGCGCGCCGCGCTGTAGAACTGGCGTTCGATGCGTTTTTCCAGCGGGCCGGTGCTGGCCCACGCCAGCAGGACATACAGCGGCAGGGTCAGCAGCACCAGCAGCGTCAACGGCCAGGAGATCCAGGCCATGACCGCGAAAAACACCAAGGTGAACGCCACATCGACGCACAGGGTCAGCAGGGAACCGGTGAGGAACTCGCGGATGCTGTCCAGCTCCTGGACCCGGGTGATGATCGCGCCGACCTGGCGCTGCTTGAAATACAGCAGCGGCAGGCCGAGCACATGGCGGAACAGCTTGACCCCAAGACCGATATCGATGCGGTTGGCGGTGTGCGCCGAGAGGTATTCGCGCAGCCCCTTGAGCAGCACTTCGAACAGCCCGACCAGCACCAGGGTCATCACCAGCACATCCAGGGTCGACAGCGCCCGGTGCACCATGACCTTGTCCATCACCGCCTGGAAGAACAACGGCGTCGCCAGGGCCAGCACTTGCAGCAGCAGCGAGCACAGCAACACCTCGGCCAAGATCCGCCGGTGGCGCAACAGCTCCGGGACGAACCAGGACAGGTCGAAACGCAGGCCGCCCTGGCGCAGGCGGATCACCTCCCCCGACCAGTCTTCGGCCAACTGCGCGCGATCCAGCACCTGCGGGGTGTGCGCCTGGGGCCGTTGCACCAGCGCCTGCGCCTCGGAAAGCCGGGCCAGCAGGACAAACGCGCCGCTGCGGTCGCGCCAGACCAGGGGCAGCATCTTCGGGGTCAGGCGGGCCAGCGGCAGGCGCTCGAGGCGCAACTCGACGCCGGCGGCCCGGGCGTAGTCCTTGAGCGCCCGGCGCAGGTCGTCCTCATTGCCCGGGTCGGCGGCTTGCGGCGCGCGCTCCTGGGTCAGTTGCAACAGCAGCTGGCAGCACGCCAGGGCGGAGTGAATCGACGCCGTGGCCGACAGCTGCGCCATGGCGGGGCACTCGCTCGGGACGGGGTGCGGGGGTACTTCGGGATTGACTGGCATAGACCGCTCGTTTCAAGACCCTCGCTTCACGCCAAGGGCACAGGGAGATACGAAACCAGTCTGCGGCAGCCGTCCGGGAATGATAATCAGCCGCGGGATTGAAAGCTTTCAAGCAAAACTTAATCAGCCGGGCCGTAGCCCGGGTATCGAATGGATGCCCCATCGTCAGGGTGCGCAAGAAGTTGCGCAGTGGTTTTCCCGAAATGGTCCCTGAAAGCGCTACAGGCCTTTTAATCAAAGGCCTCCAGCCAAGTGCGCAAGAAGTTGCGCAGTACTGCGCAACTTCTTGCGCACTTTCCCTCTGCCCCTTCCCTTCAAGCAGGGTACGAGAACCCAGCAACGACGCTACACGCCACGGTTTATAAAGCTAAAGGAACTTGTGGCACGCTCCTTGATACCCCTAAGCGCACCCACCGGACGATTCGTCCCACCGGGCACCTTTTATTTTCAGCAAGGAGAGCATCCATGGCTACACCAGCGTATATGTCCATCACCGGCACCAAACAAGGCCTGATCACCGCCGGTGCCTTCACCGCTGACTCCGTTGGCAACACCTACCAGGAAGGCCACGAAGACCAGGTCATGGTTCAAGGCTTCCAGCACGAAGTGATCATCCCGCGCGACCCGCAGTCCGGCCAGCCAACCGGCCAGCGCGTACACAAGCCAGTGGTCATCACCAAGGTGTTCGACAAGGCTTCGCCCCTGCTGCTGGCAGCCCTGACCTCCGGCGAGCGTCTGACCAAGATCGAAATCCAGTGGTACCGCACCTCGGCTGCCGGCACCCAGGAGCACTACTACACCACCACCCTGGAAGACGCGATCATCGTCGACATCAAGGACTACATGCACAACTGCCAGGACCCGGCGAACTCGCACTTCACCCACCTGGAAGACGTGCACTTCACCTACCGCAAAATCACCTGGACCCACGAAGTCTCCGGTACTTCCGGTTCCGACGACTGGCGCTCCCCGGTCGCGGGCTAAGTCCGGCCGACCGTTACACCGACATCGGCCAGCTCTGCTGGTCGATGTTGTTTACGCCATAAGGGATTTCTTGCGTTCGTCGGCGCCCGCTCTCAGGCCCGGCCCACGCTGCAGTACTGCACGAGGAACAAGGGATGTTCGCGCCGGCCAATCAGACCCATTTCAGCCTCACTGTCGAGGGGCTGGAGAATGACCTCCAGGTCCTGTCCTTTACCGGGCGGGAAGCCATCAGCCAGCCGTTTGCCTTCGAGGTGGAACTGGTCAGCGCCCAGGCTGCCCTGGACCTGGAAAGCCTGCTGCACAAACCGGCCTTCCTGCAGTTGGCCCCCAACGGCACCGGCATCCACGGGCAGATCTACCGCGTCGCCCAGGGCGATTCCGGCAAGCGCCTGACCCGCTATTCGGTCACCGTGCGCCCGCACCTGGCCTACCTCGCGCACCGCATCAACCAACGCATCTTCCAGAACCTCACGGTGCCGAAAATCATCGGCCAGGTCCTCGAAGAACACGGCATTCAAAGCGACGCCTACGAATTCAAGACCGGTTCGATCTATCCCGAGCGCGTCTACTGCGTGCAGTACGATGAATCGGACCTGCATTTCATCCAGCGCCTGTGCGAGGAAGAAGGTATCCACTACCACTTCCAGCACAGCGCCGAGAGCCACAAAATCGTCTTCGGCGACGACCAGACGGTGTTCCCCAAACTCGCTCCCGTGGCCTACCAGCAAGACTCCGGCATGGTCGCCAACGACCCGGTGATCAAGCGTTTCGACCTGCGCCTGGAAGCCCGTACCAGCCGCACCACGCGCCGCGACTACGACTTCGAAAAACCGCGCCTGACCCTGGAGAGCGACGCCAAGAGCGAGCTCAAGCCAGACCTCGAGGACTACGACTACCCGGGCCGTTTCGTCGATCGCGAACGCGGCAAGCACCTGGCCAAGCGCGCCCTGGAACGCCACCGCAGCGACTACCAACTGGCCGAAGGCAAGAGCGACCAGCCGCTGCTGGTCAGCGGCCATTTCCTGGCCCTGAGCGAACACCCCAAGGCCAAGTGGAACGACCTCTGGCTGCTCACCGAAATCGTCCACGAAGGCAAGCAGCCGCAGGTGCTGGAAGAGTCGGTGACCAGCGACACCACGGCCCTGAAGGACGACTTCCACCAGGGTTACCGCAACCGCTTCCAGGCCACCCCCTGGGACGTGCCGCACCGCCCGCCGCTGGCGCACCCCAAGCCGCGCATCCTCGGCAGCCAGAGCGCGGTGGTCACCGGCCCCAAGGGCGAGGAGATCCACTGCGATCAATACGGCCGGGTGAAAGTGCAATTCCACTGGGACCGCGAAGGCCAGTCCGACGACAAGACCAGCTGCTGGCTGCGCGTGTCCTCGGCCTGGGCCGGCGCCCAGTACGGCGGCATCGCCATCCCGCGGATCGGCATGGAAGTGCTGGTGACCTTCCTCGAGGGCGACCCCGACCAGCCGCTGATCAGCGGCTGCCTGTACCACAAGGAAAACGTCGTCCCCTACGAGTTGCCGGCGAACAAGACCCGCAGCACCTTCAAGACCCTGAGCAGCCCCGGTGGCGGCGGCTACAACGAGCTGCGCATCGAGGACAAGAAGGGCCAGGAACAGATCTTCCTGCACGCCCAGCGCGACTGGGACGAGAACGTCGAGCACGACCAGAAGATCCGCGTCGGCAACGAACGCCACGACACGGTCGAGGCCAACAGCTACAGCGAGTTCAAGGCCGAGGAACACCACACCGTGCACGCCGACCGCAAGGTCGAGACCCGTGCCAACGACCACCTCACCGTCGGCGCCAACCAGCACATCAAGATCGGCACCGGGCAGTTCATCGAGGCCGGCCAGGAAATCCACCTCAATGCCGGGCTCAAGGTGGTCATGGAAGCCGGCAGCGAACTGACCCTCAAGGGCGGCGGCAGCTTTATCAAGCTCGACGCCGGCGGCGTGACCATCAACGGCGCGGTGGTCAAGGTCAACTCCGGCGGCGGCCCGGGCAGCGGCTCCGGCGCCGCCCCGCTGATGCCCGGCGTGCTGCAACAGGCCGACGCCGACAAGGCCGGCGCCCTGCTGACCCCGGCGCAGATCAACACCCTCAAACGCAACGCGCCGTTCTGTGAAGAGTGCGAAAAGTGCAAGGACGGTGCCTGTGCCCTCTGATCGCCTGACACCCCAAGCCTGGCTCGCCCGCCAGCCATTGCACGCCGACGAACGCCTGTACCTGGTCGCCAGCAACGCCAGCGACGCCGACCCGCTCAAGGACTTCTACCAGAGCGAAGGCGCCAGCGGCCTGACCGCGATCTGGAGCGGCACGCCCTACGCCGACTGGCAGCCGGTAATGCCCTACCTCGCCGAACTCAAGCCGACCTCCGCCTTCCTCGACTGGATCGCCGCCACCGACGCCGACGACTGGGGCTGGCTGGCCGTCTCCAGCTGCGAGCCGCTGGTGGTGTTCGAGCATCTGCGCAGCCTGACCCAGGTGAAGATGCCGGACGGCGCCGAGGTGTTTTTCCGGTTTTGGGATGGGCGGCATATCGGGCCGATTCTGCAGGGGTTGGGGGATGGCGCCCCACAGGTTCTGCCAGTGTTTGATCGCTACCTGATCAATGGGCAGGCGCTGGATATCGGCCAGGGGGTGGTCAAGCCGCCGAAGCCATTCCCCTGGTGGGAAGTGCCCGAGGCGTTGCTCAAGCAACTTACCCAGGACGACCCGAGTACCGTCATCGACAACATGATGCAGTGGCTGCAGGAAGAGCATGCCGAGCTGTATTTCTCGTTCCCCGAATCCAACCTGCGGCAGAAGGTGGCGCGTTTCGTAAAACGCACCCCGCTCACGGAAGAAAATTACACCGGGCTGCTGAAAGCCCACTTGGAAAATGAGGTGGCTGCATGAGCATTTTGATAGGGGAGATCGTCGGTACCCTGACGGCTAAACAACCGGATGCTCAAGCCATCATCCGCGACTTCAAGAAGTGCCTGGCCGACTACCGCGCCCACGCCGAAGCCTGGTACGGCGGCGTACTGGACGCCGAGCAGCAGTTCAAGGTCGGCGACGAAGTAGCCACTCAAGACAAGGACAGCAAAAGCAGCGCCGACCTGTACGCGAACTGCCCGGCCAACGGCAAACTCAAGCTGGTGCACAGCTTCGAGTCCGCGCGTTTCGTGCCGATCGGCAATACGCCAGTGCGTCTGGTGCCTGTGGTCGACGGCAGGCTGTACGGCAAGAACGAATCCGGTGAGGCCATCAACCTCACCATCGGCCCCAGCGGCATCAAGGAAGTCACAGGGCTCAAACCCAACCAGCAATACAAGATCACCTTCTTCCCCAATCCGACCCGCGCGCAGATCGACTCGTTGTTCAACTCTTATCAGGGTGTGATCGGCGAGCTGGGCGGCTGGCTGCAAACCGAATGGAGTACCGACTTCCTGCCGCTGTGGCAGGCCCACGGCAACGCCTCCATAGGCGGTCGGGCGTTACAGGAGCTGGAGTCGGCCTGGAAGGGTTTTCTGAAAGCCATCATGGGTTTGTGGGGCGATATCAAGAGCCTCTACAACCTGGTGGCCCACCCTCGAGAAAACTACGAAAAACTGAAGAAGTTTTTCACCGAGGAAGAAATCAAGAAGATCTACAACGCGTCGAAAAGCGCTATCCAGACTGCCCTGCTGATTGCCAGCGACGAACCCCTGATGTGGATCTACGTGTCCGCGATTGTCGCCTGGGTGAAGATGCTGCCGCCGCAAACCTGCACGGAAGTGCTGGCCGAGCTGACCACTGAAGTACTGCTGAACATCCTGATCGGTATCGTGCTCACCGGCGGTATCGGCCTGGCCGTACGGGTCGGCACCAAAGCACTCAAGGCCACGCAAAACGGCGGCAGGGTGCTGAAGCTGATCGAAGAATTCACGTCCATGCTGATGCGGATCAGCAGGAAAAACGCGACCGGTCATGCCGACACGGCCAAACCGTTATTGCTCAATGGCAATGCGGCATTGAGCCCCGGGCGCAAGGCCACGGTAGAGATCGCGCCACCCAAACCGGCAGCGACGGCTACACCGCCCAAGGGGAAACCGAAAGTCACTGGCGGCACGGTAGAGACCGATGCGCAGATTCAGGCACGCAGCAAGAAAAAGCCCGCCACCCGGGTCGAACAGAAAGAGCCGGTCAACGACACACCCAAGCAGTCCACCAACCCGGCCGACCAACCGGCGCAGTGCAAGACCAAAACCCGCTGCGAAGGCGACCCCATTTCGATGGTCACCGGCGAGGAACTGCTGACCCTCAGCGACGGCGAACTCGACGGCCTGCTGCCCCTGGAATGGACACGGCTGTATCGCACCAGTGCGGTGGAAATCGACAACCGCCTGGGTTTCGGCTGGAGCCACTCGCTGTCTCATCGGCTGCAAATCAACGATGAAGGCGTGCTCTGGACTGACGACGAAAACCGCCAGACCCAATTTCCGCTGCCGAATGAACAGCGCCCAGCCATCACCAACAGCCTGGCCGAGGCAGCGATTTTCCTGGGCGATGCGCCAGGCGAACTGATTCTGACCCAAGCCGGTCAAGGCTCGCGCTTTTACCACTTCCGTGGCGGGCGCCTGACCACCATCAGCGATGCCTACGACAATCAGCTGCATATCAGTTATGACCTGGTCGACCGCCTCCAGCGCATCGACAATGGCGCCGGTCGCTGCCTGTTTTTGCGTTACGACGACCGCCATATCGCCGCGGTGGACTATCAGCAACAACGCCCCGACTACAACGAACAGGGTGAGCGCCAGGAGCCCTGGGTAACCGTCCAGACCCTGGTCAGCTATCAGTACAACGCACGTAACCAGCTGGTCAGCGCCACCAATGCCGTGGGTGAAATCGAACGCTATCGCTATGACGAGCAGCACGTCATCCAGGAACGCCAGCTGGCCGGTGGTGCGAGCTTTTCCTGGGAGTGGGAACGCCAAGGCAAGGCAGCCCGTTGTATCCGCCAGTGGTCCAACATCGCGCAAATCGATGCGCGTTATGTGTGGGACGACCAAGGCACAGTCACTGTTATCAATGCCGACGGCAGCGAACAGATTTATGTGCACGATGAAAATGCTCGCTTGGTCAGCGAAACCAGCGCGGATGGCGCCGAAACACAGAAGGCCTATGACGAAAAAGGCCGACTGATCGCAGAGAAAGACCCGCTCGGCGCGATCACCGAGTATCACTACAGCGAAGCCGGACGCCTGATGGCGGTCGTTCCTCCAGAGGATGAACCGACCCAGTACAACTACTTCGACGGTCAGCTCATCGAAGTGAGGCGCGGCCAGGCGCAGTGGAAATACGAACGTAACGACCAGGGCGACATCACCCAACAAACCGATCCCCACGGTAACGAAACCCACTACCGCTACGACCGCCAGGGCCGCCTGCTGGACATCCAGCACCCCGACGGCAGCCGCCACCAGTTGGGCTGGAACGGCCTCGGCCAACTGCTGGAAGAACGCCTGCCCGACGGCGGCCAGCGCAAATACCGCTACGACGCCCTGGGCCGGCAGATCACCCGCCAGGACGAAAGCGGCGCCATCACCCAGTACCAGTGGGACGCCGCCAACCGCCTGGCGCAGATCACCCTGCCCGGCGGCGCGACCCGCGCCTTCAGCTACAACGCCTACGGCAAAGTCACCGCCGAACGTGACGAACTGGGGCGCGTCACTCGCTACGAATACGCCGACAACCTGCACCTGGTCAGCCGCCGCATCAACCCCGACGGCAGCCAGCTGCGTTATCGCTACGACAATGCGCGCCTGCTGCTCACCGACATCGAAAACGAGCGCGGCGAGCAGTACCACCTGGATTACTACCCCAACGGCCTGATCCAGCAGGAAACCGGCTTCGACGGCCGTAGCACCGCCTACGCCTACGACCTCAACGGCAAGCTGCTGAAGAAAACCGAATTCGGCGACGACGGCAGCGAGCTGGTCACCGAATACCAGCGCGATGCTGCTGGCCGGCTGCTGGTGAAAACCCTCGCCGATGGCGAAGAGATCCACTACAGCTACGACGCCCTCGGGCGTCTGGTGAATGTCGACGACGGCCACTGGCCGCTGGCCTACGAATACGACCTGCAAGACCGCCTGATTACCGAACACCAGGGTTGGGGCACCCTGCGCTACGAGTACGACAAGCTCGGCCAATTGAGCCACTGCCGCCTGCCCGACGGCAGCAAACTCGACTATCGCCACGCACCCGGCGGGCAGCTGAGCAGCATCGACCTCAACGGCTCGCGCCTGACCAGCCACCAGTTCGACGCCGGCCGCGAACAGCAACGCCAGCAAGGCCTGCTGCTCAGCCAGTACCAGTACGACGAACAAGGCCGCCTGCAGGCCCACAGCGTCAGCCAGCAACAGCACGGCCAGCAGCAACGCAACCTGTTCCGCCGCGCCTACGCCTACGACGCCAACGGCAACCTCGCCGGTATCGACGACAGCCGCAAGGGCAACCTGCGTTATCACTACGACCCGCTGGACCGCCTGATCAACGTCCGCGGCGCCATCCCGGAAAGCTTCGCCCACGACCCGGCCGGCAACCTGCTCGGCCAGGGCGATCAACCCGCAGCCAACCTGGCCAACGTCAAAGGCAACCGCCTGCTGATGCAAGGCGACCGCCATTATGATTACGACGCTTTCGGCAACCTGAGTCGTGAACGCCGTGGCGCAGGGCAGAAATTGGTCACCGAATACCAGTACGACTGCCAGCACCGGCTGATCGGTGTGAGCCTGCCGGGCGGCAGCACAGCGACCTACAAGTACGACGCCTTTGGCCGACGCATCGGCAAGACCGTCGATGGCCGTACCACCGAATTCCTGTGGCAAGGCGAACGGCTGATCGCCGAAAGTGGTGAAAATCGCTATCGCAGCTATATCTACGAACCAGATACTTTCCATCCCCTTGCCATGCTCGACGGCGAAGGTCCACAGAAGGCCGAGCCTTACTATTATCAGCTTGACCATCTCGGTACCCCACAGGAACTGACCGCATACAGCGGTGAAATCATGTGGTCGGCGAAGTACCGGGCGTACGGGAACCTGGCAGCGCTGGACGTTTCGGAAATCGACAATCCGCTGCGCTTTCAGGGTCAATATTTCGACACCGAAACCGGGCTGCACTACAACCGCCATCGCTACTACAATCCAAGCAGCGGACGGTTCTTGACCCCGGACCCGATCAAGCTAGCGGGGGGATTGAACAACTACCAATACGTGCCTAACCCTACGGGGTGGGTGGATCCGCTGGGTTTGACGTCTGACTGTCTTGGTGCGGTTACTGCTAATCGGGAGGAAATAATTGGTGGTTTAGGTGAGGTTGTTCAACCTCAAATGAAAGCAATACATCAGTTAGACGAAAATGCATTAGTTGGATTCCGAGGCAGCTTGGCTCGTGGGTTCAAAGGACCACACAAAGGTAACGTCCCATTTGACCCTTCAGATTTTGATGTTGACGCTTTTATAGTTAGTGACAAGCTTGCCTCAAGATTCGGGAAACAGCAGCACTTTAGGAGTGGCTCTCGCATTAGTGAAGTCTCAAAGGCCCAAAAGCAAATTGAAATCGAGCTAAGACAGCGCCCAGAGTTCTCCGGACTTAGAAACGAACGATTTACCTTCCGTATATTTACACAGAAGGAAATTGAAAAGCTCCAAGCGAAAGCTGACTCTCAAATTTTTTTCATTAAACCAGGAAACTAGTATGAACACCGAAGCCTATAGAGAGTTTGCAGATATCGGCTTAACCCCAATCGGCTCACTGGAAAATACGGCCACTATTCTCGGAAATGTTCTTGGCATTACCTTTAAGCAAGACAACGAAGGCACATATGACGAATACCCGGCTTTTATAGCAAGTACACCGACCCTTAAATATGCACTTTTAGGGGTTCCGCTACCTGAAGATGACTTGCGTGACGAGCAATCTAACGAGTTCAATTTACTAGTTAGCTCTATAGACGATGATTCAGACTACCCAGAAATCGACATATCAGAACAGTTAATCAGTCAATTGATGAAAAGCGGAATCATGCAGTGCTGGAAACTTAACTAATGTAGTAAGAAACTGCTCCTGCCGCGATGACGCCCGAGAAAATAGATATCACCCGGGGGACGATGAAGTAAAAACGCCCCCATACCTTTCGACTACAGCGAGCCTGCAATCACAACCAATACTCCAACTGTTCCCAGTCAATACGTAGAGAAGAAACTTCAAGCGCCTACAAAGTTTTTTCCTACAGAACAAATCGACTTCTGCCAGCTTGTAGCTCCCTCTCTACCCAGATAGCATCTTCGAGTCGCTGCAAAAACAGTGACCGGTTTTGACAGACCGAATATGATCGAGGCATGCAAATGCCGCTATGTGAACAGCCGGCATTTTTTGTGCCTGCCGTTCCTTTATATGGCGGCTGTGCGTGGGGCACCTTTGCGTGCGCCGGGCTCCTTGATCCTCGGTCTGTCAACCCGCGTACAGCTGCCACCCAACTTGTTTGACAGCGAGTAGTGGCTGCTCCATTTGATCAAGGAGCTTCACCATGAATCGATACATGCCCATCACCGGCATCGACAATAACTTTCCTTCGCTGCTGATCGACACACAGGCTCCTATAGATGTGTTGCACGATACTGCTGCTTATCGCATCCGATGCGTAACCCAGCTACTCGAAACAATCTCTCTAACCGAAAACTTCCACAACGACCCGCTACTGCTACAAGACTTGTCACGAGTAATCGTCATTCCACTACGCGACGGCTGCGACCTGATGGATGTCATCGGCCGCAGATTGCAGGATCAAGTTCTGAACGCTTAAACCCGTTCTTTAAAAATCAGGATGTCATATCAGCGCAGCGTGACGACCTGCGCTGACCTCTAACGGTAGCTGACGCCCTCAACCAGTAGATCACCCTGCCCGGCGGCGCGACCCGCGCCTTCAGCTACAACGCCTACGGCAAAGTCACCGCCGAACGCGACGAACTGGGCCGCATCACCCGCTACGAATACGCCGACAACCTGCACCTGGTCAGCCGCCGCATCAACCCGGACGGCAGCCAGTTGCGCTACCGCTACGACAACGCGCGCCTGCTGCTCACCGACATCGAAAACGAGCGCGGCGAGCAGTACCACCTGGATTACTACCCCAACGGCCTGATCCAGCAGGAAACCGGCTTCGACGGGCGCAGTACCGCCTATGCCTACGACCTCAACGGTAACCTGCTGAAGAAAACCGAATTCGGCGACGACGGCAGCGAGCGGGTCACTGAATACCAGCGCGATGCCGCTGGCCGTCTGCTGGTGAAAACCCTGGCCGATGGCGAAGAGATTCACTACAGCTACGACGCCCTCGGGCGTCTGGTCAGCGTCGACGACGGCCATTGGCCGCTGGCCTACGAATACGACCTGCAAGACCGCCTGATCACCGAGCACCAAGGCTGGGGTACCCTGCGCTACGAGTACGACAAACTCGGCCAATTGAGCCACTGCCGCCTGCCCGACGGCAGCAAGCTCGACTATCGCCACGCCCCAGGGGGGCAACTGAGCAGCATCGACCTCAATGGCTCACGCCTGACCAGCCACCAGTTTGACGCCGGCCGCGAACAGCAACGCCAGCAGGGCCTGCTGCTCAGCCAGTACCAGTACGACGAACAAGGCCGCCTGCAAGCCCACAGCGTCAGCCAGCAACAGCACGGCCAACAGCAACGCAACCTGTTCCGCCGCGCCTACGCCTACGACGCCAACGGCAACCTCGCCGGTATCGACGACAGCCGCAAGGGCAACCTGCGTTATCACTACGACCCGCTGGACCGCCTGATCAACGTCCGCGGCGCCACCCCGGAAAGCTTCGCCCACGACCCCGCCGGTAACCTGCTCGGCCAGGGCGATCAACCGGCCGCTAACCTCGCCAACGTCAAAGGCAACCGCCTGCTGATGCAGGGCGACCGCCACTACGACTACGACGCTTTCGGCAACCTGAGTCGCGAACGTCGCGGCGCGGGCCCCGAATACCAGTACGACTGCCAGCACCGGCTGATCGGCGTTAGCTTGCCGGGCGGCAGCACCGCCACTTATAAGTACGATGCCTTCGGCCGGCGCATCGCTAAAACCGTCGATGGCCGCACGACCGAGTTCCTGTGGCAAGGCGAACGGTTGATCGCCGAGAGCGCTGAAAATCGCTATCGCAGCTATATCTACGAACCCGGCACCTTCCGCCCGCTGGCCATGCTCGACGGCGAAGGCCCAACCCAGGCCACGCCGTTCTACTACCAGCTTGACCACCTCGGCACTCCGCAGGAATTGACCGCTTATAGCGGCGAGATCATGTGGTCGGCGAAGTACCGGGCGTATGGCAATCTGGCCGCGCTGGCTGTGGAGGAAATCGACAATCCGCTGCGTTTCCAGGGCCAGTATTTCGATACGGAAACCGGGCTGCACTACAACCGCCATCGCTACTACAATCCGAGCTCTGGACGGTTCTTGACGCCGGACCCAATCAAGCTGGCGGGGGGATTGAACAACTACCAGTACGTGCCTAACCCTACAGGGTGGGTGGATCCGTTGGGATTGAACGGGGAGTGCCCGGGGGGAGATGATTGCAAACCAAATGCTGGTGAAGCCCCAACAGCGAAATCAAAGGTGGATGAGGGTGATGCAAAGCCCATTAATCCTTATGATGAAAATATATTTGGCCATGCGTTTACCAAGCATGGACAAAACAACACAGAATTTTTGAAGCGCCGCTCTGCTGCTATGGGACGTGCAAATGGCCAATGGCTAGACGATGCTGCCGCTGCTGAGTTTATCAATAGCGTTCCGGGAACTGGGACTATAGTTGTCGATCTACCGTCACATGTCCCTGCTCGGTTAATAAACCCAGATGGTACTTTTACCCTTATTTCAAAAGCAACTGTCGTGAGAAAGGGAAATGGCAAGTTGATTACAGCATTCCCAGGGGAGAACTAATATGGAATATTATGGAGCTTCAGCTAGTGAGCGAGAAGCTGTATCAACGCTTCTGGGGTTACCGTTAGAAGAAATGGGGCAAGATTGGGAGTTCACTCTATCAGACCAAAAACTAGTAGCTCCCGCAATCAAAACCCTATTATCGATGGATAACAGCTGGGGAGTTCGTGCCGCAATTGCATGCATATTAATTTCTAGCGTGTATGAGTACTATCGAGACGAAGCACAAGACCACCCTCTACGTGAAGAAGCCATATCAGCCTTAAGCAAGGACAAGACCATATTAGATGCGATGCGCTTATTTTGGCTAGGGGATGACAACAACTACATAAGCAAGATGCTCTCCACTTAATTAATTTTAACCTGCGCCCTTAAGCCTTTGAAAGTGATGCCTGCAGCTTCTGAAACTGACCCAGGAGATCATCTATGCCTCGCTATCTGCCCATAACCGGTATCGACAATCACTTCCCTTCGCTACTGATCAACACGCAGACACCTATAGATGTATTGCACGATACTGCTGCTTATCGCATCCAATGCACAGCCCAACTACTTGAAACAATTTCTTTAACTGAAAACTTCAACAACGACCCGCTACTGCTACAAGACTTGTCACGAGTGATCGTCTCCCACTCCGCGACGGCTGCGACCTGATGGATATCATCGGCCGTAGATTGCAGGATCAGGTTCTGAACGCTTAAACCCGTTCTTAAAAAATCAGGATGTTCTATCAGCGCAGCATGACGACCTGCGCTGACTTTCGACGACAATCAGCGCAACGCCCTGGGCCGGCAAATCACCCTGCCCGACCGCGCAACGCGCGCCTTCAGCTACAACGCCTACGGCAGCCCTAACCGTGAACACCGTGACGCTGGGCAAACTTTTTCGCTGTATCCCAAGATTCCGTGAAGTCTCCTAAAAAAGCCGGACTCGCATCCGGCTTCCTGTCCCGCCCTGGCTCAGGCGGCGTCTTGCTTGCGCAGCAGCACCCGCGTCACCCGCCGTTCCTCGACCGTCACCACCTGCAACGTCCAGCCTTGCCATTGCAACCGGTCGCCGATCACCGGCAAGCGGTCCAGCAGGCTCACCACCATCCCGGCGAGGGTCTGGTAGTCGGCGGTCGGTTCGGCGTCGAAGCCGGTCCGCTGGCGAATCTGCGTCAGGTTCAGCGCGCCGCTGACCATGAACCCGCCTTGCTCCTCGACAATGTCCGGGCCCTCGATTTCGCTGGCGTCCGGCAGCTCGCCGGCGATCGACTCGAGAATGTCGGTCATGCTCAGCACGCCGACGAAATCACCGAATTCGTTGATCACGAAAGCGATGTGGGTCGAAGCCTTGCGCATCTGTTCCAGGGCGTTGAGGATCGAGAAGCTGTCCAGCAGGTTGATGGTGGTACGCGCCAGGTTCGCCAGGTTCGGCTCGTTGCCGGCCAGGTATTCCTTGAGCAACTCCTTCTTGTGCACGAAGCCCAGGGGCTCCTCCACCGCGCCGTCGCGGATCAGCGGCAGGCGCGAATAAGAGGAATGCATCAGCGCGTTGCGAATGGCCTCGGCGTCGTCCGCCAGGTCGACATAGTCGACGTCGGCGCGCACGGTCATCAGCGTGCGGATCGGCCGCTCGGCCAGTTGCAGCACGCCGCTGATCATCACCCGCTCGCGGCGGTCGAACAGCTCGGCGCTCGGCGCTTCGCCGTTGTCCAGCAGGTCGGCGATCTCTTCGCCGACCTCCTCCACCGCCAGGCCGCGACCGCCCAGCAAGCGCAGCACCGCATGGGCCGTGCGCTCGCGCATTGGCCGCAGGCCCTGCATCGACTTCTTGCGGCGGGCGCGGGCGATCTGGTTGAACCCCTCGATCAGGATCGAGAAGCCGATGGCCGCGTACAGGTAGCCTTTGGGGATATGGAAGCCCAGGCCTTCGGCGGTCAGGGCGAAACCGATCATCATCAAGAAGCCCAGGCACAACATGATCACCGTCGGGTGGGCGTTGACGAAACGAGTCAGCGGTTTGCTGGCGACGATCATCAGGGCAATGGAAATGATCACCGCGATCATCATCACCGCCAGCTCGTCGACCATGCCCACGGCCGTGATCACCGCGTCCAGGGAGAACACCGCGTCGAGCACCACGATCTGCGCGACGATCGGCCAGAACAGCGCGTAGGCGGCATTGCCGGTGCGCTGGCTGACATGGCCTTCGAGGCGCTCATGCAATTCCATGGTGGCCTTGAACAGCAGGAACACGCCGCCGAACAGCATGATCAGGTCGCGGCCGGAGAAGCTCTTGCCGAACACCTCGAACAGCGGCGCGGTCAGGGTCACCAGCCAGGAAATGCTCGCCAGCAGGCCCAGGCGCATGATCAGCGCCAGGGACAGGCCGATGATCCGCGCACGGTCGCGCTGATGGGGCGGCAACTTGTCCGCCAGGATCGCGATAAACACCAGGTTGTCGATGCCCAGCACCAGCTCCAGCACGATCAGGGTCAACAGGCCAAGCCAGGCCGTGGGATCCATTATCCATTCCATAAGAACGACTCTATCTCTCTAGTGAATTCAGACAGCCGGGAACGGCAAGGCAAGGCTGGAAGGCCTTTGAACGGCGAACGCAGGTAAACGCCCAACGGTCGCGACGACCGGGGACGACGTTTGGAAAATAGCAGGTTTGGCGTAACAGCCGCGCCTTATGACGAGCGCAAGGCAGCGCGAGGCGGGTCGAGCGGGGAAAAGTCGAGGCGTCCGGGAATGGGGACGACTGGGAGGCTCCGAGAGGGTGTTCATGCAAGTCCTGTGAAGAAAAACGGACTTGAATCCTACAACCCCTCGGGAAATTTCCTGTAGCGGGAAATCATTTCAAAATTTTATTCGGCGGTGTCCGGACCCTTGCTATCGCGAGCAAGCTCGCTCCTGCAGGAGCGCTGCGCTTGCTCGCGTTCGATCGCCAGTTCCGCCTACGGACATTAGCTTCTGCGCGTCGCATCGTCCAGCGCGAGAATGGTGTGGGCATTGGTCACGGTGGTCGCCAGGGTGTTGATCACCCCGGAGCGCAAGGCGCCGAGGGTCGCGGCGGCCTTGGTGTTCTCGCTGGCGATGGCCACCACGTCGGGAATGCGTACCAGCTCTTGCACGGTCAGGCCGATCACCCGGCCCTGGATGGCGTTGACCGCCGGCTGGCCGTGAATATCGATGAAGTCGTAGCCCATCATGTCGCCCACGGTGCCGGACAGCCGCGCCTGGGCAATTTCCTGGGGCGAGAACCAGCCCATGCGGACCATGTTGCTGTTCTCGCTCATGTCGCCGATGCCGATCAGCGCGATGTCGGCGCGCCGGGCGCGGTCCAGGGTCGAGCGCACGGTGTCGTTGCTGATCAGCACGCTGCGCAACTCCGGGTTGGCCACCAGCGCCGGGGCGTAGAGGGTTTCGCTTTCCGCGCCGAAACGCAGGGCCAGGCGCCGGCAGATGTGATCGGGGTTCATGTACTCGCCGGCGCGCAACGAGCCGCCGATGGCGCAGACAAAGGTGCAGTTGCGGGTCACCGGCAGGAACACGTTGTCGGCCACCGCGCCGACGTTGCGGCCCATGCCGACGGCGACAATCATGCCGTCGCCCAGGGTCTTGTTCAGGTAGTTGGCCACCAGGCTGGCCACCGCCGAACGCTGGGTGTCGGGGTCGCTGTGGTCGACCGCGATCAGTGCCCGGTCCAGCTGGAAACGCTCCACCAGCGTCTGCTCCAGCTCGTTGTTCATCGCCGGATGCTGCAACACCCGGACCTCGACTATGCCTTCGTCCCGGGCGCGCTTGAGCAGGCGGCTGACCTTGGCCCGAGACAGGTCGAAGCGCTTGGCGATGGCCTCCTGAGTGACGTTCTCAAGGTAATAGAGCATCGCCACCTCGGTCATCAGATCGATGTCGCTGGCTCCGCGCGGGGTACTGTCACTCATGTGGACTGGCTTCCGTATGGGCATCAAAGGCGCATTCTCTCTAGTCGACGCCGGTCGCGTCTACCACCGCTTCGCCCATGCGGGCAGCGGGCTGCGAGCAAGCCGGCGACTACGACTGGCCATCGCGTTCGATGGCGTTGATCCGCTCGACCTTGGCCCCCGAGCGCGCGGCCTCGAACTCCGATTCGAGGAACGCCTTGACGATGCTCTTGGCCAACTCGGGCCCCACCACCCGCGCGCCGATGGAGAGAATCTGTGCATCGTTGCTCTTGCGTGCGCGCTCAGCCGAATAGGTGTCGTGGGCCTGGGCCGCGCGGATGCCCAGCACCTTGTTGGCCGAGATGGCCATGCCGATGCCCGTCCCGCAGACCAGCACCCCCAGGCGGTGCTGCCCGGCGCTGATGGCCGTGGCCACCGCCAGGGCAATGTCCGGATAGAGCACCGGCTCCAGGGAGTGGGTGCCGAAATCCGCCACCGGATGGCCCAGGGTCTCGATATGGCGCTTGAGCAACTCCTTGAGCTCGAAACCCGCTTCATCACATCCGATGGCCACCGAAAAGGCTGCGTTCATGGCATTTCGCTCCGCTGTCTGGGTAAGAGCACGAATGATCAAATGATCAATTACTGAAACTTTGTTCAGTCATTTCTCAAGCATTCACCCCCTCGCTGTCAAGCAGGATTTACCTGGCGACCAAGACAAAGCCCTATACAAAGGGCTTAAAAGCGACAACAACCGTCGACACAGATTTACGGCGAAAGAGATTGACTGATCAGAATTTCATTTGATACACATATGATCACAGCGAAACATGACTCTGCGACCTAATAAGAATTCACAGCACGAGGACACGCCGATGGCCACGCCATTACTGCTCCAGGCTGAACATGTCGCCAAGGCCTATGCCGGGATCCCTGCCCTGCGCGATGGCCGCCTCGCCCTGCGTGCCGGCAGCGTGCACGCCCTGTGCGGCGGCAACGGCGCCGGCAAATCCACCTTCCTCGGCATACTGATGGGCATCACCCAGCGCGATGCCGGCAGCATTGCGCTCAACGGCCGTCCGGTGCAGTTCAATCGCCCCAGCGATGCCTTGGCCGCCGGGGTGGCGATGATCACCCAGGAGCTGGAACCCATTCCCTACATGAGCGTCGCCGAGAACATCTGGCTGGGCCGCGAACCGCGCCGCGCCGGCTGCATCGTCGACAGCAAGGCGCTCCAGCGGCGCACCCGCGAACTGCTGGACAGCCTGGAGTTCGAGGTGGACGCCAACAGCCCCATGCACCGCCTGAGCGTGGCCCAGGTGCAACTGGTGGAAATCGCCAAGGCTTTCAGCCATGACTGCCAGGTGATGATCATGGACGAGCCGACCTCGGCCATCGGCGAGCGCGAAGCCGAGACCCTGTTCAAGGCCATCCGCCGCCTCACCGCCCGCGGCGCCGGGATCATTTATGTCTCGCACCGCCTGAGCGAACTTTCCCAGATCGCCGACGACTACAGCATTTTCCGTGATGGCGCCTTCGTCGAAAGCGGGCGCATGGCCGATATCGATCGCACCCATCTGGTGCGTGGCATCGTCGGCCAGGAACTGCAACGCATCGACCACAAGGTCGGGCGCGAATGCACGACGCACACCTGCCTGGACGTCCAGGGCCTGAGCCGCCACGGCGAATTCCAGGACATCAGCCTGCAACTGCGCCAGGGCGAGATTCTCGGTATCTACGGCCTGATGGGCTCGGGGCGCAGCGAATTCCTCAACTGCCTCTACGGCCTCACCGAACCCGACGCCGGCACAGTCAGCCTGCAAGGGCAGCCGCTGCCGGTCGGCGCACCGGCGGCGACCATTCGCGCCGGCCTGTCGCTGGTCACCGAAGACCGCAAGGACAGCGGCCTGGTGCTCAGCGGCAGCATCCTGTCCAACATCGCGCTGTCGGCCTACCGGCAACTGTCGAGCTGGTCGCTGATCAACGCCCGCAAAGAGCAGGCCCTGGCCCGGGACATGGTCGAGCGCCTGCAGATCAAGGTGTCCTCCCTGGACTTGCCGGTGGCCTCCATGAGCGGTGGCAACCAGCAGAAAGTGGTGCTCGCCAAGTGCCTGTCGACCCAGCCGGTGTGCCTGCTGTGCGACGAGCCGACCCGGGGCATCGACGAAGGCGCCAAGCAGGAGATCTATCACCTGCTGGATGAATTCGTGCGGGCCGGCGGCGCCGCCATAGTGGTCTCCTCCGAAGCCCCGGAACTGCTCCACCTGAGCGATCGCATCGCGGTGTTCAAGGGTGGCCGCCTGGTCACCGTCAGCACCGATGCCGCCCTTTCCCAGGAAGCCCTGCTGAGTCTCGCCTCATGAATGCCAAGACCCTCGTCACCCCTGCCGCCACCCCCGCCGCCGTCGGCCCGGCACCCCGCAGCCGCCTGCGCTTCGCCCTCGACCGCTTCGGCCTGCCGCTGGTGTTCGTCCTGCTGTGCGTGGTCATGGCCTTCGCCAGCGAATACTTCATGACCTGGCGCAACTGGATGGACATCCTGCGCCAGACCTCGATCAACGGCATTCTCGCGGTGGGCATGACCTACGTGATCCTGACCAAGGGTATCGACCTCTCGGTGGGCTCGATCCTCGCGTTCGCCGGCCTGTGCAGCGCCCTGGTAGCCACCCAGGGCTACGGCCTGCTGGCCGCGGTCAGCGCCGGGATGTTCGCCGGGGCGATGCTCGGGGTGGTCAACGGTTTCATGGTCGCCAACCTGTCGATCCCGCCCTTTGTCGCCACCCTCGGCATGCTCAGCATCGCCCGCGGCATGACCTTCATCCTCAACGACGGCAGCCCGGTCACCGACCTGCCGGAGAACTACCTGGCCCTGGGCATCGGCAAGATCGGCCCGGTGGGCGTGCCGATCGTGATCTTCGCCGTGGTCGCACTGATCTTCTGGATGGTCCTGCGCTACACCACCTACGGCCGCTACGTGTACGCGGTGGGCGGCAACGAAAAGAGCGCCCGCACCTCGGGGATCGGCGTGCGCAAAGTGATGTTCTCGGTGTACGTGGTCTCGGGCCTGCTGGCGGGCCTGGCCGGCGTGGTGCTCTCGGCCCGCACCACTTCCGCCCTGCCCCAGGCCGGCACGTCCTATGAGCTGGACGCCATCGCCGCGGTGGTGATCGGCGGCACCAGCCTCTCCGGCGGCACCGGCAGCATCGTCGGCACCCTGTTCGGCGCCCTGTTGATCGGGGTGATCAACAACGGCCTGAACCTGCTCGGGGTGTCGTCCTATTACCAGCAAGTCGCCAAGGGCTTGATCATCGTGTTCGCGGTGCTCATCGATGTCTGGCGCAAGAAGAAACGTTGACTCCCCCTCACCTTTCCATGGCACGACGACAACAATAATGGAGTTCCCCATGAAGCGTTCCCCTACCCCCCTTGGCACCTCCCTGTTCGCCCTGGCCACGGCCTCCCTGCTCGCCAGCGGCATGGCCCTGGCCGAGGGCAAGACCTACAAGATCGGCGCCGCGGTCTACGGCCTCAAGGGCCAGTTCATGCAGAACTGGGTCCGCGAGCTGAAACAGCATCCGGCGGTCAAGGACGGCACGGTGCAGGTCACCGTGTTCGACGGCAACTACGACGCCCTGACCCAGAACAACCAGATCGAGACCATGGTCACCCAGCACTACGACGCGATCATTTTCGTGCCGATCGACACCAAGGCCGGCGTCGGCGCCGTGGCCCGCGCCCAGGAAAACGACATTCCGGTGATTGCCTCCAACACCAAGGTCGCCAGCGCCAGCGTGCCCTACGTCGGCAACGACGACGTCGAGGGCGGCCGCCTGCAAGCCCAGGCCATGGTCGACAAGCTCCAGGGCAAGGGCAACGTGGTGATCATCCAGGGCCCGATCGGCCAGTCGGCGCAGATCGACCGCGAGAAAGGCGAGATGGAGGTGCTGAAGAACAACCCCGGGATCAAGGTCATCGAGATGAAGACCGCCAACTGGTCCCGCGCCGAGGCCCTGTCGCTGACCGAGGACTGGCTCAATGCCCACCCCAACGGCGGCATCTCCGGGATCATCGCGCAGAACGACGACATGGCCCTCGGCGCGCTGCAAGCGGTGAAGTCCCGTGGCCTGTCGCCGCGCGACGTGCCGATCACCTCGATCGACGGCATGCCGGATGCGATCCAGGCGGCGAAAAAAGGCGAAGTCACCACTTTCCTGCAAGACGCCCAGGCCCAGTCCCAGGGCGCCCTGGACGTAGCGCTGCGCACCCTGGCCGGCAAGGACTACAAGCCGCAGTCGGTGATCTGGCAGCGTTATGCCAAGGACCTGAAATGGGCGGACGGCAACGACAAGCTGTACATCCTGCCGTGGGTGCCGGTAACCGACGGCAATGCCGACGCCCTGTACCAACAGGTCGCCGGCAGCAAATAACCGCCACCCCTCGCCATCGTCCATTCGCCTTACAGGAGTCAACATCATGTCCGGATTCTGGGATCAGGCCTTCGACCTCAGCGGCCGCTGCGCGGTAATTACCGGCGGCGCCGCCGGGATCGGCCTGGCCTGCGCCACTCTGCTGGTGGAACGAGGCGCCAAGGTGGCGTTGCTGGACCGCGACCCGGAGGTCGGCGAGATCGCCGCCCGCCTCGGCGCCGGGCACCTCGGGCTGGCCCTCGACCTGCGCCAGCTGGACCAGGTGCAGCACGCCGTGGACCGGGTCGCCGAGTACTTCGGGCGCCTGGATTTCCTGGTCAACAGCGCCGGCGTCGCGCTGTTGGACAAAGCCCTCGAGGTCAGCGAAAGCGCTTGGGACACCACCCTGGACATCAACCTCAAGGCCAGTTTTTTCGTCGCCCAGGCCTGCGCCCGGCACATGCTCGAGCGCGGCAGCGGACGCATCGTCAACCTCGCCTCCCAGGCCGCCGTCATCGGCCTGGAGCGGCACGTGGCCTATTGCGCGAGCAAGGCCGCGGTGGTGGGCATGACCAAGGTCCTGGCCATGGAATGGGCCGCCCACGGCATCAACGTCAACGCGATCTCGCCGACCATCGTCGAGACCGCCCTGGGCAAGAAGGCCTGGGCCGGCGAGCTGGGCGAACGGGCCAGGCTGCAGATCCCGGTGGGACGCTTCGCCCAGCCCGAGGAAATCGCCGGGCTGGCGCTGTACCTGCTCAGCGACGCCGCGCAGATGATCACCGGGGAGAACGTGGTGATCGACGGCGGCTACAGCATCCAGTAATCCAGCGCTACTCCCCTTTTTTTTGCAACGAGGCCTGCCGTCATGTCCACCTTGTCCGCCGAACAGCTGTCGCCCCAGATTCCTAGCACCATGCAGGCCGTGGTCTGCCACGGCCCCGAAGACTACCGCCTGGAACAGGTGCCGGTGCCGCTACCCGGCCCGGACGAGATCCTGACCAAGGTCGAGCTGTGCGGCATCTGCATGGGTGACATCAAGACCTACCGCGGCGCGCCCTCCTTCTGGGGCGACGCCGAGCAGCCGCGCTACGTCAAACCGCCGATGATCCCCGGCCATGAATTTGTCTGTCGCGTGGTGGCCCTGGGGCCGGGTGCGGAAAAGCGCGGGGTACGGGTCGGCGACCGGGTGATCTCCGAACAGATCGTGCCGTGCTGGGGCTGCCGCTTCTGCAACCACGGCCAGTACTGGATGTGCCAGAAGCACGACTTGTACGGTTTCCAGAACAATGTCCAGGGCGCCATGGCGCAGTACATGATCTTCACCAAGGAAGGCATCGTGCACAAAGTGCCGGACGAGATCCCACCGGACGAAGCCATCCTCATCGAACCCCTGGCCTGCTCGCTGCACGCCGCCGAGCGCGCCGATGTCGGTTTCGACGACATTGTCGTGGTGGCCGGCGCCGGCACCCTGGGGCTGGGCATCATCGGCGCGGTGCGGCTGCGCAACCCCAAGCGCCTGATCGTCCTCGACATGAAGCCCGAACGCGCCGAACTGGCCCTGCGCCTGGGCGCCGACGAAGTCTGGAACCCGGCCGAGGAGGACGTGCTGGAGAAGATTCGCGCGATCACCGACGGCTACGGCTGCGACATCTATATCGAAGCCACCGGTCATCACAAGGCGGTCAACCAGGGCCTGGCGATGCTGCGCAAGCTCGGGCGCTTCGTCGAGTTCAGCGTGTTCAACGACGAGGCCACGGTGGACTGGTCGATCATCGGCGACCGCAAGGAACTGGACGTGCTCGGCTCGCACCTGGGGCCCTACATGTACCCGCGGGCCATCGACTTTATCGGCACGCGCAAGATCGACATGCGCGACGTGGTCACCCACACCTTCGCCCTGGCCGATTTCAAGCAGGCCTTCGCGGTGATGGAGCGCGGCGACCGATCATTGAAGGTGGTGCTCAAGCCCTGAGGCCCAGCGCCTTCCAACCGGTTCGTCGACAGGCCCGCAGCCCGCGGAATCTCCCACTCCCTTTCGCGGGAGGCGAGCCTGCCGACGACGCACTGCACGGCATTGCAGCCAACAGGAACAAGGAAAACGCGTCATGAATCGAGTGATCAACGATCCGGACCAGGTGGTCGAAGACATGCTGCAAGGCATTCTCCTGGCCCACCCCGAACTGGCCCAGTACGAGGCCAATCCACGGGTCATCCGCAAGCGCCGCCTCTCGCCGGCCGGCCAGGTGGGCATCGTCACCGGCGGCGGCTCCGGCCACGAGCCGGCCTTTCTCGGCTATGTCGGCCCGGGCCTGGTGGACGCCGTGGCGGTCGGCGAAATCTTCTCCTCGCCCACCGCCAAGAGCTTCTTCGACGCCTTCCGCGCCGCCGACCAGGGCGCGGGGGTGGCCTGCCTGTACGGCAACTATGCCGGCGACAACATGAACGTGAAGCTGGCGATGAAGATGGCCGCCAGCAAGGACATGCGGATCCGCACCGTGGTGGCCAACGACGACGTGGCTTCCGCGCCCCGCGAAGAGACAGGCAAACGCCGCGGCGTGGCCGGCGAGATTTTCATGTGGAAGATCGGCGGCGCAGCGGCGGCAAAAGGTTATGACCTGGACGGGGTGATCGGCGTGGCGCAAAAGGCCGTCGACCAGTGCCGCTCGATTGGCGTCGGCCTCACGCCCTGCACCATTGCGGCCGTGGGCAAACCCAACTTCCAGATCGCCCCCGGGACAATGGAACTGGGCATCGGCCATCATGGCGAACCCGGCATCCAGGTCGTCCCGGTCGAGTCCGCCGCCGCCATGGCCGAACGCATGCTCGCGCCGATCCTCGGCGATCGCGACTTCAGCCGCGACGACAGCGTGGTGGTGCTAGTTTCCGGCCTCGGCGCGACGCCAGTGATGGAGCTGTACATCTTCTACGCCGAAGTCGAGCGCCAGCTCACGGCCAAGGGGCTGAAGATCCACCGCTGCTATGTCGGCAACTACTTCACCTCCCTGGAAATGATGGGTGTGACCCTGACCTTGCTGGGCCTGGATGCCGAGCTGAAAACCCTGATCGACCACCCCTGCCGCTCCATCGGCATGACCCAGGCGGAGTGAACCATGAGCCAGCATTTTTCCAGCCTCGACGGCAGCGCCATCGTCACCGACCTGGTGACGGTGATCGTCGCCAACCGCGAGTACCTCAGTGAAGTGGACGGCGCCATCGGCGACGGCGACCACGGCATCAACATGGCCAAGGGGTTCGCCCACTGCGGCCGGTCCCTCGCCGGGCGCCAGCTCGACCTGGCCGAGGCTCTCGACGAATTGACCCTGAGCCTGATGGAGGGCATCGGCGGCTCCATGGGCCCGCTCTACGGCAGCCTGTTTATCGGCATGGCCAACGAGGTGCGCGGCCGCCAGCGGATCGACGCGGCCAACTTCGCCCGACTGTTGCGCGGCGGCCTGAGTTCATTGCAAGACATCACCGATGCCGGGGTGGGCGACAAGTGCCTGATGGACACCCTGATTCCCGCGGTGGAGGCTTTCGAGCAGGCCGAGGCCGGCGGTGCCTCGTTCAAGGAAGGGTTGCAACGGATGAAGAGCGCGGCGTCCCAGGGCCGGGATTCGACCCGCGACCTGGTGGCGAAGATCGGGCGCGCCAGCCGCCTGGGCGAGCGCTCGCTGGGGGTACTGGATGCCGGCGCCGTGTCCTGCTGCCTGATCCTCACGCAACTGGCGGACTCGGTGGAACCGCGCCTGGCCTGAAGCCCTGTCGCGGGCCGGCTCGCTGCTGCAAAGGCGCCAAAACCTTCGCGGCACGGGCCGGCCCGGGCGGGCTCAATAGCGCCCAGGCAAAAACCCGAGCTCCACCAGCTTGATATCGGTGTCCCCCACCACCTGCACATGCTGGACGTTCTTCTCGTCCATGACGCCGGGGCAGGAAACGACAATGGTTCCCCTGGATCGAGTAGGACGCAGCTCGGCGACCTCCGGGAAATCGGCCGCCACCAGAGGGTGTGGACAGTAGCCGATCCAACCGATGGTCTGGCGGTCCTGGAACACTCGCTGTTTGCGAAAGTACTCATTGGGAGCGGCCACGCCCCAGTAGATTTCCGGCCAGAGATCGACCGCCGCATTCATCAACTCGACAATGCCCTGTCGAGGATTCCGCAGGCAACGAACCAAGGTCCCGGCCTCGGAAAACTCGATGCCCGCAGGCAACGTACCGCCACTGCGTGCGTGATAGGTGAGCGAAAGCCCGCCCTTGAGCGGATCGTCTATCCCGTTCCACAGCACAAAACTCATGTCGTTGACGTCGGAGTCCGCGTCTTTCCAGGACGCTGCTTCGCGCCGCAAGCTGTCCGGGTCGAGCAGCACATTGTGCGTCAGGCCGTCGTCCTTGCCTTCGGCGCACAAGAACCAGTGCTTGAGAATGGGGTCGATCTCGCCGATCGCCTTGAGAAAGGCCAGGCTCCTGTCGATCTGCTCCTGCTCGGTAACCCGGGAAATCTTCTGCTTATCGAAGCTCAGCTTGAAATTGAAACGCTTGAATGTATCCATGAGCACTCCATACGGTCTCAGGCGGTTAAGTCTGGGTTCTGCTTGTAGTACTCGTCCAGCGCCTTTTTCTCCTCGCGACGCACGTCCTCGTACTCCTCATGATCCTTGGTGCCTGGCATCGGATTCCAATAAGCCGTCAGGTTGGTGAGCCCGTCCTCTTCGTACCTTTCGGAGCAATATTCGTAAACCTCCCGCTGCAGAAAATGCCACTCTAGCTTCACCGGCGGAGTGGGCTTGGCCTTGCCTGCCTGGGTGTGCGCCTTGACGATCAGATCCTTCTCCAGGCTCTTGGCAAACTTCGGATGCTTGAACCCGAGGATGAGCATGAACTTGTAGTTGGCCTTGGCCTCTTGCAGGGTACAGCGGCTTTTCACAAAACCATCCCAATCGGTCGCACTCCACAACCACTCCCAGGGAAACGGGAAGTTGGTGACCCAGTTTTGGTAGCGGCTCGACAAGTCACTCATGCTGTGTCCCTTGCCGTTGACGGGAATGTACATATGCCCGTCTTCGGGCGGACACTTCACACAGTCTTTCTTTTGGGTTTTACAGTCTCGCTCAGCCTCCTGGGTTCGATCCCGGGTGCCGGCCTTGGGCAGCACCTCGGGCTTGGTTCCGGGCAGCGGCAACGGCCTGGGGCTCGGCAGGGGAACCGGCCTGGGGAGGGTTTCCGGGATCGGGGCCGGCAACGGTCGGGGCGGCGGCATGGGCAGCCGGGGCGGCGCCGGCATGGGTATGTCGAACGGCAACCTCGGCCCGCTGCGCGGCAACGGCATACGCAAACCGCCGGTCATGGGAGGCGCCAATTGCGCCACGGACCCGCTAATGAAACTGGTCATTCAGGCATCCCTGTCTTGAGTGCGGCCCGCCAGGCCCGTTGTCCCTGGACAAAATCCATGACGCTTTCGTAATCGTGAAAACGCTGCTCCGGGGTGTCGCTCACCGGCCGCTGCATCCAGCGGATAAATCCGGGGGTTTCTTCGAAACCGGGAAATTGCAGGCCAAACCGCATGAAATTCTCGACCGCGTCAGGCTCCTCGATACCCAGTGCCCAGGCTTTTTCCCGGTAGTCCTTGAGGTACTGGATCGTCTGCCACTGTCCTTTTTGCTCAAGCCATTGAGGATTGTGCTCACGGATCTCGAGCATGATCTTTTCGATCACATCATTTTGCCGAACCTGCTCCAGCGCCTTCAGCTGGTCTGCCGTCAACTCAAGCATGGCGAGCCTCCTGCCCGACCCGATAGTAGGTCTGGTACGCCAGCACCAGCGGCTGCCAGATCTGCCAGCGATCCAGCGGCAACATCAGGGCCATGCGTTGTTCGTTGTCCAGCACGCTCTCCAGGCCACGCCGGACCACCGGGTTGTAATAACGAAACAGCGCCCTGCGGCCATCCGGCAGGCGGGTGAACAAATGGGAGCGCAAATGGTTGCTCAAGGCTTCGTAGGAGCGCTCGCTCCACAACCACGACACCAGCGGCGATTTCTGGTCCCGTTCGATCAGCCAGTCGAGCAGTTGGGTGGCTGCGTCGCTCTCCCCCACGAACGCCACCAGCGCCGGCCCCGCCCGGCTGATTTCGTCCAGCTCGGTACCGGCCAGCAGCCATTCGACCTGGACCGCCGCGCCGGCGGCGTCCAGGCGGTTCTCCAGCGTCAGGTAGCGGGCGCCATCCACCAGCACATAAAACCGGGTTTCCGGATGCTGCTCCAGGCAATGACGAATATGGTTACGAAAGTGCAGGACACTCGGATCGGGTCGGCATCCATTGCCAGCGACACTCATGGTCAGCCCCCCAGGCTTTGCAGCGGAACAAAGGTTTCATTGCGCTGCGCCGCCGCCAACAGGCACGGCAGGCAGAGCCCGGGAATCTTGATCACCGGCGTCACCGCGGCGGCGCTGGCCTGTTGCCCGATGATCACGCTGGCCGATCCGCTCACCACCACATTGCCGTGGTTACCCGTGGTCCCCAGGGTCGCGGCCGGCAGGCCGTTGATCAGCACATTGGAGACCACCGCGCTGGCCAGGGCGCTGCCGCAGGCCGTGGTGTCGGTCATCCGCGCCGCGCCGAGCCCATCGAACAACACGTCGGGCGAGCCCGACACAATCGGATTGCTGGCGTGCCCGGGCAGTGGGCAAGCCGTCAGATCGGTGACGCGCGCTGCAGGTTTTCCACTCATGGCAATCTCCTTCGTTTGTCAGGTAGTGCGGGTCGTTTCCACACCATCGATCTGGAACAGGCCAAAGCGCCAGCAGGCATCTTCCACATCGAACAGCGCAAGCTGGCTGATCGCCGAGCCGCCAGCGTCGATCGGCGCGGCCAACTGCAATGCGTCAGCGGCGATTCGGTCCATCGCGGCGGGGGCCAGGTCGTCCAGTTCGTTGAGCTGCCGGTTGTAGTCCGGCGCGCCAACGCATCGGTAGGCACCCAGCAAGTACTCGGGCAATTCGGTGTCCGACCATTGCAGGTAGTAGCCCTCGTCATCCCGCGCGGGGCGGGTCCAGGCCGTCAGTCCGACCGGGATCATTGCTTGTCGAGCGGTGCCGAGCAGGCAGTCGTTTCGGGCCGCGAAACCCAGGCAGATATTGAGTTTCAACCAACCGTCGGCGTGGCTCAGAAGCTGGGTGGGGTCGAACGATCGCAGCGGCACCACACGGAAGCCGCGCAGCGAGGAGGAACGCAGGTAAAGCTCCGCGTCCAATCGGGAAACGAACACCCGGACCGTGGGCTCGTGAGCCTCGCCCACACAACTTATCTGCACCGGCGCCACGGCGGGCTGGTCATGAACACCAGTGACCGTGACCAGGCCATAAAGACGAATAGAAGATCTCAATCCTTGAAACCGAACCATCCTGTGCCCTCCCGGGCAATGCAATCCGGCCGCCACTCTAGCAATCAATAAGTGCGCAAAAAGTTGCGCAGTTGCCCTCGAAGCCTTGTGCAGACTGGCCTCGATAATCGTTTTACAAAATATTTCATCAACGGTGGCGTGCCCCAGCGGCCGGCCTCATTCAACCTGCGCCCGAGATTCGCCCTTGACCTGCGCGATGTACCGCGCCACCGCCGGGGCCTTTTCGAAGCGGCGGTGGATCAGCGACAGCCAGGACGCGGCCGCACTGCCCTGGATGGGTCGGTACAGCACATTGGGCAGGCCCACGTGCCCGACCACCGATTCGGGCACCACCGCCACGCCCTGCCCCAGGGACACCAGCGCCAGCACCGCTACCAGGCCACCGGGCTGCGGCCCGAGCCGCGGCGCGTAACCACCCTCGGCCGCGACCTGCAAAGTACCGCTGATCTGTTCGGGCAGGACGAATATCTCGTTGTGCAGGTGCACCGGGGCGATCTCGGGCAACCGGCACAACCAGGACTGGGCCGGCAGCGCCAGGACAAAACCTTCGGCATCCAGGCGTATCGCCTCCACCCCTTCGGGCAGGGTCATGGGCGAACGGATATAGCCGATGTCGAAACGCCCGTCGGCCACCAGCCCCGGCAAGCCCGCCATCGGACTTTCGCGCACGCTCAGGCTGACATCCGGGCAGTCCTGGCTGAAGCGCTGCACCTGCCGCTGCAACAGCCCCGCGTACACCGCCGATGCGACGTAGCCCAGTTCGATATGGCCGATCTCGCCGCGCCCGGCGCGCTGGGCATTGCGCTGGGCGTACTCGAACTGGCGCACCGTGGCCTCGGCTTCGAGCACCAGCGCGGCGCCGGCTTCGGTGAGGCTGACCTCGCGTTGCTGGCGCACGAACAGGCGGGTGCCCAGGGCCTGTTCCATGTCCTGGATCTGCCGGCTCAGGGTCGGTGGTGCAATGCCCAGCTGCGCCGCGGCACGGGTGAAATTGCGCTGCCGGGCCACCGCCAGGAAATAGCGGAAATGACGGATTTCCATGGCTGTATTAGCTCAAAGGTAATGAAGTGTTCCAACACGCCTAACAGAGCCGGCGAAGGCCCGGGCTAAGCTGGCCGGACCTTCACAGTAGAGAGCCCATGCCATGCACGTCAAACCTCTTGTTCTGGCACTGATCACTTGCTGCAGCCTGCCTGCGGCCTTCGCCACAGAGCGCTCGGAAAGCATTGCCCAGAAAGCAATCCTGAATTTTGCCACGGCTCAGCAACTGCTCAAGGCCGCCCAGGAAACCGCCACCGCCAAGGGCTGGCCCTGCGCCGTGGCCATCGTCGACGACGGCGGCTGGCCCATTCTCAGCGCGCGCATGGACGGTGCGCCTGTGGTCGCCGGCATCGAACTGGCCCAGGGCAAGGCGCGAACCTCAGCCTTGTTCAAGCGCCCTTCCGGCGACCTGGAAAACGCCATCAACAGCGGACGCCAGGCGGCTATTACTTCGGGCCTGTTGATGATGAAAGGCGCGCAGCCGATCCGGGTCGACGGCCAGGTGGTCGGCGCCATCGGTATCAGCGCCGACACCCCGGCCCACGACGACGAAATCGCCCAGGCCGCCCTCGCCGTAATGAGCCAGCGCGTGTCGCCATGAGGCCGGCCAGCCCGCGCCTGACCCTGCTCACCGCCTCCGGGGTCTGTTCGCTGATCGTGCTCGACACCAATATCGTCGCGGTGACCCTGCCGAGCATCGCCCGCGACCTGGGGGCCAACTTCGCCGATATCGAATGGGTGGTCAGTGCCTACATGCTGGCCTTCGCCGCCCTGCTGCTGCCCGCCGGCAGCCTGGCCGACCGCTTCGGACGCAAGCGCACCCTGTTCTGCGGCCTGGGGCTGTTCATCCTCGCCTCCCTCGCCTGCGGTGCCGCGCCCAACGTGCTGCTTCTCGATATCGCCCGGGCGATCAAGGGCGTCGGCGCCGCGTTGCTGCTGACCTCGGCCCTGGCCACCATCGGCCACACCTTCCACGACGAAGCCGAACGGGCCAGGGCCTGGGCATTCTGGGGCGCCTGCATGGGCGTGGCGATGACCGCCGCACCGACAATCGGCGGTCTGATCACCGAGTTCATCGGTTGGCGCTGGATCTTCTACCTCAACCTGCCGGTGGGCGGGCTGCTGATGTTGCTGGTGCTGCGGGCCATACCGGAATCGCGCGATACCCAGGCCGCGCGCCTCGACCCGTGGGGCAGCCTGGCCTTCAGCGCCAGCCTGCTGTGCCTGATCTGGGGCCTGATCGAAGCCAATCGCATCGGCTGGAGCCATCCGCTGACCTACGCCCGACTGTTGGCCGGCGTCGCATTGCTGGGGCTGTTCGTGCTGGTCGAGCGCATGCAGCGTCGGCCCATGATCGACCTGCAACTGTTCCGGCATCCGCGCTTCATCGGCGCCCTGTTGGGGATGTTCGCCTACGCCGGCTGCGCCCAGGTGATGATGACCCTGCTGCCGTTCTACCTGCAGAATGGCCTGGGCTTCTCGGCCATCGCTTCGGGGCTGGGCATGCTGCCGTTCGCCCTGACCATGCTGGTCTGCCCGCGCATCGGCGTACGCCTGGCCACCCGCTATGCCCCGGCGACCTTGATGGCCGCCGGGCTGACCCTGGTCGGCGGCGGCAATCTGTTGGCGGCCTGGGCCGTGCAGGCTGGCGGCTACCTGAACTTCGCGCTGGCGATCGCGGTAACGGGCGCCGGGGCTGGCCTGCTCAACGGCGACACGCAGAAAAACATCATGGCCTGCGTCCCTCGCGACCGCGCCGGCATGGCCTCGGGCCTGAGCACCACCATGCGTTTCAGCGCCATCATGTTGGCCATTGGCGTGTTCGGCGCGCTGCTCGGCAGCCATGCCGAACAACGGCTGCAAGCCAGCCTGAGCAGGGCCGAAGCCCCCTGGCTCGATCTGGCCCCGGCGATTGCCTCGAAGGTAGTGGCCGGCGATATGCCCGCGGCGCTGGCGCTGCTGCCCGACGCGGCACGCCTGGTCGTCGCACCGCTGGCCCGCCAGGCCTTCGTCGACGGCTTCGCAGCGGTACTCTGGGTCGCCGGTATCCTCGCGCTGCTGGCGGCACTGACGGTCGGCGCATTGATGCGCAAGCCACTGCCGAGCCTGACGGCGTTTGCGCTTCGCCCGGAGTAACGTCCACAGAGCCAGCCGCACCACTATAGTTGGTGCGGCCTGACATATCGGAACAGCCGGAAATCCTTTCCTTTAACAACTGCACCAGTTCTTTACTCCCTGCAACTGCCAGGGTCAGACAGATAAACACTTATAATCTGTAAGCCTATCCGCCCTATTAAGGAGCACGGATAAACTTCTCGGGAGGAAACACCCGTGTTGCCCTGGCGAACAGCAATAAACAAAGGCTTATCGAGGCATTTCGCTTAAATTCGTGTACTTATCCTCCCGAACATTGCTGTAACATTCGCGCAACGTTCTTATTCTCTTTCATGGCCAAGTGCCTGCAAGATTCAAAGTTACGTTCAATTGGCGCATGGCATCGAACAGCGACTTCCGAGAACACTCCAGGGTTTGGCTGTTCAAACCTCTACCGCAAGAAACAGCCTCTTTTCCATGGTTTTTCTGGCAATGAGTATCGATGCACGCCCATCGGCAAGGAGCCTCGTCACTGGGGGCGGCCTCTGCATGTATGCACTAGCGAAGTGTGCGGCATGCGTGGGTTAGGATTCACATGAATTAGAGGTGTGCTGATTTTGAATATTGTTCCCCGGCCTCAAATAAATGCCGACGCAGATGAAGTTGACCTGTTTGCCCTGTTTCATTCCGTCTGGCAGCAAAAGAAGCTGGTAATCGGCTGTACCGTAGCGGTAACCCTGGCTGGCCTGGCCTATGCGCTATTGGCACCTCGCGTGTATGAGGTCAGCAGCGTGCTGCGCCCTGCCGCGCTGAACGAACTCGACGCCCTCAACCGCTCGGACGTCTACAAACTGCCGCCCGCGGATGCCCTGGCCAAAGTCGGCGCCGCGCTTGAGTCCTATGAAACGCGCCTGGAGTTCTTCCGTTCGCACCAGGACCTGTTCCAGGCCTTCAAGCGCCCGGGACAAACCCTTGAACAAAGCTTCGAGGACTTCAACCGCGACTCGATCAATCTGATCCTGCCGGACCCTAAACAGAGCAATGCCCTGAGCAGCTACATCAAGTTGGAAATGCAATACCCCAAGGACATCGACGGGGTAGCGATCCTCAACGGTTTTGTCAATTACGCCATCGACGCCGAGCGCGATCGCATTGGCGCCGACCTCAAGGTCATCGTCAACAACCGGCTCAACGAGCTCAAGGGCAAGATTGCCGCGGCCCGCTCCAACTATGAAACCGACAAGGAATCGAAGATCGCGACCTTGCTCGAGAGCGACAATATCCGCCGCGCGCAACTCGAAGACGAACTCAAGGGCTTGCGCCTGCAATTGAAAGAACAGCGTAAGGACCGCTTGGCCGAGTTGGCAGAGGCGATCTCCATCGCCAAGTCGATGGGCATCCGCACCCCGACCACGCCGTCCTCGATGTCCGACGCTTCTCGTGCCGGCTCGACCCAGGTCGTGCGCACCGAGGTCAATACCCAGGAAATCCCGCTGTACTTCATGGGTTACGAAACCCTCGAAGCCGAACGCGCGGCCCTGCAGAAACGCACCACCGACGATTTCACCGAGAAACGTATCGCCGAAATCGGCAAGGAACTGCAGATGCTGCAGGTCAACCGCCAGGTGCAGGAGCTGAACAAGCGTTCCAACGAAGATATCTTCCTCAAGGACGTCTTCCCGCTCCGGGCGGAAGTGGCTCGCCTGCGCAACCTGGACATCGATATGGAACGGCTGAAACTGGTCACTATCGACCGCAAGGCGTTACAGCCGGTGAGCCCGATCAAACCCAAACCTGTTCTGGTCGTCATCCTGTCGCTGCTGCTGGGTCTGATGCTCGGTGTGGCAATCGCGCTGATTCGTCACCTCGTCCGCTCACACAGTGCGTCGGAGCAGAATGCGCTGCTTGCCACCCCCGTGCTGCTGGATCAGTCCGGCAAGGCGCGGGGCAAGGACGACAACGCGTTGTAAGCGGTTCGACCCGCACACCCGACACACCTTTTGGGCGACCGCGACGGTCGCCCAAATTGTTTGTGGCCCCGGCAAATCGAGGGTTCAGGACGTCCGGTCCTTGATCGACGCCAATACCCGCTCGGCATTCTGCGAACAGTCCATGCCCTCCGGACGGTTGCGGATATTGTCGATAATCTCCAGCAGTTGCGCCTTGCTCTGCGCCAGATGCCGCTGCATGTCCTCGATCTGCCCCACCTTGCGCTCCAGGCTGTGCAGCAGTGCTTGATGGTCGACGTCGCTCGACTCGCTGCCGGGCAGCAGTTGCTTGAGCTCGTCCAGGCTGAACCCGGCCCGCTGGGCGCACTGGATGATATTCAGGGTCTGCAGGATCTGCGGCGGGTAACGGCGATAGCCGTTGGCCTGGCGCTGCACTTGGGGCAGCAGGCCCTGGGCCTCGTAAAAGCGGATACGCGAAGCCGCCAGCCCACTCAATTGTGCCAATTCACCGATGTTCATGTTCGCCTCGATAAGCCGCTTGACATTAAAGTTAACTTTAAGCTTAGCCTCAGGCCTCCACTGATGAGGAGTCAAGCATGTCGCCCTTTCAAGCCCTGAATCTACCCAACGGCCAGACGATCGGTAACCGCATCGCCAAGGCAGCGATGGAGGAAAACCTTGCCGACGGCCAACAGGCGCCGTCCCAGGGGTTGATTCGCCTGTACCAGGCCTGGGCGGACGGCGAGGCCGGCCTGCTGCTGACCGGCAACGTGATGATCGACCGCCGCGCCATGACCGGCCCCGGCGGCGTGGCCCTGGAAGACCAGCAACACCTCGAGCGATTCCGCCAATGGGCCCAGGCTGGACGGGCCAAAGGCGCGCACTTCTGGGTCCAGCTCAACCATCCCGGGCGCCAGACCATGGCCAACCTCGGGCAGCAGGCCCTGGCACCCTCGGCGGTGGCCATGGACCTGGGGCAGTTCTCGAAAATGTTCGCCGAACCCCGGCCCATGAGCGAAGAGGACATAGTCGAGGTCATCCGGCGTTTCGCCAACAGTGCCTGGCTGGCCGAGCAAGCCGGTTTCTCCGGAGTGCAGATCCACGCCGCCCACGGTTACCTGCTCAGCCAGTTTCTCTCGCCCCTGAGCAACCGCCGCGACGACCGCTGGGGCGGCGCTCTGGAAAACCGCGCGCGCCTGCTGCTCGCGGTGGTCAAGGCCGTGCGAGAACGGGTGTCGCCCGGTTTCTGCGTTTCGGTGAAACTCAACTCCGCCGACTTCCAGCGCGGCGGTTTCGACGCCGACGACGCGCGCCAGGTCATCGAGTGGCTCAACGAATTGCCGATCGACCTGCTCGAGCTCTCTGGCGGCAGCTACGAGTCCCCCGCGATGCAGGGCGAAGTGCGCGACGGCCGGACCCTGGCCCGCGAAGCCTATTTCATCGACATGGCCCGGGATCTCGCGGGCGTGGCCCGGATGCCGGTGATGGTCACGGGGGGTATCCGCCGCTTGCCGGTGGTGCAGCAAGTGCTGGACAGCGGCGTGGCCATGGCCGGCATCGCCACGGCCCTGGCCCTGGAACCGGCGCTGCCCAGGCTCTGGCGTGCCGGCCAGGCCGCCCACCCGCAACTGCCGCCGATACGCTGGAAACGCAAGCCGCTGGCATCGCTGGCGACCATGGCCATGGTGCGTTTCCAAATGCAGCGCCTGAGCCGCGGCCGCGCGCCGAAACCGACGGTACGGCCATGGCTGGCCCTGCTGCTCGACCAGTTGTACCTGGCCCGCCGGACCCGCCAATACCGCCGGGCGATGGCTGGGTAATACCTCGGCTTTTTTCCAGCACCCAACCTGCAGGAGCGCAGCGTGCTCGTGATACAAGCGCCGCGGTGGGTCAGATACGACGCCATCGCGAGCAAGCTCGTTCCTACAGGAGCAGGAGGCACGCTGTATTTTTGTGTGCGGAGACGACCTCAACGGCCGTCGATGTGTTGGTACTGCGCGTCCAGTTGCCGGGCCAGCTCGCGAGCGCGGCCGAGGCGAATCGGACCGCGTTCGATATCGACCAGTAGGGTCGGGCAACCCAGCCCGGCCATGGGCGCCAGGTTTTTCAAGCGGCCATCGGTGAGCAACAGCACCCGCTGCTGCTCGGCCGGATAACGCTTCTGCCGGGAAACCAGCCACTGCCTCGCCTCGGCCAAGGCCGCCAGCAACGGCGTACCGCCACCCGCCCCCAACCCGTCGAGCCAGCCGCGCAGATCCTTCGAGGCCTTCAGCCCCTGTACCTGCCAGCGGGGCGCGCGACCGCTGACGGTCAGCAGCGCCAGGCGCGCACGCTGGCGGTAGGCATCGTCGAACAGTTGCGCCAATAGGCCCTTGGCGTCGCTCAGCGCCCGATGGCGCCGGGTCGACGCCGAGGCGTCGACGATCACCAGCCACAACTCATGGGCCGAGCGGCTGCGCAGGTGCCACAACAGCTCGTCGCGCTGGCGCGGCCGGCCGTTGAGCAAGGTCCCCGGCCAATTGATCGAGCCGTGGCTGGCCGCGCGGCTGCGGCCTTGCCTGCCCTTGTCCAACCGCCCGGCGCGGGGTCTGGCATCCGCCCCCGCGGTGGACCGGGGGCGAATGCCTAGGGCTTTTTTGGCCAGCTCGGCACGTCGCGGCGGGCGCCAGTGGGCAGCGCCTGAGCCGGCAATTCGCCCCATTGGCCCTGGCCTTCGGCGGCGCTATTGGATGGCGCCGCAGTCGAGCCAGGTGCCGGCGGCTGATGGGCCGCGCTCGGCGGGTTGTCGCGTCGACGATGGCGCAGGGCAAACTCGGCCACCGCCTCTATGTCCTGTTCCTCGATGGCCAAAACGCCGCGCCAGGCGGCATGGGCCCGGGCGGCCCGCAGCCAGACCAGATCCGCGCGCAAACCATCGACGCCAGCGGCGAAACAGCGCTCGGTGATCGATTCCAGCGCCCGATCGTCCAGCTCGATCTGCGCCAGCCGCAGCCGGGCTTGCTGGCAACGTTCGCGCAGCGCTTGCTGGGCGCCGGCCCACTGCTCGCAGAAACCCTGGGGATCGCTGTCGAAATCCAGCCGCCGGCGGATGATCTGACCCCGCTCGCCGGGTAACGGCTGGCCGCCCAGGGCGACGTTCAGGCCGAAGCGGTCCAGCAACTGCGGACGCAACTCGCCCTCTTCCGGGTTCATGGTGCCGATCAGCACGAATTTCGCCGAGTGCCGATGGGAAATGCCGTCGCGCTCGACCAGGTTGGTACCGCTGGCGGCCACGTCCAACAGCAGGTCCACCAAGTGGTCCGGCAGCAGGTTCACCTCATCGACGTAGAGCACCCCGCCATCGGCCCTGGCCAGCACGCCGGGAGAAAACTGCGCCCGCCCCTCGCCCAGTGCGGCGTCCAGGTCGAGGGTGCCGACCAGGCGTTCTTCGGTGGCGCCCAGGGGCAAAGTGACGAACTGCCCGCTCGCCAGCAGGTCCGCCAGGCCCCGGGCCAGGGTCGACTTGGCCATGCCCCGCGGCCCTTCGATCAACACCCCGCCGATCTTCGGGTCGATGGCCGTCAGGCACAGCGCCAGTTTCAACTCGTCGGCGCCGACCACGGCGGACAGCGGGAAATGCGGGGTATCGCTCATGTCGGGTTCTCGGTCAGGCCAAATCAAACATCAATCGGTTACAGGGTACGGGTCATGAATCTTCTTCGATATCCAGCAACAGGTTCTCCAGGGCCTCGCGGTACTCGCCCGGCGCCTGCCACATCCCACGCTGCTGGGCCTCGAGCATGCGCTCGGTCATGTCGCGCAAGGCATAGGGGTTGTGCTGCCGGATAAAGTCGCGGGTCGCCGGGTCCAGCAGGTAGGCGTCGGCCAGCAAGGCGTACTGGTGATCGTCGATCAACTGGGTGGTGGCGTCGAAAGCGAACAGATTATCCACGGTAGCGGCCATTTCAAAGGCGCCTTTGTAGCCGTGGCGTTTCACCCCGTCGATCCATTTCGGGTTGGCCGCGCGCGCGCGGATCACTCGGTTCAGCTCTTCCTTGAGGCTACGGACTTTCGGCAGGTCCGGCTGGCTGTGGTCGCCGTGGTAACTGGCGGCCTTGGCGCCGCTCAGGCTCTCCACGGCGGCGAGCATGCCGCCCTGGAACTGGTAGTAGTCGTTGGAATCCAGCAGGTCGTGTTCGCGGTTGTCCTGGTTCTGCAGCACCGCCTGCACCTGGCCCAGGCGCTGGGCGAACTGCTCGCGCGCCGCGGTGCCTTCGTCGGCCCCGCCATAGGCATAGCCGCCCCAGTTCAGGTAGACCTCGGCCAGGTCCTCGCGGCTCTGCCACAGGCGGCCGTCGATGGCGCCCTGCACGCCGGCGCCATAGGCCCCGGGCTTGGCGCCGAAGATCCGCCAGCCGGCCTGGCGCCGGGCGGTCTCGGCATCCAGGCCGGATTGTTCCAGCGCCTCGCGCTCGGCGCGGACCCTGGCTGCCAGCGGGTTGAGCTCGTCCGGCTCGTCCAGCGCGGCCACCGCCTGCACGGCGGCGTCGAACAGCCGGATCAGGTTGGCGAAGGCATCGCGGAAGAACCCGGACACCCGCAGGGTCACATCGACTCGCGGGCGGTCCAGCAGGCTGACCGGCAGGATCTCGAAATCGTCGACCCGCTGGCTGCCGGTGGCCCACACCGGGCGCACGCCCATCAGGGCCATGGCCTGGGCGATATCGTCGCCGCCGGTGCGCATGGTCGCCGTGCCCCAAACCGACAGGCCGAGCTGGCGCAGGTGGTCGCCATGGTCCTGCAGGTGCCGCTCGAGGATCAGCTCGGCCGACTGGAAGCCGATGCGCCAGGCGGTGGTGGTCGGCAGGTTGCGCACGTCCACCGAGAAGAAATTGCGCCCGGTGGGCAGCACGTCCAGGCGCCCGCGGCTCGGTGCGCCGCTGGGCCCGGCCGGTACGAAACGCCCGCCCAGGGCGTCCAGCAGGCCGCGCATTTCCGCCGGACCGCAAGCATCCAGGCGCGGCGCCACAACTTCGCGCAGGCTGTCGATGATCGCCTTGACCTCGCTCCAGCCCGGCTCACCCAGCGGCTCAATCGCGCCGCCCAACGCGGCCTCGATCAACTGCGCGGCGAACAGCTCCAGGCGTTCGCGGGTATCGCCCGCGGTGCGCCACGACTGCTCGCTGACCTCCTGCAAGGCCTGGGGCCGACGCCCGCTCCAGGGTTCGGCCAGGGCACAGTCCAGCGGATCGAAGCCCAGTTCGAACGCCTTGGCCAGGGCCCGTAGCAGGCTCGACTGCGCTCCGCGGCCGTCGCCCCGGGGAACCCGCAGCAAGGCCAGCAAGGTGTCGATGCGCAAGCGACCGGCGGGCGATTCGCCGAACACATGCAGGCCGTCGCGGATCTGTGATTCCTTGAGGTCGCACAGGTAGGTGTCCAGGCGCGGCAGCCAGATCGCCGCGTCGGCCTCGCCGTCCAACTGGCCGTCCAGCTGCAACTCGCGGTCGATTTGGGTGAGGCGCACCAGCTTGAGAATGTCCTTCTGCAACTCCCGGGCGCGGCGCGGGTCGAGCAGTTGCGCCTCGTAATACTCGTCGGCCAGCAGCTCCAGGTCGCGCAACGGGCCATAGGTTTCGGCCCGGGTCAGCGGCGGCATCAGGTGGTCGATGATGACCGCCTGGGTCCGGCGCTTGGCCTGGGCGCCCTCACCCGGGTCGTTGACGATAAACGGATAGATATTCGGCAACGGCCCCAGCAACACGTCCGGCCAGCAGTTTTCCGAGAGGCCGACGCCCTTGCCCGGCAGCCACTCCAGGTTGCCGTGCTTGCCGACGTGGATCACCCCGTGGGCGCCATAGGTGCGGCGCAGCCAGAAATAGAACGCCAGGTAAGCGTGGGGCGGCACCAGGTCCGGGTCGTGATAGACCGCGCTCGGGTCGACCTGATAACCGCGCGCCGGCTGGATGCCGACGAAGGTCAGGCCCAGGCGCAGGCCGGCGATCATCATCCGCCCGTCGCGGAACATCGGATCGCTCTCCGGGCCGCCCCAGCGCTGCGTCACCGCCAGGCGATTGGCCTCGGGCAACGCCGCGAACAGCGCCTGGTACTCGGCCCACGCCAGGCTTTGCTGGCACGGCCGCAGGTCGAGGCTGTCCAGGTCGTTGCTGACCCCGCCCAGCAGTTGCTGGATCAACGCCGTGCCG
Organism: Pseudomonas chlororaphis; assembly: GCF_001921865.1. Classification (GTDB taxonomy): domain Bacteria; phylum Pseudomonadota; class Gammaproteobacteria; order Pseudomonadales; family Pseudomonadaceae; genus Aquipseudomonas; species Aquipseudomonas chlororaphis_D. Next base: position 78,503 of record NZ_MSCT01000015.1, read on the forward strand.
CTGTCCGGCAACTCGGCAGGCAGCGGGTAACCCTCGGCTTGCAGGGCACGCAGGATATTCAGCGCGGCGGCCGGCGTATCCAGGCCCACGCCGTTGCCGATGCGGCCGTCGCGGGTCGGGTAATTGGCGAGAATCAGCGCGATGCGTTTTTCGCCATTGCCCAGCCGGGCCAGCTCGACCCAGCGCCGCGCCAGTTCGGCGACGAAATCCATGCGCTCGGGGGCCGGACGATAGCAGACCACGTCCGACTGGCTGCGCTCGCTGCGCCAAGCCAGGTCCTTGAAGCTGATGGGCCGGCTGATGATGCGCCCGTCCAGTTCCGGCAAGGCGATGTGCATCGCCAGGTCCCGCGGGCCCAGGCCCTGCTCGCTGGCGCGCCAGCCGGGTTCGTTGTCCTGGGCGCAGATGGCCTGGATCACCGGGATGTCGCGGCGGAACGGCCGCAGGTGCGGCGCCTCCGGGCTGGACTGGGCAAAGCCGGTGGTGTTGAGGATCACCGCCGCCTGCACTTCGTCCAGCAGGTCCTCGACCACGGTCAGGCAGGCGGACTCCTTCAGGCTGGCCAGGGCAATCGGCAACGGATTCAAGCCCGCCGCCTGCAAGCGCCGGCAGAACTCATCGATAAAGGCGGTGTTGGCCGCCTGCAGGTGCGAGCGGTAGAACAGCAGCGCCGCCACTGGCTGGCCAGGTCGCCAGTCGGCTTGCCAATCACCAAGAACGGCACTGCTTTGATGTGGGTGGTAAATCGTCGTGCGCGGCAGGGTCTGCGGCTCGGACCAGGGGTAATCGCGCCCCAGCCAGCCACTGGCCAGGCAACGGTACAGGTTCAGCGCATTGCCCAGGCCGCCCTGACGCAGGAAGTGCCAGAGGCGCTCGCGGTCCGCAGCGGGCACCGTGCTCAGGTCGCTCAGTTCCGGGTCCGGACGGTCGTCGCCCGGCACCAGGATCAACTGCACCCCGCGCTGCGCCAGTTGCACCAGTTGCTCGATGCCGTAGCGCCAATAGGCGATGCCGCCGTGCAGGGAAATCAGGATCACCTTGGCGTGGCGCAGCACCTGGTCGACGTACAGGTCGACCGAAGCGTGGTTCTGCACCTGCATTGGGTTGGCCAGGCGAAAGCTCGGGTAATCCTCTGGCAGTTGCTGCGCGGCTTCGGCCAGCAGCGCCAGGCTGGAGTCGCCGCTGCACAGGATCACCAGCTCGGCGGGGGTTTGTCCAAGGTCGGCAATGTTGTCGTCCGACACGAAACCGCCGGGCTGGGTCCTGAGCAGGTGCATGGCTTACACGCTGAGGGCGGCGCGCAATTGCGCTTCGAGCAGCGCCGCGTCCAGCTCCTGGCCGATCAGTACCAGGCGCGTGACTCGGGCTTCGTCGGCGCCCCACTGACGGTCGAAGTGCTTGTCGAAACGCGTGCCCACGCCCTGGATCAACAGGCGCATCGGCTTGTTGGGGATCGCCGCGAAACCCTTGACCCGCAGGATGCCGTGCTTGACCACCAACTGAGTCAGGGCGTCCAGCAGCAGGCTTTCGTCGGCCTGGGGCAGTTCAATGGAGATGGAGTCGAAGGCGTCGTGGTCATGATCGTCATGCCCCCCCTCAACAGCATCGCCGTCGTGGTGATGATCGTGGTGGCTGTGGCGGCCGTCGATGTGTTCTTCCGAGCTGTTGCCCAGGCCCAGCAGCACGTCCAGCGGCAGGCGGCCGCTGCTGGCTTCGATGACCTTCACCGCCGGCGGCAGCTCCTCGGCGACTTCCAGGCGCACCTTGGCCAGGTTTTCCGGGCTGATCAGGTCGGCCTTGTTGAGGATCACCAGATCGGCGCTGGACAGCTGGTCGGCGAACAGCTCGTGCAGCGGCGACTCGTGGTCAAGGTTGGGGTCGAGCTTGCGCTGGGCGTCGACCTGGTCCGGGAAAGCCGCGAAAGTGCCGGCGGCCACGGCCGGGCTGTCGACCACAGTGATCACCGCGTCGACGGTGCAGGCGCTGCGGATTTCCGGCCACTGGAAGGCTTGTACCAGGGGTTTGGGCAGGGCCAGGCCGGAGGTTTCGATGAGGATATGGTCGAGGTCGCCGCGCCGCGCCACCAGTTCGCGCATCACCGGGAAGAACTCTTCCTGCACGGTGCAGCACAGGCAGCCGTTGGCCAGCTCGTAGACGCGACCGCTGGCTTCTTCCTCGGTGCAACCGATGGAGCACTGCTTGAGGATTTCGCCGTCGATGCCCAGCTCGCCGAACTCGTTGACGATCACTGCAATGCGCCGACCCTGGGCGTTGTCCAGCATATGCCGCAGCAAGGTGGTTTTGCCCGAGCCGAGGAAGCCGGTGATGATGGTGACGGGAAGTTTGGCCAGTGTTTTCATCGGATGCCCTTTGGCAAGGTGGCGGGCATGCGGGACGAGACCGCGCAGGCAGGTGCGCGCAAGTGTTTCGCCACCGGATCACCCCGCCCGGTTGTAGTGAGAATCAGGTCCGAGGCAGGTCTCCTGGCTGACGGCGCGCCAGTCGCTGGACTGGCGAACGACGCGCCTTCCCGCCGTCTGGCAGTGGCCTTGCACCGTTCATCACCGTTTACAGTTGCGGGGGCAGCCGCGGCTTGGACCGCGTTCCCTTCTTAGCTCCGGCCAAACGCCGAAGAACCTCGAGAGCGCAAGGCTACGCAGAGCTTGGGGGACGGTCAATGTCCACGGGGCATTGATTGTCGCCTGGTAGACCGCTATCGCGGGCAAGCTCGCGCCTACAGGGGTGGCGGTGGCAAATCCATCGACAATTGACGCCTGTCCCCGGCCCATGCTCTCCTACACAACTTGTTACGGGTGCCCTTCACAGGGTGAAACGGGAAACCGGTGCGTCACAGGCCCAAGGCCTTGATCAGTCCGGTGCTGCCCCCGCAACGGTAAGCGAGCGAAGAATCAGATCCACTGTGCCAGCAGTTCGGCATGGGAAGGCGATTCTTGCAGGCGTGGCGCCAGCCCTGCCCCTCGCGAGCCCGGAGACCGGCCCGCTACACAGTCATAACAAACCCGCGGTGGGCGGGCGCTGTTAATTCCCCGCGGGCCTGTCTCGCGGGGTTTTGCTGCGCTCGATCCCCTCGCTGACACACCAGAGGGAAGCGCCATGTCGAGCATCAGCAGCACCAGTCGTTCCACCAGCAGCACCACTACCCTGAGCCAACGCCTGGTCGCCGCCATCGGTGCCTCGATCTTGGGCGCTAGCCTGGTGTATTTCGCCGGTTTCTCCCATATCGAAGCGGTGCACAACGCCGCCCACGATACCCGCCACAGCGCCGCTTTCCCTTGCCACTGAGACCCGCCGACATGATCAAGCGTATTGCACAAACCGCGGGGTTCACCGGGTTGCTGGCCGCGCTGTTGCTGACCCTGCTGCAAAGCTTCTGGGTCGCGCCGCTGATTCTGCAAGCGGAAACCTACGAGAAGGCCCCGGCCGCCGCCGAAGTGCATGAGCACGCCGCCGGCACCGCCGCCCATAGCCACGACGCCGAAGCCTGGGAGCCGGAAGACGGCTGGCAGCGCGTGCTGTCCACCACCGGCGGCAACCTGGTGGTCGCCGTCGGTTTCGCCCTGATGCTCGCCGGCCTCTACACCCTGCGCGCGCCGAACCGTACCTCCCAGGGCCTGCTCTGGGGCCTGGCCGGTTATGCGACCTTCTGCCTGGCGCCGACCCTCGGCCTGCCGCCCGAACTGCCGGGCACCGCCGCCGCGGACCTGGCGCAGCGGCAGATCTGGTGGGTCGGCACCGCCGCGTCCACCGCGGTCGGCATCGCCCTGATCGTCTTCGCCCGCCACTGGCTGCTGAAAGTGCTGGGCGTGGCGATCCTCGCCGTGCCGCATATCGTTGGCGCGCCGCAGCCGCAAGTGCACTCGATGCTCGCGCCCGAGGCGCTGGAGGCGCAGTTCAAGATCGCCTCGCAACTGACCAATGCCGTGTTCTGGCTGGCCCTGGGCCTGATCAGCGCCTGGCTGTTCCGCCGCAAGAGCGACGACCAGTACTCGGCATGACGCAAGCCAGCACAGCGCCGACCCTGGTGGTCGGCCTGGGCTGCCAGCGGGGCTGCCCGGTAGAGACCTTGCGCGCCCTGCTCGACCGGACCCTGATCGCCCACCGCATCGACCTCGGGCAGATCAGGGCCCTGGCCAGCATCGACCTGAAACGCGACGAACCCGGGCTGCTGGCCCTGGCCACACAACTGGGCTTGCCTCTGACCTGCTTCGACAGCCGCCAGCTGACGCCTTATGCCCTGCGGCTCAGCCATCGTTCGCAGATCGCCTATGAGCACACCGGCTGTTATGGAGTCGCCGAAAGCGCCGCCCTGGCCCTGGCCGAACACCTGGCCCAAGGCCCGGCCAAGCTGCTTGTCCCGCGGCAGAAATACGCCCAGGCGACCCTGGCCTTGGCCTGCTCCGGGTAAATCTTCGATAATCCCCGCCGCTGATCATGAGCAATCTTCATCTGTGAGGTTGTCTCGCCCCTTTTTTCACAGGAGAACGCCATGACCGTCTTTTTTATCGGCGCAGGTCCCGGCGACCCGGAACTGATCACCGTCAAGGGCCAGCGGCTGATCCACAGCTGCCCGGTCATCATCTATGCCGGCTCCCTGGTGCCCGAGGCCGTGCTCCAGGGCCATCGCGCCGAACAGGTGATCAACAGCGCCGAACTGCACCTGGAACAGATCATCGAACTGATCAAGGGCGCCCATGCCAAGGGCCAGGACGTGGCCCGCGTGCATTCCGGCGACCCCAGCCTGTATGGCGCCATCGGCGAGCAGATTCGCTGCCTGCGCGAGCTGGGCATCCCCTTCGAGATCATCCCCGGCGTGACCGCCACCGCGGCCTGCGCGGCCTTGCTCGGGGCTGAACTGACCCTGCCGGACGTGGCCCAGAGCGTGATCCTCACCCGCTACGCCGACAAGACTTCGATGCCGGCCGGCGAGGAGTTCGCCAGCCTGGCTGCCCATGGCACCACCATGGCGATTCACCTGGGGGTCAACCACCTGGCGAAAATCGTCGCCGAACTGTTGCCCCACTACGGCGCCGACTGCCCGATTGCCGTGGTGCACAGGGCGACCTGGCCGGACCAGGAGTGGGTGCTCGGCACCCTGGCGGACATTGCCGACAAGGTCGCGGCCAAGGGTTTCCGGCGTACGGCGCTGATCCTGGTGGGCCGGGTGCTGGCCACGGATGCGTTCAGCGAGTCGTCGCTGTATCGCGCCGGGCATGCGCATCTGTATCGGCCTTGAGATCCAGGCAACACGGACTGACAGGCATAAAAAAACGGCGCTCACGGGGCGCCGTTTTTTCTGTTCGCAGCGAACGCCTTAGTAGTAGGCGTTTTCTTTCTGCGTATGGTCGGTGACGTCACGCACACCTTTGAGCTCCGGAATGCGCTCGAGCAGGGTGCGCTCGATGCCTTCCTTCAAGGTGACGTCGGCCTGGCCGCAGCCCTGGCAACCGCCGCCGAACTGCAGCACGGCGATGCCGTCCTCGACCACATCGATCAAGCTGACCTGGCCGCCGTGGCTGGCCAGCCCGGGGTTGATCTCGGTCTGCAGGTAATAGTTGATGCGCTCGTTGATCGGGCTGTCGGCGTTGACCATCGGTACCTTGGCGTTGGGCGCCTTGATGGTCAGTTGGCCGCCCATGCGGTCGGTGGCGTAGTCGACGACCGCGTCATCGAGGAAACCCTCGCTGAAGGCGTCGATGTAGGCGGTGAAGCTCTTCAGGCCCAGGGCCTTGTCTTCGGGTTTTTCTTCGCCCGGCTTGCAATAGGCAATGCAGGTCTCGGCGTACTGGGTCCCTGGCTGGGTGATGAAAATGCGGATGCCAATGCCCGGGGTGTTCTGCTTGGAGAGCAGATCGGCCAGGTAATCATGGGCGGCGTCGGTAATGGTAATAGCGGTCATGGAAATTCCTCGCAGGCGTGGGCGCAGTTTACGCCAATCGGCGTGCCGGACAAAGTCCTAGTATTTTTGTCGGGATAGACCTTGGTCGATAAACCCGCACGACGCGCTCGGCGTCGGGAACAGGATTTTTTACAAGGCTTTTCCAGGGTGGCCCGGGCCGGAACCTGAGGGCTCCGACCCGGAATTTCAAGGCACACAGGGTGTTTTCAGAGGTTCTCGTAGCGGTTCATGTCCAGTACCCCCGCCTCTTTCGGATCGGTTTCGAGAATGAACTGGGTCTGGTCATGGAAGTATTGCCAGAACTGCGGATGGCTGCGGCGAATCCCCCAACGCTCGACGATCTTCTCGAAGCGCTTGGCGTCCTTGGCGTTTTCCATCTGGGCGACGAAATCCGGCACCTGTTCGGCGGGAATGTTGAACATGAAGTTCGGGTAGCTGCTGAGCACGCCCGGGTAGATGGTCAGGGTGTCCAGGCCCGGCTGGTAGCGCAGCGATTCGCCCAGCAGGAACGCCACGTTACTGTGGGCGCGGTTGCGCAGCATGCTGTAGAACACCCGCTTGCCGCTCGGCGCCTGGATACGCAGCATGGTCGCCTCCGGCAGCAGGTCGATCACTCGCATGCCCGCCGCTGGCCGCGCCACCAGGCGGCTGAGGGCCTGTTCGGCGTTCTGCAGCGCCGGGTCGATGTTCGGCCGCGAACAGTAGGCGCCGTCGCAGCGGTTGATCGGGTCGGGCCGCGCATTGAGGTCGCCGTAGCGGCTCAGCAGCTGGTTGGCAAAATCCCGTTTCGGGTCCTTTTCATCCAGCACCAGGGCGCTGGACTTGCTGTCATCGATAGACTCGTAGTCCAGCCACATCTTGAATTTGCCGCTGTTCTGGTACCAGTCGTCGAGGAAGTCCTCGCGGGTGCCGGCGGGCATCAGGCGCAGGAAGTTCTGCTCGGCGCCGTTGCGGATCAGGTCGAAGTACAGGCGGGTCTGCGCCTGGTGCGAGACGTTGCCGAACACGTCGAAATTCACCGCCAGCTGATAATAGGTACGCTCCAGCAGCGGGTAGTCGAACAGCCACAGGGTCTGCGGTACTTCGCCGATCAGGCCCTTGGTCACCGAAGCGCTGTCGAAGTGGCGGAAAATGCTCAGCAACGCATTGTCGTTGCCCGCCCACAGGGTCGACCAGCTCGGCGCCGGGGCGTCGGCGTAGGAGTCGCGGCGCAGGACCTCGTATTCGTTGCGTTTGTCGCGATAGGCCAGCCACAGGCTCAGCACGCTGCCGACATCGTCGTTCTGCCCGGGCATGGCCAGCAACGGCGTGGCCTGGCCGCGGTAGGCCGGATCAGTGATGTACAGGTCATGCTCCGGGGCCTGGAACAGCGCCCAGAAATTGTCGCGGATCACGTCGGTGGCGATCTGCCCGCGGCACACCGGGCCGCGGATAAAGGTACGTACGAAGTACTCGGCGTTATCCAGCATGAACTGGTAGCGGGCCCGAGCCGGAATCGCCTCGAAGGTCTCGAACGGGTTGGCGCGACGTCCCGGGCCATAACCCGGCAACGCGGTGACTTGATAATCGCCGCTGTAGAACAGGGTCTTGACCCGCGCCATCTTCGCCGCGCTCAGCGGGTAGGTGATGTGGGTCTTGTGCACGATCACCCCCTGCACCGGCCACAGGCGGTAATACACCTGAGTGCCCGGGTCGTCGTTGGGTCGGCGGGTGTTGATCAGGTCGATCGGCTGGCCGCTGGGCGTGCGCGAACGCACCCACTGGAAGAAATGCCCCGGCTCGCCGCCCTCGAAATAGATATGGGCCAGGAACCAGTGCTCGAACAACCAGCGCGCTACCAGGCTTTCCCGGGCGCCGGGGGCATTGAGCAGGTTTTCCCATTGCAGCACCTGCATCGCTTCCTTGGCGCTCGGCGCCAGGCCCTGCTCGTCGATCGGCGCACCGGACGCCAGCCAGCGTTGCAGGGTCTGGTATTGCTGATCGGTCAGGCCGGTCACCGCCAGCGGCATGCCTTCGCGCGGATGGGCGCCGGCATAACCGTCGAATTCAACCGGTTGCGCGCACATGTTCTCGCGGCCGAGGCCCAGGACGATATCGTCCGGCAGCTTGGCGTTGGGTTGCAGCGGGGTCTTGTGGCCCAGCTCCAGCATCCGCGCCATCAGCGCCGCCTGGCTGCCCTGGGCGTCGAGCACCGAATAGAACCCCTTGGCCTGCCAGGCATGCTTGCCGAAGGCGTCGTAGAACAATCGGGTCGGAGCCTCTGCCTTGCTCCGCTCGCCGTCGTACACCGGGGTCTTCGAGGCGCCGCGCGCCGCGCCCTCGCCGCTGCCCAGGTTGAGCTGGCAGGCGGAGTCGTAGCAGGCATGGCAGGCCACGCATTTCTCGGTGAAGATCGGCTGGACATCGCGGGTATAGGAGATCGCCGGGGCAGCCCCCTGGGCGCTGGCAAGCGAACTTAAAAGCAGCAGCGCACTGCCGATGACGACGCGGTAAGACATGTCCCTGGTCCAATCCTTCAGAAAATCCGCCGATTCTACCGGGCCAGCACCCTGACCAACATGAGCGATATTCATGAAAAACCGCCGCATGCTCTAAAAGCGCACAGGTTTGCTATGATCCTCGCCCTTCGTAATCGCCCTCCCAGGTAGTCTTTCATGTCCGATCGCAGCACGCGCCTCCACGCCCTTCAGCAAGCCCTCAAAGAGCGCATCCTGATTCTCGACGGCGGCATGGGCACCATGATCCAGAGCTACAAGCTCGAGGAACAGGACTACCGCGGCAAGCGTTTCGCCGACTGGCCGAGCGACGTCAAGGGCAACAACGACCTGCTGGTGCTGACCCGCCCGGACGTGATCGGCGGCATCGAGAAGGCCTACCTGGACGCCGGCGCCGACATCCTCGAGACCAACACCTTCAACGCCACACAGATTTCCATGGCCGACTACGGCATGGAGGCGCTGGTCTACGAGCTCAACGTCGAAGGCGCGCGCCTGGCACGCAAGATCGCGGACGCCAAGACCCTGGAGACCCCGGACAAGCCGCGCTTCGTCGCCGGCGTGCTGGGCCCGACCAGCCGCACTTGCTCGCTGTCGCCGGACGTCAACAACCCGGGCTACCGCAACGTCACCTTCGACGAGCTGGTGGAGAACTACACCGAGGCCACCAAGGGCCTGATCGAGGGCGGCGCCGACCTGATCCTGATCGAAACCATCTTCGACACCCTCAACGCCAAGGCGGCGATCTTCGCCGTGCAGGGCGTGTACGAAGAACTGGGCTTCGAGCTGCCGATCATGATCTCCGGCACCATCACCGACGCCTCCGGCCGTACCCTGTCGGGCCAGACCACCGAAGCCTTCTGGAACTCGGTGGCCCACGCCAAGCCGATTTCCGTCGGCCTGAACTGCGCCCTCGGCGCCAGCGAACTGCGTCCGTACCTGGAAGAGCTGTCGAACAAGGCCAGCACCCACGTTTCCGCGCACCCCAACGCCGGCCTGCCCAACGAATTCGGCGAATACGACGAACTGCCGGCGCAAACCGCCAAGGTCATCGAGGAGTTCGCCCAGAGCGGCTTCCTGAATATCGTCGGCGGCTGCTGCGGCACCACCCCGGGGCACATCGAGGCCATCGCCAAGGCCGTGGCCGGTTACGCGCCGCGGCAGATTCCCGACATCCCCAAGGCCTGCCGCCTGTCGGGCCTGGAGCCGTTCACCATCGATCGCCAGTCGTTGTTCGTCAACGTCGGCGAACGGACCAACATCACCGGTTCCGCCAAGTTCGCCCGCCTGATCCGCGAAGAGAACTACACCGAGGCCCTGGAAGTCGCCCTGCAGCAGGTCGAGGCCGGCGCCCAGGTGATCGACATCAACATGGACGAAGGCATGCTGGACTCGAAGAAGGCCATGGTGACCTTCCTCAACCTGATCGCCGGCGAGCCGGATATCTCCCGCGTCCCGATCATGATCGACTCCTCCAAGTGGGAGGTGATCGAAGCCGGCCTCAAGTGCATCCAGGGCAAGGGCATCGTCAACTCCATCAGCATGAAGGAAGGCGTCGAGCAGTTCATTCATCACGCCAAGCTGTGCAAGCGCTACGGCGCCGCGGTGGTGGTGATGGCCTTCGACGAAACCGGCCAGGCCGACACCGAGGCGCGCAAGAAGGAAATCTGCAAGCGCTCCTACGACATCCTGGTCAACGACGTCGGCTTCCCGCCGGAAGACATCATCTTCGACCCGAACATCTTCGCCGTCGCCACCGGCATCGAGGAGCACAACAACTACGCGGTGGACTTCATCAACGCCTGCGCCTATATCCGCGACGAGCTGCCCCATGCGCTGAGCTCCGGCGGCGTGTCCAACGTGTCGTTCTCGTTCCGCGGCAACAACCCGGTGCGCGAGGCGATCCACTCGGTGTTCCTGCTGTACGCGATCCGCAACGGCCTGACCATGGGCATCGTCAACGCCGGCCAGCTGGAGATCTACGACCAGATCCCGCAAGAGCTGCGCGACGCCGTGGAAGACGTGATCCTCAACCGCACGCCGGAAGGCACCGACGCCCTCCTCGCCATCGCCGACAAGTACCGCGGCGACGGCAGCGTCAAGGAAGCCGAGACCGAAGAGTGGCGCGGCTGGGAGGTCAACAAGCGCCTGGAGCACGCCCTGGTCAAAGGCATCACCACGCACATCGTCGAAGACACCGAAGAGTCGCGGCTGTCCTTCGCCCGTCCGATCGAAGTGATCGAAGGCCCGCTGATGGCCGGCATGAACATCGTCGGCGACCTGTTCGGCGCCGGCAAAATGTTCCTGCCCCAGGTGGTGAAATCGGCCCGCGTGATGAAGCAGGCGGTGGCGCACCTGATACCGTTCATCGAACTGGAGAAAGGCGACAAGCCCGAGGCCAAGGGCAAGATCCTCATGGCCACGGTCAAGGGCGACGTGCACGACATCGGCAAGAACATCGTCGGCGTGGTCCTGGGCTGCAACGGCTACGACATCGTCGACCTCGGCGTGATGGTGCCGGCGGAGAAGATCCTGCAGGTGGCCAAGGAACAGAGGTGCGACATCATCGGCCTGTCCGGCCTGATCACCCCGTCGCTGGATGAGATGGTCCACGTCGCCCGGGAAATGCAGCGCCAGGATTTCCACCTGCCGCTGATGATCGGTGGCGCCACCACGTCCAAGGCGCACACCGCGGTGAAGATCGAGCCCAAGTACAACAACGATGCGGTGGTCTACGTCACCGACGCCTCGCGCGCCGTGGGCGTGGCCACCCAGTTGCTGTCCAAGGAACTCAAGGCCGGCTTCGTCGAGAAGACCCGCGAAGAATACGTGGAAGTGCGCGAGCGCACCGCCAACCGCAGCGCCCGCACCGAGCGCCTGAGCTATGCCGCGGCCATCGCCAAGAAGCCGCAGTTCGACTGGGCCGACTACCAGCCGGTCAAGCCGACCTTCACCGGTGCCCGGGTGCTGGACAACATCGACCTCAAGGTCCTGGCCGAGTACATCGACTGGACGCCGTTTTTCATTTCCTGGGACCTGGCCGGCAAGTTCCCGCGCATCCTCGAAGACGAAGTGGTGGGCGAAGCCGCCACCGCGCTGTACCAGGACGCCCGGGAAATGCTCGACAAACTGATCGACGAGAAGCTGATCAGCGCCCGCGCGGTGTTCGGTTTCTGGCCGGCCAACCAGGTGCAGGACGACGACCTGGAAGTCTATGGCGACGACGGCAAGCCCCTGGCCCGCTTGCATCACCTGCGCCAGCAGACCATCAAGACCGACGGCAAGCCGAACTTCTCCCTGGCCGACTTCGTCGCGCCCAAAGACAGCGGCGTGACCGACTACGTCGGCGGTTTCATCACCACCGCCGGGATCGGCGCCGAGGAAGTGGCCAAGGCCTACCAGGACAAGGGCGACGACTACAACTCGATCATGGTCAAGGCCCTGGCCGACCGCCTGGCCGAGGCCTGCGCCGAGTGGCTGCACCAGCAGGTGCGCAAGGAATACTGGGGTTACGCCAAGGACGAGGTGCTGGACAACGAGGCGCTGATCAAGGAGCAGTACAGCGGCATCCGCCCTGCCCCGGGTTATCCGGCCTGCCCGGACCACACCGAGAAAAGCACCCTGTTCGCCCTGCTCGACCCTGAAGCCTCCGAAGGCAAGGCCGGGCGCAGCGGCGTGTTCCTCACCGAACACTTCGCGATGTTCCCGGCGGCGGCGGTCAGCGGCTGGTATTTCGCCCATCCGCAGGCGCAGTACTTCGCCGTCGGCAAGATCGACAAGGATCAAGTGAACAGCTACACCGCGCGCAAGGGCCAGGACCTGGCCGTGAGCGAGCGCTGGCTGGCGCCGAACCTGGGCTACGACAACTAAGCGCCGTACCTCCCTGTAGGAGCGAGCGTGCTCGCGATAAACGCCAATGATCACGCGGTAAATCTGCAGAACCGCGTCGTCTCGACGTTTTGATCGCGAGCACGCTCGCTCCTACAGGATGTTTGATTGGCTATGCTCTCTGCACACCCACCCGTGTCGAGGGATTTATGGACGACCCCATCAACGACAAGCCGCCGACCTTCTGGCAGATGCTGCACAGCGTCGCCGCCGCCGCGTTCGGCGTGCAGAGCGGCAAGAACCGCAAGCGCGATTTCACCCACGGCAAACCCAGCCACTTCGTGATCCTGGGCATTCTGTTCACCGCGGTATTCGCCTTGACCCTGTTCGGCATCGTCAAGCTGGTGCTGCACCTGGCGGGAATCTGAAGCGCTGTCAGGGCAGCAACAGCTTCAGCGAGAAGGGATAGCGATAGTCGGCCGGCTTGCCCTGGACCGACAAGCCGCGAAAGTCCACGCCGAATCGCTGCGAGCCCTGCAGCTCCAGCAGGCGTCGCGCCTGGGCCGTGTCCAGCAGTTGGAACACGCCCAACTGCCAGTCCGGGCCACCATGGGCCACGGGGTTGAGCCCGCGGGCGTCGTCCGCGAGCACCACCATCGCCCAGCCACCGACGCTGAAATGCCCGGCCACCAGCACCGTCAGGCGCCCGTCGATCAGCGCCTGCAAGGCTGTCGGCGAACTGTTCAGGCCGCTGAACAGCACATCCTTGCCCGGTTGCCGCCCTTGCTGCTCCAGCGCCGCCATCGCGCCCAGGGCCATTTCGTCGTTGGCCGACCAGACCAACTGTGTCTGCGGATACCGCTTGAACAATTGCTGGGCCTGGTCGAAAGCGCGCTGGCGATTCCACTCGCCGTACACCAGTTGCCGCAGCCGCACCTCGGGGTGCTCGGCCAGCGCCCGTTGCAGGCCTTGTTCGCGAAATTGCGCCACTGGAGTGTTCTTCACGCCCGAGAACGCCAACAGTTCGACGACTTGCCCTGGGGCGGGCGGGCCGTGACGGCGCATCAGCTCCTTGAGCATCTGGTAACCGGCTTCTTCGTCGTTGGCGATCATGCTGCCGACCCAGTCGGGGTAACGATCCTGGCGCTCGCTCAGCAGGCGCCGCTGGTCGGCGGTCAGGGCGCTGCTGACGAAGAACAGCTTGACCCCACTGCCCCGTGACAGGCGCAGGAGTTCCGGCGCGATATATTCTTCGTTGACCACCACCAGGTAGTCTGGCCGGTCCGGGCCTTGGAGGATTTCCCGAGCCTGGCGCAGGGTCGTCTGCGAGTCGCGCTGCGAATAACGCACACGCAGATCCAGGCCGAGGTCAGTGGCGGCGGCCTGCATGAACTGCGAATAACCGACCCAGAAGGTCTCGGTCGAAATGCCCGGATTGAGGAAGACCACCGACGTGGCATGGGCCGCGGACCAGAGCGGTGCGCCCAGCACCAGCAGCGGTACCAGCAGACATCTACCTAACACCTTGAACATTGCGACCAGAGTCCCGGAATATTGCCCTGCAGTATAACTGGCAAAATACTGGCCACGACCGGCAAATCGTCATTTCCCTCTGACAATTCGGACTCTGTTCATCGATTGCCGGCAGCTATTGATGACTGACCCAGAACACCGCCGTTCCCACCACCAGAATGATCAGGAAGAGAATGGCCCAAGCATCGACACTGCTGTCGCTTTTCCTTGCTTTGGTTGTATTGCCCATAGCATCGCCTCTTGTCGGTTTTATCGGTGATTGCACAAAGACTCGAGCACAGTTAAGTCGAGGATTGCCCTCACCACAAATGTGGGTTTGAACCGGGCGGATACCGTTAGTCGTTTTGGTTCTTTGCATATACTCAAACATCACTTTTGCGCATAACTGCAAACTGGTATCTTCCCCCCGCTCCGTTGGGAGTGCGCGGCCGTGCGCGCGAATTTCTTGGGTGACATCCGCCTCTGCGTCACCTGATAAGCCTGAGAACAGGATCTATATGTACGTATACGACGAGTACGATCAGCGGATCATCGAGGACCGCGTCAAGCAGTTCCGTGATCAGACCCGACGCTATCTGGCAGGCGAGCTGAGCGAAGAAGAATTCCGCCCTCTGCGCTTGCAGAATGGGCTCTATATCCAACGTTTCGCCCCGATGCTGCGGGTCGCGGTGCCTTATGGCCAACTGACGTCGCGGCAAGTTCGGATGATGGCCAAGATCGCTCGCGACTACGACAAGGGTTACGCCCACATCAGTACCCGGCAGAACGTGCAGTTCAACTGGCCGGCGCTGGAAGACATCCCGGACATCCTGGCCGAGCTGGCAACCGTGCAGATGCACGCCATCCAGACCAGCGGCAACTGCCTGCGCAACGTCACCACCGACCAGTTCGCCGGCGTCGCCGCGGATGAGCTGATCGACCCGCGCCCCTGGTGCGAGATCGTCCGTCAGTGGACTACCTTCCACCCCGAATTCGCCTACCTGCCGCGCAAGTTCAAGATCGCCGTCAATGGCTCGACCGCGGACCGCGCAGCCATCGAAGTCCACGACATCGGCCTGGAGCCGGTGCATAACGCCGCCGGCGAACTGGGCTTCCGCGTCCTGGTCGGTGGCGGCCTGGGCCGCACCCCGGTGATCGGCGCGTTCATCAACGAGTTCCTGCCGTGGCGGGACCTGTTGAGCTACCTCGACGCCATCCTGCGGGTCTACAACCGCTACGGCCGGCGCGACAACAAATACAAGGCGCGGATCAAGATCCTGGTCAAGGCGCTGACGCCGGAAGTGTTCGCCGAGAAGGTCGAGGCGGAAATGACCCACCTGCGCGGCGGCCAGACCACCCTGACCGATGCCGAAGTACACCGCGTGGCCAAGCACTTCGTCGACCCGGACTACAAGACCCTGGGCAACCAGGACGCCGAACTGGCCGAACTCGACCGGCAACATGCAGGCTTTGCCCGCTGGCGCGTGCGCAACACCCTGGCCCACAAGAAGCCGGGTTATGTCGCCGTGACCCTGTCGCTCAAACCTACCGGCGTGGCCCCGGGCGACGTCACCGACAAGCAGCTGGACAGCATCGCCGACCTGGCCGACCGCTACAGCTTCGGCCAGTTGCGCACGTCCCACGAGCAGAACGTGATTCTCGCCGACGTCGAGCAGAGCCAGCTGTTCACCCTGTGGGGCGAGCTGCGCGAGCAAGGCTTCGCCACGCCGAACATCGGCCTGCTGACCGACATCATCTGCTGCCCGGGCGGCGACTTCTGCTCGCTGGCCAACGCCAAGTCGATCCCGATCGCCGAATCCATCCAGCGTCGTTTCGACGACCTGGACTACCTGTTCGACATCGGCGAACTGGACCTGAACATCTCCGGGTGCATGAACGCCTGCGGCCACCACCACGTGGGCCACATCGGCATCCTCGGCGTGGACAAGAAAGGCGAAGAGTTCTACCAGGTCTCCCTGGGTGGCAGCGCCAGCCGCGACGCCAGCCTGGGCAAGATCCTCGGCCCGTCCTTCGCCCAGGACGACATGCCCGACGTGATCTCGAAGCTGATCGATGTGTACGTGGAGCAACGTACCGAAGACGAGCGTTTCATCGACACCTATCAACGTATTGGCATCGACCTCTTCAAGGAACGCGTCTATGCAGCGAATCATTAAGAACAACGAGGTCATCGACGAAACCTGGCACTTGCTGCCCAAGGACGCGACCCTCGACGGCATCTCCAACTGCGACGACCTGATCGTGCCGCTGGCCCTGTGGCGCGAGCACGCTCACGCCCTCAAGGCCCGCGACGGCGGCCTGGGCGTGTGGCTGGACGCCGATGAAGAAGCCGAGGAAATCGGCGATGACGTGCAACACTTCCAGGTCATCGCCCTGAATTTCCCGGCCTTCACCGACGGCCGCAACTACTCCAACGCCCGCCTGCTGCGCGACCGCTACGGTTTCAAAGGCGAACTGCGGGCGATCGGCGACGTGCTGCGCGACCAGCTGTTCTACCTGCGCCGCTGCGGTTTCGACGCCTACGCCCTGCGCGCCGACAAGGACCCGTACGAAGCCCTGGAAAGCCTCAAGGACTTCTCCGTGACCTACCAGGCCGCCACCGACGAACCGCTGCCGCTGTTCCGTCGCCGCTAAGCGCCGCGCCAACAAAAAGCCCTGGACCGGGAAACCGGTCCAGGGCTTTTTTGTTTCCGCCGTTTATGGCGGCGGGGGCCGCCATCGCGGGCCAGCCTCGCCCCCATAAAAACACCCGTGATCCTTGTAGGAGCGAGCTTGCCCGCGATCAAAACGCCAAGACAACGCGGTGCTTCAGATCCGTCGCGTCATCGTTGATCGCCATCGCGAGCAAGATCGCTCCTACAGGAGGTCGTTACCAGAAACGTTGCTGGGTCAACCGGCTCCACCAGGTCAGCAGCACACGGTCGACCGAACCGCTGGCCGCCAGCCCGACCCGCTCCTGCAGGCTCTTGCGCTCGGCGTAGTGCAGGTGGAACAGCTCGGCGTCCTTGGCGCGCTCGGCCAGGTACTCGTCGCTGGTCTTCAGCTCGTCGACCAGCTGTTTCTCCTGCGCCGCGACGCCCAGCCAGACTTCGCCGGTGGCCACTTCGTCGATGACCAGCTGCGGCCGGTAGCGGGAAACGAAGTTCTTGAACAGCTGGTGGGTGATGTCCAGGTCTTCCTGGAACTTCTCCCGGCCCTTCTCGGTGTTTTCGCCGAACACGGTCAGGGTGCGCTTGTACTCACCGGCGGTCAGCACTTCAAAATCGATGTCGTGTTTTTTCAGCAGGCGATTGACGTTGGGCAACTGCGCCACCACGCCGATCGAGCCGAGAATGGCGAACGGCGCGCTGATGATCTTCTCGCCGATGCACGCCATCATGTAGCCGCCGCTGGCCGCGACCTTGTCGATGCACACCGTTAGCGGCACGCCGGCCTGGCGGATCCGCGCCAGTTGCGAGGAGGCCAGCCCATAGCTGTGGACCATGCCCCCGGCGCTTTCCAGGCGCAGCACCACTTCGTCCTGGGACGTGGCCAGGCTCAGCAGCGCGGTGATTTCGTGGCGCAGCCCCTCGGTGGCCGAAGCCTTGATGTCGCCGCTGAAATCCAGCACGAACACCCGGGATTTTTCCTCAGGCTGCTTCCTGGTTTTTTTCTCGGCCTTGGCCTGGGACTTGCGCAGCGCCTTGAGCTGGTCCTTGTCGAGCAGGCTCTGCTCCAGGCGCTCGCGCAGGCCCTTGTAGAAATCGTTGAGCTTGCTGACATGCAATTGCCCGGCGCCCTTGCGCCGACCTTTGCTGCGCAGGGAGGCAGCGGTGACCAGCACCACCAGGATGGCGATGACCAGGGTGACGGTTTTGGCCAGGAAACTGGCGTACTCGGAGAGAAACTCCACAGGGACTCCTTAAAGAGGTGCAGCACTGCCAACGCGTGGCGGAATGGGCTCCAGCATACCGACGCGGCCGGACGTCGGCCAGTCGCGAAACCTGTTGTTACGGTGCTCTAACGGGCATTTCAAACAAGCGTATGTTTTTTCATTGACAGCTCACTGGCATCCTCATAACCTCGCAAAACTTTCAACGTGCCGGGATGACGCGGACGTGGGCAGCATCTATCTGATTCGACATGGCCAGGCCTCCTTCGGTGCGGACGACTACGACGTCCTCTCGACTACCGGTATCCGTCAGGCCGAAGTGCTCGGCCAGCACCTGGTCGAACTGGGGGTGAGTTTCGATCGCTGCCTGGCCGGCGACCTGCGCCGCCAGCAGCACACCGCCAATACCGCCCTGGAACAGTTCAGCGCCGCTGGCCTGCCCACACCGATCCTGGAAACCGATTCGGCGTTCAACGAATTCGATGCCGACGCAGTGATCCGCGCCCTGTTGCCCGACATGTTGTCCGAGGAACCTGGCGCCGTGGACACCCTGCGCAACGCCGCGCAGAACCGCGGTGAATTCCAGCGCATCTTCGCCCTGATCATCGACCGCTGGCTGGCCGGCACCTACGACCCACCGGGCCTGGAAAGCTGGCTGGGTTTCGTCGAACGCGTCCAGGCCGGCCTGCAGCGCATCCTGGAACAGGCCGACAGCACCCAGAAAATCGCCGTGTTCACCTCCGGCGGCACCATCACCGCCCTGCTCCACCTGATTACCCGGATGCCTGCCGCCCAGGCCTTCGAACTGAATTGGCAAATCGTCAACACCTCGCTCAACCAGCTGAAGTTCCGCGGTCGCGAGGTGGCCCTGGCTTCCTTCAACAGTCATGCCCACTTGCAACTGCTGAAGGCCCCGGAACTCATCACTTTCCGTTGAGTCCGGATCACTGTGACCCTTGCTGTACCACCCCATAAAAGGATCGAACCATGACCTCCGTAGCCGACGCCGTACAAGCCATGAAAGCCAAGTTCAACCCAGCTGCCGCTGCCGGCCTGGACCTGGTTTTCGGTTTCCGTATCGATGACACCAAGAACTTCTCGCTGATCGTCAAAGACAGCACCTGCGAGCTCAAGGAAGGCGAAAACCCGGATGCCCAGGTCACCCTGGTCATGGACGGCGAAACCCTGCAAGGCATCGTCAGCGGCGAAACCGACGGCATGCAGGCCTTCATGGGCGGCAAGCTGCGCGCCGAAGGCGACATGATGCTGGCGATGAAGCTCAGCGAACTGTTCCCGGCCTGAGACCGGCGCTTCCCCAGGGAAGCGTGAGCGCTGACAACGACGAATCCCGCCTCCTGGCGGGATTCGTCGTTTTCGGCACAGGCTTTCAGCGGGCCTCCAGCGAGCCGCTGGCCGTTGCCGCGACGACGCTGGAGGCCATCAGCAACTCGCGGGTGTAGGGATGGCGCGCCGCCGCGAACAACTGGTCGGTGGTCCCGCGCTCCACCACCTCGCCGTCCTTCATCACGATCAGGTCGTGGGCCAGGGCGCGGACCACGGCCAGGTCGTGGCTGATGAACAGGTACGTCAGGCCATGCTCCTGCTGCAAGCGGCGCAACAGGGCCACCACCTGTTTCTGCACGGTACGGTCCAGGGCCGAGGTCGGCTCGTCGAGCAGGATCAACTGCGGCTTGAGCACCAGGGCACGGGCAATGGCGATGCGCTGGCGCTGGCCGCCGGAGAACTCGTGGGGGTAACGATGGCGGCTGGCCGGGTCGAGGCCGACCTCGCGCAAGGCATCGATCACCGCCTGCTCCCGCTGCCCGGCATCCAGGTCACTGTGCACCCGCAAACCCTCGGCGACGATCTGCTGCACGCTAAGGCGCGGGCTGAGGCTGCCGAACGGGTCCTGGAACACCACCTGCAATTGCCGCCGCAACGGCTGCAATTGTTTGCGGTCGAGGCGCTCCAGGGCTTGCCCGTCGAAGCGGATGTGCCCTTCGGACTCGACCAGCCGCAGGATCGCCTGGCCCAGGGTCGACTTGCCCGAACCCGACTCGCCGACGATCCCCAGGGTCTTGCCCCGCTGCAATTGCAGGTCGATGCCGTTCACCGCCTTGAGGTAACGCCTGGGCCGCAGCCAGCCGCCACCCTGGCGGAACCAGACCTTCAACCCCTGCACCGCCAGCAAGACCTCCCCCGGCCCGCGGCGCAAGGCCTGGCCGCCGGGTTCGGCGTTCAGCAGCTGGACGCTGTAGGGGTGCCGCGGATCGGCGAACAACCGGGCGCAGTCGGCCGTTTCGACGATGTCTCCGGCGCGCATCACCGCCACCCGCTGGGCAATGCTGCGCACCAGGTTGAGGTCGTGGCTGATCAGCAGCAAGGCCATGCCCAGGCGCTGTTGCAGGTCCTTGAGCAACAGCAGGATCTTGCGTTGCACCGTCACGTCCAGGGCGGTGGTGGGTTCGTCGGCGATCAGCAGTTCCGGCTCGCAGGCCAGGGCCATGGCGATCATCACTCGCTGGCGCTGGCCGCCGGACAACTGATGGGGATAGGCCCGCAGGCGCTGCTCCGGCTGCGTGATACCGACCAGACGCAGCAGTTCGAGGATCCGTTCGCTCGCCTGGCTGCCGACCATGCCCCGGTGCAGGCGCAGGGTCTCCCCCAACTGCCGCTCCACGTTATGCAGCGGGTTCAGCGAACTCATGGGTTCCTGGAAGATCATCGCGATACGGTTGCCGCGCAGCTGGCGCAAGCGCGCGGGGCTCGCGCCGAGCAACTCTTCGCCCCGATAACGCAGGCTGCCGGCGATGCGCGTGCTGCCCGAGTCGAGCAATTGCAGAATGCTGTGGGCGGTCACCGATTTGCCCGAGCCGGACTCGCCGACCAGCGCCAGGCACTCGCCGGGGCGGATATCCAGATCGATGCCGTGCACCACTTCGGCGGCCTGGAACGCCACCCGCAGCCCGCGCAGTTCAAGCAGTTTTTCACTCATTTCAATGCCTCGGATCGAAGGCGTCGCGGCAGGCTTCGCCGATAAACACCAGCAACGACAGAATCAGCGCCAGGGCGAAAAACGCCGTCAGCCCCAGCCAGGGTGCCTGCAAGTTGCTTTTGCCCTGGCCGATCAATTCGCCCAGGGAAGCACTGCCGGCGGGCATGCCGAAGCCGAGGAAATCCAGGGCCGACAGGGTTGAAATGGCGCCGGTGAGAATGAACGGCAGGTACGTCAGGGTGGCGCTCATGGCATTGGGCAGGATGTGCCGCACGATCACCTGGGCATCGCCGACGCCCAGGGCGCGGGCCGCCTTGACGTACTCCAGGCCGCGGCTGCGCAGGAACTCGGCGCGCACCACGTCGACCAGGGCCAGCCAGGAAAACAGCGCCATGATCCCTAGCAGCCACCAGAAGTTCGGCTCGACGAACCCCGAGAGGATGATCAACAGATAAAGCACCGGCAGCCCCGACCAGACCTCTTGCAAACGCTGGCCCAAGAGGTCGATCCAGCCGCCGTAATAGCCTTGCAGGGCGCCGGCGGCAATGCCGATCAGGGCGCTGGCGGCGGTCAGGGCCAAGGCGAACAGCAGCGACACCCGGGTGCCGAAGATCGTCCGCGCCAGCACGTCCCGGGCCTGGTCGTCGGTGCCCAGCCAGTTTTGCGCCGAGGGCGGGCTGGGCGCCGGCTGCGTCAGGTCGTAATTGACCGTGTCGAAGGCAAAGGGAATGGGCGCGAACAGCAACCAGCCGCCCCGCCCTTCGATCAACTGGCGCACCGCGGCGCTGCGGTAATCCGGCTGGAATGGCAGCTGGCCGCCGAATTCCTGTTCGGTGTAGCGCTTGAACGCCGGGAAGTACCACTGGCCCTGGTACGACACCAACAGCGGCTTGTCGTTGGCGATCAGCTCGCCGCCCAGGGTCAGGGCGAACAACGCGCCGAACAGCCACAACGACCACCAGCCGCGCCGATGGGACTTGAAACGCTGCCAGCGCCGCACGCCGAGGGGAGACAGGGTCAGCATCAGGCGCTCCTTGCACTGAAGTCGATGCGCGGGTCGACCAGGGTGTAGCACAGGTCGCCGACGAGTTTTATCAAGAGGCCGAACAGGGTGAAGATGAACAGCGAACCGAACACCACCGGGTAATCCCGCGACACCGCCGCGTCGTAGCTCAGGCGCCCGAGGCCGTCGAGGGAGAAGATCACCTCGATCAGCAGCGAGCCGCCGAAAAACACATTGACCAGGGCCTGGGGCAACCCGGCGACCACCAGCAGCATGGCGTTGCGAAACACATGGCCGTACAGCACCTGGCGTTCGCTCAGGCCCTTGGCCCGGGCGGTGACCACATACAGTCGGGACACCTCGTTGAGAAAGCTGTTCTTGGTCAACAGGGTCAAGGTGGCGAAGCCGCCGATCACCAGCGCGGTCACCGGCAGCACCAGGTGCCAGAAATAGTCGACGAGCTTGCCGACGGCGCTCAGTTGCTCGAAGTTTTCCGACACCAGCCCGCGTACCGGGAACCAGTCCAGCAGCGTGCCGCCGCCGAACACCACGATCAGCAGCAGGGCGAACAGGAAACCCGGCATCGCATAACCGATGACGATTGCCGCGCTGCTCCAGACATCGAAGGCCGAACCGTTCCGCACGGCCTTGCGAATGCCCAGGGGGATCGACACCAGGTAGGTGATCAGCGTCGCCCACAGGCCCAGCGACAAGGTCACCGGCAGCTTCTGCGCGATCAGCTCGGTGACCGTGGCGCCACGGAAAAAACTCTTGCCGAAATCCAGCTGCGCGTAGCTCTTGAGCAGCAGCCACAGGCGCTCGCCGGCCGGTTTGTCGAAACCGTACTGGCGCTCGATATCGGCCAGCAGCCTGGGGTCCAGGCCGCGGGTGGCGCGGGATTCGCCGCCCACCGTGTCCACCGCCCCGCCGCCCACCGCCGAGGCGCCGCCGATGCCTTGCAGGCGAGCAATGGCCTGCTCCACCGGGCCGCCGGGCGCCGCCTGGACGATGACAAAATTCACCAGCAGGATGCACAGCAAAGTCGGCACGATCAGCAGCAGGCGCCGCGCGCTATAGGCCAGCATGAGAGTTCTCCCCGTTGCGTTGGCGCATCTGGCCCAGGGTCAGCGCCTCGGGGCTGAGCTCCCACCAGGTGTCGAGCCCGGCGTCGTACAACGGCGCGATGGCCGGGCGGCCGAAGCGGTTCCACCAGACCGTGGAAATCCCCGGCGGGTAATAGTTGGGAATCCAGTAATAGCCCCACTGCAACACCCGATCCAGTGCCCGGGCGTGGGCCAGCATGCTGGCGCGGCTGTCGGCCCGCACCAGCGCCGCCAACAGCCCGTCCACCGCCGGGTCGCGCAGCGCCATGTAGTTGTTCGAGCCCGGGTCATCGGCGCTCACCGAGCCGAAATAGTTGAACACCTCGCGCCCCGGCGCCTGGGACACCGGGTAGGCGGCGACGATCATGTCGTAGTCGCGCTCGCGCACCCGGTTGGTGTACTGCGCGGTGTCGACCTGGCGGATATCCAGGCCCACGCCGATCTGCGCCAAGTTGCGCTTGAACGGCAGCAGCAGGCGCTCGAAGCCTTTCTGGCCATTGAGAAAGGTGAAATGCAGCGGCTCGCCGGCAGCGTTCACCAACTGGTCGCCCCGCGGCGTCCAGCCCGCCGCCTCCAGCAACTTCAGAGCCTGCAATTGCTGCGGACGGACGATCCCGCTGCCGTCGGTGAGCGGCGCCTGGAACACCTGGCTGAACACCTCGTCCGGGACCTGCCCGCGCCAGGGTTCGAGAATCCGCAGCTCTTCGGCGTCCGGCAGCGCCCGGGCCGCCAGTTCGCTGTGGGAAAAGAAGCTCTGCTGGCGCAGGTACATGCCGCGCATCATCTGCCGGTTGGTCCACTCGAAGTCCCAGAGCAGGGCCAGCGCCTGGCGTACGCGGCGGTCCTGGAACAGCGGCTTTTGCAGGTTGAAGATAAAGCCCTGGGCACCCTGGGCCGACCCCGGCGCCAGGTGTTCGCGCACCAGGCGCCCCTGCTCCAGCGCGGCCCCGGCGTAGCCGATGGTGTAGCCGGTAGCGGAGAACTCGCGGTTGTAGTCGTAGCCGCCGGCCTTGAGGATCTGCCGCGACACGTCGGTGTCGGCGAAGAACTCCACCCGCAACCGGTCGAAGTTGTAGCGCCCGCGCGCCACCGGCAGCGCCTGCCCCCACCAGTCCTTGACCCGCTCGAAATCCACGCTGCGCCCGGCGTCCACCGCGCTCACCCGGTACGGCCCGCTGCCCAGCGGGGCCTCGAAGCCGCCGCCGTCGGCGAAGTTGCGCCCGCGCCACCAATGCTCGGGCAGCACCGGCAGCACCGCCAGGTCCAGGGGCAAGGTGCGGCTGTCGCTGTTCTTGAACAGAAAACGCACCTGGGTCGGCGACTCGACCTGCACCTCGGCAACCTCGGCGAACTGCTGGCGGTAGACGAAGCTGCCCTGGGTCATCAGCAGCTCGAAGGTGTAGCGCACGTCCTCGGCGGTGATCGGGCTGCCGTCGTCGAAGCGCGCCCGTGGGTTGAGGTAGAAGCGCAGCCAGGAACGGTCCGCGGCCAGCTCCAGGCCTTCGGCCACCAGGCCGTACACCGTGTAGGGCTCGTCCTTGGAACGATAGGCCAACGGCGCGTACAGCCAGCCGTCGACCTCGGCCACGCCGGTGCCTTTGTCGATGTAGGGGATCAGGTGGTCGAAGGGCCCGCTTTCCAGGGACGAGCGGCGCAGGCTGCCGCCCTTGGGCGCGTCCGGGTCGACGTAGTCGAAGTGCTGGAAACCGGCGGGGTACTTAGGGGCTTCGCCGTAGACCGTCAGCGACGGCTGCACGGCGGCCAGCAGTTGAGGGCTCAGCAGCAGGCAGAGCCAGAACGGGAAAGCGCGTTGCAACAGCATGGAGTGATGCCTCTTGAACAGGCGGTGTCCGTACCGGCGCCATCGCGAGCGAGTTCGCTCCTACAGGGGTGTGGGTACTTGTAGGAGCGAGCTCGCTCGCGAAAGATCGTCCAGCCTGCACCGGGCTCCCAGCCTGTATCCATCTACCCGGAACGCCCCGCTCCTGCCTGTCATGTGCAACTGAGCGGGCATTTTTATAGAGCGGCGTTTAGAACCATTGGTTACTAAAAGGCGTCCGGACCCTCGATCACCTATGGCTCAGAAGTTGTAACTGAGCCGCGTGTACAAGGTCCGCCCGAACGGGTCCGAATAACGCGGGTCGTAGCCGCTCTGGAAGGTGTAGGTCTGGTTGCTGAACGGCGGTTCGCGGTCGAACAGGTTCTTCACCCCGAGGGTCACGCCCAGGGCCTGGCGCCAGGTGTAGGTGCCGGCCAGGTCCCAGACGTTGTAGGAACCGACGCGGTCGTGGCTGTCGCGGTCGGAGTCGTGGTAGCCGCTGGTGTAGCGGTTGCTCAGGGTCGCGCCCAGCGGGCCCAGGTTCCAGGTCGCGTTCAGGCTGTGGCGCCAGCGCGCCACCGCGCCGGCCGAGGCGAAGTCGCCGCCGCGAAAATCCCCCAGCTTGTCGATGTACTCGCCCTTGAGCTGTTGCTGGTAGTCGTAGCGGGTGACGTAGGTGCCTTGCAGGCCCAGGCCGAATTCGCCCCAGGCCGTGGCCGGCAGGCGGTAGTCGAGGCTGACGTCGACCCCGCTGGTCTTCAGCTTGCCGAGGTTGGCCATGCCGGTGACCACATGATCGATGGAGCCGTCGGCCTTGCGCACCAGCCGGTCGGCGTACAGGTCGGGCTCGTCGAACGGCGCCGACTCGGGAAACTCGGCGATCTGGTTGGCGATCTTGATCCACCAGAAATCCAGCCCGGCGTTGAGCCGGTCGAACGGCTGGTAGACGAACCCCAGGGTCACGTTGCGCGCGGTTTCCGGCTTCAGCTCGGTGCTGCCGCCGGTGGTGCGGTTAAACTGCTGGGCGCAGTCGCGGTTGCCGATCCCGCCATTGGCCGGGGTGCCGCCGGGGCACAGCCGCGGGTCGTTGTAGTTGGCATTGGTGAAGGTGGTGAAGGTCGGGTTGTACAGCTCGTACAGCGATGGCGCGCGGAAGCCTTCGCTGTAGGCGCCGCGCAGCACCAGCTCCTTGAACGGCTGGAAGCGGAACGAATACTTGGGGTTGGTGGTGCTGCCGAAGTCGCTGTACTTGTCGTGACGGATCGCCGCCGTCAGTTCCAGGCTGTCGAGCACCGGCACATTGAGCTCGGCGTATTGCGCCTGCACGCTGCGGTCGCCCGCCACGCTGCCGTTGGGGTCGACGCCCAGGCTCTGCACGTTGCCGGCGAACGAGGCGAAATCCTGGTGGAAGTCTTCCTTGCGGTACTCGCCGCCCAGGGCCAGGGCCGAGGGGCCGGCGCCGAACCAGTCGCCGATTTCGCGGCTGACCCGGCCGTCGATGGCCTTGACCCGCCCGACCGCCGTGGCGTAGTCGCCGTCCACCGCGTTGGCTGCCAGCAATGCGTTGCCCGCCGCGGTCTGCGGGCCGAACGGGTTGATCACGCCCGTGGCGATGCCCTCGGACACCGCCACATCGTTGACGTAGCCGCTGCGGATACTGTTGACCACCTTGTTCTGGTTGTACGAGGCGCCGAGGTTGTAGTCCCAGCCGGCCGCGCTGCCGTCGAACGTCAACAGCAGGCGCTGGCCGGTGTTGTCGTCCTCGTGGCGCCGGGCGCCGACATCGGTCTCCCGCCAGTTGGCGGCCACCGGTTGCGTCGGGTCGAGGGCGAAGCCGCTCGGCCCCGGGGTGATGCCATTGCCCGGATAGAACGCCGTGCCCGGGTTGACCTGATTGCCCATCAGGGTGCCGGGGCCGATCTGGGTACGGTTCTCGTTGCGCGCCCAGAAGTATTCCAGGCTGACGTTGTGGTCGTCGCTGAGCTTGCCGGTGGCCTTGGCGAAGGCCGAGGTCTTCTCGGTTTCCGGCACCAGGTCCAGGTAGCTCCACAGGCTCTGGCGGCAGATGCCGTTGCGCGACAGCAGCCCCGGCGCATTGCAGCCGGAACCGACCAGCGGGTTGGTGGCATTGGCGCCCTGGCTCCAGTTGGCCGGCGAGGCGGTGCCGGAGGTGTAGTCCAGGCCCCGGCCCGGCTGGTAGTTGTAGGTGTAGCCGCGATCCTTGGCGGCCAGGCGTTCCTGCTTGTCGTAGCTGACCACGCCGAACACGTTGAAGCGGTCGTCTTCCAGGTCGCCGATGCCCCAGCTGCCGCTGAAGTTCTTGCTCTGGCCACCGCCGGAATGGGTCGGGGTGTCGTAGCTGGTGCTGACCTGGCCGCGGGTCAGGCTCTGCTTGGTGATGAAGTTGATCACCCCGCCGATGGCGTCGGTGCCGTACAGCGCCGACGCACCGTCGCGCAGCACTTCGACGCGGTCGATGGCGGCGAAGGGAATGGTGTTGAGGTCGACACCGGAGCCGTTGATCGCATTGGTCGCGTTGTTGCTCAGGCGCCGGCCGTTGAGCAGCACCAGGGTCTTGTTCGGGCCGATCCCGCGCAGGTCGGCAAAGGCCGCGCCGCCGCTGCTGGAGCCCACCGAGCGGCCCGAGCCGACCGAAGACTGGTTGGCGGAAATCCGGTTGATCAGCTCTTCGGTGGTGGTCACGCCCTGCTCGCGCAGCTGCTCGACCCGCAGGATGGTGACCGGCACCGCGGTCTCGGCATCCACCCGGCGGATCGCGGTGCCGGTCACTTCCACCCGCTGCAACTGGGTGATGGGCTCGGCGAACGCCGGGGCGCCGTCGGCCGGGCCGGCATCCGCGGCGATGATCACGCCCTGGGCATCCTGACGCGGTTTCAGGCCGCTGTCTTGCAGGGCCAGGGTCAGCGCCTGGCGCTGGTCGAGGTCGCCCTGGATCGCCGGCGCGTAACGGCCGGCCACCAGTTTCTGCTCGAAGGAAATCGGCAGCCCGGTCTGCCGGGAAATCTGCAACAGGGTCTGGTCCAACGGTCCGGCGGGCAGGTTGAACGGGGTATTCGCGGCCCAGGCCGGCACGCTATTCAACATCCCCAGCAAGGCCAGGTACAAAGGGGATCTACGGGTTACGAACGGACTCATGGACAACCATCCCTGCATTAGGTGTATGCAGGGATGTGCAACGGCCCAGTGGTTTTTATAGAGGCCGGTTTAGACCGTTGGATGCTGAGCTTATGCCCGCCGTCATCCCTTGTAGGAGCGAGCTTGCTCGCGATAGCGGTGGGCCAGATACGACGCCATCGCGAGCAAGCTCGCTCCTACAGGAATAGGCGGGGTTCAGCCACCGAAGTGGTAGCTCAGGTCCAGCCACCACTGCCGGCCGTAGGGGTCGTAGTTGCCGGTGGGGTAATACGGCCAGCCGCCGGAGTCGTCGCGCTTGACCTGGTTCAGCAGGTTGTTGACGGTCAGGCCGACGCTGGCGCGGTCGTTGAGCTTGTAGCGAGCGGTTCTCGTCGACTGTGGTCAGCAGGTCTTCGATCTGCACCCGCCAGTAATCCACCGACACATCGAAGCTGCGCGACGGCGACCAGACGAACCCATAGGTCCAGGACTTGCCGCGCTCGGACTTGAGGTCCGCGGTGCCGCTCTGGGTGTAATCCACCCGCCCGCGATCGCAGGCGCCCTCCACGCCCTGGCTGCAACGTAGTAGTCGATCTGGTCCGGGGTATAGCCATTGGTGTCGGCCTGATAGATGTAGTTCAGGTCCGGCGCGCGAAAGCTGGTGCCGCCGCGCGGGTTGACGTCGATGCCGCTGGCCTGTTCCTTGAGGATGATATTGACCACCCCGGCGATCGCGTCGGAGCCATAGATCGCCGAGGCGCCGCGGCTGAGGACCTCGATGCGGTCGATGACCGCCGAAGGGATATTGGCCAGGTTGGTGAAGTTGACCTGGCCGCCGTAGGCCGTCGGGTAGTCGGCCACCCGTCGGCCGTTGATCAGCACCAGTGTGTGGTTGGGCCCCAGCCCCGCAGGTTGAGGGCGCTGGCGGCGGGCTGGAAGGTGTTGCCGTAATCCTCGCCCTGGGTCATGCCGGTGTTCTGGGTCTGGGTCGCCAGGGCGTCGTAGACGTCGCGGTAGCCGCGGGCCTCCATCTCTTGGTGGGTAATCACGTTCACCGGGGTGGCGCCGTCGGACTGCGCGCGGGCGATGCGCGAGCCGGTCACCGTGACCTTGGCCAACTGTTGCTCGGGCGCGCGAGCGCTCGGCGCCACGCCGACCGGGGGGCTGGCCTTGGCACTGGCCGCGGCCTTGCGGATGGTCAGCCCCTGCTCGCTGTGCTGCGCCTCCAGGCCGCTGCCGCGCAGGGCCTGGTCCACCGCCTGGCGGCCGCCCAGGACGCCGCGGATGGCCGGGCTGCGCTTGTCCTGCACCAGGCTCTGGCTGAAGGAGATCGGCACGCCGCTCTTGCGGGAGATGTCCAGCAGCACCTCGTCCAGCGGCCCGGCGGCAATGTCGAAGGCCAGTTGCTGTGCCCCGGCCGGCGGGGCCCCGCTGGCGCCGCCCTGCACGCCGACGGCCAGGGCCAGGGCCAGCGACAGGCGAACCAGCGGCCGGCGCGACAAGGTGAAAACGTTCGATGAGCTCATGGGCGATTCCCTGCTGAATGCTGTTGCAGGGAATGAGCAGCGATCGCGGTGTTTTTATAGAGGAGCGCTTAGGCCAAGGGGTTATGGGGTTATAACCCGGCCATCACTTCGGCTCGATGCTGATCCAGTAAGGGCTGTGGTAATGGACGCGGATCGGCAGCGAACGCTCGAGCAATTGCAGGCTGCGGTCGCTGTCGTCCAGCGGATAGATACCGCTCAGGCGCAGGCCGGCGACCTGGGGGCTGAGGCGGATGATGCCGCGGCGGTAATCGCGCAGGCTATCGACGACCTCGCTCAGGGGCCGGTCGTGCGCCTCGAACACCCCCGAGGTCCAGGCGCTTTCATGGCCCTTGGCCCGCTCCAGCACCAGCAACCGCAGGCCGTCGAAACGCAGGCTTTCGCCGGCCTCGACCCGTTGCCGCGCGCCGTTGGCGGCCAGCACCTCGACCTGGGAATGCAGCATCACCAGGCGCGTCCAGCCCTCGCCCCGCTCCACCAGGAACTTCGTCCCCAGGGCCTGCATGCGGCCGTGCTCGGTCTCCACCACAAAGGGCCGTTGCGGGTCCTTGGCCACGTCCACCAGCAACTGGCCCGCGCGCAGTTGCAACAGCCGCTGCCGGGCATCGAACCGGGGCAGCACCTGGCTGCGGGCATTGAGGGTCAAGGCGCTGCCGTCGGCCAGGGTAAAGTCGCGACGCTCGCCGACGCCGGTGTACAGGGCGCCGGCCTCGGGCAACAGGCCGTAACGCCGGCCGAGCAGGGTCGCGGCCAAGGCCAGCGCCATCAGGCTCAGGCTGCCGCCGATAAAACGTCGGCGGCTCGAGGGCGCGTTCAGGCTGTGCAACAGGCTGTCCCGGGACAGGTTGCGCAGGGCCTGGCTACGCAACGCGCCCAGGCCGCCGCCCATCAGCGCGATGATCTGCTCGTGCTGCGGGTCGGCCGCGCGCCAGTCGTGGAACGCCTGGCGCTCCTGGGCATTCATCTGCCCGGATTGCAGGCGGGCCATCCATTGCGCCGCCTCGTCGACCAGTGCGTCGTTCGTGCGCACTCGGCTCATGCCTCGACCTGCGCCTGGTAACAGCGCTTGAAGGCCTCGACCATGTATTGCTGCACGCGACTGGTGGAGACCCCCAGCAGCTCGCCGATCTCGGCGTAGGTCAGGCCGTCGAGCTGATGGTAGAGAAAAGCCGCCTTGGCCTTGGCCGACAGGCCATTGAGCAGGCGATCCACCGCCAGCAACGCTTCGATCACCAGCGCCCGCTCCTCGGGCGAGGGGTGCACGGGCGTCGGCGCCAGGGTCAGGCTTTCGAGGTAGGCGCGCTCCAGGTCCTGACGCCGCCAGCCCTCGTAGACCAAGCGCCGGGCGATGGTGGTCAGCAGCGCCCGGGGTTCGCGAATGGCCGTGGGGTCCGGCAGGGCCAGCACCCGGACGAAGGTTTCCGAGGCGATGTCCTGGGCGCTGTGGTGGCAACCCAGGGCGCGACCCACCGAGGCGCACAGCCACTGATAGTCACGTTTGAAAATTTGCGCGATCAGCGGGTAATGAGGGTTCTGATTCGCACCCATGCCTTGCTCCCTCACGAGACAGCTCCGCCGTCTGGAAATCGTCTGTCTGCGTCGGAACAGGAACCGACCCAGGATTAAGGCAGCGACTGTGCAACAGCGCCTGAGGCATTTGAAGGAATTAAAAATTCACCGATGCTAACTAACGAGCATATAGCGCGCGACGCGCTTGATTGATCTCGGTCAGCAGGCGCCCCAGGCGGCCCCACTACTCTGGCGCCTCCATCGGCCAGGGACGGCTTTTCGGAACCGCCGGCCCCGCTTCATCCTCAAGGAAGAGTCGCTATGCAACCGCTGAAAATCATTCTGCTGTCCACCGCGTTCAACGGCCTGACCCAACGCGCCTGGCTCGACCTGCGCCAGTCCGGGCACCGCCCCAGCGTGGTGCTGTTCACCAGCGAAGACGAGGTGTGCCGGCAGATCGAACAGTCGGACGCCGACCTGGTGATCTGCCCCTTCCTCAAGGACCGGGTCCCCGAGCAGCTGTGGCGCCACCCTACTCGCCCGGTGATCATCATCCACCCGGGTATCGTCGGCGACCGCGGCGCCAGCGCCCTGGACTGGGCCATCAGCAAGAACCTCGAACGCTGGGGCGTCACCGCCCTGCAGGCGGTGGAGGAAATGGACGCCGGGCCGATCTGGGCGACCTGGGAATTCAAGATGCCCGCGCAGGCGCGCAAGTCCGAGCTGTACAACGGCCCGGTGGCCGACGCGGCGCTCCATTGCATCCGCGACGTGGTGGAAAAGTTCGCCAGCGACTTCGTCCCCGAGCCCCTGGACTACAGCCGCCCGCAGGTGCTCGGCCGCTTGCAACCGAACATGAAACAAGACGACCGCAGCTTCAGCTGGCACGACAGCGCCGCCTTCATCAAGCGCAACATCGACGCCGCCGACGGCCAGCCCGGAGTCCTGGGCAGCCTGGCCGGCGGCCAGTACTACCTGTACGACGCCCACCTGGATACCCGCAGCGGCACGCCCGGCACATTGCTCGCGGTGCACGACGACGCGGTCCTGGTGGCCTGCGGCGACCGCAGCCTGTGGATCGGCTCCCTCAAGCGCAAGGCCGCGCCCGGCGAGCCAACCTTCAAGCGACCGGCGCGCCACGTGCTGGCCGGTCAACTGGACAACGTGCCCCGCCTGGACTGGTCGATCGCCAGCGCGCCGTTCAGCGACGAGGCCTACCAGCCGATCCGTTACCGCGAGTCGGGCCAGGTCGGCGAGCTGACCTTCGAGTTCTACAACGGCGCGATGAGCACCGAGCACTGCCAGCGCCTGGTCAGCGCGTTGCAATGGGCCAAGGCCCGGGACACCAAGGTGCTGCTGTTCAAGGGCGGGCGCGGCGCGTTCTGCAACGGCGTGCATCTCAACGTGATCCAGGCCGCGCCGGTGCCGGGCCTGGAAGCCTGGGCCAACATCCAGGCCATCGACGAGGTCTGCAAGGAACTGCTGACGGCCCGCCAGCTGGTGGTCAGCGGCCTGACCGGCAATGCCGGGGCCGGCGGCCTGATGCTGGCCCTGGCCGCGGATGTGGTCCTGGCCCGGGCCGGCACGGTCTACAACCCGCACTACAAGAGCATGGGCCTGTACGGTTCGGAATACTGGACCTACAGCCTGCCCCGCGCCGTCGGCCACGCCATGGCGCAGAAACTCACGCAGGAGTGCCTGCCGATCGGCGCCTTCCAGGCCCTGCAAATGGGCATGGTCCAGGAAATCGGCCCGCGCTGCGCCGACGAGTTCAACCTGTGGCTGCTGCAACGGGCCAACGCCGTGCTGACCGAACCGAAGTACCAGGCCCTGCGCGAACGCAAGGCCAACGCCGACCCGCAACTGATGCAGCACTGCCGCAACGCCGAGCTGGAACACATGCACCTGGACATGGTGCAGAACCGCCACGGCTTCGCCGAGAAGTGCACAGGCTTCGTCCACAAGCACAAGGCCTGCCGCACGCCGCAGCGGCTGATCGAGGACTGGGCGGTGGCGCAGCCGGATGTGTTGCGGGCCTGAGGGGTCGGCACCCATCGAGTTCAAGCCAGCCGGCATCATGTTGCCTAAGGGCTTCATGGTGCATGCTGGCACATTGGATCCTATCCAGTTACATAGCTATGCTAGCGCCCCATCGTCTCTTTCCTGATCGTTCAACATCATGCCCAACCACCACTCGCTGCATTGGCTCCATCTGTCAGATATCCACTTTCATAAAAAGACCGCTTGGGCAGATAGCCGCGCACGCCGCAAGTTACTCGAGTTCCTGACCCGAAAGTTCCAGGACGGCAAACTGCCCAAACCGCAGTTGATCTTCTGTACTGGCGATATCGCTTTTGGTCAGACACCAGACTCTCCAATGCCTGAGCAGTACGCGCCGGCCAAGGACTTCTTCGACCAATTGCTTGCCTGTTGTGGCCTTGAGCGGGAGCGACTGTTCGTCGTGCCGGGAAATCATGATGTGAACCGCAAGAAAGTCCTCGCGGGCCAGCAACACCACCTGCGGACCATGGCCAAAACCTCCCAGCAGCACACCCAGGAAATCAGCTCCCGCTTTGACAGCCTGTCGGCAGAACTCAAGGAGGACATGAAGCGGATGGAAGACTATGGAGTCTTTACCGCGGAGTACCTGCCGCATCTGCATGACCCCATGCGACACCTCTACGCCCGACAGATCGATCTGAGCGGCGTCAAGATTGGAATCGCCGGCTTCAACTCCGCGTGGAGTTGCTACGACAACGACGACAAGGGGCAAATGTGGCTTGGTGCGGAGTGGCAGTTCAACTACATGGACAGCGCCCTGGAAGGGTCTGACCTGAAGATTGGCCTGATTCATCATCCCCGGGATTGGTTCAACCAGGCCGAAATCGAGATCATCAAAAAACGCAAGGCTCACGACTTCCAGTTCTGGTTGCATGGGCACAGCCACAATCCGTGGCTCGATCCTGGGCAACGCCTGATCAAACTGGAAGCGGGCGCCATAGGTGCCGACACCGATGACCAGTTCGGCTTCAATCTGGTCAGCCTCGATCTGCAACAGGGCAGTGGGATTGCCCATCTGTTCGAATACAAGAATGGCTGGAAAGCACAGACGGTTGCCGATATGGCAGAAGAAGACGGGCTCTGGCATTTCAAGCATTCGGTCCGCGCTGCCGCGACTCCAGCCGTCACAGTGCCGGACAGGGCAGAAACGTCACCCTTGGCTGCCCCCAAGAGTCCACCCGCTGATGCAGTCCCTGAACCGACAGCATTGTTCGGCCGGGACAAACTGATCGCCACCCTCACTGCCACGCTCAAGGAAAAACCTTCCATTGCGCTGTACGGTTTGAGTGGCAACGGCAAGACCACGCTGATCAAGGAGCTGCACCGACAGGCAGCCTTTCAAGGAACGGTCTTTGTCGATATTCACTCAAGTCGCCAGATGACCGCCGGCGAACTTTTTCGGCGACTGCTGGATGCGCTGAATAACCGTCGGGAAGATCCGCTTCCACCTAGCGGGAGTGTCGAGGAACAGGCGCAAGCACTTACACGACTCTATCCCCACACACAGAATGCATTCATCTGGATCGACGGTGCCCACCTGTTGCTTGAAAGGTCACAGTGGCGTAACCCTGAGATTCGTACGCTGCTGGCAGCCTTGATGAAGGCATTCCCTGACTGGCGCTGGGTCTATGAGCTGAGCGAAAAGCCGGAAGAAGGCAGCTTTGGTCGCGACTGCGCTATTCAGGAGATACCTGGGCTCGACCGGCCGGGCCTTGCCGCCCTTCTCGCAGCCAAAGCCCCCCAAGAACAAAAAGCTGAATGGACTTATACGGGCAATAATTTGAAAGCACTCTACCAATGGCTGGGTGGAGGACAGGGAGGCACCGCCCATACCCTGGCAATCGAGCTGCTCGCCACTATTGCGCTAGAGAGGAAAAGCACTCCCCTGGCGGTCTACCAGAACCTTCGCAATGAAGTCATCGAACGCCTGGATGAAAAACTGCTCAGCATTATCCACGATGAAGTTCTTGGTGATGCCGAACACCGGTTGCTCAAGGTTCTGGCGCTCTACCGCAATGCGATTCCGCAAGATCATGCCGACTACCTGGAGGACCGCCTGGGTATCCACGATGCCTGGCAGAACCTGAGAAAGCGCGGCCTGCTTCCCTTGGACAACAACAAAGACCACTACCTGCACGGCTTTATTGCCAGCTGGACACGGCAGAAAAAACTGGCGCTCAAGGATGCCGAGCTCACTCCCGACTACGCAGAACAGATCTCGGCGGAAGTAGCGGAAATGCATCTATTGATCGCCCATTGCTGGCAGCGCCAGATCGGCCGCCAGAAAGAGCAGATCAACTTCCAGCGGGCCAATGAAACCTTTTTTCACCTGCTGTGTTGCAACGAATTGGGAAACATCCAAGAGTGGATCGATCACCTGGCCGGCAAGGAAACCGGTTGGAGCAACGAGGCTCTATGGGCCATCTACCATCGGCGACGTGATGCAAATGAACCGATTGAGCGCCAGCAGGAAGTCCTGCAACTGCTGACCAACATTCATCCCCGCGAACACAAGGCCCAACGTTTCCTCGGCGAATGCCTGCAGAAAACACAAGGAAAAAACTCCGATGACGCCTTGCAGGCCTTCGAAAAGGCACTGGCGCTCAGTCCGCAATTCCCTCCCTACCTGGCCAATCTCGGCAAGCTCCTTTTAGGGAGGGGCAAAATTGGCGCAGAGGAGTTCCTGCTGCGACTTGAAGAACACCAGAAAGCCTATCCGGAGGCGATCGATAATCACGTTCAGTCCATTCAGAACCGCTGCCAGGAACTAGTAGGAGATACAAGCGAGGCCGCGCTTCAGCGGCGCCAGGCCCTGGACAATGGCAGCAAGAACCCTGCGCTCTATAACGAAGAAGCAAAATACCAGTTGGAACATTGCAACGATGCCAATGAAGCACTGCGCGTTTTAGATCTTGCCGACAAACGCCAGTGCTCCAACGATTACAGCCAAGCCATCAGGGGCAAAGTGCTCGAGGAGCTGGGTCGTGGTCCAGAAGCCTCCACTCATCGTCGCCAAGCTATAGACGACGGCAGCAAGAACCCTGCGCTCTACAGCGAAGAAGCTAGGTATCAGTTAGAGCAACGCAACGATGCCAATGAAGCACTGCGCGTTTTAGATCTTGCCGACAAACGCCAGTGCTCCAACAATTACAACCAAGCCATCCGGGGCAAAGTGCTTGAGGAACTGGGCCGGGGCCCAGAAGCCTCCAAGTTGCGCATAGCTAGAATCGAGGCGGGTGTTCACGACCCCGTGTTCTACGCAGATGAAGCGACCTACCAACTGGAAAAAATGCACGATCCCCAGGAGGCGCTGCGCCTTCTGGATCTGGCTTGCCTAGAACATTGCGACGACCATGTAATTCAAAGTATTCGGCGCAAAATATTGCAACGTAAAAATCAGCGCTGAAACAACAACGCCACCAGCGCCGTCCAGCCGGTCTGGTGGCTGGCCCCCAGGCCGCGGCCGGTGTCGCCGTGGAAGTATTCGTGGAACAGCAGCAGTTCGCGGTCCCGGGGGTCGGCCTGCAACTGTGCGTAGGCGCTCATCGACGGGCGCCGGCCCTCTTCGTCGCACAAGAACAGCCGGGTCAGGCGCTGGCTCAGGCTGTCGGCGACCTCTTCCAGGGACGCCAGGTAGCCGGAACCGCTGGGGTACTCCACGGAAAAATTGTCGGCGTAGTAGCGATGAAACTCGCGCAGCGACTCGATCAGCATGTAGTTGATCGGCATCCACAGCGGCCCGCGCCAGTTGGAGTTGCCACCGTACAGCCGTGAGTCGGAGTCGGCCGGCGCATAGCGGGCGCACAGTTGATGACCGTCGACCTTCAGGGCGAACGGCTGTTCGGCGAAGACCCTGGACAGCGAACGGATGCCGAAATCGGAGAGGAACTCGGCCTCGTCGAGCATGCGCTTGAGCAGGTCCTTGGTGCGTTCGCCGCGCAACAGGGCCAAGAGCATGCGGTTGCCCTGCCCCGGCTCGGTCCAGCGCGACACCAGGCTGGCCAGGTCCGGCCGATGGTGCAGGAACCCCAGCAGGCGCTCGCGCAACCCCGGCAAGCCTTCGTGTTCATGCTGTTCCAGCACCTGCACGGCGAACAGCGGCATCAGGCCGACGATAGAACGCAGGCGCAGCGGCTCGCTGCCACCGTCGGGGCGATGCAGCACGTCGTAGAAGAATTGGTCCTGCTCGTCCCACAGCCCTTCGGCACTGTCGTCCTGACGGTTGATAGCGCCGGCGATATACAGGAAATGCTCGAAGAACTTCACCGCGATGTCGACGTACACCGCGTTGCGCCTGGCCAGCTCCAGGGCAATGCGCATCAGGTCCAGGGCATAGGCCGCGACCCAGGCGGTGCCGTCGGCCTGGTCCAGGCTGTAGCCCGGCGGCAAGGGTGCCGAGCGATCGAACAGGGCGATGTTGTCGAGCCCGAGGAAGCCGCCCTGGAACAGGTTGCGCCCTTCGGCGTCCTTGCGGTTGACCCACCAGGAAAAGTTCAGCAGCAGCTTGTGGAAGACCCGCTCGAGAAAGTCCATGTCGCCCTGGCCGGCCAGGGCCTTTTCCCGCTGGTACACCCGCCAGCAGGCCCAGGCGTGCACCGGCGGGTTGGCGTCGTCGAAGCGCCATTCGTAGGCCGGCAATTGCCCGTTGGGGTGCATGAAGCGGTCCTTGACCAGCAGCAACAGCTGGTGCTTGGCGAACCCCGGGTCGATCAGGGCCATGGCCACCGCCTGGAACCCCAGGTCCCAGGAGGCGTACCAGGGGTATTCCCAGGTGTCGGGCATGGCCACGATGTCGAAGTTCGACAGGTGCCGCCAATGGCTGTTGCGCACCTGTGCGTGCGAAGCCGGCGGCGCGGGCTGGCCCGGGTCGCCGTCGAGCCACTGGTTGACGTCGAAGTCGTACAACTGCTTGGACCACAGCAACCCGGCCAGCGCCTGGCGCTGCACATTGCGCGCATCGGCCTCGGCGATGCCCTGTTGCAGCGCCGCGTAGAACGCGTCGGCCTCGGCCCGTCGCTGCTCGAACAGGCTCCTCGCGCTGACCTGGGCCGAACCGGCCGGGGCGAAGCGCAGGTAGACGCTTTTACTCTCCAGCCCGCCCAGCTCCAGGCTGAAGTGCGCTGCGGCGCGGGTACCGCCGTCGCGGGCGATGGCGCCCTCGCCGCCGCCCAGCAGGTAATCGTTGATCCCGTCCTTGAACGGGCCGGACGCGGCCAGGCCGTCGAGTTTCGGAAAGTTGGTTTCGTTGTTGCAGAACAGCCACTCGCAACGCTCCGGGCCCCAGGCCGTGACCTGCATCGGCGGGCGCCGCGGGTGCCGGGCCAGCAACTGCTCGCCGTCCAGGCGCAGGCTGGGCTTGTGCGGATCGCCGCCCCAGCTCCAGGTATTGCGCGCCCATACCTGGGGCAATACCCGCAGGCGCGCCGGTTGGTGAAAACGGTTGTGCACGGTGACCCGCATGAAGATGTCGTCGACGTCGTGCTTGGCGTACTCCACGGTCACGTCGAAGTAGCGATCGTCCTCGAAGACCCCGGTGTCGAGGATCTCGTACTCGGTGTCGTCGAGGCCGCGCCGGGCGTTTTCCCGCAGCAGGTCCTCATAGGGAAAGGCCGCCTGCGGGTACTTGTAGAGCATGCGCGCATAGGCATGGCTGGGCACGCCGTCGAGGTAGAAGTACAGCTCCTTGACGTCTTCGCCATGGTTGCCTTCGGCGTTGTTCAGGCCGAACAGGCGTTCCTTGAGAATGCTGTCCCGCTCGTTCCACAGCGCCAGCCCCAGGCACCAGTGCTGGGCCTTGTCGGAGAACCCCGCCAGCCCGTCCTCGCCCCAGCGATAGGCCCGGCTGCGGGCATGGTCGTGGGGGAAGTAGGTCCAGGCATCACCGTCGGCGCTGTAGTCCTCTCGCACCGTGCCCCACTGCCGTTCGCTCAGGTACGGCCCCCACTCGCGCCAGGGCTCGCCCGCGTCGCCAACCAGGCGCTGGCCTTCGACCGTTTCAAGGATGCTTGCCGCCGCTGCTGCCGTCATGGGGGTGTCCGTGAGCCATGGGAGTGACTGGCAGTGTAGGGGCTGGCGGCGTCGGCGGCCCATGACAAATGTTTCACAATGCGCGGCGCCAGTAGCGACCCATTGCCGCACAAGGCCCGTCATAGAGCCGTTCGCCTAAATTTGTGCGGCGTTGCTCGTTATAATCGGCAACTCTTTTGCACACTCGCGGTACCGACGATGTTCAGCTACACACTCCCCCTGGCGAGCCTGGCGCTCGGCGTATTGGCCCTGTCGGCCCAGGCAGAAAGCCTGGACCTGAGCTACCCGACACCCGCTTTGACAGAGGCACAGGCCGGTGCGGCGGCACAGCCTGAATCCAGCCGATTGCGCCTGGAGTTCAAGGCGCCGATCCCCCTGGAGCACACCTGCAGCGGCCCGCAATGCAGCTACGAGACCGACCTGAGCCAGCGCCATGAGCCGGAAACGGTGAACCGGTGGTCGGTGGGGTTCAACTGAGTTCACGGTTTTTGCGGCACTTGCTCAGGGGCTATCGCGAGCAAGCTCGCTCCGACAAAAACCCTACCTGCGGGAGCACGCTGGCTGGCGATCCCGGGCGCCGCGGTTTATCAGGGACACCGCCTGCTAGGCTGTAGCTATGCCCGCTACTGCCTGGAAGCTCCGATGAAACCCACGATCGCAAGCCCGCTGGGCCTGGCCCTGCTCCTGTTGGCCGGTTGTTCCAGCCCGCCCGAAATCATCGACGAACAGCCCGCGGCCATCGCCGAAGGCGTGCTGGCCTTTCGCGATATCTGCCTGAAATCCGCGCCCTCCTTCGCCGGGGCCGACAGCGCGGCGAAAGCCTACGGCATCGCCAGGCTGGAGGATGCCGGCTACGCCCGGATGGGGCTCAGGTCGGACCACAGCCTTGGCGTCCAGGTGCAGAAAAACAAGCAGTGCGCGGTGACCACCCCGTCGCAAGCGGACAAGACCCTGACCCGGCAATTTCTCAAGATCGCCGAGCAGTTCTCCAGTACCGCGGTGGGGCAAAGCCTGCCGGTGCGGATCATCCTCGACCAGCAGACCTTCCTGTTGATGCACGACCGGCGCGGCGGCGAGGCCTACGTGATGCTCAAGCACCCCTGAAACGCCCGAGCCGGAGCCGTCATTGCGTGGGCGAAACGTCCTGTGCGTAACACACCGGCGAGCTCCCGGCGTCCTGCCGGTCCAACTCGTCCTCCAGCCATTCGGCCAAGACCCGGGCGTTGTTGTGCGCCTCGTCGTGGGCTGAATACACCAGGGTCAGGCGCGCCTTTTGCGCCCGCGCAAGCAACGCCCACCACTGCTCGGGGCGCGCCGCCAGCTCCTGGCGGTAACGGCTGCGGAACGTGGCGAAGTCCAGCTCGCCGGACTTGAAGGCGCGGCGCAACCCGGTGGACGGCGCCAGGTCCTTCAGCCACTGGTCCAGCGGCAATTGCTCCTTGCGGCAATTGCGCGGCCACAGGCGGTCCACCAGGACCCGATAACCGTCGTCGGGGCTTGCCGGCTCGTAAGCGCGTTTGCACACAATCATGGTGGTTCCCTCTGCGACCGCCGGATGGCCTGCCATCAGCTTAGTGGCTGGGCCGCGACCGGCACAGCCGCCGCCGAACCTTTCCGGCCCGGCGGCCGCCAAGAGGGCAAGCGGCTTATTTCGCCGCGCGCACCTGGGCGATCAACTGGTCCGCCACAGCGAACAGGCCCTTGGCGCCGTCGGCGGTCATGCCGAAGCGGTACTTGCCGTCGACCACCAGGGACGGTACGCCGCTGACCTGATAGGCCACGGTGCGTTTTTTCGCATCCGCCACCTTGGCCTGCACGGCGAAGGAGGTGTAGGTGGCGAGGAATTTCGCCGGCTCGATGCCCTGCCCTTGCAGCAGCTCGGCCATCGCTTCAGGGGTCTTCAGACGGTTGCCGCCATGGATTGCCTCGAATACCGCGTGATGCACTTCGGGCTTGGCGTCCATCGTCGCCAGGGTCAGGTAGAGCTGGCCGTAGACATCCCAGATCCCGCCGAACATGGCCGGCAGCTTGACGAAGTTGACGTCGTCGGCGAGCTGCGCCGCCCAGGGGTTGATCGAGGCCTCGAGGTTGTAGCAGTGGCCGCAGCCATAGGAAAACAGCTCCACCACTTCGATCTTGCCGGGCACCGCTTGCGGCACGGCATCCTTGAGTTCCACGTACTGGCT
Source organism: Pseudomonas chlororaphis (assembly GCF_001921865.1). Lineage (GTDB taxonomy): Bacteria > Pseudomonadota > Gammaproteobacteria > Pseudomonadales > Pseudomonadaceae > Aquipseudomonas > Aquipseudomonas chlororaphis_D. The sequence continues at coordinate 119,529 of NZ_MSCT01000015.1, forward strand.
GGCATCCACCGCCGCCACAGCGGCCTGCCCGGCAAGGCCAAAGAGGCAGCTGGCTGCCAGGGCAATGTTGAGAATCGAGTGACGCATGCAATCTCCAATCGGTTGGCGCCGCCAAGCCAGCGGTACGGCTTGTCGCGCGGGCCCCGAAGGATACAGGCCGCATCGGTGGGGCCAATCGGACAAGTCCCATTCTTTTGTAGGAATTTTGTCATCACTCGCCTGAACGGCCGGACAGCTCAGGCCGCGCAGCGAACCCCGCGGCCAGGGCGATGATCTGCTCCCGCAGCCAGCGATGCCCGGGGACGCGCTCCTGCTGGCGATGCCAGATCAGGCTGACCTGCACCGGCGGCGCCACCAGGGGCAGCTCGGCGATGCGGATCGGCAGCAACGCGCAGAAGTGTTCCGCCAGGCGGCGCGGCACGGTGCCGAGCAGGTCCGACTGGGCGACGATCAACGGAATGCTCAAGTAATGCGGGACGAACAGCTGCACATGACGCTGGACCTTGGCCGAGCCGAGGACAATCTCCAGCGGCGAACCGCGCCCGCCGCGGTCCGGAATCGCCACATGCCGGCCCTGCTCATAGGCCGTAAGGCCAAGCTGCGGCTCGAAGGCCGGATGACCGACTCGGCCGATCACCACCAACTGCTCTTGCAGCAAAGGGTGGTAGCAGAGATCGGGGTCGTCGAAATACAGGTAATCCACCGCCAGGTCGAGCAGGCCGGTGGTCAGCCAGGCCGGCAGGGAATCGGCGGCATCGCTGCGTACCGCCAGGCGCACCTTGGGCGCGCTGTCTTGCAGGCGCCGCGACAGCGCCGGCAGCAGGCGTGCCTGGGCGTAGTCGTTCATCGACAGGGTAAAGGTCTGGTCGGCCGCCGCCGGGTCGAACTCGCTCGTCGGGTCCAGGCCCTCCTGCAACAGGCGCAGGGCCTGGCGCACCGAGCCGTGCAGCACTTGGGCCCGAGGCGTCGGCTGCATGCCGCGGGCGGTGCGGACGAACAACGGCTCGTCGAGCTGGCTGCGCAGGCGCGCCAGGGCGTTGCTCACCGCCGGCTGGCTGAGGTTCAGGCGCACCGCCGCGCGGGACAGGTTCTGCTCTTGCATCAGCGCATCGAAGACCAGCAGCAGGTTGAGGTCCAGGCGCCGCAAATTCAGCTTCATGAATAATGCCCATTCCAACTATCCATTAGATGGATAATTCGAGCGGGACTAATCTTCTGTCAATAAGAACAACGAACAGGAGAGCCATCTTGAGGCAAACCACCCTGGCCTTTCGCGAGCGTTATCGCGCCGCGGTCAACCCGCGCTACAACCCCTGGCTGCATGGCGGTTTCGTGCTGGCCTACGGCATGCTGTGCATCTCCCTGCTGTGGAGCACCCTGCATCAGGTACGGCCGCTGGAGTGGCTAACGGTGCCGCTGGCGCTGCTGTTCTTCAACCTGTGCATCTACGTCACGCACCGCTGGCTGGGCCACCACAAGCAGGCCTTCGCGCGGATGTTCTACGCCCGCCACACGGGCGACCACCACAGTTTCTTCGTCCCCGGGCACATGACCTACGACGGCCCCCGCGACTGGCGGGTGATCCTGTTTCCCGCCTGGCTGATCGTGTTCCACAGCCTGCTGTTCGCCCTGCCGCTGTGGTGGCTGCTGCAGTTGTGGAACGCCAATGTCGCGGCGCTGTTCGCCAGCTGCACGCTGATCGGCTACCTGGCCTACGAGGTGTTCCACGCCTGCGAACACTTGCCGGCCGGGCATCCGCTAGCGCGCCTGCCGTGGATTCGCCAGATGCGCCGCCTGCACGAGTTGCATCACCGCCGCGAGCTGATGCAGGAACGCAATTTCAACATTGTCCTGCCGCTGATGGATTACCTGTTCGGCACCCTGTACTGGGAGCCGGAGCCCGACGCCGCAGCACTCTCTACAAGCGCCTCGACAAGGTCCTCGCCCATGACCCGCATGCAGCATCAGATCGACATCCCGCGCAACCCGGTAGCCCTGCTCGAGTACGCCAGCGCCTCCAGCCGCTGGCCGGAATGGCACCCGTCGTCGCTGAAAGTCCAGGGCCCGGCCGGCGCCCTGCCCGCCGGCGCGCGCTTCGAGGAAGACATCCATGCCGGCGGGCGCAGCGGGCACCTGAGTTGGCGGGTCAACGAATACCTGCCAGGCCTGCGCTGGAGCGCCGAGGCCCGGGGCGACCACGGCCTGGCGCTGGTGGTGACCTACGAATGCCAGCCGCTGGACGTCCACCGCACGCGGTTTGTCCGTACCCTGGAATACCGCTTCGACGGCCTGCTGATGCGCCTGGGCAATCGCCTGTTATTCAGGCGGAAGATAGAACGGGAATCCGCCGACTCCCTGCTAGCCTTGTGCGAAATGGCGCAGCGGGCGATTCCCCTCCGCGCCGATGTCGCGCCGCAGGGCGCCACCTGAATCCATCACCCTGGGAGCTTTATCGATGAACTCAGTCGCGCCGCGTCGGGTCAGGTTTCGCCATCTGTTGCTGGTCGTCGTCATCGCCATTGGCGCCTTTCTATTGCTGTTACCGACGAAGGTCCAGCCAGTGGCCTGGACGCCGCCGAAGGCGCCTTCGCTGAAGACCGGCCTGTATGCCGAGAACCAGAAACTCAAGGGTTTGCAGAGCGTCGGCGCGCCGAATATCGACGGCCCGGAAGCCCTGCTGCTGGAGGACGGCTGGCTGATCAGCGGCCTGCACGACGGTCGGGTGATCCGCACCGCGCTGGACGGCGGCAGCCTGCACGTCCTGGCCAACACCGGCGGGCGCCCCCTGGGCCTGGCCCGGCACCCGGACGGCCGGCTGATCATCGCCGACGCGATCAAAGGCCTGCTGGCGCTGGACGCCAAAGGCCAATTGCACACCCTGAGTACCTACGCCGACGGTCGTCCCCTGGGCTTTACCGACGACGTCGCGGTGGACGCCGCCGGGCGCTACGCCTACTTCAGCGATGCCAGCAGCCGCTGGGGCTACGGCCAGGACGGCGAAGCGGTGATCGAGCACGGCGGCGACGGCCGCCTGCTGCGCTACGACTTCCAGAGCGGCCAGACCGATCAGTTGCTGGACGGCCTGCAGTTCGCCAACGGCATCGCCCTCGGCCCGCAGGAAGCCTATGTGCTGGTCAACGAAACCGGCGCCTACCGGATCAGCCGCTACTGGCTCAGCGGCGTCAAGGCCGGCACTCACGACCTGTTCATCGACAACCTGCCGGGGTTGCCGGACAACCTCAGTTTCAACGGCCAGGGGCGTTTCTGGGTGGCGCTGTACGCGCCGCGCAACGCCCTGCTCGACGGCACGGCGCCCTACCCGCTGGTGCGCAAGATGCTCGTGCGGGCCATGACCGTGCTGCCCAAGCCAGTGGAAAAACGCGCCTTCGTCCTCGGCCTGGATACCCAGGGCCAGGTCGTCGCCAACCTGCAGGACGCCAGCGCCGACAGCTATGCGCCGATCACCACGGTGCGCGAATACGGCGACGCCCTGTACTTCGGCTCGCTCACGGCCAGCCACATGGCGCGGCTGCCACTGAAGGTCGCCCTGTCGGGCGCGCCTTGAGGCGTTAGCGGCCAGGCGTCTTGTCGATTCTGATCTAAGCTCTCCCGCGCGGCGTCATCCGACGCCCGCATCAAGGACCGACGAACGATCGAAACCGGTCGTTCTCCATCACATTGAGAGTGGAATTACCCCATGAAGATCAAAATCCTGCTGGCCTCCCTGCTGTTCGCGTCTTCCCTGTCGGCCATGGCCTCGTGCCCGGTACTCGGGCCATCCGAAGACCCTTGCGCGGGCCCGGTTCTCGGCCCCAGCACCTGCGAGTGCCCTTGAAACGAAAAAGCCATGAAACCGGCGCGCCCTCCCCTGGGCGCGTCTTGCCCAACGGTTGGATAGCCAGGGGGAATTGCAACAGGCGGGATGAGGGGTGCTGCGCGGAACCTGGCGAGACGCCCGAAGGCACCCCGCTCAGGGCATGGTCGAATCAGGAACGGGCCGTCAGCTTATCGGAGATTTCATCCTTGATCAGCAGACGTTTTTCCTTGAGTTTTTTCACTTCGTCGTCAGCCGCCGCGGCTGCCTCCGCCTTGAGCACCTGACCATCGATGGTGTCGTATTTGTCGAACAGTGCATTCAGGTGCGGGTCGTTGGCCCGACGCTGTTGAATGTCTTCTTTGCTGCAACTCAGATCCTGGTACAGGTCATGGGGCACCGGCATGGAACACCTCCGTTTGTTGATCGGCAGCAAACGCGTTGGCACGCGCTTGCCAGTGGGCAGAATGACCTTGAGCAGCCCTGTCTGTCGACCGTGAATCAGACCAGCGGTACCGTTCGTCGCCCTCACAACAGCGCTTTTTTCACCCCAACGCCTCGGCCAGGAACGGCGCGGTACGGCTCTTGCGGTGTTTTGCCACATGCCGGGGCGGGCCGCTGACCACCACCTTGCCGCCCTGGTCGCCGGCGCCGGGGCCGATATCGATCACCCAGTCGGCCTGGGCCACCACGCGCATTTCGTGCTCGACCACCACCACGCTGTGGCCGGCCCGCACCAGGTTGTCCAGTTGCTCCAGCAGGCGGTCGACATCCCGCGGGTGCAGGCCGGTGGTGGGTTCGTCCAGCACGTACAGGGTCGCGCCGCGGGGGCTGCGTTGCAGTTCGGTGGCCAGCTTGATGCGCTGCGCCTCGCCGCCGGACAACTCGGTGGCCGGCTGGCCGAGGCGCAGGTAGCCCAGGCCGATATCGCGCAACATCTCCAGGGAGCGGCGGATGCTCGCCTGCCCGGCGAACGCCTGCACCGCCTCCTGCACCGTCAGTTGCAGGACCTGGGCGATGTTCAGGCCCTGCCAGGCGATGGCCAGGGTATGCGGGTTGTAACGCGCGCCATGGCAGGTCGGGCACGGCGCGTAGACGCTGGGCATGAACAGCAGTTCGACGCTGACGAAACCCTCGCCCTCGCAGGCCGGGCAACGGCCCTTGGCGACGTTGAAGGAAAACTGCCCGGCGTCGTAGCCCAGCGCCTGGGCCTCGGGCGTGGCGGCGAACAGTTTGCGCACGTGGTCGAACAAGCCGGTGTAGGTCGCCAGGTTCGAGCGCGGGGTGCGGCCGATGGGTTTCTGGTCCACCTGCACCAGGCGCTTGATCCGCTCCAGCCCGGCGGTGACTTCGCCGCTGCTGGCTTGCGGGGCCTCGTCTTCCAGGTTCAGCTCTGACGGTTCTTCCTGGCTCGCCGACCGCCCGAGGTGCGCGCCCACCAGTTCCAGCAGCGCCTGGCTGACCAGGCTCGACTTGCCCGAACCCGACACCCCGGTGACCGCGGTGAAGCAGCCCAGGGGGAACTCCGCGCTCAAGCCGTTGAGGTTATTGCGGCGGATGCCCTCCAGGCGCAGCCAGCCCTGGGCCTGGCGCTCGGCGCGGCGAGCCGGCGCCTGTTCGGCGAACAGGTAGGCGCGGGTCTGCGACTCGGCGATCGCAGCCAACCCCGCCGGCGGGCCGCTGTACAGCACCCGGCCGCCCTGCTCGCCCGCCGCCGGGCCGACGTCGATCAGCCAGTCGGCGCGGCGCATGGTCTGCAGGTCGTGCTCTACCACAAACAGCGAATTGCCCGCGGCCTTGAGCTGCTGCAAGGCCTCGAACAACGCCTCGGCATCCGCCGGGTGCAGGCCGGCCGAGGGCTCGTCGAGCACGTAGATCACCCCGAACAGCTGGGAGCCCAGCTGGGTCGCCAGGCGCAGACGCTGCAACTCGCCGGACGACAGGGTCGGCGTGCTGCGCTCGAGGGCCAGGTAGCCCAGGCCCAGGTCGGTCAGGGTCGCGACCCGTTCCAGCAGGTCCTGGGCGATGCGTTGCGCGGCCAGGCGTTTTTCCAGGGACAGGTTCGGCGTATGCCGCACATCCGGCCCGCCGGCATGCCCCGGCGCGCCCTGGGCGATCCGTTGGCGGCGCGCGGCCTCGGTCTGTTCGTGGCTCCAGACCTCGCCGGCCTCCCCGGCCTGTTCCAGGTAAGCCTGGGCGGCCACCGGCTTGAGCACTTCGGCCAGTTGCAGCAGGGGCATCTGCGACAGCTCGCCGATGTCCAGGCCGGCGAAGGTCACCGACAGCGCTTCGCGTTTCAGGCGCTTGCCGTCGCACAGCGGGCACGGGCTGCCGAGCATGAACTGCGAGACGCGTTTTTTCATCAGCGCGCTCTGCGAATGGGTGAAGGTGTGCAGCACGTAGCGCCGCGCGCCGCTGAAGGTGCCCATGTAGCTCGGTTCCTGCTTGCGCTTGAGCGCTTCGCGGGTCTGCTCCGGGGTCAGCCCGGCGTACACCGGCACAGTGGGGGTTTCTTCGGTGAAGAGGATCCAGTCGCGTTGCTGCCTGGGCAGGTCGCGCCAGGGAATGTCGACGTCGTAGCCCAGGGTCACGAGGATGTCGCGCTGGTTCTGCCCCTGCCAGGCCAGCGGCCAGGAGGCCACTGCGCGCTGGCGGATGGTCAGCGAAGGGTCCGGCACCATGGACGCCTCGCTGACCTCGTAGACCCGGCCCAGGCCGTGGCACTCGGGGCAGGCGCCCTGGGGTGTGTTGGGCGAGAAGTCTTCGGCGTAGAGCATCGGCTGCCCCGGCGGGTAGCTGCCGGCCCGGGAATAGAGCATGCGGATCAGGCTCGACAAGGTGGTGACGCTGCCCACCGAGGAGCGGGTGCTCGGCGTGCCGCGCTGCTGTTGCAGGGCCACCGCCGGCGGCAGGCCGTCGATGGCATCGACGTCGGGCACCCCGACCTGGTCGATCAGGCGCCGGGCATAAGGCGCCACCGACTCGAAATAGCGGCGCTGGGCCTCGGCGTACAGGGTCGAGAACGCCAGGGACGATTTACCGGAACCGGACACCCCGGTGAACACCACCAGCGCATCGCGGGGAATGTCCACGTCGACGTTCTGCAGGTTGTGTTCGCGGGCGCCGCGCACCCGGACGAAACCCGAACTGTTCGCGGGCAAGGCAGGCGAAACCTGGGGCGAAGGCGTGTGGCGCGTTGAAGTCATGGGACAGCCTTGTGTCGAGGGGTGTCGGGACGGGACGGCAAACCAGGCGGCGAGCCGACCGAGGTGCAGGGTGCATGGGCCGGGGGGTTTGAGCAACCCGCAAAAACGCCCCTCGACGGCACGGCGCGGGGCGGCTTTGTCGCCGCCGGCTCACCCCTCCAGCACCGACCGGACCATGGCCGTCAGGGCCTGCGGGCTGTAGGGCTTGCTCAACAGGTGGGTGTCCGGGCTGAGCTGGTGATTGCAGGAAATGATGTCGCGGGTATGCCCCGAGGTGAACAGCACGGCCACAACCGGCGACTGGGTCTTGGCCCAGAGCGCCAGGTCCGTGCTTTTGATCAGGCCGGGCATCACCACATCGGTGAAGATCAGCTCGACATGGACGCCGCCGAGCAGCAGTTGCATGGCGGCATCGCCGTTGGCCGCGACCAGCACTTTGTAGCCGGCATGCTGCAACAACTCGACGGCCGCTTCGCGAACGTCCTCGTTGTCCTCCACCACCAGGATGGTCTCCCGGCCGCGGCCCGGGCGCTGCCCCGGTTGCGGCGCCGCTCCCGGCTCCGGTTCGGTGCTGCGGACAAAATACATGCGCACCGTGGTGCCCTGCCCCGGCGTGCTGAGCATCTCGATATGGCCGCCGCTCTGCTTGACGAAGCCGAACACCATGCTCAGCCCCAGCCCGGTGCCCTGGCTGTCGTGCTTGGTGGTGAAGAACGGCTCGAACGCCTGCTCGAGCACTTCGGGCAGCATGCCGCCGCCGGTGTCGGCGACCGACAGGCACAGGTAATCGCCGGCGCAAATGCCCTTGCCGGCACAGAAACCGCCATCGAGCACCACGTTTTCACCGCTGATGCCGATCGTGCCCTCGCCGTGCATGGCATCGCGGGCGTTGATCGCCAGGTTGAGCAAGGCGTTTTCCAGCTGGCTGCGGTCGACCTTGATGCACCACGGCCGCGCGGGCAGTTGCACCTGGATCTCGATGTTCTCGCCCAGGGCCCGCTGCAGCAGTTCGCTCAGGCTGTCGGGAATCCGGCTCGGGTTGTAGACCTCGGGCGACAACGGTTGGCGCCGGGCGAACGCCAGCAGTTGCGCGGACAGTTTGGCGCCGCGCTCGACCGCGGTGATGGCCACGCCGACGCGGCGCTGCACATTGGCGTTGTCCGGTTCGTGGCGCGCCAGCAGGTGCAGGTTGCCGGCGATCACTTGCAGCAGGTTGTTGAAATCGTGGGCCACGCCGCCGGTCATGCCGCCAATGGCTTCGAGCTTCTGCGACTGGCGCAGTTGCTCCTCGGCCGCGACCCGCGCGTCGACCTCCTCGGCCACCCGCTGCTCCAGGTTGCGGGTCAGTTGCAGCAGCGACTCTTCGGCCCTCTTGCGTTCGTGGATATCGATCAGCACGCCGGGAAAGCGCAAGGCCTGGCCGTTTTCGTCGAACTCGCAGCGGCCGCAGCCCATCACCCACAGGTAGCTGCCGTCCGGTCGCCGGATGCGGTATTCGGCGTTGTAGGGCACGCCCTTGCGTACGCTGTAGGCGGTCTGTTCCTTGACCCGCGGCAGGTCCTCGGGGTGCACCCGGCTGTCGGCGACCGCGATCGACAGGTCGTTCAGCGGCTGGTCCAACGGGTAGGAGAAGGTCCGGGCGAAACGCTCGTCGCCCGAAAGCCGGTCGGCCTTGATGTCCCAGACAAAGGAGCCCAGCAGCGCCCCGGCATTGAGCGCCAGCTGGACCCGCTCGTTTTCCGCGCGGTAGGCGCTCTCGACCTCCTGGCGCCGTTGCTCGGAGAGCACATGGGCGGTGGTCTCGACCACGATCGCCATGACCCCGGCCGGGGCCTGGTCGTCGTCGGCCACCGGGCTGTAGTAGAGGTCCATCCAGACCTGTTCCGGCTGGCCGTTGCGCAGCAGCACCAGTTCCTTGTTGCGGTACGACAAGGTGCCGCCCGCCAGGCAGGTGTCCAGCACATGGCGGTTGAAGTCCGCCACCTCCGGCCAGCCCTGCTCCACCTGGCAACCGAGCAGATAGGGGTGCCGCCCGCCGGCGAACTCGGCATAGGCATCGTTGTAGATCATGTAGCCCGGTCGGCCCCACAGCATCACCAGCGGTACCGGCGAGGCCAGCAGCATCTGCACCGCGCTGCGCAGGCTCGACGACCAGTGCGCCAGCGCGCCCAGCTCGGTGGCGGCCCAGTCGAACGCGCGGATGCGCCCGGCCATCTCGCCCTGCCAGCCCTGGCAACCATGAGGATCGGATAAGAACGGCATCGCTTGACCCAGTGAACGCGCAATAAATGGTGACTTCTCCGCCGCCCGCGACCCGAATGCCGCGGGCGGGGACCCAAGGTTTTGAGCACACGCCATGCAGATGGTTTCACTGTCTTGCGTCGATTGTAGGACACAAGCGTCCGGGCCCGCACAAACCCCACCGCCCCGCTGCCGATCCTCCGCCGTTGTAGCCGCTGCCGAAGGCTGCGTTCGGCCGGCACGGCCGTGAAGGTCTCAAGATCGCTGGAGGTCCTGCGGACCTTGCGCAGCCTGCGGCAGCGGCTACAGGGTTGGGGATGGTTGGGATATTGAGGATGTTCGCAGGTCCTGTAGCCGCTGCCGAGCTTGCGAGGCTGCGTAAGACCCGCAGGGTCTCCAGCGGTCGCAAGATCGTTGCGAACGTACCGCTCGTGCGCAGCCTGCGGCTAGCGGAAGTCGCGGCTGCGGACGGTGATGCCGTCCAGCAGGTCGCCGAGGTCGCTCAGGCGGCCGGCGATGACATGGCGCACTTCGCCTTCGGTCTCCAGGGTGCCGTCGACCTTGAGCAGTTGCGCGCCCACCAGCACCCGGCGCTGGCGCTCGGCGAGGTCGCGCCAGACCACCACGTTGACGTTGCCGAACTCGTCTTCCAGGGTGACGAAGGTCACGCCGCTGGCCGTGCCCGGGCGCTGGCGGCCGGTGACCAGCCCGGCGATGCTCACCGGCCGCCCGTGCTCGACCTCCAGCAGCTCGCGGGAACTGCGGCAGCGCCGGGCCCTGAGCTCGCCGCGCAGCAAAGCCAGCGGATGGGGCCCCAGGGTGGTGCCGACGCTCAGGTAATCGGCCTGCAAATCTTCGCCGACCGTCGGTTTCGGCAAGGCCACCGGCGCTTCTTCCTGGCGCGGCAGGCCGGCGAACAGGCCGAGCTGTCGCTGCACCCCCGCCACCTCCCAGCGCGCCCGGTGCCGATCGCCAGCCAGCCCGCGCAGGGCGCCGGCGTCGGCCAGCAGTTCCTGGGCGCGGCTGTCGAGGCCCGCGCGCTGCCCCAGGTCGGCGATATCGACGAACGGGCCATCCCCACGCGCCGCCTCGATACGCTGCGCATCCTCCTCGCGAAAACCCTTGATCATCCGCAACCCCAGGCGCAGCGCCGGCTGCGCGCCGGCCCGCGGCTCCAGGCTGCAATCCCAGAGGCTGGCGCGCACATCCACCGCACGGATCTCCAGGCGATGCCGGCGCGCGTCCTGGAGAATCTGGTCGGGGCTGTAGAAGCCCATGGGCCAGCTATTGATCAACGCGCAAGCGAAAGCCGCCGGCTCGTGGCACTTGAGCCAGCAACTGGCGTAGGTCAGCAAGGCGAAACTGGCGGCGTGGGATTCGGGAAAACCGTAACTGCCGAAACCCTTGATCTGCTCGAAGATCTGCGCGGCGAACGCGTCGCTGTAGCCATTGGCGCGCATGCCGTCGCGCAGCCGCAGGCGATGGGGCTCCAGGCCGCCATGGCGTTTCCAGGCGGCCATGGAACGGCGCAACTGGTCGGCCTCGCCGGGGGTGTAGTCGGCGGCAACAATGGCGATCTGCATCACCTGCTCCTGGAACAGCGGCACGCCCAGGGTGCGCTTCAGGACCACCTCCAGTTCCTTGGAGGGATAGGTCACCTCCTCCTTTTTGTCTCGCCGACGCAGGTAGGGATGCACCATGCCGCCCTGGATCGGCCCCGGCCGGACGATGGCCACCTCGATCACCAGGTCGTAGAAATTCTTCGGCTTGAGCCGGGGCAGCATCGACATCTGCGCCCGTGACTCGATCTGGAACACACCGATGGTGTCGGCGCGGCCGATCATCTCGTAGGTATCCCGGTCGTCGGGCGGAATGCTCGCCAGGGTCCACGACTGGCCCCGATAACCGCGCACCAGGTCGAAACAGCGGCGGATCGCGCTGAGCATGCCCAGCGCCAGCACATCCACCTTGAGCAGCCCGACCGCGTCCAGG
>NZ_MSCT01000016.1 GCF_001921865.1 Pseudomonas chlororaphis
GGGTCCTGCAAGGCCCGGCGCCCACGCACATGCATGTGCACATCGCCGCAAGCCACCGCGGCAATACCCACCTCCCGCGCCAGGGCCAGCAAACCGGCCAGACGGCGGTCGTCGTCCTGGCCGCAGTGCAGCTCCACGGCCAGCCACAACCGGTCGGCGAACACCTGTCGCAGCCAGCGCCCGGTGTCCTGTTCCCCCGCGTCTGGCTGCCCGTCCGCCCGCCACAGCGCCAGCAGCCCCGGCACAGGCTGCGCGAAGTCTTCGCGCAGCACCCGGTACTGGCCCTTCGGCGCCCGGCGCCGGGCCTGGGTGATCAGCCGGCACAGGTTCTGGTAACCCTCCAGGTTCTCCACCAGCAGCACCAATCGGAGACCGTCGTCGAGGCGCATTTCGCTGCCGACGATCAGCGCCAGACCGCTCTCCTTCGCCGCCTGCCAGGCGCGGACGATCCCGGCCAGGCTGCACTCGTCGGTGATCGCCAGGGCCTCGTAGCCCTGGGCCGCCGCGCGCTCGAACAGCTCGCGGGCACTGGAGGCCCCGCGCTGGAAACTGAAATTCGACAGGCAGTGCAGCTCGGCGTAGCCGCTCATGCGAACCAGCCCTGCAACAGCAGCGGCCCCGCCTCCCCCACCGTTCGATAGGCCCAGCCCTGCTGGCCGCCGCGGGTTTCGACCAGGTAGTAGTCGCGGCGCACGTCGCCGCCGTCCCACCAGCCGGACTCGATGCGCTCCGGGCCCCTGAGGATGCGCGCCGCGCCCTGCGCCAACGCCTGCGGTTCGCGCAACAGCCAGCCCGGGCGCCGCGGCCCGGGCAACCACGCAGCGGCCTGGCTGTCGCCGAGCGGCTGCCAGCTGCACTCGGGGCGATGGTCGGCGTGAAAGCGCATGCCGTGCACCGCCTCGTCCCCCAGGCGGGCGCGCAGGCGTTCGCGCAACTGCTCCCAAGGCAGGGACTGCTGCGGGCGCTCGTCGAACAACTCGCGGTGCTGCGGTACAAAGCGCGGCAGATCGTCGGCCACCAGGCGCACGCTGCGCACCGGCGCCGGCACCTGGACCTGCTCCAGGCGCCCGCGCGCCAGCTCGAACAGCATGGCCGGCTCGCGCTCGGCGCTGAGCAAGCCGACCTTGACCAGGGTGTCGGGCCGTTCGGCGTGTTCCAGGTGCAGGTCGAAGCGCTGCACGCCGCTGTCCCGCCCGCAGAGAAACGCCGCCAGGTCGCCGCTCAGGCGGCGCAGGGGAAACAGCAGGGCCTGATGGGACAACACATCGAAATTCAATTCGATGCGCAGGTCGAAACGGTCCGGCGGCTGATAGAACGCCAGCGCCAGGGAGCGCTCGCCCAGCAAGGTATCCAGGTGTTTGAGCAGGCCCGCGGCGAAACGCCGGGCCAGGGTTTCCCGCGGCAGCGCGCGGACCTGGGCGAAGGTGCGCAAGCCCATGCGCGACAAGGCGGTGGCCGCGCCCGGTTCCAGGCCCAGGCGCTCGACGGGCAGGCGCCCCAGGGCCTGATGCAGCTGTTCCTGGTCCATCACCGCCAGCCCGTCGTAGGCATTGGCCAGCACCCGGGCCGCCGCCGGGTTCGGCGCGGCGACGATGCGATGGCGAAAGCCCAGCGCATTCAGCTCCTGGCGCAGCCGTGCCTCCAACTGCGGCCAGGGGCCGAACAGGCCCAGGCTCGATTCGATCTCTAACACCAGGGTGCGCGGGTAAAACACGCTGACCTGGGAACTGAAACGGTAGGCCCAGGCCGCGAGAAACTGCTGCCAGCGGGCGATGTCCTCGGCGTCGTATTCGGCGCAGGCAAAGGCCTTGCTCAGGGCCTGGGCCGCGGTCAGCGACTGCCCGGGGCGCAGGCCCAGCTCGCGGGCCGCGGCATTCACCGCCTGGATCGCCCGGCGCTGCGGCGTGCCGCTCACCAGGGCCAGCGCGGCCTCAGGCTCGGAGCGCTGACGCAGCGCCGCGTCCAACGCCAATTGCGGGAACAGGATGCACACCCAGCGCATGGCAACCTCAGTGCCCCGGGGCGAAGGCAATCGGCGCCGCATGGGCCAGGCCGCCGCGGCACTTGAGCACCCGCAGCCGCGCCGGCCGCGTCTCCACGGCAAGACGCAGGGCCGCCGGCGAGGGGTTGATGGCCTCCTTGAGGGAGCGGTAGGCAAAGCCCAGGGTCTGGCCGGTTTCGGCCGCCACCTGCAAACGCCGCAAGGCGCGGTCGTCGGCCTGCTGCGGCCAACACAGCACGGCGCCGCAACTGCCCGAGCGCAGGCACTGTTCGGCCGCCCACAGGGCATCGCGCTCGGCGGCCTGGATCACCGACAGCTGGCGCAGGTCGACCCCGGCGTTCTGCCAGGCCTGGGGGTACGGCACATGGGGCGGCGCCACCAGCACGATGCGCTCGCCGGCAGCGGACAGCCGGGCCAGGGTCGGCCACAGCAATTGCAGCTCGCCGACGCCCGGGGCGGCGGCGAGGATTTCCGTCAGCGCCGCCTCCGGCCAGCCGCCGCTGGGCAAGGCCGCGTCCAGCAGGGCGTGGCCGGTGGGTTGCGGGCTGGCGGCGGGCGCCGTCGGCCGGCCCTTCCACACCCGGCCGGCATTGAACAGCGTCTCCAGGGCAACGACGGCGCCCATCAGCCTTGCCTCACCAGGCCGCAGAACACCCCTTCGATGGCCAGGTCCCGGTCTTCGCCGACCAGGATCGGCCCATAGGCCGGGTTGCGCGGCAGCAGGCGCACGCCGTCGGCCAGGCGCTCGAAACGCTTGATGGTGACTTCGCCGTCGAGCCGCGCCACCACGATCTGGCCGTTGCGCACCTCGCTGTCGCGGCGCACCGCCACCAGGTCGCCGTCGAGGATGCCGTCCTCGATCATCGAGTCGCCCTGGACCCGCAACAGGTAATCGGGCGCGCGGGAGAACAGCGCCGGGTCGAGCAGCAAGCGGTCGTGCACCTCGGCATCGGCGCCGATCGGCCGGCCGGCGGCGACCCGGCCGAGCACCGGGATGTCGAGCAACTCGGGGCGCGGCGGCTGGTTGAGCAGGCGGATGCCCCGGGCCTGATGGGGGTTGACCTCGATGAAGCCGGCTTCGGTGAGGGCCACCACATGCTTGCGCGCCACGCTGCGCGAGGCGAAACCGAAGGCCTCGCTGATTTCAGCGAGGCTCGGGGGCTGGCCGTGTTCGGCGATGCGGTCGCGGATAAAGGTCAGGATGGCACTGCGGCGGGGAGATAAGGTTGTCATGGAGTACATTTGTACTCCTCTCGGATTTTTCTGACAATAGCCGCCAGTCAGCCCAGCCTGCGGCGGACAGCTTTCAACCGCGTCATCCTTCATCGCGAGCAAGCTCGCTCCTACACAAAGCAGACCGCGTACGCCCCTGTAGGAGCGAGCTTGCTCGCGATGGCCGCACCGCCGAACGCCCGGCACACTGCGTCATCGTTCATCGCGAGCAAGCTGCGCTCCTACAACAAGCAGACCGCGTACGTCCCTGTAGGAGCGAGCTTGCTCGCGATGGCCGCGCCGCCGAACGTCTGGCACACCGCGTCATCGTTTATCGCGAGCACGCTGCGCTCCTCGGTTCAGGCCATTTGCGCAAGGTAGGCCCAGGGATAGATGCCACGGTCGTGGCCGTCGCTGAACACCAGTTGCAGGCCGTAACCCTGGGGGTGGATATGCAGCAGCCGCAGGCGCGCGTCGACCCTCGGCCGCAGCCCTTGCAAACGCAACGCCCGGCATTGCGCGCAGGGGCACTGGCGGCGCAGTTCCACATGTTCCAGGCGCTGCTCGCGCCCGTCGCCCCAGGTCAGTTGCAACTGCCCGCGCTGCCTGGAATTGCCGATCGCCTGCGGCACGCCATTCATGACAACTGCCCCAGGGCGATGCGTACCGCCTTGCGCACTTCCGGATCGCCGTCGTGTTCGGCGGCGAGCAAGGCCTCGCGGGCGCGGGCATCGCCCAGCTCGCCGAGGGCCAGGGCGGCCTCCTTGCGCAGATTGCTGATGCGATGGCCCAGGGTGTCGATCAGCGCCGCCAGCGCCGGGGCATGGCGCAAACGCCCGAGGCTGCGGGCGGCGCGCAGGCGCACCTGCCAGTAATCGTCTTGCAAGGCAGCGATCAGCGCCGGGCCGGCCTCGGGCTGGCCGACCTTGCCCAGGGTGGTCGCCGCCTCTTCGCGCACCTGCCAGGCCGAATCCAGCAACGCCTGGGCCAGGGCCGGCAACACCTGGGCGTCGCTGGCCAACCCCAGGGCGCCGGTGGCGGCGCGGCGCACGTCGGTATCGGGATCGCTGCTGGCCAGGCGCGCCAGGGCCGGCACGGCTTGCAACTGCTTGAGCCAGCCGAGCACGGCCACCGCTTCGCGGCGCACCCCGGCCTCCGGATCGTCCAGGGCCCGGGTCGCGGCCTCGGCAGCCTCGGCATGGCGCAGCTCGCGCAAGGCACGGAAGGCCGCGACCCGCACCCGGGGCTCGGCATGCCCGGTCCAGGGCAGGATCACCCGGCCCGCCGCGCTGCTTTTCAGCAGGCTCAGGCTTTGCGCGGCGGCTTCCTGCACGCTGGCGTCCGAATCGGTCAGGGCCTCGCACAGCGCCGCCACCACTGGCTCGTCCTCCCAGGCTTCGAGCAGGCGCGCGGCTTCGGCGCGCACCTCCACGGCCGGGTCCTGGCGCAGCCGGTCCACCAGCCACACCAGGCCTTCGGGCTCCTCGAGGTCGGCCAGCTCGATCAGGGCGATGCGCCGCACGCCCGGGTCGCTATCGGTCAGGCGCCCGTGCAGGGCGCGGATGTCGTCATGGTCGGTATCGCGGAAAAAGTCGCTCATATGGCAAATCGCGCTCGGGCATGTTCAAGGGGCAGCCCGAGGGGGTCCAGGCGCGGCAATTGCCGGCCTTCCTCGTGCCGCAGGAGTTCGAGGCAGTGACGCTTCAGGCGGGTGAATTCGTGGCGGGTCACCAGTTCGCTGGTGCGCGGCCGGGCAAAGTCCAGGCGCAGGTCCTCGATGATCCGTCCGGGGCGCGGGCTCATCACCAGCAGGCGATCGGCGAGGAACAGCGCCTCGTCGATGTCGTGGGTGACGAACACCACGGTGGTGCGGATGCGCGTCCAGATCTGCAACAGCAGCTCTTGCATCTTCAAGCGGGTCAGGGCGTCGAGGGCGCCGAAAGGCTCGTCCATCAGCAGCAGTTGCGGGCGGTTGATCAGCACCCGGGCGATCTCCACCCGCTGTTGCATGCCGCCGGACAGCTGGTCCGGCCAGCGCCCGGCGAACCCTTCAAGGCCGACCAGGGCCAGCATCTCGTCGGCCGCCACCTGGCGCTCGGCCTTGGGCCGGCCGTGCATCTTCAGGCCGAAGGCAACGTTGTCGCGCACCGTGCGCCAGGGAAACAGCGTGTGCTGCTGGAACACCATGCCCCGTTGCGGCGACGGGCCCTGTACCGGCTGGCCGTCCACCAGCAGCCGTCCATGGCGCGGTTGCAGGTGCCCGGCCAGGGCGCCGAGCAAGGTCGACTTGCCGCAGCCGGAAGGCCCGAGAATGCACACGAACTCGCCGGGTTCGATGCGGCAGTCCAGGCCCTGCACCGCCTCGAAGGCTTGCGCGCCCTGGCCCAGGGCAATGGAAACCTGCTGGATATCGATGCGCCCAGCGGCGACTGGCACAGCGCTCATCAGGCATGCCCTCGTACTCGATGCCAGGGCGTGAACACCGCGCCCAGGCGTTTGATCAACAGGCTGCTGCCCATGCCCAGCACACCGATCAGCAGCATGCCGACCACAATGTCCGGGTAGTTCTGGAGGGTGTAGGACTCCCAGGTGTAGTAGCCGATGCCGTACTGGCCGGAGATCATTTCCGCGGTCACCAGGCAGAACCACGAGGTGCCCATGCCGATGGCCAGGCCGGTGATGATGCTGGGCGCGGCGCCCGGCAGGATCACTTCCAGAAGCAGTGCCCGGCGCCCTGCCCCGAGGCTTTTCGCCGAGGCCAGCAGGCGCCGGTCGACGCCTTCGACGCCGTGCACGGTGTTGAGCAGGATCGGGAACAGCGCACCGGTGAAGGTGATGAAGACCATCGACAGCTCCGAGGAGGGAAACATCAGGATCGCCAGGGGAATCCAGGCCACCGCCGGGATCGGCCGCAGCACTTCCAGGGGCGGCAGCAACAGGTCCTCGGCCCAGCGCGAGCGGCCCACGGCGATGCCCAGCGCCACGCCGACCAGCGCCGCCGCCAGGTAACCGGCGAACACCCGGCCCAGGCTGCTGCCCAGGTGCCGCGCGAGCTTGCCCGAGTCGCCCAGGCCCAGCGCCGCCTCGAGCACCGACAGCGGTGTCGGCACGTTGGCGAACGTCACCAGGCCGAGGTTCCAGTGCTGGCTGGCGGCGAGTTGCCAGAACAGCAGGCAGAACAACAAGGAGGCGCCGCGCGCCGTCCAGCGAAACAAGGGTTCAGACATGGGTTTGCACCTGTAAATAGCGTTGCCGCGTCATCGTTCATCGCCCTCCTGTAGGAGCGAGCTTGCTCGCGATGGCCGCACCGCGGAGTGTCTGGCCTAACGCGTTATCGTTCATCGCGAGCAAGCTGCGCTCCTACACAAGAGCAGGTCGTGCACGCCTCCTGTAGGAGCGAGGCTTGCCCGCGATGGCCGCGCCGCGGAACATCTGGCATGCCGCGGCATGCATCAGCGGCTGGCGACGGCCGGGGCTGTGGCGGCGGCGAAGTCGAAGACCTGGCCGCCCTGGGCCGTGGCGTATTGCTGGGCCTGGCCCTTGAGCAGGAACGCGCTGAGGCGCCCCTTGGCGTCGCTGGCGAACCAGGCCTGCTCGGCCAGCAGCTTGATCCCGCTGTCGCTGGCCTGGGCGTAGACGGCACGGATGTTCTTGCCCTCCTGCTTGAGGCGCTCGAGCGCGGCGAAAGCCCCTTGCGCCGAGGCGTAGCTGCGCACCGTCGGCTCGCCGCGAACCCAGATCTGCGCCACCCGGCTGAAGTCGTCGATCGGCTGGCCGCTGGCCGCGTCCTTGACCTGGAGCGGGGTCTGGGCGTAGTCGGCCAGCTGTGCGTCGTAGTCCAGGTTCGAGGCCTTGAACGCGGCGCGGATGTACTGGTCGTCGATAAAGGTCTTGAGGTCCAGGCCGCGGTCGGCCTTCTTCAGCAGCTTGAGGGTTTCGATGGCGGTGCCCACGGCCTGACGGTATTCGGGCTTCCAGGTCAGGTCGCGGGTCTGCACGCCCAGTGGGCCATGGAACAGGTAATTGACCTCGGCATCGACCCCGGTGACCTTGGCGATCAGCTCGCTGTATTGCTCCGGCTCGGCGGCCAGCAGGCGGTTGGCCTCAAGGCTGGCGCGTAGGTAGGCGACGACGATTTCCGGGTATTTTTTCGCGTAGTCCGCATCCACCAGCGCGCCGTGGAAGGTCGGCGCGCCGGCCTGGGAACCGTCGAAAATCTTGCGCGCGAAACCGCGGCTGGGGAACAGCTCGGCGAACGGCACGAAGTCGGCGTGGGCGTCGATCTTCCCGGCCTGCAACGCCGAGCCGGCGACCTCCGGCGGCTGGGCGATGATATTGACGTCCTTGAGCGGGTCCCAGCCCTGGGCCGCCACCGCGCGCAGCAACATGCCGTGGGCGGTGGAGGCGAACGGCACCGAGATGGTCTTGCCCTTGAGCTCGGCCAGCGACTGCACGCTGGAGGCGCTCGGCACCACGATGCCGTTGCCGCTGCCCTTGATGCTGCCCGACAGCACGCTGATAAACAGGCTGTGCTTGCCTGCGGCCTCGAAGGCCACGCCGTTGAAGGTACCGGGGAAATCGGCCATGGCGCCGAAGTCGAGCTTGCCGGCGACCATCTCGTTGGTCAGCGGCGCGCCGCTGGTGAAGTTTCGCCACTGCACCTCATAGGTGGCGTCCTTGTAGCGGCCGTCATGGGGCAGGTATTTTTCCAGCAATCCCAGCTCGCGGATCAGCAGGCCGCCGGCCGCGCAATTGATGGTGGTGTCCTGGGTGCCGATGGCCACCCGGATGGTTTCGGCCGAAGCCGACAAGGTCAAGGAAGCCAGTACCAGACCGGCCAGGGCTGCACGCAACAACATGGTTTTTTCCCCTCGAATCGTTAATAGGTATTCGTCTCCGCCGCGATCAGGGCGCGGTGGGAAACGAGGGGTAGGCAAAGCAGGCGTCCGGTGTCGCCGGATAGCGTTTTAGTGCGCTGGCGCTCAACGCAACAGGTAAGGAATCTCGACCTTAACCGCGCCGGTCGGGCAGTCCTTTTCGCAAGGCATGCAGTACCAGCATTCGTCGAACGCCATGTAGGCCTTCTGGGTCGCCGGGTTGATCGCCAAGAGGTCCATGGGGCAGACGTCGACGCACACGGTGCAGCCTTTGTGGGCGATGCACTTGTCCTCGTCGACCGTGACCGGCGCGTTGGAGCGGAAGAAGATTTCCTGGGGCTGATAGGCCATTTCACGGGTTCCCTGGAGCCTGGGGCTCTCTCAAATAGTCACGGTGTTTCAGGCCGCGTCGGCGCCCACCCGCAGCCGGTCGTAGGCCTGCATTTCCTCGGCGTCCAGCGGGATGATGTATGGCTCCACCGGCTTCTTGAAGCTGCTCATGCGCCCGTCTTCGCCCTTCTTCAGGTGGCAATGGCAGAACCAGTCGCGGTCGTTGCGCAGCGGGTGGTCGACCCGGTGGTGGTACAGGCCCCAGCGGCTTTCGGCGCGGAACAGCGAGGCGCGGGCGGCCATCTCGGCGCAGTCGCGGATCATGCTGACTTCCATGGCGCGCATCAGTTCGTGGGCGTTGTGCGCCTTGATCTGGTCCAGGTCGTGCCGGATGGCGTCGAAGCGTTGCAGGCCGATCTGCATCTTCTTCGTCACCTTCGGCGGTTGCAGGTAGTCGTTGACGAAACGCCGCAGCTTGTACTCGACCTGGGCCGGCGGCAGGCCATGTTCGCGCTCCAGCGGCGCGTAGACCCGTTGTTTCTCGCGCTCGATCTGCCCGGCGTCCAGGGCCGAGAACGCGCGCCCGGCAACGAAATCGGCGGCGTTGCTGCCGGCGAACCAGCCATAGGTGAAGGCGCCGAGCATGTAGTTGTGCGGCACCGCGGCCATGTCGCCGGCCGAGTACAGGCCCTTGACCGAGGTCTCGGCGCGTTCGTTGACCCACACCCCGGACGCCGAATGGCCGCTGCAGAAGCCGATTTCCGAGATGTGCATCTCGACCATCTGGCTGCGGTAGTCGGTGCCGCGGTTGGCGTGGAACTGGCCGCGGCTGGGGCGCTCGTTGCTGTGCAGGATCTCTTCGATGTTCTGGATGGTTTCCTCGGCCAGGTGATCGAGCTTGAGGAACACCGGGCCGTTGCCGCTTTCCAGCTCCTGGTGGAACTCCCACATCATCTGCCCGCTCCAGTAGTCGCACTCGATGAAGCGCTCGCCCTTGTTGTTGGCGGTGTAGCCGCCCAGGGGCCCGGTGACGTAAGCGCAGGCCGGGCCGTTGTAATCCTTGATCAGCGGGTTGATCTGGAAGCATTCCAGGTTCGCCAGTTCAGCCCCTGCGTGATAGGCCATCGAATAACCGTCGCCGGCATTGGTCGGGTTTTCGTAGGTGCCCATCAGGTAGCCGGAGGCCGGCAGGCCCAGGCGCCCGGCGGCGCCGCACGCGAGGATCACCGCCTTGGCCTTGATCACGTGGAAGTCGGCCGTGCGGCAATCGAACCCCATCACCCCGTTGACCGCGCCCTCCGGGTCCGTCAGCAGCCGGGTGCACACCAGGCGGTTGCTGATGCTGACCCGCGCCCGCTTCAACTGGCGGTACAGCACCTTCTTGATGTCGTGGCCCTCGGGCATCGGCAGCACATAGGCGCCCATGTGGTGGACCTTCTTCACCGCGTAGTCGCCGGTTTCGTCCTTCTCGAACTTCACCCCCCAGCGGTCCAGTTGCTCGATCGTCTCGAAGCTGTGGCGGGCATAGGCATAGACCGCCGCCTGGTTGACGATGCCGTCGTTGGCGATGGTGATTTCCTTGGTGTACTGCTCAGGTGTGGAATGCCCGGGGACGATGGCGTTGTTCAGGCCGTCCATGCCCATGCTGATGGCGCCGCTGCGCTTGACATTGGCCTTGTCCACCAGCAGCACCCGCAGCTCGCGGTTGCGTTCCTTGGCCTTGATCGCCGCCATGGGCCCGGCGGTGCCGCCGCCGATCACCACGAGGTCGTATTCCTGTTCCAGGGTGTTTCTGCTGGTCATGGCCGCGCCCCTTTCTGCCGGTCGATCCGCAGGCGGTACTGGAAGGCATCGCCGCGGTAGTAAAGATGCTCGAAGTCCACTGGCTGGCCGTCGGCGGTGTGGGTCAGGCGCTCGATACGCATGATCGGCGCGCCGGCCTCGACGTTCAGCGCCTGGGTCAGCTCGCTGTCGGCCAGCACCGCGTCGATGGCCAGGTCAGCGTGGCCAAGCGCCAGGCCGCAGTCGTTTTCCAGGATCAGGAAGATGTCGCGGGTCACCAGGTCGGCCTTCTCCAGGCGCTCGCCCAGGGCCTGGGGCAGGTAGGTGATTTCCAGGGACACCGGTTCGCGGTTGATCAGGCGCACGCGCTTGATCTGCGCCACGGTCGCGCCCTCCTCGACCGCGAGGCGCTCGGCCACCAGTTTGTCGGCCTTGATGAACTTGAAGCTGCGCAGGCGGTTGATCACCTCGTAGCCGCGGCCGGTCATGGATTCGGCGAGGCCTTGCAGGGTGCTGACGTTCTGGAAGGTCTTGGGCTTGGCGACAAAGGTGCCTTTGCCGTGGATCTTGAAGATCAGCCCTTCCTTCTGCAGGTCGCCCAGGGCCTGGCGCACGGTGATGCGGCTGACCTTGAACAGCGCGCCCAGCTCGCTCTCCGAAGGCATCTGGCTGTCCTGGGGGTATTCGCCGTCGAGAATCCGCGCGCGCAGCAGATCGCGCAGTTGGGTGTGCAACGGCACGCTGGCCAGGGACAACAGGGGTTTGGCGGTATCGGTCATGAGATCACTTGTCATAACGAGTTATGACGTGATCTTAGAGAGCGGCTGCCGGCCTTGAGAAATACTGTTTGCGCATAAGGTTAGAAGCACGCAGGCCGGAGCCCGTCATCGTTCATCGCGAGCTGCGCGCCTACAACAGGCAGATCGCGTATGCCTCCTGTAGGAGCGAGGCTTGCCCGCGATGGCCACGCCGCAGAACGTCTGGCATACCGCATCATCGTTCATCGCGAGCAAGCTGCGCTCCTACACAAAGCAGACCGCATACGCACCCTGTAGGAGCGAGCTTGCTTGCGATGGCCACGCCGCCGAACGTCAGGCGCTGGCGTGCAGGGCCCGCAGGTCGAGGCGGCCGTCGCGCAGCGGCGGGCACCAATAGTAGCCGCCGGTCAGCGGCCGGCTCATGCGGTACAGGCCGTCGACGATGCCGTCTTCCAGGCCGCTCATGCGCCGCAGCTGGACTTCGAAGGCCTGCAGGCTGTGACCGAAGGCGAGGAACATCAGGCCACCCTTGTCGCCTTCGATCCATGGCATCGAGCGGCGCACCATGAAGGCCTCGGGCGTGAAGCTTTCCTGGGCGGTGCGCTTGACGTGGGCCGAGTCCGGCGCGTCGTCCAGCTCTTCGTTGTCGCTCAGGCGCCGGCCGATGATGTTGTCGCGCTCCTCCTGGTGCATCGCGGCAAAGCCCTTGAAGTCGTGCTGCCACTGCTGGATCGCGGCGAAGCTGCCGCCGCGCAGGCCCTCGTCGCCCTCGGCCAGGGCCGCGGCGACGGCGTCTTCATCGTGGGGGTTCTCGGTGCCGTCTTCGTAGCCGGTGAGGTCGTGGCCGGTCTTGTGGCGGAAGGTTTCGTTCATTTGCACCCGACGCAGCGCCGGGGCCAGCGCGGCCTCCAGGGCATCGCTGCGGTGCAGCAGCTCGCCGCGATCCTCGCCATGCAGCCAGACCCATAGCGCGTGCTGGGTCGATGGGTTGTCGACGCCGACGCCGGTCAAGGCCGGAAATGCCTTGAGGCCCTGCACCCGGGCGCCCAGCGCCTTGACCAGCGAGGCGCCAAAGCCCACTACCGCCGCTTTCCCGTCCACCAGCGCCTGCAAACGGTCGATCGCCGCCGGCAGCGCCTCGACGGATTCGAGGGCGAAAAACAGGTGGCGAGCCTGGGTCGGAACAGGGGTGGCAAGAATGCCCGGCTGGTAGTAACTCATGACGACTCCTTGAAGAAAGCCCGAAGTTTACCCGGCGCACCACAATTTGTGGGGGTTTAGATACGCACGGGGCCGCGCGGTAAATCGCCGCCCCGCCCTAAAGCCGGCCGCCCTCTTCCCGGTAGGCGCTGGGGCTCAGGCCGGTCCAGCGCTTGAACGCCCGGCGAAAGCTGCGCACGTCGCTGTAGCCGACCGCCTCGGTGATGCGCTCGATGGACAACTGCGGGTTGGCCAGAAGGCTCAGGGTCCGCGCCCGACGCACCTGTTCCAGCAGGGTCTCGAAGGTCAGGTCGTGTTCGCTCAAGCGCCGGCGCAGGGTGCGCCCGCTCATGTTCAGGTCATGGGCGACCTGGTCGAGGTGGCTGCCCTGGGTCAGGTCGCGGGCAATGGCCCGCTCCACGGTCTCGATCAGGTCCATCTTGCGGTGCACCTGGGCGCTTTCCAGCTCCAGCAGCTTGAGCGCCTGGCGCAGGGCCACGGCGTGGTGATTGGGCAGGCGCGTGTCCAGCCATTCGCCGGCGATGGCCATGCGGTTGTGCAGGCAACCGAAGTGCACGTCAGGGCCCAGCAGACGGTGGTACTCGTCCCGGTAGGCGGGCGCGGCGTGCATGAACTCGACCCGCAGCGGCTTGAAATCCGCGCCGACCAGGGCCCGGCCGTAGACCGGCAGGCTGGCGAAAAACTCTTCGACGGCAAAGATCTGCACGTCGCTGTAGGGCAGCCGGCATTCGGCCTCGACGAAAAATTCGTCGCCCTGCTGGCTGACCGTGCAGGTGACGATGCCGCCCGAGGTGTGCTGATGGCGGATGCCGATGTCGAAGGCGTCGCGCAGGGTCTTGCACAGCGACAACACATGCCCCAGCAGGCCCAGGGTGCCGAGCACGTTCTGGTGCCCGACCCACAGGCCCAGGCCCTGCTGCGGCAAGGCCTTGAGCGCGCGCTGGATCATCGCCACGGCCTGGCGGTAGGAGATGCGCTGCGCCGGGTCCTGCAGGTCTTCGAGGGTGAAGCCCAGGCCGCGGCACAGGGTGTGCGGGTCGACGCCGTGGCTGCCGGCGACTTCGCCCAGGGTCTGCAACAGGAAAGGTGAAACCAGGGCCAGCTGGTACTGCGGATCAACGGCTTTCATCTGCATGGGCATCAGGTCCCGAGCCGGTTCGGCTGCAATTCTTATTCTGGTCAGGCGCCCCCCAGCGGCCACCGATTCGGGGCCAGGCGAGCACTGGCTGAGCATAGCGTTTTTCGGGTTGCGAAATGGGAGGATGTAACAAGGCATTGCAAGCTGGCCGCGAAAGTCCCCCTCAGTGGCCGCCAATACCCTGCCTGGCCGGGAGGCGAACGCTTATTCCTATGGGGCGGCCGAAACCGGCCGGCTATGCGTCCACCGACAACAATAATAATGAGCCCGAACATGAACTCGACCCGCATGCGTACCCCCCGGCGCCTCGCCGCCAGCCTGGCCTGCATCGCCGCCCTGCCCGCCCTGGCCCCGGCCACCGAATCCGGGGTCGACAATATCGGCCCCGGCACCGACGGTTTCTACATCCTGCCGCTGGACGTCAACGGCCTGCCGGACCACATGTTCGCCTTCAACCTGTATTACAACCACTACGAGGCGCGGAAGCTGAACATCAGTTCCCTGGGCGGCCGGGTGCCGGACGTGCGGATCGTCTCGGACGCGATCATCCCGCGCCTGGACTACCTGAGCCCGCTGCGGGTGTTCGGCGGCCGCCTGGGCGGCTACGTGGCGCAGCCCTATCTGCGCCAGCAAGTGGGCGCCTTCGGCCTCAAGGACCAGCGCGAAAGCATGGGCGACACCACCGTCGCACCGATCATCCTCTGGGACCTGGGCCAGAACCTGACCCTGGGCGCCGCCGTGGAAATCACCATTCCCACCGGCAAGTACGACGCCACGCGCCTGGCCAACACCAGCAACAACTTCTACACCTACAAGCCGCTGGTGTCGGTGACCTGGATGCCCAACCCGAAGACCGAGCTGTCGCTGAAGACCACCTACAGCTTCAACGAGGAAAACCACGCCACCGACTACAAGTCCGGGCAGATTTTCCACTTCGACTACTCCGCCAGCTACAAGGTGACCGACAACCTCAGCCTGGGGCTCAACGGCTACTACCTGAAGCAGACCACCGACGACAAACAGTACGGCCGCACCGTGCAGTTTCTCGGCCAGGACGTGGACGACGGCGTGCGCGGCCAGGTGTTCGCCATCGGCCCGGCGCTGCACCTGACCTTCCTCAAGTACGCCAGCGCGGAGATCCGCTGGGCCAAGGAGTTCGACGTGGAAAACCGCCCCGAGGGCGAGATGCTGTGGGCCAAGCTGACGATTCCGTTCAGCTTGTGAAGGGGTGACAGGCAGGCCCGACGCCATCGCGAGCACGCTCGCTCCTACAAGGAACCGCATCCCCCCTGTAGGAGCGAGCTTGCTCGCGATAGGGCCCTCAAGGCCTAGCCATAGACCGGCCAGTACTCGACGATCCGCCCGCCGCGCACCGCCAGCAAATCGCCGAATTGCAGGAGCACCGCCTCGCTCTGCATCGGCCGCAGGAACACCTGGTCATCCAGTGCCAGGCCCACCGCCGGCGAGCCGTTGACCATCTCCTGGTTGGAACTGCGGCCGAACAGGCCATTGCTTTGCAGCCCCGAGGGCGATTCGAACTCGGCCAGCCAGTTGCCGCCGTAGATGAAAAACGTCTCGCGTTGGTTCGGGTCCCACCAGGAGAACAGCCGGGACTTGTCGTCCAGCGCCGGGATACGCACCGGCCCGGTGCTTTTCAGCACCGGCGTGGCGATGTACGCCGCCGGCACATGCTCGCTGAGGGACGGCAGGTCGTAATGGGTCGGCTTGAGCATCGCTGTGCCCACCGACACTTCGCTGCTCAAGGTTTCCTGCTCGTGCATGCGGTAGCTGGGGCTGCCGGCGGTGTTGAGGGTCAGCCCCGGGTGCCAGAGCGCCGGGTGATGCTGCCGGGTGAAATCCACGGCGCTCTGGTAGCGCTGCATGACCTGGGCGAACAGCGCCTCGGGCGAACCGAGAATGCCCGGCACGCCCATGCCGACAAAGGGGTCGTAGCCCATGAAACCGGCGAACTCCAGGTGCTGGGGGTTGGCGGCGATCAACGTCAGCAGCGGCCCCAGTTCGAGGCGGTCCTTCACCCCGCCGCGATGCAGGCCCACGTCCAGCTCGATATTGATCCGCAGCCGGGTGCCCAGCCCCCGGGCCAGGGCCAGGTAATGCTGCAAACGCTCGGGGGTATCGATCAGCCACTGCAACTGCCTCGCCGGGTCGAACGGGCCTTTATGGCCCTGGTAGAACAGCTCTGCGGAACGCACCGGCAGCGGTTTGCCCAAGAGGATGTCGGCCTCGGGAAAGCGCTGCGCGTCGTGATTGAGGAACGGCTGGTGGAACGACATCAACCGCTGGGTGCCGGCGCGTCGGGCGATGTACGCCAGCAGCTCCGGCGACGGCAGGGACTTCTCCACCAGCCGCAGTTGCTTGCCGCCGCGCTTGACCGACTGCATGACCACATCGATGTTGTGGTCCAGGTGGTCGAGGTCGATCAGTATGACCGGGCGCATCGGCCCATGGGCCTTGAGTTCCCGGTTCAGCCCGCGGAAATAATCGCTGTAGGGGCCGCCGCGGTCGGCGGGCCGCAGCCAGGCGCCGATGCCGGCCAGCAACACGCCGACGCCCGCGCTGCCGAGCAGGAAGTTGCGTCGATTCATGGGGTTTTCTCCCTTTTCAAGCCAGGCCCAGGATGGACGAGAGGTGGGCATTGAGGAACTTGCCGGTGGGGTCCAGCGCCGCGCGCACCCGGGCGAATTCCTGCCAGCGCGGGTACAGCGCCTGCAATTGCCGGGCGTTGAGGCTGTGCAATTTGCCCCAGTGCGGGCGGCCGGCGTACTTCCAGAAAATCGGCTCGACCGCGGCAAAGAAATTGTGGTGGTCCATGGCGTAGTGCTGGTGCACCGAGATCGAACAGCTGTCGCGGCCCTCGAACATGCTCAAGGGAATGTCGTCGGCCTGCACGTAGCGGTACTCGATGGGAAACCAGGTGCGCAGGTCCTTGTCGCGGATCAGCTTGAGGATTTCCCGCAGGCACGCCGGGCCGAGCTCGGCCGGCACCGAGTACTCCATTTCGTTGAAGCGCACGCTGCGCACATTGGCGTAGACCTCGTAGGAGTCGCCCACCCGCTCGTCGAAACTGGCGAAGTGGCGCAGGTTGTTGAGCAACAGGCGGCGCGTCTCGGGGAAGTCGCTGACGTATTTGTCGAGGTTCTCGATCAGGCTGACGAACGCGTTGCCACCCTCCTCGGCCGGGTCCACGGGCGGGGTCGCCGGGTCCTCGGTTTCGTTCAGGGCAATCGACAGCGCGTAGTCGGAGTGGGTCACCACCAGCATTTCCCAGTGCTGGTTCTCGCGGGTGTTTTTCGGTACCTCTTCGAGCAGTTCCTCGGTCTTGGCGATCCACTGTTTTTCCCGCAGGCGGTAGGCCGGGCGATTCTGCAAGCGCACCCGGGTGGCCACGCCCAGGGCGCCGAGGGACACCCGCGCGGCACTGAAGACCTCGGCGTTGCGCTGGCTGTCGCACTCCAGCACCTCGCCGCTGGCGGTCACCAGTTGCAGGCCGCGGACCTGGGCCGAATAGGATTTGAAGCCGACGCCGGTGCCGTGGGTCGAGGTGGAGATGGCCCCGGCCAGGGTCTGGTAATCGATGTCGGCCATGTTCGGCAGGGCCTGGCCAACCGCCTTGAGCGGCGCGCCCATGCGCGACATCGGCGTACCGGCGGCGAACTCGGCCTGCAAGGTGGCGGCATCGTGGCTGAGCAGGCCGCTGAAGAAACTCAGCGACAGCAGCGTGCCGTCGGTGGGCACCAGGGCGCTGAAGGAATGCCCCGAACCCACCGGACGGATCTTGCCCGGGGCCTGGCGCACCACCTGCACCAGTTCGTCCAGGTCCTTGGGCGCCACCCGCGCCAGGGGCAGGCAGCTTTGCGCGCCGGACCAGTTGCGCCAGGGAATCAGCCGCGGCGCCCGCGTAAGCTCGGCCAGCAGCGGGTTGCTGGCCAGCGCGCTGAAGGTCCCGGCCACCGCGGCCCGTTGCAACAACTGACGTCGTGTGAGGTGCATGGTCATGCCAATGGCCCTGTGCCGGATTATGGGAGGTCTTGTGCGGACATGAAGCGGATCAGGGCGAGGAACTGCTCCTCGGAGCACTGCATGCACAGGCCCATCGGCGGCATGCCGTTGTAGCCGTTGATGCTGTGGTCCAGCAGGGTGTCGGCGCCCTGGGCGATACGCGGCTGCCAGGCCTGGACCGCGCCGGTCAGCGGCGCGCCGGACGCCGGGTTGGCGTGGCAGAGCTTGCAGCTGCTGTCGTAGAGCCGCGCCAGCGCCGGGTCGTCGGGCATTCGCTGGACCGCGGCGGCGGGCGGCGGCGCGGGCTTATCGCCGCAGGCCGCGAGCAGCCCGCCGAGCAGCAGCAAGGCCGCCAGGCGCCAGGGAGGCCCCGACAGGGTGAAGGACAGAAGCTGGGTTGCCGGCATGGTGTTCCTCTCTGGCGATGGACGGGATCAGCACAGAGCAACACTAAGCCAGGCGCTACAACGCCCCGAGGGCATTGCGGGACATCGAAGGGGGCATCTGCGGCCAGACCCGCGCGGTGCCTGGAAGAACGCCGCTGCGCGGCTATCGCGAGCAAGCTGCGCTCCTACAAAAAGCGAGGTATGCGCAGGTCCTGTAGGAGCGAGCTTGCTCGCGAAAAACGTCAACGATGACGCGGAGCTGGGGGAGCGCCACTGCGTGGCTATCGCGAACAAGCTCCTGCACAAGGCAGCGCCAACAGGTACGAGCTCGCCCCGTTTCTGATCGTCGAGGATTCACCGCTCCAAAGGAGTCAAAGCAGGACTTTTTCCGTAGTGACAAGGTGGCTTAGGATCGGCAACGGCTGAAACAGAACATCTCGACTCATTCAAGGACACAGCATTTATGGAAGCCCCTTTTTTGACCATCAACGAGCGCTTGAACAATCGCCGATTTGCCGTAGCGGCCAACACCCACGGGCTATCCGGAACGGGCACCGTGTTTCATTACCAGGTCGAGGGCAATGCCATTTCGGGCACTTACCAAGGCGGCCGAATCCACCTGGGTCAGCAAGTCGGGCGCGTGACAGGCCCCGATACCATTGAACTGCTTTATCAGTGCTTAACGAACGATGGCGAACTGCTTGCCGGCTGGTCTCGCGGCACGGTAGGCGTCGATCAGGCAGGACGCACCACACTGACCTTCGTCTGGGGATGGTTGTCGGGCGCAACCGGAGGTGGGGAGTCGAGCTACGTTGAGCTAGTCGCGTAGCGGACCCTGTGCGTTAACAACTCTGCAATCTCGATTGCCTGCTGCCTTGGCAGGCCCGCAAGTCCTGTAGGAGCGAGCTTGCTTGCGAAAGACTCAGCGATGACGCGGTGCTTGGGGGATCGCCGCTGCGCGGCTATCGCGAGCAAGCTGCGCTCCTACAACAGCGAGCGCGTATGTCTCTGTAGGAGCGAGGCTTGCCCGCGAAAAACTCAGCGATGACGCGCTGTCTGGGGGAGCGCCGCTGTGCGGCTATCGCGAGCAAGCTGCGCTCCTACAACAGCGAGCCGCGTATGTCTCTGTAGGAGCGAGGCTTGCCCGCGAAAAACTCAGCGATGACGCGGTGCCTGGGGAACGCCGCGGCGCGGCTATCGCGAGCAAGCTGCGCTCCTACAACAGCGAGCCGCGTATGTCTCTGTAGGAGCGAGGCTTGCCCGCGAAAAACGTCAACGATGACGCGGTGCCTGGGGAGCGCCGCGGCGCGGCTATTGCGAGCAAGCTGCGCTCCTACAACAGCGAGCCGCGTATGTCTCTGTAGGAGCTAGGCTTGCTCGCGAAAAACGTCAACGATGACGCGGAGCCAACCGGGATGGCGCGGGTTATTGGATACGGTAGTGGAAGGTGTTGCGCACCGCCGGCACGCTGACCGCCTGGCCGTCGACGAGGCGCGGCTGGTAGCGGAAGGTGTTGGCCGCCGTCAGCGAGGGGCGGATGAACAGCGGGTGGCAGCCGTCGAGCACCTTGGGGTTTTCCACCTGGCCTTGCGGGTTGACGCTGTATTCCACGGTGCAGTCGCCTTCGATGTGCTTGTCCAGGGCGCGCTGCGGGTAGTCCGGGGCCTCCTTGCTCAGGGGCAGGTACTGGCGGCTGTCGGCCGCGGCCTGTTGCCGGGCGCGTTCGGCGGCCAGGCGGGCCTGTTCGGCGCGCTGGGCCTGCTGTTGCGCCTGTTGCTCGAGGGCCAGGCGCTGCTGTTCGGCGTCGCGGCGACGCTGGTCGCTGGCCTGGCGTTCGCGCTGTTGCTCGGCCAGCTGTTCGCGTTTCTGTTCTTCGACGCGTTTGCGCGCCAGCGCCGCCTGCTCGAGCTTTCGCGCCTGCACCTGGGGATCGACGCTGGGCTTGACCGGTTCGACCGGCGCTGCGACCGCCGGCTCCGGCGGCGCGGGTTCGACCGGCGCTGAAAGCGGCATCGGTTCGGGCGCTTCGGGCTGCGGCGCCGACAGCATCACCAGTTGGGTCCGCAGCGCCGTCGGCGGCTCGACGGCCGGCGGCTCCACCGACCAGCCGGCGATCAGTAGCGCCAGCACCCCGGCGTGCAGCGCCACCGCCAGGGTCGCGGCCAGCGCATGGGGCTGCCAGCGCCGACGCCGAGGTTGCAGGGAAAAATCGCCAAGGGTCTGCTGCGGACTGTGCATGATCATCGCCGTCATTGCGGGGCCTCGGTCACCAGCCCCAGGTTGCTCACCCCGCCCTGCTGCAACGCAGCCATGGCCGCTACCACCAGGCCGTAGCCGGCGTCCTGGTCGGCGCGGATATAGACCTGGGTGTCGCCGTGCGTGGCGACTATCCGCGCCACCTTGGCGCGCATCTCGTCGAGGCCCACCGCGCTATCGGTGCGGTGGCCGGTATCCAGCTCGTCGCCGAGGTTCCAGTAGTAACCGCCCCCGGCCTGCACCGACAGGGTCAGGATCTGCTGCCGGGTATCCGTGGCCAGGGCTTCGCTGGCGACCTTGGGCAGCTCGACCTTCACCCCCTGGGTGAGCATGGGCGCGGTGACCATGAAGATCACCAGCAGCACCAGCATCACGTCGATATAGGGCACCACGTTCATTTCGGCCTTGGGCCCGTGCTTGCGTTGCGGCCTGACTAGCATCTGCACTCTCCTCTCAGGCTGCCACGGCCAGGTTCGACGGCGCGCCGTGCAGCTGGCGGTGCAGGCGCGCCTGCAACTCGTTGCCGAAGGCGTAGTAGCGGGTCAGCAGGGTCTGGCCGCGGGCGGCGAAACGGTTGTAGGCGATCACCGCGGGAATCGCCGCGAACAGGCCGATGGCGGTGGCGATCAGCGCTTCGGCGATACCCGGGGCCACGGTGGACAGGCTCGCCTGCTGCACCTGGGACAGGCCGAGGAAGGCGTTCATGATCCCCCACACGGTGCCGAACAGGCCGATATAGGGGCTGACCGAACCGACCGTGGCGAGGAACTGCAAGCCCTTTTCCAGCTGCACTTCCTGCTCGCTGATGGCCACGTACAGCGAGCGTTCCACACCTTCGAGCACCACCCCGGCCGGGTTGTTGCCCGGCTGGCGCAGCTGGTTGTAGGCCTGGAAACCGGCCTGGAAAATCGGCTCGACGCCGCCCTCGCCGTCCACCTGCTGCTGGCTTTCGCGGTACAGCGAGGCGAGTTCGGCACTGGTGCGAAAGCGCTGGACGAACGCCTCGAACTGGCGCTCGTTACGCTGAAGCACGCTGCCGCGCCGGACGATCAGGTACCAGCTGAGCAGCGACGCCAGCAACAGCGTGAGCATGACCGCCTTGACCAACAGGCTGGCATCGCTGATCAGCCCCCAGATCGTAATGTGTTCCAGTGTCGCTTGCATGGTGAAACTCCTTTGCCTGTGCGCCGGGCCGTGCGTGCGCGCCGGCCCGAGGCTATTCGATTGAAGAGGGATGACGGGTTGATGACAGCCGGGCTCAGGGCAGCTTCAGCGCCCCGGCGACGTCGCTCCAGGGCACGAACTTGAAGTTCTGGGTCTGCTCGGGCATGCGCTTGCGCCCGTCCTGGACCACCAGCAAACCGCGGCTCCAGGGCCCGCCCAGGTTGGCCGAGGTGACTTCCAGGCCGTCGGTTTCCGAGGCGCCGTCGATACCCGCCGCGGCATTCAGGCCAACCCGGAAGGCCCCGCGCGAGGCGAACGGCGGCTCGGCGTCGAGCACCACGTAGCTGTCGTTGCCCTGGCTGGAGATCACCAGGTAGTCATGGGCCTCACTCTGGTACAGCGCCAGGCCCTCGACGTCGGCATGCAGCTGCGGGCCGACCTTGATCACGCTGCTCAAGGCCGCCGGCTGGTCGGCGCGGGCATCCACCGCCCATACGCCAACGTCCTCCTCGCCGAGAAACAGGCGCTGGCGCTGGTCGTCGGCGACGCAGCCTTCGGGCTGGCTGTCGACCTTGAACTGGCGCACCAACTCGCCCTGGACCCGACCGTCGGGGGCGCGCAAACGGTATTGCAGGAAGCTGCCGTCCTTGCCGTTGGCAAAGGCGTAGAGCTCGCCACTGGCCGGCTGGAACAGACAGATGCCGTAGATTTCCTTGAGCGGCGTGGGGATCTCCCCGGCTTCGCGCAGCTCGCCGCTGGCGCGGTCGATGCTGAACAGGCTGAGGCTGTTGCGGTCGCGATTGCTCGCCACCGCCAGGTCGACGACCTGGGTGCCGAGCCTGAAATTCGGCCGCACATCGACGTTGTTCAGGCGCCCTACCAGCAGTTCCTGGAGCAGCTTGCCTTGCAGGTCGTAGGCCAGCAGCCCCTGTTTCTTGTTGGTGCCCAGCACCCGGCTCAGGGCCGGTTGCCGCGGATGAATCCAGATCGCCGGGTCGTCTGCCGCATCGCCCTGGCGCCCCACCGGCTCGCTCTGGGCCAGGGCTGGCACATTGGGCAGCACCGGCGCCAGCGGCACGGGCGCGGCTTGCCAGTCCAGCTGGCCCTGGTAGAGGCGCCCGTCGTCATCGTCGCGCAGCAGCACTTGCAGGCCGTTGCCGCTGGCTCGCACGGCAAGGCCCTCCGGCTCCTTCAGGCCCGGTAGCGCCAGCGTGGCCTTGGCCGACCAGCCTTGCGTCGGCTGCTGATGCTCGTCCTGCTGATACAGGTGCAACCGCGCGGCCTTGGGGTCGAGCGCCAGCACGCCGCCCGGCACCAGGGCCATGGCCCCGGCGGCTTTGTCGATGTCGCCAAAGGGCACGCGCAGGGCCACCGGCTGGCGCTCGACCTGCGCCTCGGGATGCGCCGGGTAGGCCCACCAACCGACGTTCTCTTCGTTGACCAGCAAGCGGTTGGCGCCGTCGTCCACCTGGCAGAACTGCGCCGCCGGCGGCAGCGGCACGCCGCGTACCCGCTGCGCCGTCGCGTTCAGTTGCGCGCCCGCCCCCACCAACCATTGCTCGCCCTTGCCCTCCTCGCCGACCAGGAACAGGAACAGGTTGCTGGCTTCGTCGCGGTACAGGCACAGGCCGTTGACCGGGAAATCCCGCGCCGGCAGGTACAGCGGCTGGCCCCATTGGCGACGTTGCGGATCGAGGCTGACCAGCAGCGCTTGCTGGCGGTCGTCGTCCAGGCTCGCGACCAGCACCTGGGGGCCGGCGGCGCGGCTGTCCAGGCTGCTGAAGTGGCCTTTGAAGCGCGCCAGTTCGGCGCCCTTGGCATCCAGCAACAACAGGCCATCGCGGCTGCTCGCGGCGAGGCGTTCGGAGCCGTTGGGCAGGAAGGCGACGGCTTGGGCGTCGAGGGCCGGTGCCCAGGGGCTCAGCGCCAGGTCGGCGGCCAGGGCCTGGCCGCAGGTGATTGCCGCCATCAGCAGGTACAGGTAGGAACGTTTCATGAGCAGGCAAAATCCTTGTTGGGCAAACCGCCCCAGTAGGCGCGAGCTGGCTCGCGAAAAACCTCAAGACACCGCGAGCTTCCAGACAGCCCGCGTCATCGTTCAAGAGCTTCGCGAGCACGCTCGCTCCTACAGGGTGTGGGGGTGGGTTAGAAGTGGGTGAAGGTCAGGCCGAGCTTGTAGGTCGGGCCGTATTCCTCGTACTGGCCGTTGTAGGAGCGGTGGCCGGTGTAGACGAAGTACGGCTCGTCGGTGAGGTTCTGCGCCTCGAAGCTGACCTGCAGGTTCTTGGTCAGCGAATAGCGCGCGCTGAAGTCGACGAAGGTCTGGGCATCGACGTGCAGGTCGTGGGCCTTGTCGTCGATCGACGCCAGCTCGTAGAGGTAGTCCGACTTGTAGTTGGCCGACAGGCGCAGGCTGAGCTTGTCGTTTTCCCAACCCAGCATCAGGTTGCCGACAGTGTCCGACTGGTTCGGCAGGTCGATGCTGCGCGTGCGGTTGACCCCGCTGGCGGCGTCGAAGCCCTTGATCTCGGCGTCGGAGCGGCTGAAGGTGGCGTTGGCCCCCAGCAGCAGGCCGTTCCAGGGCGCCGGCAGCCAATCGAATTTCTGCGAGTAGGCCAGCTCCAGGCCATACAGCTTGGCGCTGTCACCGTTGGCGAAGGTGTGCGCTTCGGAGAAGTTGGTCCAGGCGCCGGTGCCGGCCAGGTCGGTGTTGTAGACGAAATTCTTGATGTCCTTGTAGAACACGAAGGCCGAGACGGTGCCGGCACGACCCATGAAGTGCTCGATGCCCAGGTCGAGGTTGCTCGACTCCAGCGGCTTGAGGTCGGGGTTGCCGAAGGTGGCTTCGTCATCGTCGATGACAAAACCCGGCGCCAGCTGGCCGAAGGTCGGGCGCACCACGGCCTTGGTCCAGGCGGCGCGCACCTGGGTGTTCTTGTCCAGCTGGTAGCGCGCGTGCAGGCCCGGCAGCCAATGGTGGTAGCTGCGCTTGGTCCGGGTGGACTGGAACTCGCCGTCGGTGGCGCCGGTGCCCTTGGCCTCGAACTCGGTGCCTTCGTAGCGCAGGCCGGCGATGAAACGCCAGTCGTCGATATCCAGGGTGTTCATCAGGTAGCCGGCGTTGATGTCTTCGCGGATGGTGAAGTCGTTGACCCGGGATTCGGTCTCGTCGAAAAACCCGTCGCGGCCCAGGCCGCCGATCAACTGCTTGACCGCGCTGCCACTGATGCCCGGGCCGAAACGACCGAGGCGATAGTCGACATTGCCCTTCTGGAAACGCCCGAGGTTGAGCTGCTCGTCGCTGAAGCCCAGGTCGTCGAAGTCTTCGTAGACCCAGGCGTCGAGGTCGTTGTCCTTGTCGCGCCGGCTGATCTTGCCGCCGAACTTGACCTGGGAGGCATAGCCGCCGAGGTCGTAGTCGCGGGCCAGGTCCAGGCGCAGGTTTTTCTCGGTGTCGGTGGTGCGCTGCTTTTCCCAGTCGACCTTGTCCAGGCTGAAGTTGGACGGGTTGTAGAACGCCTCGCCGATGATCGGCCGCGGCTTGTCGTTGTCGTAGAAACCGCTGTCGGCGAAATCGTCGTTGCCCTTGAACACCGCGTTGGCGATATGCCCCGGGCTGTCTTCGCTGGAGCGGCTGTAGCCGGCCTGGCCGCTCAGGGTCCAGAGGCCGAACAGGCGCTCGCCGCCGAACACGTAGGACTGGATTTCCTGGGTCTCTTCGCGCTGCTTGAGCCGGCGCTGGCCTTCGGCGTCGCCCAACTCGCCCGCCGCCTGCGGCTCGGCGAACTCGATACTGGTAGCGTTACGCGTCTCGCTGTCCTTGTAGCGGCTGTACAGGGTGCGCAGGTAGTAGCGGCTGAAGTCGTCGGGCTTGTAGTCGAAGTTCAGGCCACCGCCGGCGCGCTCGCGGCTGATGTCGTAGTCGCGCTGCTCGAACTCCTCGAGCCTTGCGCCTTGCTGGAAGTCCCAGGCGCCGCCGGTCTCGACGTTGTCCGAACCGAAGTCGCGCTTCTGCCAGCTCAGCGCCGCGGCCACGCCGAAGTTGTCGATACCGTCGCCGAGGCTGAAGCGGTCGCTGATCGCCCCGGAGAATTTCGGGCTGGTCTGGCGGGTGTTGCGGTCGTAGCTGGCTTCGCTGCTGCCGGTGTAGAACAGGCCCTGGTGATCGAAGGCCGAGAGGCTTTGCACATCCACCGTGCCGCCCAGGGAGCTGGCGTCCATGTCCGGGGTCAGGGTCTTGATCACCGACAGCGATTGCACCAGCTCCGACGGCAGCACGTCCAGGGCCACGGCGCGGCGCTCACTCTCCGGGGACGGCACCAGGGTGCCGTTGATGGTCACGCTGTTAAGGTCCGGGCCCAGGCCGCGCACGCTGACAAAACGCCCTTCGCCCTGGTCGCGCTCAACGCTGATGCCCGGCAGGCGCTGTGCCGCTTCGGCGACGTTCTCATCGGGCAACTGGGCCACGCCGTCGGCATGCACCACGCTCTTGATGCTGTCGGCACTGCGCTGCTCCTTGAGCGCCGAGTCGATGCTCGCGGCCTGGCCGACCACTTCCACGTGTTCGGCGGCCGCGGCTTCGGCGGCGCTCAGGCGTTCGCTGGCAATCGCCATGGCCAGGGCGGTGAGCGTGAAACCGAGCAGGCCGGCGGTGCTGCTGCGCTTGTACATGATGGTCCTCCCCCAAGAGTCCGGTCGGGCCAGGCAAAGGGCCCGGCAACTGGGAGGGCACGCTAGGGGCGGCGAATGACGGTTCTGTGACAGGGGTCGGCGAGGCACCGTGCAAACCGGGTTTTGCGTGGAGGTTGCGGGGCAAAGTGAGCTGAATTGACCCTGTGCCTTGGTTTGCGGTGATCGGGCCGCGTCTCGCGAGCAAGCTCGCTCCTACAGGTATCGCGGTCCCTCTGTAGGAGCGAGCTTGCTCGCGATGACGTCGGCGGCCACGCCGCTGCTACCTCGCCGAATCGCAAAAAAACGCGCCACGGCGGTGAGCTGATTCGACCTCCCCCACCCGCTTCGCCGCCGTCACCCGGCTGTCACATCCATCTGCTGTGCTGGCGCGCATTGCTTGCTCGCCAAAGGATCGCGGCCATGTTCTCAGTGCTCAAACCCCACCGTTGGAAACTCGCCGCCCTGCTGCTGGCGGCCAACTTCGGCCTGCTCCTGCACCTGGCCTTCGGCAAGCTGAAAACCGTCGATGAGTGGGTCTGGCTGGACATCGTCGGCGAAGGCGGCACCGCGCTGCTGGTCCTGACCTGGCTCGGGCTGGTGCTGAAAAGCCGGCCGGCGGGACGGGTCACCAATTACCTGGCGCTGGGCCTGTCGTGCATCTTTTTCTCCTGGTGGATCGACAGCCTCGACGAGTTCATCCGCCTGCCCGACAGCATCACCTGGGATCACTGGCTGGAGTCCGGGCCGATGCCGTTGGGCATGGTCCTGCTGACCATCGGCATCTACCACTGGCACCGCGAACAGCTGGCGATCAGCGCCCAGATGGAAAAACGCGAACGGCTGTTCCGCGAGCACCGGCTGTTCGACAAACTCACCCCGCTGGGCGGCGCCGACTACCTCAAGCGTCAGCTGGCCGACAGCCTGCAAGACAGCCAGCGTCAGCAGCAGCCGCTGTCGCTGCTGGCCCTGGACCTGAACCATTTCGCCGCGATCAACCAGGACTTCGGCCACGCCGAGGGCGACGCGGTGCTGCAAGCGCTGAGTCATCTGCTGCTGCTCAACCTGCGCCGCCAGGACCTGCTCTGCCGGCTGGCCGGCGACCGTTTCGTGGTGCTGCTGCCGAACACCGGCGAGCGCCAGGCACGGCTGCTGGCCCTGGAGCTGCAACAGGCGGTGCAGAGCCTGGCGCACAAGACCCGCCAGCACGGCGAACGCTTGCAGCTGTCGGCCTGCACCGCGGTGGTGATGGCGCTGGACGAGACGCCGCAAGCCTTGCTCAAGCGCCTCAACCTGGCCCTCGCCCGGGCCAAGCCGCCGCTGGCGAAAAGCGCCTGAGGCCCGGCCATGACCTTGAAGACCAGCGGGTACGAAATCGACAGCCGCTTCATCCCCGGGCATTACCAGCCGGCGAGCCTGATCGACCTGGCGCTGTCGCGAGACATCGACAGCCATCGCCTGCTGCGCGGCACCGGGCTGTTCCACGAGGACATCCTGGCCGGCCAGACCCGCCTCAGCCCGCAGCAGTTTCTCGGCCTGATCGACAACAGCCGGCGCCTGCTGGACGCCGACGACAGCAGCTTCCTGTTCGGCCAGCGCCTGCTGCCCGGGCACTACGGCGCCGCCAGCCATGCCTTGCGCCATGCGCAGAACCTGCACCAGGCCCTGGACACCCTGGCGCAACAGCAGGCGCTGCTCAGCCCGCTGGCCGGCCCGCGCTTGCTGCTGGACGACAAGTACGCCTACTTCTATTGGCTGGACAGCTGCGGCGCCGGCGAACAATGGCGCTTCCTGCTGGAGGCCAGCATGACCTCGGTGGTGGCCATGAGTCAGTGGCTGAGCGGCCAGCGCCTGCCCTGGGAATGCAGTTTCAGCCATGCCGAGCCGCGGTATGTCGAGCAGTACTGGGTGCACCTGGGCGAGCACACGCTGTTCCAGCAGCCCATGGACCTGATGCGTATCCCCCGCGAATACCTGACCCGGCCCTGGCCCAACGCCTCGGCCACCGCCGGCCAGGTGGCGCGCCAGGAAGCCCGGGCCCAGGTCGAACAACTGGGCTTCGCCAGCAGCTTTCTCGACGACGTCTACCGCTACCTGCAACGCCATGTGCGCCAGGCACCGAGCCTGGAACTGACGGCCCAGGCCTTCGCCATGAGCCCGGCGACCCTCAAGCGCAAGCTGCACAAGCACCACAGCGGTTTCCAGCAACAGGCGGACCTGGTGCGCAAGCATGTGGCGCTGTACCTGTACCGGATCAAGGGCCTGAGCAACGAGGAAGTCGCCGAGTACCTGAGCTTCAACGACGCGGCGAACTTTCGTCGTTCATTCAAGCGCTGGACCGGCAGCACGCCGAACCTGATCCGCCAGCTGTTCGGCGCCGGTTGAAACAAAGGCTGTTTTTCCTGGGGAAAAAGCGGCTACTCTTGGCCCAAAGAACCACACCATCACCGCTCTACCGCACGACTTTCCGCCATTTTGGCCCAGCTTTTTTGCTAAGGGCCTGGACAAAAAGTCGGCGAGCGAAGGCCAGGCAAGGCAAAAACAGGCGAAGAAGCGGAGTTTAGGCTCCTAAATGAGCATTCTGAGCCTGTTTTTAACGCAGCATGGCCGAGCACAGCCACTTTTTGTACAGAGCCCAAGACCCGAGACGCCAGGGCGTATACCCGTAGAAACATCCCTGGAGACCCGTCTCGACCGTCAGCACCGGCCCGCTCCCCGGCCCGCCGGTGCCTTGCCCATCGCCATTACGGAATAGAGTCATGACCACAGCCTCTTTGTTGAACACGCTGTTTCCCGTTGCCGCCGATATTCCCGAGCAATACCGCCTGGACGGCCAGGTCGAGCAACGCGAGTACCTGGTCGACGGCCAGTTGCACACCTGGAACGGGCCCCTGGCCCTGGTCCGCAGCCCGGTGTACCTGAGCACCGCCGCCGGCGACGAACAGGTGATCCTCGGCAGCACCCCGCTGCTCGACGCCGACACCGCCCTGACTGCCCTCGACGCCGCCGTGCGTGCCTACGACCGTGGCCAGGGCGCCTGGCCGACGATGCGCGTGGCCGAACGCATCCAGCACGTCGAAGCCTTTCTCGGGCGCATGCGCGAACAGCGCTCGGCAGTGGTCAAGCTGCTGATGTGGGAAATCGGCAAGAACCTCAAGGACTCGGAAAAAGAGTTCGACCGCACCTGCGACTACATCGTCGACACCATCAACGCCCTCAAGGAACTCGACCGCCGCTCCAGCCGCTTCGAGCTGGAGCAGGACACCCTCGGCCAGATCCGTCGCGTGCCGCTGGGCGTGGCGCTGTGCATGGGCCCGTACAACTACCCGCTGAACGAAACCTTCACCACCTTGATCCCCGCGCTGATCATGGGCAACACCGTGGTGTTCAAGCCAGCCAAGTTCGGCGTGCTGCTGATCCGTCCGCTGCTGGAAGCCTTCCGTGACAGCTTCCCGGCCGGGGTGATCAACGTGATCTACGGCAGCGGCCGGGAAACCGTCAGCGCGCTGATGGCCAGCGGCAAGATCGACATCTTCGCCTTCATCGGCACCAACAAGGCCGCCAGCGACCTGAAAAAACTCCACCCCAAGCCGCATCGCCTGCGCGCCGCCCTGGGCCTGGACGCGAAAAACCCCGGCATCGTCCTGCCGCAAGTCGACCTGGATAACGCGGTCAACGAAGCGGTCACCGGCTCGCTGTCGTTCAACGGGCAACGCTGCACCGCGCTGAAAATCCTCTTCGTCCATGAAAGCGTGGTCGAGGCCTTCATCGAGAAATTCAACGCCAAGCTGCTCAGCCTCAAGCCCGGCATGCCCTGGGAGCCGGGCGTGGCGCTGACGCCGCTGCCGGAGTCGGGCAAGGTCGACTACCTGCACGCGCTGGTGGCCGATGCCGTCGCCAAGGGCGCCAAGGTGGTCAACCCCGGCGGCGGCGAAGCGCGGGCCTCGTTCTTCTACCC
Source organism: Pseudomonas chlororaphis (assembly GCF_001921865.1). Lineage (GTDB taxonomy): Bacteria > Pseudomonadota > Gammaproteobacteria > Pseudomonadales > Pseudomonadaceae > Aquipseudomonas > Aquipseudomonas chlororaphis_D. The sequence continues at coordinate 29,773 of NZ_MSCT01000016.1, forward strand.
GGCGGTGCTGTACCCGGTGAACAGCCAGATGCGCGTGTACCAGGAGGAGCAGTTCGGGCCGGTGGTGCCGATCGTGCCCTACCGCGACCTGGAAACGGTGATCGACTACGTCCTGGAATCGGACTTCGGCCAGCAGCTGAGCATCTTCGGCACCGAGCCTGCGGAGGTCGGGCCGCTGGTGGACGCCTTCGCCAACCAGGTCGGGCGGATCAATCTCAACGCCCAGTGCCAGCGCGGCCCGGACACCTACCCGTTCAACGGGCGCAAGAACTCCGCCGAGGGCACGCTGTCTGTGCATGACGCGTTGCGCACCTTCTCGATCCGCACCCTGGTGGCCACCAAGTTCCAGGAGAGCAACAAGGCGCTGATCAGCGACATCATCCGTAACCGGGAGTCGAGCTTCCTGACCACCGATTACATTTTCTAGAACAAGGAGAGCTCCCTCTGGACCTGCTGAACCGTTGGCGCTCCTGGCGCCTGCCGCCGCTGTTGCGCCGACTCCTGCTGCCGGTGCTGGACCCGTACCGGCGCTACCGGTACGCCAAGCTGATCCACGCGGTACGCGTGGCCCTGGGACTGCTGGCCACCATCGGCCTGACCACCGGCCTCAATCTGCCTCACGGCGAATGGGCGTCGGTGACCATGCTGGTGGTGATCGGCGGTTTGCAGCACCACGGCAATATCGGCAAGAAGGCCGCGGAACGGGCCATCGGCACCCTGGTCGGCGCGGGCGTCGGCCTGGTGCTGGTGGTGCAGCAGGACTACCTGGGCCTGCCGTGGTTGACCTACCTGGGCATGTCGGCGGTGTGCGGCTACTTCTCCTATCACGCCATCGGCAAGGGCGGCTACACCGCACTGCTGGCGGCGATCACCGTCTTCATCGTCGCCGGCCACGGCGACAACCACGTCAGCGACGGCCTGTGGCGCGCGGTCGATATCCTGATCGGCATCGCCCTGGCCCTGGCGTTTTCCTTCGCCATCCCGCTGTACGCGGTGTATTCCTGGCGCTACAACCTGGCCAGCGCCTTGCGCGACTGCGCCACCCTCTACGGACGCATCATCGGCGGCCAGTCGATGACTGACGACGAACACCTGAAACTCCTCGGACGCCTCAACGGCAAGCTGCTGCAACTGCGCTCGCTGATGCCTTCGGTGTCCAAGGAAGTGCGGATCTCCATGACCGAACTGGACGCCATCCAGCGCAACCTGCGCATGTGTTTCAGCACCCTGGAAATCCTCGGCAACACCCGCCCGGACCTCAGCGAGCCGCAGGCCCGCGAGCAGTTGCAAGCGGTCTTGAAACACGAGCACCGCCAGGTGCGGGTACAGCTGGTCGGCATGGCCCGCGCCCTGCAATCCGGCGCCACCAAACGCCTGGGGCGGCCCCTGGATGGGCCGCCGGCCTCAACGTCCGACACCCGGGTCTACAGCGCGCTCGACGGCTACCGCCTGCTGACCCGGCAACTGGTGGCCAACCTCAACGAGATGCGCCAGCGCCTGGCAAAAACCGCCGAACACTGGAAGATCTGAGCGCGCGGCCGGATCAGGGCTGCCGTTCGGCCAGCGCTTCCAGCAGGTCGGCCGAAGGCACGAAGAACAGGCCGCCGGTGACCGCGGTGCTGAAATCCAGCAGGCGGTCATAGTTGCCCGCCGGCCGGCCGACAAACATGTTTTCCAGCATCAGTTCCAGAGGTTCCGGCGAACGCGCGTAGCCGATGAAATAGGTGCCGAACTCCCCTGCCCCCGGCCGGCCGAACGGCATGTTGTCGCGCAAGATCTTCACCTCCTCACCGTCCTTGGTGATGGTGGTCAAGGCACTGTGGGAAGAGCTCGGCTTGACCGAATCGTCGAGCTCGATATCGGCCAGCTTGGTGCGGCCGATCACCCGTTCCTGGGCCTCGACCGACAGATCGTTCCAGGCGTTCATGTTGTGCAGGTACTTCTGCACCAGCACGTAACTGCCGCCCCTGAAGGACGGATCTTCATCGCCGACCAGGGTGAACTCAACGGCCTTGCGCCCCACCGGATTCTCCGTGCCGTCGACGAAACCGATGATGCTGCGCATATCGAAGTAGCGGAACCCCTGCACCTCGTCGACCACCGCGATCGCCTCGCCCAGGGCCGAGATCAACTGCGTGGCCAATTCGAAACACAGGTCCATCTGGTCCGCGCGAATGTGCAGCAGGATATCGCCAGGCGTCGCCGGTGCGCGACGTTCTGGCGGGCCGAACTCGCGAAAGCCATGCAGCGAGGCCGGGCGCGGACCGCCGAAAAGCCGGTCCCAGGCCGTCGAACCGAAGCCGCAGACGCACGACAGATTTCCCGCGGGAACCCGCTTGCCGACCGATCGCGTGAGGCCCGCGACGTCTTCGCACCAGCCACGGACCTTGGCGGCAGCATCGTCGCCGGGGGCCAGGGTGGCGACGAGAAAGATCGCGCTACGGGTAATCGGGTTGCAGACCGATTGCGGCTCGGGACTGGCGTCGGCTAGAGGCATGTTCTGTACTCGACGGAGCGGGATGGGAGAATCGCAGAGTAGCAAACAATCGCTGCCCTGCCGTCGCCCTGGCGCAGGGCAACACGCCTTGCGCCACGGAAATCTGTCCAGGGAAAAAGGGCGCCTTACGCGCCCGCCTTCCCTGGATCGCCCTGGTCAGTTCGGCACCGAGCGCACAATCCGCACCGGGATCGATTTGTAGGACGGCGTCCCGCTGTCCACATCGATGTAGTCCAATGGGACCAACTGGTTGGCTTCCGGGTAATAGGCCGCGACCGTGCCGGGGGAAATCTTGTATTCGATCGCGGTGATTTTCTCGTAGCGCAGCTTGCGGCCCCGGGTGACCGTCTCGATATCCACCAGGTCGCCGTGGGCCAGGCCACGGGCATCCAGGTCCGCCGGGTTCATGAACAGCACGTCGCGCCGGCCGAACACCCCGCGGTAACGATCGTCCATGGCATAAATGGTGGTGTTGTACTGGTCATGGCTGCGGAGGGTGATCAGGCGCAGCACGTCCGCGCCATCGACCACCTTGTCTTCGTGCAGCCCGGGAAAGACAAAGAACTCGGCCTTGCCTGACGGGGTCAGCCAGATGCGCTCGGTGGGCGGCAACGGCATGCGGAACCCGCCCGGCACGCGAATGCGCTGGTTGAACGCTTCGAAGCCGGGCACCGTTTTCTCGATCAGGTCGCGGATCTTGTCGTAGTCGGCCACCAGTGCCTGCCAGGGCACCTTGGTGTCCGGCAGCGTGGCCTGGGCGATGCCGGCCACTATCGCCGGCTCCGAGCGCAGGAACTCGGAGGCCGGGGTCAGCTTGCCAGCCGAGGCGTGAACCATCGACATCGAGTCCTCGACGGTGATCGACTGCCGCATCCCGTCCTGCACATCCAGTTCGGTGCGCCCCAGGCAAGGGAACAGATAGGACTCCCTGGCGACCAGCAGGTGGGAGCGATTGAGCTTGGTGCCGATATGCACGCTCAAGTCGAGCTTGCCCATGGCCGGAAAACACTGGCCCGGATCGGGCAAGGCGACGGCGAAGTTGCCTCCCAGGCAAATCAGCGCCTTGGCCGTGCCCGCGATCATGGCCTGCATCGCCTGTACCGCATCGTGACCGTGGGTCGCTGGCGGCTTGAAGCCGAACACGTTCTCGAGCCTGTCGAGAAACGCCTGCGACGGCTTCTCGGTAATGCCCACTGTCCTGTTGCCCTGGACATTGGAATGGCCGCGCAACGGGCAAATGCCCGCCCCAGGCTTGCCAAGGTTGCCGCGCAACATCAGCAGGTCACAGATCAGCCGGACATTGGCCGTGCCTTCGTTGTGCTGGGTGATGCCCATGCCGTAGGTGACGATGGTGGCGTTGGATTTTGCGTAGGCGGCGGCGACCTTTTCCAGCTCGGCCTGGCGTAGGCCGCTGGCTTGTTCTATATCGGGCCAGGCCGTGGCATGCAGATCGGCCACCAACGCATCGAAACCCCGGGTGTGCCGGGCGATGAAATCGTGGTCGAGGACTTCGCCCACCGTTCGTTCCAGCTCCAGCAGCGCCTTCATGATCCCCTTGATGGCCGCCGCGTCGCCTCCGGCCTTGACCTGAAAGTAGGACGAAGCGATCCGGGTAGAACCGTAAGTCGCCATTTCAATCATGTTCTGCGGATCGGCAAACCGCTCGAGCGCCCGTTCGCGCAGCGGATTGAAGACCATGATCGGTACCTTGCGCCGCGAGGCTTCGTGCAGCGTGCCCATCATCCGCGGGTGGTTGGTGCCGGGGTTGTGGCCAATGGAGATGATCAGTTCGCACACATCGAAGTCGTCCAGCGACACCGTACCCTTGCCGATACCAATGGATCGCGGCAGCCCGACGCTGGTCGGCTCGTGGCACATGTTGGAACAATCGGGAAAGTTGTTGCTGCCGTATTCCCGGATGAACAGCTGATACAGATACGCCGCTTCATTGGAGGCCCTGCCGGAGGTGTAGAACTCGGCCTGCTCTGGCTGCAGCCCACGGAGTATCTCGCCTATTCGCGCGAACGCCGTCTCCCATTCGACGGGTTGGTAGGTATCGCTGGCACGGTCATAGACCAAGGGATGGGTGATGCGCCCCAGGTCCTCCAGTTCGTAATCGCTGCGCCGCAATAACGCGGCGACCGGATGGCTGGCGAAGAATTCCGGGGTGACTCGCTTGTTGGTCGCCTCCCAGGTCACCGCCTTGGCGCCGTTTTCACAGAACTGGAAGGTGGATTTGTGCTCCTTGTCGGGCCAGGCGCAGCCCGGACAATCGAAGCCGTCCGGCTGGTTGGTGCGCATCAGGGTGATGGGCGCCATCAGCGTATCCATCTGCTCTCGAACCGCCGTCGCGGTGGCCTTGAGAGCCCCCCAGCCGCCCGCCGGGCCGTCGTAGTCACGAATACCGGGTACTTTGCGTCGAGTCGTCATGACCGTTCCCCCCTACGCCCGCGCCGTAGAAGGCGAGAGCCGTCGCTTGCCTGGAATGCGCCGCCGCGGCGGCATTCGGTAACGATCTGCCTGGCCGAATCGAGGACAGCAGATGTCACACCTGCACAGCAAAAAAGACAGGCGACCCCGAATCGGGCTTGAGGGTTTGCAACCGTTGAATCAATAACGAGGGGCTACGCTTGAATCTTTCACCGTGATCTAAAACCTTAGTGGCGCATACCCACCTGTCAAGGCAACAAACTGCTGGAAAATCGGCTAGTTACTTCTCATTTGCACCTACCATAAGCAGGTGCTATTGCTGCCTTTCGGCGGTCGCTTGCCTGCTTCCGGGTTACGCGACGCGCTACTGCGCCGCCGCCCGCCGGCGCCCGCCCAGGCTCCAACCTTGCTGCATCCCGGCCGCCGCCAGCAGGATGGCGACCACGCCGACCCATTGCAGCAACTCCAGGCGATGGCCGAAGGCGAACCAGTCGACGAAGATCGCCGCGATCGGGTAGATGAACGACAGCGCGCCGGTCAGCGCGGTCGGCAGTTTCTGAATCGCCCCGTACAGCAGCACGTACATCACCCCGGTGTGCACAATGCCCAGGGTCAGCAGGCTGGCCCAGGCGCCGGGCGCGTCGGGCAGCGCGGAGAAGTTGGCCCAGGGCGCCAGCAACAGCACGCCGGTGCAGACCTGGATCAACGCGATCAGGTGCGGCGGCGTGCCGGTCAGGCGCTTGATCAGCAGCGCGGCGAAGGCGTACAGCAGGGCTGCGCCCAAGGCCAGGGCGATCCCCAGCAGATAGTCGTTGCCGCCTGCGCCCTGCCCGCCGTGGGCGCTGACGATCGCCAGCATTCCGGCAAAGGAAATGCTCAGCCAGAACAGCTTCTGCGCGGTGATCTTCTCGCCGAGAAACAGCGCCGCCAGCCCCACCAGCATGAACGGCTGGACGTTGTAGACTGCGGTGCCGATGGCGATCGAGGCCCGGGAATACGAGGCGAACAGCAGCACCCAGTTGCCGACGATGGCGACCCCGCTGAGCACCGCAAGCAGGAAGGTAGTGCGGGTCAGCAGGCCGCGGCGCAAAAAGCCGAAGCCGGCGCAGATCAGCAACAGGGTCGCGGCGCCAAACACGCAGCGCCAGAACACCACGTCCTGCACCGGCTGCCCGGAGACCAGCACGAACCAGCCGATGGTCCCGGAAATCAGCATGGCGGCGGTCATTTCCAGCGAGCCGCGGCGTAACGATTGGTCCATGATCATTCTCCTCAACAAGAGCCAAAAGTATGACAATCGGCTCCTGCACTGCTCAATACGCAACAGCAGGCTAAAATCGACTTGTACCTTTTTTATCAAGGCGACTTTGAGTTTTCACCTAACGAGGTTGGCATGATCGACGAAATTGACCAGGCGCTGATCAGCGCCCTGATGGAAGACTCGCGCCGTTCGCTCAAGGCCCTGGCGCAGATCAGCGGGCTGTCGTCGCCCAGCGTCGCCGAACGCCTGCGGCGCCTGGAGGAACGCGGGGTGCTCAAGGCCTATACCGTGGAAGTCGATCCCCGGTTCTTCGGCTATCAATTGCAGGCCATCGTGCGTATCCGTCCATTGCCGGGGAAATTGCAAGAAGTCGAACGGCAGATCCTGGCCATTGCCGAATTCACCGAATGCGACAAGGTCACGGGCGACGACTGTTTTATCGCACGCCTGCATGTGCGCGACATGGAGCAGTTGGACACCCTGCTCGACCGCCTCAACCACTATGCGGAAACCAATACCGCCATCGTCAAGAAAAGCCCGGTGAAACGGCGGTTGCCGCCAATGGCCTAGACGCGGATTGACAGGCGCCGGATCGGAAAAAAGGTTCTAGACTCCGCCATCATCGACGGAAGGATGCTCGCCATGAAAATCGCTTATGTGTTGCTGCCGGTATTGCTGCTCGCCGGCTGCGGAACCATCGACACGGTATTCAGGGCAGACTCGGTGGCCAGCGAGAAGCTCAAGGAGCGCAAATCCTACTGCGGCGGCGTCCCGCGCATCTACAGCGGCGTGACCTACGACTTCTGCAGCCTGCACGCCCCCGTCCCGGAAAATGGCAGAACGACCATCGGCCCGGCCTCGACCCAAAGCATGCTGATCGACATAGCCTTTTCCAGCGTGCTCGACACCCTGCTGCTGCCCTATACGATTTACCAGCAACAAGCCGACGGCAGCCTGATCATCGCCGACTAGCCCCGAGGCCGGCGCCTGGCTTGGCACCAGATCGCAGACAACAAAAAGCCCGCCGAAGCGGGCTTTCCGGTTTCAGGGCTACGAGGAATCAGTCGTCGCGCCCCATGATGCCGAACAGCTGCAACAAGCTGACGAACAGGTTGTAGATCGAGACATACAGGCTGATGGTCGCCATGATGTAGTTACGCTCGCCGCCATGAATGATGGCGCTGGTCTGGTACAGGATGCTCACCGAGGAAAACAGCACGAAGCCCGCGCTGATCGCCAACTGCAAGCCGCTGATCTGGAAGAACATGCTCGCCAGCACCGCACCCAGCAGGACGAAGAAACCGGCGGTGATGAAACCGCTAAGGAAGCTCATGTCCTTGCGGCTGATCAGCACGTAGGCCGACAGGCCGCCAAATACCAGGGCCGTCATGGCAAAGGCCGAGCTGACCACTTCCGCGCCGCCCTGCATGCCCAGGTAACGGTTGAGGATCGGGCCGAGCAAGAAGCCCATGAAGCCGGTCAGGGCAAATGCCGACACCAGGCCCCAAGCAGAATCGCGCAGCTTGTTGGTGAGGAAGAACAGACCGTAGAAACCGATCAGCACCACGAAGATGTTCGGATAGCCGACCCGCATTTGCTGGGCCACATAAGCCATCACACCGCTGAAGGCGAGAGTGAGTGCGAGCAAGCCGTATGTATTGCGCAGGACGCGGCTAACCTCTAGCTGCTCGGCCTGCACGCCGTTGTTAACTGCGTAATCCTGTTCGCGCATAGCGACACTCCTGTTGGTTTGAAACGTTCAGTGGCAAAGATAATAACAGACGCTCTGCAACACACCATGGAGAGAGTTTGACAGTGTGTTTCATTCAGGTATTATGGCGCCCGCAACAAAAACGGAGGTGTGGCCGAGTGGTTTAAGGCAACGGTCTTGAAAACCGTCGACTGTAACAGGTCCATGAGTTCGAATCCCATCGCCTCCGCCATATTCGTCACGCTAAGGCCCCGATTATTCGGGGCTTTTTCGTTTCTGGCGGATAGATTTCCGATCGCCCCGACACACCGGCGCCCCGTATTTTTTACGACGTTGCACAACTGTCTTTGGCCCTCTGCCGACCAAACCCCATCACTTCACCCAGGCGCCCGACATGTCGCCGACGCCGGCTCTTGATGACAGTTTTATGAATAGCCAACGACATACATCGCGCATGGCTGAATGCGGACATACTTTCCACTGCTGTTTGATAGCTTAAGGCCAGCTCCCGGCATGCCTCAGCAGCACCGCTGACAAGACACGGAAGTCTGGCAGCCATCCCCCAGCGATGGCGTTTTCTATCCAGGGACAAGGATCTGAAGATGGCAACCACCCCCCTATCCTCCAGGACTCCAGGTTCGCGCCAGCCCGCCACTTGACGGCTCGCCTCGCGCAACCCGCGCGCGTATTGGTGTTTTCCCAACGGCCCGGGTCGATGACCAACAAAGCCGTGCGGAACACCCACTTCGCACAATGGATTCCGGAAACCATTCAATAAACGGGGCGAACTCCGAAAAGCCAGACGAGTAGGAACTTATATATGGAGATATATCGTATGTCGGCTCAAGAAAACTTCGTTGGCGGATGGACTCCTTATCACAAACTGACTCCAGAGGATCAGAAAGTATTCGCCGAAGCGCTGGCCGGGTTCGTGGGGGTGAACTACACGCCTGAACTGGTTTCGTCCCAGATCGTCAATGGCACCAACTATCGGTATCAGACGAAAGCGACGTTGCCCGGCTCGCCAAACAGCTGGCAAGCGGTCGTGGAAATCTACGCGCCGCTCAAAGGCAAGCCGCACATTACCCAGATCCACCGGATCTAAGCGCGTCGCCAACCATCGGGTCATGTGAGGATTGCGAGGCCCGATGGTTGCTCACGACACTACGGCCTATTGGTCACGCTAAAGCCCCGATCATTCGGGGCTTTAGCGCTTCTGCAGGATGGAAAGCCTGGCCACGGCATTGACGCCTGAATCGCGATCGCCCCTCCACCGTAATGAAATCGGTAAAGGGCGTGGTGCCAGCAGCACCGTTCAAGCCTCTCGTGCCGTTTGGGAGCTATTTCATTCCTATATCTTGCGCGAAACGAAGCAGGTAGCCATCGGGGTCCAGGACCAGGAAATTCCTCTGGCCAAACTGCCGATCGTTGCTGCGATACCAATGTTCCTCGATGGGCCTCCTGAGTGCATGGCCTGCGGCTTCAAGCGCCGAAACCAGTACAAACGCGTCCGGACACTCAATGGAGAGGTTCATGCCTCGGCCATAGGGAGGCTCCAGGGGCCCCACGCGCCAGGGCGAATCCTCAGGCCAGTCCTGCTCCAGCATGATCTGGCTACCACCAAAGGAGAGAAACGCAAACTTGTCCTCGGGGCGGTCGTACTCGACCCTGAAACCCAACACATCACAATAGAAATAAAGACTCTGCTTCAGGTCCGAAACGATCAGCTCCGGCACCAGGGCGTTCAACTTGAACATGCTTTGGCATCCATTCAGTTCTTTGGCCGGCCAATTTACCCTGATTTTCTGTCATTACCGACCCAGCCAGCACCCAGGCATTACCGGTCATTGAACCTTCTGCCCGGTGCCAATCCTTTTCGCCCTGTCGATTCCCCACTCGAACGCATCCTCCATATCCAGGCCATCCGGGGCCAGATCATTGTCTTCGATGACAATGCGACCATCGGGCTGGTAGATGCCAATGAACATCTTGAGCGAGCCATCCCTGAGGATCTCTGACCTCACCTTGATCGTGCATCCATTTGAAAGCGTTTCGCTGTGATGCAAATGACGCTCGGTCATAGCCGCATCCCTCGGTAAATGAAGTTCGAGTAAGGCACAGCCCTTTGATTCACGCCAGTCGACGGCAACCCCGGCAAGGGTGGAGACGGCATGCGAGATTTTGCGCAGGCAATAAAAAGCCCCGCGCAATGACGGGGCCGGGATTCATCGCTGTCGATACTCAGCCGGCCGGCTTCAACGGCGCCGGACCCGCCATGACATAACGCGACATCAAGTAAGCGACCAGGCCGCCCAAGGCCGCGCCGGCCGCATCGGCCAGAAACAGCGCCAGTTGCGACGCCGAATGCTGATAGACCCTGCACATCGCCACCCAGGCGTTTTCCATGAAGCCGGAAGCCCAGTCCCAGCCACAGGGGTAGACCATCAAAAAGGCCAGGCCGACGAGGGTGACCCACCCGGTAAGCCCCGGGTGGTTGTGCGAGAAGACGAAACGGGCAATTTGGCAGATACCGACAAAAATCCAGGCCGCCAGCATGCTTCTCATGAATTGGTCGAATAACTCGAAAAAGGCCATGACAAGGTACGCAGAAAAATCGACGGTCGATGATAGCGAGTCGCGCCGACATTAAAAACCCGGCGCGATGGCCGGGTCGTGATGAGTGCGGCGCTCCTCGCAGCCCCCTACCCAATGCCCGGCCAAGGCCTGGCGTCGTTAACCGGCTGCGGCCATTCGCGGCCTTCAGGGCTTGCCACCCAGGGCCACCAGCAAGGCCGCGTCCCGGCCGTAGATGTCCGGGGCATAGGACAGCTGGCCATGGCTGTCGGCCTGTGCCGTCCAGTAGGTGAGCAGGATCGGCACCGGCGTGGTCAGCCGGAACTCGTGGGTGAGCCCGGTGCTCAGCAGTTCGTCGGTACGCACCCGCTCCGCCGGGCTCACCAGCAGGTCGCGCAGTTGCAACGCATGCTCGACCCGCACGCAGCCCGAACTGAAGGCCCGCGGCCCCTTGTTGAACAGCGCCTGGCTGGGCGTGTCGTGCAGGTACACCGAGAACGGATTGGGGAAACGGATTGCCATCTGCCCCAGCGGGTTTCTCGGCCCGGCGTCCTGGCGCAGGAGGATATTGCCGGGGTTATCCCAGTCGATATCTTCCACAGCCAAAGGATGCCCCTGGCTATCGAGCACCTGCAGGTTCTGCCGATTGAGGAAGGACTGGTCACGGCGGATCTCCGGCAGCTTGTCTTCGCGGAAAATGGTCGGCGGCACCGTCCAGGTGGGGTTCAGGGTCAGGCGCGTGACCCGGGATTTCAACAAGGGCGTCTGCCGTTCGGCGCGCCCGACCTGGGTCCGGGTCTGCCAGACCGCGACGCCGCCTTGATAGACGGTCAACTGCGCCGCCGCCAGGTTGACCAGCAGGCTGTCGGGTTCCAGGTCCTGGGCCAGCCAGCGGAAACGTTCGAGGTTGATGCGCAACTGTTCGCGGCGCATGTGCGGGCTGATGTTCAATTCGTTCAGGGTTCCCGCACCGAGCACCCCGTCGGCTTGCAGCGAATGGCTCAGCTGGAAGCTTTTTACCGCGCTCACCAGGTCGCTGCTATAGAGGGTGTCGAGCGCCTTGGGCTGCGCGCTCAGATAACCTTCCTTGAACAGCCGTTGCGCCAGTTCCGGTACGCGTGCGTCCTGCATCTGCGGGCGCAGCAGCGGTCCGCTGGCAAGCGGCTGCCAATGGGGCAACGCCAGCAGGCGCTGCTGGGCATAGAGCTGGCGCAGGTTCTGGTAGTGCGCCAGGCTCGGCCGGGCCAAGGCAAAGGCCGCCGCGATGTCCTGCAGACCCGGGCCGGCGATGGCGAGCAGTTGCGCCTGGCGATCCGGTTGCAGCGGCTGGGCGTGCCACATCGGCTCGAAGCGCTCTTGCGGCAGACGACCATAATGCAGGTCATGCAGGGCTTGCAGGTAATGCTGGCTGAGGCTCAGGTCGCTGCACAGCGCATCGCCCGCGGCAACGTCGTCAGGCGAGCGGTAGTGGATCGGGTCCAGGCCGTCGTCGGCCAATTGCTGCAATTGCGCTTGCAACGCCGCCGAACGCTCGCTGGACGACCACAGCAGTTGCTCGCCCTGCTGCTGGTAGAACGCCTGCAACAGACTCTGTGCAGGGGCATCCAGGTGCGCGGCCAGCCCCGGACAGGCCGTGGGCAGGCGAGCGAGCGCCAATTGCACGGGGCTTTCATGATCGGCCGGTACGTCCTGGGCAGTCGCGACCAACGGCGCAGCGAGCAAGAAAAGGCTCAAGTAACATGCGTGTTTTTTGAACAACTGCTTTACTCCAATCATGGCCATCACCTTGATGGCCAACCTCGGCAGTGGCTGCGAACAATATCAAGCCACCGATAACCAGAACTGCCAGGAGAGCGACAGGACGTCAGGAGCCAAAGTGACAGTGGGGACACTCTAGAATGCTGACTTTCTTGCGCCGGCTGTGCCTGGCGATGACCACCCTGGGCGCGATCTGCAGCCCCGCGCTCGCCGCCAGCACTACCCCTTCGCTGCTGTACAACAGCCTCTCCCACGCCGCCCCGGAACTCAATCCCCACGTATTAAAAAGTGCCCTGAGCGCCATGCAATGCGCGGTCAACAGCGGCGCCAGACAAGCCCGGCACCTGGCGGTCATCGATTACTCGCAACCGTCCACGGCCCGCCGCCTGTGGATCTTCGACCTGAATAAACGAACCCTGGTGCTGCGCGACCTGGTCGCCCACGGGCAGAAATCCGGGGAAAACTTCGCCACTCAATTCTCCAATCGCATGGGCAGCTACCAGTCCAGCCTCGGCCTGTTCCGCACCCAGGAAAGCTACGAAGGCGCCCACGGTTATTCGCTGCGCATGGACGGCCTGGAGCCGGGCATCAACGACCTGGCCCGCGACCGCGATATCGTGATCCATGCCGCCGACTATGTGAGCCCGCTGTGGAGCCGGCGCGAGGGTCGGATAGGTCGCAGCCTCGGCTGCCCGGCCGTACGCCCACAGGTGGCTCGCCAGGTCATTGACCGCCTCAAGGACGGCCAGTTCATGTTCTCCTGGTACCCCGACCAGCAGTGGCTCAAATCGTCGCCCTACCTCAATTGCCAGCCACGCCAGGTGGCCAGCATCCTCACCGCCAACGGCGGCTAGCCGGCATTCCAGGCTCAAGCCGTGTCCGAAGCCGCCTGCGGCTCTTCGGGCTCTTTGACGAAAATGCTGTATTTCGCTCCTTCCATCGCTTCGAAGGCGATGAGCTTGTCCACCAGCGGGCCGTTCAGCACCTTGCCGGCATTGAGCAGCAGCATGCCGTTGTCGGCATTCAGGTTGCGCGCCAGGATCATGCCGGCGACCAGGTCCCGGGTGGTCAGGACCTTGACCGTCGGATCGGCCAGGGTGACGTCGCTCAGGTACGCCGCACAGACCCCGACAAAGTCTTCCACCAGGTCGGGGTCGTAGAGTTTTCCGGCGTATTTGCGAATGAACAGCAGCGCCTCGTCGCTGTTCATCTGCCGTTCGAGTATCAACCCGCGTTGCAGCTCGATGAAATCCACCGCCAGTTTGAGCCAACGCGAACCCAGCGGAATCGCCTCGCCCTTGAGATGCTCGGGAAAACCGCTGCCGTCCCAGCGCTCCTGGTGGTGCAGGATGATCCGCGCCGCGTCCTTCATCGGCTCCAGGGTCATCAGCAGCGATTCGCTCTGTTTCGGGTAGGCGCGGTATAGATCGCGTTCGGTGTGGTGCAGCAGATCCGCGGGCGCGCTCATCATGCTGTCGGTCCAGCTCAACTTGCCGATGTTGTACAGCGCGGCGGCCATGGTCATGTCGCGGCTTGCGCTTTCGTCCAGGCCGTGGCGGGTGCAGTAGACGCGAATCAGCTCGATGATCTGGCGGTTGGTCTGCTTGGCCTTGGGCAGGCGCAGGTTCGCCAGCAGGGAGAACACTTCGGTGCCGGTCACGTAGCTGCGCTTGAGCTCTTCATACGCCAGGTCGAGCATGTCGGCGGTCTGTTGCAGCTCGGCGGTGCGCGCCGCGACGTGTTTCTCCAGGGTCGTATTGAGGGTCTTCAGTTGTTCGTTCTGCTCCCGGGTAAGCGTTTCCAGACGCTGGCGCTCGCTCTCGGAATGATGATGGGCCAGGGCCTGGCGCAGGGTCACCAGCATGTCTTCGTCGTTCCAGGGCTTGCTGATGTACCGGTGGATCTGCCCTTCGTTGATGGCCTTGGCGATCAGGGTCATGTCGGCATAGCCGGTGAGCAGGATACGCAGCGTCGACGGATGCCGCTGGTGGATCTGGGCCAGCAGGGTCGCACCATCCATGCCTGGCATGCGCGCGTCGCTCATGACCACGTCGACCGCCCGCTGCCCGAGGATTTCCAGGGCCTTGGCGCCACTGTCGGCCAGCAGGATGTCGTAGGGCTGGCTGCGCAACAGGCGGCGCAAGCTATTGAGAATCGATTCCTCATCGTCCACCAGCAGTACCGTCGGTCTGCCTTGTACCGCCTCGTTTGCACCCTCTTCCATGCCTGCCCCTTCCTTCTCGCATCGATCGGACCCACCGTCTGGAACAGGCTAGATGACTCGCAGCGTTTCGGAGCTGAATTTGCCGCCGTTCGATTAGCGCATACAACAGAGCCTGACTATGCTCAAGCCGAAAATGGATTGCCGTCCAGGCAGCAAAGGAAGCCCGATGAGCTTATATAGAAGGTCCCCGCGCCGGGTCGGAGTACGACAATGATGCCGTCTGCGGGCCGGGCCAACCGGCGAATCCTGATCGTCGACGACACCGCATCGATCCATGAGGACTTTCGCAAGATCCTCGCGACCGCGGATGCCCCCGAGGACAGCCTCAGCGACGCCGAGGCCGCGCTGTTCGGCGGCCCCGTGAGTACCGCGCTGGAGCATTTCCTGCTGGACTCGGCATTCCAGGGCAGCGAAGCGCTGGACAAGGTGCAAGCGGCGCTCGACGGCAACGCGCCCTATGCCATGGCGTTCATCGATATGCGCATGCCGCCCGGCTGGGACGGCCTGGAAACCATCGAGCGGCTGTGGCAGGTCGACCCCAAACTGCAGATTTCCCTGTGCACCGCCTATTCCGATTACTCCTGGGAAGACATTGCCGAGCGCCTGCAACTGGGCGACCGCCTGCTGATTCTGAAAAAGCCCTTCGACGCCATCGAAATCCGCCAGATGGCCAGCACCCTGACCGTCAAATGGCAGATGACCGAAGACGCGGCGCTGAAAATGGACCAACTCGAACAGGCAGTCCAAGAGCGTACCCGCGAGCTGGCCGACGCCAACATCATCGTGCAGAACAGCCCGACCATCCTCTACCGCCTGCGGGGCGAGCCTGCGTTCACGCTGATGTACATTTCCCACAACATCACCAAGTTCGGCCATGTGGCGGCGCAACTGGTGGCCTCCGCCGATTGGGCCCAGACGCTGATCCATCCCGACGACCGGGGCAAGGTCGAGGGCGCGATGCTCCGGGTGCTGGACCGCGATGTCGCGGGAGCCTCCATCGAATTTCGCATGCGTACCGGCGACGGCGCCTTTCGCTGGGTGGAGAACCGCTATATCCCGGTGCGCAACGAGCAGGGCCAACTGGTGGAGGTGGAAGGGATCATCCTCGATATCACCGAACGCAAGCTGGCCGAAGAAAAGCTCGCCCTGATGGCCCGCACCGACGCGCTGACCGGGCTGGCCAACCGGGCGACCCTGATCGAGCGCCTGCACCAGGCGTTCGCTGCGGCCCGACGCGGCGCCGCGCCCTTCGCGATGTTTTACCTGGACCTGGACCACTTCAAGCCCATCAACGACACCCTCGGCCACCCCGTCGGCGACTTGCTGTTGCAGGAAGTCGCCCGGCGCATCAGGGCCTGCACCCGGGAAAACGACGTGGTGGCGCGCCTGGGCGGCGACGAGTTCGCGATCCTGCAACTGGACGTCAACGAGGCAACCCACTGCGCCGCGCTGGCGGCAAAAATCCGCGACGCCCTGATGCCCCCTTACTCCCTGGACGGCAACGAAGTGCGCATCTCGGTCAGCATCGGCATCAGTCTCTACAGCCCGCAGACCCTCAGCGCCGACAGCCTGATGGCGCAGTCGGACATGGCGCTGTATCGCTCCAAGGACAACGGCCGCAACCAGTTCCATTTTCACAGCGAGGAGATCAACCAGGAAGTCACCGAGCGCGTGACCCTGGCCAACGACCTGAAACTGGCCCTGGAACGCGACGAACTGCACCTGCACTACCTGCCGGAAGTCGACCTGGGGACCGGCAAGATCCTCGGTATGGCGACCCAGGTCCGCTGGCTCCACCCCCAGCGCGGCTGGCTCGAGGCCGAGGACTTCATGCCCGCCGCGGAAAAGACCGGCATCGTCATCGCCCTCGGCCATTGGCTGCTGGAGCAGGCCTGCCGGCAGATGAGCGCCTGGCGCGAGCAGAACATGGCGCCGCCGCTGATCGCCATCCACCTGTCGCTGGTCCAGCTCAAGACCGGCCCGGAACTGATCTACGACGTGCTACGTACCACCGCGCGCTGGAACCTGTGCCCGTGGGACCTGCGGTTCGACGTCACCGAGGGCACCCTGGCCCAGACCAAGTGGACCCACAACGACATCCTGCCCAGGCTCTGCGAGCTGGGCGTGAAGATCGCCATCGACGACTTCGGCACCGAGTATTCCTCGTTCGACTACCTCAAGACCTACCGGGTCAACCACCTCAAGCTCGCCCAGCGTTTTCTCGACAGCGCCAGCCGCGACCCGGACCACGCCATGACCCTGCGGGCCATCCTCAACTTCGCCCGCGAAGTGGGGATCGGCGTCACCGCCGAGGGGGTAGAAACCCAGGAGCAGCGCACCACCCTGATTGCCAGCGGCACGCCGCTGGGGCATTGTCCCGGCACGGCCGTCGACAGCGACCGGGCCGGCGAACTGCTCAAGGCCCGGGCCTCCGCCCCGGGAGACAGCAGCTGGTCGGCAGGCCCGACCTCGGAGCAGCTTCGGTGAACCCGCTCTCGGTGGCGCCCAACCGGCGAATCCTGATCATCGACGACACGCCGGCGATCCATCGCGACTTTCGCAAGATCCTCACCCCCGAGGCCTTCGCCGAGGATCCCCTGAGCGACACCGAAGCCCGCTTGTTCGAGACCCCGCCCCAACAGCGCCACCAGCCGTTTCAACTGGACTCGGCCTACCAGGGCGAAGAAGCCGTGGAGCTGGTGAAACGTGCCCAGTCCGAAGGCCGGCCGTATGCCATGGCCTTCACCGACATGCGCATGCCGCCGGGCTGGGACGGCCTGCAGACCATCGAGCAGTTGTGGAAGGCCGACCCCGACCTGCAGATCGCCCTGTGCACGGCGTTCTCCGATTACTCCTGGGAAGCGATGGCCGAACGCATCAGGTTCGACGACCAGTTGCTGATCCTGAAAAAACCCTTCGACAGCCTGGAAATCCGCCAGATGGCCAATGCCCTGACCTGGAAATGGCAGTTGGCCCGGGATGCCATGAGCAAGATGCGCAACCTGGAACAGACCATCGAGGAACGGGTCCAGGAACTGCTGCGCGTGTCGAAGCTGCTGCAATACGACGCCCTCACCGACCTGCCCAACAGCACGTTGCTGGGCGATCGCCTGAGCCAGTACCTGACCCAGGCGCGGCGCCATGGCCTGCAGGTGGCGGTGATGTTCATCGGCCTGGACCGTTTCAAGCGCATCAACAATGCCCTCGGGCATCCGGTGGGCGATGAAATGCTCAAGCACGTCGCCCAGATGCTGGCGACGACCTTGCGCGAATCCGACTCGGTGTTTCGTTACGGCTCGGATGAGTTCGTGGCGATTCTCGGCGACATCATCCACCCCCAGCAGACCCGCGGCATCGCCGAGAAACTGCTGGCGGCCATCCATGTCCCCCATACCGTCGCCGGCCACGACCTGACGATCACCGCCAGCCTGGGCATCAGCAGCTACCCCGAGGACGGCTTCGACGCCATCACCCTGATCAAGAAGGCCGAGACGGCCATGCGCAATATCAAGGAAAACGGCGCCAACGAGTTCCGCTTTTTCATCGAAGACATGAACCTGCGCGCCCGCCAGCAGCAGACCCTGGAGACCGGGTTGCGCCTGGCCCTGCAACGCGGGGAGTTCGTGTTGCACTACCAGCCCCGGCTGGACCTGCTCAGCGGCATGGTGGTCGGGGCCGAGGCCCTGGTGCGCTGGCTGCGGCCCGGGCATGGCTGGATGTACCCGTCGGATTTCATTCCGGTGGCGGAGGACAGCGGCCTGATCGTTGCGTTGAGCCAGTGGGTGCTGCGCCAGGCCTGCACCCAAGCGCGTCTCTGGCAAGACCAGGGGCTGCCGCCGATCTGCATGTCGGTGAACGTCTCGGCCATCGATTTTCGTCAACGCGGCTTTGTCGACGGTATCGCCCGTACCCTGGCCGAGACCGGCTTCGAGCCGACGCTGCTGGAGCTGGAAATCACCGAAAGCGTGCTGATGCAGAATGTCGACGCGACCATCGCCACGCTCAAGGCGATCAAGCAGTTGGGGGTGCGGCTGGCCATCGACGACTTCGGCACCGGCTATTCGAGCCTGAGCTACCTGCAGAAATTTCCCGTCGACGTGCTGAAGATCGACCAGTCCTTCGTCCGCGACCTGGACACCGATAATAACGATGCGAAGCTGGTCAGCAGCATTATCAGCCTGGGCAAGAACCTCAACCTGAGCATCATCGCCGAGGGGGTGGAGACGGTCGAACAACTGGACTTCCTCAAGCGCCACCAGTGCGAGGAAGGCCAGGGTTTCTACTTCAGCAAAGCCGTGGAACCCGAGGCGTTCGTCCGTTACCTGAACGACTCCCGGCAATGTCGCCTGCCCCCGACATAAACACGCGCCCGGCAAGGATACCGACCATGAACGCCCTCGCCCTGCTCCTTTGCTCCGGCCTGCTGCTCATTCCGGGCGCCGAAGCCGCGCCGCTGGAAGGGCCGCTCACGCCGCTGCCCGCGGCGCCGGTACTGGACGGCAAACGGGTCGACCTGGGGCGCCGGTTGTTCAACGATCCGCGCCTGTCGGCGAACAACAGCCTGTCGTGCGCCAGTTGCCATCATCTCGATCAGGGCGGCGCCGACAACCTCCCGCACTCCCTGGGCGTCGACGGCAAACCCGTGGCGCTCAACACCCCGAGCGTATTCAACGCCAGCCTGAACTTCCGCCAGTTCTGGGACGGCCGGGTCGATACCCTGGAGGACCAGGTACACAGCGTGGTACAGAGCCCCGCTGAAATGGGCAATGACTGGCAGACCGTGGTCCAGCGCATCGCCGCCGACCCGGACTATCGCCAGGCGTTCGCCGACGCCTACCCCGACGCCGTGACCCAGGCCAATATCCAGGGCGCCCTGGCCGACTACGAACGCACCCTGCTCAGCGCCAACTCGCGCTTTGACCAGTACCTGGCGGGCAACACCGAGATCCTCGACATCGAGGAAAAGTACGGCTACCAGCGCTTCCAGGATTACGGCTGCATCGCGTGCCACCAGGGCGTGAATATCGGCGGCAACATGTTCCAGAAGTTCGGCGTGCTCGGCGACTACTTCGCGGCCCGGGGCAACCCGACCGAGGCCGACCTGGGGCGGTTCAATATCACCGGCGAAGAAGACGACCGCCATGTGTTCAAAGTGCCGAGCCTGCGTAACGTCGCGGTCACCGCGCCGTATTTCCACGATGGCTCGCAAGCCACCCTCGAAGGCGCCGTGGCGGTAATGTTCAAGTACCAGCTGGGACGTACGCCGTCCGAGGAAGACAAGCGCCTGATCGTCAAATTCCTCAAGACCCTGACCGGCGAGTGGGAAGGCAAACCCTTATGAAAGTATCCCGTCGCATTAGCATTCTGTTGCTGGCCGCCCTCGCCGTGGTGCTGGCGTCGGTCCTGCTGTTTCTGTACCTCAAGTCCAGGTCCGACCAGACCCTGAACTACACCGAGTCCCGCGACCTGATCCGTCAGATCAAGCAGCAGGACTCGCAGTGGGAGAACGAAGTGCTCAAGGCCCGAGTGGCCATCACCCACAACTACGACCCGCTGGTGTCGCCGCTGAACGAGATGATGCGGCTGTGGCAGGCGTTCGACTCGATGGAGGCGCAGCAACAGCGCGATGCCTCGCCGATGTGGCGCAACGCCCATGACGGCTACCTGAACGCGATGAAGGAAAAGACCCGCCTGGTGGAGCAGTTCAAATCGCGCAACGCCATCTTGCGCAACTCGCTGGCCTTCCTGCCGACCGCCGAGGACGATATCCAGCAGCAACTGGCACAACTGAGCGACGCGGACAAACTGCAGTTGCAGAACATCGCCACCGACACCTACGACCTGTTGCTCAGCAGCCTGGAGTTCGCCCAGGTCACCTCCGACGACAAGGCCGCGGACATCCTGGTGGGCCTGAACAAGCTGAGCGTCAACGAGGAGCGCATGCCCGAAGAGTTCCACGGCCTGATCGACACCCTCAGCAATCATGTCGGGCTGATCCTGCGCGAACAACCCAAGGTCAACCGCCTGCTCGAAGAGATCGAAGTGGTACCGGTCGCCGAGCGCCTGGACGACATCACCGTCCTGCTCAACCGCGACCAGCAGGAGGCCGAAGCGATCGGCCAGCGCTACCATTTCTACCTGCTGCTGTTCTCCACCCTGCTGGTGCTGCTGCTGATCTGGCTGGGCGTGCGCCTGATCCGCAGCTTTGCCCAGATCAACCAGATGAACCGGGCCCTGGTGACCGCCAACGACAAACTCGAGCAACGGGTCGAAGAGCGCACGCGCCAGCTCAAGGACACCCAGAGCGAACTGCTCGACACCGCCCGCCAGGCCGGCATGGCGGAAATCGCCACCAACGTCCTGCACAACGTCGGCAACGTGCTCAACAGCGTGAACATCTCCGCCGACCTGGTCAGCCGCAAGCTGCGCAACAGCAAGGCCCAGGGGCTGGGCAAGGCCATGCAGCTGATCAACGAGCACCCGCAGGACCTGGGCCATTTTCTCACCGAGGACGCGAAGGGCAAATTGCTGCCGGGCTACCTGAACCAGCTGGTCGACGCCATCGACCAGGAACAGCAAGGCATGGCCGAAGAACTGACCCAGTTGAGCAAAAGCGTCGACCACATCAAGGACATCGTCGCCACCCAGCAATCCTACGCCGGCGCCAGCAGCCTGCTGGAACCGCTGACGGTCAGCGAACTGCTCGAAGACGCCCTGCGCATGAACTCCGGCGCCCTCACCCGGCACCATGTCACCGTGCGCAAGGAATACGCCGACGTACCGCGGATCATGGGCGACAAGCACCGCCTGCTGCTGATCCTGATCAACCTGATCAGCAACGCCAAGTACGCCATGTCCGACCTGTCCAACCAGGCGCGCTACATGACCCTGGGGGCGGCGGTGGTCGACGGCCAGACCCTGCAGATCAGCGTGCGCGACGAAGGCGAAGGCATCGCCGCGGAAAACATGACGCGCATCTTTGCCCACGGTTTCACCACCCGCAAGGAGGGCCATGGCTTCGGCCTGCACAGCTGCGCGCTGGCGGCCATCGAGATGAATGGCCACCTGACCGCCCACAGCGACGGCCCGGGCACCGGCGCGCTGTTCGTCCTGCAGATCCCCCTGATACCCGCCGAAGGTGAGCCATGAACAACCCGATAAACCGGCGCGTCCTGCTGATCGACGACACCCCGGCGATCCACGACGACTTCCGCAAGATCCTCACCCCCAAGACCGGCGACAGCGCCGACCTCGACGCCATGGAAAGCGCGCTGTTCGGCAGCGCGCCGAAAACCGCCGCCACGTTGTTCGAGCTGGATTCGGCCTACGGCGGCGAAGAAGGCCTGGGCAAGCTGCTGGAGGCCGCGGGCAACGGGCGCCCCTACGCCCTGGCCTTCGTCGACATGCGCATGCCCGATGGCTGGGACGGCGCGCAGACCATCGAGGCGCTGTGGCAACACGACCCGTTGCTGCAAGTGGTGGTGTGCACCGCCTATTCCGACTACTCCTGGGACGAGTTGCTCGAACGCCTGAACGGCCACGATCGCCTGCTGATCCTGAAAAAGCCCTTCGACAATATCGAAGTCCAGCAAATGGCCAACACCCTCACCACCAAGTGGGAAATGACCTTGCAGGCGCAGTTGCAGATGAGCCAGCTGGAAGAACGGGTGGAACAGCGCACCCTGGCGTTCAAGCAGGCCAGCGCGGCGCTGCAACGGGAAATCGACGAGCGCAAGCTGCTGGAAAGCCAACTGGTGCAATCGGAAAAACTGGCCTCCCTGGGCCAACTGGCTGCCGGTATCGCCCATGAAATCAACAACCCGATCGGTTTCATTTCCTCCAACCTCGGCGCCCTGGACAACTACTTCAAGCGCCTGCAGGAGATGCTCGATGCCTATGTCGGCGCCGAGGCCGGGATCGGCGCCGACGAGCTGCGCGAACCGCTGCGCAAACTGCGCGCGGACATCGAGCTGGATTTCCTCCTCGAAGACATTCCCCTGCTGATCAAGGAGTCCAAGGACGGCATCGGCCGGGTCAGCCAGATCGTCAAGGACCTCAAGGACTTTTCCCGGGTCGACTCAAGCCAGCAATGGCAGTGGGCGGACCTGCAACAGGGCATCGACTCGACCCTGAACATCGTGGCCGCACAGATCAAGTACAAGGCCGACGTGGTCAAGGAATACGTCGAGCTGCCGGAAGTCGAGTGCCTGCCGTCGCAGATCAACCAGGTGGTGATGAACCTCATCGTCAACGCCGCCCAGGCCATGGGCACCGAACGCGGCACCATCACCCTGCGCAACGGCGTCGACGGCGAGAACGTCTGGATCGAAGTCGCCGATACGGGCTCGGGCATTCCGGAGGACAGCCTGCAGAAAATCTTCGACCCGTTCTACACCACCAAACCCGTGGGCGAAGGCACCGGGCTCGGGTTGTCGCTGTCCTACGGCATCGTCAAGAAACACCGCGGCGACATCTCGGTGCGCAGCGAGGTCGGGGTCGGCACCACCTTCCGCGTCGAGCTTCCCGTGCACCAGAGCCGCAAGGCCGGCTGAGCGCCGCCGTACCACTCAGGCCCTGTCGAGCGACGCGAACCCGAACACAAAAAAAGGGCGGCCCGAAGGCCGCCAAAGGTTCACGGAGCGATGCTTGCCGTTATTGCCTGACGGTGGACACCGGTCGCACCAGCCAGGCCGCCAGGGCCGGTAACAGGAGGATGGCGCCCCAGACATTGACCAGGAACATGAACGCCAGCAGCACCCCCATGTCTGCCTGGAACTTGAGGATGGAAAACACCCAGGTGGACACGGACACCGTCATGGTCACCGCGGTGAACAGCGAGGCCGTCCCTCGCTGCTTGAGCGCTTCGACAAACGCTGAGCGCAGGTCCAGATGACGTGAGTGCATCTCGTGCTTGATCCGCTCGAACAAGTAAATGCCGTAATCCACGCCGACCCCCACCCCCAGCGCCACCACAGGCAAGGTGTTGACTTTGAGGCCGATGCCCAGCAACGCCATCAGGCCGTTGCACAGCACCGTGACCAGCGCCAGCGGCAGGATGATGCACAGGGTGATGCGCAGCGAACGAAAACTCAGCAGGCAGAGCAAGGTCACCGAACCGAACAGCGCCAGGTTGACCCATTTGTCCGCCGCCGCGACCGCCTCGTTAGTCGCGGCCATGACCCCGACATTGCCGCTGGCCAGTTGAAAGCGCAGTTCACTGCCGTCGTGGGTGGCCTTGAACGCCTTGATCCGCTCGATGATGCGGTCGATGGTCGAAGCCTGGTGATCCTCGGTGTACAGCGAGATCGGCATGGCGGTGCAGGTGGAGTTCATCAATTCGTTGCCAAGACGCGTGGCAAACCCCACGCCCTGGGCGATTTGCGCGCGCTCCTCGGGAATGGTCCGCCACTTGATGAAGGTTTCGGCATAACCCTGGGTGATCTGCCCGACATAACCGGCCAGCCCGCGCACCGTACCGATACCCGGGGT
The DNA here is from genome assembly GCF_001921865.1 of Pseudomonas chlororaphis. Classification (GTDB taxonomy): domain Bacteria; phylum Pseudomonadota; class Gammaproteobacteria; order Pseudomonadales; family Pseudomonadaceae; genus Aquipseudomonas; species Aquipseudomonas chlororaphis_D. Next base: position 53,717 of record NZ_MSCT01000016.1, read on the forward strand.
CTGCTTCATGTCGAACTCGAACGCTTCGACCTTGCCCAGGATATGCCGGTCGACACAGGGCGACTCGTTGCCGCTGGCCTCTACCACCACCTGCAACAGATCGACACCAATGGCGAAACTGCGGGTGATCATGGCCACGTCCTGGTTGTAACGCGAATCGGCGCGCAGCTCCGGAACGCCCTGCCCGGTATCGCCAACCTTCAACTTGCCGGCCTGCCAGAGACCGACGCCGAGCAGCGCCAGCGCGATCAGGATGACCGGTACGCTGCCCTTGCGGGTGGCCAGCACGCCAATTCGCTCCCACAGCCGGTTGCCGGCGGTTTCCTTACCCCGCAAACGCTCGGCTTCCTTGGCCGAAAACCCCATGTAAGACAGCAGGATCGGCAGCAGCAGTTTGTTGGTGAGGATCATCAGGCTGACCCCCAGGGTGGCGGTGATCGCCAGCTCGCGGACCATCTCGATCTGCACGAACGCAATCACCAGGAAACCCAGGGCATTGGCCAGCAGCGCCATGGCCCCCGGGATGAAGAGTTTCTGGAAACAGTTGCGCGAGGCGGTAATGCTGTCGTGGCCACGCAGGGTTTCCAGTTTCCAGGCATTGGTCATCTGCACCGCGTGGGAGACGCCGATGGAGAAAATCAGGAACGGCACCAGAATCGACATGGGGTCAAGCGCCAGGCCCAGCAGCGGCAGCAACCCCAGCAGCCAGACCACCGGCACCATGGCGCATATCAACGCCCAGCACGTCAGCATGCGCGACCCGCAATACCAGTAGAGCAGCAGCGCGGTGATCACGAAGGCCACAGCGAAGAACAGCAGCACCCCCGCGGCACCGTCGGCGATATCCCCGGTCGACTTGGCGAAACCGATGATATGCACGCTGATGCCCTCTTTCTCGTGCTTGGCGCGGATCGCTTCGAGCGCCCTGCTCACCCCCTGCAGGTCGAGGCGTGCGCCGGTGTCCGGGTCCACCTCTTGCAGGTTCGCCACCACCATCGCCGCGCTCAAGTCATTGGCGACGATACGCCCGACCCAATCCGACTTAAGGACGTTGTCACGCACGGCCTGGAGCTGCTCGGGGGTGCCGGTGAAGTCGGCGGCGACAATATTGCCGCCGCGAAAGCCGTCCTCCACCACCTCGTTGTAACGTACGTTGGCGGTAAACAGCGAAGTGACCGAGCTGCGCTCGACGCCCTTGATGTAGAACACCTCTTCGGTGACCTGGCGCAGGCTGTCCATGAACCTCGGGTCGAAGATCTCGCCCTTTTCGTTCTTCAACGCCAGCAGCACTTTGTTGGCGCCGCCGAAATCCGTCTGGTACTTGAAGAAGGACTGCATGTATTCGTGCTGCAGCGGGATCATCTTGGAGAAGCCCGACTCCACCCGCAGCTGTGTGGCGGTGAGGCCAAACAACAGCGTCAGCAGGATGAAAAAAATCAGCAGCGGCCGACGCACGTGAAAAATCCAGTAGGACACCCGACCGACCAGACCCTGGGAAAAGTTGTGGCGGTCGAGCACCTGATCGTTGGCCACAGGTTCGAGCCCCCGGCTGTCGTGGTATTTGCTCATAGAAACCTCAATTGGCTGTCGTTTTCGTCAAGCTCAGGTACTGGACGCCGGTCTCGCCCACGGCCAGAGCGCCGTCGGCCACCGCAACGATCTGGGAGAGCCCGCCATGGGCGGCTTTGCTCAGGGAAAAACTGCGGCCATCGTCCTGGCTGAGCGCCAGCAACCCGGCATTGCCGACCAGGGCGATACGCCCGTCGGACAAGACCTGGCCGCCTTGGACGGCGACCTTGACCGACAGGGGGATCAACTGCCAGCTTTGCCCCTGATCGCTCGAGCGATACAGGTTGCCGCGCATGCCGAAGGCCAGCAGCGCCCCGCTGGGAGTCTGCAGCCCGCCGAAAAAAGAGCCCTCGTAGGGCGATTGCAAGGCTTCCCAGTTCTGCCCCAGGTCACGCGAGCGCAACAGGGTGCCGGACTCGCCAAACAGGAACAGGTCGGGCCCCGCCTTGAGTACCTTGGCGATGTGCCGATCGAAGTCCTCGTTCAGTACCGTTTTCCTGCTCCAGCTCGAGCCGCCGTCCAAGGACTCCAGGTAATGACCGAATGCGCCATAGGCGACGAAATGCTGGCCGCCCAGGTGGGTCACGCCGAGCAGCGAATCATGACCGATATCCTCCACCGGGATCGCCGTCCATTGCTGGCCGCCGTCGGTGGTACGCAGCAGCGTCGCGCCATGCCCGACCGCAATGCCCAGGCGCTCGTCGGCGAAAGCCAGCCCTGTCAGCGTACGATCGGCCGGGGTACGAATGGCCTGCCAATGCCCGCCGTCGTCCGTCGAGCGCAGGATCCATCCGCGCTCGCCCGCGCTGAACAACTGGCTGCCGACGCGCTGGATATCGAGCAGGATGATCCGCGCCGGATCGATCGTTGCCTGGGGCAAGCCAGGCGTCTCGGCACGTACGGCGGATGCCGCGATACAGACTGCCCACAGCAACCCGCGAACAGGCTTTGCAAAAATAGCCATTGGCGCTCCTCTCTTATTATTTGGAATAGACGACCCGCTACCGGGTCGCCTTGAGGCTGCATGAGGGCTCAGTGGCCAGCGCGACGCAGGGCATCGGGCTGGAACTCGGCCTGGCGTCCCTTGATGCCGAACTTCCAGGGCTGCTTGACCTCGTTGTCCAGCCCCGACGCCATGTAGTTGCCGTTGCTCAGGTCGTGCCAGATATTGGCCCGGTACCAAGGCACGCCGACGTCGTAGAACTGGATCAGCGGGTGCACGCCGATACGCCACAGCTGGCCGCGGGTGTCATAGGCGTCTTCGATCAACAGGGTCCAGCTGTCCTCGTCGAGGTACATCACGCGCTTGCCGTAGATATGTTTCTGCCCGGCCTTGAGGGTGCCTTCCACGACCCAGGTGCGGTGCAGTTCGTAGCGCATCAGGTCGGCGTTGACCGTGCCTTTGTGCAGGATGTTTTCGTACTTCAGCGACTTGTCGGACAATTTGTAATCGTTGTACGGAACATACATTTCCCGCTTGCCGACCAGCTTCCAGTCATAGCGGTCGGGGGCGCCGTTATAGCCGTCGTACTGATCGGTCACCCGCATGCTCTCGGTGCCGTCGCTGATGTTGTCGTAGGCCAGGTCCGGGGCGCGGCGCACACGGCGTGCGCCGGCGTTGTAGATCCATGCCGAACGCGCCTCCTTGACCTGGTCTACCGGCTCGCGCACCAGGTACACCGTACCTTGCAACGTGGCCGGTTCCAGGAAGTAGCCCAGGAAGGAGAACAGATGGTTGTCCACGCTGCGGTCCATGTTCTGGTCGAACACCCGGTTCTCGCGGAAACCCACCTTGTAGAACTCACCGCCGCTGCGCACCGGGAACCAGTGATAGGTACGATCGAAGCCGCCGCCCAGGTAGCGCACCAGATGGTTCCAGATCGCCTCCTGGCCATTCTTCGGAATCGGGAAGGGAATGTTCGAGCCATTGAGGTTGCTCAGGCCGAAGCCCTGCAACTCGACCTGGGTGGACTGCGCCTTGGCCTTGGCCGTGACTTCGGCAGGCAGTGCCGCGGTACGTCGGGTCTGGTAGATCGGCATCTTGAAGTTGTCGTACTTCTTCAGCAATGCCAGGGTGCCGGGCGTCAGCTTGTCCTTGTACTGGTCGGCATTGGCCGCGGTGATCGTAAACTGCGGCTTGTCCTGCACAAACGGATCGATATACCCCTGTTCCGGCTTCCAGCCCGCGGGCGGCGACGTCAAGCCGCCCTGCCAGGCCGGAATGCTGCCATCGGCATTGCCGGCCTTCTCGGCGCCCACCGGGGTCAGGTCGTTGCCAAGGCGGGCCGCCTCGGCTTCGGTCAATTTGGCGAAGGCATCGTTGCCCCCGACCAGCAGCGCGACGGCAATCGCCAGGGTCCGCGGAATGCGGCAAGTCTTTATTGTTTTCATGCCTTGTTCCTCATCAGAACTTGTAGCTGTAATTCATCGAGTAGTAGTCCCGATCGCGCAATGGGTCGTACTTGGCGTCGTTGTTGAACGTCACATAGTTGAACTCCAGGCTGTGGGCCTTCAGGTAGTCGAAACGCACCCCGGCGCCAACGGTAAAGCGGCCTTCGTTGAACTGGCCGTCCATCGAAACCCCTTCCACGTCCTGCCCCAGGAACAGGCTCGGGTAGGTACTGACCCCGACGCCCAGCAGGTCCGGGTATTCCAATTGCCCGCGCACGCGGTAGCCCCAGGCGAAATCGGTGATGTAGCCGTCGTCCTTGCAGCCGTCGGGTTGCCGGTTGACCGGCGTCCCGCAGAGGTTGCCGCCATAGCTGGCCGACGAGCCCGGTCCGAAGATGAAGCCGCGGCCATAGCGGATGTCGTCGTCACCCTGAGGGATGTCGTTCCACTGGAAGGCGACCTCGGCCACCACCTGCAGGTTCGAGGCTCCCAGCACGTTGGGGAACAGGTTGATGCCGTTGATCTGCAGCTGGGTTTTCTCGAAACGGTCATAACCGCGGATATAGGCATCCGGGCCCGCCGCACGCGCCTGCTCGCCTTGCGGCCCCACCCCCTGGACGGCAGCGCTGAGCAAGTCGTTGCCGTTGCGCTGCACCGGTGTATTGGGCGAGTAGCTCAGCTCCGCCCCGACCGACCAACTGGCCAGGGTGGTGGCCGCGCTGAGGCCGTACAGGTGGATGTCCTCCGGGTACTCCCAGAAGGCCGTGGTCGAGGTCGCGCCGAGCGGCAGGTTTTCATGGACTTGCACCGGGTTCAGGAAGGGTGGCCGCGCCCCGGCGGGGATCCGCCCCCAGTCGCCGCTCTGGGCGGAAATGATCGGTGTGCGCGAGTGGATCGTCATCGCATAGGCGCCGATCTCGGTATCGATCGACTCGACCAGATAGTGCAGCGCTACGCCCCATTGCCCCGAATCCCGGGCATCCTTGCCGCTGCTCAGTGGAACATTCAGGCCATTGGTGAAACCGCTCGGGTTGTTGACGCTGGGCAGCGAGGTCGCCATGGTGCAACCGCCCGGATGGGTCGAAATGATGGTTTCGGTGGTCGACCAGTAATTGCCGCAACCCTCGACGACCGTGGGCTCCCACTTGAACTGATAGAAGGCCTCCAGCGACAGCCCGTCGCTGATGCCGAAGCTGCCGGAGATCATCCCCACCGGCAATAACGCTTCCTTGACCTCGGTGCCTGGGCGGCGCAGCGACGGCACGTCGATCGGGTTGATCTGGTTCAGGCCCTGGACGAAAACGCTCTCGCCCCAGTTCAGCACCTGACGTCCCAGGCGCAGTTGCAACGGCCGCTCGTCCACGTAATAGGTGTCGTAGACATAGGCGTCGAGCAAGTAGATGCCCTTGTTCTTCTGCAGGTCTTCGAAACCGTCGTCGGACAATGGCTTCTTCTGGTACCCGTTGGCCTGGTTGCCGAAATGCACGTCTTCGTCTTCCAGGGCCTGGTCATACCAACCCTTGACGCGAACCATGCCGCCCAGGTCGCCGTTGTGCATGCTCAGTTCAGTGAGGAACTTGCCGATGGTGGAGAAGCGATCGCCCCGATCGTAATTGAGGTTGCCGCCGTCCGTATTGGAGCCGCCAAGACCGTCGGTCTTGCCGATCACCTGACCGTCGAGCTGGCTGTACAACCCGTTGTCGCGCCCTTCGGCCCGCCAGCTGCTGCCGATGGAAAGCGTGGTATCGAGACTCCCCGACCAACCGCTATCGGTATCGAAATTGAAGGCCTGCGCCTGGCCTGCACCCGTGCCAAGCATCCCCAGCACGACCGCCTGACCAAGCGTGTGCCGGATAAAGTCTGTTTGTGGCGTATTTATTCTTATCATTGCTCACATTCCTGAATAATCCCGACTCTATGGGTAAACCCACCAACTCCTGGCGTCTTGGAATCCCTAGAAAAACCTCCCTCTTCAACCGCTCGACCGCCAGAAATTGGCCTGCCCAGTAAACAGCGAGCGCATAGCCGTTACCCCTCCCGAAATGGGAGGGGGGGCTAGGTGTGAAGGGATGGCGAAATCAGGAACGGGCCCCAGCGGCGTCGGCGCACAAGCGCCTGGCAGGACGCCAGCCGACGGCCAAGGCCGCAGGCCGCTCAGGGTCCGAGAAAAGCCGGGCTATACACAAACCGGCACCCAGCGGCCGGCCTGTACTGTCGGCAACCGGGCAGACGGGACGCTAGCGCCCCTGGAGATCACCTGGCGATCCCGCTCAAGGACGGCAAGCAACCATGGAGAACATACTGCGATTGCCTGTCCCGCATTACGCTGGCGCAGGCAATCTGCGGGTCATGGGCAAAAAACAACCGGCAACCTTTGGCCACCGCGTAATCCAGCAACCGTTCCTTCTCTTCGATCAGCAGTTCCGGGTTACGGTCATACCCCGTGGTGAGCGGCAGTTGCAGCCAGTGACGCGCAGGGACCAGGTCCCCGGCGAACAGGACCGGGCCGCCCGGCATGGCGATTTCCGGATGCAGTTGCCCTGGCGTGTGGCCATCGCTGAAGTGGAAGCACCAATCGCTGCCGAGGAAGTCGCTGGTAGCGTCGTCGAGCAGATCCAGGCGCTTGCTGGATTCAAGCTGCGCCAAGACCTGCGGAACAAATGAGGCCCTGTCCCCGGGATGCGGATGGCACGCCCGACGCCATTGCCGCTTGCAAACGATGTAACGGGCCCGGGGGAAAAGGATCCGCGGCACACTCCCCTGCCGGGCCGTCGCCAGCCGTTGCGCCGAAGGCCCGACGCGTAAATGGGCCAGCACGACCGCATGGATATCCTCTTCGCCAAGCCCCACCTGCGCCAGACTGCCGAGCAGTCCCCGAGGAACACGCTCCTGGCCATGCCCCATCAAAGGCTGCGGGGCCAACAGGGCCTCGCTGCCGGCGACCACCAGCGTGTTCTTCCCGCGCCCCTGAACGAGCAGGGCCCGACCGGCCAGCTCGATCAGGTTGTCGCTGTCGGGCTTGAACCATTGCGCCCAGTGCGCCCGCGGCGTGCCGCCGAACACCACGCCGCCGTCATGCAGACAGGCAGGGCCTTCCAATGCAGTCAGGGTGAGTCTCGGGCTGTCCGTGCCCGCCCCCAGGCGACTCTCGCCACCCAAGGACTCGAACGCTGGCGAAGGCCGCCTATCGACGATCCTGCCCATGCTCAACCGACATGCCGGGAGCTGTCCCGCCAGAACGGTTCACGCAGTTCGTTCTTGAGCACCTTGCCCGCCCCGGAAAGCGGTAGCGCTGTACGGAATTCCACGCTTTTGGGCGCCTTGTAGCCGGCGATCCGCTGCTTGCAATGCGCGATCAGCGCCTCGGCGGTTGGCGTGCTCCCCGGCTTGACCACGACCACCGCATGCACCGACTCGCCCCACTGCGTGCTGGGGATCCCGACCACCGCACACATGGCGACATCCGCATGGCTGCTCAGGGCGTTCTCGACTTCCGCCGAGAAGACGTTCTCGCCCCCGGTGACGATCATGTCCTTCAAGCGATCGACAATAAAGATATAGCCCTCTTCGTCCATCCTGGCCCCGTCGCCGGTACGTAGCCAGCCGTCGCCCGGCAGGGCTGCCTGGGTCTGGCCGGGGTTGTTCAGGTAACCACTCATCATGTTCGGGCCCCGTACCACCACCTCGCCGACGCTGCCGCGCGGCACTTCACAACCATCGCCATCGACAATCCGCACTTCCACCGCCCGGGTGGCTCGGCCGCAGGAGCGCAGCATGCCCGCGGCAGCGGCTGCCGCCGTATGCTGGGCCGGGCCGAGCACCGAAACGATCGGAGCCATCTCGGTCTGGCCATACGCCTGGAACAGTTGCAGTTGCGGCAATAAGGACTGCAGCTCCCACAGGGTCTGCTCTTGAATCGGCGAGGCGCCGTACACCAGGTGCTGGAGCGATGACAGGTCGTAGCTAGCCACCTCGGGGTGATTGACCAGCAACTGGATCATTGTCGGCACCAGCATGGCCACCTGCACACCATGGCGCTGGATCGCCAGCATCGCCTTGTCCGGCAGGAACGCGGGCAGCACCACATGGGTCGCGCCTTCGAGCACGCCGACATAACCGGTCGACATGTCGGCGAGATGAAACATGGGCGCGGCGCGCAACATGGTCGCCTCCGGCGGCACCAGCCCTTCGGCATCCAGGGCAATCTGGCTGCTCCAGAAAGCCCCATGGCTGATCATCACGCCCTTGGGGAACCCCGTGGTGCCGCCGGTATAAAACACACCGAGCAACGAATCGCCCCCACGGCGCGCATCCTCGACGGGCGATGCCTGGGCCAGCAGCGCTTCGTAGCCGTACATCCCGTCTGGCGTGGCCCCCTCGCCGACGTAGATGACGTGACGAAGAGAAGCGACCTGCTCGCACATCCCCAGGGCCACATCCTTGAACGTCTCGTCGACCAGCAAGATCGAGGTTTTCGAGTCATTCAACGCATAGGCGTTTTCCTCCGCGCTCCAGCGGGTGTTGCAGAGATTGAGGACGGCGTCGGCCCAGGGTACGGCGAAGCAGTATTCGAGGTAGCGGTCGGAGTTCAACCCCAGCATGGCAACGCAATCGTCGCGCTTGACGCCCAGCTCACGCAGCGCCCCGGCCAGCCTCGCAACGCGCTCGACAAACTGCTGCAGAGTGCGCCTGCGATCGCCGCAGATCGTCATCAGGCGCGTGGGCGCACGTTGGAGGTTACGGTGCAGGGGCTGAGTGAAGTACATGGTCTCTCCTGGCTTACAGCTATTATTGTTGTCCTTGCCTTTTGGGCAGGAAACGGCAGCGCCGGGCGCTGGCCGTCTTGAGGCATGAGGTTTCTTACAGGGTGCGAGCGATCAGCTCTTTCATGATCTCGGTCGTGCCGCCGTAGATCCGGGTCACCCGCGAATCGGCCCAGGCCCGGGTGATCGGGTATTCCCACATGTAACCGTAGCCGCCGTGCAGTTGGACGCAATCGTCGATCACCCGGCATTGCAGTTCGCTGAGCCAATACTTGGCCATCGAAGCGGTAGCCGCATCGAGCTGCCCCTTGAGCGAAAGCTCGATACAACGGTCGATGAAGACCCGGCCAATCTGTACCTCGGTCTTGATCTCGGCAAGCGTGTGGCGGGTGACCTGGAAATCGAGAATGTCCTTGCCGAATGCCTTGCGCTCGCGGCAGTAACCCGTGGTCCACTCGAGCGCGGTCTCCGCCATGGCCGCGGCGCTGATGGCTATTTGCAAACGCTCCCAGGGCAGCTCCTGCATCAACGCGGCAAAACCGCCACCTTCCACGCCGAGCAGGTTATGCGCCGGCACGCGGACATTGTCGAAAAACAGCTCGCCGGTGTCCTGCGCCTTCAAGCCTACCTTCTTCAGGCGCTTGCCCTTGCTGAAGCCGGGCATCGCGCTGTCGACGATGAACAGGCTGATCCCCTTTGCCCCGGCCGAGGGATCGGTCTTGGCGACGACGATCACCAGATCGCAATGCATGGCGTTGGTAATGAAGGTCTTGGAGCCGTTGATCACATAGTGGTCGCCATCGCGCACGGCGGTGGTACGCACGCCTTGCAGATCGGAGCCGGCGCCCGCCTCGGTCATTGCAATGGCGCCGATCATCTCGCCGCACGCCATCTTGGGCAGGTAGGCCTGCTTCAGGTATTCGCTGCCGTTGTGCAGGATGTAGGGGGCAACGATCTCCGAGTGCAGATTGAGCCCCATGAGGTTAGCCACCCCGAGGCGCATGCACTCCTCGAACAGGACCACGCTGTAGAGTTTGTCGGCGCCCACGCCGCCATATTCCCCGGGAATGCTCGAGCAGAGGAAACCCGCCGCGCCGGCCTTCTCCCAGATCTCCCGGTCGATGAAGCCTTGTTCTTCGTAACGCTCGTAGTGAGGTAATACTTCCTGCTCGATGAAACGCTGTACGGATTCTTTGAACTGCAGGTGCTCTTCGCTGAACAGGGTACGTGGAATACTCAAAAGGTGGCTCCCGAAAAGGTCCAGGCGGGCACGGTTTCGCCTACGCCGTTCCTTGGCACCCTATCGCAAGGCCACCCCCGGCAACCCTCCCATTTCGGGAGGGGGGCACCTGCCGCCCAAGGGCCCGGGGACGTCTCCAGGGGCGACGGGCGCTCGCGCTAATCGACCAATCCGGCTTGCCGAGCCTTGCTTACCGCGTCCTCGCGCGAAAAGGCGCCGAGCTTGCCGAAGATATTCTTGAGGTGCCACTTGATGGTCCCGGGCGACAGGTCCAGGGTCCTGGCGATGCTCTTGGTCGACAGCCCACGGGCCAGATACCCGACAACCTCAAGCTCTCGCGGCGAGAGAATATCGCTTGCCCCCGGCCGTGCCCGGCCGCCCTCGTCCAGCCCGCTGGAGACGCTCTGCGAGTCGGCGGCACGCATCAGGCAATGCCTTATGTAATCCCGCTCCAACGGCGTCAGCACCTTGGCAGGGAGCGATTGCAACAGGCTCAGCCCTGGCGCCCCTTCATCCAGGAAAACCCGAAACATGCCATATTCACAGGCGCTGCGCAGCGCCACCGAGACATGGCGCTGCGCCTCGTCCGGCTCGTTCAGGGCCGTCCTCGCGATAGCCGCACGGATCCGCAATACGGTCGCCGGCTGTAGCTGTCCGCACTCCTGACAGATAAGCGCCCAGTTTTCCCCGACCTCTGCCGCCCCCCGGTAATCACCTTCGGCCAGGGCCAACGCGGTTTGCGCCAGGGCCAGGGCCAGGGGAATTTCGGCCCAGGCACAACCGCGCTTGTCCAGATAGGGCATGGCCAGGACGCTCAGGCGCCGGAACGCCTCCCGGGCCCGCGCCAGGTCCTGCTGGTGGCAGGCAATGCGTATCTGCTCCGCCAGACGCCATGCCTGAAGGCGGTCCAGCCCAATGGTCTCAGCGATTTCTCCGAGTCGCTCGAGCGTCCCATGGGCCGCCTCCACCCTCCCCGCGGCACACTGCAAATGCGCCTGGGCAAGGTGAGCGAAGAGCACACAGTCCGCCGTTCCCAGGACTTCAGCGACTTCGAAGCATTGCTCGACATAACCCTCGGCGGCTTCAAGGCTGTCCAGGTGATAACAGGTCAAGGCCAGGGTGGACTTGATGAGTATGGCGGCATCCTGTGCCAGCGAAACGTTGCGCGTGATCTGCACGATGGCGGCTTCGAGGTCGCGCCGGGCCTGGTTCATGTCGCCCTGGACAAAAAAGCTCAGGCCACACAGCGCATCAAAGAACGGCCGTGCCCGAGGGCCTTTCGCCTGCTTGAGCAGCCCTCGCTTGCTGTACACCAGATCCCGCACGCTCACCGGGCGACCGGCCTTGAGCAAGACCATGCCGGTAAGGGTGTAGAGCATCAGCAAATGAAAGCTGCGCTGGCTCGGCGGCTGCGCGATCAAGGGTTCGAGCAACGCCAGGGCCTGCGCCGTGTCATCGCGCCGCAGCAGGTACATGCCGCGCAACAGGCGTAATTCGACCTCTATTTCCAGCCTGCCGGCGTCGGGGTGCGCCTCGATCGCACCCAGCGTCATCTCGAAACGCTCCATGCGATTGCACGTCAACTCGGCCCAGCCGACGACCAGGAGCAGATCGACCTGGCTGCCCCAGGCCTCGCGCGGCAACTCGTCGGCCAGTTGTAGCAACTGCGCGAAATGCGCATCGCTGATCAACCCCCGCGCCGCCCGCACCAGCAGTTGCACGCTGCCGGCCAGATCATTGGCCGCCTGGGCGTGGCGAATCGCTTCGACATACAGGCCCTGATCCGCGAACCATTGGCTGGCGGCACGGTTGATCCGGATCACCTCCTGCGGCGGCAGCGCATCGCGACGCCGCTCCAGATACCCGGAAAACATCTGGTGGAAACGCAACCACTGAGTACGCCCCTCGAGGTCGATCGGCAGCAGGAAGAGGTTTTGTTCGAGCAAGATATCGATCACCGCAACGCTCTCGGGGTTGCCCGTCAATGCCACGCACAACTCGCGATTGAACCGCCGGCAGGTCGAAACCTGCACCATGGCGGCAATTTGCTCGGCGCACAGCACCCGACTGATGCAGTCATCGAGATAGGCATCGATACCGGCTCCGTCGACCGCGATGTTGGCATCGCGGCTGGCGCGAAAACTGTGCTCGAAGTCACCGCTGTGGCGCAGAGACAGGACCCCGATCTGCAGGCCCGCGGCCCAGCCGTCAGTCAGTTCATACAGGCGTTGCTGCTGCTCCGGGGGCAAGCCCTCAAGACCGTTGAGTGCGAGCAGGCTGAATTGCTCCTCGGCCGTCAGCCGCAAGTCGGAGAAATCGATCTGGGTCAACTGCCCCTTGATCCCCATCGCCACCAGGCCAAGCGCCGGGCGCTGGCGTGTGGTGATCAGCAGATGAAAATTGTCCGGCGCCAACTCGAGCAGGCGCTGGATCATCGTCAATGCCGGCTGCGCAGTGAGGAAATGCAGGTCCTCGAGGAACAGGCAGATGGAGCGCGGATGCTCGTAGAGTGCATTGATCAGCAGCGATAGCAGAATCTCCAGCGAACGCGGGTCCGTACGCTCGCTCAGGCCGATCATTTCGTCGCCGACCGCCAGGCCCGCGGCCCCAAGGCTCGCGACCAGGTACGCCGCCCATAACGCATCGTCGTCGGGGCCCAGGTTGAACCAGGCGACATCATGCCCGGCACGGATCAAGCGCTGCCGCCATTGCGCGGTCAACGTGCTTTTGCCGCTGCCCGCCGGCCCCAGGATCAGGGTCAGTTTGCGCTCACGCCCAGCCTCGAGCAGCTCCAGCAGGCGCTCCCGCTGCAACGCCCGCGGATCGACACGGGGCGGCGACCATTTGGTGCGGATGAGAATGGTGTTAGGGCACTTCATAAGACTGACAAACCCATGAATGACACATGTCACGCTCGATGCATTTTAGCGCGACAGCGCTCCTGCGCCAGAAAAGAGAACATGCTGGAAGCGCCGTAGGCCGGCGGGATACAACGCCGGCCAAGTTGCCCGATTGCGCTCGCGTCAGCGCCTATGCACATAAGTGCCGGGGGAGGCTTCGGCGGCTGGGTAAGCCTTGTTGCCCAGTTTACCGGGGGCCTTCTTGCCCTTGCCTGAGCGTGCCTGCAGCCAGCTTTGCCAGTGGCCCCACCAGGACCCGCTGTGCTCGCTGGAACTCTCCAGCCACGCCTGGGCCTCTTCAGGCAGGCTGCTGCCCGTCATGAAGCGGGCCTTGGGATTATCCGGCGGGTTGAGAATGCTCTGGATATGCCCGCTGTTGGACAGCACGAACTCGCCCTGGCCGCCGAACAGGTGCATCGAGCGGTAGCAGGTGTCCCAGGGCGTGATGTGATCGGTGAGCCCTGCCATACAGTAGAAGTCACTGGTGACCTGCCCGAGGTCTATCGGTGTGCCGCAGACCTCCAGGGCGCCGGCGCGGGCCAACGGATTGGTCTGGTACATCTCGATGAATTCGCCGTGCAGCGCCGCCGGCAGGTTGGTGGTGTCGTTGTTCCAGTACAGGACATCGAACGCCGGCGGCTCGTTACCGAGCAGGTAGTTGTTGACCCAGTAGTTCCAGATCAGGTCGTTGGGCCGCATCCAGGCGAAGACTTTTGCCAGCTCGCGGCCCTCCAGCACGCCGGCCTGGTAGGAGCGGCGCTTGACCTCCTCCAGGGTCTTCTCGTCGGCGAACAGCGAGACCTGGGTGTCGGGGCGTATATCCAGCATGCTGACCCCCAGGGTGAAGGCATTCACCTTGGTCTCGCCCAGGGCCGCGTAGTGGCCCAGCAGCGACGACATGGTGCTGCCTCCGGAACAGGCGCCGAAGGTGTTCAGGTCGGCGCTACCGGTAATCGCCAGCACCGCATCGACGGCTTCTTTCAGCGCTTCGACATAGCTGGACAACCCCCACTCGCGCTGTGCCTTGCCCGGGTTGCGCCAACTGACGGCGAACACCTGGACGCCACTGTCGAGGAGGTAGCGGATCAGGCTCTTCTGCGGCGCCAGGTCGAACAGGTAGAACTTGTTGATCTGCGGCGGAACCACCAGCAAGGGACGCTCCAGTACCTGTTCGGTGCGGGGCGTGTACTGGATCAACTCCAGCCACTCATTGCGAAACACCACCGCGCCTTCGGTGGTTCCCAGGTTGCGTCCTACTTCAAAAGCGCTCTTGTCCACCTGGCTGGGCATGCCGCCGTTTTCGATCAGGTCCTTGACCAGGTGCGAAGCCCCTTTCAGGGCACTCCTGCCGCCGGTTTCGAAGAAGCGCTTGAGCGCTGCCGGGTTGGCCGGGGTGTTGGTCGGTGCCAGCGCCCCGGCCAACAGGTCGATGACGAACTGGCCACGGGCGGCATCCTGTTCGCAGAGATTGCTGCTGCTGATCCAGTCGTTCAGTTCCCGACTCCAGGCCAGGTAGGCCTTCATGTAACGGCGGTAGAACGGATTGTGCTGCCAGGTCGGGTCATCGAAGCGCTTGTCGCCCGCCGCCGGCTTCAGTGCCGAGCGGTCGAGCAGGATATTCGTCAACTCCACGCCAAAGGCGGCCATATGCCGGGCACTGTGCGCAGGCTGCCTCAACACGTGTTGCAGGACCATGCGGGCGCTGCCGAGCACATCGCGACCGCGGGGGCCGAACGCTGGATTCAGGCTCAAGGTGTACTTCGCAGCCTGCAGGGAGAGTTCTTTATCGTTCTTGTCCATTGTGGCACTCCATGCTGAGCGCAACGCCCGCTGGTGGCCAGGGGCATCGATCGGGTTACCGGAAACACTCCGTCGCATAGACGGCAGGCCAGCCCTCTGCGGGCTCAAGCCTCATTGCACTGGCGCTTTCCTCCTCCGTAGGCGCGGGGCACGGCCAGGGCGGCTCGGCCCTCGAAAATGAATGACGGATGCAAGCCCGCTGGCAGGGAGCCAGGCCGGGCGCCGCACATGCGGCGACTCGCCGGCCTCCCCTCCAACCGCAGGGTCTTTCACTGGCGGCGCGCATCTTCCTTGAGCATGTCGGCCGCCTTCTCACCGATCATGACGGTCGGCGCGTTGGTGTTGCCGCCGGTGATGCTCGGCATGATCGACGCATCGGCAATGCGCAGGCCTTCAATGCCACGCACGCGCAAACGCTCGTCGACCACGGCCATCGGGTCGCTGGCCGGCCCCATCTTGCATGTGCCGACCGGGTGGTACTGGGTATCGGCGCGACTGCGGATGTCCTGCTCGATCTGTCGATCGTCGTTCCAGTCAACGGGGTAGATGAGCTGCGCCCCGAAGCGCGCGAAATGTTCGGACTCGAGGATGCGGGCCTGGATCTTCGCAGCCCGGATCAATAATTCGATGTCCTCGCGCCGATCGAAGAAGCGCGGGTCGATGACGGGCGCATCCAGCGGATCGCGACTGCGCAGGGTAACGGAGCCGATGCTTTTCGGACGCAACACCTCGATATGGCAGCTGTAGCCATACCCCCAGTGCAGGTGGCGGCCATGGTCGTCGACCACCGCGGTGACGAAGACCATTTGCAGGTCGGGCTTGCTCAACGCCGGATCGGAACGCAGGAAGGCCCCGGCCTCGGCAAAGTTGGTGGTCAGCATGCCAGTGCGCCTGCCCGCCCACTCCACCGCGGCGGCGGCCAGCTTGACGCTGGAGCCGAGGGTCAGGCCCAGGCAGCCTTCCGGATGGCTGACCTTGTAGGGCACCGTGTAGTCGATGTGATCCTGCAGGTTCTGCCCCACGCCAGGCAGGTCCAGCAGCACCGGGATACCCAGCCGGGTCAACTCTTGGGCCGGGCCGATACCGGACAGCATCAATGCCTGCGGCGAGCCAAAGGCACCGGCGGCGAGGATCACCTCGCGGCGCGCGCGTACTTCCTCGATCTGCTTGCCGTTGTGGTAACGAACCCCCACGCAGCGCTTGCCCTCGAAGATCAGGCTGTGGAAGGGAGCGTTGAGGTAGAGCCGCAGATTGTCGCGACCCAGGACAGGCCACAGATAGCCCTTGGCCGCGCTGCAACGCTCGCCATCCTTCTGGGTCACCTGATAACGGAAACAGCCATCCTGCTCGCGTCCGTTGTAATCGTCGGTACGCGCAATACCCTGCGCCTGGGCGGCGCTCATGAACACGTCGCACAGCGGGCTCGGCGACTGCAGCTCGGCGACATTCAGCGGCCCCCCGGCGCCATGGAACTCGTTCTCGCCGAAGCGCTCGTTGTTCTCCGACCTCTTGAAGTACGGCAAGACTTCCTCGTAGCTCCAGCCGGGGTTGCCGAGGCTGTCCCAGTGGTCGTAGTCCCAGCGATGGCCGCGGACATAGACCATGCCGTTGATCGAACTGGACCCGCCCAGGGTCTTGCCGCGCGGCTGATAGCCCTTGCGCCCGTTGAGCCCCGGCTGCGGCACGGTCTCGAACGACCAGTTATGGAAACCTTCGCGCAACATCACCACCACGCCAGGTGGCGCCTGGACCAGAAGCTTCTTGTCACTGCCGCCGGCCTCGAGCAGGCAAACGCTGACGTGCGGATCCTCGCTCAGCCGCGCCGCGACCGGACAGCCGCCCGAGCCCCCGCCAACCACTACGTAATCGAACACATTCTGGGTCATGTCTATCGTCCTCAAGACTTCACATTCGAATCCGCCCTGCCCAGGTACAGCCTCAGCGCCAGGCTCTGAAGCCGACCTCCATAGGGCGGATGGAACAGATGGGTAGGAAACCAGGTACGCCGCTTGAACACCGTGCGCCCATGGCTGAGCTCGCGAAATCCTTCCTCGGCGTGATAGTTGCCCATGCCGGAATTGCCTACGCCGCCGAACGGCGCGCCATGATTGAGGGCATGCCATCCCCAGTCGTTGATGGTGACCCCGCCGGAATGGGTGTGCCTCAGCAGCCGGTCGATGTTCGTCCTGTCGCTGGAGAAGACGTACAGCGCCAAGGGACGTTGTCCGCCATTGATGTGGGCAATGGCCTCGTCCAGTTCGTCATAGCCCAGCACCGGCAGCAATGGGCCGAAAATTTCCTCCTGCATCACCCGCATCTCGGGCGTCACCCGGGTCAGCACGTGCAGCGGCATCTTGCGGCCTGGGGCGACTTCGCCACACACCCTGACCTGGGCGCCCTTGGACCGCGCATCGTCAAGCAGCCCCTGCAAACGCTGGAACTGACGTTCGTCGATGATCGAACTGTAGTCATCGTTATCCGCCGGCCGCGCGCCGTAAAGCGCCTGGAATTGGCCATGCAATTCGGCAACGAACTCATCCACGTCATGCCTTGGCAGCAGCACGTAGTCCGGCGCAATGCATATCTGCCCGCAGTTGGTGCCCTTGCCATGCACGATACGCCGTGCGGCATCGGCCAGGCTGTAGTCGGCCAGCACCACCGCGGGGGATTTGCCGCCCAACTCCAGGGTCACCGGCGTCAGGTTGGCCGCGGCGGCACGCATGACCAGCCGCCCGACCCCGGGAGAACCAGTGAAGATGATGTGGTCGAACGGCAGCGAGGAAAAGAAACCGGGGTCTTCGAGCTCGCCGCCCACCAGGGCCACTTCCTGCTCGTCGAATACCTCCGCCAGCAGGCGCTTGAGTACCTCGTTGGTGCGTGGGTTGAACTCGGACATCTTGAGCATCACCCGATTGCCGGCAGCGAGTGCCGTGACCAACCCGGCGACGGCAATATAAATCGGGAAATTCCAGGCCGAAATGACGCCCACCACCCCCTTGGCCTGGTACTCCACCGACAACCGATTGCCTTTGAACAGCAGCTCCGTCCGGCGCGGGCTCGGCTTCATCCAGCCACGCAGATGCCTGAGGGTATGGTTGATATGCAGAATGCAGCCCATCAGGTCCAGGAACTTGGTGTCGACCGCGGAACGGTGGCCGAAATCGGCGCTCATCGCGGCGGCTATCGCGTCCTGATAACGCTGTAACTGGGTTCGCAGCGCACGCAACTTGGCCTTTCGCTCGACCAGCGAGGGCTGTGTCCGAGCGCGGAAAGTCTCACGCTGAGTATCGAATACACGGGCCACACGCTGGGCGGCCGTCTCCTGGATCATGCCTCGGGTCCCCTTATTTGAAGACTGCCAACACCAATAGGGCGCACCGACACCCGGACCCCGGATATCGCTGCGAGAGAAGAGCGTATGGCCGAGGCCGCGGGCTGCAAATAGCCGTAGGCACCAAAGCTATTGCATTGAACCTCACCGCCGTCGGCCGCGCGCCTGGAAAAGCCAAATGCCGCCCAGGAAGGCGGCATTCGATTCGTCACTGGGCTTGCTGTTGTCGCCGCTTCGCATCAATCGGCCTATCCACCGGCTTGCGCACCCGCACCCGGCGCGCAACTTCCCGGTTGGCGGGTTTCTCGTTGCGCAGCCGGCCGCTGCGCCTACATGCCGGTCAGGCCGCCACTGCAGATCAGCGTCTGGCCGCTGACGTAGTCGGACTCAGGGATACAGAACATGTACACCGAACCGGCGGCCTCCTCCGGAGTACCGGCGCGCCCCAGCGGAATGCTGCGCTCGAGCATGCTCATCAGGTCCGGGTTGATGCCGACCTTGATCTCGCGGCCTTCGATTTCGGCGGTGGCGTTGCCGTCGGCGCTGGCCTCGGTCAGGCGGGTCTTGATAAAACCATAGGCCACGCAGTTGACCGTGGTGTTCAGGCGCCCCCACTCTTTGGCCAGGGTCATGGTCATCCCGGTGATCCCGGCCTTGGCAGTGGCGTAGTTGGCCTGGCCAGCGTTACCGAACAGACCGGCGACGGAAGAAATGTTGACCACCTTGCGCATGGCGCGAACCCCGGCCTCCTGTTCGGCCTTGACCAGATTGCGGATCACCGGCTGCGCCGCACGCAGAATGCGAAAGGGAGCGGTGAGGTGCACGTCGAGCATGGCGTACCACTGCTCGTCGGTCATTTTCTGGATGACGCTGTCCCAGGTGTAGCCCGCGTTGTTGACGATGATGTCCAGCCCCTTGTAGTGCTCGACCGCCGTGCCGACGAAACGCTCGGCGAAGTCCGGTGCGCACACGCTGCCGACACAGGCGACAGCCTCGCCGCCGATGGCCTGGATTGCCTCCACCACCTCCTGCGCCGGACCGGCGTCCAGGTCATTGACCACGACCCGGGCCCCATCGGCAGCCAACTTCAGGGCGATGGCGCGACCAATGCCACGACCGGAGCCGGTGATCAAGGCGACTTTACCTTCGAGTTTCTTGCTCATCTGTCTATCCCGCGAAAAGTTTGGAAAATGGGCTTAACCAATGGCGATGGCGATCAACGCGTCGCCCACGATCTTGATCTGGCCATACTGGTTGCTCGTGGACACTTCGACCCTGGCACACCGTTCGCCGTTGACTTCGACGATCTCGCTTACCCGGCCCTGGCAGGTGATGACGTTGCCCAGGTGGGTGATGCCCTGGAAGCGCACGCCGAAACTGCGCAACCGGCTTTGTGGAGCCCAGCGGGTCAACAGGCGGCCGAGCCAGGCCATGCTCAGCATGCCGTGGGCGAACACGTCCGGCATGCCGGCTTTGCGGGCGAAGTCCACATCGAGATGGATCGGGTTGAGATCGCCCGAGGCACAACCGAACAGCATCAGCGTGACGCGGTCGACCGCTGCCAGCGTCAGCGTTGGCAGCCGATCGTCGACCTGCACGTTTTGCAATAGGTTATTCATGGCTGGAATTCCTCAGTGGCGAACCACAAGCACGGTGCGCGACTCGGCGACCAGCTCGGCTTTGTCGTTGTGGATTTGCGAGGTCTTGACCAGGAACTCCAGGGCACCGTTCTTCTTGTCGAAAATATCGGCGATTCGCGATTTCACCGTGACCGTTTCGCCGGCGCACACCGACTTGTGGTAATCGAAGTGCTGTTCGCCATGGAGAATCTTCGCAATCGGGATGTCCAGGTCCGCCAGCATGACGTCCAGGGTGCCGGCATCCAGCTCGGCACCGAACAGGAAGGTCGGCGGCACCAGCAAATCGGCATGGCCGGCGGCCCGGGCGGCAGCCACATCGGTGTACAGCGGGTCGGTCTCCCCGATGGCCCGGGCGAAAGCGCGCAGGCGCCCACGCTCGAGCAGCATCGTGGTGGCGGCCAGTTCATGGCCGATCCACTTCTTGTCGATCATCGGTGGCTCCTCAGACTTTTTCGTAGAGCGTGACGACGCAGGCGCCACCCAGCCCCAGGTTGTGCTGCAGGGCCAGGCGCGCGCCCTCCACCTGGCGCGGGCCTGACTGGCCACGCAGTTGCTGGACCAGCTCGGTGCACTGGGCCAGGCCGGTGGCACCCAGCGGATGCCCCTTGGAGAGCAGCCCGCCGGAAGGGTTGGTGACAAACTTGCCGCCATAGGTGTTGTCGCCGTCCTCGACGAAACGCTCTGCCCCGCCGATCGGGCAAAGGCCCAGGGCCTCGTAGCTGAGCAGCTCGTTGTGGGCGAAGCAGTCGTGCAGTTCGACCACCTGAATGTCTTGCGGACCGACTCCGGCCGCCTCGTAGACCTGCTGCGCGGCAGTCCTGGCCATACTGAAGCCGACGACTTCGCGCATGTCATGCGCAGCGAAGGTCTTCGGCGTGTCGGTGGTCATGGACTGCGCGCGAATACGCACGGCTCCCTCGAGGCCATGACGCTTGAGGAAGTCCTCCGAGCAGAGGATCGCCGCGCCGGCGCCGCAGGTCGGGGGGCACGCCATCAATCGGGTCATCACGCCCGGCCAGACCACCGGCGAGTTCATGACGTCCTCGACGCTGAGCACATTGCGAAACAGCGCCATCGGGTTGTTGGCGGCATGACGGCTGGCCTTGGCGCGGATCTTGGCAAAGGTTTCCAGCCGGGTGCCGAATGCCTGCATGTGCGCCTGCCCGGCGCCGCCGAAGTAACGCAGCGCCATCGGGACATTCGCCTGTCCAACCAGCTCACCGGTGGTCCGATCGAAGTGCTCGAAAGGGCTGGGCCGGTCATCGAACAGGGTGCCCAGCGCCCCCGGGCTCATCTGCTCGAAACCCAGCGCCAGGGCGCACTCCGCCGCCCCGCTGCGAACGGCCTGGTTGGCCAGGAACAGTGCGCTGGAGCCCGTGGAGCAGTTGTTGTTGACGTTGATCACCGGGATCCCGCTCATGCCCACTTCGTACAGGGCGCGCTGGCCCGAAGTGGAGTCGCCATAGACGTAGCCGACATAGGCCTGTTCAACCTGCTGGTAACCCACGCCGGCATCGGCCAACGCAGCGCGCAGGGCGGTGGCGGCCATTTCCGGATAGGGAGCGTTGGCGCCCGGCTTGACGAAAGGGATCATGCCGACCCCGATCACATAGACATTGCGGCTCATGACGTCATTCCTGATTTAAGTGGCGACAAGGTGTGGCTTTGTAGGCTTAATGTTATGGCCATCTCCAAAACCGCCAATGTCGTGGCGCCGCAAATGTCTTGCAGAATCCACCAATGTCGAATCCAACTCCTGTCGTCTTCGCGTCCATCTTCGTCTCGTCCCTGCTCGCCGCTGCTCGTGAGCGGGGTTACGAGATCGAGGGTTTCCTGCGCGATGCGGGCATCGACCCAGAGCAGCCCCAGGACCTTGAGCACCATGTCACCGTCGACCAATACGTCGCCTTGCTGCGCAAGACCATCAAAGGGCTGGATGACGAAGGCGTCGCGTTGTTCTCGCGCAAGCTGCGCCACGGCAGCTTCCTGCTGATGATGCGTTCGGCCCTGACGGGCAACACCCTGGGCGCGGCCTTGCACGAATTCACCCATACGTTGCGGCTGCTGCAAGACGACCTCAACCCGCTGCTGGTGGACGACGGGCGTCAGCTGCGGGTCGAATTGCACTTCATCAGCGGGCAGGTACGGTCACGGCAATTCGCCCATGTGTTGCTGCTGCGCCTGCTCTGGCGCGTCATGGCCTGGCTGGAAGGCGGCAATCTGCGGCCCGTGGGGATTGACCTGGAGTTCGCGCAGCCCGACCCCATCGAGCCTTATCAGAAGCTCTTCCCCACCGCGCTGCGTTTCAGCATGCCCTGCTCGACCATCTGGTTCGACTCAGCAGCCCTGCAAGCGCCGGTACGCCGGGACAGCTCCCATCTGGACGATTACCTGGACAAGGCGCTGCTCGACCTGCTGGTACCGGCCATACCGACCCGCGTCAGCGACCGGGTGCGCGCCTATTTGCGGGAAGAGCGTGCCCGCCACTCGGCGTGGCCCGACCTGGATCAGACCAGCGTCGCCCTGCACTGCTCGGCAAGTTCGCTACAGCGCCACCTGGCCCAGGAAGGGGCCTCGTTCCAGAACATTCGCGAGAGCCTGCGTCGCGACTGGGCGATCTACCGCCTGAAAACCAGTACCCTCTCCACCCCGACGCTGGCCGAGGAGCTCGGCTTCGCCGACAGCGCCAGCTTCCAGCGCGCGTTCAAGCGCTGGACCGGACAGACCCCGGGGCAGGTTCGCAAAGGCGGCTGACGACCGGATAAAAAGCCCGCTCATCGAGCGGGCTTGTTCTTTTCACCGCGCCCGTTCCCCGGGAGAGACAGCGCAAGGCCTCTCAGGCCAGCACGCCCGCCTGACGCAATCGCTCCAGCCGTTGCGCGGCCACAGCGGCCAGCAGCGGCGCCGGCTCCTGACTGTCGACATGACGAACGGTGCCGGGCGTTCGCGAGAAACGCGGCGCCGGATTGGCCTGGATGACCGGCTCGGCCTGAAAAGTCCCACGCGCGACATTGTGCGGATGAGCAGCCGCTTCACTGGGCGACAGCACGGGAGCGAAGCACGCATCGCTGCCTTCGAGCAGCGCGCACCAGTGCGCGCGCGGCTGGCTGCCAAACAGCAGGGTCAAGCGCTCCTTGAGTGTCGGCCATTGGGTGAGATCGTACTGCGCTTCGGGCAAGACATCGGCCAGCTCCAGCCGCGCCACCAGTTGTGCGTAGAACTGCGGTTCCAACGGTGCCAGGGAGATCCATTCGCCGTCGGCGCACTGGAACAGATCGTAAAACGGCGAGTCGTAGAATGCGCTGGGGCGTGGGCCACCGATCTGCCCTGCGGCATGGATGAAATGGGCAATCGAACCGAGCACGGCAACCATATCGACGATCGCGGTATCGACCACCTGCCCCTTCCCGGAATGACGCGCCTCGAATACCGCCGAAACGATACCGAAAGCCATGCCAAGCGCTCCGATGGCATCACCCGCCAAGGTCGCCGGAGGACGTGGCGGCACACTGCGGCCACCCGTCAGCCCGAGCAGGCCGGTCAGCGCGAGATAGTTCAGATCATGGCCGGCAGCCTGAGCCAGCGGGCCGTCCTGCCCCCAACCGGTCAAGCGACCGTAGATCAGCCGCGGGTTCTTCTCCAGGCATTGCTCGGGCCCCAGCCCAAGGCGCTCCATCACGCCAGGGCGGTTGCCCTCGATCAGGGCGTCGGCCTGTACCAGCAGGTCCAGGGCCAGTGCGACGCCTTCCGGCTGCTTGAGGTCGATGACCACCCGGTGCTTACCGCGCTGGAGGATATCCAGGCCCACATCGCCCCCCAGCTGTTTGGCCAGGGCGACGCCCCCCTTGCGGGCAATCACCGTGACTTCGGCGCCCATGTCGGCGAGCAGCATCCCCGCCAACGGCCCCGGGCCTATCCCTTCAAACTCGACGATTTTAAGTCCAGCCAGTGGTCCCATCATTTTTCCCCTATCAGGCGTCACGACAGCTTCTTGATGATCTTGCCCGCGCCGCCCTCCCGCCTTTGGCTCGTGGGCGAAGCAAGTATCGTTGCGAAAGGAAAGCCTATGGGTCCGCTGAAGAACAGCAAATAGCCGAACACCCCGACCCTATTGCATTAAGCCTCGCAGCCTATGCAACCAGGCTCCTATCACCGGGCTTGACGTCTTGCGGCCGTAATGACGACGCGCCCGAAACGCATCGGGCCGCACTCTGCGCAAAAAAAACGCCGCTCCTGAGAGCGGCGTTTTTTCAACCTGGTGCCCATACCGGGCGCCAGGCATTGGCGGTACCGGTCTGGTGGCCGGGTGTTACAGAGCCATGTCGGTCGACGCGTTGCTGGCTGGCGCCTTTGGCTTTTCAGCCGCAGGTTGCGCAGGTGCGGCAAGGGTGCCGATGGCGGGTGGAGGTGTCAGTTGCAGGACTTCGGCGGTGTAGGCCCACTCCTTCGCGACACGCTCGGGGCTGCCATTGAGCTGGGTACCGTAGCTCGGCACGATCTGGTGCAGTTTTTCCTGCCAGGCCGGGCTCGCAACCTTGTCCTTGAAGACCTTCTCCAGCACGCTCAGCATGATCGGCGCGGCGGTCGAAGCGCCAGGCGAAGCGCCCAGCAGGCCGGCGATGCTGCCGTCTTTGGCGGCCACGATCTCGGTGCCCAGTTTCAGGACGCCGCCCAGCTCTTCGTCGCGCTTGATGATCTGCACGCGCTGACCGGCCTGCCACAGGCGCCAGTCTTCAGCCTTGGCGTTCGGGAAGTACTCTTTCAGGGCATTCATGCGGTCTTCATCCGACAGCATCAGCTGGCCGGCGAGGTACTCGACCAGCGGGTACTCCTTGATGCCAACCTTGGTCATGGGCCAGATGTTGTGCGTGGTGGTGCTGGTCAGCAGGTCGAAGTACGAACCTTCCTTGAGGAACTTGGTGGAGAAGGTTGCGAACGGGCCAAACAGGATCACGCGCTTGCCGTCCAGCACGCGGGTGTCCAGGTGCGGAACCGACATCGGCGGCGCGCCGACCGAAGCCTTGCCGTAGGCCTTGGCCAGATGCTGCTCGGCAATGGTTGGGTTCTCGGTCACCAGGAACGAGCCGCCCACCGGGAAACCGGCATATTCCTGGGCTTCAGGAATGCCCGACTTCTGCAGCAGGTGCAGGGCACCGCCGCCCGCGCCGATGAACACGAACTTGGCGTCGGTCTGGGTTTCGCTACCGTCTTTCAGGTTCTTGTACACCACGCGCCACGAACCGTCGTCGTTACGCTTGATGTCTTGCACTTCGCTCGACAGCTTGAGCGAGAAGTTCGGCTGGGCCTTCAGGTGGCCGACGAACTGGCGGGTGATCTCGCCAAAGTTCACGTCGGTACCGATCGGCGACCAGGTCGCGGCGATCTTCTGCTTCGGATCGCGGCCTTCCATCATCAGCGGAACCCACTGCTTGATCTGCGCCGGGTCTTCCGAGTACTGCATGCCGGCGAACAGCGGGCTCGCCTGCAGCGCCTCGTAGCGTTTCTTCAGGAACTTGATGTTGTCGTCGCCCCACACGAAGCTCATGTGCGGCGTGGAGTTGATGAACGAACGCGGGTTCTTCAGGACGTCGTTCTTGACTTGCCACGACCAGAACTGGCGGGAAATCTGGAACGCTTCGTTGATCTCGATCGCCTTGGCGATCTCGACCTTGCCGTCCTTGTTTTCCGGGGTGTAGTTCAGTTCCGCCAGGGCGGAGTGACCGGTACCGGCATTGTTCCAGCCGTTCGAGCTTTCTTCGGCAACGCCGTCGAGACGCTCGACCATCTCCATCGACCAGCCCGGTTCCAGCTCGTTGAGCCAGACGCCCAGGGTCGAACTCATGATGCCGCCACCGATGAGCAGCACATCCACTTTTTTGGTCTCGGCGGCGTACGCGGAGCTGAGCCCCATCGTCATCGCCAAGCCCAGCAGGGCCGTGTTCACTTTTTTCAACATACAGTAGTTCCTACGATAGAACGCCATCCGCCCTCCCATTCTCGATCATGAGTCGCCCCGGCACCGCCATGGGTTCCCGCACTCAGCAGACTGAAGGGTGGGCACACAAGGCCGACATGACACCATCGACCTCAGTTTATATGTCGCTCCTGCGCTGACTTCTTATTCGTGTTGGCTTCAGCTACTTGAGTGACACTATTTTTTTAAGGCGCCGCCAGACAACATCCCTCGACGGTCCGGCGCGCCCACTAAAACCACATGTCCCTAGAGAGACTAGCCGGGTGTCATCAAAGGAGTGAATAAACGACACCCGGTATTACGATCGACCTGCCGCCGCCCTCGACCCTGGCGGCCCTCATGCGGCAAACGGAGACAATGGCCAGCATGAGTGGTGGCTAACGCGCCATTGTCTACTGGACGGCTGGGGCCGTCAAAAAAACTGTCAGATTTGTCCTGTTTTTATGCAGAAAAGTACCTTGATGATTCAAGAACTTACCTGAATACCAGCACGTCAAGCCCTTGCCCGGGTCCGAACGCCAGGCACAAAAAAGCCCTGAAGGTTCAGGGCTGTTCTTGTCGCGCACGGTGGGGCCCCTTCATGCAGCCGGCCTGAAGCGGCCTACAGGCAATCGTGCACGGCCTTCTTCAACGTGCCGGACTTGGCCCAGGGCGTGCCCTGGTAGAGCGAGACCCGACTGCCATTCTTCGACTTCACCACTTCCACGACCTCGTCCGATGCCAGGCTGCCGGGAGCGGTGATCCGGTAGCCATTGGAAATATCGGTCTGGACGGTCCGCGACGTCTCCCGCTGCCAGGCCGGAAAAACGCACTGGGCATAGTCTTTCGGCGTCTTGTCGGTGAGTTCGCTGACATTCGGCTTGCCTGGCGCCAGCGCCGTGGGCAACGAACACCCGGCCAACAGTCCCAGCAACGACGCCCCTAGCCACACTCGCATATGTTTTCCTCATCCCTAGACAATCGAGAAATGTATCATTTACCCACGCCGGACGTGAGAAAACCCGCGCCCCTCACGCCGCTGCGCCAGGCATTACTCTTCAGCCGCCGATCATCGCCCGATAGCTGTCAAAAAAACGTTAACCCCATCACGTCCCTGAACAGACCAAGGTCCGCGGGTGAAAATAGATATAGCGCGCGCCGAGGAAATTGCGACCGGTCACACAGTTCGGATGAGTGGTGCGAGCCAGCGCATTCTTTTGGGAATATCTTGGTTCGCCCCCTAGCGAGCCAAAGGACGCGGCGATGAACAGCATCAAGACTTTCGAAATTCGCTACTGTTTCGAAGGTACGCAGAGGACGTTCATTTATCAGGGTCCCCGATTGAACGACAGCGACACCTGGTACCTGGCCTTCCTGCATTCAGGGTGCCAGATCGCTCACGACACACCCTGCGGCGGCACTTACCGCACCATGCAGACGTTCGCCGAACGCAGTGGGATCACGCTGGCGAACTGGAGAGAATTGTCTAAAAAGGTCTGACCCCGCAGCAGCCTTGGCATACGGGCAACCACTAGAAACCACCGGCGAATGCCCGCCGTCCTGCCCGAATTTCAGTGCGCAACTCGCCAACGAAGTTGGCCACCGCGCGAACGCTGGTGAGCTGTTCGGTCGATACCCCCGTCAGCAACAGCTCGATCCGGCCGCTGTGCGGCTCGAATACCTTGATCGCCAGGGAGCCGTCGGCGTTGACGGTGCAATGACAGGAAAGCGGCAGGAAACCGGATTCCAGGATCTGGCGAAGCTCGCCCATCGAGAGCATGAGAAATTCCTCCTTGGCGACGCCGCTTGGGGAAGTGCACCTATTGAGAATAGGTCACAACGATGGGACTCATACCAAGGCATTCAATGGAAAGTGTTATCCAGCGCTCATTTTTACCGGTCAATCCGCCCAGCGGCACAGGCGGACACAACTGTAACCGTCCGTCGCCAGAGCACCGGCCAGGGGCATTTTGACGTCGGACCGGCCAGGCGCTATGGTCGCTGGGCTTGCGCGGCCCTCTTCTGCCCAGCGCTTCCCTTCAACGCCCCGCAGGATTGCCGATGGCCGTACCCGAACACCCGCATGAAGAGGCACTGCAACGGTTTCTTGCCGCTCATCCGCAGCTTCGCGAAGAACTCGATCACCTCAACCCCCTGGCCGCCCAGGCCAGGGGCGAGACCCTGCAGCAATACCGCGCCGAGCGGCTGCACGAAGCCTTTGAGGCCGAGGCGGAGCGCCAGGGCCTGTTTGCCTGGGAACTGAGCCTGCAACTGACCACGGCGGATGCCCGGGAACTCGCCGCGCGGCGGCTCGAGGTCCACCGCGAAGTGGCGGAAATGGCCGGCATGTCCTGGGCCGAGTATTGCGAACTGCACAACCTGCCGTGTGCCTGAGCCCACTGCAGGCCTTCGATAAAGGACCCCCTGTTCCGATGAGCCAACGCTGATGCTGCCCTCTTCCGCCAGCCCTCGCGGCAATCCGAACCTGTTGCACCGCCAGAAATGGCGCGGCCGCATAGGCCTGTGCCTGGTCGCCAGCCTGTCTGTACTGGCCGGCATGACGGACGCCATCGGTTTCATGGCCACCGGCGATTTCGTTTCGTTCATGAGCGGCAACACCACGCGCCTGGCCGTGGCCATCAGCGATGCCGACCTGGCCCTGACCCTGCACCTGGTGCTGCTGGTCGCGACCTTTATCGCCGGCAACGCCCTGGGCATAGTCGTCAGCCGCTTTGGCGGGCGCCGGGCCCTGCCGTTGCTGCTATGCATCGCCATGTTGCTGTGCGCGGCCGCCACCTGGCCCTTTGAAGAACGGTTGCCGGCCCTGCTGGCTGCGATTATCGCCATGGGCATGCTCAACGCGGCCGTCGAAGAAGTGAACGGCCTGCCCGTGGGCCTGACTTATGTCACCGGCGCCCTGTCGCGCTTCGGGCGCGGCCTGGGGCGCTGGCTGCTGGGCGAGCGCCGCAATGGCTGGCGCGTGCAATTGGTGCCCTGGAGCGGCATGTTCGCCGGTGCCGTGCTCGGCGCCATCCTGGAACACCACTTCGGCCTCAAGGCGCTGTTCGCCAGCGGCCTGCTATCGGCGCTGCTGGGGCTGCTGTCGCTGAAGATCCCCCATCGCTGGCAACTGGGCTATATGCCGCGCTAAAGCCCCTTCGCCGGGCCTGGCATAAAGCTTTATCATGGCCCCAGGTTTGCAGACAGAGTTCTTCATGAAGTTCGCCATTGCGCTTTTTTCCGCCGCTCACGCGCCCTCCTCGCGCCGCGCCCTGGCATTCGCCCAGGCGGCGCTGGCGGGCGGCCATGAGATCGTGCGCTTGTTTTTCTATCAAGATGGCGTGCATAGCGCGTCGGACAACATCGTCACCCCGCAGGACGAACTGGACCTGCCCGCGCAATGGCGCGCCTTCGTCAGCGAGCATCGCCTCGACGGCGTGGTCTGCATTGCCGCAGCATTGCGCCGGGGGGTGTTGAATCAGGAGGAAGCCGCGCGCTATCAGCGCCCGGCCGTCAACCTGAGCGCCCCTTGGGAGCTGTCCGGGCTCGGCCAATTGCACGACGCGGTACAGGCCGCCGACCGCCTGATCTGTTTCGGAGGGCCATGACATGGCGCAATCCCTGCTGATTATCAGCCGCCAGGCGCCCTGGTCCGGCCCCGCTGCCCGCGAGGCGCTGGATATCGCCCTGGCCGGCGGCGCCTTCGACTTGCCGATCGGCCTGCTGTTTCTCGACGACGGCGTGTTCCAACTGGCCCCCGGGCAAACAGCCGCCGCCGTGCAGCAAAAGGACCTCAGCGCCAACTTGCAGGCCCTGTCGCTGTTCGGCGTGGAGCAGGTGTTCGCCTGCGGCGCCAGCGTCGCCGAACGCGGCCTGGACCCGGCCACGCTGAACCTCGACGAGGTGCAAGTCCTGGCTGGCGCCGAACTCGGCGCGCTCATTGACCGTTTTGACCAGGTGATCACCCTCTGATGTCGACCTTGCACGTGTTGTCCCACTCGCCCTTCACCGATTCGCGGCTGACCAGTTGCCTGCGCCTGCTCGGCCCGCAGGACGCCCTCCTCCTGTGTGGCGACGCGGTCTACGCCTTGCAGCCCGGCAGCGCGCCGCTGGCGGCCCTGCAAGCACGCGAGGCGTTGGCGCTCTACGTCCTGGCGGAAGACCAGCAGGCCCGCGGCCTGGATGTTCCGGCCTGGGCCACCAGCGTCGATTATCCGGCGTTCGTCGCGCTGTCGATCCACTACGACAAGGTCAACAGCTGGTTATGAATGCCCTGACTGTCGGCGCTCGTGCCATCGCCCTGGACAAGGACGGCTACCTGCTGGAGCTGGACGACTGGTCCAGCGAAGTCGCCAACGCCCTGGCCGCCGCGGAGCAGCTTGAGCTGACGCCCGAGCACTGGGAAATCCTCGAGCTGCTGCGCGGCTTCTACCAGGAGTTCCAGCTGTCGCCCGCGACCCGTCCGCTGATCAAATACACCGCCTTGAAGCTGGGCCCGGACAAGGGCAACAGCCTGCACCTGAACCGCCTGTTCAAAGGCACTCCCGCCAAACTGGCCGCCAAGCTGGCGGGCCTGCCCAAGCCGACCAATTGCCTATGACCGATTTCGCCCCGCTGATCACCGAAACACCCGCCGAGCATCCTTTCGCCCAGTTCGTGCGCATTCTCGGCAAGGGCAAACGCGGCGCCCGCAACCTCACCCGCGAAGAGGCCCGTGAAGCCATGGGCATGCTGCTCGACGAGCAGGTCGAGGACACCCAGCTCGGCGCCTTCCTGATGCTGCTGCGACACAAGGAAGAAAGCCCGGAGGAACTGGCCGGCTTTACCGAAGCGCTGCGCGAACGCCTCAAGGCACCGCCCATCGCGGTCGACCTGGACTGGCCCAGCTACGCCGGCAAAAAGCGCCACCTGCCGTGGTTCCTGCTGGCAGCCAAATGCCTGGCCCAGAACGGCGTGCGGATCCTGCTGCACGGCGGCGGCACCCACACCGCCGGCCGGCTGTACACCGAGCAGTTGCTGGAGCCATTGCGGATTCCGCTGTGTCGCGACTGGCAGGCGGTCGGCGACGCGCTGGACCACGGCGGCCTGGCCTTCATCCCCCTGGCCGATTGGGCGCCACAGCTGCAACGCATGATCGACCTGCGCAACACCCTGGGCCTGCGCTCGCCGATTCACTCGCTGGCGCGCATTCTCAACCCCCTGGGGGCCCGCTGCGGCCTGCAAAGCATCTTCCACCCCGGCTACCAGGGCGTGCACCGCGATGCCAGCGGCCTGCTGGGGGATAACGTCATCGTGATCAAGGGCGACGGCGGCGAAATCGAGATCAACCCGGACAGCGCCAGCCATCTGTACGGCACCCAAGGCGGCGCAAGCTGGGACGAGGAATGGCCGGCGCTGTCGGCTCAACGCCACGTGAAACCGGCCTCTCTCGACCCTGCGCACTTGATCGCCGTGTGGCGCGGCGAGGTGCAGGACAGCTACCCGCAACTGGCGCTGATCGCCACCATGGCCCTGGCCCTGCGCGGGCTCGGCACACCTCGGGAACAGGCGTTCGAGCAGGCGCGGGCCTATTGGGATGCTCGAGACAAATCGATTTAACCGATCATAACCGCCCGACTTTTGCGTAATTCGTTCGAACCCCTCGGATTAGACTGCACGCCAACGCACATCTGAACGAGGAGTTTTCCCATGGGCTTGCTGATTGAAGGGCGCTGGCACGACCAGTGGTACGAAAGCAGCAAAGACGGCGCCTTCCAGCGCGAACAGGCGCAACGTCGCAACTGGGTGACCGCCGACGGCAAACCGGGTCCCAGTGGCGAAGGCGGCTTTCGCGCAGAGGCCGGCCGCTATCACCTGTACGTTTCCCTCGCCTGCCCCTGGGCGCACCGCACCCTGATCCTGCGCCAGCTCAAAGGCCTGGAAAGGCTGATCGACGTCTCGGTGGTCAGTTGGCTGATGCTGGAAAACGGCTGGACGTTCGACCCGGCCCTGGGCTCCAGCGGCGACCAGCTGGATCATCTGGACTTCCTGCACCAGCGCTATACCGCCGATACCCGCGACTACACTGGCCGTGTCACCGTGCCGGTGCTCTGGGACAAGCAGCAGCAACGCATTGTCAGCAACGAGTCGGCGGAAATCATCCGCATGTTCAACAGCGCCTTCGACGACCTGAGCGGCAACCGCCTGGACTTCTACCCGCCAGCGCTACACCAGGAAATCGACGAACTGAATGCGCGCATCTACCCGGCGGTGAACAACGGTGTGTACCGCGCCGGTTTCGCCACCTCGCAACACGCCTACGACGCCGCCTTCGACGATGTGTTCGGCGAGCTCGACTGGCTGGAACAGCATCTGAGCGGCCAACGCTACCTGGCTGGCGCCTACCTGACCGAGGCGGACATCCGCCTGTTCACCACGCTGATTCGCTTCGACGCGGTGTATTACGGCCACTTCAAGTGCAACCTGCGACGGATTGCCGACTACCCGAACCTGTCGAACTGGCTGCGAGAGCTGTATCAGTGGCCGGGGATCGCCGAAACGGTGGATTTTACCCATATCAAGGGGCACTACTACGCCAGCCATCGCACCATCAACCCCACCGGCATCGTGCCGAAAGGGCCGGTGCAGGACTTCAATGCCGCCCATGATCGTGAGCGCTTGAGCGGGCGCGGGGTTTGGCGCAAGGGTTGATGCAGTCAATGCAATCGCTATCGCGAGCACGCTCACTCCTACAGGTACAGGCCATCCCCTGTAGGAGCGAGCGTGCTCGCGATGCTGTTCAGACTTGCGACTGAGCGCCTTCGAACCAGGCCAGCTTCTCACGTAGCTGCACCACTTCGCCGACGATCACCAGGGTCGGCGCATGCACTTCATGCTCCGCCACCAGTTTCGGCAAGTCCGCCAGGGTGCCGGTGAACACCCGCTGGTTGGCAGTCGTTCCCTGCTGGATCAAGGCTGCCGGCGTGTCCGCCGAACGGCCATGAGCGATCAACTGCTCGCAGATCACCGGCAAGCCCACCAGGCCCATGTAGAACACCAGGGTCTGCGCTGGCGCCACCAGATCGGCCCAGGGCAAATCGGTGCTGCCGTCCTTCAGATGCCCGGTGACAAAACGCACGGACTGCGCATAGTCGCGGTGGGTCAACGGAATCCCGGCATAGGCAGCGCAACCGCTGGCCGCGGTGATCCCCGGCACCACCTGGAACGGAATGCCGTGGGCCGCCAGTTCCTCGATCTCTTCGCCGCCCCGGCCGAAGATGAACGGGTCGCCGCCCTTGAGCCGCAACACGCGCTTGCCTTGCTTGGCCAGGTCCACCAGTTGCTGGTTGATCTGCTCCTGCGGCAAGGCATGATCGGCGCGGCGCTTGCCGACATACACCCGTTCGGCGTCGCGACGGCACAGCTCGAGAATCGCCGGTGCCACCAAACGGTCGTAGAGCACCACGTCGGCTTGCTGCATCAGGCGCAAGGCACGAAAGGTCAGCAGGTCCGGATCGCCCGGCCCGGCGCCCACCAGATACACCTCGCCCGGCGCTTGCGGCGCCTGCCCGGCGATCTTGGCCTGCAGCAGCCGTTCGGCCTCAGCGCCCTGCCCGGCCAGTTGCCGGTCGGCGATCGGCCCCTGGAACACATCCTCCCAGAACGCGCGACGCTGCTGCACGTCCGGAAAAAGACCTTTGACCTGGTTGCGAAAACGCGCGGCCAGACCGGCCAACTGACCGTAGGTCGAGGGAATCCAGGTTTCCAGCTTGGCCCGGATCAGCCGCGCCAACACCGGTGCGTCGCCACCGCTGGAAACAGCGATCACCAGCGGCGAGCGATCGACGATCGCCGGGAAGATCACGCTGCACAGGGCCGGCGCATCCACCACGTTGACCGGTACACAGCGCCGGTGAGCGTCGCTGGAAACCTGGGCATTGAGCGGCTCGTCGTCGGTGGCGGCAATGATCAGCACGCAGCCGTCCAGGTCCGTCTCGAGGTAACCGCGCAACAGGCATTCGCCGCCGCCCACTGTCACCAACTGCTGCAATTGGGCTTCGATTTCAGGTGCAACTACCCGCAGCAGCGCACCGGCGTCGGCCAGCAGGCGGGATTTGCGCAAGGCAATCTCCCCGCCGCCGACCACCAACACACGACTGCCGCGCAGATTGTGAAACAGCGGCAGAAATTCCATTTAGCCGATGACCTCGACGCCGCCCATGTAAGGCTTGAGCACATCGGGCACACGGATCGAACCGTCGGCCTGCTGGTAGTTTTCCAGCACTGCCACCAGGGTGCGGCCCACCGCCAGGCCGGAGCCGTTCAGGGTGTGGACCAACTCCGGCTTGCCGGTTTCCGGATTGCGGAAGCGCGCCTGCATGCGACGGGCCTGGAAGTCGCCGCAGTTGGAGCACGACGAGATTTCCCGGTACTTGTCCTGGCTCGGCACCCAGACCTCCAGGTCGTAGGTCTTCACCGCGCTGAAACCCATGTCGCCGGTGCACAGCGCCAGGGTGCGGTAAGGTAGTTGCAGCAGCTGCAGGACCTTCTCGGCGTTGGCAGTCAGGCCTTCCAGGGCTTCCATGGAAGTCGACGGCTCGACGATCTGGACCATCTCGACCTTGTCGAACTGGTGCTGGCGGATCATGCCGCGGGTGTCGCGGCCCGACGAACCGGCTTCGCTGCGGAAGCACGGGGTGTGGGCGACGAACTTGATCGGCAGTTGTTTCGGATCGAGGATCTCGCCGGCAACGATATTGGTCAGCGACACTTCGGCGGTCGGGATCAGGTACAGGTCCGCCTCGTTTTCACGGCTGATCTTGAACAGATCTTCCTCGAACTTCGGCAACTGACCGGTCCCCATCAACGCCGGCGCTTGCACCAGGTACGGGGTGTAGGCCTCTTCGTAGCCGTGCTCGCTGGTGTGCAGGTTGATCATGAACTGCGCCAGGGCACGATGCAGGCGGGCGATCGGCCCGCGCAGCAGGGCAAAACGCGCGCCCGACAGCTTGGCCGCGGTCTCGAAGTCCAGCCAACCATGTTTTTCGCCCAGGGCGACATGGTCCAGGATAGGGAAATCGAATGCCGTCGGCGTGCCCCAGCGGCGCACTTCGACATTGCCCTCTTCGTCGGCGCCGACCGGCACCGATGCGTGCGGCAGGTTCGGGATACCGGACAGGATCGAGTCCAGCTCGGTCTGGATGTTCTCCAGCTCGGCCTTGCCGTCCGTCAGCTCGTTCCCCATGCGCTCGACGTCGGCCATAAGCGGCGCGATGTCTTCGCCGCGCTGCTTGGCCTGACCGATGGACTTGGAGCGCGCGTTACGTTCGGCCTGCAGTGCTTCGGTGCGGGTCTGGACGGTCTTGCGCTGTTCTTCCAGCGCTTCGATGCGTGCTACATCCAGGGCGAAGCCACGGGATGCCAGGCGATCCGCTACGTCCTGAAGGTTGCTACGTAACAGTTTGGAATCGAGCATGTCGGTCTCTCGTTTATCAAAGTTTGGTCAGGGACAGGCCGGCCCAGGTCGCGAGCAGCCCGCCGAATACGCTGATAGCCGCATAGCCCAGGGCCAGCGGTACCTGTCCGCTTTCCAGCAGACGCACCGTATCCAGTGAAAAGGATGAAAAAGTCGTCAGGCCGCCAAGGAAGCCGACCATCAACCCGGCACGCACCTCGATGGGCACCTCCGGGCGAATCATGAACAGGCCGTACAGCACGCCGATCAACAGGCAGCCCACGATATTAACGGCCAGCGTCGCGGTATAGAAGTGCCGCGGCCAATTGGCGTTGATCCAGTTGCCGGTGGCAAAACGCAACAGGGTTCCGGCGATACCGCCCACCGAGACGGCAACGATCAATGGAATCACGGTTTTCTCCGCTGCTTGGGACTGGTCCGGTCGAGCTCCGCCAGGTGCTTGAGCTTCTCGCCGATCTTCAACTCCAGGCCCCGGGGCACGGGTTGATAGAAAGGTTGCGGCTCCAGCGCCTCGGGAAAGTAATCTTCGCCGGCCGCATAGGCGTCCGGTTCGTCGTGGGCGTAACGGTATTCATCGCCATAGCCCAACTGCTTCATCAATTTGGTCGGGGCATTGCGCAGGTGCAGCGGCACTTCCAGCGAACCATGCTCGGCGGCACTGCGCATGGCGGCCTTGAACCCCATGTACACGGCATTGCTTTTCGGCGCGCAGGCCAGGTAGGTGATCGCCTGGGCCACTGCCAGCTCGCCCTCGGGGCTGCCCAGGCGCTCCTGCACGTCCCACGCGGCCAGGCACAGGCTCAGCGCCCGCGGATCGGCATTGCCGATATCTTCACTGGCCATGCGTACCACGCGCCGTGCCAGGTACAGCGGGTCGCAACCGCCGTCGAGCATTCGCGCGAACCAATACAGCGCGCCGTCCGGGTTGGAACCGCGGACCGATTTGTGCAGCGCCGATATCTGGTCGTAAAAGGCCTCGCCGCCCTTGTCGAAACGCCGCCGGGTATCGCCCAGCAGGCTTTGCAGCAGGTCGACGCCGATTTCGCCGCCGTCTTCAGCCAGGTCGGAGGCGTTTTCCAGCAGGTTGAGCATGCGCCGGCCGTCGCCGTCAGCCGCTGACAAGAGCATCTGGAAGCCCTCGTCGCTCAGGCTCAGCTGGCGTTTGCCAAGGCCGCGCTCCTCGCTCAGGGCGCGCTGCACCAGCATCCCCAGGGCCGCTTCGTCCAGGCTCTTGAGCACATAGACCCGAGCCCGAGACAACAGGGCGTTATTCAGCTCGAACGAGGGGTTTTCGGTCGTCGCGCCGATGAAAATCAGCGTGCCGTCTTCCACATAAGGCAGGAAGGCATCCTGCTGCGACTTGTTGAAGCGGTGCACTTCGTCGACGAACAGAATCGTCCGGCGGCCGTATTGCCCAGCCTGCTGCTTGGCGACGTCCACCGCCTGGCGGATTTCCTTGACCCCCGCCAGCACCGCCGACACCGTTTCGAAGTGGGCATCCGAGACCTCGGCCAGCAGCCGCGCCAGAGTGGTCTTGCCCACTCCAGGCGGCCCCCAGAAGATCATCGAGTGCAGCGCACCCTGCTCCAAGGCTTCGCGCAAAGGCTTGCCCCGGGCGAGCAGGTGTTGCTGGCCGACGTACTCATCCAGGTTGGTCGCACGCAAGCGGGCAGCCAGGGGTTGAGCGATCGGGGCACTTCGAAACAGGTCCATGGATGACGTTTGAAACCTCTGGGTCGCGGCTCGTTATTCTTGAATCACGTCGGCACCCTTGGGGATGTCGAACTTGAACTTGGAGGCGGCAATCGGGGCGTTAGCCTTGACCCCGGTGAACAGGATGTTGGTGCGCTGGCCGACGCTGTCGATCAGTTGCATGTCGTTGACCAGGCCGTTGCGGAACGACAGGCGCAGGCTGTCGAACAGGGTGTCCTTGGTTTTCGGCTTGAGGATGAAGTCGATCACCCCGCCGGCTTCCTTGGCGCTGATATCGAAGCTTTCGCTGATTTTCGACACATCGCCCGACAGCAGCAGCGCCGGGGTCTGGGTCAGGCGTTGATCCAGGGTCTTGATGGTGACCTGTTCCAGGTCCGGGTCCCACAGGGAAACCTTTTTACCGTCGGAGACCATCAGTTGTTCCTGTGGCGCGTCGGTGTGCCAGTAGAACAGGCCCGGACGCTGCAACGCCATGTCGCCGGCAGTTTCCTGCAACTGAGTACCGCTGCCGTCGAGGGTCAATTGCGAAAAGCGCGCGGTCAGGGTCTGGGACTTTTCCAGCAACTGGGTCAGACGCGCCACGTCTTGCTGATCGGCATGGGCCGACAGCGTAGTTAAAGCCAGTACCGGTACCAGCAGCATGCGGATAAGACGCATGGGAGTCCTCATTAGATTCGTGGAAAAAGCCGGCGGCGCGGGGGACGCGTCGCCGGTATCGGGTCGCTGCTCAATCGCGCATCGGACCCGGCGCAATCACTTCGCGGGAGCCGTTGGTGTTCATGGCGGTCACCACGCCGGCCATTTCCATGGCCTCGATCATGCGGGCCGCGCGGTTGTAGCCGATCTTGAGTTTACGCTGCACCGCGGAGATGGACGCCCGACGGCTCTCGAGGACGAACTGCACCGCTTCGTCGTACAGCGCATCGGTCTCGGCGTCGTCGCCGTCGCCACCGCCTCCACCGCCCTCGAAGCCGCTGCCGGCCTCTTCGACGCCGTTGAGGATGTCGTCGTTGTATTCCGGCGCGCCGCGCAGTTTCCAGGCTTCCACGACCCGGTGCACTTCATCATCGGAAACGAAGGCACCGTGCACGCGAATCGGCAGGCTGGTGCCTGGCGGCATGTAGAGCATGTCACCATGGCCCAGCAGCTGCTCGGCGCCACCCTGATCGATGATGGTCCGCGAGTCGATCTTGCTCGAGACCTGGAACGCCATGCGGGTCGGAATGTTGGCCTTGATCAGACCGGTGATCACGTCCACCGACGGCCGCTGGGTCGCGAGGATCAAATGGATGCCCGCCGCACGGGCTTTCTGGGCGATCCGCGCGATCAGCTCTTCGACCTTCTTGCCGACGATCATCATCATGTCGGCGAATTCGTCCACCACCACCACGATGGTCGGCAGCTTGCTCAGCAGCGGTGCTTCGTCGTGGATGCTTTCGCGGTTGTACAGCGGATCCGTCAGCGGCGTACCGGCCTCGATGGCCTCCTTGACCTTCTGGTTGAAGCCGGACAGGTTCCGCACACCCATCTTCGCCATCAACTTGTAGCGCCGCTCCATCTCGGCCACGCTCCAGCGCAGGGCGTTGGCCGCGTCCTTCATGTCGGTCACCACCGGGCACAACAGGTGCGGGATGCCTTCGTAGATCGACAACTCGAGCATTTTCGGGTCGATCATGATCAGCTTGGCGTCTTCCGGGCCGGACTTGAACAGGATCGACAGGATCATCGCGTTCACCCCCACCGACTTACCGGAACCGGTGGTACCGGCCACCAGCAGGTGAGGCATCTTGGCCAGGTCGGTGATGATCGGCTTGCCGCCGATATCGTGGCCCAGGGCCAGGGTGACCGGGGATTTGAAGTTGTCGTATTCCGGGGTCGACAGCACTTCGGAGAAGCGCACGATCTGCCGGTCTTCGTTGGGGATCTCGATACCCACGGTGGTCTTGCCGGGAATCACCTCCACCACACGCACGCTGGTCACCGCCAGCGAACGCGCCAGGTCCTTGGCCAGGTTGGCGATACGGCTGACCTTGACGCCGGCCGCGGGCTGGATCTCGTAACGGGTAATCACCGGGCCCGGGTGGATCGAATCCACCGTTACCTCGACCCCGAACTCCTTGAGTTTGATTTCCAGCAGGTGGCCGACCGCCGCCAGTGACTCGGGGGAGTAATTGAGTTGTTTCTTTTCCGCCGGATCGAGAATCGAGATAGGTGGCAAGGTGCCTTCGATCGCGCTGTCGACGAACAGCGGAACCTGTTTTTCTTTCTGCACGCGCTTGCTCGGCTCCGGCGCTTTTACCGGGGCCGGGGCAATCACCGGCGGGACCTGTTTCTCACGGTCGGACATGTGCTTGCTCAAGGCCTGCTCGCGCTCGATCAGGCGCTCCTTGACCTTGGCCTGTTCACGCTTGTCGGGCACGATCGGCGCGACCACTTCATCGACCCGGGCATCCACTTCGCGCAGTTGGGCGACCAGTTGCTTGCGTTCGGTACGCGCCGCCCACCAGCGATTGGCG
Source organism: Pseudomonas chlororaphis (assembly GCF_001921865.1). Taxonomy (GTDB): domain Bacteria; phylum Pseudomonadota; class Gammaproteobacteria; order Pseudomonadales; family Pseudomonadaceae; genus Aquipseudomonas; species Aquipseudomonas chlororaphis_D. The sequence continues at coordinate 92,987 of NZ_MSCT01000016.1, forward strand.
GCGCCCTGGAACAGTTCGAACAGGTCGAGGGTGATCTTGCCGGTCACATCCATGACCTTGAACCAGGACAGGTCGGTGAACACAGTCAGGCCGAACAGGAACAGGGCGATGAACATCAGGGTGCTGCCCTGGATGTTCAGCGCGTTCTTCGCCAGGTCGCCCAGGCTTTCGCCCAGCGCCCCACCCGCGCCGGCTGGCAAGCCGGTGGCCGCATGGAAATGGATGTGCGCCAATGCGGCGCCGGAAAGGACCAGGAAGACCAGGCCGATCAGGCGCCAGGAAAACAGCCAGCCGCTCCACTGCCACGGCTCGTGGCGTTGACGGAAGATCTGATAAGTCTTGATCGCCAATAACAACGGGAAGATATAGGCGAAATAACCCAACACCATAAACAGGATATCGGCGCTGTAGGAACCGGCAGGGCCGCCGAAGTTCTGCACGTCGTCGATCTTGCTGTTGTGACTCCAGCCCGGATCGTCTTTGCCGTATGTCAGCAATGCCATCATCAGGAACAGGCACAAGGCCCCAATCGCGATCAACGCACCTTCCTTGAGCCGGTAGTGCAATTGTTGGCGCCAGAGTGGGACTACTGTTTTAGGTGCAGCGGTGGATTTCTTCAAAACGCGTCTTTTCCTGCGCCATGGGCGCGTCCAACTGTTGATCGACTAAAAAATACTGCCCAATCCGAGCAGGTAAAAAGTTGACAAGCGTAACTGGGGCTACTTTTAACATTCTGCCCCTGCATTGCGAAACTGTAAGCGCTGTCGCGGCTGCGATCCTGCAAAGCCGATGGTATTCAACATATGGATACAAACCCGCATTGTACGGATTTATAAGCGCCATGCCACGCTGCCCGAATACTCACTGCAGCCTAACCAGAAACACTTTATGCATTATTCAATTTGAGCATGCATTCTCTTTTGTGACAAAGGCTTATGAGGTGTTTTTATGAACCAAGCGAAGCATTCACGCCTGATCATTCTAGGCTCCGGCCCTGCCGGTTACAGCGCCGCCGTTTATGCCGCCCGCGCCAACCTCAAACCGACTGTCATCACCGGCCTACAAGCCGGCGGTCAACTGACCACTACCGTCGAGGTCGACAACTGGCCCGGCGACGTGGAAGGCCTGACCGGCCCGGTGCTGATGGAACGCATGCAAAGGCATGCCGAACGCTTCGACACCGAGATCGTCTACGACCACATCCATACCGCCAAGTTGCAGCAGCGGCCCTTTATCCTCGAGGGCGACAGCGGCACCTATAGCTGCGACGCGCTGATCATCGCCACTGGCGCCTCGGCCCAATACCTGGGCTTGCCCTCCGAGGAAGCCTTTGCCGGCAAAGGCGTATCGGCCTGCGCCACCTGCGATGGATTTTTCTATCGCAATCAGGTGGTTGCCGTGGTCGGTGGCGGCAACACCGCCGTGGAGGAAGCGTTGTACCTCTCCAACATCGCCAAAGAAGTTCACCTGATCCACCGGCGCGACAAGCTGCGCGCCGAGAAGATTCTCCAAGACAAACTGTTCGAGAAAGCCGCCAAGGGCAATATCCGCCTGCATTGGAACCAGAATCTCGACGAAGTGCTGGGCGATGCCAGCGGCGTGACTGGCGCTCGCCTGCGCGACAGCCTGACCGAAGGAACCCGGGAGCTGGCGCTGGCCGGGGTATTCATCGCCATCGGTCACAAGCCCAATACGGATTTGTTCAAGGACCAACTGGAAATGCGCGACGGCTACCTTCGGGTCAAGGGCGGCAGCGAAGGCGACGCCACGGCAACCGGCATCCAGGGCGTGTTCGCTGCGGGCGATGTGGCGGACCACGTGTATCGCCAGGCCATCACTTCTGCGGGAGCAGGCTGCATGGCCGCGCTGGATGCGGAGAAATTCCTCGACGACAACTGACCTCCCGACCTACGCTTGCGGCGGACCTTTCCGGCCCGCCACCGCCCTCCCCTTCCGCAAGTCTGAATGCCATGCTGACCTGGTTACAACGCAACACCCTCGACTTCCCGCCATTGGAAAAGGCCCTGCGCGACCCCAATGGCCTGCTGGCCGCGGGCGGCGACTTGTCCGCCGACCGGCTGATCCAGGCCTATCGCCACGGCTGCTTCCCCTGGTTTTCCGAGGGCCAGCCGATCCTCTGGTGGTCCCCCGACCCGCGCACCGTGTTATTTCCAGATGAGCTGCACGTATCGCGCAGCCTGAACAAACTGCTGCGCCAGCAACGCTATCAGGTCACCTTCGACCAGGACTTTGCAGCGGTCATTCGCGCCTGCGCGGCACCACGCACCTACGCCGATGGCACCTGGATCACCGAATCGATGCAAAATGCCTACCTTGAACTGCACCAACGCGGGTACGCCCATTCGGTTGAAGTCTGGGACCAAGGCGTGCTGGTGGGCGGGCTGTATGGACTAGCAATAGGCCAGCTGTTCTTCGGCGAATCGATGTTCAGTCGCGCCGATAATGCCTCGAAATTCGGCTTCGTTACGCTGGTCGAACGCCTGCGAGCCTGGGGTTTCGCCCTGATCGATTGCCAGATGCCCACCGACCACCTGCACAGCCTGGGCGCCCGGGCCATCCCGCGCCACGAGTTCGCCGGCTATCTGCAGCGCCATCTGGAGCAGCCCAGCCGCGCCATATGGGTTTCCTAGGCGGGTTTTGCCGGCGTGGCTTACACTTAATTCAAAGCTTATTCCGAGGGTTGATTCATGACCGAGTTGGCGCGTTTGAAGTTTTATGCCACTCAGCCCCACTCTTGCAGCTACCTGCCCGACGAACAGGCGACCACACTGTTCCTCGACCCTAGTCAGCCCATGGATGTGCATGTCTACGCAGACCTGTCGGAAATGGGCTTTCGCCGTAGTGGCGACCACCTGTACCGGCCGCATTGCCAAAATTGCAATGCCTGCGTTCCGGCGCGCATTCCTGCCGCGCAGTTCTTGCCCAATCGCCAGCAGAAACGCATTCTCAAACGCAATGCCGACCTGCACGTCCAGCCCGTCAAACCAGGCTTCAGCGAAGAATACTTCGACCTTTACCAGCGCTATATCGAGCAGCGCCATGCCGATGGCGACATGTACCCCCCCAGCCGCGATCAGTTCTCGACCTTTCTGGTTCGCGACCTGCCTTTCTCCAGATTCTACGAATTCCGCCTCGATGGACGCCTGCTCGCCGTGGCCGTCACCGATCTGCTGCCCAACGGTCTTTCCGCGGTCTATACCTTCTACGAACCCGAGGAAGAACGCCGCAGCCTTGGCCGCTTTGCCATTCTGTGGCAGATCGGCGAAGCCTTGCGCCTGGGCCTGGATGCGGTCTATCTCGGATACTGGATCAAAAACTGCAAAAAGATGAACTACAAGACCCAATATCGACCTATCGAGCTGCTGATTAACCAGAGATGGGTCATCCTGAACTAGAAGCCCTTGGCTTGAACCCCACTTTTCGGGCACAATGCACGCCGCTTTTGCCTGGCGCAGTTGCACCGGGCCATTCATTGGACACCGAGGGCTTTACTGCATGTCGAAAGAAGACAGCTTCGAAATGGAAGGCACTGTCGTCGACACCCTGCCCAACACCATGTTTCGTGTGGAGTTGGAAAATGGGCACGTCGTAACCGCGCATATCTCCGGCAAGATGCGCAAGAACTACATTCGTATTCTTACCGGTGACAAAGTGCGCGTCGAACTGACGCCCTATGACTTGAGCAAAGGGCGCATCACTTACCGCGCTCGCTAAGCAAGTCAATACAAGACGCCCGGCCATGCCGGGCGTTTTTGTTTGCCTGCGATTTTCCCTTCGCGCAGGCAAGACAAAAAAGGCGCCTTGCGGCGCCTTTCCTGTTACAGCCTGTCAGGCCATTTCTGCAGTGGTCTCGAACTCGAAGGTCAGCTCGCCATCCTTGATGTCGATGTGTACCACACCGCCATGCTCGGCCAGCTCGCCAAAGAGTATCTCCTCCGCCAGCGGACGCTTGATCTTGTCCTGGATCAGGCGCGCCATGGGGCGAGCCCCCATGGTCACATCGTACCCCCCCGCCGCCAGCCAACTGCGGGCTGCATCGGTAACCTCCAGCTGGACGCGCTTGTCTTCCAATTGCGCCTGCAGTTCGGTGAGGAACTTGTCCACCACGCTCTTGATGACCTCATGACTGAGGCGACCAAATTGGATAATGGTGTCCAGACGGTTACGGAACTCCGGCGTAAAGCTCTTCTTGATCACTTCCATGGCATCGGAAGAGTGATCTTGATGAGTGAACCCGATGGAAGCCCGCGCAGCCGTTTCGGCTCCGGCGTTGGTGGTCATGATCACGATCACGTTGCGGAAATCCGCCTTGCGCCCGTTGTTGTCGGTCAAGGTGCCATGGTCCATTACCTGCAGCAGCAGGTTGAAGACTTCCGGGTGGGCCTTTTCGATTTCATCGAGCAGCAATACACAATGAGGTTGCTTGGTAATCGCCTCGGTCAGCAAACCGCCCTGGTCGAAACCGACATAACCCGGAGGTGCACCGATCAGACGCGAGACCGTGTGACGCTCCATGTACTCGGACATGTCGAAACGCACCAGCTCGATACCCAGCGCCTTAGCCAATTGCCGTGCCGCTTCGGTCTTGCCGACACCAGTAGGCCCGGCGAACAGGAACGAACCGACAGGCTTGTCTGGCGACTTCAGGCCCGCGCGGGACAGCTTGATCGCAGTAGACAGCGAGTCGATCGCCGCATCCTGGCCAAACACCGTCAGCTTCAGGTCGCGCTCGAGATTACGCAACAGCTCCTTATCGGAACTGGTGACGTGCTTCGGCGGAATCCGCGCGATTTTCGCCACGATATCCTCGACCTGGGCCACCTCGATACGCTTGACGCGTTTCTCCGATGGCTGCAAACGCTGATAGGCACCCGCCTCATCAATCACATCGATGGCTTTATCAGGCATATGCCGGTCATTGATATAACGCGAAGCCAACTCGGCAGCGGCGCGCAATGCTTCGTCGCTGTACTCGATGCTGTGATGCTGCTCGAAGCGCCCTTTGAGCCCACGCAGGATGCCGATGGTGTCTTCTACCGAAGGCTCGGACACATCGACTTTCTGGAAGCGCCGCGCCAAGGCCCGATCCTTCTCGAAAATTCCGCGGAACTCCTGGAAGGTGGTCGAACCAATGCAGCGGATATCGCCCGAAGACAGCAGTGGCTTGAGCAGGTTCGAGGCATCCATCACCCCACCGGACGCCGCACCGGCACCAATGATGGTATGGATTTCATCGATAAACAGAATCGCCTGCGGACGCTTCTTCAGCTCGCCCAGCAATGCCTTGAAGCGCTTCTCGAAATCGCCGCGGTATTTGGTACCCGCCAGCAAAGCGCCAAGATCCAGGGAATACACCACGCTGCTGGCCAGCAGATCGGGCACCTGGCTATCGACAATACGCTTGGCCAGGCCTTCGGCGATCGCGGTTTTACCCACGCCAGCCTCACCCACCAACAGCGGGTTGTTCTTGCGCCGGCGAGCGAGGATCTGCGCTACGCGCTCAACCTCCTGCTCACGCCCCACCAACGGGTCGATACGCCCCTGGCGCGCCAGATCATTAAGGTTGCTGGCATAGGCATCCAGCGGATTGCTCGAAGAAGAAGGCTCGCCGCCTTCTTCGTCCTGCATATCCTGCTCGCCTTCAGAATGATCGCCATGCCCTGGCACCTTGGAAATACCGTGGGCGATGTAGTTGACGACATCGATACGGGCAACGCTCTGCTGTTTCAGCAGGAACACCGCCTGACTCTCTTGCTCACTGAAGATTGCCACCAGCACATTGGCGCCGGTCACTTCGCGCTTGCCCGAGCTCTGTACATGAAAGACAGCACGTTGCAGTACACGCTGGAAGCCCAGGGTTGGCTGAGTTTCGCGATCCTCGTCATGCACGGGAATCAGCGGCGTGGTGGAGTCGATGAACTCCTGCAGGTCGTGCTTGAGTTTGTCGAGGTTTGCTCCGCAGGCACGTAAAACAGTGGCGGCGGCCTCATTATCCAAAAGAGCCAACAAGAGGTGTTCGACGGTCATGAACTCATGACGCTTCGAACGCGCCTCTTTGAAGGCGAGATTGAGGGTGACTTCGAGCTCGCGGTTTAACATAGCTTCACCTCATACCCAAGTGGTCGGCGTTAACCGTCCTTCTCGATTTCACAGAGTAGCGGATGCTGGCTTTCCCTGGCGTACTGGTTGACCTGCATGGCCTTGGTCTCGGCGATGTCGCGGGTAAACAATCCACATACTGCCCGTCCTTCCGTATGAACGGCCAGCATTACCTTGGTCGCCAGCTCGCGATTCAGGTTAAAAAACACCTCGAGCACTTCGACGACGAAATCCATCGGTGTGTAGTCATCATTGAACAAAACCACCTTGTACATCGGCGGTGCCTGCAACGTTGGCTTAGCTTCCTGTACAGCCAAGCCAGCGGAATCGTCGTCTTGGAAGTCCGGGCGATCCTGATTGAATGTTAGTCGAATCTGGCTGATTGCATGCATGGAAAGAAAGGTTCGTTAGTTGAGCAAATACAGTGGTGGGGGCGCTCCGGGAGGATTTCAACTCCGACTGCCGGGTCACCTTGACTATCGGCAAAACGGTGTTACAACCAATAGAGCCCACATTGGGTAATAAAGGTCCGCACCGTCAATCCTATATTTCAGAATTGCGCTGCGGATGAACTGGATGATACTCCAGTGATGGAGTCTGTTGCAGAGGGATATGAGCATGGCAAGCGGCAAGGTCAAGTGGTTCAACAACGCCAAGGGTTATGGCTTTATCAATGAGGAGGGCAAAAGCGACGACCTTTTCGCCCACTACTCGGCCATCGAGATGGAAGGCTACAAAACCTTGAAAGCCGGTCAGGCTGTAAGCTTCGAGATCACGCAGGGCCCCAAGGGCCTGCACGCCGTGAAGATCAACTCCATCAAACCCCAGAACGCCCCCGCTGCAACCCCATCCCTCCAGGAAACGGCCCTGAGCTGAGCCCTTCATCTTCAGCCATTGAAACAGTCATAACAAAACGGCCGGCTCAATCACTTGAGCCGGCCGTTTTGTTGACTGCGCGTTGACTTACATGTGCGAGATCAGCGCATCGCCGAATGCCGACGACGACAACAGCGTAGCGCCATCCATCAGGCGCTCGAAGTCATAAGTCACGGTCTTGGCGCCGATGGCGCCGTTGGTGCCCTTGATGATCAGGTCGGCCGCTTCGGTCCAGCCCATATGACGCAACATCATTTCCGCGGAAAGAATCAGCGACCCCGGGTTCACCTGGTCCTTGCCCGCATACTTCGGCGCGGTACCGTGGGTAGCTTCAAACATCGCGACGGTGTCGGACAGGTTGGCGCCCGGAGCGATACCAATACCGCCTACTTCAGCCGCCAGCGCGTCGGACAGATAGTCGCCGTTCAGGTTCAGGGTAGCGATAACGTCGTACTCAGCCGGACGCAGCAGGATCTGCTGCAGCATAGCATCGGCGATGGCGTCCTTGACGATCACGTTCTTGCCGGTCTTCGGGTTCTTGAACTGCATCCATGGACCGCCGTCGAGCAGCGTCGCACCGAACTCTTCGGCCGCCACTTCATAGGCCCATTCCTTGAAGGCACCTTCGGTGAACTTCATGATGTTGCCTTTATGCACGATGGTCAGCGAATCGCGGTCGTTATCGACCACATATTGCAACGCCTTGCGTGCCAGACGCTTGGTGCCTTGCAGGGAAACCGGCTTGACGCCGATGCCGCAGTTTTCGTCGAAACGGATCTTGGTGACACCCATTTCTTCCTTGAGGAACTTGATGACCTTGGTCGCTTCCGCGGAGCCGGCCTTCCATTCGATACCGGCGTAAATGTCTTCCGAGTTCTCACGGAAGATGGTCATGTCGACATCACCAGGCTTTTTCACCGGGCTCGGTACGCCTTCGAACCAGCGCACCGGGCGCAGGCAGACATACAGGTCCAGTTGCTGGCGCAGAGCCACGTTCAAGGAACGGATACCGCCCCCTACCGGAGTGGTCAGCGGGCCCTTGATGGACACCACATAATCCTTGACTGCATCCAGCGTTTCCTGAGGGAGCCAGGTGTCCTGGTCGTACACTTGAGTGGCTTTCTCGCCGGCATAGACTTCCATCCAGGAGATTTTGCGCTCGCCGCCGTAGGCCTTCTTAACAGCAGCATCGACAACCTTGATCATGACCGGGCTGATATCAACGCCAATACCATCGCCTTCGATGAAAGGGATGATCGGGTTGTTAGGAACATTGAGAGAATGGTCTGCATTGACGGTGATTTTGTCGCCGACTGCTGGAACCTGAATCTTCTTGTATCCCATGCTGAACTCCGTTGTGTGGATTGAACATCTGGCTGCGTTCGAGCGTACCCCAGTTGAATCTGGACGGGAACCTCATGTTCCACTCATCTGCCGCGAAAGCTGCGTAGTTCGGGGCCTACAAGCCTGAAAGCAAAGGGAAAAACGCCAAACTCGAGCACTTCGAGCGACTCTACGCCGCCGTCCCGCCTGCGACCTTTAGACCAATGGACGAGACGGCGCGCCTATGAACCATCAGCGTTTTGCCAGCGACCTATGTATAATGCGGCCGCTGACCACAGAGTCACGACGGCCGAGCCCTCTGTTACCGGAAAAAACGTAGCCGAGACTTTCCGCCAAAAGCCGGGTTGTTACCGCAACCCACCCGCTTGACGCTCGACTGATGCACCCAACATCACCGCGAAGAAACCTCGACATTCGGCTCACGGATGACTTTGAACGAACGCGCTTACCCGGCGCCCCTCGAGTTTCTGCGCACGCTTTAGCAAAGAAGAGAGTTAATCCGAATATGCCCACCCGCTCGAAGATCATCTATACCTTCACCGACGAAGCCCCCGCCCTCGCCACCTACTCGCTGCTGCCTATCATCGAAGCCTTCACCGCTTCTTCCGATATCGCCGTGGAGACCCGCGACATCTCTCTCGCAGGGCGTATTCTTGCCAGCTTCCCGGAGCTGCTGGGCGACAAAGCCATACCGGACCATCTGGCCGAGCTGGGCGAACTGGCCGTAACGCCTGAAGCCAACATCATCAAGCTGCCGAACATCAGTGCTTCGGTACCGCAACTTCAGGCCGCCATCAAAGAGCTGCAAGCCAAGGGCTACGCGCTACCGGACTACCCGGAAAGCATCACCAGCGACGCCGACAAAGACGCCAAGGCGCGCTACGACAAGGTCAAGGGCAGCGCCGTGAACCCGGTCCTGCGCGAAGGCAACTCTGATCGCCGCGCCCCACTGTCGGTGAAGAACTACGCGCGCAAGCACCCGCACAAGATGGGCGCCTGGGCCAAAGACTCCAAGTCCCACGTTGCTCATATGAGCAACGGCGATTTCTACGGCAGCGAAAAAGCCGCCCTGATCGACGCCCAGGACAACGTCAAGATCGAGCTGATCGCTCAAGACGGTAGCGCTACCGTCTTGAAGGAAAAAACCGCCGTACAAGCCGGCGAGATCCTCGATTGCGCAGTCATGAGCAAAAAAGCCCTGCGCGCCTTCGTCGCCGCCGAAATAGAAGACGCCAAGCAGCAAGGCGTACTGCTGTCGGTTCACCTGAAAGCCACCATGATGAAGGTTTCCGACCCGATCATGTTCGGCCAGATCGTTGCCGAGTTCTATCAGGACGCCCTGAGCAAGCACGCCGCCGTACTGAAGGAAATCGGCTTCAACCTGAACAACGGCATCGGCGACCTGTACGCCCGCATCCAGGCCCTGCCGGCCGACCAGCAAGCCGCGATCGAAGCCGACATTCAGGCGGTCTACGCCGTGCGCCCTGCCCTGGCCATGGTCAACTCCGACAAAGGCATCACCAACCTGCACGTGCCGAGCGACGTGATCGTCGACGCCTCGATGCCAGCCATGATCCGCGACTCCGGCAAGATGTGGGGCACCGACGGTCAACTGCACGACACCAAGGCACTGATCCCGGACCGCTGCTACGCCACCATCTACCAGGCGGTGATCGAAGACTGCAAGGCCAACGGCGCCTTCGACCCGACCACCATGGGCAGCGTGCCGAACGTTGGCCTGATGGCCAAGAAAGCCGAAGAGTACGGCTCCCACGACAAGACCTTCCAGATCAAGGCTGACGGCGTCGTACGCGTCACCGACAGCAAGGGCAACCTGCTGCTGGAACAGGCCGTCGAAGCCGGCGATATCTTCCGCATGTGCCAGACCAAGGACGCGCCGATCCAGGACTGGGTCAAGCTGGCCGTCAACCGCGCCCGCGCAAGCAGCACCCCAGCCATCTTCTGGCTGGACCCGATGCGCGCCCACGACGGCGTGATGATCGAGAAGGTCCAGGCTTACCTGAAGGACCACGACACCGCCGGCCTGGACATCCGCGTGATGTCGCCCGTCGACGCCATGAAATTCACCCTGGCCCGCACCCGTGAAGGCAAGGACACCATCTCCGTCACCGGCAACGTACTGCGCGACTACCTGACCGACCTGTTCCCGATCATGGAACTGGGCACCAGCGCCAAGATGCTGTCGATCGTGCCGCTGATGAACGGCGGTGGCCTGTTCGAAACCGGCGCCGGCGGTTCGGCACCCAAGCACGTACAACAGTTGCTGGAAGAGAACTTCCTGCGCTGGGACTCCCTGGGTGAGTTCCTGGCCCTGGCCGCCTCCCTGGAGCACCTGGGCAACACCTACAACAACCCGAAAGCGCTGGTATTGGCCAAGACACTCGACCAGGCAACCGGTCAGTTCCTGGACAACAACAAGTCGCCATCGCGCAAAGTCGGCAACATCGACAACCGCGGCAGCCACTTCTACCTGGCGCTGTACTGGGCCCAGGCCCTGGCCGCCCAGACCGAAGATGCTGCCCTGCAAGCGCAGTTCAGCCCCCTGGCCAAGACCCTGACCGAGAACGAAGCGACCATCGTTGCCGAACTCAACGCCGTCCAGGGCAAGCCTGTGGACATCGGCGGCTACTACAGCGCCAACCCTGAGCTGGTGAGCAAGGCCATGCGCCCAAGCGCCACCCTCAACGCAGCTATCGCTGCGCTGGCTTAAGCGACACCGCCCCAACACAAACCCCGGCCCAGTGCCGGGGTTTGTGCTTTTCGCAAAACGCTTTCACTGCAGGAGCGAGCTTGCTCGCGAAAGAAACGCCGTGAAATCGTGGTGCTACAGGCAGGTCGCATTATCGTTGACGCCTTATCGCGAGCAAGCTCGCTCCTACAGGGGCAGCGTTCGCTTTATGATGATTGCCCACTCAAGACAGAGCTTTATATATGGAATGGCAACCCCACATCACCGTCGCCACTGTCGTCGAGAACCAGGGACGCTTCCTGTTCGTCGAGGAGTTCCAGGGCGAACAGGCCGTGCTCAACCAGCCCGCCGGGCACCTGGACCCGAATGAGAGCCTGCTCCAGGCCGCTATCCGCGAAACCCTGGAAGAAACCGGCTGGGACATCGAGTTGACCGGCGTGGTCGGCATTTATCTGTATACCGCTCCGAGCAATGGCGTGACCTATCAGCGCGTATGTTTCGCCGGCAAACCGCTCAAGCATCACCCCGACTATCAACTGGACGACGGCATCATCGGCCCACGCTGGCTGAACCGCGACGAGCTGCTGGCATTGCGCCCACAATGGCGCAGCGAACTGATCATCCAGTGCCTCGACGACTATCTGGCCGGCCCGCTGCACAGCCTGGGGCTGATCCGTCCGTCGCTTTAACCGCAGTTTTAGCCTTGCAGGCCTCAGCCTGTTAGAATCGCGTCCTTTTTCAAGACACCCGTTGAATTCCTATGCGTGATCCAGCCCCTTCTGACACCCAAAAGAAGCGCGTCATCGTCGGCATGTCCGGCGGCGTGGACTCTTCCGTTTCCGCCCTCCTGCTGATGGAGCAGGGTTACCAGGTGGAAGGCCTGTTCATGAAAAACTGGGAGGAAGACGACGGAACCGAATACTGCACCGCCATGGACGACCTCGCGGACGCCCAGGCCGTGTGCGACAAGATTGGCATCAAGCTGCACACCGCCAACTTCGCCGCTGAATACTGGGACAACGTATTCGAGCACTTCCTGGCCGAATACAAGGCCGGCCGCACGCCGAACCCGGACATCCTGTGTAACCGCGAAATCAAGTTCAAGGCGTTCCTCGACTACGCCATGATGCTCGGCGCCGACCTGATCGCCACCGGCCACTACGTACGCCGCCGCGATATCGACGGGCGCACCGAACTGCTCAAGGGCCTGGACCCGAACAAGGACCAGAGCTACTTCCTCCATGCCGTCGGCGGCGAACAGATCGCCAAGACCCTGTTCCCGGTGGGCGAACTGGAAAAACCCGAAGTCCGCGCGATCGCCGAGAAACACGACTTGGCCACCGCGAAGAAGAAGGACTCCACCGGCATCTGCTTTATCGGTGAACGGCGCTTCAGCGACTTCCTCAAGCAGTACCTGCCGGCCCAGCCCGGCGAGATCAAGACCACTGAAGGCGAAGTGATCGGCCGCCACCACGGCCTGATGTACCACACCATCGGCCAGCGCCAGGGCCTGGGTATCGGCGGTCTCAAGGACGCCGGAGAAGAACCCTGGTACGTGCTGATCAAGGACCTGGAGCACAACGAGCTGATCGTCGGCCAGGGCAACGATCACCCGTGGCTGTTCTCCCGCGCCCTGCTCGCCTCCGACATCTATTGGGTCAACCCGATCGACCTGAGCCAGCCGCGCCGCCTCACCGCGAAAGTGCGCTACCGCCAGAGCGACCAGCCCTGCACCCTGGAAAAGACCGCCAGCGGCTACCGCGCCACCTTCGACGACCCGCAACGCGCGGTGACGCCCGGCCAGTCCGTGGTGTTCTATGACGGCGAGATCTGCCTGGGCGGCGGCGTGATCGAAGTCGCCGAACCCTGGAGCAGCAAGGCATGAGCCCGATCCAGGAGCAACTGACAGCATTGGGCGGCGTATTTCTCGCCGCCGTCCTAGTGGACAAGATCGCCAAGACCGGCCAGGTCAGCGAGGCCTCCTTGAGCTGCATGCTCGGCAGCCTGCTGATCCGCGACCCGAAAGACACCCTGGAAGTCTACGGCGGCGACGATATCAACCTGCGCGAAGGTTATCGCGCCCTGATCGGTGCCCTGGAGCGCGACCCCAGCACCCTGCAGCGCGAGCCGCTGCGCTACGCCCTGTCGATGCTCGGCCTCGAGCGCCAGCTGGCCAAGCGCGATGACCTGCTGGAAACGATCGGCAAGCGCCTGCCGCAAATCCAGTCCCAGGTCGAACATTTCGGCCCGGCCCACGAAAACGTGATTGCCGCCTGCGGCTCGCTGTACCAGGACACCCTGAGCACCCTGCGCCAACGCATCCAGGTGCATGGCGACATGCGCAACCTGCAGCAACCGAGCAATGCCTCGAAGATCCGCGCCCTGCTGCTGGCCGGCATTCGCTCGGCGCGCCTGTGGCGCCAGCTGGGCGGCCACCGCTGGCAGTTGGTGGTCAGCCGCCGCAAGTTGCTCAAAGAGCTTTATCCTCTGATGCGCAACAGCTGAAGCGCGCCCGCAATACCGTTTCAAGTCAGTAACGCGTAATACGCCGGTCAGTTGGCAACGGACCGGCGGATATTTTCATGTATGATACGCGCCCCATTTCGTTGCCCGACTGTCCGAGAACACCCCATGCAGCTCTCTTCGCTCACTGCGGTTTCCCCTGTTGACGGCCGCTACGCCGGCAAAACCCAGGCCCTGCGCCCTATTTTCAGCGAATACGGCCTGATCCGTGCTCGCGTCCTGGTCGAAGTTCGCTGGCTCCAGCGCCTGGCCGCCCATTCCGCTATCAGCGAAGTGCCGGCGTTCTCCGCCGAGGCCAACGCGGTGCTCAACGCACTGGCGGAAAATTTCTCTCTGGAGCACGCCGAGCGCGTCAAAGAGATCGAGCGCACCACCAACCACGACGTCAAGGCCATCGAGTACCTGCTCAAGGAACAAGCCGCCAAGCTGCCTGAGCTGGCCAACGTCAGCGAGTTCATCCACTTCGCCTGCACCAGCGAGGACATCAACAACCTGTCCCACGCCCTGATGCTGCGCGAAGGCCGCGACGAAGTGATGCTGCCGCTGATGCGCCAGACCGCCAACGCCATCCGCGAACTGGCACTGCGTTTCGCCGACGTACCGATGCTGTCGCGCACCCACGGCCAGCCGGCTTCGCCGACCACCCTGGGCAAAGAGCTGGCCAACGTGGTGTACCGCCTGGAGCGCCAGATCGCTCAAGTGGCCGCCGTACCGCTGCTGGGCAAGATCAACGGCGCCGTGGGCAACTACAACGCCCACCTGTCGGCCTACCCGGAAATCGACTGGGAAGCCAACGCCCGCGCCTTCATCGAAGACGAGCTGGGCCTGAGCTTCAACCCGTACACCACGCAGATCGAGCCGCACGACTACATCGCCGAGCTGTTCGACGCCATCGCACGCTTCAACACCATCCTGATCGACTTCGATCGCGATATCTGGGGCTATATCTCCCTGGGCTACTTCAAGCAGCGCACCATTGCCGGCGAAATCGGCTCCTCGACCATGCCGCACAAGGTCAACCCGATCGACTTCGAAAACTCCGAAGGCAACCTGGGCATCGCCAACGCCCTGTTCCAGCACCTGGCGAGCAAACTGCCGATCTCCCGCTGGCAGCGCGACCTGACCGACTCCACCGTACTGCGCAACCTGGGCGTCGGTTTCGCCCACAGCGTGATCGCCTACGAAGCCAGCCTCAAAGGCATCAGCAAGCTGGAGCTCAACGCCCAGAAGATCGCCGACGACCTGGACGCCTGCTGGGAAGTCCTGGCCGAGCCGATCCAGACCGTGATGCGTCGCTACAACATCGAAAACCCGTACGAAAAACTCAAGGAACTGACGCGCGGCAAGGGCATCAGCCCTGAAGCGCTGCTGACCTTCATCGACGCGCTGGAAATGCCTGAAGCGGCCAAGGCCGAGCTGAAAAAGCTCACCCCGGCCAGCTACATCGGCAATGCCGTGGCACAAGCCAAACGCATCTGATCGATGGCAAGACCTTTGACGCCCGGCAGCGCCGGGCGTTTTTATTCCCGTATGAAAAGTGCATTTTTTCAATAGGTTACACATGAATCCTGACATTCCTCTTCAACTTTTGGGCGGCATCAGCGCACGGGAATTCCTGCGTGACTACTGGCAGAAAAAGCCCCTGCTGATCCGTCAGGCCCTGCCCGACTTCGAGAGCCCGATCGACGCCAACGAACTGGCTGGCCTGGCCCTGGAAGAGGAAGTCGAATCGCGCCTGATCCTCGAGCACGGCGAACGCCCTTGGGAAATGCGCCGTGGCCCCTTCGCCGAAGACGAGTTCAGCAAGCTGCCGGAACGTGACTGGACCCTGCTGGTCCAGGCCGTCGACCAGTTCGTCCCGGAAGTCGCCGAGTTGCTGGAACACTTCCGCTTTCTGCCGAGCTGGCGCATCGACGACGTGATGATCAGTTTCGCCGCGCCTGGCGGTAACGTCGGCCCGCATTTCGACAACTACGATGTGTTCCTGCTGCAGGGCCACGGCAAGCGCAACTGGAAGATCGGCCAGATGTGCGACACCGAGAGCCCGCTGCAGCCGCACTCGGACCTGCGCATCCTCGCCGACTTCGAAGAAACCGAAAGTTGGGTCCTGGAACCCGGCGACATGCTCTACCTGCCGCCGCGCCTGGCGCACTACGGCATTGCCGTGAACGATTGCATGACCTACTCGGTGGGCTTCCGCGCGCCGAGCGCCGCTGAAGTGCTGACCCACTTCACCGACTTCCTCAGCCAGTTCCTGCCTGACGAAGAACGCTACACCGACGCCGACGCCCAGCCGGTCAGCGACCCGCATCAGATCCAGCACGACGCCCTCGATCGCCTCAAGGGCCTGCTGGCCGAGCACATGAGCGATGAGCGCCTGCTGCTGACCTGGTTCGGCCAGTTCATGACCGAGCCGCGCTACCCGGAACTGGTGGTCGGCCCCGAGCTGGAAGAAGAAGACCTGCTCGGCAGCCTCGAAGAGGGCGCGGTACTGATCCGCAACCCGAGCGCACGCCTGGCCTGGTCCGAAGTCGACGACGACCTGCTGCTGTTCGCCAGCGGCCAGAGTCGTTACCTGCCGGGCAAGCTGCGCGACCTGCTGAAGATGATTTGCGCCGCCGACGCGCTGCACATCGACAACCTCGGTCCATGGCTGGCGGACGAGGACGGACGCGGCCTGCTGTGCGAACTGGTCAAGCAAGGGAGCCTGGGATTTGCCGATGAATAAGATTCGCGTACGTGTCGCAGACTGGCAAAAGGACAACGCCGAGATCCGGCGCATTCGTGAAGCGGTGTTCATCATCGAGCAATCCGTCCCCCCTGAGCTGGAGTGGGACGCCGACGACGACGGCGCGCTGCATTTCCTCGCGCTCGAAGGCGACTTTCCGATCGGCACCGCGCGCCTGTTGCCCGTCGGGGAAGTTGGCCGCGTCTCGGTCCTCAAGGACTGGCGCGGCCTGAAGGTGGGCGATGCGCTGATGCAGGCGGTGATCGGCGAAGCCGAGAAACGTGGCCTCAAGCAACTGATGCTCAGCGCCCAGGTCCAGGCGACTGCGTTCTACGAACGCCTGGGCTTTCGTGTGGTCAGCGAGGAGTTCCTGGAAGTCGGGATCCCTCACGTTGATATGGTGCGCGACAGCGCCTTGTAGGAGCGAACTTGCTCGCGATGAGGTCGATGCGGCTATCCGCCTCACGATTCATCGCGAGCAATCGAGCGTCGACCGGCCGCTCCTACAGACAGGCACCTTGAAACGCCCCGCCATCCGCAGGTCCGGCAAGCTAAACTGGACCCAAGGATGCCGGGGCGTTTTGCTGCGTGCGATTCAACTTGCCCCACCGCGAGCCGACAAACTGTCAAACTCAAGGCTTCCACCCCTAGCGGAGATAACGGACATGTCCCTACGCACCCTGCTCACGACGCTACTGCTGGCTACCAGCTTTTCAGCCGCTGCAGCTACCGAGATCGTGCCCCTGAACAACCGCACCAGCGCCGACCTGCTACCCGTTGCGCAGAACTTCCTCGGCAAGGACGGCAAAGTCAGCGCCTACGGCAACCAATTGATCGTCAATGCCGAACCACAAAAGATCGAGGAACTGCGCGCCTTCATCGCGCAACTGGATACCGCCGCCAAGCGCCTGCTGATCACCGTCGACACCAGCGAAAACAATAGCCAGGACAGCCAGGGCTACTCGGTCAACGGTGTGCCGCAGGCGCGAATCATCAACCGCAGCACCGAAAGCCGCGATGGCGGCATCCAGCAGGTCCAGGCCAGCGAAGGCGTACCGGCGCTGATCCAGGTCGGCCAGAGCGTGCCGCTGACCACCACCCAGACCGATCCTTACGGTCGCCTGCAAAACCAGACCCAGTATCGCAACGTCACCCAGGGTTTCTACGTCACGGCCAGCGTTACCGGCGAAACCGTTCACCTGAGCATCAGCACCAATCGTGACCGCATGAGCCAGGAACGTCCCGATGTAGTGAACGTGCAAAGCACCGACACAACAGTCAGCGGTCGACTTGGCGAGTGGATCACCCTGGCCGGCGTCAATCGCCAGAACCAGGCCGAAAAACAGGCGCTAACCCGCAGCTACTCGACTCAAGGCCGGGATGACATGACCTTGCGAGTGAAAGTCGACGCCTTGGACTGAAGCACCTAAAACTGACTGATTAGTCGTATTAGACCAAAGATGTAGTGTTATAAAAAAAGCACTACAAAACGTTTGACGAGCCAAAAAACCGAAGGCATGATGGCCTCGCTCCCGCTAATCAGGGGCCCTGGCAAGGGCCTTCGGATCGCCGCTCTAACCTACCCACCTGAGCCGATTCGTGTCTGTACCGCCCACAAGGTGCGTTTGACGAGATTGCGACTGGAACGAGGTTGTCCCGAGGGACGGAAGCTAATTAGGTAGATCGGCAACACCCTGCTTGACCATACAAGGGCCCACGACGCCCGAATGTGTTCGACAGCCAGCCCTTACCTGCTCACTTTCCCCCCTTGAGCCCATCGTTCACCCGTCGCCATCTGCGCCGAACCCGGCTTGACCGCCTAAGCTTCTGGTCAGCGAGCAGCCAGTGACGCATTTTTACCCTGCGCATCTGGTGGAGCGAGATTTTCCACCCCAGAACGACTTTTCACACAAGATGCGACGAGGTTTATCTCCATGGCACTGACACGCGAACAGCAAATTGCAGCCCTTGAAAAAGACTGGGCTGAAAACCCGCGCTGGAAAGGCGTGACTCGCACTTACTCCGCTGCCGACGTTGTCCGTCTGCGTGGCTCGGTTCAACCTGAGCACACCCTGGCACGCATGGGCGCCGAGAAGCTCTGGAACCTGGTGACCCAGGGTGCCAAACCGTCCTTCCGTCCTGAAAAAGATTTCGTCAACTGCATGGGCGCCTTGACCGGCGGCCAAGCGGTACAACAAGTCAAAGCCGGCATCCAGGCGATCTACCTGTCGGGCTGGCAAGTGGCCGCGGACAACAACTCCGCCGAATCCATGTACCCCGACCAGTCGCTGTACCCGGTGGACTCGGTTCCAACCGTGGTCAAGCGCATCAACAACTCGTTCCGTCGCGCCGACCAGATCCAGTGGAAAGCTGGCAAGAACCCGGGCGACGACGGCTACATCGACTACTTCGCACCGATCGTGGCTGACGCCGAAGCCGGTTTCGGCGGCGTACTGAACGCCTACGAGCTGATGAAAAGCATGATCGAGGCAGGCGCTGCCGGCGTTCACTTCGAAGACCAGCTGGCTTCTGTGAAAAAATGCGGCCACATGGGCGGCAAGGTACTGGTGCCGACCCAGGAAGCCGTACAGAAGCTGACCGCTGCCCGTCTGGCAGCCGACGTTGCCGGCGTACCGACCATCATCCTGGCCCGTACCGACGCTAACGCCGCCGACCTGCTGACCTCCGACTGCGACCCGTACGACCAGCCGTTCGTCACCGGCACCCGCACCCAGGAAGGTTTCTATAAAGTGCGCGCTGGCCTCGACCAGGCTATCGCCCGCGGCCTGGCTTACGCGCCATACGCCGACCTGATCTGGTGCGAAACCGCCAAGCCGGACCTGGACGAGGCCCGTCGCTTCGCCGAGGCGATCAAGAAGGAATACCCGGACCAGATCCTGTCGTACAACTGCTCGCCTTCCTTCAACTGGAAGAAAAACCTGGACGACGCGACCATCGCCAAGTTCCAGCGCGAACTGTCCGCCATGGGCTACAAGCACCAATTCATTACCCTGGCCGGCATTCACAACATGTGGCACAGCATGTTCAACCTGGCGCACGACTACGCCCGCAACGACATGACCGCCTACGTGAAACTGCAGGAGCAGGAATTCGCCGACGCCGCCAAGGGCTACACCTTCGTGGCTCACCAGCAGGAAGTGGGCACCGGCTACTTCGACGACATGACCACCGTGATCCAGGGCGGCTCGTCGTCGGTGACCGCACTGACCGGCTCCACCGAAGAAGAACAGTTCCACTGATTCGGCTTCACGCAAGACAACGGCCATTCCAGACCGTGTAGAAAGCTAACTGGAATGCCGAACATCTGACGCCCCGACTGGTTCGGGGCGTTTTTTTGCCTGCGCTTCAGCAGGGCCATCGCGAACCAGCTCGCACCTGCAAGAGCAGCTCTCCTCCCCCCAAGAACAAGCCTGCACACGATGCAGCCGCTCCAGCCACCGCCAACCCTCTGACAAAACATTGATCCAGAGCGGTATTCGCAAAGAAAAAAGCGGGTAAAAGGAGCTCGCTCGCAACTTGCTGTAACGGGCATATAAAACGCAACTTAGTGGCCTCCCATGAGAACCACTCTTTAAAAGCAACGCCAAATAATATTGATTATCATTTAGACAATGCAATGTTCGTTACAGCGCACACAAAACATAATTAACAAAACCCCCGCTAATGCCCACAGGGCGTGGCTTACGGGGCTTGCAAGGGGGGCCATGCCCTTATTCCATTAAATAATTTCGCTATAGAAAATTTACTTGCCCGGTGTTTAGCCATAAAATCACGCCGATTGATTGCGCTGCGACATATCGTCACTGCTTTATTTCTTTATCAAGCTCAGAGACCTTTGCTCTCTGTTAAGGATTACCAGCATGCCCGAAGCGACAGGACTCATGGCCCACAACTGGGGCTTTGCCATTTTCCTTCTGGGTGTAGGCGGCCTCTGCGCCTTCATGCTCGGCGTCTCCAGCCTCCTCGGGTCAAAAGCCTGGGGCCGCAGCAAAAACGAACCGTTCGAGTCCGGCATGCTACCTACCGGTGGCGCCCGCTTGCGGCTCTCAGCCAAATTCTATCTGGTCGCGATGCTCTTCGTGATCTTCGATATCGAAGCCCTCTTTCTCTTTGCCTGGTCTGTGTCCGTCCGCGAAAGCGGCTGGACCGGATTCGTCGAAGCTCTCGTTTTCATAGCAATTCTGTTGGCAGGTCTTGTCTACCTTTGGCGGGTGGGGGCTCTTGATTGGGCTCCGGAAGGTCGTCGTAAGCGGCAGGCGAAGCTAAAACAATGAGGCTTTGGCGATGCAATACAATCTCACCAGGATCGACCCCGATGCTCCTAACGAGCAGTACCCTATCGGCGAACGGGAAACCGTTGCCGATCCGTTAGAAGATCAAGTCCACAAAAACATCTTCATGGGCAAGCTGGAAGACGTGCTGAGCGGCGCGGTCAACTGGGGGCGTAAGAACTCCCTATGGCCGTACAACTTCGGCCTGTCCTGCTGCTACGTGGAAATGACCACCGCCTTCACGGCGCCCCACGACATCGCGCGCTTCGGCGCCGAGGTTATCCGGGCATCACCGCGCCAGGCGGACTTCATGGTTATTGCCGGAACCTGCTTCATCAAGATGGCGCCGATCATTCAGCGTCTCTACGAGCAAATGCTCGAACCGAAGTGGGTTATCTCCATGGGTTCGTGCGCCAACTCCGGTGGCATGTACGACATCTACTCCGTTGTTCAGGGGGTGGACAAGTTCCTGCCCGTGGACGTCTACGTGCCTGGCTGCCCGCCCCGCCCTGAAGCTTTTCTGCAAGGCCTGATGCTCTTGCAGGAGTCGATTGGCCAGGAGCGTCGCCCACTTTCCTGGGTCGTCGGCGACCAAGGCGTGTACCGCGCCGAAATGCCGTCGCAAAAGGAAGCGCGCCGCGAACAGCGTATTCAGGTAACCAACCTGCGCAGCCCCGACGAAGTCTGATCCAGAGCGCTTCTTACAAAGAACGAAAAACTGGCTTCATTCTTTACGTTGACCGAAAGCGATAAAAAACCATGACTACAGGCAGTGCTCTGTACATCCCGCCTTATAAGGCAGACGACCAGGATGTGGTCGTCGAACTCAATAACCGTTTTGGCCCTGAGGCATTCACCGCCCAGGCCACCCGCACCGGCATGCCGGTACTGTGGGTTACCCGCGCCAAACTCGTCGAAGTCCTGACCTTCCTGCGCAACCTGCCCAAGCCGTACGTCATGCTCTATGACCTGCATGGCGTGGACGAGCGTCTGCGCACCAAGCGCCAGGGGCTGCCAGGCGCCGACTTCAGCGTGTTCTACCACCTGCTGTCGATCGAACGTAATAGTGACGTAATGATCAAGGTCGCCTTGTCCGAGAGCGACCTCAGCTTGCCGACCGTGACCGGTATCTGGCCGAACGCCAACTGGTACGAGCGTGAAGTCTGGGACATGTTCGGCATCGACTTCGCCGGCCACCCTCACCTGTCGCGCATCATGATGCCGCCGACCTGGGAAGGTCACCCGCTGCGCAAGGACTTCCCGGCGCGCGCCACCGAGTTCGATCCGTTCAGCCTGAACCTGGCCAAGCAACAGTTGGAAGAAGAGGCCGCGCGCTTCAAGCCGGAAGACTGGGGCATGAAGCGCTCCGGCGCCAACGAGGACTACATGTTCCTCAACCTGGGCCCGAACCACCCTTCGGCCCACGGTGCCTTCCGGATCATCCTGCAGCTGGACGGTGAAGAAATCGTCGACTGCGTACCGGACATTGGCTACCACCACCGTGGCGCCGAGAAGATGGCCGAGCGTCAGTCCTGGCACAGCTTCATCCCCTACACCGACCGTATCGATTACCTCGGCGGCGTGATGAACAACCTGCCGTACGTGCTCTCGGTCGAGAAACTGGCCGGGATCAAGGTACCGGAGAAGGTCGACGTCATCCGCATCATGATGGCCGAGTTCTTCCGGATCACCAGCCACCTGCTGTTCCTGGGGACCTACATCCAGGACGTCGGCGCCATGACCCCGGTGTTCTTCACCTTCACCGACCGCCAGAAGGCGTACACGGTGATCGAAGCCATTACCGGTTTCCGCCTGCACCCGGCCTGGTACCGCATCGGTGGCGTCGCCCACGACCTGCCGCGCGGCTGGGACAAACTGGTGAAAGACTTCGTCGAATGGCTGCCCAAGCGCCTCGACGAGTACACCAAGGCCGCCTTGCAGAACAGCATCCTCAAGGGTCGTACCATCGGCGTCGCGGCCTACAACACCAAAGAGGCCCTGGAATGGGGCGTTACCGGTGCCGGCCTGCGTTCCACCGGTTGTGATTTCGACCTGCGCAAAGCGCGCCCGTACTCCGGCTACGAGAACTTCGAGTTCGAAGTGCCGCTGGCGGCCAACGGCGATGCCTATGACCGTTGCATGGTCCGCGTCGAAGAGATGCGCCAGAGCATCAAGATCATCGACCAGTGCCTGCGCAACATGCCGGAAGGCCCGTACAAGGCGGATCACCCGCTGACCACGCCGCCGCCGAAAGAACGCACGCTGCAGCACATCGAGACCCTGATCACGCACTTCCTGCAGGTTTCGTGGGGCCCGGTCATGCCGGCCAACGAGTCCTTCCAGATGATCGAAGCGACCAAGGGCATCAACAGTTATTACCTGACGAGCGACGGCGGCACCATGAGCTATCGCACCCGGATCCGTACCCCAAGCTACGCCCACCTGCAGCAGATCCCTTCGGTGATCCGCGGCAGCATGGTCGCGGACTTGATCGCGTACCTGGGTAGTATCGACTTCGTTATGGCCGACGTGGACCGCTAAGCATGAACAGCACGCTTATCCAGACAGACCGTTTCGCCCTGAGCGAAACCGAGCGCTCGGCCATCGAGCACGAGCTGCATCACTACGAAGACCCGCGCGCGGCGTCGATCGAAGCCCTGAAGATCGTCCAGAAGGAACGTGGCTGGGTGCCTGACGGCGCGCTCTATGCCATCGGCGAGATCCTCGGCATCCCGGCCAGCGACGTAGAAGGCGTGGCGACGTTCTACAGCCAGATCTTCCGTCAACCGGTCGGCCGCCACATCATCCGCGTCTGCGACAGCATGGTCTGCTACATCGGCGGCCACGAGTCCGTGGTCGGCCAGATCCAGAGCGAGCTGGGCATCGGCCTCGGCCAGACCACCGCCGACGGCCGCTTCACCCTGCTGCCGGTGTGCTGCCTGGGCAACTGCGACAAGGCCCCGGCGCTGATGATCGACGACGACACTTTCGGCGACGTGCAGCCAGCTGGCGTGGCCAAGCTGTTGGAGGGCTACGTATGACCCTGACATCCTTTGGCCCGGCCAACCGCATCCAGCGCAGCCCGGAAACCCACCCGCTGACTTGGCGCCTGCGCGACGACGGCGAGCCGGTATGGCTCGACGAGTACCAGGCCAAGAACGGCTACGCCGCGGCACGCAAGGCCTTCGCCGACCTGTCCCAGGACGACATCGTCCAGACCGTCAAGGACGCTGGCCTCAAGGGTCGCGGCGGCGCGGGCTTCCCCACTGGCGTGAAGTGGGGCCTGATGCCCAAAGACGAATCCATGAACATCCGCTACCTGCTGTGCAACGCGGATGAAATGGAGCCCAACACCTGGAAGGACCGCATGCTGATGGAGCAACTGCCCCATCTGCTGATCGAAGGCATGCTGATCAGCGCCCGCGCGCTGAAAACCTACCGCGGCTACATCTTCCTGCGCGGCGAGTACACCACTGCCGCCAAGCACCTCAACCGTGCCGTGGAAGAAGCCAAGGCCGCAGGCCTCTTGGGCAAGAACATCCTGGGCTCGGGCTTCGATTTCGAGCTGTTCGTGCACACCGGCGCCGGGCGTTACATCTGCGGTGAAGAAACCGCGCTGATCAACTCCCTCGAAGGTCGCCGCGCCAACCCGCGCTCCAAGCCGCCCTTCCCTGCCGCCGTCGGCGTGTGGGGCAAGCCGACCTGCGTGAACAACGTCGAGACCCTGTGCAACGTGCCGGCGATCATCGGCGACGGCGTGGACTGGTACAAATCCCTCGCTCGCGAAGGCAGCGAAGACCACGGCACCAAGCTGATGGGCTTCTCCGGCAAAGTGAAGAACCCTGGCCTGTGGGAGCTGCCGTTCGGCGTGACCGCGCGCGAGCTGTTCGAGGACTACGCCGGCGGCATGCGCGACGGCTTCAAGCTCAAGTGCTGGCAGCCAGGCGGCGCCGGTACCGGTTTCCTGTTGCCGGAACACCTAGACGCCCAGATGTACGCCGGCGGCATCGCCAAGGTGGGCACCCGCATGGGCACCGGCCTGGCCATGGCGGTGGACGACAGCGTCAACATGGTGTCGCTGCTGCGCAACATGGAGCAGTTCTTCGCCCGCGAATCCTGCGGCTTCTGCACCCCGTGCCGCGATGGCTTGCCATGGAGCGTCAAGCTGCTGATGGCGATCGAGAAAGGCGAAGGCCAGCCCGGCGACATCGAGACGCTGCTGGGCCTGGTCGGCTTCCTCGGCCCAGGCAAGACCTTCTGTGCTCACGCACCGGGTGCCGTGGAGCCGTTGGGCAGCGCCATCAAATACTTCCGTCCGGAGTTCGAAGCCGGCATCGCGCCTACCAGCGCTGCCGTCCCGCCTCTGGCAAGGCCGATCGTAGTCGGCGCGTAACGCTTAAAGAAGCGAAGGGTCCGTGCCCTTCGCTTTTCGTGTGATGACGCCGCGCGCGGCTGTTTTGATTCACGCGAAAACGAGATTCCATTAGCCACGCCCGCTGACACCGGGCCAACGAAGAACTTTGAACCATGGCCACTATCCACGTAGACGGCAAAGCGCTCGAAGTCGATGGGGCAGACAACCTGTTACAGGCATGTCTGTCGCTAGGCCTCGACATCCCTTACTTCTGCTGGCACCCCGCTCTCGGTAGCGTCGGTGCCTGTCGCCAGTGCGCGGTCAAGCAGTACACCGACGAGAACGACACCCGCGGTCGCATCGTCATGTCCTGCATGACTCCCGCCACCGACAACACCTGGATCTCCATCGACGATGAAGAATCCAAGGCCTTCCGCGCCAGCGTCGTCGAATGGCTGATGACCAACCACCCGCACGACTGCCCGGTCTGCGAGGAAGGCGGTCACTGCCACCTGCAAGACATGACGGTGATGACCGGCCACAACGAGCGCCGTTATCGCTTCACCAAGCGCACCCACCAGAACCAGGAACTCGGCCCGTTCATCGCTCACGAGATGAACCGCTGCATCGCCTGCTACCGCTGCGTGCGTTTCTACAAGGACTATGCCGGCGGCACCGACCTGGGTGTATACGGCGCCCACGACAACGTGTACTTCGGTCGCGTCGAAAGCGGCACCCTGGAAAGCGAGTTCTCCGGCAACCTCACCGAGGTCTGCCCGACCGGTGTGTTCACCGACAAGACCCACTCCGAACGCTACAACCGCAAGTGGGACATGCAGTTCTCGCCGAGCATCTGCCATGGCTGCTCCAGCGGTTGCAACATCTCCCCGGGCGAGCGCTACGGCGAACTGCGGCGCATCGAGAACCGCTACAACGGTTCGGTGAACCAGTACTTCCTGTGCGACCGCGGCCGCTTCGGCTACGGCTACGTCAACCGCGAAGACCGCCCGCGCCAGCCGCTGCTGGACAACGGCACCAAGCTGAGCCTGGACCAGGCGCTGGACAAGGCCGCCGACCTGCTGCGCGGTCGCAATATCGTCGGCATCGGCTCGCCCCGCGCCAGCCTCGAAAGCAACTACGCCCTGCGTGAGCTGGTCGGCGCCGAGCACTTCTACTCCGGCATCGAAGCCGCCGAGCTGGAGCGCATTCGCCTGGTCCTGCAAGTGCTGAACGACAGCCCGCTGCCCGTACCGACCCTGCGCGACATCGAAGACCACGACGCGGTGTTCGTCCTCGGCGAAGACCTGACCCAGACCGCCGCCCGCATGGCCCTCGCCCTGCGCCAGTCGGTCAAGGGCAAGGCCGAAGACATGGCCGAGGCCATGCGCGTTCAACCGTGGCTCGACGCCGCGGTGAAAAACATCGGCCAGCACGCGCTGAACCCGCTGTTTATCGCGACCCTGGCTGAAACCAAGCTCGACGACGTCGCCGAGGAGTGTGTACACGCCGCTCCCGACGACCTGGCGCGCATCGGTTTCGCCGTGGCCCACGCCCTGGACGCCAGCGCCCCGGCCGTCGAAGGCCTGGACGCCGAAGCCCAGGAGCTGGCCAAGCGCATCGCCGACGCCCTGCTCACGGCCAAGCGCCCGCTGATCGTCGCCGGCACCTCCCTGGGTTCCAAGGCACTGATCGAAGCGGCCGCCAACATCGCCAAGGCCCTGAAGCTGCGCGAGAAGAACGGCTCCATCAGCCTGATCGTGCCTGAGGCCAACAGCCTCGGCCTGGCCATGCTCGGTGGCGAATCGGTGGACGCGGCCCTGCAAGCGGTAATCTCCGGCAGCGCCGACGCCATCGTCGTGCTGGAAAACGATCTGTACACCCGCACCGACGCCGCTCAAGTCGACGCCGCGCTGAATGCCGCGAAAGTGCTGATTGTCGCCGACCACCAGAAGACCGCCACCAGCGATCGCGCGCACCTGGTTCTGCCAGCGGCGAGCTTCGCCGAAGGCGACGGCACCCTGGTCAGCCAGGAAGGCCGTGCCCAGCGCTTCTTCCAGGTGTTCGATCCGACCTACATGGACGCCAGCATCCTGGTTCGCGAAGGCTGGCGCTGGCTGCATGCCCTGCGCGCCACCCTGCTGAACAAACCGGTGGACTGGACCCAGCTGGACCACGTCACCGCCGCCTGTGCCCAGAGCACCGCGCAACTGGCGCGCATCGTCGATGCCGCACCGTCGGCGTCGTTCCGCATCAAGGGCCTGAAACTGGCCCGCGAACCGCTGCGCTACAGCGGCCGTACCGCCATGCGCGCCGACATCAGCGTGCATGAACCGCGTACCCCGCAAGACAAGGACACCGCGTTCGCCTTCTCCATGGAAGGTTACTCGGGCTCCGCCGAACCGCGCTCCCAAGTGCCGTTCGCCTGGTCGCCGGGCTGGAACTCGCCGCAAGCCTGGAACAAGTTCCAGGACGAAGTCGGCGGTCACCTGCGCGCCGGCGATCCAGGCACCCGCCTGATCGAAAGCCAGGGCGACCGCCTCGGCTGGTTCGCCAGCGTGCCACGCGCCTTCTCCCCGGCCCAGGGCACCTGGCAAGCCGTGCCGTTCTACCACCTGTTCGGCAGCGAAGAGAACTCTTCCAAAGCCGCTCCGGTCCAGGAACGCATTCCGGCCGCCTACGTTTCCCTGGCCAAGTCCGAGGCCGATCGCCTGGGCGTCAACGATGGCGCGCTGCTGGCGCTGAACGTGGCGGGCCAGACCCTGCGTCTGCCGTTGCGCATCAACGAAGAACTGGGCGCTGGCCTGGTGGCCCTGCCGGCCGGCCTGGCAGGCATTCCGCCGGCGATCTTTGGCAAATCCGTTGACGGTCTGCAGGAGGCAGCGCAATGACCTGGTTCACCCCTGAAGTGATTGACGTGATCCTGGCGGTCGTCAAGGCCCTGGTCATCATGCTCGCCGTCGTGGTCGCAGGCGCCCTGCTCAGCTTCGTCGAGCGTCGTCTGCTGGGCTGGTGGCAGGACCGCTACGGTCCGAACCGCGTCGGCCCGTTCGGCATGTTCCAGATCGCCGCCGACATGCTGAAGATGTTCTTCAAGGAAGACTGGACCCCGCCGTTTGCCGACAAGGTGATCTTCACCCTGGCGCCGGTCGTGGCCATGAGCGCCTTGCTGATCGCGTTCGCGATCATCCCGATCACCCCGACCTGGGGTGTGGCGGACCTGAACATCGGCCTGCTGTTCTTCTTCGCCATGGCCGGCCTTTCGGTCTACGCGGTGCTGTTCGCCGGCTGGTCGAGCAACAACAAGTTCGCCCTGCTGGGCAGCCTGCGTGCCTCGGCCCAGACCGTGTCCTATGAAGTGTTCATGGGCCTGGCGCTGATGGGCATCGTGGTCCAGGTCGGTTCGTTCAACATGCGTGACATCGTCGAGTACCAGGCGCAGAACCTGTGGTTCATCATTCCGCAGTTCTTCGGCTTCTGTACCTTCTTCATCGCTGGCGTGGCCGTGACTCACCGTCACCCGTTCGACCAGCCGGAAGCGGAACAGGAACTGGCCGACGGTTACCACATTGAATACGCCGGCATGAAATGGGGCATGTTCTTCGTTGGCGAATACATCGGCATCATCCTGATCTCGGCGTTGCTGGTCACCCTGTTCTTCGGTGGCTGGCACGGTCCGTTCGGCATCCTGCCGCAACTGTCCTTCGTCTGGTTCGCCCTGAAGACCGCGTTCTTCATCATGCTGTTCATCCTGCTGCGCGCCTCTATCCCGCGCCCGCGTTATGACCAGGTGATGGACTTCAGCTGGAAATTCTGCCTGCCGCTGACCCTGATCAATTTGCTGGTGACTGCTGCGCTTGTGTTGTTGAACACGCCAGCAGGCGCGGTTCAGTGAGGATTTGACCCATGTTCAAATATATTGGCGACATCGTTAAGGGTACCGGTACCCAACTGCGCAGCCTGGTGATGGTCTTCGGCCATGGCTTTCGCAAGCGCGACACCCTGCAATACCCGGAAGAGCCGGTCTACCTGCCGCCACGCTACCGTGGCCGTATCGTATTGACCCGCGACCCCGACGGCGAAGAGCGTTGCGTAGCCTGCAACCTGTGCGCCGTGGCGTGCCCGGTGGGTTGCATCTCGCTGCAGAAAGCTGAAACCGAAGACGGTCGCTGGTACCCGGACTTCTTCCGCATCAACTTCTCGCGTTGCATCTTTTGCGGCCTCTGCGAGGAAGCCTGCCCGACCACCGCGATCCAGCTCACGCCGGATTTCGAGATGGCCGAGTTCAAACGTCAGGACCTGGTTTACGAGAAAGAAGATCTGCTGATCTCCGGCCCCGGAAAGAACCCTGATTACAACTTCTATCGTGTTGCAGGTATGGCCATTGCCGGTAAGCCCAAAGGCGCCGCGCAAAACGAAGCCGAGCCGATCAACGTGAAGAGCTTGCTGCCTTAAGGAAGAAAGATGGAATTCGCTTTCTATTTCGCGTCAGGTGTCGCCGTTGTCTCCACGCTGCGCGTGGTCACCAACACCAACCCTGTACACGCCCTGCTCTACCTGATCATTTCGCTGATCGCCGTGGCGATGACGTTCTTCAGCCTTGGCGCGCCGTTCGCCGGTGTGCTGGAAGTGATCGCCTATGCCGGCGCCATCATGGTGCTGTTCGTGTTCGTGGTGATGATGCTGAACCTGGGGCCTGCCTCGGTCCAGCAGGAACGCATCTGGCTCAAGCCGGGGATCTGGGTCGGGCCGGTGATTCTCGCCGCCCTGCTGCTGGTCGAACTGCTGTACGTGCTGTTCAGCCACCAGAGCGGTGCCGGTATCGGTCAAACCACCGTGGACGCCAAGGCCGTGGGCATCAGCCTGTTCGGACCTTACCTGCTGGTGGTCGAACTCGCCTCGATGCTGCTGCTCGCCGCAGCCGTCACGGCGTTCCACCTGGGCCGCAACGAGGCGAAGGAGTAACTCTATGCCTGCTATCCCCTTGGAACATGGCCTGGCTGTCGCCGGCATCCTGTTCTGCCTCGGTCTGGTCGGCCTGATGGTCCGCCGCAACATTCTCTTCGTATTGATGAGCCTGGAAGTGATGATGAACGCCTCTGCACTGGCCTTCATCGTCGCGGGCGCCCGCTGGGCGCAGCCGGATGGACAAGTCATGTTCATCCTGGTGATCAGCCTGGCAGCCGCCGAGGCCAGTATTGGCCTGGCGATCCTGCTGCAGCTGTATCGCCGCTTCCACACTCTCGATATCGACGCTGCCAGCGAGATGCGCGGATGAACCTTCTCTATCTGACCTTCGTATTCCCCCTGATCGGTTTCCTGCTGCTGTCGTTCTCTCGTGGACGCATCTCGGAAAACCTTGCCGCCCTGATCGGCGTCGGCTCCATCGGCCTGTCGGCGATCGTCGCGGCTTATGTGATCTGGCAATTCAACGTCGCGCCGCCCGAGGGTGGCCACGTCACCCAGGTACTGTGGCAGTGGATGGCCGTAGGCGACTTCAAGCCGACCTTCGCCCTGTACCTGGACGGCCTGTCCGTGACCATGCTCGGCGTGGTGGTGGGCGTGGGCTTCCTGATCCACCTGTTCGCCTCCTGGTACATGCGCGGCGAAGCCGGTTACTCGCGCTTCTTCGCCTATACCAACCTGTTCATCGCCAGCATGCTGTTCCTGGTGCTGGGCGACGACCTGCTGTTCCTGTACTTCGGCTGGGAAGGTGTGGGCCTGTGCTCCTACCTGTTGATCGGTTTCTACTACAGCAACCGCAACAACGGTAACGCCGCGCTCAAGGCCTTCATCGTCACCCGTATCGGCGACGTGTTCATGGCCATCGGCCTGTTCATCCTGTTCCAGCAGCTGGGTACCCTGAACATCCAGCAACTGCTGGTGGCGGCGCCGGCGAAGTTCCAGGCCGGCGACTTCTGGATCACCCTGGCCACCCTGATGCTGCTCGGCGGCGCGGTCGGTAAATCCGCCCAACTGCCGCTGCAGACCTGGTTGGCGGACGCGATGGCCGGTCCTACCCCGGTTTCGGCACTGATCCACGCCGCGACCATGGTTACCGCCGGCGTCTACCTGATCGCCCGTACCCACGGCCTGTTCACCCTGGCGCCGGACATCCTGCACCTGGTGGGCGTGGTCGGCGGCGTGACCCTGGTGCTGGCCGGCTTCGCCGCGCTGGTGCAGACCGACATCAAGCGGATTCTCGCCTACTCGACCATGAGCCAGATCGGCTACATGTTCCTGGCCCTGGGCGTTGGCGCCTGGGACGGCGCGATCTTCCACCTGATGACCCACGCCTTCTTCAAGGCCCTGCTGTTCCTTGCTTCCGGCGCGGTGATCGTTGCCTGCCACCACGAGCAGAACATCTTCAAGATGGGCGGCCTGTGGAAGAAACTGCCGCTGGCCTACGCCAGCTTCATCGTCGGCGGCGCGGCCCTGGCGGCCCTGCCATTGGTCACCGCCGGTTTCTACTCCAAGGACGAGATCCTCTGGGAAGCCTTTGCCAGCGGTAACGAAGGTCTGCTGTATGCCGGTCTGGTGGGGGCGTTCATGACCTCGCTGTACACCTTCCGCCTGATCTTCATCACCTTCCACGGCGAAGCCAAGACCGAAGCCCACGCTGGCCACGGCATCAGCCACTGGCTGCCGCTGTCGGTGCTGATCGTGCTGTCGACCGCGGTCGGCGCCATGATCACCCCGCCGCTGCACGGCGTACTGCCGCTGAGCGCCGGCCATGCCGGCGGCGAAGCCAAGCACAGCCTGGAAATCGCCTCCGGCGCCATCGCCATCGCCGGTATCCTGCTGGCCGCGCTGCTGTTCCTCGGCAAGCGCCGCTTCGTCAGCGCCGTCGCCAACAGCGGTATCGGCCGCGTCCTCTCAGCCTGGTGGTTCGCTGCCTGGGGCTTCGACTGGATCTACGACAAACTGTTCGTCAAGCCTTATCTGGCGATCAGCCATGTACTGCGCAAAGACCCGCTCGACCAGACCATCGGTCTGATCCCGCGCCTGGCCAAAGGGGGTCACAACTCCCTGAGCCGTACGGAAACCGGTCAACTGCGTTGGTACGCCGCCTCGATGGCTGCCGGTGCCGTGCTGGTTATCGGCGCCGTCGTGCTGGTAGCGGTCTGATATGAACCTTGCGAACTTGCGAAAGGAATTGAGCCCGTCATGATTCTGCCTTGGCTAATCCTGATCCCCTTCATCGGCGGCCTGCTGTGCTGGATGGGTGAGCGCTTCGGCGCCACCCTCCCCCGCTGGATTGCGCTGCTGACCATGTCCCTGGAACTCGCTCTCGGCCTCTGGCTGTGGGCCCATGGCGACTACTCATTCGCTCCGGCACCTGGCGCCGATCCGACCTGGGCCCTGGAATTCAAGCATGTCTGGATCCAGCGTTTCGGCATCAACGTGCACCTGGCCCTCGACGGCCTGTCGCTGTTGATGATCCTGCTGACCGGCCTGTTGGGCGTGCTGTCGGTCCTCTGCTCGTGGAAAGAGATCCAGCGTCATGTGGGCTTCTTCCACCTGAACCTGATGTGGATCCTGGGCGGCGTCGTCGGCGTGTTCCTCGCCCTCGACCTGTTCATGTTCTTCTTCTTCTGGGAAATGATGCTGGTGCCGATGTACTTCCTCATCGCGCTCTGGGGTCACAGTTCTTCGGACGGCAAGAAAACCCGGATCTACGCGGCGACCAAGTTCTTCATCTTCACCCAGGCTTCCGGCCTGATCATGCTGGTGGCGATCCTCGGTCTGGTTCTGGTCAACTTCAACAACACCGGCGTGATTACCTTCAACTACGCTGACCTGTTGAAGACCAAGATGTCGCTGACCACCGAATACATCCTGATGCTCGGTTTCTTCATCGCCTTCGCGGTGAAACTGCCGGTGGTGCCGTTCCACTCCTGGCTGCCTGACGCTCACGCCCAGGCACCGACCGCTGGCTCCGTGGACCTGGCGGGCATCCTGCTGAAGACTGCGGCCTATGGCCTGCTGCGTTTCGCCCTGCCGCTGTTCCCGAACGCCTCGGCCGAGTTCGCGCCGATCGCCATGACCCTGGGCCTGATCGGGATCTTCTACGGTGCCTTCCTGGCTTTCGCCCAGACCGATATCAAGCGCCTGATCGCCTTCTCCAGCGTTTCGCACATGGGCTTCGTGCTGATCGGCATCTACTCCGGCAGCCAGCAGGCCCTGCAAGGCGCGGTGATCCAGATGCTGGCCCACGGCGTGTCGGCGGCGGCACTGTTTATCCTCAGCGGCCAGCTGTACGAACGCACCCACACCCGCGACATGCGTGAAATGGGCGGCCTGTGGTCGAAGATCGCCTACCTGCCGGCCATCAGCCTGTTCTTCGCGGCCGCCTCCCTGGGCCTGCCGGGTACCGGCAACTTCGTCGGCGAGTTCCTGATCCTGATCGGCACCTTCGCCAGCGCGCCGTGGATCACCGCGATCGCCACGTCCGGCCTGGTCTTCGGTTCGGTCTACTCGCTGATCATGATTCACCGCGCCTACTTCGGCCCGTCCAAGTCGGACGCGGTGCTGCACGGCATGGATGCTCGCGAACTGATCATGGTGCTCGGCCTGGCAGCGCTGCTGGTATACCTCGGCGTCTACCCGCAACCGTTCCTCGATACCTCTGCCGCTACGATGCATGGCGTGCAGCAATGGCTCGGTACCGCCTTCACTCAACTCGCTTCGGCCCGGTAAGAGCGCTATGGACTTTACGATTCAACACTTTATCGCGCTTGCGCCGCTGTTGATCACCAGCCTCACCATCGTTGTGGTGATGCTGGCGATCGCCTGGCGTCGCAACCATTCGCAAACCTTCCTGCTGTCGGTGGCCGGCCTGAACCTGGCGTTGCTGTCGATCCTGCCAGCCTTGAAAGTCGCGCCCCTGGCGGTGACTCCACTGCTGCAGATCGACTCGTTCGCGTGCCTGTACATGGCGCTGATCCTGGTCGCCACCCTGGCCTGCGTCACCCTCGCCCACGCCTACCTGGGCGACGGCGGCACCGGCTACCCGGGTAACCGCGAAGAGCTGTACCTGCTGATCCTGATGGCCGCCGCCGGCGGCCTGGTGCTGGTCAGCGCGCAACACCTGGCCGGCTTGTTCATCGGCCTGGAGCTGCTCTCGGTACCGGTCTACGGCCTGGTGGCCTATGCCTTCTTCAACAAGCGTTCGCTGGAAGCCGGCATCAAGTACATGGTGCTGTCGGCCGCCGGTTCCGCGTTCCTGCTGTTCGGCATGGCCCTGCTCTACGCCGAAGCCGGCAGCCTGAGCTTCAACGGCATCGGCCAGGCCTTGGCCGCCACCGGCCTGCCTAGCCCGCTGGCCCAGCTGGGCCTGGGCATGATGCTGATCGGCCTGGCGTTCAAGCTGTCGCTGGTGCCCTTCCACCTGTGGACCCCGGACGTCTACGAAGGCGCCCCGGCGCCAGTGGCGGCCTTCCTGGCCACCGCGAGCAAGGTGGCGGTCTTCGCGGTGATGGTTCGCCTGTTCCAGATCTCGCCAGTGGCCAGCAGCGGTGTGTTGAACACCGTGCTGACCGTGATCGCGATCGCTTCGATCCTGTTCGGTAACCTGCTGGCGCTGACCCAGAGCAACCTCAAGCGTCTGCTGGGTTACTCGTCCATCGCTCACTTCGGTTACCTGCTGATCGCCCTGGTGGCGAGCAAGGGCCTGGCGATGGAAGCCATCGGCGTGTACCTGGTCACCTACGTGATCACCAGCCTCGGCGCCTTCGGTGTGATCACCCTGATGTCCTCGCCTTACAAGGGTCGCGACGCGGATGCCCTGTACGAGTACCGCGGCCTGTTCTGGCGCCGTCCGTACCTGACCGCCGTCCTGACCGTGATGATGCTGTCCCTGGCCGGTATCCCGCTGACCGCGGGCTTCATCGGCAAGTTCTACATCATCGCCACCGGTGTCGAAGCGCATCAGTGGTGGCTGGTCGGCTCCCTGGTCCTGGGTAGCGCCATCGGCGTGTTCTACTACCTGCGCGTGATGGTCACCCTGTACCTGATCGAGCCGAACCTGCGCCGCGTCGACGCCCAGCTGCACTGGGAACAGAAGGCAGGCGGCGTGATGCTGCTAGCCATCGCGGTCCTGGCCTTCTTCCTCGGCGTCTACCCGCAACCGCTGCTGACCCTGGTTCAGCAATCCGGCCTGGCGGGCTGATCGCCCAGCGATACGCAGTCAGACAAAACGGCGCCTTCGGGCGCCGTTTTTGTTTTCCGAAACAGCCCCCCGCCCTCCCCCTCCACGATGAAGGGAATTGCCTTTCAGGCTTTCAAGAAGCGCCCTACACCCGTCCCGGCTCCAGCAACCTAAGGTCATTAAAAGGCGACCAACGCCCTGTTCGGCCGCTTGACCTTTACTCCTACCTTTCCGAATATATACGCAGGTAACGTACAAAGCATGGACGCACTTTTTATCGAGCTCCCCCCATTCCAGCGCTATCGCCAAAGCTACCTGGATGACGAACTGTTCCGCTGCCTGCAGTTCGAGCTGCTGAAGAACCCGGAGGCTGGCGACCTCATCGAAGGCACCGGCGGCTTGCGCAAGTTGCGCTTTGTCGATGAGCGACGGCACAAAGGCAAGCGCAGTGGGATTAGGGTGATTTATTACTGGTGGTCCACAGGTTTGCAGTTCTGGCTCTTCACCCTTTACGCGAAGAACGAGCAGGACGACCTGACACCCCAACAGAGAAAACTGCTCAGGCAGTTGCTGAACAGAGAAACCGAGGCGAGGGCCCATCATGAAACGTGAGATTTTTTCCGAACTGGTCGAAGGCTTCGAGGCCCTGGCCGACGAGCGCCAGGGCAAGGTCACCCTGCGCACGCACAAGGTCAAGCTGAACGCCCTGTTACCCATCAGCGCCGAAGAAGTGCTGCGGGTTCGCCAGCAGTTGAACCTGTCCCGGTCGGTGTTTGCCATGTACCTGCGCACCAACACCCGAACCCTGGAGAACTGGGAACAAGGCCGCGCTAAACCCAATGCCCAGGCCACGACCCTGATCCGCCTGGTGGAACGTTTTCCCGACATGGTGGAACGCCTGGCGACACTGGCCTGAGGCCCACGGCGTTATTGCCGGAGCGAGCGTGCTCGCGATAGCCGTAGCCCCTTCCCCCCAAAAGGCGCCCACAAAAAACGGCACCCGAAGATGCCGTTTGGTTGTTCCGCTCCACAGCCTTACTTGCGCGCCGCCTCCCACGACTTGAGCAGTTCGTTGTAGCTCACGGTTTCGCCCTGGGGCTTCTCGTTGGCCAGTTTCGGCTTCGGCGCACCCGGTTGGTCGAACCAGTATTGCGCGTCGCGCTCGGGGTTCATTTTCGGCGCGCAGGTGGCCTGGGCCTTCGAGCGCTCGAGACGGCTCATGATCGCGTCCTGGTCCTTGGCCAGGCCATCGAGCGCCTGTTGCGGAGTCTTTTCGCCACTGGCCGCTTCGGCGATATGGCTCCACCACAATTGCGCCAGGCGCGGATAGTCCGGCACGTTGGTGCCGGTCGGCGTCCACTGCACGCGGGCCGGGCTGCGATAGAACTCCACCAGGCCACCGAGTTTCGGCGCCAGGTCGGTCATCGCCTGGGAGTTGATGTCCGACTCGCGGATCGGCGTCAGGCCGACGATGGTCTTCTTCAACGACACGGTTTTCGAGGTCACGAACTGCGCGTACAGCCAGGCCGCGAGTTTCTGTTTCTCCGGCGTAGACTTCATGAATGTCCACGACCCCACGTCCTGATAACCGAGCTTCATGCCCTCTTCCCAGTACGGGCCGCGCGGCGACGGCGCCATGCGCCACTTAGGCGTGCCGTCGGCGTTGACCACCGGCAGGCCCGGCTTGGTCATGTCGGCGGTGAACGCGGTGTACCAGAAGATCTGCTGGGCGATGTTGCCCTGGGACGGTACCGGCCCGGATTCGGAGAAGGTCATGCCGGCAGCTTCCGGGGGCGCGTATTTTTTCAGCCAGTCGACGTATTTGGTGGTGGCGAACACCGCCGCCGGGCCGTTGGTATCGCCGCCACGGGTCACGCTGGAACCCACCGGGTGGCAATCCTCGACACGAATGCCCCATTCGTCCACCGGCAGGCCGTTGGGGATACCCTTGTCGCCGCCGCCGGCCATGGAGAACCAGGCATCGGTGAAGCGCCAGCCCAGGGACGGATCTTTCTTGCCGTAATCCATGTGCCCATAGACCCGCTTGCCGTCGATTTCCTTGACGTCTTCGCTGAAGAACTTGGCGATGTCTTCATAGGCCGACCAGTTCACCGGCACGCCCAACTCGTAGCCGTACTTTTCCTTGAACTTGGCTTTCAACTCTGGCCGCTCGAACCAGTCGGCGCGGAACCAGTACAGGTTGGCGAACTGCTGGTCGGGCAACTGGTAGATCTTGCCGTCCGGCGCGGTGGTGAACGAGAGGCCGATGAAGTCCTTGATGTCCAGGGTCGGCGAGGTGAAGTCCTTGCCTTCGTTGGCCATCAGGTCGGTGATCGATTCGGTCTTGCCGTAGCGAAAGTGCGTGCCGATCAAATCGGAGTCGTTGACCCAACCGTCATAGATGCTCTTGTCGGACTGCATCACGGTCTGCAACTTCTCCACCACGTCGCCTTCTTGCAGTAGGTCGTGAGTCAGTTTGATGCCGGTGATTTCACTGAAGGCCTTGGCCAGCACCTTGGACTCGTACTCGTGGGTGGTCAGGGTTTCCGAAACCACCTTGATGTCCATGCCGCGAAACGGCTCGGCGGCCTTGATAAACCACTTCAACTCCTCGAGCTGCTGCTCGGCCGTCAGGGTCGACGGTTTGAATTCGTTGCCGATCCATTTTTTCGCAGCGTCTTCATAGGCATCGGCCCAGGCGGACGCGCTCAGACCGCTGAGTGCCAGCATGGCCGCCAATGAAATGCTATGTCGCAGCTTATTGTTTTTGTCGAACATAGAGATCTCCCGGTTAAGTTCAAAGAGGATCGATACCCATGCCTCTCCCTGTAGCAGCGAGCGTGCTCGCGAAGGTCGCTAGCGATGGCGCGTAGAACCAGGCTGTACGCGGCGCGCCGGAATTCTTCGCGAGCACGCTCGCGCCTACAGGGGTGGGATCAGTATCAACCCCAACGCATCACAGCCAACAGCCACACCAGGGACAACGCAGACGCGACCCAGATGCTCCAGTCGGTAACGCCGATGACCAGCAAGTGCAGGTAGGCGCTACCGAGAAGACCGATAAACAAGCGATCGCCACGGGTGGTGGCAATCGGCAGAAGACCTCGTCGCAACACACTGGGCGAACTCAACTCCCAAACGGTCATGCCCACCAGGATCAAGCCGATGACGGCAAAGAACGCCGCCGTGGGGACCGTCCAACTCATCCATTCCATCATCAGCCCCTCATACCCGGCCCAGGGCAAAGCCCTTGGCCACATGGTTGCGCACGAACCAGATCACCAGCATGCCCGGCAGGATGGTCAGCACCCCGGCCGCCGCCAGCACGCCCCAGTCGATCCCGGAGGCGGACACGGTGCGGGTCATCACCGCGGCGATCGGCTTGGCGTTGACCGAGGTCAGGGTCCGTGCCAACAACAGCTCGACCCAGGAAAACATGAAGCAGAAGAACGCCGTCACGCCGATCCCCGAACCGATCAGCGGGACGAAGATCTTCACGAAGAACTTGGGAAAGCTGTAGCCATCGATGTAGGCGGTTTCGTCGATTTCCTTGGGCACCCCGGACATGAAGCCCTCGAGGATCCACACCGCCAGCGGCACGTTGAACAGGCAGTGGGCCAGGGCCACGGCGATGTGCGTATCGAACAAGCCGATGGATGAATACAGCTGGAAGAACGGCAGCAGGAACACCGCCGGCGGCGCCATGCGGTTGGTCAGCAGCCAGAAGAACAGGTGCTTGTCGCCAAGGAAGCGGTAGCGCGAGAAGGCATAGGCCGCCGGCAGCGCCACGCTCAGGGAAATCACCGTGTTGAGGCTGACGTAATACAGGGAGTTGAGGTAGCCGGTGTACCAGCTGGGGTCGGTGAAGATCACCTTGTAGTTGTGCCAGGTAAAATCCTGGGGCCACAGGGTCAGGCTGCCGAGGATCTCGTTGTTGCTCTTGAACGACATGTTCAGCAACCAGTAGATCGGCACCAGCAGGAACAGGATGTAGATCAGCAGCGGTATCAGCTTGCGCTTGGTCATGGCGGCAGGCCTCAGCGATTGGCGTCGGAGTGGGTCATGGCGGTGTAGAACAGCCAGGACACCAGCAGGATGATCAGGAAATACACCAAGGAGAACGCCGCGGCCGGGCCCAGGTCGAACTGGCCGATGGCCATTTGGGTCAGGGTCTGGCTGAGGAAGGTCGTGGCGTTGCCCGGCCCGCCGCCGGTGAGCACGAACGGCTCGGTGTAGATCATGAAGCTGTCCATGAAGCGCAGCATCACCGCGATCAGCAGCACGCTCTTCATCTTCGGCAACTGGATATGCCGGAACACCGCCCAGTTCGAAGCCCGGTCGAT
Source organism: Pseudomonas chlororaphis (assembly GCF_001921865.1). Lineage (GTDB taxonomy): Bacteria > Pseudomonadota > Gammaproteobacteria > Pseudomonadales > Pseudomonadaceae > Aquipseudomonas > Aquipseudomonas chlororaphis_D. The sequence goes on from NZ_MSCT01000016.1 coordinate 132,424, forward strand.
GCGCGCCGCCTGGTAATACACGTCCGGAATCGCCCGCAGCCCCGAGTAGCACAGCAGCGCCACCAGCGAGGTCCAGTGCCAGACATCCATCACCAGCACCGTGACCCAGGCGTCCATGGTGTTGGCCGCGTAGTTGTAGTTGATGCCCAGGGCATTCAGCGTCGAGCCCATCAGGCCGATATCGGCGCGGCCGAAGATCTGCCAGATGGTGCCCACCACGTTCCACGGAATCAGCAGCGGGATGGCCAGGATGATCAGCACCGCCGACGACCAGCGACCCTTGCTCGGCATAGTCAGGGCGATGGCTATCCCCAAGGGGATTTCGATCAGCAGCACGCAGGCCGAATAAATGAACTGACGCAGCAGCGAGTCGTGCAGGCGCGGGTCGAGCAGCACCTGGCGGTACCAGTCGGCACCGACGAAGTAGCGGCTGGACTGGTCGAAGATGTCCTGCACCGAGTAGTTGACCACGGTCATCATCGGGATCACCGCGCTGAACGCCACCAGCAGGAACACCGGCAACACCAGCCACCAGGCCTTGTTGTTCTGCACCTTGTTCATGGCTGAACCTCGTTCGGGGCGTGGGCCTCCAGCAGGTATTCGTCGGCATAGACCATCAGCCACTGCGCGGGAAAGCTGATGCTGGCCTGGCCCTGCGGCACTGGTTTGTCTTCGGCCAGGCGCACTTTCAGCACGGCGCCGTCGAGGTCCAGGGTCATGATCTTGTAGGTGCCCAGGTCTTCGACGTGCATCACCTCGGCCTGCAACGCCTCATCGTAGGGTTCGTCCCAGACATGGATGAACTCCGGGCGGATGCCGACTTTCAGGCCCTGGCAACCGCTCTCGGCAATTCGCTGCTGCATCGCCTCGGGCAAGGCCAGGTGAGTCCCGGCGAAACCGACGCCGCCGGGTTCGGCCCGGACCTCGATCAGGTTCATCCCCGGGCTGCCGATGAAGTAGCCGACAAAGGTGTGGCTCGGCCGCTCGAACAACTCCCGCGGCGTACCGAACTGGACAATCTGCCCGCCGTACATCACCGCGATCTTGTCGGCGAAGGTCGAGGCTTCGAGCTGGTCGTGGGTGACATACACCATGGTGATATTGAACTGCTCATGGATCTGCTTGAGCTTGCGCCGCAGCTTCCACTTCAGGTGCGGGTCGATCACCGTCAGCGGCTCGTCGAAGAGGATCGCCGACACGTCGTCGCGCACCAGCCCGCGGCCCATGGAGACCTTCTGCTTCTCATCGGCACTGAGATTACGCGCCTTCTTGTTCAACAACGCCTGCAGGTCGAGGACCTCGGCGATCTCCTGCACCTTGCTGTGCACCTTGGCCTCGGCCATGCCCTGGTTGCGCAGCGGGAAGGCCAGGTTGTCGAACACCGTCATGGTGTCGTAGACCACCGGAAACTGGAAAACCTGGGCGATATTGCGCTTCTCGGGCGTCAGCTCGTTGACCACCCGGGTGTCGAACAACACCTGCCCCTGGGAGGGGCTGAGCAGCCCGGAAATGATGTTGAGCAGGGTCGACTTGCCGCAGCCCGACGGCCCGAGCAAGGCATAGGCGCCGCCCTGCTCCCAGATATGGTTCATCTCGCGGATCGCATAGTCCTCGGGGCCCGCGGGGGTACTGGTGTAGCTGTGCGCGAGGTTGTGCAAACGGATCTCGGCCATCAGGCAACCCTCGCGACGCGCTGTCTCGGCGCCTGGACCAGACGGCCCTGGGCATCGAAGACGAACAGTTTGTGGGTGGGGATATAAATGCGGATCGGCGCGTCGACGTCGTATTCGTGCACGCCCGACAGGTGCAGCACCAGCAGGAAGTGTTCGTTGCGCACATGGAGGAAGGTTTCCGAGCCGCTGATTTCCGCCACCTCGACAGTCACCGCCAGCTCCAGGTCGTCGTCGTTGCTCGGCACCAGGGAGATATGGCTGGGCCGCACGCCGAAACGGAATTCGCCCTCGCCCACCGGACGCAAATCCACGTTCAGGGGAAAATGCACGAAATTGGCGAAGCTCACTTCATTGCCGGCAATGCGTCCCGGCATCAGGTTGATCGGCGGCTCGGAGAACAGCTCGGCGGCCAGCACCGTCCGCGGCTGGTGATAGACCTCGGCGGTCTTGCCGCTCTGCACCAGGCGACCTTCATGCAGGATCGTGGTCGTGCCGCCCAGGGCCAAGGCCTCGTTGGGTTCGGTGGTGGCGTAGATGGCAATGGTGTGGCGCGCCTGGAACAGCTCGCGCATTTCCTGGCGCAGCTCTTCGCGCAGCTTGTAATCGAGGTTGACCAGCGGTTCGTCGAACAGGATCAGCTCGGCATCCTTGACCAGCGCCCGGGCCATGGCCGTACGTTGCTGCTGGCCGCCGGACAGCTCCAGCGGGTGGCGCTGCAGGAATTTTTCGATCCGCAGCATCTTCGCCGTTTCCAGCACCTTGCTCTGGATCAACTCGGCCGAGACACCCGCCTGGCGCAGCGGCGAGGCAATGTTCTCGAACACGGTCAGGGTCGGGTAGTTGATGAACTGCTGATAGACCATCGACACGTTGCGCAGCCGCACCGGCCGCCCGGTAACGTCCACGCCGTTCATCAGGATCCGCCCGCTGGCGGGCTTGTCGAGCCCGGCGATCAGGCGCATCAGGCTGGTCTTGCCGGACAGCGTGCGCCCCAGCAACACATTGAAGGAACCGGGTTCGAAGCGCAGCGAGATGTCGTCGATCCAGGTCTGGCCCTCGACGACACGGCTGACGTGTTCCAGCGTTAATGACATGGCTCGGCCTTTTTTATTATTGGAGTCAAGCGACCGCAGCAGCAGAGCGACTTTCGTGCCAGAACCACTGTTCAACACCAAGCCACTGATAAGCCGAAGGTTTATGTAAAGGCCGGACATTCGCGGTTTCGCTGCTGAACAGAAATGAACAACCCAGGCTGAACAACTGAACAATCCGGCGGTTGACAATGAACAATCGTGAACAACACTGGATGAACGTTTTCGTGGCCAGGACTGCTTTATGTAGCCGCTGCCGCAGGCTGCGATCGGCGGCGCAGCCGTCGTAAACCGGCCGACGTGTGTTCCCAGGCCGATCGCGGATGCAGGAAGCGCAGCCCGTCATAACAAGAACAAGAAGAGACCCGTCAACATGAGCGCTCCTGCCCCACCGCTGTCGCACGAGACCGTCGTCAAGGACTCCTGGAGCCGCTGCCGGGCCTTTGGGCTCAACCACCAGAGCGCGCCCGCCTTCGACCAACTGCCCGCCGAGCGCATCGCCCAGTTGCTGGAAAGCCAGCACGCCCTGGTGCAGACCACTCACCAGGAAGTGCTGCCTTATTACGAGAACATCCTCAGCAACTCCAATTGCCTGATCATGCTCGCCGACAACCAGGGGCAGGTGCTGACGTCCTGGGGCACCCAACGTTTTATCGAGCCCAGCCTGGCCCGCGGTTTCAGCGCCGGCGCCAGTTGGCTGGAACACTGCAGCGGGACGAACGCCATCGGCACCGCCCTGGCCTGCGAGCAGGCGGTGCATATCGAGCACGACGAACACTTCCTCAAGGCCAACCGTTTCATGACCGGCTCGGCGGCGCCGATCTTCGACGCCGAGCGCCGGGTGATCGCGGTGCTGGACGTCTCCAGCGACAGCTACCTGCCGCCGTCCCACACCCTGGGCATGGTCAAGATGATGAGCCAGACCGTGGAGAACCGGCTGATCCTCAACCTGTTCGAAGGCCGGCATTTCCAGCTGACCTTCAACACCGGGCTGAACAACCTCGACAGCCAGTGGGCCGGCCTGCTGATCTTTGACGAAAGCGGCCAGGTGCTTTCGGCCAACCGCCGCGCCGACAACCTGTTGGGTCTCAGCCTGTCCCGGGTGGCCATCGACAGCCTGTTCAAGGTGTCCTTGCTCGAATTGCTCAACCAGCCCGAGGGCTTGCCGTTCGCCCTGCAGGCCGCCGGGCGCAACCGTTTCCACTGCCTGCTCAAGCGTCCGCGGCAAGCGCCGATCCAGGCCCGGGTTTTCGCCGCGCCCGCCGCCCAGCCGGCCCCCGTCGACCTCGAAAACATCAGCCTGAACACCTTGCACTTCGGTGACAGCCGGGTCGAGAAAGCCGTGCGCCAGGCCGAGCGGTTGCTGGAAAAGGACATTCCGCTGCTGATCCACGGCGAAACCGGGGTCGGCAAGGAGGTCTTCGTCAAGGCCTTGCACCAGGCCAGTTCCAGGAGCAAACAGGCATTCATCGCCGTGAACTGCGCGGCGATCCCCGCCGAACTGGTGGAGTCCGAACTGTTCGGCTACGAAAAGGGCGCCTTCACCGGGGCCAATCAGAAAGGCAGCATCGGCCTGATCCGCAAAGCCGACAAAGGCACGTTGTTCCTCGACGAAATCGGCGACATGCCCCTGCCCACCCAGGCCCGCCTGTTGCGGGTGCTACAGGAACGCTGCGTGCAACCGGTGGGCAGCAGCGAACTGTTCCCGGTGGACATCCGCATCATCTCGGCCACCAACCGTTCCCTACGCGAACAGGTGCAGCTCGGGCGCTTTCGCGAAGACCTGTATTACCGCATCGGCGGCCTGACCCTGGAACTGCCACCCCTGCGCGAACGCAGCGACAAGCAGGCGCTGTTCAAGCGCCTCTGGGAACAGCACCGCGACCCGGGGCAATGGGCCGGCTTGAGCCGCGACGTCCAGGCCTTGTTCGAGCGCCATCCCTGGCCGGGCAACCTGCGTCAGGTCAGCAGCGTGATGCAGGTGGCACTGGCCATGGCCGAAGACCAACCGATCCGCGCCGAGCACCTGCCGGACGACTTCTTTGTCGACTTGGGACTGGAGCCCGTCGCCAACAACGAACCGCCCGGCGACATCGACCTGGAAGACGCCACCGACCTGCACCGCCAGCTCAAGGCCGTGGGCGGCAACATCTCCCTGCTGGCGCGACGGCTGGGGGTGAGTCGCAATACGCTGTACAAGCGCCTG
>NZ_MSCT01000017.1 GCF_001921865.1 Pseudomonas chlororaphis
CGCGCACCATCTCGAACAGCACCGCGCAGGCTTCCGGAGTGCCGAAGTCGTCGTTCATCACTTCGGTGAACCGCGCGACGAAGGCTTCGCCACCGGCCGGCGCCACGTTCGGCAGGCCTTTCAACGCGTGGTAGAAACGCTCGAGGGCGCCTTTGGCGTCCTTGAGGTTGTCTTCCGAATAGTTGATCGCGCTGCGGTAGTGGCTCGATACCAGCAGGTAACGCACCACTTCCGGATGGTACTTGTCGAGCACGTCGCGGATGGTGAAGAAGTTGTTCAAGGACTTGGACATCTTCTCGCCATTGATGCGGATCATGCCGCAATGCATCCAGGCATTGGCGTAGGTCTTGCCGGTGGCTGCTTCGCTCTGGGCGATTTCGTTTTCATGGTGCGGGAACTCGAGGTCGCTGCCGCCGCCGTGAATGTCGAAGGTTTCGCCCAGGCAGCAGGTGGACATCACCGAGCATTCGATGTGCCAACCCGGACGCCCGGCGCCCCATGGCGACTCCCAGCTCGGCTCGCCCGGCTTGGCGGCTTTCCAGAGCACGAAGTCCAGCGGGTCCTGTTTCGACTCGTCGACCTCGATCCGCGCGCCGATGCGCAGGTCTTCGATCTTCTTGCGCGACAGCTTGCCGTAACCCATGAACTTGCCGACGCGGTAGTACACGTCGCCGTTGCCAGGGGCGTAGGCATAACCCTTGTCGATCAGGGTCTGGATCATTGCGTGCATGCCCGGGATATGGTCGGTGGCCCGCGGCTCCATGTCCGGCTTCTTGATGTTCAGGCGCGCTTCGTCTTCGTGCATCGCCGCGATCATGCGCTCGGTCAACGCCTCGAACGACTCGCCGTTCTCATTGGCCCGATTGATGATCTTGTCGTCGATATCGGTGATGTTGCGCACGTAGGTCAGGTCGTAGCCGCTGAAACGCAACCAGCGGGTCACCAGGTCGAAGGCGACCATGCTGCGGCCGTGGCCCAGGTGGCAGTAGTCGTACACGGTCATGCCGCACACGTACATGCGCACCTTGTTGCCATCCAGCGGCTTGAAGACTTCTTTGCTCTTGGTGAGCGTGTTGTAGATCGTAAGCACGTTAATTCCTTGACTGAATCACTGACCCCAGGAGTCGCGCAGGGTCACGGTACGGTTGAATACCGGTGCGCCCGGTTTCGAGTCCTTGATATCCGCGCAGAAGTAACCTTCGCGCTCGAACTGGAAACGGTCTTCCGGCTGTGCGTTGCCCAGCGAGGGTTCGGCACGACAACCAGTGAGGACCTGCAGGGAGTCAGGGTTGATGTTGTCCAGGAAACTTGCGCTGTCTTCGGCCTTCTCCGGGTTCGGCGAACGGAACAGGCGGTCGTACAGGCGCACTTCGCACTCGACGCTGGCGGCGGCCGGCACCCAGTGCACGACGCCTTTGACCTTGCGGCCCTCAGGGTTCTTGCCCAGGGTGTCCGGGTCGTACGAGCAACGCAGCTCGACGATGTTGCCATCGGCGTCCTTGATCGCTTCATCGGCACGGATCACGTAGCTGCCGCGCAGGCGCACTTCGCCGTTCGGCTCCAGGCGCTTGTAGCCCTTCGGCGGCTCTTCCATGAAGTCGTCGCGGTCGATGTAGATTTCCCGCGCGAACGGCAGCTGGCGTACGCCCAGTTCTTCTTTTTGCGGATGACGCGGCAATTCGAGGTTCTCGACCTGCCCCTCCGGGTAGTTGGTGATCACGACTTTCAACGGACGCAGTACGCACATGGCACGTGGTGCGTTCTGGTCGAGGTCCTGGCGGATGCTGAACTCCAGCATGCCGAAGTCCACCACACCGTCGGAACGGTTGGTGCCGACCATGTCGCAGAAGTTGCGGATCGACGCCGGGGTGTAGCCGCGACGACGGAAACCCGACAGCGTCGACATGCGTGGGTCGTCCCAGCCATGTACGTGCTGTTCATCGACCAGTTGCTTGAGCTTGCGCTTGCTGGTGATGGTGTAGTTCAGGTTCAGGCGGCTGAACTCATACTGACGCGGGTGCGCCGGGACCGGCAGGCTGTCGAGGAACCACTCGTACAGCGGACGGTGGCTTTCGAATTCCAGGGTGCAGATCGAGTGGGTGATGCCTTCGATGGCGTCCGACTGCCCGTGGGTGAAGTCGTAGTTCGGGTAGATGCACCACTTGTCGCCGGTCTGGTGGTGATGGGCATGACGGATGCGATACATGATCGGGTCGCGCAGGTTCATGTTCGGCGAAGCCATGTCGATCTTCGCGCGCAGCACCCGTGCGCCGTCCGGGAACTCGCCGGCGCGCATGCGGGCGAACCAGTCCAGGTTCTCTTCCACCGAACGCTCGCGGAACGGGCTGTTCTTGCCAGGCTCAGTCAGGCTGCCACGGTATTCCTTGGCCTGCTCGGGGGTCAGGTCGTCGACATAAGCCTTGCCAGCCTTGATCAGTTCCACCGCCCAGTCGTGCAACTGGTCGAAATACTGCGAGGCATAGCGCACTTCACCGGACCACTCGAAGCCCAACCACTTGACGTCGCTTTCGATGGCGTCGATGTACTCCTGGTCCTCCTTGGCCGGGTTGGTGTCGTCGAAACGCAGGTGGGTGACGCCGCCGAATTCCTGGGCCAGCCCGAAGTTCACACAGATCGACTTGGCGTGACCGATGTGCAGGTAGCCGTTGGGCTCCGGCGGGAAGCGGGTCACGATCTGCGTGTGCTTACCCGAGTCCAGGTCCGCCTGGATGATCGGGCGCAGGAAGTTGACCGGAACGGCCGGTCCGGTCTTGGAATTCGCGGTAGGGTCGACAGTGGGCTTGCTCATAGGATCCTTGAACGTACAAGTGCGCGGCCGGTGCGGCCTGATAAATCAAAACGGATATCATAGCCGATGCGGTCAAGCGCCTGACAGAGCGCAGCTTTAAAACTGCGGCTATTAATAGTGGGCAAGTGAAAAAACAGCCTCGAAATTCGTGGCTGTCACGCTAAACTGCGCTCCTTGGCCGCAGGATGGCCAAATCGGTCCGGAGCGCGTGCGTGTTCCCAGACCCCGGATTTTCTTGAAATGCTTCTCCTTAATAAAGAGTACCGATCATGACTCAAGTCAAACTGACCACCAACTTCGGCGAAATCGTGCTGGAACTGAACACCGAGAAGGCCCCGGGCACCGTGGCCAACTTCGTCGAATACGTCAAAGCCGGTCATTACGAAAACACCGTATTCCACCGCGTCATCGGTAACTTCATGATCCAGGGCGGCGGTTTCGAGCCAGGCATGAAAGAGAAGAAAGACAAGCGTCCAAGCATCCAGAACGAAGCCGACAACGGTCTTTCCAACGACAAGTACACCGTCGCCATGGCCCGTACCATGGAGCCGCATTCGGCGTCCGCGCAGTTCTTCATCAACGTCGCCGACAACAGCTTCCTCAACCACAGCGGCAAGACCGTGCAGGGCTGGGGCTACGCGGTCTTCGGCAAAGTGGTCGAGGGCACCGACGTGGTCGACAAGATCAAGGCCGTGGCCACCACCATGAAAGCCGGCCACCAGGACGTGCCAGCAGACGACGTGATCATCGAGAAAGCCGAGATCGTTGAGTGATATTGCTGATTTCAGATCTGCATCTGGAAGAGGAACGCCCGGACATTACCCGGGCGTTTCTGGATTTGCTCAGCGGACGTGCCCGCGCGGCTGAGGCGCTGTACATCCTCGGAGATTTCTTCGAAGTCTGGATCGGCGACGATGCCATGACCCCCTACCAGCTTTCCATATGCCAGGCACTGCGCGAACTCAGCGACAGCGGCACGCAGGTTTTCCTGATGCATGGCAATCGCGACTTCATGCTCGGCAAGGCGTTCTGCAAGGCCGCCGGCGCCACCCTGCTCCAGGACCCGAGCGTCGTCGACTTCTATGGCGAACCAGTGCTGCTGATGCACGGCGATAGCCTGTGCACCCGCGATGAAGCCTACATGCGTATGCGCCGGTACCTGCGCAACCCGGTTTCGCTGTGGATCCTCAGGCACCTGCCGCTGCGCACCCGGCACAAGCTGGCGCGCAAGCTGCGCAACGAAAGCCGCGCGCAAACCCGCATGAAGGCCAACGACATCGTCGACGTGACCCCCGACGAAGTGCCGCGGATCATGCAGGCATTCAAGGTGCGGACCCTGGTTCACGGCCACACGCACCGCCCCGCCATCCACAAGTTGCAGATCGGCGACCAGGCCGCCAAGCGTATCGTGCTGGGCGACTGGGACCGCCAAGGCTGGGCGCTGCAGGTGGATCAGCAAGGCTTCCAGCTGGCGGCTTTCGATTTTGTGCCGCCGCTGGCGCTGCCCCGCTCATGACCTGTAGCCGCTGAACGAACGCTGCGCGTTCTATCGCGAGCAAGCTCGCTCCTACAGGGGGATATGCAGTCCTTGTAGGAGCGAGCTTGCTCGCGATACTTCCCCTGCCCTACCGCGCTATCAATGCCCCGCCGACGCCGGCCCGGCCTTGGCGGCGAACGGCGGCTTGGCCAGCCACACCAGCAGGATCAGGCCTATGAACACCCAGCCCAGCAGCGTGAAGTAGTCCACGGTCGACATCATGTACGCCTGGCTGGTGAGGATCTGGTCCAGTTGCGCGTAGGCCTGGTTGCCGGCGCCGCCCAGGGTCGTCAGGGCGTCACGGGTGGCCGGCTCGAAGGTGCTGATGTTTTCGCTCATGTAGGCATGGTGCTCGTTGGCCCGGCGAATCCAGATCCAGGTGGTCAGCGAGGCGGCGAAACTGCCGCCCAGGGTCCGCAGGAACGTGGCCAGGCCGGCACCGTCGGCGATCTCGTGCGGCGGCAGGTCCGACATCAGGATGCTCAGTGTCGGCATGAAGAACAGCGCCACGCCGATGCCCATGAACAGCTGCACCATGGCGATGTGCTGGAAATCCACCTCGTTGGTGAAACCGGCGCGCATGAAACAGCTCAGGCCAATCGCCAGGAACGCCAGCCCGGCCAGCAGGCGCAGGTCGAACTTGTGCGCGTACTTGCCGACGAAAGGCGACATCAGTACCGGCAGAATGCCGATCGGCGCCACCGCCAGGCCGGCCCAGGTCGCGGTATAGCCCATCTGGGTCTGCAACCACTGCGGCAAGATCAGGTTGATGCCGAAGAAACCGGCATAACCGCCCACCAGCACGATGGTGCCGATACGGAAGTTGCGGTGGGCGAACAGCCGCAGGTTGACCACCGGATGCCGGTCGGTCATTTCCCAGATCACGAACACCGCCAGGGCGACCACCGAGATCAGCGTGCCGATGACGATAAAGTTGGACTCGAACCAGTCCAGGTCGTTGCCCTTGTCGAGCACCACCTGCAAGGCCCCAACCCCGACGATCAGGCTCAGCAGGCCGATGTAGTCCATCGGCTGGCGACTGGTCACCACCGGCCGCGCCTTCAGTTGCTGCTTGACCACCCAGGCGGCGAACAGGCCGATCGGCACGTTGATGAAGAAGATCCACGGCCAGCTGTAGCTGTCGGTGATCCAGCCGCCGAGAATCGGCCCGGCAATCGGCGCCACCACTGTGACCATCGCCAGCAGCGCCAGGGCCATGCCCCTTTTCGCCGGCGGATAGACCGCGATCAGCAGGGTCTGGGTCATCGGGTACAGGGGACCGGCCACCACCCCTTGCAGCACCCGAAAGCCCACGAGTTCGGGCATGGAGGTGGAAATCCCACAGAGAAACGAGGCCAACACGAACAGCAGCGTGGCCCAGATAAACAGCTTCACCTCGCCAAAGCGCCGGCTCAGCCAACCGGTCAGCGGCAAGGCGATGGCGTTGCTCACGGCGAACGAAGTGATCACCCAGGTGCCCTGCTCCGAACTCACCCCCAGGTTGCCGGAAATGGTCGGCAAGGCCACGTTGGCGATGGTGGTATCGAGCACCTGCATGAAAGTCGCCAGCGACAGGCCGATGGTGCTGAGCACCAGGCTGGGCGGCGTGAAAGAGGCGTTATTGCTCATCGCGAATCCTATGAAGCGAAGCAGGCGCCGCGGCCGCTAACGGCCACGGCAAGGGGATCGGCGAATCAGCGCTGCACGGTCTTGCCGACGGCGGCGCTGTTGTCATGGATCAGCCGGGCGATCAGCGCATCGGCTTCGCCCAACTGGCGGTCGTAGACGCTGGTGGTGAACGAGGCCTTTTGCGGCGGCTGCTGGGCCAGCACCGGGCCGCTCTGGTCATGCAGGTCGACATTGACCACCGTCGACAGGCCGACCCGCAGCGGGTGCTTGGCCAGCTCTTCGGCGTTCACGTGGATACGTACCGGCACCCGCTGCACGATCTTGATCCAGTTGCCGGTGGCGTTCTGCGCGGGCAACAGGGCAAAGGCACTGCCGGTGCCGGCGCCCAGGCTGTCGACGGTACCGTTGTACTTGACCTCGCTGCCGTAGATATCGGCCTCGATGTCCACCGGCTGGCCGATGCGCATGTCACGCAGCTGGGTTTCCTTGAAGTTGGCGTCGATCCACAGCTGGTCCAGGGGGATCACCGCCATCAACGCGGTGCCTGGCTGGACCCGCTGGCCCAACTGCACGGTGCGCTTGGCGACATAGCCGGTCACCGGCGCGATCAGGGTGCTGCGGGCGTTGGTCAGGTAGGCCTGGCGCAGTTGCGCGGCGGAAGCCTGCACGTCCGGATGGTTGGAGACCACGGTGTCGTCCACCAGCGCGTTGGTGGTATTGAGCTGCTGCTGGGCATTGGCCAGGGCGTTCTGCGCCGAGGTCAGGTCGTCGCGGGCGTGGGACAGTTCTTCCTGGGAAATCGCCCCGCTGCTCGCGAGGGTCTTGCGCCGGCTGAAGTTGTCCTGGGCTTTCTGCACTTCGGCCTTCTGCGCCGCCACCTGGGCCCGCATGCCGTCGACGTTGCTGTACAAGCCGCGGACCTGGCGCACGGTGCGCGCCAGGCTGGCTTCGGCGCTCTGCAGGCCGACCTCGGCGTCGTTGGGGTCGAAGTTGACCAGCACCTGGCCTTCGTGGACCAGGTCGCCGTCGTCGGCGCCGATGCTCACCACCGTACCGGTGACCAGCGGGGTGATCTCCACCACGTTGCCGTTGACATAGGCATCGTCGGTGTTTTCGTTCCAGCGCCCGTAGAGCTCGTACCAGGCAAAGACCCCCAGGCCGCCCAGGGCGATCAGCGCGACCAGGCCCAGCAGCATGAGCTTGCGTTTGCGCGGGTTAGCGGTGTCCGCGGTGTTTTCAGCAGCGTTGTTGGTGTCGGCAGTGGCCATGATGAGTACCTTGAATTATTGGTTACGCGAGGCTGGAGTCGGGGTGGCCGCGGCCAGGTCGTCGGTCTTGAAACCACCGCCCAGGGCTTGCATCAGTTGGATCGACAGGTCGATCTGCTCGGCATTCAGGGTCGCCAGCTGGCGCTGGGCCTGCAGCAGTTGCTGCTCGATGCTGAGCACGTCCAGGTAGTTGCCGATACCCGATCCGTAGCGCTGGACCACGGTGTCGTAGGATTCCTGGGCGATATCGGTGGCGTGTTGCTGGGCGCCGATCTGCCGGCCGATGTCACGCAGTTGCGAAAGGGTGTCGCTGACATCCCCCAGGGCACTCACCAAGCTCTTGTTGTATTGCGCCACGGCCAGGTCGTAGTCGGCGTCCCGGGCATCCAGGTCGGCGCGCAGGCGGCCGCCGTCGAAGATCGGCAGCGACACGGTCGGGGCAATGTTGAAGAAGCGGCTGGCCGAACCGAACATCGCGTCCCCGAGCAACGCCTGGGTGCCGGCGGCGGCGCTCAGGTTGAGGTTGGGGTAGAAGTTGGTCTTGCCGGCGTCGATGCTCTTGCTCGCCGCCTCCACCCGCCAGCGCGCGGCCACCAGGTCCGGACGGCGGCCCAGCAGTTCCGCCGGCAGCACCGACGGCAGCGCCACCGCGCTGGCTTGCAGCACCTTCGGCCGGGCGATTTCGTTGCCGCGGTCGGGGCCTTTGCCGAGCAATACCGCCAGGGCGATCTTGGCGCTCTGCAGTTTTTTCTCGGCGTCGATCAGCGAGGCTTCGGAGCTGGCCTCCAGGCTTTCGGTCTGCTGGTACTGATACTGGCTGTCGATGCCCGAGCTCAGGCGCCTCTGGCCCAGGTCGAGCATCTGCCGGGTGCGCTTGAGGTCTTCGTCGGCCAGGTCATGGACGATATGCGCCTGGCCCAGGTCGCTGTAGGCCCGGGCCACGTCGGCGGCCAGGGTCAATTGCGCGGCCTGGCGGTCGATTTCGGCGGCGCGGGCCTGGCCCAGGGCGGCTTCCCAGGTATCGCGCTGGCCGCCCCAGAGGTCGAAGGTGTAGTTGAAGTTGCCGCTGAGGCTGCGCAGGGTGCTATAGGCCCCGCCCTCGCCGCGCGGGTCCTGGTCCCGCGCCAGGCGCGAACGGCTGGCGCCGCCGCTGGCATCCAGGGTCGGCATGCGTGCCGCGTCGGCGGCATAGGCCGCGGCGCTGGCCTGATGGGCCCGGGCACTGGCGATCTGCATGTCGGGGCTGTCGTGCAGCGCTTCGCGGATCAGCCCGTCGAGTTGCGGGTCGCCGAGGCTTTTCCACCAGTCGCTCTTCGGCCAGGCCGCCGGCGACAGGGTCACGCCATTCAGGGATTGTCCGGCCTTGAGCGTCTTGGCATCGAGGCTGACGCCCTGGGTATTCAGGCCGCTGTAATTGGCACAACCGGCCAGGCTCATGGCCAACAACACCAGGCTCAGACCGCTACGCAAGGTTCTATTGCTCATTTATTTGTCACCTACCCGCTGCACGGTGATCGGGTCGCCGGCCGCCAGCAAAATTTTCTTGAGGATCCGTTCCAGGCTTTTCAACTCCTCGGGGGTAATGGCGCCCGCCAGTTCGTTCATCGCGTCGGCGCCGATATGCGGCAGGCGGTCGGCGAGCTTCTGGCCTTCTTCGGTGAGCACCAGCCGCACTTGCCGGCGGTCGTGCTCCGAGCGTTTGCGGTCGAGAAAATCCTTCTGCTCCAGGCGGTCGAGCATGCGGGTCATCGAACCGCTGTCCAGAGACAGGTGGCGGCACAGTTCGGCCGGAGTGTCGACGCCGAACTGGGCCATGATGATCAGCACCTTGAACTGCGCGGCGGTGATGCCGTGCGGCTCCATGTGGGTGTCGAGGATCCGGTCCTTGAGCAGGGCCGCGCGGCCCAGCAGCAGCCCGAGGTGGCAATTGTGGAAATCGTCCGGCGTGAAATGCTTCATCTGACCACCTGTTAGCTGCCCAGGCAGCGAAAGTATGTCGAGATGTTACTGCCTAGGCAGCCAATATCCAAACAATAATTAGCATGCTTACTATCAAGCCAATTGATTTTGTCCGGAAGACGCCTGGCCCGGTGATGGACAAACGGTGGAAAAAGACCGAACGCGGAAGGAAAAAGACCGCAAAAACTGCGGTCTTTTCAGTGCTCAGAAGTCGCGTTTGTAGAAGATATCCAGCGAGCTGGCGACGCCGCTGGCCGCCTCCAGATAGACCTTTTTGCTCAACTTGTAGCGCAAGGCGATGGTGTTGGCCGGCTCAAAGACCCCCACTCCGTAACGCAGGCTGAGCTTCTCGGAGATATTGCCGCTGGCCACCACGCTGGTGGTGTTGCCGCTGCCCTGGGTGTCGAGCTGGAAGTCGTCGATCCCCAGGTCCTTGGCCAGGCCGCCGGTGATGTTCGAGCTGCCCATCAGGCCCAGGCCCAGGGCGGCTTGCGCCAGCATGTTGTTGTCTTCGCCGGTGGTGCTCAACGGCCGTCCGAGCACCAGATAGGACAAGGCCTGTTCCTGGCTCATGGCCGGTTCCGAGAAGATCTGCGTGGTCGGCTGTTCGGCGCTGCCGCTGAGGCGGATACCGGCGATCACGTCGTCGGTCTGGCGGATCGCCTCGATGTCCAGGTACGGCTGGTCGATCGGCCCGGCGAACAGCAGCCGTGCCCGGCGCACGTTCAAGCGCTGGCCATAGGCCCGGTAGCGGCCGTCGTTGAGCCACAGCTCGCCGCGGGTGTCCATGTTGTCGCCGATGTGCACATGGCCTTGCAGGTTGGCGGTCAGGCCGAACCCGGCAAAGCTGAGCTTGTCCTCGCCGACCACCACGTCGATGTCCATCGCCATGGCCATCGGCGCTTTGCCCTCTTCGGTCTGGTGCCCGACGATTACCGTGTCGTCGGAAACCTTGACTGTCGACGGCGGCAATTCACGAATGGTGATTTCGCCCTTGGGCACCTGGACCTTGCCGGCGATCGCCAGCTTGTCGTCCTTCATCGATATCTTCAGGTCCGGCGCCACTTCCAGCGCCGCATAGGGTTCGACGGTGACCGGCAGTTGCGAGCCCTTCAGGCTCAAATCCACCACCAGCGCCTGGCCCCAGGCGATATGCCCGCCCAGGCTGCCCTGCCCGGTCTTGCCGCTCTTCCAGCCACCGCTCAACTGCACGCTTTCGCCGGCGATCAGCGCCTGGACTTGCAGGTCCTGGAGGCTGATGGGCAATTCCGGCCCCGAGACTTCGCCGCCGCTGAGGGCCAGGTTGCCGTTGACCTGCGGCGCCAACAAACCGCCGGAAATGCGCCCGCTGCCGTTCAGGGTACCGGCCAGCTTCTCGACCATCGGTACGAACGGCCGCGCCACCGCCAGGTCCAGGCCGCTGAGGCGGAACTCGCCGGACAGCGGTTTGTTTTTCGGCAACGGATTGATCTGCGCCTGGAGCATCAACTCACCGAGCTTGCCGCCGCTGAACGCCAACTGCGTATCGATGCGCTTGGGGCTCAGCGTGGTGTCGAGCTTCAAGGCCTGATAGGGGAAATCCAGCCACTGCTGCTTTTCCTTGACCCGCAAGGTGCCGCCGCTGGCATCCAGCACAATCAGCCCCTGCGGGCCGGCGGCCGGTACGTCCAGCTTGATATCGGCATTGAGCCGGCCTTTCCAGGCGAAATCCTTGGGCAGCCACTGCGCCAGGCTGTCGATCGGGAACTGCTTGAGCTGGTAGCGCAACTTCGGCTCGGGCATCAGCCGCTGATCCTCGCCGCACAGGCTGGCATCACCGCTGGCCCAGCAATGGGCGCCGAAGTTGAGCTTGCCGTCGGCCAGGTATTCAAGCTTGGCCGGCGCTCGCAGCTTCCAGTCCTGGCCACCCGTCTGGATATCGCCACTGGCCAGGCGCCCGCGCCAGTTGCCCTGGTTGAGGTTGCCGTCCAGGCCCAGCGCCAGCTTGAGCTGCGGGCCTTGCAGGTCCAGCTGCAGCTTCTGGTTCTTGATATCGCCCTGGCCCGCGACGGTCAGCGTACCCAGCGAGGTTTCGCCGACCTGGATACCGCTGCCCTTGAGATCGATCCGGGCCCGCTGCGCGCTGTCCAGGTTGGCGTCGAGCGTAAGGTTTTGCAGGCGATTGTCGGCGAATGCCAGTTGCTGGCCCTGCAGGTCGAGTTTGCCCTGCGGTGCTTTCAGCGTGCCGGCCAGATCGAACCGACCATTGAGCTGGCCACGCAGTTCGGGCCACAGCTGGCCGAGGCGCGGCAACTTGATGTCGAGCTGCCCGGCCAGGCGTTGCTGCAGTCGCCCGGAGCCGTTGATGCGGTTGTCGCCCAGGCGGATCTCCAGGGCGCTCAGGTTCCACTGCTCGCCGCCGCCATCGGCCTTGGCTTGCAGGATCACCGGCTGGCCGCGCAGTTTGCCCTTGAGGTCGAGGTCGGCATTGAGTTTGAGTTGCTGGTTCTTCATTTCACCCTGGCTGCGCAACGGGCCGGCCAGCGTGCCGGGCAATTCGGCGACCCAGTACGCCGGGTTGATCGCCGACAGGTCCAAGGCCGTATCCCAGGCGATGCCGTCGGCGAATTGCAGGTTCAGGTGGCCTTCGGCCTTGCCTTGGCCAGCCGCCAGCTTGAACTCGGGCAGGAAGATTTTCGTCAGGTCGCCGCTGAACGGGCTGCCGAGGCTGAAGGCGCCCGCCGGGCCATCGAGGTCGCCCTTGAAGTTGCCCAGGTAATTGCCATCGCGATAGGCGACTTCGGCGTTGAAACGCCGCACCGCCACCGCCGGCTCCTCGATCAGCGGGTACAGCCGGTGCCAGGGGAAATCCAGCCAGTCGACCTTGGCCTCGGCATTCAGGCCCTGGCTCCAGTCCAGTTGGCCGCTGAGCTTGAGGCTCTGTTTGTCGTTGGCGGTCAGGTCCAGCGCGGCGATCTGCGCGCCCTTGGCATCGACCTTGCCTTGCAGCGTGAGCGCCACCGGCCCTTGCTCGGCTGGCAGGCTGGCCTTGCCCAGCAGTTGGTAACCGGCCTTGAGGTCGCCTTTGCCGCTCAGTTCCAGCTGGTTGAGCATCAGGGTATCGGGCAGCTCGGCGCTGGCCTTGAAACCATCGGCGGTGATCCGCAGCTCGGCCGGCAGGTTCTCCACCAAGGGCTGTAGCTGCGCGCTCAAGCGACCTTGCAGGTAACCGCTGCTGTCGGCCGCGAGCGTGAGGGTTTTCAGCAGATCGCCGTCGACCTTCAGCGCCAGCGCCCACGGCTCGCCGCCGGGCGCCGGCAGGGTCAGGGTGCCAGCGGCGCTCAAGGGCCAGTCGCCGCTGGGCGACAGCAACCCCGAGAGGTTGAGGCCAAGGTCATCGCGCTGCAGGTTCAGCGAGTCGATCTGCAAGCCCTTGGCCGTCCACTGCGCCGCCAGTTGCAAGCCCTTGAGTTGCTCGCTGCCGTTGAACGACAGGCTACCGACCCGCACCTGCCCCAGCTCGATGGCCAGGGGCAATTGCACGTCGGGCAGGCTGATCGGAGCGCTGCTTTCTTCTTCCGCAGCCGGAGGAAATTGCAGGCTGACCTGCTCCACGTCCAGCTGTTCGATGCACAGGGTCATACGCATCAGGCACGCTGGCGACCAGGAGAATGTTGCTGCCTGGAGTTCGACCCGGCTGCTGTCCTGCTGCCACAACAGGTGATCAGCACTCCACTGCCCGCCCAGGCGGCCGGCAAAGTTCTCCACCGTCAGCCCCGGCACCAGACCCAGCGCCCAGCGGCTGCCGGCCTGGGTGCCGAGCAGCGCAACCAGGGCCAATACCACCACTGCCACCAGTGCCAGCAGCGTCGCCGCCGCGATCTTCAAACCACGCTTCACAGCTCTGGCCCCATGGAAAAGTGCAAACGAATGCCGCCGTCATCGTCCAGCGCATGGGCCAGGTCCAGGCGGATCGGCCCCACCGGGGACACCCAGCGCACGCCGACGCCGACGCCGGTCTTCAGGTTCGGCAATTCAAGCGTGTCAAAGGAGTTGCCCTGGTCGACGAAGGTCGCCAGGCGCCATTTTTCCGCGATCGAGTATTGGTACTCGACACTGCCGGCCACCATGTAGCGCCCGCCGATCCGGTCGCCGTCGGAGTTCTCCGGCGACAGGCTCTGATAGTTGTAGCCACGCACGCTCTGGTCGCCGCCGGCGAAGAAGCGCAGCGACGGCGGGATTTTCTTGTAGCCATTGGTGGCGCTGCCGCCGAATTGCACCCGCCCGAGAAAGCGATGGTTGTCCCATACCGTGGTCAAGCCTTTGAGCATGACGGTGCCATATAAAAGGTTGGTGTCCGAACCCAGCCCTTCCTTGCCCACCTTGGTGTCGAATTGCAGGCGATAGCCGTTGTGCGGGTCGATGCGGTTGTCGCTGCGCAGGTAGGAATAGCTGATGCCGGGCATCAACAGGGTACTCAGGCCCGAGTCGTCGCCGAGCCGGTATTCCTCGCGCTGCCATTTCAGCGAGATGACCCGTTGCCAGCCGCTGGGCAACTTGCTGTGCCACTCGGGGCCCAGGGTGAGCAACTTGCTCAAGGTATCGGTATTGGCGATTTCTTCGTTCTGGTAACCACCGGCAAATCGCAGCTTGTCGGTCAGCGGCGGGTCCAGCGGGATGTCGTAGAACAAGCCGACGTTCTGCCGCGGCGCGGAGACTTCCGCCTCCCAGCCGTAGCTGTGGCCTTCGGCGTTTACCCAGTGGCGGGTCCAGTTGGCCTTGGCCCGCGGCCCGACGTCGGTGGAAAACCCCAGGCCCAGGCCCATGGTGCGCGGCTTGCGGGTTTGCAGCTGGACCGCCACTGGGATCACTTCGGCAGCGGCCGCGGTAGGCGCCGCGTCGACCCGCACGCCTTCGAAATAACCGCTCGATTGCAGCGCCTGATTGAGCTCGGCGATCAGTTCGGAATCGTAGGGCGCGCCAGCCTTGAACGGCACCATGCGCTGCAGCAGGTCCTCGTCGAACGGCGTATCGCCGGCAAAGCTGACCTTGCCCAGTGCATAGCGCGGGCCGCTTTCGTACACCAGTTCGATATCCGCAACCCCGGCCTGGGGGTCTACGGACAGTTGCTGGCGGGTGAAGCGCCCGCTGAAAAAACCATAGCGCGAGGCCTGGTTCTGGATCAGGCGCTTGGCGTCTTCGTAAGTGCCATGATTGAGGATCGCGCCGCTTTTGAGCTGGTCGCTCTTGGGCACGCGAAAATTCTTGAGGGTGGCCGCCGGGCCGTCGACGCGAATGGTGACGTTGCGCAGATGCACCGGTTCGCCGGGGTCGATGTTGAGCACCAGGCGCGGTTTTTCGCCGCCTTTGACTTCACTGCTGATCTGCGGCTGGTAGTAGCCCAGGGCCTGGGCGGCCTTGCGCGCCTGCTCCTCGGCGCCGCGACTGAAGCGCAGCAACGCCTCCTCATCGCGCTCGCCCACGCCGCCAATGTAGCCTTCCACATTGGCCTTGAGCTCGTCGTTAGAGGGTTTGACCCTGACGTCCAATTCGCTTTGCGCCAGCGCCGCACAGCTTGTGAACAGCAGCAACAAGCCGCTGGTGAATCTTCCTGAAAACTTCATAGGCGCGAATGCTATCACGAGCGGGGAACGTGATAGAGCGCGCAAATGCGAGGAAAGTTCTGTTCAGCCGCTCGCCCGTTGCAGAACCTGTGGGTTGGCGTGGAAAAAAACATGTTCGCGGATCGGCCCGACGGCAATCTCGCCGATTTCTTCGTAGCCTTGGCGCTTATAAAACTCCAGGTAACGCGGGTTGCCGGTGTCCAGCACCACGCCCTGGGAATGCTCGTCCACCGCGCACCAGTTGTGCACGGCCTCCAGCAGTTGTTCGCCGAAGTGCTTGCCCTGGAATTGCGGATGGATCCCCAGCAGCGGCAAGACATGCACCGCCTCGCTGGGCAGGCAACCCAGCACCGCCGCGTGATACTCCAGATAGCGCCGGGTACAGCGTAAACCGGTACTGAGCACCATGCGCAGGCGCCAGGCCCAGCTCTCGGTAATGCCCAGGCGGCGCTGGGGCGGCGCGATCAGAGCGATACCGATCAACCGATCGTTGACCAGCAGGCCGATGGCCGGCAGGTCCTGAAGGAAATGCTGCTTGACCAGCTCCCGCACCGTGGCTCGCACCCGTTGCTCGTAACCCGGGCGATCGGACTCGAACAGATAACCGAAAGTCGGCTCGTGGCGATACGCCTGATACAACAGAGAACGGGCTTCACGGGCGTAG
The DNA here is from genome assembly GCF_001921865.1 of Pseudomonas chlororaphis. GTDB lineage: Bacteria > Pseudomonadota > Gammaproteobacteria > Pseudomonadales > Pseudomonadaceae > Aquipseudomonas > Aquipseudomonas chlororaphis_D. Next base: position 15,470 of record NZ_MSCT01000017.1, read on the forward strand.
CCGCCGTCGAGCCTGTGAATGTCGGCGATGGCGGTCGAAGTTTCAGGCATGGCGATAGCTCTCCCCTGAGCCTGGCTTGGCTGGCCACGCGGCGTGCCGGCGCCCCCCCTGCCAGTGCTTGGTGTGCGTTATAGCTACGAGCCTCGAAAGCCCGCGTTCGTTCACTGCCCAAGGACCTTAGCAGCGCATCCACCCCGCCGCCACGCGGGTCGCGGCCCGACTCGTCGGCGGTTCCAGGACGGCAAGAACTCTTTACGCCCCCCAATGAATAAGGCTCAGTCGCGCAGCCCTATGGGGGAACCTGCGCCTATGCTGAGTACTGCACTCAGATTTTTCTGCCGGATTCTCGAAGAGGCCTCATCCAAGTTCAGAACCGTCCTACAGAGTTGCTTAATCATCCTTGATAGGTTCGCGAAGCTCTGCAACGAGCCATGGATCAGTCAATGCACAAGGATGATGCTCAATGCTTTCTTCTGCTCGCCTGGGCGACAAACACGTCTGCCCTCTTCCCGGCCACGGTACAACCCCTGTCGTTGCAGCGTCTGACGACATAAATATCAACTTCATGGGAGCCGCCCGCGTCGGTGACACGTGCGGTTGCGGTGCGGTCATCACGACGGGGTTTCCCTCGATCGTCCTGAATGGCCGCCCCATGGCCCACCTGGGCAGCCCTACCAGTCACGGCGGGACAATCATCAGCGGCTCCCCCGATACCTTCGGTGGCTTTGTCATGGGCTCCACGCCTGGCGCCGTGATCGTTAACTTCGCAGCCCTCGGTGCGTTTCGCCCAGACGGCTCGGTAGATGATGAAAAGATGGCGACCTTGTTAGCCGACCCGAGGCTGATCGAGAAGGCTACCGCTGCAAATGCCTTGATCGATCCCACTACGGCTTCCAAGACACCTGAAGGGAAGGTCTGTAACGACCCTGACCAGATGGAAGAACTGGCGGCCTATATTGCGGGCGAGATGAATAGCAACATCAATAGCCCGCCTGTGCGACAGATGAAGGACTTGAACAGCTTCGACCCTGCAGCGGAAACACGAAAGTACGCTGAGCTGCCGTTCTATATGCGACTTGGTCCTGGCCCGGACTTCTACAGCTTGGCCCTGGGGAAGAAAGCCAAGGCTTTTACTATCTGGACTGAGCGAGTCGGTCAGGGTCGCCCCTGGGACCACAAGCCAATACTGCAAAAACTCTTTGGTGAATACCCTTGGCACAAGCAAGGCGCCTATGAGTATTTTTACGATATTTGGTCGAACATCCATTACGGATATGTGGGTGTCGCAGGTGGGTTTTCCGAGAGTGTCCTATTGGACGGTGCTGGTGTAGAGCAAATAGGGTCAGACACCTGGCGCTTCATCAAAAACCCTAAGAGATTTGATGGTCCGCAAAGGACTGAGGGGGTTGATGGCATGCGCGCATGGGATGATGTGCCCGATAGGGTCTCGATCATTATCGGGATGAACCTATACAAGGAATATCCAAAGGGTGGCCTCACAGGGAAGATCATTATGGAAAAAGTATTGGCAATCCCCATAAGCGAATGGGCGAAAGGGGTTCAACCACATGCCTGCAAGTGAGAAAAAACTCCATTTAGGGCGGTGGCTTACAGGATTCGTTTGCTTACTTGTTGCTTGCTGGTATCTGGCTTTGCCAAGGGTCGTCATTTACTACTCAGATGAGGGCTCAGAAGAGTTCAAATACGTCTTCAATACACAGCATTCAATATTTCGACGGGACTTGATGCCGGGTGAGACAACCGGAGATGCAGGACATATTTTCCCCGATAAGGATTTCTTCATGATGTTCAATTGGTGGGCCGGTACGATCCCGCCACGGTGCATCTACATCACACCAAAACGGTGGAGAACAATGGACATTTACCTTGATGGGAACGGTAGGATCGACATCACTAAAACAGCCCCTGACGTTATTGCCCACCTGCAACAGTGTCCCGATCAACCCGATCCTTTTCGGCCCTAACGTTTCTGCCAGTGCCGCCATGAGGTAAACCTAACGATATCGTTTGCAGACAGCATTGCGATTGCCTAGGAAGTAGACCGCAAGGATACGCAGAGGGTGTCTTTCAGGGAGCCTTTAGCGAGTAGCCCCCGCTACGCCTATGCAGAGTAGCGGGCAAACCTACATATTCTTGGTACACGGTTGCTACACTGTGTCGCGCTCATCTGCGTAGATGTACCTCAAAGACCCTAGACGACTGACTCGAAGGGTCATTCAGACACCGCTTTGCCAGGACTGCCGACCATGAAGATCGTCTCGTTCAACATCAACGGGCTGCGTGCCCGCCCCCATCAGTTGGCGGCGCTGATCGACAAGCATCAACCGGACGTCATCGGCCTGCAGGAAACCAAGGTCGCGGACGAGCAGTTCCCCCTGGCCGACATCGAGGCGCTGGGGTATCACGTGCATTACCACGGGCAGAAAGGCCACTACGGCGTGGCCCTGCTCTCGCGCCAGGCGCCGCTGGCCCTGCACAAAGGCTTCGACGGCGACGAGGAAGACGCCCAGCGACGTTTTATCTGGGGCACCTTCGCCGACGCCAACGGCACCCCGGTGACCATCATGAACGGCTACTTCCCCCAGGGCGAAAGCCGCGACCACCCCACCAAGTTCCCGGCCAAGCAGCGCTTCTACAGCGACCTGCAACACCTGCTGGAAACCCGCTTCAGCAACGAACAGCCGCTGGTGGTCATGGGCGACGTGAACATTTCCCCGCAAGACTGCGACATCGGCATCGGTCCGGACAACATGAAGCGCTGGCTGAAAACCGGTAAATGCAGCTTCCTGCCGGAAGAGCGCGAGTGGATGGAACGCCTGAAGAACTGGGGCCTGGTGGACAGTTTCCGCCACCTGAACCCCGAGGTCGCCGACCGTTTCAGCTGGTTCGACTACCGCAGCCGCGGCTTCGAGGACGAGCCCAAGCGCGGCCTGCGCATCGACCTGATCATGGCCTCCCGGGGCCTGCTGCCACGGGTCAAGGACGCCGGCGTCGACTACGACCTGCGCGGCATGGAAAAACCTTCCGACCATGCGCCGATCTGGCTCGAACTGAGCTGATCGCCAGGCACAAAAAAGCCCATCCTCTGGATGGGCTTTTTTATGCGTTCAACGGCTCAACACAGCTCGACCCGAGTACTGGCGCCGGCCTGCATGATCGCCTCGATGGCCGCCTCGCGGGTCGGCTCCGAGTCGTACAGGTGGCTGACCAGGATCACCTCCTTGCCCGCCTTGAGGTTGAAGTAGGACTTTCCGCCGGGGGCGATCTTCTTTTCGTAATGATTCGCGGACACGCAGTGGGTACGAAACAGCGCAATGGCTGCCTCGGCGCTGTCGCGGCAAAGGTAACGGCCGCTTTGAAGCATGGTCTGCGCGTCCCTGGATTTCAGCAGGAACCTGAAACCCCCGCTGCCATATTGCTTCAGCTCGAACCAGCTACTCATTTCATACTCCTTCGACACAAGAAATTGCAGCCGACGCTGCATCGACGCCTGGTAACGACGAGTCCTGGCCTGCGCCGATTCCCCTCCAGACAAAGTTTTCAACTCTACTGAGCCGGCCGCGCCGGGTCTTTAGGAGCATTCCGAAAAGCCCAAGGAAGACTCTGTTCGCACTCACGAACTGTCACATCCCGGTCACGTCCCCGACTTAATCTCGCCACACTTGCCCCTGCCATAGAAGGCCATCGCCGCATGCCACGCGTTTCATCCATCAACGAACGGCATCTCTGGTGCCGTACGCTCTGCCTGCTGCTGGTCGGCTTCATTTGCTACGCCTTGCCCTGGACGGTATTCGCCGCCCTGCCGACGACCGGCGACAACCAGACGGTCCTGCGCATCCAGGGCTCGAACACCATCGGCGCGGCGCTGGGCCCGGCCCTGGTCAAGGGGTTGATGGAGGAACAGGGTCTGCTCGATATCCGGATCGAAGCCTCGGACGCCGACAATGAGCGGCGAGTCAGCGGCAAGACTGCCCAGGGCCAACGCGTCTTCGTCGAGATTGCCGCCCACGGTTCCAGCACCGGCTTTGCCGCGCTGAAGAACGCCAGCGCCGACCTTGCCGCCGCCTCGCGACCGATCAAGGACAGCGAACTGGTGGACCTGGAAGCCCTTGGCGACCTGAAGGACCCCGACGCCGAACAGGTGATCGCCATCGATGGCCTGGCCATCATTCTTCACCCGCACAACCCGCTGACACGGCTGGACACCGAGCAACTGGCGCGGCTCTTCAGCGGCGAAGTGAAAACCTGGGAAGAGCTGGGCGGTATCGGCGGCGCGATCCACCTGTACGCCCGCGACGACCGCTCCGGCACCTACGACACCTTCAAGGAACTGGTGCTGGCCCGCCGCGGCAAGCACCTCAGCGCCGCGGCAAAACGTTTCGAGTCCAGCGAGCAATTGTCCGATGCGATCAGCCGCGACCCCCAGGGCATCGGCTTTATCGGCCTGCCTTATGTACGCCAGGCCAAGGCCGTGGCGATCGTCGACGGCGGCTCGCAGGCAATGCTGCCCCTCAACAGCCTGATCGCCACCGAGGACTACCCACTGTCGCGGCGCCTGTACTTCTACCTGCCGCCCGACCACAACCCCTGGGCCACCGCCCTGGTGCGTTTCGCCCAGAGCGCCAGGGGCCAGGCCATCGTCGCGCTCAACGGTTTCATCGCCCAGACCGTACAGGCCATGAGCGTCGCTGCCGCGCCGCAGATGCCCGAGGGCTACCAGAACATCGCCCGGCAGGCCCAGCGCCTGACCGTGAATTTTCGCTTCGAGGAAGGCAGCGCCACCTTGGACAACAAGGCCCGCCAGGATCTGGCTCGCGTCGTGGACTTCCTCAAACAGCACGACAAGCTGGACAAACGGGTGATCCTGGTCGGCTTCGGCGATGCCAAGAACGATCCGGCACGGGCGGCGCTGCTGTCCAAGCTACGGGCCATGGCCGTGCGCCGGGAACTGGCGAGAAACGGTGTGGTACCGCGCGAGATCCGCGGTTTCGGGGCGCAGATGCCGGTGGCGGCGAATACCGCGGACGAAGGCCGGATCAAGAATCGACGGGTGGAAGTCTGGGTGTATTGAGGGGCTATTTGAGGACGCTATCGCGAGCAAGCTCGCTCCTACAGGTGCAGGAGCGAGCTTGCTCGCGATGGGCTATCAGTGCCCGCTGCGGAGCATTTCCTTGGGCACGTACTTGCCGATCTCGAACTTGCCGATGGCCGCGCGGTGCACTTCATCCGGGCCGTCGGCCAGGCGCAGGGTGCGCTGCATGGCGTACATGTAGGCCAGCGGGAAGTCATTGGACACCCCCGCCCCGCCATGGATCTGGATGGCCCGGTCGATCACCTTCAGGGCCACGTTCGGCGCCACCACCTTGATCTGGGCAATTTCGCTTTTCGCCACCTTATTGCCGACGGTGTCCATCATGTACGCCGCCTTCAGGGTCAGCAGGCGCGCCATGTCGATCTCCATCCGCGAGTCGGCGATCTTGTCGACGTTGCCCCCCAGGCGCGCCAAAGGCTTGCCGAACGCGGTGCGGCTCACCGAACGCTTGCACATCAGTTCCAGCGCGCGCTCGGCCATGCCGATCGAACGCATGCAGTGGTGAATCCGCCCCGGGCCCAGGCGACCCTGGGCGATCTCGAAACCGCGCCCCTCGCCCAGCAACACGTTCTCGTACGGCACCCGCACGTTGTCGAACAGCACCTCGGCATGGCCGTGGGGCGCGTCGTCGTAACCGAACACCGGCAGCGGCCGGACAATCTTCACGCCCGGGGCGTCGACCGGCACCAGGATCATCGAGTGCTGTTGGTGGCGCGGTGCGTCCGGGTTGCTCAGGCCCATGAAGATCAGGATCTTGCAGCGCGGATCGCAGGCACCCGACGTCCACCACTTCTTGCCGTTGATCACCCACTCGTCGCCGTCGCGCACCGCGCGAGCCGCCATGTTGGTGGCGTCGGACGAGGCCACGTCCGGCTCGGTCATGGCGAAGGCGGAGCGGATCTCGCCGCGCAGCAGCGGCTCCAGCCAGCGTTGTTTCTGCTCTTCGTTGGCGTAGCGCACCAGCACTTCCATGTTGCCGGTGTCCGGCGCCGAGCAGTTGAACGGCTCGGGGCCCAGCAGGGAGCGGCCCATGATCTCCGCCAGCGGCGCGTACTCTAGGTTGGTCAGGCCGGCGCCGAGTTCCGACTCGGGCAGAAACAGGTTCCACAACCCCTCGGCCTTGGCCTTGAGCTTGAGCTCTTCCATGATCGCCGTCGGCTGCCAGCGATCGCCTTCGGCGACCTGGCGCTCGAACACCGCTTCAGCCGGATAGACATAGGCGTCCATGAATGCGGTCACGCGCTCGCGCAGTTCCTGAACCTTGGGGGAGTAAGCGAAATCCATGGGCAGCTACCTTCTAGACGAGGTGGTTGAGGGCATGGAACCGATGCTAGATCAGCTTACGAAAATTTACCTAGCCTATTCTCGGCGTGTATTAACATTCATCACCGATATATGATCGACGAATCGAAGCAGCCCAGCCCTGGCAATCAGCCTCTAACCATCGCCCTAACAATAAGAGTGCAGCGCAATGAATCTGAGCAAGGTCGACCTCAACCTTTTCATCGTCTTCGACGCGATCTACACCGAAGCCAACCTGACCCGCGCCGGGCAGATCGTCGGCATTACCCAGCCCGCGGTGTCCAATGCCCTGGCCCGCCTGCGCGAGACGTTCAACGATCCGCTGTTCGTGCGCACCGCCCAAGGCATGGTGCCCACCCCCATGGCGCAGAACATCATCGGGCCGGTGCGCAATGCCCTTTCGCTGCTGCGGGTCTCGGTGCAGGAAAGCCGCATCTTCAACCCCCTGCAAGCGGTCAAGACCTACCGTATCAGCATGACCGACCTGATCGAGGCGGTGATCCTGCCGCCGCTGTTCCAGCGCCTGCGGCGCCTGGCGCCCACGGTGATCATCGAGAGCTTCTTGTCCAAGCGCCGGGAAACCACCAAGGAACTGGCCGCCGGTCGCCTGGATTTCGCCGTCGACGCCCCGCTCAATACCGACCCGCAAGTGCGCCACGTCAAGTTGATGGAAGACCGCTACGTGTGCGCCATGCGCAAGAGCCACCCCCTGGCGAACAAGGACAAACTCAGCCTCGACGACTACCTGTCGCTGACCCATATCCATATTTCCAGCCGCCGCAGCGGCCTGGGCTATATCGACCTGTCGCTGGGCAAGATGGGCATCCAGCGCAAGATCGCCCTGCGCTCCCAGCATTACCTGATGGCTTCGCAAGTGCTGCAACAGACCGACATGGTCATGACCGTGCCGGAGCGCTTCGCCCGGCGCCATGACCTGCAGGCGTTCCACCTGCCGGTCAACGATGTGCCGCCGCTGGAAACCCACCTCTACTGGCACGAAAGCACCGACCAGGACCCGGCCAACCGCTGGATGCGCGAGCAGATGATCGAGCTGGCCCAGCAGGTGATGGCCCATGAGAAGAAGCTGGAACAACCGGCCGGGTGAATGATCGCGCGCCGGCTCGCACCTGCAAGGCGACAAGGCCCCTGCAGGAGCGAGCGGGCTCGCGAATAATCCATGCTACGCCACCAGCGCATCGTCCTTGACGTATACGTCAACCTCGAATTAGCTTAGCGCCAAGACCTTTTTCGAGCGCCTCCATGAGCAGCCAGACCTACAGCATTTCCGACCTCGCCCGCGAACTCGATATCACCACCCGGGCTATCCGCTTCTATGAAGAACAAGGCCTGCTCGCCCCCGAACGCCGTGGCCAGGAACGCATTTACTCGCCCCGGGACAAGGTCAGCCTGAAGCTGATCCTGCGCGGCAAGCGCATCGGCTTTTCGCTGGCCGAGTGCCGCGAACTGATCGAGCTCTACGACCCTTCCAGCGGCAACCTGAAGCAATTGCACAGCATGCTGGCGAAAATCGCCGAGCGCCGCGAACAGCTGGAACAGCAGTTGCTGGACATCGAACAGATGAAGTTGGAACTGGACACCGCCGAAGAGCGCTGCACCCAGGCGCTGGAGCAGACCATCAAGAGCCAGCGAAGCAGCGCGCAATAATCACCGTCCAGCAGCCCCAGGCCGGCGACCGCCACGCACTCTTCCAGACAGCCCCCAGCGCCTGGTTTTACGACGACTTCGTCGCCGATCGCAGCCTGCGGCAGCGGCTACATCGGCGGCCCTACATATAAAGGTAAAGCCCCATGTCCCTCCCCACTCATGTCCGCCTGGTCGAAGTCGGTCCTCGCGACGGCTTGCAGAACGAAGCCCAACCCATCAGCGTCGCCGACAAGGTACGCCTGGTGGATGCCCTGAGCGCCGCCGGACTCGGTTATATAGAAGTCGGTAGTTTCGTCTCGCCCAAATGGGTGCCGCAGATGGCCGGGTCGGCCGAGGTGTTCGCGCAGATCCAGCGCCAGCCGGGGGTCACCTACGGCGCCCTGGCCCCGAACCTGCGCGGCTTCGAGGACGCCCTGGCCGCCGGGGTCAAGGAAGTCGCGGTGTTCGCCGCCGCCTCCGAAGCCTTCTCCCAGCGCAATATAAATTGTTCCATCAGCGAGAGCCTGGAGCGCTTCGTGCCGATCATGGAAGCGGCGAAGCAACAGGGCGTTACCGTGCGCGGTTACGTCTCCTGCGTGCTGGGCTGCCCTTACGAAGGCACGGTGGCGCCGGAACAGGTCGCTGCGGTAGCGCGCGAGTTATACGCCATGGGCTGCTACGAAGTGTCCCTGGGCGACACCATCGGCACCGGCACCGCTGGCGCTACCCGGCGGATGTTCGAGGTAGTCGGCGCCCATGTCCCCCGGGAAAAACTCGCCGGGCACTTCCACGACACCTATGGCCAGGCCCTGGCGAACATCTACGCCAGCCTGCTGGAAGGTATCGCGGTGTTCGACAGTTCCATCGCCGGGCTGGGCGGCTGCCCCTATGCCAAGGGCGCCAGCGGTAACGTCGCCAGTGAAGACGTGCTGTACCTGCTGAACGGCCTGGGCATCCAGACCGGCATCGACATGGAACAGTTGATCCTCGCCGGCCAGCAGATCTGCTCCGTACTGGGGCGCGCCACCGGCTCGCGCGTCGCCAAGGCCCGTTACCCGGGTTGAGGGGCAAACCTGTCGCAGGGTGTTACCGAGTGCTCTGGCAAACGGCCGAAACGGGTAACACGGAAACAGTTTGTCGATTTTCTAGCGGTACAGATGCAACGCAAATTTTATCAAGTCATTGATTTTAAACGATTTTAAAAAGTTGGCACGGCAACTGCTATATCTCTGGCATAACAAGAATAAAAAGCAGCAAAGCTAATAAAAATAAGACGAAACGACTCTGACATAACAAAAACAACACGGCAGAGACGCAGCTAACAGATTTTTTTGGAGAGGATGTGTTTTCCAGGGTGTCTTCAACAACAAGAGCCACCCGCAACCGGGCAGAGAACAATAAAACTACCCCAAGGTAGCTCCCGAACTGGTTGGTCGCTCACGCGAGAAAATAGATCAGCGCTCAAAAAAATACGTTTGCTCTTGATCCCGGATGGGGATCGCCAAAAACAGCGGTAAAGGGTAACGGTTGCCAAAAACAACAACAGACCGCCCCTCAATAATAAAAAAAGAGCACGCAACGACAAAATTAAAGGGGAGCTTCGGCTCCCCTTTGTGCTTTCCGGCGTTTACCTTTTCCCGCCCGGCCTTCAAAGCTCGCTCCTACAGGCGGACCATCGGCCCTTGTAGGAGCGAGCTTGCTCGCGATGACGCCATCCGTCACACCGCAGAAAATATCAGGTACGTCCGTGCAGTTCCTCGATGCTGATTTCGCGCATCCTGAACTTCTGGATCTTGCCGGTCACGGTCATCGGGAACTCCTCGACGAACTTGAAGTAACGCGGGGTCTTGAAGTGCGCGATGCGCTCCTTGCACCAGGCCTGCAACTCCCCTTCGCTGGCTGCGTGGCCGGGATGGAACTTGATCCAGGCGACGATCTCCTCACCGTATTTCGAGCATGGAATGCCGATCACCTGCACATCGGCCACCGCCGGGTGGGTGAAGAAGAACTCCTCCAGCTCCCGCGGATAAATGTTTTCGCCGCCGCGGATGATCATGTCCTTGTTACGCCCGGCGATGCATACGTACCCCTGTTCGCTCATGGTCGCCAGGTCGCCGGTATGCATCCAGCCCGCCGGGTCGATGGCCTCCGCGGTGCCCTGCGGGTTGTTCCAGTAACCGAGCATCACGCTGTAACCGCGGGTGCACAGCTCGCCGATGGTGCCGCGCGGTACGACATTGCCTGCCTCGTCGATGATCTTGCTTTCCAGTTGCGGCTGAGTGCGCCCGACCGTGGTCACCCGCAGTTCGAGTTCGTCCGCCGGCCCGGTCTGCAACGACACCGGGCTGGTTTCGGTCATGCCGTAGGCGATCTGTACTTCGCTCATGTGCATCTCGCTGATGACCCGGCGCATCACCTCGATCGGACAGGTGGCCCCGGCCATGATCCCGGTGCGCAGGCTCGACAGGTCGAACTCGGCCCGCCGGGGCTGATCGAGCATGGCGATGAACATGGTCGGCACGCCGTAGAGCCCGGTGGCTTTTTCCTCGGCCACGGCGCTCAGGGTCAGCAGCGGGTCGAAGGCATCGTTGGGGTAGATCATGGTGGTGCCGTGGGTCACGCAGCCCAGGTTGCCCATGACCATGCCGAAACAGTGATACAGCGGCACCGGGATCACCAGGCGATCCTCGTGACCCAGGCCCAGGCTCTCGCCGACCATGTAGCCGTTGTTGAGGATGTTGTAGTGACTGAGGGTCGCGCCCTTGGGAAAACCGGTGGTGCCGGAGGTGTACTGGATGTTCACCGCCTGGTCGGGGTCCAGGCTGTCCTGGCGTTCGCGCAGCGCCTCGACGCTGACCCCCGCCCCCAGATCGGCCAGTTGCGACCAGGGCAGAAAGCCCGCGGGCGGCTGCCCATCGAGGCTGATCACGCCGCGCAAGTCCGGCAGGCGTTCGCTCTGTAACTGGCCGATGGGCTGCTGCGCCAGCTCGGGCGCCAGGCCCTGGAGCATGGCGTGGTAGTCGGAGGTCTTGAACGCCCCGGCACACACCAACCACTGGCAGCCAGACTGCTTGAGCACGTACTCCAGCTCGGAACTGCGATACGCCGGGTTGATGTTCACCAGGATCGCGCCGATCTTTGCGCTGGCGAACTGGCTGATGCACCACTGCGCGCAGTTGGGCGCCCAGATGCCCAGCCGATCGCCGGTCCTGAGCCCCAGGGCCAGCAGCGCCCGGGCATGCAGGTCGACGGCTTCGGCCAGTTGCTGCCAGCTGTAACGCAACTGCTGGTGGCGCACGACCAGGGCTTCGCCCCGGGGGTATGACGCGACCGTACGATCGAACGCCTGACCGATGGTCAGCGCCAGCAAAGCCTTGTCCTGCGTGCCGCGGGTATAGCTGCGCCCCGGCGCGGATGCGGGTTGATCCATGACGACCCCTATTGTCTTTATTAGTGGGCAAGCATGAGCCAGGCATGTAGCGAAGGAGCCTGGCCCCCAGCGAAAGCGCCCCTACTCTGGCGCAAGTTGACGTTTACGTAAAGGGTGATTGACAGCCACCCGTCGCAGGCTTACGTTAACGTAAAGGTGAGAGCTGGAACACCCGCTCTCCACAGCCCGACTCCCTTAATAAAAACAAGTTTGAAGGTGCCCCCATGAGCTATCCGACCCTGAACTTTGCCCTCGGCGAAACCATCGACATGCTCCGCGACCAGGTACAGGCCTTCGTCAAGGCCGAGCTGGCGCCCCGGGCGGCACAGATCGACGTCGACAACCTGTTCCCCGCCGACATGTGGCGCAAATTCGGCGACATGGGCCTCTTGGGCATCACCGTGCCGGAAGAATACGGCGGCGCCGGCCTGGGTTACCTGGCCCACGTGGTGGCCATGGAAGAAATCAGCCGCGGCTCGGCTTCGGTCGCCCTCTCCTACGGCGCCCACTCCAACCTCTGCGTCAACCAGATCAACCGCAACGGCAACCACGAACAGAAGAGCAAGTACCTGCCCAAGCTGATCAGCGGCGAACATATCGGCGCCCTGGCCATGAGCGAACCCAACGCCGGCTCCGATGTGGTCTCGATGAAACTGCGCGCCGACAAACGTGGCGACCGCTACGTGCTCAACGGCAGCAAGACCTGGATCACCAACGGCCCGGACGCCAACACCTACGTGATCTACGCCAAGACCGACCTGGAAAAGGGCCCCCACGGCATCACCGCGTTCATCGTCGAGCGCGACTGGAAAGGCTTCAGCCGCAGCAACAAGTTCGACAAGCTGGGCATGCGCGGCTCCAACACCTGCGAGCTGTTCTTCGATGACGTGGAGGTGCCGGAAGAAAACATCCTTGGCATGCTCAACGGCGGCGTGAAAGTCCTGATGAGCGGCCTGGACTACGAGCGCGTGGTGCTCTCCGGCGGCCCGACCGGGATCATGCAGGCTTGCATGGACTTGGTGGTGCCCTATATCCACGACCGCAAGCAATTCGGCCAGAGCATCGGCGAATTCCAGCTGATCCAGGGCAAGATCGCCGACATGTACACCCAGCTCAACGCCAGCCGCGCCTACCTGTATGCCGTGGCCCAGGCCTGCGAGCGCGGCGAAACCACCCGCAAGGACGCCGCCGGGGTGATCCTCTACAGCGCCGAACGCGCCACCCAGATGGCCCTGGACGCGATCCAGATTCTCGGCGGCAACGGCTACATCAACGAATTCCCCGCCGGCCGCCTGCTGCGTGACGCCAAGCTGTACGAGATCGGCGCCGGCACCAGCGAAATCCGCCGCATGCTGATCGGCCGCGAACTGTTCAACGAAACGAAGTAGGAGCAACTGCACGTTGCGAGCTACAAGCGGCAAGCCATAACTGCCGTAACGCCGATTGACTCTTGCAGCTTGAAGCATGTCGCTTCGAGCTGCGCTGGGAGCCCCAATGATTCTGAAGTCTCAGCTCAACCCAAAATCACCAGAGTTCGCGCAGAACGCGGCCGCCATGGCGGCCCAGGTCGACGCCCTGCACACCCTGCTCGCCCAGGTCCAGCAAGGCGGTGGCGCCAAGGCCCAGGAACGGCACACCTCACGCGGCAAGCTGCTGCCCCGCGAACGCATCAACCGCCTGCTCGACCCGGGCTCGCCCTTCCTCGAAATCAGCCAGCTGGCGGCCTATCAGGTGTATGGCGAAGACGTGCCGGCCGCCGGGGTGATTGCCGGCATCGGCCGGGTGGAGGGCGTCGAATGCATGATCGTGGCCAACGACGCCACGGTGAAAGGCGGTTCCTACTACCCGCTAACGGTGAAAAAACACCTGCGCGCCCAGACCATCGCCCAGCAGAACCGTCTGCCCTGCATCTACCTGGTGGACTCCGGCGGCGCCAACCTGCCGCGCCAGGACGAAGTGTTCCCCGACCGCGAACACTTCGGGCGGATCTTCTTCAACCAGGCCAACTTGAGCGCCCAGGGCATCCCGCAGATCGCCGTGGTCATGGGTTCCTGCACCGCCGGCGGCGCCTATGTGCCGGCCATGGCCGACGAAGCGATCATGGTCCGCGAGCAAGCCACCATCTTCCTTGCCGGCCCGCCGCTGGTGAAGGCCGCCACCGGCGAAGTGGTCAGCGCCGAAGACCTCGGTGGCGCCGATGTGCACTGCAAGATTTCCGGCGTCGCCGACCATTATGCCGACAGCGACGAACATGCCCTGGCCCTGGCCCGGCGCAGCGTGGCCAACCTCAACTGGCGCAAACAGGGCGAGCTGCAGCAACGCGCCCCCATCGCTCCGCTGTATGCCAGCGACGAGCTGTACGGGGTGATTCCGGCGGACGCCAAGCAACCTTTCGACGTGCGCGAAGTCATCGCGCGGCTGGTGGACGGTTCGGTCTTCGATGAGTTCAAGGCCCTGTTCGGCACCACCCTGGTGTGCGGCTTCGCCCACCTGCACGGCTACCCGATCGCCATCCTCGCCAACAACGGCATCCTCTTCGCCGAGGCCGCGCAGAAAGGCGCGCACTTCATCGAACTGGCCTGCCAGCGCGGCATTCCGCTGCTGTTCCTGCAGAACATCACCGGCTTTATGGTCGGGCAGAAATACGAAGCCGGCGGCATCGCCAAGCACGGCGCCAAACTGGTGACTGCCGTGGCCTGCGCCAAGGTGCCGAAGTTCACGGTGATCATCGGCGGCAGCTTCGGCGCCGGTAACTACGGCATGTGCGGGCGCGCCTACGACCCGCGTTTCCTGTGGATGTGGCCCAACGCGCGGATTGGCGTGATGGGCGCCGAACAGGCCGCCGGGGTGCTGGTGCAGGTCAAGCGCGAGCAGGCCGAACGCGGCGGACAGGCGTTCAGCGCCGCCCAGGAAGCCGAGATCAAGCAGCCGATCCTCGATCAGTACGAGCACCAGGGCCATCCGTATTACTCCAGCGCCCGGCTGTGGGACGACGGCGTCATCGACCCGGCGCAGACCCGCGACGTGCTGGCGCTGGCCTTGTCCGCGTCCCTCAACGCCCCTATCGAACCGAGCCGCTTCGGCGTGTTCCGCATGTAATCCTGCGCGAGACTGACATGAACGACTTCAACACCCTGGAACTGCTGAAGGACCCTCGTGGTTTCGCCACCCTGTGGCTCAGCCGCGAGGACAAGAACAACGCCTTCAACGCCGAAATGATCCGCGAACTGATCCTTGCCCTGGACCAGGTGCAAAGCGACCCGGGCCTGCGTTTCTTGCTGGTGCGCGGCCGCGGCCGGCACTTCAGCGCCGGCGCCGACCTGGCCTGGATGCAGCAATCGGCGGAGCTGGACTACAACACCAACCTCGATGACGCCCGCGAGCTGGCCGAACTGATGTACAACCTGGCCAAGCTGAAGGTCCCGACCCTAGCCGTGGTGCAAGGCGCGGCCTTCGGCGGCGCCCTGGGCCTGATCGGTTGCTGCGACATGGCCATCGGCGCCGACGACGCGCAGTTCTGCCTGTCGGAAGTGCGCATCGGCCTGGCCCCGGCGGTGATCAGCCCGTTCGTGGTACAGGCCATCGGCGAGCGCGCGGCGCGGCGCTATGCCCTGACCGCCGAGCGTTTCAGCGGCCAGCAGGCCCGGGAAATCGGCCTGCTCTCGGAAAGCTACCCGGCGGCCGAACTGGAGCAGAACGTTGCGTTGTGGATCGACAACCTGCTGCTCAATAGCCCGCACGCCATGCGCGCCAGCAAGGACCTGCTGCGCGAAGTCGGCAACGGCGCCCTGACCCCGGCCCTGCGCCGCTACTGCGAAAACGCCATTGCCCGCATCCGCGTCAGCCCCGAAGGCCAGGAAGGCTTGCGCGCCTTCCTGGAGAAACGTCCGCCGAGCTGGCAGTCCGCCCCGACCACCAAGGAGTCGCGTTGATGAGCGCCCCTGTCCTGACCACTCTGCTGGTGGCCAACCGCGGCGAGATCGCCTGCCGCGTGATGCGTACCGCCAAGGCCCTGGGCCTGACCACCGTGGCCGTGCACAGCGCCACCGACCGTGACGCCCGCCACAGCCGCGAAGCCGACCTGCGAGTCGACCTGGGCGGCAGCAAGGCCGCCGACAGCTACCTGCAGATCGACAAACTGATCGCCGCCGCCAAGGCCAGCGGCGCCCAGGCGATCCACCCGGGCTACGGCTTTCTCTCGGAAAACGCCGGCTTCGCCCGCGCCATCGAAGCCGCCGGCCTGATCTTCCTTGGCCCGCCCGCCTCGGCCATCGACGCCATGGGCAGCAAGTCGGCGGCCAAGGCCCTGATGGAAACCGCCGGCGTGCCGCTGGTCCCGGGTTACCACGGCGAAGCCCAGGACCTGGAAACCTTCCGCGTCGCCGCCGAACGCATCGGTTACCCGGTACTGCTCAAGGCCACCGCCGGCGGCGGCGGCAAGGGCATGAAAGTAGTGGAAGACGTCAGCCAGTTGGGCGAAGCCCTGGCCTCGGCCCAGCGCGAAGCGCAGTCGTCCTTCGGCGACTCGCGGATGCTGGTGGAAAAGTACGTGCTCAAGCCGCGCCACGTGGAGATCCAGGTCTTCGCCGACCAGCACGGCAACTGCCTGTACCTCAACGAACGCGACTGCTCGATCCAGCGCCGCCACCAGAAAGTCGTCGAGGAAGCCCCAGCCCCCGGCCTGAGCGTCGAGCAGCGCCGGGCCATGGGCGAAGCCGCGGTACGCGCGGCCCAGGCCATCGGTTACGTCGGCGCCGGCACCGTGGAATTCCTCCTGGATTCGCGCGGCGAATTCTTCTTCATGGAAATGAACACCCGCCTGCAAGTGGAGCATCCGGTCACCGAAGCCATTACCGGGCTGGACCTGGTGGCCTGGCAGATCCGCGTGGCCCAGGGCGAAGCGCTGCCGATCAGCCAGGAACAAGTGCCGCTGCTCGGCCATGCGATCGAGGTGCGGCTGTACGCCGAAGACCCGGGCAATGACTTTCTCCCGGCCACCGGGCGCCTGAACCTGTATCGCGAGTCGGCGGCGGGCCCTGGCCGGCGGGTCGACAGCGGCGTCGAGGAAGGCGACAGCGTGTCGCCGTTCTACGACCCGATGCTCGGCAAGCTGATTGCCTGGGGCGAAAACCGCGAGCAGGCCCGTTTGCGCCTGCTGGGCATGCTCGACGAGTTCGCCATCGGCGGGCTGAAGACCAACCTGGCGTTCCTGCGGCGCATCGTCGCCCACCCGGCCTTCGCCGCCGCCGAGCTGGATACCGGGTTTATCCCGCGCTATCAAGACCAGTTGCTGCCGCCGGCGACCACCCTGGACGACGAGTTCTGGCAGGCCGCCGCCCAAGCGTTCGCCCAAAGCCAGCCTGCACAGGCGCGCGCCGATGACCGCCATTCGCCCTGGGCCAAGGCCAGCGGACTGCGCATCGGCCTGCCGCGGGAAACCGCGCTGCACCTGGAATGCGAAGGACAGGACCGGGCGATCACGCTGAAGGCCAGCGAGTCGGCCATCGTCCTGCGCGGCGAACAACTGTCGATCGACCATAAAGGGTTGCGCCAGCAGCACCGGGCGATTCGCCAGGGCGACAGCCTGTACCTGCAGTGGCAGGGCGAAATGCGCTGCGTCACGGTCTACAACCCGATCGCCGCGGTAGAGGCCAGCCACAGCCATCAAGGCGGCCTGACCGCGCCCATGAACGGCAGCATCGTGCGGGTCCTGGTGCAAGCCGGGCAAAGCGTCGAGGCCGGGGCACAACTGGTGGTACTGGAGGCGATGAAGATGGAACACAGCATCCGCGCACCGCAAACGGGGGTGGTCAAGGCGCTGTATTGCCAGGAAGGCGAAATGGTCAGTGAGGGAAGTGCCCTGGTAGAGCTGGAATAAGCTCTTGAGGGAAAAGATCGCTCCCGCGGCATTCCGGGAGCGATCGTATTTTTACGTCAGAATTTAGCGGTAGCCTGCACCACTACACCAATAATCCGACACTCATCGCTGTAAAGAGCCTTCGGGTAAGTCGGATTGAGCGGCATCAGATAACGCTGCCCGCCCTCCTCCACCAGCTTGCGGAAAATCGCTTCGGTACTGCCCGGGCATTGCACGATCACCAGCTTGCCAGGCACCGCCTCCACCGCCGGATCGACCAGGATCAACATGTCCTGGGCGATGCTCAGACCGCTCGGGGCAAGCATCGCGTCGCCCACCACGACCAGCCAGAACGCCGAGCCTTCGGCCTGGTAGTCGGACAGTTCGTAGCGCTGACCGGCGTAGCCTGCGCCACCGGCCTCGCGAACCTCGCCAACGCCCCGCCAGTCGCTGACCGGGTAGCGGAAGTACGGGTTGTATTTCTGCACCGCCGAGGGCCCTTCCAGCAGCAGTTGGCCCTCGTCATCCACCTGGGGCTTCTCGCGGATCACCAGCGCCACCTCGAGGAAACCCAGGCCGATTTCTTCCAGCACGCGGTTCATGTCTTCGAGCTTTGGCTGGCGCCGTTTGCTCAGCCAGTGGCCGATGCCGCCCTGGGACATGCCCAGGCGTTCCGCGAGCCTTTCTTGTGTGACCTTGCGGTCCTTCATGTTGGATTTAACCAACTCGATCCATTTGTCCATGGGCGGAACAATACGTTGTGTATTCCGCCCCTCAACACACAACTTGTAGTATTTGAAACCTAGTCACAAATACATTAAGTATTACCATTCTTCAGACCCTCTCATTCCACGTCAAAGGATGGAACCGCCCATGAACAGCATCAGCAAAGACGCCCCGGAACTGGAAACCGACCTCGACTTCGGCGCCCTCAAGGACAGCGAAGCCGCCCGCCGGGCCATGGACTATTACTTGAAACCGGTTGTTTCAGAATCGGCCCTCGACGAGAAATTCTTCGAGATCAAACACAACATCAGCGGCGAGGAAGCGATGATCCATGCCTCCGACCTGCTGCGCTGCGCCGCGGCCAGCGCCTACGAGGCGGCCGACCACCTGCGCGGGACCCGTCGCGACCTGGCGTTTTCCGTGGTGCACATGATCGACATGGCCAAGGCGTTGGTAGACCGGTCGCTGGACAGCCACCGTCAGGAATGAGCAATAGCAGGACTCGCCCACGGCTCAACCGCCCGCTGAACAAGCCATGGGACGCGAGAAAGGAAATTTTTTCTATTGGGCGAAGAAAAACATTTGACTTGCAAATGATAATGATTATTATTGCAAGCAACTGGTCGCGAGATCAGTTGATAACCCAAGAGACCTTAGGTCGGACTCTTGGATTATCTCCTCATCAGGCTAATCACGGTTTTTGACCCGGCTTTTTGCCGGGTCTTTTTTTTCTGCCAGTTTTTCTGGCTTGGCTTCAGGCTAATGAAGACTGGGTACCGCTGAAATTGGCGGCGATGATAGCAAAAGAATGCCTCATTGCAAGCCGACGCCCACTGCAACGGCTCGCAAAATAAAAAAACAGCGCTTGAGAATCAATCGCATAGCTTCTAAGCTGCTTTCGCGTCACGGACGACGCCCCCCTCCCGCTGAAATTGCGCCCCTGTCATTCCCCACCTTGCTACAGTAACGGCCATAAAAATCCTGATCAGGAAGATGACCGTGGCCCAAAGTTCGTTTCAAATCTCTGCCAATTTCGACAGCGGCAACATCGAAGTACTGGACTCCAGCAACCCGTCCCAGGTCTTGCTGGCCATCAAGCCCGACACCCGCAGCGCACATTTCCAGTGGTTTCATTTCAAGGCCAGCGGCCTGCATGTCGGCCAGGAACACTGGTTCCGCCTGAGCAACGCGAGCAAATCCTCCTACAACAAGGCTTGGACCGGTTATCAGGCAGTCGCCTCCTACGACCACGTCAACTGGTTTCGCGTGCCGACGATTTTCGAAGGCGACTCCCTGCGTTTCTGCCTCGAAGCCACCCAGACCCACGCCTGGTTCGCCTACTTCGAACCCTATAGCCGCGGCCGGCATGACTGGCTGATCGAGCAGGCGCTGAACAAGGCCGGCACCGAGCTGCTGGCCACCGGCAAAAGCGTCGAGGGTCGCGACATCCAGCTGCTGCGCAAAGGCAACGGCGGCGAAGGCCAGCGCAAGGTCTGGATCATCGCCCAGCAGCACCCCGGCGAACACATGGCCGAATGGTTCATGGAAGGCGTGATCGAACGCCTGCAGCAGCGCGACGACGCCGAGCTGAACCGGCTGCTGGCCAGCGCCGACCTGTACCTGGTACCGAACATGAACCCCGACGGCGCCTTCCACGGCCACCTGCGCACCAACGCCATGGGCCAGGACCTGAACCGCGCCTGGCAAAGCGCCAGCCAGGAACTCAGCCCGGAAGTGCTGTTCGTCCAGCAGCAGATGGAAACGTACGGCGTCGACCTGTTCCTCGACGTGCACGGCGACGAGGAAATCCCCCATGTATTCACCGCCGGCTGTGAAGGCAACCCCGGTTACACGCCGCGGCTGGCCCAGCTCGAGGAGCATTTTCGCAGCCACCTGAAACACCAGACCCGGGACTTCCAGACCACCCACGGCTACACCAGGGACAAACCCGGCGAAGCCAACATGACCCTGGCCTGCAACAGCGTCGGCGAGAAGTTCGATTGCCTGTCGCTGACCCTGGAGATGCCGTTCAAGGACCACGACGACAACCCCAACCCGCTCACCGGCTGGTCCGGCAAACGCTCGATGCAATTGGGCAAGGACGTGCTCAGCACCGTGGCCGACATGGTCGGCGTCCTGCGCTGAACCTGCTGCGCTGGCTGCGGATCGGCCCGCAGCCAGCCACTACTCCACGGGCACCCGCCGGCAATCCTCGGGGCCAAGCAGACGCCCGTCCGCCGAGCGCAGTTCCAGCGGCCGCACCGGCTGCCCCTGCTGGCGGTCGACCATCAGCGAATGCGCCTCCCCCGCCTCGTAGAAATACGCCTCGCCCCACTGCCGCAAGCCGATGATCAGGTTGAACAGGCCGTTGCCCTTCTCCGTCAGCACGTATTCCTGGTAGGCGCTGCCGTCGGACGCCGGCACCACCTCGAAGATCCCGTGCGCCACCAGGGTCCGCAGGCGTGCGGCGAGGATGTTCTTGGCCATCCCCAGGTTGCGCTGGAACTCGCTGAAGCGGCGGATGCCGTCGAAGGCATCGCGCACGATCAATAGCGACCACCAGTCGCCGATCGCGTCCAGCGAACGGGCCACCGGGCATTCGGCGCCTTCCAGGCTTGTGCGTTTGACCATGATGCTGACTCGCGGCAGAAAAGTGGTTGCAATATAAAACCAACGTCACTACCGTACAACTGGTTTCATAAAGCAACCACAAATCACGGAGCCGAGCATGACCGCCGCCATCGCCCCTTTACCCGTCGCCACGCTCTCGGCGCCGGTCGTGCTGCTCTTCGCCCTGGCCTGCGGGCTGGCGGTGGGCAACGTGTATTACGCCCAACCCCTGCTCGATGCCATGGCTCATAGCCTGGACATGCCGGCGGCGACCATCGGCCTGGTGATCACCCTGACCCAGGTCGGCTACGGCCTCGGCCTGGTGTTCCTGGTGCCGCTGGGCGACCTGCTGAACCGACGACGCCTGATCGTCGGCCAGATGACCTTGTCGGTCGGCGCGCTGCTGATGGTGGCCCTGGCGACGGACAGCAGCTGGTTGCTGCTGGGCATGGCCCTGACCGGACTGCTGGCGGTGGTGACCCAGGTGCTGGTGGCCTACGCCGCGAACCTGGCGGCGCCCGGCATGCGTGGCCAAGTGGTGGGCAGCGTGACCAGCGGCATCGTGCTGGGGATCCTGCTGGCGCGTACCGTCTCAGGCACCATGGCCGACCTGGCCGGCTGGCGCTCGGTGTACCTGCTGTCGGCCGGGCTGACCCTGCTCATGGCGCTGCTGTTGTGGCGGGTGCTGCCCAAGGTCGAGCAGCCAGCCGCCCTGCACAGCTACGCTCAGTTGATCCGCTCGCTGTTCGGCCTGTTCCGCGAAGAAAAGGTACTGCGCGACCGCGCGGTGCTGGCGATGCTGATCTTCGCTGCCGGGACGGTGTTATGGACCCCGCTGGTACTGCCCCTGAGCGCCCCGCCGCTGTCGTTGTCGCACACCGAGGTCGGCCTCTTTGGCCTTGCCGGCGCGGCCGGGGCCCTGGGCGCGGCGCGTGCCGGGCGGCTGGCCGACCGCGGCCTGGGCCAGTGGACCAGCGGCCTGGCGCTGAGCCTGATGCTGGTGTCCTGGTTGCCGATCGCCTACACCCAGTCGTCGCTCTGGGCGCTGTTGCTGGGGGTGATCGTCTTCGACCTGGGGTTGCAGGCGGTGCATGTCACCAGCCAGAGCCTGATCTACAGCACCCGCCCCGAAGCCCAGAGCCGCCTGGCCGCGGGGTACATGCTGTTCTATTCGATCGGCAGCGCCAGCGGTTCGATCGGCGCCACGGCCCTGTACGCCTGGGCAGGCTGGACGGGGGTGTGCCTGCTCGGTGCCGCGATCAATGGCGTGGCGCTGGGGTATTGGTGGTGGAGCATGAAATCCTGATCGCGAACAAGCTCGCTCCTACAGGGCCGCAATGCGCTGCTTTTGTGTAGGAGCGAGCTTGCTCGCGATCAATCCTCGACTCTCCCGTCACCCTCAATCCTTGCCCCGCAGCATGCTCTCCAGCACCCCGTCCCGGCGCACCCAGCCATGGAACAGCGCCGCCGCCAGGTGCAGCAACACCGTCAGGAACAGCAGGTAGGCGAGAACGCCGTGGGCTTTGCGCAACGCGGCGAACAGCGAGGCATTGGCCGGCAGGATCGACGGCAACTGCAGGGAGCTGGTGAGCATCACCGGGTCGCCCGCCGCCGAAATCATCGCCCAACCCAACAGCGGCAAGACCAGCATCAGCGCGTACAGCAGTACATGAGAAGCCTTGGCCGCGAGCACCTGCCAGCGCGGCAGGTCGGCCGGCAACGGCGGCTGCCGGGTGGCGAAGCGCACGAACAGACGCACGATCACCAGCAGCAGAATGGCGATGCCCAGCGGCTTGTGCAGGTGGAGCAGCCATTCGTGGCGCGCGGACACCGAGGCCACCATGCCGGCGCCGATAAACAGCATGGCGACGATCAGCAGCGCCATCAGCCAGTGCAGCAGGCGCGCCAGAGGCGCGAAGTGGTTCGGTTGGGCGCTCATGGGCGAGCCTCCTGGGCGGTGCCGGGCAATTGATCGACTTCACTGGTGCGGCGCAGGTAGGAGCTGGCGTAGGCCGCCGAACGGGCCGCCAGCAGCGGGTCGTCGGACGCGGCAATGCCGCTCGGCAACACCAGCGGGTCGTAGTTGATGTCGCGGCAATCGCCGTCGTTCTGCGGTTGGCTGCGCTCCAGCACCAGGGTTCCGGCATTGACGACCTTGCGCTCGCTCGGCCAGGCCTTGCTGGCGTCGTCGGTCGGATCGCCCGGGTCAGCCAGGGTGAGGTTCAAACGCCAGCGCAGCGGCCCCGCGGCCAGACGCTGCACCAGGTCTTTTTCAAGAAAATCGCTGCCTGGCGGGGCCACCGCGCCGGGGGCATCCTGGGTCAACGGCACCACGCCCCAGCGCACCGCCTGGCGTTGTCCGCTGGCGCTCACCAGGTAAAAGGCGTTGATGCCGTTGTAGGTTTCGCTGGCATAGCTGGCCGACGGCTTGGCGCCCTTGATCCATTGCAGGAACGGCATGGCTTCGGGGTGAGCAGCGAAAAACGCCGGCACGCTGGCCGGGTTCGGCTTGCCGGTCGCCGGGTCCGGCGAGCTGGCCTGCTGCAACTGATAGAACGCCTCGGGGGTGCCTACCGGAAACACCGGCATGCTGTTCATCCCGGTACGCCACTGCTGGCCGTTGGCCTGGGTGAAACGCAGTGCCAGGCTGCGGATCGGTACGCTGGCATCGGGCGCATACGGGTTGCCCGCCGGCAAGGCGAAGCGCCCGACCACCGGGGTGCGCGCCTCGTTGAACACTTGGGCGCTGGAATAGGAACGGGCCTCGCCGCTGCTCTCGAAATAACCGGCCACGCAGACGCCCTTGGCGTGGTTGCGGCGGTAGCCCGGATGCACGCCGTTGTTTTTCTCCAGCACGTCCACCAGGGCCTTGGGGGTCAGCCGCTGCGGATCGAAAGTGCCATGTACATAGGCCAGGGCCCCGGCCAGCGCCGCGACGACCAGGCCGATCCCGGCCAGGCGCAGGCACAGGCTGGCGGCGCTCAAGGGCCCCCCCGCGGGCGGTGAAGGACGATCTACCATGAATAACTCCAGGGCCGTGGGCCGCAGGTGGAAAGGACCTGTCAGACGAGCCCCGCCAGGCTTTATTCCCAAACCCCGGTATTTATTTTCCGGGCGCGGGAATAACCTGCGCTGCCGGGCGTCTGGCTGTGGCAGGCGAACAATTGCAAGCGCGCTGCCCAAACCCCGTGACTGGCCGATGCCCCGCAGGACCCCATGAACGATATCGATGAACAGCTGCGTGAAATCATCCCCCGCTTGCGGCGCTTCGCCCTGTCCCTGAGCCGCCAGCCCAGCAGCGCCGACGACCTGGTGCAGGCCAGCCTGGAACGGGCGCTGTCGAGCTGGAACGAGAAACGCCCCGAGGGCGACCTGCGCGCCTGGCTGTTCGCGATTCTCTACCGGCAGTTTCTCGACGCCCATCGCCGCTCGCGGCGTTATGCCCGCATGCTGGAGTTCTTTACCGGGCGCGACGACGCCCAGCCCTCGGTGGAGCGCAGCGTCGTCGCGCAATCGACCCTGGAGGCCTTCGACCGCTTGCCCGACGAGCAGCGCGCGCTGCTGCTCTGGGTCTCGGTCGAGGGCCTGAGCTACAAGGAAGTCGCGAGCATCCTCGAGGTGCCCACCGGCACCGTGATGTCCCGCCTGTCGCGCGCGCGCCAGGCCCTGCGCCAGCTCAGCGACGGCGAAATCACCAGCCCTTCTTTGCGGATACTCAAATGATCAGCCTGCCCCCCAACGAACGCGACCTGCACGCCTACGTCGATCATCAGCTCAGCGAGAGCGACCGGCGCCTGCTGGAAACCTACCTGGGCAGCCACCCCGAGCTCGCGGCCCAGGTCCAGGCCTGGCAACAGGACGCGCAACAGCTGCGCGCGGCCCTCGGCGGCGCCCTGCGACAACCGGCCAACCCCGAGCTGGACCCGGCGCTGATTCGCCAGCGCCTCAAGCGCCAGTCGCGGCGCCAGCTGGCCAACGCCGCGCTGCTGTTACTCGCCCTCGGCATCGGCGGCCTGGGCGGTTGGCAGGCGCGGCAGGTGACCCTGGCCAGCAGCCTGCTACCGATGACCGACGCCTTGCAGGCCTACCGCCTGTTCGCCCAGCAAGGCATGCTGCCGGCCGACCTCCAGGTCCGGGACAACAGCGCCATGCAAGCCTGGCTCGACCGTTACTTCAGCCAGGCCGAACGCCTGCCAGACCTGCGCCAGGCCGGCTTCCAGGCAGTCAGCGGACGCCTGCTGAGCACCGAGCAAGGGCCGGCGGCGATGGTGCTCTACGAGGACCGGGATGGGCAGCGGATCAGTTTCTACATCCGTCCGCCAGGCCCGAAAAACTACCTGCTGCCCCGCGGCAGCCGCAGCGACGGCGAACTGCGGGCCGAATACTGGTCCGACAGCGGCTACAACTACGCCATGGTCAGCCCGACGAACTCGCCGGCGGCGCAATGGCTGCAAGACACCCGGACGTTCTGAGCGGCTCCATCGATCCGTTGGCCTTCGCCGCTCCCTGTAGCCGCTGGCGCAGCCTGCGCTCGGTCGCGCAGCGGCCGCACAATCTACGCCTCACCACGACACCCGAGCGACAGCCGCCTCCCCGTCGCCCCTAAAACCCCACATCCAGCACCACATTGTCGATATAGGTCCCCGCCGGCGGCGTGGCCTGGTCGGTGTAGATCTTCGCGTTGAAATTGAACACCTGGCTGCCGGTGCCCAGGCCGTTGCCCGGGTTCACCTCGGCGTCGGAACTGGCGCGCCGCGCCGCGCCCACGCTGCCCCAACGGGTGGTGCCGGCGCTTTTGAAAATGTCGTAGGCCAGGTAATTGCCCCCCGAGACCATCCGCCGCCGGCCGCCGACGCTGAGCGCTTGCTGGCCGTCGCCCAGGCCTACGGTGTAGGCACTGCCCTTGGTGCAGGCAAGGTTGATGGTCTGCCCGCTGAGCGTGGCGAAGGCGCTGATCACCGGCGCGCTGCCAAAACTGATATTGGGCGCGGTGATCACGCAGTCGTTGGCCACCGTCAGGTTGACGGTCAGGCTGGCCACGCCACTGCCGATATCGCGCCCCAGGCAGATGCCCAGCGCCCCGATGCCTGAGCAGTAGTTCCAGCTCCAGGCGATGCTCAGGGTTTCGCTGTAGACCCCAGCGGCCACGTTGCTGCCGGTGAGGCTGCTCAAGTAGAGCGGGATGGCCTTGGCCACGGTCGAGCTGCCCAGCAGCCCGAGCACATCGGCGATGGAGTTGCGCGCGAAGTCGAACTGCACGCCGCGGGTAATCGGGTAGCTGGTGCTGTTGTTGGCGTAGATCGTATAGCCGATGACATCGCCGGTCGGCCCCAAAAGGCCGCTCTGCGAAGAGGTGATGGTGGCGTAGAAGTGATCGTTGGTGGCCAGCAGGGTCAGCAACGAGCCGGTGCAGGCCAGCCCGGCGTTGGTACTGGACGCCGGCTGCGAGGTGGTCCGCACCAGGATCGAACTGAGGGTGCCGAAACCCGCCGGCGACGTGCTGACCACCGAACACAGGGCCTGGGCCTGGCCCGACCACAGCGCCGCCAGCAACAGCGCCAGGGCCCCATAACGACGCAACGTCTCCATGTTCCACTCCCGATTCCGTCCATGAATCCTTACTGACACACCAGCGGCCCGATCAGCGGCACCTGCTCCTGCTCCGGCGCCAGGGCGAAGCTCGCCTGGCAACTGCTGCCGTCGGCCAGGCTGACCCGCAGCGTGTTGTCCGGCGCCAGGTTCTCCAGGTAGACCAGGCCATCCCAGCCGACCACGGCCTGGGCGCCGCTCTGCTCGTGGGTCACCAGGCTGCCCAGGGGCAGCTCTTGCTGCCGGGCATCCACCAGGACCACGCTGGCGGCGACCATCCGGGTCAGGGGAAACTCCACCAGGTAGCCGCTGCCACGCCGCACCGCGACCCGCTGCTCGACCTGCGGGCTCTGCACGTTGGCCGGCAGGTTCAGCGGGTCGATCTCGTATTTGCCGCGGTAATAGGCGCTGCTCCAGGGCACCAGCAAGTGGCCGTTCTTGTCGGTGCGGCCCACCAACTGGTTTTCGTAACGCACCGGGATATCCCGGTAGCCGTCGGTGCTGACCACCACGAAGGCATCGTCGATACGGTTGGCGGCGAACACCTGGCGGTCCATCCACACCAGCGAACCGCTGGCGTCGGCCCAGCGGGTCTCGGCCTCGCTCGAACCATAGACCCCGGCCTGCAACTGCACCGACTGCAAACGCCAGGTCAGGTCGGCCTGACGATAGGTCGGCGCATCGCCCTGGGCGTAACCGAGGTTGAAGCCCACGCCGCCCTCGCTGGGCACCGCCCGGCTGTAGTTGACCCGTTGCTGGCTCTGCCCGTCCTTGCTGCGCTCGCTGCTGACGCTCAGGCTGCCATGGAGGTCGAAAGGCACCACCAGCTGGGCCTGGACCGCCCAGTTGCTGTCGCCGATCTCGCGGTTGGCCGACAGATAAAAACTGCTGCTACGCCACAACGGTTTGCTCCACGTCAGGTTGAGCAGGCGGGTGCGCGAGTCGTCGGCGGCGCGCACATCGAAATAGCCGACGCCCAGGCTGCCGTAGCGGTCGAGGTTGAGGCTCAGGGTCAGCTGCTCGCTACGCTGGCTGAGGCTGGCGTAGGGGCTGTCCACCACCGTCAGGTCGGCATAGCCGTCATGGCGCTGCATGCGCTGGTAGGACAGGCTGTAGCGCTGGCTGCTGTACTGATAACCGAGGCTCAGCTGCTGCCCGCCCCGCCCCTCGAAACGGCTCTGGCTGACGGCGCTGTTGAGCACCCCAAAGTTGCCCAGGCGCAGGTTGCCGCCGACCCCGCCGAGGCTCAGGGACTGCGCCGCTTCGGCATGGCCTTCCAGGGTCAGGTTGTCGCTCAGGCCATAGCGCAGGCTGCCGGAGGTGACGCCAGGGCCGTAGCTGAAATCCTTTAGCGTGTAGTCGCGGCGCAGGGTCCCGGCCGCCACCGAGAAATCGCTCAGGCCCTTTTGCAACAGGCTGCTGGTGACGTAGAACGGCACGGTGGTGGAGACCTGGCGCCCCAGGGCATCGGTGGTCACCACCACCGCTTCGCCGGCGCCGTTGATGAAGGGAATATTGGTCAGGGTGTACGGCCCCGGTTGCAAGTCGGCGCTGCTGGACTTGTAGCCGTTGATGAACAGGTCCACCGACGACGGCACCGCCGCTTCCCCGGCGAACTGCGGCAAGGGGTAGGTCACCAGGTCCGGGCGCACGCCAAAGTCGCGGGACAGTTGCACGCCGCCCAGGCGCACCGAGTTGCTCCAGGGCAAGGCGCCGCTGACCAGGTCGCCGGCTTCGTAGGTCAGCAGGCGGTCGTCGTCCGAATAGCGCCAGGTGGTGTCATAGCGCCGGTAGCCATTGTTCAGCGTGCCCCCGCCCAGGCCGGAAAAGGTCCGCCGGTACTGCCCGGTGTTGGACAACGTACCCCAGCCGTCGAACAGCCGTACCTCGTTCCAGGCCGCCAGGTAAGTGCCGGCATCGTCGGTGTCGTTGAGGTACAGATCGTAATTGAGCAAGGCGCCGAAACTGCTCAGCGCCGGCGTTCGCGGATAGGCCTGGCGGCTGCCGATCGATTGCTCCGGCAGCCAGTCCGGCGGCACCTTCAGCAGCAAGCGCTGGGACTGGCTGTCGTAATCGCTGTGCAAGCCCGGCAAGCTGTCGAGGGCGACCTGGGCGTCGAGCCCGGCGGGCAGCGTCATGCCGCTTTCCCGCAAGGTCTGGGCCGGTACGAACAGGCGCCCGGCGCGCTGCTCGACGGCAATCACCCGCCCGGTATTCATCTGGTTGACCACCAGTTCCAGGAACAGCTGCGCATCGCTGATCGCCTCCATGCCGCTGGGGGGCGGCGGCAGTTCCCCCGCCGGGCTGCCGGAGGCGAACATCCAGCAACACAGCCCGCTCGCCATCCACCTGGTACGCCGGGAACGACGAGCCGCGCCAAGACTCATTGCGGCTTTACGTCCATCGTGGACACCTTTCTTCCATGACCTGCGGTTGCTCCCGGTAGTGCTCAGCCCGAACCGTGGATCAACGGGCCGTTTCGCCACCTTCTTGCCTGTCTGCGCTGACAGGCCACCTCAGCGGGCCGGCGCAACGCTCTGCACCTGCGGCGCACCGTTGATTCGTACCTGCAACGCCGCATCCGCGGTGGGCGCAGCGGGCAGCGGCCAGCGCATGATCGCCCCCGGCAGCACGTAGCCCAGCAGCCCCTCCACCAGCGGCCGGGTCTGTCCCGCCTGCTTGAACGCCACGTCGGTCAGGCGCGCATGCACCGCGCCCTGGTTGCGCACTTCCACATAATTGCGTCCGTCCACGGCCACTTTGCGCCAGCTCAACTCAGGCACGCCGGCGCTTTTCGGGTCGCGCTGGCGGGTGCTGTCTTCCTTGCTCCAGAGCCCGGCACCGTAAGCGAACAACGGCACCGAATAGCGCATCTGGAAACGGATGGCCGCCGCCGTCTTGCCGTCGCTTTCGGCGCTCGGCGGCTGGGCCGAAGGGATTTCGTCGATGATGATCCGATACGCCAGCTCCTGCCCCGGGGGTATTTCCCGAGTGCGGGTCAGGCGTACCAGTTGCTTCTGCCCGGGCGCGAC
This sequence comes from Pseudomonas chlororaphis, assembly GCF_001921865.1. Classification (GTDB taxonomy): domain Bacteria; phylum Pseudomonadota; class Gammaproteobacteria; order Pseudomonadales; family Pseudomonadaceae; genus Aquipseudomonas; species Aquipseudomonas chlororaphis_D. The sequence continues at coordinate 44,773 of NZ_MSCT01000017.1, forward strand.
CTTCGCCACCGGCGGGCTGCCGATCACGTCGCGCTGGTTCTGGTACTGGTCCTCGAAGCCGTTCTGGCTCCAGGCAAAGACCCTGATCTGCAGGTTCGCGGTTTCCGTGCCGCGGTTCTCCAGCCACAAGGCACTGGCCTGCTGGTCGGCCTCCAGTACCGGGTCGATCGGCCAGATCAGCACCGAACTGGCCGCCCCCGCCTGGGCCGCCCCCAACAACGCCACGGCCACCCCTGCCCAACGAACGGCCCACAACCGCCGGGAAGTCGAATGCATACTGCTGCTCCTTATGGTCCTGCCCCCTCACCACGACAGCTGCACCTGCAGCACATCGCTGTACGTCCCCCCAGGCTGGTTGCCCGGTAACTGCACCTGACCGTAAATCGGCAGGCTGATGTTGTTCGCATCGCTGTAGGCCACCGCCACGCTCTGGCTGATGCCCAGGCTCTGGCTGAACCCGGCGTCGCGAAACAGCTGATAAGCCACCCGCGCACTGCCGCCATTGAGCTGCATGTGCCGCCCGCTGCTGTTGTACTGGCCACCGTCGACGCTCATGTTCAGGGTCACCCCCGGCGTGCACTGCAACTGCACGCTGCCCGCCAGCGCGACCTGTACCGTGCTGGTGGACAACGCCGACCGGCTGCCGAAATTCAGGCTGCCGTAATTGCTCGTCCCGCCCACCACCAGGCACCCGGCCACCACCGTGGCGCTGACCTGGAAGCTCTGGCTGGTCACCGCCGCCAGGGGCAGCGGCAGGCTGGCGGCGCAGAACAGCGCCAGCACCGCGCAGGCATGACGGGCCACGGCTTCAGAACGTCAGTTCGACGGCGACGGTGTCGGTGTAGGTCCCCGCCGGCAGCCCGGCCTTGCCCACCGCCTTGCCGTAGATGTTCACGGTCTGCGCCACGCCGGTGCTGGCCGACAGGTTGATGACCCCGTCGATGGCCAGGATCTGCGAGTGGCCGGAATCGGTGTACAGGTCGTACGGCACGAAGTTGCCGCTGCCGTCGGCCAGGGCCCGGGTGCCGCCGGCGGACTGGCCGTCATGGGCGCCCGCGCGGACTTTCACCGTCGGGCTGGTGCCGCTGGAACAGAGGATCGACAAGGCCCCGCCGCCACCGCCGAGCACCTGGGCCGAGGCCTGGGTGAACAGGCTGTCGGTGGTACCGAAGTTCAGGGCGCCGAAGTTCAGGCCGCTGCTGCCGCCCACGCCGTTGACCTGGCAACTGCTGGTGAGAATCAGGCTGGAAGTGATCTGGCCAGTGACCGTCGTGGCGGCCTGGGCCGTGGAAAACAGCGCCAGGCCAAGCAGTGACATGGCCATCCGGGATACAAGCAGGTGCATGACATTCATCCTCTGTGGGTTTACCAATCCAGCGTGACCGTCAGGGTGTCGGTGTAGACCCCCGCCGGCAGCGCGCTGGTATTCGCGACCACCGAACCAAATACCGGGATGGGTATTTGTGCCCCGCTGGTAACGGCGAAATTGTGTTGCTGACCGATGCGGTAGCTGTCGCTGCCGGATGCATCGAGGAACAGCCGATAGGGAATGGTCTGGCGACCGTTGCTCAGGCGCCGGGTGCTGCCGTCGCCATGGACGCCGCCGTCGATACTCACGGTAAAACCGGTCACCGACGGGTTGCAGGCGACTTCCAGGCGGCCGTTGCCGGCGCCGCTGACATTGGCATTCAGGGGGGTGGTCCAGGTCGGGCCCTGCTGGCCGAAATCCAACTGGCCGAAATGGCTGGCCGGGCTCTCGGGCGAGCCATTGGTCACTTCGCAGCCGGCGATGATGGTCAGCCGCGCGTGGATCTGCCCACTGATCGCCGCTTGCGCGTCGTCGGCCAGCAGAAGCAAGGAACCCAGGGCAGTCAGCGCCCAGCTTGTGATTGTCATTGCACTTATCCCAGATCCTTCAGGACTGTCACTCTGGCCGCTTCACGCAAGCGACCTCCCTGCACTGCCCCGGTCCACCGGGCAGTTCCCGCGCGGCCACTACCAGGTGACCGTCACCTTCAGCAAATCGGTATAGCGGCTGACCCGCGGGATCTCGGCCAACGGCTCGATCCGTCCATACAAGGGCAGGTCCACGGAACCCGAGTCCGGCACCCGGCCGCTCACCGGCACATCCACCGGCAGCGGAATGCGCCGGGCCGCGTCCTGGTACAGGCGATACGGAATGGGTTGGCTGTGTTCGGTACTGCCGGCCAGGTAGCGCACTTCGCCGACGCCGCCGTGTTGCCCGCCGTCGACACGCAATTGATAGGGGGTGTCCGGGTTGCATTCGAGCCTGGGCAAGCGGGTATCGAGCAACGCCGCGCCGAGCGGGCCGGCGGGGTTGTCCAGGCGCGGGCCGCTGCCAAAATCCAGCACGCCCAGTTGCGCGATCCCGGCATCGCGCTGTTGCCCCACCAGCTGACAGCCGCGCTGCACGTTGACCCGGACCTCCACCTGGAGCTCCGCGGCCCATGCCGTCGCGTTGAGCGCGATGCCCATGACGGCGAAAACCAGCTTGCCATTCAATGCCTCAGTCCTTTTGAGGAACGTTATGTACAGCTCAGGTTAGCCAGCAGCAGGGAAATCGCCAGCAGCGCAGGGAAGTTGCTGCCCTGAAAACACCTGTCGAGCGCTCGATGCCCCCTTGTCGAACCCACTGGTGCGGGTAAAAAGCTATACCAACCAGAGTTTTTTGTAGAACCGATCGGCGGTCAGACGACGCTGGCTGCGTGGCCCGGGATTGGTTAGATTACCGCGCCGGTTCCAGGGGGAACTGGTCTGGAACCGTCGGGGTGAAACCATTGGCCGCGTTACCGCCAAACCGCTCGCTACGCCCATCGCGCTGGCCACGACTGCGCGCCTGGTTCGGTGCGGCCTTCACCCGGCCCGCCGCCAGTACCGGCCACGGGCGGGTCATCCACGAGTATTTCCGGCACAAGGCCCACGACCAGGGTTATACCCTGAGCCACAGCCAGCAACGGGTCATCGACTACATGGCCCAGCAGGCCAATGCCTTGCTCCAGGCGAACGCCAGGCCGCAGGCGGCCCGCGGCCTGTACCTCTATGGCGCGGTGGGACGCGGTAAAAGCTGGCTGCTGGACGGTTTCTTCCGCGCCATTCCCCTGGCCGAAAAGCAGCGTTTGCACTTTCACGACTTCTTCGCCCAGCTGCATCAGGGCATGTTCCGCCACCGCGAGCAGCCCGACGCCCTGCAAAGCACCCTCGACGAACTGCTCAAGGATTGCCGTGTCTTGTGCTTCGACGAGTTCCACGTCCACGACATCGGCGACGCGATGTTGATCACCCGGTTGTTCAAGGCGCTGTTCCAGCGCGGCATCCTGCTGCTGGTGACCTCCAACTACGCGCCCCGGGGCCTTTTGCCCAACCCGCTGTATCACGCGCGCTTCAAGCCGGTGATCGACCTGATCGACAGCCGCATGCAGGTGATGGAAGTCGGCGGCCCCCACGATTACCGCAGCCAGCCGCGCAGCCATTCGCAGCAAGTGTTTACCCAGGGCCGTTACTTGTGGCCCGGCAGCGATCGGCAGCGCCTGGACCTGCATCTGCCGCGGCGCGACGGCCCGACCTCGCCGCTGATGGTCGGCGCGCGCCAGTTGCAGACGCGGCTGTGCGAGGAACGCTGCGTGGGGTTTGCCTTCAACGACCTGTGCGAGCAACCCACCGCGGTCATGGACTATCTGGAACTGAGCCGGCGCTTCGACCACTGGATCATCGACGGGCTGCCGCTGCTGGGCGATTGCCCGATCGCCGTCCAGCAGCGCTTCATCAACCTGATCGATGTGCTGTACGACCAGGACAAACACCTGACCCTGATCGGCGAGCGCTCCCTGCGCGAGAGCCTGGGCGGCAACGCCATCGACCTGGCGCGGACCCGCAGCCGTCTGGGCCAGTTGCAGGAAATCGCCGCGCCTGCGCCGCGCTCCTGACAGCGGTCGCCACACGTCGCACCATGCCGCTATCATGGCGCCCATTTCCAGGGCCGCGCGCCCTTTCCCCCTGCCTGAGTGCCGAATCTGTCAATGGATACCCTTGCCCAACTGCGCGCCGGCCAATTGGCCGGGCTCAAGCGTCTGGACCTGTCTTGCGGGCTGACCGAGTTCCCCCGGGAAATCTTCGACCTGGCCGACTCGCTGGAAATCCTCAACCTCAGCGGCAACGCCCTGAGCAGCCTGCCGGACGACCTGCACCGCCTGACCCGCCTGCGCGTGTTGTTCTGCTCCGACAACCGCTTCACGCACATGCCCGCCTGCGTCGGCCAGTGCGCGCAACTGAGCATGGTCGGCTTCAAGGCCAACCGGATCGAGCACGTACCCGCCGCCGCCCTGCCGCCCCTGCTGCGCTGGCTGATCCTGACCGACAACTGCATCGAGGAGCTGCCGGACGAGCTGGGCCAGCGCCCGCACCTGCAAAAACTGATGCTCTCCGGCAACCGCCTGACCCGCCTGCCCGACAGCCTTGGCCAATGCCACCAGCTGGAACTGATCCGTCTCGCCGCCAACCGCCTCGGCGAGCTGCCGGCCTTCCTGCTGCGCCTGCCGCGCCTGACCTGGCTGGCCTATGCCGGCAACCCGCTGGAGTCCGAAGCCGACGCCGTAGCGCTGGAGTCGGTGGCGACCATTCCCTGGGCCGAGCTGGAATTGCAGCAACGCCTGGGCGAAGGCGCTTCCGGGGTGATCCACCAGGCCGGCTGGCAGCGCCCCGGGCAACCGCCTGTGGCGGTGGCCGTCAAGCTGTACAAGGGCGAGATGACCAGCGACGGCTCGCCGCTGCATGAAATGAACGCCTGCATCAGCGCCGGCCGCCACCCCAACCTGATCCGCGTAGAAGGGCGGATCGGCGGTCACCCGCAAGGGCAGAACGGCCTGGTGATGCAACTGATCGACCCGAGCTACCGCAACCTCGCGGCCCTGCCGAGCCTGGCCTCCTGCACCCGGGACATCTACGACGCAACCACTCGTTTCAGCGCCGACGCGGCCTTGCGCATGGCCCGCGGCATTGCTTCGGTGGGCGCCCACCTGCACCATCAGGGCATCACCCACGGCGACCTGTACGGCCACAATATCCTGTGGAACGCCCAGGGCGACTGCCTGCTGGGGGATTTTGGCGCGGCGTCGTTCCACGCCCTGGCCGACACCGAGGAAACGCGAGCGCTGCAACGCATCGAAGTGCGGGCCTTCGGCATTCTGCTGGAGGAATTGCTGGAACGTATCGATTCGGGCCTGGGCCCGGAGCGGCGCGAACGCCTGGCGGTGCTGGTCAGCGACTGCTGTCAGCCGCAGGTGCTGGCACGGCCTGGGTTTGCCGAGGTGCTAGAGGTATTGCGGGGGATTTGAAGCCCGCTCCTTGCAGGAGCGAGCTTGCTCGCGAAAAAATCGCTCAGACAACGCGACTCATAGGGCCAGGGTTAACCCGCCAGACCCACGAACATGTCCTGCACGTCGTCATGGTTGTCCAGGCCTTCGAGGAACGCCTCGACTTCCGCCATCTGCTCGTCGGACAGGCCGCTGACCGGGTTCTTCGGCTGGTAGCCAAGCTTGGCCGAAAGCACGGTGAAACCTTGTTCCGGCAGGGCTTTCTGCACGGCGTCGAGGTCCGCGGGTTCGGTCAGGAACAGGGTCGCGCCCTCTTCGCCCGGCTCGAAATCCTGGGCCCCGGCTTCAATGGCCGCCAGTTCCGGATCGGCGTCCGGACTGTCCGGCGAGGCTTCGATCATGCCGACATGGTTGAAGTCCCAGGACACCGAACCCGACGCGCCCAGCTGGCCCTTGCGGAAGGCCACGCGGATTTCCGCAACGGTGCGGTTGATGTTGTCGGTCACGCATTCGACGATCAGCGGCACCTGGTGCGGGGCGAAACCTTCGTAGGTCACGCGGTGGTACTGCACGGTCTCGCCGAGCTGGCCCGAACCTTTCTTGATCGCGCGTTCCAGGGTCTCGCGGGGCATCGAGGCCTTTTTCGCCTGCTCCACCACCAGGCGCAGGTGCGCGTTGGTGGCGACGTCCGCGCCGTTGCGGGCCGCAATGGTGATTTCCTTGACCAGCTTGCCGAAGATCTTGCCCTTGGCGTTGGCTGCTGCTTCTTTGTGTTTAACCTTCCACTGTGCGCCCATTACTCACTCTCTTTGATCGGTGGCGTCGAGTTGGATGTGGCCGACGCGATGGGCAAGTTTATACGGCCTGAAGGCACCAATCGACCAAAAACTCAGATCCGCGACCACCTGCCGCTGCTTTAGCCATGATGACCTCATCGCGAGCAAGCTCGCTCCTACAGCAATACGCCGCCCCCCTGTAAGAGAAAGCTCGCTCGGGATGGCGTCCGCCCAGACGCCACGAAAACCGCTCACCCACCCGGCGCCAACCCGAGGAACGCCTGGATCAGCCGCAGCTCGCGGCGCCGCTCCAGGCAGCCGAGCATGTGCCGGTTCAGCAGCCCCTCGCCGATGATCGGCACCGCCCGCACCCGCGGGTCCGGGCTGAGCTCCAGCGACGACACCACGCCCACCCCCAGATGCGCCGCCACCGCTTCGGTCACCGCTTCGCGACTGTCCAGCTCCAGCAGCACCTTGGGATTGACCCCAGCCTGGGCACAGGCCTGGTCGAAGGTGCGACGGGTAATCGAACCGGGTTCGCGCAAGACCATGATCACTTGGTCCAGGCGCTCCAGCCCGATGCCGTCGGGCTCGGCCAGCCACGGATGGTCCTGCGGCACCAGGGCGCAGATCCGCGATTCGCCGAGGCTTTGCAGGTACAGGCCCTTGCGCGGCTCGACCTCAGTCAGCACCGCCACGTCGGCATGCTCCGAAAGCAGCGCCGCCAGGGTTTCCTGGGCGTTGCCCAGGCGCAGGTTGACGGTAACGCCCGGGTACCGCGCGCGCAGGCTGGCGAGCATCGGCATGACCATATGCGGGCCGTCCGCCGCCACTTCCAGGCGCCCGGTAAGCAATTGCCGGTTGGCCTCGAGCATGGCCTGGGCCTCTTCAGCCAGGCCGAACATGGCGCGGGTGATCGCCGCCAGCCGGGTGCCCTCCTCCGTCAGTTCCACACGTCGCGCGGTGCGCCGCAACAGGGTGATCTGGTAATGCTCCTCCAGCGCCTTGATATGCCCGGTGACCGCCGGCTGGCTGATGAACAGCCGCGCGGCGGCGCGGGTGAAGCTGCCTTCGCGGGCCACGGCGTCGAATGCACGGAGTTGGAACAGGTTCATATCTATCGGTCTCACTTATGACTGGCATAACAACAAACAATTTGATTGATAACGCGCCAAACTGCAATTTAGGCCCCGTAGTTTTCAGCCCATGGCGCTTGCCATCACGCTTCTGCGAGGACCCCGAATGAGTACTGCCGCGCCCCTCCTGCTCACGCCCGGCCCCCTGACCACCTCGGCCCGCACCCGCCAGGCGATGCTGGTGGACTGGGGCTCCTGGGACGAGCGCTTCAACCAGCTGACCGCCAGCCTTTGCGAGCGCCTGCTGGCCATCGTCGACGGCGCCGCCAGCCACCACTGCGTGCCCCTGCAAGGCAGCGGCACCTTCGCCGTGGAAGCCGCCATCGGTACCTTGGTGCCCCGCGACGGCAAAGTCCTGGTACTGATCAACGGCGCCTACGGCAAGCGCCTGGCGACAATCTGCGAGGTCCTGGGGCGCGACTTCAGCCCCTTCGAAACCGCCGAAGACCAGCCCACCACCGCGGCCGACGTCGACCGCCTGCTGCGCGCCGACGCCGCCCTCACCCACGTGGCGCTGATCCACTGCGAAACCAGCACCGGCATCCTCAACCCGCTGGCGGAGATCGCCCAGGTAGTTGCCGCCCATGGCAAGCGCCTGATCGTCGACGCCATGAGTTCCTTCGGCGCGTTACCGATCGACGCTCGACAAGTACCGTTCGATGCGCTGATCGCCGCCTCCGGCAAATGCCTGGAAGGCGTGCCCGGCATGGGTTTCGTCTTCGCCCGCAAGGAAGCCCTGGCCGCGGCCACCGGCAACTCGCACTCCCTGGCCATGGACCTGCACGACCAGCACGCCTACCTGCTCAAGACCGGACAATGGCGCTTCACCCCGCCGACCCATGTAGTCGCGGCGCTGCATGAGGCCCTGCTGCAATACCACGAGGAAGGCGGCCTTGCGACGCGCCACCGGCGCTACGCCGCCAACTGCCAGGCGCTGCTCGACGGCATGGCGCAGTTGGGCCTGCGCAGTTTCCTGCCAGAAGCGATCCAGGCACCGATCATCGTCACCTTCCACGCCCCGAAAGACCCGCGCTACCAGTTCAAGGACTTCTACGAGCGGGTCAAGGCCAAGGGTTTCATCCTCTATCCCGGCAAGCTGACCCAGGTCGAGACGTTCCGCGTCGGCTGCATCGGCCACGTCGACCAGGACGGCCTGCGAGCGGCGGTGAAGGCCATCGGCGAAGCGCTGCGGGAAATGCAAGTACTGGATATCTGACTCCCACACACGACCTGTAGGAGCGAGGCTTGCCCGCGATTGCAGGCGCTGCGTTCCGTCAGGGTTACCTCATCACCGTTCATCGCGGGCAAGCCTCGCTCCTACAGATAGGCATCGACACATGAACTACAACACCCCCAACCAGCTGCAAGCCGCCATCCTCGACTGGGCCGGCACCGTGGTCGATTTCGGTTCCTTCGCGCCGACCCAGATTTTCGTCGAGGCCTTCGCCGAGTTCGACGTGCAAGTCTCCATCGAAGAAGCCCGCGGCCCGATGGGCATGGGCAAGTGGGATCACATCCGTACCCTGTGCGACCTGCCACCAGTCGCCGAGCGCTATCGCCAGGCGTTCGGCCGTACCCCGACCGACGCCGACGTCACCGCCATCTACCAGCGCTTCATGCCGCTGCAAATCGAAAAGATCGCCGAACATTCAGCGTTGATTCCCGGCGCCCTGGAGACCATCGCCCAGTTGCGCCGGCAAGGCCTCAAGATCGGTTCCTGCTCCGGCTACCCGAAACAGGTCATGGACAAGGTGGTGGAACTGGCCGCGAGCAACGGCTACGTCGCTGACCATGTGGTGGCCACCGACGAGGTGCCCAACGGCCGCCCATGGCCGGCCCAGGCCCTGGCCAACGTGATCGCCCTGGGGATCGACGACGTTGCCGCCTGCGTGAAGATCGACGACACCGTGCCGGGCATTCTCGAAGGCCGCCGCGCCGGCATGTGGACCGTGGCGCTGGTCTGCTCCGGCAATGCCCTGGGCCTGAGCTATGAAGGCTATCGGGCCCTGGCCAGCGACGCCCTGGCCCGCGAGCGCCAGCGTATCCACGGGCTGTTCGAGGGCGCGCGCCCGCATTACCTGATCGACACCATCGGCGACTTGCCGCCGGTGATCGCCGACATCAACAAGCGCCTGGCCAACGGCGAGACGCCGCAGGGCTGCTGATCGGCAGGCCTTTGCCACAAAAACGGCAGCCCCGATCCGGTGCTGCCGTTTTTTTATCGTCGCCCGCCCCGAACCGCGCATTTGCCCCAGGCAGAGCCTCGCAAACAGGATTACAGTTAAAGCACTCCGTCGCTCAAGAGCGGAGGCTACAGACCTGATAACGAGGAAGGCGCCATGCCCTGGAAGAACTCCGACAGCCGTTACAGCACGGTGTCGATTGCATTGCATTGGTTGATGCTGGTGTTGTTGATCGCGGTGTACGCCTGTATCGAATTACGCGGCATTTTTCCCAAGGGCAGCGGCGGCCGGACGCTGATCAAGGAAGCGCACTTCATGCTTGGCCTGACGGTGTTCGTGCTGGTCTGGTTGCGCCTGTTCGCCCGCAGCCTGGGGGTGGCGCCGAAGATCGTGCCGACTCCACCGAACTGGCAGGCGCTCCTGTCCAGGCTAATGCACACGGCCCTTTACCTGTTCATGCTCGCCATGCCGATTCTCGGCTGGCTGATTACCAGCGCCGAAGGCCATCAGGTGATGTTCTACGGCATCGACCTGCCGCTGCTGGTGGCTGAAAACAAAGCGTTCGCCAAACAGGTCGAAGGCTGGCACGTGCTGCTGGGCACCATCGGCTACTGGCTGATCGGGCTGCACGCGGTGGCCGGGCTCTATCACCACTACTTCATGCGCGACAACACCCTGCTGCGCATGCTGCCCAAGCGCGGCTAAGGTTGCGCCGGCGTGGCAAACCCCCGGCGGCCCTGCAAACCGCCGGTGTGCACGAAGATCAAGCGGCTGCCGACGGCAAAACACCCGGCCTCGACCTGCTGCTTGAGCGCCAGCAGGGCCTTGCCGGTGTACAACGGCTCCAGCGCGATGCCGCTGCTGCGTTCGCTCTCTTCGATAAACCCCAGTAACGTCGGGTCGACCTTGGCGAAGCCGCCGCGGCTGCCGTCGAACAGTTCATAGCGCGCCGCCGGCAGCCCGGCTTCTTGCACAATCGCTTCCACCTGTTGGGCGACGCCATGATCGTCCGGCACCGCCAGGGCGCCATACACCGGATGCGCGCCGGCCTCCCCCAGCACCAACCCGGCCAGGGTGGTCCCGGTACCGGCGGCCAGCCACCAGCCGTGATAGTCGTCCCAGCCCAGGGTATTCAGCTGGCTGCGCACCTGGCTCACCAGCGGTACGCAGCCGCTGGCCCCCAGCAACCCGCCGCCGCCCTCCGCCACCGGGAGCAACTCGGGGTATTGCGCCTGCCAGGGCTGCCAGAAACCCGGTTGATGGCGCGCCCGGTAGCCGGCATAACCGAGCCAGTGCAGGCGCATGCCGAAGGCCTGCAAGTCGAGCACGGTGGGCGTGTCCTGCGGATGGCCGCGCAGCAGCCCCACGGTGGCGAAACCGAAGCGTTTGCCGGCCGCCGCCAGCGCATGCAAGTGATTGGAGTGAGCGCCGCCCAGGCTGATAAGGCCCTGCGCGCCGACCGCGCGAGCCGCTTCCAGGTGCGGGGCGAGCTTGAACCACTTATTGCCGGAAATCAGCGGGTCGACGCGGTCCAGGCGCAGGATCGCCACCTCGACCCCGGCCCGGGCCAGCCAGTCGAGGGCAAGGGGTTGCAGGGGCGCTTGCAGCAACCCGTCGAAAGCAGGAGGAAACGCCATGGATCGGGGGCTCGGGCGGAATGAGGCGGGAGTCTATCAGCAAAACCGCAGAGCCCCTGACAGCGGGTCCTGCGGCCCCGAACACAGGCTTCGCCAGCGGCTACAACGACGCCCGGTATCATCGTATAGCCGCTGCGCTCGCCGTGCAGCGGACGTAACAAGGCCACCGCGATCGATAAACGAATCGCGGTGGCCTCGGTTAGCAGACCGTCAGATTTCAGCCGCCAGGCGCGAACCCTGGTTGATCGCGCGCTTGGCGTCCAGCTCGGCGGCCACGTCGGCGCCGCCGATCAGGTGCACGTTCTGCCCAGCGGCCAGCAGGCCGTCCTGCAGCTCGCGCAGCGGGTCCTGGCCGGCGCAGATCACGATGTTGTCCACCGGCAGTACCTGCGGTTCGCCGCTCTCGCCGATGCGGATATGCAGGCCGGCGTCGTCGATCTTCAGGTATTCCACGCTGTTGAGCATCTGCACGCGCTTGTTCTTCAAGCCGGTGCGGTGGATCCAGCCGGTGGTCTTGCCCAGGCCGTCGCCGACCTTGGAGGCCTTGCGTTGCAGCAGGAACACCTGGCGCGCCGGTGCATGGGGCTGCGCCTTGACGCCCGCCACGCCACCGCGCGCTTCAAGCTGGGTGTCGATGCCCCACTCCTTCCAGAACGCCTCACGGTCCTGGCTGGTGGCCACGCCTTCGTGAACAAGGAATTCGGAGACGTCGAAGCCGATCCCGCCGGCGCCGATTACCGCCACGTTCTTGCCCACGGGTTTGCGTTGCAGCAACACATCCAGGTAACTCAGCACCTTGGCGTTCTCGACCCCGGGAATCGCCGGCGTGCGCGGCGCGATGCCGGTGGCCAGGATGATCTCGTCGTAGCCGCCCGCCACCAGTTGCGCCACATCCACGCGGGTGTTCAGGCACAGTTCGACGTGGGTGGTCTGCAACTTGCGTTTGAAATAGCGCAGGGTTTCATAGAACTCTTCCTTGCCCGGCACGCGCTTGGCGACATTGAACTGGCCGCCGATTTCGCTGGCCGAATCGAACAGCGTCACCTGATGGCCGCGCTCGGCCGCCACGGTGGCCGCCGACAACCCGGCCGGGCCGGCGCCGACCACGGCGATCTTCTTGATCTGCTGCACCGGCACATAGTTGAGTTCGGTTTCGTGGCAGGCCCGCGGGTTGACCAGGCAGCTGGTGAGCTTGCCGCCGAAGGTGTGGTCCAGGCAGGCCTGGTTGCAGCCGATGCAGGTGTTGATTTCGTCGCCACGCCCGGCGGCCGCCTTGTTGACGAACTCCGGGTCGGCGAGGAACGGCCGCGCCATGGACACCATGTCGGCGTCGCCCTCGGCGAGGATCTGCTCGGCGACTTCCGGGGTATTGATACGGTTAGTGGTGATCAGCGGGATGGAAACCGAACCGCGCAGCTTGGCCGTGACCTTGCTGAAAGCCGCACGCGGCACCTTGGTGGCAATGGTCGGAATGCGCGCTTCGTGCCAGCCGATACCGGTGTTGATGATCGTCGCGCCGGCCTGCTCGATGGCCTTGGCCAGTTGCACGATTTCTTCCCAGGTGCTGCCGCCTTCCACCAAGTCGAGCATCGACAGGCGGAAGATGATGATGAAGTTCGGGCCGACCGCCTCGCGCACCCGGCGGACGATTTCCACCGGCAGGCGCATGCGGTTTTCGTAGCTGCCGCCCCAACGGTCGGTGCGGTGGTTGGTGTGCGCGGCGAGGAACTGGTTAATGAAGTAGCCTTCGGACCCCATGATCTCGACGCCGTCGTACTCGGCCTGTTGGGCCAGGGCCGAACAGGTGACGAAATCGCGGATCTGCTTCTCGATGCCCTCCTCGTCCAGCTCCTTGGGCTTGAACGGGTTGATCGGCGCCTGGATCGCGCTCGGCGCCACCTGCTTCGGGCTATAGGCATAACGCCCGGCATGGAGGATCTGCATGCAGATCTTGCCGCCAGCCTCATGCACCGCGCGGGTCACGATGCGGTGCTTGAGCGCCTCTTCCTCGGTGGTCAGCTTGGCGGCGCCGGAGTACACGCCACCCTCGTCGTTGGGGCCGATACCGCCGGTCACCATCAGGCCCACGCCACCGCGGGCACGCTCGGCGAAGTAAGCCGCCATGCGCTCGAAACCGCCGGGCTTTTCTTCAAGACCGGTGTGCATCGAGCCCATCAGGGTACGGTTGCGCAGGGTGGTAAACCCCAGGTCCAGCGGGGCCAACAGGTGCGGGTAATGAGCGGCGGCCATCGGTAACTCCACATCGAGCGATCACGGAAAAATGCGGAAGCTCTGCGGCTCCCGTCAGTCATGACCGCCAGACTAAGATCAGGCCCGGGCTCACTCAATGACCGTAACTGACAAGTTATTGATCTAAATGCGCAACCCCACCCTTGGCAATCCAGGACATGGGCCCTACCCTAGTCAGCGAATCCCGCACACGGCTGTTGACTGTCCTCCCATGCGCAAACTTCTGTACTTCATCGTCTCCCTGGCACTGATTGCCGCCATCACCAGCTACGGGTTCTGGACCCGTGAACGCCCCGTCGGACACTACCTGTCCGACCTGCGGATCAATCTTGCCGTCGACCAGGGCACGCCAGCCGATCATGGCAACCTGCTGGGCATCCAGCCCGAGCTGTTCCCCACCGATTACCAGAGCCCCGAGCGCCTGCACCGCAAGCTCGCGGCCTACCTGCAACAAGCCCGCGACCAGGGACTGCTGAGCGACAAGACCGTGGTGGTGCTGCCGGAACACATCGGCACCTGGCTGATGGTCAGCGGCGAGAAGAACGAGCTGTACCAGGCGGCCAGCCTCAAGGAAGCGATGAACTGGCTGGCGGTGAGCAACCCCCTGCCGTTCCTGCGCGCCCTGATCAGTGCCCGGGGCGACAGTCGCCTGGACGATGCCCACCTGCGGATGAAAGCCCGGAGCATGGCCGAACAGTACCAACAGTTGTTCGGCGGCCTGGCCAGGGAGTTTCGCATCACCCTGGTGGCGGGCTCCATCGTCCTGCCCGAGCCGATGATCGAAGGCGAACGCCTGCGGATCGGCAAGGGCGCGCTGTACAACACCAGCCTGGTCTTCGGCCGCGACGGCCTGCCGCTCGGCCAGCCGCAACGCCAGCTGTACCCGACCTTCGACGAACGCGGCTTCATCCAGGCCAGCGCCGACCAGGCGGTCCAGGTCGTCGATACCCCCGCCGGCCGCCTGGGCGTGCTGATCGGCAGCGACAGCTGGTATCCGGACAACTACCGCAAGCTCGACGCCCAGGGCGCCCAATTGGTGGCGGTGCCGGCCTTCGTCATGGGCCGCGGCGCCTGGGACCGGCCATGGCGCGGCTACAAGAACCTCGCGACCCCGAGCGAGATCAGCCTCAAACCCGAAGAAGTCAGCGAAGGCGAAGCCTGGCGCCGCCTGACCCTGACCAGCCGGGCCCCCAGCAGCCAGGCCAGTGGCGGCATCAGTGTGTTCCTGCGCGGCCAGTTCTGGGATCAGGGCAGCGCCGGACAAAGCTTCATCAACAGCCGTGGCGAGAATTTCGCCGACGGCGACGCCCGTGGCGCACGCTTGCTGAACCTCTGGTTGTAAGCCCATGAAGCCGCAACCGATGCGCCTCGGTGACTTGTCGGTGGGTTTCGTCCATAGCCTGGCCGATGCCGTGCGCAGTCACGGCATCGACCCACAGCCCTTGCTGGAACAATACGGACTGGATGCCGCCCGCCTCGCCGAGGCCGGCGCGCGGCTGTCGATCCCGCGCTACATGCGCCTGGGCCACGCGGCGATCCAGCTGACAGGCGACCCGGCCCTGGGCTTGCGCATGGGCCAGCTCAGCCGCCTGAGCCAGGCAGGCCTGGCGGGCATCACCGCGGCCCAGGCCCCGACCGTACGCGAGGCCGCACGCTGCCTGACCCGCTTCGACGCGCTGTACGGCTCGAACTATCGCGGCCAGTCGAGCTTCCACGAAGACGCCGATGGCGCTTGGCTGCGCTTCTATTCCATCAGTCCCTACAACGCCTACAACCGCTTTGTGGTGGACTCGATCCTGTCTGGCTGGCTCCGGCAGTTGGGCAGCCTCGGCTCGCCGCTCAAGGCCGAACGCATCGAGATCGAGTTCGCCCAGACCGATTACCGCGAACGTTACGACGCCCTGGGTGATTGCCCGATCCTGTTCGGTGCCGAGCACAATCAGCTGCGCCTGAGCCAGGCCAGCCTGGCCCAACGCAACCCCGAGCACTGCCCCAGTACCTGGCGCCTGCTATTGAAGTTGTGTGAACGGGAACTGGAGCAATTGACCCGGACCCGCAGCCTGCGCGAACGCATCATTGCGCTACTGGGACCCTTGCTCAATGGTGGCCGGGAGCCTGGCCTGGAAGAAGTGGCGGCGCGCCTGAAGCTGCCGACCTGGACCCTGCGCCGCAAGCTCGCCGAGGAAGGGACGCAGTTTCGCGCCATTCTCAACGACACTCGCCGCGATCTGGCGATGACCTACATTCGCGATACCGAACTGGCCTTCGGGGAAATTGCCTATCTGTTGGGGTTTGCCTCGGCCGAGGCGTTTCAGCGGGCCTTCAAGCGCTGGAGCGGCCAGACGCCGGGAGAGTTCCGTCGCAGCCACCGGCAGTCCGCCTGAAAAAAAACGCCACCGGCGTTACAGCTCGGTGGCGTCTTCTGCGGGGTCCAGCGGGTCCAGCTCAAAAGCCTGGAACTCCAGCAGTTCTTCTTGGTAATCGTCCATGGCGGACTCCTTGTGTTGGGGTTGAATCACCTTCTTACTGACCTTCGCCACCAGCATAAAGTGCCGGTATGACAGAAAAAATACTGCGCGAGAATCGTTGGTTTCTCAAAGGGAACGTAGCAGCTCGCCACGGATTTACCGGGTGTCCGGCAAAGCGTGCTCCAAGGAGAGACAGCGGAGCGGAATCGACATTGCCCAATGTCGATTCCGCGCCGCAAATGCTTACTGCGGTAGCGCCGGGATCGGCTCTGTCGGCGCCGGCAAGGTGCTGGCCGGAGGCGGGGTGACGATTTCGCTGGCCGGGGCCGGTTCAACGGTGGAACTCGGCGCAATGGGGGCTGCTTCCACCGGCGCCGCCAACGGCTGCGAGAGGTTCGGCTCGGGCGCAACGACAGGAGCCGCAGGTGCGGGCACGACGGCCGGGACGACCGGGGCCGGTGGCGGTGTCACAGGTTCCGGAGCTGGCGCTGCGGCAGGTTCTGCAGGCTTGGGCTCGGGCATCCCCAGGTCGGTCTTGGGTTTCTCGGCGATATGCGCCGCCTTTTTCGCCTCTGGAGGCAGAAACAGTTCCACCAGGGCGAAATAACGTTCGTAGAACTTCGCCGAGGAAACGGTCTCGCTGGCGACCTTGACCATCGAGTCGTCGGTCGAGCCGATCGGCATCGACACCGAGCCCAACACGCCGACCCCCAGGCTCGCCGAGTTGTTGACCTTCTTCAGGGCGTAACGGTCCTGCAGGGCGTTGGCGAACACCGTGGAGCGGTGGTCGGTGCTGCCATCCTGGGCGCACACCACGCTGAAGCTGATCTCCATGTGGGTTTCGCCCGTCTGCTGGAAGCTCTTGTGACCGCTGACCAGCTTCGGATCGCTGCTGGTGATGATGTAGCCCTGGCTGAGCAGGGCACGCCGGGCCGCCTCGCAGGAGGCCTTGTCGCTCACCGGGTAATTGCGCGAGAAGGTGCCGGAGTCGTCGAAGTTCTCATGCTCGTAAATGGCGGTTTTCTGCGACGAGCAACCGGCCACGGCCGCCACCAACAGCATCAACCCGGCGGCGCGCAGGTGAAATGGTCTATACATCGAAAATCCTGAGGAAAACGGTCCGGGGCGTATTGTGCAACAGTTCGGGGTCACAGAGCGCGCGGATTAGTGTCTTAAAATTAATACATGTTTACTGACCACGGTTCAGCGGAAAAAGTCGCGCGCACAGGTGGTCGATGAACACCCGCAGCTTGGCGGCGGTGTGCCGGCTCGCAGGCCAGAGCAGCCAGAAGGTGCCGCTGTATTCAAGATGCTCATCGAGCACTTGCTGCAACTCTCTTCGCGCGACAGCTTCGTGCACCATGAAATCGGGCAGGCAGGCGATCCCCAGGCCACTCCGTACCGCGTGGTCCACCGCTTCAATGGAGGTACTGACAAAACGTGTCGGTAACAGCGGTTCGGGGGTATCGGCCGTTCGTCGTAACGGCCAGTGTTCGACTTTGCCCGTGCTGTGGAATATGTGCCGCAAGCACCCGTGGCTAGCCAGGTCTGCGGGCACCTGTGGAACGCCATGCTCTCGAAAGTACTCAGGCGTAGCCACCAGCACCACGCGGAACTGCCCCAAGGGCCGGGCCACCAGCCGTGAATCACCCGGGCTACCGGTACGTATCACGGCATCGAACCCCTCCTCCACCACGTCCACCATGCGGTCCGTCAGCTCGATATCCAGCTCAATCTCCGGATACCGCTGCATGAACTCCACCAACACCGGCATCACCAAACCATGAATCTGCGGCAGGCTGACCCGTAACTTGCCCCGCGGAGCATTGGAAGACTTGCACAGATCGAACTCGGCCGCCTCGACTTCGGCAACAATCCTGCGGCAACGCTCGAGAAAACTCGCGCCTTCGGCGGTCAGGGTGATGCTGCGAGTACTGCGATGGAACAACTGGGTCTCCAGGCGCTCCTCAAGCCGCGCGATACTCTTGCCGACGGCCGAAGACGATACCCCCAGCAACCGCCCCGCCTCGGTAAAACTGCGGGTTTTCGCCACATGCAGGAAGACAGAGATATTACTCAACCAATCCATCGCGACCTCAGCATTGCGGACATAGGTATCCGATAAGTTCGGAACCTTAGCCTATTTTTCTCTTAACCATAGCGTCCTAACCTCGGCCTCCTTACGTCCTGAAACCTGTAGCGAGCCGGAAACCATGACCGAACCTCTTGCCACTGTCGACCTGCTGGACATCGAGTCCAGGCGCTGCAACCGACTTCCATTGGGTGGCCTGCTGGCGCTGGCAACCGCTGGATTCATTACCATCCTTACCGAAGCCATGCCCGCGGGCCTGCTGCCACAGATGAGCCAGGACCTGGAGGTGTCACCCGCGCTGGTCGGCCAGTTGGTGACGCTGTACGCCATTGGTTCGTTGCTGGCGGCGATTCCCCTGGTGATCCTCACACAAGGCTGGCGCCGCCGTCCCTTGCTGATGATCGCCATAGGCGGTTTTGCCGTGGTCAACAGCGTCACCGCCCTCTCCACCGACTACAGCCTAATCCTGGTTGCACGCTTTTTTGCTGGGATATTTGCCGGGCTGCTCTGGGCCCTGCTGGCTGGATATGCCAGCCGTATGGTCGCACCGCACCTGCAAGGCCGAGCCATCGCCGTCGCCATGCTCGGCGCCCCCCTGGCGCTGTCCCTGGGAGTCCCGGCGGGCACGCTGCTCGGCGCGCTGGTGGGTTGGCGGGCAAGCTTTGCCTTGATGACTCTGCTGACCCTGATTCTACTCGGCTGGGTGCGCTGGCAAGTGCCAGATTTTCCTGGTCTGCGCAGTGAAAAGCGCCTGTCGCTACTGAGTGTATTCGCCCTGCCCGGGGTCAAGCCTGTCCTGTTCGTGACCCTCGCTTATGTCCTGGGCCACAACATCCTCTACACCTATATAGCGCCGCTCCTGGCACCGGCCGGCATCACCGGGCAGATTGATCGGGTGTTGCTGGTATTTGGATTGACCGCAGTGCTAAGCATCTGGATCGTCGGCCTACTGATCGATCGATGGTTACGTCAGTTGGTGCTCGTCAGCTGTACCCTGTTCGGCCTCTGCGCACTGCTGCTGGCGTTCCGTCCCGATGCGCCTACCGCGGTCTATGCCTCGATGGTCCTCTGGGGCTTGTCGTACGGCGGCCTCGGCACACTGCTGCAAACAGCCCTGGCGAAAACTTCCGGCTCCTCTGCCGACGCCGCACAGTCGATGTTGGTGACCGCCTGGAACCTGGCCATCGCCGGCGGCGGGCTGGTGGGCGGCCTACTGCTGGAAGGGCCCGGAGTGCTGTCCTTTCCCTGGGTCATCATCGGCCTACTGCTGGCGTGCCTGTGGGTGGCAATGAGCGCCCGGCGCCATGGGTTTCCCGCCCTACGCTGAAAACAAAAACCCCGGCAGTTGGCCGGGGTCTTCGTTTGTTGCTTCAGTCAGGCATCAGAACCGCTTGATGTCAGCCTGGTTTTCCAACTGCTTGCGATAGGCCGCGAAATCCTGCTGACCCACGCGCGACGCGAGGAAGCGACGATACTGGGCCTTCTCTTCGTCAGTCGGCGCAGCCGCTTCGTTCACACCGTTGAGTTGCAGCACGACCAGGCTGCCGTCCGACAGGGTCACGCTGGCGAAGGTCGGCTTATCCTTGGCTGCAGGCTTGGTCATGCGGAACAGCGTCTGCAAGACGATCGGCTCGATGCCTTCCTGGCCGCGGGTCACCGCTTGCGCAACCTTCCAGTTCTGACCTTCCACCGGAGCTTTCAGCGCAGTCTTGCCTTCGCGCAGGCTGGCGATCAAGGCATCGGCCTTGGCCTTGGCGGCAGCACTGGCGTGCTCCTTGGCCAATTGCGTGCGGATGCTGCTGGCAACACTCTCCAGCGGCAGTTGCTCTGGCTTGCGATGCTCCTTGGCACGCAGGACCACCACGGTTTCCGGGTCCAGCTCAATGGCGGTGCTGTTGGCACCTTCATCCAGCACTTCAGGACTGAAAGCAGCCTGAACCACGGTGCGGTTGGCGGCGATACCCTCGCCCCCTTCACGCCCGAACGGTGCGGTCGTGTGTACGGTCAGTTTCAGCTCTTGAGCCGGCTGGGCCAGGTCCGACGCCTCGAAGGAGGAGTCTTCCAGCTGCTTGGTCGCCTCGACAAAACGCTGCTCGACCTGCTGGGTTTTCAGCTCGCGGGTCAGCTTGTCTTTCATGCTGGCGAAGCTCGGTACCTCAGGCGCCTCGACCCCCAGCAGCTTGATCAGGTGGAAACCGAAACTGCTGCGTACCGGCGCCGAAACCTGGTCCTTGTTCAGCGCGTACAGCGCTTCCTCGAAGGCCGGGTCGAAGACGCCAGGACCGGCGTAACCCAGGTCACCGCCGTTGTTCGCCGAACCCGGGTCCTGGGAGAACTCCTTGGCCAGGGCCTCGAAGCTTTCGCCCTTGGCCAGGCGAGCCTGGATCTCTTCGATCTTGGCCTTGGCCTGCGCCTCGTTCACCTTGTCGTTCACTTCGATCAGGATGTGCGCGGCACGACGCTGCTCGGACAGGTTGGCGGTTTCTTTCTGGTACAGCGCCTGCAAGTCTTCATCCTTGACGTTGACCTGATCGAAGAAGGAAGCCTTCTTCAATTCCAGATAGTCGATGACCACCTGATCCGGCGACATGAATTCCTTGGCGTGCTCGTCGTAGTAGGCCTTGACCTCGTCATCGGTCAGCTTGACCGCAGCCGGATCGGCCTTGATGGTCAGCGAGGCGTAGTCGCGAGTCTGTTTCTCCAGGCGGGCGAATGCCAGCACCTGGGCATCGGTCACGAAACCGCTGCCAGCCAGGCCGGCACGTACCTGGCCTATGAGCATTTCCTGAGCCAGCATCTGGCGGAACTGCATCCGGCTATAGCCCAGCTGGCGAACCACCTGGTCGAAACGCTCCGGGCTGAACTTGCCGTCCACGAGGAATTCCGGCGTTTGCAGGATCACCTGGTCCAGAGCGGCTTCAGAGAAAGCGAACTTGGCGCTTTCCGCGCCTTGCAGCAGCAGCTTGCGATCGATCAGGCCCTTGAGGGCGGCTTCGCGCAGCATCTTCTCGTCGAGCAACGAAGCGTCGAAATCCTTGCCCAGCTGTTGCATGAGCTGACGGCGTTGCATATCGACCGCTTGGCTCAGCTCGTTCTGGGTGATTTCTTCGCCATTGACCTTGGCCGCGTCCTTGCTGGTGGAGGTGGCTTGAAAAATGGCGTCGAAACCGGTCAGCGCCATCAGTGCGACGATGACCCCGATAATGGTCTTGGCAATCCAGCCTTGTGAATTGTCCCTGATATTTTGCAGCATGCGTCCCCCAGAAACGGTCGTACTTCAAATTAAGCAACCGTGGAGCGTGGGTAGAGTCCGGATAGAAGAAAGGCGCATCCGAGGATGCGCCTTTCTCGTAACTGGCGGAGCGGACAGGGGGTCGAATCCTCGATCCCCGATGAGACAGGCCGTATAACCGGCTGCCCTACCGCTCCGCTGCCAGGTCGGGAAAGACCCCGACCCGGGTAGGCAAAGGCTTGAAGGAAGCTTAGTTAACGGCTTCTTTCAGTGCTTTACCGGCTTTGAAACCTGGTTTTTTAGCTGCAGCGATTTCCAGCGTCTTACCGGTCTGTGGGTTACGACCAATGCGAGCAGGACGATCGGTAACAGAGAAAGTACCGAAACCAACCAGTACAACGGAGTCGCCAGCCTTAAGAGCGCCAGTGACGGATTCGATTACTGCATCCAGCGCACGGCCAGCAGCAGCTTTCGGGATATCAGCAGATGCAGCGATAGCATCAATCAGTTCCGACTTGTTCACTCTAAGTCCCCTTATATATCTATTTGAGTATGATTCTAAGTTTTTTGGTGAAAGCAAAAACCAGTGCTGAATGGCCTACAGACACTTAAGAGCCGCTTTATAACAAGGGCTCTAAAAAGCTGTCAAGGAAGCCCCCCAGGCTAATGCGTACTAATGCGTGCTAATTCTTTCCTTAGAGTCAGACTCGCGTTTTTCATCCTTTGCAACTATCTCGGGAGCCACATCCGGCAAGGGCTCCGGCGCGTATTGCAGCGCAATTTGGAGGACTTCGTCAATCCATTTAACTGGCTTAATTTGCAGATCCTGCTTGATATTGTCAGGAATTTCCTTCAAATCGCGCACATTTTCTTCAGGAATGATGACCGTCTTGATTCCGCCGCGATGTGCTGCAAGAAGTTTCTCTTTCAAACCGCCGATCGCCAACACCTGACCACGCAGGGTAATTTCCCCGGTCATGGCCACATCAGCTCGCACCGGAATGCCGGTCAGCGCCGAAACCAGGGCCGTGCACATGCCTACGCCCGCGCTAGGACCGTCTTTCGGGGTCGCGCCTTCGGGCATGTGGATATGCGTGTCGCGCTTCTCATGGAAGTCCAGGGGGATTCCCAGGCTCTTCGCCCGACTGCGCACGACGGTCAATGCCGCGGTGATCGATTCGACCATCACATCGCCCAGCGAACCGGTCTTGATCAACTGGCCCTTGCCAGGCACCACGGCCGCTTCGATGGTCAGCAACTCGCCGCCGACCTGAGTCCAGGCCAGGCCGGTTACCTGGCCGATCTGATCCTGCTGCTCGGCCAAGCCGTAGCGGAATTTGCGCACACCGAGGAAATGCTCCAACAGGTCGGAAGTGACCTTCACCGAGAAGCGTTTTTCCAGCGCATGCTCCTTGACCGCCTTGCGGCAAACCTTGGCAATCTGGCGCTCAAGCCCACGCACGCCAGCCTCTCGGGTGTAGTACCGAATGATGTCGCGAATGGCTTCTTCGTCGAACTCCAGCTCGCCCTTCTTCAGGCCATTGGCCTGGATTTGCTTGGGCGACAGGTATTTGACCGCGATGTTGATCTTCTCGTCTTCGGTGTAACCCGGCAGACGAATCACCTCCATCCGGTCCAGCAATGCTGGCGGAATATTCATCGAGTTGGAGGTGCAAAGGAACATCACATCGGAGAGGTCGTAATCGACTTCCAGGTAATGGTCGTTGAAGTTGTGGTTCTGCTCGGGATCGAGCACCTCGAGCAATGCCGAGGCCGGATCACCACGCATGTCGCTGCCCATCTTGTCGATTTCATCGAGCAGGAACAACGGGTTGCGAACGCCCACCTTTGTCATCTTTTGAATCAATCTTCCCGGCATCGAACCGATGTAGGTCCGGCGGTGGCCGCGAATTTCCGCTTCATCGCGCACGCCACCGAGAGCCATGCGGACAAATTTGCGGTTGGTCGCGTGAGCGATCGACTCGGCCAGGGAGGTTTTACCTACCCCAGGAGGCCCGACCAGGCACAGCACCGGCCCACGAATTTTCTTTACGCGCTTTTGTACGGCGAGGTATTCGAGAATCCGCTCTTTGACTTCCTCGAGCCCATAGTGATCGGCATCAAGAATGTCTTCGGCACGCGCCAGATCCAGGCGGACCTTGCTCTGCGCCTTCCACGGCACCTGAACCAGCCAATCGATATACGAACGCACCACCGTGGCTTCGGCCGACATCGGCGACATCTGCTTGAGCTTGTTCAGCTCGGCCTGAGCCTTGGCCAGAGCATCTTTCGGCAAGCCGGCAGCATCGATACGTTTTTTCAGTTCTTCGACTTCGTTGTGACCTTCGTCACCGTCGCCCAGCTCTTTCTGAATGGCCTTCATCTGCTCATTCAGGTAGTACTCACGCTGGCTGCGCTCCATCTGCTTCTTCACGCGACCGCGAATGCGCTTCTCGACCTGCAACAAGTCGATTTCCGCATCCAGCAAGGCCAGCACATGCTCGACACGCGCCGACAGGTCGATGATTTCGAGAATTTCCTGCTTCTGCTCGATTTTCAGCGCCATGTGAGCGGCCATGGTATCTACCAGACGGCTCGGCTCATCGATGCTATTGAGGGACGACAGCACTTCGGCAGGGACTTTCTTGCCCAACTGCACATACTGCTCGAACTGGGACAACAAGCTACGGACAAAAACTTCCGACTCGCGCTCAGGAGCGTCCACCTCATCAATCAGGGCGACTTCGGCGCGGCAGTGGCCATCTACTTCACTGAAACGCTCGACGGTACCGCGCTGCTCGCCCTCGACCAGGACCTTGACGGTACCGTCGGGCAGCTTGAGCAATTGTAAAACAGTAGCGATGGTGCCAACGCGATAGAGCGCATCTTCACCGGGATCGTCGTCAGCAGGATTTCTCTGAGCCAACAGAAGAATCTGCTTGTCGCCCGTCATCGCGGCCTCGAGGGCTTCGATAGACTTCTCGCGCCCCACGAACAGCGGGATAACCATGTGCGGATAGACCACGACATCACGCAATGGCAGGAGAGGCAATTCGATGGTTGTCTTCATGATTTCGCCTCTATGGCGGCCATAAGGCCGTAAACAGATGGAAGTAAGCTTGAAACCAAGATGGGGGCTGCCTGGAAAAAAAACAAGCTCAAGGACAGTACTTTAAGGCAGTAAAAGCAAAGGGGCCCGAAGGCCCCTTCTGTCAAACCAGCAGTCCGGCACTTAGGCGTCCGGAGCTGCCTTGGCAGTCGGCTCACTGTTCTCGTAGATATACAGTGGCTTGGACTTGCCTTCTATAACGCTTTCGTCGATCACTACTTTACTCACCTCGGATTGCGAGGGGATCTCGTACATAGTGTCGAGCAACACGCCTTCTAGAATCGAACGCAATCCGCGAGCACCCGTCTTGCGCTCAAGCGCACGCTTGGCGACCGACTTGAGAGCATCGGTACGGAACTCCAGATCCACGCCTTCCATCTCGAACAGCTTGGCGTACTGCTTGGTCAAGGCGTTCTTCGGCTCGGTGAGGATCTGAATCAACGCCGCCTCGTCCAATTCGTCCAGGGTTGCCAGAACCGGCAAACGGCCCACGAACTCTGGAATCAGGCCGAACTTGACCAGATCGTCCGGCTCGACTTCGCGCAGCGACTCGCCGACTTTCTTACCCTCTTCCTTACTGCGAACTTCAGCATTGAAGCCAATGCCGCCGCGAGTGGAGCGGTTTTGAATAACCTTTTCCAGACCCGAGAACGCACCACCGCAAATAAACAGGATATTGCGCGTATCGACCTGCAGGAACTCTTGCTGTGGATGCTTGCGACCACCTTGAGGCGGAACGGAAGCAACAGTGCCTTCGATCAATTTCAACAGTGCCTGCTGCACACCCTCACCCGAAACATCGCGAGTAATCGAAGGGTTGTCAGATTTGCGGGAAATCTTGTCGATCTCATCGATATAGACGATACCCATCTGGGCCTTCTCTACATCGTAATCGCACTTCTGTAGCAGTTTCTGAATGATGTTCTCGACGTCCTCACCCACATAACCGGCTTCGGTCAGGGTGGTGGCGTCGGCAATGGTGAACGGTACATTCAGCAGGCGCGCCAGGGTCTCTGCCAGCAGAGTCTTACCCGAACCTGTCGGGCCGATCAGCAAGATGTTGCTCTTGCCCAGTTCGACCTCGTCATTCTTTTTGTCACGCTGGTTGAGGCGCTTGTAGTGGTTATATACCGCTACAGCCAGAACCTTTTTCGCACGTTCCTGACCAATCACATACTGATCAAGGATGCCGCTGATTTCTTTAGGCGAAGGCAATTTATGCGCGCTGCTTTCAGCCTGTGCCTCCTGCACCTCCTCACGGATGATGTCATTGCACAGGTCGACGCACTCGTCGCAGATAAAGACCGAGGGGCCGGCAATCAATTTGCGTACTTCATGCTGGCTTTTGCCACAGAAGGAGCAATAAAGCAGTTTGCCGTTGTCCTCGCCGTTGCGGGTGTCAGTCATTCGATCGATCCAAATCCGATAGGCTTGCAACACAAGATGAAGGCAATTGCGGGCTTTTTCAAGTCCGCAGGTGGCCGGTTAAACCAACCACCTACATTTGAGTTGCTTAGGCAGGCATTTGACGCTTGTTGATCACGGAGTCAATCAGGCCGTATTCAGCCGCACGCTCTGCGCTCATGAAGTTGTCGCGCTCGGTGTCGCGCTCGATGGTCTCGAGACTCTGCCCAGTGTGATGAGCCAACAGCGAGTTCAGACGCGAACGGATATGGAGGATTTCCTTGGCATGGATGTCGATATCCGACGCCTGCCCCTGAAAACCGCCCAATGGCTGGTGAATCATCATCCGCGAGTTAGGCAGGCAGTGACGCTTGCCTGCCGCGCCACCGGCGAGCAGGAATGCACCCATGCTGCAGGCCTGGCCGATGCAGATGGTGGAAACGTCTGGCTTGATGAACTGCATGGTGTCGTAGATCGACATACCCGCTGTCACCGAACCGCCTGGCGAGTTGATGTAAAGATGGATGTCCTTGTCCGGGTTTTCCGCTTCAAGGAAGAGCAATTGTGCCGCGACCAGGTTGGCCATGTAGTCTTCTACCGGGCCAATCAGGAAGATCACTCGCTCCTTGAGAAGGCGCGAATAGATGTCATAGGCGCGCTCGCCACGGGCGGACTGCTCGATAACCATCGGGACCAGGCCACCTGCGGCCTGGATGTCAGAGCTCTGCTGATAATAAGAATTGCGGGACATGTCCTGCAGTCACTCCCAAATAGTCATGTCTTGAATACGCATAAGCCAGCACGAAGGCTGGCTTATGGTGTGTATTTTCGAACGAGTAGAAAATCAGTCGGCTTGTGGTGCTTCTACCGGCTTGACCGCTTCTTCGTAAGAGACCGATTTGTCGGTCACGCTAGCTTTCTGCAGAACAGTATCCACAACTTGTTCTTCCAGCACAACCGAACGGACTTCGTTCAGCTGCTGCTCGTTCTTGTAGTACCAGGACACAACCTGCTCTGGCTCTTGATAAGCAGAAGCCATTTCTTGGATCAGCTCGCGCACGCGATCTTCGTCAGGCTTGAGGTCGAATTGCTTGACCACTTCAGCCACGATCAGGCCCAGCACAACACGACGCTTGGCTTGTTCTTCGAACAGCTCGGCCGGCAGTTGATCAGGCTTGATGTTGCCACCGAACTGCTGAACGGCCTGAACGCGCAGACGGTTCACTTCGTTGTCCAGCAGAGCCTTAGGCACTTCGATCGGGTTGGCGGCCAGCAGACCGTCCATTACCTGGTTCTTGACCTTGGACTTGATGGCCTGGCGCAGCTCACGCTCCATGTTCTTGCGAACTTCGGTGCGGAAGCCTTCCAGACCAGCTTCCTTGATACCGAATTGAGCGAAGAACTCTTCGGTCAACTCTGGCAGCTTAGGCTCGGAAACGGTGTTGACGGTAACAGTGAACTCGGCGGCTTTGTTAGCCAGGTCCAGGTTCTGGTAGTTCTCTGGGAAAGTCAGGTTCAGAACGCGCTCTTCGCCCGCTTTAGCACCGACCAGACCTTCTTCGAAGCCAGGGATCATGCGGCCGGAACCCAGCACCAGTTGAGTACCCTTGGCGGAACCACCTGCGAACACTTCGCCGTCGACCTTGCCGACGAAGTCAATGTTCAGCTGATCTTCGTTCTGGGCAGCGCGATCGGCCACTTCGAAACGAATGTTCTGCTTGCGCAGGATTTCCAGCATGTTGTCCAGATCGGCATCAGCCACGTCGGCGCTCAGGCGCTCAACGGCGATGGACTCGAAACCGGCGACGGTGAACTCAGGGAACACTTCGAAGGTTGCGACGTATTCCAGATCCTTGCCCTTCTCCAGAACCTTGGGTTCAACCGAAGGAGCGCCAGCCGGGTTCAGCTTCTGCTCGACAACGGCTTCGTAGAAGGAGGCCTGGATCACATCGCCCACAGCTTCTTGACGCGCATCAGCCTCATAACGCTGACGGATCACGCTCATTGGGACTTTGCCAGGACGGAAGCCTGGAATCTTGGCCTTTTGGGCAGTCTGCTGCAGACGCTTGTTGACCTGTGTCTCGATGCGCTCAGCCGGCACGGTGATGCTCATGCGGCGCTCAAGAGCAGAAGTATTTTCAACAGAAACTTGCATGGATATTCCTCGTTGCACAGACGTTAGCCGGCCGTTTCCGACCCCAGAATCAAGGGCATGCATTCTAGTGGGTCAAACTCAAGAAGTCACCCTACTGAAAACGGGTAAAAAAACAGCTGGCGATTTAAAGGCGAGAGCCAACAGTTGAGCCTCGCCCTGAGAGCAAATACAGCGAATCGAACCGGAGCCTCTGCGCCACGCTTCTATATATAGAAGGAATGACGCATCGCACCCCTGAAAGCCGGACCAACCCACAATCCGACCGCCAGACCTTGAGCATTCCAGCGACAGAAGGACAAATGTTTCGTCACCTCACCGGACCGTTACCCGCGCCCACTGAAAAACAGACCGCTGAAACGAAAACGGCGCAGCCCTTTTCAGGTGCTGCGCCGTTATCTGCTATATCAATAGCTACTTAATTGGTGCGGACGAAGAGACTCGAACTCTTACACCTTGCGGCGCTGGAACCTAAATCCAGTGTGTCTACCAATTCCACCACGTCCGCGTATCAAGCTTTTAAAGCAAAGGCGCCAGACTGTTAATCTGGCGCCTTTCGGAATATGGGGTGGACGATGGGGATCGAACCCACGACAACAGGAGTCACAATCCTGTGCTCTACCAACTGAGCTACGCCCACCATATTGCGTTGTTGCGTTACTTGTGCCAAAGCTGCCTAATGGCGCACCCGGCAGGACTCGAACCTGCGACCATCCGCTTAGAAGGCGGATGCTCTATCCAGCTGAGCTACGGGCGCCTTATTAATCTGTATTCTTTAACGATTACAAACTAAGTGCTTTCAGTCGTTACGAGCTAAACATCAACTCTGCCCGACCTTCTTAACCAGTGCTAGGCTGTGCCCGACAAGTGCGACGAATGTTATAGACGAGCCGTTAGGTCGTCAACTCTTTTTTGAAAAAAATTCATTTAATTAAAGGGGTTAGGGGAATTTGCGGACCAAGCGCCTTTGCCCTCACGTCCTGACATGCGAGAATGCGTTCTCTTTTTCTCTCCCTCTCGATGGTTAATCACGCGTCATGACTGCACAACTAATCGACGGCAAAGCGATCGCCGCCAGCCTGCGCCAGCAGATCGCCCAACGTGTCGCCGAGCGTCGCCAGCAAGGCCTGCGCACTCCGGGCCTCGCGGTGATTCTGGTCGGCAGCGACCCGGCCTCTCAGGTTTATGTCTCGCACAAGCGTAAAGACTGCGAAGAGGTCGGTTTTCTATCGCAAGCCTATGACTTGCCTACAGACACTACTCAAGAAGCACTGGCCGGCCTGATCGACCGGCTCAACGATGACCCGAACATCGACGGCGTCCTGCTGCAATTGCCACTGCCCGAGCACCTCGATGCCTCCAAGCTGCTGGAACGCATCCGCCCGGATAAAGACGTGGATGGTTTCCATCCTTATAACGTCGGCCGCCTGGCCCAGCGCATCCCGCTGCTACGCCCCTGCACGCCGAAAGGCATCATGACCTTGCTGGAAAGCACTGGCGCCGATCTCTATGGCATGGATGCAGTG
The DNA here is from genome assembly GCF_001921865.1 of Pseudomonas chlororaphis. GTDB lineage: Bacteria > Pseudomonadota > Gammaproteobacteria > Pseudomonadales > Pseudomonadaceae > Aquipseudomonas > Aquipseudomonas chlororaphis_D. The sequence goes on from NZ_MSCT01000017.1 coordinate 74,068, forward strand.
GTCGTCGGTGCGTCCAATATCGTCGGTCGCCCGATGGCGATGGAACTGCTGCTGGCCGGTTGCACCGTTACCGTCACCCACCGCTTCACCAAGGACCTGGCCGGCCACGTCGGCCGTGCCGACCTGGTGGTCGTGGCCGCCGGCAAGCCGGGCCTGGTCAAGGGCGAGTGGATCAAGGAAGGCGCCATCGTCATCGACGTCGGCATCAACCGCCAGGAAGACGGCAAGCTGGTGGGCGACGTGGTCTATGAGACCGCTCTGCCTCGCGCCGGCTGGATCACTCCGGTACCGGGCGGCGTTGGCCCGATGACTCGTGCCTGCCTGCTGGAAAATACGTTGTATGCAGCCGAAACGCTGCACGACTGAATCAGGGGGAACACCCCGGATAAAAAGAACCCCGCCATTGGCGGGGTTCTTTGTTTCTGCCCGAAGCAAATCCCCGCAGGCGAGTCCTCTTGCGACAGCCATCCCCCACGCAGAACGCCGCGCAAAAGTACGACAGATGAAATTTAATTTACCCGGGGCCCTTTACCCACAGGCGTGTAGCTCTTTCCTGGCACATACTCATAAAATGTAACGTTTTTTTGAAAGCAGCCCGTTGCAGAACGGCATATCCACTCCATGAGTCCGCCCGCGTGAAAATCCGTCTTTCTATCCTGAGCCTCTTTTTTGCATTTACAGGCACCTTTATCACGCAGAGCGCCATCGCTCGCGAAACCACCGAAGCACTGCGCGACCCTTCTCAACTGCATATTGCCTCCGGCAGCGCCATGTTGTTGGACCTGCAGACCAACAAGATCATCTATTCCAGCAATCCCGACGTTGTGGTGCCTATCGCCTCGGTGACCAAGTTGATGACCGGCCTGATCGTGCTCGACGCCAAGCAATCGCTGGACGAATACATTTCGGTGGATATCAGCAACACCCCGGAAATGAAGGGTGTGTTTTCCCGGGTCAAGCTCAAGAGCGAACTGCCACGCAAGGAAATGCTGCTGATTGCCCTGATGTCGTCGGAAAACCGTGCCGCCGCCAGCCTTGCCCACCACTACCCGGGGGGATATGCAGCCTTCATCGCAGCCATGAACGCCAAGGCCAAGGCACTGGGCATGAGCAGCACGCACTATGTCGAGCCGACGGGGCTGTCGATCCATAACGTG
>NZ_MSCT01000018.1 GCF_001921865.1 Pseudomonas chlororaphis
TGCGCAGCCGCCTGCTGCGCTGGCTCGCCGAGCAGCAGATACAACCGAGGATCATCGGCGAGTTCGACGACAGCGCCTTGATGCAGGCATTCGGCCAGTCCGGCAGCGGGATCTTTATCGGTCCCAGCGTGATCGCCGACGAAGTGCGGCGCCAGTACGGCGTGCAACTGATCGGCCAGACCGATGCGGTCAGCGAGTCGTTCTACGCCATTTCGGTGGAGCGCAAGGTCAAGCACCCGGGCATCGTGGCAATCACCGAAGGCGCCCGCCGCGAGCTGTTCACCGCGATGGGCGCCTGAGGGGCGTCAGGCGCAGCGAGCCTGGGGCTTGAGGGTCATCAACAGCAGCGCCAGGAGGACCGACACCAGGATGAAGCCCGCGGCGGCAAAGCCCAGGCTGCCCAACCCCAGGGTGTCGATCACCCGGCCGCCGACCATGGCGCCCAGGCCGATCCCCAGGTTTGCTCCGGCGATGTTCAGTGACGCGGCGAACGCCGGCGCTTCAGGCGCGGCCTTGATCAGGCGGACATGGCTGACCAGGAACAGCGCCGCCTGGGTCACGCCCCAGATGCCCATGGCCGCGGCCAGCCCCAGCGGCGAGTGAATGCTCGGCACCAGCGCCACCATGCCGCCGATCATCAGGGTGCAGAACCCCATGGACGCCAGCAACGGGTGGCGGTCCACCGCCCGGCCGCCCAGCGAGTTGCCGATCAGCCCTACCGCGCCGAAGCCCATCAGGCACCAGCCGACCAGCGTGCCGTTGAATCCGGCCAGGCGCTCGAGGATATCCGCCAAGTAGGTGTAGGCCGTGAACATGCCGCTGAACACCAGGATCGACAGCAACACGTGCCCGAGCATCAGCGGGCTGCGCAAGATGGCGAACTGCGAGCGCAGGCTGGCCTGCTCGTTGTGCACCCGGGTTTGCGGCAGGTAGATGTACAGCAGCAGTGCCTTGGCAAAGGCCACCAGCGCCAGGATGGCGAATGCGCTGCGCCAGCCGAAGGCATCGGAAATCAGGGTGCCCACCGGAATCCCGAATACCGTCGCGCAGACGATGCCGAAGCCGATCTTGGCGATGGCCCGGCCGGCATAGTCCGGGCCGACGATATCCACCGCGGTTTCGCTGGCCAGGGCCCAGAACACCGGCAACCCCAGCGCCGGAATCAGGCGCGCCACGGCCATCACCCAGATGTTCGGCGCCAGGGCCGCCAGGGTGTTGGCCAGGCCGAATATCACCAGCACGCAAATGAATAGCCGCTTGCGCTGGAAGCGGGCGAAATAGGCGGTCAGGAACGGCCCGAACGCCGCTACGGTGAAGGCGAACAGCGTCACCAGCAAGCCGGCCTGGGGCACGCTGACGTGCAGGTCGCGAGCAATCGAGGGCAGCAAGCCGACAATGATGAACTCCGTCGTCAGCACGGTAAAACCGGCAGCCGACAACAGCAGGATGGGCAACAGCATGGAAAACTCCGGAAACGACGACATCAGCGATGGCCACGAGGCCCGCTGACAGGAGATGAAAAGAGGATGGCAAATCCTAACAGAATGTGTCCGGCCATGGGTGGGTCGCGACGAAAAAACCGCTCAACCCCTTAACATTGCCGGTGGCGGATCGTCACATCCGTGCAGGAACCCCGTGTGATAAAGTCCGCCCCCTGCCGCACCATCCACTACCTTCAGTAATTCGTCAGCGCCGTGTCCTTGTGCGACGCCGCGTCTATTAAAAAAATCAGAGATACCGCTATGACTGCTTCGCCCCCGTCGCTCCTGGAAAAACTCAAACGCACCAGCCTGGTCACGCAGATCGTCATCGGCCTGGTCGCCGGTATCGCCCTGGCGCTGTTCGCCCCCGAACTGGCGAAAGACACCGCCTTTATCGGCAAGGTCTTCGTCTCGGCGCTCAAAGCCGTCGCGCCGATTCTGGTGTTCGTGCTGGTGATGGCCTCCATCGCCAACCACAAGCACGGCCAGGAAACCCATATCCGCCCGATCCTCTGGCTCTACCTGCTGGGCACCTTCGCCGCGGCGGTGGTCGCGGTGATCGCCAGCAGCCTGTTCCCTTCCTCGCTGGTGCTGAGCACCCACGACGTCGCCATCTCCGCCCCCGGCGGCATCAGCGAAGTCCTGCAAAGCCTGCTGTTGAGCGTGGTGGACAACCCGGTCAGCGCACTGATGAACGCCAACTTCATCGGCATCCTGGCCTGGGCCATCGGCATGGGCGTGGCGATCCGTCATGCCGGCGAGACCACCCGCACCGTGCTGGACGACTTGTCCAATGGCGTGACCCTGATCGTGCGGGTGGTGATCCGCTTCGCCCCGCTGGGCATCTTCGGCCTGGTGGCCTCGACCCTGGCCACCTCCGGCTTCGGCGCCCTGCTCGGTTACATGCACCTGCTGGCGGTGCTGATCGGCTGCATGCTGTTCGTCGCGCTGGTGATGAACCCGTTGATCGTGTTCTGGAAGATCCGCCGCAACCCGTTCCCGCTGGTGCTCATGTGCCTGCGCGAAAGCGGCATCACGGCCTTCTTCACCCGCAGCTCGGCGGCCAACATTCCGGTCAACCTGGAACTGAGCAAGCGCCTGGGCCTGCATGAAGACACCTATTCGGTATCGATCCCGCTGGGGGCCACCATCAACATGGCCGGCGCCGCCATCACCATCACCGTGCTGACCCTGGCCGCCGTGCATACCCTGGGCATCGCCGTCGACCTGCCGACCGCCGTGCTGCTCAGCGTGGTCGCGGCTATCTGCGCCTGCGGCGCTTCCGGCGTGGCCGGCGGTTCGCTGCTGCTGATTCCACTGGCGTGCAGCCTGTTCGGCATCCCCAGCGAAATCGCCATGCAGGTGGTCGCGGTCGGTTTCATCATCGGCGTACTGCAGGACTCGGCGGAAACCGCGCTGAACTCCTCCACCGACGTGCTGTTCACCGCCGCCGCGTGCATGGCCCAAGAAGAAAAGGCCCAGCAGGCCGCCTGATCGCTGCAAGCTGCGCGCAAGAAAAAGCCCGGCCAGGTTCACCTGGCCGGGCTTTTTTATCTGCCGGGTTTACGCCCGGCTTTTCAGGACACAGCTGTCCGGGAAACGCCTGTCAGAAGGCGCCCATGTAGTCGCGCTTGCCGATTTCCACGCCATTGTGGCGCAGGATCGCGTAGGTGGTGGTGACGTGGAAGAAGAACTGCGGCAGGCCATAGGTCAGCAGGTAGGACTGGCCGCTGAAGCGCTTCTCTTTCGGGGTGCCCGGGCGGGTCACGATCTCGATGCCTTCCTTGCCATCGATCTGCGCCGGCTGGATACCGTCGATAAACGCCAGCACCTTGGCCAGCAACGCTTGCAGCTCGGCGAAGGTGGTTTCGCTGTCGTCGTATTTCGGCAGTTCGACTTCCGCCAGGCGCGCGGAAACGCCCTTGGCGAAATCCACGGCGATCTGTACCTGGCGGATCAGCGGGAACATGTCCGGGTACAGGCGAGCCTGCAGGAAAGCGTTCGGGTCGATATTCTTCGCCGTGGCGTGAGCTTCGGCCTTGTTCAGGACATCGCTCAGGGCATTGAGCATTTGCTTGAAGACAGGAACGGAGGCGGCGTACAGGGAAATGGTCATGAGGGTCTCGACAGGCTGACGGAAAAAAGCGGAAACAAAGGTGGCGCGATTATAGACCGGCTTGGTGCCCTGGGGCGGCTTGTCTTTTATCCAGCAAGGATTAGGCTAGTCGCCTTCGACAGCATAGGGAACGCGCGATGAGCATCGAGCAAGAACACTCCAGCGAACGACTGACCGGCACCGAGCTGCGCATCCTCGGCTCGCTGATCGAGAAACAGGCCACCAGCCCGGAAACCTATCCGCTGACCCTCAACGCGCTGGTCATCGCCTGCAACCAGAAAACCAGCCGCGAACCGGTGATGAACCTCACCCAGGGCCAGGTCGGCCAGAGCCTGCGGGCCCTGGAGAACCGCGGCTTCGCCCGCCTGGTGATGGGCAGCCGCGCCGACCGCTGGGAGCATCGCCTGGACAAGGTGCTGGAACTGGTGCCGGCCCAGGTGACGCTGATTGGCCTGCTGTTCTTGCGCGGCCCGCAGACCGTCAACGAACTGCTGACCCGCAGCGGCCGCATGCACGACTTCGAAGACAGCGAACAAGTGGTGCATCAACTGGAGCGCCTGATCGCCCGCGAGCTGGCGCTGTTGATTCCACGTCAGGCCGGCCAGCGGGAAGACCGCTACATGCATGCCCTGGGCGACCCGGCGGATATCGAGGCGATCCTCGCCGCCCGGCAGAACCCGGTAGAGCGCAGTTCCGCCAGCGGCGTGTCCGCCGAGCGCATCGAGGAACTGGAAGCCCGCATCGCCGCCCTCGAAGAACGCCTGGCGAAGCTCGAAGGCTGATCGCCCCGGAACTGGGGCAGCGCCTTGTAGCCGCTGCCCCAGGTTGCGATCGAAGCTGAGTCGCAGAGATGCCGCCTACTCCCCCTCCCAGTAATCCACCCCATCCGTATGCCGCGCCACTGCGACGAACCCTGACGCCTTGCCTTGGTCGTCGATCTGGAAATCCTTCATCACCACGTATTTGCCAGAATCCGGATACTCACAGATCTCCGGCGCCTCCTGGGTGCTAACCGCCAGATACCGCAGTTCGCCCTGGCTGTTGTTGATGATCTGGTGCGCCGTGTCCATATCGCCCGGCGGGCAGGCGATCACGTCGCCGGCGCGGATGGCGAAACGCTCGGCACCGAGGCGAATCTCGCCCTCGCCCGCGACTATGTAGAACATCTCCTCGTTGACGCGATGGTTATGAAAGGGACTGGCACGCATCCCCGGGCCCAGAGCAATCAGCCGGTAGCCGAGTTTCCGGGCGCCCAGTTGCTGGCCAATACGGGCGATGCGCTGTTGATAACGGCCGGCAGTGTCGCCGGTTGGGGCAAGCGCTTCAGGCAGCGGCTGAAGGTCCGCCTGATCCAGATTGAGAATGGCAGGTGGCATACAGACCTCGATCACGGTGACAGGAAACAAGGGCAAGTCTTTGCTTGCTGGCGACCAGTATAGGCAGGGTTCCATCCGCCCAACCTGCCCTTGTCAACTCCGCTCAAGCCCTGGCGAAGGCCACCGCCTGCTGGAACTGCTCCGCGCTGGGGCGCACGCCGGTGTACAGCACGAACTGCTCCAGCGCCTGGATGGCGATCACTTCCAGGCCGCTGATCACCTGCTTGCCTTCGGCCCGGGCGCGCTGGATCAACGGGGTTTCCACGGGGATCGCGACCACGTCGAACACCGTGCGCGCGGCCTCGATCGCCTCGGCCGGGAACGCCAGCTGGTCGGCTTCCGCGCCGCCGCTCATGCCAATCGGGGTGACGTTGATCAGCATCTGCGGGCGCAGCTCGCCCAGTTCCGCCTGCCAGACATAACCCAGGGACTCGGCCAGCGCCTGCCCCGCCCCGGCATTGCGCGCGACGATCACCCCATCGCGGTAACCGCCGTCGCGCAGGGCGCTGGCTACCGCCTTGGCCATGCCGCCGCTGCCGCGCAGGGCGAAGCGGGTGTCCTTGGGGATCCTGTGGCTGTCGAGCAACTGGGCGACGGCAATGTAGTCAGTGTTGTAGGCCTTGAGGTGGCCGTTGGTGTTGACGATGGTGTTGATCGACTGGATTGCGCTGGCCGAGGCATCCAGTTCGTCCACCAGGGCAATGCAGGCCTCCTTGAACGGCATGGACACGCCGCAGCCGCGAATGCCCAGGGCGCGGATCCCGCCCACGGCGCCTGGCAGGTCCTGGCTGCTGAAGGCCTTGTAGTAAAAATTCAACCCCAACTGCTCGTACAGATGGTTATGAAAGCGCAGGCCGAAATTCCCCGGACGCCCTGACAGCGACATGCACAACTGGGTGTCTTTATTGGGGTTCATCTGCATGTGGATCTCCTTGCAAGGCACTTTCGGATGGGCGGGATTAGCCAGCTCCCGGGTTCTGCCCGATCATGTCGACGCGACCTGAAAAACAGGCCCGCCGCGCCACGGGCTCGGGTAAAGAAACCGGTACACGACCTTACACAAAATTTACCCAGCGGCTGTGCAGTTTTTCAGGGAAACGCTGTCTTAGAAGTATCCCCGCGACAGTCCTCGTTTCTATTGCAGAACGAGCGCTGGGGTCGGAACCGAGGAATAGCCATGATTCGTAAAATCCCCAAGATAGCCTTGCTCATTGGTGCACTCGCTGTCGCCGGTCAAGCGTCCGCCCACGGTGGTGGTTGGGGTGGGCCGGCGGTGTTCGGTGCCGTGGTCGGCGCCGCGGTAGTGGGTTCGGTCATCGCCAACCAGAGCCGTCCGGTGTACGTGCAGCAACCGGTCTATGTTCAACCGCAGCCGGTGTATGCCGCGCCGCCACCGGTCTACTACCCGCCGCAACCGGTGTACGTGGAAGCTCCACCGGTCTACTACCGCCCGGCTCCGGTCTACTACGGTCCGCCTCGCGGCTATTACGGCCCGCCGCGCCATTACTATTACGGTCCTGGCCGCTGGTAAGCCAGGTGCCTGCCCAACAAGCCCCGCCCTTGCCAGCGGGGCTTGTTGCATTTTGCCATCACCCAAACGTCTGAATAAATCTCGCAAAGGTCGCTGCCGGAACAGTTTTTGCGTTTCAATCCGGCAATAGTAGTGACAGCGGCAGCCCGAGCGCGCAGGTCCACGGCTGTCATATTTATGTCATTTCAGGTCCGCAAGATCGGATCTGTCCATAAAACGGCCCGATAACAACAAGGACGATTCCCATGCCGACACAGAACCCCCACCACTCCCCCACCCTGGGAACCGCCAGCAAGGTGTACAGCGCCCTGACCGAGCTCAAGCACCTGGAAGGCCATCGCAATGCCAAGTTCCTGGCCCTGCTGGCCGAGCACCTGGTGCGCAAGGGCCTGCTGCATGACCCGGAAGTGGTCCATATGCTCGATCAAGTCGTCGACTGAATGGGCCATCGGGCTTTTTCGGCCCGATCAATGTCCACTATCGAGCGCGTTGATTTTTCGCAGCACCTGGCGATCCGTAAGGTAGCTCCATAGATCGATGGAGGTACCTACTCATGCCCAAGGTTCAGATCATGTCCGTTATCGGCAGCGCCGTTCCCGCTTCGCTCAGGGAGCTGGGCTTGCTGGCCTGCTGGTATCTGGTGCGCGACGGCGAGCCGGTCAGCGGCCCGCTCACCTCGTTGACCGCCGCCCAGGCCCTGTCGCAGAAGCTGGAGCGCCCATTGCTGCGCGCCTAAGGCAACGGCCGTCGGGCCCGCGGCCAAATCGCGACGAACAGCGCCCGGTTCGACACTCTGTAGTAGAAAGGCAACAGGATCCAGATAAGCACGACGGCCAGCAAAAGCCGCAGGCGCTTGTTTTGCACCGCATTCTGGTTCGGGTCCGCGCCATGTCGTCAAGGCGTCGCGAAGCACTTAAGGTCTTGGTCCCTGCGTGTGCCGAGTGCCCTGTTTTATTCGCCGGCATAGATCCAGGTCAATGAAGCCCGCCGCCCCTGGGCTTACCCTCGCGCTCTTTTGCCGCCGACCCTTGCCATGACGCCCCTCGCCCGCCCCGAACTGCTCGCCCCCGCCGGCACCCTGAAAAACATGCGCTACGCCTTCGCCTACGGCGCCGACGCGGTATACGCCGGCCAGCCGCGCTACAGCCTGCGGGTGCGCAACAACGAATTCGACCACGCCAACCTGGCCCTCGGCATCCGCGAGGCCCAAGCCCAGGGCAAGCGCTTCTATGTGGTGGTCAACATCGCCCCGCACAACGCCAAGCTCAAGACCTTCCTCAAGGACCTGGCGCCGGTGATCGCAATGGCCCCGGACGCGCTGATCATGTCCGACCCGGGGCTGATCATGCTGGTACGCCGGCACTTCCCCCGGATGCCGATCCACCTGTCGGTGCAGGCCAACACCGTGAACTGGGCCAGCGTCGAGTTCTGGCAGTTGCAAGGCCTGAGCCGGATCATCCTGTCCCGCGAGCTGTCCCTGGAGGAGATCGAGGAGATCCGCCAGCAAGTGCCGGGCATGGAGCTGGAAGTGTTCGTCCACGGCGCCCTGTGCATGGCCTATTCCGGGCGCTGCCTGCTGTCGGGGTACATGAACAAGCGCGACGCCAACCAGGGCACCTGCACCAACGCCTGTCGCTGGAAATACCAGGCCCAGGAAGCCACCGAGAACGTTGTCGGCGACATCGTCCAGGCATTCCAGCCGGAACCGACCCTCGGCCTGGGCGCGCCGACCGAGCAGGTGTTCCTGCTGCGCGAAGCCAACCGCCCGGACGAGGCGATGCCGGCCTTCGAGGACGAGCACGGCACCTACATCATGAACGCCAAGGACCTGCGCGCGGTGCAGCACGTCGGCCGCCTGACGCAGATGGGCGTGCACTCGCTGAAGATCGAGGGCCGCACCAAGTCGCACTTCTATTGCGCCCGTACCACCCAGGTCTATCGCCGGGCCATCGACGACGCGGCGGCCGGCCGCGCGTTCGACCGCAGCCTGATGAGCGACCTGGAATCCCTGGCCCAGCGCGGCTACACCGAAGGTTTCCTGCGCCGCCATGTGCACGACGAATACCAGAACTACCAGAACGGCAGCTCGGTGTCGGAGCGCCAGCAGTTCGTCGGCGAACTCACCGGCGAGCGCCGTGACCGCCTGGCCGAGGTGAAGGTGAAGAACCGCTTTGCCCTGGGCGACCACATGGAATTGATGACCCCCAAGGGCAATTTCCACTTCGACCTGCACCAGTTGCAGAACGTGCGCGGCGAGCCGATCGAGGTCGCGCCGGGGGACGGGCACACGGTGTACCTGCCGATCCCGGACGCGGTGGACCTGCGGTTCGCCTTGCTGATGCGCGACGTCACGCCGAATAGCGCGGGGTAATCCCGGTCGACATGGCGTCTTGCCTGGCGCCATCGCAGGCCAGCCCCACGCCTGCCAGAACAATCGGTCCGCGATCACCCTGACATAACAACCCCGAATACCAACCCGCGAAGCCCTCCGCCGCGTCAGTGTCGACCGACACCGTCGGGCTTTTGCACGCCCCGAATTGACATTATTATTTTCAGAATATAGATTTATGAAATAATACATGTCATTTATAGCCTCGCACCCATCACCAGGACTGAAGCATCCGGCCAGCGCGGACGGCCCGCACCACCCCAATGCCCACCCCCAAGGAGTCAACAAGATGAACAAGACAGAACTTCTAGGTGTTCTGGCGCTATGCGCCGCAAGCTTCCTGGCCCACGCCGACGACGACAGCCTGCGTATCGGTATCGAAGCCGCCTACCCGCCTTTCTCCTTCAAGACACCGGAGGGCAACGTCAGCGGCTTCGACTACGACATCGGCAACGCCCTGTGCGAAGAGATGAAGGTGAAATGCGAGTGGGTCATCCAGGAATTCGACGGCATGATTCCTTCACTGAAAGTGCGCAAGATCGATGCCGTGTTGTCGTCGATGTCGATTACCGAAGACCGGTTGAAGTCGGTCGACTTCAGTCAGAAGTACTACCACACGCCGGGTAAGTTCGCGATGAAGGCCGGCAACGTGCTCAACGATCCGCGGGTCGACCTCAAGGGCAAGAAAGTCGGTGTGCAGCGTGCCTCGACCTATGACCGCTTCGCCACCGAGCAGTTGGCGGATGCCGGGGTCGAGGTGGTGCGCTACGCCTCGCAGAACGAAGCCTTCCTCGATCTCGCCGCAGGGCGCCTGGACGCCACCCTCGCCGACATCGTCAATACCGACGAGAGCTTTATCAAGACAGCGGCGGGCAAAGGTTTCGCCCTGGTCGGACCGGATATCACCGACCCGAACTATTTCGGCCGGGGCGCCGGGATCGCCGTGCGCAAGGGCGACAGCGCCAACGTCGCCCGCCTGAATGCAGCGATCGACGCCATTCGCGCCAACGGCAAGTACCAGCAGGTCATGGCCCGTTACTTCGCGTTCGATATCTACGGCAAATAAGCCTTGTCCATCGCCCAGGCACCGCCTCGTCGCGGTGCCGCTTCGGGCCTGTTTTGCGCCTGCGCGGCGCTCGCTTGAGGAACTTCATCATGCTCCACGGCTACGGATCGAGCATTCTCGATGGTGCCTGGCTGACCATTCACCTGGCCCTGACCTCCATGGCCCTGGCCATTGTCCTGGGCCTGATCGGCGCGGCCTTTCGCCTGTCGCCGCTCAGATGGCTGGCGCTGCTGGGCGAGGGTTACACCACCCTGATCCGCGGGATCCCCGACCTGGTACTGATCCTGCTGATCTTCTATGGCGGCCAGGATCTGGTGAACCGCATCGCCCTGGCACTCGGTTACACCCGCTACCTGGACATCAACCCCTTTATCGCCGGCGTCTGCACCATGGGCTTCATTTTCGGTGCCTACCTCTCGGAAACCTTCCGCGGCGCCTTCATGGCGATCCCCAAGGGCCAGGCCGAGGCCGGCGTGGCCTATGGAATGCGGGGCACGCAGGTGTTCTGGCGAATCCTGGTGCCACAGATGATCCGCTTCGCCATTCCCGGCTTCACCAACAACTGGCTGGTGCTGACCAAGTCCACCGCGCTGATCTCGGTGATCGGCCTGCAGGACATGATGTTCAAGGCCAAGAACGCCGCGGACGCCACCCATGAGCCTTTCACCTTCTTTCTCGCCGTGGCGGCGTTGTACCTGCTGCTGACCAGCCTGTCGCTGCTGGTGCTGCGCTACCTGGAAAAACACTACTCGGTCGGCATCAAAGCCGCCGAACTGTGATTGGAGTCTCCGTGATGCTCGACTACCACCTGATCTGGGACAACCTGCCGCTGTACTTCGGCGGCGTCCTGGTGACCTTGAAAGTGCTGCTGGTTTCCCTGGCCTGCGGCCTGGCGCTGGCCGTCCCCGTGGCCCTGATGCGAGTGTCGCGCTCGCCGCTGCTCAACGTCCCGGCCTGGCTCTACACCTACGTGATCCGCGGAACGCCGATGCTGGTGCAGCTGTTCCTGATCTATTACGGCCTGGCCCAGTTCGAGGCGGTCCGCCAGAGTGCGCTCTGGCCCTACCTCTCCAGCGCGACCTTCTGTGCCTGCCTGGCTTTCGCGCTCAACACCGGTGCCTATAGCGCCGAATTGCTGGCCGGTAGCCTGAAGTCCACTGCCCATGGCGAGATCGAAGCCGCCCGGGCCATGGGCATGTCGCGCAGCACCCTGTACCGGCGAATTCTCTTGCCATCGGCCTTGCGCCGGGCGCTGCCGCAGTACAGCAACGAAGTCCTGATGATGCTGCAGACCACCAGCCTGGCGTCCATCGTCACCCTGGTCGATATCACGGGGGCCGCGCGCACTGTCAGCTCGCGGTTCTACCTGCCGTTCGAGGCGTTCATCACCGCCGGGCTCATCTATCTGGTCCTGACCTTCATTCTGGTGCGCCTGTTCAAGCTGGCCGAACGCCGCTGGCTGGCGTACCAGGCGCCGCGCAAGCACTGAGGAGTTGTTATGGAACACATTCAATACCGTTTGCCATGGAGCGCCTCTGGCACCGAACGCCTGCTGTCGCTGTTCCGTTTTGGCAACGGGCCGCGCAAGGCCTATATCCAGGCCTCTTTGCATGCCGATGAACTGCCGGGCATGCGGGTGGCCGTCGAGCTCAAGCGCTGCCTGCTCGAACTGGAAGCCCAGGGCCGCCTGAACGGCACGATCGAACTGGTGCCGATCGCCAACCCGATCGGCATCGCCCAGATGTTCCAGGCGACCCACCAAGGCCGCTTCGAGTTCGGCAGCGGCAAGAACTTCAATCGCGATTTCCCGGAGTTGACCGACGCCATCGTGCCGTTACTCGCCGGACGCCTGGGCGATGATGCCGGCGCCAACGTCGCGCTCATCCGCCGCACCATGGGCGAAGCCCTCGAACAGCTGCCAGCGCCGGCATCGGAACTCGATGGCTTGCGCCGTCTGTTGTTGCAGCATGCCTGCGACGCCGACGTGGTGCTGGACCTGCACTGCGATTTCGAGTCGGTCATGCTGCTGTACGCCATGCCGCAGAACTGGCCACGTTTGCGCTCGCTGGCCGCCCGCTTGTACGCCGGGGTCGCCCTGCTGGCCGAAGCCGCGGGCGGCAGCGCCTTCGACGAAGCCTGCGCCAGCCCCTGGCTGCAACTGGCCGAGCATTTTCCAGAGGCCGACATTCCACTGGCATGCGTCGCCACCACCATCGAATTGCGCGGCATGGCGGACACCGAGCGCGAGCCCTGCATCGACAGCGCCCAGGCCATTCTCGGCTACCTCGCCGACCAGGGCCTGATCACCGGCGACTGGCCGCCAGAGCCGCCTTGCATCTGCGAAGCGACCCCCTTTGCCGGCGCGCAGTACGCCTACGCGCCGCACCCAGGGGTGGTGAGCTACCTGCAACCCCTGGGCGCGCGGGTCTCGGTCGGCGATCCGCTGTTCGAAGTCATCGACCCGCTGACCGATCGCCACAGCCTGGTCCAGGCCGCCACCGACGGCATCCTCTATGCCCGCGAACGCCTGCGCTTTGCCCAACCCGGTCTGTGGCTGGCCAAAGTGGCCGGCAATACCCCCATTCGCCAGGGTCGCTTGCTCAGCGACTGATTTCAGAGAATAGCCACCATGTACACACTTGAAATCCAGGATCTGCACAAAAGCTACGGCTCCCACCAAGTGCTCAAGGGCGTGTCCCTGCAAGCCAAAGCCGGCGACGTGATCAGCCTCATTGGCTCCAGCGGTTCGGGCAAGAGCACCTTCCTGCGTTGCATCAACCTGCTGGAGCAGCCCAGCGCGGGCAACATCGTGCTCAATGGCGAAGCCCTCAAACTGCGGGCCAACAAACACGGCGAACTCAAGGCGGCCGAACCCCGGCAGTTGCAACGCATGCGCTCGCAACTGTCGATGGTGTTCCAGCATTTCAACCTGTGGTCGCACATGACCGCCATCGAAAACATCATGGAAGCACCGGTGCATGTGCTGGGCGTGTCCAAGGCCGAAGCCCGGGAAAAAGCCGAGCACTACCTGGCCAAGGTCGGCGTGGCGCACCGCAAGGACGCCTGGCCGGCCCACATGTCCGGCGGCGAACAACAGCGCGTGGCAATCGCCAGGGCGCTGGCCATGGAGCCGGAAGTCATGCTGTTCGACGAACCGACCTCGGCCCTCGACCCCGAACTGGTCGGCGACGTGCTCAAGGTGATGCAGGACCTGGCGCGGGAAGGTCGCACCATGGTCGTGGTGACCCATGAAATGGGCTTTGCCCGCGAGGTATCGAACCAACTGGTGTTCCTGCACCAGGGCCTGGTCGAGGAACGCGGCGACCCGCGCGAAGTGCTGCTCAAGCCACAGTCCGAACGCCTGCGGCAATTTCTCGCCAACAACCTGAAATGACCCGCCCGCCCCCTGGATCGACGCTGCACGCCAGGGGGCGGCTTCAGATACACTTCCGACTGCCTTGTGCCCCCTTCCTCACCTCTCTGGAAATGTCGAGCCGGATATGCCGAGCCCAATGAAAGACACCACGGTCTATGCCGCTCCGGTGATGCGCAAACTGGCGGAAATCGTAACCGACCTGCCGCCCTCGCTGCGCAAGGTGGCGGATTTCATCCTGCGACATCCCTTGCGCGCGGCGACCCTGACCATCGAGGAGATGGCGCAGGCAACGTCGACCTCGGCGGCGGCGGTCAACCGCCTGGCCAAGACCCTGGACCTCGGTGGCTATACCGGAATGAAGACCGAGCTGGTGGCGACGCTGCAGCAAATGGTGTCTCCGGTCGACAAGCTGCGCAACGAACTGGCTCATCGTCCCGGCGGCGCCTTTGGCCTGCACGAGCAGATCCAGAGCGCCAGCAGCAACCTCGCCACCGCAGCGACCAACAACCATGCACAGACCTTCGATGCCTTCGTCACTCGCCTGACCCAGGCGCGCAAGATCTACATCCTGGGCTTCGGCAACAGTGTCTACTTCGCCGGTCTTGCCGCGTCGACCCTGATGCCCTTCTGTGCCGACGCCTGCGCCATCAGTATGGAAGGCGGCAACGAAAATGCCGCTTACCGGCTGGCGGCGATCACCGACCAGGATGTCTTGCTGGCAATCTCCCTGCCGCGCTACTCCCTGGATACCCTGCAACTGGCGCGGTTCGCCAATGAACGCGGAGCCTCGGTGCTGGCCATCACCGACTCACCCGCCTCGCCGCTGGCCGGCATCGCCGAACATGTGCTGTTCGCCCCTGCCGACCATCCGGTCATGACCAGTTCCAACATCGCCGTGCTGGCCCTGATCGAGGGGTTGGTGGCAGGTGTGATGGCGCGCAACAAGGAAGCCGTCAAGCTGGCCACCGAATTGACGGAAAGCGTGATGTCCTACCTGCATATCCCGGGGAGCGGTAAACCGCGAAAACAATAAGGTCGCGTTATTGGCAGGGTTGTGGGTGTGAGGCTACGGACGCCATCGCGAGCAAGCTCGCCCCTACAAACCCTGTAGGAGCGCACTTGCTCGCGATAGCCACCTCAATGGCTCAGATACGGAACTGCCCCACCAGCCTGCCCAGGTGCT
The DNA here is from genome assembly GCF_001921865.1 of Pseudomonas chlororaphis. Lineage (GTDB taxonomy): Bacteria > Pseudomonadota > Gammaproteobacteria > Pseudomonadales > Pseudomonadaceae > Aquipseudomonas > Aquipseudomonas chlororaphis_D. The sequence continues at coordinate 14,519 of NZ_MSCT01000018.1, forward strand.
GGCCGAGGTCCGCCAGGCTGCGCGAGGTCTGGGCGCCGAGCTGGGTCTGGTCGGCGACGCTGTCCACCGCTACCGCGATCTGATGCACGCTGCGGTTGATCTCCTCGGCCACCGCGGTCTGTTCTTCGGCGGCGCTGGCGATCTGCGCGTTCATCGAGTTGATGGTGCCGATCAACTGCGCCATGGCGTCCAGCGAGGCCCCGGCCTCGTTGGCCTGGTGCGAGGTGCCGTCGCCGGCATCGCTGGAGCGGCGCATGGCCTCCACGGCGGTGCGCGTGCCCTGTTGCAGGCGGTCGATCATGCCCTGGATTTCCTGGGTGCTCTGCTGGGTCCGGCTGGCCAGCGCCCGGACTTCGTCGGCCACGACCGCGAACCCACGCCCGGCTTCGCCGGCCCGCGCCGCCTCGATGGCGGCGTTGAGGGCCAGCAAGTTGGTCTGCTCGGCGATCGAACGGATCACGTCGAGCACGCTGACGATCGACGTCACGTCCTTCTGCAAGCTGTCCAGGGAGGTGCCGCTATTACGGATATCGCTGACCAGCGCATGGATCTGCTGGATGCTGCCGTCCACCACGCGCTTGGCCGCCTGGCCTTCCTCATCGGTCTGCTGCGCCGCCACCGCCGCGCCCTGGGCGCTGCGCGCGACTTCCTGGGCTGCCGAAGACATTTCGTTGATCGCCGTGGCCACCTGGTCGGTCTCGTGGCGCTGGCGCTCCATGGCTTGTTCGGAGCGCTGGGCCTGTTCCGAAACCTGGGCCACCAGGCCGGTCAACTGCCCGGTCATCTCGGTGATCTGCCGCACCAGGCTGTGGATCTTGTCGACGAAACGGTTGAAGGAGCCGGCCAGGTCGCCCAGTTCATCCTGGCTGGTGATGGCCAGGCGGCGAGTCAGGTCGCCCTCGCCGGCAGCGATATCGTCGAGGTTGATCTTCATCAGGTTCAGCGGCCGCAGGATGGTATTGGCCACCAACATGCCGATAGCGGCGATCACCAGCAGCACCACCCCGGCAATGCCAATGATGCTCAGGACCATGCCCTGCATGCGCTGGTTGACGCTGGCCTCGACCTCGGCCACCTGGGCGTCGATGCCGTCCAGGTTCACCGAGGAACCGATGACCATGTCCCACTTGGGCAGGTATTCGGTATACCCCAGCTTGGGCACCAGCACGTCGCTGCCCGGCTGGGTCGAGCTGTACTGCACGTAGTGGCTGCCGTCCTTGCCGACCTTGACCAGCTCGCGGTTGACGTACACGCCGTTGGGGTCGCGGTTGTCCTTGAAACTCTTGCCGACGCCGTCCGGGCTGTTGCCTTTGAACAGGCGCACGGTCTCGGAGTCGTAGCCGAAGAAGTAACCGTCCTTGCCGTAGGTGATGTTCGACAGCAGCTTCACCACTTGCGCGCGAGCCGCCGTATCGCCGGGCGCCGCCGCGTCGTAGAGCGGCTTGACGGTGCTCAGGGCGACTTCCACATAGCTTTGCAGGGTGGTCTTGGCCTCGCCGAGCAGGCGCTGGCGGGTCTCGTCCACTTCTTTGCGGGCTTGCTCCTTGAGCATGACGACCGTGGTCAGGCTGATCACCAGCGCGAACAACAGGACCGGGAGGACCGCGAGGGACAGGACTTTGCCCTTCAGACTTAGACGCATAGGAGGCTCACTCTCGATTTTGTTGGGCGTAGTACAGCCATTAACGGCACGCCGAATCAAAAGTTGAGCCTCGCCAGCGACGCGTTTAATCAGAAACTACGCATCGCCCGTGAGATTTTTCGCGAGCAAGCTGCGCTCCTACAAAAGCCTCAACTGTAGGAGCGCAGCTTGCTCGCGATGGGGACAACGCGGTGTAACTAAGACCCGCGCCCTCAGAGCACCATCGCCGCGACCCAGCCGAAGGCCAGCAGCGGCAGGTTGTAATGCAGGAAGGTCGGGACCACGGTGTCCCAGATATGGTGGTGCTGGCCATCGATGTTCAGGCCGGAGGTCGGGCCCAGGGTCGAGTCCGAGGCGGGCGAGCCGGCGTCGCCCAGGGCGCCGGCGGTGCCGACGATGCAGACGATCGCCAGCGGGCTGAAGCCCAGTTGCACGCACAGCGGCACGAAGATGGTCGCCAGGATCGGCACCGTGGAGAACGACGAACCGATGCCCATGGTCACCAGCAGCCCCACCAGCAACATCAACAAGGCGCCGACGGCTTTGCTGTGACCGATCCAGCTGGCCGAAGCCTCCACCAGGTTCTTCACTTCGCCGGTGGCCTTCATCACCTCGGCGAAACCCGCGGCGGCGATCATGATGAAGCCGATCATCGCCATCATCTTCATGCCTTCGGTGAACAGGTCGTCGGTCTCGCGCCAGCGCACGATGCCCGACACCGAGAAGATCAGGAAGCCGGACAGCGCGCCGATAATCATCGAGTCCAGGAGCAACTGGATGACGAAGGCCGCGACAATCGCCAGGCCCGCCACCAGCAGCGTGCGCGGGTTGTACTGCACCGTCACCTGCTCGACCTTTTCGATCAGCTCCAGGTCGTACACGCGTTTCTTGCGGTAGCTGACGAAGGCCAGCAACAGGCCGAAGACCATGCCCAGCGCCGGAATACCCATGGCGTGGGTGACGTTGATATTGCTTACGTCCACGCCGCTGCGGGCGACGTTGGCCAGCAGGATCTCGTTGAGGAAGATGTTGCCGAAGCCCACCGGCAGGAACATGTACGGCGTGATCAGGCCGAAGGTGATGACGCAGGCGATCAGCCGCCGATCCAGCTGCAATTTGCTCAGCACATACAACAGCGGCGGCACCAGCAGCGGAATGAACGCGATGTGGATCGGCAGGATGTTCTGCGAAGCGATCGCCACCACCCACAACAGGCCGATCAGCAGCCATTTGACGCTGCCGCCGCCGTGGCTGTCCTGGCGGTCGACCAGCAGCAGGATCTTGTCCGCCAGGGCGTGGGCCAGGCCGGACTTGGCGATCGCCACCGCGAAGGCGCCGAGCAAGGCGTAGGACAAGGCCACCGTCGCCCCGCCACCGAGGCCGTTGTTGAACGCCTTGAGCGTCGCCTCGATGCCCAGGCCGCCCGTCAAGCCGCCCACCAGCGCGCCGACGATCAGGGCGATCACCACATGCACGCGGGACAGGCTGAGGACCAGCATCACGCCGACCGCGGCAATTACTGCATTAATCATCGTTACCTCATGGCACGGCGGCACGAAAACGCCGCCAACAGAATGAGTCCGGCCAGAGGGCAACGACTGCCGACGCCGGATGGAAAAGGAGGGTCTTATTAGAGGGCGCGCACTTTGCAGCAGCGGGCGGCGCTTGTCAAAACCCAGGGTTGCGCCTGCGCCCTCTGTAGCCGCTGCCGAGCCCGCGAGGCTGCGCAAGACCCGCAGGGTCTGCGGCGTCTGCAAGATTGCTGCGAGCGTGCCGCTCGTACGCAGCCTCCGGCAGCGGCTACACCGATCGGGCAAGAGTCCGCAGTCCCTGTAGCCGCTGGCGCAGCCTGCGTTCGGCCGCGCAGCGGACGCCGGGTCTGAGGGTCGAGTCTTCCAGGCGAATCGCATTGCGTGCCTTTGCGAGTGCTGCGCACTCGATCGCAGGCTGCGCCAGCGGCTACAGAGAGCGGCATTCGAACAAGCGTTTAAAGAAAGCCGTTCATCGGCCGATACGGTGCAAAGTCTCAGATAAATATCGAATAAAGGACGCCTCCATGTCGCTCAGACAACTTTCCATCCAGTGGAAAATCACCTTGCTCGCCGGACTCTGCCTGGCCGGTATCGTGACATTGCTGGTCGGGCTTTCGCTGTACCGCATGGAGCACAGCTCCGAACTGGTGAAGGCCTCGAGCATGGAGATGCTCAACGAAGCCGCCCAGGCCCGCATCGAGGCCCAGGGCGAAGTCCAGGCGCTGGGGATTCGCCAGCAGTTCATGGACGCCTATCAATACGGCCACGGCTTCTCGCGCCAGGTGCTGTTCCTGCGCGAACAGGCCGAGAAGCGTTTTCTCGATGCCTTCGACCTGCGCGAGGACCTGACCCGCCAGGTCAAGGCGGCGTTGCAGGCCAACCCGGACCTGCTGGGGCTGTCGCTGGTCTTCGAAGCCAACGCGCTGGATGGCAAGGACGAACTGTTCACCGGCCAGCACGAACTGGGCAGCAACGACAAGGGCCGCTTCGCCCTGTACTGGTCGCAGCCCACGCCGGGCAAGCTGACCGCCATGGCGCTGCCGGAAAGCGACATGAGCGACACCACCACCGGCCCCAGCGGCCAGCCGGCCAATGCCTGGTTCACTTGCCCGCGCACCACCCTCAAGCCCTGCGTGATCGAGCCCTACTTCTATGTGATCGACGGCCAGAACGTGCTGATGACCAGCATCGTGTTCCCGCTGCAGGTGGACGGCAAAGTCATCGCCTCGCTGTCGGTGGACATCAACCTCAACAGCCTCCAGGCGACCAGCCAGCAGGCGAGCAAGAAGCTCTACGACGGCCAGACCGACGTCAGCATCATCAGCCCGGTCGGCCTGCTCGCCGGCTACAGCGCCGACGCCGGCAAGCTCAGCCAGCGCCTCGACCAGCTGGACCCGGCCAACGGTGCCGAACTGATCCGCCGGCTCTCGACCAGCACCCAGACCCAGAGCCTGCACAACGACCATGAACTGAAGGTGCTCGCACCCTTCACCCCGATCCCCGGCGGCAAGCCCTGGGGCGTGTTGCTGGAAGTGCCGGAGCGGGTCCTGGTGGGCCCCGCCGAGGCGCTGAAAAGCCAGCTGGACCAGAGCAACAACGCCGGTACCCTGATCGAACTGAGCCTGGGCCTTGGCGCCGCGGTGCTCGGCCTGCTGCTGGTGTGGCTGATGGCGCGCAGCGTGACCCGGCCGATCCTCGGCGTGGCGCAGATGCTGGAAAACATCGCCAGCGGCGAAGGCGACCTGACCCGGCGCCTGGCCTACGACAAGCAGGACGAGCTGGGCCAGCTGGCCGGCTGGTTCAACCGCTTCCTCGACAAGCTGCAACCGATCATCGCCGACGTGAAACGCTCGGTGCAGGACGCCCGCGGCACCGCCGACCAGTCCTCGGCCATCGCTACCCAGACCAGCGCCGGCATGGAGCAGCAGTATCGCCAGGTCGACCAGGTGGCCACCGCCTCCCACGAGATGAGCGCCACCGCCCAGGACGTCGCCCGCAGCGCGGCCCAGGCCGCGCAAGCCGCCCGCGACGCCGACCAGGCCACGCGCCAGGGCCTCGCCGTGATCGACCGCACCACCACGAGCATCGATCATCTGGCCGCCGACATGAACACCGCCATGACCCAGGTCGAAGGCCTGGCCGCCAACAGCGAGAAGATCGGTTCGGTGCTGGAAGTGATCCGCGCCATCGCCGAGCAGACCAACCTGCTGGCCCTCAATGCGGCCATCGAAGCCGCCCGCGCCGGGGAAGCCGGACGCGGTTTCGCGGTGGTCGCCGACGAAGTGCGCAACCTCGCCCGACGCACCCAGGAGTCGGTGGAGGAAACCCGCCTGGTCATCGAGGAACTGCAAAGCGGTACCCAGGACGTGGTCGGCTCGATGGGCAACAACCAGCGCCAGGCCCAGGGCAGCGTCGAACAGGTCGGCCAGGCGGTCACCGCCCTGCGGCAGATCGGCGAGGCGGTGACGGTGATCAGCGACATGAACCTGCAGATCGCCAGCGCCGCCGAAGAGCAAAGCGCGGTGGCCGAGGAGATCAACAACAACGTGGCGACCATCCGCGATGTCACCGAGTCGCTGTCGGAACAGGCCAACGAATCGGCCCGGGTCAGCCAGTCGCTGAACAGCCTGGCCAACCAGCAGCAGAGCCTGATGGATCAGTTCCGGGTTTGAGCACCAGCCCCCTCCTCCCGGCGACGAGGGGGCACCTGCCGGAAATCGACCTGTGTAGCCGCTGCCGAAGAATGAGGCTGCGATCGGCTTGGGCGGCATTCCGACGAAGCAGCCGTAAACCGGGCTACTCGGTCGCCCAGATACACCCGGGACTCAGGTTTTGCGGGCGCTTCGCGCCCGATCGCAGCCTCGTGCCTCGGCAGCGGCTACAGACAGCGCCGTCAGGACTGGCGTCCGGGTAACTCGATCAACACCCGCAGCCCGCCCTGCGGGCTTTCCAGTAGACGCAACTCCCCGCCCCAGCTCTGCACGATATCCCGCACGATGCCCAGGCCCAGGCCATGGCCGTCGGTCTGCTCGTCCAGGCGCGCGCCGCGGCTGAACACCTGGGCGCGCTGTTCCTCGGGAATCCCCGGCCCGTCGTCGTCCACCGCCAGGCCGTAACCCTGCGCGGTCTGCCAGACGCTCAGCGCCACCTCGGCATCCGCCCACTTGCAGGCGTTGTCCAGCAAATTGCCCAACAGTTCCAGCAGGTCTTCGCGGTCCCAGGGCAGTTGCAGGCCGGGGGTCGCCTGGTAGCTCAGGTCCAGGTGCTCGCCGTGGATCATGTTCAGGGTCGCCAGCAGCCCCGGCAGTTCGGTGTCGCAGTCGAACAGCGCGCCGGGCAACGCATCGCCGGCCAGGCGCGCGCGGTTGAGTTCGCGGTTGAGCCGCTGCTGCACCTGTTCCAGCTGCTCCTGGAGGATCTTGCGCAGCTCCGGGTAGGCATCGAGTTTCGGGTTGGACGCCAGGCTGAGCAGCACCGCCAACGGGGTCTTCAGCGCATGCCCGAGATTACCCAGGGCGTTGCGCGAACGCTTCAGGCTGTCTTCGGTATGGGCCAGCAGATGGTTGATCTGCGCCACCAGCGGTTCCAGCTCCTGGGGCACCTGTGCGTCCAGTTGCGAACGCTGGCCACGCTGCAATTGGGCGATCTGCTCGCGGGCCTGTTCCAAGGGGCGCAAGGCACGGCGCACGGTGAGCCGTTGCAGGACCAGGATCAGCAGCAGGCCGGCCAGCCCCAGGGCCAGGCCGACCTGCTGCATGCGCCGGAAACTCTCGCGCACCGGGGTGTAGTCCTGGGCCACGCTGATGGAAATCGACTGCCCCAGGCGCCGGTAGTCGCTGCGCAAGACCAGCAATTGCTGGCCTTCCGGGCCCAGTTGCAGGTTGCTGTGCAGCCCGGTCTGCGCAAGCTTGGGCAGGTCCTGGTCCCACAGCGAGCGAGAGCGCCAGTGCACGTCGTCGAAGTCGATGCGGAAGTAATGCCCGGAAAACGGTCGCTGGTAGGCCGGCGACAGGCGCCGCTCGTCCAGTTGCAAACCCTGCGGCCCACGGACCAGCGCCACCAGCAGGCTTTCGCTGTCGTTGCGCAGGCCGGCTTCCAGGTAGCGTTGCAGGCCCATCTCGAACAGCCACAGGCTGGTCTGCGCCAGCACCAGGCCGACAATCACCATCACGCTGATCAGGCCCAGGCTCAGGCGGCGCTGGATCGACCTCACTGAGCGCTCCCGCCGAACAGGTAGCCCTGGCCGCGGCGGGTTTCGATCACGCTGCGCCCCAGCTTGCGCCGCAGGTGGTTGACGTGCACTTCCAGCACGTTGGAGTCGCGCTCGGTTTCGCCGTCGTAGAGGTGTTCGGCCAAATGGCTTTTCGAGAGGATCTGCTCCGGGTGCAGCATGAAATAGCGCAACAGCCGGAACTCGGCGGCGGTCAGCTGGATGTCCACGCCGTCGCGCACCACGCACTGGCGGCCCTCGTCGAGGTGCAGCCCGGCGGCCTGCAGCGTCGGCTGGTTGGCCTGGCCATGGGAGCGGCGCAGCAGCGCCTGGATGCGCAGGAACAATTCTTCCGGGTGGAAGGGTTTGGTCAGGTAGTCGTCGGCACCGGCCTTGAGGCCCTCGATGCGCTCGGCCCAGGAACCGCGCGCGGTGAGGATCAGCACCGGCGTCGCCAGGCCGCCGGCGCGCCATTGCGCCAGCACGTCCAGGCCCGGAACCCCCGGCAGGCCGAGGTCGAGCACGATCAGGTCGTAAGGCTCACTCGCGCCCTGGTACAGCGCGTCACGGCCGTCGGCCAGCCAGTCCACGGCGTAGCCCTGGCGGTTGAGTCCGGCCAGCAGTTCGTCGGCCAGGGAGACGTGGTCTTCCACCAGGAGCAGGCGCATCAGTCATCTTCCTTGTCTTTCAGTAAGCGGCCAGTGGCGGCCTCCAGGTCCAGCTCGCGGACCACGCCCTCGGCGGTCAGCAGCTCGACTTCATAGATATAGACGTCGTGTTTTTCTTCCAGCTCGGCTTCCAGCAGCTTGGCCCCGGGGTAGCGGTCCAGGGCCTGCTGGAGCAATTGCTCGAGCGGCAGGATCACCCCCTGCTGGCGCAGGCGCAGGGCTTCGTCCTGATCCAGGTCGCGGGCCAGCGCCACCGAGCAAAAAGCCAGGAGCGCCAGGGCTACCTTACTACTGGCGCGTAGATTCACCTTCATTACGTATCCTGATGATCCTTGAGCACCTGACCGTTCACCGCGTCCAATTCCAGGTCCCACTCGAGCCCTTGGGCGTCGCGCAGCTCGACCTGGTAGATGTACTTGCCGTACTCCTCTTCCAGCTCGGTTTCAGTGATGGTCGCACCCGGGTGCTTGGCCAGTGCCGTGGCATTGAGTTTCTCGAAGGACACAATGGTACCAGCGTCGCGCAGTCTCAGGGCCTCATCGGGGCCCAGGTCGCGGGCATGGGCCAGGCTGGCGGTCAGGCCGATGACGCTGGCGGTGAACAGGGCAGTGAAGGTTTTCATCGGGTGTCTCCGGCTTTCTCGTTATGGGGTGCTGCGGGGACTCACGATAGACGCTTGAACTTAATTGAAACTGAATAGCCATCATCGACACCGCGCAGGTTTCATTCGGCGTCGCTGCCGTGGGCTTTTATACTCACCCGCTCGCTCGAGATTGAGACCGGTATGACCGCTATCCACATCAAGTTCCCCGCCCTGACCCTCAAGGCCGGCCCGCGCGCCCTGGCTCGCATCCGCGCCCACGGCCTGGACGCGGCCGACGTCGGCATCCTGCCCGGCGCCGCTGGCGGGCCGAAAGCCCTGGGCATCCAGGGCCTGGACCTGGCGCTGTTCGGCGAGTGGCTGGCGGCAGCGCCCCGGGAGCGCTCGCTGATCGGCGCCTCGGTGGGCTCCTGGCGCTTCGCCAGCGCCTGCCTGCCGGACGCCGCCGAAGGCATCCGGCGCCTCGGCCAGCTGTACAACGAACAGCGTTTCGCCAAGGGCGTGACCATGGCCCAGATCAGCCAGAGCTCGCAGCGCATGCTCCACGAGCTGCTCGACGGCCGCGACGCGAGCATTCTCGCCAACCCGCACTACCGGCTGAACATCATGGTGGTGAAAAGCCACGGCCTGCTCGCCGACGACCATCGCGGGCGCCTGGGCCTGGGGCTGTCCTCGGTGATCGCCGACAACCTGCGCGGCCGGGCGCGGCTGGCGCGGCACTTCGAGCGCCTGGTGCTGCACGACCCGCGCCTGGCGCCGCCGCTGCACGCGCTGGAAGATTTCCCCTCGCGCTTCGTGCCGCTGGACACCGGCAACCTGCGCCAGGCCCTGCTGGCCTCGGGCTCGATCCCGATGGTCATGCAAGGCGTGCGCGACCTGCCCGGCGCCGGGGCCGGCACCTTCCGCGACGGCGGCCTGCTGGACTACCACCTCGACCTGCCCTACAGCGGCGACGATATCGTGCTCTATCCGCACTTCACCGACCGGGTGATTCCCGGCTGGTTCGACAAGACCCTGCCCTGGCGCCGCGGCAACCCCGGGCGCCTGCAAGACGTGCTGTTGCTGGCGCCGTCGAAGGAGTACCTGGCGCGCCTGCCCCACGGCAAGCTGCCGGACCGCAACGACTTCAAGCGCTTCATGGGCGACGACGCCAGCCGCCAGAAATACTGGCGCAACGCGATGGACGAAAGCCGCAGGCTGGGGGACGAATTTCTCGAACTGGCCGGCAGCGGTTGCATCGGCGAACGCCTTCTGACCCTTTAGTCAGTGTTTTCCCGCAAGCGCGCAACCAAGCTGATAAACTCGCCGCCTGCCTGACATCGCCCGTGGCGATAGCCACCTGACCGAGCTGACCGATACTGTGGAAATCTTCAAAGAATTTACCTTCGAATCCGCCCACCGCCTGCCCCACGTGCCCGAAGGCCACAAGTGCGGACGCCTGCACGGCCACTCGTTCAAGGTGGCCATCCACCTGAGCGGCGACCTCGACCCGCACACCGGCTGGATTCGCGACTTTTCCGAAATCAAGGCCATCTTCAAGCCGCTCTACGAGCGCCTGGACCACAACTACCTGAACGACATTCCCGGCCTGGAAAACCCCACCAGCGAAGTGCTGGCCAAGTGGATCTGGAACGAGCTCAAACCCCTGCTGCCGGAGCTGAGCGCGATCCGCATCCACGAAACCTGCACCAGCGGCTGCATCTATCGCGGCGAGTAACCCACAGCCTGCCCCTGCAGGAGCCAGCTTGCTGGCGATGAGGCCCTCGAAAACCGCATCGCCCTCGTAGATTTATCGCGAACAAGCTCGCTCCTACAGATAACCCATCGTTTTGGCCTATGATTGTTCCTCTTGTGCCCGGAGGAACATCGCCATGACCGACTGGCTGCTCGATCAGCAATACCGCTTCAACGGCCACACCGTCCGCTACGCCATCCATGGCGACGGCCCGCCCCTGGTCTTCGTCCACGGCACGCCGTTTTCCTCCTACGTCTGGCACCGCATCGCCCCGCACTTTCACGCCAGCCACCGGGTGCATTATTTCGACCTGCTGGGCTACGGCCAGTCGGAACAGGCGGCCGGCCAGGATGTGTCCCTGGGCGTGCAGAACCGGCTGCTGGCCGAGTTGCTGGAGCATTGGGGCCTGGAGCGTCCGGACGTGGTGGCCCACGATTTCGGCGGCGCCACCGCCCTGCGCACCCACCTGCTCGACGGCAAGGATTACCGCAGCCTGACCCTGCTCGACCCGGTGGCCCTGTCGCCCTGGGGTTCGCCGTTCGTGCAGCACGTGCGCCAGCATGAACCGGCCTTCGCCGGCGTGCCGGACTACATCCAGCGCGCCATAGTGCCGGCCTACATTCGCGGGGCGATCCAGCGCCAGATCCCCGACAACGAGCTTGCGCCCTACGTCCAGCCCTGGCTCGGCGAAACCGGCCAGGCGGCGTTCTACCGGCAGATCGCGCAGATGGACGAGCGCTACACCACGGAGGTGGCCGGGCTCTATCCGCAGATCCGTTGCCCGACCCAGATCCTCTGGGGCGAGGACGATCAATGGATTCCCATCGAGCGCGGGCGCCAGCTGCACCGCCTGATCCCCGGTTCGCGCTTTGAAGCGGTGCCCAACGCCGGCCACCTGTTGCAGGAGGACGCGCCGGAAACCGTGGTCGCGGCGCTGCTGCGTTTTCTGCCCCGCACCTGACAGGAGCCCCCATGCCTCCACGCATCTACCTCGCCGGCTTCGACGTGTTTCGCCGCGATGCCATTGCCCGCGGCGACGACCTCAAGCAGTTGTGCCGCGCCCAGGGCCTGCAAGGCCTCTACCCCTTCGACAATCAGGTGCCGGCGCAATCGACGCCGGAACAGACCGCCCGGCTGATCTGCCAGCAGAACCTGCAGATGATCCGCGACTGCGATGCGGTGCTGGCCAACCTCAACGACTTTCGCGGCCTGGAGCCGGACTCCGGCACCGCCTTCGAGGTGGGCATGGCGGTGGCCCTGGGCAAGCCGGTGTGGGCCTGGTTCGACGCCGCCGCGACCTTGCGCCAGCAAGTGCCCCACGACCCCGAGGGCCGCGACGCCGAAGGTTTCCTGGTGGAAGACTTCAACCTGCCGCGCAACCTGATGCTGGCCTGCACCTGGGCCGGCCATAGCCGCAGCGCCGAAGAAGCCTTGCCGCGCCTGGCCGCCTACCTCGCCCAGAATCAAGCACCCTCTGTGTAGGAGAGGGGCTGGCACGCATGTAAAGCGTCCTTGACATCGCAAAATCGACTGCCTAATGTAAAGCACCCTTTACTTCAGGAGTCGGCCATGTGCGCCAAACGCTACCTCGTGGAATTCACCCTCGCCCTGCTGGCGTACCTTGTCGCCGTGGTGCTCAGTACTTACCTGGTGACGGGCATGGACAGCAGCGCCGGACGCATCGCGGTGTCACTGATTCCGGTGGCCCCGATGATCGCCATGGCGGTGGTGGTCATCCGTCAACTGCGGCGCCTGGACGAACTCGCCCAGCGCATCCAGCTCAACGCCCTGGGCATCGCCTTCGTCTGCACCGCGCTGATCACCTTCAGCTACGGTTTCCTGGAAATCGCCGGCCTGCCGCGGCTGTCGATGTTCATGGTCTGGCCGATCATGGGCAGCGTGTGGCTGATCGCCACGCTGCTGGGCAACAGGCGCTACCAGTGATCAACCGTTTGCGCGAACTGCGCGCCGCGCAAGGCTGGTCCCAGGCGGAACTGGCCGCGCGCCTGGACGTCTCGCGGCAGACCGTGAACGCCATCGAGACCGAGCGCTACGACCCCAGCCTGCCCCTGGCCTTCAAGATCGCCAAAGCCTTCGGCCTGCCCATCGAAGGCATTTTCCAGGCCCCCGAAGACTGAGCGGCCAACGACCCGATTGGCCCTCGCCGGCGCACCGCTTTTGCGCCGGCCCCGGGTGAATCGGCCCCGCCACAACGCAAAAATCCTCTGCTTGTCTATAAATCCACTGCAGGTTGCGCAACGCCGGCCGGGCCTTCCCTGGCCTCGCGGGCATTGGCACGGCGGCTGCAACGGGCCTGCGTCGCTTACGCACCGGGCAACGCCCGGGCCGATCAGGGGAAGACCGATGACGCAGAACGCTCCAGGCAACGACTACCCGCTCAGCGAAGTGCCGATGAACGCCCGCAAGGGCCTGGCTTCGACGGCCATGGTGCTGCTGGGCTTCACCTTTTTCACCGCCACCATGTTCGCCGGCGGCAAGCTCGGCGTGGCCTTCAGTTTCGGCCAGATGCTCGGGGTGATCGTCCTCGGCAACCTGCTGCTGGGCCTCTACGCCGCGGGGCTGGGTTATATCGCCTTCAAGAGCGGCCTCAACTCGGTGCTGATGGGGCGTTTCTGTTTCGGCGAGGTGGGCAGCAAGCTCAGCGACCTGATCCTCGGCTTCACCCAGATCGGCTGGTACGCCTGGGGCACCGCCACCGCGGCGGTGGTGCTGGGCAAGTATTTCGAGCTGGGCCAGGGCCCGGTGCTGGGCTTGATGGTGCTGTTCGGCCTGGTGTTCTGCGCCACCGCCTACGTCGGCTACCGCGGCCTGGAAATCCTCTCCTGGATCGCGGTGCCGGCCATGGCCCTGCTGCTGTTGCTGTCGATGTGGGTGGCCACGGTCAAGGTCGGCGGCCTCGACGGCCTGCTGGCGGTGATGCCCAGCGCCAGCCTCGACCTGTCGACGGCCATCACCCTGGTGTTCGGCACCTTCGTCAGCGGCGCCACCCAGGCCACCAACTGGACGCGTTTTTCGCGCTCGGCCCGGGTCGCGGTGCTGGCCAGCCTGATCGGTTTTTTCATCGGCAACGGCCTGATGGTGCTGATCGGCGCCTACGGCGCCATCGTCTACCAGCAGCCGGACGTGGTCGAAGTGCTGCTGTTGCAGGGCTTCGCCATGGCGGCCATGGCCATGCTCCTGCTGAATATCTGGAGCACCCAGGACAACACCATCTACAACTTCGCCGTCGCCGGCTGCAACCTGCTGCGCACCGACCGGCGCAAGACCGTGACCCTGGCCGGCGCGGTGCTCGGCACCCTGCTGGCGCTGCTGGGCATGTACGACCTGCTAGTGCCGTACCTGATCCTGCTGGGCACGGTGATCCCGCCGATCGGCGGGGTGATCATGGCCGACTTCTTCTACCGCTATCGCGGCCAGTACCCGCGCCTGGCCGACAGCCGCCTGCCGGCCTTCAACTGGGCGGGCCTGGGCGCCTACGCCATCGGCACCGTGGCCGCCTTCGGCTCGCCGTGGATCGCGCCGCTGGTGGGCATCGCGGCCGCCGCCCTGAGCTACATGCTGCTGTGCAGCCTGCTCGGTTCGCGCGCCGCGGCGCTGGATATCCAGGCATGAGCCCGGGCCACGCGACGTTGCGGCGGCCGGCCCGAGGGCCGTACCCTGACCGCCTGGATCGAACAAGGAACCGCGCCAATGCTCATCATCAACGCCCGCCTGCGCAACCGTGAAGGCCTGCACGAACTGCACCTGGAAAACGGCCGCATCGCCAGCATCGCCCGGCAGACCGAGGCCCCGATCCTGGGCCCCGACGACCTCGACGCCGGCGGCAACCTGGTGGTGCCGCCCTTCGTCGAGCCGCACATTCACCTGGACGCCACCCTGACCGCCGGCGAACCGCGCTGGAACATGAGCGGCACGCTGTTCGAGGGCATCGAATGCTGGGGCGAGCGCAAGGCCACCATCACCGAGGAAGACACCAAGGCCCGCGCCCGGAAAACCATCCGCGCCCTCGCCGCCCACGGCATCCAGCATGTGCGCACCCACGTCGACGTCACCGACCCGCAACTGACCGCGCTCAAGGCACTGCTCGAAGTGCGCGAGCAAAGCGCGCACCTGGTGGACATGCAGATCGTCGCCTTTCCCCAGGAAGGCATCGAAAGCTACCGCAACGGCCGCGAGCTGATGGAGGAAGCGATCCGCCTGGGCGCCGACGTGGTGGGCGGCATCCCGCACTTCGAGTACACCCGCGACCAGGGCGTGAGCTCGGTGAAATTCCTCATGGACCTGGCCGAGCGCACCGGCTGCCTGGTGGACGTGCATTGCGACGAAACCGACGACCCGCAATCGCGTTTTCTCGAAGTGCTGGCCGAAGAAACCCGCAGCCGCGACATGGGCGCGCGGGTGACCGCCAGCCACACCACCGCCATGGGCTCCTACGACAACGCCTACTGCGCCAAGCTGTTCCGCCTGCTGGGCCATTCGGGGATCAGTTTCGTGTCCTGCCCCACCGAGAGCATCCACTTGCAAGGGCGCTTCGACAGCTTCCCCAAACGCCGCGGCGTGACCCGGGTCAACGAGCTGCTGGAGGCCGGGATGAACGTGTGTTTCGGCCAGGACTCGATCGTCGACCCCTGGTACCCCTTGGGCAACGGCAACATTTTGCGGGTGCTCGAAGCCGGCCTGCACATCTGCCACATGCTCGGCTACCGCAACCTGCAGAGCGCCCTCGACCTGGTCACCGACAACAGCGCCAAGGCCCTGGCCCTGGGCGAGCGCTACGGCCTGGAACAAGGCCGCCCGGCCAACCTGCTGATCCTCTCGGCCGACAGCGACTACGAAATGATCCGCAGCCAGGGCCTGCCGCTGTATTCGATCCGCGACGGCAAGGTGCTGATGAAGCGGCAGATGCCCCAGGTGGAGCTGCCGGGTGACGCGGGGTTTGTGTAACGGCCGCTGATGCCATCGCGAGCAAGCTCGCTCCTACAAGGTGGCGTCGATCGTGTCCACTGTAGGAGCGAGCTGGCTCGCGATAGCGATCTCAAGGACGCCGGAAGATCCTGCGGCTCTTTACGCAGCCTGCGGCAGCGGCTACAGGGCCCGCGCCGTGCCGAACAGGCTGACCCGCACCAACTCCCCGCCCCGCTCTTCCAGGCGCAGCGGCGCGGTGCCGCCGGGCATGGCCACTTCGACATCGCCGGCCTTGATCCAGCCGACCCGCCACGCCGCGCAGGCCACCGCGCTGGCGCTGGTGCCGGAAGACGCAGTCGGCCCCTCGCCGCGCTCGAACACTCGGGCGGCAATGCGCTGGGCCTCTTCCAGCCACGCCCATTGCAGGTTCACCCCCGCCGGGCAAGGTTCGCCGCCGCCGACGGGCATGGCGTAGGCGATGCGGGTCAAGGCCGCGGCCAGGGGCGCATCCCTCATCTGCCGGTTGCTCGGCAAGGCGCTGGCATCGTCCACCAGGGTCACGCAGTGCGGGTTGCCGATCCGCACGAACTGGCTGCGTTGCCAGCCCGGGTGCAACTGCGCGAGACCGCGCACCCGGCTCAAGTCGACGCAACTCGAACCGTCGTTGTCGACCCCTTCCTCGGCGCCTACCGCTTGCGGACCGAAAGCCGGTTGCCCGAGCTCCAGCCAGAAACCCTGGTCATCGGCGACCCGGGCCGGCTCGACCCGGGTCGCTACCGGCGAGCCTGCGCCCGGCTTGTCGTGATGCACCCGCAGTTCGCTGGCGCCTTGGGCAGGCAGCAAGCCCTGCTCGCTCAAGGCCTGGGAAAAGATGGTCAAGCCGTTGCCGCTGCGCTCGGCCAGGGTGCCGTCGGTGTTGACGATCAGCAGGTCGAACGGCGGCGCGTCCTGGAACGGCCCGACCAGCAAGCCGTCGCTGCGATGGGCCTTGGCCCCTTCCGGCCGGGTGCCGGGCGCCCAGCCGCACAAGGCCTCGACAGCCTGCACGCTCCAGCTGGCACGGCCCTGCGCCGCCTCGGCCGCGCTGGCCGGCAAGGGGATGCCCAACCGGCGCACAGCCTCGGGCGCCACCACGCCGTAAAGATTGCCGCGCGCATCGTAGAAAGAGGTCATTGCCAGGGCTCCATAAGCAGACGGGCCGCTGACAGTACTGCGAATGCAGCGGCCCGGCCAAGCCCCGCGGCTCGCTCAGCGCACCAGGCACGGCCGCTTGTTGTCGAAGCGCCAGCCCGGGACCAGGAACTGCATCGCCAGGCTGTCGTCGCGCGCGCCGAGGCCGCGAGCGTTGTACAGCTCGTGGGCGCGGGCCAGCGCATCCAGGTCCAGTTCCACCCCCAGCCCCGGGGTCTGCGGCACCGCCACGCAGCCGTCAACGATCCGCAGTGGGTTGCGGGTCAGGTGCTGGCCGTCCTGCCAGATCCAGTGGGTGTCGATAGCGGTGATCTCGCCCGGCGCGGCGGCAGCCACGTGGGTGAACATGGCCAGGGAAATATCGAAGTGATTGTTGGAGTGGGAACCCCAGGTCAGGCCCCATTCATGGCACATCTGCGCCACCCGCACCGAGCCTTGCATGGTCCAGAAATGCGGATCGGCCAGGGGAATGTCCACCGCGTGCAGCTGGATCGCATGGCCCATCTCGCGCCAGTCGGTGGCGATCATGTTGGTCGCGGTGGGCAGCCCGGTGGCGCGACGGAACTCGGCCATCACCTCGCGCCCGGAGTAGCCGTTTTCCGCGCCGCAGGGGTCTTCGGCATACGCCAGCACTTGATGCTGGTCGCGGCACAGGGCGATCGACTGCTGCAGCGACCAGGCACCGTTGGGGTCGAGGGTGATGCGCGCCTGGGGGAAACGCTCGGCCAGGGCGGCGACCGCTTCGATCTCCTCTTCGCCACGCAACACGCCGCCCTTGAGCTTGAAGTCGTTGAAGCCGTAACGCGCCTGGGCCGCCTCGGCCAGGCGCACAATGCTCTCGGCGTCCAGCGCCGGTTCGTGGCGCAGGCGCAGCCAGGCGTCGTCGGCCTCGGCCTCGTTGCGGTAGGCCAGGTCGGTGGCGCGCCGGTCGCCGATGTAGAACAGATAGCCGAGCATCTTCACCGATTCGCGCTGCTGGCCTTCGCCGAGCAGCGCCGCCACCGGCACGCCGAGGAACTGGCCGAGCAAGTCGAGCAGCGCCGCCTCCAGGGCGGTCACCGCATGGATCGCCACGCGCAGGTCGAACGTCTGCTGGCCGCGACCGCCGGCGTCGCGCCCGGCAAAGCGCTGGCGCGCCTGATTGAGGATCTTCTGGTAATGCCCGATGGGTTGGCCGACCAGCAGGTCGCGGGCCTCTTCCAGGGTCGCGCGAATCCGCTCGCCGCCCGGCACCTCGCCGACCCCGGTGTTACCGGCGCTGTCGGTGAGAATCACGATATTGCGGGTGAAGAACGGGCCGTGGGCGCCGCTGAGGTTGAGCAGCATGCTGTCGTGTCCGGCCACCGGCACTACGTGCAGCCGAGTGATGAGCGGCGCCTGTCCGGCCGTCGCGGGGGAAGAAAGAAGAGTCATGGGCGGTTCCTGTCGGCAGAGGTCAGTGGGATTTGTTCAACAGCGAGCCGGCCTCGCCCTGGGGCGCCGGCGCGGCATTGGCCTTGGGTCGGGTGCGGGCGAAAAACACGATGATCGCAGCCAGGATCGAGGTCGCCGCCAGGCCGTACAGGCCGCCCTGGATCGAGCCGGTGCGCTGCTCCAGCAGGCCGAAGGTGGCCGGCGCGACGAAGCCGCCGAGGTTACCGATGGAGTTGATCAGGGCGATCACCGCAGCGGCGATGCGCGCATCCAGGTAAGCCTGGGGAATCGGCCAGAACAGCGAGGACGCCGACTTGAAGCCGATGGCGGCGAAGCACACGGCGACAAAGGCGAACACCGGCCCGCCGGTGGTGGACAAGAACATCCCCGCGGCGGCCACCAGCAAAGCCGTGGCGACCCAGGCCTGCTGGAACTTCCATTTGCCGGACGCCGCGGCGAAGGCGTACATGGCGATGATCGAGATCAGCCAGGGAATGGAGTTGAAGAAACCCACCTGTAAATCGCTGAGGTCGCCCATCTTCTTGATGATGCTCGGCAGCCAGAAGGTCGCGGCGTAGATGGTCAGCTGGATGCAGAAGTAGATCAGGCAGAACAGCAGGATCTGCCGGTCCTTGAGCAGGGTCCAGAGCGATGGCTTGACCGGCATCGCCGCTTCGCGCTCGCGCTGCTCGCTGTCGATGGCCTGCACCAGCGCTTCCTGTTCGACAGCACTCAACCACTTGGCGTCCCTGGGCGTGGAGTCGAGCCAGAACCAGACGAAACCGCAGAGCAGCACCGAGGCCAGGCCTTCGACGATGAACATCCACTGCCAGCCGTGCCAGCCCAGGCCTTCGATCTGCAGCAAGGCTCCGGACAACGGCCCGGAAATCAGCGAGGCCACCGCCGAACCACTGAGGAAAATCGCGATGGCCTTGCCCCGCTCCACCCCGGGCAGCCAGCGGGTGAAGTAGTAGATCACCCCGGGGAAGAACCCGGCCTCGGCCACGCCCAGGAGAAAACGCAGCACATAGAACTGGGTTTCGTTCTGCACGAAGGCCATGGCCGTAGCCACCAGCCCCCAGGTGAACATGATGCGGGTCAGCCAGATCCGCGCGCCAACCCGCTGCAACAGCAGGTTGGACGGCACCTCGAACAGCGCATAGCCGATGAAGAACAAGCCAGCGCCAAACCCATAGGCCGCGGCGCCGATGCCCAGGTCGTGTTCCAGATGGGTACGCACGAAGCCGATGTTGACCCGGTCGATGTAGTTGACGATGAACATGACGACGAACAGCGGCAGCACATGGCGCTTGACCTTGGCCACGGCGCTGGCCAGCGGGGAATCGTCCCCGGATGGATTAAGGGTGGTGTTCACGATGCCTCTCCCACGTGTTTGTTGTTGTGTGCGGGTGACTGGGCGAGCGCCGCAGTTGACAGTCATCATACAAGTAGAAAAATAGCCTCACAAGTCGATGCCGGAGAGAAACAGGCTCGAAAAAGGGCTAGCGAAGTGAAAAATATTGCTTTTAATAAAATCAACTTATTGATTTTATTCGATTAAATAAAAATTCCAGCGAGACGAATATTTTTCAGATATCTCCCCATCGGGAATTTTCACGAAGCCCAACTAACGACTCATCCGACAACTTGTCATACATGTCAGACAAGTGACCGCCTGCCCCGGGCCTTCGGTGATAAGCTGCCGGCTTTCCTCACACCGGCCTTTCCATGAGCACCGAATCCGATATCGCCCCAGGCCGTCGCCGCCCCTCCACCAACCTGGCCCATGACCTGGTCAGCGACCTGACCCAGCAGATCCTGCGGGGCCTGCTCAAGCCGGGCGACAAGCTGCCGTCGGAAAGCACCATCGTCCGCGCCCATGGGGTCAGCCGCACCGTGGTGCGCGAAGCCATCTCCAAGCTGCAAGCCGCCGGCTGGGTGGAGACCCACCACGGCGTCGGCAGTTTTGTCCTCGAACGCCAGGACACCCACGGCCTGCGACTGAACGTCGATACCGCCCTCGGCGTACGCGACATCCTTGAGTTGCGCCTGGGCCTGGAAACCCAGGCGGTGGCGCTCGCCGCCCGCCGGCGCAGCGCCGAACAACTGGCGCAGATGCGCCAGGCGCTGGACGCCTACCAACAGTCGCTGGCCAACAACGACAGCTGCGTGGACGCCGACCAGCGCTTCCACCTGTTGATCGCCGAAGCCACCGGCAACCCGTATTTCGTGCAGATCCTGCAATCGTTGGGCAACGCCCTGATCCCCCGCACCCGGGTGCGCGCCGCCGAGCGCGGCGACGTCGACCTGGCGCAACTGGCGACCCTGGCCAGCCACGAACACGAAGCCATCTATGCGGCTATCCGCCGCCAGGACCCGGACGCGGCGCGGGCAGCGATGTGGACGCATTTGAGCAATAGCCGGGAGCGGTTTTCGGCGGGGTGATCCCCGCGGAATGGGCCGGCTTTCTCGCGAGCAAGCGCGCGCCTACAACAACCCATTTCCTGTAGGAGCGAGCTCGCGATGCCGCGCGGCGGCGAACCGTTCAACCTTGCGCCGGCCCCGCCTCGGCCTTCATCTGGGCCGCCAACCAGTCGATCAGCCAGGACGCCGCCGGCCCCGGCGGCGTGTCGAGGCGGTAGATGGCGTCGAAGCCATACGGCAGGCCCTGGTTCCCCGGCAGGTCGAGCCGTACCAGGCGGCCGGCGACCAGGTCCTCCTCGACCATCGGCATCGGCATGTTGCCCCAGCCGATCCCCTCCTTGAGCAGCATGTGCTTGGAACCCAGGTCCGCCAGGCGCCAGCTGTGGGTGCCGACCACGCCGAAATCCTGGTTGCGCGTCAACCTGGAGCGGTCCGACAGCACCAGTTGCACATGCTCGCGAGCGGCCCCCGGCCGGTTGGCCGGCGCTTGCGCCAGGGGATGCTGCGGGGCGGCGACCGGGACCAGCGTGACGAACCCGACCTGCACCCGCTCGATCCCGGCAACGCTGCGATGCACCATGCCGCCCACCCCAATCGCCGCGCGCCCCTCCAGCACCATCTCGGGCACCGCACCCAAGGCTTCCATGTGCAAGTGCAACTGCACCGTGGGGAACTCGCGGCGAAAGTTTTTCAGCGCATCGACGATGCGCGCCGCCGGGAACATCACGTCGATCACCAGGTGGACTTCCGCTTCCAGCCCCTGCAACAGGCCCTTGACCTTGGCCCGCAGGCCGTCGATGCCGTTGTAGATGCTGCGCGCCTCGGCCAGTACCGTGCGCCCGGCGTCGGTGAGCTGCGGCTTGCGGGTGGTCTTGCGGTCGAACAGGCTCACCCCCAGCTGCGCCTCTAGGTTGGCCATGGCGTAGCTGATCACCGAAGTTGCGCGGTGCAGCTTGCGCGCCGCGCCGGCAAAGCTGCCGACCTCGACGATGGTCAGGAAAATCCGCAGTTGATCGAGGGTGGGCGTGCCGGGGTTGCTGGACATGGTGGCGTTCTCGCGAGCGTTATGTTCTGGAAAATCGAACCTGATACTCGAAATTATTCGGCTATTGCGGTCGTAACGCCAGTGGCAAACTTCCCTCCATCACGGCGCACCAAGGGTGGTGAGGCCGAAACTTCAGAGAGCAACCTCATGACCGCTATCGCCAACAACGCACTGTCCGCAACTTCGAACACGAATGCCAGCATCAGCTTGATCGGGCGCATCCTGCTCAGCGCGATCTTCATTCTTTCCGGCTTCTCGAAAGTCGCCGCCCCGGCCGCCATGGTCGGCTACATCCAGTCGGTCGGCCTGCCCTTCCCGCAACTGGCCCTGGGCATCGCCATCGCCGTGGAACTGGGCGGCGGCCTGCTGCTGATCGCCGGCTACCGCACCCGCCTGGTAGCCCTGGGCCTGGCCGTGTTCAGCGTGGCCACCGCCCTGGCGTTCCACAACAACCTGGGCGACCAGAACCAGTTCATCCACTTCTTCAAGAACATCGCCATGGCCGGCGGCCTGCTGCAAGTGGTGGCCTTCGGCGCCGGTCGCTTCAGCCTGGATGCCCGCCGCCAGGGTTGATCGATCCCGATCACGACGACGCGGCGCCCAAGGGCGCCGCGTCGTCGTTCTGTTTCGTGACAAGAGCCCCTGGCCCTCCCGTAGGAGCGAGCTTGCTCGCGATAAAAATTCCGCATACAGCGCCATGTCTTTCAGCCTGGCGGCTGATCGCGAGCAAGCTCGCTCCTACAAGGAATCAAGGTGTTTCAAGGGGCGATCGGCACGTCCAGGCCGACCTTGACCCGGCTCATCGCCACCAGGGTCTTGAAGCGCTTGACGTTGTTGTTCTCGAAGAACAATTCGCGGGTCAGCTCGTTGTACTGGGCCATGTTGCGCACGGCGAAGATCAGCACGAAATCGCACTCCCCCGCCACGTAGTAGCACTGCTGCACTTGCGGGCAGGCCTGGAAGCTGCGCTTGAGGGCATCGAGCTGATCGATGCGTTCGCTCTCCACCTCCACCTCGACAATGATGCTCAGCTCATAGCCCAGCGCCTGCGGGGCGACAATCGCGCTGTAGCGTTCGATCACCCCTTCGTCGGCCAGGCGCTTGAGGCGTCGGTTGACCGCCGCGGTGGACAGGTTCACCCGCAACCCCAGTTCGCTTTGCGGGGTACGCGCATCGCGTTGCAGCTCGGCGAGCAGTTTCAGGTCGTAGGTATCCAGGCTGGTGGTCATGGCGCGGGCAATCCGTGGGCGGAAAACAATGGAATGAAATTGTGCAAAGACGGGCGATTATGCGAAATAAATTCGCCAGCCACGCAATATTATTTCCGGGTCCCTTTTCCCACCCGCCACCTGGAACCTGCCTGAGATGCCTGCCGCCTCTTTGTCGACCACCCCTACCCTGCGCCTCGACGGCGCGACCCTGCTCCAGCAACTGCAAGAACTGGCGGCCATCGGCCACGACCCGCAACAAGGCGGACGCACCCGGATTGCCTTGAGCGATGCCGACAAGGCCGGCCGCGACCTGCTGGTCGGCTGGATGCGCGCCCTGGACTTGCAGGTGCGCATCGACCGTATCGGCAATATCTTCGGCACCCTGCGCGCCGACGGCGACCTGGGCCAACAGCCGGTGCTGATGATCGGCTCGCATATCGACACCGTGACCAACGCCGGCGCGCTGGACGGCTGTTATGGCGTGCTCGCCGGGCTGGCGGTGGCGCGCGCCTATCGCGCAGCCGGGGTGACGCCACGGCGCTCGATCTGCATCGCCGCCTTCACCAACGAAGAAGGCGTGCGCTACCAGCCCGACATGCTCGGCTCGCTGGTGTACGCCGGCGGCCTGGACATCGATCAGGCGCTGGACCTGGTCGGCACTGACGGCAGCCGGCTGGGCGATGAACTGGCGCGCATCGGTTATGCCGGAGACATGGAGCCCGGGGCGCTGCGGCCCCACGAATACCTGGAACTGCATATCGAACAGGGGCCGATCCTCGAGGCGGAAAACTGCCAGATCGGCGTGGTGGAGAACCTGCAGGGCATCTCCTGGCAGCAGATCACTGTGCAGGGCAGCGCCAATCACGCCGGCACCACCCCTACCCACCTGCGCCACGATGCCGGCTGGGTGGCCGCGGCCACCACGGTGTTCCTGCGCGAGCTGGCCCAGGACTCCGCCGGCACCACCCTGGCCACCGTCGGCTGCCTGCAACTGGAACCCAATGTGATCAACGTCATCCCACGCCGGGCGGTGTTCAGCGTCGACCTGCGAGACCCCGACGAGCAGCGCCTGCTGGCCGCCGAACAACGCCTGGCGCGGTTTCTCGCGGATGCCGCGGCCGGCGAAGGGGTGACGGTTACCCATGAAACCCTGGCGCGTTTCCAACCGGTGGTGTTCGACCCCGGGCTGACGCGGCTGATCGCGACCTGCACCCGCGAACTGGGCCTGAGCCAGCGGCCCATGACCTCAGGAGCCGGCCACGACGCGCAGATGATCGCGCGCATCGCCCCGGCGGCGATGATCTTCGTACCCAGCCGCGGCGGCATCAGCCACAACCCGCGGGAGCACACCGACGACCAGCAACTGCTCGACGGTGCCCAGGTGCTGCTGGCCGTAGTCCAGCGACGCCTGGAACAGGCCTGAAGCGCACCGTTCCCCTTGCCACCTCAAGGAGCCCCCATGCCATACGTCAACCCTCATGCCGTCCGCGCGCCCTACCCCGAAAACCTGCGGCAGTGGCTGAGCATCGAACGCGCCGCGCAGAGCCGCGACTGGCTGGCCAACTGCTCTCTGCTCAACCCGCTGCCGACTCCGCTCCATCCGTTGCCGGACCTGGCCCGGCAACTGGGGCTGGCGCAGCTCTGGGTCAAGGACGAAAGCCAGCGCTCGATCCTGGGCAGCTTCAAGGCATTGGGCGCGCCGGTCGCCCTGGTCCGGCAGATCCTCGAACGCTGGCCGGACCAGGGCCTGAGCGCGCCCGGGCTGTTCAGCGGCGAATACCGCGCGCGGCTCAAGGACTTCACGGTGATCAGCGCCACCGACGGCAATCACGGCCGGGCGCTGGCGGCGGCCGCGCAGAGCATCGGCTGCCGCTGCGTGATCGTGTTGCATGCCCAGGTCAGCCTGGAGCGGGAACTGGCGATTGCCGCCCATGACGCGCATATCGTGCGGATCCGCGGCAACTACGACCAGTCGGTCGCCGAAGCCGCGCGGCTGGCGACGGCCTATGGCTGGCAGGCGATTGCCGACACCTCCTACGCCGGCTACGAGCAGATCCCCTGCGACGTGATGCAAGGCTACGGCACGCTGGCGGCCGAGGTCCTCGAACAGAGCGCCAGCCAGCCGGCGCAGCCGGCGTTCAGCCATGTGCTGCTGCAAGGCGGCGTCGGCGGCCTCGCGGCGGGCGTGGCCAGTTACCTGTGGCAATTCCACGGCGCCGCGCGGCCGCGGTTGCTGGTGGTCGAGCCCGAACAGGCCGACTGCCTGTACCAGAGCGCCAGGGCCGGCCACGCGGCGCGGGCCAGCGGCAGCGTGGATTCGCTGATGGCCGGCCTGGCGTGCGGCGCCGCCTCGCCCCTGGCCTGGCGATTCCTGCAACCTTCGATCGATTGTTTTGTCACAATCCCCGACGCGCTCGCCGTCGACGCCATGCGCCGACTGGCCGCCGGCAGCGCCGGGGACATTCCCCTGGTGGCCGGCGAATCCGGCGCCGCGGGCCTCGCGGGGCTGAGCCTGATGTGCCAGGATGTCGCGCGGCGCAAAGCCGTGCACCTCGACGCCCATTCGCGCGTCCTGCTTATCAACACCGAAGGCGCCACGTCGCCGACGGTGTATCAACAATTGGTCGGTGAAACGGCACATTCGGTCCTCCAGCGGCAGCAGCAATGGCGACAGGCGCCAAACGCTCCGGGATGACCGCCAAGGATTTTTATGACAGCCCTCGACACCCACGCCACGCCCCAACAGATCCGCCCCGGCCGCCTCGAACAGATGGCCACGCGCATCGCCTTTTTCATCGCCGGTTTCGGCATCGCCGCCTGGGCGCCGCTGGTGCCCTACGCCAAGGCCCGGGCCGGGCTCGACGAGGGCACCCTGGGCCTGTTGCTGCTGTGCCTTGGGGTGGGCTCGATCCTGGCGATGCCGATCGCCGGGGTGTTCGCCGGGCGCTTCGGCTGCCGCCGGGTGATGGCCGCCGGCAGCCTCATGATCTGCCTGGCCTTGCCGCTGCTGGCGACGGTCAGCACCCTGCCGCTGCTGGTGGTCGGGCTGTTTCTGTTCGGCGCCGGGCTGGGCACGGTGGACTCCACGGTGAACCTGCAGGCGGTGATCGTCGAACGGGCCAGCGGCCGGCCGATGATGTCGGGCTTCCATGGCATGTTCAGCCTCGGCGGCATCGTCGGCGCGGCTGGAGTCAGCGCCCTGCTCGGCCTCGGCCTGTCGCCGCTGGGCGCGACCCTGATGGTGGTGGCCTTGCTGGTCGTCGCCTTGCTCAAGGCCGCGCCGCACATGCTGCCCTACGGCAGCCGCAGTTCCGGCCCGGCCTTCGCCGTGCCCCATGGCGTGGTGCTGTTTATCGGCTGCCTGTGTTTCGTGGTGTTCCTCGCCGAAGGCGCGGTGCTGGACTGGAGCGCGGTGTTCCTCAGCGCCGAACGCAAGGTCGACGCTGCTTATGCCGGCCTGGGGTATGCCGCCTTCGCCCTGACCATGACCGTCGGCCGCCTGACCGGCGATGCCATCGTGCATAAGCTGGGGGCCAAGCGGGTGATCGTGATCGGCGGCTCGCTGGCCGCGGCGGGCATGCTGCTGGCGACCCTGGCGCCGGCCTGGGAGGCGGCGCTGGTGGGCTACGCGCTGGTGGGCGCCGGTTGCTCGAACATCGTGCCGGTGCTGTACACCGCGGTGGGCAAGCAGACCCTGATGCCCGAGGCCATCGCCGTGCCGGCCATCACCACCCTGGGCTACGCCGGCATCCTCGCCGGCCCGGCGGTGATCGGCTTTATCGCCCACGCCAGCAGCCTGAGCCTGGCCTTCGGCCTGATCGCGGCAATGCTGATCGGCGTGGCGGCCAGCGGCAAGGTGTTGAAGGTCTGAACCCCATCGCGAGCAAGCTCGCTCCTACAAAGACACGCCACTGACCTGTAGGAGCGAGCTTGCTCGCGAAAGCCCGTCCAACCGACACACCCGGCCGTGGCTTCACCATCGCTGAAAGGCCCTGCGGGCCTTGGCGCAGCCTGCGGCAGCGGCCACACGCATCGGCCATGACGGAATATCGAGGGTGTCGCCATTCCCTGTAGCCGCTGGCGCAGCCTGCGCTAGACCCGAAGGGTCTCCAGCGTCCTTGAGGTCCCCACGAGCGTGTCGCTCGATCGCAGCCTGCGGCAGCGGCTACAGGGTTAGGTGACAGGCATAAAAAATCGCGGACAAACCACATCTCCGTAGGAGCGAGGCTTGCCCGCGATGGGGGCGATGCGGTCGGTCAGAAGCCGACGCTGGCCTGGACGAAGAAGGTCCGTGGCGCGCCGACGTACATGCCGGCGTTGTTGTCGCTGGAGCGGGTGAAGTACTGCTTGTCGAAGACGTTTTTCACCCCGGCGCCGAGCTTGAGGTTCGACAGCTGCGAGCCGAAGTCATAGCCGCCGCGCAGGTTCCAGGTGACGTAACCCGGTATGTCGCCGTACTGGCCGTCGGCAGTGCCTTCGGTGATGTAGTTGTTGTTGAAGCTGCCATCGGCGTTGACCATGCTGCCCGGCGAACGCTGCTTGGACTGGGCGAAGGCGTCGACGTTGTAGGTCCAGCGGTTGATGTCGTAGCGCAGGCCCAGGGTCGCCACCTGGCGCGAGTAGAACGGCAGGTCGCGGTCCTTGAACGCCGAGCTGCCGCCTTCGTAGGTCGCCCGGGTGTAGGTGAAGCCGGCGTTGGCGGTCAGGCCGTCGAGGCGCGGGTCCAGCGCGGCCAGGTCATAGTGCACCGACGCCTCGATCCCCTGGTGCTTGGTCGCCCCGAGGTTGGTCCAGCCGACATCGTTGCTGATGTATTGCAACTCGTCCGTGAAGTCGATGTAGAACGCCGTCAACTCGCCGCCCCACACTTCATCGTTGTAGCGCGTACCGATCTCGTAGGTCTTGGCCTTCTCCGGGTTCAGGCCGTTGGCGGTCTGGTCGCCCACCCCGCCCTGGCCCAGCTGGAAGTACTGCAGGCTGCCGAACGACGTCTCGTAGTTGGCGAACAGCTTCCACGCATCGGAGAGGTGGTACATCACACTCAGCGCCGGCAGCGGCTCGTTGCTGTTGATCTCGCGGCGCTTCTCCTCGACGGGCACGCCGTTGGTGCCGAGTACCGGGCGGTCGTGCCATTCGGTGCGGATATTCTCGAAACGGATGCCCGGGGTGACGGTCCAGTTGCCGACGTCGATCTTGTCGTCGATATAGAAAGCCGTGGCCTCGGTGCCGCCGGTGCGGTCCTGGTACACGTGGCCGTCGGAACCCGGGCGTACCACCGGCTGGTTGTTGACCAGGGCCAGGCGGCTGGCTTGCTCGTGCATGCCTTCCTTCAGGTAGCGCATGCCGACGCTGGCTTCCTGGGTGGTCGGCCCGAGGTCGAACACATGGGACACCCGCGGCTCGATGCCGAAGGTGTAGTAGGTGCGCGGGAACGAGCCCAGGGTCTTCTGGTCGCGAGCAGCGATGTTGCTGCCGCGGAAGCTGTCGGAGTAGTAGGTCAGCACCTCGAACTGGGTGCGGTCGTCGATCTGGCGCAGGTACTTGAACGACACATCCTTGCGCCGGCCGCTGAAGTTGTCCCAGTCGCGGTCCGACTGGTACGGGTCGGCGTCGTACTGCTTCTGGGTCAGGCCGCCGGGCATGTCGGCCTTGGCGTCGTAGTAGTGGAAGTTGAGGCTGAAATCGTCCTGGTCGGTGGGCGCCCAATGGGTCTTGAGGATCACGTCGTCGATGTCGTTGCCGTTGTTGCTGCCGCGATAACCGTTGCCGTTGACCCCCGAGTACAGCAGCGCCGCGCCGATGCCGTTGTCCGCGGTACCGCCGAGGAATGCCGTGTCGATATGCTTCCAGCCGCCGCGCTGGGAGGTTTCCAGGGTGGTGCCAATTTCCCCGGTGGCCTTCTCCGGAATCGCCCGGGTCACGAAGTTGATCACCCCGCCGACGTTCTGCGGCCCATAACGCACGGAACCGGCGCCGCGCACCACGTCGATGCTGTCGAGGTTGCCCGAGGAAATCGGCGCCATCGACAGTTGCGGCTGGCCGTAAGGCGCGAACGCCGCCGGCACGCCGTCGATCAGCACGGTGGAGCGCGGCGACAGGCGCGAGGTCAGGCCGCGCACGCCGACGTTGAGGGAAATGTCGCTGCCGCCGGTGCCGTTGGCTTCCTGCACCTGCACCCCGGGCACCCGGCGCAGCACGTCGCCGACGTTCATCGCGCCCTGCTCGACCATGGCTTCGCGGCGGATCACCGTGCGCGCGCCGGGGTGGTTCTGCACCACCGCCTCGTTGGCATCGCCCAGCCAGTCGCCGACCACGCTGATGCTGGTGGCGCCCAGCTCCAGGGCGCCCGCCGCGGCCGACGGCGCCGGGCTCAGGGTCACCGAGCCGGCGTCGATCTGATATTGCAGGCCACTGCCTTGCAGCAACTGGCGCAACGCCTGCTCCGGCGACAGGTTGCCGTCCACCGCCGGGGCCTGTTTGCCGGCCACCAGCTCGGGGCTGAAAAACACCTGCAGCGAGGTTTGCAGCCCCAGCTGGCTCAGCGCCTCGCCCAGGGGCTGGGCCTGGATATGAATGGCGCTCGGCGCCTGCTCGGCATAGGCCTGGGGCAGCGCGGCGCTGACCGCCAGGGCCAGGGCCAGCGGCAACCAGCGAGTGGAAGACAGAGACGGATTGTTGTTATTCAGGTCGAGGCGTTTCAAGTTCGAGCAGTCCTGTTGATCGCAAGAAGATGCGGCTGTTAATGCAAACCAGTTGCAGTTGGACAGAAGACGAAGAACTCGAAAAAAACCTGAATCTATCGCGCAATTATTTCCTGGCTGCCGTCGGCATGGGTCTGCACCGCCACCGGCAGGATGCTCGGCAAGGCCTTGAGCAGCGCGTCGGTGTCGTCGGCCTTGAACACGCTGGTCAGGCGCAAGCGGCCCACCGCCTCGCTGCCGACCCGCAGCGGCTGCTGGCGATAACGCGAGACTTCGGCGGCCACCTCGCTGAGGCTGGCGTTGTTGAACACCAGCTTGCCGCTGCGCCATGCCGTCAACGCTTGCGCATCGACCGCATAAGCCGCGGCCACCCGCCCCTGGGCATCGACCGAGGTGCCCAGGCCCGCGGTCAGGCTGACGAACTCGCCGTCGGCGGCTTCGCGGCCCTGGACCTTCACCGTGCCCTGCTCCACCGCCACCCGGGTCTGCGTGGCATCGCGGCGCACGTCGAAACGCGTGCCGGTGACCGTGACCTTGCCCGGGCCTGCCGCCACCACGAAGGGCCGACTGCTGTCGTGCTCGACGCTGAACATCGCCTCGCCCTCGCTCAGTTCGACGCTGCGCTGGCCCTTTTCAAAGCGCACCAGCAAGCGGCTGCGGCTGTTGAGGTCGACCTGGGAGCCGTCGGGCAAGGCCACATGCCGGCGCTCGCCCAGGGCCGTGGCGAACTCGGCGCTGTAGACGCCGGAGCGGCCCAGGCCGCTGAACAGCCCCAGGCCCAGCGCCACCGCCAACACACTGGCGGCCACCGCGTAACGCAGCAACGGACGGCGCTTGAGGGAAACGACGGGAGTTGCGTCCGCGGTAGCACAAAGGGCCTGCAAACGTTCCCTGGGCACCAGGTCGGTGGCCGCCCACAGCGATTGCAGCAGTTGGAATTCGTCCCGATGCGCGTCGTGCTGCGCCAGCCAGGCGTCGAAACGCTGCCGCTGCTCGGCATCGATCGCCGGTTCTTGCAGGCGCACAAACCACAGCGCCGCCTCGTCGCGAACCGTCGCCTGCCCGCACGCGCACTCACGAATCTGCGTCATGGAACATCCTGTTGGGCTGGAAGTGAAAAAGTCAGGGCGATCATCAATACGGCCCGTCCACACGCTCGCGCAGATGCCGCAGGGTGCGGATCATATACTTTTCCACCATGTTTTTTGACAACCCCAGGCGCTGGGCAATCTCGGCCTGGGTCAGCCCTTCGATCTTCTGCCAGACGAACACCTTGCGGCAGTTCAACGGCAATTCGCCTAGGGCCCGTTCGATGGAGTCGGCCAGCTGGATCGCATGCATGAAATGCTCCGGGTCGTCGCCGGGCGACGTGCCTTGATACACCGCCTCAAGCTCCAGGGCACCGCGCCGGTCCTCGCGCCGATAGGCATCCACCGCGATATTGCGCGCCGTCTGATGCAAATACGCCCGCGGCTGCTCGACCGCCGCCGCGTCCGACTCCAGCATCCGGACAAAGGTGTCGTGGGCCAGGTCCTCGGCCTGCGAACGGTTCTTCAGCCGACGCGTCCAGGTCCCGATCAACTCTTCGTAGTGCTCGAAAAAGCCTGGTCGGCCAGAAGGCTTGGGGGTCATTGCGGCGTGCTGAGGGTGGGGAGGCGTGAATAGTAATGCTTCTTATTAAGAGAGGGCAATGGATTCGAGGAGAGATCCTTATCGCCCGTGCCCACCTCCAGGCCCCCAGCACCGGACCGTCACCCCGCCAGCCCGAGCGGTACGGGCTCAGGATTGGGCGGAATGCCGAGCAAGGAAATCCTCCAGCAGCTTGACGAAGTGCAGCGGCACCTCCTCCATCGGGTAGTGCCCGCTGCCGGGAATAACCTGCAACGACGCATTGGCAAACCATGCCATGCAGGTTTCTTGCATGATCGCCTGGGTTTGCGCCGGGTCGGCGTCGCCCACCAGCACCAACAACGGCGTCATTCCGGCAAGCCCCGCGCTCAAGTCCTCGCGCGCCCAGGCATGCAGATAGCCCTCGAAGGCCGGTCGCGTGCTAGTCAGTCGCGAGTGCTTGACCAATGCTTGAATCCATCGCTGAGGCAAGCGACTGGCGGACGTTACATCGATAATCTTGTAGCGCAACTCGTCATCGTCCACCGCTGCGGAAAACAGGCTCCACTGTTCGGCATTGAAAGGCACACCGCAGGCCGGTACCGGCGTAATCGCTACGCCGCTGATAATACGTGCGGGATAACGAGCCAACGCCAGTTGCACCACTTTGCCAGCCATCGAATGGCCGGCGAAATGAAAACGTTTCCAGCCCAGGTTATCGGCCAGCGCCATGACATCCGCGAGTATTTCCTCGCAGGTGAATTGTCCCTTGATGTGCCAGGACAACCCATAGCCACGTACATCGGGAAAGACGTAGGTATAACGCTCTATGTCCAGGTAAGGGAAAATCGACTTATAGATTTGATGATCGCCAAACCAACCGTGTAATAGGATGACTCGCCTGGGACCATTGCCGAGTTTTATATGTTCTATCATACAGACTCTCTATATTTTCAATTCACACTCAATGCATCTGAAGCCACCAAGCAATTTTTGTAATTTCCTGCAAAACCAAACTTACCGCCTGAATAACCCTTGTTCCTGAAGAGCACTTGAATAAAATCAATTAGGCACAAACCTACTGACAAACAAGCATTCGCATCCCGAGCAACAAGCGAGCCAGCTACTCATATAAAAAAGTCACACCAATAATAGATTGCACATTACCGGCGGCAACCTGCCCACTGGTGCGGGCGTAACTAGCACTCAGCCCAAGATTGACTGGCGAGGTATCGACAGAGCCGAGGGATACCGTATTGTTTACCGCAAGCACACTGCCATTACGGGAAATCTGCACACCCACACCTTGAGCTGCTGAAGCAGAAGCAGAATTGGTAAATATCGTATTGGCAGTATCAGTCGTCGTACCGGACAAATAGTAAGCCAGCTTTTGGCTTTTTGCGCAGTGTACAGCCACTGGAATGGCAGCCAACCCTGGATAATCCGGTAGTGTCACCGTTACATTTCGAGCAGAGACATCACAGCCGCCAGTAGGAACCACAACACTATTATTTGCATACAGGTTCCAGATAATTGTTTGTGAAATACTACCCCCAGGCCCTTGTTTTTGAAGGGATAGCGAAGCAAATAACTGCCCAGCCTGGATAACCACCCCACTGGCTGAGCTTACAGGCGTCAGATATAAAACAGTTCTCCACCCCTGAAATGTACCCCAAGGCGTATTAACCCATGAAGTTGGCGACCTTAGAGGAAATGGCTGATTTGCCCCATGATAAGATAAAGTCCCGCTAAACGAAGCGAGAACCCCCTCATACGCCGATCCACTTCCTACCCTGATAGGATCTTTATAAACAGAAGGCATATCATTTTTACACTGAATAGATTGAGATAAGTCAACAACAAGATTTTGGCCTGGGCTTATCGCTGGCTGCAAGTTCACATAAACGCTAAGAGTTCCAGAACCGCTGATAGCTTTCCCCAGAGCTTGGCAAGTGAATGCCCATCCGCTGGATGACCAACATGCAATCACCAACATCATAATGTAAAAATTAAAATCAGCTAAAACTCTTCGAGCACAGTTCATGTGCAACCTCATTATTTGGTTCATGCCCAGGTATAAATAATGTTAATCACAGCCTGAATACTTCCCTGGGTAGTACGACCGTTCACTGTTAATGCCCTGATCTGCAGCGGAACGCGAGCGGACTGCGTCGACTCGTTCACCCGTACCGTTTTGCTCGTACCGTTGTTCAGCGTCGTACCGCCATCGTCCTGCAACTCCAGCTGGATGTTTCCCGCCGTCCCCAGGTTCCTGTAATAGCCGGTACTGTCCGTCGTGCCGCTGAAGGTGGCCGTGACCTTGCTGGTCCCGACCGGGCAGTTGGTCAAATCGAACGACACGCTGTGCCAGGCCGAGGCGGAGCCCGGTTGAGACAGGCTGAAGGTGTAAAGATCGCCGAAGTCGACGGTCGCGTTGGTGGTAGAAACCGTGCATGGCTTCGCCACCACCCTGCCGTTGACGGTAATAGTGACATCGGCCGCCTGTAATACGGTGGAAGCCATGGCCAGGATCCCGGCCACCCACCACTTTGCATGGGTCCGTTTCATATCAGCCTCCGGTTACTGGAACTCGAGCGTGAATGTCGCTGTTGCGTTGACGTGGCCGGCGGTGACTGGCACCCGGGTGGCCATCAGCCGGGCATGGAAGCCCAATGTATTGGCCTGGCCGGGTTTCAGCGTCGTCCAGGGCAGCGTTGACGACGCGGCATTGAGCGGTAGCGCCGCTTGAGTACTGTCCAGTATCTGGATGCCCATTCCCGATGCGTGCGAGCTGCCGCCATCCAACTTCAGGAGGTTGGTATTGTCGCTATCCGCCGCCCCGGCAAACCCGACCTTTACCGCCGTGGTCGCGGCGCCACAGGGTGAAAGCACGATACGAAAAGCCACCATGGGAGAAGTGGCTCCAACGCTATGGAATTGCTTCGTCGTGTTCTCCAGCAAATCGACGCTGAAATCTTTCGATGCCGTCGCTACCGCGCAAGCGTTATCCCGGACCCGACCGGTGACCGTCAGGGTGCTGTCCGCCGCCAGGTTGTGGCCTGCGACAAGCAACAATGCGAGTCCCGAAAGAACAGAGTGTTTTTTCTTCATGGTTGGTTCCTCAGAGGCAGGCTGCCGTCAATTCGCTCAATGCCTGCTTCTGGCTTTCCTCTGGCAAACGATAATCGGCGACGCAGGTGGTGCCCGCGGTGTCTCCCCATTTCACTCGGACCTGTCCCGCCAGCGGCATGCCACTCAGATAGACCTGCCCGCTATCGGCCACGATGCTGCTCTGGTTGTTGTCGGCAACTACCGTGGCGCCGAAGGGCACAGGCTCGCCGTTTCGGGTCAACGTCATGAGCACTTTCATCCCCACCCGCGCCTTGAACTCGGCCCGTACAATGGCGCCATGGGAAGGCACGACGCTTACTACGGCGTCATCCAGATCCACGTTGTCGGCCAACGTATTGGTGTTCAGGGCTATTCGGTTTTCCCGATATTCCGTGGCGTAAGGCTGGACCGCATAACCGCGCCAGTCGGTGCGGACACCGGTCTGGTTTTCCACTTTCACGCTTTTCGCACCAGGGGCCTTGATCAAGACAGTCGTATCGTTCAACGGCTGGCTGAAAGTGACGCCATCAGCATGGGCCAATACTCCGCCACTCAAGCCGTAGTACAACTGGTCATAGCCGTCGCTGTGGCTGTAGCCGACATTCGCGTTGCCGTACCCCCCACGGTAATTCATCGCCGCATAACCGTTATCGCCACTGCCGCCGTTCCCGCCGTCGGCATAGCCACTCTGCACGCTGTAGCTGAGGTTGTTATCCTCGAGTAGCGTGCCGGACACCCCGGCCAGATTGGTCATCCGCCCTTTAAGATCATGCGACATGCTGTAGCTGGCATTCGCATGGCGCCAGGCGGACTTGCTATCAGATCGGGTCCAGTGGCTGAACGGAATGTTCACGTTTATCGCCAGCATCTGGTCACGCCCGCTTTGCCAGGCGCTTTGGGTCAGGCTGTAGTTCACCGTCCAGCTGATATCGCCAACCGTAGTGTTCAATCCGGCCTGCAACTGCTGATCGGCCTTGTTACTGCCCCAATAGGTCTGGTGACTGCCACTCAGATAAAACGTGGACTTGCTCCCTATTTGCTGGGTGACACTGGCTTGGACCCTGCCACGCTTGTTGTAAGCGAGGTTGTAATAGTCAGTAAGTTTCGGTCTCGTCTGGATTACCCCCGGCTCGGTCTCCAGGTTATAACCGCTCATCCGTTTGTAAGTGGTATCGGCCAGGTTGTAGTAACCCTTGGTGGAATAGCGATAGCCCACCAATCGTATGTTAGTGCCCGTATCGAGCGACTTGTTATACAGAAAGCGCACCGACTGCCCCTGGTGCTTACTGTCATCGGGCAGCGTTGCATTGGCTTGGGTCATGTCCAGCGAAATGGCGCCCAGCCTGCCCATGTTCTTGCCTACGCCCAGGTTAAGCGCGTGGTAACGGTCCGCCAGTTGTGTACCGCCGTACACTGTCCAGCCGTCCGACAGGCCCTGTAATACGGTGCTTTGCAGGAACTTGGGTTTTTCCTGTTCATCCACTCCACTGCGGTATTCACCCGCGGTCAGGGAGTAGCGTGTATGACCCTCACGCTGCAGCAGCGGGACGGAGGAATAGGGCACGGTAAAGACCTGTGCACTGCCATTGGCCTCCTTGATGCTGACCTCCAGGTCGCCACTGCTGCCTGCCGCATAGAGGTCAGTAATGGTGAACGGTCCGGGTGGAACGGTACTTTGGTAGATCTCGTAACCGTTCTGCTTGACAGACACTTGTGCCGTGCCGTGCGCGATGCCGCGAACCACCGGCGCGAAACCTTTCTGGCTGTCTGGCAGCATGTTTTCCTCGGACGCCAACTGCACGCCACGGAAGTTGATACCTTCAAAAACATCACCGCTGGTATAACGGTCTCCGAGCGTCAGTCGCGAGCGCAGCGGCGTAATGTCACGCTCAAGCCAGCTATTAACATGCTGCCATTTGTTTTCATAGGTTGCCGATCCGCCGCCATCGTTATAACTCCAGTTGGTGTTATTGCGTAACCGCCACGCCCCCAGATTGATCCCGCTCTGCAGGCTCAGGTAGGCATAGTTGGTAGTTCCGCCATTATCAAGATGGACATTATTACCGGTGAAGTTGTAGTTGATCAGCCCCGCGTTGATCCCATGATCCCACAACTCTGGCGGAATATAACCGCGCACCTGATTCCCCATAAGCGCCTGCGGGATGGTCAGGTTCAATCGCTGCTGGCCAACGTTAAAGTCAGTCGTAGCATCTTTGATCAAGTCGGCCAATGGCACACAGGCATCGAGTGCGATCTCGTCCATTCCGGGCACCGCCCCGGTGTTCACGCCCATGCCGGATAATTGCCCACGGGTCAAACAAGGTACTAAAACATGGCCTTTCTCGCCTGCGTTAAAGACCACATCGCGAGTGACCATAAACCCGCTATTCAGATAGATATCAACTCGGTATTTGCCCGGCGGAACTTCCTGACCACTTTCGAATGCACTCAGATCCGCCACCGCATCGGGGTTGTCTGACAAGAAACGAGGATTGAAATAGAGTTCTGCCTGTACCGGAACAATCGGCAACGTGATAAAACAGGCAAGCGATATCGGCGCAACACCAACACTAGACAGATAACGTTTGCATAGGCATTCCTCCCGAAGCCCAAACAGCCAGTAACTTTTTTTCATATATGAAATGCCTCTTCCCGGCCGACTCTATCGTCCGGAATTTGGTTCCTCTTTTCACTCGGTTAGGTGCGGTATCGGTCCCGCTCGGACTACTGCGTCACGCCATTCGCCCGCGGGGTCAATGACCCATAGTCATTAATGGTGCGATAGCTGATCTCGCCGCTAGAGCCTGATGGCAACTTGACCGACGTTTCCCCCATTGGGGGAACAAGCGCATTTTCCAATTCCTGGGTACCCGTCCTGAGCTCCGTGACCGTCAGGAAGTAGGGTGTTGGATTGATCAATAGCAAGCTGCTCGTGCTACGGCGAAAACGCAGTTGACTCGCCGCCTGGTCCGCAGGCAAATCCAGTTTCGCTGGGCGGTAATAAAGTTTGATACGGCTGGTAATCGCCAGCTGTAGTGTATTCTCACTCAACTTTGACTTGTCCATGGAAGGAATAGCCTTGACATTGAGCCAGAACAGGCTTTCGCGGTCCTGAGGCAACTGATTATTGGTTGCATCGATAATACGCAGCGTGTTCTCTTTTTTTCCCTGGATGGCAAACAGTGGAGGAGTAATCACAAAACGTCCATCTTTCTGGCCGCCGGCATTTTCCACCCAGGACTGAATAAGATAAGTACTTTTTTCGTCATTATTGGTGACAGGTAATTGTACTTGCTTCTGTCCCGCGGGATAGATTACCCGAGTAGCCCCCAGCGCCACGCCTGCTGCGGCACCGGTTGTATATCCGGTTACGGAAGTCACTAGTAACATCACTAATAAGCAGCGAGTTATCGCCGTTGTTTTGCTCACATTTTCACCTTTTGTTGTTGCCACTGACTCCTGCTTTCGGCCAGCCTCTTCCATCGTATCGTTGAAGGATGGGTAGGCCATCAGTACCACTGTGGACCGTGGGCCGCTGCAGTAAATAAATATCAGGAGGGCAAACTTAGTATCCTCTGCCGAGTGAAACCGGCAACTTATCTGGCCATATCAACCATTATCTTTCGGGTTCTCAACTGAACATGAAAAAACTCAATAATAATGCCCGCCTAATGATTACTTATCGGTGCAAGAGACGTCAGCAGGGAAACCGCCAGGCTCGATACACTCTCAGCATCGTTATCACCCCCTGGCCGCTCCTCCCTGCCTGACGAACTAATTAATCGTATTGAACTTTAAAGGTGGCATCCGCATTAGCAGTACCAGCGGTGGCGACGCCTGTTGCGAAGTAGCGTGCCTGGAAGGGAAGAATGTTGGTGCCTTCGCTAAGGGTGTATTTAGCACCGGCGGCACTGCCATCCAGAGTCATCGGGCTGCCAGTGTTGTCGAGAATTTGTACCCCAACATTGGTTGCACCACCGGCCGCAGAACCTTGAAGCCCCAGAATATTCGGGTTAGTGCTATTAACAGCAGCGCCAGAAAAACCGATGGCTGCCGTTTTGAGGGTCGTAATATCACAGTCGTTCAGCTGGATATTGAACCCCACCGCGCTGCTGGTTTGCCCTGTAGCGGCCAGTGACGCGGAACGTACCTGGCCCAATTGAACAGTTTGATCAATAGACCCCGCATCGACCGCACAAGCGCCATTAACGACTTCGCCTTTGAAGTGTACAGTACCACCGCTAGTAGTGGTGGTAGCGTGAGCCAGCGTAGAACCCAGGGACAGAGCCGACAGCATGAGAATTGCCGAACCTTTGATTTTCATAGCACATTCCTTTCAATAGATTATTTTTCAACTAAACCAGTAGCTACAGCAACGAATGCAATATCGCACCAGATACCGAAGCTACCGAAAGCGCACACCCCCAATATTTATTTAATTGGGATACAACATGCTCTTACAGATGGCGCTCGACTCTCTATAACCAACGAGCAATCTGGAATTTTTCCAGCCTAACTTGCACATAACCCCACGCATTGCTGAACGCAAAAAAAGCAAACAGCACAAGGAGCCTCATATTAATAGAAGAGTCGTTGCTCAATACCAAGCTGTGACGACAATATTATAGATCTCGCAAAAGAGTGCTTTAGAATAACTGCGAAAATTTTATAAAAATTGCTTTAGCCAGCCCTATCAAATCCATGGATATTATTCATTGGATCTTGAATTTCTGACTGCAATCAATCACCACACCAATCCATTTCGCATAGGCAAACCAGAAATATCGGACAATCCATAGATAACTCCCAGCTGACCATTCGGCAGAAGGATGATGTTCATAGGAATTTACAAAAAAGACACCATGCCCCCCCCTGTGAATGATCAAGAAATGAACCTGATCAAACACTCGCAATGGGAGAATGGGAGAATGGGAGAATGGGAGAATGGGAGAATGGGAGAATGGGAGAATTATGATTATTGCAGGCCCGGTAAAGGCTTGCATGAATCATTGAGGACGATAACAGTCGCGTCACACGAGAATCTTGACACACCAGTTCTACAACAAGATATATCAGGCGGAAAATTCCCAGCACATGGCAAGATACCTAAAACAACGCGCTTAACCACATCAAAATGGCTGCAGCACAGGTACCGAGTGCGAGGCATTACACAATGATCAGGGCATCAGAAAAATTCGAATCGATTCGACAATCCTGACTTGCCCAACGCCAGGAACAACCATAGGACGGATATCAATCTCAGGAGCAGCGCATGCTCTATTCATGGGAAAGGAAAGTCGGGTTGTTATCATAACCCCTGCCTTTTCCATAACAGCAACCTTACAACGGTAGCCAGGCACGCCCTTCCCCTTCTTCCAGCCAACACAACATTTCATCAGGGCTCAACGGCTTGGAGTACAGATAACCTTGCCCAAAAGCACAACCCAGCTCCCTGAGCTTGCTCAATTGGCATTCTGTCTCGATACCTTCCGCGATCACGGTCATTTCCAGAGTGTTAGCCAACGCTAGAATCGACTCGACAATATCGGAGCATCGCGGAGAAGTGAGAATACTGGCTACGAATGACGCATCGATCTTCAGTTCAGTGAACGGCAACTCGAACAACCGCTGTAATGATGAGTAACCCACACCAAAGTCATCGATTACCAGTCCACAACCCATGACCCTGAGATTGTACAGGTTCTCAAAAGTACTGGAGTCATCATCCAGCGATCCAGACTCGGTCAGTTCAAAAGACACATTCGACGCAGAAACGGCGTGGCTGCGTAAAACAGAATTGACCCGAATGGCAAAACCCTTGTTGGCAAGCTGCACCGGATGGACATTAAAGGCCAGTTTCATCGGGAGCGCGCCATAGGTACTGTAGCGGTGCACATCCAAGCCCTGCTCCAACAGCTCGAAAAACACCTCATCCATCATGCCCTTCTCAATCACCGTATCGAGAAAAGCCGAGGGCATGAGCATCCCGCGCTCGGGATGAATCCAGCGCGCCAGTACTTCGGCCCCGATAAAACTGCCATCAATCAAATCAAATATCGGTTGTAAATAAGGCAAAAATTCCTTGCGTTGCAACCCCAGATAAATATCTCTCTCGCTAAACATCTTTTTTTCATCGCCCTCTGCAAACCTTCAGCCGAGCCAACTCTGTAAATCGCCAATCAATTATTTGCACATTAAAATAAACTACAAAAAACCCATGATTTACATCATCGACTGCGTGCTGGATTTGGCGAATCATAACAGCAGTAACATTCCCCTCCTTTATAATTATTGTGATGATTGCATAATATTTGCGCTGCCTCGTGAACCATCTATTTAGTCACATTGGAGGCGAGCCCTCCGGATACCTGACCATCGCTTCACACCTTATAGCAAATCCATCTTATCTACTCTTGCTGGTCAATCACATTCATACACACAAGCCCCGCAATAATATTGGTTCTCTTTTTTATTGCCAGACAATCATACCAACCCTTACAACTTTATAGCCGCCGCAACACACATGCTAATTCTTGACTAGCCGATCAACTTCAAGTCCATTACAACGGAACTGCAACTCATCATTAACAACCACCTGACTGCTGCTACTTCTGATAGAGTACCGGCCCTTTTTTACCCCAGCTTCACTACCGCAACTCAAAACCTCCACTAATCTCGATAAAAAAACGACCACCATGTAAAAACAAGGTGTTTTCGCCTCTGCTGTGCCAGGAACAACCCCCCCATGAAGAAAAAAAAACTTATACAAGAGAGCAATCAGCCCATCCATCACCCCAGTGCCAGATCACTTGATTTGGCAGGCATAGTTTATGACTCCGACTGTAAACTCATCACGCGCACCACCCAATGGTCTTTTGGCAGGACCGACCAGATTGTGGTCGAGGGCGATCACGACGTTAAGGTCACGAGAAACAACCACACTATTTTCGTGTTCGAAGACGGGGAAAACGAGCGAGGCCGGGCCACGCTCGATGGCAAGCCTGTTTATCGACGGGGAGTACTACGCGGCAAAATGGACCTTATCCCCAAAGATGCCGAATACATAAGTACTTATATAGGCCCACCAATACGTTTGACCGCCATAAGCTTTTCGGATGAGCTTATCTCGTTGATCCCATCCCGACGCGACCTGTTCCTCATCAGGGCCAGGTTCTACATGACGGACAAATTCCTGCTCGCCGCCTGCGGCGAGTTTGTCAAAACCGACTCTGCCTTGCTTAAAGAAACACTGGCGTTGACGATCCTCTCCCATTCCACTCAGCTTCAAACCGAAAGCAGCCATAGTGGACAGGGTGTTTTGCCGAAACACCTCAAGGATATGTTGGCAGACTACATCGAAGAGTATCTGGATGCTGAAATAAAGATCGCCGATCTGGCTGAACTTTCTCAGATCAGCACCTTCCATTTCATTCGCCTGTTCAGAAATTCTTTCAATCTTACGCCCTACCAGTACATCATCCAGAGACGCCTTATAAGGGCTGAAATACTTCTGGTCCATACCTTGCAACCGATCATCGATATCGCTCTGGCCTGTGGCTTCCAGGGTGCTTCGCAATTCAGCTACGCCTTCAAGAAAAACAAGGGTGTCTCGCCCATCGAGTTCAGAAGACGGCAATCATTGATATGAGTCTCCCTCCGGAGGGCTCCCCGGCCCACTGAGTACTGATGAGCATTGCCGGCCCATGACACATTTCAGTCGCAGCGAATGACCTGCCCAACTGTCGGGCCCAAGCTTCTCCCGAAGGCGGTATTCACCCCCATCAGCAGGAGCGGGCCTCAGGCATAGGCGACATGCCTGAACATCCAGAACTCAAGCAAGGATGTTCAACGCAGCTCTCTGACCAGGACCGCACTGTTTAGCGTCATGGATGGATATCCCGTGCGACTCTGAAGCCATACATGTAGGCACGGAACTGAGACGAGTAATACGTATCACGGTAAGCGATCCGGTCATTAAATGTGTTGTAGGGCCATGCTCCACCCTTCAAGACCGCAAAATGGCACAGGCCGCCCTCCTCGCTGCCCCACTCGCGTTGATTGGCCGGAGCCCCGACAAAATTGCCATGCCAACAATCCGCCACCCACTCCCGCGCATTGCCAATCATGTCGAACAACTCGAAATCATTAGGTTGAAAACTGCCGACCGGAGCCAGATAGGCATAACCATCCGTACACGGAAAATGAGCGAAGCCAAACTGATTGACCTCATCGCTTTCCAGATCGTAGAC
Organism: Pseudomonas chlororaphis; assembly: GCF_001921865.1. Classification (GTDB taxonomy): domain Bacteria; phylum Pseudomonadota; class Gammaproteobacteria; order Pseudomonadales; family Pseudomonadaceae; genus Aquipseudomonas; species Aquipseudomonas chlororaphis_D. The sequence goes on from NZ_MSCT01000018.1 coordinate 56,786, forward strand.
GTTGGCGAACTTGCACGCTTGTGAGTCGGCTTTGCTACCCCAGAAATAAGCAGTCTGTGTTCCGGCGCGAGCGGCGTAATCCCATTCTGCCTCCGTGGGTAAGCGGTAGGTTTCTCCGGTCTTTCTGGACAGCCATTGGGTATAGGCTTCGGCATCCTGGCGACGGACACAGGTAACGGGTTGATCGTTATTTTGCGGGAACCCGACGTTTTTCAAATTTGCGCGGCTTTCGAATACCAGGCTCAACGGATCCCCTTTGAGCTGAGTGCACCCATCCGGAATCCGATAACCAGTTTCCTGCATGAACGTTAGAAAATTCCCGAGGCTCACTTCATGCGCGCCCAAGGCAAACGCCTGGGTGACCTGTACCGGGTGCTGGGGCGTTTCCCAGGCGACGGTCTGTGGCGTGATGTCAAACTCCTTGTGTTCTTCGGCAGATCCGCCCATCACGAACTGACCAGTCGGGATAACTACCATTCGCTCGCACACCGCTTCGTCGCAATCGGTAAATGACTTGGTCGGCATGACTACAGGAAGTTTCTTTGCCTGCCGGCCCGACTTCCCATCCAAGTTATAGCTGTAGTCCTCCTCGATCCCCTGGCTGAAAAAATCGATTGCACTCCTCCACTCCTGGACAAATTGCTGCAACCGAATCTCTCGCTCCGGACTGAACCCCGTATTGTCATAGTCCGCAGCTGCGCAGCGCTGCGCCAGAAACGCTGACTCCTCGGACAGGCTCTGGAGCGAAGGCAAGATGTCACGATCGACGAAGTTAGTCGTTTGCACAGAAATACCGATGCGCTGGCGATGCAGATGAATGTTCCTTCTCGCTGCCTGCGCGGCCACGGATATAGCGGAATTGGTCGAACCGCACTGCGCCAATCCATTCCACTTCAATGCGCTAGAAAGGCCGCTTAGCTCCCTGCCCACCGCACTTTTAAAGTCTTCGTTGAACCCATGGTGATCGTTACATGCCGACAGGACAACGGAGGATGCCGCCACTGCCATCAAATTATGCAACTTCATAAAAATTAGCCCTTTACGACAATGGTGAAGCAAGCGCTAACTCGATGAACTCAAGTGTTTTTAAAAGGCTCAGACCGCTGTATTCACCATTGAAAAAATAAAAATAGCTTCTCGTGCATAGAGAAACAGGCGCGACCGTCCCCGGCCACGCCAGCTCAATCAGGCCTCTTCACCGCGAATCCGGTCGGAGATTTTCTCCGCCATCATGATCACGTTGGGGTTGAGGTTGATCAGGGGGATTTCCGGAAAGATCGACGCGTCGACGATCCGCAGCCCTTCCAGCCCATGAACCCGGCCTTCGCCATCGACTACCGCGAGCGGATCGCTGGCCAGGCCCATGCGTGCGGTGGCGCAAGGATGCTGTAAGGTGCCGACGCCCTTGGCCAGCGCCTCGCTGATTTGCGCGTCGCTGTCGCCAACGGAAGGCCCCGGATAGATCTCCTCCACGATCAGGCTCTTGAGCGGTTCGGTACGCGCCAGTTTGCGGGCGAGGCGGAAGCACTCGACCATGCGCCGCATGTCGTCCTTGTCGCTCAGGTGATTGAACTGGATGACTGGCGCCTCTTTCGGATCACGGCTCTTGAGCTTCACTGTACCGGTGGACTTGACCTTCATCAGTTCCAGGCCCAGGGAAAACGCCACGCCCGTCTTGCTGATGGCCGGATCGAGCAAGTGCGAAGGAGAAACGGCGATGTCCAGCTCACGTGCCGAACTGGCAAACGATGAGTGCGTCCATACCTGGGCGCCCACGACCGGATGTTCTTTTCCTTTGAGTTCGGCGCGCGCGGCAAAATTCATCCAGTAAAACGCATGGTCCAGCAGTTGGGTTCCCACCGGAGCATCTTTTACCAAGGGGATATTCATCGCGGCGAGGTCCGCCTTGGGACCGACGCCCGAACGCAACAGGATTGCCGTTGTGCCATAGGAACCGGCAGAAAGGATCACCTGTTTACCGAACACTTCGCGGCCGTCGGCCAGCAACGCCGCCTGTGCCCGATTGCCCTTGAACCGCAGCTTGTCGATCAAGGCGTCGGAAAGGATGGTCAGGTTGCTCCGATCGCGCACCTCGCGGCTCAGGTAGGCCATGCCGGTGTTGACCCGCACCCCGTTGACGACATTCATAGGGTTGGGCCCGGCACCGTTGTTGGCGGTCGGATCGTTGAAGTCACTGACCTTGGCGTAACCCAGTTTCCAGGAAGATTCGACCATGGCCTTCTGCACCGGGGTGATGTAGTCCATGGTCAACTGGTGGATCGGGAAAGGGCCGTTACGGCCATGGATCTCGTCACGCCCCGTGTGATAGGTCTCCATTTTGCGGAAGTACGGCAGGACCTCCTCGTAGCTCCAGCCCTTGAGGCCCTTGGCGGTAATTCGCTCGAAATCGTAAGGCAGCGCACGACAAGCAACGGCACCATTGATGGCGGAACTGCCGCCGATGACCTTGCCTCGCGGGGTGTATACCGGCTGTTCCTGTTTATCCGGCAGCGCGTAGTATCCCCACTCGTAACGCGGGTCGGCATTGGCCGCGATGATATTGCTGCTGTACAGCTCTTCCGGATATTGCTCCGGGTCGAATGAAGGACCGGCCTCGACCAGCAATACGCTCTTCTTCCCATTTTCACTCAGTCGTGCGGCCAGCACCGCGCCCGCGGAGCCCCCGCCCAGGATCAGGTAATCGAACGTATTGCCGATGGCCTCTTTGCGCTTGAGACGACTGACGGGAGCCACTGCCGGGCTGGCCGAAGCGATATCGGTCGCGCCTCCAGCGACTACCGCGCCAGCAGCCATGACCACCATCGAACGCTTGATGAAGTCACGACGATCTTCACGGGCATTGATATCGGCGTTGGATGGATTGTCGAGGTGCAACTCTTGATTATCGGACATGCCGAAGTCTCCTGTTATTCAGTGCAGGCAAGAAAGGGAACGCGGGGGGTAGAGGTGAATCAGGGGCGATCAATGCTCATGGGGCATGGTCACGATGGCCTTTACCACTTTGCCGCTGATGCCGTCGGCGATGGCCTCGTTGATCGACTCGAGCGGGTAGATCCGGCTGATTTTTTCCAGCGGCAGTTGTCCTTTACGGTAGTACTCCACCAACTGCGGGATGAAGGTGTCCGGGTCGGTGTCGCCCATGACGCTGCCAATGACCTTGCGTCCGCGGAGCAGCTTCCAGGCATCGAACTCAACCGTCGAACCCTGCGGCAATACACCGGTCATCACCAGGGTGCCCATCTCGCGGAGGCTGTCGAAGGCGGTAGCAATGACTGGACGCACACCACTGGACTCAAAGGCATAGTGCACACCCTGGCCATCGGTCAGCTCGCGTAGCTTCGACGCCACATCGACGCCAGGCTCGGAGAGCACGGTATGGGTCGCCCCCAGCTCCTTGGCCAAGTCCAGCCGCGCCTGCTTGTTGTCCACCACAATGCGACGTGCGCAACCAATGATTCGCGTCGCCATCAGTCCACTGAGTCCCACGGTGCCTGCGCCAAAGATCGCGACGCTGCTGTCGGCGGTGGGCTTGAGCGTATTGAGTACCCCACCGGCGCCAGTCATCACGCCACAGGCCAATGGCCCCAGAAATTTGAGATCGACCTCCCTGGGCACCTTTACCAGCGAGGTCTGATCAGCCACGGCATAGGTCGCATGCGACGACTGACAGAAGAAGTGACTGTGCACCGCACTCGCCCCATTGTGCAGGCAGGCGCTACCGTCACGGCGCGCGCCGCTGAAGTTGAGTTCCATGTGGTGAACACAGAACGCCGGCTGCCCCTGCTTGCACGGCTCGCATTGGCCGCACCGGCCAATCGAAAGCACCACATGGTCGCCAGGCTGGAACCCAGTGACAGCGGCGCCGACCTTATCGACGATGCCCGCGCCCTCATGTCCGAGCACGACTGGAAGCGGAGTGGGCAGGTAACCGTCACGCACGTCGAGATCCGTACGGCAGATGCCGGCGGCGACGATTTTCACTCGCACTTCGCTGTCTCGCGGTTCTTCAAGATCCAGCGTACGGATTGCCAGAGCCTGTTGTTTCTGCTCTGCCACTGCGGCAAGAATTTTCATGGTCTGTCCACTTGTCGACTATCAGGTTATAGGTGTTCTGAATAAATACGGCGCTCCATCAGAGCAATCCGTTATTCAATTAAAAATGTTCGGAAAATCTTTTTCCCGTAATATGCAAGGCACACTGCTATAGCGCAGAAGAGAGTAATCATTCGCCGTACCCCATGCTTGTCCATGGATGTGCTGAAACTTGTCCAGGAGTGATGTCATGGTTCACAAGGTATCTACCGATGGTATTCCCGCTGATCTTCAATTGGAGTTCTGGCGCGAAGCGATCAATGACTACTTCATACGTTTCGATATGAAGCTCAATAGCGAGACGCCCTCTTTCGCTGCCCAGTTCATTCAACATGCCGACGGCCCGATTACCTTCTCCGAAGTAGTTTCAGACGGGCATACCGTTGTCCGCAAAGTACCGGGCCAGATGGATGGCGATGACGACTACTACCTGTTATTGATCCAACGCCACGGCACCAGCCAGATCGAGCAGGCCGGCCGTTCGGTTCTGATGCGTCCCGGTGACCTGGTGTTGTGTCACAGTTGCAGCCCTTATTCGATGAATATGCCCCTCGCGTTCCACCATGACGTGCTGATGATTCCCGGCAACATCATGCGTCACGCTTTACGCACGCCAGAACGCTACACGGCGCTGGCCGTGCCCAATCAGAAAGGCGCGGGCCGACTGTTCATGAGTTTTATCGATTCATTGCGCACGACCCTGCCCGAACTGGATGAGCGCAGTGCCTCTTCAGTGGCCAATGCCACGGTTGACCTGCTATGCGCGGCCCTGCTCGCCACACCAATGGATGAAATACCTCTGAACAGCAGCCTGCAGCAGTACCATCTGCAACGTTTGCGCTTGTACGTTCAAACCCACCTGGCCGACCCGGACCTGAGCGTGGAGCGCATCGCCATTGCACTGCAGCTTTCCAAACGCCACCTGCATGCCCTGTTCGACAGCCAGCCGACCACGCTCAATGCCTGGATCTGGAAGGAACGTGTAGATGCTGCACGGCGGGCGCTGGCGGCACCGGCCAATGCCCATCGCTCGATCACCGATATCGCCCACTCCCTTGGGTTTAAGAGTTCTGCGCACTTCAGTCGGCTGTTTCAATCTGCCGTCGGCATGAGTCCCCGCGATTTTCGAAGCATGGCCAGTGGGGAAGGCTGATCGGCGCACGGCATAACCAGGCCGTTCCGACAGCGCCCTGGTCAATCGATCATGCCGCGGTAAAAACTCAGCAGGATTGCCGGTGGCCCAGCACTCGAACGAGCCAGCGAATACGCGCGTTTCGGGTATCGCGCGAAAGCGCGGCATCGGGCACGAAGCTGTCGTATCCATGAAACCCACCCGGCCAGACATGCAACTCGCATTCGCCCCCGGCATACCAGATCTGGTTGGCGTAACTCACCGCCTCGTCGCGAAAAGTCTCGGCCGACCCGACATCGATCAATGTCGGCGGCAAGTGTGATAAATCGGTCGCACGAACGGGCGCCGCGTAAGCGGAGACATTGGCGGCACCCCGTGACGAGCCCGGCAATGCCGTCCAACCGGTATGGTTGGAAACTCGATCCCAAACACCGCGTCCTTCCATCTGAAATGCCGAAATACTGTCATTACGATCATCCAGCATCGGATACATGAGGAGTTGCGCGGCAATCGCCGGGCCACCGTGGTCCCGAGCCAACAGACAAGTGGCTGCCGCCAGGCCCCCGCCCGCGCTGGCACCTGTGACAACGATACGGCATGGATCACTGCCCAGCTCCCGGGCCTGTTCGCTGACCCACGCCAAGCCCGCGTAGCAATCTGAAACGGGGCCGGGATAGAGCGTTTCGGGCGCCAGGCGATATTCGACGGAGACTAGCGGCGCGCCAAATCGAGCGGCCATTTCCAGCGCCGCCTCGATGCCATTGCGGTTGTCGCCGCTGATCGTGCCGCCGCCATGGATATAATAAAACAGCGGTGCATCGGCGGTCTGCTCCACCGGCAGGCACAACAAGAGCGAAATATCCGGCGCACCAACCAACCCCTTGATCTTGCGCTCCTCGACCCGATACAAGCCATCACGGGTCAAATCCAGAGCACTCGGGGTCAGGCTGTATTTTCGGCCCCGCTCGATACTGCTCAAGCTATCGAACACAGGGATCTGAGGCGCGATGGCTTTCAGGGCGACAGCAAGTTCCGGGTCGAACGGTAGCGGTGTGTGGACCTGTCCACGCAATGGTTTCTCAACTTCCATAAGTTACTTGTCTCGTCACCCAACTGGGTTTTTAACAGTAGCTATCCAGTAATGATAAAGACCATCGATTCGATCTTGCTTGACTGTAAAAGAACAGGGTATTGCCTGAGCGTGCACTACAACTCGCGCATCGGCATGTCCGGAAGCACAAATAGCCATTTGCTTCCTTATCGCTCATTGCATCAGGAATCTATATTCAACGCTCTTGAGTAACGCCTCATCGAACTTATCCAAAACCATCTAACGTCATCTCTTCTTCGTCTCTAATCCACTTCTCCCAACCCCTGCATTCCTTCAATCAACCGAGGAGAACTTGCACGCAAAGTCTTTGCTTGTATCCGGGGGATTAGCAGCCCTTTGCCGGAAGCCCAACGCCCTGACAGCCCCGCCCGATCAATCTGCAACCAGTGGATTTCTCCGAACACCATTCAGAAACATCTTATTTATCCCCCCAGAACAAACCCGCATGCTTTGCCCCCCCGCAAACCTGCCTGGCACCCGGGCGCAACGCTGTTGCCCAACCCTGAGCCAAGCCTTGCCGACTCGAACCAGCCCTGGACGCCGGCGCTCTCTCTACGCGCCGCGCCACTCACCAGAGGACCCCAGCCGCCATGACCTTTACCCTCAACGGCCGCCCGCTTTCACTGGACCCGCTGCCAGCGGACACGCCCCTACTGTATGTCCTGCGCAACGACTTCGCCCTCAACGGCCCCAAGTACGGCTGCGGCCTGGGGCAATGCGGCGCCTGCACGGTGCTGGTGGACGGCGTCGCCGCGCGCTCCTGCACCCTGCCGCTGTCCAGCGTGCAGGACAAACACGTCACTACCCTGGAAGGCCTGATGGAAGAAGAACGCCTGCACCCGGTGCAGCAGGCCTTTATCGATGAGCAGGCCGCGCAATGCGGCTATTGCAGCAACGGCATGATCATGACCCTGGTGGCGCTGTTCGAGCGCGAACCCGAGGCCGACGAGCAACGGATCAAAAACGAACTGGCCTACAACCTCTGCCGTTGCGGCGCGCACTTCGAGATCCTGCGGGCCGCCGCCCGGGCCCGCCAGCTGCTGGCAGAGCGAGGCCAAGCATGAACGACCTGACGTTGACGCGGCGCCGCCTGCTCCAGGCCGGCGGCCTGATCATGATCAGCACCCTGCTGCCCAAACCGCTGCTGGCCGTGGCGGCCGGCCACCCGGCGACCTTGCCGGCGGACCCGACGGCCGAGCATGTCGACAGCTTCATCGCCCTGGGCGCGGACGGCCAGGTAACCGCCTTCTGCGGTCACGTCGACCTCGGCACCGGGGTCCGTACCGCACTGGGGCAGATCGTCGCCGACGAGCTGGACCTCGACTTCGAGCAGGTGCAGATGATCCTCGGCGACACCGCCCGCACCCCGGACCAGGGCCCGACCATCGCCAGCGCGACGATTCAGGTCAGCGCCCTGCCCCTGCGCCAGGCCGCGGCCCAGTTGCGCCAACTACTGCTGGAACGTGCCGCCGAAATCCTCGACCAGCCCCTGGCCGGGCTCCAGGTCGAACGAGGGCAGATCCACGCCAGCGTTCAGCCACGACGACGCCTGAGCTATGCCGAACTGGCGCGCGGGCAGGACCTGCATCTGGCCCTGGATCCGCGCACGGAGCTCAAGGCCGTCGGCGCCGGCCGCTATGTCGGCCAGTCCACGCCGCGGGTGGACATCCCGGCCAAGGTCACCGGCCAGTTGACCTACGTCCACGACCTGCGCCTGGAGGACATGCTCCACGGCCGCGTGGTTCGCCCTCCCTACACCGGCGCCGACGCCAGCGCGCCCCTGGGCCAGGCGCTGATCGCGGTGGACGACACCTCCATCGCGCACCTGCCGGGTATCGTCAAACTGGTGGTGATCGGCGATTTCATCGGCATCGTCACTGAGCGCGAGGAGCAGGCCATAGACGCCATGCGCCAGCTCAAGGTGCAGTGGAAACCCTGGGACGCCCTGCCCGACCTGCGGCCCGAGGCCTTGCATACCACACTCCTGGCCCACCCCAAAAAGGACCGCGTGCTGCGCGACGACCCCGGTTTCGAGCGCAGCCTGGAGACGCTCAACAGCGCCCTCGAGGTGGACTACGTATGGCCCTTTCACCTGCATGCCTCCATCGGCCCATCCTGCGCCGTGGCCAGGATCGACGCCGAGCGCACCGAGGTCTGGAGCGGCACCCAGAACCCCCATGAGCTGCGCAAGGACATCGCCCTGTTACTGAAACGCGCGCCGCAACAGGTGGCGATCCACCGGATGGAGGCCTCGGGCTGTTACGGCCGCAACGGCGCCGACGACGTCGCCGCCGATGCCGCCCTGCTGGCGCAAGCCGTCGGCCGCCCGGTGCGGGTCCAACTGATGCGCGAGCAGGAAGCCGGCTGGGAACCCAAGGGCACCGCCCAGCTGATGCAGGTGCGCGGCGGCCTCGACAGCAAGCGTCGGGTCGCCGCCTACGAGTTGAAAACCTGCTACCCGTCGAACGGCGCCCGCACCCTGGCGCTGCTGCTCACCGGCAGCGTCGCCAACCAGGCCGAGGTCTTGCAGATGGGCGACCGCACGGCGATCCCGCAATACCGCTTCCCGCGGATGCGCATCGTCTGCCAGGACGCCGCGCCGATCGTCCGCGCGTCGTGGCTGCGCGGGGTGTCGGCGTTGCCCAACGTCTTCGCCCACGAATCGTGGATCGACGAACTGGCCTACATCGCCCAGCAGGACCCGATCGCTTTTCGCCTGCGCTATCTGGACGACCCGCGCGCACGCGCGCTGATTGAAGCCCTGAAGCAGCAGGCAGGCTGGCAAGACGGCAGCGCCCATCGCTACCCGGCCCCGCCTGAACAGGAGTGGGCCAAGGGGCGCGGCTTTGCCTATGCGCGCTATTTCCACAGCAAGTTCCCCGGCTTCGGCGCCGCCTGGGCCGCCTGGGTCTGCGACCTGAGCGTCAACCGGCGCACCGGGCAGATCCGCCTGGACAAGATCTTCGTCAGCCACGACTGCGGGCGCATGGTCAACCCGGCCGGCGTGCGGCATCAGGTGCACGGCAACATCGTCCAGTCGTGCAGCCGAGTGCTCAAGGAGTACGTCGGCTTCGACCGCTCCGGCAGCACCTCGCTGGAGTGGGGCGGCTACCCGATCCTGCGCTTCGACGAGTTGCCCGAGGTCGACGTGCAACTGCTCGACCGCCCGGAAGAGCCGTCCATGGGCGCCGGTGAGTCGGCCTCGGTGCCGAGCGCCGCGGCCATCGCCAATGCGATTTTCGACGCGGTGGGCGTACGCCTGCGCCAGGTTCCCTTCACCCCACAACGGCTGCTGCAGGCCTTGCATGCCCAGGCCTCCAACCGTCAGGAGCCTCGCCCATGAGCCGCTTCAAGACCCTCGCCGGCGCTAGCCTGATCGCCCTGAGCCTGGCGGTCACCGCTGGGATCTTCCTCAGTTGGCAACCGGCGATCGCGCCGCTGGACAACCACGACACGCAATACTTCAGCCACGCACAAATCGCCAAGGGCGAACAGCTCGCGGCCCTGGGCGACTGCGCGGTCTGCCACACCGCGCCAGGGGGTGCGCGCAATGCCGGTGGGCTGGCCATGACCATTCCGTTCGGCACCCTGTACAGCAGCAACATCACCCCCGACCCGGAGACCGGCATCGGCAACTGGTCCTACCCGGCCTTCGAGCGCGCCATGCGCCACGGCATCGACCGCGCCGGGCGCTACCTGTACCCGGCGTTTCCCTACACCGCCTTCACCAAGACCCGCGACGAGGACCTCCAGGCGCTCTACGCCTACCTGATGAGCCAGCCCCCGGTGAAGCACCAGCCGCCTCGGACCGACCTGCATTTCCCCTTCAATATCCGCCCGGGCATCCTCGCCTGGAACTGGCTCTACCTCAGGCCCGGAGCCATGGTCGACGACCCGCGGCGCGATGCCCTGTGGAACCGCGGCGCCTACCTCACCGAAGGCCTGGGACATTGCAGCGCCTGCCATTCGCCCCGCGACCCGCTGTTCGGCGAGCGCGGCGGTGCCCGCCACCTCAGCGGCGGCATCGCCGAAGACTGGAGCGCCCATGCCCTGGCCGGCGGCAACGCGCCGCTGGCCTGGACCGAGCAGGACCTGCTGGACTTCCTGCGCCACGGCTACAGCCCGCGCCACGGCGTCGCCGCCGGCCCCATGGCGCCAGTGACCCACGACGGCCTGATGCACTTGCCGGACGCCGACCTGCAAGCCATCGCCCACTACCTGCACAGCCTGCAACCGGCCCCCGGCGAACAGCCCGACGCCGCCACCCTGAACCACCAGGCCGAGCAGCGCACCGAGCCCCTCGCCTCCCCCGGCGCCCGCCTGTTCTCCGGGGCCTGCATGGCCTGCCATGCCCAGGAAAAAGGCCCGACCCTGACCGGCGTGCGCCCGTCCCTGGCCCTCAACAGCAACCTCTACGCCGACACGCCCGACAACGCGATCCGGGTGATCCTCGAAGGCATCGCCCAGCCGGCCAACCCGGCGCTGGGCTACATGCCGGCCTTTCGCTACAGCCTCGACGACCAGCAGATCGCCGACCTGCTGGGCTTCCTGCGCCAGGACCTGGCAGGCCAGGCAACGTGGCAAGGCGTGAAACAACGCGTCGGCCACATCCGCGCCAGCCTGCCACCCGGCTGATCGGTTCCCGCCCATGAAAAAGCCCCGTGAATGCGGGGCTTTTTATCGTTTGCGTTTACAGCTCAACAAGGCTCGGCATCACGCCTTGAAGCCAGGCAAGCCATTCGCGGCCCGCCATGCGTTCACGACTCGCGCAACGTCTTCGGCAGTGTCCTTGAACCGCCCTCCGGATAGTCGATCAGGTTAGTGCCGTCTGGATGGCCAGTCATCGCTCAGAACTGCTCCAGAAAATCGTCCAAGACCTCGTCAGTTGCCGTCTTGTTGGCAACGAGCTGCTCTTTCAGATAAGTGATGCTGTTCTTCATTGAAATACGTCATCCATGTCTGTGACTGCTTGCCAAGCATGGCAGCGGTGCGGGCGGGGTCCGCTCAGCGATGAAGCGTCTGCCCCAACGCTTCCAGGCGAGTCGCGATCGGTGGCAGGCGCTGGCTGCTCAGGGACAGGCTGCCCATGTCGTCGGCGGTGTTCTGGGCGATGGACTGGACCGAGTGCAGGCGCTCGACGATCTCGAGGCTGGCGCTGGATTGCTCGCGGGTGGTGCTGACGATACGGCCGTTGAGCTGGTCGATGTGGCAGATATCGGCGCCCACCGCCTGGAACATCGCCGCAGCCTGGCGGCTGTCTTCGACGCAGCGCTGGGCGCCTTCGCGGCTGTCGTGCATGGCTTCGGCGGCCTCGCGGCTGCCCTGTTGCAGGGCGTCGATGATGGTCTTGATTTCCTGGGTCGACAGCGCGGTGCGCTGGGCCAGGTTGCGCACTTCGTCGGCGACCACCGCGAAACCGCGGCCTTGCTCGCCGGCGCGGGCGGCTTCGATGGCGGCATTCAGGGCCAGCAGGTTGGTCTGGGCGGCAATGCCGCCAATCACCTCCAGCACATTGCCGATCTGTTCCGCCTGCCCCGCCAGGCGCTGCACGGTTTCGTTGGTGCCGTTGATGCGCGAGGCCAGCTGGACGATTTCCACCTGGGCGCGATCGACGCTCTGCTGGCCGCGGCTGATCTGCGCGCTGGCCAGGCCGGCGCGCTCGACGGCCTGCTCGACGTGCACGGCAATGTCGCCCATGGCATCGCCCATACGCTGCATGGAGCCGGTCATCCGGGTGATTTCCGTGAGTTGATGCTGGGCGCCCTGCTCCAGGCTCTGGCTGGTTTTCGCCAGGTCCTGGCCCAGTTCGCGCAAGCCGTGGGTGTCGTGCACCACGCCATCCACCAGCGCGGTGATCTGCTGCATGAAGTGATCGAAGCGCTGGGCCAGGGAGACATGCGCCTTGCCCGTCTCGCCCTGGCGAACCTCGACGGTCAGCTGCGAGGTGGCAGCGAGCATCTTGTCCAGCATGTCCTGGCTCTCCACGGCGTCGGCATGGCTGCGCAGCGCCAGGTACAGCAGGATCACCGTCTCCACCACCACATAGAAGGCATGCACCGCGACCATGCCGAAACCGCCGTGGTGGGCCATGACGTAGACCGCAAAACCCTGGTGCTGCAACACATGGAACACCACGTGATGCACGGCGATGGTCACCGCCGCCAGGAGGATCGGCAGCCAGTCTCGGTAGAAGGTCAGCACCGCCAGCAGCACGAAAATGCCGAAGTGCGCCTCGATCAGGCCCTGGGCCTGGTTGATGTGCAACGCCGCCAGGACCATGAAGCCGACGGCGATGCAGCAGCGCATCAGGCGCGTGCCGCTGATGGCGCGGTACAGCAGGCTCAGAACCAGGGCGGTGCCGCCGCCGACCACCAACGCCTGGCCGAAGGTGTCGTGCCAGAACGCCAGGCCCAGCGCATAGGCGAACATCAGCCAGATCAGGCCCATCATGATGCGGTCGGCTTTACGGTAGTGTTCAAGAAATCGCGGGGGCAAGGCCATTCACTCTTACTCCATGTACGTGAGAGGAAAGACAGCGGGCAAAGGCCGGCAGGGGTAGCCGCTTTCTGTGAGCGGTTCGGTTGTCAACGATAGTGGCAAATAGCCAAGTTCGCCTTTCGACTATCGACATGGCCAGGGTTTTCTTGACGATGGGCCACGCGGAATCGGGCCGTAAGTGGGCAAAGTCGAGAGATTGGCGGGAATGCCATGAGGGGCGGAATGTGCGAGGCAAGGAGGACAGCGGGGAAGCTCGCTGGCGCGCCACCCAGCTGGGCGACGCGCCGCGATCCGGGTGTGCTCAGAAGGTCACGCTGGCGCTCAGGCGCGCGGTGCGCGGCTCGCCGACATTGACCTGCAACTGGCTGCCGGTGGACGACGGGTAGTACTGCTTGTCGAACAGGTTGTCGACGTTGAACTGCAGGCTGGTCTGGTAACCGAACAGCGGCGACTCCCAACGCACGAAGGCGTCGGCCACGGTGTAGCTGCTGAGCCAGAAGTCGTTGGCGTTGTTGGCCGCGCGCTCGCCGACGTAACGCGCGCCGCCACCGGCATGCCAGGCGCCGAATTCGGCCGGTACGTTCAAGTGGTGGCTCAGGTACAGGCTGGCGGTGTGCTTCGGCGCGTTGGCCAGGCGATGGCCTTCGTTGCTCGGGTCGTCGAGGATCTCGGTGTGGTTGTAGGCGTAGGTGCCGATCAGGTCCCAGCGTTCGGCGAGGCGCCCGGTGACGTCCAGTTCCACGCCCTGGGAGCCGACCTTGCCGGCGGCTTCGGCCAGGCTCACGCCGTTGACCGTGGTGGTGGTCACCACGTTTTTCTTCTCGATGTCGTACAGCGCCAGGTTGATGTTCAGGCCCGGCAGCGGGTCGTACTTGGCGCCCACTTCGTAGCTGCGGCCCTCCTCCGGATCGAAGGTGTTGCCGGCGTCGTCCACGGTGTCGTTGGGCTTGAACGAACGGCTGTAGTTGCCGTACAGCGACAGGCTGTCGGTGGCCTTGAACACCAGCCCGAGGAACGGCACGAAGGCGTCGCCGTTGCTGTCGCGGTTGACCGTGTAGCTGCGCCCCAGGCCCTGGTCGCTGTACTGGTCGTAATGCTGCTGGCGACCGCCGAAGACCAGGATCCATTGGTCATCCAGATGCCAATTGTCCTTGAAGTACACCGAGCTGGAGGTCAGCTGGTTGCGCAGGTTGCTTTGCGTGGCGCTGACCAGGCTCGGCTCGGCCAGCTTGCCGTAGACCGGCGCGGTGATGTTGAAACCGCCCTGGGCGGTGTTGCGGTAGGTCTTGCCGCGGTACTGGTCGGAGTGCTCGCTGTCGACGCCCACCAGCAGGTCGTGGCGCTGGCCGAACAGCTCCTGCTGGCCGATGAAGTCCCAGCTGGCGTAGCGGGTTTCGTCGTCGTAGTGGGCGCCGTTGGCGGCGCGGCGCAGGATATTCCCGGTCAGGCTGTTGGGCTGGGCGATCGACAGGCTGTAGCGGTCGTTGTTCCAGCCGTAGGTGACGCGGGTCTTCCAGGCGTCGCTGAGCTGGTATTCGAAGCGCGCGCTGGCCACTTCGCGGATGCCCACGCTTTTCGCCCAGCGCTCGTCCAGGCGCTTGTCGTAGTCGATGTCCGCCGGGTGGCCGTTGGTGAACACGGTGCCGCGGTCGAAGGGGTTGGAATAGTCGTTGTATTCGTAGTTCAGGGTCAGGCTGGCGCGCTCGCCGGTCCAGGTCAGCGACGGCGCCACCAGGGTGTGTTCGTTGACCCCGTAGTTGCGCCAGTAGTCTTCATGGCCGCGCTCGGCGACCAGGCGGTAGGCCAGGCCGGTATCGCCCAGCGGCCCGGTGGTGTCCACGGCCAGGGTGCCGCCGCCTTCGCTGTAGGCCGAGCCGCTGAGCGTGGTGCCCTGGGTGTATTGCGGCTGCTTGCTGATGACGTTGATCAGGCCGCCCGGCTCCAGCGCGCCGTAGAGCAGCGACGCCGGGCCCTTGAGCACTTCGACCCGCTCGGTGGTGGCGCTGAAGTTCTGCCCCAGGTTGGAGCGCACGCCGTCGCGCAGGATCGAGCCGTCGTCGTTGCTGCCGAAGCCGCGCTTGATCAGCGAGTCGCGCGAGCCGCCCAGGGTGTTGCCCTGGCTGACGCCGCTGACGAACTTCAGCGCGTCCTCCAGCGACTGCACCTGATAGTCGGCCAGGGTCTGCGGGGTCACCACATTGATCGACTGCGCCTCCTCCTTGATCGGCACATTGCCCTTGCTCGCGGTGCTGGCTTGCGAGGTGGTGTAGCCGGTGTCCTGGCTGAGGCGGTCGGCCTGGATGTCGGTGGTCGGCAACTCCACCGCTTGCTGGGCCCACAACGGGCTGGCGACGAGGCAACAGGACAGCGTCGGCAACAGGCGTTTGATCAGGGTCGTTCGGCGGGCACGCGGACGGGATGGCTTCAAGATGAGCACTCGAGGAAGGGAAGTTAATGGCAATGATTATCATTGTAATGAGCGATTTATTCTCAGTAAATCCCCCTCCCCCGCATACTCAGCGCTTTTTTAGCCGTTCCTCCATGATCTTAGGGATGGCTCTGTTCCCCCCGTTGCAAAGCCGAGGGAGCTTGGGCGAGACAACCGCGATAACGGTCGGCGGCGGGTGCCGCCGGCACGCCGGTTCAAGGGTGCGTTTGCCCCAGGCGTTCACGGACCAGCGCCTGGGCCTGGCGCGTCAATTGGTCGAGATGGCGGTCGCGCTGCTTTTCGGCGTCGAGCATCGCCCGCTTGCCATGCTTTTGCAGCAGATAGCTGTGAATCTGTTGCACCTCCAGCGAGCGATAGATCGGGGCCGCGTCCAGCAGGCCCATCAAGCCGTCGGTGGCGTGGTCGCGGGTGTTCATCAGCACCTGCGGGCCGCGCGTGCCCAGGACCTGGAAGCCCAGCGCCTCGAACCAGGGCACCTTGCCCGCCGCGCAGGTCAGCTCGGCATGGGGGTAACGCTCGCGCATCCGCGCCAGCAGCGACCGGCCGATCCCGCGGCGCCGATGGCCGGCATGCACCGCCATATAGGCCACGCCGCACGCCTCGGGGTCGTCCTTGACCGGCAGGTACAGCAGGAAACCCAGCACCTGCTGCGGGTCGTCGTCATCGCAGGCCACCAACAGTTCCACGGCAATCCCCCGGGTGCCGTCCAGCGCCTGCAGATACAGGTGCACTTCATAGCCGATGGCGTACTGATAGAGGTTGTACAGCGGGTTGCTGGGCGGCAGCGCCACGGCGCTGATGTCGCTCAGGTAGTCGACCACCATCTGCAGGATCTGGCTGTTGACGACCTCCGGGCACGGGGTCTGGTAGTGGCTGAAGAGGGGCATTGCGCGGTGGGCTCCGGGGTGAAGGCGCGCCTGGACATCAGGCGTTGGCGGCAGGCCGGGCATGATAACCCGTCGCCGCCCCGAGGCCGTAGCCGCGCTCGTCTTCTTTCGGAGCCAGGCTTGCCGCCTGGCGGGACGCCATCGCGAGCAATCTGCGCGCCTGCAGGGGGCTGGCGGTGGGCGGGCTAACGGGCGTCGCCATCGCGGGGTTTGTAGAACAGGAACTTCCCGGTCTCGGCGGTCTTGCGGTATTCCCTGGCCCAGTCGGGACTCACGTGCCGGTCGTGAAAATACAGGGCGCCATGGCTGCGATCGGCAAGCTGCTGGTTCAGCGCCTTGCGCGCGATTTCCTTGGCCGCGGCATAGGGCTCCTCCTCCTGCACCTGGTCCGCGCGCCCGTCGCACCACCAGGAAAACTGGCAGGCATGCTGTTGCGAACCTTGCTTGACCACGCCGCACACGGTATCGGGAAACCCCGGATGCCCGACCCGGTTGAGCACCACGCTGGCCACCGCCTCCATGTCGGCGCTCGCCCCGCCCTTGGCTTCCCAATAGATGGAACGCGCCAGGCAGGTGATGGCATCGTCCAGCGGCGCGGCGCCCGCCGGGTCCACCGCCTGGACTTCGGTCGGGGTGAGGGTTTCGTCGCGCGGCGCCTGTTGCTGGTCCGCGGCCTTGCGCTCCAGGACCTGGGCCTTGTCGACGGCCGCCGCGGGGTCCGCCACGGGTTCCGCGGTACTCGCCAGCCCCACGTACACAAGGATTACAAGACTGCTGGCAATCGTTGTCGGGCGCATCTGCACACCTCTGCCGCACGCCCGGCCCGGGCCCATGCCGCCGCGCCGGCAGACAGCGCCGGCAGCGACTGGCGTTGAGTGTAGTTGGCCGCGGCCAACCGCCCATGCCCTGATGAAATGTGCCCGGCGGCGCTAAAAAGACCTTGCCTCGAGCGGGGCGAAATCGCGCATCATGGGCGCCATTCGCTCAAGGGAGACCGCCATGCGCCGCCTACTACCCGCCCTGCCGCTGACCCTATTGTCGCTGGGCCTGACCTTCGCCACGGCCGCCGTGGCGAGCGACGAGACGCAACTGGTGGAGTCGATCAACAGCTACCGCAGCCAGGCCCAGCGCTGCGCCGGGCAGGCGTCCCAGGAACTGCCGCCGCTGGCCGCCGACCCGCGCCTGGTGCTGCCGGCCAACAGCATCGGCAACCTGCAACAGGCCCTGGCCGGCACCGCCTACCCGATGGTCAACGTGCAAGCCATCAGCCTGTCCGGGCCGCGCGACGCGCAAGCGGCCATGAAGGCGGTGCAGGAAAGTTTCTGCCAGGTGGTGCTGGACCCGCAGTTCGTCGATATCGGCGTCAGCCGCACCGGCCAGGAGTGGCGCATCGTCCTCGCCCGGCCGCTGCTGGCCGCGCGCCTCGGCGACTGGCAGGCCGAAGGCCAGAAACTCCTGGAAAGCCTCAACAACGCCCGCGCCCAGCCGCGCCAATGCGGCGCCCAGGCGTTCGCCGCCACCACGCCGCTGGCCTGGAACGCCACCCTGGCCAACGCGGCCCTGGAGCATACCCGGGACATGGCCAACAACAATTTCTTCGACCACAAGGACCGCGACGGCCGCCCCCCCGGCGACCGCGCCGAGCTGGCCGGTTACGCCGGCCAGCAGATCGGCGAGAACATCGCCGCCGGGCAGGACAGCGTGCGCAAGGTGGTCGACGGCTGGCTGGCCAGCCCCGGCCATTGCGCCAACCTGATGAACCCGCAGTACCGCGAGCTCGGCGCGGCCTACGCGGTCGACCCGAAAAGCGACGCCGGCATCTACTGGACCGCGATGTTCGGCACGCCCTGAAGAGCGGTTTCCAGGCTGGGTGGGGTTACAGCAAAGCCGGGCGTGCCGGCGATGCGGGCGTCGCGGGGTGTCAGGCCGGACGCCATCGCGAGCAAGCTCGCTCCTACAGGCCAGGTGGCGTTGCGGCTGACGCAGTCGGTGTGGGCGCCAGGTTTGCCGGCGATGTGGGCGTTCAGCCCTGCCAGCCCTTCTGCTGCTCCAGCAGGAAATCGATAAACGCGCGCAAGCGCAGCGGTACGTGGCGGCCGTGGGGGTACAGCAGGCTGAAGGGCCGGGAACGCCCGGCATACGGCGTGAGCACTTCCACCAGGGAACCCTCGGCCAGTTCGCGCTCGACCATGAAGCGGTAGGTCTGGAACAGACCGGCGCCGTGCCTGGCCAGGGTCACGCCGCCCTGCAAGTCTTCGGAACACACGTAGGCACTCTCGGCCAGCACCTCGCAGGGGCCGTCGGGGCCGTTGAACAGCCAGGGAATCCGCCGGCCGCTGCTGGGCAGCTCGAACTGGATGCACTCGTGCTGCGCCAGGTCGTCGAGCCGTTGCGGCGTGCCGGCCCGCGCCAGGTAATCCGGGGCGGCGAACACCACCAGCGCGGCATCCTCCAGCAACCGCGCCGTCAGCCCGGAATCCGCTTGCGCACGCACCCGGATCGCCATGTCGTAGCCGCCTTCGACGAAATCGATATTGCGGTTGCTCAGGTTGATCTCCACCCGCACCTGGGGGTAACGCCGGCGAAACGCCGGCAGCAGCGGCAAAATCCGCAGGTGGCCGTAGGTGGTCGGCAGGCTGATGCGCAGGGTCCCGGAAGGCGCCACTTGTTGCCCGGTCAACTGGCGTTCGGCGTCGAGCATCTGGTTCAGCGCCCCGCGGCATTGCTGGTGATAGTCGCGCCCGCCGTCGGTCAGGCGAATGCTGCGGGTGGTCCGCACGAACAGACGCACGCCGAGCCGCGCCTCCAGGCGCGACACCGAACGGCTGACCGCCGCCGGGGTGACTCCGGCCGCCAGCGCCGCGCCGGTAAAACTGCCGACCTCCGCCGCCAGGCAGAACAGCTCGATGCTGCCCAGCAGCACATCGTCGAATTGCCGACTCATTCGTTACACCACGTATCAAGTGAAATGCCAGAAGCGCTATTTATCAGCATCCGGCACACAAATATAGTCCTGCCCAACAGCGCTGAACCCTCTCTTTCACCACAGGATTATCGCCATGAGCACTCCCCGTACCGTCATCGTCACCGGCGCCTCCAGCGGCATCGGCCTCGGCCTGGCCCAGGCTTACCTGGACCGCGGCTACAACGTGGTCGGCAACGCCCGCTCCCAGGCCGGGCTGGACGCCGCCGCGGCCACCCTGGGCCAGCCCGAGCGTTTTCTCGGCGTGGTCGGCGACGTCGCCGACCCGAGCACCGCCACGCAAATGGTCGAGCGCGCCGTGGCCCGTTTCGGCCAGGTCGATGTGCTGGTCAACAACGCCGGTTTCTTCCTGCCCAAGCCGTTTATCGACTACAGCGCCGAGGAGCTGGAAAGCCTGCTGGCAACCAACCTCAAGGGCGTGGTCTACATGTCCCAGGCCGCCGCGCGGCACATGATCGAGCGGCGCCAGGGCCACATCGTCAACATCAGCGCCAGCGTCGCGCTGCAACCGAACCTGGCGGTGCCGGCGGCCTTGCCGGTGTTGATCAAGGGCGGCGTCAACCAGATGACCCGCGCCCTGGCCCTGGAACTGTCGCCGTTCAATATCCAGGTCAACGCGGTAGCGCCCGGGATCATCGACACGCCGATGCACGACCCGGCGCACCGCGACTTCCTCAACGGCCTGCAACCGGCCGGCCGGCTGGGACGCACCGAGGAAATCGCCGACGCGGTGCTTTACTTGTCCAGCGCCGGCTTCACCACCGGCGCAGTGCTGCCGGTGGACGGCGGCATGAGCAGCGGCACCTGGTAAACCCGACGGGAGGCCCGCGTGCCTCCCGTCCCTTGCACCCCCCTCTTCCTCAAGGAGTACAGCCATGCCTTTCGTCAACGTCCGCATCACCCGCGACGGCGTCACCCGCGAACAGAAAGCCCAGGTGATCCGCGAGATCACCGACACCCTGCAACGGGTGCTGAACAAAGCCCCGGAACTGACCCATATCGTCATCGAGGAAGTCGACACCGACAATTGGGGTTACGCCGGCATGACCACCACCGAATACCGTCAGCGCACGGGGCAATGAACAAGAGCGGGCCAGCCTGTGGTCCGCCCTTTCCTTGCCAATCTCCGCCTGAACCCGAGGCACGGAACGTCAATCGATAAATCATGGCTTTTTGCTATAAAAATCCGTTGCGACACATTGTCGATACCCCTTAGGATGCCCGGCGCGTTATCAAGCCAACCAACAAGCAAGGCAGCATCGTCTAATTGGTCAAGACACCGGAAACTAAAAGTCATTTTAAATCTGGAGATGCGGGTTCGAGCCCCGACACTGCCACCAATACCTTGTTGTCTACCCAAGAAAGCAAACATCTAAGAGTCTTTCTGGATGAAGTCGGCAACAGTGTTCATTGCATCAACACCATCGTCGTCGGCCTGTCCCATCTTTCAGCCAGTACCGTGACACCCGACGGCCTGAACATCACCTGGAAGCCGGGTAACGTTGAAAACAGCTCGAGAAATGCCCGTCGTTTCGCTGTTCGTTCCGCCATCGTTTATGCCGTTGAAAGTTTCTTCGAGTACCTGGGCGGCATGTGCCGCGACAAGCACTGGCCCAACGGCCTGGGCAACTTCAATGACGCCAGTTCAAAAGCATCCAAGGCCGAACGCGTCTCCAGCGTCCTGGCCGACATTCCCGCGATAGAACGGGAATGGTTGATCCTTACAGAACTGAGCTGCCACTGGCGCAACAAGATCGTGCACGCCCAGTCGACGGCGAATATCAGCAGCACCGCGACAGACTTCCTCAAGTCCAGGAAAACAGAGATCTACAACAACCTCCATCATCTGGATGTCAATCAGCTGCTTGCCGACTTCAAGACGGACAAACTGACGCTTAAAGATGGCACCACGCTCATTACCCTGCTCATCAAATGCGCCCGCGCGGTAGACCTGCATTACTACGATCAATTGCCCGAAGTTTCCTTCGAACAACTGATCGCCGAACTGGAAGAATGCGAAGAATACAAAGCGCTGACAAATCAACAACGAAGCATGAAAAGAACCCGCCAGATCCAACACTGGCTGCGCATAAACTACAGCACTACCGACGCAGCCCTGCTGCAGAGAGTGGCGGACGCCTACCTGTAGCCGCCCTCAGTCCGAGCCCCCCAGCCGAAAGCGATGATGCCTCGCACTAGCGGCAAACGCATCGGCCCGCCATGAGCATCACGCCCGCTCAGGCATTCACCAGCATCTTGAACCCGCCATAAATCATGCGTTGGCCGTCGAACGGCATCGGGCAGGCGTCGGGTTGGAGCCGGGGGTCTTCCATGGCTTTTTGCATGCCGGCGTCGCGGATCTCGCGGGACGGCCAGATGATCCAGGTGAACACCACGGTCTCGTCGGCCTTGAGCTTGACCGCCATGGGGAACGAGGTCAGCTTGCCGTCGGGCACGTCGTCGCCCCAGCAATCGACCACGCTCAGGGCGCCGAACGCCTTGAACACCGCCGCGGCGACTTCGGCATGCTGCTTGAACGCTTCACGGTTGGCGGTAGGCACCGCCAGCACACAACCATCGACATAGGACATGGTCCTGCTCCTGCTTGATGTGAATGGAAGACTCGACCGGCACCGTGGCCGGCCGATCTGTGAACTAGTCGCCTGGGCGGGCGGCTAATCGACAGTCCGATAAAAAATCCGCCCAATGCAAGGTATTGCCCCCATCCCACATGCTCCTACAGGTACAGGGGGCGCCGAGGGCAGAGCCGCTCAAGGCTCCGGCACCCGGTACGGGCCCTCCGGCGGCGCCACATTGGGTGGCGCGACTTCGCTCGGGGCCTGCGGCGCGGCGCGTTTGCCCAGCTCGCCCTCGATCTGCCCGGCCAGGTAATAGGTCCCGGCCATCACCCCGTTGCCAGTGTTGTTCAGCAGTGTGAGCCAGGCCTGGTCGAACGCCTTGCCCAGGCTCTGGCGCATCTGCGCCTCGGTCTCGGCGCGGTCGCTTTCATGGGCGATCGCGCGAAACCCCGCGGCGCCCAGGGAGATCAGCGCCCCGGCGACCTTGCCCGCCACCGCCGCAGCGGCGCCGGCAATGCCGCGGCCGGCCATCTGCGCTTCGAGCTTTTCGCTGGCTTGCCGGGCCACCGAGACAATCCCCGCCTGGGACGATACCTCCCCGGTGCCCGCCGGCGCGCTGTGGATCTGCTGGTACAGCGCCGAATAGGCCGGCAAGCTGTTCAGCGGCCGCGTGCGCAACACCTGGTACAGCGACGCATCGCGGGCCGGCGGCGGCCCCAGGCGAATCGCCCGGATACCGTTGAGGTGCTGGTTCAGTTGCTCAGTAGGCACGCGGTAACGCTGGGCGATGGCCTGTGTCTGCTTGTCCAGCAGGTCGACATAAAATTCCGTGGCCTGGGCGAGAATCGCGTCCGGGTCGATCTCCACCGCCACCGGCGCCAGCACCTGTTGTCGATATTCCTCTTGCAGGTAAGCCGCCAGGCGCGTCGCCGCCTCATCCTTCTCGTCGCCGGCGCTGAGGCTGTACCAGCTGACTTTCATGGCCATCCATTCCTGGGTCCAGTAGCTGCTGAACCAGGGGATAAAGGTCTCTTCCGTGACCCCATAGACCCGCACCCGCCAATGCTCCATGGAGCCACGGGCGAAGACCTTGACCTGCAACACCGCCTGTTGCGAAGCCTGGACGAGGTCCCGGTCCACCTGGCGCCAGGTGCTGGGCGAAACCACCACCGGCGCCACGGCCTCGCGGACGCGCTGCGACGCGGCGCATCCGGCCAGCACCAGCAGCATCACCACGAGCAGCGCACGCAGGTACACGATGGCAACCCTCGCACGGCGTCGACCGCGGCCGCCCGTCCGCGACCGGACAGGCTTCAACCGGGTACCGCACGCCCATCAGGGTTGAGTATAGGACTTGGGGGGCCCGGCCCCGGATTCACGGTACGCCCGCTGTCGGGGCAGCCGGTCGGCGCTCGATGGCTCGCGCCAGGGGCAACAGGGTGGGCCTGGTGCCCCGCGTCGCCCTGGGGATTGTTTCGCGAGCGAGCTCGCTCCTACAGAGTCAGGTCAATGGCGCTCAGCGCGGACCACCGCCGCCGCCAAAACCGCCGTGCTGGCCACCGCCTCCGCCACCGCTACCACCATGACCGCCACCGCCGCCCGGCGCAAAGAACATCCAACAACCCGACAGGGACGATAACAAGGCGACCAGCGCCGCCGCTTTTGCCACTCGATTCAACATCATCACTTCACTCTCTTTCAGGACGAGAACCACCTCGTTCTCGGCCTTTCAGACAGTGCCTGCGCAACATTCAGCACCGCACGAAGGTAAAGAATGGGTAAGGGTTGTATCGAAAACCGCGCAGGTTTGCGCGGAGTCGCCGGGCGCTTCGACGGCATTTGTCGACGCCCCCCGGCAGACAGGGCAGCCGACGCCCGCCGAGCCTGTGCAAGGTTTTCGATACAGGCCGTCAACGGCGTGCCTGGGCCGACACCTCGCCTGGCGCCAGTTGCGCCGACGGCCGCCGCCAGGTGAGCACGCCATGGGCCGCCAGGCCGAACAGCAGCCCCCAGAAAGCCGCCGACAAACCGAACAGCGACATGCCCGAGGCCGTCACCAGGAAAGTGATCAACGCCGCTTCACGATCCCGCGGCACAGCCATGGCGCT
Source organism: Pseudomonas chlororaphis (assembly GCF_001921865.1). Taxonomy (GTDB): domain Bacteria; phylum Pseudomonadota; class Gammaproteobacteria; order Pseudomonadales; family Pseudomonadaceae; genus Aquipseudomonas; species Aquipseudomonas chlororaphis_D. The sequence continues at coordinate 80,646 of NZ_MSCT01000018.1, forward strand.
GCTCAAGGCACCGCCGATAGCAGCGAACAACGCCAGGCCCGCCAGGGCCGCGATCAGCGCCCGGGGGAAGGCGCTGAACAGCGAGACCAGGGTCGCGCCGAAGATCCCCAGCAACAGGTAGAACACCCCGCCCATGACCCCGGCCACATAGCGCTTGCCCGAGTCTTCGTGGGCCTCGCGGCCAGTGCAGATCGCCGCGGTGATCGCCGCCAGGTTCAGGCCATGGCAACCGAACGGCGCCAGCAGCAGGCTGGCCAAGGCGCTGCTGGTGAGGATCGGGCTGGCCGGCGTGGGGTAGCCATCGTTGCGCAGCACGGCGATGCCCGGCACGAATTGCCCGGTCAGGGCCACCACCACCAGCGGCAGCGCCACATTGAGCACCGCGCTCCAGCTGAACGCCGGGCTGATCCAGTGCGGCGTGGCCAGGCCGATCACCAGCGCCGAGCGGTCGATCTCGCCCATTCGCAGGGAGATCGCACAGCCCACCAGCAGCACCGCCAGGACCGCATAACGCGGCGCCAGGCGTTTACCCAATAGGTAGGTGGCGAACATCGCCCCCACCAGCAGCGGCTTGTCCTGGATCGAACGGAACAGCCCGGTGCCGAAACTGAACAGGATACCCGCCAGCATCGCCGCGCAAATCGCCGGCGGCAGCCGGCCGATAATCTTGTCGAAGATGCCGCACAGGCCAATCAGCAAAATCAGCGCGCTGGCCACCAGGTAGGCGCCCACCGCCTGGTCCAGGCCGATACCCGGCAGCAAGCCGACCAGCAACGCCGAGCCCGGGGCCGACCAGGCGATCACCACCGGCACCTTGAAACGCAAACTGAGGACGATGCCCAGCACCCCGCTGCCGATGGAAATCGCCCAGACCCAGGACGACAACACCTCCTGGGGCAAACCGGCGGCCTTGGCCGCCTGGAAGACGATCACCAGCGGCCCGGCGTAGGAAATCAGCGTGGCGATGAGTCCGGCCACCAGCGCCGACAATGAAAAGTCCCTGATCAACTGCTGCATGCACACTCCGAAGCCCTGGGGCCTGACTGGACCGCCGACGCCGGCCCCCGAGCGAGTCGCTCAAGCGCCGGCGCCGCTCATGGCCGTCGCTACAGCGACGGCGCACTGGCCTGGCCGAGCGCCAGCGCCTTGCTCGGCCGCGGGTAGACGAAACACATCGCCAGCGCCGCCACCGCCCCCGGAATCGCAAACGCCATGAAGTTGTAGTGCAACGGTAGCTCGATAGCCACCAGCGCGCCGCCCAGCAGCGGTCCGACGATCGCCCCGCTGCGGCCCACGCCCGAGGCCCAGCCAAGGCCCGTGGAGCGGATCGCCATCGGGTAGAACTGGGCGACGCAGGCATAGGCCAGGATCTGCGTGCCGATGGTGGTCGCCCCGGCAATCGCGATCAGCCCGTAGAGCAGCCCGGTCGGGCTCTTGAAGCCGAGCAGGCTGATGGACAACGCAGCCACGGCGAAGAACACCACCAGCACCTTCTGCAATTTCAGGCGGTCGCCGATCCAGCCGCCGCCCACCGCGCCGAAGATCGCCCCGAAGTTCAGCACCAGCAGGAACATCAGGCTCGACCCCAGGCCGTAGCCGGCGCTGGCCATCAGCTTGGGCAACCAGGAGTTAAGCGCGTAGACCATCAGCAGGCAGCAGAAAAACGCCACCCAGAGCATCAGCGTGCTCAGCGCCCGGCCTTCGCGGAACAGCTGCACCAGCGGCGCCCCGGCAGCCTTGGGCACGGCGCTGACGAAGCGGTCGCCGGGCTGCGGCACGAACCCTGGCTCGACGTGTTGCAGCACCTGGCGCGCTTCCTCTTCCCGGCCCTGGCGCAGCATGAAGCCCACCGACTCGGGGAGGAACTTGAGAATCAGCGGCAGCAGCAACAACGGGATCGCCGCCACGTAGAACACCGACTGCCAGCCGAAATTCGGCAGCAGCACAATGCCTAAGCCGGCGGAAAGCATGCCGCCCACCGAGTAGCCGCTGAACATGATCGCCACCAAGGTGCTGCGGATTTTCTTCGGCGCGTATTCGTTCATCAGCGCCACCACGTTGGGCATCACCCCGCCGATGCCGAGACCGGCGATAAAGCGGCAGACGCCGAACTGCGTGGGCGTGCCGGCGAAGCCGTTGAGCACGGTGAAACCGCTGAACAGCACCACGCAGAGGGCGATGACTTTCTTGCGCCCGATGCGGTCCGACAGCGAGCCGAAAAACAGCGCGCCGAACATCATGCCGAACAGCGCATAGCTGCCCAGAGCCCCGGCCTGCAACGGGCTCAGGCCCCACTCGCGCATCAGCACCGGCAGCACCACGCCGTAGATCACCAGGTCGTAGCCGTCGAAGATGATGATCAACGCGCACCAGAACAGCACGCGCCAGTGGAAGGCGTTGAACCGCGCCTCGTCGATCAATTGATTGCTGTCTATGTTTCGCATGGCATCTGACTCTTGTTGTTGTTTTATGAGAAACCGGATGTGCGTTGGTACTGGCCTGTAGGAGCGAGCTTGCTCGCGATGGCGATAGCGCAAAGCCTGTCGGCTGATCGCGAGCAAGCTCGCTCCTACAGGGTTTGTCGGCTCGACGGTTCGAGGGGGTCAACCCTGGTCGCCACCGCCTACCGGCATGACCAGCCCGGTGATGTAGGAGGCGTCGTCGGAGGCCAGGAACAGGATCGCCGCGGCCTGCTCGTCGATGGTGCCGTAGCGCTTCATCAGGGTGCTGTCGACGGTCTGGTCGACGATCTGCTGGTACCAGACCTTTTCCTCGGCGCTCTGCTCGGCGCTGTTGCGCGGAATGCGTCGCGGCGGCGCTTCGGTGCCACCAGGGGCGGTGGCATTGACCCGCACCCCGCGTCCGGCGGTCTCGAACGCCAGGCAGGCGGTCAGGGCGTTCACCCCACCCTTGGCAGCGCCGTAGGGCACGCGGTTGATACTGCGGGTGGCGATGGACGAGACGTTGACGATCGCGCCGCGGCCCTGCTCCAGCATGTAGGGCAACGCCGCGTGACAGCACCACAACGTGGGGAACAACGAACGGCGTACTTCGGCTTCGATCTGCTGCGCTTCGTAGTGCTCGAACGGCTTGGCCCAAAGGGTGCCGCCAACGTTGTTGACCAGCACGTCGAGGCGCCCGAAACGCTCGACGGCGGCGGCCATCACCCGGTTGCATTCGGCGTACTGTTCAAGGTCCGCGGTCAGTGCCAGCACCTCGAACCGCGGTGCCAGTTCGGCCTGCAACTCGAACACCAGCTCGGAGCGGTCCACCAGCACCAGCCGCGCGCCCTCCTCGGCCAGCCGCTCGGCCACACGCCGGCCGATACCCTGCGCCGCGCCCGTCACCAGGGCGATTTTTTCCTGGAATCTGTTCATCTCAAAACCTCCATGCCCCACCGCAATCCCCTTGTAGGAGCGTCGACCGGCTGCTCCTACAGAAGAGCGGTGTTGACCTCAGGCCGCGCTGGCGGCGAATTTTTCGTAGTAGAAATTGGCCGGGGCGATGCCCTGCTCGCGGATGAACTGGCTGACCGCCTCGACCATCGGCGGCGGGCCGCACAGGTACACGTCCACGTCGCCGTCGTTCAGGTGCCGGGGCTCGATATGCTGGGTCACGTAGCCCTTGAGCGGATGCGCGCTCTCGGGGTTGGCCACGCAGGCACTGAAGGTGAAGTGGGGAATGCGCGCGGCGAAGGCGTGCAGGCGATCCATCTCCACCAGGTCGAAATCGTTGGTCACCCCGTAGATCAGATGCAGCGGATGCTCGCTGCCCTGCTCGGCGATCTTCTCCAGCATCGCGGTGAACGGCGCCAGCCCGGTGCCGCCGGCCAGCAGCAACAGCGGCCGGCGGATGTCGCGCAGGTAGAAGCTGCCCAGGGGCCCGGCCAGGCGCATCGGGTCGCCGGCTTTGGCCAAGCCGGTAAGGAAGCTGCTCATCAGGCCGCCCGGCACGTTGCGGATCAGGAAGCTGACCTCGCCGTCGTGTTGCAGCGAGCTGAAGGAATAGGCGCGGGTCTGCTCGCTGCCGGGCACGCCGAGGTTGACGTACTGCCCCGGCAGGAACGCCAGCTTGCTCAGGGCCTCGCCCTTGATCGACAAGGCGATGGTGCTGTCGGACAGCTGGCGCACCGCGCTGATGGTAGCGTCGAACGTGGCCTGGGCCGTACGGCAGACATCGGACGACGCCGGCACCCGCACCACGCAGTCGCTCAGGGCGCGCATCTGGCAGGTCAGCACGAAACCCTGCTCGGCTTCGTCGGCGGTCAATGCGTCGTCGATGTATTCCTCGCCCAGGTCGTAGCGCCCGGCCTCGGCGAAGCACTTGCAGGTGCCGCAGGCGCCGTCGCGGCAATCCAGGGGGATGTTGATGCCCTGGCGGTAGGCCGCGTCGGCCACGGTTTCGCCGACGTTGGCGGCAACGAAGCGGGTCACCCCGTCTTCGAAATTGAGTGCGATTTGATGAGTCATGGCAGTCGCCTCAGAGGTGGTAGACATCGACGACCTGACGAACGTAGTCGTTCTTCAGGATGACTTTCTTGGCCAGGATCAGCGGGTTCTCGCCGCGCACATCGAGGGTGTAGAAGCTGGTGCCGAAGTAGCTGTCGACGGTCTTGTAGCGAAAGCTCAGGGTGTGCCAGTTGAAGCGCACCCGGCACAGGCCGTCGGTCTGCTCCAGTAGCTCGATGTTGCTCAGGTTGTGCGAGGTGCGGGTGTCGGGAATGCTCGCGCTGGAGCGTTCGGTCTTGATCCGGAACACCCGGTCTTCCAGGCCGCAGCGGCTGCCGTACCAGATCAGCGAGATCTCGCGCTGCGGGTCTTCGGTAAGGGTGTCGTTATCGTCCCAGGACGGCATCCAGAAGGTCGCGTCGGGGGCGTAGAGCTCCAGCCAGCTGTCCCAGTCCTTGTCGTCCAGGTAGCGCGCTTCGCGGTACAGGAAGTCGCGCACGGTGTCGTAGGCAATGGTCATCACACAGCCTCCACGGGAATGTTGCGCGCGACTTCGGCGGCGAGGGCCTCAAGCATGGTTTCTTGCCAGTACTTGTGTTGCATCACGAACAGGCCTTCGTCTTCGGTGCGCACGCCGCTGAGGATCGGTTGCAGGTCGATTTCCCTGGCCGCGTCGTCCGCGCCCTCGACCCAGTGTTCGGCGCCGCGGGACATGTCGTTCCAGGCGCTGCCGCTGCCCTGGTAGCCCATCTGGCAGGAACGGAATTCCTCCAGGTCGTCCGGGGTGGCCATGCCGCTGACGTTGAAGAAGTCTTCGTACTGGCGGATGCGCATGGCCCGGGCTTCGTCGCTCTCGCCCTTGGGCGCGATGCAGTAGATGGTGATTTCGGTGCGGTCCACGGAGATCGGCCGGGCGATGCGGATCTGCGAGCTGAACTGGTCCATCAGGTAGACGTTGGGGTACAGGCACAGGTTGCGCGAGTTCTCGATCATCCAGTCGGCGCGGGCCTGGCCGAAGTCGCGGGCGAGTTCGTCGCGGCGCTCGTACAACGGGCGGTCCTCGGGGTTGGCCCAACGGGTCCAGAGCAGCATGTGGCCCTTGTCGAACGAGTAGAAACCGCCGCCCTGCTTGGCCCAGCTGCCGGCGCTCATGGTCTTGATCTCTTCGCCGGCTTCGCGCTGCTTGCGCTGGCTCTGGGTGGCGGCGTAGTTCCAGTGCACGGAGCTGACGTGGTAGCCGTCGGCGCCGTTCTCGGCGGTGAGTTTCCAGTTGCCTTCGTAGATGTAGCTGGACGAGCCGCGCAGCACTTCCAGGCCGTCGGCGGACTGGTCGACGATCATGTCGATGATCTTCGCCGACTCGCCCAGGTGCTCCACCAGCGGCAGCACGTCGGGGTTGAGGCTGCCAAACAGGAAGCCGCGGTAGGACTCGAAGCGCGCGACTTTCGTCAGGTCGTGGGAGCCTTCGCAGTTGAAGCTCGACGGGTAGCCCGCGGCGGCCGGGTCCTTGACCTTGAGCAGCTTGCCGGAGTTGTTGAAGGTCCAGCCGTGGAACGGGCAGGTGTAGGACGATTTGTTGCCGGTCTTGTGCCGGCAGAGCATGGCGCCGCGGTGGCTGCAGGCGTTGAGGAAGGCGTTGAGTTCGCCGTCCTTGTTGCGCGCGATGAAGATCGACTGCCGGCCCATGGTGGTGGTGTAGTAGTCGTTCTTGTTGGGGATCTGGCTCTCATGGGCGAGGTATAGCCAGTTGCCCTCGAAGATGTGCTGCATTTCCAGGTCGAACAACCGCGGGTCGGTGAACATCTCCCGCTTGCAGCGGTAGACGCCCCGGTCACGGTCTTCTTCGAGCAGTGAGTGAAGGTATTCGGGTCGCAGGGACATGGCCGCCGCCTCCATTGTTTTTATTCAGGCAGCCCCATGCTAGGGCGGGCGGTACAGCGAAAATATCCGTTGCGTGCAGACCGCTATCCGTTTTCTGCAGGGGCCTGTAGCGCGATGGGCCTGTAACCCTGTAGCCGCTGCCGAGCTCTAGCGAGGCTGCGTACGACCGCGTAGCGGTCGCAACAGGGCCAACGTATTTATCCAGGACGAACGCAGTCGCAGGTTTTGCGCCTGCTGCGCAGGCGTACGCAGCCTCGCAAGCTCGGCAGCGGCTACAAAAAGCAGGGCGCCCTGGCCCCTGTAGGAGCCAGCTTGCTGGCGATGCGGGCAACGCGGTGGGGCAGGCTCAGTGCCGGCGCTTGAGGGTGTCGGACGGCAGTTCGCCGAACTGCTTGCGGTAGCTTTCCGAGAAGCGCCCCAGGTGCAGGAAGCCGAAGTCCATGGCCAGTTCGGTGACGTTGCGCACGTTGCAGCAGGGGTCGCTGAGGCAGGCGTTGACCCGCTCCAGTTTCTTCTGGCGGATGTAGGTCTTGGGCGTGGTGCGGGCGTTGCGCTCGAACAGGCCGTACAGCGAACGCACACTCATCTGCGCCTGCTGCGCCAGTTGCTCGCAACCGATGTCCTGCTTGAGGTTGCGCTCGATGTAGTCGGCGATCGCCTCGAAGGTCGCCGACGACGAATCCAGCCCCGCGCGGCGCACGTTGGTCTTCATCAGGCTGAGCATCTTGCTCACCACGATCTGCGCGTAATGCTCCTGCACCCGCGGCATGCGCTCGGCGGCCTCGGCTTCGCGACAGACCATGCTCAGGAGGTGGATGAAGCCTTCCAGCTCAGCGAGCCGGTAGCGGTTTTCCAGAAACCGCACGCCCTGCCCCGGGTACAGCCAGCGCTGCTCCTGGCACACCGACTCCAGCAGGCGGGTGGGCATCTTGATGATGAATTTCTCGCAGTCGTCGGAATAGGTCAGGTCCACCGGATCGTCGGGGTTGATCAGCAGCAGCTCGCCGGGGGCGAAGTAATGCTCCTGGCCATGGCCGCGCCACAGGCAGTGGCCGCGCAGCAGCACTTGCAGGTGGTAGATGGTTTCCAGCGCCGGCGAGGTGACGCGCACGCTGCCGCCGTAGCTGATCGAACACAAATCGAGGCTGGCGAACTGCCGGTGATTGAGGCTGGCCTGGGGGCTGCCGGCCTTGGGCAGGCGGATGCAGTGGCTGCCCACATGCTGGTTGACGTAACCGGACACAGCGTAGGGATCGGCCTGGGCGAATACCCTGCTGCGCTCACTCAACAGAAGCGTTTCCATAAGCGGGTCACTCTGGTTTTTTATTATCGGACGGCGATCTTCGTCGCCGCTGGCCCATCACGCACAGCATCCTGCCTGACAACGGCAAAAACCACGAGACACCAGGGGTATCCCGTGGCCCGGACTCCCGGTCCGCCGCCGCTCAGGCCTCCAACGCCCGTACCCGCTCGTGGCGCTGCTGCTCCTCGGGCTGGGCGGACGATTGCAGGGTGAAGTCGAACTCGATCTCGGCGAAGCGTCCGCTGACGCCGTACTGCGCCGCGCGCTGCTGATCCTCGCTGAAGGTGATCCTGGCGATCAGCTCGTCGCGGGTGGCGTAGGCGAAATCGTCGTGCAGGTACTGGTCGCCATCGAGGTTGATCTGGGTGGTCAGGTGGCGGTGGTCGTCCGCCGAGATGAAGAAGTGGATATGCGCCGGACGCTGGCCGTGGCGGCCCAGTTGGTCGAGCAACTGCTGGGTCGGACCGTCCGGCGGGCAGCCGTAGCCCGACGGCACGATGCTGCGGAAGCGATAGCGGCCCTCGGCATCGGTGACGATCCGCCGGCGCAGATTGAACGCCGACTGGGTGGTGTCGAAGTAGGAATAGGTGCCGCCGGTGTTGGCGTGCCAGACGTCGACAATGGCCCCGGCCAGCGGCTGGCCGGCGGTGTCGCGCACCTGGCCCTGCATGAACAGGGTCACGCCCGGGTCGACGCCGTCGTCGAGGCGCGCTTCGCCCTGGCTCAGCGGCGCGCCGGCTACGTACAGCGGGCCTTCGATGGTGCGCGGGGTGCCGCCGGTCTTGCCGGCCTGCTCGTCGGCGGCGTCCATCAGCAAGTCGAGGTAGTGCTCCAGGCCCAGGCCGGCCACCAGCAAACCGGCTTCCTGGCGCGCGCCGAGCACGTTGAGGTAGTTGACCGCCTTCCAGAATTCTTCCGGGGTCACGTCGAGGTCTTCGATGATGTTCACCGAGTCACGCAGGATGCGGTAGATCAGCGCCTTGGCCCGCGGGTTGCCCTGGTCGTTGAACTGGCCGCTGGCTTCCTCGAGAAACTTCTGGGCGCTGGCAGTGTGGGAAATCCGGACGTTCATGGTTATTCCTCATCTTGTATTTATTAGAGTGTGGCTCGGGCTGGCACGGGCTCAGCGATCATCGGCATGAATCGACGAAGGATGCCTGCACAACGCGTTCACTTCGATGGCCATGTAGGGGTACAGCGGCAATTGCATCAGCACATCGTGCAGTTCCTGCACGCTGTCGACGTCGAACACGCTGTAGTTGGCATACAGCCCGGCGATGCGCCACAGGTGCCGCCACTTGCCCTGCTCTTGCAGGCGCTGGGCCAGGGCCTTTTCGTCGGCCTTGAGCTGGGCGGCGCGCTCGGGGTTCATGTCGACCGGCAGGTTCACGGTCATCTTGACGTGGAACAGCATGGTGTTCTCCTTAAGGCGTGATCAACGGCGGTTCAGGCTTTATCGCGGCGGAAGAACGCCAGGCGCTCTTCGTCCAGGCTCAGGCCGAGGCCCGGCGCCCGCGAGACGTGCAGCTGGAAATCGCGGTACTGCGGCGGCTCGGCGAGGATGTCCTCGGTCAGCAGCAGCGGGCCGAACAGCTCGGTGTCCCAGCTCAGGGTGTTAAGGGTCAGGAAGGCGTGGGCCGAGGCCAGGGTGCCGATGCCGCCTTCGAGCATGGTGCCGCCGTACAGGCCAATGCCCGCCGCCTCGGCGATCGCCGCCGTGCGCAGCACCGCCCGCGGGCCGCCGTTCTTGGCGATCTTCAGGGCGAACACCGAAGCCGCGCCTTCGCGGGCCAGGTTGAAGGCGTCTTCCACGCATTCGATGGATTCGTCGGCCATGATCGGCGCCGGGCTGATGGCGTTCAGGCGCACCATGCCGGCGCGGTTGTTGCGCGAGATCGGCTGTTCGATCAGGTCGATGCCATTGCTGCCGAGAACCCGGCAGGCACGCACCGCCACCGCTTCGTCCCAGGCCTGGTTGACGTCGACCCGCACGCTGGCGCGGTCGCCCAAAGCCTTCTTGATCGCGATCACGTGGGCCAGGTCGCGGTCCACTTCGCCGGCGCCGATCTTCAGCTTGAAGATGCGGTGGCGGCGCAGGTCGAGCATCTTCTCGGCTTCGGCGATGTCCTTGGCGGTGTCGCCGCTGGCCAGGGTCCAGGCCACCGGCAGCGCGTCGCGCACCCGCCCGCCGAGCAGCTCGCTGACCGGCAGCCCCAGGCGCTTGCCCTGGGCGTCGAGCAAGGCGCTTTCGATACCCGATTTGGCGAAGGTGTTGCCGCGGATGCTGCGCTCCAGGCGCTGCATCGCGGCATTGATATTGGCGCCGTCCTGGCCGAGCAGCAGCGGCGTGAAGAAACGGTCGATATTGGTCTTGATGCTGTCCGGGCTTTCGTTGCCATAGGCCAGGCCGCCAATGGTGGTGGCCTCGCCCAGGCCTTCGATGCCGTCGGCACAGCGCAGGCGGATCAGCACCAGGGTCTGGTTCTGCATGGTGTGCATCGCCAGCTTGTGCGGGCGGATGGTCGGCAGATCGACGATGACCGTTTCGATCGATTCAATGGCACTTGAAAGCATTTCCATACCCATCAGGTTCTTGACGTTATGGGGCCGATTCTCGTACGGCTTTTTCCGGGGTTCCAATATAGAATTGGTCTGGTTCAATACCTTAAAGGTATTCATCCATCATCCATGGAGGCCTTATGGAGCTGCGTCATCTGCGTTACTTCCAAGTGCTGGGCCAAACCCTGAATTTCACCAAGGCCGCCGAACGCCTGCACATCGCCCAGCCGCCGTTGAGCCGGCAGATCCAGCAACTGGAGGACGAACTCGGGGTGTTACTGCTGGAGCGCGGCCGGCCCTTGCGCCTGACCGAGGCCGGGCGGTTTTTCTACGAGCACTCCAGCGTGCTGCTGGAGCAGTTGGCCAAGGTGTGCGACAACACCCGGCGCATCGGCCACGGTGAAAAGACCTGGCTGGGCATCGGCTTCGCCCCCTCGACCTTGTACGGCCTGCTGCCGGAACTGATCCGCCGCCTGCGCAGCCACGAAACCCTGGCCCTGGAGCTGGGGCTGTCGGAAATGACCACCCTGCAACAGGTGGAAGCGCTCAAGGCCGGGCGCATCGACATCGGCTTCGGGCGTATTCGCATCGACGACCCGGCCATCGTGCAGAAAGTGCAGACCGAAGACCGGCTGGTGGCCGCCCTGCCCGCCGGCCATCCGCTGCTCGGCCAGCCGGTGAGCCTGGCGCAACTGGCCGACGAACCCTTCGTGCTCTACCCCGGCAACCCGCGCCCGAGCTACGCCGACCATGTGATCGCGCTGTTCAATACCCATGGCCTGAACATCCGCATCGTGCAGTGGACCAACGAATTGCAGACCGCCATCGGCCTGGTGGGCGCCGGCATCGGCATCACCCTGGTGCCGGCCTCGGTGCAATTGCTGCACCGCGACGACATCGGCTTCAGCCCGCTACTGGAAGCCAACGCCACCTCGCCGATCATCGTCAGTCGTCGGGTCGGCGACGTGTCCGCCGGGCTCAGCCACTGCCTGCGGATGATCGACCAGTTGCGCGCCGAACGCCCGGACGCCTGACCCCCGCCGAACCTTCGCGGCGCTACCGGCGCAAGGTAGCGCCCGCCTCCCCGACGCCTCCCGCCCTGCCCAGGCCGGCCTGCAGAAAAGGGATACAGGTCTGCAAGCAACGGATAGTGCCCGCCCTTCCCCCGCCCCTAGCCTGCGCGGCAGTGAACTGCTTTCCATAACAATAAGAGTAAAAAGCAATGAAACCTGCGAAGACCCTCGCCGTGCTGGCCAGCAGCGCGGTGTGCCTGAGTGCGCCCCTTCCCCTGCGTGCCGACGAAAGCGCCTTCATCAAGGACGCCACCGCCACCCTCCAGGCCCGCAACTACTTCTTCAGCCGCGACTACTCGGACATCCGCGGCACCGAGCAATCCATGGCCCAGGAATGGGCCCAGGGCTTCATCCTCAACTTCAAGTCCGGCTATACCCCCGGCACCGTCGGCGTGGGGCTCGACGCCATCGGCACCCTGGGGCTCAAGCTCGACAGCGGCAAGGGCCGGGTCAACACCGGCCTGCTGCCGGTGCAAAGCGATGGCGAAGCCGCCGACGACTACAGCCGCCTCGGCCTGGCACTGAAACTGCGGCTGGCGAAAAGCGAACTGCGGATCGGCGAGCTGCAACCCAACCTGCCGGTGCTGAGCTTCAGCGACATCCGCCTGCTGCCGCCGTCCTACCAGGGCGCGAGCCTCGTCTCCAACGACATCGACGGCCTGACCCTGCAAGGTGGCCACCTGCGTTCCACCAGCCTGCGCAACGAGGCTGGCGACGACAAGTTGCAAGCCATGCTCGGCCACGTGCCGAAACGCGCGGTCAGCAGCGACGCCTTCAACTACACCGGCGCCGACTACGCCTTCAACGCCAAGCGCACCACCGTCAGCGCCTGGTACGGCCAGCTCGAAGACATCTACCACCAGCGCTTCCTCGGCCTCAAACACAGCCAGCCGGTGGGCAGCTGGATCCTCGGCGCCAACCTCGGCTACTACAACAGCGAGGAAGACGGCAAAAAGCTGCTCGGCGCCATCGACAACCAGGCGTTCTTTTCGCTGCTGTCGGCCAAGCGCGGCGGCCACACCTTCTACCTCGGCTACCAGGGCATGTTCGGCGACAGCGCCTTCCCCCGGGTCTTCGCCAACATCACCCCACTGGGCAACGAAGTGCCCACCTACGAATTCGCCTACACCGACGAACGCTCCTGGCAACTGCGCTACGACTACGACTTCGCCGCCCGCGGCCTGCCCGGCCTCGTCACCACCGTGCGCTACATCCGCGGCGACAACGTCGACACCGGCAACGGCTACGAAGGCAAGGACTGGGAGCGCGACCTGGATATCGGCTATGTGATCCAGTCCGGGCCGCTGGGCGGGTTGGGGATCAAGGTGAGGAACGTGGTGGCGAGGTCGAATTATCGGACCGATATCAATGAGAATCGGTTGTTGCTGAGTTATAGCTGGAAGTTGTTTTAAACAGCGGGAGGTCTTGCTGCACCCTGGCCGAGCGATCAGGGCAATGCCCGTACTCAGGCGGGATCGCGCTGCTGGAAAAACAACCGGGCGGTTTCGATGAACGTCTGGTTGGCCAGCGAGAGATATTCGTTGCTCCGCCAGCACAGGTTGAAGCACATGAACTGAGGCGGGTCGAACGACACCCCGATGAGGCCTGGTTCCTTTTCTTGCACTGAACGCAGCAGCGTGGAAATACCCATGGTGCTGCGTGTTGCCGCGACCACCAGCGATACAAAATTGCTTTCCAGCGCGATCCGGTATTGCACCTTCGCGGCCGCACAAAAAACGTCGAGCAAATGGCGCTGCAAGAAGGTGCTGTCGAACACCAACATCTCCCGGTCTTGAAGCTCGGCGGCGGACAACGATGACGCGCTCGACAACGGGTGCTGCCGGCTCATGCACAACACCATTTCATCGTTGCCCAGGGCGATAGACTCCCAGGCAGGCTCCACACGTCGCGACTCCAGTAGCGCCACGTCGATATCGCGCTTGGCCAGGCGCTCGCCGATCTCCTGCGCGCTACCCTCGACGACATGCATGGCGATCCCCGGATACTGCTCGCGAAACTGCATGAGCAGTTCGGGAATGTGTCGAATGCCGTACATCGGCGGTACACCGACCCTGATTTCCCCCGATTGCCGCTGGCTCAGGTCGTTCAGCTCCCGACGGGCACCGTCGAGCCCCAGCAAACAGCTTTCAACCCGGGCCAGGAACAGTTTGCCTTCCGCGGTCAGGCTGACCTGGCGCGTCGCCCGATTGAACAGCACAACGCCCAACTCATCCTCCAGGCGGCTCACCGCCATGCTGAGCGCCGGTTGTGCCACATGCAGATTCTGGGCAGCCTTGGTGAAACTGCTTTCCCGGGCAACCTCTACGCAATACCTCAAGGCCTTGAGATTCATCGGCACTCGCATAACAAACAGTGATTGATCGAATCACAAATGGATATTTTTTGTGATACATCAAACTCTATAACCTTTCGCCATCATTCTCCACGCCGGGTATTTCGCCTGGCTCAGCCTCCCGGTGAATCATGGTGCGACGACTCTTCCACTCCTGGCTTGCAACCCTTTGTCTTGGCGCCGTCGGGGGCTGGCTCGCCAGCAAGGTGGGCTGGCCGTTGCCCTGGGTCATCGGCTCGCTGCTGTCGGTGCTTGCCAGCCGTTGTGGCGGATATCTGGTCCCGGAGGTGCCGCGCGGCCGTCAGTTGGGCCAACTGATCGTCGCCGTAACGATTGGATGCCACTTCACCTGGCCGGTGCTGCAACAGGTGTTCATGAACCTTGGGGTGATTGTCACGGCCATCTTGTTGACGCTGCTGCTAGCGGTTCTGTCGGTACTGGTCCTGTACCGCTGGGGCGTCGCGTTCGCCACGGCGTTCTTCGCCTTGATGCCCGCCAACTCGACGGAGATGGTGCACCTGGGGCGCCAACGCCAGGGCGATGCGAGCTTCATTGCTGCCGCGCACAGCATCCGGCTGCTGCTGATTCTGCTGGCGGTACCCGCCGCCGCTACGTTCAGCGGATCGCACGCCATTATGGCCGCCAAAGCGCCGGTCCTCTGGCCCTGGCTGGCAACGATTCTCCTGGCGGGGTGGCTGGTCGCCCTGGTATTCAAGCGATTTGACCTGCCCAATCCCTGGACGTTTGGGCCGTTCCTGGTCTGCGCGATCGTCGTGGGCGGCAACGATCTGTCCGTCAGCATGCCCGACTGGATGAGCGGCTTTGGGCAACTGCTCATAGGCTGTGCCCTGGGCAGCACCTTCGACCGCAGTTTCTTTCGCCGGGCCCCGGCTTTCCTGTCGAAGGTGTTGCTGCTGCTGATCGGGTCGGTCATCGCCACAGCGGCAGCTGCCTGGCTGCTGGGAAGGCTGCTGGGCATCCCTTCTCTATCCCTGGCCTTGGGCATGATGCCCGGCAGTGCCCCGGAAATGAGCCTCACCGCCGAGGCCCTGGGGCTCTCGGTGACCCTGGTCACGGCCATGCAGATCATTCGGATGGTACTGATCCAATCGGCGTGCTTGCCTCTGTACGGATGGCTGGAACGAACCGTCGAGGCGAAACCGAATCTGGAAGTGGAACCCTAGACCCGACATCGGCATGATCGTCGCGACCGACAGGCCAGTACTCGCCAACCTCCTGGAAACACATCAAGCACAAGGACGAACCCGATGATCGACTTCAACAACAAAGGCTTCTTCAAGCTCAAGCAAAACGACGAATACGCCGAGCGGGTCAGCGCGCTGCTGCTGGAGGGCGAGCAGGTGATCGACGCCTATAAGGCCATGCGCGACGGCGTGGTGTTTACCAACAAGCGCATCATCGCGGTGAACGTGCAGGGCATCACCGGCAGCAAGAAGGACTTCACGTCCCTGCCCTACAAAAACATCGTCGCTTACTCGGTGGAAACCTCCGGCACCTTCGACCTGGACTCCGAACTGGAGATCTACTTCTCGTCGCTGGGCAAGGTGAAGTTCGAGTTCACCGGCAAGACCTCGATGGTGGAAATCTCCAAGTACATCTCCAGGCACCTGCTGGGCTAATCGGCGCTCAACCCCCACAACACTTCCAGTACATGCTCCGTCGAACGCTCCCCATCGCCATCCCGATGGGCGATGCCCAACTGCCGCCACAACGGCGGCTGCAACGGGCGCATGGCGATCCGCGGATCGGGCAGCGGCGTAGCGGCTTCGTGGGGCAGCAAGGTGGCGCCATAGCCGGCGGCCACCAGGCTCTTGATGGCGTCGTTGTAGTTGAGCTGGATGCGCGCCGTGGGCTGCTGCCCGCCGTTGGCGAACCACTCCGAGGTCAGGCGCGACAGCCGGGTGCTGCGGTCGTTGAGGATCAAGGGTTGCTCGGCCAGCCACTGCGGGGTGACCGGGTCCGGGCAGTGCCAGCGGGCCGGCAGGAAGGCCATCACCGGGTCCTTGCGCCAGGGTTCGATGCGCAGGCCTTTGACCGGGGTTTGCGGCAAGGCCACCAGGCCGATATCCAGCGAACCCTCGGCGAGCTTCTTCAAGCTCTCCTGGGAGGTCAGCACCGCCACCTGCACATCGATGCCCGGGTGCCGCTGGCCGAGGGTTTCCAACGCCTGGGGCAACAACTGGGCGATGGCCCCGGTGGACGCCCCCAGGCGTACCCGCCCGGCCAGGCCCAGGACCTGGCGCTGTACGTCCTCCAGGGCCTGTTCGGCATCGGCCAACAAGCGCCGCGCGCGCGCCACCAGGGTTTCGCCAATGGCCGACGGCTGCACCCGACCGCGGGTGCGCGACAGCAGCGAACCGCCGACCCGCGCTTCCAGGTCGGCGATATGCAGGCTGACCGTGGGCGGCGCCAGGTTCAGCGCGCGGGCCGCTTCGGCAAAGGAGCCGAGGTCGACAATCGCCACCAGGGTGCGCAAACGGTCGAGGCTGATCTCGCGCATGGGGTCGCTCCAAATTCATAAAAACTGAAGCTTAGCGTTATTAAATTCAACTTTCTCTATTTCAGCAGCCGCCGGAAGATTGACCCCATTCCTCCCGCTTGCGAGCACAGCACATGAGCACACCCCTGGTATTTATCGACGGCGACCAAGGCACCACCGGCTTGCAGATCCACCAACGCCTGCGCGGTCGCCACGACCTGCGACTGCTGACCCTGGCCGCCGACCAGCGCAAAGACCCGCAACGCCGCGCCGAAGCCATCAACGCCTGCGACATCGCCCTGCTCTGCCTGCCCGACGCCGCCGCCCGCGACGCGGTCGCCAGCATTCGCAACCCTGCGGTGCGGGTGATCGACGCCAGCTCCGCGCACCGCACCCACCCCGACTGGACCTACGGCTTCGCGCAAATGCACCCGCAACAGGCCCAACGCATCGCCAGCGCCAAGCGCGTGAGCAACCCCGGCTGCTACCCCACCGGCGCCATCGGCCTGCTGCGCCCGCTGCTGCAAGCCGGGTTGCTGCCCAAGGACTACCCGATCGGCATCAACGCCGTCTCCGGCTACTCCGGCGGCGGCCGCGCCGCGGTCGATGCCCACGAAGGCCCGGACGCCGCCAATACCGCCCCCTTCCAGATCTACGGCCTGGGCCTGGCGCACAAGCACGTACCGGAAATCCAGCAACACAGCGGCCTGAGCGAACGGCCGCTGTTCGTCCCGGCCTACGGTGCGTTTCGCCAGGGCATTGTGCTGACCGTTCCGTTGCAAGTGCGTCTGCTGGCGCCTGGAGTGGATGCCGCGCGGCTGCATGCCTGTCTGGAGCAGCATTACGCTGACAGCGGGTGTGTGCAGGTGATGTCGCTGCAACAGGCGCATGAACTTGCCGGGCTGGATCCGCGGGCGCTGAATGACACGGACGAGATGCGCTTGATGGTGTTCGAGGGTGAGGGGCAAGTATTGCTGGCGGCGGTATTCGACAATTTGGGTAAAGGCGCGGCGGGAGCAGCGGTGGAGAATTTGGGATTGATGGTGGGGGGTGAGTCAATAGGTTGAGGTTAGGGACCTGAGGTGGGTTACGACGAACGCCGTTTCCCGACCTCACCAATAACAACAAAAAATAAAAACCTACTTTGGTTCTCCCGAATACGTTCCTGAAACAATGTCGATGAAGTCGGTAGTCAACCTCGACACCTGATACTTGCGCCAAATGAAGTACGTATCGACCGCGCCAACGTTATCAAGCCTGTGCGAGTTCACCGAGTAGGCTTCCCGGTACATGGAGAGCGAGCTCTCGGGCACACAGGCCATGCCGTGCCCTTGAGCGACGCACGCGAACATCACGGGATATGACTCAATTTCGAGGATTGCGCGGGGTGCAATACCCAAGCCGGCCAGCCAGTTATCGACAACCTGACGGTAGTTGCACTCCTTGCCGAACACATAGAACTCCAAGGCGGAAATATTCTTTGCCGAAGGTGCCATGACATCCTGCGGTGTAATGAGCCTCAGGCTCTCGCGAAACGCAAGTGAACTGGAGAGAAGCGGATGCTCGATCGGTCCATCCGAAATGATCAGATCAAGTTCACCGTCGGTCAACATGCGTTCAAGTGAAAATGTATGCCCGGAATGCAGGTTGAGTTCGATGTTCGGCATCATGGATCGGTACCGAGCAATAAAGGGGGGCAACTGATAGTTGAGCACTCCTTCGAGAGCTCCCACGTTGAGCATTCCGGCTCGTGCACTGCCTTCGAACAGGTGCTGTATCTCGAGAGCCTGGCTCAGCAGCACCTTGGCCTTGGTGTAGAGAAGCCGCCCCTCGGGGGTGACGTAGAGCCGGTTGCGCTCACGACTGAACAGCTTGGTACCCAACAACCGTTCCAGCTCGCGAATTCGTATCGTGATGTTTGACGGCACGCAGTGCAGCTGCTCCGCAGCCGCCGCAATAGTGCCGTGCTCGACGACCGCGCAGAAAAAGCTGAGTTGCGATAATTTCATAGGTTCACTTTTTTTAAGTCCAGGTCTGACTTTTAGTTACTGTTAACTATCAGCAGGATGGCCTATCTTGCAAATCATTCGAGAAAGAGTGACTTCAAGCCGTTGAACTTTCCGGCACGCTCAACCAAGAACCCCATTACGCATCGACGAAGGATGATAAATTATGCGCATGTTACACACAATGCTTCGCGTCAAGAACTTGAGCGAGTCGCTCGCCTTTTACCAAAATGCACTGGGCATGAAACTGCTACGCCAACAGGAATACCCAGACGGACAATTTACACTCGCCTTCGTCGGATACCAAGATGAGCGTAAAGAGGCGGCCTTGGAACTTACCTATAACTGGGAGCAGCACGCCTACGACCTGGGCAATGCCTATGGACATATAGCGATCGAAGTCAGCGACGTGGCCGAAACTTGTAACAACGTGAAAAAATTCGGTTATCGCATCACCCGTGAAGCTGGGCCAATGAAGTACGGGACGGAGATTATTGCGTTTATCCAGGACCCGGACGGCTACAAGATCGAACTGATCCAGAGAGGCACGCAATTCTAACGAGCCTGGTGAGTTCCTTATGGCTGGAGCAACTTTCAAGCCTGTACAGCCAGCCACAAGACAGTCAGCTCATAACCGCACACAAAGCACCAGGCAATATTAAATCCACCACCCGAATTGATGTTCTATAAATCAGCCCCTCTAACGTGAAAGGGTACGACACCTATCATGACTGACATTTATAAATACCGCGCTAAAAAAATCAACTTCCCGAGTCAGGGAGTCAATATAGTCGGCCTGCTGTGCGTACCCACGACCAAGCCAAAGGGTGCCATTACCATTTTTGGTCCGATTGCGTTTGTAAAAGAGCAAAGTCCGACACAGTACGCAACGAGACTGGCAAAGGAAGGCTATATCACCTTGATTTACGACCCTCGGTTTTATGGGGAGAGTGATGGTCTTCCTCGGCAGTATGAAGACAGAAAAAGTCGCTGCGAGGATATTCTCGCCTCGGTGGACTATCTTGCATCACTTGAAATAGTTGAAAAAGATAAAATCTACGCCCTAGGGATCTGCCAAGGGGCCAACTGGATTGCCGAAGCCTCTACGATTGATCCCAGGATCAAAAAAGTAATGCTCGTCGCGTCGGCGCTTTTATCTCCGGCGATGGGGGAAAACTATCTATCAAAAGAAGACCTCGACATGAAGGTCAAAAGAGGTCGTCACGCGCGGCAGCGCTTTGAACAGGATGCAGAGGTGGCCTATATGAACATAGGGCCGGGGCCTGACAATCTTCCGGCAATCATGCCTTTTCAGCACATCACCGACTGGTATGGCTCATGGACTATCCGCAGTCCATTTACGCAATACAAAGGGAACTGGGAAAACCGGATCACCCAGTCGTCCGAAGAACTGGTGTGGAGTTACGATGTAAGCGAAGTCATGAGCCTCATTGAAAAGCCTGTTTTGATGATCCACAGCGATAAAGCGGCCAGTGGCCCGACAACGCCCAAAAAAATGTTTTCCTTGATTCCCAGCAAAGATAAGACATTGATATGGTTCGAGGGAGACCAGGTTCAGTATCAGTTCTATGAAGACCCACTAACGATTGATAGCGTGATATTCGAATTAACACACTGGTTGAAAAAATAGCCCATGCCTTGAGCCTGTCATGTTTCATCAAAAGCGTATCGATAGGCTGGCCGGACCTCGACTTCACCGAACAGTCGTGCCATTGGCCCAACGTCTCTGGCAGCGGCCAATGCTCTGCAGTTGCTGGCTAATGGGTCACCCCTGAAGACGTCAGCTATAAGTGACTGATCTGAGGGACGGTAACGTTCAAATGACAACAGCGCTATCTGGAGGCGGGGGTGAGGCCGTCAGCGAGCGCTTCGCTCCCGCGGACGTTGTCTTGGGCGGTCAAAAGTTTTTCAAATGACGCAAAACGCTCCGCTGAAGCCTTGGGAACAAACTCCAGGACGCAAACGAAAGACTGATCGTTCAGCGCCTTTTTCAGAACACTCATAGGTCAAGAATACCTACCGATTCTGCGGTACAAGGCGACGCTCGAGTCAACCTCAGGGCAAGCGGCGAAGCGATCATTCATCGTCCCCGTAGTATTTGACGCCAATGCGGATAATGTCCCGCCCCTGGTCCTTGCGGTGGTGGTTGGTGTCGCGCAGGGAGTAGATGCAACCGCAATATTCCTGCTGATAAAAACGTTCGCGCTTGCTGATTTCGATCATCCGCGCCGAGCCGCCGCCCTTGCGCCAGTTGTAGTCCCAGTAGGTAATGCCTGGATACTTTTGCGCGCTGCGGATGCCACTGTCGGTGATTTGCTTCATGTCTTTCCAGCGCGAAATACCCAGGGAGCTGGAGATCACGCTGAAGCCGTTTTCATAGGCGTAAAGCGCGGTGCGCTCGAAGCGCATATCGAAACACATGGTGCAGCGCACGCCGCGCTCGGGTTCATGCTCCATGCCTTTGGCGCGCTCGAACCAGCGGTCTTTATCGTAATCGGCATCGATAAACGCCACCTTGTGATCTTCGGCAAAACGGATGTTCTCATCCTTGCGCAATAGGTATTCACGCTCAGGGTGAATGTTCGGGTTATAGAAGAAGAGGGTGTAGTCGATGCCCGAGGCGGTGATCGCTTCCATCACTTCTCCCGAACAGGGCGCGCAGCAGGAGTGCAGCAGCAACTTGCCTGCGCCATCGGGAAGGCTGAGTCGAGGCCTTTTGATACCGGTCATGACGGTGTGTCCTGGGTCAATCGGTTGACATGAAAAAACGGCGCACCGGGATCCCAAGGGTGATCGCCCCCCCGCCCCGCCATTTGCTGGATTTATTGAGTGCCGCTCTAACGACCCAAGAGCACTCACGGGCAGGGTAAGGCGCTCGATCGATCGAAGCGTAAAGAGGCCAGCACCGGTAAACGCTCAAACCGCGCGATGCCCGGCGAGGTTGCAATACTGTCCTTTGAAATACAGCAGTGGCTGCGTAGCGGTAGTCTCTTGCAGGTTTAACGCCCTCACCTCGCCAATCACGATCACGTGATCACCTGCCGCGTGCTCTGCGTGAATTGCGCAATCAAGCCAATGCAGGCTACCGCCAATGATCGGATTACCCAGCGGCGACTCCTGCCATTCGACGCCGTGCCATTTGTCCGTGCCTTTACGCGCGAACTGATTGGAAATCCCGACCTGCTCACCTGACAGGATATTGACTGCGAAACGACCTGCCTGACGAATCTTGGGATAACTGGCCGAACTGGACATTACGCTGAACGACACCAGCGGCGGGCTCATCGACACGCTATAGAACGACTGGCAAGTGAAGCCAATCGGCTCATCATCGATGCGCGAGGTAATCACCGTTATACCGGACGCGTAGTGCCCGAGCGCTTCGCGAAAGCTCAATGGCTCGATAGCGGTACTAGGGAGTGACATAGTAGGTCCTGAATATGAGGCGCAATTCAAAAGTGCCAGGAAAGGCTTGAAGCAGGCCGGTAAGTTTTCAATCCACCGCTTCAAGCCTTCCGCACACGACTTCAGTTCGAGAGTTCTCTTCGGACGATTTCTGCGCCTGCACTTAAAGCACTTAGCTTGCCTCTTGCTACACGCCGAGGTAACGGGGCCATCCCACAGTTGGTGCATGGATAGAGCTTGTCAGCCTCTACAAATTGAAGAGCCTTTCGTAAAGTGCTGGCTACTTCATCGGGTGTCTCAATGGTATGGGAGGCCACATCAATGGCCCCTACCATCACTTTTTTACCTCGGATGAGTTCAATAAGATCCATGGGCACATGAGAGTTGTGACACTCCAGCGAGATGATATCGATACTGGATTTTTGCAATTTCGGAAAAGCTTCCTCATATTGCCGCCACTCTGACCCCAGCGTCTTTTTCCAATCCGTATTGGCTTTGATGCCATAGCCATAGCAAATATGCACGGCCGTTTCACACTTAAGGCCTTCAACCGCTCTTTCCAGGGCGGCCACTCCCCAGTCGTTCACCTCATCGAAGAAAACATTAAATGCGGGCTCATCGAACTGGATAATATCAACACCGGCAGCCTCCAGTTCCCTGGCCTCTTGATTGAGAATCTTGGCGAACTCCCAAGCAAGTTTTTCACGACTCTTATAGTGATTATCATAAAGCGTATCGATCATGGTCATGGGACCTGGCAACGCCCATTTTATGGGTTGCTTGGTCTGCTGCCGTAGAAACTTGGCATCTTCAACAAACACTGGCTTTTGACGAGAAACAGCACCCACGACCGTCGGTACGCTCGCATCATAGCGATCACGGATTCTAACGGTCTCACGCTTCTCAAAATCAACGCCGCCGAGGTGCTCGATAAACGTAGTGACAAAGTGTTGGCGCGTTTGCTCGCCGTCACTGACAATATCAATCCCTGCCTGTTGTTGTGCTTGCAACGACAAACGCAACGCATCCTGCTTGCCCTCGACCAATACCTCATCTTGCAACTTCCAAGGCGACCAAAGTGTTTCGGGTTGGGCAAGCCAAGAAGGTTTAGGCAAGCTGCCAGCCGTTGAAGTGGGGAGCAATTTTTTCATAATGGACGACCTTGTGTCTTGGTTTGATCAAAGAGCGTAATTAGCGGACCACTGCTCAAGAGTGGCTTGGTAGGGCTTGATAAAATGTTCCTCGACAAACCGTCCTTGCTCAATAGCCAGCCGGCCACGTTCTTCTCGATCATAAACAATTCGAGTTAATGAATAATCTTGGTGTTTCAAATTTGGTTGATAGGACTTTCCTGCCGCGGAGTTGGCATTGTAAATCTCTGGACGGTAAATCTTTTGAAAGGTGTCCATCGTGCTGATGGTACTGATCAGTTCAAGATTGGTGTAATCAGCAAGCAAATCGCCAGCAAAATAGAACGCCAAGGGCGCCACACTATTTGCAGGCATGAAATAGCGAACCTTCAACCCCATTTTCTTGAAGTATTCGTCAGTCAAGGAATATTCATCTTGCTGATATTCAACACCCAACACCGGATGCTGGTTTTCAGTTCGTTGATAGGTCTTACTGCTCGAAACACTGAGACATATGACAGGAAGCTTGTTGAAATTGTTCTTATAAGCACTCGAATTCACGAAGTACTTGAACAGTTTCCCATGCAGGTCCCCAAAATTATCCGGGGTGCAAAATTCAGGCTGATTCTTATTGTGCCCCAGCAACAGCACACTAAAATCATAATCCCGCACATAAGAGGAAAAATTATTCCCTACAATGCCCTCGGTGCGTTCGTTGGTTTTTCGATCGACAATATTCGTCTTCAATATTTCAATCAAGGGAATGGAATTGCCACTGCTCTCGGCATCGATATTCATTGCAACGGAAATGATTTCAAGTTCAAGCGTGTAGCGATCGCCCTTGGGATTATCCCAATGGGCCAAGGCATTGAAACGGTTATCAATCATCCTCAGAGTGTTGCGCAAATTCTCCTGGCGGCTTTCCCCCCTGGCCAGATTAGCAAAGTTAGTCGTGATACGCGTATTCTCCGAGGGATGATAGTTCTCGTCGAAACAAATACTCTTGATCGTAAATTCAAACTCTTTTTTCATTCTGATCCGGCACCCTGATTTTGAGATAAAGCCTGAATTTATTTATTATTTTTCTGGCTTTCACTCAGCAGTCTTTATGTTCTCCACAATTAGGACGCATTTTATGGATCCCACCCATTGGGTGGAAACGAATTGATTTCATTGAAGTCGTTAGTCTGATTCATGATCGGGTGCAAAGCTGTCCCGCAGGACTCACTGCATCGTCCTAGGTCGCCTGGAAGCCGCTTCATTTAAGAGTTACTGCCAGCCCCCATCACAGAAGACACAACCCTATTTTCGTCTACCTTGGTTTAAACACTCGCCTCGCAACTCTGCACCCAAGGGAATGGAGCCCACCATGATTGACCGCGAACACCTTCACCAAGAGGGCTATGTGTTGCTTCGGCGCGCCATCCCCGCCGAGTGGCTGGCGGAGCTTCGAGCGGTATTCGATGCGGGAGTGAGGCCGTCGGCGCAATGGCCGGTACCGCGGGGTGCGGACTGGCGCCATTCGCTGTTGGAGGCGGATGCGAGGGTTCAGGCAGTGTGTCGCTTGCCCCAGGTGCTGGCGGTGGCGGGCGAGTTGATTGGGGAGCGTTTCTTTCTGTCGCAGGTGGAGGGTCGCGAGCCGTTGGCCGGCGGCGGTCAGCAGCGCCTGCACCGTGACGTGTCGGCGCAGCGGCCAGGCGACATCGCCAATGCCCTGGCTTTTTTCGATGACTATGGGCCGGAAAACGGTGCAACCCGGATTGTCCCCGGCAGCCATCGCCCCGGGCCGGACGAGCCGCCCTTCGACTTCCACGATGAGTCGCGCTCGGTGCAGCTTTCAGGCACCGCGGGGGACATCCTGGTGTTCGATGTCGATCTGGTGCATGCCGGCAGCCTGAACCCCAGCGGCGCGCGCCGGCGTTCGATCCTGATAAGTTATTTCTCGGAACCGCTCTACGCGTCGCACCTGGAAACAGCGGGCCTGCGAAATATCGGGATGGACACCCGCGAGCGCTTCGATCCCGCGGACTTTCTCTTGGGCGCTCAAACAGCCTGACCAGGGCTGCTGGCGGGAGCGCCGCTTATCATTGGGATAAGCGACGTTCAGGTCACTGCGCCGCCCCTTCCCCCCAAGCAAAAAAACGCCTCCCACACAGGAAGGCGTTTTCAGCATCGCAGCAACATCGAGTGGCAACTCGCGGGTTATTGATCGTCCTTTTTCATCGACGACGGCGCCTCGAATTCCCGGCTCTCTTCGGCATTGGGCGCTTCGGGCAGGCTGCCCGGGGTGAACATGTGGGTCTGCAGGTCGCTGGCGTCGATATCGAGCACGCCCTGCACCGTACGAGTCAGGCCGACGGCTTGTTCGCATTGTGTGTGGGTGGCGAGGCGGCCGCTCAGGGCGACGGTGCCGGCATGGGTCTTGATGTGGATGGGCAGGCCGCGGGTCGACTCGGCGAAGGTCAGGGTCGACCTCACCTTGGTGGTGATCCACGCGTCGTGCATGGCCGTTTCCAGACCTTGGGAGTAATGCTGGAAGGAATGAAGTTTCATGGCGGGGCCCTCTTGCGTAAGCCGCGGGACGTTGCGCCCTGCTGGCTGGTCGGCCTCTGCCTGACCGGCAAGCGGAGGCGCCCCTTCATTATAGTCCGGCCGCTGTCCGCCCCCGGTGCGCCGCCCTGGCCGCTGACGGCGACCAGGACGCGCAGGCGCCGTGCTTAATAGCCCGCCGCCAACCCGGTGTTGCGCCGTGGGTCGTTGGCGCCGTAGAAGCGGTTCTTGCCCACCGGCTTGCCGCCCAGCGACGGCGCCCCTACCAGGATCGCCGCCAGGTGGTTGGGGTCTTGCGGGCCGGTGAACTTGTGCCCCCAGCCTTCGAGGATTTTCCGCGTGTCCGGGCTGACGGCGAAGGCTTCGAGATTGGTCTCCTCGGGCAGCCACTGTTGATGGAAACGCGGCGCGTCCACCGCTTCCTGGATGTTCATGCCGTAGTCGATCACGTTGAGCATGGTCAGCAGGGTCGCGGTGATGATCCGGCTGCCGCCCGGCGTGCCGAGCACCATCACGGTCTTGCCGTCCTTGGTGACGATGGTCGGGCTCATCGACGACAGCGGCGCCTTGCCGGGCGCGATGGCGTTGGCTTCGCCCTGCACCAGGCCATACATGTTGGGTACGCCGACCTTGGCGGTGAAGTCGTCCATTTCGTCGTTGAGCATGATCCCGGTCTTGCTGGCCATGACCCCGGCACCGAACCAGTCGTTGAGGGTGTAGGTCACCGATACCGCGTTACCCCACTGGTCGACGATCGAATAATGGGTGGTGTTGCTGCCCTCGTGGGGCGCCACCCCCGGCTTGAGTTCGCTGGAAACCGCGGCCTTCTGCGGATCGATGGCGGCCCGTAACTTGGTCGCGTAGGCCTTGTCCAGCAGGTGGCTGACCGGGTTCTTGACGAAATCCGGGTCGCCCAGGTAGCTGTTGCGGTCGACATAAGCGTGGCGCATGGCCTCGATCTGATAATGCAGGCCCTGGGCCGAGTGATAGCCCAGCGCCGGCATCGGGTAGCCTTCGAGGATGTTCATGATCTCGCAGATGATCACCCCGCCCGAGCTGGGCGGCGGCGCGGAAACCACGTGGTAGCCGCGGTAGTCGCACTCGATCGGCGCCAGCTCGCGGGTGCGGTATTTGTCCAGGTCGGCCTGGGTGATGATGCCCTTGCCGGCCTGGCTCGAATCGACGATGGCCTGGGCCACCCAGCCCTTATAGAAGCCGTCGGTGCCCTTGCCGGAGATTTCCCGCAGGGTCTTGGCCAGGTCTTTTTGCACCAGTTTCTGGCCCACTTGCAGCGGCTGGCCATCGCGCAGGAAGATCGCGCGCGCATCCTGGTCCTGCTTGAACTGCTCGGTGGCGGTCTCCAGCAGGTCGACGTCGCCCTGTTCCAGCGTGAACCCCTCCTCGGCGTACTTGATAGCAGGGGCGATCAGGTCGGCGCGCTTCATGGTGCCGTATTTGTCCCGCGCCAGCTCCATCCCCGACACCGTCCCCGGCACGCCCACAGCCAGATGCCCTTTGGTGCTGAGGTCCGGCACCACATTGCCATCCTTGTCCAGGTACATGTTCGCGGTGGCCGCCAGCGGCGCCTTCTCGCGGAAGTCGAGGAAGGTCTTGCGGCCATCGGCCAGCTGGATGGTCATGAAACCGCCACCGCCGATATTGCCGGCCGCGGGGTAGACCACCGCCAGCGCATAACCGACCGCGACCGCGGCGTCGACGGCATTGCCGCCGTCCTTGAGCACATCGACGCCGATACGGGTGGCCAGGTGCTGGGCATTGACCACCATGCCGTTCTCGGCGGCGACCGGGGCTTGCGAAGCGGCGTGGGCACAGGCGTAACCAACGGCGAAGGCCGTCGCGATCAGCGACTTGACCAA
Source organism: Pseudomonas chlororaphis (assembly GCF_001921865.1). Lineage (GTDB taxonomy): Bacteria > Pseudomonadota > Gammaproteobacteria > Pseudomonadales > Pseudomonadaceae > Aquipseudomonas > Aquipseudomonas chlororaphis_D. The sequence continues at coordinate 107,752 of NZ_MSCT01000018.1, forward strand.
GGGCTTGACTGTCATGGGGCGACTCTCTTGTTGTCAGGAAGGGAAGCGTCGTGCCGGCGAGCGACACCCCTGAGACTGTAGGACAGTTTCGCCGGCCCTGAGCGGCGCAATGGCGAAGGCCTGCCGCCGCCCCAAGTACGGACTCAGAATGCGCCAGTCGAAACCCAAGGCCAGGGGTACGACGGATCCGGTTTTTCCTTGGGTGAAGCGGGAGAGCATGCGCGCTCGGAGCGCTCGATAAAAACCACAGCGGCCAACAGCCCGGCCCCCATCGACAGCGCTATTTAATCGTTCTTGAGAATTATTGATTCGGATTATCCAGCCCCGGCGGGCAACCTGCGCTGCGCATTGACCGACGCGCCAGCCCCAGTTTTGGGGAGCCGAGGTCGGTACCGGGGGAAACCAGGTCGGAACCTGAATGATCATTTTCATTACGTGAGAACAGAACACATGAGCATGTCGAATAAGTGGCTAGCGGGAATTGCCTTGAGCTGTGCGCTTCAGGTCGGTTGTGTCTCGAAGGTGACGCAGCAAGAACAGTATTCGGGCTTCCTGCCCAATTATCAGGGGCTCGAGGAGCAAACCACGCCGAGTGAACACAAGGTGCTGCGCTGGGTGGCGCCAGGGTTCGATCCTCACGCCTACTCCACAGTCGTGTTCAAGCAGGTAGAGCTGTACCCGGCCAAACCCACCGCACGCGTCAACCTGCAAACCCTGGAAGACCTGCAAGCCATGGCCAGCAACAGTATCCGCAACGGCCTTGCCCCCGCCTACGACATCGCCCCGAATACCCAGCAAGCGCCGGCTTCCCGGACCTTGATCCTGCAGGCGGCGATCACCGACGTCAGCGCGACCAACGAGGGCATGCATTGGTATGAGGTCGTACCGGTCGCCGCGGTTGTCGGGGCGACACAAGCCGCCACCGGCCATCGCGATCAGACGGCCCAGTTGTATCTCGAGGCCGATCTGATCGACGCCAAAACCGGTTTGCCGGTCGCCAAGGTGGTCCGCAAGGTCTTCGGCGAAACCTTGGAAAATGCCAGCCAGCCTATAGCTGCCAATGACTTCAAGGTTGCCTTCAAAGACATGACGAACGACATGCAGGCACTGCTTTCCAAGCAGTAACAACCGTGCCCTCCCCCTTGCTGACGCTGCATGGCCTGCCACCGCGGGTCTCGGGAGCGGGTGGCGAGCCGACGCGCATGGGGCCTGGCTGTGCCTGGCGAACCGAACCGTCGGGCCAGGTAACGACGTCCAACGAGAGTCCGACTTGATGAAAATACTGACCTTTGCCCTGTCGGCCTGTGTAGGGCTCGCCAGCGCCAGTACGCTGGCGGCGACAGTGGTTCCGCTAAAAAACCAGACGTCCCAGACGATCCAGCAAGACACCAGCGCCTGCCAATCACAAGCCAATGCTCAATTTCCGCTGCAGAACACCGTGCCGTCCGGAGGCCGGATAAAAGGCGCGACCACCGCCGCGGTCGCCGGGGCCACCGCCGCCGAGGTCCGTGGCCAACAACATGACAACCTCTACGACCGGGTCGACGACGATATCAAGCAAGACTATCGCCGTAACCATGCCCGCAGCGCCGCGGCGGCCGGCGCGGTGATCGGGGCATCCCGGCAACGCCAGGAACGCAGGCAGAACCTTGCCACCACCGAGCAGAACGTCAGCGCCAACAACTCCGTGTACAGCAGTTGCCTGCAACAGCGTGGCTACAACGTTCTGCCTTGAGCCAGCAACGGCTTACGGGCAGAGCAGGATGACCAGGCGCATGCCGGAGAGCGCCAACCGCTGGCTTCAAGCGTCACCCGCCCTCAGCCTGGGCGTCCCGTCCTGGAATGCCCGTTAGCCCTCCCCCTGCTGTGATTTCACTTCCCGCCCCTCGCCGTAAGGCACATGTCCAGGCATCTTCATACCCCACAGCCGTTAGGCCTGGATGAACCGATGCCTGTTTGCGCAAACGGTGCTCTTTGCCCCGCCTTGCAGTTTTCGGATAGCGCAGAGAACACGTACCGAGCATCATCAGCGCCCCCGATTGAAACCCCGTGGACTACTCTTGACTGATTCCGGTGAGACCTTTGATGGGTTATTCCAGCATTGCCTAGTGTCTCTCTCTACAGCTTCCACGCTTGTCCGCTTATAGTCGCTTCTCTCTCCGACAAGAACGAATGGCGTCCATCCTGCCCCTCAAAATCGTCTCCAGACTCAGCCAGAGCCACCTGAACGGAGGATTCCCATGCCCTACGCCTTCACCTTGAAAAATGGTGCGATGGCCCTTTTCGACCCGGAAACCGCCTTGCTTTCCATCACGACGGCCCATGGCGAGGTTCAAAACTCCACGATCGGCAGGGCTGAATCGCGTCTACTGGAGCTGCTGATCAGGGAGCCGGGGCAGACTAAAAGCCGTGAGCAGATCATCGAGTACACCTGGAACGACCGCGTGGTGGCTTCGGGCAGTTTGAACCAGGCGGTTTTCTCCCTTAGGAACCTTCTCAACGACAGTCGGGACCACGAGATTGTGATGACGGTGCCTCGAAGAGGGTACTGCTTCAACCGTCACTACGTCGTCGACGCGCAGACAGACTTGCCGGCGCCGGCCGATGACGCCGCACCACCTTCTGTGGCCGCGACCGAAGAGCCTGCGCCCGCCCACAGTGATGGTCCCCTGCCGTCCCCAGAGAAAACCACAAAGTCCACTTACATCACCAAAGCTCATTTAGTGGCTTATGTCTTGACCCTGGGAGTATGTGTCTACACGGGTTTCCACTCGGGCTTCGACACGCCGAAAGTGGAGATTTCCAGCGTCAAACAAAACCAACTGACCATCCACGCAGTCGCCAACAGCGTCACGGACGCTCAATTACTGAGAGACCTTTCGGCTAAACAGGTTCAGCAGGCTTCACCCGACTTGAAAGGCCAGGTCTGGCTGAGCCTCTTCAAATCGAACTATTCCGTTTCGTGCATTCGTCCGGACCAGAGCACAGCAAACCTGCAATTGAATAGCAGCCAAAAAGACTTGGCGCTGATGATCCGGCAATGCCTGGAAGCAACCCTATGAACCTGACAACCTCTTCGATTGCCCACTGGACAGTGCTTGTCGTCATTAACGCCGCCTGTATTTTTTCCTTGAATTACTCACCGTCTTATTACATGGAAAACATCAGTTACCAGAGCATCACTCAGCAGTGGCTCGAGGATTCGAATCAGCTCAAGACTGAAGAGTACCTGACCATCGGGCACGGTCGGCTGACACAAACCACCCTGGAAAGCCTGAATGGAAAAATTCGCAACGCCACTATTTCGGCGGAGGTTATCCGGGAAAGCAATCATCACGTTCAGATAAAAATCAGCAACGTCAAACTGAGTCAGGACAACGAACTGTTCGCCATTGAAAAGACACCCGAGCTCTTTTTTAAACGCCAATATGTCCTGCAGGAAGGGGCGATCCTGAATTATGAATTAATCCCCGTTACCGATAAAAATACGCTGTGTTTTTACGTTCACGAACTCAGCCGCTTGCGCTGCATGAGCCATTAAGCCAGCGCCCGTCCAGCCGCTCATTTGCATTCATCCATCAACAGGACCTGACGCGCCTCGCCCCTCCTGCCGCTGATTCAAGCAGAAAATAATAATTACTGATTTGAATCAGACGCCCCCTCTCGCCAGAGTCTCTTCTCCATGGCTCCCGGAGCCACGCCTGCTGTCACTCAGCACAAAAATCCGGCTCCCCCCTTCAAGAAGCCCCCATGACATCCAACGAAGCCATGTTTAAAAACCATGTTTGAGTTGCATGAGTCGCTCAAGAAAACTGCTTCAGGGGAGCCCGTGAAAACCTATTTTTTGCGAGCGTTCAAATCGATGATCACCAGGATCCTGGCCGTTCTATTGCTGGCGGCAATACCCGCTTACTCGATGGCGCACAATGAATACTCTATCGGCAGCACGGAAATTGAGCTGGATGTCATAGAGTTGAGTGCCGACCAGAAAATAAAACTCTCCCACCTGAAAATTTACGCTGACAACGAACATTACGACGATGAAGGCGCCATCGATAACCCGCCCCCTTCCTCGCCACTCAATACGACGGATGATCGCGATCTTTCGCTGACTCAACTTTGAGCCTCGAAAATATGAATTTCTGATTTTAATACCCGTGGTAAAGGGCGCGACTATCAACAGGCCAACCCTGTGACAGCGAAACGATGGGCACTGGGTACTCTGTGGAAAAATCCCTGACTAGGAAAACTCGCCAATGCTACTCAAGAAACTCACAACCGTATCAGTCGGCGTATTGCTTTTTTTCAAGGCCATGGCCAACGACAAAGAATCTTATAGCTGCGACCTGGCGTGTATTAAAAGCGACCCAGACCAGCCGAGCAGCGAAGACCCCGGTTATAAAATTCTCACTGGCTACCGTGCCGATGATTATTTTGTCTTTGATGCGGCGGCCATCGGCCCGGCCAGTCAAAATTCGGCCATCTTCGGCGCGCACCTGGAGCCGGGCAAACTTCAAAGTCTGTTGGATCCGCTCTTGAACGATTCGTACGTTTTTTCAGCGGCGCTGGAACGGCTGCCGGCGTCATTGGCATCGGTGTCTGAAAAAAATACTTAGTACTGTCCCTTTAGTTGTCTGAAGAGCGTTCAATGCCATGAACACCGAACTCCCTGATGAAACCCTTCATGTAACACCGGCTCCTGTACCCTCTTCCACTAGAACGATTGGCCAGTGGGAAATCAACCTGACCTCCCTAGAGCATGAAGCGACCGTTCGCCAGCACACACTCGTGCAGGGGCCGAGGCTCCAGTGCAGTCGACTGGAGTTTGATTCAGGCGTCACCCTGACTGGCTGCGTTCCCCATGGCTTCGTAACCTTTGCCATTGCCCTGGCTGCCGTTCGCCGCCCCACGGTAAACAGTCACCCCTTGCGGCCCAACGAAATCATCGTGCTGCACAGCGGCGAGCCCGTACATTGCACCTGCGAGCCGAATGAAACCCTGCTCATTCTGACCACGACGCTAGAACATTATGCGCAATGCCTCGATGAACACTCGACCATTGACCTACTGGCAAAGCGAAGGGAATACCGCTTCCAGGCTGCAAACTTCAAGTCAATCCAATCTGCCATTCAGGCCATCAATGCTTGCGTTATCGATGCGCCACCTGCAACGCCGAGCCGTCCCTCAGAAACTTCAGGCACTGAAAGAGCGCTGCTGGCCTCTCTGCTACGCGCACTGACACCGGTCGGGCGCTCCGCGCTCAAGCCCCCGACAAGAAGAAAGATTGCATTGGAAGCAATCGAGTACATCCATGAAAATACAAAAAAGCAGCTCAACATAAAGACGCTGGCAAAACAGCTGCAAACAACAACTCGCAGTTTGCATCATGGTTTCGTCGAAACGTTCGGCACTTCACCGATCGCTTACATTAGAAACCTGAGACTGGCCAATGTCCGCCAGGACTTGCTCCACAACACTTGGCCAACGGTGACCGAAACCGCCATGTATTGGAACTTCCATCATCTCGGTCGGTTTTCCAAGCTGTATCAGGATACGTATGGGGAGATCCCTTCGGAAACGGCCAGGCGCCACTGCGCAAAACTGAAGTCCTCCAGCCGTTGAATACTTCAACGGGCGAGGCAGCCACTTCGCAGGCCAAGGAAACAACGGCTCGGGCGGAGGAATGAAGGGGTTCTCCACGCCATGTGGCCTGTCCGGCATCGAGCAGCGCAAGACCTGAAAAATAACAATCAATAATTTTCATCCGCTCGTCTGAATGGCCATCCTTGCTTACTTCCACCGTCAAGGAATGATCATGCGCTATCCATTGAATGCACTGTCGCTCAAACAGAAAATCTTTTTTTGCCTTGTTGCCTATCTAATGGGCATTGCATTGGCTTGGCTGATTGACGGTTAAAAACGCCCGCCCGTACTTCTTCGGGCGAGGCCGCCCAGTTAAATCATGTTTTTGGGGTTCTTTATGATTGCCGCGTATAAAGCCTTGTTTGGAAGGAAAACGTTAGTTTTATGCGCGACCGTTGCAATGGGTTCTGTCGCTTGGTTGTGTGCCGGGAGTTTTGCAGAACATCTTATTGAGCAGCAGTTGAAAAGAACTCAAGAGAGATGGGTCGAACCCCGTACGCAAATCGATCAAGCCCTGGCAACACTCGGCAGTATTGATCGCTCCACCCAGGAATGCTCCGCTGAGCAGTACGCGAAGATGGCGGAGCAAGTGGAAAAATCCCGATTTATTTATCAAGCCGCGGTGCGCCTCGATAATGGCAAGCTCTGTTCGTCCTACGGACAAGAAATAACGTCGCTATCAATAGAAAGCGCGAGCGACCTGGCGTCCGTTAAAGGGCGGACCTATGCCGTCAGCTCCGCCCAGAAAGTGTCTGCGGACAGGGACTTCATTATGGTCTCGGAGCCATCGCGCTATGTGTGGATCAACAAGAAAGCACTTCGGGACCACCTGAATATTGCGCAAGACGTGCAATGGCAACTGCGCGGTCCGGACGGCGTAGCCCTGATTGCCTCAACCAGCCCACTGCCTGCGAAGGTACAAGAGCCGTTGCCCCTTGAAGCACTGGTCACCTCTACAGACAACGCCTATGTCGCCTATCGGGACAACCGTAACGAACTGACCTCGGTCATCTCGCTGCCACTGAGTGCCCTGACAGCGCTTCGGTGGAAGTTATTCATTGCCCTGGCGTTCATGTTCGAAGTCCTGCTCTACAGTGCCTGGAAAATGAACAGGCATTACGCCTCTGGCGTCATTCAATTGCGCGAGGCGATCAGGGCGAACGCGCTGGAGATCCACTACCAACCTATTGTCGATTTGCGCACGGGAAACCTGGTCGGCGCCCAAACGCTTTCTCGTTGGAGCGCCAAGGGCGTGGCCATTCCGGCAGAGGCATTCGTCGCGGCGGCAGCGCGGCCCGAGTTGATTCGCTTGCTGACACGTTCGGTGATAAGCCGGGTTGCCGAGGACTACAGCACTTATCTCTGGGCCTGCAAGGACTTCTACATCACCATCGATCTTTGCGCCCAAGACATCCTCGACCGAACCTTTCCCGACTTTGTGGCCAGCGTCACGGCAACGTACAACATACCGGCATCCGCCATCGTCTTTGCCATCAGCGAAAAAGCCTTGCCCGACCAGAAAAGCGCAGCGCTTCAACTGCACAGGCTTCGCGCGGGCGGGCATCGCATTGCCATCGATGACCTGGGTACCGGCTATGCCAGTTTCTCTCTCACCGAATCGGTACCGGTCGACATACTGAAAATAGATCGCTCATTCATCGAGCACACCAACGGCGCCCCCCAGGGCGCCCGCTGGCGGCACGTCGCCAAAAGGGTCAGGTCGCTGCATTTCAAGGGTATCGAAGCCCCACAACTGCTACCGCGCCTGGTCTCGGAAAGCGGGTTGTTGGCTCAAGGCTGGTTGTTTTCCAAGGCGCTCCCCGTGCATGCCTTGGCCAGGCGGTATTTCCAATGCTCGGTGGGCGTCAATCCTTACGCTGATTGAAGCGGCTCGAACCTATCAATCAATGACGTCTATCCCGCTTCGCGAGCACGCAAGTTCCCAGCGAACACCTCACCACCGACAATCTGTAGAAGGACTCCACCGCACATGTTTTTTCGCAACCTTGGCTTCGCTTCCCTGCTCTCGCTGCTGTCCTTTCAGGCGTGTGCGGATGACAAAGGTTTGTACCTGGGAGCGGGCGTCAGCCACCTTGAAACCGACCAATCCCACTTGAACGATGAAGATTCCAGTTACAAGGTTTTCGCCGGCTATCGTCTCAACGGCTATCTGGCCTTCGAAGGCGCCTTTGTCGATCTCGGCCAATTCAAGGACAAGCATCTCGATTTCGATGGCAAATCCGTTCAAGCCAGTACCCACCTCGGTTTTCCGCTGGGCGAGCGAGTGCGGATGTTCGGCAGTGTCGGTGCCCATGCCTGGGATGCCGACGGCAATGCCAGCGATGACGACACTGGGGTGAACCTGACCTACGGTGCCGGCATTGAGTTTGATGTATTGCGCAACATCGGTATCCGTGCCGAATATGAAGTACTGGAGGTCGGCGACATCAACCTGAATCAAACAACGGCATCCGCGTTCGTGCTCTGGTAACGCCAGCGCGAATCGAGCCGCCCCGACCTGAACAATCAGGCCGGGGCGGCCGCCAAAAACCCTCACCTCAGATCGAACCGATCCAGGTTCATCACCTTGACCCACGCCGCCACGAAGTCCTGCACGAACTGCGCGTGCGCATCCGCGCTGGCGTAGACCTCGGCCAGGGCGCGCAACTGGGCGTTGGAGCCGAACACCAGGTCGACCCGGGTGGCGGTCCACTTCACCTGGCCGGTCTGGCGGTCGCGGGCTTCGAACGCTTGCCCGGCGTCGGACAGCGGTTTCCATTCCACGCCCATGTCCAGCAGGTTGACGAAGAAGTCGTTGCTCAAGGTTCCCGGCCGCGCGGTGAAGACGCCGTGCCGGCTGTGGTCGACATTAGTGTCGAGCACCCGCAGGCCGCCGATCAGCGCGGTCATTTCCGGGGCGCTGAGGGTCAGCAGTTGCGCCTTGTCGATCAGCAGCGCTTCGGCCGGCACCCGGTAGCGGGCCTTGAGGTAGTTGCGAAAGCCGTCGGCGATGGGTTCAAGGAAGCCGAACGACTCGACGTCCGTTTGCTCCTGGCTGGCGTCCGTGCGCCCCGGGCTGAACGGCACGCTGATGTCGAGGCCGGCGTTTTTCGCTGCTTGTTCGACGCCAGCGCCACCGGCCAGGACGATCAGGTCGGCCAGGGAGATTTTCTTGCCCGCCGATTGCGCGCCGTTGAACGCCTGCTGAATCCCTTCGAGGGTCGCCAGCACCCGGGCCAGTTGCTCGGGCTGGTTGGCCGCCCAGTCTTTCTGCGGGGCCAGGCGCAGGCGCCCGCCGTTGGCGCCACCGCGCTTGTCGGAGCCGCGGAAGCTGGACGCCGCCGCCCAGGCGGTGGACACCAGTTGCGACACCGACAACCCCGAAGCCAGGACCTGGGCCTTGAGCGCGGCGATATCGCTGTTATCCACCAAGGGGTGATCGAGCGCGGGGATCGGGTCTTGCCACAGCAGTTCCTCGTCGGGCAGTTCCGGACCGAGGTAACGCGAGAGCGGGCCCATGTCGCGGTGGATCAACTTGTACCAGGCGCGGGCGAAGGCGTCGGCCAACTGCTGCGGATTGGCCAGGAAGCGCCGCGAGATCGGCTCGTAGATCGGGTCGAAACGCAGCGCCAGGTCGGTGGTAAGCATGGTCGGGCTGCGGCGCTTGGCCGGGTCGTGGGCATCCGGGACGGTACCGGCGCCGGCGCCGTTTTTCGGCGTCCACTGGTGCGCGCCCGCCGGGCTCTTGGTCAGCTCCCACTCGAAGCCGAACAGGTTTTCCAGGTAGTTGTTGCTCCAGCGGGTGGGCGTGGTGGTCCAGGTCACTTCCAGGCCGCTGGTGATGGCGTCGCCGCCCTTGCCGCTGCCGAAGGTGCTCTTCCAGCCCAGGCCCTGGAGCTCCAGGCCGGCGGCCTCGGGCTCGGCCCCGACGTTGTCGGCGGGACCGGCGCCGTGGGTCTTGCCGAAGGCGTGGCCGCCGGCGATCAGGGCCACGGTTTCTTCGTCGTTCATCGCCATGCGGCCGAAGGTCTCGCGAATATCCAGCCCGGCCGCGACCGGGTCCGGGTTGCCTTCGGGGCCTTCCGGGTTCACGTAAATCAGGCCCATCTGCACCGCGGCCAGCGGGTTCTCCAGATTGCGTCCCTGGTCGGCGCGGCTTTGCTCGTTGCCCGGCTCGGCCACCAATTGCCCCTCGCCGGGGTCTTGCATGGCGGCTTTATCCGACTTGCCGTAGCGGGTGTCGCCGCCCAGCCATTTGTTCTCGGAACCCCAGTAGACATCTTCGTCCGGCTCCCAGACGTCCGCGCGCCCACCGGAAAAACCGAAGGTCTTGAAGCCCATGGATTCCAGCGCGACGTTGCCGGTGAGCACAATCAGGTCGGCCCAGGAGATGTTGCGGCCGTACTTCTGCTTGATCGGCCATAGCAGGCGGCGCGCCTTGTCCAGGCTGACGTTGTCCGGCCAGCTGTTGAGCGGCGCGAAACGCTGCTGGCCGGAACCGGCGCCGCCGCGACCGTCGCCGGTGCGGTAGGTCCCGGCGCTGTGCCAGGCCATGCGGATAAACAGCGGCCCGTAATGGCCGAAGTCGGCGGGCCACCAGTCCTGGGAGTCGGTCATCAGCGCATTCAGGTCGCGCTTCAGGGCCTGGAAGTCCAGGCGCTTGAAGGCTTCGGCGTAATTGAAGCCCGCGCCCATGGGGTCGGACAGGGACGAGTGCTGGTGCAGGATCTTCAGGTTCAGTTGGTTCGGCCACCAGTCGCGGTTGCTTGTGCCGCCACCAGCGGCGTGGTTGAACGGGCACTTCGATTCGTTTGCCATGAGTAGCTACCTTCGGTCGTGTTCATCCAGCTATCCGCCCCGGGCAGGCGCCGGATAGCGACAGGCGAAATCAATGACACAGGTTGCTGGGCTCACAGTTCGCTCGACGGATCGTGATGGCCAGAGGCGCAAGAAACTGGCAAGCCTGTTGCCAGGACGGTGGCCCACGGTAAGCCCGGTACGCTGCTGACTCGTTGTTCGTTATCGCTTGATCAGGTCTTGTCCGGCCGGCTCGCGCCAGCACTGAGTTAAGGCTAGCCCCTGGGCGGTGGATCGCTAATAGCCGGACTATTGGTAGGTGATAGGGACAATCTTTTACCCGCCCCCAGGGCCGCGGCCGATGATGGAAACAGCGCCCTGTCGTGGTACTCCGGGCGCGCTCGAACCACGGGAGAACGCCATGCACCCGCGCCCGCGTTGCACAGCCATCCACGAAGCCGGCCACGCCCTGGCTTTCTGGTGGAACGGCCAGCCGATCGCCCGTGTCAGCGTCCGCACCCTGGCGCAAACCCGCGCCGGCCCGCTGCTCGACCTGCGCGGCAACTGGCAGTACGTGGCGGGCCTAGTCGAAGCCGATTACCGGGTGCCGCGCCCGGCTTTCGAGGCCCCCGGCATCGCCGAATACCTGCCGTCGATGGTCGAGGCCATCGAGCGCGACCTGCTGCACTGCTTCGCCGGGCCGGTGGCCGAAGCCATCTACCGTCACGCCGGCTCCGCCCGGGTGATCAGCGGCAGCGGCCGCGGCGACCTGAGCCGCGGCCACGAACTGATCAGCCTGCTGCCGCCGCGCAAGCTGCTCGACGCGCAAGCCCTGGCCATCGCCCGCGCCAGTCGCCTGGTGCATCGCTACTGGTCGGCGGTCGTCGACCTGGCGGATCTGCTGCAAGAACGCGGCATGGTCGACGGCGAAACCGTCAATGCACGGCTGTGCGCCATCAGCGGCGAGTCGCCGACGCCGCTCGGTAACGATCTGGCGAGCCTCGATCCATGGCGGCAACGTGGCACGCGAGCCTCCTCAACGCCGCCAGACGTTGCCCACAACCCGACCGCCCCGGGTAAGCTGTGTTACGCACTTACCTGTAGCGCCCCATAGGGATCGCCATGCCGCAGTACCCAGGCGTCGACACTGAAGGCTTTATCCAGTCCCTGCCCGAACAACCGCTACAACCGGCGTTCAGGCCGCTGGTGAATGAGCTGTGCACAATGCTCTCGCGGCGTTTTCCGGCGCTGCTCGACGGCCTGTACCTGTACGGCAGCGTCGCCCGTGGCGAGGCGCGGCCGGGCACCTCCGACCTGGACGCAACCCTGGTGCTGGCCTGGGCGCCAAGCCCCGAGGAGCGCCAGCGGCTGGAGCAGACTCGGCAAGCGCTGGAGGCGTGGCACCCGGAAGTGTCGAAGATCGATTTCGATATCGGCGTGCTCAGCGAGGTGCTGGCCCCCGACAATCTTTACCGCTGGGGCTTCTGGCTCAAGCATCAGTGCCGCTGCATCTGGGGCAACGACCTGAGGTTGCGCTTCGAACCCTTTCGCCCCAGCCGGCGCATTGCCCAGGCGGTGAATGGCGACTTCCCCAGGTGCTGGAAGGCTACGCGCAACAGTTGGAACAGAACCGCGAGCCTTTGCTGCAACAACGCCTGCAACGGGCCGCGGCGCGCAAGGCGCTGCGCTCGGCCAACCTGCTGCGTAGCGAGCAGGATCGTGGGTGGCCGAGCAGCCTGGAAGAGCATGCGCAACTGCTGACGGCGGCCGAGCCGGGCCTCGGCGAGTACGCCGCGTTCTTCCTCCGGCAGGCCTATGCGCCCCAAGGGCCGGCGCACGAATTCGTGCAGCGGTTGCGGGCCTACAGTGCCTTGCTGGCGGCCGAAAGCGCGGACTGATGCCTGGCGCTGTCGCTTTTGGAAAACCTGGTTCCGACCCGCTGATAGCATTTTGACCGCCTTCGACTAGGTTCACTTGAGCAACCAACGCGGGGCTCCCCTGCTCCCATCGGCTGCCTTGCCACGCCATCCGTATCCGGTCACGGAGACCTTCGATATGCGCATCGTCCTTCTGTTGAGCCTCGCCCTTCTCACTGCCTGCTCCACCACCGACAACAGCGTGCTGAAACTGCAAACCACCCGAAACATCGACTATCAATTGCTGACAAAAGCCCGAATGACCGAAAAAGCCGCGCAAACCCCCGCTTGCCAGAAACACTTCGACATCAAGAACATCGAGGACGGTTACTTCAAGGTTCGCGAGCGCTGGCAACTGCTCAACGATTGCCTGTACGGCGACACAGGGCCCCGAAAACTGGTGGTGCTGCTCGACGGCACCGAGAACACCAAAAAGGACAACACCAATATCTGGCGCCTGTATAACCAGGCGCTCGAGCAAGCCGAGAACGGCGCCAGGGTCATCCCCTATTACGACAAGGGCGTGGCCACCAGCATCACCACGCCTTTCGGCGCCCTGTTCGGCAGCGGCGTCAGCCTGAACATTCGCCAGGCCTACCGCTTTCTGATCGAGGCTTACCGGCCTGGCGACGAGATCTATATCTTCGGTTTCAGCCGAGGGGCCTTCACCGCCCGCTCGCTGAACGGCTTTCTCGAAATCGCCGGCCTGCCCAGCAACTTGAAGCCCGATACCTGGGACAACAGCACCCTGTGGGGCTGGACCGGCCATATGCACGATGTGGTCGAGGACATGTACGACCTCTACAAGGCGCGCAACGATGGCGTTCCCGGTTTCGACGACGCCCTGCGGGTCAAGCTGAAGGCGTATCGGCGCGCCAACGGCATCAGCATCTATGGCGACGACAAGCCCGATGAAAGGGTCGTGGTCAAGGTCATCGGCGTATTCGACACCGTGCCAGCGGTGGGCTCCAGCCTGAAGGAAGATCCGGACGAACACCGCCTGGAGCTGTACGCCGAGCGCGGTTACCACGCCATGTCCCTGGATGAGCAGCGAGCCTCGTTCAGGCTGCTGCGCTTCGGCCTGCCGCAAACCAAATCCCAGGTCCTGGAAGAAGTCTGGTTTGCCGGCGTGCATAGCGATGTGGGTGGTGGTTACCTCAACGATCCAGACCTCGCGCAGTGTGGCGAAAGCCCCTATGCCAAGGGCGGTCAGGGGCTGGAAACCATCCCGCTGCGCTGGATGCTGGTCAACGTCAAGGACGCCGGTATCTTCGCCAATAGCAGCCGTTGGCCGACCGAATGCATCGGCGGCCCATTACACGACGAGTTCCTCGATGCCACGGGCTTGGCCGGCCGTGCCTACAAGAAAGCCGGATTGATTCGCCGCAAGCCGGTGGAACACGACAAAGTGCATGCCAGCGTGTTTCTGCGAATGGATAAGCGCGATTTGAAAGCGCCTCATTCCAAGCGCGAACCAGAACCCGAGTATCGCTACGACCCGATCAACCTCGGCTACGCCAGGCGCGACCGGTGCCAGAAGGACGACCTGGCGCGCAACTACAACATCGTCGGCAGCTACGACCCCCACTGCCCGACCACTAGCGCGCCCCTGGAGAAAACCCGCCACAACGATGCGGTCAACCTCGAAAGCTTCCAATAGAACCACCCCTTGCAGGAGCGAGCGTGCTCGCGATCGGGCCGGCACTTGCAACCCGGCTCCCGCGTCGGATGTCACGGCGCTTTCGCGAGCACACTCGCTCCTACAAGGGGCTTGCCATGGGCCGCCAGAATCGCTGGCAAGCCAGAGCGGCCAGCAGTGCCGTGGCGATCAACCCCGCGGCCACGGCGAAGGTGACCTGCATCCCGCCGGCCACCGCTTCGGCGCTCGCCGTGGCCAGGTCGCCGGTCGTCGCGGCGAACACCGCGCCCATCAGCGAGGCGCCGGAGATCAGCCCGAGGTTGCGCGACAGGTTGAGCATGCCGGAGATCACCCCGCGCTGGGCCGCCCCCACGTCGCTCATCACCGCGGTGTTGTTGGCGGTCTGGAACGTCGCGTAGCCCAGGGTGGTGACGACGATGGACGCCAGGTAAGCGCCCAGGCCCAAGCCTGTCGGCAGCAGCGCCAGCGACAGGCAGCCGACGAGCATGGCGCCGAGGCCGGCGAGGATCATCGGCCGCGCGCCAAGACGATCGGCGACGCGCCCGGCCGGCACCCCGGTCAGCGCCGAGACACAAGGCCCGAGCGACATCGCCAGGCCCACCGCCAAGGCGCTCAGCCCCAGGCCGTGGGCCAGGTAAAAGGGCCCGACCACGAACGTCACCATGATCACCGTCGACACCAGCGCGCTGGTGGCCAGGCTGGTGCTCAAGGCCCCATCGCGAAACAGCGCCAGGCGAATCAGCGGCGCGGCCACCCGCCCCTCCACCCGGACGAACAAACCGACGCCCACCAGCGCCGCCAGCAGCAACCCGCAATTGAGCAGGCCGAAATGCCCACGGCCCAGGGTCATGGCCAGCCCGTAGGCCAGCAGGCTGAGAACCAGCAATACGGTGCCCAGCGGATCGAACGCGCCGCGCACCCAGGACAGCGCCTGTCGATCGCCCGGCACATACCGGTAGCCCAGCGCCCAGGCCAACCCGCCCAGCGGCACGCAGACCAGGAACATGGCCTGCCAGCCGAACCCGGCGATCAGCACCCCGCCCAGCGACGGGCCGAGGGCCGTGCCCACCGCCGACAAGGTGCCCAGCAAGCCCATGGCGCTACCGGTGCGGGCCTGGCTCACCGTCTCGCCGACCAGCGCCAGGGTCAGCGCCATCATGATCGCCGCGCCACCGCCCTGCAGCGCCCGCGCGGCAATCAGCGTGCCCAGGGTCGGGGCCAGGGCGCAGAGCAGCGAGGCCAGGGTGAACAGCGCCAGGCCGGCCAGCAACAGGCGCCGGCGCCCCAACAGATCGCCGAGGCGGCCGACGCTGACAATCAGCGCGGTAATCGTCAGCAGGTAGGCCAGGACCACCCACTGCACCTGCTGGAAGCTCGCGCCGAACGCCAGCACCAGGGTCGGCAGGCCGACATTGGCGATGCTGGTGCCCAGCGACGCCAGCAGCATCGACAGCGCCAGGCTGGCCAGCGCTCCGCCCTGGGACAGCGACCGTGGAGCGGTTTCGGGGGATGGGGCATTGTCGCTGATGTTCACTGGGGATTTCCTCGCAGCCGGCGCGATATGGCGCTGTCGCCAATCTAGCGCGCGACATAACATGGCGGAAGGCGCAGCATTTGCAGGTTATTCATGCGCCTGACGCCATCTCAATGTCCTCTCATTTCATTCGGGGCCGCCGCCATGTCCATACCCGACCTCAATTTGCTGGTCACCCTCGATGTGCTGCTCGCCGAAGGCAGTGTGGCGCGCGCCGCGCAACGCCTGCGGCTGAGCCCCTCGGCGATGAGCCGGGCCCTGGCGCGCCTGCGGGAAACCACCGGCGACCCGTTGCTGGTGCGCGCCGGCCGCGGCCTGGTGCCGACGCCGCGCGCCCTGGAGTTGCGCGAGCGGGTCGGCCCTCTGGTGCGGGACGCCGAAGCCATGCTGCGCCCCGCCGAACGGCTCGACCTGCGGCACCTGGTTCGCACCTTCGCCTTGCGCGGCAGCGACGGCTTCGTCGAGAACTTCGGCCCCGCGCTGGTCGCCCGCCTGCGCGCCGAAGCCCCCGGCGCGCGCCTGCATTTCATCCAGAAAACCAACCGCGACAGCACGCCCCTGCGCGACGGCACGGTCGACCTCGACACCGGCGTGGTGGACCCCGGCACCAGCCCGGAAATCCATACCCGGGCGCTGTTCCGCGACCGCTTCATCGGCGTGGTGCGCCACGACCACCCGCTGGCCAGCGGCCCGATCGGCGCCGCCCGCTATGCCGCCGGCCTGCATGTGCTGGTCTCGCGCCAGGGCCACGACCGCGGGGTGGTGGACGAAGCGTTGCAGGCGCTTGGCCTGACGCGCGAGATCGCCGCCATCGTCGGCGGTTTCTGCGCCGCCCTGGCGCTGGTGCGCGCGTCCGACCTGATCGCCGCCGTGCCGGAACGCTACACCCACAACCTGCGCCACGACCTGCACAGCTTCGCCCTGCCGGTGACGACAGAGGACATCACCGTGTCCATGCTCTGGCACCCGCGGATGAACGCCGACCCGGCGCACAGATGGCTACGCGCTTGTGTCCGGGAAGTGTGCGGGCCGTGAAGAGCGTCCGCCTCGGCAGGCGCTGAGGCCCGTGCCCTCAGGCCTCGGGCACGACCCCGGGCAGCGCCTCGGACAGCGGCACCAGCCTCGGCTGCTCGCGCAGCGCCCGCAGGCTGGCCCGCAGCTCGGCCGGGCGCACCGGCTTGGAGAGGATGGCGATGTTGCGGTCGTGCAGCGCGGCCTGGATCTTCTCCACTTCATGCCCCGTGAGGATCAGCGCCGGCACCGCCCAACCGCGTTGCCGGCGCAGGCTGTCGATGCATTCGATACCCGTGGCGTGGTTGCCCAGGTCGTAGTCGGCGACGATCACGTCGCAGTCGCTGACCAGGTCCTGGCCGCTGGCTTCGGCCTGGACCACGCAGCCCCAGCGTTCGAGCAAGGCCGAGGTGGCCAGCAGCACGTTGCGGTCGTCCTCCACCAGGCACACCTTCAAGCCGGTCAACAGGCCGGCCTGGCGGGCCTCGTCGCGCGCGATCGGCTGCTGCTGCGGCGGCGCCGCCAGCGGCAGCGGGTACAGGCTGACCGCCGTGCCGCGGCCAAGCCGCGAACGGATTGCCACCTCCAACCCCGTCAACTGGCACAGGCGCTTGACGATGGACAAGCCCAGGCCCACGCCTTCGACGTCCTTGTCCCGCAGCTGGCGCACCCGGTAGAACTCCTCGAACAGGTTCGGCAGGTGTTCTTCGGCAATCCCGCGGCCCCGGTCGTAAATGACGATGGCCAGCCCCGCGCCGCGCTTGCGCACGCCGATCAGCACCGGGCGCTGCGCGGCGTACTTGAAACAGTTGGACAGCACGTTCTGGACCATGGTGGCGAGCAGCGCCGGGTCCACCCGCACCCAGTGCGCGCAGGGCCGCAGGCGCAGCTCGACCCCGGCCCAGCGCGCGGCCTCGGCGTTCTGCCGCACCTGGTCGGCCAGGAACTCGCCCAGGTGCAGGGTCTGGAAACTGGGTTGCAGGCGCCCGTTGTCCAGGGTGTAGAGGTCGAGAATCGAGCGGAACAATTGCGCGACGTTGAGCAGCGAACGGTCGATGTTGTCCACCAGGCGCCGCTCCTCGTCGCCCAGGGGCGACTCGCGCAGGCAGGCGGTGAACAGGCCGATGGAGTGGATCGGCTGGCGCAGGTCGTGGCTGGCCTGGGCGAGAAACCGCGACTTTTCCAGGTTGGCGGCAATCGCCTCCTCCGAGGCCTTGCGCGTGCGTTCCAGCAACAGATGGGCATAGATCGGAATCACCGTGCTGGTGATCAGCAGCATCAGCACCATGAAGGGCTGCGCCTGCCACAGCGGCGTCAGGTGATAGACGATGACCAGCGCCAGCAACGCCAGCGCGGTGGCGATCGCCAGGTAGCGCGAACCGAAGCGCATGCCGTTGCCCAGGTTGACCCAGACCATCACCGCATACAGCGGCAGCGCCGCTTCGCCGCCGATCACCAGGCCGAAACAGGTGCCGGTGTAGTCGTGGATCATGCCCAGGACACGCCGCGCCGGATAATGCCCGGGCCAGCGCACGATGGCCTGGCGCAGGACGATCGACAGCAGCACGAACAGGCCGATATAGATCAGGATCGGCAGGTAGGTCGCGACCTGCCGCCCGGGCAGAAAACCCAGCACGCCGATATAGGCCATTGCGCAACTGGCCACGATAATGCGCAGGTTGGCCTGGTCCAACTCGGTGTTTTTCTCGAACTTCATGGGGAACATCCTTGTGCGGCAGTCGTCATACCCAGCACGAACTCCAGGCAGTCAAGCCGCCCGCTGCTAAAGTAGCCGGCCTTTAAAAAAGCCCGACCCAGGGAGGGTCACTCTATGGCATGTCGGATCATCATAGCCGACGATCACCCGCTGTTTCGCGAAGGCATGTTGCGCACGGTGCAGCGTCTGCTGCCGGAATCGCTGATCGAGCAAGCCGGCGATTTGCAGGCGGTCCAGGCCCTGCTCGAGGGCGGCGCCGAGCTGGACACGCTGATCCTCGACCTGCGTTTTCCCGGCCTGACCTGCGTCAGCCAGTTGGCCGCGCTGCGCCGGCAACTGCCGCGCACCACCCTGATCGTGGTGTCGATGGTCGACGACCAGGCGCTGATCGCCGAGGTCATGGCCGCCGGCGCCGACGGTTTCATCGGCAAGAACATCGCCCCGGACGAGATCGGCGAGGCGGTCCTGGCCATCCGCGAAGGCGAGGTGCTGGTCAAGTTCGCGCCTTCGGGCCTGTTGCCCCTGGGCAGCGCCACGCCGTCCCTGACCGCGCGCCAGCACGAGGTGCTGCGCCTGATCGCCCAGGGCAAGACCAACAAGGAAATCGCCCGCGAACTGGCGATCTCGCCCTTCACCGTGCGTATCCATGTGTCGTCGCTGCTGCGCATCCTCAACGTGCCGTCGCGGGCCGCGGCGGCGGTGAAGTATTCGGGCGAGTCCTAGCCCGCCTCGTCGCCTGCCGGCGCGGCGGCGCCAAGGGCGGGCGATACTGCTGGGTATGCCTGCTCGCAGCTCGCGCGGGCCCACGCGCTCACCGAGGAAACCCAAGATGCCGCTGACCCTGTATTTCCACCCGCTGGCCTCGTTCTGCCACAAGGTGCTGATCGCCCTGTACGAACAGCGAGTCGAGTTCGAGAAGCAGATCGTCGACCTGTCCAACCCCACCGAGCGGGCAGCGCTGCAACGCCGGTGGCCGATCGGCAAGTTCCCGGTCCTGCGCGACCACGAGCGGCAACGCGACGTGCCGGAATCGAGCGTCATCGTCGAGTACCTGGACCATTTCCACGGCGGGCCGCAGCCGCTGATTCCCGGAGACTGGGACAGCGCGCTGGAAGTGCGGCTGTGGGATCGGTTCTTCGACCATTACCTTCAGGGGCCGGTGCAGCAGATCGTCGCCGACCGCCTGTTCGCCGCCCACGCCGACCTGACACAACAGCGGGCCCTGCTGCTGACCGCCTACGCCATGCTCGAACGCCAGTTGGCGTCGAGAACCTGGGTCGCCAGCCCGCAGTTCAGCCTGGCCGACTGCGCCGCCGCCCCGGCCCTGTTCTATGCCCGCACGCTGGTGGCGTTTCCCGAGGACTGTCGGCATTTGCCCGCCTATTTCGAGCGACTGGTACAGCGCCCGTCGTTCCGGCGGGTCATAGAAGAAGCCAAGCCCTACTTTGCCGGGTACCCGTTCGCCGAGGCCATCGAGCAGCGCTTTCGCTAGCCATCGGGCAGAGCATGGGCAGGTGGTCTTGCCGGAGGGCTACGCATGAAGAGAGGTCGCGCGCGTCGATGGCCTGGCGGCTTGAGCGTTACGCAGAAATGAGCAGGAAAAAATGGCAGGGGCGGCTGGATTCGAACCAACGCATGGCAGGATCAAAACCTGCTGCCTTACCGCTTGGCGACGCCCCTGTATCGGCTGTTGCTTGCGTGGATCGCGAGCCCTGGGCGGGTCGCTGCAAGAACGCGCGGAAATTTAACAACTTTTTCCCCGTCTGGGAAGCGGAAATTGCACAAATATGGTTTCAAAACAGCGACTTACTTTTTCCTGCCGCCCCTCCCCGGCTACCGGCGAGCGCTGCCGGGCGTTTAGCCAAGCCTCTGCCGGCGACTTGGTGCAAAATACCCCGCTCAGGTGGTAGCCCAGCCCTTGTCGCCTCCTGCGGCGCAACGAGAACCGATATGAAAAACCCTTGCGAGACCAGCGATGTGCCCACGTCCAGCCTCCAGCGCGATGGCAACCTTCACCCCTTCTCCCATCAGTCACCGGCGGTAAGCGCATGATCGAAGTCACCGAGGTTTCCATTGCCCAACTGCGCGCCGCCCTCGAAGCCGGCCGGACCACGGCGGTCGAACTGGTCCAGGCCTACCTCGCGCGGATCGACGCCTACGACGGCGCCGATACCCCCACCGCCCTGAATGCGCTCGTGGTGCGCAACCCGCAAGCGCTCGAGGAAGCCCGGGCCAGCGATGCCCGCCGGGCCAACGGCACCACCCTGGGCCCGCTCGACGGCATTCCCTACACCGCCAAGGACAGCTACCTGGTCAAGGGCCTCACCGCGGCCTCCGGCAGCCCGGCCTTCGCCCAGCTGATCGCCTATCGCGACGCCTTCACCATCGAACGCCTGCGCGGCGCCGGCGCCATCTGCCTGGGCAAGACCAACATGCCGCCCATGGCCAACGGCGGCATGCAGCGCGGGGTCTATGGCCGGGCGGAAAGCCCGTACAACGCCGACTACCTCACCGCGCCGTTCGCCTCGGGCTCCTCCAACGGCGCCGGCACCGCGACCGCCGCCAGCTTCGCCGCCTTCGGCCTGGCGGAAGAAACCTGGTCCAGCGGCCGCGGCCCGGCCTCGAACAATGGCCTGTGCGCCTACACCCCGTCGCGCGGGGTGATCTCGGTGCGCGGCAACTGGCCGCTGACCCCGACCATGGACGTGGTGGTGCCGTACGCCCGGACCATGGCCGACCTGCTCGAAGTGCTGGACATCGTCGTCGCCGAAGACCCGGACACCCGCGGCGACCTGTGGCGCCTGCAACCCTGGGTGCCGATTCCCGCTGTGGCCGCGGTGCGCCCCGCGTCCTACCCGGCCCTGGCGGCCAACGACGGCGCCCTGGCCGGCAAGCGCTTCGGCGTGCCGCGCATGTACATCAACGCCGACCCCGACGCCGGCACCAGCGAGGCGCCGGGCATCGGCGGCCCGACCGGGCAACGCATCCACACCCGGCCGTCGGTGATCGGCCTTTGGCAACAGGCGCGCCAGGCGCTGGAAGCCGCGGGCGCCGAAGTGCTCGAAGTGGACTTCCCGCTGGTCTCCAATTGCGAGGGCGACCGCCCCGGCGCGCCGACGGTGTTCAACCGCGGCCTGGTGTCCAAGGAGTTCCTCCACCATGAACTGTGGGACCTGACCGCCTGGGCCTTCGACGACTTCCTGCAAGCCAACGGCGACCCCAAGCTCAACCGCCTGGTGGACGTCGACGGCCCGCTGATCTTCCCCCACGACCCGGGTACCCTGCCCAACCGCGAGGGCGACCTGGCCGCGGGCATGGACGAGTACGTGAAGATGGCCGAGCGCGGCATCACCCCCTGGGACCGGATCGCCACCGTGCCCGACGGCCTGCGCGGCCTGGAGCGGACCCGCAAGCTCGACCTGGAAGACTGGATGGACCGGCTGCAGCTCGACGCGGTGATCTTCCCCACCGTGGCCGACGTCGGCCCGGCCAATGCCGATGTCGACCCGGCGTCCGCGGACATCGCCTGGAGCAACGGGGTCTGGGTCGCCAACGGCAACCTTGCCATCCGCCACCTGGGCGTGCCGACGGTCACCGTGCCGATGGGCGTCATGCCGGACATCGGCATGCCCGTCGGGCTGACCTTCGCCGGCCGCGCCTACGACGACACCTCGCTGCTGCGCCTGGCCGCGGCCTACGAGGCGACCGGCAGCCAGCGCCAGGTACCGCCACGCACCCCACCGCTGGTGGCTGGCCGCTAAGCACCCGGCGGGATCGGCGCGCCAGCGGCGCCGATCCCGCCTGTTCAGGGCGGGCCCGGGCAACCCGGGCCTGACGCGCCAACCTTGCCCCCGACCGACAACCAAAACGGTCTATACCTTCTCCCCATGGCTCGTTCTTCAACATGGACTGTGGGACACATCATGCCCGACGCTCAACCGACCGCCGCTCGCCCGCTCGTGGTCTACCTGGACAGCAGCGACTTCTCCGATCTCTCCAACCCTCAAGGCAACCGCGAACGGGCCCTGGCGATAAAAGGCCGGCTCGAAGCCTGGTCCGAGGCACGGCAGATCGAGATTCGCTACTCCATGACCCACATCATGGAAGCCCTTGCGGTCGATGAAAAAGCCCTGGAATTCGCGGGCCTGCGCCTCGCCTGCATCCAGGAACTCTGTGGGACGAAAGTGCTGATGGACGCGATTACCTTGATGACCCACGAACTGTCGTCGGTGGAGAACCCCCAGGTATTCGATGACGAGGGCGGCTGGTTTCCGCTGGCCGTCGTCGCCCACAAATGGCAAAGGGAGAACGCCGAGGGCACGGCCCTCAATCGCCAGGAAAGACGGCAACTCGCCGCCAAACTGCGGGCCTCCCGCCCAACATTCGACCTTGCAGCCTCGCTGGACGAACTGTCAGCCAGCTTCCCCTTCAAGCGCGAAAGCGCCGCCGACATTCTGAAAAACCCCTATGGTTTCGAGGTATTCCAACGGGCCTTGAACGATTCGCTGAAGGACTTGAACCACCTCTTCGCCTGGCATCGAGCACACTGGAACCGGTCGACCGAGTTCTCCGGTCTCCTGAGAGCGTCCGGGGCAGAACTCGGCAGCCTTGTCAGCGAGGGGGCCCAACAGGCAGGCGAACGTTATCGGGAACTCACCGAGCTGGGCATACCCGAGCAAGAAATCGACCAACGCATCCAGTCCCTCGCCAAGCAGGTCTGTGAGGAGGCGCCCCAGCGGCTGATCGACGCCTTCAGCGATGACCTGGCCCCTCGCGCCGCACCCATTCACGCCAGCCTGGACAAGACACCGGCCCTGTTCGTGCTATCGAAACTGGTGGCGCACCTCGTCAAGTCGTCCGTGTTGCCCAGGAAGCAGGCGCGAACGCCCAAGACCAGCGACCTGGGCGACGTGCTGCATGCCCTGTATCTGCCCTATGTCGATTTCTTC
This sequence comes from Pseudomonas chlororaphis, assembly GCF_001921865.1. Lineage (GTDB taxonomy): Bacteria > Pseudomonadota > Gammaproteobacteria > Pseudomonadales > Pseudomonadaceae > Aquipseudomonas > Aquipseudomonas chlororaphis_D. Next base: position 130,979 of record NZ_MSCT01000018.1, read on the forward strand.
AGGGCCGATGCCGCCACGGCGCACGCCATCAACAACCAGCACTTCGGCTTGCCCGTCACCCTCGTGACCAGCCTGGACAAGCTGATCGAGGCCATAGAAAACCGCTTGCACGAGCGAGCCGCGCCACCCGGCCCTCGCTCAGCGCACGGATAGCCGATAGTCCGCCACCAGGGTGTCGAGGAAACCAAAGAGCTTGCGGTTCATTTCGGTGTAGTCGTTGGCCCGCAGCGCCTGCGGTTGCTGGACATACGGCCGGTCTTTCAGCGCCGCGAATTCGTGTGCAGACGCGGCGATAAGCAGCTCCACGACCTCGGGCGTGAACTCCATGTGGCACTGGAACCCATAGACCAGGCTCGCGTACTCGACGATCTGCCGCGGGCAGCCTGCGCTGTAGGCCAGCACCTTGGCGTCGGCGGTCAGACCCGGCATATCGCTGTGCCAGTGGCCCACCTCCAGCGCTTCGCCAAAAGGCGCGATCCCGGGGTGTTCCAGGCCGGCTTCGGTCAGCAGGATCGGGTACTGGCCGATCTCTTTTTCCGGGCTGCGCGCGCATTTCGCCCCCAGCGCCTCGCCGATCAGCTGGGCCCCCAGGCACACGCCCACCACGGCCTTGCCGGCGCGGATGGCGCGGACGATCAAGGCCTGTTCGGCCGCGGTGTCGAAGTGCGGGCACTCTTGTTGGGTGGTGGCTGGCGATTGCGGTCCGCCCAGGACCACCAGCAGGTCGATGCCTTCAACGGTCGAAGGCAAGGCATCGGACTCATACACCCGCGAGTAGCTCGCCGTATAGCCGCGCGCCTCGACCCAGGCTTCATAGGCGCCAGGGGCCTCGAATGCTTCGTGAACCACGAAATGAACGTTCATTGAAACGCCTCCAGTGCTGCCGGCATGACGGGCCAGGATTATGACACGCAAAATGCTATATGACACTTAGTGTCATTGGCAACCCTGGAAAGCTTCGATCAAGACGTGGATCAGAGTTCCATCACCATTTCGTGCCAGGCCATGCCGCCGTGGTCCGACGGCGACGGCCGTACGTAGCGGTAGCCCATGCGCTCGTACAGCGGCACATGGCGTTCCTTGCACATCAGGTGGATGGTCGCTTTGCCCTGCGCCCGCATGCGCGCGACGAACTCGTCCATCAACCGCCTGGAATAGCCCTTGCCCTGGTGGGCCGGGTCGACCACCACCGACATGATCACCACGTTCGGCGCCTCGGGCGCATGGCCCACCAGTTCCTTGAACGCCTCGTCGGACATCACCACCTCGAAGGCGCAACCGCTGTTGATGAAGCCGACGATTTCGCCGGCCTCCTCCAGCAGCAGGAAGCCTTGCGGGTACTGGGCGATGCGCGTGGCGATTTTCGCCTGGGTGGCCGCCTCGTCGCCCTCGTAGGCGGTGGACTCGATCTGGTAGCAACGGGCGGCATCGGACAATGCCGCGTGACGAAAGCCAAGGTTCGACATGGGAGTTCTGGTCCTGGAAAGCGCGGGGAGAAAAGCCCCCAGTCTAAAGAAAACCCGTGCCGGGGATACGGCAATCTGCTCAGGCGCCAGCGAACATCGCGGCTTGCGCGCCGCGAATAAAGCCGGCGCATCGCCACGGCGCTCACCCATGAAAAAACCGATGGCACCGGCCATCGGTTTTGCAACCGCCTCATGGCAACCGAACCTGGCCGCCGAGCCTGCCCCTCACGGCGTGCCTGGCGGGTTGGTGCTCGAGAAGATATAGCGGGCGAAGCGCCATTGACCGTCGGCCTCGCGGTGCAGCAGGAAAACTTCCTGATTACCTTCGCCGCTGGTTTTGCGCTCGCCCAGCAAGGTCTCGACCGTTCCGTTGGAGCGCGTGCGGGCAAACGCCCAGTCCGACGACAGCATCTGGATTTCGTCGACGCTGAAGCGCACGTCGAGCTTGATCGCCTTGAACACCTGGCGGTACGTCTCCCGCACCGCGTCGCGGCCTACGGCCGGCACATGATTCTGTGGCATGAACACGGCGTCGTCGGCATACAGGGCCATGACGCGGTCGAGGTCGGACGCGTTGAGCGCCGCCTCATACCGGTTCAGTTGTTGGGTGACCGCACTCTTGACCCGCTCTGGCGTCGAGGCTTGTTCAGCCTGGGACGTCAAGGGCAGCAACAGTGCGCCGAACAGCAATGCAGTCAGTCGATTACGCATGTCAGTCTCCTTGGTTTCAAAGCACGACCACGAGTTTGCCGAGGGCGCGGTCGCTTTCCATCAAGCGATGGGCGCTGGGCACCTCGTCGAAAGCGAAGGTCCGGCTGAGGAGCGACGGAATGCGCTGGGCAGCCCGTTCCCCGGCCAGCCATGACAGCGGCGAGTCCTGCAACGGCATGGCCGGCGTTCCCAGCAGGCCGCTGGGGAAGAAACTCAAGCGCGTCGCGCCAGGCAAGTCCTGCATCAGGTGGAATTGCTCGAGTACCGGCGCGCCGCCCAGCAGGCCGATGACGCTCACCGCGCCGAAGGGACGCAGGGTCTTGAGCGTGTCGCGCAAGGTGCTGGCGCCGACCACTTCGAGGGCAGCGTCCACCTGTTGCCCAAGGCGCTGGGCAATATTGCCGTCGTCGACCACTACCTCGTCGGCGCCCGCCTGGTACAAGCCCTGGCTATTGGCGGCGCTGCGCGTGGTGGCGATCACCCGCAGGCCCCGCGCCTTGGCGTAGATGATCGCGGCCATGCCCACCGAGGAGGTCCCGCCGCGGACCAGCAGCGTCTGGCCGCGTTGAATGGCCAGGCTCTTGTCGAGCGCGCCCCATATCGTCAGGTACGCCTCCGGCAGCGTCGCCAGCTCCGCCCAGGACAGCGCGGTGTCGTCCAGGGCGATCACGTTGTTGCGTAGCACGGTCACCTGCTCCGCGTAACTGCCGTTGCGGCTGAACTGCATGCCGCCCATGGCGGTGGCGACGCGCTGGCCGACGCGCAGGGTGCCGGAAGGGTCGTGCAGCACTTCGCCGACGGCTTCGATACCGGGCACCCGCGGTGCGCTGATGGCGCCCATCTTGCCGGCGCGCAGGTAGGTTTCCGCGCGGTTGAGCCCGAACGCCCGGACGCGGATCTGCACTTCTTCCGCGCTGGGTTCAGGCGACGGGATATCGCGCATCTGCAAGACTTCCGGGCCGCCGGCCTGTTCGACTACATAAGCTTTCATGGTGGTTTCCTTGAATACGAGACGTTGGATTCGGGGTTGGATGCCGGCTTAAGCGCGCGGCTCGGAGGTGGCGAAGAGATAGCGATGGATCTTCCATTCGCCGTGCTCGCGGCGGAACACGAACAGCTCGTTGTTGCCTTCGGCGACTTCCAGGTTGGCGGCGATGATCCGCGTACGGCCCGCCGAAGAGGTGCGGACCCAGGCCCAGTCGCCGGCTTCCTCGATCTCGTGGATCTGGAACTGCACACTGAGCTGGATGCTGTTGAACACCTGCTCGTAGCCGGCGTACACCGCATCGCGGCCGACCAGGGCCGGGGCGTGCTGGGGCATGAAGACCGGATCGCTGCCGTACAGGCCCAGGATGCTGTCGATGTCGGCGCTGTTGAGGGCGGTCTGGTAGGCGTCAAGAACGGATTGAATAGTCATGTCGAAGCTCCAAGTGGATGTTTCAGGCTTGCCGTTCGAGCAAGTGAGTCCACTATCGCCTTATCCAATCTGGTAGATAAGCCATGAAAAAGATAAGCTTTCTCTCAAAAATGAGAGGATCAATCATGGACTTCAATGCCGCGCGGATGTTCGTCGGGGTGGCGCAGGCCGGCAGTCTGTCGGCCGCGGCGGAGCGCCTGGATATTCCGCTGCCGACCTTGAGCCGGCGCATCCGCGAACTTGAACAGCAATTGCAGGTGCAGTTGTTCGAGCGCTCGGTGCGCGGAACCCGGCTGACGGATTCGGGCACGCGCCTGTACGAGCACGCCAGCCGTGGCGTCGAAGCGCTATTGGAAGGGGAACAAGCGGTGGTCAGCGACCAGGCCCGGCTGAAAGGCCGCCTGCGGCTGTCGCTGCCACCCTCGTTCGAGCCCTGGTGGGAAGTGCTGGCGGCGTTCCAGCGCCGTTACCCGGAAATCCAGGTCAGCGTCCACACCACCGAGCGCCGTATCGACCTGATCGAAGACGGCGTCGATGTGGCGCTGCGCGTCGGCGCTATCGCCCACGAGACCATGATCGCGCGGCGGATGCTGGCCTACCGGCACATCCTAGTGGCCAGCCCGCTGCTGATCGAGCGCCTGGGCCTGCCGAACACCGTCGACGCCCTGTACGGCTATCCCGCCGCGACCTGGAGCAAAGGCTCCAGCGCGACCTGGCTGCTCGGGGAACGGGCCTTTACGCCCGAGGCGATGCTCTCGACCAACGACTATGCCCACCTGCGCAGCCGCGCCCTGTCCGGCGATGCCATCACCGAGCTGCCGCCGTTCATGGCCGCGGAGGGCCTGCGAGAAGGCAAACTACTGGCCCTGCTGCCCGACCATCCGTTGCCGGAACAGCAGATCAACCTGCTCTACCCGTCCCATCGCCATCCCTCGGCAATCGTGCGGGCCTACCTGGATTTTGCCCAGGCCTACCTGCAGTTCCTGGCGCAGGCGTCGCTGCTGGACGCCTCTTCGCCCTGAGCCGCCGTCGCCCGGCAAGCGCCGGGCGGCATCCGGTTTCAGATAAAGATCGTACCGCGCAGATAGAGCGCGCCCTGGCCGCTGATCAGCACCCGGCCGTTGTCCAGCACCTCGCACCACAGCTGGCCCTTGCGCGCCCCGCCCTGCTCCGCGCTCAGGCGGTTCTTGCCCAGGCGCCCGGCCCAGTACGGGGCCAGGGAGGTGTGGGCCGAGCCGGTGACCGGGTCTTCGTTGACGCCAACGTTCGGGCCGAACCAGCGGGAGACGAAATCGACCTCCCGGCCCGGCGCGGTGACGGCGATGCCTCGCACGTCGAAGCGAGCCAGGGCGGCGAAGTCGGGCTTGAGCCCGGCGACGGTCGCGGCGTCCTCGACCACCAGCAAGTAGTCGTCGGTGCGGTACAAGGCTTCGGCGCGCGGCAGGCCGAGGGCCTGCAACAGGCTCGGCGGAATCGGCTCGGCCACCGGCTGCCTGGCCGGGAAGTCCATGCTCAGGCGCTCGCCGTCGCGGCGCACCCGCAGCTCGCCGCTGCGGGTACTGAAGCGCAGCACTGCGCTGGGCTCGTGCAGTTGCTCGAACAACACCCAGGCCGCGGCCAGGGTGGCGTGGCCGCACAGGTCGACCTCCACGGTCGGGGTGAACCAGCGCAACTCGAAGACCTCGCCGCTGCGCACGAAGTAGGCGGTTTCCGAGAGGTTGTTCTCTTCGGCGATGCGCTGCAGCGTGGCGTCGGGCAGCCAGGCCTCCAGCGGGCAGACCGCCGCCGGGTTGCCGCCAAAGGACGTGGCGGAAAAGGCATCCACCTGAAAGATATCGAGCTGCATCGAGGTCATTCTGGGTTCACTCTGCTGGGTTGGCGTGGTCGGTGGCCCGGATCTGGTCCAGGTAGTTGTAGACGGTGTAGCGGGTGACCCCGAGGGCCGCGGCGGCCTTCTCGATGCCGCCCTTGACGATGAACAGCCCGCGGTCCTGCATCTGCCGCACGGCGTCGAGTTTCTGGGGCTTTTTCATCAGCGCCGTACCGCCGGGGCAGGCGGCCTGGATGATCTGCGCCATCAACTGCTCCATGTCCTGGGGTTCATCGCTGCGCGGCTCGGGGGCGGCGGCCAGGCCCAGCAACTCGCCGAGGCAGGCATGGGCGGCGGCCAGGCCGCTGAGGTCGGCGTTGCTGCACAGGGTGGCGAAGGGCTGGCCGCCGCTATCGCGGTAGACCACCGTCGAACTGCGCAGCGGGCGCCCGTCGGGGGCCGTGGTCGGGTAGTTCGCCACCAGCAGCGGCTCGCTGCCGGAGCGGTCTTGCATGGCCCGGCGCACGGCGATGAAACCCAGGTCATCGCGCGGACCGCCGAGCACCGGGTCGCCGACCCGGCGGCCGGTGACATGGCCGTTGGCGATGGCGACGATGGACGACTCAGGCCGGCTCAGGTCGTGCAGGACGATTTCGACATGGCGGCCGACCACACTGGCGAGCAGGTCCAGGGTGCTGCGCAGCACCTTGAATACCAAGTGGCGTTCGGCGCGATGAGCGGGTTCGACGGAGGTCATGGCGGGGTTCGCGAAACGAAGAGTCCGCGAAAAATATCAACACATCATTGAATATTCAACTTTATGTTGATATTTGCCCCCCGCTTCAGCCTGGCGCCACCGCGCCGAGCAACCATTCCTTGAACGCCAGCATGGCCGGGCTCTGCGCCCGCGACTGCAAGCGCGTCAGCCAGTAGCTGCCGGTGCTGATGCCCACCGCGAACGGCTGCACGATGCTGCCGGCCTGCAGCTGCCGGGCGAACATCAGCGGCGGCGCCAGGGCCACGCCCATGCCTTGCTGCGCGGCTTCCATCATGCCCAGCGAGGTGTCGAACACGATACTGCGCGACGGCAAGGCACTGGCCGGCAGGCCGGCGGCGCTGAACCACTCCGACCACTCGTCGGTGCGGTAAGAGCGCAGCAGGGTCTGGCCAAGCAGGTCGGCGGGGCTGTGCAGTTGCCGCGCCAGCTCCGGCACGCACAGCACCGACAGCGGCGCCTCCAGCAGTTGCACGGCATCGGTGCCGTGCCAGGCGCCGCTGCCGAAACGAATGGCGTAGTCCAGCCCTTCGGCGGCGACATCGACCCGGTTGTTGTGGGTCGACAGGCGCAGGTCGATAAACGGGTGGCGCGCCTGGAAGTCCTCCAGGCGCGGCAACAGCCAGCCCACGGCGAAGGTGCCGACGGCGCCTACGCTGAGCATTTCGCGGTAGTGCCCGCCCTCGAAACGGCCGAGGGTTGCGGCGATCCGGTCGAAACACTCGCGCAGCACCGGCAGCAGGGTTTCGCCTTCGCTGGTGAGCATCAGCCCCCGGGGCAGGCGCTTGAACAAAATGACGTTGAGCTGGGCCTCGAGGCTTTTCACCTGATGGCTGACCGCGGCCTGGGTCACGCACAGCTCGATGGCCGCGCGGGTAAAACTCAAATGCCGCGCCGAGGCTTCGAAGGCCCGCAGGGCATTCAGCGGCAGATGGGGTCGGATCATGGTGATTCCCTAGTTTTTCTAATGGCTCGTGCGAGATATCGTCGTTTGCCGATTCTTCGCCAGCCGCCTACATTGAGCCCCTTCGCGGCGCCCTGCTTGATCTCGTTCAGCACCGGCGCCGGTAAAAAGCCGCTGGGAGCGCAGCGGCCATCACCTTGCAAAATCATGGAATGTCGCCCCGTCATGCACAAGAAAAACCTTGCCCTGTCTGGATTCTTTACCCTCTCCCTGCTGCTCTGCGGTGCCAGCACCTGCCTGGCCGCCAGCCAGCCGGACAGCCCTCTCAAGCCCTTGGTCGACGCGGCAATTCGCCCGCTGATGCAGCAACAGAACATCGCCGGCATGGCGGTAGCCATCACCGTCAAAGGCCAACCGCATTACTTTAACTACGGCCTGGCGTCCCGGGAGGAGAAAAAAGCCGTGGACGCGGACACGCTGTTCGAGATCGGTTCGGTGAGCAAGACCCTCACCGCGACGCTGGCGGCCTACGCCCAGGCCAGCGGCAAACTGGCCCTCGACGCCCCGGCCAGCCGCTACCTGCCAGCCTTGCAGGGCAGCGCTTTCGAGCGCATCAGCGTGCTGCAGTTGGGGACCTACAGCGCCGGCGGCCTGCCGCTGCAGTTCCCCGATCAATGGGACAGCCCGGACAAGATGCTCGGCTACTACCAACAGTGGAAACCGGCCTATGCCCCCGGCGCCCAGCGCCTGTACTCGAACCCGAGCCTCGGCCTGTTCGGCTACCTGGCGGCGCAAAGCCTGGGCCAGCCCTTCGCCCAAGCGATGGAGCAGCGCCTGTTCCCGCAGCTCGGCCTCAAGCACAGCTATCTCCAGGTGCCGGCCGCGCAACTGGGCCACTACGCCCAGGGCTACGACAAGGACGGCAAGCCGGTGCGGGTCGGCCCCGGCGCCATGGACGCCGAGGCGTACGGGGTGAAAACCAGCGCCGCCGACCTGCTGCGTTTCGTCGAAGCCAACCTCAAGCCCGAGTCGCTGCCGCAGCCCTGGCCCCAGGCAATCGCCCTCACCCACACCGGTTATTACCAGGTCGACGGCATGACCCAGGGCCTGGGTTGGGAACTCTACCCCTACCCGCTCAGCCTCGAGGCCCTGCTGGCCGGCAACACCACGCAGATGGCCATGGAGCCGCACCCGACCCGCTGGCTCAACCCGCCCCAGGCGCCACGGCCGAACACCCTGCTCAACAAGACCGGCTCCACCGGCGGCTTCGGCAGCTATGTGCTGTACGTGCCCGGCAAGGACATCGGTATGGTGCTGCTGGCGAACAAGAACTACCCCATCGCCGAGCGGGTGAAGGTCGCCCATGCGCTGCTCGAAGCCCTGGACGGAACAACCGGCGCGGGCCAGCAACCCTGAGGAAAGCGCGCTTCTGGCCTTGACGCGGTGCCCGCCCTGGGCGCCGCCACGATGATTGGCGCTGGCTAAAACCGGCGGAACGCGCCATCCTCCGCGTCTTTTTCCGCGCCGCCTTTCGGGCGGCGCACGCTTGTCCAAGGAAGCCGCCATGCACAACCAGCCGCTCAACCCCGCCGAGTTCGAATTCATCGAAGACACCCTGCTCAAGTACGGCGACGACCACTCCGTGCTCAACCTGGCCGAGCTGGACGGTTTCTGCACCGCCCTGGTCTCTGGCCCGACCCAGGTGGACATCGCCGAATGGTTCCCGGCCATCTGGGGCGGGCAGAACCCCGATTGGCAAAGCCCGGACGAATGCAAACGCTTTATCGAACTCAGCGTGCGCCACCTGAACGCCCTGGCCGCGACCCTGGCCAACGACCCGGCAAGCTTTGCCCCGCGCTTCGAGGAAACCGAGCACCAGGACCAACCCCTGCCCCTGGCGGAGGAATGGTGCTTCGGCTACCTGCGCGCCATGGCCGTGAGCAACTGGCCCGAACTGCCCGCCGCCCAGGCCGCCCAACTGCAAGCCATCGTCACTTGCGCCGAGCAGGACAACTTCGAACTGCCGGCCGACCTCGATCGGGCGCAGCACCAGCAGAACGTCGCCAGCGTCGAACAGGCGGCGCGGGCGTTGCATGATTATTGGGTGGCGCAGCGTTGAAAGTGGGTTGGGGCAGGCTGAACGCCTGCCCTCTTACCTCTCGGCCGCATGAGCGTCGGGATCAAGAAGACCGCAACTAAACGCTCACTTACATCGAAGGCCAGCGCCTGATCAGCATCACGGCCACGGACTCAATGACAAGCACCACCAGCAGTCCACCCATGAGGTAGTGCGAAATAATCAATCTTCTTTTAAGCGGTTGAGGAAAGTTGTTTATCTCATCGGCATCCAACAACCCTCTTCTGATGAAAAAGCCCGGAAAAGCCAGATAACCCGCTACGACCCCCACCATCATGATCCGGCCCCAAGCCCCCATATGCAGGTAAAACCTGTTGCCGGTTATCATCTGGCAATTCTTAACATACCCGAGCATTTCACCTATACGGGTATACCCCCAATACAGATAGACACCCATCATGGCGAACATACCGATAAAGGTTATTCCAATAAAAACGCCCAGTACTATATGAGCCGTCGTGATTACCATATCGCTCTTCCTTCATAGATCAGCTCTCCCAAAAACTCGCCAGCTGACGCTCCCCTGCTAGCAAAATAACTCCCGCTACCGGCCACGACCAAGCCACACACTACGCCGCCAATACCGCCTGTAGGCACGCCGATAGCGACGCAGATACTGCCCGATGTGGACGCGGTTAAAAGTGCCCCTGCTATCACTCCACCGCCGACCCCACCTGAAAAACTCCCCGTCTCGGTGAACCTCACCTTCTCACACGCCTCCCTGCTCCCTGCCAAACACACATCCTGCACCTTCACATAAGACGCACCGCCACCAAAGGCGATCCCCAGCCAGCCGCCCCACTTCAGTAGCGTGGATGCCCTGGAAACACCGTCAATATGCGTGGCATACCCCGGTATCTGCCCCACCGCGCCGGCCTGGGTCCAGCGATGCACCAGACTATGGCTGGAAATCCCCAGGGCCTGTTTGAGTTTCGGGTGATCGGGAAAAGCAATGCTCATTCTCGGGATAGCGCTCAGGCTTGCGTCCAATTGGGTAAACAGTTTTCTTCTTTCACTGAAGAACTCAACGCTGCGCAGGTGCCCATCCCGCAGAAAGAACCGTTGGTGCAGCGCCTCAATCTCCAACAGTGTCCTTTTCAAGCTATCTATATGGTTGCCTGCCGCCGCAGTGCCAACGCCCAACGCCGTCGAACCGTACGAAAGTATCGACTCGATCTGCGCCCGGTACTTGAGCATAAACGCCGTTTCTTCATCGCTCATGGACGCCAAGGCCGCGCTGACCTTGTCCGCCGCTTCCATCAGCAGCGCTTCTTCGCGAGTGTATAGGTTGTTGTCGGGATGACTGAGGACAACGAGCTGCCCCGGTTTGGCATCGCTTGAGAGTTGGGGATTGAGCCGGCGGAATTTCTCCAGTACCGCTTCATCGGCCTGGCCGAACAGCAGCGTCTCCAGCGCCGCCCGACTCATGGGCGATTGCACGATATGAAAGCCGGGTTCTACGAGGTGTTGTGTGTCTTGCACGGACAGCGGCGGTGAAACGATATCGCCGTGGGCAACGGTCAGGCCGCGTACCCGGTCCCGCGGCACCGCATCGGCAAACTCGTTTTGCGGGTAGCCCTGATGAATGGCGTCGGCCCAGCGCTGGGTATTGATCACCGCCGGCCCGACGTAATCGCTATCGAGCGCAATAGTCGGCTGGTTTCCGGAAATAACCGAACGCTGGGTGGCAATCAGGCGATTGGCCCCGCTCGGGCAACCGCATTGCACAAGGCTGCCTTCCACCGCTGTGGCCTGTTGGCTATCCAACAAGGTGTGGTGCCCTTCGGCGATGTAACCCACCGTCTGGCACACCGGACACCACACCGGGTCGGCAATGCGGGCGACCCGTTGATTCACGACGAAGGCGTTGGCTGATCCGGCGATGACCTTGCCACCGGTGGTGGTGGGATCGCCTTCCCTGATGACAAAGGCCATGGCGTACGTTCTTGTTGAGGAATGGGCCTCGAACGTAATGGCGCGCATCAGGCGACTGAATCAGGCAATTCTTAAAAAACGACGCCTGCGAAGCACCCACGAATAGCGATGTAGGGCGCTTGTCCAAACCAGGATCAGGACGCGACTAGCCCTACACAATTTGCAGAAAACGCCGACTTGCCCGCTCCAAAACCCGCGTCCTGTCGCCGCTGCCGAGCCCGCGAGGCTGCGCAAGACCCGCAGGGTCTCTGGCGTCCGTGAGATCGCTGCGAGCGTGCCGCTCGTGCGCAGCCTTCGGCAGCGGCTACATAGAGCGGGGATGGCGAGATAGCGGGGGTGTTCGCAAGTCCTGTAGCCGCTGCCGAGCCCGCGAGGCTGCGCAAGACCCGCAGGGTCTCCGGCGCCCGTGAGATCGTTGCGAGCGTGCCGCTCGTGCGCAGCCTTCGGCAGCGGCTACATAGAGCGGGGATGGCGAGATAGTGGGGGTGTTCGCAAGTCCTGTAGCCGCTGCCGAGCCCGCGAGGCTGCGTAAGACCCGCAGGGTCTCCGGCGTCCGTGAGATCGTTGCGAGCGTGCCGCTCGTGCGCAGCCTGCGGCAGCGGCTACAGGGATCGTGCATGGCAGGGGCATCGAGGGTGCCGCGAAACCTGTAGCCGCTGGATGGCGAGTCATGCTGCAAAAACGCAAAAGCCTCCCGTGGGAGGCTTTTGTGCAACCCGCCAGCGCGGGTTCAGAACGCCAGTTTGTAGCCGATGGAAAACAGCATGATCGCCAGGAACGGCCGCAGCAGTTCGTCCGAGACGCGACCGGTCATGTGGCTGCCGATCCAGATTCCCGGCAGCGATCCCATCAGCAGGAAGCCCAGCAGTTGCCAGTCCATGTTGCCCATGCTGGCGTGGCCCAGGCCGGCGACCAGGGTCAGCGGCACGGCGTGGGCGATCTCCGTGCCCACCAGGCGCTTGGTGGCCAGGAACGGATAGAGAATGAACAGCGCCACGGTGCCCAGGGCCCCGGCGCCGATGGAGGTCAGGGCGACCATGGTGCCGAGGATCACCCCGGTGACCACGGTCAGGCCGTTGAGGCTGGAATCCTTGAGGTGGTAGTGGTCGCCGGCATGCTTCTGGGCAAAGGCCAGGAGCTTTTTCTTGAACAGGATCGCCAGCGCGGTGAGCAGCAGGACAAACCCCAGGGCCTGCTTGATCACACTGTTCAGCGCCTGCGGGTCGGTGTGCAGGCTCTTGAGGAACCACAGCGTGGCCAACACCGCCGGCACGCTGCCCAGGGTCAGCCAGCCGGTGATCTTCCAGTCGATATTGCGGTTTTTCTGATGGACCAGCACGCCGCCGGATTTGGTGATGGCGGCGTACAACAGGTCGGTGCCGACCGCGGTCGCCGGGTTGATGCCGAACCACAACAGGATCGGGGTCATCAGCGAGCCGCCGCCCACCCCGGTCATGCCAACGATAAAACCCACCACCAGGCCCGCGATTACAAAACCGAAATTACCTACATCCATCAATAAGCCCTACGCATCGACTGCGGCCAGGTGAAAAACTGGCGGCAGCATAGCGCTAATGCTTATGTCCATTTATATAAATAAAATCTAACGTTATAACCAGAGTTCAAAAACCAATGCATTCGATGCATTAATCTGACGCTCTATATGCTTTATAAACATGGAGCCAAGGGCTGGAAAACCGCGCGTTTTCGGCTCATTTCTTCACTGGAATCCGCTTCACCGCGTCGAGCCATTGCGGGTCCAGGCGGTTCTGCGCGGTGTCCATGCCCAAGGCTTCCATGCGCTCCTTGTGCCGGTCGATCTCGTGCACCGCCTGGCTCAAGGCGCTGGAGTTGGCATCCAGCTGGTGCATCTGGGTCAGGCCCAGGTGATAGAAGCGCAGCAGTTTCATCGCCGTCGGGTCCGCGGCCTCGACGCCGGCGATGACGTGGTGCATGACATTGGTCACGCTCATCAGGCTGCGCTTGAGCTGCCAGCCGTAGACCGCCGCGGCCATCCACGGCTGCGCCCAGAAACGCAGCCGCATCAGCACCACGCTCAGCACCAGCCCCGCCAGCACCCCGGCGACATTGAGACGGAAGTTGTCGCCGCCCGGTTCGCCGAACAACAGCACCGCGGCGCTGGACAACAGCATGGCCAGCGACAGGAAGATCAGGGCAATGAACAGGGTGCTGCGGCGGGTTTGCTGGCGGAACAGCTCGGGGTTCTGCGGCTGGATCTCGAACATGGGGACAACGCGCTCGGCTGAGGGACAAGTCGGGCATTATCACCTCGCCGACGCCCGCAGATGACGATTAAATCGGTGCTGCGACAATCCACCCCGGCCTTGCGCGGTGGCCACCCGCGCCACGGCGGCGGGGTGGCCTGCTTCAGGGCTTCAGGTCGCGCGGATATCGATCTCGTAGTCGCAGCAACTGTGCTCGTCCAGGTGGTTGAGCTGCGAGCGGATGCTGTACAGCTCGGCCAGCCCCAACTCGTCGCGCAGCCCGATAAAGAAGCCGTCGAACGCCGGCCATTGCAGGTGCTGGTCGATCCCCAGGGCGTGGGTGATGCGGTGGTAGCGGTCGGTCCCGGTGATGCGGATGCGCGCATGCCCGGCATCGAACTGCAGGATCTCGAAACGGTATTCCGGGCTGGAGGTATAGATCGCCGCGAGCAACAGCGTGGTGATGCCCCGGGCATTCCTTTCAAGTTGCGGTTTGCGGGCCACATGGCGCTGCGCCATGCCTTTGCCGATCTGATAGAAGGTCCGGCGGGACAACTCCTGCATCCGCTGCACCCCGAACAGCTCGCCGGCCTGCTTGAGCATCTGGCCGTAGAAGGACGCGGTGATATCGGATTGCGACCGGGTCAGTTCCAGCAGCGAATCGGGGTAGAAGTCACGAACCAGCGCCTGCCAGTCCATGTAGGGGTGATAGATGTCCTGCGCGCGGAAAAATGCCAACTGCGTGAAAATCTCCGGCAGTTCCTGGTTGAGTGAACTCATGGCTTATCGCTCCTTGATGGCGGATTTCCCTGTTACTGCACTCCCGTCGTTGAAATGAACCGGCCCCGGGCGGGGCCGGCTTGGTTGCTCAGGCCACGCCGCCCTTGGCTTGCTGTTCCAGGTGCAATTGCAGCGTGGGATCGATGTTCAAGGCCGCCGCCAACTCGTCCAGATAGGCACGTTCGGCGTCTTGCTGGTCGTCCACCAGCATCACGCTGGCCAGGTACATTTCCGCGGCCATGCCCGGCTCGCCCGCGGCCGATCGGGCGACGTCGGCGGCGTCCAGCGGCCGCGCCACTTCGTCGTCGAGCCATTGCTGCAATTGCGGATCGTCGGTGTGGCGGCCGATCTCGGCGCCGATCAGTTGTTGTTCCTGTTCGTCGATACGCCCGTCGGCCTTGGCCGCGGCGATCAGCGCCCGCAGGATCGCGTGGCTGTGTTCTTCGGCTTCCGGGCCGGCCAACTGGTCGACGGTCCGCAAGGCTTGCGGCGCCGCCGTCTGCTGCTGGCGCTGCCAGCTCTGATAAGCCTGGAACGCCATCATGCCCAGGGAGGCCAGCGCCGCATAATTCATACCGCCGCCGGAACGACCCTGGGGCGCGCCGCCAGACGTCGCGCCGCCGCCCTGCGCACCACCCAGCCCGGAACCGCCGAGCAGGCCGCCGAGCAGACCGCCCAGGCCACCGCCCCCCAGGCCGCCCGCAGCAGCACCGCCACCGCCGCTGTTACCGCCCAACAGGCCACCGAGCAAGCCGCCCAGGCCGCCCAACCCGTCCTGCGGCGCCGAAGCCCCGCCGCCCTGCTGGCTCATCGAAGCCTGGCCGGCCCGCAGCAACTGTTCAAGCAAATCACTGGTGTTCATGGCATCGCTCTCTTCGGGCAGTTATTCAGAGTGCCAACAATAGTCTGCGCCGCGGCTTGCGCCAACTACTTGCGCTCGCGCCCCGCGCCCTGCTCGGCGCACCCGCGTCACAACCTGACGACCGGCGCAAAAAATCGTTTGTCAAAAAATATTACATACAACATATTACGAACATAATATTTACCCGAGCGCCTTTGCCATGACCAGCCTGCCCAGCCTAGACCCCTCCGCCGTCGCCATTCCTGCGGCCCAAGGCCGTCCGCCGCGGCTCAAACGCCTGATACTCGCCACCCTGGCCCTGGCGGCGCTGGCCCTGCTGTTGGCTTACGCCGTGCACTGGTGGACCAGCGGGCGCTTTATCGAAAAGACCGACGACGCTTACATCGGCGGCGACGTGACGGTGGTCGGGCCCAAGGTGGCCGGCTACATCGAACAGGTGCTGGTCAGCGACAACCAGCAGGTCAAGGCCGGCGACCTGCTGATCCGCCTCGACGCCCGGGACTACCGCGCCAGCCTGGCCAAGGCCGAAGGCGCGGTGGCCGCCGAAGAAGCGCTGCTGGCCAACCTGGACGCCACCGAGCAGTTGCAGCACGCAGTGATCAGCCAGGCCCGCGCCGGGATCGATGCCACCGCCGCGGAAATGAGCCGCTCGCGCGACGACAACGCACGCTACAAGCGCCTGGTCAGCAGTTCCGCGGTGTCGGTGGAAAGCGCGCAACGCGCCGAGGCCGGCTTCAAGACCGCCCAGGCCCTGAACACCCGGGCCCAGGCCGAGCTGCTGGCGACCCAACGCCAGCTGCAAGTGATCGCCACCCAGAAACTGCAAGCCCGCGCCGCGCTGCTCCAGGCCCGGGCCGAACGCGACCTGGCGCAGTTGAACCTGGGCTATACGGAAATCCGTGCGCCCATGGACGGGGTGATCGGCAACCGCCGGGCGCGCAACGGCGCCTACACCCAGGCCGGCGCGCAACTGCTGTCGCTGGTGCCCGCCAGCGGCCTGTGGGTGGACGCCAACTTCAAGGAAGACCAATTGCAACACATGAACCCGGGCCAGCGTGTGGTGATTCGCGCCGACGTGCTGCCCGGCCGCGAATTCCATGGCCACCTCGACAGCCTGGCGCCGGCCACCGGCGCCCAGTTCAGCGTGCTGCCACCGGAAAACGCCACCGGCAACTTCACCAAGATCGTCCAGCGGGTGCCGGTGCGGGTCGTCCTCGACCCGCAGGACGCACGGCTCGGCCAACTGCGCCCCGGCCTGTCGGTGACCGCCGCGGTGGACACCCGCGCCGCGCCCGCGACGCCTGAAGCCGCCGTGGCCAGCGCACCATGAGCCGCACCCTCGCCGCCCCGGCCCAGCCTTTCGACGCGGCCAGCCTGAGCACCGCGACCCGGGTCTTCGCCTTCGCCAGCATGTGCGTGGGCATGTTCATCGCCCTGTTGGATATCCAGATCGTCTCGGCGTCCTTGCGCGACATCGGCGGCGGGCTGTCGGCCGGCGCCGACGAAACCGCCTGGGTGCAAACCAGCTACCTGATCGCCGAAATCATCGTCATCCCGCTGTCGGGCTGGCTGTCGCGGGTGTTCTCCACGCGCTGGCTGTTCTGTGCCTCGGCGGTGGGCTTCACCCTGGCCAGCCTGTTGTGCGGCGTCGCCTGGAACATCCAGAGCATGATCGCGTTCCGCGCCCTGCAAGGGTTTCTCGGCGGTTCGATGATCCCGCTGGTGTTCACCACCGCGTTCTTTTTCTTTACCGGCAAGCAGCGGGTGATCGCCGCGGCGACCATCGGCGCCATCGCGTCCCTGGCGCCGACCCTGGGCCCGGTGATCGGCGGCTGGATCACCGAAGTGTCGAGCTGGCACTGGCTGTTCTACATCAACCTGCTACCGGGGATTTTCGTCGCCGTGGCGGTGCCGCTGCTGGTGAAGATCGACCAGCCGGACCTGTCGCTGCTCAAGGGCGCCGACTACCCGAGCATGCTGCTGCTCGCGCTGTTTCTCGGCTGCCTGGAATACACCCTGGAAGAAGGCCCGCGCTGGAACTGGTTCGGCGACGACACCATACTCGCCACCGCCTGGATCTGCGGGCTGGCCGGGCTGGCCTTTATCGGCCGCACCCTGCACGTGGCCAACCCGATCGTCGACCTGCGCGCCCTCAAGGACCGCAACTTCGCCCTCGGCTGTTTCTTTTCCTTCGTCACCGGCATCGGCCTGTTCGCCACCATTTACCTGACGCCGCTGTTCCTCGGCCGGGTGCGCGGCTACAGCGCGCTGGATATCGGCATGGCGGTGTTTTCCACCGGGGTGTTCCAGATCCTCGCGATCCCGCTGTATGCGTTTCTCGCCAACCGCATCGACCTGCGCTGGATCATGATGGCGGGCCTGGCGCTGTTCGCGGTGTCGATGTGGGATTTCAGCCCGATCACCCATGACTGGGGGGCCAATGAATTGCTGCTGCCGCAAGCCTTGCGCGGCATCGCCCAGCAACTGGCGGTGCCGCCGGCGGTGACCCTGACCCTGGGCGGCCTGGCGCCGGCCCGGCTCAGGCATGCCTCGGGGCTGTTCAACCTGATGCGCAACCTGGGCGGCGCCATCGGTATCGCCGCGTGTGCGACCATCCTCAACGACCGCACCAACCTGCACTTCACTCGCCTGGCCGAACACCTCAACAGCAGCAACGAGGCGCTCAACCAGTGGCTGGCCCGGGCCGGCGACCGCTTCGCGGCGCTGGGCCAGACCGGCGACGAAGGCGTCAGCGCCAGCCTGCACCAGCTCTGGCAACTGACCTATCGCGAGGCGCAGACGCAGACCTACGGCGATGCGTTCCTGATGATCATGGCCTGCTTCATTGTCGCCACGGCGTTGGTGCCGCTGATGCGCCAGGTCGCCCCGCCGCCGACGCCGTCGGCCGACGCGCACTAGCCTCGGCGAATCAGGCCTGGGGCATCTTGCGGAAACCCACGGCCAGGCGGTTCCAGCTGTTGATGGTGGTGATCGCCACGCTCAGGTCGACCTGCTCGCTGGGGCTGAACTGGCTGCTCAGCAGTTCGTAGTCGGCATCCGGCGCGTGGGTTTCGCTGACCCGGGTCAAGGCTTCGGTCCAGGCCAGCGCGGCGCGCTCGCGGTCGGTGAAAAACGGCGTTTCGCGCCAGACCGAGACCGCGTACAGGCGGCGCTCGGTTTCGCCGCCCTTGCGCGCGTCGGCGGTGTGCATGTCGACGCAGAAGGCGCAGCCGTTGATCTGCGAGGCACGCAGCTTGACCAGCTCGATCAGGGTCTTTTCCAGGGGCAGTTTCGAGACCGCGGTTTCCAGGGCGAGCATGGCTTTGAGGGCGTCCGGCGAGGCTTTGTAGAAATCGATGCGCGGTTGCATGGGGGTGGCTCCAGATCCAGTGAATGTGTAGCTACGTTAAGCCCGCGACCGATCCCGACCAATAACCAATTCCAGCGAAGACCAGGTGACCAATCCCCGTCCCGTAGACCGCGCTGCCGCCACTGAAACTATTCGCCAGGAGGGAATTGCCAGCGCTTGCCGCGCGCCATTAGAATGCGATCAATTCTTAATTACATTCAGGCCAGGACGCCAGAAACGAGTAGCTGCCGCCATGTCGTCGCCTGCCGATCCCCCTTTCAAGCAGCAGATCCACCAGCTCTACAACGAGCATCACGGCTGGTTGCATGGCTGGTTGCAGCGCAAGCTGGGCAATGCCTGCGATGCCGCCGACCTGGCCCATGACACCTTCCTGCGCCTGCTCACGCGCCAGACGACACGGCCCCTGGGCAACGAACCGCGAGCGCTGTTGACCCATATCGCCAAGGGCCTGGTGATCGACCGCTGGCGCCGCCAGGACGTCGAGCGCGCCTACCTGGAAACCATCGCCCACCTGCCGGAGCCCGAGGTGCCCTCGCCGGAAACCCGGCTGCTGATCCTCGAAGCCCTGTGGCGCATCGAAGCGCTGCTGCGGGAGATGCCCGCCGCCACCCGCGAGGCCTTCCTGCTGTCGCAGCTCGAAGGCCTGACCTACCCGCAGATCGCCCAACGCCTGGGCCTGTCGCTGGCCACCGTCAAACGCCATATGCGCAGCGCCTTCATTGCCTGCCTGAGTGTCGCCTGATGAACAGCCCGACGATCGACCCGCAGATCCTCGGCGAAGCCGCCGACTGGCTGGTACAACTGCACTCCGGCGCGGCCACCGCGGCCGACCGCGAGGCCATCGCGCAATGGCGCCAGCGCAGCGCCGCCCATGCCCAGGCCTGGCTGCGGGCCGAGGCGATCCTCGGCGATTTTCGCAATGTGCCGGCCGAGATCGCCGTACAGACCCTGCAACGCGCCGCTCGCGGCAACGGCCTGAGCCGACGCCAGACCCTCACCCGCCTGGGGCTGTTGCTGCTGGCCGGGCCGCTGGGCCTGGCCGCCCAGCACACGCCATGGGAGCAATGGAGCGCCGAGCAGCGCACCGCCGTCGGCGAACAGAAGCACCTGCAACTGCCTGACGGCAGCGCCTTACTGCTCAACACCGACACCGCGCTGAACATCGCCTTCAGCCCCGACGAACGCCGGGTGCGCCTGTTCGGCGGCGAAGTGCTGGTCACGACCGCCCAGGACCTCGCCGCTCGCCCCTTTATCGTCGAAACCCCGCAAGGCACGGCGCGCACGCAAGGCACGCGCTTTTGCGTGCGGATCAATGGCTCGCGCAGCCAGGTCTCGGTACTCGACGGCACGGTGGAGGTGCGGCCGCAGTACCTTAGCCTCGGGGTGCCGTTGCACGCCGGCGAACGCCAAAGCTTCAAGCTCAATCGCCTCGAGGCCGTGGAGCGCTTCGACCCCACGGCCCTGGCCTGGGACCGGGGCCTGCTGCTGGCCAACGATATGCGCCTGGACCAACTGCTGGAAGAGCTCGGCCGCTATCGCCCGGGGGTACTGCGCTGCGCCAGCGAAGTCGCCGCGGTGCGCGTGTCCGGGGCGTTCTCCCTGCGCGACACCGACGCCAGCCTGGGCCTGCTCGGCGACAGCCTGCCGCTGAAGATCAGCCGCCTGACCCGCTATTGGGTGTCGGTCGAGGCGCGTAGCTGACGCCATCGCGAGCCAGCCGCACTCCTACAGGGGCAAGCAAAAATATTCATGATTGCTGACACCTTTTTCGCGCTCGTCCGGTGAGTGGATATACCCCCTCTATCCACAGGCTCGACAGGATCTTCCCCCCATGCCTTCAAGGCCCTTGTTCAGACTCACCGCATTCCCCCTCAAGGCCCTGGGCCTGGCCGTGCCGCTGGCGCTGCTCACCCCGGCCGCGACCTTCGCCGCCGAGCCGGCCGGCCAGGCGCAAGTCCGCCATTACCGGATCGCCCCCGGACCACTGAGCCAGGTGCTGGCGCAGTTCGCGGTCAGCGCCGGGGTGCCGCTGGCGTTCGACCCGGCCCTGCTCGGCCAGCGCCAGAGCGGCGGCCTGCAAGGCGATTTCAGCGTGCGGGACGGTTTTGCCCGCTTGCTCGAAGGCAGCGGCTTCGGCCTGGTCAGCGGCGACCACGGCTACACCCTGGTGCCGCTGGCCAGCGACGGCACGCTGCAACTGGGCGCCACCACCGTCAGCGCCCTCGGCGGCGCGGCGGACGACAGCTACGCCGGCGGCCAGCTCGCGCGCTCGGCGCAGGTCGGCGTGCTCGGCCGCCAGCCGCTCAAGGACCTGCCGTTCAGCGTCACCAGCTTCACCGCCAAAACCATCGCCGACCAGCAGGCGCAGACCGTCGGCGACGTGCTGCTCAACGACGCCTCGGTGCGCCAGTCGTCCGGCTTCGGCAACTTTTCCCAGGTATTCATGATTCGCGGCTTGCAGCTGTACGGCGACGATATTTCCTACAACGGCCTGTACGGCGTGCTGCCCCGGCAGATCATCGCCACCGAGGCCCTGGAACGGGTCGAGCTGTTCAAGGGCCCGAATGCTTTCGTCAACGGCGTCACCCCCGGCGGCAGCGGCATCGGCGGAGGGGTCAACCTGCAACCCAAGCGCGCCGGCGAGACCCCGACCCGCAGCATCACCCTGGACAGCAACGGCTCCGGCCGCACCGGCGGGCACCTCGACCTGGGCCAGCGCTTTGGCGAAGACCAGCGCTTCGGCGCCCGCCTCAACCTGCTGCAACGCGAAGGCGACACCGCCATCGACGACCAGAGCCAGCGCTCGACCCTGGCCACCCTCGGCCTGGATTACCAGGGCGAACGCCTGCGTCTGTCGGCGGATGTCGGCTACCAGAAGCAACTGATCAACCAGGGACGGCCGGTGGTCTACCTCGACACCACGGCCACCAGCCGCATCACCCAGGTGCCCCACGCGCCCTCGGCCAGGGACAACTACGCCCAGGACTGGAGTTACTCGCAGTTGGAAGACACCTTCGGCATGGCCCGCGCCGAATACGACCTGAGCGACAACTGGACTGCCTATGTCGCCGGCGGCGCCAAGCACACCCGGGAAAACGGTGTGTATTCCTCGCTGACCCTCACCGACCTCGCCGGCAACGGCCGCGGCGGCATGCTCTATTCGCCCCACGACGAAGACAATAAAAGCCTGATGGCCGGCCTCAACGGCCAGTTGCAGACCGGCCCGGTCAGCCACCAGCTGAACCTCGGCCTGGCCGGCATGTGGGGCGAGCAGCGCTCGGCGTTCGAGACCATCGCCAACAGCGGCCGCTATTTCAATAACCTCTACGATTCGGTGCAGCGCCCGCGCCCGCCGGCCACTTCGTTCGCCAGCGACATCCACGATCCGCGCATCGTCGGCAAGAACCAGATCAAGAGTTCGGCGATCTCCGACACCCTGGGCTTTCTCGACGACCGGGTGCTGCTGACCCTGGGCGTGCGCCGCCAGTCGATCCGGGTCGACGGCTGGAACACCAGCACCGGCATCCGCACCTCCAGCTACGACGAGAGCATCACCACGCCGGTGTATGGCCTGGTGATCAAGCCCTGGGAGCATGTGTCGTTCTACGCCAACCGCATCGAGGGCCTGGCCAAGGGCCCGACCCCGCCGACCACGGCGCTCAACCGCGACCAGACCTTCGCCCCGGTGCGCAGCAAACAGGTGGAAGCCGGCGTACGCCTGGACGCCGACAGCTACGGCGCCAGCCTGGGCGTGTACCGCATCGAGCAGCCGTCGAGCTACACCGACAACGGCGTGTTCCGCGTTGACGGCGAACAAGTGAACAAGGGCGTGGAGCTGAACCTGTACGGCGAACCGCTGGACGGCCTGCGCCTGCTCAGCGGCGCGACGCTGATCAAGACCGAGCTGCAAGGCTCCGCGGGCGGCACCAACGACGGCAACCGCGCGGTGGGCGTACCGAGCTTCCAGATCAACCTCGGCGCCGACTGGGACGTTCCGGGCCTCCAGGGCGCGGCCCTCAGCGCGCGCATGCTGCGCACCGGCGGGCAGTATGTGAATGCCAGCAACACCCTGAGCATCCCGGCCTGGAACCGTTTCGACCTGGGCGCGCGCTACGCCTTCACGCTGGAAGAAAAGGACATCACCCTGCGCGCCAACCTGGAAAACGTCGCCAACACCGCCTATTGGGCCTCGGCCAACGGCGGCTACCTGACCCAGGGCACCCCGCGAACCCTGAAAGTCTCAGCCACCCTCGACTTCTAAGCCTCTGTAGGAGCGCAGCTTGCTCGCGATCCGCGCAGCGGCCATCCAACCCAGTGCCTGATCTGGCGCTATCGCGAGCAAGCTCGCTCCTACAGAGGCCGGTTTGGGGTCATGCGCGGTTGCGCAGCCATTGCAGGAAACCTCTTTTCACCGCGGGCCGCGGGGCTTCCTGGGTCAGGGTCTGGGCGATGTGCTGGCGGAAATCCAGGAGGTTTTTCATTGCCTCGTTGATATCCCGTCGCGCATCCAGGCAAGGCTTGAGGTATTCGTTTTCGATGCGGTACAGGGTGCAGAAGGTCTTGGCCGAGAAGTCGGCCAGGGTCGCCTGTTCGGACACCACCCCCGCCTCGCCGATAACTTCGCCCGGGCCCATGCGTCCGGCTTCGAACGGCTTGCCGTCGCGGATCAGGCTCACCGAGACCACGCCCGACTCGATGATCAACAGGTGATCGCTGACCTCGCCCGCCGGCAGGATGGTTTCGCCGGCGCGAAAGGTCTGCAGGGTCATGTTCTGGCTGAAGGTTTCCTTCTCCTCCTGGCGCAAGGTGGAGAAGATGCTCGAGCTGTCCAGCAGCGCCCGCGGTCGCGACAGGCTCGCCGGCGCATCGCTTTCGCCGCTGGACAACAGCCGCACGCCGGACGCCTGCAAGTGCCGGAAGGCCAGGTCGAACAGCTGGTTGCGCACGTCGCGCTTCTGCCCCATGGACGCGACGAAGCCGCTGATTTCATACTCCACCCCGGCGTTGCCCGAGCTTTTCAGGGCCACGCTGGGGGCCGGCGTATTGAGCAGTAACCGACAACCGAGCACCGCCCGCTCCAACGCCTCGATCACCGTTTGCGGTCGTGCGTGGGGGCTGACCTGAAGACTGATGGCCAGCCCGTGCATATCGGCGGGACGGCTGAAGTTGATGATCTTGGCCTTGGCCGCCATGGAGTTGGGGATCACCGCCATGCTGCCCTGGGAAGTCTGTAAGCGGGTGGCGCGCCAGTCGATATCGGTGACCCGGCCCTCGGTGCCGTCGATGGAGATCCAGTCGTCGAGCTGATAGGGCTTGGTGGTGTTGAGCACGATCCCGGAGAACACGTCGCTGAGGGTGCTTTGCAACGCCAGGCCGACAATGATCGCCACTGCGCCGGACGTGGCCAGCACGCCCTTGACCGGCAGCTCCAGCACATAGGCCATGGCCGCGATGATGGCGATCAGGAAAATCACCGCGCCGATCAGGTCTTGCAGCAACCGCCCGGTATGCCCGACCCGCTGCATCATCAGGGCGCCGAGCACCACGGTCAGGGTCCGCGCGCCGAAGATCCACCAACCGATCTGCAACCCGGTGGCGGCCAGGTGCAGCGGCACGTCCTCCGGCCAGGGCGCGGCCTGCAGCGGGTTCATGCCCTGGTTGAACAGCAGCGCGCTGTACAGGCCGAAAATCAGCACCCGCACCACCAGCTTCCAGTAACCGCCCCGCGAGCCAATCACCCGCCACAGCAGCATATCCAGCAGGATCAGGACCAGCGCGGCGAACAGCGGGTGGTCGGCGAACAGAATCGGCATCGGGCAACTCCAGCACAGTCGGAAACGCGACAATCGCACAGAAGCAACCTTGCAGGTATAGCCGGAAAATAAAAAACAGGGGCCTCCTCAAAGGCCCCTGTATCCAGCGTTACCGCCTCTTTAGCCGCTGGCGCAGCCGGCGGCTACAGGTCGGTCATTTACCCTGGGTCAGGGTGTTGTAGCTGGTGATCAGGTTGCGGTAGTCCGGGATGTGGTTGGAGAACAAGGTGCCCAGGCCCTCGATGTCGTTGCGCCAGTCGCGGTGCAGCTCGCAGGCCAGGCCGAACCAGGTCATCAGTTGCGCGCCGGCGGTGGACATGCGGTTCCACGCCGAATCGCGGGTCAGGGCGTTGAAGGTGCCGGAAGCGTCGGTCACCACGAACACCTCGAAGCCCTCTTCCAGGGCCGACAGCGCCGGGAAAGCCACGCAGACTTCAGTCACCACGCCGGCAATGATCAGTTGCTTCTTGCCGGTGGCCTTGATCGCCTTGACGAAGTCTTCGTTGTCCCAGGCGTTGATCTGGCCCGGGCGAGCGATGTACGGCGCGTCCGGGAACAGTGCCTTGAGCTCGGGCACCAGCGGGCCGTTGGGGCCGGTTTCGAAGCTGGTGGTGAGGATGGTCGGCAACTGGAAGTACTTGGCCAGGTCGGCCAGGGCCAGCACGTTGTTCTTGAACTTGTCCGGCTCGATGTCGCGAACCAGGGACAGCAGGCCGGCCTGATGATCGACCAACAGCACGGCCGCGTTGTTTTTGTCGAGACGCTTGTAGGGGGTAGTCATGGGTAGTCCTCGCTTGGTATCAATGCCGAATCGATCGGCGTGGGGGTGCTCGTTCAGCGCTGGGAATCCAGCACTTCGTGCTCGTTCGCCACTTGCTGGGCCTTGATGTAGCTCTCGATCAGCAGCT
Source organism: Pseudomonas chlororaphis (assembly GCF_001921865.1). Classification (GTDB taxonomy): domain Bacteria; phylum Pseudomonadota; class Gammaproteobacteria; order Pseudomonadales; family Pseudomonadaceae; genus Aquipseudomonas; species Aquipseudomonas chlororaphis_D. The sequence goes on from NZ_MSCT01000018.1 coordinate 156,092, forward strand.
GGTAATGCGGCATGGCCTGGGCGTAGACCGCGGCCCACTGCTCGGCGTCCGGGCGGTTCCACGAACCCTGCAACTCGGAAAGCGTAGCCATGATGCCGATCGGCACCACCCCGGCCTGGGCCAGGCGAGCGACGGTCAAGTCGGTGGCCTGACGCGAATGGTTGCCCGAGGCATCGACCACCGCGAACACCTTGTAACCCTCATGCACCGCGGCAATCGATGGAAACGCCAGGCAGACGCTGGTCAGGGTGCCGGCGATCACCAGGGTTTTCTTGCCGGTGGCCTTGACCGCCGCGCGGAACTCGGGATTGTCCCAGGCGTTTATTTCACCTTTGCGGGCCACGTACTGGGCATGCGGCGCCTCCTGGTGGATCTCCGGGATCAGCGGGCCGTTCGGCCCCTGGGGCACCGAGGCGGTGGTGATCACCGGCATCTTCAGCAGGGTCGCGGCTTTCGCCAGGGCGATGGCGTTGGCGCGCAATTGCGGTACGTCCATGTCCTTGACGATCTGGAACAGCCCGCTCTGGTGGTCGATCAGCAGCATGGCCGCGTCGTTGGGGTCGATGGTCGGCTTCAGGCCATTGAAGTTGGCCGCATTGACGTTATTCATGTGCATTTCCTCTTTATTTAGGCAACAGCCATCCCTGGCCCTGAAACCGGCCCGCGCATCCTGTGCAAGTCGGTATGGGGGGTCAGTCGGGCATCTGGCCGAAACGGCCGGACTGGAAGTCGACGAAGGCCTGGTGGATCTGCGCTTCGCTGTTCATCACGAACGGGCCGTGGCCGACGATGGGCTCGTCGATCGGCTCGCCGCTGAGCAGCAGCACCACCGCGTCGTTGTTGGCTTCCAGGCTGAGCTGGTCGCCGTCGCGCTCGAACAGCGCCAGTTGCCCTTCGCGCACCAGCTCCTGGCCGTTGACCTGGACCGTGCCGCGCAGCACCACCAGGGCGGTGTTGCGCCCCTGATGCAGGTCGAGGCTCAGGTACTTGCCGGCATTCAGGCGGATATCCCAGACGTCGATCGGGGTGAAGGTCCGGGCCGGCCCCTTGACGCCGTCGTACTCGCCGGCGATCAGGCGCAGGGTGCCGCTGCGATCCTTCAGCGCGATGGCCGGAATATCGCCATCGAGGATCGTCTGGTAACCGGGCGCGGCCATCTTGTCCTGCGCCGGCAGGTTGACCCACAGCTGGACCATTTCCAGGGTGCCGCCGGATTGGGCGAAGGCTTCGGAGTGGAACTCTTCATGGAGAATCCCCGAGGCCGCGGTCATCCATTGCACGTCGCCCGGACCGATCTTGCCGCCGCTGCCGGTGGAATCGCGGTGTTCCACTTCGCCCTTGTAGACGATGGTCACGGTTTCGAAACCGCGGTGCGGATGCTGGCCGACGCCACGCCGCTCGCGGGTCGGGGTGAATTCAGCCGGGCCTGCGTGATCGAGCAGCAGGAACGGGCTGATGTGCTTGCCCAGGTTGTCGTAGGAAAACAGGGTCCGGACCGGGAAACCGTCGCCCACCCAATGGGACCGTGGGCTGGTGTAGATGCCGATGATGTTTTTCATGCTGTGCCTCCGAAATGGGTGAGTTATTTCGTGCAGACACCTTAAAACCCATACCTTTGATGCACTAGACTGCAAAAATCGCCCTTAGCGTTCCATTTGGAGAACGATGGTGGAAGATCTCAACACCCTCTATTACTTCACCCAGGTGGTCGAGCACCGCGGTTTCGCCGCCGCCGGGCGGGCCCTGGACATGCCCAAGTCCAAGCTCAGCCGGCGTATTGCCCAGCTCGAGGAACGCCTGGGCGTGCGCTTGATTCATCGCACCAGCCGCCATTGTTCGCTCACCGAAATCGGTCAGGAGTACTACCAGCGTTGCCTGGCCATGCGCGTGGAAGCGGAAAGCGCTGCGGAAGTCATCGAACGCAACCGCTCCGAGCCCCAAGGTTTGGTGCGCCTCAGTTGCCCGACCGCGCTGCTCAACTCCTGGGTCGGGCCGATGCTGACCCGTTACATGCTCAAGTACCCGCTGGTGGAGCTGTTCATCGAAAGCACCAACCGCCGGGTCGACCTGATCCACGAAGGGTTCGACATCGCCCTGCGGGTGCGCTTCCCGCCGCTGGAAAGCAGCGACCTGGTGATGAAGGTGCTGGGCAACAGCACCCAGTGCCTGGTGGGCCATCCGGACTTTCTCGCGCGCCTGTCGAGCCCGGCCTCGCCCGCCGACCTCAGCGGCCTGCCGAGTCTGCACTGGGGCGCGGCGCAGCGCGAATACCAGTGGGAACTGTTCGGCCCGGACGAGGCCCTGGCGCAGATCCGCCACAAGCCGCGGATGGTCACCGACGACCTGATCGCCCTGCGCCATGCGGTGCTGGCGGGGATCGGCATCGCCCACCTGCCCAGCGTGGTGGTCCGCGAAGACATGGCCGCCGGACGCCTGGTGCAACTGGTGCCGGGCTGGACGCCCAAGTGCGGGATCGTGCATGCGATCTTCCCTTCGCGTCGCGGCCTGTTGCCGTCGGTGCGGACCCTGATCGACTTTCTCGGCGAGGAGTTCAGCCGCAGCGACATGACCTGACGGCGGCGCGCGAATACTCCGAGGTGTGGCGGTTTTGGCACTGGCCGAAAAAATATTTCGAGCATAATATTTTCACACCCTTCTCCCGCTCAACGAGGAAACGCCCATGCAAAGCCCATCACGCGATGCCACCCTGGCCCAGTGGCTGGCCCAGGAACAGGCGATGCGCGCCCGCCTCGCCGGCCCCGGCAGCCTGTCCATGGCCGAAGTCAGCACCTTCTCGCCCGCCGAGTTCTTCGACGGCATCGGCAACGGCGACTTGCCCACGGCGCCCATCGGCACCCTGATGGATTTCATCCCCATCGAATGGTCCTCTGGGCTCTTCCTGTTCCAGGGCACCCCGGACGCCCGGCATTACAACCCGCTGGGCACGGTCCACGGCGGTTATGCCGCGACCCTGCTGGACTCGTGCATGGGCTGCGCGATCCATACCCAGCTGAAAAAAGGCCAGGGCTACACCACCCTGGACCTGCGCATCAGCTACGTGCGCGCCCTGACCGGCAGTACCGGGCCGGTTCGCGCCGAGGGCAAGATCGTTCACCTGGGCCGCTCCACCGCCCTGGCCGAAGGGCGGATCTACGACGTCGACGGCCGCCTGTATGCCACAGGTACTACCACCTGCATGATTCTCGAACCCCGCGGCTGAAGCTGCTGCGTCCTGCCGGAGCAGCCGGTCGGCGCTCGATTGGCTTGCAAAGGGTTTTCCAGCCGCTGGCAAGCGCAAGCCGCCGTATTTTTCGCGAGCATGCTCGCTCCTGCAGGGACGGGGTGACCCGGGTCGGCGGGAATATTCGTGATTCGCGGTAAAGATTCCTTTGCCCCGCCGGCGGTTTTTCTGAGCGGTGCGGGCCGGGATACTCGTGGCCTTTCCCCTGCCACCAGGAGTTCCTTCATGTCTGTACCCGCTTTCGGCCTCGGCACGTTCCGCCTGCAAGGCCAGGTCGTCATCGATTCGGTCAGCACCGCGCTCGAACTGGGCTACCGGGCCATCGACACCGCCCAGATCTACGACAACGAGGCCGATGTCGGCCAGGCCATCGCCAACAGCGGCATCCCCCGCGACGAACTGTTCATCACCAGCAAGATCTGGGTCGCCAACTTCGCCCGGGACAAGTTGATCCCCAGCCTCAAGGACAGCCTGCGCAAGCTGCGCACCGATTACCTGGACCTGACCCTGATCCACTGGCCGTCCCCGGAAAACCAGGTGCCGGTCGAGGAATTCATGGGCGCGCTGCTGGAGGCCAGGCAATTGGGGCTGACCCGGCAGATCGGCATTTCCAACTTCACCGTCGACCTGATGCGCCAAGCCATCGCCGCGGTCGGCGCCGGGCAGATCGCCAGCAACCAGATCGAACTGCATCCGTATCTGCAGAACCGCAAGGTGGTGGAGTTTGCACGGAGCCAGGGGATTCACATCACGTCCTACATGACGCTGGCCTACGGCGAAGTGCTCGCGGACCCGGTCATCCAGCAGATCGCCGCGCAGCATCGGGCGACGCCGGCTCAGGTGACCCTGGCCTGGGCCATGCAATCGGGTTATGCAGTGATTCCCTCCTCGACCCGGCGCGCGAACCTGGAAAGCAACCTCAAGGCCTGTGCCCTGACCCTGACAGCGGCGGACATGCAGCGCATCGCCGGCCTGGAGCGCGGTTATCGCCTGACCAGCCCTGCCGGCATTGCGCCGGCGTGGGACTGAGGCCTCAGCGCAATACGGCGTTCAACAGCAGGCCGTCGGGGACGATCTGGCCCTCGTTGGAGCTGCTGAGCAGCCTGCCGGCCGCCGGGGCATTGCTCCGACGGTGGGTATCGACCGCCCGCATCAGACTGCTGAGGGTGTCGTAGTCCGGCAACGGCTGGCTGCTGAAGTACAGCTTGCGCTGGCGGCCCACTGGAATCGACGGCAGGCAGCGCGGCTCCACGCCATAGATCAGCCCATGGCGGACCTGCGGGTTGTCCAGGCAGAAATCCAGCATGTCGAGTTGGGCCTGGCGCCCGAACGCGGCGTTGACGATCACCAGGTCCAGCGGCTCGCTGCCATATTCCACGACGCTCAACACCTCGACGAGCTGGTACATCGGCGCGATCCGGTAGTAACCCAGCTGATTCAACACCCGCTCGATCTTCATTCGATGAAAGTGCTGCTCATCGGCAATCAGGATTCGTAACGTTTTATTCAGCATTTTTTTCGACCATGAAAAAATAAGTCAGGGGTGGCAGGCTCCAAGCCTATGGATGAAGGCTAGGACAGCGACCAGGGGTTTTCTTTAAGGTTTTTCTGAAACTACCGGGCCGCCAGTCGCCGCCACACGCTCGCCCGACGGGGCGTCAACGCAGGGCACGGCCCTAACCGCTGGGTTCCGGCGGGTCGATATGCGACATGAAGCGCTGGAGGCGCTGCGGCGTCGCCTTGCGCACCCAGAGCACCTGCTGCTGCGTCTCGATGCCCAGCAGCGCCGGCAACGCATGCTCGCAATGACCGCCGTAGATCATCGCGTGGCGAATCTGCGGGTTGTCCAGACAGAACACGCCGGCGTCCACCCCGGCCGCGAACGCCAGTTCGCCGCAGAGCAGCAACAGGTCGAAATTCTCGAAGGGTTCGCAGGAATAGTGAGTCAGGTTGACCAGCTCGCGAAACGACGACACCGACGCAATGCGCACATACCCCAGGCTATTCAGCAATCGCTCGATACGATCGCACTGATCCGGCGACGCATCGGCGATCAGGATTCTCAGATACTTGTTGGGCATGGGCACGACAGCCATCGGTGGACACCAGAAGCCCAACAGACTATCCGATGACCCTTGGCCCACTCTTTAGGATTATTCCCAAACCGACAGTGCAAATAGGCAATTTTCTCTGGGAAAAACCTAATGCGGTCCTAAGCCGATTCTCAGAAAGACACCTCGCACATAGCGGCCAGGCCGGCGCGCGGATCATTCGGTGGTGCTGGGGCTCCAGAACGCTTGCTCCACCAGCGCCGAGGCGGACAGGCGCACCACCAGGGCGTCGAGCTCGTCGCCGTCCACCGACGTGGTGGCCAGGGTGGCTTCGATTTCCACGTCGTCGTTGCCGAAGGCGTGGACGTCGATATCGCTGGCCGGGTAGTTGCAGCGCTCGAGCTCCGCTTCGAGCAGGGCGAACACGGCTTTCTGCTTCGAGCGATGGGCAATCACATAGACGATGTTCGTGACCTCGGCGGAGATCACGTCCAGCGGCTGGCGGTTGATGTTGTTGACGATCGGCCGCAGCAGGGTATTGGCCGCCAGCACGAACAGCGTGCCGAGCAGGGCTTCGAGGATCAGGTCGGCGCCGGCGCAGGCGCCCACCGCCGCCGAGGCCCAGAGGGTGGCCGCGGTGTTCAGGCCGCGCACATTGCCCTCCTCGCGCATGATCACCCCGGCGCCGAGGAAACCGATGCCGGACACCACGTAGGCGACCACCCGCACCGCGCCTTCGGCGCCACCGAGGCGGTTGGCCATGTCGACGAAGATCGCCGCGCCCACCGCCACCAGCACGTTGGTGCGCAGGCCCGCGGTGCGTTGCCGGTACTGGCGCTCGAAGCCGATCAGGCCGCCGAGGATAAAGGCCGCGCTGAGGCTGACCAGGGTGTCCACCAGGGAGGTCAGGTTGATGTTGTCGAGTGCTTGCATGATGGGGAAGGTTCCTCTTGAAGGCAGCGGCAAGCTATTAGCGGCAAGCTACAAGCCGATCGCCTCAAACTCGCAGCTTGCGGCTCGCCGCTTGAAGCTTATAGCTGCTTTATTGCCATCCAAAGCGCCGGATATAGAAACCTTTCACCGCCTGGGTCAGCGCCATGTACGCCACGAGGATCGCCGGCAGGAACACGAAGTACAGCGACGGCAGCGCCTGCAGCTTGAAGTAGTGCGCCAGCGGGCCCATGGGCAGGAAGATGCCGATGGCCATGATCAGCCCGGTCATCACCAGCAGCGGCGTGGCCGCGCGGCTTTGCAGGAACGGGATCTTCGGCGTGCGGATCATGTGCACGATCAGGGTCTGGGTCAGCAGCCCGACCACGAACCAGCCGGACTGGAACAGGGTCTGGTGGTCCGGGGTATTGGCGTCGAACACGTACCACATCAGGGCGAAGGTGCCGATGTCGAAGATCGAGCTGATCGGCCCGAAGAACAGCATGAAGCGCCCCACGTCCCCCGGCTGCCAGCGCTGCGGCCGGGCCAGCATCTCATCGTCGACGTTGTCGAACGGGATGGCGATCTGGGAAATGTCGTACAGCAGGTTCTGCACCAGCAGGTGCATCGGCAGCATCGGCAGGAACGGAATGAAGGCGCTGGCCACCAGCACCGAGAACACATTGCCGAAGTTCGAGCTGGCGGTCATCTTGATGTACTTGAGCATGTTGGCGAAGGTCCGCCGTCCCTCCAGCACGCCCTCCTCGAGCACCATCAGGCTTTTTTCCAGGAGGATGATGTCCGCCGCTTCCTTGGCGATATCCACCGCACTGTCCACCGAGATGCCGATGTCCGCGGTGCGCAGGGCCGGGGCGTCGTTGATGCCGTCGCCCATGAACCCGACCACGTGGCCGTTGCCCTTGAGCAGGCGGACGATGCGTTCCTTGTGTGCGGGGGTGAGCCGGGCGAAGACGTTGGCGGTCTCCACGGCCCGGGCCAGTTGCGTGTCGCTCATGCGCTCGATGTCGTTGCCCAGCAGCAGGCCCTGCTGTTCCAGGCCGACTTCGCGGCAGATCTTCGCGGTGACCAGCTCGTTGTCGCCGGTCAGCACCTTCACCGCCACGCCATGGGCGGCCAGGGCCTGCAAGGCCGGCGCGGTGCTGTCCTTGGGTGGGTCGAGGAAGGCCACGTAGCCGATCAGGGTCAGCTCCCGTTCGTCGGCCAGGCTGTAGCTGTCGCCGCCGCGCAGCATCGGCCGCGCGGCCACGGCCACCACCCGCAGGCCTTCGCCGTTGAACGCCGCGGTGACCTGGCGGATCCGCGCCAGCAGCTCGTCGCTCAGCGCCTCTTCGGCGTCGCCGTGGCGTACCCGGGTGCACACCGCCAGCACCTCTTCCACCGCGCCCTTGCAGATCAACAGGTGCGGGCGCTGTTTCTCGGCCACCACCACCGACATGCGCCGCCGGTTGAAGTCGAAAGGAATCTCGTCGACCTTCTGGAACGCGGTGCCGACCTTCAGTTCGCGGTGTACTTCGACGTGCTCCAGCACCGCCACGTCCAGCAGGTTCTTCAGGCCGGTCTGGTAGTAGCTGTTCAGGTAGGCCATTTCCAGCACGTCGTCGGACTCCTCCCCCCAGACATCCACATGCCGGGCGAGGAAGATCTTGTCCTGGGTCAGGGTGCCGGTCTTGTCGGTGCACAGGACGTCCATGGCGCCGAAGTTCTGGATCGCGTCCAGGCGCTTGACGATGACTTTCTTGCGCGACAGGAACACCGCGCCCTTGGCCAGGGTCGAGGTGACGATCATCGGCAGCATTTCCGGGGTCAGGCCCACGGCGATGGACAGCGCGAATAGCAGCGCCTCCATCCAGTCGCCCTTGGTGAAACCGTTGATGAACAGCACCAGCGGCGCCATGACGAACATGAAGCGGATCAGCAGCCAGCTGACCTTGTTCACGCCGTTCTGGAACGAGGTCGGCGCGCGGTCGGTGGCCCCGACCCTCTGGGCCAGGGCGCCGAAATAGGTGGAGTTGCCGGTGGTCAGGACCAGCGCGGTGGCCGCGCCGGAGACCACGTTGGTGCCCATGAACAGGATGTTGTCCAGCTCCAGCGGATTGAGGGTGTCGGCGTCCTGCTGGCGCGGGAATTTTTCCACCGGCATCGATTCGCCGGTCATCGCCGCCTGGCTGACGAACAGGTCCTTGGCGCTGAGCACCCGGCAGTCGGCGGGGATCATGTCGCCGGCCGACAGCTGGATCAGGTCGCCCGGCACCAGTTGCCGGATCGGCAGCTCCAGGCGCTGCAAGCCCGGGCTCGCCACGGCCTCGCCCTGCAACCGGGCGAACACCGACGGCGCGCTGTCGGCGACGTCGCGCCGCAGCACGGTGGCGGTGTTGCTGACCATCGCCTTGAGCGCGTCGGCGGCCTTGTTCGACTTGGCCTCCTGCCAGAAGCGCAGCAGGGTCGAGAGCACCACCATGGACAGGATCACCGTGGCCGCCTTCAGGTCTTCGGTCAGCCAGGAGATCAGCGCCAGCAGGCTGAGCAGCAAATTGAAGGGGTTCTTGTAGCAATGCCACAGGTGCGTCCACCACGGCAGCGGCTGTTCGTGCTCGACTTCGTTGAGGCCGTGCCGCTCGCGCAGGGCCTGGGCCTCGGCGTCGCTCAGGCCGTCGGTGTGGCTGCCAAGGCCTTCGAGCAGGCCGGCGGCGTCGCTGTTGGCCGCCGCCACCAGGGTGTGCGCCAGGCTGGGCGGCACGTCGCGGCTGACGCTGGCGTCGCTGAAGCTTTCCAGCAGGGCCAGGCGGCGAAAGTGCCGGGCGAAGTGCCGGGTCCGCAGGAAGCCGGCAAAAAACTCTTTGAGCAGGGTGAGGTTCATCGATATCCCCTAACGGTCGGCGCCGCAAGACTCGCAATCGGCCCTGGTCCGTCGGCCGCGCAGGCGCGGCCGTAGCGTGGCGACGCGGCACGAAGCCAGGCATCACCCGCTGTTGCAGTGTCGATGAGAGGGACATCGGGAACGGGCCGTGAAGGCCGCGGTCGGGAAGCCGCCGCTCGCTGTCGAGGCGAGACAACGGCACAAGAAGCGGGCGCGTTATCTGGCCGGGAAGGCGCCGGTCATCGCAACCGGCCGACTACTGTCACTCGAACAAGTACCCACTGAGGGTCTCCATGTGATGGAAAACGCGCGCAGCTTACGCCGCGGTTTTTGCAGAGTAAATCGGCGGCAAAGCGCCGGCGGGGGAATCGAAACCTTCTTCAGCGAAGGTTCAGGAAGGGGCCTGCGGACGAGGCCAAAAGGTAGGAAATACGGGGGTTGGCCTGCCCGTTTTTTCTGTAGGAGCGAGCTTGCTCGCGAGGCGTCCGATCAGCCGACAACGAATGCCAGCCCTGCCATTTTTTCGCGAGCAAGCTCGCTCCTACAGGATTACACGGACCCACCGACGCAGGGTGGGTCGCTCGATCAGCTGGCGGTGGCCAGCAGCAGGTCGCGCACCGAACGGCTGTGGCGGCCTTTGTCGTGTTCGTACAGCGAAGCGGCGATCTCCTCGGCGCGGATCGGCAGCACCGACAGCAGGGTGTCGCTCAGGCCGTGGCTGGCCTGGCTAAAGCCCTGGGTGTAGATGCCGGCCTTGCAGCGCTCGTCGGTGATGATCCGGTAGTTGCGATCGACCTCGAAGTCGCCCAGGTAAGCTTCCAGCGGCGCCAGCAGCGCGCGGTGGGTCTGGCGCTCGTAGCCGGTGGCGAGGATCACCGCGTCGTAGTGGCGGGTGCTCAACTCGCCGGTGGAGGTGTTGCGCAGCACCAGCTCGATGCCCTGGGCGGTGGCGGTGGCTTTCTCCACCGTGGTCAGGGTACGGAACACATGGCGCGCGACGCCGGAGACTTTCTGCCGGTAGAGAATGCCGTAGATGCGCTCGATCAGGTCGACGTCCACCACCGAATAGTTGGTGTTCTGGTATTCGTGGACCAGGCGCTCACGCTCGCCGCTCGGCTGCTGGAACACCAGGTCGGTGAAGGCCGGCGAGAACACTTCGTTGACGAACGGGCTGTCGTCGGCCGGCTTCAGGGCCGAGCCGCGGACCAGCATGTCCACCTGCACCGAAGGGAAGCTGTCGTTGAGGTCGATGAAGGCTTCCGCGGCGCTCTGCCCGCCGCCGACAATCGCCACGTTCATCGGCTTGCCGCCGCTGCACGGCTGGCTGGCCATGCGCTCCAGGTACTGGGCGTGATGGAACACCCGGCCGTCGTCCTTGAGCGCCTTGAAGGTCTCCGGGATCAGCGGCGTGCCGCCGGGGCTGACCACCACCGAACGGCTGGTACGCACGAACTCCTGGCCCTGGCTGTCGCGGGAAATCACCCGCAGCGCCTCGACCTGCTGGTTGTGCAGCACCGGCTCGATGCCCAGCACTTCTTCGCCGTAGCGGCTCTGCTCCTGGAAGTGCCCGGCGACCCAGCGCAGGTAATCGTTGAACTCCATGCGGCACGGATAGAAGGTGCCCAGGTTGATGAAGTCCACCAGGCGGCCGTGGTGCTTGAGGTAGTTGACGAAGGAATACGGGCTGGTCGGGTTGCGCAGGGTGACCAAGTCCTTGAGGAAGGAAATCTGCAGGTCGCTCTGGGCCACCAGCGTATTGCCGTGCCAGCGGTAGTCGGCCTGCTTGTCGAGAAACAGCACGTCCAGCGGACCCTGGCTCTGGCCACGCTCTTCCAGCGCGATAGCCAGCGCCAGGTTCGAGGGGCCGAAACCGATACCGATCAGGTCGTGAACGATGGTCGATGCAATTGCCTGTGTCATTTCCAGTGTCCTCTGGATAAGAGCCCCTCAACGCGGGGAGAAATCGACGGTGACCTGACCGGCCCATGACAAGGCAGCAGGTCGTCTGTTGAGTAGGAACGAGGACAATGAAAAGAAATTTAACAAAGAAGGATCAATGGGCGTCCCACTGCCGCACGCGCACCCGGCAATGTTTCATCGCGTTGACGATGTGCTTCTCCACCAGGCTGCGGGAAATCCCCAGGCGCTCGGCGATCTCCGGGTGGGACAGGCCTTCGAGCTTGCGCAGGAGGAAACTTTCCCGGCACAGCGTCGGCAGCTCGGCCAGCGCCCGTTGCAGCATGTCCAGGCGCTGGCCGTGGTCGATGCACGTATGTGGCGAGGGGCTGAAGAAGCGCTCTTCGTTGTCGAGCACCTCCAGGGATTCGACCTGGCGCAGGGCGTTGCGCCGATGGCCGTCGATCACCAGGTTCAGCGCCGTGCGATAAAGGAAGGCCCGCGGCTGCTCGATCGGCGTGTCGCTGGAACGTTCCAGCACCCGCACATAAGCGTCATGCACCACATCTTCGGCGACCTGCAGGTTGCCCAGCTTGGCGTTGAGGAAACACACCAGCTCGCGATAGTAGTTTTCCAACATGACTCCCGACCGCGACACGCGGCTTTTGTCCTTGAGCACGACCGACGACCGAGCCTGGGGCTGGCGCTTCGATGATGGCAGTTTAGAAGTGGCGTAATTTATAGTAATTCTCATATAGATTTAAAGTGCCGTGTCGATTCGCCGGGTTTATTTTCGTCGGCTATACCTTCCGCCGCAGCTGTAACGCCATGTGTCCCGGCTTAAATTCCCCCCGACGCCTCTCGTCTACCTGACAGCTCCCCGTATCTGTCGCTCTGCCGACAGCCTCCAGCCATGCCACGCCTCCCGGGGCGGCCGGACGACGGGTCGATTTCCATTGGCCGGAACCCTGCATGAAACGTCCCCGTCATTCCCGACGCGCCCTGCTTGTCACCCTGTGTCTGATTCCTGTCGTTGCCATCGCCGCCTGGCAGATCCTGCCGCCAGGGCGCGACCAGTTCGCCACCGTGCAGGTCAGCCGCGGCACCATCGAAAGCAACGTGACCGCCCTGGGCACCCTGCAACCGCGGCGTTATGTCGACGTCGGCGCCCAGGCCTCCGGGCAGATCCGCAAGATCCACGTCGAATCCGGCGATGCGGTCAAGGAAGGCCAGCTGCTGGTGGAAATCGACCCCGCCACCCAGCAGGCCAAGCTCGACGCCAGCCGTTTCGCCATCGAGAACCTGCAGGCCCAGTTGCAGGAGCAGCGGGCCCAGAACGAACTGGCCCGGCAGAAGTACCAGCGCCAGCAGAACCTCGCCGCCGGCGGCGCGACCCGCGACGAAGACGTGCAGACCGCACGCGCCGAACTCAAGGCCACCCAGGCGCGGATCGACATGTTCCAGGCGCAGATCCGCCAGGCCCAGGCCAGCCTGCGCAGCGACCAGGCGGAACTGGGCTATACGCGCATCTATGCGCCGATGTCCGGCACCGTGGTCGCGGTGGACGCCCGCGAAGGCCAGACCCTCAACGCCCAGCAGCAGACGCCGCTGATCCTGCGTATCGCCCGGCTGTCGCCGATGACCGTCTGGGCCGAGGTGTCCGAAGCCGACATCGGCCACGTCAAGCCGGGCATGAGCGCCTACTTCACCACCCTGAGCGGCGGCAACCGGCGCTGGACCAGCACCGTGCGGCAGATCCTGCCGATCCCGCCCAAGCCGCTCAACGAAACCAGCCAGGGCAGCGGCAGCCCCAACAGTTCGAGCAAGAGCGGCAGCGGCCGGGTGGTGCTCTACACCGTGCTGCTGGATGTGGATAACGCCGACAACGCGCTGATGGCCGAGATGACCACCCAGGTATTTTTTGTCTCAGAACGCGCGCAAGACACCCTCACCGCGCCGATTGCCGCGCTGCAGGGCAGCACCGACGAAGGCGTGCAACTGGCGCGGGTGGTGGCCAAGAACGGCTCGATCGAGGAGCGCAAGGTCCGGGTCGGCATCAGCGACCGCCTGCGCATCCAGGTCCTGGAGGGCCTCGCCGAAGGCGAGCACCTGCTGATCGGCCCGACCGAAAGCAGCGGGGGCTGAATGCAGACTCCGCTGATCGATCTCAAGGGCATCCGCAAATCCTACGGCGGCGGCGACACCCCGCAAGTGGATGTGTTGCGGGGTATCGACCTGTCGATCCACGCCGGCGAATTCGTCGCCATCGTCGGCGCCTCCGGCTCCGGCAAGTCGACGCTGATGAACATCCTCGGCTGCCTCGACCGCCCGACCTCGGGCGACTACCTGTTCGCCGGGGAAAACGTCGCCCAGCTCGACAGCGACGAACTGGCCTGGCTGCGCCGCGAAGCCTTCGGCTTCGTGTTCCAGGGCTACCACCTGATTCCCTCGGGCTCGGCCCAGGAAAACGTCGAGATGCCGGCGATCTACGCCGGCACCCCGGCGGCCGAGCGCCACGCCCGCGCCGCCGCCCTGCTCGACCGCCTGGGCCTGGCCAGCCGCACCGGCAACCGCCCGCACCAATTGTCCGGCGGCCAGCAGCAACGGGTATCGATCGCCCGCGCGCTGATGAACGGCGGGCACATCATCCTCGCCGACGAACCCACCGGCGCCCTCGACAGCCACAGCGGCGCCGAGGTCATGACCCTGCTCGACGAACTGGCCAGCCAGGGCCACGTGGTGATCCTCATCACCCACGACCGCGAAGTCGCGGCCCGGGCCAAGCGCATCATCGAAATCCGCGACGGCGAGATCATCAGCGACACCGCCGACGAACACCCCGAAGTCCAGGCCAGCGCCAACAGCGGCGCCCTGCAAGCGGTGGACCTGCGCCAGCGCCTGGCCGAGGGCAGCGAACACAACGGCGCCTGGAAAGGCGAACTGGTGGACGCCGTGCAAGCGGCCTGGCGGGTGATGTGGATCAACCGCTTCCGCACCGCCCTGACCCTGCTGGGGATCGTCATCGGCGTCGCCTCGGTGGTGGTCATGCTGGCGGTGGGCGAAGGCAGCAAGCGCCAGGTCATGGCGCAGATGGGCGCCTTCGGCTCGAACATCATTTACCTGAGCGGCTACTCGCCCAACCCGCGCACGCCCGAGGGCATCGTCACCCTCGACGACGTCGCGGCCCTGGCCAACCTGCCCCAGGTGAAACGCATCATGCCGGTCAACGGCGCGGAGGCCGGGGTGCGCTTCGGCAACGCCGACTACATGAGCTATGTGGGCGGCAACGACACCAACTTCCCGGCAATCTTCAACTGGCCCGTGGCCCAGGGCAGCTATTTCAGCGAAGCCGACGAACGCTCGGCGGCCGCGGTGGCGGTGATCGGCCACAAGGTCCGGGAAAAACTCCTCAAGGACGTGGCCAACCCCATTGGCCAGTACATCCTGATCGAGAACGTGCCGTTCCAGGTGGTCGGCGTGCTTTCGGAGAAAGGCGCCAGTTCCGGCGACAGCGACAGCGACGACCGCATCGCCGTGCCCTACTCCGCCGCCAGCATCCGCCTGTTCGGCGACCACAACCCGCAGTACGTGGCGATTGCCGCCGCCGATGCCAGCCGGGTCAAGCAGACCGAACGCGAGATCGACGAACTGATGCTGCGCATGCACGGCGGCAAGCGCGACTTCGAACTGACCAACAACGCGGCGATGATCCAGGCCGAGGCCCGCACCCAGAACACCCTGTCGCTGATGCTCGGCGCCATCGCCGCGATCTCGCTGCTGGTGGGCGGCATCGGGGTGATGAACATCATGCTCATGACCGTGCGCGAACGCACCCGCGAGATCGGCATCCGCATGGCCACCGGCGCCCGCCAGCGCGACATCCTGCGCCAGTTCCTCACCGAGGCGGTGATGCTCTCGGTGGTCGGCGGCCTGACCGGCATCGCCCTGGCGCTGATCATCGGCGGCGTGCTGATGCTCAGCAAAGTGGCCGTGGCCTTCTCCCTGGCGGCGATCCTCGGCGCCTTCGCCTGCGCCCTGGTCACCGGCGTCATCTTCGGCTTCATGCCGGCCCGCAAAGCCGCCCTACTCGACCCGGTCACGGCCCTTACCAGTGAATGATCGACCTATGAAAGCGCACCTGACCCTTATCGCCGCCAGCCTGATACTGGCCGCCTGCAGCAGCCCGGCGCCGCGCCCGGACAGCGGCCTGCAAGCCCCGGCGGCCTGGCATTCCGCCGAGCGCCTGGCCCAGCGCCAGCAAGACCCGCGCTGGTGGCTGCAATTCGGCAGCCCGGAACTCGACCGCCTGATCGCCGAAGCCCGCGCCGGCAGCCACGACCTGGCGGCAGCCATGGCCCGGGTCCGCCAGGCCCAGGCCAGCGCCGTCATCGCCGGCGCGCCGCTGCTGCCCGCCGTCACCGGCACCTTCAACGCCAACCGCCAGACACTCCTGCGCGGCAGCGGCTACAGCCAGCTGGATGCCGACAGCAGCAACAAGACCGTGGACTCTTTCGACGTCGGCCTGAGCGCCACCTACGAAGTCGATTTCTGGGGCGGCCGGCGCGCCGCCCGGGACAGCGCCCTGCTGGGCGTCCAGGCCAGCGAATTCGACCAGGCCACCGTGGAGCTGACCCTGCTCAGCGGCGTGGCCAACAGTTACGCCCAGGTGTTGTCGCTCAGGGAGCAAAGCCGGATTGCCGAGCTCAACCTGGCCAATGCCCGCAATGTGCTGCAATTGGTGCAGACCCGCTACGACTCGGGCTCGGCCACTGCCCTGGAACTGGCCCAGCAGAAAAGCCTGGTGGCGGCCCAGCAACGCCAGGTGCCGCTGGTTCGCCAGCAAGCCGAAGAAGCCCTGATCACCCTTGCCGCCCTCCTCGGCCGGCCGGTGCAGAGCCTGGCCCTGGGCGACCAGCCCTTCGCCCGGTTGAACTGGCCGAGCATCGACGCCGGAGTGCCCAGCGACCTGCTGGCCCGCCGTCCCGATATCGCCAGCGCCGAAGCCCGATTGGCGGCGGCCCAGGCCGATGTCCGCGTGGCCCGGGCGGCGATGCTGCCCACCGTGACCCTGACCGCCAACCTGAGCTCGGGCGCCGCCAAGTTCGACGACATACTGCGCAGCCCCTTCTACAACCTCACCAGCGGCCTGGTGGCGCCGATCTTCAACAACGGCCGCCTGAGCGCCGAGCGCGACCGCGCCACGGCCCGCCAGGAGGAACTGCTGGAAAGCTACCGCGGCGCGATCGTCAATGGCTTCGCCGATGTGGAAAAGGCCCTCAACAGCATTCGCGGCCTGGACCAGCAGCGACAATGGCAAGGCGAAGAACTGAACCAGGCGCAGCGGGCGTTCGAGATCGCCCAGAGCCGCTACCAGGCCGGGGCCGAAGACCTGCTGACGGTACTGGAAACCCAGCGCACGCTGTACGCCGCCCAGGACCAGAACGTGCAGTTGCGGCTGTCCAGGGTGCAATCGAGCATTGCCCTGTACAAAGCCCTGGGCGGCGGTTGGAAGACCCTCTAGGGCATACCCCGGACCACGCGGCGCGGGCGCTTCGACAAGCCCCGCGCCCGCATCGCAAGCCTCAGAGTTTCAGGTGCTGGGCGTACCACGGACGCCGCGGCGCCCGCTTGAGCAGCTCCGGCACCTCCTCGTCGCGGCTCAGGGCGATGCGCAAGGCCAGCTTCATGACCTCCTGATCCATCTCCAGCGACATCTCGCCGGGGGCGTTGCCCAGCGGCCCGCAACCGTGGGTCGAAGCCCCCAGCCACGGATCGTCGACCTCCACCCAACGCCCGGGCGCGAACCAGGGCACGCCGTTGACCTCGCGCCGCAAGACCTCGCCGGGGTGATAACGCTCGTGGGCGCGAAACCAGTCGTCGATGCGGTCGTCGATCCAGCCGTGGAACTTCCAGAACATCGGATGCACATGGGACGAGAACGGGTCGCCGAGAAAGTCGTTCTGCGCCAGGTACCAGCGCCCGGCGAAATCCGAGGACACCCGCGCCTCCATGACCGGCATGCCGTTGGCCGGGTCCCGGGACACGTCGGCCCAGCGCATGTGCAGCCAGTCGTGCAGGCCCAGCTCGACCTCCGAACCGAACTGCCCGAGGGTCAGGCGGCTGAGGTATTCGGGGTCCCGGTACTGCGACTCCCAGACCTGGAAGTTGCCATAGAAGGCCGCGTCGCTTTTCAAGCCATGCAACCACTGGGTGAACTCTTCATCGTCGTCGGCCACCCAGGCCGGCGGCACCGAGCAGCCGTCGTGGTTTTCGTAGTAGCGGATAAAGGCCTGGCGGTCCTGCTCGAGGCGCGGGGACGGCAAGGGAATCTGCTGCCACGACGCCAGGTCCGGCTGCAACGAACGGGCATGCAGCAGCATGTGCCGGTGCATGAAGAAAAAATCGATGCCCGAGGCGTTGCGATGCTTGCGCCGCCCACGGGCATCGCGCTCGTGCTTGAGCGGCCCCGGCTGCCAGCCGAGCCCGCGCAAACTGTTGCGTTTGTCCTTGGGCAAGGAGTGCCAGCGATCCCGGGAGGCGTGCCAGAGCTGGTGGAACAGCCGGTGCTGCGGGGACACCAGCCAGGCCAGCAATTCAGGGCTCAGCCCGGTCTGCTCGCGGGCCGCGGGAAAAGCCCGCTTGCGCGCCACGAACGCCACGGCGGACACCGGCGCCAGCGGCGAGACTTGCAACGGCTGCAGGCTGCCGCTGAGGGTGCCACTGCCGGCATTGCCCCAGTTCGCCCAGACCTCGTCGAGCACCACCTGGCACTCGTGGCTCGGCGCGCCGTCGAGCCGGCCGCCGGCAAACAGCCGCCAGCGCACCTTCGCGGCGTTCGCCTGGGCCAGGTCGCCCTGCACCAGAAACTCCACCGGGCCGTCGCCGCGCAGGCTTTGCGGGCGCCCGAGACAGCCGCGCAGGCCACGCCCGGTCGGGCCGGCGTCGAGCAGCAGCTCGCAGCCGCGCCGCGGCAGCGGTGCCCCGGCCCCCAGGAACTCGATGTCCCAGATGCCCCGCAGGTGATCGGCCAGGCGTACGCCCGGGTCCAGGGCCACTTCCAGCTTGGCTTCCCCCGGGGTGACTTCCAGCTCTTCCTGACGGCGAACATCCTGGCGCTGCAATGCCTTCTGGGTGTAGAGCGCCACAGGAATAGCCGCTCCCGTCACCGCCAGACCGGTCAAAAATCCTCTTCTCGAAAACCTCATCGCTCTACCTTTATCCAGTGGCGCGCCACGCATCTAGCTAGAACGTTGGATTTGCAAGGAAATTTACCGGCCAGACGCTCCCGGGCCGCTAAATTTGCCGCCGACCCGCTCGTCTATCGCGGATAGATGTACACAAAAAGGTCAGACCGGAATGCCCTGCGCCTCCCGGCCCGGCCCCGTCATCAGCCCGCCTGCGACTGGGATAGCAATGATCAAAATATCTGGTAAGAAAACCCTCTATCTGAGCCTGCTGGTCCTGGCGGTCGCGGCTCTCGGTGTCGGTGCCGGCGCCGCCTGGCACTACTACTGGAAAGACCGGGTGTCTTACCCCAACGACATCGTCAAGCACGCCAACGATCTCCAGGAACGCATCATCTCCTTCGACAGCCACATCACCGTGCCCCTGGATTTCGGCACCGAAGGCACCGAAGCGGACAAGGACACCCATCGCCAGTTCGACCTGGTCAAGGCCGGTCGCGGCAGAATGTCCGGCGCCGCCCTGAGCATTCTCGCCTGGCCGGAAATGTGGAACGGCCCCAACGCCCCGCACCGCCCCACCGCCGGCTTCGTCGAAGAGGCCCGCCACCAGCGGGAAACCCGCTACCGGATCATCCAGGGCATGGTGCGCGACTTCCCCAACCAGGCAGCCATCGCCTACACCCCCGCCGACCTGCGTCGCATCGCTTCCGAAGGCAAGCTGGCGGTGGTGATCAGCCTGCTCAACGCCTACGCCATGGGCGACGACCTCAACCAGCTGGACCAATGGGCCGCGCGCGGCATGCGCCTGTTCGGCTTCAGCTACGTGGGCAACAACGACTGGGCCGACTCCTCGCGCCCACTGCCGTTCTTCAACGACACGCGGGACGCCCTCGGCGGCCTGTCGCCGATCGGCAAGCAGGCCGTGCAGCGGCTCAACGACCTGGGGGTGGTGATCGACGTCTCGCAGATGTCCAGCAAGGCCCTGGACGATGTCGCCGCCCTGACCCGGGCGCCGGTGGTGGCCTCGCACTCCGCGCCGCGGGCGCTGGTTGATATCCCGCGCAACCTGAGCGACAAGGAACTGCAAATCATCAAGACCACCGGCGGGGTGGTCCAGGTCGTGGGCTTCTCCACTTACCTGCGCCCCCTCAGCCAGCCGACCCTGGACAAGCTCAACGCCTTGCGCCAGCGCTTCGACCTGGGCCCGCTGCAAGGCCTGGAAAACGCCCTGATGCCGGGCGACGCGGTCATCACCATCTGGCCGGAGCAGCGCTTCGGCGAATACGCCAGCTCCCTGTACGGCATCCTCGACGAAGAGCCCAAGGCCAGCCTCAAGGACTATGTCGACGCCATCGACTACACGGTGAAGAAAATCGGCATCGATCACGTCGGCATCAGCTCTGACTTCAACGAGGGCGGCGGCGTCACCGGCTGGATGAACGTGGCGGACAACCGCAACGTCACCGCCGAGCTGATCCAGCGCGGCTACACCGACATCGAGATCGCCAAACTCTGGGGCGAAAACTATCTGCGCGTCTGGGAACAGGCGCAGAAACTCGCCAAGCCTGCCAAACCCGCCGTCCAGCCTGACATTGCCGGCTGAACCATGACCACGAGAATCCCTGTGACCAATCGTCGGACCTTCCTCAAGCACGCGGGCCTGCTGGCCGCCGCCCTGCCCCTGGGCAACCTCGCCGTCGGCCCGGCCCGGGCCGCCGCCACGCCGGTCGCCGGCAACTCGCAGTGGGCCCAGTTGCGCCAGCTGTTCGACCTCGACCCGAACTACGTGCACCTGTCCAACTTCCTCATCACCTCGCACCCCAGGCCCGTGCGCGAAGCCATCGAAAAGTACCGCGCGGTACTGGACAGCAACCCGGCCCTGGCCATGGACTACGACACCCAGTACACCTGGAAGCGCGAAGCCCAGGTGCGCGAAAGCGTCGGCCGCTACCTGCAGATCAAGCCCGCCCAGGTGGCCCTGACCGGCAGCACCACCGAAGGCCTGGCGCTGATGTACGGGGGCATTCACGTGCGCCCCGAGCAAGAGATCCTGACCACGGTGCACGAGCACTACTCGACCCGTAACGCCCTCAAGTACCGCACCGAGCGCGACGGCACCCAGGTGCGCGGCATCGAGCTGTTCAAGTCGGCCCACCGGATGTCCACCGACGAAGTACTGGGCAACATCGAGCGCAATATCCGTCCCAACACCCGCGTCCTGGGCATGACCTGGGTGCAGTCGGGCAGCGGCGTGAAGCTGCCGATCGGCGAGATCGGCAAACTGGTGGACCGGCACAACCGCAACCGCGACGAGCGCGACCGCATTCTCTACTGCGTCGACGGCGTGCACGGCCTGGGGGTGGAAGACATCACCTTCGCCGACCTCAATTGCGACTTCTTCGTCGCCGGCACCCACAAATGGATGTTCGGCCCACGGGGCACCGGGATCTTCTGCTCGCGCTCGGAAAAGCTCGAACACCTGACGCCGATGGTGGCGACCTTTTCCGAGAATCAGGACTTCGCCACCACCATGAGCCCCGGCGGCTACCACAGCTTCGAGCATCGCTGGGCCGTGGACCAGGCCTTCGAGCTGCACATGCGGCTGGGCAAGGCCAATATCCAGTCGCGCATCCACCAACTCAACAGCTACCTCAAGCAGCGCTTGCAGGAACTCCCGGGCATCGAGCTGGTGACGCCCCTGAGCCCGGAGCATTCCGCCGGCTTCACCTTCTTCCGCGGCCAGGGCCTGGACACCGACGCCACCGCCGCCTGGCTGATCGAGAACCGCATCCTGGTGGACGCGGTGGACCGCGATGCGGGACCGGTGGTGCGCATGGCGCCCGGCGTGCTCAACGATGAGGCGGATCTCGACCGCGCCCTGGACCTGCTGGGCAAGCGCCTGCGCACCGGCAAGGCCACCTGACCCTCCTTTTTTCGTCCATTGCACAAGGTTATTTATCGATGAAACCTGTCGCCTGTTCCTCCCTGGCCGCGCTGTTCGGCTGCCTGATCAGCATCAATGCCCAGGCGGTCGAACCGCCCAAGCCGGGCAGCGTGTTCAAGGACTGCAAGAACTGCCCGGAAATGGTCGTGCTGCCCGCCGGCAGCTTCGTCATGGGCTCCCCCGAAGGCGAGGTCGGCAGAGAACCCGATGAAGGTCCGCTGCATACCGTGACCTTCAGCAAGCCCTTCGCTATCAGCCGCTTCCATGTGACCGCCGGCGAGCTGGACGCCTATATCCGCGAGACCGGCACCGTGATCAAGGACGGCGACGACCGCCCCGGCCGCCTGTGCCAGGCCAGCAAGCCGCGTTATGAACAAGGCCCGCGCCAGCCCGCGGTCTGCGTCGACTATTTCGAGGTCCGGGACTATGCGAAGTGGCTGTCGAAGAAGACCGGCCAGCACTACCGGATGATCAGCGAAGCGGAACGCGAGTACGCCGCGCGCGCCGGCAGCACCGGCTCCTTCCCCTTCCCGTTCGACGAGGAAGGCCAGTACCAGATCAGCAAGCACGCCAACACCTACGGCCCCAAGGACGGCTACAGCTACAGCTCCCCGGTGGGCAGCTATCCGCCTAACGCCTTCGGTATGTACGACATGCACGGCAATGTGTATGAGTGGGTCGCCGACTGCTGGCACCCCGACTATGTCGGCGCGCCCACCGACGGCAGCGCCTGGATGGAAGACTCGGGCGGCGTGTGCCTCGACGCGCAGATTCGCGGCAACGACTGGGGCGAGGCTCCGGTGTTCTCCCGCTCGGGCAACCGCAACAGCCGCAAGCGCGAGGTTCGCGGCGACTTCCTCGGCTTTCGCGTAGCCCGCGAACTGGAACAGCCTGGCACCGGCCGCCCGTAAGCGGCCGATCGACGGCGCTCAAGCGCGATAGCCGCGCTTGAGCGCCGCGGGCCTCAGGCCTCGGCCCGGGACGCGCCAGCCGGCTGTTCGGCCAGCAATGCCAGGCCTTCGTGCAAGGCCGGGAACAGGCTGTTGTTGAAGTTATTCCAGCGCAGTTCGAGGATGGTGTCCTCGGGCGCGATCTCGGTATTGAGCACGTCGTGGAACACCTCGCCGGAATCGATGCCGTTGTCCACGTAGTGGAACGAGGCGCCGGTCTTGTACAGCGGCTCGACCGGCTCGGTTTCCCGGGTAGCCCAGTCCACCACCTTCTGCCCGCGGGCACCGTACAAGGCATTCCAGGTGGCGTAGGCGCCGCGACGCTCGTAAGGCGACTCGAGGCGGGTGATGCCCGGATGGATGTTCATGATCCGCCGCGCGAACGGCGCGCCCGGGCGCACCAGCTCGTCGAGGATCACCAGCAGGCCGTCGAGCACCACGATATCGGCCTTCAATTCCACCAGGGTCTCGTGCAGGCGGCGTTCGAAATCCTGCTTGCCGGCGATGTGCTCGGCGCTGCCGCGCGGATGGCGGCGGTAGGTGGACGGCACGCTGAGCAACAGGTCGTTGACCAGGCGCCCCTGGACCCGCAGGTCCGCCGGGTACAGCCATTGCCGGCCGGGCTGGTAGGCGAAACCGTAATCCTTGACCAACTGCTGGTCGCGCGGCGATTGCTCGTCGTCGTCGTACACCACGCCGACCAGGTTGTAGGCCTCGCCCAGCGGCGTCTGTTCGAGCGACTCCACCAGGAACTCCAGCACCGACTTCATGTAGCGTTCGTGATCCTTGTAGGCCACCGGCTGCCCCGCCTTGTCGGCCGCCGCGTTCCTCAGGGACCAGACATACACCAGATTCTTTTTCGTCATCTCAATCGCTCTCGCTGAATGGGCCAGGCACGGCGTCGTTACGCGTGCACCTCCAGAACAAGAACGAATCAGCCGGCGCGCAATTTATCCGCGCCCGCCGCCGCGCTAAATACTCTCGCCAACGGTTCGTCTGTCAATGAGTACGGGTCTTTCTGCCTCGACCCATCCTTCACTGCCGGGAACCCCTTATGACCGACCCCAAGCGCGGAGCCTTTCACGGACTGCTCGCCCTGCTCAGACCCTTTCGTACCACTGTGGTGATTTCCGTTGCCCTGGGCATGCTCGGCGGCCTGGCCATCACCCTGTTGCTGGCCACTATCAACAACGCCCTGCACTCGGCCACCGGCATGACCCAGGGTGTGGTCCTGACCTTCGCCGCCCTGTGCCTGCTGGCCCTGACCAGCTCGATCGTCTCGGATATCGGCACCAACTACGTGGGCCAGCGGATCATCGCCGCGCTGCGCAAGGACCTGGGGGAGAAAGTGCTGTCGGCGCCCATCACCCAGATCGAACGCTACCGCTCCCACCGCCTGATCCCGGTACTGACCCACGACGTCGACACCATCAGCGACTTTTCCTTCGCCTTCACCCCGTTGGCCATCGCCGCCACCGTCACCCTGGGTTGCCTGGGCTACCTGGCGTACCTGTCGGTGCCGATGTTCCTGATGATGGTGGTCGCCATCGTCATCGGCATCAGCGTGCAGTACGTGGCGGGCGGCAAGGGGATCCGCGGCTTCGACCTGGCCCGCGACCAGGAAGACGAGTTGCAGCGCTACTACAACGCGATTGCCTCCGGCGCCAAGGAGCTGCGCATGCACCGCCCGCGCCGCTACCGGATGAACACCCACCGCATCCAGGAAACCGCGGACCGCATCGCCTCGATCCAGGTGCGCTCGGTGAACATCTATATCCTGGCCAAGACCTTCGGCTCGATGCTGTTCTTCGTGGTCATCGGCCTGGCCCTGGCCATGCAGGCCTACAACCCCAACCCGGACCCGACCGTGATCACCGGTTTCGTGCTGGTGCTGCTGTACATGAAAGGCCCGCTGGAAAACCTGGTGTCCTACCTGCCGGTGGTGGGCAAGGCGAAGATCGCCTTCGGCCGCATCAGCGAGTTGTCCGAGCGTTTCTCTTCCCCCGAACCCCATCTGCTGCTGGACGATACCGAAGCGCCGAAACCGGTGGTGCACAGCCTCGAACTGCGCGGCGTGAGCTACAGCCCGCCCGCGGTGGAAGGCAGCGAACCGTTCCACCTGGGGCCGATCAACCTGGACATCAAGCAGGGCGACATCGTCTTCATCGTCGGCGAGAACGGCTGCGGCAAGACCACCCTGATCAAGCTGCTGCTGGGGCTGTACCAACCCCAGGCCGGGGAAATACGCCTGAACGGCGAGGCCGTGACCGACCCGACCCGCGACGACTACCGCCAACTGTTCACCACCGTGTTCGCCGACTACTACCTGTTCGACGACCTGGTCCAGGGCAGCGGCGGCCAGTCACTGGACAGCGCCAGCCAATACCTGGACCGCCTGGAAATCGCCCACAAGGTCAGCGTCAAGGACGGCGCCTTCACCACCACCGACCTGTCCACCGGCCAGCGCAAGCGCCTGGCCCTGGTCAATGCCTGGCTGGAAGAGCGCCCGGTGCTGGTGTTCGACGAATGGGCGGCGGACCAGGACCCGGCCTTCCGGCGGATTTTCTACACCGAGCTGCTGCCGGACCTCAAGCGCCTGGGCAAGACCATCATCGTCATCAGCCACGACGATCGCTACTTCGATATCGCCGACCAACTGGTGCGGATGAAGGCCGGGAAAGTCATGACCGATCTGCAACCGGCGTGATTGTTTCCGGTTTATGGCCACTGGTGCGTCATACAGACAGAACTGAGAATTACTAGCATTAACAATCATTACATCTGCCGGACCTATAAGAGCGCATGAGCATGCCCGCACAACATCGACTGACTCCTTTGGCCAAAGCCCTCCTCTGCCAGGCGTTCTCGCCGAGAATGGCTTCCCGCACCCTGGGCCTGGCCCTGACCCTGCCCTTGATGGCCCAGGTCCAGGCTCAGGAAATTTCGTTCAACATCGCCTCGCAGTCCATGGCTTCGGCCCTGCAGGAGTTCGGACGCCAAGCCAACATGCAGGTGCTGTACAGCCCCGACGATGTGCAGGGCAAGCGCAGCAACGCGCTGACCGGCAGCTATGCCCCGGAGCGGGCCATCGCGGCGCTGCTCAACGGCACCGGGGTGGCCTACAACCTCAAGGACAATTCGATCACCATCCTCAACCGCGCCTCCAGCGGCTCGCTGGAACTGGGGACCAGTTTCATCAACGGCAAGGGCCTGGACGGCAAGACCGAGGACACCGGGTCCTACACCACCGGGCCGATGCAGAGCGCCACCAAGCTGGCCCTGACGGCGCGGGAAACCCCGCAGTCGGTCACGGTCATCACCCGCCAGCGCATGGACGACCAGAACATGCGCTCCCTGGAAGACGTGCTCAAGGCCACCCCGGGCATTTCCACGAACAAGGTCGGCCCGCAGCGACCGACCTTCTACGCCCGGGGTTTCGCCATTGAAAACCTGATGGTCGACGGTTTGTCCAACGACCTGAGCCACTACCTCAGCCGGGACATGAACTCCACCCCCGACATGGCGATCTTCGACCATGTGGAAGTGGTGCGCGGCGCCACCGGCCTGATGCAGGGCGCGGGCAACCCGTCGGCCGCGGTGAACATGGTGCACAAGCGTCCGACCGCCACGCCGCGCGTCAGCGTCACCGGCAGCGCCGGCAGCTGGGACAACTACCGCACCGAGTTCGACGCCTCCAACGCGCTGAACGAAAGCGGCACCCTGCGCGGCCGGATCGTCACCGCCTACCAGACCCAGAACAGCTTCCAGGACTTCGTCAGTTCCGAGCGCTCGGTGTTCTACGGCATCACCGAGGCCGACCTGAACGAAGACACCACCCTGACCTTCGGCATCTCCAACCAGAACGCCAACAACAACAATTCCTGGGGCGGCCTGCCCGTTGCCCGCGACGGCAGCGACCTGCACCTCAAGCGCTCCACTTACCTGGGCAGCGACTGGGAATACTGGGACCAGGACAACACCACCGCCTTCACCCGCCTGGAATACCGCTTCGCCAACGACTGGAAAATGCTCCTGGCCGCCAGCAAGAGCTGGTCGGACCTGGACATGCATGGCTCCATCCCGATGCGCACCTGGCAAAGCGACTACAGTGAATTTGGCCAGAACATCGGCCGCTACGAATATGAAGACCAGCAAAACAGCTACGACGGCTATGTCTCCGGCCCCTTCTCGCTGTTCGGCCGCACCCATGAACTGGTAGTGGGTGCCAGCAGGCGCGACCTGTCGTTCAAGGGCAAGGGCAACCCCAGCGACTTCGAGACCAACACCAATATTTACCGTCCCAGCGGCATCCCCAAGCCGGACATGAGCGCCACGCCCTGGACACAGCATCGCACCAGCGAGCTGGAAAGCACCTATGTCACCACGCGCCTGAACCCTGCCGATGACTGGAAAGTTATCCTCGGCGGGCGGCTGGACTGGTACGACTACGACGTCACCACCACCTGGAACGGCAAACCGAACTCCTCCAGCCTGCCCAACAAGGTCACCCGCAACCTGACCCGCTATGCCGGCGTGATCTATGACCTGGACCAGCATCACTCGGTCTATGTCAGCTACACCGACATCTTCAAGCCGCAGACCGAACTCGACGCCTCCAACAACGCCCTCAAGCCCATCGAAGGCAAGAACTACGAGATGGGCATCAAGGGCGAGTACTTCGACGGCGCCCTGAACGCCAGCGCGGCGATCTTCCGCATCGACCAGGAAAACCGCGCCAAGGATCTGAACCCCAACCAGTGCAACCCAGTGGGCACCACCTGCTACGAAGCCGCGGGCGAAGTGCGCAGCGAAGGTATCGAACTGGAAATCAACGGCTCCCTGGCCCCGGGCTGGGAGCTGGGCGCCGGCTACACCTACGCCTCGGTCAAGTACACCAAGGACACCGACCCAGCCAACGAAGGTCGCCTGTTCGACACCGATATCCCACGCCATGTGTTCAAGGCCTTCACCACCTATCAGCTGCCCGGCGACCTCAACCGCTGGACCATCGGTGGCGGCGTGTATCGGCAGAACACCATCTATAACAAAGGCACCAATGATCTTACCGCTCCACCGCCCTACGACTACCGCATCGAACAAAAGGCCTACACCCTGGTGGACCTGATGACCAGCTACAAGGCCTCGGAGAATGTGATCGTTCGCCTCAACATCAACAACCTGTTCGACAAGCGTTACTACCAGAGCATCAGCAGCAACACCGACTACGGCAACAACTTCTACGGCGATCCGCGTAACGCCATGGTCACCGTCGGCTGGTCGCTCTGATCCTCCTCCCCGAGCCCGGGGTCGGCGCCAACGGCGGCTGACTCCAACGGCGGTACTCCCCACGTCAGGCCTGGCAGCGATGCCCGCCTGGCGTTTTTTTTGCCCTCGTTTCCCCGCCTCCAATGCGCTCGCTGAACACCGCCCCAAGGCTGGTGCGTACCTGTGCCGGCATGCTTGCGTCCATGAGGAACGGCAGCAGGCCGCGCCAACAGCAAGCCGATACCTGACAGCCAGAAACGACAAAGGCCCGGACCGTTACCGGTCCGGGCCTTTGTCGGCGACTCAGTTCAAGTGGGTCAGCAGCTGCTCCCTGAAGCTCTCCAGCAGCGCCGCGCTGTCCGCCATCGCTTCATGGCCGACCTCGATCCTGCGCGAAGCCGCCATCTGCCCGCCCGACACCTCGCGGCCAATGGCCTGCTCCAGGGTATCGATACGTTCGCGGGCATAGTCGCCGGACCACCACAGGTGCGGCGCGACCTGCAACGGACGGTAGGCATAGGCCGCGGACAAGGCGCTCAAATCGTCGAACACCGCGCCGACCAGCGCCGCGTCGAACTCGGCCTTGAACAACCCGGCCGCACGCGCAAGCTCGCCCGGTTCGAGGGCAATATGCCGGGATACCCAGCCGTGGATGCTCTGCCAGTTCAACTCCGCCTCCTGCCTCAGCCGCTGCTCGATCGACTCGGCGCTGGCCGGGAACAGCAGGCACAGCTTGTCGACGATCGCCCGCCACTCGGACTCGGCCGTCACCTTGACTGGCAGCGCCTGCTCCTCGACCCGATCGCCCGCCTCCTGGGGCGGCGTCGGGTCGAGCAGGCCGAGGAAACGCACGGTCTCGCCGACCGCCTCCAGCTCGCTGGCCACGTCCATGGCGATCGACCCGCCCAGGGACCAACCGGCCAGGTAGTAAGGCCCGACCGGCTGCACCTTGCGGATGCTGGCCACGTAGCGCTGGACCATCGCCAGCCATGAAACCTCTGTCCAGTCGGCTTGCAGGTAGGACTGATGCAACACGCCGTACACCGCGCAACGGTCGCGCAACCGCGCCGCCAGCGGCAGGTAGCCATACACGCTGCCCCCCGCCGGGTGGAAGCAGAACAGCGGCTGACCGGAACCGCCCAAGGCGATGACGTTGTCCGCGGCAGCGGCCTGGCCGGCGTCGATGACGGCCACCAGTTGCCCGACGGTCGGTGCGGTGAACAGCGCGTTGATGCTCAGTTTCAGCCCCAGGGCCTGGTTGATCGCACCGATCAGGCGCAAGGCATCCAGGGAGTGGCCGCCCAGCTCGAAGAAGTTGTCGTTCAGGCCCACGCGCTCGACCTCGAGCACCTGGGTCCAGATCGCCGCGAGCTGTTGCTCAAGCTCGCTCTGTGGCGCGCTATAGGCCTGCTGCAACAGGCTGGCATCGGCCTGGGGCAGCGCTTTGCGGTCCAGCTTGCCGTTGGGGCTCAACGGCAGGGCCTCAAGGAACAGCAGATGGGCCGGCAACATGTAGTCCGGCAGCACCGCCTTGAGCGCCGCCTTCAACTGCTCGCGCAACGACGCCTGGTCTTCCTGGCTGTCAGCCGCCACCACATAGGCCACCAACTGCGGACCGCCGGCCGCCTCCTGGGCCAGCACCACCGCTTCGCGCACCTGGGGCTGTTCCAGCAGACGGGCTTCGATCTCGCCCATTTCGATACGGAAACCGCGGATCTTCACCTGATGGTCGATACGCCCGGCGTATTCGATCACGCCTTCGGCGTCGTAACGCGCCAGGTCGCCGGAGCGGTACAGGCGCCCGCCGTCCTGGCTGAACGGGTCGGGAATGAAGCGCTCCGCCGTCAAGCCCGGACGGTCGTGGTAACCCCGGGCCAGCAGCTCGCCGCCGATCATCAGCTCGCCGATCACCCCGTTCAGCGGCAGGTGGCCGCTGTTGTCCAGCAGGTAGATGGCACGCCCGGGCAACGCCTTGCCCAGGGGAATCACCGCCGGCATCGGCTCGGCACCGCTCAGGTAAGCGCCGCAGTCATGGGCCGTGGCACTCACCGTGGCCTCGGTAGGGCCGTAGGTGTTGAGCAGGCAGACCTGATCCAGCCCGGCCTGTTTCCAGGCGGCCACGCCTTCCGCCGCCATGGCCTCGCCGCCCAGGTTGAGCTGGCGCAGACGCCCGAAGTGCCGTGGCCCCTTGGCCGCGAAATCCTTGCCGAGCATGAACCAGTAAGCGGTGCTCAAGTCGACGATGCTGATGCCCTGCTCGATCAGTTCGCGGTAGAAGGTCTCGCTGTCCCACAGCTCTTTACCGCGAATCACCACCGAGGCGCCGCAGATCAGCGCCGGGTACAACTGCTCGACGAAGGCGTCGAAGTTGAAGGTGGAGAATTGCAGGCCGCGGTCCTCGGCGGTCATCTTGAAGTGGCTCGCGGTGGCCCGGGCGTGCTGGCTCAGCGCGTCCTGGGTGATCCCCACGCCCTTGGGCCGGCCGGTGGAACCGGAGGTGTACATCACATACGCCAGGTTCTGCGCGCTGCTGCGCTCGGGCGGGTTGCCCAGGGCATAGCCGTCCAGCCATTCGTGGCTCAAGTCCAGGCACAGGTGCGGTACGTCCACCGCACCGCACAGGCGATCGAGCAGCGGCGTCTGGGTCAGCAGCAGTTGAATGCCGCTGTCCTGCATCATGTAGTGCAGGCGGTCCTGGGGGTATTCGGGGTCCAGCGGCACATAGGCGCCGCCGGCCTTGAGCACCGCCAGCAGGCCGACAATCATGTCCAGCCCGCGCTCCACGGCGATACCGACCCGGACATCCGGGCCGATGCCCAGCTCGATCAGCTTGTGCGCCAACTGGTTGGCCCGCTGGTTGAACTGCCGGTAGCTCAGTTGCCGGCCGTCGCACAGCAGCGCCACGGCATCCGGGGTGCGCTGGGCCTGGGCCTCGATCAATTGCTGTACGTTCAGGTCGCGACCCACGTGGGTGGCCGCCTGGCGCGACGTCTGCTCGATCGTCGCCCGCTGCCCGTCGTCGAGCAGCGACAGCTCGCCCAGGCACTGCCGGGGGTTGCCGACCATGGCCAGCAGCACCTGCCGCAGCCCCGCGGCCAACTGCTCGATCGCCGCGGCACTGAAGTGCTGCAAGGAATAGCTGTAGTCGAACGACAAGCGCTCCGCGACGAACACCGACAGGGTCAGCGGGTAGTTGGTCTGCTCAACGTTGCCCACCGCGCCGAATTGCAGCTGCGCCGGCGAACCCTGCTCCAGGGCTTCGGACACCGGGTAGTTCTCGAACACCAGGATGTTGTCGAACAGGGCATCGGCCCCCAGGCCGGCCCAGCGCTGCACGTCGTACAGCGGTGTGTGCTCGAAATCGCGCAGGGCCAGGTTGCGCGCCTGCACCACCTGCAACCAGTCGCTCAACGACTGCTCCGGACGTGGCGTGGCCACCACCGGCAGGGTGTTGATGAACAGGCCGATCTGCTGCTCCACGCCCTTGAGTTCCGCGGGGCGCCCGGACACCGTGGCGCCGAACACCACGGTGTCCTGCCCGGTGCAGCGTTGCAGCAACAGCAGCCAGGCGGCTTGCACCAGGGTGTTGACCGTGACTTTCTGCTGCCGGGCGAACTCGCTCAGGCCGCGGGTCTGCTGGGCGTCCAGGGTGCAGGCATGGCTGGCCTGGCCGCTTGGCTGCGGCGCCTGCACACCCGCGGCCATGGCCTGGGCCAGACGGGTCGGCTCATCCAGGGCCAGCAGTTGCTGCTTCCAGAAGTCCTCGCCGACCTGGGCGTCCTGGCGTTGCAGCCAGGCGATGTAGTCGCGGTAGCGCCCGGTCAGGTGCGCGGGCAATTGACCGGCATAACGTTGCAGCACTTCGCCAAGCAGCTGCGAGTTGCTCCAGCCGTCCATCAGGATGTGATGGTTGGTGTAGATCAGGTGGTAACGCTGCTCGTCGAGCCGCACCAGGGTCAGGCGCAGCAACGGCGCCGCCGCCAGATCGAAGCCGCGCTGGCGCTCGGCCGCCGCCAGGGTGTCCAGCGCCTCTTGCCGATGCGCCTGGGCACGCCAGTCGTGCTCGACGCAGTCGAGGGTGGCCTGTTTGTACACCACCTGGATCGGCGCCGGCAGTTCGCCCTGCCAGAGGAAGCCGCTGCGCAGGATGTCGTGGCGCTCCACGGTGGCCTGCCAGGCCTGGCGGAAGCGCTCGGGGTCGAGGCCGTCCACGTCCACCCGCAACTGGTTGATGTAGTCGCCGCCCTGCTCCTCGAACAAGGTGTGGAACAGCATGCCCTGCTGCATCGGCGACAGCGGGTAGAGGTCCTCGACCTGGGCCAGGGCCACGGGCAGGCGGTCCAGTTGCTGCTGGCTCAGGCCGGCCAGCGGGAAGTCCGACGGCGTGGCGCCGCGGTGCTCGGGCTGGCTGCAATGCTCGATCAGCGCCTGGAGCTCGCGGGCATAGTCGTCCGCCAGGCGCTGGATGGTCGACACGTCGAACATCCCCTGGCTGAAGCTCCAGCCCAGGCTCAGCTCGCCGCCGTAGACCTGGCCGTTGAGGGTCAGCCAGTTGCCCAGGGGCGCCTGCGGGCTTTGATCTTCGCCCTTGGCTTCGCGGGCCGGGACGAACAACGCCTGCTCTTCGTCGAAGCTGGCATCGAACTGGCCCAGGTAGTTGAAGGTGATGCGCGGTACGGCCAGGGCCGCCAGGGTCTGTTGCGCATGCTCGTCGCCCAGGTAACGCAGGGCGCCGAAGCCGATGCCCTTGTTCGGCACTGCGCGCAACTGCTCCTTGATCTGCTTGATCGAGTCGGCCAGGGCCGCCTGCGGCGTCAGCTTCACCGGGAATACGCTGGTGAACCAGCCCACGGTGCGGCTCAGGTCGATGCTGTCGAACAGCTCTTCGCGGCCGTGGCCTTCCAGTTGCACCAGGGCGCTGCTGTCGCCGGTCCAGCGGGTGATGACCCGGGCCAGGGCGGTGAGCAACAGGTCGTTGATCTGGGTGCGGTAGGCCGCCGGGGCGTCCTGCAACAGGCGCTGGGTGTCGCGCTTGCTCAAGCGGGTATCGACGCTGTGCGCCTGCCGGTTCTGCAACCCGTCGCGGCCGTGATCGCAGGGCAGGTCCGAGACCACGCCTTGCAACTGCGCCTGCCAGTAACCCAACTCCTGCTGCAAGGCCGCGCTGCTGGCATAGGCCTGCAACTGCTCGGCCCAGGCCTGGGTCGAACTGGACTTGGCCGGCAGCGCGCGCTGGCCCAGCAAGGCCTGCAAATCTTCCAGGAGAATCCGCCAGGACACCCCGTCCACCACCAGGTGATGGAAGATCAGCAACAAACGCTGGCTCTGGTCGGCCAGGGTAAACAGCACGCCGCGCAGCAGCGGGCCGCCTTCCAGGTTGAGGCTGCGCTGGGCCTGCTCGGCGGATTGCTGCAGCGCCTGCTCGTCGGCCACGCTGACCTGCCACAGCAGTTGCGCCTGCGCGTCGAACTCGGCGAAAGCAGCGTTCCAGGTCCCCTCGCGCTCGACAAAACGCAGGCGCAAGGCGTCATGCTGCACCGTCAGCGCCTGCAAGGCCGCGTCCACAACGTCCGCTTGCAGCGGCTGGGCCGGCTTGAGCAAGACCGACTGGTTCCAGTGATGACGTTCCGGCACCGGGGTGTCGAAGAACCATTGCTGGATCGGCAGCAGCGCCATGGCGCCACGCACCGGGCCCTGGTCGATCTGCAAACCGCCCTCGCCCTGCTCCGCCACCGTCGCCAGGCCTTGCACCGTCTGGTGCTGGAACAGGTCTTTCGGGGTGAAGCGAATACCCGCCTGACGGGCGCGGCTGACCACCTGGATCGAGATGATCGAGTCGCCGCCCAGCTCGAAGAAGTTGTCGGTGACGCCCACTTGTTCCAGCTTCAGCACATCGGCCCAAATGGCCGCGATCTGTTGTTCCAGTTCGTTCTGCGGCGCCACATAAGTCTGCTGCATCAGCTGTGCATCGACTTTCGGCAGCGACTTGCGGTCCAGCTTGCCGTTCGGCGTCAGCGGCAAGGCTTCGAGGAACAGCAGGTAGGTCGGCACCATATAGTCCGGCAGATTCTCCCGCAGGCGTGCCTTGATGCTCTCGCGCAGTTGCGCCTGACGCTCGTTGCTATGCGCCACGTCGGCGTCCACCGGCACGATATAACCCACCAGCTGCTGGCCGCTCGGCCCTGGCTGGGCGATCACCGCCACTTCCAGCACCGGGTCCTGTTCCAGCAGCCGCGCTTCGATCTCGCCCAGCTCGATACGGAAGCCGCGCACCTTGACCTGATGGTCGACGCGGCCAACGTATTCCACCAAGCCGTCGGTGCGGTAGCGGGTCAAATCGCCGCTGCGGTACAACCGCGCGCCGGTGGTGCTGTAAGGATCGGGGATAAACCGCTCGGCGGTCAGGCTCGGCCGGTCCAGGTAACCGCGAGCCACGCCCAGGCCACCCAGGTACAGCTCACCGGCCACGCCCACTGGCAACAGGTTGAGGTTGGCATCGGCCACGTAGGCGCTGCGATTGCCGACGATATTGCCGATCGGCGCGTAGGCCGCATCGCACGGATCGCCTGCCTTGGCTTTCCAGATCAGCGGGGTAACCACGGTTTCGGTCGGGCCGTAGCCGTTGAAGATGTATTTGGGCCGCAGCACGCGCCAGGCCAGGTCGTAGCTGGCTTGCGGCACTGCATCGCCGCCGAAGCAGTACACGCGCACCGCCGGTGGGTTGCCGTCGCGCTCGGCGTGCACCGCCAGTTGTTGCAGGTAGACCGGCGGGAACACGCCAACCGTCACCCCATAGCGATGCATCTGCTCGTAGGTGAATTCCGGCGACCACAGGCTGTCGTCGCGGATCAGCACGCTGGCGCCGTAGATCAGCGGGTGCATCCAGCCTTCGTGGGAGCCGTCGAAGGCGAAGGACATAAAGTGCAGTTCGCAATCCGCCGGGCTCATCTCGTAGCGTTCGCCGGTGGCCAAACTGTGCATGGCCAAAGGTCCGTGAGACACCGCCACGCCCTTGGGCAAGCCGGTGGAACCGGAGGTGTAGATCACATAGGCGAGGTTTTCCTCGGCCAGATCTACCTGCGGAGCACTGGCGGGATAGCTGGCAAAATCCGCGGCTCGCTCCACCGACAAGGTTGGCAAACCATCGGGAATCGGCAAGCGATCCAGCAGATGATCCTGGGTCAGCAGCAACCAGGCGCCGCTGTCCTGCATCATGTAACGCAGGCGGTCCTGCGGGTACTCGATATCCAGCGGCACATACACTCCGCCGGCCTTGAGCACGGCGAGGAAGGCCACCATGATTTCCGCGCAACGCGGCATGGCGATCGCCACCCGCACTTCCGGGCCGACGCCCAGCTCGATCAGCTTGTGCGCCAGTTGGTTGGCTTGAATGTCCAGCTCGCGATAGCTCAGGCGCTGCTCGGCGAAGAACACCGCCGGCGCGTCCGGGGCCTTGGCCGCCTGATCGGCGAACAGTTGATGAACGAAACGATCGGTCGGGTAGACCGCGTGGGTGTGGTCCCAGTCCTGGCGGATGCGCTGCTGCTCGTCCTGCGTCAGCAGCGGCAACTCGCCCAGGCCGGTTCGCGGATGCTCCATCAGGCTCAGCAACAGGCTCTGCAAGTGCCCGCCCAATTGCACCATCGCAGGCTCGGAGAACGACTCGCGGGCATAGATGAATTCGAACGACAGGCTCTCGCCGAGATTGACCGCCACCGTCAGCGGGTAGTTGGTCTGCTCAACGTTGCCCACCGCGCCGAATTGCAGTTGCGCCGGCGCGCCTTTTTCCAGCGCCTCGGACACCGGGTAGTTCTCGAACACCAGGATGTTGTCGAACAAGGCGTCGCCGCCCAGCCCGGCCCAACGCTGCACGTCGTACAGCGGCGTGTATTCGTAGTCGCGCAGCGCCAGGTTGCGCTCCTGCACCGCTTGCAACCATTGGCTCACGGTCATGTCCGGACGCGGCGTGGCCACCACCGGCAAGGTGTTGATGAACAGGCCGACTTGCTGCTCGATGCCCTTGAGCTCCGCGGGGCGCCCCGCCACCGTGGCGCCGAACACCACGCTTTCCTGGCCGGTGCAACGTTGCAGCAGCAACAGCCAGGCCGCCTGCACCAGGGTATTGATCGTGACCTTCTGCTGCCGGGCGAACTCGCCCAGACGCGCGGTCTGCGCCAGGTCCAGGTCGCGATGATGCTTGCCATGGCCGGTGCCGGCCGGAATGTCGGCGACCCGCGACAGCGCCTGGGTCAACCGGGTCGGCTCGTCCAGCGCTTGCAACTGCTCTTTCCAGAAGCGTTCGCAGGCCTGGGCATCCTGGCGTTGCAGCCAGCCGATGTAGTCGCGGTAGCGGCCAGGCGCATGGCTCGGCAACTGGCCGGCATAACGCTGCAGGACCTCGCCGAGCAACTGCGAGTTGCTCCAGCCGTCCATCAGGATGTGGTGGTTGGTGTAGATCAGGTGATGACGCTGGTCGTCGAGACGCACCAGGGTCAGGCGCAACAGCGGTACCGCGTCCAGCTCGAAGCCGCGCTGGCGTTCGGCGCTCGCCAGGTCGTCCAGCGCCTCCTGTTGCTGCGGCCGGCCGCGCCAGTCGTGTTCGCTGCAATCCAGGGCGATGTGTTTGTGCACCACTTGCAGCGGCGTCGACACCTCGCCCTGCCAGATAAAACCGGTGCGCAGGATGTCGTGCCGGTCGATGGCCGCCTGCCAGGCCTGCTGGAAGCGCAGCGGATCGAGGCCGTCGACGTCCACCCGCAGTTGGTTGATGTAGTCGCCCGCCGCCTGCTCGTACAGGGTGTGGAACAGCATGCCCTGCTGCATCGGCGACAGTGGGTAGAGGTCCTCGACCTGGGCCAGGGCCACGGGCAAACGGTCCAGCTGCTGCTGGCTGAGGCCGGCCAGGGGGAAGTCCGACGGCGTCGCGCCGCCCTGCTCCGGCGTGCAGCAATGCGTCACCAGGGCCTTGAGTTCCTCCGCATAGTCGTCCGCCAGGCGCTGGATGGTCGCGGCATCGAACATCTGGGTGCTGAAAGTCCAGCTCAGGCTCAGCTCGCCGCCGTAGACCTGGCCATCCAGGCTCAACCAGTTGCTCAGCGGCGCCAGCGGGCTCTGGTCCTCGCCCTTGGGCTCGCCGGTCGGCTTGAACAGGGCATCCTGCTCGTCGAAGCTGCCGTCGAACTGGCCCAGGTAGTTGAAGGTGATACGCGGCACGGCCAGGGCCGCCAGGGTGTGTTGCGCGGCCTCGTCGCCCAGGTAACGCAGGGCACCGAAGCCGATGCCCTTGTTCGGCACCGCGCGCAGCTGTTCCTTGACCTGCTTGATCGAGTCGGCCAGGGCCGCCTGCGGCGTCAGCTTCACCGGGAACATGCTGGTGAACCAGCCCACGGTGCGGGTCAGGTCGAGGTCGTCGAACAGCTCCTCGCGGCCGTGGCCTTCCAGTTGCACCAGGGCGCTGTCGTGACCGGTCCAGCGGGTGATGACCCGGGCCAGGGCAGTGAGCAGCAAATCGTTGATCTGGGTGCGGTAGGCCGCCGGGGCGTCCTGCAACAGGCGCTGGGTATGCGCCTTGTCCAGGCGCGAGCTCAGGCTGCTGGCATGTCGGTTCTGCAACGCCGTCGCCGGGCGATCGGTCGGCAGGCTCGATTCGACGCCTTGCAGCTGGGTTTGCCAGTAGCCGAGTTCCGCTTGCAGCGCTTCGCTCTTGGCATAGGCCTGCATGCGCTCGGCCCAGGCCTGGGTCGAGTGGGTCTTGGCCGGCAAGGCCAGGGGCTGGCCGGCGCTCAGTTGCGCGTGGGCCTGTTGCAGGTCTTCCAGCAGGATCCGCCAGGACACGCCATCCACCACCAGGTGATGGATCACCAGCAACAGGCGCTGGCTGCCGTCCTGCAAGGTGAAGAGCACGGCCCGCAACAGCGGCCCGTGCTCCAGGTCCAGGCTGCGCTGGGCCTCGATCGCCGGTTGCTCCATGGCCTGCGCGTTCTCCACCGCGACCTGCCACAGCAGGTCCGGCTGCTGGGCCACCTCGGCGAAGCGCGCCGTCCAGCCATCGGCGTGCGAACTGAACTGCACACGCAGGGCGTCATGCTGCACCAGCAGCGCCTGCAAGGCTTTTTCCACCACCTCGGCGCGCAAGGCCTGGGCCGGCTTGAGCAGCACCGACTGGTTCCAGTGATGCCGCTCGCTCATCGGCGACTCGAAGAACCACTGCTGCACCGGCAACAACGCCGTGGCGCCGCGCACCGGGCCCTGGTCGATCCGCACCCCGCCCTCGCCCCGCTCGGCCACCGTCGCCAGCCCCTGCACCGTCTGGTACTGGAACAGGTCCCGAGGGGTAAAACGGATACCGGCCTGACGGGCGCGGCTGACCACCTGGATCGAGATGATCGAGTCGCCGCCCAGCTCGAAGAAGTTATCGGTGACGCCGACCTGCGCAAGCTTCAGCACATCGGCCCAGATCGTCGCGATCTGCTGTTCCAGTTCGCTGTGGGGCGCCACATAGACGTGCTGCATCTGCTGCGCGTCGACCTTGGGCAACGCCTTGCGGTCGAGCTTGCCGTTCGGTGTCAGCGGCAGCGCTTCGAGGAACAGCAGGTAGGACGGCACCATGTAATCCGGCACATGTTCTTTCAGCGCGGTCTTGATGCCCTCGCGCAACGCCACTTGTGCATCGCCGGCCAGGGCCACCTCGGCGTCGGTGGGCACGATATAAGCCACCAGCTGCTGGCCATTGTCGCTGTCCTGGGCCAGGACAAACGCCTCGCGCACCGCTGCCTGCTGCACCAGCCGCGCTTCGATTTCCCCCAGCTCGATACGGAAACCGCGGACCTTCACTTGATGGTCGATGCGACCGATGTACTCGATCACCCCGTCGGCGCGGTAGCGGGTCAGGTCGCCGGTGCGGTAGGCCCGGCCACCGTCGGTGGAGAACGGGTTGGGCACGAAGCGCTCGGCGGTCAGCCCCGGGCGCGCCAGGTAACCGCGGGTCACCCCGGCACCAGACAGATACAACTCGCCGGCGCTGCCCACCGGCACCGGTTGCAGGTCAGGGCTCAAGATATAGCTCTGGGTATTGCTGATGGCCCGGCCGATATTGGCCTGGCCGCCCGCTTCGCGGCGGGTGTAGGTCGAGTACGTGGTGTCTTCCGACGGACCGTACAGGTCGTAGACATGCACCAGCCCCGGCTGCTGGTAGAGGGTGTCCACCAATGCCTGTTTCAGCGGTTCGCCCGCCAGGTTGATGATCCGCACGCTCGGCGGGATCTGCCCGCTGCGCTGCAAGGCGGCAATCGCCGACGGCACGGTGTTGATCAGCCGCACCCGGTCGCGGTCCGTCAGTTCCGGCAGCTCCAGGGCGTTGCGCGCCAGGACGATAAAGCCGCCGCTGGACAGGGTCACGAACAGCTCCCACACCGACAGGTCGAAGCAGATCGAGGTCGAGGCCAGTACGCCTTGCAGGTCGTCGGCGCTGTAGACCCGGTTCGACCAGTCGATCAGTGCCAGCACGTTGCGATGGGCAATCGCCACGCCCTTGGGCAGGCCGGTGGAACCGGAGGTGTAGATCACATAGGCCAGGTTGTCCGGGGTCGCTTGCGACAGCGGATTCTCCGTCGAATACCCATCCAGCCAGCCCGGCTGGGCATCCACTTGCAGGGTCCGCAAGGACTCCACCGCCGGCAGCACCGTGAGCAATGCACTCTCGGTCAAGAGGATCTGCGCCTGGCTGTCGCGCAGCATATGGGCCAGACGGTCCTGTGGATAATCCGGGTCCAGCGGCACGTAGGCACCGCCGGCCTTGAGCACCGCCAGCAGGGCCACGACCATTTCCGGAGTACGTTGCAGCGCCACGCCGACCCGCACTTCCGGCCCGACGCCCAGCTCGATCAGCTTGTGCGCCAGGCGGTTGGCCCGGGCATTGAGTTCCTGATAATTCAGGCTGTGCCCGGCGAACAACAGGGCTTGGGCGGTCGGGGTTTTCTGCGCCTGAAGCTCCACCAGCTGGTGCACGCAGCGCTCGCTGGGGAACTCGCCGGTCGGCGGCGTCCACTCGTGCAGGAGCTGGTGCTGCTCGGCGGCGCCCAATAACGGCAAGTCGCCCAGCCGCTGGCGCGGCTGCTGGACAATGCCCTGGAGCAGTTGCACCCAGGACTGGGCCAGGCGCTCGATGGTCGACGCCTCGAACAGGTCGGTGGCGTAGGTCAGGGACGCCCAGAGGCCGTCTTCGGACTCGAAGGTGTCCAGGGTCAGGTCGAACTGCGCCGCGCGCCCCTGCCAGCTCAGGGTTTCGATCGCGAGGTCGTCCAGGCGCTGGCTCTGCGCGTCCTTCTTGACCGCCGTCTGGTGGTTGAACATCACCTGGAACAGAGGGCTGTGGCTCAGGCTGCGCTCGGGGCGCAGGGCCTCCACCAGTTGCTCGAACGGCAGGTCCTGATGGGACTGCGCCATCAAGGCAGTCTGCTTGACCGCTTGTAGGAAATCGGTGAACCCCAGTTGCCCGTCGACCTCGGCCTTGAACACCTGGGTGTTGACGAAGAAGCCGATCAGGCGTTCGGTCTCGACCCGGCTGCGGTTGGCCGTGGGCACGCCGACGCGGATATCGGCCTGGCCGCTGTAGCGGTGCAGCAGCACCTGGAACGAGGCCAGCAACAGCATGAACAGGGTCGCCCCTTCGCGCTGCGCCAGTTGCTTGAGGCCCAGCCGCAGTTCGTCCCCCAGCGGGATATCGAACAACGCGCCCCGGTAGCTCTGGATCGCCGGGCGCGGATGGTCCAGGGGCAGCATCAGCAGCGGCTGCTCCCCGCCCAGTTGGGTCAACCAATAGCCCAACTGCCGCTCGCGTTCGCCGGCGTCCATCCACTGCCGTTGCCAGCTGGCATAGTCGGCGTACTGGATCGGCAGGTCCGGCAGGCTCACCGCGCGCCCCTGGCGGTAGCCGGCATAGAGCTGGATCAACTCGTCGACCATCACCCCCATCGACCAGCCGTCGGAAACGATATGGTGCTGGGTCAGCACCAGCACATGGTCGTCCGCCGCCACCCGCAACAGGCTGGCGCGCAGCAGCGGGCCGTTACGCAGGTCGAAGGGCGGCTGGCGCTCGCTGTCGGTCAGGGCATGGACCTGTTCCTCATAGGACAGGCCGCCGTCTTGCAGGTCGATGATCCGGATGTCCAACGGCGCCGGTGGCTGGACCACCTGCACCGCGACGCCATCTTCTTCGCAAAAGGTAGTACGCAGGGTTTCATGCCGGGCAATCAGGGTATCGAAGGCATGGCGCAGCGCGCCGAGGTCCAGTTCTCCCGTCAAGCGCAACGCCGTGGTGATGTGGTAGGCGGTGCTGTCGGGCTCCAGTTGCCAAAGGAACCATTGGCTTTCCTGGGTGTAGGAGAGAACCGGCGCCTCGTCGGCGCCGCGGCTGCTGATAGGAGCGATACCAAAAAGGTTGATGCCCTTTTCTTTAAGCAAAATCGCCAGGGCTTTTCTTTCTTTGGCAGAAAGCGTGCCTACCGAGTCGATTAAAGCTTGCATGTACTACCTCTCCTAAGAAATTATTTTTTCAAGATCATCGGGAGATAAACGTTTGAGGGCCTCCAAAGATTTAGCCAATTCGTCCTGCAGCGACGAGGTTGTTTCCCGCAGGGCCTGAACCTTCTCGACAAAGGCCGACAGGCTTTCCGCGCCGAACAGCGACTTGATGGGAATATCCACGCCGAACTGCTGCTTGACCCGGGTCACGACCTGGGCCACCAGCAAGGAATGGCCGCCCAATTCGAAGAAGTTGTCGGTCAACCCTACCCGGTCCAGTTTCAGCACATCGGCCCAGATCGCCGCGACCTGTTGTTCCAGCTCGCTCTGCGGCGCCACATAGACCTGCTGCATCTGTTGCGCGTCGACCTTGGGCAGAGCCTTGCGATCCAGCTTGCCGTTCGGTGTCAGCGGCAGCGCTTCGAGGAACAGCAGGTAGGACGGCACCATGTAATCCGGCACATGTTCTTTCAGCGCGGCCTTGATGCTTTCCCGGAGCGCGGCCTGCGCCTCGACGGCCTCGGTGGTTTCGCTCGGCACGATATAGGCCACCAGTTGCTGGCCATTGTCGCTGTCCTGGGCCAGGACAAACGCCTCGCGCACCGCCGCCTGCTGCACCAGCCGCGCTTCGATTTCCCCCAGCTCGATACGGAAACCGCGAACCTTCACCTGATGGTCGATGCGCCCGATGTACTCGATCACCCCATCGGCGCGGTAGCGGGTCAGGTCGCCAGTGCGATAGGCCCGGCCGCCGTCGGTGGAGAACGGGTTGGGCACGAAGCGCTCGGCGGTCAGACCCGGGCGGGCCAGGTAACCGCGGGTCACCCCGGCCCCAGACAGGTACAGCTCGCCGGCGCTGCCCACCGGCACCGGTTGCAGGTCAGGGCTCAAGATATAACTCTGGGTGTTGCTGATGGCCCGGCCGATATTGGCCTGGCCGCCCGCTTCGCGGCGGGTGTAGGTCGAGTACGTGGTGTCTTCCGACGGACCGTACAGGTCGTAGACATGCACCAGCCCCGGCTGCTGGTAGAGGGTGTCCACCAGCGCCTGTTTCAGCGGTTCGCCCGCCAGGTTGATGATCC
Source organism: Pseudomonas chlororaphis (assembly GCF_001921865.1). Lineage (GTDB taxonomy): Bacteria > Pseudomonadota > Gammaproteobacteria > Pseudomonadales > Pseudomonadaceae > Aquipseudomonas > Aquipseudomonas chlororaphis_D. The sequence continues at coordinate 198,034 of NZ_MSCT01000018.1, forward strand.
GCACGCTCGGCGGGATCTGCCCGCTGCGCTGCAAGGCGGCAATCGCCGACGGTACGGTGTTGATCAACCGCACCCGGTCGAGGTCCGCCAGTTCCGGCAGCTCCAGGGCGTTGCGCGCCAGGACGATAAAGCCGCCGCTGGACAGGGTCACGAACAGCTCCCACACCGACAGGTCGAAGCAGATCGAGGTCGAGGCCAATACGCCTTGCAGGTCGTCGGCCGAGTACACCCGGTTCGACCAGTCGATCAGTGCCAGCACGTTGCGATGGGCAATCGCCACGCCTTTGGGCAGGCCGGTGGAACCGGAGGTGTAGATCACATAGGCCAGGTTGTCCGGGGTCGCTTGCGACAGCGGATTGTCACTGGAGTAAGCGTCCAGCCAGCCCGGCTGGGCATCCAGTTGCAGGGTCCGCAAGGACTCCACCGCCGGCAGCACCGTGAGCAATGCACTCTCGGTCAAGAGGATCTGCGCCTGGCTGTCGCGCAGCATATGAGCCAGGCGGTCCTGTGGATAATCCGGGTCCAGCGGCACATAGGCGCCGCCAGCCTTGAGCACCGCCAGCAGGGCCACGACCATTTCCGGAGTACGTTGTAGCGCCACGCCGACCCGCACTTCCGGTCCGACGCCCAGCTCGATCAGCTTGTGCGCCAGGCGGTTGGCCCGGGCATTGAGTTCCTGATAATTCAGGCTGTGCCCGGCGAACAACAGGGCTTGGGCGGTCGGGGTTTTCTGCGCCTGAAGCTCCACCAGCTGGTGCACGCAGCGCTCGCTGGGGAACTCGCCGGTCGGCGGCGTCCACTCGTGCAGGAGCTGGTGCTGCTCGGCGGCGCCCAATAACGGCAAGTCGCCCAGCCGCTGACTCGGCTGCTGGACAATGCCCTGGAGCAGTTGCACCCAGGACTGGGCCAGGCGCTCGATGGTCGACGCCTCGAACAGGTCGGTGGCGTAGGTCATAGAGGCCCACAACCGATCGGGTGACTCGAAGGTATCCAGGGTCAGGTCGAACTGGGTGCTGCTCTCCTTGCCGGCAAGCATCTGCACCTGCAGCCCGGGCACCGCCAGGCCCTCGGCACCCTGACGGGCCGCGGCCTGATGGTTGAACATCACCTGGAACAGCGGACTGTAGCTCAGGCTGCGTTCCGGGTTCAGGGCCTCCACCAGTTGCTCGAACGGCAGGTCCTGATGCTCCTGGGCCTTCAGGGCATGACCCTTGACCTGGCGCAGGAAGTCGCTGAAGCCCAGCTGCCCGTCGACCTCGGCTTTTAGCACCTGGGTGTTGACGAAGAAGCCGATCAGGCGCTCGGTCTCGACCCGGTTGCGGTTGGCCGTCGGCACGCCGACGCGGATGTCGGTCTGGCCACTGTAGCGGTGCAGCAACACCTGGAACGAGGCCAGCAACAGCATGAACAGGGTCACCCCTTCACGCTGCGCCAGTTGTTTCAAGGCGCCCGGCAACGAGCCGTCCAGGCTGATGCCCAGGCGCGCGCCCTGGTGGCTTTGCTGCAAGGGCCGCGGACGGTCCAGCGGCAGGTCCAGTACCTGGGTACCGCCTTCCAACTGCGCCAGCCAATAACCCAATTGCCGCTCGCGCTCGCCGGCGTCCATCCATTGCCGCTGCCAGGCCGCGTAGTCCGCGTACTGCACCGCCAGCGCCGGCAACTGCGCCTCGCGCCCCTGGGTGTGGGCGCCGTAGAGCTGGATCAGTTCCTCGACCATCAGTTGCATCGACCAGCCGTCGGAGACGATATGGTGCTGCACCAGCACCAGTACATGCTCGTCCGCCGCCAGGCGCACCAGGGTGGCCCGCAGCAAAGGCCCCTGGCGCAGGTCGAAAGGCTGACGCACTTGGCTCTCGAGCACCTCCTCGATCAACGATTCGGCGTTGCCGGCGTCCACCAGCAGGGACAGGTCCTGCTGCTCGATCAGCAAGCGGGCCTGGGCCTCGATCACCTGGGTCAGGCCCTGCGCGCCCTCGACAAAGCGCGTGCGCAGGGTTTCGTGACGGGCGATCAGGGCGTCGAAGCTGCTCTGCAACGCCGCGCCGTCCAGGGCGCCGCGCAGGCGCAGGGCCATGGGGATGTGGTAGGCGCTGCTGTCGCCGTCCAGTTGCCAGAGGAACCACTGGCGCTCCTGGGCGTACGACACGGCCAGTGGCTGCTGCCTGTCCACTCGGGGCATCGGTTGCAACGCCTGGGAGGTTTCCGGGCCCAGCAGGCGCACGAAATCTTCCAGCGACTCGCCCTCGAACAGCACCTTCAACGGCGCGTCGATCCCCAGGTCCTGCCGAATGCGCGACATCACCTGGGTAGCGAGCAGCGAGTGACCGCCAAGCTCGAAGAAGTTGTCGGTCATGCCGACCTTGTCCAGCTTCAGCACCTGGGCCCAGATCCCCGCCACTTGCCGCTCGAGTTCGCTGCGCGGAGCCACATGGGCCCGCTGCAACAGACTGCCGTCGATGGCCGGCAAGGCCGTGCGATTGAGCTTGCCATTGGCGGTCAGGGGCAAGGCCTGGAGGAACAGCACATGGGCCGGCACCATGTAGGCGGGCAGCTCGGCCTTGAGGCTTTCGCGCAGCGTCAGTTGCGCGTCGGCCAGGGCCTGGGCGCTCCAGTCCAGGTCGGCCGGCACCACGTAGGCCACCAGCTGCGGGCCGTCGGGGCCTTCCTGGGTCAGCACCACCGCCTCGCGCACCGCGGGCAGCTCCAGCAGGCGTGCTTCGATCTCGCCCAGCTCGATACGGAAACCGCGGATCTTCACCTGATGGTCGATCCGACCGATGTAGCCGATCGAGCCGTCGGCCTGGTAACGCGCCAGGTCGCCGGTGCGGTACAGGCGCCCGCCCGCTTCGCCGAAAGGGTCCGGGACAAAGCGCGCGGCGCTCAGGTCGCCACGGTTCAGGTAGCCCCAGGCCAGCCCGGCGCGCCCGACATACAGCTCGCCGATACAGCCCTTGGGCACCGGTTGCAGGTTGCCGTCCAGCAGGTACCAGGACATGTCGGGAATCAGCTCGCCGATCGGGCTGGCCCCGGCCAGTGTCAGGTCCGCCTGGGACAGCGGGCGATAGGTCACGTGCACCGTGGTTTCGGTGATGCCGTACATGTTCACCAGTTGCGGCTGGCGGTCGCCAAAACGCTGGAACCAGGGTTGCAGGGTATTGACCTCCAGGGCCTCGCCGCCGAACACGATGTAGCGCAACCGATGCGCCTGCCCGGCCGAGCAGGCCACGTGCATCAGTTGGCGGAAGGCCGACGGCGTCTGGTTGAGCACCGTGACCCCTTCGGCGCACAGCAGCGGGTAGAAGTCCTCGGCCGAACGAGCGACGTCCTGGGGCACGATCAACAGGCGTCCGCCATGCATCAGGGCGCCGAAGATCTCCCACACCGAGAAGTCGAAGGCATAGGAGTGGAACAGGCTCCAGACGTCCTCCGGGCCGAAGCCGAACCAGGCCTCGGTCGCGGCGAACAGGCGCAGGACGTTGCGGTGCGGCTGCAAGGTGCCCTTGGGCTTGCCGGTGGAGCCCGAGGTGTAGATCACGTAGGCCAGGTCCTCTGGCGTCACCCCGACCTCGGGGTTATCGACCCCGTAGGCGTCCAGCGGCTGCTCGAGCAACAGGGTCGTACCGGCGAACGCCGGCAGCCCCTGCCGCAGATGCTCCTGGGTCAGCAACAACCCGATACCGCTGTCTTGCATCATGTGCTGCAGGCGGTCCTGGGGATACGCCGGGTCCAGCGGCACGTAGGCGCCGCCGGCCTTGAGGATCGCCAGCAAGCCGACAAGCATCTCCAGGCCGCGCTCCGCCGCCAGCCCCACCAGCCGGTTGGGCCCCACGCCCTGCTCGATGAGTTTGTGCGCCAGGCGGTTGGCCCGCTCGTTGAGCTGCCGGTAGTCCAGGTGCTGCCCCTGGAACGTCAGGGCAATGGCCTCGGGCGCCCGCGCCGCCTGCGCCTCGATCAACCGGTGCACGCAGGCCGCGGTCGGGAACGCCTGCTGCCGCGGATTCCACTGGGCCAGGGTCTGCGCCTGCTCGCGCTCGTCGAGCAGGGGCAACAGACCGATGCGCTGCTGCGGCTGGCGGACCATGCCTTGCAACAGCTGGCGCCAATGGCCGGCCAGTTGCTCGATGGTCGCGGCGTCGAACACGTCGGTCGCATAGATCAGCGCCGCGGCGATCCGGCCCTGGGTTTCCACGGTGTCCAGGGTCAGGTCGAACTGTGCCGACTGCCCTGCCGACTCCAGGGCTTCGAGGCTCAGGCCCGGCAGGCTGAGAACCCTCGCCGGAGCCGCGGACTCGACCTGGTGGTTGAACATCACCTGGAACAGCGGGTTGTGGCTCAGGCTGCGCTCCGGTTGCAGTGCTTCCACCAATTGCTCGAACGGCAGGTCCTGGTGCGCCTGGGCCGCCAGGGCGGTCTGCCGCACCTGTTGCAACAGCTGGCTTACGGACATCTGCCCGTCGATCTCGGCCTTGAGCACCTGGGTGTTGACGAAGAAGCCGATCAGGCGCTCGGTCTCGACCCGGTTGCGGTTGGCGATGGGCACGCCGACGCGGATATCGGCCTGGCCGCTGCAGCGGTGCAGCAAGGCCTGGAACGAGGCCAGCAACAGCATGAACAGGGTCACCCCTTCGCGCTGGGCGAGGCTGACCAGGGCTTCGCTCAACGGCTGCTCCAGGGTCAGCTCCAGGCGGGCGCCGCGATGGCTCTGCACGGCCGGACGCGGACGGTCCAGCGGCAGTTCGAGCAGCGGCTGCTCGCCTCCCAGTTGCGCGGTCCAGTAGGCCAGCTGCCGTTCCTTCTCGCCGGCTTCCATCCAGTGGCGCTGCCAGATGGCGTAGTCGGCGTACTGGATCGGCAGCGGCGGCAACTGGGGCTGCTGCCCCTGGCTGTAGCCGATATAGAGGGCCATCAACTCATCCACCATGACCTGCATCGACCAGCCATCGGAAACGATGTGGTGCTGGGTCAGGACCAGCACATGGTCGTCCTCGGCCACCTGCAACAGGCCGACCCTGAGCAGCGGGCCGCCCAGCAGGTCGAACAGCTGCCGGGTCTGGGCCTGCACGAAGCCCTGCACCGCGGCGTCCAGTTCGCGCTCGTCGGCCAGGGCCGGCAACGTCTGGCGAGCGATGGCCAGGCGTGCCTCGGGCCGCACCGCTTGCAGCGCCGTGTCGGCGTCCTCGACGAAATGCGTGCGCAAGCTTTCATGGCGGGCAATCAGGGTGTCGAAACTGCTCTGCAACGCCTCGATATCCAACCGGCCGCGCAGGCGCAGGGCCTTGGGGATGTGGTAGGCCGTGCTCTCGGGCGCCAGTTGCCAGAGAAACCACTGGCGTTGCTGGGCGTAGGACAGGGGCAAGCGCTCCTGGCTCAGGCGCACCTCGGGAATCGGCAGGTTGGCCGGGGAAATCCCCTGCTCCAGCATCTTCTGCAGGTAGACCTTGCGTTTTTCCAGGGGCAGCAAGATGAAGCCTTTGACGATTTTCAGCGCGCTGGCGTTGTCCATTACACCGCCTCCATTTCGTCGAGCAACAGTTCCAGCGCGCTCAGGTCGGCGTTCTGCGCCTGGCCCGGGGCCTGTTGCAACTGGCTGACGAACAGCCCCAGGGTTGGAAATTCGAACGCCATCTGCACACTGACCTGGCGCCCAAGCTTGAGCTGGACTCGAGAGACCATCGCGGTTACCAACAAGGAATGCCCACCTAATTCAAAGAAGTTATCGTTCATGCCCACTTGCTCGACCTCGAGCACCTCGGCCCAGATCGCCGCGACCTGTTGCTCAAGCTCGCTCTGTGGCGCGATATAGGCCTGCTGCAACAGGCTGGCGTCGGCCTTGGGCAAGGCCTTGCGGTCCAGCTTGCCGTTGGGGCTCAACGGCAGGGCCTCAAGGAACAGCAGATGAGCCGGCAGCATGTAGTCCGGCAGCACCACCTTGAGCGCCGTCTTCAACTGCTCGCGCAACGACGCCTGGTCGTCCAGGCTGTCGGCCGCCACGCCCTGGGCCGCGACCACGTAGGCCACCAGTTGCGGACCACCGGCCGCTTCCTGGGCCAGCACCACCGCTTCGCGCACCTGGGGCTGTTCCAGCAGGCGGGCTTCGATCTCGCCCATTTCGATACGGAAACCACGGATCTTCACCTGATGGTCGATACGCCCGGCGTACTCGATCACGCCTTCGGCGTCGTAACGCGCCAGGTCGCCGGAGCGGTACAGGCGTCCACCGTCCTGGCTGAACGGGTCGGGAATGAAGCGCTCCGCCGTCAGCCCTGGACGGTTGTGGTAACCCCGGGCCAGCAGCTCGCCGCCGATCATCAGCTCGCCCGTGGCGCCCTGGAGGGTCAGGTTGCCGCTGCTGTCCAGCAGGTAGATCGAACGACCCGGCAGCCCTTTGCCCAGGGGAATCTGGCTGGGCAGGGCAACGCCGTCCTGCAGGTAAGCGCTGCAATCATGGGCGGTGACACTCACCGTGGCCTCGGTGGGGCCGTAGGTATTGAGCAGGCAAGCGTGCTTCAGGCCAGCCTTTTTCCACGCGGCCACACCTTCCGCCGCCATGGCCTCGCCACCCAGGTTGAGCTGGCGCAGGCGCCCGAAGTCCCGCGGTTCGCGGGTGGCGTAGTCCTTGCCGAGCATGAACCAGTAGGCGGTGCTCAAGTCGACGATGCTGATGCCCTGCTCGATCAGTTCGCGGTAGAAGGTCTCGCTGTCCCACAGCTCCTTGCCACGGATCACCACCGAGGCGCCGCAGATCAGCGCCGGGTACAACTGCTCGACGAAGGCGTCGAAGTTGAAGGTGGAGAATTGCAGGCCGCGGTCCTCGGCGGTCATCTTGAAATAATCCCGCGAGACCTGGGCGTGCTGGCTCAAGGCGCTGTGGCTGATGTCCACGCCCTTGGGCCGGCCGGTGGAGCCGGAGGTGTACATCACGTAAGCCAGGCTCTGCGCGCTGCTGCGCTCGGGCGGATTGCCCAGGGCGTAGCCGTCCAGGCCATCCTGGTCCAGGCACAGGTGCGGCACCTCGACGCCAGCCTGCAAGCGTTCGAGCAACGGGGCCTGGGTCAGCAATAGCTGGATGCCGCTGTCCTGCATCATGTAGTGCAGGCGGTCCTGGGGGTATTCCGGGTCCAGCGGCACATAGGCGCCGCCGGCCTTGAGCACCGCCAGCAGGCCAACAATCATGTCCAGCCCGCGCTCCACGGCGATACCGACCCGCACATCCGGGCCGATGCCCAGCTCGATCAGCTTGTGCGCCAACTGGTTGGCCCGCTGGTTGAACTGCCGGTAGCTCAGTTGCTGGCCATCGCACAGCAGCGCCACGGCATCCGGGGTGCGCTGGGCCTGGGCCTCGATCAATTGCTGGATGCACTGCGGCGCCAGACCCCGCGCCGGGGTACGGCTGCGCTGTTCCTCGATCAGTCGCTGCTCGGCGGTACCGATCAGCGACAGCTCGCCGAGGCTGCTCAGCGGGCTCGCCACCATGCCCATCAGCAAGTGCTCCAGGTAGCCGGCCAGTTGCTGGACGCTCGCCTGGGCAAAATGCTCGCGGGCATAGCTGTAGTCGAAGGACAGGGTCTGTCCCAGGTAGACCGACAGGGTCAGCGGGTAGTTGGTCTGCTCGTGGTTGGCCGCCACGCCGAAGCTCAATTGCGCGGGGGCGCCTTGTGCCAGGGCCTCGGACACCGGGTAGTTCTCGAACACCAGGATGTTGTCGAACAGGGCTTCGCCGCCCAGGCCGGCCCAGCGCTGCACGTCGTACAGCGGCGTGTGCTCGAAGTCGCGCAAGGCCAGGTTGCGGGCCTGCACCGCTTGCAGCCAGTCGCTGGCCGGCATGTCCGGACGTGGCGCCGCCACCACCGGCAGGGTGTTGATAAACAGGCCGATCTGCTGCTCCACGCCCTTGAGCTCCGCGGGACGACCGGAGACCGTGGCGCCGAACGCCACTGTGTCCTGCCCGGTGTAGCGTTGCAGCAGCAACAGCCAGGCCGCCTGCACCAGGGTGTTGACCGTGACTTTCTGCTGGCGGGCGAACTCGCTCAAGCGTTGCGTCTGCGCCTCGTCCAGCTGTTGCTGATAAGCCCCGTAGCCTTGGCCCGTACTGCCCTGCCCAGCATGGCTGATGGCCTGGGCCAGGCGCGTCGGCTCGTCCAGGTCGGCCAATTGCTGCTTCCAGAAGGTTTCGCTGACCTGGGCGTCCTGGCGTTGCAGCCAGGCGATGTAGTCGCGATAGCGCCCAGGCGCCGACCCCGCCAGTTGCCCCGCATAGCGTTGCAGGACTTCGCCGAGCAGCCGCGAGTTGCTCCAGCCGTCCATCAGGATGTGGTGGTTGGTGTAGATCAGGTGGTAACGCTGCTCGTCGAGCCGCACCAGGGTCAGGCGCAGCAACGGCGCCGTCGCCAGATCGAAACCGCGTTGGCGTTCCTGTTCGGCCAGGGCCTCCAGGTCCTGGACCGGCGATGCCGCAGCACGCCAGTCATGCTCGACGAAATCCAGGGCGATGCGCTTGTGCACCACTTGGATCGGCGCTGGCAGTTCGCCCTGCCAGAGGAAGCCGCTGCGCAGGATGTCGTGGCTGTCGATGGCCGCCTGCCAGGCCTGGCGGAAACGCTCGGGATCGAGGCCGCTCACGTCCACCCGCAGTTGGTTGATGTAGTCGCCGCCCTGTTGCTCGTACAGGGTGTGGAACAGCATGCCCTGCTGCATCGGCGACAGCGGGTAGAGGTCTTCGACCTGGGCCAGGGCCACCGGCAGGCGATCCAGCTGCTGCTGGCTGAGGCCGGCCAGGGGGAAGTCCGACGGCGTGGCGCCGCGATGCTCGGGCTGGCTGCAATGCTCGATCAACGCCTTGAGTTCGCGGGCGTAGTCGTCCGCCAGGCGCTGGATGGTCGCAGCGTCGAACATTGCCTGGCTGAAAGTCCAACCCAGTTTCAATTGGCCGCCATAGACCTGGCCATTGATGCTCAACCAGTTGCCCAGCGGGGCCTGGGCGCCTTGATCGGCGCCCTTGGCTTCCGCGGAGGGGGCGAACCAGGCATCCGGCTCGTCGAAGCTACCGTCGAACTGGCCCAGGTAGTTGAAGGTGATGCGCGGCACGGCCAAGGCCGCCAGGGTTTGTTGCGCGCTCTGGTCACCCAGGTAACGCAAGGCGCCAAAGCCGATGCCCTTGTTCGGCACCGCGCGCAGTTGCTCCTTGATCTGCTTGATCGAATCGGCCAGGGCCGCCTGCGGTGTCAGCTTCACCGGGAATACGCTGGTGAACCAACCCACGGTGCGGCTCAGGTCGATGCTGTCGAACAGCTCTTCGCGGCCGTGGCCTTCCAGTTGCACCAGGGCGCTGGCTTCGCCGGTCCAGCGGGTGATGACCCGGGCCAGGGCGGTGAGCAACAGGTCGTTGATCTGGGTGCGGTAGGCCGCCGGGGCGTCCTGCAACAGGCGCTGGGTATAGCTTGGGTCCAGCTCGGTGCTGACACTCAGGGCATCCTTGATCAACACCTGATCCGTTGCCCGGTCGCAGGGCAGGCTCGACTCGACGCCCTGCAGCTGCACCTGCCAGTAACCCAGCTCCTGCTGCAACGCCGTGCTACCGGCATAGGCCTGCAACTGCCCGGCCCAAGCCTGGGAAGAACTGGTCTTGGCCGGCAGCTTGATGGCTTGCCCGGCAGCCTGCAGTACCAGGGCCTGATGCAGATCCTCCAGCAGGACCCGCCAGGACACGCCGTCCACCACCAGGTGATGGATCGCCAGGAACAGGCGCTGGCTGCCATCCGGCAAGGTGCAGAGCACGGCACGCAACAACGGGCCCTGTTGCAGGTCGAGGCTGCGTTGCGCTTGTTCGCATAGCGCCGACAACGAATCCTCGGTGGCGTTATCCGCCAGCCACAGCACGGCATCGGCTTGCAACGCCGCCAACGGCGCCGCGACCACCTGCCCCGCCGGCGCATAAGTCGCGGTCCAATCGCCGGCTTCTTCGACGAAATTCAAGCGCAGGCCGTCGTGATGTTCGAGCAGGGCTTGCAGGCCCTGCTGCAGTGCCTGGGCACTCAGAGGTTTCAGCGGCTTGAGCAGCACCGACTGGTTCCAGTGATGGCGCTCCGGCACCGGGGTATCGAAGAACCATTGCTGGATCGGCAGCAGCGCCATGGCACCGCGCACCGGGCCCTGGTCGATCTGCAAACCGCCCTCGCCCTGCTCCGCCACCGTCGCCAGGCCTTGCACCGTCTGGTGCTGGAACAGGTCTTTGGGGGTGAAACGAATACCGGCCTGACGGGCGCGACTGACCACCTGGATCGAGATGATCGAGTCGCCGCCCAGCTCGAAGAAGTTGTCGGTGACGCCCACTTGTTCCAGCTTCAGCACATCGGCCCAAATGGCCGCGATCTGTTGTTCCAGTTCGTTCTGCGGCGCCACATAGGTCTGCTGCATCAGCTGTGCATCGACTTTCGGCAACGACTTGCGGTCCAGCTTGCCGTTCGGCGTCAGCGGCAAGGCTTCGAGGAACAGCAGGTAGGTCGGCACCATGTAGTCCGGCAGGTTCTCCCGCAGGCGCGCCTTGATGCTCTCGCGCAGTTGCGCCTGACGCTCGGCGCTGTGCGCCACGTCGGCATCCACCGGCACGATATAACCCACCAGCTGCTGGCCGCTCGGCCCTGGCTGGGCGATCACCGCCACTTCCAGCACCGGGTCCTGTTCCAGCAAGCGCGCTTCGATCTCGCCCAGCTCGATACGGAAGCCGCGCACCTTGACCTGATGATCGACGCGGCCGACGTATTCCACCAAGCCGTCGGTGCGGTAGCGGGTCAGGTCGCCGCTGCGGTACAGCCGCGCGCCGCTGGTGCTGTAAGGGTCGGGGATAAACCGCTCGGCGGTCAGCCCCGGACGATCCAGGTAACCGCGGGCCACGCCCAGGCCGCCCAGGTACAGTTCACCGGCCACACCCACTGGCAACAGATTGAGGTTGGCATCGGCCACGTAGGCGCTGCGATTGCCGACGATATTGCCGATCGGCGCGTAGGCTGCATCGCACGGATCGCCGGCACGGGCTTTCCAGATCAACGGGGTAACCACGGTTTCGGTCGGCCCGTAGCCGTTGAAGATGTACTTCGGCCGCAGCACGCGCCAAGCCAGGTCGTAGCTGGCTTGCGGCACCGCATCACCGCCGAAGCAGTACACGCGCACCGCCGGTGGGTTGCCGTCGCGTTCGGCGTGCACCGCCAGTTGTTGCAGATAAACCGGTGGGAACACGCCAACCGTCACCCCATAGCGATGCATCTGCTCGTAGGTGAATTCCGGCGACCACAGGCTGTCGTCGCGGATCAGCACGCTGGCGCCGTAGATCAGCGGGTGCATCCAGCCTTCGTGGGAGCCGTCGAAGGCGAAGGACATAAAGTGCAGTTCGCAATCCGCCGGGCTCATCTCGTAGCGTTCGCCGGTGGCCAAACTGTGCATGGCCAGCGGACCGTGGGACACCGCCACGCCCTTGGGCAAGCCGGTGGAACCGGAGGTGTAGATCACATAGGCGAGGTTTTCCTCGGCCAGATCCACCTGCGGGCTGGTCGTCGGGTAAGCCGCGAAATCGGTCGCGCCTTGCACCGACAAGGTCGGCAGGCCATCAGGAATCGGCAAGCGATCCAGCAGATGATCCTGGGTCAGCAGCAGCCAGGCGCCGCTGTCCTGCATCATGTAGCGCAGGCGGTCCTGCGGGTACTCGATATCCAGCGGCACATACACTCCGCCCGCCTTGAGCACGGCAATGAAGGCCACCATGATTTCCGCGCAACGCGGCATGGCGATGGCTACTCGAACTTCCGGGCCGACGCCCAGCTCAATCAGCTTGTGCGCCAGTTGGTTGGCTTGAATATCCAGCTCGCGATAGCTCAGGCGCTGCTCGGCGAAGAACACCGCCGGCGCGTCCGGGGCCTTGGCCGCCTGATCGGCGAACAGTTGATGGACAAAACGGTGAGTCGGATAGACCACACCGGTGTGGTCCCAGTCATGACGAATGCGGCGCTGCTCGTCCCGGCCCAGCATCGGCAGCTCGCCCAGCGCTTGCTGCGGTTCGAGCATGCCTTGCAGCAGGTTGCGCCAATGCTCGGCAAGGCTCTCGACGGTGGAGACCTCGAACAGCTCGCCGGCATAGATGAACGAGGCGTTGATCCCGGCGTCGGTCTCCAGGGTTTCCAGGGTCAGGTCGAATTGCGCGGTACCGCCCTGCAAGACCATTTCCTCGGCGCGCAGCCCTGGCAGGCTGGCACCGTCGGTGTTTTCCCCGGCAATGCTCAGGTGGTTGTACATCACCTGGAACAGCGGGTTCTGGTCCAGCGCGCGCTGGGGCTTGAGGGCATCCACCAGACGGTCGAACGGCAAATCCTGATGGGCCTGGGCGGCCAGCGCCGTGGCCTTGACCTGACGCAGCAACTGCCCCACCGCCAGGCTCGGCGCCAGCTCGACGCGCATCACCAGGGTGTTGACGAAGAAGCCCATCACCCCTTCCATTTCCTGGTGGCGACGGTTGCTCACCGGCACGCCGATACGGATGTCCGGCTGATCGGAATAACGGTGCAGCAACAGCGCGAACGAGCCGAGAAACAGCTGGAACAGGGTCATGTCATGGTCCCGCGCCAGACGCCGCAGCCCTTGCTCCAGGTCCGCCGGCAGGCGCACGCCCAGGCGTTCCTGGCGATGGCTCACCAGGGCCTGGCGCGGATGGTCCACCGGCAGCTCCAGCACCGGGTGCTCCAGCCCCAGCTGCTCGCGCCAGTAATCCAGCTGGCGCTGCTGCTCGCCCTGCTCCAGCCAGTTGCGGTGCCAGCTGGCATAGTCGGCGTACTGCACGCTCAACGGCTCGAACTGCGGCGCCTGCCCGTGGATAAAGCCGCGGTAGAGGGCGACGAACTCCCGGGCCAGCACGCTCATGGACGCGCCGTCGGAAATGATGTGGTGCAGGGTCACCACCAGCAGGCAGTCCTGCTCGGCAATCTGCAACACCCGGGCCCGGCACAGCGGGCCGCGCTCCAGGTCGAACAACACCTGGGTTTCCTCCAGGGCCTTGGCCTCGACCGCCTCGCGGGGCAGGCCCGGCGCCAGGCGCTCCCAGGCCAGGGTAATGGCGCCCTGGGGTTGGACCACCTGACACAGGTTGTCCTGGTGCTGGGTGAAGACGGTGCGGAACGCTTCATGGCGCTGAGCCAGGGCGTCGAGGCTGTGCTGCAGCGCCTGTCGATCCAGCACGCCCTGGAGCCGGACCACGATCGGCGTGTGGTAAGCGGTGCTCTGTGGGTGCATCTGCCAGAACAGCCATTGCCGCTGCTGGGCATGGGAAGCCGGCAACGGCGCATCGCGCCCCGCCGCCTCGATCACCGACAGCGAGCCTTCGCCGACACAGGCCTGCACCTGCTCGACGAATTCATCCAGGCGCGCCGTCTCGAACAGCAGCCGCAACGGCACATCCGCCGCCACCAGGCGCCGGACCCGGGACACGATCTGGGTGGCCAGCAGCGAATGCCCGCCCAAGGCGAAGAAGTTGTCGCCGAGGCCCACGCGCTCGACCTTGAGCACGTCCTGCCAGATGGCCGCGACGCCCTGCTGCAACTCGCTGACCGGGGCCACGTAGACCGCGACCGGCGCCTGCTGCTGCACCGACGGCAAGGCCCGCAGGTCGAGCTTGCCGTTGGCGGTCAACGGCATGCCTTCCAGCGCCACGAAATGCATCGGCAGCATGTAGTCCGGCAACGCCAGCGCCAGTTGCCGGCGGATGTCCTGCCAGGCCGCTTCCGGCTCCAGGGCCTTGGCCAGCACCACATAAGCCGCCACTTGCGGCTCGTCGGCCACGCTGACCACCTGGGCCACCGCGTCCTCGACCTGCGGCAACTGCTTGAGCGCCGCGGTGATTTCCCCCAGCTCGATGCGGTAGCCGCGCACCTTCACCTGATGGTCGATGCGCCCCAGGTAATCGACGAGCCCGTCTTCGAGGTAGCGTGCCAGGTCGCCGGTGCGGTACAGCCGCTGGCCGTCGCCGCTGAAGGGGTCCGGGACAAAACGCTCGGCGGTCAACGCCGCGCGTCGGTGGTAGCCGCGCGCCAGGCCGGCGCCGCCCAGGTACAACTCGGCCGGGGTGCCCGGCGCCACCGGTTGCAGCGAGGCATCCAGCACCCGCGCGCGGACGTTGGCCAGGGGCTGGCCCAGGGGCACCACGGCCAGGGCCTGATCCGCGCTGCCGGCGGCCATGGTCAGGGCGCCGACCGTGGTTTCCGTCGGGCCGTAGTGGTTGAACACCGCGCACTGCGGCGCCAGGGCAGCGATCTTGCGCACCAGCGCCGCCGGGCAGGCCTCGCCGCCCAGCACCAGGCACTGGCGCGGCAGGGAACGGGCCGGCTCTACGCCGCTCAGCAGCGCCTGCAAATGCGACGGGACGATCTTCAACACATCGATTTCCCGGGTGTGCAGGTAGGCCCCGAAGGCCTCGGCATCCAGCCCGGTATCCAGGTCGATCACGTGCAGGCAGCTGCCGGAACACAGCGCGCCGAACAGCGTGGTGTGCCCAAGGTCGGCAGCAATGGTCGAGACCACCGCCATATTGCGCGCTGCCCCCAGCGGCAAGCGCGCAAGGATCGCCTGCACATAGTTGGCCAGGGCGCCGTGGTTGATGGTGACGCCCTTGGCGGCCCCGGTGGAGCCGGAGGTGTAGATCGAATACGCCAGGTGCCCGGCCTCGACCCGGGGCAGCGGCGCATCAAGGTCGCCGGCCGGCGCCCAGCTGTCCGGCTGGTCCAGCAACAGCACGCTGACCCGGTCCGCCAGCGGCAGCCGTGGTTGCACCGCGGTCTCACTGAGCAACAGGGCGACGCCGCTGTCTTCGAGCATGTAGCTCAAACGTTGTTCGGGGTATTGGCAATCCAGGGGCACATAGGCGCCGCCGGCCTTGAGCACCGCCAGCAGGCCCACCACCATCTCCAGGGAGCGCTCCACGGCGATGCCCACCAGGACCTCGGGGCCGACACCGCGCTGCACCAGGGCCGCGGCCAGGCGCGCGGCGTTCTGGTCCAGCTGGCGATAGCTCAGGCTCTGCTCGCCGAACACCAGGGCAGGCGCCTCCGGCCGCAGCCGCACCTGCTCGGCGAACAGCTCGAGCACCGAAGCGGCGGCGAACGCCTCGCGCGGGCCCACGCCCTGGGCCAGGATGCCCTGGCGCTGCTCAGTACTGAGCAACGGCAGTTCGGCGATCGCCGCCTGCGGCTCGCGCACCATCGCCCACAGCAGGTTCTGCCAGTGGCCGGCCATGCGCTCGACGGTTGGCGCCTCGAAAAGCTGGCAGTCATAGGTGAAGGCCGCGTGCAGCTGGCCGCCGCGCTCGAAAGTGTCCAGGGTCAGGTCGAACTGCACCGTGCGCTCGTTGCGCGGCAGGGCCTGCACTTCCAGCCCGGAACGACTGCGCAGAGTGGCCAGTTCAGTGACCTGCGGCTGGTGGTTATAGAGCACCTGGAACAATGGGCTGTGGCTCAGGCTGCGCTCAAGGTTCAGCGCCTCCACCAGCCGCTCGAAAGGCAGGTCCTGATGGGCCTGCGCGCCCAGGGTGGTCTCGCGGATATCCGCCAGCAGTTGCTCCACCGTCAGCTGCGGGCTCAGTTCGCTACGCAGCACCTGGGTGTTGACGAAGAAGCCGATCAGCCCTTCGGCTTCCTGGCGCGTGCGGTTGGCGATCGGCACGCCGACGCGGATGTCCTGCTGGCCGCTATAGCGCGACAGCAGCAGCTTGAAACCGGCCAGCAGCACGGCGAACAGGGTCACCCCCTGCTGCCGCGCCAGGGCGCCCAACTGCTGGGCCAGAGGTGGCTCCAGGGCGAAATCCAGGCGCCGCCCCTGACGGCTGGAATGGGCCTGGCGCGGATGATCCGTGGGCAGCCTGAGTACCGGGTGCTCGTCCCCGAGCTTGGCCTGCCAGTACGCCAGTTGCCGCTCCTGCTCTCCCGCCTCCAGCCAGCTGCGCTGCCACAGGGCGTAGTCACGGTACTGGATCGGCAGGGCCGGCACACTGGCCTCCTCGCCCTGGACCAGCGCGTCGTAGGCGTGCAGGAACTCCTCGATCAGCACGCCCATGGACCAGCCGTCGGCGACGATATGGTGCAAGGTCAGCAGCATCACGTGCTCCTGCTCGCCGAGCTCCAGCACGCAGACCCGCAACAGCGGCCCTTGCTGCAAGTCGAACGGCCGGCGTGCCTCGGCGTCGGCCCGCAGCCGCACGCGGGCTTCGCGCTGCGCGGGGTCGAGGTCGGTCAGGTCCTGGTAATCGATGTTCACCTGGGCCTGGAGGATCACTTGCCGGGGCTCGTCGTCCTCCAGGCGGAACACCGTGCGCAGGCTTTCATGGCGTTCCAGCAGCCAGTCGAAAGCCCGAGCCAGCACCGCCCGGTCCAGCGGGCCGCTCAGGCGTACCGCGTTAGGCAGGTTGTAGGCCGCGCTCTGGGGGTCGAGTTGCCAGAGAAACCACATGCGCTGCTGCGCGTAGGACAGGGCCTGACGGTCAGGTACGGCGACCCCGGCGGGAATAGGCAGCACAGAGAAGTCGACGCCTTCCTTGTCCAGCGCCTTCAAGAACAGCCGACGCTTTTCCAGCGGCAGTTCAATGAATCTGCGGGCGAGCTTCAAGGAGTCTTCTGCGTTCATCGGGGTCATCCGTACTTGCGTGTTGGGTATCGAGCATTGGCTCGGTCATCCCTACGGAACGGATGAAGCCCCGGGAAAATTAACCCCGCGCGGCATGCCGCCCGCCCACTCCGGGGCCTCTGGCGACAACCCGACCGGCGGCGGCGGTAAATCGACCCCGCCACCCTTCGTTCCTTTCTTATCCCCCTTGCAGCAGGAACATGCCCATGTCCTCCGCCCAATCGCTGACCGACATCCTCACCCAAGGCTTGCGCAAACTGACCGGTATCGACCGCCCCAGGCCCAAGGGCTACCGGGTGATCAACGTCGAGCTCAAGCAACGTATCGACCTCAGCCCGTCCCTGGTGCGCCTGGTGTTCGCCGGCGAGGACATCGCCCAGGCCCGCGCCCTGGCCCCGGACCAGCGCATCAAGCTGCTGTTTCCCGGCGCCGACGGCAGCGTCCCGCAACTGCCGGCGGAAGGCGACTGGCACGCCGCCCGACGCAAGCTGCCGGCCGAGCAACAGCCGCCGATGCGCACCTACACCATCCGCGCCCTGCGCCTGCAACCGGCGGAAATGGATGTGGACTTCGTGCTGCACGGGGTCAACGGCCCCGCCTCCGCCTGGGCCACCCACGCCCGGCCCGGCGACCGCCTGCAAATGGTGGTCCCGAACAAGGCCTACAGCGGCGACCCCGGTGGCTATGAATGGCTGCCGCCAGCGGGTATTCGCAAAGTGCTGCTGATGGGCGACGAAACCGCCCTGCCCGCCATCGCCGGAATTCTCGAGGAACTGCAGGAATACCCGGACTACCCGGACGTGCAGGTATTTATCGAGGTGCCCCACGAAAGCGACTGCATCGACTTGCGCTACAACCCGCAGACCCGGGTCCACTGGCTGCCTCGCGACATCCTCGGCGCCCAGCACGGCGAACCGCTGATCCATGCCGCCCGGGAGCTGGCCGAGCTGCCGCCGGCCGACACCAGTCGCCGGCCGATCAAGGTCTCCGAGCGCGGCGAGGAACAACGCCCCTGGGAAACCGCCACCCCGGAAGACAACAGCTTCTACGCCTGGGTCGCCGGCGAGTCCGCCACGGTGATGAGCATCCGCCGCCACCTGATCAACGAGCGCGGCCAGGCCCGGCGCAACCTGACCCTGATGGGGTACTGGCGCCAGGGTACGTCGCTGGGTTGAGCCCGCCCGAAGTCGGCGGCGGCTACAGGGCCGCCGCGGCCGCGGGTTGCAGGTGGCGCCGGCGATGCACCTCGAGGTGCCCCTTGATCAGGCTCAAGACCCTGGCTTCGTGCTCATGGATGAAGAAGTGCCCGCCCGCCAGCATGTCCACCGAGAAACTGCCCCGGGTCTCCTTGCTCCAACCCACCAGTTGCTCGGTGGTGGCGCGGTCGGCCTTGCCCCCCAGGACATGCACCGGGCAACTCAGCAATGGCCGCTGCACCGGCCGAAAACGGCCGCACAAGAGGAAGTCGGCGCGCAGGATCGGCAAAGTCAGGCTCATCAGTTCCTCATTGGCCAGCACCTCTTCGCTGGTGCCATTGAGGGTGCGCAGCTGTTCGATCAGTTGTTCGTCCGTCTTCGGATCGGCAAACCCCCGGTCGTAGTCGGTGCGCAGGGTCGGCGCGGCGGTCCCCGACGCGAACAGCGCCACCGGCTCCGGACACCCCAGGGCCCGCAGCGCGTGCGCCAGCTCGCAGGCCAGCAAGGCCCCCAGGCTATGGCCGAACACGGCATAAGGCGCGCGCAAGGTGGCGCGGATTTCCAGCGCCAGTTGCCGCGCCAGCTCGCGCATATCGGTCGCCAGCGGCTCGGCATAGCGGGCCCCGCGCCCGGGCAGTTCCACCGGCGCAAGGTGCAACCACTGCGGCAGTTTGCGCCGCCAGCGGCTGTAGACCATGGCGCTGGCTCCGGAATACGGCAGGCACAGCAGCGTCAGCTGGGTCACGTTGTTCCCCTGAAAAAAAAGTGATGGTAAAGACTGGACGTGCCACCCGTTCGGCAAATTAGTCGCCACCTGCCCCATGCCGACTGACCGGCAAATGAGCGAGGCCGAGGTCTCGTCACTTGTAACTATAAATTTCCAGAAACAGTCTTCGTTCCCTGCTGCAGATCAAACCGAAAAACAAGAGAGATCGCCATGGACTTGCAGAGCATCCTGTCAAAGCTGTTCGCCAATGCCGGTGCCGTGGGCATCGAAGGCACCTTCCAGTTCGTGTTCGGTCCGCAGTTGGCCTTCTGGTCGCAGGTCAAGGCGCAAAGCCAGACCGAGGCCGGCCGCCACCCGGCGCCCGACGTCACCATCGAGGTCGCCGAAACGGACTTTCTCGGGATCATGGGCGGCAACGTCAATGTCGAGGAACTGTTTGCCAGCGGCCGCCTGAAGATCGGCGGCAACATGGGCCTGGCCACGCTGCTGCCACAAATCATCGACCATGCCCGGCATGGCGGTGCGGTGGCCAAGAAAGTCGAGATGAACACCCGTTACCCCACCCCGCCACGCCACAGCGAACAGGTTTCGGCGAGCCTGCCGACCCAGCGCACGGTGGAGCGGCGTCCGCGCAGCGAGCTGTCGGTGGAAGAATTCCGGAGCCATTACCTGCCCCAGGGCATTCCCGTGGTGATCAGCGATGCCCTGGGGGACTGGCCGCTGTTCAAGCTCAGTCGCGAACAATCCCTGGTGCATTTCGCCGAGCTGCAAGGCATCACCCGCCACGGCGACTACGTGAAAAAGACCTTCTCCACCGAGCGCGACTTCCGCTCTACCTCGATGGCCGAGTTCATCGCCTCGCTGGACAACCCCGCACCGAAAAGCGCCGACGGCGAACCGCCGGCTTATATGGGCAACAACATTTTACCAGCGCAGTTGCTGGAGCAGATCCAGTACCCGCCCTACTTCGACCGCTCGCTGTTCATCCCGCCACGGATCTGGATCGGCCCCAAGGGCACCCTGACCCCGCTGCACCGCGACGACACCGACAACCTGTTCGCCCAGGTCTGGGGCCAGAAGTCGTTCATTCTCGCCGCGCCCCACCACCGCGAGGCGCTGGGCACCTGGTCGACCGCCCCCCAGGGCGGGCTCGACGGTTGCGACGTCAACCCGGACGCCCCCGACTACGAGCGTTTTCCGGCCTCGCGGGACGTGACCTTCCTGCGGGTGACCCTGGAAGCCGGCGACCTGCTGTTCCTGCCCGAGGGCTGGTTCCATCAGGTGGAGTCGGTGTCCACCTCGCTGTCGGTGAATTTCTGGGTCAACTCCGGACGTGGCTGGTAGCCCTCAGGCGACTGCCGGCTAGCCGCGGCTCAGCCGGCGATAACTCTGCAACGCCGCGCCGAACACCACCGCCCCCGCCGCCAGCGCCATCCAGAAACCGCTGCGCGCGCCGAAGGCGTCCACCAGAGCGCCAGAACTCGCGGCGCCGATGGCCACGCCGATACTCAGGCCGGTAATCAGCCAGGTCAGGCCCTCGGTAAGCCTGGCCGGCGGCACGATGTTCTGCACCAGGGCCATGGCCACGATCAGGGTCGGGGCGAAGAACAGGCCGGCCACGAACACCGCCAGGGACAGGCCGAGGATATCGCTCGCCACCAGCAGCGGCAGGGTGGTCACCGCCGTGGCGATGCCGCCGTACATGAACAGCCGCGGCAACGGCGTCTGCAGTTTCAGCGCGCCGAAGGCGATGCCCGCCAGGCACGAACCGATGGCGTACACCGAGAGCACGATGCTCGCCGCCGCCGGCTGCCCCTGCTGCTGGGCGAACGCCACGCTGACCACATCGACCACGCCGACGATCACGCCCATGGCGATCATCAGCAGGATCAGCAGTTGCAGTTCCGGCGCGCGGACGATCGACGCGCTGTGTTGGTCCCCATGGGGATGCACTGGCGGCTCGGTCGCCCGTTGCGCCACCAGCGCGGTGACGCCGATGCCCAGCATCAGCAGCGCCGCCAGCGGCCCGGCCTCGGGGAACGCCGCCACGCACAGGCCCACCGACAACGGCGGACCGACGATAAAGCAGACCTCGTCGAGCACCGACTCCAGGGCGTAGGCGGTCTGCAATTGCGGCTGGCCGCGGTACAGCTCGGTCCAGCGCGCGCGTACCATCGCCGAGATGCTCGGCATGCACCCGGCCAGGGCGGCGAACAGGAACAGCGTCCAGTGCGGCGCCTGGAAACGGGTGCACAACAGCA
This sequence comes from Pseudomonas chlororaphis, assembly GCF_001921865.1. Taxonomy (GTDB): domain Bacteria; phylum Pseudomonadota; class Gammaproteobacteria; order Pseudomonadales; family Pseudomonadaceae; genus Aquipseudomonas; species Aquipseudomonas chlororaphis_D. The sequence continues at coordinate 218,868 of NZ_MSCT01000018.1, forward strand.
ACGCCAGCAGCGCCCCGCCGCCGACGCCCGCGGCGATCGGCAACACCCGGCCCTGGCCGAAACGGTCGACCAGGCGTGACACCTGGGGCGCACAAAAGGCCGTGGCCAAGGCAAAGGTTGCCGCCACCGCCCCGGCCAGCGCGTAGCCGCCCTTGAGTTGGGACAGCATGGTGATCAGGCCGATGCCGGTCATGGAGATCGGCATCCGCGCAATCATCCCCGCGACCACGAAAGCGCGACTGCCGGGGGCCTTGAACAGTTCGCGGTAAGGGTTTGCCATGCTCGGTGCACCTTGTTGTGGGGGCTGTAACGTGCCATGAATGCACCGCGGAACAAAAATACATACGGTGCGTATGTGAGAAAGCATGAGAACATACGCGCCGTATGTCAATCCACGAATCAGCAGTGTGAGTGCCTGCCATGAGCCCGCGCCAACGCGCCGAGATGATCGAAGAAACCCGCAGCAAACTCCTCGCCAGTGCCCGCCAGGCCTTTGGCAGCCTGGGTTATGCCCATACCTCGATGGACGATTTGACCGCCGAGGCGGGCCTGACCCGGGGCGCCTTGTACCACCATTTCGGCGACAAGAAAGGCTTGCTGGCGGCGGTGGTCGAGCAGCTCGACAGTGAGATGGACCAGCGCCTGGAGGTGATCTCGCGCGGCACCGACGACCTCTGGGGCGCTTTCGTCCAGCGCTGCCGGACCTACCTGGAAATGTCCCAGGACGCCGAGATCCAGCGGATCATGCTGCAGGACGCGCGCGCGGTGCTGGGGGAATTGACCGAGGCCAGCGAGGAACAATGCGTGCTGTCCCTGAGCACCCTGCTGGACGAGCTGATCCAGGCCGGCCTGGTCGTCCCCGCCCCCAGCGAGGCCCTGGCGCGCCTGATCAACGGCAGCCTGCTCGACGCCTCGTTGTGGATCGCCCGGGACGAGCATCCGGGGCAGCGCCTGCAACAGGCGCTGACCGGGCTGGACGTGCTGCTGCAAGGCTTGCGCGTGCGCTGAGGGATGCGCTGCATCGTCGAACGCCATCGCGAGCAAGCTCGCGACCACGACGATTCGCAGGCAGAATAGGCCGCCCGGCCCTCTCAAGGATTCCCATGCGCCAGGTGCTGCTGATCATCGACGTGCAACCCTCGTTCAACCCGCCAAAATGGCTGCTGAACGGTATCGACGCCCTGCTCGGCCGGCTGCCATCGGTGGCCACGGTCGAACGCCACGACGAAAGCCGGACCCCCTTCGCCCGCCAGCTCGGCTGGCAACCCGCCGCCAACGACGACAGCCTGGTCGCCGCCGACCGCATCTTCATCAAATACGGCTACGCCCCCACGCCCGAAACCGTCGCCTACCTGAAAAGCCTGGAGCCCGAACGCGTACTGGTGTGCGGCATCCAGACCGACACCTGCGTCCTCGCCGCCGGCTTCGCCCTGTTCGACGCCGGCCTGCAACCGACCCTGCTCACCGACCTGACCGTGGGCTCGTCGCTGGACCGTTCCGGCCAGTTGGGGGTGAAGCTGTGGCAGCATCATTTCAAGCATGTCACGACCTGTGCCGAGCTCGACCTGCCGTAGGAAGCATCGATCCCAGGCCGTGCAGTCATACGAATCGTCACTACTTCATTTCCACCGGCACGCAGTGGGCGTGGAAGACCACCAAGGTCAAGAAGAAAAAATAACCGCCTTTCTCTCCCGACGGTTCCGGCCCGAGCGCTCATAACCGCGGGCCGGCGCCATCGAGCAAAAGGTTGCTGGCCAGACGCTGGACTGTCATGCCGGTTGAGCTAAGGTTGCTGCTTTCCTTGCCACGGGATTCCCCATGAGCAACCCTCTCAGCGTCCAGTACATCCAGACTCCCCGCCTGCACATCGCCTACGAACACCACGGCCCCGCCGAGGGCGAACCGGTGATCCTGCTGCATGGCTTTCCCTACGACCCGCGCAGCTACGACGAGATCGCCCCGGACCTGGCGGCGCGCGGCTATCGGGTGATAGTGCCGTACCTGCGCGGCTACGGCCCGACCCGTTTCGCCGGGCCGGGCATCCTGCGTTCCGGGCAACAGGCGGCGCTGGCCCAGGACCTGCTGGACCTGATGGACGCGCTGAAGATTCCCCGGGCCGCCCTCGCCGGTTTCGACTGGGGCGGGCGCGCCGCCTGCATCGTCGCCGCCCTGTGGCCGGAGCGGGTGCGCTGCCTGGTGAGCGCCGACGGCTACAACATCCAGGACATCGCCGGGGCCAGCGAACCCCGGGCGCCGGATACCGAGCATCGGCTGTGGTACCAGTACTACTTCAATACCCAGCGCGGGGTGGACGGGCTGACAGCCAACCGCCGCGAGCTGTGCGCGCTGCTGTGGCAACTGTGGTCGCCGAGCTGGGCCCGCGGTGACGCACTCTACGGCCTGACGGCGCCGTCGTTCGACAACCCGGACTTCGTCGAGGTGGTGATCCACTCCTATCGCCATCGCTTCAGGTACGCCCCGGGCGATCCGAGCCTGGAACACATCGAGCAGGCGCTGGTGCGACCGCCGCCGATCCGCGTGCCGAGCATTTCCCTGTGCGGCGCCGACGACGGGGTCGGCCCGGCGAGCGTCGAGGACGAAGACCTCGGCCGGTTCAGCGGCCCCTACCAGCGGCGGGTCCTGGCCGGGGTCGGGCACAACGTGCCGCAGGAGGCGCCCGAGGCCACCGTGCAGGCCCTGCTGGAACTACTGCGGGGTTGATCCGCCGGCGAAAAACCGTTCCCGATAGGCCTGTGGCGTCACCCCCAGGGCCCGCAGGAAACTGCGGCGCAGGGTTTCTTCGCTGCCGAAGCCGCACTGCGCGGCGATGCGCTTGATCGCCACGGCGCTGTCGCCAAGCAGGCGCCGGGCACTTTCCACGCGGATCTGCTCGATGGCCCGGGCCGGGGTCCGGCCGGTGTCGGCGCGGTAGTGGCGGACAAAACTGCGCTCGCTCATGCCGGCCTGCTCGGCCAGGACCTGGATAGGCAGGTCGCGCCCGAGGTTTTCCGCGATCCAGGCGTGCAGGTCGTCGAACCGGCTGCCGCGCTTCTGCAACGCCAGGGTCGCGCTGAACTGCGACTGGCCGCCGGGGCGCTTGAGAAACACCACCAATTGCCGGGCCACGTCCAGCGCCATGGCATGCCCCAGGTCGGCCTCGACCAGGGCCAGGGCCAGGTCGATGCCGGCGGTGACCCCGGCCGAGGTCCAGACCGGCCCTTCGTTGATGAAGATCGGGTTGGCTTCCACCCGCAGCCGCGGGTACTGCCGCGCCAACTGCTCGCAGCGGGTCCAGTGGGTGACCACCCGGCGCCCGTCGAGCCAGCCGCTGGCAGCCAGCAGGAACGCCCCGGTGCACACCGACGCCACCCGCCGCGCCAGGGCCGCCTGCTGGCGTACCCAGGCCACCAGCGTCGGGTCTTCGGCCGCGGCGTACACGCCCCAGCCGCCGGCGACGATCAGGGTGTCGCAAGGCGTGCCCGGCGCCGGCAGCGGCTCGGCCAGCAGCGCCAGGCCGGCCGACGTGGCCACGGCGCCCTCCCCGGCGGCGATCACGCTCGCCTTGTAGGGCGGCGGCAAACCTTGGTCCCGCGCCAGGTCGTTGGCCGTAGCGAACACCTGCAACGGCCCCGTGACATCGAGCACCTGGGCGTTAGCGAAAGTCAGTACATGAACGGTTTTCGGGGTCTGGGGCATGATTGGCGTGAATCGTGGGCAGGTTGGCGTATTCGCCAAATCCTAGGGGGCTAGAGTCGAACCGTCCAGCCGCACAAGCGCGGACCCCTTTGAATACTTTCGGGAGATAGCCCATGACGCTGCAGATTGGTTTCCTGTTGTTCCCCAACGTCCAGCAACTCGACCTGACGGGGCCCTACGATGTGCTGGCAGCGCTGCCGGACGTGCAGCTGCACCTGGTCTGGAAAGAGCGCGGGCTGCTGGTTTCCAGTTCCGGCCTGGTGCTGCAGGCGACCACCGGCTTCGCCGAGTGCCCGCCGCTCGACGTGCTCTGCATCCCCGGCGGCTCGGGGGTCGGGCCATTGATGGAGGACCCGCAGACCCTGGACTTCATCCGCCGGCAAGCGGCGCAGGCGCGCTACGTCACCTCGGTGTGCACCGGCTCCCTGGTGCTCGGCGCCGCCGGGCTGCTGCACGGCAAACGCGCCACCACCCATTGGGCCTATCACTCGCTGCTGGCGCCGCTGGGGGCGATCCCGGTGCAGGAACGCGTGGTCCGCGACGGCAACCTGCTGACCGGCGGCGGGATTACCGCCGGGATCGACTTTGCCCTGACCCTGGCCGCCGAGCTGTTCGACGAGGCGACCGCGCAGCGGGTCCAGTTGCAACTGGAATACGCCCCGGCCCCGCCGTTCGCCGCCGGTAGCCCGCAGACCGCGCCGAGCGCGGTGGTGACGCAAGCCCTGCAACTGGCGGCGAGCTCCCTCAAGCAGCGCGGCGAAATCGTCGAGCGGGTCGTGGCCCGCTGGCAGCAGGCCTGAGGCGCCACGAGCGAATGCGGCCGCAACCGGCCGGGGGCCCGGCAAAATGACCGGCGGCTCCCGGCAGGCGGCCCGGACAGCTCCTACACTCTGGCTCTGTCTTTCTCCAGGAGCCCGGCGATGCACAAGACCTATAGCGGCAGTTGCCATTGCGGCGCGGTGCGCTACGAAGTCGACATCGACTTGAGCCAGGGTACCAACAAGTGCAATTGCTCGATCTGCAGCAAGACCCGCAACTGGAACGCGATCGTCGCGCCCAAGGCGTTTCGCCTGCTCGGCGGCGAACAGGCGCTGAGCGACTACCGCTTCAACACCGGCACTACCCATCACCTGTTCTGCAAGCGTTGCGGCGTGCGTTCGTTCGGCCGCGGACACGTGCAGGAAATCGGCGGCGACTACGTCGCGGTGCAGGTGATGACCCTGGACGATATCGACCTGCAGGAACTGCTCGCCGCCCCGGTGCACTATGCCGATGGCCGCCATGACAACTGGGGCAATGTCCCGGACGAAATCCGCCACCTGTAGCGCCACCACTTTTTCGCAGGCGAAAAAAAACCCGCCGAAGCGGGTTTCTTTCAAGACCATTACGACTCCCTGTCGCTGCAATCCTTGCAATGGTCGGTCTTCCATGACCCTGAGCGCATCCTGCGCTGCAGTGGTGGAAGAAGATTAAGCCGGTGGCGCAAACGGCAACAGACGAAATATCCGGCAGCGCATGTAAGCCTTTTGCCATAAGCCAACGGGCGAATGTTTCTAGACCGCGCCTTCCAGCGCGCGGATGGCCAACTCCGCCACCTGCAGCTCGTGCTCCGCGCTGGCGACCTCGCCGTCCTCGAGAAACCACGCCGCCGACAACCCGGTATAGGCCAGTACCCATTGCAGCAGGCGCTTGCGTTCCAGCCCCGCGGCTTGGGCGATGACCTCGACCTGGCGGGTGAAACGCCGCGGGTCGGCGCTGGTCGGCAGGTCCGGGTTGCAGATCAGGTTGGCGAAGTCGAAACCGCGTTCGCCCATGACCCGCTTGGGATCGATCGCCAGCCAGCCGCGCTGCTCGAAATCCAGCACGTTGTCGTGATGAATATCGCCGTGCAGCACCACCTGCTCGCGAGGCGTCGCCAACAGCTCCTCGGCCGTGGCCAGGCTGCGCCGGAAAACCCCGCCTTCGCGCCGGGCGGCCGGACGCAGGGCCTGGAACCATTCCCCCAGGCTCAACAGCGGCGGCAACGGCGCAGCGCGCGGCGCATGCAGGCGCGCCAGGCTGGCGCAGACGATCCGGCTGACCTCGTCGTCTTCGCCGGCCAGCGCCATTTGCATCAGCGAGCGCCGGCCCATGGCTCGCTCCATCAGCAGCCCATCGCCGTGATGGCCGTAGACCTGGGCGGCGCCCTCCCCGGCCCACCAGGCCATCAGGCGGTTGCCGTGTTTTTCCTCGTCGTCGAGGGCGATCTTCAGCATGGCCGGCGCGCCGTCCAGGCGCACCGGCAGCAGGTGGCTGCCAGGGGTGACGATCGGCGCGCCATCGACCCGCAAATTCCAGTGTTTCAGGTAAGGCTCGAACATCCGTGACGGTTTCCGTTATGACTCGACAAACGCCTGCAATTGGCCCAGGGCATGATCCCATTGCTGGCCGATCACTTCCAGCGAACGCCGGGCCTCGGCCAGCCGGGCCGGCTCGAAGGCCCACCGCCGTTCGCGCCCCAGCTTGGCGTCGCGCACCAGGCCGGCCTGGGCCAGTACGTGCAGGTGCTTGGTCACGGCCTGGCGGCTGATCTGGGTACCGAGGGTCAGTTGGGCGATCGACAGCGCGCCGCCGCCGCACAAGATGGCGACGAGCCGCAGACGGGTCTCGTCGCCCAGTGCCGCGAAGATCAAGGCCGAACGGTCCAGCGGCGGGGGGATGGCTAAGGTCTCAGGGTCCAAGGTAGGTCTCGATATTGCTCATCTGTTCGTCCCAGCCGCGACTGTTCATGCGAAACGCCTTGAGCCGGCGTTCCGGCGGGATGCCGTCGAAGCCGGACTCGACCACCCGCAGCAGGGTGCCGCCGTCCAGTTCTTCAAGCTCGAATTGCACCCGGGTGCAGGGCTCGGCGGAATAGTCGACGCCCGGTTCCACCGCGTAAGGGTGCCAGCTGAACGCGAACAGATGCTCAGGCTCCAGCTGTTCCACCCGCACGTCCCAGACCAGGTGTTCGTAGCCAGGGTAGGTAATCTGCCCGCGGGTCCGCTGCCCGACGACAAACCGCTGCCCCGCCAGCGCCACGCCGAACCAGCTGCCGAACGCCTCAGCATCGGCCAGCGCGGCCCAGACGCGGGCTTGCGGCGCCTTGAGCAGGATCTTTCTTTCGATACGATCTGATGAGTTCATGGGTCACCTCCAGTGAGTTGACCCTAGACGCTCTCGGCAAAAGCGCAACCTTGAAGTTGCATTATTACTTGTCGCTACCCGAGCCTGACGCGGCATAATCCCCCACCCCTCCGCCGTGAAAATGGCGCTACGCTCGCCAGGGGCCACCCCCATGGATGCCACCACCCAATGAGCCAGACCGTCCCCAGAATCACCCTTGCCAAGCTGCGCAAAGCGATATCGATCATCGACAAACAGCCGATCGAGCCGACGCTCCAGGCATTGACCTACATGCGCGCCTACCCGGCGCTGTTGCACGCCTCGAAAACCCTCGCGACAGCCCACCACAACAGCGCCGACCTGCTGCTGCAACTGTCGGCCATGTGCTACGGCTGGATGCCCCGGGTGGCGCGGGTGAACGCCAAGCATCTCGACCAGGCTTCGCACGCCCTGGCCAGCGCCCTCACCTCGCCCACCGTGATCGACAAGCAGCCGATGCAGGACCTGGCCAACAGCCTGCATTCGGTGGTGGGCGCCTCCAAGCTCCTGCACTTTGTCCGGCCGGACCTCTACCCGATCTGGGACTCGAAAGTCGCGCGGACCTGGGCGGCGACCGGCAATAAACCCTCCAACAGCTACATGAGCAATATCAATCACTACCGCGCCTACCTCCGGGACATCGAGCAGTTGATCGCCGCCGCCGATTTCGCCGGGTTCTACCAGGACTTCAACCAGGCCTACGGCAGGCGCCTGGATCGCCTGGATATCGCGCCCTACACGCTGTCCAAGGTGCGCGCCGTCGAGGCCGCGGCGTTCGAGCTGTCCGGCGGCGACTGAGCCGTCGCCCGTGCCGCACCAACACCCGGCAATGCCCGTTGCCGATCCATCACCGTTCAACCGGAGAATCGTCATGAACCCACGCGTGTACCTGGCCCTGGCGCCGCTGTTCTGCATCCCGCTGGCCTTGGCCGACGACTGCGCCAACGCCACCAGCCAGAGCGCCATGAACCAGTGCGCGGCGCAACAGCACAAGGCCGCCGACCAGGAGTTGAACACCCTTTACCAGCGCATCAACCAGCGTTTGAAGGACAACCCCGAAGGCAAGAAGCTGCTGGTCGGCGCCCAGCGGGCCTGGGTGGCGTTTCGGGATGCGGAGTGTGGGTTCGCCGCCTCCGGGGTCGCCGGGGGCAGCGTCTATCCGTTGATCTACGGCAACTGTGTCACCGACCTGACCAAGGCTCGGGTCGAGGCGTTCAAGGCCTACCTCAAGTGCCAGGAAGGCGACCTGAGCTGCCCGGTGCCGGCCAGTTGAAGAGGCGGCGATCTTGAGGTTTTTCGCGAGCAAGCTCGCTCCTACAGAAGAATCGCGGTCCTTGTAGGAGCGAGCTTGCTCGCGATGGCCACACCACCGAACGCCTGGCGCACCGCGTCATCGTTTATCGCGAGCAAGCTGCGCTCCTACAACAAGCAGAGCGCGTACGCCCCTTGCAGGAGCGAGTTCGTTCGCGATTAGCGCACGAACACCTGGGCCGTGGTGATCGCCATGTCGCCGCCCGGCAGCTTGATGGTGCCGAGCGGTTTCAGGCTGTCGGCATCGAAGATCGCCACATCGTTGAAGGTCCCGGCCAGGTAGATCTTGCTGCCGTCCTGGTTGAAGGAAATGCAGTAGTAGGAATGGTCCAGGGTGGCGGCCTGGATCAGCTTCTTCTGCTTGATGTCGTACTTGGCCAGGCGGTTGAGCACGCCGAACATCAGGTTCGGGTCCTTCGGCGAGCGCATGCCGCTGAAGTAGATTTCCGTCAGCGGGCCAAAGTCGGTGGTTTCGCTCTTGCCGGTCTTCAAGTCGACGCTGAACAGGCCGTACAGGTACTCGGCGGTGGCCGGGTCCTGCTTCTGGTCCTTGAATTTCGCCGCGGTGTAGAGCAGCGAGAAGTCATGGCGGAAGGTTTGCTGGTTCCACACGTAGAGCACGTCCGGGGCGCTGTAGTTCGGGCGTTTCCAGTGGCGGCTGGGAATCAGCACGTCGAACGTGCCGGTCTTGACGTCGACCTTGTAGACATCCGCGCCGGCCACATACAGGGTGCCGTCGTCGCCGCTCTGCATGATGGTCAACTGCCGTGGCGCGGGAAAACTGCGCACGGGTTTCGCCTTGAGTCCGGCGTCGGTGGCGTACACATCCAGCCGCGGCTGCTTGACCTCGTAGCGGTCGTTGAGCATCAGCGTCGGGTTGGCCACGGTGTACAGCTCCTTGCCGTCGTGGCTGACGGTGAAGGCGAACATCGAGCGCGCCTTCTCCCCCGGCTGCTGGGTGATGCTGGCGTGGAACACCTGCTTGCAGCTGTCCAGCTCGACGCCGTAGACATCCGCGTAGTGGTTGTTCAGCACATAGGCAACCTTGCGGTCCGGCGCCAACTGCACGGTGCCGGGGCCGAAGGCGTCGGGCAGCGTGCAGGACTTGTACAGCGTGTCGCTGGCCAGGTCGATCACGTGCAGGTTGTTCGGGTAGTTGGTGACGACCATGTATTCGTGGCCGGGGTTGAGCGGCGTGTTGTCATCGGCCAGGGCGCCGAGCGAACAAGCCCCCAGGATCACGGAAGCGGCCAGGCCGCAGGCATTTTTGCGAAGCATGCTGGATTCCTTCTAAAGATCCGGTCATTTGTCTTTGGGCTATTTATCTTTGGGAAAGACGGTGCCGAGATTGCGCCAGTTCTCGTTGGAGGCCTGGGCGTCCTTGTTCCAGTCGGGGTAGGTGCTCATCATGTCCGGCACCTGGGCCGGCCACCAGCACGGGTCGGAGCAGCCGTAGAGGTCGGCCTCCATCGGCTGGCACAACGACGACACGCCGCCGAAGGCATCGATTTCCCAACCCGGGTCGGTGGTCGAGGCGCACCCGGCCACCGAACTCATGGCCACCACTTCTTCGATCCGGTTCTCGTCGGCAGCCTGTTCCAGCTGCTGGGCTTTGTTATTGATCGGCTTGAGATGCTTCATGTCAGTGAGCCTTGCGCGGGGTGATGTAACGGCTGATGAAGGCCGGGTTGTGGGCCATGATCCGGCTGTAGACCTCGATGCCGAAATCCACCCAGTCACGCATCAGTTCGCAATAGTGATACGTGGGGTGCGCCGGGTCGCCGTAGCGGGCGTAGCTCTCGTGGTAGCAGCCGCCAGAGCACAGGTTGCGGATGCGGCAGCTGTCGCAGCCGGTGTTGGTCCGGTCCAGGCGCTGGGACAGGAAGTCGTTGAGTTCCATCTGTTTGACCCCACCGTCGCGCACGTTGCCGAAGGTCGGCAGCGACGAGCCGGTAAAGCGGTGGCACAGGTTCAGCTCGCCCTTGTGGTCCACCGCCAACATCTTCAGCCCGGCGCCGCAGGGCAGCGCCTTCTTGTGGCCTTCGTGGATGTCGGTGATCAGCTGGTGCAGGTTGGAAAAGCCGATATTGCGGTGTTCCAGGGCCGCCTCCAGGTAACGCCGGCCCAGGCGCTTCATGCTGGCGAAGACTTCGATCAGCTCGTCGCCCGTGAGGTTGAAGCTGCTGATATCGCCCGAGGTCACCGGGGCAAAACCGACCTCGGCGAACCCCAGCTCGTTGAACAGGTGGTCCCAGATGGTTTCCACGTCGGTGACCCCGGTGGTCAGGGTCACCCGCGCGCCGACCGGGCGGCTGTCGTAGCGCGCCAGCAGCATCTGCGCCTTGCGCCGCACCACGTCGTAGGTGCCCTGCCCGCCCACGGTGATGCGGTTGCGGTCGTGCACGGTCTTGGGTCCGTCGATGCTCACCGAGAGCCCGAAGCGGTGGGCGTTGAGGTAGTCCACCGTCTCTTCGGTGAGCAGCGTGGCGTTGGTGGTCATGACGAACTCCACCTGCTTGCCCGCCGCGCCAAAGCGTTTCTCGCAATAGTCGACCATGTACTCGATCAGCTTGCGGTTGCTCAGCGGTTCGCCGCCGAAGAACACCACGGTGAAGCGCTGTTCGTCGGGGGATTCCTTGAGCAGCATTTCCACCGAGGCGATGGCCGTCTCGACGTCCATCTTCTTGCCCGCCGAGGGCTTGTCCAGGTCTTCCTTGTAGCAGTAGGTGCAGCTCAGGTTGCAGCCGGTGTTGACGTTGAGCACCACGGTGTTGATCGCCGTGCGCTCGACCCGCTTGAGGGCGATCTCCGGGGTCAGCGGCGAGCCGTCGCTGACCAGTTCCAGGGCGATCAGCTCGCGCAGGGTCTCGTGGATATCCTCGCCGTCGAACCGCGCGCCAAGGCGCTGGACCAGGTCTTCGGGGGTGCAGCCGGGGCCGCGCAAGGTGTCGATGATGGTGCCGGTCAGCTCGTCGCTGGCGAACAGCGAACTGCTGGGGATATGGAACAGCATGCGGTCGGCGTCGACCCGCACTTCGTGCAGGTTGCGTTCGACCAGATTCAAGGTAGCGCCCATTGCAAACCTCCTGTGCCGACCCCGCCTTGCAGGGCCTGCGGTCATTCCGAAAGAGTGTCTGAAGCCGCGGACCGCGCCTTAGGGAATGGGTGGATTGTTCCAGCGTTGCACGGTGACGATCAGGTGGCCTTCGCCGCTCAGGGACTTCCCTGCGTCGTCGACGGCGGCGATCACCTTGAGGTTGCCGGCGTTGTTGGTGGACATCTTGCGCGCCGGGTTCGGCCCGGCATCGCCCGGCATGAACACGCCCGCGTCGGCCTGCATGGTGCCGGCGAACTTGACGTCTTCGTCGTCCCTGGCGCGATCGTCGAAGGCCTCGACCTTCCACTGCGCCGGGAACACGCCGATGCGATACGGCTTGCCGTCGGCGCCCTTACCCCAGGCTTCGGCGTCGAAGCGGCCCTGGACTTTCGGCGTCGAACCGCCGCCCTCGCCGATCCGTGCCACCGAGAATTCCGGCACGACTTTGACTGCGGCGATTTTGCTGTAGACCGACAGCGTCGGGCCTTTCAGCGCGCCGACAGTGATGTTGCGCAGGCCCGGTCGGGCATTGGCAGCCGCCTTGAGTTTGACCTTGATTCGCTCCGGGCTCTGCTCGATGACTTCGAGCACTTGCACGCCGTCGCCAAAGCTCGGCTTGCCGGTGAGGCCGCTGCCGATCAGGGTGACTTCAGTCTCGGTGCCGGCCTTCAGATACCCCGGTTGCGCCGCCAGCAGACGGCTGCTGCCCTGCTTGGCGGCGACGAAGTCCAGGCCGCGCTCGTCGTGCTCGGCCTCGAACATCCGCCCCTGCAGGGCACTGCCCTGGGCGGCGAACACCTGGCGCATGCTCACGCCGTCGATGTTCACATTGCCGCGCCATTCGTAGCCGCTGTAGAGAATCGCGCTGCCTTCGCCATTGAACGGGCTGCCGTCGGCGTACTGGCCCTTGACGCTGACCTTGAAGCTGTCGCCGGCGTCGGCCGTGACGCTCATGATGCCGGCCAGTTCGCCCTTGCCCGGCGCATGGCCGCTGAAGCTCCAGTCGCCCGCCAGGGCCTGGGCTTTCGGCGCGCTGTCCAGCCATTTTTTCCAGGCCGGGTTGTCCAGCGGATAACGCTTGGCCAGCAGCGGCACCATGTCCTTGCGCGCCAGGTCGAACCAGTCGCGGTCGCGGGCCAGCGCCTGGTACTCCAGGGACGGCCATTGGCCCAGGTGGAAGTTCACCAGGCGTTCCCATTCCTGGGCCGGCCGCCGTTGCAGGGCGACCCGCGCGCCGGAGTGGCAGCGGCCGCACATCTGGCTCGTCTGCTCGTCGAATTTCTCCACGGTGTTCAGGCGCCGCTCCAGGGCGTAACGCACGCCGTCGGTCTCGCTCGGCGCCAGGCCCTGGGTATCGGCCAGGTACTTGACCAGGGCGCGACGGTCGTCGTCGCTGATCTGCAAGCTGTGCATGACCTGCATGCGGGCGATGCTCATCAGCCAGCCTTCCGGGGTCTTGCGCTGCTGGCTGATACGGCTCAGGGCCCCGTCCGCTTGCGGGGTGTGGCAGCCCTGGCAGGTTTCCTTGAGGATCGCCTGGGCCTCGCGTGCGGCCAGGCTGGGTGGGGCATGCAGGGCAGCGCAGACAGCCAGCGCCAGCAGGCCGCCGGACAGGCCTGCTCGGAGTGTGCTCTTGATCAAGGTCGGACCTCCACGGTGCTTCTTATTGTTGTAGTTCGTCGTTCTTATGGGTTTCTGCCACGCCCGGTCGCGCCGGGCATGGAGGCAAGCGAAACGTCTGAGACGAGCAATACACGGAGCGTGCCAGCTTATAAATGAGGCTATTTTTCAATGGCTTGCCAGCGCTTCACGATGAATGCCCCCGGCGCGCGCCGGCCCGGCGCGTTTAATTTCGCGACAACTGTTCCACTCTGAGACGGGCGCGACAACGAGAGAACGTTGACACAAGCAAAGGCAGTGGCACGGATACTGAACGCTTGGGACAGTGCAAGCATGACAGGGCCAAACCTTAGGCTGTCCCAATATCGTCAGGAGGTCGCCTACCGGCACCTCCAGCACAGCCCCTAAGCAGAACGCAGTCAACATCCCCAAACCTTTGACCTGTACTCAGGCGCACAAGGAATAAATCCCCACGCGGCGAACTGCCCTGTTCTCGATCAAGGCGTCTTCGCCCTGCTAGGATGCCGACTTAAACGCTTCAGCCACCAGCCCCGAGAGGGCCTGACAGGAAACCCGCCATGCTCACCGCCCTGCTTTTCGACCTCGACGGCACCCTGACCGACACCGACCAATTGCACCTGCTGGCCCTGCAGCAACTGTTGCTGGAAGAAGACGGCCGGGTGTTCACCCAGGAAGAGTTCGAGGCGCATGTCAGCGGCCAGGCCAATGCCAACATGTGCCGCTACCTGTTCCCCGAGCGCTCGCTGGCCGAGCACGAGGCCTTCGCCGACCGCAAGGAGGCGCGCTTTCGCCAACTGTCGCCGCAACTGACGCCGCTGCCCGGTTTGCTGCGCCTGCTGGATTTCGCCCGGGCGAATGAGATCGGGGTCTGCGTGGTCACCAATGCGCCGCGGGCCAACGCCGAACACATGCTGCACGTGCTGGGGCTGCGCGAGCGTTTCGCCACGGTGCTGGTGGCCGAGGAACTGCCCCGCGCCAAACCCGACCCGCTGCCCTACCTCACCGGCCTGGAATGCCTGGGCGCCCGGGCCGCGGCCGGCATCGCCTTCGAGGACTCGATCCCGGGCCTGACCGCGGCGGTCGGTTCCGGGGCCTTCACAGTCGGCCTGGCCACCAGCCAGCGCCCCGAGGCCCTGCTGGCCGCCGGCGCCGACCTGGTCATCGAAGACTTCAACGACCCGCGGCTGTGGGCGGTGATCGAGCGGATGCACGGCTCGCGCTGACCCGCTGCCCGGCCCGGCCGGGAAACTCAGAAACTACCCGAGCACTTTCAGTTGTGTCTGATAGTCCGGCGGGCGCTGGCTCTTGAAGATAGCGCCCCGCCTGCCTGTCGTTTCAAGGACCTTCATGAAACCGCTCATCCCCCTCTCTCTGCTGACCCTGCTGGCGTTGCTGGGCCTGGCAGCCAATCTGGAACACACCCCGGAACACCCCCGACCGGTCTTGCCGGACACCACCGACAGTTGCCTGACCCGGGGCGAAGCGATCAGCAGCAGCCTGGAAAAACTCCTGCCTGACCCGCAGTACCGGCAACTGGCCGGCCTGCACCAGGCGCTGGAGCCCCTCAGCCGTTACTGCGACGGCCTGCACTTCGAGCACAACCCGCCCCTGCGCCAGGCCGAATATCAGGTGATGTTGCGCCAGATCGAACTCGACGCCGCGCAGCGTTATGGCGATCCGCGCATCATCGACAAACGCAAGGCGCGGCTCATCCATGCCTTGCAAGTCCTGCAATACGCCCTCGGCGCCCACGGCTCCTAAGGAAAATCCTGGGTTGACACGCCATGCGACGGATTCGCCGCTGCCCGTCGAGGCGCCGACGAAGACGGATTTTTTCCAGGAAACTCAATGACCTGCGTGCCTGGCGGGGAAATCGCGGGAATGGGAATGCAACTAATTGTTATGAAAGGAATTTTCTAAAAACTGGCTAAGATAGTTCTGGTTGGTGCCGATGGGCTTGGAAGGACACAAGGAGCAATCAGGACATGAAAAACAATCAGCCCGTAACACAACGTGAAGTGGCCCTGGGGGCGCACCAGAAACTCATCTCCACCACCGACGCCCACGGCGTCATCAGCTACTGCAACGATGCCTTCGTCGACATCAGCGGCTTCGACCGCGACGACCTGATTGGCGCTCCACAGAATATCGTCCGCCATCCCGACGTCCCGCCCGCGGTCTTCGCCCACATGTGGGCCGCGCTGAAACAGGGCCAGCCGTGGATGGGCATCGTCAAGAACCGCTCGAAAAACGGCGACCACTACTGGGTCAACGCCTACGTCACGCCGATTTTCGAGGGCAGCAAGATCGTCGGCTACGAGTCAGTGCGGGTCAAACCCGGCACCGACCAGGTCCGCCGTGCGCAAGCCCTGTACCAGCGCCTCAACCGCCAGCAACCGGCCATCCCCCAGCGACATCGCTGGCAGCCGGCGCTGCTGGCCTGGACGCCGTTCCTGGGCATGGGCGTGGCCGGCTGCCTGAGCGCTCTCTGGCTGGCGCCGCCCGTGGCACTGGCCGTGACCGCCGCGCTCTCCGTGCCCCTGGGCCTGCTGGCGGGGCAGCGTCGCGACCGCGCCGCGCAGCGCCTGTTGCAACAAGTCGACGCCTCGACCTGCGACCCGTTGATCGCCCAGATGTACAGCGACGCCCAAGGCCCCCAGGCCCGCCTGGAAACCGCCTTCGTCAGCCAGGGCGCACGCCTGAAAACCTGCCTCACCCGCTTGCAGGACAGCGCCGAGTTGCTCAATGTCCTGGCCAGCCGCTCCGACACCCTGGCCGGCGACAGCTCCCGCGGCCTGGAACGGCAGCGGGTGGAAACCGAACAGGTCTCCACCGCCGTCAACCAGATGGCCGCCACCACCCAGGAAGTCGCCGGCCACGTGCAGCGCACCGCCGACGCCACCCAGGCCGCCAACCAGTTGACCGGGCGCGGCCGCGCAGTGACGCGCGACACCCGCGAAGCCATCGAACGGTTGTCGGCGGTGGTCGGCGAAACGGGGGAGAACGTCGCGCAACTGGCCAAGGACAGCGACGAGATCGGCACCGTGGTCGACGTGATCAAGGGCATCGCCGACCAGACCAACCTGCTGGCGCTCAATGCCGCCATCGAAGCGGCCCGCGCCGGCGACATGGGCCGCGGTTTCGCCGTGGTGGCCGACGAGGTCCGCCAACTGGCCCAGCGCACCGCGCAGTCCACCCAGCAGATCCATGAGCTGATCACCCAGTTGCAGACGTCCTCGCACAATGCCGTGCAAAGCATGCAGAACGGCCAGCGCCAGGCCGAGGAAGGCGTGGCCCGGGTGCTGGAGGCGGACCAGGCGCTGCTGGGCATCAGCGACGCGGTGGCCAACATCACCGAGATGACCACCCAGATCGCCGCCGCCACCGAGGAACAGAGCGCGGTGGCCGAGGAGATCAGCCGCAACATCAGCACCATCGCCCAGCTGGCCGACCAGACCTCGGAACAGGCCCATCATTCGGCCGAACTGAGCAAGGAACTGACCCAGACCGCCACCACCCAGTACTCGCTGGTGGAGCGCTTCAACCGCTAGATCTATTGCGAGCAAGCTCGCTCCTACAGGGAATACGCAACCCTCTGCAGGAGCGAGCTTGCTCGCGATGGCGGATCGAAGGTCGACACACAACCACAGAGGTTGAAAGGCGAGGCGTTATTGCGCCTCGGCCTTCTGTTCCTTGCAGTCCCTGAGCAGCAACTGCTCCTCGGCGGTGTGGTCGGCTTCCAGGAAGCTCAACACCCCGGAATCGCCCTTGGTGTGCCAGCGGAAGCTGTTCTGCTCGTCGTCGGCGATGTACAGCTCCCCGGAACCCGAGCGGGCGCGATGCATCGGAATCAGCTGGCCCTTGTAATACAGGGTGGCGAACGAGGCGCCGTTGTCGATATTCAGGTACGCCGCCTGCACCGCTACCCCGCCTTCGCAGCGATAGTGGGCCGCGCTGCTCTGGAACGCCGGCTGTTCCGGTTCGGCCGGGGCCGCGCCCGCCTGGGCGAAAAGGGGGGCCAGCAGCGCGGCGGTTCCCAGGATCGTTGAAATCTTCATGTACCTCTCCTTGATCGATGCCTCCTTGCGAGGCCCCTTTAGGACGAATTCGCGTCCCATAAGTTCAGGCCCCGCGCCGGCCGCGAACCCGCCAGCCGCGCCACCACCTCCCGGCGCCGCTGCTACGCTTGAAATCCGGGCCGGCACATCGGTTCGCTTGTCGTACACCACTCAATCGAGGAACGCGTCATGGGATCAAATGGAAGTGATCACAACTGCACCCAATGCGGGTGCCACAACCCCGTCTGGAATACCCTCAAGGACACCCTGGACCCCATCGGCCAGGCGCCCGGCGCGCGGGAGCAGGCAACGGACGCCAACGGCCTGTCGCTGGTCTTCACCGGCGGCACCATCTACCCCTTGCGCGACGGCAACATGAGCGAGCGGGTCGAGGCCCTGGGCATCCATGCCGGCGATGTCGTCGCCACGGGCACCCTGGCCCTGGTCGAAGCCCGCATGCGCGCGTTGGGTATCGCCTACAAGGTCCGCTCGCTGGAGGGCAAGACCCTGCTGCCCGGCCTGATCGAGCCCCATGTGCACATCGTGCAGTCCTGTGCCATCGAGGACTGGCGAGACCTGGGCCCCTTCGGCGACGACCAGCGGCTGAGGAAGGAGCCCTATGACTGGCGCTGGCTGAAGCAGCACATCCAGGACCACCTGCCCAAGGACAGTTCGAGCTGGTTCCTGGGGCGCGGGGTCGATCCGGCGCTGATGCCCTTCGAGGTGGTCAAGGACGGCCTGAACAGGCTCATCGACTTTCGCTGCGACCCCGACTTCGACCCGGCCGCCGCCAACGTCGGCAACCTGGACAGCGTCACCCGGCAGCAACCGATCCTGCTGATCAGCGCATCCATGCACACCGTCTACCTGAACAGCGCGGCCTGCCGGGCGGTGTATGAGGCGCCGAAAAACGCCAAGCTGCGCGAGCAGTACCCCAGCTATTCGCAATACTTCGAGGCCACCCGGGGGGTGATGCAGGAAGAGGCCGGGATCACCGCGGCCATCAATGCCATTCCGGCCCAGCAAGCCCTGCAACTGCTGAACATTTTCACTCACCTCAAGGCGTACTTTCGCCAAGCCTCCAGCCGCGGGGTGACGCTGCTCTACGACGCCATGATGGACAGCCAGTCCAAGTGGGTGCTGGCCGCCTACTTCCTGGCCCACCCCAGGCACCTGCGGATCGGCTATGCCGCCGCCTGCAACGGCACCCTGGAGAGCCTCGGCAAGCTGCCGCGCTACCGCGCGCCCACCCGCGAGGAAGCCCGGACCTTCTACCAGGGCGGGGTCAAGCTGGTGTCCGACGGTTCCAACCAGGGGCTGACGGGGTACCAGGCGCAACCCTATTGCTGCGAGACGGATCGCCCGTACGGCAATTTCAACTTCTGCGAAGACCCGCAGCACGACACCCCGAGCCATACGCCCGCCCGCTACAAGGCGGTGGTGCGCCTGGCGATGAACACTGGCTGGCCGCTGATGATTCACGCCAACGGCGACCGGGCCATCGAGTTCACCCTGCAAGCCTATGAAGACGCCCTGCAAGGCGACAGCGCCCTGGAAAAACGCCACCGCATCGAACACTGCTCGCTGCTGAGCGAGAACGACCTGCGGCACATGAGTCGCCTGGGCATCTCGCCCAGCTTCCTGATCGGCCATGTCGGCTACTGGGGCTACTCCTTCGAGAACGCCATCTTCGAAGACAAGGCCATCCACATGCTCGACCTGTGCAAGTCGGCCCTGGACCACAACCTGCGGATCTCCCTGCACAGCGACTGCACAGTAACGCCGCTGGGGCCCCTGCGCTCCATGGAACAGGCGGTGACCCGCAAGCTGGAAGGCAAGCGCGACGAAGAAGGCCGGTTCATCGACAAGGCCGCGTTGCAGCCGACCCTCAACGAAGGCGAGTGCCTGACGCGCCAGCAGGCGCTGAAGGCCATCACCTATGACGCGGCCTGGCAGTGCCATGCCGAAGGCTGGGCCGGCTCCCTGAAGGATGGCCACTTCGCCGACTTCGTGATTCTCGGGCAAGACCCGCTCGACGAACGCGTACCGGCCAGCAGCATCCGCGACATCGCGGTCTGCGAAACCTGGAAAGGCGGGCAGAAGGTCTACCCCGACTGACCTATCGCCACCGGCCTGGCGTCCTTCCCGCGAAGGCTCGCCAGGCCACGCGAAAGCGTCTCAAACCCGTCTCAGATTGCGACATTCGCTCGCTACGATACGCCCGTCATGCGACCCCCTGCCCCCCTGGAATCAAGCCCTGCGCCCCTCCTCCGGCAGACTGGCACAGGCATTGCGAAAGCCCTCGCCTCACGTCTAACAAGAGGTCCTGCCATGGCTATTGCAACCCTGCTTCCCGCCACCACCGCGTTTATCCAGCGCGCCCCGCGCATGCTGATCGGCGCCGAATGGGTCGAGGCCGCCGACGGCCAGACCATGCCCTTGCACAACCCGGCCACCGGCGAGGTACTGTGCGTGGTGCCGCACGCCACAGTGGACGATGTCGACCGCGCGGTACTCGCCGCGCGCCAAGCCTTCGACGATTCGCCCTGGAGCCGTGCCCGCCCGCGGGAGCGGCAGAACCTGCTGTGGAAACTCGCCGACCTGATGCAACGCGACGCCGAGCTGCTGGCCCAGCTGGAATGCCTGAACAACGGCAAGAGCGCGGCGGTGGCCCAGGTCATGGACGTGCAACTGGCCATCGACTTCCTGCGCTACATGGCCGGCTGGGCGACCAAGATCGAAGGCAGCAGCGTCGAGGTGTCGCTGCCGTTGATGCCGGGCGACCAGTTCCACAGTTTCATCCGCCGCGAAGCCGTGGGCGTGGTCGGCGCCATCGTCGCCTGGAACTTCCCCCTGCTGCTGGCCTGCTGGAAGCTCGGCCCGGCCCTGGCCACCGGCTGCACGGTGGTGCTCAAGCCGGCCGACGAAACTCCGCTGACCGCGCTGAAACTCGCCGAGCTGGTGCAGGAAGCCGGCTACCCCGACGGCGTGTTCAACGTAGTCACCGGCACCGGCATCACCGCCGGCTCAGCCCTGACCCGCAACCCGCGGGTGGACAAGCTGACCTTCACCGGCTCCACCGCGGTGGGCAAGGAAATCGGCAAGACCGCCATGGACTCGATGACCCGGGTCACCCTGGAGCTGGGCGGCAAGTCGCCGACCCTCGTCATGGCCGACGCCGACCTTGCCAGCGCCGCGGCCGGCGCCGCCAGCGCGATCTTCTTCAACCAGGGCCAGGTCTGCTGCGCGGGCTCCCGGTTGTATGTGCAGCGCAAGCATTTCGACAGGGTGGTGGCCGACATCGCCGGCATCGCCAACACCATGAAGCTCGGCAGCGGCCTGGACGCCAGCGTCGATATGGGCCCGCTGATATCCGCCCGGCAGCAGGAGCGGGTCTCGCGCTACATCGAAATGGGCCGGGAAAGCGGCGCCACCCTCGCCTGTGGCGGCGAGCGGTTCGGCCCGGGGTATTTCGTCCAGCCGACGGTGATCGTCGACGTCGACCAGCAGCACTCATTGGTGCAGGAAGAAATCTTCGGCCCGGTGCTGGTGGCAATCCCCTTCGACGACGAAGCCGACGCCCTGCGCCTGGCCAACGACAGCCCCTACGGCCTGGGCGCGAGCATCTGGTCCAACGACCTGGCGGCGGTGCACCGGATGATCCCGCGGATCAAGTCCGGTTCGGTCTGGGTCAACTGCCACAGCGCCCTCGACCCGGCGCTGCCGTTCGGCGGCTACAAGATGTCGGGGGTGGGCCGGGAGATGGGGCATGCGGCGATCGAGCATTACACCGAGCTGAAATCGGTGTTGATCAAGTTGTAGGCGTTCGGCGGGAGGACGCCATCGCGAGCAAGCTCGCTCCTACAAGGGATTGCACCGACTCTGTAGGAGCGAGCTTGCTCGCGATCAATTCCCCATCCCCTCAGGGCCGATACCCCTGCCCCAGCAACCAGCCGCGCACCGCCCGGTCCTGCGCCTCGCTCAACCCCGCCAGCACTTGCTGCGCCGGTTCGTCGGGCAGACGGCGCAGCAGCGGCGCCAGCTCCACCCCCTGCACATGCCAGATACCCAGCGGCTGGTCCGGGGTGATCACCACCTCGGCTTCGTCCACCAGGCCGTCGCGCAACACCGGCGCGCGCTCGATGCGCAACGCGGCAAAGTCCGCCGCACCGTGCGCCGGCTCGCAGTCCGGCCATTGCCGTCGCGCCTGCCAGAACGGCTGCGTGGCCCAACGCTGCTCGTCGGCGTAGAAATCCCGGCCGATACGGGCGAAGCGCAGGAACAACTGCTCCACCCGCTGGCGATGGAAGCGCTGCGCCAACGCCGCCCGTTCGGGACGTTGCAACAGGGTGTTGATCACCGCCGGCGCCTGCAACGCCGAGGACAGCGACTGGAAAATCCCATTTCCCGACAGCGGGTCCACGGCCATGGCCGCGTCGCCGACGCGAATCCAGTTCTCGCCGCACACCTGCGGGCAGAGGATCGCCGTGCTGCTGCGCGCATGCAGTTGCCCATCGAGTTGCGGCCCGGCGCCGAAAAAATCCCGAGCCAAGGCTGAATCCAGTCGGCGCCGGCGGCAATAATCGAGCAACTGCGCCTTGTCCGGCAGATCGGCGCTGGCCACGTCCACCGTCAGTTGCCAATAACACTGGCCGTCGGCCTGGCGCGCCATCCAGGCCCAGCCATCTTCCAGGCTTTGCACCGCGCTGGCGGTACTGCCCGGCGTGCCCTGCCAGCGGTTGAGCAGGCTGAGGGTTTGCGGCCCTCTCACCGCCTTACCAAGGGCCTTGCTCAAGGCCGGCGCCTGACGCCCGCGCGCCTCCACCAGGAAATCCGCGCGGCGCTCGGCCTGCCCTTCGATCCGCAGCCGATGCCCCGTCGCCGTCGAATGCACCTCCAGTACCTGGCCTTCGATCAACTCGACGCCGGCCGCGCGCAAATCCTCGCGCAGGCCGCGATCGAAACGCGGGCGGTCCAGCAGGTATTCGACATTCTGCACATGCTGCTCGCCGTTCCACGCCACCTGGCGCTGCGAAGCTTGCAAAGCGCTCTGCAGCGCCCGCTCCAGGCCGGCGCCGCGCAGCGCTTCGAGCACCCGCAGCGACACCCCTTCAAGGGCCGGGAAGCGGCGCCATTCGCTGACCAGCGCCACCGCGTAGCCCAGGCGCCGCAAGCCCAGGGCCACCGCGGCCCCGGCCGGGCCGGCGCCGAGAATCAGGATCGGTTTCATGGCCAGCCACGCCGTTCGGGGCCGTGGTAGCGGGCATGGGTGCGTAGCCACTGGATGATGTGCGAGTTGTCGGCGTCGGCGTGCTCGCTCAGGTAACGGGCGATATGCCCGCTCAACGCCGCGCAGCCCAGGCTGGCGCCGGACTGGCCGGGGTGGCTGCCCTGCACGCAGGCGGCGAAGTCGGCCTGCGGGCTGTCGAGCCACGACCATTCCCCGGGGGTGCAGCGGGCATCGCCGGTCACCCGCAACACGCCCGGGTAACGGGCCGGGTAGACCCCCTCGCCCTGGGCCGGGCTGGAAGCGCACAACAGCACCCCGCGCACCTGGGCCGCGGCGCAGGCTTCGCGCAGCAGGCTGCGGTCCTGGCGCAAGCCCAGGCTCAGGTTGACCAGCCGCACCTGCTGGTTCACCAGCCAGTCCAGGGCGCTGGCGATCTGCAGCGCGCTGGTGACCCCCCGCTGATCGAACACCTGGGCGACGCAAAAATACGCCTGGGGCGCGCGCTCGGCGATCGCGTCGATGATCGCGCTGCCGTGGCCGAGCGGATCGTCGCGCAGGTCGCCCTCGCCCACGCCGTCCTCCACCAGGTAGAAGCGCCGCCCGGCCACGACCCGCGGGCGTTGCCCGGGCAAGTGCCCGCTGTCGACCACACCGATCCGCAGCTCAGGCTTCATGCGTCACCTGCGTGGGCCGCAGCAGGCCGTCCACCAGTTCGAAGCGCAGGTCGGCGTCGGCCAGGGTCGAGGGCCGGTGGCTGATGAGGATCCGCGTGCGCCCGGCGAACAGCCGGTCGATGGCCTCGATCACCTCGCGCTCGGTGCTTTCGTCCACCGCCGAGGTGGCTTCGTCGAGCACCAGGATCAACGGGTCCTGCAACAGCGCGCGGGCAATCGCGATCCGTTGTTTCTGCCCGCCGGACAACTGCTGGCCGCGCTCGCCCAAGGGGCTGTCCAGGCCTTCGGGCAGCGAGGCGACCAGGCCGTCCAGTTGCGCCAACCGCGCCACTTCGGCCACGGCCGCCCGCGGTGCGTCGGGCACGCTGTAGGCCAGGTTGTCGGCCAGGCTGCCGCGAAACAGCACGATGTCCTGGCTGACCACGGCGATGCGCCGGCGCAGCTCGAACAAGTCGAGTTGGCGCAGGTCGATCCCGTCCAGCAGCACCTGCCCGGACTGCGGGTCGTGGTGGCGTTGCAACAGGTCGATCAGGGTCGACTTGCCGACGCCGGAGCCGCCGCTCAGGGCCACCTTCAGCCCATAGGGAATGCGCGCCTCGATCCCCCGCAGGGTGCTCGGCCGCCCCGGGTGGCTGAAGTGCACGGCCTGGAAACACAGCTCGCCGCCGCTGGGCATCGGCAGCGCTTGCGCTGGAGTGGTCACGCTCGGCGCTTCGCCGCGCAGCTCCATGACCCGGCCCAGGCTGACGGTCATGCGCTGGATCGCCACGTACAGCCCCAACAGGCTCTGCACCGGCCCCACGGCCATGCCCAGATAAGTGGAAAAGGCGATCAGCGCGCCCAGCTGCCAGGTGCCCTGCACCACCCAATAACCGCCGATCAAAAACGCGCAGGCCCGCGACAGCGAAGTCAGGGTGCCGGGCACCGCCTGGGTGAAGAACTCGCTGACCTGCAAGCGCAGCAACTGGCTCATGTAGCCCTGCCCCAGTTGCTCCAGGCGCCGTGCTTCGCGCTGCTGCTGGCCGGCGCTCTGGATGAACTTCATCACCGGCAGGGTCTCGACCATGAACGACGACATGTCCGCCGAACGCTCGCGCAACTGCCGCACGTCGCGCTCGACCTTGCGCCGCATCCAGCGCAGCCACAGCAGGTCCAGGGGGATCAGCAGCAGCGCCAGCAACGACAGTTGCCAGGACAGGGTCACCAGCAGGGCCAGGGCCACCACCAGGCCGATCACGCTGGACACCGCGGAGAACAGCGAGTCGACGGCGAAGCGCTGGATCTCCGCGACGTCGCCGTCCAGGCGCGACATCAGGTCGCCGATCCGCCGCTGCCCGTAGAAGCCCGGCGAAAGGCGCTGCAAGTGCCGGTACAGGTCGTCGCGCAGGGCGAACAGGATCCGCCCCGACAAGCGCGTGTGCAGGTAGCGATTGATCCCCGACAGCGCCGTGCCCAGCAGCCCGGCGAGAATCATCAGCCCGGCGATCGACACCAGCCGGGCGTAGTCTCGGGCCAGCAGGCCGTCGTCGATCAGCAGCTTGGTCAGCCACGGCTGCACCAGCACCAGCAACGAGGCGCCGACCGACAGCCCCAGCAGGCCGGCGATGGCCAGCCGCTGCGGGCGGACGAACCCATAGAGCCAGCGCAGGGCCGCTTGCAGGGCCGCGGGGTCGGGGCTGTCCACCAGCCGGCTGAGCAGGCGCGACATCAGCTGCGCAACTGCTTGAGCTTGCGGTACAGGGTCGCCCGGCTGATGCCCAGAGCATCGGCGGCGGCGGAAACATTGCCCTGATGGTTGTCCAGCGCCTGGCGGATCAGCTCCAGCTGGTTCTCGCGCATGCTGCCGGCGCCGGGCCGCTCGCCGGCGTTGAGGTCGTCGAGCATGCTGTCGGGCAGATGTTCCAGGCCCAGGGCTCGATCCCCCTCCTCGCGCATCGCCAGGGCGGTGCGCAGGACCATCTCCAGCTGGCGGATATTGCCCGGCCAGTGGTAGCCGGCCAGCAGTTGGCGCAAGTCCGCGGCCAGGGGCACGCCGGGGCTGCCGAGCTTGCTCAGCAAGGTGTCCAGCAGCGCGTCGAAATCCTCGCGCTCGCGCAGCGCCGGGAGCATCACGCTGATGCCGTTGACCCGGTAGAACAGGTCTTCGCGAAACTGCTTGTCGGCCACCTGCTGCTTGAGGTCGCGGTGGGTGGCACAGATCAGCGCCACATCGATGTCCTGCTCTTCGCCCGCGCCCAGCGGCGCCACCTTGCGGTCCTGCAATACCCGCAGCAGGCGCGCTTGCAAGGCCAGCGGCATGTCGCCGATTTCATCGAGGAACAGGGTGCCGCCATGGGCCTGTTGCAGGCGGCCGATCATGCCGCCACGGCGCGAACCGGTGAAGGCGCCCTCGCGATAGCCGAACAGCTCGGACTCGATCAGGCCTTCGGGGATCGCCGCGCAGTTCACCGCGACAAAGGGTTTGTCGGCGCGGCTGCCGGCCAGGTGCAAGGCGCGGGCGACCACTTCCTTGCCGGTGCCGGTTTCCCCCAGCAACAACACCGGCAAGGCGTTGGCTAGGCCTTGGCGGGCCATGCGCAAGGCGCGGGCATAACGTTCGTTGTTGCCGGCCAAGGCATCGAGCCGGGGCTGGGCCGCGGCGCTTTTCGGTGCGCTTTTCGCCACGCTGCCGACATTGATCGAACGCTGCGGCGCGCGCAGGGCCTTGTAGAAAAACTCGCCCTTGGCGGTCTGCAGGCTGCCGACCCCGCCCTGTTGCAAGCGCGCCAGCAAGTGCAGGCCGTCGACCCCGAGGAACTCTTCGCAGCGGCGGCCCACTAGAGCCGCGCGCGAGGCATCGAGCAACTGGCAGGCCTGGCCGCTGACCGCGAGGATCTGCCCGCCCAGGCTCAGCGCCAGCAAGCCTTGCCAGGGCGACTCCAGGTACTGCCGGCGGCTGTGGAAGGCCAGGACGATGTGCTCCGGGTAGGAGGCGTTGAACACCCGGCTCTCGATCTGGCTGACCGCCATGGCCAACAGCGCCGAGCTGTCCTGGAAGCGCCCCAGCGGTCCTTCGCGGGTCAGGTCGAGCACGCCGAGGATCTCGCCCTGGGGACAATGGATAGGCACCGAGGTGCAGGAGAAGTGGCTCAGGCGATCCAGGTAATGTTCGCCGCAGTCGATCAGGGTCGTGCGCGCCTCCACCAGCGCCGTGCCCAGGGCATTGGTGCCGCGGGCGGCTTCGCTCCAGCAGGCACCCAGGGTGATGTCCTGCACGCCGCTGCCCTTGAGCCGGTCGGCCCGGCCTTCGATCGACAGAATGATGGCGTCGGCGTTGGCCAGGATGATCAGGCCGTCCTTGCCCTGGCGCTCGGCCAGGTAGTCGATGGCGGGTATCGCCGCGTCGAGCAGCAGGCGATTGCTCGCCAGCAGCACCTCGAGGCTGGCGCCGGATTCCAGGGTCAGTTCGGGTTGGCTATTGAAGTGCACGCCATGGCTGAGGCTGCGCCGCCATGACGCATCGATTTCCGCACGCAATACGCCATCCGGGACTTCGCCTTCGCGATGGAGTTTTTCCCGGGCCAGGCGAGCTTCGCCCGTTGTTGTTTTTATAAGAGTCATCAAGCGCTCCGAATCGGTCCGCCCGGTACCTCCCCGGTCCATTCCCTTGGATTGCGAGGAGCACGCAAGCCATGGGCAATGTCTACACCCGGTTCAGAAGGCAGTAAAGGGAAGTTTGGCCCGTGGCCGACCCTGGTTCGCTTGCACAAGCAAAACCTGCGCCACGGGAAAAACCGCGCCCGAGCATCTTGACGTTAACGTAAAGCGGATGGCAAGTGCCGTAGGGCGTCCTCCATGGGCGTTTTGGGGAGACTGAAAAAACCGGCCAGTGATCGATCGACGCGGGAAAACAATAAAACAAGTAACAAGACAGCTATCCGCCAGCGATAAAACTGCTCATCAAATCCCCTATGTATCCCGAGCCGACCTATCGCCGATGCAAGCAGAACGCTCAAAGCATTCCCGAGTGTGGTTATGAAGATTACTCCGCCAGTGTTTCTGCCGACATTTTGCTGATCCTGGGTCGCACCTTTATTCGGCGACATCTATTACTGGCACAAAACGCTTATTCACCTGCGAGCTCCCTTGAAGGGGCACGACACGCGGCATTCAGCGCCAGCAGCGGAAGAGCAGTATTGATATAGCCGCAAACAAAGACAGTTACCCGTCAACTCGGCATAACTTTAAAAGTACGGGTCTAGCTTTATGTTTTTTAAATAAAAAATATCATCGAGCATTAGAAAATAATGACTACTCTGATTTTGCTGGATGCGAAAGGACGGAACGCGACTCGACACGTGCAAGAATCTCAGCCATTCAAAGAGCGCCATCGACAAGGCCGCCAGACCGGCATCGATAACAAGCGCATCCAGATAGCCTGCCTCGCTGCACCACGGTTCCAGAATTCCGAGTGTCCCCTACACTACGCCCTCCAAGCCAGTCGCCCGCAAACCTCCATGTCCAATTCACCCTCCGCGGATTTCGCTTCGGCCATCATCGACGGCTCCCCAGCGTTTATTTATGCCCATCAGGCAGATTCGGCTTGCCGTCGACTCAACCAACCTTGCGGCCCTGCACAGCCGACGGGTGCTGTTCCGAAGACATTCCTCAAACAGTCACAGGTGACTTATAAATACCAATTGGTCAAACGGCTTGAATATTTTCTACGACGACTCCGACAACGAATCCCTGCGCGGCGTGCTGAAGACCGATGCCAGCGGTCACCTGATCGGCACCTATCAAGGGGCGAAGGTTTCAGGCTACCCCACGCTCTATACCCGCCTGCAAACGAGGAATGGCGTGCTGTATCCGCCCTTCCTGCTTCCAGCCTTCACGCCGTTGATCCAGAAGGATATCGACACCACGCTGCTCCAGGGCTGCGACGACTTTGTCGCCGTCTGGGCCGACAGCAATTCGGGAGCGTTTCGCACGCTTCGCGCGTAAATACAGCGTCAGCGAGCGCCAGGGCATCAGCGCGTCCTATTGGGCATGTCACAGACCAACCCGGGCGACAGCAGCAATAGCTTTCCTAAGGTCGTCGCCAGCGACAACCAGATCGCCGTGCTGCTACAAGCAACCCGTTACAACGGTAACACCCTGCACGGCCAGGGCATCCTGGCCTATGTGAGCGACTACAGCTAAACAGCGCCACCTCCTGCCGGTATCACGGCAGGAGGTGCTCTAAAGCTTCTTCAATGATTTTCAGGAATGGACACCGGGCCAAGCCAATGTGAAGGGCACACTCAAGCACCCTTCCTCTTTTTTAATGCTATTGCGGCTGTGTCATCTTCGAAGCGAGAGGATAAACCAACCAGGACTCTCCATCGATCTCTTGCCAGGATGCACCTTTGGCCATCAATACATTCGCCAGCCGCTCACGAACCTGATTGGTTTCCGAGTGGGCAATGCTATCGATGAATCGTCCTCGCACCGAATAAAGCTCTTTGACATAGCGCTCGATCCGATGGATCAAAAAGATGAACTGGGAAACTGCTCCGCTCGTTCCCTTGGCCCCTTCGATGGCGGTGAAGTTGCACACCGTCAAAGTGTTGTGTTCAAACCGGTAGACCAGTTCGAAATCTCCCAAGTGAACCTGCCAGCCCACGACAAAATCGCTTTTTTCAAAATAGGCGACTTCTGGCTGCAACCCTTGCAGCTTGAGAAATAGCGTGACCGGATCAATGGATTGGAGAGCAGGCATCTCACTTCGTCCTCATCTGCACGGCATTGGCCATCCGCTCATAGAGGCCAACCAGTTCACGGGTTGCATCGCGTAATTGTCGGGATGCCTCGGCGGCACGATCGGCGGTAGCCGCCACGTTTTTCGCGAAGTTTTCCGCGGCGTTGGCTTGGAACTCTCCGAGCAGTTGGGCTTGTTGTGCATCACGGCTGACGCCTGCCGCCACAACGCCGCCAACTCCCTCGGTAGCTTTGCCAAGTCCAGTGGTTGCCGACGAAGCCAACTGGCTTCCGGTCAAGGAACCACCGAAACTCACGACGCCAGACACAATTTGCCCGATCGCTCCTGTCATCGCCGCCTTGAAAGTCGATTCAATCGCGTCCTGTTTGGTTTCCAGCGCCTTGAGCTGTTTGTCGAAGGCATTCTTCTGCATCTCATCGTGAAATCCGCGCAAGGTATCGCGCATCTCGATATTCATTTTCTTCATCAACATAATGATTTCGTTGATGCGGGTGAACGCGTTGTCCCCCATGTCGACGGTCCGGGTATGTACTGCATCCTGCACGGGCAAAGAAGCGGCCAATGCTTGAGTATTCACTGTAGTGGTCATCTTTCTTCTCCTGGTATCAAACCATTGCCGAGGCAATCTGCACTTGCACCGCGCCGGCTTGTGCGATGGCCTTGCTGCCGTCCTGGACGACTTGGGATTGTCCTTCGATCAGTTCGCCAATCCGCTTCATGGCGGCGTCTTTTTCGTCTTTGTAGAAAGTGAAAAGCGACTGCAGCCATTGCTGATCGAGCATCAGTTGACTGATCTCTTTTTGCAGCCTGGCGCGCTCCACTGCCAGTGCTCCAGAGGTGATCTGGCTGGCGCCAGCCACCGCGCTGCGTGTGACGTTGACGGCGGTGTAGGTCGAAGCCTTGAGCGCAACTTGCAGCACTTCGCGATTGATCTCTTTAGTCACTGCCTTGGTCACTTCCTTGGCCGTCATTTCCACGCCTTTGTCGATCGCGCCGTGTCCGACTTTTTTCACCGCGTTGGTCACCAACTTCTCGATGGCTTCCTGGGAAAACTTCTCCAGCATCCGATTTACACCGAGCTGCTGCACGATCTTCTGTGCCGCTTCCTTGCCTGCCGTCTTCGTCGCTTCCATCGCAGCCTTGCCCAGGCTCTGGGCAATTTGAGCGGAAACCTGCGATGCCACTTCCTTGCCGACCATTTTCGCGGTCTGGTCGATCGCGCCTTTGCTCCCAGCCTTGATACCGGCCACCAGAGCCTGTTCGGCCCCCTCCTTGAGAACCGTGCCAGCGACCTTTGGAATCACCTTGGTCATCAACATATTGCGCGCGGCGCTGGTGATATCGATCATGGCTCCGGCAATTTCAAAACCCAGCTGGATCTTGCCGGCGACATCGGCGATCGCCTTGTACTTCTCGGCATTGTCGGGATCGATCAGGGCCATGGTATTGGCTGCCGCCTTGACCACACCGGAGAGCCCCGCCATCAAGTCCATCGCTCCGCCAGCAGCCGTCATGACGTTACCGGTCAGTGCCCCACCGATGATCTTTGCCACCCCGGTGACAATTTCAACGGCGGCGATAACCCAGTCGAAGATCACGCCGAAGATGCCTGCCTTCTTGGCTTTCTCCTGCTGCTCGATGGCTTTGTCCATCTGCTCGCGGAAGTCGGCAACCTCTTGCTGACGCACCCTCTCCTGCTTGTCCGTCATGATCGCCAGGGCTTTGGACTTGGCCATGGCGGTACTGCCGAGGATTTCGCTGGACAGGAGTGTAGAGGCCAACATGATCGAGTCCATCGGAATCTTTTCGAGATCCTTGAGGCTGATCGGCGTAGCGCTTTCGTTCTTCAGCGGAACATTCGCAAAGATCCGATCCAGGGCCTTCATTGCCTCAAGCTGCGATACCTGGACTTTCGGTGGCGGCGGCGTATTGACCCGCGAATGCTGTTGACTGATATCGCCGAATACACTCGATGGACCGCGCGAACCACGGGCCCCTGTTTGCGCCTCCGGAGATATGTTCGGAGTATCCGAGACCAGCATCTGCTCGGTTTGCGGCGCCGCCAGCGGGCGCAGATTCACTGTGATGCTCATGCTGATACCTCCACCGCACAATGAGCCAGCAACTGTGCAGCACTGTGCTGAATGACCTCATGTTCAGGCTGTTGGTTGCACCATTTGATCGCGGCATTGAAGGCTTTGCGGGCACACTCGATTTGCCCCAGAAGGCTATGGCTGATACCTGCGAAATAGGCGGAACGTGGATCATCCACATTGATCATCCCGGCCCGGCCGAAACTGCCGACCGCCTCTTCATGCAGGCCCAGGCGCTGATTGCACAGCCCCAGCGCCAACCAGCACTCAAAGTTCCAGTGGTCGATGCGCACCAGCAAGGAGTAAACATTGCGCGCGGCGTGAATATCACCGCTGTGGAACAACTGCGTCGCATAGGCATATAGCTTGTCGATATCGCCTTGCGTGATATCCGCCAACATACGAATCGAGCCACCGCGTGCAAAGAAGTGCTGAAGCACTTCGTGGTCGTCCTGACCGGCACTGCAAATAGGTTGTGTCATGAGGACTCCTTGCAATAACAACCGATTTATCTGCCCCCTCTCCCTGTCACTGTTACAGGGGGCGGCAAGGCAATTACCCTCCATGGCTGGCCACGACGGAAAACCGGGTGGCCAGCGCGTTATCCAATCAGCGGATAGCCGAGGCAGTACCCTTGGTCATTTCAGCGAGCATGCTTTGCATGCTCTGCGTCAGTTGGTTGGAGGTGCTGTAGTTCTGCATCACTTGCTGCAGCTTCAACTGGCTTTGCTGGTTGAAGTCGGTGGCACGTCCCGCCACGGTTTCCAACGAAGACTTGACCATCATCAGGTCGCCCTTATCGAGCTTGCCGCCCTTCCCCTCCATGAACTCGTCAATGGTCTTGCCATCGACCAGGATGTTGTTGGCCTTCATGTAGTCAATGACACTTGGTGGCAGTTCACCCTTGCTTTCCGGTTTATCCAGCTTGGCCATGACCCCCTCCACCAAGTTGGCTTTCTCTTGTGCATCGCGAGCGATTTCAGACTTCTTGTTCATCTGTGCGAACAGGTCATTACCCGATTGAGTCAACTGCAACATGATGTTTTGCATGGTCTGAAGGCCATTGCTGAACATCGACTGCGAGTTCACGATCGACTGCGGGGTTGGCTGCACGCCCCCCAGAGAGTTGACCGGGGTAAATTTATTTACAATAGGATCCATCGTGTTTTCTCCAAAGGTTTCAAGCAAAGTTTCGACTGAATTTTTTCAGCAGGTTATTTTTCACCGCGGGGACTTCTTTTTCTGACGAGTCTTGTTGAAGAGTGGACAACGCATGCAGTTGCTCTCCAACCTTTTTCAGGCTTGCTTCGGATTTCGCCATTTTCTCGACAAGTCGACTCTGGGAATCGTTTCCCTCGCGGTTCATATAGTCATTCAACTTGTCCAGCTTCTTCCTGGCCTGCGGATCGACATCCGCACGCCGTTGAAGCTCGGAAATTTCCAACTGCAGTTTTTCCAACTCCTGGGTTTGCCGGCTAAATACCGACTTGTTTCTACCCAGTTCGACCAGCATGACTTTGAGTTTTTCCACGTCGTCCATTCAGCACTTCCTCAGGACACAACCAGATTATCTCGCCACCCGTACCAATACTTATAAAAGTCGATGGCGTTTTACTTTTTTTCCGATTATTCGTTATCAGGTTCATTGCGTACTTGAGATCAACGAATAGCTGATGCAGTGCCCTTGGTCATTTCGGCCAACATGCTTTGCATGCTTTGTGTCAACTGGTTGGAAGTACTGAAGTTCTGCATGACTTGTTGCAACTTCAACTGGCTTTGCTGGTTGAAGTCCGTTGCCCGCCCAGCCACCGATTCGAGGGAGGACTTGACCATCATCAAGTCGCCCTTATCGAAAGCCATGGAGTCTTCAAGCGCCTGACGAATGCTGTTCATATGCTCCAGGCTGACCTTTTTACCGCTCTGGAAGTTGACTTCCGGCAGTCCCCAGACATAGTCGGATGCCTTCTTGCCTTCAACGGTAATGCCGTTCTGGTCCATGTAGGTGATCACGTCCTGCCAGGAGCGGGTTTCCATGCCCTCAGAGCCGGATGCGGCAATCTTGGCCATCAGCGTCTCCAGACTTGCCTGCGCTCCTGAGCGCTCGCCCATAAACTCATCAATGGTCTTGCCATCCACCAGAATATTATTGGCGCGCATATAAGCCACCGTACTCTCCGGCAGCGCCAATTTATCCCCTGGATTTACCAGCCTGGACATGACGGCCTCAACCTGATTGGCCATCTCTTGCGCATCACGGGCAATTTCGGACTTCTTGTTCATCTGTGCAAACAGGTCGTTACCCGACTGAGTGAGTTGCAACATGATGTTCTGCATGCTCATCAAGCCGTTACTGAACATAGATTGAGGATTGGCAACGGATTGTGGTGTTGGACGCACACCCTCCAGGGGGCTGCTCGGCGTGGTTGCTGTTACGACCATACTCATATGCGTATTCCCAATGGTATTAATCTCGACCATGGTCAATACATTGGCGACCCATCCATTGAGTAACGGTTCGCCGATACATCACCAGGCTTCGTTTATCACCACGAATAGAAAGCCATGAATCCTAGACTTCTCTTCATAGTGACAGCCTAAGAATACAACTCACCCACTTCCACTCTTCTGAATTTCCTTCAAACTTTCCTTTTTTACCGAAGCGGTAATACCTTACATATTTAGTCGATCCCTGATGAATTTGACGCGTTCTGGGCCTTATCTTTCAGGTAATCACCTGATGCATATTTTCCAGTACTCGCGTGACCATGGCGTTCACTCAGACAGTGATTCAGGAAGGGAAGACCGATGCAGGCAGTACGACTTCTATTCGGAAAGTACGGCGGCAAGGTGCATATTGACGGCGCAGTACAACTCATACCGCCAAACTCCGTCGTTGTGGCGAGCAGCGAAGCAGCACCTTGCAGCGCCAACAGCGACCTCCAGTACTTCGATTTCTACCCCGCCGACTTCAAGCACTTGTACGCCGATGTGGTGGACTTGCTCGGTGTCACCCACGGCACCCTGTTCTGGCGTGCGCCCATCCGCATGGTGAAAGCGCAGGATGACGTGATCGGCGTGCTTGAACTGCTGGCCAAGGGAACCCCCGATACCTTGCTGCGCTTTGCCTATATCTATTGCCTGGGCGTGGATCGGCGCTATTTCTCTGCCTTGTTGCAACACATCATGACCGGAGACGAGCCGTTCTATGAGTTCATCGAAACCCACGCCCTGAATCAGTGGTCGGTTGCTCGCTATGCATTGGAATTCAACATGCCGCTACGCAAGTTCAATCTGCTGTTCCAGGAAAAATACGGCCTTTCCGCAAAACGCTGGCTCCTGGAACGTCGACTGACCCGCGCCCGCGAATTGCTCCTTTCCACTCCGATGCGGGTGCTGGACATCGCCCTTGAATGCGGCTTCTCCAATCACGGGCATTTCACCGAAAGCTTCCGCAAGCGTTATCTCTGCAATCCCACCCAATATCGCCTGCGGGTCCAAGCAACCCTCGCTCCAGCCATCAGTCATGCGGGATAACGGATCATGGACATCGAAACCGTCAATAACCAGCTCTCGCAAATGGTCGAAAAGGCCGGCAATGACGTTCAGTCAAAGCTGACCGCCGCCGACATGAACGACCCGGCGCGAATGCTCCAGGCGCAGTTTGCGATTCAGCAATATTCAACCTTCGTCACTTATCAAAGTGCGGTGATGAAAGCGGTCAAGGACATGCTTTCAGGGATCATTCAAAAAATATGAACATCCTTGAGCGCGATGTGTGTCGCATTGTCTGCGAGACCGGCCTGGCGGCGGTCAATCACGGTTTTGTCGAACAGGTCGAAACCATTCGCAGCGCCCTGCCCTACCTGGTGAGCGAACCCGCGGACCTGAGGATTCTGCAAGCGACCTTACTGATCGGCCTGTCACGCGGACATGAAGCGCTGGCGTTGTTGGCCGGCGACGCCTCGGACGAAGCCAATACGCTCCGGCGCTTGATCGAAAGCGCTTCACCGGACGCGGGAACCCTCCCTGCGCAGCCCTCCACCCTCCCTCAACTTGCCTGAGACCTCCCCCATGGAAATCGAAGCTGTCCGCATGGCCGCACTCCACGTGCCGAAAGATTCCGCGCCCTCGCCCCCCACACCGCCCGATATTGCCGCTTTCAACCAGGCGTTGTTCGGCCAGGTGGACGCCCCTGCGGAGATATCGGCCATCAGCCAACTGCAGAGTCAATCCCGAACCCTGAGCGACGCCGTGGCAACGGCCCGTGAAAGCGTGCTCGACAGCCCGCTGAAAATGCTCTCTGCACAGTCGAACATGTTGCACGCCATCATCGAAGTCGACCTGATCGCGAAAACCGCAGGATCTCTTGCCCAAGGGGTGAACAAGCTGGTGAGCATGCAATGATCAGGGGCTGGTTGCGCCTGGGCTGCATCGGCGTGCTGGTGTTTATGCTCAGCGGCTGCAAGGTCGAGTTGTACAGTGAGTTGTCCGAAGCCGACGCCAACCAGATGCTGGCGCTGTTGTTGCTCCGCAATATCGATGCCAGCAAGGAAATCGCCAAGGGTGGACTTGTCACGATCAAGGTCGACAAGACGCAGTTCATCAATGCCGTTGAACTATTGCGCCAGGAAGGACTGCCACGGGAAAAGGTCGCGACCCTGGAGGACCTGTTTCCCTCCGGCCAACTGGTGACTTCACCGGTTCAGGAACACGCGAAGATCCTTTATCTGAAAGAACAGCAGCTGGAAAAAATGCTGCAGGCCATGGATGGCGTGATCAGCGCCCATGTATCGATTGGCGAAGGGATCAGCCAGAACCCGCGAGAGGCCGCAAAGCCTTCGGCCTCGGTCTTTATCAAATACAGCCCCGAGCGCAATCTGCTCAATCGCGAAACCGCGATCAAGAGCCTGATTTTCAACAGCGTGCCCAATCTGCTGGCCGAGAACATCAGCATCGTCCTGCAAGCCGCCGATTACCGCTATCAGCCGCTCCCCGAACAGCCCGGGCCAACCACTGCGCCGCTCACCTGGCTCGAGCGCAATCGTCTGCCGCTCATGCTCCTGCTGGCAGTGTTGGCGGTACTGATCGTCGCGATCACGATTGGCAAATGGCTGCGGTCCAGAAGCCAATGACCCAGGTAGCCATCGACCAGAGCATACGGCACTTGCATCAATGGGGCTGGCAACCAGGCGACTGGATGCATGAAGGCTGGTGGCCCCACCTCGGACTCGCTCCCTGGCACGCGGTCTACCACAGTCGCCCGGCCTGTCGCCCGAGTATCGATCGCTTGATCCTGCGCCGCCGTGGCATCACCTGGACGTCGTTGCCCGCCGGCCTCGACGCCAGGCAGCGCGCCATGCTCGCACTGGAGCCACGCTTGCCCCAGCTGGTCATCGCCCTCGGGATCGTGGCATTGAACTGTGCCGATCACCTGTTGATCAAAGACCACCGCCAGGCACTTGAGCCCTACCTGGATGAACGACACTGCGACCATCTGCTGGCCTTGCACCGAGGCTGGAGTCACACCGAGCCAGCCCTGCCCGCTGACACCCTGAGCCAGGCTGCCTTGCACGCCGGCACCTGCTGGTGGCTACGCGATGTCGAACAAGCCCCGCTCAGTGATCTGCTCACCCTGCGTTTACCACCGGTTGCCGATGCCCTGCTTCCGGTCCGGGAAAACGCGATCCAGTGGCTGACCAAACTCGGTCGTTTCTTATGAACCCACTCAACATCCCCTGCATTGCCCTGCAGGGCAGTACCCCCCAGGCCATGGTCATTCCTGCCGCAGAACTGGCGCAATATTTCAACGCCACCTCAGCGCTTGCCCTCGCCCGCGCAGAAGCCGAAGCGCTGCAACGACAGGCTCGTGAATGCCTGGCCCAGGCCGAGGAAGAAGCCCGGCAGATTCGCATTCGGGCTCGGGATCAAGGCATTGCCGAGGCGGCCAACGAAGGTGAGGCTTTGCGCCAACGCCTCATCGAGGAAACCCTGGACTGGCATGTCGCTGAAACCGCTCTGGAAGCCACCCTGGCCCAACACCTCGACACACGGCTACGCGCCCTCGTCGCCCAGGTCCTGGAGGAGTTCATCGGTGAGCAGGATGGCGTCGAGCTGATGGTTCGACGCGTGCGACAGCGGCTCCTGACGTTTCTCGCCCAGGGCGCTCTGACTCTCCGGGTCTGCGCCGATTGCGAGCAGCACATCCGACACACCTTTGCCGACTACCCCCAGGTCCAGGTACTCGGCAGCTCTTCGCTGGCGACGACTCAGGCCTTGCTGGAAACGCACCTGTTCACCCTGCGCATCGATCTCGACGCCCACCTTCAATCGCTCCTGTCGCGTTTGCGGCAGGTCCCGCATGAGCCCCCTGCCGATGATTACCAAGACCGACTCCGCCAGCCTCAAGCCGACTCCGCTGGTTCAGAATCCGGCGCCTCGCCCCCTGCCCGGCGCCACACAAGTCTTCCCAGCGCAATCTGCCCTTGAACTGGCGCGCACCGAATTCGATATGCAGGCCACGAATATTGATTTCAGGCCTACCGAGGTGTCAGGCGATGCGCTGTCCGAAACCCTGGAGAACATGGGGTTTGCCCTTGGCTCCTATAAGAAGCAGGCCACAGGTCGCGGGACAAGTGACGGCAAGTCTGAACGCCCGCGTACCCGCGCCATGCTCCAGCAACTGGTCAAGCACGTCACGGCAACCACCTCGGCGCAAATGGAAGACCTGCATAAACACACATCGGCCATCGATGAGGCGTCGGACCTTCTAGAATACCTGGGCGATAAAGGGCTCGATGCGGGAGAAATGGCCCTGCTGCTGGGGTCGGCGCTCGGGCGGAAGAACCTGGGTGGCGCACAGCGTAAACGTCTGGAAGATGCTCTGTCCGCGGTGATGGACGATGACGAATGGACATTGAAGCTCTTCAATCGCCTGGAGTTCGGCAGTACCGGCAAAAACAGTTTTCTCGCCCTCAAGCAGCTCTACCAGCGAGCCACTTCACGTCGTACGCGCCTGGTGCAATGGTTCGAAGAGTTCCGCCAACTGCACGATCGCCAGCGCAAACTGAAAACGCTGATCCGTACCCTGGCTTTCGAACTCTCGGCTGAAGGTCCGGCCATGGACGCCCAATTGAGCTCGGTGATCACCGACCTGAAACGCATCATGATGTTTTTCGGCATGGAAGATCATTGCCACCGCGTTGCCCGCACCCTGGCTATCGACGGCCTGGACGGCGACGGGGTCATCGGCACCTTATTGGAAGTCGTCCAGCAGTCCTGGATGCAGGTGGACTGGCTCGAACAACAGACTTCACGCCAGGTGCCCGACGCGCGCAGGCAATACGCTTATGTGCGACAGATGGGGGAGTTGGTGAAGTTAATGACGGATGAATGCTTCGAGGATGATGAGCAGCGAAAGATGATTACCGAGGTGTTTTCCGAGTATCAGGAAAAGCTGTCGGACGAAGGCGTGTGAAGACAGACAGGGCTGACCACGGATCAGCCCTGCCGGTTATCAGCCGCGATCAAGCAATGCCAGGGCCTGGGTGAAGTCTGCGCGCCTGACGCTGGTCACTTGCGGCTCCCACAAGGGGTTCAACGGTATGTGGTACCCGCTGTTTTTTGCTTGCAGAATCAGTTCGGCCATTTGCTGGCGGTTCTCGATCACGCAAATTTCATCGAATGCCCCCAGCCTGGCCGGCAGGAAGAACGTGGCGGGATAGTTGGCTGCGGCGTCGCTGGCCGGGCTGCCCGAGTCCGCGTTGTGGTGCACCACTCGCTCTCCCCCGCCGACCAGGGCTTCGTTGATCAGCGGAATCATCTCGGCAATACGTCTGGTGGCATTGCCAATGTCCGCGTCTTCCTTTCTGTAGAAGTCGCCGGCGCTTGCATAATCCTGGCGCAGTTCCTGAGCCAGATTCTTGGGTCGCAAGTCCGTTGCTCGGGCGCTGTAGCCATCGATGCGCACCTTGAACACCTCGTGCGCGACATCCGGAACCGGGAGATTGTCCTGCCACCCCAGGTCGCTCATATGAGGCCCGATCAGGTGCAAGTCATAATCGGCCGTCAGCGCCTTGCCTCCCAGCACTTTGGCCAGGACTTCCAGCGGCTGCCCCTGCTGGCTGATCCGGTACAGGCCCTGAGACACGCCGGGCGCGGCTTGGAACTCATACAATCTGCCGCCGGGCGCTTTCGCGTTGAACCTGATTCCCCCCTCGGCATCCGCAGGTTGCATGTCCGTGATGAGATCGCCCACCAGCAACGCCTCCAGGCGCTCTCTGGAAATCACCAGGGGAATGGCAACGGCGTGACCGTCTTCGATGCATTGGCGAGTCTGCCCGTTGGCTTTTTCGATACGCGCCCGATCCGACGGCAGGCAGCCCTCCAGCTTGCTGAAAGCCTGATCGACACAGATCATCCCCGCCTGGGGGCCCCAGTTGGCGCTCTTGCCTTTGATATGGAAGTCTTTTGTGGGGTGCCCCTCTTCAATCAAGCCTGTTGCCACGGTTTCAACCGGACGGATACCCATAATGCAATTGTGCTGTTTCGCTACGTTCTGCAGGGGGGCCAAGTGACTGGCCACAATGCCCGTCCGATGCTGAACTTTTTCTATGATCTGCAACAGGTCGGACGCGGTGTTCTTGCCGATGCCTGGAGCCATCTGGCCCTCTATTGCCTTGTTCAGCGATTCAAGGCTCGCACCGCTGGGTCGAACATTACTGAGCGAAAAACCGTTCACTCTTACACTCCCAAAGATGGAGAAACACAAACCTGACAGCCGGAAGCAAACATCCGCTCCGACCGACCATCACAAGCAACCGTCATGGCCGATCGGAGAGCCGGATCAAAACAGGCGGAACTGCCCCGCCGTCATTCCGGACGAGTCCAGATGAATATCGGGAGTCACGTTCTCTCCAAGCTGATTCATCGCCTGCTGGAACGTCTCATACTGGCGTTTATCCTCGGCGATCCTTACTTCTGCCGGAATCGACGCATCATGCCCGCGACCGGCTCGCCGCTTGACGGTTTCATCAAATTCGCAATCCAGGCGCACCAGGACATGGGTTGCATCCTTGACCAGATGGGGGGTGGAAATGCCCTCAATCAGATAGGTCTGGCTCACCGGCACCTTGACTTGCTTGTGTGGGCCGCTGGCATCCCGTTCACCCCGTGGAAACCCGCCAATCATCAAGCCTTCGCGATAGCTGCTCGGCAGTGGGTAGCTGAACTCGCGACCGCTTGAAAGTGCCTCCAGCAGTTGCTCTGTCAGTGGACGATTGAACGAGTCGGCATGCCCGTGAACGACAGGCCAGTCTGCCACTGGCAGACCCCGGTTGGCGGGAATGGCACTCAACTCCGAGAACGACTTCAGGAAGTGGTCGGTCTTGACCGATTCGAACTGCAACGCCTTTTCCTGCAGAGCGCCCGTCAACACCGACTTTCCGGATGCAGAAGGACCGGCGATGAAGATGATCATTGGCTTGCCGGGTTGCTGCTTCTCGTTGATTTTTTCCAGAATCAGAGCGGCGACCTTTTCGGTGCTCACCACCGCACTTGGACTCAGGGGCGCACCCATCCCAGCTGCGCCTTCAGACTTTTTTACACTCATGCCCTCAAGGGGAGAGGAGGCTGTTGACGGTGCGACGCCGCCCATGGCTTTGGTCGCACTTTTGAGCTGCTCCTCGGTTTCGAAATTCACGTAATCGTCCGGGAACTTGAAGTGCGACTCCATCGAGGACCAGAAGTCCTCGTTCTGCTGCTGGCCCTTGTCCCAAATCCGTTCGGAAAGCGACAACACATCGTTGCGCATCAAATGCGCTTGCTCCTGGGCCTGGCGCACCACGCTGTCGACATGCCCGCGCAGTCCGTTGGGGCCGGTGGCTTCGATCGTGCTCTTGTTCGGACGACTGAAATAGCGGTCACCGCGAAATTCGTTACCCTTCAGCGTCTGGTAATCCTCGCCGATCTTGTCGACGAAATCGGCGAGGATCTTGCTACCTGGGTGGCTGGCCAGCAACGCATTGGCAAAATAGGGCGTCGCGCTGCCACTGGCTTCGTTCTTGCCTTCGGCCAGCCCGACCAGCATCAGGTTCGGATGCGCCTGCAGTACGCCATGAAGCGGCTGCATGCATTCCAGGTCGATATCCGCGTATACGCCACCGTGCTCGTGCAGGATCTCGTAGCGAGCAATGTCGGATGCCGCCGGATAGGCGCCATTGCGGCCGATGATTTCATGCTGGTAGGCGTCCTTGTTCTTCAGCTGGATATCGCTGCGATTGCTCAGGTCGCAGATCTTGATGTTTTTGACATCGCTGAATTTGTCCTGCAACGCGCTCAGTCTTGAAATATCGCGTTGTGGATTGTTCGCGCAGCGGTCCCAGGATTTGACGGTCTGGTCCAGGATCAAACGTTCGGCTTGCAGGAATTTGTCGTCATTACCGCGCGTGCGCTGCTCAAATGCCGCCAGCACTTGGCCCGCATTCTGTGGAGTCACCTTGTTGGCGCCCGACAACAATTGCTCTTTCCAGGACTCGTTACCCTTGGCTGACAGCTCTTTGTTCAGTTCGCTCAGCGCTTGTTTTTGTGCCCCCAGATTCAGCAGTGCATCGGTATTGCCCAGTGTGGTCTTGAGCTGGCTGAACAAACCGCGCAAAGGTTTCTCGGCCTGATAGTCCGGAAACACCTTCTCAGCCTCTTGTCGGGCGGTCTTATTGGTGGCGTAGGCATCGAACTGTTGCGAGTCCACCCATAACATGACCGTACTGCCCGGGTTTTTTTCCGCCCATTGCCTCAGGTATTTATCCTGGTCGCCACCCGGCTGGGAGCCAACCCAAACCATATGGATATTGGACGGAACCGTCTTGAACTCACTCTTTGGATAAACTTCGGAAAACGCCTTTGGGGCCTGAACGCCATCAACTCCGGAAGCAGACGACAGCGGCTGTTGTGACAAGACAGAGGTATTCTGGATGTGCATAGGAACTCCTTGGCAACAAGATTAAGCAGGCAAAAGACATGAAGAGATGCTGAACGACCCAAACTTGGAATTTATTCAATAAAGACCAGCGATGAGTGGCTAGCGACGTTCAGATCAAAGGATCAGAGTCTTCCGTTTTCATGTACTTTCGCAGCAAGTATCAGTGTCACCAGATTGCTCCCCAACAACTTACGACTTTACCGGTTTTATACCGGTTTTCACCGCGCGCGCCTGATGCCTTGCATAGGCGAGTGATACCGGCCCCACAAGATCTCGATAACTTGCGCGGCACTGGCGCAGGCATTGGCGCATTGTTCCAGCGCCTGGAACCGCGCGGGAGGTTGTGGCTGACGCAATTGTCCGCGCACCCGTATTTCGGCCTGTCGAAGGCTGTCCAGCAAGTGCCGGCGCAATGTGCCCTGGGTATCGGCGAACAAGGCATCTTCCAGATAAGTGATACGGGCCATTCAACTTCCTTTTTCAATCTGGTGATTCAGAGTGTCAGTGGCAGCGATATCAGCTCTTGATCCTTGAGCAAGGCCATCGACAAGCGATCGAGCGCATAAATGCGGTAGCCACTTGGTAGAACACTGCCTTGCTGCAAGCGCATGCCATTGGCCAGTTGTACATAAGGGGAATCCACATTGCCGCCAATGCCGACAATCGATGAGGGCAAGTAGCGTTCGGCCGAGGCCATTCCCGGAATGTTCTGGAAAACCGCCGACAGGCGTGGGGCGCCGTCGCGATTGAAGGCATCGAGCACTTCACTCACGGTGGACAGGCGCTGGGTATCCAGTTGACCGCTGACCCGCAAGGCCTTGTCGGACACCCTGACACTCAAGCCGCCCAACACTTGGCGCGCCGTGAGCCGGGACAATAAGTCATCGAACAGCAGCGCCTGGTCATTGACCACCCGCCACCCCTCCAGCGCCTGAATCGCCTGCAGTTGGACGCTGGTGCGCTGCCATGTCGCGTCCGCGACGATATTGCCGAAAATCACCACGCGATCCAGTCGCGCCCCGCTCTTGACCTCGGCATCCCGATAGCCGTTCAAACTCAGCACCGAGCGCACACTGTCGAGCAAAGTGTCGACGCAAACGCTCTCGTCATACACCAGCAGCCCCCTTGCGCGCAGCTTGGTGCGCAAGCCTGCGACGCTGGTCGAGGACTGACAGAGGCCCTTGAGGACTAGGCTACCCTGGTTGCCCCACTGGACACTCAACCCGGCGAGCTGCGAATCCTTCAGTTGCGTGGCCAGCCACTCATCCTGGTCGAGGACCGGTACCCTGAGTATCGGTTGCCAGGCCAGCAGCCCCATGGCCAGCACCAGCCCACAGACCCCGGCCAGGGCTCCCCATTGCCACACAGACACGCGCGCCGGGCTACGCCGCGCCAGTCGCGCGGGCACCCCCGGCGTGGACAGCTCATCGCTAGCCCGGCCCAGTACAAAAGCCTGCCCGGCAAGATCGACTACACGCCCAAGAGGCAATGCCTGTTCCGGGTCCCAGGGCTGCCCTTCGACCCAGGCAGGCGTCGCGCACGCCAGTCGGATGGCCTCGTCCTCGATCGATAAGGTCGCCTGGGCATCCAGCTCAAGGCACAGGGCAATGTCCGAATCCGAGCCGCCGATCCGTAGTTCGCCCACGGGCAATACCAGCTCACGACCACTTAACGGCCCGTTCAGCCACTTGAGTTTGTAGGTACAGTCCATCAGTGGCCTATCAGGGTTGATGCCAGGGATCAGCTTTGATCAGAAACAGACGGACCGTTTGGCGGTTGATCTTCTGCGTCGATCTGAAGAACCGACCAATGAAGGGAATGTCGCCCAGCAACGGGATCTTGCGCACGCTTTCGCTTTCCTCATCCTGGACGAAGCCGCCCAGCAACAAGGCTTGCCCGGCCTTGAGCAAGGCATGGGTGGAAATTTCCGAGTTCAGTGTCTGGGGCAAAGGCTCACGCTGGCTGATAGGGCTGGTTTGCCGCCCATCCTGGATAATCAGGGTCAACATGACTTCCTGCCGGCTCCCTTCCCCGATCACGCGCGGGGTCACGCGCAGCAGCGAGCCAGCCGAAATGGACTCCAGCTTGGCGACGTTTTCCGCGACCAGTTTGGTGTAGAAGGTGATGTTGCGATCGAGTATGGCCTGCATGTTGTTCAGCGTGACCACCGAAGGACGCGACAAGACACGCGCCTTGGCGTTTTGCTCGAGGGCATTGAGGCGGATCATGAAGTTGCCGGTGTTGGCGATCACCGTGGAGAAATTGCCGGAATCAAAGCCTTCGCCCGTATTCAAGCTGACCCCCACGCTACCGATACGCGCTCCCCCCGACCAGTCGATCCCCAGGGCACCAAGGTCCTGGGAGTTGACGTCGATGATCGCTACCGAGATCTCGACCAGCGACGGTTTGTGATCCAGCCGGGCAATCAGGTCGGTATACAGCGGCAGGTTGAGCTTGCGATCGCGCACCAGTACCGCATTCTGTCGCGGATCGGCGGAAAACATCGGCAAGCTGCGATCGTCCGCTGACGGCTCCCCCTGGTTTTCGTTGAGGGGCAAGGTGCGTCCCTGCGCCATGTCCTTGAGCACCGAGACCACGCCGGGCACCACCACTTGCTGGTTGCGATAGGTGTACTGGGTGTCGGCTGCGGCGGCGTACTTCAAGGCAAACAGCTCAACGGCCTCCTGGTTACGCTCACGATTGAATTTCTGCTGATCGAGCCCTTCGGCCAGGCGCGACACCCGTTCCATGCAGGCGGGGACACCCTGCACTTCCAGCGCATTGGAGCTCGGGACACTG
The DNA here is from genome assembly GCF_001921865.1 of Pseudomonas chlororaphis. Taxonomy (GTDB): domain Bacteria; phylum Pseudomonadota; class Gammaproteobacteria; order Pseudomonadales; family Pseudomonadaceae; genus Aquipseudomonas; species Aquipseudomonas chlororaphis_D. Next base: position 263,365 of record NZ_MSCT01000018.1, read on the forward strand.
CGCACCCGGCAGTAACGCTTATCCAGGATGCCGGTGGACTGCAACTGGGCCATCAAGGTCTGTACTGGCAGATACGCCGGTGTCAGCAATTGGCTGCCCACCTCCTGCGCCTTGTAGACATGAATCGTCTGCCCGTCGTAGTACCAGGCAAGCTGGTAGAGCTGCGCCAGGTGTTCGAGCGTCTGTTCGGGCGTGCCGCCGTCCAGGCGGCCGATAAAGGATTCGCCAATCTGCGGGCTGACGATCACCGGAACACGATAGTTGGCCCCCAAGTCCCGCAAGACATCGGCCAGCTTGGCGCCACGGGTATTCAAGAAGAAGGCTGGCGCGTCCTGGGGCGCGATCGCGCCGTTTGCCCCCAGGGTTACGCACAAGACCGCCACTCCCGCCAGGCAGCCTCCGAGCCACCTCATGCCAGGCGCCCCACGGTACGGGTCTCGGTGGACGTGAGGTGTGACGCGTCATGGGTTGCGAACCAACAGGCGATGGACAACTGTTGTTGCACGCGCGCCTCCAGTTCCCGGGGCGGACACTGGCTGTCATGGCGGCGAATCAGGAAAATATTCTCACCGTCCAGCAACAAACTGTCGTCCAGACTCTCTGGTATCGATGCCAGCCACAAACTGGTGCGAACCAGCCACTCGTCATCGATGGATGTGCGTTCGATCGCCAAGGCAACGCACAACCCCAACGGGTATTCCCAGCACCATCCGGGGACACCGGACAGGGTCATATGCCAACGCTGCCCCACTCTCGAATGCACGCGAATGGTTTCAAGTCCAGCGAGGGAAGATGGAAAGTTCATAGCGTTATCGATGAAGGGAATTACACGATTTTGTCAGTTTTGGGGAAAAATCTGGATCCGGTAATGACCTGAACCCTATAGCCTTCGCGCCCCAGCCCCAAAAAAAATCAGGTTTTTGATCATGCTGTCATATCTGCAAACTACGCCTGCCCCACAACGGATCCTGATCGTCGAAGATCATTACTTGCTCATCTATGGCATCAAGCTTCTGCTTTCGGCGATGCCTGGCTATGAGGTCGTCGGTGAAATCGTCGACGGCCTGAACGTGTACGCGGCCTGCCAGGAGCTCAAGCCCGACGTGGTACTGCTCGACCTCGGCCTGCCCGGCATGGATGGCATCGATGTCATCCGACAGTTGAAACGACGCCGACCCGAGCTGACCATCGTGGTGGTCACCGCTGACGCCTCCGAGCACCGCGCCCGCGATGCATTGGCCGCGGGCGCGCTCGCCTACATCTTGAAGAAAAGTTCCCAACAAGTGCTGTTGGCCGGCTTGCAAACCGCCATCGCAGGCCAGGTCTTCCTCGATCCCGCGCTCAACCTGGCGCACGTGACCAGTGCCCCGAATGTCGGCGGGCTGGGCAACCTGACCACCCGGGAACGCCAGATACTCAAGCTCATCGCCGAAGGCGACCGTAACCGGGATATCTCCGAAAAACTCTCAATTACCATCAAGACGGTCGAAACCCACCGCCTGAACCTCATGCGCAAGCTCGATGCGCATAACATTGCCGAGCTGGTCAACTGGGCGTGCCGCCTGGGCATCCACTGAAGGCGTGGGACGGGCCTAATGGATTTTCTGCAAAATCAACCCGCGCAGGTAGCTGACTTCTTCACAGCTCAGCCACTCGCCGTGGCTGACCCGGGTCTCCTGGTCCTGCGCCCACGTGTGCAACCAATCAAGCCCTCCCTGACCGGCACACCCCTTGAGAGTGTGTAGTAGCATCAACAGGCCTGCGCGATCCTGTTTGCGGCACGCGGTTTCGATATCCCGGTGCACGATCTCAAGCGTTTCATAGAACCTGGCGCGCAGCGAGGTGTCCGCAAGGTTGAAAAGCGGTTGCTGCAACTTGCGGTTCGGCGCCAGGTCGATTCCCCGCGCCAACTGCAGCGAAACGACCTGCTCGACCCCGCTCGCCAGTTGTTCCAGGCTGACGGGTTTGGCGAGGTAGCCATTCATCCCCGCAGCCCGGGCTCGATAGCGCTCGGCGGGCAGGGCATTCGCCGTGAGCGCCATGATGGGGGTGTCCGGGTCAAGCATCCCGCTGGCCATGTCGCGCCAGAGTCGAGTGACTTGCAGGCCGTCCATGTCCGGCATTCGAATATCCATCAGCACCCAATCGAATACATGGGTTCTTCCGCAGTGCAACGCTTCTTCACCCGAGGAGGCAGAATAGGCCAGGTGCCCAAGCTCCTGGAGCATCTTGCCGACGATATCGCGATTGACTTGCATGTCATCGACCACCAGGACCTTGAGCGCCCACGCACAGGGGGCAATCGAGGCCGGTTCATCGCCCGGCAACTTTTCCTCGAACAGAATGGCGCTGACCTTCTGCCACAACCGGCCGGGCAGATAGACCAGCTCGGGCATATCGAGCAAGGGCGAGTCTCCCGGCTGGGCTTCGATGCCCCAAATGGACAACTGCGTCTGCAACGCCGCAGGGGCCGGCAGCCGGGCTGAAAAGGCCAATGAGGGCTCACTGGGATCGCATATCGGTAGCAACAGGGTGAAAGTCGATCCTACGCCAACCTGACTGTCGAGCAGGATTTCCCCGCCCATCAGGTTCGCTAGCCGCGATGCAATGGCCAGTCCCAGGCCGCTGCCGTTGTCATGGGCGCGCACCTGGATGAAAGGCATGAAGATATCGAGTTGATTTTCTTCCGATATGCCTTTACCGGTGTCCCGCACCGTGATGACCAGCATCTCCGCCCGCCGTTCAAGCCGGACGCAGACCTCGCCCTGCGCAGTGAATTTCACGGCATTGGCCAGGAGGTTGATCAGGATCTGTTGCACGCGCACGCCGTCGAGGGACATCGCGCGAGGCACATTGGCCGCCACCAGGGTCCGCAGCGACAAGCGTTTTTCCTGGGCCCGCAGATTGATCGTCAGCAACACCTGGTCGAGCATCGGCAGGATCGCCGTCTGCTCGTAGGACAATTCCAGCTGTCCGGCTTCGATTCGAGAGAAGTCCAGCAGATTGTTGATGATGCACAACAAGAAACCCGAGGACTGGCGGGCAGTGCCGATCAGCTCCTGCTGTTGCTCGGACAAGGCACTGCGCTCGAGCAGGCTGAGCGCGCCGACGATGCCATTGAGCGGGGTGCGTATCTCATGGCTGATGCTCGTCAGGTGCTCGCTCTTGCGGTGGCTGGCGCGCTCGGCGATACGCTTGGCCGCATCCAGTTCGCGGGTTCGCCTCTTGACCTTGTCTTCCAGGGTCTGGTGATAGGCATTGACGGTCTTGAGCAGCGCGTTGTAGGCACTGGCAATGCGACCCAGCTCATCCTTGCGCCCTTCCGGCAATCGGTAGCTCAAGTCGGTGAGCTGTTTCTGGCGATGGATGAGTTCGACGATATGACTCAAGGGGCGCCCCAGCTGGCGCTGGAGGATCAGAGCAATAAACGCCAGCAACAACAACTGGGCCAGCAACGTCCAGGGCGCTGTCGACCCCAGCAACGGCAGCACCCGGCTCATCGCGACATCCCCGCGCGCGATGGCGAACAACTGCCATGGCGGCCCCTTGAGCAGCGTACAGTCGACAATAAAACCAGCCCTTTCCATGGCCCTGCGCAGACAGTCCGGTTGCACGCCCTGGGCTGCAAGCAACGCGCTCTGCGCCTTGTCGTCGCTCCATAACAGGGTGCCGTCGGCATCGCGCAGGACGTACGAAAAGTCATATTTGCGCACGTTCAGATCGTCGATCCGCAACAACTGCCCCGCGGTGATCCCCGAGTGCGGGTCAACCGCCGTCACCGCGCTGCGCAGGTGCCCCTGGTCATCCTCGAACACGGCGCCCCAGCAGTTGTCACTGGTGGTCGAAAGGTACTGACGCGACAGCAGTGCCTTCATCCTGGTCTGCATATCGGCTGCCGTCTGGCCCTCGGGACGGTAAAAGAACACGCCCTGCCCTGGCACCAACAGAAAGGTTTCGGTGCGGTTGACCGAATCCGAGTTGCCAAAAATCTCAATGACCTGGCCGGCAACGGCAATGCGATCCTGGTCCACATCGACCCCGTCGAAGGGGACGAACACCGTGTGTTTCAGTTCGTTGCTCTGAGTACCCGGCAGGCTCGCATTCCTGAGCAGCTCGCTCCACAGGCGCAACAAGGTGTTAACCCTGACCTGGGCCAACTCATAACGACGATTCTCTTCCTCCGCCACCCCGTTCAGTTCCCAGGCCAGGTCTTCCCTGACTTCGACTTCGGCCTTGCTGTAGCGGTAATAAAAACTGATGGTCTCGGACAGCAGCCAGAACGCGCTCATGGCGCAGGCCAGGGTGACGATGACACTACGGGTCAGTGATGCTTGCCAAAGTTTATGCATGTGGATAACGGTCTCGACAGGCTGCACAACGCACAGCGCACAGCGCACAGCGCACAAAACGATACGCCACGAGACAGACTTGATAAATCAGGTGAAGGCCCGATAGCTCGAAGCCCCGCCAACTCGGGATCATTGCCGCCGGATGACGTAGCCACCCCAGGCCCGCCCCATAAGGCCGTGGGCCCGGAGCGCCAGGTAGCCCATTGTGTAAAAAATAAGGATGCAGATGGACCTACAAACGCAACGCAGCCTTGAAGAGTTCCTGCGTTTGTCGGACCTTTGCCCTGGCCGTGTCGAGGCGCGGATGGAGTTCTCCCTGCCGCCCTTTCGGTTATACATCGAATACACCCAGGGCCGGGTGCTGCTTTCACTGGCGCGCCAGGTCGAAGCCTGTCGGCGTTTCAGCACACTCAAGGCCCTGCTAGGGCACTGCCACCCGGCATCCACCCAGGGGGTCGCGCTGCGCGCTTATGTCGTGGGCGACCAGCAAATGCTCAGTGGCGCACTGGTACCCGGTACTAGCGTCACGCAATGGATCGAATGCCTGAAATGCATGCGGCGGCTGCTCGAACGCCACGCAGGGGATCGCCAATGAACCGCCTCGGTCATTGGCTTTCGCTGGTCGCGGGCCGCCAGGACATCGTGCTGGCGGTGCTTCTGCTGCTTGCGGTGTTCATGATGATCGTTCCGTTACCCACTGGACTGGTGGACCTGCTGATTGCCATCAACCTCACGATTTCCATCGTGCTGTTGATGATGGCCCTGTATATCCGCGAGCCGCTGGAGTTCTCGACCTTCCCGGCCGTCTTGCTGATCACCACCCTGTTTCGCCTGGCGCTGACCATCAGCACCACCCGCTTGATTCTGCTGCAGGCGGACGCCGGTGAAATCGTCTACACCTTTGGCAACTTCGCCGTCGGGGGCAACCTCGGTGTCGGCCTGATTGTGTTCATGATCATCACCATCGTGCAGTTCATCGTGATCACCAAAGGCTCCGAACGGGTCGCTGAAGTGGGCGCGCGCTTTTCCCTCGATGCGATGCCAGGCAAGCAGATGAGTATCGATGGAGACATGCGCGCCGGGATCATCGACGCCAATGAAGCCCGCCGCCAACGTGGCCTGGTCCAGAAGGAAAGCCAGCTGTACGGCGCGATGGATGGTGCGATGAAGTTCGTCAAGGGCGACGCGATTGCGGGCATCATCATTATCCTGGTCAACATCCTCGGAGGCACCGCGGTCGGCGTGTTCATCCATGGCATGAGCGCGGGTACCGCCATGTCCACCTATGCCATCCTGTCCATCGGCGATGGCCTGATCAGCCAGATTCCGGCGCTGCTGATCTCCATCACCGCCGGCATTATCGTGACCCGCGTCCCGGGGGAGCAGCGCAAGAACCTGGCCAGCGACCTGAGCGAGCAAATCACCCGACAACCCCAGGCCCTGAGTCTGGCCGCCGGGGTGTTACTGGTATTCGCCCTGATCCCTGGTTTCCCGATCATCTACTTTGTCGGCCTGGCCGGAGCGGTCTACGGCGGTGCCTGGTGGATCAAGAAACGTCAACCCCGTGCTGCCTCGAACGGCACCTCGGCCGATGCGCCGCAAGGCTTGATCGGCAACGACAGTCAGCCGACGATGACGCCGGGGGCGATTCCGCTGATGGTGCTCATGGCCAGCGATCTCGGTCGTTCAAAAGGGCTCGACGAGGCTTTCCAGCAGCTTCGGCAGAAGAAATTCGAACAGCTGGGCATTCCGCTCCCCGACATCCACCAGCAGATCGATGCCTCGCTCGAAGCCGGAACCTTGCGCATTCTTTTGTACCTGGAGCCCGTCCTGAGCCTGAAGGTGCCGGAGGGATTGCTGCTGGCCGATGCGCACTCGATGCCGTTGGCACAAGCACGGTACAACGACAAATTGCCCTTTGGCGGCCATACCCTGCAATGGCTCGAGCCCGAGCAGCATGAGACGCTGGCCGCCCTCGGCGTGGTGCTGCATCGGGATCAGGCCCGCATCACGCACTGCCTGTCCCTGGTCATGGAACGTTATGCCGCCGATTTCATCGGCGTCCAGGAGACCCGTTTCCTCATGGACTCCATGGAAAGCAGCCATGCCGAACTGGTCAAGGAAGTGCAACGGCAAATGCCCATCGGGCGTATTGCCGATGTATTGCAACGCCTGGTAAGCGAAGGCGTTTCCATCCGCGACCTGCGCAGTATTCTCGAAGCCTTGACAGAATGGTCGCCGCGGGAAAAAGACCCGATCATGCTCACTGAATACGTGCGGGTGGCCCTGCGTCGCCACATTGCCACGCGCTACCGTGGCAACCAGGCGTGGATCAGTGGCTGGATGATCGGCGACGGCATCGAGGGGCTGGTGCGTGAATCGATCCGGCAGACGGCGGCCGGCTCTTACTCGACGCTGGAAGCCTCCCAGAACCAAGCCATTATCGAAGGCATCCGCGAGCGCGTCGGCGACGGCGACGGCGACCCACGACGCGCCGTGCTGATCACCGCCATCGATGTCCGGCGGTTTGTGCGCAAGATTGTCGAGCGTGAATACTCGGGCCTGCACGTCCTGTCGTTCCAGGAACTGGGTGATGAAGTCGAGTTGCGTGTCATCGGCAACATCGACCTGATCGAGCAGGCTTGATATGCGCGCACCGCAACTCTCCACCCTGCGGGACTTGCTCGAGCAAAGGCCCTGCTTCCAGCGGGCGGGAGCCACGACGGCCGAAGTCGGCGAGCACTTCAACGGGCGAATCACCGAGGTCGGTCCAACCCTGTTGCGGGCGTCCCTGCCTGGCGTCGGACTCGGCGAACGGTGTCGGCTGGAACCGTCCGCGATCGAGGCCGAGGTCGTCGCCGTGGAGGGTGATTACGCGGTGTTGTCGCCCTTCAGTGAACCCCTCGGCGTGACCACCGGCAGCCACGTGCACGCACTGGGCAAACCCCATGAAATCGCCCTGGGGGACTTCCTGCTGGGCAGCGTCGTCGATGGCCTGGGGCGCCCGCTGGACGGCAGCGATGCCCCGGTCGATTGCCTGTGGCGCGGCATCGAGCGCGAGGCCCCCGAAGCCCTCACCCGCCCGATAATCGACACGCCCCTGCCGCTGGGCGTGCGTGCCATCGATGCGCTGCTGACCTGCGGGGTCGGCCAGCGGGTCGGCATTTTTGCGGCGGCGGGTGGCGGTAAAAGCACGCTGCTGGGGATGGTGTGCGATGGCAGCCTGGCGGACGTGATCGTGCTTGCCCTGATTGGCGAACGGGGACGCGAAGTTCGTGAGTTTCTTGAACATGCGTTGTCCCCGGCCGCCCGCGAACGCACCATTGTGGTGGTGGCGACCTCCGACCGCCCGGCGCTCGAACGGCTGAAAGCCGCCTACACGGCGACCACCATTGCCGAGTATTTTCGCGATCAGGGCAAGAATGCCCTGCTGATGATGGACTCATTGACCCGGTTTGCCCGCGCCGCCCGGGAAATTGGCCTGGCCGCCGGAGAACCGTGCGGTGCCGGCGGCTATCCACCCAGTTTCTTTGCCCGCCTGCCCCGCTTGCTCGAACGCGCGGGCCCCGCCGCCATCGGCAGCATCACGGGGATCTACACGGTGCTGGTCGAGGGCGACAATATGAATGAGCCGGTGGCCGATGAAGTGCGCTCGATTCTCGACGGCCATATCGTGCTGTCACGCAAGCTCGCCGAAGCCAACCATTATCCGGCCATCGATATCGGGGCCAGCATCAGCCGGGTGATGAGCCAGATCGTCGATCCCGAGCATCGGCGCATGGCCGGCAAAGTGCGGCGCCTGATGGCAGCCTACAAGGACATCGAGTTGCTCGTCAGGGTCGGTGAATATCAGGCCGGCCAAGACAGCGAAGCCGATGAGGCCCTCGCCCGTCGTGAGGCGATCCAGGGCTTGCTGTGCCAATCCACCACGCAAAAGAACAGCTTCCAGGAAACCATCGAGCACCTATGCCAGACACTGACAGCCTGACCCTGCGACGTCTGCTGTCACTCAAGCAGCGGCGCGAACAAAGCCTGCGTGCCGCGCTGAGCGCCCTGGCCCGACAGGAAATCCAACTGCAGGACAGCATCGCCCGGTTACTGCAGCAGCGTCGCCAACTGTGGCGCCAGTGGCGCGAATGCTGCGAGGTTTCACAAGTCCTCGATCACCGGGCACTGCGGGACCTGAAGATCGAACTCGCCCAATACCACCAGCAAGACCATGCCATGACCGAACGGCTGGAAACGTTGCACGCCGAGCAGCAGCGGATCCACGGTGAACAGGCGCAGGGGCAGATACAACTGCGCAAGCTGATGGTGGAACAAGAAAAACTGAACTGGCTTCTGGAATGACCCATGCCTTGCCTGAAAGCACTCTCCAACCCATCGAGGCGCGACGCATCGCACATTGCATGCGACCCGCGCCCGGACCACGAACAGCAACGAGAATTCGACGCACTGTTGAACCCGGCGACTCCAGGGAACGCCCCTTCGACGCCGCCGGTCCCCGAGACGGCCTGGCCACGACACCCCCGCTCGGTACTGGCGCAAGCCTTCACTCCCGACATCGCCCAGTTGCGCGGCCTGGGCCGACGCCATCCCGGTACCCTCGACCTGCGGCTGACCAACGGCCCGCTGGCGGGACTGGAGATACAGGCCAGCGCCCAGGCCAGCCTGTTGTGCCTGAACATCAAGGTCGCCGACCGCGATACCTTTGAACGCATCGTCGGCACCCGCGGGCCACTCGAAAACCAACTGGCGGCGATCTTCAATCGTCCGGTGGCCCTGACGCTGCAACAGCTGAACGGAGAGCCCTGGTGAAATTGCCGAAACTGAGTCAGGTCGAGGGCCGGTTGCTGCGCAAACTCGGTCGCGGACGGCGGCTGGAACTGCTCGAGAGGGGCATGACCCTCACCTACGGCATGGCAGGGGGCAATGGACTGATCGTGCACGCCCAGGTATTGGACCAACCGGTTCGTCTCTGGGTCGCCGCCCCTGACTGGTGCCGCTGGATCCGCCCGCTGCTCGATGTACCGGACTGGTCGGCAGTCCCCACTGAACTGCACGAGGTCCTGGCGAGCTGGACCCTCGCCTCGGCGGGAGCCGGGCTGGCGGACAGCACAGTTGCCTGGCCCACGGCCAGCCGTCTGGAGGCGGCAACGGTCGAGACAACCCCCGCCTGGTGCCTGCGCTTCGAGCATGAGGACCGTTCGCTGGCCGCCTTGGTCCTGGAAGCCCCCGTGCAGTGGCTTGATAGCCTCAGTGAACTGTTCCAGCCGATGGACACCCAGGACGACAGCGACCATCGAACGCTCCCCGCGGCCCTGATCGCCGGCTGGAGCCATATCGATCGAGATACCCTTGAACGCTTGCGACCCGGTGACGGCTTGCTACTACACCACGCCTATCGGGCGACCGAAGGCCAGTTGGGGCTGTTCCTGTCTCGCCCACTGGCCACCCTCTCGGCTCACGATGCCACGACCCTTGCCCTGGAGACTGTCTTGCACGATTTCAACGACTGGATGGACATCGCCCCGGGGCCCGGCGCCTCTGGTTCCCTCCATGGCAGCGACCTGCTGGTGACCGTTGTCGTTCAAGTCGGCTCGCTCGAAGTACCGCTGCACCAACTGGCCCATCTACAGGTGGGAGCGGTACTGCAAGGTTCGGCCTGTATCGACGACTTCGTTACCCTGAAGATCGCCGGCAAAACCATTGCCCATGGCCTGCTGCTGGAGATCGATGGAAGGCTGGCTGTGCGGATCGATCGACTTTTCTGACCCGACGGAAAATCTCAGGTATGCGCCGGATGGGCGCTGTGCGGGCCTCGCCCAATAATGGAAAAACAGCCCCCGGAGCGAATCGATGAACCTGCTGGACCAGCCGCTGCACCTGATCGTTCTTCTGTCCGCTGTCTCCATATTGCCGTTGCTGCTGATCCTTGGAACGTCCTTCCTGAAACTGGCGGTGGTGTTCTCGCTCCTGCGCAACGCCCTGGGCATCCAGCAGATTCCGCCGAACATTGCCCTGTACGGCCTGGCATTGATCCTGACGATGTTCATCATGGCGCCCATCGGCCTGGAGATTCAGGACAACCTGGCGGCCAATCCCATTCAAAGCGAGTCCGACGACTTCATCAGGCAGGTCGACAGTGGAGTACTCGCGCCGTATCGGGTGTTCCTTGAACGCAATACCGCGCCGGACCAGGCGCACTTCTTCTCAAGTATCGGGCGCGATATCTGGCCGCAGAAGTACCACGATCGTCTCCCCGACAGCTCCCTGCTGGTGCTGATGCCCGCCTTCACGGTCAGCCAGTTGATCGAAGCATTTAAGATCGGCCTGCTGCTGTACCTGCCTTTTATCGCGATCGACCTGATCGTCTCCAACGTCCTGCTCGCCATGGGCATGATGATGGTCTCACCGATGACCATCTCGATGCCCCTCAAGCTGCTGGTGTTCGTCTTGATGAATGGCTGGGAAAAGCTGCTGGGCCAACTGATGCTGTCGTTCAACTGAGGGAATGGCGGATGAGTGAAGCGCTGATTACTCAACTGGCCATGCAGATGATGTGGTTGGTCCTGCTGCTGTCGTTGCCGGTGGTGGTCGTCGCCTCCGTGGTCGGGGTGCTGGTCAGTCTGGTACAGGCCCTGACCCAGGTGCAAGACCAGACCATTCAGTTCCTGATCAAGCTGGTGGCTGTCGCCATTACCCTGGCGATGACCTTCAACTGGATGGGCGACATCCTGCTGGCCTACGCCAACCGGTCGTTCGAATTGATCAACCAGATGAGGGCCTGAGCGTGGACGCCCTGGCTCAATGGCTACCCGTAATCGGCCTGTGCATGCTGCGCCCCCTGGGGGTGATGCTGATGGTGCCGCTGTTCAACCAGGCCACCCTCGGCGGCACGCTGGTGCGCAATGCCCTGGTGCTGATGATTGCCCTGCCGCTGATTCCCCTTCACGACACTTGGCCGACCCTGGAAAGCGCCCGCCAGAACGCCACGGCCGGACGCTATCTGATGCTGATCTGCGGTGAGTTGAGCATTGGCCTGATGATGGGTTTTTGCGCGGCCATCCCGTTCTGGGCCATGGACATGGCCGGGTTCCTGATCGACACCCTGCGGGGTGCTTCCATGGCCAGCGTGCTTAACCCCCTGTTGGGCCAGCAATCGTCGCTGTTCGGCATCCTGTTTACTCAGATATTTGGCGTGTTGTTCCTGGTGACCGGCGGTTTCAACCAGTTGATTGCGGGGATCTATCACTCCTACAGCGTCTTGCCCCCTGGCGAAGTGTTTCATTTCGGGCCGGGTTTTCTGGCGTTCCTGTCCCGGCAGTGGCAACTGGCCTATGAGTTGTGCCTGCGTTTCTCGATGCCGGCGATTGTTGCCATTCTTCTGGTGGATATGGCCCTTGGCCTCATCAACCGCTCGGCCCAGCAACTGAACGTGTTTTTTCTGTCGATGCCGATCAAAAGCGCCTTCGCCCTACTGATGCTGGTCATGAGCCTGGGCTTCGCATTCAAGGCGCCCCTTGAACAGAGCAACCAATGGGTGCAGCACATATTCACCTTGATGGATCACCTGCGATGAGCGAAAAAACCGAGCAACCCACGGCGAAAAAGATCCGCGAAGCTCGCGCCAAAGGCCAGGTCGCCAAAAGCATGGAGGTCACCAGCGGCGTGCAACTGGCGGTGATGCTCGGCTATTTCATGTTCGAAGGCGGCTACCTGCTCGACAGCTTCACGGCACTGCTCGATACCACGATCAACGCCATCAACCTGGACCTAGCCTCGGCGCTCAAACAGTTGGGCGAGCTGTTCGCGGCGATCGTTGTGCGGGTGGCGGGAGGCATCGCGGCCATGCTCATCCTTACCACCCTGGTGGCCGTCGTTGCCCAGACCGGACCGTTGCTCGCGCCCGAGGCGCTCAAACCCTCCCTGGAGAAACTCAACCCGCTGGCCAACGCCAAGCAGATGTTTTCCATGCACAGCCTGTTCGAGTTCAGCAAATCCATGGCCAAGGTTGGGGTCCTGTCACTGATATTTTTCTACCTGATCCGACAGTACGCACCGTCCATCCAGTTCCTTCCCCTGTGCAGCGTGGCGTGTGGCCTGGAGGTCAGCACACAGTTGCTGTACTGGATGTGGGCGGTGCTGATCGGGTTCTACGTGATGGTCGGCATCGCCGATTTCGCTTTCCAACGCTACAACACCAACCAGCAATTGATGATGTCGCTGGAGGACATCAAGCAGGAGTACAAGAACGCCGAAGGCGATCCGCACATGAAGCAAAAACGCAAGGAAGCGCACCGGGAAGTGCAAAGCGGCAGCCTGGCGGCGAATGTAGCCAAGTCCACAGCGGTGGTGCGCAACCCTACCCACATTGCGGTCTGCCTGTACTTCAAGCCCGGTGAAACCCCCTTGCCACGGGTGATCGAGATCGGTCACGACCATGTGGCATTGAACATCGTCGCCCTTGCCGAAAAGGCAGGTATCCCGGTGGTCGAGAACATCGCCACCGCCCGTGCCCTGGCGGCCCAGTGCGACGTGGGTCGCTACATTCCCGCCGAGCTGTTCGAACCGGTGGCGCATATTCTGCGAATCGCCATGCAGCTGGACTACGAGCAGCAAGCGCCATGATCCGCTGGCGAAGGTTAATGCTCGGCATGGGGCTGCTCCTGGCCTGTGGCCCCGGTGCCCAGGTCTGCGCCCAGGGCATCGGATTGGACGCGCCCCTGACCTGGACCCGAGGCGACCTTGAAAGCGACATTTCTCCTGAGCCGGCCCCCCTCATGCCGCCCCCTTCGCCTCCTCCTTCTGCGACCAGCGTGGCGCCATCCCGGCTCATCGTCCCTTATGGTCCACTGATTGACAGCGTGGCCAGGGAGTACCACCTCGACCCACGTTTGCTGCACGCCATGATTCACGTGGAGTCCCGATATCAACAGGACGCTGCTTCCAATAAAGGCGCGGTCGGCCTGATGCAGGTCATGCCCCTCACAGGCGCGCGATTTGGCTACACCAACTTGAGCAACGCCCCCGACAACCTACGCGCCGGCGCGGCCTACCTGAGATGGCTGCTCGATCATTTCGATCACAACCTGGAGCTGTCCATCGCCGCCTACAACGCAGGGGAAGGCGCGGTAAAAAGGTACGGCCGGGAAATTCCGCCTTACCCCGAAACCCAGGCTTATGTCACTCGCGTCATGGCCCGCTACCGGGAAAACCCCATGGGGTTTTCTGCTCCTGACCGGGCGCGCCAACCCGGCGTCCACGCAACGGAAAATCCATCGACAGCCCTGCGCAGTGCCGCGGTGTTCTTACACACCCTGGGCTCGCTGCTGTTAGCTTCGCCGGAACACAAGGATGGATAAAAGCAGCAAACAACATGGCTGGCATTGAGTTGGAAGCAGCGCCTCGCGCCACGGTGAAACGAAATGGCCAGCCTTTACGAGCAGTCAAAAGTAACCATTAACATAAGAGGAAATCCCCATGCTGACTCCGAGTCATTCGCTACCCAATCTGCACGCCGCCAGTCGTCCCCATGAATTGTCCGAGAACGAAAATACCTCTGGAAAAAAAAGTAACTCAGCCAGCTCCGGCATCTTTGCGTACAACACATCAGCGGCAATGCTGTGCAAGGTCGATGATGCCTCCCATCGACTTGCACAAGACGCGCCTTGTTCGCTGAACGGCAGCACGTTGGAGTTATTAAGTTTGACGCTGGTCAAGAATAAGGAATGGCCCGTCGATATACCCCTGGTCTGGAAACATGATGCTGATACCCGGCCCTATACGGCATTTATCCCTGGGGAGGGCAAATGCTGGGTGGAGGCCGGGATGTTATCTGTGGATCAACAAAAACAGAGTATTGAAATATGCCATGACGGCAAGGATAACTACTCGGCAAGCAAATCCGGAGAGGTCTGGGCAGCCTCCGGCGAAGATGCTTTTTTTAAAACGATGCTGGCCGTCAGAGGGAATGTCTCTGTAGATGCGATCAGTGACAAACAAGCCGCCGAGTTTCGCAAGCAGTTGGCTAGCGATGCCCTTGAACAGCGCACCGTGCTGGGAGCGCTGTGGCAAGAGGGGCTCCAGGACCTTGTGAAACTGGAGGGTACGGGGGCTGCCACTGCTGCAAAAAACATCACGCCCCTTGTGAGTTCCGTGCCTGTCAATCTGGAGCGCAATCAGCGCTGGATCAATCCCGAAACCCGGCCGACTTGTAAATATTCCCCGGTCAAAGTAGGCGATCTGTCGCATCACGACGCCATTAAAAGTACTCGGGAAGACGCCATTAAAAGTATGCAGGCAGTTCTTGATAAGAGGATTGATACCTGCAGGGAGCTTGCCATGGAACGCGCAATACCCAGTGCTGGCAGTTGGTTTTCATTTATCAGGGGCCCGCAGTTACATGAGCCGCACCTGAACAAAGGCACTGTTCCGGCACTGGTCATCAGTGGCGGAAGTGCCAACAAGCTGAGTGCAGATCTCAGTAAGGACTACAGCCTGGCATGGCACCCGAAAAACATGACGAATGAGCATGGCACGCATGCTGAGCCTGTCTATCTTCTTGTTCACAGGCTCGATTACCCGACCTATGCCTCGACGATGAAAGAGCTGCTTGAACAGTACCCGAATCTGCACCTGGTGGGTTGGGATGGCGGAAAGTTGACCGGGTTTGGCGCTGCGCGAGCATCGGCCCTGGCCTTTGCCGATTCCCTTTCGTATCGCCCTGAAAGAGTCATGATGATCGATCAGGATGTTGTAAAGACGGAACAGACCAGACACACCAACCCAAAGGTGCGAACGGCAGTAGAAGGTCTGCACCAGACAAGCCATCAGCCGATTGTCGGCTATGGTATTGGTTACCCGGCGCGACAGTCTCCTCCCGCACCTTTCGGAGAAACACTCCCGCCCACGCCAGCTGATCTGAACGGGCCAGCGGAACAGTTTGTTTCAATCAAGGCGCCGTTTCGCAAGCAATGGGAGGATGGCATTTACCCTCCTTATATGGTTGCAGGTGGCGAAGACATGTTGATGAGCAAGGAACTAGGCCTGAGCAAAGAGGGGCGCAATACGGTTTTGCCAGAAGAAAGAATCATCAAGAAGGAGCTGAAGGGGCCAGCGGACACCCCGAATGTCTACTGGAACGAAGGCCGTACCCAGACCCTCAAGGCACTCTTCGAAGCGGAGAAGAATACCTGGGTGGAGTTCGAGGAGCAGAAAATGAGCCTGGATGATCTGCTGCATAAGTTCAAAGACAATGGATGGATCGCTTCACACCCGAGCGTTGAGTCTTACAACGTTTCGGCCTGTGTTATCGAACGTATTATTTTACGGCTGAACAATGAATTAACTAGGGATGCGCAGCAAAAGTAGGCGGAGGCGAAGTTCAGCAACCGATGTTCGTTGAGTTCGGCGACGCTGCGTGGCAGACCGCGCCTGAATATGTAGGCGGATGACGCCACCATCACCATGGGCAAGACCGCGAACAAACTCGTTCCTACAGTACGGCGGCGACCGCAACAGCGCTTTCCCTGTAGGAGCGAGCTTGCTCGCGAAACATCTCCCAGCCACCGCAATCAGAGTTTCCAGGCCCCGGCCTCGGCGAAGAAGGCGCGGGCATTGTCTTCCAGGCTTTCCAGGTGATAGCCGCCCTCCTGTACGATCAGGCACGGCAGGCCGAGGCCGCGGATGCGTTCGCCGAGGCGGGCGAAGCCGGCGCGGGTGACCGCGACTTTGCTTTGCGGGTCGAGCTCGTAGATGTCGAAGCCCAGGGACAGCACCAGCGCCTGGGCGTCGAAGGCGCTCACCGCTTCCAGGGCGATGTCCAGTTGGCCGAGGAAATCCGCTTCGCTGGCGCCGTGGGCCATGGGCAGGTTGAGGTTGTAGCCCTGCCCCGCGCCGCTGCCGCGCTCGTCGGCGAAACCGGCGACGCCCGGGTAGAAGTTGGTCGGGTCGCCGTGCACCGAGACGTAGAGCACGTCGTCGCGTTCGTAGAAGATTTCCTGGATGCCCTGGCCGTGGTGCATGTCGGTGTCCAGCACCGCGACCCGCGCGAAGCGCTCGCGCAAGACCTGGGCGGCGATCGCGGCGTTGTTCAGGTAGCAAAAACCGCCGGCCGCTTCGGCCCGGGCGTGGTGGCCGGGCGGGCGGCACAGGGCGTAGGCTGCCGGTTCGCCGTCGAGCAAGGCGCGGGCGCCGGCAATCGCGCTTTGCGCCGACCAGTAGGCCGAGCGCCAGGTCGCCTCGCCCACCGGGCAACTGCCGTCGGCCAGGTAACGCGCGGCCTGGGCGAGGATGCCGCGCAGGGCGTTGGGCTCCTTGACGAAGATGTTCGACATCACTTCGTCGCCCCAGTCCTCGGGGATTTCCTTCCAGCGCTGATGGGCTTCCTCGAGGAATTCCAGGTACGCCGCGCCGTGCACCGCCAGCAGCGGTTGCAAGCCGGCGTCCGTCGGTTGCAGTACCTCGAAGCCCAAAGAATGCGCGGCCTGGACCAAGCGCTGGGCGCGCTCGGGCACCTCCTGCGGGGTGCGCATCTGGCCGCGGGAGTAGTAGCTGCGCGGATGGTGCAACAGCTGTTCGGGGTGGAAAAAACTGCGCATGACCTTCTCCTTATTCGACCTGGCCGGCGCGGGCCAACACGGCGTTGAGCAAGACGTCGGTGCCCTGGCGCACGTCCTCGGGCAGGACGTCTTCGGCTTCGTTGTGGCTCAGGCCGCCGACGCACGGGATAAACACCATGGCCGTCGGGCAGAACCGCGCCAGGTGGATTGCGTCGTGGCCGGCGCCGCTGACGATCGATTGCTGAGCGTAGCCCAGGCCGTCCACCGCCTGCTGCACCGCCGCCACGCACTCGGCGTCGAAAGGCGTGGCCGGGCTGATCCAGTGCGGGCTGACAGTCACATTCAGCTGGCGTTGTTCGGCGATAGCGGCGAGGCGCCCGCGCACTTCCTGCTCCATCGCAGCGATGGCGCTGTCGCGGTGATGGCGCAGGTCGACGGTGAACTGCAGCAAACCGGGAATGGTGTTGCGCGAGGACTTGGCGATGCTCAGTTCGCCGACGGTGGTCAGGCCCTCGGGAGCGAAATCCGCGGCGAGCTTTTCGATCGCCAGGATCATCTCGGCGGCGCCATAGAGCGCGTCCTTGCGCAGCGGCATGGGCGTGGTGCCGGCATGGGCTGCCATGCCCTCGACCTGCACGTCGAGCCAGCGGATCGCCTGGCCGCCGCTGACCACGCCGATGCTCTTGGCGTTGTCTTCGAGGATCGGCCCCTGTTCGATATGCGCCTCGAAATAGGCATCCACCGCACCGCCCAGCGGCCGCGTGCCGGCGTAACCGGTGCGCTGCAACGCCTCGGCGACGCTGATGCCGTCGGCATCGCGCACCGCCAGCGCCGTCTCCAGGTCCATGATCCCGGTGAACACCGCCGAACCGAACATGGCCGGGGTGAAGCGCGCGCCTTCCTCGTTGGTCCACACCGCAATCTCCAGCGGCTTGCGGGTGCGGATACCCAAGTCGTCGAGGCGGCGCACCACCTCAAGGCCGGCGAGCACGCCGTACACGCCATCGAAGCGCCCGCCTTCGGGCTGGGTGTCGAGGTGGCTGCCCATCAGCACCGGGGCAGCGTCGGGGTCGCTGCCCGGGCGGCGGGCGAACAGGTTGCCGATGGCATCCACACTCAGGCTCAGGCCGGCCTCGGTACACCAATGGGCGAAGAGTTCGCGCCCGGCCTTGTCTTCTTCGCTCAGGGCCAGGCGGCAACTGCCGCCGCGGGCCGTCGCGCCGATTTCGGCCATGGCCATCAGGCTCGCCCACAGGCGTTCGCCGTTGATCTTCAACATGCTTGGGTTCTCCAGGATTCGATAAAGATTCAAGCCATTTCCAAGCGCTGGGCGGCGGCATGCCGGCGCGCCAGGGCCAGCACACAGGCCAGCGAGACCGTGGCGATCAGGCTGTAGAACAGCGCCATCGGCCACCACTGGCCGGCGAACTGGTGGGCCAGCCAGGTGCCGATCAGCGGCGTCAGGCCCCCGGCCAACGCGCCGCAGACCTGATAGGCCAGGGAGATCGCGGTGTAGCGCACGCGGGTCTCGAACATGCCGCTGACGTAACCGGCGATCACTGCGTAGAAGGACGCCATGCACACCACCGCCAGGGCGATGCCGAGGATGATCAGCGGCGCCTGGCCGCTGCTCACCAGCACGAACATCGGGTACGGCGAGGCCATGGCCAGGAGCGACACCAGGCACAGGAAACGCGTGGCGCCGAGCCTCTCGGCGGTCCAGGCGGCCAGCGGCTGGATGCAGAACTGGATGATCGCCACCACGAACAGGCATTCGAGGATCAGCGACCGCGGCAAGCCCAGTTGCTGAGTGCTGTAGGCGATCATGAAGGTGTTGGTGAAATACACCCCGGCAATCCCCAGGGTATTGGCGCCGATACACAGCAACAACGGCCGCCAGGCGGTCCGCAGCACTTCCATCACCGGCGCCTGTTCCTTGCGGGCGGCCTTACGCGCCTGTTCGCGGCTGGCGAGGAATTCCGGCGACTCGTTGACCCCCAGGCGGATCGCCAGCCCCACCACCAGCAACAGCGCGCTAGCGAGGAACGGCAGGCGCCAGCCCCAACTCATCAGGTCGTCTTCGGGCAGGCGGGTGACCGCGCTGAAGGCCAGCAACGACAGGATCAACCCCGCCGGGCTGCCCAACTGGGCGAAGGAGGCGAAGAAATTGCGCCGGCCCTTGGGCGCATGTTCGCCGGCCATCAACACCGCCCCGCCCCACTCGCCGCCGACGGCGATACCCTGGACAATGCGCAGCAGGATCAGCAACACCGGCGCCGCCGCGCCGATCTGCGCATACGTCGGCAACAGGCCGATGCACACCGTGACCACGCCCATCATCAGCAGGGTGATCACCAGGGATTTCTTGCGCCCGATGCGATCGCCGATATGGCCGAACACAATGCCGCCCAGCGGCCGGGCGAAGAAGCCCACGGCGAAGGTGCCGAAGGCCGCCATGGTGCTGAACAGCTTGTCGTCGGAGGGAAAGAACAAGGCGCCGAACACCAGCGCCGCGGCGGTGGCGTAGATGTAGAAGTCGTACCACTCGATCATGGTGCCGATAAAGGCGGCGGCCGCCGCACGGCGCGGCTGAGGCGAAGCTTGAGGCTTCATGGGTCGGGCTCCTTTGATTATTTTTCTGGCAGGAGAAAACGGGATCGGCAGCGGCGCTCTAGCGGCGCCGGTCTGGTGGGGATTTAGCGTTGCATGGCAATAATCAGTCAATTTTCTATTTATTATTCTGATTATAAATTCAGCTTATTATTGACCACCTCCTTCGCCCCAGAGCCTCGCACCATGTCCAACCGCCTGCCCGACCGCCTGCTCAACGACCGCCTGGACTGGAACCTGCTGCGCACCTTCCGGGTGATTGGCCAGGAGCTGAGCATCAGCCGCGCGGCCGCTCGCCTGCACCTGACCCAGCCGGCGGTGAGCCAGGCCCTCAAGCGCCTGGAAGAACAGCTGGGGCGGCAGTTGATCGCTCGGCGCGGGCCGCGTTTCGCCCTGACCGAAACCGGCGAGCAGATCTTCCACCTGGCCGGCGAGATCTATGGGCAGATGTCCCAGGTCGGCGGCATGCTGGAGCAACCCGCCGACGAGGTGATCGGCAAGGTGCGCCTGCTGATGATCAGCCGGATCTTTTCCGAGCGCTTCGACGACTTCCTCGCCGACTTCCACCGCCAGCACCCACGGGTCGACCTGGAGATCGAGGTGCTGCGCAGTTCGGACATCGTCAGTGCCTTGCAGGAAAAAACCGCGACCCTGGGCCTGAGCCTCAATCGGCGGTCGCAGCCGCGCCTGGAGCAGCGGTTGTTCCTGCGCCAGCGCTATGCGTTTTTCTGCGGCAAGCACCATGCCCTGTTCGGCCAGCAGAAGGTGGCCGAAGGGGATTTGCAACGGGAGAACTTCGTCAGTTTCACCAGCGACCAGATCGGCGGCATGCTCTCGCCGCTGACCATCTTCCGCGACCAGCAGGGTTTCAGCGGGCGCATCGTCGCCTCGTCGCCGAGCCTGGAGGAAGTGCGGCGCCTGGTGATCGCCGGCTACGGCATCGGCTGCCTGCCGGAACACGTGGTAGCGGCCGACGTCGAGGCCGGGCTGCTGTGGCGCCTGCCACCCGACGCCGGCATCGCCGATGTCGACATTCATCTGCTGTGGAACCGCGAACAGCGCATGAGCCGCGCCGAGACGATCTTTATCGACACCTTGCAAGCCTGCCTGGGCGCTCAGTAACCCTGGGCCCGATCCACTTCGTTCAACAGCACCTCGCCCAGTTGTAGGCGCCGCAGGTTTTCCGCCACCTGTTCGGCGATGCAGTCGTGGGACGCCGCCGACGCCATGTGCGGAGTGATGGTGACCCCGGGGGTCGTCCACAGCGGGTGCTCGGTCGGCAGCGGCTCCTGCTCGAACACATCGAGCAAGGCCCCGCGTAACTGACCGCTGGCCAGGGCCTGTTGCAGGTCGTCGAGGTCGAGGTGGCCGCCGCGCCCGACATTGACCAGCGCCGCGCCGCGAGCCAGCCGGGCAAAGGTATCGCGGCCGAGAATGCCGCGGGTCTCGGCGGTCAGCGGCAGCAGGTTGATCAGCAATTCCACGTCGTCGAGAAAGGGCTCCAACTGCCGCGGCCCGACGAAGGTCTGCACCCCCGCCAGCGCCTTGGCGCTGCGGGCCCAGCCGCGCACCGCGTAGCCGGCGGCGGCCAGGTCGAGGGCAATGGCGCTGCCCAGCGACCCCAGGCCCATGACCCCGACCCGGAACTGCCGCGCCGGCCGTTGCAGCGGCCGCTCCCAGCGCCGTTCGCGCTGCTGCTCCAGCACCTGGTCGAAACCGCGGTGATAGTGGATGGCCGCCCAGCGCAGGTACTCGGTCATGCCCTGGCGATGCCCCGGGTCCACCACCCGGCACACCGGCAGGTCCGGGCACGACGGGTCGTGCTGCAGATGGTCGATGCCCGCCGCCACCGAGTGAATCACTTGCAGGTTGGCCAAGCGCCCCAGGCTGCCGGCGGGCGGAAACCAGCAGGCGGCGACCTGCGCCCGGGCCGCACGCGGGTCGTCGGCCAGCACTGCTTCCAGCTGCGGCGCGCAACGGTCGAAGGCCACCTGCAATTGCTTGAGCAGCAGGCTGTCGCGGGACAGCAGCACCACGACGCTCATGACAGATAGGACTCGCGCTGGGCTTCGATCAGGGTCAGCGCAGCTTCCCAGGCCAGCTCGATGATGTTGTCGGCATCGTCGCGCTCGAACTGCTCGGCGGTGTGGGCGCACACCTCTGGCGAGGGGTAGTTCAGCTCGCAGCCGCCAGCCAGCGCCTGGACCTGGGCCTGGCAGGCGCGCTCGAGAAAGTGGATCTCCTGGAACGCATGGGCAACGCTGGCGCCGCCCACCAACAGGCCGTGGTTGCGCAGGATCATCGCCTTGTGCGGACCGAGGTCGGCGATCAGCCGCTCGCGCTCGTCCAACGACAGGGCGATGCCTTCATAGGTGTGGTACGCCAGCTTGCCGTAGAACTTCAGCGCATGCTGGCTGATGGGCAGCAGGCCCTGCTTCTGCGCGGCCACCGCAATGCCGGCGGCGGTGTGGGTGTGGATCACGCAGTTGAGGTCCGGGCGCGCCATGTGGATCGCCGAGTGAATCACGAAGCCGGCGGCATTGACCCGGTGCCCGGCGTAGTTCGCGTCGACGATGCGCCCTTGCTGGTCGATGCGCACCAGGTCGCTGGCGCGCATGCGGTCGAAGATCACCCCGTAGCGGTTGATCAAGAAGTGATGCTCCGGCCCCGGGATGCGCAGGGTAATGTGGGTGTCGATCAAGTCGGTCATGCGAAAGTGCGCGACCAGCCGGTACAGGGCCGCCAGTTCGCAGCGGGCCTGCCATTCGATCGGGTTCATGGACTCGGGTTTGCTCACGGATACACCTCTTGGGCAGTGGAAGGGACAGTCGGGTGGGCGCGCAGCCTTGCCAGGCCGCATACGCCGATCAGCGACAGGGCCGACAGCAGCGTGAAGAACACCGCCAGCGGCAGCCACTGGCCGGAAAACTTGCTGGCCAGCAAGGTGCCGATCAGCGGCGTACTGCCGCCGGCCACCGCGCAGGCCAGTTGATAGGCGATGGAGATCCCCGAATAGCGCAGGTGCACCGGGAAGGCCTGGGTCATGTAGCCGGCGATCACCGCGTACAGCGCCGAGAGAATCACCACCGCCAGGGCGATGCCGAGGGTCATCAGCACGATGTTCTGGGTGCCGACCAGCAAGAACATCGGGTACGGCGTGAGCATGCACAGCAGTGCCACCCAGGTGAGAAAACGGCCTTCGCCGACGCGCTCGGCGAGCAAGGCGGACACCGGCTGCGAGAGCAGCTGGATGATGGTCACCAGGAACAGGCAATCGAGAATGGTCGCCCGGGCAATCCCCTGGTACTGGGTGACGTAGGTGATCATGAAGGTGTTGGTGAAGAAGAAACCGGCCGAGCCGATAGTCACCGCGGCGGCGGCGAACAGGATCTGTCTCCAGCAACTGCGCAGCACTTCCATCACCGGGTACTTGGCGGTTTCGTGGTTGTCCCGGGCCTTGGCGAACTCTGGCGACTCATGCACCCCGGAGCGAATCATCAGGCCGAACATCATCAGCACGCCGCTGGCGAGAAACGGCAGGCGCCAACCCCATTCGAGGAAGTCCTGCGGATCCAGGCTGGTCACCAGGCGAAAGGCGATCAAGGCCAGCAACAGGCCGGCCGGGCTGCCGAGCTGGGCAAAGGAGGCGTAGAACGTCTTGCGCCGGGCGGGGGCATGCTCGCTGGCCATCAGCACCGCGCCACCCCACTCGCCACCCACGGAAATGCCCTGGATGATGCGCAGCACGATCAGGCTGATGGGGGCCCAGATCCCGGCGCTGGCGTAGCTGGGCAGCAGGCCGATGCCGGTGGTGGCCAGCCCCATCAGCGCCATGGTCACCAGCAACATCTTCTTGCGCCCGAGACGATCGCCCAGGTGGCCGAAGACCATGCCAGCCATGGGCCGGGCGATAAACCCCACGGCGAAACTGCCAAAGGCCGCCAGGGTACTCATGACCGGGTCGCTGCTGGGAAAGAACACCTGCCCGAGCACCAGGGCCGCCGCGGTGGCGTAGATGTAGAAGTCGTAGAACTCGATGGTCGTGCCGATAAAGGCCGCCGCCGCGGCTCTGCGCGGCTGAGGGGTGGTGTGCATGCAAGGACCCTGTGTATTTGTAGTTTTGGGCAGGTGCTGAAGGCTTCACGTGGCGCTCTCTGGCGCTTGCGGGCTTTATCGCCGCCGTGCCAGGATTAGTCAATTTTCAAATCCTTATCTTTGCTATTAGCACTGCTACTGCATGAGACTGCCATGCCCGCACCGCTCTCCCCCTCCAACCCCTGGGTCGGCCGGCGCTTCCTCAACGATCGCCTGGACTGGAACCTGCTGCGCACCTACCTGGTGATCGGCCAGGAAGGCAGCATGAGCCGCGCCGCCGCGCGCCTGCACATCACCCAGTCGGCGGTCAGCCAGGCTTTGAAACGCCTGGAGGAACAGCTCGACTGCGTGCTGATCGCCCGCAGCGGGCGACGCTTCGAGCTCACGGAAACCGGCGAGGAAGTGCTGCGCATCGCCAGCGATATCTACGGCGATATTTCGCGCCTGGGCACCGTGTTGGAAAGCCGCAACGACGACGTGGTGGGCAAGATCCGCATCCTCACCGTCAGCGGCGTGCAGGCACCGCACTACGACGAGTTCCTCGCCGACTTCCATGCCGCCCACCCGAAGATCGAGCTGGAAGTCGAGGTGATGGGCAGCTCGGACATCATCAGCTCGCTGCTGCAAAAGACCGCGACCCTGGGAGTCGGGCTGTGCCGCCTGGCGCAACCGCGGCTGGAACAGCGGGTGCTGTTTCGCGAGCGTTATGCCTACTTCTGCGGCCAGCGGCACCGGCTGTTCGGCCAGCAGAACCTGAGCCTGCAACAACTGGCCAACGAGAACTTCGTCAGCTTCACCAGCGACCAGTTGGGCGGCAACCTGTCGCCGCTGACGCTGTTTCGCGACCAGCAGGGCTTTACCGGCAAGATCGTCGCCTCATCCACCAGTTTCGAAGAGATTTACCGGCTGATCTGCGCCGGTTTCGGTATCGGCTGCCTACCTATCCATCTGGTGCGGCGGGATGTCGAGCAAGGGTTGCTCTGGCGTTTGCCGCCGGACGATGGTGTGGTGGATTTCGACATCCAGCTGCTGTGGCACCGGGAACAGAAGATGAGCCAGGCCGAAACCCTGTTCCTGGACAGCATCCAGCACATGCTCAGTATTCGTGAGCAAGTGCCGGGCAGCCTGATGTTCAAGTGACTCAGGCGTGAGGCACGTCCGGCGTCTTCGCTGGGCTCGCGTATTGCGGCTTCAGGTGGCCTTCCTGGTCCAATAACCAGGCGTCCATGACCTGCCGGACCACGGGGCCGGCGACCCGGCCGCCGGCCTCGCCGTTTTCGATCATCACCGCCACCACGATGCGCGGGTGTTCGGCCGGCGCGAAGCCGACGAACAACGCGTTGTCGCGATGCCGCTCGTGAGTCTTGAGGCGGTCATAACGCTCGCCCTGCTTGATCGCCACCACCTGCGCGGTGCCGCTCTTGCCGGCGATGCGGTATTGCGCGCCGGCCGCGGCGTCGCGCGCGGTGCCGCGAGGCGCGTGCATCACCATTTGCATACCGTGGCTGACCAGGTCCCAGTCGACCGCAGACTTGAGCTGGATATTCGGCATTGGGTTGGTATCCACAGGCGGCTGGCCGTCCACGGTCTTGGCCAGGTGCGGACGATTCCAGATGCCCTTGTTGGCGATCAGCGTAGTGGCCTGGGCCAGTTGCAACGGCGTGACCTGCATATAGCCCTGGCCGATGCCGAGGATCACCGTCTCGCCAGGAAACCATGGCTGACGCCGGGTCGCGCGCTTCCATGCCTGGGAGGGCATCAATCCGGGCGCCTCTTCGGCCATGTCCAGCGAGACTTTTTCCCCCAGGCCGAACATCGCCAGGTAGTCGTGCAAACGGTCGATGCCCAGCTTGTGCGCCAGGTCGTAGAAATAGGTGTCGTTGGAACGCATGATCGCCGCGTCCAGATCCACCCAGCCGTCGCCGCTGTGGTTCCAGTTCCGGTATTTGTGGTCGAAGTCCGGCAGTTGGTAGTACCCCGGATCGAAGACCCGGGTCGCGGCCGTGACCACCCCGGAATCCAGCCCGGCAATCGCCACTTCCGGCTTGATGGTCGAGCCCGGCGCGTAGAGGCCGCGCAGTACGCGGTTGAACAATGGCCGGTCGATGGAATCGCGCAGCGCTGCGTATTCCTTGAAGCTGATGCCGGTGACAAACAGGTTCGGATCGAAGCTCGGCTTGCTGACCATGGCCAGCACTTCACCGGTGGCCGGGTCGATGGCCACCACCGAACCGCGGCGATCCCCCAGGGCCTGTTCGGCTGCCTCCTGCAATTTCACATCGAGGCTGAGCACGATGTTTTTACCTGGAATGGGATCGGTATGCTTGAGCACTCGCATGACCCGACCCTGAGCGTTGGTCTCCACCTCTTCATAGCCAACGTGGCCGTGCAGCTCGGGCTCGTAGAACTTCTCGATCCCGGTCTTGCCGATCGACTGCGTACCACGGTATTCCACCGAGTCCAGTACCTTGGCTTCCTTCTCGTTGATCCGCCCGACATAACCGATGGAGTGGGCAAAGTGAGCGCCCATCGGGTAGTCCCGTACGAACTGCGCTTCGACTTCCAGGCCCGGCAAGCGGTACTCGTTGACCGCCAAGACGGCGATCTGCTCTTCAGTCAACTCATAGAACAGGGTGACCGGCACGAAAGGATGGCGTGACTGCTTCAATTCCTTGTCGAACAAGGTTCGGGCTTCGGCGGGCAGATGCAGCAGGCTGACCACTTGGTCCAGCTCGCCCTTCAGATCGGTGGCGCGCTCACGGGTGATGGTCAGGTTGAAGCTTGGGCGGTTGTCGGCCAACAGCACGCCGTTGCGGTCGTAGATCAGGCCGCGGGTCGGGGTGATGGGCAGCACATGCACCCGATTGTTTTCGGAAACGGTGGAGTGATAGTCGAATTCGACCACTTGCAGGAAGTACAGGCGCCCGATCAGGGTGCAGGTAATAGCGACCACCAACAGCGCACAAGCCAACAGTCTTTTATTGACCAGCCGCGTTTCTTTCTCATGGTCCTTGATCGGTATCGGTTCAGGCATTGCTACAGCTTCTCGTGGAATAGG
>NZ_MSCT01000019.1 GCF_001921865.1 Pseudomonas chlororaphis
GGTATCTTCGACCGGCATGGGCTTACGGAGCAAGTCCTTCACCCTCACCGGCGCACCTTCTCCCGAAGTTACGGTGCCATTTTGCCTAGTTCCTTCACCCGAGTTCTCTCAAGCGCCTTGGTATTCTCTACCCAACCACCTGTGTCGGTTTGGGGTACGGTTCCTAGTTATCTGAAGCTTAGAAGCTTTTCTTGGAAGCATGGCATCAACCACTTCGTCACCTAAAAGGTAACTCGTCATCAGCTCTCGGCCTTAGAACCCCGGATTTACCTAAGATTCCAGCCTACCACCTTAAACTTGGACAACCAACGCCAAGCTGGCCTAGCCTTCTCCGTCCCTCCATCGCAATAACTAGAAGTACAGGAATATTAACCTGTTTTCCATCGACTACGCTTTTCAGCCTCGCCTTAGGGACCGACTAACCCTGCGTCGATTAACGTTGCGCAGGAAACCTTGGTCTTTCGGCGTGGGTGTTTTTCACACCCATTGTCGTTACTCATGTCAGCATTCGCACTTCTGATACCTCCAGCAAGCTTCTCAACTCACCTTCACAGGCTTACAGAACGCTCCTCTACCGCATCACTTACGTGATACCCGTAGCTTCGGTGTATGGTTTGAGCCCCGTTACATCTTCCGCGCAGGCCGACTCGACTAGTGAGCTATTACGCTTTCTTTAAAGGGTGGCTGCTTCTAAGCCAACCTCCTAGCTGTCTAAGCCTTCCCACATCGTTTCCCACTTAACCATAACTTTGGGACCTTAGCTGACGGTCTGGGTTGTTTCCCTTTTCACGACGGACGTTAGCACCCGCCGTGTGTCTCCCATGCTCGGCACTTGTAGGTATTCGGAGTTTGCATCGGTTTGGTAAGTCGGGATGACCCCCTAGCCGAAACAGTGCTCTACCCCCTACAGTGATACATGAGGCGCTACCTAAATAGCTTTCGAGGAGAACCAGCTATCTCCGAGCTTGATTAGCCTTTCACTCCGATCCACAGGTCATCCGCTAACTTTTCAACGGTAGTCGGTTCGGTCCTCCAGTTAGTGTTACCCAACCTTCAACCTGCCCATGGATAGATCGCCCGGTTTCGGGTCTATACCCAGCGACTAAACGCGCTATTAACACTCGCTTTCGCTACGCCTCCCCTATTCGGTTAAGCTCGCCACTGAATATAAGTCGCTGACCCATTATACAAAAGGTACGCAGTCACAGAACAAAGTCTGCTCCCACTGCTTGTACGCATACGGTTTCAGGATCTATTTCACTCCCCTCTCCGGGGTTCTTTTCGCCTTTCCCTCACGGTACTAGTTCACTATCGGTCAGTCAGTAGTATTTAGCCTTGGAGGATGGTCCCCCCATATTCAGACAAAGTTTCTCGTGCTCCGTCCTACTCGATTTCATGACTAAGAGACTTTCGCGTACAGGGCTATCACCCACTATGGCCGCACTTTCCAGAGCGTTCCGCTAATCTCAAAGCCACTTAAGGGCTAGTCCCCGTTCGCTCGCCACTACTAAGGGAATCTCGGTTGATTTCTTTTCCTCAGGGTACTTAGATGTTTCAGTTCCCCTGGTTCGCCTCTTGCACCTATGTATTCAGTACAAGATAACCATCTTATGATGGCTGGGTTCCCCCATTCAGAGATCTCCGGATCAAAGTCTGTTTGCCGACTCCCCGAAGCTTATCGCAGGCTACCACGTCTTTCATCGCCTCTGACTGCCAAGGCATCCACCGTATGCGCTTCTTCACTTGACCATATAACCCCAAGCAATCTGGTTATACTATGAAGACGACATTCGCCGAAAATTTGCATTCTTAATTAAAAGAGAACTCACAAATTTTACCTTAGCCTGATCCGTTACCAGTGAAAGTAACGTTCAGTCTATCTTTCTATCACATACCCAAATTTTTAAAGAACGATCTAATCAAAAGACTAGAAATCAACATTCAATTTGAATGCTCATTTCTAAGCTTTCCGAAGCAGTTTATGGTGGAGCCAAGCGGGATCGAACCGCTGACCTCCTGCGTGCAAGGCAGGCGCTCTCCCAGCTGAGCTATGGCCCCATAACAAAATTGGTGGGTCTGGGCAGATTCGAACTGCCGACCTCACCCTTATCAGGGGTGCGCTCTAACCAACTGAGCTACAGACCCAATTTCGAGCTTGTAACTGTTAGCTTGGAGCTATCAGCTTGGAGCTTAAAGCTGCTTCTATCGTCTTCTTCAATGAATCAAGCAATTCGTGTGGGAGCTTATGAAGCAGCTGATGTCGTCGATTAAGGAGGTGATCCAGCCGCAGGTTCCCCTACGGCTACCTTGTTACGACTTCACCCCAGTCATGAATCACACCGTGGTAACCGTCCTCCCGAAGGTTAGACTAGCTACTTCTGGTGCAACCCACTCCCATGGTGTGACGGGCGGTGTGTACAAGGCCCGGGAACGTATTCACCGCGACATTCTGATTCGCGATTACTAGCGATTCCGACTTCACGCAGTCGAGTTGCAGACTGCGATCCGGACTACGATCGGTTTTATGGGATTAGCTCCACCTCGCGGCTTGGCAACCCTTTGTACCGACCATTGTAGCACGTGTGTAGCCCAGGCCGTAAGGGCCATGATGACTTGACGTCATCCCCACCTTCCTCCGGTTTGTCACCGGCAGTCTCCTTAGAGTGCCCACCATTACGTGCTGGTAACTAAGGACAAGGGTTGCGCTCGTTACGGGACTTAACCCAACATCTCACGACACGAGCTGACGACAGCCATGCAGCACCTGTCTCAATGTTCCCGAAGGCACCAATCTATCTCTAGAAAGTTCATTGGATGTCAAGGCCTGGTAAGGTTCTTCGCGTTGCTTCGAATTAAACCACATGCTCCACCGCTTGTGCGGGCCCCCGTCAATTCATTTGAGTTTTAACCTTGCGGCCGTACTCCCCAGGCGGTCAACTTAATGCGTTAGCTGCGCCACTAAGAGCTCAAGGCTCCCAACGGCTAGTTGACATCGTTTACGGCGTGGACTACCAGGGTATCTAATCCTGTTTGCTCCCCACGCTTTCGCACCTCAGTGTCAGTATCAGTCCAGGTGGTCGCCTTCGCCACTGGTGTTCCTTCCTATATCTACGCATTTCACCGCTACACAGGAAATTCCACCACCCTCTACCATACTCTAGCTCGCCAGTTTTGGATGCAGTTCCCAGGTTGAGCCCGGGGATTTCACATCCAACTTAACGAACCACCTACGCGCGCTTTACGCCCAGTAATTCCGATTAACGCTTGCACCCTCTGTATTACCGCGGCTGCTGGCACAGAGTTAGCCGGTGCTTATTCTGTCGGTAACGTCAAAATACTCACGTATTAGGTAAGTACCCTTCCTCCCAACTTAAAGTGCTTTACAATCCGAAGACCTTCTTCACACACGCGGCATGGCTGGATCAGGCTTTCGCCCATTGTCCAATATTCCCCACTGCTGCCTCCCGTAGGAGTCTGGACCGTGTCTCAGTTCCAGTGTGACTGATCATCCTCTCAGACCAGTTACGGATCGTCGCCTTGGTGAGCCATTACCTCACCAACTAGCTAATCCGACCTAGGCTCATCTGATAGCGCAAGGCCCGAAGGTCCCCTGCTTTCTCCCGTAGGACGTATGCGGTATTAGCGTCCGTTTCCGAACGTTATCCCCCACTACCAGGCAGATTCCTAGGCATTACTCACCCGTCCGCCGCTCTCAAGAGAAGCAAGCTTCTCTCTACCGCTCGACTTGCATGTGTTAGGCCTGCCGCCAGCGTTCAATCTGAGCCATGATCAAACTCTTCAGTTCAAACATCTTTGGGTTTTGAGAAAACCCTAAACTTGGCTCAGCAATCGTTGGTTACATCTTTGATTTCTCGCGGAGTAACTTGTGATGCTGATAATCTTTCTGACTATCAGTCTGACTCCACAAGCACCCACACGAATTGCTTGATTCAGTTGTTAAAGAGCGGTTGGTTAAGTCTTTCGTCTCAACCGAGGCGCGCATTCTACAGCAGCCTCATTTGCTGTCAAGTGATTATTTTCAGAAGTTTTTGAAGATTTCCTCAACAACTTCAACCACTTGCGCTTCCGATCTCTCGTCAGCGGGAGGCGAATTCTACAGCGTTACACACTGTTGTCAACACCTCTTTTTCTCCGCTTTCGACCGAGACGATCGAATCGTTAACAAGGCGAAAACTGACTGCCTTATCAACTCCTTCGGGCTTCGATGAACTGAAGCGCAACCGTTGTCGAAAACTGCGTAACTCGTTGAATCTCAAGGAGTTTTCCGTTTCGACTGCGCCGGAAGTGGGGCGAATTATAGACCTCTGGAATCTGCCGTCAACACTTAATTTGTCTTTTCTATCAATAACCTGCAAAACCAGATAAATCCGCTCCTATATATAGAAGCAAGGAAACGCCTTGAGCAATATATTGCTCAAGCGGTATTAGTTGAGCATCATGTCGGCGCACCGAACCTACCGCCCCCCCCTGATCCGGATGATGCCTTGCCATGAATGACCAGCCCCGCAGCCTTGCCTCGACCTTGTTCCCGGTTGGACTGCTGCTTATTGCCATGGCGTCGATCCAGTCCGGCGCATCCTTGGCCAAAAGCATGTTCCCCATCGTCGGGGCACAAGGCACCACCACACTGCGCCTGATCTTCGCCAGCATCATCATGCTGCTTCTACTGCGCCCCTGGCGCGCCAAGCTCACCGCAAAGTCCCTGCGTACCGTCATCGTCTACGGGATGGCGCTAGGCGGGATGAACTTCCTCTTCTATATGTCGCTGCGCAGCGTTCCCCTCGGAATCGCCGTAGCCCTGGAGTTCACCGGCCCACTGGCCGTGGCCATCTATGCTTCGCGCAAGGCCATCGACTTTCTCTGGATCGCCCTGGCAATCGTCGGCCTGCTGCTATTGATTCCAACCAGCGACACCAGCGCCGGCATCGATCTGATCGGTGCCGGCTACGCCCTAGGCGCGGGTGCCTGCTGGGCGCTGTACATTCTGTTCGGACAAAAGGCCGGAGCCGACAACGGCATCCAGACCGCAGCGCTGGGCGTCATGATCGCGGCCTTGTTCGTTGCGCCTATCGGTATCGTGCACGCAGGCGCGGCCTTGCTGACGCCGTCACTGATTCCCATCGCCCTTGGTGTGGCCGTTCTCTCCACCGCCCTTCCCTACAGCTTGGAAATGGTCGCCCTGACTCGAATGCCGGCGAGAACCTTCGGCACGCTGATGAGTATCGAACCGGCCTTCGGCGCCTTGTCCGGCCTGCTGTTCCTGCATGAATATCTGTCCCTTGCCCAGTGGTCGGCCATCGGCTGCATTATCTTGGCGTCGGTAGGCGCAACCATGACCATGCGCAGCGAATCAAAACCTCTGGTAGCAGCTGATTGATTCTCGGTTGTACATAGCTCTGGTATTTGCTGCTCAATTAGGCCATGTTTAGGCGCTGTAACTCAGCGCCAATCAAGGACTTTTCGGACAGGGACCGTACAGACGCTAACTAGTGACAGCCAACGCAGTCGAACTCGGGCAGCAGATCCGGGATCAGCAATAGGGACGGGAATGAAACGTTTTTTGATTCTGTTAGCCGTACTTGCCCTCGCAGGTTGCGCTGCGACTTCGAAAACCGAGGTCAAGCGCGGAAAGAAGGGCCTGCACATCAACTGCTCCGGCCTGTCCTCTTCCTGGGACAAATGCTACGCCAGCGCTGCTTCATCCTGTGGTCCCAAAGGCTACAAAGTGATCGCCAAGTCTGGCGATACGGTGGAAGACCCGGGTGATTACCCCTTTGGCCTTAACCCCGCCGGCTATACCAGCCGTAGCATGATCGTCATCTGCAAGTAGGCAGTGGCTGCCTACTGCACATCCTGCATCGGCAGTTGGCGGGCGATTTCGTCATGGTTCGACTTCAGCACCTGGCGCTGAATGTCCTGACTGACCAGCATCCGCGCCACCACCAACGCGCCGATACATTGCGACAGAATCGACCAGGCCAGGCTATCGCTGCCCAGGGTCTGCGCCCAACTCTGCTGCAAGCGGCAAATCCAGTATTCCGCCTGCTGCCGAATCGCTTCATCCGCTCGCGAAATCTCCGCCCCCAGGGTCGGCAGCACGCAACCTGTTTCAGGGCTCTCGACGTGGGCCATGCTCAAATAGCGCTTGAGACAGCGCTCCAGTCGCAGCCGACTTTGCTCGCCATCAGCCCCCAGGCGCTCAAGGCTCTGCCTCAACTCTCGCTCGACAATCGAACCAAACAGCTCATCCTTGGATGAGAAATGACTGTAGAACGCCCCTCCGCTGAGCCCGATCGCCTTCATCAAGCCATCGACCCCCACAGTCGAAAACCCTTCTTTCTTGGCCGACACCGCGCTGCTCTGCAGCAATCGCTCCCGAGTTTCCTGCTTGTGGTTGGCTGAATAACGCATGGCTTTCCTCTTCTTTACTTAGCTTGACGCTCGGCGAATCGTAGCATAACGTTCGTTTAGTTAACGATCGTTTACCCATAGAGCGAATCCAGCATGACTACAGCCATAGATAACAAGAAAGTCGTTTTGGTCGTCGGCGCCGGCGATGCCACAGGCAGCGCAATCGCCAAGCGTTTTGCCCAAGAAGGTTTCGTCGCCTGCGTTACCCGGCGCAGTGCAGAGAAGCTGCAACCACTGGTAGAGACGATCCAGCAATCGGGAGGCGAAGCCCACGGCTTTGCCTGCGACGCTCGAAAAGAGGAAGAAGTGATTGCCTTGATCGAACAGATCGAGAACGAGATCGGACCGATCGAAGCCCTGGTGTTCAACATCGGTGCCAACGTGCCGTGCAGCATCCTCGAAGAAACCGCGCGTAAGTATTTCAAGATCTGGGAAATGGCCTGTTTCTCAGGCTTCCTCAATGCACGAGAAGTGGCCAAACGCATGGTCACCCGTAAACGCGGGACCATTCTGTTTACCGGAGCCACCGCTGGCTTGCGTGGCGCTGCCGGGTTTGCCGCCTTCGCCGGGGCCAAGCATGGCATTCGCGCCCTCGCCCAGAGCATGGCGCGGGAGTTGGGGCCAATGAATATTCACGTGGCTCACGTGGTGGTCGACGGCGCCATCGACACCGACTTCATCCGCAGCAACTTCCCAGAAAAATACGCGCTCAAAGCTGAGGACGGCATCCTCAATCCCGAGCATATCGCCGACAACTATTGGCACCTGTACAGCCAGCCACGGGACGCCTGGACCTTCGAACTCGATCTGCGGCCCTGGAACGAACGCTGGTAAGCCCCTCCTCCTCTCCTTTCATAACAACAAAAAGGGAGCATCACCGATGAGTAAAACCGTCGAGTTCTTTTTCGACCTGGGCAGCCCGACCTCTTACCTGGCCTATACCCAACTGCCGAAGATCTGCGCCCAGACGGGCAGCCAACTGGTTTATCAACCCATGTTGCTCGGTGGGGTGTTCAAGGTTACTGGTAACGCCTCGCCGATCAGCATCCCCGCCAAGGGGCGCTACATGCTTCAAGACCTGGCACGTTATGCGAGACGTTATGAGGTGCCGCTGGCATTCAACCCGCACTTCCCGATCAACACCCTGTTGCTGATGCGTGCGGTGACCGGCATGCAGCTACGGCATCCACAGCGGTTTGTCGCCTTTATCGACTGCCTGTTCCGTGCGCTCTGGGTCGACAAACGCAACCTGAACGATCAAGCCACCGTTGCGGCGGTACTCAGTGAGGGGGGATTCGATCCGCTGGAGGTGTTGGCACTGACCAACGATGAAGAGGTCAAGAACACCCTCAAGGACAAAACCGAACAAGCCTTGCAACGCGGCGTATTCGGCGCGCCAAGCATGTTCGTCGATAACCAGTTGTTCTTCGGCCAGGATCGCCTGGACTTTGTCCTTGAAGCCTTGAGCTGAACCCAAGCGCAAGGCACGACAAGCAACGGCTCGCACCGCCAACACTGAGTTGGCGGCGCGAGTCGTGTTCAGAGGGCGGCAGTACGGGTGTTCAACCACTCCAGCGCCGCACCCTGCAACAGCGGCCCCAGGCGCCGACGCACTTCGGCGTGATAGGCGTTAAGCCACTCACGCTCCTCCTGAGTCAACAGCGACGGTTCCAGGCAACGGCTATCGATCGGGCACAGGGTCAGGGTTTCGAACTTGAGGAACTCGCCGAACTCGGTAGTGCCCGCTTCACGGTTCATGGCCAGGTTCTCAATACGCACGCCCCAACGCCCTGGACGATAGGTACCCGGCTCGATCGAAGTGATCATCCCTGGCTGCATGGCGGTTTGCGGCGCCGGCGCGGCCTGATAGGCGATGACTTGCGGACCTTCGTGGACATTGAGGAAATACCCCACGCCGTGGCCGGTGCCATGCCCATAGTCGACGCCGTCGCCCCAGATCGGCGCCCGGGCGATAGCGTCCAGCAGCGGCGACAGGATGCCCCGCGGGAACTGCGCCCGGGACAAGGCGATCACGCCCTTGAGCACCCGCGTGCAATCGCGCTTCTGTTCAGCGCTCGGAGTGCCGACCGGGACCATCCGGGTGATGTCCGTGGTGCCGCCCAGGTATTGGCCGCCAGAGTCGATCAGCAGCAGGCCGTCGCCCTCGATCACCGCGTGCTCTTCTTCGGTGGCGTGGTAATGCGGCATCGCGCCGTTGGCGTTGAACGCGGCGATGGTGTTGAAGCTCAGGGAGACATAACCAGGGCGCCGGGTCCGCGCCGCGGTCAGATGCTCGTCGATGGTCAACTCGGTAATGCGCTGCCGCCCCCAGGCCGACTCCAGCCAGGCAAAGAACTCGCAGAGCGCCGCACCGTCCTGCTCCATGGCCTGACGGATATGCTCGGCGTCGGCCAGGCTTTTCTGCGACTTGGCCAGGGTGGTCGGGTTCAGCCCTTCGAGCAGCTTCACGCCGCTGCCGAGGTTGTCCAGCAAACCGGCGGTGACCCGCGCCGGATCGACCAGCAGGCTGCTGCCGTCGGCGATTGCGCTCAGGGCCGTGGCCACTTCGCTGTAGTCGCGCAGGGTGACGCCGTCCTGTTCCAGTACCGCGCGCAATGCCGCATCGACCTTGCTCAGGGCCACGAACAGCGTCGCCTGTTGCTGGCTGATCAGGGCGAAGGAGACGAATACCGGATTGAACGAGACGTCGCCGCCACGCAGGTTGAACAGCCAGGCGATGTCGTCAAGGGTGGCGATGAAATGCCAGTCCGCGCCTCGCGCCTTCAGGGTTTCGCGCAGCGTGCCGAGTTTCTCGACCCGACTGACCGTGGCCTGGGGCGGCAAGTGCTGATAGATCGGCTGGTTCGGCAGGCTCGGGCGATCGCTCCAGACTTCGTTCAACAGATCGATATCGGTACGCAGGCGCGCGCCACGCTCCTGCAGCTTGTTGCCCAGGGTCCGTGCCGAAGCCACCGCCATCACCGCGCCGTCGACCGCGACCACGCCACCTTCCGGGGTCTGCTCGGCCAGCCAGTCCAGCGGTCCGGGCTGCCCCGGCAGCAGTTTGACCAACTCGATGCCGCTGCCGTGGAGTTCCTTCGTCGCCTGTTCCCAGTACCGGCTATCGGCCCAGACCCCGGCGAAATCCGCTGTGACGATCAGGGTACCGACCGAACCGTGAAAGCCCGACAGCCACTGCCGGCCTTGCCAGTAACCGGGCAAGTATTCCGATAAGTGCGGGTCGGCCGACGGCACCAGCAAGGCATGAATGCCCTCGCGGCTCATCCGTTCACGGGTGCGCGCCAGGCGCTGGGGGACCACTCCATTGGTCAAGGGCTGCATACTCATTGTGTCTCCTGCTAACCAGGTCAATCATTGTTATTGGATACCGAGGGCATCGGCCCTCAGGGTTGGGCAACCGCCCAGAACGCCGGTGCACTGGCGGATGAAGCCTTGATCAGCCGTACGGCTTGATCGATGTCCTGCTCGGTGGTGAAACGCCCCAGGCTCAGGCGAATGGTCCGGCCGGCCGCTCGGGCGTCCAGCCCCAGCGCCAGCAGCACATGGGACGGCGCGTTGCTCGCCGAGTTGCAGGCCGAGGTCTCGGAAAACGCGATGGAGGCGCTCAAGGCCGCCGGATTGAACTCACCCTCGGCGAACGTCAGGCTCAAGGTGTGAGGGATGCGCTGGGCCGGGCTGCCATTGAGGCGCAACCCCGGCACATCGGCCAATTGTTCGAGCAGGCGCTCGCGCAGACGCGCGATGGTCGCGGCCTCTTCATCGAAATGTTCGGCAGCCAGGGCAAAGGCGGCGCCCATGGCGGCGATCTGATGGGTCGCGAGCGTCCCGGAACGCAAGCCACCTTCATGGCCACCGCCGTGGATCTGCGCCAGCAGGCGTTGCTGCGCGCGCGGACCGACATACAGCGCACCGATACCCTTGGGGCCGTAGATCTTGTGGGCGGAAAAGGACATCAGGTCCACCGGCCAGTGCGCCAGGTCGATCGCTACCTTGCCCGCGCCCTGGGCCGCATCGACATGCAGCAACGCACCGCGCTCGCGCACCACGCGTCCGATGCCCGGAATGTCGTTGAGCGTACCCAGTTCGTTATTGACCAGCATCAGAGACACCAGGAAAGTATCGTCGCGCAGGGCTTCGCTAACCGCTTCGGGCGTGATCAGCCCAGCGCTGTCCGGCACCAGGTAAGTCACTGCCACGCCGGCCGCCTGCAGCTGGCTGGCGGTATCGAGAATGGCCTTGTGTTCGATCTGGCTGGTGATGATGTGTCCACCGGACACGCCCCGCGCCTGGGCCACGCCCTTGAGCGCCAGGTTGTTGGATTCGGTGGCGCCGGAGGTCCAGACGATCTGCTCGGGGGCCGCGCCCACCAGTTGCGCGACCTGCTGCCGCGCCAGCTCGACGCTACGTCGCGCCTCTTGGCCGAAGGCGTGGGAACTGGACGCCGGATTGCCGAAATTACCGTTGAACCCCAGGCATTCCACCATCACCTGGATGACTCGCTCATCCACCGGTGTGGTGGCGGCGTAGTCGAAATACAGAGGACGTTTATTCATCGCAAAAATACTCGCAGAGCCTGTTCCAGGATCAAGGTTCGCTCGGTGCCGAACGCCGGTGCGTGCCTGATGACGACGCAAGAACGGCAGACCGTCAGCAATACCCGATCGGATGCAGTTAAAGAAGGACAACTTCATTTAAAAGTGCGTAGGAACGCTCCCGCGAAGCAGCTTAACAGGCTCCGGGAGCCGGGTTAAGCAAGGTTCGGCCAAGCGGCCGAAGAACAACGGCCAAGGCTGGGAAAAACACCGCAAGGTTGTGCCGCCTGCGGCTTGCGGCCTCTCAGAGCTTGGGGACAAGCCTGTGGCGAATCAGCCGATCAACTGGCCCGGCCATGCAGGATCACGCTCTGTTCGGCATTCATTTCACCCTGCTGGTCGAAACCGAAAGCCCGTTGCGGAACCCCGAGCAACTCGGCCTTCTTCTGCTGGTATTCGTCGAAAGACAGCCCGCGCCGGTTCAGCGCTTCCATCGCCAACTCGTGGGTTTCTTCGGCGGTGTAGGGGCGCGATTCCGGACCCGGACGGCTGGCACAACCGGCCAGGACCGCAGTGGCGACAAGCATGGCGAGGACAATCGAACGGTGCATGGAAAGGCTCCTGGATCTGGGCTGCGAGGCAATGGACACAGGCTACCGACGCCCTTCCCAGGACAGAAATCATCACGCTCGATAGTGGCTATCGATTGTCCCTATCACGCCCCACGACCGCCCCTCATATTCCTTAAAGACCTATAAATATGGAAATAAAGTATTTTTTAGGAATATCTCCAAGCCTTTATAACAGGCCCATCGCCTCACCCGCTGTTGCCTGGGCAACTGTTCGCCAGGCAACAGTCGATCAACAAAACAGTGCCCCGGCAACAACAGCCGCCGCCCGCTAAAACGCCACAGGCCCCGTCGGCAAAGGCTTGGCGCAGCTGGTACAGCTCTTGCTCAAGCCCTGGGACTACTCACTGCTCGTTGAGCCCCGCTCAAGAAAGGAACTGATCATGTCGCGTCCGTTGAAAGTCGTTGCCCTGTCCGGTGGAACCTGGCGCCCGTCGCGCACCCTGGTGCTGACCCAGGCCCTGCTCGCCGAACTGAGCGAGCAATTGCCGATCGAGAGCAGGCTCATCGAGCTGGGTGACATCGCTCGCCCGCTCGGCGCGGCCCTATCCCGCCAGGAACTGCCCGCCCAGGTCGAGGCCGAGTTGCAGGCCATCGAAAGCGCCGACCTGCTGATCGTCGCGGCGCCCGTGTATCGCGGCTCCTACCCGGGCCTGCTCAAGCACCTGTTCGACCTGATCGACCTCAACGCGCTGATCGACACCCCGGTGCTACTGGCCGCCACCGGCGGCAGCGAGCGACACGCCCTGGTGCTGGATCACCAGTTGCGGCCGCTGTTCAGCTTCTTCCAGGCGATGACCCTGCCGATCGGCGTCTACGCCACCGAAGCCGACTTCGCCAACTACCAGATAACCAGCGAGCCCTTGAAGGCCCGCATTCAACTGGCGGCAGAACGTGCCGCGCCGCTGTTCGGCGCGCGCCCGACCAACCTGCTGAAAATCGCTTAAGGACCTGTCATGGATGTGTTCTGGTTTCTTCCGACCCACGGCGACGGCCATTACCTGGGCACCACCCAGGGCGCGCGCCCGGTCACCCTCAACTACCTCAAGCAAGTGGCCCAGGCCGCGGACAGCCTGGGTTACCACGGCGTACTGATCCCCACCGGGCGCTCGTGCGAAGACTCCTGGGTGATCGCCTCGGCGCTGGTACCACTGACCGAACGCCTGCGCTACCTGGTGGCGATCCGTCCGGGGATCATTTCGCCGACCGTCTCGGCGCGCATGGCCGCGACCCTCGACCGGCTGTCCAACGGCCGCTTGCTGATCAACGTGGTGACCGGCGGCGACCCCGACGAAAACCGCGGCGACGGCAGCTTCCTCAGCCACAGCGAGCGCTACGAAGTCACCGACGAGTTCCTGCGGATCTGGCGCCGGGTGCTGCAAGGCGAAGCCGTGGACTTCGCGGGCAAGCACTTGCAAGTACAGAACGCCAAGGCGCTGTACCCGCCGGTACAGAAGCCCTACCCGCCGCTGTATTTCGGCGGCTCGTCGGACGCTGCCCATGACCTCGCCGCCGAGCAGGTGGACGTCTACCTGACCTGGGGCGAGCCGCCGGCCGCGGTTGCCGCGAAACTCGCCGATGTACGCGAGCGCGCCGCCCGCCATGGCCGCACGGTGAAATTCGGTATCCGCCTGCATGTGATCGTGCGCGAAACCGCGGAAGAAGCCTGGAAGGCCGCGGACAAGCTGATCGAACACATCAGCGACGAAACCATCGCCGCCGCGCAGCAATCCTTCTCGCGTTTCGACTCCGAAGGCCAGCGCCGTATGGCGGCCTTGCACGACGGACGTCGCGACAACCTGGAAATCGCCCCCAACCTCTGGGCCGGCGTCGGCCTGGTGCGCGGCGGCGCCGGCACCGCGCTGGTGGGCAACCCCGAGCAAGTGGCGGCGCGGATCAAGGAGTACGCGGACCTGGGGATCGAGAGCTTCATTTTCTCCGGCTACCCGCATCTGGAAGAGGCCTATCGCTTCGCCGAACTGGTGTTCCCGCTGCTGCCGGAACCCTACGCCAGCCTGGCCGGGCGCGGCGTCACCAACCTCACCGGGCCGTTCGGCGAAATGATCGCCAACGACGTGCTGCCGGGCAAAAAAGCGGCGGGGGCTTGAGGGTTTGGTCGCCAGATAGCCCGCCATCGCGAGCACGCTCGCTCCTACAAAAAGCACCCAGTCCCTTGTAGGAGCGAGCTTGCTCGCGATCGAGCGCCCCGCGCTCGTCCAACCAGCCCCACCGATTTCACGGCCGCCAACCGGCCCCGAACGAGGAACACCGCGTGACCGCCAAGCCGCAAAGCGCCCTGCTGTCCCCCTTGCACACCGCCCGCCAACTGGCGGCCGAGTTTGCCCTGACCGCCGTCGAACGCGACGAACGCGGCGGCACCCCGAAAGCCCAGCGCGACGCCCTGCGCCAGAGCGGGCTATTGGCCTTGAGCATCCCCAGCCAGTACGGCGGCCTCGGCGCCAGTTGGAGCGAAACCCTGAACATCGTCCGCGAGTTCGCCAAGGTCGACAGCTCCATCGCCCACGTCTTCGGTTTCCATCACCTGATGCTGGCCACCGTGCGCCTGTTCGCCCGCCCCGAACAATGGCAGCCCTGGTTCGAGCAGACCGCGCGCAAGAACTGGTTCTGGGGCAACGCCCTCAACCCGCTGGACACCCGCACCGTGGTGAAGAACCTCGGCGGCTGGCGCGAGTTTTCCGGCAAGAAGAGTTTCTGCTCCGGCGCCAGCGATTCGGAAATGCTCATCGCCTCGGCGGTCGAAGAAAGCAACGGCGGCAAGCTGTTGATCGCCGCCATCCCCAGCGGCCGCAGCGGCATCACCCTGCACAACGACTGGAACAACATGGGCCAGCGCCAGACCGACAGCGGCAGCGCCAGCTTCGAACGGGTGCGGGTCGAGGAATCGGAACTGCTGCTCGACCCGGGCCCGCTGAGCACGCCGTTCGCCTGCCTGCGCCCGCTGATCGCCCAGCTGACCTTCACCCATATGTTCCTCGGCATCGCCGAAGGCGCCTTCGAAGAAGCCCGCCACTACACCCTCACCGAAACCCGGCCCTGGCATAAATCCAGCGCCCAGGAGGCGTATCAGGACCCTTATGTGCTGGGCCATTACGGCGATTTCTGGGTGGCCCTGGAAGGCATGCGGCTGTTGGTGGAAAGGGCCGCCGATCTGCTGGACAAGGCCTGGGCCAAGGGGCCGAACCTGAGCGCCGAGGAGCGCGGGCACCTGGCGACCGCCATCGCCACCGCCAAGGTCGCGACCACGCGCCAGGGCCTGGAGCTGTGCAGCCGTCTGTTCGAGGTCACCGGCGCCCGCTCGACCCACGCCTCGCTGCGCCTGGACCGGCACTGGCGCAACCTGCGCACGCAAACCCTGCACGACCCGGTGGATTACAAGCTCCACGAGCTGGGCGACTGGGCGCTGAACCAGTCCCTGCCGACCCCGACTTTCTATTCCTAGCCTTCCGTTCCCGGAGCCTGTCCATGCAGCTTTTGACCTTACCGCCCTCGCCCGCCCTGGCCACTTCGATCCGGGCCACCGCCCAGGTGTTCGAGGACCCGAAATCCCAGGCCCTGCTGGCGCATCTGCAGCAGGTCGCGCCGAGCGAAGCCAGCGTGCTGATCATCGGCGAGACCGGTACCGGCAAGGAGCTGGTGGCGCGCCATATCCACAACCTCAGCGCCCGGCGCAACCGGCCGTTCGTGGCGGTGAACTGCGGGGCGTTCTCCGAATCGCTGGTGGAGGCCGAGCTGTTCGGCCATGAAAAAGGCGCCTTCACCGGAGCCTTGAGCGCCAAAGCCGGCTGGTTCGAGGAGGCCAACGGCGGCACCCTATTCCTCGACGAGATCGGCGATTTGCCGATGGCGATCCAGGTGAAGTTGCTGCGGGTGCTACAGGAGCGCGAGGTGGTGCGCCTCGGCTCGCGCAAAAGCATCCCCATCGATGTCCGGGTGCTGGCCGCGACCAACGTGCAACTGGAGAAAGCCATCAACGCCGGGCATTTTCGCGAAGACCTGTATTACCGCCTCGACGTGGTCAGCCTGGAGCTGAGCCCGCTGCGCGAACGCCCCGGCGATATCCTGCCGCTGACCCGGCACTTCATCGAGGCCTACAGCCAGCGCTTAGGCTACGGCGCCATCACCATCAGCGCGGAGGCCGAGCACAAGCTCAAGAGCTACAGCTGGCCGGGCAATATCCGCGAGCTGGAAAACGTCATTCATCACACCCTGCTGATCTGCCGCAACGGGCTGATCGAGCGCGACGACCTGCGCCTGTCGAACATGCGCATCGAGCGCCAGGACGACAGCCACCCCAACCACGACGACTCAGCCGAAGCCTTGCTGGAGCGGGCCTTCCGCACCCTGTTCGAGGAACAGGCCGGCGCCCTGCATGAAAAGGTCGAGGATGCGCTGCTGCGCGCGGCCTATCGCTTCAGCCATTACAACCAGGTGCACACCGCCAACCTGCTGGGCCTGAGCCGTAACGTCACCCGCACCCGGCTGATCAAGATCGGCGAACTGGCGGTGAACAAACGCCGCGCGCAGGAAACCCCCAGCCAGCACGAGCGCACCCTGCAACTGTCGATCTAGCCGGCCAACCGGCAGTGCAGCGCATCGTCCGCGCTGCGCTCGATGCTGCGCAGCACCTGGAACGAACCGAACGTCACGGTCTTGGCCTGATGGGCGCGGATCAGTTTCCAGAAGTCCTGCTCGCCTTTCTCGAAACCCTGGAAGGCCGCCTCGCCTGCCTCTCGGTTGCGCCATTGCAGGTAGTTGAGCACCCGCCGGCCGTCGTCGCTGGCTTGCACGCTGGCACTGAGAAACCCCGGGTACCCCTGGGCCAGGCGCTCGGTCTGCTCGGCCAGCGCCGCCACCAGGCCGTGCTGTTGATGGGGGTCGATCTCGAATTCGATCAGTTGCGTGAAGCTGCGGTTTTGCTCAAGCGCGTGCATGGCGAGTCCCCACTGACGGATAAACGGAATCTTGCGATTCGAAGGCCTGCAGGGTAAAACCTCTAGTTAAGTAGAGGTCAAGCAACTTTTATTCGGAACGCGCCATGCTCAATCAACCCGCCGCGCACAAGGAACTCACCGTCGGCCAACTGGCCGCGCGCAGCGGCGTGGCGGTCACGGCCCTGCATTTCTACGAAAGCAAGGGCCTGATCAAGAGCAACCGCAACGCCGGCAACCAGCGCCGTTATCCGCGGGAAGTGTTGCGCCGGG
Source organism: Pseudomonas chlororaphis (assembly GCF_001921865.1). Taxonomy (GTDB): domain Bacteria; phylum Pseudomonadota; class Gammaproteobacteria; order Pseudomonadales; family Pseudomonadaceae; genus Aquipseudomonas; species Aquipseudomonas chlororaphis_D. Next base: position 16,837 of record NZ_MSCT01000019.1, read on the forward strand.
TGGCGTTGATCAAGGTGGCGCAGCGCCTGGGTATTCCCCTGGCGGAAATCGGCGAGGCCCTGCGCACCCTGCCGGACCACCGGGCACCGAGCGCGGCCGACTGGAAGCGCCTTTCGGAGCAGTGGAGCCTTGAGCTGGACGAGCGGATCCAACAACTGACGCTGATGCGCGACCGCCTCAACGGCTGCATCGGCTGCGGCTGCCTGTCGATGGAAGCCTGCCCGCTGCGCAACCAGGGCGACGTCCTCGGCGAACGCGGCCCGGGCGCGCAACTGCTCTAACCCAGCGCCCTCCCTGGCACCCGCGCCGGCCACTGCCTAAAAGCCGGGGGCGATCTGGCCTTTGTAGCGCGTGAGGATGAACTGGCGCACCGCGTCGGAATTCAGGGCCTTGGCCAGTTTCTGGATACCCGGGTCGTTGAGGTTGTCCGGGCGTGCCACCAGGAACTCGATATACAGGTCCTTGCCCTTCTCCACGATCAGCGCGCTGTTGGTGTCGATCCCGGCTTCCAGGGCGTAGTTGGCGAAGACGAACGCCAGGTCCACCTGGCTCACCGAGCGGGCCAGCAAGGCGCCTTCCAGCTCACGGATTTTCAGGTGCTTGGGGTTGTCGACGATATCGCGCTGGGTGGCCAGGGTGTTGCTCGGGTCCTTGAGCGTGATCAACCCGGCTTCGTGCAGCAGCACCAGGGCGCGGCCAGTGTTCACCGGATCGTTGGGGATCGACACGCTGGCGCCTTCTTTCAGCTCGGCGATGCTCTTGATCCGCGTCGAGTAGGCGCCGAACGGCTCGATATGCACGCCCACCACCGGCACCAGGTCGGTGTGTCGGGTCTTGTTGAAGTCGTCGAGGAACGGCCGGTACTGGTAGTAGTTGGCGTCGAGGTTCTTCAACGCCAGTTGCTGGTTGGGCTGGATGAAATCGGTGAACACCTTGATGTCCAGGTCCACGCCTTCCTTGGCCAGTTCCGGCTTGACGAATTCGAGGATCTCGGCGTGAGGCACCGGCGTGGCGCCCACCACCAGTTTCTCGTTGGCGTGAACGCTCAAGGACAGTACGGCGGCCAACAGGGCCAGGGTCTTTTTCATGGGTTGCTCCTAAGGCAGATGCAGAGAGCCGTCGTGGGGCGCACGTGGGGCCGTGTTTTTTGCTTTTAAAAAAGGCCGGGCTCAACGCCGGCTGTAGCGCGCCACCAGGCGGTCGCCGGTCATTTGCAGGGCCTGTACCAGCACCAGCAGCAGGACCACGGTGACCACCATCACGTCGGTCTGGAAACGCTGGTAGCCGTAGCGGATCGCCAGGTCCCCCAGCCCGCCGCCGCCAATCACCCCGGCCATGGCGGTGTAGTCCACCAGCACGATGGCCGTCACCGTGACCGCCGCCAGCAGCCCGCCGCGGGCCTCGGGCAGCAGGGTGTGACGAATGATCTGCCAGGTGCTGCCGCCCATGGCCTGGGTCGCCTCCACCACCCCGCGGTCGACCTCGCGCAGCGCGGTCTCCACCAGCCGGGCGAAGAACGGTGTGCAACCCACCACCAGCGGCGGGATGGTGCCCGGCACCCCCAGCGAGGTGCCGACCAGAAAGGTCGTCAGCGGGATCAACACAATCAGCAAGATGATGAACGGCAGCGAACGCAGCATGTTCACCAGCACCGACAACACCCGGTACACGCCCAGCGATTCATGCAACTGGCGCTTGCCGGTGAGAAACAGCACCACCCCCAGCGGCAGCCCCAGCAGCACGGTAAAACCCAGCGCCGCGCCGAGCATGCTCAGGGTGTCGAGGCAGGCCTGGCCGATGTCGGCCCAGTAGATGTTCTTGAACAGTTCGGCCATGGCTCAGGACCAGTCGTGACGCGGCGGCTTGACCCCGTTGAGCAGCCAGTTGCCGACCACGTGGTACTTCCAGCGCACCGGGTCGTGCAGGGTGTGCACCCGGGCGTTGCGCCAGTGGCGGTCGAAGTTGTGCTGTTTCAGGGTCGAACGGGTGCCACCCAGCTCGAACAGCTTGTTGCTGGCCTCGATAGCGATTTCCGTGGTCAGCACCTTGGCCCTGGCCACCGCCAGCGAGGCCTGGGCGACGCTCTCTTCGTCCGGCGCCGCGCGCGCCGCGTCCAGCACCTGGCCGGCGCGTTCGAGCAGGGCTTCGGCGGCTTCCAGGCGAATGTCCAGGGCGCCGACCTGAATGATGGTCAGCGGGTCTTCGCTGGCCTTCTCCACCCCGGCGTCGATCCACGGTCGGGCGTGCTGTCGCACGAAGGCCACGGTATCGCGCAGGGCGGCGCGGGCGATGCCGGCATCGATGGCGGCGGTGGTCAACTGGGCAAAGGGCCCGGCCAGGGTCGGGCTTTCGTAGGAACGGTACGTGGGGAACAGATTGAACGCCGGGACCCGCAGGTCCTGCGCCAGCACCGTGCCGCTGGAGGTGGTGCGCTGGCCCATGCTGTCCCAGTCGTCGAGCACCGCCAGCCCCGGGGTGCCGCGCTCGACGAAAGCCAACTGGCCCTTCTGCTCTTCATCCAGGGCCAGCACCGCCAGCCAGTGGGCGTACAGCGAACCGGTGCAATAACCCTTGCGCCCGTTGATCAGGTAAGCGTCCCCCGAGCGGCGCACAGTGGCCTGGATGTCCTGGACGTTCTTGCCGCCGGTTTCCGACAGCGCATTGGCAAAACGATGGCCTTGCAACGCCAAGGCGAAAAAGTGCGCCCGCTGCTCGGCGGTGCCTTGCAGGCGGATGTCTTCCAGCAGGCAGTAATGGTTTTGCGGGATCTGCCCCAACGACGGGTCGGCCGCAGAAATGATCGCAATCACCCGGGCCAGCACCGCATAGGAGACCTGGGCGCCGCCGAACTCGCGGGGCACGCTGATGCCCCACAGGCCGCTGTTGGAATACAGGTCGACCACCTCGGCCGGCACCTGGCGCGTGCGATCGCGCTCGGCGTCGCGCTCCAGCAAGACCGCGGCCACCCGCTCGGCCGCCGCCAGGGCCTCGGCGGCGTCGCCGATCACATGGGCAACGGGGGAATGAAGGGGGTAAGCGGCAGATTCGGGCAAGGCAGGCATGTAACGCTCTCGGGCGAATGAAGGGTCGCCAAGTCCATTGCAGCTTCTGTGCCGGAAGATTCGCCCCGTCATTCAAGGGTTTGCGCACACCCGGCGCCTGCCACACCTCCGCCCTAGCGGGCAAATTGCTGGATTGCTGTTGGCAGGCGAACAGCCGCGACTGTTGCCAGGCCGACACCTCGTCGGCCTGGCCCGGCCCGTCGCCCCTGCGGGCCTATAGTGAACCGACGGAAAACCGCACAGGGTTCGCCACCGCGAACCCGACGACGACAAGGAGAACCGCGATGAGCGTTAAACCCATCCCCGAGGGCTACCCCGGCATCACGCCCTACCTGGGGATTGCCCAGGCTGCCCAGGCAATCGAGTTCTACAAGAAAGCCTTCGGCGCCATCCAGACCATGCGCCTGGAAATGCCCGACGGCAGCGTCGGGCATGCCGAACTGCGCATCGGCGACAGCCCGATCATGCTGGGAACGCCCTGCGACCAGGGCCCGCTGAGCAACCCCGACAAATCGCCTTCCGTCGGTCTGCACCTCTACGTCGAAGACGTCGACAAACAGTTCGCCCAAGCCATCGCCGCCGGCGCCCAGGTGGTGTCCGAGGTCAAGGACCAGTTCTACGGCGACCGCAGCGGCACCCTGAAAGACCCGTTCGGCCACCTGTGGTTTGTCGCTACCCGCAAGGAAGACCTGAGCGAGGAGCAGATCAGGCAGCGGGCCATGGAGATGTTTCAGCAGGGCTGAGTTTTCTGCCGGCAAACCGCTGATCGCGAGCACGCTCGCTCCTACAGAAGAGCCCGCACCCCCTGTAGGAGCGAGCGTGCTCGCGATAGCGTCCCCAGACCGTCCACACGCCATTGGTCGCATGGAAACATTTACTTTCATATCGCCTTTCGGGATTTACGATTCTCATTCGTCTTAATTAGATGCAGCAGGCCGCGTTGGCCAAAGCCATGCCGCGGGTTATTCCCGGGGCCGGCGATGCCCGCGACTCCACTCCTCGAATCAAGACGCGTGTTCAATGTCCAAGAAGTCCCGCTCGAAAATCTGGTTTCTCGTTCACAGCTGGCTGGCGCTGCCCATCTGGTTCTTTGTGCTGATCGTCTGCGTCACCGGCACCCTGGCCGTGGTCAGCCAGGAAATCGTCTGGCTGGCCAACCCGGACATCCGCGCCAGCAAACCCACAGACGACGCCGAGCCGCTGAGCTACGACCAGATCATTGCGGCCATCAAGCAGGCCGAGCCGCAGACCCTGGTCGAAAGCATCATCACCTCCGACGAAGCGCATTTCGCCCTGACCGTGGGTGTCAGCTACCCCGATGGCCGCTCTGTCTCGGTCTACGTCAACCCGTACACCGGGGTCATCCAGGGCGTCAGCCCGCAGTTCAACTTCCAGGCCTTCACCCGCGCCCTGCACGGCTGGTGGCTGGTGCCCTTCACCAATGGCTACAGCTGGGGCTGGTACCTGGTCTCGCTGCTCGGCCTGCCGATGCTGGCCTCCCTGGTCACGGGCCTGGTGGTCTACAAAAAGTTCTGGAAGGGCTTTCTCAAGCCGACCCTGCGCCTGCGCCACGGCGCACGGATCTTCTGGGGCGACTTCCATCGCCTGAGCGGCATCTGGTCGATCTGGTTCATCGCGGTGATCTCCGTCACCGGCACCTGGTTCCTGATCGAGGCGATCCTCAGCGACAACCAGATCACCATTTCCAGCGAACCCATCGTGCCGGTGATCGCCCGCGAAAGCGTACCGATCTCCGCCGACGGCAGCCCCGCGCCGATGATCGGCATCGATGAGGCCATCCGCATCGCCACGCAGAAGATCCAGGGCTTCGAAGTCGGTTTCGTCAGCCTGCCGAGCAACGCCTATAGCCATATGTTCATCGGCGGCCGCGGCTGGTATCCGCTGATGTACCAGACCGCCAACCTCAACCCCTATACCGGTTCCGTGGACACCGCCCACCTGCTGTCCCACCGGACGCCGCTGGAGTTCGTCACCGAGTCCATGCGCCCACTGCACACCGGGGATTTCGGCGGCATCTGGATCAAGCTGATCTGGTGCTTCTTCGGCCTGCTGCTGAGCATGATGGTGCTCAGCGGCCTGCTGATCTGGACCAAGCGCACCGCCCTGGCCACTGCCGCGGCGCTCAAGCGCAGCAACAAGGCCCCGCGCTCCAGCGCCGCCGCACACCCGGTCGCGGCCCTGCACACCGAAACGCCGGAGGGCAACCTGTGAGCCAGACCAACCAGGCAACGCCGGCTTCGCCCCTGGGCCAGCTTTGGCATAAATGGCGCTTCCACCTGAATATCCTGCTGTTGCTGATCCCCCTGGGGTTCATGCCCAAGTACTTTGCCGACGCGGCGCTGTTCCGCGGCGACAGCGGCCTGGGCGAGCGCGAAATCGGCGAGGTCCAGGTCGGCCCCTGGAGCCTGCGCCTGGCCGAGCTGCGCAACGAGTCGCCGCGGCTGCAGGGCCCGGCCGGCTACCAGAAAGACTTCAACGCCGCGCTGTGCGAGACCTGCATCGACCAGGTCAAGGCCACCTACCTGCGCATCGGCAAACCCCGCAGCCTGCGCGCCGCCGGGGTGATTTTCTTCGGTACCCCGTACCGCATGGGCGCCACCCTGACCGTGCCGGAAAAGACCAAGGCCGACGCCGAGCTGTGGATCACCATGGAAGGCTGGGACGGCAGCATGCATCAGGCCGCCATTCCCCTGAACCAGGCTTCCCCGGCCACCGTCGCCTGGCTGAACCAACAAGGAGTCAAACCATGATTGCTGTAGCCACCGCCCGCCTGCGCCTGCTCAGCGCCGGCGCGCTCTTGCTCGCCGGCGCCGCGTTCAGCGGCGGCGCCCTGGCCCACAACCCGATGTGCGAGTGCAAGCAGATCGACGGCGAGCAGATCCGCTGCACCGGCGGTTTCTCCGATGGCAGCGGCGCCCCGGGCGTGACCCTGGACGTGATCGGCTACGACGAAACCATCCTCGTGCCGGGCAAGCTCGGCGCCGACTCGACCCTGACCTTCAAGAAGCCCGACGCCGAGTTCTACGTGCTGTTCGACGCCGGCCCCGGCCATGTGGTCGAGATCGACCAAGCCGACATCGAGGCCCCATGAGCACCTCCACCACCCAAGTCGTGCGCCCGGCCGGCGCCGGCCATGAAACCCTGTACATCCTGCTGTTGTGCCTGCTGATCCTCGGCGTCGCCGGTTCCGTGGTGCTCTGGCGCGGCGAAACCACTGAAACCGCCAGCGTCGCCAGCCATCAGCTCGACGCCCGCCGCGACCTCAGCGCCAGCGAACAAGGCATTTATGCCGACCTGCGGGTGACCCTCGACGAAATCCGCCTGCTGCGCGAAGAAGCCCAGGCCCTGCCGACGCCCGAGCAACTGGCCGAGGAGGGTTTCGCCCCCTTCGCCCAGGACGCCAGTTCGGTGAGCCGCGGCGGGCATGCCTGGCAACTGCGCCAGCAGGCTTATATCGGCCTGAGCCAGGACAACGCGGTGGCCGGTTCGCTGCTGATGCGCATCGCCGCAGACCCGGACGCCGCGCCGGACATCTGGCTCAACCGCGCCCCGTCCCTCGCCGTCCCCGACGACCTCAGCGACGCCGCCCTGGCCAGTGCCGGCTGGCAGCAGGTAGTCGCGCAATTCGATGCCGGAGTGACCCGCCAGCATCGCCACTGAACCCACGCCTTCACCCGAGAGAAGACCGCTAGCCCATGCCTATTCCATCGCAACGCCGCCCGTTCCTGCGGGTGCTGCTGGTCAGCCTGTTCGCCCTGCTGCTCAGCCCTCTCGCCACGGCCGACCAGGCCAAGCGCCTGCGGATCGGCATCACCCTGCACCCGTACTACAGCTACGTGGCGAACATCGTCGGCGACAAGGCCGATGTCGTGCCGCTGATTCCCGCCGGCTTCAACCCCCACGCCTATGAACCGCGCGCCGAAGACATCAAGCGCATCGGCACCCTGGACGTGATCGTGCTCAACGGCGTCGGCCACGACGACTTCGCCGACCGCATGATCGAGGCCAGCGAGCGCCCGGACATCCCGGTGATCGAAGCCAACCAGAACGTGCCGCTGCTGGCCGCCACCGGCATCGCCGCGCGCGGCGCCGGCAAGGTGGTCAACCCGCACACCTTCCTGTCCATCAGCGCCTCCATCGCCCAGGTCAATAACATCGCCCGCGAGCTGGGCAAGATGGACCCGGCCAACGCCAAGACCTACACCCAGAACGCCCGCGCCTACGGCAAGCGCCTGCGGCAGATGCGCGCCGATGCCCTGGCCAAGCTGACCAAGGCGCCCAACGCCGACCTGCGGGTGGCCACGGTGCACGCCGCCTACGACTACCTGCTGCGCGAATTCGGTCTGGAAGTCACCGCCGTGGTCGAGCCGGCCCATGGCATCGAGCCGAGCCCGAGCCAGCTGAAAAAGACCATCGACCAACTGCGCGAACTGGACGTCAAGGTGATCTTCTCCGAGATGGATTTCCCGTCCACCTACGTCGACACCATCCAGCGCGAGTCCGGGGTCAAGCTGTACCCGCTGTCGCACATTTCCTACGGCGACTACAGCGCCGAGAAGTACGAGAAGGAAATGAAAGGCAACCTCGACACCGTGGTCCGGGCGATTCAGGAGGCCGGCGCATGACCGCCATCGAGACCCTGCTGCAGGGCCCGGCCATCGAGTTCGACCAGGTTGGCCTGACCCTGGGCCGCACCACCATCCTCGACAACGTCAGCTTCAAGGTGCAGCCCGGCACCGTGCACGCGCTGGTCGGCCCCAACGGCGGCGGCAAGAGCTCGCTGATCAAGACCCTGCTCGGACAAATGCCGCACCAGGGCCAGTTGCGCCTGCAATGGCCGGGCGAACCGGGGACAATCGGCTATGTGCCGCAAGCCCTGGAATTCGACCGCGGCCTGCCAATGACCGTCGACGACTTCATGGCCGCCATGTGCCAACGCCGCCCCGCCTTCCTCGGCCTGAGCCGGCATTACGCCGCGGCCATCGGCGAAGCCCTGGAACGGGTCGGCATGCAAGACAAGCGTAAACGGCGCATGGGCGCGCTGTCCGGCGGCGAACGCCAGCGCGTGCTGCTGGCCCAGGGCCTGATCCCGGCGCCGCAACTGCTGGTGCTCGACGAACCCATGTCGGCCCTCGACGAGGCCGGCATCCAGGTGTTCGAGCGCCTGCTCGGCGACTGGCGCCAGGCCGGCATCACCCTGTTGTGGATCGAACACGACCTGGAAGCGGTCGGCCGCCTGGCGGACCGGGTCACCGGCCTGCATCGCCAGGTGCTGTTCGACGCCCACCCGCAACAGGCCCTGACCCCGGACCGCCTGCTGACGCTGTTTTCCACCCACCCGCGCGCCGCGGACGTTGCCAGCGGGAGTGCCGCCTGATGAGTTACGAAGCCTTTCGCCTGATGGTCCAGGGCTGGGCCTCCTCCGGTTACCTGCCGGAAGCCCTGGCCTACGGATTCGTGGTCAACGCCCTGCTCGCCGGCCTGCTGATCGGCCCGGTGCTGGGCGGGCTGGGCACCCTGGTGGTGGTCAAGCGCTTCGCGTTCTTTTCCGAAGCGGTGGGCCACGCCGCGCTGACCGGGGTGGCCATCGGCATTCTGCTGGGCGAGCCCTACACCGGCCCGTACGGCAGCCTGTTCGGCTACTGCCTGCTGTTCGGCATCCTGCTCAACTACCTGCGCAACCGCACCGGCCTGGCCCCAGACACCCTGATCGGCGTATTCCTCTCGGTGTCCCTGGCCCTGGGCGCCAGCCTGCTGCTGATCCTCGCCGGCAAGATCAACGTGCACATCCTGGAAAACGTGCTGTTCGGCTCGGTGCTCACGGTCAACGGCAACGACCTGCTGGTGCTGCTGGTCGTCGGCGCCCTGGTGATGGGCCTGAGCCTGCCCCTGTACAACCGCATCATGCTGGCCAGCTTCAACCCGCAACTGGCGGCCGTGCGCGGCGTCGCGGTGAAAACCCTGGACTACCTGTTCGTGATCCTGGTGACCCTGATCACCGTGGCCGCGGTGAAGGTCATCGGCGCGATCCTGGTGGGCGCCCTGCTGGTGATTCCGGCCGCCGCCGCGCGCCTGTTGAGCCAGTCGCTCAAGGGCTTCTTTTGGATCTCGGTGCTGATCGCCACGGTCAGCACCCTGTGCGGCATCCTGCTGCCGATCCTCTTCGACCTGCCGGTCCCCTCCGGCGCCGCGATCATCCTGGTGGCCGGCGTCGCCTTCGCCCTGGCCGCCATCGCCCGCGGCATCGTCCCCAGCCTCAAAGGGAATATCGGATAAATGCACAGTTCATTGCGTCCCCTGGCTCTTGCCCTGGCCCTCAGCGGGCTGGTCAGTACCCCGGCACTGGCCGAACTCGACCGCTTCGAACCCATGCGCATGCTGGCTTCCAGCGGCATGGGCAACACCGCGCTGCACAGCGCCACGGCGAGCAAGCCAGTGACGGTCCTGGCCTCCCTGCCGGTGACCTTCGGCCTCGGCCAGATCCTGCTGCAAGGCACCGACGTGCGGCTCGAACGCGCCGCCCCGGACAACCTGCCGGGCTCGCGCCAGACCGCCTACTTCACCGGACGCGGCGCCCCGGCGCTGCACAAGCTGGCGCTCGACGCCGACGCGGTGATCGGCCTGCGCTCGATCTGGCCGGACGACCCGCTGTACCCCAACGCCCGGCGCAGCAACATCCGCGTGGTCGAAGTCGATGCCGCGCGCCCGGTGGACGGCGCCCTGCCCGGGGTAGCCCTGCAACCCGGCAAGAGCGACGGCCTGAACAGCCAGCCCTGGCAATCGAGCAACAACCTGGGGCGCATGGCCGACGTGCTGGCCGCCGACCTGGTACGTCTGGCCCCCGCCGCCAAGCCGAAGATCGACGCTAACCTGGCCAGCCTCAAGCAGCGCCTGCTCAAGCTCAGCGCCGACGCCGAGGCGCAGTTGGCCAACGCCGACAACCTCAGCGTCGTCAGCCTCAGCGATCACTTCGCCTATCTGGTCAGCGGGCTCAACCTGGAACTGCTGGAAACCGACGCCCGCGCCGACAACGAATGGACGCCCGAAGCCCTGCAACAGCTGCAAGCCAGGCTCAAGGACAACGACGTGGCGCTGGTCCTGCATCACCGCCAGCCCAGCGACGCGCTCAAGGCCGCCATCAGCGCCGCCGGCAGCCAACTGCTGGTGCTACCCACCGACAGCGCCGATCCGCTGGGGGAGCTGGAGAGCAATATCGGCCAGGTCACCAGCGCCCTGGCGCCGAAGAGCTGATCTACCACAATCTCTGGGGGAAAGGGCGCAGCTTACAAATTCCCCCAAGAATCGCCCGCCTCGCCGGTGCTAGCCTGCTGCTCCCCCACAGGACAGGAGGCCCCGCCATGAGTGACTACCTCAAGCTCAACCAGGCCAACTGGGACGAGCGCGCCCCGCTGCACGCGGCCTCGCCGGACTACCAGGCGCAGCTGTTCGTCGACGACCCGCGGCACCTGTCCGAGGTGGTGCGCTTCGACCTGCCGCTGCTGGGGGATATCGACGGCCTGCGCGGCGTGCATCTGCAATGCCATATCGGCACCGATACCCTGTCGCTGGCACGCCTCGGCGCGCGGATGACCGGACTCGACTTCTCCCCCGCCTCACTGGCCGAGGCCCGGGCCCTGGCAGCGCGTACGGGGACCGCCATCGACTTCGTCCAGTCCGACGTCTACAAGGCCAGCGAGGCATTGCCCAAGGGCGCGTTCGACCTGGTCTACACCGGCATCGGCGCCCTGTGCTGGCTGCCCAGCGTCGACACCTGGGCGCGCAACGTCAGCGAACTGCTCAAGCCCGGCGGCCGCCTGTTCATCCGCGAAGGCCACCCCATGCTCTGGACCCTGGACGAACGCCATGCCGACACCCTGGTCGTCAGCCTGCCGTACTTCGAGCACCGCGAACCGCTGGTCTGGGACGACGACAGCACCTACGTCAGCACCGACCGCCCGCTCACGGCCACGGTCACCCATTCGTGGAACCATGGCCTGGGGGAAATCGTCAGTGCGTTGCTCAAGTACGGCCTGGAGATCCGCGGCCTGGTGGAACACCAGAGCATCCCCTGGGAAGCCCTGCCCGGGCAGATGGACTGCGACGAGCACGGCGAATGGCATCTCAAGGAACAGCCCCTGCGCCTGCCGCTGAGCTACACCCTGCAAGCCGTCAAACGCTGAGCCTACGCCCACAAAAAAGCCCCGTCCTCTCACGAGGGCGGGGCTTTTCTTGTCTGAACCACTCACAGGCAGGCCGCCGCTATCTCTGTAGCCGCTGCCGAGCCTGCGAGGCTGCGATCGCCTGCGCAGCAGGCGCAAACCCCGGGCCTGCGGTGGGTCAGGATAATTACATTGCCCCGTTGCGGCCGCTTCGTCGGAATGCCGCCCAACCCATACGCCGCCTCGCCAAGGCTCGGCAGCGGCTACAGGCTGGCTGTAATCAGTTGGCGGCAGCCTGGGCATCCATCTTCTGGCGCAGGCTCAACGGACGCATGTCGGTCCAGACCTCTTCGATATAGGCCAGGCATTCCTTCTTCAGGCCGCTCTTGCCCACGGTGCGCCAGCCTTGCGGCACGGCCTTGTAGTCGGGCCAGATCGAATATTGCTCTTCGTGGTTGACCACTACCTGAAAGAGGATGTCCTCGCGGTCGAATACTGACGTCATTGCTTGTCTCCATCGCTGTAAGGCTCGCTGCGCCAGTCGCGCAGCGGTTGTGAATTAAGGAACGTTCCGGCCCCGCGGAAAATTAGAGGCTGTCCACCGCGGCGGCCAACGCCCGGCTGAAAATATCCGCCACCTGGTCGATCTGCGCCGCGGTGATCACCAACGGCGGCAGGAAACGCACCACGCTGCCGTGGCGCCCGCCCATTTCCAGGATCAACCCGCGCTTGAGGCATTCGCGCTGCACCAGCGGCGCCAGGCGGCTGAACTGCGGCGGATGGCCCAGGGCGTCTTTCTCGCCGCTCGGGTCCACCAGCTCGATCCCGAGCATCAGGCCGCGACCGCGGATATCGCCCATCTGCGGGTAATCGCGCTGCAGGATCCGCAAATGCTCGCCCAGGCGCTCGCCCATGGCCGCGGCGTGCTCGGCCACCTTGTGCTCCTTGAGGTAGCGCATCACCGCGGAACCGGTGGCCATGGCCATCTGGTTGCCGCGGAAAGTGCCGGCGTGGGCGCCCGGCAGCCAGGTGTCGAGCCAGTCGCGGTAGACCACCACCGCCATCGGCAGGCTGCCGCCGATGGCTTTGGACATCACCACCACATCGGGGATGATCCCCGCGTGTTCGAAGGCGAACATCTTGCCGGTGCGGCCGAAACCGCTCTGGATCTCGTCGACGATCAAGGCCACACCGGCCTTCTCGGTGAGCCGCCGCAAGCCGCGCAGCCAGTCGAGGTCGGCGGGAATCACCCCGCCCTCGCCCTGCACCGGCTCGACGATGATCGCCGCCGGCAGTTGCACGCCGGCTTCCGGGTCGCTGAGCAGGTTTTCCAGGTAGCTCAGGTTGGCTTTCACCCCCGCCTCGCCGCCCAGGCCGAACGGGCAGCGGTAGTCGTAGGGGAACGGCAGGATCTGTACGCCGTTGGTCAGCAGCGCGCCCAACGGCCGCTTCGGCCCCAGGCTGCCCATCAGGCTCAAGGCGCCCTGGGTCATGCCGTGGTAGGCGCCCTGGAACGACAGCACAGTGCTGCGGCCGGTGGCGGTCCGCGCCAGTTTCAGCGCCGCTTCCACGGCGTCGGTGCCGGTAGGGCCGCAGAACTGGATCTTCGCCTCGGCGGCCAACGCCTGCGGCAACAGGCCGAACAGGTCCTGGACGAACTGGTCCTTGACCGGCGTGGTCAGGTCCAGGGTCAGCAGCGGCAGTTCGTCGGCCAGCACCTGCTGGATCGCCTCGATCACCACCGGGTGGTTATGGCCCAGGGCCAGGGTGCCGGCACCGGCCAGGCAGTCGATGAAACGCCGGCCTTCGACGTCCTCGACGTGAATGCCGCTCGCGCGCTTGAGCGCCAACGGAATGCGTCGCGGGTAGCTGCGGGCATTGGATTCCTGCTGGTTCTGACGGGCCAGCAACGGCGATTCGGTGAACTGGTAAAGCGTCTCTTCCGGCGCGGGGCTGACCCGCGCGGGCTGATCGTCGACAAGGCTGGTAGCAACTGACATCTCTCGAATCCTCACGCTGATGAGTTGAGCGAAACCGCACACCACACAGGTACGCAGCCGGTTCAGCGCGCACTCGCAGGTTTTCCTGTTCTGGAAACGCATCAGCGGGGGGAGGATTTACACCCAAGGGAGGGTTTATTGCGTATCAACCGCAAAGGTGATGGCGAACATCAGAACGCCATCGTGAGCAAGCTCGCGCCTACAGGAGCGGGCTTGCTCGCGATAGGCCGTCAGGCCGATTGCAAAGGCATGGTCAACTCGACCCGCAAGCCATCGGGCCGGCTGTCGAAATGCAGCACGCACCCGCAGCGCTGGACGATCGCCTGGACAATCGCCAGGCCCAGGCCGCAGCCGGTGCTCTGGCCATTGCGCCAGAAGCGTTGGGTCAGGTGTTGCAGGTCCTCGTCGGGAATCCCGTCGCCGTGGTCGCGCACCTGGAAACGCACGCGGTTGCCGATGGTTTCCAGGTTCAACTCCACCGGCGCATCGCTCGGAGTATGGCGCAAGGCGTTGTCCAGCAGGTTGCGCAGCGCGGCGATGGCCAGCACCGAGGGCATTTCCAGCGGGGCGGCCGACAACCGTTCGTCGATATGCAGCCTGACCCGTTGGCGCGCGCCGCTGGCGGCATCCTGGATCGCGGTTTTCGCCACCTGCTCGGCATTGCACTGCACGCCGTCCTCGAACGACAGGCTGCCCTCGACCCGCGCCAGCAACAGCAGCTGCTCCAGGGTCCGGTGCAAGCGGTCGGCGCCCTCTTCGGCCCGGGCCAGGGATTGATCGCGGGCCGCGCCGTCGGTCATGCGCGCCACTTGCAGGTGAGTCTTGATCGCCGTCAGCGGGCTACGCAGTTCGTGGGCCGCATCGCCAGTCAGGCGGCGTTCGCGCTCGATGGTCTTGCCGATGCGCTGGAACAGCTGGTTCTGGGTTTCCAGGAGCGGCCGCAATTCGCTGGGCAGCGGGTGGATCTGCAAGGGTTCCAGGGAATCAGCGCTGCGCCGCATCAAGGCATCGCGCATGCGGTTCAGCGGCGCCAGGCCCTGGCCGATGCCCAGCCACAACAGCCACAGGCAGCCCAGCAACGCCACGCCGACCGGCACCGAAGCGGCCAGCAGCACCGACATGTTCAGGGCCTCGCGCTCGACCTGACGGTCGGCGGTGGTGATGCGCAAATCGCCCCGGGCCAGGGTGAAACTGCGCCAGCGCACGCCGTCGATCGTCTGGTCATGGAAACCCAGGCGCTCGGCCTCGAGCTTTTCGTCGGGATGGTTATGGCTGCGGGCCAGGATCTCGCCGCGCAGGGAGCTGACCTGGCAAGCCATGCCGCCAGGAATATTCAGTTGTTCGGCGCTGAAATGGGTGCCCTCGCCCTTGCTCGGCAGCGCCGGCAATTGCTCCAGGAGGCCGGCGACCATGCGCGCCGACGCCACCAGGCGCTGGTCCAGGGAAAACATCATCTGGTTGCGCAGGTCGCTGAACATCCAGGCCGCCGCCAGGGCCCAGATCAGCACGAACGCCGCGCCGATGGTCAGGCTCAGGCGCAAACGCAGGCTGATCACTTACGCCTCCTCCCCGCCGTCCGCCGGCCCCAGGCGATAGCCCAGGCCGCGCACGGTCTCGACGATGCCATTGCCGAGCTTGCGCCGCAGGTGGTGGATATGAACGTTGAGGGCATTGCTCTCCAGCTCGTCGTTGAAACCGTAGACGCTGTCCTTGAGCTGTTCGCTAGACAGCACCCGGCCGCGGTTGTGCAGCAGCGCCTGGAGCAGCGACTGCTCACGCCGCGACAGGTCTACCGGCTGGCCGCCGAGCAGGGTCTCGCGGGTGCTCGGGTCGTAGGTCAGGCGCCCGTGCTCGATCAGGTTGACGCTGCGCCCCGCCACCCGGCGCAACAGGGTATGCAGGCGTGCCGCCAGTTCGCGCAGGTCGAAGGGCTTGAGCAGGTAATCGTCGGCGCCGGCCTGCAGGCCGTCGACCCGGTCGGTGACCGAGTCCCGCGCAGTGAGGATCAGCACGGGGATTTCCAGGCCGTTGTGGCGCAGTTGCTTGAGCAGCTTAAGACCGTCCTCGTCGGGCAGGCCGAGGTCGAGCACCATCACGTCGAATTCCGCCACGCCGAGCATGGCCCGCGCCGCCGAGGCCGTGGCCACGTGCTCGACCGTCAGGCCCTGGGCGGTGAGGCCGGCCACGATTCCGCTGGCGATCAGTTCGTCATCTTCGCAGACCAATACGTGCATGGTGAAACCTGTAGGAAAAAGTGCATTAAAATGAGCGCCGATTAAGCCGACATTATGCCTGCACCGCCAGTGTCACAAGGCGTCCAGGGTTAATCATCGGTTAATCGCCATCGGCCATTGTGCCCGTCACTTGCACCGGTTTAAGGCTTTTCCATGCATCGTCTGTTCATCCTGCTGTTCATGCTGCTGTCGGGCCTGGCCCAGGCGGGTAACAACCCGTTCGAGGTCAAACCCGATTTTCTCCCGGTCGGCAAAGCCTTCGTTTTCACCTCCGAGCGCCTGGCGTCGGGAGAAACCCAGCTGTTCTGGCAGATCGCCGACGGCTATTACCTGTACCAGCAGCGCCTGCAATTCAACGGCCTGGCGGACGCGCAGAAACCGGTGTTACCCGAAGGCGAAGCCCACAGCGACGAATTCTTCGGCGCGCAGCAGGTGTACCGTCAGGGCCTGGAACTGAAAATCCCCGCGGGCGCCACCGGCAAGGTCAAGGTCGGCTGGCAGGGCTGCGCCGACGCTGGCCTGTGCTACCCGCCGCAATCGTTGGAAGTGGACCTGGGCGGCAGCCCGGCCGCCGCCGGCAACGCCAGCACCAGCAACGCCGGTACCGAAGCCACCGACCAGGCCCTGGCCAGCGGCCTGCAACAGCGCGCCCTGGGCTGGAGCCTGCTGGTGTTCTTCGGCCTCGGCCTGTTGCTGGCCTTCGCCCCCTGCTCGCTGCCGATGCTGCCGATCCTCGCCGGCCTGGTGGTGGGCAGCGGCGCCAGCCCGCGCCGCGGCTTCGCCCTGGCCGGCAGCTATGTGGTGTGCATGGCCCTGGTCTATGCCGCCATGGGTGTGCTCGCCGCGCTGCTCGGCGCCAACCTGCAAGCGCTGCTGCAACAGCCCTGGCTACTGGGCAGCTTTGCCGCAGTGTTCGTGATCCTGGCGCTGCCGATGTTCGGCTTCTTCGAGCTGCAACTGCCGGCGGCCCTGCGCGATCGCCTGGAGAACGCCAGCCGCTCGCGCCGCGGCGGCAGCCTGATCGGCGCCGGGGTGCTCGGCGCCCTGTCCGGCCTGCTGGTGGGCCCGTGCATGACCGCGCCGCTGGCCGGCGCCCTGCTGTACATCGCCCAGAGCGGCAACGCCCTGCACGGCGGCTTGATCCTGTTCGTCATGGGCCTGGGCATCGGCCTGCCGCTGTTGCTGCTGGTGACCGTGGGCAACCGTTTCCTGCCCAAGCCGGGACCGTGGATGAACCTGCTCAAGGGCGTATTCGGCTTCCTGTTCCTCGGCACCGCCATCGTGCTGTTGCGCCCGGTGCTTGACGAGTCGCTGTGGATCGGCCTGTGGGGCGTGCTGGCACTGCTCCTGGCCTACACCGCCTGGCAGCAGATGCGCGCCGCCGGGCGCGCCGGCCACCTGTTCGGCGCCGGCGCAGTGGTGTTCGGCCTGTGGGGCGGCCTGCTGCTGGTGGGCGCCGCCGGTGGGAGCGACGACCTGTGGCGACCGCTGAAGGTCTACACCGGCGGCACTAGTGTGGCGACAGTGAGCGCCCACGACGCCTTCACCACCGTCAAGGACCCGGCCGCCCTGCAGGACGCCCTCGACGCCGCCAAGGCCCAGGGCCAGTGGGTGCTGCTGGACTACTACGCCGACTGGTGTGTGTCGTGCAAGATCATGGAAAAGCAGGTGTTCGGCCAGGCCCAGGTCCTCGAGGCCCTGAAAGACGTGCGCCTGCTGCGCCTGGACGTGACCGCCGACAACGCCGCCAGCCGCGAACTGCTTGGCCGCTATAAAGTGCCGGGGCCGCCGAGCCTGCTATGGATCGGCCCCGAGGGCGAAGAACGACGCAGCCAGCGGATTACCGGCGAGGTAGACGCCGCGGGCTTCCTGCAACGCTGGACCGCCACCCGAGAAGCCCGTTGATGCTGACCTTTACCATCGGCACCTTTGCCATCGCGCTCAACCACCTGCTGCTGATCAGTGCCCTGGCGCTGGCTACCTTTGTCGGCTGGCGGGTGGCCAAGCGCGGCGGCGAGAACCCGGAGTCGGTGCTGTTCGGCCTGTTCCTGCTGGGCATGCTGGCCGCGCGCATCGGTTTCGTGGTCGCCTACTGGAAGCATTACCGCCACGACCTGTGGCAGATCGTCGACCTGCGCGACGGCGGTTTCCTCGCCTGGCCGGGGGCGATCGTCCTGCTGCTGGCCGCCCTCGCCTGGGGTTGGCGCCGCCCGGGGCTGCGCAAGCCGCTGGGCGCCGGGGTCGGCACCGGCCTGGCGTTCTGGTTGCTGACCAGCCTGTCCCTGAGCATTTTCGAGCAAGGCACGCGGCTGCCGGATATCGCCCTGCGCAACGCCGACGGCGCCACCGTGCAACTGGCCAGCTACCAGGGCAAACCCCTGGTGATCAACCTCTGGGCCACCTGGTGCCCGCCCTGCCGCCGGGAAATGCCGGTGCTGGAAAAAGCCCAGCAGCAACGCCCGGACCTGACCTTCCTGTTCGTCAACCAGGCCGAAAGCATGCAGAGCGTCACGACCTTCCTCGCCACCCAGGACCTGACCCTGAACAACGTGCTGTTCGACGCCAGCGGCCGCCTGGGCCAGGCCGTGGGCTCCATGGCGCTGCCAACCACGCTGTTCTACAGCGCCGACGGGCGCATGCTCGGCAGCCACCTCGGCGAGTTGTCCGAGGCCAGCCTGGCCCGCGCCCTGGAACATTTCGAGCCACCGCATTCGACCTCGGCCACGCCGGCCGCCCCCGCAAGGAAACTGCCATGCCCTTCATCCGCCACCTGCTGAGCCTGTCCCTGGGCGCAGCCCTGCTCCAGGCACCGCTGCTGCACGCCGAAGAACTGCCCGCCGCGATCAAGAAGATCGAAGCCAAGGGCGCCAAGATCATCGGCAGCTTCGATGCCCCGGACGGCCTCAAGGGCTACGCCGCGCAGTACCAGAACCGCGGCATGGCCCTGTACCTGACCCCGGACGGCAAGCATGTGCTGCTGGGCAACCTGTACGACGCCGACGGCAAGGACCTGAGCGCCGAACCGCTGCAAAAGCTGGTCTACGCGCCGATGGCCAAGGAAGTCTGGGCGAAGATGGAAAAGAGCAATTGGATCGCCGACGGCAAGGCCGACGCGCCGCGCGTGGTCTACCTGTTCAGCGACCCCAACTGCCCGTACTGCAACATGTTCTGGGAACAGGCGCGGCCCTGGGTGAAGGCCGGCAAGGTGCAGTTGCGGCACATCATGGTCGGCATCATCCGCGAAGACAGCCCGGGCAAATCCGCCGCCCTGCTGGCCGCCAAGGACCCGCAACAAGCCCTGCAAGACCACGAAAAAGCCGGCAAGGGCAGTTCGCTCAAACCGCTGGCGAAAATCCCCGCCGAGGTCCAGGCCAAGCTCGACGCCAACATGGCGCTGATGGACGAACTGGAGCTGTCCGCCACCCCGGCGATCTTCTACATGGACGACAAGGGCGAGCTGCAGCAGCAACAAGGCGCGCCCGCGCCGGACAAGCTGGTGAAGATTCTCGGGCCCAAGTAAGCCTTGAATCCGGCGGCGCTCATCACGCCGCCATCGCGAGCAAGCTCGCTCCTACAGAAAAACAACACGTCTTCTGTAGGAGCGAGGCTTGCCCGCGATGAGGCCCTCAAGTGCCCCGCAAATCAACGCCCCCCACGCCCATCCAACAACGCATCCACCACCGCCCTGGCCATCTCCACGGAATGCACCATCGACCAGATCAACCCACGCTCCAGGCCGCTGCCGCGCTCGGTGATCTCGTCGCTGACCTCTTCGGCGCATTTGAGCAAGAGCGAGACATGCACCAGGGCTTCTTCGGCGCTGATGCCTTCGCGGACGCTGAAAAGAGAATCCGGACTGACCGGCCCTGCCGCGGTTGCAGGAAGAGCATCGAATGATTCGGCAGGCGAACTGGCCAGAGACTGACGCAAGGTCTGATTGGCGGTTTTCAGTTCAGGGTAGCGATACACAGGAATTGGCTTTTTCATGGGTGCAGTCCTCAACACAGTGGATATGAACACCCAGCGATTACTTCTGGGTCTTCGTACGTTCCCGGCATGTTTTTCGGACTTGCACTTCCGGCCATCGATTTGGCGATGACCCACGCAGACTAGTATGTCAGGACAACCACCTTCAAGCCGCAAACGGCTTCTCGGAAGTACCTTACAAAAGAAAGCGAATTGGCCCCCTGTAGCCGCTGCCGAAGGCTGCGTTCGGGCGCGAAGCGGCCGTAAACCGGACCACCGTGTTGTACCTGACACACCGCGTTGGCTGGTTTGGCGACTGCTGCGCAGTCGTGCGCAGCCTTCGGCAGCGGCTACAGGGTTCGCGGAGTTACGTAGGTCGTTGGTGTTCCGGGGGATCGCATCGCGAGCAAGCTCGCTCCTACAGAAGAACGCGGTAGATCAAAAGAATGCGATCCCTGTAGGAGCAGCCGGTCGACGCTCGATTGCTCGCGATGACGTCAGCCCAGGCGCCGCATCCTTAGCAGGAATGCCGCTGCGCCAAGAACTTCAACAACGCCTCAGTGACGAATGCCGGGTTTTCCAGGTTGGAGATATGCCCCGCGTCGGGCACCAGCTGATAAGGACAGCCGATCAGTTCGGCCATTTCCTGGGTTTCCGCAGGCGGGCGCGGTTTGTCCTGGTCGCCGCACAGCAGCAAGGTGCTGGCCGGGTCCAGTTGGTTCAGGCGCGCCAGGATGTCCTCGCGGCTGAAGGTGATGCGGCCCATGGGCACCACGCTTTCGCGCAGGCGTTCGCTCGGCAGCGCGGCGAGGACGGCGCGGAAGTCCTGGTACAGCGCCGACTGCGGGTCGATGCCGGGGCGGAAGAAAATCGGCACCACAATGTCCAGCAGCGGCGCCGGGATGGTGCCCGCCTCTTCGATCTGCTGGAACAACGAGAAGTAATACTGGCGGGTCGGCTCCGGTTCGGCGCCGAGGTAGGTGTCCATCAACACCAGGCCGTTGATGCGCTGCGGTGCCGCCAGGGCCAGCCGTGCGCCCCACATGCCGCCGACCGACAGGCCGACCAGGGTAATGCGTTCGATCGCCAGGTGATCCAGCAGCGCCAGCACCTGGCGCGCCACGTCGTCCAGCGAAGCGGTGCCTTGCGGCAACGCGCCCGATTGGCCGTGGCCCCAGAGGTCGAGGGCGATCACCCGGTAATGCCTGGACAGCGCCTCGATCTGCGGCGCCCACATATTCAGGTCCCAGAGGTAGCTGCCGGCGAGCAATACCGCCGGGCCGCTGCCTTGGTCGAGGTAGTGAAGGGGTTGTCCATCAATGGTCGCGAAGGGCATCAACTGTCTCCTTGAGGGCTTGGAAAAAATCTCCGCTAGCCTGTGCCGGTGAAAAGGAGCCGTCAATCGGACGAGTCCTAAGGGCGGCTCCAGCCGGGAGATTTTTTCGCGAGCAAGCTCGCTCCTACAGAGGACTGCACCGTCCTTGTAGGAGCGAGCTTGCTCGCGATAGGACCAGGCCTGACAACGCCGGTTACAACCCCTCCAACTCCGCCATCAAGTCGCTCAGCCGATCGACCTTCTCCTCATTGATTTCACTGCCCGCGAGCCCATCGATGTAGTGCGCCAACTCCTCCACCGTGCTGCACTCGAACATCGCCCGCAGCGGCACGTTGCGTTGCAGGGTTTTCTGCACCCGCGAGGCGATCTGCGTGGCCAGCAGCGAATGCCCGCCCAGCTCGAAGAAGTTGTCGCGCACGCCAACCCGTTCGACCTTGAGCACCTCGGCCCAGATGTCGGCCAGGGTCTGCTCCAGCTCGCTGCGCGGCGCCAGGTAATCCTCGCTCTGCAACTGGCCGATCTCCAGGGCCGGCAAGGCCTTGCGGTCGAGCTTGCCATTGGCGTTGAGCGGCAGGCGCTCCAGCCATAGCCAGTGCAGCGGCACCATGTATTCCGGCAACTCGGCGCGCAGGCGTTGCTTGATGCGCTCCAGGCGTTCGCTCGGGTTCAGGGCCGAATCGCTGGCCACCAGATAACCGACCAGATGCTTGCCGTTGACCCCTTCCTGCACGCCCACCGCCCCGTCGCGGACTTCCGGCTGCTCGTGCAGGCGCGCTTCGATTTCCCCCAGTTCGATGCGGTAACCGCGGATCTTCACCTGATGGTCGACGCGGCCAACGTACTCCAGCACACCGTCGGCCCGGCGCCGGGCCAGGTCGCCGGTGCGGTACAGGCGTTCGCCCGGCGCGCCGAACGGGTTGGGCACGAATACCGGCGCAGTGCGCAGCGGGTCGCTGACATAACCGCGACCGACCCCGGTGCCGGCGACGCACAGCTCGCCCACCGCGCCCAGCGGCACCAACTCCAGCGCGCCATCCAGCAGGTACAGGCGGTTGTTGTCGGTCGGCGTGCCGATCGGCAGGTAACTGCCGCGGGTCGAGGCTAGGTCGACGCGGTAGAAGGCCACGTCGTCCGAGCACTCGGCCGGACCGTAGGCGTTGACCAGGCCGATCTGTGGATAACGCAACAGCCACTGGTGCGCCAGCTCCGGCGGCATTGCCTCGCCGGTCGGCAGCATCCAGCGCAGGCCGTCGAGGCTGACAGCGTCCTGGGCAAGCATGCCCTGGATCAGCGACGGCACGCTTTCCAGCACCGTGATGCCCTGTGCCTGCACATGGTCCAGCAAACCTTGCGGGTCGTGGGCGATGGTGTTCGGCACGATGTCCACCCGCGCGCCGAACAGCGGCGCGGCGAGGAACTGCCAGACCGAAATGTCGAAGCTCTGCGAGGCGGTCTGGGCGATCACGTCGGCCTCGCTCAATTGCAGGTACGGCACTTTGCTCAGCTGGTTGTTGAGCATGCCGCGCTGCTCGACCATCACGCCTTTGGGCAAGCCGGTGGAACCCGAGGTGTAGATCACATAGGCGAGGTTATCCGGGCCGCTGTAAATGCCCGGGTTGTCTTGCGAATGCCCGGCCGCCTGGACGTCTTCCCAGACCAGCAGGCGCGGTCGGTTGGCGCAGGCGAACTCGTCGAGCAGCGCTTGCGCCTGTTCGCGGCTGGCCTGGGTGCACACCAGCAACGGCGTGCGGCTCAAGGCGATGATGCTGCCCAGGCGCTGGCTCGGCAGGCCCGGGTCCAGCGGCAGGTAACCGGCGCCGGCCTTGAAGCTGCCGACGATCATGCCCAGCAGGTCCAGGCTGCGCTCGGCCAGCAGCGCCACCGGCTGGTCCAGGCCCACGCCGTTGGCGATCAGCGCATGGCCCAGGCGGTTGCCGCGCTGGTTGAGTTCGGCGTAGCTGTATTGCAGGTCCAGGCAACTGGCGGCGATGCGTTGCGGGTGCGCCGCCACCTGTGCCTCGAACAGCTCGGCGTAGCTGCGTTCCAGCGGGTACTCATGCTCGCTCTGGTTGCAGCCGGCCAGCAGGAAGTCCTGCTCCTCGTCGCCCAGCAACGGCAGGTCGGCCATGTCACCATGGAAGCCCTGGGCCAGTGCCAGCAACAGGCGCTTGAACTCGCCGAGCATGCGCTCGATGGTCTCGCGCTCGAAGTAACGCTGGTCGTAGGACAGGTGCAGCCCCAGGTCGTCCCCCGGGTAGCACACCGCTGTCAGCGGGAAGTTGGTGTGGGTACGGCCGGAATCCGAGGTGGCGTTCAGGCTTTGCGCCCGGTCCAGCACCGAGACTTCCACCGGCGCGTTCTCGAACACGAACAGGCTGTCGAACAGCGGTTGGCCCTTGGGCAGTTCGCTGTTTTCCTGGATCGCCACCAGTGGCAGGTACTCGTACTCGCGCAGTTGCATGTTGCTGTCCAGCAAGCCGTTGAGCCACTGGCGCACGCTGCAAGGCTGGCCGTCTTCCGGCAGTTTCACCCGCAGCGCGATGCTGTTGATGAACAGGCCGACGGTGCGCTGCATCTCCGGCATTTCCACCGGACGCCCGGCCACGGTGACGCCGAACAGCACGTCGCGGTCGCCGCTCAGGCGGCGCAATACCAGGGCCCAAGCCGCCTGGGCGAAGGTGTTGATGGTCAGTTGATGCTGCTGCGCCAACTCGCGCAGTTGCGCGCCGTCGCGGGCATCGAGGCGGGTGTAGCAGTCGCCGACCACCATGCCGCCGCTGTCGCCGGCGTGTTCGCGCAGGAACGGCCGGTCGCTCGGAATCGGCGTCGTACGCTCGAAGCCCCGCAGGTTGTCTTGCCACCACTGGCGCGCCTCGGCCAGGCTCTGGCGTTGCAACCAGCCGATGTAGTCGCGGTAGCGCGGCGGCACGCTGAGCTGGGCTTCGCGGCCTTCGCCCAGGGCGGTGTAGATCTCGAAGAAGTCGTTCATCAGCAGCGAACGGCACCAGGCATCGATCAGGATGTGGTGGTTGCTCATCATGAACCAGTAGCGCGCAGCACCGACGCGGATCAACCGCAGGTGGAACGGCGCCTGCTCGAGCAGATCGAAACCGGCCTCGCGTTCGCTTTTCAGCAGCGCTTGCAGTTTCGGCTCCTGCTCGGCGTCGGCCACCTGGCTCCAGTCGAGGAACTCGATCGGCGTACTGCCCGGCTTGTGGATAACTTGCAGCATGTCTTCGCCGACGTTCCAGCAGAAGGACGCGCGCAGGGCTTCGTGACGGGCGACCACCGCTTGCCAGGCCTGGGCGAAACGCTCGGGGTCCAGCTCGCTGTTGATACGGTAGCGGTCCTGCATGTAGTACAGGCCGGTGCCCGGTTCCAGCAGGGTGTGCAGCAGCATGCCCTCCTGCATCGGCGTCAGCGGGTAGACGTCCTCGATGGCGCTGGCCGGGACCGGCAACGCATCCAGTTGGGCCTGGGTCAGATGGGCCAGGGGGAAGTCGGACGGCGTCAGGCCGCCGGCATCGTCCTGCAGGCAATGGGCGACCAGGCTCTGCAGCTCGCCGAGGTAGGCCTGGGCCAGCTCGTCGATGGTCTGCACATCGAAGCGTTCGCCACTGAAGGTCCAGCGCAATACCAGCTCGCCGGCGTAGACCTGGCTGTCGATGCTCAACTCATTGGGCAGCGGCGCCTGCGGCGAATGGGCGGCGCCCACCGGCTCGTCCAGCGGCCGGAACAGCGCGTCGCTGGCAAAGCTCTGGTCGAACTGGCCCAGGTAGTTGAAGGTCACCGGCGCGTCCGGCAAGGCGGCCAGGGTCTGCCGGCCCAGGTCGTCGGCCAGGTAGCGCAGCACGCCGTAGCCCAGGCCCTTGTGCGGCACGGCCCGCAGTTGTTCCTTGATTGCCTTGATCGAGGCGCCCTGCCCGGCCGCTTCTTCGATATCCAGCGGGGTCAGGCGCAGCGGGTAAGCGCTGGTGAACCAGCCGACGGTGCGGGTCAGGTCGATGTCGTCGAACAGGGTTTCGCGGCCGTGGCCTTCCAGCTGGATCAGCGCCGACGCCTCGCCGGTCCAGCGGCACAGCACGCGAGCCAGGGCGGTCAGCAACAGGTCGTTGACCTGGGTGCGGTAAGCGCTCGGCGCCTGTTGCAGCAGTTGCCGGGTACGCTCGGCATCCAGCGTCACGCTGACCGTGCGCGCATGCCGGTTCTGCAACCCGCCGTCGGCGCGCTGCACCGGCAACGCGCTCGACGGCCCGGCCAGTTGGTCCTGCCACCAGCTCAACTCTTCGCGCAGCGACTCGCTGCCGGCATAGGCCTGCAGGCGTGCCGCCCAATCGCGCAAGGCGCTGGTTTTCGCCGGCAGGCGCGGCGCTTGCTGAACTTCAAGCTGGCGATAGACGTTTTGCACATCTTCCAGCAGCACCCGCCAGGACACGCCGTCGACCACCAGGTGGTGGATGGCGATGAACAGGCGTTGCTGGCCATCCGCAACGTCCACCAGCAACGCGCGCAACAACGGTCCGTTGGCCAGGTCCAGGCTACGCTGGGCTTCGGCGAACAGCGCCGTGCATTGCTCCAGCGAATCCACGCGCAGCGGCACCAGCAGCGGCGCCTCGGACAGCGGCTGGTGCTCGGCGCGCCATTGCCCGGCAACCTCGGTGAAGCGCAGGCGCAGGGCGTCGTGCTGGACCAGCACCGCTTGCAGCGCCTGTTCCAGCAGCTGCGCATCGAGCGCCTGGGTCGGCGCCAGCAGCAGCGCCTGGTTCCAGTGCTCGCGCTCCGGGATCGGGCTGGCGAAGAACCAGTGCTGGATCGGCGTCAGGCCCGACTCGCCGCTGAGCAAGCCTTGCTCGGCGACGATCTGCTCGCTGCGGCTGGCCACCGCGGCCAGGGTCTGCACGGTCTGGTGCTGGAACAGGTCGCGCGGGCTGAAATGAATGCCCAATTGACGGGCGCGGCTGACCACCTGGATCGACAGGATCGAGTCGCCGCCCAGTTCGAAGAAGTTATCGTGCAGGCCGACCTGTGGCAGGTTCAGCACGGCGCACCAGACCTGGGCCAGGGTTTGTTCCAGTTCGTTGCTCGGCGCCACGTACTGCTGGCGGTTGAGCTCCAGGTCCGGCGCTGGCAGCGCCCGGCGGTCGAGCTTGCCGTTGGCGGTCAGCGGCATGCTCGTCAGCAGGATCAGGTGCGTCGGCACCATGTAGTCCGGCAGGTGGATTTTCAGCTGCGCCTTGAGCGCATCGCGCAGCGCCGCCTGGGCCTCGTCGCCTTGCTCGGCGATGTCGGTGACCAGATAGCCGGCCAACTGCTTGCCGCCCGGCATGTCCAGGGCCAAAACCACCGCTTCGCGTACGGACTCGTGCTCCAGCAGGCAGTTTTCGATTTCCCCCAGCTCGATGCGGAAGCCGCGGATCTTCACCTGATGGTCGACCCGGCCGATGTATTCCACCTGGCCGTCGGCGCACTGGCGCACCAGGTCGCCGGTGCGATACAGGCGCCCGCCGTTGGCGGCGAACGGGTCGGCGACGAAACGTTCGGCGCTCATGCCCGGACGCTGGTGGTAACCCTGGGCCAGGCCGGCCCCGCCGACATACAGCTCGCCGGTGGCGCCTTGCGGCAGCAGGGCCAGGTCGGCGTCGAGGATATAGGCCACGCGGTCACCGATCACGGTGCCGATCGGCACACTGCCGGCGCCCTCTTCCAGTTGCTGCGGCGCCAGGCTGGCCAACGGCATGACCACGGTTTCGGTGGGGCCGTAGGCGTTGAAGAACAGGCTCGGCTTGAACGCCGCGCGAATCCGGCTCAGGTGCTCGCCGGTCAGGGCTTCGCCGCCGGTGATGCACATGCGCACCGGCAGGGTCTCGCCTTGGGTCGCCAGCCACTGCGCCAGCTGGCTGCCGTAGCTCGGGGTGAAACCGAGGATGTTGATGCGATGGTCGCGGATCAGCTGGCAAATCTCTTCGGCATCCCACTGCCCCTGGGCGCGCAGCACCACCTGGGCGCCGCTGAGCAGCGGCACCAGCAGGCGCTCGGTGGCGGCGTCGAAGTTGATGGAATAGAAGTGCAGCTCGCAGTCGTCCGCACGCATGCCGAACCGTTCGATCACCGCGCGGCAATGCATGGCGATCTCGCCGTGGGACACCACCACGCCCTTGGGCTTGCCGGTGGAGCCGGAGGTGTAGATCAGGTACGCCTGATGTTGCGGCAGGCTGATAAACGGCAACTCACCGGCCGGGTAGTCGGCCAGTTGCCCACCGTCTTCTTCCAGGCACCAGCGCGCCACGTTCGCCGGCAACTCGCCCAGGGCGTCGAACATCGCCGCGTCGCTGAGCAGCAGGCCGATGCCGCTGTCTTCGATCATGTAATGCAGGCGGTCCAGCGGGTATTCCGGGTCCAGCGGCACATAGGCGCCGCCGGCCTTGAGGATCGCCAGCAAGCCGACGACCATCTCCAGCGAACGCTCCAGGGCCAGGCCGACCCGCACCTGCGGGCCGACGCCGCGCTCGCGGAGCATCCAGGCCAGGCGGTTGGCGCGGCTGTCGAGTTCGCTGTAGCTCAGGGTCTGCCCGGCGAAGGTCAGGGCCGGCGCGTCCTGGCGAATCAGCGCCTGTTCGCTGAACAGGTGATGGATGCACTGGTCCAGGCGATGCTCGCCGGGCTCGACGCCCAGGCTGCCGAGCAGTTGCCGTTGCTCGGCACGGTCGAGCAGCGGCAATTCGCAGAGGGGTTGGCTCGGGTCGGCGATCAGCGCTTCCAGCAGGTTGCGCCAGTGCGCCGCCATGCGGGCGATCCGAGGTTCGTCGAACAGGTCGGTGCTGTAGGTCAGGCAGCAACCCAGGCGATGGTCGAGGTCGGTGACTTCCAGGTTGAGGTCGAACTTGGTGGCCCGCGCATCGTTGGCCAGGTATTCCACGGTCATGCCAGCGAGGCTGCGGCTCTGCTGGAACTCCCAGCGCTGCACGTTGCACATCACCTGGAACAGCGGGTTGTAGGCGGCGCTGCGCGGCGGTTGCAGGGCTTCCACCAGATGGTCGAACGGCAGGTCCTGGTGGGACTGGCCTTCGATCACGGTATGGCGCACCTGCTCGAACAGTTCACCGACGCTCATTTGCCCATCGAGCCGGCAACGCAGCACCTGGGTATTGAGGAAGGCGCCGATCAGCCCTTCGCTTTCCGGGCGGATGCGGTTGGCCACCGGCGCGCCGATGCGCAGGTCGGTCTGGCCGCTGTAGCGGTAGAGCAGCGCCGCCAGGGTGGCGGTCATGGTCATGAACAGGGTCAGGCCGTTGTCGGCGTTGAAGCGGCGCACCCGGGCCGCCAGCTCGTCGCTCAGATCGAAGCGGTACAGCTCGCCCTGGTGGCTTTGCACCGGCGGCCGCGGACGGTCGCTCGGCAGTTCCAGCAGCGGATGTTCGCGGCCCAGTTGCGCGGTCCAGTAGTCCAGCTGGCGCTGGCGCTCGCCGGATTCCAGCCACTGGCGTTGCCAGACGCTGTAGTCCAGGTACTGCACCGGCAGCGGCTCCAGCGGCGAGTCGCGGTCGTCGATAAAGGCTTCGTACAAGGCGCTCAATTCGCGGGCGAAAATGTCCATCGCCCAGCCTTCGGTGACGATGTGGTGCAGGGTCAGGACGAAGTAGTGCTCTTGCTCGCCGGCCTTGACCAGGCAGGCGCGCAGCAGCGGGCCGGCCTCCAGGTCGAACGGCTGGTGCGCTTCGCTGTCGGCCAGTTGTTGCAGGCGCTGTTCGCGGGCCGCCGCGTCCAGGGAGGAGAAGTCCTTCCAGGCCATGCGTACGCCGGTTTCTGCGTGCACCCGTTGCTGGGCCACGCCGTCGACGCTCGGGAAGGTGGTTCGCAGGGTTTCGTGGCGCAGGATCAGCGCTTGCAGCGCCGCTTCGAAACGCCCGACATCCAGCACGCCGGTAAAACGCGCCATGCCGCCGACGTTATAGGCCGGGCTGTCCGGCTCCATCTGCCAGAGGAACCACATGCGCTGCTGGGAATAGGACAACGGCACCGGTTGGCTACGGTCGACCTTGGCGATCGGCAGTTGCTGGTTGCGCTGGCCGGAGGCCTGGATCAGTCGCACCTGCTCGGCGAAGTCGCCCAGCTCGCTGGCCTCGAACAGCACCCGCAGCGGCAACTCGACGTCGCAGGCCTGGCGGGTGCGGGAAATGATCTGGGTGGCCAGCAGCGAGTGGCCGCCCAGGGCAAAGAAATCGTCGCGCAAACCAACGCGCTGCTGGCCCAGCACCTCGCGCCAGATTGCAGCGATCCGCTGTTGCAGCTCGGTGACCGGCTCGACATGTTCGCGCACCTGCCATTGCGGCTCGGGCAAGGCGCGGCGGTCGAGCTTGCCGCTCGGGCTCAGGGGCATGGCGTCCAGGCGCAGCAGTTGCGCCGGCACCATGTATTCCGGCAGTTCGGCGGCCAGGGCGGCTTTCAGGCGTGCGCTCTGTTCGTCCTCTTCTTCCTCGGCAGCCAGGGCCGTGTAGTAGCCGATCAGCTGCGCGCCGGCCGCGGTCTCGCGCACCAGCACCGCTGCCTGGGCCACGCCGTCCTGGGCCAGCAGGCGCGCTTCGATTTCCTGGGGCTCGACGCGAAAGCCGCGCAGCTTGACCTGCTGGTCGAGGCGCCCGAGGTATTCCAGGGCGCCGTCGGCGGCCCAGCGCACGCGGTCGCCGGTGCGGTACAGGCGCGCGCCTTCAGTGCTCAGCGGGTCGACGACAAACCGCTCGGCGCTCAGCCCCGGACGCCCGAGGTAGCCGCGGGCCAGGCCGATCCCGGCAATGCACAGCTCGCCCGGCACCCCCGCCGGCACCGGGTTGAGGTCGGCGTCCAGCACCCGGCAAACCACGTTGCCCAGCGGCCGGCCGATGGGCGAACGCTCGCCGTCGCGGGTCCGGCAGTGCCAGTGGGTGACGTTGATCGCGGTTTCGGTCGGGCCGTAGCGGTTATGCAGTTCGGCGTTGGGCAGTTGCTCCAGCAGGCGGTCGCGCAATTCGGCGGGCAAGGCTTCGCCGCCGGAGAACACCCGGCGCAGGCTGTGGCATTGGCCGGCCAGCGGCTCGTCGACGAACAGCTGCAACAGCGGCGGCACGAAGTGCAGCGTGGTCACGCCGTAGTGCTGCACCAGTTGGGCGATGCGGTGCGGGTCGCGGTGCTCGCCCGGCGCGGCCAGTACCAGGCGGCAACCGGTGATCAGCGGCCAGAAGCACTCCCACACCGAGACGTCGAAGCTGATCGGGGCCTTTTGCATCAGCACGTCGCTGGCGTCCAGGCGGTAAGCGTTCTGCATCCACTGCAAGCGTTCGCTCAGGGCCGCGTGGGTGTTGCCCACGCCCTTGGGCTGGCCGGTGGAGCCCGAGGTGTAGATCACATAGGCCAGGTTGTCGCCGTGCAGGTGCAGGCCCGGCGCGTGGCTCGGCCAGTTGTCGAGCTTGAGGCCGTCCATGGCGATGGCGCTGACGCCCTCGGCCTGGGGCAGGCGTTCCAGCAGCGCGGTCTGGGTCAGCAGCAACTCGACCCCGCTGTCGGTCAGCATGTAGGCCAGGCGCTCGGCCGGGTAGTCCGGGTCCAGCGGCACGTAGGCGCCGCCGGCCTTGACGATGGCCAGCAGGCCGATCAACAGCTGCGGCGAACGCTCGGCGGCGATGGCCACGCACACGTCCGGGCCGACGCCCTTGTCGCGCAGGTAATGGGCCAGGCGGTTGGCCTGGGTGTGCAGCTCGGCGAAACTCAGCTCGCCGCCCTCCCACGCCAGCGCGGTGCGCTGCGGGGTCTGTTGCAGTTGCGCCTCGAGCAGTTCCGGCAGCCATTGGCTGGCCGCCGGGCAAGGCGCTTCGCTCCACTGTTGCAATTGCGCCTGTTCGCACGGGTTAAGCAACGGCAGGTCGGCAATGGCGCTCTGCGGGCGCTCGCAGGCTTCGCGCAGCAGGCTGACGAAATGCTCGGCCAGGCGCTCGATGGTGGCGGCCTCGAACAGCTCGCTGGCGTAGTCGAACGACAGGCTCAGGCGGCCGTTGCGGTCTTCCTCGCTGTGCAGTTGCAGGTCGAACTTGGCTTCGCGGCTGTGCCACGGCAGCTCTTCGGCCAGCAGCCCGGGCAGACGGCGCAGGGCGCTGAGGTCGCGTTGCTGGTGGTTGAACATGACCTGGAACAGGCCCTGCTCGCGGGCCTGGGGGAAGGCTTCGAGCAGTTGCTCGAACGGCAGGTCCTGGTGGGCCTGGGCCTCTAGCGCGGCCTGCCGGGTCTGGGCCAACAGTTCGACAAACGGCTGGCGGCCGTCCACCTCGGCGCGCAGCACCAGGGTGTTGATAAAGAAGCCGATCAGGCCCTGGGTTTCCAGGCGCGGACGGTTGGCGTTGGGCACGCCGATGCGGATATCGCGCTGGCCGCTGTAGCGGTGCAGCAGGCTCTGGAAGGCCGCGAGCAACAGCATGAACGGCGTCGATTCATGGGCCTGGGCGGTCTGGCGCACGGCTTCGCTGAGGCTCGCCCCCAGGCGCAGGCTGTGGCGCGCGGCGCTGTGTTGCTGCTGCGCCGAACGCGGGCGATCGGTGGCCAGGCTCAGGCTCGGATGCTCCTCGCCCAGCTGGTTTTTCCAGTAAGCCAGTTGCCGCTCGCCTTCACCCTGGGCCAGCCACTGGCGTTGCCATCTGCCGTAGTCGGCGTATTGCAGCGGCAATGGCGCGAGGTTCGCCGCCTGGCCTTGGGACGCGGCGGCATACAGGCGCGAGAATTCGTCGATCAGCACATTCAGCGACCAGCCGTCGGCGATGATGTGGTGCAGGGTCACCAGCAGTTGGTGTTCTTCGTCGTCCAGGCGCACCAGGGTTACCCACAGCAGCGGGCCCTTTTCCAGGTCGAACTGGGTGCGCGCTTCGTCCTCACGGATCTGTTGCGCCCGCGCTTCGCGCTCGGCCAGCGGCAGGTCGCTGAGGTCGATCACTTGCAGGTTGAACTCGCCGGCCGGCAGCACCTGTTGCAACGCCTGGCCGTCGCGCTCGAAAAAGCGCGTGCGTAGGGATTCGTGGCGCTCGATCAGTTGCTGGAAGCTGGCGCGCAGGGCGTCTTCGTCCAGCTCGCCGCGCAGGCGCAGGCCGCCGGGAATGTTGTAGGCGCTGCTCTGCGGGTCGAGCTGCCAGGTGATCCACAGGCGGTTCTGCGCCAGGGACTGGGGCAAGGCTTCGCTGCGCGACAAGGCATTGATGGCGCCTTGGGCCAGGCCGCCGTCCTGTTGCAGTTGCGCGACCTGGGCGGCGAAGGCGCCGAGGGTCGGCGCCTCGAACAGCAGGCGCAGGTTCAGCTCCAGGCCCAGCTCTTCCCGCAGCCGCGCGACCACCTGGGTCGCGGCGATGGAGTTGCCGCCCAGCAGGAAGAAGTGGTCGTCGCTCGCCACCTGCTCGACCTGTAGCTGCTCGCGCCAGATGCGGCCGATCAGGCCTTGCAGCTCGCCGGTGGCTTCAGCGCTGGTCTCGCTGCTCGCGGCCTGGCGATCCGGGAAGACGGCATAGCTATCGAGGCTGCCGTCGGCCAGGCGATTGCGGCAGGCCGAACGTTGCAGCTTGCCGCTGGACGTCTTCGGCAACGCGCCGGGGTTGAGCAAAACCACCACGCTCGGCGCTTCCTGGTAAGCCTCGGCCACGGTCTGGCGGATCAGTTTGATCAGCGCGTCCGGGGTGAGGATCTTCTGCACGCTGCGGCTGATTTCCGCAGCGATGCCGATGCCGTCCTGGCCCTGCCCGGTCACGGCAAATGCCGCGACCCGGCCCTTGCGCACCACCTCGACCTCGCGCTCGATGGTCTGCTCGATGTCCTGTGGATACAGGTTGTGCCCGCGCACGATCAGCATGTCTTTCAGGCGGCCGGTGATAAACAGCTCGCCGCCCCGCATAAAGCCTAGGTCGCCGGTGCGCAGCCAGGTCCGGCCGGCGTGCTCGACGAAAGTCTTGGCCGTGGCTTCGGGGTTGCGCCAATAGCCATGGGCGATGCTCGGGCCGGCGGCCCAGACTTCGCCGACCCGGTTCTCTTCCAGCTCGACCAGGGTGTTCGGCTCGACGATCAGCACCGCGTGTTCCGGCTGGCTGGTGCCGCAGCTCATCATCGCTTGGCCGCTGCCCGGCTCGGCGCGGTTCTGCGCCAGGGCCTGCTCGTCCAGGCGCAGGGCCGGGATGCCCTGGCCGCGGGTGCCGCCGGCGACGAACAGGGTGGCTTCGGCCAGGCCATAAGAGGCGAAGAAATGATTCGGGGTGAAACCGCTGGCGGCGAACTTCTCGGCGAAGCGCTCCAGGGTATCCAGGCGGATCGGCTCGGACCCGGAATAGGCCACGCGCCAGCGGCTCAGGTCAAGGCGTTCCAGGGCCGATTCGCTGACCCGCTCGCTGCACAGGCGGTAGGCGAAGTCCGGGCCGCCGCTGATGGTGCCGCCGTATTCGCTGATCGCTTCCAGCCAGCGCAACGGCCGGCCGAGGAAGTAGGCCGGCGACATCAAGACACAGGGCACGCCGCTGAAGATCGGTTGCAGCAGGCCGCCGATCAGGCCCATGTCGTGGTACAGCGGCAGCCAGCTGACAATCACGTCGTCAGGGTTGAGGTCGATGCCGAAGCCGCGACGGATAAGCAGTTCGTTGGCCACCAGGTTGCCGTGGCTGACTTGCACGCCTTTGGGCAAGGCAGTGGAACCGGAGGTGTATTGCAGGAAGGCGATATCGTCGGCTTGCAGCTCGGTGGCGGTCCAGCGTTCGGCCAGGCTCGCCTCCAGGGTGTCCACGCACAGCAGTTGCGGCGCGCTGGCGCCTTGCAGTTCATCCATCTGCGCCAGGGAATCGCGCAATCCGCTGCTGGTCAGCAGCAGCCGCGGCTCGGCGTCGGCGATGATCGAAATCAAGCGCTCCTGGTGATGGCGGCGGCTCGACTCCGGCGGATAGGCCGGCACCGCGATGACCCCGGCGTACAGGCAGGCGAAAAACGCCGCGACATAGTCCGGGCCGCTGGGGAACAGCAGCACCGCGCGATCGCCCAATCCGGCATTGGCTTGCAGCGCCGCGGCGATGGTCCGGGCACGCCGATCCAGGTCGCGATAACTGAGGACCACGCTCTGATCCTGCTCTTCGGCAAGAAAGCGCAAGGCCACTTGATCGGGGGTCTGCGCCGCCCGGCGTTGGAGGGCTTGAGCCAGAGTGCTGGGGAGTTCGAACGCGTCCATCATGGGGTTTCCTGCGCGGATTGTGCTTGCACGTAGAGCCGCGGATCAGGGCCGCGACCGTTACATAAACCTTTGAAAAATAAAGGCCCCTGCCCTCAATTCGGGGCATCGGGAGACTCCTGCGAGGGCTTTTTCCGCCCGGAACCTTTCTCCAATGAGAACGGATGACATCCTGAAATAATTAGTCCGCACTCTGCTCTGGAACACCTTCATCCGATGCGACAACGAGCCGCAGTTCGCACTCTGCACCAAAGGGGATCATTAATTCTCTTTCTCAATTGACAATCATTATCATTCAACATAATTTGTCGCTCGATGTGTAAGACGAATCTGAAATCTCTGTCGTCCTACTAACCCTTTTGCAGCAAGGTGATTTCCATGACGGAACAAGTATCCACAAGCAGGTGCGATTCACCGCTACTCCAGGCTTTTGTCGATAATCGCCTGATTCTGGTCAAGATTGCGGCGCGCATTACCGGCTGCCGCTCTCGCGCCGAAGACGTGGTGCAAGACGCTTTCTTCCGGCTGCAATCGGCGCCGCAGATCACGTCGTCGTTCAAGGCCCAACTGAGCTATCTGTTCCAGATCGTGCGCAACCTGGCGATCGACCACTATCGCAAGCAGGCGCTGGAACAGAAGTATTCGGGCACTGAAGAAGAGGGCTTGAACGTGGTTGTGCAGGGTGCGTCGCCGGAAACCTCCCACATCAACTTCTCGACCCTGGAACACATCGCCGATGCGTTGACGGAGCTGCCGAGCCGCACCCGCTATGCCTTCGAGATGTATCGCCTGCATGGCGTGCCGCAAAAGGACATCGCCAAGGAACTCGGGGTTTCGCCCACGCTGGTGAACTTCATGATCCGCGATGCGCTGGTGCATTGCCGCAAGGTCTCCGGCAGCCGCGCCGACACCTACGCCCGCCACTGATTCCCCCGCTCGACGTTGTTCCGCACCTGCTCGCGCTAGCCATCCGGCCACGGCGCTACCGCGATCAGGATCGCCTGCGCCAGACCTCCCCCACCAGCCGACCACGCTCCGCGCCAGGCCCCTGCGCCAGAATCAGCAGGGCCGCACGCTTGTGGGAAAAATCGAAAGGTCGCTGGCAGTGCAGGCAACGCTCCTGCTGATCGCCCGCCTCCCCCGCGGCTTCAACGAGCAGCGGCTCATGGTCCAGGTACAACGAATGCACCAGCGCCGATAACCAACCGGCCATCCACTCGTCGCGCTGCCCGGCCTGCCCGCGCAGGGCTTGCAGCACGTCGCCGCCTCCCTGGGGCAGCGGCGCGACCCGCCCATGGACGACAGCGCCGGTTGCGCCGTCGTCCAGGCGCAAGGCTGGCGGGCCGACGGGGTCGGCGGCGCAACGGCAGGTATCGGCAATGGCCACAGCGGACAGCGGATCGAAAGAAGGCATGGCACGGGCTCGCGTCATCATCGGCGTTCAACCAAGTGACGTGGGCCGCGCAGAGAAATTTAGGCCGCCCGCAAGCGGACGGGCCGAGGAGGTCAGTGAGTGGCGGGAGGCATGACCACGATGCGGTAGGGATCGAAGATCTTCAGCAATTCGCCGTTGTTGCGCAGGCGTTCCAGCAGATGGGCGAAGTCTTCGCTGCCGATCGAGGCGTTGGGGCGAATCAGCGCGTAGTGATGGTAGACCTGGTCGATCCGCTCGGAGGGCAGCAACTGCTGCGCAGTGTCGGCATTGTGCGAGAGGAATTCGCTCAGGTAGGAACGGGTGATCAAGGCGATATCGGCACGCCCGCGCAGCACCATCAACAGGTTGCTGTCGTGGGAATACGTGAGGGTCGCGTTGTAGGTATCGGCCAGGTATTTAGGGTCGGCGTTGAAGTTGGCGAACGCGTAGTGGTAACCGCTGAACAGGGCCAGGCGCTTGCCCTTGAGGTCGGCGAAATACTCTTGGCCGCGGCCGGGCTCGCGCTGGGCGACGAAGATTTCCGCATCCTCCAGGCCCATGTCGACGCTGGTGTGGGGAATGTTCTGCCAGCCCCAGGCCGGGTTCTCGAAAATCGCCATGTCGATGCGACCTTGCTCGAAATCGCGGAAACGCCGGGGAATCGAAGTGGGCACCAACACGAATTGATAGTCGCTTTGCAGGGCGTTCAAGGCTTCCACCAGTTGCGGCAGCAAACCGGTGTCGGCGCCCTGCTCGGGACGCACGGTATAGGGCGGAAAATGCGCCGCCCCCACTCGCACCAGCTGCGCGGCACCAACCGGAGAAACCGCCAGGACGGCCAGGGCCAACACCAGCATTCGCAAAGCCATCCGCATTGGCGACCACATCAAGACAACTCACCTCAAGAAAAAGTACAGGGCAGTGCCGTTAAAGCTAGGCGGTTTCCCTCGCTTCGACAACTTTCCGCTGAATAATTAATTACTTGCGAAATGCCTACGGTTCCTTGAGGACCAGGGTCAGCGCCTCCTCGGCCAGTTGTTCGAGGGTCATGCTGCCTTCGGCGCGAAACCAGGTGGTGGTCCAGGACAGGGCCCCGGTGAGAAAACGCCGGGTAATGAATACATCGCCCTTGATAAAGCCGGCCTCCTTGGCCTCGCCCAGCACGTGCAGCCAGATCCGCTCATAGATGTCGCGCAGCGCCAGGACGTCGATCTGCGCCGGCTCCGACAACGAACGCCACTCGTAGACCAGCACCGCCATGGCCTCGCCGCTGCCGCCCATGATCGACTGCAATTCGCAGCGAATCAGCGCCAGCACGCGCTCGCGCACGCTGCCCGCCTCAGCCAGCTCGGCGCGCATCAGGGCGGTGTTGTAGTGGATGGTTTCCTCCATCACCGCGCGCAGGATGTCGTCCTTGCTCTTGAAGTGATGAAAGATGCTGCCCGACTGGATGCCCACCGCGCCGGCCAGGTCGCGCACCGTGGTGCGTTCGTAGCCTTTGTTGCGAAACAGGTGGGCCGCGGTTTGCAGTAGTTTGCCGCGGGCGCTGTCCGGATCGGTCAGCTGCCCGCTGGCGACCAGCTCACGCATCACCCGCAAGGCTTTTTGCTCATCCACGGCTTCTCTCCTACATTCGCTCGATCGGCATACGGCGCAGCCCTCTGAAACAGGGAGGTTGCGCGCGCAATTTAAGCCCGCGGGGACGACCAAGCAAGCGCTCGGGAGTAAGATATTTCCGACATTTACAAACCAAGCGCTTGCTTGGTAGTCTCGCCCACAGTTCTTTCGTCGCGTCGTTCACCGCCTCTTTCCAAGAGCGCCCCTGAAGAGAGCCCGTCATGACCAAGACCCTTCGCATCGGCTGTGCCAGCGCCTTCTGGGGCGACACCTCGAGCGCCGCCGCGCAACTGGTGCAAGGTGGCCGGCTGGACTACCTGGTGTTCGACTACCTGGCCGAGATCACCATGTCGATCATGGCTGGAGCGCGGATGAAGGACGCCAATGCCGGCTACGCCACGGATTTTGTCGAAGTACTGGCCCCACTGCTGGGCGAGATCGCCCGCCAGGGCATCCGGGTCGTCAGCAATGCCGGCGGGGTCAACCCGCAGGCCTGCGCCGCGGCGCTGCAAGCGGCGTGCGACCAGGCCGGGGTCGGCTTGAAGATCGCCGTGCTGCTGGGCGACGACCTGCAACCGCAGTTCAAGCGACTGAGCGCCGCCGGCCTGCATGAAATGTTCACCGGGGCGCCGCTGCCGCCCGTGTGCGTCTCCACCAACGCCTACTTGGGCGCCCCCGGGATAGTCGCGGCCCTGCAACGCGGCGCGGACATCGTCATCACCGGCCGCGTGGTCGACAGCGCGGTGGTCAGCGCCGCCCTGGTGCACGAGCTCGGCTGGTCCTGGCACGACTACGACAAGCTGGCCCAGGCCGCCCTCGCCGGGCACATCATCGAATGCGGCGCGCAGTGCACCGGCGGTAACTTCACCGACTGGCGCGACGTGCCGGACTACGAGCACATCGGCTTTCCCATTGTCGAAGTCGGCGCCGACGGCCGCTTCGTCGTCAGCAAGCCCGAAGGCTCCGGCGGGCTGGTCACGCCGCTGACCGTCGGCGAACAACTGCTGTACGAGATCGGCGACCCGCGGGCCTACCTGCTGCCCGACGTGGTCTGCGACTTCAGCCAGGTCACGCTGCGCCAGCAGGGCCAGAACGCGGTCAGCGTGCACGGTGCCAAGGGCCTGCCGCCGCCCGCCCAGTACAAGGTCAGCGCCACCTACCCGGACGGTTTCCGCTGTACGGCAAGCTGCCTGATCGCCGGTATCGACGCAGTGGCCAAGGCGCACCGGGTGAGCCAGGCGATCGTCGCCAAGACTGCGCAGATGTTCGCCCAGCGCGGCTGGGCGCCCTACAGCGAAGTCAACGTCGAACTGCTCGGCAGCGAAGCCACCTACGGCCCCCACGGCCAGCGCCAGGACAGCCGTGAAGTGGTGATCAAGCTCGCCGTGCGCCATCCGGACAAACGCGCGCTGTTGCTGTTTTCCCGGGAGATCGCCCAGGCCGCCACGGGCATGGCCCCAGGGCTGACCGGTATCGTCGGCGGCCGGCCGACGGTGTATCCGCTGATCCGCCTGTTCTCGTTCCTGATCGACAAAAGCGCCTGCACCCTGGAGGTCGAGATGGCCGGCCAGCGCCAGCAGGTCGAATTGCCCGAACTCGACGGCCTCGACTCCAGCGCCCTGCCCGCCCCCCACACGCTGGCCGCGCCGAGCGGCCGCGCCGACGCCAGCGTCGCCCTGGTCAAGCTGGCGGTGGCGCGCTCCGGCGACAAGGGCAACCACAGCAATATCGGGGTCATGGCCCGTTCGCCCGACTACCTGCCATGGATCGCCGAAGCGCTGACGCCCGAGGTCGTGGTGGACTGGATGAGCCATGTGCTCGACCCCGTGCACGGCCGCGTGCAGCGCTGGTACCTGCCGGGCAGCCACAGCCTGAATTTCCTGCTGGAGAACGCCCTGGGTGGCGGCGGCGTCGCCAGCCTGCGAATCGACCCGCAAGGCAAGGCCTTCGCCCAGCAGTTGCTGGAGATCCAGATCCCGGTGCCGCAGAGCATCGCCGACGCGGTCAGTTAAAGGAGACTTAACGTGGGCTACGACTCGATTTTCAAACCCGGCCTGTTCGCCGGCCAGACCCTGATCGTCACCGGCGGCGGCAGCGGTATCGGGCGCTGTACCGCCCATGAACTGGCGGCCCTGGGCGCCCATGTACTGCTGGTGGGGCGCAAGCTGGACAAGCTTGAGAAGGTCGCCGCCGAGATCGCCGAGGACGGCGGCCGGGCCAGCGGGTACGCCTGCGACATTCGCGACGAGGACGCGGTCAAGGCGCTGGTCGGCCAGTGGGTCCGCGAACACGGGCCGCTGCATGGCCTGGTCAACAATGCCGGCGGGCAATACCCCGCGCCGCTGGCCTCGATCAACCAGAAGGGTTTCGAAACCGTGCTGCGCACCAACCTGGTGGGCGGTTTTCTCATGGCCCGGGAAGTCTTCAACCAGTCCATGAGCAAGCACGGCGGCAGCATCGTCAACATGCTCGCCGACATGTGGGGCGGCATGCCCGGCATGGGCCACTCGGGCGCGGCGCGTTCGGGGATGGACAACTTCACCAAGACCGCCGCCTTCGAGTGGGGGCATGCCGGCGTGCGGGTCAACGCCGTGGCGCCGGGCTGGATCGCTTCCAGCGGCATGGACACCTACGAAGGCGCGTTCAAGGCGGTGATCCCGACCCTGCGCGAGCACGTGCCGCTCAAGCGCATCGGCACCGAATCGGAAGTCAGCGCGGCCATCGTCTTCCTGCTCAGCCCGGCGGCGGCCTTCGTCAGCGGCAGCACCTTGCGCATCGACGGCGCCGCCAGCCTCGGCAGCCGCGCCTGGCCACTGCACAAGGCTGCCCATAGCGAGTCCTACAACGGCTTCCACCGCGCCTACCTGCCCGACGTGCTGAAGGCCGATTCACTCAAGGACGGGGAGTAACCCATGCCGGTCATCCACTCCCAGCTCGACTCCCACAGCCCGGCGTTCCTGCAGAACCGCGACGCGCTGTTGGCCGGCATCGCGCAGATCCGCCAACTGGAGCAGAACCTGCTGGCCAAGGCCGCCGAGGCCAAGGCGAAATTCGACAAGCGCGGGCAACTGCTGCCGCGCGAGCGCCTCAACCTGCTGCTGGACCCCGGCGCGCCCTTTCTCGAACTGGCGGGCCTGGCCGGCTACAAGCTGCACGACGACAAGGACGGCAGCCAGGCCGGCGGTGGGCTGATCGCCGGCATCGGTTACGTCAGCGGCGTGCGGGTGCTGGTGGTGGCCAACAACAGCGCGATCAAGGGCGGCACCATTTCCCCCAGCGGCCTGAAAAAATCCCTGCGCCTGCAACAGATCGCCATGGAAAACAAACTGCCGGTGGTGACCCTGGCCGAGAGCGGCGGCGCCAACCTCAATTACGCGGCGGAGATTTTCGTCGAGGGCGCGCGCAGCTTCGCCAACCAGGCGCGCATGTCGGCCATGGGCCTGCCGCAAGTCACCGTGGTGCACGGTTCGGCCACCGCCGGCGGCGCCTACCAGCCGGGGCTCTCGGATTACGTGGTGGTGGTGCGCGGCAAGGCCAAGCTGTTTCTCGCCGGGCCGCCGCTGCTCAAGGCCGCCACCGGCGAGGTGGCCACGGACGAAGAACTGGGCGGCGCCGAGATGCATGCCCAGGTGGCCGGGACCGCGGAATACCTGGCGGAAAACGACGGCGACGGCGTGCGCATCGCCCGGGAAATTCTCGCCAGCCTGCCATGGAATGCCCGGCTGGCGCCGCAACCCGCGCGCGCCTACGCCGAACCGCTCTACCCGATCGACGAGCTGCTGGGGCTGATTCCCGACGATCCGAAAAAACCCTATGACGCCCGGGAAATTGTCGCGCGCATCGCCGACGGCTCGAACTTCCTCGAGTTCAAGGGCGAGTTCGACCAGCAGACCCTGTGCGGCCACCTGCATATCCAAGGGCGCGCCTGCGGTTTTATCGGCAACAACGGGCCGATCACGCCGAAAGGCGCGAGCAAGGCCGCGCAATTCATCCAGCTGTGCGACCAGAGCGGCACGCCGCTGCTGTTTTTCCACAACACCACCGGTTTCATGGTCGGCACCGAAGCGGAACAACACGGGGTGATCAAGCACGGCTCCAAGCTGATCCAGGCCGTGGCCAATGCCCGGGTGCCGAAACTGACTATCGTGGTCGGCGGCTCCTACGGCGCCGGCAACTATGCGATGTGCGGCCGCGGCCTGGACCCGCGCTTCATCTTCGCCTGGCCCAACAGCCGCACCGCGGTGATGGGCGGCGCCCAGGCCGGCAAGGTGCTGCGCATCGTCACCGAGGCCAAGCATGCCAAGCAGGGCCAGGCGGCCGACCCGCAGATGCTGGATATGCTGGAACAGGTCACCGCGCAGAAACTCGACAGCCAGTCCACGGCCTTGTACGGCAGCGCCAACCTGTGGGACGACGGGCTGATCGACCCGCGGGATACCCGGACGGTGCTGGGCTATCTATTGGATATCTGCCACGAGGCCGAGCTGCGCCAGCTACAACCCAACAGCTTCGGCGTCGCACGGTTTTGATGTAGCCGCTACCGAAGGCTGCGATTAAGAGGGCCTCAAGAGCACGTCCCCTTCGGGGCCGATCGCAGCCTGCGGCAGCGGCTACAGGGATCGAGTAGCCCCCGGGGGGCCAGCAGTGAAATCCGGAAATTGTGTCACCCAATTTGAGGAGAACAATAAAAATGATCTTCACCCAGGAACATGAGGAACTGCGGCGCACGGTGCGCAACTTCGTCGAGCGCGAGATCAACCCGCACGTCGACGAATGGGAAAAGGCCGGGCGCTTTCCAATCCACGAGATTTTCCGCAAGGCCGGCGAGCTGGGGCTGCTGGGCATCTCCAAGCCGGAGAAATTCGGCGGCATGGGCCTGGACTACAGCTATTCGATCGTCGCCGCCGAAGAGTTCGGCACCATCCATTGCGGCGGCATCCCGATGTCCATCGGCGTGCAGACCGACATGTGCACCCCAGCCCTGGCGCGCTTCGGCTCCGACGAGTTGCGCGATGAGTTCCTGCGGCCCGCCATCACGGGGGAAATGGTCGGCTGCATCGGCGTCTCCGAAGTCGGCGCCGGCTCCGACGTGGCCGGGCTCAAGACCACCGCGCGCAAGGACGGCGACGACTATGTGATCGACGGCAGCAAGATGTGGATCACCAACTCCCCCAGCGCCGACTTCATTTGCCTCTTGGCCAACACCTCGGACGACAAGCCCCACGTCAACAAGTCGCTGATCATGGTGCCGATGAACAGCCCCGGCATCAGCCTCAGCCCGCACCTGGACAAGCTCGGCATGCGCAGCTCGGAAACCGCCCAGGTGTTCTTCGACAACGTGCGCGTGCCCCAGCGTTATCGCATCGGCCATGAAGGCGCCGGTTTCATGATGCAGATGCTGCAATTCCAGGAAGAGCGGCTGTTCGGCGCGGCCAACATGATCAAGGGCCTGGAGTATTGCGTCGACAGCACCATCGAATACTGCAAGGAACGCAAGACCTTCGGTAGCGCGCTGATCGACAACCAAGTGATCCACTTCCGCCTGGCCGAGCTTTCGAC
This sequence comes from Pseudomonas chlororaphis, assembly GCF_001921865.1. GTDB lineage: Bacteria > Pseudomonadota > Gammaproteobacteria > Pseudomonadales > Pseudomonadaceae > Aquipseudomonas > Aquipseudomonas chlororaphis_D. Next base: position 59,412 of record NZ_MSCT01000019.1, read on the forward strand.
CGAGATCGAATGCCTGCGGGCCCTGGTGTACCAGGCTACCGAACAGTACGTGCGCGGCCAGGACGTGACCCGCCTGGCGTCCATGGCCAAGCTCAAGGCCGGGCGCCTGGGCCGCGAAGTCAGCGACAGTTGCCTGCAATACTGGGGCGGCATGGGCTTCATGTGGGACAACCCCGTGGCCCGGGCCTACCGCGACGTGCGCCTGGTGTCGATCGGCGGCGGCGCCGACGAAATCATGCTGGGCATCATCTGCAAACTGATGGGCATCCTGCCGGGGAAACGCAAATGAATGCCCTGCCCGCCTGCGAAACCCTGCTGCTCGCGCCCCAGGGCGGCGTCTTGCATATCACCTTGAATCGCCCGGACAGCCGCAATGCCATGAGCCTGCAAATGGTCGCCGAACTGCGCGCGGTGCTGGCGGCGGTGCGCGACGACCGCGACATTCGCGCCCTGGTCCTGAGCGGCGCCGGCGGGCACTTCTGCGCCGGCGGCGACCTCAAGGACATGGCCAACGCCCGCGCCCATGGCGCCGTGGCCTACCGCGAATTGAACCGGGTCTTCGGCGAGTTGCTCGAAGAAGCCCAGCACATCCCGCAAGTGCTGATCGCGATGTTGCAAGGCGCGGTGCTGGGCGGCGGCTTCGGCCTGGCCTGCGTCAGCGATATCGCCATCGCCGACCCACAGGCGCAGTTCGGCCTGCCGGAAACCAGCCTCGGCCTGCTGCCGGCGCAAATCGCCCCGTTCGTGGTCAAGCGCATCGGCCTGACCCAGGCCCGCCGCCTGGCCTTGACCGCCGCGCGCTTCGACGGCCACGAAGCCGGGCGCCTGGGCCTGGTGCATTTTGTCGAAAACGGTCCGCAGGCCCAGGCCGAGCGCCTCGAAGAGGTGCTGGCCCACGTGCTGTGCTGCGCCCCCGAAGCCAATGCGGCGACCAAGGCGCTGCTGCTGGCCAGCGATGAAGAGCCGCTGGCGCCCCTGCTCGATCGTGCGGCGCAACAGTTCGGCGCCGCCGTCACCGGCGCGGAAGGCATCGAAGGCACCATGGCCTTTGTGCAAAAACGCAAACCGGCGTGGGCGTCATGATTAGCCTCTTTGTAGGAGCGAGCTTGCTCACGATAAATCCGCCCAGCCACCACCGATCTCAGGAAGCGTTCCCATGCCCGCCTTCAGCAAGATCCTGATCGCCAACCGCGGCGAAATCGCTTGCCGTATCCAGCGTACCGCCCAGGCCCTGGGGTATCGCACCGTGGCGGTGTTCAGCGATGCCGACGCCGATGCGCTACACGTGCGGATGGCCGACGAGGCGGTGCATATCGGCCCGGCGCCGGTGCAGCAGTCCTATTTGAATATCCCGGCGATCCTCGACGCGGCCCGGCGCACCGGCGCCGATGCGCTGCATCCCGGCTACGGTTTTCTGTCGGAGAACGCCGGGTTCGCCAGCGCCTGCGAGGCCGCCGGCATCACCTTTATCGGCCCCGGCGCCGAGGCCATCGAGCTGATGGGCAGCAAGCGCCTGTCCAAGCTGGCGATGCTCACGGCGGGCGTACCCTGCATCGCCGGTTACCAGGGCGCGGAACAAGACGACGCCACGCTGCACCGCGAAGCCGAACGCATCGGCTACCCGCTGATGATCAAGGCCAGCGCCGGCGGCGGCGGACGCGGCATGCGCCTGGTACACCAGGCCGACGAACTGCCGGCCCAACTGCGCACCGCGCGCTCGGAAGCCTTGCATGCCTTTGGCAGCGACGAGCTGATTCTGGAACAGGCGCTGCTCGCCCCGCGGCATGTGGAGATCCAGGTATTCGGCGACCGCCACGGGCAGTTGATCTACCTCGGCGAGCGCGACTGTTCGATCCAGCGCCGCCATCAGAAAGTCATCGAAGAAGCGCCCTGCCCGGTGATGACCGCCGAGCTGCGCCAAGCCATGGGCGAAGCGGCGCTCAAGGCGTGCCGGGCGGTGAACTACGTGGGTGCCGGTACCGTGGAGTTTCTCCTCGATGCGCGCGGGCAGTTCTACTTTCTGGAAATGAACACCCGGCTGCAGGTCGAACACCCAGTGACCGAAATGATCACCGGGCTGGACCTGGTGGCCCTGCAACTGCAAGTGGCCGCCGGGCAGCCGTTGCCCTTGCGCCAGGAACAGGTCGAACTCAAGGGGCATGCCATCGAAGTGCGCCTGTACGCCGAAGACCCGGCGCAAGGCTTCCTGCCGCAAACCGGCCAGGTACGGCGCTGGGAACCGGCGTCGGGCACGGATGTGCGTATCGATCACGGTCTGCTGGAAGGCCAGCCCATCAGCCCGTTCTACGACCCGATGCTGGGCAAGCTGATCGCCCATGGCGCCACCCGTGAAGAGGCGCGTCGCAAGCTGTTGCGCGCGGTCGAAGACACGGTGCTGACGGGCGTGGCGAGCAACCAGCGGCTGCTGGCGAACCTGCTGCGCCATCCCGGGTTTGCCGGCGGCGAATTCAGCACCGCTTTTATCGCCGAACATTTCGCCGACGACCCGAGCCTGCGCCCGCAACCGCCGAGCAGCACCGAACTGGCCCTGGCCGCGGCGCTGTTTTATCAACAGGCCGCCCGCGGCCATGGCACGGCGTTGGCCGGTTGGCGCAACAATGCCAACGTGCCGCTGCGCTATCGCCTGGGCACCCATGAAAGCGCCTGGGATCTTGAGGTGAATCCCCAGGACAGCAAGACGCTGCGGATCCAACACGCCGACCACTCCTTCGAGGTCCAGCTGCTGGCAGCGAACGGCCGCTGGGCCAGCGTCACTATCGACGGCATCCGCCGCCGCTACGCCTATGACCTGGAGGCCGGGCAACTCTGGCTCTTTACCGGCCCGGGCAACGTGCACCTGCACGACCTGAGCCACGCGCCGGCCGCCAGCCAGGCCGGTGCCCGGGACGGCACGCTCAAGGCGCCCATGGATGGGGCCATCGTCGACGTGCTGGTCAGCGAGGGCGCGACCGTCAGCAAGGGGCAATTGCTGCTGGTGCTGGAGGCCATGAAGATGGAGCACCCGCTGAAGGCCGGGATCGATGGCGTGATCAAACGCCTGCAGGTCAACCTGGGCGATCAGGTGAAAAACCGCCAGGTGCTGCTGGAGGTGGAATAAGCCGCTAGGCGGATACGCCGGGTTTGGCTACGCTCAAGCCTCATCGGGATGTTGAAGCTGGAGCCTGTGATGCCCCACTGGTTGGTAATTGATCTGGAAGCCACCACGGATGAAGGAGGCTGGCCGGTGACCGATATGGAAATCATCGAGATCGGCGCCACCCTGGTGAACCGCGAAGGGCGCGAGATGGACCATTTCCAACGCTTCGTGCGGCCGCTGCGGCGGCCGATGCTGACCCCCTTCTGTCGTGAACTGACCCACATCACCCAAGCCCAGATCGACGGCGCGCAGCCGTTGAGCGAAGTCTGGCCGCTGTTCGAGCGCTGGCTGGGCCAGCATCAGGCGCGCCTGGAGGGCTGGGCCAGTTGGGGCGACTACGATCGCAAGCAATTGCTGCAGGAATGGCAACGCGCGCAGTTGCACAGCCTCCTTGCCCAACTGCCGCACATGAACCTCAAACAACGCTTCGCCAAGGCGCGCCGCCTCGAACGGCCGTTGGGCCTGAACGGAGCCTTGCAGCTCGCCGGGCTGCAGTTCAGCGGCCAGCAGCATCGTGCCCTGGAGGACGCCCGCAATACGGCGCGTTTATTGCCTCTGATTCTTCCCGGCTGATCCTTGAGCGCGACAGGTGACGCACCTTTAGGCCTTGTGCATACTGGCCGGCCTTTTTGACCCCTTTTTGAGGAATCGCCCATGTTTAAAGTCAACGAGTACTTCGACGGCACCGTCAAGTCGATTGCCTTCGGCACGGCCGAAGGTCCCGCCACTATCGGCGTCATGGCCCCGGGCGAATACGAGTTTGGTACGGCTCAACGGGAAATCATGCACGTGGTTTCCGGCGCCCTGACCGTCAAGCTGCCCGACAGCAGCGACTGGGAAACCTTTGCCGCCGGCAGCCAGTTCAACGTCCCGGCCAACAGCAAGTTCCAGCTGAAAGTCGCTGTCGACACCGCCTACCTGTGCGAATACCGCGGTTGATCCAAGCCTTTTCGGGCTGATCCTCGGCAATAAAAAATGCCCGTATCCTGCGATACGGGCATTTTTCGTGAGGCCTGCGTTATTCCAGCACGGTGACCGGCATGCCGACTTCCAGCCGGCCATTGCCATCGTTCACCAGGTTCTGCCCGAACATCGCCCCGTCCTCTTGCGCCCGGTACTGCTGCAACGTGGCCAGCGGCTCTCGGTCGGCACTGCGCTCGCCGGTCTTCGGGTCGATGGTGGTGAGAATGCAGCGCGAGCAGGGCTTGACCACCCGGAACTCGATATCGCCGATGCGGATGCGTTTCCAGCCGTCCTCGGCAAACGCCGGGCTGCCTTCGATCACCAGGTTGGGTCGAAAGCGCAGCATCTCCAGCGGCCGACCGACGCGACCGGACAAGTCGTCCAGGGAAGACTCGCCAATCAGCAGCAGCGGAAAACCGTCGGCAAAAGCCACTTGATCGTCGTCCCTGCCGTAACCGGCCTGGGTGGTGCGCGCGCGGTCCACGGGGATCTGTACCAGGCGAGTCGGCTTGCCGATGAAGTCGCTCAGCCAGGCCTGGGCTTCGGCACCGGCGTCCGGCACGCGCAGGGTATCGCGCCAGATCGTCACGCCGCGCAACTCGGCGTCCGCACCGGGCAAAGGAACGTCGAGGGACGAATGGCCAGGAGCGCTGAGGGTCAACCCGCCTTCGGCGTTCCAAAGCGCCGAGAGCTGGCTCATTTGCGGGACCGCGCGCTGGGTCAGGAAACGTCCGCTGGGTTCATCGACCAGCATCCAGCGCCGATCCCCCTCCAGCCCCAGCCTGTCCAGCGCAACCTGTTGCAGGGGCTCGCCCTTGCCGGATTTCAAGGGGTATCGATAAAGCGCGCTGAGACGCATGGCCAGCTCCCTGGAGGCAAAAAAGCAACCTTATACGAGCCGGCCCGCGAATCAAAGAAACACCTGTCGTACAGGCCAGGTTCCTGTCAGACAGGAATCTCGTCCAGCATCAGACGCTGACGCACCACGTCGACCAGCTTGTCCGGCTGGAATTTGGACAGGAAGTTGTCGCACCCGACCTTCTTCACCATCGACTCGTTGAAGCTGCCGGACAGCGAGGTATGCAGCACCACGTAAAGGCCGCGCAGACGGGGGTCGTTGCGGATCTCGGTGGTCAGGCGGTAGCCGTCCATTTCCGGCATCTCCGCGTCCGTGAACACCATCAACAGCTTCTCGGTCATGTCGAGCCCGCTGTCGGCCCAGGCCTTGAGCATCTTCAGGCCTTTCAGGCCGTCGCTGGCAATGTGCATCTTCACGCCCAACTGCCCCAGGGTGTCGCGCAATTGCGACAGCGCCACGTTGGAGTCGTCCACCAATAGCACTTCACGGCCGCGAGCCCGTTCGAGCACCGGATCGGCGAGTTTGTCGCGTGACACCTTGGCGTTGTACGGAACAATTTCGGCGAGGACTTTTTCCACGTCGATGATCTCGACCAACTGATCGTCGACCTTGCTGATCGCCGTCAGGTAATGCTGGCGGCCGGCGCTGGTCGGCGGCGGCAGGATGGCTTCCCAGTTCATGTTGACGATGCGGTCGACGCCACCCACCAGGAACGCCTGCACCGAGCGGTTGTACTCGGTGACGATAATGGTGCTGTTGGGGCCCGGCACCAGCGGCCGCATGCCGATCGCCTGGGACAGGTCGATGACCGGCAGGGTCTGCCCCCGCAGATTGACCACGCCACAAACGAACGGGTGGCGCTGGGGCATCAGCGTCAACTTCGGCAATTGCAGGACTTCCTGCACCTTGAACACGTTGATTGCGAACAACTGTCGCCCGGCCAGACGAAACATGAGGATTTCCAGGCGATTCTCACCCACTAGCTGGGTGCGTTGGTCTACCGTGTCGAGAATGCCGGCCATGTAATGACTCCTGGGCTTGTTCTGATGAATTCACTAACGAGGGTTATCGGCGGAATTCGCCGAACCTTGACCCGCATACAAAATGCCATGCAAAGGCATTGATGTCACATTAACATCATGCTTTACTGGCCTCGCCATTTCATCTGTTCAGCTTCCCCGTCCGCGACCGTAATTTCAGTGTTGGGTTCCCCTATATAAGGGATTCCCCTATCAACAATCAGGACCAACCTGATATTCGCAATATCCAATAGCCATTAATGTGACGCCATTCTCATTGCATGAATGGAGTCAGGCTTTTGTTTGTGATCGCAGGAAGATGGCCTGGTGCCCTTTCGAGCCCTCCCGCCTCCGCTGTCCAAGCGTTGCTGCCGATATTCCGTAGCCGGCTCAATACCGACCGCAGCTCCAGCACTTTTTGGAAACCCGGGTTAAACACATACCTGCGGTCTTCGTCCGTTAAGAACCAATCAGATTTGTCCTATATCCCACGGCTTAACCGTCGTAATACCTTACAGCCGCTCACAAAACGCACCATTCCATCATCTGACGTGGCGTCGTGGAGACAAGCATGCTGATCGACGATAAAGAGTGGCATCCGTCACCTGACTTTCTGCTTGAGGCAGAAGCACTGCTGGCCAAGTCAGTGGAATGCCTGAACCATCTCAACCTGATCAAGAACGATCGGGATGCCATCGATTGCATGTTGTCCACGCTGCTCAAATTGGCCGAGAAAACCGACACGCTGGCGCTGCGCAGCACCGCCGAATTCTCCCGCCAGGTTCACGCATTGCTGGATTACTCCCACGCTCATCCGGACATGAACCAGCAGATCCTCGACACGCTCGGCGATTGCTTCACCCTGATGGCCTGGCAACTCGAACTGGTCGACCCCGTGACCGGCCAACTGAACCTCGACGACAACGAACAAGTCACGCTCATCGAATCCCTCGCCGTGCAGATCGACCCTCTGTCCGCCCCCCTGCCCTGCCAACAACAGCCGTCCAACGTCTTTTCAATCGCCAAGAGAAACGCATAAACGCTCCCTCATTAGTCTTTAACTTCGGACATTAGTTTTGCTGACGCTTTGATCAGCATCATGTCGTTATTCACGATTTCATGCCTGTTAACGACAAACCAACTAGCACAACTAAGTATGCCGACATCAACTGTCCGCCATGTCGCCTGCTCGTTAGCTCGAGGCGCAATATAGCGACTGTTTCAACCTGGCCAATTAAAAACAAGAAACCTGAACATAGGTCCCAACGGTCAATATTCCTGACCGACTGGACATATATAGAGGCGCGACCAACGGTAGCGGAAGTGATACTATGCCGAGCATTAGACAGCGTACTTAATGGCACAGTGACTCCAGAGCAATCCTGTTACACACCGAATCAGTGCAAGGCTTGCTCCCAACGGCATAGATCGCGTTAATTGAAGCCACCTATTCAAACAATACCGTTTTTCAAACCGGGGCCCGTCAGTTGCCTTGACCGGTCTCCCCGCAGCGAACACTCATTGGCTCCATCCGCTATGTACGCCAGCCTCAAGTCATCCGCCACCTGGCTTCTTTCTCGGAAAAACCTGCGCTGGCTCAGCCTTTTGTTGTGCTCATGCGCGGCGCTTGCAAGCCTGGCGGTCTATTGCCTGTCGAACACCTTTCCCCTGAGCCTGTTGATCCTGCACCTGCTGGCATTGGCCAGTGTCTGGGCCTATTACGCTGCCTCGCGTAAATCGATCAAGCTGCAACCCCATGAACTGGCGGACCGATTGCTGCAAGTACAAGAGAACGAGCGCCATCGTCTCAGTCGTGAACTGCACGACGATATCGGTCAGTTGCTCACCGCCGCCAAGTTGCAAAGCGACTGGTTGAAGCGCCGCCTACCCGAAGACCTGCAAGCGCATTGCACGACACTGCATGGCACCCTGGAAGAAACCCTGACCAAGGTCCGCGACGTCTCGGCCATTCTCAATCCGCGCCAACTGGCCAGCCTTGGCCTGGAGGCCAGCCTGCGGGCCCACTTGCTGAAAACCCTGGAAAACACCTCGGTGCACTGGAGCCTGGAATGCCGGCAAGGGCTGGCGGGCATCCCCGAGGAGATGGCGGTGGCGGCCTTTCGCATCACCCAGGAAGCCGTCACCAACATGCTGCGTCACGCCCAGGCGGTGAATCTGCTAGTACGGTTGCAGCGCATGCCCGAGGGGCTTTCGTTGTTTATCAGCGATGATGGCCGCGGTTTTTCCCCCGCCGCCAATCCGGGCGAACAAGGACAGCGCGGCATGGCAGGCATGGCGGAGCGAATTGCCCAACTGGGCGGCACCCTGAAGGTCTCCAGCCAGCCCGACCAGGGCACACAAATCGAAGCTCTCTTCCCCTGGGCTCCTCGCGCACTCGAACGGGCCAGCACGAATAAGGTTTTACATTGACCTGCAACTTACTTCTGGTGGATGACCACTCGCTCATCAGGGCTGGCGTGCGTGCCCTGGTCATGGACATTCCCGGCTATGCCGTGATCGGCGAAGCCAACGATGGCGCGCAGTTGCTGGAAATGGTCGAAAGTCTGTTTCCAGACATCATCCTGCTGGATATTTCCATGAAGAACATCGGTGGCCTCGAAGCCCTGAAGCGGCTCAAGGCTGTCCGCCCGCACTGCAAAGTGCTGATCCTCTCGATGCATACCGATCCGGCGCTGATCATGCAGGCCCTGGAGTCCGGGGCCCACGGTTATCTGCTCAAGGACACCACCGCCAACGAACTCGAGCATGCGCTCGACGCCTTGCGCAACAACGAGCGCTACCTCAGCCCGGCCATTGCCCACACCGTAATCAACCAGGCGCTGATCCGCGTACAGAAGCCGCATCCGGAGCCGGTTGAAACCCATAATCTGACTGCTCGCCAACTGGAGATCCTGCGTCTGATCGTGCGTGGCAAATCAACCCGCGAAATCGCTCACGGGCTGGGCCTGAGTATCAAGACCGTGGAAACCCATCGTTCGCAAATCATGAAGCGCCTGCAGATCTATGACGTGGCCGGCTTGGTCCTGTTTGCCGTTCGCGAACAGATCATCAGCCTCGACGACTAAGGTGCCGAGCCTCCCAGCAATGGGGAGTCCTCCGGCAAGTGAACCCGCAACGCCCCCGCGAGTGCGCGAAAACGCAGGTTTTCGCCTTGTAGCGGTTCGCCGTCGAGATTGATGTCCAACCCTTCGGACACCTTGATTTCAACCCAGGGCAGTCGAGTACGCACAAACAGGTTGTCGATCCCCCAGCCTCCGGCCAACAAATCCTTCAAGGTGCCTACCAGCTCCTGAGGGGCCGGCAGAATACTGATGTCCAGCATCCCGTCGTCGGCCAGGGCCTCAGGACACAGCAGGTGGCCGCCGCCGGCCTGACGCCCGTTGCCGATTCCCAGCGCCAGCAGTTCGCCGCGCCAATGGAAATCCGGCCCCTGCAGCTCGCCGTAGGCCGCATGCAGCTCGCTGAAGCGGGACAACCCCGTAAACAGGTACGCGGCGCCCCCCAGAATCTTTTTCAGGTCCTCAGAGGTATTGGCGGTCACCTGGCTGCCGAACCCGCCCGTGGCCATGTTCAGAAATACCTGACCACCGACTTCGCCCAGGTCGATTGCCTGCGCCGGCACATCGAGCAGGCTCAACGCCTCCTGAGGCGACAAGGGCACACCCGCCGCCCGGGCAAAATCGTTGGCCGTTCCCAGCGGCAGCAACACCAGGCTGGCATCGTTGGCCTGCGCCGCCATGGCCTCGGCAATATCCCGCAAGGTGCCGTCGCCGCCCCCCGCGATCAAACGGGTATGCCCCGCCGCCAGCGCCTCGTCCACCAGACGCCGGGCATCGCCCGCCTCCCAGGTCAGGCGAACCGCCAGCTCCCACCCCTCTTCACGCTTACGCTCGACAGCGGCGCGGACCTCGTCGTTGAGGGCCTGCTTGCCGTGCAGTATCAGCATCGCCTTGCGTTCGCTCATCGTTCATCACTCCTGTTATCAGAGGGTCGTTGCAGAATGTTGACCCTCACCGGACGAGAAAAAGTCCGGCGCGCCACGATCAATTTGCCCTCGCAGGGCCGACTGTGGGCTGGTCGGTAACTTTTCTGACCGCAGATTGAGAATCACCTGAATTGACCCGAAACAGACAATCGGGGAATGTTCATCGCAGGCGAACAACGCCTTGAACAGGGAGCGAAACACCATGGATGACAAGAAATGCTTTGAACGTTCGAACGCCGCACTCAATCGGCTTGAGGGAAGCATCCTGCTCAACGCGGGCAAGCACCCGGAACTGAGTGCTCATCAAGGGCATACTCATGATCGCGAGCCACAGCCCGACAGCCGCTTGCATGGCTGGCTCAAAAAACTGGGGTGGGCATTGGCCTATGCCGGGTTTGTATCGGCCCTGCTGTCCTGGGGGCTGAACAGCCGTTTTGGCTTGCTGATCCTTTTACTGCTGCGTTGATGGACAGGGCCTCGGAGGATGGACCCGGCCGTTGCCGACCAGGTTCGCCTCCCCTGGAGTCAACCCAGGACTTCGCTCAATGGAATGAAGTTGACCCAGTCGCCTTCAACCAGCGTGCGATCCTCCAGCACCTCGACCAGGCCTTCTGCCCAGGCGGCACTGCGCAGGACACCGGAGCTCTGATTGCGATAGATAATGGCCTTGCCCTGCTCCAGGCGACCACGCAGGTACTCTCGCCGATTCCCGGGCTTCGGCCAGGCGAACCCGGCAGGAACCTGGAACTGCAAAGGCTGCAACTCCTTTACCCCCTGGCGCCGCAAAATATACGGCCGAGCCAGCAAGGCAAAAGTCACCAGTGTGGAAGCCGGGTTACCGGGCAAGCCGATGACTGGCACACCGCGAAAATGTCCGAAGGTCAGCGGTTTGCCTGGCTTGATCGCCAGCTTCCAGAGGGCCAGCTCACCCTCTTCCCTCAAGGCGACCCCCAGGAAGTCCGCCTCGCCCACCGACACACCGCCTGTGGAGAGGATCAGGTCCACATCCGCCAGTTCGGCAAGGCGTTGCCGGGTCATGGGCAGGTCGTCCGGCAGGATGCCGCCATCGACCACCTCGCAGCCCAGGCGCTGCAACCAGCTGCACAGCAGCACGCGGTTGCTGTTGTAGATCTGCCCGGGACCGAGTGCTTGCCCGGGCTCTATCAGTTCGTCGCCGGTGGAGAGCACGGCAACGCGCACCCGGCGCACGACATCCAGCTCCGCGCGGCCCAGCGAAGCCGCCAGCCCCAGTTCGATCGGCCCCAGTTGCGTACCAGCTACCAGCACACATTCGCCAACCGTGGTTTCCTGGCCTTGCGGACGAATATTCTGCCCGGCGCTGAGAGGCTCGGTAAAAGACACTCGCTCGTCAGCCTGGACGTGCGTGTTTTCCTGCATTTCCACGCAGTCCGCCCCTGCTGGAACCGGCGCGCCGGTAAAGATGCGGGCACAGGTGCCTGGCGCCAATGGCTCGGGCGCTTGCCCGGCGAAGATGCGCTGACTGACGACGAGGGGCTCGCCCGTCCAATCCGCGACGCGCAAGGCATAACCGTCCATGGCGCTATTGGGCCAAGGCGGAAGATCCAGGGTCGAAACCAGGTCCGCGGCCAATACCCGACCTTGGGCAGCCGCCAGCGACAGGCGCTCGCGTTCAAGGATGGGAGCAGCCCCGGCCATCTCCAGCAAACGGCCCAGCGCAACCTCGACCGGCATCAGGGCACCGGTCTTGCCTGGCTTACCCACGGGTTTCACACGCCTCGGCCTGCTTCAGATGAGCGACGAAATTGCACGGGCGGTGCCGCGAATCCAATTGCTCGGCCAGGATACCGTCCCAACCGGTCCGCACTGCGTTGGTCGAGCCCGGCAGACAGCACACCAGCGTGCCGTTGGACAAGCCGGCCAGGGCCCGGGACTGTACGGTGGAGGTGCCGATGTCGGCCACCGAGATCTGGCGGAACAACTCGCCAAAACCGTCGACCTGTTTGTCGAGCAGGCACGACACGGCTTCCGGGGTGCTGTCACGGCCGGTGAAACCGGTGCCGCCGGTGATCAGTACCACCTGGACCAGATCGTCGGCGATCCAGGTCGCCACCTGTGCACGAATCTTGTAGAGATCGTCCTTGAGCAGGACTCGCGCGGCCAGGTGATGGCCGGCTGCGCTCAGACGGTCGACGAAGACCTGGCCGGACGTATCGGTCTCCAGGGTCCGGGTATCACTGACAGTCAGCACCGCAATGTTCAAAGGTGCGAAAGGTACATCAGCCTTGGCTTTCATCGGCTCGATCCAGTTGTAGGAGAAACAGCCCGGTGTTATATCACAGCACTCTCTTTGACCGCCCCTGTGGAGACGTACCGTGACCTCGCACACCGATTTGCCCCCTTGCTCCATTCTGCTCCTGGCCGGCGGACGCGGCCAACGCATGGGCGGAAGGGACAAAGGGCTGATCGAGTGGCAAGGCCAGCCATTGATCGCCCACCTGCATCGGCTGACCCGCGACCTGAGCGATGACCTGATCATTTCCTGCAACCGTAATCGGGAACAATACGCCCCTTACGCCGACCAGTTGGTACAGGACGAAAGTACCGATTTCCCGGGACCGCTGGCCGGCATCCGCGCCGGCCTTGCCGCAGCCCGGCATAGCCATCTGCTGGTATTGCCCTGCGACGTGCCGCGCCTCGATAGCCAACTGCTCGACGCCATGCGCCAGGCCTCTCGCCAGCACCCGGACAAACCGCTGATGCTGCGCCATGGCGAGCACTGGGAACCGTTGCTGTGCATCATTCCGCGCGCCTTGCTCGGTGCCTTCGAGGATGCCTGGCAGAACGGTGAGCGCAGCCCGGGACGTATCATGCGCGGGCTGGGCGCCCAGGCCCTGCAATGCCCGGCCGACGATCCCCGATTGGCTAACCTGAATACGCCAGAGCTGTTAAGCCAGCACCATGGCGTGTCAGAATGCCCCTAATTCAAGGAACTTGCAGGCGTGGCATACGTCTCAAGAACAGCAATTAAAAGTATTCATCTCGGAGACACACAATGATTCAGCGGACTCTCGCCCCTCTCATGCTTGCACTGGGCCTTGCCACTCTCGCCGGCTGCGCATCGCCTACTGTGATCACCCTGAATGACGGTCGCGAAATCCAGGCCGTCGATACCCCAAAATATGATCGCGACTCCGGTTTCTACGAGTTCGAACAACTGGACGGCAAACAGACTCGCATCAACAAGGATCAGGTCCGTACCGTCAAAGAGCTGTAAGCCATAGCGTTACAGCCTTGAATGCATAAAGCCCGCTTTCGCGGGCTTTATCGTTTCTGGAGGCGGCCACAGGTTGCCGGGATTACCACTGCAAGGTGATCCGACTCTCGAACTCACGCTCTTCCCCTGTCAGCGGATCGCTGAAACGCAACCCCTGGGCCAGCAGCTTGAGGGGATTGGCGTAATCGTCCTCGGCATCCTTGAGCACCTCGGGATAAAACGGGTCGTTACAGATCGCCGCCCCCAATGCACTCATGTGCACGCGCAACTGGTGCTTTTTACCGGTCACCGGATACAGCCCATAACGCCAGAGCCCGCCGTTTTTTTCCCGAACGTCCAGCGCCGTTTCCGTGTTGCTGGTACCGGGCCCTTCCTGCATGCGGAAAAAGGGTTCGCCATCGACCAGACGGCTTTTATGCACGCGCGGAAACTCAAGATCAGGCAGGGCCGGCGCAATGGCTTCGTAGCGTTTGTCGATCCTGCGCGTCGGAAACAGCGACTGATACGCCGAACGGCTGTGGGGATTGGCCGAAAACAGCACCAGGCCCGCCGTATGCCGGTCGATGCGATGCAAAGGCACCAAGTGCGGGTTGTCCAGGCGGCGGATCAGGCGCCGCAGCAGGGTTTGCTCGACATACTCACCCGCTGGGGTCACCGGCAGGAAGTGCGGTTTGTCCGCTACCACCAGGTGCTCGTCGGCGTAGAGGATCGACTCCTGCACCGGGATGATCTTTTCGTCGGGCACTTCGCGGAAATAATGGATGCGCAGGCCTTCGCGATACGCCAGGTCGATATCGATCGGCTGTCCCTGGGCGTCGAGCACTCGCCCGCGAGCGATCCGGCTCAGCCACTGCTCACGGCTGATGGTACTGAAGTGTTCGCACAGACAGTCCAGCACGGTGGGCCATGAACCGGGGGGCAGATACAGGGTACTGGCCTGCTGCTGTGCGGCGGAAAAAGGTACGGAGGACATACAAAAGCTCAAGCGGACAATGCAGAGCGGCATTATCCAACATGGGGTCCCAAGGAGCCTAGGAGAGTTTCCCGAAGGCCCCGACAACTACGCGCGGGCGACCCCGGCTTGCGCCGCGGCGTCGGTAAACTCCTTCAGCCAGCGCAAGACATCCACCGCTTCCCAGCGGGTCGGGTCATACAGGGCATACAACAGCCCCTGATAGCCCACCACGTCCAGTTGCCGGTGATAACCCGCACGCTGGAACAGGGCTTCGATTTCCGCAAAGCAGGTATTGAAATGCAGTTTGTTGAACGGCGTCTTGCCTTCCGTAACCAGGCCATCCAGGCGCAGTTCGAGCACCGCTTCGCGTACCACATCGGCGGACATGCGGTTCACACTGCTTTTCAATTGTTCGACATTGACCATCATCCGTCCTTCTACCCTCTCGTTCATCCACTGAGCAGCTGCCCTGCGCATCGATATCAACCACGGCCGACATAACTGACGACCCACAACACCACGCCCCATATCTGCATCGCGTCCCTGTCATTCAAGGGGATAGGGGCAATCGAAGGTCGCGCCGCCTTGAGCAGCAGCCCACCCTTGGGATCGGGCGCCAGCAGGCGCACGCCATAGGTTTCTTCGCCATCGAGATGGACCATCACGTATTGATCCACGGCCGGGGCCGCCGAGCGGTCGACGATCAGCCGGTCGCCGGGATAGATACCGAAGCCCAGCAGGCTGTCGTCATCCACCAGCACCGCACGGATCTGCGGCGCTCCGAGCCCCACCGTGCGGTCCAGCGAAAAACCGCTTTCGCACTCGAGCCCGGCAGCCAATCCGTCGTGCCCTGCATGTTCGGGCGACAGATGCTGCAAACGCTCGGCGCGCGCGAGGATTGTGAGAGACATGACGGCCCTTCCTGATTGCTGTATGCATATACAGTAACCGAATAATCGGGAATGCGCCAAGGGAGTTGCAACGAAGGTCGACCAACGGAAAGCCGGGTCAGCGCAGAAAAGCCACCACCTGCTCGGCATCGAACGGCCAGCCCAGCTCGGCGCCGCTATCCACCCGGCGCAGCACCGGAATACGCAGGCCATAGGCCTCGAACAGGGTTTCGTCTTCCGCGATATCCACCAGCTCGACCATCAGCCCATGCTCCACCAGCGGCATCAATTCCGCCTCGGCGAGTTCGCACAGGTGGCAACCCAGGGTGCCGAACAACTGACATTCAGGAGGCATGAGATACAGACCGAAAAGAGACAGGCGCTTATTCTAGGCCCGCTGGAAAAAGCCGTCGACCGATGAGCAGCGCCCTTGGTCACCCTCGACGATCGTCGTCGAACATTCTGCCAGGCAGCTGACTCAGGTCAGCGCCGCGAAGCGTTGATTGCGCGATTCTCGCGGCTTTTTTTGCCTCTACGCTCTGTACACCCCATCCGCCGACCGGAGATATCTGTGTTCGCCAATCTGTTGATCATCCTCGCCTCGTCCCTGGTGGTGATTGCCCTGTTCCGGCGCCTGCGCCTGCCGCCGGTGCTGGGCTACCTGTGCGTGGGCCTGCTGGTGGGGCCGACCGCTTTCGGCTGGGTCAACGACAACGAAAACCTGCCTGACCTCGCGGAGCTGGGGGTGGTGTTCCTGCTGTTTTCCCTGGGCCTGGAGTTTTCCGTCTCGAAGATGCTGGCCCTGCGCC
The DNA here is from genome assembly GCF_001921865.1 of Pseudomonas chlororaphis. Classification (GTDB taxonomy): domain Bacteria; phylum Pseudomonadota; class Gammaproteobacteria; order Pseudomonadales; family Pseudomonadaceae; genus Aquipseudomonas; species Aquipseudomonas chlororaphis_D. The sequence continues at coordinate 75,326 of NZ_MSCT01000019.1, forward strand.
GGGTGGTGTTTGGCCTGGGCAGCCTGCAAGTGCTGTGCAGCGGCGCGGTCCTCGGCAGCCTGCTGATCCTGGCCGGCGTACCGTCGATCCCGGCCCTGCTGCTGGGCGCCGGGTTGGCGCTGTCGTCCACGGCCATCGTCAGCAAGGAGCTGGGCAGCCTCGGGGAAATCTTCAGCAGCCACGGGCAGAATGCGATCGGCGTGTTGCTGTTCCAGGATGTGGTGGCCGTGCTGTTGCTGACCCTGGTCCCGGTGTTTGCCGGCAGTACCGAACAGGCCTGGTACTGGGCGCTGCCCCTGACACTGGGCAAGACCGCCCTGCTGTTCGTCGGCCTGGCTCTGGCCAGCCGCTGGTTGCTGCCACGGCTGTTCCACGAAGTGGCGGCCTCGCACTCCGCCGAGCTGTTCGTGCTGCTGGCGCTGGTCATCGTCCTGCTGACCGCCTGGCTGACCCACCTGCTCGGCCTATCCCCGGCGCTCGGTGCCTTCCTCGCCGGCATGTTGCTGGGGGAAAGCCGCTACCGGCACCAGATCGAGGCCGATATCCGGCCGTTCCGCGACATCCTGCTGGGGTTGTTTTTCGTCAGCATCGGCATGCTGATCGACCTGCAACTGTTCGCCAGCGACGGCCTGCTGATCCTCGGCCTGACCCTGGCCCTGATGCTGATCAAGGGCGCCGTGGTGGCGCTGTTGCTCAAGCTGCGCGGCAGCGACGGCGAAACGGCCTGGCGCAGTGGCCTGGCCCTGGCCCAGGGCGGCGAGTTCTGTTTTGCGCTGATGGCGCAGATGCAGCAGAGCCAGTTGATGCCGGCCGAGCTGAGCGGCCTGCTGCTGGCCGCAACGTTCTGCTCGATGCTGCTGACGCCCCTGCTGCTGCGCGCCGCCCCAGGCATTGCCGCGCGCCTGCACCGCAAGCCGAACCAAGAGGCGCACCTGGAAGAAATCAGCGCCCTCAACGCCGGCCTGCAAGGGCATGTGGTGATCTGCGGTTACGGCCGCGTCGGCCAGTCGATCGGCCGCTTCCTGCGCCGCGAACAGCAGCGTTTCATTGCCCTGGACGATGACCCTGTGCGCGTCCAGGAAGCCGCGGCCGGCGAAAGCTGCGTGCATTACGGCGACTCCCGTCGCGCCGAGCTACTCGCCGCCGTCGGGCTCGAACGCGCGCGGCTGCTGGTGATTGCAGTCGACAAGACCGAAATCGCCCTCAACGTGCTGCACGGCGCCCGCCGGATCAACCCCAGGGTACCGATCCTGGTGCGTACTCGGGACGACAGCCAGCTGGCCGAACTGAAGGCCGCCGGCGCCAGCGAGGTGGTGCCGGAGCTGCTGGAGTCGAGCCTGATGCTGGCGTCCCACGCCCTGGTGATGCTCGGGCTGCCCGAGCACCAGGTACAGGCCAAGGTCGATGAAGTGCGGCACAACCGCTATCGCCTGCTACACGGTTTCTACCATGGCGCGCAGACCGACCTGCTGGACAATCGCGGCCAACCGCGGGTGCTGATGCACGCGGTGAACCTGGGTGCCGCCGCCCATGCCTGCAACCTGGCCCTGGGCGAGCTGGGGCTGGATCAGCTGGGCGTCGATGTGCAAGGCGTGCAGCGCGACGGCAACGACCTGGAGTTGGCCGACGGCACCCTGCTGCAGGCCGGCGATACGGTGTTGATGTCCGGCCCGCTGGCGGCCATCGAGGCGTCGGAGGCGCGCCTGCTCGGCGGCCAATGATCGACCGGGCCGCGGCTGGAGACGCCGGCCGCGGCCGCCTCGTTTCAGTCCTGGCTGACCGCGCCGATCTTGTGCAGCGACAGGTCGGCGCCGTAGTACTCCTGCTCCTGGGTCAGGCGCAGGCCGCAGCACGCCTTGAGCGCCCCGTACACCAGCAACCCACCCGCCAGCGCCACCACGACGCCCAGGCCGGTGCCGATCAACTGGCTGATCAGGCTGACGCCGCCCAGGCCGCCCAAGGCGCTCTGGCCGAAGATCCCGCAGGCGATGCCGCCCCACACGCCGCACAGCCCGTGCAGCGGCCAGACACCCAGCACGTCGTCGATCTTCCAGCGGCTCTGGGCCGCGATAAAGCACCAGACGAACAGCGCGCCGGCAATCGCCCCGGTGATCAATGCCCCCACCGGATGCATCAGGTCGGAGCCGGCACAGATCGCCACCAGCCCGGCCAACGGGCCGTTGTGCAGGAAGCCCGGGTCGTTGCGTCCGACGATCAGCGCCGCCACCGTGCCGCCGACCATAGCCATCAGCGAGTTCACCGCCACCAGCCCGCTGACCGCCTGCAACGTCTGCGCGCTCATGACGTTGAAGCCGAACCAGCCGACGATCAGGATCCACGACCCCAACGCCAGGAACGGAATGCTCGACGGCGCGAACGCCACCAGCTTGCCGTCGCGGTAGCGGCCGTTGCGCGGCCCGAGCAGCAGCACCGCCGCCAGCGCCAGCCAGCCGCCCATGGCATGCACCACCACGGACCCGGCGAAATCATGGAAGCTCGCGCCGAAGCTCTTCTGCAACCAGGCTTGCAGACCGTAGTTGCCGTTCCACACCAGGCCCTCGAAGAACGGGTAGACGAACGCCACGATCAGCGCCGTGGCGCAGAGCTGCGGGACGAACCGCGCCCGCTCGGCGATGCCGCCGGAGATGATCGCCGGAATGGCCGCGGCGAACGTCAGCAGGAAGAAGAACTTCACCAGCCCGTAACCGTGATCGGCACTGATCACCGCCGCCGGTTGCAGGAAGCTGACGCCGTAGGAAATCCAATAGCCTATAAAGAAATAGGCCAGGGTCGAGACGGCGAAGTCGCTGAGGATCTTCGACAACGCATTGACCTGGTTTTTCTGGCGTACCGTGCCGACCTCGAGGAACGCGAAGCCGGCATGCATGGCCAGGACCATGACCGCGCCGATCAGGATGAACAGAGTGTTGGAACCATGGACCAGAGTGTCCACAGCGCTTTGCAGATTTTCCATGGAATGGGCAGACCTGATATCAGGAACCTTCCTCGAGCCGCTCTAGCGTTTTTGCACCAATTTGGTCCCGCAGGCGTTCTCGGCCCGCGGATTTCGACCTGTTTTGGCGCAGCGCTTTTTCGAGTCGGTGCAGCGCTCGAGGGTGTTTCCATAAGTGTTGATTTTTTAGGGTAAGGTTTTACCGGCCATGCGCTGCGTCCTGCGCGCTTTCGGCGCAACCACCCGCGTTTACGCACCAGTACAAAGCAAAAGCTGTACCAGACAATTGCACTGAACCTTCGCGCAAGGCTCATACTCGAAACATTCGAACGCCACTACGGAGATAACCATGACCAGCAAAACCACCAAGACGGCTCAAGAAACACTGATGGCGGACTTTCAGGCACTGGTCAGTGACACGGAGCGTCTGCTGGAACACACCGCGACCCTGGCCGGCGATCAGGCGGACGAATTGCGCACGCAGATTCACGACAGCCTTTTGCGTGCCCGCGAGACCCTGCAACTGACCGAGCAATCCCTGCGCGAACGCGGCCAGGCAGCGGTCACCGCCACCGAAGACTATGTCCAGAGCAACCCCTGGCAAGCGGTGGGCATCGCCGCGGGCGTGGGCTTCCTGATCGGCCTGCTGGCGACCCGGCGCTGATATGGCTATCGACGAATCCGCCTCGTCCACGGCTCAAGGCTCCTCTCCACGGCGCCTGGGCGCTGCGTTCCTGGGCTTGCTGCACAGCCATGTGGAACTGTTCGGCATCGAGTTGCAGGAACAGAAAGCCCGCACCGTCAGCCTGCTGCTGTTCGCCGGGCTGGCCCTGGTGTTCGCCCTGCTGCTATTGGTAGGCCTGTCGGCCCTGGTGCTGATCCTGTTCTGGGACACCTATCGCCTGGCCGCCATCATCGGTTTGTGCGTCTTCTATACGCTGGCCGCGCTGTTCTGCGCCATGCGCCTGAAGGCCGCGATTTTCGATGAGTCCTCGCCCTTCCACGCCACCCTCGAAGAGCTGGCCAACGACCGGGAGCGCCTGCTGCCATGAGCCTGCCTGAAATCCCGCAAACCAACTCCCGACGCGAGATGCGCAAGGCGCTGATCCGCCTGCGCATGGAAATGCACCGCCAGAAAATCCGTCACGAATCCCAGCAACTGCTGCAACCCTTGCAGCGGGTACGCGGCCTGGGCCAGAGCTGGCAACAGGGGTTCGGCATCAAGCACGCGCCGTTGTGGGGCGTGGCCGCCGTGACCCTGCTGGGTTTTCTGACGGGCAAGGGCGCGAAGAGCGGCAGCGTCAAAAGCTTCGCCCGGCTGGTACGCCTCAGCGCCGGCCTGTTGCCGCTGATCAAACTGGTCATGCAAGGCACCTCGGGTAAAAACTGAGCGGCCGCCATCTGGCTGCATTCTTGCAATCGTTTCTTGAATAAGCCCCGCGCCCGACCTCTTGCCAGAGGTCGGGCCGTGCCTGTTCGCAGGTACCGGCACCAGGCCCACAAGACCAACCAAGGAGGCCCCGTGATCGACGGGCAACCGCTTGCCTGCTTTCAACCCTTCATCGACACCGCCACCGGCCGTATCGCCGGGGTCGAAGCCCTGGGCCGCCTGCGTCAACCCAACGGCCAGCTGTTGTCGGTGGGCCCGCTGTTCAGCGATCCGCGAAACTCCGCGACCAGCCTGCGGCGACTCGACCGGCTGATTCGCGCCGACGCCCTGAGCCGCCTGCACGCAGCGCCCGCGGAGTGGTTCCTGAGCCTCAATATCTCGCCGCGCTGGATCAGCCGCCTACGCGCCGGCCAACCCTTGCCCAGCCTCAAGCAATTGCAGCAGCACGGCGTCGATCCGCGGCGCGTGGTCTTCGAAATCACCGAACTGAGCGGCGACAGCCAACGCCTCAGCGAAGTGGTGGCGCGCTACCGCGAAGCCGGCGCGCGCATCGCCATCGACGACTTCGGCGCCGGCTACTCCCAGCTCGACCGCGTGCTGGCCCTGCAACCGGACATCCTCAAGCTCGACATGCGCCTGTTCCAGGCGGCGGCCCGTGGCGGTCCCAGCAGCGACGTGGTCAAGGCCCTGGCGCAGATGGCCGAGAAAACCGGCTGCTGGATCATCGCCGAGGGCGTCGAAAGCGAAAGCGAGCTCAACTTCGCCCTGGAATGCGGCTCGCGGTATGTGCAGGGTTTCCTGTTCGCCCGGGCCGAGCGGGAGTTCTTCGCCAGCGATGCCTTCGTCGCGCCCTTTGCCCGGCAGCGCGAACGCTATGTCCAGCAGAAACTCGCCGAACGCGGACGCCTGATGCAACTGCGCCAGCAACTGGCGGAGCTGATGAACCTCCTGCAGGACTGGGCTCAAGCCCAAGCGCCGATCGAGCGCCTGCCGCAGCTGGATGCCTTTCCCTGGTTGCTGCGTTTCTATCAGTGCGATCGTCACGGCACCCAACTGACGCCGAACCTGGAATGGCGCAACAAGCGCTGGCAGGCCGACCCCAGCTACGTCGGCCACAACTGGTCATGGCGTCCGTATTTCTATCACCTGCTGGCCGAAGGCTGGGACGAGCGGCGGCTGACCCTGTCGAACACCTACCGCGATGCCACCAGCAACCAGTACTGCCTGACCGCCGGGCAGTTCTTCGACCAGGGCCGGCGCCTGCTGCTGATCGATATCGACGCGGCCGGGCTCTAGCGGCCCGCGCGGTCGCCCCTGGCATTCGACGTCGACCAGCGCACGAACCCCGCGCGCCGGCCGTTTGTTCCACTTGCAGCGGCAGGCGCGAACCGGGAAGCTAGCCCATCAGTCATTCGACGGAGAGACCCGCCTTGGATTGGCATACCCTGCTTACCCGCGAACGCCTCGGAAAGCCGCTGCACAGCCCTGAAGAACTCGGCCGCAGCCCCTTCCACAAAGACCACGACCGCATCATCTTCTCCGGCGCCTTCCGCCGCCTGGGACGCAAGACCCAGGTGCACCCGGTCTCCAGCAACGACCATATCCACACCCGCCTGACCCACTCCCTGGAAGTCAGTTGCGTCGGGCGTTCCCTGGGCATGCGGGTCGGCGAAACCATTCGCGACGCCCTGCCCGACTGGTGCGAACCGAGCGATCTGGGCATGGTGGTGCAATCGGCCTGCCTGGCCCACGACATCGGCAATCCACCGTTCGGCCATTCCGGCGAAGATGCCATCCGCCATTGGTTCCAGCAGGCCGCCGGGCGTGGCTGGCTGGATGCGATGAGCGACAACGAGCGTAATGACTTCCTCAACTTCGAAGGCAACGCCCAGGGTTTCCGGGTACTGACCCAGCTGGAATATCACCAGTTCGACGGCGGTATGCGGCTGACCTACGCCACCCTCGGCACCTACCTGAAGTACCCCTGGACCGCGCGCCACGCCGACTCCCTGGGCTACAAGAAGCACAAGTTCGGCTGTTACCAGAGCGAACTGCCGCTGCTCGAACAGATCGCCGCCAAGCTCGGCCTGCCGCAACTCGAGGAACAACGCTGGGCACGCCATCCGCTGGTGTATCTGATGGAGGCCGCCGATGACATCTGCTATGCCCTGATCGACCTCGAGGACGGGCTGGAAATGGAGCTGCTCGAATACGCCGAAGTCGAGTCGCTGCTGCTCGGCCTGGTGGGCGACGACCTGCCGGAAACCTATCGCCAACTCGGCCCGGGAGACTCGCGCCGGCGCAAACTGGCGATCCTGCGCGGCAAGGCCATCGAACACCTGACCAATGCCGCGGCACGGGCCTTCGTCGAACAGCAGGACGCCCTGCTCAGCGGCACCCTGCACGGCGACCTGGTGGAGCACATGCACGGCCCGGCCAAGCGTTGCGTGCTCAACGCCAAGGACATCGCCCGCAAGAAGATCTTCCAGGACAAGCGCAAGACCCTGCACGAGATCGGTGCCTACACCACCCTGGAAATCCTCCTCAACGCGTTGTGCGGCGCCGCCCTGGAACAGCACGGCGGCCGCAGCCCGTCGTTCAAGAACCGGCGGATTCTCGATCTGCTGGGCAATAACGCGCCGAATCCGAACGGCTCGCTGCACGCTTCGTTCCTGCGCATGATCGACTTCATCGCCGGCATGACCGACAGCTACGCCAGCGAGATGGCCCGGGAAATGACCGGGCGCTCCAGCCCGCAATGAGCCGCCGTCGAACGGCCACCTCAATAAACGAGGTGGCCGTTCGAGGCTTTTTCATCAACCGACAACTAAGGGATTCCCCTAGTCGCTAATCAGGCGATAACTGAACATCTCCGTTACTTCAACTTCTCCGTTCCACCACTTCACACGACGTCATACTGTCGCTCACCCTCGAAAAGTTCATCGGACACACCCCTAGAGCACTTGCTCTATAACTAGCGACATTGACCGATACATGCCGACCGGCAGACAACCCGACTCGCCTGAATTAAACGGATCGTTAACGAAACAACCAAACATCCTACCTTTACCTTTCGATACACCTACCCCTCTCCCGGCTCCCTCCCCCTTCAAATACAAGGCCTTCGCTGGCCTCCGATGCTTACAAATGACGTACAAATCCATTTTGACGTTTCCGTTAGTCTTTTCAGACAAGTCTTATTCAGCTCAAGATAATTCCTCTTCAAACTGCCGAACAATCGGCACTAAATAAATAGCAAGCGAACTAACAAACCACATTGAAACTTCAATCTCGTCAGTTGGTTCAACAGCCATTTTCAAAATAATTTCGCCCTTCGCTGTAACAAAGAACGCTCCCAGGACTCAAGCGTCAAAATGGAAGTGATTACACGGAATACATCCGTGCCGATAAGTCGTTCCCGCACTTCCTCGTCCGTTTTCCACTATTTAAGGATGTCGAGTGCCTTACACGTCCTCAAGCCACCCAAGCTGTCACCCCGGCCTTGGCCGCTGGCTGCTGCTCTCGCTGCTGGCCGCGGCCCTGCCGGTGGCCGCCGCCGATATGCCGCAACCCGGCCAGGAAACCCTGCGCCTGCAACAGCAACAACAACGCGACCTGCAACAACTGCAACTGGAACAACGCCAGCGCCAGTTGCAGCGCGGCAGCTTCGGCGCGCCCGCGGTCACCCCCGACAAGGCCGTCGACAGCGCCGAGGATGAACAGTGCTGGGCCCTGAGCGGCACCCGGATCGCCGGGGTCACGCTGTTCAAGAAAGACCTGTTGAACCGCCAGCTCGAACCTTTTATCTCCCCCTGCATGGGGGTGAACGGGATCAACCGCCTGCTGGCGCAGATCACCCGGGCCTATGCGGACGCCGGCTACATCGCCAGCCGCCCCTACCTGAGCAGCGCCCCCGCCGACGGCCACTCGCTGGATATCGTGGTCGACGAAGGTTATGTCGAGGCCGTCGAGCTGGCCGACCAGAGCCTGCCGGTATCCCTGCGCGGCGCCTTTCCCGGGATGCTGGGCAAACCATTGAACCTGCGCGACCTGGAACAGGGCCTGGACCAGCTCAACCGCTTGCGCTCCGTCGACCTGACCGCCGACATCGCCCCCGGCAGCCAGCCCGGCGCCTCGCGGATCGTCCTGCGCCCGCGCGGCAGCGCCGCCTCGCGCTGGGCCTTGGGGCTGGGTGTGGATAACCTCGGCAGCGCCAGTACCGGGCGCGATCGCAACTCCGTCAACCTGGGCCTCGACAGCCCGCTGGAGCTCAACGACGCGCTCAACCTGAACTTCAGCGACACCCTCAATCACGGCCCGCGCTACAGCCGTACGGCCAGCGTTTTCTACTCGATCCCCTACGGCTACTGGACCTACAGCCTGTTCGCCAGCCACGCCGAGTACCGCGCACCGTTCAAGGTCAGCAGCACGACCCTCTACAACAGCGGACGCACCGACCAGCTCAGCCTGCGCGCCGACCGGGTGCTGTGGCGCGACCAGGGGCACCAGTTGAGCGCCAACCTGCAACTGGCCCACAAGGATGTCGACAGCTACCTGGAGAAAGTCCGCCTGGGCATCCAGAGCCCGACCCTGACCGTGGCCGAGGCCGGGCTCAATTTCTTCTGGCTCGACGGCGCGGTGTGGAACCTGGATGTCAACTATGCCCAGGGCCTGACCTGGCTCGGCGCCGACCGCGACTCGCAGCAGGTGCAGAGAAACCTGCCGCAAGCGCAGTTCCGCAAATACCGCTCCAGCCTCAGCCAATGGCGCAACGGCCGCATCGGCGACCAGCCCTGGCAGTGGCAGAGCCAACTGTCGCTGCAATACAGCCCGGACCCGCTGCCGGCCATCGAACAACTGCTGGGCACCGACGACTCCGCCGTGCGCGGCTATCGCGAGAACAGCGCCTCGGGCGCCATCGGCGGCATCTGGCGCAACACCCTGCGCCTGCCGCTGCAGAACGATCTGCCGGTCAAGCTGACCCCGCGCCTGGCCTTCGACCACGGTCGGATCAAGGCGCAAGAAGGTGCCAGCAGCGAACGCCTGAGCGGCGCCAGCATCGGCCTCAACCTGAGCTGGAAGAACCTGCAGGTCGATGTCGATTACCAGCAGAGCCTGGAAACGCCGCAACGTTTTCACCATGAGTCGCCCACCTGGCTGACCCGCCTGAGCCTACAGATCTGAGGCCCCCTAACCGTGCATCAGCCTGAAACAGCCGAGCCCGGACACGACACAGCAGCGTTGCAACGAACAGCGCGCACGGCCACTCGGCACACACATAGAGAGCTTTTTATGCCCGACTACATACCTGCGTTCCACCTGTCCCCCCGGGGCAAACTGCGCCTGGCCATTGCCGGCCTGCTCCTGCTGTCCCAGCTGCCGCAGGCGCTGGCCGGCGATATCATCGTGACCCAGGGCCCCGGCGGCCTGCCGCAACTGCAAAACCAGAACGGCGTACCGATCGTCAACATCGTCGCCCCCAACGGCAACGGGCTTTCCCATAACCAGTTCCTCGACTACAACGTCGGCGACAAGGGCGTGGTCCTGAACAATGCCTTGCAGTCGGGCGTGTCGCAGTTGGCCGGGCAACTGGCCAAAAACCCGCAGTTCCATGGCCAGGACGCCAGCGTGATTCTCAACGAGGTGATCAGCCGCAACGCCTCGACGATCAACGGCGCCCAGGAGATCTTCGGCCGCCCCGCCGACTATGTGCTGGCCAACCCCAACGGCATCTCGGTCAACGGCGGCAGCTTCATCAATGCTCCGAACGCCAGCCTGCTGGTCGGCAAGCCCGAGTTTCAGGACGGCAAGCTGAACGAGCTGAGCACCCGTGGCGCCGAGGGCCAGTTGACGATCCAGGACCGTGGCCTGCGCAACGACAAAGGCAGCATCAACCTGATCGCCCCGCGTATCGACAGCCGAGGCGAAATCACTGCCGAAAACCAGCTCAACCTCACCGTAGGGCGCAACGGCGTCGACCCGGCCAGCGGTAAGGTGAAGAACGTCGACCCGGCCGGCAACACGGCTGAACGGCGCATCGACGCCAGCCTGTTCGGCGCCATGCAGGCCGGACGCATCAACATCGTCAGCACCGCCGAGGGCGCCGGGGTGCGCGTCGGCGCGGTCCAGGTCAAGGGCCGCGACGGGGTCGATATCCGCTCCGCCGGCGATCTGCACATCAGCGGCCAGGCCCGGCCCGACAGCCTCGAGGCCGTCCGTGCCGGCGTGCACAGCAGCGAGGGCGACATCGAATTGCGCAGCGGCAAAGACCTGACCCTGGCCGCCACCGATGTCAGCGCCCGCGACATCAAGCTCGACGCCGGGCGCAACCTGACCCTGAGCGCCATCGAAAGCCGCAAGCTCCAGGAAAAGCGCGAGCAGTGGAGCAACAGCACCATCGGTATCACTTGGCAGACCTACGACCGCACCCTGACCGACAGCGACAGCCGCCAGCACGGCAACCAGTTGACCGCCCGGCGCGACGCCGAGCTCAAGGCCCGCGGCAACGCCGAACTCCAGGCCAGCCAGGTCAAGGCCGGCAACAACCTGAAGATCGACAGCGGCGCCGACCTGCGCCTGACGGCCGCCACCGAAACCCACGCGCAACGCGACCAGGGCAACCACCGCAAGCATCTGTGGAAAGCCAACTGGGACAAATCCAGCAGCGAACAACGCAGCATCATCAGCCAGCTGGAAGCCGGTGATCAGATCAACCTCGCCAGCAAACAGCAGCTGCAATTGCAGGGTGCCGAACTGACCAGCCCCGGCAATATCAAACTGACCGGTAGCCAGGTGGACATCGGCACCGTCAGCCGCACCCAGAGCAACAGCGACAAGTCTTATTCCGGCGACCTGGTCGGCGGCAGCTTCTTCGGCAAGAACGGCGACGGCGACAAGGGCAAGACCCTGAACAAGGGCAGCAAGGTCAACGCCCAGGGCGACCTGATCGTCAAGGCCGACGAGGTCCGCATCAGCGGCAGCCAGGCCCGCGGAGGCAAGCAGGCCAGCGTGATCAGCAACACCGGCTCGCTGACCATCGACGGCGTTCAGGACCGCTCCCACGACAACAGCTACAGCAAGGACAGCAAGTTCTTCGGCATCACCAAGGACGAAAACCGGCAGAACCTCAAGGGCAGCACCACCGTCACCAGCGACCTGCGTTCGGACAGCAACCTCGAACTCAAAAGCGCCAAGGACATCGCCATCAGCGGCGCGCACGTGGCCGCGAAAGGCGAACTCAAGGCCGACGCCAAGGGCGACATCAAGATCGACTCGACGCAAAACACCGCGCAGGGCGAGAGCACCAGCCACACCCGCGGCTTCGACGCCTATGCCAAGGAGAATGCCCCGGGCACCCGGCAATACCGTGCCGGGGTGCGTTACGAGGACCGCGAGCAAACCGTCAAGAGCGACGACACCCGGCAACAGGCGACAACCCTCAGCGGCGGCAGCCTGGAACTGGCCGCGGGCGGCGACCTGAGCGTCAAGGGCGCCAACCTGAAAGCCACCGGCGGCGACCCGAGCGTCAAGGGCGCCGACCTGAAGGCCACCGGCAGCGACCCGAGCGTCAAGGACAGCGACCTGAAAACCGCCAGCGGCGATATCAAACTCAGCGGCAAGCGGGTCGAGCTGCTGGCCGATCACGACACCCAGAGCAGCACCACCGACACCCGCACCACGGGCGGCGGTTTCTACTACACCGGCGGCCTGGACAAGGCCGGCAGCGGCGCGGAATTCTCCCACGGCACAACCCAGGACAGCCGCGACAGCAGCACTGCCAACACCACCGGTATCACCGCCACCGGCAACCTGACCATCAAGGCCGGCAATACCCTGGTGACCGAAGGCGCGCAAGTCAAAGCAGGCGGCAAGTTGCAAGTCAATGCCGAGCAAGTCGACAACCGCGCGGCGCACAACACCGAGTCCAGCAGCCACAAGGAAAACACCTGGAGCGCCGATGTCGGCGCCAACGTCGAATACAAAGGCCTTACCCGCCCGATCGAGAAAGCCATCGAAGGCGTGGCCCAGCGCAAGTTCCATCAACCGGGCCTGCTCGACGCCCTGGAACAGCCCAACGTCGGGCTGGACGTGGAAGTCGGCCATCAGAACAAACAGCGCACCGAGCAAAGCAGCACCGCGGTGGTCAGCCAGTTCACCGGCGGCCAGGTAGGTGTCGAGGTAACCGGCCAGTTGCAGGACGAAGGCAGCAGCTACAAGGCCACCAACGGCGCCCTGGACATCGACGCCGGCAGCCATCTGGCCAAGGCCGCCAGCAACACCCACAGCAGCAGCGAACAGGCTCTGGATGCCAAGGCTGGCGTGCGGGTCTACACCACCACCGGCGAAGACATCAATGTGCGTGGCAGCGGTGCCGGCGGCAGCAGCGACAAACGCAGCGACAGCAGCCAGGCAGTGGTCGGCAGCTATGCCGGCAGCCAGGGCGTGGACATCACGCTCAAAGGCGACGGCCAGTACGAGGGCAGCCGCTTCGACGGCGGCGCGGCCGGCGTCAAGCTGCACGCGGGCGGCGAACTGGCCCTGAACCAGGCCAACGACCGCCAGACCAGCAGCGACTCCAGCCTGCGCGGCGATGCCGCGCTCACCGTCGGCACCAGCCCGGGCGCCAACGGCAACAACCTCAACGTCGGCGCCGGGGTGCAACTGGACCACAAGCGCCTGGACCAACAAGACAGCCAGGCCCGGGTCGCGACGATCCAGGGCAAGGGTCCGATCGAGCTGTCCAGCGGCGGCGACCTGACCCTGCAGGGCACCACCATCGGCAGCGACACCGCCAAGGTCGGCGATATCAGCCTGAACGCCGGCGGCAAGCTCGACCTGCAAGCCGCGGTCGACAGCCACAGCAGCCAGGGCAGCAACCTGGGCGGCGGCCTGACCGCCGGGGCCGGCAAAACCAGCAGCGAGCAGAGCAGCGGCAAGAACGCCAGCCTGAGCGCCAACTTCAACATCGGCCGAGTGGCCGAACAGGACCAGAGCCAGACCGGCGGCCAACTGCACAGCACCGGCAAGGTCGTGCTCGCCAGCGGCTCCGACAGCGACACCGCGCTCCACCTGCAAGGCACCCAGATCAAGGCCGACAGCGTCGAATTGCGTGCCGACAAGGGCGGGATCTACCAGGAGTCGGCGCAATCGAGCCAGGCGCACAATAACTGGGGCCTGACCCTGGGCGCCGGCGGCACCGGCGGCAAGACCACCCGGGCCGACGCCGGCGAGCACGATTCGCCGAAAACCGATCGCGGCATCTATGCCCGGGCCAAGATCGACGTCGCACAGGTGCACAGCACCACCCAGCACAACAGCCTGATCAAGGCTAACGAGGTCGCCCTCAACAGTGCGCGCGACACCCATCTGGCTGGCGCGCTCATCGAGGCCAATCGGGTCAATGGGCGGATTGGCGGCGAACTGAACGTGGAAAGCCGCAAGGACCAACTCAGCAGCACCACGGTCAACCTCGACGCGCGCCTGGATGCCGAGAAGAACCAGCCGGGCGTAGTCAACAAGCTGACCAGGCAGACCGGCCCGCTCAAGGACAAGCTGCAAGCCAAGGCCGAAGGCGGTTTCGACAAGCATCGCGGGAAGCTGGAGAACGCCGTCGACAAAGGCACCGAGCACTTGGCCTCGGCCAAGGACAACCTGGTGAACAAGGCCGAGATCGCCAAGGAACGCCTGGGCGAGAAGCTCAGCCGCAGCGGCAGCTATGACGTCAACCCGGAACCGCGCGGCGCCTTCGGCCGCGGCGTGGACAAGGCCAAGGGCTACCTCGCCGACAAGACCGAGGCCCTGGGCGACCGCCTCTCCGGGCTGAAGCAGCGGGTCTGGCCGAAAACCAGCGACAGCTACGCCGTCAGCGAGAAAACCACCCCCGGCGCCAAAGTGGCCAACATCGCCGAAGGCGTGCTGTTCGGCGACAAGAGCGGCAACACCTCCTACACCCCGACCCTGAACCTGAATGTCAGCCGCCAGAGCAAGGACAGCGTGGCCCAGGCATCGGGCATCAGCGGTACCCAGGGGGTCAACCTGCAGGTGGCGCGCGACACCCACCTGAGCGGCGCGCGGATCAGCGCCAGCGAAGGCAAGGTCGACCTCGGCGGCTCGCAGGTCAAGCGCACCGACCTGGCCGGCACGGACTACCGCGCCGACGTCGGGCTCAACCTGTCGAAGTCGCCGCTCAACCTGGCGCTCGGGGCCAAGGATGAGCTGACCCGCAAGCAGGACGACGCGACCCGCCAGGATCAGTCGTTCAACGTGGGGCTGCTGCGCGTCGGCGGCCACAGCGACAGCCAGCTGCTGCAAGCCGGCATTGACGAAAAAGCGCCCTGAGGCAAGCGCTCGCTGATCGGCTGCCCCCCTTGACCGGGGGGCAGCCTGGCCTGGGCAGCGGTCAAGGCTCGCTCAACCTCTCGGATCGTCCGGCGGAAACAGTACGTTAAACGACCAACATCTCCTTACCTTTTACATAGTCGGACACTCATTCCTACTTCCAGCAGCCAAACAGCTGTAATCCGAACCCGTCTTTCATGTAAGAACTGCCTTATTGTCCCCAACCCCGCCTTAACCCGCATATATCCACTGCCCTGCCTGCGCTATGGTCCAGCCTTGTATCTACTTGCACGGGCTTGACCATGAGTTCTGTTTTCATCATCGACGACCACCCTGTTATCCGTCTGGCAATCCGCATGTTGCTGGAACATGAAGGCTATAAGATCGTCGGTGAAACCGATAACGGCGTCGATGCCCTGCAAATGGTGCGCGACAGCTTGCCGGACCTGATCGTGCTCGATATCAGCATTCCCAAGCTCGACGGCCTGGAGTTGCTGTTGCGCTTCGCCGCCTTGGACAAATCGCTGCGGGTACTGGTGCTGACGGCGCAATCGCCGGCCCTGTTCGCGGCACGCTGCATGCAGGCCGGGGCCTGTGGCTACGTGTGCAAGCAGGAAGACCTCAGCGAAGTGCTCAGTGCCATGAAGGCCGTACTCTGCGGTTACAACTATTTTCCAAGCCATGCCTTGCAAAACCCGCGTGAGGACGAAACTTCCAACAACGAACTGAACCGCTTGATGTTGCTCAGCGACCGCGAACTCATGGTCTTGCAACTGTTTGCCAAGGGCGGCAGCAGTACGCAAATAGCCAACAGCATCTTTCTCAGCGGCAAGACCGTCAGTACCTATAAAAAAAGAATCATGCACAAACTTCGCGCGCACTCCATGGCCGAACTTATCGAGTTGGCACAACGCCACGAACTGGTATGAGCCACAGGATGTTCAAACTCATCCCTTATTATTCGACGGCATTGGCCATGGTCTTTTGGGCCGCTCTTTTTCCTGCTCCGAGCGAAGCCGGGCAACGGCTACCCGCAACCCCGGAACTCCATGCCTGCGTCGGCACGACGCCCTGTGCCGAACCCGCCGCCACGCTCCCGGGCAGCGACCGCCAACCCGATCGCGGGCTGCTCCTGCTCGGCGGCCTCGGCATACCATTTCTGGCCTCCCTGGGCTGGAATGCCTGGTTGCACCGCTGCCGGACCCGCCAGCGCCAGGCCGAACAGGCCCTCAGGCAGCAGTTGGAACTGATGCAGGCCTGGGTCGACGGCCTGCCCCATCCGGCGTATGTCCGCGACCGCCAGGGCCTGCTGCTCTACTGCAACGCCAGCTACCTGGAACGGCTTGCCGTCCAGCGCGAAGAGATCATCGGCACAAGCGCATTGCAGGGTCTCCTGGACGATCCCGGGCAGGCTCGCGAACATCATGCCGACTACCAGCAAGCCATGGCGCAGGACCGCCCGCTGTCACTTGAACGGACCTTGCTCCTGAACGGGCAAATGCTGACCGTGCAGCACTGGGTCCGGCCCTACCGCGACGCCAGCGGCGAGGTCCAGGGCGTTGTCGCCGGCTGGATCGATATCAGCGCGCAACACGAGCTCGCCGACGGCCTCGCCGCCGCCACGCAACAGGCCGAAACCGCCAGCCGGAGCAACAGCGCATTCCTGGCCAGCACCCGCCAGCAACTGCGTGCGCCCCTGAATGCGCTGACCGGCCTGCTCGAACTGCTCCTGCAACGGGCCGACGGCCAGCCTGCGGAGCGCCCGCTCCTCGAGATGGCCCAGCGCTCGGCCCGGGAAATACAGACCCTGCTGGACGCTGCCCTGGATATCGCCCTCATCGAATCGGGACAGCTGCAGCTACTGCCCGAATGGCTGGACCCGCGCGAGCAGGTCGACGCCATCGTCGGGGCGTTCGCCAGCCAGGCCCGGCAAAAGCAGCTCAAGCTGCTGCCAACCTTTCGCTCCAGCATCGAACCGGCCGACGTCCTGCTCGACCCGCTGCGCTTCAAGCAGGTTCTCGACAACCTGCTGCGCAACGCCCTCAGGTTCACCGAACAAGGCCAGGTCAGGGTCCACCTCGAACTGCAACCGTCCACGCAGGCGCGGCATCTGCAACTGATATTGCAGGTGACGGACAGCGGCCTCGGCATCGACCCGCAGGATCAACAACGGCTGTTCACTGCCCTGCCCCGGGCCCGCCCCCTTTCAGGGCATGGCGGCGCGAATCGCCTGAGCATCTGCCGCCATCTCTGCGAGCAGATGCAAGGCACCCTGCAACTGACCAGCCAGCCGGGCATCGGCACCGAAGTACGGATGGTGCTGCAACTCGCCTGCCGGCCCGCGCAACTGCCCGCGACTCGCGCCGAGCGACTTGTCCCTCAGCCCGGCCAGGCGCTGAACGTGCTGGTGGTCGAGGATCATTCGGCCAGCCGCATGCTGTTCAGCGAGCAGTTGCGTTTCCTCGGCCACCGCTGCCGCACCGCCAATGACAGCGTGCAAGGCCTCGAGATCTGGCGCGCTGGGTTCTTCGACCTGCTGATCGTCGACTGCAACGTACCGGGCATGAACGGCTACGACCTGACCCGGGCCATCCGCGAGCGGGAGCGCCTGGAGTCCCGCGCCCCCTGCCGGGTATTCGGGGTGACCGCCAACGCCGACTCGCAGAGCAGGCAGCAGTGCGCACAGGCCGGCCTCGATGAATGCCTGTTCAAGCCCGTCGGGCTCGCGTCCCTCGGGCAGAAGCTGGCCGGCCTGCCAGCGCTGCCCTGGCACGGCGTATTCAGCCTGAAGGCGTTGTACAGCCTGTGCCGCGGCAAACCGCAGTTCATCCTGCGCATCCTCAGCGAGCTGTTGCATTGCAGCTACCGGGACCGCCAGCAACTGATGGACCTGCGCTGCGACCAGGCGCCACAGGCACTGGCCGAACTCGCCCACAAGATCAAGGGCTCGGCCCTGATGGTGCAGGCCAAGGACCTCGAAACGCAGTGCCAGGCCCTGGAACAAGCCAGCCTGCAAGGCGCGGACGAACACACCCTGACGCTGTGCCGAAGCACTCTGGAACAGGCCATGCTCACACTCGAACGCGCCTTGCTGTGGCAACTCGATCAACAGGACAACGCGATGCCGCACTGATGGCCAGGCACGGCCTTTCACAGGCTACTTGCGAGAAAAATATCAAAAGGCCACTATCCTGCCAGTCATTCCCACCCCCTTTGGCAAGCCCCTGCCGGGAGGGGTTTGGCGGCGGCCATCGAGCCGCCCCCTTGAGCACGATGCCCCTGCCTTAACTATGCTGAAAACGTTGAATTGCGCGTGACGCGCCCCTGGAGAGAGCTGCAATGCCGAGCATGCCGCCGTTCGATAAACGCCGATTGCCTCTCCATGTGCACATCAGTGCGATGTTTACCTGCCTGCTCCTGCTGACCGGCGTCGTACTCGGTGTTTTCAACTATCAGCAGACCACCCGCATCATCCTCTCCAGCAGCGAAAAACTGTTCCAGCGCATCGAACAAGACGTCCAGCTCGACCTGGAGGCGACCTACGAACCCATCCGCCACCTGCTCAGCCTGCTGGTGGATAACCCAGCCGTTCAGGCCACCGACCTCGGACAACGCCTGGCGCTGCTCAGGCCTTTCGCCCAATCGCTGAAAGACAACCCCGAACTGGCCTCCCTGTATGTGGGCTATACCGACGGCGATTTTTTCATGGTCCGCCCCCTGCGCAACCAGGCCTTGAAAGACCTCCGCCAGGCGCCCGCTGCCGCGGCCTATGAAGTCTGGAGCATCGAACGCGAGCGCAGCAGCGGGCAGTTGCGCTCGCAGTCGCTGTTCTACGATGCCGCCCTGGCCCTCGTCAGCCGTCGCGACAATACCCAGGAGGCCTACGACCCGAGCGGCCGCAACTGGTTTACCAACGCCAAGGACGACACCGAGCAGATCACCACCGAACCGTACGTCTTTTTCTCGACCCGCAATGTCGGGACTACCCTGGCGCGCCGCAGCGGCAACAGCGCGGTCATGGGCGCCGACCTGACCCTGGAACAACTGTCGGGCACCCTGGCCAAGCATCGGGTCACGCCCAACACCGAAATCGCCCTGGTGGACAGCCACGGCAATGCGGTGGCCTACCCGGACAGCCGCCGCCTGATCGTCGAGGCACAGAGCGCTCGGCTGATCCGCGCCAACGACCTGCACCCGGCCCTCGACGCCCTGTTGCAAGGCAAGGCCGAGGGCAATCGCCTGCGGCTCAAGGACCGCCAGTGGATAGTCGCCAGCCGCCATCTGCAGGAGGGCGGGCCACAGGGTTTGCAACTGGCGCTGCTGGTGCCCGAGGACGAACTGCTGGCGGACGCCTATCGCATGCGCTGGCAAGGCGCGCTGATCACCCTGAGCATTCTGCTGCTGTGCCTGCCGCTCGGCTGGCTGACGTCCCGCGCGCTGGTCAAGCCGCTGCGCGCCCTGGTGCAGGAGGCCGACGCGATTCGCAGCTTCGACTTCAACTACCCGCTGGCGCGCCGCTCGCCCGTGCTGGAGGTCGACCAGTTGAGTGTGTCGATGGCCCGCATGAAGGACACTCTGGCGAGCTTTTTCGAAATCACCGCCAGCCTGTCCGCGGAAACCCGCTTCGACCCGCTGCTGCAACGGGTGCTGTTTGAAACCATGAAGATCGGCCAGGCCCAGGCCGGGTTGATCTACCTGCGCGAAAACGAAGGCATGAGCCTGGAGCCCCATGGCCTTATCATCGCCGGCGACGTCCAGGACCCGCGGGCGTTCGACATCCAGGGCCAGGACACCCAGCACGGCACGGGGCCGGTCTGGCTGCAGCAACTGGCGAACGACGAAAACGTGGTCACCACCCTGGGGTTCGAGCACGCAGGCGACCTGCAAAGCGTGTTGCTGGCCATGCAATGCCCCAGCGTTCACCTGATCGGTATCCGCCTGCACAACCGTCATAACGAAACCGTCGGCGTTCTCGTCCTGCTCTTGGCCGACAGCGGCCAGGAAGCCGACCTGGACAAGCTGCGCCCGGATCGCATTGCATTCCTGCAGGCGGTTTCCGGCGCCGCGGCGGTGAGCATCGAAAGCCAGCGCCTGCAAAACCGGCAAAAGCAATTGCTCGATGCATTCATCCAGTTGCTGGCCGGCGCCATCGATGCCAAGAGCCCCTACACCGGTGGGCATTGCCAGCGGGTCCCGGCGCTGACCCTGATGCTGGCCCAGGCTGCCGCCGCCAGCCAGCAACCGGCGTTCAGCACCTACCAACCCACCGAAGAAGAGTGGGAAGCGCTGCATATCGCGGCCTGGCTGCACGATTGCGGCAAGGTCACGACCCCCGAATACGTGGTGGACAAGGCGACCAAGCTGGAAACCCTCAACGACCGCATCCACGAGATCCGCACCCGCTTCGAGGTGCTCAAGCGCGACGTCTGGATCGACTATTGGCAGGCGCGTGCCGCAGGCGGCGACGAAGCCTCACTGGCAGCGATCCGCGATGCCGGGCTGGCCGGGCTGGACGACGACTTTGCCTTTATCGCCCGCTGCAACCTGGGCAGCGAGGCCATGGCCGAGGACGATCTGCAGCGCCTGGCCAGGATTGCCCGACGCACCTGGAGCCGGACGCTGGACGACCGTCTGGGCGTGTCCTGGGAAGAAAACCGCCGCCAGCAACGCACGCCGACGCCGCCCCTGCCCGTCACCGAACACCTCTTGGCCGACAAACCCGAGCACCTGATCGAGCGCAACCCCGCCGAACTGATCCCCCCGGACAACCCCTGGGGCTTCAAGCTCGACGTACCGCCCAACAAGTACAACCGCGGCGAGCTGTATAACCTGAGCATCGGCAAGGGCACGCTGACCCGCGAAGAGCGTTATGTGATCAATCACCACATGGTGCAGACCATCCTGATGCTCAGCCACCTGCCCTTCCCCAGCCATTTGAACAACGTCGCCGAGATCGCCGGCGGCCACCACGAGAAAATGGACGGCACCGGTTACCCCCGGCAGTTGAAACGGGAACAGATGAGCCTGCCGGCGCGGATGATGGCGATCGCCGATATCTTCGAAGCCCTGACCGCGGCGGACCGCCCCTACAAGAAGGGCAAGACCCTGAGCGAAGCGCTGGGGATCATGGCCGCCATGTGCCGCGACGCCCATATCGATCCGGAGTTGTTCGAGCTGTTCATCCAGAACGGGATCTACCAGCACTATGCCGACAGTTTCATGGAGCCGCAGCAGATCGATGCGGTAGACCCCGGGGTCGTGCTGAACAAGGCCGGGCTCAGTGCCTGACAGGCTTCAGCAATCGCTCAGGCGCAGGAAGATCGCCGCCAGGCGCTCGATGCCAGCCTGGTCCTCGGCGGTGAAACGGGACAGTTTCGGGCTGTCCAGATCCAGCACGCCAATCAGCCGGTCGTCCTTGACCAGGGGCACCACCAGTTCGCTGTTGGAAGCGCTGTCGCAGGCGATATGTCCCGGAAACGCGTGCACATCCTCGACCCGCTGGGTCTGCCGGCTGGCCGCGGCCGCGCCGCACACTCCGCGACCGAAGGCGATCCGCACGCAGGCGATCTGGCCCTGGAACGGCCCAAGCACCAGCTCTTCGTTGCGGTTGAGATAAAAGCCGGCCCAGTTCAAATCGTCCAGCTGATTGAAGAGAAACGCCGAGAACTGTGCAGCGTTGGCGATGAAGTCGCGCTCGTCGGCCAGCAGCGATTCCAACTGCGCGCACAGCAAGGCATAGCCGTCCAGGCCGGTGCCAGTGTTCTGCAGATCGATCATGCTTTTTGCTCCAACAACTGCAACCCGACCCAGTAGCGGGCGAACTGATAGGCACAGCGGCCATTGCGGTTGCCGCGGCCGGTGGCCCAGCGCACGGCGAGAATATCCAGGGCGTCGTCGCGCTGCCATTGCAGGCCGGCCTTGCGGCCCAACTCGCCGATCCAGTGCTCGACCACGTTCAGGTAGTGCTCCTGGGTGAAGGGATAGAACGACAGCCACAGGCCGAAGCGGTCCGACAGGGCAATCTTGTCTTCCACCGCCTCGCTGGGGTGCAGCTCGCCATCGACCCGTTTCCAGTTCTCGTTGTCGCTTTCCTTTTCCGGCACCAGGTGCCGACGGTTGGACGTGGCGTACAGCAGCACGTTGTCCGGCGCCTGCTCCAGCGAGCCGTCGAGCACGCTCTTGAGTACCCGGTAGTCGCCCTCGCCCGACTCGAACGACAGATCGTCGCAGAACAGCACGAACCGTTGCGGCAACTTGCTCAGTTGCTCCACCACCCGCGGCAGGTCGGCCAGGTGATCGCGCTCGATTTCGATCAGGCGCAGGCCCTGCCCGGCATGCTCGGCCAGCAAGGCGCGCACCAGCGACGATTTGCCGGTGCCGCGCGAACCCCACAGCAGGGCGTGGTTGGCCGGCAGGCCGTCGATAAACTGCTGGGTATTGCGCCCCAGTTGTTGACGCTGGTTGTCGACCCCGATCAGGTCCGACAAGCGCATCTCCAGACTGACTTCCAGGGGCAGCAGGAAACCGCTGCGGCCTTCGCGCTGCCAGCGCGCAGCCAGGCAGCGGCTCCAGTCGATGGTTTGTCGCGGCGCGGGCAACAACGGCTCGATACGCGCCAGAACCGCATCGGCGCGCTCAAGAAAAGCATTCAATCGAGAATCCACGACTTTTCCTCGGGCAGGTTCACAGTAATGATGGCGCACGCAGACCCAACGACCTCGCGCATGCCGGGTCGACCGCAAGCGAACGGCACCGGGCCCTGCCGGCGCACACTGATGATCAGCTATGCTTGCCCAGCGAAGGGAAACGGAAATTGGTTCAACACCCCATGGACATCAAGTTCACCAACCGCCTGTCTTACAAGCAAGCCAGGCTCACTGTGCTGGTCGGTTTTGTCCTGGGGACGGCGCTCAGTCTGCTGCAGATCGGCATCGATTATGCCAGTGAAGACGCCTCCATCAACCGGGAAATCAATGCCCTCCTGGAAATCAGCCACAACCCGGCCTCGCGCATCGCCTACAACATCGACGCCGAACTCGCCCAGGAACTGACCCTCGGCCTACTGCGCTCGCCGGCGATCATCCGCGCCCGGCTGGTGGACAACAACGACACCCTGCTGGCCAACGTCACCCGCCCCGCCCAGCAAAGCTCCTACCGAATGCTCAGCGACTACCTGTTCGGCGCCAAACGGGAGTTCCAGGACCGCTTGTACCTCGACCACCTGCCCGCGGAATCCCTCGGCGTGCTGCACCTGGAAGTCGATACCTATGCGTTCGGCAGCCGCTTTCTGCGCCGCGCCGAAGTCACCCTGATCAACGGTTTCATGCGCAGCCTGATTCTTACCGGGCTGCTCCTGGTGCTGTTCTACGTGATGCTGACCAAACCCCTGGTCGGGGTCATCCGCGAACTCAGCGGCCGCGATCCGCGCAGCCCCGACCAGGCGCGGCTGGACTTCCCGCCCGGACACGAGCAGGACGAGATCGGCGTGCTGGTCAAGGTCGCCAACCAGCAGTTCGACAACATGGCCACCGAGATCCAGCAGCGGCGCAATGCGGAAAACCGCCTGACCGATTACCTGGGCCAGCTGGAGAACATCGTCTCGGCGCGCACCACCGAACTCAAGGCGATCAACGACCGGTTGAGCCAGTCCAACGAAGAACTGGAAATCGCCCGTCGGACCGCCCTCGACATGGCCCAGGCCCGCGCCGCTTTCCTGGCCAACATGAGCCATGAGATCCGCACCCCGCTCAACGGCCTGCTGGGCATGATCGCCCTGTCGCTGGACAGCCCGCTGAACGCCGAGCAACGCCAGCAGCTGTCGATCGCCCACGACTCCGGCAAAGTGCTGGTGGAACTGCTCAACGACGTTCTCGACATGTCCAAGTTCGACGCCGGCCAATTGGAGCTGGAGCGCATCCCGTTCGACCTCGGGGTGCTGGTGGAAGACACCGCCAACCTGCTGTCGCAGAACGCGGCGCCGAGCGTCGAACTGGCCTGCCTGATCGAACCGCAGTTCCCGGCGCTGGTGCTCGGCGACCCGACGCGGGTCCGGCAGATTGTCAGCAACCTGCTGTCCAATGCCCTCAAGTTCACCCGCTTCGGCCGCGTCGATGTGCGCCTGCGGACCCTCGACAACGGGGTCAGGATCGAAGTCTGCGACACCGGTATCGGCATCGCCCCCGAGGCCCAGGTGAAGATCTTCCAGCCCTATACCCAGGCCGGTGCCGGGATCACTCGCCAGTACGGTGGTACCGGCCTGGGCCTGGCGCTGACCTACAACCTCTGCGAAGCCATGCAGGGGCGCCTGAGCATCAGTTCGGAAGTCGGCTTTGGCAGCCAGTTCTGCGCCGACCTGCCGCTGCCCTGCCACACCCCCGCCAGCACACCGGCGGCGCTGCACGGCCAGGTGCTGGCCATCACCTCCGAGGGCAGCGGCCTGGCCGAACTGTTGAGCGTGCAATTGCCGTTCTGGGGGCTCGACTATCGGCGGTGCGATATCGACGACTCGCTGATCGGGCTCCAGCCGGACCTGCTGATCACCGACTGCCCGGAATGCCTGTTCGGCCTGCGCCCGACCATCGGCGCGCCGATCCTGCTGGTGACCGCCTATGGCAGTTTCCTGCCCAGTGAGGAAGCCGGCGCCCTGGCGCCGCTGCAACAACAGGCGCGACCGTTGGCGCGCAACGCCCTGTACCAGACCCTGCGCCGCGCCTTGCTGGCCGAGACCGCGGTGATCAACGAGGCCCAGTTGGAAACCCTGGCACCTCTGCGCCGCGCCCACATCCTGCTGGTGGAAGACAACCCGGTGAACCAACTGGTGGCCAAAGGCATGCTGAGCAAGCTGGGCTGCGAGGTGGCGGTCGCCTCACAGGGAGCTGAAGCCCTCGACCTGCTGGAGCACCAGCATTTCGACCTGGTCCTGATGGATTGCAACATGCCGGTCATGGACGGCTACGAGGCCAGCCGGCAGATCCGTCGCAGCGGTCGCTGGCCGGACCTGCCGATCGTCGCCCTGACCGCCAACGCCATGCCCGAGGAACGCGAGCGCTGCCGCGCCGCGGGCATGAACGACTACCTGGCCAAGCCCTTCCGCCGCGAAGAGCTGATTGCCCTGCTGGACCTCTGGGTGCCGACTACGACAGCGCTTTGACCTGGGCCAGCAGGCGGTCCAGGCCATTGCGCAGTTCGCTCAGGCTGTCGAGATCGACCCCGCTTTCACACAGCAGCGCCGCCTTGAGCGGCGGCACCCGGTCGCGCAAGGCCAGGCCGGCCGCGCTCAGGCTCAGGTGCACCTCGCGCTCGTCGCGCGACGAACGCTGACGCTGCACCAGTTGCAACTGCTCGAGGCGCTTGAGCAGCGGCGTCAGGGTCCCGGAATCCAGCGCCAGGCGCTCCCCCAGCGCCTTGACCGTCGGCAACTCGGGCGGCGTGGCCTGCCATTCCCAGAGCACCAGCATCGCCAGGTACTGCGGGTACGTCAGCCCCAACTGGTCGAGCATCGGCTTGTAGCCGCGCACCACGGCCCGCGAAGCGGCGTAGAGCTTGAAGCACAGCTGGCTGTCGAGTTTCAGCGCGTCCTCGGACAAGCCGGTCATTTGAGCAGGGCTTCGATCTCGCGGCTCAGGTCCTGGGGCTTGGTGGCCGGGGCGAACCGCTTGACCAGCGTGCCGTCCTTGCCGATCAGGAACTTGGTGAAGTTCCACTTGATGCCCTGGGAACCCAAGACCCCCGGCGCGCGTTTTTTCAGCTGTACGAACAGCGGATGCGCTTCAGCGCCATTGACCTCGATCTTCTTGAACAGCGGGAAGCTGACGCCGTAGTTCAACTCGCAGAACTCGGAAATCGCTCCTTCGTTGCCCGGCTCCTGCTTGCCGAACTGGTTGCAGGGAAAGCCCAACACCACCAGGCCCTGGTCCTTGTAGCGCTGCCACAGTTCTTCCAGGCCCTTGTACTGCGGGGTGAAACCGCACTTGCTCGCGGTATTGACCACCAGCACCGCCTTGCCGGCGAAGTCAGCCAGGGTCTTCTGCTCGCCCTTGATGGTGGTACACGGAATGTTCAGCAATGTGTCACTCATGGCGCGGACTCCAAGGATGGAAAGCGACAAAATAGCGATCAATTAAATTGTGTGCAATTTAATTGATCGAAAAGCGATTTCGAAAAATCGCTTCTGACGGCTGCCGCGATCAGCGCGGGACCAGGTCCAGGCACACCGAGTTGATGCAATAACGCAAGCCGGTCGGCGGCGGCCCGTCCGGGAATACATGCCCCAGGTGGGCATCGCACTTGGCGCAGACCACTTCGGTGCGAATCATACCGTGGCTCAGGTCGCGGATCTCGACCATCGCGCTCTCGCCGATCGGCTCGTAGAAACTCGGCCAGCCGCAGCCGGAATCGAACTTGGCCCTGGAGTCGAACAGCGGTTCGTTGCAGCAAATGCAGTGATACACGCCGTCGGTCTTGGTGGCGTTGTACTTACCCGAGAACGGCCGCTCGGTGCCTTTGAGGCGGCAGACGTTGTACTGCTCCGGATCGAGCATGGCACGCCATTCTTCGAGGGTTTTTTCCAGCTTTTCCATGGTCCTTCCTCTGCAACTGAAAAAGCCCGATCTGTATCTTTTCCACGGATCGGACGGCACGTATGATTGCGCCTCGTTAGACGCCAGTCTGGCAGCCGTGTTACGCGCGTTCAAACGGATTTTGCCGCCGCGAACACTGGCTTCAGGCCTGTGTGCAAACGCAGGATTCCCAGTACGGTAGCTCACCCATCGTCTGGATCGTTCATTTTCGGGAACACATCGCCATGCAGGTCAGCAAATCGAACAAGCTCGCCAACGTCTGCTACGACATTCGCGGCCCAGTGCTCAAGCACGCCAAACGCCTGGAAGAGGAAGGCCATCGCATCCTCAAGCTGAACATCGGCAACCCGGCGCCTTTTGGTTTCGAAGCGCCGGACGAAATCCTCCAGGACGTGATCCGCAACCTGCCGACCGCACAGGGCTACAGCGACTCCAAGGGCCTGTTCAGCGCGCGCAAGGCCGTCATGCAGTACTACCAGCAGAAGCAGGTCGAAGGCGTCGGCATCGAAGACATCTACCTGGGCAACGGCGTTTCCGAACTGATCGTCATGGCCATGCAGGCCCTGCTCAACAACGGCGACGAAGTCCTGGTGCCGGCCCCGGACTATCCGCTGTGGACCGCCGCCGTGAGCCTGGCCGGCGGTAACCCGGTGCACTACCTATGCGACGAGCAGGCCAACTGGTGGCCGGACATCGCCGACATCAAGGCCAAGATCACCCCGAACACCAAGGCCCTGGTGATCATCAACCCGAACAACCCGACCGGCGCGGTGTACCCCAAGGCAGTGTTGCTGGAGATGCTCGAACTGGCCCGCCAGCACAACCTGGTGGTGTTCTCCGACGAGATCTACGACAAGATCCTCTACGACGATGCCGTGCATGTCTGCACCGCCTCCCTGGCGCCGGACCTGCTGTGCCTGACCTTCAACGGCCTGTCCAAGTCCTACCGCGTGGCCGGTTTCCGTTCTGGCTGGGTGGCGATTTCCGGTCCGAAACACCATGCCCAGAGCTACATCGAAGGCATCGACATGCTGGCCAACATGCGCCTGTGCGCCAACGTGCCGAGCCAGCACGCCATTCAAACGGCGCTGGGCGGCTACCAGAGCATCAACGACCTGATACTGCCGCCGGGCCGCCTGCTGGAACAGCGCAACCGCACCTGGGAACTGCTCAACGACATTCCCGGCGTCAGTTGCGTCAAACCCATGGGCGCGCTGTACGCCTTCCCGAAAATCGACCCGAAGGTCTGCCCGATCCACAACGACGAGAAGTTCGTCCTGGACCTGCTGCTCTCGGAGAAACTGCTGGTGGTTCAAGGCACCGCCTTCAACTGGCCATGGCCCGACCATTTCCGGGTGGTGACCCTGCCGCGGGTGGACGACCTGGAACAGGCCATCGGCCGGATCGGCAGCTTCCTCAAGTCGTATCGCCAGTAAGCCTTGCAACGCCGTGCGACCGCTTCCGGTCGCACGGCGATTAATTCAGCAACACATCTGCACTCCCGGCTACGCCATCCCTTCTGTATCTTGGCAACTGCGCTCGCGACCACCCGCCCCTGAAGCGCCAACCACCCTTTGCGACCTGCGACAGAAAGCTCATGCAAGCGTCTGAAATCGGCCTGCAGGACACAGTTTGAAATAGTCACCCGGTTGAATAGGCCAGTGCCGCACCTTATATACCCCGCAGAACGCTACATCTTTAGCATGAGGAGATTTCTACAACCATGATGCGCATCCTGCTGTTCTTGGCCACTAACCTGGCGGTCGTGCTGATTGCCAGCATCACCCTGAGCCTTTTCGGCTTCAACGGGTTCATGGCGGCCAACGGGGTTGATCTCAACCTCAATCAGCTGCTGGTTTTCTGTGCGGTCTTTGGTTTCGCCGGTTCCCTGTTCTCGCTGTTCATCTCCAAGTGGATGGCGAAAATGAGCACCAGCACCCAGATCATTACCCAGCCTCGCACTCGTCATGAGCAGTGGCTGCTGCAAACCGTCGAGCAACTGTCCCGCGAAGCCGGGATCAAGATGCCCGAAGTCGGTATTTTCCCAGCCTACGAGGCCAACGCCTTCGCCACCGGCTGGAACAAGAACGACGCGCTGGTCGCGGTCAGCCAGGGTTTGCTCGAGCGTTTCTCGCCCGATGAAGTGAAGGCCGTGCTGGCCCACGAGATCGGCCACGTCGCCAACGGCGACATGGTCACCCTGGCGCTGGTCCAGGGCGTGGTGAACACCTTCGTGATGTTCTTCGCCCGCATCATCGGTAACTTCGTCGACAAGGTGATTTTCAAGAACGAAGAAGGCCAGGGCATCGCCTACTACATCGCGACCATCTTCGCCGAACTGGTCCTGGGCTTCCTGGCCAGCGGCATCGTCATGTGGTTCTCGCGCAAGCGCGAATTCCGTGCCGACGAAGCCGGCGCGCAACTGGCCGGTACCGCGGCGATGATCGGCGCCCTGCAACGCCTGCGCTCGGAACAGGGCCTGCCGGTGCACATGCCCGACACCCTGAACGCCTTCGGCATCAACGGCGGCCTCAAACAAGGCCTGGCTCGCATGTTCATGAGCCACCCGCCGCTGGAAGAGCGCATCGACGCACTGCGTCGTCGCGGCTGATAACCCGGGCGAAACACAAAAAAGGGCGACGCAAGTCGCCCTTTTTCATTGCCTGGCAACAGGTCGCCTCTCAGCGTTCCTGCAAACGATAGACCCGCTCCTCAAGACGGGTAACGCCGCCCTGGAGGAACTTCCAGCTTTCGCCAAGGATGTCCCTCTCCTCCTCCACCCGTAACTGCCAGCGCTTGCCGAGCAAAGCCTGGACCTCGTCGTCGAGCACCGCGAAGGGCGGACCGGCCATCAGCGCCTGGTCGTAATCCAGGGTGATCAGCAGCCCCTGGCAGCCCTGCGGCAGGATCGACAGCAAATGCGCGGTATATCGTTCGCGCATTTCCGCAGGCAAGGCGATCAACGCCGCACGGTCGTACAACGCCCCGCAATCGACCACATCCGCGGCCTCCAGGGCAAAAAAATCGCCGCACCAGAGCTCGATCGGGCCGTACCGGTAGGCCTTGAAGGCGCCTCGCTGGCTGACTTGCGGCTGCAGTTGCTGCTCGCTGAAAAAGTCCTCGACCGCCCTCTCCGACAACTCGATCCCCAGCACCTGATGCCCCTGGCTTGCCAGCCAGGCCAGGTCCAGGCTCTTGCCGCACAGCGGGACCAGTACCCTGGCCCCCTGCGCCAGCCCCAGCTGCGGCCAGTAGCGTTGTAAATAGGGATTCACCTCGGACAAATGGAAGCCGATCTGATTCTGCTCCCACCGCTTGTGCCAAAATTCCGGCTGCATAAATCACCCTGAAATTCGATCAAAAACCACAAGAACTTATATTAGATTTAGATCGATGATCTGATTGAAGATGGCGCATCTTAACGCTCAGGACCCTATTCATGCTCCCTAGCCTGTTTATCTCCCATGGATCGCCGATGCTTGCGCTGGAACCCGGTGCCAGCGGCCCGGCTCTCGCACGACTGGCGGCCGAGCTGCCACGGCCCAAGGCTATCGTGGTGGTCTCGGCCCACTGGGAAAGCCAGGATCTGCGAGTCAGCAGCAGCCCGCAACCGCAAACCTGGCACGATTTCGGCGGCTTCCCCGCAGCGCTGTTCGCCGTGCAATACCCGGCCCCCGGCCAGCCCGAGCTGGCGGAACAGGTCGCGCAATTGCTCAGGGCCGACGGTTTGCCGGCCCAGCTGGACGACCAACGCCCGTTCGACCACGGGGTCTGGGTGCCGCTGTCGCTGATGTATCCACAAGCCGACATTCCAATCGTCCAGGTTTCCCTTCCCAGCCGCCTGGGTCCGGCCTTGCAGACCCAGGTCGGGCACGCCCTGTCCAGCCTGCGGCAACACGGCGTGTTGCTGATCGGCTCGGGCAGCATTACCCATAACCTGCGGGAACTGGACTGGCGCGCCGGCCCGGAAAGCGTCGAACCCTGGGCCAGGGCCTTCCGCGACTGGATGATCGAAAAACTCGCCACCAACGATGAAGCCGCCCTGCACGATTACCGCCGCCAGGCGCCGAATGCGGTCCGCAGCCACCCCAGCGACGAACACCTGTTGCCTCTGTATTTCGCCCGTGGAGCAGGCGGCGACTTCAGCATCGCCCACCAGGGTTTCACCATGGGCGCGCTGGGCATGGATATCTATCGCTTCGACTGAGCTGTTCCGCCTGACAGGCGCATCGCGATGCAAGCTCGCTCCTGCAAAGACGATGCTGTACCTGTAGGAGCGAGCTTGCTCGCGATGGCGTTCCCCGGTCCGCCACGAGCCTGCTTCCACAACACCCCGAACGCCAGGCAAAAAAAATCCCCGCACCAGGCGGGGATTTTTCATTCAACCAATCAGCTCAGCGCCGATCAGTCCTCGCGGTAGCGACGCAGCTTCAGCTGTTTGCCGGCAACACGAGTGTCCTTCAGTTTGGTCAGCAGACGCTCCAGACCTTCCTCCGGCAGCTCGACCAGGCTGAAGCTGTCGCGCACCTGGATGCGGCCGATAGCTTCGCGGGCCAGGCCGCCTTCGTTGAGGATCGCGCCCAGCAGGTTCTTCGCGGCGATACCGTCACGCGCGCCCAGCGCGGTGCGGCAACGGGCACGACCTTCAGCCAGAGGCATCGGCGCGCGACGCTCGCGGTCGCCACGGTCAGGACGGTCGCCGGAACGCTCAGGACGATCACCACGCGGAGCGCTGTTAGGCACCAACGGACGCTCTTTCTCGATTGCCGCCAGGTTCAGCGCCTGGCCATTGGTGGCCTTGCGCAGCAGGGCCGCGGCCAGGGCACGCGGGCTGCAACCGATATCGGCGGTCAGGCGGTCCAGCAGATCGCCATGGGTCGATTCGGCATCAGCCACCAGCGGCGACAGGCTGTTGGTCAGCTTCTTGATGCGGGCATCGAGAACGGCTTGAGCGTCCGGCAGGCGAACCTCGGCAACTTTCTGCCCGGTCACGCGCTCGATCACTTGCAGCATGCGGCGCTCGCGCGGAGTCACCAGCAGCAGCGCGCGGCCTTCGCGACCGGCACGGCCAGTACGGCCGATACGGTGCACGTAGGATTCCGGGTCGTACGGCATGTCCACGTTGAATACGTGGGTGATGCGCGGTACGTCCAGGCCACGGGCGGCAACGTCGGTCGCCACAACGATGTCCAGGCGGCCATCCTTGAGGGAGTCGATCACGCGCTCACGCTGGTTCTGGGCAATGTCGCCGTTCAGCGCAGCGGCTTTGTAGCCTTTGGCTTCCAGGGCACTGGCCAGGTCCAGGGTGGCTTGCTTGGTGCGCACGAACATGATCAGGGCGTCGAAATCTTCCACTTCCAGCAGGCTGAGAACGGCAGAAGTCTTCTGGTCGGCGTGAACCAACAGGTGAGCCTGTTCGATCGCGGTGACGGTCTGGGTCTTGCTCTGGATCTTGACGTGTTTCGGGTCCTTCAGGTGACGCTCGGCGATCGCGCGGATCGACTGCGGCAGGGTGGCCGAGAACAGTACGGTCTGGCGGCTTTCCGGCATGGCCTTGAAGATGACTTCCAGGTCATCCATGAAGCCCAGCTTGAGCATCTCGTCGGCTTCGTCGAGAACCAGGTGGTTCACGGTGGCCAGGACTTTTTCGTCGCGACGCAGGTGGTCGCACAGACGGCCCGGGGTAGCGACAACGATCTGTGCGCCATTCCGGATTGCTTTCAGTTGTGGGCCCATCGGCGCACCGCCGTAGACAGCCACAACAGTTACGCCCGGCATTTGCTTGGCGTAGGTTTCGAAAGCGGTTGCAACTTGCAGCGCCAACTCACGGGTTGGGGCCAGGATCAGAGCTTGCGGCTCGCGCTTGGACGGATCAATGCGGTGCAGGATAGGCAGGGCAAAGGCAGCGGTTTTACCGGTACCGGTTTGCGCCTGGCCAATCATATCGTGACCGGCGAGGATGATCGGGATCGACTGCTGCTGAATGGCCGAAGGCTCTTCATAGCCGGTAGCGACTACTGCAGCGACAATATTGGGATGAAGTTCAAGAGCGGCGAAGCCGCCGATTTCCTGGGTCATGGGTCTGCCTCTAAGTGCATCCGCAAAGACCCATGCTTCAAAGCTGCGCATGCCGTGAAAGACTCGAAGAGTCACCCTGGCAGCTTTGTCGGCGGGGATTTGCGAAAACGATTGAAAGAAATGAACGTCAAGGATAGTCCGCGCAGCGGACAAGCAGCCGAAGCTGACTTCGGGGAATTGCATCACCTAAACGAGGCCCGGTTAAAGGCCGGCGCGCACTATACCGGAATTAGCAAAAAAAGGGAGTTTTTTTTATCGGAAAAACCCGCTGAACGCCTAGTTGTCACAGGCTTTGCGGATCATCCGGCAAAGGTCTATTTTGCACAGGCCCGCTCCTGTCGGGGGATGACGCTTAAACGTTTCACCTTGCCGATCGACACCGTCGGTCCGAGACATTCTTCGCCGTCCGAGGAAATACCCCATGAGTCAGCCCAGTTGCAGTCGCGTCAGTCGTGAACAGCGTGGTCATGTCTTCCTCATCGGCCTGGATCGGGTCGCCAAGCGCAACGCCTTCGATCTCGAATTGCTCGATCAGCTCAGCCTGGCCTACGGCGAGTTCGAGGCCAACAGCGAGGCGCGGGTCGCCGTGGTGTTCGGCCACGGCGAACATTTCACCGCCGGGCTGGACCTGGCCAATGTCGGCGCCAAGCTCGCCGAGGGCTGGCAGGCGCCGCCCGGCGGCTGCGATCCCTGGGGTGTCTTCGCCGGGCCGCGGGTCAGCAAGCCGGTGATAGTCGCCGTGCAAGGCTACTGCCTGACCATCGGTATCGAGCTGATGCTGGCCGCGGACATCAACCTGTGCGCCAGCAATACCCGCTTCGCCCAGTTGGAAGTGCAGCGTGGGATCTTTCCCTTTGGCGGCGCCACCCTGCGCTTGCATCGGATCGCCGGCTGGGGCAATGCCATGCGCTGGCTGCTGACCGGCGACGAGTTCGACGCCCATGAAGCCCTGCGCCTGGGACTGGTGCAGGAAGTGATGGCCAGCGAAGACTTGCTGCCCCGCGCCCTGGCCCTCGCCGAACGGATCGCCCGCCAGGCGCCGCTGGGGGTTCAGGCGACCCTGATGTCGGCCCGCCAGGCCCGACTCGAAGGAGAAAGTGCGGCGGCGCAGGGCCTGCCGCCGCTGGTGAAAAAACTGCTGAACAGCGAAGACGCCAAGGAAGGCGTGCGGGCGATGATCGAGAAGCGGCCCGGGGTGTTCAAGGGGCATTGATCCGGGTCGGGCATCAGCGCTGTAGGAGCGAGCTTGCTCGCGATCGACTGCCAGCACTCGTCATATAGACGTCGCATCTACCTGGGGATGGGTGACATGGGCAGGAGCGGCCTGCGGCCTATCGCGAGCAAGCTCGCTCCTACATAAGATCCGCGCAGCGGCCGTCCGCTCAGGTAGCAGGCCGCAGGCACTTGATCAACGATTGCAGCGAATACCCCAGGCGCGGCGCCAGAGCCTCGGCCCGGGCGCTCAGGGCGGCCATGTCCAGGTCCTGATCCAGATCGGACGGCACGATCAGGATCACATTGCCCTCCTTCACCGGCAGCTCCCAGTAATGCCGATGATAGAGCCCGCGCAGCAAGGCCGCGCCCAGCGGCTTGCCGTCGTCGGTGGCCCACTGGTTGATCACCAGCCAGCCGCCCGGATTGAGGCGCTTCTGGCAATTTTCCAGGAACCCCCAGGCCAGGTGCCCGACGCCCGGCCCGACGTCGGTGTACAGGTCGACGAAAATCAGGTCCGCCGGTTCCGCGCTGTCCAGCAATTCGAGTGCGTCGCCCACTCGGATATAAAGGCGCGGATCGTCATCCAGCCCCAGGTACTCGATGGCCAGGCGCGGCACGTCCGGGCGCAGCTCGATGGCCTCGACATCTTCCAATGGCAGGAACTTGAGGCAGGCCTGGGTCAGGGTGCCGGCGCCCAGGCCGAGAAACAGCGCGCTCTCGGGCTGCTCATGGCACAGCGCACCAATCAGCATGGCGCGGGTGTAGTCGTACTCCAACCAACTCGGGTCGGCGGTGAACACGCAACTCTGCTCGATGGCGTCGCCAAATTCGAGGAAGCGGTAATCGGCCACTTCCAGCACCCGGATCATGCCGAACTCATCGTGCACTTCGGCGAGCAGACGCTCGACGCGCTCCTCAGTCATCTCTTCTCCTAGCCGCGACGGGGCTCAAGCTCGCCATCGCGATAAACCGGCCGCTCGGCGCCGAGCGGGAAAGGCGCGATTGTCCGCGAACCGGCGGGAACAGGTCACGCACTAATTGCTGATAACATGCCTGCCCGACCTCAAAAACACCCGAGTCCACGATGAGCCAACCCTGGAGCCCCGACAGCTGGCGCGCCTTGCCGATCCAGCAACAACCCGCCTACCCCGACGCCGCGCATCTGTTGCAGGTCGAGCAGACCCTGGCCGGTTATCCGCCGTTGGTGTTCGCCGGCGAAGCCCGGGAGTTGCGCCGCCAGTTTGCCGAAGTCACCCAGGGCCGCGCCTTTCTGCTGCAAGGCGGCGATTGCGCCGAGAGCTTCGCCGAGTTCTCCGCGGCGAAGATCCGCGACACCTTCAAGGTCTTGCTGCAAATGGCCATCGTCATGACCTTTGCCGCCGGTTGCCCGGTGGTCAAGGTCGGGCGCATGGCCGGGCAGTTCGCCAAGCCGCGCTCGGCCAACGACGAAACCATCGATGGCGTGACGCTGCCGGCCTACCGCGGCGATATCGTCAACGGCATAGGCTTCGATGCGAAAAGCCGCGTACCGGACCCGGACCGCCTGTTGCAGTCCTATCACCAGGCCACCGCTACCCTGAACCTGCTGCGCGCCTTTGCCCAAGGCGGTTTTGCCGACCTGCACCAGGTGCACAAGTGGAACCTGGACTTCATCGCCAACTCCGCCCTGGCCGAGAAGTACAGCCAGTTGGCCGACCGTATCGACGAAACCCTGGCCTTCATGCGCGCCTGCGGCATGGACAGCTCGCCGCAACTGCGCGAAACCAGCTTCTTCACCGCCCACGAAGCGTTGCTGCTGAACTATGAAGAAGCCTTCGTACGCCGCGACAGCCTGACCAACGACTACTACGACTGCTCGGCGCACATGC
The DNA here is from genome assembly GCF_001921865.1 of Pseudomonas chlororaphis. Classification (GTDB taxonomy): domain Bacteria; phylum Pseudomonadota; class Gammaproteobacteria; order Pseudomonadales; family Pseudomonadaceae; genus Aquipseudomonas; species Aquipseudomonas chlororaphis_D. The sequence continues at coordinate 110,747 of NZ_MSCT01000019.1, forward strand.
TGTGGATCGGCGACCGTACCCGCCAGCTCGACGGCGCCCATGTCGAGTTCCTGCGCGGCGTGAACAACCCGATCGGGGTCAAGGTCGGCCCAAGCATGAACACCGAGGAGCTGATCCGCCTGATCGACATCCTCAACCCGGACAACGACCCGGGCCGCCTGAACCTGATCGTGCGCATGGGCGCGAACAAGGTCGGCGACCATCTGCCGCAGCTGATCCGCGCCGTGGAAGGCGAAGGCAAGAAAGTGCTGTGGAGTTCCGACCCGATGCACGGCAACACCATCAAGGCCAGCAGCGGCTACAAGACCCGGGACTTCGCGCAGATCCTCAACGAGGTGAAGCAGTTCTTCCAGGTCCACCAGGCCGAGGGCAGTTATGCCGGCGGTATCCATATCGAAATGACCGGGCAGAACGTCACCGAATGCATCGGCGGCGCGCGGCCGATCACCGAAGACGGCCTGTCGGATCGCTACCACACCCATTGCGACCCGCGGATGAACGCCGACCAGTCGCTGGAGCTGGCCTTCCTGATTGCCGAGACCTTGAAACAGGTCAAGCGCTGATTGTCAGACCGCTATCGCGAGCAAGCTCGCTCCTACAGGGATCGCATGACGCCGTAGGAGCGAGCTTGCTCGCGATGCTATTTAAAGGAAGCCACGCAACCGCTGGGCACTGGCCCTCGGACAATTGAGCTGGACGTCCGTCAGCCCCAACCACGCCGCCATCTGCCGCAAACTGGCCGCCAGCGCCTGCATCCCCTGCTCGTCCAGCCCCGGATCTTCTTCATGCACGGCATGCACCGCCAGGCGCCCCTGCGCGCGCTCCGCCCGCAAGTCGACCCGCGCGGCGATCCGCTCGCGATACAGGAACGGCAGCACGTAATAGCCGTACACCCGCTTGTGCTGCGGCGTGTAGATCTCCAGGCGGTAGTGGAAATCGAACAGGCGCTCGGTGCGGCTGCGCTCCCAGACCAGCGAATCGAAGGGTGACAGCAAAGCGCTGGCCGGTACGCTGCGCGGCACCTTCACCTCAGGCAGGCAATAAGCCGGCTGCTTCCAGCCCGCCACTGCGCAGGCTTGCAGCTGGCCGTCCTCCAGCAACTCCGCCAGGCGCGCCCGACTGTCCGTCGGCGCCAGGCGAAAGTAGTCGCGCAGATCCTTTTCGGTGGCGACGCCCAGGGCACCAGCGGCGTGCAACAGCAAATCGCGCTGGGCATCCGCCTCGCCGAGCACCGGCTGGCACAGGATGTCCGCGGGGATGACCCGTTCCGGCAAGTCGTACAGGCGCTCGAACCCACGCCGGCCGGCGACCGTCACTTCGCCCGCGGCGAACAGCCATTCCAGGGCATGTTTCTCCGCGCTCCAGTCCCACCAGGGGCCGGCGCGCTCCTGCCGGGTCGACAGGCTGCCCGCGCCGAGGGCGCCCTGCTCCTCAACCGCGGCCAATACCCGGCGAATCGTCGCTTGCTGCTCCTGGCCAAAACGCGCCAGCTGCTGGTAGATCCCCTGCCCCTGGCTGGCCCGCTGCATGCGCCAGCGCATCAGCGGGTACAGCGACAGCGGCAGCAACGACGCTTCGTGCCCCCAGTACTCAAACAGCGTGCGTCGGCGCCCCTGACTCCAGGCAGCCTGGTCCAGCAATTGCGCGGGATAGCCGCCGAGGCGGGAAAACAGCGGAAGGTAGTGCGAGCGCACCAACGCATTGACCGAATCGATCTGCAATACACCCAACCGTTCGATCAGGCGATTGACCTGCGCCGACCTGATCGTGGCTGGCGCCGCCCGCCCGGAAAAGCCTTGGGCGGCCAGCGCCAGACGCCGAGCCTGCTTGAGGGAGAAGGACAGTTCTGCGGGCATGGGAATCTCCTTGTCTGCCCGCAAACTACCTCAGGGAGAAGTGGCTTGTGTAGCGCTTTGGCACTCATTTATGCATCGGATCGTCCCAGAACGGCCGCACGGTTTCCCGTTCCACGTCCGCGCGACTGAGGCCGATATCCTTCAGCGCCTCGTCGCTCATGCCGGCCAGCATGACGCGTTCGCGATGCAGCTCGTAACCGCGGGCGATCTTGTGCAGCAGGTGCCGAAAAGAAAAGCCGTGAAACGAGAACCGGTGAGCCAGTACATAACCTTTTTGACCTTTCATCATCTTGTCCTCCGTTGGGGATGGCTCAAGTTTCCGCCTGGGACTAAGATCAATCCAACGAATGTTTCTTATGCAATACATCTCTGAGTTTGATGAATTGTCCAGCTACCCAAGCATCGATACCGAAGTGCTGCGCACCTTCGTCGCCATCGCCGACCAAGGCGGTTTCACCAAGGCCGGGGAGCAGGTCAACCGTACCCAGTCCGCGGTGAGCATGCAGATGAAGCGGCTCGAAGAAGACGTGCTGCAGCGCCAACTGTTCCAGCGCGACGGGCGCCAGGTGCGCCTGACCGCCGAAGGCCAAGTGCTGCTGGGCTATGCGCGGCGCATCCTGAAACTGCACAGCGAGGTGTTCAATACCCTGCGCGAACCGCACATGGTGGGCACCGTACGCATCGGTACGCCGGACGATTACGTGATGCGTTTTCTGCCGGGGATCCTGTCGCGCTTTGCCCAGGCCTATCCGTTGATCCAGATCGAAGTGCACTGCGAATCGTCCAAGCAACTGCTATTGCGCCAGGACCTGGACCTGTCCATCGTCACCCGCGAACCGGGCAGCGAAATCGGCCAGCTGTTGCGCAAGGAACGTTTCGTCTGGGCCGAGGCCCAGGGCTTCTGCCCCCACGAACAGACGCCCATCCCCCTGGCGATGTTCAACAGCGATTGCTTCTGCCGACAGTGGGCCTGCAATGCACTGGACGCCGCCGGCCGCGACTATCGCATCGCCTACAACAGCTCCAGCCTGTCCGCCCTGATGGCCGTGGTCAGCGCCGGACTGGCGATCACCGCGCAGCTGGAAAGCCTGATCACTCCGGACCTGCGTATTCTGGGGGACGCCGAAGAGCTGCCCTTGCTGCCCGAAGCCAGCATCATGCTGGTGCGCAACCTCAACACTCCCTCGCCCATCACCGAATGCCTGGCCGAGCACATCGTCGAAGGCTTCAAACTTTAAAGGCGAGCATCACCGCACAGACCACCAGGAAGCCGCAGAACAGCCCGCGCAACATCCGCTCGGGCAACGCATGGGCGATTTTCACCCCCCAACTGATGCTCAGCAGACCGCCCGCCGCCAGGGGTAGGCCGATCATCCAGTCCACCTCTTGATGGACGCCATAGGTCACCAGGGTCACCCCGGTGCTGGGCAGTGCCAAGGCCAGCGACAACCCCTGGGCCACCACCTGGCTGGTGCCGAACACACTGGTCAGCACCGGGGTGGCGACCACCGCGCCGCCGACGCCGAACAACCCGCCCATGGCCCCGGAAGCCGCCCCCAGGACTCCGAGCCAGGGCCAGGGATAACGCATCCGCGCCGATGCCGGGGCAGTGGCCAGGAACATGCGCAGCAGGTTGTAGGCGGACAGCGCCACCAGGAACGCGACGAAACCGATCCGCATGACCTGGGCATCGATGCCCACCGCCCAGATCGACCCGAGCCAGGCAAAGCAGAAACCCATCAGGGCCAGCGGCAGCGCATGGCGGGCCTCGATCCGATTACGCTGGTGATAACGCCACAACGCGAGCATCACATTGGGCACGACCATCACCAACGCCGTGCCCTGGGCGATCTGCTGGTCCAGCCCGAACAACACGCCCAGCACCGGAATCGCGATCAGTCCGCCGCCGATCCCGAACAGGCCGCCCACCGTGCCCAACACCGCGCCCAACAACAGGTACATCGCTAAATCGATCAAAGCCGTTCTCCTCGCCTCAGGCCTTGCATGCTACGCAGTCGACCCTGGCGCGGAAACGCACAGCAACGCACAATGGCTTTGCCAATTTCGCAAAGGCAATTGCCCGCCATGAACCCCAACGCCCTCACCGACCAGCTCGGCCTGTTCCTCGATGTGCTGGAAGCCGGGAGTTTTTCCGCCGCCGCCCGCCGGCATCCGCTGACCCCCTCAGCGGTGGCCCGCCGCATCGACAGCCTGGAAAACGCCGTCGGCAGCAAACTGTTCATGCGCACCACCCATGCCGTGGTGGCCACCGCGGCGGGCCAGGCCTTCGCCGAACGCGCCCGGCGCATCGTCGCCGAACTGCAACTGGCCCGGGCGGAAGCAGTGTCCTTGAGCCATGCGCCCGAAGGCCTGATCCGCATCGACGCCCCGGCGGCGTTCGGTCGCCGCCACCTGGCCCCGGCGATCGCCGATTTCCTGATGCTGTATCCGGGGCTGGATGTACAACTGCACCTGATCGACAGCTTCGTCGACATGCAGGGCTCGCACCTGGGCAAGGTCGATCTGGTGTTGCGCGCGGGGCAAAGGGTCGACACCCGCATGGTCGCGACGTCATTGGCGAGCATCGTGCGGATCGCCTGCGCCAGCCCGGCCTACCTCAAGCTGCGCGGCACCCCGACCCACCCCGCCGAACTGAGCCAGCACGACGGCCTCGACTGGGATGGCCTGGCCCCGCTGTTCGCCTGGCGCTTCGAACTCGACGGGCAAGTGCAGACCCACCGTCCGCAACGCATCCGCCTGAGCGCCAACAATGCCGAGGCCCTGTTGTCCGGTGCCCTGGCCGGCCTGGGCATCGCCCACCTGCCAACCTGGCTGGCCAGCGAATACCTGCTGCGCGGCGAACTGCTGCCGCTGTTCTGCGAAACGGGTCTGCCGAAACCGGAAAGCGCCGGCATCTACGCCCTGCGCCTGGAACAGCACACCAACGCCCGCAGCCGCCTGTTGCTGGAATACCTGAAGACCCGCTTCAGCCCGATACCGCCCTGGGACCTGGCCCTGCAAAGCGCCATGGGGTGAGGGCCGGCAAGAATTATCTGGCGCATTAAAGATTCGCCCGCTAGATTCAGGGCGAGTAACGACCAAGGCCTGACCATGACCACCAAACGCTCCACCCTGGATACCTGCGACGAGCTGCTGCTGGATAACCAGCTGTGTTTCGCCCTGCATTCGACTTCGCTGCTGATGACCAAAGTCTACAAACCCTTGCTGCAGGAACTGGGCCTGACCTACCCCCAGTACCTGGCGATGATGGTGCTCTGGGAACAGGACGGCCTGACCGTCGGCGAAATCAGCAGCCGCCTGCTGACCGATCCCGGCTCCTTGACGCCCTTGCTCAAGCGCCTGGAAGCCGAAGGCCTGTTGAGCCGGACCCGCAGCCGCGAAGACGAACGGGTGGTGATCATCGAGCTGACCGAGCAAGGCCGCGCCCTGCACAGCCGGGCGCGCAGCATTCCGCAGTGCATTCTCGGGGCCAGCGGCCTGACCCTGGAACAATTGCGCCAATTGCAGGGCGACCTGCTGAACCTGCGCGGCCACCTGCAAGACAGCCTTTAACAGCCCCAGCGCGAGCCAGCCCCCGCAGACATCGCAGTGCCTCTGCGGGAGCGAGCTTGCTCGCGGCTCGTCCCGCCTCCCGGCTCCCGCGCCGAAAAAGTTTTCTGAAAAAAAATATCCAAATCAGTCGCTTATCCAGAAACGAAGATTTTTTCGGTTTTTTTCAAAAAAATATCTTGCGCACAAAATATTTGAGCGATACATTTATTTCGCACTTACTTAGCGCGCAAATATTTAGCGCAATATTAAAACCCCAAGAGGCTCACACCATGCAAACTCTCTATACCGCTGTCGCAACCGCAACCGGTGGCCGTGATGGCCGTGCTGTTTCCAGTGACAACATCCTCGACGTCAAACTCTCCACTCCCAAGGAGCTGGGCGGGGCTGGCGGCCAGGCCACCAACCCGGAACAACTCTTCGCCGCCGGCTATTCCGCGTGCTTTATCGGCGCCCTGAAATTCGTCGCCAGCCAGAGCAAACGCAAGATTCCGGACAACGCCTCGATCACCGCCCATGTCGGCATTGGCCAGATCCCCGGTGGTTTCGGCCTGGACATCGACCTGCACATCAGCCTGCCAGGCCTTGAACAAGCAGACGCGCACTCCCTGGTCGAAGCGGCTCACCAGGTCTGCCCTTACTCCAACGCTACCCGCGGCAACGTCGACGTACGTCTGCACGTGACTGTCTAACCCGCTGCGCGCCAGCGCCCGCACCGACCAGGAGACACACATGAACACTTTCGGCAAAACCTTGACCGGCGGCCTGCTCGCCCTGTCCATCAACACCGCGTTCGCGCAAGGCGGGGTCGAGCACAACACCCAGGCGTTCCTCGACGCCCTGAATGCCGGTGGCGGCAAACCGATGGAACAGCTGAGTGCAAAAGAAGCGCGGGCCGTGCTGGTCGGCGCCCAGGCCGGGGTCAAGCTGACGCTGCCCAAGGCGGATGTCAGCCAGAAGACCATCGATGTCGACGGCCGGGCCATCGACCTGACCATCGTCAGGCCGGCCGGGGCCAAAGGCACGCTGCCGGTGTTCATGTTTTTCCACGGCGGCGGCTGGGTGCTGGGGGATTTCCCGACCCACGAACGCCTGGTGCGGGATCTGGTGGTAGGCTCCGGGGCGGCGGCGGTATTCGTCAACTACACACCGTCTCCGGAGGCGCATTACCCGGTGGCGATCAACCAGGCTTATGCGGCCACCCGCTGGGTGGCCGAGCATGGCCGGGAAATCAACGTCGACGGCAAGCGCCTGGCCGTTGCCGGCAACAGCGTCGGCGGCAACATGGCGGCCGTGGTCAGCCTGATGGCCAAGGACAAGGGTACGCCAGCGATCCGCTTCCAACTGCTGCTGTGGCCGGTCACCGATGCGAACTTCGAGACCGCCTCGTACAACCAGTATGCCGAGGGGCACTTCCTTACCAGAAACATGATGAAGTGGTTCTGGGACAACTACACCACCGACGCCCAGCAGCGTAACGAGATCTACGCCTCGCCGTTACGCGCCACCAGCGCCCAGCTCAAGGGCCTGCCGCCCGCGCTGATCCAGACTGCCGGCGCCGATGTGCTGCGCGACGAAGGCGAAGCCTATGCCCGCAAGCTGGACGAAGCCGGCGTGCCGGTCACCTCGGTACGCTACAACGGGATGATCCACGACTACGGCCTGCTCAACGTGGTCAGCCAGGTGCCCGCGGTTCGCTCGGCGCTGCTGCAAGCGTCCGAAGAGCTCAAGCAACGCCTGAAGTAAGGCCCGGCCTCAAGCAGGAACTCCAGGCACAAAAAAGCCCGACTCGATGGTCGGGCTTTTTTGTACGCGAGGATTCAAGCAGGGCTTAAACCTTGGCGCGGCCTTTGTAGGAGCCGCCTTCGCGAGTGTCGATCTCGATCATGTCGCCGATTTCGATGAAGTCGGCAACGCTCAGCTCGGTACCGTTCTTCAGTTTGGCAGGCTTCATCACCTTGCCCGAAGTATCGCCGCGAGCGGAACCTTCGGTGTAGTCAACCTGGCGCACGATGGTGGTCGGCAGGTCAACGGAAACCAGACGGTCTTCGAAGAACACGGCTTCGCAAACGTCGGTCATGCCTTCTTCGATGAACGGCAGAACGGCTTCGATATCTTCGGCGTTCAGCTCGTACATGGTGTAGTCGGTGGTGTCCATGAACGTGTAGGTGTCACCGCTGATGAACGACAGGGTCGCTTCTTTGCGATCCAGGATCACGTCGTCCAGTTTGTCGTCCGCACCGTAAACGGTTTCGGTCTTGTAACCGGTCAGCAGGTTCTTCAGCTTGGTCTTCATGATCGCGCTGTTACGACCGGACTTGGTGAATTCAGCTTTCTGAACCAGCCAAGGATCGTTGTCGATACGGATCACGGTACCGGGTTTGAGTTCTTTACCAGTTTTCATTGCGAATATCCGAATTTGGATGGGATTTACAAAAATCTAGGCCGCGTATCATATCCAATTTAGGTAAAACTGCACCAGCGCCGCAGCAAGATCGGGCTGCGAGCCCTGTTCCAGACACCATTTTTCGGCGTGGGCCGCCACTTCCGGCCAGTGTTCGAGCAGTTTTTTCCAGCCTTGGGCCATCTCGCCTCCGGCATTCCAGCCCCGCCACAAACCGATCAGCGCCGCCTTGGCCTCGGGCGACAGGCCTTGGGTATAGAGCTCGAGAAAGGCGTCGAGCTTGTCCAGATGGACGTCTTCGTCCTGTTGATAAATGTGCCAGAGCATCGGCCGGCCAGCCCACTGCGCGCGAACGAACGAATCCTCGCCGCGAACGGCGTTGAAATCGCACGCCCATAGCAGTTGGTCATACGCTTGTTGCCGGACGAACGGCAGCACCTGCACCGTCAAAGCGCCACGGACTTGCACCGCCCCCGCCGTCAACGCCTCGACACCCAGCCAGTTCTGCACATCGCCGAGAATCCGCCCCTCGGGCACCAGCAGATGAGTGGCCTGCGAATCGCCGGCCAGCGCCTCCAGCCAGCTGGCCAAGCCGGTGTTCTCATAGGCGAACAGCGACATCAGCCGCGCATCGGGCGCGGCAAAGACCCCCAGCCCTTCGAGAAAGCCGCGGCGTGCCAACGGGTCCTGCTGGAACGCTCGGCGCCGCTCTAGCAACCCCGTTTCCCGCAACAAGCCGCCCGTGCCGGCTTGAAACCCGGGAAAGAAAAAGTACTTCTGCACCCCTTTGAATTTCACCGAGGGCAGGCCATGGCACCCCGTCACCCAGGCCTCGGCGCTGAGGTAATCGAGATTCAGCCACAGCGGGGTACGCTCGCGCTCGGCCATGGCCTCCATATAAGCCGGCGGCAACTGGCAGGCAAAGGCGGCGATCACCACATCGGCGGCAGCCACCGGCAACCACTCGACCGGCCATTGGCGCACATCGACCCCTTCCTGCCACTGCTGGGGCGAAGCGGCGTCGATCGGCGGACACAAGCGCTCGAAGGCCCGCAGGTCATCCACCCACAGCCGCACCGCGCACCGATGTTCGGCCACCAGTTGCCGGGCCAGACGCCAGGTCACGCCGATATCGCCGTAGTTGTCGACGACGCTGCAGAAAATATCCCAGGTGGCTTTCATTCCGGGCTCCATTTGGCAAAGGCGCCGATTGTCCGCATAAATCGCCACTGACAGAAGGGCCAACGCCGATAATCTTCGTGCGACAATCGACGCTTGCCCGACACCGCCTGCCAGGAGGCTGCCATGCCCTATCGCCCGACACCCCGTCGCCCTTTACGTATCAGCGTAAACGTACTTCAACTCAGCGGCAGCATTGCCCTGGGATTGTGGCTGGGCTTTCTGGCGATCGCCCTGACCTGTTGGCTGGCCGGGCGTTTTGTCTTCGAGCAGCCGATGGCGCCCGTGGCCCAGGCGATGCAACGACTGGCCCAGCCGCCACGTGCCGAGCCGGAAGCGCCCAACCGCCTGTTCGAGCAGTATCAGGAAAACCTGCGCAAGAACGAGCAGCAACAGGCACTGGATAACGCCCGCAGCAACCTGCGCAACCAGTCCAACCCGAAATGCCAGTTCTGGTTGCAACAGGACCAGACGGCACCCAGCGAAAAAAGCCGGGCCAACGTCCTGCAATTCTGCGATTGATCATGCACAAGCCTACGGTCCACCAACTGATTCTCGATAAGCTGCGCAGCGACCTGGATATCGCCCAACGCGCCGCGCAAACCGCCTACGAGGCGGCGACCCATGAAGAGAACATTGCCGAGAACAAGTACGACACCCTGGGGCTGGAGGCGTCCTACCTTGCCGCCGGCCAGGCCAAGCGGGTCGAGGAAATCCGCCAGGCCCTGGCGCTCTGCCAGAACCTGACCCTGCGTCCATACGACGAACAGGTCGGTATCCAGGTCGGTGCGCTACTGGGTCTCGAGGACGGAAACGGCCACGAACAATGGCTGTTCCTGGCGCCAGATGGTGCGGGGTTGAAGGTCGACGTGGTGGGGCAACCGGTGACGGTCATCACCCCTCGCTCGCCGCTGGGCCAAGGCCTGCTGGGCAAGTTCGAGGGGGATGAACTGGAGATTGTCGTCGCCGGCGCTCGGCAACAGTTCGCTGTCACCGAGGTGAAGTGAGCCAGGCGAGGATTTAGTGGACCGGCAGTTCGACGCCGTCGAACAACTCTTCGAGTTCCTGCTTGTTGTGGCACTGAATGGCCTTGGCCATCACTTCGCGCGTCAGGTGCGGAGCGAACTTCTCGATGAAGTCGCACATGAAGCCCCGCAGGAAAGTACCGCGACGGAAACCGATCTTGGTGATGCTCGACTCGAACAACTCGCTGGCATCCAGCACCACCAGGTCGCTGTCGAGCTTGGTATCGACCGCCATCTTGGCGACGATGCCCACGCCCAGGCCCAGGCGCACGTAAGTCTTGATCACGTCGGCGTCGGCGGCGGTGAACACCACCTTCGGCGTCAGGCCGCGATGGCTGAAGGCTTCGTCGAGTTTGGAGCGGCCAGTGAAACCGAATACATAGGTCACGATCGGGTATTCGGCCAGGGTTTCCAGGGTCAGCTTCGGCAGCTTGGTCAGCGGGTGGCCTTGCGGCACCACCACGCAACGGTTCCAGCGGTAGCACGGCATCATTACCAGGTCGCCGAACAGTTCCAGCGCTTCGGTGGCAATGGCGAAGTCGACGGTGCCATCGGCGGCCATTTCGGCGATCTGCATCGGCGAGCCTTGATGCATGTGCAGCGCTACGTCCGGGTACTGCTTGATAAAGCTGCTGATCACCGGCGGCAGGGCATAACGAGCCTGGGTGTGGGTAGTGGCGATCGACAGGGTGCCCTTTTTCTCGTTGGAGAACTCCTGGGCGATCTGCTTGATGCTTTCGACTTTGCGCAGGATCTCGCCGGCGGTGGTGATGATGCGCTCGCCGGCCGGGGTGACGCGGGTCAGGTGCTTGCCGCTACGGGCGAACACCTCGACGCCCAACTCGTCCTCGAGCAGGCGGATCTGCTTGCTGATACCCGGTTGCGAGGTGTAGAGGCTTTGGGCTGTAGCGGAAACGTTGAGGTCGTGGTGCGCCACTTCCCAGATGTAGCGCAATTGTTGAAGCTTCATATGAATCCCTCAAAGCAGGTAGACGCCACGGGTATCAGCGACGGTATATAACTATATGAATGGTTTGACGAATAAATCTAGAACTTTTCCTCAGAAAATTCCAATAACCCCTTCAGATATCTCCGAGCCGCCGACGCTGCACCAAAGGCACCAGGTAAACCGGAACCTTGGCCAGTTGCAGGACCCTGGCTGCGGTCCTGCCCAGTGGAGTCTCACCGCCCGCCCCATGGCTGTGACTTCCTACGATCAACAAATCCACAGAGAGTTTCGACGCCTGCTCGAGAATGACGTGCGAGGGGTCCCCCTGGAACACCCTGACCGACTGAATCAAAGCCAGATCCTGCATGCCCTCCCCCAGCTCCTCGCGAAAACTGTCGAGCACCCGCTGTTCGATATTCGCCATCACCGTGTTCAGGCCCTGGCTGTGAAATTCGTTCAGCGCCTGCTCGTCGAGATAACTCTGCAACACCGATTCGGCAAACAGCCCCATGGGCTCCACTGCATGGACCACGTGCAAGTCGGCATTGAATGTTCGAGCCAGTTCCAGGGCATGCTGCATCACGTAGGGCGCGTACAGACCGAGGTCAGTGGCATACAGCATCGAACGAATCATATGACCTCCTCGACTGCCAATATGGCGGAGATTGACTCAGCTTAGCAGTGCCAAGGCCACCACGACGCCCCACGCGAGCCCGTGGATATTGAGCTAAACCTTGGTTTCGTTGCTGATGCCGTGGGGTACATGGCCAGTGGCGACCACTTCCCGCGCCAGCTCGCAATGACCGGCCTGATCGTCGAAAAACACATCGGCGGCGAAAGCCTCGAGAAAGGCAGCTTTCTCCAGCCCGCCCAGGAACAGCGACTCGTCCAGACGGATATCCCATTCGCGCAGGGTACGAATCACCCGCTCATGGGCCGGTGCCGAACGCGCGGTCACCAAGGCGGTGCGGATCGGACAGCCATCGTCGGGGAACTCGCGCTGCAACAGATTGAGCGCCGCGAGGAAGCCTTTGAACGGCCCGCCCCGCAACGGCTCGCGAGCGGACTCACGCTCCTTGGCCTGGAAAGCCTCCAGGCCACCCAGCTGATAGACCCGCTCCGACTCGTCGGAAAACAGTACCGCGTCGCCATCGAAGGCGATCCGCAGTTCGGCGCTGGCGGCGCGACGAGCACCGCCGGAAAGAATGGTCGCCGCGGCAAAACCGGCATCCAGCGCACTGCGCACGTCTTCGGCGTGGGTGGAAAGAAACAGGTCGCAGCCAAAGGCCGCGAGATAGGGATAAGGGCTGCGCCCTCCGACAAAAGCGGCCCGGGAAATGTCCAGGCCATAGTGTTGAATCGAGTTGAAAACCCGCAGGCCGGTGTCGGCGCTATTACGTGAAACCAGCACCACCTCGACCCGCGCTCGGCCAAGGCTGGCATTGAGGCTCAGGAGCTTTTTCACCAAGGGGAACGCATCGCCCGGCTCGAGGGTTTCCTCCTCGTGATCGATCTGATACTTGCGGTAGGCCTCGACCCCCTCGGCCAGATAGACCTTATGGCTATCGCTCAGATCGAACAGGGCCCGCGACGAGATCGCCACCACCAGTTTACCGCCCAAGCCCTTTGCCATATCGCTTCCCCCCGATGCTGCAATCAACCGTTATGCCGGTCGATAAATCTCAACGCCTGATACAAGGCTTCCATTTTCGGCAGCTCGCACCCCACAGCCTTGGCCGCGGCCAGTGGTGCGGCGTAAATCGCCGACAACTCCAACGCGCGCTTGTGCTGGTAGTCGTGGTACATGCTTGGCCAATAGTCCGGCATGCTTTCGGTCATCTTGAACAAGTGCTCAGCATAGCCGTCCGGCATGCTGTGGCCACAGGCCTGAGCTCCCCTTACCACTTCCTGCATCAAGGCCTGGATCAACTCGCGACTGTCGGCGTCGGCCATCAGCGGCGTGGTACTGGCCTTGAGCAACACCGACAAACCGTTATAGGGCACGTTCCACACCAGCTTCTGCCAGCGCGCCTGTTGCAGGTTGGCCATGGCCTGGGAACCGATACCGGCCTTGCGGAACAATGCCGCGCCCTCTTCCACCAGCGCCTGGCGCTGCGCCTCGTCCTGCGCGGCCGGGCCGCTGTGATAGCCCAGGTTCACCGCCCCCAGCGCCTGATGCTCGATCACCCCCGGCCCGGCACGGTGCACGCAGATAAAGCACAGGCCGCCCAACACGTGCAGTGAATCGGGAAGCAGGTCGCGCAAGCTGTCTTCCACATCCAGGCCATTCTGCAACACCAGCACCTTGGCGCCTGGAGCCGCGGCGCGCAGGATTGCCGGTGCCAACTCGGCGTTGCTGGTGGTCTTGGCGCCCACCAGCAGCCAGTCGCAGGGCGGCATGTCTTCGGCGCTGGCATAGGCCTGGACCGGATTCAAGGTCAGCGCGCCATGCACCGCGCTGTTGAGCTGCAAGCCACGCTCGGCCACTGCCGAGAACTCGCTGCGCAACAGAAAGTGCACATCCAGTCCGGCTCGGGCCAGCAACATGCCGTAGAAACCACCGATCGCACCGGTACCGATAATGCCGATTCGTGGCGTATGAACTGCTTCCATCAAGGCAACTCCTCTGGAATTCGATTCAACGCCTGAGCCAGATGCTCGCTGAGCTCGCCGGGTGTCAGGCGCGACTGTAAGGCCCCATAAAACTCGCCGTCGCGCACCACGAACAGTGCCGGCAAGTGAAATACCTGATAACGCTCGACCGCCCCGCCATTGTTCCCGGCATCGATCCAGCACAACCGCTGGACCGGCAGAGCGAACCCGGGCAACTGTTGCCTGGCCCAACGGCAACTGGCACAGCCGACGCTGGTGAACACCACCAGCGAGACACCGCTCATCGCCAGCAGCCGTTGATCGATATCGAAATCAGTCAGCTCCAATTCGACCACTATACTGGGGGAAACAATGTCACATAGCCGACACTCGGAGTCCGCGTTCATGGGACGTTTCATTCCTCATCCTGACGATGTTCCGGTTGAGCTGACCCTGCGCAAGCACGCCTGCATTTCGCGTCAACGGTTGCACACTATCAGCCTCGGGGGCATGGCTTGCAATTATCACCGCGCCTGGCGCCGCGGCACCGCTCTGGAAGTACGCATGCCCAGCCTCGGAGAAAACGCCTGCTACAACGGCTACGTGGCCTGGTGCCTGCGCCGCAAGCGCGGCTATCTGGTGGGGATCGCCTTCATCGACGAACAGACGCTGTTTCGTGCGCGCATGAGCGAGCAGGTCTGTCAGATCGCCCGCTACTGCCATCTGCATGAACCCCAGGCCGAGCAACAGCAAATCGAAGCCCTGGCTCAACAATGGGTCGAACAGCACGCCGCCGAGTTCTCTCACGACCGGGTTCACCAGGCTTTTATGCAGCCAGCACTGGATTAAACCCACCTCTGCCCATTGTCGAGCCCCGGTGTAACGCGCTAAGGTTCGGCTCCCCGACGCGCTTAAATCCGCTGTGCTCCGCCGCGCGGGGATCGCTGGCGGCCGGCACCCGTGACCTGACGAGTAACACGATGGCTGATTTACCGATCAACGACCTTAACGTCGCCTCCAACGAAACCCTGATCACTCCCGACCAGCTCAAGCGCGACATTCCGTTGAGCGACGTTGCCTTGCGCACCGTGACCAAGGGTCGCGAAGTGATCCGCAATATTCTCGATGGCACCGACCATCGCCTGTTCGTCGTCATCGGCCCTTGCTCGATCCACGACATCAAGGCAGCCCACGAGTACGCCGAGCGCCTGAAAGTCCTGGCCGCCGAAGTCTCCGATACCCTGTATCTGGTGATGCGCGTGTACTTCGAGAAACCGCGGACTACCGTTGGCTGGAAAGGCTTGATCAACGACCCGTATCTGGACGACTCGTTCAAGATCCAGGACGGCCTGCACATCGGTCGCCAACTGCTGCTGGACCTGGCGGAAATGGGCCTGCCGACCGCCACCGAAGCGCTCGACCCGATCTCCCCGCAGTACCTGCAGGACCTCATCAGCTGGTCGGCGATTGGCGCGCGTACCACCGAATCCCAGACGCACCGCGAAATGGCTTCCGGCCTGTCCTCGGCGGTGGGTTTCAAGAATGGCACCGACGGCGGCCTGACCGTTGCCATCAACGCCCTGCAATCGGTTTCCAGCCCTCACCGTTTCCTCGGTATCAACCAGGAAGGCGGTGTGTCGATCGTCACGACCAAGGGCAATGCCTACGGTCACGTGGTTCTGCGCGGCGGCAACGGCAAGCCGAACTATGACTCGGTCAGCGTTGCCCTGTGCGAACAGGCACTGAGCAAGGCGAAGATCAAGCCGAACATCATGGTCGACTGCAGCCACGCCAACTCCAACAAGGACCCGGCCCTGCAGCCTCTGGTCATGGAGAACGTGGCCAACCAGATTCTCGAAGGCAACCAGTCGATCATCGGCCTGATGGTCGAAAGCCATCTGAATTGGGGCTGCCAGGCGATTCCCAAGGACCTGGCCGAACTGCAATACGGCGTATCGATCACCGATGCCTGCATCGACTGGGAAAGCACCGAGAAGACCCTGCGCGGCATGCACGCCAAGCTCAAGGATGTCCTGCCGAAACGGGTTCGCAGCTGATCCCGTATTGCACACACAAAAACGCCGGGCCAAGCCCGGCGTTTTTGTGTGTGTCCCCGCTCAGAGTTTCGCGGCGTGACGCTGATGGCGTTCCATATAGCGCTCCACGTATGAGCACGATGGAATGACTGTGTAGCCCATGCGATCAGCGTATTCCAAGGCCTGCTCGGTCAGTGCCGCGGCAATGCCACGGCCGCGCAGCGCGTTAGGTACGAACGTCCGATAAATATCCAGGGTCTGCTTACCCAGGTCCATATAGGTCAGGTAGGCACGATGACCGTCCACATTGGTCTCGAACTGATGACCAGCCTGGTCATGGTGGATGGACAACGCCTCGCTCATCACTACTCCTCGCGGGTCTTGGATTCTGACCCCTACCTTACCGATGTTTTTCCGGCGAAGGAACAACTACTACGCCACCCCGTGCCTGTCTGGACACCGAGGAGAGCCTACCGCTCTCGCATGACCGAGCACGTTTCAGATAGTAAGCACCATTGGCGCCAATGCTCAAGGGACGCTTGTGGTTTAGCTACTGGCACCGGGCCAGTTTGTTTCCTCGAGCCTGTTCCCAATACATGCAAAGCGTTCGGTCAAATTGCTTGACGATCAACAACCTGAACATCGCCGGATGTTGAAATTTAAGACGACCTCACCTGTTTAAAGTCACCTCAACATGGACAAAGATGCGTGAGACGCCCCACAGATTCTGAACAAAAGTGTAGACGAATCGATATAGATGGACTTTGACCTACACTCCGCAAACGCCGTGCGAAGGGGTTCTACGACCGTTGTGGTTAACAAGCCCACCCTGAGAACAGGGCGACAAGGTTGCATATTTTTTATACAGCACGATAAAAAGTTGCTCGAAAAAGATTCAACGCCTAGAATTTTTTTTGCTTCTTGCGCTACGTCAGTTTACTTACTACAAGTAATGGGTAGTATGTACGCCGGCCATTTCATCACTCGGATGAGATAGCTACTTAATAGAAAGTCCTTGAAGGGGAACACGATGAACAACGTTCTGAAATTCTCTGCTCTGGCTCTGGCCGCAGTTCTGGCTACCGGTTGCAGCAGCGTATCCAAAGAAACCGAAGCTCGTCTGACTGCAACTGAAGACGCAGCAGCTCGCTCCCAGGCTCGTGCAGACGAAGCCTACCGTAAAGCTGATGAAGCTCTGGCTGCTGCTCAAAAAGCACAACAGACTGCTGACGAAGCTAACGAGCGCGCTCTGCGTATGCTGGAAAAAGCTAGCCGCAAGTAATAGTCCTTCGGGATTGTTATCGAAGCCGACCCATTTATTGGGTCGGCTTTTTTATTGCCTGCTTTTCTTCCGGCAATAAAAAACCCGTCGACGCCCTGGAGCCTCGACGGGTTGCTGTTCCAGCTGTTACTGCTGCATATCGATAGGCAGCGCCGACACCACCGGTGCATTGGTCGGCACGGCAATTTCTACCGGCAAGCCGTCTTCCGCCGCCACAACGTCGCGCACCACATCCCAGTTCATTCGCAGGTTATTGGCCAAGTCTTCACGCTTGAGCAAAGCGTTGATCACCGCCGTGTGTTTGTCGACAACCGACGGGTTGCCTTTGTCGTCCAGCGGCGTGTGGGCTTCCAGATAGACCTTGCCAGCGCTGATACCGAACTTGTACGGATCGTTGAGGATCCGCACCGATGTTCCCACCGGCACCATGCTCGCCATTTCCAGGACGTTGTTGTTGAACATCCGGAAGCAGCCGTGACTGGTACGCATGCCGATACCGAACTTCTTGTTCGAGCCGTGGATCAGGTAGCCCGGAGTCCCCAGGGTGAACTTGAAGGGCCCCAAGGGGTTGTCAGGTCCTGCCGGAACGACGTTTGGTAATGGATCGCCGTCAGCCGCGTGCTCGGCCTTGATCGAGGCCGGCGGCGTCCAGGTCGGATTCGGGGTCTTCGCGACAATGCTGGTATGGGCAATCGGCGACCCCCACCCCTCACGGCCAATACCCAGCGGGAAGGTGTACACCACGTTCCGCCCTTTCGGGTAGTAGTACAGGCGGTATTCGGCCAGGTTGATCACGATGCCTTCGCGAGGCCCTGGCGGCAGGATGAAGCGCGTCGGCAACACCACTTCGGTACCGGCGCCCGGCAACCATGGGTCGACGCCCGGGTTGGCCGCGACCATCTCGTAGTAACCCAGGTCGTAGGTCGTCCCCAGGTCGGCGAAGGTGTCTTCGTACTTGGCCTTGATCACCTGCACCTGGCCGACGATATCTTCGCCCGGCGGAGGGAGAGGCAGTTCCAATGCGGCAACGGGGCCAGCCACACAGAGTGCGGCAAGCGTCAGGCAGCGGGTAACGACAGGAAAGCGCGGCAACATCCGGAAAATCCTTCGCATGATCAACGAGTGAAAAAGTGATTGTACACCCGCCCCCGCGGCTGCGGGAGCGACAGCTGCGCCAGCGCAAGGAAGCGGGTCAGGGCAGAAACTTGCGGTCTTACAGCTCGAAACGCAACTCTGGCCAGATCGGTGGCGTGCCACGCTTCTGCGATTCGAGGATCGCCCGACACAACGGGCACAGACGCTGATCCTGAAAAATGGTCCGGTCGACGCTCGACCAGCGTGGTTGTGCAGGCAGCAAGGTGCCGCACAACGTGCGATCGGCAGACCCGCCCAACTCCAGTTGACGCGTCACCAGATGCACCCGGACTTCCTGGCAGGCGAACAGATCCAGCTGCTCGTCAGGCTCGATCAGTTGGTAGGCAAACAGGGACCAGGCGGGACGCGGCATCGGGGGCTCCAAATCGGGGGCGCCACATTAGCCGAAACACTGCCGGTAGAAAAGCGTCAAAGCAGCGGTTTTAGCGTCGGCCAGACATTTTCCAGCAACTGGCCCTGAGCACTGGCCGCGGGGTGGATGCCATCGGCCTGCATCAGCTCGGGATGGCCGCCAACGCCCTGCAGAAAAAATGGTACCAAGGCGACATTTTTTTCGTTGGCGAGCGTGCTGTACACCTCGGCGAACGCCTTGGTATAGCGCACGCCGTAATTGGGCGGCAGTTGCATGCCAAGCAGCAACACCTTGGCGCCGCTGGCCCTGGAGCTGTCGATCATCGAAGCAAGATTTTGTTGCAATTGCGTGGGCAACTGCCCGCGCAGGCCATCGTTGCCTCCCAACTCGAGAATCACCAGCTCCGGCTTATGCTCTGCAAGCAGCGCCGGCAGCCGCGCCTGGCCTCCTGCGCTGGTATCTCCGCTGATGGAAGCATTGATCACCTTATCGTTGAAACCTTCGCTCTTGAGCCGCTGTTCAAGCAAGGCCACCCAACCCTGCCGGGTATCCAGGCCGAAAGCGGCGCTGATACTATCGCCAACGATCAGGACTGTACCCGCCGCTGCGTTCTGGGCCATGCACATCAGGGCCAGGCCAGCACTCAAAAACCACACACGCATCGGATTCTCCATGGGCGCAAGCATTCTCACTGCGCGGAACCTTAGCAAAGTGGTTCCCAGCGCGGAAGGTGAACTGACCATCCTGCACGAACTCAGCCTGGAACTGAACAAGGGCGACAGCCTGGCCATCGTCGGTAGTTCCGGCTCCGGAAAATCGACCCTGCTCGGTCTGCTGGCCGGGCTCGACCTGCCCAGTAATGGCGACGTCATCCTGGCCGGTCACACCCTGAACACGCTGGACGAAGACCAGCGTGCCCGAGTCCGCGCAGAGCACGTAGGCTTCGTGTTCCAGTCGTTCCAACTGCTCGACAGCCTCAACGCCCTGGAAAACGTCATGCTGCCCATGGAGCTGGATGGCCGCCGCGATGCCCGCGAGCGGGCCACGGAACTGCTCCAGCGGGTAGGACTCGGGCAACGCCTGAGCCACTCGCCCCGCCAGCTCTCCGGTGGCGAACAACAGCGGGTAGCCATCGCCCGCGCCTTCGCTGCCGAGCCGGATGTACTGTTCGCCGACGAACCGACCGGCAACCTCGACAGCCACACCGGCGAGCGCATCAGCGACCTGTTGTTCGAACTGAACAAGGAAAGCGGCACGACCCTGGTCCTGGTCACTCACGACGAACGCCTGGCCCATCGTTGCCGGCGCCTGATCCGCCTCGAAGCCGGCCTGCTGGTCGCCCCCCTGGAGCCTTGATGGCACGCCTGCCGCTGTTGCGCCTGTTCAGCCTTGCCGTTCGCCAGCTGCTGCGCGATGCCCGCGCCGGAGAACTGCGGGTATTGTTCTTCGCCCTGGTGGTGGCGGTAGCCGCCAGCACGGCCATCGGCTACTTCGGCGCGCGCCTCAATGGCGCAATGCTGTTGCGCGCCACGGAGTTTCTCGGCGCCGACCTGCTGCTTGAAAGCAGCTCGCCGGCAAGGCCGGAACAGATCCAGAGCGGCCGGGAGCTCGGCCTGCAACATGCGCAAGTGGTGGAGTTCTCCAGCGTGATCGCCACCGACAATGGCATCCAGCTCTCCAGTATCAAGGCCGCGGACGATGCCTACCCGCTGCGTGGAGAACTGAAAAGCGCCCCGGCCCCTTACGCAGCCGAAGAAACCGGTGGCGGTCCGCGCCCCGGCGAAGCCTGGGTCGAAGCCCGTCTATTGACTGCGCTGGATCTGAAAATCGGCGACAGCATCGATGTCGGCATGAAAACCCTGCGCCTGAGCCGGGTGCTGACTTACGAGCCGGATCGTGCCGGTAACTTCTACAGCCTGACTCCCCGCGTACTGATCAACCTGAGCGACCTGGACGCCACCGGCGTGGTGCAACCGGGTAGCCGGGTCAGCTACAAGGAGCTCTGGCGCGGGCCCGGAGCGGCCCTGGAAACCTACCGTCAACTGATCAAGCCGGGCTTGGCGGCCAATCAACGCCTTCAGGACGCCCGCGATGGCAACCGGCAGATCGGCGGCGCCCTGGGCAAGGCCGAACGCTACCTGAACATGGCCAGCCTGGTGGCGGTTCTGCTGGCTGGCGTCGCCGTAGCCCTGTCCGCGGCGCGCTTCGCCTCCCGGCGCTTCGACGCCAGCGCCCTGTTGCGCTGCCTGGGCCTGTCCCGTCGGGAGACCATGCTGTTGTTCACCCTGCAACTGGCGCTTCTGGGCATCCTGGCCAGCGTTGTCGGCGCGCTGCTGGGCTGGCTCGCCCAACTCGGGCTGTTTTATCTGCTGCACGAACTGCTGCCAAATGACGTACCTCCTGGCGGCCTGCTCCCGGCCGTCGCCGGTATCGGTACCGGGCTGGTGGCCCTTGGCGGCTTCGCCTTGCCGCCTCTCGCAGCGCTGGGACGTGTCCCGCCGTTGCGAGTATTGCGCCGCGACCTGCTGCCAATCCCGTCAAGCACCTGGATGGTCTACGGCGCGGCATTGCTGGCCCTGGGCCTGATCATGTGGCGCCTGAGCCTGGATCTGCTGCTGACCTTCGCCTTGCTTGGCGGCGGCGTCATCGCCGCGCTGCTCCTGGGCGGTTTACTGCTGCTGGCCTTGCAGAGCCTGCGTCGCCTGCTGGCCAAGGCCTCGCTGCCGTGGCGCCTTGGCCTGGGCCAATTGCTGCGACATCCATTGGCCGCCGCCGGGCAATCCCTGGCCTTTGGCCTGATTCTGCTGTCGATGGCCTTGATTGCCCTGTTGCGTGGAGAACTGCTCGATACCTGGCAAAACCAGTTGCCCAAAGACGCCCCTAATTACTTTGCGCTGAATATCCTGCCTGCGGACAAACAAGCCTTCAGCGACAAACTGATGGCGCTTTCCGCCCCTTCCGCGCCCCTGTACCCGGTGGTGCCGGGACGACTGATCAGCATCAACGGCGAACCGGTCCAGGCTATCGTCAGCAAGGACTCCAGCGGCGACCGAGCGGTGCAGCGGGACTTGAGCCTGACCTGGGCTGCGGATCTGCCGACAGGCAACAAAATCACCAGCGGCTCGTGGTGGACACAACAACCAGAGGGGGATTTGCCCGGCGTCTCAGTCGAATCCAAGGTGGCCGAAAGCCTGAAGCTCAAGCTCGGCGACCAGCTAACGTTCAGTGTCGGTGGGGTCAATCGCGAGGCCCGAGTGACCAGTCTGCGGGAAATCAATTGGGATAACTTCCAACCCAACTTCTTCATGATCTTCCAGCCCGGCACCCTGAAGGACCTGCCGGCCACTTACCTGACCAGCTTTTATCTGGCCGCCGGTCACGACCAGCAGGTGGTGGAGCTGTCCAGGGCGTTCCCCGCGGTGACCATCCTGCAAGTGGAAGCGCTGCTCGAACAACTGCGCAGCATTCTGGCCCAGGTCACCCTGGCCGTGGAGTACGTGCTGCTGTTTGTCCTGGCCGCAGGTATGGCCGTACTGTTTTCCGGACTGCAAGCCACTCTGGACGAACGCATTCGCCAGGGCGCCCTGCTGCGTGCACTGGGAGCGGAGCGACAGTTGCTGGTCAAGGCCAGACGCATCGAGTTCGGACTGTTGGGAGCTGTCAGCGGATTGCTGGCAGCACTGGGATCAGAATTGGTCAGCCTGGTGCTGTACCGGTTTGCCTTCGACCTGCCTTGGCAGCCCCATCCCTGGCTACTGCTTTTGCCCGTTATCGGGGCTTTGCTGGTCGGTGCTGCCGGCGTCTATGGAACACGCCGGGCATTGAACGCCAGCCCACTGACCGTACTGCGCGAGGGGTAAGCCCCTCGCTGCTTATTTCACGTAGTCGATCTGATTGATCCACCAGCACATTTCCCCGCCCGGGGTCTGTACCAGCGCTTCGTCGCCGACTTCTTTTTTCAACAGCGCCCGGGCCATGGGCGAATCGATAGAAATGTAGTCCTTCTGTCCATAGATCTCGTCGTAACCCACGATACGGAAGCGCTTGGTTTCACCCTCTTCGTTCTCGATATCGACCCAAGCACCGAAAAACACCCGCCCCTCCTGTTCCGGCGAATAAGACACGACCTTCATGTCTTCGAGGCGCTTGCGCAGGTAGCGGACCCGGCGGTCGATTTCCCGCAAGAGCTTCTTGTTGTACTGGTAATCGGCGTTTTCGCTTCTGTCCCCCAGGGACGCCGCCCAGGTGACTTTTTGTGTCACATCCGGGCGTTTCTCCCGCCACAGGTAATCCAGCTCGCTTTTCAGAGCCTCGAAGCCTTCCTGCGTAATGAGCTTGGTACTCAATTGGTCAAATTCCCCGTGCGACGCCTATCGGCCGTTCAGCATTGTTGGATAAATGGCGCCAGCCTCGCCCTCTCTGGCGCCATGATAAAGGAACCCATTCGCCCCGCTCTACCTCGTTAGCGACAACACAAGACAGGGCTTCTATAAAAGCACATAAGTAAATACCCTACGGCCCAACCAAACCGAATTAGAACTTAAAACACAAAAAACAACCCACCAAAAGAACAAATAAAAGTACACAAAAACCAATACCCACCCGCCATTTACCTTTAACTTTTCAAAGTACCAAATTCACTCCCTGCACCAAATCAACCAGATGCTTCCCCAGAGAAAGCCAGTACCCTTGACACATCAACGACGGCCCCTCTTCGAGAAGGCAAACAAAAAACCTCTCCTTACAAACCCTCCAAGCCCAGGAAAACAAGGTCTGCGACTGACTCTGACGCGTGCAGGCAAAAGCTTATTCAGCAGTCCACCGCAACTATAAGATTCGTCTGATTTGTTTTTCAGATGGGGTGGATAATATGCCTAAAGATAATCCGCCAAATATCGAGACAGCTTGCATGGGAAGTATCATTATCGTCGACGACCATCCGTTGATTCGACTTGCTATCAGAACCGTCCTGGAACCTCACGAACACAACATCGTCGCAGAGGCAGACAATGGCGCCGATGCCGTCCAGCTGGTGCGCAAGCATCTTCCTGACCTACTCATCCTGGACCTGAACATACCCAACCTCGACGGTTTTTCCGTTATCTCCCATATAAAGTCTGCAGGGCTGCCGATAAAGACCCTGGTGCTGACTTCCAGCAACTCCAAGAACTTCGCACTGCGCTGCCTACAAGCCGGTGCGGCAGGTTTCCTGTGCAAGAACGACAACCTGAACGAACTGGCCAATGCCGTAAAGGCCATATTGTCGGGGTATAGTTACTTCCCCGAAGACACCATCAGCACCTTGCAACAAAACACCAATGCCGCCTGCCAGGAAAGTGTGTTGATTGCGCAACTGACCGATCGGGAAATCACCGTACTGAAACTGCTGGCAAGCGGTCTCAACAACCAGAAAATCGCAGATGCGCTCTTGATCAGTCACAAGACGGTCAGCACCTATAAAGTCAGGTTGCTAAAACGATTCAACGTATCCAACCTGGTAGCGCTGGCGGAACTGGCCAAGCGCAACTCCGTAGTCTAAGGCTGCCGAATGAGGGGCCTTTAGCCAGGACTCACGCGTCAGTAAATACCCGCTTCGACAGCCAGGTTGATCACTACCGACGGGTGATCAACCCCTGTCGAGCAACACGGGTCAGATGCTTGATGACTTCGGCGGCATTTTCCGAACTGGGTGCCTGTATCACCGCGAGATCAAAACTATCGTTGGCAAAACGCGCCAGGGATTCGCCGTCTTCGATGAACTGGATCAGGAATGCCGAAGGACCAGCGCTGCGGCGTGGCCAGCCATCGAGATAGCGCAACAACGTCGGCTGGTGTGTACCGCAAAGAAGAATTTTTGGATTGCGCTGGACAAGGTTCGCCGTGATCGGCGCAAGACGTACAGGAGGGTGAAGTGCATTCATCGTGTCGTGTCTCAGCCTCAATTTTCTGCCGGGCAGGTGAGAGGCAACACCGAACCAGCGCTTTAGCGGTATTTCGAAGCTTGCTTGAAGCTTCTATCGGCGATGTTCCTGATCACCTGGCGCCCCGCAAGTAGCTGTTTAAATCGGCGCATGGGCAACAATCCTAGAGAAGCCGATGGGGTAGTGTCAAGAATCCCCAATCATGAAATCAGCAACGAAAAAGGCCCGCTACAAGCGGGCCTTTGGGCATCTACCGGAGGTTACTTGGCAATTGCCGCATCAAGGGAGAGTTTGCCCGCGCCTTCAAGCAAAACCGCAACGGTGCCACCGAGCAACGCCAGGGCGAACTCGTAACCGTTGTTCGCCATGAACAAGCCATTGCTGATATGCACGGAGAAAATCGCTACCAGCAAGGTGAAGCTCAGCCCCAACGCGGCAGGGCGCGCCAACAGGCCGACAATCAACGCCAGGCCACCAAAGAACTCGGTACCGCCCGCCAGCAATGCCATCAGATGACCTGGCGCCAGGCCGATGCTTTCCATCCACTGCGCCGTTCCTTCCAACCCATAACCACCAAACAGGCCAAAAAGCTTTTGTGCGCCGTGGGCGGCGAAGATGATGCCGACAAAAACTCGCAGGACAGTCAGGCCATAGCCTGCACGGGTGCTCAGTACGGTTTTGATCAATGTGCTCATGCTGTGTAGTCCTTTGTAGTGTTGGGAATTGGTCGCTATATTAATCACAAAAATTCATGTTAAAAGTGCAAAAATAGCAGCATAACAATCTATTTTATCGATTATTTCCGTGAGACGACCTTGCGCGCTTGCGGCTCCAACGACTCCCGCTCCCGGTCAAACGCCAGATAGTACTTGTTGACGCTATTAACATAGCTGACAGCGCCCATCCCGACCTGCTCCATGGCAATGCGCTCGACCTGGAAAAACCATTGATTGGGATTCAAACCGCGCCGCCGGGCTTCGGTCCGCATCCCCTGCACCCGTTCCGGCCCCATGTTGTAAGCCGCCAGGACGAACGCCATGCGCTCGCGCTCGTTGAGCTTGGGGCTGGCAAAAAATTTGCGCCGGATCAGCGCCAGGTACTTGGCTCCGGCCAGCACATTATTGTCGAGCGTCTGAACATTGTTGACCCCCACTCGCTGGCCAGCTGACGGGGTAATCTGCATCAGGCCTGTCGGGCCGCTGCCGCTTCGGGCGTTGGGCTGCAACGACGACTCCTTGAAGGCCAGGGCTGCCAGGTTCAACCAGTCCATACCCTGGGCATCGGCATGTTTTTGCAACACCGGACGCAGCTTTTCCAGGCGCTGGCGATCGGCGCGCGTCAACGGGTTATGCACCTGATACAGGCGTCGATAGATACGCAAGAAGGCAACGTCTTGATCCGCCGGCGCCTTGTAGACCTTGAGGAAACGATCGATGCTCGCCCGCAGCATAGAAGCATCGCGCCGCACGAACCAGTGCTCCTCGCCAGGCTCGCTGATGACCAGCTGCCGATCGAAACGCAGCTTCGGCAGGACCTTGCCCCAGCGTTCGGCGATAGGTTTTTCGACGATGGTCAGGTGAAAGATTCCGCCCTGGACCATTTCCAGGACATCTTCGACTGCCAGGCTCGGGTCGACCCATTCGACCTTGATCGGCGCCAGCTTGTGCAACGCCAACTTCTGGTTGAGCTGGCTCACCGCGTCCCCGGCGGCACTGCCCGTGGTCAGGGTCAGGGTCTTGCCGGAGAGTTGTTCGGGACGCGTGTAGCGCCGTTCGCCCTTGACCCCCACCAGTAGCAACGGCACGTTACTGGCGACCGGCTCACTGGGGCTTACCGCCTGGCCCGGCAAGGCCTCCAGCAGCTCTCCCGGCGCGACCAGGTCGCCCTCGCCGCGCTGCAGCGCACCGAGCAATTGATCCTTGGCTTTGGGGATGATCTTGAGGCTGATTTCCTGGCCGTCGCGGGCATGGCCGTTGAGGTATTGCTCAAAAGCACGCAGACGATGGTACTCGACACCAATGGCCTGGCCCTGGACTTCCCCGGAGCTGTTACGACTCTGGTTGACCAAGACCCGCAAGACCCGGCTGCCGCGAATCTCCGCCAGGTCGCGAACCTTGCCCGCGGCAGCCGCTTCCGGAGGGCCAGCCAAGCGCGCTACCGCCGGCAGGGGCAGCAGCAACGACAAGCACAACGCTAGCAAAACCGAGGGTCGCGTCATCCGCTCTCCGGGAAGAATACTGTCCGGTTTCTTGCTCACGGGCGAGAAATCGGGCGACAGAAACAGAGCGCCTAGAGCGCTGACAAGATGCAAAAAACTGGCATGAACACGTCAGGCAAACCTGTCGTTACCTGTCTCAGGCATCAAGAGACAGCTTCAACTCGTTGTAGTTCTTCGCTTTTCTTATAAATCTACAGCTCTGATATGCTTTCCGGCCGCAGGCGGAGATAGCACCATGCAACTCATCGATATCGGCGTCAACCTGACCAACCCGAGTTTCGCCGAAAAACATCGCGCTGTCCTGGACCGTGCCTATGCCGCCGGCGTCTGCCAATTGGTGCTCACCGGTACCAGCGTCGAAGGCAGCGAACAGGCGCTCGAGTTGTCACGAGAACTGGACGAAAGCGCTCGCCAATTGTTCTCTACCGCCGGTATTCACCCCCACTGCGCCAGCGACTGGAA
Source organism: Pseudomonas chlororaphis (assembly GCF_001921865.1). GTDB lineage: Bacteria > Pseudomonadota > Gammaproteobacteria > Pseudomonadales > Pseudomonadaceae > Aquipseudomonas > Aquipseudomonas chlororaphis_D. The sequence continues at coordinate 137,748 of NZ_MSCT01000019.1, forward strand.
TACCGATAGCGCACAGCGCCTGCGCAGCCTGCTCCTGGAGCCCAGCGTCAAGGCCGTGGGCGAATGCGGCCTGGACTTCAACCGGGACTTCTCCCCTCGCGCCCAGCAGGAAAAAGTGCTGGAGGAACATCTGGCCCTCGCCGCTGAACTGCAACTGCCGGTTTTCCTCCACGAACGCGACGCCAGCCAGCGCCTGCTGGAAATAGTCCGCGATTTCCGCGACCGCTTGCCCGCCGTAGTCGTGCATTGTTTCACCGGCGAGCAGCGCGCCCTGTTCAGCTACCTGGACCTCGACTTGCACATTGGCATCACCGGGTGGATCTGCGACGAACGCCGCGGTACTCATCTGCACCCGCTGGTACGCGAGATTCCCCGCGGCCGCTTGATGCTCGAAAGCGACGCCCCCTATCTGTTGCCACGCAGCCTGCGCCCCAAACCGAAGAACGGCCGCAACGAACCGGCCTACCTGACCGAAGTGTTGCGCGAGGTAGCCCTGCATCGCGGCGAAAGCCAGGAAGAGCTGGCGGCCCACAGTACCGCCTGTGCCCGCGCCTTCTTCGCCTTGCCCGAGATTGCTTGACGCATATCAAGATTTTCCTCTCTGCATAGCGGCACAATAATGGCACCTTGCCAATACTGTTCCGCTTAATCAGAGAAGACCTTCCATGGGTGCCTGGCTCAGCAATATCTCACTGAAATACAAGTTCTGGGCGGTCAATGCAGTTGCCTTCGTGACCACCCTGTTGCTGGTCCTTTACGCTGTCCAACTGGAACAGCAGGCACGTAACCAAGCCTCGCAAAACGCGGCCCAGCTCCAGGCGACCTTGCTTGGCGCATGGCCTTCGGGGCAACCGCTGCCCAGCGCCGAAAACCTGCTGAGCTTCACCGCCGGCCAGACTCCCAGCCTCGACGGACACCCCCTCCCGGAATTGAACAATGCCAATGGCTGGGTAGCGTTCAAGCAGATGTCGCTGCTGGGCGACAACCCATTGATCGGCGCGCACGTGCTGTCCCGAGCCGATGGCCAACGGCTCGCGATCCTCGCCCATGGGCCAAGCCTACGCCAGGTCTTCAGCGAGCGCTTCAGCCAATACGCCGTGGCGGTGTTCGTACTGATGCTGGCGATGCTCTGCGCCTCGCAACTGCTGATCCGTTTTCTACTTAGCCAACTCAACACCCTCAAGGATGTGATGCTGCATGTGGAGGAGACCGGCGACCTATCGGCCCGGGTCCCGTTGTCGTGCGCCGACGAAGTCGGCCAGATGGCCAGCGCCTTCAATGCGATGCAGGCCGGGTATCAACGGGTGGTCAACACAGTCGCCAACACCGCCCGACAACTGGATATCGGCGCCGCACGCCTGGCGTCGAGCATGAACGACGTGCGTCACGGCATGCTCGGCCAGCAAAGCGAAACCGATCAGGCGGCAACAGCGATCAACGAAATGTCCGCCACGGTCTATCACATTGCCCAACATGCCGGTGCGACCCGGGACCGTTCGCAGACCGCGGACACCCTCGCCGGCAGCGGCCAGGAAGTGGTGGGCCGTGTGCAGAAGTCCATCTCCGGGCTCTCCACCGGCGTGCAACAGACCGCCGAAATGATCCAGCGCCTGGCCGAGGACAGCCAGAAGATCAACGGGGTGGTCAATGTGATCCACAGCATCGCCGAACAAACCAACCTGCTGGCGCTCAATGCCGCGATCGAAGCCGCGCGTGCCGGCGAAATGGGGCGCGGGTTCGCGGTGGTTGCCGATGAAGTGCGTAACCTCGCCAAACGGGTACAGACCTCTACCGACGAAATCACCCAAATGGTCGCCGCGCTGCAGGCCGGTACCCGCGACGCGGTGGACTTCATGCAGGAAAGCTCGTTCAAGGCAGATGATTGCGTACAGCAGGCCCAGGAGGCCGGCGAGGCGCTGGCGGAAATCACCGCAGCCGTGGCCCAGATGCGCGAAAGCAATACCCAGATTGCCGTGGCGGCCGAACAACAGAGCCAGGTGGCGGAAGAGATGAATCGCGCGGTGGTGAGTATCCGCGACGTCACCGAGAATACCGTGCAACAGACCGTCGATTCGGCCACCACCAGCAACGAACTGGCGACCCTGGCTGGAGAGCTGAGCAAGGCCATCGGTCAATTGAAGCTGTAACCCCCAACGCCCTTTCGCTCCGGCAGAAACCCGCCTGGCTGCCAGCGCTCCCCTCACGGACCTATCGCCCTGATAGCCAGCCTTGATTCGCCGAGGAACCGCGTGCGGCCTATCCTTCACGCATCGGTTTCTATGAATCAAGGATCATCGTCATGGGCAAACGTCACCCCAACCTCCCCGCCTGGCAATGGCGCGCCTACCCGCATAACCACCGCAACCCGACCAATCTGGTGTTGCACCTGATCGCCGTGCCACTGTTCATCGTCGGTTTTCTGTTGCTGGTATCGGGGGTGTTCGGCTTGAGCTTCGCCAACATCGCCATCGGTGTGGTCGGCCTGCTGGCCGCGCTGGGCCTGCAGCGTCACGGCCATAGCCTGGAAGCACAGGCCGCCGAACCGTTCAGCGACCGTAAAGATGCGGTCCAGCGCCTGCTGGTGGAACAGTTCGTGACCTTTCCACGCTTCGTGCTCAGCGGCGCCTGGTGGCGTGCCTGGCGGGAACGCCACCGGCACTGAGAGTGCTTTCAGCCGAAGATGGTGACCGTCTGGCGGCTCAGGGCGATCAACCGGCCGTCCGCACTCCAGAGTGCCGCGGCCGCATGCCCATAACCGTCGCGGGCATGTTCGATGTTCACCCGATACTTGCACCAGTCCAGGGTGCTCAGCGCCAGCAGCGGCTGCACGAATTCGATGGTCCAGGTCAGCGTACTGCCGGGTGCCGGGCTGGTCAGGTGGGGTAACAGGGCCGGCGGCCAGGCGTCCACCAGCGCCAGGATATGCGCCTCGGTCACCGGCTCTTCCTTGACGTCGCCACGCAGGCGCACCCAACCGCCCATGTCCCGCGACTTGTTGCCGCTGAACGGCATGCCGCCGATGCCCCAGCGCATCGCCAGATGGCGCATGAATTCCGGCATTACCCCCGCAACGTAAGGCAGCTCCGGGCACTCGTCCCAGTGTTTCATGGCAGGTGCCTCCTCGGCGTCGACCGTCACCGCGGAGGAGCGAGACGCGCCAAAGCTGCCCTGCACCAGAGTCACCACCTGGCCGTCCTGCACCGCACGGCCCAGCACTTGGCTGACCGCCTTGCCCTCGCGCAGCACGTCGACCTCGAAACGGATCGGCACATCGGGGGTGACCGGCCCCACAAAGGTGATCGCCAGCGAACGCACCGGACGCTCGGCAGGAACCTTGGCGCGCATGGCCTCATACTGCAAAGCCGCTACCAAGCCGCCGAAACAGGCACGCCCCTGCGCCCACTCGGCCGGGATAGACAGCTCCAACGGACTGCTGCGTACAGCATCGAGCAAATCGCAAAAGCGCATGAGAACCTCTGATCAAAAAAACGATTCGAGGATCTTAACCAGCAACGCATGACCGTAAAGCACTTATTCCCGCCAAAAAAGCTGACAGATAAGCCGCCAGCCGCTTTTCAGCGGCGAAAGCAGGCAGCGCTCAGTTTGTCGAGACTTCGATCGGCCCGCCCTTCGGCTTTGTGCATGGTGGCGTGCCAAACCGGAACGCAAGGCAACAGATCCGCCTGCGACTCAGCCTGGGCCAGCCATTGCCAACAGTCATGCCAGTCACCCAACGCGCCCTGGGCAGCCTTCAAGCCAGAAACCGCCTTGGGCGACAGCGCGGCAAGCTCGGGGTAGGCCTCGGCGGCGTAACGCACCCGCTTGATCAGCAGACGCAAGCGGTGCCGGTCATGGGCGGGATCGTGCAGCGCCTGATCCAGTGCCCGCCACTGCTTGGCCAGACGCTTTTCGATACGCTTGGACAAATCGTGCAACAGCTCCTGGCGCTGCGCCGCCCGCAGGAACCGCGGAAACGCATCGAGCACCAGCAACAATTGCTTGAGCTCGGCCCCCGCCGCCACCTTCCGATACTCGTCCGCCAACCCCGCGGTGCGACGTTGCGCGGCAGAGTGGTAGGCATACTGATGCAGATACGCGGCCAGGACCTCACGGTCGCGCAATGGCGTCGTCAATTGCCCGACCGCCGAAGCAGCGGCTTCCAGTTGCTCGACCCCTGGCAACCCGCGCAACGCCCGCAACAAGCTGCGCAAGCGCCGTACCGTGGTGCGCAGATCATGTAGCGCCTCGGCATCGGTCACCGCCTGCAATCGTGCCTGGCACGCCAGCAAGCGCACCTCCAACCCCAACACCTGTGCCACCAACCGATTGACCAAGGCAGACATCATTGACTCCCAAAACGAATGACCCGGCCTGCAGCACAAAGACTGCAGCCGGGCCCTGGCATGCCTGGCAGGCGCGATCACGACACCGGCGAGGCGGAAACTGAAGAGCGTTCTTCAGTCTAGCGGTAAACCGCGCGATGGCGATCAGCGGCCGGCACGCGACTCACGAATATAGAAACGGGCCTTCTCGGCCTTCTTGGTGCAGCCCTCGAAAGCTTCGAACTGCTGCTGGGTCTTGGCACCGGTCAACAGCGACAGGGCCTTGGAGTAGCTCACGGTGCCGGCAAAACCTTCGGCCTTGGCCAGGTCCAGCTCGTGCCAGGCCGCATCCAGTTGCGTGCCGCAGCTGTCGCGGTAGGCGGTCTTGCCGGCACAACCAGCGAGTACCAATGCAATCAACGGCAGACAGATCCAGGCTTTCATCAATGACACCTCAAGATAGGGAAAACAGTCGTGAACAATAAGAACAGTCGTAGCGGTAAGACGATCGCCACCGCAAAAAGTGCCTTGATCCGTCCAGGGAAAATATAGCCGCGCGAGCATAACGCTATGCCGCAGCGTATTGGAAAAATCCCTTCGGCCAAAGGTCGCGCCGGCAGTCAGAGATTGAACCCCGACCCTCGATGGGTGCATTGTGCGGATCTGTCTGGCGAAGGATCGAGTCATGAAGAAGCGTGTTGCACTGGTCCTGGGCTCTGGTGGCGCCCGGGGTTACGCCCACATCGGGGTGATCGAGGAAATCGAAAAACGCGGTTACGACATTGCCTGCATCGCAGGCTGCTCCATGGGGGCGGTGGTCGGTGGCATCTACGCCGCCGGCAAGCTGGACGACTATCGCAGCTGGATCGAAAGCCTCGACTACCTGGATGTGCTGCGACTGGTGGACGTCAGCTTTCGCCTGGGGGCGATACGCGGGGAAAAGGTGTTCGGCCAGATCCGCAAGATCGTCGGCGAAATCAATATCGAAGACCTGCGCATTCCGTACACCGCGGTGGCCACCGACCTGACCAACCAGCAGGAAATCTGGTTCCAGGAAGGCTGCCTGCATCAGGCCATGCGCGCTTCGGCGGCGATTCCCAGCCTGTTCACCCCGGTCATGCAAGGCAACCGCATGCTGGTGGATGGCGGCCTGCTCAATCCGCTACCGATCGTGCCGGTGGTCTCCAGCCACTGCGACCTGATCATCGCCGTCAACCTCAACTCGACCAACCAGCGCCGCTATCAGTTGCCGGTCATCCAGCGCCCTGCCGCGTTCAAGAGCCGCTTCGACAGCCTGATCAACTCACTGGGCTCGCACCTGCCCTTTCGCCGCAAGCAAGCCGAACAACTGTTGCTGCTCGAGCAGGAAGCCTTGCGCAGCGAGGCGGCCGACATCGGCAATGCCTGGATCGACTCCGCGGAGCCCGAGGCACAGCAACCGGCCGCGGCTCCGGAGGCCGATGGCGCGCCGAAGTCGGCCACCGGTTCGTTCATTATCGACAACGTCGGCCCTGCGTCCCTGCTGGACCTGATCAACCAGAGTTTCGAGGTGATGCAAACCTCGCTGGCGCAGTACAAGATCGCCGGCTACCCGCCGGACATTCTGATCAACGTGCCCAAGCGAGTGTGCCGTTTCTTCGAGTTCTACAAGGCGCCGGAGCTGATCGCACTGGGGCGGGAGATTGCCAGCGACACGCTGGACCGCTATGAGAGCGAGTTGAACTGAAGGGGGCGTGGCGAACCCACTATTGCTATCGCGAGCAAGCTCGCTCCTACAGGGAACGTGACAGCACTACCGTCACGGTAGCAGCGAGCCTGCTCGCGATAGAGGCATACCAGGTGCCTCGCCTCTTCACTCCTCGGCGCCCAGCAAGCGGTAGCCCACCCCGGCCTCGGTCAGGATAAAACGCGGTCGGGTCGGGTCGTCCGCCAGTTTCTGTCGCAGGTGCCCGACCACGATCCGCAGGTAGTGGCTGTCCTCGGTGTGCGTGGGGCCCCAGATATCCTTGAGCAGTTGCTGCTGGGTAATCACCCGCCCCGGGTGCCGCGCCAATTGCGCCAACACCGCGTATTCCTTGCGGGTCAGCGCGACTTCGGCACCGTCGAGCAAGACCCGCCGATACGCCAGGTCCACGGTCAGCGGGCCGAAGTTCAAGGCCGCCTCCTGCGCCTCGCCGGCCGGCGCCTGGCGCAGCAACGCACGGATCCGCGCGAGGAACTCCTGGATGCCGAAAGGCTTGGTCACGTAGTCGTTGGCCCCGCCATCCAGCGCTTCGACCTTCTGCCCTTCGCTGGCCCGCACCGACAACACCAGCACCGGGACGCTCGACCATTCGCGAAACTCGCGCAGCACCTGTTGGCCGTCCATGTCCGGCAGGCCGAGGTCGAGCACCAACAGGTCCGGCTTGTTCAACGCCGCCTGGGCCAGGCCCTCGTTGCCGGTGCCGGCCTCGAGCACCCTGTAGCCCTGGGAGGCCAGGCTGATACGCAGGAATTTACGGATCTGCGGTTCGTCGTCGATGACCAGGATGGTCGCGGTCTGGCTCATGGTTTGGGTTCAAGACAAATAGGTCGCGCAAGAGTAGCGCAGACGGCAGCGTGGATCGCCTGGAACATATATGGCCCTCCTGGCCTCATTGGATTGACGCGCAGCACCGACACTCAGGCTTCTCCTTCAAGCTCGGGTTGCGCCTGCAACGGCAGGCACAGAGTGATGCAGGTGCCGCGACCCTCTATGCCCTCGCCCACCGTGATCCGCCCGCCATGGGCGCCGACCATGCCCTGACAGATCGCCAGCCCCAGCCCGGTGCCCTGCCCGCCGCGATCGCCGCGAGCAGCGGTGTAGAACATATCGAAAATCCGCGGCCGGTCTTCCAGTGGAATCCCCGGACCCTCGTCGCTCACCGCAAACAGCAGTTCGTTATCGCGGGTATCGACACTGAGTTGCAAGCGGCCGCGGACCGGCGAAAAGCGTGCGGCGTTTTCCAGCACATTGATCAGCGCCTGTTCGATCAGCGCCGCATGCACGTAAAGCAGCGGCAGTTCGGTCGGTAGCTCGGTGCTGACCTGCAGCGGCGCCAGCACCACCCGCAGGCGATTCAGCGCGCTGCCGACGATGTCGGCTGGCGCCACCCAGTCCCGCGCCAGCTTCAGCGACCCGTGCCCGAGGCGGGTCATGTCCAGCAGATTCTGGATGTAGCGATCCAGGCGCTCGGCCTCGTCCCGCGTGCCTTCGAGCAACTCGCGACGATCCGCCAGCGGAATCGCTTCCCCCAGCGCCAGCAGGCTGTCGATGCTGCCGCGCATCGAGGTCAGCGGCGTGCGCAGGTCATGGGACACCGACGCCAGCAGCGCGCTGCGCAATTGTTCGGTTTCGCCGTGCAGGCGCGCCGCTTCCAGGTCCTTGGCCAATTGCGCCCGGGCCAGAGCCTGGGCCAGGGGCTGGCTCAAGGCGCTCAACAAGCGACGACGCTGGGCACTCAACTCCTCGCCTTCCTTCGGGCACACCCCGAGCAACCCCAGCGGGCCCTCGTCGACGGATAACGGCCACCACCACCAACGCCCGAACGGCAGCGTCCCGGTGCCCATCCCCGCCGGCTGGTCGTGTTGCCAGGCCCAGTCGGCGGCGGCCCGCTCGGATTCGGAGAACTGCAGCGGCCCGCCCGTCTCGACCTTCCAGCCGCCCTGCCCGTCGCGGTCGAGCAGGCACAATTGCAACTCCTTCCAGCCGTCCAGATGCTGCGCCGCGGCGCTGACCACCGCCTGCCGGTCGGTCGCCGCCGTGAGTTTGCGCGACAGGTCCAGCAGCTCGCTGGTTTCTTCCTGGGTATCGCGCAGGGCCTGCAGCTGGCGCCGCTGACGGGCCGCCAAGTTGCCGGTCAAGGCCGCCATCAACAGGAAGAACAAAAGCGTCAGCACGTCCTCCTCGCGCTGGATGGCGAAGGAAAAGTTCGGTGGAATGAACAGGAAGTCGTACGTCAGGAACGACAAGGCCGCGCAGACCAGCGCCGGGCCGAGGCTGCTGCGCACCGCCACCAGCAGCACCGCGGCCAGGAACACCAGCGAAATGTTCGGCAACGGCAATACGCTCGCGACCGCCCACGACAGCCCGGAGGCCAGGACCGTGGCCAGCACCGCCAAGGCATAATCGAACCAGACCAGCGAGCGCTCGGCTCGCAGGCGCGGTTGCCCGGGCTCGTCCTCGCTGTCGAGCACGTTGATCTCCAGGCCCTCGGCATTACGCAACAGGCGGGCCGCCAGGCCACCGCCGAACAGACGACGGCGCAGGCGCTTGCGTGACTGCCCCACCAGCACCAGGCTGGCACGCCGCTCCGCGGCATGCTGGATCAGGGTCTTCGCCACTTCGCCGGCCCGCAGCAGAACCACTTCGCCGCCCAGCCGCTCGGCCAGTTGCTGGGCGCTTTGCAGACGCTGGCGGGATTGCTCGTCGGGCACCCGGCCATCGTCCACATGCACCAGGCTCCAGGGCAGGTGCCGGCGCCTGGCGACGTGGCTGGCGTGGCGCACCAGGCGTTCGGCCTGGGCGTCGCCGTCGACGCCGACCAGGAGCCGCCCCCGCACCGCCGGCGCGGCCTGTCCAAGCTTGCGATATCCCTGGGCCAGGTCGTCATCCACTTGCGCCGCCGCGGCCTGCATCGCCAGCTCGCGCAGGGCAGTAAGGTTGGTCTGGGTGAAGAAGGCATCGATCGCCGCCCGGGCCTGCTCCGGCACGTACACCTTGCCTTCGCGCAAGCGCTCCAGCAGCTCTCGCGGCGGCAGGTCCACCAGGAGCAATTCGTAGGCTTCCTGCAGCACCCAGTCGGGCAGGGTTTCGCGAACCTGCACGCCGGTAATGCCGCGGACCTGGTCGTTGAGGCTTTCCAGGTGCTGCACGTTGACCGTGGTGAAGACATCGATGCCGGCCGCCAGCAACTCCTGAATATCCTGCCAGCGCTTGGCGTGCCGGCTGCCCGGGGCATTGGTGTGGGCCAGTTCGTCCACCAACACCAGCTTGGGCCTGGCCTTGAGCAGGCCGTCGAGGTCCATCTCTTCGAGCATCACCCCGCGGTACTCGGAACGCACCAGGGGCTGTTGCGGCAAGCCGCCGAGCAAGGCTTCGGTCTCGGCCCGGCCGTGGGTTTCCACCACCCCGGCCAGGACCTTCACCCCCTGGCGCAATTGCGTGTGCGCCGCCTGCAGCATGGCGTAGGTCTTGCCGACACCCGGAGCGGCGCCGAGGAAAACCTTGAGCCGGCCGCGGCCGTCATGGGGCAGGTCAGCTAACAATGCGTCGGCGCGGCCGGAATCACTCATGCATTTTTCTCTCTGAACTCAAAAGACATCTCATCTGCAATCTAGCCGCTGACAACGGCGGCGACCGACCGCCAACCCAGTAGAGGCGCTCCGCGGCGCCTGATCTTACAGCCGCCGCGCAGCCGATCGCAGGCTGCGCCAACGGTTATAGCAGTCAGTTCACGGCGAGTTTTTCCAGCGCCATGTTCAGGGCCAGCACATTCACCACCGCCGGCCCCACCAGAGGCTGCTCGGTATGCGCCGACACCAGTTGCTGCAAGGTGGCGACCGGCAGGTTGCGCGCCGCCGCGACCCGCGCCAGTTGATAGTTAATCGCCGCCGGAGGCAAGTGCGGGTCCAGGCCACTGCCCGAAGTCGTCAGCAGCGCCAACGGCACCGCGCCTTGTCCGGGCACCGCCAGCTTGTTGGCATCGTCGATCACACGGGTCGCCAGGGCCGGATTGCTCGGCGCGAGGTTGCTCGCCCCGCTGGACACGGTGGCGAACGCCCCGGCCGATGGTCGCGAGTGGAACCAGGCATCGCCGCTGAACTCCTGGGCGATCAGGGCCGAACCACGGACCTTGCCCTCGGCATCCTGCACCAGGCTGCCATTGGCCTGCTCGGGAAAGGCCACCTGGGCCACGCCAGTGACCACCAGCGGATAAGCCACGCCGGTAATCAGGGTCATCAAGACAATCAGGCTCAAGGCCGGACGCAATACAGTGGACATCATCAAATCCTCGATTCGGTTAACAAAACCATCATGTCCCCTGTAGGAGCGAGCTTGCTCGCGAGGCGTCGAACCTGACGCACTGCGTCGGGCCTATCGCGAGCTCGCTCCTACATACAGGGATGCGGTTACGCCAGGTGCAGAGCGGTCAGCAGCATGTCGATCAGCTTGATGCCCACGAACGGCACCACGATCCCGCCCACGCCATAGATCAGCAGGTTGCGGCGCAGCAAATGGGCCGCACTGGCCGCCTGTACCCGCACCCCACGCAAGGCCAGCGGGATCAACACCACGATGATCAGGGCGTTGAACACGATCGCCGACAGGATCGCGCTCTGCGGACTGCTCAATTGCATGACGTTGAGTACGCCCAGCTGTGGATAAATCGCCGCGAACAGCGCCGGCAGGATCGCGAAGTACTTGGCCACGTCGTTGGCGATGGAGAAGGTGGTCAGGGCGCCACGGGTCACCAGCAATTCCTTGCCGATCTGCACCACGTCCAGCAGCTTGGTCGGGTCGCTGTCGAGGTCGACCATGTTCGCCGCCTCACGCGCCGCCTGGGTGCCGTCGTTCATCGCCATGCCGACGTCGGCCTGGGCCAGCGCCGGCGCGTCGTTGGCGCCGTCGCCGCACATGGCGACCAGGCGGCCGTCGTTCTGTTCGTGGCGAATGCGCGCCAGTTTCTTCTCCGGCGTGGCTTCGGCCAACACGTCATCCACCCCGGCCTCAGCGGCAATGGCGGCGGCGGTCAGCGGGTTGTCGCCGGTCACCATCACCGTGCGGATCCCCAGCTTGCGCAGCTCGGCGAAACGCTCGCGGATCCCCGGCTTGACCACGTCCTTGAGGTGGATGGCGCCCAACAACTTGCCCTCGGCGCAGACCAGCAACGGCGTGCCGCCGCTCTGGGCGATCTTGTCGATCTCCCGCGATAGCGCCGGCGCCAGATCGCCGCGTTGCAACCCGACGAAAGCCAGCACCGAATCCACCGCGCCCTTGCGATAGATCCGCCCCTGATAGTCGACACCAGACAAACGGGTCTCGGCAGTGAACGGCACGGCGGTCAATACATCGGCGGCCGGCTCGGGCTGTGGATAAAGTCCGCGCAGGTATTCGACGATGGATTTGCCTTCCGCGGTGTCGTCCGCCAGCGAAGCCAACAAGGTGGCCTCGGCCATTTCCGGGTTGGTGACGCCAGGCGCCGCGTGGATGGCCGCGCAACGACGGTTACCGAAAGTGATGGTGCCGGTCTTGTCCAGCAGCAGGACATGCACGTCGCCCGCCGCTTCCACGGCGCGACCGGATTTGGCGATCACGTTCAGCCGCACCAGGCGATCCATCCCGGCAATCCCGATGGCCGACAGCAAGCCGCCGATGGTGGTCGGAATCAGGGTCACCAGCAGCGCCACCAGGAACACCAGCGGCAGGCTGCCATTGGCAAAGTGGGCGAACGGTTGCAGGGTCACGACCACCATCAGGAAGATCAGCGTCAGGCCGATCAGCAGGATGTCCAGGGCCACCTCGTTCGGCGTCTTCTGGCGCTTGGCGCCCTCCACCAGCGCGATCATGCGATCGAGGGTCGACTCGCCGGGATTGCTGGTAATGCGCACCAGCAACCAGTCGGACACCAGGCGTGTGTTGCCGGTCACTGCCGAGCGGTCGCCACCGGACTCGCGGATGACCGGGGCCGACTCGCCGGTGATCGCCGCTTCGTTGACCGCCGCAATGCCCTCGATGACCTCGCCGTCGCCAGGGATCATTTCCCCCGCTTCGACGCGCACCACATCGCCTTTGCGCAGATTCGCGGCCGGGATCACCTGGAAGCTGCCGTCGACCTTTTTCAACCGCGCGCTCAAGCCTTCGCTACCGGCCTTGAGGCTGTCGGCGCGGGCCTTGCCGCGACCTTCGGCCAAGGCTTCGGCGAAGTTGGCGAACAGCACCGTGAACCACAGCCAGAGGGCGATCTGCGCAGCGACGAAAGTCGGCACCGCGGTATCCGGCACGAAGCACAGTACCGTGGTCAAGATCGCCGTCAGCTCGACCACCAACATCACCGGCGAGCGCTGCAGCTGGCGCGGGTCGAGTTTGACGAAGGCCTGCACCAGCGCCGGACGCCACAGGGCCGCGATCGAGGTTTTAGGTTGCTCGCCAGCACCGTGCTTGACCGCGGCGTTCTGGTCACCCGCGGTATCGGTTGCTGCCTTCTTGGAGGCAGGAACATGCATATTCATCATTAAGTCCTCAGCCCTTCATTCCAAAGGCAGCCATGCTCAAGTGTTCGGCAATCGGGCCCAGCGCCAGGGTCGGCAGAAAGGTCAGGCCGCCCACCAGCAAAATGGTCACGGTCAGCAGCGTGACGAACAGCGGACCATGGGTCGGGAAGCTGTTCTGGCCGATCGGCGCGGTCTTTTTCAACGCCAGGCTACCGGCCAGCGCCAGCACCGGCAGGATGTAGCCGAAACGACCGATCAGCATGCCCAGGCCCAGCATCAGGTTGTGGAACGGCGTGTTGGCACCGAATCCGGCAAAGGCCGAACCGTTGTTGGCGCTGGCCGAGGTGTAGGCGTACAGCAACTGGCTGAAACCATGGGCGCCAGGGTTGCTCACAGCAGCCACCGGCCCCGGCAGGCTGGCGGCGATGGCGCTCAGCACCAGCACGCCGACCGGCATCACCATCAGGGTCACCACCAGCAACTGCACTTCCTTGGCCTGGAGCTTCTTGCCCAGGTATTCCGGGGTACGCCCGATCATCAGGCCGGCGAGGAACACCGCGATCAGCACGTTCAGCAACATGCCGTAGAGACCCGCGCCGACGCCGCCGAAGATCACTTCGCCGACCATCATGTTGATCAGCGCGACCATGCCGCTCAGCGGATTGAGGCTGTCATGCATGCCGTTGACCGAGCCGTTGGAGGCCGCGGTGGTGGTCACCGACCAGAGCACGGTGGCGGTGGTGCCGAACCGCGCTTCCTTGCCTTCGAGCGGCGCGGTCTGCTCGACCGCGACGTTGTCCAGGGCCGGGTTGGGCTGGTACTCGGCCCACAGCGAGGTCGCGCCGCCGATCAGGAACAGCGCCAGCATGCAGGCGATGATCGCCCGGCTCTGGCGCAGGTCCTTGACGTAGTGGCCGAAGGTGAACACCAGGGCCACCGGAATCAGGATGATCGACGCCACTTCGAACAGGTTGCTCCAAGCCGTCGGGTTCTCGAACGGGTGCGCCGAATTGACGCCAAAGAAGCCGCCGCCGTTGGTGCCCAATTGCTTGATGGCGATCTGGCTGGCCGCCGGGCCCAGCGGAATCACCTGGTCGACGCCCTGCAGGGTCACGGCATGGACATAGTTGGCGAACGTCTGCGGCACGCCCTGCCAGACCAGGAACAACGCCAGCAGCAGGCACAGCGGCAGCAGGCCATAGAGCGTGGCGCGGGTCATGTCGACCCAGAAGTTGCCCAGGGTCTGCGCGGAACGCCGACCAATGCCGCGGCACAGGGCGACCAGAACGGCCAGCCCGGTGGCGGCGCTGACGAAGTTTTGCACGGTCAGGCCGGCCATCTGGCTCAGGTAGCTCAGCGAGGCCTCGCCGCTGTAGGCCTGCCAGTTGGTGTTGGTCATGAAGCTGACAGCGGTGTTGAACGCCAGCGTCCACTCCTGCCCCGGCAGGTTCTGCGGGTTGAGCGGCAAATGGTCCTGGAACAACAGAATGGCGAACAGCAGCAGAAAACCGGCCAGGTTGAACGCGAGCAAGGCCAGGGTGTACTTCTGCCAGCTCTGTTCGCTTTGCGCATCGACGCCCGAAAGCCGGTAGCAGGCACGCTCGACCGGCCCCAGCACTGGCGTCAGCCAGGTGCGCTGGCCCTCCATCACCTTGTAGTAGAACCGCCCCAGGAACGGCGCGGGCAGCAGCACCAAGGCAAAGAAGCCGAGGATCAGCCAATAGTCATAACTGTGCATAGCCGCTCCTAGTTCCGGTCCGCGCGCAACAGCGCAACCAGTAGATAGATGAACAGTCCCACTGCCAGCAGCAGGGACACCCCGTCCAGAACGCTCATGGAATCTCTCCGTGGTACGGCAATCGCCGCGTGTAGGAGCATTGTCCGCAGGGAAGCTGTAAAGGAACGAGATCGAGGGAGTGGGCGGTGCATAAAGAAAGCGTAAAGAATGGCTTTACGCGGGGTTTACGCGGAGGCGGCGAGCCTTGGCAGGGCTGCCCGGGCGGGCAGCACCGCCCCCTTGTGGCACGCTCGTGCACCATTGCGAGATCCCTTGCTCGCGAAATAATCGCAAACATTCCCGATACGACAGCTTTGGGTCCTTTACGACACCCCTTCCCTGGCTGGCATGAGCGCTGCACAACGCCTTCGAGCACTTCATTCCGTTCGGAGCCACGCATGAACACACAACTCAAACCAACGCTGGGCACGCTGCATTTATGGGGAATCGCGGTGGGGCTGGTGATCTCCGGGGAATACTTCGGCTGGAGTTACGGCTGGGGCGTCGCCGGCACCCTGGGCTTTCTGCTGACCTCGCTGATGGTCGCGGCGATGTACACCTGTTTCATCTTCAGCTTCACCGAACTGACGACCGCCATTCCTCATGCCGGCGGGCCCTTCGCCTATAGCCGCCGGGCGTTCGGTGAAAAAGGCGGGCTGATCGCCGGACTGGCGACCCTGATCGAATTCGTCTTCGCCCCACCGGCCATTGCCCTGGCGATCGGTGCCTATCTGAACGTGCAGTTCCCGGCCCTGGACCCGAAACACGCAGCCGTCGGCGCCTACCTGGTGTTCATGGGCCTGAACATCCTCGGGGTCAAGCTCGCCGCCACCTTCGAGCTGGTGGTCTGCGTATTGGCGGTGGCCGAACTGCTGGTGTTCATGGGCGTAGTCGCGCCGGCCTTCAGCTTCAGCCGCTTCGCCCTCAATGGCTGGGCAGGCTCGGACACCTTCGGCGCGCCGGCGATTGCCGGGATGTTCGCCGCCATTCCGTTCGCGATCTGGTTCTTCCTCGCCATCGAAGGCGCGGCCATGGCCGCCGAAGAAGCCAAGGACCCGAAGCGCACCATTCCCAAGGCCTATATCAGCGGCATCCTGACCCTGGTGTTGCTGGCCATGGGGGTGATGTTCTTCGCCGGCGGCGTGGGCGACTGGCGCACCCTGGCGAACATCAACGACCCGCTGCCCCAGGCGATGAAAGCCGTGGTCGGGGACAACTCCGGCTGGCTGCACATGTTGGTCTGGATCGGTCTGTTCGGCCTGGTCGCGAGCTTCCACGGCATCATCCTTGGCTACTCGCGGCAGTTCTTCGCCCTCGCTCGCGCCGGCTATCTGCCGGCCTCGCTGGCCAAGCTGTCGCGCTTCCAGACCCCGCACCGCGCCATCATCGCCGGCGGCCTGATCGGTATCGCGGCGATTTACAGCGATGGGCTGATCAACCTGGGTGGCATGACCCTGACCGCGGCAATGATCACCATGGCCGTATTCGGCGCCATCGTGATGTACATCATGAGCATGCTCAGCCTGTTCAAGCTGCGTAAGGCCGAACCGCTCCTGGAGCGCACCTTCCGCGCGCCCGGCTATCCGCTGGTGCCGGCCATCGCCCTGGTGCTGGCCGTGGTCTGCCTGGTGGCCATGGCTTGGTTCAATAGCCTGATCGGCCTGATCTTCCTCGGTTTCATGGCGGCCGGTTTCATCTACTTCCAGTTGACCGCACAGCTACGCGCCGCTGCGCCGGCGGACGCCATGCTGACCGGGCTGATGGGGGACGATGCCTCTGCCGCATAACCTTCGGCGGCGACAAGGAGCTGATACGAAAAAGCCTGCAGGGCCTACAATGGAACCACTGCCAAACGCTGTCACTCGAAGTGGTATGGCAACTGGCGGACGAACCCCTCGCCCGCCGGTATGCCCTCAAGGAGAGTCCTATGCCCTGGTATGCCTGGTTGATTCTGGTCGTTGCAATCGGCTCGATCATTGGCGGTTTGATGATGCTGCGCGATACCGCCAACAAGGTGGAACTGACCGACGAACAACGCAAACGCGTTGCCGAACGCAACGCGGAAGCAGACGCCAAGGACGCGCAAAACCGCTGAGCGGATCATCCGATTCAACAGCCCTGCCACTCATGAAGTGGCGGGGCTTTTTTAGGGGCTTGCGGCGTTACTTTTCCCACGCCGCCTTGGCAATATGCAGGCCGTGCTGACCCTTGTAGGCGGCGCGTTCAGGCTGGCTCCAGCCGTCGAGCAGCGCCGCGTCGAGCCGGTAGATTTCCACGCCCAGCGGCCGACAGACGCTGAGCGGGTCCTGAGCGTCCGGCCCCCACATGGGCAGCGACAGATCACCGCCCGGGCAGGTCGACAACGCACACAGCAGGTCGATTTCAGCAAAGAACTCCAGGTAGTCGCCCTTCTGCGCGGGGCAAGCCTTCATGAAATACATGTCGTCATGATTGAGCCCTGTGCACTGAAAGATGTTCAGCACGTCATGCACATCGAACTCGGTCAGGCCATGGGGCAGGACCGCGCGCGTCAGGTTGGAGTGGCAATGGTGATGAAAGTCTTCCCCCGTGAGCATCCTGTTCACATAAGGGTCGCAGCGCGTACCGAGCAGATCGTGCAAACGCCCACCGTGCTCATCGATGCCATAACCGGCCAGGCTGTCATCGGTGATGGTCACCAGCGGCCGTAGGAACGGCAGGTTCGACCACAAGCGATCGTGGGTACTGACGTGCGCGCCCTGCAACTGTCGGGTACGGGCCGCCCACAGCCGCTCCCGCGGATCGTTGGCGTTCCAGACATTGAAATCCCCCACCTGCGGGCCGGCCGGCGTGGTCACCCGAAACACATGCCCAGCCGGCACATGCCAGGCCCGTCCGGTGCGAATCGGTACCTCGAACTGCTCGATCAGCCTACGCCCATGCGGCGTATCGCGAACCCGTTCGTAAAAGGCCGTGTCCACCTGCAGGGCCGAGCCTTTGCTGACCTGATAAGCCGCGGGATAGTCTTTGTACATGGTTTGAACCCTCGATCAGTGGCAGGAAGAATGGTTGAGGATGTCGAGCAGCAGGCGCTCGGAGTCGTCCAGGTAAATGCCCAGGGTTTCGCCGGCGGCGCGCTTGTCGCCATCGGCGAGCAAATCGTGGATCTGCCGGTCCCGAGCCAGCCAGGGCGCCTGAAAACGCTGTTCGTCGGGGGCCGCGCAAAACACCAGGCGCATCTGCGCCACGACGTTAGTGAAGAACTCATCAAACAAGGGGCTGTGCATCAAACCGACGATGTGCTGATGAAACGCCAGGCTGTGGGTGCCCACCGCTCGCCAATCCTCGCGCTCGCGTGCCAGTTCGCTGGCCTCCAGGGCCTCGAGCATGCGATCGGACTGGTATTCGCGCAGCGGCTTGCTGGAGGCGACGGCCTGCAATTCCAGGGTACGTCGCACCTGAAACAGATCGCGTACGTCAGCGATCCCCAACCGGCGCACGGTCACGCCCTTATGGCGTGTATAGCGGGCCAGCCCTTCCTGCCCGAGACGATGCAGGGCCTCGCGAATGGTATTGCGCGAGGCGTTGTAGGCAGCCACCAGATCGTTTTCCACCAGGGCTATGCCCGGCAGCAGGCGACCGCCGATGATATCGGCGCGCAATTCAAGGGTGATCTGATCGGCCAGGGACAATGCGCTGCTCATGAATATCGCCTTGTGATTGTTGAACAATCCATTGATATCCAATAATCACTATTCATGCCAATCTTCGAGCCGAGGGCTGGACCACGGCTTTGCCAAGGCGTGAACGAGAGAAGGTTCAAAAGTCCAGCCACCCTCCCGCCACCTTGGTTAAAATGGTTTCCTCGTTGTGGAGACCTTCCCGATGCGTTATTCGCAAGACCATAAAGCCCAAACCCATCAACGCATCATCAAGGAAGCTGCCGAACGCTTTCGACGAGACGGCATCGGCGCGACAGGCCTGCAACCACTGATGAAAGCGCTGGGGCTGACCCATGGCGGCTTCTACTCGCACTTCAAATCCAAGGATGAGCTGGTCGAAAAAGCCTTGCAGGCCGCCGCCGCGGAACTCGATACCCACTGCGCCACGCTGTTTGCCCAGGAACAGCCACTGCACGCCTTTATCGACAGCTATCTGTCCGAATGGCATCAGACTTCCCCCGGCCAGGGTTGCCCCCTGCCCACCATGTCTTCGGAACTGGGCCTGCGCGGACAAGCCAGCCCCACCACCGACGCGGTGCTCAATGCCCGGCTGTCCCAGGTAGAGGCCAGCCTCGAAGGAGACAACGTCAGCGATCAGGGCCTGGTGATCATGTCGACCCTGGTCGGGGCCCTGATGCTGTCGCGCAGCGTCGAGGACCCGGACCTGGCCAAGCGGATACTGGAAGTCACCCGCGGGCATTTGAAAAAGCAGGATGAGCCACCAAGATAATCCCTGGCCCCATCCTGCGTCGGCATTGCTACTTGTAACGGGCGGCGGCGCTGCTTTTCGACAGATTCGGTCCAAGGGCAAAACGTGCAGCCACGAAGGCCTCCCAATCGGCCGCGTCGGGCAGCGAAGGGATAGTGATCAACTCCCCTTGATCGAAGCCAGCCAGCGCCGCGTCCACCATCTCAGTGGCCTCCATGACCATCTCGGGCGGAATCCCACGGGCATCGATGCCCGCGCGCTCCCAGATCTCGGTACGAGTCACCCCTGGCAATACGGCCTGCACCTGTACGCCTTTGCCGTTCAACTCTGCAGCGAGCGATTGGGTCAGGCTCAGGACATACGCCTTGGTCGCGCTGTAGGTCGCATTGAAGCGCTCGGGAATCAACGCCACCACCGAAGCGATGTTGATGATCGTCCCTCTTCCTTCCAGCGAAAAGCGGGCAGCCGCCGCAGCCGCCAGGCGAGTGAGCGCAACCACATTGAGCTGGATCATCGACTCCAACTGCTCGGTGTCGGCAACAGCCAGGCTGCCGTCCGCCGCGATGCCCGCGTTGTTCAGCAACAGGCTGATCTTCGAGTCGGCACGCAAACGCTGCTCGACCTTCAACACATCGGCCTTGAGTGTCAGGTCGGCCTTCAATACTTCAACCTGGACCTTGTACGCAGCCTGCAAACGGGCGGCGGCCACTTGTAGACGCTGCTCGTCTCGGGCAACCAGCAACAGATCGTAACCACGAGCAGCCAGACGCTCGGCGTAAACCGCACCGATACCGGATGAAGCACCGGTAACAAGTGCCAGGCCCTTGGGCGAAATCGAATTCATAACAACTCTCCAGAAAAGTGCTTGAGAAGTGGACGACAAGGAATCGGTACGCTGCTTGGGAAGCGATTTGATTATAGTCATAATTCAATAAAATATTACGATCATAATTTTATCGGCGCGATAGAAAATATCGAATGGCGCAACCTGCGCTAAGCGTGTTGGCGTGCCGCTAGCCAGAAAAAAAGGCCGGTCAAATGACCGGCCTTGTGGATGAATTGAAGCCTTAGTTGACCTTCAATTTTTCACGGTTGCTTTCCAGAATCGCCTTGCCGATTCCCTTGACCTCCAGCAGTTCGTCCACCGACGAGAAAGCTCCATTAGCTTCACGATATGCAACAATTGCCTTGGCTTTCACCTGACCGACTCCCGACAGTTCTCGCTGCAGAGTCGCGGCATCAGCGCTATTGAGGTCGACCATTGGCGTTTTCGGCGCAGCCACTACAGGCGCAGTCGAGTGCGCGTCCGCCAGCGCCGGCTTTGCCGCAGGAGCCGAGGGAGCCGCAACTACGCTGACGGAGACACTGGTCAGCAAGGCCAGAAGCAAAGAATGGAAATAACTTGCACGCATAAATGACACTCCATGACATCGTTGATTGAGAAGCAGCTTTTCCGAAGCTGCTCCTCAAACTTAGGCCATGGGGATGCACTGTCAAAAATGGATTATTTACAGATCATGTAATAGTCGAGCCTCTCAAGCTGCTCGCTGCTCCGACGCACCGGCGCGGTATTTCAGCGCCAGAATGAGCAGGGGCACATAGGCCACGATCACTCCCAGCGCCCCATCAAGCTTCTGCAACGCGACGCACAGACCGATGGGTAACAGCCAGAGCAGATTGATCATCGCAACGCCCAAGGTCACTGGAACATGGCTTCCCAGTTGGCGTGAAGCGAACTGATAACCGTGGCTGCGGTGAGCCTCGTAGATGCGCTCGCCACGGAAAAAACGCCGGAGCAGGGTAAAGGTCGCATCAACGATGAACACCCCAAGCAAAATGCACCACACCCAGAGAAAATCGGCGTTTTTCCAGGCGGCCTGCAGCGAAAGAATACCCAGCACAATGCCCAGGAATCCGCTGCCGATATCCCCCATGAAGATTTTCGCCGGCGGGAAGTTCCAATAAAGAAAACCCAATGCGCAGGTGGCGAGCAGCAAGGGCGGCCAGATCAGGTCGTCATATCCTGAGACCCAATAGATCAGACAGATGCCCAGGCAAGAGGTCACCGCCTCGACACTGGCGATCCCGTCGATACCATCCATGAAATTGTAGAGATTCAACATCCAGACCAGATAGATCACGGCCAGCCCATGCCCTATCCAGCCAAGGTCCAGGATCGTCCCGAACACCTCGAGCGGCGGCAAGCCTCCCAGCCAGAACAGGGCCCAGAGGCTGCCGGCAAAATGTCCCAGCAAGCGCCAGCGGGCCGCGATGGGCCGGTGATCATCGATGAACCCAAGCAAGGCGATGCCGGCGCCGGCGCCTGACAGGCTCCAGACCAGGCTGGAGCTGATGACTCCAAGCGTTCCGGCCAGAGGCAAGGCAATAAGGAAAGTCAGGACGATCCCTACTCCGCCACTGCGCGGCGTAGGAATGGAATGGGAACTACGAGCGTTTGGAATCTCCATCAGCCTGTGGGTCAGCGCATAACGAAGAAAAGCTCCAGTCACCCCCAGCGAGAGAACGGCAATGATCGGTAGCGACCACAGCAACCCCATCCAGGGAAACCAAAGGTCAGACGATGCTTGAGAGTTCAAGGTGTCGACTCCAACGGCATGTCGTGGCAGCGAAGTCTGGAACCATCACGCGGTCCCGGCTGACCACTTCATTGTGTTTTTATTTTTGTAGTTGCAGAGCAGAACATTTACAAATGCATCAGAACGCTGGCCATCCAACAGCGTTCGTTCTGCGGTAACGCCCCTCGGTACCAGGCAGCAGTCCTGGAACTCCGAGGGGTCTATCTCGTACAACTTAGGGCTCGAGCCGACGCTGCTGATAAATCCAGTCGACGATCTCGCTGTCCGGAGTGTAGCCACTCACGGTGTCACGCAACAGTTGTCGGACCCTCGAATAATCGTCCTGGTCGACAGCCAGCAGTAATTCGCCCAACCTGGCCTTCAGTACTTCCCACGGCAGATAGTCTTCGTTGGCACTCATGATCATCGGGTGCTGGGTCGCCACGACATTGTCACCGATCAACAGTTCTTCGTAGAGCTTTTCGCCCGGACGCAGCCCGGTGAATTCAACAGCGATATCGCCATGGGGGTTCTTTTCGGAGCGCAGGCTCAACCCGGACAGGTGAACCATCTTCTCGGCCAGTTCGACGATCCGCACCGGTTCGCCCATATCCAGCACAAACACATCGCCGCCCTGCCCCATGGAACCTGCCTGAATCACCAGTTGAGCGGCCTCCGGGATGGTCATGAAATAACGCGTGATGCGCGGGTGGGTGACCGTCAGTGGCCCGCCCGACTTAATCTGCTTGTGAAACAACGGAATGACTGAACCTGAAGAGCCCAGCACATTGCCGAAACGCACCATGGTAAAGCGGGTTTTATTCACCCGGGAAACATTGGCATGCTCCCCGAACAAAACCGGCGCCACTTCACGGCTCAGGGCCTGCAGGGTCATCTCAGCCAGGCGCTTGGTACTGCCCATGACATTCGTCGGGCGTACTGCCTTATCCGTTGAAATCAACACGAAGTTCGCGACATTCGCCCGAAGAGCGGCCTGTGCCGTACTCAATGTGCCTATCACATTGTTCATCAGGCCTTCAGCGATATTGTGCTCGACCATGGGGACATGCTTGTAGGCTGCGGCGTGATACACCGTATCCACGTGCCAGGTTTGCATGATGTCGAGCAATTTTTCCTGATTGCGCACGGAACCAAGGATCGGCAACAGCTTCACCGACAGCGACTCACGCACGATGCGCTGCTCGAGTTCCTGCAGGATGCTGTAGAGATTGAACTCACTGTGCTCATAGAGCAGCATCGTGGTCGGGCGCAACGCAAGGATCTGCCGACACAGTTCCGAGCCGATCGAACCACCCGCTCCCGTGATCAGGACCGATTGTTCCTTGATGCAATGCTCGAGCAGTTCTTCCTGAGGAGGGACCGAATCGCGCCCCAGCAGGTCGGCGATATCGACCTCCTGAATATCATCGACCTTGACCCGCCCGCTCGCCAGATCCATGAAGCCCGGCACACTTTGCACATGCAGGCCGAAACCTTCGAGGAAACTCAGGATCTCTCGGCGCCTGGTCCGGTTCGCAGAGGGAATGGCCAGCAGGATTTGTTGCGCGCCGGTCGCATCGAGCATTTGCTGAATATGCTTGGGCTTATAGACATGCAGTCCGGAAATCACTCGCTCGGCAATATTGCTGTCGTCGTCGATGAACGCCACCGGACGCATCAGGCGGCCCATCCGCAAAGCCGCGACCAACTGGTTGCCGGCCGCCCCAGCACCGTAAATGGCTACCTTCGGCAGGCCATCATCCCGACTGGTGAAGGGAACATGTTGCGCCGCCGTGAACCAGTCGCCCAGAAAATATTGACGCATCGCCAGGCGCAAGCCGCCAATCATCACCAGGCTCAACCACCAGTAATTAAAAATGATCGACCTGGGGACCAGCGGCTGACGGCTGCTGCTCCAATACACAATCAGAGCAAGTATCAACGCCGACAGACTGACGGCCTTGATGATGGTTATCAGCGCATCGTTGCCGAAATAACGCATGACCGCACGGTACATGCCAAAACGGATGAACAACGGAATGGCGACAACAGTGGCACTCAAAAATAACCAGAGGTAATCGGCAAAGGGATTGACCAGATCATCAACGCCTAAACGAACGACAAAGGCCATCCAGAGAGCAAACCAAACAAGAACAACGTCAGTCACTACCTGAAAGGCGCGCTTCTGCCGACGCGTTAATCCCAGTAAAAAGGCTCTCAACTTATCCATAACACCTTGAACACCTCTATTACTCCTGAAATATATCTGGTGCCACGCTGGGTGATCCCGAGAAGTTCCATTTTATGACAACACACCAGCCCGCTTTTACCGTCCGGCAAACAAATCTTTTGTGCAGGGGCGAAAACGCGCCTCTGCACAAATCTGCGCTGATTGTCAGCGCACGGCCAGTTGCATGACCTCTTTGAGCACCGAGCACGTTTTCTCGATTTCAGCAGCCTTCAGCGTAGGGTGTACCAGGAACATCAGGCTGGTTTCGCCCAGCTCCCGAGCGATCGGCAAGCGGGTTGCGGGGCGCCACTCAGTGTTATCAAAGGCCTTTTCCAGATAGACCTCGGAACAGGAGCCGGAATAGACCGGGACTTGCCGCGCCGTAATCTCCGCGAGGATACGATCCCTGTCCCAGCCGTCCTTGAGTTGTTGAGGCTCGACGAAGACGTAGCACTTATAGGCCGCGTGCACGCTGCCTTCAGGTATGGCCGGTGTGCGCAGGCCATTGAGCTGGCGAGCGCACTCCCAGATCTGCTGCGAATTCGCCAGACGGCTGGCCTGCCAATCAGCCATGCGCTTGAGCTGAATCCGGCCAATCACAGCCTGGACTTCCAGCATTCTCCAGTTGGTGCCGAAGCTTTCGTGCACCCAGCGAAATCCCGGAGGATGCTCACGCTCATAAACAGCTTCCCAGCTTTTGCCGTGATCCTTGAAGGCCCACATATCCGCCCACAACTGACGATCATTGGTGGTGACCATGCCGCCCTCGCCACCCGTGGTCATGATTTTGTCCTGACAGAAAGACCAGGCGCCGACATGACCGATCGAGCCGACCGGACGCCCCTTGTACCAGGCGCCATGGGCCTGGGCACAGTCTTCGATCACCTTGAAATCGAATTCCTGCGCCAGGGCCATGATCGGGTCCATATCGCATGGCCAGCCGGCCAGGTGCACGCAAATGACCGCACGAGTGCGTGGAGTCATCACCGCGCGAATGGTCTGCGCAGTGAAGTTCTGCGAGTCGCGATCCACATCGGCGAAAACCGGAACCGCTCCGGCATTGACGATACTCGACACCGACGCCAGGAACGTACGCGAGGTAACGATGACTTCATCACCCGCGCCAATCCCCAGGGCCTTAAGGGCCAGGTCCAGGGCGACCGTGCCGTTGGCTAGCGCAATGGCGTATTGAGTGCCCGCCCATGCCGCGAATTCCTTTTCGAACTCACGTCCTTGGGTGCCGGTCCAGTAATTGACTTTATTGGACAGGATCACATCACGTACAGCATCAGCCTCTTCGTCGGAGAAAGAAGGCCAGGGAGAAAAAGGTGAATTCAACACAACCAATACCTGTCAGTTTTCATTCGAAATATGGAGAGCTCTCACTGAGCTCCTGCTGTCTACAAAAAGCCTGGGCATCGCATCAGCATTCACGAGCGCCGCAGCAAACACAACCGACCCTTTACCGGGGTAAATGCCGAAGACTTACAGTGCCGCCAACCGGTTCAGCGCCTGGTCCCAGTAAACTTGGCGGCAGTCACTTCACCTTCCGCACTGATACCGTCACGAATAACGACCTTTTTGACCGTCAGGAAGATGACCTTCAAGTCAAGCCACAAAGACTGGTTATCCACATACCAGACATCCAGCTTGAACTTTTCTTCCCACTCCAAGGCATTACGACCATTGATCTGGGCCCAGCCGGTCACCCCAGGGCGCAGCTCATGACGACGATACTGTTCGCTATCGTAGAGTGGCAAATATTCCATCAGCAGAGGTCGCGGTCCTACCAGGCTCATGTCCCCTTTCAATACATTCCACAACTCAGGCAATTCATCCAGGCTGCTCGAACGTAAAAAACTGCCAAACGGTGTCATGCGCTCCGAATCCGGCAACGGGTTGCCCATGGTGTCATGGGCATCACGCATCGTACGGAACTTGACCATCTCGAAGGGCTTGCCATCCTTACCCGGACGAACCTGACGAAACAATACCGGTGAACCGAGTTTCTTGCGGATCTGCCAGGCAACCACCGCCATGACTGGTGCCAGTAACAACAGGCCCAGTGCCGAAGCGAACAGATCGAACCCACGCTTAATCATCGAGCCACACCCTCCAGCCAATCAACAAATTGGTCCGCCAGCTGACGTCGGTCAAACTCTCTGACCGCCAGCTCTCGACCTCTCACCCCCTTGGCCTTCAACGCCTCACGGGAGTCGGCGGCCTGGATCAGAGCATCGGCGAACAACGAAGGGTTTTCCGGCGGGACGACAAAACCGCAGTCTTCCTTGGCAATCATTTCAGCCAGCCAGCCCGGATAGTTGTTTAGCACGGGTAGCGCCGAGGCAATGTAGTCAAAAAACTTGTTGGGCGAAGTGCCGTAATAAAAAGCCGGAACATTGGCAAGCAACTGCAGACCAAGATCCGCACTGGCCATCAGGCCGGACAACTTGGCCTTGTTCACCGGGTCGTGAAAGATCACATTGTCCAACCCTTCCCGCACTGCCCGCTGCTGCAGCGCCGGCTTCAACTTGCCCTGTCCGATCAGCACCAAACGGATATCGTCGCGTTGACGAAGCTTTAGTTCCTTCGCCGCGTCCAGTACCGAGTCCAGTTTATTGGCAACACCGTGAGTACCGGCAAAGACCGCCATCAGTTGGTCTTTTTCCACACCGACAGGCCGCCATGGTTCAGTGGGCGCACTGAAAATTTCAAGGTCGCAACCATTGGGGATCATGCTGATTCGCTCCCGTGCGACACCACGATGGGCGATACCGTCGACAATCCCCGGGGAAAGCCCGATGACCCGATGCGCAGAACGGTAGCTCGCCCATTCGAGCAGAGACAGGGCAGAAAGAACCAGCGGGTTGCGAATGACGCCCATTGCTTTGGGCAGTTCGGGCCAGAGATCACGAACCTCGAATACGAACGGTTTATTGCGCAACCAACGGGCAAAGATGCCGGGAATCCCTGCGGTCAGTGGTGTAGTGGTGGCAAAGACCAGATCGTAACGCTCGGTCAATGCAAGGCCGATACTGCGAAACGCAAACTTCAGAAAACTAAGGGCTCGAGTGAACAGGCCGTCACTGTTGGAGTACGCCAGATCGAATTCAATGATTTCGATTCCATCGACAATGCCTTTGCGTTTCCCGCCTACAAAAGGTCCTTCAAGTCCGGTCTGGCCGCCACCGTAGCTACCGCAGACCATGGAAACCTGATGCCCGCGAGCAATCAGGCGACGGGCCATTTCGTAGGACCGGATACCGACAGCTCCTTTCGGAGTAGAAAAATGCTGATGAAAATAAAGAATTTTCATGTTTACCAGTGATACTCCGTAATCAAAACGCCCGCCGAATCCACTTCCACTTCAAGCACCGGTACCTCAGTCTTCTGTAAGTAATAACGAGACTCCCAGCCTTGAACCAGCTCCTGCCGAACAATCGGCATGCTTCCCATTACCACGATCCGGTGCGAACCATTGCTCAGCACACCATCCGACATCTGCCAATCGCCTGGTTGCAAACGCCAACGTAGAACCGCGCCGCGTTTGAATCCACCGATCTCGTCCCGGACCTGCAACCCGTTATCGCTGAGGGACACCTGGCGTGCGTGAACGACACCCGTGCTATCGCCGTAGGTGGCGCCGCAGGTTGTGCCCTCGAGGGTTTCGCTCAAGCCATCAACCTTACGCGTACGCAGCCAGTCGCCAAACAGAAAACGGCTGAGCCGTGGCATCTGGTCACGTCCATCGAATTGCAGGGTGTTATGGCTGGCGGTACCCGGGAAATAACTCAACCATTGAGCCGAGGTGTTATAGCTGTAGCTTCCCGCGTCCCGTAGCAGATTGAGCCCCGAGCGCCAGAGGTCCACGTGCAGGGCATCGGCCTGGCTGGGACGAAACCGAAAACGTGGATAACGCAGCACGGCGAAAGCGGCCTTGCGTCGCAGCAATGCATAGCCACCCTGATCGAACAGCTGGCTGCTCGGGCGTTCGGCAACAGCCGATGGCATCGCCAATTGCAGCCATTGCACAGGCAAATCCCACGCGCCAGGCGCCGTATAAGCCCTTTTTCCGCAGAACAGCGCCATAGCCAACTGAACGGCTGGCCTGAAGTCGCGGTAGTCCGTATCCGTCAGCGGCAGCAGGCGCGCACCATCATTGGCACCGATATTCGGCGCATCTCCAGTGCCCTCGTCAACCATGGAGAACAGCCAATTGGCAGCAGCCCGGGCCCTGGATTGAAACGTTGCAGAGAAGGCTTCAAGCCCCGCCTTGATACGCCAGACTTCAACCATGGAAAACGTGTCGAGCATGACCCGATGATAATTGACCGAGTACTGGCTGAAACTGCCATCCGACTCGATCAGTCGAGCGGCACGGTTCTCCAGCCATTTACGCCCCAGTCGCTGCCAACGCTGGCCTTCCGGATGATTGCACAGCGCCAGCCAGCTACCGCCGACGAACAAGGCCGCGGCTTCCGAGGTGCCGTGATTGTTATCCTGAGCCATCGCATAACTCAGTGTTGGCTCAATGCGTTTGAGGTGCGCCCGGACAAGATCCATCAACCCGGGCAAAGGCGTCGCCGACTGCTCAAGAATGATTGCAGTCATCGCCAGATGCAGAACACGAATGGAGGACTCTTGACCGCACTTCCAATTCGGACCGCAATAAGGAGGGTTATTCTTGCACCAGTCCGTCAGCCACAGATTCAGCCGCTCCATCTGCGAGGCATCGTCTGAACAGGCCCGCTGGGCGAATGCCAGCGCCCAGTCCAGGCGCGACGCTTCCCAGATGTTCTTGATGTCGCCAACAGCAGGGTCAAAGTCAGGGATGCGCCACCACTCCCTTTCGGGCTCAGGAACCCGAACCCCACTGAGCGGGTTCAGGTGCCAGTCAGGTGCCTTGTCCGAAACAGGAATCTCCCAGCATCCGTAATAGCGGGCCTGGGTATCCCATTGGGTACTGACGGGCAATGAGTTGGCACGCCTGGCACTGGGCGCAAAAAAGGGCCCCTGTGGCATGTCGGCGCAAAGACGTCTGACAGGGTTTAACCCCGTCTTGACTCCAAGCCGATACGTCACTGCGCGTACCAGATTGCCGCCCCCTAGAGCGACGGCAGTTCTGGCTTTAGTAATAAAAAGGCTCATTGCTCACGCAGGATCCGCGAAACCTCGATACTCACCCGCGCCACTTCGAAGATTTCCTCGGAAGAAATCGGCGTAGCCGCACCAGACTCCACGGCAGCAAGGAATGCAGCCGCACACTCGCTTTGCCCCTTGTTCTGTTTCCACAGATTGAGTTTGTTGAAGCCGGGCCAGCCGAAGCCCTTCAACTTGCGGAAGTTATCCAGTTGCAGGACACGGCCCGCGGCAAAGACTTCCACACGCTCTTTTGGAAAACTCGATGCGCCATTGGCCAGGTAATGAATGGTACCGAAAGAACCGTCTTCAAACCCCAGAATGATCGCAGCCTTGTCTTCGGTGATTTCCACTGCGTCCGTATCGCCCATTCTACGGGCCTGGATCGAAACGATTTTACTGCCGGCTAGAAAGCGCATCAGATCGATGAAGTGGCAGGCCTCACCAATAATACGTCCGCCGCCAACCGCCGGATCCTGCGTCCAATGACTCGCGGGAATAGCGCCAGCATTCATCGTCATGACAAAGGACTTCGGCTCTTTTACCGCTGCAAGCAAGGCTTTCATCTTCTGCACTTGTGGCGAAAAACGTCGATTGAAGCCGACCATCAGATGAGGCCCTTTGCCTCCCGAATGGGCCTTGGTATAGGCAGTGTGCACATCTTCCAGTTCTGAATCGGTGATTGCCAGCGGTTTCTCGACGAAGACGTTTTTTCCTGCAGTCAACGCCTTACTCACAAAATGTGCATGACTATCATGACGAGTAACAATCGCTACCGTGTTTATCGTCGAGTCAGCCAGCACTCCATCCAGATCGGTGGAAGCAGCTGCGAAACCGGCTTTTGCTCCGTGAATGACGCCGTTCACCCCACCAGCGGTAACAATTGTATGGAACTGCGCTCCGGCATTTTTGAACGCGGGGATCAACACGCGCGAAGCGTAGTTTCCAGCACCAATGAACCCCATGACCGGACGCTGCGCGTTAAAGGAGATGGATGAGTCAAGTACAACGGTTCTGATACCTCGTTCAGCAACATCGGATGTATATTCCAGGCAAATCCCTAAACCTGATTTGTCTTCAATAAGCATGCTGTAAGCTTCGGCTGCGTCCTCAAACGCAAATCGTTGGCTGACGAGAGGTTTCACGTCCAACTGCCCTGCGGCAAGCATATCGAGGATAGCCTCGAAGTTACGTTGTTCAGTCCAACGAACAAAACCTATCGGGTAATCCTG
The DNA here is from genome assembly GCF_001921865.1 of Pseudomonas chlororaphis. Lineage (GTDB taxonomy): Bacteria > Pseudomonadota > Gammaproteobacteria > Pseudomonadales > Pseudomonadaceae > Aquipseudomonas > Aquipseudomonas chlororaphis_D. Next base: position 167,666 of record NZ_MSCT01000019.1, read on the forward strand.
ACCTTTCTCTTCATACAGTGGGTCATAACGACCTGGGCCGTATGAACATGAAACCTGAAAACTTAACTCTTTTTCATAAAAGTCAGCGCGATTAAGCTCCAATCCGGTTACGCCAACCAATATGATGCGCCCACGCTTGCGAGCCATTCGAGCGGCATGAGTTACCGGATCACTGGTTTTTGTCGACGCCGTGATGATGACTCCGTCAACCCCGTTACCACGACTGAACGCCATTCCCGCAGCAACCGGGTCTTCACCTTTAGCCGGATTACAGGTGCTCGCTCCGAACTGACGTGCAAGAGCAAGTTTTGATTCGTCAAAATCAATAGCCAAGACTCTGCAGCCTTGTGCCCTCAACAACTGCACAGTCAGAAGACCGATTAAACCAGCCCCAATGACGACGAAAGCTTCTCCCAAAGAGGGCTCAGCGAGCCGAATACCTTGCAGACCGATACTCGCGACAACGGTAAACGAAGCTTCGATATCACTAACTTCATCGGGAATAAGAGCGCACAGATTCTTCGGCACCTTGACTACGTCGGAGTGAGGTCCGTTGGAGACGACTCTATCGCCGACTTTGAACCCCTCAACTCCTGCACCTACCTCATGCACGACACCTACGTTGCAATACCCTAAGGGCAAAGGTTGTGAAAGTTTGGATTGAACAGCCTCGAGCGTAGTGACAAGGCCATCAGTCTGAATTTTCTCCAATACCATCTTGACCTTTTCGGGCTGCTGGCGAGCTTTCTCCAAATAGGAAGCTTTGCCAAATCCAACCAAGCTGCGCTCGGTACCCGCCGAGATCAGCGATACGCGCGTGTTGATAACAAGGCTACCACGTGAAACCTGCGGTGAAGGGGCCTCAGCAATAGTGGTTCCGCCCTTCGCCATGTCCTGCAAAATCTGTTTCATAAAACCACCGTCAAGAATGATAAGTGTCGACAATGTACTTGAGGGACTTTACATGTTCGCTCGCAATAAACTCGAGTTTCTCGCGGGAAGTAGAGCCATGGTCATCATCGATAATCGTGATACTGGGCTGGTATTGAACCTTTAAACCGATTCTAAGGCATTGTTCAGCGACAAAATCCTCCTCACCAAACAAAAATTGGGGGTAGTCAACCGAGCCGCCCTGTAAAAAATACTGTTTCGTGAATAAAATAAATGACCCATGGGGAGAATAGAAGCTTTCACCCGCGGCCAGAGAACCAGCGGAGTTTTTAACTTTCAAATCCGAGAGCTTTCGATACAACCTAAACAGCCAGAGATGTTTGAAAATAAAAATATTTTTCAATAGGGAAAAGCGCGTTGGCCTGTATAAGGTCTTAGGATTCAAATCACCTCCTCGCCCCTTAGAAAGGATGGCAGGCGCTATAATTCCAACCTCATCAGAAACAATATCGATTTGAGCTTTTAGCGTCTCAAAAAAGTCTGCACGTACGGTTAAGTCGACATTTGAAATAGCAACGCAGTCGAAATCAAGCAAAGAACTTAACAACTCGACTCCCTTCTTGAACCCTGGAAAGTAACCCACATTATCTGACTTCAAATAGTGCGTTTTAAAGTTCATGGCAGAAACGCCCGCCAACACTTGCTCATTCCTTTCCTTTGTCGAATTATCAACAACAACAAAGGTAAAATCTACGTTTTCCGCACGAGAAAGCGATTCGCTTAGAGAGGTTGCGAGAGTCAAGAGATGATCATACGCATTATAACAAATACAAACTATCGCTATTCTCATGCCAGCCTGCTTAAATTAAATTTTCGGGTCAATTTTATCTGTGCACACCAATGAAAATATAGAGTCTATTGTGGAAAGTAACGATCCAGCAACAAATCCCTCTCAGCAAATGTCGGGTAGTTGATCAGCACAGCTTTATACACCCCCTTGAATACAAAAAGGCTGCCCGCTGCAGCGCCCACCACTCCAAATTTGTTAATCAAAACCCCTACATCATCGATTGAGCCAGCTCCGCCCAATATTGTCAGTGGCACATGAACCTTGTCGTAGACTTTTCCGGCAACATCCAGATTATAGCCTTTCATAACCCCATCATAATCGATGGAGTTAATTACGATTTCTCCAACCCCAAGCTCCTGTAATTCATCACACATATCCAGCAGGCATTTTCCAGTGTTCTTTTTTCCATTGTTGATCCAAATATCATATCGCCCACCCAAGAGCTTTTTCTTGACATCCAGAACGACAACAACACTTTGACTACCAATTTCCTCGGCAATTTCCCTTACTAGAGTAGGGTTTGCGATCGCTGCCGAACTAATAGCAATTTTCTCAACGCCCAGTCCAATGATCTTGCGTGCCTGCTCAGCCGTGGAAATCCCTCCACCATAGCAAAATGGCATGCGGCACTCCATCGCCATTCTCTTTATTAAAGCGTAGTCAGGCTCACGCCCTTCTGTTGTCGCATCAATATCTAGAACGATCAGTTCATCAACTTCTTTTTCATTGAAGATCTTCACTGCATTGAGAGGATCGCCAATATATTTTGAGTCTTTAAACTTTACAGTTTTGACAAGACCCTTATTACGAATAAGCAGGCACGGAATTATTCTAGGCCGTAGCATTTATGACAACTCCGAGAAATTTTTCAGCAAGTTAACACCAAAGTGATGGCTCTTTTCTGGATGAAACTGCACTCCAAACACCGAACCGGAATTAACCGCGCAAGTAAACTCCTCACCATACGTAGAGGACGCAAGTGCATGAGCTTGGTTAGCACATTCAAAATAGAAAGAATGCAAAAAATAATACTTCGGGGTTTCCGAGAAGTCCTTGAATAGCCCGCTTGCGTGCAATGGCACAACATCGTTCCACCCCATATGAGGTAGTTGCTTTACTTTCTCGACGTCAAATTTTTTGACAGTACCAGGCACCCAACCCAACCCAGGCAATTCGCCTTCATCACTGGAGTTAGCCAGCATTTGCATACCTACACAAATACCCAACACCGGAACTTTTTTGTCTACTACCAAATCATCCAATGCTTCGCGCATCCCCGAACGGTTAAGACTGATCATAGCGTGATCAAACGAACCAACGCCCGGCAGTATTATTTTACTAGCTCCGACAAGGTCCTGATAGGACGTTGCAACACAACATTCGATATTCAACCGTTTATAAAGATTAATAAACGATAGAATATTACCAATACCGTAATCAATGACAGTAATCATCTCTTAACTGCCCTTTCCATCCCCAACAAATGCATGACTTTAGCCCCAAGATCAAACAGATAGCGCTGGGACTTATAATCGCGATAGGATTTATTCGGCAACGCCATTAATGCCTTCAACTCGGAAACAGTCATATCCAGCTTGTTCGCGATATATTCAAAATCCTGATCCACTGTCGCCGGATCGTATGCTGGTTGGGCCAGGTTATTCAACGCCTCCTCCCGAGTCATCTGCCCGGTAAGAATAAGACTCGAATATTGAATCTTCCTGGTGTCGTAACCGAACTTGGTTGGCAACCAATAACCTTCATAGAACTTCGTAAATCTCGATTCGTCATGCTTGCGAGGATACGACTTCCAGCCATATTCCCTAGACAGCGTCTCGATCGCCTCGGAACGAATGTAAGGGACATAGTTCAAAGGCTTAATCACTTTGACACCTTTGAAGAAACGTAAATAAACCTTGTGAAACCAGATACTGCTCAGTGGATAATCCACCAACGGTCGCTCGCCGAATTTTTTATGAATATCTTTCAGCTGCCACATATCAGTGCCGTAGTACATCCACTCCAATGGATTTCTAACACACTCTGTTGAATAGTTTCCGCCATTCAGAATGTACTTGATCCCATGCTTGTTGGCGAAGTGATATAGGGTCGCGATGAAAGCATGGTCCTGAGGGATATCTAGATGTGGAACGGAGGCCTTGAAAAATGCTCTCTGAAAATCCTTCATTTCTTCCCAGTTGATAACCTCGGTGTACAGATCAAGGCCCAATTTCTCAACGATAACCTCAATGTTATGCACTGCTAACTGAGAGTTCCAGCCGCCATCTACGTGAAAAACTAGCGGACGCAAACCAAACTCTTTAACAGCAATGTGCAACAGATACGAACTGTCCAGCCCGCCGCTCATACCCATGATGCAATCGAATGGCTTCCCTTTGCTATCTGCTTTGATTTTCTCGAAGATATCGGTTATTTGTTGCCTTCCCTTAGGCCCCGTATCCCAATGAGGAAGCAAATCACGATAGTAACCGTTACAGTGATCACAAACCCCTTTGTCATCAAATACAATATTTTCGTCTGTCGTATCCATCACACAGTTAGTGCAAATCTGGTAAGCTCTTTTACTCATGATAACTCCGCGCACACTTGTCAATTTCGACATATCACATGTCCGAATCAAATTTCGAAACACAAAAAGACTTTGTCAAGTCAATTTCAGCCTCAAGCTTTTAGGTATTTTATTGCAATCAGGGTAAACAATATAAGCTCACCTAAAACAAAACTGACTGCTGTGCCATAAACTCCCCAGAGGCTTGTCATTATCACACAAGCAGAAACCGCTACAATGCCCGTCAATATCAAAGCCTTCGCGTAATACTTCTTCGAACTCAAATTGTTCAAGCCCGCTGTTCCCAGCATAAAATTGGAAACTCCAAAGAAGACTCCAATCGTCATAAACAAGAACAACCCGGCCATAAGCTGTTTGTTTGGATAGGTTTTCAAAAACTCCAAATATTCATTAAGCAGCAGCCATAGGATAATAATCCCCGAAAGAATCGTCGCGAGAGTAGCCAACTGTATCCAAGTCAACCTCATTACCTTGACAAAAGCGCTTGGACTCGGTGTTTTTTCGTCACGCAACGATTGAATCGCCTTGGTGAAAAAAAACTGATTGAGCGGCCTGATAAGCGCCTGGAAAGCCTTGATGAGTTTCTCGACCACGGAATAGCTTGCTATGGCGGCAGGGCTCACCGAAAAAAGACTCAACACCAGCAAATTGGAGTCCCTGAACAAAACAACGGCAATATTCCCGAAGAAAATTTCTTTGCCCTCAAGTAAACACTCCCAGAGGCGGGAGAATGACACACTGAGGTATTTCACACCCAGCACCGTTTTCAAATAGAACGATGAGGCAAGCCCACCTACCAGATAGCATCCACCTACTATCAACGGTAGGAAGTAGACTGGGTCTTCCGCTTTCAAAAAGAGAAACACAATCAAACAGCAGGCCACACGACTTATCAATGTAAAAACTGCGACCGGCAGATTGTTCTCTATCGACTGATAAAAATAGGTTGACTGAAAAATAAAACTCAATGGCACCAACATCCAGCACAGCAATGAAAAGAAAAACTGTTCCTGTAGAAAAAATCCGGACATTAACACTACGGTAGCGCAGACGATCCAAATCATGAGTCTTGAAAAAAGTATCTCACAATACACATCAGACGCTGCCGTAACTCCACCATGCGCATACGAAGTCACGACTCGAGAAACACCGTTGACTTCATAGCTGTAAAGCACGACAGCAAGAACAATGAGCGACACAGCTTCGGATACAACAAGATCTGCAAACTTAGCTGAGCCAAACAGGTGCAATACATAGGGAAAAATAAAGATAGGCAATACTGCGTTTGCGCCTTGAATACATGCTAGCGAGGCTATATTTGTTAGATCTTTACGCAACAATGTCATATCTCGATCAAAAGTAAGTTATTTACAATTTATTTTTGCTCATCAACTAAAGATCAGTCACCCGCTTGATCGCACATCAACTCTTAAACTTGAAAAAAAACAGCGAGCAGCACCCGCCAAGGCACTGCCCACACTGATTATTACAGCCTCTGTAGCAAACCACGACAGTATACTAATTCATTTACTCCATACACCGCGCGTATCAATTAACTTGATTGCACTCAAGCGGGCAGAAGGTACTTCCTTGAAGACTTTGTGATCAACCAACATTAATACAATAGTGGCTTCGCTCAACGCCTCTTCTACCGACTTGAAAGTCACAACGTCAACGAGCGTAGCTGGCAGCTCCGAGATATTGGGCTCTACTGCAAATACACGTCCAGGGTGCTCGTGAGCAATGCGTTTGGTGATCGCTACTGCTGGGCTTTCTCGCAAATCGTCAATATCAGGTTTAAAAGCGAGCCCGAAACACGCCACAGTGACTTCTCTTGCGGTCTTTTCTGGATTGGACTGCAGGTATTCCGCAACAGCCAGTTTGACCTTGTTGATTACCCATTCAGGCTTTGTATCATTCACTTCTCGGGCACAACGAATAATTCTAGCGTCTTCAGGGGTTTTACTTACAATGAACCAAGGGTCTACAGCAATACAGTGCCCACCGACACCCGGACCTGGCTGAAGAATATTTACCCTCGGATGGCGATTCGCCAATCGAATTAGTTCCCATACATCGATATTCAGCTTATCGCAAATCATCGAAAGCTCATTGGCAAACGCAATATTCACATCTCGAAAGCTATTTTCGGTAAGTTTACACATCTCGGCTGTTCGAGCGTTGGTGATTACACACTCCCCCTCTACAAACAACTGATAAAGTTTGGCCGCATGCTCCGAACATTTAGCGGTCATCCCACCAATGACACGGTCATTCTGTACCAGTTCTCGCAACACATGTCCTGGCAAGACGCGTTCGGGACAATGAGCAACGCGGATATCGGACGACTCTCCATGAGTCTGAGGGAAGGTAAGATCGGTGCGCATTTCAGCCAGCCAATCTGCCACTTGCTCTGTCGCGCCAACAGGAGAGGTGGATTCCAGGATCACCAAGTCTCCGGCCTTCAGTACTGGTGCTATGGCCTTGCACGCCGACTCAATATACGAAAGGTCGGGTTCGTGGTCGCCCTTGAACGGAGTTGGCACCGCAATCAGAAACGCATCAGCTGGCTCTGGGGTCTGGGTCGCACGCAGGTAACCCTCCGTAACCGCAGCATGAACCACAATATCCAGGTCCGGCTCAACAATATGAATCATCCCTTTGTTGATGGTATCAACTGCGAGCTTGTTCACATCCACCCCAATTACTTTGACTTTTCGCGATGCGAAAACGGCAGCAGTGGGTAAACCGATATAACCTAAACCGATAACTGAAATAGTCTTGAACACAATGCCCGCCCTTCAATTCCTGGGAGTTAAAATATCCCAATTCCGTGATATTAGTGTTTTACAGCACCGGAAAAATTAGCCAACACTTCAATTATACGCTGGCAAGCCTTACCATCTCCGTATGGATTATGGGCAAAACTCATGTTTTCGTAAGCGGCTGTATCTGAAAGCAACAACTCCAGATGCTGAGCAATTGTAAGCGCCTCAGTACCAACCAGTTTCACGGTGCCAGCCTCAACAGCTTCGGGACGCTCAGTTGTCTCTCGCATGACAAGTACTGGCTTTCCAAGCGATGGGGCCTCTTCCTGAATTCCACCAGAGTCTGTCAGAATGATAAAGGACCGATTCATCAAATAAACGAACGGTAAATAGTCTAGTGGCTCAATCAGGTGAATGTTATCAAGGCCTGACAACAACCTGTTGATTGGCTCTCTAACATTGGGATTCAGATGCACAGGATAAACAATTTCCACGTCAGGAAATGCTTTAGCCGTATCCAGCAGCGCATGGCAGATACGCTCAAATCCGCCCCCAAAGCTTTCTCGGCGATGCCCAGTCACTAGGACCACCTTTTTTCCACTTCGAATGAACGAAAACTGCTCTTCCAGACCAGCCCTCAAAGAACTGGACTCTTCAAGTTTTTTTACCACATCGAGCAAGGCGTCAATAACCGTATTACCAGTTACATATACGCTCTCTGGATTGACTCCTTCCTTGAGAAGATTATTCTCTGAATTCTCCGTCGGGGCAAAATGTAGTGCAGCCAATGCACCAGTCAGTTTGCGATTCCCTTCTTCCGGCCACGGAGAATAGAGATTTCCAGTTCTCAAACCAGCTTCAACATGAGCCACTGGAATTTGCTGGTAATAGGCGGCCAAAGCGGTTGCAAAGGTTGTAGCAGTATCACCGTGAACCAAAACAATATCGGGTTTGAAATCATCAAAAACGTTTTTCATACCCTGCAGAATCGCGGTTGTCACCGTATTCAAATCCTGCCCCGGTTGCATTATGTTCAAATCATATTCAGGTGTCAGGGCAAACAAGTCTAAGACTTGATCGAGCATCTGCCGGTGCTGCGCGGTGACGCAAACTTTCGACTCAAAACGTCCGTCCTCTGCAAGCGCTAGCGCGAGAGGAGCCATCTTTATTGCTTCTGGCCTAGTTCCAAACACAGAAAGTACTTTTAAAGACATTTTTTTACCAACGCTTATGAAAAATTTAAATTAGTTCATGCTAACGAGCTTAGTTTGCCGCTGATAATTTTTATAAAATCGACCGCACCAACACTTGAAGTATCTCAAACACGCTACCGCCCCAAGATTTGACGTCAGCTTCCTGAGGACGATGTGTACCGCTATGTCAAGCGTCACCAACATTCTAGATGTGAGTATCAACGCTTTGTCGAGCTTGCCACCCGTCCGCTTTTTAGGCAGATCTGCTGGCGAGTAACGAAATCGATGAAGAGCAGTGTGCGTTTTTTTACGTCATCCGTCAAAAAAATGACATCCAATTCAGAAAAAGTACTGCTGCAATTGCTCAGTTTATCATCGACGTTTGACGTTGATGTAAAAGCTTTTGCCGAGCGGTACTGAAGTTCGACGATGAGCGAATCACTGACTGGTAAAGGCCTACCACCAAAGCCAACTACTCTGCTAACACCCCGAGTCGAGCGTAAAGGGACCCAATTTGCATTGTCAGGCAGGTTGACAAATAGATAGCCTGGAAAAAGAGATTCGGTCAGCCGCTGGCGCTGCCCGCGCACCGATCTTTCACTGCGGCAGGTAGGTCGGGAGCATTGGTAACCTTGGCGAATCAAGTGCTCCTCTGCACGTTCATCCTGGCGAGGCTTGCATTGAATCAGATACCAGGTCCGTTCTCGAGGAGCGTTTGAGTCGCTCGTCGCACTATGAATGTTCATATCCATACACACATCACAAATGGTCGCCTCCATGGGGCAGCCTCACCCACACAAGGTCGATGAAAGCCAAGCACCTTATCTGGAGCCAAGCCCATTCTCGCTTATCATCACAAGGCTTTGAACTCCCATCTCGTCAACGGGCAAAAAATGATACCGGGGCAGGGACCATTCTCCGGTCGTAACCTTGCAGATCTCTCGACATTCTACTCATAACGGCCCGAACTACAAAAATCGACGATCGGTTATTCAGCGACTGCATCACCGAAACAGCAAATCTTGTGCTATCAGGTCAAAAGCACCGCAGGCTACATTTTTGTGCCAGACTCTCACTTATTGCTGTCTTTCATCACCAAACTCATTGACCCAAACCAAGCGCCGCCTGTGCGAGATTGTGCAAATACTGCCCATAGCCGGTTTTTTTCAACCGATCAGCCTGAAGGCTCAGATGTTCGGCGGTGATCCATCCATTATTAAACGCGATCTCTTCGAGACAGGCGACTTTTAACCCCTGGCGTTTTTCAATCGTATGTACGAAATGACTGGCTTCGAGTAGAGAATCATGGGTTCCCGTATCCAACCAAGCGAAACCGCGCCCCAGCATTTCGACGTTGAGAGCCCCCTGCTCCAGGTAAGCACGATTGATGTCAGTTATTTCCAACTCACCCCGCGCGGATGGTTTGATGTTCTTCGCTATCTCAACGACTTGGTTATCGTAAAAGTACAAACCAGTCACCGCATAATTGGATTTGGGCTTAAGAGGTTTTTCTTCGATACTCAAGGCTCGACCCGAAGCATCGAACTCGACCACGCCGAAACGCTCAGGATCGGATACGTGATAGCCGAAAACGGTGGCGCCATGTTCTTGAGCACTGGCCGAACGTAGATTGTCTGAAAAGTGCTGGCCGTAGAAGATGTTGTCACCCAGGATCAGACAGCAAGAATCCTGGCCAATAAATTCCTCACCGATGATGAAAGCCTGCGCCAGACCGTCTGGACTTGGCTGCTCAGCGTAAGTCAGCTTAATACCGTACAGACTGCCATCACCCAACAGCTTGCGAAAGCATGGCAAGTCTTCTGGAGTGGAGATGATCAGAATTTCACGCATACCTGCAAGCATCAGCACCGACAGCGGATAAAAAATCATCGGTTTGTCGTAGATAGGCAGCATCTGCTTGGACACGCCGAGGGTTAACGGGTGCAAACGCGTACCCGAACCACCAGCAAGAATGATGCCTTTGCGATTTGTCGTGTTGATCATTTTTTCAGAACTTCCATAAGCATTCGGATTACGCCACTTTGCCAATCCGGCAAGCGCAGAGAAAAATTTTCTTGCAACTTCCGAGTATTCAGACGTGAATTCAATGGCCGGCATGCGGGCGTTGGGTAGGCCGTCGTATTGATCGGATCGATATCCGTTACCGCTAGTTGTTCGCCATGGCTGCGGGCAAACTCGATTACATAACTAGCATAACCGTGCCAAGAAACTTCGCCGGTAGCCGCCAAGTGATACACACCACCCAACTCAGGATGCTCGGCGATTTTCTGAATCGCTAAAGCTGTTACGTCTGCAATCAGATCTGCCCCCGTAGGCGCACCAATCTGGTCTGCAATGACACTAAGGGTTTCGCGCTCTTTGGCCAGCCTCAACATGGTCTTGGCAAAGTTGTTGCCATGTGCACCGTAGACCCAACTGGTACGAAAGATCAGGTGCTTGCAGTTCGAAACCGCAATAGCCTGCTCGCCAGCAAGCTTACTCGCGCCGTAATGATTCACTGGCGCAACTAAGTCATCCTCTTGCCATGGCACTTGTCCACGCCCGCTGAACACATAGTCGGTGGAGTAGTGAATCAACCAGGCATCAAGGGACAACGCCTCTTCAGCCATGACCTGGCTTGCCAGCGCATTTACGCGAGTTGCAAGCTCAGGCTCTGATTCGGCTTTATCCACCGCAGTGTAAGCCGCAGCGTTGACAATAACATTGGGCTTGACCTGACGAATCGTTGCTCGTAGTGAGTCAAGATCAGACAAATCTCCACACAACCCATTGATACTTTGACGGTCAAGAGCTATGAGCTCCCCAAGGGGGGCAAGGGAGCGCTGCAGCTCCCAGCCGACCTGGCCATTCTTTCCGAGTAGAAGAATTCTCATGCCTGGCTCGAGCGCGCGCTGTAGTTCTTGTCGATCCACTGCTGGTAGCTGCCACTTTTTACGTGTGCGACCCACTCAACATTATTGAGGTACCACTCGACAGTTTTACGAATTCCGGTTTCGAAGGTTTCCTCAGGCACCCAGCCCAATTCACGCTGGATCTTACTCGCATCGATGGCATAACGCTGGTCATGGCCAGGGCGATCCTGAACATAGGTAATCAAGCTTGCGTGTGGACGATGCGCGGAGTCTGGACACAACTCGTCAAGAAGGGCGCAGAGAGTATGCACTACTTCGATGTTTTGCTTTTCATTATGGCCTCCGATGTTGTACGTCTCGCCGATCACGCCATCGGTCGCCACTTTGTACAGTGCCCGGGCGTGATCTTCGACGTAGAGCCAGTCGCGAATCTGATTGCCTTTACCGTATACCGGTAGCGGCTTGCCTTCCAAGGCATTGAGAATGATCAGTGGGATCAACTTCTCAGGAAAATGATATGGACCATAATTGTTCGAACAATTAGTGATCAATGTCGGCAAGCCGTAAGTACGGTTCCAGGCTCGAACCAAGTGATCGGAACTGGCTTTACTGGCTGAATACGGCGAGCTTGGCTGGTAAGGCGTAGTTTCAATGAAGAGATCTTCCGGGGCCTCAAGGTCCCCATAGACTTCGTCGGTAGAAATATGATGGAAGCGGAAATTGGCTTTGCACTCATCATCCAGCCCCCCCCAATAGTGGCGAGCAGCCTCCAGCAAATTATAAGTGCCAATGATGTTGGTCTGTATAAACTCGGAAGGCCCGGAGATCGAACGATCAACGTGGGACTCAGCCGCAAGATGCATGATCGTATCAGGCCGATGCTCACGTAGGACTCGATCCAGCTGATCCCTATCGCAAATATCCACATGCTCGAAAACATAGCGCTCACTCTGAGCAGCTTCTGCTACAGACTCAAGGTTACCAGCGTAAGTAAGCTTATCCAGATTCACTACAGAGTCAGCAGTATTGAAAATGATATGACGAATGACTGCGGAGCCAATAAACCCGGCGCCACCGGTAACTAGAATTTTCACGCGAAAACCATACCCTTGAGTGTGCTGACAAGGCTACATACTGAGCGCTGTCTAATCCATGAATGTAAAAACTATCGCATCAGCCGTAGCCTCTGACGAGTGATCCATCCGTACCAGTACCGAGACCCTTATGAAATCTACGATCTCTCAGACAGATGCAGCATTTTACAGTTTAAAGAAGGATTTACTAATGGATATAGATAAATGAGGCATAGAAATTCGGTATACACCCTCCCCTTGCAAGCTATCACACCAAGCGCTTGCGCTACCCTCTTGTGGTGCGATTGACGAACCAGCTGATCACAGGTCCAACCAGCATCCCTATCAACAACGCAACTACCATGACAAGCGATACAGGCAACTGCGGCCCGGCCCAGCCCAGGAACAGCAAGGAAACTGATTGCTGGTTCTCAAGCACAAAAGCCAAAACGGCCAACATCAGGAAAAGCACAGCAACCAAGAGAAATACACGCTTCAGGCTACGCATGAATTACTCCTTGAGCCGACGCCGACGCTATCAATTCTCCTCCTCCTCGTTCACCCGATCCCGGAGCTCTTTGCCCGGTTTGAAGTGGGGAACAAATTTACCGTCGAGGCTGACCGACTGGCCGGTCTTGGGATTACGTCCCACGCGCGGAGCACGATAGTGCAATGAGAAACTGCCAAAGCCACGGATTTCAATGCGATCGCCGGTAGCCAAGCACTGGGACATTTGCTCAAGCATAGTCTTGATGGCCAACTCGACATCTTTGGATGAGAGCAGCCCTTGATGGGTGACAATTCGTTCGATCAACTCCGACTTCGTCATATTTTTCCCTTCTTTTTCAAGCAGCTAGATCAGCGCTTCAAAGGTTTTAGCATGCTCGGAGGGTTTTGAACAGCCCATGCATTGACTTATCTGCTCGGCGCTTGAGATAGCCCGTACAGGCCTCAGCTGCGGCCCTTATCGAGGTCGTAAGTTCTGACCTTGCACTCATAACTGACTCAAGCATCAGCTACCGCTCTCGTTACTGGCTCAATTCCGCGCCGGAGACCGCAGAACCAGCACTTGGATCAGGAGAACTGAGTACGGACCAAATCCTGAATATAGTGGCTTGACTTTACATCAACACAAGCACTCCCTTCAGTTGACCGACTTACACCTGGAGCTACCGCCCCATGGGCATGATCAATGCTGAGCACCTTAGGAGAGGCATTCACCCTACCCAATAAATGTGCGCACCCATAATATCCAGTCGACCTAGCCATCCTATTGGAATGAGAAAAATTGCTGGCAGGCTAGCCGAATCAAATCACTCAAGGGACTGCCCTGAATCGACCCACTCATATCTATAGCTACCCCTCAGCCAAGCCGGTACTGCTCTGCTATAACAAGCGCACCAGCATTTGATACCACCAACCTCGGCATCTCGGAACGCTTGGGAATGTCAAACTGGCCACTGCGACGCCGGATTGCCTGACAAACCACTGCCACACCACCGACACGGGTAACAAATCCTATTACCGAAAACACAACAGCTTGATTGATCAGGTGAAAATCAAGCCACGCAAAGATATAGGAACGACGTTGATACAGAGGAGAGCAAGCCATCTTGGCTGTTGTTGAGCCCTCTCCCCTATGAACGTCACTATAGTAAATCCTCCACAACTCACATCATCGGCAGACAGCTCCACAATTACTGATATTGAATCAGCAACCTTCCCTACGCCCTGCCCCTACTCACCTAATACCGCATATTTATAAATTAACCGCTAACAACACAATCACAATTACTAGTGCTTAACAGTACTAATGCACAAAAACCGACAGACTAAACGCCTTGAAACCTTCAAGCTCCCACCCTGCCAATTCATACCTTTCGAAATGAAATCCGCAGCAATGCAATACCAAAACCTGCAATACTTCCCAAAATAAAACCCATCAATACAATCATCATTTTTTGAGGCTTAATTGGTTTAGCAGCGGGTTTTATAACACCATCCATTCGATACACTTCAACATCGCTAGGAGCGAACTCTGCCAAGGACATATAAAAACCATAACGAGCCTCAAGCTCTCTCAAGGAGCCTGTAAATGGATCCTGAGATGCCCGTGCCTCAAGGTTACTGATCTCAGCCCTTAGCGCCTTAGCACCTCGCATATACAGCTCCTGCCCTACTCCTTCTTTTTGCATTTCAAACAGAATCCCGCCCGTCATAACAGGTGAAACCTCAAGTCCTATCTTCTCTGCAACAGTAAGCGCTTCGCGTAACTGAGCAATGGAGTCCTCTCGCTTTTTCTCAGCACTTTCACGCAACACTGAAATTTGCTGCCTGATATCCTGAGCACGCACTTCAGCATCTCGAGTAATATTTCTTACTATTTCTAACCTGGCGGACTTAGCAGCTCCGACCACATACTCCCTCAACCAAAGCGCTACCTTGTCCGGATCAGTACCTTGAATAGCAACCTGATAACGGTCAGACCCACGACCGGACACTGCGACCGTCAACGCCTTAACGAAATCAGCATACAACGCATCTTCTGAACGATCCTGCTCCTCAGCACCTAATCCCGGCAAGTACACCTCGTTAAAAAATTTCTGCTGCCGAGACTCAGACTGTAAATTAATGAGGAATACAGAGTAAATGTCTTTTACAGAAAAAGCAGAAAGCCCCACCTCGTTAATTCGACCATAATTAAAATTCGAAATATCACTTTGAGTTGGCGGAACCACATAAACCTTTGACTCATATATTGGGCTAACAAGAAAGGCATAACACAAAGCGATCAGAGTTACGAAAATTGCAACACTGACAATCAACCACTTCTGCAACCAGAGAGCACAAAACAACACCCGCAGATCCACATCTTCAGACACCACAGGCGAACTAGAATTACTAGACATAACGATTAGTTCCATTTTAATTATAGATTTTCCTCACCCACCCTATAACAAAAATTACTCCAGACACCTCCCACCTGCGCAAAATAAGCTCAAAATAACGTTACCACTAACAAGATAGTAACAAGTTCAAAGACAAGCAACTGCGACACCACTTATGCGCCAAACAAAAATCCAATCAGCCACTGCATTTCAAATAAAAAAGTAAGCCCAGCCACTAACATTATCGACCCACATAAATCTCGATCCAACTACTGATTGCCAGCCCCCGAATCACTTGCCCAAGTATAGCCTTGACGGCCAACTCCTGCCCCTGGATGTAGGCACCTCTTAACGGGCGACAATCCGCTTGATCGACTCCGCTTCTTTTAAATTTTTCCATTATCTTTCAATACTATAGAAAAAAAGACTTAGCATGCATGAGGAATTTTGAGCAGCCTACGCATCGACTCGTCCATACCTTGCAAAAACACCACAAACGAGGGCATTCAGCAGTAAATAGAACAAGAAACCCACGGCAACCTGGCCACCCACTACGCCACCCTACTAGCGGCATATGACAAGCATGGTACGCGAGAGGTAACCCGCAGGATTCCAACCAAAGGGATAGTCACCCTCTTCATCCTTGGCATCACTGGATCTAGTGATGACCTTGTAGCCATTTCCCTTGCATTCACGCTCAGCGCGCTTGTAGCACTTGTCCCATCCCATTCCAAGACCAGAACAATCGACCTCAATACCGCTGACACCCCGAACCGCATGGACCTTGGCATTGCTCGTACAACCCACCAAGACCAGAACCGCGAAAACCACAATGAGATCTTTCATCTGCTTCCTTATGCCGGGCAAACGCCTCACCTTCATCCAGCTCAGGTAAGTCTAGCCCTGAATAGGTTATTGATCCGCTTAAGAAAACAGACATCCAACTGGCCTTGTTGGTTTCCCCCTCTTGATGGATACAGGCCAAACCCCAAATTGCGGGCACAAAAAAGGGCGACCGGAGTCGCCCTTTTTTCATGGTCCGACAGAACTTAGTTCTGCTTTTCCATTTGTGCACGCAGCAGGTCGCCCAAAGTGGTAGGACCAGCAGCGATATCCGAAGCAGCTGGCTTGTCGCGCAGGCTCTGGATAGCTTCTTTCTCGTCTTCAACGTCTTTCGACTTGATCGAGAGCTGGATTACCCGGCTCTTGCGGTCAACGCTGATGATCTTGGCTTCTACTTCTTCGCCTTCTTTCAGGACGTTACGAGCATCTTCGATGCGGTCACGGCTGATTTCGGAGGCTTTCAGAGTCGCTTCGATATCGTTGGCCAGGGTGATGATGGCGCCTTTAGCGTCAACTTCTTTTACAACACCCTTAACGATTGCGCCTTTGTCGTTCTCTTGAACGTACTCGGAGAACGGATCGCTTTCCAGTTGCTTGATACCCAGGGAGATACGCTCACGCTCTGGGTCAACCGACAGGATAACGGTGTCCAGCTCATCGCCCTTCTTGAAGCGGCGAACGGCTTCTTCGCCCACTTCGTTCCAGGAGATGTCGGACAGGTGAACCAGGCCGTCGATGCCACCGTCCAGACCAATGAAGATACCGAAATCGGTGATCGACTTGATGGTGCCGGAGATTTTGTCACCTTTGTTGAACTGGCCAGAGAAATCTTCCCAAGGGTTAGATTTGCACTGTTTGATGCCCAGGGAAATACGACGACGCTCTTCGTCGATGTCCAGAACCATAACTTCCACTTCGTCGCCGACTTGTACGACTTTCGAAGGGTGGATGTTCTTGTTGGTCCAGTCCATTTCCGAAACGTGCACCAGACCTTCAACGCCTTCTTCCAGCTCAGCAAAGCAGCCGTAGTCGGTCAGGTTGGTTACGCGAGCGGTAACGCGAGTGCTTTCTGGGTAACGGGCTTTGATAGCAACCCATGGATCTTCGCCCAGTTGCTTCAGGCCCAGGGAAACACGATTGCGCTCGCGATCGTACTTCAGAACCTTGACATCGATCTCGTCGCCAACATTGACGATTTCGGAAGGATGCTTGATGCGTTTCCAAGCCATGTCGGTAATGTGCAGCAGGCCATCGACGCCACCCAGATCGACGAATGCGCCGTAATCGGTGAGGTTTTTGACGATACCTTTGACTTGCTGACCTTCCTGCAGGGATTCCAGCAGAGCTTCGCGCTCGGCGGAGTTCTCGGCTTCGAGGACGCTGCGACGGGAAACGACAACGTTGTTGCGCTTCTGGTCGAGTTTGATGACTTTAAACTCGAGCTCTTTGCCTTCCAGGTGCGTGGTATCGCGCACTGGACGGACGTCAACCAGAGAACCTGGCAGGAACGCACGGATGCCGTTAACGTCGACAGTGAAGCCGCCTTTAACCTTACCGTTGATAACGCCCTTGACCACTTCTTCAGCTGCGAAGGCTGCTTCCAGAACGATCCAGCATTCAGCGCGCTTGGCTTTTTCACGGGAGAGCTTGGTTTCACCAAAGCCGTCTTCAACCGAATCCAGAGCAACGTGAACTTCATCACCAACATTGATGGACAGGTCGCCAGCATCGTTGTAGAACTGCTCAAGCGGGATAAGCGCTTCAGATTTCAGACCAGCGTGAACGGTTACCCAACGCGCTTGGTAGTCGATGTCGACGATAACACCGGTGATGATGGAGCCTGCCTGAAGGTTCAGGGTTTTTAGGCTTTCTTCAAAGAGTTCCGCAAAGCTTTCGCTCATTTTAATTCCTGTTGATAAGGGCGAAGAATACGCCCATCTGCCACATCCCAGACAATGTGGGTTACGTTCATATAAAAGAAAGACCGCAGGACTATGACTGGTCCCCTGCGCTCTTCCTTGGTCATCCGGCGATATCGCGAAGGGCGATTTCGCTCAAGATGCGTTCCAACACCTGCTCGATGGACAGCTCCGTGGAATCCAGCTGTATAGCGTCAACCGCCGGCTTGAGCGGGGCGACTGCTCGCTGGGTGTCACGCTCATCGCGCGCACGAATCTCATCTAGCAGACTCGACAGACTAACACCATCGACTTTTCCCTTCAACTGCAAGTAGCGGCGGCGCGCGCGCTCTTCGGCACTTGCAGTGAGGAATATCTTCAGAGGTGCATCGGGAAACACCACGGTTCCCATATCACGCCCATCGGCTACCAGCCCTGGTGGCTCCTGAAACGCCCGCTGACGCTGCAACAGCGCATCACGCACTGCCGGCAGCGCCGCGACCTGGGAGGCCCAGGCGCCGACCTGCTCGTTGCGCAGATCATCCGTAACGTCGTCGCCTTCAAGAATGATGCGTTGCGGGTGACCTTCGGTCGCACCGACGAACTGCACATCCAGATGCGCCGCCAACAGCTTTAGCGACTCCTCGTTGGTCAGGTCGACCCCATGATTGCGCGCAGCAAAAGCCAATAGGCGGTACAAAGCACCGGAATCCAGCAGGCACCACCCCAGGCGCTTGGCGAGAATGCCAGCAATAGTGCCCTTGCCCGAACCGCTCGGCCCATCGATGGTGATGACTGGCGCCTTGATGTTCACGACTGAGCCTCTTGCGCTACGCGAATGCCAACCTGCGCGCACAACGCGAGGAAGTTCGGGAAGGACGTGGCCACATTGGCGCAATCATGGATGCGGATCGGCGCATTGGCGCGCAGCGATGCCACACTGAAGGCCATGGCGATACGATGGTCACCGTGCCCGTGGACTTCGCCGCCGCCGATCTGGCTGCCATCGATGATGATACCGTCCGGAGTCGGCTCACACTTGACGCCCAGGGCCAGCAAACCGTCCGCCATCACCTGGATGCGATCGGACTCCTTGACCCGCAGCTCTTCGGCGCCACGCAGCACGGTGCGCCCTTCGGCACAGGCCGCAGCAACGAACAACACCGGGAACTCATCGATCGCCAGCGGAACCAGCTCTTCCGGAATCTCGATCCCCTTGAGCTTCGCCGCACGAACACGCAGGTCCGCCACAGGCTCGCCACCGACTTCGCGCTGGTTTTCCAGGCTGATATCGGCTCCCATCAGACGCAGGATATCGATAACCCCGGTACGAGTCGGGTTGATGCCAACGTGCTCGAGCACCAACTCGGAACCTTCGGCGATGGATGCAGCCACCAGGAAAAAGGCTGCGGAGGAAATATCCGCAGGCACTTCAATATGGGTTGCCTTCAGCTTACCGCCAGATTCGACCGAGGCCGTGGCGCCTTCGACCGTCACCGGGTAACCGAAACCACGCAGCATGCGTTCAGTGTGATCACGGGTTGGCGCAGGCTCGGTCACCGTGGTTTTACCCTCGGCGTACAAGCCGGCCAACAGCAGACAGGACTTAACCTGGGCGCTAGCCATCGGCATGGTGTAAGTCAGGCCCTTGAGCTTGCTACCACCACGAATGGTCATCGGCGGACGCCCTTCCGCGGCGGTTTCAATGACCGCGCCCATCTCACGCAGTGGATTGGCTACGCGATTCATCGGACGCTTGGACAACGAAGCATCGCCCGTCAGCACGCTGTCGAAGCTCTGCGCGGCCAGCAGGCCGGACAACAACCGCATCGAGGTACCGGAGTTGCCCAGATAGATCGGTCCCGGAGCCGGCTTCAAGCCATGCAGGCCGACACCGTGGATGGTCACGCGACCATGATGTGGACCTTCGATCACCACGCCCATGTCGCGGAATGCCTGCAACGTTGCCAGGGCATCTTCGCCCTCGAGGAAACCTTCGACCTCGGTCGTACCTTCGGCCAGGGAGCCGAGCATGATCGAACGGTGAGAAATCGACTTGTCGCCTGGTACACGAATCCGCCCAGTCAGGCGGCCACCAGGATTTGCCAGGAAAATCAGATTATTGGAGTTCATAGCGTCCACATAGGCCCGGCGGGCCAGGATTTTACTGAAATGCTCGCGAGCAACCCGGGCGCGCGTGAACACGCCCAACAACTGATGCCCATCCCCTGCATCGACCGCGTCGCGCAAGGCGTCGAGGTCATTGCGAAATGTATCGAGTGTGCGCAGGACAGCTTCACGATTGGCGAGAAAGATGTCATGCCACATGACCGGGTCGCTGCCGGCGATTCTTGTGAAATCACGGAAACCGCCCGCAGCGTAACGGAAGATATCCAGATTTTCACTGCGCTTGGCCAACGAATCGACCAGGCCGAAAGCCAGCAGATGCGGCAGATGGCTGGTGGCTGCCAGCACCTCATCGTGACGCTCGACCTGCATGTGCTCGACATCAGCCCCCAGTTCACGCCAAAGCCTGTCGACCAGCGCCAGCGCCGCCGAATCGGTCTGCTCCAGCGGCGTCAGGATCACCTTATGGCGACGAAACAACTGACCATTGGAGGCCTCAACGCCACTCTGCTCGGAGCCGGCGATTGGATGGCCCGGAACGAAGCGTGGCGGCATCCCGCCAAAAGCCTCGGTCGCGGCTCGTACCACGTTGCCCTTGGCACTGCCAACGTCAGTCAGAATCACCTGCCCCAGATCCATGCCCGCCAGGATCGCCAGCAGCTTTTCCATGGCCAGAATCGGCACCGCCAACTGAATGACATCGGCTCCCCGGCACGCCAGCGCCAGGTCTTCCTCGCAGCGATCCACCACACCCAGCTCAACAGCCAGCTTGCGTGATTGCGGGTCAAGATCCACGCCGACCACTTCGCGGCATGCGCCACTTTCACGCAGCCCCTTGGCAAAGGAGCCGCCGATCAACCCCAGACCGACCACCACCAGGCGACCGATCATAGGTGCCGCAGATTGCACTGGAATGACATCAACCACGGGCCAGAACCTTGGCCAGAGCCTCAAGGAAACGGGTGTTTTCAGCCGGCAGGCCAATGGTCACGCGCAAATGGTTCGGCATGCCGTAGTTGGCCACCGGACGCACGATCACCCCTTCGCGCAACAAACCCTGGAACACCGGCGCGGCAACCCGCCCGACATCCACGGCAATGAAGTTGCCCCGCGAAGGAATCCAAGCCAGACCCAGTTCACGGAAACCAGATTCCAACTGCTGCATGCCCGCCTCGTTCAGACGACGACTCTCAGCCAGGTATTCATCATCCTGCAGGGCCGCACAGGCCGCCGCCAGGGCCAGGCTGTTGACGTTGAACGGCTGGCGAACGCGATTGAGCACATCAGCCACGGTCGGAGTCGACAAACCATACCCCACACGCAGCGCCGCCAAGCCATAAGCCTTGGAAAAGGTCCGCGACACCAGCAGGTTCGGATACGCCGCCAGGAAATCCAAGCCGTCCGGCAGATCGCTGCCCTCGGCATATTCGATGTAAGCCTCGTCCAGCACCACCAGCACATGCGCCGGTACATCCTGGAGGAACTCGTCCAGCGCCTCAGCACTGAACCAGGTACCGGTCGGGTTGTTCGGGTTGGCAATGAAGACCACCCGGGTATCAGCGTTGATGGCCTGCAACATGGCCGGCAGGTCATGCCCCCAGTCCTTGGCCGGAATCACCTGGGCTTCGGCACCCACGGCCTGGGTAACGATCGGATAGACCGCAAAGGCGTGTTCGCTGAACACCGCATTCAGACCCGGCGCCAGATAGGCACGAGCGACCAGCTCGAGAATGTCGTTGGAGCCGTTGCCCAAGGTGACCTGTGCCAGCTCGACGCCACAGCGCTCGGCCAGCAGAGTCTTGAGCGCAAAACCATTGCCATCCGGATAACGGGTCAGCTCAACCAGCTCTTCGCGAATCGCCGCCAAAGCCTTGGGGCTTGCACCCAACGGGTTTTCATTGCTCGCCAGCTTGACGATTTTCGCCGGATCGATGTCCAGCTCGCGCGCCAGTTCGTCCACAGGCTTGCCCGGAACGTAAGGCGAAAGTTGTTGCACGCCCGGCTGCGCCAGAGCGAGGAAGTCGCCACTCATTGTTAAAGCCTCAGAGAACCGCTTTCGGGTAGGAACCCAGCACCTTGAGTGCCACTGCTTCCTGACTGATCTTTTCCAGCACGCCCTTGATCAACGGATCGCGGTGATGGCCGATGAAGTCGATGAAGAACACATAGGTCCACTTGCCGCTGCGCGAAGGCCTAGTTTCGATGCGCGTCAGGTCGATGCCGTTGTCATGGAAAGGCACCAACAGCTCATGCAGGGCACCGGGCTTGTTGCTCATGGAAACAATGATCGAGGTCTTGTCGTCACCGGTCGGTGGCACTTCCTGGCTGCCGATCATCAGGAATCGCGTGGAGTTGTCCGGACGATCCTCGATTTTCTCGGCCAGACGAGTCAGGCCGTACAAGCCCGCCGCCATGTCGCCGGCGATGGCCGCCGAGTTCCACTCGCCCTTGACCCGCTTGGCCGCTTCGGCGTTGCTGGAAACCGCCACGCGCTCGACATTCGGATAATGGGCGTCCAGCCATTTGCGGCACTGCGCCAGGGACTGGGCATGGGAGTAAATGCGACTGATGCTGTCGGTCTTGGTATTTTCGCCGACCAGCAGATGGTGGTGGATACGCAGCTCGACCTCGCCGCAGATCACCATGTCGTGCTCCAGGAAACTGTCGAGGGTGTGGTTCACCGCGCCCTCAGTGGAGTTTTCCACAGGCACCACGCCAAAGTTCACCGCGCCCGCCGCCACCTCGCGGAACACCTCGTCGATGGCCGCCATCGGCTTGCTGATCACCGCATGACCGAAGTGCTTCATGGCCGCGGCCTGGGTAAAGGTGCCTTCCGGGCCGAGATAGGCCACTTTCAACGGCTGCTCGAGCGCCAGGCAAGACGACATGATTTCACGGAACAGCCGCGCCATCTCCTCGTTGCCCAGCGGCCCCTGGTTGCGCTCCATCACTCGCTTGAGCACCTGAGCCTCCCGCTCAGGACGATAGAACACCGGCACTTCACCTTCGGCCAGCGAGGCCATCTTTACTCGCGCGACTTCCTGGGCGCAGCGCGCGCGTTCGCTGATCAACGCCAGGACTTTCTCGTCCAGGGCATCGATGCGCAAACGCAGCGCCTTGAGTTCTTGCTCAGACATTAGCCATGTTCCTTCTCGAACTCTGCCATGTAGGCCACCAGGGCGTTCACCGCGTGGATATCGACGGCGTTGTAGATGGAGGCACGCATGCCGCCTACCGAACGGTGGCCCTTGAGGTTCAATAGACCGCGCGCTTCGGCACCAACCAGGAACGGCTTGTCCAAACGATCGTCGGCCAGACGGAACGGTACGTTCATCCACGAGCGGTCCGACTTGTTGATCGGGTTGCTGTACAGGCCACTCGCATCGATGAAGTCATACAGGGTGCGCTGCTTGGTCTCATTGAGTTTGGCGATGGTTTCCACCCCTCCCTGCTCCTTGAGCCATTCGAACACCAGTCCGGACAGGTACCAGGCGAGGGTCGGCGGCGTGTTGTACATCGAGCCGTTGTCCGCCGCGACCTTGTAGTCGAGCATGGTCGGGCACAGCGAACGCGCGCGACCCAGCAGGTCCTCGCGAACGATATTGACCAGGATGCCGCTCGGACCGATGTTTTTCTGCGCGCCGGCATAGATCATGCCGAAACGCGAGATATCCACAGGGCGCGAAAGGATGTCGGAAGACATGTCGGCCACCAGCGGAACATCACCGGTTTCCGGAATCCACTGGAACTCCAGACCGCCGATGGTTTCGTTCGGCGCGTAATGCACGTAGGCGGCATCTTTCGACAACTGCCATTCGTTCTGACCGGGGATGGCGAAGTAATCGTAGGGTTTGGCGGTAGCAGCCACATTGACATGACCGTAGCGCGACGCTTCTTCAATAGCCTTCTGCGACCAGATACCGGTGTCGATATAGTCGGCAGTGCCATTTTCCGGCAGCAGGTTCAGTGGAATCTGAGCAAACTGCTGGCTGGCGCCGCCTTGCAAAAACAGCACTTTATAGTTCGAGGGGATATTCAGCAGATCACGCAGATCCTGCTCGGCCTTGGTGGCAATGGACACGAACTCATCGCTGCGATGGCTCATTTCCATGACCGACAAACCCTTGCCATGCCAGTCCAGCAATTCGGTCTGGGCGCGCAACAGGACAGCTTCAGGTAGCGCAGCGGGACCTGCGCAGAAGTTATAGGCTCGTTTGCTCACATCCACTCTCGCTATGCATTCACGGTAGCGGACAGAGCAAACACTCTGCCCTGCTACGATTTATTTAGTCTTGCGACTCTTCTTCGCCTGCGGCGTCAGCCTGCTGGTTCTCGACGGCGTCGTCCGAATCATCCAGCGCATCCAGCACGACGCCCTCGAGCACCTCGCCTTCTTCGCCTTCGAACTCATCACCTTCGACTTCGGATGGCTCCTGCACCCGCTCGAGGCCTACCAGCGTTTCGTCGCTGGCCAGCTTGATCAGGGTCACGCCCTGGGTGTTACGACCCAGGCTGGAAACTTCGTCGACCCGGGTACGCACCAGGGTGCCCTGGTCGGAAATCAGCATGATTTCCTCGCCGTCGAGCACCTGGACCGCTCCGACCAATCGGCCGTTACGATCGTTGCTGACCATGGCGATAACGCCTTGGCCGCCACGCTTGTACTCAGGGAACTCGGTGATTGCCGTACGCTTGCCATAACCACGCGCCGAGGCGGTAAGGATCTGGCTGCCTTCCTCCGGAATCAGCATGGAGATCAGCTTCTGCCCTTCCGGCAGACGCATGCCGCGCACACCGCGGGCAGTACGGCCCATGGCACGAACATCGGATTCCTTGAAGCGAGTCACCTTGCCGCCATCGGAGAACAGCATGACTTCGCGCTCGCCATCGGTGATCGCCGCGGAAATCAATACATCGCCCTCGTCCAGCTCCAACGCGATCAGACCGACGCTGCGCTGACGGCTGAAGGATTCCAGCGGCGTCTTCTTCACGGTACCGTTGGCGGTGGCCATGAAGATGTAGTGACCTTCGGTGTACTCCTCGACCGGCAGCATGGTGGTGATGTACTCACCCTCGTCCAGCGGCAGCAGGTTGACCAGCGGGCGACCGCGGGCAGCACGGGAAGCTTCTGGAATCTCGTAGGTTTTCAGCCAGTAGACCTTGCCTTTGCTGGAGAACAGCAACAACGTGGTATGGCTGTTGGCCACCAGCAGGTGAGCGATGTAATCCTCATCCTTGACGCCGGTCGCCGACTTGCCTTTACCGCCACGGCGCTGGGCCTGGTACGCAGCCAGCGGCTGGGTCTTGGCATAACCACCGTGGGAAATGGTCACGACGCGCTCTTCTTCCGGAATCATGTCGCCCAGGGTCAGGTCGAGACGGGCATCGAGGATCTCGGTGCGACGCACATCGCCATATTCGGCACGAATGACTTCCAGTTCTTCGCGAATCACTTCCATCAGGCGCGTGGCGCTGTTGAGGATGCGGATCAGCTCGCCGATCTGGTTGAGGATCTCTTGGTACTCGGCCAGCAGTTTTTCGTGCTCGAGACCAGTCAGGCGGTGCAGGCGCAACTCCAGAATGGCTTGTGCCTGCTCTGGCGACAGGAAGTACTTGCCGTCGCGCAGGCCGTATTGCGGATCGAGATTCTCCGGACGGCAAGAATCGGCGCCGGCGCGCTCGACCATGGTCATCACCGCGCTGGATTCCCAAGGTGTGCTGACCAGCGCTTCCTTGGCTTCCGACGGGGTCGGCGAAGCCTTGATCAGGGCAATGACCGGGTCGATGTTCGACAGGGCTACAGCCTGGCCTTCGAGGATATGGCCGCGTTCACGAGCCTTACGCAGCTCGAATACGGTACGCCGGGTCACCACTTCGCGGCGGTGGCGGACGAAAGCTTCCAGCAGATCCTTCAGGTTGAGGATCCGCGGGCGACCATCGATCAGCGCAACAATGTTGATACCGAACACGCTCTGCAGCTGGGTCTGGGCGTAGAGGTTGTTGAGGATCACCTCTGGCACTTCGCCACGACGCAGCTCGATCACTACGCGCATACCGTCCTTGTCGGACTCGTCGCGCAGCTCGGTGATGCCTTCGAGCTTCTTCTCCTTGACCAGCTCGGCGATCTTCTCGATCAGACGCGCCTTGTTCAGCTGGTAAGGCAGCTCGGTGATGACGATCTGCTGACGGCCGCCGACCTTGTCGATGTCCTCGATGATCGAGCGGGCACGCATGTAGATACGACCGCGACCAGTACGGTAGGCCTCGATGATGCCTTCACGCCCGTTGATGATCGCAGCGGTCGGGAAGTCCGGACCGGGGATGTACTGCATCAGTTCGTCGACAGTCAGCTCGGGATTGTCGATCAGCGCCAGGCAACCGTCGATGACTTCGCCGAGGTTGTGCGGCGGAATGTTGGTCGCCATGCCCACGGCGATACCGCTGGAACCGTTGACCAGCAGGTTGGGGATCTTGGTCGGCATGACCGCGGGGATCAGCTCGGTGCCGTCGTAGTTCGGCACCCAGTCCACGGTTTCCTTGTGCAGGTCGGCCAGCAGCTCGTGCGCCAGCTTGGTCATGCGCACTTCGGTGTATCGCATGGCCGCCGCGTTGTCGCCGTCGACCGAACCGAAGTTACCCTGGCCGTCTACCAACAGGTAGCGCAGGGAGAATGGCTGGGCCATACGAACGATGGTGTCGTACACCGCGGTATCACCGTGCGGGTGATACTTACCGATCACGTCACCGACAACACGGGCAGATTTCTTGTACGGCTTGTTCCAGTCGTTACCGAGCTCGCTCATCGCGTACAGCACACGCCGGTGCACGGGCTTCAAGCCATCGCGCGCATCAGGCAGTGCCCGCCCGACGATTACGCTCATCGCGTAGTCGAGATAGGACTGTTTCAGCTCGTCTTCGATATTGACCGGGAGGATTTCTTTGGCCAGTTCGCCCATGAGAAGCCTGATTCCTTTTTCTGGTGAAACTTCGTCACATCCATATGGGACGAACGAAGCTCGCCGCTGCAGGCCTAGTGCCATGCACCGACTTACGACAAATCAACAAGTTAAGCCATGGATTTGCGCAGTGAAGGCAGCCACTTCGGACCACCTTGGAAACCGCCGGATGTTATCACAATCGCCGCCACGCACCTATCCCCCAGACGCGCATGGAGCATAGTTAGTTGACCAGTGACAGGCTGATAAGAGACGAGAGAAGCTCAGAGGCGGTTTTCGCTCGCAAATGCGGATTTTTTCCGGACTGACAGCCGCCCCGCGGCAACCGTCAGCAACACTTCCTGCGAAACGGCTTCAATGCAGGCGCTTGCGGCACATCAATTGGGCCAGTTTCGCGGTATCGGGACGCTCGACTATGCCTTTCTCGGTGACGATGGCATCGATCAAGTCCGCCGGAGTGACGTCGAAGACCGGATTATAGGCCTCCACACCTGCACCTACCTGCTTGCCGCCAAACTCGAGCAGTTCCTTGCCGTCGCGCTCTTCGAGCAGGATGTCTTCGCCCCCGGCCAGGGCCATGTCGATGGACGAGCTGGGTGCGACCACCATGAAGCGCACGCCATGATGCATGGCATTGACCGCCAACTGGTAAGTGCCGATCTTGCTCGCCACATCGCCATTGGCGGTAATGCGGTCAGCCCCGACGACCACCCAGGTCACACCCTTGGTCTTCATGATGTGCGCGGCAGCGGAATCGGCATTCAATGTCACTGGAATACCCTCGCTGGCCAGTTCCCAGGCGGTCAGCCGCGAGCCTTGCAGCCAGGGACGGGTCTCGTTGACATATACCCGCTCGACCATCCCCTCGATAAAGGCCCCGCGAATCACCCCCAGGGCCGTGCCGAAACCACCGGTCGCCAGGGCACCGGTATTGCCGTGGGTGAGAATGGCCTGGGCGTTGCCCTGATGCCGGCGAATCAGGTCGACGCCCAACTGCGCCATGGTCAGATTGGCTTCGCGATCGCTTTCATGAATGGCCAGGGCTTCGGCCTCCAGTGCCGCCAGCGGATCGGCGTGCTCACGCAAGCGTTCCAGACGCTCACGCATGCGGTTCAGCGCCCAGAACAGATTGACCGCGGTCGGACGCGAATCGGCGAGCAGTGCGAAATCCTCTTCCATCGCCGCCTGCCAATCGCCACCGGCGGCAAAACGCGCGCGTGCCGCCAGGACCACGGCGTAAGCGGCGCTGATGCCGATCGCCGGCGCACCACGCACGACCATTTCGCGAATGGCCTCTGCGATGCCGGCCGCGCTGGTATAGGCGATCCAGTTTTCTTCGGACGGTAAAATGCGCTGATCGAGCAGATACAGGGCGTCATCCCGCCAATCGATGGCCTTCACCTTCTCCGCAGCCAGCAGTCGATCGCGCATCCCTCACCCCGCACTCATGAACAAAAGCCGCCGATTATAGCGATCCCCCGGCGAAGGCGCTCGGGTATACTTCGCCATCCTCCACAAACGCCCTGGAACCGATCTTCGATGCCGAACCCTGTCGTGGCCCTCGACTTACTCCTGCTGCCGAGCTGGCTGGTGCCTGTGGAACCAGCCGGCGTGGTGCTCAGAGAGCATGGCCTGGGCATCCGCGACGGACGCATCGCCTTCATCGGCCCGCGCGCCGACGCCTTGAAGCTACAGGTCGCCGAGGTCCGCGAATTGCCCGGCATGCTGCTCAGCCCCGGGCTGATCAACGCCCACGGCCATGCGGCGATGACCCTGTTCCGCGGCCTGGCCGACGACCTGCCGCTGATGACCTGGCTGGAAAAGCATATCTGGCCCGCCGAAGCCAAATGGGTCGATGAAGCCTTCGTCCGCGATGGTACCGACCTGGCGATCGCCGAACAGCTCAAAGGCGGCATCACCTGCTTCTCCGACATGTACTTCTTCCCGAAGGTTGCCAGCGAGCGGGTGCACAACAGCGGCATTCGGGCACAGATCGCCATTCCGATCCTCGACTTTCCGATTCCGGGCGCCAGCAATGCCGACGAAGCCATCCGCCAGGGCGTAGAGCTGTTCGGCGACCTCAAGCACCATCCGCGCATCAAGATCACTTTCGGCCCCCACGCGCCCTACACGGTCAGCGACGAAAACCTGGAGAAAGTCCGGGTAATCGCCGAAGAGCTCGATGCCTCGATCCATATGCATGTCCATGAAACCGCCTTCGAGGTGCAACAGGCCGAAGCCCGACACGGCGAACGCCCCCTGGCCCGCCTGGCGCGATTGGGCCTGCTCGGACCGCGCTTCCAGGCCGTACACATGACCCAAATCAGCGATGATGACCTGGCTTTGCTGGTAGAAACCAACAGCAGCGTCATTCATTGCCCGGAGTCGAACCTGAAACTGGCCAGTGGCTTCTGCCCGGTGGAACGGCTGTGGCAGGCCGGCGTCAATGTTGCGGTGGGGACCGACGGGGCCGCCAGCAACAACGACTTGGACCTGCTCGGCGAAACCCGCACCGCCGCCCTGCTGGCCAAGGCCGTGGCAGGCTCGGCCACCGCGCTGAACGCCCACCAGGCGCTGCGCATGGCCACGCTCAATGGCGCGCGGGCCCTGGGCCTGGACAGCGAGATCGGCTCGCTGGAGCTGGGCAAGGCCGCGGACCTGGTGGCCTTCGACCTTTCCGGCCTGGCGCAGCAACCGATCTACGATCCGGTTTCGCAGCTTATATATGCCACCGGCCGCGATTGCGTGAAACACCTTTGGGTCGCCGGCAAGCAATTGCTCGACGACCGGCGCCTGACGCGCCAGGACGAACAACAGTTGCACGCCACGGCGACAGCCTGGGGCCAGCGCATCAGTGGCCATCACGAATAGCAGGAACCCTCGGGCCCCGGCCCGAGACCGACAGCAAAATCTTTCAGATTCAGAGGATCAGCCATGAGTAACGTCGACCACGCCGAAATCGCCAAATTCGAAGCCCTCGCCCATCGCTGGTGGGACCGCGAAAGCGAGTTCAAACCGTTGCACGACATCAATCCGCTGCGGGTCAACTGGATTGACGAACGCGTCAACCTGGCCGGCAAGAAAGTCCTCGACGTCGGTTGCGGCGGCGGCATCCTCAGCGAAGCCATGGCGCAACGTGGCGCCACGGTTACCGGTATCGACATGGGCGAGGCGCCGCTGGCGGTGGCTCAGTTGCATCAGCTGGAGTCCGGGGTCAACGTCGAGTACCGGCAGATCACCGCCGAAGCCCTGGCCGAAGAAATGCCCGAGCAATTCGACGTGGTCACCTGCCTGGAAATGCTCGAGCACGTACCGGACCCGTCTTCGGTGATCCGCGCCTGCTTCCGCATGGTCAAGCCCGGTGGCCAGGTGTTCTTCTCCACCATCAACCGCAACCCGAAGGCTTATCTGTTCGCCATCATCGGCGCCGAATACATCATGAAGCTGCTGCCGCGCGGCACCCATGATTTCAAGAAATTCATCCGCCCTTCCGAACTGGGAGCCTGGAGCCGCTCAGCCGGCCTGACCGTCAAGGACATCATCGGCCTGACCTACAACCCGCTGACCAAGCACTACAAGCTGGCCGCCGACGTCGACGTCAACTACATGATCCAGACCCTGCGAGAGGAATAAACCCATGCGTATCAGAGCAGTTCTCTTCGACATGGACGGCACCCTGCTCGACACCGCGCCGGACTTCATCGCCATCTGCCAGGCCATGCGTGCCGATCGCGGCCTCGCGCCGATCGTCGACAAGCATATCCGTGACGAAATCTCCGGCGGCGCCCGGGCGATGGTGGCGGTTACCTTCTCGATGGACCCCGAATCCCCGGGCTTCGAAGAGCTGCGCCAGGAATTCCTGGAGCGCTACCTCCAGCATTGCGCCGTGCACAGCAAGCTGTTCGATGGCATGGCCGAGTTGCTGGCCGATATCGAGAAGGCCAACCTGATCTGGGGCGTGGTCACCAACAAGCCGGTGCGTTTTGCCGAGCCGATCATGCAGCAGCTGGGCCTGGCCGAACGCTCCGCCCTGCTGATCTGCCCGGACCATGTGAAGAACAGCAAACCCGATCCGGAGCCGTTGATCCTGGCGTGCAAGATGCTCGACCTCGATCCGGCCAGCGTGCTGTTCGTCGGCGACGACCTGCGCGACATCGAATCGGGGCGCGATGCCGGCACCAAGACCGCGGCCGTGACCTACGGCTATATCCACCCGGATGACAACCCCAAGCACTGGGGCGCCGACGTGGTGGTCGACCACCCGCTGGAACTGCGCCAGGTCCTGGATCATGCGCTGTGCGGCTGCTGATCCGCCCAGGCTTTCGCTTCTGATTTCCCGAGGTTTCTATGTTTGATTATTCCGCCCGCCCCGAACTGCTCAAGGACCGGATCATCCTGGTCACCGGCGCCGGACGCGGCATCGGGGCTGCCGCCGCCAAGACCTACGCCGCCCATGGCGCCACCGTATTGCTGCTGGGCAAGACCGAAGCCAACCTGACTCAGGTCTACGACGAGATCGAAGCCGCCGGCCATCCCCAGCCCGTGGTAATTCCGTTCAACCTCGAAACCGCCCTGCCGCACCAGTACGACGAATTGGCGGCGATGGTCGAGGCCGAGTTCGGCCATCTCGACGGCCTGCTGCACAACGCCTCGATCATCGGGCCGCGCACGCCGCTGGAACAGCTGTCGGGCGAGAACTTCATGCGGGTGATGCAAATCAACGTCAACGCTACGTTCATGTTGACCAGTACCCTGCTGCCGCTGCTCAAGCTGTCCCCGGATGCCTCGGTGGTGTTCACCTCCAGTAGCGTTGGCCGCAAGGGTCGTGCCTATTGGGGAGCCTACGGCGTCTCGAAGTTCGCCACCGAAGGCCTGATGCAAACCCTGGCCGACGAAGTCGACGGCGTGGCGCCAGTGCGCGCCAACAGCATCAACCCGGGCGCCACCCGCACCAGCATGCGCGCCCAGGCCTATCCGGGGGAAAACCCGAGCAACAACCCAATCCCCGAGGACATCATGCCGGTCTATCTCTACCTCATGGGCCCGGACAGCACCGGGATCAACGGCCAGGCCTTCGACGCCCAGTAATGCCTTTCCCCGGCCGCGGCGGAATCCCGTCGCGGCACCTCTTTCCGGCCGACTTGCGCCGCGTCACTGCCAGACAAATACCGCCCTGCGACTTCACTGCGCCCGGTCACGTCAGTCAACCCCATGAATTAAAAAGCATTTTGTCCAAATGAACAAAATGGCACGACTTTCGCTCTAATTTCCCTCAGATACGCAGCGTACTGACGAAACTCAGCGGCGATTGAGTCGGGGCTTATAACGGCCCCCAAAGCGGATTAGACTGTTGGTTCTCGTCCTATGGGACTGATGGAACAGTACGACGTGCAGCCCCAAGCCGCCCTC
This sequence comes from Pseudomonas chlororaphis, assembly GCF_001921865.1. Taxonomy (GTDB): domain Bacteria; phylum Pseudomonadota; class Gammaproteobacteria; order Pseudomonadales; family Pseudomonadaceae; genus Aquipseudomonas; species Aquipseudomonas chlororaphis_D. The sequence goes on from NZ_MSCT01000019.1 coordinate 200,025, forward strand.
ACCCAGCCAGTCACACTGCATTACGTGCCCAGGGGCTCACGCCATATGAAAACACCGACCCAGACCAACGCAATTGACTTCGACAGCGCCAAATTGCAACGCCTGGGCTTTGGCCAGCAATCGCCGCTCCTGCAGCGCCCGGTGAGCCTCGCCCAACTGCGCCAGCAATTGAGCCTGCAATTGCAGACCAGCCTGGAGCCGCAACGCATACTCGGCCTGTTCTACCGCGCAACCCAACGCCTTGTTCCCCTCGATGCCCTGGTTTACCAGCACAAGCCCAGCGACCTGCGCCTGGAGTTCGGCCAACGCGGCCACCACTCCGTCAGCTACAGCCTGAGCCACGAAGGCGAACCCATGGGCGAATTGGTGTTTCGTCGCAACCAGCGCTTCAGCGACCAGGAACAGAGCCATCTGGAGTCGCTGTTGTCTGCCCTGCTGTATCCGATGCGCAATGCCCTGCTCTATCGGGCCGCCACCCGCAGCGCCCTGCGCGACCCCTTGACCGACACCGGCAACCGGATCGCCATGGATCAGACGCTGCAACGGGAAATTGACATGGCCCGTCGCCACCTGCACCCGCTGTCACTGCTGATGCTGGATATCGACCACTTCAAGAGAATCAACGACAGCCACGGTCACAGCGCCGGCGACCAAGTGCTCAAGGCCGTTGCCGCAGCGATCAAGGCGCAGTTGCGCAATGTCGACATGGTGTTTCGTTTTGGCGGCGAGGAGTTCCTGATCCTGCTGTCCAACACCGGCCGCGATGCCGCGGCCATGGTGGGAGAACGGCTGCGCCAAGCCACGCAGGCCAAGGAGTATTGGGCGGATGACACCTTGATTGAACTGACGGTCAGCCTGGGTTGTTCGACCCTGCTGCCGGGGGAGTCGGCCGAGAGCCTGTTACGCCGCGCGGACAGCGCGCTGTATGTGGCCAAGCGTGAAGGCCGGAACCGCCTGGCGATGGCTGGCTGAGCGAGTTGCCCTGAAGCGGCCTGCGTCTCAGGCACTCCTCAACCTTCGGCCAGCGCCAACCGCTCACGCGCAACCACTGCCTTTTCCTGCTGCATGCAACGCTCCAGGAACAGGTACATGTAGTCATAACTCTTGCAGATCGCCTGACGCAGCTCGCCCTGCAACGTTTTGCTCGGGTTGATTCCAGCCAGGGTACAGATGATTTCCAGCGCCTCCCAAGGGTGTGCGTCGTCGTACTGGGCATGCATTTTCAGCCACTTCATCGCCCGCTTGCGCTCTTCTTCGGGAAAGGCCGCGGCATACACACCAGTGGAACAGACCTGCGCCGACCACTCGCCCGTCGCGCCCTCGATCGCATAGTTGGTCGCGGCGATCGCCACGATCAGCGCATCGGCGGAACTGGTATGCCAGCACCAATGACTCAAGGCATGCAACTCCGGCGGGACCTGCTGCGCTTGCAGGTCCTCCAGGCTCACGCCATGGGCGCGGCTCCAGTTCACCCAGTAATCGGCATGGTTGAGCTCAACCCGGATATTGCGCATCAACCAGCGTCGCGCCATGTCTTCGCCGGGATGCCGGGCAAAGCGGGTCTTGGTCAGGTTCTGCGCCATGTACAGGGCGAACTGCTCGACCACCGGCCAACCGCCAATCAGGTACAGGCGCATGGTCTTGTTGCTGAGTTTGTTATCACGCATGCGCTGATACAGTTCGTGATCGACCACACGGCGCTTGCTCTCGCTGCAATCCTGGATCAGTTGCTGGGCCCAGGCGGGATAACTGGCGGCGTCCATGAGCGGGCCAGTTCTGTTGAATACGTCGATCACTGTCGGGGCTCCTTTTGAGGGTGATGGTACGGATCAGCGAGAGATTCAACGGAACGTGCCGGGAGCCTTGAATAACAGAGGCTGTGGTCGCGAAGGCCGACACTGCAGACTGTCACAGGTAAAGAGTTGCGGGCGCTCGATCAGGTAGCCCTGAGCGTAATCCACGCCGATTTCCAGCAATGCCTGTTCAATTTGCGGTGTTTCGACAAACTCGGCAATCGTGCGTTTGCCCATCACATGACCGATATGGTTGATCACCTCGACCATCGCGCGATTGATTGGGTCGTCCAGCATATCCTTGACGAAACTTCCATCGATCTTCAGGAAGTCTACAGGCAAATGTTTGAGATAAGCGAATGACGACATTCCCGCGCAAAAGTCGTCCAGGGAGAAATGACACCCCAAGCCCTTGAGTTCGTTAATGAAGCGAATGGCACTGCCGAGGTTGGAAATGGCGCTGGTTTCGGTGATTTCAAAACAAATCATGTCCGGCGGAACGCCATGGACACCGAACTGCTCGCGCAGGAAGCCCAGGAAAGCCTCGTCGCCGATGGTCGCGCCCGACAGGTTGATCGCGCACATCGCCAAGGGCCCTTCCCGTTCTTCGCGAATGCATTCGGCAATGATCTTGAACACATTCTCCACGACCCAACGGTCCAGGGACGTCATCAGCCCATAGCGCTCGGCGGCCGGGATGAAACTGTCGGGCAGAATCATCCGCCCGGCCTCGTCATGCAGGCGCAGCAGGATTTCGATGTGCCCGCCAAGCCGTCCGGCATGCCCCAGCGCGGCGATTTCCTGGGCATACAGACAGAAACGGTTCTCCTCCAGCGCCATGTGCAGGCGCTGTACCCAGGCCATTTCACCAAACCGCAGAGACAACTCCGAATCGTCCGCGTGGTAGACCTGCACCCGATTACGCCCCTTCTCCTTGGCCATGTAGCAGGCCATGTCCGCGGCCCGCAGCGAAGCCTCGAGGGTGGTCGGGGTTTGTGCCACATGCACCAGGCCGATGCTGACGGTGGTGACGAAGGGCCGGCCTTTCCAGACAAAGTGCAGGTTCTGCACAGTCTGGCGCAGGCCTTCGGCGATCTTTTCCGCTGCGTCCGGCGAACAGTTCTCCAGCAGGATGCCGAATTCGTCGCCCCCCAGCCGCGCCAGGGTATCCCCCTCGCGCAAGCCCGACTGGAGCAAGGCGCAGATATGCCGGAGCAATTCGTCCCCCGCCGCATGGCCGCAGGTATCGTTGACCAGTTTGAACTGGTCCAGGTCGAGGAACATCAGCGCATGCCGCCCCGGTTGCCGGATCAGGTTATGCAGCGCCTGCTCCAGCCGATGCTCGAACTCGCGGCGGTTGGCCAGGCCGGTCAAGGCATCGTGGGTCGCCTGCCAGGACAGATTGGCGATGTACTGGCGTTCCTGGGTCATGTCATGCAGCACCAATACCGTACCGCTGACTTTACCAGCGTTCTGGATGGGCGCGCCGACCAGGGTCACCGACACCGTGCTGCCATCCAGGCGCTGGATCAGCTTCGAGTGCTCGCTGCCGCCGCTGAGCTGGCCACTGAGGATGTGCTCGATCAGGGTGAAGCCGTCGGCCTGGGCATTTTCATCCAGCAGGTTGAACAACGCGGCCAGCGGCAACCCCACGGCCTGTTCGGCCTTCCAGTGAGTCATTTCCTCGGCGGCCGGGTTCATATAGGCAATGGCGCCGTCCACATCGGTGGTGATGACGCCGTCGCCAATGGACTGCAAGGTGATCTGCGCCCGCTCCTTTTCCAGCTGCAGGGCGCTGGCAAAGGCATGACGCTGCGCCAGCAACTTATGGGTCCGCAACAACGCCAGGACAATCAGCCCCAGCGCGGTGGCCAGGTTGGTGATCAGCAGCAGCCGCAGAATCACCCGCGACCCCTCGCCCAAGGCATCGCTGAACGCCTTGGCCGCGGGCGTCACACCGTCGTTGATGGCAAATATCTGGTTTTTCCAGCGCTGGATATCGGCATCGGTCGCCTGATTGCTGGTAATGCCGCGATGCATATCATGGGCCACGTTATCCAGTTGCACCAGGTAACTGTCGCCCACGGTCCACAGGTCGATGGCTTTTTCCAGGTAGCTGAAATGACGAAAATTCAGGTACAGCCAGATCACGCTGTCGCTGTCGTCGGGGTGATTGCCGCCTTTGAGAATCCCCGCCCGGGCGGCCTCCAGGTCAGGCGGCTGCCGATCCAGGGCCACCCGCAGCTCATGCCCGCCCTGGGGCACGGCAATAGCATTCTGGTATTTCAGAAAGATCGATTCGTCGCGACTGTCGGCGTAGAGGTTGAGGTAGTAGATAGCGTCCTTCTGGCCCTTGGACCACAGGCTTTCCCCCGCCACGTAGCCACGTACCGCCGAAAGCACATACAAGCTGAGGCCACCCAACAGCGCTTGAAACGTCACCACCGCGATAAATGGCCAGACAATGCCCAATAGCCGTGGCGTTCCGAGAGTCCGCTTTTGCTTCATGAGGTCCCTTGCATAAGCACTGCCAGATGAACACCCGAGAAAGTACCGCTCCTGACAGCTCAGACTAGGCTAATTTCCGCGGCTTCGAGCGTACCGCTCGCGACGCTCAAGCCTCCAGCCCATCGAAACACGGCCACGCCGTGCTGCAAGAAAGCGGTTTCCCCCAGGGAATTCAAGCACTAAGCACAGAAAACCGGACAAAACTCAAGGTTGTTGGACTTGCTGCAAATGCCCATAAAGCTTGGCGTAAAGGCCACCATCGGCGATCAGCTGCTGATGGTCGCCATCTTCGGCAATCTGCCCACCATCGAACACCAGCACCCGATCCGCCTGTTTTACTGCGGACAGGCGGTGGGCAATGATCAGCGTGGTGCGCCCATGCAGGAAACGCGTCAGCGCCTGATGCAGGTTGTACTCGGTGGCGGCGTCCAGGGCGGAGGTGGCTTCGTCGAGGATCACCACCTTGGGTTCGGCCAGGACCATCCGCGCGATCGCCAGGCGCTGACGCTGGCCGCCGGACAGGCGCACACCGGAACGGCCGACGACGCTGTCCAAGCCGTTGGCCAGGGCGCGTACGGTCGAGTCCAGCTGGGCAATCTCCAACGCTCGCCAGCAGGCTTCGTCGCTGCGTTCGCGGCCCATGGTCAGGTTGGCGCGAATGCTGTCGTTGAACAGCGCCGGATGCTGCAACACCACCGCGACGTTTTCGCGCAGGGTTTCCAGGCCGATCTCCTGCTGGGTCGAGCCGCCAAAACGAATGACGCCCGCCTGCGGCGTATAGAGCCCCAGCAGCAGTTGCACCAGGGTGCTCTTGCCGCCGCCGCTGGCGCCGACGATCGCCACTTTTTCGCCAGGTTCGATCGACAGGTTCATCTGGTCGAGCACCGGTTCGTCGCCATAACCGAAACTCAGGCCGCTGACCTCGATACCCACGGTCTCGCGCCCCTGGAACGGATCGACGCCCCCGGCATACTGCGGTTCGTCGGCGCGCGACAGCAGCTCGTTGATGCGCGACAGCGCGCCACCGGCGGCGTAGTAGGCGTATTGCAGGTTCAACAGTTGCTCGACCGGGCCGATCATGAACCACAGGTAGCTGAACACGGCCAGCATCTGGCCAATCGACAGGTCGGAAAACAGCACGGTCAGCATGGCCGCCGCGCGAAAGATATCGATCCCGAACTGGAACAGCAGCCCGCTGGCCCGGTTGGAAGCATCGCTCTTCCATTGCGAGGCCACCGCGTAGTCCCGCACATCCCGGGCGCGCTGGCCGAGGCGGCCGAGGAAAAAGCCCTGACGGTTGCCGGCGCGTACTTCCTGGATCGCGTCCAGGGTTTCGGTCAACGCCTGGGTGAAACGCGAGGTGCTGTCGTTCTCGAGCTTCTTCAGGTGCTTGACCCGTTTGCCCAACTGCACCGTGGCGTAGATCACCAACGGGTTGAACAATAGGATCAGCAGCGCCAGCTGCCAGTGCATCCACATCAGGATGCCCGCGGTGCCCACCAGTGTGAGCATGGCCACCAGGAAACGGCTGAGGGTCTCGCCGACAAACTTGTCGAGGGTGTCGAGGTCGGTGACCAGGTGGGTGGTCACGGTGCCGCTGCCCAGGCTTTCGTACTCGCCCAGGGAAATGCGCTTGAGGCGCTCGATCAACCGCAGGCGGATGCGAAAGACGATGTCCTTGGCCAACCCGGCAAACAAGCGAGCCTGCAGGACGTTGAACAGCAAGGCCGCGCAACGCAGCATCAGGGTGACCAGCAACATCAGGCCGATGTAGCCGGCTGCGCTCTGCCAGCCCGCGGGCAACGCTTGATTCATGACCTTCAGTGCGGCATCGCCGTGCCCCAGCAGCACTTCGTCCACCAGCAGCGGCAGCAGCAACGGAATCGGCACGCTGCACAGCGTCGCCAGGACGGCCACGCCGTTGGCGATCCACAGGGCTTTCTTATGTTGCAGTGCCAGCCGGCGGACTTCCGCCCAGCTCAGGCGGTCGACGGGTTCCGGTGCTTGTGGATCACGAACCCGATCACGCACAGGCAGCACGCTCCAGCCAGCGACCGAGCAATGGCGCGAGTTCGTTCAAGGGCTGATAACCATTGGTCAGCAACGCCAGCTGGCCGTTACGCTCGGCCAACAGGGTCGGGAAACCAGCGATGCCCAGGTCCTGGACCCAGGTGAAGTCCGCGGCGGTAGCCGCATGCTGTTCGGCGCGGTCGAAGGCCTCGGCGAACTCGATGCGCGGCACGCCCGCCTGTTCGGCCAACTCCACCAAAACGCTGGCGCGCGTGACATCGCGACCCTCGGCGTAAAACGCCCGCTGGATCAGGCCCAGGAGTTTCCAGGCGCAATCCGGCGCCAGCCCGCGCGCCGTGACGATGGCGCGGCATGCAGGTTCCGTGTCGTAGACAAAACCTTCGGGCAAGGCGCCCTCGAACTTGAACGGCTGGCCAGTGGCCTCGGTGACCGCCTGCCAGTGCTCGAAGATATAGCGCCGGGTGGTCGGCTCCAGCGCCGCGCCGCTGCCGGTGCGCAGGCCGCCCACCACCAGATGCAACTCGACGCCCGCCACCCGAGCCTGCTCGACCAGAGCCTCGGCCACTGGCGCAAAGCCCCAGCACCACGAACACATCGGGTCCATCACATAGAGCAGGCGGGCGGACATGGCTCAGGCCTCGGAAGAAGATTGCTTGTAGTTGTAACCAATCGGATGCGGCATGTTGCGAGCCTTGGCCAGTTCAATCTGCTTCTGCCGGTCGATGGCGCTGCGGCGGGTTTTCTCGCTCAGCGTGTCCCAGCAATGCGGGCAACTGATACCCGGCACATAGTGCTCGCTGGCGCGGTCCTCGACGCTGACCGGCGTGCGGCAGGCATGACATTGATCGTAGTCGCCTTCGCTCAGGTCGTGACGCACGGTGACCCGATTATCAAAGACGAAGCAGTCGCCCTGCCATTTACTCTCCTGCTGCGGCACCTCCTCGAGGTACTTGAGGATACCGCCCTTGAGGTGGAAGACCTCGCCGAAACCTTCGCTGAGCATGTAGCTCGAGGCCTTCTCGCAGCGGATGCCGCCGGTGCAGAACATCGCGACTTTCTTGTGCTTGCTCGGGTCGAAGTGGGCTTTGATGTAGTCGGGGAACTCGCGAAAACTGGTGGTTTTCGGATCGATGGCGCCTTCGAAGGTGCCGATCGAGACTTCATAGTCGTTACGGGTGTCGATCAGCAGCACTTGCGGGTCGCTGATCAAGGCATTCCAGTCTTGCGGCTCGACGTAGGTACCGACCTGCTTGTTCGGGTCGACGCCGGGTACACCCAGGGTCACGATCTCTTTCTTGAGCTTGACCTTGGTGCGGTAGAACGGCTGCTCGTCGCAGTAGGATTCCTTGTGGTCGATATCGACCATGCGCGGATCGTTGCGCAGCCAGGCCAGCAGCCCGTCGATGCCTTCACGGCTGCCGGAAACGGTGCCATTGATGCCTTCTTCGGCAATCAGCAGGGTGCCCTTGATGCCGTTGTCGAGCATCGCGTTGAGCAGCGGCTCGCGCAGGGAAACGTAGTCTTCGAGGGTGACGAACTTATACAGTGCCGCCACGACAATCGGTTGTGTCATGGGTGATTCTCCAGGTGGCTACCCTCGCAAAGGGTGAACCGGATGCAAAAAAAACGCGCCGACTGAGCGGCGCGTTGCGGATTCTAGCAAAAAACCTGGGGTTAATGCTTGCTGCCGCCGGCGCAGGTCGGCGAGGCCGGGGCCGCGCCGATCTTTACCCACTCTTGCGGGGTGTAGGTATGCAGCGCCAACGCATGGAACTGGCCCATCAACTCGCCCAGGGTCGCGTAGACCTTCTGGTGGCGTTTGACGCTATTGAGCCCGGCGAACTGCTCGCTGACCAGCACGGCCTTGAAGTGCGTCTGCAGACCGCGGCTGTGCATGTGGCTTTCGTCCAGCACCTGCAAATGCTCAGGCTGCAAGGCGCCCAGGGCCGCTTCGATACGTTGTTGCATGGTCATTCCTGGCTCCGCTTACTTCTTCTTCGCCGGTGCGGCCTTAGGCTCGAGCTCGGCGGTCATGTCGGCCAGCAGTTTATTGACCACCGGTACCGCGCTTTCCAGCTTGCCCTGGGTCATCTGCGCCGATTGCTGGGTCAGCTGAGGCATTTTTTCCAGGACTTTCTTGCCCAGCGGCGACTGGTAGAACGCCACCAGGTCCTTGAGTTCGGATTCGCTGAAGTTGCTGGTATAGAGCTTGACCATGTCCGGCTTCAGCTTGTTCCAGCCGATGGCCTGGTCCAGGGCGGCGTTGGCCTTGGCCTGGTAGGTTTCCAGCACGGCCTTTTTCGACTCAGGGGCTTTGGTCTGTTCAAAACGCTGAGCGAACATTTGCTGCACTTGCATGTACACCGGAGTGCCCAGCTTGTCAGCGTGCGCCAGGGTCAGGAAAGCTTCGGCACTGGCGTTGTGGCTGGCGGTATCGGCAAGCACCTGGCCGCTGGCGCAAACCAGAGCAACCGCGGTACAGATGGCGCGAAGACGAGTCATCGAGTTTCCTTTTCTAGCAGGCGAGGTATAACCCCAAGGGCGCTCATTCTGCGCCTAAAAATCTCCGCCGCTCAACCCCAACCCTTGTCCTACCTGCATTTGCTCGACCAAACGACACAAAAGGCGCTTTATGGAACCCCGGCCGTGGATCACGGCCTAAACTGCGCAATCAGACCTACAGGAGTGAGCACGATGAGCCGAATCGAAACCGACAGCCTTGGCCAGGTTGAAGTCCCGGACGACGCCTACTGGGGCGCCCAGACCCAGCGTTCGCTGATCAACTTTGCCATCGGCAACGAGCGCATGCCGCTGTCGGTCCTGCATGCCCTGGCGTTGATCAAGAAGGCCGCCGCCCGGGTCAACGACCGCAACGGCGACCTGCCCGCCAATATCGCCCGGCTGATCGAACAGGCCGCCGACGAAGTGCTGGACGGCCAGCATGACGACCAGTTCCCGCTGGTGGTCTGGCAGACCGGCAGCGGCACCCAGAGCAACATGAACGTCAACGAGGTGATTGCCGGGCGGGCCAACGAACTGGCCGGCAATCCGCGGGGCGGCAAGACGCCCGTCCATCCCAACGATCATGTGAACCGCTCGCAAAGTTCCAACGATTGCTTCCCCACGGCAATGCATATCGCCGCGGCCCAGGCGGTACAGCAGCACCTGCTGCCGGCGATCGCCGAGCTGTCCGGCGGCCTGGCCGAACTCTCGGCGCGCCACATGAAGCTGGTGAAGACCGGTCGCACCCACATGATGGACGCCACGCCGATCACCTTCGGCCAGGAACTCTCGGGCTTCATCGCGCAGCTGGACTATGCCCAGCGCGCCATTCGCGCGGCCCTGCCGTCGGTGTGTGAACTGGCCCAGGGCGGGACCGCCGTCGGCACCGGGCTGAACTCGCCCCACGGTTTCGGCGAGGCGATCGCCGCCGAACTGGCGGCCTTGTCCGGATTGCCGTTCGTGACCGCACCGAACAAGTTCGCCGCCCTCGCCGGCCACGAACCCCTGACCACCCTTTCCGGGGCCCTGAAGACCCTGGCCGTGTGCTTGATGAAAATAGCCAACGACCTGCGCCTGCTGGGCTCCGGACCGCGCGCCGGGCTGGCCGAAGTCCGCCTGCCGGCCAACGAACCGGGCAGTTCGATCATGCCGGGCAAGGTCAACCCGACCCAGTGCGAAGCCCTGTCGATGCTGGCCTGCCAGGTGCTGGGCAACGACGTCGCCATCGGCTTCGCCGCGAGCCAGGGCCATCTGCAACTGAACGTGTTCAAGCCGGTGATCATCCACAACCTGCTGCAATCGGTGCGCCTGCTCGCCGACGGCTGCAGCAACTTCCAGCAGCACTGCATTGCCGGCCTGGAGCCCGACCCGGTGCAGATGGCCGCCCACCTGGAACGCGGGCTGATGCTGGTGACCGCGCTCAACACCCATATCGGCTACGACAAGTCCGCCGAGATCGCCAAGAAAGCCTACGCCGAGAACCTCACCTTGCGTGAAGCGGCGCTGGAACTGGGGTATCTGACGGACGCGGAGTTCGATGCCTGGGTACGGCCGGAGAATATGCTCGAGGCCGGGAAGCAGGGGTAAACCCGGAAGGTACTATCGCGAACAAGCTCGCTTCTGCAGAAGAGCCCCGCGCCCCTGTAGGAGCGAGCTTGCTCGCGATTCACTCTTGCGCCATGCGCATCCGCCGGGCTTTGAGCCCGGCCATCAGCGACGGCCCCAGGGCCGTCAACGCCGACCCCAGCACCACCAGGATCGCCCCGCCATACCCCAGGGCATTGATCTGCTCGGCATGCACATATTGCGGCCACAACCAGGCCGCCAGCGCCACCGCGCCAAAGGTCACCAGCGGCGTGATCGCCAGCGTGGCACTGACCCGCGACGCTTCCCAATGGGCCAGTGCTTCGGCGAAGGCACCGTAGGCAATCAGGGTATTCAGGCAGCAGGCCAGCAGCAGCCAGCCTTGCAAGGGGCTCAGTTCGAGCGCTTCCAGCGGATGGGCCCACGGGGTGAGCAGCAAGGCGCAGGACAGGTAGATCACCATCATCACCTGCAACGAATTCCACACCGTCAGCAGCTGTTTCTGGCCCAGGGCGTAAAAGGTCCAGACCGCCGAGGCCGCGAGCACCGTCAGCACGCCGGCGGTGTAGTTGCTCAGGGAGGTCAGCAGCTCGCTCAGGCGCTGGTTGAAAAACAGTCCGAAACCGATCAGCAGCACGGCCAGGCCAATCCCCTGCCCCAGGCTGAAACGCTCCTTGAAGACAAAGAGGCTGGCGATCAGCAGCAGGATCGGCCCCATCTGCACCACCAGTTGCGCGGTGCCGGGGCTCAACAGGTTGAGCCCCATCAGGTACAGCACGTAGTTGCCCACCAGCCCGCAAACGGCCATCAGCACCAACCAGCCGCCGCGCGGCCCGAGCGCCCGCCAACTGGGTAAGCGCTTGACCGCCGCCAGGTAGACCAACAAGAAACCGCCGGAGACCAGCAGGCGAAACCAGGTCACGGTCACCGGGTCCATCACCGTCAGCACTTGCTTGAGTTTGATCGGCAGGATGCCCCACAGCAGCGCCGTGAGCAGCGCGAGGAACAATCCATACACCCAGCGACCGGTTGAGACGTGCATGCGAACCCCGAAAACCTGACAGGCGAGTGCAGGCATTCTAGGTCCGGACCTGAGACTTACACAGAGACAGTTGGAGGGTTAACGCGAATAGGATTGTGCAGGTCGTAAAAAGCATCGCGAGCACGCTCGCCCCTACAGGGAGCGAGCGTGCTCGCGATAGGTTCAGCGCACCGCTTCGAACAGCCCGGTCGCGCCCATGCCGCCGCCCACGCACATGGTGACGATGCCGTAGCGCAGGTTGCGCCGTTGCAGCTCACGCACCAGGTGGCCGACCTGGCGCGAACCGGTCATGCCGAACGGGTGGCCGATGGAGATCGAGCCGCCGTTGACGTTGTATCGGGCATTGTCGATCTCCAGCCGGTTACGGCTGTACAGGCACTGCGAAGCGAACGCCTCGTTCAACTCCCAGAGATCGATGTCGGCCACTTGCAGGCCCTTGGCCTTGAGCAGCTTGGGCACCGAGAACACCGGGCCGATGCCCATTTCGTCCGGCTCGCAGCCGGCTACGGTGAAGCCGCGAAAGAATGCCTTGGGCTTGAGCCCCAGGGCCAGGGCGCGCTCCAGGCTCATGACCAGGGTCATGGACGCGCCGTCGGACAGTTGCGAAGAGTTGCCCGCGGTCACCGAGCCGTCTTCGGCGAACACCGGCTTCAGGCTGGCGAGGTTTTCCAGGGTGGTGTCCGGCCGGTTGCAGTCGTCGCGATCGACCACGCCGTCGAGGATCTGCACCTGGCCGCTGTGCTTGTCCTCGACCTTGTACTGCACCGCCATCGGCACGATCTCGTCGTCGAACAACCCGGCCGCCTGGGCCGCCGCGGTGCGCTGCTGACTTTGCAGGGCGTACAGGTCCTGCTCTGCGCGGCTGACGTTGTAACGTCGAGCGACCACTTCGGCGGTCTGGCCCATGGGGAAATAGATCCCCGGCACCTGCTCCTTGAGCAGCGGGTTGATCAGGTTGTCGGTGTTGACGCTTTTCATCGTCAGGCTGATGGACTCGACGCCGCCGGCAACGATGATGTCGCTGCAACCGGACGCGATCTGGTTGGCCGCGATGGCAATCGCCTGCAGGCCGGAAGAGCAGAAACGGTTGAGGGTCATGCCCGCGGTGCCAGTGCCCAGTTGGGACAACACCGCGACGTTGCGCCCGATGTTGTAACCCTGGGCACCTTCGTTGGAGCCGGCGCCGACGATGCAGTCCTCGACGCTGGCTGGGTCGATGCCGTTGCGGGCGAGCAGCGCATTGACGCAATGGGCGGCCATGTCATCCGGACGGGTCTGGTTGAACTTGCCGCGAAAGGACTTGGCCAGGCCGGTCCGCACGCTATCGACGATCACCACTTCACGCATGGCATACCTCATTGTTGTTGTCGGTTGTGAGTGGCCCGAGCATAGATCCAGCCTTGGCAGGCGGCGACGATCATTCACCCGCCGTATGCAAAACCATCGGGTCCATGGCGTGGTATCGCGCCCCGCCTGCAAGTCGGCGGTGCGCAGGTTATTTCTTGCGCTTCTTCTCCTTCTTGTCGGACTTGTCGAACGCCGCTTCCAGTGCCCGGTTGAGGGTGCGCAGGACCTTGACCCGCGCCCAGCGCTTGTCGTTGGCCTCCACCAGGGTCCAGGACGAAACCTCGGTGCTGGTGCGGTCGACCATGTCGCCGACGGCGGCGCGGTAGGCGTCCCATTTGTCGCGGTTGCGCCAGTCGTCCTCGGTGATCTTGAAGCGCTTGAACGGGATCTCTTCTCGGGCCTGGAAACGTTCCAGTTGGGTCTGTTTGTCGATCGCCAGCCAGAACTTGACCACGATCACCCCGGCGTCCTCGAGCTGCTCCTCGAAATCGTTGATCTCGCCATAGGCGCGCAGCCAGTCGGCCGGGCTGCAAAAGCCCTCGACCCGCTCCACCAGCACCCGGCCGTACCAGGAGCGGTCGAACACGGTGAACTTGCCGCGCGCCGGAATATGCCGCCAGAACCGCCACAGATAGGGCTGGGCGCGCTCCTCCTCGGTCGGCGCGGCAATCGGCACGATGCTGTATTGGCGTGGGTCCAGCGCCGCCGCCACCCGGCGGATCGCCCCGCCCTTGCCCGCGGCATCGTTGCCCTCGAACACCGCCACCAGGGCGTGGCGGCGCATGCGCTTGTCGCGCAGCAGCCCGGCCAGGCGCGCCTGCTCGGTAATCAGCTGCTCCTCGTAGTCGTCCTTGTCCAGGTGCTGGGTCATGTCCAGGCTGTCGAGCAGGGTCAGCTTGTCGACCGCCTCGGCCAGCGGCGCCACATGGGGCTCGGCTTCGAGCGCCGGCCGGCTGAGCGCGTTCTGCAGGCCTTCGAGAAGAATCTTGCCCACCGCCAGGCTGCGGTAATGCGGGTCCACGCCCTCGATCACATGCCAGGGCGCATAGTCGCGGCTGGTGCGGCGCAGCACGCGCTCGCCGTATTTGACGAACTTGTCGTAGGTCTCCGACTGCTGCCAATCCAGCGGGCTGATGCGCCAGCTGTGCAGCGGGTCGTCCTGCAACGACTTGAGGCGGGCCTTCATTTGCTTCTTGGACAGGTGGAACCAGAACTTGAAGATCAGCGCGCCTTCGTCGCACAGCATCTTTTCCAGGCGCTCGGCGCCGGTGATGGCCTGGTCGAAACGCGCGTCCTTGAACAGGTCGTGCACGCGCCCCTGGAGCATCTGGCTGTACCAGTTGCCGAAAAACACCCCCATGCGGCCCTTGGCCGGGAGCATCCGCCAGTAGCGCCAGGCCGGCGGTCGGGACAGTTCTTCGTCGGTCTGCTGATCGAACGTACGCACCTCGATCAGGCGCGGGTCCATCCATTCGTTGAGCAGTTTCACCGTCTCGCCCTTGCCGGCGCCCTCGATCCCGTTGATCAGCACGATCACCGGAAAGCGGGCTTTCTGCTGCAACTCGAACTGGGCTTCGAGCAGCGCTTCGCGCAGGGCCGGGACTTCGGCATCAAAGGTCTTTTTGTCGATGGCGTGACCGATTTCGGCTGATTCGAACATGAGCGACTCCCTGGCAAGATGGAGCAAGACTAGCGGATCGACACACGATTTGTCTGGACCCAAGCGCCCGCCATTGCCATGGATCATGACGGCCTGTGTCGATCGGCTAGAATGGCCGCCTTGCCGCGACCGAGCCGAACATGACTGCCGAATTGCCTCCCTGCCCGCCTTCCCATGCCCAGCTCGACTGGGACGACCAGGGCCGCCCGCACTCGCGGGTCTTCGACGATGTGTATTTCTCCACCGAATCGGGCCTGGACGAAACCCGCCATGTGTTTCTCGAACAGAACCGCCTGCGCGAACGGTTTGCCGCGCTGGCGCCGGGCGAGCGGTTTGTCATCGGTGAAACCGGCTTCGGCACCGGGCTGAATTTCCTCTGCGCCTGGCAGTTGTTCGAGCAACAGGCCGACGCCAGCGCGCGCCTGCATTTCATCAGTGTGGAAAAGTACCCGCTGAGCCCCGCGGACCTGCAGCGCGCCCTGGCCCTGTGGCCGGAGCTTGCGCCCCTGGCCGCCCGCCTGCTGCGCGCCTATGTCGCCGTGCACCAGGGCTTCCAGCGCCTGGTGCTGGACGCTGGCCGGGTCACCCTGACCTTGCTGGTCGGCGATGCCCGCGAGCAGTTGCCGCAACTCGACGGCCAGGTCGATGCCTGGTTCCTCGACGGTTTCGCCCCGGCGAAAAACCCGGAGATGTGGACCGCCGAGCTGTTCGCCGAACTGGCACGCCTGGCGGCGCCGGGCTCGAGCATCAGCACCTTCACCAGCACCGGCTGGGTTCGCCGCCTGCTCAATGCCGCGGGCTTCAAGATGAAGCGCACCCCGGGCATCGGCCACAAGTGGGAAGTGCTGCGCGGCGCGTTTCTCGGCTGGCCCGAAGACGCCCCACCGCCCGCCGCAAACAAGCCCTGGTTCGCCCGCCCGCCGCAACGCGTCCAGGACAAACACGCGCTGGTGATCGGCGCCGGCCTGGCCGGTTGCGCCAGCGCCGCCAGCCTGGCCGCGCGGGGTTGGCAGGTCAGCCTGCTGGAGCGTCACGGGCAATTGGCCCAGGAGGCCTCGGGCAACCCGCAGGGGGTGCTGTACCTGAAACTCTCGGCCCACGGCACGGCCCTGTCGCAGATGATTCTCAGCGGCTTCGGCTACACCCGGCGCCTGCTCGAACAGCTGCAACGGGGCATCGACTGGGATGGCTGCGGCGTGCTGCAACTGGCCTTCAACGCCAAGGAAGCCGAGCGCCAGGCGCAGTTGGCCGCAGCCTTCCCCGCAGACCTGCTGCAGCAGCTGGACCAGCCCCAGGCCGAGGCCCTGGCCGGCATCGGCCTGGAACACGGCGGGTTGTTCTACCCGGAAGGCGGCTGGGTCCACCCGCCGGCCTTGTGCCAATGGCAAGCCGCGCACCCGCAAGTCCGCCTGCTGCCCCATCACGACGTGCTGGAGCTGCGCCGGGTCGACGGCCAGTGGCAGGCCTGGGACGGCGAGCGCCTGCTGGCCAGCGCCGAGGTGGCGATCCTTGCCGGCGCCGCCGAGATCAAGCGTTTTGCGCCCAGCGCCGAGCTGCCGCTCAAGCGCATCCGCGGGCAGATCACCCGCCTGCCGCAAACCGCACGCAGCCAAGCCCTGGCCACGGTGGTCTGCGCCGAAGGTTATATCGCCCCCGCGCGCCTGGGCGAACACACCCTGGGCGCCAGCTTCGACTTCAAGAGCGACGACCTCACGCCCACCGCCGCCGAGCACGCGGGCAACCTGGCCATGCTCGAGGAAATATCCCAGGACCTGCGGGCACGCCTGGAGGCCCAGCGGCTGCAACCTGAAACCCTCGAAGGCCGCGCCGCCTTCCGTTGCACCAGCCCGGACTACCTGCCGATCGTCGGCCCCCTGGCCGACCAGGCCGCGTTCGCCGAGGTCTATGCGGTACTGGGCAAGGACGCGCGCCAGGTCCCGGACCTGCCCTGCCCCTGGCTCGACGGCCTGTACATCAACAGCGGCCACGGCTCGCGCGGCTTGATCACCGCGCCGCTGGCGGGCGAGCTGCTGGCCGCCTGGCTAGACGACGAGCCGTTGCCCCTGCCCCGCGCCGTGGCCGAGGCCTGCCACCCCAACCGCTTTGCCTTGCGTCGGTTGATTCGCGGCAAAGCCTGAAACCAGGCAGCGATGCCAGGCACCCTGGCATCGCTTCGCCACCTCGGCGCAAACGCCCACGGGCCCTGCCGGCGTGGCAAAACTCCAGGCATATCAAGACCTTCAGCACGCCCCGCAACGCACTACCAGCCCGCCGCTTATAACCCATCGGTCTAAAACTCCAGGGTTTCACCTGGGTCAGTTTCCGGGTACCTGCCGTTTTCTGGCGGTACGGCTTGACCCCTCCCCAACGGAAAAACCGGTAAGGACTTATGTGCGGATTAGCTGGAGAACTACGTTTTGATCATCAACCCGCCGACCTGGCAGCGGTTGAACGAATCACCCACCACCTCGCCCCTCGCGGCCCCGATGCCTGGGGTTTCCACAGCCAGGGACCCATCGCCCTCGGCCATCGACGCCTGAAAATCATGGACCTGTCGGATGGCTCGGCCCAACCGATGATCGACAACCAATTGGGCCTGTCCCTAGCGTTCAACGGCGCGATCTACAACTTCCCCGAACTGCGCGCCGAGCTGGAAAGCCTGGGCTACGCCTTTTATTCCGGCGGCGACACCGAGGTGCTGCTCAAGGGGTATCACGCCTGGGGCGCCGAGCTGCTGCCCCGGCTCAACGGCATGTTCGCCTTCGCCATCTGGGAGCGCGACGCCCAGCGCCTGTTCCTCGCCCGCGACCGGCTGGGGGTGAAACCGCTGTACCTGTCGCGCACCGACCAGCGCCTGCGTTTCGCCTCAGCCTTGCCGGCGCTGCTCAAGGGCGGCGACATCAACCCGCTGCTCGACCCGGTGGCACTCAACCATTACTTGAATTTCCACGCCGTGGTGCCGGCGCCGCGCACCCTGCTGGCGGGCATCGAAAAACTGCCGCCGGCCACCTGGATGCGCGTCGAGGCCGACGGCAGCAGCGAGCAGCACACCTGGTGGACCCTGCCCTACGGCCCACGCGCCGATGAAACCGGGCTGAGCCTGGAGGACTGGCGCGACCGGGTGCTGGACAGCACCCGCGAAGCGGTGGCGATCCGCCAACGGGCGGCGGTGGATGTCGGCGTGCTGCTGTCCGGCGGCGTCGATTCGAGCCTGCTGGTCGGCCTGCTGCGGGAAGTGGGTGTGGATAACCTGTCGACCTTCTCCATCGGCTTCCAGGATGCCGGCGGCGAACGCGGCGACGAGTTCCAGTATTCGGACCTGATCGCCCGCCACTACGCCACCGACCACCACCAGTTGCGCATCGACGAGCGCGAGATCATCGAACAGCTGCCCACGGCGTTCCGCGCCATGAGCGAACCCATGGTCAGCCACGACTGCATCGCCTTCTACCTGCTGTCCCGGGAAGTCACCAAGCACTGCAAGGTGGTGCAAAGCGGCCAGGGCGCCGACGAACTGTTCGCCGGTTACCACTGGTACCCGCAAGTGGATGGCGCCAGCGACCCTTACGCGGCCTACCGCGAGGCGTTCTTCGACCGCGACTACGACGACTACGCCGCCACCGTGCAGCCGCAATGGCTGATCGACCACGATGCCGCCGGCGACTTCGTGCGCGAGCATTTCGCCCAACCCGGCGCCGCCGCGCCTGTGGATAAAGCCCTGCGCCTGGACAGCACGGTGATGCTGGTCGACGACCCGGTCAAGCGTGTGGATAACATGACCATGGCTTGGGGCCTGGAGGCGCGCACGCCGTTCCTCGACTACCGGCTGGTGGAGTTGTCGGCCCGGGTGCCGGCCAGGTTCAAGCTGCCCGACGGCGGCAAGCAGGTGCTCAAGGAAGCCGCGCGCCAGGTGATTCCCAGCGAGGTGATCGACCGCAAGAAAGGCTATTTCCCGGTGCCGGGCCTCAAGCACTTGCAGGGCAACACCCTGGATTGGGTGCGCGAACTGCTGCTCGACCCAAGCCAGGACCGCGGCCTGTTCAACCCGGCGATGCTCGACCGCCTACTGACCGACCCACAAGGCCAGCTGACGCCCCTGCGCGGCTCCAAGCTCTGGCAACTGGCCGCGCTGAACCTGTGGCTCAGCGAACAAGGAATCTGACCCATGAAACCCCATGCCACGGCTTACAGCCAACGCTTGCTGCGCGGCCAGGCCCCCTCCTACGAGCGTCTGCAGGCCCGTTTTGCCGAAGACCGCAGCGCCCTCGGCACCGCCCCCATCGCCGTGCACTGCGGCTGGGGCCGGTTGCTGATCGGCCACACCTTTCCCGACCCGACGAGCCTGGCCGAGGAGTTGCTCAACGAAAACCCCGGCGAACGCGACATCGCCCTGTATGTCGCCGCGCCCCAGCAGATCCTCGGCCTGGAGCCGACCCAACTGTTCCTCGACCCGTCGGACACCCTGCGCCTCTGGTTCAGCGACTATCGCCAGGCCACCCGGGTGTTTCGCGGCTTCCGCATCCGTCGGGCGCAGAGCGCGGCGGACTGGCAAGCCATCAACCAGCTGTACCTGGCCCGCAACATGCTGCCGGTCGACCCGGAGCTGCTGACCCCGCGGCATGCCGGCGGGCCGGTGTACTGGCTGGCCGAAGACGAGGACAGCGGCGCGGTGATCGGCAGCGTCATGGGCCTCGACCACCAGAAGGCCTTCCATGACCCGGAGCACGGCAGCAGCCTGTGGTGCCTGGCCGTGGACCCGCACTGCACCCGGCCCGGGGTCGGCGAAGTGCTGGTCCGGCACCTGATCGAACACTTCATGAGCCGCGGCCTGAGCTACCTCGACCTGTCGGTGCTGCACGACAACCGCCTGGCGAAGAACCTCTACGCCAAGCTGGGATTCCGCACGCTGTCGACCTTCGCCATCAAGCGCAAGAACGGCATCAACCAGCCGCTGTTCCTCGGCCCCGGGCCCCAGGCGGAATTCAACCCGTATGCGCGGATCATCGTCGAGGAGGCCCATCGCCGGGGTATCGACGTGCAAGTCGACGACGCCGCGGCGGGCCTGTTCACCCTCAGCCATGGCGGGCGCCGGGTACGCTGCCGCGAATCCCTGTGCGACCTGACCAGCGCCATCAGCATGAGCCTGTGCCAGGACAAGAGCCTGACCCACAAGGTGCTGGCCAATGCCGGGCTGAACCTGCCGGCGCAGCAATTGGCGGGCAACGCCGACGACAACCTGGCGTTTCTCGACGAGCACGAACGGCTGGTGGTCAAGCCGCTCGACGGCGAGCAGGGCCAGGGGGTGGCCGTGGACCTGCGCACCCTCGAAGAAGTGCAGCAAGCCATCGACAGCGCCCGGCAGTTCGACAGCCGGGTATTGCTCGAAAGCTTCCACGAGGGGCTCGATCTGCGCATCCTGGTGATCGGCTTCGAGGTGGTCGCCGCGGCCATTCGCCGCCCGGCCGAAGTGATAGGCGACGGCCAGCACGCCATCGGCGCGTTGATCGAAGCGCAGAGCCGACGGCGCCAGGCCGCCACCGACGGCGAAAGCAAGATCCCCCTGGACCTCGAAACCCAGCGCACCCTGCATGCCGCCGGCCATGACTACAGCAGCATCCTGCCGGCCGGCGAGCGGCTGTTCGTACGGCGCACCGCCAACCTGCACACCGGCGGCACCCTGGAGGATGTCACCGACGTCCTGCATCCGCAGCTGGCGGACGCAGCGATCCGAGCGGCGCGGGCGCTGGATATCCCGGTGGTCGGCCTCGACTTGCTGGTGCCGGCGGCGGACCAGCCGCAGTACGTGTTCATCGAGGCCAACGAACGCGCCGGCCTGGCCAACCATGAACCGCAGCCGACCGCCGAGCGTTTTGTCGATCTGCTGTTTCCTCACAGTCAACCGGCGGTCTGACGGGGCTCATCGCGAGCACGCTCGCTCCTGCAGGGATCGCAACCTTATCTGTAGGAGCGAGCTTGCTCGCGATAGCGATCCCCCGACACCCTCGCCGTCCCCAGGAGTTTCCATGACCCGATCTCTTCCCGAACCGGACCTCAACTACCTGCAGAAAGTCCTCCTGGAAATGCTCGCCATTCCCAGCCCCACCGGCTTCACCGACACCATCGTGCGCTACGTGGCCGAGCGCCTGGAAGAACTGGGCATTCCCTTCGAACTGACCCGCCGCGGCACCATTCGCGCCACCCTCAAGGGCCAGAAGAATAGCCCGGACCGCGCCGTGTCGGCGCACCTGGACACCATCGGCGCCAGCGTGCGCGCGGTGAAAGACAACGGTCGCCTGACCCTGGCCCCAGTGGGCTGCTGGTCCAGCCGCTTCGCCGAGGGCAGCCGGGTCAGCCTGTTCACCGACAACGGCGTGTTGCGCGGCAGCGTGCTGCCGCTGATGGCTTCCGGGCATGCCTTCAACACCGCGGTGGACGAGATGCCCATCAGTTGGGACCACATCGAACTGCGCCTGGACGCCTACTGCACCACCCGCGCCGACTGTGAGTCCTTAGGGATAGGCGTCGGCGATTTCGTGGCGTTCGACCCCTTGCCGGAGTTCACCGAAAGCGGCCATATCAGCGCCCGCCACCTCGACGACAAAGCCGGGGTCGCGGCGCTGCTGGCCGCCCTCAAGGCAATTGTCGACAGCGGCGAGCCCTTGATGATCGACTGCCACCCGCTGTTCACCATCACCGAGGAGACCGGCAGCGGCGCGGCGGCGGCCCTGCCCTGGGACGTCAGCGAATTCGTCGGCATCGACATCGCCCCGGTCGCCCCCGGCCAGCACTCCAGCGAGCACGCGGTGAGCGTGGCGATGCAGGACTCCGGCGGGCCTTACGACTATCACCTGTCGCGGCACCTGCTGCGCCTGGCCACGGAACACGAACTGCCGGTGCGCCGCGACCTGTTCCGCTATTACTTCAGCGACGCCCATTCGGCGGTCACCGCCGGCCACGACATCCGCACCGCCCTGCTGGCTTTCGGTTGCGACGCCACCCACGGCTACGAGCGCACCCACCTCGACAGCCTGGCGGCCCTCAGCCGCCTGTTGGGCGCCTACATCCTCAGCCCGCCGGTGTTCGCCAGCGACGCGCAGCCGGCCCAGGGCTCCCTGGACCGCTTCAGCCACCAGCTGGAGCACGACGCGCAAATGGAAAGCGACACCCGGGTACCGTCGGTGGACAGCCTGGTCGGGCAGAAATCCTGAAACGAAAAACCAGGCCCAGGCATAACGCTTCCACTGTAGGAGCGAGCTTGCTCGCGATGAGAGCGCAAAGCGCTCGAATGCTCGATCCACACGTACTCACAGGTCAGTACGCGGGGCCTTCAAGGCGAGCGCTGCGCGCGCTCATCGCGAGCACGCTCGCTCCTGCAGATGATCCTGCGCAAGGTTTACCTGGCCCCCGCGGGGCCCGGCGCAGTAGGATCCGGGATTGTTTGCCGGAGGCCCCCATGCTGATTCCCCACGACCAACTTGAAGTCGACACCCTGACCCGCCTGATCGAAGACTTCGTCACCCGCGACGGCACCGACAATGGCGACGACACTCCCCTGGAAACCCGCGTCCTGCGGGTGCGCCAGGCACTGACCAAGGGTCAGGCAGTGATCGTCTTCGACCCGGACAGCGAGCAGTGCCAGCTGATGCTCAAGCACGACGTGCCCAAGGAACTGTTCGACTGAGCCCCGGCCGGGCGCGCCTCAACCGTTGCTAAAACGCGGCCCGAACAGAATGATGCTGGCGCCGATCACGCACAACGCCACCCCCAGCCAGTCCGAACTCAGCGGTCGCACCCGCTCCACCACGCCCAGCCAAGCGATCGAGGCAACGATGTAGATCCCGCCGTACGCCGCATACGCACGGCCGGCGTAGGTCGCTTCGATCCGGGTCAGCAGCAGGGCGAAGAGTGTCAGGCTGAGCAGCGCCGGCACCACCCACCAGGCGCTCTTGCCCTGGCGCAACCACATCCAGAAGGCATAGCAGCCGGCGATTTCGAACAGCGCGGCGAGAAAAAACCACAGGTAATTGAGCATGCGAGGTCTCGTCAGGGATGCCAGAAGCTGGCAACCCTAACGACGCACGGGGGCAGGATCAAGCTCAGCTGGCGCTTTGCCTGGCCTTGGCGCGCATCTTGTCGGCCATGAGGGTCATTTCGTTGTACAGCAGCTGCGGGTTCTTCTGCTTCAGGGCCCAGGCCATGCGTCCCTGTTCGTGGGGCAGGATCATGAACTCGCCTGCCGCGACCTGGGTGTAGATATAGTCGGCGATGTCCGCCGCGCTGATCGGCGAGCTTTCCAGCAACTTGCCGACCTGGGCCTTCATCGCCGGGGTCGGGCCGCGGAACGAGTCCAGCAGGTTGGTCTGGAAGAACGATGGGCAAACCACATGCACGCCGATTTCTTCCTGGGCCAGCTCGATCAGCAGGCTTTCCGACAGGGCCACCACGCCAGCCTTGGCCACGTTGTAGTTGCTCATGGCCGGGCCCTGCATCAGGGCCGCCATCGAGGCGATGTTGATGATCTTGCCTTTGCTCTTTTCCAAGAGCGGCAGGAACGCCTTGCAACCCTTGACCACGCCCATCAGGTTGATCGCGATCTGCCAGTCCCAGTCCTCCAGGGACAGTTCGCTGAAGAAGCCGCCGGACGCCACGCCGGCGTTATTGACGATCACATCGATGCCGCCGAGCTTGACTTCGCAAGCCTGGGCGAAGGCGGTCAACTGACTGTAGTCGCGCACGTCGCAACGCTGGATAAAGCCATCGCCGCCGGCTTCGCGCACTAATTTCAGGGTTTCCTGCAGGCCGGGCTCGCTGACATCCGACAACGCCAACTGCCAGCCTTCGCGCGCCCAGCGCAAAGCGATTTCGCGACCCAGGCCGGACCCGGCGCCAGTGATCATGATGCGATTTTGCATAGGAGTTGCCTTGTTGTTCCGGGGAAGATGAGCCGCAGTGTAGCGAAGGAATTTGCCCCACCCATGCACCATCAGAATGCTGAATGCCCCAGGCAAACCGCGGCCCCGGTGGGACTTGCAAGGGTAATTGCCTCGGCCACTCGGCCGCCCCTGGCCCCCGTCGCGGGGAGAAACGGACCGGCAGTCGAAAAGGCCCGGAAAAACTTGGAATCATCCGGCCACGGCCGAAGTCCGAATCAATAAGCGGTTCGGATCAATGCCATTCGAGCCTGGCCGCCTCTTCGATCATCCAATAAGGACAACGACATGGGCACAATCCTGATCATTATTCTGATTCTTCTGCTGATCGGTGGTCTTCCGGTCTTTCCGCACTCCAGAAGCTGGGGCTACGGCCCGTCCGGCATTATCGGCGTGGTGTTGGTGGTGTTGCTGGTCCTGCTCTTGCTGGGCCGGATATAACCGACCCCACGGCTCGCGCGGTAGGGCCGCGGCATAAAAAAAGAGGCCCATGGGCCTCTTTTTTCATCACCGGGATCGATCAATCCGGCGTGCCGTGCTCCACGCCCGCGGTGTTATCCAGCAGGCTCTTGGTGGCGGTTTGCAGGAAAGCTTCCAGCTTGTGCTTCAACTCGGCGGTACGCGGGGCGTCCGGCACGACTTCGGCATGCGGGTTGGCGCCCAGTTCGTACTGGTAGATCTTCGGCGCCATTTCCTTCTCGCGCGGCAGTACCAGGATCTGGTCGGCGGTGACGATAGCAGTGGTCTGCTCGCTGCCCGACGGCTTGATCACGCCGAAGCCGGTGTCGCCTTCCGGCAGGTTGAGCAGGTCGCGGCCCCAGCACTGGTGGCGCACTTCGCCGCCGAGGCGGCCCATGATGGTCGGCACGATATCGACCTGGGTGCCGACGGTGTGGTTGCGCTGGCCGAATTTTTCCTGGATGCCCGGCGCGATCATCAGCATCGGCACGTTGAAGCGGCCCAGGTCCATTTCGGTGATCTGGCGCTCGTTGCCGAAACCGTGGTCGCCCACGATCACGAACAGCGTCTCCTTGAAGTACGGCTCCTTGCGCGCCTTCTCGAAGAACTGGCCCAGGGCCCAGTCGGCGTAGCGCATGGCGGTCAAGTGCTCGTTCAGGCTACCGCGGTCGGTGACCTTCTCCACCGGCAACGGCGTCGGCAAGGCGTACGGGGTGTGGTTGGACAGGGTCTGCAGCAAGGCATAGAACGGCTTGCCGTTTTCCCGCGCCTTCAACTCTTCCAGGCCGCGGTTGAACATGTCCTGGTCGGACACGCCCCAAGTCGGGTCGGAGAACACCGGGTCGACGAAGTCGTTGCGCCCGACGAAGTTGGTCATGCCCTGGTTGCTGAAGAAGCCCGACTGGTTGTCCCAGGCGAAATCGCCGTTGTAGACATACACGTCGTCATACTTGCGCGCACTCAGCACCTGCGGCAGGCCGGACAGCTTGTGGCTGCCTTCCGGAGTCTGCATCAGGTATTCGAAACCCGGCAGGTTGGGGAAGCAGGCCATGGTGGCGAACATGCCCTGGTGGGTATGGGTGCCGTTGGAGAAGAAGCGGTCGAACAGCAGGCCTTCCTTGGACAGCTTGTCCAGGTACGGCGTGATGTTGCCCGGCGCGCCCAGGGCGCCGACGGAGTGCCCGGCCATGCTTTCCATCAGGATCACGACCACGTTCTTGATCGGCAGGGTCTTGTCGGCCGGCGGCGTGTAGTCGCGGCGCACGGCGGCGATATCGGCGTCCACCAGCTTGTCGTCCGGCATCACCAGCAGGTCGCGCACCACTTGCTGCGCTTCAGGCTGCGGCAGGGTGGCTTTCCAGATATTGCTGCGGTCCTCGCCCATCCGGCTCTTCGCCGCTTCGACCAGCGACAGCGTGCCGTTGAGGCCCAGCTGGTTGGCGAAGTTCGATTCGGTGGTGTAGACATCGCCCCAGCGCATCGGTGGTCCCTGACGCAGGGTGCCACGCACGGCGACCACGCAGATCAGCAGGCAGACCACGAACACGCCGGCACGCGCGTACCACGGTGCGACCTGACGGGTGCCGATGCTGCCGCCGCTGAACGGGCCGCGTGGCCGGGTCGCGCGGTCGGCGCCCTTGAACGCCAGGCTCAGCAGCCAGGTGCCGATGACCCAGGCCAGCAGGTAGCGCACGACCGGGAAACCGTACCAGAGCATGCTCATCACGGTTTTCGGGTCTTCCTTCACATACTGGAAGACCAGGCCGTTGAGGCGCTGGTGGAACTCACGGTAGAAGTCCATCTCCATCAGGCCGAGAAACAGCGCGATGCTCGAGACAATGGTCAGCCAGAAACGGAAGAAGCCGCGGGCCGCCATGGCCCGGGCGCTGAACAGCGCCAGCAGCAGCGGCACGCAGAGGAAGACCACCAGACGCAGGTCGAAACGCAGGCCGTTGGCGAAGGCTTCGAGAAAGGTCGAGGCCGGCGTGTCGAGGATCATCTCGCGGTTATAGACCAGCAGCGCCAGGCGCAGCAAAGACAGCATGACCATGATGACCAGCGCGCAGAGCAGCGTATAAGCCAGGTGCGACTTGACGGTCGGTTGCAGCAGGCGACTCGAGGCTCGCTGCTGACTCAGGGCGTCCGGGTTTGCCATATCGTTTTAGGACCCAATGGAAGTTGAAGTTTTAAATGCAGCTGCGCTTTACCCTCTGTGTAGCCACTGCGGGCTGGGGATCGCGCGGTGCGCAAATGTTGCACGATCAGCGGCGGCATTGCCATTGATTACTGGCAGGCGCCCTCGCCCGGCCGACGGCTCTGGAACCGGGGATCGCACGGGGTATCGCGGAAAAACAGCGCCGGCGGATTGTCATGGAGGCTTTGTGAAAATTTCGTGCAGCGCATATTTGGTCACATAAAAAAGGGCCTGGCGGCCCTTTTCCAATCCGCGCCAGCCTTCAAAGCCGCACGTTGCCCCGCGGCCCGGCAATCGCCCAAATGATCAGGCCCAGGACCGGCAACAGGATGATCAACAGCACCCAGAGGATTTTCATCCCGGTTTCGGCACTGCTTTTAAGCACATTGATGATCGCCCAGATGTCCAGCGCGAGGATGATCAGGCCGACCAGGCTATTGAAGGTGGAACCCATGATGTCGCTCCTAAGTGAGGGCTTGCCCACTTAGGATAGCCGGCCCTCGCCAGGGTTCCTTTTTATTGCGCGTGCCCGCAGGCCCTGCGGCTAGACGTGGATCGCGACCTTGAGCGCTTCCAGCGCCGGCGCGGCGGCAATGCCGACCTCGGCGCACAGCTCCAGCACCCGCGGCACGTCGTTGCCGTAGACCAGCACCACTTGCAATTCGTCGTCCAGCAACTGGCTGAAGTTCATCAGCACATAGCCGCCGTTTTCCGGGTTCATGCTGCCCATCTGGATCTGGATGCGATTGAGCGCGGTCAGGGCTTCGGTCTTGGCCAGTTGCTTGGGCTTGATGTTGAACGCCACGCCCGGGCCGAAGGAGGCGACGATCTGGGCGAACAGGTCCATGTAGGTGTCGGCCTGGAACAGCACGGTTTCCGGCAGGCTGCCGACCACCACCCATTCGCCCAGCGGTATCGGGAAGCCGTCGTCGTAGTTGATATCGGGGTTGGCGGCCAGGAAGGCCTGGGGATCGGCGTAGGCCTGGGCGGCTTCGTCGGCGACCCGCAGGATTTCTTCTTCGCCCATGCAGCCGGAGCTGATCCTGGTGATGAGTTCGGCGAGGGCGGTTTTCATGGGCGAATCCTGATACGGGGGAAATGTGAAGGGCGCGAAGGATAGCGTAAAGCGCAGCCGCCAGCGAATCGGCCGGCTTGCTGGCGATTGAGGCCGTGTGCGGTGTCAGCGAGGGCCTATCGCGAGCAAGCTTCGCTCCTACAGATAGAGCAGCGGTGCGATCACGCCAGCAGCTTTTCCAGCTGCGCGGTGGTGTCGAGGGCGCCCATGGTCTTGGCCGCGTCCAGCGCGCTCACGCCGTTGGCGTCAGTGGCCCGCGGATTGGCCCCCTTGCCGATCAGGTAGTCGACGATTTCCGGGCGGTTGAACATCGCCGCCATCATCAGCGCCGTGCGCCCGTCGAACGACGAACCCTCCACCTCGGCGCCCCCTTCCACCAGCGCCTTGACCACTGCCAGGTCGCCCTTGAAGGCCGCGCCGGCGATCGGGCTCTGGCCGTTGTCGTTGCGGATTTCGGGGTCGGCCTTGTGCTTGAGCAGGACCTGCACCGCCTCCACATGCCCGTAGTAGCTGGCGAGCATCAGCAGGGTGTCGCCCTTGTGATTGCGCAGGTTGACCGGCAGACCGCTGCTCGCCAGCTTGTCGAGCATCTGGGCGTCGCCGGAACGCGCGACGTTGAAAACCTGCTCGGTAAACTCGGCGGCTTCTTCTGCGGTCATCTGGCGGCTGTTGTCTGACATCGGGAACTCCACTTTCGGCGAATCGGAAAGCCGCTAGTGTCCCCAAGCGGCCCCGGCCCTGTCATCCCTTTTTTCTCAAGGGCGGCCATAGCCAGAATCAATAGCGGTGCCGACCGGCGCAGATCTCCGCCAGCAACGCGTCCGTCACCTGGACGTAAGTCGCCGACCCCGGCAACCAGGCGTATACCGGGTCGCCGCCGGTTTTCGACGGGTCGAAGGCTTCTTCCTTGAGCCGGGTCTTCTGGTACTTGAAGGTGCCGGTGGTTTCCATCTTCACCTTGACCCGCAGGAACAACGGCACCGCATACCCCGGCAGATGCTGGCGGACGAACTGCAACAGCTCGGTGAAATCCAGGGTCGCCAGGGATTCGGCCGGAGTGATCGCCGCCATCCCCGCGCGGCCGTTGGTGTTGTGCACCTCCACGCCATAAGCCACCGCCTCGGCCACCTGCGGATGGCGCAGGAGAATGTTCTCCACCTCGGTGGTGGAGACGTTTTCGCCCTTCCAGCGATAGGTATCGCCCAGGCGGTCGATGAATTGCGCGTGACCGAAGCCGATGTCACGCAGCAGGTCGCCGGTATTGAAATAGCGGTCGCCCTTCTCGAACACGTCGGTGAGGATCACCTTCAGGTTTTTTTCCGGCTCGGTGTAGCCGTCCAACGGCGCCTTGTCGTCGATCTTCGCCAACAGCAGGCCCTGCCCGCCCCGGGCGACCTTCTGCATGAAGCCCGCGTCATTGCGCAGCGGCGCACAGCTGTCGTGGGCGTACTCCACCAACGCCCAGGGCGCCAGGGAAAACCCCACGGTGTTGTCGAAATTGAGCACGTTGGTAAAGCCGATATTGCCGTCGCTGGCGGCATACAGCTCACAGACATGGGCCACGCCGAAACGCTGCTTGAACGCTCCCCACACGCCGGGCCTCAGGCCGTTGCCGACCATCTTCAGCACCTGGTTGTCGCGATCCTGCTCGCTGGCGGGCTGGTCGATCAGGTAACGGCACAACTCGCCGACGTAGCCGATGGTGGTCGCCTGGAAGCGCCGCGCGTCTTCCCAGAAACGGCTGGCGCTGAATTTGCGGCGAATGGCGAAGCCCGAGGCGCCGCTGATCGCCGAACCCCAGCACACGCACAACCCAGTGGCGTGATACAGCGGCAAGGTGCAGTAGAGAATATCGCTGGGCCGCATGTCCAGGGCGATCATGCCGAAGCTGGCCGAGCTGCGCATCCAGCGGCCGTGCTTGAAAATCCCGGCCTTGGGCAGCCCGGTGGTGCCGGAGGTGTAGATATAGAAGCAGGGATCGTCGAGGTAGATCCGGTCGGTGCTACCGGGGTTGCTCGAATCGCTGTCGGCGCTGGCGGCCATCAAGTCGGTATAGCTGGCGGGGGCCGGCGCGGACGCGACATCCGGGTCGGCGACGAACCAGGTGCGCGCCTCGTCGATAGCGACCTGCTCGCGCACCGCCGAGTAGGCGTCCAGCAACTCACCGCCGACGACTATCGCCACCGGTTTCACCAGGTTCACGCTGTGCACCAGCACACTGCCGGTCTGCGCAGTGTTGAGCATGGCGCAGATGCCGCCGAGCTTGGCCACCGCCAGCACGCTGACCAGCAGTTCGGGACGGTTTTCGACGAAGATCGCCACCACGTCGCCCTTGCCGATGCCCTGGCTCGCCAGGTAGTGGGCGATCCGGTTGGCCCACTGGTTGGCCTGTGCATAACTGAGTACCCGATCGCCGTACAACAGTGCCGGGCCGTCGGGGTTGCGCCGGGTCGCTTGTTCGAAGGTCCAGCCCAGGCCGCAGGGCTGATCGGCACGCTTGACGTTGGCGACCCGCATGCCCTTGATGACCCGGGGCAACGCCCGGGCGATGGCGGGCAACTTTCGCAGCATCATGCCCCAGGTGATCATGTCCGGTTGGTGAGTGCTCATGGCGGCTCCTGTTCGACGCAAAAGACCCTGCACGGACCCACCCGCACAGGCGCAGACAAAGGTCGACGAGGTCGTTCAGCTGGGCGCCGAACGCGGGGCAGAACCGTAGACAGGAGGAACGACAGAGGGCGTGCTACCCGCGGTAGCGCAGAGCATGGCATTCATGGATGACGTCCTATTTTCTTATTATCAGGCGCCTGCGACCCAAGGGGCATGACGCATGACTGTCCATGTCGATGAAGCGTCTGGTTGACCGGTACAGCCTGGAACATCGAGGCTTGGGGCCTTGCGCAAAGGGCTTGGCGAAAATTCGTGGCAAGGCCTGCTGCTGGCAAAAAAATACGTCAGCGCTTCTCGGCCTGTACACGGAGTTTTTGCAAAGTTTTGTATCTCCCCAAGCCTGGATTCGCCGTTGCGCGCCCTGCCCGCGCGCACGGCTGCGATCTCGCAAAATGCAGGATGCACGATGGCCATTCATGCAAATTGCACGGACCCGAAAACAACATAAAATTATAACTAATTGATTTTAAACAAATTAATTAAAAAACAATGCTGGCACAATCGCTGCACCTATCCCTCCAGGTTTGCCATTCAAGAACCCATGGAGCTGATAGACATGAGCCTGATCCAAGAAAAATTCGCTTCCCTGTTCTCCAACTACGAAGTGACCACTCAGCCACGTCCCGATGGCGGCATCCTGCTGACGCTGCGCAACAGCGAAGGCAAACAGCTCAAGCGTTCGATTTCCTATGCCCAACTGCACGCTGGCGATCAGCTGTCGTGGGTGATCAGCGCACTGCGGCGCGACCTGGCCGAACAGGCCAGCGAACTGCCACAGATTTCCCTGCTGCAGAGCCAGAACCGCTTTGCCCTGCCGTCGTATCACTCGGTGTAACTCCGACAGCCGCCTCTCGCGGCCTTGACGGATAACCCCATTCAGGCCGTGCCAGCCTTGCGCTGACACGGCCTGAATGCTTTCGCAAGTCGCCCTTTTCCGGAGGGATAGCCGAGCGGAACTCGCTCAGTCGTCCAGCCGCGGGAATTGGCTGGCGAGATCGGAACCGGTGAACTCGGCAGCCCAGCCGTGGGCATTCTTGAACAGGCGGATCGCCAGTAGATAAGGGTTCTCGCCGATATCGAACCAATGCGCGGTGCCGGCCGGCAGCAAAATCAGGTCGTGCTTCTCGCAGAACACGGCGTACACATAGTCGTCGATGTGCAGGTTGAGCAGACCGCGACCGGCGACGAACAGGCGCAGTTCATCCTCGGCCTGCCGGTGTTCGTCGAGAAAACGGCCGCGCAACTCGGCCTTTTGCGGGTGATGCTCGTCGACACTGATGACATCCGCGCTCAAGTAGCCACGCTCGGTCATCAAACGATCGATCTGCTCCTGATAGGCCGCCAGCACCTCCTCCTGGCTGGCGCCGGGCACGATCCGGGTCGCGGCTTGCCAGCGCTCGAAACGTACACCCTGCTCGGCGAGGGTTGCGGCGATATCGTCGAAGTGGGTCAGCACCTTGTTCGGCAGGTCCGGGCTGGATAGGTGGTAGACGGACAAGCTGCTCATCGTGGCAATTCCTCGTGATCGACAGTGCCCTGCGGCTGTTCCAGGCCGGCCGGGCATCATCGGGCGGTGGCGGCTTCGATCGAAGCACGCCTTGACGGTTTATGCAGGCACTCGAAGGCGAGGCTCACGGCCTGTCTTCATGCATGCGGGTGGCAATGATAACGGCTGCCGCCAGCGCGGCGAGGCTGGCAATACTAAAGGTCAATGTCGCGCCCAGGGCGTTCCAGCTGTAGCCGGAATACAACGCGCCCAGCGCGCCGCCGGTACCGGCCAGGGCGGCGTACAAGGCCTGGCCCTGGCCCTGTTGACGGGCACCGAAACTGCGCTGCACGAAATGAATGGCCGCGGCATGAAAGCTGCCGAAGGTCGCGGCGTGCAACACCTGGGCGAACAACAGCACCCACAGGTGCTCGGCGAAGGCCCCCAGCAGCAGCCAGCGCAACGCCGCCAGGAGGAAACTCGCCAGCAGCACCCGGCGTACCGAAAAGCGCGAGAGGATCCAGCTCATCGCCAGGAACATCAACACTTCGGCGACCACCCCCAGCGCCCACAGCAGGCCGATCAGCCCGCGGCTGTAGCCCAGGTGTTCCAGGTGCAGGGTGAGGAAGGTGTAGTAAGGGCCGTGGCTCATCTGCATCAGCGCCACGCACATATAAAAGGCCAGGACACCGGGGCTGCGCAGTTGGCTGAGAAAACCTCCAGCGGCCGCGCGACTGCCCTGGGTCGCCGGCTGGGCGTTGGGCACCCAGGCGCTGCTGAGCACGATCCCGGCCATGATCAGCACCAGCGCCACCGGGTAGATATCCAGGCTCAGCCACTCGAACAGGCGCCCCAGCGCCACCACCGTGAGAATGAAACCGATCGAGCCCCACAGGCGGATCTGGCTGTAGCGGCTGGTCTGGCCTTGCAGGTGCGCCAAGGTGATCACTTCGAACTGCGGCAACACCGCGTGCCAGAAGAACGCGTGCAAAGCCATGACCATCGCCAGCCAGGCGTAGCTCTTGCTGACGAAAATCAGCGAAAAGCTCAGCAGCGTGCAGATCGCGCCAAACCGCACAATGGCCAGGCGCCGGCCGCTGTAGTCGCCGAGCCAGCCCCAGATGTTCGGCGCCACGCAGCGCATGAGCATGGGAATGGCCACCAGCTCGCCGATGCGCGCGCTGGAAAACCCCAGGTGGTCGAAATACAGCGCCAGAAACGGCGCGGTCGAACCCAGCAGCGCGAAATAGAACAGGTAGAAACTGGAGAGCCGCCAGTACGGCAGTGCCGCCACGGCCGTCAGACCGTGGCGACTGGCAGGAGCGGCATTACAGCTGGCCCAGCACCGGCGTGCCCACACGCACGTCGGCGTTCTGTGCGCGATGGCGCAGCAGGTGGTCCATCAGCACGATGGCCATCATGGCTTCGGCGATCGGCGTGGCGCGAATCCCAACGCACGGATCGTGACGACCCTTGGTGATGACGTCCACCGGGTTGCCGTCGACATCGATCGAACGCCCCGGCGTCGTGATGCTCGAGGTCGGCTTGAGCGCCAGGTGCGCGACGATCGGCTGGCCGGAGGAAATCCCGCCGAGGATGCCGCCGGCGTTATTGCTGAGGAAACCTTGCGGGGTCAGCTCGTCGCGATGCTCGGTACCACGCTGGGCGACACTGGCGAAACCGGCGCCGATCTCCACGCCCTTGACCGCGTTGATGCTCATCAGTGCGTGGGCCAGCTCGGCGTCGAGGCGGTCGAAGATCGGCTCGCCCAGGCCCGGCATTACACCCTCGGCGACCACGGTGATCTTCGCGCCCACGGAGTCCTGATCGCGGCGCAGCTGGTCCATATAGGCTTCCAGTTCCGGGACCTTGTCCGGGTCGGGGCTGAAGAAGGCGTTGTCTTCCACCGAATCCCAGCTCTTGAACGGGATTTCGATCGGGCCGAGCTGGCTCATGTAGCCGCGAACCACAATGCCCTGGCTGGCCAGGAACTTCTTGGCGATGGCCCCGGCCGCCACGCGCATCGCGGTTTCCCGCGCCGAACTGCGACCGCCGCCGCGGTAATCGCGGATGCCGTACTTGTGGTGATAGGTGTAGTCGGCGTGGGCCGGGCGGAACAGATCCTTGATCGCCGAGTAGTCCTTGGACTTCTGGTCGGTATTGCGGATCAGCAGGCCGATGGAGCAGCCAGTGGTCTGGCCCTCGAACACGCCGGAGAGGATTTCGACTTCATCGGCTTCCTGGCGTTGGGTGGTATGACGGCTGGTGCCAGGCTTGCGCCGGTCCAGATCGCGCTGCAGATCGTCCAGCGACAACGCAAGACCCGGAGGGCAGCCGTCGACAATGGCGACCAACGCCGGGCCATGGCTTTCGCCCGCGGTGGTGACAGTGAACAGCTTGCCGTAGGTATTGCCGGACATGCGGGGCGCTCCGTGAAATCAGCCGAAATAACTCAGTTGTGATTGCTGAGCGCGCCAGTATACGCAGGCTACCCAACTAGTTCATCCTCGAACCTTATCCATGTCCGGAAGTCCAACCGGCACCTTCTTTCATGATGGCGTGATGATGCTGCGAGTTCTTCTCTTGAGCCTTACCCTGTTCACCGGCCTGGTCCAGGCGGCCGTGCTGCAACGTCCCATCAGCCTGGACACCGGCCACGGCGAGCTGTACGGCTCGCTGCTGCTGCCCAAGTCCGACAGCCCGGTGCCGGTGGTACTGATCGTCTCCGGCTCCGGCCCCACCGACCGCGACGGCAACAACCCCGACGGCGGGCGCAATGACAGCCTCAAGCGCCTGGCCTGGGTGCTGGCCAAGCACAACATCGCCAGCGTGCGCTATGACAAGCGCGGCGTCGCCGCCAGCCTCGCCGCCACTCCGGACGAACGCAACCTGACCCTCGACGCCTACGTCGCGGACGCTGTGGCCTGGGGCAAGCAACTCAAGACCGACCCGCGCCTGGGCCCGCTGATCCTGCTCGGCCATAGCGAGGGCGCGTTGATCGCCACGCTGGCAGCGCCCCAGGTCGATGCGGCAGCGGTGATTTCCATCTCCGGCACCGCTCGCCCGGTGGACCAGGTATTGCGCCAGCAACTGAGCTATCGCCTGCCGGCGCCGCTGATGCTGCGCAGCAACGAACTGCTCGACAGCCTCAAGGCCGGCCGGGTCGATACCGACGTGCCACCGCCCCTGGAAGTGATCTTCCGACCCAGCGTGCAGCCGTACCTGATCACCCTGTTCAAGGAAGATCCGGCCGCTGCCTTCGCCCGTCTGAAGATGCCGGCCCTGATCGTCCAGGGCAGCAACGATATCCAGGTCGGCGTCGACGATGCGCTGATGCTCAAGGCCGCCAAACCGGACGCCCAACTGGCGCTGATCGAAGGCATGAACCATGTCCTGCGTATCGTGCCCAACGACGTCAAGCGGCAACTGGCCTCCTATAAGGACCCGCAACTGCCGCTGGCCGCAGAACTGGGGAGCCGCATCATTCGTTTTATTGACGGACTTCACGCCCGTTGACGCGTTTTCCCCTCCAGTCCTGAAAAAAACGGCCGATAAGCCTTTGCCGGCCGTTTCCTTGCCGCCGGCAAGCAGCGCTTGGACAGGATCTCGCCGTTATGACCGATACCCAGAACCCTCCCGAAACCGCGGTTGAACCCCCCGCTCCCGAAGCCGTGGCGTTGCCTTGGGCGGACGTGCATGCCGAGCACCACCGGATGCTGCGCCTGGCGCCGCTGCAAGTCGATCGTGCCACTGGCGGGCGGCCTCTGCGGTTTGTCGAGTTCGGTTACGCCGAGCGTAGCAACAAGGAACTCAGCCTGTTGCGCCTGGTGATCCAATTGCCGGGCCAACGCGTGCGCAAGGAGCAGAACCACCTGGATGTCTGGGTCGACCATGCCACCCGTCGCGTGCGCTTCGAGCCACAAAACCTGCAGATCGAACCGGCAAACCGCGGCATCGGCCGTTTCCTGCTGGCCCAGGGGACAAGTTGGGCCCAAAAGAAGTGGCCGCACTACCGCGTGGACGGTTTCGAACTGGCGAACAAAGATGCGTTGAACGAAGCCACGCGCTTGCGCCGCGACCATTTCCTGCGGATCCAGGGTTTCGATGTGGCCTACGCCGATGCCCAGCACCTCAAGGGCAGTGTCAAGGACGTGCAGGTCGGTCAATTGCTGGCCAACTGGAACACCGAGAAGCTGCAGTTCGTCGAAATCCTCGAAGCCGCGCAGATGCTGCAGCAGGCCGAGCAGAACCTCGTGGAACAGGAAGTCAAACTGCGCAAGCACGAAGAGAAGGTCGCCAAGTACCAGCGCGAAGACACCGGGCTGCGCTTCACCATCACCTGTCTGGTGGCGTTCGCGGTGTTCCAGGCCGGGTTGCTGATCTGGATCGCCACCCACCGCTGATAACAAAAAAGCCCGCCAATTGGCGGGCTTTTTTGTGGTTCTTCGCTTGTTGCTCAGACCCGCGAGCTGAACAACGCCTGGTGCTGCCGGCACTGCTCGGCGGTGAGCATGAACACGCCATGGCCGCCGCGCTCGAAGTCCAGCCAGGCGAAATCGACTTCCGGGTACAGCGCCTCGACATGCACCTGGCTATTGCCGACCTCGACAATCAGCAGGCCCTTCTCGGTCAGGTGATCGGCCGCCTCGGCGAGCATGCGCCGCACCAGGTTCAGGCCGTCATCGCCGCAGGCCAGGCCCAGCTCCGGTTCGTGCTGGTATTCCTCAGGCATGTCGGCGAAGTCTTCGGCATCCACATACGGTGGGTTCGACACGATCAGGTCGAAACGCTGGCCCGGCAACCCCTCGAAACCATCGCCCTGCACCGTGAACACGCGCTCGTCGACGCCATGGCGCTCGATGTTCTGGTTCGCCACCTCAAGGGCCTCGAACGACAGATCGGCCAGCACCACTTCCGCGTCCCGGAACTCATAGGCGCAGGCAATGCCGATGCAACCGGACCCGGTGCACAGATCGAGAATCCGCGCCGGCTCGGCGCCCAGCCAGGGTTCGAAACGTTTTTCGATCAGCTCGCCAATCGGCGAACGCGGGATCAGTACACGCTCGTCGACAATAAACGACAGGCCGCAGAACCAGGCTTCGCCCAGCAGATAGGCGGTCGGCACGCGCTCTTCGATACGACGCTTGAGCAAGCGTTGCAGGTTGTCCAACTCGTCGTCTTCCAGCGCGCAATCCAGATAGCTGTCGGCAATTTCCCAAGGCAGGTGCAAGGCGCCCAGGACCAATTGACGGGCCTCGTCCCAGGCATTGTCGGTCCCATGGCCGAAAAACAGATCCTCCCCATGAAAGCGGCTGACAGCCCAACGGATATGGTCGCGCAGAGTGCGCAGGCGGGAAGTGATCACGGGACAGACTCCTGAAAAAACGACTGGCGATTCTAACAGCCAAAACGTCTGAGGACGACGCATGAAAAATCTGAGTCTGCGGGGCGTCCAGGCCGTTTTCCGTGCATTCGGCCCGATTCCCCATAGCCCTTGACACGGCTGTAGGCCAGCAACCACGCCCCTTACGTTAGTAGCGATTCACAGAAGCGCTCCGCCAGAGGACAATGTCGCAAAAGCCCCACTCACAGGAGCCCCAGAATGTCCGTTCCAAAGACGATGTTTCAACTCAGCGGTCGTGGTTATGCAGCGGCTAATTTGAGCCACGCGACCCTTGTGATCATCGACGCGCAGAAAGAATACCTCAGCGGCCCGCTGGCCCTGTCCGGCATGGACACCGCGGTCGCCAACATCCGGCAACTGGTCGCTGCCGCCCGTTCCGCCGGCCGCCCGGTCGTGCACGTACGCCACCTCGGCACTGTCGGCGGCCTGTTCGACCCGCAGGGCGAACGCGGCGAGTTCATCCCGGGCCTCGAACCCCTGGACGACGAAACCATCATCGGCAAGTTGCTGCCGAGCGCCTTCCATGGCACCGAACTGGAAAAGCGCCTGCAGGACCTGGGCTCCCTGGACCTGATCGTCTGCGGTTTCATGAGCCATTCCAGCGTCAGCACCACCGTGCGCGCGGCGAAGAACCTGGGCTTTCGCTGCACCCTGGTGGAAGACGCCTGCGCCACCCGCGACCTGCCGTACAAAGGCGGCATCCTGACGGCCGAGCATGTCCAGCAGACCGAAATGGCCATCATGGCGGACAACTTCGCCACCCTTGCCACCACCAAAGATCTGATCTGATCGACCCGACTGAGCGGCCGCTGGCCGCTCATCCGTAAAAGCCTCTCATTTGCTGCAATTGCCTTAGCCTCAGGAACCACCCGGTCATCTTTCGGTCGAAGGCCGATACCCATTGAGGAAGGTCGGAATGAAGATATCCGATGGTTTTGACGCACGTCGTCTGCGGCCCAAAGGCCCGCGGAACTGGCGTTTGCGCCTGGGCGCGGGGTTCTCCGCGTTGCTGGCGACCTTCGGTGTGCTGCTGGCGATGGCCGGGGCTGCCAGCCTGTTGGGGCGCCCTCCGGCGCTGGGCGAACTGAATGCCAGTCCGGCGGGCTCGGCGGTGATTTTAGCGGTCGGCCTGTTACTGCTGTATGTCGGCGTCTGGCTGTGGCGGCGCTGCCGGCGGCGCATGCGCCAGCCGCAAACCCTGAACATGGCGCCGCACCTGATGAAGAAACATGACTGAGTCGACGGCAACGCGTTTTGTCCCGCCCCTCTCCCGCCGAGTTGGGTAAACTGCTCGGTCTTCGCGGAGACTGACATGCAAGACGACGATTTTTCCCTGTTCAAAAGCGCGATCCAAGGCGTCAAGCCGATCAAGCACGATCGCGCCGATACCGGCAAACCCAAGGCTGACCGCGCGCAAATCGCCAAATTGCGCCAGTCCGCTACCGTGCGTACCGACACCACCGCCGTCGATGGGCTGTCCGATCAATTCGTGATCGATGTCGGCCCGGAAGACGATCTGATGTGGGCCCGCGACGGTGTCCAGGAAAGCCAGATGCGCAAGCTCAAGGTCGGGCAGATTCCTTTCGAGGGTAGCCTCGACCTGCACGGCATGAGCGTAGAGAAAGCCCGGGAAACCCTCTGGGCCTTTCTCGCCGAAGCCACAAAATTCGAGATCCGCTGCGTGCGCGTCACCCATGGCAAGGCCGTGCGCCTGGATGGCAAGCGACCGATGATCAAGAGCCACGTCAACACCTGGCTGCGCCAGCATCCCCAGGTGCTGGGTTTCACCTCGTGCCAGGCCCGGCACGGCGGCGCGGGGGCGGTCTACGTGATGCTCAAGCGCACCATGATGGAAGGTCGCGACGAGTAAAGCCGCTTCGTCGCGCTTGCAGCGTCGAGTCCGCCACCGTACCCTTGCCCTTTGCGTAAAATCCCACAGGTAGTTTCATGTCCCTGGAACAGAATTACACGGCGATCCTCGGCCAATTGGGCGAAGACGTCTCCCGCGAGGGCCTGCTCGACACGCCAAAACGTGCCGCCAAGGCCATGCAGTATCTCTGCCGCGGTTATGAGCAAACGCTGGAAGAGGTCACCAACGGTGCCTTGTTCAGCTCCGACAACAGCGAAATGGTGCTGGTCAAGGACATCGAGCTCTACTCGCTGTGCGAGCACCACTTGCTGCCTTTCATCGGCAAGGCCCACGTCGCTTACATCCCAAGCGGCAAGGTGCTGGGCCTGTCGAAAGTCGCGCGTATCGTCGACATGTACGCGCGCCGCCTGCAGATCCAGGAGAACCTCAGCCGCCAGATCGCCGACGCGGTCCAGCAGGTGACCGGCGCCCTGGGCGTCGCGGTGGTGATCGAGGCCAAGCACATGTGCATGATGATGCGCGGCGTGGAAAAGCAGAACTCGTCGATGATCACGTCGGTGATGCTGGGCGAATTCCGCGAAAACGCAGCGACCCGCAGCGAGTTTCTCAGCCTGATCAAGTGATACGGCTGCCTGAAAG
This sequence comes from Pseudomonas chlororaphis, assembly GCF_001921865.1. Taxonomy (GTDB): domain Bacteria; phylum Pseudomonadota; class Gammaproteobacteria; order Pseudomonadales; family Pseudomonadaceae; genus Aquipseudomonas; species Aquipseudomonas chlororaphis_D. The sequence continues at coordinate 239,219 of NZ_MSCT01000019.1, forward strand.
AACCGGCGTTCATCGCCGGTTTTTTTTCGCCTGGCAAAAATCAGGTAAGCTGCCGCCCCTTCTCTCATGGGCAAGAGGCAATATCGTGATCGTCAAAGCGCTTCGAGTCGGCCTGGGCCAGCTCATCATCTTCATCGACTTCATCACCCGCCCACGCAAGCAGCAGCGCCCTGCCGCGGCTCAAGCCCAGGTCGAACAGGCCGCAAAGGGCCTGACCCTGTATCAGTTCCACGCCTGCCCGTTCTGCGTGAAAACCCGCCGTACCCTGCACCGCCTGAACGTGCCGGTGGCGCTGCGCGATGCGAAAAACAACGAGCAGGACCGCCAGACCCTGCTGGAGCAAGGCGGCAAGATCAAGGTGCCGTGCCTGCGTATCGAAGAAAACGGCCAGACCACCTGGATGTACGAGTCCAAGGTGATCATCGATTATCTGGACCAGCGATTTGCGGCGGCCTGAGAGGCCTCATCGCGAGCAAGCTCGCTCTGTGTAGGAGCGAGCTTGCTCGCGATAGCGCCACGACAGGCACCCCAAATCCAGCGTAAAAAAAACCGACCCTAGGGTCGGTTTTTTATTACCCGCATAGGCTCAATCCAGCATCCCGACATGCCGCGGATGGCTTGCCACCCGTTGCATCCAAGCCTGAATGCCCGGGTAGCGTCCGAGGTCGAAACCGCCCTCATCGGCGACATGGGTGTAGGCATAGAGCGCGATATCGGCAATCGAATAGTGCTCGCCCACCAAATAAGGCGTGCGGCTCAATTGCTTCTCCATGACGTCCAGCGCCTTGTAGCCACGCTTGTGCAGCTTCAGGTATTCCTCGCGGCGCGCCTCGGGCAAGCCCTCATACAGTTCGATAAAGCGCGCCACGGCAATGTACGGCTCATGGCTGTATTGCTCGAAAAACTGCCATTGCAGCACCTGCGTGCGCAAACGCGGCTCGCTCGGCAGAAATTCGCTGCCGTCGGCGAGAAAATTGAGAATCGCGTTCGACTCCCACAGGCAAGTGCCGTCTTCCAGCTCCAGCACCGGGATCTTGCCGTTGGGGTTCTTCGCCAGAAACGCTTCGGTCTGTGTATCCCCGTTCAAGATATCCACGGCCTGCCACTCGTAAGGCTGGCCCAGCAGACTGAGCATCAGCTTGACCTTGTAGCAGTTGCCGGACCGGTAATCCCCATAAACCTTGTACATGGCCTTCTCCTCTCAGGCTGCCTGTGCAGCCTGCGCTTGACGTACCACGGTGGCCAGCCGCTTGAGACCTTCGTCCAGACGCGCTGGATCGATATGACTGAAATTCAACCGCAGGTGACCTGGATTGCGGTCCGGCTCGGAGAAGAAGGGTTCGCCCGGCATGAATGCCACGTCCTGCTCCAGCGCCGCTTTCAACAAAGTGCGGGTGTCCAGCGGCTGTTTCAAGGTCAACCAGAAAAACAACCCGCCTTGGGGTACCTGCCAATCGGCCAGATCGCCGAAATGCTGTTGCAAGGCAACCTGGAAACCGTCGCGGCGTGCCCGGTAGAAATCGCGCAACTCGCTCAGATGCTGTTGGTACTTCTCGGTACCGATCCATTGCAACGCCTGCCACTGGCCGACACGGTTGGTGTGCAGGTCCGCCGACTGCTTCAAGCGCAGCAGATGAGGGAACAGATCCGGGCTGGCGATCAGGTAACCGACCCGCAGCCCGGGCAACAGCGTCTTCGACACGGTGCCGGTGTAGATCCAGCTGGCCTTGCGCAAGCGGCCGACAATCGGCATGGCGCTGCCGCCGTCGAACGTCAGCTCGCAGTACGGTTCGTCCTCGATCAGGGTCACCCCGAACTCATCGAGCAACGCGGCCACGGCATCGCGCTTGGCCTCGCTGTAGCGCACCGCCGAAGGGTTCTGGAAGGTCGGGATCAAATAGATGAACGCGGGACGATGCCGTTCCAGGCGCACGCGCAGTTGCGCCAGATCGGGTCCGTCGGCCTCCAGCGGTACGGTCAGGCAATCGGCGCCGAACAGCTGGAAAATCTGCAACGCCGCAAGGTAGGTCGGCGCTTCCAGCATGATCTGCGTGCCCTTGTCGATGTACAGCTTGGCCGCCAGGTCGAGGGTCTGCTGCGACCCGCTGACCACCAATACCTGGCTGGCCTCGCACGGCACGCCCAACGTCCGCGCCTGCGCCGCCAAGGCCTCACGCAGTTGCGGCTCGCCTTCGCTCATGCCGTATTGGCCCATGGCGACCGGCATTGCCTGCCAATCGACTGTCGGCAGCATGGCCTCGGCGGGCAACCCGCCGGCGAACGACATCACCTCCGGACGCTGCGCGGCCGCGAGGATTTCACGGATCAGTGAGCTTTTAAGACGCGAAACACGTTCGGAGAAGGCCATGAGGGTCACCCGGTAGCAAAGGCGGAGAAAAATACGTCAAACTGCTTGACCGAAATTACGCCCACCTGCGCAGATACGTCAATATGCTTGACCTTAAAAACCAAAGCACCCAGCAAGCCGCCATGGAAGCCTTCTTCTTTGGCTACCAGGCATTCACCGCCAAGGCCGACGAAATGCTCGAGCGTCGCGGCTTGAGCCGCGTGCATCAGCGCATCGTGTTTTTCATCGCCCGCTATCCGGGGCTGAGCGTCAAAGAGCTGCTTGCGGCGCTGGGCGTAAGCAAGCAGGCGCTGAATATTCCGCTGCGCCAGTTGATGGAAATGCACCTGGTCAACAGCGTCGCCCCCGAGAGCGACAAGCGCAAACGCCTGCTGGAACTGACGGAGGACGGCGCCCGTTTCGAGCAATCGCTGCGGCGCGAGCAGGTGAAACTGCTGCAACGGGTATTTGCCGAGGCCGGCGAAGCGGCAGTGGATGGCTGGCTGGCGGTGAACAAGGCCCTCGGCGAAAACCGCTGATACCCGCAGCCTGCGATCCAGCGCCGGTAAACCTGCTGCCTCGATATGCCTGACTAGCCGCGCTGGCCGAAGACCACGGCTGTGCAGCCGATCCCAGGCTGCGCCAGCGGCGACAGGCATATAGCCGTTCCGGCGAACTTTTCGCACACAAACTCAAAAACATTATTTGCTTTCTTTGTATACAAAAGCATAATTCGCCACGTGCGAGTTCTTGACCCATAGGTCAATAAAAGCCCGCAAGCCTTACCTGCCTCAAAGAGCCGCTGCCCACCCTCCCGTGTCCGGCTCTGGAAAAAATAATAAAACTCTTGAGGAGTACTCGCTGTGGAAAGCCGTAAATCCGAAGCCCCCACGCTGGAACTTTCGCCGCCGCTGAACAATGGCTGGCTGGAGCGCATCTTCAAACTCAGGGTGCATGGCACCACGGTGAAGACCGAGTTGATTGCCGGTCTGACAACCTTCATCACCATGGCCTACATCATCTTCGTCAACCCCAACATCATGGCCGATGCCGGCATCGACCACGGCGCGGCCTTCGTCGCCACCTGCATCGCCGCCGCCTTGGGCTGTCTGTTGATGGGGCTGTACGCCAACTGGCCGGTGGGCCTGGCGCCTGGCATGGGGCTCAACGCCTTTTTCACCTACACCGTGGTCGGAACCATGGGCTACAACTGGGAAACCGCCCTTGGCGCGGTGTTCGTGTCCGGCGTGCTGTTCATGTTCCTGACCTTTTCGCGGATCCGCGAATGGCTGCTCAACAGCATCCCGGTGAGCCTGCGCTTTGCCATGGGCGCCGGCGTGGGCCTGTTCCTCGGGCTGATCGGCCTGAAAACCGCAGGCATCGTGGTCGATAGCCCGGCCACCCTGATCAAGCTCGGTTCCCTGCGCGAACCCGGCCCGCTGCTGGCGGCCGTCTGCTTCCTGATGATCGCCGTGCTCAGCTACCACAAGGTCTTCGGCGCGATCCTTATCAGCATCATTACCGTGACGCTGGCCGGCTGGGGCCTGGGCCTGGTGCACTACGAGGGCATCATGTCGGCCCCGCCGAGCCTGGCGCCAACCTGGATGGCCATGGACGTGGCCGGGGTGTTCAACGTCAGCATGATCAGTGTGGTGCTGGCCTTCCTCTTCGTGCACATGTTCGACACCGCCGGCACCTTGATGGGCGTGGCCCAGCGCGCCGGCCTGGTCAACCCCGAGGGCAAGATCGAGAACCTTTCCCGCGCCCTGAAGGCCGACAGCGCCTCCAGCGTATTCGGCGCCGTGGTGGGCGTGCCGCCCGTCACCAGCTATGTGGAAAGTGCCGCGGGCGTTGCCGCAGGTGGTCGGACTGGTCTTACCGCCGTGACCGTAGGTGTGCTATTTATCGCGGCCATGTTCTTCGCTCCGCTGGCTGGCATGATCCCCGCTTATGCCACCGCCGGGGCGCTGATCTATGTGGCGATGCTGATGATGGGCGGCATGGCCCACATCGAATGGGACGAGGCCACCGACAGTATTCCGGCGATCGTCACGGCGATCATGATGCCGCTGACCTTTTCGGTCGCCGACGGTATCGCCCTGGGCTTCATCACCTACGTGGCCCTGAAGGCCGGGACGGGCAAGTACAAGGAAATCTCCATCAGCCTGTGGGTGCTGTGCGCGATCTTTATCGCCAAGTTCGTTTTCTTGTAGGCACATCGGTTTCAAACGGCCTCACCCCGTCGGGTGAGGCTTTTGCACATAAGGAGAAAGGCAATGAGCGTGGAAACCTGGCTGCTGTTCAGCGGCGCGGCACTGGTGGTGATCCTGATTCCCGGGCCGCTGTCCCTGCTGATGATCAGCAACAGCCTGAATTACGGTTTGCGCAGGTCGTATCCGGCGTTTCTCGGCGGCGTGTTTGCCTCGATCTGCCTGCTGAGTGCCTCGGCCCTGGGCCTGGGCGCCCTGCTGCTGGCATCGGAACAGCTGTTCAGCGCCTTGAAAATCGTCGGTGCGCTGTACCTGTTCTACCTGGCCTGGCAGAGCTGGCAGCAATCCCGCCAGCCCTCCCACGGCGCCGAAGTGCCCGAGGCCGCACCGAAACCGCGCTTTCGCGCCCTGTTCGGGCGTGCCTTCGTGCTGGGCGCGAGCAACCCGAAAGACATTCTGTTCTTTGCCGCGTTTCTGCCGCAGTTCCTCAGCGCCGAACAGCCGTTCCTGCCGCAATTGCTGATCATGATCGCCACCTGGACCGTGCTCGACCTGCTGTGCAAGCTGGCCTACGGCCTCGGCGCCCACGGCGCGGCGCGCTACCTGCGCAGCGGCAAGGGCCAGAGCTGGTTCAACCGGATCAGCGCCGGGCTGTTCAGCGGCGCGGGAGCGGCGTCGCTGCTGAGCCGCTGAACGCATCACGAGCTAGCTCGCTCCTACAGGTTGCCGCGGCTTCCCTGTAGGAGCGAGCCGGCTCGCATAGCACCCTTGCAAACACCACCTTTTTGCGAGACGAAAAAAAGCCCGCAGTGTGAGCGGGCGAAAGACCAAAGAAGCTATTTGCGCAGGCTTCGTGGGGGGAAAGTCCTAGCTTCCTCTATAGGTCGAATAACTGTAGGGCGAAATCAGTAACGGCACGTGGTAATGCTCCTGCTCGGCCGAGATGCCGAAACGCAGCACCACCACATCGAGAAACGCAGGCTCGGGCAGCTGTACGCCGCGAGCGCGGTAGTAATCGCCGGCGTGGAATTGCAGCTGGTACACCCCGCTGCGGTAATCGTCGCCCTGCAGCAGTGGCGCATCACAACGGCCATCGCTATTGGTCAGGGTGCTGGCAACGAGTTCCAGTTGCGCTCCTTCGACCCGGTACAACTCGACCTTGATGGCGCTGCCGGGGCAGCCATGTGCGGCATCCAAAACGTGTGTGGTCAAACGTCCCATTGATTCTGCGTGCCCGTACGCGCTTGCGCAGCCAGGCCTCGCGCCTCCTGAAGTCAGTTGATAAGGAGACCGCACCGTTCCAGAGCACGAAAGGATGCGGCGAGGAATTTATTAAGACACTTTTCAAAAAAATTGTACACAATAAAAATCACCCATTTCTCACGACTTCGCCCAAGCCGCCGTATTCCGTCGATCGGCGGTCAACCCATGAGGGCAGAAGACTTTTCATCCATTAGCTGACCAATCAGGCAGGTTTCTTGCAACACCCAGGGATGAGCACCGTTGATGAAAAATGCAAAAAAACGGGCTTACAAAGCGCAATAAAAGTTGTATACAATCAGCCCATCGCAGTGACGCCAGCCTGTCCTTCTCCCCCCAGGCCCCGCCACGCCACCGTTATCACGAACAAGAAGGAAGACTGCAGTGAGCGCTGACTACCCACGCGACCTGATCGGTTACGGCTCCACCCCTCCTCATCCTCACTGGCCGGGCAATGCCCGCATCGCCTTGTCGTTCGTGCTCAACTACGAAGAAGGCGGCGAGCGCAACATCCTCCACGGGGACAAGGAATCCGAAGCCTTCCTCTCGGAAATGGTCGCCGCCCAGCCCCTGCAGGGCGAACGCAACATGAGCATGGAATCGCTGTACGAATATGGCAGCCGTGCCGGCGTCTGGCGGATCCTCAAGCTGTTCAAGGAATTCGACATTCCGCTGACCGTCTTCGCCGTCGCCATGGCCGCCCAGCGCCATCCGGACGTGATCCGCGCCATGGTCGCCGCCGGACACGAAATCTGCAGCCACGGCTACCGCTGGATCGACTACCAGTACATGGACGAAGCCCAGGAACGCGAGCACATGCTCGAAGCGATCCGCATCCTCACCGAAATCGCCGGCGAGCGCCCCCTGGGCTGGTACACCGGCCGCACCGGCCCGAACACCCGGCGCCTGGTGATGGAAGAAGGCGGTTTCCTCTACGACTGCGACACCTACGACGACGACCTGCCCTATTGGGAAGCCAACAACCCGACCGGCAAGGCGCACCTGGTGATTCCCTACACCCTGGACACCAACGACATGCGTTTCACCCAGGTCCAGGGCTTCAACCAGGGCGACGACTTCTACCAGTACCTCAAGGACGCGTTCGACGTGCTCTACGCCGAAGGCGCCGAGGGCGCGCCGAAGATGCTGTCCATCGGCCTGCACTGCCGCCTGATCGGCCGTCCGGCACGCCTGGCCGCCCTCAAGCGGTTTATCGAATACGCCAAAGGCCACGAGCAGGTCTGGTTCGCCCGCCGCGTGGACATCGCCCGCCACTGGCAGCAGACCCACCCATTCCCGGGGGTTTCGCAATGAGCACTTTCCAGAGCCTGAAACCCTCGACCCTGGGCCGCGACGCCTTCGTCAACGCCTTCGCCGACATCTACGAACATTCGCCGTGGGTCGCCGAGAAGACCTTCGACCTGGGCCAGGATGCCTCGATCGACGAGATCGAAACCCTGCACCAGCGCATGAGCGACATCCTGTTGAGCGCCGATCAGCAAAGCCAACTGGCCCTGATCAACGCTCACCCGGACCTGGCCGGCAAAGCCGCCGTCCAGGGACAACTGACCGCAGCCAGTACTGAAGAACAGTCCGGCGCCGGTATTCACCAATGCACGGCCGAAGAGTTCCAGCGCTTCACCGAGCTGAACGACGCCTACAAGGCCAAGTTCAAGTTTCCCTTCATCATGGCGGTAAAAGGCAGCAACCGGCATCAGATACTTGCCGCGTTCGAAACGCGCATCCACAACTCGGTAGACACCGAGTTCCGCTGCGCGCTGGCAGAGATCAACAAGATTGCCCTGTTCCGATTACTGACTCTTTAAGCAGACCTGGCCCGAGCGCTCATGACGCCCAGGGCCTGGCGAGCATCCCAAGCCACTCAACTCAAGGCAGACAAGAAGAATGAAAGCTTACGCCGTACCTTTCGAGAAGTTCGTCAACCTGGCCGACGCCCGCCTGGGCACCAAGATCCTCTCGGTGACCGATGACTGGTTCGCTGACGCCAACCGTCTGTTCCAGCCGACCCCGGCCGTATGGAAGGAGGGCGTTTTCGATGACAACGGCAAGTGGATGGACGGCTGGGAGTCGCGCCGCAAGCGCTTCGAAGGCTACGACAGCGCAGTGATCCGCCTGGGCGTGCCCGGCCAGATCAAGGGCGTGGACATCGACACCTCATTCTTCACCGGCAACTTCCCGCCGTCGGCGTCCCTGGAAGCCTGCTTCCTGGCCGAAGGCGAACCGAACGAAAACACCCAGTGGGTGGAAGTGCTGTCGGCCGTCGAGCTGCAAGGCAACAGCCACCACTACCACGAGATCAGCAACGACCAGGCGTTCAGCCACCTGCGCTTCAACATCTACCCTGATGGCGGCGTGGCCCGCCTGCGCGTGTATGGCATTCCGTACCGCGACTGGTCGGCGGTCGGCGACAACGAACAGGTCGACCTGGCCGCCGCGCTCAACGGCGGTCGCGCCCTCGCCTGCTCCGACGAACACTTCGGCCGCATGAGCAACATCCTCAACCCGGGTCGCGGCATCAACATGGGCGACGGCTGGGAAACCGCGCGTCGTCGTACCCCAGGCAACGACTGGGTGATCGTCGCCTTGGGCCATCCGGGCGAGATCGAGAAAATCGTCGTCGATACCCTGCACTTCAAGGGCAACTACCCGGACAGCTGCTCGATCCAGGGCGCCTTCGTCAAGGGCGGTACCGACAGCCAGATCGAAACCCAGTCGCTGTTCTGGCGCGAACTGCTGCCGAGCCAGAAGCTGGAAATGCACGCCGAACACACCTTCGCCGAGCAGATCAAGGCCCTGGGCCCGATCACCCATATCCGCCTGAACGTGTTCCCGGACGGTGGCGTCAGCCGCCTGCGGATCCTGGGCAAGGTCGCAAAATAATGCCGAACCTGTAGGAGCGAGCTTGCTCGCGATGGCGTCCGACCGGGCGTAGGTGAACACCGGCAAGCGCATCGCGAGCAAGTTCGCTCCTACAAGGCGGCACGATACGACAACTACGAATTCACAGATCAAGAAGAACAGCATGCGCACATTGATGATTGAACCGCTGACCAAAGAAGCCTTCGCCCCCTTCGGTGACGTGATCGAAACCGACGGCAGCGATCACTTCATGATCAACAACGGTTCGACCATGCGCTTCCATCGTCTGGCTACCGTGGAAACCGCCACGCCGGACGATAAGGCGATCATCAGCATCTTCCGCGCCGACGCGCTGGACATGCCCTTGACCGTCCGCATGCTGGAGCGCCATCCGCTGGGCAGCCAGGCTTTCATTCCGCTGCTCGGCAACCCCTTTCTGATCGTGGTCGCGCCACTTGGCGATGCACCTGTATCAGGCTTGGTCCGCGCCTTTGTCAGTAATGGCAGGCAGGGCATCAATTACCATCGCGGCGTCTGGCACCACCCGGTGCTGACGATCGAAAAGCGGGATGACTTCCTGGTGGTTGATCGCAGTGGCACAGGCAATAACTGCGATGAGCATTTCTTTGAAGAGGATGAGCGTTTGATCCTCGCCCCCCACCAATAAGAGAAGGTCTGATCACCCGACGACAAGGGTGACAGGCGAGAGGTAAAGACTGTGGAAGCACATCTGTTGGAATGGCTCAACCTGAGCGTGCGTTGGGTTCACATGATCACGGGCGTGGCCTGGATCGGCGCGTCGTTCTACTTCGTCTGGCTGGAAAACAACCTTAATCGCGTCAACCCCAAGGACGGCCTGTCGGGCGACCTCTGGGCGATCCACGGTGGCGGTATCTACCACCTGGAAAAATACAAGCTGGCCCCGCCGTCCATGCCGGAGAACCTGCACTGGTTCAAGTGGGAAGCCTACTTCACCTGGATGTCGGGGATTGCCCTGCTGTGCCTGGTGTTCTATTACAACCCGATGCTGTACCTGGTTGCCCCCGGCAGCGGCCTCACCGGCCCTGAAGCCGTGGCCATCGGCATCGGCGCGCTGATCGCCGGCTGGTTCGTCTACGACTTCCTCTGCGACTCGCCCCTGGGCAAGAAACCCGCCCTGCTCGGTTTCATCCTGTTCGTGCTGTTGATCGCCGCAGCTTATGGCTTCAGCAAGGTGTTCAGCGGTCGCGGAGCCTACCTGCATGTGGGTGCGATCATCGGCACCATCATGGTCGGCAACGTGTTCCGTATCATCATGCCGGCCCAGCGCGCGCTGGTCGCCGCCATCGCGGAAAACCGCACGCCGGACCCGACCCTGCCGGCCAAGGGCCTGCTGCGTTCGCGCCACAACAACTACTTCACCCTGCCGGTGCTGTTCATCATGATCAGCAACCACTTCCCGAGCACCTACGGCAGCCAGTACAACTGGCTGATCCTGGCCGGGATCGCGGTGCTGGCGGTGCTGGTGCGCCACTACTTCAACACCCGCCACGACAGCCACAAATTCGCCTGGACCCTGCCCGTCGCCGCGCTGGGCATGATCTGCCTGGCGTACGTCACCGGCCCCGCGCAAATGGCCAACGGCCCGGAAGTGGCCAAGGCGCCGGCGAAGATCGAGTACCAGCCGCTGCCGGAAACCGCCCTCGGCGGCGGTGCCAAGCCCGCGGCCGCGCAAGCTCCGGTCGAGGCCCCCGCGGCACCCGCACCGGCGCAAGCGTCGAACGCAGGCCCGGCCTTCGACAAGGTGCATAGCGTGATCCAGGAACGCTGCGCGGTCTGTCATTCGGCCAAGCCCACCAGCCCGCTGTTCAGTGCCGCGCCAGCCGGCGTGATGTTCGACACACCGGAGCAGATCAAGCTCCAGGCCCCGCGGATCCAGGCCCAGGCAGTCGCCAGCCAGATCATGCCGCTGGGCAACATCACCCAGATGACTCAGCAGGAACGCGACCTGATCGGCGCCTGGATCAACCAGGGGGCGAGTACTAACTAGTACTGCGGTGCCTGACGACCGCTATCGCGGGCAAGCCTCGCTCCTACAGCTCATGCAATACCTGTAGGAGCGAGCGTGCTCGCGATCAACCGCAACACGTTTGGCCTGCTGTAAAAAAGCTGTTCGCAACCACACAGCTTTCAAATCACAAGAATAAAAAAGATCCGAGGTGTTGCATGTCCGTGTTAACCGAACCGCGCATCCCCGACGCACCCGCCATCCAGCGACTGCCCCTTTTGCAACTGATCCTGGTCGGTTTGCAGCATGTCCTGCTGATGTACGGAGGCGCCATCGCGGTGCCGCTGATCATTGGACAGGCCGCGGGTCTGAGTCGTGAAGAAATCGCCTTCCTGATCAATGCCGACCTGCTGGTCGCCGGCATTGCCACCATTGTGCAGTCCCTCGGTATCGGCCCCATGGGTATCCGCATGCCAGTCATGATGGGCGCCAGCTTTGCCGCGGTGGGCAGCATGGTGGCCATGGCCGGCATGCCTGGCATCGGCCTGCAAGGCATTTTCGGCGCGACCATCGCCGCCGGTTTCTTCGGCATGCTGATCGCGCCCTTCATGTCCAAGGTGGTGCGTTTCTTCCCGCCGCTGGTCACCGGCACCGTCATCACCTCCATCGGCCTGTCGCTGTTCCCGGTCGCGGTCAACTGGGCCGGCGGCGGCAGCCACAATGCCGAATTCGGCTCCCCCATCTACCTGGCCATCGCCGCGCTGGTACTGGGCACCATCCTGCTGGTGCACCGTTTCATGCGCGGTTTCTGGGTGAACATTTCCGTACTGATCGGCATGGGCCTGGGCTACGTGCTCTGCGGCCTGATCGGCATGGTCGACCTCAGCGGCATGGCCCAGGCGCCCTGGTTGCAAGTCGTCACCCCGCTGCACTTCGGCATGCCGCAGTTTCATCTGGCGCCGATCCTTTCCATGTGCCTGGTGGTGGTGATCATCTTCGTCGAATCCACCGGCATGTTCCTCGCGCTGGGGAAAATCACTGGCCAGGAAGTCACCCCGCGCATGCTCCGCCGCGGCCTGCTGTGCGATGCCGGCGCCTCGTTCTTCGCCGGTTTCCTCAACACCTTCACCCACTCCTCGTTCGCCCAGAACATCGGCCTGGTGCAGATGACCGGTGTGCGTTGCCGCTCGGTGACCCTGGTCGCCGGCGGCCTGCTGATCATCCTCAGCCTGCTGCCCAAGGCGGCCTTCCTGGTGGCCTCGATTCCTCCCGCGGTGCTGGGCGGCGCGGCCATCGCCATGTTCGGCATGGTGGCCGCGACCGGGATCAAGATCCTCCAGGAAGCCGACATCGCCGACCGACGCAATCAACTGCTGGTGGCGGTGAGCATCGGCATGGGCCTGATTCCCGTGGTTCGTCCGGAGTTCTTCGCCCACCTGCCACTGTGGATGAGCCCGATCACCCATAGCGGCATCGCCATGGCGACCCTCAGCGCACTGGCCCTGAACCTGCTGTTCAACATCCTCGGCGGCACCGAGCGGGCCGCCGCCAACGCCTGCCCCGCCCACCCGCACTGAGGCCCGAACGGGGCGGCCTGGCGGTCGCCCCTGCTTGACCGTCGACACCCGAACTACCCGTACGACAGACAGGCCCGACACACCCCGGGCCGCGGTCGGCGGCTGCCTGCGCCTTGAAAATAAAAACAAACAGGGAGCAACACGATGAGACATGTACACCCACGCCTGCTGCTCGGCGGCGGACTGCTGGCAACGACCCAGGCCATGGCCGGCGACCTGCTGCTGTGGCAGACCAACAGCCTGACGTATCTATACGGCAAGAACTTTGCCATCAACCCGTCGATCCAGCAGACGGTGACGTTCGAGCACGCCGATAAATGGAAATACGGCGACACCTTCCTGTTCATCGACAAGATCTTCTACAACGGCAAGGAAGACCGTAACAAAGGCCCCCACGCCTTCTACGGCGAGTTCAGCCCCAGGCTGTCGTTCGGCAAGATCTTCGATCGCTCGCTGGCCTTCGGCCCGGTCAAGGATGTGCTGCTGGCCATGACCTACGAATACGGCGAAGGCGACAGCGAGACCTACCTGATCGGCCCCGGCTTCGACCTCGCCGTTCCCGGCTTCAACTACTTCACCCTGAACCTCTACCGCCGCCAGACCGAAGGCCCGCGCCCCGGCGACGGCGTCTGGCAGGTTACCCCGAGCTGGTCCTACAGCATCCCGCTCGGGCGCTCGAACCTGTTGATCGACGGTTACCTGGACTGGGTCGTGGACAACGATCGCAACGAGCGCGGCACCTACCACGCCAACCTGCACCTCAACCCACAGATCAAATACGACCTGGGCAAAGCGCTGAAGCTGGGCGAGAAGCAACTGTACGTCGGCCTCGAATACAGCTACTGGAAAGACAAGTACGGCGTCCCCCACAGCGCGAGCCTGGACACCAACCAGAACACCGCCAGCCTGCTGGTGAAGGTGCATTTCTAGGATGGCCGGCCAGCGTGCCCCACAGTTGTCGCAAGTGCGCTATTGCAGAGCACTTGAGCAAGGTCGCGGGAGTCAGTATTCTCCGCGGCCGCCCGCATCCGGCGAAAAAAAAAGCCCGGATGAAAAAACTGACCTGAGAGCCAACTTATCCCGGCCCTGGGCAGTATCACGGCGCAGCGAAATGACGCAGAAATCGACTCTCCCTCGACTGTCCCGTACAGCCGAGCGGGAGTCTTTTCGCTTTTTTTCGCCTTGGCTCAGATCTTGCCAACAGCAAAGAAGCTGACCGAATGGATAACTTTTCCAGCAGCCAAAAAAGGCGCCACACCAGAGCGCCGATGTTTAAAAAACGTAGAACCACTTACTTTTGGGAGCAACCGAATGAACCGCATCTGTAAAGGCCTGATGCTTGCCGCGACCTTGCTGGCTGGGGCCCAGGCCACCGCCGGCGACCTGCTGCTATGGCAGAACAACAGCCTGACCTACCTATACGGCAAAGACTTCGCGATCAATCCGGAGATTCAACAAACCGTTACTTTCGAACATGCCGATGCCTGGAAGTACGGCGACAACTTCGTGTTTGTCGACCGCATCTTCTACAACGGTAAAAAAGACGGCAATATCGGCCCCGACACTTACTACGGCGAAATCAGCCCGCGTCTTTCCTTCGGCAAGATCTTCGATCAGAAGTTGGAGTTCGGCCCGATCAAGGATGTATTGCTGGCCATGACTTACGAGTTCGGCGAAGGCGATAACGAGTCCTACCTGATCGGCCCGGGTTTCGACCTGGCGATCCCCGGTTTCGACTACTTCCAGTTGAACTTCTACAACCGTCAGACCGAAGGCAGCCGCGCCGGCGACAACGTCTGGCAGATCACCCCGGTCTGGGCCTACACCATTCCCGTGGGCAAGTCGGACATCCTGATCGACGGTTTCATCGACTGGGTGGTGGACAACGACAAGAACGCCAAGGGCGAATACCACGCCAACCTGCACATCAACCCGCAGATCAAGTACGACCTGGGCAAGGCATTGAACCTGGGCGCCAAGCAGTTGTATGTCGGTATCGAATACGACTATTGGAAGAACAAGTACGGGGTCAAGGACACCCCATACTTCGACACCGACCAGAACACCGCCAGCCTGCTGCTCAAGTACCATTTCTGATGCGTTGAAAGCCGTTCCCGTGCTGGCCACGGGAACGGCTTTCATCGAATAAACCGATAACAACCCCTCGATATTCGCAACCATCGATCAACCTGACTGGCATAGCATGGCGCTCATTCCAACCTGATCAGGAGTTGCCTCGATGACTCAGTTTCGCAAAGTACTCAGCGTCCATACCGGCCAGCCCGCCTCGGACGGCGCCGGCGTCAGACTGACCCGGGTCTTCGGTGGCCAGGGCGTCGAGCGTTTCGACCCGTTCCTGATGCTCGACGAATTCGGCTCGGAAAACCCCCACGACTACATCGCCGGCTTCCCGCCCCACCCCCATCGCGGTTTCGAAACCGTCACCTACATGCTCGAAGGGCGTATGCGCCATGAAGACCATCTGGGCAACGTCGGCCTGCTGGAAGGCGGGGGCGTGCAGTGGATGACCGCCGCCAAGGGCATCATCCACAGCGAAATGCCGGAGCAGGAAGAAGGCGTGATGCGCGGCTTCCAGCTCTGGTTGAACCTGCCGGGCAAGCACAAGCTCGACAAGGCCGGCTACCGGGACATCCAACCGCAGGACATCCCGCGCCTGACCACCGCCAATGGCGTGGACGTGGTGGTGATCGCCGGCCGCTTCGACGACGGCCAACAGCAGCAAATGGGCGCTGTCGAGCGGCCGCACACCGAGCCCCACTATTTCGACCTGCGCCTGCCGGCGGGCAGCAGCATCAGCCCGCGCCTGCCCGAGGGGCACCGGGCGCTGCTGTATGTCTATGAAGGCCAGGTCGACCTGCCCGGGCATCCGCAGCCGGTCGCCAGCAGCAAGCTGGTGCGCCTCTCCGACCAGGGCGAGATCCAGCTGAGCAGCGCGGCCGGGGCCCGCGTGTTGTTGATCGCCGGCAAGCCGCTGGGCGAGCCGATCGTGCAATACGGGCCATTCGTGATGAACACGCGGGACGAGATCGAACAGGCGCTGCGGGATTTTCGCGATGACAAGCTGACAGCCTGAGTCTTTCTCTTCAGAAACCCTATCGCGAGCAAGCTCGCTCCTACACGGATGCTGCATTCCCTGTAGGAGCAAGCTTGCTCGCGATGCTCTTTCAGACGCTCGCAGCCGTCAGCCCCAGGAACCGACACAACTCGTCGCGCTTGGCCAAGGCATCGCTGCGCCCCAACTCGATCAATTCGCTGCAATACCCCGCCTCGAACAACAGGTAACTCAGGACCCCGGCGCCGCTGGTCTTGGTCGCCCCCGGCCCGCGCAGAAACAGGCGCAATGCCGCCGGCAACTCATGCCGATGGCGAGCAGCGATTTCATCGATCGGCTGGCTGGGCGCGATCACCAACACCTCCACCGGGGCCACGCCCAGGGTCCGCACCGGCGTGTCCGGCGGCAGCAGGTGGCTGAACTGGTTCAGGCGCTGCAAGAGCTCGATGTCGCTCTCCAGGCTGTCGATGAAAGTACTGTTGAGCATGTGCCCGCCGATCTGCGCCAGCGTCGGCTGCTGCCCGGTGTAGGTGCGTTGCAGCGGCGCCTGGGGATCGACGCCCCGGGGGTTGCCGCTGACCCCGACCACCAGCACCCGGCTGGCCCCCAGGTGCAAGGCAGGGCTGATGGGCGCCGACTGCCGTACCGCGCCGTCGCCGAAAAACTGCTGGTCGATTTTCACCGGAGCGAACAACAACGGAATCGCCGAGCTGGCCAGCAAGTGTTCGACCGTGAGTTCGGTCGGCAGGCCGATACGCCGATGGCGCAGCCAGGCATCGATGGTGCCGCCGCCCTGATAGAAGGTCACCGCCTGGCCCGACTCATAACCGAAGGCCGTGACCGCCACCGCTTTCAGGTGCTTCTGGGCAATCGACTGGCGAATACCGGACAGCTGCAGTTTTTCGTTCAACAAATGCCGCAGCGGTGAGCTGTTGAGCAGCGCCACCGGCACCTGCGCGCCCAGGCCCAACAGGCTGTGGCCGACGAACCGACTGGCCTGGCGGATCACTCCGGGCCAATCGCTGCGGATCACCTGATGGCTGCGAAAGCCCTGCCAGAATGCGGTGAGGCGCTCGATGGCGGCGGTGAAATCCAACGCGCCGCTGGCCAGGCTGACCGCATTGATCGCCCCGGCCGAGGTCCCGACTATCACGGGGAACGGATTGCTCGCACCCGCCGGCAACAGCTCGGCAATCGCCGCCAGCACGCCCACCTGGTATGCCGCACGAGCCCCGCCGCCGGAAAGAATCAATCCTGTGACCGGTTCCGCTGGGCTCATCGCAACACTCCATGGCGCTGTTTAAAGGGTTTGAATCTGGCGCAGTAACGTCAACCGCGCTTCTTGTACAGCTTCGGCTCGCCCGGCGGCCGGCTCTTGAAGCGCCGGTGCGCCCACAGGTACTGCTCCGGGCATTCGCGCAGCACGCCTTCGATCCACTGGTTGATGCGCAGGCAATCGGCCTCTTCGGTCTCGCCCGGGAAGTCGCTCAGCGGCGGGTGAATCACCAGGCGATAACCGCTGCCGTCGGCCAGCCGCTCCTGGGTGAACGGTACCACCAGGGCCTTGCCCAGCCGGGCGAACTTGCTGGTGGCGGTGACCGTCGCCGCCTGGATGCCAAACAACGGCACGAACACGCTTTGCTTGGCGCCGTAGTCCTGGTCCGGTGCGTACCAGATGGCGCGTCCGGCGCGCAGCAGCTTGAGCATGCCGCGCACATCCTCGCGCTCCACCGCCAGGGAATCCAGATTATGCCGCTCGCGTCCGCGGCGCTGGATGAAATCGAACAACGGGTTCTTGTGCTCGCGGTACATGCCGTCGATGGTGTGCTGCTGGCCCAGCAATGCCGCACCGATTTCCAGGGTAGTGAAGTGCAGGGCCATGAGGATCACGCCCTTGCCGTCCAGCTGCGCCTGCTTGAGATGCTCCAGGCCTTCGACATGGGCCAGGCGCGCCAGGCGCGGTTTGGACCACCACCAGCTCATGGCCATTTCGAAAAAGGCAATGCCGGTGGAAGCGAAGTTTTCCTTGAGCAGGCGCTTGCGCTCGGCCGCGGACTTCTCGGGGAAACACAGCTCCAGGTTGCGTTTGGCAATCCGCCGCCGCTCGCCGGCCACTCGGTACATCAGCGCGCCCAGGGCACGGCCGATCCACAGCAGCAGCGGATAAGGCAGCTGGACCACCAGCCATAACAGGCCCAGGCCCAGCCACAGCGGCCAGAAACGGGGAGAAAGAAATGCAGCTCGAAAACGCGGGCGATCCATTACAGATTCCGGACAGACAACAGGGTCGCGCATTCTACATCGGTTCGCCCCGGCTTGCGGCCCGCGGGCGTTCTCGTTATAAGTCTCGGCACTTTTAGTGACAAGCCGCTTTATGCCGACCATGAGCCAAACCGAATCGCAAGA
The DNA here is from genome assembly GCF_001921865.1 of Pseudomonas chlororaphis. Taxonomy (GTDB): domain Bacteria; phylum Pseudomonadota; class Gammaproteobacteria; order Pseudomonadales; family Pseudomonadaceae; genus Aquipseudomonas; species Aquipseudomonas chlororaphis_D. The sequence goes on from NZ_MSCT01000019.1 coordinate 256,959, forward strand.
CCTGGATCCTGTGTTCCAGTTGAAGGGCAGCATGCTGGCCATCACCGTGCTGGAACTGGCCCGTAACGACCTCGAAGGCCTTGATCGCCAGTTGGCGGCGAAGGTCGCGCAAGCCCCGAATTTCTTCAGCAACGCCCCTCTGGTGCTGGCGCTGGACAAACTCCCGGCCAGCGAAGGCGCGGTCGACCTGCCGGGCCTGATGCGCGTCTGTCGTCACCATGGTCTGCGTACCCTGGCGATCCGCGCCAGCCGCATCGAAGACATCGCCGCCGCCATCGCCGTCGATCTGCCGGTGCTGCCGCCCTCCGGCGCCCGCGAACGGCCGCTCGAACCACAGGAAAACGAAGCCCGGAAAAAACCGGAAAAGCCGCCTGAGCCGACGATCAAGCCGACCCGGATTATCACTTCGCCAGTACGTGGCGGGCAGCAGATCTATGCCCAGGGTGGCGATCTGGTAGTGACCTCCTCGGTCAGCCCGGGCGCGGAACTTCTCGCCGATGGCAACATCCATGTATACGGCCCGATGCGCGGCCGGGCGCTGGCCGGGGTCAAGGGTGATACCAAGGCACGGATTTTCTGCCAGCAACTGAGCGCTGAACTGCTGTCCATCGCCGGCCAATACAAGGTTTCCGAGGACCTGCGGCGCGATCCGTTGTGGGGTGCCGGAGTCCAGGTCAGCCTGTCGGGTGATGTGTTGAACATCACACGTCTTTAACGGATACTGCCGCATTTTCCAAGCATCTCTAAAACGTAGCGAAAACGGCTCAAACGAAGTAGGAGCAGGTCATCAGCAATGCTGGCCGACCTCCAGCCAAGGCTGTCCGACTGCAGTAGTTTTCAAGAGATGTTTTTCAGGGGCTCCAAGTCCTTTTTCCTTAGGGGTGAAACACCTTGGCCAAGATTCTCGTGGTTACATCCGGCAAGGGTGGTGTGGGTAAGACCACCACCAGCGCCGCTATCGGTACCGGCCTCGCTCTGCGCGGCCATAAAACAGTCATCGTCGACTTCGACGTCGGCTTGCGTAACCTCGACCTGATCATGGGTTGCGAACGCCGCGTGGTGTACGACTTCGTCAATGTGGTCAACGGCGAAGCCAACCTGCAGCAAGCCCTGATCAAGGACAAGCGCCTGGAAAACCTCTACGTCCTGGCCGCCAGTCAGACCCGCGACAAAGACGCGCTGACCCAGGAAGGCGTGGAAAAAGTGCTGATGGAGCTCAAGGAGACCTTCGAATTCGTGGTCTGCGACTCCCCGGCCGGTATCGAGAAAGGCGCGCACCTGGCGATGTACTTCGCCGACGAAGCGATTGTCGTGACCAACCCGGAAGTGTCCTCGGTCCGTGACTCCGACCGCATGCTCGGCCTGCTGGCCAGCAAGTCCAAGCGCGCCGAGAACGGCGAAGACCCAATCAAGGAACACCTGCTGCTGACCCGCTACAACCCTTCGCGCGTCAGCAACGGCGAAATGCTTGGCGTCGAAGACGTCAAAGAGATTCTTGCCGTAACGCTGCTGGGCGTGATTCCAGAATCCCAGGCAGTACTCAAGGCTTCCAACCAAGGCGTTCCGGTGATCCTCGATGACCAGAGCGATGCCGGCCAGGCGTACAGCGATGCTGTCGATCGCCTGTTGGGCAAAACCGTGGAACACCGGTTCCTTGATGTTGAGAAGAAGGGATTCTTCGAGCGCCTGTTTGGAGGTAGGTAATGAATCTTTTTGACTTCTTTCGTGCCAACAAAAAAGTAAGCACCGCGTCGGTAGCGAAAGAGCGTCTACAGATCATCGTGGCGCATGAACGCGGCCAACGCAGTACCCCCGACTACCTGCCAGCCTTGCAGAAGGAACTGGTGGAGGTCATCCGCAAGTACGTCAATATCGGGTCCGACGACGTGCACGTCGCTCTGGAAAACCAGGGCAGTTGCTCGATCCTGGAACTCAATATCACCCTGCCTGATCGCTGATCGATCAAGCGGGAGCCACGGCGGCTCGATCCCTCGGATTCGTCTGTAGGAGCGAGCTTGCTCGCGATCGCATCACCCTCTACACCGGGTGTTCGCATCGCGAGCAAGCTCGCTCCTACAGGGGCCGGGTTGATCGAGCCGCCGTTGGCGTTTGTTACGAGGCTGTTTTAATGCCGCTGTCGAATATCCGCATCATTCACCAGGACGCTGCTGTTCTGGTGGTGGACAAACCCACCTTGCTGCTCTCCGTGCCCGGCCGGGCCGACGACAACAAGGATTGCCTGATTACCCGCCTGCAGGAAAACGGCTACCCGGAAGCCCGGATCGTCCATCGATTGGACTGGGAAACCTCCGGCATCATCCTGCTGGCCCGCGACCCCGACACCCACCGCGAGCTGTCTCGCCAATTTCACGACCGGGAAACCGAGAAGGCCTACACCGCGTTGTGCTGGGGCCAGCCGGAACTGGACAGCGGCAGCATCGACCTGCCCCTGCGCTACGACCCGCCGACCAAGCCGCGGCACGTGGTGGACCACGAATTCGGCAAGCACGCCCTGACCTTCTGGCGCGTGCTGGAGCGCTGCGGCGACTGGTGCCGCGTCGAGCTGACCCCGATCACCGGGCGTTCGCACCAACTGCGCGTGCACATGCTGTCGATCGGTCATCCGCTGCTGGGCGACGGCCTCTACGCCCATCCCCAAGCGCTGGCCGCCTGGCCGCGCCTGTGCCTGCACGCCAGCATGCTCAGCTTCACTCATCCGCAGAGCGGCGAGCGCCTGCGCTTCGAGTGCCCGGCGCCGTTCTGATGCCGGTCGTCGCGGGAACCGGCCTGCCGGTTTCTGCCGCTTTGCCGCCGCCAATTCCGTGGCCGATACGGTAAACTCGCGCCACTGCTGTCTGGAGTTACTTATGCGCGAAGAGTTGAACCAGGGCCTGATCGACTTCCTCAAGGCCTCCCCTACCCCTTTCCATGCGACCGCCAGCCTCGTTCAACGCCTGGAGGCGGCAGGCTACCAGCGTCTCGACGAGCGCGAGCCGTGGACCACCGAAGCCAACGGCCGCTACTACGTCACCCGTAATGACTCCTCCATCGTCGCCTTCAAGCTGGGCCGGCATTCGCCCCTGCAAGGCGGTATCCGCATGGTCGGCGCCCACACCGACAGCCCCTGCCTGCGGGTCAAGCCACAGCCGGAGCTGCAACGCCAGGGCTTCTGGCAACTGGGCGTGGAAGTCTACGGCGGAGCCTTGCTCGCGCCCTGGTTCGACCGCGACCTGTCGCTGGCCGGCCGCGTCACCTTCCGCCGCGACGGCAAGGTCGAAAGCCAGCTGATCGACTTCAAGGCGCCTATCGCGATCATTCCCAACCTGGCCATTCACCTCAACCGCGAAGCCAACCAGGGCTGGGCCATCAATGCGCAGACCGAACTGCCGCCGATCCTCGCGCAGTTCGCCGGCGACGAGCGAGTCGACTTCCGCGCGGTGCTGACCGACCAGCTGGCCCGCGAACACGGCCTGAACGCCGACGTGGTGCTCGATTACGAGCTGAGCTTCTACGACACCCAGAACGCCGCGGTCATCGGCCTGCACGGCGACTTCATCGCCGGTGCGCGCCTGGACAACCTGCTGTCCTGCTACGCCGGCCTGCAAGCCTTGCTCAACGCCGACACCGAGGAAACCTGCGTCCTGGTGTGCAACGACCACGAAGAAGTCGGTTCCTGCTCGGCCTGCGGCGCCGACGGCCCGATGCTCGAGCAGACCCTGCGCCGCCTGTTGCCCGAAGGCGACGAGTTCGTGCGGACGATCCAGAAGTCGCTGCTGGTTTCGGCCGACAACGCCCACGGTGTGCACCCCAACTACGCCGACAAGCACGATGCCAACCATGGCCCGAAACTCAACGCCGGCCCGGTGATCAAGGTCAACAGCAACCAGCGCTACGCCACCAACAGCGAAACCGCCGGCTTCTTCCGCCACCTGTGCATGGCCGAGGAAGTCCCGGTGCAAAGCTTTGTGGTGCGCAGCGACATGGGGTGCGGCTCGACCATTGGCCCGATCACCGCCAGCCACCTGGGCGTACGCACCGTGGATATCGGCCTGCCGACCTTCGCCATGCACTCGATCCGCGAACTGTGTGGCAGTCACGACCTGGCGCATCTGGTGAAGGTGCTGGGCGCGTTCTACGCCAGTCGCGACCTGCCGTAATGCCCCTTGTAGGAGCGAGCTTGCTCGCGATGAAGCATGACGTGGTCGTCCTGCACCTTCGCGTCGCGCCTATCGCGAACAAGCTCGCTCCTACAGAACACCCAGGCGCTGAAGCATTTCTGATACGCATCAACCCGAACTGCGCCAAAGCCGCCTAAACTGCTCCGTATCCTCTCCGACAAGGCTGTCACCATGATCTCGATGTCTTCGTTCCACTCCATGCTCATTCCCATTCTCACGGGGATGATCCTGCTGGCCATCGGCTTCAACTTCCGCGACAAGAACGCCGGTGTATTCAGCATGTGGATCGGTATGCTGCTGATCCTCGGTACCGTGGTATACAAAATCCTCGCCAAACTCGCCGAATAAATGCGTCGCCCAGGCTCGCATTGGCATTAGCTGCCTCGTACACTCGGTCGATCCGCTTTTTCCGAGGTTGACCGCCCAGTGTTCGCTCGTCTTTCCGCTCTGCGCTATTGCCTGTTTCTTTGTCTTCTGACACTGCTGCCGCTGTCATCGGCCCAGGCGGTGGGTTTGCCGGGGCTGCTCAATACCGGCAAGGCCCAGCCACAAGCCGAGCAACCCTTGGGGCAATCGCTGGACGAGGTGATCAAGTCCCTGGAAAACGACCAGCAACGCACCCAGTTGCTGAACGACCTGAAAAAACTCCGCGACGCCTCGAAAAAAGCCCAGACGCCTGCCGAAGAAGGCGTGCTCGGCCTGATCGGCGGCACCCTGTCCAGCTTCGAAAAACAGTTCTCCGGCGCCGACAGCCCGATCACCCGCTGGTCGAGCGAGTTCGACCAGGCCCAGGACGAGCTGTCGGCCCTGATGCTGCCAGCCAGCGAATGGCTGCCGATCATCTTCGCCTTCGCCCTGATCCTGATGGTCTGGAGCCTGCTGGCCGCCGCGCTGATCTGGCTCAGCCACCGCGTGCGCGAGCGTTTCGGCCTCACCGAGGAATTGCCGCAACACCCCAAGACCTGGGACCTGCTGCGCTTTGCCCTGCGCAAACTGGGGCCCTGGCTGATCGCGCTGATCATGACCGTGTACATGACCTACAAACTGCCGTCGTCCCTGGGCAAGGACCTGGCCATGGTCCTGGCGTATGCGCTGGTGGTCGGCACCTGTTTCTCGGCGATCTGCGTGATTGCCTTTTCCGTGCTGGATGGTCCCAATCGCCACCGCGCGCTGTATATCCTGCGGCGCCAGGCCTTCCGCCCGCTGTGGCTGATCGGCAGTTTCGCCGCCTTCGGCGAAGCCTTGAGCGACCCGCGGCTGATCGCCAGCCTCGGCAGCCACCTGGCGCATACCGCGGCCACCTTCGCCAATGTGATGGCGGCCTTGTCCACCGGGGTGTTCATCCTGCGTTTTCGCCGGCCGATCGCCCACCTGATCCGCAACCAGCCGCTGTCGCGACGCCTGACCCGCCGCGCCCTGAGCGACACCATCGAAATCATCGGCACCTTCTGGTACCTGCCGGCGCTGGTGCTGGTCGGCATTTCGCTGTTCGCCACCTTCATCTCCGCCGGCGACACCAGCACCGCCCTGCGCCAGTCGCTGATCTGCACCGTGCTGCTGGTGTTGTGCATGGTGATCAACGGCTTGGTACGCCGCCACGCCCTCAAGCCGCAGCGCGGGCACAAGCGCCACGCCCTGTATTCCGAGCGCCTGAAAAGCTTCTTCTACACCCTCGCCCACCTGCTGGTGTGGCTGGTGTTCATCGAGCTCGGCCTGCGGGTCTGGGGCCTGTCGCTGATCCGCTTCACCGAAGGCGACGGCCATGAAATCAGCGTCAAGCTGTTCGGCCTCGGCGGCACGCTGCTGTTCGCCTGGCTGGTCTGGATTCTCAGCGACACCGCGGTGCACCACGCCCTGACCCGCTCGCGCAAGGGCCTGGCCAACGCCCGGGCGCAAACCATGATGCCGCTGATCCGTAACGTGCTGTTCGTGGCGATCTTCATCATTGGCCTGATCGTCGCCCTGGCGAATATGGGCATGAACGTCACGCCGCTGCTGGCCGGTGCCGGTGTGATCGGCCTGGCCATCGGTTTTGGCGCGCAGTCGCTGGTGGCGGACCTGATCACCGGCCTGTTCATCATCATCGAAGACTCCCTGGCCATCGACGACTACGTGGACGTCGGCGGCCACCTGGGCACCGTCGAGGGCCTGACTATCCGCACCGTGCGCCTGCGCGACATCGACGGCATCGTGCACACCATTCCGTTCAGCGAAATCAAGAGCATCAAGAACTACTCCCGGGAGTTCGGCTACGCGATCTTCCGGGTGGCCATTCCGTACAACATGGACATCGACGACGCCATCAAGCTGATGCGCGATGTCGGCCAGAAGATGCGCAGCGATCCGCTGCAACGACGCAATATCTGGTCGCCGCTAGAGTTCCAGGGGGTGGAAAGCTTCGAGTCCGGCAACGCGATTCTGCGCGCCCGCTTCAAGACCGCGCCAATCAAGCAATGGGAAGTGTCGCGGGCCTTCAACCTGTCCCTCAAGCGTCATCTCGACGAAGCCGGGATGGACCTGGCCACGCCGCGCATGAGCGTGCAGGTGATCACCGCCGGCGGCGGCGCGGAAAAAGACGTCCCACCGCCGCTGTAGGAGCGAGCGTGCTCGCGATTACGGTGGTGAATCCGCAAGGCGGCCTGCGGCCTATCGCGAGCAAGCTCGCTCCTACAGAAGAGGCGATGTCAGATGACGTCGACACCGACGTGGATCGCGTCGTGGCGCCAGAACTCGATATCGCAGTCGATCAGCCGCTCGTGCTGGTCGTAATTGACCCGGGCGATCCGCAGCCCGGGGCTGCCCGTCGAAACCCTCAACGCTGCCGCGGCCTCCATCGGCAGGGAGGTCGGCACGATCTCGAAGCGCACCCGGCCGTAATGCAGGTCGTAGTGGCGCGCATACAGCTCGGTAATCGACTGGTTCAGATCGAATTGCAGGATCCCCGGAAAGTACTGCGGGTTGAGGTAATGCTCGACATACAGCACCAGGCGCTCGTCGATGCGCCGCGCCCGGCAGATCTGGATCACGCTGGACAACGCCGGCAGTTGCAACCAGGCACAGACCGCCGCCGAAGCCGGTTGCAGGCGCGCTGAAAGCACCTCGGTGGACGGCACCCGCCCCTGGGCGCTGACCATCGCGTGGAAATGGCTGCGCTGCATCAGGTTATAGGCCAGGCGCGGCGGCGAGACGAACCAGCCGCGCCGCTCCTCGCGGTAGATCTGCCCCTGGGCCTCCAACTGCAACAAGGCTTCGCGCACGGTGATCCGGGTGGTGTCGAACAACTCGCTGAGCTTGCGCTCGGCCGGCAGCTTGCTGCCAGGCGCCAGCAGCCCGTGGTCGATCTGTTCTTGCAGGACCTGCCCAATGGCTGTCACCGCCTTGACTGCCTCTTCGCGCATCAACGTTACCTATCTGGACTAGACCAGCACCATTTCAGGGCAAATCTCGCCTGAAAAGGGCCTTCATATTTCATCGCCAGCCTAGGCAATGCATATGACTGACAGATGACAAAGCCGCCGAACGGCCGCGCCAGACGCCTGCAATTCGCTGGCCAAGTCCTTTCATATCAGCTGTTTAGCCTTGGTCTACGCTTATCTCGCCAGCCCTGGCCTGCCGCCCGAAAGCTCATTGCGGGAGTGATACCGACATCAAAGTGTCATCCAGCCGGCTTAAATTGGCTCAGGTATTGCTGACCTAGACCAATAACGTAAAACACACGCAGCGTTGAACACGCCCAAAGGAGCTTCGGATGAAACAGCTTTTCCTAGCATCACTGTTAGGCTCGACCATCGCCCTGTGCACTGCCGCCATGGCCGCTGATACCGACTTGAAGACCCTCGAAGCCGCGGCCAAGGCCGAAGGCGCCGTCAACAGCGTCGGCATGCCCGACGACTGGGCCAACTGGAAAGGGACCTGGGAAGACCTGGCCAAGCACTACGGCCTCAAGCACATCGACACCGACATGAGCTCGGCCCAGGAGATCGCCAAGTTCGCCGCCGAGAAAGACAACGCCAGCGCCGATATCGGCGACGTGGGAGCGGCCTTCGGCCCGATCGCGGTCAAGCAGGGCGTGGTCCAGCCGTACAAGCCGAGCACCTGGGAACAGGTCCCGGCCTGGGCCAAGGACAAGGACGGCAACTGGGCCCTGGCCTACACCGGCACCATCGCCTTCATCATCAACAAGAAGCTGCTGCACGGCTCCGAAGCGCCGAAAAGCTGGGCCGACCTGGAGAAAGGCAAGTACAAGGTTTCCATCGGCGACGTGAGCACCGCCGCCCAGGCCGCCAACGGCGTGCTGGCCGCGGCCATCGCCAAGGGTGGCGATGAAAAGAACATCCAGCCCGCGCTGCTGATGTTCGCCGAAATCGCCAAGCAGGGTCGCCTGTCGCTGGCCAACCCGACTATCGCCACCATGGAAAAGGGTGAAGTGGAAGTCGGCGTGGTCTGGGACTTCAACGGCCTGAGCTACCGCAACAAGATGGTCAACAAGGACGACTACATCGTGCTGATCCCGTCGGACGGCTCGGTGATCTCCGGCTACACCACCATCATCAACAAATACGCCAAGCATCCCAACGCGGCCAAACTGGCTCGCGAATACATCTTCAGCGATGCCGGCCAGATCAACCTGGCGCGCGGCAATGCCCGGCCGATCCGCGCCGAGCACCTGACCCTGCCGGCCGATGTCCAGGCCAACCTGCTGCCCAACGAGCAATACAAGAAAGTCACCCCGATCAAGGACGCCGACGCCTGGGAGAAAACCTCCAAGGGCCTGCCGCAGAAGTGGCAGGAAGAAGTGATCATCAACATGCAATAAACCCCCGCCCCCTGTAGGAGCCAGCTTGCTCGCGATCGCGTTCTGTCAGCCACAACGCTTCGCGAGCAAGCTCGCTCCTACAGGTGTTTTATTGCCTTGCGGAGTCCTCGCCCCATGCCCCACAACGTCATCCTTGTCGTGCTCGACGGCCTCAACTACGAGGTCGCCCGCCATGCCATGGGACATCTTCAAGCCTACGTCGGCGCAGGACGCGCAGCGCTGTACACACTGGAATGCGAACTGCCGGCCCTGTCCCGACCGCTCTACGAATGTATCCTCACCGGGGTGCCGCCGATCGACAGCGGCATCGTGCACAACAACGTCTCGCGCCTGTCCAACCAGCGCAGCATTTTCCACTACGCCCGCGCCGCCGGGCTCGGCACCGCCGCCGCGGCCTACCATTGGGTCAGCGAGCTGTACAACCGCTCGCCGTTCGAGGCCGACCGGGACCGCCACACCGACGACCCTGCGCTGCCGATCCAACACGGGCATTTCTACTGGGACGACCATTACCCCGATTCCCACCTGTTCGCCGACGCCGAACACCTGCGGCTGCGCCACGCGCCGAACTTTCTGCTGGTGCACCCGATGAACATCGACGACGCCGGGCACAAGCACGGCCTCGACAGCGCGCAATACCGCAACAGTGCCCGCTCGGCCGACATCGCCCTCGCCCACTACCTGCAAGGCTGGCTCGACGCCGGCTACCAGGTGCTGGTGACCGCCGACCACGGCATGAACAACGATCGCTCGCACAACGGCTTGCTGGCCGAGGAACGGCAAGTGCCGCTGTTCGTCCTTGGCGACGCCTTCAGTTTCAGCGCCGCCGCCACGCCGAAGCAGACCGAACTGTGTGGCACGGTCTGCGAGTTGCTCGGCGTGCCCCACGACAAACCTGCATGCCGGGAGTTGCTGAAGTGAATGCACTCACCCGCGGCAAATGGCTGGCGATCCTCTGCCTGCTGCCCTTTGCCCTGTTCTTTATCGTGTTCCAGATCGCCCCGCTGTTCTGGGTACTGGTCAACAGCCTGCAATCGGAAGAGTTCGGTTGGGGCCTGGCCAACTTCACCAAGATCTTCAGCTCGAAGTTCTACCTGCAAGCCATCCAGTACAGCCTGGAAATCAGCTTCTGGTCGAGCGTGTTCGGCATCGTCATCGCGATTCTCGGCAGCTACTCGCTGCGCCGGGTCGACTCGAAGCTGCGCAACTTCGTCAACGCCTTCGCCAACATGACCAGCAACTTCGCCGGCGTCCCCCTGGCGTTCGCCTTCATCATCCTGCTGGGCTTCAACGGCAGCATCACCATCCTGCTCAAGCAGGCGGGGATCATTCAGGACTTCAACCTGTACTCCAAGACCGGCCTGATCATCCTCTACACCTACTTCCAGATCCCCCTGGGCGTGCTGTTGCTCTACCCCGCCTTCGACGCCCTGCGCGAAGACTGGCGCGAGTCCGCCGCACTGCTCGGCGCCAGCGGCTGGCAGTTCTGGCGGCATATCGGCCTGCCGGTGCTGACCCCGGCGTTGCTCGGCACCTTCGTGATCCTGCTGGCCAACGCCCTGGGCGCCTACGCCACGGTCTATGCGCTGACCACCGGCAACTTCAACGTGCTGCCGATCCGTATCGCCGCCATGGTATCCGGCGACATCTCGCTGGACCCGAACATGGCCAGCGCCCTGGCCGTGGTCCTGGTGGCGCTGATGACCCTGGTGACCATCGTCCATCAGTTGCTGCTGAAGAGGAGCTACCATGTCTCGCGCTGAACCCGGCTCCGCCGCCCTCTACCACCGAATCGTGGTCTACCTGCTGTTCGCCATCCTGTTGCTGCCCCTGGCCGGCACCCTGGTCTACTCCATCGCCAGCAGCTGGTCGGCGACCATCCTGCCCAGCGGCTTTACCTTCAAGTGGTACATCCAGCTGTGGAGCGACCCGCGCTTCCTCAATGCCTTCGGCCAGTCGCTTCTGGTCTGCGTCGGCGCGCTGATCCTCTCGGTGGTGCTGATCCTGCCACTGCTGTTCGTGGTGCATTACCACTTCCCGCGGCTCGACGCGCTGATGAACATCCTGATCCTGCTGCCGTTCGCGGTCCCGCCGGTGGTGTCCTCGGTGGGCCTGTTGCAACTCTACGGCTCGGGCCCGTTCGCCATGGTTGGCACGCCGTGGATCCTGGTCGGCTGCTACTTCACCGTGGCCCTGCCCTTCATGTACCGGGCGATCACCAACAACCTGCAGGCGATCAACCTGCGCGACCTGATGGACGCCGCCCAATTGCTGGGCGCCAGTACCTGGCAGGCGGCGTTCCTGGTGGTGCTGCCAAACCTGCGCAAGGGTCTGATGGTCGCCCTGCTGCTGTCGTTTTCGTTCCTGTTCGGCGAGTTCGTGTTCGCCAATATCCTGGTCGGTACCCGCTACGAGACCCTGCAGGTCTACCTGAACAACATGCGCAACAGCAGCGGCCATTTCACCAGCGCCCTGGTGATTTCCTACTTCTTCTTCGTGCTGGTCCTGACCTGGGCCGCCAACATCCTGAACAAGGACAAGAGCCAATGAGCTACGTCAGCGTCCAACACCTGCAGAAGAGCTACGCCGCCTCGGGGCATGCCGGCACCCCGGTATTCAGCGACATCAACTGCGAAATCCACAAAGGCGAATTCGTCACCCTGCTCGGCCCGTCCGGCTGCGGCAAGTCCACCCTGCTGCGCTGCATCGCCGGCCTGACCTCGGTGGATGCCGGCCAGATCCTCCTCGACGGCCACGACATCGTGCCGCTGAGCCCGCAGAAGCGCGGGATCGGCATGGTGTTCCAGAGCTATGCGCTGTTCCCCAACATGACCGTGGAGCAGAACGTGGCGTTCGGTTTGCGCATGCAGAAGGTCAATGCCGACGAGAGCCGCAAGCGCGTGCTCGAAGCCTTGCGCCTGGTGGAACTGCACGACTTTGCCAGCCGCTATCCCCATCAACTGTCCGGCGGCCAGTGCCAGCGCGTGGCCCTGGCCCGCTCGCTGGTGACCCGTCCACGGCTGTTGCTGCTGGACGAACCGCTGTCGGCGCTGGACGCACGGATCCGCAAGCACCTGCGCGAGCAGATCCGGCAGATCCAGCGCGAATTGGGCCTGACCACAATTTTCGTGACCCACGACCAGGAAGAAGCGCTGACCATGTCCGACCGCATCTTCCTGATGAACCAGGGCCGGATCGTCCAGAGCGGCGACGCCGAGACGCTCTACACCGCGCCGGTGGATGTGTTCGCCGCCGGCTTCATCGGCAACTACAACCTGCTGGACGCCGAAAGCGCCAGCAAGTTGCTGCAACGGCCGGTCAGCGGGCGCATCGCGATTCGCCCCGAAGCCATCGAGCTGCGCAAGGACGGCGAAGCCGACGCGCAGATCCGCAGCCACAGCCTGCTGGGCAACGTGATCCGCTACCGGGTCGAGGCTCGCGGTGTGGAGCTGGTGGTGGATGTGCTGAACCGTTCGCCCGACGACTTGCATCCCGACGGTCAGCGCCTGGCACTTTCCATCGATCCCACGGCCCTCTGTGAGGTAGCCTGATGACTTTGACGCCAACGATTAAGAGAGAGCGGTACTAATGGCCCTGGCAATTTTTGATCTGGACGAAACCCTGATCCACGGCGACTGCGCCACCCTCTGGAGCGAACAGATGGCGCGACTGGGCTGGGTCGACGGCGAGTCGTTCATGCGCCGCAACAACGAACTGATGGACGCCTACAGCCACGGCAAGCTGAAGATGGAAGAGTTCATGGCCTTCAGCCTGGAACCGCTAGCCGGCCGCACGCCCGAAGAGGTCGAACATCTGGTCGGCCCCTGGGTCGAGGACGTGATCGAACCGATCATTTTCAGCGAAGCCTGCAAGGCCATCGCCGAACACCGCAAGGCCGGCGACCGGATCCTGGTGATTTCGGCCTCGGGTACTCATCTGGTCAAGCCCATTGCCGAACGCCTGGGTATCGACGAAGTCCTCGGCATCGAGCTTGAAGTGCTGCACGGCGTCTATAGCGGCCATACCCTGGGCACCCTGACCTACCGCGAAGGCAAGGTCACCCGCCTGCTGGAGTGGCTGGATGCCGAAGAAGAAAATCTCGAGGGCGCAAGCTTCTATTCCGACTCGCGCAACGATTTGCCGTTGCTGCTGAAGGTCGACTACCCGCACGTCGTCAACCCGGACCCGGTGCTGCGCGAGCACGCGGAACAGGCCGGCTGGCCGATTCATCAATGGAAATAGGTTGCGCCTGATGAACCTGATCGCGAGCAAGCTCGCTCCTACATAAGGCGAATCCCTGTAGGAGCGAGCTTGCTCGCGAGAGCGCTCTAAACCATCACACCAACGTCTCGTCGATCACCAGCACCAGCTTGCCCGACACCTGATTGGTCGCCAGCTCGGCGAAGGCCGCCTCGGCGTCCTTGATCGGGAAGGTCACGGCCAGTTGCGGGCTCAGGCGCCCTTCGGCGAACAGCGGCCAGACCTGCTGGCTGAGATCGCGGAACAGATCGGCCTTGAACTGCTCGTCGCGACTGCGCAGGGTCGAGCCCAGCAACTGGATGCGCTTGCCGAGGATCTGCGCCAGGTCCAACTGGGCCTCGCGCCCGCCCATCAACCCAATCAGCACCCAGCGCCCATCCACGGCCAACAGCTTGACGTTCTGCGCCGCATAGTTGGCGCCGACCGGGTCGAGGATCACGTCGAACGGCCCGAAGTCCCGCAGGCTTTCCAGGCCGTCGGTACGCACCACGCCGCCCTGGGCGCCCAGCGCTTCGCAGTAGGCCAGGCGGTCGGCGGAACCGACGCTGACCCAGCACGGGTTGCCGAACGCCTTGCACAGCTGGATCGCCGCCGAACCGACGCCGCTGGCACCGGCATGCAGCAAGACCTTTTCCCCCGGCTTGAGGGCCGCCAGTTGAAACAGATTCAGCCAGGCGGTGCTGTAGACCTCGGGCAAGGCCGCCGCTTCCGCCAGGGACAAGCCTTCAGGCACCGGCAGCACATGGCGCGCGTCGACCACCACTTCCTCGGCCATGCCGCCGCCAGCCAACAGCGCGCAGACCCGATCGCCGATCTGCCACGCGGAACCCGGGCCAACCTCGCTGATAACCCCGGAGCACTCCAGGCCCAATACCTTGCTGGCACCGGGTGGTGGCGGATAGAGCCCGGCCCTTTGCAACAGGTCGGCCCGGTTCAGCCCCGCAGCCGCCACACGAATTCGGACTTGTCCTACGTCGCACGTCGGACTCGGCTCTTCAACCCACTCCACATGACCTTCAACGCCTTGCAATGCTTTCACAGTGCCTCCATAGTGAGTCTGGACTGAGCCCGGAGCTGTAGCACCGGGCTTTTTGCATTATGCGACCGGCCCTTGTGGAACCGGCGACTTCAAAGACGGCCTAATATGCGTTATCAATTGCCCCCGCGTCGAATCAGCATGAAGCATTTGTTCCCCAGCACCGCCCTCGCTCTTTTCATTGGTCTCGGCCTGTTGCCGATGTCGACCAATTCGTTCGCAGCCAATAGCTGGGACAAACTTCAGCCCGATCGCGACGAGGTGATTGCCAGCCTGAATGTCGTCGAGTTGCTCAAGCGTCATCACTACAGCAAGCCACCTCTGGACGACGCGCGCTCGGCGATCATCTACGACAGCTACCTGAAGCTGCTGGACCCGTCGCGCAGTTACTTCATGGCCAGCGATATCGCGGAATTCGACAAGTGGAAAACCCAGTTCGACGACTTCCTCAAAAGCGGTGACCTGAACGCCGGCTTCACCATCTACAAGCGCTATCTGGACCGCGTCAAGGCGCGCCTGGACTTCGCCCTGGCCGAGCTGGACAAAGGCGTCGACAAGTTCGATTTCACCACCAAGGAAACCCTGCTGATCGATCGCAAGGACGCGCCGTGGCTCAAGACCACCGCCGAACTCGACGATCTGTGGCGCAAGCGCGTCAAGGACGAAGTCCTGCGCATGAAGATCGCCGGCAAGGAACCCAAGCAGATCCAGGAAACCCTGACCAAGCGCTACAAGAACCAGTTGGCGCGCCTGGACCAGACCCGTGCCGAAGACATCTTCCAGGCCTACATCAACACCTTTGCCATGTCCTACGACCCGCACACCAACTATCTGTCACCGGATAACGCGGAAAACTTCGACATCAACATGAGCCTGTCGCTGGAAGGCATCGGCGCCGTGCTGCAAAGCGACAACGACCAGGTCAAGGTCGTGCGCCTGGTGCCGGCCGGCCCTGCGGACAAGACCAAGCAAGTGGCCCCGGCGGACAAGATCATTGGCGTAGCCCAGGGCGACAAGGAAATGGTCGACGTGGTCGGCTGGCGCCTGGACGAAGTAGTCAAGCTGATCCGCGGCCCGAAAGGCTCGGTGGTACGCCTGGAAGTCATTCCGGCGAGCAACGCGCCGAACGACCAGACCAGCAAGATCGTCTCCATCACCCGCGAAGCGGTGAAGCTCGAGGAACAGGCGGCGAAGAAGTCGATCCTCAACCTCAAGCAGGACGGCAAGGACTACAAGCTCGGGGTGATCGAGATCCCGGCCTTCTACCTGGACTTCAAGGCCTTCCGTGCCGGCGATCCGGACTACAAGAGCACCACCCGCGACGTGAAGAAGCTGCTGACCGAGTTGCAGAAAGACAAGGTCGACGGCGTGGTCATCGACCTGCGCAACAACGGCGGCGGCTCCCTGCAGGAAGCCACCGAGCTGACCAGCCTGTTCATCGACAAGGGCCCTACCGTACTGGTGCGCAACGCCGACGGCCGGGTCGATGTACTGGAAGATGAAAACCCCGGCGCCTTCTACAAGGGCCCGATGGCGCTGCTGGTCAACCGCCTCTCGGCGTCGGCTTCGGAGATTTTCGCCGGGGCGATGCAGGACTATCACCGCGCGCTGATCATCGGTGGCCAGACCTTCGGCAAAGGCACCGTGCAAACCATCCAGCCACTGAACCATGGCGAGCTGAAACTGACCCTGGCCAAGTTCTACCGGGTTTCCGGGCAGAGCACCCAGCATCAGGGCGTACTGCCGGACATCGATTACCCGTCGATCATCGACACCAAGGAAATCGGCGAAAGCGCACTGCCCGAAGCCATGCCGTGGGACACCATCCGCCCAGCCATCAAGCCGGCGGTGGATCCGTTCAAGCCGTTCCTCGCGCAACTGAAATCCGAGCATGACCTGCGCTCGGCCAAGGACGCCGAGTTCGTCTTCATCCGCGACAAGCTGGCCCTGGCCAAGAAGCTGATGGCCGAGAAGACCGTCAGCCTCAACGAAGCCGAGCGTCGGGCGCAGCATGCCGACATCGAGGCCAAGCAACTGGCGCTGGAAAACATCCGCCGCAAAGCCAAGGGCGAAGAGCCGCTCAAGGAACTGAAGAAGGAAGACGACGACGCCATCGCGGCCGCCGATCCGGACAAGACCAAGCCGGAAGACGATGCCTACCTGAGCGAAACCGGGCGTATCCTTCTCGATTACCTGAAGCTCAACACTGCGGTTGCCAAGCACTGACGCAATGGCAATTTAATGCCGACGCTCCTCGGAGCGTCATCATACAGTCATCATTCTGTCGTGAAATAAAGGACCGGGCGCAGCTCTAGAACCAAGAGCTCGCCCGGTCCTTTTTTATCGACAGAGATCACCATGACCACGACCGAACAGCTGAGTGCCTTGAGTTCAATCCTGGCTCAAAGCGGTTTGCACAGCCTGTTCCAACCGATCATCTGCCTCTCCGAACGGCGCATCCTCGGCTACGAAGCCCTGAGTCGCGGCCCGTCCAACAGCCCCCTGCACTCCCCCGTCGCCCTGTTTGCCGTGGCCCGCCAGGCCGGACGCCTCAGCGAGCTGGAAATCGCCTGCCGCCAGAGCGCCTGCAAGCACTTCAGCGAGCAGCAACTGCCCGGCAAGCTGTTTCTCAACGTCTCTCCGGAATCCCTGCTGGAGACCACCCACCAACCCGGTCGGACCTTGCAACTGTTGCAAGACTTCGGGATTCCACCAAGCCAGGTGGTGATCGAACTCACCGAGCAAACACCGATCGACGACTTCCAATTGCTGCAAAACGCGCTGCACCATTATCGGGACATGGGGTTCTCGATCGCCCTGGACGACCTCGGCGCCGGCTATTCGAGCTTGCGCCTGTGGTCCGAGCTGCGCCCGGACTACGTGAAGATCGACCGACACTTCATCGACGGCATCCATCAGGACGCCCTCAAGCGCGAGTTCGTCGGCTCAATCCTGCAAATAGCCAAGGCTTCGCGCGCCCAAGTCATCGCCGAAGGGATCGAAGTCATGGAAGAACTGGAGGTGCTCACGGAAATGGGCGTCGACCTGCTGCAAGGTTACCTGCTCTGTCGCCCTCAGGAGCAACCGCCCCGCGATGGTCGCGGCCTGCTGCCCAGACGCGAAAACACCAGCACAACGCTCAACGACGAAGGCAGCGACCTCAGCGCCCTGCTCAACGAACAACCGGCGGTAACCCGGGACACGCCGACAGCCACGGTGCTGGAGGCCTTCCGACGCCAGGCCAACCTCAACTCCCTGGCAGTACTCGACCCGCAGGGACAACCTTGTGGCATCGTGCATCGCCATTCGCTGTCAAACGCCCTGCTCAAACCCTTCGCCACCGACCTGTTTGCCCGCAAACCCATCAGCCGCCTGATGAACGATGACTTCCTGGCGGTGGAGCTCAGCCAGTCCCTGCAGCAGGTCAGCCGATTGATCACCAGTCGTGCCAGGCAACGGATCGAAGAGGATTTCATCATTACCCTCAATGGCGGTTACCTGGGCCTGGGGCGGGTGATCGACGTACTCAAGTTGATTACCGAACTGAAGATCCAGCAGGCACGCTACGCCAACCCCCTGACCCTGCTGCCTGGCAACGTGCCAATCCAGCAATGCCTGACCCACCTGCTGCAACAAGGGCGCGAGTCGCTGATCTGCTATGTGGATATCGACAGCTTCAAGCCCTTCAACGACATCTATGGCTACGGCCGTGGCGATGAGGTGCTGTTGTGCCTGGCGCAGTGCCTGAATGACCGGGTGGACCCGAGCCGCGACTTCGTCGGCCATATCGGCGGCGACGACTTTCTCCTGGTGCTGGGTCCCGAGGATTGGCAAAAACGCTTGAGCCAGCTGCTGGACGACTTCCATAGCCAGTGCCGGCGCTTCTACCGCAGCGAACACCTGGAAGCCGGGTGCTTCATCGCCCCCAACCGCCAGGGCGTCCGCCAGGAGTTCGCCTTGCTATCACTGTCCATCGGCGTGGTGCACCTGTATCCCCAGGCCTGTGGACAACTCGACGCCAGCCACCTGGCCGAACTGGCGTCGCAAGCCAAGCACCACGCCAAGAACGTGCCGGGGTACAGCATTCATGTGATCGACAGCCGAGAAGTAGCCTTTACCGCTGATGAGGCTCGTGTAGCGGACCCGACGGATTCAGCTGCGCCAGCTTGACCTCGGCCAAGGGATGACCGGCCTTCGCCGCCAGCGTCCACCAACGGGCTGCTTCGGCAGGGTCCGCAGCCTTGCTGGGCGAACCGGCCAGGCTGATGACGCCCACCTGGTAGGCCGCCTTGCCGTCCCCGGCGAGCGCCGCCAGACGCAACAGGCGTATGCCTTCCTCGCGAGCTCCCAGGCCCTGGCCCCGAAAGGTCAGGATATGCCCATAAAAGCTCTGCGCACCGACATCACCCAGGTTCGCCATGCGCGCCAGCTGTCCCTCCAGCCAGTGCCAGCCTCGGGGTTGGCGGACAAACCAGGACCAATGAAACAACCGACGGGCCAGCCAGTAACCGACCCGTGCCTTGAGGCGCCAGAACATTCAGGCCTCCGCCGATTCGGGGTATTCGTACTCGAACACACGCACCACTTCCGAGGCGTGCCACGACGCGGCCGCCACCCCGTCGGACGGTCCGGAAAAACGCCCGAGGCGCTCCACACACTCGAAAAAACCGGTGCGCGGCAAACGGCTCGCCCCCTGGCTGATCACCAGCGAGCTGCGCAGTGGCTGCTCCGCACGGGCATCCAGCGCGGCCAGGTGTTCGAGGGCCGCGGTGAGGGTCTGCATGGCGGGGCTGGGTAGCTGCAAGCGCTCAAGCAGAGCGCGATAGGTCAAAAGATGGCGTTGCCGACGGGCCTGGTCGAGTTCACCCAACAGGCCGTCCCAGTGTTGACGACTGATCCTTACGCTCACGATTCATCCCTCCAACCCGGAACCGTCAATTCCCAGGCCAGGCTGCGGCGTATCGCGGCGTCCGGTTGACGCTCACCGCTTTCGATCATGGCCAGATAAGACGGACTGATACCTACCGTACGGGCAAGCGCCTCGATGGCGATCCCCTTGGCTTCACGCAAACTGCGGAGTTGATCCAGACCGGGAAGCGGCTGGTCGGTTGTGGTCGCGATAGGTGCCTTGGCTTCTCGCGAAGATTGATCGGTGATACCTGCTGCTTTTAGCAACGCCTGATACTGAGCCCATGGCAGCACCGCGTACTCGGGCTCGCCATCGCGTGCAATTATCTGAATATCCATTACTACCCCGTAGGACAACGACACATAACGAGTCGGACTTTTCCTTATGAAGTGTAATCCTAACAGTCACTAAGGTCGCGGGGGCATCGATGTGTTGGATCCCGATTTATCTCAGTTTCTTTTCGGGCCTTCCAGTTGCAGTTGTTCCCGGGTATCGGGCAGTCGCTCGACCACCGCCAGCTTCTGCGGACTCTGGCGATTGCGCCAGGCACGAAACGCACTGAGCTCGCCATCCAGGGTTTTCATGATCCAGGCCAGAACGGCAATATCGTCGAGCATGCCGAACATCGGCAGGAAGTCCGGAATGGCATCCACCGGGCTGAGGAAGTACATCAGGCCGGCGACCACCGACAACAACGCCTTGGGGCTGATGGCACGATACTCGCCGCGCCAGTAGGCCAGGCACAAGGCTTGCAGCAGGCGCAGGTCGTCCTTGAGCTTGCCAAGCCGGCCACCCTGCTGGGTGCCCTTGCTGGCCACGGCGAACAACAGCGTAGGCAGCCGGCCACGGCTGAGCAGGCGGCCGGCCAGGGGTAGGAAACGGGCAAAATTCCAGGGCGCTTTCATCGTCACTCCCACTGAAATGTTATCCACACAAATTGTGGATAACCTTGTGAACAGAGCCGCTTTTCACAGCTGAAAGCCCCGTTTTACAAGGGCTCGGCTCAGATCGGGCGTTTTTTACTCACATAAAAAAACCCATTATTTCATTGACTTGGCAGCCTCGTGCGGCTAGCCATGGCGCGTCCTGTTAAGACTATGCCCTCTGCCGCCAGTTCGCATTTTTTCCCGCCGACACGCAGATACGACAACGCCCCGTGAGGACGGGGCGTTGTCGTTGAACCAGCCAAACGTTACTTGGCGTCGTCTTGTTTCGCTGGATCCTTGATACCCAGCAGTTCCAGCTCGAACACCAGAACCGAGTTGGCCGGAATGGCCGGGCTCGGGCTCTGTGCGCCGTAGGCCAGATCGCTTGGGATGTACAGCTTGTACTTCTCGCCGACGTGCATCAACTGCAGGCCTTCGACCCAACCTGGGATCACGCCGCTGACCGGCAGATCGATCGGACTGCCGCGCTCGACCGAGCTGTCGAATACGGTGCCGTTGGTGAGGGTGCCGGTGTAGTGGACAGTCACCACGTCGGTTGGCTTGGGCTGGGCGCCATCGGCTTTTTTCAATACTTCGTATTGCAGGCCGGAGGCGGTAGTGGTCACGCCAGCCTTCTTGCCGTTTTCTTCGAGGAATTTCTTGCCGGCGGCTGCCGACTCTTCGCTGACCTTGGCCATGCGCTCTTCGGCACGCTTTTGCAGCGCCGCGAAGGCTTCGACCAGTTCGTCGTCTTTCAGCTTCTGTTCTTTCTTGCCGATGGCATCTTCGATGCCCTGGGCTACCGCTTTGGAATCCAGGTCATCCATACCTTCCTGGGCAAGGCTTTTGCCCATGTTCAGGCCGATACCATAGGAAGCTTTCTGCGCCGGGGTTTTCAGCTCCACGCTGGTCTGCGAGTCACAACCCGCGAGTACCAGGCTAACCAGGGCTACCGCCGCCGCTAACCGATGCTGTTTCATGCTATTTCCTTGTTCATGCGCCTAAAGGGCAATCGAGTAAAGCCGCGAGCTTATCAGGCCGCCACGACCAATGGCTACCGGCATGAGAGCCGGATTAACCCGATAAGTTCACGTGTTTAAAAGCATTTCGCCAGCCATGGCATCGCGTGCGAAAAGCCACCCCTGCGGACACGCGGAATGAGGCTCGGCTGACATCTGACGTAATGGCCACTTGTCCGGCAGTTTGCCCTGAGGCATAACGGAGCCATAACTCGACAAGGATGTTTATCTTGCGCCTCTTATCCCGTGTTCTGCTCCTGATCCTCGCCCTGGCCGGCATTGCCCTGGCGGCGGCCCTGTACTACGTCGCCAACCCGACATTGCCCGACTACGTGCCTCCCCAACAGGTGCACTACCAGGATCAATGGAGCGCCGCCGACCGCCAGACCTACTACTTCACGCCTCAAGGCACTCAAGTGAAGGGCCTGCGGTACGAGTGGTTCGCCGCCCTGGAGCTACCCTTCTCCACCGAACGCTTCGCCGCGCCGCAGTACCTGGCCCGCTTCGGCTTCCTGGTCGACCCGGCGCAGCAGGCCAGCGTCGACAATCCGGCGAACCTGCCGGTCGGCTTCACCCGTCATCAGAACCCAGGCGAGACACAGCAGTACCTGGACATCACCTGCGCCGCTTGCCACACCGGCGAACTGCGCTACAAGCAGCAAGCGCTGCGGATCGACGGCGGTTCGGCGCGACATGTCTTGCCTTCCAGCGTGCCCACATTGCGCGGCGGCAGCTTCGGCCAGGCCCTCGTCGCCAGCCTGGCGTCGACCTACTACAACCCATGGAAATTCGAGCGCTTCGCCCGCACCGTGCTGGGCCAGAACTACGACGCTGAACGCGAACAACTGCACAAGGACGTCAAGACGTCGCTGGACACCTTCCTGCGCGTCGCCTGGAACGACACCCATCGCGGCCTCTACCCCACCGAGGAAGGCCCCGGACGCACCGACGCCTTTGGCCGGATCGCCAATGCCAGCTTCGGCGACGCCATTTCCCCCGACAACTATAGGGTGGCCAACGCGCCGGTGGACTACCCCCAGCTGTGGGACATCTGGACCTTCGACTGGGTCCAGTGGAACGGCTCGGCCCAGCAGCCCATGGCGCGCAATATCGGTGAGGCGTTGGGGGTCGGCGCGACCCTGAACTTCTTCGATGCCCAGGGCCAGCCGCTCAAGGGCGATGCCCGGTACCCGTCGAGCGTGCGGGTGCGCGACCTCAATCGCATCGAAGAAACCTTGCAGCGACTGAAACCGCCGAGCTGGCCCGAAGCACTGTTCGGCAACATCGACAAAACCCTGGCCGCCAAAGGGCGAACGCTGTTCGCCGAAAACTGCGCGGGCTGCCATGTCCCGGCAATTACCGAAAGCAACGGGCGGCCCGTACAACAACTGAAGATGCTGCCAGTGGCGGTGATCGGCACCGACCCCAACACCGCCAACAATATTGCCGACCAACGCTACGACCTGAGCGCATTGCAATGGGATGCCGCCGAGCTGGCCCAATCGAACGTCCAACTGCACCCTGCGCCCGGCGAACCGCTGGACATGCGCCAACTGTCCGCGGCCAAGGGCCTGGCCTATGTCACGGCCTTCGTCGAGGAACGCGCCTACCGCGACGCGAAGGTGACTCCTGCAGAACGGCCGCGACTCGACGGCTACGGCCTGCCGATCGGCGTGCGCGAATTGCGCGCCTACAAGGCACGTCCCCTGGCCGGGGTCTGGGCCACCCCGCCGTTCCTGCATAACGGTTCGGTTCCCAGCCTTTACCAATTGCTTTCGCCTCAAGCCGAACGCGCCGGCACCTTCTATAAAGGCACCTTCGAATACGACCCGCAGCACCTGGGCTACCGTACCGAACCGTTCAAGAACGGCTTCCTGTTCGATACCCGGATCAGCGGCAACCACAACAGCGGCCATGAATTCCGTGCCGGCAAACGCGGTAACGGAGTGATCGGCCGCCTGCTGCTGCCCGAGGAGCGCTGGGCGCTGCTGGAGTACCTGAAAGTCCTGGGCGGCCCGCTGGAGGCGCAATTGCCATGACCGTGGCATTCATCAAGAGGAGCGTTTCATGCTGATCGCCCTGTGGCTGCGCCTCGGCGCCCTGCTGCTCAAGACACTCCTGCTGCTGGCACTCGTTGCCCTGCTCGGCTGGGCGCTGAACAGCGCCTGGTCGATCTGGCGCTATCAGGGACCGGTCTCGACCGAAGAACAGATCCCGCCCGGCGAAGCCGCCATGACCCAGGACATCATCCAGACCGCTGTCCGCATCGTCGATCAGCACCGGGATAACACCCGTTACCTGCGCGACGCCCATGCCAAAGCCCATGGTTGCGTGAAAGCCGAGGTCCAGGTGCTCGACCCGCTGGCAGCGCCGCTGCGCCAAGGCGTGTTCGCCGAACCCGGCAAGACCTGGCAGGCCGTGGTGCGGCTCTCCAACGGCAATGCCTATCCGCAGTTCGACAGCATTCGCGATGCCCGCGGGATGGCGATCAAGTTGTTGAACGTGCCCGGCCCTCAGTTATTGAAAGACCAACAGAGCCGTGGCGAACAGGATTTCGTGATGTTCAACCATCCGAACTTCTTCGTCAGCGATGTCGCCGAGTACCGGCAGAATATCGCCGCACAGGCGGACGGGAAAAAGATCGGGGCGTTTTTCCCCGGCTGGGATCCACGCACCTGGCAGGTCCGTCACCTGTTCATTGCCCTGGCGACGCTGGCGCCGCCTCCGGCCAGCCCGACGCAAACCCGCTATTTTTCGGTATCGCCTTACAAGCTCGGCACCGCCAACGCCAAGTTCCGCGTCGTACCTGATCCGGACAGCTGCCCGGCCTACACCCTCCCCGCACAAAACCAGGCCCTGCCCAACTTCCTGCGCAATGCCCTGAACCAGCAATTGTCGACCGATCGTGTGCCGGCCTGCTTTGTATTGCAGGTACAACGCCAGGACCCAAGCCGCTACATGCCCATCGAAGACACCAGCATCGAATGGCGAGAAAGCGATGCGCCCTTCGAAAGCGTGGCACGGATCAAGGTCCCCGCCCAGGACTTCGATACCCCGCAGCAGAACCTGCAATGCGACAACCTGTCCTTCAACCCCTGGTTCGGGCTGGAAGCGCATCGCCCTGTCGGCGGTATCAACCGCCTGCGCAAGGCGGTCTACGAAGCAGTCAGCGACTACCGCCACAGCCGCAACGCCGAGCAGTGATCCATAAACGAAAAAAGCGGCCACCAGGGCCGCTTTTCCAGGGAGCATTCATCCCCCCAGACAGCAAAAAGCCCGCGTTAGCGGGCTTTCTGTGATGAGTTGGCGTTCAGTATTCCAACTCATCGAATATGGCGCAGCGGACGGGACTCGAACCCGCGACCCCCGGCGTGACAGGCCGGTATTCTAACCGACTGAACTACCGCTGCGCGTAGCGCTGAAAGTGGTGGGTGATGACGGGATCGAACCGCCGACATTCTGCTTGTAAGGCAGACGCTCTCCCAGCTGAGCTAATCACCCTTTACCTTCGTTGCGGGGCGCATTATTACACAGAAATTCATAACGTGCTGATTTAAATAATAAAATTATCAAAAAAAGCTGAATTTCGATGCGCCATGTACCCACGCAATAAACACAGGCACAAAAAAGCCCGCGTTAGCGGGCTTTCCGTGATGACCTGGCGTTCAGTGTTCCAGATCATCGAATATGGCGCAGCGGACGGGACTCGAACCCGCGACCCCCGGCGTGACAGGCCGGTATTCTAACCGACTGAACTACCGCTGCGCGTAACACTGAAAGCGAATGGTGGGTGATGACGGGATCGAACCGCCGACATTCTGCTTGTAAGGCAGACGCTCTCCCGGCTGAGCTAATCACCCTTCACGTTCGGTGTGGCGCGCATTCTACGGAGCGTCCCCTACTCTGGCAAGCACTTTTTAAAATAATTTTTTCAGGCCTTCCAAAGGCTTAGCGGAGGGTTGGCCTATGGAGCTGCGCGGAGAATAATGCCCCCCTTTGTATAAAGGAGAGACTCACCCCATGTGGTTCAAGAACCTGCTTGTCTATCGACTGACCCAAGATCTGCCTGTTGATGCGCAGGCGCTGGAAACCGCACTCGCCACCAAACTGGCGCGTCCATGTGCAAGCCAGGAGCTGACCACTTACGGTTTCGTCGCGCCGTTCGGCAAAGGCGAAGATGCCCCGCTGGTCCATGTCAGCCAGGACTTCATGCTGGTGGCAGCGCGCAAGGAAGAGCGCATCCTGCCGGGCAGCGTGGTACGCGACGCCGTCAAGGAAAAGGTCGAAGAGATCGAAGCCGAGCAGATGCGCAAGGTCTATAAAAAGGAACGCGACCAGATCAAGGACGAAATCATCCAGGCGTTCCTGCCGCGCGCCTTTATCCGCCGCTCCTCGACATTCGCCGCCATCGCGCCGAAACAAGGGCTGATCCTGGTCAACTCGGCCAGCCCGAAACGCGCCGAAGACCTGCTCTCCACCCTGCGCGAAGTGCTCGGCACCCTGCCTGTGCGGCCGCTGACCGTAAAAACTGCGCCGACCGCGATCATGACCGACTGGGTGAAGACCCAACAGGCCGCCGACGACTTCTTCGTGCTCGACGAGTGCGAGCTGCGCGATACCCACGAAGATGGCGGCATCGTCCGTTGCAAGCGCCAGGACCTGACCAGCGAAGAAATCCAGCTGCACCTGAGCACTGGCAAAGTGGTCACCCAGCTGTCGCTGGCCTGGCAGGAAAAACTGTCCTTCATGCTCGACGACAAAATGACCGTCAAGCGCCTGAAGTTCGAGGACCTGCTGCAGGATCAGGCGGAACAGGACGGTGGCGATGAAGCCCTCGGCCAGCTGGATGCCAGCTTCACCCTGATGATGCTGACTTTCGGCGACTTCCTCCCGGCGCTGTTCGAGGCCTTGGGCGGCGAGGAGATTCCGCAAGGTATCTGACGCCTGTCATCCCCCTGCTGGGCGGCCACTGACGCTATCGCGAGCAAGCTTCGCTCCTGCAGGGGTATTTCGGACGCCACCGCTTTTCGGTGGCGTTTTCATACAAGAAGGAACAGGCCATGCGTGCACTGGCAGCATTGAGTCGTTTTGTCGGCAATACCTTTGCCTACTGGGTACTGATTTTCGCGGTGCTGGCGTTCTTGCAACCGGGCTGGTTCATCGGCCTCAAGGGCGCCATCGTGCCACTGTTGGGCCTGGTGATGTTCGGCATGGGCCTGACCCTGAAACTCGAAGACTTCGCCGAAGTCGCTCGCCATCCCTGGCGCGTGGCCCTGGGCGTGGTCGCGCACTTCGTGATCATGCCGGGCATGGCCTGGTTGCTATGCCAGGTTTTTCAACTGCCGCCGGAAATCGCCGTCGGCGTGATCCTGGTCGGCTGCTGCCCGAGCGGCACGTCGTCGAATGTCATGACCTGGCTGGCCCGTGGCGACCTGGCGCTGTCAGTGGCGATCGCCGCCGTCACCACCCTGCTTGCCCCGCTGCTGACGCCGGCGCTGATCTGGCTGCTGGCCTCGGCCTGGCTGCCGGTTTCGTTCATGGAGTTGTTCTGGTCGATCCTGCAAGTGGTGCTGCTGCCGATCGTGCTCGGCGTCGTGGCCCAGCGCGTGCTTGGCGCACGGGTACGACATGCGGTGGAGGTATTGCCGCTGGTGTCGGTGGTCAGCATCGTGATCATCGTCGCCGCCGTGGTAGCCGCCAGCCAGGCGAAAATCGCCGAATCCGGCCTGCTGATCATGGCCGTGGTGATGCTGCACAACAGCTTCGGTTACCTGCTGGGGTATTTCACCGGCCGCCTGTTCAAGCTACCGCTGGCGCAACGCAAGTCCCTGGCCCTGGAAGTCGGCATGCAGAACTCCGGCCTCGGCGCCGCCCTGGCCAGCGCGCACTTCTCGCCCCTGGCGGCGGTACCCAGCGCGCTATTCAGTGTCTGGCACAACATTTCCGGGGCGCTGCTCTCGACCTGGTTCCGCCGCATGAGCGAAAAGAACGAACCCGCCCCAGCCGCTCAGCCAACCGGCGACTGAGATGAGTGCTTGATCCCCGGATTAATGATGGGCACTATACTGCGCAACGCGGGGACGACCTCGCGGCTCGATCGAGTCATTAACCTGGGGACGACCCCGTCAATCGATGGAGGTCATCATGTCCTGGATCATTCTGTTTTTTGCCGGCCTGTTTGAAGTGGGCTGGGCCGTCGGCCTCAAGTACACCGACGGTTTCAGCCGCCCTCTCCCTACTGTCCTGACCGTTGCCGCCATGGCGGTCAGCCTCGGCTTGCTGGGGCTGGCCATGAAGGAACTGCCGCTGGGCACGGCCTATGCGATCTGGACCGGTGTCGGCGCGGTCGGCACCGTGATCGCCGGGATCATTCTGTTCGGCGAGTCCATGGCGCTGTTCCGCATCGCCAGCGTGGCGCTGATCATTGCCGGTTTGATCGGCTTGAAGGTCAGCGCGAGCTGATCTTCCAGGTAGAACGCCCCTGAAAAAACGCCCACGACTCCGTGGGCGTTTTTGTATCCGCGAAAAATCTAGCGAACCGCGCCGCGCAATTCGCCTACCAGGGCTTGCAAGCGAGCCGGTTCGGCGGCATCGGCCGCTACCGCCGGGCCGGCCACCAGGGTCACCCGCGACCACAGGCGATGGAACCACCCCTTGTTCGGATCGCGACTGAAAAAACTCCCCCACAGCCCTTGCAGCGCCAGCGGAATTACCGGCACCGGGGTCTCTTCGAGAATCCGCGTCAGACCGCCCTTGAACTCATTGATCTGGCCATCGGCGGTCAACTTGCCCTCCGGGAAGATGCACACCAGCTCGCCGTCCTTGAGGTAGCGAGCGATTTTCGTGAAGGCCTTTTCGTAGATCTGGATGTCTTCGTGGCGCCCGGCAATCGGAATGGTCCCGGCGGTACGGAAGATGAAGTTGAGCACCGGCAGGTTGTAGATCTTGTAATACATCACGAAACGAATCGGCCGCCGCACTGCCCCGCCGATCAGCAAGGCATCGACGAACGACACGTGATTGCACACCAGCAGGGCCGCGCCTTCATCGGGAATCGCCTCCAGGTTGCGGTGCTCGACCCGGTACATGGAATGGCTGAGCAGCCAGATCATGAAACGCATGCTGAATTCGGGAACGATCTTGAAGATGTAGGCGTTGACCAGGACGTTCAGCAGCGACACCACCAGGAACAGTTGCGGGATCGACAGTTTGGCCAGGCTCAGCAAGACGATCGAAACGATCGCCGACACCACCATGAACAGCGCATTGAGAATGTTGTTCGCGGCAATCACCCGCGCCCGCTCATGCTCCGGGGTGCGCGACTGAATCAGCGCGTACAGCGGCACGATATAGAAGCCGCCAAAGATCCCCAGCCCGAGAATATCGATCAGCACCCACCAGGCGTGGGCGAACCCCAGCACCTCGATCCAGCCGTAACCCGCTTCGCTCGCCGGGATCCCGCCGGAATGCCACCACAGCAGCAGGCCGAACACCGTCAGGCCGAACGAGCCGAACGGCACCAGGCCGATTTCGACCTTACGCCCCGAGAGCTTCTCGCAGAGCATGGAACCGGCGGCGATCCCCACGGAGAACACGGTGAGAATCAGCGTGACCACCGTCTCGTCGCCATGCATCCACTCCTTGGCGTAGGCCGGGATCTGCGTCAGGTAGATGGCGCCGACGAACCAGAACCAGGAGTTGCCGACGATCGAGCGCGATACCGCGGGCGTCTGCCCCAGACCCAGGCGCAGGGTGGCCCAGGACTGGCTGAAGATATTCCAGTTCAGGCGCAGATCCGGGGTGGCCGCCGCGGCCCGGGGGATGCTCCGGCTGGCGAGGTAGCCGAGCACCGCGACGCCGATGATCGCGGTCGAGACCACCGGTGCGTAATGCGCGGAGGACATCATGATTCCGGCACCAATGGTCCCGGCGAGAATCGCCAGGAACGTGCCCATTTCCACCAGGCCGTTGCCACCGACCAACTCTTCCTCGCGCAGCGCCTGGGGCAGGATCGAGTATTTGACCGGGCCGAACAGCGCCGAATGCGTGCCCATGGCGAACAGCGCCAACAGCATCAGCGACAAGTGGTCGAAGACAAAACCCACCGCCCCCACCGCCATGATCGCGATCTCGCCGAGCTTGATCAGGCGGATCAGCGCGTCCTTGGCGAACTTTTCGCCGAATTGCCCAGCCAGCGCCGAAAACAGGAAGAACGGCAGGATAAACAGCAAGGCGCAGAGGTTGACCCAGATCGAGCGGTCGCCCTCGATGGCCAGCTTGTAGAGAATGGCGAGGATCAGCGACTGCTTGAAAATATTGTCGTTGAACGCACCGAGGGACTGAGTAATGAAGAACGGCAAGAAACGCCGCGTACGAAGCAAGCTGAACTGCGAGGGGTGACTCATCTTCCATGTCCCTGAGTGGCGTGGATGCTGTTATTGGAATATCGATCTTCGATCCAGGCCACAACCTTACCTAAAGTTCGCGGATTATTTCGCTAATCCTGCGATGCAGGGCGAAACGAACAACTCGCCCCGGTATGCACCCTGCACCGTGCGCTTGCCGACCAGCAGCCACATCAGTGCCAGCGCCAGGACCAGCAGGCTGCCGAAGACCGCGAAAAAAGTCAGGTCCAGGGTGCTGGCCAGTTTCAGGGTCGTCAGCGCATAGACCCCCAACGGGAAAGTGAAGCCCCACCAGCCGAGATTGAATGGAATGCCGTCGCGCAGGTAACGCAGGGTGATCAATAACGCCGTGAGCATCCACCACAGGCCGAATCCCCACAGGGTGATGCCGGCCACCAACCCCAGGCCCTCGGCGATTTCCCCGATTCCAGCCAGGCCGTTGGCGGCGAAGATCGCCGGCGCATCCGCCCCCAGCAACAACATACCCAGGGCGCCGGTGCCGATCGGCCCCAGGGCCAGCCAGCTCGAGGCGGCCATGCTTTCGTGGGGCAACTTATGCAAGGCCATGCGCAGCATGAGGATGGTCAGGATGCTGAACGCCACTGGCAGCGAGAACGCCCAGAGCACGTAGCTGGTCACCAGCATCACCAGTTGCGAGTGGGCATCCGTCAGGTGCGGCGCCAGCAGCCCGCCGCTGGCGGCGGCGACTTCGGCAGCCACCACCGGTAACAGCCAGACCGCAGTCATCTGGTCGATGCGATGTTCCTGCCGGGTGAACATCATGTAGGGAATCAACACCCCGCAGGCCAGCGACAGTGCAACGTCCAGCCACCACAGCGCCTCGGCCAACTGCACCACGCCCGCGCCCCAGCGCGGCACGCCGAACAGCAAGAAGCCGTTGATGATGGTCGCCAGCCCCATCGGGATGGTGCCGAAGAACATCGAGACCGTGGAGTGCCCGAAAATCCGCCGTGCTTCGTCGAAGAACAACACCCAGCGCGCCGCATAGGCCGCGCTGAACAGCACGAACAACAGGATGGTGAACAGCCACAGGCCTTCGGCCAACAGGTGCAGGCCCGGGACCGGTACTGGCAATTGGGCCAGCGCCAAGGCCAATACGCCTGTGCCCATGGTGGCGGCGAACCAGTTGGGGGTGAACTGGCGAATGGCTTCGCGAGGGTGCTGCAACTGGCTCAAGGGCCGCCCGGTTCTGAGGGTATTGGGGCATGTCATGGTTCTGGTCTCCTGTCCTCCGATGAGGTAGAGCCTATGGTAGAACCGTATCGAATATCTATATAACGTGTAATTTCTCTATCTGTTATCTATTTTATAAATATACAAAGCCGATACCTCGTTCAACTCCCCTGGGCGACACAGGCCTTGGCGCCTCGCTGACGCAACAGTGCTAGCAAGGCGCCGAGGGCCAGCAGGATCAATATCGCCCCGTACCCGTCGGTGGTGGCGACCAGGCCGAAACTGCGGGTAAGGTTTCCCACCAACAGGGACGGCAAGCAGAACGCCAGGTAACTCAGCACATAAAACGCCGACATCAGCCCCGCCCGCTCATGGGGCAAGGCCAGAGGCACCACGCTGCGCAAGGCACCGAGGAACCCGGAACCAAAACCGCCGCCGGTCACCAGGGTGCCGAGAAAGAACAACGGCAAGCTGGCCGTATGCACGGCGAGCAGAATCAGGCCGATGCCCGCGGCCAACAGGCTGGCGCCCAAGCGCAGCACTTTATCGGCCGGGCGCTGGCGCAAGGAAAAGATCATCAAGGCGCCGCTCAGGGTCAGCACCGCCACCAGGCCGCCGCCAATCAGGTTCGACGTCGAGCCGGTCGCGGTGCGCACCAGCGACGGCGCCAGCGACAGAAAGAAACCGCCCACCGCCCAGACCGCCACATCCACCGGCAACGCCAGCCACAGGGCCCGGCGTGCCTGGGGCGGTACATGCAGGGTGGGCCGCAGCGAAGCCCAGACACCGGGCTGGGTGCTGACCGTTTCCGGCAACCGCCAGACATACAGCGCCTGAGCGACAAACAGCACCAGCAGCAGCCAGTAGGCGAGTTGCAGCGGCAACGGCGCATATTCCACCAGCAAACCGCTGCCCATCGCCCCGCACGCCATGCCCAGCAACGGTGCGATGCTATTGACCAGCGGTCCCTGCTGGCGGTCGGTATCCAGCAGCGCCGCCCCCAGCACACTGGTGGCCATGCCGGTGGCAAACCCCTGCATCACCCGCGCTGCGATCAGCCAGGCCACACTATCGGCCTGGATAAACAGCAGCATCGCCACGATCTCCAGTAACAAGGCGACGAAGATCACCGGCTTGCGCCCCAGGTAATCCGACAGCGAGCCCACGGTCAGCAGCGCCGCCAGCAGGCTCAAGGCGTAGACGCCAAAGATCAGGGTCAAGGTCGCCGGCGAGAATCGCAGCGCTTCCTGATACAGGTGGTACATCGGCGTCGGCACGCTGGAAGCGGCGAGAAAACTGAGTAAGGTAATCGCCAGAAACATCAGCCTGGCACGGCTAGGCGGTAAAAAGTCGACAGGGCTGGACATGGGCACGCTCCATTAAAGCTAATTTTTTGCTTTTGCGGAGTGTGCTACCGCTTCAGGCTTAAAGCAAATTCTTTGTGTTAAGGTTCGACGCATGGCTATTAAAGAAGGTTTACGCCCGGGCGGACGCAGTGCCCGGGTGCAGGAATCCATCCACACGGCGGTCCGCGAGCTCCTTGAAGCCCAGGAGCGCTCGACCCTGACCGTGCCGCAGATCGCCGCCCGCGCCGGCGTCACCCCGTCGACCATCTACCGGCGCTGGGGCGACTTGTCGGCCCTGCTGGCGGATGTCGCCCTGGCGCGCATGCGCCCGGACAGCGAGCCGGCCGTCACCGGCAGCTTGCGCGGCGACCTGCTGGCCTGGGCCGAGCAGTACCTCGACGAAATGAGCTCCGAACCCGGGCGCAACATGATGCGCGACGTGCAATGCAGCGCCACGCCGGGTTACTGCGTGAGCATCCTCGGCGGGCAATTGCAGATCATCCTCGAGCGTTATCGGCACAGCGAAGCCGTGCTGCCCGACATCGACCGGCTGCTGAATATCGTGGTGGCGCCGACGGTGTTCCGCATCCTGTTTGCCGCCGCTCCGCTTGAAGCGCAGGAACTGCACGCGCTGGTCGATATCGCGTTGCGGTCGTAAGGCCCTTATCGCGAGCAAGCTCGCTCCTACAGAATCCGTGTGCGCCTGTAGAAGCGAGTTTGCTCGTGATCGATTCCCCGCCATTTCCCTGCGACACCTGGCCGCGCCAATACCTTGGTCGACACTGACGAACCCTGAACATCGTGCGAGACTGTCTGGCCGGGCTGGAGCGCCCGGCGCGCCTTTATGTCCGGAGTTCCCATGTCGCTGTCCAGCGGGCTGATTGCAATCGTCGCCCTGGCCTATATGGCCATCATGTTCGCCATCGCCTTCTACGGCGATCGGCGCAGCGCGCCCCTGCCGCCGCGAGTGCGGGCCTGGGTGTACAGCCTGTCGCTGGCGGTGTATTGCACCAGCTGGACCTTCTTTGGCGCCGTCGGCCAGGCCGCCGAACAACTCTGGTCGTTCCTGCCGATCTACCTGGGGCCGATACTACTGCTGGTACTGGCGCCCTGGGTCCTGCAAAAGATGGTGATGATCAGCAAGCAGGAGAACATCACCTCCATCGCCGACTTCATTGCCGCGCGCTACGGCAAATCCCAATCCCTGGCGATAGTGGTGGCGCTGATCTGCCTGGTCGGCGTACTTCCCTATATTGCCCTGCAACTGAAGGGCATCGTGCTCGGCGTGGACCTGCTGATCGGCGCCGGGGTCGACACCATGGGCACCCGCGCCCAGGACACAGCGCTGATCGTGTCGCTGATCCTGGCCCTGTTCACCATCGTCTTCGGTACCCGCAACCTCGACGCCACCGAACACCACCGCGGCATGGTGCTGGCGATCGCCTTCGAATCCCTGGTCAAGCTGCTGGCCTTTCTTGCGGTCGGCGCCTTTGTCACCTATGGCCTGTACGACGGCTTCGACGACCTGTTCAGCCAGGCCATGCTCGCCCCGCGCCTGGAACAGTACTGGAAGGAAACCATCAACTGGCCGTCGATGGTGGTGCAAACCGGCGTCGCGATGATGGCGATCATCTGTCTGCCGCGGCAGTTCCACGTCACGGTGGTGGAAAACATCGAACCCCAGGACCTGCGCCTGGCCAAGTGGGTGTTTCCTGCCTACCTGGCCCTCGCCGCGCTGTTCGTGGTGCCGATCGCCCTGGCCGGGCAGATGCTGCTGCCCAGCTCGGTGCTGCCGGA
The DNA here is from genome assembly GCF_001921865.1 of Pseudomonas chlororaphis. Lineage (GTDB taxonomy): Bacteria > Pseudomonadota > Gammaproteobacteria > Pseudomonadales > Pseudomonadaceae > Aquipseudomonas > Aquipseudomonas chlororaphis_D. The sequence goes on from NZ_MSCT01000019.1 coordinate 290,845, forward strand.
CTCGTTCGTCATCAGCCTGCCCCTGGCCCAGGCCCACCCGGCCCTGGCCGTGCTGGCGTTCATCGGCGGTGCATCGGCCGCCACCGGCATGGTGATCGTCGCCAGCGTGGCGCTGTCGACCATGGTTTCCAACGACATGCTGCTGCCCTGGCTGCTGCGCCGGCAGAGCGCCGAACGGCCGTTCGAGGTGTTCCGCCACTGGATGCTTTCGGTGCGCCGGGTCAGCATCGTGGTCATCCTGCTGCTGGCCTATGTCAGCTACCGCCTGCTGGGTTCCACCGCGAGCCTGGCGACCATCGGCCAGATCGCCTTCGCCGCCGTGACCCAACTGGCCCCGGCCATGCTCGGGGCGTTGTACTGGAAACAGGCCAACCGCCGCGGCGTGTTCGCCGGGCTCGCGGCCGGCACTTTCCTGTGGTTCTACACCCTGATCCTGCCGATTGCCGCCCACAGCCTGGGCTGGTCGCTAAGCAGCTTTCCGGGCCTGGCCTGGCTGCACAGCAACCCGCTGAACCTGCCGATCACGCCCCTGACCCAGGGCGTAGTGCTGTCACTGGCCGGCAACTTCACCCTGTTCGCCTGGGTCTCGGTGCTGTCGCGCACCCGGGTGTCGGAACACTGGCAGGCCGGGCGCTTCATCGGCCAGGAAATCAGTGCCCGGCACAGCGGCCGCTCGATGCTCTCGGTGCAGATCGACGACCTGCTCAAGCTCGCCGCGCGTTTTGTCGGGGAAGAGCGGGCCCGCCAGAGCTTTATCCGCTTCGCCTACCGCCAGGGCAAAGGCTTCAACCCCAACCAGAACGCCGACGGCGAATGGATTGCCCATACCGAACGCCTGCTGGCCGGCGTGCTCGGCGCCTCCTCCACCCGCGCGGTGGTCAAGGCCGCCATCGAAGGCCGGGAAATGCAGCTCGAGGATGTGGTGCGCATTGCCGACGAAGCCTCGGAGGTGCTGCAGTTCAACCGCGCCCTGCTGCAAGGCGCGATCGAGAACATCAGCCAGGGCATCAGCGTGATCGACCAGTCCCTCAGGCTGGTGGCCTGGAACCGCCGTTACCTGGAACTGTTCAACTACCCGGACGGGCTGATCAGTGTCGGCCGGCCAATCGCCGACATCATCCGCCACAACGCCGAACGCGGCCTGTGCGGCCCCGGCGAAGCCGAAGTGCATGTCGCCCGCCGCCTGCATTGGATGCGCCAGGGTCGCGCCCACACCTCCGAGCGGCTGTTCCCCAATGGTCGGGTCATCGAGCTGATCGGCAACCCGATGCCCGGCGGCGGCTTTGTCATGAGCTTCACCGACATCACCCCGTTCCGCGAAGCCGAGCAGGCCCTCACCGAGGCCAACGAAGGGCTGGAGCAACGGGTTGCCGAGCGGACCCATGAACTGTCGCAACTGAACGCCGCGCTGACCGAAGCCAAAGGCACCGCCGAAGCCGCCAACCAGTCCAAGACCCGTTTCCTGGCAGCGGTCAGCCATGACCTGATGCAACCGCTGAACGCTGCCCGGCTGTTCTCCGCCGCCCTTTCCCACCAGGACGACGGTTTACCGACCGAAGCGCAGCAACTGATCCAGCACCTGGACAGCTCCCTGCGCTCGGCCGAAGACCTGATCAGCGACCTGCTGGACATCTCACGCCTGGAAAACGGCAAGATCAATCCGGAGCGCAAGCCGTTCGTACTCAACGAGCTGTTCGACACCCTGGGGGCCGAATTCAAGGTGCTGGCCCAGGAGCAAGGCTTGAAATTCCGCCTGCGCGGCAGCCGCCTCAGGGTCGACAGCGACATCAAGCTGCTACGCAGGATCCTGCAGAATTTCCTGACCAATGCTTTCCGGTATGCCAAGGGACCGGTGTTGCTGGGCGTGCGGCGACGGGGCAACCAACTGTGCCTGGAGGTCTGGGACCGCGGGCCGGGTATCCCGCTGGATAAGCAGCAAGTGATCTTCGAGGAATTCAAACGCCTCGACAGCCACCAGACCCGCGCCGAAAAAGGCCTGGGGCTGGGCCTGGCCATCGCCGACGGCTTGTGTCGCGTCCTCGGTCACGGCCTGCAAGTACGATCCTGGCCGGGCCAGGGCAGCGTCTTCAGCGTCAGCGTGCCCCTGGCCAAGAAACCGGCCAGCGCCCCTGGGCAGGCGGCCGAACTCAACGGCCATCTGCCGACCGGCGCCCAGGTGCTGTGCGTCGACAATGAAGACAGCATCCTGATCGGCATGAACAGCCTGCTCACCCGCTGGGGCTGCCAGGTCTGGACCGCGCGCAACCGCGAAGAATGCGCCACGCTGCTGGGCAACGGCGTGCGCCCGCAACTGGCGCTGGTGGACTACCACCTGGACGATGGCGAAACCGGCACCGAGGTCATGGCCTGGCTGCGTACCCAGTTGGGTGATCCTGTCCCGGGCGTGGTGATCAGCGCCGACGGGCGCCCCGAGACAGTCGCCGAGGTCCACGCCGCGGGGCTGGACTACCTGGCCAAGCCGGTGAAGCCGGCGGCATTGCGCGCGCTGTTGAGCCGCCATCTGCCGCTGTAACCGCGACGGCTATCGATCACTCCGGCAGTTCGAGCAGCGCGCCGTCGGCATCGGTCATTGCCCGTTCCAGCAGGTCGGCAGGCAAGCTTTTGCTGGCGCGGGCACCCAGCAAACGCAGTTGCTCACTGCGGCTGACCAGGTTGCCGCGGCCCTCGGTCAGCTTGTTGCGCGCGGCGCTGTAAGCCTTGTCCAGTTGCTGCAGGCGGTTGCCGACCTCATCCAGGTCCTGGATGAACAACACGAACTTGTCGTACAGCCAACCGGCACGCTCGGCGATTTCCCGGGCGTTCTGGCTCTGTCGCTCCTGCTTCCACAGGCTGTCGATCACGCGCAGGGTCGCCAGCAAGGTGGTCGGGCTGACGATCACGATATGACGGTCAAAGGCTTCCTGGAACAGATTGGGCTCGGCCTGCAACGCGGCGGAAAAGGCCGCCTCGATGGGCACGAACAGCAGCACGAAATCCAGGCTGTGCAAGCCCTCCAGGCGTTTGTAATCCTTGTCGGCAAGGCCTTTGACGTGATTGCGCAAAGACAGCACGTGCTGCTTCAGCGCCGCCTGGCCAATCGCCTCGTCCTCCGCCGCGACACACTGCTGGTAAGCAGTCAGGCTGACCTTGGAATCCACCACCACCTGCTTGTCGCCGGGCAGCATGATCAGCACGTCGGGCTGGAAACGTTCGCCGTCGGGTCCCTTGAGGCTGACCTGGGTCTGGTACTCACGCCCCTTCTCCAGGCCCGCATGCTCCAGCACCCGCTCGAGAATCAGCTCGCCCCAGTTGCCCTGGGTTTTCTGGCCCTTGAGTGCACGGGTCAGGTTGGTGGCCTCGTCGCTCAGGCGCAGGTTCAGCTGTTGCAGGCGCTCGAGCTCCTTGCCGAGGGAAAAACGCTCGCGCGCTTCGGCCTGGTAGCTTTCCTCGACGCGCTTCTCAAACGACTGGATACGCTCCTTGAGCGGGTCGAGCAACTGGCCGAGGCGCTGCTGGCTGTTCTCGGCAAAGCGCTGTTCGCGTTCGTCGAAGATCTTGCCCGCCAACTCGGCGAACTGCGCCCGCAGCTCATCCCGCGAACCTTGCAGGTCGTCCAGGCGTCGCTGGTGGCTTTCCTGTTGCTCGCGCAACTCGGCATTCAACGATGCGGCCTGGGCGTCCAGGCGACGTAATTCGGCTTCTTTATTGGCTCGTTCGAGGTTCCAGGCATGGGCCGCATCGCGGGCGTTGTCGCGCTCGATCTGCAACAACTCGACCTCCCGCCCCGCCGCCGCCAGGTCGGCCTGCTTCACCGCATTGGCCTGGGCCAGATCGCTGATTTCGTCGCGGCAAGCGTCCAGTTGGGCGTTCAAGCCGTCTTGCGCCAACTGCGCGGTGGCCAGGCGCTCTTCGAGCAGCGACAGTTCGGTCTGGCGCGAACTCAGGCGTCGCTGCAGTTGCCAGGCGAGCACCGTCAAGGGTAATGCCGCGCCTGCCAGACCCAGCAGTACGCTGGTCAAGTCCATAGCCATAGCCACTCCAGGCAGGGAAATAAAGCTTGAAGGTTAACCAAGCGACCGAGGCTTGGCCAACTCAGTCGTCGATCTGGCCAAGCTCCAGCTGGGCCCGGCGATCGCCGGCCCGCGCCGCCTGGCGCAGCAGGTCGTGACCGATCCGCCGATCCCGGGCGTTGCCGCATTCGCGGCACATCAGCTGGCCCAGACGACTTTGCGCCGCCACCACCCCTTCCCGGGCAGGCTGCTTGAGCAAACGCCCGGCAAAATGTTTGACGTTCCGGTTATCCCCCAGGCGCGGACTGTCGAGCAGCCACATGGCCACGCGCAACGAAAAACGCTTGGGTTCGGTAACACTGGAAGAGGTCGAGGTAACAGAAGGTGATACTGAGCGAAACTTCATAAAGCACTGTAGGGCAGATCGGAAGGCGCGCCACTCTACTCCTTTTTTCGCATGCGTAAAGTCGAAAAAAACTCAGCACGCCCGTGCTAGAGCAAGCGCTTGGGACAATCCACAGAAGCTGTGGATAACTCAGTGGACAACCGCCCTACAAGTCGCCGAAAGCCCCACGGGACGGGGCTCGCAGTCAAACTGACGATTTTTTCACCAGTAAAAAAAACCGATGTTTTTCATTGACTTAAATTTTCATCGCAGGCATTGGAGGGCCCGACGAGAGAGGTGACAGCCCGGTGACAGCTCGCGCAACTATTGTGCACAAGTACCCTTGATCCAGTTATATCGCTGCACCTTTTTCGACCACTCGCGACAAACAGGATCGGCAACCAAGACTCCAGTAACAAGCGACCCGGGCTCGCCCGGGTTCAGCGCGCCCATTTGCAGGGCTCAAAACTTTTCGCCTAACACAGTTGCACCGAGCAGCACAATCCATTATCATCCGCGCCGTTAGTACCAAGCTGAAAGTCAATTCAGGTCGAACTAATCCCCCGGTTCAGCTTCCCTCAAGAGAAGTTTCTACCGACCACACGGGATCGACCTCCTCGCTGGTTTCCAGGTAAAGCACTCGCCGACACCGCCTTTGAACACTGCAAAGGACGTCGCGAAGCTCATTTACTCTGACCGAACCAACCTGCAAATTGATCAGGATCTTCACCTGGGGCCCAGAACCTTAACCCCCGCTGTGATTGCCTGCCCTCCTAAGTACCTACCTGCCAGCCCTAGCGCGCACTTGATAAAGCGCTTTCAACTGGCTGCTTTGTTCCAGTCGGGTTCTTCGTTCGACCAATGGTGGTCGGCGTTACTGGAACGTTTTAACGTTGCACGGTTCTTATCCGTGTCATTTGTAGGAACACCCAATAACTATGTCTACTCAAATCCAGACTCAGGATGCCATTCGCACCCTCACCAACGCCTTCGCTCCAATGAATTGCCTGATCATGGCCGCTCGCAAAGGCTGCTTCAGCTTCACCCTGGTCAACGAACACGGTATCGCTCGTCACAGCGAACGCCTGTACCCCGACCAGTACTCCAGCGCCGAGCCGCTGCAAGCGGTGATCGATCGCACCCGTCAGGCTCTGACTGCCTGAGACGCCAAAGCGCTGAAAAGCAAAAGCCTCGCCTGAACAGCGGGGCTTTTTATTGCCTGTTATTTCAGTTCTACCCGCCCCGGCTAAAGCACCAACCGATATAACGGTTATAACGCAACGCTGGAAATATTTTAAAAACAGTCCTTTACAGCAAGGATATGACACTACACTTCAACTCAAGCGGCCTGATCCGCTTCCGGCAAGTCTGACCGATCCACCGCTGCCAAGCTCCCCCATCAGGCTTCGCCGGCCACCTTCACGCTTCGAGGGCTTTATGGGTATCGCCGCCAGCGAACTGTGCCGCTATGTGATTCGCCCGACACTGATCTATCTGGGTAACCACAGTCGCACCGCAGAGTCACTGCTGCTCGGTATCGCCGCCAGCCAGTCCGCCCTCGGCTCCGCCCTGCACGACCGCAGGGGCCACGGCCTGTATCGCATCGCCGAACCTCGTCACCGGGCACTCTGGGACCACTACCTGGCCCTGGACCCGGAGCGCGCCAGCCTGGTACGCGGACTCGCCAGCCAGCATGCATTTCTCAGCGGACCGCACCTGGAGCTGACCGTCAACCTGCGTTACGCCACTGCCATCGCCTGGCTGCTGGTAGAAGAACAGAATCCCCTGCTTCCCGAGGCGGATGACCTGGTGGGCATGGCCCGTATCTGGAAGCAAATCTTCCAGCCGCAAGGACGCTTGCGGGACTTTGCCGATGCCTGGCAAACCTGCGTTGCTCCACTGAATCAGGTCGCTTGCTGATCGGGCTTTTTGCAAGATCAGGGAAACAACCGGGATTCTGGTCTGATTGTCCTACAAAACCGCTCTATCTCAAGCCATACAGCCTATGGCGCTGGGGAAGAAATGTTGGTAATTTCCGCTCCGGTGACCATCAGGAGTTCTAATAATGAAAAAAGTAACGCTCAAAACCACCCTTAGCCTCGCCGTTGCCATGGCATCCACCCAGCTCTTCGCAAGTGGCTTTGCCCTGAACGAACAAAGCATCAGCGGGATGGGTACTGGTTTCGCGGGTCGCTCTTCTTCTGCCGATGACGCAAGCACCGTATTTGGCAACCCTGCCGGCATGTCGCGCCTGAAGCGCCAGCAAGTGACTGGCGGTGTCGCGGCGATCGACGCCTCGACCGACATCAACGACGCCAGCGGCAGCCAGCGCGGTACCAACAAAGGCGACATGGTGCCTTTCACCGCCGTTCCCATGGCCTACTACGTCAAGCCTATCGATGACCAATGGGCCTTCGGTATGGGTGTCTACGCCCCGTTCGGCCTGATCACCGACTACGAAAGCAATTTCCAGGGCCGTAACTTCGGCAGCAAGAGCGAAGTTAAGGTCGTGACCTTCCAGCCGACCGTGAGCTATGCCTTCAACGACAAGGTATCGATCGGTTTTGGCCCGACCATCAACCGTATCGCCGGTACCCTGGAGTCCGCACTGACAACGCCACTGTCGCCTAACGACGGCAATGTCAAAATCAAGGGCGACGACATCGGCTACGGCTACAACATCGGCGTGCTGGTGCAGGCGACCGACACCACGCGCGTGGGCCTGACCTACCACTCGAAGGTCAAGTACAAGCTCGAAGGCCACACCGAAGTCAGCCCAGGCGCCGGTACGCCGAGCGCGCTCCTGAAGGGTGCTCGCTACGACGCTTCGCTGGACATCACCACGCCTGAATCGGCCGACTTGTCGGTGACCCAGGAAGTCAACGATGCCTGGACCCTCTACGCCGGTACCACCTGGACTCGCTGGAGCCGCCTGAAAGACATCACCGTGAACAACGACGGCGTGACTGCAAGTTCCGGCGGCCTCCTGGCCCCAAGCGCCCTCAACAGCGTCAAGGAAGAGCAGAACTGGCATGACACCTGGGCGTACGCCATCGGTACTTCCTACAAGCTGAACAAAGAGTGGGTACTGCGCACCGGCCTGACCTTCGACCAGTCGCCAACCAACAACACCAACCGTTCGCCACGCATCCCGACCGGCGACCGGACCATCTTCAGTCTCGGTGCCGGCTGGAGCCCAACCGACGACCTGACCATCGACGTGGCCTACTCCTACCTCAAGGAAGAGAAAGTCAACATCCACAACACCAACGCACTCGGCCAGTCCTACGACGCCGAGTACAAAAACAGCGCGAACGGCTTCGGCGTGGGTGCAACCTACCGCTTCTAAAGCCGCCGGCCTGAATGAAAAAGCCCCCGCATCCATGGATGCAGGGGCTTTTTTTATTGGCGGTGAAAAGCACTCAAGGCCTGGATGCCAACGCCTTCTCCACCGCCTCGATCAGCTCAGGGTTGTCTGGCTTGGTCACGCTGGAAAAACGGGCGATCACCTTGCCCTGGCGATCGACCACATATTTGTAGAAATTCCACTTGGGCGCGCTGCTCTGCTCCGCCAGGACCTTGAACAGATGCACCGCATCCGCGCCCCTGACCGGCTGCGGCTCGGTCATGGTGAAGGTCACGCCATAGTTCACGTAACAGACCTTGGCGGTCTCCTCGCCGTCCTTGGACTCCTGCTTGAAGTCGTTGGAGGGCACGCCCAGCACCTCCAGCCCCTGGTCCTTGTAACGCTGGTACAGCGCCTCGAGCCCCTTGAACTGCGGGGCGAAACCACAAAAACTCGCGGTATTGACCACCACCAGCGGTTTGCCGGCAAAGCGCTGGCACAGGTCGATGGACTCCTTGGCGCGCAACTTGGGCAACGAGCCCTGCAACAGCGACGGGCAATCGTCGGCCCATGCCGAACCGCCCATGGCCATGAGTACTACTGGAACAGCAAGCCAGCGCAGCAACATATTCAGCTCCTTGAAAAGTCTCGTCAGGACGCGACGCTACGCGCCAGGCAAAGGCCCTGGCAAGCGCCGCCCTGCTAGCACACGCCCATGCCCAACTGCATCAGCGCCAGTCCGCCCTGGTGCCAGCCCCACCAGGCCAGCGCCAACAGGGCCGCGACAACCGCCAGGCCAGCCCAGCGCAAACCGCTCCGGTTCATGCCGCACTCGCCTGCAAGCGCGCGACCGGACGCTCGCGCACCGGCCAGTTAAGGGCCGCGGCCAACAGGCTGAGGAGGATTGCCACCTGCCAGATCAAGTCGTAGCTCCCGGTCCGGTCATAGACCACCCCGCCGAGCCAGCCGCCGAGGAACGAACCCAATTGGTGAAACAGAAACACGATACCGCCCAGCATGGACAGGTTGCGGACACCGAACAAGGTCGCCACCGTGCCATTGGTCAGCGGCACCGTCGACAGCCACAGAAAGCCCATGGCCATGCCGAACAGGTAGGCACTGAGTTGCGTCACCGGCAGCCAGAGGAACAAACCGATGACCACCGCACGCAACAGGTACAAGCCCGTCAGCAATCGCGGCTTGGACATGCGCCCGCCCAACCAGCCGGCGGTGTAGGTGCCGAAGATATTGAACAAGCCGATCAGCGCCAGCACCGTGGTGCCCACCGTGGCCGGCAAATGCTGGTCCACCAGGTACGCTGGCAAATGCACGCCGATAAATACCACCTGGAAACCGCAGACGAAAAAGCCGAACGCCAGCAACCAGAACCCGGAGTGCGAACAGGCTTCACGCAAGGCCTCCGAGAGGCTCTGCTCATGGCCCAGGCTGGGGAGCGGCGTGTCCTTGAGCATGCTCACCAGAGGCACGATCAAGGCCACCAGCAAACCCAGCACCAGCAGTGCCGACGACCAGCCGAGCCAGCCGATCAGGCCCAGGGTGCCCGGCAACATGGCGAACTGCCCAAACGAACCGGCGGCACTGGCGACGCCCATGCCCATGCTGCGTTTTTCCGCCGGCAGCGCGCGCCCCACGACCCCGAGGATCACTGAAAACGAAGTGCCCGAAAGCCCTATACCGATCAGCAGACCGGCGCTCAGCGACAGCGACAGCGGCGAGTCGGCCAACCCCATGAACAGCAGGCCCACGGCGTACAGCACACCGCCGATCAGCACCACCTTGGCGGCGCCAAAGCGGTCGGCCAGGGCCCCGGTAAACGGCTGGGCCAGGCCCCAGATCAGGTTCTGCAAAGCAATGGCGAAGGCAAACACCTCGCGCCCCCAGCCAAACTCGGCGCTCATGGGCGGCAAGAACAGACCGAAGCCGTGCCGAACCCCCAGGGACAATGCCAGGATCAGCGCACTCCCAAGAAGAACCCAGCCACTGGTACGCCACATCGAAGTCATCTTTATTCTCCAGTTACGGGTATCTACCCGCTTATTATCGAACGAATGGCCTTCAGGCCAGTTCGTTGAGCAAGGCCAGCAAGGTTTCGCGCTTCTGTGTTCCCAACCGATCGATCAAACGCTGTTGCGCCGCCTCCCAGGCCGGCAAGGCCGCCATCAACCGCTGCCGACCTTCCTCGGTCAACTGGACGATGCGATTGCGCTGGTCCTCGCCTTCGGACATCCGCACCAGGCCCTCGCCTTCCAGTACCCGCAGGTTGCGGCCCAGGGTGCTGCGATCCAGGCCCATGGCCTCGGCCAGGCTGGAAATGCTCGGCTGGTCCAGGCGTTGCAGGTTGCTCAGCAAGGAATACTGGGCAACGTTGATCCCGAAGCCGTCGAGGGCCCCGTCGTAGAACCTGCTGACGCCACGGGCGGCACGCCGCAGGTTAGTGCACAAACATTGAGAGGGAAGCATGGTGCGTGTATATACCCGCGATTAAGGGAATGCAAGAATTTTGCAAGGCTCAGCGCCCGGATCGGGCCCGCGCCGCACCATTCTAAAACAGCGCCAACCCTACCAGTACCGCCACTTCCAGCAGTTCCAGCAGCGCACCCGCCGTGTCGCCGGTGGTACCGCCCAAGCGGCGTAACATCAGCCGACGCAAACCGGCAAACACCCCGACAGCCAGCAGCAGCGCCAATACGCCGCTATAGCCGCCGATCAACACACACGCCAGCGCAGCGAGCAGCAATACCTGCTTGCCGGCCAGACGCGGCAGATGATCCGCCAGCGCCTGCCCGAGGCCACCAGAGCGCACATAAGGCGTGCAGAGGAACAATCCGAGCAACGCCCCGCGACCGATCAACGGTGCCAGCAATAAAGCGCTTGTAGCCTGCTGTTCGATCAGCGCCACCAGCGCGGCGAATTTGAGCAGCAGCACCAACCCCAGGGTGACCACGGCGATCGGCCCGCTGCGCGGGTCCTTCATGATCGTCAGGGTCCGCTCGCGATCGCCGAAGCCGCCCAACCAGGCGTCCGCGCTGTCGGCCAACCCATCCAGGTGCAAGGCACCGCTGAGCAGCACCCAGACCGTCAGCAGCAGCGCCGCCTGCAGCAATACCGGCGCGCCAGCCAGCAACCGGTCCAGCCCCCAGAGCAGCACCCCGAACAACAGGCCCACCAGCGGATAAAACAGCAACGACCGGCCCATCTCCTGAGGCGAAGGCATGCCCGGCAATCGCACCGGAAAACTGCTGAGAAACTGCAAGGCGATCCAGAATGGCAGCATGCTCAGGCTCCTTCGCTCAACACCGGGCCAGCTTCGACTGTCAGGGTAAACAGCGCACCGTGAGCCACCTCGACACTCAGCAACTGCTCCCGCGGCAAGCCCCGGGCCCTGGCCAGCAGCAAGCGCATGACCCCGCCATGGCTGACCAGCAGCACGCGCTCGCCGGCATAACGCTGGTGCAGGCGCTCGACCGCCCCCAGTACCCGCTCGGAAAACGCCAGCACCGGTTCGCCCTGGGGCGGGGTAAACCCGTAAGGGTCGGCCCAGAACTGCCCCAGCGCCTGGGCGTCGGTGGTCATCAATTGCGCCGCGCTCTGCCCTTCCCAGGCACCGAAATGCAGCTCCTGCAGATCCGCCTCCAGGGTCACCGGCAACGCCAGGCCCGCCGCCAGCTCCTCGGCGAAACGCGCGCACCGTTGCAAGGGCGAGCTCACCAGGCGATCCCAGGGCCCCTGGCCGGCGACAGCGTTACGCATCTGCTGCCAGCCGGCCTCGGTCAACGCATCGTCGAGACTGCCGCGCAGGCCACCACCGAGCTGGGTTTCGCCATGGCGCAACAGGTCCAGGCGCAAGGTCATGCCGGGCGATCCGCCACCGCGGCCTCGGCGAACGTCGCCATCTGCCCGTGCAGGTCGCAGGCCAGACGCAGCAGGGGCACCGCCAACGCCGCGCCACTGCCCTCGCCCAGGCGCAGGCCCAGGTCCAGCAAAGGCTCGGCCTCGAGGGTTTGCAGAATATGCCGATGGCCCGGCTCGGCCCCGCGGTGCCCGAACAGCAACCATTGGCGGCACTCAGGGTTCAAGCGCACGGCGACCAGGGCCGCCACGCTGCAGATGAAGCCATCCACCAACACCGCCACCCCCTCCTGGGCACAGGCCAGGTACGCCCCCACCAGCGCGGCAATCTCGAAGCCCCCCAGGTTGAACAACGTCTGCAAGGCATCCCCACGCTGGGCGGCATGCACGCTCAAGGCGCGCTCGATCACCCGCGCCTTGTGACTGACGCCCGCCGCATCCAGCCCGGTGCCCGGCCCGGCCAACTGCGTCACCGGAATATCCAGCAAGGCACAGGCCACGGCGCTGGCCGCGGTGGTGTTGCCGATACCCATTTCGCCGCCGATGAACAGCTCGCTGCCCTGCTCGACCGCGCGCCGCACACTGTCGCGGCCAGCCTGCAACGCCTGCTCGCCCTGGGCTCGGGTCATGGCCGGCGCCTCGACGAAGTTGCGGGTGCCCGCGCCCAGATTCAGGTGCCGCACACCTGGCAGGTTCAAGCCTGGCGTCACCGTGCCGAGGTCGACCACTTCCAGGCGCGCGCCCAGTTGTCGCGCCAGCACACTGATGGCCGCGCCGCCCGTGACGAAGTTATGCAGCATCTGCCCGGTGACTTCCTGCGGATAAGCCGAAACCCCCTCGGCCACCACCCCGTGGTCCCCGGCGAAGATCGCGATCCACAGGTGCTCCAGGCCAGGCTTGACCCGCCCCTGCAACCCGGCCAGTTGCACCGCGACCCGCTCCAGCTGACCCAGCGAACCCGCCGGCTTGGTCAGTTGCTGCTGACGCGAACGAGCCGCCTCCAGGGCTTGAGTGTCCAGCGCCTTGCACGGCCGCAGCCACCAGAAGTCATTCATAACGCAGTTCCTTTCAAAGTCAGGGGCAGGCCGGCCACCGTCAGCACCACACGCTGACAACGCTCGGCCAGGGCTTGATGCAACCAACCGGCTTCATCGACATAGCGGCGAGTCAATTCGCCCAGCGGCACGACACCCATTCCGGTTTCGTTGCTGACAAAAATGATTTCTCCCGGCAACGACACCAGGCATTGCAGCAGCGCTTCGCGCTCGCTGGCGAGGCGTTCAGCATCCTCCAGCAACAACAGGTTGGTCAGCCACAAGGTCAGGCAATCCACCAGCAGGCAGCGTTCCGCGCTTGCGCTTTCGCGCAGCACCCGCGCCAGCTCCACCGGCTCTTCGATCAACGCCCATTGTGCCGGGCGCCGCTCGCGGTGATGGGCGATGCGCTGGTTCATTTCGCCGTCGAGCGCCTGGCTGGTGGCGATGTAGGTCACGGCCAGGCCGCTGTCGCCCGCAAGCTTTTCAGCCAGGCGACTCTTGCCGGAACGGGCGCCGCCGAGGATCAGTTGCAACATGCTTGGAAACCCTTGAATTGAGGTACAGCGAAACGACGCGGCCCTGCCGGCGCCAACGCTCTAAAGCCCGCAGAGCTGGCGCAGGCGCCCGGTATCCAGATGCTGCTCCACCAGGTCGGCCAGGCGCTCGATGTCACGCTCACGCAGGGCGTGATAATCGACCTCCTGCACGTCGCGCAACCCGGCCCAGCGCAGCAACGCGCCACAAGCGGCCGGCGCCTCGAACAGACCGTGCAGGTAAGTACCGAGAATCTGCCCGTCGGCGCTGCGCGCGCCGTCGCAACGACCGTCGTCCAGGGTCACGGCGGCCAGTTCCAGGCCCGGCCCCGTGGTGACCCCGGCATGGATCTCATAACCGCTGACCTCGGCATCTTCCAACGTCAGGCGTCCGCGTACGTTGCGCAGTTGCTTCTCTTCTTCCAGCACCGTCTCGAACGCCAGCCAGCCAAGCCCCGCGCTGCTCCCTGGCGCCCCCTCAAGGCCCAGCGGGTCGTGCAACTGCTCGCCGAGCATCTGCAAGCCGCCGCAAATGCCCAACACCTTGCCGCCGTAGCGCAGGTGCCGGGCGATGGCGCTATCCCAGCCCTGGGCGCGCAAGTACGCCAGGTCGCTGCGCACGCTTTTCGAGCCGGGCAGGACGATCAGGTCGGCCGCCGGAATGGCCTGGCCCGGACCGATGAATTGCAGGTCCACCTGCGGATGCAGGCGCAGCGGGTCGAAGTCGGTGTGATTACTGATACGCGGCAACACCGGCACCAGCACCTTCAACACCTGTTCGGCCTTGTCGGCCTGACGCTGGTCGATGCCGTCCTCGGCTTCCAGGTGCAGGTCCAGCACGTAGGGCAGCACGCCGATCACCGGCTTGCCGGTACGCGCTTCGAGCCAGTCGAGGCCCGGTTGCAGCAGGGCGATATCGCCGCGAAAACGGTTGATGACAAAACCTTTGACCCGCGCCTGCTCACTGGCCGACAACAGCTCCAGGGTGCCCACCAGATGGGCGAATACCCCGCCGCGGTTGATGTCGGCGATCAACAGCACTGGGCAGTCCACCGCTTCGGCGAAGCCCATGTTGGCGATGTCGCCGGCCCGCAGGTTGATCTCCGCCGGCGAGCCCGCGCCCTCGACCATCACCACCGGATAGGCCGCGCTCAGGCGTTGGTGAGAGGCCAGCACGGCCTGCATGGCGATGGCCTTGTAGTCGTGGTAGGCCACGGCGTTCATGCTGGTCACGGCGCGACCATGAATGATCACCTGGGCCCCGGTGTCGCTGTTGGGCTTGAGCAGCACCGGGTTCATGTCGGTATGCGGCGCCAGATGCGCGGCCTGCGCCTGCACCGCCTGGGCTCGGCCGATCTCGCCACCGTCGGCGGTCACCGCGCTGTTGAGGGCCATGTTCTGCGGCTTGAAGGGCACGACGCTCACGCCCTGGCGCGTCAGCCAGCGGCAAAGCGCTGTCACCAGGGTGCTTTTGCCGGCATCGGAAGTGGTGCCCTGCACCATCAGGGTGGTCATGGATGTTCCTTGGCATAGGCGACAAAGGCCTGTTCGAGACGCGACCAGTCGGCCTCATCGGCCGGCAGGCCAAAGCGCAGGCTGCTGTTGTGGACGAATAACCGCAGCAAGATTCCGCGACGCGCCATGAACTCGTGCAGTTGCTCAGCGCGGTCGGTGATCAGCCATTGAAACAGCGCGCAGCCGCCCTGGGGCTTCAGGCCCTGGCGTTCGAGCAACTGTACCAGGCGCAGGCTCGCCGCTTCGCTGCGCAGCCGTTGTTGCGCATGGCCTTCGCGGTCGCGCAGGCAGGCCTGCCCCAGCACCCGGGTCGGGCCGCTGACGGCCCAGGGCCCGACCTGCTCGGCCAACAGTTTGAGCAGCTTGCGCTCGGCCAACACGAAGCCCAGGCGTACGCCGGCCAGGCCAAAAAACTTGCCGAAGGAGCGCAGCACGATCAGCCCTACCTGGTCCGCCTGGGCCGCCAGGCTCAGTTGCGGGGTGTTGTCCATGAAGGCTTCATCGACCACCAGCCAGCCGCCGCGCTGCGCCAGGCGCGCATGCCAGTCGAGCAGGCGCTCCGGGGTCAGGCTCAAGCCTGTGGGGTTGTTCGGGTTGACCACCACCAGCACGTCCAGGCTGTCGAGGAAGAAGTCCACTTCCTGCTCCAGCACCTCGCGCACGATATAGCCGCTGCGGCGCCAGGCTTCGGCATGTTCGGCATAACAGGGCGACAGCACGCCGACCTTGCCCGCGCGGCGCAACCGCGGCAGCAACTGGATCGCCGCCTGGGAACCAGGCACCGGCAGCACGTGGGTGGCGCCGTAATAGTCGCGGGCGGCCTGCTCCAGGCCATCGTCGGTTTCCGGCAGGCGCGCCCAGGCACGCACGCCGATTTCCGGAATCGGCCAGGGCCAGGGTGCCAGGCCGGTGGAGAGGTCCAACCAGTCGACCTCGGCGATGCCGTATTGCTCGGCCGCCTTGCGCAGGCGACCACCGTGCTCAAGCATAGAGTTCAGCTCCCACGCAGAGAATCAGCAGCCATAACCAGACCCCGCGCTGTACCAGTTGCCAACCGCGGTCGATGGACGTGGCGTCGGCCGCCGGGCCTTCCCCCAATTGTGGACGCTGATGCAGTTCGCCGTGATAGATCGCCGCGCCGCCCAGCTCGACGCCCAGGGCGCCAGCCCCCGCAGCCATCACCGGCCCGGCGTTCGGGCTGTCCCAGGTCGGCCCCTGGCGGCGCCAGCATTTCAACGCCAGGCGGGTCTTGCCCAGCAAAGCGTAAGTCAGGGCCACCAGACGGGCCGGAATGTAGTTGAGCAGATCGTCGATCTTCGCCGCCGCCCAGCCAAAGCGCTCGAAGCGCTCGTTACGATAGCCCCACATCGCATCCAGGGTGTTGCTCAGGCGATAAAGGACCACGCCCGGCGCGCCGGCCACGGCAAACCAGAACAAGGCGGCGAACACCGCATCGCTGCCGTTTTCCAGCACCGACTCGGTGGCGGCACGCGCCACTTCGGTGGCATCCAGCTCGCTGGTTTGCCGGCTGACCAGATAACCGACCCGCTGTCGGGCCTGGTCCAGGTCGTCACGGCGCAGGGCCTGGGCCACCGGCTCGACATGCTCGCCGAGGCTGCGCAGGCCGAGGGCGCAATACAGCGCCAGGATCTCGAACAGCCAGCCGATGTAGGGTAACCAGGAAAACAGCGTCGCCAGCAGCGTCAGCGGCAGCACCGCGACGACCCAGGCGGTGACACCATGACTGCGCCAGCCGCGACCGCCAGAGTTGAAACGTTGCTCGATGCGATCGGCGAAACGGCCGAACGCCACCAGCGGATGCCAGCGTTTGGGTTCGCCCAGCAACGCATCCAGCGCCACCCCGGCGACACTCAACAACGCCACGCTCATTGACTCACTCCCCAATAATTTTCATACAGCAATTCACTCAGCGGACGCTCCCGCGCCCAGCCTTCGAGCACCAGCATCGGCGCCGGATAAAATTCCTCCACCGGCCCCAGGCACAACACCGCCAGCGGCTTGGCCCCGGCCGGCAGGCCGAGCAGTTCAGCCAGGGCAACAGGCTCGAACAACGACACCCAGCCCATTCCCAGCCCTTCGGCCCGGGCCGCCAGCCACAGGTTCTGAATGGCGCAGGAAAGCGAGGCCAGGTCCATTTCCGGCAAGGTGCGCCGGCCGAAGACATGCCGCTCGCGGTCGTCCATCAGCGCCGCCACCAACACCTCGGCGCAATCGTCGATGCCTTCGACCTTGAGCTTCATGAACGCGTCGGAACGCTCGCCCAGGGCCTCGGCGGTGCGCACCCGCTCCTCTTCGACCAATTGCCGGATCTGCCCGCGCAACGGGCGGTCGCTGATGCGGATAAAGCGCCAGGGCTGCATCAGGCCGACGCTCGGCGCCTGGTGCGCGGCCTCCAGCAGGCGACGCAAGACCTGCGGCTCGACCGTGCCGCCGACGAAGTGACGCATGTCGCGGCGCTCGGCAATCGCGCGGTAGACCGCTTCGCGCTCGGCAGCAGAAAAAGCCTGGTCAGTCATATTTCTTCGCGAGCAAACTCGCTCCAACCGTTGATGCCGACTCTGTAGGAGCGAGCTCGCTCGCGATGGCCGCCTGCGGCCAAGGCGCCAGCAACGCCGCCACTGCTTGCGGGTTGGACGGAAAGTAGAAGTGCACATACGAGGCAGTCATCCGCCCTTCGCGATACACCGCCTCCGCGCCACGCCCGCCATTCGGGCTCAAGCCCCGGGCAATCGGCACCAGCTCGGTCGTGGTCAACGAATGGTGGTAGGTGTGGCCGCGCAGCACGCCTTCCGGCAACTCCACGGCCTGCAAGGCCAGGGCCGCCAGGCGCTTTTGCATCACCGCGTCGCCGGGCAGCAAACCCAGCAACTGCGCGCATTGGCCTTCGACGTCAGTCAGTGAATCCAGCAGGTACAACATGCCGCCGCACTCGGCGAGCAAGGGTTTGCCGGCGGCATGGTGCGCGCGGATCGCGCTCAGCATCGAGCGGTTGGCCGCCAGCGCCCGGTGATGCAACTCCGGATAACCGCCGGGCAGGTACAGGCTGTCCGCCTCTGGCAACCTCGCATCATGGATCGGCGAGAAAAAACGCAGCTCGGCGCCCATGGCCCGCAACAGGTCCAGGCTGGCGCCGTAGGTAAAGGCGAAGGCTTCGTCGCGGGCCACGGCAATACGCACTCCGGCTAACAGCGGCTCGACGACCACCGGCTGCGGCGCGGCGAACTCGACGGCAGGCGGCAAGGCCACTTCGCAGCTCTCGGCCAGCGCAGCGGCCGCGGCATCCAGGCGCAGGTCCAGGTCGTTGAGTTCGCTGGCCTGTACCAACCCCAGGTGGCGGCTGGGTAATTCGATCCCGGTTTCCCGGGACAACGCGCCGTACCAGCGCAAGCCTTCGGTCAGGCTGCCTTCGAGCAACTGCGCGTGACGCGAGGTGCCGACGCGGTTGGCCAGCACGCCGGCGAACGGCAAGTCCGGCTGATAACGCGCCAAACCCAACGCCAGCGCCCCGAAGGTCTGGGCCATGGCCGTGCCGTCGATCACCCCCAGCACCGGCACGCCGAAATGCCGCGCCAGGTCGGCGCTGGACGGCGTGCCGTCGAACAGCCCCATGACCCCTTCGATCAGGATCAGGTCCGCCTCGCCGGCAGCCTCCCACAGCAGACGCCGGCTTTCCTGTTCGCCGACCATCCACATGTCCAGCTGATACACCGGCGCACCGCTGGCGCGCTCGAGGATCATCGGATCGAGAAAGTCCGGGCCGCACTTGAAGACACGAACCTTGCGCCCTTCATTGCGATGCAGACGCGCCAACGCGGCGGTCACGGTGGTCTTGCCCTGGCCGGAAGCCGGTGCGGCGATCAATACCGCGGGGCAATGGCGGGCATCACTCACAGTTCGACGCCTTTTTGCGCTTTGATTCCGGCCTGGAAGGCATGCTTGACCATACCCATTTCGGTGACGGTGTCGGCCAGTTCGATCATTTCCGGCTTGGCGCCGCGCCCGGTGACCACCACGTGCTGCATCGGCGGACGGGCCTGCAGGTCGCCGAGCACCTGGTCCAGGTCGAGGTAGCCGTGCTTGAGGGCGATGTTCAACTCATCGAGCACCACCAGGCCGATATTCGGGTCGCGCAGCAGTTCGCGGCAAACGGCCCAGGCCGCTTCGGCCGCGGCGATATCGCGCTGGCGGTCCTGGGTTTCCCAGGTAAACCCTTCGCCCATGACATGAAAGCGCACCTGCTCGGGAAAGCGTCGGAAGAACAATTCCTCGCCAGTGCTGTTGCGGCCCTTGATGAACTGCACCACGCCGCATTGCATGCCATGGCCCATGGCGCGCGCGAGCATGCCGAAGGCCGAGCTGCTTTTGCCTTTGCCGTTGCCGGTCAGCACCAGCAGCAATCCGCACTCGTTCGGCGAGTTGGCGATACGTTCGTCGATCACGGCTTTCTTGCGCAGCATGCGCGCCAGGTGGCGCTCGTCACGATCGGGGGATTCAGTCATGGGGCAGCTCTCCGTTGGGGCTGGATAACGGGGGGCAGGCATAGGAATAGACGGCGCAAGCCTGGCATCGCCCACCGTGATGCCGTTGGATGGATCAGGCCGGTCTCCGGGCTTGTGAGTGGCATGGATGCCCAACCGCGCGCCTTCCCATGTCGACGTCGACACAGTGGCACCAGGCGCAGTCTTGACTCATTTACCGTTGCGGGGGCAGCGCCGGAATTGTCGTGCGTGCGCTGTTGTCACGCGTACTCACCGGCTTCCCTGTTTCACCCTGTCGGCCCATGGCCACAGAGCACCTGAAACAAGTCGCAAAGGTTAGAGGGTTGGGGGTGGAGCGTCAATTAAAGCCGGGCCGGGCAGACCGGCGAACTACTGCATATCGGAAAAATGACGCCAATCTTGTGCCACACTCGATGCAGTGATATCAAATAGCCATAATCACGTTAAAAAACTCTGAAATCTCAACAATAATAGGAAAAGTCCGATGCAAGGCATGATCATCAGCAATCCGAAACTGGAGTTCCTGCGCCCCGCCCTGGAACGCTGGTTCGATTGCATCGACCGTTACAACGCCGTCCGCGGCGATAACGAAAGCCCTTACTGGTTCGACGAGAAAGCCAACCTGGGCTTGCTCTCGGCCGCGACCTGGATGGCCGAGATGGTCACCCTGGAGCACACCCCGAGCAAAAAACAGCTCGAGGACGGCAACCGCAACGGACGCACCGACCTGTACATCGCCAGCCAGGACGAGCGCGTCTACATTCAGGCCACCCAACGCTGGCCCCGGGTCAACAGCCTGCACCTGACCCAACCGCTGCTGGATGCCGCCAGCGACGCGAAAAAAGCCAGCTACCCCAGCGACCTGAAACTCGGCTGCCTGTTCGTCACCCCACAGAAAACCCAGCACAGCGCCACCCCGGAAGAACTGCAGGACATGGTCGACGACTTGCAAAAGGAACACTGCTGCGCCGTGGCCTGGTACTTCCCCTACGCCTACCGCAAATTGCGCAACGAGGCCGGCAACTATCACCCGGGCGTTGCCGTGCTGTTCAAGGAAGCGTAATGAAGGGTTGAACCATCGCCCGCCTGTGCTTCTCTATGACTACACCGATGTCGTGCACTCATAGGGAAATCCGCATGTTCAAGCCTCGCTACGCAGTCCTTATCACCCTCGCCGCCGGCCTTGCCGCCTGCGGCGAAACCTCCAACCTCCAGGTATCCGACGGCACCGGCCCCTCGCCGAAACTGCCCGAACCGAACAAGACCCTGATTCCGACCGTGAACATAGCGCCGGCGATCGGCTGGCCCGAAGGCGGCAAGCCAGTGGCCGCCGCCGGCACGCAGGTGGCAGCGTTCGCCGAGGGCCTGGACCATCCGCGCTGGCTGTACGTATTGCCCAACGGCGATGTCCTGGTGGCGGAAACCAACGCCCCGCCCAAACCCGACGACGGCAAAGGCCTGCGCGGCTGGATCGCAGGCAAGATCATGAGCCGCGCCGGGGCCGGCGTGCCCAGCCCGAACCGCATCACCTTGCTGCGCGACAAGGACCACGACGGCGTGGCGGAAACCCGCACGGTGTTCCTGGAAAACCTCAATTCTCCGTTCGGCATGACCCTGGTGGGCAACGACCTGTACGTCGCCGACACCGACCGGCTGGTGCGCTTCCCTTATCAGGATGGCGAGACCCACATCAGCGCGCAGCCGACCAAGGTGGTCGACTTGCCAGGCGGTACGCTGAACCACCACTGGACCAAGAACGTGATTGCCAGCAAGGACGGCAGCAAGCTGTATGTCACGGTAGGCTCCAACAGCAACGTCGGCGAAAACGGCCTGGACCAGGAGCAAGGTCGCGCGGCGATCTGGGAGGTCGACCGCGCCACCGGCCAGCAGCGGATTTTCGCCTCTGGCCTGCGCAACCCCAATGGCATGGCCTGGGAACCACAAAGCGGCCAGTTGTGGACAGCGGTCAACGAGCGCGACGAAATCGGCAGCGACCTGGTGCCGGACTACATCACCTCGGTCAAGGACGGGGCCTTCTATGGCTGGCCGTTCAGCTACTACGGTCAACATGTGGATGTGCGAGTCACCCCGCAGAACCCGGACCTGGTGGCCAAGGCCATCGCCCCCGACTATGCCGTCGGCCCGCATACCGCGTCCCTTGGCCTGGCGTTCGCCGAAGGCAGCAAGCTGCCGGCGCCGTTCAGCCAAGGCGCGTTCATCGGCCAGCACGGCTCCTGGAACCGTAACCCGCACAGCGGCTACAAGGTGATCTTCGTGCCCTTCGCCAACGGCAAGCCGAATGGCCAACCGCTAGACGTCCTCACCGGCTTCCTGAGTGCTGACGAGAAAGCCATGGGCCGGCCGGTCGGCGTGGTGATCGACAAGCAAGGGGATCTGCTGGTGGCCGATGACGTCGGCAACAAGGTCTGGCGCGTATCGGCGACCAAGGCGCAATAAGCTCGCCGCCAGGCCGTCCGGATGGGTTATCCGGGCGGCCTGGCGGCCCAGTTTGGCCAGCGCAGGAACAGTGGGGCAGTCAAGGCCGTCGCCAGGACAGCCTCGGCGCAGAAGAACCTAAGGGTTGCGAGCCAGATGTTCCGGCTGCAGCACGCGCTTGGCGCTCAGGTAGGCTTTTTGCCAATAGGCCTTGGACAGGCTGTCCAGCTTCACCGTACCGCCGGTGGCCGGCGCATGCACGAAACGACCTTCGCCAACATAGATGCCCGCATGACTGACCTGGGAGCCGCCATTGGTGGCGAAAAAGATCAGGTCGCCGGTTTGCAAGGCGTTCTTGCCGACATTCGGCGCACGCATGCCGATCATTTCCCGAGTCGAACGCGGCAGCGAGATCCCGGCCGCATCGCGATAGACATAGCCGATCAGGCCACTGCAATCGAAACCGGAGTCCGGCGTATTGCCGCCCCAGCGATAAGGCGTGCCCACCAGGCCCAGCGCACGGAACAGCACGTCTTCGGCCGCCGGAGAGAAGGTCTGGGGAGTATTGAAAACGGGGGCACGTACCACAGGCGCGGGCGGCGGGGTACGACTGGCGCACGCGCTGAGCAGCGCGGCGAGAACGATCAATGCAAGGCGGGCCGACGTCGACATATGCAGAACAATCCTGATCTGGATGCGGCTTTCTCTGCCGTGAGGCCGAAAACAAAACCGCGTAAGCAGGGCTTACGCGGTTAGTTTTCAACAATAGATCAGGATTCTAGCGTCTACGCGTCAAACTTCAAGTAAGACTTTAAGTTTGCCTTACAAAATGTCCGCTTATTTGCGCGCGGTAACCACAGTCGGGGCCATGGCGAGGGCACGCTTGGCTTCGATGAAGGTCTTGCTCCAGTAGCTGTCGCCCAGGCTATCGACCCGGACGCCGCCGCTGCGGCGGCTGCTGGAGTGGATGAACTGGTCGTCGCCCAGGTAGATACCAGCGTGGCTTACGCGACCGCGGCGGCCATTGGTGGCGAAGAACAGCAGGTCGCCCGGCTGCAGCTTGTTACGTGCAACCAGTGGAGCGTCGACGTTGATCATTTCACGCGTGGAGCGCGGCAGATTCATCCCGGCTTCTTCGCGGAACAGATAACCGATGAAACCGCTGCAATCAAAACCGGCTTCGGACGTACCGCCGAAGCGGTAACGGGTACCGATCAGGGACATGCCACGTTCGAGAATGCTGTCAGCCAGAACAGGCAGCTGATAAGGCTTGCTGTCAGCGAACTCGGCGAGTTCTTTTTCGGTTGCCAGCTCTTCCTGGAAAATGGTGGAAGACTGGGCTTTTGAAGAGTTTTGAACCTGTTGTTGCTCTTGCTGGCTCACCGGAGAGTGGGTGGCGCAACCAAACAACAGGGTGACGAGTGCAAGAGGCACGAGGGGTGCGAAGCGCTTCAGCATGGGCACGACCGTGGCTTAAAGTTATAAAGAAGCCGCGACTATGCCCTCTATCGATCTCATTTGCAAATTCAATCGATTAATTTGTGACTTATCGGTTTCTCTTTTACATCTAAGGCCTTAAGCCCATTTTAAACGCGCACGCTTCTGGAATCGCTTCCGGATGCGGGTTTTCTGGCGCCTGGAATATGCCGAAAAACCCCTGCAGGCCGCGGTTTTACCAGCCCAGGGTTTCCTTGAGGAAGGGAATGGTGAGCTTGCGCTGGGCTTGCAGGGAAGCCTGATCGAGACGTTCCAGCAGCTCGAACAACGCGCTCATGCTGCGGGTACCGCGCGTCAGAATAAAGTGCCCGACTTCGTCGGTCAGGTGCAGCCCACGCCGGGAAGCGCGCAACTGCAACGCACGCAATTTGTCTTCGTCGGAAAGCGGGCGCATCTGGAAGATCAACGCCAGGGTCAGCCGCGACTTGAGGTCCGCCAGCTTCACCGGCAACTCCCGCGGCGAGGTCGAAGCTGCGATCAGCAGGCGTCGGCCGCTGTCACGCAGGCGGTTGAACAGATGAAACAGTGCTTCTTCCCAATCCGCCTTGCCCGCCACCGCCTGCAAGTCATCCAGGCAGACCAACTCGTACTGTTCCAGGTTGTCGAGGATTTCGATGCCGCGATCCAACAGCTCCGCCAGGGGCAGATAGACCGCCGGCTCTCCCAACTGCTCGAACCGCAGGCAGGCCGCCTGCAGCAAGTGCGTACGCCCTACCCCATCCTTGCCCCAGAGGTAGATCAGGCTCTCGGTCCAGCCGGCGTCGGCTTCGCAAAGCCGCTCGACATAGCCGAGTGCAGCGGCATTGGCGCCTGGGTAGTAGTTGATGAAGGTGGCGTCATCACGCAGACGCACACCTAGGGGCAGCTGAATCGGTTTCATGCTGACTGAACAGTTCCAAACGAACCGTTAGTGGCCTCTGTGTAAAGTTTGCAAAGTTTATACCCGTGACGCCGGGCGCACAATGCGGCAGACCACAAGCAAAATCAAAGGTTTGCGTTAGCCTGGTGAAATCGCGGGGGATTCTTTGACGGTGGATGTGACAGCTGCAAAAGCCTTCGGAGCCAACCCGCGGAACACGGGCGCCCCGAAAGCGCAAATACCGCAGGCGCTACTGCTCGGACTCCTCTGCCCCGCTATAGATGTCCGAGTCCTTGTACAAGTCGTGCACGTGGCGCACCAGCACCATAATCACCGCCGCCACCGGCAACGCCAGGAGGATGCCGGTGAAACCGAACAGCTCGCCCCCCGCGAGAATCGCGAAGATCACCGCCACCGGATGCAGGCCGATCCGATCGCCGACCAGCAAGGGCGTGAGCACCATGCCCTCCAGTGCCTGGCCCACCATGAATACCGCGACGATGCCAATCATCGGGTACAGGTCGCCGCCAAACTGGAACAACCCGGCAATCAGCGCCGCGCCGATGCCGATGATGAACCCCATGTAAGGAACGATGGCAGCCAGGCCGGCAATCATCCCGATCAACAGCCCCAGCTCCAGGCCGACCAGCATCAGGCCCGCGGCGTAGATCACCCCCAGGGCAACCATCACCAGCAGTTGCCCGCGGACAAATGCCCCCAGCACTTCATGGCACTCCCCCGCCAGCGCCACCACGCGTTCTTCGCGATCACGGGGCAACAGGCTGCGGATCTTCGCCATCATCAGGTCCCAGTCGCGCAGCAGATAGAAGCTGACCACCGGAATCAGTACCAGATTGGCCAGCCAGCCGATCAGCGCCAGGCTGGAGGCCGTGGCCTGGCTCAGGACCACGCCGACGATATCGGTGGTCTGCCCCATGTGCTCGCTGATCGCCGCCTTGACCTTGTCGAACTTCCAGAAGCCGTCGGACAAGCCCAGCTTGGACTGGGCCCAGGGCATCGCCGTGTGCTGCAGCCAATCGAGCATCTGCGGCGCCAGTTCGTACAAGCGCAGCAGTTGCTTGGCGAGCATCGGCACCAGCACCAGCAATAGGGCCATGACGATCAAGGTGAACAGGGCAAACACCGCCACTACACCCCAGGTGCGCGACAGACCGAGCTTCTCCAGACGATCCACCAGCGGATCGAACAGATAGGCCAACAGCAAGGCCACCAGGAACGGTGTCAGGATCGAGTGCAACAGGAATATGAACGCACAGAGCAGGAGCACCCCACCCAACCAGACCCACCGACGCGTATCAGCCATGAACCACTCCATTGCTTCTATATAAGGAAAGAAAACCTACCAGCGAAAACGCAGTTGAGCGCTCGGCGCTGGTACCGGCGCAGGCGTCGCACCCTCGGCAGTCGGCTGGGCCGCAGGCACCGCGCCCGCCGGAACTTCCTGCAATCGAGCCAGGCTCAACTGCGCACGCAACTGTTCGGCACTGCCACTGACCCGATAAACCGCACGATCGCCATCGACGCTCTGCAAACGCCCGCCGAAAGGCTCGAGCAAATGCCCCAGCGCCGCATAGCGCTCCAGATTCATGCCCTGCACTTCCAACAACTGCTCGCTGGAGACGCCCGGCCGAGTGACAAACCGTGGTGCCAGACGCTGGCTGACAGCCAACAGCACCGCATCGGCCAAGGCCGGCACATCAGCGCCCTGGACGCTACCCTGCTCCTTCTGGTCACCCAGCCACAGACGCCACTTGGCCTGCCACTGGCCACCCTCTTCGCTGGCGTGCACCGCCAGCAGCGCATCCGCCCCGTAGCGCTCCGAGGCCGCGTGCAGCGGTGCCGGATCGGAACCCTCGAGGTTCGGCGCAGTGGCGACAATCTGTTCATTCAAGTCCGCCAGCGGCAGACGCAGCGGCAAACCGCGATGCTGGGCCGCGCGCCGCAACGGCGTCGCGCTGGCCTGGCCATCGCCGACCAGGCTGGAACCTTCGGCGGAGTCGGTCAGCCACCAGCCGAGAATCGACGGACGATTACTGCCCCACAGCGACAAACCGGCCTGACGTAGCGCGCGATCGGTGCTGACCGGGTCGAAATCGACCTGCAGGCTTTCCGGAGGCCCCGCGTCGTAGCCGTACTGGCTGATGATCTGTTGCGGGTCCTTGCGGATCGCCGCCAGCCCCGGGTTCTGCAACGCCTTGCTATCGCCGGTCAGGCGTAGCACCAAGGTCTCCAGGGCCCGCTGAGTGGCCTGGTCGCGCTCGGCGGGAGCCTGGCTGCTGACCGGTTCGCGAACCTGATACAGGCCATTGAGGGTTTCGGCATGACTCGCCAGGCTGACCAATGACAAACAGCCCACAAAAAGAAATTGACCCAAACGCATGGAGGATTCCCGACGACAAAAAGCGGCAGCAACAGACCGCGTGAACAGAGTTGAGCAAGGCTGTGACCACAAAGCCCAGGCAAACATTCACCCGATCCATGGAAGTTTTGCGGCTGTCATAACGACAGCCGGTACAAGGCTATACCTTATACAACCCCGAGCGAGACGATCGACACGGCCAATCGCGTTTTTTTTGAGCGGATGTGCCCTGCCCGTCGGCCCGAGGATGGCCGCTACACCTCAAGCCTGATAAAATCGCGCGCCTTCGCAGACCGGCAACAGCCGGGGTTACGGAAATGATTGCGCGGCATTGCCCCCGCGACTGTTTCAATGGCCTCGCTGGACTCGGTCGATACCCCTGAATCCCCCCTAAAGGCCTGGATCATGAGCAAGCAACCCTCCCTGAGCTACAAAGACGCCGGTGTAGACATCGACGCCGGTGAAGCATTGGTCGAACGCATCAAGAGCGTCGCCAAGCGCACTGCGCGCCCGGAAGTCATGGGCGGCCTGGGCGGTTTCGGCGCCCTCTGCGAAATCCCGGCCGGCTACAAACAGCCTGTGCTGGTCTCCGGCACCGACGGCGTCGGCACCAAGCTGCGCCTGGCGCTGAATCTGAACAAACACGACAGCATCGGCCAGGACCTGGTCGCCATGTGCGTAAACGACCTGGTGGTCTGCGGTGCCGAACCGCTGTTCTTCCTCGACTACTACGCCACCGGCAAGCTGAACGTCGATGTCGCCGCCACGGTGGTCACCGGTATCGGTGCCGGCTGCGAACTGGCTGGCTGCTCCCTGGTCGGCGGTGAAACCGCTGAAATGCCAGGCATGTACGAAGGCGAAGACTACGACCTGGCCGGTTTCTGCGTCGGCGTGGTGGAAAAAGCCGAGATCATCGACGGCTCCAAGGTTGCCACTGGCGACGCCCTGCTCGCCCTGCCGTCTTCCGGCCCGCACTCCAACGGCTACTCGCTGATCCGCAAGATCATCGAAGTCTCCGGCGCCGACATCGAAACCGTGCAACTCGACGGCAAGCCGCTGACCGAACTGCTGATGGCCCCGACCCGCATCTACGTCAAGCCACTGCTCAAGCTGATCAAGGACACTGGCGCGGTCAAGGCCATGGCCCACATCACCGGCGGCGGTCTGCTGGACAACATCCCGCGCGTCCTGCCAAAAGGCGCTCAGGCCGTGGTCGACGTGGCCAGCTGGCAGCGTCCGGCGGTATTCGACTGGCTGCAGGAAAAGGGCAACGTCGACGAGCACGAAATGCACCGCGTCCTGAACTGCGGCGTCGGCATGGTGATCTGCGTAGCTCAGGAGCACGTCGAAAGCGCCCTGAACGTCCTGCGCGCAGCCGGCGAACAGCCTTGGGTCATTGGTCAGATCGCTAGCGCTGCCGAAGGCGCTGCCCAGGTCGAGCTGAAAAACCTCAAGGCACATTGATGCAAGAGCCGATGCCAGCCACCTGTGACGTGGTGGTGTTGCTGTCCGGTACCGGCAGCAACTTGCAGGCGCTGATCGACAGTACGCAGGCCGGCGACAGCCCGGTACGCATCCGCGCGGTGATTTCCAACCGCGCCGACGCCTACGGCCTGCAACGCGCCCGGGACGTGGGGATCGATACCCGCTCCCTCGATCACAAGGCCTTCGAAGGCCGCGAGGCCTTCGATGCGGCGCTGATCGAACTGATTGACGCCTTCGAGCCCAAACTCGTGGTCCTTGCCGGATTCATGCGTATCCTCAGCGCCGACTTCGTACGGCACTATCAGGGTCGCCTGCTGAATATCCATCCTTCGCTGCTGCCCAAATACAAAGGGTTACACACTCATCAGCGAGCGCTGGAGGCCGCAGATACGGAGCACGGCTGCAGCGTGCACTTCGTGACGGAGGAACTCGATGGCGGACCACTGGTCGTACAGGCAGTGATCCCGGTAGAGTTGCACGACTCGCCGCAAAGCCTGGCGCAGCGGGTCCATGTTCAGGAGCACCGGATTTACCCGATGGCCGTACGCTGGTTCGCCGAAGGTCGACTCACACTTGGCGAACAGGGTGCTTTACTGGATGGTCAGTTACTCGCTGCCAGCGGCCACTTGATTCGTAATTAGGAGATTTTATGCGTCGCGCCCTGCTCTTCGCTTGTGCTCTGCTCGCCCTGCCCCTCGCGCAGGCTGCGGACCTTCAACCCTTCTCCGCCAGCTATACCGCAGACTGGAAACAGCTGCCGATGAGCGGTACTGCCGAACGCAGCCTGGAAAAGAAGACCGATGGCTCCTGGAAGCTGAGCTTCAAGGCCTCCATGATGATCGCCAGCCTGACCGAAGAAAGCACCCTGACGTTCGACAAGGACACCCTGCTGCCGCAGTCCTATCACTTCGAGCGCGGCGGCCTGGGCAAAGCCAAGAAAGCCGATCTGGATTTCGACTGGAACGCCAAGATGGTCACCGGCACCGATCGCGGTGATGCGGTCAAGATCCCGCTCAACCGTGGCATGGTCGACAAATCCACTTACCAGTTGGCATTGCAGCACGATGTCGCCGCCGGCAAGAAAAGCATGAGCTACCAGGTGGTCGACGATGGCGAAGTCGATACCTACGACTTCCGCGTGCTGGGCTCAGAAAAAGTCGACACCAAGGCCGGCCAGATCGATGCGATCAAGGTCGAGCGCGTGCGCGACCCGACACAAAGCAAACGCATCACTGTCATGTGGTTCGCCAAAGACTGGGATTACCTGCTGGTACGCCTGCAACAGGTCGAAACCGACGGCAAGGAGTACAACATCATGCTCCTCAACGGCACCGTCAACGGCAAGCCGGTCAAAGGCAGCTAAGCCACGCCCCCATGAAAAAGCCCCGCCGATGCGGGGCTTTTTTTCGCCCGGGGGTTTGTGTTTCGCCTGGCAGGAACCACCCCGACTTGCATCAGGCAAGCTCGCGCCCGAGCTAAAAACCTCGGCTCAAGATGAAACTTTTGTCATGAAACTCCGACGCCTGCGACCGGATGCCGCAGTTTTCGCGGCCTGCGGGACTCTTCCAGAATCGGTAAAGGACTGTTGCATTTGCAAGTAATTTACTTAGCCAGCTAACAAATTATATAAAAGAGCCCTGCACACGCCTTGCTGCAGATCAATAGAGATTGGAGCTAGCAGATGACTGTAAAAGTAACTGAACGCGACGATTCACACATGTCCCACGAAGGCGTAGCCGCAGGTGTACGGATCTGGGACGTGCATCAACAAGACATGCTGGTGGGAATGTTTCATTCCGAGAGCGATGCCCATAATTACAAGGCCGAACTGGAGAAGCTGGAGCTGAACCGCGCACCGCAAAGCTCCTGATCTCACACTGACTGTCGCGACCTGCCGCCACGCATCGGCAGCCGCCGCAGAAACAACAAACCCCGCTCATGGCGGGGTTTGTTGTTTCTGCGGGTTTACCACATCAGATCGTCAGGAATCTGGTAAGCCGCGTACGGATCGTCCTCGTCCGGCGCCTCGGTCGGCGTGTTGAGCTGAACGATGCGCCGTGGATCGCGCTCCTGGATCTTCAGCGCCGCTTCGCGGGGGATGACCTCGTAACCGCCGGCATGGTGCACGATGGCCAGCGAGCCGCTGCTCAGCTTGTTGCGCATCAGGGTATTCACCGACAAGCGCTTGACCTTCTTGTCGTCGACGAAGTTGTAGTAATCCTCGGTGGTCAGCTTCGGCAGGCGCGACACTTCGATCAGTTGCTTGATCTGCGCGGCGCGAGCCTTCTGCTCGACCTTTTCCTGTTGCTGACGGTTGAGTTCCTGGTCGCGCTTGACCTTCTCGGCCTGCGCTTCCTGGGCCAGGCGCGCCTGGCTATCGTCCGCCTCGACCTGGCCTTTATGGACCAGGCGTTGCTGCTTCTGCTTGTCTTTGCTGACCTGCTTGGCCTGCTTTTGGTTGACCAGCCCTGCTTTGAGCAACTGGTCGCGAAGGGAAAGGCTCATTGGTGCTCACTCACTTAGGCAACAGCCTCAGCCGCAGCTGGGCAAATTCTTTTCCTGACGTTTGGCTTCGCCCCACAAGGCGTCCAACTCTTCGAGGGTGCAATCTTCCATGGGACGGCGGGTGTCGCGCAATGCCTGCTCGATAAATCGGAAGCGCCGCTCGAACTTGGCATTGGCGCCGCGCAAGCCGGTTTCCGGGTCGACCTTGAGGTGCCGCGCCAGATTGACCACGGCGAACAGCAGGTCGCCCACCTCGTCGGCAATCGCCTCAGGGTCGTTCTCCGACATGGCTTCAAGGACCTCATCGAGTTCTTCGCGGATCTTGTCCACCACCGGCAAGGCATCCGGCCAGTCGAAACCAACCTGGGCCGCGCGTTTTTGCAGCTTGGCCGATCGCGACAGGGCCGGCAACGCCGCAGGCACATCGTCGAGCAGGGACAGTTGCAAGGGTTCGTCGGCCTTCTCGGCACGCTCCTCGGCCTTGATCTCTTCCCAGCGCTGCTTGACTTGTTCTTCGTCCAGCCGCGGAGTGTCCAGCGGCGCATAGAGGTCGCCGTCAGGGAATACATGGGGATGGCGACGGATCAGCTTGCGGGTGATGCTGTCGACCACGCCGTCGAACTCGAAACGCCCTTCCTCCCGCGCCAGCTGGCTGTAATACACCACCTGGAACAACAGGTCGCCCAGCTCGCCCTGCAAATGCTCGAAATCGCCGCGCTCGATGGCATCGGCCACTTCGTAGGCTTCTTCCAGGGTATGGGGAACGATGCTGGCGTAGGTCTGCTTGATATCCCAAGGGCAACCGTACTGCGGGTCGCGCAGCCGGGCCATCAGGTGCAACAGGTCTTCAAGGCTGTACATCGGCAATTCTCGTTAGCCCCCCCCCTGTAGGAGCGAGCTTGCTCGCGATAGCGGTTTTCCGGTGTTCATCTGTCCGGGCCGGCATCATCGCGAGCAAGCTCGCTCCTACAAGGTCAGGGCCATTTTCAAGGGGTACGGTTACGGCGGGTCTCGATGATGTTCGGCAACTGGGAAATGCGCCCCAGCAACCGCCCCAACGCGTCCAGCCCCGGAATCTCGATGGTCAGGGACATCAGCGCGGTGTTGTCCTCCTTGTTCGAGCGGGTGTTGACCGCCAGTACGTTGATCCGTTCGTTGAGCAGCACCTGGGACACATCACGCAGCAAGCCGGAACGGTCGTAGGCGCGAATGATGATATCCACCGGGTAAGTCTGCACCGGCACCGGGCCCCAGCTGACCTGGATGATCCGCTCCGGCTCGCGGCCGCCCAGTTGCAGCACCGAGGCGCAGTCCTGACGGTGAATGCTCACCCCGCGTCCCTGGGTGATGTAACCGACGATGGCATCCCCCGGCAGCGGCTGGCAGCAGCCGGCCATCTGGGTCAACAGGTTGCCCACGCCCTGGATCTGGATGTCGCCACGCTTGCCCGGCTTGTAGCCAGTGGCCTTGCGCGGGATCAGTTCCAGTTGCTCGTTGCCGCGCTCCGGCTCCACCAGCTGCTGCGCCAGGTTGACCAGTTGCGCCAGACGCAGGTCGCCGGCGCCCAGGGCGGCGAACATGTCTTCGGCGGTCTTCATGTTGGCCTTGTCGGCCAGCTTGTCGAAATCCACCTGGGGCAGATCGAGGCGATTGAGTTCGCGTTCGAGCAGGGTCTTGCCCGCCGCCACGTTCTGATCGCGCGCCTGCAATTTGAACCAGTGGACGATTTTCGCCCGTGCCCGCGAGGTGGTGACGTAACCCAGGTTCGGGTTCAGCCAGTCGCGGCTCGGCGTACCGTGCTTGCTGGTGATGATCTCGACCTGCTCGCCGGTCTGCAGGCTGTAGTTGAGCGGCACGATGCGCCCGTTGATCTTCGCGCCGCGGCAGTTGTGACCGATCTCGGTGTGCACGCGGTAGGCGAAGTCCAGCGGAGTCGCGCCCTTGGGCAAGTCGATAGCGTGGCCGTCGGGGGTGAAGATGTAGACCCGGTCCGGCTCGATATCCACCCGCAACTGCTCGGCCAGGCCGCCGATATCCCCCAACTCCTCATGCCACTCGAGCACCTGGCGCAACCAGGAGATTTTCTCTTCGTAGTGGTTGGAGCCGGACTTGACGTCGGTGCCCTTGTAGCGCCAGTGCGCGCAAACCCCCAGCTCGGCCTCTTCGTG
This sequence comes from Pseudomonas chlororaphis, assembly GCF_001921865.1. Classification (GTDB taxonomy): domain Bacteria; phylum Pseudomonadota; class Gammaproteobacteria; order Pseudomonadales; family Pseudomonadaceae; genus Aquipseudomonas; species Aquipseudomonas chlororaphis_D. The sequence goes on from NZ_MSCT01000019.1 coordinate 323,391, forward strand.
CATCGAGTGGGTACGGATCTGCACTTCCAGCACCTTGCCTTCAGGACCGATGACCGCCGTGTGCAGCGAGCGGTAACCGTTCTCCTTGGGGTTGGCGATGTAGTCGTCGAACTCTTTCGGAATATGCCGCCACAAGGTGTGGACGATCCCCAGCGCGGTATAGCAGTCGCGCATTTCCGGGACCAGCACGCGGACCGCGCGCACGTCGTAGATCTGGCTGAACTCCAGGCCCTTGCGCTGCATTTTGCGCCAGATCGAATAGATGTGTTTGGCCCGGCCGCTGATGTCGGCGTCGACGCCGGTCGCCTGCAGTTCGTTCTGCAACTGGTTCATCACATCGGAAATGAAGCGCTCGCGATCCAGGCGCCGCTCGTGCAGCAACTTGGCGATCTGCTTGTACTGCTCGGGCTCCAGGTAGCGGAAGGACAAGTCCTCCAGCTCCCACTTGATATGCCCGATACCCAGGCGATGGGCCAGCGGCGCATAGATGTCGAAGACTTCCCGTGCGACCCGGTTGCGCTTCTCGTCGTCGGCGTTTTTTACCGCGCGGATCGCACAAGTACGCTCGGCCAGCTTGATCAACGCCACGCGTACGTCATCGACCATCGCCACCAGCATCTTGCGCAGGTTTTCCACCTGGGCCTGGGTGCCGAGTACGAGGGATTGCCGGGGACTGAGGCTGGCACTGATCGCGGCCATGCGCAGCACGCCATCGATCAGCTTGGCCACGACCGGGCCGAAACGCTGGCTGACAGCGGGCAGCGGAATCTGGCCTTCGCGGACGCCGCGGTAAAGTACCGCGGCCACCAGCGAGTCCTGATCCAGCTTGAGGTCGGCGAGAATATCCGCGATCTCGAGGCCGGTGCTGAAACTCGACATGTCTTCGCCGCTGGAGTTCTTCGCCGCGATGTGTTGCAACTCTGCCTCGCGAGCGAACTCGCAGGCTTCCTTCAAGGCTTCACGGTCCAGTGCCATATCGACGCTGACCGCATGATCGAGCCATGCCTCGAGATTGATACTGCCGTCGGTGTTGATCGGCTGGTGCGCTCTCACCTGTACCATCTTGCTTTACCTTCCCTACGACGCACATTCAATGCGTCAAATCGCTGACCTTCACTGCCAGTATTTCTTCGCTGGGCCGGCGAGTACTACCTGACGGGCCAACGAACTAGACGAACCATCCTAGTTCGCTTCAAATAACGCCATGGCCTCGACATGTGCCGTCTGAGGAAACATATCGAGGATCCCGGCACGTTTTAACCGGTAGCCCTGCTTGACCAGCTCGGCCGTGTCACGCGCCAGAGTGGCAGGGTTGCATGACACATACACCAGGCGCTTCGCGCCCAGGCTCGCCAGCTTGCGTACCACCTCGAAAGCACCGTCACGGGGTGGGTCCAAGAGTACCGCAGAAAAGCCTTCGCCGGCCCACTCGGCATCGCTCAGGGGCTGCGATAAATCGGCCTGAAAAAACCGGGTGTTATACAAATTATTGCTAGCGGCATTTTCCGCCGCACGCGCGACCATGGTCGCCACGCCTTCGACCGCTACCACCTCACGAACGTTCTGCGCCAGCGGCAGGGCAAAGTTGCCCAGGCCGCAAAACAGGTCCAGTACACGCTCGTCGGCCTCGGGCGCCAACCACGCCAGGGCCTGGGCCACCATCGCCTCGTTGACCCCGGCATTGACCTGCACGAAATCCCCCGGTCGATAAGCCAGTTGCAGATTCCAGGGTTCCAGGCGGTAGCCCAGCGCCTGGCTCGGGTCCGCCGGTTGCGGCTCGCCTTCGCCATGCAGCCACAACTGCGCCTCGTGGAACTCGCAGAACGCCTGGAGAATCGCCAGGTCGGCCTCGGACAACGGCGCCATATGGCGCAGCAGCACGGCAATCGCCGAACCACTGAACAACTCCACATGCCCCAGCGCCTGCGGTTTGCTCAAGCGCTGTAGCATGGCTGGCAAGCGGCTCATGATCGGTTGCAAGGGCTGTACCAGCACCGGGCATTCGTCGATGGCGACTATGTCCTGGCTGCCGGCGGCGCGAAAACCCACTTCGAGTTTTTTCACCTTGGCGTCCCAACGCACCGCGACCCGCGCACGACGTCGGTAGCCGAACTCCGGGCCGCTCAGAGGCGCCGCCCACTCTTCTGGCACGACCCCGGCAACCCGCGACAGTTGCTCGGCGAGCATGCGCTGTTTCAGGGCAAGCTGTTCGTCATGGGGCAGATGCTGCACGCTGCAGCCGCCGCAACGGCCAGCATGGGCGCAAGGCGCCGGACGCCGCAGGTCGCTGGCGCTGAACACCCGCTCGGCGCGAGCCTCCACCACTTTGCCGTGGGCGCCCAGCACCCGCGCTTCAACCTCTTCGCCCGCCAGAGCACCGGCGACGAACCAGGTCCGCCCTTCCAGGAACGCGATGCCACGACCGTCGTTGGCCAGGCGCTCGACGGTCAGGCGCTGTTTTTTTCCGACAGGTATCTGCGCCGCCCGACTACCGCCCGCAGGCTGGAAGCGCAGGCCTCTGACTGGCTTAGCCATCAGTTGGGCGCATCGAAGATGCCGGTCGACAGGTAACGGTCGCCACGGTCGCAGATGATCGCGACGATCACCGCGTTTTCGACCTCGCGGGACAGGCGCAACATCGCCGCCACCGCACCGCCCGAGGACACGCCGCAGAAGATGCCTTCTTCGCGGGCCAGGCGCCGGGTCACGTCTTCGGCCTCGCTTTGCGCCATATCGACGATGCGATCGACACGGCTGGCCTGATAGATCTTCGGCAGGTATTCCTGCGGCCAGCGGCGGATGCCGGGGATGGCCGAACCTTCCATCGGTTGCAGGCCGACGATCTGCACGTTGGGGTTCTGCTCTTTCAGGTAACGCGAGGTGCCCATGATGGTGCCCGTGGTGCCCATCGAGCTGACGAAATGGGTAATGCTGCCCTCGGTCTGGCGCCAGATTTCCGGACCGGTGCCGGTGTAGTGAGCCTCAGGGTTGTCGCCGTTGGCGAACTGGTCGAGGACCTTGCCGCGACCTTCGGCCTGCATCTTCTCGGCCAGGTCGCGAGCGCCTTCCATACCCTCTTCCTGGCTGACCAGGATCAGTTCGGCGCCATAGGCGGTCATGGCCGCCTTGCGTTCGGCGCTGGAGTTGTCGGGCATGATCAGGATCATCTTGTACCCCTTGATCGCCGCGGCCATGGCCAGGGCAATCCCGGTGTTGCCCGAGGTCGCTTCGATCAGCGTATCGCCGGCCTGGATCTGCCCGCGCAGCTCGGCGCGGGTGATCATCGACAGCGCTGGGCGGTCCTTGACCGAACCCGCCGGGTTATTCCCCTCGAGCTTGAGCAGCAGGGTGTTGCTGGTGGCGCCAGGCAGGCGCTGCAAACGGACCAGCGGGGTGTTGCCGACGCAATCGGCGATGGTGGGGTACTGCAAGGTCATGGCGTATTCGCAATCCGGGCCGCGGGGGCGCCTATCATACCGGCAAACGTTGCCAGGCCATATCACGCAAAGTGAGGGTCTTATGGCTTAACGGTATAAGCGCGCGAATCCGCCTCAATCGCCGGCCGCTGCCAACCCGTCGGCAGCCCGCAGACGCATGTTCAGACGCAAGCCGCGTCCGGCATTTTCGGCCCACAGCAGACCGCCCTGACGCTGCACGGCATTGCGCGCGATGCTCAACCCCAGGCCAAAACCGCCATGGCCCGGACGCGAGCCGTCGAGTCGGGTAAAGGGGTCGAAGATCCGCTCCAGGTCACCGTCCGCCACGCCCGGCCCCTGGTCCTCCAGCCACAGCAGCCAATGCTCGCCCTGACGCCGGCCATCCAGCAACACTCGCCCGCCTTCCGGCGAATGGCGAATGGCATTGCGCAGGATATTTTCCAGGGCCTGAGCCAGGGTATCGAGATGGCCCCGCACCCAACACGAGGCGTCCAGCGCGCAGTGCAGTTGCGCGCTGGACCAGGCGCTTTCGAAGCAGGCGTTTTCCGTGAGCATTTCCCACAGGGCTTGAATCTGGATGTCTTCCTCGGCCAGCGGCGCTCGATCGGTGTCGAGCCAGGCCAGTTGCAAGGTGTCGTCCACCAGGCGCTGCATGCCGTCGACTTCCCGCGCCAGCCGCTCGCGCAGCATCGGCAGGCTCTGCTCGCCGTCGCAGGCCACGCGCAGGCGGCTCAGGGGCGTGCGCAACTCATGGGACAAGTCGCGCAACAATTGCTGCTGCAAGGCCACGGTGCCCTGCAAGCGTTCGGACATCTGGTCGAACGCCCGTCCCAGTTCGCCCAGCTCGTCCTGGCGGCTGGTGGTCTGGCTCGACAGCCGGGCGTTCAGTTGATCGGCGCGCCAGGCATTGGCCTGCTCGCGCAGTTGGTTCAACGGCACCACCAACAACCGATACAACCCGACACACAGCAGTAGGGTGAACAGGCCGGGAATCACCCCATTGGTCAGGACTCGCCAGAACACCCGATAGCGCCCGGGCATGAAACGCTGGGGCAACTCGATCACCAGGCTGCCGGCCGAGGGGTCGTTGGGGAATGGAATTTTCAGCCAGGGCAACCCGCGGGTATGGCGACTGACCGGCCAATCCAGGCCGCGCAGAAAGGTCAGGCGCTGGCTCTCGGCTTCGTTCAGCGGGTAGCTGCTCAGCGACTGCAGGTCGCGCCCGATGACCCCGACCCAGTGCTGCTCGCGCCCGGCCATGGTTTGCAGCCAGGCATCGACCCCGTCGCTCTGCCCCTGGCTCCACGCCCGCTCGGCTTCGGCGGCGTAGCCGGTCAGCGTGCCGCGGGCCTCGTCGGAGAGGAACAGGTTCTTCTGCTCCATGTAGCGGCCCCAGGACCAGCTCAGCCAGATCATCAGCAGGCAGAACGCGACCAACAGACAGGCCAACTTCCAGAACAGCGAATGCCGGCCGGGCAACTCAGGCCATTTCATCGACGGCACTCAGCACATAGCCCTTGCCCCAGACCGTACGCACTTCCCGCGCGACATACCCGACGGCCTTGAGCTTGCGGCGGATCTGGCTGATGTGCATGTCCAGGCTGCGATCATGAGGGGCATAACCACGCTGCAGCACATGCTGATAAAGGAAGGGTTTGCTCAGCACCTCGTCGCCGTTGCGATTGAGCGTCTCCAGCAGGCGGTACTCGCTGCGGGTCAGCCCGGCCCACCGCTCGCCAAAATGCACATCACACAGTTCGTCGTCGAAGCGCAGGCCCTGGGTTTCCTGCCGGAGGGGCGCCGGGGCCGGCCGGCGATCCAGGGCCACCCGCCGCAGGATGGCTTCGATGCGGACCCGCAGCTCGGCCATGCTGAAGGGCTTGGGCAGGTAATCGTCGGCCCCCAGGCGAAAACCGCTGATACGGTCGGCCTCGGCCCCCAGCGCCGACATCAGCAGCACGGGGGTGGAATGGCTCTGGCGAAAATGCGTGAGCACCGTCAGCCCGTCCATGCCCGGCAACAGGATGTCCATCAGCACCACATCGAAAGGTCGCTGGCGGGCCATCGTCAGGCCTTCCTGGCCGTTCTGGCACCAGGTGACATCAAAACCACAACGCCCCAGTTGCTCGTGCACGTAGGCGCCGAGCACCAGGTCGTCTTCGATGCTGAGTATCCGGGGAGGGCCGATAGGTACGGGATTCATTGGCTTGTGCAAGTAATTCTCAATTGAGCAATTATTCAAGATTGTCCGCGACCGAGCAACCGACACCGCTCGAAGCCCTGCGCGCTCGACCGGTTCGACGATGAATTTGCGAAGATTGCCGCCAAGCAAATGGCTACACTGCGCAGGTGGTGCACACCGGACAAGTGCACGGTTCATTCAAAACAGCGTGGTAGCAGGAGAGTTGCGTGCTTAAGAAACTGGGGATAAAAGGCCGCGTGCTGTTGCTGACCTTGCTGCCGACCAGCCTGATGGCCCTGGTGCTGGGCGGTTATTTCACCTGGATGCAGCAATCGGACCTGCAAACCCAGCTTCTGCAACGCGGCGAAATGATCGCCGAACAACTGGCGCCCCTGGTCGCGCCGGCCCTGGCCCACAGCAACACCGCCCTGCTGGAGCGCATCGCCACCCAGTCCCTGGAACAACAGGACGTGCGCGCCGTCACCTTCCTCGCGCCCGACCGCACGCCGCTGGCCCATGCCGGCCCGAGCATGCTCAACGCAGCGCCGACCGGCAACGGCAGCCAGATGTTGCAACGCACCGGCAGCGACGCCACCCGTTACCTGTTGCCGGTGTTCGGCCGCCACCGCAACCTGGCCGGCGACCTGGTTCCCGACGAGTCCGACCGCCTGCTCGGCTGGGTCGAACTGGAGCTGTCCCATAACAGCATGTTGCTGCGCGGCTACCGCAGCCTGTTCGCCAGCCTGCTGCTGATTGCCGCCGGCCTGATCGGCACCGGCCTGCTGGCGTTGCGCATGGGGCGCACCATCAATAACCCGCTGAGCCAGATCAAACAGGCCGTCACCCAACTCAAGGACGGCAACCTGGAGACCCGCCTGCCGCCGCTCGGCAGCCAGGAGCTGGACGAACTGGCCTCGGGCATCAACCGCATGGCCGGCACTCTGCAGAATGCCCAGGAAGAACTGCAACACAGCATCGACCAGGCCACCGAAGACGTCCGGCAGAACCTGGAAACCATCGAGATCCAGAACATCGAACTGGACCTGGCCCGCAAGGAAGCCCTGGAGGCCAGCCGGATCAAGTCCGAATTCCTGGCCAACATGAGTCATGAAATCCGCACGCCGCTCAATGGCATCCTCGGCTTCACCCACCTGTTGCAGAAAAGCGAGCTGACCCCGCGCCAGCTGGATTACCTGGGCACCATCGAAAAGTCCGCCGACAGCCTGCTGGGGATCATCAACGAAATTCTCGACTTCTCGAAAATCGAGGCCGGCAAGCTGGTGCTCGACAGCATTCCGTTCAACCTGCGCGACTTGTTGCAGGACACCCTGACCATCCTCGCCCCGGCCGCCCACGCCAAGCAGCTGGAACTGGTCAGCCTGGTGTATCGCGATACGCCGCTGTCGCTGGTGGGCGACCCGCTGCGCCTGAAGCAGATCCTCACCAACCTGGTGAGCAACGCCATCAAGTTCACCCGCGAAGGCACCATCGTCGCTCGCGCCATGCTCGAAGAAGAGCACGAAGACAGCGTGCAACTGCGCATCAGCATCCAGGACACCGGGATCGGCCTGTCGAACCAGGACGTGCGCGCCCTGTTCCAGGCCTTCAGCCAGGCCGACAACTCGCTGTCGCGCCAGCCGGGCGGCACCGGCCTGGGGCTGGTGATCTCCAAGCGCCTGATCGAGCAGATGGGCGGCGAAATCGGCGTTGACAGCACCCCGGGCGAAGGCTCGGAGTTCTGGATCAGCCTGCGCCTGCCGAAAACCCGCGACGACGCCGAAGACTTGCCCGCCCCGCCGCTGCTCGGCCGGCGTGTCGCGGTCCTGGAGAACCATGAACTGGCGCGCCAGGCGTTGCAGCATCAACTCGAGGACTGCGGTCTTGAAGTCACGCCGTTCAACACCCTGGAAGCCCTGACCAATGGGGTGACCGGCGTCCACCAGACCGAACAGGCGATCGACCTGGCAGTCCTCGGCATCACCACCAACGACATGCCGCCGGAACGCCTCAACCAGCACATCTGGGACCTCGAACACCTGGGCTGCAAGGTACTGGTGCTGTGCCCGACCACCGAACAGACGGTGTTCCACTTGTCGGTGCCCAACCCCCACAGCCAGTTACAGGCCAAGCCAGCCTGCACGCGCAAACTGCGGCGGGCCCTGGCCGACCTGGTCAACCCCAAGGTGCCACGCAGCGAGCCGAGCGAACCGATTGCCAGCCGCCCGCCGCGGGTGCTGTGCGTCGACGACAACCCGGCCAACCTGTTGCTGGTGCAGACCCTGCTCGAAGACATGGGCGCCAAGGTGCTCGCGGTCGACAGCGGCTTTGCGGCGATCAAGGCGGTGCAGAACGAATCCTTCGACCTGGTGATGATGGACGTGCAGATGCCCGGCATGGACGGTCGCCAGAGCACCGAGGCGATCCGCCAGTGGGAAAGCGAGCGCAACTGCACGCCGCTGCCAGTAATCGCTCTCACCGCCCATGCCATGGCCAACGAAAAACGCGCGCTGCTGCAAAGCGGCATGGACGACTACCTGACCAAACCCATCAGCGAACGCCAGCTGGCCCAGGTGGTGCTGAAGTGGACCGGCCTGGCCCTGCGCAACCAAGGCCCGGAGCGCTCCGGCGAGCCCTCCGGCAATGGCGTGGAACTGCAGGTGCTGGATCACGACGAGGGCCTGCGCTTGGCCGCCGGCAAGGCGGACCTCGCCGCCGACATGCTGGCGATGCTCCTGGCGTCGCTGGAAGCGGACCGGGAAGCCATTCGCACCGCCCGGGCCGCCAACGACCACACTGCGCTGATCGAACGCGTCCACCGCTTGCACGGGGCCACCCGTTACTGCGGCGTGCCGCAGTTGCGCGCCGCCTGCCAGCGCAGCGAAACCCTGCTCAAACAGGAAGACGCCAAAGCCTTCGCCGCGCTCGACGAACTTGAGCGAGCCATCAACCGCCTGGCCACCGAAGCCCGCATCAACGCCTGACTCAGGGCAACACCGTGCTTGCCCGCAAGGTTCATGCTGCGGGCAACCTCTCACAAGGACGACGCCATGCGCACGATTCTCTTCAGCAGCCAGAACTACGACCGCGACAGCTTCCTCGGCGCCGTGCTGCCACCGGGCATCGAACTGCAGTTCCAGGGCGCGCGCCTGAGCCTGGACACCGCGCCCCTGGCGGAGCACCACGAAGTGGTCTGCGCCTTTATCAACGACGACCTGAGCGCCCCGGTGCTGGAACAACTGGCCGCCGGCGGCACGCGCCTGATCGCCCTGCGCTCGGCCGGCTACAACCATGTCGACCTGGCCGCGGCCAAACGCCTGGGCCTGAGCGTGGTGCGGGTTCCGGCCTATTCGCCGCACGCGGTGGCCGAGCATGCCGTGGCCCTGATCCTGGCGCTGAACCGCCGCCTGCACCGCGCCTACAACCGTACCCGCGAAGGCGACTTCAGCCTGCACGGCCTGACCGGTTTCGACCTGGTGGGAAAAACCGTCGGCATCGTCGGCACCGGGCAGATCGGCGCCACCTTCGCCCGGATCCTGGCCGGCTTCGGCTGCCAGCTACTGGCCTACGACCCCTTCCCGAACCCCGCAGTCGAAGCCCTGGGCGCGCGCTACCTGAGCCTGCCGGAGCTGTTGGCCCAGGCGCAGATCATCAGCCTGCACTGCCCGCTCACCGCCGACAGCAAACACCTGATCAATAGCCAGAGCCTGGCGCGGATGCAGCCGGGGGCGATGCTGATCAACACCGGTCGCGGTGGCCTGGTGGACACCCCGGCGCTGATCGAGGCCTTGAAGAACGGCCAATTGGGCTACCTGGGGCTGGATGTCTATGAGGAGGAAGCGCAACTGTTCTTCGAGGACCGTTCCGACCTGCCGTTGCAAGACGATGTGCTCGCCCGCCTGCTGACCTTCCCCAACGTGATCGTCACCGCCCACCAGGCCTTCCTCACCCGCGAGGCCCTGGCGGCGATCGCCGACACCACCTTGCACAACATCGCCGCCTGGGCCGCGGGCTCGCCCCGCAACCAGGTGGAAAGCTGAGGTGACAGACCGGCGGTAAGCGAAGGTCATCTGCCTGCAACCTGAGGAATCGAGGTGCGTGCTAGCATACGCGCCAGATTTGGAGGACCCATGGTCGAACACGATTTCCGCTACAGCCTGATGAACCCGCAACACACCCTGATCGAATGCCGCGCCCTGGTGCCCGGCCGCTATCAGGTCACCGGCAACGGTGGCTCCATCCGCAACGACGACGTGCTGATCGTCACCCTCAAGGGCAGCAAGGACCTGTCGATGCGCCTGACGGTGGAAACCGTGCGCCACCTGATCAACCCGGTCGGCCAGTGGGTCGCAGTGGCCCGCGGCCCGGTGTTCGGCGAACTGGCGATCCATCAGTGGCAGGTCAACTGCGACAGCTGCTCCACCGAACTGAGCTTCGAGTTCGCAGTGGACGCCAAGCTCGGCAGCAAGGCGCAAAAGCCGGCGGCCACCGCGCGGATCGCCGAACTGGGCTGGATCAGCGAAGGGGAAAACCATCGGTGCCCCAAATGCCAGCGAGCCGCGCAATGAAACGCCTGGCATTGAGCGTCGCGTTCGGCGCTAGCCTGCTGGGTTGTGCGGCGGAGCCAGTGAAACTGCAGCAGGACCGTAGCTACATTCTGGAGTGGATCGGCGAACGTCCGCTGATCGATTACAGCCACCTGACCATCACCCTGGGTGAAGACGGCCGCGCCTACGGCAACGGCGGCTGCAACCACTGGTTCGCGCCCTATACCCTGGACGGCGACAAGCTCAGCTTCGGCAAGGTCGGCAGCACCCGCAAACTGTGCGCGCCGGCGCTGATGGAGCAGGAAAAACGCTTCCTCCAGGCCCTGGAGAATGTCCAGCGCTGGGATATCTCGCCTATCGAGCAAGTGCGCTTCTGGCCGGCCGAAGGCAAGCCGCTGCGCTGGTGGCTCGAAGAAGGTTGAGTCGCTGTAGCCGCCGCAGGCTGCGATCGGCCTGAAAGGCCGTTGCGATCTCAAGATCGCTGAAGGTCCTGCGGACCTTATCGCAGCCTCCGGCAGCGGCTACCGATCAATTTCCGCGCAGGGCCTTCAGCTTCTCCAGCACGCCTGCCGCGGTCTGTTCGCCCATCAGTTGCTCACGCACCTTGCCCTTGTCATCGATGATGTAAGTCACCGGCAGCCCCTCGCTGCGCGGCAGGTCGAAGAGCTCGGCCGGGTTCTGCGCCAGCACGGTGAACTTGATGCCCAGCTTGTCGCTGGCGCTCTTCAGTTCCTCGCCCTGGACATTATCGAAGTTGACCCCCAGCACGCTCACCGGCTGCCCCTTGAGGCCTTCGGCCAAGGCATTGAGTTCGGGAATCTCGGTACGGCACGGCCCGCACCACTCAGCCCAGTAATTGAGCACCAGCCACTGCTTGTCCACGCGCTCGGCGGCGACTTTCTGGCCATATTGATCGACCCCGTAATCGTTGCCGCAGCCGCTCAGCAACAAGGTGCCGATGATCGCCAGTGCCGCTGCCAGTTGCCTTGCCATGCCTTGAATCCTTGTAGTGAAAAATCGAACAGACCGGTTTTCTCGTGCGACCCATCGCCTCGCAAGGTTCAGGACTGCCCGTCGCGCAGGTAGAATAGCCGCCACCTTACGCAAGATGCGACCCGCCATGACCGATCTGACGCTTTATCACAATCCGCGCTGCTCGAAATCCCGCGGCGCGCTGGAACTGCTGGAAGCCCGTGGCCTGACCCCGACCGTGGTCCGCTACCTGGAAACCCCGCTGGATGCCGTCCAACTGCAACGCCTGCTGGGCAAGCTCGGGATCGGCGCCCGCGAGCTGCTGCGCACCGGCGAAGACGAGTACAAAACCCTCAACCTAGCCGACGCCAGCCTGAGCGAAGCGCAACTGATCGCCGCCATCGCCGCACACCCGAAACTCATGGAACGACCGATTCTCGAAGCCGGCGACAAGGCCATCATCGGTCGACCGCCGGAGCACGTGCTGGAGATCCTGCCTTGAGTACGCCGTACATCCTGGTCCTCTACTACAGCCGCAGCGGCTCGACCAACGAGATGGCCCGGCAGATCGCCCGGGGGATCGAGCAAGGCGGCCTGGAAGCGCGCCTGCGCACCGTGCCGGCGGTCTCCGCCGACTGCGAAGCCGTGGCCCCGAGCATCCCCGAAGAAGGCGCGCTGTACGCCAGCCTCGACGACCTGAAGCATTGTTCCGGCCTGGCCCTGGGCAGCCCGACCCGCTTCGGCAACATGGCCGCGCCGCTGAAGTACTTTCTCGACGGCACCAGCAACCTGTGGCTGACCGGTGCCCTGGTGGGCAAGCCGGCCGGGGTGTTCACCTCTACCGCCAGCCTGCACGGCGGCCAGGAAACCACCCTGCTGTCGATGATGCTGCCGCTGCTGCACCACGGGATGCTGATCACCGGCCTGCCCTATAGCGAGTCGGCCCTGCTGGAGACCCGTGGCGGCGGCACCCCTTACGGCGCCAGCCACCATTCCGGTGCCGACGGCAAGAGCCCGTTGAACGAGCATGAGGTCGCCCTGTGCCGCGCCCTGGGCCTGCGCCTGGCCAAGACCGCCCTGCAACTGGAGAGCAGCCGTGGCTAGAAAGCCGAAGATCCTGCCTTCGATCGACTGGCTGGAACCGCGCGTACGCGTCACACGGGTGCTGAGCCTGATCTGCTTTTTCGGCCTGATCGGCCTGTTGTGCGGCTACTACCTGTGGGTCGCCGACCTGCACGGCGCCCGCCCCTGGGTGATCCTGCTGATCGAACTGGTGCCACTGTTGCTGATGGCGCCGGGCATGCTGATGGGCAGCGCGCGCGGACATTCCTGGATGTGCTTCGTGGTGAACCTGTATTTCATCAAGGGCGCACTGGCCGCCTACGACCCGAACAGGCAGCTGTTCGGCCTTCTGGAAATGCTCGCCAGCCTGGCAGTCTTCTGCTCGGCCCTGCTCTACGTGCGCTGGCGCTTCCAGCTCGACCGCAAACTGGCGGGCGAAGGCGAACCCAGCGCCGCCTGACGGTGCCCTATCGCGAGCAAGCTCGCCCCTACAGGAAACACCGATCTTGTAGGCGCGAACTTGCTCGCGATGGCCTCACCCCAAACGCCGGACTAGTGGTTGACGGTATACGCCAGCATCATCGAGATCTGGCACAGCGGACGACCGCTTTCGGCGTGCCACTGATTGAAGGCGCCCTGTACGGTGGCCAGGTCCTTGAGGCTGCTGGGCACCTTGTCGACGATCTTCTGCGCATTCAGCGCGGCGACCACATCATAGGTGGGAACGAAAGTGTCCTTGCCGACCATGCGCAAAAACCGCGGCGCCGACAGACCGCCCAACTGGTTGCCGTGCTTGGACAGGTATTTCCACAGGCCAACGATATCGGTCACCGGCCAGTCGGCGATGAAGGCCCCGAAACTGCCCTTCTCCTTTTCCACGTCCAGCAGCATCTGCGCGTTGCGCGGCACGCTCTTGAGCTTGCCCAGGTGGCGAATAATCCGCTCGTCCTGCATCAGCCGCTCGAGGTGCTCGGCGCCCATCAGCACGACCTTCTCGGGATCGAAACCGAAGAACACTTCCTCGAACGCCGGCCACTTGGCGTCCACCAGGCTGTGCTTCAAACCGGCGCGGAACACCCGCAGGGCCAGGGTCGAGAGGTAACGGTCCGCGCTGATCTTGCGCAATTGCGCCGGGGTTTTCGGCACCGGCAGGTGGGCTTCCAGCTCGGCCGCCGAACCGAAGCGGTTCAGACAATATTCGTGCAGCCACTTGTAGTCGCGCATGCCCTCTCCTTATGACGATAAACAAACGGCGCTCAAGAGAGCGCCGTGATTCCAGGACACAGAGCCGGGAAACGACTCAGAGGTTTACCACATTGACGAAACGCGAGGCCGCGGTTTCGTCGATCTTCAGGCTGGTGAAATCGAACAGGTTGCGGTCCGCCAGTTGCGACGGCACCACATTCTGCAGGCCACGGAAAATGCTTTCGGTGCGGCCCGGAGTCTTGCGTTCCCACTCCTGGAGCATTTCCTTGACCACCTGGCGCTGCAGGTTTTCCTGGGAGCCGCAGAGGTTGCACGGGATGATCGGGAACTGCTTGAGGTCGGAATAGGCCTGGATGTCCTTTTCGCTGCAATAGGCCAGCGGCCGGATCACCACGTTGCGCCCGTCGTCGGCCCGCAGCTTGGGCGGCATGGCCTTGAGCGAACCGTTGTAGAACATGTTGAGGAAGAAGGTCTCGACGATGTCGTCGCGATGGTGCCCAAGGGCCATCTTGGTCGCACCGATCTCGTCGGCGAAGGTGTACAGGGTGCCGCGACGCAGGCGCGAGCACAGGGAGCAGGTGGTCTTGCCTTCCGGGATCAGCTCCTTGACCACCGAGTAAGTGTCCTTCTCGACGATGTGGTACTCGACCCCCAGTTCCTTGAGGTAGGCCGGCAGGATGTGCTCGGGGAACCCAGGCTGTTTCTGATCCATGTTCACGGCGACGATGTCGAACTTGATCGGCGCAACCTTCTGCAGGTGCATCAGCACGTCGAGCATGGTGTAGCTGTCCTTGCCGCCGGACAGGCAGACCATGACCTTGTCGCCGTCTTCGATCATGTTGAAATCGGCGACCGCTTCCCCGGCCTGGCGGCGCAGGCGTTTCTGCAGTTTGTTCTGGTTGACCGTAAGAGTGCCCATGGCGCTTGAAATCCGCGGTGTGTGACGAAAAGCCGAGCATTTTACGCAAAAAGCGCGCGCGGGCGAAGCGCCGGGCGCCCGCTGGCCGATCAAATCACCGATTGCGATTAACAGCCGGGCCAACAGCGCGATTTGCTCTAACGCCCGGCGCCTTTTGCCGGTAAGTCCTTTCTATACTGCGACATAAGGTCGCACACATATCCAGACCTTTACTTACTTGGCCGCTGGCCCGTAGGCGCTCCGTTTTGGGGGGCGATGGCAATAACAAAGGAGTGACTGACTATGATTCATCATGTCGTGGGACTCTTCACCCATCCCGATCAGGAATGGCGAGAAATACGTGGCGACGAAGAGGAAAGCATCAGCCACATGTACCTCACCCACACGCTGATCCTCGCGGCGATTCCGGCGATTTCAGCCTTCATCGGCACCACCCAGGTCGGCTGGGTCATCGGCAATCGGGCGCCGGTCATGCTGACCATGGAAAGCGCGCTGTGGATGACCATCATGTCGTACCTGGCGATGCTCGGCGGGGTCGCGGTGATGGGCGCCTTCGTCCACTGGATGGCCCGCACCTACGACGCCAGCCCCAGCCTCGCGCGCTGCGTCGCGTTCGCCACCTACACCGCGACGCCGTTGTTCGTCGGCGGCCTGGCGGCGCTGTATCCGCACATGTGGCTGGGCATGATCGTCGGCACGGCGGCCATCTGCTACACGGTCTACCTGCTGTATGTCGGGCTGCCGACCTTCATGAACATTCCCTCGGACGAAGGTTTCCTGTTCTCGAGCTCCGTGCTGGCCGTCGGGCTGGTGGTGCTGGTTGCGATCATGGCGTTCACCGTGATCGTCTGGGGTCTTGGCGTCGGCCCCGTCTACACCAACTGACGCCGCTCAAAAAACAAACACATCCGCCAACACAGGCCGCCGCAAGGCGGCCTTCCACTCTTCACCACGACCATTCGGCGCCTGGACGATTCGGAATGCACTCGCTTTGCGGCATACTCGTCTGCTCTGGAGAGCCGTTAAGCATGCCCGAGCAACTCAATACCCGCGTCGAAGACTGTTTCCAACTCGCTGAATCCTTTTTCAAACGACCTTTCAAACGCCCGGTGGTCAGCCTCAAATTGCGCGGCCAGAAAGCCGGCGTCGCCCACTTGCACGAGAACCTGCTGCGCTTCAACCCGCAGCTGTACCGGGAAAACACCGAAGACTTCCTCAAGCAGACCGTGGCCCACGAGGTCGCGCACCTGATCGCCCACCAGTTGTTCGGGGAGCGTATCCAGCCCCACGGCGAAGAGTGGCAACTGATCATGCGCGGCGTCTACGAACTGCCGCCCAATCGCTGCCACACCTACGAGGTCCAGCGCCGCAGCGTGACCCGCTACATCTATCGCTGCCCCTGCGACAACGATTTCCCGTTTTCCGCCCAGCGCCATCGCCTGGTCGCCCAGGGTCGGCGCTACCTGTGCCGGCGCTGCCGGCACACGCTGGTGTTCAGTGGCGAAATGCGCGAAGAGTGAGCCCGGCCCGGGCGTTTACAGGATGACCCGGCCCTGGCGTAGCGCCTCGATGCGCTGGGCGCTGTAGCCGAGCTCGGCCAATACCTGGTCGGTATGCGCGCCCAACGCCGCGCCGATATGCCGAGGCTCGGGCAGCCCTTGAGAAAACTTCAATGGGCACGCCATCTGCGCCTGGTACGTACCATCGCCGCGCGGCACCTGGCCGACCAGTTGCCGCGCCTGCAATTGCGGATGGGCCACCGCCTCCGCCAGGCCGAGCACCGGTTCGACACAGGCATCGACCGCGGCAAACAGCTCGCAGAGTTCGGCGAAGTCGTGCTTCTCGAATTCGACCTGCAAGGCCTGCTTGAGCGCCTGCTGTTGTTCGGGCTTGGGCGACAGCCCCTGGGCCGCCAGTTCCGGACGCCCGAGGGCCTCGCACAGCGCTTGCATGAACGGCGGCTCCAGGCTGCCCACCGACAGCCAGCGACCGTCCCGGCTGCGGTAATAGTCGTAGAAACTGCCGCCGTTGAGTACCTGCCGCTCTGCCTCGGGCTCGACCCCGCACGCCAGGTAGCCGGCCCCGGCCATGGCGTTCAGGCTGAACACGCAATCGGTCATGCTCACGTCCAGGTGCTGGCCCTGGCCGCTGTGCTGGCGGGCAACCACCGCCGCTAGCAAGCCGATGACCCCATGCAACGAACCTCCGGCGATATCCGCCGCCTGCATGCCCAGCGGCAACGGCCCGCTGTCCTGGCGCCCGGTGTAGCTGGCCAGGCCGGCCAGCGCCAGATAGTTGATGTCGTGGCCGGCGCGGTCGCGGTACGGGCCGGTCTGGCCGTAGCCGGTGATCGAGACGTAGATCAGCTTAGGGTTGAGCGCCTTCAAGGTTTCGTAGCCCAGCCCCAGGCGCTCCATCACCCCCGGGCGGAACTGCTCCAGCACGATGTCGTATTCCAGCACCAACTGGCGAACCACCTCCAGCGCCTCGGGCTGCTTGAGGTCCAGCGCCAGGCTGCGTTTGTTGCGATTGAGGTAGGCATGGCTGGCGGAGATCCCCTGGTCGTGGGGCGGCAGCACCCGCAGCAAGTCCATGCGGGTCGGCGATTCGATGCGTAGTACCTGCGCGCCCATGTCCGCCAGCAGCAACGAGGCGAACGGCCCCGGCAGCAGGGTAGAGAAATCCAGTACCTTGAGTGACGCCAGCGGCCCGTGCATGAGCTCCCTCCCTTCCCGATTGACTGCCCACAGAGTAGGCAGCGCCCGGCAACCCGGCAATTACCGCAAGCGCCACCCGGGCTGACCGTTGCGCTCAAACCCCAGGCATGAAAAAACCCGCCGGAGCGGGTTTTTCGTCAACGCCTGAAGTTACTTCACGGACGCCGGGGCCGGGCCTTCGGCAACGCCCAGGTCGTCTTCTTCACGGGTGTCGGTAATCGCCCGACCGCCGGAAGCCAGCTCAGTCTGCAGCTTGTCTTCGTCTAGCTCCTTGACCCACTTGGCGACCACCAGGGTGGCCACGGCGTTACCGACCAGGTTGGTCAGCGCGCGGGCTTCGGACATGAAGCGGTCGATACCCAGGATCAGCGCCAGGCCGGCCACCGGCAGGTGACCTACGGCCGACAGGGTCGCGGCCAGCACGATGAAGCCGCTACCGGTCACGCCCGCGGCGCCTTTGGAGGACAGCAGCAACACCAGCAGCAGAGTGATCTGGTGGGTGATGTCCATGTGAGTGTCGGTCGCCTGAGCAATGAACACCGCCGCCATGGTCAGGTAGATCGACGTACCGTCGAGGTTGAAGGAGTAACCGGTCGGGATCACCAAGCCGACAACCGACTTCTTCGCGCCCAGGCGCTCCATCTTGATCAGCATGCGTGGCAGGGCCGATTCCGAGGAGGAAGTACCCAGCACGATCAGCAGTTCTTCACGGATGTAGCGGATCAGCTTCAGTACGCTGAAACCGTGGGCGCGGCAGATGGCGCCCAGCACCAGCACGACGAACAGCACGCAGGTGATGTAGAAGCAGATCATCAACTGGCCCAGTTGCACCAGCGAACCCACCCCGTAGGCGCCGATGGTGAAGGCCATGGCACCCAGCGCACCGATCGGCGCGAGCTTCATGATCATGTTGATGATGTTGAACATCACGTGGGCGAAACGATCGATGAAGTCCAGCACCGGCTTGCCGTAGGCGCCCAGGCGATGCAGGGCGAAGCCGAAGATCACCGAGAACATCAGCACTTGCAGGATGTCGCCGTTGGCGAAGGCGCCGACGATGGTGTTCGGAATCACATTGAGGATAAAGCCGACGACGCTCTGGTCAGCGCCCGCAGTGACATAGGCCGCCACCTTCGAGGCATCCAGGGTGGACACGTCGATGTGCATGCCGTTGCCCGGCTGCACGACGTTGACCACGACCAGGCCGATCAGCAGGGCGATGGTCGAAACGATTTCGAAGTACAGCAGCGCGTAGCCACCGGTCTTGCCCACCGATTTCATGTTCTGCATGCCGGCGATACCGCTGACGACGGTACAGAAGATGATCGGTGCGATGACCATTTTGATCAGTTTGATGAACCCGTCACCCAGCGGCTTCAAGGCCACACCGGTCTGCGGGTAGAAGTGACCGAGCAGGATGCCGATCGCGATGGCAACGATCACCTGGAAATACAGGGATTTGTACAGTGGCTGACGAGTCGTCATTGCAGGTTTCCTCAAGAGCTTCGTTGTGCACCATCCATCGATGCCCACGACGCCGAAGTGCGAACCCTCCTGCACTGGAGGGATTTGTTGTGTCGAACCGCGCAGGCAGGCCCCGCGCGGCTCTCCATCGCTATCGCAAAGCCCGTGCCAGATTGCCGAAAAGCCCTGAAGGCCTTTAGACATCAGGGTTTGCCCTTGCCCTTCGCCTTCCCTGCCCCCGCATGAAGTGGCGGATTTCCGCCCATCACCCGGAGCTCGTCCTACAATTTGGCGGATATCCGCCTTGCCCGCGCGTCGACGGCTGTTAAGATCCGCCACTCAACGGACGGATCAACCTCCATGCGCGAACGCACCATCGCCAGTCATTTCGCCCGTGCCGCCCTGGGCGGAGCCCGTCGGCGCGGCTACGACTGTTCAGAGTTGTTGCAGACCCTGGGCATCAGCGTCGAACTGCTGAACGAACCCAAGGCCCGGATTGCCCCCGAGCAATTCGCCAGCCTGCTGCAATTGCTCTGGCAAGCCATGGACGACGAGTGCCTGGGGTTTGGCGACGGTCCGAGCAAACGCGGCACCTTCGCCATGATGTGCCACGCGCTGATCCACTGCAGCAGCCTGGAGAAGGCCCTGCATCGCGGTCTATTGTTTTATAGCCTATTCCCGCAGGCCCCGCGGCTGAGCCTGACGTACGAAGGCGAGATGGCCCGCCTGAGCCTGGACGACGCGCGGCTGTGGGACCCGGACCACTTCCTCAGCGAAAGCCTGCTGGTGATCTGGCATCGCCTGGGCAGTTGGCTGATCGGCCAGCGCATCCGCCTCGAACAGGCGTGTTTCAGCTACCCGAAACCCGAGCACGGCAACGAATACGACCTGCTGTTCCCCTGCCCCCTGGTGTTTTCCCGCGATTGCAGCAGCCTGCTGTTCCACAGCCGCTACCTGAACATGCCGCTGCTGCAGGACGAACGGACCCTCAAGCATTTCCTCGAACGCTCCCCCGCCGACCTGCTATGCCGGCCGGACGACGGCGACAGCCTGAGCAGCCAGCTGCGCCGCCTGCTCAGTCGCGACAATAGCCACTGGCCGGACCTGGAAAGCATCGCCCTGCATCTGCACATGAGCCCACAGACCCTGCGTCGACACTTGCGGGAAGAAGGCACGAGCTTCCAGGAATTGAAGGACCAGTTGCGGCGCGATATCGCCATCTATCATCTACGACGGGCCGACCTGTCATTGCAACAGATCGCCGAGCAGATCGGCTTCTCCGAGCCTTCGGCCTTTCATCGCGCGTTCAAGAAGTGGACCGGGCTGACCCCAGGGGCCTATCGCGCTCAGGAAAGCTGAACGCGCGACCGTCAAATCGCCGGGAAATGAATGCGGAACGCCGCCCCGCCCAGGGTCGAGTCGCCCAAGGTCAATTGCGCCCCGTAGCTGTCGATGATGTCCTTGACCACCGCCAGGCCGATCCCCTGTCCCGGATGCTGGCGATCCAGCCGTTCGCCCCGTTGCAGAATCCGCGCCCGCTGGTCCGGCGGCACGCCCGGTCCATCGTCCTCGACGCACAACTGCGCGCCCTGGAGGTCTTCGCGCACGCTGATGCGCACCTCGCTCAGGCACAGGCGATAGGCGTTTTCCAACAGGTTGCCGAGCAATTCGAGCAAGGCCCCGTGCTCGATGGGCACATAGCAGCGCTCCGGCAGATCGAACGAGACCCGCACCTGTTTGTCGCGATAGACCTTGTCCAGGGTGTCGCACAGGCTTTTCAGCACCGGGCGCAAACGCACCCGGTGGCGTACCAGGCCGCTCTTGCGCAGGCTGGCGCGCTGCAGCTGGTAGCTGATCTGCTGGCTCATGCGTTCGATCTGCGCTTGCAGCACCCAGGCCTGGTCGCGGTCCTGGGGGCGCTGGGCCATGTCTTCGCTGACCCCTTGCAGCACCGTCAGCGGGGTTTTCAGGCTGTGGGCCAGATCGTCCAGGGAGTCGCGATAACGGCTGCGCTGTTCGCGCTCGCTGTGCAACAGACGGTTCAACGAGCCGGTCAGGCGCAACAGCTCCCGCGGATGCTCTTCGCTGAGGCTTTGCCGGGCGCCGCTTTCGATTTCGTCCAGTTCCTGGCTGAGCCGGCGCAGCGCCTGCAAGCCCCAGGTCAGGCCAAGCCAGAGCAACGCCAGGAGTACCAGCAAGGCGGCGCCGAAACCGAGGTAGAGGTTTTCCCGCACCCCTTCCAGGGTCAGCTGATACTCGCGCACCGGCTGCAAGGCGACGATGCTGAACGCCGCGCTTTTACCGCCCAGCAGCTTGACCTCGACGTCGTAGACGAAGAACTCCTGGCCGTTGGCTTCGCGGATACGCGCGAACTCGTTGCCACGTCCGTCATAACGCGGCTTGTAGTTGATGTTCTCTTCCTGGGTCGCCTTCGAGCGCCAGACCAGCCGTCCCTCGCGGTCGTAGATGTAGCCGAGCAGGCGGCTGTCGGTCAGGTTGAAACGCTCGTCCGG
The DNA here is from genome assembly GCF_001921865.1 of Pseudomonas chlororaphis. Classification (GTDB taxonomy): domain Bacteria; phylum Pseudomonadota; class Gammaproteobacteria; order Pseudomonadales; family Pseudomonadaceae; genus Aquipseudomonas; species Aquipseudomonas chlororaphis_D. The sequence goes on from NZ_MSCT01000019.1 coordinate 344,407, forward strand.
CAGTTGCGCCGGCATTTGCAGCTGATTGTTCTCGACCCTGGCGGCCGAGATCAGCGTGGTCACGTCGGAAGCCAGGCGCTGCTCGATAGAGTCTTGCAGCGCCAGGCTGAACGCGCCTTGCATGGCCGGCAACAACGCCAGCATAAACAGCACCGCCAGCGTCGTGGCCGCCAGCATCAAGCGCAGGCGCAGCGATCGGATCATCGGCAGCGCTCGTTAAACAGGTAACCCAGGCCGCGCACGGTATCGATGGGCTTGAAGCCCGACGGCCCTTCCAACTTGCGCCGCAGACGGCCGACCAACACTTCGATGACGTTCGGATCGCGCTCGTCGTCGTCCGGGTACAGCTGCTCCATCAACCGGTCCTTGGCCACCACCTGCTGATGGTGGCGCATGAGGTATTCGAGAATCCGGTATTCGTAGGCGGTCAGTGCCAGCGGCTGTTCGTCGAGCGAAGCTTGCTTGCGGTTCAGGTCGAGCAGCAGCGGCCCGGCAATGATGGTCGACTGGGTGAAACCGCTGGACCGGCGCAGCAGCGCATTCAGGCGCGCATCCAGTTCCTCGAACTGAAAGGGCTTGACCACATAGTCGTCGGCGCCGGCGGCCAGGCCTTCGACCTTGTCCTGCCAGTTGCCGCGCGCCGTGAGGATCAGGATCGGAAACGCCTTGCCGCTCGAACGCAACTGGCGGATCAGGTCCAGCCCGCCCATGCCCGGCAGGCCCAGGTCGATCACCGCCAGGTCATGGTTGAACTGCTCGGTCTGATACAACGCCTCCTCGGCATTGGCCACGGACTCGACCACATGGCCGGCGTCCGTAAGGCGGGTTTGCAAGTGATGGCGCAGCAGCGCCTCGTCTTCAACGACGAGCAGTTTCATACAGCTCTCCCAGGCAAAATTCGACATCTCCAAGGGCGTTCGAGCGCCCTGATCATCTATACGGCAGCGCCGGATCTTGCTTAGGCAGATCCGGCGCGGTCAAACCAGAACAGTATTTTAGAAAGCGTAGTTGGCCGACAGGTAAGTCTGGGCGCTGCTGGTCAGGCTCAGCGAACCCTGCTTGCTACCGCCGCGCTCACTCATCTCGGTGCTGGCATTGCTGCGCAGGTAACGGTAACCCAGTTCGACCGAGGTGTTCTGTGAAACCTGCTGCAGGACGCCGGCCTGTACGCCGACGGCGTAACCGATATCGCTGTCGCGGCTGTAGCCTGGCGAGTCCTGGGTCAGTTTGGTCAGGCCCGCGGTACCGCCGCCGAACAGTTTGGTGCTGCTGGTCACCGGCAGGAACACATCGTAGCTGCCCAACAGGTTTTCCTGGCGCAGTTTAATGCCATTGTGGGAGCCGGAGACATTGTCGTAGGTGGCGTAGTAGCGGTGCTGGTCGTTCTGCTGGCCCAGGCGCACGCCCCAGGTGTTGTCCTTGCCGATCACACCGTCGGCGTTCGGGTGGTTCAGGTTGCTGTTGAGCAGGCTGGATTTCTTCACCTTGTCGCTGGTCTGGCCGTAGGTAAGGCTGGCGAAGTTGCTGTCGGCGGCCTGGGCGACGGCGCTGGCGCCGAGGACAGTGAAGGCCAGAATCATCTTCTTGAAAGTAGTCATGGGGTGTTTCCTCATTGGCTCTGTGTTTTTGGGTACGGGGCCAGACTACCGACCACGCCCTGAACTCCCCCTGAACACCCGCTGAACCTCGGCTGAATCGGATCGACTTGGCGGATTGACGCCCCTTCAGCCATTGAAAGTCGCTCGACTAAACAGTCGCCGGACTACCCTGTGCTCCTGCAACCCGGCAAAATGCCTGGCATGAATCCACTCCCCGCCCTCCCCACGTGCTGCACCCCACTCGACGACCAGTGGCCGTTGCCCGACGCCCTGCCGAACACGGTCCTGCTCGCCACCCACTTCGATGTTTCGCAACTGGCCAGCAACGACTTCCAGCGCAGCGCCATCGAGCCGCCCCCGAGCATTCAACGCTCGGTCGCCAAACGCCAGGCCGAGTTTCTCGCCGGCCGCTTCTGCGCCCGGGCCGCCCTGCAGCGCCTGGACGGGCTCGACTGCATTCCGCCAATCGGTGAAGACCGGGCTCCGGTCTGGCCTATGCATATCTGCGGCTCGATCACCCACAGCACCGGCCGCGCGGCGGCGATCGTCGCACGCAAGGAGCATTGGCGCGGGCTGGGCATGGACCTGGAAAACCTGCTCGACCTGGAGCGGGCGGAGCGCCTGGCGGGGGAAATCCTTAACCCGGCCGAACTGCAGCGCATGGCCGCCGCGCCGCGCGAGCAACTGGCGCTCTGGGTGACCCTGACCTTTTCGGTGAAGGAAAGCCTGTTCAAGGCGCTGTATCCGATCGTCCAGAAGCGCTTCTATTTCGAGCACGCCGAGGTGCTGGAGTGGAACGCGCAAGGTCAGATCCGCTTGCGCTTGCTGACCGACCTTTCCAGCGAGTGGCGCAACGGCAGCGAACTGGACGCGCAGTTCGCCTTGCATGACGGGCAGCTACTGAGCCTGGTCAGCATCAAGGCTTGAGGCGTTCGCCGTCCGTTAGCGCCTTATCGCGAGCACGCTCGCTCCTACCCCTTCAAGACTTATCCTGATGGCGCGGCCAGCTCAGGCTGAAACAGGCGCCGCCGAGGGTCTTGCTCTTGCTGATCAGGGCCCTACCGTCATGCCAGTGAATGATCCGCCGCACGATCGACAGGCCCAGGCCATGACCGCCCGAGGCGCGGGTGCGGCTGTCGTCCAGGCGCAGGAACGGTGTGAAAATCCGCTCCCAGGCACTTTCCGGAACGCCCGGACCGTCGTCTTCCACATCGACCCGGCAACGCACCTGCCCCACCTGGTAACTGACCAGCACCTGCGACTCGGCGTGGCGCATGGCATTGCTCACCAGATTCTGCAACGCCCGATGCAAATAACGCGGCTCGGCCTCGACCCAGGCGCCGTCGCAATCCGCCGCGGAGAGGCATGAACCGCGTTGCACCCTGACCTGTGCCCGCAGCGGCGCCAGTTCGCTGATCACCTGATTGACCAGGGCATCCAGGTCGACACGCTGGAAGTTCAAGGCCGGCGAGCCCTGCTCCAACCGCGCATAGGTGAGCATTTCGTCCACCAGCCGGTCGAGGTCCTGGATATCGTTGTCCATGCCCTCCATGTACTTGTCGCGGGCTTGAGGCGTGGTCGCCGAGCCGATCATCTCCAGGCCGAACCGCAGGCGCGCCACCGGCGTGCGCAATTCGTGGGACACCGCCCGCACCAGCTCGCGCTGGATCGCCAACAAACGCTGCAAGTGCTCGGCCATACCATTGAACGCGGCAGCCAGGCGTCCCACCGAGTCGGCGCCGCCGGCCGGCACCCGCGTCTCCAGGCTGCCCTTGGCGATGCGCGTGGCCGCCGACTCCAGGCCGCGCAGGCGCCGCTCCAGCTGGCGCACCAATAAATAGACGATCAGGCCGATCAGGCTCAGGCCCAGCACCGCGATCAGCACCAGCCATTGCGGCGGATAGGGGTTCATCTGGTACAGCGGGCCGATCTCCAGGACCCAGGGAGTGCCCACCATCCCGGCGAAGACGCGGATCGAGTCGCCGCCCTTGCCCAGCGCCATTACCGTGTCGCCTTCGACAACCCGACGGCGCTGGTCTTCGTCCATGTCGGCCTCGTCCTGGGTCACCAGGCGCAGGTCGAAGCCAAAACCCTTGTCTTTTTTCAATGCAGCCAGGCGCTCCGGCTGCTCGGCCACCGGAAAGCGCACCAGTTCGTCGGCCAACAAGTAGATAGTCGCGCGCGCCAATTGCTCGCTGATCTGCTGCACCTCGCCGGTCAGCAGCAACTGCTCCGGCTCGCTGACCAGCCGATAGACCCGCGCCGCGTAAGGCCCGGTCTGCTCCACCAGGGCCTGGCCGCGCAGCACGCGATTGCGCTGCCCGAGGTCGAGCCCGGTCTGGGCGAAGGTTTGCAGGGTCAGCGGAATGCCCAGCAGCCGCTCCCACACGGCCAGGGCGCGGCGCCGCTCGATTTCGCTCATGGGCTGCAGGTTGTCGGCCATCAGCGAGAACGTGCCGTGGGCCAGGCGCTCGCGGTATTGCTCGCTGCGCACCTGGTTGAGCAGGTGCAACGCCAGCACGCCCAGCAGCGCCACCAGGATCAGGGCGGCGCACATGCCGCCATAGATACGCAGGAAGATGGAGTTCACGGCTACAGGTCGGCTGCGGCTTCGGGGACGAACAGGTAACCCTTGCTGCGGATGGTCTTGATCAGCCGCGGGTGGTCCGGGTCGTCGCCGATTTTCGGACGGATCCGCGAAATCCGCACATCGATGGAGCGGTCCTGGCCGTCATAGCCGATGCCCCGCAGGGCGGTGAAGATTTCCTCGCGGGACAGGATGCGCCCGGCGTTGTCCACCAGCAGCCAGAGCAAGTCGAATTCGGCACTGGTCAACTCGATCCCGGCGTCGTGCAACCAGGCCTCGCGCAAGGCGTTGTCCACCACCAGGGGGCCGAAGCGCAAGCGCCGGGTCTTCTCCGGCGCGGGACTCTCCACCGGTTCGCTGCGCCGCAACAGGGCCTGGACCCTGGCCAGCAGCAGGCGCGGACGAACCGGCTTGCACACATAATCGTCGGCACCGGTGTCCAGCCCCAGCACCTGGTCCATGTCGTCGGTGCGCGCGGTCAGCATCAGGATCGGCCCGTCGTAACGATCGCGAACCTTGCGGCAGATGCTCAGGCCGTCCTCGCCGGGCAGCATCAGGTCGAGAATCACCAAGTCGGGCTGTTCGGCCACGATCCGCGCCGCGGCCAGTGCGCCATTGCCCTCGATGGCGACCTGCAAGCCATTGCTCTGCAGATATTCACAGGTCAACTCGGCCAGTCGCTGGTCGTCCTCGACGATCAATATCCGCCACGCTTCTTGCTCCACGGTGACCTCTGCTTGCCAGATACGGGTCGGGAAGAATCCGCCCGCCTTTTTGTAATGTGAGATAAGTAAAACGGTGTCTGGAAGGCCCGATTGTAGCAATGGCCTGGGCCGTGAACACAAGGCGGCAAATATGCTCGGTGAAGGCGTTTTTTTGTGGTAGGGTTCGCGCCCGAAAAAATCCGCCACGGGCCGTTCTGCGCGGTAAAAAACAGTGACAAACGGTACGATCCAGCCCTGCTGCGGCCTGCATGAGCTTTACACAATTTACGCACAAGCTTATCCACAGGCTGTACGTTGCAATCACCCCCAAAAACGCATTATCTTGTAGCCCATCGGCAAAAAAACCCTACATCTAGGGTTTCACGCCAAAAACCAAACACAAATCAGACAAGAAACTCAAGCGCTTTTCTTGCACTCGTTTGGTGGAACCAATCAGATTTTCAGCAGCCAAACCGCGCGTGCGGATGGCTGATAGTTTTCCAGCCCATAGCAAGGAAAACGGTACGGGTGTTGCAGCACATGGCTGCCACCCACCAGGAATACGGTAACGAGCCACTGGCCCGCTACCGATGACTTCGGCATGGAAGCGGCGCCTACAGCCCCCCTTCCTGAACTGTCCCGAAGTCGTTATGCCCGGCGTGCGCCGGTTGTAGTGCTTCAGGACGGAACGGTGGGCACCCATAAAGTGCCCAAACAAACATAGAGAACGTGGAGACACCCATGCAAACCGACACAACTCGCGAGAACTCGCAGGCCAACGCGCCGCAGGCTGCCGATACCAATCTGGATCTGTCTGCCACCGCGCCTGGCCAATTGCGCGTGATCAAGCGTAACGGCACTGTCGTTCCTTACACCGATGACAAAATCACCGTCGCCATCACCAAAGCGTTCCTCGCAGTTGAAGGCGGCACCGCTGCCGCTTCGTCGCGAATCCACGACACCGTCGCCCGCCTGACCGAACAGGTCACCGCCACCTTCAAGCGTCGCATGCCCTCGGGCGGCACCATCCATATCGAAGAGATCCAGGACCAGGTCGAACTGGCCCTGATGCGCGCAGGCGAGCAGAAAGTTGCCCGCGACTACGTGATCTACCGTGACTCGCGCGCCAAGGAGCGGGCCACCCGCACCACCGGCGAGCAGCCGGTGCAGGCTCACCCGTCGATCCGCATCACCCGCACCGACGGCAGCTTCGCGCCCCTGGACATGGGCCGCCTGAACACCATCGTCAGTGAAGCTTGCGAAGGCCTGGAAGAAGTCGACGGCGACCTGATCCAACGCGAAACCCTGAAGAACCTCTACGACGGCGTAGCGCTCAAAGACGTCAACACCGCCCTGGTGATGACCGCGCGTACCCTGGTAGAACGCGAGCCGAACTACTCGTTCGTGACCGCCCGCCTGCTGATGGACACCCTGCGCGCCGAAGGCCTGAGCTTCCTGGAAGTGGCCGAGAGCGCCACCCACCACGAGATGGCCGACCTGTACGCCAAGGCCCTGCCGGCCTACGTTGCCAAAGGCATCGAGTTCGAGCTGCTGAACCCTGTACTGGCCGATTTCGACCTGGAAAAACTCGGCAAGGCAATCAACCACGAGCGCGACCAGCAGTTCACCTACCTGGGCCTGCAGACCCTGTACGACCGCTACTTCATCCACAAGGACGGCGTGCGTTTCGAACTGCCGCAGATCTTCTTCATGCGCGTGGCCATGGGCCTGGCGATCGAAGAGAAGCAACGCGAAGACCGCGCCATCGAGTTCTACAACCTGTTGTCGTCCTTCGACTACATGGCGTCGACCCCGACCCTGTTCAACGCCGGTACCCTGCGTCCACAGCTGTCGAGCTGCTACCTGACCACCGTGCCGGACGACCTGTCGGGCATCTACGGCGCGATCCACGACAACGCCATGCTGTCGAAATTCGCCGGCGGCCTGGGCAACGACTGGACTCCGGTCCGCGCGCTGGGTTCGTACATCAAGGGCACCAACGGCAAATCCCAGGGCGTCGTGCCTTTCCTGAAAGTGGTCAACGACACCGCTGTAGCCGTCAACCAGGGTGGCAAGCGCAAAGGCGCCGTGTGTGCCTACCTGGAAACCTGGCACATGGACATCGAAGAGTTCATCGAGCTGCGCAAGAACACCGGTGATGATCGTCGTCGTACCCACGACATGAACACCGCCAACTGGATCCCCGACCTGTTCATGAAGCGTGTCTTCGACGACGGCAAGTGGACCCTGTTCTCGCCATCGGAAGTACCGGACCTGCACGACCTGACCGGCAAGGCCTTCGAAGAGCGCTACGAGTACTACGAAGCCCTGTGCGAATACGGCAAGATCAAGCTGTTCAAGACCATCCAGGCCAAAGACCTGTGGCGCAAGATGCTGTCGATGCTGTTCGAAACCGGCCACCCATGGCTGACCTTCAAGGATCCGTGCAACCTGCGCAGCCCGCAGCAGCATGTGGGCGTAGTCCACAGCTCGAACCTGTGCACCGAGATCACCTTGAACACCAACAAGGACGAGATCGCCGTTTGCAACCTGGGCTCGATCAACCTGCCGAACCACATCGTCGACGGCAAGCTGGACACTGCCAAGCTGCAACGCACCGTGAACACCGCGGTACGCATGCTCGACAACGTGATCGACATCAACTACTACTCGGTGCCGCAAGCGCAGAACTCCAACTTCAAGCACCGTCCGGTGGGCCTGGGCATCATGGGCTTCCAGGACGCGCTGTACCTGCAGCACATCGCCTACGGTTCCGACGCTGCCGTCGAGTTCGCCGACAAGTCCATGGAAGCAGTCAGCTACTACGCGATCCAGGCTTCCTGCGATCTGGCCGACGAGCGCGGCGCCTACGAGACGTTCCAGGGTTCGCTGTGGTCCAAGGGCATCCTGCCGCTGGATTCGCAACAGATCCTGATCGAAGCCCGTGGCCAGAAGTACATCGATGTCGACCTCAACGAATCCCTGGACTGGGCACCAGTACGCGCCCGTGTACAGAAAGGCATTCGTAACTCGAACATCATGGCCATCGCACCGACCGCAACCATCGCCAACATCACCGGCGTATCGCAGTCGATCGAACCGACCTACCAGAACCTCTATGTGAAATCGAACCTGTCGGGCGAATTCACCGTGATCAACCCGTACCTGGTTCGCGACCTCAAGGCCCGCGGCCTGTGGGACTCGGTCATGATCAACGACCTGAAGTACTACGACGGTTCCGTGCAGCAGATCGAGCGTATCCCGCAAGAACTCAAAGAGCTCTACGCGACGGCCTTCGAAGTGGAAACCAAGTGGATCGTCGACGCCGCCAGCCGTCGCCAGAAGTGGATCGACCAGGCCCAGTCGTTGAACCTCTACATCGCCGGCGCTTCGGGCAAGAAGCTCGACGTGACCTACCGCATGGCTTGGTACCGTGGCCTGAAAACCACTTACTACCTCCGTGCGCTGGCCGCGACCAGCACCGAGAAGTCGACCATCAACACCGGCAAGCTGAACGCTGTTTCCAGCGGCGGCAACCACGGTGACGACTCGGTCCTGGCCGCTCCGGCAGGTCCTGCTCCAGTGCCGAAGGCTTGCGCCATCGACGAGCCGGATTGCGAAGCGTGCCAATAAGCTTCAATCGGTAAGCGCCGCCCGGCGCTGACCCGAACCCCCGACAGGCCCTAGCCTGCCGGGGGTTTTCTTTTGCCTGCGGAAAACCCACCAATCTGTAGCGGCTGCGTTGCCAGAGCCAGGCACGAATCGCCCCCCCTACCAGGCCCGGCGCCCCGTCTTACTACCGCGCTTGACGCTTATCGCGAGCAAGCTTCGCTCCTACAAAAGCAAGAGCCGAATGCGGAAGAAAATCCTGCAGGCACAAAAAAGCCCCTGCGCTGAGGGGCTTTTTATCGAGCGGCGTCAGCCGGCCATTATCAGGTCATCTGGATAATGGTCTGCATGATGGTGCTCTGGGTGGAGATGGTCTTGGCGTTCGCCTGATAGTTGCTCTGGGCCTTGATCAGGTCCACGAGCTCATTGGTCAGGTTGACGTTCGACTCCTCCAGGGAGTTGGACACGACCGTACCCAGGGTACCGGTCTGGGGAGCGTCGTAGCCCGGTACGCCCGAAGCGTAGGTTTCTCTCCAGCTGGTGCCGCCGACCGGCTGCAGGCCTTGTTCGTTGGTGAAGCTGGCCAGGGAAATCTGCCCGATTGCCTTGTTCTGGCTGTTGCTGAAGTTGGCGAACAGGGTGCCGGTACCGTCGATGGTCAGGTTGGTGATCTGGCCAGTGGCATAACCGTCCTGCGTCGGCAGCGAACGTGCGGTGTCGGCGTTGAACTGAGTGGTATTGGTCATGGCGATGGTCACGCCGCCAGCATTGGCGCTGGCACCGTTGGCCTTCCATACACCGTTGGTCACGGTGCCCGGCACCCAGCCAGTGAGGGTCAGGTTATTGCCTGGGTTCGGGGTAGTCGACGGTGGAGTGATCACCGACACCAGCTTGCCCGCCGAATCGAAGTTCATGGTCGACGCTACCGGATCGGTTGCGCCACCCACGGTCGGAGCCGAGCCATCGAGGTTACGACCATCGACCAAGGTATAGGTCTTCCAGGTGTTGGCACCGGTTTTCACCATGTACTGGTCCAGCTTGTGCTCGTTGCCCTGGCTGTCGTAGATCGGCGTGCTGAACTGCTTGGTGTAGGTTTCGACCTTGGTCGGATCGAAGGCAAAACCTGTCACGCTCTGGTCGATGACTGGCGCAGTGGAGTTCAGGTTGATAGTCGAGGACACCGCGCTGGTAGCCTTCGGCGACAGGTTCGAGGTATCGATGCGCAAGTCGGTCAGCACGCCGTTGATAATCTTGCCGTTGCCATCGACCGCGTAACCCTGCAGACGCGCAGTGCCATCGCTGTTGGTGATATAGCCGTCTTTATCGGTCTTGAAGGTACCGGCACGGGTGTAGGTCAGCGAGCCATTGTCGCTCAGCACGAAGAAACCCGAACCCTGGATACCCATGTCCAACACGTTGCCGGTGTTGTTCACGTCGCCTTGGCCGAACTGCTGGGAAACGTTGGCTAGACGCACGCCGTTACCCACGGTCTTGCTGCCGGAGCCCAACTTAGTGGCCGAGTAGACGTCGGCGAATTCGGCACGGGACGATTTGAAGCCAGTGGTCGCCACGTTGGCAATGTTGTTGCCGGTCACATCCAGTTGCTTGTTGGCAGCGTAGAGACCGCTAAGGCCGATATTAAAAGACATATTCCACTCCTTGTGCCGCGTTAATCGGCTCTAGATACCAATGGTTTTAACTTTGGAGAGCGCCACCGGGCTGCTCAGTCCCGCGAGGTTCAACATCAGCTCACCGCCGGTCTGGCTGATGGTGACGCTGTTGACCGTCGCCGGCAGGTAGGTGACCAGATCGGTCGCCTTACCGTCGATCGTGGTGCTGGCCTTGAAGGTGTAATTGCCCGGCTCGGCCTTGGTGCCGTCGGTCTTGGTGCCGTCCCAGACAAAGCTGGCGCTGCCGGCTTTCTGACTGCCCAGGTCGATAGTCTTGACCGCCTTGCCATCCTTGTCGGTGATGGTCACTGTGACGCCGCTGACCCCGGTCGGCACGGTGACCGAACCGGTCATGCTCTTCGTGGTGTCGACCTGGGTGGTCCCGGACTGCACGATCACCGAGCGGCCAACCAAGGAAGAAGCCTGCAAGGCTTGCGAAGACTTATAGTTGCCGGCGATTGCCGTGACCGAATCGTTCAGCGTGGTAATGCCTTCCAGGCTGCTGAACTGCGCCAGCTGGGCAACGAACTCGCTGTTGTCTTGCGGGTCCAGCGGGTTCTGGTTTTTCAGCTGGGTCACCAGCAGCTTCAGGAACGCGTCCTTGCCCAGGGCATTCTTGCCCGTGGCGCTGTTGGTCGCTGCCGCCAGGCCATCGCTGCTGGTGGTCGGGGTCTTCTTCGAGGAGTTCGCGAGGATCTCCTTGAGCGTCAGGCCACTGGTGGTATCGGTAACACTCATCTGAGTCGCCCCTTATCACTGACCGAGGGTCAGGACCTTCTGCATCATGGTTTTGGCGGTATTCATCATTTCTGCGTTGGTCTGGAACGAGCGACTGGCGGAAATCATATCGGCCATTTCTTCCACCACGTTGACGTTGGGGTAGTAGACATAACCCTTGGCGTCGGCTGCCGGATGGTTAGGCTCGTAACGGGCCTCGAGATTGCTCTGGTCCTCGACCACGCCCAGCACCTGGACGCCCTGGCCGGCCGCATCCTGGTTCTGGAACAGCGACTCGCTGCCGCCGCTTTGCGCGCCCTGGAACATGGTGGCGAACACCGGGTGGCGCGCACGGTAGGTCTGGTCGATGCTCGACGAGACAGTCTCGGCGTTGGCGATGTTACTGGCGACGGTGTTCAAGCGAGTGGTCTGGGCACTCATGCCACTACCGGCAATATTGAAAACACTGGCAAGGGACATGGATTACTCTCCGCGCAGGGCTGACACCAGCCCTTTGAATTTGCTGTTGAGCAGCGTGAAGCTGGCTTGGAAGTTCACCGAGTTCTCGGCGTAGTTCGACTGTTCCAGTTGGGCATCCACGGTGTTCTGGTCGATCGAGGGTTGCATCGGCGTGCGATACAGCAACGACTCGTCGCCGTTGCTCAGGCCTTCGGCTTCGATATGACGGCTGTTGGTCATGTTCAGGGCAAAGCTGCCGTTCTTGGCTTTCTCGTTCTGCTCGGCGAGCACGGCGGAGAAGTCCAGATCCCGAGCCTTGTAGTTCGGGGTATCGGCGTTGGCGATGTTGTTGGCCAGTACCTCGGCACGCTTGGCGCGAAAGCCAAGAGCCTGTTCATGAATGCCGAGCGCTTTATCGAAGCTGATGCTCATGTCGGAAACCTTCGACCAGATTTTTCGTAAGCTGGACAAAGCAATCAGCGTGCCAACTGCTAACTCCCCCGTAAATCAAGGCCTTGCAGGCAAGCGGCAAAGCGGCAATGCCAGAAAAGCGGCAAGGCATTTCCGCGAAACGTCAGCAAAGCGGCAATGCATCCATTGCCGCTCTCCAGCGCCAGTGAAATCACAGGCACAAAAAAAGAGGCACGAAGGCCTCTTTTTCCAACAACCATAACCCTTACTTCGCCTGGTAAATGATCCCAGGGCTGCACTGCACCATCTGATAATGGTCCGGCAGGCCATTGAGCGCCTCGGAAGCCCCGAGGAACAGGTAACCACCCGGTTTCAGCGTGCTGTGAATGCGCATCAGGATGTCCTTCTTCACCTCGGCGGAGAAGTAGATCAACACATTGCGGCAAAACACGATGTCGAACTTGCCCAGGCTGGCATAGCTGTCCAGCAGGTTGAACGAGCGAAATTCGACGCGACTCTTGATCGGCGCCTTGACCATCCAGCGCCCCGGCCCCTTGGGATCGAAATAGCGCTGCAAGCGGTCGGCTGACAAACCGCGACCGATCGCCAGGCTGTCGTACTCGCCCGTCTTGCAGTTGTTCAACATGGTCCCGGACAGGTCGGTGGCAACGATCTGCACCCCCATCTTCAATTGCCCCATGTTGACTTTCTCGAACTCGTCGATCGACATGGACAACGAATAGGGCTCCTGCCCCGAGGAACAGGCCGCCGACCAGATACGCAAGCGCTGGTTGGGGCTGGCCTTGATGGCCTCCGGCAGGACCTTGTTCTTCAACACCTCAAACGGATAGGTATCGCGGAACCACAGGGTTTCGTTGGTGGTCATGGCATCGACCACCATCTCTCGCAAACCGCTGCGCGGCTGGCTCTGGATACGCTGAACCAGCTCCCCGAGGGACTTGATGCCTTGCTGTTCCATCAGTTTGTTGAGACGGCTCGACACCAGATATTGCTTGTTCTCACCCAGCAAGATCCCACAGGCTTTTTCCAGGAATACCCGGAACTGTTCGAAATCCAAATTACCCGTAGACAATGATGCCGCCTCTTAAATCGTGTGACCGCCAGGGACGGATATCCCTAGCTGTTATCTGCTTCTTTGATCCGGGCAACAACCCGGGATGCCAGGTCATCAGGACGAAACTTGGCAAGGAAGTCATCGGCACCGACCTTCTTCACCATCGCCTGATTGAATACGCCTGACAACGAAGTATGCAGGATGATATGCAGCTTTTGCATGCGTGGATCGTTGCGTATTTCAGCCGTGAGGGTGTAGCCATCCATCTCCGGCATCTCGATGTCGGAGATCATCATCAGAAACTCTTCTTCAGGTTTCTTGCCCTCGTCGACCAGCTTGCGCAGGTAGTCCAGCGCCTGCCTACCGTCATTCAGGGCGACCACTTCGACCCCCACTGTCTGCAGGCAACGCGTGACCTGCTTGCGCGCCACCGACGAGTCATCGACCGTCAACACCCGCAACGAAACAGCCTTGTGCTGAGTCTCGATATCCACCACGCCAACCGAAATGGTCTCGGGCGTCGGCGCGACTTCGGCGAGGATTTTCTCGACGTCGATGATTTCCACCAACTGATTGTCGACCCGCGTCACCGCCGTCAGGTAGTGGTCGCGCCCCGTCCCCTTGGGTGGCGGATGGATCTCCTCCCAGTTCATGTTGACGATACGCTCGACCGATCTCACCAGAAACCCCTGAGTCTTGGTGTTGTACTCAGTGATGATGACAAAGGGGTTGCTCTGATCCTGCAACCCGCCCGAACCGGTGGCCATTGCCAGGTCCAGGATCGGAATGGTTGCCCCTCGAATATTCGCGACACCGCACACCACAGGACTGGACTTGGGCATCAGGGTCAGTTTGGGGCATTGCAGCACCTCCCGAACCTTGAACACGTTGATCCCATAAAGCTGCCCTCCGTCGAGACGGAACAACAACAGCTCAAGGCGATTCTGCCCTACCAGTTGCGTGCGCTGGTTCACCGAATCCATTACACCAGCCATGTCCAGACTCCCCAAAGCTAAAGATCCGACGCGCGCTCATTGCTAAACGGCACGGCGCTTGCTTTTTAACTGTTATGAACGCCAAAACGACATTTTCCCGACGCCTGACATCAAACTACCGCAAATTGCTGTGCGGGCTATCGGCACTGTTTTTCTTGAACCCTGGCCATCCTGCCTTTGCTGACTCGGTAACCCTGCCTGATCTACTTATCGGCGTCACTCAAGGGTTTCTTGAATTCACCGTAGAAGACTATCTGGCTACCAGTCAAACCCCGGGGCGCTATGAGATCCAGGTCAATCAACTTGACCCGCGGATGCGCATGCCGCGATGCGACAAGGAATTGACAGCGACCCTAGAAAGCCCGGCACAACCGTTGGGACGGGTGACCGTTCGGGTGCGTTGCGAGGGCTCCTCGCCCTGGACTGTATTCGTCCCCGCCCAGGTCAAGCTGTTCCGGGAAGTGGTGACCACCACCCGCCCCCTCAAGCGCGCCGGCATCATCAGTCCTGAGGATGTGATGCTGCGCGAGCGCGATATCGGCCAGATCAACCAGGGCTACCTGACCTCGGTGGATCAAGCCATTGGACAGCGGCTTGTCCGACCAATGGTAGCCGACCAACTCGTCACACTGGTCCACCTGGAACAGGCTGAAGTGGTGCGCAAAGGCGACCAGGTGGTGATCTCCGCCCGTAGTGGCACCCTGAACGTCAAAATGCCGGGCGAAGCCCTGTCCAACGGAGGCATGAGCGAGCAGATACGGGTCAAGAACCTCAACTCACAACGGGTCATAAAAGCGCGGATCACCGCGCCAGGCCAGGTGGAAGTCGCCATGTAGACGACTGGCGCTGCGCCCTGTTGCCCCCTAAACTGTGGCCCATGCAGGGCAACAGCGGCGCGTGCGGGCTCATCGATATTTGAGCCTAAAGTTTTCCGGGGTATTGCCGAAAACAAGTCAAGCGTCCAAATACCCAGAGGTTTTTTTACCATGGTCATCGATTTCAGCCGTTTAAACAGCTCTCCCTCACTCACTGGCAGCACGCGTACCAGCGCCAGCAAGGAAACCGGCGATGCCGAAAAATCCGCGCCGCTGAACGCCCCGACCGAACAGGCCAGTATCAGCGGGGAGTCGGTACACCTCAGCAATGAGGCTCAACAGTTGCAAAAGATCACTGATAAGCTGCGCGATCAGCCTGCCGTCGACAACGCCCGTGTGGCCGAGTTGAAGCAAGCGATTGCCGATGGCAGCTATAAAGTCGATAGCAACCGTGTAGCCAGCAAACTGCTCAACTTCGAAGCCCAGCGCTAGGCATAAGGCCTGCGCCAGTTTTTTGGACGCTTAAAACCCAAGGCCATACATGCACGACACTAATTTGCTGCAACTGATCACTGACGACTTTGCTCCAGCTCAACAATTGCTGGCGTTGTTGGGCGACGAATCCCTCGCCCTGCACGGTCGCGACATGTCGCTGCTGGAAGAAATTCTCGCGCAGAAGCAAGCCTTGATCATTTTGCTCGAGCAGCATGGCCGCAAACGCAGCGAAATTCTCGCCAGCCTGAATCTTCCCGCCAGCCGGGCCGGCCTGGAACAACTGGCCAGCCACTCCTCGATTGGCGACCAGTTACTGGCCCAGAGCGACGTGCTGACGCAAATGCTTGCCGATTGCCAGGCAGCGAACGAACTCAATGGCCGCTCGATCCAGATTCAACAAGCCACCACGGCCAATCAGTTGAAAATCCTTACCGGTGGCGAGCCCCCTGCCCTCTATGATGCGCGCGGCTCTACCTCCAACCTTGCGAAGCCTCGTCCGCTTAGCCAGGCTTGACCCCAGAAATGAGCACGCCCTATCAAGTCACGGAACATGCTGGCAAAATGCCGGCTCTTGCGTGTAGTCGTATTTTGTCTGGAGATTGATGAACCGTGTTCAGTGCCGTAAACGCAGAAGATGCGCCGCAGCCACCCAAGGTGCTCACCACGCCCCTGGAAATCACCTCCACGCTGCGCTTGCTGCAAGAGAGCCATGACCCGCTGATCATCACTTTCCACGAACGCAGCCAGCGCTTTCAAAGTTATCTGATCGAACTCGATCGCGATGCCAACATGATCGCCCTGGATGAAATGATTCCTCGTGACGGCGAACGCTTCATGCTCGCTGGCGAGCCATTCCGTATCGAAGGCTTTCACGAAGGCGTGCGTATTGCCTGGGAAAGCAACAGCGTCCCAACCATCGACGAATCCAATGGCGGACGCTGCTACCGTGGCCCCCTGCCGGACGAAGTGGTTTATCACCAGCGCCGCAACGCCTTTCGCGCCGCCTTGAAACTGGCCCAACTGGTCAACATCGAACTGGGGGGCGAGAAACTCAAGGCTCCGATCTCCGGCAAACTGCTGGATATCTCCGCCACCGGCTGCAAGCTGCGTTTCGATGGCGACATCTCCGGCCGCCTGCAACTGGGCCAGGTCTACGAACGCTTTATCGCCGCCCTGCCCTTCGGCAGCATGACCGCACCGGTAGAACTGCGTTATCTGCACCACGAAGAGAAGATCGACACGACGTTCGCCGGCGTGCGCTTTCATAACATGAGCGGGCTGGTCCAACGCCAGGTCGAGCGTTTTGTCTATCAGTTGCAGCGCGAGGCTCGACGCTTCGACAAAGACGACCTCTGAGACTCGAAGGTCGAAAAAACGGGCAGTCCCTTGCGGCGACTGCCCGTTTTTTTTGCTTTAGGGCCTACCCCCACCGAGCGGGTCCGACCCTGGATCATCCGGCGCCACCGCCGGCTCCTCAACCTCGTCCGCGACTACCGTCGTGGCGTCGGCTCCCGGCACGTTGCCTTGTTGCATCTGATCCTGCACCACCTGTTCGTCAACCCGCGGATCGAGCGCAGCCACCAGTGGTGAACTGGCCATGCTGTCCGGCATCGCCACGTGATGCAGTGGCGCATCATCGACCTGATGCAGGTTGGTCACCGCTTTCGGCCGGATACGCCAGACCAGTACCAGGGCAAAAAAACTGAAGAATGCATACAGCATCTGGCTGCCGAACAACTTCATCAGCACCCCCGCCACCAAAGGCCCGACACTGGCCCCGACGCCGTAAGTCACCAGCAACATCGCGGTCAGCGAGACCCGCCGATCACTTTCCACATGGTCGTTGGAAAAGGCCACCGCCAGCGGGTACAGGCAGAACTGCACCAGCGAACACAGGAACCCCAGCGCAAACAACACCTCCAGCGGCACCTCGGGCAAAATCGCCAATGGCAGGGCTGCCACAGCCAGGAAGCAGGCAAAACAACGAATCAGCAGGGCCCGATCGTAACGATCGGATAACCAGCCCAACGGCCACTGCACCACCAGCCCGGCAAAAATGCAGCTCCCCATGAACAGGCCGACCTGCTCGGTACTCAGGCCTTGCTGGGAGGCGTACAGCGGCGCCAAGCCATAGAACGAACCGACAATCAGCCCCGCTCCGAGCACCGTACTCAGCGACTGCGGAACACGCTTGATAAAGAAGCGTGGCTCCATGGGCGCCGGATGCAAAGGCGCAGGGTGAATGCGCCGAGTCATGGCCACCGGCACCAGGCACAAGGCAAAGCACAGGGCTACCAGCATCAGCAGCTCAAGCCCAAGGGCCGGGTGCATGACCAGAATCAGTTGCCCCAGGACCAACCCCAGGTACGAGGCAATCATGTAGCCACTGAATACCAGCCCACGCTGCTTGGCATCGGCCTGCTCGTTGAGCCAGCTTTCGATGACCATGTACTGACACATCATGCCCAGGCCGACGACCATCCGTAGCATCAGCCAGGCCGGCAACCAGTCCACCAGCCCATGCCCCAATACCGCCGCACCGACGATCCCGGCACAGGTGGCGTAAGCCCGAATATGGCCAACCCGGGCAATCAGGCGGTGACCGATTTTCCCCCCCAGCACCAGGCCGAAGTAGTTGGCCGCCATCAAGGCACCCACCCACAATCCGTCGACATGATCGGCGGCCAGGCGCAATGCCAGGTAGGTGCTGAGCAAACCCGAGCCGATCAACATCATCAGCGAGGCGAAATAAAGCGCTCGAAAGGATTTCCAGATTTGGCGCATCGGCGTTCCGAGCGGCTCCTTGAATTGAGTGTCGGGCCACCCGAAGATAACCCGACTGCGACGTTTCGGTTAAGCCTGGGCCGCTAAAACGCGCCGCTCCCAAGGCGTTATTTCATCAAAGAAACTGGTCAACTCCATGGTCTTCGAAGCGACATATCCTTCGATGAACTCATTGCCGAACAATTCCCTGGCCAACTGGCTACGCTTCAGACGCTCGAGAGCCGCATGCAAGGTACAAGGCAACGATAAACTGTCCGGCACGGCAAACTCACCCTGAATCGCCGGCGCCGGCTCCAGTTCGTTTTCGATACCGTGCAACCCCGCGGCCAGGCTTGCGGCAATCGCCAGGTACGGGTTGGCATCGGCGCCCGGCAAACGGTTCTCGACCCGTCGCGCCACTGGCGAACTGGCTGGAATACGCAAGCCTGCCGCCCGATTGTCATGGGACCAGCAAGCGTTGTTCGGCGATGCATAAGGGTGGCACAGGCGCTGGTAGGAGTTGACGTTCGGCGCGAACAGCGCGGTGAAGTCCGCCAACCCAGCCTGCAGCCCACCAATGAAGTGACGGAACGTTGCAGTCGGCTCTCCGGCTTCGTCGCTGAACACATTACGACCGCTGGCCGACTCGACCAGGCTCTGGTGAATATGCATCGAGCTGCCGGGCGTATGCGCCAGCGGCTTGGCCATGCACACCACAGTCAGGCCATGCTTGAGCGCCACTTCCTTGAGCAGATGCTTGAACAGGAAGGTCTGATCGGCCAGCAGTAGCGGATCACCATGCAAAAGGTTGATCTCGAACTGACTGACGCCCATTTCATGCATGAAGGTATCGCGCGGCAGGCCCAACGCTGCCATGCAGGAATAGACCTCATTGAAGAATGGCCGCAGACCGTTGTTGGAGCTGACACTGAACGCCGAATGCCCATCTTCGCGACGACCGTCCAGGCCCACGGGCGGCTGGAAGGGTTGGGTCGGATCGGTATTGGGCGCGAACACAAAAAACTCCAGCTCGGTCGCCACCACTGGCGACAGGCCGCGAGCAGCGTAGCGTGCGATGACCTGCTTGAGCTGACCACGAGTGGAAAGACGCGAGCTTTCTCCGCTCAGTTCGTCCGCATCACAGATCGCCAGGGCTCGCAGCGGCTGGCTCCAGGGCAGGCGGTGAATCTGTTGCGGGTCGGCATTGAGCGCCAGGTCGCCGTCGTCGCTGCCGTAGAAACGTGCTGGCGGATAGCCTCCCATGATGCATTGCAGCAGCACCCCGCGAGCCATCTGCAGACGCCGCCCTTCGAGGAAGCCCTCGGCAGTCATTACCTTGCCCCGTGGCACGCCATTCAGATCCGGAGTGACACATTCAATCTCGTCAATGCCCGTCAATCGCTGCGCGAGTGAACTGCGGCCATCGGTTGTCATGACTCAATCCTTGTTGTTGTACGAGCCGAAAACGGCGACCCGTACAAAATAGGCTCCGCCTGTTCGGAATTTCAAGCAGCGGCAAACAAAAAGCCATCGAGACACACAACACAAATGCGGCAAAGCCTTAGGGGACCGGCAACCGCCTCAAGGCAGATAAAGGCTGAATATGCCGCCCCCCAGAGGCCCGCCATTACGGATTTCGGTGCGCCCGCAGACACCGTTGCGCTGGTGCAGCGCGGCAATGCGTCCCGCGAAATACAACCCCAGGCCCGTGCTACCGCTGCTGTGATTGATGCCCTGCACATAGTCGGCCTGGTTATCGATCATCTGCTGCGGGTAACCCTCGCCATCGTCATTGATGGTCAGCACCGTCTGCCCAGCCTCATCGTGCACGCTGACCAGCAACGCATGGCGCGCATACCGAATGGCGTTATTGATGCAGTTGCCCAACACCGAGGCGACCAGCTCCCGATCGAAGAACCCCAGCGGAGTCAAAGGATCGACCTCATAGGCCGCGGCAATGCCACGACTGGCGAACACATCCTGGTGGCTGACCAGTTGCGCCTCGATGAAATCGTCCAGCTCGTGGTAACCCGGCTGTATCGGCAACTGGTTGACCCCTAGCTTGTACAGCCCCAGCAATTGCACCAGCATGCCGTTAAGGTGGGCGAACTCGAACTCCATCACGCCCTGCTCCGGCGTGCGCTGCTGCTCCGGCGGCAGCCCGGCCAGCCATTGGCCATGCGCCTGCATGAGCAGGGTCAGGGAGTTTTTCATGTCATGCACGGTGGAAGCGATCACCGTGGAGAAATCCAGAGCCTGTTCGTGAGTATTCATTCGCCAAACGCCTTGCTTCGCAGCTTCTGATAACGCGGATATCGCGCGTCGGTATCGGGCATCAAACCAACCATTTTCAGGCAGGTCCGGCACTCCTCCAGCAGCGTTGCGTCCTGGGCGATGTCAGTGCCGTGCAATAACGACTGCGCCATGTTCAGGGCAATGCTGATGTTCTTCGGTTGCATGGCCAAGGCCCGGCGGAACAGATCCCGCGCCTCGCCCAGGGCACCAGCCTTGTAGCTGCGCACGCCCTGGCGGTTCATGTCAGCGGCGGCGTTGGAGGAATTGAGGATCGCCGGATCATCGGTGAGCTTGGCGATGCCTTCCATGACCTTCGGGTCGTCGCCGTAGATTTCCGCACAGTTTTTCAACATCGATGTCCCGGCATCGGCCTGCCCGAGCATCTGCAGTTGCTTGGCCACCAGCAACGCTGCTTCCGGGCTCATGAATTGCTCCATCCCGTCCAGCCGCAGCATCGCCTGCTCGGTGAGTTTTTCCGCCGTTTCAGCGTCGTTGAGCAAGAGGCTGGTCGCTTTCATCAGGCGCGCGCGAATCTGCAATCCTGGATCGCTGGGGTTTTCCTTGGCCACCGCGCTCAGGGTGCTGTTGATCTCCAGACGCGTACGGGTATCCAGGCCTCTTTCGCTGCCCTTGCTGATCAAGGCATGCGCCAGTCCGAGGTTGCTTTCAGGGTCCTTGAACCGCGATTGCGCTCCCTGGGATACCGCCTGGCGATACGCTTTGGAGGCGGTCTCGAAGTCTTCGTTGTTCATCGCCAGCTTGCCCAGCAACGCTTGTCGGCGCACGGCCAGCGGCGACAGGCGCACCGCCTCCTCGAGAACGCTCTGGGCACGCTTGGAATCCCCTTCGGCGAGCAGCACATCAGCCATGCCGTCGTAGAGCGCCGGCATCACTGGAAAGGCCTTCAAGGCCTTTTCGTAGACAGCCTTGGCCTGGGCCACCTGGCCACGCTTGAACAGCAGGCGGCCCAGGCCGACATAAGCCCACGGCAACGGGCGATCCGCCAGAATGCTCTCGTACAACCGCTCCAGCGCCTCGGTCTGGTTCATGTCGCGCAGAGCGTCGGCGCGATAACGCAGGCATAACGGCGAATAACGCGGGTCCTGCTTGCACAGGGCGATGCAGGCATTCAACACGTCGACCGGCTTGCCGCGATCGAGAGCTTGCAGGATCGGCTTGAGCAGCGACTTGCGTTGCTGCAACCGCTCCAGCCGCTGAGCCAGGCTGGAACGGTTGAAAGGCTTGGTCAGGTAGGCATCCGGCTCATGCTCGAGGGCGCTGAGTACCATGGACTGGCTAGTCTCGGCAGTGACCATGAGAAACACGCTTTCATGGCTGATCAGCTTGTCGCTCATCAGGTCTTCGAGTACCTGCTGCCCATTCTTCTTGCCGTCGCCCAGGTGGTAATCCTGGAGGATGAAGTCATAGCGCTTCTGCGCACACATGCGCAGCGCCTGCTCGCCTGTATCGGCAGTGTCGACGTCCTTGACGCCCAATTCACGCAACATGGATCGGACAGAACTGCGGAAATCGGAGAAATCATCGACGATCAAAAAGCTTTTTTGGTGGTACGCCAGCATCGAAGATTCCACACCCGTAAAAAGATGAAGCCCGAGGCAACAGCAGGAGAGGCTCAAGGCCACCCTCTGCCGACCGGCGGACAACGATAATGGCGCAAGGCCATTAATGCATGCTACATCAACCCTCAATGACGCCCGCTCTTCAGGCACTCGGCCCACGGCATCGCCATTTGATCCGCAACGACATCCATGGGGTTATCGGCCGATTCCAGCGTTCCCTTATAGAGAGTTGCTAAAAGCCCCCGACATTCTTGTTTTCGCGAACCACCCACAGCGGGCGCAGCAAAAACAGCAGGGGAGTCGGTAAGACGGGGCGCTTCAGGGATTTCCGATCGCGTTGAAAGGCAAGGATAGAAACGAACGTACCTCTCTGAGGAACAACGAGGAACGTAAGACGAGGCGGGAATCGCTGAGTGTGGTGTCCCAGGGCAGGTTCGAACTGCCAACCTTCCCCTTAGGAGGGGGATGCTCTATCCAATTGAGCTACTGGGACAAATTGATCACCGTGCCGATTGCAGCGGTGTGCAGGAAGGCGTGCATGTTAACGGCCAGTCCCGCTTTTGTCATGCTGTGAGTAGGGCTTTTTGGCGGGTGGCTCTTTTGGTCATCAGGCAATTTGCCTGGGTCGTCGTGCAAATTGCATCACCCCAAAAAGCCATCATTGCAAAATGCAATCAGCCACCGTTCAAAAACTCTATTAATTCATTGTTTTTAAAGGATTTAATAGTCGTTAAACTCTTGGCATGCACACTGCTTGAACTCTACAAAAGAACAGTGGAGATCAAGCACATGAATAGCGCCCTTCTTCTGTCGAATGCTATCGCCCTTGCCATCCTGGTGGGTTTCCACTTTCAGCCTGATCGCGGCGTCGATCAAAGCTTTCAGTACAAGGCCCAGCACATGCAACGTCAAACCGCGCAATGGGCAGTCATGAGCGACACCGACTCCCCTGTAGCCACTCCGACAACCTCTGACAAGGGCGTTGTGTTACCTGCCGCGCCCAGACCCGAAAGCTGGGTATTTTGAATATGACCTCATCAGGAGCCTGTTAATGTCCCGACTTGCCAAAGGCCTTCTCATTCTGGCTGTACTCAGTGCGCTGCTGGGTTGCTTTACCACAGAAGCAGCCTTGGGCGATGCCCCCTTGATCGCTTGCGGTGTTTTTTCCGGCTTGTTCCTGCTGGCGTTGGCCGTTGGGCGCAAAATCAAGTTCGACCCGGTGTTGCGCTAATCCCTTGCGCCTTCAAGAGCCTCAGAAAACCCTCCAAGGTCACGGACAGCCCAGCCGAGTTGTCCAGAAGAAACACGGCCCCTCCCAGTACAGATCCATCGCCAGCGGAAAAAAGAGAACTTCTCTTGAGCCGTGCCTCGATCTGAGCAGGACTTTCACGACCGCGCCCTATCAGCCGTTGCCGTAATACGTCGACGTCCACCGTCAGCAGAATCGCCAACAGATCAGGATAGCGCTGACGAGCCTGATCCAGATAAGCCCTGGAACCATTGACCAAGACATTGTGTCCACTGGCCAGCCAGTCGTCGATTTGCACTGGAATACCATAAACCAGGTTATTGGCCCGCCAACACAAGGCAAACGCCCCCTGCCGCTCCATGCGCTCGAACTCTTCAGCACTGACCCCACAGGCATCTTCACCAACAGACTCTGCGGAGCGAGTAATCACGCGTCGTACCACATCACAGCCAAGCTGCGCCAAAGGCTGGCGCGCCGCCTCAATCAAACTGTCCTTGCCCGATCCGGAAGGGCCCATCAAATAAATCAGTCTGCCTGGCATTCAGACACTCCGTAGTTTTCGCAGCCTAGTAAATCGGCCATTTGCCACTATTCTGTACAAGGTAGGAAACATGATCGGAACCGCATATATGTCCGCCTGGCAGCGCTCAAAGGCTGCTATCGGACAACTGGACGCGGGCAAGCGGGCGGACCGGCGATCTTTTCAAACCAGTCCGCATTTCTGATAATTGGTGCTGGCATAACGCCTTTACCCAGTTCAATATTTGTCACAGAATTGACGCCAAGGATCTGGCAATTTTGAGGCATGATGCGGGCCTCTTAACAATTCAGGTTGAACATTTGGCAGCAACGCTTGTCCTAACTGACATCCCGCGGCCAATTCCGAGAACCGCTCCCCTGAACTAACCGGTTAAATATATGCGCCCATTGAAACAGGCAATTTATTCCAGCCGTACGGCTGACAAGTTCGTCGTACGTCTACCCGACGGGATGCGTGAACGCATTGCCGAGGTGGCTCGCAATCATCACCGCAGCATGAACTCCGAAATCATCGCGCGCCTGGAACAGAGTCTTATTCAGGAAGGCGCCTTGGGTGAAGAGCTAAGCATGCGCCTGGACAGCCCTGAGCTGTCTTTGCATGAACGCGAACTGCTTCAACGTTTCCGTCAACTTTCCCACCGCCAGCAGAACGCCCTCGTTTCGCTGATCGCCCATGACGCTGAAATGGCCGCAGACGCCTCCTGATTCGACCAGATAAAACTGGAGCCAGCCTTGAGCTGGCTTTTTTTACCCGAAATTTGCTACCCCGGTACTACAAAAGCACCTGAGCCCGGATCGCAAGAATAGAGAGAAAGCGATACAGCCCCATAAGAGGGGCTGCAGACAGAATCAAAGCAGGAAGATGGTGGCCAACCCAAGGAAGATAAAAAAGCCGCCGCTGTCAGTCATGGCCGTGATCATGACGCTGGCCCCCATTGCCGGGTCCCGTCCCAGCCGCGCCAGCGTCATCGGAATCAGAACCCCCATCAGCGCCGCGAGCAACAGATTGAGCGTCATCGCCGCCGTCATCACCACACCCAACGACCAGCTGCCATAGAGCAAATAGGCGACTACGCCGATTACTCCACCCCAGACCAGCCCGTTGATCAAGGCGACCGCCAGCTCCTTGCGCATCAACCGAGAAGTGTTACCGGTACTGACCTGGTCCAGTGCCATGGCCCGAACGATCATGGTGATCGTCTGGTTACCCGAATTGCCGCCAATACCCGCCACGATCGGCATCAGCGCCGCCAAGGCCACCAGCTTTTCGATGGAGCCCTCAAACAGGCCGATGACTCGCGAAGCGACAAATGCGGTAATCAGGTTGATTGCCAGCCAGGCCCAGCGGTTGCGCAGGGAACGCCAGACCGAGGCGAAGATGTCTTCCTCTTCACGCAGACCAGCCATATTAAGGACTTCGGTCTCGCTCTCTTCACGGATCAAGTCGACCATTTCGTCGATCGTCAAACGGCCGATCAACTTGCCGTTCTTGTCGACTACCGGCGCCGAAATCAAGTCATAACGCTCGAACGCCTGCGCCGCGTCATAAGCGTCTTCATCCGGATGAAAACTGACCGGATCACTGGCCATGACTTCCGCAACCTGCTTTTCCGGGTCATTCACCAGAAGCCGCTTGATAGGCAGCACGCCCTTGAGCACGCCGTCATAATCGACGACGAACAGCTTGTCGGTATGGCCCGGCAATTCCTTGAGGCGACGCAGATAACGCAAAACCACTTCGAGACTGACATCCTCACGGATCGTCACCATCTCGAAGTCCATCAATGCGCCGACCTGCTCCTCGTCATACGACAAGGCGGAGCGAACGCGCTCGCGCTGTTGTCCGTCCAGCGCCTCCATCAACTCATGGACAACGTCTCGCGGCAGCTCGGGGGCCAGGTCAGCAAGTTCGTCGGCGTCCATCTCCTTGGCGGCGGCCAGGAGCTCATGATCGTCCATGTCGGCGATCAGGGTTTCACGTACGGAATCGGATACTTCGAGCAGGATGTCGCCGTCGCGCTCAGCCTTGACCAACTGCCAGACGGTCAGGCGCTCTTCGAGCGGCAAGGCTTCAAGGATATAGGCGACGTCGGCGGAGTGCAGATCATCGAGCTTGCGCTGCAGCTCGACGAGATTTTGCCGATGAACCAGGTTCTCGACCCGGTCCTGGTGGTGACCTTCCTGACGATGGGTCAGGTCTTCGACCACCCGTTGACGCTGCAGCAACTCGACGACTTGAGCGAGGCGGTCCTGCAGGCTGTCTTGTGTTTTCTTTACTTCTACTTCGGTCATAGGCGAACTCCACTCCCAGCAGAGGAGCACGCCGGAAGGATCAATCAGTCAATTCATGATTGTAAAAACGGGATACTGAGTAACTACTGGGTAAGTCCATGGAGATATTCCACAAGCCCCGGCGGGGCTGACGGGCGCAATCATACACCGCTTGACGGCTTTAAACGTTAAAAAATCATGGCAAGAACAAGCGCTTGCGGCGCAAAGCTGAACAACCGCTAAATCTATAAGCTGCGACGCGCCATCCGAAAAAGAAAACACACAGCAGGTGAAAAAAGTACGTTCGACGCACTCCCCCACTACCGACTCACGATGACCGCAAGTGTGTGAAAGCAATCGCGAAAAAGACAGGCGCACACAGACTGAGACGCCGCAGCAGCTGCGGCGTTCAAAGATGGAGGGCGATCGAGAAGAGAGGAACCTGAAAGACAGAAAGCAAAAAGCCCGCAATGAATGCGGGCTTCTTGGTATATGGTGCACTCGACAGGATTCGAACCTGTGACCGCTCGGTTCGTAGCCGAGTACTCTATCCAGCTGAGCTACGAGTGCAATTTGTGTTTTTAGACCAGACCACAACTGGCTGAAGCCAAGTTACTTACATTACTGTAAACAACTCTTAAATGGTGCACTCGACAGGATTCGAACCTGTGACCGCTCGGTTCGTAGCCGAGTACTCTATCCAGCTGAGCTACGAGTGCATTTGTTGCCGCGCATTATAGGCCGTTAAATCTTTTTGTAAAGCACTTTTTCTAGTAATTTCAACAACTTACCGAAGAAGCCAGATTACAACGAACTAAGTAAATAATGGCGGAGAACGGGGGATTCGAACCCCCGACACCCTTTTGAGGTGTACTCCCTTAGCAGGGGAGCGCCTTCGGCCACTCGGCCAGCTCTCCGCAACACGGGGCGTATATTAACCAGCTT
The DNA here is from genome assembly GCF_001921865.1 of Pseudomonas chlororaphis. Classification (GTDB taxonomy): domain Bacteria; phylum Pseudomonadota; class Gammaproteobacteria; order Pseudomonadales; family Pseudomonadaceae; genus Aquipseudomonas; species Aquipseudomonas chlororaphis_D. The sequence continues at coordinate 371,185 of NZ_MSCT01000019.1, forward strand.
TCTCCCCGTTTGCAAACAAAAAAAACGATAAAAATTAATGGCTTGGTTCTTCGTCCTTCTCTTTCTTTATCCGCAGGTAAATTTCTTCACGATGCACCGCCACCTCTTTAGGGGCGTTGACACCGATACGCACTTGATTTCCTTTGACGCCGAGCACGGTCACGGTGATTTCGCCATCACCAATAATCAGGCTTTCTGCGCACCGACGAGTCAGAATCAGCATACCTTTCTCCTCACGCATTTCATTTCAGGGACAACAGTCTGCAAAAAAAAGGGTATCGACCTACAACCAGGACGGCCGTAGCCCTACACGCCTAAGTATTGACTAGCGCGAGCAAAAGAACAGTTTTCTGTCACGCCGATCAAAAAAACGAAGGGCGCGGTAAACCGCGCCCTGCGGGCAACGCGTCACTCGCCTTGTCGGGCCGGAGCGTCCAGTTCGAAAGCCGTGTGCAGAGCGCGCACAGCCAGTTCCAGGTACTTCTCTTCGATCACTACGGAAACCTTGATTTCAGAGGTCGAGATCATCTGGATATTGATGCTTTCTTTGGCCAGGGCCTCGAACATGCGGCTGGCAACGCCTGCATGGGAGCGCATGCCGACACCAACGATCGAGACCTTGGCAATCTTGGTGTCGCCCACCACTTCCCGGGCACCGATTTCACGAGCAGTGTTTTCCAGCACTTGCTGGGCTGCCAGGTAATCGTTGCGGTGCACGGTGAAGGTGAAGTCGGTGGTGTTATCGTGCGCAACGTTCTGCACAATCATGTCGACTTCGATGTTCCCGGCGCTGATCGGGCCGAGAATCTTGAAGGCCACGCCGGGAGTGTCTGGCACGCCACGGATGGTCAGCTTGGCTTCATCGCGGTTGAAAGCGATGCCGGAAATGATCGGCTGTTCCATGGATTCCTCTTCATCGATAGTAATGAGGGTACCCGGACCCTCCTTGAAGCTGTGCAGTACGCGCAGCGGAACGTTGTACTTGCCGGCGAACTCAACCGCACGGATCTGCAGCACCTTGGAACCCAGGCTGGCCATTTCCAGCATTTCTTCGAAGGTGATCTTGTCCAGCCGCTGGGCCACGGACACCACGCGCGGATCGGTGGTGTAGACGCCGTCCACATCGGTGTAGATCTGGCATTCGTCAGCCTTCAGGGCTGCCGCCAGTGCCACGCCGGTGGTGTCCGAACCGCCACGCCCTAGGGTGGTGATGTTGCCGTGCTCGTCCACGCCCTGGAAACCGGCGACCACAACCACGCGACCAGCCTTCAGGTCGCCGCGAATCTTCTGATCGTCGATCTGCAAGATGCGCGCTTTATTGTGCGCGCTATCGGTCAGAATCCGCACCTGGTTACCGGTGTAGGACACCGCCGGCACCCCGCGCTTGATCAGCGCCATGGCCAGCAGTGCGATCGTCACCTGTTCACCGGTGGAAACGATCACATCCAGTTCGCGAGGAACCGGTTGACCGTCGCCGCTGATTTGCTTGGCAAGGTCGATCAGACGGTTGGTTTCGCCGCTCATGGCCGACAGTACAACCACCAGGTCGTCACCGGACTCGCGGAATTTTTTCACCTTGTCGGCGACCTGCTCGATTCTTTCGACAGAACCGACCGAGGTGCCTCCAAATTTCTGTACGATCAAAGCCATTTCTAAGCCGCCTCAGCCCGTAAAGGGGCGCCCATTAATCAATCAAACTGCGCAGTTCCAAAGCCCGCCACTAGACGACGGGCTCGGCCTGGAACCTTAAATACCCTGCTCGACAAACGGAACGGCCAGGGCCAGCGCGGTATCCAGCGCAGCAGCATCGACACCGCCGCCTTGCGCCATATCCGGACGACCACCGCCCTTCCCGCCTACCGCCGCAGCGGCTTGCTTCATCAAATCACCGGCTTTGAGTTGGCCAGTCAGGTCTTTGGTTACGCCTGCAACCAATACGACCTTTTCCTCATGGACACTGCCGAGCAGGATCACTGCGCGACCGAGTTTGTTTTTCAACTGATCGACCAGCGCCAACAGCGCCTTGCCGTCCTGCCCTTCCAGGCGCGCCGCCAGCACTTTCGCGCCTTTGACATCCAGCGCCTGGGCCGACAGGTCGTCGCCCGCGGCACTGGCCGCCTTGGCCTGCAGCTGCTCGAGCTGCTTCTCCAACTGACGATTGCGCTCCAGCACGGCCGACAGCTTGTCGATCAGGTTGTCACGGCTGCCCCTGACCAGGTTCGCCGCTTCCTTGAGTTGCTCTTCCGCAGCGTTCAGGTAAGCCAGTGCCGCAGCACCGGTCACCGCCTCGATACGACGCACGCCCGAGGCAACGCCGCCTTCGCTGATGATTTTCAGCAGACCGATATCGCCGGTGCGATTGGCATGGATACCGCCACACAGCTCGACGGAGAAATCGCCGCCCATGCTCAGCACCCGCACGCTGTCGCCGTACTTCTCGCCGAACAGCGCCATGGCGCCTTTCTTCTTGGCGGTGTCGATATCGGTTTCTTCGGTTTCCACCGCGGTGTTCTTGCGGATTTCGGCGTTGACGATGTCTTCCAGGGCCTTGATCTGCTCAGGCTTGATCGCTTCGAAATGGCTGAAGTCGAAACGCAGGCGCTGGCTGTCGACCAGCGAGCCTTTCTGCTGCACATGCTCGCCCAGCACCTGGCGCAGCGCGGCGTGCAGCAAGTGCGTGGCCGAGTGGTTCAACGAGGTGGCGTGGCGCACTTCGGCTGCCACCTGGGTTTGCACCGGAGCGCCGACGGTCAGGCTACCGCTGGCCAATACGCCATGATGCAGGAACGCACCGCCGGTCTTGGTGGTGTCGCGCACGTCGAAGCGCGCATTGCCCGCTTGCAGGTAACCGCAGTCGCCGACCTGGCCGCCCGACTCCGCGTAGAAAGGCGTCTGGTCGAGAACGACCACACCTTCCTCGCCTTCGCTCAGCACGTCGACCGATTGCCCTTCTTTATAAAGGGCAACCACCTTGGCCGAACCGCTGGTGGCGTGATAACCGGTGAATTCGGTAGCCACATCGACCTTGACCAGGCTGTTGTAGTCCATGCCGAAGGAGCTGGCGGAGCGGGCACGTACGCGTTGCGCTTCCATCTCGCGCTCGAAGCCTTCCTCGTCGAGGGTCAGGCTGCGCTCGCGGGCGATGTCGCCGGTCAGGTCCATCGGAAAACCGTAGGTGTCGTACAGCTTGAACACCACGTCGCCCGGCACCACGGTGCCTTTGAGCTCGGCCAAGTCCTGCTCGAGGATCTTCAGGCCCTGCTCCAGGGTCTTGGCGAATTGCTCTTCTTCGGCTTTCAGCACGCGCTCGATATGCGCCTGCTGGGATTTCAGCTCAGGGAAGGCTTCGCCCATCTCGGCGACCAGGGCGGCCACGATCAGATAGAAGAAGCTGCCCTTGGCGCCCAGCTTGTTGCCATGGCGGCAAGCGCGGCGAATGATCCGGCGCAGCACATAACCGCGGCCTTCGTTGGAAGGCAGCACGCCATCGGCGACCAGGAAACCGCAGGAACGAATGTGGTCGGCCACCACCTTCAACGAAGCCTGAGCGTCGTTGGTGCAGCCAATGGCCTTGGCCGCTGCGTTCAGCAGGCTCTGGAACAGGTCGATTTCATAGTTGGAGTGAACGTGCTGCAGCACCGCGCTGATCCGCTCCAGGCCCATGCCGGTGTCCACCGATGGTGCCGGTAGCGGGTGCAACACGCCGTCGGCGGTGCGGTTGAACTGCATGAAGACGTTATTCCAGATCTCGATGTAACGGTCGCCGTCTTCTTCCGGCGAACCCGGCGGGCCGCCCCAGATGTCGGCGCCGTGATCGTAGAAGATCTCGGTGCAAGGGCCGCAAGGGCCGGTATCGCCCATGGTCCAGAAGTTGTCGGAGGCGTATGGCGCGCCTTTATTGTCACCGATGCGCACCATGCGCTCGGCCGGAACGCCGACTTCCTTGGTCCAGATATCGTAGGCCTCGTCATCGCTGGCGTAGACGGTAACCCAGAGTTTTTCTTTCGGCAGGTTCAGCCACTTGTCGGAGGTCAGGAACGTCCAGGCGAAGGTGATGGCGTCACGCTTGAAATAGTCGCCGAAACTGAAGTTGCCCAGCATTTCAAAGAAGGTGTGGTGACGGGCGGTGTAACCGACGTTTTCCAGGTCGTTGTGCTTGCCGCCGGCGCGTACGCATTTCTGGCTGCTTACGGCGCGGGTATAGGCGCGCTTTTCCTGGCCCAGGAAGCAGTCCTTGAACTGGTTCATCCCCGCGTTGGTGAACAGCAGGGTTGGGTCGTTGCCCGGAATCAAAGAGCTGGAGGCTACACGGGTGTGGCCTTGCTCTTCGAAGAAGCGAAGGAAGGCTTCACGGATTTCTGCGCTTTTCATTAGGTTCTTCCACGGAGACTGCGGCCAAAGGCCTGTGCGAACGTCATCAGACGAAACGACGGCAAAGGGCCGCATTATATCGGCCCTGAGCTTGGGGTACAGCGTGTTTATACGATAGAGACGGTCAATTGGACCGCTAACCCTGTCAGTTGCGGGAAAAATCGCTAAAAGTCCCGACGACCTGCTCGATTTGCGCACCACTGACGTCCATATGGGTGACCATCCGTAGCCGCGAAGCGGCGCTCAGCCTGATCCCGCGGCCTTCGGCAAAGTCCTTTAACGCCTGTGCCCGGCCACCTATCGCAACGTAGACCATATTGGTCTGCACCGGCTCGACCTCATACCCTGCTTCGCGCAGCCCCTGCGCCAGCAACAGCGCATTGGCGTGATCGTCGGCCAAGCGAGTTACGTGATGATCCAGCGCATAGAGGCCCGCGGCGGCCAGGATCCCGGCTTGGCGCATGCCGCCGCCGACCATCTTGCGCAGGCGCCGGGCGTTGCCGATCAGCTCCGCCGAACCGCACAGCACCGACCCCACCGGGGCGCCCAGACCTTTGGACAAGCACACCGAAACCGAATCGAAGTGCTGGGTAATCTGCCGCGCATCGACGCCCAGCTTGACCGCCGCGTTGTACAGGCGCGCACCGTCCAGATGCAGGGCCAGGCCATGCTCGCGGGTAAAGGCTCGCGCCTGGGCCAGGTACGCCAAGGGCAGGACTTTGCCCTGCATAGTGTTTTCCAACGCCAACAGGCGGGTCCGGGCAAAGTGGAAATCGTCCGGCTTGATGGCCGCGGCCACCTGCTCCAGGTCCAGTGAACCGTCGGCCTGGACCTCCAGCGGCTGCGGCTGGATCGAGCCCAGCACCGCCGCCCCGCCACCTTCGTACTTATAGGTATGCGCCTGCTGGCCGACGATGTATTCGTCGCCCCGCCCGCAGTGGGCCATCAAGCCCAGCAAGTTGCTCATAGTCCCTGTCGGCACGAATAGCGCCTCGGCGAAACCAAGGCGTTGCGCCAGTTGGCTTTCCAGCAGGTTGACCGTCGGATCCTCGCCATAGACATCATCGCCCGTGGCCGCTGTGGCCATTGCCTCCAGCATGTCCGCCGTGGGTTGGGTAACGGTGTCACTACGAAGATCGATAACGCTCATGGATCAGGCCTCGGCAAAGGGACGCGAACGTCGCTGCGAATTAAGAGAATTCCTTTCGAACCGAATTACTACGGGCGCGACCGCGATTTATCAAGGCCGGCCTGGGAAAAGCCTGCCGATGAATAGGAATAACCGATATTTATCATCCAAAAGCCGCAATGCGTCGCCGAAAAATATGTGTTACAAACTCACCGCCGCCGCAAAGCCCGGTGGCAACGTTCTCAGGGCGGGGTGTAATTCCCCACCGGCGGTAATTGCGCGCAATGCGCATAGCCCGCGAGCGCTTGGCGACAGGCACCGCTTCGGCGGCGAATGGCGGCAAGGTCAGCAGACCCGGTGTGATCCCGGGGCCGACGGTCATAGTCCGGATGAAGAGAGAACGGGATTGGCGCCAAAGGGCCGTCCGCAGGTATCTGTACGAATAGATTCGTGCGGCCGGCCTGTACGTACCCTCAAATCCCTTTCGATTCATAACGCCCTGTTTTTCACACAAACAGGAGTCAGAACAGATGCAACCCACCGCAATCGATAGCAAAAGCAAACAGCATCACGGCGAACGCGTGGCGTTTATCCAGGCCTGCTGGCACAAGGAAATCGTCGACCAGAGCCGCAAGGGTTTCGTCAGCGAAATGCTCGCTCAGGGTTACCAGGAAAGCGATATCGACTTCTTCGAAGTCGGCGGCGCCTTTGAAATTCCCCTGCACGCCAAGCTGCTGGCCAAGTCCGGCCGCTATGCTGGCATCGTCGCCGCGGGCCTGGTCGTGGACGGCGGCATCTACCGCCACGAGTTCGTCGCCCAATCGGTGATCAGCGGCCTGATGCAGGTCCAGCTGGAAACCGAAGTGCCGGTCTTCTCGGTGGTCTTGACCCCGCACCACTTCCACGCCGGTGAAGAACACCAGAAGTTCTTCTTCGAGCATTTCGTGCACAAGGGCCAGGAAGCGGCGAAGACCTGTGCCGACACCCTGCACAAAACCCGCGCCCTGCGCCGGCCCGAGCAGCGCGTCGCGGTTTAAGCGCCAGGCGTTAAAATGCCATCGCGAGCAAGCTCGCTCCTACAGGGGATCGTTTAAACCTGTAGGAGCAAGCTTGCTCGCGATCAGGCCAGATGCTCGGCCGTGGCCGGCACGATCAGGATCCCGGCCCGCAAGCCGTTCTTCACCTTGGGGTTGGGAAAAATGATCCGCGCGCCCTCTTCCTCGACTATCCAGCGGGTCTGGGCGATGTCGTCGGCCAGCAGATAACCCACTTCCAGTTCGGAAAAATTCTCGATGTCCGCCGGCAGGTGCAGGTGGAAGGTATCGCTGTGCTTGATGATTTCGCGGGCGACGCTGAACAGCTGCAAACCGTCCAGCGCCTCTTGCGCCGTCGGCGGCTCGCGCCCCTCGATGATCTGCTTCAGGCGGGCTTCCAGGCGCTCGACATTCACCCCCTGGTTCTGCCCGAACGGCCGGGCCTTGCCCAGCTCGAGGGTGAAAGACTCGGCGCCCAGCTTGTCGTAGGTGTAGGAGCTGAACACGATGGACGGCTTGTTCTGCAACAGCACCGCCTCCATGCCCGCTGCCCGCAGACGCGCCAGTTCCCGACGCGAGTGCTGGCGACCTTCCTTCCACGGATACAGGGCGAACTGCTCGATCTTCGAGCCGCGGATCGCCGTGTGCAGGTCGTAGTGCAGGCGGGTACGTTCCGGCAAGCTGAAGAAGCTCGCCGCCAGGCGCTCCAGCTCGCAGGCGCGCAGGGCTTCGTGGCCGCTGCTTTGTTCGTGGCGGCCGTTGAACAACCGGTTGATGTCCTGCTCGATGAAACGCTCGCCGCGGCGCATGGCCTCGGGGTTGCCGAACAGGAACAGAATGCGCGCGCACGGCTTGAGGTCGCCGCGGGCAACATCATGCAACAGACGGTCGAGCAACTCGATCGGAGCCGTCTCGTTGCCGTGGATGCCGGCCGACAACAGCAGGTCCATGCCGTTGTCGCGCGCCTGGGGCGGCCGGACTTCCAGCGCGCCTTCGCTTAGCCAGCGCATCCGCACGCCGTCGACAGTCAGTTGAGTCTTCTCCGCCGGTTCGCGACCGGCGAGGGTCAGTTCAAGCAGTTTGCCGAGGGCGAGCATAGAACGGTATTCCTTAGTGGTCGTGCTGGCAGTCGGGGCCGTGCACGTGATCGTCGTCACCGGCGTCGGCCGGTTCCATTTCCAGTTGCAGACTTACCAGATTAGTCGCCAATGGGCGCAGCAGCAGGCTGGCGTACTCTTCGTCGCCCTCCTCGACGTCCACGCCGATCAGCAGTTGGCCACGGCCGTCCTGCTGAATCCACAGCTCCTTGCCTTGCCACATCACGGCAACGCGAGTGCAGGAAGTTTCCAGTTGAGTACCGTCGGTGTCTTCAAGGATCAGCTGCAGGGTATCGCTCATTTATTACGCTCTCATCTGGAGATAAAGCGGCGCGCCCGAATCGGCTGAGTCAGGCGCGGGCTTTCAATTGATCTGGAATGGATAAACCGCGCCCAGTTTAAGGATTTGCGTCAGTTCATCCAGTGCCGTCCGGCACTCAAGCAGCAATTGCGGGTCCGCCAGGTCGTTTTCGCTCAGGCGGTCGCGGTAGTGCTTGTCGACCCATTGGGTCAGCGTGTCGTACAACGGCGCGGTCATGATAACCCCTGGATTGACCGCCGCCAGCTCGGTCTGGTTGAGCGCGACCCGTAGCCGCAGGCACGCCGGGCCACCGCCGTTCTGCATGCTCTGCTTGAGGTCGAAAACCTTCACTTCGCGGATCAGGCCGCCGGAGCTGGTCAGGCCTTGCAGGTACTGCCAGACGCGCTCGTTGCCGCGGCACTCTTCCGGCACGATCAACAGCATCGAGCCATCGGCACGGGACAGCAGCTGGCTGTTGAACAGGTAGGAGCGCACCGCGTCTTCTACCGTGACCTGCGAGCGCGGCACGCAGATCGCCTGGAAGTTACCACCGCGCTTGGCCAGCTTGGCTTGCAGTTCGACCAGCATCTTGTCGGTCTCGAGGAACGCGTCCTCGTGATAGAACAGCGCCTCGCCGTTACCCACCGCGATCACGTCATTGTGGAACACGCCCTGGTCGATCACCGACGGGTTCTGCTGGGCATACACCACGCCGTCGTCGCTCAACCCGTGCAGGCGAGCGACAGCCTGGGAAGCTTCCAGGGTCTGGCGCGCCGGGTATTTCTGCGGGGCCGGGTAGCGGGTATCGAAGGCGCTGCGCCCGAACACGAAAAACTCGACGCCGGCCTGGCCGTAGTCGTGGCAGAAACGCGTGTGGTTGGCCGCGCCCTCGTCGCCGAACTGCGCCACCGCCGGCAATGCGGCGTGATGGGCGAAGTGTTTCTGGTCGGCGAACATCGCCCCCAGTACGCGGCTGGTGGTCGGGTGTTCGATGCTGCGGTGATATTTGCAGTTCAGGTTGGCGGCGGTGAAATGCACACGGCCGTCACTCGTGTCGGCGCTCGGGCTGACCGTGGCGGCGTTGGCCACCCACATGCTCGACGCCGAGCAACTGGCGACCAGCAGCGGCATCGCGTCCTTGGCGGCACGCTCGATCACCTGGGCGTCGCTACCGGCGAACCCCAGCCGACGGAGGGCCGCCACGTCCGGGCGCTCCTGTGGCGCCAGCACACCTTGCTGGAAACCCATTTCCATCAGCGCTTTCATTTTCGCCAGGCCCTGCAGCGCCGCTTCCTTGGGATTGGACGACTGCTGGCTGTTGCTCTGGGACGCGACGTTGCCGTAGGACAGGCCGCCGTAGTTATGGGTAGGCCCCACTAGACCGTCGAAATTGACTTCATAGGATTTCATCAGCGAGGCTCCACGAAAATCTGTTGTTATAAATTCAGGTAGACCGCTGCGCGGTCATCGCGAGCCAGCTCGCTCCTACAGGTTCAATACAGTCCTTGTAGGAGCGAGCCGGCTCGCGATCAGGCTTACGACAGCTTCACGCCCGGCGTCAGCGCGCTCGGCAGGGTCAGGCTCGCGGCCTCCAGCGACGCCACCGGATACGCGCAGTAATCCGCCGCGTAATAGGCACTGGCGCGATGGTTGCCCGAGGCACCCACGCCACCGAACGGCGCGCTGCTCGCGGCGCCGGTCAACTGCTTGTTCCAGTTGACGATGCCGGCCCGGCTTTCCAGCCAGAACTGCTGATAACGCGCCTCGGAATCCGACAGCAGCCCCGCGGCCAGTCCGTACTGGGTGTCGTTGGCTTCAGCGATCGCCGCCTCGAAATCGACGTAGCGAATCACTTGCAGCAAAGGTCCGAACAGTTCTTCGTCAGGGCGCTCGGCCACCGCGGTGACGTCGAGAATGCCCGGGGTCAAAAGCGCTGCCTGTGCCTGCGGCTGGGTCATTTCCAGCAGCGCCACGGCGCCGTTGGCCAACAGGTTTTCCTGGGCCTGCATCAGCGCCCGCGCGGCACCCAGGGAAATCACCGAGCCCATGAACGGTGCCGGTTGCTGGTCGAACGCCCCGACCTCGAGGGTCGAACTGACCGCCACCAGGCGCTCCAGCAACCGGTCGCCCCAGGCGCCTTGCGGTACCAGCAGACGACGGGCGCAAGTGCAGCGCTGGCCGGCGGAAATGAAAGCCGACTGAATGACGGTGTAGACCGCCGCGTCCAGATCCGCGACCTGATCCACCACCAGCGGGTTGTTGCCGCCCATCTCCAGCGCGAGGATCTTGTCCGGACGGCCAGCGAACTGCTGGTGCAGATGATTGCCGGTACGACTGGAACCGGTGAAGAACAGACCGTCGATCCCGGGGTTGGCCGCCAGGGCGACGCCGGTTTCCCGCGCGCCTTGCAGCAGGTTCAGCACACCCGCTGGCAGGCCGGCTTCGATCCAGCACTTGACGGTCAGCTCGGCGACTTTCGGGGTCAGCTCGCTGGGCTTAAACAGCACGCTGTTGCCCGCCAGCAGCGCCGGCACGATGTGCCCGTTCGGCAAATGGCCTGGGAAGTTGTAAGGGCCGAATACCGCCACCACGCCGTGGGGCTTGTGCCGCAGGACCGCGGTGGCATCGCCCAGTGGGCCGCTCTTCTCGCCGGTACGCTCGCGGTAGCTCTGCACCGAGATCGCGATCTTGTTGACCATACTGGTGACTTCGGTCGCGGCTTCCCACAGCGGCTTGCCGGTTTCCTCGCCGATGCAGCGGGCCAGTTCGTCGGCATGGTTTTTCAGGCTGGCGGCGAAGGCTTCCAGCACAGCGATACGTTCGTCCAGCGAGCGCCTGGCCCAGTCCGGGAAGGCCTGGCGCGCGGCCCGCACAGCGCTTTCGACCTGGGCCGCGGTGGCTCCATTGCCCGACCACAGCACCTGCTGGGTTACCGGATTCAAGGACTCAAAGGCTTCGCCCTGGCCTGGCAGCCATTGGCCTGCGATGTAAAGCGTGCTCATTATTTCGACTCCCGGGAAGCAGACAGAGCAACGGCGCGAACCTGGTCGCCCGCATTGAGTTGCAGGCGTTTGGCGGTCAACGCATCGACCACCAGGGTGCCCGACGCAAAACGCGCAGGCGCGGCGGTGATCCGGCAGTCCTCGCGCTTGCGGTTGTGAATCAGGAATGGCGTGGCATCGTCGCCCGGCGTGCCGATGGCCAGCACCAGCGCCTGGCTGTCGCGCACCGCGCGGATCTTCGCGGTTTCACATTCCACCGCCGGGCCGGCATCGAAGATATCGACGTAACCCTGGTAGCTGAAACCTTCGCCCTTGAGCATCGCCAGCGCCGGCTCGGTATCGGTGTGCACCTTGCCGATCACGTTGCGCGCATCCTCGGAGAGGAAGCAGGTGTACAGCGGGAACTTCGGCATCAGTTCAGCGATGAACGCCTTGTTGCCCACGCCGGTCAGGTAGTCGGCCTGGCTGAACTCCATCTTGAAGAAGTGCCGGCCCAGGCTTTCCCAGAACGGCGAACGCCCGGCGTCGTCGGACATGCCGCGCATCTCGGCGATGATCTTGTTGCCGAACAGCTGCGGGAATTCGGCGATGAACAGCATGCGTGCCTTGGCCAGCATGCGACCGTTGAGCCCGGTGCGGTAATCGGCGTGCAGGAACAACGAGCACAGCTCGGAATTGCCGGTCAGGTCATTGGCCAGGAACAGCGTCGGAATTTCCCGATAGATGTTCAGCTCCTGGGAGGCGCTGACGGTCAGGCCGACACGGAAGTTGTACCAGGGCTCGCGCAGGCCGACCGCGCCGGCAATCGCGGAAATCCCGACTACGCGGCCGTTGTCGTCCTCGAGCACGAACAGGTAGTCCGCATCGCCCCGCTCGGCTTCGCCGCGAAAGGTCTTTTCCGCCCAGCCCACGCGGTGGGTCAGGCGCTCCTCGTTGGCTGGCAAAGTGGTGAGGCCGGTGCCGGTGCTGCGGGCCAAGTCGATCAGAGCGGGTAAGTCGCTGCTGCGTACGGGACGAACGATCATGCTATCTCCTCAGACGGGCGCCGCTGACGGCCCCCGCGAAACTCGCTGCTTTCCAGGATTCTTCCGGTTAAACCGCCACCAGGCGCACGCTGGCGCCTTCGCCGACGCCCAGGGCTTCGGCCGCTTGCAGATCCAGGGTCACCGGTTTGCCGGGCGCGTAATCCAGCTCCAGCAACACCGCGCGGTAATCCTGCAATTGCGCGTTGGCCACCAGGTACTGGCGTCCGCCGCCCTTGGCGAGCTCGCCGATCTTCACCGGCACCACGCGGCTCTGGGCGATCGAGCGGATCCCCGAAACGCGCGCATGCAGGGTCGGGCCACCGTCGAAGATGTCGATGTAATGATCGGTCTCGAAGCCTTCGCGCATCAGGATGTCGAAGGTGATCTGCGCCCGCGGATGGACCTGGCCCATGGCTTCCTGCGCGGCATCCGGCAGCAGCGGCACATAGATCGGGTAATGCGGCATCAGCTCGGCGAGGAAGGTGCGGCTTTTCAGCCCGCACAGACGCTCGGCGGCGGCGTAGTTGAGGTCGAAGAAGTTGCGCCCGATGGCATCCCAGAACGGCGAGTCGCCGTTCTCGTCGCTGTAGCCGACGATCTCGGTGACCACAGAATCGGCGAAACGCTCCGGATGGCTGGCGACGAACAACAGCCGACCGCGGGAGTTGAGTTCGGACCACGGCGAGCCCACCAGTTCGGGCACCACATAGAAACTGGTCAGCAGGCTGTTGCCGGTCAGGTCGTGGCACTGGGAAAGCACATGGATCTTGTTGTGAATCTTCAGCTCGCGGGAAGCGTGCACGAAGGTTTCGTTACGAAAACTGTAGAACGGCTCCGAGTAACCGGCCGAAGCGACGATGGCCGAGCAACCGACCAGCTTGCCGGCTTCGGTGTCCTCGAGAACGAAGAAGTAGCTCTCCTCGCCGTTGAAGCTCACTTCGGCGGCGAACGAGGCCTCGCTTGCGGCGATCTTGTCGCTCAGGCGTTCCACGTCATCCGGCAAGGAAGTGACACCAATCGGGCTGTCCGCGGCCAGACGCTGTACCTCGCCCAGATCAGCCATTTGCGCGGGGCGCATCACCAGCATGGTGTCACTCCTTACTCGAAACAGGCCGGCCAGGAGGCCGACTCAGGGAAAAAAATGCCGGGACAGCCCGGCACCGAAAATTAGGCTCGACGCTTGCCCTGAAGATAAGCGCCGAGGAGTAACGCAGCCCGAATCAGGCTTGGGTCAGCTTGGCCACCGCGCGCTCGAAACGCTGCAGGCCTTCCTCGATGTCCGCGTCTTCGACCACCAGGCTCGGGGCGAAACGCACCACGTCCGGACCGGCCTGCAGGATCATCAGGTTTTCTTTTTCTGCAGCGTTGAACACGTCCTTGGCCTTGCCTTTCCAGGCCTCGCTGAGCACGCAGCCGAGCAGCAGGCCGAGACCGCGCACTTCGCCGAACAGCCCGTACTTCTCGCCGATCTGCAGCAGGCGGGCCTTGAAGACCGCGTGCTTGGCTTTCACGCCGTCCAGCACTTGCGGCGTATTGATCACATCCATCACCGCGCCGCCCACCGCACAGGCCAGCGGGTTGCCGCCATAGGTGGTGCCGTGGGTACCGACCACCAGGTGCTTGGCCAGCGCTTCGGTGGTGAGCATCGCGGCGATCGGGAAACCGCCGCCCAGGCTCTTGGCGCTGGTCAGGATGTCCGGGGTCACGCCGTAATGCATGTAGGTGAACAGCACGCCGCTGCGGCCCATGCCGGTCTGCACTTCGTCGAACACCAGCAGTGCGTTGTGCGCATCGCACAGCTCACGGGCACCTCGCAGGTACGCCAGCTCGGCCGGCATCACGCCGCCCTCACCCTGGACCGGCTCCAGCACCACCGCGCAAGTCTTGTCCGAAATCGCCGCTTTCAGCGCGGCCAGATCGTTATAGGGAACGTGGGTGATGCCGGTGATTTTAGGACCGAAACCGTCGGAGTACTTCGACTGGCCGCCCACGTTCACGGTGAACAGGGTGCGGCCGTGGAAGCTGTTGAGGGCCGCGATGATTTCGTATTTTTCCGCGCCGAAACGGTCGAACGCGACACGCCGGGCCAGCTTGAAAGCAGCTTCGTTGGCTTCCGCGCCGGAGTTGCAGAAGAACGCGCGCTCGGCAAAGGTGGCGTCGACCAGCTTGTGGGCCAGGCGCAGGGCCGGCTCGTTGGTGAACACGTTGGAGACATGCCACAGCTTGCCGGCCTGTTCGGTCAGCGCGGCGACCAGCGCCGGGTGGGCATGGCCCAGTACGTTGACCGCGATCCCGCCGGCAAAGTCGATCAGCTCTCGGCCCGACTGATCCCAGACTCGGGACCCCGCGCCACGCACAGGAATGAAAGCCGCAGGCGCATAGTTGGGAACCATGACCTGATCGAAATCGGCGCGTTGCACCGGAGCTTGCTCAACGGACATCGGAGTCTCCTGAAGAGGAACGCCTGCCTGAAACTGGCGAGCGATGGGGGGATTGTAAGGACAGTTTTCTGCCCGACCTTGTCGCCAAGCGACAACTTCTTATAGCGCCAACCCCGGTTTTACGCGGGTTTACGGCAATGCGACAAATAGCGTCGCAAAGGCGCAGTTTAAACTGCTGGAGGCTTCAACGGCAGGATTGTCCAACGATTTGCGCAAGGCCTGAAGACGCCATCGCGAGCAAGCTCGCTCCTACATGATTTGTATAATCCTGCAGGAGCAGCCGGTCGACGCTCGATTGCTCGCGATAGCGATTCAACAGACAAAAACGATAGAACGGAATCAACCGCGCTCGGCAGGCACCGAAGACAACTCGAACGGGCTGCTGCTACGTCGCTGGTTGCGGTCTTCCCGCGGCGTGGCGCCGAAGAAGTTGCGGTAGGCGCTGGAGAAATGCGGCCCCGAGGAAAAACCGCAGGACAGGCCGATCTGGATAATCGACTTGCTGGTCTGCATCAGCATCTGCCGAGCCTTGTTCAAGCGCAGCTCCAGGTAATACTGGCTCGGCACCCGATTGAGGTACTGCTTGAAGATCCGCTCCAACTGCCGGCGCGAGACGCACACATGCTGGGCGATCTCGTCAGTGGTCAGCGGTTCTTCGATATTGGCTTCCATCAGCAACACCGCCTGGGTGAGCTTCGGATGGCTGGAACCCAGGCGGTTCTGCAACGGAATGCGCTGGCGCTCGCCGCCTTCGCGAATGCGTTCGACCACCAGTTCTTCCGAAACCGCGCCGGCCAGTTCCGCGCCATGGTCCCGCGCCAGCACCGCCAGCAACAGGTCCAGCACCGACATGCCGCCGCACGCCGTCAGGCGATCGCGATCCCAGTCGAACAGATGGCTGGTGGCGATGACCTTGGGGAAACGCTCGGCAAAATCGTCCTGCCAACGCCAGTGCACCGCCGCCCGATAACCGTCGAGAAAACCCAGCTGCGCCAGGGGATATACACCCGCGGACAGACCGCCGATCACGCACCCAGAGCGCACCACTTGCTTGAGCGCGCTGCCGAGGGCCGGCGCCAGGGCGGCAGGCGGCTCGTCGGCCAGCAGGAACAGTTTCTGGCAGCCTTCGAGCTTGCCCGACCAAGGTTCGCCCGGCAGTTGCCAGGCACCCTCGGCCGGGGCTTCGGCTTGCAGGAAGGCCAGCTCGTAGACCACCTCCGGATGCACCCGCTGAGCGACACGCAAGGCCTCCTCGGCCAGCGCCAGCGTCAAGGCTTTAGTGCTGGGCCAAATCAGGAAACCAATTCGATGGGCAGTCATGGCGGGCAATCCGAAACGAAAACAGTGTTAAAGGCCGAAGGCGGCTGCAACCAAATTAGACCATCTGGCGCGCGGTGCGCAGCATGACCTAATTTGGTGCGTTACGGGAGTGATTTACTTCAGGCTGCCCGAGAGGAATTGTTGCAAACGTTCCGATTGCGGATTGACCAACACTTCGCGCGGGTTGCCGCTCTCTTCCACCAGCCCCTTGTGCAGGAACACCAGCTGGTTCGAGACTTCACGGGCAAAGCCCATTTCGTGGGTCACCACCACCATGGTCCGGCCTTCCTGGGCCAGGGCCTGCATCACTTTCAGCACGTCGCCCACCAGTTCCGGGTCGAGGGCCGAGGTCGGCTCGTCGAACAGCATCACCTCGGGCTCCATCGCCAGCGCACGGGCGATCGCCACGCGTTGCTGCTCGCCACCGGACATATGGCCCGGATAGGCATCCTTGCGATGCGCCACGCCGACCTTGGCCAGGTAGTGCTCGGCTTTTTCCCGGGCTTCGGCCTTGGATACGCCCAGCACATGCACGGGTGCTTCCATGATGTTTTCGATGGCGGTCATGTGCGACCACAGGTTGAAGTGCTGGAACACCATCGACAGGCGCGAACGCATGCGTTGCAGTTGCTTGGGGTCGGCCGCCTTCAGCGCGCCGTCCTTGTTCGCCACCAGCTTCAGCTCTTCGTTGTTCAGCAGGATCTTGCCGGCGTGCGGCTGTTCCAGCAGGTTGATGCAACGCAGGAAGGTGGATTTGCCGGAGCCACTGGAGCCGATGATGCTGATCACATCGCCGGCCGCGGCCTTCAGGGACACGCCCTTGAGCACTTCGTGACTGCCATAGCGTTTATGCAGGTCTTGGACTTCAAGTTTGTACATGCTGTCGGTTCTCACAGAAACAGTCAGTCAGTCGTTGAGCAAGCGCCCGTGGCGCAGCGCTTCGCGCCCCGCCACCTTGGCCAGCCAGAAACCGGGTTGGGCGTAACGCAGCCGCTCAACGGCGAACAACACGCCGCTGGTGCCGGCACACAGGGTGCTGACCCGATCGGATAAGGGATCAATCACTTCGAAAATCGGCTCGCCCTTCTCCACCCAGCTGCCGGCCGGACGCAGAAAACTCACCACGCCGGGATGCGGCGCAAACAACAGTTCGGTGCCCTCGAAGGGCATGCCCTCGCACGGCTCATGCTGCGGCGCCGGCCATTGACCAGCGATCAGCCCCTGCTCCGCAAGGAACGCCAGGATGCCCTCGGCCTGGGCCTCGGCTTGCGGTCGACCGGTGTCCGCCTGGCCGCCCAATTCGAGGGTGGTCGCCAGGCAGGCCAGCGGAATCTGTGCCTGCGGGAACTGGCGCGACAGGCGCAGCCAGGGCAACGAGCAGGCTTCGTCGAACGAGCTGCCGCCGGAGTCTTCCGCCAGCAGGCCGACGCGCACGTTCAGATGCGCCGCCAGGGAACGCCACTGCGGCCAATGCTGCGGCAAGGCATACATGTGCAGCGCCGCTTCCGCATCGCAGTGCAGGTCCAGCACCACGTCCGCGGTACAGGCATGGCCCAGGAGAATGCGCTGCATGCCCTGCAACTGGCTCGATGGCGCCGGCAGTTCGGCCAGAACATCGCTCATGGCCTGGCGGATCAGCCGGATATTGGCGTGCGGATCGCCCCCCAACCGCCCTTCCAGCCGAGCCGCGACCGGCGCGCTCAGCTCGACGAAGTCACGGTTGAAATTCTTGCCGCTGCCCGCCTCGAAACGCCCCTGATGATTGCCTTGCAGCAACTGCCCCAGGCCCATCGGATTGGCCACCGGCACCAGCTCGATCACACCGTTCAGCGCGCCCTGGACTTCCAGCTCGGCCAGGCGCTTTTTCAGCTCCCAGGCGGCGCGCATACCCGGCAATTCGTCGGCGTGCAGGCTGGCCTGGATATAGGCCTTGCGCTCGCCGTGGCCGAAGCGGAACACCGAGATCTGCCGTTCGCTGCCCAGATGGCACCACGGCAATGCATGGTCGATGCGCTCCATATCAGTGCTTCCGCGGCGCCAGGTAGCGCAGCCAGCGGCCTTCGGCCAGCTTGAACAGGCGCACCAGGACAAAGGTCAGGCACAGGTAGAACACGCCGGCGGTGATATAGGCCTCGAACGGCAGGTAGTACTGCGCATTGACCGTGCGGGCCGCGCCGGTGATGTCGATCAGGGTCACGATAGAGGCCAGGCTGGTGGTCTGCAGCATCATGATCACTTCGTTGCTGTACTGCGGCAGCGCCCGGCGCAGGGCCGACGGCAACAGGATGCGAGCGTACATCTTGTAGCGCGACATCCCCATGGCCTTGGCCGCCTCGATCTCGCCGTTCGGCGTGGCCTTGAGGCTGCCGGCGATGATTTCCGCGGTATAGGCGCTGGTGTTGATGGCGAACGCCAGGCAGGCGCAGAAGGTCGCGCTCGACAGCCAGGGCCAGAGGAAGCTCTGGCGCACCGCGTCGAACTGCGCCAGGCCGTAGTAGATCAGGAACAGCTGCACCAGCATCGGCGTGCCGCGGATCACATAGGTGTAGAGCCAGGCGGTGAAGTTGACGATCGGTTGCTTGGAAACCCGCATCAGCCCCAGGGGCAAAGCCGCCAGCAGGCCAAAGAACAGCGACAGGGCCAGCAGTTTCAGGGTGGTCAGCAGGCCGCTGAAATACAGCGGCAAGGCCTCATAGATGACGTTGTAGTCGAAGATCATAGATCAGCCGCCCTTACGCCTACCGAGTAGCGCTTCTCAAGGTAACGCAATGCCAGCAACGAGACGCTGGTGATCACCAGGTACATCGCCGCCACCGCAAGGAAGAAGGTGAAAGGCTCGCGGGTGGCATCCGCCGCCTGCTTGGCCTTGAACATCATGTCTTGCAGGCCCACCACCGAAATCAGCGCGGTGGCCTTGGTCAGCACCAGCCAGTTGTTGGTGAAGCCGGGAATCGCCAGACGAATCATCTGTGGCACCAGCACCCGGAAAAACACCTGGAAACTGTTCATGCCGTAGGCCATGCCGGCCTCCGCCTGCCCCTTGGGGATCGCCATGAAGGCACCGCGGAAGGTTTCCGACAGGTAGGCACCGAAGATGAAGCCCAGGGTACCGATACCGGCGGCCAGCGGGTTCAGGTCGATGTAATCGCTGTAGCCGAGCATCGGCGCGACGCGGTTGAGCAGGTCCTGACCGCCATAGAAAATCAGCAGGATCAGCACCAGGTCGGGAATCCCGCGGATCACCGTGGAATACAGATCGCCCAGCCAGGCCAGCCAGCGCACCGGCGAGAGGCGCAACGCAACCCCGATCAGACCTAGAACGATGGCCAGGGCCATGGACGACAAGGCAAGCTGAAGCGTCAGCCAAGCGCCATCGAGGATGACAGCCCCGTAGCCTTTCAACATGATTCAGGTCCTCGAAAATTGGGATGAAAAAATGGCGCAAACTTCAGAGATTCTGCTGCTTGCGCCATCTCGGACTGCTGACTCGACGATTTACTGACCGTAAATGTCGAAGTCGAAGTACTTGTCCTGGATTTGCTTGTACTTGCCGTTCTCGCGAATGGCAGCGATCGCTCCGGTGATCTTGTCTTTCAAGGCGTCGCCCTTGCGCACCGCGATACCCACGCCGTCGCCGAAATACTTGGTGTCGGTGAACGCCGGGCCGACGAACGCGAAGCCTTTGCCGGCGTCGGTTTTCAGGAAGCCGTCATTCAACAGGGTAGCGTCAGCCACGGTGCCGTCGAGGCGACCGGCAGCCACGTCCAGGTAGATTTCGTTCTGCGAGCCGTACGGCTTGATCTCGGCACCCAGGGGCGCCAGCACTTCACGGGCGAAACGCTCATGGATCGAACCACGCTGCACGCCAATGTTCTTGCCCTTGAGTTCGGCCAGGCCGTCGCTGACCTGGGTACCGGCCTTCATGACCAGGCGCGCCGGGGTGTTGTAGTACTTGCCGGTGAAGTCCACGGACTTCTTGCGGTCGTCGGTGATCGACATGGACGACAGGATCGCGTCGATCTTACGCACCTTGAGCGCCGGGATCAGACCGTCGAATTCCTGCTCGACCCACACGCACTTGACCTTCATTTCTTCGCACAGGGCGTTGCCGATGTCGTAGTCGAAACCGACGATGCTGCCGTCCGGAGCCTTGGAGGCGAATGGAGGGTAAGCCGCTTCGATACCAATTTTCAGAGGTTTTTCATCGGCGAACGTCGGCAGGGAAAGCACGGAGGACAGTGCCAGGGCGCCAAGAAGCACGAGTTTCTTCATCTTAGGACTCCATCGGTAAAGGGCGAAAACGGCAGAGTGAGCGACAGCCCAATATGCGAATGGGTGGAACCTGATAGCGGCGCTGCGTCCTTGAGGACCCGACCTTGAACCCTGGATGGGCTCCACGAACAGGCAACGACGAGCGAGTGACCGGCATTCTAACGACAGGCCCGAAGCCGATATTTCCTCAATGCGACAACAAATTACAGAAGCATTGAGAAACCAGGTCGAGCACATTGACAGCTCTTCAAGTTTATGCAAGAGCAAAAGATGATGAACCAATCTACGCTGCAAATTGCGGGCCTATTATTCGCAAAGCCTTCTATTCCGGCAAGCACAGCGTTATGACTTATTTTTTATCGGGCCGCAAAAGGCCCTGAAACGGGGCCTCGCGTTTCTCATTACCCCGAATGCGGGCAGCGGGTTACACAATCTCTTCGTTCGGTAACAATCAGAATCATCCGATTGACGTTGCCGATATTTATTGGATCGAGATGGTGGTGTCCGGGCTGACGCCATCGCGAACAAGCTCGCTCCTACAAGAGCCCGTGCAAGCCCTGGAGGAGCAAGCTTGCTCGCGATACGGCCCACCCGATCAACCAGGCCTGCACGAAAAAGCCCCGCCCGGCACAAGGCCGGGCGGGGCTTTCGCAGACACGGATCAGTCTCAGGCGACGTTCATGGTCTTGTGGGTATCGACCAGGTGCTGCACCACGCCCGGGTCCGCCAGGGTGGAGATATCCCCCAGGCTGTCGTATTCCGCCGTGGCAATCTTGCGCAGGATACGGCGCATGATCTTCCCGGAACGGGTTTTCGGCAGCCCCGGCGCCCACTGGATGACATCCGGAGAGGCGATCGGACCGATTTCCTTGCGCACCCAGTTCTTCAGTTCCAGGCGCAACGCTTCGCTTGGCTCTTCGCCGCCATTGAGCGTGACATAGACATAGATGCCCTGCCCCTTGATGTCATGCGGCACGCCGACCACCGCCGCCTCAGCGACTTTCGGGTGCGCGACCATCGCGCTTTCGATCTCGGCGGTGCCCATGCGATGGCCGGAAACGTTGAGCACGTCGTCCACCCGCCCGGTGATCCACCAGTAGCCGTCTTCATCGCGACGGGCGCCGTCGCCGGTGAAATACATGCCGCGGAAGGTCTTGAAGTAGGTGTCGACGAAACGATCGTGATCGCCATACAGGGTGCGCGCCTGCCCTGGCCACGAATCGAGGATCACCAGGTTGCCTTCGGCGGCGCCCTCGATGATGTTGCCCAGGTTGTCCACCAGCGCCGGCACCACGCCGAAGAACGGACGCGCCGCCGAACCCGGCTTGAGCGCATGGGCTCCCGGCAGTGGGCTCATCAGGGTTGCGCCGGTCTCGGTCTGCCACCAGGTGTCGACGATCGGGCAGCGGGATTGGCCGACGTTCTTGTAGTACCAGTCCCAGGCTTCCGGGTTGATCGGCTCGCCCACCGAACCCAGCAAGCGCAGGCTGCTGCCGTCGGCGCCTTCGCAGGCGGCGGTACCAGAGGCCATCATGGCGCGGATCGCAGTCGGCGCGGTGTAGAGCACGTTGACCTGGTGCTTGTCGACGATCTTCGCCACGCGGGTCACGTCCGGGTAGTTAGGCACGCCCTCGAACAGCACGGTGGTCGCGCCATTGGCCAACGGGCCGTAGACGATATAAGTGTGGCCGGTGACCCAGCCGACGTCGGCGGTGCACCAGTAGATTTCCCCCGGGCGGTAGTCGAACACGCGCTCGTGAGTCAGGGCCGCGTACAGCAGATAGCCGCCGGTGGTGTGCTGCACGCCCTTCGGCTTGCCGGTGGAGCCGGAGGTATAAAGGATGAACAGCGCTTCCTCGGCGCCCATTTCCTTAGGCGCACACACGGTACCGGCCACTTTCATCAAGTCTTCGTACCAGATGTCGCGATGCTGGTTCCACTTGATGTCGCCCGAGGTGCGCTTGCACACGATGACCTTCTGGATGCTGCTGGTTTCCGGATTGGTCAGGGCGTCATCGACATTGGCCTTGAGCGGAATCTTCTTGCCCGCGCGGATGCCTTCGTCAGCGGTGATCACCACCTTGGAGCGGCAATCGATGATCCGTCCGGCCAGCGCTTCCGGCGAGAAGCCGCCGAACACCACCGAGTGGATCGCGCCGATCCGGGTACAGGCCAGCATGGCGACCACGGCTTCCGGAATCATCGGCATATAGATAGTCACCACGTCGCCGCGGTGTACGTCCTGGCCACGCAGGGCGTTGGCGAACTTGCAGACCTGCTCGTGCAATTCGCGGTAGGTGATGTTGCGGCTTTCGGACGGGTCGTCACCCTCCCAGATGATCGCGATCTGATCGCCGCGCTCGGCCAGGTGACGATCCAGGCAGTTGTAGGAGACGTTGAGGGTGCCGTCGGCAAACCATTTGATATCGACATGGTGGTCGTCGAAGGAAGTCTGCTTCACCGTGGTGAAAGGCTTGATCCAGTCGAGGCGCTTGGCCTGCTCGCGCCAGAAGCCGTCCGGGTTGACGACCGACTGCTGGTACATGGCCTTGTAGGTCGCCTCGTCAGTCAGCGTGTTGGCCGCAACCTCGGGACGAACGGGATACAGAGAAGCCGCACTCATCTTTCTTACCTCGGTGACATAGTTGTTGTTGTATGACCCCGTTGTAGCCGGGGCGGCCCTATAGAACCATTCGACGATGGTAGTAACAACCCCCTGCCAATGCCCGCGAACAGCCCCCGCCCCTGTCTACTTCGGCACTTGCGGCAGTGCTGCCGACAATTAAGGATGCGCTGCCGAGCCATGGGAGGTCGCTTTTAGCGCGATTGTTACAAAAACCGTCAATAGTGTTTATCAAAAGCACGTCTGTATGACATCCGTACGGGCGCCTAGAATCGACTTCGCCAACAAGGCAAACGCGATTAACCAAGTTACAGCCCCCACGAAGGCAGTTAATCCAAAACTTCTGCTTAACAGTTCCACACGCAGCCCCACAAAGGCTGCGCGACCCCACACGACCTTAGAAAGGTGAAACCAAATGAAAGCTTTATTAGTTCTGGCCCTCAGCAGTCTTTGCGCTACAGCAATGGCCGACGAGATCCCGACTGATGTTGCAAGCCAGCAGGCTCCCGTAGAGGAATACTCTTACTCGTCCGACCTGGACATCGCCAAAGTTATCTCCATGAGCGAAGTTCCGGATGTATGCGAAGTTGTTCCGGCGCGTATGGAATACGAAGATTCGAAAGGCCTGCGGCATATACTGCAATACCGAGTCATGGGTAACGGCTGCTCTAACGGCTGATATAAAAGTTACTCTTTAAGTCTCAATAAGTGCCGGCCGCAAGAAATCCTTCTTGCGGCAAAGATGGCCAGATACACAATATGAGCAGCCTTGCTGCGCGCCATCACCCCAGCAGTGCGACCACGGCATTCGCACTCCCTTTTTCGCCTTGCCAAGTCCCCGCGGCAGCGTTTTATGAGACCGCCTCAAGGGGCTTGACGAAGCCCAGAAACACCTCTCTCGAACGTCCGGATCGACGTCGAGCAATCACGCAGGACAGTAGTGCTTCAAAGGTCAAAAATTGACCACCGAACACAAGATGTAGTGGCAAAAGAGTTTTTTTGCTCATTTTTCGAACAAAAAATCCGATCAACAATTTTCATCGAAAATTGCACACAATCTCGTCTACAAAACCCTCGACACTAACCTGCAAGCCTTGCCCTTCACGGCTTTCAGCCTATCCTATAAAACGCCCGACACCTCCGATCGCCCCGGAGCGATAAAAACCTGCAAAATCGGCTGAAAAAAAAACTTCGCCAGCCAAAGCCCTGTAAACCCTCGCTCCGCCGCGATAACGCCCCTCGTCGGTCGATTCGTGAGCCACTTCGTCGCACCACAGCGACAAAAAAGTCCTTATAATGCGGCCTTAAAACGGGCCTGCAATATTCCCTTACAGGGATAAACAGCCAGTTCGAAGCCAGCGCAGGAGTCGATCCGCTCCTCGGCGCCATAGATGCCTCGAAACTCCCGTACATATTTTTGTTTATTGCCTGCGTCAGCTGTTGCAACAAACGATTCCTTAAGATCCAACGCGGCCAGTTCGGCCGTGTGAAAATCCAACCATCAGTTTTCACACGGGCATCTGGCCCTCATGCAGGAGACGACACGTCATGCTGAGCTGGGACGAATTCGATAAAGAAGAAGGCGAAGTCGCCGCTAAAGGCGCCAACGCCGGCCACGCGGCCGAAGCCACTATGGACCGCCTCGACAGTGCCGGCGGTGCTGCTGCGCTCGAAGCCCGCGCCGTTACCGCCAGCGACTCCGCTGCCGTGGCCCGTGCCAAGGCGTCCCTGGACCAGCTCGACATCGCCGAAGGCCTGGCCGAACTGGAAGGCGCTTCCGCCCGTGTCGCCGTCGATGAAAAGCGCATGATCAACTGCCGCGCCGACCTCAACCAGCTGGTGCCGTTCAAATACGACTGGGCCTGGCAGAAGTACCTGGACGGTTGCGCGAACCACTGGATGCCGCAAGAAGTCAACATGACCGCCGACATCGCCCTCTGGAAAGACCCGGAAGGCCTGACCGACGACGAGCGCCGCATCGTCATGCGCAACCTGGGCTTCTTCTCCACCGCCGACTCCCTGGTTGCCAACAACCTGGTACTGGCCGTGTACCGCCTGATCACCAACCCGGAATGCCGCCAGTACATCTTGCGCCAGGCGTTCGAAGAGGCGATCCACACCCACGCCTACCAGTACTGCATCGAATCGCTGGCCATGGATGAAGGCGAAATCTTCAACATGTACCACGAGATCCCGTCGGTCGCGAAGAAAGCCGCCTGGGGCCTGAAGTACACCCGCTCGATCTCCGATCCGAAGTTCGAAACCGGCACCGTCGACACCGACAAGGAGTTGCTGCGCAACCTGATCGCCTACTACTGCGTTCTGGAAGGCATCTTCTTCTACTGCGGCTTCACCCAGATCCTGTCCATGGGCCGTCGCAACAAAATGACCGGTGTCGCCGAGCAGTTCCAATACATCCTGCGCGACGAATCCATGCACCTGAACTTCGGCATCGACGTGATCAACCAGATCAAGATCGAAAACCCGCACCTGTGGGATGCCGAGATGAAGGAAGAAGCCACCCAGATGATCCTCCAGGGCACCCAACTGGAGATCGAATACGCTCGCGACACCATGCCGCGCGGCGTACTGGGCATGAACGCAGCGATGATGGAGGACTACCTCAAGTTCATCGCCAACCGTCGCCTGTCGCAGATCGGCCTGAAAGAAGAATACCCAGGCACCACCAACCCGTTCCCTTGGATGAGCGAGATCATGGACTTGAAGAAAGAGAAGAACTTCTTCGAGACTCGCGTCATCGAGTACCAAACCGGTGGCGCGCTGAGCTGGGATTGATTCCAGCGGCCAGCCTGGTGCCGGCCTGAGTCGGCACGACGAAAGATAAAAAGCCCTGACTTGCTCAGGGCTTTTTTATTGTCGGGCCAAAAGTACCGCTACCCGCGCGCACCACGCACTCGGGCAAATGGCCAATACCTGCTCAATTGGCAGAAGCCAAAGCGCCACGGATCTCCTTTTTCACCGACTCGAAGTCCGCCGCTGCCTTGGGGTCGTCGAGCAACCGGGCCACCAGCACGGCGGCGCTGATTTTCCCGCCCTCCAGGTCGCTGGGGAAGTGCACCCCGGCAATCACCCGGCTGTCGGCATTGAGCTGCGCACGATTGAACAATTCACTGCGTTTCTCCGGCAATGCCATGCTCAGCAGGGTGGCATTGAGATAACCGTTCATCGAATGCCCGCTAGGGTAGGAGTCGCCCTCGGGCGGCGGTAGAACCGGTTTCACCTGGGACGAGGCCTCGTAAGGGCGCGGACGGCCATAGCTGTGCTTGGCCGGCATGAGGAATTGCACCAGGTCTTCCTGGGCCCGACGAAAGAAGGCCTGGGTCAGGGGCAAACGTTCGACGCTGAAACCACCGCCGAGGGATTCCCTGGCGAAGTGAAACACGCTGTCTTCCCATTCGTCGTCCTGCTGCACCTGACTCACCTGGGCGCTGCTGCGCGCAGCCTGCGCCGCGAGCACCGCCTTCAGGTCGTTTTGTTGCAACGGCGAATCGATGGCCGGAGGCGGTGGCAGGTAGTCGGCCAGCTGGAATTGATTCGCCGACAGATAAGGAGCCGCCGCTGGTGCCGCCAGGGCAACCCCGGCGCCGGACAGGGTCAGACAGAACAACAATGAACGCGCAAGAACAGGCATATCGAGGTCCTCGTTATTGTGAGGGGAAAAGCCGCCTGGCTTGTTCCCACCGGACCTTCACACAGGAGGCCGGCGCCTTCTTATCGGCCATTTCCACGAGGCTGACTTGTCGCTCATTGCCAAGGGCGTGACGTTCTCTGCCAGGGCCTGACGAGATATCTAAGTGAATGTTTTTACAAGCTTTAGCGCGTAAGGCACGTCTCTAAATGGTGAGAGTTTTGTTAGTTAACGCTGTAGGAAATTTCGTGAGAAAGCCGTTAATCGCGGCGGCGAGAACATTGGCTGCGGTCTGTTGATGGGTGTGGGCGGGGAGAGTTTTTCGCGAGCACGCTCGCCCCTACAGAGGAGCGGCTGCGGCGGGCTCAGGGCTTGTTCTGTTCCAGCGGGCGCCAGTCGAAATGCTGGCGTTCGCCGACGCCATTGAAGTCGACGCGATAGGTGTGTTGCTTGCCGCCGATATCGCAGATGCCGATCAGGTCGTGGTTGTGCTGTTCGCGGGGTGGAGGAAGCTGAATACGCACGGTGCCGTGACAGTTCTCGTAGTTGCAGGGCGCGGTGTTGCGGTACAGCAGGTAATCGCCGCTTTCGTCCCGTTCGACCCAGCGCCCATCGATGAAACGTGCCTGGTCCGGTGGAATGCTGGCAGTGGCCATCTTGCGTTTGCCATTGCCCAGGATCAGCCCGCCCATGGCGATGGCCAGGATGAAGTAGGCCAGGACCTTCGATTCGACGCTGAAGTAGGAAAGGATGCCCAACGCATCGGCCACGATCGACATGACCGCCAGCGCCAGCGCCGGCAGCGACAGGAAAAACGCCACCGTGCCTTTGACGACGCTGCCCCGGCTCACTCGTTCGACACTTTTGGGGTCGATGACAAACTGGATGCTGCTGCGTTCGGGCGCTTGATTCTGCGCAATGTTGATGTGGTTGGCGTCGCCGATGGAGCCAATGTTGATGCGGTTGCCGTCAGACATGAACCTGAGCCCTCTCCGGTGATGGGTGGGTCGCGCTAGCTACAAGATTATGCCGAGATAAGCGTCGGTGCTTGAAAAGATCAGTGCACGCCCCTCCATCACCGGCTATTAATAGCCATCTTCACTCAAGGACCCGAGCCTCCATGAAATTCGACACCGCCTACTGCATCGGCCTCGACGACAAGCTGTCGATCTATGACGTGCGCGACCTGAATTTCGACGAGACCACGGCCTTCGACTCGGCCAAAGAGCAGTTCCAGTGCCCCAACGATGCCTGTCGCGCCGTCTTCGCCGCGGACAATCAGCTCGGCACGTTCAATGCCAAGAATGTCAATTACATCCGCACCCCGCACTTCAAGAACCTGCCCGGCACCCGCCACATCGAGGGCTGCCTCTATGCCAGCAACAAAGCCTCGGCAAGCGCAAAGGACAGCGCCGAGGCCGAGGATGATCGCGAGGAGCATTTTCCCTCCGAGTTGCTGCTGACCCGCCGCGAATATGTACGCAGGCCCGCCAATCCCGCTGTGGATAGCCAGGCGCCAAGGGCTGCGACGGCAGCCCCCTCCTCCGGCCCGCACCCGTCTCATCCGCCCCAGGCCGACACCCCGGACAAGACCAGCGTCTTCGCCCACCCGGTGGAGTGTTTTGTGTCGAACATCGACGACAAGGAGCTGCTCAAGCGCATGCCGTTGAAAGTCGGCGAGCACAGCGCCTCCTATGCCTCGTTTTTCAAGAAAATTGAGTACCTGCAAGACAACAAGGGCCTGATCTACTGGGGCAAGATCAAGGAGATCAAGGACTACACCCAGAGCTTTCGCGTCGACTTCGAACAGAAGGTCTGGTTCAAGCAGGCGGACGAGGCCAAGAAGAAGCCCTATTCGGTGAATGTCTACCTGAGCAAGAAGCTGATCGAGAATTACCGCAAGCGCAAAGCTTTCCTCGAAGAGATCAAGCATGCCATCGACAGCGGGCAGGAGCTGTACTGCTTCTTCTATGGCGTGACCCCGGAGCTGAAGCAGGTGCCGAGCAAGAAAACCCCTGAACAGACCTTCGGGGTCTTCAGCGCCAATATCGAGAACCTCGACCATTTCATCATTCGCGAAGCGCCGGGGTTGGCAGCAGGCTAGCCCTTAGCGGACCAGCATGCTGAACAGCACCAGCGTCAACAGGCCGATGTACACCCGCGCATGCAGCCGGTCGGGAATACGCCCGATCCATGGCGATGCCAGGCGCATGCCCAGCAATGAACCAAGGGTCAACAGGGCAAAGGCC
Organism: Pseudomonas chlororaphis; assembly: GCF_001921865.1. Classification (GTDB taxonomy): domain Bacteria; phylum Pseudomonadota; class Gammaproteobacteria; order Pseudomonadales; family Pseudomonadaceae; genus Aquipseudomonas; species Aquipseudomonas chlororaphis_D. Next base: position 399,698 of record NZ_MSCT01000019.1, read on the forward strand.
AACAGGTCGACGTAACCGATAAACCAGGGCCCCAGGTCGCCTTGGCTGAAGCCGGCCAGGGCCATATAGGTCAGGGTGCCAGCCAGGGCCACCGGCAAGCTCAGCGGGTTGGCCATGGACGTGGCCAGGGTCATGCTCAGGCCACAACGGCGCAGCAGCGGCACGGTCATCACACTGCCACCGACCCCGAGGAATGTGGCGATGGCGCCGATGCTCAGGCCGCCGCCCAGCGTTTGCGCCGGCCCCAGGCGACGCGGCACGCGGGTGCCAGCCTGCTGCAGAAAACCGCGACGCAACAGACAGTCGGCAATGGTCAGCGCCAGGTAGGCGACAAAGGCATAACGCATCACCTCGCCGCTCACCGCCGTAGCCAGGACCGCCCCAGCTATGGCCCCCAACCCGATATAGGCCCCCAGCGGCCACAGGTAATGCCGGATCAGATTGCCGGCTCGCAGGTGTTTGCCAGTGGCCATCCCCGCATTGACGATCATCACGCAGGTCGAAGTGGCGACCGCGATATGCATGGCCGACTGGCCGCTGGCCGGATCAGCGCCGTGGCCGCCAAGCAGCATGTGGTACAGCAACGGCACCACGACAAAACCGCCGCCGAAGCCGAACAGCACCGCACTGATTCCGCTCATGCAGCCGAACAAGACCAACCACAGATAAAACATCGAAGACACTCCGTGAACAGAAGAGCTCGACGATAGAACGCCAGGGCTTGGCCGGCTTCAGCAAGTCAGCCAATACTGTTTGCATTTACGCCACTTCCTGGACGCCCGCCGCTATGCGCAACACCTCGATCGATCTGCTGGACCACACGCCCCGTGCCGTGGTGGCGATCGGCAACGATTACCCCTCGGGCCATCTGCTGCCCAGCCATTGGCATCGCCGCGCGCAACTGCTGTATGGCGCCACCGGGGTGATGCAGGTAAGTACGCGCCAGGGTCGCTGGGTGGTGCCGCCGCAGCACGCCGTATGGATCCCGCCGCTAGTGGCGCATGAGGTGTTGATGCTGGGCGTCAGCACTCGCAGCCTGTACATCGAGCCGGCGGCAATGCCGGCGCTGGGCGATGAATGCCAGGTGATCGGCGTGTCGCCGCTGATGCGTCAGTTGCTGATGGAGGCCGTGGACCTGCCGCTGGAATATGACCAGGGGGCACGCGATGGCGCGCTGGTCAGCCTGCTGCTGCACGAACTGGCCCGCACCAACCGCCTGCCCCTGCATATCCCCCTGCCCGAGGCGCCGCGCCTGCTCGCCCTGTGCCAGGCCTTCCTGCAACGGCCCGACGCCCATCAGGCCCCGGTTCAATGGGCGCAACAGCTGCACATCAGTCTGCGTACGTTCAACCGTCTGTTTCGCCAGCAGACCGGCATGAGTTTCGTCCAGTGGCGCCAGCGCGCCTGTGTGGTCAAGGCCCTGGCCCGCCTGGCCGCCGGCGAGACCGTCACACGCATTGCCCTCGACTTCGGCTACGACAGCCCTGGCGCTTTCTCCACCATGTTCCGCCGGGTGCTGGGACAAGCCCCCACGGCGTACCTGGCGATGGAGACCTAGGTATCGGGACAAGCCTTGTCACGAAGACATTGAGGCGATCGTCCAAATGGGTTTGCTCCGCAAGCAAAACAACTGTACAAATAAACAGTATTTTATCGAGTCACCTTTCCCAACTTCCGGAGAAAACCCATGGCCTCACTCGCGATGAAAGTCACCCTGGAACGTATCGCCCTCTTCCAGTTCACCCCGGAACACTGCCTCCAGGCCCGCGCCATGCTGGGCTGGAACCAGGAGCAGCTGTCCCGGGAGTCCGGCGTCTCGGCAGCCGCCATCCGGCGTTTCGAAGCCGGCGGCGAATTGCTCGACGTCACTCGCCTGGCCCTGGCGTTTCGCCTGGAGGCGGAGGGCCTGGTGTTCTTCCCCGGCTTTGCTCCGGGGCGCGGCATGAACATCAAGGGCGCCACGCCCAACCCGATGGAGCGGCCCGACTACACCCTGATCGAATGATCCAGGGCATCCAGGACCTCGTCCTGCAACGCCAACACCGAACGATGAGTGGCATCGAGGCGGATCACCGGGCAACCCAGTTCGGTGATCCAGCTTTCATGCCGGCGCAGGCTACGCGTACCTTGGCCACCGCAGTCATAGCCAGCAGCCCAGGCGAGGAAGGCCTGGGTAGCGGCATGGCGTTCACCGCCCTCATGGATATGTTCGCCGTAACGCTGAAACTCGCGCTGGCGCAAGCGCTGCAAGCGGATCTCGGGGTCGAGCCGCAGGAAAACGGCATGGGTGAAGGTCGGAATCATCGGGTCGCCCCAGCCACACAGCGAACCTGACAACACCCAGCTGTCCAGCCCCGCCACCTGCTGCTGCAACAACCGGATACGCTCGGCGCGCGGGCGTCGAAGGCTGAAGGGTTGCTCGCTGGGGCACCAAAAGAAGTCGTCCGAATCGAAATGAGCGATAGCCAGTCGCTGGGCCAGCGCTTGGCCCAAGGTCGTGGTACCGGAGCCGGATGCTCCAAACAGATGCAGCCGATAGGCCATCACACAAGTCCGCAGGTAACGGGGGAGTTTTCTAGATACTCCCCAGGTGCCGACACGACAACCCGGGCATGATCGGGGCCGATGAAGGGCCTACAGATCGCTTGCGGCCACCTGCTCGCTCGCCGGGTCGACTTCCATCCACCAAGCGTGCCCACGCTGCGGCTGCGCCAGGTTGAAGGCTTCGCCCATTTGTGGCGTGGCGATGGCGATACTGCGTTCCCAGGCCAGCGACAGGATGCGGTCGAACGGCTCATACCAGGCATGCATCGACAGGTCGAACGTGCCGTTGTGAATCGGCAGCAACCAGCGGCCCTTGAGGTCGATATGCGCCTGCAGGGTCTGCTCCGGCTGCATATGCACGCCCGGCCATTCGACGTTGTAGGCACCGGTTTCCATCAGGGTCAGGTCGAACGGGCCGTAACGCTCGCCGATCCGCTTGAAACCGTCGAAGTAGCCGCTGTCGCCGCTGAAGAAAATCCGCGTATCGCCGTCGATCATCACCCAGGACGCCCAGAGCGTGCTGTTGCCATCGAACAGGCCGCGGCCGGAAAAATGCTGCGAAGGCGTGGCGATGAAACGGATGCCGTCGATTTCGGTGCCTTCCCACCAATCCAGCTGGCGCACCTTGTCGGCCGGCACGCCCCACTTCACCAGGGTATCGCCCACGCCCAGGGGGGCGAGGAAATGCCGGGTCTTGTCCGTCAGCTTGAGCACGGTCTGATGGTCGAGGTGATCGTAATGGTCGTGGGACAGGATCACCGCTTCGATCGGCGGCAGTTCGTCCAGGCTGATGGGCGGTTGATGAAAACGCTTGGGACCGGCCCATTGCACCGGCGATGCGCGTTCGGCAAACACTGGATCGGTGATCCAGAACTTGTCGTGCAGCTTCAACAACAGCGTCGAGTGCCCCAGGCGGTAGACGCTCTGGTTCGGTGCCGCCAGCAGCTGTTCGCGGCTCAACGGTTGTACCGGGATCGCTCCTACCGGCCGGGTGTTACGCGGTTTGTGGAACAACATGCGCCAAAAGATGCCCAGCGTCTTGCCCAGCCCGGCCCGCCGGACCGGCGAGTGATTGCGGAAGGCGCCTTGTTCCTGCAAGGACGTTTCGGCACGCGAAGCATTGGCTGCGCGAGAAGAGAGAGTGGCCATGAATCAGTGACTCCAAGGAACCGGCAAGGCTCCGGTGATTCTCTGCGGGACGAGAAAGGCCAATGCACGCAAGCGTCAGCCAACCATCATTATTTGCGCCTTGAACTACACTGCACAGTGTAGTTTTTCTAGATTGCAACAAAGCCGGGACTAAGTAAACTGCCCCGGATAACTGCCAACGACCGTCCTCGAACCTAACTTATGACAGCTCCAAAGCGCCTGACCGACCTCAAACGCCAAGCCATCATCCAAGCGGCGATTACCGAATTCCACGCCAGTGGGTTCGATATCACCAGCATGGACAAGATCGCGGCGACGGCCGGAGTTTCCAAGCGCACGGTGTACAACCATTTCCCCAGCAAGGAAGAGTTGTTCACCGAGATCCTGCACAAGTTATGGGCCAGCATCAGGGCGCGACCGGACATTCTTTACCGTCCGGGATTAAGCCTGCGTGAACAGTTGCGCGAGTTGTTGATGGCCAAGCTGCAACTGCTGGCCGACGACAATTTCCTCAACCTGGCACAGGTTGCCATTGCCGCCACCCTCCACTCCCCCGAGCGCGCCCAGTACATGGTGGCGCGCATGGGCGAGCGCGAGGAAGGCCTGATGGTGTGGATTCGTTCGGCCCAGGCGGACGGCCAGCTCAAGCCGCTCGACCCGGATTTCGCCGCCCAGCAGATCCACGGCATGCTCAAGGCCTTTGCCTTCTGGCCGCAGATCACCATGAACCGGCCGCCTCTCGACGCGGAAGAACGGTACCGTGTCGTCGAATCCGCGATAGACATGTTCCTGGCTACCTATCAGGCCTGATCCCCCTCTCGACAGCGAATCCGCCGTGCTGCAACGGTGCTGATCGACCGCTCTGCAATGGGCGTTTGCGTACGCCCGTGCCATTAAATGGCCTGCAAGGACACTGATTATTCTTCCTGGAATAAATGACAATGTTCGCCGCCTCGCCCGCGGAAGGACGGCGGCCAGTAAAAACATCACAAGGTATTTCAATACCGGCTGACACGGAATTTTATGGATAACCAACAAGGCAAAGGGCTGTCGTTTGCCAAACGTATTTACCTGCCCAGGGTGGTCGGGATGGGAATCGGCTGCCTCAGCGTATTCGCCGGCCTGTACCCGGTGCAGCAACCGTCCTGGGTCTGGGCGCTCCTGCTGTTCAACGGTTTTCTCTGGCCGCACCTGGCGTACCTGATCTCGACCCGGGCCGCGTTTCCCTACCAGGCTGAACGCCGCAACCTGTGGTGCGACTCGCTGTTCGGGGGCATCTGGGCGGCAGCGATGCAGTTCAATCCGCTACCCACGGTGACCATCCTGGCGATGATGGCCATGAACAACCTTGCGGCCGGAGGGCTGCACTTGTTCATCCGCGGCTTTTTCGCCCAGCTCGGCGGTGTGCTGCTCGCTTGGTTGCTACTCGGCCCGGCCTTCACCGGGCACACCACTCAGTGGCAGATCTATGCTTGCCTGCCCATGCTGATCCTCTACCCAATGGCCCTGGGCATGGTCTGCTACCAGTTGGCGATCAAACTGTTCGAACACAAGCATGCCTTGCGTGCATTGAGCCGCACCGACAGCCTCACCGGCTTGCTCAACCACGGCGCCTGGAAAGATCTGCTGCACCTCAAATTCACCAAGTGCCAGCAGCAACGCTGCCAGGGCACCATTGCCTTGATCGACATCGATCATTTCAAACGCATCAACGACAGCCACGGGCATATCCTGGGCGATACCGTGCTGCATCAGTTGAGTTGCGACCTCAAGCACAACCTGCGCCAAGGCGACCTGACCGGTCGCTATGGCGGCGATGAGTTCTGCGTGATCCTCCCCGCGACCTCGCTCCAGCAGGCCCGCGAAGTCATGGAACGGCTACGTGAGGTCTTCAGCCACTATCGCCATCCGGACATACCGCAACTCAGGGTCAGCCTGAGCATTGGCCTGGCCGCCTGGCACCCGGGGCTGAGCGATGCGGCGATGTGGCTCATCGAAGCCGACAAAGCCTTGTATGCCGCAAAAAACTCCGGGCGTAACAAAGTCGCAAGCGCCAGCCAGGAAAGCCACGCCTTCCTCGCCGCAATGAATGACTCCTGAGAAGTTGTACAAAAAAATATTCTGTATAAATTTACTCAGCATCATTCAGTTCATTTCGGAATAATTGTTCTTAACGCTATTCAAAAAACCAGATAAAACCCTTCGGTCACAAAAAATAAACCCTCTACACTCAAAGTCACAGTGTCTTTCCAAGTGTTCAGCAAGGGTCTATCCCAGATACCCAAACGTACGCACGTATCACTTAAGCGTTTATCTGCCAGTCATGGAATGCTGGTATTGAGCGGAAAATGCCGAGGTCCCTTGGCTTTCGGCATTCAGGCGCGCAACAGGGACTGCCTTCAGGTTTTTCCCACGGAGTACCGGCCATCATGCTATTTAGCCGCCAGAATAAAACGATCGACGCCTTGCAACACACCATCGCCCAACAAGCCAGCCTGCTCGATGCCATCGAACGCTCAATGGCGGTGATCGAGTTCGACCTGGAGGGCATAGCCTTGCGGGCCAACGACAATTTCCTCAAAACCATGGGCTATCGCGCAGAACAAGTCGTCGGCCATCACCACCGCCAGTTCTGTCGCCCCGAGTTTGCCCGCAGCAACGAATACCGCGAACTCTGGGCACGCCTGAAAAACGGCCAGTTCGAAGCGGGCACCTTCGAACGCATCGATGCCAAGGGGCAATCGGTATGGCTGGAGGCCAGCTACAACCCGATCAAGGATTCCGACGGCAACGTCGTCAAGGTGGTGAAATACGCCCTCGACGTCACTCTGAAAGTCCAGCAGGAGAGCGAGTCCAAAGGCAAGTTGCATGCGATTGACCGCGCCATGGCGATGATCGAATTCAATCTCGACGGCAGCATCATCACCGCCAACCAGAACTTCCTCAATCGCCTCGGCTATACCCTCGCCGAACTCAAGGGCAAACATCACCGGATTTTCTGCAAGCCCGAGCTGGTGAACAGCAGCGCCTATCAGGATTTCTGGCGGCGTCTCAATCAGGGCGAGTTCTTCAGCGGCCAGTTCGAGCGCATCGACAAATACGGGCAATCGCTGTGGCTCGAAGCCAACTACAACCCGGTGTACGACGCCGCCGGGCGCTTGTGCAAAGTGGTCAAGTACGCCTCCGACGTCACCGCGATGGTGGAAAAACATGCCCAGGACGCCCAGAGCGCAACCCAGGCCTATCACATCTCGGTCGAAACCCGGCATGTCGCCGAACAGGGCACCGAGGTGATCCAGCAGGCGGCCAGCGAAATGCGCCAGATTGCCGCCAACATCGAAGCGTCATCGACCCTGATCGCCAAGCTCGGCGAGCGCTCCGAACAGATCACCGCGATCGTCAACACCATCCGGGCGATCGCCGACCAGACCAACCTGCTGGCGCTCAATGCCGCGATCGAAGCCGCGCGCGCCGGCGAACAGGGACGCGGCTTTGCCGTAGTCGCCGACGAGGTCCGGCAACTGGCCGCCCGTACCAGCGGTTCGACGGCGGAAATCTCCGAGATGATCGACATGATCCAGACCGAAACCCAGCAGGCCATCAAGAGCATGGACGGCACCCGGGACCGAGCGGCCAAGGGCGTCGACCTGGCGGATCAGGCCGGCACGGTGATCCTGCAGATTCGTGACGGTACCAGCGAAGCGGTACAGGCCGTGAGCATGTTCGCCAACGAGCGTGCGGCGTTCTGAACCGGCGTTTCTGAATCGATGCCAGGGAAGGCGTCGACGCCGACAGGGCTCTATAGTGACCGGCAGTTCCCCTGCCCCGAGTCCGCCATGAACCCAACCCCGTCCGAAACAACCTCTCCCGCGCCTGTCGACCACCTGCGCTTTCACCGTTCCCATGCCCATCTGGCCCCGACCTTCGGCAACGACAGCTTCGCCCTCAAGGCCGAAGCCTTTGCCCGGTTTTTCGGCACGCCGGCCTTTCTGGGCGCACAAACCCTGATCGTGCTGGTCTGGGTCGGCCTCAACCTGAACGGCGCGACGCACTTCGACGTCTACCCGTTCATCCTGCTCAACCTGGCCTTCAGCCTGCAATCGGCCTACGCCGCACCGCTGATCCTGCTGGCCCAGACCCGCCAGGCCGCGCGCGACAAAGCCCAGACCGACGCCGATGCCCAGCATCGCGAAGCCATTGCTGTCGCCAACAGCGAACGCCAGGCCCAAGCCGCGCAGCATGCCGCGCAACTGCTCGAACTGCTGGAGCAGAACACCCGCCTGACTGAAATGACCAAGCAACTGACCGAGCGCATCGAGAACCTGACCAGCGAAATGCACCAGCACTTTGTGCTCAAGGATCAACCACCGGCGTAACTCACTGCGGGGCGCGAAGGCGCAGGCTCAATTCGTCGAACAGCGTCACCACCGCACGCAGCGCCCGACAATCGGGCCGGGTCAGCAACCAGAGCGCGGTGTCGCAGCCCGGCAGCGGGTCGCTCAAGGGTTGCAGGTCGTGGCTGCGATCGAGGAGGAAATCCGGCAACACCGCCACGCCCAGTCCGGCTTTCACCAGTTCGCTGACTGCCAGCATGCTGTTGCAGCGATAGCCCGGTATCACCCCCGGCAACGCCTGGCGGCGCCAGGCCACTGTGGCGTGGTCCGGGAGGAAATCGTCCGGGGCGATCCAGGTCAGCTCGGCCAGCTGTGCAGCGGCCGCCGACCGGGCATAGCTCGGACTCGCGCAGACCCGGTAGGACACCGCACGCAATTGGCGGCCCACCAGATGCTCGGGCGGCGAACGGGTCAGGCGCAGGGCAAGATCGGCGTCGCGCCGGCTGAGGTTGGCGAAATCGTTGGACGTGCTGAGCTCCAGGGCCAGCGCCGGGTAACGCGACATGAACTGCGCCAGTGCCGGCAACAGCACGCCCTGCAACACCGAATCGGTACAGGTCAGGCGCACCGTGCCGCTGACCACCGCGCCACCCTGCTCCACCCCGACCCGCGCCGCGTCCAATGCCTGTTCGGCGCGCTCGGCCTGCTCGGCCAACGTACGGGCCAGGCCCGTGGGCAAGTAACCGGCGCGGCTCTTGTCGAATAGCTGCTGGCCCAGCGCGGCCTCCAGGCGCCGCACGGCACGGAATACCGTGGACACATCCACCTTCAGCAGCGCCGCCGCACGGGCCAGGGAGCCGCCGCGCACCAGGGCGAGGATCAGCGACAGGTCGGGATAGTCGAGCTGATAGTGCACAGCTGCATTGATCACTTGGATAAACGCCAATATTGAATGCGTGGGCGCCAATCTATAGTGGCCTTCGCCGATCGACAAGCGCCGGCCCATAGGGAGACGTCCATGCCTCATCTCGCACCCACCCTGCACATCGCCCTGGTGGGCGACTACGACCCGCACGTCACCGCGCACCAGGCCATTCCCCTGGCGCTGCAAATGGCGGCCGAGGAAACCAGCCTCAAGGTGCACTACCAATGGCTGGCCACCGACAGCCTGGCCAGTAGCGAAGCGCTGCAGCCTTTCGACGGGATCTGGTGCGTGCCTGCCAGCCCCTACCGCTCCATGGACGGCGCCCTGCGTGCCATCCGCTTTGCCCGCGAACAGCAGCGGCCCTTCCTCGGCACCTGCGGCGGCTTTCAGCATGCGGTGCTGGAATACGCGCGCAACGTGCTGGGCTGGGCCGACGCCGAACATGGCGAAACCCATCCCGAAGCCGAGCGTGCCCTGCTCACCCCGCTGACCTGCGCCCTGGTGGAAGCCACCGACAGCATCCGTCTGTGCGCAGGCAGCCGCATCGCCGCCGCGTATGGCGAGCACGTGATCAGCGAAGGGTATCGATGCCGCTACGGGGTCAACCCGGCGTTCGCGGCGCAACTGCTCAAGCACGACTTGCACCCCAGCGGCTACGACTCGGCCGGCGACCTGCGGGCGGTGGAACTGCGCGACCAGCCATTTTTCGTCGCCACCCTGTTCCAGCCGGAGCGGGCCGCGCTCAAAGGCGTGGTCCCGCCCCTGGTCAGCGCCCTGCTCGCCGCGTGCCTGGAGCGACGCGCATGATCGCCCGCACTCCGGAGCCGCCCTACTACGCGGTGATTTTCAGCGCACAACGCAATGCCCCGGACCCGGCCTACGAGCAGGCCGCCGAGCGCATGGTCGAACTGGCGCAGCAGCAACCGGGATTCCTCGGCATGGAGTTCGCGCGCAACCCGGACGGTTTCGGCATCACCGTGTCCTATTGGCAGGATCAGGCTTCGATCCTCGCCTGGAAGCAGCACGCCGAACACCGCATCGCTCGCGAGCGCGGGCGCAGCGACTGGTACGCGGCGTGCCAGACCCGGGTGTGCAAGGTCGAGCGCGCTTATCTGTTCGAGGGCTGAAAATCTTATCGCAAGCACACTCGCGCCTACAGGATGAACACCGTCCTGTGTAGGAGCGAGCGTGCTCGCGATAGCGTCAGCCCGCCCCCCTACAGTTCGCGGACCAGGTTGCGCTGCGCCGAAATTTCCGGCAGGTCGCTGCGGCGCATGTACACGCGCAAGGGTTCGCTGATGTTGATGCGCTCGTCGATGTTCTGTTCCAGCAGCAACTGGATCAGCTCGCGCTTGAGCACCATGAGCTGGCCTTCGGCGGCGGCCCAGACGAACTCGCTGGCGGGAATGATGGCGTCGTCGGCGACGTCCATGCCGAAGGAGTCTTCGCTGAACCGCACGATGTGCTGGCCGCTCTTGCGGTTGAAACCGACAAAGCCCTTGAGCTGGTCGGCGGCCTGGCAGATGAGTTCGGATGTGATACGCATGGTAAACCTCACTGGAAGTCCCGCGGGACAGGTGATCGATGGTTTACACGCCGGGCAAGGGTGGAAATGTGTGGCTGGCTTCCCTCTGCCGGGGAAACTTCAGGACGCAAGCGTACTGCAAAGCGCCCGGCAAAAGCGTCGGAAAATTTGCCGCATGCGCAGATTTATGTCGGTTTCGCGATAGCACAACGGCCCTTCAATTGTTAAAAGGTAATCCTTTGAAAACCGCTCTCCACGAAAGGACCTCGACCATGCCTGCCACCTTCACCAAAAGCGCCCTGTTGCTGAGCCTGATGCTTGGCCTGAGCCAGGCACAGGCCGCCAGCCCGAGCCCCACCGCGCTAGCCATCAGCCAGGGCATCCCGCACCCGGCGGTGATCGCGCACCGCGGCGCGTCCTTCGATGCGCCGGAGTCCACCGCCGCCGCCTACAAGCTGGCCCGCGACCTGGGTGCCGACTACCTGGAAATGGACCTGCAACGCAGCAAGGACGGCGTGCTGTTCGCCCTGCACGACAACAACCTGCAACGCACCACCGACGTCGCCAGCAAGTTCCCGGAGCGCAAGGACAGCCCGGCCAACGCCTTCACCATGGCCGAACTGAAAACCCTCGATGCCGGCAGTTGGTTCAACCAGGCCTATCCCGAGCGGGCCCGCCCGAGCTACGTCGGCCTGAAGATCCTGACCCTCGACGAAATCATCGACATTGCCCAGAGCAGCCCGCAGCACAAGCCGGGCCTGTACATCGAGACCAAGGAACCCAAGCAGTTCCCTGGCATCGAGCGCGACCTCAAGGAAAAACTCCAGGACCGCGGCTGGCTCAGCCCGGCCGGTTCCAAGCTGGCGAAAAGCGAGCTGGCGGTAGGCCAGGGCAAAGGCAAAGTGGTGTTGCAGACGTTCGAGAAGAGCAGCCTGGAACTGCTGCAGAAAGAAATGCCGAAAGTGCCGAAGATTCTCCTGCTGTGGGTCGGCGAAGGCAGCATCGAACCCAAGTCCAAGGTGACCTTCGCCGAGAGCGGCGAGAAAACCAAGGCCGCCTACTACGCCAAGCAAGAGCCCAAGGACGAAGCCGAATTCAAGCAATGGGTCGACTACGCCAAAGCCCAGGGCGCTATCGGCACCGGCCCTTCGGCGTTGCTGACCGAGCTGGGCGACCAGAGCTATTCGGACCTGGTCAAGCCCTGGATGAACCAGTACACCCACGACCATGGCTTGCTGGTGCACGTGTACACCATCGACGAACCGGTGGACTTCAAGAAGGTGCTGGACGCTGGCGTCGACGGCATTTTCACCAACCGCGCCGCGGAGCTGCTCAAGTACGTCAAGCGCCCGGCCAGCGCCAGCGTGACCCAGTTGCTCGAGGCCAACGGCTACTGAGCCCACCGCCGTGCACACGCCCGAGTGGACAGGCCAGTTGTGGCTCGGGCCTGACTACGGACTGATCCAGGGGGAGTTGGGGCGCACCGCGCCCCATGCCCACTACGCCCACCAACTGATCCTCGCCCCCGACACACCCGTCACCGTCAGCCTCGACGGCCAGCCCTGCACTGCCCGGCAAGTGTTTATCCCGGCCCTGCAACGCCATGCGATCCTCGATGCGCCTGGAACCCTGTTCACCCTCTACGCCGAACCGCTGACGATCGACGCCCAAGACCTGCAACGCAGCCTGCTAGGCGTCGAACTATCGCTACCGGCGCTGGCCGAGGCACTGCGGCGCTGCCCACGCCGGACCTTGCAGGATCGACGCGTGGAAAAGGCCCTCGCCGCCCTCGACCGGCAACTGACCGGCAAGGTCTCGGCCAGTGCCCTGGCAGCCCACGCGCACCTGTCCCTGAGCCAGCTGGAACGGCTGTTCAGCGGCCAGCTCGGGTTGCCGGTGCGGCGCCTGGTGCTGTGGCGGCGCCTGCGCCTGGCGATGGGCCTGGTGCTGGCGGGCCAGGCGGTCACCGAGGCGGCCCACGGTGCTGGCTTCGCCGATTCCGCGCACTTCTCCCGAACCCTGAAATCCCTGTTCGGCGTCACGGCGCGCCAAGCCCTGCAACGCATCGAACTGCACCTGCTGGACTGACTCAACGGCGCAACGGCAAGGGCACCGGCGGTTCCTCCTGAACGGCTTGCCTGCTGAAAGGAGCCAGCAACTGTCGCCCGTAGGACTGCGGATAATCCGGCTGGCTGCCGATGCCCAGGTCGCCCTGGCGGATCGGGTAGGCCGAGGAGTAGAACACCGTGCCGAGCAGCCAGTCCCAGACATTCAAGAACAGGCCGAAATTCACATTGCCGGCGGTGCCGTACTTCATGTGGTGAAAACGATGCATCGGCGCCCAGGCGAACACCCAGCCCAGGGGACCGGGCCGCAGGTCGACATTGGAATGCTGCAACAGCAGCTGGATAGCGATGGCGAACGCCAGCAACTGCGCCACCGGCAACGGGATGCCCAAAAACACCAGCGGCAACAGCCCGGCGCTGGCTTCCAACAATTGATGCAGCGGGTGCTTCATCAAGCCGTTGAAACCGTACAAGCGCTCCACGCTGTGATGCACCGCGTGCAAGCGCCACAGCCAGGGCAAGCGGTGGCTGAAGTAATGCGCCAGGGTCAGGCCACAGTCGGCGATGACAATCGCCAGCGCCAACTGCGCCCACAACGACCAGCCGCGCGGCCACAAGCCATCGAACGCCAGCAGGCTCACCAGCCCCGGCAACAGCAGCAGCCCCAGGGCGTTCAGGCTTTCGTTGACCAGTGCGTGCAGCACGTCGCGCAAGCGATCCTGCCGTGGACGGTTCCAGTCCACCTCGTAGGGCAACCACCACTCCGCGAGAAAGGACACCCCCAACGCCACGGTGAACACCAGCAGCAACCCGCCCGGGGCCAGCCCCGGCGAGCCCATGACCCACACACCCGTGCCGATGAAACCGAGAAAAAAGCCGGGGCCGTACACACCTTTGATCATGCGTTTCATCACTGCCTCTCCTGTTCGAGAGCACAGTTTGAAATACCCGAGGGCCAACGCAATTGAACAAACGGCGCAAAGCGTGCGCTGAATTAAGGGTGAATTAAGTTGCACCGGCTAATCTGAACCCACTTCAACGAATCACCCCAAGGAAAGACACCATGAAAACTCTGACTGCCCTGTTCGCCGCCACCGCCCTGACCCTGACCGCCGGCCTGGCCCAGGCCGACGTACGCCCGGACCTGATCCCGGGCCTGCTCAAGTCCGGCACCATCATGGACCTGGAAAAACTCAACCAGGCCGCGCTGGCCGTACACCCGGGCACCACCGCCGCCAACATCACCGACACCGAGCTGGAGCAGACCGCCGCCGGCGGCTACGTCTACCAGGTGGAACTGCGCGACGCCAAGGGCGTGGAATGGGACGTCGACCTGGATGCCAAGACCGGCAAGGTGCTGAGCAACAAGCAAGACCAGTAATTTTCCCCGCTACAAAAAAAGCCGCGCGGCCCACAGGCCCCGCGGCTTTTTCATTGCCCAACGCATCAGGCACTTAGGCGTGCCGTCACCTCGTTCAACTGGCCCGACAGGTCGTGCAGGTTGTGGCTGGCGCTCTGGGTGCGCTGCACGTTATCCAGGTTGGTGCTGGCGATGGTGGTGATCTCGGTCAGGTTGCGCGAGATGTCCTCGGCAACCGAGGTCTGCTCTTCCGCCGCCGTGGCGATCTGCCGGTTCATATCGCGGATGGCCTCGACCGCCTCGGTGATCCGCTCCAGCATCGCCCCGGCCTGGGTCACCTGCTCGACGCTGGCGTCGCTGCGCGCCTGGCCGCTCTCGATCGCGTGGGCGGCGTCCAGCGCGCCGGTCTGCACGCTCTGGATGATCTGGTTGATCTCGATGATCGACGCCGCGGTGCGTTGCGCCAGGCTGCGCACCTCGTCGGCGACCACGGCGAAACCGCGTCCCGCCTCGCCGGCCCGCGCGGCCTCGATGGCGGCGTTGAGCGCCAGCAGGTTGGTCTGCTCGGCGATCCCGCGGATCACTTCCAGCACCTTGCCGATGCGCCCGCTGTCGGTTTCCAGGCGGCGGATCACCTCGGCCGTATTGGCGATCTCGCCGCGCATCTGGGTGATGGTATGGATGGTGCCCTGCATCACCTGCTCGCCCTGCTGGGCCGACTGGTCGGCATCATCGGCAGCCCGCGCCGCGTCCGCCGCATGGCGCGCCACTTCCTGGGCGGTGGCGGACATTTCGTTCATCGCCGTGGCCACCTGGTCGGTGCGGTTGAACTGCTCGTTGGTGCCCTGGGACATCAGGGTGGCAATGGCATTCAGCTCGCCGCTGGCGCTGTCCAGGTCGGACGCGCTGCGCTGCAGGCGGCTGAAGGTTTCGGCGAGAAAGTCGCGCAGGGTATTGGCGGCGACCGCCAGCTTGCCCAACTCGTCCTGGCGCGTACTGGCCACGCGCTGGGCAATCCGCCCGCGGCTGAGTTGCGCCACATAGTCGATCAACTGGCGGATCGGCTCCACCAGGCTGCGGTTGACCAGCCACAGGCTCAACAACCCGATCAGCAGCCCCGAGGCCAGCATCACCAGAAGGCCGATCCAGACCGTGCGCTGCGCCCCGGCACTGATGGTTTGGGACTGCTCGCTGCCCTGTTTGCGCAACTCGTTCACCAGTTCGCTCATCTGCTCGCTGGTGGCACGGTCCACGCCCTTGACCGCGGCATCGCCGGCCGTCGGGTCGGCAGCGGCGGCGACAAAGGCATCGCGACCTTTCTGGTAGGCGCCGCCCAGCAGGCGGTGTTCTTCACGCAGGCGTTCGATCCGGCTCCTGAGCGCCGCGTCGATGCCGGGCTCGGTCGCCAGTTGGCCAAGAATGCCCTGCACATCGCGCTGGCGGTCCTCGAACTGCTGCCAGTATTTGTTCAGGTCGGCGCTCTGCTTGCCGCGCAACAGGACGTTTTTCCATTCCTGGACCTGGACCTTGAATTGCAGGTTGGCTTCATCGATCAACTGCGAGGTGCGCAGCGGCCCCTCGATCAACTCGCGATAACCTTGCACGCCATTGGACAGGAAGTGAAAACACGCCAGCGCGATCAACAGCATCGCCAACAGGCTGCCGCTCAACAGGGCCAGAACTTGCGCTCTCAGGGATTTTTGCAAGGACATCGAATGAGATCTCTCAACAGGGATAGAGCACGCCCGAGGCGGGCATGGGTAAACATCCGAACATCCCTGTCAGGCGCGCCGGGGCCAGCCGATCGCACAATTGCTGTATGCGTGATCGGCCTGCAAGAAGCTTTCTTTAGGGCCTCCGACAGCCGGTTGGAACGCCGGACAGGGCACTTCAAACTGTCACAAAATCGTCATGCGGCCTTGCGATGATCGGGCTCAAGTGAACCTGCGAAACCGCTTGCAGGCGCCTTCCCTCCAGCGAGCGTCCATGAACCACAGCCTCGACCATGCCCATCGCGATTCCGACCTGTTCGGCCTGCTCTACGGCTTTGCCTTTCGCCCCGGCGAACGGGGTCGTGAACTGGACTCGGCCAAGGCCCTGCAAGCCCTGCGACAGGCGGACGATAGCGACGAGTTTCTCTGGCTGCACCTGAACCTGGCGCATGCCGCTTGCGAACGCTGGATGCAGACCCACCTGGGGCTGCCGGAGGAGTTCTTCGAGGCGCTGCACGAAGGCTCGCGCTCGACCCGCATCGAACATGTGGACTCGGCCCTGTTGGCGGTGGTCAACGACGTGGTGTTCAACTTCGCCAGCATGGCCTCCTCGGACATCTCCACCCTGTGGGTCTGCGTGCGCAGCCGGCTGATCGTCAGCGCGCGCCTGCAACCGCTGCACTCGGTGGACAAGCTGCGCTCCTCGGTCAAGGCCGGCGAACGCTTTCGCTCGCCCCTGGAACTGCTGGTGCACCTGCTGCGCGACCAGGGCGAAGTACTGACCCAGATCGTGCGCAAGACCAGCCTCAACGTCGACCAGATCGAAGACCAGTTGCTGGCCGCGCGGATCTCCACCAACCGCGCGGAACTGGGAGCCATGCGCCGCGTGCTGGTGCGCCTGCAACGCCTGCTGGCACTGGAGCCGGGCTCGCTGCTGCGGCTGCTCAACCGGCCGCCGCAATGGTTGCAGAAGGAGGACGTCAAGGAGCTGCGCAAGTCCACCGAGGAGTTCGCCCTGATCATCAACGACCTCACCGCCCTCGGCGAGCGGATCAAGCTGCTGCAGGAAGAAATCGCCGCCAATATCAACGAGCAAGCCAACCGCACCCTGTTCACCCTGACCGTGGTCACGGTGCTGGCGCTGCCGATCAACATCATCGCCGGCTTCTTCGGCATGAACGTCGGCGGCATCCCTTTCTCCGCCGATCCGGAAGGCTTCTGGATCCTCGTCGCGCTGGTCGCCACCTTCACCGTCATCGCCGGCCGCTGGGCCTTTCGCAAGCGCCAGGATATGTAGGAGCGCCCTGTGACCGCTTCCACATGACTGCGCAGAGGGGCGCCGCTCTCGGGATCGCAGAGGTCCTGCGGATCTTGCGCAGCCTTCGGCAGCGGCTACTACATCGGTGTAGAGCGCCATCGCGTGGCAGATCTCAATCCCTGTAGCCGCTGCCGCAGGCTGCGCACGACCGCGTAGCGGGCGCCGCTCTCAGGGTCGCAAGAGGTCCTGCGGACCTTGCGCAGCCTGCGGCAGCGGCTACAGGGAAAGGCGAAGGGGATTTCGGATCGATGGTGCCGTCAATCGCCCAAACACTGACCTGACGCAGTCTCTCTGTAACATTTGGCAACGATCATGGGCGACACTCCTCCCCCCACAGGATTGTCCGGCAATGGCCACCCCTTCCCTGACCGCCTCAGCCTCCCCTTCGCCCGCCGCCGAAACCAGACCGCAGCTGGATAAGAAAAACAGCCCCTTCACCCTCGTGGTGTTCTTCGCGATCCTCGCCATGGGCCTGCTGTTCACCGCCTACAGCCTGATGCACGATATGCACGAACTGGGCACCGTGGTCACCACCTGGACCCCGTTCCTGCTGCTCGGCGTGGCGCTGCTGATCGCCCTGGGCTTCGAGTTCGTCAACGGTTTCCACGACACCGCCAACGCCGTGGCAACAGTGATCTACACCCACTCGCTGCCGCCGCATTTCGCCGTGGTCTGGTCGGGTTTCTTCAACTTCCTCGGTGTGCTGTTGTCCAGCGGCGCGGTGGCCTTCGGCATCATCGCCCTGCTGCCGGTGGAGCTGATCCTGCAAGTCGGTTCCTCGGCCGGCTTCGCCATGATCTTTGCCCTGCTGATCGCCGCCATCCTGTGGAACCTCGGCACCTGGTGGCTGGGCCTGCCGGCCTCGTCGTCGCACACCCTGATCGGCTCGATCATCGGCGTCGGCGTGGCCAACGCCCTGATGCACGGCCGCGACGGCACCAGCGGCGTGGACTGGAGCCAGGCCACCAAAGTCGGCTACGCCCTGCTGTTCTCGCCGCTGATCGGTTTCGCCTTCGCCGCCCTGCTGCTGTTGGCCCTGCGCCTGTTCGTGAAGAACCGCGCGCTGTACAAGGCGCCCAAGGGCAACACCCCGCCGCCGTGGTGGATTCGCGGCATGCTGATCGTCACCTGCACTGGCGTGTCCTTCGCCCACGGTTCCAACGACGGCCAGAAAGGCATGGGCCTGATTATGCTGATCCTGGTCGGCACCCTGCCCATGGCCTATGCCCTGAACCGCACCATGCCGGCCGACCAGGCCCTGCAATTCGCCGCGGTGGCCGAAGTCACCCAGCAGGCGCTGGTGAAGAGCGCCCCGCAGCCGGCCCCGGCCGACCCGCGCGCGGTGCTGTCCGAGTACGTGCGCAGCAAGCAAGACACGCCGCAGCTGGTGCCGGCCCTGGCGGCCCTGACCGGGCATATCGGCGATGAAGTGAAGGGCTACGGTTCGCTGGCCAAGGTGCCGGCCGAAGCCATGGGCAACGTGCGCAACGACATGTACCTGAGCAGCGAGACCATTCGCCTGATGGACAAGAACAAGGTCGGCAACTTCGACGCCGATACCAGCGGCAAGCTGCAACTGTTCAAGCAGCAGATCGACAACGCCACGCGCTTCATTCCGCTGTGGGTGAAGATCGCCGTGGCCATCGCCCTGGGCCTGGGCACCATGGTCGGCTGGAAGCGCATCGTGGTCACCGTCGGCGAGAAGATCGGCAAGACCCACCTGACTTACGCCCAGGGCGCCTCGGCGGAAACCGTGGCCATGCTGACCATCGGCGCCGCCGACATGTTCGGCCTGCCGGTCTCTACCACTCACGTGCTGTCCTCGGGCGTGGCCGGGACCATGGTCGCCAACGGCGGCGGCCTGCAGATGCAGACCATCCGCAACCTGTTGATGGCCTGGGTGCTCACCCTGCCGGCGGCGATCCTGCTGTCCGGCAGCCTGTATTGGCTGTTCACCCAACTGTTCTGAGTGCAGCCCTGTAGGAACGAAGCTTGCTCGCGATAGCGTTCGATCGGACAACGCGTATTTCAGGCCGCTGCGCGGATCGCGAGCAAGCTTCGCTCCTACACAAACTTCGCCCCCTGTAGCTGTTTCTTCCGCACGACCGCGCAGCGGGCGTCGTTCTCGGGATCGCCGGAGGTCCTGCGGACCTTGCGCAGCCTTCGGCAGCGGCTACAGGGTCGGCGCAGGATCGGGAAGCCTGCGCCGACTGGAAAGCCCCCACTGCAACACGAACGCCAGCACCCCGGTCAGCGGCGCGGAAAAACTCGCCAGCCCGCCGCCCGCCCACATCAGCACCAGGCCCAGCGCCGTGCCGCCGAACCAGGCACTCAGCCCCGCCGCGTTGAACGCCGCGACGCGCTCGATGGCTGCCGCCTCATTACGCCCGAACAGGATCTGCGCCAGCGCCACGCCGACCCAGGCGACGACGAAAATACCCTGGTAGGCCAGCGCCTTGAGCAGGTAGGCGAACACGTCCGCGAGCATCAACCCGTAGACAATGATCCCCACCACCACGGCCCACATCAGGTAGGAACCGCGCACGCCGAAACGACCGAAGAACGCCTGCATGTTCAGGGTCGCCAGGTAGTAGTTGGCGGTGTTGATCCGGGTCTGCGTGGCCCAGACGAACAACAACCCCCAGAGTCCCATCAACTGCAGGATCGCCATCACCACCGACACCTCGTTGAGCGCGCCTTCGTGGGGAATGCTGCTGACCAGGTAGATGCCCGCGGCGCCGTTGAGCAGGAAGGTCACCGCGTAGAACGGCATGCCGAAGTTCCAGCGGCCGTGGTAGGCGGCGTCCTCGGGTTTGCCGAAGCGCGCGTAGTCGAAGGTGAACAGCATCAGGATCCACACCCCCATGTACGCCACGAAGCAGTCCCACCAGCCCGAAGCCGTCGGGGTCGCCGGGCCGAAATCCAGCCATTGCGGCTGGTAGCCGTAACGCGCGATCGACAGCCCCACCGCCAGCAGCAAACCGCCCAGGTACACCGGCAACAGCACGCCGTTGAGCTTGTCCAGCCAGTGCTGCACGCTGCCCAGGATCAGCGGCACGCTGTACAGCACCACCAGCAGCGCGGCCAGTGGATACACCAGTTGCGGGTACAGGTGGTTGAGCGCCACGGCGATCACCGAGCCCTCGAATACCGCGTAGTAGATCGCCGTGGAAAAGAAGATCAACGTCGCCAGGCAGGCGCCGCTGCTGCCGAACAGCAACCGCGAAAACAGCGCCACCGACCAGCCGCTGCGCATGGCGAAACGGCTGAGCACGCTATTGACCAGGCCATAGCAGAACACCGACAGCAGCATGCCGATCAGGGCGTTGCGGGTACCGTAGGACAGTGCCAGCGACGCGCCGACCACGATGTAGAACATGGCGCTGCACACGGCCCACCAGGCCATGGTCAGCGACAGCTTGCCCATCCGCGCAGCCGCGGCGACAGGCAGATGGGCAGGGTCCTGCCCGGTTTGATTCGCTTGCGATAAAGCAGCCATAGACGTGAACTCCAGAACCAGTCGAAGGTTGTGGCGCGGGCAGCCGCCACCGCACCGGAATGCGGTGGCGACAAACCTCTTGGCATGACCCGCGCCGAGCGGCGGGCAGAATCAGGAAGGGAACAGCTTGCTCAGGCAGCCGAGCTTTTTCTTGTAGGAGCGCCGAGCCTCCAGCGCTTCTTCCAGGGTCACCGCGACGAAGCGCGCCTTCTGGTTGGGTTGCATCTGGCCGATCAGGTCGAGGTCGGCGCTGATCACCGTGCCGATCATCGCGTAGCCGCCGCCGGACACCGCATCGCGGTGCAGGACGATGGGCTCGAGCCCGGCCGGCACCTGGATCGAACCGATGGGGTAACAGCTGTCGACGATGTTCGACGGATCGGAACCGGCGCCGAACGGTTGCTCCCGCGGCTGGAAGCCCAGGGCGCTGCCACCCTTGAAGCGATAGCCGATGCGGTCAGCCTCCGAGCCCACGGTCCAGGGCTCGGCGAAGAAGCTGGCCTTGGCCGCGTCGGTCAGGCGCTCGTAGTACAAACCCGGGACCACCCGCAGGCTGATCTCGCCGCCCAGCGCTTGGCGCAGGGCCATGGGCAGGCTGGCCCCCGGCCGGCCCTTGCCGCTGGCGACGCCCACCGGCAACTCATCCCCCGCCGCCAGCCGCCGGCCCTGGAAACCGCCGAGGCCGCCCAGGGCGTAGGTCGAGCGGCTGCCCAGCACCAGCGGCACATCGATGCCGCCGGCCACCGCCAGGTAAGCGCGGGCGCCGGCCCTGGGAAAGTCGAAGCGCAACACTTGCCCGGCCTTGACCGCAAAGGCGGTGTCCAGGTGCATGTCCACGCCATCGACCTTGGGCGTCATGTGCGCGCCGCACACCGCTACCAGCGCATCGCTGGCAAATTCGAGCTCCGGGCCGAGCAGCGTGCACTCCAGCGCCGCCGCGCCGGCGGGGTTGCCCACCAGTTGGTTGGCGGCGCTCAGGGCGTACTGGTCCAGGGCCCCGGACGGCGGGATGCCCAGGTGGTAATAACCTTCGCGGCCCAGGTCCTGCACCGAGGTGGCCAGGCCAGGTTTGATGACCTTGATCATGCCAGCACCTCCTGCAACGACGTGGGGTAGCCGACCGGGTCGGCGAGAAACGCATCCAGGGAAAACTCCACCTCGC
This sequence comes from Pseudomonas chlororaphis, assembly GCF_001921865.1. Taxonomy (GTDB): domain Bacteria; phylum Pseudomonadota; class Gammaproteobacteria; order Pseudomonadales; family Pseudomonadaceae; genus Aquipseudomonas; species Aquipseudomonas chlororaphis_D. The sequence continues at coordinate 421,292 of NZ_MSCT01000019.1, forward strand.
GGATACGCAGGTCGAAGCGCCCGGCCTCGACCTCGGCCACCGCATGGTCGTAAGCCTCACGGTCGATGGGCTTGAACTGCACGATGTCGCCCGGGCGGAAGAACACCATGTGCTGCTTGAGGTAGGCCAGTTGCTGCTGCGGGTCGTAGATCGGCGCCGGGGTGACGCCGAACATCTGGTAGCCGCCGGCGCCACGCACCGAGTAGATGCAGCCGAAGCAGCCGCCGTGGCCGAGGGTCAGCTTCGGCGTATCGGTGCGCGGTCGCAGGTACTTGGGCACCTGCAACTGACGCTCGCGCTCGACCATCTGGAACATGAACGGCAAGCCGGCGACGAAGCCCACCATCGACACGAACCAGGGCGCGCCACTGTGGGCGGCGATAAACGCCTCGACATCCGCCAGGCCGTTGATCCGCGCCGCGTACTCCAGGTCCGTGGCGCTCGGGTCCTGGTGGCGGTCGCGAAAACGCATCAGGGTTTCATGGGTCCAGGGGTCGTTGTACAGCACCGGGATCTCGATGATCCGGGTGTGCAGCGTACGCTCGGCCACCGCCTCGGCCTCGGCGCCGCGCACGGCGTCGAGCAGCGCCTGGGGAGCAATGCGGTCGGGGTCGAAACGGATCTGGAACGAGGCGTTGGCCAGGCACACGTCGAGCACCCCGTCGAGTTCCAGGCGTTCTACCGCGCGGGTCACCGCCATGCCCTTGAAGAAGGCTTCCAGGGACATGCTGTCGCTGACCTCGGCGAACAGGTGCTCGTCGGCGCCGAAGCTGTAGCGGATCGCGGCATTCATGCGGCACCTCCCATACGGCGCGCGGCCAACCAGGTTTCCAGGGTGCCGGTATGGAAATCGGCATGATGCAGCCAGGGTTCGGCGAGCAGCTCTCGGTGCAGGCCCAGGGTATTGGCCATGCCGGTCAGGGTGCTGTGTTCCAGGGCAACCCGCGCCCGGGCCAGGGCCTCGCCACGGTCGCGGCCGTGAACGATCAGTTTGGCCAGCAGCGAGTCATAGTACGGCGGCACGCGGTAGCCGGGGTACAGATGGCTGTCGACCCGCACCCCCTCCTCCTGCGGCCAGAGCAATTCTTGCACCACGCCGGGGCTGGGGAAGAAATCCCGCGCCGGGTCTTCGGCGTTGATGCGCATCTGCAAGGCCGCGCCATTGAGACGGATATCGCTCTGCCGCAAGCCCAGCGGCTCGCCGCCGGCAATGCGCAGCTGGGCCTGGACCAGATCGATCCCGGTCACCCACTCGCTGACCGGGTGCTCGACCTGGATCCGCGTGTTCATCTCGATGAAAAAGAATTCGCCGCTGGTCTCGTCGTACAGGTACTCCAGGGTGCCGGCGCCCTTGTAGCCGAGGGCTTCGCTCAGGCGTACCGCGCTGGCACACAGGGTTTCCCGCTGCAGGCCGTTGAGCACCGGCGACGGCGCCTCCTCGAAGATCTTCTGCCGCCGCCGTTGCAGCGAACATTCGCGCTCGAACAGGTGCACCGCGCGCACGCCGTCGCCCAGGACCTGCACCTCGATATGCCGGGCCTTGCCGATAAAGCGTTCCAGGTACAACGCGCCGTTGCCGAAGGCGGCCTGCGCCTCGCGCTGGGCCCGGGGAAATTCCTCGGCCAGTTGCGCGGCATTTTCCGCCAGGCGAATCCCGCGTCCGCCGCCACCGGCCGAGGCCTTGATCAGCAGCGGATAGCCCACGGCCGCCGCCGCTTGCAGCGCCGCCTCAAGCTCGAACAGCTCACCCGGCGAACCCGGTACCACCGGCACCCCGGCGGCCTGGGCGGTGCGTCGGGCTTCGGCCTTGTCGCCCATGCGCCGGATCGTCTCCGGGCTCGGGCCGACGAAGATCGCCCCCGCCGCCGCGACCGCTTCGGCGAACTCGGCGTTCTCCGAAAGAAAGCCGTAGCCGGGGTGCACCGCATTGGCGCCGCTGGCCTGCAAGGCGCCGAGCAGGGCCTGCACGTTCAGGTAACTCTGGTCGGCGCGGGCCGGCCCCAACACCTGCACTTCGTCGGCCAGGCGCGCGGCCATGGAGTCGACGTCCGCTTCGCTGCACGCGGCCACCGTGGGGATGCCCAGCGCCTTGGCCGCGCGGATGATGCGCACGGCGATTTCGCCGCGGTTGGCAACCAGCAGTTTATGGATGGATCGAGTCATGGGTCGGCCCTCACTGGTCGTCGAGCGTGGCAACGACCTGACCCGGCTCCAGCGGGTCGCCGTCTTGTACCGCGAAGGCCGTGACGCGACCGGCCGTCCCGGCGGTCAGTTCGGAAAACTGCTTCATGACCTCGATCAGGCCGATGACGGTGTCGGCGTCAACGCGCTCGCCAACCTCGACGAAGGGCGCCGACTCGGGCGTGGCCTTGCGATAGAACGTGCCCGGCAAGGGGCTGATAACGGAGTGTTCGGCCATGTCTGTTCCTCTTGGAATAGTTGTAGAAAGGCAGGCAAAAAAAGTTGGGCGAACCCCGGCGTCTGTGCGCCCGGTATCGCGGCTCGCTTCAACGCGGCGGGCGCACCTCGATCCCGGCCCGATCCAGGGCGGCGCGGGTGGCTTCCACCAGGTCCAGGGCCCCGGGGGTGTCGCTGTGCAGGCAGATGGAGTCGAACTCGATCTTCAGGTCCTCGCCCTCCACCGTGCGCACCACGCCTTGCTGGCAGGCCCGTACCACGCGGGCGGCGACCGTGGCTGGGTCGAGGGCCCGGACGTTGCGGGTAAAGACGATGGAACCGCTCAGGTCGTATTCGCGGTCGGCGTAGAACTCGCGCACCACCGGCTGGCCCAGCTCCCTGGCCACCTGCCAGATCACCGAACCGGGCATGCAATACAACAGCAGCTCAGGCTCCAGCTTGCGCAGGTTTTCCACCAGCAGCCGGGCGGCTTCTTCGTCCCGCGCCAGGTGCATGTAGAGCGCGCCGTGGGGCTTGATGTGTTGCAACGCCACACCCTGCACCCGCGCCAGTTCGCGCAGCGCGCCGAGCTGATAGAGCATGTCGTCCACCAGTTCCTGGGCCGGGGCATTGATATGCCGGCGGCCAAACCCCACCAGGTCACGGAACCCTGGATGGGCGCCGACGGCCACGCCCAGGCGCTTGGCCTGTTCGACGGTGCGGCGCATGGTGCCGGGGTCGCCGGCGTGAAAGCCGGTGGCGACGTTGGCCGAACTGATGAACGCCATCAGCTCGTTGTCGACGCCGTCGCCGATAGTCCAGGGGCCGAAGCTTTCGCCCATGTCCGAATTGAAATCCACTGCCTGCATCACTGTTGCTCCAACGTCTCGTGACTTCGTGCAGTGGAAATTACGGCGGCCCTTGACCCCTTGGGAAGATCTATTATCAGATAGACCATCTTCTGAAAAACAGATAATAGTCCCGTAGCCGCTGCCGCAGGCTGCGCACGACCGCGCAGCGGGCGCCGCTCTTGAGATCGCAGAAGGTCCTGCGGACCTTGCGCAGCCTTCGGCAGCGGCTACAGGTTTAGTGCTTCATTACCAGGAATTCGCGATGTCCCTCACCCTGCGCCAGGTCCGCTACTTCGTCGCCACCGCCGAGATCGGACAGATTTCCCAGGCGGCGATCCACCTGAACATCTCCCAATCGGCGGTGACCACGGCGATCAAGGAACTGGAGGCGATGCTCGGCGTGCAGCTGTTCCTGCGCTCGGCCCAGGGCATGAACCTGACCGACGCCGGGCGGCATTTCCTCAACCGCGCCTACGTGATCCTGCGCAGCGTCGACGACGCCCTGAACAGCCCGCTGCCGGACTACCGCGCCAGCGGCGTGCTGCACCTGGCGGCCAGCTACACGGTGATCGGCTACTTCCTGCCGCACCACCTGCAACGCCTGGAACACTGGCACCCGGACGTGACCATCGAGGTCCACGAACAAGAACGCCAGGCCATCGAACAGGGCCTGCTCGAAGGCCGTTTCGACATGGCCGTGGTGCTGACCGCCAACCTCACCCACCCGGACATCGTCTCCGAAACCCTGTTCAACTCCGAACGCCGGCTATGGCTGCCCAGCCATCACCCGCTGTGCGAGCGCGCCACCGTCAGCCTCGCCGACGTGGCCCAGGAACCCTACATCCTGCTGACCGTCGACGAAGCCGAACAGAGCGCCATGCGGTATTGGGAAAATGCCCGGCAGACGCCCCGGGTGCGGGTGCGGACCAGTTCGGTGGAAGCGGTGCGCAGCATGGTGGCCAACGGCAGCGGCGTGGCGATCCTCTCGGACCTGGTACACCGCCCCTGGTCGCTGGAGGGCAAGCGCATCGAAACCCTGACCGTGAGCGACCCGGTGACGGCCATGAGCGTCGGCCTGGCCTGGCACCGCGAACGCGCGTTCACCCCGGCGATGCAGGCGTTCCGCGATTACTTCCACGATGCCTTCCTGGCGCCGCAACAGCTGTCGGCAAGACGCTGACCTTGTAGCCGCTGCCGAAGGCTGCGCAAGGTCCGTATGACCTCCGGCGATCCCAAGAGCGGCGCCCGCTGCGCGGTCGTACGCAGCCTGCGGCAGCGGCTACAGGGATCGCAGTGCGATCAGGAGCAACCGCTGGCGGGGTTGCGTACCCAATGGCGGGCCGTGCCGGCGATACGCTTGGCGAGTTCGTCGATGGCCCGCTGATGGGCCTGGACCAGGCTCGACAGCTCGACGCTGGCCGGCTGGCTGATCCGACTGCTGCACGTCAGGCTGCGGCGCTCGACGCCGTCGCCGCGCAAGCGCAGGTTCCACACCACGTCGATCAGCGCATAGCGCCCCGGCACCGATTCGAAGCGGCGCACATCGGTCTGCAACGACAGCACCGGCTGCCCCGCCGCCTTGGGCAGGCCTTCGAGGTTGCGCGTGCCTAACTGCTGCTCCAGCTGGCTGGCCAGGGCGTCGTGGAACTCATCCACTAGCGGCGCGCTCCAGCGCGCGGTTTCCAGGATCGCCAGGGTGCCGCTGTCCTGGCGCACGACCAATTGCGGCTGGTCGACCTGCACCGGAATCCGTACCGCGGCCATCTCGAACTGCAGGCCCGCGGCCACGACCGCCGGCGGCGCCGGCTCGGGTGCCGGCGGCAGCAGCGTGTAGTAATGGGTCGGCGCCGAACTGCAGGCCGCCAGGCCCAGGGACGCGATCAGCAAGGCTAGAGTTTTTTTCATGGCTGGACTTCCGATTCAGGCTCACGAGAAGACGAGGTCGAGGATTTGTAGGCGTCCGGCTGGTTGTCCTTGAGCCGTCCACGGATCAACGCTTCGGGATGCCGGCCGAGGAAATCGGTGAGCACCCGCACCGAACGTGCGGTGCGCTGCACTTCGTCCATCGCCTGGCCCAGTTGCAGGCGCTGCGGCGAATCCTCGGAGAAGCTGTCGTTGGCCGTGACCAGGGTTTTCTTGGTCTGTTCCAGGGTGTCGCGCATCTCCGGCAGGACCTTGCCGTTGACATTCTGCAAGGTTTTCTGCATTTCGCTCAGGCTGCCGTTGAGGTTGTTGGCGATGGCATCGATCGGCAACTTGCTGATCTTCTCCACGACCCGTTGCAACTGCTCCTGCAACTTGTCGAGGCCGCCCGGCACGGTGGGAATCTCCAGCGGCCGGGTGGTCGGGTCGAAAGCCACAGGCTTGGCGTTGGGGATGAAATCCATGGAGATATACAGCTGGCCGGTCAGCAGGTTGCCGCTGCGTGCCTGGGCCCGCAAGCCGCGCTGGACGAAGCCGCCGATCAGGTAGCCGGCGCGGCTTTCGTCGGCACCGCTGATCTTCTCCAACTGTTCGTGCACCTTGCCCAGCCGCGCCGGGTAGATCACCACCCCGACCACGGTGGAGAAGGTTTTTTTCTGCGCGTCGTAATCCAGGTCCATCGACACCACCTTGCCGAAGTTCACGCCGAGGAACTCCACCGGGGCATTGAGCGCCAGCCCGCGCAGGGTCTGGTCGAAACGCATGCGCATGTAGTACGGGTCGCCGTCGGGCGGCGCCAGCGCGGTGTCCTGGTCGGCGAACAGCTGGTAACCGGCGTTCTCGTCGGCCGGCTTGGCGTTGGGGCTGTACTTGGGCTCGACGAAGGCGACGCCGCCGGCGAGGATCGACGACATGGATTCGGTGTTGACCTTCAGGCCGTTGGCGCCCAGGGTCACGTCCACGCCGCTGGCGTTCCAGAAGCGCGAGTCGGTGGTGACGAACTTGTCGTTGGGGGCGTTGACGAAGATTCGTACATCCACGCCCTTGCCGTCTTCCGACAGCTTGTAGGAAATCACCTGGCCGACCTCGATGCGCCGGTAATAGACCGGCGAGCCGACGTCCAGCGAGCCCAGGTCGTCGGTACGCAGGGTAAAGCGCTTGCCCTTTTGCCCATAGGTCACCGCGGGCGGCGTTTCCAGGCCGACGAAACTCTTCTTGCGCTTCTCATCCTGGCCAGCGTCGGCGCCGATGAAGGCCCCCGACAACAGGGTATCGACCCCGGACACACCGCCGGCGCCGATGCGCGGGCGCACCACCCAGAACGTCGAGTCGGCGGCGGTGAAGGACTCCGCCGACTGGTCGAGCTCGACCTTGGCCACCACCTTGCTGCGGTTCTTGCTCAAGGCGATGGACGTGACCTTGCCGATCACCACGTTCTTGTATTTGACCTGGGTCTTGTTGGCTTCCAGGCCCTCGGCGGTCAGGAAGCTGATGGAGATTTCGGGCCCGGCCGACAGCGACTTGTGCACCAGCATCGACAGGCCGACCAGGGCCGCGACTATGGGCACGATCCATACCAGCGAAACGTTGAACCGGCGTGTCCTGACCGCGGGCATGCCCGGCGTTACCGGCGCGCTTGAAGCGTTGGAACCTGGATGATCAGACATCTTCAACCTCTACGTCCCAGATAAGCCGGGGATCGAAACTCATGGCCGCGAACATCGTCAGGACCACGACCAAACCAAAGAACAGGATGCCCATGCGTGGCTCGATCGAGCTCAGGGCGTGGAATTGCACCAGCGCCGCCACCAGGGCGACCACCAGCACATCGAGCATCGACCAGTAGCCGATCACCTCGATAAAACGGTACAGCTTGGCGCGCTCGCGCATGGCCCAGTGACTGCGGCGCTGGCAGGTGACCAGCAACATGCCCAGGACGAAGAACTTGATGCACGGCACCACCACGCTGGCGATGAAGATCAGCAGGGCGATATCCCAGGAGCCGTGCTGCCAGAACTCCAGCACACCGCTGAGAATAGTGTTTTCACTGCCGCTGCCGAAGATCTGGGTGTACATCACCGGCAGCGCGTTGGCCGGGATATAGAGAATCAGGCTGGCCAGGAGAAAGGCCCAGGTGCGAGCCAGGCTATTGGGTTTGCGCGCATGCACCACCGCGTCGCAGCGCGGGCAGAAGTGCACGTCCTGCGTACAGGTCTGGCCGCAGGTATGGCACAGCATCAGGCCCACGTCGCGGGCATAGGGCGGTCGGCTCATCAGTAGCGGCCCTCCAGGTCGTCCCAGAGGCGGCGGATGCCCTTGCCGGAAATCAGGATGATCAGCACCGTCAACATCGACAGCGACCACAGCCCCAGGCCGGGGTGCACGTCGAGCATGCCGGCCAGCTTGACGATGGCCACCAGGATGCCCAGCAGACACACCTCCAGCATGCTCCAGGGGCGCAGGTGCTCCAGGGCGCGCATGCAGGCCTTGAAACCCGGCGCCGCGCGCCCGACGTTGGCAAACCCCAGGACCCAGCACAGCAGGGCGATCTGCAGGCCCGGCGCGAGGATGATGGCCAGCCCGCTGACCGCGGCGATCAGGCTGATGCGCCCCTGGGCCAGGGCCTCGACCGACTGCCAGAGGGTGGCTTCGTTGCTCAGGCCCTGGAGGCTGATACCGATCACGGGAAAGGCATTGGCGAAGACGAACAGCAGCGCCGCCGTGATCGACAGGGCGAACAACTGCTGCACGTTCAGGTGCTGGGCCCGCTCCAGCACGGCGCCGCAACGCGAGCATTGCGCCGTCTGGCCTTTGGCAAGCGGCACGGACTCGTAAAGCGAGTCGCAATGCTCGCAAATGATCCAATTAGGGGGACGTGTCATGGTTTTCGAGTCAGGTGACGCAGCGGTAGGCGCTGATCCATGGCGCATATTCTCTGCAAAAGTAGAGGAATGTGTCTAGTTTTACCTCAGGACTGCAAACGCTCTGCTGCGCCATAATGTAAGCCCCTTGTCGCCACTTCGACCATGAACGATTCAAAAATGCTCCCGGCTAAAAATCCGCGTTCGCCGAAACAACCCCGTGGCCACCAGCGGGTCACGGCGATTCTCGACGCCTGCGCGCGTTTGCTGGTCAGCCAGGGAGTGGCCAGCCTGACCATGCATGGCCTCGCACGCGAGGCCGGCACCTCGATCGGCTCGCTGTACCATTTCTTCAGCGACAAGCAAAACGTGCTCGACGCCCTGGGCCAGCGCCATATCGACGCCATCGAGCACATCAGCGCCAACCTCCTGGCTATCGATCCGGCCACCTGGATCGAGTCGAGCAGCCAGGGGGTGATCGAGCGGATGATCATGCCGATCATGGAATACCTGGAGACCCATCCCGACCTGTTGCAGATGATCAGCCCCGCCTTCGCTCCTGGCCAGCTCCAGGCCCCGCAAGTGCGCGAGCGGCTCCAGGACACCTACGCCCGGATGCTCGCCCTGCGCTTGCCCGGCGCCAGCGCCGAGCAGCGCGAAACCTACGTGACCGCGCTGCTCGGACTGCCCATCGGCCTGTTCCAGGCTGCTCTGGAGAATAGCCAGCTCAAGAGCATTCTGCTGTTGCAAGAAGTGCCGCGGGCAATAAAGGCCTACCTGGACGCCATCGAACACCTGCACGCCGGGCATTGAGCCCGGCGCTTTTCAGCTGGCGCGGTTGAGCGGGCGGCGCAGCACCAACCGCTCCCGAACCAGGTCGTAGCCCCAGTGGTAGACATAGGTGTACGGCAGGAAAAACAGCAACACGCCGATGTCCAGGATCAACGCCTGCAACAGGCTGACCTGCAGCCACCAGGCGATCAGCGGCACACTCGCCGCCACCAGGCCGCCCTCGAACAGCAGCGCGTGGACCACGCGGGTCCAGCCGTTGTGCGCAAGGCCCAAGCGTTTGAGCAGGCGGTCGAACAGGCCATTGAAGACCACGTTCCAGGCCAGGGCGATCAGACCGATCGCCAGGGTCGCCATGCCCATGTCGACAAAGGGTTTGTCCATGATCCAGGCCAGCAGTGGCGTACACAGGGCGAATGCCAGCAGCTCGAAGCCCACGGCCTGGCAAACGCGTTCGGTCAAGGATTTGGTGCTGCTCATGATCCGGCTTCCTCAAGTGAATGTGGTTGCCATGATCACCCTACAGATCGATACTTCATAATCATTAACCATCGATCAAGGCGATAGTTCATGGCCTCACACGAAGTACTGCTGGCCTTTGTCCAGGCGGCCACCCAGGGCTCGTTTTCCGCGGCCGCGCGCAAGCTCGGCAAAAGCCAGTCGACCATCAGCGCGGCGGTGGCGAGCCTGGAGATCGACCTCGACCTGCCACTGTTCGACCGCAGCAGTCGCAAGCCCACGCTCACTCCGCAGGGGCACGTCATGCTGCGCCGCGCCGAAGACATCCTGGCCGCCACCAGCCGCCTGGAAATGGCCGCCAGCCAATTGGCCCAGGGCGTGGAAGCCAAGCTGACGGTGGCCCTGTCCGACACCTATCAGTCGGATCGTTTCGAAACCTCGCTGAGCGCCTTCGAGCAACGCTATCCGGACCTGGAACTGGAATGCCTGATCGCCGAATGCGACGACCTGATCGAACTGGTGCAACGCGGGCGGGCGCAGATCGCCTTTGCGGAGATGCAACCCGACTACCCGGCAGACCTGGAGCACTCGACCGTGGACGAGCGCACGGAAATCGCCCTGTTCGTGTCACGCAACCATCCACTGGCGATGCTGAAAAATATCGATGAGGCGGGCCTGCAACAGCACCGCGAACTGCGTCTGGCGACCATCGTCAACCCGTACGAAAGCCGCGCCCGAGGCCGGGTATGGTCGGCGCCGAGTTACCTGATGCTGCTGGAAATGGCCCAGGGCGGTTTTGGCTGGGCGCCCTTGCCGCGCTGGCTGGTGGAGCGCTTCGGCGCCGGCAGCCTGGTGGAACTCGATGCCCGCGGCTGGCCGCGCGACGTCGCGGTCGACGCCCTGTGGTCGCGCCTGCATCCGCCCGGCCCGGCGGGGAGCTGGCTGTTGGGGCAGATGCTGGAATGACCGTCGGCGGACGCTACGCGTCCGTACGCAGCCTGCGGCAGCGGCTATAGGATTGAGGTACACCGCGCGATAACGCCCGCCACCGAACGATGTAGCCGCTGCCACAGGCTGCGCACGACCGCGCAGCGGGCGCCGCTTTCAGGATGAGGAATCAGAGGGCCTGGAGGCGCTTTTCGATAAAGCGCCGTTCGGGCTCTTGGCGGGTCAGTTCCAGGGCGCGTTGATAAGCCTGGCGCGCCTGCTCCAGCCGGCCCAACTGTCGACAGAACTCGGCCCGCGCCGAATGGGCCAGGTGATAATCCTGCAATTCGCCGCGGGCCAGGATCGCTTCGACCCGCTCCAGCCCGGCCAGCGGGCCGTCGCGCTGGGCGATGGCCGCCGCGCGGTTCAGCTCGATCACCGGCGAAGGCATGGCGCGCAGCAGCACGTCGTACAAGCCGACGATCTGTTGCCAGTCGGTTTCCCCGGGGGTCGCCGCTTCGGCATGCACCGCGGCGATCGCCGCTTGCAGGCAATACGGGCCAAAACGCCGGGTACCCAGGGCGTGTTCCACCAGGGCGCAGCCCTCGGCAATCAACCCGGCGTCCCACAAGCCGCGGTCCTGCTCGTCCAGCAGCACCAACTCGCCGCTGGCCGAGGTCCGCGCCGGGCGCCGCGACTCATGCAGCAGCATCAAGGCCAGCAAGCCCATCACTTCCGGGTCCGGCAGCAACTCCAGCAACAGGCGCCCGAGACGCATCGCTTCGCGGGTCAGGTCCTGGCGGGTCAGCTCGGCGCCCATCGACGCCGAGTAACCTTCGTTGAAGACCAGGTAGATCACCCGCAATACGCTGTCCAGGCGCTCGGGCAGCTCGCCCAGGGACGGCACCTGATAGGGGATTTTCGCGTCGCGGATCTTCGCCTTGGCGCGCACGATGCGCTGGGCGATGGTAGCTGGCGCGCAGAGAAAGGCTCGGGCGATTTCCTCGGTGCTCAGGTCGCAGATCTCGCGCAGGGTCAGGGGTACCTGGGCGTCCGCCGCCAGCGCCGGGTGGCAGCAGGTGAAAATCAGGCGCAGGCGGTCGTCTTCCACGTCGTCCTCGCTCCAGTCGACCTGCTCCAGTGCCTCGAGCTGGCTGACCAGCGCCGCCTGGGACGCGGCGAAGCGCGCCCGGCGACGCAAACCGTCGATGGCCTTGAAACGCCCGGCCGACACCAGCCACGCCCGCGGGTTGTCCGGTACACCGTCGCGCTGCCAGCGTTCGACCGCGACGAAGAACGCCTCGTGCAAGGCTTCTTCGGCGAGGTCGAAATCCCCCAGCAGGCGAATCAGGGTCGCCAGAATCCGCCGCGACTCGTTGCGGTAGACCGTCTCCACCAGCGCCTTGACGCCGTCCTGCGCCGTCGTCGGCATCAGTCCGGCATGCCTTGGGTCACCAGGCTTTCCAGGCGATCCAGGCTTTGCCCCCAGCCCTCGTGAAACCCCATGGCTTCATGGGCCTGGCGGTCCTCTTCGCTCCAATGCATGGCGCGCGCGGTGTAGAGGGTCTTGCCCTGCACGTCGTCGAAGGTCACCTCGGCGCTCATGAACGCCTTGCCCGACGGAATCCAGCCCGGCAGGAAGGCATCGGTGAACACCAGCCGCCGCGGCGCGACTATCTCCAGGAACACGCCCATGGTCGGGTATTCGCTACCGTCCGGCGCGCGCATCAGGGTGCGAAACTGGCCGCCCACCCACAGGTCCATTTCACACTCCGGGGTGGTCATGCCGTGGGGGCCCCACCATTGCGCCAGCAACGCAGGTTCGGTCCAGGCGCGGAACAGCTTGCCGCGCGGCGCGTCGATCAGGCGGCTGATGGACAACTCGTAGGGGGCGGGCACACGGCCCTTGGTTTGTTCGGTCATCGCGAAACTCCTGCTTGTGATTATTGTTCAGGGGGTCGTCAAGCATCGTCGGCCAACGCCGGAGTCAGGGGTTCAGTTCACGCACCGGGCGCACCTCGACGCTGCCGACCCGGGCCGCCGGAATATGGCCGGCGACCTGGATGGCATCGTTGAGGTCCTTGGCGTCGATCAGGTAGAACCCGGCCAATTGCTCCTTGGTTTCGGCGAACGGGCCGTCGGTGATCGACAGCCGGCCGCCGCGCATGCGCACCGTGGTCGCGGTCTGCACCGACTCCAGGGCCTCGGCGGCAAGCATCCGGCCACTGCCCTGCACCGACTCGGCGTACGCCATGCATTCGGCGTCCTTCGGGCTGTCCGGCAGGCTGTGCAACAGCTGTTCGTCGCTGTAGACCAGGCATAGGTATTTCATGGCGCTCTCCTTTATCGAGCTGATCAACTATGGCCGCAGTTCCAGGCTTTGGCGAAAAACCCGACGATCAGGGTTGCAGGTCGAACAACGCGCTGCCGCTCTGCATGTCGAACGGCGCCGACCAGTGTTCGTGCACCACCTTCCACTGCCCGCCCAGGCGCTGGTAACCCGCGGTCACGCGCATCCAGCAGGCCTTGGATTCGCCCTTGTCGTCGGTGCCGCCGCAGTGGGCCAGCCAGTGGGCGAAGGCGCTGTCGCCGGCCGGGACTATCTGCAGTTGCTCGAAGTCGAAGATGCCCGGGCCGGGGCAGAATTCCATGCAGGCTTTCCAGTGCGCGCGATAGGCCTCCTTGCCCTTGAATTGCAACGCGCCCACGGCGTCGAAGGCGGTGATGTCGTCGGCGTAATAGCTGACGATGCGCTCGATGTCCTTGGCCATCACGGCCTGACGCCAGGCGTCGATCAGGCTGCGGATTTCGTTTTCGCTGGCTTGCGTGTTCATGGCGGATCTCCTTGCGAGGTGAGTGACACAGGCTCAGGACGGTGCCGAAGGGCGCTGCCGAATCCTGAAGACACCCTTAGTCGTCTGGCCGCCGGGCGAATCGACAAGGCCAGGAAAAAAAACCGCCGTCGTGGACAAATCGCTAGAATCGCCACTTCTGCAACTCGCCCAGTAGTACTCGGATATGGATACCCCAGCGACCGCTCGACTCGTGCCCTACGAACAGCTCGACGCCGCGCAACTGCAGCTGCTCGACGCGCTCGAAGTGCACCCGCGACAGAAGAGTTTTTCCGGCGACATCTACACCGCGCTGCACACCCTGCTCAAGGCGCCCGAGCCCGGCATCAAGGGCTTCGCCCTGCTGGCAGGCGAAACGCCGGTGGCCTTCCTGCTGCTCAAGCGCCCGCCGTTCCTGCCCCATTGGGCCGACCCCGATACCGCCACCCTGCATGCCTTGCAGGTCGATCGCCGAGTCCAGGGCCAGGGCTACGGCAACGCCTGCCTGCAAGCCTTGCCCGCCGCCGCACGCCAGGCCTGGCCCGACATCAGGGGGCTGATGCTGTCGGTGGACGCGGACAACGAAGCCGCGTTCGCGCTCTACCTGAAACACGGTTGGGTCGACAGCGGCGAAGCCTATATGGGCCGCATCGGTTACGAACGCCGCCTGGCCCTGATGTTCTGACGCCCCCGGGAGAAGCCCCATGCTGACCACCCTCGAACAACTGGAAGCGATCTACGGCCAGCCCCTGGAGCGGGCCGTACGCAAGGAAATCCCCTTCCTCAACCCGGACTACCAGGCCATGGTGCGAGCCTCGCCGCTGGTGATCCTGAGCACCGTCGGCCCAGACGGCATGGACGGCTCGCCCCGGGGCGACCTGCCGGGTTTCGTGCGAATCGTCGACGACCGCACCCTGGCCATTCCCGACCGCCCGGGCAACAACCGCATCGATAGCCTGCGCAATATCGTCAGCGACCCGCGCGTGGCGCTGCTGTTCATCATTCCGGGAATCGGCGAGACCCTGCGGGTCAACGGCCGAGCGCGCATTTCGGCGGAACCGGAACTGCTGGAAAGCTTCGCGATCAATGGCAAGGCAGCGCGCACGGTGATCCTGGTGGACGTCGAGGCGGCCTACTTCCACTGCTCCAAGGCCATGGTGCGCTCGGACCTGTGGAACCCAGAACGCTACCTGGAACGCTCGGCCCTGCCCTCGACCGGCGCCATCCTCAAGCGCCTCAACGGCGAGCCGTTCGACGCCGAGCGCTACGACCGGGAAATGCCGGAGCGGGTGCGCAACAGCCTGTACTGAGTACGTCTGTAGGAGCGAAGCTTGTTCGCGATGAACGGTAACGCGGTGCACCGGCCAGGCCGCGGTGCCTTTATCGCGGGCAAGCCTCGCTCCTACAGGAGGCGATATGGAGTAATGGGACCGACGGGGAGGTAGGCGAGGAACCATAAGGCTTGCATATCGATTGCCGGCAACACCGTAAAACCTGCGTAGAGTCGCTGTCATCCGTACGCCGACCCGGCTATTTATCGAGGCCCAATCCATCCGGGTCGAGTACGGAATTCACCATGAGCAATGTTCAGATCGGTTTGCTGGTGCTGTTCGGCATCACTGCGTTCGGTTTCGTCAGCCTGTCCATCGACCTGTGGCGCGCCCGCCGGCCCGGCAAGGGCAAATAGCCGGGCCGGGGCGCGGCTACTTGTCCTTGAGCGGCAACCAGACTTCCAGCGCGCCGCGCCCGGTATCGGGGTTGAAGTCGGCGCTGTAGCGCTCGAATTCCGGTGCGTCGGCGGCTTCCCGCCCGGACTGCGGCAGCCAGGTCTTCCAGATGTACTGGAAGGTCTGCGGCAGGCTCGCCAGCGGCCCCCGGTGCTCGAACACCGCATAGTGCTGCGGCGCCAACTCGACCCAGCGGTACAGCTCGGGCAGATCATCGAGCTTGCTGATCTCGACCCCGGCGATGTACTCGAAGCCACCCTGGCCGTCGGGGTTGCAACAGATGCCGTAGGTCACCTCTCCCACCTGGCCGGGGACCTTGCCGATATGGGGTATGAAGCGCTCCCAGAGCTCAGGAATGCGTTGCGTCGTCTCGGCGGTGAAACGTCCGCCCAGACCGGCCACCAACAGAAAATGCCCCTTCTCGAAGCGCGGTACCGGCCCCGCCGCCTGTTTGTGCTCGTCCATGGTGCAACTCCTGGCTGAAAAATTGGGTTCGGCAGGGAGTATAGAAGCCAAATCCGACTCGTTGGCTCAAAGCGCGGGAAGTTCCGCGACCGCCGCGCCAACGATGAACTCCTGATAGCCGGACAGGATCACGTAGACCGCGAAATAGCAGAAGATCGCCGCAGATGCCAGGTAGGAATAGCGCAACAGCTTGTCGCCCAGGAGCTTGCCGCCCTGGGTCGCGGCGAGGCACAGGCCCAGGGTCCAGGCCAGCCCGGCGCAGAAGAAGCCGCTGAGGAACAACCCCGAGCTGGCCACGTCGCCGCCCCCGGAACGGGCAATCAGGGTGCCGCCCACCGCGGCGAACCAGAGGATCGCGCTGGGCGACGACATGGCGAGGAAGATGCCGCGGAAGAACTCCTTGCGCGGCGAACCGTTGTCGGCCTCGCCGACCTCGGCCAGCACCGCGCTGTGGTGGATCGCCGAATAGATCATCTTCGCCGCGAAGTACACCAGCAGCGCCGAGCCGCCGATCCACAGCACCCAGCGCACCGCCGCGTACTGCAGCAGCACGGTCATCCCGGCCAGCGCCAGCACGGCGTAGATCAGGTCGCCGACACAGGTGCCCAGGCCCAGGCAGAAGCCCTGGAAATAGCCGCGCTGCATGGCCAGGGTAATCATCGCGATATTGGCCACGCCGATGTCCAGGCACAGCGAAAGGCTCAGCAGAAAGCCGCTGGTAAACTCCATCGTTCATCCCGTTTGATGCGGTTATTCGAGTGGGGGGTATTTAACGCGGGCGGGCCGGGCAAAGACAATGCGCGGCACACGGATCCGCGCACAAGGATGCAAAACCCTGTCCAGGCCGAGTCGATGCCGGCAAAAAAATTGCCGCGCCCCTCTGGACAGCCCCGCGCGCCAGCCCTTATCGTCTGCCCCCAGGCCACCGCAGTGGCCGACGTCGCTCGGACGGTTCCGGGCGCTCACGTACTCCGAGGCAACAATGGCCGAACAAGGTTCGCCGCGCCGCTTTGCGCGCATCGATCGACTCCCCCCCTACGTTTTCAATATCACTGCCGAGCTGAAGATGGCTGCGCGTCGGCGCGGCGAAGACATCATCGACTTGAGCATGGGTAACCCCGACGGCGCGACTCCGCCGCACATCGTCGAGAAACTGGTCACCGTCGCCCAGCGCGAAGACACCCACGGCTACTCCACCTCCAAGGGCATTCCGCGCCTGCGCCGGGCGATCTCGCACTGGTACAAGGACCGCTACGAAGTCGATATCGACCCGGAAAGCGAAGCCATCGTCACCATCGGTTCCAAGGAAGGCCTCGCGCACCTGATGCTCGCCACCCTGGACCAGGGCGACACCGTGCTGGTGCCCAACCCCAGCTATCCGATCCACATCTACGGCGCGGTGATCGCCGGCGCCCAGGTGCGTTCGGTGCCGCTGGTGCCGGGCGTGGACTTCTTCGAGGAACTGGAACGGGCCATCCGCGGCTCGATCCCGAAACCGAAGATGATGATCCTCGGCTTCCCGTCCAACCCCACCGCCCAGTGCGTGGAGCTGGACTTCTTCGAGCGGGTGATCGCCCTGGCCAAGCAGTACGACGTGCTGGTGATCCACGACCTGGCCTACGCCGACATCGTCTACGACGGCTGGAAAGCCCCGTCGATCATGCAGGTGCCGGGGGCCAAGGACATCGCGGTGGAGTTCTTCACCCTGTCCAAGAGCTACAACATGGCGGGCTGGCGCATCGGTTTCATGGTCGGCAACCCGGAGCTGGTCAGCGCCCTGGCGCGGATCAAGAGCTACCACGACTACGGCACCTTCACCCCGCTGCAAGTGGCGGCCATCGCCGCGCTGGAAGGCGACCAGCAGTGCGTGAAGGATATTGCCGAACAGTACCGCCAGCGCCGCAACGTGCTGGTCAAGGGCCTGCATGAGCTGGGCTGGATGGTCGAGAACCCCAAGGCCTCGATGTACGTCTGGGCGAAGATTCCCGAAGCCTACGCGCACCTGGGGTCGCTGGAGTTCGCCAAGAAGCTGTTGGCCGAGGCCAAGGTCTGCGTCTCGCCGGGCGTGGGGTTCGGCGAGTACGGCGACGACCATGTGCGCTTCGCCCTGATCGAGAACCAGGACCGCATCCGCCAGGCCGTGCGCGGTATCCGCGGCATGTTCCGCGCGGACGGGCTGGTGCAGAAAGGCGGCTGATCCAACGCGCTGGCGCGCTATCGCGAGCAAGCTCGCTCCTACAGAAGAGCAGGCACAAAAAAACCGCAGCGATGCGGTTTTTTTGTGCTTGCGAACACCGTGTAGCCGCTGCCGCAGGCTGCGTACGACCGCGCAGCGGGCGCCGCTCTTCAGCTCGCAGGAGGTCCTGCGGACCTTGCGCAGCCTTCGGCAGCGGCTACAGGAACCCCATCAGACCACCAGCGACAACAGCAGGATAAAGATCAGGCCGACCACCGAGAGGATGGTTTCCATCGCGGTCCAGGTCTTGAAGGTTTCCGCCACGGTCATGTTGAAGTACTGCTTGACCAGCCAGAAACCGGCGTCGTTGACGTGGGACAGGATCAGGGAACCGGCGCCGGTGGCCAGCACCAGCAGCTCGCGGTTGACCCCCGGAATCATGCCGACCACCGGCACCACGATGCCCGCGCCGGTGATGGTGGCCACGGTCGCCGAACCGGTGGCGATACGAATCACCGCCGCCACCAGCCAGGCCAGCAGGATCGGCGAGATCTGCGCATTGACCGCCATGTGGCCGATCACGTCGCCCACGCCGCTGGTCACCAGCATCTGCTTGAAGCCGCCGCCGGCGCCGATGATCAGGATGATCGCCGCGGTCGGCGCCAGGCTGGCGTCGAGCAGCTTGAGGATCTGCTTGGAACCGATGCCCTGGCGCGAGCCGAAGGTGTAGAGCGACAGCAGCAAGGCCAGCAGCAGCGCGCTGATCGGGTGGCCGATCATGTCCATCCAGATGCGGAAGAAATGCCCGTCCGGCAGCGCCACGTCGGCGAAGGTCTTGAGCAGCATCAGGAACACCGGCAGCAGCACGGTGATCAGGGTCACGCTGAAGCTCGGCAGGTTCTGCGACGTGTTCTCGCGCGCCAGTTGGTCCACCAGTTCCTGGTTAGGATGCCCCGGGATGTACTTGGCGATGAAGGTGCCGTAGATGGGACCGGCGATGATCGCGGTCGGCAGGGCAACGATCAGGCCGTAGAGAATGGTCTTGCCGATGTCGGCGCCGAACACGCCGATGGCCAGCAACGGGCCCGGGTGCGGCGGCACCAGGCCGTGTACCGCGGACAGGCCGGCCAGCAGCGGGATGCCGATCTTGATGATCGACACGCCGGTGCGCCGGGCGACGATGAACACCAGCGGGATCAGCAGCACGAAGCCGATCTCGAAGAACAGCGGGATGCCCACCAAGAATGCAGCGAACATCATCGCCCACTGCACCCGCTCCTTGCCGAACGCGCGGATCAGGGTCTGGGCGATCTGATCGGCGCCGCCGGACTCGGCCATCATCTTGCCGAGCATGGTGCCCAGGGCCAGGATGATGCCGACGAAACCCAGCACCCCGCCGAAGCCGTCCTGGAACGCCTTGATGATCTTGTCCACCGGCATGCCCGAAGTCAGGCCGAGGAAGCCCGCGGCGATGGTCAGGGCAATGAAGGGATGCAGCTTGAATCGGGTGATCAAGACGATCAGGCCGATGATGGTGACCACTGCATCTACCAGCAGATAGGTCTCTTGGGACATGCCAAACATGGGGGGTTGCCTCCGGTTTGTTGTTTTTATTCGCTTAAAAACGTGAGCCGAGTGGGATAGCGCTATCTATGGAAGCCAAGCTTAGCGGGACGAATCCAGCCCGTGCTCCTGCCACCAGCCATGGGCCTGTTCGGCCAGGCGGTCAACGCTGTGGATGGTGGCGTCCAATGCCAGGGTCAGCGGTTCGCCCACGGGAGATTCGAGGGTGGCGAACTGACTGTCGATCAGGGTCGAGGGCATGAAATGCCCCGGCCGGTGGGCCACGCGTTCGGCGGCCACCTGGGGTGTCAATTGCAGGAAGACGAAGCCCAGGCCCGGCGTGGCGCTGCGCAGGCGGTCGCGGTACTTGCGCTTGAGCGCCGAGCAGGTCAGCACCGGACGCTGGCCGGCGGCCAGGGCGCGGCGCAACTCGTCGCACAGGCTGTCGAGCCAGCCGGCACGGTCGTCGTCGTCCAGGGGAATACCGGCACTCATCTTGGCGATATTGGCGGCGGGGTGGAACGTATCGCCTTCAATGGCCGTGGCGCCGCTGCGCTGGCACAGCGCGTCACTGACGCTGGACTTGCCGCAGCCGGCAACGCCCATGATGACCAGGGCGGTGATGGGTTGACTCATGTAACACCTCAGCGCGCAGACAGCGCTACCTTCGCTCTTGGAAATGCTAGTGCAAAAATAGTTTCTGCCGACGCCTTCTTGTCATTTTTGTGGGTTGCCGCGTATATAGGCCGCGAAACCAAAGAGTGCGGGTCAGGCCGACCGCGCTCACGCATTGCAGCTGTTTCGAGACAGCGCTACCTTAGTGACTTGAATTTTGTTTGGCAAGCCGTCTGATGACCTCCTCCAAGAACGATAAAAATACCCGCACCACCGGGCGCCCTACCCTCAACGAAGTCGCGCGCCTGGCGGGCGTCAGCCCGATCACCGCCTCGCGCGCGCTGCGCGGCATCGACACGGTGGCCGCCGAGCTGGTGGAGAAGGTGCAGAAGGCCGCCCGCGAGCTCAACTACGTGGTCAACCCCGCCGCCCGCGCCCTGGCTTCGGCCCAGAGCCATTCGGTGGTGGTGCTGGTGCCGTCGTTGTCCAACCTGCTGTTCATCGAAACCCTGGAAGCCATTCATCAGGTCCTGCGGCCCAAGGGTTTCGAAGTGCTGATCGGCAACTTCCACTACTCCCCCGACGAAGAAGAAAACCTGCTGCGCAACTACATGGCCTACCAGCCGCGCGGCTTGCTGCTGACCGGTTTCGAACGGACCGACAGCGCCCGACGGATGGTCGAAGGCAGCAACGTACCGTGCGTCTACATGATGGACTTGAACCCCGGCGCCGGCCTGAACTGCGTGGGTTTCTCCCAGCACAACGCCGGCGAGACCGCCGCCGAGCACCTGATCTCCCGCGGCCGCAAGCGCCTGGCCTATATCGGCGCCCAGCTCGACCAACGCACCCTGATGCGCGGCGAAGGCTTCCGCCGCGGCCTGGAGAAAGCCGGGCTGTACGACCCGAGCCTGGAAATCCTCACCCCGCGTCCGTCGTCGGTGGGCCTGGGCGGCGAGCTGTTCCTGCAACTGATGCACAGCCGCCCGGACGTCGACGCGATCTTCTTCGGCAACGACGACCTGGCCCACGGCGCCCTGCTCGAAGCCATGCGCTGCGGGATCAAGGTCCCCGAACAAGTGGCGGTGATGGGCTTCAACGACCTGCCCGCCTCCGCGCACATGGTGCCGCGCCTGAGCAGCATCAGCACCCCGCGCGAAGCCATCGGCCGGCGCGCCGCCGAGCAGTTGCTGACGCTGATGGCCGGCAATGCGGTGACCCGCCCGGTGGTCGACATGGGCTTCGAGCTCAAGGTCCGCGAAAGCACCTGAGCTGCGTTCAGGCGCGCAGGCTCAGGGCGCTGAGCAACACGCCGAAGCCCACCAGCACCACGCCGAACACCTGGTCGATGCGCCGCTTGTAAGCGATGAGCCGGGCGCGGATACCCGGCGCGGAAAAGAACAGCGCCACGGCCACGAACCACAGCACGTGGGCCAGGACAATGATCGCGCCATAGCCGACCTGCACTGCCAGCGCGGTGCCCGGCTGCATCACCTGCATAAACAGGCTGACCACGAAAATCATCGTCTTGGGGTTCAACGCGTTGGTCAAAAAGCCGGTACGCAAGGCCGCCCAGGCCGAAATATGGCGCCCATCGCCCACCGCCTCCAGCGTCTCGTCGGCCGGCATGCGCAGCATCCGTACCCCGAGATAGACCAGGTACAGCGCGCCGGCGATTTTCAGCACGTTGAACAGCAGCAGCGACTCCTTGACCAGCAGCCCGACGCCGAACAGCGTGTAACCGATATGCAGCATCACCCCGAAGCCGATCCCCAGCGCCGTGAGCACGCCGTGGCGACGCGACAGCACCAGGCTGTTGCGGGTGACCATGGCGAAATCCGGCCCCGGGCTAAGTACCGCGAGAAAGGTGATGGTGATTACCACTAACAGTTCAGTCATTTTCAAACGCCTTCGCTATAGAATCCGGCCCATACTTTATGGGCACCCATAGCCACAGGGCGAACGATGAAAACTGACACTCCTGGTGATAAAAACTCACAAACAATTCATCGACGCCTGCCGCCCCTGAGCGCCCTGCGCTGTTTCGAGGCCGCCGCCCGCCTGGAGAGTTTCACCCGCGCCGGCGAAGCCCTGCACCTGACCCACGGCGCCATCAGCCGCGCCGTGCGCGCCCTGGAGGACGACCTCGGCACCCGCCTGTTCGAGCGCCGCAGCCACCGGGTGTTTCTCACCGACGCCGGCCGCGAACTGCTGCACAGCGTGGCGAACGCCTTCGACCTGATCGACGCCGCCGCGCGCAAGCTGCGGGCGCCGGCCCAGCGCGCGCCATGGGTGCTGTCCTGCGAGCCGACCCTGCTGATGCGCTGGCTGATTCCGCGGATCCCGGCCTTCTTCGCCGCGCACCCGGATATCCCCCTGCAACTGGTGGCCGGCGGCGGCCCCTTCGATTTCGGCCAAGGCATTGACCTGGCGATCCGCCGCAACGATTTCCCCTGGCAGCGAGGCACCCAGGCGCAGTGGCTGTTCGACGAGGCCATCGGCCCGGTGTGCCGCCCGGAGCAGGCCGCCCGCTGGACCCGCGACGACAGCGCCAGCGTGCAACTGGCGGACCGCGCGCCGCGCCTGCACAGCGCGACCCGGCCGCAGGCCTGGGATCGATGGTCGGACCTCAAGGGGCAGCAACAGGCGCCGGGGTCGGAGCAGGTCTTCGAGCATTTCTACTTCAGCCTGCAAGCGGCGGTCGCCGGCCTGGGGCTGGCCATCGCCCCCTGGCAACTGGCGCGCGACGACCTTGAGTCGGGGCTTTTGGTCGCGCCCTGCGGTTTTATCGCCGACGGCAGCGCCTACTATCTGCTGTCGCCCGAAGCCATCGAGCCCGACTCGCCCGTCGCCTGCCTGCTCGACTGGCTACGCGAGCAAGCCGCCTGAGAAGCGTGGCTCAGCCCCGCCCGTCGGCCAGCGCCGGGTCCTGGCCGCCGAGCAATTGCACGAAAGCCTGGGCGGCCTTTTGCAGCGGCTGGTTCTTCAGCCACACCGCGTGCACCGGCAGCAACAGGCCGTTGTCGATGTTCTTGAAGGTCAGCCGCCTGAACCGTCCGGCCTCGAGCAGCGGCGCGATCACCGACAACGGGAAATTGCCCCAGCCGATGCCCGCCTCGACCATATCCAGGGCCATGGCCAGGCTGTCGGTGCGCCAATAGGACTCGGCGATCAGCGGCCGGGTATCGCGGATCGGCAGGTCGCGGCTGGCAACCACCACCTGGCGCACATTAACCAGCTCCTCCAGGTAGAGGGTGGCATCCGGCGCCATGGGCAGCGGATGGCGCGCGGAAATGCAGGCGATCATCCGCTCGCTGCCGACGTACTGGAAATACTCCAGCACGTTCAGGTTGACCCCGGCGAAAGCCACGCCGACCGCGATCCGGCCGCTGTGCAACAACTGCAACACATCGTCCTGGGGCGCGCTCAGCACTTCGATGTCGAGCAGCGGATGGCGCTCGGCGATCAGCTTGATCGCCGCCAGCACCCGGGCCTTGTCGAGATCCTCGACCACGCCGATGGACAGCCGGCTTTCCAGCCCCAACGACAGTTCCACCGCATGCACCTGCAAATGCTTGAGCTGCTCGGCGATCAGCCGTGCATGGGGCGCCAGGGCGTTGGCCATGGCGGTGGGCACCGGCTCGCGATGGCGGCGATCGAACAAGGGGTAGCCCAGCTCGGCCTCGAGGTTGGCGATACCCATGCTCACCGCCGAAGGCACCTTGCCCAGGGCCCGCGCCGCCGCGGAAAACGAGCCGCGCTCGAGCACGGCAAGAAACAACTGGATGCTGTCGCTGGAGAAATTCATAGGCCTTTATCTATCAATAAAACTGAAAGCTACTGACTTTTTCTGTCAGCCATATTGAAGCTATCTTCTGCCGCCTTCGCCAGCCCTTCCTGCAACAGGACCGGCCCGGGCCCATGTACGCAGAGGAAAGCACCATGCAAGGCATCAAGCGCAAACTGGTTTACGTATCGTTGTTCGAGGTGTTCGGCATGACCTTCTCGGCCCTCGGCCTGGCCTTGCTGTCGGGCGCCTCGCCGAGCAGCACCGGCCCACTGGCGGTGGCGATCACCAGCATCGCGGTGACCTGGAACCTCATCTACACCAGCCTGTTCGAGCGCTGGGAAAGCCGCCAGGCCTCGCGCACCCGCACGGTCAAGCGGCGCATCGCCCACGCCGTGGGGTTCCAGCTGACGCTGATCCTGTTCCTGATCCCGTTGATCGCCTGGTGGATGCACATCAGCCTGGTGCAGGCCTTCCTGCTGGACCTGGCGCTGATCCTGTTCATCCCCTGCTACACCTTCGCCTTCAACTGGCTGTTCGACCGGGTCTTCGGCTTGCCGGCGTCGGCGCTGCCGGACCCGGCCTGAGCCGCGGGGGCAAAATCGCCGTCGCCGCCGCCGGGCGACACTGCTAAATTCCGTGGGCCTCCCCAACCGCCAAGGAACGTCCCATGGGCCCCCTGAGAATTCTCGGTAGAGCGTCATCGATCAACGTCAGAAAAGTACTGTGGACCTGCGAAGAACTGGCGCTGCCCTACACCCGCGAAGAGTGGGGCAGCGGCTTCCAGTCGACCCACAGCCCCGAGTTTCTCCAGCTCAACCCCAACGCCCAGGTGCCGGTGCTGATCGACGATGCCGGCGTGCTCTGGGAATCCAACAGCATCTGCCGCTACCTGACCAGCAAGGTCGCCGGGCAAACCCTGCTGCCCGGCGAACCCCGGGCCCGGGCACTGGTGGAGCAATGGATGGACTGGCAAGCCACGGAGCTCAACCCGTCCTGGGGCTACGCCTTCCATGCCCTGGTGCGGCAGAACCCGGACTACCAGGACCCGCAGCGGATCGCCGTCGGCGTTCGCGGCTGGAACGACAAGATGGGCCTGCTCGAACAACAGTTGGCGGGCAGCGGCGCCCATGTGCTCGGCGCCCGGTTCAGCCTGGCGGATATCGTGCTCGGCCTGTCGGTGCACCGCTGGATGATGGCGCCCATGGAACGGCCGGACTACCCCGCCGTCGCCGCCTACTACGAACGCCTCAGCGAACGGCCGGGCTTCCTGCTGCATGGGCGCAATGGTATTCCCTGAGCCCTCTCGTTCTTCTGTAGGAGCGGGTATTGCCTGCGCCGCGGCACAAATCGGCAAGATGTAACGAAATACGACAATAAATTGCCCCGCCGCGGTCTTTCCGGACCCGCATTCACAATCATTGATTTCCGTTAGCCCGCTAAGATTCCTCTTCACCAAAACCTGGAATCCGCTCATGTCGTCACTCGCCCCCACAGTCGCCACCGACGGCCTCGACCCGCTCCGCGCCGCCGAGATTTCCGCGCGCATCGATCGCCTGCCCGCCGTCGCCAGCGTCTGGCGCCTGATAGCGCTGCTGTCGATCGGTGGTTTCTTCGAGCTCTACGACCTGTTCCAGACCGCCTACATCAGCCCCGGGCTGATCCGCGACGGCCTCTTCGCCACCGGCAGCGGCGGCGTGTTCGGTTTCTCCGACCAGGCCGCCTTTGCTTCGGCGACCTTTCTCGGCCTGTTCCTCGGTGCCAGCCTGCTGAGCCCGATCGCCGACCGTTTCGGGCGCCGGGCGATCTTCACCTTCGCGCTGATCTGGTACACCGTGGCCACGGTGCTGATGGGCGTGCAGACCTCGGCCCTGGGCATCATCGGCATGCGTTTTCTGGTGGGCATCGGCCTGGGCATCGAACTGGTGACCATCGACGCCTACCTGTCCGAGCTGGTGCCCAAGCACATGCGCAGCTCGGCCTTCGCCTTTGCCTTCTTCGTGCAGTTCCTCTCGGTGCCGGCGGTGGCGCTGATGTCCTGGTGGCTGGTGCCGCAGGACCCGTTCGGCATTGCCGGCTGGCGTTGGGTGGTGCTGGCCAGCGCGGTGTTCGCGCTGTTCATCTGGTGGCTGCGCTCGCGCTTGCCGGAGTCGCCGCGCTGGCTGGCCCAGCACGGGCGCTTCGCCGAGGCCGAGCGGATCATGGACGGCCTCGAGGCACGCTGCGTCAAGGATCACGGCAAGCCGCTGGACACTCCGCGCCCCGAACCCCTGGGCGTCCAGGGCACGGGGCGTTTCGCCGATATCTGGCAACCACCCTATCGGCGCCGGGCGCTGATGCTGATCGTGTTCCATGTGTTCCAGGCCATCGGTTTCTTCGGTTTCGGCAACTGGCTGCCGGCGCTGCTCTCGGGCCAGGGGGTGAGCGTCACCCACAGCCTGATGTACGCCTTCATCATCACCCTGGCCTATCCGCTCGGGCCGCTGCTGTTCGTCAAGTTCGCCAACCGCTTCGAGAACAAATGGCAGATCGTCGGCTCGGCCCTGGGCGCCATGACCTTCGGCACCCTCTTCGCCTGGCAGAGCACGGCCCTGGGGCTGATCGCCTGCGGGGTCATGATCACCTTCTGCAACGCCTGGCTGAGCTTCAGCTACCACGCCTATCAGAGCGAGCTGTTCCCGACCCCTATCCGCGCCCGGGCGGTGGGGTTCTGCTATTCGTTCAGCCGCTTGTCGACGGTGTTCAGCAGCTTGCTGATCGGTTTTTTCCTCGACCATTTCGGCACGCCCGGGGTCCTGACGTTCATCGTCAGCAGCATGTTGATCGTGATGTTCACCATCGGCCGCTTCGGCCCGCGTACCCGCAACCTGGCCCTGGAAAGCATCGCCCACCGTTGAGCGGTCGCCGCTGGCCGCCAGCGGCAAAGGTTGTCCGCCGCGGGCCGCCGGCCTGCCGGGCGACCCGCGCAAAGCCTCGGCACAGAGCCCTCGCCGGCAGCGGCATGCAAATTGCTGCACAACGCGCGTCAACCCTTAGCCACAGGTACCCAATCATGTTGGTCAGTGCCCAGAAAAGCTCGGCGATCCAGCCCAGCCAGCGGTCCGATACGGACCCGTCCACCGCTGCCGCCAGCGCGCTGTACAGCGGTTTGATGCAAAACGTGCAGAACGCGGCGAACGCCCAGGCGTCGCAGACCGTGCAACAAGCCAGCAACACCGTCAGCGACAACGTCTCGGCCGCCTTCGCCAAGACCCGCGTGCTGTTGCAGGCCACCCCGCCGACCACCAGCAGCGCGCAGACCACCAGCGCCACCCAGGGTTCGGCCCTGGACGAGTTCAAGGACTACATGAGCAAGTCCCCGGAGCAGCGCCTGCGCGACCAGATCCTCGAGGAGATGGGCATTACCGAGGAAGACCTGAAAAACATGCCGCCGGAGAAGCAGCAGGCCGTGGCTCAGGAAATTGCCCAGCGGCTCCAGGACAAGATGCAGATGGCACAGGTCGAGAAGGACGCCAACGGCGTCGATAAGCAAGTCGTCGACAAGTTCCTCGCCGCGCTGTAAACGGCCGATTGAAACCGGGCTCCCCCCGCCTGAGCCCGGTTTCAGGGCCCCACTGCGGCGGCCGCGCTCAATCCTGGCCCAGCATCTCGAGCAAGGCCCGCAATGCCGGCGACGGCTCGCTGCCCTCGGCCAGCACCAGGGCAAACGAGCGATGGACAGGCACGTCCAGGGGCAGCACGCACAGGCCCTGGCGCTGCTCCGGCAAGGTCATCTGCGGCACCAGGGTCACCCCCACCTGCTCGCGCACCAGGGTGAACGCACTGCTCCATTCCCGTACCTCGACCCGCACATCCTGCAACACCAGGCCGGCCTCCGCCGCCAGGCTGCGGGCATTCACCGAACAACCGCCGGTGGCCAGCACGAAGGGTTGGCTCACCAGTTCCTGCAAGCTCACGCCCTGCTCCTGGGTGCGCCGCGCCAGGGCATGCCCCGCCGGCAGCACCGCCACCCAGGTGTCGCGCCCCAGCAGCCCGACACTGCGCCGGGGCGCGGGGTTGAGGACCACGCCGACATCGATCAGCCGCGCTTCGAGCAAGGCTTCGACCTCGTCGTCGCTGACCTCCAGCGCCACCACCTGAATGCCCGGGTACAACTGCTTGAAACGCCGCAACAGCGGCGGCAGGAAGGCCGCCAGCACCATGGGAAAACTGGCCAGGCGAATGGTCCCACGCTGAATGTCCCGGCTGGCGTCCGCGGTGTCGCGGATGGTCTGCAACGCCGCGAGCATCAGCCGCGCCTGCTCCACCACTTGCCCGCCGATAGCCGTGGGCAGGGTCTGCCGGCCTTCGCGGCTGAACAGCTGCACGCCCAGGTTGTCCTCGAGCAACGCCAACGCCTGGCTGGCGCCGGACTGGGTCATGCCGACCCGCTCGGCGGCGCGGGTGATGTTGCCGGTGTCCGCCACCGCCACCAGCATGCGCCAGTGCATCAGGTTCATCATGGCAGTAGCTGTCCTTATGGGAATTTTCTGAAAGAGTAATTTTACTGCGGGCAGCGCGAACTATGACACTGGCGTCCCCTTTCCGGAGAGTCCCCCATGAAGTTGTATTTCTCGCCCGATGCCTGCTCCCTGGCCCCGCATATAGTGCTGCGCGAGCTGGCCCTGCCGTTCGAGCTGATCCGGGTCGACAACCGCAGCAAGACCACCGCCGACGGCGCCGATTTCCTGGCGATCAATCCCAAGGGTTATGTGGCGGCGCTGCAACTGGACGACGGCCAGGTGCTGAGCGAAGGCCCGGCGATCCTGCAATACCTGGCCGACCTCAAGCCCCAGGCGGGCCTGGCGCCGGCCAACGGCAGCTGGTCGCGGGTGCGCCTGCAAGAGATGCTCAACTTCGTTTCCAGCGAGATCCATGGCGGCCTCGGCTGGCTGTTCAACAGTGAGTTTCCCGAGGCCACGAAGGCGCAGATCCGGCAAAAGCTGTTCAAGCGCCTGGGGTTCCTCGACCAGACCCTGGAACAACGGAGCTACCTGCTGGGCGAAACCTTCGGCGTCGCCGACGCCTACCTGTTCACCGTGCTGCGCTGGACCGCCGGCTTCGCCATCGACCTGCAGCAATGGCCGGCGCTGGCGCGTTTCCAGGCCAAGATCGCCCAGCGCGAATCGGTGCAAGCGGCGCTGACAGCCGAAGCCGCCCTGTCGTAGGCGCCTACGGGAACCCCAGCCCGCCGTCCTCGATAAACCGGCTCAGCGCCAGCACATCCACCGAGCCTGGCCGGTCCTGATCGAGGAAGGCCACCTGGCTGCGCACCGCGCGGTGGATGCGGGCGCTGCCAACCCCCAACCGCAGCGTGCCACGCAGGTCGACGGCCTGGGCCGCGACGATCAGCTCGATGCTCGCCAGCCAGCCCAGGCGCTGGGTCAGTTGTCGGGTTTTCTCCACCACCGCCAAGGCCTGGCCAGCGTAGTCCTCGACCCGGTCGGCCACCGGCACGCAGACCGCCGGCAGCGGATTGGCCAGATGGCCGATCTCCGCCAACAGCGCCGCGGCGGTACGTTGCAGGGCAGCCATGCCAACATGCCCGGGTTGCTCGATCAAGAAGCGCGGCAGCTCGCTGGACGAAGGCGACAGCAGCTTGGCGATGCGCTCGGCACTGCACGCCGCCGCCCGGCTCAGGGCCAGCCCCAGGCTTTCCCCGGCAAGGGCCAGATGGGTGCTGTCGAAATTGGCGGTGGCCAGGACTTGGCGCTCCTCGTCGATCAGCGCCGGGTTATCGGCGCCGCTGGCCAGCTCCAGTTCCAGGTGCTCGCGCAGCTGCGTCCAGGCCTGCCGCGCCGCGCCCTGGACCGCGCCGGCACAGCGAAAACTCAGCGGGTCCTGCAAACGCCGGGCGCTCTGCGGCTGCTCCAGCTCGCCGCCGGCCAGCAAGCCCAGGAGCGCCGCCGATTGCTCGGCCTGGCCGGCGGCCGGGCGCAGCCGCGAGGCCCAGGGCTGGAACGGGCTGAGGTTGGCCCGATAGCCTTCGCACGACAGCGCCAGCGCTGCCAGCAAACTGTCCAGGACACAGTCGGCTTCAGCCAGCAACAAAGCGCCCAGGCCGACGCTCGCGGCATTCGCCGAGACCAGCGCCAGGCCGTCCTTGTCCGTCAGCCGCGCCGCTGGCAAGCCATTGCGCCGCAAGGCCTCGAGGGCCGGCAACCGCTCGCCGCGCCAGTGCACCCAACCCTCGCCCACCAGCGCCAGGCTCAGGTGCGCCAACGGTGCCAGGTCGCTTTCGCCCAGGGAACCGAGCAACGGCACCTCGGGCTCGATGCCGGCGTTGAGCAAGGCCAGCAGGCTGTCGGCGCTGGCCGGGGAAATCCCCGAACGGCCCTGGGCCAGCCCGGCCAGCCGCGCGGCGATCATCGCCCGCAGCTCCTGGCCTGTGGCCAGGCGCCCGACGCCCACGGCGCGACCCAGGGGGATGCGCCGTTGCAGATCGCTGTCCGGCTGGGCCAGGGTCACGTCCACCGCCGCACCCAGACCAGTGGTCACGCCATAGATCGAATCGCCTGCGGCCATCCGCTCGCGCAACAGCCCATGACCGGCGGCGATCCGTTGTCGGGCGGCCGGGGTGAATTGCAGCGCCGCGTCCTCGCGGGCCACCCGCAGCAGGTCGGCCAGCGCCAGGCCTTCGGGCCCCAGGCCGATCATGCGAAACGCAGCCGCTGGCCAATGCCCAGGCGCCGGGCCTTTTGCAGCAGCGCGTGGCCCAGGGCGATATCGCTGAGGCTCAGGCCGCGGTGCCAGAACAGGATGGTTTCATCGGCGCTCTGCCGGCCGCTGCGCACGCCGGCGACGATCTGCCCAAGCTCGGCGTGCAGGGTCCGTTCGCTGAGTTTGCCGGCCTCGACGTGGGCCCGCAGCGCACCGAACATCCCACCCTTGCACTGGCCCCAGTCGTCCACCACCAGTTTGTCCATGATGTCGGTCAGCGACAGCTGCACCGCGCTCATGGTGCCGTAGGGCACGACAAAGGCCCCCGGCTTGATCCACTCGGTGCGCAGCAACGGCTCGGGCTGGTTCAGCCGCGACGCCTCGACCACGATGTCGGCGCCGCGCACCGCGCTCTCCCAGTCGTGGGTGACGACCACCGGCTTGCCGAGGTCGCGGCGCAGGCGCTCGGCGAAGGCCTCGCGGCTGTCCTCGCGGCGCGAGTGCACGCGGATTTCCTCGAAGTCGAACAGATGGTCCAAGAGCCGCACGTTCCAGTACGCCGTGCCGCGGGCGCCGATATGGGCCAGCACCTTGCTGTCGGGGCGGGCCAGGTACTTGGCGCCGAGGGCGGTGATCGCGCCGGTGCGCATGTCGGTGATCGCCGAAGCATCGAGGATCGCCTGGGGTACCCCGGTGGCCGGGTCCAGCAGGTTGAGGATCGCCAATTCCGACGGCAGGCCCAGTCGGTAGTTGTCGACGAAATCGCCCACCACCTTGACCCCGGCGCGGCCGATATCGCCGCCCAGCACGCCGCGCAGCACGTTGAAATGGCCGTTGATGGCGCCGCCGGGAATCAGGTGGGTGCGCGGTTCGATCACCGCCTCGCCCTGGCCCTGGATCGCCAGGCTGGCTTCGATGGCGGCGAGGATCTCGTCATTGTCCAGGGCCAGCTCGGCGATGTCCGGGCCGTTGAGAAAATCGATGTAGATCGGGCGCATGGCAGTCACTCGCTCTTGAACACGGCCTGGTCGATCCGCACCGCCTTGGGGATCAGCCGGTTGGCCAGGAACAGGTCGGCGGTGCGTTGCTGGCTGGCGACGACCCGGGCGTCGATGCCTTGCAGCGGCGCCTGGGAACGATGGCTGAAGTAGCGCTCCACCACCGGCCGTTGCAGACCGAGAATCCGCGTCATGCTGTCGATGCTGGCGTCGCGCTGGTCGAAGGACAGCTGCTGGGCCGCGCCGAACGCCTTGAGGATCGGCGCCACAGCGGCGCCGTGCTGGCGCACGAAAGCGCCGCTGGCGATATAGAAACTGCCGCCGGAATCCAGGCCCTGGCCGTCGCTGAGCAGGCGCGCGCTACCGTCGAGCAGGGCCGCCGAGTAGTACGGGTCCCAGATCACCCAGGCATCCAGCTTGCCTTGCTCGAACGCTGCGCGGGCGTCGGCCGGCGACAGGTACACCAGGTTCACGTCGGCGAGTTTCAGGCCGGCTCGCGCCAGGCTCTTGAGGAAGAAATTGTGCGCGCTGGAGCCCTTGAGCAGCGCCACCCGCTTGCCCTTGAGGTCGGCCAGCCCCTGCGCCTGGCTGGCGCCGGGCACCAGGATGGCCTCGGTCTTGCCATCGCTGGGCTCGACGCCGATGTATTGCAGGTCAATGCCCGCGGCCTGGGCGAAGATCGGCGGGATGTCGCCGATATTGCCCACGTCCACGCTGCCGCCGTTCAGCGCCTCGATCAACTGCGGGCCGCCGGGGAACTCGATCCATTGCACCTGGGTGCCGGGCAAGGCCTGCTCCAGCAACTGGTGCTCGCGGGCCAGGACCATGCTCACCGAGCTTTTCTGGTAGCCGATGCGCAACGTCCCGGGCTCCCCGGCCTGGGCCAGAGACGCGGCGAGCGTGAACAACAAAACAACAAGACCCTTGAACATCGATGACTCCCAAACGAATTGAAAACACACGGCCTCTGTAGGAGCGAGGCTTGCCCGCGATAGCGATTTGCCTGGCGCACTGCGTCGCCTGCATCGCCGGCAAGCCTGGCTCCTACCAAAGCCGAGCCACGCCGGTTGTGGAAGCCGGCCTGGCTGCTGGTTACAGGGCGGCGCTGACGCGGCTGGCGATATCGGCCGGCAGCCAGCCCTGCCACACCTGCGGCTGTTCGCGCAGGAACGCTTCGGCGACCTGGCGCGGCGGCTGGCGGGTTTCGCTCATCTGGCCCAGGGTGCGGTTCAGCAGGTCGATTGGCAGGTCGACTTTTTCAAAGAAACTCACCAGTTCCGGGTACTGCGCCTTGAACGGCGCGGACACGCCGATGGCCAAGTGCGCCGGCATCGAGCGAGTGCCTCGCGGCTGGGGGTTGCCGGCGTCGGCCAGGGTCTTCCAGGCCTCGGCATCGAAGGCCGGCTCTTCCAGCTTCACCAGCTTGAACTTGCCCAGCAGCGGGGTCGGCGACCAGTAGTAGAACAGCACCGGTTTGCCGCGGCGGATCGACGAGCTGACCTCGGCGTCCAGGGCCGCGCCGGAACCGGTGCGAAAGTTCACGAAGCTGTCGCTCAAGCCATACGCCTTGAGCTTCTGGCTGTTGACGATCTCCGAGGTCCAGCCGGTGGGGCTGTTGAGAAAACGCCCGCGGCCCGGGTCTTCCGGGTCGCGGAACACCTCCTTGTAGCGCGCCAGGTCGGCCACCGACTTCAGCTCGGGGGCCAGTGCCTTGATGCCGCGCTCGGGGTCGCCCTTGATCACGTACTCCGGCACCCACCAGCCCTCGGTGGCGCCCTTGACCGTGTCGCCCAGGCCGAACACCTTGCCCTCGGCTTCGGCCTTGACCCAGGCCGGACTGCGCCCGGCCCACTCTTCGCCGATCACCTGGATATCGTTCTTGGCCAGCGCCGCTTCCAGGCTCACGGTGCTGCCGGGCAAGGTCTCGGTCGGGTAGCCGTAACCTTTCTCGACGATCAGCCGCAGCACCTCGGTGATCAGGCTGCCGCTTTCCCAGGTGATGTCGCCGAACTGGATCGGCGCCGGTTTGTCTGCCGCCGGCGCCTGTTGGGCCAACAGGCTGAAGGTCAGCAACGAGGTGCCGAGCAGGTGTTTGATGATGTTCATGGTGAACCTCTTGCGGGTCGTTCAGGGGCGGCTGGCGCCGCTGCGCTCAAGGCAGCGGCGCCAGGGTCAGAAGTCGTAGGTGAGCTTGGTGTAGTAGAAGGCCCCCTCCGGTGCCGCCGGCGACAGGTAGCTGTACTGCTGGCCCGGGGTCTGGCGCAGGCGGCTGTTGAAATCGTCGGGCTTGCTGTCGAACAGGTTGTTGGCGCCCACCGACAGCCGCAGCTGGCGGTTGAAGGCGTAGTTGACGTCCAGGTCGGTGATCCACTGCGCGGCGAAGGTCTGGTCGTACTGCGCGTTGGCCGCCGAGGCCGCGTATTTGCGGTACTCGCCGTAGCGGGTCTCGGACAGCGCGACGGTCCAGGGCCCGTAGCGATGGATCGCCCCCAGCACCAGCTTGTCTTCGGGGTAGCCGTGTTCGAGGAAGCCCTGGGCCTCGCGGGTCAGCACGTCGAAGCCGAACGGGTTGGAATGGATCTTCTCGATGGTGGTGCGCGCCTTGGTGTAGCCGGCCGACAGGCTCAGGGCGCCAAAGCGCTGCAGGTCGAGGTTGTACTTGCCGACCACGTCGACGCCGCGGGTGCGGGTGTCGGCGGCGTTGGTCATGAACTGCGCCCAGGTGTACTGGCCGAACCCGGCCTCGCTGAGAATCCGCTCGGCGTCCGGCCCGGAAATGCCGCCGCTGTAGAGCAGCCGGTCGCGGATCGAGATCTGGTAGGCGTCGATGGTCAGCGACGCCTGCTCGCTCGGCCGCAGCACCAGGCCCAGGGAATAGTTGGTGGACTTCTCCGGTTTCAGCGGCTGCGCGCCCAGGGCCCGGGCCGCCGGGTGGTCGGCGGGGAGCATGCGGGTCAGCACCGGGTTGCCGTTGATATCGACGTTGGTGGTGGTGGTCCAGGAAGTGCCGATCTGCCCCAGGGTCGGCGCGCGGTAGGCGTTGTTGACCGTGGCCCGCAGGCCCACCTGCGGGGTGAAGTCGTAGCGCGCCGAGAGCTTGCCGGTGGTGGCCGAGCCGAAGTCGGAATAGTGCTCGGTGCGCCCGGCGAGGCCGAGCTGGAATTTGTCGGTGACCTGGTTTTCCAGGCCGAAATACAGCCCGCCGACATGCCGCTTGTAGGTCCCGGCGTCGTCCGGGGTCAGGCCGGACGCCTGCACCGCCCCCACTTGCACGCCGTCGATGCCGCCGAAGGAATAGGAGGCGTAGTCGCCCTCTTCCAGCCGGTACTGCTCGTCGCGGTAGGCCACCCCCGCCGAGACGGTGAGCGGGTGCGTCGACCAGGCGACGTCCAGGTCCTTGGCGTAATCCAGGGTCAGGTTGGTCTGTTCGTTGACCAGCGTGGCCACGTCGAACTTGGTCGGGCTGTTGGCGCCGTAGCTCGGGTTGACCGTGTTGAAAGCCAGCTCGTCGTGCTTATCGCGCCCGTAAGTGGCGCTGAGGTCGAAGCGCCCGATGCTCTCGTCCTCGTAGCGGCTGCCCACGGTCAGCGCGCCGTCCTCGTAGCGGTAGCGGTACTTGGGAATGGTGCCGTTGGGGTAGATCGCGGCGACGTTGTTGGGGTTGCTGGCCAGCAGCGGCGGCGTGTTGTTGACCGACTTGTCCTGGCCGAAGGTGGCGAAGCTGTAGAGCCGCCATTGATCGCTGAGGCCGACTTCGGCGTTGGCCGCCAGGTTGTATTTGTCGCGCCCGGCGCCGCCCCAGCGCGGGTCCTGCCACTGGCCGCCGGCTTCGTATTTATCGCCGATGTCCGTGGGTTTGTTGTTCAGGCCATTGAAGCTCAGGGTCAGGAAGCCGTCCCCCGGCAGGCCCAGGCCGTACCAGCCGTCGGCGCTCTTGCTGAAGCCGTCGCCCTGGGCGTACTGGCCCAGTTGGGTGTTGAGCTGGCCGCCGCTGTCGCGCTCCTTGAGCACGATATTCACCACCCCCGCCACCGCGTCGGAGCCGTACTGCGCCGAGGCGCCGTCGCGCAGCACTTCGACATGGTCGATGGCGCTGATGGGGATCATGTCCAGGTCCACCGGCTGCGCGCCAATGAACGGCACGCCGCCGGAGATGTTGACCACCGCCGAGGCATGCCGGCGCTTGCCGTTGATCAGCACCAGGGTCTGGTCCGGCGACAGGCCGCGCAGGGACGCGCCCTTGGGGTTCTGCCCGCGGGTGGCGCTCTGGTTCTGCGGAAAGTTGAACGACGGCAGCAACTGGAACAGCGCCTGGTTGAGGCTGGTGGCGCCGGTCTGCACCAGCTCCTGGCTGTTGATCACGTCCACCGGCGCGCTGCTGGTCAGGGCCGTGGCGTCGTTGCGCCGGGTGCCGATGGCCACCACCCGGTCGAGGGTCGGGACCGCGGCGTCGCTGAGCTGGGCCTTGGCCTTGCTGCCGGTCGCGCTCGACGCCGGCGGGCCTTCCTTGATGATGAAGGCGCCGTCCGGGCTGACCTGCACTTGCAGGCCAGTGCCGCGCAAGGCCGCCGTCACCGCCTGCTCGGCGGACAGCGAACCGTCGACCGTGGCCGACGAATAACGGCCCAGTTGCGGGGTAAAGGAAATCACCTGGCCGCTCTGGCGGCTGATGTTCAACAGCACCTCGTCCAGCGGGCCGGGCGCCAGATGGTACTGCTGGCGGGCTTCTTCGACCCCCTGGGCAACGCTGAAAAACACGGCGGCCAAGGGGCCGACGGCCAGGGCCAGGCGCGAACGCCGCTGCACGGTTGTGGATGTACGCAAAATGACTTCCCCCAGAGAAATCCAACGACGCTGCTCCCCGCAGCGTTTACGGGAGTGATGTGCAACGGCCGGGGGAAAACTTGCAGATCGTTTGGTTATGGTCTTAGAACCCACGAACACGCTCGCGATGGCGCCTTGCCGGATGCACCGCGGCGCCTGGATCGCCAGCAAGCTGGCTCCTGCAGGGGTTGTGTGGGGTCGCATGGTTCTCATGCGGCACTCAGGGTCACCCACAGCTCGGTGTGGCGGGTGATGCGGATCGGCAGGGTACGGGCCAGGCTGTCGAGGATCTGCTGCGGGTTGTCCAGGCGAAACAGGCCGCTGACCCGCAGCCCGGCGATGGCCGGGTCCAGGCGCAAAACCCCGCGCCGATACGGGCGCAACGCCTCGACCACCTCCGACAACGGCGTGTCGCGCAGTTCCAGCAAGCCCTCGACCCAGGCCGTGGCGCTGCTGCGGCTCGGACGCACCGGGCCGAAACGGAAAGCGTCGTAGGCCACCTCGTGGCCGCCGGGCAATTGCAGGCGCTCGCCGCCGCGCCGGACGATGTCCAACGGGCCGTCGAGCGCCACGGCCTGCCCCTGGCCGTCACGTTCGCGCAGCAGCAGGCGTTTGCCGCCAACCTGGATTCGCGCCTGTGCGGTGTGGATGAAAAACGGCCGGGACGGATCGCTGGCCAGGCTCAACAACAGCTCGCCATCCAGCAGTTGCAGGACCCGGCGCTGCCGATCGAAATCGATGTTCGCCGCGCTCTGGGCGTTCAGGCGCAGTTCGCTGCCGTCCGGCAGGGTCAGCGACTGGCGCTGGCCCGTGGTGGTGCGCAGGTCCGCGGTCAACTCGGCCAGAGGCACGCCGCGCTGGCTGACCAGCGCGCCGGCCCCCAACGCCACCCCGGCGCCGAGCAAGGCGCGCTGCAGCACTTTGCGTCGGCTGCTCGGCGCGTTCAGCGCCCGCTGCAAGAGTTCGCCGCCAACGCCCTGGGCAATCGGCACCTGGAACACCCCGAGGCGGGTTTCCAACTGCCGACACAGTTGTTCGTGCCGCGGGTCTTCGCCGCGCCAACGCTGGTAAGCCCGGCGCTCGGCCTCGCTGGCCTGCCCCGAATTCATCAGGACCCACCAGCCAGTGGCGGCGTCGATCAGGTGCTCCTGACTCGGTTCGCGGTTCATCTCAGTCCAGGCTCAGGCGCAGGCAACGTTGGGCGGCGCGGGTCATGTAGTCGCTGACCGAACGTTGCGAGATGCCCAGTTGTTCGGCGATCTGCGGGTAGGTCAGGCCGTTGACCTGGGACAGCAGGAAGGTGGCCTTGACCTTGGCCGGCAGGCCGTCGAGCAGGCGGTCGATGGCTTCCAGCGCCTCGAGCATCTGCGCCAGGTCCTGGGGCGACGGCAGCACGGCGTCGGCCTCGTGCTGCACGGCATCGAGGTAGGCCCGCTCCAGGTCGCGGCGGCGCCACAGCTGGTATGTCAGGCGTTGCGAAATGGTGGTCAGCAGCGCCCGCGGCTGGCGGATCGGCAACACCTGCGGCCGGCTCAGCAACTGGACGAAGGTATCGGCGGCAATGTCTTCGGCGCTGGCGCCAGCATCCGAGGAGTAATGCAGGTGGTAGCGAAGGCGGTTGCACAGCCAGTCGTAATGACTGCGGAACAGGCCGCCCACATAGTCGCTGTGAGTCGTGTCGGCGCCGGACATAGTGGCTCCAATGAAGAAGGTTGCGCGGTATGTCCGGTGTTCCGGTGCGGCGATCCTAGCAAGGAAGGCTTATTTCTTAATAATATTTAAAATTCATTTTTATAGAATTTTTAAGAATAAATGATCGGCAGCGCCGGATACATTTTTCGCGAGCAAGCCCGCTCCTACAAGGTATGGGCAGACCTGCAGGAGCGAGCGTGCTCGCGATGATCAACGCAGGCGGGCGTACCCCAGTTCCTCGGCCTCGCGCCGATAGTCGAGCAGAACCTGGTAGTCCGCTTCGGCCGCCGGCAACACCTCGCGCAGGCCCAGGGTCTGGGCCACCGCGGGCAAGGCCGCCAGCGCCTCGTTCATCGCCGCACGAATCCGTTCGCCCTGCTCATCGCCCAGGCCGGCCACGCCGATATAGGGCAGGGTCGGGCTAAAGGCGCTGCGGGCGACGATGCGCAAACCGGCCACCTCCTCTTCGGCGTAGCGGGCCAGGTAGGCGAAGGTCACGCTGTCGATGGCCGCGAGGTCGGCCTGCCCTTGTCGTAACCAGCGCAGGCTTTCCCGGTGGCTGCCGCTGATGCCGAGGCTGGCGAAAAACCGCCCGTCGCGCTGCAACGGCGCCAGGCGCTGGCGCAGCAGGTTCATGCCGCTGTTGGAGTCCTCGCCGTTGATCACCCCGCGGCTGCCTTGCAACGCCTGCAAGGTGCGGCGCGGGTCGTCGGCGCGGCTCAGGAGCAGACTGCAATGATTGCCCGCACTGCTGTCCGGCAATTCATAACGCGGCCGACCGATGACCCTAACTTTGCCGCGCAAGGCGGTCATCAGCGGGTAACCGCAGGTCTGGGTCAACAGCAGGCGCGGCGATAACCACAGCGCGGTCAGGTCCAGCGCCCGGGCGTCGAGCCGGGTCTGGCCGAGGCGTTGCAGGATTGCCGCCAGCCACTGCTCGTTGGCCTGGCGCACCGGCTCGGGGGCGACGTACATCAAGAGTTCGGCGTAACAAGCGGTCATGGTTCGGTGCTCTTCGGGCGCGGTTACAAGGCAAAGGGGTGCTCGGGGCTGTCGATCGGCTTGAGGCCGTGGCGTCGCAGCAACTCGCCGTAGCCCTGCACCACGAAACCGCCGCTGCGCGCCTGCCATTGTTCGCGGCGCTGGCGATAGGCCCGCGGCAGGTAATACCACGGTAACCCCGGCAAGTCATGGTGCACCAGGTGCAGATTGAGGTGCAGGAACAGCCAGCTCCAGGGCCACGCCGCTTCGTTGAGCACCGTACGTTGCTCCGCCCGGGCATGGGGACGGTGCTCGTAATAGGAACGCAGCATCGCCACCGACAGCGCCGGCACGCTCACCAGCAACAGGTAATGCCAGACCGGTAGCACGCTGTAGCGGGCAACGAACAGCAGCATCAGCAAGGTCAGCGCGCCGTGGGTCAACCACATCAACCACGCCTGGCGTTGCCCCTGGCGCAAGCGCAAGGCTTCTTCCCGTGCCAACGCCAGCAGGGCCAGGGGCGCGCCGAGCAACAGGCGCCCCAGCACGGTCTTGTTCAGCCAGTGCAGGCCCCGCGCGAACACCGAGCGGCTGCGCCATTGCCCCTGGCCCAGGTAACGGCTCTCCGGGTCGCGCCCGGGCAGGGTCAGATCTTCGTCGCGGTGATGCTGCAAATGGCTGTCGCGATACAGGGTGTAGGGGTACCAGACGGCGAACGGCGCATAGCCCAGCAACTTGTTCAGCCACAACCAGCGCGTGGGGTGGCCATGCAGCAACTCGTGTTGCACCGACAGCCACAGCACCAGGATCGGTATCAGCAGCAAGGTACTCGGCCACAGCCCCAGCAGCGGGCTGGCCAGCATCACGGCGAACCAGCCGGCGCTGGTGCCGACCAGCAACAGCCAGGTAGGCCATTCGGTGCGGGCGGTCAGGGTCTGGTGCAGGGTGGCGATTTCCTCGCGGTGCAGCGGGTCGAAATAATAGGCCATGGCGCGACTCGGAACAGGGGGCGGGCCGAGGGCGAACCCCGGCGTCTTGCTGTTCTGTGCAACGAGGCGCGGCAATCTTGCAGATCGATGGGTTATGAGGTTAGAAGCAAAAACAAGGAAGCCCGCGGGGCGGGCTTCGTGACAGGGTCAATGACCGAAAATATTGTGTTCGGCCTTCTTCGCGCGCTTCTCCGCACGCTTCTCGACAGCGGTTCGCGTCGGTTTCTTCTTCGCGGCTTTCTTCGACTCCACGCCTTTCATGATGCACGCTCCACACACAGGGGACGGTTCATCAGGTATACACCTATCCCGCGCCCTGCGTGCCTTTATCATTCACCGCCTTGAGCCTGGCCGCCAACCCCATGCCCGATACCGAATACCTGCTGCTTGCCGACAGCCTGCGACCGCTGCTGAACAAGTTCTACCGCGCTCACCATTCGCCGATGCGCGCCTCCGGCGAGGGGCATTCGTGGGTGGCCAGGCGCGGCGCGATCGTCGCCGGCCTGAGCCTCACCCCCGTAGCCCACGGGCATTGGCTGACCGGCCTGTTCGTCGACCCGACGCAGCGCGGCCAGGGGATTGCCGCCGGGCTGGTCGAACAGGCGCGGGGCCCCTTGACCGGGCCGGTGTGGCTGTTCTGTCACCCGGATTTGCAAGCCCTGTACGAACGCATGGGGTTCGCCGCGACCACCGCCCTGCCCCAGGCCCTGACGGATCGCCTGGCCCGCTACCGTCGCAGCAAGCGCCTGATCGCCATGGGCATAGATCCATTGGTTAGGTCGACCTTCGATAATGTGTGATCGCGGCCCCGGGGCTGCGTGCTAGGGTCGCACCCACACCGCCTCCCTTCAGGACGATCCATGAAACCGACCCTTCTGGCTTTACTCTTGGGCGCCCTGTCGCTGCCCGCCCTGGCCCCGGCCGCCGACGCGACGATTTCCCCCCGGCAATACGCCAAGGTCCTGACCGGCGACTGGCGAGCGCCGCAGAACAGCGCCCGCGACCGCTATCGCCATCCGCAGCAGACCTTGCAGTTCTTCGGCCTCAAGGCCGACCAGAAGCTGATCGAAATCACCCCCGGCGGCGGCTGGTACAGCGAGGTCCTGGCGCCGTTGCTCAAGGACCGCGGGCAGTACGTCGCCGCCCTCCAGGCCCCGGCCAGCGGCGAGTATTTCCAGAAATCGGCGGACAGCCTGAAACAGAAATTCAGCGCCGACCCGACCCGCTACGCCAAGGCCGGCTTCGTCGAGTTCGACCCCAAGACGCCGGTGCTCGGCCCGGCCGGTTCGGCGGACGCCGTGCTGACGTTTCGCAACGTGCACAACTGGGTGCTGGCCGACACCGCGCCCGCCATGTTCGAGGCGTTCTTCAAGGTGCTCAAACCGGGCGGCGTGCTGGGCGTGGTGGACCATCGCGCCAGGGACGGCGCGTCCCTGGAAGACATCAAGCACAGCGGCTACCTGACCACTGCCTATGTGGTGCAACTGGCGACCGACGCCGGGTTCGTGCTGGACGGGCAGAGCGAGATCAACGCCAACCCGAAAGACACCAAGGACTATGCGCAAGGCGTCTGGACCTTGCCGCCGGCGCTCAAGCTGGGCGAGCAGGACAAGGCGAAATACCTGGCGATCGGCGAGTCGGACCGGATGACGCTGCGCTTCGTCAAACCGGCGAAATGAATGCGCAGTGCCGTAGCCCGTACCCGGGCTGCGGCCCTTTTTCCATCAGTCGTCGGCGTTGGGATCGAGGTCGGGGAACATCACCTCGGTGAACCCGAACTTGCTGAAGTCGCTGATCCGCGACGGGTACAGGCGACCGATCAGGTGGTCGCATTCGTGCTGCACCACCCGCGCATGGAAGCCCGAGGCCACCCGCACGAGCGGCTCGCCCCTGGGGTCGACGCCTTCGTAGCGGATGTGCTGGTAACGCTCCACCGCGCCGCGCAAGCCCGGCACCGACAGGCAGCCTTCCCAGCCCTCTTCCAGCACCGGGCTCAAGGGGGTGATCAGCGGGTTGATCAGGATCGTCTGCGGCACGGCCTCGGCTTGCGGGTAACGCTCGCTGTGCTCGAAACCGAAAATCACCAGTTGCAGGTCGACGCCGATCTGCGGCGCGGCCAGGCCGACCCCGCCGACGCTTTCCATGGTCTGGAACATGTCGTCGATCAATTGCCACAGCTCGGGGCTGTCGAGCATGTCGGCCGGTACCGGCGGGGCGATGCGCAGCAGGCGCGGGTCGCCCATCTTGAGGATTTCACGGATCATCTTCAGGCTTCGTCAGTGGTCGGCTTGAGCGAGTGGTCCCGGCCCAGTCCCGACACGTGTTGTTTGGACTCGTCGTGCTCGCCGGCGACCCGCTCCCCCGGGTTCTTGCCTTCGCTCGACATGTGCTCGATCACCGCATTCATTTCCGCCCCCAGCAACAGCACCGCCGAGGAAATATAGAAGTACAGCAACAGGACGATGATCGCGCCGATACTGCCATACATGGCGTTGTAGTTGGCAAAGGTCTTCACATAGAAAGCGAAGCCCAGCGAGGCGACGATCCACACCACCACCGCTAGCACCGAACCCGGGGTGATGAAGCGGAACTCCTGTTTCACGTCGGGCATCACGTAGTAGATCAGGGCCACGGCGACCATCATCAAAATCACGATCACCGGCCAGCGCAGGATGGTCCAGACGGTGACGATGAAATCCTCCAGGCCGACCTGCGCCGCGATCCAGCCCATCACCTGCGGCCCGAGCACCATCAGCGCGGCCGCCGCCAGCAGCATGCCGGCGATGCCGATGGTGTAGAAAATCGACAGCGGGAAACGCTTCCACAGCGGGCGTTTTTCCACCACGTCGTAGGCGGCGTTCATTGCGCTCATCATCAGCCGCACGCCGGCCGAAGCGGTGTACAGCGCAATCACGATACCCACCGACAGCAGGCCGCCCTTGGACTGCTGCAACTGGTCGATCACCGGGTTGACCTGTTCCAGGGCCTGGGGCGGCAGCACCAGTTCCGATTGCAGGCGCAGCCAGGAGAAGAAGTCCGGCAGGTGCAGGAAACCGATCAGGGCGATCAGGAACAGGATGAAGGGGAACAGCGAGAACAGCATCTGATAGGCCAGCGCCGAGGCGTAGGTCGACATCTCGTCGTCGATGAATTCGGTGACGGTGCGCACCAGCACACGGTGCAGGGGCTGGCCTTTCAAATCGGGAAAAATCATAGCGTCTCCTTTCGCCGCAATGTTCGTAGTCGGTGGCGACTCAGGGGCCGTTTTCTACAACAAACTAGCCTAGTTTGGCGACTTTGAACCTTTTCGTCTCGTTTGGTGCCCTGACCGACATGAAAACGGCCATCCGCGGAT
Source organism: Pseudomonas chlororaphis (assembly GCF_001921865.1). Classification (GTDB taxonomy): domain Bacteria; phylum Pseudomonadota; class Gammaproteobacteria; order Pseudomonadales; family Pseudomonadaceae; genus Aquipseudomonas; species Aquipseudomonas chlororaphis_D. The sequence continues at coordinate 464,198 of NZ_MSCT01000019.1, forward strand.
GGCCGTCGTGCTGCGTTGCGAGCGAACGAATCAAGCCTTGTCGATGGTGTTCTTCACCGCGTCCTTGACCTTGCCGACGGCTTGCTGCGCTTCGCCTTTCTTTTCCTGGATCTTGCCTTCGGTTTCCAGGCGGGTGTTGTCGGTGGCCTTGCCGATCCCCTGCTTGATGTTGCCGATGGCCTCGTTGGCCAGGCCTTTTGCCTTGTCCGCTGTGCTGCCCATGGTATTTCTCCGTAGAACATTCGAGGGTTTGGGGTCTTACCCAGAAGTGGACCCAAGGCCCGCGCGCGGAGTTTCAATTATTTGCCGGGGGGCATTTCATCGCCTTATTTGCCCGGCGCACGCAGGTTGCGCTTTATGTTTGCCCGCCAACCCCTGAGAATACGCAACGTATTCAGGCCCCGCGCTGAAGATCCACACCCGTAGGAATGTTATGAAACTCGATAAAAAGCAGGCCATCGCCCGCCGCAACCAGGAACTGGGCGGCGCGGTGCTGGGCGTCAACAACTGCCACTTCGCAGAGCTGAGCCGCAGCCGGAATATCTGGTGGTTCGATCTGCCGGTCACCCGCCTGGCCATCGGTCAGTACGAATGGATCCACCTGCTGCTGCACACCCCGAGCACCGACCAGTTGCTGCACCTGAAGGTACCGACGGTGTTCCTGCGGGAAAAACTCGAAGGCCTGGTGGTACGCAACGAAGGCAAGCGCAAGGCCGCCCTGAGCCTGGAACTGAGCGCCGACAAGGACTCGTTCCTCAAGGACGTGCGCCCCGCCGGCACCGGCGTGAACTTCGCGCAGTTCCAGCAGTAAGCCGCCACCTGTATGTAGGAGCGAGCTTGCTCGCGATCGCGGTATAACCGTCAACGACCGGGCCGAATCCGGAAACGTATCGCGAGCGAGCTCGCTCCTACAGGGCAGCACACAGCCAGGATTGCAGTGCGAACACCCAATAAAAAGCCCCGCATGTGCGGGGCTTTTTGTTTGCCTGGCGTGTTACTTCTTCACGCCCAGCTTCTTCAGCTCTTCGTCGCGCAACTCGCGACGCAGGATCTTGCCGACGTTGGTGGTCGGCAGCGCATCGCGGAACTCGACGGCCTTGGGCACCTTGTAGCCGGTGACATTGGCGCGCATATGCTCCATCACCTGCTCCTTGGTCAGGGTCACCCCTGGCTTGGCGACGATGAAGATCTTGATCGACTCGCCCGACTTCTCGTCCGGCACGCCGATGGCCGCGCACTGCAATACGCCCGGCAGGGCCGCCAGCACGTCTTCCAGCTCGTTCGGGTACACGTTGAAACCGGAGACCAGGATCATGTCCTTCTTGCGGTCGACGATACGGATGTAGCCGTTGGGCTGGATCAGCGCGATATCGCCGGTCTTCAACCAGCCGTCGCTCATCACTTCGTCGGTGGCGTCCTGGCGCTGCCAGTAGCCCTTCATGACCTGAGGACCCTTGACGCACAGCTCGCCGATCTCGCCCAGCGGCAGCTCGACGCCCGCATCGTCGACGATCCGGCACAGGGTCGACGGCACCGGAATGCCGATAGTGCCGATCTGGATGTTCTGGATCGGGTTGACGGTGGCCACCGGGCTGGTTTCGGTCATGCCGTAACCTTCGCAGATCGGGCAACCGGTCACCTCTTTCCAGCGTTCGGCGGCCGCCAGTTGCAGCGCCATGCCGCCGGACAAGGTGACTTTCAGCGCCGAGAAATCCAGCTTGCGGAACGCTTCGTTGTTGCACAGGGCGACGAACAGGGTGTTGAGGCCGACGAAACCGCTGAACTTCCACTTCGACAGTTCCTTGACCATCGCCGGCAGGTCGCGCGGGTTGCTGATCAGGATGTTGTGGTTGCCGATCAGCATCATCGCCATGCAATGAAAGGTGAAGGCATAGATGTGGTACAGCGGCAGCGGCGTGATCAGGATCTCGCAACCTTCATTGAGGTTGGAGCCCATCAGCGCCTTGCACTGCAGCATGTTCGAGACCAGGTTGCGATGGGTCAGCATCGCGCCCTTGGCCACGCCGGTGGTGCCGCCGGTGTATTGCAGCACGGCCACGTCGCTGCCGGCCGGGCTCGCGTCCTTGACCGGCTGGCCGTGGCCCTTGCTCAGTACGTCGTTGAACTTGACGGCCTTGGGCAGGTGATAGGCCGGCACCATCTTCTTCACGTACTTGATGACGCTGTTGATCAGCAGGCGCTTGAGCGGCGGCAGCAGGTCCGCCACTTCGGTGACGATCACGTGCTTGACGCCGGTCTTGGGCACCACGGCTTCGGCCAGGTGCGCCATGTTGGCCAGGCAGACCAGCGCCTTGGCGCCGGAGTCGTTGAATTGGTGTTCCATCTCCCGCGCGGTGTACAGCGGGTTGGTGTTGACCACGATCAGCCCGGCGCGGATGGCGCCGAATACCGCGACCGGGTATTGCAGGACGTTGGGCAGTTGCACGGCGATTCGATCGCCGGGCTGCAAATCGGTATGCTGTTGCAGATACGCGGCGAAAGCACCGGACAATTCGTACAGCTCACCGTAGGTGAGTGTCTTGCCGAGGTTGCTAAAGGCCGGTTTGTTGGCAAAGCGTTGGCAGGACTGCTTCAACACCGCCTGAATGTTCGGATACTCGTCTGGATTGATGTCGGCAGCAATCCCAGCTGGGTACTTATCCTTCCAAAAGTCTTCGATCATGGAAGCCCACTCCTCAGCAACGCGAATTCGTCAGCGCATTTGATGCGATTATTATTGGTGTGTGTTTTTGTGGTGAGTCTGGCTGTTTAGATCGGCCGAGAAGTCACAAAGCGCGCCGAGAGTAGCAGCTTTGCAAAAGGCCGCCTAGGGCCAAAATCGGCCCAAACAGTCACTTCCGTGACTCAAGAATATTCAATGGTCATTTTTAGAGCAAAAATTCTATAACCTGGAATTACGCTCTGGAATAGGCCTTTCAAACCTTCCAAACGCATCGCGAGCAAGCTCGCTCCTACAGGGATGGTGCATTACCTGTAGGAGCGAGCTTGCTCGCGATAACCGCGCCACGGCGCGTCGTTGTTACAAACAGTGATACATCAGGCGATGTCGCGCAGCTCCCGACGCAGGATCTTGCCTACCGGTGTCATCGGCAACGACTCACGCAACACGATGTGTTTCGGCACCTTGTAGCCGGTAAAGTTTTCCTTGCAGTAGGCCTTCAGCTCTTCAAGGCTGACCCCCGACTCGCGAGCCACCACGAACAACTTCACCGCCTCCCCGGAACGCTCGTCCGGCACGCCGATCACCGCGCAGTTGGCGACCTTCGGATGAGCCATCACCACGTCCTCGATCTCGTTGGGGTACACGTTGAAACCCGAGACGATGATCATGTCTTTCTTGCGGTCGACGATCCGCACGAAACCGTCCGGGTCGATCACCGCGATATCGCCGGACTTGAACCAGCCCTCGGAGTCCAGCACCTCGTCGGTGGCCTCAGGCTTCTGCCAGTAGCCCTTCATGATCTGCGGGCCCTTGATGCACAGCTCGCCGCGCTCGCCCAACGGTTGCTCGACGCCCGCGTCATCGATGACCTTGAGGGTGGTGCCCGGCACCGGCAGCCCGACCGAGCCCAGCCGCGACTGATCGCCGTAGGGGTTGGTACAGGCCACGGGCGAGGTTTCGGTCAGGCCGTAGCCTTCAGTAATGCGGCAACCGGTCAGTTGCGTCCAGCGCTCGGCGGTGGCCTTGACCAGCGCCGTGCCCCCCGAGTTGGTGAGCTTGAGGTTGGAGAAATCCAGGGTCTTGAACTCGGCATGGTCCATCAGCGCGACGAACAGCGTGTTCAGCCCCAGCAGCGCCGAGAAGCGCCACTTCTTCAACTCCTTGATGAAACCGCCGATGTCCCGCGGGTTGGTGATCAGCACGTTGTGGTTGCCGGTGACCATCATGCACATGCAGTTCGCGGTGAAGGCATAGATGTGGTACAGCGGCAGCGGCGCGATCATCACTTCCTGGCCTTCGCGCAGCAGCGGATGGCCGTCCGGGCCCAACTGGCCGAGGCAGGCGCGGGCCTGCTGCATGTTGGCCACCAGATTACCGTGGGTCAGCATCGCGCCCTTGGCCAGCCCCGTGGTGCCGCCGGTGTATTGCAGCACGGCGATATCGCCCAGGCTGGCGTTCAGCGGCTTGATCGGCTGGCCGCGGCCCAGGCGCAGCACGCTCTTGAAGGAAATGGCCTGGGGCAGGCGATAGGCCGGCACCATCTTCTTGACCTTGTCGACCAGGGTGTTGACCAACCAACCCTTGGCGGACGGCATCAGGTCGCCCATCTTCGCCTCGATCAGGTACTGGATCCCGGTGTCGGGCAGCACTTCCTCGACCTTCTGCCCGAACAGGTTCATGTACACCAGGGCCCGCGCGCCGGAGTCCTTGAACTGGTGGCGCATTTCCCGGACGGTGTACAGCGGGTTGGTATTGACCACGATCAGCCCGGCGCGCAGGGCGCCGAATACGGCAATCGGGTAATGCAGGACGTTGGGCATCTGCACGGCAATGCGGTCGCCCGGCACCAGGTCGGTGCTGCTTTGCAGATAACCGGCGAAGGCGGCGCTGTAGCGCTCAAGTTCGGCATAGGTCATGGTCACGCCCATGTTGCTGAACGCCGGGCGGTCGGCGAATTTCTTGCAGGAACGCTCGAACACCTCGATCACCGATTTATAGGCGCTCAGGTCGATATCGACGGGCACTCCGGCCGGGCGTTTGTCATTCCAGAAATCAGGCTGCATTGTTCTTGTCCTCTTTACCTGAGCTGTCCGGGCCGCTTCTATGACGTTGCGAAAGCGGGGCTTTGCGGACGTTAGCAGCTATGGCGAATTGGGCAAATACGGGCGAGCGCGTCATTGATAGTGTGAATCTTGCCGCCATGGCGCGCACGGATCGGACGGGGCCGCGGTGATGAGCTATACAATGCAACGACCCCGTGCAAAGGAATCGCCATGATCCACCATTCTTTCTGGCTGACCGCGAGCGACCACAGCCAGCTCTACGTCAACCGGTGGCTCCCGGATACCACGCTCAAGGCGGTGGTCCTGCTGGCCCATGGCATGGCCGAGCACAGCGGCCGCTACGCCAGGCTGGCGACGGCGCTATGCGAAGACGGCTACGGCGTCTACGCGCTGGACCAGCGCGGTCACGGCAAGACCGCCGAGCGCGGCGTGCTCGGGCATTTCGCCGACGACGACGGCTGGTGCAAGGTGGTCGGCGACCTGGCCAGCCTCAACCAGCACATCGGCCAGCAGCACCCGGCAACGCCGATCGTGCTGCTGGGCCACAGCATGGGCAGCTACATCGCCCAGGCCTACCTGCTGCACCACAGCGCCAGCCTCGACGGGGCGATTCTCAGCGGCTCGAATTTCCAGCCGGTGGCGCTGTACCGCGCCGCTCGCCAGATCGCCCGTTTCGAACGCTGGCGCCAGGGCGCCCGGGGGCGCAGCGCGTTGATCGAATGGCTGTCCTTCGGCTCGTTCAACAAAGCCTTCAAGCCCACCCGCACGGCATTCGACTGGCTCAGCCGCGACCCCGAGGAAGTCGACAAGTACGTTCGCGACCCGCTCTGCGGCTTTCGCTGCAGCAACCAGCTGTGGATCGACCTGCTGGGCGGCCTGCAGCAAATCAGCAAAACCGCCAACCTGGCGCAGATCGATCCGGGCCTGCCGTTGCTGGTGATGGGCGGAGAATGTGATCCGGTGAGCCAGGGCGTGCGTCTCAAGGATCTGGCCGGCGCTCTGCGCGAGGCCGGCAGCCGCTGCCTGCAACTGACGATCTACCCGCAGGCGCGGCACGAATTGTTCAACGAAAGCAACCGCGACCAGGTGACGGCCGATGTACTGGCCTGGCTCGACCAGGCCTTGCAGCATCGCCGGCCGCCGAAAACCGAATGACCCTGCTCCCGCAGTATGTGCATCCACTTTCAGCTCAGGACTCAAGCGACATGACCCAGGTTACCAACACCCCGTACGAAGCCCTCGAAGTCGGTCAGACCGCCAGCTACAGCAAGCACGTGGAAGAGCGCGACATCCAGCTGTTCGCCGCCATGTCCGGCGACCACAACCCGGTGCACCTGGACGCCGAGTTCGCCGCCGCCAGCATGTTCAAGGAGCGCATCGCCCACGGCATGTTCAGCGGCGCGCTGATCAGCGCCGCGGTGGCCTGCGAACTGCCTGGCCCGGGCACCATCTACATCGGCCAGCAGATGAGCTTCCAGAAGCCGGTGAAGATCGGCGACACCCTGACCGTGCGCCTGGAAATCCTCGAGAAACTGCCGAAGTTCCGCGTGCGTATCGCCACCCGCGTGTTCAACCAGCGCGACGAACTGGTGGTGGACGGCGAAGCGGAAATCCTCGCCCCGCGCAAACAACAGACCGTGACCCTGCCGACCTTGCCGGCCATCAGCATCGGCTGAGGTTCTCTGTAATCCTGTAGCCGCTGCCGAGCTCTAGCGAGGCTGCGATAGGACCGCAGGTCCTCCTGCGGCCTCAAGACCCTGCGCCCCCTTCGGGGTCGATCGCAGCCTCGCAAGCTCGGCAGCGGCTACAGACGCCATCACTGGCTCCCCTCCTCCACCTGCACGCTCGCCGTCATCCCGGCGCTCAGGTTGACCCCTTCAGGCACCTTGTCGAGCTGGATCCGCACCGGAATCCGCTGCGCCAGGCGCACCCAGTTGAACGTCGGCTCGACCTCGGCCAGCAATTGCCCGTCCGGCGTGGCGTTGCGATCGGTGATGCCGCGGCTGATGCTTTGCACATGCCCCTGCAAGGCTTCGCCGGCGCTCATCAGCCAGACCTTGACCGGGTCGCCGACCTTGATCCGCGGCAGTTTGGTTTCTTCGAAATAGGCCTGCACGTAGAAGGTCGAATCGTCGATCAGCGCCATCACCGATTGCCCGGCATTCACGTAGTTGCCCTCGGCCAGGCGCAAGTTGGTGATGTGCCCGCTGCGCGGCGCAAGGACCTGGCTGCGCGCCAGGTTGAGTTCGGCGACCTTGGCGTCGGCCTGGGCCTGGCGCAGCTCGCCGCGGGCGACCCCGGCGTTGATCTGGGCATTCTCCCGCAGCTCGGCGCTGATCGCCTGCGGGCCGAGGCTGGCCCGGCGGCTGGCTTCGCGCTCCTTCAAGTTGAGTTGCTGCTGGCGGGTCTGCACCACCGCCTGGGCCTTTTCCAGGGCTGCCTCGAAACGGTCGCGGTCGATGCTCAGCAGCAGATCGCCGGCCTTCACCGCCTGGTTGTCCTGGGCCTTGAGCTCGCGCACCCAGCCCGACACATCGGGGGCGACTATCACCACGTCGGCGCGAATCCGCGCATCCCGGGTCCAGGGCGTGAGCATGTAGTACTGCCACAGATGAAAACCGGCGAACAATGCCGCAGCCACCAGGCACAGGGTAAAAGCGATACGTACGAAGGCACGCATGAACGACTCCTTATAAAGGTCCGAGTACGACAGTGACCAACGTCAGCACGCAGACGTACAAGGCCACATCGAACAGTGCTTCGTGCCAGATCCAGCGTCCCAGCGGCGTTGCCCGCAACAGCATGCGCAACGCCCCGGTCAACACCAGCGCCAGCACCACATAAATCAGAAACGGGCTGAGCAACACTCCGCCCAGCGACCACTCACGCAGCCCCATGGTTTTCCTCCTGCTGCCGGCACCAGGCGCGCCAGCTCTTGTGCAACTGCACCACCGCGCCGCGGGCCAGTTTCAAGGCGTCGCTGGGCGGATGGTGTTCCAGACTCTGGAGAAAGGCCGTGCTGGATTCGGCCAGCGCATCGTCGCGCCCCGCGCCCGGCCCGCGCTGCAACACCTTCTCCAACTGCTCCAGATAACGCCGCTGCGCGGCATCCGCCGGTATCTGCGCCACCGCCAGGCTCAGGCGCAGGTGCATCAGCTCGTCGCCGATATCCAGGCCCAGCAGGCCGTCGTCCCAGCGGCTGCGCGCCTGCTCCGGCAATTCCGGGTAATGCCGCGCCAGTTGCAGCAGGCGGTCGGCCATGCGCCCGCCGAACCAGCTTTCCGCGCCGCGCAGGTTGCGCCGGGTCAGGCGCACCAGATCCTGCAGGGTCGCCGCCAGCAGGCGCCGTCCGTGCCAGGCCGGGTCGCGCAGGATCAGCAGGTGGAACGCCAGCACCGCGGCGCCCACGCCCAGCACCATCGCCTGGGCGCTGTTGAAGAAGTTCGCCACGTCGAACGTCATCTGGTTCTGCGGCGAAATCAGCACCACGAAGTGCAGGCAGAACGAGGTAGCCGTGGCGCCGATCTGCGGCTTGGCCATGCCCAGCGCGCCAAAAAACAGCGGCACGCCCATGGCCATCGCCAGCAGGGCGAAGCTGCTCCACTGCGGCAACAGGATCTGCCCGACCACGAAGGCCACCGGGACCGCGAGAAAAATCCCGCGCAGGAAACTCATGCCGATCTGCGCACCGTTTTCCCGGCTGGCGAACAGGCCGCACACCACGCAGGTCAGCAGCATCGCCCCCGAAGCCGCCGGCCATGCCGTGGCCAACCAGAAACAGGCCACGGTGAGGAACGCCAGGGCACTGCGCGCGCCGAACAGCAGCGCCAGCGACAAGTCGCGATGGGGAGCCAGGGTCGCCGGTTGCTCGACCGACGCCTTGCCCTCCTCCACCGCCTGCAACGCCGCGGCGGCGGCCAGGGCGGTGTCCAGCAACAGGGCGAAACGGGCCAGGCAATAGCTTTGCGCGGAGCTGAAGGCCGGGTCGTGGGACGCCTCCAGCAATTGCGGCCGCAACGCCTGCAAGGTCGGCGTGTCCTGGGCCGCCAGCGCCTGCTGGACCTGCTCCATCCAGGGCGACAGTTGTTGCGCTTCCTCCGGGTCCAACTGCTTCCACTGCCGGCGTACCGAGCGGGAAACGCGCAGCAGCATCAGCAACTTCTGGCTCAGGCCGCTGATTGCCCGCGCCCGCTGCCGCCCCAGCGGCCCCTCGAACCAGGCATGTTCGCGCTGGGAGTCCACGGCGACGATGCGCCCGAGGATTTCCAGCAGGCCCTTGCGCGCCAGGGCATCGCCGGCCAGGGTCGCGCGCGCCGCCTGCATCCCGCTTTGCCAGGCGCTGCGGGCCTGCGCGGTCAACTGCCGCTCGACCCGCATCGGCCAGAGCAAGGCGCTGCTGGCGGTGGCGCAGATGATGCCGAGGGAAATCTCCGTACAGCGCGCCACGGCCTGGTCGAAGATCGACAACGGGTGGCTGATGGCCGGCAAGGCGATGATCGCCACGGTGTAGCCGGCCAGCACGAACGAATAGGACCAGGCGCTGCGCAACAGGGTCGAACTGGCGGTACACAGCCCCAGCCACGCCGCCAGGGCCAGCAGGAACAGCCACGGGGTCTGAGCGAACAGCCCCATGAACAGCACCGACATGCAGGTGCCCACCAGCGTCCCCACGAGGCGCGCCAGGCCCTTTTGCAGGACCATCCCGGACAACGGCTGGGCGACGATGATCGCCGTCATCAGCGCCCAGGCCGGCTGCTCCAACCCCCAGCGCATGGCCAGCCACAACGCCAGCCCGGCACCGAGCACGGTCTTGGTCGCGAACTGCACGGCGGCAAGATTGGGGGCGAACAGCGCCTGGAAGGTGATACGCACGGAAGGCAACCCTGGGAAGACAAAATAACGATAGATGCAATAGTGCAAGATTAGATCGGCAAATTATTAGCTAGCTAACTATCATTCGTCCAGCATTAAATTGCAGGCACAAAAAAACGCCAGGCAAGCTGGCGTCTTTTTTTAGCGGTCCGAGCCGTTACGAACGGGCACGAGCCTGGTTGCGCAGGGCTTTGACCTGATCGTGGTTGCGCTGCACGCCATGGTACTGGCGCTCCACCAGATCGCGGATGCCCACCAGGTTGTGCTTGCTGATTTTTTCCAGCGCGTCCCGGTAGGCCTTCAGCGCATGGTCTTCGCCGCGCTCGGCTTCGTTGAGCACCGCCTCTTCATCCTTGCCGGTCACCAACGACTTGAGGTCGACCCAACGGCGGTGCAGGTCGCCGCTGACACTGGTGGAGGTTTGCGGATCGCCACCCATTGAACGCACGCTGGCCTGCAATTCGGCCGCGGCCGTGGCGCAATCGGTGGAACGCTTGACGAACAACGCCTTGAGCTCCGGCTGCTGGATGTCTTGCGCGCAGGTCTTGAACCCCTCCTGACCGTCCTTGCTGGTTTCGATCAGGTCGTTGAGGACCGAAATGGCTTCTTTGTTGATGTCAGTCATTTTTCAATTCCTTCCAGGTTGAGGGAGTCGCTATAGGTGTTGCACCCCGCATGCCAGACCCGGATTGAAATTTTCATATTGATTTTCAACAAGTTAGCTTTTTGGCACGTTTCTGTATCCGCGTTATTTGCATGATCTGTCATTTGGCCTGCATGCAGAATGCCTGTATTTTCCAGGCTGTTCGTCCCCCTGGTAGACACCCCATGAATCCTGAAAAGCTCGAATTGCTGGTCACCCGCCAAATGCCTTACGGCAAGTACAAAGGGCGCATTCTCGCCGACCTGCCCGGGCCCTACCTGAACTGGTTCGCCCGCGAAGGTTTCCCCCATGGCGAGCTGGGCGGCCTGTTGGCGCTGATGCAAGAGATCGATCACAACGGCCTTGCCGACCTGCTCGACCCACTGCGCGCCAAGCACGGCAAACCCAAACCTCGTCATTGATCGATGTGGCGCTCGCCTCGTCATCGCCATCCCAAAAAATCGAACTGAGACGCCCCCATGCCACGGATTGCCCAACTCGCCCGCGACGAAGATTACTGGCGCGAAATTGCCCGACGCTATGACGTCGAACCCGGGCCGATCAACCTGGAAAACGGCTATTTCGGACGCATGAGCCGCGCAGTGGTCGATGAGTACCAGCGGCAGATCGCCTTCGTGAACCGCAGCAACTCGGTGCATGTGCGCCAGCATTTCGATCGCTCCGGCAGCTTGCAGATTCGCCAGCAATTGGCCGAGCTGCTCGGTGTCGACAGCCAGGCGCTCGCCCTCACCCGCAGCGCCGCGGAAGCCCTGCAATCGCTGATCCGTAACTACAACCGCCTCGAACCAGGCGACCAGGTGCTGTTCAGCGACCTGGATTACAGCAGCGTCCAGGGCGCCATGCGCTGGCTGGCTCGTTACCGCGGGGTCGAGGTGATAGAGATCGAGCATGCCCACCCGGCCAGCTTCGACAGCCTGCTGGCCAGCTATCGCCAGGCCTTCGCGCGCTACCCTCGCCTGAAGCTGATGGCCCTGACCCACGTCACCCATCGCACCGGGCTGGTGCTGCCGGTCCAGGCCATCGCCCGCGAGGCCCGCGAGCGCGGTATCGATGTCGTCCTCGACGGCGCCCACGCCCTGGCCCAGGTGGATTTCGACCTCAAGGAACTGGGCGTGGCGTTCGCCGGCTACAACCTGCAGAAATGGATGGGCGCGCCATTGAGCCTGGGGTTTGCCTACATCGACCCGCAACGCCTGGCCGATATCGACCCGGACATGGGCGAAGACCATTACCCCGCGGACGATATCCGCTCGCGGGCGCCCTACGGCACGCCGAATATCCCGGCCTGGCTGACCCTGCCCCGGGTGTTCGAGGAGCACCGTGAGATGGGGGGCGCGGCTCTCAAGGGCGCACGCCTGAATTACCTGCGCGACCTGTGGGTGAGCCAGGTGCGCGACCTGCCCGGCATCGAAGTGCTGACCCCGGACGATCCGCGGCTGTACTGCGGCATCACCTCGTTTCGCTTCACCCGCCACGCCGACCAGCAGACCATGGTCGAGCGGCTGCTCAGGGAGTACGACCTGTTCACCGTGGTGCGCAGCGGTTCGAGTTGCGGGCCCTGCATCCGCGTCACGCCGGGCTTCACCACCCCGGCCACGGATATCCAGCGGCTGGTCGAGGCGCTGAAACAGTTGAGCCGCTGAGAGCTTCCAACAGACCCTCCCATCGCGTCACCCGACCTGACGTCATCGCGAGCAAGCTCGCTCCTACAAAGGACCGCGCTGATCCTGTAGGAACGAGCGTGCTCGCGATAAGCCCTCCCAGAGCCCGTCCATTTTTCTCCAGGCAAAAAAAACGGTGCGCCGACCAAGCGCACCGTAAAGCCGTAGAACACACCAACGAATTTGCTAAAGAATCAGTCCAGCAGCGCCAGGGCCTCGGCCGTGCACTCCTGGATGCGCGCCCAGTCGCCGTTCTTCACCCACTCGGGGTCGAGCATCCAGCTGCCGCCCACGCACATCACGTTCTTCAACGCCATGTAGCTCTTGATATTGGCCGGGCCGACACCGCCGGTCGGGCAGAATTTAACTTCGCCGAACGGGCCGCCCAATGCCTTGATCGCGGCCACGCCACCGCTGACTTCCGCCGGGAACAGCTTGAAGCGGCGATAACCCAGGCTATAACCCTCCATGATCCCGGAGGCGTTGCTGATCCCCGGCAACAGCGGGATCGGGCTCTCGACGCTGGCTTCCAGCAAGTCGCGGGTAATCCCCGGGGTGACGATGAACTGCGAACCGGCGGCTTCGGCGGCGGCCAGCATCTGCCGGTCGAGCACGGTACCGGCGCCGGTCAGCAGCTCCGGGCGCTGCTCGCGCAGGATCTGGATGGCCTTGAGGCCGAACTGCGAGCGCAAGGTCACTTCAAGAGCGGTCAGGCCACCGGCGGCCAGGGCGTCCGCCAGGGGCAGCACATCCTGTTCGCGAGCGATGGTGATCACCGGCAGGATCCGCGCCTTGGCGCAGAGGCTGTCGATCAGGGCAACTTTATCCGCCATGGAAACGGTCGGTTGTGGGTTTGTCATAGCGGCTGATCCTTGGCTCATGGGCACCAGTAAATCTCTAACGGAGGTTGCAGGAAGGCACGAATCGGCATCGCGGCGACATCGTCACCGGCCAGTGCGGCACTTAGGGTGGTCAACTTGGATTGACCGGAAATCGACAGCACGCTGAACGCGGCCGAAGCCAGCAGCGCGCGGCTCATGCTCAGGCGCTGATGCGGTACGCTCGGCGCCAGCATCGGCCAGCAACGACGCTGGCCATCGGCTTGCAGGGCCTCGCTCAGGTTCGGGCTGTTGGGGAACAGCGACGCGGTATGCCCGTCGTCGCCCATGCCGAGGATCAGCACGTCGATGCCCGACAGCTCGGCCAACAGGCGGTCGGCCTGAAGCGCCGCCTCTTCGAGGTTCGCCGCGGCGCTGTAGAGGCTGAGGAACGTGGCCTTGGCCGCCGGGCCTTGCAGCAGGTAGCGCTTGAGCAGGCCAGCGTTGCTGTCAGCGTGTTCGACCGGCACCCAGCGCTCGTCCGCCAGGGTCACCAGGACCTTGGACCAGTCCAGTGGCTGCTTGGCCAGGTGCTGGAAAAACGCCACCGGGCTACGCCCGCCGGACACCACCAGGGTGGCCTCGCCGCGCGCCTGGAGCGCCTGGCTCAGTTGCCCCGCCACCTTCAGCGCCAGGCCTTCGGCCAGCAACGTCGGGCTGCGGAATTCGTGGGCGTGCACGCCCTCGGGCAGTTTCAATTCAGATATCGCCATACCATGACCTCCCGTCCCGCGTGATCAGTGCGATCGAACTCATCGGCCCCCACGACCCGGCCGCGTACGGCTTGGGCGCGTCGCCGGATTTCTTCCAGCCGGCAATCAGCTGGTCGCACCACTTCCACGCGGCTTCGATTTCATCTTTGCGGACAAACAGGTTCTGATTGCCGCGCATCACTTCCAGCAACAACCGCTCGTAGGCGTCGGGAATCCGCGCGCTGCGATAGGTATCGGAAAAATTCAGCTGCAACGGACCGCTGCGCAGTTGCATGCCCTTGTCCAGGCCCTGTTCCTTGGTCATCACGCGCAGGGAAATACCTTCGTCCGGTTGCAGGCGGATGATCAGCTTGTTGCTGATCTGCAAGCGCTGCTCGGGGGCGAAGATGTAGTGCGACGGTTCCTTGAAGTGGATGACGATCTGCGACAGCTTCTCCGGCATGCGCTTGCCGGTGCGCAGGTAGAACGGCACCCCGGCCCAGCGCCAGTTGCGGATGTCGGCACGCAGCGCGACGAAGGTCTCGGTGTCGCTCTGGGTGTTGGAATTCTCTTCCTCCAGGTACCCCGGCACCGCCTTGCCTTCGCTGTGCCCGGCGATGTACTGGCCGCGCACCACCTGGGTGGTCAGGCCTTCCGGGCTGATCGGCGCGAGGGCCTTGAGCACCTTGACCTTCTCGTCGCGGATGCTGTCGGCCGAAAGATCGGCCGGCGGGTCCATGGCGATCAGGCAGAGCAGTTGCAGCAGGTGGTTCTGGATCATGTCCCGCAGTTGGCCGGCCTTGTCGAAATAGCCCCAGCGACCTTCGATGCCGACCTTCTCGGCCACGGTGATTTCCACGTGGGAAATGTAGTTCTGGTTCCACTGGGTCTCGAACAGGCTGTTGGCGAAACGCAGGGCGATCAGGTTCTGCACCGTCTCCTTGCCCAGGTAGTGGTCGATGCGATAGATGCGGTTTTCCGGGAAGAACTGCGCCACCGCGTCGTTGACCTTGCGCGACGACTCCAGGTCCGAGCCGATGGGCTTTTCCAGGACCACACGGGTGTTGTCGGTCATGCCGGCCTTCGACAGGTTCTCGCAGATGGCGCCGTACACCGCCGCCGGCGTGGCGAAATAGGCGATCAGCCGTTGCTCGCGCCCGGCCAGTTCGGCCAGGGCCAGGTAATCGTCGGCCTTGAGGAAATCCACGTGCAGATAGAGCAGGCGCGCCAGGAAGCGCTCCAGCACCGCGGCATCGATGTCCTTGGCCCCTACATATTTGCGCAATTCGGCTTCAATGAACGCCAGGTGCTGCTGTTCGCTGCCCGGTTCGCGGGCCAGGGCGAGGATGCGCGTGTCGTCGTGCAGCAGGCCGGCGCCATCGAGTTGGTACAAGGCAGGGAACAATTTGCGAAGCGCCAGATCGCCCAGCGCGCCAAACAAGGCAAAGGTGCAGGGTTCAACCGTTATCGAAGGCATGATGTTTGTTCTTTTATCAAGTTAAGCTACAAATACCTTTTTTCAAGGCATCACTCAAGGGAAAATGTAGTAATAACTACAACATTTTTGCAAAATACAGATTCGAAGTGGTGGTCCGTCGGAGCCATCAGTAGGATAGGCCACCGCCAAAGACCGGTTAAGACCGGCTTCCTTTGCATTGTCGACCCAGGAAAACCTTAATGGACCGCGTGCGAAATCTTCTGGAACAGATCCAGAATCGCCTTGAAGAATTGAACAAGGCCGAACGTAAAGTCGCCGAAGTCATCCTGCTCAACCCGCAGCAGGCGACCCGCTTCAGCATCGCCGCGCTTGCCCAGGCCGCCTCGGTCAGCGAGCCGACGGTCAACCGTTTCTGCCGCTCGTTCGGCGTCAGCGGCTACCCGGAACTCAAACTGCAACTGGCCCAGAGCCTGGCCAGCGGCGCGGCCTACGTCAGCCGCGCGGTGGAAGCCGACGATAACCCCGAAGCCTACACCCAGAAGATCTTCGGCAGCGCCATCGCGTCCCTCGACAGCGCCTGCCAGGCGCTGGACCCGAACCTGATCAGCCGCGCCGTCGACCTGTTGATCCAGGCCCGGCAGATCCACTTCTTCGGCCTTGGCGCCTCGGCCCCGGTGGCCCTCGACGCCCAGCACAAGTTCTTCCGCTTCAACCTGGCGGTCACCGCCCACGCCGATGTGCTGATGCAACGGATGATCGCCTCGGTGGCCCATACCGGCGAGCTGTTCGTGATCATTTCCTATACCGGGCGCACCCGCGAGCTGGTGGAAGTGGCGCGCATCGCCCGGGAAAACGGTGCCTCGGTGCTCGGCCTGACCGCCGCCGGTTCGCCACTGGCCAAGGCCAGCACCCTGAGCCTGAACATCCCGCTGCCGGAAGACACCGACATCTACATGCCGATGACCTCGCGGATCATCCAGCTCACCGTGCTCGACGTCCTCGCCACCGGCATGACCCTGCGCCGCGGCGTGGACTTCCAGCCGCACCTGCGCAAGATCAAGGAAAGCCTCAACGCCAGCCGCTACCCGGTGGGCGACGAGTTCAACTGAATCGCGAGCAAGCTCGCTCCTACAGTCCCCCATTGAACCTGTAGGAGCGCGCTTGCTCGCGATGGGCCCTCAAGCCCGAACGCCGACCTCGTTCCCCGCCCGCGCCTGCAAGCTCAAGTGCGCCCGCTCCCCCGGCGCCAGGCACAGGCTGTCGGTACCGCCCGCCGCCGCCTCGACGCAGACGAACCCGCACACCTCGCTCCAGCTCACCCCCAGCAACGGCCGGCTGCCCGGATGCCAGACCACGGTGTCGGCGGTGTCGCCGGTATCGATGCGCAACTCGCGCTGCCAGGCGTGGTCCTTGAGCTGCAATTCGCCCTCGTGCTGGAACACCCGCTGGCAGCCGCCATCGACCCGCAACTCGCCTGTCTGCCGGCACGCCTGGCGGTTCAACTGGTCGTAACCCTCGGCGCCGTCGAGCCCAGACAGCGCTACCTCACCAACGTCGCCAATACGCCAGTAAGCGTGCAAAGCCTGGCTCAGCTGGCACGGCAGGCTGTCCTGATGTTCGGTGCTCAGGCGCAGGTCCATGTGTTCGCCAAGGTGCGCATGCAGGTCGACCTGCCAGTCGCACAACTGCAATTGCCAGTGCAGGTAGACACCGTCGTCGTCGCTGCGGCTGTCGAGCAGCTTCCAGTCGATCAGCCGCGCCCAGCCATGAGACGGCCAGGCGTTTTCGCTCGGGTGACGGCCATACCAGGGCCAGCACACCGGTACCCCGCCACGGATCGCCCCGACTTGCGGCCACTTCGCCGCGCACCACAGCCAGGGCTTCTGCCCGGTCGGCTGGAAATGCAGCAACTGCGCGCCCTGGCGACTGAACACCGCCTGGCACAGCGGGTGGTCGATCACCAACACATCGCGCATCTGATACCGCTCCCAGGCGAAGGTCGGGCGCTCGCGCAAGGATCTGAAAAAGCGTTGCAGCGGCTGCTCATGCATGGGCCACGGTCCTGAAAATCATTGCTGTCTCGATATTCGTCATGCGGCCACAAGGAACGAATTCGCCCCCTGCAAAAAAAAGCGGATAGCCAGGGCCATCCGCGAAAATGCGCACACAGAAGGAGGAGCTTATAGCAACAGCGTTAGAACACCGACTGAATTTTCAGGCCGGCCACCAGGGCGTTGTCGACTTCATCCACACCGCCTGGATGGGTGATGTATTGCAGGTTGGGGCGCACGGTCAGCCAGTTGGTGACATGGAAGCCGTAGTTGATTTCGTAGTTGTACTCGGTCTCGCGGATCGGCGAGAAACTCACATCGTCGTAGTTGCTGACGCCGTTGGCCTGGTTGAGCAACTCGGCGTTTTTCTTCACGTCGTCGTTGACATGGATACGGGCGAAACCGATGCCCACGTCGTCCTTGGGACGGGCGTCGAACGGCCCCTTGTACACCAGCATCAGCGACTGATAGTTGTCGATGAAGTTGGTGTCCTTGTCGTGGAACGTGGCGTTGGCCGCAATATTCAGGCCGCGCGAGGCATCGCCGTTGTGAGTGGTCAACTGCTGCTGCGCGACGAACCAGTAGCCGTGCTTGCTGCTGTGCTCGCGGTAGGCGTCGCCGGTGAGGGCGGCGTCCTGGCCATTGACGTCTTCGCGCACGTCGCTGGCATCGGCGGTGCTCTTGTAGTAACCGACGCGGTATTCGCCCGGCAGGTTGTTGACCTTCGGCGACCAGACCAGTTCGACCGGCAACACGGTGCCCTTGGTGCCGCTGCCGCTGAGCTTGAAGCCGTTGCCCATCTCGGTTTGCGACGGGTTCTGGTTGTAGGCGCCGATCTGCGCGTACAACTCAGGCGTGATGTGGTACTTCACCCGCAACGCGGCCTGGCTGACGGGCCAGTTGTACCAGATGTTGGTCGCCCAGTTGCCCACCTGGGAGCCGCAGAACGCCAGGTTCTGGAAGTCGCAGGGGAAGGTGTTGAAGTCTTCGCCTTCGCCGAAGTAACCGGCCTTGACGTCCAGCTTGCCGTCGAGGAACTGGTGCTGGATCCACAGTTGGGTCAGACGCACCATGTGGCCACGGCCGTAGACTTCCTGGGACGAACTCAGGGTGCCTGCACGCGGGTCGCCGATGCGGTCGTTGGAGATGTTTTCGCCGTTACGGTTGGTCAGCTGGATCTTGGCCTGGGTGTTGTCCCAGCCCCAGAGTTTTTCCAGGTCCAGCGCCACGCCCAGGCCGAACTGGTCGCTGTAGCGTCCGGTCTTGTCGTCGTTGTAGCCGCCGTGCAGGTTGGCGCCCATCTCGCCGACGTAGTCGGCCTTGATGTCGATACCCTGCTCGATCAGCTTGGTCCGCTCGCCACCCCAGTCGCCGGTCATCCATTTCGAGTCGGCGCCGAATGCCTCGTCGGCGTGCGCGCTACCGGCCAGGGTCATTGCCGCAATCGCAGACAACTGGCAGATCAAGCGTGCGTTGGTGCTGTTCTTTTTCATCCCTACATCCTCGTCTTTATTGTTATTAACTGTTTTTCTCTAACGCGGTTTACACCCTTTGCGACGGATGACAGGCCATCCGCCACGCACTCAGTGATTCAACGCCCCTTGAACTGCGCCACGTTGTCGGCGCGGGCCTCGGCTTGCGCAGGGGCCGCAACACCCAGGCGCTCGCCACTCTTGGCATCGAACAGCAAGACCTTGGCCGGATCGAATTGCAGGGTCAGGGTTTCGCCGCCCTGCGGCGCCACATCCGGCGCCAGGCGGCAGCAGACCTTGGTGCCATTGAGTTCGACGAACACCAAGGTGTCGGGACCGGTCGGCTCGGTGACCTGGACCTCGGCGCGCAGGGTCGGCAGGCCGTTGCTTTCGCCGGTCGCCAGGGCAATCTGTTCCGGACGGATGCCGAGGATCACTTCGCGGTCCTCAAGGCCCGCTTCCTGGGTGCCCAGGGGCAGCTCGCAACGCGCCTGGCCGCTGTCCAGCAGGGCCAGCAAACGGCCGTCCTTGCGCTGCAGACGCAGGGGGATGAAGTTCATCGGCGGCGAACCGATGAAGCTCGCCACGAACAGGTTGGCCGGGTCGTTGTAGATCTGCTTCGGGGTGCCGAACTGCTGGATGATGCCGTCCTTCATCACCGCCACCTTGTCGCCCAGGGTCATGGCTTCGATCTGGTCGTGGGTGAC
The DNA here is from genome assembly GCF_001921865.1 of Pseudomonas chlororaphis. Taxonomy (GTDB): domain Bacteria; phylum Pseudomonadota; class Gammaproteobacteria; order Pseudomonadales; family Pseudomonadaceae; genus Aquipseudomonas; species Aquipseudomonas chlororaphis_D. Next base: position 483,379 of record NZ_MSCT01000019.1, read on the forward strand.
GTAGACCGTGGTGGTCTTCAGGCGCTGGTGCATCAGTTTCATTTCGGTGCGCATCTCGACCCGCAGCTTGGCGTCGAGGTTCGACAACGGCTCGTCGAACAGGTAGATCTTCGGCCGCCGCGCCAGGGCCCGGCCCATGGCCACGCGCTGTTGCTGGCCGCCGGAGAGCTGGCCGGGCTTGCGGCCGAGCAAATGCTCGATCTGCAGCAGCTTGGCGACGCGCGCCACTTCCTCGTCGATCTCGGCGGCCGGCATCTTGCGGATCTTCAGGCCGAAGGCGATGTTGTCGCGCACGCTCATGGTCGGGTACAGCGCGTAGGACTGGAACACCATGGCGATGTCACGATCCTTGGGGCTCATGCCGCTGATGTCGGCGTCGTCCACCAGGATCGCCCCGCCGCTGATGTTCTCAAGGCCCGCGATGCAGTTCATCAGGGTGGATTTGCCGCAGCCCGAGGGCCCCACGAGAATCAGGAACTCGCCGTCGTCGATCTTCAGCTCGATGTTCTTCAGGGTGTCCGGCAAGCCGCTGCCGTAGGTCTTGTTGACGTTGCGTAATTCGAGAGTTGCCATCTGTTACCCCTTGACCGCGCCGGACGTCAGCCCACGCAGGAAATACTTGCCAGCGAATATGTAGACCAGCAGTGTCGGCAGCCCGGCGATCATCGCCGCCGCCATATCAACGTTGTATTCCTTGGCCCCGGTGCTGGTGTTGACCAGGTTGTTCAGGGCCACGGTGATCGGCTGCGCGTCGCCGCTGGCGAACACCACGCCGAACAGGAAATCGTTCCAGATCTGGGTGAACTGCCAGATCAGGCAGACCATGATGATCGGCACCGACATCGGCAGCAGGATCTTGCCGAAGATGGTGAAGAAGCCCGCGCCGTCCAGGCGCGCGGCCTTGACCAGGGCGTCCGGGATGCTCACGTAGTAGTTGCGGAAGAACAGCGTGGTGAACGCCAGGCCGTAGACCACGTGCACCAGCACCAGGCCGCTGGTGGTGTTGGCCAGGCCGAACTTGCCGAGGGTGAAGGACGCCGGCAGCAGTACGGTCTGGAACGGCAGGAAGCAGCCGAACAGCAACAGGCCGAAGAACAGCTGCGAGCCGCGAAAGCGCCACATCGACAACACGTAGCCGTTCATGGCGCCGACGAAGGTCGAGATGATCACCGCCGGCACGGTGATCTTCACCGAGTTCCAGAAGTAGCCGCCCACGGTGTCCCAGGCCTTGATCCAGCCGATGCCGTCGATCACGGTCGGCCAGCTCAGCAGGTTGCCGGTACGGATGTCTTCCGGGGTCTTGAAGCTGGTCAGCAGCATCACCACCAGCGGTACCAGGTACACCGCCGCGGCCAGCAGTAGGGTGGCGTAGATGGCGATACGGCTGAAGTTCAGCGCCGGTTTTCCGAGCGGGTTAGTCATGGCGCTTGCCTCGCAGTTCCGAGTACAGGTACGGCACCAGGATGGTCAATACCGCCCCCAGCATCAGCATGGCGCTGGCCGAGCCGATGCCCATCTGCCCGCGGCTGAAGGTGAAGGAATACATGAACATCGCCGGCAGGTCGGAGGAGTAGCCTGGGCCACCGGCGGTCATCGCCGCCACCAGGTCGAAGCTCTTGATGGCGATGTGCGCGAGGATCATGAAGGCGCTGAAGAACACCGGGCGCAGGCTCGGCAGGACGATCTTCAGGTAGATGGTCGGCAGGCTCGCGCCGTCGACCTGGGCGGCGCGGATGATCGACTGGTCGACGCCGCGCAAGCCCGCGAGGAACATCGCCATGACAAAGCCCGAGGCCTGCCACACGGCGGCGATCACCAGGCAGTACACCACCCGGTCCTGATCCACCAGCCAGTCCAGGCGAAAGCCTTCCCAGCCCCAGTCGCGGAGCATCTTGTCCAGGCCCAGGCCGGGGTTGAGCAGCCATTTCCAGGCGGTGCCGGTGACGATCATCGACAGCGCCATGGGGTACAGGTACACGGTGCGGATAAAGCCTTCCTTGCGGATGCGCTGGTCCAGCAGTACCGCGAGGAACACCCCGAGCACCAGGCTGATGCCGATGAACATGCCGCCGAACAGCGCCAGGTTCTTGCTCGCCACCCACCAGCGATCGTTGTCCATCAGGCGCAGGTATTGCTGCAGGCCGACCCACTTGTAGCTCGGCATGAAGCTGGAATTGGTGAAGGACAGAATGAACGTCCAGATGATGTAACCGTAAAAACCGACCAGGACGATCAGCATGCTTGGCGCCAGGACCAACTTGGGGAGCCAGCGCTGCAGCGCGTCGAACGGTGAGGCTTTGCTGAAAACCGCCACAGAGCTCATCGGGATAATCCAATTCGAAGAAATGAGTAACTGTAGGAGCGAGGCTTGCCCGCGATTGCGGACTGACATTCAACACTCATGTCGACTGGTGCACCGCCTTCGCGGGCAAGCCTCGCTCCTACAGGGGAGATCGGGAACGGCCGCGGGCAAGCCCGCGGCGTTCTGACTTACTGGGCAGCCTTGACGGCCGATGCCAGCTGCGCACTGGCCTTGGCCGGGTCCGCGTCCTTGTCGTTCATGAAGTTGGTCACCACATCGAAGATCGCGCCCTGCACGGCCAGGGACGTGGCCATGTTGTGCGCCATGCTCGGTTGCAGGCCGCCGGTCTTGTCGTCAGCCAGGAAGTCCTTGGCCGCCGCCTGGGCGCAGGAATCGAAGCCTTGCGCGGCCATGTCGTTGAGCATGTCGGTACGCACCGGGATCGAACCCTTGTTGATGCTGAAGACCTTCTGGAAGTCCTTGCCCAGGGCGACCTTGGCCAGGTCCTGCTGCGCGGCGATATCGCCTTTGCGATCGGCCTTGAGCTTGAACACCGCCAGGGAGTCGATGTTGTAGGTGAAGGCCTTGTCGGTGCCCGGGAAAGCCACGCACTGGTAGTCCTGGCCGGCGACTTTCTTCGCCGCGGTCCACTCGCTCTTGGCCCAGTCGCCCATCATCTGCATCCCGGCCTTGCCGTTGATGACGTCGGCGGCGGCGATGTTCCAGTCGCGCCCGGCGCGGTTCGGGTCCATGTAGCCGGTGATCTTCTTCAGCTCGGTGAAGGCCTTGGTCATCTCCGGGCCGGCGAGGGTTTTCTGGTCCAGGTCGACCAGGGCTTTCTTGTAGCCGTCGGCGCCCATGACCGAGAGCACCACGTCTTCGAACACGGTGCTGTCCTGCCATGGCTGGCCGCCGTGGGCCAGGGCGATGAAACCGGCGGCCTTGAGCTTGTCGCCGGCGGCATAGAACTCTTCGAGGGTGGTCGGGGCCTTGTCGATCCCGGCTTTCTTGAACACTTGCGGGTTGATCCACAGCCAGTTGACGCGGTGGATGTTCACCGGCACGGCGACATAGTCGCCTTCATACTTCACGGTGTCGGAGACTTTCTTGGACAGCAGGCCGTCCCAGTTTTCCGCCTTGGCCACGTCTTTCAGGGTATCGGTGCTGAGCAGGCCGGTGCTGCCCCACTCCTGGATGTCCGGGCCCTTGATCTGCGCAACGCCCGGCGGGTTGCCGGACACCGCGCGGCTTTTCAGCACGGTCATGGCCGTGGCACCGCCACCGCCGGCGACGGCGCCGTCTTTCCAGGTGAAACCGTCTTTTTCGACTTGGGCCTTGAGCACATCGACCGCAGCCTTTTCGCCGCCGGAAGTCCACCAGTGGACGACTTCCACGGAGCCCTTGGCGTCGGCGGCAACGGAAACGAGAGGGAATGCACTGAGGGGGAACAACGAGGCAACGGAAATGACAGCAGCGAGACGAGAAATCGCATTCATCGAAGATGTACCTTTCTTGTTGTTATGCATGCAAGTCTGGAGCTTGCGCTGCATAGGATTTTAAACAGAGGCTCTACCCGCGCAGGTAACGAACAGCCGCGCGAATGTCACCGCATGGTTACATAACCTGCAGTCTAGAGGGCCTGCTGACCTTTGGTGACGGCCGCCACCAAAGGTCAACAGACCCTCGACACCTGCGCCAAGGCCGAAGCCATGCTCGGCGCCAGCGGCAAGCGCGGAATCAGCACGGCCTGCCAGGCGTGATACAGGTCCGGCTTGCCGGCCCAGATCTCGGCGCCGGGTTTGTTGGCGCTGTCCAGTTCGTGGTGCCAGCTGCCGTGCACGGGGTCGATGAAGTGCTCGGCGATGAACTCCCAGAAGCGTCGATACCAGGTTTCGTATTGCTCATCGCCAGTGCGTTGCAGCAGGGCGCTGGCCGTCGCGCTGGCTTCAGCGTGGGTCCAGTGCAGGCGCTGGCGCACCACGGGGCGCTGCTGCCAGTCCAGGGTGTAGACGATGCCCGGCGCGCCATCGACGTCCCAGGCATCGCGGCAGGCGTTGTCGAAGAGTTTCTGCGCGTCCGTCAGCAGCCAGCCGGGCGTGAGCATGCCGGCCTGGCAGCGCGCGGCTTCCAGGTGCAACAACAGCCGCGCCCACTCGAAGGCGTGCCCGGGGGTGGTGCCGTAGGGGCGGAAACCGTCGGCCGGGTGCTCGCGGTTGTAGTCCGGCAGCGGCTGCCACTGACGGTCGAAATGCTCGACCACCCGGTACTCGCCAGCGGCGGCCTGCTGATGGATGACCCGCTCGACGATATGCAGGGCGCGGCTGAGCCAGCGCGGGTCCTGGGTGACGTCGGCCAGGGCGAGGAAGGCCTCGGTGGCGTGCATGTTGCTGTTGGCGCCGCGATAGGCCTCTTCCTCGCTCCAGTCGCGGTTGAAGGACTCACGCATGGCGCCCTCCTCCTCGCTCCAGAAATACGTGTCGATGACCCGGATCGCCTCCGCCAGCAACGCCTCGGCGCCGGGGCGCTGCGCCACCACCGCGGAACTCGCCGCCAGGGCAACGAAGGCATGCAGGTAGGCCGCCTTGCCGCTGTTGCCGTCGCCATGCTCGGGGGCGGCGAACCAGCCGCCGTACTCGGCATCGCGCAGCGCGCCGTTGAGCGCGGCAATGCCGTGGTCCACCAGCGCGGCGTAACCGGGCAAACCCTGGATATGGGCCATGGCGAAACTGTGGGTCATGCGCGCGGTGTTCATGGTGCCGGCCCGGGCGTCGGCCGGCAGGCGTCCGCGCTCGTCGAGGTCGCCGAAGCCCTCGGGCAGCTTCGATGCGCGGGCGAAGGCCAGCAGGCGCTGGCCTTCGCTGGCCAGCCATTGCTGATGGGCAGGCGCATTCAGCCAACTGCTGAACGTCAGGGGAATAAGGTTCATGGCGGACCTGTTGTTGTTTTTATCAAGGGCTTGAGTCTAAACAACGGGTTCGCCCGGGCAGGTAACGAAACTCACAGGAAATGTCACCAACCCGTGACAAAACACCGGGCTTCTGTAGGAGCGAAGCTTGCTCGCGAAAAACGTCAACGATGACACGGTGTGGTTGAACGAGCGCCGCTGCGCGGCTATCGCGGGCAAGCCTCGCTCCTACAGGAGATCTGTTCAATCCATGGAACGCGGCAGGTACAGGGTCACGCGCAGGCCGCCTTCGCGCAGGTTTTGCAGGCTGACTTCGCCGCCGTGGCTGTGGGCGATGTTGCGCGCGATGCCCAGGCCCAGGCCGTAGCCCTGCTGCTGGCCGGACAAGCGAAAGTGCGGCTCGAACACCTGTTCCAGGCGTTGCTCCGGCACGCCCGGGCCTTCGTCGTCGACGTGCAGGATGAAGGCGCTGGCGTCGTCCTCGATATGCAGGTGGGCGTTCTGCCCGTACTTCAGCGCGTTGTCGATCAGGTTGCCCATGCAGCGCTTGAGCGCCAGGGGCTTGCCCGGATACGGCGCCAGCGCCCGCCCCTGCTGGGTCACCCGGCCGTTGCCGTTGGGCGCCACATAAGGCTCCACCAGGCAGTCGAGCACCTGGTTGAGGTCCACCGGTTCGATGTTCTCGTGAATGTCGGTGTCCTTGACGCATTGCAGCGCGCCCTTGACCAGCAACTCCAGCTCGTCGAGGTCGCGGCCGAACTTGGCCTGCAATTGCTCGTCTTCCAGCAGCTCGACCCGCAACCGCAAGCGGGTGATCGGCGTGCGCAGGTCGTGGGAAATGGCGCTGAACAACTGGCTGCGTTCGGTCAGGTAACGGCTGATGCGCTCGCGCATGGCGTTGAAGGCGCGACCGACTTCCACCACCTCGCTGCCGCCGCCCTCGGCCACCGGCTGCACGTCGGCGCCCAGGGACATGTCCCGCGCGGCCCGCGCCAGGCGCTTGAGCGGCCGGCTCTGCCAATGCACCAGCAGGCCGATGAACAACAGCAGGAAGCTACTGGTGAGCACGATGAACCACACCTGCTGCGCCGGCAGCCCCTGCTCTTCGAGGCTGGTGTAGGGCTCGGGCAACAGCGAGGCGATGTACAGCCACTCGCCCGGCGCCATCTGGATCTGCGTGACCAGCACCGGCGGGTTCACCGGTTCCAGGGTCAGCGCGTAGTGCGCCCAGGAACGCGGCAGTTCGTCGAGCTTCAGGCCGCCGTTGAAGATCCGCAGGTCGCCGGGGCTGACGAACGTCACCGAGATGTAGGCGTCGTTACCCAGGGATTGGCGCAACACTTCCTCCACCGCCTTGAGCACCGCCTGCTTGCGCGGGGTGATGGGCAGCACTTCCATGCCCAGCGGCTTGTCGTTGAGGGTCACCACAAAACGCGTGCCGCCCATGCTGCGCAACTGGTCGAGCACCAGCGGCCGGTAAGCCACCGGCAGCGAACGAAAGTAACTGACGCTGGCGGTCATCGAATGGGCCAGGCTGCGGGCGCTGGTGACCAGGCCTTCGAGCTGGGTGGCGCGCAATTGCGAAACCCAGATCACGCTGGACAGGGCCTGGGCGAACAACACCGCCAGCAGCGTCAGCAGCAGCATCCGCCCCAGCAGCGAACGCGGCACCGGTACCCGCGCCAGCCACGGTCGCAGGAACTCAGAGCGCATTGCCGGCAACCACGTTGGCCGCCAACTGGTAACCGCTGCCGCGTACGGTGCGGATCAACCGCGGCGGCTTGTCGGTGTCGCGCAGACGCTGGCGCAGGCGGCTGACCGCCATGTCGACGATGCGGTCCAGGGGCATCAGGTCGCGCCCGCGGGTGGCATTGCCGATGGTGTCGCGGTCGAGGATTTCCTGGGGATGATCGAGGAACAGCTTGAGCAGGGCGAAGTCGGCGCCGGAGAGGATCACTTCCTCGCCGTCGTTGTGGAACAGCCGGTGGCTGACCATGTCCAGGCGCCACTCGTCGAAGCACAGCACCTCGCCGCCGGCACGCTCCTGGCCGAATTGCGCGCGGCGCAACAGGGCCTTGATCCGCGCCTGCAATTCGCGGGGGCTGAAGGGTTTGCCCAGGTAGTCGTCGGCGCCGAGTTCAAGGCCGATGACCCGGTCGGCTTCGTCGGAACTGGCGGTGAGCATGATGATCGGCACCTGGCCCACCCGCGGGTGCTGGCGAATCCAGCGGCACAGGCTGAAGCCGTCTTCGTCCGGCAGCATCACGTCGAGGATCACCAGGTCGCTGGGCGCCTCGTTCAGCGCCTGGCGAAAGCCGGCGCCGTCGGGCGTGCTGCGCACCTGGAAGCCGGCCCGGCTGAGGTAGGTCTCCAGCAGCTCGCGTATTTCCTGATCGTCATCCACCAACAAGATCGACTTACTGACTGAACTCACGCGGGCCGTCCTTTGTTGTTATGAATGGGGCCGGAATTATGCCTTACGGATCAGCAAAACGTGGTGTTCCACAGGCCCACGCAATCAGGCAAGCGCCTGCTCCAGCGCCACCCCGGCGCCGGTCAGGCCCGAATACGGCGCGGTCACCAGCCACACCGGAATGCCCTTGAAGTAATCGCTCATGCAGCCCTTGTCGGCAAAACAACGGGCGAAACCGCTCTCGACGAAAAAGTCGGCGAACCGCGGAATCACGCCGCCGACGATGTACACGCCGCCGCGCCCGCCGGTGGTCAGCACGTTGTTGCCTGCCACCCGGCCCAGCCAGCAGCAGAACTGCTCCAGCACTTCCAGGGCGATGGGGTCGCCGGCCAGCCCGGCGGCGGTGATCGCTTCCGGGGTATCGAGCAGCGGCGCATGCCCGTCCACCGCGCAGATCGCCCGGTACAGGCGCGGCAGGCCGCCGCCGCTGAGGGCCGTCTCGGCGCTGACATGGCCGATCTCGCTGTAGAGGTGTTGCCACAGCTGGGTTTCCCGCGGGCTGCTCAGCGGCAGGTCGACATGCCCGCCCTCGCCCGGCAGCGCGGCCCAGCGGCCTTCGCCCAGATCCAGCAAGGTGCCGACACCCAGGCCCGTGCCCGGGCCGATCACCACCGCCGGGCGCAACGGCTCGGCGGCGCCTTCGCAGACCACCCGGAACTCGCCCGGCTGCAACCGGGTCATGCCCAGGGCCATGGCCGAGAAATCGTTGACCAGCAGCAGCTCGTCGACCTGCAAGGTCTTGCAGAACGCCGCGCGGCTCAGGCGCCAGTGATTATTGGTAAAACGGAATTCGTCGCCGCCGACCGGGCCGGCCACCGACAGGCACACCGCGCCGATCGCCCCCGGCGCCAGGCCCAGCCCGCCCAGGTAGACGCCGATGGCTTCTTCCGGGCTGGCGTGGTCCGCCGTCGCCAGCACCTGGATCGACTCCAGGCGCTGGTCTTTCCACAACGCAAAACGCGCATTGGTTCCACCAATGTCACCGACCAGCGCTAACTTCACTTAAGGTTCTCCAGGGCAGAGGTAAAGGCGCTGGCGCCCTGCTCCGCCGAGCTGAAAGCCATACGCATGAAACCGAACAATTCGCGGCCGCTGCCGACATTGTTGCCCAACAGGCCCTGGGCCGGTTCGCGGGCGGCGAATTCGTCGGCGTCTACCTTAAGCTCCAGCACGCCCTTTACGCCATCCACTCGAATGATGTCGCCGTCGCGCACCCGCGCCAGCGCGCCGCCGACCTGGGCTTCGGGGCTGACGTGGATCGCCGCCGGGATCTTGCCCGAGGCCCCGGACATGCGCCCGTCGGTGACCAGCGCGACCTTGAAGCCGCGATCCTGCAACACGCCGAGGAACGGCGTCATCTTGTGCAGCTCCGGCATGCCGTTGGAACGCGGGCCCTGGAAGCGCATCACCGCGACGAAATCCTTCTCCAGCTCGCCGGCCTTGAACGCGTCGGCCAGGTCTTGCTGGTCCTGGAACACCACGGCCGGCGCTTCGACGATCTGATGCTGCAAGGCCACGGCCGAGACTTTCATCACCCCGCGCCCGAGGTTGCCTTCCATCACCCGCAAGCCGCCTTCCGGCGAGAAGGCCCGGGCCACCGGGCGCAGGATGTTTTCGTCGAGGCTTTCGATCGGGCCGTCGCGCCACACCAGCTTGCCGTTGTCCAGGAAAGGTTCCTGGGTGTAGCGGCTCAGGCCGCGGCCGGCCACGGTGTTGACGTCTTCGTGGAGCAGGCCGGCCTCGAGCAGTTCGCGGATCAGGAACGCCATGCCGCCGGCGGCCTGGAAGTGGTTGATGTCGGCCTTGCCGTTCGGATAGACGTGGGACAGGGTCGGCACCACCTCGGAGAGGTCGGCCATGTCCTGCCAGGTCAACTGGATGCCCGCGGCCTGGGCGATCGCCGGCATGTGCAGGGTGTGGTTGGTCGAGCCGCCGGTGGCGTGCAGGGCAACGATGGAGTTGACCAGCGAACGTTCGTCGACGATCTCGCCGATCGGCGTGAAGTTGCCGCTCTGCTTGGTCAGGCGGGTGACCTGCTGCGCCGCCTCATGGGTCAGCGCGTCGCGCAACGGCGTGTAGGGGTTGACGAAGGAAGCGCCCGGCAAGTGCAGGCCCATGACTTCCATCAGCAACTGGTTGGTGTTGGCGGTGCCGTAGAAGGTACAGGTGCCGGGGCTGTGGTAGGACTTCATCTCCGACTCCAGCAGCTCTTCGCGGCTCGCCTTGCCTTCGGCGTAACGCTGGCGCACGTCGGCCTTTTCCTTGTTGGAAATGCCCGACGGCATCGGCCCGCCCGGGACGAAGATGGTCGGCAGGTGGCCGAAGCGCAGCGCGCCCATCATCAGGCCCGGGACGATCTTGTCGCAGATGCCGAGCATCAGCGCGGCGTCGAACATGTTGTGGGACAACGCCACCGCGGTGGACAGCGCGATCACCTCGCGGCTCGGCAGGCTCAGCTCCATGCCGGCTTCGCCTTGGGTCACGCCGTCGCACATGGCGGGCGTGCCGCCGGCGAACTGGCCGACCGAGCCCATTTCGCGCAGGGCCTTCTTGATCTGTTCCGGAAAGTGCTCGTACGGCTGGTGCGCCGACAGCATGTCGTTATATGACGAAACAATTGCCACGTTGGCGGCGTTCATCATGCGCAGGCTGTGCTTGTCTTCGGAACCGCAGCCGGCGACGCCGTGGGCGAAGTTCGCGCATTGCAGCTTGCCCCGCTGCGGGCCGTCGCTGGCCGCGCCGCGGATCAGGGCGAGATAAGCCTCGCGAGTGGCGCGGCTGCGCACGACAAGCCGTTCGGTGACCTCAAGAACGCGGGGATGCATGGGTAGAACTCCAGGCTAACGGATGTGGCGACCTGTTTGTCTATGCTGATCAAAACGCCCGCCGCACAGGGGATGGCAGTGGGTTTCTTGACCATGTGGACCAGTTGATTCAGGTCACTCGTTGTAGATAAAACAAAATATTGCCACCAAAAAGTCTTGTTTTCTATTTTTTTGCGAATAATCTTGTAATTCCAACAACAAAACTACGGCAGGCGCTTTTCTAATGACTCTACGAATCGCAATCAATGGTTTTGGCCGCATCGGCCGCAACGTCCTGCGCGCACTTTATACCCAAGGCTATCGTCAGGATCTGCAGATCGTCGCCATCAACGATCTGGGTGACAGCTCGATCAATGCCCACCTGCTCAAATACGACACCGTCCACGGCACCTTCGACGCCGACGTCCAGCACGACCAGGAAAGCCTGACCGTCAACGGCGACCGGATCGCCGTCAGCGCCATCCGCAACCCGGCCGAACTGCCCTGGGCCGCCGAGAAGATCGACGTGGTGTTCGAATGCACCGGCCTGTTCACCGACCGCGCCAAGGCCGCCGCCCATCTCAGCGCCGGCGCGCGCAAGGTGATTATCTCCGCCCCGGCCAAGGGCGCCGACGCCACCGTGGTGTACGGCGTCAACCACGACATCCTGCGCCAGTCGCACCAGATCATTTCCAACGCCTCGTGCACCACCAACTGCCTGGCGCCGGTGGCCCAGGTGCTGAACCGCGAGCTGGGCATCGAAAGCGGGCTGATGACCACCATCCACGCCTACACCAACGACCAGAACCTGACCGACGTCTATCACAGCGACCCGTACCGCGCGCGCTCGGCCACCCAGAACATGATCCCGAGCAAGACCGGCGCGGCCGAAGCCGTGGGCCTGGTGCTGCCGGAACTGGCGGGCAAGCTGACCGGCATGGCGGTACGGGTGCCGGTGATCAACGTCTCGCTGGTGGACCTGACCGTGCAGCTCAAGCGCGACACCACCAGCGAAGAGGTCAACGCCCTGCTCAAGAGCGCCAGCCAGCACTCGAAGATCCTCGGCTACAACACCCTGCCGCTGGTCTCCAGCGACTTCAACCACAACCCGTTGTCGTCGATCTTCGACGCCAACCACACCAAGGTCAGCGGCGGCAAGCTGCTCAAGGTCCTGGCCTGGTACGACAACGAGTGGGGCTTCTCCAACCGCATGCTGGATAACTGCCTGGCCTTGTGCAACGCCGAATAAGAAGGCGACCGGCGACGCAGGAGCGGCCGCAGGCTGCGATCTTTTGAACTTCAACCTGGAGCTTCAAGCGCACAAAGATCGCAGCCTCGGCTGCTCCTGCTGGTTCTATCGGTGCAGGAGCGGCAACCCATGATCGGTATCAGCTTCACCCAGGCCACCATGCCCGCGCGCAAGCGCATCGCCCTGGTGGCCCACGACCACTGCAAAAGCTTCTTGCTCGACTGGGCCGAACGGCAACAGGAGCGGCTCGCCCGGCACGAACTGCTGGCCACCGGCACCACCGGCCTGCTGCTGCACAAGCGCCTGGGCCTGCCGGTGGAAAGCATGATCAGCGGCCCGCTGGGCGGCGACCAGCAGCTCGGCGCGCGGATCGCCGAGCAGCGGGTGGACATGCTGGTGTTCTTCTGGGACCCCTTCGAGCCCCAGCCCCACGATCCCGATATCAAGGCCCTGCTGCGGGTCGCGGCGGTGTGGAATATCCCGGTGGCCTGCAACGAATGCAGCGCCGACTACCTGCTTGCCAGCCCGCTGATGGACCAGGCGCACACCTACCGGATCCCGGACTACCCGGCCTACCTCGGCGCGCGGCAATAATTCACGAAGGACTTGACCAAGCACGTAGATGATAAGCATTATCATCTGCTGAAAAAATCAGCCAGGTCCCGCTGTGAGCCAATCGCACTTCAATCATGTCTTTCTCGCCCAGCGGGTTTCGCTGCTGCGTACCCTGGAGCGGATGGTCAACAACCACAGCACCGCCGAGGACCTGTTGCAGGAAACCTACCTGCGGGTGACCCGCGCGCTGAGCGAACGGGCCATCGACCACCTTGAACCCTTCGTGTTCCAGACCGCCCGCAACCTGGCGCTCGACCACCTGCGCTCACGGCGCATCCAGGCCCGCACCGTGCTCGAGGACGTGCCCCTGGACGTGGTCGAAAGCGTTGCCGCGCCCCTGAGCAGCGCCGAGGATGCCGCCCATGCCGAACAGTTGCTGGAACGCCTGAACATGAGCCTTGCCCAACTCAGCCCGCGCCAACAGCAGATCTTCATCCTCAGCCGCCTGCACGGCCACAGCTACCTGGAGATCGCCGAGAAACTCGACGTCTCCCAGAGCACCGTGCAAAAGGAACTGAAGCTGATCATGGCCATCTGCATCGGCGTCGCCGAGCGTTTGAACGGTCATTGAGAGCACGCCGGGCGGGCGTCAGCCGCGGCCCTTTGTTACCCTTGACCGCCCTGCGCTCTCCATCTAAAAAAACAGCCGTGCACAGACACAGCCGAGGAACACCCGTGACGGACACCCACAGCAACCGGCCGACCGCCCAGGACGGGGAAACGCCCGCTGGCACTCTGGCCCAAGCCATGGACCAGGCCCTGGACTGGCTGATCCTGCTGGAGAACCCGAGCCCCGAACAGACCCGGCAATTTCACCTCTGGCTGAACGCCTCGCCCCTGCACGCCGAAGCGTTCGACAAGGCGCAGGCGATCTGGAACGGCCCGCAGATTGCCCGCTGCGCGCAAAGCCTGAGCGCGAAAAAGGCCAAGGTCGGCGTCCTCGCGCGCCTGCGCCCGCACTGGCGGCCGCTGGCCACTGCCGCGGTGCTGATCCTCGGTCTGTTCAGTTTCAGCAACCTGCCGCTGCGCTTGCAGGCCGACCACCTGACCGTGGTCGGCGAACGCCAGCGCCTGCAACTGGAAGACGGCTCGAAAGTCCTGCTCAATACCAATTCGGCGTTCTCCAGCACCATCGACGAACGCCAGCGCGTGGCCCGCCTGTACCAGGGCGAAGCCTTCTTCGAGATTCCCGCCAGCCGCAGCCAGCCGCTGGAACTGGACGCCGGCCCGGTGCGCGCCAGCGTGCGCGATACCGCCTTCGCCGTGCGTTACCTGGACGGCGTGGCCCAGGTGCGGGTGCAGCGCGGCGACGTCGACCTGCGCGCCACCCATGACGATGCCCGGGTGCGCCTGTCGGCCGGCGAGAGCATCCGCATCGGCCCCAACGGTTTCGACCTTCCGGCCCGGCTCGACCCGGCCAAGGACCTGGCCTGGGTCCAGGGCCGGCTGGTGTTCGAGAACTGCCCGCTGAACCAGGTGCTGGCCGAACTGCGCCGTTATTACCCGGGCTGGATCATCAACACCAACGAGCGCCTGGCCGACGTCGCCGTCACCGGCAACTACCGCCTCGACCAGCCGCTGGACGTGGTGCGTTCGCTGGCTCACATCACCTCGGCGCGGCTGCAGGAATTTCCCGCCCTGGTGATTCTCAACTAGAACGCATTTATTTTTACGCGATCGCTACCGGTCGTACGTCTCGTTATAGCCAATGCAATTGATTCGCATTAAAGATGGCGAATCAGCACCTATAAAAGATTCGTGCGACACGGAGCACTATCGATGTCCTCTCGCCTCAACAGCCGGTCCGCTTCACCTTCCCGCCAGGCTCGCCTGCAGAACTGCACGCTGTCGCTGCTGACCGCCGCCATCCTGCTGGCCGGCGCCCAGGCCGCGCCGGTCATGGCCGCCACCGCCGGGGCCCAGCCGACGCGCAACATGGGCGACTACAGCTTCGCCATCGAGCAGCAGCCGCTGGTCTCGGCGCTGAATGCCTTTACCGCCGTCACCGGCTGGCAGGTCGGCCTGCCGGCGGAACTCGGCGAAGGCATCGCGTCGCCGGGCGTACGCGGCTCGCTGCCAGCGGAGAAAGCCCTGGACCGCCTGCTGATGGGCACCAACCTGAGCTACCGCAAGCTGGGCAACAACAATATCGTCCTGGAAAAGCGCGCCAGCGGCGGCGCCCTGAACCTGCAACAGGTGACCATCAGCGCCACGCGCCAGGAACAGGACATCAATAGCGTCCCGAGCACCGTGACCGTCCACGACCGCCAGGACCTGGACCGCAACAACGTCAACACCATCAAGGAACTGGTGCGCTACGAGCCCGGTGTTTCGGTCGGCGGCGCCGGCCAGCGCGGCGGCATCAGCGGCTACAACATCCGCGGCATCGACGGCGACCGCATCCTGACCCAGGTCGACGGCGTCGAGATTCCCAACAGCTTCTTCAACGGCCCCTACGCCAAGACCCAGCGCAACTACGTCGACCCGGAAATCATCAAGCGCGTGGAAATCCTCCGCGGTCCGGCCTCGGTGCTGTACGGCAGCAACGCCATCGGCGGCGCGGTCAGCTACTTCACCCTCGACCCGGACGACATCATCAAGCCTGGCCAGGACGTCGGCGCCCGCCTGAAGACCGGCTACAGCTCGGCGGACGACAGCTGGCTGAAATCCGCCACCGTGGCCGGGCGCAGCGGCGAGTTCGACGGCTTGCTGCACTTCAGCCAGCGCGACGGCCACGAAACCGAATCCTACGGCAGCAACAACGGCACCGGGCTGGCCCGCACCGCCGCCAACCCGGAAGACGTGCGCACCACCAACGTGCTGGCCAAGGCCGGCTGGAACTATGCCGACGACGCACGCCTGGGCCTGACCTACGAGAAGTACAAGGACGACCGCGACACCAACCAGAAAAGCGCCGTGGGCGGCCCGTTCAACGCCGGCCAGCCGCTGGGCATGTACCGTTCGCGCACCGGTAACGACACCATCACCCGCGAGCGCTTCGGCCTGGAAAACAACTTCGCGCTCGACAGCCTGGTGGCCGACCACGTCAAGTGGAGCCTGAACTACCAGATCGCCAAGACCGACCAGAGCACCCTGGAAAATTACTTCCCGTTCACCCGTAACGTCATGCGCAGCCGCGAAACCCTCTACGAAGAGAAGCAGTGGGTCTTCGACGCCCAGGCCGACAAGGCCTTCGCTATCGGTGAAACCGAGCACCTGCTGACCTACGGCACCACTATCAAGCAGGAAAAGGTCACCGGCTCGCGCAGCGGCAGCGGCACGTGCCTGGCCGTCGGCCGCGGTTGCACGGCGGTCGGCGCCATCAGCCCGGCCGACGTGCTGAAGAAGTCCAGCGACTTCCCGGACCCGACCATCAACACCTACAGCCTGTTCGCCCAGGACCAGATCAGCTGGAACAAGTGGACCTTCCTCCCCGGCCTGCGCTACGACTACACCCAGCTCAAGCCGCACGTGACCCAGGAGTTCCTCAACACCGTGGCCGCGGACGGCCGGGGTACCGTGAGCGACGAGAACAAGACCTGGCACCGGGTCTCGCCCAAGTTCGGCCTGACCTACGCCCTGAGCGACCAGTACACCTGGTACGGCCAGTACGCCGAAGGCTTCCGTACCCCGACCGCCAAGGCGCTGTACGGCCGCTTCGAGAACAACACCACCGGTTACCGCGTGGAGCCGAACTCGAACCTCAAGCCGGAGAAAAGCCAGAGCTACGAGACCGGCCTGCGCGGCAACTTCGAGTCGGGCAACTTCGACGTGGCGGTGTTCTATAACAAGTACCGCGACTTCATCAACGAAGACGCCGTGACCCCGGGCTACGACGAGCTGACGTTCCAGAGCAACAACATCAAGCACGCCACCATCAAGGGCGTGGAACTCAAGGGCCGGCTCAACCTCGACACCTTCGGCGCGCCGCAGGGCCTGTACACCCAGGGTTCGGTGGCCTATGCCTACGGTCGCAACAACGACACCGGCGAGCCGCTGAACGCGGTCAACCCGCTGACCGGCGTGTTCGGCCTGGGCTACGACCAGGACAACTACGGCGCCTTGCTGAGCTGGACCCTGGTGAAGAAGAAGGACCGCGTCGACGACAGCACCTTCAAGACCCCGGACGGCACCAGCAGCCAGTTCAAGACCCCAGGCTACGGCGTGCTCGACCTGACCGGTTTCTACAAGGTCACCGACGACGTCACCGTCAGCGCCGGCGTCTACAACCTGGCCGACAAGAAGTACTGGCTGTGGGATGACGTGCGCGGCTACGACAGCGTCGGCGAAGCCGCCGTGCTCAGCCCGGCCAACCTCGACCGCCTGACCCAGCCGGGTCGCAACTTCGCGGTCAACCTGATCTGGGATATCTGATCGTGCCCGCCTCACTGCGCTTTTTCCGCGGCGCAGTGAGGATTTTTTACTGTGCCGCGTCTACTTGTTCGTCTAGTTAGCAAATGACTCTCATTTAAGTAGCCCCATTTTCATTTTCCCAAGGACATCGTCATGACCGCCCAGGATTCCACCCAGCGCCCGAGCCTGCGCTCCCAGCGTCTGAACCAGATCACCCACGAACCCCATGCCAAGCTCGACGCCCTGGTCAAGGCCCACGCGCCGTTCGAGAGCGCCAGCAGCTTTGCCCGCTTCGTCGTCGCCCAGTACCTGTTCCAGTCCGAGCTGGTGGCGCTGTACAACGACCCGGCGCTGATCGCCATCGTCCCGGACCTGGCCGAGCGCTGCCGCGCCGACGCGGCCAAGGCCGACCTCGCTGACCTGGACACCGAAGTCCCGGCCCCGGTGGCCGGCGCCGTCAGCCACCCAAGCAAGGCCGAAGCCCTGGGCTGGATCTTCGTTTCCGAAGGTTCCAAGCTCGGCGCCGCGTTCCTGATCAAGCGCGCCGTAGGCCTGGGCCTCAGCGAAACCTTCGGTGCCCGCCACCTGGGCGAGCCGGCCGGCGGTCGCGCCGAGGGTTGGAAAACCTTCACCCGCATCCTCGACGGCATGGAATTCAGCGCCGAAGAAGAAGCCGCGGCGGAAAAAGGCGCGCTGGATGCCTTCAACCGGTTTACCGTATTGCTGGAAAAGGCCTACGACACCGCACCCGAGCTGGCCTGACATTTTGATCGCGAGCCAGCTCGCTCCTACACAGGGATCGCCTTGAACCTGTAGGAGCGAGCTGGCTCGCGATAGCCGTCCCACCGTCCTGAAGCCCGCCACCATCGAACCCATGACCGGTACAACCCGCTCTCCGTCCAAAGCCTCCCGCCTGTTCTTCGGTTGCCTGGCGTACGTCAGCCTGGCCATCGGCCTGATCGCTATCGTCGTACCGGGTCTGCCAACCACCGAATTCGTGCTCCTGGCCGCCTGGGCCGCGACCAAAAGCTCGCCGCGCCTGAGCGCCTGGATGGAAAACCACCGCCTGTTCGGCCCGATCCTGAGCAACTGGCGCAACGGCCGGATCATCAGCCGTCGGGCCAAGGTCAGCGCCACGGTGAGCATGCTGCTGTGCGCCACCCTGATGCTGAGCCTGCTCAACCATCA
Source organism: Pseudomonas chlororaphis (assembly GCF_001921865.1). Classification (GTDB taxonomy): domain Bacteria; phylum Pseudomonadota; class Gammaproteobacteria; order Pseudomonadales; family Pseudomonadaceae; genus Aquipseudomonas; species Aquipseudomonas chlororaphis_D. Next base: position 501,268 of record NZ_MSCT01000019.1, read on the forward strand.
CTGGAGCCTGTACCTGGCGCTGGCCGGCATGGGCCTGGGCAATCTGTGGATCTGGTCGCGCCCGGAGGCTCTGGCCCAGGCCTCCTGAGCGCAATCACGCTGCCGGCGCCCGCTGGCCGGCACTCGGGGCGTCCTCCCGTGTATGTCAAACAGATGACCGTTCATCAGATTTTTCTCAGGCAAATGCAGACCAAGCCGATGTTCCGGGCATGGCGCTGAATGGACTTGGCGACTCGAGTCAATCGACTCACTGCTCATCACCTACCCATTCGCGAGATCGCCCCATGTTCGACTCTCTGTCCATTCGCCTGAAAATCGTGCTGCTGTCCGGACTGTGCCTGCTCGGCGTGGTGGGTCTGATCGTCGGGATGAACATCTACCAGACCAACCAGAACGATCGGTTGGTCAGCAGCTCCAGTACGCGAATGCTCACCGACAGCGTGCAGAACCTGCTGCAGGCCCGGGCCGCCGAACAGGCGGTGCGCGTGCAGAAAACCTTTGGCGAAAGCCTGCTGGTGATCACTGCCCTCGCCGATCAGGTCAGCGACCTGCGGGCCATGGCCGGCAAGCGCTCGCTGGACGCCGCGACGCTGCGCGAAGAACTCAACCACAGCCTGAAAACCGCCTTCGAGCGCAACACCAAGGTGCTGGGCATCTGGCTCGCCTACGAACCCAACGCCCTCGACGGCAAGGACAGCGAGTTCGCCAACGACGCCGGCCGCGCCTCCAACGAGGCCGGGCGCTTCGCCAGCTACTGGAGCCGCGCCGGCGGCACCGGGCTGAATACGATGATGGTCGAAGAGGACATGAACAAGACCACCCTGAGCCTCAGCGGCACGCCGTACAACAGCTGGTACACCTGCCCGCGCGACAACAAGCGCAGCTGCCTGCTGGACCCCTACGCCGACACCGTGGGCGGCAAGCTGATGCTGATGACCACCATTTCCCTGCCGCTGATCGTCGACGGCAAAGTCATCGGCGTGGTCGGCGTGGACATCGCCCTGGACTCCCTGCAAGCCGCGGCCGTCGATTCCCAGCGCGGGCTGTTCGACAGCGCCGGGCACATGCTGATCGTCGCCGGCAGCGGCGTCCTCGCTGCCTACAGCAACGACCCGGCCAAGGTTGGCAAGAACATCGCCGACACCCTCGGCGCTGAAGGCAAGGAGGTCCTGCAACAGCTGGGCGGCGCGGCGCCGAAAGTGCTCAAGCAGGGCGACCTGATCCGCGCCGTGTACCCGGTCAGCCCGATTGCCGATGCCCGCCCCTGGGGCGTGGTGATCGACCTGCCGGAACAGGTGTTGCTGGCCGACTCGGTGAAGCTCCAGGCGGTCCTCGACGACGCCCAGACCCAAGGCACCCTGGTGTCCCTGCTGGTGGCCGCGATCGCTGGTGTGGTTGGCCTGCTGCTGATCTGGCTGACCGCCTCCGGCGTGACCCGGCCGATCAACAGCGTCGCGCAGATGCTCAAGGCTATCGCCAGCGGCGACGGCGACCTGACCCAGCGCCTGAACTACACGAAGAAAGACGAACTGGGCGAACTGGTGAGCTGGTTCAACCGCTTCCTCGACAAGCTGCAACCGACCATCGCACAGATCAAGCAGAGCATCGTCGACGCCCGCGGCACCGCCGACCAGTCCTCGGAAATCGCCCGCCAGACCAGCGAAGGCATGCAGGTGCAGTTCCGCGAAATCGACCAGGTGGCCACCGCCTCCAACGAAATGAGCGCCACCGCCCACGACGTCGCCAACAGCGCCTCGAACGCTGCCAATGCCGCCCGCGGCGCCGACCAGTCGGCCAAGGATGGCATGACCATCATCGAGCGCAGCACCCGCGACATCAGCACCCTGGCCGATGAAGTCAGCAAGGCGGTGACCGAGGTCGAGGCCCTGGCGGTCAACAGCGAGCAGATCGGCTCGGTGCTGGAAGTGATCCGCAGCATTGCCGAGCAGACCAACCTGCTGGCCCTCAACGCCGCCATCGAAGCGGCGCGGGCCGGGGAAAGCGGCCGCGGCTTCGCCGTGGTCGCCGACGAAGTGCGCAACCTGGCCAAGCGCACCCAGGACTCGGTGGAAGAGATTCGCCAGGTGATCGAACGCATCCAGAGCGGCACCCGCGGCGTGGTGGCGACCATGCATTCGAGCCAGGCCCAGGCCCAGAGCAACGCCGGGCAGATCCAGCAAGCGGTGCAGGCCCTGGGCAAGATCAGCGACGCGGTCACCGTGATCAGCGACATGAACCTGCAGATCGCCAGCGCCGCCGAACAGCAGAGCGCGGTGGCCGAAGAGGTCAACCGCAACGTCTCGGCGATCCGCAGCGTGACCGAATCCCTGACCGAGCAGGCCACCGAATCGGCCCAGGTCAGCAGCCAGCTCAATACCCTGACCACCCAGCAGATGAAACTGATGGACCAGTTCCGCGTCTGACCCGCATCACCCCCTGTAGGAGCGAGCTTGCTCGCGATGAACCCGAAAGCGCCGCATTCAGCCAGTGAGTGCGCATCATCGTTGACGAGCATCGCGAGCAAGCTTCGCTCCTACAAATAGTCCGTGCGCCGTGGCAAGGCTGCGGCGCCTCGCCTTTTTGCTCTATGCTGCCCCCTCTCTTGCGGAGGGCCAGCAATGACCGATGTTCTGTCGTCTATCCAAGCCGCGCTTGGCTTGCCTCGTACCCCGATCCTGTTTACCTCGAGCGGCGCCCTGCCCTCGGCCTTCGCCGTGACCGAACTGGCCAGCGCCAGCATCGCCGCGGCCGGCCAGGCCACGGCCGAACTGCTGCTCGGCCAGACCGGGCGCCTACCGGCGCTCTGCGTCGACCGCCGCCTTGCCTCCTTCTGGTTCGCCACCTCGCTGCGCCCGCTTGGCTGGAGCGTGCCGCCGTTGTGGGACCCGGTCGCCGGCGACTACGCCACCCGCGACGGCTGGATTCGCCTGCACACCAACGCGCCCCATCATCGCCAGGCGGCCGAACAGGTGCTGGGGCCGGTCGCGGATCGTCCGGCGATGGCCGCCAGGGTCGCCCAGTGGCACAGCGGCGAACTGGAGCAGGCGGTGGTCGCGGCCGGCGGCTGCGCGGCCGAGATGCGCAGCTGGGGCGACTGGCAGGCCCACCCCCAGGGGCAGGCGGTGAATGCCGAGCCGCTGGTGCATTTCACTGCGCCCGCTAACGGCCCGGTGCGGCAATGGAGCGGGACCCTGGCGCAACCTTTGGCCGGCATCAAAGTGCTGGACCTGACTCGGGTCCTGGCCGGCCCCATCGCCAGCCGCTTCCTCGCCGGGCTGGGCGCCGACGTGCTGCGCATCGACCCGCCGCACTGGAACGAGCCGGGCGTGGTCCCGGAAGTCACCCTGGGCAAACGCTGCGCCCGCCTGAACCTGCACGACGCCGCCGATCGCCAGGTATTCGACGCCCTGCTGGGCGAAGCCGACCTGCTGCTGCACGGCTACCGTGGCGATGCCCTGGAACGCCTCGGCTACGGCGCCGCCGAGCGCCTGCGCCTTGCCCCGGGGCTGATCGATGTGAGCCTGAATGCCTACGGCTGGAGCGGGCCCTGGCAGAACCGCCGCGGCTTCGACAGCCTGGTGCAGATGAGCTGCGGCATCGCCGAGGCCGGCCAGCGCTGGCAACAGGCCGATAAACCGGTACCGCTGCCGGTCCAGGCCCTGGACCACGCCACCGGTTACCTGATGGCCGCCGCCGCGCTCCAGGCCCTCAACGCCCAGCTGCAAACCGGGGCCACCGGCAGCGCGCGGCTCTCCCTGGCACGGACCGCGAAGCTGTTGACCGAGCACTCCAGCGGCGCCGCCGAAGAGGCCCTGCGGGGCGAAGACCAGGCCGATCAGGGGTTGCTGGTGGAACAGACGCCCTGGGGCCCGGCCCATCGCCTGCACGTGCCGTTGCAGATCAGCGGCACGCCGTTGCAATGGGCGCGCCCGGCCAGCGAACTGGGCGCCCACCGCGCGCAATGGTAGCCCTCGCCGCCTGCCGTAGCCCTGTAACCCTGTAGCCGCTGCCGAGCGTAGCGAGGCTGCGTACGACTGCGCAGCAGGCGCAAAACCAGAACACTCGGTTTCCCTGAATTTCCGTGTGGCCCATTTTGCGGCCGCTGCGCGACCGTACGCAGCCTCGCAGGCTCGGCAGCAGCTACAGGGCATGGGTTCAAGGGGCCGCGAACGCGGTCCATAAATGCTGCGCCGCATAACCGCGCCAGGGGCGCCAGGCTTCGGCGCGGGCCAGCAACTGACGAGCCGTGACCGGCCCGCCTTCCAGCGCCGCCAGGGCATTGAGCAGGCCGACGTCGGCCGCGGGAAACGCATCCGCTTCGCGGAATTGGCGCAGGGCCACGTAATGCGCGGTCCAGTCGCCAACGCCCCACAGCGCCAGCAAGGCCGACAGGCTGTGCTCGAGATCGGCCTTGGGCGCAAACAGCTGCGGGTCGTCGAGCACCGCCTGGGCCACGCCGGACAAGGTTCGCCCACGACTGCGCGGCATGCCCAGGCTCGCCAGGTCGGCGCCGGCCATCCGCGCCGGCTCGGGGAACACATGGCTCAAGCCCGCCGGCGCCGCCACGCAACGCAGCGGCTGGCCGTACTGCGCCACCAGCTTGCCCGCCAGGCGAATGGCCGCGCCCACCGTGATCTGCTGCCCCAATACCGCGCGCACCGCCAGCTCGAAGCCGTCCCAGGCGCCGGGCACGCGCAGCCCCGGACGGGCAGCGATCAAACGCGCCAGCAGCGGGTCGGCGCACAAGTGCCGATGGATCGGTGCCAAGTCAGCGTCCAGGTCCAGCAGACGACGAATGCGCGCCACGATCTGCGCCTTGGCCAGGGGGTCGGGAAAATCCAGGGTCAGGACCAGCGCCTCGCTGTCGCCCGGGGCCACGCTGAACCAGCCGTGCCCGCCGTCGAAGCTGATGCTGCGCGAATAACGGTCGCCGCTGACTGTCTCCAGCCCTTCGATGGCCCGCATCCGGAGAAAGTCCAGCATCGCCGGCCAATCGTAAGGTGGCCGATAAACCAGCCTCACAGCGACAGCACGCCGCTGTACAGGCCATAGGCGGCCAGCGTCGCGCCGACCACCACACAGGCGAAAATGCCTTTTTCGATGCCGGTGAACAGCGGCTCGCCCTGCTCGCGCTTGGCCTTGGCGAAGAGGATGACCCCCGGAGCGTAGAGCAAGGCCGACAACAGCAAGTACTTGACCCCGCCGGCGTACAACAGCCAGACCGCGTAGCACAGCGCGACCCCGCCGATGCACAGGTCTTTCATGCGCTCGGCCGACGCGTGTTCGTAGGTCTCGCCCCGCCCGCTGAGCAATACCGCATAGGCCGCCGACCACAGGTAAGGCACCAGGATCATCGACGACGCAAGGTAGATCAGGCTGGTGTAGGTCCCGGCGGAAAACAGGGTGATCAGCAGGAACACCTGGATCATGCAGTTGGTCAGCCACAGGGCGTTGACCGGCACATGGTTGGCGTTCTCGCGGCGCAGGAACTCCGGCATGGTCCGGTCGCGGGCGGTGGCGAACAGGATCTCGGCGCACAGCAGCGCCCACGACAACAAGGCACCGATCAGGGAAACCGCCAGGCCGACGCTGATCAGCAACGCGCCCCAGGGCCCGACGATGTGCTCCAGCACCGCTGCCAGCGACGGATTCTGCAAGGTCGCCAGTTCCGGCTGGCTCATGATCCCCAGCGACAGCACGTTGACCAGCACCAGCAGGGCCAGCACGCCGACGAAGCCGATCACCGTGGCCCGGCCGACGTCCGCGCGCTTCTCGGCCCGGGCCGAATAGACGCTGGCGCCCTCGATGCCGATGAACACAAAGACCGTGACCAGCATCATGTTGCGCACCTGGTCCATCACCCCACCGAAGCTCGGGTTGCTGCGCCCCCAGATGTCGCGGGTGAAAATGTCCGCCTTGAACGCCACGGCGGCAATCACGATGAACATCACCAGCGGCACGATCTTGGCCACGGTGGTCAGCAGGTTGATGAACGCCGCTTCCTTGATCCCACGCAGCACCAAAAAGTGCACGGCCCACAGCAACACCGAGGCGCAGGCGATGGCGACCGGCGTGTTGCCCTGGCCGAAGATCGGGAAGAAATAGCCCAGGGTGCTGAACAACAACACGAAGTAGCCGACATTGCCCAGCCAGGCACTGATCCAGTAACCCCAGGCCGACGAAAACCCCATGTAGTCGCCGAACCCCGCCTTGGCATAGGCGTACACCCCCGAGTCGAGTTCGGGCTTGCGGTTGGCCAGGGTCTGGAACACGAAGGCCAGGGTCAACATGCCCACCGCGGTGATTGCCCAGCCGATCAGGATCGCCCCGGCATCCGCGCGGGCCGCCATGTTCTGGGGCAAGGAAAAGATCCCGCCGCCGATCATCGAGCCCACCACCAGGGCGATCAGGGCACCGAGCCGCAGTTTTTGCGTGGTTTGTGGCATGCCTACCTCTGCGTCCAGTCAAATTGTCCGACAACAAACTATATGCAATTAAATACTTTCCACAGCGTGGCAACGAACTAAAAGAGTCAATTATTTATCTTTTGCGACCCCGTCGACATGACACCGATCACAACATGCTGAATGCATGTGAATTTCAATATGGATAAAGTCCAAGTGCCATCAGCGCTCGACTGCCCTTATAACTTTTTAACCAGTTGCACATTCTAGAAAGCGAACTAGCTTCAATCTGGCGTCAATGAGAAGACCTGTCATCCAGGCTCATAAAGCCCTCTGGAATGGTGTTTTCAGGCTCACCTCCCGTTACTGCAAAGACTGCTTAAGTCATTCATTCACAATGGAATGTCGCAATGACCTGATCTAAGTCAGCTGTTTGAACAGTGCGCAGATTTACTCTGACATCTCTCTTCTCCTGCAATGGAGTCACGCAATGTCTGACACTCCCGGAAAACTACGACTTGGTGCGTTAGTCGCCTTGGTAGTCGGCTCGATGATCGGTGGCGGGATCTTTTCGTTGCCACAAAACATGGCAGCAAGTGCCGATGTAGGCGCTGTTCTTATTGGTTGGGCCATTACCGCTGTCGGTATGTTGACGCTGGCCTTCGTGTTCCAGACCCTGGCCAACCGCAAACCCGATCTGGACGGCGGCGTTTACGCCTACGCCAAGGCAGGGTTCGGTGACTACATGGGCTTCTCGTCGGCCTGGGGCTACTGGATCAGTGCCTGGCTGGGCAACGTGGGGTACTTCGTACTCTTGTTCAGCACCCTGGGCTACTTCTTCCCGATCTTCGGCGAGGGGAACACGCCTGCCGCGGTGATCGGCGCCTCGGTGCTGCTGTGGGCCGTGCACTTTTTGGTGCTGCGCGGCATCAAGGAAGCAGCGTTCATCAACCTGGTGACCACGGTCGCCAAGGTGGTGCCTCTGCTGCTGTTCGTGCTGATCGCGCTGTTCGCCTTCAAGCTGGACATCTTCACCGCGGATATCTGGGGCATGAAGAACCCTGACCTGGGCAGCGTGATGAACCAGGTGCGCAACATGATGCTGGTCACCGTCTGGGTGTTCATCGGCATCGAAGGCGCGAGCATCTTCTCTTCCCGCGCGGAAAAACGCTCCGACGTGGGCAAGGCCACCGTGATCGGCTTCATCACCGTGCTGCTGTTCCTGGTGCTGGTGAACGTGCTGTCGCTGGGCATCATGACCCAGCCGGAACTGGCGAAACTGCAGAACCCGTCGATGGCCGCGGTGCTGGAGCATGTGGTCGGCCACTGGGGCGCGGTGCTGATCAGCGTCGGCCTGATCATCTCGCTGCTGGGGGCGCTGCTGTCGTGGGTGCTGCTGTGCGCGGAGATCATGTTCGCCGCGGCCAAGGACCACACCATGCCGGAGTTCTTGCGCCGCGAGAACGCCAACCACGTACCGGTCAACGCCCTGTGGCTGACCAATGCCATGGTGCAGATTTTCCTGGTCATCACCCTGTTCTCGGCCAGCACCTACCTGTCGCTGATCTATCTCGCCACCTCGATGATCCTGGTGCCCTACCTGTGGTCGGCGGCCTATGCGGTGCTGCTGGCGGTGCGCGGCGAAACCTACGAAGCGGCCCTGGCCGAACGCAAGAAAGACCTGTTCATCGGCGCCATCGCCCTGGTCTACGCGATCTGGCTGCTGTACGCCGGCGGGGTCAAGTACCTGCTGCTCTCCGCCCTGCTCTATGCCCCCGGCGCGATCCTGTTCGCCAAGGCCAAGCTGGAGTTGGGCAAACCGATTTTCACCAACGTCGAGAAGCTGATTTTCGCCGCAGTGGTCATAGGCGCCCTCGCGGCCGCCTACGGTCTCTACGACGGCTTCCTGACCCTGTAATCGCAAGATTGTGTTTCTTACTACCTCTGGAGGATCACTGTAATGACCACGGAAAAAGTTAAGTACGGCGTCCATTCCGAAGCCGGCAAACTGCGCAAAGTCATGGTTTGCTCCCCAGGCCTGGCCCATCAGCGGCTGACTCCGAACAACTGCGACGAACTGCTGTTCGATGATGTGATCTGGGTCAACCAGGCCAAGCGCGACCATTTCGACTTCGTCACCAAAATGCGCGAGCGCGGGATCGAAGTCCTGGAAATGCACAACCTGCTGACCGATACCATCCAGAACCCCGAAGCCCTGAAATGGATCCTGGATCGCAAGATCACCCCCGACACCGTCGGCGTCGGCCTGACCAACGAAGTGCGCAGCTGGCTCGAAGGCCTGGAGCCGCGCAAGCTCGCCGAGTTCCTGATCGGCGGCGTGGCCGGCGAGGACCTGCCGGAAAGCGAAGGCGCCAGCGTGATCAAGATGTACCGCGACTACCTGGGCCACTCCAGCTTCCTGCTGCCGCCGTTGCCCAACACCCAGTTCACCCGCGACACCACTTGCTGGATCTATGGCGGCGTGACGCTGAACCCGATGTACTGGCCAGCCCGCCGCCAGGAAACCCTGCTGGCCAGCGCCATCTATAAATTCCACCCCGAGTTCACCCACGCCGAATTCGACATCTGGTACGGCGACCCGGACAAGGATCACGGCCAGGCCACTCTCGAGGGCGGTGACGTCATGCCGATCGGCAATGGCGTGGTGCTGATCGGCATGGGCGAGCGCTCCTCGCGCCAGGCCATCGGCCAGCTCGCGCAATCCCTGTTCGCCAAGGGCGCGGTGGAAAAAGTGGTAGTGGCCGGCCTGCCGAAATCCCGCGCGGCGATGCACCTGGATACCGTGTTCAGCTTCTGCGACCGCGACCTGGTCACGGTCTTCCCGGAAGTGGTCAAGGAAATCGTGCCGTTCGTCATCCGCCCTGACAGCAGCAAGCCCTATGGCATGGACGTGCGACGGGAGAACAAATCCTTCCTCGACGTCGTGGCCGAGTCCCTGAACCTCAAGCAACTGCGCGTGGTGGAAACCGGCGGCAACAGCTTCGCCGCCGAGCGCGAGCAGTGGGACGACGGCAACAACGTGGTGGCCCTGGAACCGGGCGTGGTCATCGGCTATGACCGCAACACCTACACCAACACCCTGCTGCGCAAGGCCGGCGTGGAAGTGATCACCATCAGCGCCGGCGAACTGGGCCGCGGCCGCGGCGGCGGCCACTGCATGACCTGCCCGATCGTGCGCGACCCGATCGACTACTAATCAATTAACCACAACCCGACGCTGTGAAAGCGTAGCGAGCGCAGGAAAGACAAGGCAAAAACAGGCGAGGAAGCGGAGTCTACTGGTTGTAAATGAGCATTCCGAGCCTGTTTTTAACGCAGTATTTCCAAGCGCAGTAGCTTTCACAGTGTCGGGAAGGAGAATCATCATGGCTTTCAATATCCACAACCGTAACCTGCTCAGCCTCGAACACCACACCCCGCGCGAGCTGCGCTACCTGCTCGACCTGTCCCGCGACCTCAAGCGCGCCAAGTACACCGGCACCGAGCAGCAGCACCTCAAGGGCAACAACATCGCGCTGATCTTCGAGAAGACCTCGACCCGCACCCGCTGCGCCTTCGAGGTGGCCGCCTACGACCAGGGCGCCAACGTTACCTACATCGACCCGAACTCGTCGCAGATCGGCCACAAGGAAAGCATGAAGGACACCGCCCGCGTGCTGGGGCGCATGTACGACGCCATCGAGTACCGCGGCTTCAAGCAGGAGATCGTCGAAGAGCTGGCGAAATTCGCCGGGGTCCCGGTGTTCAACGGCCTGACCGACGAATACCACCCGACCCAGATGATCGCCGACGTGCTGACCATGCGCGAACACGCCGACAAGCCGATCCACGACATCAGCTACGCCTACCTGGGCGATGCCCGCAACAACATGGGCAACTCGCTGCTGCTGGTGGGCGCCAAGCTCGGCATGGACGTGCGCATCTGCGCGCCGAAGGCCCTGTGGCCCCATGACGACCTGGTCGAGCGTTGCAAAAAATACGCAGCCGAAAGCGGTGCCCGCATCACCCTCACCGACGACCCGAAAGCCGCGGTCAAGGGCGTCGACTTCATCCACACCGACGTCTGGGTCTCCATGGGCGAACCGGTGGAAGCCTGGGCCGAGCGCATCCAGCAACTGCTGCCGTACCAGGTCAACACCGAGCTGATGAAGGCCACCGGCAACCCGCGGACCAAGTTCATGCACTGCCTGCCGGCGTTCCACAACAGCGACACCAAGGTCGGCAAGCAGATCGCCGAGCAGTATCCGCACCTGGCCAACGGCATCGAAGTCACCGACGACGTGTTCGAGTCGCCGGCCTGCATCGCCTTCGAGCAGGCGGAAAACCGCATGCACACCATCAAGGCGATCCTGGTCTCGACCCTGGCTGACCTGTAAATCCGACGTCGGGGCCGATCGCCTGGCGATCGGCCCCCAATCTGTAGGAGCGAGGCTTGCCCGCGATGGCGTCACACCTGACACCACACGATCGCCGGCAAGCCGCGCGCCCACGGGATCACCGAATTCTGGAAGGAATGCATTATGCGTATCGTCGTTGCACTGGGCGGTAACGCCCTCCTGCGCCGTGGTGAACCCATGACCGCGGACAATCAACGCGCCAATATCCGGATCGCCACCGAACAGATCGCCAAGATCCACCCTGGCAACCAGCTGGTCATCGCCCACGGCAACGGTCCGCAAGTCGGCCTGCTGTCGTTGCAGGCGGCGGCCTACACCTCGGTATCGCCGTACCCGCTGGACGTGCTCGGCGCCGAAACCGAAGGCATGATCGGCTACATCATCGAACAGGAACTGGGCAACCTGCTGGACTTCGAAGTGCCCTTCGCCACCTTGCTGACCCAGGTCGAAGTCGACGCCAAGGACCCCGCGTTCCAGAACCCGACCAAGCCCATCGGCCCGGTCTACAGCAAGGAAGAAGCGGAAAGACTCGCCAAGGAAAAAGGCTGGGCCATCGCCCCCGACGGCGACAAGTACCGCCGCGTGGTGGCCAGCCCGAAACCCAAGCGCATCTTCGAGATCCGCCCGATCAAGTGGCTGCTGGACAAGAGCAGCATCGTGATCTGCGCCGGCGGTGGCGGTATCCCGACCATGTACGGCGAGGACGGCAAACTCAGGGGCATCGAGGCCGTCATCGACAAGGACCTGTGCTCGGCGCTGCTGGCCGAACAGCTGGAAGCCGACCTGCTGGTGATCGCCACCGACGTCAACGCGGCCTTTATCGACTGGGGCAAGCCGTCGCAGAAAGCCATCGCCCAGGCGCACCCGGACGAAATGGAAAAACTCGGCTTCGCCGCCGGCTCTATGGGACCCAAGGTCCAGGCGGCCTGCGAGTTCGCCCGCCACACTGGAAAAGTCGCGGTGATCGGTTCACTCTCGGATATCGAGGCGATTGTCCAGGGCAAGGCCGGCACCCGCATCAGCACGGCCAAACCGGGCATCACTTACCTATAAAAAAGCCACTCCGGGGGCAGATCCAGAGTCTGTCCCTGTCCCATGCCTTGAAAGGAGAGAGCCATGGCCCAGTTCGAACCCGGTCATCTACACATCGAGCGACATGCGCTGACCAAGGACGATGTCAGCTACAACATCTGCATCGACTACGAGGTCGCGCAAGATCCCAAGGAAGGCAAGGGGATGCAGTTCAAAATGCACGGAACGATCCAGGGCAAGGAGGTCAACGAACCGTTCTTCCTGCCCAAGGATCAGGCTTACAACTTCGCCAGCAACGTGACGAAAATCGCCGAGAACTATGGGATTCCCAAGGCCCTGAGCAGCATCGGTTCGCTGCACAAGTACTACGACGCGATGTTCGAGGATGTGCGGGTGCAGTTGAATATGAAATCCGGCGACCCGGTGAAGCCCGAACACCTGGAGTGATTCCCTGTCCGCTTACGTGTAGGAGAGAGGCTTGCCCGCGAAAGTCGTCGACGATGACGCGGGAAGCCTGATCCGCCGCGGCGTCCTCAAGCTCATCGCGAGCAAGCTTCGCTCCTACACAAGCCCTGGCAGACCGTACGGCGCATTTCACCAAACCCCTCCCGCCAAGGCATACTTGCCACCCTCCGTTTTCCAGAACCGTCAGCCACCCCATGCGTATCCACGTCAGTTTCATCGACCGCGTCGGCATCACCCAGGAAGTCCTGGCCCTGCTCGGTGGACGCAACCTCAATCTGGATGCGGTGGAAATGGTTCCCCCCAACGTCTACATCGACGCTCCGACCCTCAGCCCGCAGGTGCTGGAAGAATTGCGCGACGCGCTGTTCAGCGTGCGCGGCGTGCAGGCGGTGACCGTGGTCGACATTCTCCCCGGCCAGCGCCGCCACCTGCAGCTCGATGCCCTGCTGGCGGCCATGACCGACCCGGTGCTGGCCCTGGACAGCGCCGGCAAGGTGCTGCTGGCCAACCCGGCGCTGATTGCCCTCTACGGCCGCGAACCGGCCGGGGAAAGCGTCGCCGAGCTGTTCGACGATCCGGCATTGCTGGACACCCTGCTGGAACAGGGTTTTCGCCTGCCCCTGCGGGAAATCACCCTCAATGGCCAGACCCTGTTGCTGGACGCTACGCCGATCACCGACGCCGGCGCGCTGCTGACGTTGTATCAGCCCAACCGCATCGGCGAGCGGCTGTCGGCGCTGCACCATGACCATGCCGAGGGTTTCGACGCCCTGCTCGGCGAATCACCGGCCATCCGCACCCTCAAGGCCCGCGCCCAGCGTGTCGCCGCGCTGGACGCGCCGCTGCTGATCCAGGGCGAAACCGGCACCGGCAAGGAACTGGTGGCCCGCGCCTGCCACGCCATCAGCGCGCGGCACAATGCGCCGTTCCTCGCGCTGAACTGCGCTGCCCTGCCGGAAAACCTCGCCGAAAGCGAGCTGTTCGGGTATGCCCCCGGGGCCTTTACCGGCGCCCAGCGCGGCGGCAAGCCGGGGCTGATGGAGCTGGCCAACCAGGGCACGGTGTTTCTCGACGAGATCGGCGAGATGTCGCCTTACCTGCAGGCCAAGCTGTTGCGGTTTCTCAACGACGGCAGCTTCCGCCGGGTCGGCGGCGACCGCGAGATCAAGGTCAATGTACGCATCCTCAGCGCCACCCACCGCAACCTGGAAAAGATGGTCGCCGAAGGCAGTTTCCGCGAAGACCTGTTCTATCGCCTGAACGTGCTGAATGTGGAAGTCCCGCCGCTGCGCGAGCGCGGCCAGGACATCCTGCTGCTGGCGCGCTATTTCATGCAGCAAGCCTGCGCGCAAATCCAGCGCCCGATCTGCCGCCTGGCGCCCGGCACCTACCCGGCGCTGCTGGACAACCGCTGGCCCGGCAACGTGCGCCAGTTGCAGAACGTGATCTTCCGCGCGGCGGCGATCTGCGAAAGCAGCCTGGTGGACATCGGCGACCTGGACATCGCCGGCACCTCGGTGGCACGCCAGAACGACAGCGAAGTCGAAAGCCTGGAACAGGCCGTCGAAGAGTTCGAGAAGGCGCTGCTCGAGGGCCTCTACGTCAACTACCCCTCGACCCGCCAGCTCGCCAGCCGCCTGCAGACCTCCCACACCGCCATCGCCCATCGCCTGCGCAAATACGGCATCCCCAACAAGCCCTGAAGCAGACTGCTCTTTTGTAGGAGCGAAGCTTGCTCGCGATGAACGTGAGAACGCCGCATGACTGCTGAGGCACCGCGTCGTCCTTGAGAGCTATCGCGAGCAAGCTTCGCTCCTACAAAAAAAGCGCGAAAAGCGACCTCTACCTGTACTGAAAGCGCTACAGCGGAACGATATCGCTACAGACGCTCTTCATAGGCACTGCGCAAGGCTTTGATCCCCATAGGCTTTTTCCAAGGCATGCAGCTGTAGCGATTTCGCTACAGCTATCAAAATCAAGCTTCCGGAAAATCATCATAAGTTATTGATTAATAACAACTAATAAACATTGGCCGCGTTTTTGCTAAGGGATTACCCATTCGGCTCTGCCCCGCATGAGCATTCAATCGCGTCCACCAGACGAATCTGGCCCCTTGAGGAGTTTCCATGAGCGAGTTGCGTTTTACTGAAGATCACGAATGGCTGCGTACCGAAGCCGACGGCAGCGTTACCGTCGGCATCACGGCTTTCGCGCAAAACGCCCTGGGCGATGTGGTGTTCGTGCAATTGCCGGAGCTGCAGGTCTACGACAAGGGTGCGGAAGCCGCCACCGTGGAATCGGTAAAAGCCGCCAGCGGTGTGTACATGCCCCTGGACGGTGAAGTGGTCGCCACCAACCCGGCCCTGGAAGACAGCCCGGAACTGGTCAACGAAGACCCGCTGGGCGAAGGCTGGTTCTTCCGCTTCATTCCCGCGGACGCCGCCGCTGTCGGCCAATTGCTGGATCAGGACGCCTACGACCGCCTGATCAAAGCCAACGCCGAAGCCTGAGGAGCCGCCATGAGCATCAAGCCAAACCTGAACACCGCCAACGAATTCATCGCGCGCCACATCGGCCCCCGCGCCGGCGACGAGCAAGCCATGCTCAACAGCCTGGGCTTCGACTCCCTGGAAGCCCTGAGCGCCAGCGTAATTCCCGACAGCATCAAGGGCACCAGCGTGCTCGACCTGCCGGCCGGGCAGAGCGAAGCCGACGCACTGGCCTCGATCAAGGCCATCGCCGCGAAAAACCAGCTGTTCAAGACCTACATCGGCCAGGGCTACTACAACTGCCATACGCCGTCGCCGATCCTGCGCAACCTCCTGGAAAACCCGGCCTGGTACACCGCCTACACCCCGTACCAGCCAGAGATTTCCCAGGGTCGCCTGGAAGCGCTGCTGAACTTCCAGACCCTGATCAGCGACCTCACCGGCCTGCCGATCGCCAACGCCTCCCTGCTCGACGAAGCCACCGCCGCCGCCGAAGCCATGACCTTCTGCAAGCGCCTGAGCAAGAACAAGGGCAGCCACGTCTTCTTCGCCTCCATCCACTGCCATCCGCAGACCCTCGACGTACTGCGTACCCGCGCCGAGCCGCTGGGTATCGACGTGGTGGTCGGCGACGAGCGCGAACTGAGCGATGTCAGCGCCTTCTTCGGCGCCCTGCTGCAATACCCGGCGAGCAACGGTGACCTGTTCGACTACCGCCAACTGACCGAGCGTTTCCACGCCGCCAATGCCCTGGTGGCGGTCGCCGCCGACCTGCTGGCGCTGACCGTGCTGACCCCGCCGGGCGAATTCGGCGCCGACGTGGCCATCGGCAGCGCCCAGCGCTTCGGCGTGCCACTGGGCTTCGGCGGCCCGCATGCCGCTTACTTCTCCACCAAGGACGCGTTCAAGCGCGACATGCCGGGCCGTCTGGTCGGCGTTTCCGTGGACCGTTTCGGCAAGCCGGCGCTGCGCCTGGCCATGCAGACCCGCGAGCAACATATCCGTCGCGAGAAAGCCACCAGCAACATCTGCACCGCCCAGGTCCTGCTGGCCAACATCGCCAGCATGTACGCCGTGTATCACGGCCCCGAAGGCCTGACCCGGATTGCCCAACGCATCCACCAGCTGACCTCGATCCTGGCCCAGGGCCTGAGCAAACTGGGGGTCAAGGTCGAGCAAGAGAGTTTCTTCGACACCCTGACCCTGCACACCGGCGCGCGTACCGCGGCGTTGCACGACCAGGCACGCGCCCAGCGTATCAACCTGCGGGTGATCGACGCCGAGCGCCTCGGCCTGTCGCTGGATGAAACCACCGGCCAGGCCGATATTGAAACCCTCTGGAGCCTGCTGGCCGACGGCCAGGCCCTGCCGGACTTCGCCGCGCTGGCCACCACCGCGCAGAGCCGCATCCCGCCAGCGCTGGTGCGCCAGTCGGCGATCCTCAGCCACCCGGTGTTCAACCGCTACCACTCGGAAACCGAGCTGATGCGCTACCTGCGCAAGCTGGCCGACAAGGACCTGGCGCTGGACCGCACCATGATCCCGCTGGGCTCGTGCACCATGAAGCTCAACGCCGCCAGCGAAATGATCCCGATCACCTGGGCCGAATTCGGTGCCCTGCACCCGTTCGCCCCGGCCGAGCAAAGCGCCGGTTACCAGCAGCTGACCTCCGAGCTGGAAGCCATGCTCTGCGCCGCCACCGGCTACGACGCGGTGTCCCTGCAACCGAACGCCGGCTCCCAGGGCGAGTACGCCGGCCTCTTGGCCATCCGTGCCTATCACCAGAGCCGCGGCGACGACCGTCGCGACATCTGCCTGATCCCGTCCTCCGCCCACGGCACCAACCCGGCCACCGCCAACATGGCCGGCATGCGCGTGGTAGTCACCGCCTGCGATGCCCGCGGCAACGTCGATATCGAAGACCTGCGGGCCAAGGCCATCGAGCACCGCGAACACCTCGCCGCGCTGATGATCACCTACCCGTCGACCCACGGCGTGTTCGAGGAAGGCATCCGCGAAATCTGCGGCATCATTCACGACAACGGCGGCCAGGTGTACATCGACGGCGCCAACATGAACGCCATGGTCGGCCTCTGCGCCCCGGGCAAGTTCGGCGGCGACGTGTCGCACCTGAACCTGCACAAGACCTTCTGCATTCCCCACGGCGGCGGCGGCCCGGGCGTCGGCCCGATCGGCGTCAAGTCGCACCTGGCGCCGTTCCTGCCTGGCCACGCGGCCATGGAGCGCAAGGAAGGCGCGGTCTGCGCCGCGCCGTTCGGCAGCGCGAGCATCCTGCCGATCACCTGGATGTACATCCGCATGATGGGCGGCGAAGGCCTCAAGCGCGCCTCGCAGTTGGCGATCCTCAATGCCAACTACATCTCCCGGCGCCTGGAGGAGCACTACCCGGTGCTCTACACCGGCAGCAACGGCCTGGTGGCCCACGAGTGCATCCTCGACCTGCGCCCGCTCAAGGACAGCAGCGGCATCAGCGTCGACGACGTCGCCAAGCGCTTGATCGACTTCGGCTTCCACGCCCCGACCATGTCGTTCCCGGTAGCTGGCACCCTGATGATCGAGCCGACCGAAAGCGAATCCAGGGAAGAACTGGACCGCTTCTGCGACGCCATGATCCGCATCCGCGAAGAAATCCGCGCGGTGGAAAACGGCAGCCTGGACAAGGACGACAACCCGCTGAAAAACGCCCCGCACACCGCGGCGGAAATCGTCGGTGAATGGTCGCACCCCTATAGCCGCGAACAGGCGGTGTACCCGGTGGCCTCGCTGGTCGAAGGCAAGTACTGGCCGCCTGTGGGCCGGGTCGACAACGTGTTCGGCGACCGCAACCTGGTCTGCGCCTGCCCGTCGATCGAAAGCTACCAGGACGCGTAAGACGGCCTAGCCGTCCATCGCGGGCCAGCCTCGCTCCTACAGTTTCTGCGTATACCTTGTAGGAGCGAGCTTGCTCGCGATGAGCGCCAAGGCGCTCGACGCGCAAATGCACCATCCGTTTCCCCCTGCGTGCCGATCCACACAATAAGAAACCGGAGAACCAACATGTCCCTGAGCGTGTTCGACCTGTTCAAGATTGGCATCGGTCCCTCCAGCTCCCACACCGTCGGTCCGATGCGCGCAGCCGCGCGCTTCGTCGAGGGTCTGCGGCGCGACGAGCTGCTGGCTGCCACCACCTGCGTCAAGGTCGAGCTGTACGGCTCGCTCGGCGCCACCGGCAAGGGCCACGGCAGCGACAAGGCCGTGCTCCTGGGTCTGGAAGGTGAACACCCGGATACCGTGGACACTGAAAACATCTCGGCCCGCCTGCAGGAAATACGCAGCAGCGGCCAGCTCAACCTGCTCGGCGAACGCCTCATCGCGTTCAACGAGAAAGAACACCTGGCGATGATCCGCAAGCCCCTGGCCTATCACCCCAACGGCATGATCTTTCGCGCCTTCGACGCCGCCGGCCTGCAAGTCCGCAGCCGCGAGTACTACTCGGTAGGCGGCGGTTTCGTGGTCGACGAGGACGCCGCGGGGGCCGACCGCATCGTCGAAGACACCACAAAACTGACCTTCCCCTTCAAGAGCGCCAAGGACTTGCTCGGCCATTGCGCTACCTACGGGCTGTCCATCAGCCAGGTGATGATGACCAACGAAAACGCTTGGCGTCCGGAAGCGGAAACCCGCGCCGGCCTGCTGAGTATCTGGCAGGTGATGCAGGACTGCGTGGACGCGGGCTGTCGCAACGAAGGCGTCCTGGCCGGCGGCCTGAAGGTCAAGCGCCGCGCGGCCGCCCTTTACCGCCAGCTGTGCAAGCACCCCGAAGCGGCCTTGCGCGACGCGCTGTCGGTACTGGACTGGGTCAACCTGTACGCCCTGGCGGTCAACGAAGAAAACGCCAACGGCGGGCGTGTGGTCACCGCGCCCACCAATGGCGCCGCCGGCATCGTCCCGGCGGTGCTGCACTACTACATGCGCTTCATCCCCGGCGCCAACGAAGACGGGGTGGTGCGCTTCCTGCTGACCGCCGCCGCCATCGGCATTCTGTACAAGGAAAATGCCTCTATCTCGGGCGCCGAAGTCGGCTGCCAGGGCGAGGTCGGCGTCGCCTGTTCGATGGCGGCCGGCGCCTTGTGCGAAGTCCTCGGCGGCACCGTGCAACAAGTGGAAAACGCCGCCGAGATCGGCATGGAACACAACCTCGGCCTGACCTGTGACCCCATCGGTGGCCTGGTGCAGGTGCCCTGCATCGAGCGCAACGCCATGGGCTCGGTCAAGGCGATCAACGCGGCGCGCATGGCCTTGCGGGGCGACGGGCAACATTTCGTGTCCCTCGACAAGGTCATTCGCACCATGCGCCAGACCGGCGCCGACATGAAAAGCAAATACAAGGAAACCGCCCGCGGCGGTTTGGCAGTCAACATTATCGAGTGCTGATGCCGGCACACGCGCATCTCACGTTTACCAGGAGCTGAACATGTCCACCGAAATACTGTTGAAGACCCCGCTGCATGCGCTGCACCTCGAGCTCGGCGCGCGCATGGTGCCGTTCGCCGGCTACGACATGCCCGTGCAATACCCGCTGGGCGTGATGAAGGAACACCAGCACACCCGCGAGCAGGCCGGCCTGTTCGACGTCTCGCACATGGGGCAGATCCGCCTGACCGGCGCCAACGCCGCCCAGGCCCTGGAAACCCTGGTGCCGGTAGACATCATCGACCTGCCCGTGGGCATGCAGCGCTATGCCATGTTCACCAACGAAAGCGGTGGCATCCTCGACGACCTGATGGTCGCCAACCTGGGTAACGACGAGCTGTTCCTGGTGGTCAACGCCGCCTGCAAGGATCAGGACCTGGCCCATCTGCGCCAGCACATCGGCCAGGCATGCCGCATCGAGCCGCTGTTCGAGGAGCGGGCCCTGCTCGCCCTGCAAGGTCCGGCGGCCGTCACCGTTCTGGCGCGCCTGGCGCCGGAAGTGGCGAAAATGACCTTCATGCAATTCACCCGCGTGAAGCTGCTGGGCGAGGACTGCTTTGTCAGCCGTTCGGGCTACACCGGTGAAGACGGTTTCGAAATCTCCGTACCGGCCGCCGCGGCCGAAACACTGGCCCGCGCCCTGCTGGCCGAGCCGGAAGTGGCCGCCATCGGCCTCGGCGCACGCGACTCGCTGCGCCTGGAAGCCGGCCTGTGCCTGTATGGCCACGACATGAACAGCCAGACCACGCCGATCGAAGCCAGCCTGCTGTGGGCCATCTCCAAGCCGCGCCGCGCCGATGGCGTACGGGCCGGCGGTTTTCCCGGCGCCGAACAGGTGTTCGCCCAACAACTCAAGGGGGTGAGCCGCAAGCGCGTGGGCCTGCTGCCCCAGGAACGTACCCCGGTGCGTGAAGGCGCGGAAATCGTCGATGAAGCAGGCACTGTGATCGGTAGCGTCTGCAGCGGCGGCTTTGGGCCGACCCTGGGCGGTCCGTTGGCGATGGGTTACCTCGATAGCGCCTATGTCGCACTCGATACGCCAGTCTGGGCAATTGTTCGTGGGAAAAAGGTGCCAATGCTTGTAAGCAAAATGCCATTCGTTGCACAACGCTATTATCGAGGTTGAGTAGCTGTTTCCTTAAGTAACGCGGTTGCGTTAAAAGTGCACTAATCTGTAACGCAACCGCCATAAAACAGTGCATTTCTTCGATATTGAACTTGCCTTATAACAGCTGAAAACAATTGAACAACTCTATCGAATAAGGGCGAACGGCTAGTACCGGCAAACAGCCGCCAGGCTGAACAAAACCGGGTGTTTCGCAGGGCTTGTATTTTCTCCCATAGTTGGCGTAGAGTTTCCCCACTGTGTTTGCATGGGTCGCTTGGAATCGTGACCTGGGCAGTAGCCAACAAGTTTGCTACACCCGTTCGACGTCTCTTACTTTCCTGCAACCCAGCCCAGTACTCTTTCATGAGAAAGAGACTGTCATTAATTTTTTAGCGTCAAAGGAAATAAGAAATGTCCCAACGTCAGAGCGGTACCGTCAAGTGGTTTAACGACGAGAAAGGTTTTGGTTTTATCACTCCAGAAAGCGGTCCGGATCTGTTCGTGCATTTCCGCGCCATTCAGGGCAACGGCTTCAAAAGCCTGAAAGAAGGCCAGAAAGTAACCTTCATCGCTGTGCAGGGCCAAAAAGGCATGCAGGCTGACGAAGTACAAGCTGAAGGCTGATCGTCTGTAACGAAAAAGCCCCTGATGCTGACATCAGGGGCTTTTTTGTGCGCGCAATTCCGTAATATGGCTTCTTTTTCTTGGAGCCCTGCCATGTCGAAACCCTTGCTGAGCCCCCAGGGCGAATTTCCCGCTGCTGGTCTGGGCCGCCGTCTGGCAGCGATGTTCTACGATTTCCTGCTGTGCACCGCCTTGCTGATTGTCACAGGCGGCATCTATAAAATGATCCAACTGCAGATCCTCGGCGAAACGCGGATGCGCGCCCTGACCGAGTCCGGCGCCCTGGATGGCGACCCCCTCTACTCGACCGTCCTGTTGTTTGTGCTGTTCGCCTTCTTCGCCAAGTTCTGGACCCATTCCGGGCAGACCTTGGGCATGCAAGTCTGGGGCATACGCGTGCAGAACGCCGACGGCAGTCGCATCAGCCTGTGGCAAGCGCTCTTGCGTTTCATGGTTTCGATCGCGTCCTGGCTGTGCGCCGGGCTGGGTTTCCTCTGGGTCCTGATCGACAAACAGCAACGCAGCTGGCACGACATCTACTCCTCCAGCCAGATCGTGCGTATCCCCAAACAGAAAAAGTAGCCAGCCACCAACAAAAACGCCCCGAACCGTCGGGGCGTTTTTTGTGCTGTCAGCAATGATCAGGCATTGCCCGCCAACTTCATCCGCGCAGCCTGGGTGAAATCGAGCATGCGCTTGAGTGGCCGGATCGCCTGGGGAATCAACGCCGGGTCCACGAATATCTCGTTACTGCCTTCACGCAGGCACTGCAGGGTGCGCTCCAGGGTGTTCATGGCCATCCATGGGCAATGGGCACAGCTGCGGCAAGCCGCGCCGTTACCCGCCGTAGGCGCTTCGATAAACACCTTGTCCGGGCACAGCTGCTGCATCTTGTAGAAAATGCCGCGGTCGGTGGCCACGATCAGCGTCTTGTTCGGCAGGCGTTGCGCAGCGGCAATCAGCTGGCTGGTGGAGCCCACCGCGTCCGCCAGTTCGATCACCGAAGTCGGCGACTCCGGGTGAACCAGAATGGCCGCATCGGGATAGAGCGCCTTCATGTCTTCCAGCTGCTTGGACTTGAACTCCTCGTGGACGATGCAGGCGCCGTCCCACAGCAGCATATCGGCACCGGTCTGGCGCTGAATATAGGTTCCCAGGTGCTTGTCCGGTCCCCAGATGATGGTCTCGCCGTTATCCATCAGGCTCTCGACGATCTCCAGCGCGCAACTGGAGGTCACGACCCAGTCGGCACGTGCTTTGACCGCGGCCGAGGTATTGGCGTAGACCACGACGGTACGTTCCGGGTGCTGGTCGCAGAACGTCGAGAACTCGTCCACCGGGCATCCCAGGTCGAGGGAGCAGGTCGCTTCCAGCGTGGGCATCAGCACACGCTTCTCGGGGTTGAGAATCTTCGCCGTCTCGCCCATGAATTTTACCCCAGCGACCACCACGGTCTTGGCCGGGTGAGCGTTGCCGAAACGGGCCATTTCCAGGGAGTCGGATACACAGCCGCCGGTTTCTTCGGCCAGGGCCTGAATCACCGGGTCACAGTAGAAATGCGCCACCAATACCGCATCCTGAGCCTTGAGCTCGGCGGCGATGGCAGCACGGTAATGAGCCTCCTCGGCAGCGCTGAGCGGTTTCGGCTGCTTGGCGTCGAGATGGGCTTGAACCAGAAGGCGTTCGGAAATTTGCGTCATGTTCGCAAGACCTGCAGGCGCCTAGGCGCGAAAGTCGAGTATACCACCGGCTCCGGACCGTTCAGGGCCCCGCCGGGAGAGTGAGTTCATCAGGCACGGATAGTGTCGAAGCTGCGCAAGGCTACAGAATATCCAGAGGATTCAAAAGACCATTCTGACCTGCGCCGCAGTTACCACACCGACCCCGAGCAATGGGAAATCCGCAGGGTTTTCTTCAGTCGATAATCCTCGGCATATCAATAAATTCAGTATGGGATTGCACACCTCATCAGATTCAGGAGGACGGCATCTCAGTCTTTTCTGATTTCTTCATGGATATTTTTTACGCAATTATTTGCATCGAATGCAGTTGCATCGCATTCAATCCAAACATCACCCAACACAGTGAGACTACTCATGAAAGAACTGAACGAAATGGAAATTGGATATATCAGTGGTGCTACTAATGAGTTGTCACCGGCAATACCGGAGTTCGGCTTCAATAAGGATAAGGTAGTGGGTATCACACCAACAGTTCCCCCAACAGGCTGCATATTCTGGAGGCCTGTCACCCAAGGGTCGATTGAAGGGCGTCCAGGCATTCCTACCTCCTGGTGGCGCTAATACTCAAGCCTCACCTTAACGCTCATATAGAAGATGCAGGGTTTGCTGCTCCCCGGGAAACTCTCAAGTAGGTAAGACATCACTACTTTCCCTTCTAAAAAAGGTAGAACAGATGAAAGAACTAACCAGCAGTGAGATTGAAGCTGTTTCCGGAGCCCTCTCGTTACAGGAGTCGATCGCCGGCAGTGCGATCGGCGCCATTGGAGGTAGCTGGGTCGGCGCCATCGCCGGCGGCAAATTCGGCGCAAGTGCCGGCGGCTGGATCGTCGGCGGTATCGCCGCCGGTGTCGGTATGCTCTACGGAACGGTTCTCGGCGGTCTCGGCGGTTTAATCGGCGGCGCCTTTGTAGGCCCTGACCGTGCCGTCGACATTGCGGTTGAAGCAGGCCGTATCCTGTTCGGCAATTCGAAGGTCTGATCTACCCCTGTGCGTCTACCCAGCTGTAACAGGTAGACGCCTTCATCTTTTCGCCACAATAGATCATGGTTACTAATGACCGATTGTGATCTCTACATAATCAAGTGCGGCATAACTCAACTCACGGATCACGCTGTATAAAAGACTACTTCCAACCGAGATATCGTTAGGCATCGAAAGACAGAAGCCAACAGTACCTCTCAAACACATCACCCTAGCATAAGAAACTAAAAGCAAAGACTGTCCATACCTAACTCACCTATACAAAACCAATATGGACGCCATCCTAGGCCAAAGGCATTAAAGACATAAGTTCTCCTCACGACTAACCAGTACAACAGAAAAGCAATTCCCTAACAGAGCGTCTGCCAACTACGCAACCCTCTTACAGAAACAACCCCACTGATTGATAGCAACCCTAATTACATATTCTCGCCTCCTCATAACCACCGAACTTACATGCTCAATGACAGGACGTTCCCCCGATGACCCAAATGGCCTTGTTCCGCCAGGAGGCGCTCGACGCGCAACATGCCAGCGGACTGGGCGAGATCGTTCTGATCCGTCCC
The DNA here is from genome assembly GCF_001921865.1 of Pseudomonas chlororaphis. Lineage (GTDB taxonomy): Bacteria > Pseudomonadota > Gammaproteobacteria > Pseudomonadales > Pseudomonadaceae > Aquipseudomonas > Aquipseudomonas chlororaphis_D. The sequence goes on from NZ_MSCT01000019.1 coordinate 525,571, forward strand.
GTTTCCTTCTCGTTCCTGACGCTGCTGGCGACAGCAATGGCTTTGATGGTCGTCGGATTTTTCCTACTCGGCAGCTACACCAAGCGCAGCACCGTCAGCGGCCAACTGGTCCCGGCCAACGGCCAGGTCAAGGTGCATGCTCCACAACCGGGCATCGTGCTGGAGAAGTTTGTCCATGAAGGCCAGAGGGTGAAACGCGGGGAACGCCTGATGATTCTCTCCAGCGAACGCTACGGCAGCGACGCAGGGCCGGTACAAGCTGGTATCAGTCGCACGCTCGAACAACGTCGCGACTCCCTGCGCGACGAGCTCGAGAAGATCCGCCGCCTACAGGCGGACGAGCGCGACAGCCTGACCAGCAAGGTGTCCAGCCTACAACGCGAGCTCGCCACCCTCTTTGCGCAAACCGATAGCCAACAGCGCCTGCTGGCGCTGGCCAGCGATGCCGTCGAGCGTTACCAGGGACTGATGGACAAGGGCTACATTTCCATGGACCAGTTGCAACAGCGCCAGGCCGAACTCCTCGGCCAGCGCCAGACCCTGCAAGGCCTGGAACGTGAGCGCACGTCCCTGCAACAGCAGTCCACCGAACGCCGCAACGAACTAGCAGGCTTGCCGGCACGCCAGGCGAACCAGCTCGCGGAAATCCGTCGCCAGCTTTCGACCCTGGAGCAGGACCTGGCGGAAAGCGAGGCCAAACGCACGCTGCTGATCATCGCCCCGGAAACCGGGATCGCCACTGCCGTGCTCGCCGAAGCGGGCCAGACCGTGGACAGCTCACGTCCGCTGCTGAGTATCGTGCCAGCCGACAGCCCCCTGCAGGCGGAGCTCTACGCCCCGAGCAAGTCCATTGGTTTCATCAAGCCAGGAGACTCGGTGCTGATCCGCTATCAGGCCTACCCCTACCAGAAGTTCGGCCAGTACCACGGCCAGGTGCAATCGATCTCCCGCACTAGCGTGTCGCTGGCCGAACTGTCCAGCATGATCGGTGGTGTGCCGGGACTGGGCCAGGACGGCGAGCAGCTGTACCGCTTGCGCGTCAGCCTCGACCAACAAGCGGCCACCGCCTACGGGCAGCCTCGGCCGTTGCAGAGCGGCATGCTGCTCGACGCGGACATTCTCCAGGACACCCGACATTTATATGAATGGGTGCTGGAACCGCTCTACAGCCTGACCGGCAAACTTTAGGAAGCGCCAGCATGGTATTTCTCGACACCCTCGCCCTGCGCCTGACGAGACGCTTGCCGCTGATACTGCAAACCGAAGCCACCGAATGCGGCCTGGCCTGCCTGGCAATGATTGCCGGCTACCACGGCTACCATACCAACCTGATGGAACTGCGCCGGCACTTCAGCGTGTCGCTCAAGGGCATCGCCTTGAAGCAACTGATCCAGACCGCGCACCGCCTGCAACTGGGAACCCGCGCGGTGAAGCTGGATCTCGGCGATCTGGGCAAGCTCAAGCTGCCGTGCGTGCTGCACTGGAATTTCAATCATTTCGTCGTACTGAAGGCGATCGACGCCCGCGGCGCCTTGCTCCACGATCCCGCTCACGGGCTGCGCCGGGTGAGCCTGGCAGAGTTCTCGCAAAGCTTCACCGGCGTCGCGGTGGAGTTCTGGCCGGACAGCGGCTTCGAGAAGCAACAAGCGCCGCCGCGGATCAAGTTGCTGGGCATGCTGGGCAAGGTCACCGGGCTCTACCGTTCGCTGGCTCAGGTTCTGTTGCTGGCCGGCGCGCTCGAGGTGTTCTCGTTGGTCAGCCCGTTCTTCCTGCAATGGACGATCGACAACGTGATCGTCAGCGCAGACCGCGACCTGCTCAGTACCCTGGTCATGGGCTTCGGCCTGCTGCTACTGATGCAACAGGCGGTCAGTGGGGTGCGCGCCTGGGTCATGATGCACATGAGCACCCTGCTCGGCGTGCAGTGGCAGGCCAACGTATTCAGCCATCTGCTGCGCCTGCCCATCCAGTATTTCGAGAAGCGCCATCTGGGCGACGTGGTTTCGCGCTTCGGCGCAGTGGGCAACATCCAGCAGACCCTCACCGCAGCCTTTCTCTCAGCCGTGCTGGACGGCCTGATGACCGCCGCCACCCTGGGCATGATGCTGCTCTACAGCCCACCGCTGGCGGCCATTGCTCTTGCCTCCATGAGTCTCTATGCCCTGGGCCGCTGGATCTGGTACCGCCCGCTGCGCAATGCCACCGAAGAGCAGATCGTGCACGCCGCGCGCCAGCAGAGCCACTTCCTGGAAACAGTGCGCGGCATCCGTCCGTTGAAGCTGTTCCAGCGCCAGGACGAGCGCCGCGCAGTGTGGCTCGGCCTGCTGGTGGAGCAGATCAACGCCGGCCTGCGCACGCAGAAACTGCAACTGCTCTATCAACAGATGAATGGCCTGCTGTTCGGCGTGGAGAACCTGCTAGTGATCTGGCTCGGTGCGACCATGGTAATGGACGGCCAATTCAGCGTCGGCGTACTGATGGCCTTCAACGCCTACAAGTCGCAGTTCGATGACCGCGTCGGCAGCCTGATAGACAAGTTCTTCGAGCTGCGCATGCTGCAACTGCAGGGCGAGCGCCTGGCCGATATCGTCCTTCAGCCCGCGGAAAACAACCACGGCAATCTGGACCCGGGCAGCCTCGACGAACGCGAAGCGGGCATCGAGATACAGGGCCTGCGCTATCGTTACTCGGACCAGGAGCCGTGGGTGCTCGACGGCGTCGACCTACAGATCGGCGCAGGTGAATCGGTGGCCATCGTCGGCCCTTCGGGCTGCGGCAAGAGCACCCTGTTCAACGTTCTGCTCGGCATCCTGCCGGCCAATGAAGGGCAGGTCCGCGTGGCTGGCCTGGAGCTCTCGCAACTGGGCCTGGATGGGCTGCGCGAACGGGTTGCCACGGTCTTGCAGGACGATGTGCTGTTTGCCGGCTCGCTCAGCGAAAACATCGGTTTCTTCGACCCGCAGGTGGACATGCCGTGGCTGATCCAGTGCGCGCAGATGGCCGCTATCCATGACGACATCCAGGCCATGCCGATGGGCTACAACACCCTGATCGGCGAGATGGGCACAGTGCTTTCAGGTGGCCAGAAACAGCGGGTCATGCTGGCCCGGGCGTTGTACAAGAAACCAAAAATTCTCTTTCTCGACGAGGCGACGAGCCACCTCGATGTCCATTGCGAACAACGGGTGAATGCCGCCATCCGTGCGCTGCGTATCACCCGCATCATGGTCGCCCACCGTCCGGAGACCATTGCCTCTGCGGACCGGGTCGTGGTCCTCGGCCAAGGCAAGATAGTGCTGGACGAAACCGCCGAGAGCCTGGCCGAACGCCAGGCCATGGCGGCGCAGGGGCAAGCCTGATGCGTGGGCCGGTCTGTCTGCTGCTCTGCCTTCTGGGCAGCGCCCCCTTTGCCACCGCCGAACCGGACGTATTCGGTACCGCCGAGCCTGTCGTGTACGACCTTGGGACCGGCGGCCAGCTGTGCGTCTCCGGGTCGTTGCCGGCCGAACTGACCTTGGCGCAGGCCATCGAACGAATGCTCTGTCACGACCCGCAGACCCGTCTCGCCTGGGCCAATGCCAAGGTGCAGGCCGCGCAAGTCGGGATCGCCCGCTCGGCCTTCCTGCCGCGCCTCGACGGACGCCTGGAAAGCAGCCGGAGCGATACCCGCGTCGATTACCGAGACCTGCCCGGGCACTCCATCGACGGTCAGCGCCGACGCCGTGGGGCCAATCTCGAACTGAGTTGGGTACTGTTTGACTTCGGTCGGCGCAGCGCCGCCCTGAACAACGCCCAGCAGCTCTTGCTGGCAGCCATCGCCAGCCAGGAGATGACGCTGCAGAACGGCTTCGCCCTCGCCGCCCAGGCCTACTACGATGCCCTCGCCGCGCAACGCAGCCTGACGGCCTCGCGACAGGTGACGGTACTGGCGGAACAGAATCTCGAAGCCGCCGATGCCAAGTACAAGGCCGGCGTCGCCGCGCTTTCCGATCGCTTGCAGGCGCAAACCGCCTTGTCCGAGGCGAGCCTGCGTCAGGTCCGTGTCGAGGGAGCTCTGCGCAGCGCCCTTGGCGTCATCGCGCTACGCATGGGCCAACCACCAGACACGCCTCTGCGCCTGGCCAGCGATCTGGAAACCCTGCCCGATACCAGTTTCGTCAAGGCCATCGACGAGCTGCTCGCCGAGGCCCGACGCGAACATCCGGCATTGCTTGCCGCCCAGGCGCGGTTGCAGGCCGCGGGGGCCGCGGTGGCGGAAAGCCGCGCGATGGGCCGACCGAGCCTGGCGCTGACCGCCAACCTGGCACGCAACCATAACGATCAATCGCTGACGCTCAATGGCGATACCCGCGAGTACGATCGCAGCATCGGCCTGCAACTGAAGATCCCCCTGTTCGAAGGCTTCGAGCGTAACTATCAGGTACGAAATGCCCTGGCCCGCCAGGAGGCCAGCCAGCTGGAGCTGGCCGATACCGAGCAGCAGGTATCGCTGGAGGTCTGGAGCAACTACCAGTCACTGAGCACGGAAACCCGCAGCCTGAGGCGCACCCGCGAGTTGGTCGAGCAGTCGCGGCAAAGCCTGGAGGTGGTGCAGGGGCGCTATCGCTCGGGAGTCGGCAGCATGATCGAACTGCTGAACACCCTGACCGCCTACGCCAGTGCCGAGGAGCAACATATCCAGGCCCTCGGCAACTGGCAGACCTCCCGCCTGCGTTTGGCGGCAAGCCTCGGCCGCCTGGGATTCTGGGCGCTGCCCTGAATGAGCATGGACCTGAAACCGCTGAAAAGGCGCCATTGCCAGACTGAACGAGCAAGGTGTGCCAGGGCTTTTCTGCAGGCAAAAAAAAACCCGGAAATCCTCACTTTCGTGGGCCTTCCGGATTTTCTAAACCGCCAAATATGGTGGGTCGTGTGGGATTCGAACCTACGACCAATTGGTTAAAAGCCAACTGCTCTACCAACTGAGCTAACGACCCGCTGTGTGGTGGCGCGTATAATACTGATTTCTAAAAGGAATTCAACACCCTAGATGAAAAAAATCAAAAATAAGGTGTTGGATCGCTGACACCGGCCGCGGCAAAACCCTCTGCACGCAGGCGGCAGCTATCGCACTTGCCACAGGCACGGCCCTTATCATCGGCCTGGTAGCAGGACACGGTCAGGCTGTAATCGACCCCAAGCTTGACGCCCGCCTTGACGATATCGGCCTTGCTCAGGTTCTGCAGCGGCGCCTGGATACGGAACCCCTGCCCCTCTACTCCGGCCTTGGTCGCCAGGTTGGCCATGCGCTCGAAGGCTTCGACGAACTCCTGGCGGCAATCCGGGTACCCCGAATAGTCCACGGCATTGACGCCGATAAAAATGTCCCGCGCACCCAGCACTTCCGCCCAGCCCAACGCCAGGGAAAGAAATACGGTGTTACGCGCCGGCACGTAAGTGACGGGAATCCCTTCGCTTGGGGCCTCAGGCACCGCGATGGAACTATCGGTCAGGGCGGAGCCGCCAATGCCGTTGAGGTTGAGGCCGATCACCTTGTGCTCGACCACGCCCAAGTCACGGGCAACGCGCTCAGCCGCCTGCAACTCGGCGCGATGGCGCTGGCCATAGTCGAAACTCATGGTGTAGCAGCGGTAGCCTTCGGCATGCGCCATGGCGACCACAGTGGCCGAATCCAGGCCGCCGGACAGCAGAATTACCGCACGTTTTTCAGTACACACTTGGTTCTGTGCTTGTTCAGTCATATCAGCGCCCCGGCTCGTCATTCCAAAGATATTTATGCAGCTGCAATTGCAGGCGCACCGGCAGGTTGTCCGCAACGACCCAGTCGGCCAGGTCGCGCGCATTCAAATCGTGATGGCTCGGCGAAAACAGCACCTCGCCTGCCCGTCGCTCCAGACCGTACTGGATCAGCTTGGAGACCGCCCAGTCGTAGTCCTCGCGGGAACAGATGACAAACTTGACCTGATCGTTCGATGTCAGCAGTTCGATGTTTTCGTAACGGTTGCGCTGGACCTCTTCCGACCCGGGGGTCTTCAGATCGAGCACTCGGCTTACGCGCGGATCGACCGTCGAGATATCCAGTGCCCCACTGGTTTCCAGGGAAACCTCGTAACCGGCATCACACAGCTGCTTGAGCAAGGGAATGGCATTGGGTTGTGCCAGAGGCTCGCCCCCGGTCACGCAAACATAACGCGGACGGAAGCCGGCGACCTGTTCGAGAATGCTCTCGAGGGTCCGGATGCTGCCGCCGCTGAATGCGTAGGCGCTGTCGCAGTATTGGCAACGCAGCGGACAACCGGTCAGGCGCACAAATACCGTGGGCAGGCCGGCAGTCCGAGTTTCACCCTGCAACGAGTAGAAAACTTCGGTAATTCTCAATGTGTCTTGCATAGTCGCCACGGGCGTAACAGCTAAACAGGCTGTCCGCCTCCGTCAGGCACCTCGAGGAATCCCGCAAAGCGTCAATTCCAGGAAGCGTGTTTCATAAAAAGGGCATGGATTCTAACGAAAAAACCCGCGGCAAGCGCGGGTTTCTTCAAAACGGCTCAAACGACGATCACATGCGTTGCAGATCACGCTGAGCCAGCTGGGCGGCGGAAGTACCCGGGTATTGGGCCACCACCTGCTGCAGAATGCCTTTGACCTTGTCGGCATGCCCCAGGCGACGTTCTACGTCAGCCAGCTTGTACAGCGAATCCGGCACTTTGGCGTGCTTCGGATACAGCTGCGAGACCTTGGCAAATGCCTGGCCGGCACCTTGCAGGTCGCCTTTGGCCAGATTCACTTCGCCCAACCAGTACTGGGCATTACCCGCGTACTGGCTGTTTGGATATTTACGCAGGAACGCGGCGAAAGCCTGGCTGGCCTTGTCGAAGTCCTTGGCCTTGATCAGGTCGAAGGCGGCATCGTAATAGAGCTTTTCCTTCGCCGGATCGCCCGGTTCGCTGCTTGCCGCTGGAGCTTGCGAGGCAGCTCCGGCAGCTGCACCGGCGGCACTTGCATCGCCACCGGCAGAAGAATTATCAGGAGTCGCGGCAGATGCGCCGCCCGCTCCAATGCGCCGATCAAGATCCTGGTAACGCTCCAGGCTTTCCTGCTTCATGCGCGCAACATCGTTTTGCAAGACTTCGATCACGCCTTGCTGGCGCGCGATCTGCTCCTGCATTTGCTGCAGTTGCTGGAACAGCTCGCCCTGTGCCGAGACAGGGGTCGAAACCCCTCCCCCGGCATAGGCGCCGTTCGTGCCATAACCCGCTGGCGGATAACTGCTCCCGCTATTGCTATAGCCTGAGTTGCTATCGACCACAGGAACCGCAGCCCACACCGAAAGCGGCGCGAGGCTGAGAGCCAAGACAGTTAGAGCACGACGGCACGTTCGCATGACGAATTACTTACGCAGTTCGACGCGACGGTTTTGAGCCCAGGACTGCTCGTCGTTGCCGGTAGCAACTGGACGCTCTTCGCCGTAGGAAACCAGTTCCAGCTGAGCTGGGGAAACACCTTGCAGAACCAGGTAGCGTTGAACGGCTTTCGCACGACGCTCGCCCAGTGCCATGTTGTACTCACGAGTACCACGTTCGTCGGTGTTGCCTTCCAGAACAACGCGAGCGCCGTTTGCTTTCAGGTCTTTGGCGTGAACGTCCAGAGCGCGCATGGCTTCTGGCTTCAGGTCCGAGCTGTCGTATTCGAAGTAGAAGGTGGTGATTGCGCGCAGAGCAGCTTCTTCGCTCAGGGAGCCGTCAACTGCACCGGTGTTAGCGCCGTAACCAGCGTTTGGATCAACAGCGCCTTCACCAGCGTTGTCGCCGCCTTTGGAGGAGCAACCTACAGCTACAGCCATGGCCAGAGCCAGCGCAGCAAACTTACCAAACTTCAGCATTTCCATCGTGAAACTCCTAATGAACCCCAGTGTGTTAAGTAAAACGTAAAGCGCCGCGTCAGTTCAGGTAAGGGGACCAGGACGGTTCTCTGACTTCGCCTTGAGCGGTAGGAAGCGGGAGCCTCACGCGCCCATTAATGGACACGAGCATCAAGACTCCCCGGCCCTGCTGGCGGGTGGCGTAGATTACCATGGTGCCGTTGGGCGCAACAGTAGGCGACTCATCAAGTGTGCTGTCGGTAAGGATTTTTACGTTACCGCGCTGCAAGTCCTGAGCGGCCACCTTGAAGTTGGTGAAACCGTCCTGGCGGTGAATCATCACCAGGGTCTTTTCGTCCGCGGAAAGTTTCGGGTTGGCGTTGTAGTTACCCACGAACGTCACCCGTTCCGCACCGCCGCCGCCAGCGCTGGTCTTGTAGATCTGCGGCTTGCCGCCACGGTCCGAGGTGAAGTAGATGGTCGAACCATCCTTGCCCCAGAACGGCTCGGTATTGATGCCAGGACCTGCGGTCACACGGCTGATCTGGCGCGAGCCCAGGTTCATCACATAGATGTCCGGGTTGCCGTCCTTGGACAGCACGAACGCCAGGCGCTGACCGTCCGGCGACCAGGCAGGCGCACCGTTCAGGCCTTCGAAGTTGGTGATCTGCTCGCGACGGCCCGTGTCGATGTGCTGGACGAAGATCCGTGGACGCTTCTGCTCGAACGAGACATAGGCGATGCGCTTGCCGTCCGGCGCGAAGCGCGGCGACAGGATCGGCTCACGGGATTGCAGCAGCGTCACCGCACGCGCGCCGTCGTAGTCGGAGCGTTGCAGGGTATAGCGCGTGTTCTTCTCGGAGAAACGCTCGGCCGTGACGTACAACATACGAGTGGAGAACGCGCCCTTGATACCGGTGAGCTTCTCGAACGACTGGTCGGAGATGTAGTGAGCCATGTCGCGCAGTTGATCGACGCTGCCCGAGACGCTGCCGGTCAGCACTTGCTGCTCGGTCGCGACGTTGAACAGGGCGTATTGCACCTGCAGGCGGCCGCCCGCCGGGACAATGCTGCCGACCATGATGTACTGGGCGCCCAGGGCTTTCCAGTCACGGTAGATGACTTCGCTGGCCTGGGTCGGCAGGCTGATCATGTTCTGCTTTGGAATCGGCGAGTAGTAACCCGAGTTGCGCAGGTCGTTGCCGATGATTTCCGCCATGTCGTCGGGCAGCACGCTGCCCCCTTGCCAACCGAATGGCACTACCGCGATTGGCGTGGCCCGATCACTGCCGCTAGTGACCAGAATGTTCTTTTCATCCGCTGTCGCTATCCCTGCCATACAGCAGATAACGACCAGCAATCCTCGAAGAAGGTTTCTCACAAGGCTAGATCCTCAGGTGTGAATGTCATCTTGAACGAACGATACGGAGCGAAATCGCTCGGCTTCATTCCCTGCATTTCTGTCAAACGTCCAATGTTCTTGACCGCAGCTACCGCCGAGGCATCGAACGGACCGTCGCCGCTGGACTTGGCCACCGATACGGAAGTCACCGTACCGTCAGGCAACATGCCGATTTGCAGCACGACAGTCATGTTGTTGCGTGCCGAAGGAGGACGAGCCCAGCCTTCCGCCGCACGAGCGCGAATCAGATCGTCGAAACTGCCCGCGACTTCATCGCCCTGCTCGTCCGCCAAGGCCTGCTGACGCTGCGGCGTGTCGGAAAGCAAATCAGCCAGGGCCTGAGCCTTTTTCTCTTCGGCCGATTTACGCGCTGCTTCCTGAGCCTTTTTCTTGGCTGCATCGGCGGCGGCTTTCTTCTTCGCGTCCTCGGCGACCTTCTTCTTCGCCTCGTCTGCTTCAGCTTTCTTCTTGGCGTCTTCCGCGGCTTTCTTCTTCGCGTCTTCGACTACCTTTTTCTTCGCCTCTTCAGCGGCCTTTTTCTTGGCCTCTTCTTCGGCGGCTTTCTTGGCTTCTTCTTCGGCTTTCTTCTTGGCTATATCAGCCAATTGTTTCTCTTCAGCCTTTTTCGCCTCCGCAGCCTTCTTCGCATCGTCGGCTTTCTTGGCTTCATCAGCCTTCTTCGCCTCATCCGCTTTCTTGGCTTCGTCGGCCTTTTTCGCTTCCTCGGCTTTTTGAGCAGCCTCTTCTTTCTTTTGTTCCGCAGCCTTCACAGCTTCCTGCTCGACCTTTTTCTGCTCCATCTGCTCGACTTCGGTCTGACGCGCGGCGGATTTCTTCGCCTCACCCGCAATCTTCTGATTGGTCTGGGTGGTCGCCTGACTTTTCGATTTCAGCTGATACAGGGTCGCCTGGACGATCGGCTTGGACGGCGGCAACTCCGGCGTCATGGCAAAACTGACGAACAGCATGCCGAACACCAGAATGTGCAGGGCAATTGCCCACACGCTAGGCCAGAAGTAGCTTTCCGAGGCGGACGGCTCTCGCTGTTGCTGCATCAGGGCGCCTCGGTAATCAGGCCAACGTTACCAACGCCGGCCTTCTGCAGCCCGCCCATGGCGCCCATGACGGCACCGTAGTCAACAGACTTGTCGCCGCGAATGAACACTTGGGTATGCTTGCCGCCTTCGTTGCCGGCACGAATGATCTTGGTCACCGCGTCGGTCATCTGCGGCAAGGTCATGGCCTTGTCCATCTGCTTGTCGGTGTCGACTTCACTGCCAAGGTTCCAGTAGTAGGTCTTGTCAGCCTTGATCGAAATGGTCAGGACCTGGGTGTTGTTGTCCTGCGGCAAGGCTTCGCTGGAAACCTTGGGCAGATCGACTTTCACGCCCTGATTGAGCATCGGCGCGGTCACCATGAAGATAACCAGCAGTACCAACATCACGTCGATGTAGGGCACCACGTTCATCTCGGCAACCGGCTTGCGTTTGTGGCGAACTCGGGCCATGGGGATTTACCTGCTCACTCTTCGCTGGTGTGCACTTTACGGTGCAGGATCGCCTGGAACTCGTCGGCGAAGGTGTAGTAACGGCTGATCAGTGTCTCGCCGCGGGCCGCAAAGCGGTTGTAGGCGATAACGGCCGGGATTGCCGCGAACAGGCCGATCGCGGTGGCGATCAGGGCTTCGGCGATGCCTGGAGCTACGGTCGCCAGGGTTGCCTGCTGGGCGCTGGCCAAGCCGCGGAAGGAGTTCATGATCCCCCAGACGGTACCGAACAGACCGATATACGGGCTGACCGAACCAACAGTAGCGAGGAACGGTAGGCTCTGCTCGAGCTTCTCTTCCTCACGCGAGATGGCGACACGCATGGCCCGCGCGACACCTTCCATGACCGCTTCAGGATCAACGCCCGACTGCTGGCGCAGGCGCGAGAACTCTTTGAAACCGGCGCGGAAGATCTGCTCCACGCCCGAATCCGGATCCGGGTTGCTGCCCGCCTGGCGGTACAGCTTGGACAGGTCGATACCCGACCAGAAGCGCTCTTCGAAGCTCTCCAGGGCGCGTCGACCGGCACGCAGCAGATTGCTGCGCTGAAAGATCATGATCCATGAGGTCACCGATGCGGCTACCAGGGTCAGCATTACCAACTGCACAACGACGCTGGCATTGCTGACCAAGCTCCACATGGAGGAATGGTCGACGACGTTAGCTTCCACGCTTTATCTCCTGCTCTGAGTGTGTACCCGCGCCGCTCACGTCGGCAAAGGCCGCGCGTAGAGCTTCGGGAATGGCCCGGGGTTTCAAATTGTCGGTGCGCACACAGGCCACCAGAAACTGCCCTTCACAGAGCAGTGCATTATCCGCGGCCCGCCTGACCTGCTGTTTGAAGCGCAGGCTGGCCCGATTCAATTCGATGACTTCTGCACTTACCAGAAGCTCGTCGTCCAGTCGCGCCGGCGCGTGATAGCGCGCTTCGCTGGAATGCACGACGAACAACAGGTTCTCCCCTGCCAGCTGCGATTGGGCAAAGCCCAGGTGTCGTAGCCGCTCGGTTCGAGCCCGCTCCATAAACTTAAGGTAATTAACGTAATACACGATGCCGCCGGCATCGGTGTCTTCGTAATAAACGCGACAACGATGTGCGAACGGCTCAAGCCCGTTTTGCGCGCGCATACTCTAGTGCTTACTCCTCAGGTTGCCAATCCGGCCAAGCAACTGTTTTTCATTCTCGAAGGCCACCCTGGCGAAATAATGGCGATGCCAGCCCCCTAGGACAGCACAACCTGCGAATAAATCGCTGCCGACCGAGTTATTAATCGTCCACGGCATCGAGGAATTCGTCTACCACAGGCATCTCCCCCAATCGTGACGGGATGTTTAGACCGAAATGCAAATAGGCGTGCCGGGTCACTACACGTCCCCGCGGCGTACGCATGATATAGCCTTGCTGGATCAGATAGGGCTCGAGCACATCCTCGATGGTGTGCCGTTCCTCGCTAATGGCAGCCGCCAGGCTGTCGACCCCCACCGGCCCGCCATCGAACTTCTCGATCATGGTCAGCAGCAGCCGTCGGTCCTGGTGATCGAAACCACGCTCGTCGACATCCAGCAGGTTCAGTGCCAGATCGGCGATGGGCTTGGTGATGTGCCCCTTGGCGCGAACTTCGGCAAAGTCCCGCACCCGACGCAACAAGCGATTGGCGATACGCGGTGTGCCGCGGGCGCGCCGGGCCACCTCAAAAGCACCCTCAGGGTCCAGCGGCAAGCCGAGGATACCGGCGGAACGACCGACGATGGTCGCCAGGTCCGCCGTGCTGTAGAACTCCAGGCGCTGGACGATGCCGAAACGATCACGCAGCGGGTTGGTCAGCATGCCGGCGCGGGTCGTCGCCCCTACCAGGGTGAACGGCGGCAGGTCGAGCTTGATCGAACGGGCTGCCGGCCCTTCACCGATCATGATGTCCAGCTGGAAGTCTTCCATGGCTGGATACAGCACTTCCTCGACAATCGGCGACAAGCGATGGATTTCATCGATGAACAGCACGTCGTGCGGTTCGAGGTTGGTCAGCAGCGCCGCCAGGTCCCCCGGACGCTCCAGCACCGGCCCCGAGGTGCTCTTGATCGAGACCCCCATTTCCTGGGCGATGATGTTGGCCAGGGTGGTCTTGCCCAGGCCTGGCGGCCCGAAGATCAAGGTATGGTCCAGCGACTCGTTGCGCCCGCGCGCAGCCTGGATGAACAGCTCCATTTGCTCGCGCACCGTCGGCTGGCCGATGTACTCGGCCAGGCTGACGGGGCGAATCGCCCGGTCCTGAACTTCCTCGCGCTCACGGGGCCCCGTGGCGGCGATCAGACGATCTGCTTCTATCACTTAAATCATTCCCTTCAGGGCGCGGCGGATCATATCTTCACTGCTCAAGCCTTTTTCCTTGATAGCGGAGACGGCCTTGCTGGCTTCCTGCGGTTTGTAACCCAGGGAAATCAGGGCGCTGACCGCATCGGTCTCGGCACTGGCTACCGGCATCGGCGCATCCGGCTGGTTCGGCACCAGGGCAAACATACTCGGCACGGTTTCCCAGGCCTTGAAGCGGTCCTTGAGTTCGACCAACAGTCGCTCCGCGGTCTTCTTGCCGACCCCCGGCACCTTGGTCAGCGCCGAGGTGTCCTGCGCCTGCACGCAACGCACCAGCTCGTCGACTTCCAGGCTGGACATCAACGCCAGCGCCAGCTTGGGCCCCACGCCATTGAGACGAATCAGTTCGCGGAAAAAATCCCGCTCGCGCTTGCTGGCAAAACCATAGAGTAACTGGGCATCTTCACGCACGACCAAATGGGTGTGCAGGGTAAGCGGTTCACCGACCGACGGCAGGCGATACAGGGTGGTCATGGGGACCTCCACTTCATAGCCCAGGCCATTCACATCGAGAATCAGGTGCGGCGGCTGTTTTTCAGCCAAGGTGCCGCGCAAGCGTCCAATCACGTTTCAGATCCTTAGCTCAGGCCGGATCGGCGGCCGGCGAGTCACAAAAAGGGAAGTTCCGGGCCGGGCAGACAGGCGCGGGGCACTCCACTCATCAAATGTTTGCGCAGATGCTATCAGAGACGCAGCCGGCCGCCACGACTGCGTGCGGTCCCCAGGCCATGGGGCACCAGGCTGGAGCGTGTATGGGCATGACAGATGGCAATCGCCAGGGCATCGGAGGCATCGATCTGCGGCTTGCTGGTCAACTTGAGCAAATGCATGACCATCATTTGCACCTGTTCCTTGTTGGCCCCACCGGTACCCGCCACCGCCTGTTTGACCTGCGTGGCCGTGTACTCGGCGATTTCCAGGCTTTCCTCGGCCCCGGCGACGATCGCCGCGCCACGGGCCTGGCCCAGTTTCAAGGCCGAATCGGCATTGCGCGCCATGAACACCTTTTCAATGCCCATGGTCACCGGCCCGTAGGTCTGAATGACCTCGCGCACCCCGCGATAAACGATTTGCAGCCGCTCATGCAGCTCGCCGGCGCCCGTGCGAATACAACCCGACGCCACGTACACACAGCCGCGCCCGGTATCCCGTACCACGCCATAACCGGTGATGCGCGACCCCGGGTCGATACCAAGAATAAGAGTCATAACGCCTGCAAAGAAAAATTCGGTTGCCTAAGGTAACCCTGGGATAAGTCGAAGAAACAAAAAATCGCAGCCTTCGACAGCTCCCCTACAGGTACAGCGTAATCCTGGGAAACGTCGAAAGATGCGATCTTTTATCGCGGTATCAGCCAAGCTGCTCGGCAACCGACTCGGGAATATCCGCGTTGGAGTAGACATTCTGCACGTCGTCCAGGTCCTCGAGCATGTCGATCAGCTTGAGGACCTTCTCGGCGCCCTCCAGGTCCAGCTCGGCGCTGGTGGTCGGCAGCATGACGATTTCCGCGTCCGCCGCCTTGAAACCGGCCGCCTCCAGGGCGTTGCGCACGGCATAGAAACCGGCGAACGAGGTGAACACATCGATGGAACCATCTTCGTTAGTGACCACGTCGTCTGCATCGGCCTCCATGGCAGCTTCCATCAGTGCGTCCTCGTCGACGCCCGACTCGAAGGAAATCTGCCCCTTGCGCTCGAACAGATAGGCCACCGAGCCATCGGTCCCCAGGTTGCCGCCGCACTTGCTGAAGGCGTGACGCACGGCAGCCGCGGTACGGTTGCGGTTGTCGGTCATGCATTCGACCATCACCGCCACGCCGTTCGGGCCGTAGCCTTCGTAAGTCAGCTCGACCACGTCGTCGCTGCCAGCCGCGCCAGTACCGCGGGCAATGGCGCGATCGATGATGTCGCGGCTCATGTTGGCGCCCAAGGCCTTGTCCAGGGCCAGACGCAGACGCGGGTTGGAGCCCGCCTCCCCGCCGCCCTGGCGCGCGGCGACCGTCAGCTCACGGATCCACTTGGTGAAAATCTTGCCTCTCTTGGCATCCTGACGCTCTTTGCGGTGCTTGATGTTCGCCCACTTGGAATGACCTGCCATAACTCGCTCCAGATTCTCTTTGAAACATTGCCCGCGCCGCCGTAAAGGCGGGCGGGCAACAAAATACTTCGACCCAATAGAAAAAGGCGCATCCGAAGATGCGCCTTCAGGTCGGCCTTACTCAGCCTTTGGCTGTTCGCGCAGACGGATGTGCAGCTCGCGCAGGGCCTTGGCGTCGACCAGGCCAGGCGCCTGGGTCATCACGCACGCGGCGCTCTGGGTTTTCGGGAAGGCTATCACTTCACGGATCGACTGGGCGCCAGTCATCAACATGACCAGGCGATCCAGGCCGAAAGCCAGGCCACCGTGCGGCGGCGCACCGAACTTCAGGGCGTCGAGCAGGAAGCCGAACTTCTCTTCCTGCTCCGCTTCGTCGATGCCCAGCAGACGGAACACCGCCTGTTGCATCTCCTTGCGGTGGATACGAATCGAACCGCCACCCAGCTCGGTGCCGTTGAGCACCATGTCATAGGCACGGGACAAAGCGGTCGCCGGGTTGGCTTCCAGTTCTTCCGGCGAGCACTTCGGCGCGGTGAACGGGTGGTGCAACGCGGTGAAGCTGCCGTCTTCGTTCTCTTCGAACATCGGGAAGTCGACGACCCACAGCGGAGCCCAGTCGCAGGTCAGCAGGTCCAGGTCGTTGCCGACCTTGATCCGCAGCGCGCCCAGGGCCTCGCTGACGATCTTGGCCTTGTCGGCGCCGAAGAACACGATGTCGCCGTCGACCGCGCCCACGCGATCGAGGATCACGTTCAGGTTGGCCTCGGGGATGTTCTTGACGATCGGCGACTGCAGGCCTTCAACGCCCTTGGCACGCTCGTTGACCTTGATGTACGCCAGACCCTTGGCACCGTAGATGCCGACGAACTTGGTGTAGTCGTCGATCTTGCTGCGCGGCATGCTCGCGCCGCCAGGAACGCGCAAGGCGGCCACACGGCTTTTCGGGTCGTTGGCCGGGCCGCTGAACACCTTGAATTCAACTTCCTTGAGCTGGTCGGCAACGTCCACCAGTTCCAGCGGAATGCGCAGGTCCGGCTTGTCGGAACCGTAACGACGCATGGCCTCGTCCCAGGTCATGTGCGGGAACTCGCCGAATTCCAGATCCAGCACTTCCTTGAACAGGTTGCGGATCATGCCTTCGGTCAGGCCCATGATGTCTTTTTCATCGAGGAAGCTGGTTTCGATGTCGATCTGAGTGAACTCAGGCTGACGGTCGGCACGCAGGTCTTCGTCGCGGAAGCACTTGGCGATCTGGTAGTAGCGGTCGAAGCCAGCCACCATCAGCAGCTGCTTGAACAACTGAGGCGACTGCGGCAGGGCAAAGAAACTGCCAGCGTGGGTACGGCTCGGCACCAGATAGTCACGCGCGCCTTCAGGGGTGGCGCGAGTCAGGATCGGGGTCTCGACGTCGAGGAAGCCGTTCTCGTCCAGGTAACGACGGATGCTGGTGGTCATGCGCGAACGCAGACGCAGCTTCTCGGCCATTTCCGGGCGGCGCAGGTCGATGAAGCGATAGCGCAGACGGGTTTCTTCGCCGACGTCGGAGTATTCATTGAGCGGGAACGGCGGGGTTTCCGCTTCGTTCAGCACTTCCAGCTCGTAGCCCAGCACTTCGATCATGCCCGAAGCCATGTTGGCGTTGCCGGCACCGGCCGGACGCAGGCGCACCTTACCGGTGATCTTGACCACATACTCACTGCGCACACGGTCGGCGGCGGCGAAGGTTTCAGCGCGATCCGGGTCGAACACCACCTGGGCCAAGCCTTCACGATCACGGATATCGAGGAAAATCACCCCGCCATGGTCGCGACGACGGTGGACCCATCCGCAAAGGGTAACTTCCTGACCTTCCAGGCTTTCGTTCAGTTGGCCGCAATAATGGCTGCGCATCATGGTAGTGGTTTCACTTCTCGTAATTCGAAATTCGATGGAGGACTTGCGCACCTTGGGGAACCGGATAATGCAAGCGCTCACGCGTGTCGTTCAACTTAGTCAGCTTTGTCGCCGCCAGCCAGATTCTTCTTGGTGCCGGTCTTGAAATCGGTCTCATACCAACCGGAACCGCTAAGGCGGAAACCTGGCATGGACAGCATTTTCTTCAGCTCGGGCGCCTGGCAGGCAGGGCAATCGACCAACGCCGGCGCGCTGATCTTTTGAATGGCTTCCAACTGATGACCACAGGAAGCGCATTGGTAGTCGTACATGGGCATGAAGGCGTCTCGGCGTGCTTAACGTCTGGCTCAACCCGTACCAAGGCCCGGGTTATATAGCAAAGAGCGGGATTATATCCATTAAATCGGCCCTGTGCAGCCGTATGACGGCACCGATGAAGCATGCCCCGCCGAAACGCCGTCGACTGGCCGGCCAAGATGCACGTGCACCCGGCCCGAACGACGAACTGCCAATATCGAGCACCCCATAAAAGCAGATGGCGCCAATAATGGCGCCATCCTGGGACTTATTGCTCGCTCAACAACGAACGCAACATCCATGCGGTTTTCTCGTGCACCTGCATCCGCTGGGTCAGCAAGTCTGCCGTGGGTTCGTCGCTGACCTTGTCGATGATCGGGAAAATGCCCCGCGCGGTGCGGGTCACCGCCTCCTGCCCTGCCACCAGTTGCTTGATCATCTCCTCGGCACTTGGCACGCCTTCTTCTTCCTTGATCGAAGACAGGCGCGCATAGATGGAATAGGCGCCCGGCGCCGGGAACCCCAGGGCGCGGATACGCTCGGCAATCAGGTCGACCGCCAGTGCCAGCTCGTTGTACTGCTCTTCGAACATCAGGTGCAGGGTGCGGAACTGCGGACCTGTGACGTTCCAGTGAAAGTTATGGGTCTTCAGATAAAGCACATAAGTATCCGAAAGCAGGCGAGAGAGGCCTTCCACGATGGACTTGCGGTCTTCTGCGCTGATACCGATATCGATTGCCATGTCTATCTCCGTTAACACATTGAATTCAACAGATCAGGTACCGAACCACTCTAACAAGACTGCCGCACACCCGCAGCCCAGGATTCCCCCATGCTCTGCGACAGATTGTCCCGAGCGAGCCAACCCGATTTGCAAGAGAGCCCACGCTCGTTGTGACCCGCCTGAAAAGCCTGCGTTCCGCCTTTTTTTCGCTCGCGACTCTCTAGAACAGGGTTTTGCCCGATAGTCCGATATCCCCCTGAGAGCATCCGGGCTTTTCCCCTGCGCCGGGCCACGGCGCCTGATTTGAGAAGGCTTGGGCTTTGCTGTTAAATAGAGCCCGTGTCGCTATTGCCTATTTCTCGGCCGCGGCGCATAGGCTGTTCTCCGCCCACGTGCTCACCGCCTCCCATTGTTCAGAAGCGAACCGTGTGCGCTCAGCTTTTCCTTGTGATCCGTCTTAACGTGAGTTCATTAAAATGTTGAAAATCGTCCACCTGCTAACGGGCGCAGTAGCCTTGCTGCTGTCCTTTATCCCTAGCCTGCGATCTGAAGCCGTTCCCTTCCTGCAACAACCCGATGCCCTTTACCTGGCCTTTTTCGGCCTGCTCAACCTGACACTGGCTCCGGTTATCCCTTACTGGAACAAAGGCCCGCGTCACCAACTGCAAAACCTGGTCAGCGCGCTTCTGGTGCTGGCAGTGGTATTGCAAACCCTGACCCTGCTGGCGCCAATGCCGGTTATCGCAGGTCAACCGGCTGTGCTGTTCAGCCTGCTGACGGCGGCAATCGCCATTGTTCTGCACCTGGCCGTCAGCTTCTACAAAGCGTCCCCCGCGACCAACACCTCGCAAACCTACGACATGAGCAATCGCGATACCGGCACCGTCAAGTGGTTCAACACTTCGAAGGGGTTTGGCTTCATCTCCCGTGACTCCGGCGATGACATCTTCGTGCATTTTCGTGCCATCCGCGGCGAAGGCCATCGCGTCCTGGTGGAAGGCCAGCGCGTGGAGTTCTCCGTCATGAATCGCGACAAAGGCCTGCAGGCCGAAGACGTGATTGCGGCACTGCCGCGCCGCTGATTCGCGCCCATGAAAAAAACCGCGACGCAGCCTGGCTGCTCGCGGTTTTTTATTGCCTGAACGACAGGCTGCCCAGCACTCAATAATGCGGCGGCGGGGCCTCTTCCTCGAATGACTCGAACTGCCCCACCATTTCCTCCTGACGCTTGAGCAAAGCAGCCATCTGCAGTTGCAGACGCTCGACCACCCGTTGCTGCACCACCAATACGTCGTTCAAGGCTTGAATGGTGTCGTCCTGAAAAGCCAATCGGCTTTCCAGATCGGTTACCCGCTCTTCCAGGCTCATGCTTCAGCCCTCCAGAAACTTGAAATCATCGGTCAGGACCAGCCGCAAGCGCTCACGGATCGCCGCGACCTGTTCGACGCTGTAGGGCTTGGCGGCAAGCTTGCCCCACACCGGGGCAGGCCAGGCGGCATCGTCGCGTTTGCGAACGATAACGTGCATGTGCAACTGGCTGACCACATTGCCCAGGGTCGCCACATTCAACTTGTCCGCATCGAACGAGTCTTTCAGCAACTCCGCCAGGGCCGTGGTTTCTCGCCACAGCTGCTGCTGGTCCGCGTCATCCAACTGAAACAACTCGCTGATATCTTCCCTGCGCGGTACCAGGATGAACCACGGGTAATTGGAATCGTTGGACAACAGCAACCGGCACAGGGGGAAATCCCCGATAGGCAAGGTGTCTTGTTGAAGTCGTGGATCTAAAGCGAACACCGCGCGCACTCCCGCTCAGCTCATCAAGTTTCAGCTTAGCGAACGCCCTGATTGGCCGCCCGCCAAGCGACAGAACGGCAGCATACCTGCGAACGCTTTTCCGTTCATCGCTCCCTGCACGGATCCCGCCTCGACATTCACTCTCGCTCCACGGCAAAGCGCCCTGGCCTGGATCATTTCCCGATGGATTGCACCACCGTCGAACGACGCTCATGAAAAACCAGGAGAAAAACGCCATGGAAGCCATCTCCTTCATGCCCTTGAGCACCCGACACCGAATGAAAAATGCACAGCATCGAGAAAGTTTTGCACCAAAACCGCACAGCACGTCTACGCTCAGTGCGTCGACCATCCGCCATCTACTCACCCACCAGGGTGAACCGGTAACGTTTTGGAAAGTCGTGTGTTTTTTTCAGGGATCAACACCAGGAGGACAGGAAACGTCAAGCCAAACAAAACGACCTTAAAACCGCTGTTTTATGCGGTTTTTACAGCCCCGAAGGCTGGCACCAAAAAAAACTCGGTGGCTTTGCGTTTTGTGCACGCTTGTTGCATTCACACCCATATTGTCCCAAGGGAGGCCGCCGGAAAAGACCTCTCCCGGGACTAATAACAATAGTGGCAGGGCTGCCCCATGGAGATTTGATTGCTTGGCCAAAGTTCTTTCTGTATCCAGGTTCAAGCCTTCAAAAACAGCACTAAAGTTGTCAGTCCGGATACATGCGGACTGCGAATTTGCGACATTGATCGAGCATTTTGCGACAGGGTCGTAAAGAAGCTGAAAGGACTGATACGTAAGTATCGCCAACATTGTCAGCGTGATATAAGTTTGCGCCGACACAAAAAGAAAGAGCCGCCCAGATAATAAAACAGGTGGGACGGCAGTACTCTTCTAAAAACCAAAGGAGCAAATCACGATGCGCGTGATGAAGTGGAGCATGATCGCACTGGCAGTTGCAGCAGCAGCCAGTACTCAAGTGGCTACGGCCGCACCTTTCGTAAGTGACCAGGCTGAAGCCAAAGGTTTCGTTGAAGGCGCCAAGTTCGACGTCCTGCTGCGTAACTATTACTTCAACCGTGATAACAAGAATGGCGGCAACGACCAGAAAGACTGGACCCAAGGTATCTGGGGCAACTTCAGCTCCGGTTACACCGAAGGTACTGTAGGCGTCGGCGTTGATGCGTTTGGTTATCTGGCACTCAAACTGGATGGCGGCGACGGCACTGGCGGCACCGGCAACATGAGCCGCGACGCCGATGGCGACGTCAACAAGAGCCAAGGCAAAGCAGGCGCAGCGGTCAAATTCCGCATCTCCAAAACCGAGCTGAAAGTTGGCGACATGCAGCCAAGCACCTCTCCGGTGTTCGCAGTCGGCGGTTCCCGTATCCTTCCTCAAACTGCCAGCGGTTTCCAACTGCAGAGCAGCGAGATCCAGAATCTTGATCTGGAAGGCGGTCACTTCTATTCGGGTACCAGCCAGGACTCCAACGCGCGTAATGGCAACTTGTATGCTAACTACGCTGGCGTGGCATCCAACAGCATCGACTACTTCGGTGGCAAATACGGCATCACCGATAACCTGAGCGCGTCGCTCTACGGCTCCAAGCTGGAAGACGTCTGGAACCAGTACTACGCCAACCTGAACTACACCATCCCGATGGGCGGCGACCAGTCGTTGAACCTGGACGGTAACATCTACCGTACTACCGACACCGGCAGCTCCAAGGCAGGTGACATCAGCAACACCACGTTCTCCCTGGCAGCTGCGTTCTCGTTCCTGAAAGCGCACACCGTTACCGTAGGCTTCCAGAAGGTCAACGGCGACACTCCGTTCGACTACATCGGTGTAGGTGGCCACGACACGAGCAAACGCGGTTCCAACCGTGGCGGCGACTCGATCTTCCTCGCCAACTCCATCCAGTACTCCGACTTCAACGGCCCGAACGAGAAGTCCGCACAAGTCCGTTACGACCTGAAAATGGCCGAATACGGCGTGCCTGGCCTGAGCTTCATGACCCGCTACGTGAAGGGTTGGGACATCGACGGCACCAAGATGGCCGCCGACAGCCCATACCGTCTCTACGGTTACGGCGAAGATGGCAAACACCACGAGACCAACCTCGAGGCCAAATACGTTGTTCAGACCGGCCCAGCCAAGGACCTGTCGTTCCGTATTCGTCAAGCCTGGCACACTGCCAACGCCGACCAGGCCGAAGGCGACGTCAAAGAGTTCCGCCTGATCGTCGACTACCCACTGTCGATCTTGTAATAGCGGATACTTCGCGAGTAATAAAAAAGGCCCATCACTTGATGGGCCTTTTTTTTGTTGGACGCGGGTAGCCTGATGAAAGATCCGGCTATCGACAGTTAGCTATTACAACCAGGTTACACCCCCTGCCCCAACAACTATGAATTAAAAGCCTGACCACTCGATCAGACTTTTAACCCCTGCCTTCACTACTTACTGAACAGCCGCTTCCTGAACCACACGAATCACTCGCTGTGGAAATGGAATATCAATACCTGCCTCTTTCAATCGGTCACGGGACAACTCGTTGAAGCGGAACAGTACATCCCAGTAGTCCGCGGTTTTCACCCAGACGCGCAGCGAAAGAGTAATCGAGCTATCGCCCAGCATGGAAACCACCGCGACCGGCGCTGGATCGGCCAACACACGCTCATCCTTGGCCAGTTCCAACAGAACCTCACGGGCCTTTTGCAGGTCAGCCTCGTAGTTCACCCCGACATCGAAGACCACCTTACGGGTCAGCTGTCGGTTGTGGTTGGTAATAATGCCGTTGGACAGATTGCCGTTGGGCACGATGACCGTCTTGTTGTCGGCGGTGCGCAATACGGTGTGGAAGATCTGGATGCTATCGACCGTACCGCTGATGCCCTGAGCTTCGATCACATCGCCGATACGGAACGGGCGGAACAGCAAAATCAGCACGCCGCCGGCGAAGTTCGCCAGGCTGCCTTGCAGTGCCAGGCCAATGGCCAGGCCCGCGGCGCCGATCGCGGCAACGAACGATGTGGTTTCGACACCGATCATCGAGGCCACGCTGACAATCAGCAGCACCTTGAGGATGATGTTCGCCAGGCTGCTGATAAACCCTTGCAGCGCCTGGTCGGCATTACGCAGCGCCAGCAACTTGCCGACCTTGTGCGTCAACCTGTTGATCAGCCACCAGCCGATGGCCAGGGTGATGACCGCGAGCAATACCCGGCTGCCGTATTCCATGATCATCGGGATCCAGGCTTGTGAAGCCTTGACCAGGTTGTCTACTTCAGCATTCAAATCCATCTATCTCTCCTGATTCCCCGCGACCGGGCATAAAAACAAGGGCAGCACGATTGACGCCATGGAGGCTCACTCGTTTCTGCCCATGACTCGGGCCTGGGACGCCAATAACCTTCCGAGGTTCCCGAAAATTCCGATCAATCGCGGAAGTTGTTGAACTGCAGCGGCATGCCGAATTCTTTTGCGCGCAGAGCCGCGATGGCTTCCTGCAAGTCATCGCGCTTCTTGCCGGTAACCCGCACCTGCTCGCCCTGGATGGCCGCCTGGACTTTCAGCTTGGCGTCCTTGATATGGGCCACGATCTTTTTCGCCAGTTCTTTGTCGATGCCTTCCTTGAGGGTCGCTTCTTGCTTCATCACCTTGCCCGAAGCGTAAGCGTCCTTGACCTCGAGGCACTGCACATCGATCTTGCGCTTGACCAGGGCCAGCTTGAGGATCTCGATCATCGCTTCCAGCTGGAATTCGGCTTCAGCGGTCAGGTTGACAGTCAGTTCCTTTTCCTTGAACTCGAAGCTGCCTTTGCCCTTCAAGTCGTAACGGCGGTCCAGCTCCTTGACGGCGTTTTCCACGGCGTTGGTGACTTCGTGCTTGTCCAGTTCGGATACCACGTCAAACGACGGCATGTAGTTTCTCCAATAAAAAAGGGGCGCCGCTCGATAAAGATGGAGCACGCCCGGTTTGCGGTTAAAATCCGGGCTCATTATAACGGGTCTTTTCCCTCCTTCACTGCGAGCCGCGCATGCGTCCGCCAAACCGAGCACAACGCTGATGTCGACTACCTGGCACATTCTGGGCGCGGGCAGCCTCGGTACCTTATGGGCCACACGCCTGGCCCGTGCCGGCTTGCCAGTACGCCTGATCCTGCGCGATCAGGCGCGCTTGCAGGATTACCAGGCAGCGGGCGGGCTGACCCTGGTGGAGCAAGGCCAAGCCAGTTTTCATGCCATTCCCGGCGAGACCGTCGACAGCCACGAACCCATTACCCGCCTGCTGGTGGCCTGCAAGGCTTATGACGCGCAGCACGCCGTCGGGCAGCTGGTTTCGCGCCTGACGCCGGACGCAGAACTGATCCTGCTGCAGAACGGCCTGGGCAGCCAGGATGCCGTGGCGGCCCAGGCCCCGCAGGCCCGCTGCATCTATGCCTCCAGCACCGAGGGCGCCTTTCGCGATGGCGACTGGCGCGTGGTATTCGCTGGCCATGGCTACACCTGGCTGGGCGATGCCAGCCACCCCACCGCGCCCTTCTGGCTGGACGACCTGAGCGCCAGCGGCATTCCCCACGAATGGAGCACCGAGATCCTGACCCGCCTCTGGCGCAAGCTCGCGCTCAACTGCGCGATCAATCCGCTGACGGTCCTGCACGACTGCCGCAACGGCGGCCTGCAGCAGCACCACTGCGAAGTCGCGATGCTCTGCGTCGAACTCACCGAACTGTTGGAACGTTGCGGCCAGCCGGCCGCCGCCGAGAATCTGCAACAGGAGGTCGAACGAGTGATCCAGGCGACCGCCGCCAACTACTCCTCCATGCATCAGGATGTCGCCAGCCGGCGCAGAACCGAGATCAGCTATCTGTTGGGGCATGCCTGCAACGTCGCCGCCAGACACCAGTTGAACCTGCCCAACCTCAGTCGCCTGCAGCGGCGACTGGTGGAACACCTGCAACAGCGCGGATTGCCCAGCGACTGAGCAGCGGCTACGCTGCCCACGTATTCCTCTCTAGCGACGTCCCCGATGCCATTGCGCCAGCGCCTCGAAAACCTGCCGGTCGGCCAAAAGCTGCTGGCCGCCTTGCTCGTCCTGCTGATTACCGTATTGCTGGTCGCCAACCTGACCTTTATCAGCGCCGCCTACTGGATCTCCCAGGAAAGCATGGCGCCGCAGGCGTTGCAGACCATTGGCCGGCTGGTGTCCAACCCGACGCTGGCCGCCCAGGCCCTGGATTCGCCGCAGAACGCCGAGAAACTGCTCAACGAACTCAATAGCTACTCTCCGCTGCGGGCCGCTGCGATCTATGACAGCAAGGGCATGCGCCTGGCCCAGCTGCAACACGGCGAGCGCCTGAAACTGCCGGAGCGCTATCGGCACATCGAAGCCTGGCAACTGACCGAATTTCGCAGCAATCAGATCATCGCCCTGCCCCGCGCCGGCCTGCCTCCCGGGCACCTGTTGCTGGTGGCCAGCAGCGAACTGCCGATGGCCTTCTATACCGGCACCCTGACCGCGAGCCTGGGCATCCTGATCTTCAGCGTGCTGCTGTGGCTGATCATTGCCCGACAGATCAAACGGCTGATCACCCAACCCATCCATCAGCTGGAGGAGTTGTCCCGCCAGGTGACCCGCGAGGAAAACTATTCCCTGCGAGCCGCCCGCGGCAACCACGATGAAATCGGTAGCCTCGCCGAGGCCTTCAACACCATGCTGTCGCGCATCGAAGCCCGGGAGCAGCAACTCAAGCGCGCCCGCGACGACTCCCAGGCCGCCTACGACCAGGCCCAGGGGCTGGCCGAGGAAACCCGCCACACCAACCGCAAGCTGGAGCTGGAAGTCCAGGTGCGCAGCAAGATCGAAAAGAAGCTCACCGGTTTTCAGAACTACCTCAACAGCATCATCGACTCGATGCCCTCGGCGCTGATCGCCCTGGACGAGCAGCTCTACGTCACCCAATGGAACCAGGAGGCCAGCGCCCTCTCCGGCACCCGCCTGGACGAAGCGCTGAACCAGCCGATTTTCCTCGCCTTCGAGCCGCTCAAGCCCTTCCTGCCCCAACTCAAGGAAACCGTGGAACAACATACGGTCACCAAGGTCGAGCGGGTCACCTGGGTCAAGGACGACGAGGCCCGGCACTATGCCCTGACGTTCTATCCGTTGATGGGCGGGGCCGGGCGCGGCGTGGTGATCCGAATAGACGACATCACCCAGCGCCTGTCCCTGGAAGAAATGATGGTGCAGTCGGAAAAAATGCTCTCCGTGGGCGGCCTGGCCGCCGGCATGGCTCACGAAATCAACAACCCACTGGGAGCCATCCTGCACAACGTACAGAACATTCGCCGACGCCTGTCACCCGAACTGCCGAAGAACCTGGAGCATGCCGAACAGTTGGGTATCGAACTGGAAACCGTCAACCAGTACCTGCAGGGCCGCGAAGTGCCGCAGCTGCTGGACGGCATCCAGCAGGCCGGCGCCCGGGCGGCGAAGATCGTGACCCACATGCTCAGTTTCAGCCGGCGCAGCAACCGGCAGATGGCGCCTTGCGACTTGCCGGCCTTGATCGACCAGGCGGTGGAGATTGCCGGCAACGATTTCGACCTGGCCATCGGCTTCGACTTCAAGGGCCAGGCCATCATCCGTCAGTTCGATCCGCAACTGGGCCCGGTGCCCGGTACCGCCAACGAACTGGAGCAAGTGCTGCTCAACCTGCTGAAAAACGCCGCCCAGGCCATCCACCAGCGTGAAGACGACAGTGAGCCCGGGCGCATTATCCTGCGTACCCGGCTGAACCCGCCCTGGGCGGAAATCCAGGTCGAGGACAACGGCATCGGCATGAGCGAAAACGTGCGCAAACGCACCTTCGAGCCGTTCTTCACCACCAAGGAAATCGGCCAGGGCACCGGCCTTGGGCTTTCGGTTTCGTATTTCATCATTACCAACAATCACAAGGGCCAGATGGAAGTGCAGTCGACGCGGGGCCAGGGCACCTGCTTCACCTTGCGCCTGCCGTTGGCGGGCAGCCAGCCTCCGCCCCTGGAACACCCCCCACTGGAGAGTTAGACATGGGTTTTCGCTTGTCGAAGATTTACACCCGCACCGGCGACAAAGGCGAAACCGGGCTGGGTGACGGGCGCCGGGTGCCCAAGGACCATCCGCGAGTCGAGGCCATTGGCGAAGTCGATACACTGAACAGCCAGCTGGGGTTGCTCTTGGCCGGACTGGCCGAGCAGCGCCAGGAACATCCCGGCCTGCAGGAAGTGATAGAGGTGCTAGGCCCTTGCCAGCATCGCCTCTTCGACCTCGGCGGCGAACTGGCAATGCCGGTGTACCGCGCCCTCGACACGCTTGAAGTCGAACGCCTGGAAGCCGCCATCGATGCCTGGAACGAAGAGTTGGGCCCCCTGGAGAACTTTATCCTGCCCGGCGGATCACTCCTGATCGCCCAGGCCCACGTTTGCCGCAGCCTGGCCCGCAGCGCCGAACGACGCTGCCAGCATCTGAATGCCGTGGAACCGCTGGAGGGAGTCGGCCTGGCCTACATCAATCGCCTGTCCGACCTGCTGTTCGTCGCTGCACGCCTGATTGCCAAGCGCCAGGGGATTGCCGAGATTCTCTGGCAGGCGGCGCAAAAACCGACTGCCGATTGAGCTGGGCGATCTGATCGCGAGCAAGCTCGCTCCTACAAAATCGTGCAGTTCCTGTAGGAACGAGCCTGCTCGCGATTGGTTACGGCCAGAACGCGCGGATCCCCGCCACCCCTTGTGCCCCGGCGTGCCACGCTTGCTCGCGCTGATCCGGACCGAGTCCGCCCAGCAAGTAGACCGGCTTGTTGAAACCGCTGATCAACTGCGTAGCCTGCTCCCAACCCAAGGGCTGGGCATCGGGATGGGTCTGGGTGGGCTGGACCGGAGACAGGGTCACGAAGTCCACATCCATCTGCTGCGCCAAAGACAACTCTTGCGCGTTATGGCAGGAAGCGGCCAACCAGCGCTCCTTGCCGAAAGGACGCCCGGCGCCGGCATGTTTGCGCAATTGCGCTGAAGTGATGTGCCAGCCCGCCGAAGGAAAATCCCCCAGCCACTCGAACGGTCCCTTGAGCATCAATTGCGCCTTGCCCGCGCAAAGACCGACCGCATCCACCGCCAGGTCGCGGTACTGCGGGTCGTAGCCGTTGGGC
This sequence comes from Pseudomonas chlororaphis, assembly GCF_001921865.1. Taxonomy (GTDB): domain Bacteria; phylum Pseudomonadota; class Gammaproteobacteria; order Pseudomonadales; family Pseudomonadaceae; genus Aquipseudomonas; species Aquipseudomonas chlororaphis_D. Next base: position 553,740 of record NZ_MSCT01000019.1, read on the forward strand.
GCACGCAGTTGCACCAGCTTGATCCCGCCGGCAATGGCCTGCTGCATGCCTCGCAACAGCGCCGGGGTTTCCAGGCCTTCCGGGGTGATCAGGTATTCGCTCGGCAAACGCGCCGCCGCTACGATCGGCTGGTTGGCCGCCGGAAACTCATAATTCTCCAGCTCGCGGGAGGTGACCCAGGCCAGAGGCTGCCCCTCTGCGCCATGGGGTTCGCCGGTAAAACCGGAAACCTCCCAGACATCCAGCAAGACCTGTTTGTCCGGGTAGTCGTGCTGCACCTTGATCAGCGGCCGCGCCTGGGACACCTGAATGCCCAACTCCTCCTGCAACTCACGGGTCAGCGCCGCCTCTACGGCCTCGCCCGACTCGACCTTGCCCCCGGGAAACTCCCAGAGACCGCCCTGATGCTGAGTATCGGCACGTCGGGCAATCAGAATCCTGCCGCTGGCATCACGGATAACGGCCGCCGCCACATGTACTCGTTTCACCGTACTGCTTCCTCTAAACCGGCTTTCTGCCAGGCCTTGAAGGCCGGCCATTGATAAATCGTTTCAACATAGGCCGCATCGATAGCCGGCAGCAGCACCCTGTAGGTGCGCAGGCGAACGGCGATCGGCGCAAAAAAAGCGTCCGCCAGGCTGACCCGGCCAAACAGGTACGGGCCCGGCTCGATAGCGGCAGCCCGGCATTCGGCCCACAAGGCTAGCATCCGTTCGATATCGACCTGAGCCTCGGGCGGCATGGGCGAAAGCGCGGCGTCGCGGCTCAGGTCGAACGGCAGGTTGCCGCGCATGCCAAAGAAACCGCTGTGCATCTGCGCACAGGCGGAACGCGCCTGGGCCCGGGCAGCCACATCACGCGGCCAGAGCTCGGCCGCGGGAAAACGTTCGACCAGGTATTCGGCAATCGCCAGCGAGTCGGCGATGGTGCCGTGCTCGCTCTGCAATAGTGGGACTTTGCCGGTCGGCGAGTGCTGGAGAAGCCGCTCACGGGTATCGGGCTGGTTCAGCTTGATCAATTCTTCGGTGTAAGTCGCACCGGCCAGCTCGAGCGCCAGGGCGGCACGCAGCGACCAGGAAGAATAGAGTTTGTCACCGATGATCAGGTGAAGGCTCATGTCGGGCACCTTTCAAAAGGGGGTGGAGGCCTGTGGCCTCCATCGCGAGCCAGCGCGCTCCTACAAGTGATGTGCTGTCCCCCTGTAGACGCGAACTGGCTCGCGATCAACGGTCTATCAGGTACGGTATTCCGCGTTGATTTTCACGTACTCGTGGGACAGGTCGGTGGTCCAGATGGTTTCGCTGCAAGCACCACGGCCCAGTTCGATACGGATGGTGATTTCTTCCTGTTGCATCACCGCCGCACCCTGGGCTTCGGTGTAGCTGGCAGCCCGCGCACCGCGGCTGGCGATACACACCTGGCCGAGGAAAACGTCGATCTTGCTCACATCCAGATCCGCTACGCCGGCACGCCCGACAGCCGCCAGGATACGTCCCCAGTTCGGGTCGGAAGCGAACAGCGCGGTCTTGATCAGCGGCGAGTGAGCCACGGTGTAGCCAACATCCAGGCATTCCTGATGAGTGCCGCCGCCGTTGACTTCGACCGTCACGAACTTGGTCGCGCCTTCGCCGTCACGCACGATGGCCTGGGCCACGTCCATGCAGACCTCGAATACCGCCTGCTTCAAGGCGGTGAACAGCGGGCCGCTGGCTTCGGTAATTTCCGGCAGGGCCGCCTGGCCCGTGGCGATCAGCATGCAGCAGTCGTTGGTGGAGGTGTCGCCGTCGATAGTGATGCGGTTGAACGACTTGTTGGCGCCGTCCAGCAACAGGTTCTGCAACACCTCGCGGGAAACCTTGGCGTCCGTCGCGATGTAACCGAGCATGGTCGCCATGTTCGGACGGATCATGCCCGCGCCCTTGCTGATGCCGGTGACGGTAATGGTCACGCCATCGTGCTGGAACTGGCGGCTAGCGCCCTTAGGCAGGGTATCGGTGGTCATGATGCCCGTCGCGGCGGCAGCCCAGTTGTCCACGGACAGGTCATCCAGCGCGGCCTGCAGCGCGCCTTCGATTTTCTCCACCGGCAGCGGTTCGCCGATGACCCCGGTGGAATACGGCAGTACGGCAGTGGCATCGACACCCGTCAGTTCAGCCAGCTTGGCGCACGTACGGGTCGCGGCGGCCAGGCCGGGCTCCCCGGTACCGGCGTTGGCATTGCCGGTGTTGGTCAACAGGTAACGCACCGGGCCCTGTACCCGCTGCTTGGCCAGGATCACCGGAGCGGCGCAAAACGCATTCAAGGTGAACACGCCGGCCACCGTGGAACCTTCGGCGCAGCGCATGACCACGACATCCTTGCGCCCCGGGCGCTTGATGCCCGCCGAGGCGATACCGAGTTCAAAACCGGCAACCGGGTGCAACGTTGGCAAAGGACCAAGACCAACAGCCATGAATGCGCTCCTCTTTAATGTGATGTACGCACCGCCATCGAAAAAGGCAGTGCTGCGAATGGAAAAACGCCGCGACGGCTGATGCCGGTCGCGGCGCGGGTATTTCAGTGTCTGGCGAAAATCTTAGTTGATCTGGCCGTGACAGTGTTTGTACTTCTTGCCCGAACCGCAGTAGCACAGCTCGTTGCGGCCCAGTTTCTGCTCGTTGCGTACCGGAGCGGAAGCCAGGGCCACATCGACATCGACGCCCTCCTCCAGCGCTTCCGACTGCTCCAGGCCCGGGGCGGCGGCGTGCTCGAACTGCATGCGCTGAGCCAGTGCCTCGGCTTCCTGGCGCAGGCGCGCCTCTTCCTCGATCGGGTCCTCGCGGCGAACCTGAACGTGCGACAGCACACGAATCGAGTCGCGCTTGATGGAATCCAGCAGCTCGGAGAACAGGGTGAAGGACTCGCGCTTGTATTCCTGTTTCGGGTTCTTCTGCGCATAACCGCGCAGGTGAATACCGTGGCGCAGGTGGTCCATGGTCGACAGGTGGTCTTTCCACAGATCGTCCAGTACGCGCAGAACGATTTGTTTCTCGAAGGTGCGCAGTGCTTCGGCGCCGGCCTGGTCTTCTTTCTCGTTGTACGCGGCGACCAGCTCGTTCAGCAGCTTCTCGCGCAGGGTTTCTTCGTACAGGTGGTCGTCTTCGTCGAGCCATTGCTGGATCGGCAGGCTCACCCCGAAGTCGCTCTGCAACGCAGCTTCCAGACCGGCCACATCCCACTGCTCAGGCAGCGATTGCGGAGGAATGTGCGCGCTGACGGTGGCGTTGAGCACGTCCTGGCGGAAATCGGAAATGGTCTCGCCGATGTTGTCCGCGGCCAGCAACGTGTTACGCATGTGATAGATCACTTTACGCTGTTCGTTGTTGACGTCGTCGAACTCCAGCAGTTGCTTGCGAATGTCGAAGTTGCGGCCCTCGACCTTGCGCTGGGCTTTTTCGATCGCGTTGGTCACCATGCGGTGCTCGATCGCCTCGCCAGACTGCATACCCAGCGCCTTCATGAAGTTCTTCACCCGGTCGGAGGCGAAGATACGCATCAGGCTGTCTTCCAGCGACAGGTAGAAACGGCTGGAACCGGCGTCGCCCTGGCGGCCGGCACGGCCCCGCAACTGGTTGTCGATACGACGGGATTCGTGACGCTCGGAGGCAATCACCTGCAGGCCGCCGGACTCCAGGACCTGCTGGTGACGCTTCTGCCAGTCGGCCTTGATCTGGGCGATCTGCTCGGGGGTCGGGCTTTCCAGGGAGGCGACTTCAACTTCCCAGTTACCGCCCAACAGAATGTCGGTACCGCGACCGGCCATGTTGGTGGCGATGGTCAGGGCGCCCGGACGACCGGCCTGGGCAATGATTTCCGCTTCTTTTTCGTGGAACTTGGCGTTCAGTACCTTGTGCTCGATACCCTCCTTGTTGAGCAGGCCGGAAACATGCTCGGAGGTTTCGATGGTCGCGGTCCCCACCAGGATCGGACGGCCCTGGGCCATGCCGTCCTTGATGTCGTTGATGATCGCCGCGTACTTCTCCTCGGCGGTCAGGAACACCAGGTCGTTGTAGTCCTTGCGCGCCAGCGGCTTGTTCGGCGGGATGACCATCACCGACAGGCCATAGATCTGATGGAACTCGAACGCTTCGGTGTCGGCGGTACCGGTCATGCCGGACAGCTTGGCGTACAGGCGGAAGTAGTTCTGGAAGGTGGTCGATGCCAGGGTCTGGCTTTCGGCCTGGATATTCAGGTTTTCCTTGGCTTCGATGGCCTGGTGCAAGCCTTCGGACAGGCGACGGCCCGGCATGGTGCGACCGGTGTGTTCGTCGACCAGGACCACCTGGCCTTCCTGCACGATGTACTCGACGTTGCGGTGGAACAGCTTGTGCGCGCGCAGACCGGCATATACGTGGGTCAGCAAGCCCAGGTTATGGGCCGAGTACAGGCTCTCGCCCTCGGCCAGCAGGCCGACGCGGGTCAGCATTTCCTCGATGTACTGGTGACCGGCTTCGTTCAGCTCGACCTGACGGGTCTTCTCGTCGATGGTGTAGTGGCCGGCCTTGGTGACCTCGCCTTCCACTTCTTCGATGTGCTGCTCGAGTTGCGGGATCAGCTTGTTGATTTCGGTGTAGAGCTTGGAGCTGTCCTCGGCCTGGCCGGAGATAATCAGCGGAGTACGAGCCTCGTCGATCAGGATCGAGTCGACTTCGTCGATCACGGCAAAATTGAGCTCGCGCTGGAACTTGTCTTCCATGCTGAAAGCCATGTTGTCGCGCAGGTAGTCGAAACCGAATTCGTTGTTGGTGCCGTAGGTGATGTCGGCCGCGTAGGCCGCGCGCTTCTCTTCCGGCGGCTGGAACGGCGTGACCACGCCGACCGTCAGGCCGAGGAATTCATAGAGCGGGCGCATCCAGTTGGCGTCGCGGCGGGCCAGATAGTCGTTCACCGTGACCACGTGCACGCCCTTGCCGGACAGCGCGTTGAGGTAAACGCCCAGTGTCGCCACCAGGGTCTTGCCTTCACCGGTACGCATCTCGGCGATCTTGCCTTCATGCAAGGTCATGCCGCCGATCAACTGTACGTCGAAGTGGCGCATGCCCATGACCCGCTTACCGGCTTCGCGGGCGACCGCAAAGGCTTCGGGAAGCAGTTTGTCGAGGGATTCACCTTTGGCTATGCGGGCCTTGAACTCGGCAGTCTTGGCACGCAACTGATCGTCCGAAAGGGCCACCATTTGCTCTTCGAAGGCATTGACGATCTGTACCGTCTTGAGCATGCGTTTGACTTCACGCTCGTTCTTGCTTCCAAAAAGTTTCTTTAACAAAGGCGCAAACATATCGGCAGGATCTTCCACACATAGGGATGGAGGGCGGCCCCGTGAGTCGCCCGTGCAGCCCTCATGGCCGCATGCGAACGAGCATTCTACCCGGAAACGATGGTGAGGAAAGTGGCGTTATTCCACGATGCTGGTACAGCGCTGTGACGGGGCTTGCTTACAATAAGGCCTTTTACGCCAGTTTCAACCCGGACGAGTACGAAGTTAACCATTGATTTAATAGACAAAGCCTTGCTGCAGCGATGGGCGAGGTCTGGCCTGCGCTTTCTGCTACCATGGCGGCTCTGTAACTTCAGGTGTCGGATCATGGCATTTCGCCCTCTCACGGCCAGAGCACCCGCCGTCCTCCTGCGCGAAGCCAAGCCTCTCAAAGCCATACTCGGCCATGCCCAGCGCCTGGCGCATTTGCAGCGCCTGCTGGAAAGCCAGTTGCAGCCCGCGGCACGCGAACACTGCCATGTCGCCTCCTGGCGCGAAGGCTGCCTGCTGCTGATCGTCACCGACGGCCATTGGGCGACACGCCTGCGTTATCAGCAAAAACGCCTGCAACGTCAACTTCTGGAATTCAATGAATTCAACAATCTGACGCGGATTCTGTTCAAGGTCCAACCTCCCACCGTGCAGCGCAACGCCGCTGGCCACACCATGGACCTGTCGAGCAACGCCGCCGAGACCATTCAGGCCACTGCCGACGGCATCACCGACCCCAACCTGCGCGCCGCCCTGGAGCGCTTGGCCAGTCACGCCAAACCACGGGCATGACCGGCCGGCCGCCAATCAGCGGCGCTTGCTGCCACCGAGCAACGACCCCATGAGCCCACGCACCAGTTGTCGTCCCAACTGGTTCGCAGCTTGGCGCATGGCCGACTTCAGGGCCTGACCGGCGGCCGTTCCGAGGAACTCGCCGGCGCGATCGGTGAAGCTCGGCTCCTCGGCTGCCGGTTTGGCGGGCGCAGCCTCGGCCTCCGGTGCCAGGCCCTTGCGCCCCATCAGCACTTCATAGGCCGACTCGCGGTCGACCGGTTTATCGTAGCGGCCGAGCAGCGGCGAACTGCTGATCAGCGCCGCGCGCTCGGCCTCGCTCAGAGGCCCGATGCGCGATTGCGGTGGAGCCACCAGCACGCGCTGGACCATCTCCGGCGTGCCTTTTTCCTGCAGGGTACCGACCAGCGCCTCGCCAATCCCCAGTTCAGTCAGTACCGCCAGGGCATCGAATGCCGGGTTCGGCCGGAAGCCGTCCGCTACAGCGCGCAAGGACTTCTGCTCCTTGGCGGTGAAGGCCCGCAAACCGTGCTGGATGCGCAAGCCCAGTTGCGCCAGCACATCGTCGGGCAAGTCGCCCGGGGACTGGGTAACGAAGTACACCCCCACGCCCTTGGAACGAATCAGCCGCACAACCTGCTCCAGCCGGTCCTGCAAGGCCTTGGGGGTGCCGGCGAACAACAGGTGCGCTTCGTCGAAAAACAGCGCCAGCAGCGGCTTCTCCGCATCGCCGCGTTCCGGCAACTGCTCGAACAACTCGGCCAGCAGCCACAGCAGGAAAGTCGCATAGACCTTGGGCGCCTCGTGCACCAGGCGACTGGCATCGAGCAGATGAATCCGTCCGCGCCCGTCGCTGGCCGGCTGCAGGATGTCTTCCAGTTGCAGGGCCGGCTCGCCGAACAGGGCTTCGGCGCCCTGCTGTTCCAGGGTCGCCAGGCGGCGCAACAAGGCCTGGCTGGAGCCGGTGGTCATCAGCGCCGCGTCGTCCCCCAGCAGTTGCGGGTTGTCCTTGAGGTGGTTGAGCAGCGCTTTAAGGTCTTTCAGGTCGAGCAGCAACAGGCCTTCGCGATCCGCCACCTTGAAGGCCGCATACAGCGCCGATTGCTGGCTGTCGGTCAATTCCAGCAGACTGCCCAGCAGCAGCGGGCCCATTTCGCTCAGGGTGGTGCGCAGCGGATGGCCGGACTGCCCATGAATGTCCCACAGGGTGACCGGATAAGCCTGGGGCTTGTGGTTCAGCCAGGGCATCCCGGCAATCCGCTCGGCGACCTTGCCCTGCGGGTTGCCGGCGGCACCCAGGCCACACAGGTCGCCCTTGATATCCGCGGCGAACACCGCGACACCGGCGTCGCTGAAGGCTTCCGCCAGGCGTTGCAAGGTGACGGTTTTCCCTGTCCCGGTGGCGCCCGCCACCAGCCCGTGACGATTGGCCAGGCGCATGGCCTGGGCGATCGGTTGCCCCGCGAGATCGGCACCGATAACGAGTTGCGATGAGTCCGGCATTTTGTCACCCATGGTTAATCTTTAGCCTTTTTCGGCCGATAGGTTGGGCCGTAAGAGACTGAAAAGTTCAGATAATTCCCCAAGGAGGAATGGAAATATCAGCTCTGCTTTCAGCAAAAACTCATTTTGCGCGCTTTTATAAGAGCACGCCCGTAACAATAAGAACTTAGCGGAACCACAAGCCATGAACAAAAATCTGCGCTTCAGCCACAAAATCCTGCTTGCCGCGGCCCTCATCGTCATTGCCGCCTTCGCCTCGTTCACGCTGTACAACGATTATCTACAGCGCAACGCCATTCGCGAAGACCTGGACAATTACCTGCATGAAATGGGCGATGTGACCGCGAGCAATATCCAGACCTGGCTCAGCGGGCGCATCCTGCTGATCGAGAACCTGGCACAGAACCTGGCGATCGATCCGCAAACCACCAAGGTCGCCAGCCTGCTCGAACAAAAAGCCCTGACCTCGACCTTCATGGCCTCGTATCTGGGCGACGCCAGCGGCAGCTTCACCATCCGCCCGGACGCGAAGATGCCCGACGGCTTCGACCCGCGCGTCCGCCCCTGGTACAAGGGCGCCGAGAGCAGCAGCGGCTCGACCCTCACCGAACCCTATATAGATGCAGCCACCGGACAACTGATCATTTCCGTCGCCACCGCCTCGCGTCATGCCGGACAGAGCATCGGCGTGGTAGGCGGCGACCTGAGCCTGCAGACCCTGGTGGAAACCCTCAACGCCCTGGACTTCGACGGCATGGGCTATGCCTTCCTGGTCAGCGCCGACGGCAAGATCCTGGTGCACCCGGACAAAGCGCTGGTGATGAAGAGCCTGAGCGAGGCCTACCCGCAGAACACTCCGCGCATCAATGGCGACTTCAGCGAAATCGAAGTCGACGGCAAGACCCGTATCGTCACCTTCACCCCGATCAAAGGCCTGCCTTCAGTGAACTGGTACATTGGCCTGTCCGTGGACAAGGACAAGGCCTTCGCGATGCTCAGCGAGTTCCGTGCCTCCGCCATCGTCGCTACCATCATTGCCGTAGCCATCATCATCGCCCTGCTGGGCATGCTGATCCGGGTCCTGATGCAGCCGCTGCATGTCATGACCCGCGCCATGCAGGACATCGCCGACGGCGAAGGCGACCTGACCCGCCGCCTGAACATCCAGAACCAGGATGAATTCGGCATTCTCGGTACCGCGTTCAACCGTTTCGTGGAGCGTATCCACGGTTCGATCCGCGAAGTGTCGTCGGCCACCGAACACGTCAACGAAGTCGCCCTGCGAGTGGTCAGCGCGTCCAACTCGTCGATGCTCAACTCCGACGAGCAGGCCAGCCGCACCAACAGCGTGGCCGCGGCGATCAATCAGCTCGGCGCCGCCGCCCAGGAAATCGCCCGCAACGCCGCCCAGGCCTCGCAACAGGCCAGCGACGCGCGCAACCTGGCCGAGGACGGCCAGCAAGTGGTGGACCGCAGCATCCTGGCGATGAACCAGCTATCGGAGATGATCAGCGCCTCCAGCAGCAACATCGAAACCCTCAACAGCAAGACCGTGAATATCGGGCAGATCCTCGAAGTCATCACCAGCATTTCCCAGCAGACCAACCTCCTGGCGCTCAACGCCGCCATCGAAGCGGCACGGGCCGGTGAAGCAGGACGCGGTTTCGCCGTGGTCGCCGACGAAGTGCGCAACCTGGCCCATCGCACCCAGGAGTCGGCGCAACAGGTGCAGACCATGATCGAGGAGTTGCAGGTCGGGGCGCGCGAGTCAGTCGGCACCATGAGCAACAGCCAGCGCCACAGCCAGGACAGCGTAGAAATCGCCAACCAGGCCGGGGCACGCCTGAACAGCGTGACCCAGCGCATCGGCGAAATCGACGGCATGAACCAGTCGGTCGCCACCGCGACCGAGGAACAGACCTCGGTGGTGGAGTCGATCAACATGGACATCACCGAGATCAACACCCTGAATCAGGAAGGGGTGGAGAACCTGCAATCGACCTTGCGCGCCTGTTCCGACCTGGAGCAGCAGGCCGCACGCCTGAAGCAGTTGGTCGGCAGCTTCCGGATCTGATCCCCACCAGCCGTTGCCTGGGCGCCCTGCTCAGGCAACGTGCTGAACACACCTCTCACAGCGCACCATGAACCGGACGATCGGACGGGGCCCCTGCTACTGGGCGGCGACGAACGATTGTGCTGGGTTGTGGCGGCTTGTGCATCCGCGGCGCTGCTGGCGCCCATGACGGGAAAGTCGACGGCGCTCGCGGCATCCTGATCTGGCGGGCCGGTATTGTTGCTGACGATCGGACACCCTTGCGGCGTCCCCCCCGGTCAACCTCAAGCAGGCTTGGACGGATCGGTCGGCTCAGGGTCCTGCTGCAACTGCTCCCACAACTCGGCGGCGCCGGGAAACTCGGTGCCGTCCTCGGCCGTCATGTCATCCGGGTCGTAGCGGCTCAGGCAGCCCTCGCCGAGGGTGGCAGGGGCCTTGGATGTGGCTTTGTCCAGTGGATCACTCATCGGCCGATCCTCATGACGAAGAATCGCCGGGCCCGACGCTTGAACGTCCAGGCCCGGCGGATTCGTTTAGAACGCTGCTTAGAACACGACAGTCTTGTTGCCGTGTACCAGCACGCGGTCTTCCAAGTGGTAACGCAGGCCGCGGGCCAGGACCATCTTCTCGACATCGCGACCGAAACGCACCATGTCTTCGATGCTGTCGCTATGGCTGACGCGGACCACGTCCTGCTCGATGATCGGGCCGGCGTCCAGTTCTTCGGTCACATAGTGGCAAGTCGCGCCGATCAGCTTCACGCCCCGCAGGGAGGCCTGGTGGTAGGGCTTGGCGCCGACGAACGACGGCAGGAAACTGTGGTGGATATTGATGACCTTGTGCGCGTATTCGCTGCACAACGCCGGCGGCAGGATCTGCATATAGCGCGCCAGCACCACCACTTCGGCGTCGTGCTGCTTGACCAGGCGCGAGACCTCGGCGAACGCCGGCTCCTTGTCCTGCGGGTTGACCGGTACGTGGTAATAAGGAATGCCGTGCCACTCGACCATGCTGCGCAGGTCGTCGTGGTTGGAAATCACACAGGAAATCTCGCAGTCGAGTTCGTCGCTGTGCCAGCGGTGCAGCAGGTCCGCCAGGCAGTGCGACTCGCGGCTGGCCATCAAGACCACGCGCTTCTTCTGCGCGGTATCGGTGATCCGCCAGTCCATCGAGAACTCTTCGGCAATCGGCGCAAAGGCTTCGCGGAAGGCTTCAAGACCGAACGGCAAGGAATCGGCACGTATTTCGTGACGCATGAAGAACCAGCCACTGAGATTATCCGAGTGGTGACTGGCTTCGGTGATCCAGCCGTTGTGGGACGCCAGAAAGTTACTGACTTTGGCAACGATGCCAACACGGTCCGGGCAAGAAATCACCAACCGAAAAGTGCGCATGAGGGGGAAACTCCAGAACTTCGCAAAGGCCGCCATTCTAGCGATTGCGCGGCAAAACTGCAGTATTCGTTGTGGCGGAATCCGATTCCTCTGAGCCGCCTGTAGGGCTCATGCCCGTCGCCAGCGAGAAATCAGTCACACTTGGAAATATTCCTATAACTCTCCGGGAAATATTCGTGCGTGCTCGTTCACAATATTTAACTCATCACTCAGATTCTTTGCTAAACACTCTAATCGGACTAAATAAAAGCCAGCTTTATTGTTTACTTGAGCAAATCGCCTGACTATTATTGCGCCACTGTAATCCTGCCACTCAGCACTCAACATAAGGCAATCCCCATGTCCCTGATCAACGAATACCGCGCCACTGAAGAAGCTATCAAAGAGCTGCAGGCCCGTTTGAAGAACCTGTCCCAAGACGACAAACTGCAAGCCGAGCTGGAATTCGAAGGCAAACTGCGCGCCCTGATGGGTGAATACTCCAAGTCCCTGCGCGACATCATCGCGCTGCTGGATCCGGACTCGAAAGTTAAAGCGCCACGTGCCGCCGTCAAAACTACCGGCACCAAGCGCGCGCGCAAGGTCAAGCAATACAAGAACCCGCACAACGGCGAAGTCATCGAAACCAAGGGCGGCAACCACAAAACCCTGAAAGAGTGGAAAGCCAAGTGGGGCGGCGACGTGGTCGAAGGCTGGGCAACCCTGCTGGGCTAAGCGATACGCCTGTCACAGAGGGATTTGCGACCTTATGAAAAAACGCCAGCTTGCTGGCGTTTTTTTATGTCTGGCAACTGCCCAAAATGTTCTAAGCCGAACAATCAAGCTCCAGGCGCAGCGCCAACGACCGGCTATAGTCGCGCCACTCATCCAGCACCTGACGCTGAACCGATGTAGCCGTCGCCATTAGTTCAGCAGTCACCCGATTGAAACTTTCCAGGGTATTGGGCGCCCCCCACTGCGGGTCGCTCAGGCGCTGCTGGCAGAATGTTCTCCAGCGCTCTTGCTCTTGCCCATTCAAGGTGTCAGGGAAGTTACGGGCGCGATAACGAAATAACAATTCCGGCAAACGCTCATCATCGAACGGCCATTGCTCTTGCCCTAGTTGGCTCGGTTCGGCATTGCGGACTTGTTCACATAAACGCCGGTCCCGATCGCCGATAAAACCGTCGTACAACTGCTGCTCGGGATCGAGGCTGGGGGCAAAATCCTCGCTGGCATAAATAGCCGCAAGTTTATCCCGCCAAACTTCCTGTGCGTCACTTAGCCGCAGCGCCCGGGCCTTATATTCCGCCACGTCCAGTTGCAGGCGTTGCTGGTCTTCACCGCGCAACACGTTCAGCGGTGCGACGACCGGACAGCGGTTGATATGGATGAGTTTCAAGGGCACCGGCAACTCGCCTTCGGCCAGATCCTCGCGCCGGGTGTACAAACGCTGGCGCAGCGTCTCGGCATCCAGTTCCAGCAATCCCTGCGGGTCCAGGTGCAGGTCGCAGACAATCAGGGCGTTGCGATTGCGCGGGTGCCAGGCCAGCGGCAGGACCACGCCGACATAACTGCGCGCGGCGGAAAAGCGCCCGGAAATATGCACCAGCGGCTGCAGCAAACGGACCTGGTCCATGACTTTCTGCTTGCTGCGCAACTGGAACAGCCATTCGTACAACTTTGGCTGCCGGTCGCGAATCAGTCGGGCCAGGGCAATGGTGGCGCGGACATCGGACAGCGCTTCGTGGGCATGCCCGTGGTCGATGCCATTGGCCGCCGTCAGGCGCTCCAGCTTCAGGGTGACTCGCCCCTCTTCATCCTGCGGCCAGACAATTCCTTCCGGGCGCAAGGCGTAGGCGGTGCGTACCACATCGATCAGGTCCCAGCGGCTGTTGCCGCCCTGCCACTCACGGGCGTAGGGGTCGAAGAAATTCCGGTACAGGCTGTAGCGAGTCATTTCGTCGTCGAAACGCAGCGTGTTGTAGCCGGCGCCACAAGTGCCCGGCGCCGCCAACTGGGTGTGCACCCGGGTCATGAAATCGGCCTCGCTCAACCCCTGGGCAGCCAGCTGCGTCGGGGTGATACCGGTGATCATGCAGGCGGCCGGATGAGGCAGGATGTCGTCGTTGGGCTGGCAATACAGGTTGACCGGCTCGCCGATCTCGTTGAGCTCGAAGTCGGTGCGAATCCCTGCCACCTGCAGCGGCCGGTCGCAGCGCGGGTTGATGCCGGTGGTTTCGTAGTCGTACCAGAAGATGGAGTTCACGGGCTGTTCCTGAGCAAAAGACCGGCAAAGTCTAGGCGCTTGGCAGCGGTCGCGGCCAGCCTTCCGGCGAATCAAGGGTAACCGCGCGCGTCACGCGGCACAGTTAATGATGTCGTTCGCCCCTCCGACACTGCTAGCATCAGGCGGGTCATCCATCGCCACCAGGCCAGCCATCACGTTGCCTATGTTCGAGACGACAGCACCGACAGGGAAAGCGTTGCCCCCGCCACTGGACACCCGGTATCAGGTTGAAACGCCCGAAGGCATCGACCTGCCGCTGCGGCCGGCGGGGCTGATGCCGCGTGCGCTGGCCTTCGCCATCGACCTGGGGTTTCGCGGCCTGATCCTTGGCGTGCTGTTTATTGCCTTGGGTTTTCTCGGTCAGCTCGGCATGGGGCTCGGCTCGATCCTGCTGTTCCTGGTCAGCTGGTGGTACATGGTGCTCTTCGAAGTGCTGAACCAGGGCTGCTCGCCGGGCAAGCACCTGATGGGGCTCAGGGTCGTGCAGGACGACGGTACGCCGATCGGCTGGGGCCCGTCGCTGACCCGCAACCTGCTGCGTTTTGTCGACATGCTGCCGTTCGGTTACTGCCTGGGCGCCCTCAGTTGCCTGCAACACCCGACCTTCAAGCGCCTTGGCGACCTGGCCGCCGGCACGCTGGTGATCTACCGCGAACGCCCCATGGCGCGGCCGACCTTGCCTGCCGCCGCTCCCAGAACCGCCCCCTTCGCCCTGAGCCTTGCCGAGCAGCGCGCTGTCTTGAGCTTCGCCGAACGCCAGGACCAACTGTCCAAAGAGCGCGCCGAAGAACTCGCCGGCCTGCTCGCCGAGCCCCTGCATGTCACGCCTGCCCAAGCTCGCGCCGAACTCAACGGCATCGCCCGCGGGCTGCTGGGGCCGACATGAAACAGAGCCTGTTCGAAAGCCGCCATCAAGCCTTGTGGCAACGCCTGCGCGAACAGCTCGACCGGCTGGAGCGCGGCCAGGCGACGCCCGACAGCTGTGCCCGCTTTCCCGAAGACTATCGCCGGTTGTGCCAGCATCTGGCCCTGGCCCGGGAGCGCGGCTACAGCAGTTTCCTGATCGATCCGTTGCAGCAACTGGCGCTGCGCGGCCACCAGCAGCTCTATCGCCAACGCAGCCCGCTGGGCGCCCGGGTCTTGGGGTTCGTCCTGGCAGGGTTCCCGCGGCTGGTGCGCGAACAATGGCGCTTCGTGTTGGCCGCCGGCCTGGTGTTCTTCGCCAGCCTGCTCGGCATCGGCTTGCTGGTATACCTGGTTCCCGAACTGATCTACAGCGTGCTCCGCCCGCAACAGGTGGCCGAGATGCAAGGCCTCTACGATCCGCACGCCAGTCGCCTGGGCCGGCTCGCCGACCGGGCCGCCGGGGAAGACTGGATGATGTTCGGCTACTACATCATGAACAACATCGGCATCGCCTTTCAGACCTTCGCCAGTGGCCTGCTGTTTGGCCTGGGGAGCCTGTTCTTCCTGTTCTTCAACGGCCTGACCATCGGCGCGGTGGCCGGCCACCTAACCCAGATCGGCTACGGCGCGACCTTCTGGTCGTTTGTCGTCGGCCACAGCGCCTTCGAGCTCAGCGCTATCGCCCTGGCCGGCGCCGCGGGGTTGAAACTGGGCTGGGCGCTGATCGCTCCCGGCCGCCTGCCCCGCGCAGAAGCCTTGCTGCTGGCCGCGCGCACCAGCGTGCAACTGATCTTCGGGGTGGTCCTGATGCTATTGATCGCCGCCTTTATCGAAGCCTATTGGTCCTCCCTGACCTGGCCCGCGGCCTGGATCAAATACCTGGTCGGCGGCATCTGCTGGCTGCTGCTCCTGGCCTACCTGACCTGCGCCGGACGTACTCATGCGCCTGAGTGAAGCCAGCGTCGTCATTCGCCCGCGCACGACCTGGGAAGCCATGGACCTGGGCGTGCTGTTGAGCCAGCGCCATCGACGCCTGCTGATGAGCAGTTGGGCGCTGATCACCCTGCCGGTGTTCGCCCTGCTCAGCCTGCTGCTGTGGGACTCGCCGACCTTGGCCCTGCTGCTGTTCTGGTGGCTCAAGCCGGCCTTCGAGCGATTGCCGCTGTACATCCTTTCCAAGGCCCTGTTCGGCGAAACCCCAACCTTGCGCCAGGCCCTGCGCCAATGGCCGCGCCTGCTCAAGCCGCAGTTGCTGGCCAGCCTGACCTGGCGACGCCTGAGCCTGAGCCGCAGCTTCATCATGCCGGTGACCCAGCTCGAAGGCCTGAGCGGCGAAGCGCGCCAGCAGCGCCTGCGAGTCTTGCAACAACGCAATGCCGGGGCCGCGCAGTGGCTGACCCTGATCGGCGTGCATCTGGAAGGGATCCTGTGGATCGGCCTGCTGGTGCTGTTCTATCTATTGCTGCCCCAGCAGATCGAGCTGGACTGGGACTGGCAGACCCTGATCGCCGCCGCCGAGCAGGACTGGCTCTGGCTCGAACACCTGACCAACGCCTTTTACGCCCTGGTCCTGATTGTCTGGGAGCCGGTGTACGTCGCTTGCGGCTTCAGCCTCTACCTCAATCGCCGCACGCTTCTGGAGGCCTGGGATATCGAACTGGTGCTGCGCCGCCTGCGCCAACGCTTGAGCACGGTGGCCCTGCTGCTGGTCCTGGGCAGCCTGAGCCTGTTACCGCTGGCGCCCGAAGCCTGGGCCGACGAGCCCGCCTCCGCCCCCGATAGCCCACGCCTGCTGGAGCAGCCGCTGACCAGCCAGGCGGCGAAAGACAGCATCCAGCAACTGCTCGAACAACCGCCGTTCAAGAACCCGCAGACCGTGACCCGCTACCGGTTCGACGAGGACAGCAGCAAGAGCGAAGAAGCATCCGAGCTGCCGGGCTGGCTCAAGGCCCTGACCGACCTGCTCGACCGCAGTGCCTTCGGCGCCGCGGCCAGGGTCCTGGAAGTTTTGCTCTGGGCGCTGTTGCTGGGGGCGCTGGCCTTGCTGGCGTGGCGTCATCGGGAGTGGTTGCGGGCCTTTGCCGGACGCCGCCCGCAGCCGGGCAAGTCAACGCCGCGCGCCGCGCCGCCACAGCTGTTTGGCCTCGACCTCAGCCCCGAAGCCTTGCCCGAGGATGTGGCCGCCGCTGCCGAGGCGCTCTGGCCGCAGCAACCGCGCGAAGCCCTCGGGCTGTTGTACCGCGCCCTGCTGAGCCGGCTCTTGCACGATTTCCGCCTGCCGCTGAAACCGGCGGACACCGAGGGCCAGGTCCTCGAACAGATCGAGGCTCTGCAACAACCGCAGTTGCAAGCGTTCAGCAGCAGCCTGACCCGACACTGGCAGAACCTGGCCTACGGTCATCGCCTGCCCCCGGCGCAATCGAAGCAGGAGCTGTGCGAAGGCTGGCGGGCGCTGTTCGGCCCCGGAGCGCCACGATGAACCGGCGCCTATTGCCGCTGCTCGCCCTGCTGGCCGCCGGCCTGCTCGCCGGCTTGTTGCTGTACCTCTACCTCAACGCCAGCCCCTACCAGGAAACCGTCGATCACGGCCCCTCGCCGCAGGCCCGCGCCAATCCTTACCTGGCGGCGGAAATGTTCCTGCGCCAGCGCGGCCTAAAGGTCCACCACGCCAATGGCCTGGAGGTGTTGCCGAACCTCAAGTCCGAACACCACAGCCTGTTGCTGCTGGGCGAGCGCTCGAACATGACGCCGCCGCAAGTCGAGCGGCTGCTGGACTGGGCCAGGGCCGGCGGACGCCTGCTGTTCGTCGCCGAAGCGCTGTGGAACAAGGAGGCCGGGCGCAGCGGCGACCTGCTGCTCGATCGCCTGCACCTGCGCCAGTTCCTCAGCAAGGACCTGAAGGCTCCCGCGCCCGACGCCGGCCAGGAGCCCTATCCGACACTGACCAAGCTCTATCTGGAAGACGAAGACGCACCGGCCTACGTCGGCTTCGACACCGCCTTTCACCTGGAAGACCCGGATAACCTCGCCCAGTCCTGGGCCAACAGCGCCCAGGCCACCCACATGATGCAACTGAGCTACGGCCAGGGCTCGATCACCGTGCTCACCGATGCCGAGATCTGGAAAACCCCGCTCATCGCCAAATACGACAACGCCTGGCTGCTCTGGTACCTGAGTGCCGACAGCGACGTCACCCTGCTGTTCGACACCGATCACGACAGCCTCTGGAGCCTGCTGCTGGAGTATTTCCCCCAGGCGCTGGTCGCCCTGGCGGCGTTGCTCGGCCTGTGGCTCTGGCATGTCGGCGTCCGCCAGGGGCCGATGCAGGCGCCCAGCCCCAAGGCCCGCCGCCAGCTGCGCGAACACCTGCAAGCCAGCGCCCGCTTCCTGTTGCGCCACACCGGCCAACAGGGGCTGCTGCACGCCCTGCGCCAGGACATCCTGCGCCGCGCCCAACACCGCCACCCCGGCTTCGAACAACTCTCGAGCGCCGAACAATCGCAAGTCCTCGCCCACCTCACCCGGCAACCGGACAGCACCATCAGCCAGGCCCTGGCTGCACCGTCGGAACAACGTCTTTCCAACGCCGACTTCAGCCGCCTCGTCACCCACCTGCAAACTCTCAGGAATGCCCTATGAGCGACCTTCCCGCCGAACCGCTTCCCGCTGCAGAGCCCAGTCACGGCCAAGCGCAAGCGCATGCCGCCCTGCAACGCCAGCGCGCCATTCAACTGGCCCAGGCCCTGCGCCACGAACTGCAAAAGGCGGTGATCGGCCAGGAAGCCGTGATCGACGACGTGCTTACCGCGCTGATCGCCGGCGGCCACGTGCTGCTCGAAGGCGTGCCCGGGCTGGGCAAGACGTTGCTGGTGCGCGCCCTGGCCCGCTGCTTTGGCGGCGAATTCGCGCGCATCCAGTTCACCCCTGACCTGATGCCCAGCGACGTCACCGGCCACGCGGTCTACGACCTGCAGAGCGAGCAATTCAAGCTGCGCAAGGGCCCACTGTTCACCCATCTGCTGCTGGCCGACGAGATCAACCGCGCGCCGGCCAAGACCCAGGCCGCGCTGCTCGAAGCCATGCAGGAACGCCAGGTCACCCTCGAAGGCCGGGCCCTGCCCATTCCCCAGCCTTTCATGGTGCTGGCCACGCAGAACCCGATCGAACAGGAAGGCACCTACCCGCTGCCAGAAGCCGAACTCGACCGCTTCATGCTCAAGCTGCGCATGGATTACCCGGACAGCGACCAGGAGCTGGACATGGTCCGTCAGGTCACCCGTTCGCCCCGCGCCGACATGCTCGACGTGCAACCGTTGCGCACCCTGCTGCAAGCCAAGGACGTGCTGGCCCTGCAACGGATCGCCAGCGACCTGCCGCTGGACGAACAGGTACTCGACTACGCCGTACGGCTGGCCCGGGCCACCCGCAGCTGGCCGGGGCTGACCCTCGGCGCCGGGCCGCGCGCCTCCATCGCCCTGGTGCGCGGCGCACGGTCCAGGGCCTTGCTGCGCGGCGGCGAGTTCGTCATTCCGGACGACATCAAGGGCTGCGCCCTGGCCGTGCTGCGCCATCGCGTGCGGATCGCCCCGGAGCTGGATATCGAAGGCCTGTCGGTGGAGCACGTGCTCAAGCAACTGCTCGACCAAGTGCCAGCACCGCGATTGTGAGCCCGGCGAACCGATGAAACCCTCACGCCTGTTTCTGACCTGGCTCGGCGTATTGCTGGCGCTGGACCTGCTGCTCGGCGCCGTGCGCGCCCTGGGCGTGGCCGTCCCGGCAAGCCTGCAGGCGATCGCCTGGGGCCTGCTCCTGGCCCTGGCGCTGCTGGCGGTGCTCGATGCTGTCAGGCTCAGGCGCCTGCCGTCGCCCCAGTTGCAGCGCCAACTGCCCGGCAGCCTGCCGCTGGGCCGCTGGAGCGACGTGCGCCTCGAGGTTGCTCACGACCTCAGCCAAGCGCTGACGCTGACCCTGTTCGATCACGTGCCCGACGGCCTGGAGGTCGAACACCTGCCGCAGTCGCTGCTGCTGGAACCCGGCCAGTGCCAACAGCTCGGCTATCGGCTGCGTCCGCTCAAGCGCGGCCATTTCAACTTCGAATGCTGCGAGGTCGGCCTGCCCAGCCCGCTGGGCCTGTGGTCTGCGCGCCGATTGCTGAAGCTCAACGACAGTACCCGGGTCTACCCGGACTTCGCCCGCCTCTATGGCGCCCGGCTGCTGGCCGTCGACAACTGGCTCAACGGTATCGGCGTACGCCAGCAGCCACGGCGCGGCCTGGGCCTGGAGTTCAATCAGCTGCGCGAGTTTCGCGAGGGCGACAGCCTGCGGCAGATCGACTGGAAAGCCACCGCCCGGCAACGCACGCCGATCGCCCGCGAATACCAGGACGAACGCGACCAGCAGATTGTCTTCCTGCTCGACTGCGGCCGCCGCATGCGCAGCCACGACGGCGAGCTTGCACACTTCGACCATGCGCTCAATGCCTGCCTGCTGCTCAGTTATGTGGCCTTGCGCCAGGGCGACGCGGTCGGTCTGTGCACCTTTGCCGGCGAACGCCAACGCTACCTGGCGCCGGTCAAGGGCGCGGGCCAGTTGAGTGCCTTGCTCAACAGCGTCTACGACCTGGACAGCAGCCAACGCAGCGCCGACTTCCAGGCCGCCGCCAGCGAACTCTTGGCCCGGCAGAAACGCCGCGCCCTGGTGGTGCTGGTCACCAACCTGCGGGACGAAGACGACGAAGAACTGCTGACCGCCCTCAAGCGCCTCGGGCGCCAGCATCGAGTGCTGGTGGCCAGCCTGCGCGAGGAAGTACTCGACGAGTTGCGCCACGCGCCGGTGGGCGACTTGACCGAGGCCCTGGCCTACTGCGGCACGATCAACTACCTGAATGCCCGGGCCGACCTGCATGAACGCCTGAGCGCCCAGGGCGTCGCCCTGCTCGATGTACGGCCGGGCGAACTGGGGGCGGAGCTGGTGACCCGCTACCTGGGCTGGAAAAAGGCCGGAGCGCTGTAGGTTTCAGGCAGAGGTCTGCAGCGGATAAAAACTGAAATAGTTGCGCAGGGCCGCCACCAGCTCGCGGTACTCGGGAGGCGCGCTGAGCAGGACGAAACCGGCGTCGTAATGATGGGGCGTGACGTCTTCATGGCACCAGCGGCAGGCGGCGATGATATCGATCGTCTGCGCACGACCGTCGACTCCCGGAGCCGTCAGGCGCAGCTCGAAATCGGCGCCGACCAGCATCGGTAACTGGCTGATGAGCATCAGCCCGTCTTCGGAGACATTGCCCAGGTAACCGATCGGGCGATCGGTCAGGCGATTGGAAACTTTCAGAAAACACGGCAACTGGTGCCGCTCGATCCGCCGCTCGGTGAACATGTCGTGCATCGCTATGAAATGACCATTCAGCATGGCCGCACTAGGGCTTTGCAAAGGCTGCCGGAACAGGGTCCCCCGAAGGGTTTCGACCCCGACCCGGCCATTTTAGAAACAAAGCTCTAAAACTGACCAGCCAAATTTCGCTCAATGCCTGCCTATTGGATGACGAATGTCATTACAACGCGGTCGGACGCGCCTGGGCAGTGCTGCGCGAAGGGTAGTGCCCCAGTTGCTGGAGGGTTTCCAGGCGGGCGCGGGCGCGGTAGGCATATTCGCTGTTCGGGTGCTCGGTAATGATGAACTGGTAGGTCTGCGCGGCATCGAGGAAGAGTTTCTGCCGTTCCAGGCACTGCCCGCGCAGCATCGATACCTCGGGCTGGATGTAACGGCGCGAGCGGCTCGTGCGGTCGACCTGGCTCAGTTCGAGCATCACCCGTTCGCAGTTGCCGGCGTCATAGGCACGGTAGGCCGTGTTCAGATGATGGTCCATCGACCAGCGGGTACAGCCGACAACACTGACGGCCAGGGCAGCAATGAGCACGAATCGCATGGGGGTTCTCCTGTCTTGCGCAGGTTATCGACCCGCGTTGGAAAATCTTCAGGAATGTTCGTTTAAAGAAACAAACGAATAAGTAGTGCAAACGAACAATGACTACAGCAACGGAGCATAGTAGCCTCTCGTTGCGCTTGAACTCAGGAGTCTTTGCATGTCCGTCCGTCGTACCAAAATCGTCGCTACCCTTGGCCCGGCCAGTAACTCGCCGGAAGTTCTCGAACAGCTGATTCTGGCTGGCCTGGACGTCGCCCGCCTGAACTTCTCCCACGGCACCCCGGACGAGCACAAGGCTCGCGCCAAGCTGGTACGTGACCTGGCTGCCAAGCACGGGCGCTTCGTCGCGCTGCTGGGCGACCTGCAAGGCCCGAAAATCCGTATCGCCAAATTCGCCAACAAGCGCATTGAGCTGAAGATCGGTGACGCGTTCACCTTCTCCACCAGCCACCCGCTGACCGAAGGCAACCAGCAAGTCGTGGGCATCGACTACCCGGACCTAGTCAAGGACTGCGGCGTGGGTGACGAACTGCTGCTCGACGACGGCCGTGTGGTGATGCGCGTTGAAACCGCGACCGCCACCGAGCTGCATTGCGTGGTGACCATCGGCGGCCCGCTGTCGGACCACAAAGGCATCAACCGTCGCGGCGGCGGCCTGACCGCCCCCGCCCTGACCGAAAAAGACAAGGCCGACATCAAGCTCGCCGCCGAAATGGAAGTCGACTACCTCGCCGTGTCCTTCCCGCGCGACGCCGCCGACATGGAATACGCCCGCCAACTGCGCGACGAAGCCGGCGGCACCGCCTGGCTGGTGGCGAAGATCGAACGCGCCGAAGCCGTGGCCGACGACGAAACCCTCGACGGCCTGATCAAGGCCTCCGACGCCGTGATGGTGGCCCGTGGCGACCTGGGCGTGGAAATCGGCGACGCTGAACTGGTGGGCATCCAGAAGAAAATCATTCTGCACGCACGCCGCCACAACAAGGCGGTGATCGTGGCGACCCAGATGATGGAGTCGATGATCCAGAACCCGATGCCGACCCGAGCCGAAGTGTCCGACGTGGCCAACGCCGTGCTCGACTACACCGACGCCGTGATGCTCTCGGCCGAAAGTGCTGCCGGCCAATATCCGCTGGAAGCGGTCCAGGCCATGGCGCGGATCTGCGTCGGCGCCGAAAAGCACCCGACCAGCAAGACCTCCAGCCACCGTATCGGCAAAGAGTTCGAGCGCTGCGACGAGAGCATTGCGCTGGCGACCATGTACACCGCCAACCACTTCCCGGGCGTGAAAGCGATCATCGCCTTGACCGAAAGCGGCTACACCCCGCTGATCATGTCGCGCATCCGTTCCTCGGTGCCGATCTACGCGTTCACCCCGCACCGCGAAGCCCAGGCCCGCGCGGCCATGTTCCGCGGCGTGTACACCATCCCGTTCGACCCGGCTTCGCTGGCGCCGAACGAAGTCAGCCAGAGGGCGATCGACGAGCTGGTCAAGCGCGGTGTCGTGGTGAAAGGCGACTGGGTGATCCTGACCAAGGGCGACAGCTACCACACCACCGGCGGCACCAACGGCATGAAGATCCTGCACGTTGGCGACCCGATGGTCTGATTCGCCTGACGCTGCAATAAAAGCCCCGCCGTGCAAACGGCGGGGCTTTTTTATTGCCCCTGCAGCAGCGAGCGGGCGGCGATCCGTCGTGCCCGCGATCCACGCAGCGGCCAGCCATCGCGATGCCCGAATGGACGCAATCGCGAGCAAGCTTCGCTGCTACAGGATCGCGTTCAGCCTTTGGCCAGGAACCCCGACAAGGCAGCCAACGCTTCCGGCGAATGCAGGCGCTGGGTGAACAGCGCGCCCTCCTCCGCGATCACCTTGAGCAATTGCTCGCGATCCGGTGCGCGCATCAGCTGTTTACTGCTCTGCACCGCCTGCGGCGCCAGCTTCTCGAAACGCAGCGCCATCTCCCGGGCCTTGGCCAGGGTCGCCACACCATCGTCCAAGGCCATATTGGCAATGCCCCATTGCGCCGCCTGCTCACCACTGAAACCTTCGCCCAGCAGCAACAGTTCGGCAGCCCGGGCCGGCCCGAGCAAGCGCGGCAGGATCAGGCTGGAACCGAACTCGGGGCATAGCCCCAGATTGACGAACGGCATGCGCAAACGAGCATCGCGGCTGACATACACCAGGTCGCAATGCAGCAACAGGGTGGTGCCGATCCCCACCGCCGGGCCGGCCACCGCGGCAACCACCGGCTTGCGGCACTCCAGCAGGCTGAGCATGAACTGGAAGGGGGGGCTGTCGAGCCCGGTGGGCGGCTGCTGGAGGAAGTCGGAGATATCGTTGCCAGCAGTGAAGCAGTCGCTGCTGCCGCTGATCAGTACCGCGCGGATCTGCGGATCGCTGTCGGCCTGGCGCAGGCCTTCGGCCAACTGGCCGTACATGGCGCGGGTCAGGGCATTCTTCTTGTCCGGGCGGTTCAGGCGCAGGCTCAGCAAGCCGCCTTCGCGTTCAAACAGGATGGTATCGGTCATGGGAGGTCTCGCTCAGGACGGATCAGCGCTCAACCACGGGGCAGGAATACGTCGGCCAGCAGTTGATTGCGCGGCAGCCCCGCCAAATACAGACGCCTGGCGAACGCATCGACGCTGTCGGGGTGCCCGCAGAGTAAAGCCTGGGTTTGCCGCGAAACAAGCCGCAGTTGCGCCAAAGCCGCTGGCAGCTCGGTCGCGGTCAGCAGCTCGACCTCAAGGTTGGCGCGGCTCGCCGCCAGCGCCGCCAAGGGCTTGGCCAGATAATGCTCGCTGGTGTCATGGGCCAGGTGAATGACGCGGATGGCACCCTGATGATCCTGGCGCAAGGCCTCGCGCAAGATCCCGAACAATGGCGCCAATCCGGTGCCCGCCGCCAGCAGCCAGAGCGGTCGGGTTTGCCAGTCCGGGTCGTAATGCAACGCCCCGCCGCGCAGCTCACCCAGGCGCACCGAATCGCCGGGCTTGAGCTGGCGCGCCACGTCGCAGAACGCCCCCGGCCGGCGGCAATCGAGGTGGAATTCGAGAAAGCGGTCCTCGCCGGGCAGGCTTGCCAGGGAGTACGGACGCGCTACGCCAGAGGCTGTCCACAGCACCAGATGCTGGCCGGCCTGATAACGCAGGTTGCGCTCCGGCCGCAAACGCAGGCGCAGCACCGTCGCCGACAACCAGTCCGCGCCGACCACTTCGGCCGGCATGCCGTCGCGCAGCGGGTCATACGTTTGTACCCGCAGGTCTTCCACCACCTGGCACTGGCAAGCCAGCCGCCAACCGCGCTGGCGTTGTTCGTCGCTCAGGGCATCGGGGCGGTTGTCGCTGGGCAGCCCTTCGATGCAGTGCACCAGGCAGGCGTGGCAGCTCCCGGCACGGCAGCTGTAAGGCACCGAGACACCGGCCTGATTCAAGGCATCGAGCAGGTTGCTGCCAGCGGCCACCGACCACTGCCGCTCACCGACACGCAGCTCAGGCATCGATGTTTTCCCAAGCCGCGGCGCAGCGGTTACGCCCGTCGCGCTTGGCCCGGTACAGCGCCTGGTCGGCGCGCTGCAAGGCGGCGTCCAGGTCGTCGCCCAACTCCACCAGGGTCATGCCGACGGAAAGGCTCAGGCCCGGCACCTCGATCCCGATCAGTTGGGCGTCCATGAACGCCATGCGCAAACGCTCGCAACAGGAGGTCAGGCGCTCGGGATCGCAGTCGGGCAACAACATGACAAACTCCTCGCCGCCGTAGCGGGCCAATACGTCGCCATCGCGCAAACAGGCGCTGGCCACCGCGGCGAAGGCCTGCAGCACCTGGTCGCCCGCCGCATGGCCGTGCACGTCGTTGATCCGCTTGAAGTGGTCGAGATCGATCAGCGCCAGGCCATGCATCTGCTCGAGATTCATCGCATGCAACTCGCGCGACGCCAGGCGCAGGAAGTGCCGTCGATTGTACAGGCCGGTCAGCTCGTCGGTGGCGACCAGGTCTTCCAGCTGCCGCATCATCCCGCGCAAAGTGTCCTGATGCGCCTGCAAGGCAAAGCGCCGTTGCCGCATGCGCTGCCGGGAAGCCTGCACGTAGCTGGCATACAGGCACAGCCAGGCCAGCACCACGAACAGCACGCCCACCTGCAAGGCCGCAAGCTTCGGGTCGGCCAGCTGGAAGTGGTAGCCGTCCCACAGGGTGAGCCCGGCAAAGCCGACGAAGACGCATAACGCGCAGCGCACGAAGGCCCTGCGCGAAAGATGGAACAGGCCGAACAGCAGCGTCAGCAGGTAAAACACCAGAAAGGTGCCACGCGCCGCATCGAGATGGGCCAGCAGCCAGGTCTGCCAACCGATGCCCAGCAGGATCTGGATCTCGGTCAGGCTCGGATCGCGAAAGCGCAGGTTGCGCCCGGACAGGAACAGCCAGAGCAACACCGCCTGGCTGAGTGCCACCAAGCCGGTATCGATCAGCGCCGAACGCACCGAGGCCGAATAGTAGCCGCACAAAAGGGTCAGCCAGAGCAGCAGCAACGCCAGTCCATAGGTACCTGCCGCAAGGACGAAGCGCTTGAGTAAAAGACTCTGGATAGCGTTATGGGTCAATCGTTGACTCACCATGCGAAAGGGGGCTTTAAAGAGTTTCCTACCCTACAGGCCACTTGCCACTTTAGTGGTGTCGCCAAAAAATAACTATCCCATTTTGCGCCCGCCCGACCCCAGGCATCGCCCGCCTGGCGTTTCGGGCATGCGACTTTGGTTTGACTGCCGGCGCGTGTGCCCTGCGGCAAGGCGCGGTATACTGCCGCGCCTTTTTAGCGTCGCGCCAGTGTGTCCGGCGTGCCTTGAAGGTGCTTGCAACCGACCGATGCACCCAAGCTGCAAGCACCTTATTAAATGTTCCCGTCTTTTAGAGGAGCGCGACTCATGACCGTGATCAAGCAAGACGACCTGATTCAGAGCGTTGCCGACGCCCTGCAATTCATTTCCTATTACCACCCCGTGGACTTCATCCAGGCGATGCACGAAGCCTACCTGCGCGAAGAATCGCCAGCGGCCCGTGACTCCATGGCGCAGATCCTGATCAACTCGCGCATGTGCGCCACCGGCCACCGCCCGATCTGCCAGGACACCGGTATCGTCACCGTATTCGTACGCGTGGGCATGGACGTGCGCTGGGACGGCGCGACCATGGGCCTGGACGACATGATCAACGAAGGCGTGCGTCGCGCTTACAACCTGCCGGAAAACGTCCTGCGGGCCTCGATCCTCGCCGACCCGGCGGGTGCGCGCAAGAACACCAAGGACAACACCCCGGCGGTCATCCACTACTCCATCGTCCCGGGCAACACCGTGGAAGTGGACGTGGCGGCCAAGGGCGGCGGCTCCGAGAACAAGTCGAAGATGGCCATGCTCAACCCGTCCGACTCGATCGTCGACTGGGTGCTCAAGACCGTTCCGACCATGGGCGCCGGCTGGTGCCCGCCGGGCATGCTCGGCATCGGCATCGGCGGTACCGCCGAGAAGGCCGCGGTGATGGCCAAGGAAGTGTTGATGGAGTCCATCGACATTCACGAGCTGAAGGCCCGCGGCCCACAGAACCGCATCGAAGAAATGCGCCTGGAGCTGTTCGACAAGGTCAACCAGCTGGGCATCGGCGCCCAGGGCCTGGGCGGCCTGACCACCGTGCTCGACGTGAAGATCATGGACTACCCGACCCACGCCGCCTCCCTGCCGGTGTGCATGATCCCGAACTGCGCCGCCACCCGCCACGCGCACTTCGTGCTCGACGGCTCGGGCCCTGCCGCCCTGGAAGCGCCGCCGCTGGACGCCTACCCGGAAATCGTCTGGGAAGCCGGCCCGTCGGCCCGTCGCGTCAACCTCGACACCCTGACCCCGGAAGAAGTGCAGAGCTGGAAGCCGGGCGAAACCGTCCTGCTCAACGGCAAGATGCTCACCGGCCGCGATGCCGCGCACAAGCGCATGGTCGAGATGCTGAACAAGGGCGAAACCCTGCCGGTGGACCTCAAGGGTCGCTTCATCTACTACGTCGGCCCGGTCGATCCGGTCGGTGACGAAGTGGTAGGCCCGGCCGGCCCGACCACCGCTACGCGCATGGACAAGTTCACCCGGCAGATCCTCGAGCAGACCGGCCTCTTGGGCATGATCGGCAAGTCCGAGCGCGGCCCGACCGCGATCGAGGCGATCAAGGACAGCAAGGCCGTGTACCTGATGGCCGTCGGCGGCGCCGCCTACCTGGTGGCCCAGGCGATCAAGAAGTCCAAGGTCCTGGCCTTCGCCGAACTGGGCATGGAAGCGATCTACGAGTTCGAAGTCAAAGACATGCCGGTCACTGTCGCGGTCGACAGCAAAGGCGAGTCGGTGCACATCACCGGTCCAGCCATCTGGCAGAAGAAGATCAGTGAAAGCCTGGCGGTAGAAGTGCAGTAAGCCCCGTCAGCGTTAATACCAAGCCCGACTTCAGTCGGGCTTGCTCGTTCAAGGATGAACGTTCAGAGAGATAGCAAGTAGTTATTGCTCTGCACCAGGCACATCGCTTGAGCCAATTAAAATTCTGGGGTCAAACCTGCGAATTGGAGTCTTGCAATGCTGTGTCCCGTAAAGCCAAATAACCCTAAAAGTTTTGAAGAGCACTTCAAGACGATATTTTCCGAAGAAAAACGAAAAACCTACTATGCAATCGCCACGACCATGGCCGTCATGCTCTTCTTTCTTTACTTCACTCACATCAACTACACACCAAAGCTTTCTATAACAGACTCCACAATATTGGTGTTTTCTGCAATTTTCATTGGACTTGGTTTCACACTTTGCTTATTAGGATTATTCATCCTTCCAACCTTGATATGGAAAGAGTTCCTCCAAGGAATCCTGATCGAAAAAAAGAAAGCCTTCTGCTATCTGCTCAGCCGTCAGACCATCCCATTGTCAGGCTTGATTACCCTGGGCCCATGCCTGCTACTCGATACAGATCTGCACCAATACCTGGTCATAGGGTTAATTTCCTTGATCCTGATCTGGGTGACCTGGCTGGCTGTGAATGTTGATGCCCTGTGGAAAAACCTGCAAGCAGCGGCAATCAATACTATTGTCATGCTCGTTTGCTTCGCCATACTCATCTATATCGCCAAACATGGTGTAGAAGATATAAAAGACCCAGAAAACAAAAATTCTCTCGCTACGATCTATCTTTTTGGAGGCGTGCTGGCAATCCTGCTTTTCAACACATTTTCGTCTTCAATAGGCACACTCAACATACAAGAAACATTAGTCCTCGGACTGGTACTGATGTGCGTTATATTTGGCGGCACCCAAAGCTGGGCGATGATTCCAAAAGGCGTCATGCACCAGCTTGGCCTTGGTAGTTTCAGGGCCAACCAACTACTGATCAGCGGTGACCTCTGTATATTTTTCAAAGACGAGCCGTCTTTAAAGATACTGAACGAAAAACCAAAGCTCTGTGCACTGGACCACCCATGGATTTTATGGAGTGGAGAGGAGGCCATTTTAATTCGCATCAAAGACATTAAGCACGCCATCCCTAGGAGTGACGCAAAGTTGCTTTCATACGATGTTAAAAAGATCTAACTCTTGAACGAGAATTCCATGCGCTGAGACTTAAAAGCGACATCCTCATGCTATCGTGCAGACCTCAAAAATCCAGTCTGCCTAGCATGCTTATCAATTTCCGATTTGTACGCCTGACCCTCTACTCACTGTTGATCATTACGGGGGCTATACTCGCGGCCGCCTTGGCCACACGTCATGCTGAACGCCAAGCCTTGGTGGATGACATCGCCCGCGCCAATCAGCAACTGGCGCTCTATGCCAATTCCCTGCACACCCTGATCGAACGCTATCGTGCCCTGCCCGCCGTGCTGGCGCTGGACCCGGAACTGCGCTCGGCGCTCAAGGGCCCGGTCGGCGCGGAGCAGCAGGACGCCCTGAACCGCAAGCTGGAACAGATCAACGGCGCCGCCCGCTCCTCCACCCTGGAGCTGCTGGACCACACCGGGCTCGCCGTGGCCGCCAGCAACTGGCGCCTGCCCAACAGCTACGTCGGCCACAACTATGGTTTCCGCCCCTACTTCAGCCAGACCCGCAGCCAGGGCAGCGGACGCTTCTATGCCGTGGGCGTCACCAGCGGCATCCCCGGCTATTTCCTTTCCAGCGCGGTCAAGGACGAACAGGAACAGTTCCTCGGCGCCATGGTGGTGAAACTGGAATTTCCCGAACTGGAACGCGAATGGAGCCAGGGCAGCGACACCCTGCTGGTCAGCGATGCCCGCGGCATCATATTCATTGCCAACCAGCCCGGTTGGCGCTATCGCCAGTTACGTCCGCTGTCGGACAGCGACCGCGCCGAACTCAAGGCCACCCGGCAATACGACAAGCAGCTGCTGACCCCGCTCGAGCATCGCCCGCTGCGGCGCTTTGACGACAACAGTTCGCTGACCCGGGTCGAAGGGCCGGACGGCAGCGTCGACTACCTGTGGGAATCCCTGCCCCTGGCCGCCGAAGGCTGGACCCTGCATTTGCTGCGCCGCCCGCAGATTGCCTTCGAGGACCGGCGCAATGCCGGGCTGGCCGCGGCCGGCGCCTGGCTGACCCTGGTGTTCCTGCTGCTGTTCCTCAGCCAGCGCTGGCGCCTGGCCAGGTTGCGCCAACGCAGCCGCGAAGAACTCGAACGCCTGGTCGAGGAGCGCACCCGCGACCTGCGCACCGCCCAGGACGGCCTGGTGCAGTCGGCCAAGCTGGCCGCGCTGGGGCAGATGTCGGCGGCGCTGGCCCACGAAATCAACCAGCCCCTGACCACCCAGCGCATGCAGCTGGCCACCCTGCGCCTGCTGCTTGACCACGGCCGGGTCGACGAGGCCTACCGGGCCCTGAAACCGCTGGACGACATGCTGACGCGCATGGCCAGCCTCACCGGCCATCTGAAAACCTTCGCCCGCAAGAGCCCCAGCGGCCTGCGCGAGCGCCTGGACCTGGCGGCCGTGGTCGACCAGGCGCTGCAACTGCTGGATACCCGGCTGCGCGACGAACAGATCGACACGCGCCTGCAACTGACGCGCCCGGCCTGGGTACGCGGCGACGCCATACGCCTGGAGCAGGTGCTGATCAACCTGCTGCGCAACGCCCTGGACGCCATGCGCGACAAACCTCTCAAGCAACTGCAGATCCGCCTCGAAGCCGATCAGCAGCTGTGGAGCCTGAGCGTCATCGACAGCGGCGGCGGCATCGCCGAAGCGCATCTGCCGAACGTCTTCGATCCGTTCTTCACCACCAAGCCGGTGGGCGACGGCCTGGGCCTGGGCCTAGCCGTGTCCTACGCTATCGTCCACGAGCTCGGCGGACGCCTGAGCGCCGGCAACCAGGACCAGGGGGCGATTTTCACCCTGAGCCTGCCCATCGACCTGGAGGCCCATATCCCATGCTGAATTCGGTGATGCTGGTGGACGACGAAGCCAGCATTCGCAGCGCCGTCGAACAATGGCTGAGCCTGTCGGGCTTCGAGGTGCAGCTGTTCAGCCGCGCCGAGGATTGCCTGGCCCGGCTGCCCAGGGACTTCCCCGGGGTGCTCCTCAGCGATGTGCGCATGCCCAGCATGAGCGGCCTGGAACTGCTCAAAGAGGTGCAGCAACGCGATGCCGACCTGCCGGTGATCCTGCTGACCGGCCACGGCGATGTGCCGATGGCGGTCGAAGCGATGCGCGACGGTGCCTACGACTTCCTGGAAAAACCCTTCAGCCCGGAAACCCTGCTGAGCAGCCTGCGCCGGGCCCTCGACAAACGCGGCCTGGTCCTGGAGAACCGGCGCCTGCACGAGCAGGCCGATACCCGGGAGAAAATCGACTCCACCCTGTTGGGCGTGTCCCGGGCCTTGCAGACCCTGCGGCGCCAGGTGGTCGACCTCGCGGCGCTGCCGGTCAATGTACTGATCCGCGGCGAAACCGGCAGCGGCAAGGAACTGGTCGCCCGCTGCCTGCACGACTTCGGGCCGCGCGCCGACAAGCCCTTTGTCGCCCTGAACTGCGCGGCGATCCCCGAGCAACTGTTCGAGGCCGAGCTGTTCGGTCATGAAAGCGGCGCCTTCACCGGCGCCCAGGGCAAGCGCGTCGGCAAGCTGGAATACGCCGACGGCGGCACCCTGTTTCTCGATGAGATCGAAAGCATGCCGCTGGCCCAGCAGGTCAAGCTGCTGCGCGTGTTGCAGGAGCAGAAACTCGAACGCCTGGGCTCCAACCAGAGCATCCAGGTCGATCTGCGGATCGTTGCCGCAACCAAACCGGACCTCCTGGACGAGGCCCGCGCCGGACGCTTTCGAGAAGACTTGGCCTACCGCCTGAACGTCGCGCAACTGCGCCTGCCGCCGCTGCGCGAGCGGCGCGAAGACATTGCGCAGCTGTACGAACATTTCGCCCAGGCCGCCGCCGAGCGCCTGGGCCGCAGCGTTGCGCCCCTCGGCGGCGCGCAATTGAGCCGCCTGCTCGGGCACGACTGGCCGGGCAACGTACGCGAACTGGCCAACTTCGCCGAACGCCAGGTGCTCGGCCTGGGCGAACCCGAGCCCGAAACCATCGAACCCGGCCAATCCCTGGCGGCACAACAGGAAGCCTTCGAGGCGCAATGCCTGCGCGCCGCGCTGACCCGGCACAAAGGCGATATCAAGGCGGTGCTGGCCGAACTGCAACTGCCGCGCCGTACCTTCAACGAGAAGATGCAGCGCCATGGATTGGCGCGGGAGATGTTTCTCGGCGAGGAGTGAAACCGGAGGAGCTGTTTTATCCGGGCCGGCCCTATCGCGAGCAAGCTCGCTCCTACAGGAATCCGCAAGCGTCTGTAGGAGCGAGCTTGCTCGCGATGACGTTCTCACCAACATCACCGCCATCGGCAATTTTCCGCTCACCACCTTTCGCCCATGAGCGGATTTCCGCTCATAAAAATCCCCAGCCCCTTCTAAACCGGGCCTCTTCCCGCTGGCACAGCTCCTGCTATAGCCCTGGCAGGCTGCGCTTCGGCGCGCTCCACAAAAACAATTAAATGAAGGATCCGTCATGGATAACTCACAAACCCTGCCTCTTGGGTCGGCAGCCGCGCCTGCCACGGAAAAGACCACCGCCAGCCGCCTGAAATCGATCTTCAGCGGTTCGGTCGGCAACATGGTCGAGTGGTACGACTGGTACGTCTACGCCGCCTTCTCGCTGTACTTCGCCAAAGTCTTCTTCCCCAAGGGCGACACCACCGCACAACTTCTGAACACCGCCGCGATCTTCGCCGTGGGCTTTTTGATGCGTCCGATCGGCGGCTGGCTGATGGGGCTCTACGCCGACCGCAAGGGCCGCAAGGCCGCGTTGATGGCCTCGGTGCTGCTGATGTGCTTCGGCTCCCTGATCATCGCCCTGACGCCCGGTTATGAAACCATCGGCGTCGGCGCGCCGATCCTGCTGGTGCTCGCGCGCCTGATGCAGGGCCTGTCGGTGGGCGGCGAATACGGCACCTCGGCCACTTACCTGAGCGAGATGGCGACCAAGGAACGTCGCGGCTTCTTCTCCAGCTTCCAGTACGTGACCCTGATCTCCGGCCAGCTCATCGCCCTGGCGGTGCTGATCGTCTTGCAGAACGTGCTGACCACCGAAGAACTGCAATCCTGGGGCTGGCGGATTCCGTTCGGCATCGGCGCGCTGTGCGCGGTCGTGGCGCTGTACCTGCGACGCGGCATGGAAGAAACCGAGTCCTTCACCAAGAAGAAGGAAAAGCCGAAAGAAAGCCTGATGCGTACCCTGCTGCGCCATCCGAAGGAGTTGATGACCGTGGTCGGCCTGACCATGGGCGGCACCCTGGCCTTCTACACCTACACCACCTACATGCAGAAATACCTGGTGAACACCGTCGGCATGAGCATCTCCGACTCCACCACTATTTCCGCGGCGACACTGTTCCTGTTCATGTGCCTGCAACCGGTGGTCGGCGCGCTGTCGGACAAGATCGGCCGACGCCCGATCCTGATCGCCTTCGGTATCCTCGGTACGATTTTCACTGTGCCGATCCTCACCACCCTGCACACCGTCCAGAGCTGGTGGGGCGCGTTCTTCCTGATCATGGCGGCGCTGATCATTGTCAGCGGCTATACCTCGATCAACGCGGTGGTCAAGGCCGAGCTGTTCCCCACCGAGATCCGCGCCCTGGGCGTGGGCCTGCCTTATGCGCTGACCGTGTCGATCTTCGGCGGCACCGCCGAATACATCGCCCTGTGGTTCAAGAGCATCGGCATGGAAACCGGTTACTACTGGTACGTCACCGCCTGTATCGCCGTGTCCTTGCTGGTCTACATCACCATGAAAGACACACGCAAACACTCGCGGATCGAGACTGACTGACACCCCCCAAAAAAGCGCCAGGGTGCAAGGCCCTGGCGCTGTGGTGTCAGGTAAATCCCATCGTGAGCACGCTCGCTCCTACAGGGTTTACGTCTCATCTGTAGGTGCGAGCGTGCTCGCGATAGCCGCAACGCGGCGTTCAGATAATCAACCCAACTCCGCCGCCACTTGCCGATCGCCGCGCTGCTTGTAGTACGCCGCCCCGGCAATCATCACCAGCAGAATCCCCGCCAGGACCGCCGACGAACCGATGGTGCCGAAGTCCAGGCCGCCCTTTTCCAGAGGCTTGGTCAGGAAGTCGCCCAGGGTCGCGCCGAACGGCCGGGTCAGCACGAAGGCGATCCAGAACAGCAGCACCGAGGAGATCCGGGTGCAGTACTTGAGCGCGACGACCAGGGCAATGGTCGAGCCGATCAACAACGCGCCGCCGGCAAACCCCAGGCCCGAATCGTCCGCCAGGTAATCGCCGAGCGCCGTGCCCAGGGTGTTGGAAAACAGGATCGCCATCCAATAGAACATCTCGCCGCGCAAGGTCTGGATCCGGTTGACGTTGAGCGAGTCGCCGCTCAGGCGCCAGACCGCGAAGATCGCCAGCAGGATCGCAATCAGGATCATCGAGCCGGTGGCATAACCCAGGCCCAGGGTACGGTCCATGAAGTCCGACATGGTGGTACCGGCCGTGCTGGTGGAAAGAATCACGATCCAGTACAGCACCGGGTTGTAGGTCTTGGAAAACAGCTGGGTGACCAGGGTCACCAGGAACACGCTGATCAGGATCATGGAACTGACGGCGTACCCGACATTCAGGGTCATCGACAGCAAGTCACCGGCGGTTTCCCCCAGGGTCGTCGCGCAGATTTTCATGACCCAGAACGCCAGGGTGATCTGAGGGAGTTTATTCATTTGCTGCAGTGCTCCAGAGCTCGATTGAAGACGGTCCGTCTTGGACTTCTAGTCGCAGCGAAGGCTGAAGGGCAGGCAGTGAAAAATAGGTAAGTGGCGAATGAAAAAACCGTTGATCGTGTTTTTTTCAACGGTGCGATCAGGTTAATGATCGATTAATGCTCGCCCGACATTCTGCAGCCATCGAAATCGGTGACGACGCGTCGCCCACGGCAGCAGCGCAACGAGGCTTGCATGCAGTGGTTTCTGGTGCCAACAACATCGATTAAATCGATATTTTTAAGCATTTATTTGCGCTTTTTAATCAAATTAACTGGCGTAGTATCGCTTCCATACCCACTGCACAACACGCAAACGAACCTGGAGTGACCACCATGAACAGCAAACTGATCCTCGCCCTGACCCTTTCCGTACTGGCCGCCAACACCTTTGCCGCCGACGGTTATGACCGCACCGGCTCGGCCGCCTTCACCTCGGGCAGCTCGGCCAGCGCCAGCCTGGCTTCCGACGGTTTTGACCACACGGGTACCGCTGCCGCAGTCGCCGCCGATGGCTTCGACCGCACTGGCACCGCCGCTGCAATCGCCGCCGACGGTTTCGACCACACCGGGACTGCTGGCGCCATCGCTGCCGACGGTTTCGATAAAACCGGTACCGCCGAAGCCATCGGTTAACCCCTGGCGTCTTCCACAGCCCGGCTTCGGCCGGGCTTAGTTGTTTCTGGCCCGAGGCAAACCGGCCCCTTGGCGCTGGCATTCACGTTCAAGGGCTTGCACTATGGCGGCCTTTCCTTTTTGGTCCACGCAAGAGCCTGTCATGTCCGAAGACATTCATTACTACGAACCTGCCCAGGGCCACGGCCTGCCCCACGACCCGTTCAACGCGATCGTCGGTCCGCGGCCGATCGGCTGGATTTCCTCACAGGACCTGCAAGGCCGCCTGAACCTCGCGCCCTACAGTTTCTTCAACGCCTTCAACTACATCCCGCCGATCATCGGTTTCTCCAGCGTCGGGCGCAAAGACAGCCTGAACAACATCGAGCAGACCGGGGAGTTCGCCTGGAACCTCGCCACCCGCCCGTTGGCCGAGCAGATGAACCAGAGCTGCGCGGCGGTGCCCGCCGAGGTCGACGAGTTCGAGCTGGCCGGGCTGACGCCCGTGGCCTCGAAAGTCATCGCCGTGCCGCGGGTCGCCGAGAGCCCGGTGTCCTTCGAGTGCAAGGTCACGCAGATCATTCAGCTGCAACGCGCGGACCAGGAACCGGTGCCCAGTTGGCTGATCCTTGGCGAGGTGGTCGCCGTGCATATCGCCAAATGGTTGCTCAAGGACGGGATCTACGACACCGCCGCGGCAGAACCGATTCTGCGCGGCGGCGGGCCGGCGGATTATTTCCAGCTGGGGCCAGAGGCCTTGTTCAAGATGTTCCGCCCAGGGGCGGTCAGGTAGCGTTACAGAACGGACAGGGTCGCGGGTCAGGCCGTTTCCCAGGCCAGTTCGCCGTCCTCGCTCACGTCGATCAATTGCGCAAGCTTTTGCTCGGCAGCCTGGTCGGCGGCGTGGGCAGTCTTGAATGTCTGGTCGTGCAGAACCTTGTGAAAGCGCGGCGCCCCTGAACCACCCAGGGCCTTGACCGCGATGGCGGCGCTGTAGCCCCCTTCGCCTGGAACCACGGCGGAAACCGCTTCGTATGCTGCAAACTCTTTACGTGCCATGTTGCTGATCCTGGCCAATGGAAGGTCGGCCATTCTAAACCCTCAACTGGCCAGCTGGTGCAGCGGCGCCCGGTTCAATTGCGCGTATTCGCCTTCGGCCTGGGCGGCCGAAACATCACAGAAGGTATGGAAGTCCAGGCTATTGACCACCAGGTCCTGGACCAGCTCGGCGAAGATCGCCAGGACCGGCGAACAGAAATAATCGGTCATTGCCTGTTGGTTGCTCCAGAACCCGGACACCAGCCACAAGTCTGCATCGCACTGCGAACGCTGCAAGGCGAACTGCAGGCAACCGGTGGCCTGGCGGGACGGTTCGATCAGGCTGCTCAAGCGTGCACCCAACTCCGTTGAGCGACCGGCGCGGGCGCGAACAAAAGCCATATGGCTGACAGGAATTTGCGTGGACATGTGCGACTCTCCCTGGATAGTAGCGAGGCAGCCTTGGGACGGGCTGCGACAGGATCAAAGGTTAAGCGCCCGGCGTAACCGCCGTTAGTCGATTCCTGCCGGTGTTTTGCACAATCCTGCGAGCCTTGCCCGATGCCGCCGAGCCCGGCCCCGGCGGCCGGAAAAACCCACAACGTTGTTTCAAGCAAGTGACAGCCAGCGCCGGCGACTTGACGCGGTTCACGCGCACGCGCGCGGCAGAATCAGGCAAGATTCACGCAGGATTCGCCTACCCCTGGCGCTTGCACAAATTTAAGCTGTGGCCATTGTCATCGTCCCGGAGGAGCCTCCATGTCATCGCTTGAAACCCAGCAGCCGCCCCTGGATGCGGAAATGGAAAAACAGCGGGCGGAGCTGGCCGGGATCATTCGTCGCAACACAGACGAAGACGGTAGCTACGCCACGGCGATCCAGGCGCTGTTCGTCTCGCGCCACAGCCGCTCCCACGATTTCGCCCCGGTGCTGGCCCAGCCGGCGCTGTGCATCATGGCCCAGGGACGCAAGGAAGTGCGCCTGTGCGACGAGCAGTTCAACTACGACCCGCTCAACTACCTGGTGGTCTCGGTGTCCATGCCCCTGAGCGGACGCGTGGTCAATGTTTCTTCCGAGGAACCGATCCTCGCCCTGCGCCTGGACATCGACCCGGCGGAAATCAGTGCCCTGATCGCCGATGCCGGCCCGCTGGGCGTACCGAACCGCCCGACCGGACGCGGCCTGTATGTGGAACGCCTCGATACGCCGATGCTCGATGCGGTCCTGCGCCTGACCCGATTACTCGATACGCCCAAGGACATCGCCATGCTCGCGCCGTTGATCCGTCGGGAAATTCTCTACCGGTTGTTGCGCAGCCCCCAGGGGCACCGGCTGTATGAAATCGCCATCGCCAACAGCCAGAGCCATCGCGTCAGCCAGGCCATCAAATGGCTGAACGGCAACTACGAACAACCCTTGCGCATCGACGACCTGGCCCGCGAAGTGAACCTTAGCGTGTCCACCCTGCATCACCGTTTCAAGGCCATGACCGCCATGAGCCCCCTGCAATACCAGAAGCAACTGCGCTTGCAGGAAGCCCGGCGGCTGATGCTGGCCGAAGGGCTGGAAGCGTCCGCGGCCGGGTATCGGGTCGGCTATGAAAGCCCGTCGCAGTTCAGCCGCGAATACAGCCGGCTGTTCGGCGCCCCGCCACTGCGCGACATGGCGCGCCTGCGCCTGACCGTCTGACCCACTCCCATTACCTGTAGGAGCGAGCTTGCTCGCGCCTACAAGGTTGAAGTGATTTCAACGGGCGCGGATCACGTGCTTGATCTCCTGGAACGCCTGCAACCCCCAAGGGCCCAGCTCGCGACCGATGCTGCTCTGCTTGAAGCCGCCCCAGGCGGTCTGCGGGAAGATCACCTGCGGCGCGTTGATCCACACGAGCCCAGCCTGCAAGGCGTTGGCGACCCGTTCGGCGTTCTGCACATCGCCGCCGACCACACTGGCCACCAGGCCGAAGTCACTGTCATTGGCCAAAGCGATGGCTTCGTCCTCGCTGGCGAAACTGCGCACGCAGAGCACCGGACCAAAGATCTCCTCGCGCCACAGTGCACTGTCCAGGGGCACTTCGGTGAAGACCGTTGGCCGCAGGAAAAAGCCCCGCGGGCGATCCGCCGGGCGTTCGCCGCCGCATACCAACCGCGCGCCGACGCTCAGGCCACGATCGATATGGCCCAGCACCCGCTGGTATTGCGCCTGGTTGACCAGCGCGCCCATCTCCACCTCCGGGTCGAAGGGATCAGCCACGCGAATGGCCTCGGCCCGCGCCTTGAGGCGCAGGAGAAACTCGTCCGCCAGTTCGTCGGCGACCAGCACCCGGCTGGTGGCCGAGCACATCTGCCCGGCGTTGAAGAAACCGCCGCCGCAGGCCAGTTCGACCGCCAACTCGAGATCGGCATCGGCCAGCACCAGCAGCGACGACTTGCCGCCCAGCTCCAGGCTCACGCCCTTGACGGTTTCCGCCGCGCGCTGCATGACCTGGACCCCGACCGCATTGCTGCCGGTAAAGGAAATCTTCGCCACCCGCGGATCGGCCGCCAGCGGCGCGCCCACCGCCAGCCCGGTGCCGCAGACCAGGTTGAACACTCCCTTGGGCAAGCCGCTTGCGGCAATGATCGCGGCCAGTTCCAGCTCGGGCAGCGGCGTGACTTCCGAGGGTTTGAGCACCACGCTGCAACCGGCGGCCAGGGCCGGCGCGAGCTTCCAGGCGGTGGTGACCATCGGGAAGTTCCACGGCACGATCAGGCCGACCACGCCACAGGGCTCGCGGCGCACGCGGGCGCTGAAGTCGTCGCAGGGCAACGGCACGTCGCGATCCTGCGCGGCGTCCAGGCCTTCGGCCAGGCCGGCGTAGTACTCGAAGGTGGCGATCACGTCGTCGAGATCGATGGCCGCCTCGAATTGCGGCTTGCCGTTGTTGCTCGACTGCAAGTGCATCAGGCGCTCGCGGCGCTCGGCGACCCCGGCGGCGATCCGCCGCAGCACCGCGCCACGTTCGGCGCCGCTGCTGGCGGACCACTGGGCAAGCCCGGCCTGGGCGGCGCTCACCGCCTGCTCGACACTGCGCCGGTCGCCACCGCTGACCAGCGCCAGCGGTTCTTCGGTCGAGGGGTTGGTCACTGGCAGCAACTCAGTGCCGGCACGCCACAGGCCGTCGATGTACAAACCGTTGATCAAGGTTGCCTGGCTCATGCCTGCACCGCCTGCATCCAGCGGGCCTGGTCGATCTCGATCAGGGTCGGGCCCTGGCGATCGCTGGCCGCGCGCAGCGCCTGGCGCAATCCGTCGACGCTGTCGATGGCCTCGGCGGCGCAGCCCAGGGCCCTGGCCACGCCAATGAAGTCCGGCGTGTAGATGTCCACGCCCACCGGCTCGATGGCGCGGTTGACCATGTACTTCTTGATCTCCTCGTAGCCCTGGTTATTCCACAGCAACACGATGACCGGCGTGCGCGCTTCCACCGCGCTGGCCAGCTCCGGCAAGGTGAATTGCAGGCCGCCGTCGCCGATCAGGCACGCCACCGGCCGCCGGGCATTGCGCTCGGAAGCACCGCCCAACCAGGCGCCGATCGCCGCCGGCAAGGCATAACCCAGGGTGCCGTAGCCGGTCGAGGCATTGAACCAGCGGCGCGGACGCTCGGGGTTGAAGGTCAAGTTGCCGCTGTACACCGGCTGCGTGGAATCGCCGACGATGACGATCTCCGGCAGCTCGTCCACCACCGTTTCCAGGAACAGCGTCTGCGCCCGGGTCGGCGCATCCCACTGGCTGTCCAGCACGCTGCGCAAGGCACCGGCCCGGGTCGCGCCCCAGGTCGTGTCGCGCGCGGCCAGCGGCTGTTTGGCCAGCTCGGCGAGCAAGGCTTCGGTGGCGCTGTGGGCGTCGGCCACCAGCGCTACTTTCGGCGGATAGTTGCGCACGGTCTGGTCGGGGTCGATGTCAATGCGCAGCAAGGTGCCGGGGATCTCGAAGCCGCCAGCGAAAGTCACGTCGTAGTCGGTTTCCGCCAGCTCGGTGCCGATGGCCAGGACCACGTCGGCCTCGGCCACTAGGGCGCGGGTCGCCACCAGTGACTGGGTCGAACCGATCAGCAGCGGATGCCGGGAGGGCAGCATGCCCTTGGCGTTGATGGTCAGGGCCACAGGCGCTTGCAGCAGTTCGGCGAGACGGGTCAGGGACGCCGCGGCCTCGATCGCACCGCCGCCGGCAAGAATCAGCGGACGCCGGGCACCGGCCAGCCATTGGCTCATCCGCGTGATCGCGGCGGGCGCGGCGCCGGCGCGGGCGACGTTTACCGGCTCGCTGGCGAGCAGTTCGTCGGCCTCTTCCACCAGGACATCGAGGGGGATTTCAATGTGCACCGGGCGCGGCCGGCCGGCCTGGAACAGGGCAAAGGCGCGGGCCAGCACCACCGGCAGTTCGGCCGCGGACATCAGGGTATGGGAGAACGCCGCCACGCCGCCCACCAGCGCGCTCTGGTTCGGCAACTCATGCAGCTTGCCGCGCCCGCCGCCAAGCTGGCTGCGCGACTGCACGCTGGAGATCACCAGCATCGGAATCGAGTCGGCGTAGGCCTGGCCCATGGCGGTGGTGATGTTGGTCATGCCCGGGCCGGTGATGATGAAACACACCCCCGGCTTGCCGCTGGTGCGGGCATAACCGTCGGCCATGAAGCCGGCACCTTGCTCATGCCGCGGCGTGACGTGCTCGATGCTCGAACGGGCCAGCCCGCGATACAACTCGACGGTGTGCACCCCCGGAATGCCGAACACCTGCTCGACCCCATAACCTTCGAGTAACTTGACCAGTACTTCGCCGCACGTCGCCATGTCTTGCCCTTCTTGTTCGCTTGAGACGGTATGCCCGGACGGCCGGTGTGTGGCCAGGCACGGGGAAGGCGTCATTGGAACGGGCCGCGTGTAGCGGGAACAATGGATAAAAAGTCATACTAGCCATGTCCTCACGTCATGCCTTGGCTCCCCATGAAACGCCTCCCGCCCTTGCCCGCTTTGCATACTTTTCTGATCACCGCGCAGTGCTGCAACTTCACCCGCGCGGCCGAGCAGCTGCACATTACCCAAGGCGCGGTGAGCCGGCAGATCGCCGGGCTGGAAAGCCATCTGGGCTATGCGCTGTTCCAGCGCCAGGCGCGCGGCCTGAGCCTGACCGCCGAGGGACGGGAATGGCTGCCACGGGTGGAACAGGTATTCGGGCTGATCAGCGCGGCGGTGGAACAGGTCGGCATGACCCGCGACACCCTGCAACTCAAGGCGTCCACCTGTGTGATGCGCTGGTTGTTGCCGCGCCTGCTGCAATGGCAGAAAGAACGTCCGGACGTACCGGTGCGCCTGACGACCACGGTGCAACACGGGGTGGATTTCGGCCGGGAGCAGTTCGATGCCGCGGTGATCTACGGCGCCCCGCCGCCCTCCACCCTCGGCGCCTATCACCTGTTCGACGAACAACTGACGCCGGTGTGCTCGCGGGCTTTGCTGGAGGGGCCGATAGCGCTCAAGCATCCGTCAGACCTGCAGC
Source organism: Pseudomonas chlororaphis (assembly GCF_001921865.1). Taxonomy (GTDB): domain Bacteria; phylum Pseudomonadota; class Gammaproteobacteria; order Pseudomonadales; family Pseudomonadaceae; genus Aquipseudomonas; species Aquipseudomonas chlororaphis_D. The sequence goes on from NZ_MSCT01000019.1 coordinate 595,393, forward strand.
ACCACATGCTGCTGCATCCGACCCTCGATACGCATGACTGGACGACCTGGCTGAAGGCCTCGGGAACCGTGTTGAACACCATCGGCAAGGGCCAGCATTTCGAGACCCTGGACCTGGCGATGTCGGTCGCCTCCCAGGGGGCGGGCGTGGCGCTCGGCGACTGGGCATTGATTGGCGAAGACCTGAGCGCCGGGCGGCTGGTCACGCCATTTGACTTGAAGGTGCGAACCGGGCTGGGCTACTACCTGGTCCACCCCGAAGGCTCGCCGCCTTCACCGCCCTTGCAGGCATTGCTGGACTGGCTGGTGGAACAGGCCCAGACACGCCCTTTGTAGCCGCTGCCGAAGGCTGCGCAAGGTCCGCAGGACCTCCGGCGATCTCAAGAACGGCGCCCGCTTCGCGGTCGTACGCAGCCTGCGGCAGCGGCTACAGGTGGATCAGTAACCGACGGTGAAACGCTGGCGGGAATGTTTCGGCGATTCCAGTTCGTCGATCAGGGCGATGGCGTAGTCGGCGAAGGTGATCCAGCTCTTGCCTTCGGCACTCACCAGCAGATGGTCCTGGCCCAGGCGGAAGGTGCCGCGGCGCTCGCCTTCGACGAACTCCGCCGACGGCGACAGGAAGGTCCAGTCCAGGTCCTGCTCCTGACGCAACGCATCGAGGAACAGACTGCCAGCGCTGGCCTCAGGTTTGTACTCGTCCGGAAAACCCGGCGCGTCGATCACCCGGCTGCCGTCGGGCAACAGCAGCGAACCGGCGCCGCCCACCACCAGCAGGCGCTTGACCCCGGCACGCTTCACCGGGTCGATCACCGCCTTGGCCGGGATGGTGGAAAAGTGCGCCGCGCTGATCACCGCATCGTGACCGGCGACCGCCGCCTGCAACGCCGCGCCGTCCAGCACGTCGACCGCCTTGCTGGTCACACCGGCACGGTTGCCGATTTTCGCCGGGTTGCGGGCAATCGCGGTCACGCTATGGCCGCGACGCAGGGCTTCTTCCAGCAGTTGGCTACCGGCACGTCCGGTGGCGCCAATGATTGCAATCTTGCTCATGACAGTTCTCCAGTTTCGGTAAGTGACACAAAGCCTTGCAGGGGGAGCCCCCGCGCCAGGCGCGGGGGCAGTCGAATCACCACTTCATCTCGCCCTTGGCGACCTTGGCGCTCAACTCCAGGGAGCTTTCCTCGCCCAGGTCCGGGTAGCGTTTTTTCATCGCGGCGATCAGTTCCGCGGAGTCCTTGGCCTTGGCGGTTTCTTCATCGAAGGCCTTGATGTAATCGGCAGTGAAATGCACGGCGGCCAGGGAGCGGGCGCTTTCGCCCAGGTAATGGCCCGGCACCACGGTCTTGGGTTTCAGCGCGGCGATGGTGTCCAGGGTGGTCAGCCAGTCCTTGTGGGATTGCGCGGTCTGGGTGTCGGCCATCCATACATGAATGTTTTCCGCTACCACCACGCCACCGACGACTGCCTTGATCGACGGAATCCAAACGAAGGTGCGATCAGGCTGCTTGCCGTCCAGGCCGATGATGTCCAGCTTCTGCCCTTCCAGGGTCAGGCTGTCGCCCTTGAGCACGTCCGGCACGATGGTCTTGGCCGGCACGTCGGCGCCCATTTTCGGGCCCCAGAACGCGACTTTGCCTTCGACCGTGGCCTTGATGTGCTCGACGGTCGGCTGCGATGCCACGACCTTGGCCTTGGGGAACGCCTGGGTCAGGGTGTCCAGGCCGAAGTAGTAGTCCGGGTCACCGTGGCTGATATAGATAGTGGTCAGGCGCTTGCCGCTGGCGCGGATCTTTTCCACCAGTTGCTGGGCCTGGGATTTGCCGAACTGTGCGTCCACCAGGATCGCGTCCTGTTTGCCGCTGACCAGTACCGAGGTCACCGGGAAGATCGCCGCGGCGCCCGGGTTGTACACGTCCAGTTTCAGGGCTGGCTGGGCGGCTGCGGCGTGGGCGGCGAAACCCAGGGTGGCGGTGGCCAGCAACAGGCGCTTGAGTGAGGTGAATCCGATCATGTGCAGCTCCGGTGTCTGTAGGCCCTAGGTGGCCATGGCTCAGTGAAGGTGAGCAGAAGCTTAGTTGCCGCACTCATTACAAAAAATGCGATGCTTGGACATAGTTTGTTTCTGAAAGCGGGCAAATCATGGATCGTCTTCAAGCAATGCGGGTCTTCGTCACTGTGGTCGACCTGGGCAGCCAGTCGGCCGCCGCCGATCACCTGGACCTCTCGCGGCCGGTGGTTTCACGCTATCTGGCGGAGCTGGAGGACTGGGTCGGCGCCC
>NZ_MSCT01000002.1 GCF_001921865.1 Pseudomonas chlororaphis
AACGCCGGCAGCGGCAGCACCGATTCCAACAACTACGCGATCGATACCCAGCGCCCGACCGCGACCATCGTGGTCGCCGACAGCACCCTGGTGGCCGGCGAAACGTCGCTGGTGACCATCACCTTCAGCGAGGCGGTGACCGGCTTCACCAACGCCGACCTGACCATCGCCAACGGCACCCTGACGGCGGTGAGCAGCAGCGACGGCGGTATCACCTGGACCGCCACGTTCACCCCGACGGTGGGCATCAACGACAGCACCAACCTGATCACCCTGAACAACACCGGGGTCAGCGATGTGGCCGGCAACATCGGCAGCGGCACCACCAACTCCAACAACTACAGCATCGACACCGTGCTGCCGACCGCGACCGTCGTGGTGTCGAACACGGCCTTGAAGATCGGTGACACCTCGCTGGTGACCATTACCTTCAGCGAGGCGGTAACTGGCTTCACCAACGCCGACCTGACCATCGCCAACGGCACCTTGAGCGCGGTCAGCAGCAGCGACGGCGGCGTTACCTGGACCGCTACCTTCACCCCGACGGCGAGCATTACCGACACCAGCAACCTGATCACCCTGGATAACAGCGGCGTGACCAATGCCTCCGGCAACGCCGGCAGCGGCACCACCGATTCCAACAACTACGCGATCGATACCGTGCGTCCGACCGCGACCATCGTGGTCGCCGACAGCGCCCTGGGCGTGGGCCAGACCTCGCTGGTGACCATCACCTTCAGCGAAGCGGTAACAGGTTTCTCCCTGGCCGACCTGACCGTGGCCAACGGTACGCTGAGCGGCTTGAGCACCAGCGACAACATCACCTACACGGCGACCCTCACCCCGACAGCGGGCATCACCGACACCAGCAACCTGATCACCCTGGACAACACCGGAGTGACGGACGGGGCGGGCAATGCCGGCAGCGGCAGCACCGATTCCAATAACTACGTCATCGACAGCCAGCGTCCGACCGCCACCATCGTGCTGGCCGACCCGACCCTCAAGGCTGGCGAAACGTCCTTGGTGACCATCACCTTCAGCGAGGCGGTCAGCGGTTTCGACAACAGCGACCTGACGGTGGCCAACGGCACCCTGACAGCGGTCAGCAGCAGCGACGGCGGCATCACCTGGACCGCCACGTTCACTCCGACGGTGGGCATCAACGACAGCACCAACCTGATCACCTTGAACAACACCGGGGTCAGCGACCTGGCGGGCAACGCCGGGACCGGCACCACCAACTCCGGCAACTACAGCATCGACACCGTGCTGCCGACGGCGACCATCGTGGTGGCGGACAACGCCTTGCGCGTCGGCGAAACGTCCTTGGTGACCATCACCTTCAGCGAGGCGGTGACGGGCTTCACCAACGCCGACCTGACCATCGCCAACGGCACCCTGAGCGCGGTCAGCAGCAGCGACGGCGGCATCACCTGGACCGCCACATTTACCCCGACGTCGAGCATTACCGACACCAGCAACGTGATTACCCTGGACAACAGCGGCGTGACCAATGCCTCCGGCAACGCCGGCAGCGGCACCACCGACTCCAACAACTACGCCATCGATACCCAGCGCCCAACCGCAACCATCGTGGTCGCCGACAGCGCCCTGGGCGTCGGCGAAACCTCGCTGGTGACCATTACCTTCAACGAGGCGGTAACCGGCTTCACCAACGCCGACCTGACCATCGCCAACGGCACCCTGAGCGCGGTCAGCAGCAGCGATGGCGGTATCACCTGGGTCGCGACCCTGACGCCGACCGCCGGCATCACCGACACCAGCAACGTGATTACCCTGGACAACACCGGTGTGACGGACGGGGCGGGTAATACCGGCAGCGGTAGCACCGACTCCAACAACTACGTCATCGACAGCCAGCGTCCGACCGCCACCATCGTCCTGGCCGACCCGACCCTCAAGGCTGGCGAAACGTCCTTGGTAACCATCACCTTCAGCGAGGCGGTCAGCGGTTTCGACAACAGCGACCTGACGGTGGCCAACGGTACCTTGAGCGCGGTCAGCAGCAGCGACGGCGGCATCACCTGGACCGCGACCTTCACCCCGACGGCGGGCATCACTGACCTGAGCAACCTGATCACCCTGAACAACACCGGGGTCAGCGACCTGGCGGGCAACGCCGGGACCGGCACCACCAACTCCGGCAACTACAGCATCGAAACCCTGGTGCCGACGGCCACTATCGTGGTCGCCGACACCGCCCTGAAGGCGGGCGAGACCAGCCTGGTGACCGTCACCTTCAGCGAAGCGGTGAGCGGTTTCAGCAACGCTGACCTGACCATCGCCAACGGCACCTTGAGCGCGGTCAGCAGCAGCGACGGCGGTATCACCTGGACCGCCACCTTCACCCCGAACGGCAACGTCAGTGACACCAGCAACGTCATCACCCTGGACAACAGCGGCGTGACCAACGCCTCCGGCAACGCCGGCAGCGGCAGCACCGACTCCAACAACTACGTCATCGACACGGCTCGCCCAACGGCGACCATCGTGGTGGCCAACCCGATCCTGCCGATCGGCGAAACCAGCCTGGTGACCATCACCTTCAGCGAAGCCGTGAGCGGTTTCGACAACAGCGACCTGACGGTGGCCAACGGTACCTTGAGCGCGGTCAGCAGCAGCGACGGCGGCATCACCTGGACCGCCACCTTCACGCCGACCGCCAACGTCAGCGATACCACCAACCTGATCACCCTCAACAATAGCGGGGTCAGCGACGCGGCGGGCAATGCCGGCAACGGCAGCACCGATTCCAACAACTTCGTGATCGACACCCAGCGGCCGACCGCCACCATCGTGCTGGCCGACAGCGCCCTGAAGGCCGGCGAAACCACCACGGTGACCATCACCTTCAGCGAGGCCATCAGCGGTTTCACCAACTCGGACCTGACGGTGGCCAACGGTACCTTGAGCGCCCTGAGCAGCAGCGACGGTGGGGTGATCTGGACCGCCACGTTCACCCCGGGCGTCAACATCAGCGACAGCAGCAACCAGATCACCCTGAACAATGCGGGCGTGATCGATGCGGTCGGCAACACGGGCAGCGGCACCACCGATTCGGCCAACTACGTCATCGACACCGCTCGCCCAACGGCGACCGTGGTGGTCGCCAACCCGATGCTGGCCGTGGGCGAGACGTCCCAGGTGACCATCACCTTCAGCGAAGCGGTAAGCGGCTTCGACAACAGCGACCTGACGGTGGCCAACGGCACGCTGAGCGCGGTCAGCAGCAGCGACGGCGGCATCACCTGGACCGCGACCTTCACTCCGACCGTCAACGTCAGCGATACCACCAACCTGATCACCCTCAATAACAGCGGGGTCAGCGACGCCTCGGGCAACACCGGGCTGGGCAGCACGGATTCGAACAACTACCTGATCGACACCCAGCGGCCGACCGCGACCGTCGTGGTCGCCAACAGCAGCCTCGGCGTCGGCCAGACCAGCCTGGTGACCATCACCTTCAGCGAAGCGATCAGCGGCTTCACCAACTCGGACCTGACGGTGGCCAACGGTACCCTGAGCGCCCTGAGCAGCAGCGACGGCGGCCGGACCTGGACCGCGACCCTGACGCCGACCGCCAACATCAGCGACACCAGCAACCTGATCACCCTCAACAACGGCGGGGTCAGCGATGCGTTCGGCAACGCCGGCAGCGGTACCACCGACTCCAACAACTACGCGATCAACACCGTGCCGCCGGCAAGCCCGACCACACCGTTGCCGGTCGGCGATCCGGAGTTCCGCGCCAGCGACCCAGTGATCCCGGCGTTGCCGCCTTACGTGCCGCTGCAGCCGACGATCGCCGCGCCGCCGGTCGGCAACCTCGGTTCGCCGCTGACCTTCGCGCCGCTGTTCGAGCAGCGTGTGCTGGGGGACGGTATCCGCCCATTGGGAGACATCTTCATCAACCGCGGGGCCCTGGCGCCGAGCTTCATTGCCCAGGTGTTCGGCAGCAGCGAGGCCGGCGGCGACGGCAACGGCCACGGTTTCCTGGGCTTCGGCGGTGGCGACGGCGGGGTGTTCGGGCAGAGCACGCTATCGGTGCTGTTTAGCCAAGAGACGGCCGCGGACGGCAATTCCTTCAAGGCCTTTGGCGATACGTCGATCAAGGCCGGCGATGTTTCCCACGGTTTGCGCGGTGTGTTTGGAGCACCGTCGCTGACCCAGCAATTGCAATGGATGCAAGACAGCGAGCAACGGCAGATCCGCGATCTGGCCAACGCTTTCGAATGGGCCGGCATCAGCGAAATGCAGGCTTGAAACAACACTTAATACGATGCGGCACCCAGGGGCGAAACAAGGATGAATACAAGTCAAAAGTTGTTTGGTGTCAGCTTGTTGGCGCTGATGGTCAGCGGTTGTGCCGTCAGCAGTAAACCGATCGAACGCAGCGACAGCGAGCAGCGCGCGAGGAGCGACCTGCAGAGCATGTTCAAGGACCAGGAGCCGCTGAGCGGCCCCCTGACCCTGCACCAGGCCATGGCCCGGGCGGTGAAATACAACCTCGAAGGCCGCTTGAAGATCATGGAGGAGGCCCTGGCCAAGCGTCAGCTGGACCTGGCCAGTTTCGACATGCTGCCGCGCATGGCGTTGTCCGCCGGCTACGTGGGGCGCAATAACGTCAGTGCCTCCAGCAGCCAGAGCGTGCAGACCGGCACCCAGTCCCTGGAACCGTCGACCTCCCAGGACCGCGACCGCAACGTGGCCGACCTGACCATGGTCTGGAACGTGCTGGACTTCGGCGTCAGCTACATCAACGCCAAGCAGCAGGGCGACCAGCGGCTGATCGTCCAGGAACGCCGGCGCAAGGTGATCAACACCATCGTCCAGGACGTACGCTCGGCCTACTGGCGGGCGGTGGCGGCGGAACGCCTGCTCAAGCAGATCGACAGCCTCATGGGCCGGGTCGACCAGGCCCGCAACAACAGCCAGAGCATGAGCCAGCAGCGCATCGGCGACCCGGTGCAGGCCCTGGCCTACCAGCGCTCGCTGATCGAAGCCACGCGCCAGCTGGAAGAGCAGCGCCGGGCGCTGTCCCTGGCCAAGACCGAGCTGGCGACCCTGATCAACCTGCCGATGGGCACCAACCTGACCCTGGCGACCACGGACGACTATCCGGTGCCGGAGCTCAAGGTCGAGCTGTCGCGCCTCGAACACGAAGCCTTGACCAGCCGTCCGGAGCTGCGCGAGCAGGATTACCAGAGCCGCATCAGCGCCGCGGAAACCCGCAAGGCCATGCTGCGCCTGCTGCCGGGCCTGGAGTTCTCCGCCGGCGGGCATTACGACAGCAACTCGTTCCTGGTCAACGACAAGTGGGCCGACTACGGGGTCAAGGTCACCTGGAACCTGTTCAACGTGTTGTCCGCGCCGGCCGCCATCGACACCGCCAAGGCCGGTGAAGATGTCGCCGCGGCACGCCGCCAGGCGATGTCCATCGCCGTGCTGGCCCAGGTCTATGTGGCCAACGCCAACTACCGCGACGCGCTGCGCCAGTTCAAGACCAGCCAGGAGCTGGCGGACATCGACGGGCAGATCGTCGGCCAGCTGCGCAACCGCTACCAGGCCAACGGCATCGGCGAACTGGACCTGATCCAGGGTGAGTTGAACACCTTGCAGGCGGACCTGCGCCGCGACTTGGCCTATGCCGACCTGCGCAACGCCTATGGGCAGATCTTCGCCAGCGCCGGGCTCGACCCGTTGCCCAACGAGGTGCAGTCGACCCAGGTGCAGTCCATCGCCACGGCGCTGGCCAGCCGCGAAGCCGACTGGGCGGCGGGCAACATCACGGTGCCGCCGGCCCATGCCCCAAGACAGTAACTTGCTGGCGCCCACGGCCAGCGTCAGTCGCGCCCGGCGCGAGGCTCGCAACGGTCATCGCGGCGTGGCGATCCTGCTGACCGGCCTGCCGGCGGCGGGCAAGTCGACCCTGGCCCAGGCGCTGCAGGCCGAGCTGTTCCAGCAAGGCCGGCAGAGCCTGGTGCTGGACGGCGACGCCCTGCGCGGCGGCCTGAACCGCGACCTGGGTTTCGCCGAAGCCGACCGCCGGGAAAACATCCGCCGGGCCAGCGAGTTGGCGGCCCTGCTGGTGGACAACGGGCAGATCGTGATCCTGGCGATGATCGCGCCTTTGATCGAGCAGCGCGAACTGTTCGCCCGGCGCCTGGGCGAGGACTACCTGGAAGTCTGGTGCAGCGCTTCGCTGGCGGTGTGCGAGCGGCGCGATCCCAAGGGCCATTACGCCCGCGCGCGCAGCGGCGCGCTGCCCGGTTTCACCGGTATCTCGGCGCCCTACGAACCGCCGCGGGCCGCGCTGGAGCTGGACACCGGCGGCCAGTCGGTCGACGCCTGCCTGGAGCAACTGCTCGGTTGGCTGGCGGAACGCAAGGTGCTGCCCGCCTCATGAACCGCCCGGCGTTTGCCCGGTTGCCTGTCGCTGTGGATCTGCCGCGCTTGTTGCGCGCCTTGTCGCGCATCGACGCGAACGCCTGGCAGGGCCATTTCAACGGCGACTATTACGACGGCGAGTGGAGCGGCGTGGCGCTGATCTCGGCGGCCGACGCGCCGTCGGAACTGGCGCCGGGCAGGGGCTTGCCGGTGCAGCGCGGGCCCTGGCAGCACGACCCCGACTGGCAGCACGCGTTGCAGCCACTGCCTGTGCGGATCGTCTCGGCGCGCCTGCTGCGGCTGGGGCCGGGGGCGCGCATCCACGAGCACCGCGACTACGACCTGGGCGGCCCGGACGCCGACCTGCGCCTGCATATCCCGCTGCTCAGCCCGCCCGAGGTGGACTTCTTGCTCGACGGCCAGCGCATGCCCATGGCCGCGGGCGAATGCTGGTTTCTCGACCTGTCGCTCCCGCATCGGGTCGACAATCACGACCGCGAGGCCCGCGTTCACCTGGTACTCGACTGTCGCCCCGGACCGTGGCTGGAACAGGCGATCGGCCAAGGCCTTGCGACCACTCCTGCGCCCGGCGTGGGCCGTGCTGCCTTGGCCTTCGCGCAGTTTTGCCGCTTGCTGGAAAACGACGCCGCGCTGTGCCGGGCCTTGCAGGATGCGACCGACAGCGAAACCTTCATCGAGCGCACCCTGGCCCTGGCGGCCGAACGCGGGCTGCTGTTCGGCCGCGAAGAATTGCGTTCGGCCATGCGCCAGGGACGTCGCCGCTGGAACGAACAATGGACGGCCTGAACCTGCACGGCTGGTTGCCGATTCGCATCTGGCAGCCCCAGGGCGAATGGACGGTCGACTGGTGCTGGTTCGGCGACCGGCCGCTGCGCCAGCCGTTTTTCCGCGACGCGGTCGAAGAGGCGCTGCGCCTGCCGTTCAACCAGGCGTTTCGCCGCCAGACGCCTCTAGCGGCCCTCACGCAATGGCAGCAGCGCAGCCCGGGCCTGGCACCCAGCGCCTTTATTTTTCACGCCTCGCGCTGTGGCTCGACCCTGGTCAGCCAGATGCTCGCCCGGCTCGACGACCACATCGTGGTGTCCGAACCGCCGCCGCTGGATGCCCTGTTGCGCAGCTCGCTGCCTACGCCCGAACGGGCCGTCGCGGTCCGGGGGCTGCTGTCGGCCTATGGGCAGGTGCGCGCTGGCGGCGAACGGCGGCTGGTGATCAAGCTCGATGCCTGGAACATCGGCGAGCTGCCGCTGCTGCGCCAGTGCCATGCCGATACGCCGTGGCTGTTCCTGTACCGCGACCCGCTGGAAATCGCCGTGTCGCACCTGCGCCGCAGCGGCCTGCACATGACTCCGGGGCTGCTCGGGCCTTGCGCGCTGGACGATGGCGAGCCGTTGCGCGACCGTGAAAGCTGGATCGCCCGGCGCTTGGGGCGCCTGTTGCAACTGGGGCTGGAGCATTGCCGCGAGCACGGCGGCCTGGCGCTGAACTACAGCGAGTTGCCTGCCGCGATGGACGGCCACCTGGGCGACTTTTTCGGCCTGAGCGCCGCTCAGCGTCGAGCGGCGTTCGAGTGCGTCGGCCAGCATGCCAAGCAGCCGGCGCAGGCCTTCGCCGACGACCGCCAGGGCAAGCAGGCCCAGGCCTCAGCCGGGCTCCGGGAGCAGCTGGAGTGCTGGGCGCAGGCGCCTTACGCGGCGCTGGAGCAATGGCGCGGCGCGGGTACCGGGCTCACTCTTTGCGCGACAAGTCCGCCATGCCCTTGAGCAATTCGATGGGCAGCGGAAAGACGATGGTCGAGCTCTTGTCCCCGGCGATCGACCCCAGGGTCTGCATGTAGCGCAACTGCATGGCCCCGGGCTGGCGGCCGAGCATTTCGGCGGCCTGCATGAGTTTTTCCGAGGCCTGCAGTTCGCCTTCGGCATGGATCACCTTGGCCCGGCGTTCGCGTTCGGCCTCGGCCTGCTTGGCGATGGCGCGGATCATCGACTCGTTGAGGTCGACATGCTTGATCTCGACGTTCGCCACCTTGATGCCCCAGGCGTCGGTCTGGGCGTCGAGCACCTGCTGGATATCGGCGTTCAGGCGCTCGCGCTCGGCCAGCAGCTCGTCCAGCTCGTGTTTGCCCAGCACCGCGCGCAGGGTGGTCTGGGCCAATTGGCTGGTGGCCATGAGGAAGTCCTCGACCTGGATGATCGCCTTCTGCGAGTCGAGCACGCGGAAGTACAGCACGGCGTTGACCTTGACCGAGACGTTGTCGCGGGTGATCACGTCTTGCGGCGGCACATCGAGCACCACGGTGCGCAGGTCGACGCGAACCATCTGCTGCACTATCGGAATCAGCAGCACCAGCCCCGGCCCCTTGACCCGCCAGAAGCGTCCCAGCTGGAACACCACCGCGCGTTCGTATTCGCGCAGGATGCGAAACGTCGAGACCGCCAGCGCCAGGAACAACGCCAGCAGCGCGCCAAAACCCAATTCCAGACCCATTTCATCCTCCTCGCGGCACGGTCTCGGCCGTCGTCACTTCCAACAGCAGGCCCTTGCGCGCCACCACCCGCACCCCTTGCCCGGCGTGCAGCGGCGTGGCGCAGAGGACCTGCCAGTGTTCGCCCTGCAACAGCACCCAGCCGTTGTAGGGGTTGCCCGGTTGCACGGCGGTGATCGGCGTGACGCTGCCCACCAACCCGGCATCGCCGGCCACCGATTGGCGCCGTCGCGCGCGTAGCGCCATGCTCGCCAACGCCACTAGCAAGAGTGCGCTGATCAGCGCCAGGCCGATGATCAGCGGCAGGGGAATGCCATAACCCGGGACGTCGGTGTCCATCAGGATCACCGCGCCCACGACGAAGGCGACGATCCCGCCGAAGCCGACGACGCCGAAGGTCGGCAGAAAGGCTTCGGCGACCATGAAGGCGATGCCCAGCAGGATCAGGGCCACGCCGGCGTAGTTCACCGGCAGCAGTTGCAAGGCGTACAGGCCGAGCAGCAGGCAGATGCCGCCGAGCACGCCGGGCACCGCGGTGCCCGGGTTGACGAACTCGAAGAACAGCCCGTAGATGCCGATCATCATCAGGATCAGCGCCACGCTGGGGTGGGTGATGACCGACAGCAGCTGGGTGCGCCAGTCCGGGTCGTGATGGATCACCGCGGCGCCGAGGGTATGCAGCTGCGCTTCGTGGCCGGCGGCGTTGAAGGTCTTGCCGTCGAGTTGCTTGAGCAGGCCGTCGAGGTCGGCCGCCACGTAGTCGACCACCTTGAGCTTCAAGGCTTCCTGGGCCGGCAGGCTGACGGCCTGGCGCACCGCCTGCTCGGCCCATTCGGCGTTGCGCCCGCGCAATTGCGCCAGGCCGCGCAGGTAGGCGGCGGCGTCGTTGATCTGCTTGTGGGTGAGGGTGTCGGTTGGCGCTTGCGGGGTTTTGTCCGAGCGCGGCGCGGCGGGCGGATTGGCGCCGGGATCGGGCTGCCCCGGCATGCCTAGCTGTACTGGCGTCGCGGCGCCGAGGTTGGTGCCCGGGGCCATGGCGGCGATGTGGCTGGCATACAGGATATAGGTGCCGGCGCTGGCGGCCCGGGCGCCGCTGGGGGCGACGAAACCGGCTACCGGGACGGGGCTGGCGAGAATCGCCTTGATGATCGCGCGCATCGAGGTGTCGAGGCCGCCCGGGGTGTCGATCCCCAGGACTACCAGCTGCGCGTGTTCGTCGGCCGCCTTGCCCAGCCCGCGCACGATGTAGTCGGCGCTGGCGGGGCTGATCACATCGTTGACCGTGAGCACCACCACCGGGTCCACGGCCTGGGCGTGCCCGGTCGGTAAACCGATCAGCAACCCCAGCAGCCATGCCTTCAGCCCTGTCCGCCACCCGCGCCCGTTCATCCGACCCTCCCGGAGCGGCATGCGCCAGCCACTCGTTGGTCCTGTCCTTGAGTCTAGTTGAGCCCGGGGTCGATCAAGTTTTGTACCGTCGCGCCGTTCGGAAGTTCGCCGGTGGCCGGGGCGCGCAGGGGCCTAGACTTTCCGTAGGGAGTACCCGTCGTTAACCCACCGTCCTGCAACGTCGCGAGGACATCGAGGTGCATCATGCGTATGGCAAGAACCGTGCAACGCAGCCTGGAACGGGCGCATTGCGACTTTGACGTGGTGGCTCACCCGCATTCGGCGAGCAGCCTGGAGACCGCTCGGGTAGCGGGCGTTCCCGCCGAACGCGTGGCCAAGTCGGTGATCCTCGACGACCATCACGGCCACTATCTGATGGCGGTGCTGCCGGCCAGCCGGCACCTGGACCTGAGCAAGGTGCGCGGTAGCGGCGAATGGCAGATCACCCGGGAAAGCACCCTGGCGCATCTGTTCAACGACTGCGAGCGCGGCGCGGTGCCGGCCCTGGGCGAGGCCTACGGCCTGGACGTGGTGATCGACCCGCTGCTGACCCGGCAGAAAGACATCTATGTGGAGGCCGGCAACCACAACAACCTGCTGCACCTGAGCATGGACGAGTACCTGAAAATGGTGCCCCATGCACAGGTGTGCGAGCTCAGTGACTAGTCCGCTGAAACTTTTCGCCAGCACGCTCGCTCCTACAGGAAAATGCCTGCCCGTGCAGGAGCGAGCTTGCTCGCGCCCGACTGCGCAGCAGTCGTCCGACATCCCTCTGAACCGCATCAGGAGCCCCCATGGAATCCCCATCCCACAGCCTGCCCGCCCTGTTCAAGCAACTGGGCCTGCCCGACGACCCCGTCGGCATCGATCGTTTCATCGCCACCCATTCGCCACTCAAGCCCGAGTTGCATCTGGCGGATGCATTTTTCTGGACCCGCAGCCAGGCGGATTTCCTGCGTAACGAGATTCTCGACGACGCCGACTGGGCGGAAGTGGTGGATCAGCTGGATGTGTTGTTGAGGAAGGGGCGGGGAGGTTGAGGCGAGCAGATTGATGTCGTCGTGTAAATAGACCAAAATCGAGACCAAATTTGAGGTCTTGATTATGCAAAGCGTATTGGCTGATAAAGCTGTCAGCGTGTCTGAGTTGAAAAAAAATCCCTCGGCTGTCCTGAACGGCGCGCACGGTGGCCCGGTTGCGGTGCTCAATCACAATCGGGTCATGGGGTATATGGTCCCGGCCGATGTGTTCGAGGCCATGATGGAGCGCCTCGACGATCTCGAGCTGGCGGAGATTGTCCGGTCCCGTCGCCATGAGACGCCGGTCCCGGTAAATCTGGATGACTTATAAGCTCCAGTTCCTGCCCTCGGCGCGCAAGGAATAGGACAAGCTGGGCCATACCCTGCGCGAGCAATTCAAGAAGAAGCTGGCCGAGCGGCTGGAGTTGCCACGGGTTCCCGCGGATGCCCTGCACGGTATGGCGGATTGCTACAAGATCAAACTCAAGGCCTCTGGTTATCGCCTGGTTTATCAAGTGATCGAAGACCAGATTGTGGTTTCGGTGGTGGCCGTGGGTAAGCGTGAACGCGGTGCCGTGTATGAGCCTGCCCGAAAACGCTGAGGCGTTTCGCCAGTGGTCGCTCAATTGTTTCAAAACTTGACTGAATTTATCCCCCTCATGCACCATTGATAGTTAGCAAACTAACAGTGTGCGAATGCTCTTGTGCCCGACTCTCTCGAATCGCTCCAGATGAACATCAGCAGTGGCATGGTGGTCGCCGCGCGGCATTGGCGGCGGATCTGCCAGACCACGCTGGTCAACTATGGAATCTCCGAAGCCTGTGCCGTGCCCCTGCTGATGATCGGGCGCCTGGGCGAAGGCGTGCGCCAGGTGACGGTGGCGCAAGCGGCGGGGATGGAAAGCCCGTCCCTGGTACGCCTGCTGGACCAGCTGTGCAGCGCCGGTTACGCCCTGCGCACGGAAGACCCCCACGATCGCCGGGCCAAATGCCTGAGCCTGACCGACGCCGGCCGCGAACTGGTGCAGTCGGTGGAAGCCGAGCTGGTGCGCCTGCGCGGCGAAGTGCTGGCGGGCATCCCGCCGGCGGACCTGGAAGCGGCGCTGCGGGTGATCCGTGCCTTCGAGTCGGCTGCCCAGCTGCCGGCGGTGCCTTCTTGAACGGATTCTTTACCGGCGTACCGCCGGCGCGGGACTGGTTCTACGGGGTGCGGACCTTCGCCGCGTCGATGATCGCCCTGTACATCGCGATGCTCATGCAGATGCCGCGGCCGTACTGGGCGATGGCCACGGTGTACATCGTCTCCAGCCCCTTCGTCGGGCCCACCAGTTCCAAGGCGTTGTACCGCGCGGTCGGGACCTTTCTCGGCGCCACTGCGGCGGTGTTGTTCGTGCCGATGTTCGTGCAGAGCCCCTATCTGCTGGTGGTGATCATCGCCCTGTGGACCGGCATCCTGCTGTTTTTGTCCCTGCACCTGCGCACGGCCAACAGCTATGCGCTGATGCTGGCCGGCTACACCCTGCCGCTGATCGCCCTGCCGGTGGTGGATAACCCGCTGGGGGTGTGGGATGTGGCGGAGGCCCGCACCGAGGAGATTTTCCTCGGCATCGTCTGCGCGGCGGTGGTCGGCAGCCTGTTCTGGCCGCGGCGGCTGGCGCCGGTGTTCGTCGATTCGGCGGGCAAATGGTTCAGCGACGCGTCCACCTACAGCCAGCGTTTCCTCGCCCGCAACGTGCAGCCCGAGGAAGTCAGCGCCCTGCGCGCGTCCATGGTCGCCACCTTCAACAGCCTGGAACTGATGATCGGCCAGTTGCCCCACGAAGGCGCGCGTCCGCAGACCGTGCGCAATACCAAGGAGCTGCGCGGGCGCATGATCCACCTGCTGCCGGTGGTGGACGCCCTGGACGATGCGCTGTACGCCCTGGAGCGGCGCACCCCGGAGTTGGTGGAGCGGTTCGCGCCGCTGCTGGCCGAGGCCGGCGAGTGGCTGCAAGGCACTGCCCAGGGCGCGCCGGTCGAACGCTGGCAGGCCCTGCGTGGCCGGCTCGAAGCCTTGCAGCCGGACGCCGAGAGCCTGGACGACCGGCGCCAGCTGCTGTTTTCCAACGCCCTGTACCGCCTCGGCGAGTGGATCGATTTGTGGCAGGACTGCCGCAGCCTGCAGCAGGCCATCCAAGGCGAAAGCCAGGAGCCTTGGCGCGCGGTCTATCGCCATTGGCGCCTGGGCCGCCTGACGCCGTTCCTCGACCGCGGGCTGATGCTGTATTCGGCAGCCTCCACGGTGCTGGCGATCATTGTCGCCTCGGTGCTGTGGATTCTCCTGGGCTGGACCGACGGCGGCAGCGCGGTAATCCTGGCGGCGGTGGCCTGCAGCTTCTTCGCCTCGATGGACGACCCGGCGCCGCAGATCTACCGGTTCTTCTTCTGGACCGCGATGTCGGTGCTGTTCGCCAGCCTCTACCTGTTCCTGATCCTGCCCAACCTGCATGATTTCCCGATGCTGGTGCTGGCCTTCGCCGTGCCGTTCATCTGCGTCGGCACCCTGACGGTACAGCCGCGCTTCTACCTGGGCATGCTGCTGACCATCGTCAACACCTCGTCCTTCATCAGCATCCAGGGTGCCTACGACGCCGACTTCCTGAGTTTCGCCAACTCCAACCTGGCCGGGCCCATGGGGCTGCTGTTCGCCTTCGTCTGGACCCTGGTCGCCCGGCCGTTCGGCGCGGAGCTGGCGGCCAAGCGCCTGACGCGTTTCAGCTGGCAGGACATTGTCGGCATGACGGAACCGGCGAACCTGGCCGAACACCGGCACCTGGGCGTGCAAATGCTCGACCGCCTGATGCAGCACCTGCCGCGCCTGGCCATGACCGGCCAGGACACCGGCGCTGCCCTGCGCGAAGTGCGCGTCGGCTTGAACCTGCTGGACCTGCTGGCCTACGCGCCGCAGGCCCAGGGCAATGCCCAGGCGCTGCTGCGCCAGGTGGTGGCCGAGGTCGGCGGTTACTTCAAGGCCTGCCTTGAGGCCGGCGAACGCTTGCCGGCGCCCGGCCCGTTGCTGATGACCCTGGACCGCGCCCGCCGTGCGCTGGATGCCCACAGCCAGGACGACCGGCAAACCCGTTTGCACCTGCTGCATGCCCTCAGCGGCCTGCGCCTGGCGCTGTTGCCCGGCGTGGAGTTCGTCGGCGGCGGCGAGCTGGCCGAACCCCTTCCCCATGGCATCGACGGAGCGCCTTTATGATCGGTGACCTGGATATCAGCGGGGTGTTCCTGCCCACGCTGCTGGTGCTGATGGGCATTACCTATGGCGTGTACCTGGTGGTGCACGGGCTGCTGACGCGCCTGCACTTTTATCGTCTGGTCTGGCACCGGGCTTTGTTCAATGTGGGTCTCTACGCCTTGCTGCTCGGCGCGGTGGATTCACTCAGTCGATACCTGATGACATGAAAAAACCTTTATTGACCCTTGGCCGTGTCGTCCTGACCTTGCTGGTGGTGAGCTTCGCGGTCGTGGTGGTCTGGCGCATGGTGATGTACTACATGTTCGCGCCCTGGACCCGGGACGGGCATATCCGCGCCGACATCGTGCAGATCGCCCCGGACGTCTCCGGGCTGATCCAGCAGGTCGAGGTGCGCGACAACCAGCTGGTCAAGCGCGGCCAGGTCCTGTTCAGCATCGACCAGGACCGCTTCGGCCTGGCCCTGCGCCAGGCCAAGGCCGCCCTGGCCGACCGCCAGGAAACCCTGGCCCAGGCCCAGCGCGAGGCCAGGCGCAACCTCGGCCTGGGCAACCTGGTGCCGCGCGAGCAACTGGAAGAAAGCCAGTCGCGCGTGGCCCGCGCCCAGTCGGCCCTGGCCGAAGCCCAGGTGGCGGTGGACAGCGCCCAGTTGAACCTCGACCGTTCGGTGATCCGCAGCCCGGTGGACGGCTACGTCAACGACCGCGCGCCGCGTACCCAGGAATTCGTCACCGCCGGGCGCCCGGTGCTGTCGGTGGTGGACAGCAACTCCTTTCACATCGACGGTTATTTCGAGGAAACCAAGCTCGACGGCATCCATGTCGGCCAGGGCGTCGATATCCGCGTGGTCGGCGACCGCGCGCGGCTGCGCGGGCATGTCGAGAGTATCGTCGCCGGGATCGAGGACCGCGACCGCAGCAGCGGCTCCAACCTGTTGCCCAACGTCAACCCGGCCTTCAGCTGGGTGCGCCTGGCCCAGCGGATTCCGGTGCGTATCGCCTTCGACGAGGTGCCGGAGGACTTCCGCATGATCGCCGGGCGCACCGCCACCGTCTCGATCATCGACGACCAGGCCCGATCCCGGTCGGAGTCGGCGCAATGAACACGGCGGCGCGTTTGGCCGCGGCCGGGCTCGGCCTGCTGCTGTCGGCCTGCCAGATGGTCGGCCCGGATTACCAGTTGCCGAAAGACGCGGCGGTGCAGCGCAACGATCTCCAGGGCCAGCTGGCCGGTGCGAGCGACAGCGTGGTCTCGGCGCCGGTCCCGGCCGACTGGTGGCGCCTGTACCAGGACCCGCGCCTGGACCAGCTGGTGCAACAGGCCATGGCCTCCAACACCGACCTGCGGGTGGCCGCGGCCAACCTCGCGCGGGCCCGCGCCCAGGTCGACGAGGCCCAGGCGGCCGGCGGCTGGAGCGGCGGGGCCAAGGCCGGGGTCGAGCGTTTGCAGGAGTCCGGCGAAGCCTTCCTGCTGCCGGAAAAAGTGCCGGTGGCCAACGTCGGCAACCTGTCCATCAGCACCTCTTACCAGTTCGACCTGTTCGGCACCCTGCAACGCGGCATCGAGGCCGCCAAGGCCAATGCCGACGCCACCCAGGCCGCGGCCGACACCGCGCGCATCACCCTGGTGGCCGACGTGGTGCGGGCCTACACCCAGGTCTGCGCGGCCAACGAGGAGCGCGAGATCGCCGAGCATTCCCTGGCCTTGCAGGCCCAGAGCACCGAGTTGACCCAGCGCCTGCGCGACGCCGGGCGCGGCGACGAGACCCAGGTCACCCGTTCGCAGACCCAGTTCAAATCCCTGCGCGCCGAACTGCCGCGTTACGAAGCGGCGCGCCAGGCGGGCCTGTTCCGCCTGTCCATGCTCCTGGCCCAGCCGCTGGACCAGATGCCGGCCGGCACCGACCGCTGCGCCGAGCTGCCGCACATTGCGCAATTGTTGCCGGTGGGCGACGGCGCGACGCTGCTCAAGCGCCGCCCCGACGTGCGCCAGGCCGAACGTCGTCTGGCGGCCGCCACCGCGCAAATCGGCGTGGCCACCGGCGCGCTGTACCCGGACATCAGCATCGGCGCCACTATCGGCACCGTGGGCATTCTCGACAACCTCGGCGAACCGTCCACCAACCGTTGGGGGTTCGGCCCGCTGATCAGCTGGAGCGTGCCGTCCAACGGCGCCCGCGAACGCATCCGCGAGGCCGAGGCCGCGAGCCAGGGCGCCCTGGCGCATTTCGATGGGGTGGTGCTCAACGCCATTCGCGAAACCCAGACGGGCCTTGCCCAATACAGCGCGCAACTGCAGCGCCGCGACGCCCTGGCCGATGCCGAGCAATCGGCCCGGCAGGCCGCCGACCAGACCCATCGTTTCTTCCAGGCCGGCCGCGCCTCGTTCCTCGCCGACCTCCAGGCGACCCGTACCTATACCGACGTGCGGGCCCAACTGGCGGCGGCCAACACCCAGGTGGCCATGAGTCAGATCGACCTGTTCCTGGCCCTGGGCGGCGGCTGGGAAAGCGGACGAACGCAAGCCTCGAACCCCGGCAAACCCTGAGGCCATTGCTATGCTTTGAACAGTTGGCCGGAGACCTTGCGTCCAGTGTCCGGCCAGCGCTCAAGGCACGTGATGGTCATGGGGATTCCAATAATGAAAAACCCTTATGCTCTCGGCTTCTGGTGCGCGATCGTTGCACTGGTGCTGCTCTCGGCGACTTACTTCTACGGCGTCATGCTGGCGCATCAGATCGACAAGGCGATGGTGTTTCTCGACAGCGCCACCGCGCTGGTCGCGGTGACCGCCATCGTGTTTGTCGCCTGGGCGTCGTTCCAGACCCAGAAAATCAAGAAAAAACAGCTGGAGCAGGGCAAGACCCTGGTGGCGATCTGGGACACCAAAGTCGCCCTGCGCCGGGTCGAGACAGTGTTCGACCGTTACTTCTGGGGCAGTTACTGGCAGCCGGGGCGGACCTTCCAGGAAGTCATGGGCGAACTGACCGGCACGCCCCTGGAAAAAAGCCTCGAAGACTTGAAAAAACAGTGCGTGCAGCTCGACAAGCAGGCCGCGGACGGCCGCCATTGGTTGAACAATGCCCGCGAGCTGTCCGACGTCGCCGCCGCCATGGCCCGCGAACGTTATCAACTGGACTTCTGCGACCCGCGCGCGCAAGCGCCGGGCGGCGCGGTGATCAACCGCGATTTCGAAGTGCTGGTCTACACCTGGACCGCGCGGCTGAAAAGCTTCGATCACCAGCTCGACGCAATGGAAGTCGAATACTCCGAACACGCAGCCTGACACGCTAACCGACCTGCGACCGCTGCGCGCTCGATCGCAGCCTGCGGCAGCGGCTACAGGAATCGTGGTACCTGTAGCCGCTGCCGAGCCCGCGAGGCTGCGTACGGTTGCGTAGCAACCGCAAACCCTGAATCCGCGATCCCCCTGGAAAAACACGCTGGCCCAGCCGCCACCGTCTACGCCGCCAATCGCCGCCCGTACCGCCGCCCGCGGGCAGCGTTTCCTGCCCCACGCATTAGCAACTTTTCACATGGAAAGGTTGGGCCGTGAGGCTCGGCCGGTGCTAATCTTCGGCAGTTTTATGCACAGTCGAGCCACGACCCGTCTCGGGTTCAGGGAAGACGACCACTCATTCAAGCAACGGATCGATCGGGTCAACTAATGAATAAATCAGCAGGCGTACTGTTAGGAATCGTCGTCGCGGTAGGCGCTATCAGTGCCGGCGGCGCCTGGTATACCGGGACCAAGCTGGAGGGTGTGCTGCAAACCTCCATCGCCGACGCCAACAAGGAGCTGCAGGCGGCCATGGTCGGTTCCAACGGTACCGCCAGCCTGGAGCTGGTGTCGCTGCAGCGCAATCTGTTCAGCAGCACCGCGCGCTATCGCCTCAAGGGCCAGGGCGAAATGTTCGGTGGCGACGCCGAGGGCGTCGAGTTGGTGTTCGTCGACCATATAGAACACGGCCCGCTGCCGTTCTCGCGGCTGCTGACGCTGAAATGGCTGCCGGTCATGGCCACCAGTCACTACGAGCTGGAAAAGAACGCCCTGACCGAAAAATGGTTCGCCGCCACCAAGGACGCCTCGCCACTCAAGGGCGTGGTCAACCTGGGCTACGACCGCTCCGCCACCGGCACCCTGGAATTGCTGCCGCTGGAAACCGCCCTGGACGACAAGTCGACCCTCAAGTTCTCCGGCCTGGCCCTGAACGTTTCGACCAGTGCCCAAGCGCAGAAGGTCAAGGCCGAAGGCTATATGGACAGCCTCAAGCTCAACAGCGTCGCCGAAGACCAGACGCCGGTGCAGATCGAGCTCAACGGCCTGACCCTGGCCAGCAACCTGACCAAGAGCAGCTACGGCTTCTACGTCGGCGACAACACCCTGGAACTGAGCACCACCAAGGCCACCTTCGGCGAGAAACAGTCGGTGCTCAGCTTCAAGGACTCGGAGGTCAAGAGTTCGACCGACGAGACCGGCGCCCACCTGGCCGGCCGTGCCGACTACAAGGTTGGCGAAGTGGCCCTCAACGGCAAGGCGGTCGGTTCGGCGCAAATGGCCTGGAGCATGAAGAACCTCGACATCGCCTCCGGCATGTCGCTGATGCAGGTCTACCAGAACAAGCTGCAACCCTACGAAGACGCGGTCGCCGCGGCCGATGCCGCCGGCGAGCCGGCCCCCGAGCTGAACCTGAGCGAGGCCGAACAGGCCCAGGTCAAGGCCGACCTGGAAAAACTGCTGGCCGCCCAGCCGCATATCGCCCTGGAAAACCTCTCGTTCAAGACCAGCAACGGCGAAAGCCGCCTGAGCCTGGTGGTGGACCTGAACAAACCGCAGTCCATGGAGCTGCCGCCGGCCGAACTGGGCAAGCAACTGCTCACCCAGCTGGACCTGAACCTGCTGCTGTCCAAGCCGATGATCGCCGACGTGGCCTCGCTGCAGGCGCAGCTGGACGGCGTGAGCGACGCCAAGGCCATCGCCGACCAGGGCAGCATGGCCGCCGAGATGGTCAGCGGCATGGCATTGGGCACTCAGTTGGCCAAGCTGGAAGGCAGCGACATCGTCTCCAAGGTGCGTTATGCCAACAACGAAGTGGACTTCAACGGGCAGAAAATGACGCCTGAGCAGTTCCTCGGTTTTGTCATGGGCAAACTGGGGGCTGTTACCGTCCAGTAAGTCGCAAAAGCCCCTGACAGGGGGTTTCAATCCAGAACGCCCGGCCTCCGTCACCACGGATTTGCCGGGCGTTTTTTTGCCTGGAATCGGCGTGAGAATACCGGCCAAGAGCCACTGCGAACATCGCTACAGGCCACGCCAGCCGTGGCCTGGCCCAAAGAAACGAATCTGAATAAATATTGCATTTCGGCCTCTGCATCGGCCTTGCATGGAAGACTCCGCCCCAATCTGGCCGAGTCATCTGATTCGGCTTCCTGGCACGTATCGGGCGGGGTACTCAAGACCCCGGCCAGCCTTGTAAGGATGCTGAATCAATGCCGTCCATTGTTCGTCCCGCTCGCCGCTGTGGTTTGCGACCCCTGTTCCGCCTGGCGTTATGCAGCCAGTTGCTGTGGCCGACGTTGGCCCTCGCCGACCTGGCGTACGACCGGCTGATTCTCGACGCCCGCGCCGGCAGCTATGCGCCGGCCCTGACTCACCTGCGCCAGGTGCCGGGCGACCGCCTGACCGCCGGGCTGGTCAGCGATCACCTGCAGATCGCCAGTTGGGCCGGCCTCGATAGCGAAGTGGTCAAGGTCTATGAAACCCAGGCCCGCGGCCGGGTGTTGCCGATCCAGGCCCTGACGGCCACGGCCCGCGCCTATCGCAATCTGCAGCGCTGGGATTCGGCGATCCAGGTGTACCGCCTGGCCCTCGAGCGCGACCCGCGCAACGCCGACCTGCAACTGGGCCTGGCCCTGACCCAGGCCGACGCCGGCAAGCCCGAGGAAGCCGTGCGCCGAGCCCGCGAGTTGGTGGCGGCCAAGCCCGACGACGCTACCCGGCGCCTGGCCCTGGGCTATGCCCTGAGCCGCGCCGGTTCGCCCTATGACGCTTTGTTCGAGTTCGACCAGGCGTTCATCCGCGCCGGCAGCAAGCCGGAAGTCGCCCGCGAATACGTGTATGCCCTGCAACGGGCGCGCTTGCCGGAGCCGGCCCTGCGTCTGGCCCGCCAGCGTCCGGGGCTGATCGATCCGGTGGTCGAGCGCCGCCTGCAAGGCGACCTGGCCGCCGAGCGCGTGCGCCTGGCCGAGCTGGCGACCCGCAGCGAGAAAGAGCGCTATGTCATCGCCGACCGTGCCCTGGCCGACTACGACCAGTTGCTCGCCACCTGGACCCCGGACCCGGCCGCCAAGGACGACGTGACCCGCTGGCGCATCGACCGCATGGGCGCGCTCAAGGCCCGGGCGCGCACCGCCGAGGCGATCGACGAATACCGCAAGCTCACCGCCCAAGGGGTGCCCATTCCGACCTATGCCTTGCGCTGGGTGGCCGCCTCCTACCTGGACCAGCGCCAGCCGGAGATCGCCAGCGACCTCTATCGCCAGGTGCTCAAGGCGCCGGACGCCGATGTCGGCGATCGCGTCGAAGACAGCACTGCGCTGTATTACGCCCTGCTGGAAAGCGACCGCCCGGCCGAGGCGCAACAGGTGGCCGATGACCTGGCGAAAAGCCAGAAACCGCGGGTCGAGCTCAAGGGGCTGCCGGTGGGCAACCCCAACGACGAATGGATGGACGCCCAGCAGCTCGCCGCGCAGTCCGGCACCTACAGCGCCGACCTGCCGGGCAGCGAGCAGCGCCTGGCCAGCCTGGTCGACCAGGCGCCGGGCAACCTCGGCCTGCGCGTGGCCCAGGCCAACCTGTACCAGGCCCGGGACTGGCCGCGCCGCGCCGAGGGCCTGCTCAAGGAAACCGAAAGCATGGCGCCGCGCGATGTCGGCCTGGAGGTCGCCCAGGGCCACACCGCCCAGGACCTGCAGGAATGGCGGCAGCTCGACGCGCTGACCGACGACGTGGTGGCGCGTTACCCCGACAACCGCCAGGTGCAGCGCCTGGCCCGCCAGCGCGAAGTGCACGACATGGCCGAGTTGCGTGTCGAGACCTATGGCGGCAAGAGCTACGGCGGCGGCAACAACGGTGCCGGCGCGGTCTCCGGCAGCAAGGATTTCGGGATCGAGACGGTGCTCTACAGCCCACCGATCGATGAAGACTGGCGCCTGTTCGGTGGCCTCGGCTATGCCACCGGCGACTTCCAGGAAGGCACCGGGCACCACCGCTGGCAGCGAGTCGGCGTGGAGCGCCGGACCCGCGACATGACCCTGGAGGCGGAAGTCTCCAACCACTCCTACGGGTTTGCCGACAAGCAGGGCGCGCGGCTGTCCCTGGCGCGCGATATCGACGACCACTGGCAGTACGGCGGCAGCCTGGAGTACCTGTCGGCCAACACGCCGTTGCGGGCGCTCAACAGCAACATCTACGCCAATGGCGGCAGCGCCTTCCTGCGCTGGCGCGCCAACGAAAGCCGCGAATGGCGGCTGGCCCTGAGCCCGTCGCACTTCAGCGACGGCAACAACCGTTTCGAAGCGCTGCTCACCGGTCGCGAGGGCGTCTATGCCACGCCCCATGTGCAGGTCGACCTGGGCCTGGAAGTCGGCGCCAGCAGCAATACCAAGGACGACACGCCGTACTTCAACCCCAAGTCGGACTTCACGGTCCTGCCGACGGTGAACGTCAACCACGTGCTCTATCGGCGCTACGAAACCTCCTGGAGCCAGCAGTTCCAGGCGGGTGCCGGTACCTACAGCCAGCGCGACTACTCCACCGGGGCCATCGGCCTGCTCAGCTACGGCCAGCGCGTGACCTGGAACGACGTATTCGAGGCCGGCGCCGTCCTGAGCGTGCTCAACCGGCCTTACGACGGCGATCGGGAAACCGATCTGCGCCTGGTCCTCGACCTCACCTATCGCTTCTAGAAGAGTTTGACGATGCCTCCGATGACCCGTTGCCTTCTCCTGCTCGGCGCCCTGGTGCTCAGCGCCTGCGCCCAGCCCGCCGCGGAGTTCCTGGCGCCGGCGCAACGCCCTGTGCCCGCCAACGAAACCCCATGGCCGAAAAACCACGTGCTGGGCATTGCCTACCACGACGTCGAAGACCGCGACCCCGACCAGGCGGTGGTGGCCGTGCGCACCGAACGCATGATCGAGCAGTTGGCCTGGCTGCGCGAAAACGGCTACCAGCCGGTCACCGTGGACCAGATCATGGCCGCGCGCAAAGGTGGCCCCGAGCTGCCGGCCAAGGCCGTATTGCTGAGTTTCGACGACGGTTACGCCAGCTTCTACACCCGCGTGCTGCCGGTGCTGCGCAGCTACAACTGGCATGCCCTGCTGGCGCCGGTGGGGGTGTGGGTCGATACCCCGCTGAACCAGCCGGTGGACTTCGCCGGCACCCCGCGCCAGCGCTCGGACTTCCTGACCTGGGACCAGGTCCGCGATATTTCCCGTTCAGGCCTGGTGGAAATCGCCGCCCACACCGACGCCAACCACAAGGGCGTGCTGGCCAATCCCCAGGGCAACCTGCAACCGGCCGCCGCCACCCGGCTCTACAACGCCAGCACCGGGCGCTATGAAAGCGAGGCCGAGTTCGAGGCCCGCCTGCGCAGCGATGTGGCGGCGATCTCGAAAAAGATCCGCGCCGCCACCGGCTACAACCCGCGCGTGTGGGTCTGGCCGTACGGCGCCGCCGACGGCACGGCGCTGAAGGTGGTGGGCGAGCAGGGCTACGACATGGCCCTGACCCTCGACGACGGCCTCGATACCCTCGACAACCTGATGAGCAGCCCGCGCTTTCTGGTGTCTTCGGACCCGGACGGCATCCACTTCTCCAACAGCATCGTCGGCGTGGAAGCCACTAACCCGATGCGCGTGGCCCATGTCGACCTGGACAACGTCTACGACCCGGACCCGCAGCAGCAGGAAATCAACCTCGGCAAGCTGGTCCAGCGCATGTCGGACCTGGGGGTCAACACGGTCTTCCTGCAAGCCTTCGCCGACCCCAAGGGCGATGGCCTGGTGCATTCGCTGTACTTCGCCAACCGCCACCTGCCGGTGCGCGCCGATATCTTCGATCGCGTCGCCTGGCAGTTGCGTACCCGGGCCAACGTCAAGGTGTTCGCCTGGATGCCGGTGCTCAGTTTCGCCCTCGACCCGAGCCTGCCACGGGTGACTCGCTGGGATCCGGAAACCGGCCAGGTCGCGGTCGACCCGGACCAGTACCGGCGCCTGTCGCCGTTCGACCCCAAGGTGCGGCGCATCATCGGCGAGATCTACGAAGACGTGGCACGCCTGACCTCGGTGGACGGCATCCTCTACCACGACGACGCGGTGCTCTCGGACTTCGAAGACGCCAGCCCCGAGGCGCTGCGCACCTATGCCGCCAACGGCCTGCCCGGCTCGATCGAGGCCTTGCGCGCCGACCCGCAGACCCTGCAACGCTGGACCCGCTTCAAGAGCCGCTACCTGATCGACTTCACCCACGAGCTGACCGCCAAGGTCAAGGCGATCCGCGGGCCGCAGGTACAGACCGCGCGCAACCTGTTCGCCGAGCCGATGCTCAACCCGCCGAGCGAAGCCTGGTTCGCGCAGAACCTCGACGACTTCCTCGCCAACTACGACTGGACCGCGCCGATGGCCATGCCGTTGATGGAAGGGCAGCAGCGCAAGGCGTCCGGCGCCTGGCTGGAGCAACTGGTGGCCACGGTCAAGGCACGCCCCGGCGCGCTGAACCGCACCGTCTTCGAATTGCAGGCCCGGGACTGGGCGCAAAAACCGGCGCGCGATATCGACGCCGCGCAAATGGCCGACTGGATGGGCCGGCTCAAGCGCCAGGGCGCGACCAGCTTCGGTTACTACCCGGACAACTTTCTCGAGAACTCGCCGGACTTGAAGACCATCCGTCCCGCGCTCTCCACCAAGTGGAATCCTTGAATCATGTTGGATCGACTCTTAGCCCTGTTCGTCCTGGCGCTGGTCCTCGGGGTGCCCCTGGGCCTGATCTTCCTGGTGACCGGCCAGTTCCTGATGGACTTCGTGTTCTTCTACCCGCTGTTCATGTCCGGCCTGTGGATCGCCGGCGGCCTGTACTTCTGGCTGCACTGGGAGCGCCACTGGCCGTGGAAGGACGACACCCTGCCGCCGGCGCTGGAAGGCGAGCCGCTGATCAGCATCCTCATCCCTTGCTACAACGAGGGCGATAACGCGGCCGACACCATCCACGCGGCGCTGGGCCAGCACTACCCGAACATCGAAGTCATCGCGATCAACGACGGCTCCAAGGACAACACCGCCCAGGTGCTGGACGCCCTGGCGCTGGAAGACTCGCGGCTGCGGGTGGTGCACCTGGCGGAGAACCAGGGCAAGGCGGTGGCCCTGCGCATGGGCGCCGTGGCGGCGCGCAGCGAGTACCTGGTGTGCATCGACGGCGACGCGCTGCTGGCGCCGAACACCGCGGCCTACCTGGTGGCGCCGCTGCTGGAGAATTCGCGCCTGGGGGCGGTGACCGGCAACCCGCGGATCCGCACGCGCTCGACTTTGGTGGGCCGGGTCCAGGTCGGCGAGTTCTCCTCGATCATCGGCCTGATCAAGCGTACCCAGCGGGTGTTCGGGCGGATCTTCACGGTCTCCGGGGTGATTGTCGCGTTCCGTCGCTCGGCCCTGCACCGGGTTGGCTACTGGAGCCCGGACATGATCACCGAAGACATCGACATCAGCTGGAAGCTGCAACTGGACCACTGGAGCATCTTCTACGAGCCGCGCGCGCTGTGCTGGATCCTCATGCCGGAAACCCTCGGCGGCCTGTGGAAGCAGCGCCTGCGCTGGGCCCAGGGCGGCGCCGAGGTGCTGTTCAAGAACATCCGCGGCATCTGGCAATGGCGCCACCGCTACCTGTGGCCGCTGCTGTTCGAGTACTGCCTGTCCACCGGCTGGGCCTTCACCTTCCTGCTGTCGGTGATCTTCTGGGGCCTGGGCAAGTTCATTGTCATGCCCGAGGCCATCGCCGTGGACCGGCTGATGCCGCCGGCCTTTACCGGGCTGGTGCTGGCGATGGTCTGCCTGCTGCAGTTCGCGGTCAGCATCCTGATCGACCGCCGCTACGAGAAGGGCTTGGGCAAGACCATGTTCTGGGTGGTCTGGTACCCGTTGGTGTTCTGGTTCGTGAGCCTGTTCACCACCCTGGTCAGTTTCCCCAAGGTGCTGTTCAGCCAGCACCAGCAACGTGCCCGCTGGGTCAGCCCGGACCGCGGCATCAAACCTGTGGATGATGAAGAGGAGGCTCGCTGATGAGAATCATCAGAACCCGTCAACGCCCATTCCTGGTGATCGTCGATGCGGCGTTCACCGTGCTGGCCTGGGCCGGCCTGCTGTACTTGCTGGCGCGCGGCCTGTGGCCGTTGATCGAAACCCACGACGGCCCGCGTATCGAAATCGGCATGCTCGAGGCGCTGGGCACCTTGCAGACCTACCTCTGGGTGGCCTTGCTCAATGCCGGCGTGCTGGTCCTGTGGGCGCGTTATCAGCAGCGCAAGAGCAAGAGTTTCGCCCGGCGCCGCCTGCCGTCGCCGGCGGTGGACGACCAGCGCCTGAGCGACAGCTTCAAGCTCAGCGCCGTCAACTTCTCGCGCATGCGCCAGCCCGGGGTCATGACGGTGCATAACGACGAGGAGGGCGGTATCCGCCACGTCACCAACGGTTTCCTGAGCCTGGGGGCCGAGCACTCGCTGCATCCGCCGCTGCTGTCCGAGCCGTTGGAGCGCTGACCCGGCTGCCGGGACACATCCCGGTGATTGTGAAAAAAAGCCCTGGAACTGAAAAATCCGGGGCTTTTTCGTTTACAAGCGGCTTCGGCTCAAGCTCAATCAGCTCCGGTATCGCGCCCGCGCAACGCTGCGCCGCGCGGCTATAGTCTCCAGGCCCCGATGAACCCATTCGCAGAAGGTGCTCGCGTATGACCCGTTTTGCCTCACTCACCACCTGGCTGGCCGCCGGCGCCGCCTTGCTGTGCCTGCAAGTGCCGGTTCAGGCCCAGGAGCGTTTCACCCTGAACGTGCCCGGTGTCTCGGACAACCGTCTGTTCACCCCGGCCAGCGCCAGCGACGCCAAGGGCTGCGGCGGGCGTAACCTGTCGCCGGCGCTGGCCTGGACCGCCGGCCCCGAAGGCACCCGCAGCTACGCCATCGTGATGCACGACCCGGACGGCGCCAAAGGCCAGGGCGTGGACCACTGGGTGCACTACGGGATCAAGGCCACGACCCGGCAGATCGCCGCGGGCGTGGGGGCCAAGGGCAACCTGGAAGGGCTGGGCGGCACCAACAGCAAAGGCACCACCACCTACGTCGGCCCTTGCCCGCCGGTGGGCGACAGCGCGCACCACTACATCATCCAGGTCTATGCCCTGGAGCTGGCGCCCGACGCCTTGCCGGCCGGCCTGACCCGCGCCCAGCTGCTGGAAAAGATCAACGGCCATGTGCTGCGCAACAGCAGCGTGGTACGGCGCTACCTGCGCTAGAACAATATTTTTCGGGGCTTAACCCGAATCGCCGAGGGGCTTCGTCTGAAGGGGGGAATGGATCAATTTCCCCCGAGGTCAGCCCCCATGTTCCTTCCTCCGCTCCACCTTCGCCCCGCCGTCCAGGGATGCGCCGCCGGGTTGCTGCTGGCCCTGGCCGGTTGCGGCCAGTCCTCGCCGGATAGCTCTGAATACGTGGCGCCCGCTCAAGGGGCGCCGCGACCGGAGGCCGCCGTGCCGGATTCGGCCGAGGTCCGGCGCGCCGGCGTGATGCTCGCCGGGTATAACGCCAAGGCGGCCGTCCCGGCGCCCATGCCGTTGTTGGGGGACCGCGAGTCGCTGGTCGCCGACTATCGCGACGAGCCTCGGGAGCAGTACCAGGACCTGCCGGACAACCCGATCCACAGCGTGGCGCAGGCCCCGGTCTCGACCTTCAGCGTCGACGTCGACACTGGCGCCTACGCCAATGTCCGGCGCCTGCTCAACCAGGGCAGCCTGCCGCCCCAGGGCGCGGTGCGCCTGGAGGAGCTGGTCAACTATTTTCCCTACGAGTACGCCTTGCCCACCGACGGTTCGCCGTTCGGCCTGACCACCGAGATCGCGCCGTCGCCGTGGAACCCGCACACCCGCCTGCTGCGCATCGGCATCAAGGCCTCGGATCGCGCGGTGGCCGAGCTGGCGCCGGCCAACCTGGTGTTCCTGGTGGACGTGTCCGGCTCCATGGACCGCCGCGAAGGCCTGCCGCTGGTGCAAAGCACCCTCAAGTTGCTGGTGGACCAGTTGCGCGAGCAGGACCGGGTGTCGCTGGTGGTGTATGCCGGCGAGTCGCGGGTGGTGCTGGAGCCGACCTCCGGGCGCGACAAGGCGAAGATCCGCGCGGCCATCGAGCAACTGACCGCGGGCGGTTCCACCGCCGGCGCCTCGGGCATCCAGCTGGCGTACCAGATGGCGCGCCAGGGCTTTATCAAGAACGGCATCAACCGCATCCTGCTGGCCACCGATGGCGACTTCAACGTCGGCATCAGCGACTTCGACCGCCTCAAGCAAATGGCCGTCGAACAGCGCAAGAGCGGTGTGTCGCTGACCACCCTGGGCTTTGGCGTGGACAACTACAACGAGCACCTGATGGAACAACTGGCCGATGCCGGCGACGGCAACTATGCCTACATCGACAACCTGCGCGAGGCGCGCAAGGTCCTGGTGGACCAGCTCGCCTCGACCCTGGCGGTGGTGGCCAAGGACGTGAAGCTACAAGTGGAGTTCAACCCGGCCCAGGTCAGCGAATACCGCCTGCTGGGCTATGAAAACCGCGCCCTGAAACGCGAGGATTTCAACAACGACAAGGTCGACGCCGGCGAGATCGGCGCCGGGCATACGGTCACCGCGCTGTATGAAATCGTGCCCAAGGGCGAGCCGGGCTGGCTGGAGCCGCTGCGTTATGGCCAGGGCCAAGTCCAGGCATCGTCGGAGTCGGGCAGCAAGAGCGACGAACTGGCCATGTTGCGGGTGCGCTACCAGGCGCCGCAGGGTGGCAAGAGCCGGTTGATCGAGCGGCCGATCCTCGCCTCGCAGCAGCACGGGAAACTCGCCCAGGCCAGCGATGATCTAAGATTTGCCGCCGCGGTGGCGGCGTTCGCCCAGCAGCTCAAGGACGCCCGCCATACCGGTACTTTCGCGCTCAAGGACACCGAGGCCCTGGCGCGCGGAGCCCGCGGCGAAGACCGTTTCGGCCTGCGCGGCGAGTTTGTGCAACTGGTGGAACTGGCGCAAAGCCTGCAGACTCAGGCCGCCCCGGCGGACCAATCGCAAGCTTCCGCACAGGCGTTGAGCCGCCGTGAATAACGTGATGACCAGCCACCATAAGGAGTTCAGCACAGCCATGCCTGTGGCGAATCGATCAGAGGCCGCCAGCAGCGACGAAACGCTGCTGGCGCGTTATCGCGCCGGCGACAGCGCGGCTTTCGAGCAGCTCTACCAGCGCCATCGCCAGGGCCTGTACCGCTTCCTGCTGGGCCTGTGCGACAAGGCCGAGCTGGCCGACGAGGTCTATCAGGACACCTGGCTCAGCCTGATTCGCACCACCAGCGAACCGCAGGGCCGGGCCAGTTTTCGCACCTGGCTGTACCGGATCGCCCGTAACCGCCTGATCGACCATTGGCGCCGGCACGGCATCCGCAACCCGTTGCACGACAGCTACGACGAGCAATTGCATGACCAGGCCGACGCCGCCGATGGCCCGGAGCAGCAACTGAGCCTGAGTCGCGAAAAGCAACGCATCGACGCCGCGCTGCAAGACTTGCCCGCCGATCAACGTGAGGTCTTTCTGTTGCGCGCCCATGGCGAACTGGAATTGCCGCAGATCGCCAGCCTTACCGATACGCCGCTGGAAACGGTGAAAAGCCGCTTCCGTTATGCGCTGAAAAAACTGCGTCGGCTCCTGGCCGAAGAGGTACTGACATGACTGACGCCCGACAACTTCCCCCCGCCGAAGAAGAGCGCCTGCTCGAACACATTCGCCAGCACAGCCAGGGCGAGCCGCCAGCCGGCCTCGACGCCCTGATCATGGCCACGGCCCGCCGCGAAGCCCCGGCTCCCCGACCGTCGCTGTGGCAACGCTGGTTCGACCTGTGCCGCCAGCCGCGCTGGCAAGTGGCGTTCGCCGGCTTGTTCGGCGCGACTCTGCTGCTGGGCGTATTGCAGCGCCCTACGGAACCGCTCCCGAGCCAGGCGTTCGCCCCGGCGCCGGCACCCGTGGCCAAGGCCGCCGCTCCCCAGCTGGCGCGTCGCCAGGCCGAGTCCGCTCCGGTCGCCGCGGAGTCCGCCGCGCAAGCCGAGCAGCACTTCGAGCTGGCGGCCACGCCGAATGCCGATATGAGGGTCTTGTCGGTCCCGGCCCCGGCGGCCCCCGCGGCGGGCTTGCCGCTGACCCGGGACCCGCACGCGTTCGATGCCGTCCCTCACGAGTCCCTCGGGCATCTGGCCTCGTTCTCGGCCAAGTCCCAGGCCGAACACGGAGTGCCGCAGACGCCCTTCGAGGACGCGCTGCGCGAGGTGCTGCACCTGCGCGAGACCGGCCAGCACACGCTCGCCGAGCAGTACGTCAACGCCCTGAAACAACGTTTTCCCGAGGAAGACATCGACGCCCGCCTGCGCGCCTTGCAGCGACGCTGACGGCAAAACGCGCGCAAGTCATGGCCTGGGCCCCCGAAAGCGCGCACTATCGGGGGCAGTTTTTCTGAAAGTGAGAGGCTGGCCATGGCGCCACGCATCGACCGCATCGCCGCACTGCTGAATTGCCCGACCAAGGGCGCGGATAT
Source organism: Pseudomonas chlororaphis (assembly GCF_001921865.1). Lineage (GTDB taxonomy): Bacteria > Pseudomonadota > Gammaproteobacteria > Pseudomonadales > Pseudomonadaceae > Aquipseudomonas > Aquipseudomonas chlororaphis_D. Next base: position 30,433 of record NZ_MSCT01000002.1, read on the forward strand.
CCGCCAGGCCATCAAGGAGAGTCGCAAGGACTTTCTGCTCGAGGCCGAAGAAGATGGCGACGAAGACGAGCAGCAGGCCGAGCCTGCCGCGGATCGGGACGCCCCGGCGCCAGGCTGACGCCCGGCGCTTTACTGGCGAGCGGGGGCGCGCTTGACGTTCTGGCCCTTGGTCTCGATGGCCTGGGCAATCGCCTTGTAGCAGTCGTAGAACAGTGCCTGGTTCTTGAACATGTTTTCCACCAACTCCACCTTGCCGTCGCTGTGCTCGACGCGGATAAAGCGTTGGTTGAAGACCTCCACCAGCTCGACGCCGGCGATATTGATCAGGCGGACTTCACGGACCTTCGAACTGAAATTGCTCACCGGAGCCACCAGGTTCTTGTCCGTCAGCACCACATAACGGTTGCCGGCGCCGCGCAGGAAGATCAACGCGCCGGCGACGGCGACCGTCATGGCCAGGCCCAGCACGCCGATCAGTTGCATGACCAGATGACCATTGAGCCCCAGGCCGTCCAGCAGCCGGATCATGCTGCTGTTCTCGCTGGGCGTGCCGAGCACCGCGAACAGCGAAAACCCGCCGAATACCAAGCCCGCCAGGGACATCTTCAGGTAATTGGGCCCGTAGTAATAACGCGCCAGGTGAGAGGACGCGGCGGGGTTGGGGAGGTTGGAAATGTTCATCGTGGTCTTCCATGAGTCAGGCGAAAAACAGCTGTCCGCTCGATTGCGGGCAGCGAGCGGTCTCTGGGCGGTTGGCATCATCGCAAAAAAGATCGGTGATACCTAAAGGGTTTTCGGGGGGAGGGGCGGGAAGAAAAGGCTTCACCAAGAAGCGAAATACCTCACAACCAATGCAGTCAATCCGCCTTGTCCCTCCCAAACCTTGATCCCTATAGTTCTTCTTGCCGCTGGAAAATCAGCGACCGGATTTGGCGATCCGGCTTTCAAGTTAGGTGTTTGTTCGTGACCCGTTGTAGCTGCATCGGCTAGCGGACTTTTGGACTTGATCGCGCTGTTCGCCAAACAGGAATGACTTATGAGCCAGTACATCCCCTTCAATACCAATCACCCCGATGCTCAGGTAACGCTGATTGATAGCCACGCCTCTGTAGCCTCGGTGCTTGATTGTGCCTATGCCCGCATCAAGGCAGGGACGGACCTTTTGGAAAGCCTTACTTCGGTAACGATCAAGGGCGTCGAGGATGGTGATCTTTATCGGCTGACCAACGCAGCTTATTTGCTGCTCAGGGAAGGGGTGGACTTATTGGAGGTTGTGCGACGAGGTGTCGAGTGAGCCCCGTTAGCCTCGCTCCATTGGCTAAGATGTTGCACTTGGTTAAAGCACTATCAGTCGCTCGTGCCGGAGCGGTCTTCGGAGACGCTGGCAAGGTACTAAGGAAGCTAGCGGGGCAAGGGTTGTAGGCATAGATCAGGCCCCGATATCGGCCCAGCCCGGCAGACCTATATTCACTGATCTTGCGACCGCCCATACGATGGAAACAAAAAAGCCCCAGGCCATTCGACCTGGGGCTTTTGCGTTTCTGTCTGGTGCACCCGGCGGGATTCGAACCCACGACCCCTGCCTTCGGAGGGCAGTACTCTATCCAGCTGAGCTACGGATGCAGTGCGGGCGACATCATACCCATGTCGGCAGGGGGCGTCCATGCCGGTTTTCTGCGGCGGGATGATTGGCTGCCGCGCCCGGGTTCGACGTGTCATTTCCGATACTCGAAAGCGCCTTCGCGCAATTCACAAGTCTGTCCACCAGACGTCCCTTTGTTTGCTTTGCTCTATGGGCTTCAAGCGCTCTACCTGCTGCATCTGCGCAGCTATTTCCTACCAGTCAAGGCGAACGCATGCATTCAAAAAGCGCGGTAATGCTCGATTTTTCGTTGCGGCAAACCCTGCTGGCCGGCTCCGATCTGTTCCGGGGGCTGCCGGATACTCTGATCCGCTATGTGGCCACCCATGCGGTGGAGCGCAGGTTGGATGACCGGGATGTGCTCTACCTCAAGAACGAAGCGCTGGACTTCATCGCGCTGGTGGTCGAGGGGCAGGTGTATTCGGTGCTCCATGGCCCGGACGGGCGCGAACAGATTGTCGGCAGCGCCGCGGTCGGCCAGGTGGTGGGCGAGTCGGCGCTGGTCGAGGGCCATGTCCGGGAAACCTCGGCCTTCGCCTGCGGGCCGACCCGGGTGTTGCTGCTGGGGCGCCGGCATTTTCGCGTGCTGTACGCCGAGCCGCTGTTCTGGCAGCGCGTGCTGATGCTGTTGATGGCGCGGCTGATGAAGATCCTGGAGCTGCTCGAACTGGTTTGCCTGCATCGCCTGGAGTCGCGCTTGGCGCGGTTCCTGCTGGCCAACCTCGACGATTTCGCGCAGGCCCCCATGACCTGCGCGGCGGTGCCGCGCAACCAGGGGATTCTCGCCGCCATGCTCAATACCAGCCGGCCGAAGCTCAATGTGCAGTTGCAAGACTGGCGGCGCTCGGGGTTGATCAGCAGCCAGAGCGGCCACCTGGTGATCAACGATGTCGAGCATTTGCGGCGCAAGGCCTGTTCGCTCAATTAATTGTTCAACTGTTCCCCAGGTAACAGCGGACCCCTGTTGTGCAATCGGAGACTGTCGGCTCATCAAGGAATGCACAGGGAGTGCTGGCGATGGGATCTTTGCGTGAAGTGGCGGTGGTCGACCGGTTGTTCGAGGCAAGCTGGCGGGCGGTGTACCCCGAGCTGATGCGCCGGGCCAACCGACGGGCCAGGGGCAACCTGGCGCTGGCCCAGGAGTGGTTGTCGAGCACGGCCGTCAAAGCCCTGCTGTTCTTCAGGCGTTCCCCCGAACGCATACGAGAACCGCAGGGCTTTCTGTTTCTGGTGCTCGACCATGTGTTTCTCGACAGCCTGCGGCGCAGCAAGCGCGAAGAGCAGCTGTTCGATCGCTCGATCGACCTGGCGCAGGATCACCAGGCCCTACTCGCCGCGCCCTGCGTTTCGGTGTTCGAGTACACCGAGCAGCTCGAGCGGCTGGTGCAACTGGGCGGTCGCGTGGAGCGCCTGCCGTTGCCCCAGCGGCGGCTGTTCGAGATGCGGTTTGTCGAGGAATTGCCCTACCCGCAGATTGCCGCCGAGCTGGGGATCGCCCAGCCCCTGGTGCGCAAGCGCGTGCAGTTGCTGCGGGCGGCGCTGCGTTGAAAACGCTTTTGCATTCACAGTCGCGGATGTCGGGCGTTCTTGTTTCATGAGCACCTGAAACCGCCGACGGGTTCACCGCCAGCGCGTGCGCGCTGGCGCCTTCCATCAAGGAGAGATGTATGACAGAGGTCAACAGCCAGATTACCGACGCCGTAACCCAAACCAACGTCAAGGTGGTGGCCGAGGCTCCGGCCCAGGCCATTGCTTCGCTGTACCAGGTGGCCAGCCATTCGGCGGGCCTGTCCCTGCAGAATGCGGTCAACAGCCAGCAGGCGTTGAATCAGATCTCCAACGCGGTGATCTCCAAGGCTGTCTCGCTGATCATGCAGATCGGCGAGAAGGGCTGACGCCTGGGGAGAAACCTCATGTTCTGGTTCAAGAAGAAACCTGCCGCCGAACCGGCGACGGACGCCACGCCAGCGGCCGATCCCAAGCTGGGCGACCTCGAAACGGCCACTCCCAAGGCCGCCGGCTCCAAGGCTGCCGATCCCCCGGCAGCGGGCACGCCCCCGCGCACAGTGATGGACCGCATGAACGAGCACATGCTGGCGCAGGTCGCGGCGCCGCCGACCGGCAGCACGGCCGCGCTGAACAGCCAGATCGTCGAGGCGGTGCAGTTCACCAACGCGCAGACCTTCAGCTATGCCCCGGCGCAGATCGCCATTGCCCCGGACATGATGATCAGCCAGGCCGCCGGCCTGGTCGCGCAATCGGCGGCGGGCTACTTCGACGGGGTCAGCAAGCTGGCGCTCGCGGCCCAGGCAGTGTTGCTCGAGCAGATGACGAAAAACATCGTCGCCAACCAGCCCGAAAAAGCCGCGGAGGACGCCCTGGGCGCCCTGGCCACCGACCTGCTGGTGGGCGCTGCCGCGGCCGTCGCCGCGGCGGCCGGCGCCATGGAAGCGACCGCGGCGGGCGTGGCCATCGACAAGATCGACGAGAGCATCGCCAAGTACAGCAGCACCCTGGCCAATCGCGCCGCGTCACCTCCCTGATTCACGCCGCCCCGGCGTCATGGGCATCGAGTCCCGGAACCCTTCCGGGACTGTGCAGCAGCACGTTCAAACAGCACTTTTCTTCAATGAGGAGCGACATCATGCAGCCTGGAGATATTGTTTTTTCAGTGGCCCAAGTGGACGACAAGCTGTCCACCAGCATTCCCCGCGCGTTCATCCGCGCGGGGCAGTGGATCAAGGCCAAGATGTTCGGCGACGGTTCACCGAACGTACCCGTGGTGCACGCGGCCATTGCGATCAGCGATACCTGCGTGATCGAAAGCGTCGGCAGCGGCATCCAGGTGACCGACCTTTCCACCGAGGCGGTCAAGCGTTCGGCGATGGTCTATTCCTGCGCCGACGAAGACCTGGCGCGGGCCGCCACGGTGGCCGCCGAGCAGTTCAACGGCGACGTCGGCAGCGCCCAGATCAGCGGCCGCTACAGCGTCTGGAACGCGGCGCTGTCGGTGTTCAAGCGCACGCCGTTCACCCCCGAACTGCAGGCGCGGATCAACGAGTCGGTGTCGATCGGCAACGTGTCGTTCTGTTCGCAGTTCGTCGCCAACAGCTACGAGGTCGGCAACCTCTATTACAACGCCAACCTACTGCCCCCGCCGCCCGCGGTCTTCGACACCCGCCCCAGCGCGATGACGCCCTGGGACCTGGCCTCGTCCTGCGACAGCGACGGCAAGTTCTATTTCGCCGGGTTCTGGCAGGACGGCATTGAGGTGCGGCTTTAGCGGCATGGCGCCGCGTCTTGAGGAGGAAGCCAGGATGTCCCAGGAAAACCAGGACCCGCTCGCGGGCCTCTATCAGCTGGCCGATGCGCTCAACCTGAGCCTGTCGGCGGGTGAAAAGCACATCCTCGAAGCCTGGATGCGCAGCCAGCCGCAGACCGGCGTCATGGACAAGGTGCTCAACCAGACCCAGCACCTGATCGAGAGCGAAAGGCTGCGCACCAGCGAGTTGATGGCGCAAGCCAAGGCCAGCGAAAGCGAGTTGCAGAAGAACACCGAGCAGCGCGAAGCGGTGATTCGCCAGTGGCTGGCGGCCAAGCAGCAGGCGGCCGCCGCCGAGGTGGGCGCGCGGCCCGCGCAGACACTGGGCGCCGAGCAGGCCGAGCTGATCCGCCAGACGGTCGACGAGGCCGTCAAGGCGCAGATGCAGGGGTTGGTCCAGCAGGTCGAGGCGGTGCTGGCCCATCTCGCCCAGTCCGCGCAAGCGCCTGCGGAGCATTGAAGGCCGGTTGTTTCACAGCGTTCGTTTTGCCGCGTTCATTAATAAACACGGAACCCGCCGTGTACTAACAAGGGAAGTTGAACCATGCCATTAGTCAACGAGCAAATTACCGACGCGGTCACCCAGACCAACGTCAAAGTGGTGGCTGAAGCGCCAGCGATGGCGATGAGTACCATCTATCAGTCCATGGCCCAGGCCACGGCGATTCTGTTCCAGAACGCCGTTTCTGCGCAGCAGCAACAAAATACCCTGGCCCAGGCGGCGACCAACCAGGGCGTGATGCAGATCTACAGCGTCGATACCACCGCAGGCGCGGCGGCTACCGAAAAAGTGGCTCAGGGCGGCGTGGCCGACAACCTGACCAGCCTGCTGACGGTCCTCAAGTCGTTCAACCCTTGATCGGGTGAGCGTTAACGGAAGTTGTTCTTTTTTAACCTGGAGTTTCACTTATGAGCACAGTCAGTCCGCAAATCACCGATGCCGTCACCCAGACCAACGTCAAGGTCGTGGCCGAAGCGCCCGCCATGTCGATGGGCACCATCTACCAATCCCTGGGGCAATCCGTCGCGATCCTGTTCCAGAACTCGGTATCGGCCCAGCAACAGCAAAACACCCTGGCCCAGGCAGCCACCAACCAGGGCGTGATGCAGATCTACAGCGTCGACACCACCGCCGGCGCGGCGGCCACCGAAAAAGTGGCCCAGGGCGGTGTGGGCGATAACCTCACCAGCCTGCTGACGATCCTCAAGTCGTTCACTTAAGGCCTGGCCTCGCCCGGAACCCTGCAGCCTCACGGCTGCGGGGTTTTTGCGTTTCGGCATCGCCACCCTAGCCCTTTGCAGGAGCGAGCTTGCTCGCGATAAAGAACGCCCGTTCAACAGCGATGTCGACCGTCAGGCCGCCATCGCGAGCAAGCTCGCTCCTACAGGGGGGCTGCAACCGTGGAGGCGGGGTGTCGTTGATCCGAAAAATTCTGCTAAAGCGGCGTTTTCGTTCTTTTTTTTGAACGGACTATTGTCCTTTACCGAGGTTGACCCTAGGATTCGTTTGAGATTTCAAACGCTCTTGTCCAAGAGCCGACCCACACGTCTATTCTGATAGGCGCTGTTTCTGTACTTGAGCCCGGTAAAAGATTTTCCTGACGGCAGCCTGTCAAGGCGCCTTTCAACAATCACAATTCGCTCCGCCCCGCGCGGTGCTGTTAAGGAAACCGACATGCAGCTTAAAGACGCCCAGTTGTTCCGCCAGCAAGCCTTCATCGATGGGGCTTGGGTCGACGCGGACAATGGCCAGACGATCAAAGTGAACAACCCGGCCACGGGCGAGATCATCGGCAGCGTGCCGAAGATGGGCGCCGCGGAAACCCGTCGCGCCATCGAAGCCGCCGACAAGGCCCTGCCGGCCTGGCGCGCGCTGACCGCCAAGGAGCGGGCGACCAAGCTGCGTCGCTGGTACGAGCTGCTGATCGAAAACCAGGACGACCTGGGCCGCCTGATGACCCTGGAACAGGGCAAGCCGCTGGCCGAAGCCAAGGGCGAAATCGCCTACGCCGCGTCCTTCATCGAATGGTTCGCCGAAGAAGCCAAGCGCATCTACGGCGACGTGATCCCCGGCCACCAGCCAGACAAGCGCCTGATCGTGATCAAGCAGCCGATCGGCGTGACCGCGGCCATCACCCCGTGGAACTTCCCGGCGGCGATGATCACCCGTAAAGCCGGCCCGGCCCTGGCCGCCGGTTGCACCATGGTGATCAAGCCGGCTTCGCAGACCCCGTTCTCCGCCCTGGCCCTGGTCGAGCTGGCCCACCGCGCCGGCATCCCCAAAGGCGTGCTGAGCGTGGTCACCGGCAGCGCCGGCGAAGTGGGCGGCGAGCTGACCAGCAACCCGATCGTGCGCAAGCTGTCGTTCACCGGCTCGACCGAAATCGGTCGCCAGCTGATGGCCGAATGCGCCAAGGACATCAAGAAGGTTTCCCTGGAACTGGGCGGCAACGCGCCGTTCATCGTGTTCGACGACGCGGACCTGGATAAGGCCGTCGAAGGCGCGATCATCTCCAAGTACCGCAACAACGGCCAGACCTGCGTCTGCGCCAATCGCCTGTACATCCAGGATTCGGTCTACGACGCCTTCGCCGAAAAACTGAAAGCGGCGGTGGCCAAGCTGAAGATCGGCAACGGCCTGGAAGAGGGCACCACCACCGGTCCCTTGATCGACGAAAAAGCCGTGGCCAAGGTCCAGGAACACATCGCCGACGCCCTGGGCAAAGGCGCGACCCTGCTGGCCGGCGGCAAGTCCATCGAAGGCAACTTCTTCGAGCCGACCATCCTGGTCAACGTGCCGAAAGACGCCGCCGTGGCCAAGGAAGAAACCTTCGGCCCGCTGGCGCCGCTGTTCCGTTTCAAGGACGAGGCCGAAGTGATCGCCATGTCCAACGACACCGAATTCGGCCTGGCTTCCTACTTCTATGCCCGCGACCTGGGCCGTGTGTTCCGCGTGGCCGAGGCCCTGGAATACGGCATGGTCGGGGTCAACACCGGGCTGATCTCCAACGAAGTTGCGCCGTTCGGCGGCATCAAGGCCTCGGGCCTGGGCCGCGAAGGCTCCAAGTACGGCATCGAGGATTACCTGGAAATCAAATACCTCTGCCTGGGCATCTAAGTTCGAAGGGCAAGGCATTGCTGCAAGCGCAAAGGGCACGAGAGCGCTGTCCCTTTGCGCCGTTTCACCGATTGAATTTTCTCTGTGGCCGGTAACCCTGTGGCAGTCGATCATCGCATGCTGTCGCAGTTCGTCTTCCCGCCGCGTCATCCTTGAACCACGCCGACCGATGAGCGGCGAATGAGGACTGTAATGAGCAAGACTAACGCTGACTTGATGGCCCGCCGTGTTGCCGCTGTTCCACGCGGTGTAGGGCAGATTCACCCGATCTTCGCCGATTCCGCGAAGAACGCCACGGTAACCGACGTTGAAGGTCGTGAGTTCATCGACTTCGCCGGCGGTATCGCCGTGCTCAACACCGGCCACCTGCACCCGAAAATCATCGCCGCGGTGACCGAGCAGCTGAACAAGCTGACCCACACTTGCTTCCAGGTCCTGGCCTACGAGCCTTACGTGGAACTGTGCGAAAAAGTGAACGCCAAGGTGCCTGGCGATTTCGCCAAGAAAACCCTGCTGGTGACCACCGGTTCCGAAGCCGTGGAAAACTCCGTGAAGATCGCCCGTGCCGCCACTGGCCGCGCCGGCGTGATCGCCTTCACCGGCGCCTACCACGGCCGCACCATGATGACCCTGGGCCTGACCGGCAAGGTCGTGCCGTACTCGGCCGGCATGGGCCTGATGCCAGGCGGCATCTTCCGCGCGCTGTACCCGAACGAGTTGCACGGTGTGAGCGTCGACGATTCGATCGCCAGCATCGAGCGCATCTTCAAGAACGATGCCGAGCCTAAAGACATCGCCGCGATCATCATTGAGCCGGTGCAGGGCGAAGGCGGTTTCTACATCGCGCCCAAAGAGTTCATGAAGCGCCTGCGCGCCTTGTGCGACCTGCACGGCATCCTGCTGATCGCCGACGAAGTGCAGACCGGCGCTGGCCGTACCGGCACCTTCTTCGCCATGGAACAGATGGGCGTCGCCGCCGACCTGACCACCTTCGCCAAGTCCATCGCGGGCGGCTTCCCGCTGGCCGGTGTCTGCGGCAAGGCCGAATACATGGACGCCATCGCTCCAGGCGGCCTGGGCGGCACCTATGCCGGTAGCCCGATCGCCTGCGCCGCGGCCCTGGCCGTGATGGACGTGTTCGAGGAAGAGCACCTGCTGGATCGCTGCAAGGCTGTCGGCGAGCGTCTGGTGACCGGCCTCAAGGCCATCCAGGCCAAGTACCCGGTGATCGGCGAAGTGCGCGCCCTGGGCTCGATGATCGCGGTCGAGCTGTTCGACGACGGCGACTTCCACAAGCCGAACGCCGCTGCCGTGGCTGCCGTGGTGGCCAAGGCACGCGACAAGGGCCTGATCCTGCTGTCCTGCGGCACCTACGGCAACGTGTTGCGCGTGCTGGTTCCGCTGACCTCGCCGGACGAGCAACTGGATAAAGGCCTGGCGATCATCGAAGAGTGCTTCTCGGAGCTCTGATCCCGCAGGGGCCTGGTTGCCTGTGAGCCGATCGACAAAAAACCCGCTACGGCGGGTTTTTTTATGCCGGGCTGCCCGTTCGAGGGCATTTGCGCTGTATGGATCGGTCGGCTTTGACTAAGGTGCAGGGATTGCCCAAGGAGCGTGCTGCATGACTGCTGTGGATTTACCCGCTGTACCGCGAGTGTTGATTGCCGAGGCGGACCCCTGGGCACGCGACTTGTTGAAACAGGTGTTGCTGAACGTACGTTGCGATGCCCGGCTGGATGTCTGTGCCGACGGTCAGGAAGCCCTGCAGCTGCTGGCCGAAAAACCCTACGACCTGGTGATCGCCGACTGGGAATTGCCCGGCGTCGATGGCCTGGGCGTGCTGCGCAGCGTGCGCCAGCGCAAGCGCAATCCGGTGTTGCCCTTTATCCTCCTGAGCCATCGCAGCGACAGCGCCAGTGTGCGCGAAGCCTTGCCGCTGGCGCCGACGGCCTACCTGACCAAGCCGCTGGACATGGACGGCCTGACCCAGCGCTTGCAGGACCTGCTGCTGGACGCTGGCCAGGAAGTGTCGTGCGAGGTTCCGGCCCTGGCGCCGGGCATGACCTTGTGGACCTTTCTCGAACGCCGTCGCGATCAGGCCGACGGTGCGCCGTTGCTCACCGATGTGCAGCTGGCGGTGAAACGCAGCCTCAACCCCGACGGCCTCGACCTCAAGTTGCTGGAAGAGGAAGTGCGTACCGATCCGCAGATCACCGCGGTGTTGATCGCCGCGGCCAACAGCGCCGCCCAGCACCATGGCAGCGCCGTGCAGACCCTGCCTCAGGCCCTGCACCGGCTGGGTTCCGGGCAGAGCATGAACCTGATCCTCGGCCTGACCCTCAAGCGCAGCGCACACCTGAACGATCCGGCGCTGGCCGACTATGCCGAGCGTTACTGGGACCTGTCGCTGCACACCGCGGAATATGGGCGGACCCTGGCCCGGCTGCTGGATCTGGACCAGGAGCGCTGCTATTGCGCGGGCATGCTGCATCGCCTGGGGGACCTGGCGTTGCTGCGTTGCCTGCAAGAATGGAAGCAGGCCGGCGGCGCGCTGGACGACATGGAAGAAATTGGCGACGCCCTGGCCCGGTTCGGCGCCGGCTACGGTTCGGCCTTGCGCACCCGCTGGCGCCTGCCGCTGGAGTTGCGCGATCTGATTGCCTCGGTCTACCTGCTGGGCGGTGGGGTTTATTCGCGCGAGGCGCTGGTGATGAACCTCTCCGCCCAGCTCGCCCGCCTGCAGCCCTCCGAGGGCCTCGAAGAACTGGCCAGCAGCAAGACCGCGCGGCTGCTGAAGATCGGTCTGCCGGAGCTGGTTCGCCTGCGCAAAGGCTGATCGCGAGCAAGCTCGCTCCTACAGGTACGTGGATAACCTGTAGGAGCGAGCTTGCTCGCGATACCGGCGCCGCGCCCCTCGCGGCAACCTACCCCGAAACGATCCGGTTCTTGCCCTGGCGCTTGGCCTCGTACATCGCCGCGTCGGCGCGGGCGAACAGGCTGTCGAGGTTTTCGTCGTCGGCGGTGAGGCTGGTCAGGCCCTGGCTGACGGTAATGCTGAACGGCTCCTCGCCATGGCTGAAGACCAAGCGCTGGATTTCCCGTTGCAGGCGCTCGGCGACCTGGCGCGCCATGTCCGGGGCGCAGCCGGGGAAGATCGCGGCAAACTCCTCGCCGCCGATCCGTCCGAACAGGTCGCCGCGGCGCAGGGTGGCGCGGCCGGTCTCGGCGATACGTTGCAGGACGTTGTCGCCTTCGGGGTGGCCGTAGGTGTCGTTGACCACCTTGAAATCGTCGATGTCCAGCAACAGGAAGGCCAGCGGCGTGCCTTGCAGGCGCGCCTGCTCGAATTCCTGGTTGGCGCACTCGAAGAAGTGCCGGCGGTTGCTGCTCTGGGTCAGGACGTCGGTGGTGGCCAGGCGTTGCAGCTCGGTTTCCAGCTGCTTTTTCTCGGTGATGTCTTCGGCGAGGCCGACGATGATCACCGGGTCCCCCGGCTCGGTATTGCGATTGATGAAGCACTTGTCGCTGAGCCAGCGGATGTCGCCCTGGGCGTCGATGATCCGGTACTCGCGGTCTTCCACCGCGCCTGTTTCCAGCACCTGGGCCAGGCTGCGCTCGGCGTATTCGAGGTCGTCGGGGTAGATGCTGTCGCGCCACTCGTTGAAGTCGGCCAGCAGCAGGCCCGCGGAGCGACCGAAGATGCGTTCGTACGCCGGGCTGACATACAGCACCTGGCGGGTTTCCCAGTTGAATGCCCAGAGCACGGCATTGACGCTCACCAGCAAGGAGCTGAACAGCTGTTCGCGCTCCGTCAGCCGGGCGACCTCGCCCTGGGCGTGCATCAGCGCCATCAGGGTTTGTGCGGCCTCGGGCCACTGGGGAAACGCGGATGGGAGTTGTGGGTTCTTGTTGACCATCGGCACAGATCTCGAAACGCACGCCGCTGGACAAATGCAGCGGTCACGCAAAGCCCGCCTGGATGGCGAAGTGTTGCTTGAGATAGGGGATTGGCGATGAAGTTCCCGTTGGCCGTGGCCGGGAAGCAGGCTCCCGCTGGGCGGTCACTCCGCCGGGGGGAATCCCTTGAAAACCGGGGCCTGGCGGCCAGGTCCGCCCGCCACGGCCGGTGAGGCGCAATGGCGGGGCGGGGGGCTTGGCGTCAGGCGTTGGCGGGGCGCAGCGAGTAGGTCTTCAGCTGGTTGGCGAAGTCGCGCAGCGATTGGATCCCGCTGGCCTCGGCTTCGTGGACCCAGTCCTTGATCGCGGCCAGCATGTCGTGGCCGTTGGAACTGGTCTTGGCCCAGATCTGTTGCAGCGCCAGGCGTTTTTCGTAGATCACTTTCAGTGCCTGGCTGTGCTCCAGCATGTTCTGGATACGCGCATGGTGGCGCTCTTCCAGCAGGCTGGTTTCCCGCGACAGCAGGCGCTTGGCGCGATGGAACTGGTGGCGCACCGAGTGATCGACCTTGTCCAGCTCCTGCTTGACCAGCGGCGCGATCACCAGCTTGCGGTACTGCGCCATGATCTGGAAGCGGTTGTTGAGGATCGCCATCGCCGTGTCCATGTCCAGGTGGCCCTTGCCTTCGACCCGGTGGGCGATCGGCGCCACGCGCTGCACCTTGGCCAGGCGCAGGAAGCTGAACACCTTGATCCAGGCCCAGCCCAGGTCGAACTCCCACTTCTTCACCGACAGCTTGGCCGAGTTGGGGTAGGTGTGATGGTTGTTGTGCAGTTCTTCGCCGCCCACCAGGATGCCCCAGGGCACCAGGTTGGTCGCCGCGTCGCGGCACTCGAAGTTGCGATAGCCGACCGCATGGCCCAGGCCGTTGATCACGCCGGCGGCCCAGAACGGAATCCACATCATCTGGATCGCCCAGATGGTGATGCCGATGGTGCCGAACAGCAGCAGGTCGATCACCGCCATCAGCGCCACGCCGCCCAGCTTGTAGCGCGAGTAGAGGTTGCGCTCGATCCAGTCGTCCGGGCAGTTCTTGCCGTAGATGCGCAGGGTTTCCGGGTTCTTCGCCTCTTCGCGATACAACTCGGCCCCTTTGCGCAGCACCGTGGACAGGCCCTTGATCACCGGGCTGTGGGGGTCGTCCTCGGTTTCGCATTTGGCGTGGTGCTTGCGGTGGATGGCGGTCCACTCGCGGGTGTTCTGCGCCGTGGTCAGCCACAGCCAGAAGCGGAAGAAATGTTTCAGGCCGGCATTGAGCTCCAGGGAGCGATGGGCTGAATAGCGATGCAGGTAAACCGTGACGCCCACGATGGTGATGTGGGTCATGACCAGGGTGACTGCGACCAGTTGCCAGGCCGACAAGCCAAGAAAACCTTCGTACCACATAGGCTGTAGGGCCCTCGATAAAGAAAAAACAGCAGTCGCATTATCACCAAGCGGACACAGAAAACCAGTCGCCCTTTCAGATAAGAGTGGCGAGATGTTTCTTCCTCTATAATCCCAAGTTTTTCGTAAGGACATTGACGACCTTATGTCGGTTTCTGCTCGCGACGCTCTGCGTGCCGCCCTGCTTTATTTCTTGCTGTCTGTGGCGTGGTTGCAGTTCAGTGGTTATTTATTGAACAGTTTCTTCGATGAATCGAACGAGCTGGCGCGCTGGCAGCAGATCAACGGGTATGCCTGGGCCCTGGTCAGCGCCGCCTTGATCTTCGCCGCGCGGGGCCGTTTGTTGCGTGTGCTGGGGGCCGACGCCTGGCTGCATCACCGCCGAGAGGACCGCGAGCGCCTGCGCCAGGCGGCCGCCGTGTTCGATTGCACCCGCGAAGGGGTACTGGTCAGCGACCGCCGCGGCAAGATCGTCCATGTGAACCGAGCCTTCATGGAGATCACCGGTTATCAGCGCGACGAGGTGCTGGGGCACCAGCCGAGCCTGTTCAAGTCCGGGCACCACAGCGCGGATTTCTATCAGTCGATGTTCGACACACTGAAGGCCACGGGCGAATGGAGCGGCGAGATCTGGAACCGGCGCAAATGCGGCGAGATCTACCCGCAGTGGCAGACCATCCGCGCCATCCACGATGACGACGACCAGCTCAGCCACTATGTCGCGGTGTTTTCCGACATCAGCGCGATCAAGGACTCCGAGCACGAACTGGCCCACCTGGCGCACCACGACCCGCTGACCGACCTGCCCAATCGCCTGCTGTTTACCGACCGGGCCGAGCAGGCCCTGGCGTCGGCGCAGATCCACAAACGCGGCTGCGCGCTGCTGATGGTCGACCTGGACCATTTCAAGATGATCAACGACAGCCTCGGGCACAACGTCGGCGACCGTCTGCTCAAGGCCGTGGCCCAGCGCCTGCAAGGCATGTTCGGGCCGGGCATCACCCTGGCGCGGCTGGGCGGCGACGAGTTCGCCGTGCTGGTCGAAAGCTGCGCCCAACCGGGGCAGGCCGCGGTACTGGCGCAGCGCATCATCGACGGCCTGAAGCAGCCGTTCCTGATGGACGACAACCAGCTGTTCATCAATGCCAGCATCGGCATCAGCCTGTTTCCCAGCGACGCCCTGAGCGCCGAGCAACTGTTGCGCAATGCCGACACGGCGCTGTTCAAGGCCAAGAGCGCGGGGCGCGACAGTTACGCGCTGTACACCGAGGAACTGACGGCCCACGCCCAGCAACGGGTCGAGATCGCCTTCGAGTTGCGCCGCGCCCTGGAGCAGCAGGAGCTGCGGGTGTTCTACCAGCCGGTGCACGACCTCGCCGGCGGCCGTATGGTCGGCGTCGAGGCACTGGTGCGCTGGCAGCATCCGCAGCGCGGCCTGGTGCCGCCCGGCGAGTTCATTCCGATTGCCGAGCGCACCGGGTTGATCGCCGAGGTCGATGCCTGGGTCATGCAGCAGGCCTGCCGACAGATGTGCCAATGGCTGGCGGAGGGCGTGGCGCTGTCCTTTGTCGCGGTGAACGTGTCCAGCCGCCTGTTCGCCCGGCGCGAGCTGTACCAGCAGGTGGCGCAGGTGCTGCACGACACCGGCCTGGACCCGGCCTACCTGGAGCTGGAAGTCACCGAAAGCGCGGTCATGGAAGACCCCGAGGTGGCCCTGGAACAGATGCATCGCCTGCGCGAGCTGGGGCTGCGCCTGGCCATCGACGACTTCGGCACCGGATATTCCTCGCTGCTGCGGCTCAAGCGCCTGCCGGTGCAGAAGTTGAAGATCGACCAGGGCTTCGTCGCCGGCCTGCCGTGGGACGAAGACGACGCGGCGATTTCCCGGGTGATCATCGCCCTGGCCCAGAGCATGGGCATGCAGGTGCACGCCGAAGGCATCGAGCAGGTGGAGCAGGCGCGGTTCCTCCTCGACCAGGGCTGCGACCTGGCCCAGGGCTACTGGTTCGGCCGCCCGGTGCCGGCCGAACGGCTGGAGTGGGGGCGGGCGCCGGAGATCCGTTGACCCCTTGCCGGCATGGATTCCATCCCTGTAGCCGCTGCCGCAGGCTGCGCCAGGACCGCAGGTCCTCCATCATCCTCATGACTGCCGCGGCCGTTCCGGCCGATCGCAGCCTGCGGCAGCGGCTACAGGGTTCTCGGCGTCTGAAGTGACGCAACCCCGCGCCACGGCAAATAATTTTTTCTGGTTATATAAACATTCTTAAATAGTATTTTTAAGAATATCCGCGCCTATCTACTATTGCCCTCACGCCACAAGCAGTGCCGCCACTGCCGGGGCACATCTCATTCAGGAGCAGCACCATGAGCGCATCTCTTCGTAGCGTTGACGGCCAGGACGAACAAACCATCTTGCGCGAGATTCAAAGCGCATTGCGCGACCTGCGTTTTGGCGCGGTGGAAATCACCGTGCACAACGCCCAGGTCGTGCAGATCGAGCGCAAGGAAAAATTCCGCCTGCAAAACCCCGGCAATAAACCGAGCTGAATTCCGCGTCACCCTCTCGGGCTCTTCGCAGGAGCCCGCAGAGGCCCGACTGGACCACCGGAGGGCGTCTTCATGACCCCCAGCAATGATTGCCCCAGCGTTCGTTCGCGAATGCGGGCCTGATTCGCCATAAGAAAAATGCCAGCACACTAAAAAATTTTCGGGAGCTCCATCATGTCGTCGATTCGCCGTTATGCCCTGGCCGCCCTCGCCAGCGCCGTTTTTGCCGGTTCCGCCGTTGCCAAGGATTACGAGTTGCTCAACGTGTCGTACGACCCGACCCGCGAGCTGTACCAGGACTACAACGCCGAATTCACCGCCTTCTGGAAAAAGGAGCACCCGGGCGACAACGTCAAGATCCAGCAATCCCACGGCGGTTCGGGCAAGCAGGGCCGCGCGGTGATCGACGGCCTGCGCGCCGACGTGGTGACCCTGGCGCTGGCCGGCGACATCGACGAAATCGCCAAGCTCGGCAAGACCCTGCCGGCCGACTGGCAGAAACGCCTGCCGGACGCGAGCACGCCTTACACCTCGACCATCGTGTTCCTGGTGCGCAAGGGCAACCCCAAGGGCATCAAGGACTGGGGCGACCTGATCAAGAAAGATGTGTCGGTGATTACCCCGAACCCGAAAACCTCCGGCGGCGCCCGCTGGAACTTCCTCGCGGCCTGGGCCTACGGCCTGAAAGCCGGCGGCAGCGAAGCCAAGGCCCAGGAATACGTCAAGGAACTGTTCAAGCACGTACCGGTGCTGGATACCGGCGCTCGCGGTTCGACCATCACCTTCGTCAACAACGGCCAGGGCGACGTGTTGCTGGCCTGGGAGAACGAAGCCTTCCTGGCCCTGAAGGAAGACGGCGGCGCCGACAAGTTCGATATCGTCGTGCCTTCGCTGTCGATCCTCGCCGAGCCGCCGGTGGCGGTGGTGGACAAGAACGCCGAGAAAAAGGGCAATACCGAGATCGCCGAGGCCTACCTCAAGCACCTGTACAGCCCGGCCGGCCAGGAAATCGCGGCGAAGAACTTCTATCGTCCGCGGGACAAGGATATCGCCGCCAAATATGCCCAGCAGTTCCCGAAACTGGACCTGGTGACCATCGACAAGGACTTCGGCGGCTGGAAAACTGCCCAACCCAAATTCTTCAATGACGGCGGGGTGTTCGACCAGATCTACCAGGCGCAGTAAGCAGCATTAACCACCGAACTGTAGGAGCGAGCTGGCTCGCGAAGAACGCAAGGGCACCGCAATCGTTCAGAATGCACGCGGTATCGTTGACGAGCTTCGCGAGCAAGCTCGCTCCTACAGTAGTGGTCACTATCCGCTAACCAAGGACTTTTATGTCGCGTCGTATCTCCCCCGTCATACCCGGCTTCGGGCTGACGCTGGGCTACACCTTGGTGTACCTCAGCCTGATTGTGCTCATACCCCTGGCGGCGATGTTCGTGCACGCCGCCCAACTCACCTGGGATCAATTCTGGGCCATCGTTTCGGCGCCGCGGGTGTTGGCCGCGCTCAAGCTGAGCTTCGGCACGGCGCTGTACGCGGCGATCATCAACGGCGTGATCGGCACGTTGCTGGCCTGGGTGCTGGTGCGCTACAGCTTTCCCGGACGCAAGATCATCGACGCGATGATCGACCTGCCGTTCGCCCTGCCCACCGCCGTGGCCGGTATCGCCCTGACCGCGCTGTACGCGCCGACCGGCCTGGTCGGCCAGTTCGCCACCGACCTGGGTTTCAAGATCGCCTACACCCCGCTGGGCATCACCCTGGCGCTGACCTTCGTCACCCTGCCGTTCGTGGTGCGCACCGTGCAGCCGGTACTGGCCGACATCCCCCGGGAAGTCGAGGAAGCCGCCGCCTGCCTCGGCGCCAAGCCCTGGCAGGTGTTCCGCCATATCCTGGTGCCGGCGCTGCTGCCGGCCTGGCTGACCGGTTTCGCCCTGGCCTTTGCCCGGGGCGTCGGCGAGTACGGTTCGGTGATCTTCATCGCCGGCAACATGCCGATGAAAACCGAGATCCTGCCGCTGCTGATCATGGTCAAGCTCGACCAGTACGATTACACCGGCGCCACCTCCATCGGCGTGTTGATGCTGGTGGTGTCCTTTGTCCTGTTGCTGCTGATCAACCTGCTGCAGCGGCGCATCGAACGACCTTAAGGAGGCGCGAACCATGTCCCAATCGTCTATTGCGGCCTCTTCGGTCAACGCTGCCCGTCGTGGCAGCCCGGCTGCGCGGCGGGTGCTGATCGGCCTCGGCTGGCTGGTGTTCGCCCTGTTCCTGCTGCTGCCACTGTTTATCGTGGTGTCCCAGGGCCTGAAGCTTGGTTTCGGCGCGTTCTTTGCCGCGATCTTCGAGCCCGATGCGCTGTCGGCGCTGAAGCTGACAGTGATCGCGGTGCTGATCTCGGTGCCGTTGAACCTGGTGTTCGGCGTCAGCGCCGCCTGGTGCGTGAGCAAATACAACTTCCGCGGCAAGAGCATCCTGGTGACCCTGATCGACCTGCCGTTCTCGGTCTCGCCGGTGATCGCCGGCCTGGTCTACGTGCTGATGTTCGGTGCCCAGGGCCTGTTCGGCCCGTGGCTGTCGGACCACGACATCCAGATCGTCTTCGCCCTGCCGGGCATCGTCCTGGCGACCATCTTCGTCACCGTGCCCTTCGTCGCCCGCGAGCTGATCCCGCTGATGCAGGAGCAGGGCACCCAGGAAGAGGAAGCCGCCAGGCTGCTGGGGGCCAACGGCTGGCAGATGTTCTGGCACGTGACCGTGCCGAACATCAAGTGGGGCCTGATCTACGGCGTGGTGCTCTGCACCGCGCGGGCGATGGGCGAGTTCGGCGCGGTGTCGGTGGTTTCCGGGCACATTCGCGGGGTGACCAACACCCTGCCGCTGCACGTCGAGATCCTCTACAACGAGTACAACCACGTCGCCGCGTTCGCCGTCGCGAGCCTGTTGCTGATCCTTGCGCTGTTCATCCTGCTGCTCAAGCAGTGGAGCGAATCCCGAATCAACCGCCTGCGCGCCAGCGCCGCGGAGGAATAATTCATGTCGATCGAAGTCCGTAACGTCAGCAAGAACTTCAATGCCTTCAAGGCCCTGAACAGCATCAACCTGGACATCCAGAGCGGCGAGCTGGTAGCGCTGCTGGGCCCGTCCGGCTGCGGCAAGACCACCCTGCTGCGGATCATCGCCGGCCTGGAGACCCCGGATGCCGGCAATATCGTGTTCCACGGTGAGGACGTCTCCGGCCACGACGTGCGCGATCGCAACGTCGGTTTCGTGTTCCAGCACTACGCGCTGTTCCGTCATATGAGCGTGTTCGACAACGTTGCCTTCGGCCTGCGCATGAAGCCGAAAAACCAGCGTCCGAGCGAAAGCCGGATCGCCGAGAAGGTCCACGAGCTGTTGAACATGGTGCAGCTGGACTGGCTTGCCGACCGCTACCCGGAGCAGCTGTCCGGCGGCCAGCGCCAGCGTATCGCCCTGGCCCGCGCCCTGGCGGTGGAGCCCAAGGTGCTGCTGCTGGATGAACCGTTCGGTGCCCTCGACGCCAAGGTGCGCAAGGAGCTGCGGCGCTGGCTGGCGCGGCTGCACGAAGACATCAACCTGACCTCGGTGTTCGTCACCCACGACCAGGAAGAAGCCATGGAAGTGGCCGACCGCATCGTGGTGATGAACAAGGGCGTGATCGAGCAGATCGGCTCGCCGGGCGAGGTCTACGAGAACCCGGCCAGCGATTTCGTCTACCACTTCCTCGGCGACTCCAATCGCCTGCACCTGGGCGAAGACAACCATGTGCTGTTCCGCCCGCACGAAGTGTCGCTGTCGCGCTCCGAACTGGCCGACCATCACGCCGCCGAAGTGCGCGATATCCGTCCGTTGGGCGCCACCACGCGGGTGACCCTGAAGGTCGAAGGGCAGAGCGAGCTGATCGAGGCCGAAGTGGTGAAGGACCATGACAGCCTGGTCGGGCTGGCCAAGGGCGAGACGCTGTTCTTCAAGCCCAAGGTCTGGCAGAAAGTCGCCAATATCTAAAAGCATTGCGGGCAAGTCGGATCGCCGCCCGCTCGCTCCCGTAGGAGCGAGGCTTGCCCGCGATAACGATCTAAATGGCAGCGCGCTTCGGATTGACCCGCACACCCCCCGCCCGCGCTTCGATCTCCTGCTTGAGCGCCTGGCGCAGCCCGAGCATGAACGCCAGTTCCGCCACCACGAACAACGGCCCGACGATCAGCCCCGAGACATCGTCGACGAAGGCCGGCTTGCGCCCTTCGTAGTAATGGCCGACGAACTGGATCGCCCAGCCGACCACGAACATGCCCACGCCGCTGGCCAGCCAGACCGGGGTGCTGTATTGCGCCAGCGCCTGCCCGGCCCACACCGACAGGCCCATCAGCACGCTCATCAGCACACCCAGGCGCAGTTCCAGGCGCAGGTAGAACCAGCACGACGCCAGGGCCAGCAGCACCGCCGGCGACAGCCATAGGCCGGCGACCGGCCAGGCCGGGCGCGACAACAGTACCGCCACCGCCACCACGATCAGCGGAATGCCGATAAAGTGGCTGGCGATATTGCGCGGATCTCGATGGTAGGCGGCGTATTGACTGAGATGGTCGACGAGGCTTTTCATTGTTGTTCCTCCTGTAGGGTGATCGAATCATGCCCTGTGCCGGTCGCCGGTTCTGTCGGCTAGGCGACAATCGGCGCGCGGCCCGTTTGGATAAAACCATCGATGAATATGCAGGTCTGGCGCGAGCGCCTGATAAGCGGCCAGTGGTTCAGCCACTTGCCCGCTGATTTACAGAATAGTTTGCTGGGCAGCGCCCGTCTGCGCGTGCTGGGCCCGGGCCAGCGCCTGTTCCAGCGCGGCGATCCGCCTTGCGGCCTGTATGCGGTGCTGGAAGGCACGGTGCGCATCGGCGCGGTCAGCGAAGAGGGCAAGGAAGCGCTGCTGAGCCTGGTGGAAGCGCCGCACTGGTTCGGCGAGATCTGCCTGTTCGACGGCCAGCCGCGCACCCACGACGCCTATGCCGTGGGCCAGTGCGCGCTGCTCAACGTGCCGCACACGGTGCTGCTCGAATTGCTCGACGCGCACCCGCAGTACTGGCGACAACTGGCGCTGTTGATGAGCCACAAACTGCGCCTGACCTTTATCAACCTCGAACAGTTGAGCCTGATGCCGGCCCCGGCGCGGGTGGCCAACCGGCTGTGGATGATCGCCCGCGGCTACGGCGAGACCGACACCCCGCGCCGGGTCCTGCACCTGCCCCAGGAGCAGTTGGCGCTGATGCTCTCGCTGTCGCGCCAGACCACCAACCAGATCCTCAAGGACTTGCAGGGCCAAGGCATTCTCAAGCTCGGTTACGGCGAGATCGAGATCCTCGACGAAGATCGGTTGCGGCTCCTGGCCGGGGGGTGACCTGCAGATCGCTATCGCGAGCAAGCTCGCTCCTACAGGTACATAAATAACCTGTAGGAGCGAGCTTGCTCGCGATGAGGCCGGCACTGCCAACGCCAATCCCGGCCTAACGCAACCCATCGCGAAACTGCCCCGGGGTCATCCCGGTCCAGCGCTTGAAGGCGCGGCTGAAGCTGCTGGCGTCGGCGAAACCCAGCAGGTAACTGATCTCGCTCAGGGAACATTGCGGGTCGCGCAGGTGCAGCAGGGCGAGGTTTTCCCGGCATTCGGCGAGCAGGGTGTCGAAGCGGCAGCCTTCGTCCGCCAGGTGCCGTTGCAGGCTGCGCAGGCTCAGGTGCAGGGCCTGGGCCACGCGCTCGGCCGAGGGTTCGCCTTCCGGCAACTGGGCCTCGATGACCCCGCGCACCTTGCGCTCCCACGTCAGCGGTTGCAGCTGGGCCAGGGTGCGCTTGAGCACCGCCTCGTTGTGTTCGGCCAGCTCCGGGTTGGCGTCGTCCAGGTGGCTATCGAAATCGTGCAGGCCGAATTCCAGGCGGTCCTCGTCGGCGGCAAAAAACACCGGTGAGCGAAACACCGTATGCCACGGCTTGGGGTCGGCCGGCTCGGCGCGCCGCAGGTACACCGCCAGCGGCGCGTAGTCGCGGCCCAGGCGGTTGCGGCAGGTGCGCACGTAGATCGCGACGAAGGCGTCGATGGCCTCCGGCGCCGGCTCCGGGTTGCCCTCGGGGACCTTCAGGCGAAAGCGATAGCGGTCCTCGGTGCGGGTCAGTTCCAGCTCCAGGGCGTCACTGACCACCTGGTGGTAACGCACGATGCGCTCGAACACTTCCCGCAGGCTGCCGCTGGCCACCAGCGCATACCCCAGGGCATGGAAGGTGGTCGGGCTGACGAAGCGCGAAACCCGCAGGCCGATGGCCGGGTCGCCGCTGGCCTGCACCGCCAAGTGCCACAGGCGGGTGGTGCCCGACAGCGGGTAGCGGGCGTTGGGGTCGTCCATCAGTTGCGGGTCGAGCCCGGCCTGCTGGCACAGGGCGTTGCTGTCCAGGCCCAAGGCATCGAGCTGCTTGCGCAGGGCGCGGGTCCAGCTGGCGAGGGAAGTGGGTTCGGTCATGGCGGTTGGCGCGTCCGGTCAACAGGTTGGCGTCCGCGGCTAGCGCCCGGCGCACGGGCGCAGGGCAGGATGCGAACATCAATAACCAGAGGATGGAAGCATGCACGGTACTTCTGCAAGTCCCGACCGGCTGAATGCACAGCAACGATCGGCGCATATTCGTGAGGTGGTGCTGGCCAGGGGCGTCGAGCTGCGCGAGCGCTACCCCGTGCTCAAGCATCAGGACGCCCTGGGCGCGGGCATCCTGGCCTTGGCCCTGGCCGGGATGTGCGGTTCGGCGCTGCTCTATGTCGGCGGCTATATGGCCTGGTGGGCGTGCCTGTTGTTGAACGCATTTTTCGCCTCGCTGACCCACGAGCTGGAACACGACCTGATCCACAGCATGTATTTCCGCAAGCAGCGCATCCCCCACAACCTGATGCTGGGCCTGGTCTGGCTGGCGCGGCCGAGCACCATCAACCCGTGGATTCGCCGCCATCTGCACCTCAACCACCACAAGGTCTCCGGCACCGAGGCCGACATGGAGGAGCGCGCGATCACCAACGGCGAGCCCTGGGGCCTTGCTCGCCTGCTGATGGTCGGCGACAACGTCATGTCGTCGCTGATCCGCACCCTGCGGGCCAAGACCTGGGCGCACAAGCGCAACATCCTCAAGCGCACGCTGAAGGTCTATGCGCCGCTGGCGCTGTTGCACTGGGGCGCCTGGTACGTGTTTCTCGGTTTCCACGCCGTCAATGGCGTTGCCGCGTTGCTGGGCGCGCCTATCGACTGGTCGGCCAATACCCTGGCCGTGATGCAGGTGATCGATATCGCCGTGGTGGTGATCATCGGTCCCAATGTGCTGCGCACCTTCTGCTTGCACTTCGTCAGCTCGAACATGCACTACTACGGCGACATCGAAGCGGGCAACGTGATCCAGCAGACCCAGGTGCTCAACCCCTGGTGGCTGTGGCCGTTGCAGGCGTTCTGCTGCAACTTCGGCAGCACCCACGGCATCCACCATTTCGTGGTCAAGGAACCGTTCTACATCCGCCAGCTGACCGCGCCGGTGGCGCACCAGGTGATGGCCGAGATGGGGGTGCGCTTCAACGATTTCGGCACCTTCGGCCGGGCCAACCGTTTTACCCGCAAGGAGCTGGAGGCACCGCAGGAGGCGAGGGGAGTCAGGGCGTGATGTAGCGGTGTTGAGGGCCAATCGCGAGCAAGCTCGCTCCTACAGGTACATGGATAACCTGTAGGAGCGAGCTTGCTCGCGATGGCGGTTGACCGGCCACCATCAATCCGGCTGAAACGGCGACGTGCTAAGGACCACCCCGATTTCCTCCGCATACCGCTGCCAATGGCCGCGCATTCCGAGTTCAACCGATTAGCCGGCCCCCCCTCAGCACCGCATCAACCTGCTCGGCAGCTTGTATCAGGGTGCTGTCGTTTCTAAATCCTCCAACCATTTGAAGTCCTACCGGAAGTGCCCCTGTTTCCCGAACCAGAGGAATATTGATTTGAGGCAATCCAAAGGCCATCCAAAACTTGATGAAATCGGAAGGCCCGGTAGCTCCAAGGCCCAATGGGGCGACGATGCCACAGCTCGCGCCTAAGACGGCGTCAAAAGGCTTGAATATCTCTTCCAAAACGGTGGCCAACTTTGCTAAACGCCTTTTTGCCGCTGACTCTTGCTCCCAGGTTGTTAGGCTAGCGCGCTCGAACATTGCTAACAGTTCTACGCTCAGTTTGTCCGGATGCATTTTTAGTTCTGTGGAGAGAGATCTGGCTCCCTCGCAATCGTTTATTATTTGATGGTCATCAAATACAGTGGAAAACTCCTCGGGCAGCAGTACCTCGCTCACTTGATGTCCTGCCGATCGCAGAGTTTCTACAGCGGCTTCCAGTGATTTGGCCACATCCTTGTCCATCTGATCCCAACGGGCCGTACGACAAAATCCGAACGACCGTAAACGGCTTTCATGAGTGCGCTCCGGAAAACCGGGAATCAAGACTCGAGCGATCAGGTCCAGGTCACGAACGGAGCGGCCATACCAGCCCACCGTGTCGAAGCTTGGTGCTAATGGTTTTACCCCCTCAAGAGAAACCAACCCATACGAAGGCTTGAAGGCATAAAGTCCACAATAGGATGCGGGTTTTATCAGTGATCCTGCCGTCTGTGTTCCCAAGGCAACCGGGAAAAAACCAGCAGCCATCCCCGCTGCCGATCCGGCACTGGAACTTCCAGGCGTTCTGTCTAGATCATGTGGGTTGTGGGTGGGGCCGGTATGCATGTAAGCAAATTCGGTGGTGTGGGTCTTACCCATAATGACTGCCCCAGCCTGGCGCAGGAGTGAGACGACATGCGCATCCCGCGATGGGCAGTTGTCATCATAGATCGGAGAGTAAAAACGGGTGGGATGATCCACAGTGTCATAGTTATCTTTGATCCCCACTGGAACACCTTCCAGGAGACCTTTTGTTCTAGTCGTTGTTAATTGGCTAGCTTGAGCCCGCACCCAGTCGGGGGCGAATGAAACGAAAGCATTTATGCTCTGCTCTCGCGACTCAACACGTTCAAGAAAATATTCGACTACCGTCTCTTTGCTCACGACATCCGAACGTACCAGTTGCGAAATGGCAGTTGCATCAAAATTACTAAAATTATGCATATTGTTCCTTTGGGCCACTGATAACCCGACGACTAATTAAATGGTTGTCTTGTAGCCAACTGATGGAGTTTCGAGTTCCATCTCCAATAGGGGGTCGGCCACTATGTGTATTCGGTTATTCAGTGCAGGATCTGGCTCAGGAACAGCCTGGTGCGGTCGTTCTGCGGGTTGTCGAAGAAGTCGTTCGGCGCGGCCTGTTCGACGATTTCGCCTTTGTCCATGAAGATCACCCGGTTGGCCACGGTACGGGCGAAACCCATTTCGTGGGTCACGCAGAGCATGGTCATGCCGTCTTCGGCCAGGCCGATCATGGTGTCCAGCACCTCCTTGACCATTTCCGGGTCGAGGGCCGAGGTCGGCTCGTCGAACAGCATGATCTTCGGTTTCATGCACAGCGCGCGGGCAATCGCCACGCGTTGCTGCTGGCCGCCGGAGAGCTGGCCCGGGTACTTGTTCGCCTGCTCCGGAATGCGTACGCGCTCCAGGTAATGCATGGCGATTTCCTCGGCCTTGCGCTTGGGCATCTTGCGCACCCACATCGGCGCCAGGGTGCAGTTCTGCAGGATGGTCAGGTGCGGGAACAGGTTGAAATGCTGGAACACCATGCCGACTTCGCGGCGGATCGCTTCAATCTGCTTGAGGTCGTTGGTCAGCTCCACGCCATCGACCACGATGCGGCCCTGCTGGTGTTCTTCCAGGCGGTTGAGGCAGCGGATGGTGGTGGACTTGCCCGAGCCCGAAGGCCCGCACAGGACAATACGCTCGCCCTGCCTGACATTGAGGTTGATGTCCTTGAGCACGTGGAACTGGCCGTACCACTTGTTCACGCCCTGCATCTGAATAATGCCTTCAGGGCCCACAGGCTTTTTGATTGCTTCGCTCATCGAGAAACTCCTAACGCTTGTGGCCAGTGTCGAGCTTGCGTTCCAGATGCATGGAATAGCGCGACATACCAAAACAGAAAATCCAGAACACCAGGGCGGCGAACACGTAGCCTTCGGTGGCCATGCCCAGCCATTTCGGATCGGCGGCCGCTTGCTTGACGCTGTTGAGCAGGTCGAACAGGCCGATGATGATCACCAGGCTCGTGTCCTTGAACAGGGCGATGAAGGTATTGACGATGCCGGGAATCACCAGCTTCAGGGCTTGCGGCAGTATCACCAGGCCCATGGCGCGCCAGTAGCCCAGGCCCATCGCCGCGGCGGCTTCGTACTGCCCCTTGGGAATCGCCTGCAAACCGCCGCGCACCACTTCGGCGACATAGGCCGACTGGAACAGGATCACCCCGATCAGCGCCCGCAGCAGCTTGTCGAAGTTCATGCCTTCGGGCAGGAACAGCGGCAGCATCACCGAGGACATGAACAGCACGGTGATCAACGGTACGCCGCGCCAGAACTCGATGAAGGTCACGCAGACCACGCGAATGGCCGGCATGTTCGAGCGCCGCCCCAGGGCCAGCACGATGCCCAATGGCAAGGCGCCGGCGATGCCGACGGTGGCAATCACCAGGGTCAGCATCAGGCCGCCCCATTGGCTGGTCGCCACGTTGCTCAGGCCGAAATGCCCACCGTGCAGCAGGGTGTAGGCAACGATCGGGTACAGCACCAGGAAGCCCAGGCCGTAGATCGCCTTGCGCGCAAAGCGCGAGATGAACAGCGGCGCCACGCCGATGACCGCCAGCCACACGGTCAGGTCGACGCGCCAGCGCAGCTCGCTCGGGTAGTAGCCGTACATGAACTGGCCGAAACGCTGCTGGATGAACACCCAGCAGGCGCCTTCCTTCGTGCAGTCGGCGCGGGTGGTGCCGACCCAGTTGGCGTCGAAAATCGCCCAGCTGAGAATCGGCGGCACCACCAGCCAGATCAGGTAGAAGGCGAACAGGGTCAGCAGGGTGTTGAGCCAGCTGGAGAACATATTGGCCCGCATCCAGGCCAGCACGCCGATGCTGCTGCTCGGCGGGGGCATGTCGGGTTTGAAGGTATGGGTACTCATGCGCGTTTCCTCACCGCTCGATCAGCGCAATGCGCTTGTTGTACCAGTTCATCAGCAGGGAAATGCTGATGCTGATCGCCAGGTACACGCTCATGGTGATGGCAATGACTTCGATGGCCTGGCCGGTCTGGTTGAGCACGGTGCCGGCGAACAGCGAAACCATTTCCGGGTAGCCGATACCGGCGGCCAGGGACGAGTTCTTCGCCAGGTTCAGGTACTGGCTGGTCAGCGGCGGAATGATCACGCGCAGGGCCTGCGGGATAATCACCTTGCGCAGCGTCGGGCCGTTGCGCAGGCCCAGGGAACGGGCCGCCTCGGTCTGGCCGTGGCTGACCGACTTGATCCCCGAACGCACGATCTCGGCGATGAACGCCGCGGTGTAGACGGTCAGGGCCAGGGTCAGGGCCAGCAGTTCCGGGATCAGCACCCAGCCGCCGACGAAGTTGAAACCCGCCAGCTTCGGCATTTCCCAGTGCACCGGGACGCCAAAGACCAGCATGCACAACGCCGGGATCGCCAGGAACAGCGCCAGCCCGGCCCAGAACTTGTGGAACGGCACGCCGGTCGCCTCGAAGCGCCGGTTAGCCCAACGAGCCATCAGCGCAATAGCGACGATGGCCACGACGATGCTCGCCACGAACGGCCAGAACCCTTCGGCCATCAGGGCCGCCGGCATGTTCAGGCCGCGGCTGCTGACAAAGAAGGTGTCGCCGAAGTTATGGCTGTTGCGCGGCCCCGGCATGGTCAGGAACACCGCGAAATACCAGAACAGAATTTGCAGCAACGGCGGAATGTTGCGGAACACTTCCACATACACGGTCGCCAGTTTGCTGATGATCCAGTTCTGCGACAGACGCGCCACCCCGATGATGAACCCGAGGATGGTCGCCAGGATCACCCCGATGAACGTCACCAAAAGGGTGTTGAGCAAGCCGATCACGAAGACCCGGGCATAACTGTCCGCTTCGGTGTAGGCGATCAGGTGCTGGGCGATGCCGAAGCCGGCGCTGCGCTCGAGGAAGTCGAAACCGGAGGTGATGCCCCGGTGCGCAAGGTTGGTTTGAGTGTTGTTGAACAGGAACCAGCCCATCGCGACCACCGCGACAACGGTGAAGGTCTGGAATAGCCATGCACGTACACGTGGATCTGTCAGGGAAAATCTATTGGGTAGGACGATATGATTTTGCATGAAGTGCCCCAGTGAAAATGCTTTGGAACAACCCTGGCAAAAATATTGCCAGGGCAGGATTGATCAGCGCACTGGAGGTGCGTACTGGATACCACCCAAGTTCCACAGCGCGTTCAGCCCACGGTCGATTTCCAGCGGAGTGCTCTTGCCGAGGCTCTTCTCGAACACTTCACCGTAGTTGCCGACTTGCTTGACGATCTGTACTACCCAGTCCTTCGGCAGCTTCAGGTCCTTGCCGTACTCGCCGTCAGCACCCAACAGACGGGCAACGTCCGGGTTCTTGGTCGACTTGGCTTCTTCAGCGACGTTTTTGGAAGTGATGCCCGCCTCTTCAGCATTGAGCATTGCGTAGCCAACCCAGCGAACGATCGCTAGCCACTCGTCGTCGCCATTACGCACGACCGGGCCCAGGGGCTCCTTGGAAATGGTTTCCGGCAGAACCACATAATCCTTCGGCGAAGCCAGTTTGCTGCGCTGTGCATACAACTGGGACTTGTCGGAGCTCAGTACGTCGCAACGACCGGACTCCAGCGACTTGGCGCTTTCATCGGAGGTGTCGAAGGTGATCGTGGTGTACTTCAGGCCGTTGGCTCGGAAGTAGTCGGACACGTTCAGCTCGGTGGTGGTGCCGGCTTGAATACAGATGGTTGCCCCATCCAGTTCCTTGGCACTTTTCACGCCCAGCTTGTTGTTGGCCAGGAAGCCCACACCGTCGTAATAGGTGATGAAACCAGGAAATTTCAGACCCATGCCCGAGTCTCGAGAACTGGACCAGGTGGTGTTGCGCGACAGTACGTCGATTTCGCCTGACTGCAGGGCGGTGAAGCGCTCCTTGGCGTTCAATTGGCTGAACTTCACTTTGGTCGCATCGCCGAATACCGCGGCGGCCACGGCGCGGCAGACGTCGGCGTCTATACCAACAATCTTGCCCGTGGAATCCGGAACGGAGAAACCTGGCAACCCATCGGAGACGCCACATTGAATGAAACCTTTCTTCTGAATGGCATCCAGCGTGGAGCCTGCCAAGGCTGCACTGCTAGCCCCGATCATAGGCACTACAGTTAGTGCGATCCGGGTAAGTTTGAAAATATTCATTTCAATACCTCAAGTTTGTATGCCGTTGTTGTTTTTGTCAGGAGCTTGAGTTTTGTCGAGTTCTGGCAGTTGCTCGATGAATTAACCGGATGAGTTAATCCTGGTGTTAGTCATCCCTTGAAGAATTGATATTTACGGAAGTTGCAATGCTGGGAAGAATTTCAAGTTGCGTAAACTAATTCCAGATTATTGAAACCTTTTATCTCAATAGGATTTCCGGCGGGGTCCAGGAAGAACATGGTCGCTTGTTCACCGGCCTCTCCTGGAAAGCGGATATTAGGTGGGAGAACAAACTTCATGTCGGCCTTGATCAAGCGGTCTTTTAAAACAAGCCAATCTGACATTTTCAGGATCACTCCAAGATGAGGCATCGGCACCATGTGGTTGCCAACCTTGCCTGTATTAGTCACAGGAAATGGTTCGCCCAAGTGCAGCGATAACTGATGCCCGAAAAAGTTGACGTCTATCCATGTATCGGTGCTACGACCCTCCTCACAACCCAGCAAATCACAGTAGAACTGGCGGGAAAGCTCCAAGTCGCGGACGTGATAAGCAAAATGAAAAATCGACTGCATAGGGGCGCTCCTAAAAACACCAATGAGTGGAAATGACTGTGCCGGACAAAGCTTGTGCTGGTTTTATGAAAAGAGATAGCATTTAATTTTTTCTACCATAGAAAGAATTTCTTATGGATACCCGTTATCTGAGAAGCCTTATCACTGTTGTGGAATGCGGCTCCATAGCCCATGCCGCACGAGTTGAAGGGCTGACGGCTGCTGCGATCAGTCAGCGAATTCTCGCGCTCGAGCGGCAGCTCGGCTTTGAACTACTGTCTCGCGTCGGGCACGCGGCTAAGCCGAGTGAAGCTTGTCTTGCTCTATTGCCCAGAGCTAAACGCATCGTTCGCGAAGTCGCGTTATTAGCGGGTGACGCCGACGTAGGAGGGCTTACGGGACCGTTGAGAATAGGCGCAATTTCGACCGTTCTGACCGGCCTGTTACCCCGAGGATTGCGGGCCCTGACCGAGTTAGCGCCAAGCCTCAAACCGGTTATAGTGCCAGGAACATCGCGTTCGTTATATCAAGCACTGCTCTCAGACGAACTGGATGCTGCCATATTGGTAGCTCCGCCTTTTGAAGTGCCAAAAGCTTTGCGCATGGCGTCATTACGAAAGGAGCCACTGGTTTTCCTGTCGAAGGATAAGTCCCCGGACAGTATCCTTGTTCAACTGCAAACCCATTCCTATATTCGGTACGATCCAGATTCGTGGGGCGGACGTCATGCTGAGCATTACTTGGCAGACAATGGCTTAATGCCGACGCCACTGGTGGATCTGGACGCACTAGAGACAATTGCCATGTTGGTAACCGAAGGTCTTGGCGTCAGTCTTGTGCCGTATTGGTCAGGCTTTGAACAGTGGGGCCATAAGTGCGCTGTGGACTGGGTAGGCAATGCTCGGTATGACAGAGAGATTGTGTTGCTCAGCCATGTTCAGACTGACCGGCCAAACATGTTGAATGTTTTATATAAAGCACTTTCAACAACCTAAAGTTAATTTTTGATCTGGCCGCCCATACATGAATACAGATCGAGCGCCACGACCAAATACAGCCAGCCCTGATAGGTCCGGATCTACGCGATATCGATGACCCAGACTTTGTTGGGTTCCCTGACGTCGAATTGGCGTTTCAGTCAATTGGGTGAGGCAACCGCTGTTTTTCCGCGTTCGGCGTGGCGATTTCGCCGCCGAACGCGCCAAGGTCGGAGAAGCCCAGGTCGTCGGCGAGGATCACCAGGAAATTGGGACGTTGCGGCATCGATGCACTCCTGTTCAGCAAGCAATGAAGGCCAGCGGCAAGTCACGGATCTGCGCCGGCAAGGGCGCCTGGTAGTGATAGTCGCTGGTCAGTTCGTGGAGCAGTTCTTCGCGCAGCTGGTGGAAGTCGAAAGCGCTGCGCTGGCGCGGATGGGGCAGGGCGACCTCGACCACCCGCTTGATGCGCCCGGGGCGCGGTTCCATCACCATCACGCGGTCGGCGAGGAAGATCGCCTCCTCGACGTCGTGGGTCACCAGCACCGTGGTGATCCGCGCGCGCTCGCGGATCGCCAGCAGCTCGTCCTGCATTTGCTGACGGGTCAGCGCATCGAGGGCGCCGAAGGGTTCGTCCAGCAGCAGGATGCGCGGGCTGGCTACCAGGCCGCGGGCGATGGCCACCCGTTGCGCCATGCCGCCGGAGAGCTGGTGCGGGTAGGCGCGGGCGAAGTCGGCGAGGCCCACCAGCTCGACGAATTCGCCGATGCGGGCATGGCGTTCGGCGGCGCCCAAGGGTTCGTTGACCAGGCCCAGGCCGATGTTTTCCTCGACCGTCAGCCAGGGGAACAGGCGGTGCTCCTGGAACACGATGCCGCGCTCGCCGCCGATGCCGCTGACGGCCTTGCCGTCGACGCGAATCTCGCCGCGAAACTGCGTGTCCAGGCCGATCAGCAGGCGCAGCAGGGTGGACTTGCCGCAGCCGCTGGCGCCGACGATGGCGACGAATTCGCCCTCGGCGATTGCCAGGTTGAAGTCGCGGATCGCTTCGAGTTCGCCGCCGGCGACCTCGAAGCTCTTGCCCACCTGATCGAAGCTGACGATGGGGGCGGGTGGCGATGCGAGTGCGTTCATGCGTGTCTCCAGCGGGTGGCGCGACGTTCGAGCTGTTGGCCGATCAGGTTGAGCAGGGCGCCGGTGAGGCCGACCAGGAGCATGCCGGCCATGATCAGGTCCATGCGCAGCAACTGCTGGGCGCCGATCATCTGGCTGCCGATGCCGCCGTTGGACGGCATGAAATATTCCGCGCCGATGGTGCCCAGCCAGGCGTAGATCAGGCTCAGGCGCAGGCCGGCGAAGATCCCCGGCGCGGCGCCCGGCAGCACCAGGCGGCGCAGGCGCTGCCAGAGGTTCAGGCGCAGCACCTGGGCCGCCTCCGCCAGTTGCGGCGACAGGTTGGCGACGCCGCGCTGGGTGGCGATGAACAGCGGGAAGAACGCGGCCAGGGCGACAAACACCCATTTCGCCAGCTCGCCCAGGCCGAACCAGGCGGTGAGCAGCGGCACCCAGGCGAAGATCGCGATCTGCCGGAGCGCCGCCAGGGTCGGCCCTAAAAGGCGTTCGCTCAGGGGCGACAGGCCCAGCAGCAGGCCCAGGGCGAACCCCAGGCCGCCGCCCAGCAGCAGGCCGCCGAGGGTGCGCTCCAGGCTCAGGGCCAGGCCGCTGGACAGCGTGCCGTCGAGCAGGCCGTTCCAGGCGGTGTCGAGCACCGCCAGCGGGCTGACCAGGATATTGGCGTCGACCCACTCCTGCTGGTTCGCCAGTTGCCACAGCGCCAGTAGCAACAGCGGCAGCAGCCACGGTTGCACGCGTTGCCAGCCTTGATAGCGCGGGCCGCGGCGGATCTGCGCGATGGCCGGGTGGGGCCAGTGCACCAGGGCCTTGTCCAGCAGGCCGATGCCGCGGTCCATGGCCACGCCGATCACGCCTATGACCACGATGCAGACGAAGACGATATCCAGCATGAACAGCTGGCGCGCCCAGACCATCAGGTAGCCGATGCCTTCGCTGGAAGCCAGCAGCTCGACCGCCAGCAACGAGGTCCAGCCGGCGGCCAGGGCCAGGCGCACGCCGGCCATGAAGGCTGGCAGGGCGGCGGGCAGCACCAGGCGGCGGATCAGTAAATGCGGTGGCAGGCGCAGCACCGCGGCGGCTTCGCGCAATTTGGGCTGGGCGTCGCGCACGCCGACCAGGGTATGCAGGGTCACCGGCACCACGATGGCCTTGACCAGCACCACCAGCTTGAGCAGTTCGCCGATGCCGAAAAACACCATGAACAGTGGAATCCAGGCCAGGGTCGGGACCTGGGACAAAGCGGCGAAGGTGGGGAAAACCAGCCGTTCCAGGCGCTGGCTGGCGCCCAGCGCCGCACCGAGCACGGCGCCGGCGCCGATACCCGCCAGCAGGCCCCAGAACAGTCGTTGCAGGCTGATCGCCAGATGGCTCCACAACTCGCCGCCGGCCAGTTCCAGGGCGCTGTGCCAGACCAGCGTCGGCGCCGGCAGGATCTGCTCGCTCATCCAGCCGTTGCGGCTGGCCAGCCACCACAGGGCGAACAGGCCCAGGGGCAGCAGCCAGGGCAACAGCCGTCGGTTGATCCGCGGCCACGACAGCGGTTTATCGACGGGCGCGGCCAACGGCAAGCTGAGAAGGGAAACACGGGCCATGGACGAACTCCGTTGTCGGGTTTTCGAGCGTCCCTGCTGTCCGGGCGCCCTCTGTTTTTTCCGTAGGAGCGAGCGGGCTCGCGATAGGCCACAGGCCGCTGGTGGCCTGGGTGCGGCCTTGAGGCCGCTATCGCGAGCAAGCTCGCTCCTACAGGGGGGTGTGTTGGTTTGATATTTTGGTTATATAAAAAGTTATATCGATGCTATTGGGAGATAAGAGAGGCCATTTAAGGCCTCCAGGCCCGCAGCATCCAATGCATTTGAAGAATATTTTCGATGCTGTCCATGCATACGGCGCCAAGAGCCCCGTCCTGGCTGATTTATTCGATAAGGTTATTAAAATGTGAATTTATAGTATTTAAAGCCCGGGTCGCCTTCGGCCTACCTTCTGCTCCTCAATGCCCGTCGCAGCCAGGAGCCGCACCTTATGAACCTTCCCTTCAAACGCGTCCTCAGCCTGTTCGCCGCGCCGGCCCTGGCGGGGCTCCTGGGCTGCCTGCCAGTGCTGGCCCAGGCCGATGAGCTCAAGCAGATCCGCATCGCCGTGCCGGACCTCAGCGCCGGCACCGGGCACAGCGGCGGCGGCATCACCGATGTGTTGCGCCAGCAGCAGATCTTCGAGAAGGCTTTCGCCGACCAGGGCGTCAGCATCCAGTGGAATTACTTCAAGGGCGCCGGCCCGGTGATCAACGAGGCCTTTGCCAACGGTCAGGTGGACCTGGCCTACCTGGGCGACCTGGCGGCGATCATCGGCAAGTCCAACGGCCTCGATACCCGGCTGCTCAGCGCTACCGCGCGCGGGGTTAAGCAATACCTGGGGGTGGTCCCGGGTTCGGGAATCAAGACCCTGCAAGACCTCAAGGGCAAGCGCCTGGCGGTGTTCCGCGGCACGGCCACCCAGCTGTCGCTGGACGCGGCGCTGGCCAGCCAGGGCCTGAGCGAGAAGGACCTGAAAATCATCAACCTGGATTTCAATGCCGCGGTGGCGGCGCTGGCCGCCCGGCAGATCGACGCCTCCTGGGGCGGTTCCGGGCTGACGGCATTGCAGGCCAAGGGCCTGGCCGAGGTGCCGCTGAACACCAAGGACCTGGGCGGCGCCGGCAGCGTGCAGGCGGTGCTGGTGGCCAGCGGCGCGTTCGTCGATGCCCATCCCGAGGCCGTGGAAAAACTGCTCAAGGCCCAGCAGCAGGCGGTGCAATGGCTGACCCAGGACAGCAACAAGCAGGCCTATATCGACCTGGTGTCGGGCCTGGCCAGCTACCCGCCGGTGATCCTGCAGCAGGACCTCAAGGACCAGAACCTCAGCGAAGTCTTCCCCTCCAGCCTGGACCCGGTGTTCCTCGGCAAACTGCAAGACGCCGTGGACCTCGCCGCGCAACAGCGGCTGATCCGCAAGCCGTTCAAGGTCAGCGAATGGGTAGCGCCGCAGCTGGCGGCCGCCGGCCTGTAAGCCACCTGGCGATTCGCCTGGAATACGTCCCGTAGCCGCTGCCGAGCACGCGAGGCCGCGTACGGCCCCGTAGGGGCCGCAAAACCGTGCGCTGCGATCTTCCAGGCAACCCGCGCAAGTAGGTTTGGCGAGGACTGCGTCGGAATGCCGCCCACCTCGTACGCAGCCTCGCAGGCTCGGCAGCGGCTACAGGAGAGCGTGTCTTCTGTAGGAGCGAGCTTGCTCGCGATGGCGTCCTAGGAGGCGATGCTCACCTGCTGGCGATCCACCGCCACCAGCACTTCGATCATCTTGCGCGCCGCCGGCGACAGGCGAAATCCGGTGCGGCTGACGATGCCGCAGCGGGCATTCATGCTCTCGATGTTCTGCGGCAGGTTGCGCCAGTGCAGCAGCGCCAGGGAGCCCTGGGCGATGTCCTCGACGAACGCCTCTTCGGTGCCTACGCCGATGGCGTTGGACTGGCGCACGATCTTCACCAGCGCCGGGAAGTGCTCGGTCTGGATGGTCGGGGAAAAGTCGATGCGCCCGCTGAGGTTGGCCAGCAGTTTGCGGATGCCCGGCGGGATCAGCGTGGTGGCCAGCGGGTAGTCGAACATGTCGTTGGTCGACAGGCTTTCCTTGTCCAGCAGCGGGTGCCCGGGGCGGCAGAAGAACACCCCGCGCTTGGGCGTCAGGGGCTGGGTCTGGAAGTTCGGGTCGGCCTCGAAATGGCGGATGTCGGCGATAAAGAATTCGATCTCTTCGCGGCTCAGGCTGCGGCTGAGTTTTTCCCAGTTGTCCACCTCCAGGCAGATCCGCACTTTCGGGTGGCTGCCGGTGAATTGCGCCACTGCGTCGGGCACCAGTTTCACCGCCGGCGCCGGGCCGCAGCCGAAGCGCAGCTCGCCAGCGTCGAGCTTGGTCATCTGCGTCACTTCGCTGTTCAGCAGCGCCGCGCCCTGCACCAGGCTCAGAGCGTGTTGCAGTACCACCTGGCCCTCCGGGGTGGGGCGCAGGTCCTTGTTGCCGCGGTCCACCAGCACGCAGCCGAACTCCTGTTCCAGGCCCTGGATGCTGCGGCTGAACGCCGGCTGGGTGATGCCCATGGCGTCGGCCGCGCGGACGAAACTGCGGTGTTCGTTGAGGGCGATGAAGTAACGCAACTGGCGAAGATCCATATGCTTTCCCGGCATCCGAAAAATAGCCCGAAGGCATTTGCGACGAGTGAGGAATGAGGTTTTAAATGCAAGCTCTTATTCCGTCAACGAAGCAAGTAGTTATCTATTAGATCTAAATTGAATATAGATAGAGCGTTGTTTCGCTGCCGCCAACCGTAAGCAGTCAGATGAGGGTTACCCGATGAGCAATGCCGCATTAGCTGTTAAACCCGCTGTCCAGGCGCTCGAGATCCACCCGGTGGCCGGCCGTATCGGCGCCGAGATCCGCGGCGTGCAACTCTCCGGCGCGCTGGACGCCGCCACGGTCGAAGCCATCCAGCAGGCGCTGCTGGAGCACAAGGTGATCTTCTTCCGCGGCCAGACCCACCTCGACGACCAGAGCCAGGAGGCCTTCGCCCACCTGCTCGGCGAGCCGGTGGCGCACCCTACCGTGCCGGTGCGCGACGGCACCCGCTACCTGCTCGAACTGGACGGCGCCGAGGGCCAGCGCGCCAACTCCTGGCACACCGATGTGACCTTCGTCGACGCCTACCCGAAAGCCTCGATCCTGCGTTCGGTGGTGGCCCCGGCCTCCGGCGGCGACACGGTCTGGGCCAACACCGCCACGGCCTACAACGAACTGCCGGTGGAACTGCGCGAACTGGCGGACAAGCTCTGGGCGGTGCACAGCAACGAATACGACTACGCCGGGGCCAAGCCGGACGTGTCGGTGGAGAAGCTGGAGCGCTACCGCAAGATCTTCACCTCCACCGTCTACGAAACCGAACACCCGCTGGTGCGCGTGCACCCGCTGAGCGGCGAGAAAAGCCTGGTGCTCGGGCACTTCGTCAAACGCATCAAGGGCTATACCCAGGCCGATTCGGCGCACCTGTTCAACCTCTTGCAAAGCCACGTCACCCGCCTGGAAAACACCGTGCGCTGGCGCTGGACCGTCGGCGACGTGGCGATCTGGGACAACCGTTCGACCCAGCATTACGCGGTCGACGACTACGGCACCCAGGACCGCATCGTGCGCCGCGTGACCCTCAAGGGCGACGTGCCGGTGGGCGTGCACGGGCAGCGCAGCCAGACCATCAAGGGGTTGTGACGCGCTCATTCTGGTCGACGCGGCTACAGACGCGGTGTTCTTGCGGTCTTTCGCGAGCAAGCTCGCTCCTACAGGTTCGGCTAATCTCCTGTAGGAGCGAGCTTGCTCGCGATCAGCCGCGCAGCGGCGCTCTCACCACACCCCGATCTGCACCACCTTCTGCGCCTCCGGCTCGCCATAACGAAACCTTTGCCCACGCAGATCGATCTCTGCGTGGCTGATGGTGGTCCGCCGCTTCAGCCCGCGCAGCCAGTCGAACAGATACCCCAGGTGTTCCTCGCGCACCGCCCCATAGGCCGGGTCGGCGCCGAGGTCGTGGAGTTCCTGCGGGTCGTTGTGCAGGTCGAACAGCTGCGGACGGAAGCCGTCGTAGGCCAGGTACTTCCAGCGCTCGCTGCGCACCATGGTCATGCGGCAGCGGTCGATGGGTTGGGCCAGGCGTTCGCGGGCCGGGGCCTGGAAGGCGTAGTCGTATTCGCTGATGGCGTAGCGGCGCCAGTCGCCGGCCGTGCCGTGCAGCAGCGGGATCAGCGAGCGGCCTTCCAGCCGGTGCTCGGCGCCGGGCAGCCCGAGGGCGTCGAGAAAGGTCGGCAGGGCGTCGATGGTTTCCACCAGGCGCTCGTCTTGCGTGCCGCGGCTGCCGTCCGCCGCTGCCCGCGGGTCGCGCACGATCAGCGGCACGCCCACCGCGGGCTCCAGCAGAAACTCCTTTTCCCCCAGCCAGTGGTCGCCGAGAAAATCGCCGTGGTCGCTGGTGAAGACGATCAGGGTGTCGTCCCAGCGCCCGCTGCCTTGCAGGAAATCGAACAGGCGGCCGAGCTGGTCGTCCACCTGCTTGATCAGGCCCATGTAGGTCGGCACCACGTTCAGGCGCACTTCGTCGCGAGAGAAGTTGCGGCTCTCTTCGTGCTGGCGAAACGCGGCGTACACCGGGTGGTCGCTGGCCTCTTCAGCGCTCGCGCGCACCGGCTCGATCACCTGCCCGGCGCCGTACAACGCGTGGTAGGGCGCCGGGGCGATGTAGGGCCAGTGCGGCTTGATATAGGACAGGTGCAGGCACCAGGGTTGTTCGCCCTGCTCCTTGATGAAGTCCAGGGCGCGGTCGGTGGTGTAGACGGTTTCCGAATGCTGTTCGGCAACCCGCGCCGGCAGGTGGGCGTTGCGCATCTGCCAGCCGCTGAGGATTTCGCCTTGCTCACCGCTGGCGGCATTGGCCCAGTCGTGCCAGGGGTTGCGCCCGGCGTAACCCTGTTCGCGCAGGTAATGGGTGTAGGGCGCGGATTCGCGCTTGTCGTCGAACAGCGGGCTGTCGGGGAAGATCCCATCGTGGCGCAGGTAGGGTTCGAAACCGACCTCGTTGAGGGCTTCGGCCTGCCGGCTTTCGGGGTCGATGGCCAGGCGTTGCAGGGCGTCGAGGTTGGGCGTGGCGTGGGTCTTGCCCACCAGCACAGTGCGAATGCCGTGGGGGCGCAGGTAGTCGCCGATCGTCAGCTCTTCCAGGGGCAGCGGCACGGCGTTCCAGGCCACCTGGTGGCTGCTGACATAACGCCCGGTGTAGGCCGACATCCGCGACGGTCCGCAGATGGTGCCCTGGGTATAGGCGCGCGTGAAACGCACCCCGGCGGCGGCCAGGCGGTCGATGTTCGGCGTGTGCAGGTGCGGGTGGCCGTAGCACGACAGGTAATCGCGGCGCAGCTGGTCGCACATGATGTACAGCACGTTGCGCACGGGTGGGACGGGGTTGGACATGGGGTTCACCGATCGAAAGACAGGTGAGGGTTTTCGCCTTCGCCGCCGGTTACGACAAGCGCATTCGGCGCATGGTTTTCATGCGTGATCCGCATGGGGCGAAAACTACCCCTGTAGCCGCTGCCGCAGGCTGCGCAAGGTCCGCAGGACCTCCGGCGATCTCAAGAGCGGCGCCCGCTGCGCGGTCGTGCGCAGCCTGCGGCAGCGGCTACAGGGTCCGGCGTCCGGGTTCAGACGGCGAAATTCTCCAGCGAATACACGTCCTCAT
The DNA here is from genome assembly GCF_001921865.1 of Pseudomonas chlororaphis. Taxonomy (GTDB): domain Bacteria; phylum Pseudomonadota; class Gammaproteobacteria; order Pseudomonadales; family Pseudomonadaceae; genus Aquipseudomonas; species Aquipseudomonas chlororaphis_D. The sequence goes on from NZ_MSCT01000002.1 coordinate 69,828, forward strand.
CCAGCGCGTCGGTGCGCTGGATCTCTTCGATCATCGCCTCGGCCAGCGGCGACAGCCGATACCCGGCGCGGCTGACGATGCCGTAGCGGGTGTACAGCTCTTCCAGGTCGTCGGCCAGGCCCTCGATCTTCAGGCACACCAGCTCGCCCCTGGCCTGGTGCAGCGCGTCGCTGTAGGAGCCGACGATGCCGATGGCGTCGGAACGCAGCACCACGCCGAGCAGGCTGTAGCTGTTCTCGCATTCCACATTCGGGGTGAAGTCCGGGCGGCCGCTGAGGTCGACGATGACCTTGCGCAGGTTCGGCGGGCGGATGGTCACGGCCATGGGGTAGCTCATCAGCTCGGCGGCGCTGACGCTTTCCTGACTGGCCAGCGGATGCCCGGCGCGGCAGCAGAAATGCCATTTGCGCGGGCGCAGGCGCTGGGTCAGGTAGTCCGGGTTGGCCTCGAAGTGCCGGGTGTCGGCGACGAAGAATTCGAACTCTTCGCTGAGCAGGCGTTTGCTCAGGGTTTGCCAGTCGTCCACCTGGAACTGCACCCGCGCCTTGGGGTAGCGCCCGATAAAACTGCCGATGGCCCGCGGGATCAAGCCCGCCGCCGGCGCCGGCCCGCAGCCGAAACGCAGCTCGCCGGCTTCCAGGCCGTTGAACTGGCTGATCTCGTTGGCCAATTGCTGCGCGCCGCTGACCAGCCGCCGCGCGTGTTCGAGCAGCACCAGCCCTTGCTTGGTCGGGGCCAGGTCCTTGCGCCCGCGGTCCACCAGCTGGCAGCCGGCGCTGTGTTCCAGGGCCTGGATGCTGCGGCTGAAGGCCGATTGCGACAGGTTCACCGCCAAGGCGGCCGCGACGAAGCTGCGCTGTTCGGCGAGGGCGATGAAGTGTCTGAGTTGGCGCAGGTCGATATGCATTTTTCACATTGAAAATATCGGGCAAATGCATTGGCTATGCATTGGGTCGACTCTTTATAAAGGCAATCTCTTATTCCGTAAATGTTCGTAAAAACATAAATAAATAATCAAAAAGAATATACGGATCAGTCTGTTTTTTGCCCAGGAGCCGCCCATGAGCCCGTTGAACCTTGCGTCACCTATCTCCCCCCGACGGCTCAAGCGCCTGCCGCTGGCCTTGTTGCTGGCCGGCAGCGCCGGCTGGTCCCAGGCCTATGCTGCTGAAGCCGAAGCGCCCGTCGAAGCCGCGGCCAAGGCCAGCGCTGGCAAGCCCGCCGCCAGCGGCCAGCTGGAAACCGTGACCGTGACCGCGCGGCGTCGCGAGGAAAGCGCCCAGGACGTGCCGACGCCGATGAGCGTGATCGGCGGCCAGGCCCTGGAGAGCCAGCGCGTCTACCGCATCCAGGACTTGCAACAGCTGGTGCCCAGCGTCAACGTCGCCTACATGCATGCGCGCCAGTCCAGCGTGTCGATCCGCGGCCTGGGCAACAATCCGGCCAGCGACGGCCTGGAAGGCAGCGTCGGGCTGTACATCGACAACGTCTATCTGGGACGGCCGGGCATGGCCGTGTTCGACCTGATGGACATCGAGCAGCTGGAAGTGTTGCGCGGTCCCCAGGGCACGCTGTTCGGCAAGAACACCACCGCCGGGGTGATCAACATCAGCACCCGCGCGCCGAGTTTCACCCCCGAGCGCAGCATCGAGACCTCGGTGGGCGAGGACGGTTATTTCCAGACCAAGGGCACGATCTCCGGCCCGCTGAACGACGAGCTGGCCGGGCGCTTTTCGGCGTACCGCACCCGCAGCGACGGCGACATCAAGAACGAATACGACGGCCACGACTTGAACGGCGGCTCGCGCCAGGGCTTCCGCGGGCAACTGCTGTACAAGCCCAACGAGAACTTCAACCTGCGCTGGATCGGCGACTACAACGAAGAGGACTCCAGCGCCGGCACCCGGGTGCTGTACAGCACCGGGCCGACCATCAACGGCACCAACCTCTACCAGGCGCGGGCCAACGCCGCGGGGGCGACCCTGGTCGACGGCACGCACCGCAAGGTCAACTTGGACAACGACCAGCACGTCACGGTGTTCCAGGGCGGCACCTCGCTGGAGGCCAACTGGACCCTGCCCAGCGACTTCACCCTGACCTCCGTCAGCTCCTACCGCTGGTGGAACTTCACCCCGCGCAACGATGACGGCCTCAACGTGCCGGCGACCTACAACGCCGGGGTCTCGGTGGAAGACAAACAGTGGTCCCAGGAATTTCGCCTGGCCTCGCCCACCGGCGGCTTCTTCGACTACGTGCTCGGCGCCTACTACTTCGGCTCCGACCTGGACAACAAATCCTTCGCCTATTACGGCCCCCAGGCGGACATCTGGAACGGCACGCCCACCGGCGCGCTGAACAACGTCACCAGCATCGGCAACGGGCATATCCGCACTGACAGTTTCGCGCTGTTCGCCCAAGGCACCTGGCACCTCACCGAACGCCTGGACTTCACCGCCGGCCTGCGCGGCACCTATGAAGAAAAAAGCGCCTGGGTGACCCGCAACGCGCCAGTGGGGGGCGCCGCAGTGAGCGGTGCCGCGGCCACCGCGCGGCGCGGACGGGCCGGGGCCTACGATTCCGGCGACCTCAATCAATACAGCACCAGCCCCTCGGGCCTGCTCAACCTCAGCTATCGCTTCACCGACGACCTGCTGGGCTACGCCACCCTGTCCCACGGCGAAAAGTCCGGCGGGGTCAACCTGGTGGTGGGCTCGGCGCCGACCGCCGGCGCCGACTCGCTGCTGGTCGGTACCGAACGCGCCAACAACGCCGAGCTGGGCTTCAAGAGCACCCTGTGGGACAAGCGCCTGCAGCTCAACGCCAACCTGTTCTGGACCCAGGTCAACGGCTACCAGACCAACGCCTACGACGAGGCCAACCGTGTGCAGTACCTGACCAACGCCGGTTCGGTGCGCTCGCGCGGGGTGGAATTCGAAAGCACGCTGATCCCCATTCGTGGCCTGACGCTGAACTTCAACGGCTCCTACAACGACGTGCGCTACCTGTCCTACAAGGACGCGCCGTGCCCGCCCGAAGTCAGCCTGCGCCCCGGCGCCCCGGCCTCCTGCGACCTCAGCGGCCACCAAGTGGTCGGCGCCTCGAAATGGATCGGCAACGCCAACGGCGAATACAAATGGAACCTGGACAACGGCCTGGAACCCTACGTCACCGGCAGCTACGCCTTCCGCTCCAAGGCGGTGGGCACGGTGGAGGATTCCGACTACGGCCAGATCCCCAGCTACGCGGTGGTCAACCTCTCCACCGGCCTGCGCGGCAACTACGAACAAGGCCAGTGGGACGTGTCGCTGTGGCTGAAAAACGCCTTCGACAAGACCTACTACACCACGCTGTGGACCGGCGGGAATGGTGGGTATGAAGGGCTGTTGGGGACGCCTCGGACCCTGGGCGTGACCGGGCGTTACGACTTCTGACCGGACCCCGCGCTCCCTTGTAGGAGCGAGGCTTGCCCGCAATACAGACGCCTCGGCGTATCAGGCCGAACGCTATCGCAAGCAAGCTTCGCTTCTACAGCCGCCGGCCTATTTGCAGCTGTAACTGTCCGGCATGGTCACCGTGTACGTGCGCTGCACCCGGTCGCGGAAATCCAGGTTCTGCAAACCTTGCTCCACCACAAAGGCTTCGACCTTGGCGTCCTGGCAATCGTCGTTCTGCGACGACGCCCGCAAGAGATACACCGCGCGTTTGCTCGCCTCGTCCCGGGCCGTCACGGTGAACGTGGTCAGGCTGGCATAACCGGTGCGCTCCGAAGTCCCCACCGGCCCGTAACTGGTGTTGGGCGTACTGGTGCAGACCAGACTCTTGTCCTTCTTCTGCTTGTCCTTGCAGACCGTCGTGGTGCTGTTCGCCACCTGCCCATAGTCGGTGGCGGTGTAGCGATAAGTCACCCGCTTGCTGCCGATATCCAGCGTTACCGTCATCTTGATCGGCGCATGCTTCTTCGGCAGCGTCGCCTCGGTAAACACCTCGCGAAACCCCTGGTCCTTCATCGCATTGACCATGTCGCGCAGGTAGTAACGGGCATTGAGCCCATGCTCGTCGTTGCCCTGGGTCACCGTCACCAACACCGGCGCCTGCCGGTCGAAGGCATAGTCCGGATCGGGCGTGCCATTGAGCGCCACGCCGAGTTCAGTGGCGCAGCCAGTAAGCAGGAGGGAAAGGAGAAGGAGGGGGTAAAGCATGTATCGAGTCATGAGGGTCTTCGTTGTGCCGCGGGGGAGTGGATAGGGATTAAACGGATGAATGGCGGAATAAACAAATGGGCAGTGGGGGTGAGGGTACGGGTTGCTGGGTTTACGACAGGTTAAAGCGCCTGCCGGGTGGGGGCGCAGGGGGAGGGAGCATGACGGGTTTGGTGGGGGAGGTGGTTGTGGTTTTTTGTCGCTGGGGGCGATTTTTCGGCGTCGATCAGGCTTCTCTAGAAAGTCGCTCCTTCAATATTTCGCACTTTAATAAAGTGCTTTCCCGATCGGGAATCTCGTTGCTTTCGCACCAGTGGGTGATGGCTGCAACGCCATCAGAAAATGAAATCACCACGTGCTCGTCCATAAACTCGAAAGCCATGCCTTTTCTCAGATATCCGGGAATGTTCTCAGCGTCCTTATCGGTGCTGAGGTAGATCCCAGACATTTCTATGCCGAAACCTTCCGAGACCATGAGCTTGTCCAAGGCTATTGGTAGAAAGCTTGGGCTTTTCAGAGAGGAGGAGTCCTTTAGATCGAGCAAACAGTTGTGGATGATGTTTTTTTGTTTGAGAGTGAGTGTATTCATTTGTCTGCATTACTGGTTGGGTTTAGGTCAGTTGCATTGTGTAACTATGTAAACTCGATCATCGACATCGCCGGCCCTGCTTCCAAAGAAGTAGACTTCGTTCTGATTGAATAAAATATAGTTTCTCTTTGCTCGGGGCTTGCTTCCGCCAAAGATATTCGTTTCTCGTTGCGCGGGGGCGGAACCAGTAATCGGAAATGACTGCTCTCCATATACTTGCAGTAAAAAGTCAAAAGCCGCTCCCTTGTACTGGCCCGGCGTCTCATAATTCAGAACCCATTTAGGCTTGTCGCCAGCCCAACCGAACACATCATGGCCTTTGCTATGGCTAAACGCTAAGGGAGTCATTGCGATCCGTATTGGGTAATCAGTCAAATAGACCTTCTCTTCGTTCTTGAAAAGAAAGAGTGCGAAATATTTTTGGTAATTTCTTAAGAAGCCATCGGGAACGCTTGCTCCCAAGAGTGGGACCTTGAGCATTTCAGGAATCGTATAGTCTTCGTTGAAGTCATCTGTTGCTGCAAAAACACTAAGCGTGTAGCCATGCAGGGAATGAGCTTCTGGGAACTGTAGGGTGAAATAAAAGCTCATCAAGCTGCCGCTTGGGCTTTTGGGGATGCTCATCCCTTGGGGGATGACTGGTTTGCCTCCAATGTATGAGGCTGGTTCGGTTTTGGGAACCTTGTTGATGTACATTGATTTAGCCTCGGTTCTTTGGTTGGAGGTATTTTTGTTGATTTTTATTAGAGTCTTATTTTTGAGAAATTGAAATTTCAATTATTATTTTTGAGTAGTCGATATGTCCATTGGATTTGGTTCTTTTTAGAGGGTCAAAGGCATATTTTATTTTTATTTTTGCTCCGGGTTTGTAGTGATGCTTTTCGGAGTTTTTGTTTGCGTATATGCCTTCTGTATAGAGGCTGTTGTCATCTGCTTTTATATCGATGGTATTGATTTTTTCGATATTGTCTTGTCCGGTTAAATATACCCTTGTGATAACTCCAGAAATCTCTTTTTGAGGGATGAGACCTTTGTTGAGGTTGTTCCACCACTCATCTGAGCCCAGCAATCCAAAAGTTCCTTTAAGACCGGCTTTCGGTTTTGACTCATTAAGAGTCAGCTCTTGGGCTTTTCGAATGTACTCGGGATCTTCTTTGATGCGCTCTTTGAAGTGATAGATAACTTTCATAGGAGGCCTTATAGGGGGGAGTTGTATGCGGGCATGGAAGACTAGGGCTAAAGGAAAAACGGCGCACTTGAAAGTGCCGCACGCGCAGCGTGCCGCAACACAATAATGCAGGCATAAAAAATACCTACATGTTTTTTTGGCGTTTTAGCACCTTTAGCTATAGAGCGGACTTCCACATCCGATCGCTGATTTCGCAGCGACTTGAAGATGCTATCTAGGTGGATGCCTTGGCACAAGTTAATGGAAGTCAATGCCGGCTGCAGGAAAACTCTCCGAGTTTTGTAGGAATAAGACTTACTGGTTCGGTAATGACGTTGTGCACTTTGTTTGAGATATTTGATGGTTTGATCTTTCAGGAATGCTTTTGATTTGGCGTCTAATTTTATTGTTTTTCATTGGTGTAAAGTTATCAGAATTCCGGGGTATCGTTTAATATGTGTTTTTAAACTATATGGTTTTAAAGGGGAATGTCTCGCCGGAGACTATGATGCCAGACTCCGTTGTGTAAATTCTTTCTATGTTATTTATTACTAGTTTTAAGTTTTTATTTTCTGGGAATAGCGAGTCTAATAAATCAAAGTATAGGTAGTCTTTGATGAGGGCGGCCACTAATTTTGGATTGCTTTTGATCAAGTTTTTAAAGGGTGGATAATTTAGCTTTTCTAGCTCGTCGATGTCTGCAAAACCTTGCTGGATATCATCGGTTTTGCACTGTTCTATAAAGGAATCAGAACTTTTTATAAAGGCTTCTGGTAGTTCGCTGAAGCTTATTGTTAATTCATAAGGGCTTGTTTCAAGGCCCGTATCCTCACCAAAGCCAAGGCTTCGATATCCCACTGAACATGGACTGATGTTCTCACCTGCTGATTTGAATATCATGGTTTTGTTCCTGGTGGTAGCAAAGTGATTGTGCCGTCTTTTTCCAGTGTAATAGACCCAGAAGGTTTATATTCCTGACCAGCTTTCGGGTCAAGACCGGCGCGTGTTCCTGAACGCTGGAAAAACTCTTCTGGAGATTTTATCTCTTCAATGTTTGCTGTTTTATTTCCTGGCACGATTCTGGTCTTTTCAAGCGTTAGGAAACTCTCCTCACCCTCAAATTTACTTTCAAGGGCTTTAACATGTTTGCCAGCCTGGTTTGCATTAAGGTTCCCGAAACCAACATCTAAGTCGCTGCCGGGAAGATTGTCACCTCTAACTCTGCTTCCTCCGATTACAACCGAAGTTCCCTTTTTATAAGAGTCCTCAAGAATCATCTGTGCCTGCTCTTTAGGTAGCCCAGGAAGATGCTCTTGCAAAAAGGCTGCTTGCTCTTCGGGACCTGAAGTTTTTATGACCTTTCTTTCGGGGTACTTATTAAATACCGACCTCTCTGTCCATCTCTTAGGCGGCTCAGTACCTGGGGGGCATTGTCCGGTGGTGGAGTTCAACCCCAACGGATCCACCCACCCCGTAGGGTTAGGCACGTACTGGTAGTTATTCAACCCCCCCGCCAGCTTGATCGGATCCGGCGTCAGAAACCGCCCCGAGCTCGGATTGTAATAGCGATGACGATTGTAGTGCAGCCCGGTTTCCGTATCGAAATACTGCCCCTGGAAACGCAGCGGATTGTCGATTTCCGAAACGTCCAGCGCGGCCAAATTGCCATACGCCCGGTACTTCGCCGACCACATGATCTCGCCGCTGTAGGCGGTCAGTTCCTGCGGTGTACCCAGGTGATCGAGTTGGTAATAGAACGGCGTGGCCTGGGTCGGGCCTTCGCCGTCGAGCATGGCCAGCGGGCGGAAGGTGCCGGGTTCGTAGATATAACTGCGATAGCGATTTTCAGCGCTCTCGGCGATCAGCCGTTCACCTTGCCAGAGGAACTCGGTCGTGCGGCCATCGACGGTTTTAGCGATGCGCCGGCCGAAGGCATCGTACTTATAGGTGGCGGTGCTGCCTCCCGGCAGGCTCACACCAATCAACCGATGTTGGCAGTCGTATTGGTATTCCGTGACCAGCTTCTGGCCCGCCCCACGACGTTCGCGACTCAGGTTGCCGAAGGCGTCGTAGTCGTAGTGGCGGTCGCCTTGCATCAGCAGGCGGTTGCCTTTGACGTTGGCCAGGTTGGCGGCGGGTTGGTCGCCCTGGCCGAGCAGGTTACCGGCGGGGTCGTGGGCGAAGCTTTCCGGGGTGGCGCCGCGGACGTTGATCAGGCGGTCCAGCGGGTCGTAGTGATAACGCAGGTTGCCCTTGCGGCTGTCGTCGATGCCGGCGAGGTTGCCGTTGGCGTCGTAGGCGTAGGCGCGGCGGAACAGGTTGCGTTGCTGCTGGCCGTGCTGTTGCTGGCTGACGCTGTGGGCCTGCAGGCGGCCTTGTTCGTCGTACTGGTACTGGCTGAGCAGCAGGCCTTGCTGGCGTTGCTGTTCGCGGCCGGCGTCGAATTGGTGGCTGGTCAGGCGCGAGCCGTTGAGGTCGATGCTGCTCAGTTGCCCGCCCGGGGCGTGGCGATAGTCGAGCTTGCTGCCGTCGGGCAGGCGGCAGTGGCTCAATTGGCCGAGTTTGTCGTACTCGTAGCGCAGGGTGCCCCAGCCTTGGTGCTCGGTAATCAGCCGATCTTGCAGGTCGTATTCGTAGGCCAGCGGCCAGTGGCTGTCGTCGACGTTGACCAGGCGCCCGAGGGCGTCGTAGCTGTAGTGAATTTCTTCGCCATCGGCGAGGGTTTTCACCAGCAGGCGGCCAGCGGCGTCACGTTGATACTCGGTGACCAGCTCGCTGCCGTCGTCGCCGAATTCGGTTTTTTTCAGCAGCTTGCCGTTGAGGTCGTAGGCGTAAGCAGTGCTGCGCCCGTCGAAGCCGGTTTCCTGCTGGATCAGGCCGTTGGGGTAGTAATCCAGGTGGTACTGCTCGCCGCGCTCGTTCTCGATGTCGGTGAGCAGCAGGCGCGCATTGTCGTAGCGATAACGCAGCTGGCTGCCGTCCGGGTTGATGCGGCGGCTGACCAGGTGCAGGTTGTCGGCGTATTCGTAGCGGGTGACGCGACCCAGCTCGTCGCGTTCGGCGGTGACTTTGCCGTAGGCGTTGTAGCTGAAGGCGCGGGTCGCGCCGCCGGGCAGGATGATCTGCGCCAGGCGGTTGGCGGCGTCCCATTGGTACTGGGTGACGGCGCTGCTTTCGTCCTGGCGGGTGATCTGCCGGCCCAGGGCGTCGTAGCGGTATTTGCGCTGGCCGCCGTCGGGCAGGCGTTCTTCCAGCAGCTGGCCGAGGCCGTTCCAGCCCAACTGGTGGCGGCTGCCGTCGGGGTGGGTGATTTCCAGCAGGCGGCCCTGGCGGTCGTAGTTGTAGTAGGTTTCGTTGCCGTCGGGATCAGTTTGCCGGGTGATGTCGCCCTGCTGGTTGCGCTGGTATTCCCATGTCGCGTTGCCGCGATGGACTGCACTGACGCGACCGTTGTCGTATTCGTAGGCGGTAGGTTTATCTTCCGGCGGAATCACCGCCACGATGTCCCCTGCTTCGTCGTAGCGGTATTCGGTCACTGCACCGAGTGGATCCTTTTCCGCAATCAGCCGGCCTTTTTCGTCATAGGCCTTGAGGTGTTCGGCGCCGTCCGGGTCGACTTTGCTGATCAGTCGAGCCTGCTCGTCGTGGGTATAGATTTCTTCACTGCCATCGGCATTGACGGCCGTGACGCTGCCTTTGTCATCCCAGATGTAGCGCTGATCCATCTGCGTAAAGTTCGCCCAGTGATGGACGCAGCGTGAGTCCTTGCCCCGGTTTTCCCATTCCCAGAAGAAGCTGGCCCCGCCGGCCAGTTGCCGTTCGAGAATGACGTTTTGTTCGTCATAGGCGTATCGCTCTGCCTCACCGGCAGCGTTCTTCGCTTCTATCAGGCGATGCTGGTTGTCGTAGCTGTAGCTGACCAGGGTCTGGACGGTACTCCAGCCTTCTTCGAGGATGTCTGCCGGGGTGAACTGCTGGTAATCGACGGCAACGATCAGTGTGCGGTCGTAGCGCAACAACAGGGCGCGTCCGGCACCGTTGTCGATACGTTTGATCCGACCCTGGATATCGCGAGTGATGTGCAGGCGGTTGTCGTAGTTGTCGCTGATAGCGATCAGGCTCGCGCCCTTGCTGTTGTAGCGGAAGTGGTAGAAACGCGACGATTTGCCGGCCTGGCACAGGATCAGTTCGGAAGGATCGTCCCCCAGGAAAATCGCTGCCCGGGAAAGAGTGTTGGTAATGGCCGGACGTTGTTCGTTGGGTAGAGGGAAGGTCGTGGAGCGGTTCTCGTGGTCGGTCCAGACAACGCTTTCGCCATCGATCTCGACGCGTTGGGCGAGGGCATGGCTCCAGCCATAACCCAGGCCACAGTTGAGTTCGGCGGCACTGGTGCGATACAGGCGCGTCCATTCAAACGGTAGCAACCCATCAAGCCCGCCATCGGTCAGGGTCAGTAGCTCTTCGCCGGTGACCATCGAAACCGGGCAGCCGCTGGTGCAGGTATTGCTGGCGGAATCGGCGTTGCGTCTGGCTGGAGTCGTTGCAGGACGAGAGGCGTCGGGAGTCGCAGGCCTTCCTCCTAGTACGGAGTTTTTCCTGCCATCGAAACGAACCTCGACAGTACCTCTCTTGGCCGCGGTCTGGATGCCACGCGCAGCCACTTCGGTGTACTTCTTGATGTAGCCCATGAAGCTGTTGATGATTTTGAATATGGCCTCGACAAAGCGGGTCGCGGCCTTGACGATCACCTGGCCATACTTCTTCAGGCGCAGGGCCAGGTAGACGACTCCCATGCCTTCCAGGGCAATGGTCAGCACGATGCCCAGGATGATATCGATCAGGATCGACACGACAGCAGAGGAAATGAATTTGGCCGCGTCGCCGGCAATTTGAGTTGGGGGCAACGCGCTGAGCCAGATCGACGCGCTGCGTACCAGCAGGAACAACGCCGCCTCGTCGCTGGCAAACAGCATCGCCTTGCGCATGACGTCCGGCGCTTCTTTGGCCAGTTTGGCGAGTTTCTCCGCGCCTGCTCCTAGCCTGTCGACGTACTTCATCGGGTTTTGCAGGATGTCGAGAATGAGCGTGATGCCATCCCACACGCCTTTGATTGCTTCCCAGCTACCGGCAAGGATGCCGTTGCCGACGGCCTTCAGAGAGGCCGCCGCCGACTGAGTGGACCATTGCGGCTTGAAGACTGCCCACTCTTTGCGCAGCCAGCCTTCCAGCTCGCCGGTCAGGCCGTCATAGGATTTGAACAGCGCGTTGACTTGAGCGGGGGTCACCTCGTTCTGCACGCGGATCTTGTAAAGCTCCCCCGGCTTGCCCTGATAGCTGGCCTTGCCCTTGGCGTCCAGCGTCAGCTTGGTCGCGGCACCGCCCTTGACCGGAATGACCTCGACCTGGATGCCTCCCAAAGGAATGTCGTAGACCGATTCGAACTTGCTCTCGATCAGCAGCGGCCCTTTCAGCGGACACCTTGCAATGTTGGAGGTGAAGCTGCCGTCAGTCATGCTGACAGCCTTGCTGGTGCCACCGACTTTGATGACTCGCTCCATGCCCAGCAAGGAAGGCATGTCTGTCTTCTCGCTCACGGCATCTGCGGCTTGCGCATACCATTTTTCGGTCTGCTGGCGGTACAGCGTCAGGCTGCTTTTGAACGAATTCAGTTGTTTTTCGATATCGGCAACACGACCCATCATCCTTGCTCCAGAGTCAGGTGGTTAAGCAGTGCTTCGTTAAGGGCTTTCGGCGCGTTTGGCCGGCGTACGAAGTGCGCGACTTTGTGGCGCAACACGGCCTCGGGGAAAGCGTCGTAGAGGTCTGGGCGTTCCTCGCTCAGCCATTGCATCAGGTTGTCGATCAGGGTGGTCGGGTCCTTCTTGGCCAACTGATCGAGCAGCGTCTTTGGTACTTCCCACCAGGGCCATTGCTTGACCTTCGGCACCGGGCGCGTGCCGGTTTCCAGGGGTTGGCCGTTGATCCAGTAGCGATTGAACACCGGCAGTACTTCTCCGGCGCCATCCCCCAACCCCTGCAGAATCGGCCCGATATGCCGCCCATCCCAGAACCGGAAAAACACCTCTGCGCCATCCGGCATCTTCACCTGGGTCAGGCTGCGCAGGTGCTCGAACACCACCAGCGGCTCGCAGCTGGAGACGGCCAGCCAGCCCCAGTCGTCGGCGTCGGTGTTGGCGATCCAGTCGAGGAAGGCGGAGGTCGGCTTGAGTTCGGCGAGGTAGGGCATCACCGGCTGCCAGTCGGCGTAGGGCGTGCCGCTCCAGATCGCGGTCAGGCCGCTGGCGCCTTCGCTCTGGTAGAAGTCCTTGAGCGGGTCGGCGTCGCTGGCGTTGCTGGCGACCAGGTACAGGCGTTCGTCGGCGTGCAATGGCTGGCGGGCGAGCCAGGCTTGGGGTGTCAGGCGATCAGAGGGCACAGGCACCGTCCTTGCACTTTTCGCACTCTTCACAGAACGGTGCATTGCGCTTGAGGGTGTTGATTTGCGCCGGGGTCAGCAGGGCGCCGGCCTTGTCAGCGTCGGCCTGTTGCAGCACGCCGGGCATCAGTGGGGCGGCGCCGGAGCCGCTGCCCGGGCCGCCGCCGGAGTTGACCTTGACCACCGCGCCGTTGATGGTCACGCCGCCGGCGTCGAGCTTGATAAAGCTGCCGCCGCCCTTGAGGGTCAGTTCGCTGCCGGCTTCCATGACCACCTTGAGCCCGGCATTGAGGTGGATTTCCTGGCCGGCCTCGATGAACTGCCCGGTGCCGATCTTGATGTGCTGGTTGGCGCCGACGGTGAGGTGGTCGTTGGCACGGGTCTCGACCTTGCGGTCGGCGTGCACGGTGTGGTGTTCCTCGGCCTTGAACTCGCTGTAGCTGTTGGCCTCGACCGTGTCGTGGCGTTCGTTGCCGACGCGGATCTTCTGGTCGTGCTCGACGTTCTCGTCCCAGTCGCGCTGGGCGTGCAGGAAGATCTGTTCCTGGCCCTTCTTGTCCTCGATGCGCAGCTCGTTGTAGCCGCCGCCACCGGGGCTGCTCAGGGTCTTGAAGGTGCTGCGGGTCTTGTTCGCCGGCAACTCGTAGGGGACGACGTTTTCCTTGTGGTACAGGCAGCCGCTGATCAGCGGCTGGTCGGGGTCGCCCTCGAGGAAGGTCACCAGCACTTCCATGCCGATCCGCGGGATGGCGATGCCGCCGTACTGGGCGCCGGCCCAGGCCGAGGACACGCGCAGCCAGCAGCTGGTCTTGTCGTCGGACTGGCCTTCGCGGTCCCAGTGGAATTGCACTTTCACCCGGCCGTATTGATCGCAGTGGATCTCCTCGCCCTTGGGGCCGGTGACCACCGCGCTCTGGCTGCCGAGGATGCGCGGCTTGGGGTGCGCCAGCGGCGGGCGGTGCGGCACGTCCCAGGGGGTGGCCTGGAAGCGGTTGCGGTAACCCTGGTGGAAGTCGTCCTTCAGGGCCGTGGTGTCGCTGGTCACCGACTCTTCCAGCACCTGCGGCTGCTTGCCTTCGTGGACGATTTCGGTGAGCAGCCAGAGGTCGTTCCACTTGGCCTTGGGGTGTTCGCTCAGGGCCAGGAAATGACCGCTGACCAGCAGCGGCTGGTCGCTCTTGCCCTCGGCCAGCTGGTAGTCGCTGCGGTGGCGTTCCAGGGCGCGCTTGGCCAGGTGTTTACCGCGTTCGCGATCGACGAAGCGGCCCGGGTAGTCGTAGTCCTCGAGGTCTGGCTTGAGCTCGCTCTTGGCGTCGCTCTCCAGGGTCAGGCGCGGTTTTTCGAAGTCGTAGTCGCGGCGCGTGGTGCGGCTGGTACGGGCTTCCAGGCGCAGGTCGAAACGCTTGATCACCGGGTCGTTGGCGACCATGCCGGAGTCTTGCTGGTAGGCCACGGGAGCGAGTTTGGGGAACACCGTCTGGTCGTCGCCGAAGACGATTTTGTGGCTCTCGGCGCTGTGCTGGAAGTGGTAGTGGATACCTTCTTCCTCGCACAGGCGCTGGATGAAATGCAGGTCCGATTCATCGTACTGCACGCAGTAGACGCGCTCGGGATAGATCGAACCGGTCTTGAATTCGTAGGCGTCGCTTTGAATGCCGTGTTCTTCGAGGACCTGGCCGATGATTTTCGGCACCGTGAGGTTCTGGAAGATGCGTTGGTTGATGCGGTGCGCGAGGTAGGCCAGGTGCGGGCGCACGGTGACCGAATAGCGGGTCAGGCGCTTGCCGGAATCGCCCTGGGCGACGCGGTAGATCTGCCCGTGGATGCCGGTGCCGTTGGGGGCCAACTGCAGGAAGGCCGGTTTGTGCAGCAGGCTTTCCAGGTCCAGGGCAGCCTGGGCGCTGACCAGTTCCACCTCGAAGGCAAACGGCTGGCTGATGGCTTCCCGCCCGGTAAAGGACAGGACCTGGAGGTCATTCTCCAGCCCCTCGACAGTGAGGCTGAAATGGGTCTGATTGGCCGGCGCGAACATCCCTTGTTCCTCGTGCAGTACTGCAGCGTGGGCCGGGCCTAAGAGCGGGCGCCGACGAACGCAAGAAATCCCTTATGGCGTAAACAACATCGACCAGCAGAGCTGGCCGATGTCGGTGTAACGGTCGGCCGGACTTAGCCCGCGACCGGGGAGCGCCAGTCGTCGGAACCGGAAGTACCGGAGACTTCGTGGGTCCAGGTGATTTTGCGGTAGGTGAAGTGCACGTCTTCCAGGTGGGTGAAGTGCGAGTTCGCCGGGTCCTGGCAGTTGTGCATGTAGTCCTTGATGTCGACGATGATCGCGTCTTCCAGGGTGGTGGTGTAGTAGTGCTCCTGGGTGCCGGCAGCCGAGGTGCGGTACCACTGGATTTCGATCTTGGTCAGACGCTCGCCGGAGGTCAGGGCTGCCAGCAGCAGGGGCGAAGCCTTGTCGAACACCTTGGTGATGACCACTGGCTTGTGTACGCGCTGGCCGGTTGGCTGGCCGGACTGCGGGTCGCGCGGGATGATCACTTCGTGCTGGAAGCCTTGAACCATGACCTGGTCTTCGTGGCCTTCCTGGTAGGTGTTGCCAACGGAGTCAGCGGTGAAGGCACCGGCGGTGATCAGGCCTTGTTTGGTGCCGGTGATGGACATATACGCTGGTGTAGCCATGGATGCTCTCCTTGCTGAAAATAAAAGGTGCCCGGTGGGACGAATCGTCCGGTGGGTGCGCTTAGGGGTATCAAGGAGCGTGCCACGGCGTATAAATAGTATATAAATCAATCAGTTAGTTTGTTTTTGAGTTTGCGCCACGACGTTTTCGCCGCGGCGGCCGCCGAAAGTGCGCAACTTCTTGCGCAGTGCTGTGCAAGAAGTTGCGCACTCTTCTGCGTGCCTTGTTTTACGAGGCTTTGCGCTATCTGTTCACAGTGTTATCCACAGGCGGGTGCGCAAGAAGTTGCGCATGCTGGCCATGGGCCTTATCAGGCGCAGGTCGAAGCGCCTTCGCGGGCGGCCCGGGTCGCCGGTGGCGGCTCCCGGTAGCTGGCCGGGCTGAAGACCCGGGTCAGCGCCAGCATGGCCAACACGCTCAGGATCAACACCCACCAGGCGCTGGTGAAACTGCCGGTCAGTTGCCGCAGCCAGCCGGTCATCCACGGCGACACGGCATTGATCAGGAACCCCACCCCCTGCACGAAGGCCGCCAGTTGCCCGGCTTGTCGCGGGTCGCGGCGGTGGTCGAGGGTGAGGATCAGGCTCAGGGCGAAGCAGGCGCCGAGGCCGAAGCCGATCAACGCCACCCACAGTTGCGGCGCTTGCAGCGGCCACAGCACCAGCCCGGTGAACCCCTGGGCCTGGGCCAGCAGACTGACGGCCAGCAGCGGCCGGCGATCGCTCTGCCGTTGCGCCAGGGCCGGCATCGACAGCGCCGCCAGCACCTGGAAAATGGTCATGAAGGCCAGCAGCGAACCGCTCTGGGTCGCGCTCCAGCCCAGTTGCAGGTAATAGGCCGGCAGCCAGGCGACCATGCTCATGTAGCCGCAGTTGACCAGGCCGAAGTACAGCGCCAGCAACCAGGCCCGGCGGTTGCGCCACAAGCTGATGGAGGGCGCGTCGAGGCGCTGGCCCGGTCCGGCGAACGGCAGCAGCCACCACAGCAGCAGGGCCGCCAGGGCCGGCAGCAACCACACGCCGAGCCCGGCCTGCCAGTGGGCGAAGTGCGTGGCCACCCGCGGGCTGAGCAGGGCCGCCAGACCGCCGCCGCCCATCAGCGACGCCGAGTAGATGCCCATCGCCAGCGCCACTCGGTGCTGGAACTGACGCTTGATCAGCGCCGGCACCAGAGCCTGGATCAAGGCCACGCCGGCGCCGCCGAACAGCGCCGTGGCCAGCAGCGCGTCGGCGCGGTCGCACAGCAACCGCGCCAGGCAGGCGCAGAAGATCATCGCCAGGCCCAGGGCGATGCCGCGGCGTTCCCCCAGGCGCGCTTCCAGGCGCACCCCGAGCAACGCCACCAGGCCCATGCAGACCACCGGCAGGCTGGTGAGCCAGGCGCTGCTTTGAAAGCTCATGCCGGTGGCTTCGCGGATCTCCATCAGCAGCGGGCTGATGGAGCTGAGCAGCGGCCGCAGGTTGAGCCCCAGGGCGATCAGCAGGGCCCAGCCGCCGAGGCGTCGCAGGCGCGACTCAACGTGTGGCATGGCGGGCCTGCCAGTCGCGGTAGATCTCGTGCATCGCCGCGTGCGGCAGGTGCTGCACCGGCAAGCGTTGGGCTGCCAGCGGTTGGGCCAGCTGTTCGTAGATCGTTGCGGTGGACAGGCCGAAAGGCGCGGCGCTGGCGTTGTCCGCGGCGAACACCGCGCGCTCCACCCCGCACAGGTACATGGCGCCCAGGCACATCGGGCAGGGCTGGCCGCTGGCGTAGATCACGCAGCCGTCCAGGCGCGGGCCGAGCTGCTGGCTGGCGACCCGGATGGCCAGCAGTTCGGCGTGGGCGGTGGGGTCCTGGTCCAGGTGGATTTGGTTGACCGTCTCGGCCAGCACCTGGCCGTCGCGCACCAGCACTGCGCCGAACGGCCGGCCGCCGGCGGCGACGTTGTCGCGGGCCAGTTCGACGGCGCGTTGCAGGTAAGCCTGATCGTTTTTCATGGGGGTTCCTTATGTCGGCAATCAGGACGCACCGGCGTCCCGCAGCAGTTTGGCGATGGCCGTCTGGCCGCGATTTTCCGCCTGTCGCAGCGGGCTCAGGCCGGCGTTGTCCGGCAGGTTCAGGTCGGCGCCGGCGGCGATCAATTGGGCGACGATCTGCTGGTGCGCCGGGCCGCCGTCGGCCAGCACTATGGCTTCCATCAGGCAGGTCCAGCCCAGGCGGTTGACGTGGTCGAGGTCGACGCCGGCGGCGATCAGCAGGCGCACGGTGTCGACATGCCCGCGCTCGCAGGCCGGGATCAGCGCGGTGCCGCCGTAGCGGTTGGTGCTGCGCAGGTCGGCGCCGTGGGCCAGGGTCATTTGCAGGATGGCGTTGCGTCCGCTGGCGCCGGCCAGCAGGTAGGGGCTGTCCTGGATCAGGTTCTTCTGATTGACGTCGGCGCCGGCGTCGATCAGCGCCCGGGCGATCTCGACCTGGTTGGCGGCGGTGGCCAGCAGCAACGGGCTGCTGCCGTCGAGGCTGCGGGCGTTGAGGTCGACGCCCTGGCCGATCAGCGCCTGGACCTGGTCCAGTTGCCCATCGCGGACAGCCTTGAGCAGTGGGTTATCGCTGGCCATGGCCACTCCTACCACGAATAGACCGAGGGCCAGAACGGCGCGTTTGCAAGACAGGTAACGCATGGCACCAGGCTCCCTGTGCGTTGAATGAACGGCGAGTATGGTCAGGCCCTGATGTATTCTGAAATTAAATATAACCATGCCAATCAGTGGCATTAAGAATGGTGTCGCCATGTTCGATCCTGTGCTGCTGCGCAGTTTTGTCGCCGTCGTCGACTGCGCCAACTTCACCCGCGCCGCCGAGCGCCTGCACCTCACCCAGTCCACGGTCAGCCAGCAGGTGCGCCGGCTGGAGGAAAGCCTGGACTGCCAACTGCTCGACCGCGACCAGCGCCGGGTGGTGGCCACCGCCGAGGGCGAGCGCCTCTTGGGGTATGCGCGGCGCATCCTGGCCCTCAACGAGGAGGCCAGCGATGTGCTGCTGCATCAACAGAGCGAAGGCGTGTTGCGCCTCGGGGTGCCGGAAGACTTCGCCGCCGAACGCTTGATGCCGCTGTTGTCGCGCTTCGGCCAGGACCACCCCGGCGTGCGCCTGGAAGTCACCAGCGGCCTGGGCCCGGAATTGACCCGGCTGTATCGGCGCGGCGAGTTCGACTTGCTGCTGGTCAAGCAGATGGGCGCCAGCGACGACTGCCTGGGCTCGTGGCCGGAACCGCTGTGCTGGGTCGACAGCCGCGGCACGCCGGCCTTCGGTCGCGACCCGTTGCCGTTGGTGGCCTTTCCGGTGGGCGGGCTGTATCGCCATGAAATGCTCCACCACCTGGAAGTCGGCGGCTGGCGCTGGCGCATCGGTTATTCCAGCGCCAGCCTGGCCAGCGTCTGCTCGGCGGTGGCGGCGGGGCTGGGGATCAGCCTGCTGCCCGTGCGCGTGGTGGCCGCCGGGCACCGCATTCTCGACGCTGCGAGCGGCCTGCCGGATATCCAGGGCGTGCGCCTGGCGCTGTACGGCCGCGGCGGTTTGAACCGTGCCGGCAAAGCCCTGGAGAGCCAGTTGCTGGCGCTGTGCGAGAGCCAGGCGCTGAAGGTCTGAGCGCCTGGTAACCCGTCGACCAGGCGTTTCGCCGCGGTTTTACCGGGGCAATTCGATGCCTTTGGCGAATATTTTCAATGCTTGAAAAGCATGGTTTTTTGCCGCCTTCCCTACAGCCCTTGATTCGCGCGGCCTGGCGCGAAATGACGGCTTTTTATATGTGTTTTTGATCTATCCATAACTTCAAAGATTACTTTCGGAGATAAGTGTCTGGCGCCAATCATTCAGCCCAGGACGCCGCACCGGGGGATTCAGCGAGTGCGGGTCGGGTTATTCGCAAAAGACTGTAGGGAGTCATTCAATGGGCAATGTCCAGACCGCCGCCGCTACGCACGAGGTGCCGTGGCGTCAGGCACCGAGCGGCGATCTGGTGGACCTCGGCCGGCCACATCGCTTGCCGTTGGGCCAGCTGCGTTTGCAGAAAGCGCCCAAGGCCGGGCTGCGGCGGCGCGAGGCGATCGCGCTGGGGGTGATTGCCCTGGTGCTGCACGGCGCGGTGATCTACTGGATCAACCAGCAGCCGACCCCGGTCTTGCCGATCGTGCCGCCGGAAATTCCGCCGATGACCATCGAGTTTTCCCGGCCTGCGCCGCCGGTGGTCGAACCGCCGCCACCGCAGCCGGTACAACCGGTGGTCGAGCCACCGCCGCCGGTGGAAGACGAACTGGCGGTCAAGCCGCCACCGCCCAAGCCTGTGCCCAAGCCGAAACCGGTTGCCAAGCCTGTGCCCAAGCCCGCGCCGAAACCGGTCCAGCAACAGCCCGCGCCGCCCCAACCGGCCGCGCCTGTCGCCGCTCCGGCACCGCCCGCGCCACCGGCCCCGGCGCCCGTGACCCCGGCATCGGCGAACGCCGCCTATTTGAAGAACCCGGCGCCGGAATACCCATCGCTGGCCCAGCGTCGCGGTTGGGAAGGCACGGTGCTGCTGCGGGTGCATGTCCTGGCCAGCGGCAAGCCGGGCGAGATCCAGGTCCAGAAAAGCAGCGGTCGCCAGCAACTTGACGACGCGGCGCTGGCGGCAGTGAAGCGCTGGAGCTTCGTGCCGGCCAAGCAGGGTGATGTCGCCCTGGACGGCTGGGTCAGCGTCCCTATCGATTTCAAGATTCATTGAGCCTGCGCCAGGCGCGGTGCCTGGTCGGTCGCTATCGCGAGCACGCTCGCTCCTACAAGGGTTATAGAGGGACACATCATGAGTTTATTGGCATCTCCACTCGAATCCATCGAAAGCGCGGTGATCTGGCTGCTGGTGGTGTTTTCCGTGGCCACCTGGGGCCTGGCCCTGCTCAAGGGCGCGCAATTCGCCCGCCTCAAGGCCCAGGATCGCAAGTTCCACAAACAGTTCTGGGCCGCCTCCAGCCTCGACTCGGCAGCCGAATTCAGCGAAACCCAGCCCGGCGCCGCGGCGCGGGTAGCCCAGGCCGGCTACGCGGCGATCCAGGTCGGCGACACGACCCATGCGGCGGACCTGAGCCAGGCCATCAATCACCAGGACCGCCTGGAGCGGGCCCTGCGCCAACAGATCGTGCGCGAGCGACGTTCCCTGGAAACCGGCCTGGCGGTGGTCGCCAGTATCGGCAGCACCTCGCCCTTCATCGGCCTGTTCGGCACCGTGTGGGGGATCATGGAAGCCCTTAAAGGCATCAGCGCGGCGGGCTCGGCGAGCCTGGAAACCGTGGCCGGGCCGATTGGCGCGGCGCTGGTCGCCACGGGCGTGGGGATCGCCGTCGCGGTGCCGGCGGTGCTGGTTTACAACTACTTCCTGCGCCGCCTGAAGCTGACCGCCGCCGACCTGGACGACTTCGCCCACGACTTCTACAGCCTGGCGCAGAAGAGCGCGTTCCGCGTGCTGATCCACCCGGCCGCGCACAAGGTCGCGGCCCAGGGCGGCGCGCAGAAAGTAAAGGAGGCGTCCTGATATGGCCTTCTCGACCCAGGACAGCGACGAGGTACTGAGCGAGATCAACGTCACCCCGCTGGTGGACGTGATGCTGGTGCTGCTGGTGGTGTTCATCGTCACCGCGCCGCTGCTGACCAACGCGATTCCGATCAACTTGCCCAAGACCGAGGCCGTGGCCCCGGTGGAGCAGAAGGACCCGCTGGTGGTGAGCATCGACGGCAGCGGCAAGCTCTTTATCAACAAGGACCCGATCCAGCCGGACCTGCTGGAAAGCAATCTGCAGGCGGCCAAGGCCAAGGATCCGGAGGTGCGCGTGCAATTGCAGGCGGACGACGGCGTCAACTATGGCGAAGTGGCCCGCGCCATGGCCTCCATCGAGCGGGCCGGCATCACCAAACTGTCGGTGATCACCGCCCGCTGAAACAGTGTCGTTAAGCCACGACTTTTCAGGCCGTCTCCTTGGCAGGGTGCGGCCTTTTTTTATGCCTGCGGTTTGCCTGCCCGGACGCCATCGCGAGCACGCTCGCTCCTACAGGTCCGGTGTCGTACGTGCGAGCTTTTGTAGGCGCGAGGCTTGCCCGCGATGCAGGCGCTGCGGTGTGTCTGTCTGGACGCCATCGCGAGCACGCTTCGCTCCTACAGGTCCGGTGTCGTACGTGCGAGCTTTTGTAGGCGCGAGGCTTGCCCGCGATGCGCTCGTACAGCAGAGGTACAGGTGAAGTTTGATATTCTTTATGGGTATTAATAAATAGCTTCTTATTCCTTAACGAATATAACTCTCGTCCCTATACTCGATCGGGAACAGACACGCAGCAGGAGAGCTCCCCATGCGCAACGAATCAATTCGCTACCTGATTGTGCCGGGCTGGCAAGGATCGCCAGAAGATCATTGGCAAAGCCACTGGCAGAACAGCCTGCCGAACAGCGCGCGGGTGGAGCAGGCCGACTGGCTGACGCCGCGGCGTGAAGACTGGGTCGCGGCGCTGGCCGAGGCGATTGCCGCCGACAGCACGCCGGTGATCCTGATCGCCCACAGCCTGGGCTGCATCACCGTGGCGCACTGGGCGGCCCATGCGCCGGCTAGCGCCTTGCGCCAGGTGCGCGGTGCCTTGCTGGTGGCGCCGGCGGATGTCGAGCGTCCGGCCTGCGTGCCGGCGCTGCGCAATTTCGCGCCGATCCCCGGCGAGCCGTTGCCGTTCCCGAGCCAGGTCGTCAGCTCCGACAACGACAGCGCCATCAGCGCGCCGCGGGCCCTGGAACTGGCCCGCAACTGGGGCGCCGAGGCGGGGATTCTCGCCGGCGCCGGGCATATCAACGTCAAGTCCGGCCACCAGCGCTGGGAGCAAGGCTTCGCCTATCTCTACCGCCTGCAAAACCGCATGGAACAGCATGCCCTGCGCCGCGCCTGATATTCCTTTTTGTTAAACGCCCCCGTCTCCTGGCGGATTTGGGCGGGAGTCTGCCATGAGTCTGCATGAGTCTTTCGGTCAGCCGCTGCTGACCTTTCCCGATGCCGAGAAAAGCCCGCTGAGCATCCGCGCCAAGGCGCTGGTGTTCGTCGATCCGCGTTCGCGGCAATTGCGCCAGGAGCTGGAACAGCTGGCGCCGCGTTCGACCTCGGTGCTGATCCGCGGCGAAACCGGCAGCGGCAAGGAGCTGCTGGCCCGGCATATCCATCGCGCCAGCGATCGCGGCGGGCTGTTCGTCTCGGTCAACTGCGGGGCCATCAGCCCGACCTACGCCGACGCCGAATTGTTCGGCTATGCCGCCGGCACGTTCAGCGGTTCGGCCAGCAGCCGCGCCGGCTGGTTCGGCTCGGCCAACGGCGGCACCCTGTACCTGGACGAGATCGGCGACTTGCCGTTGCCGATCCAGATCAAGCTGCTGTCGGCCCTGGAAAACCACGAGGTGACCCGGGTCGGCGCCCATCAGCCGAGCCCGGTGGACGTGCGCCTGGTGGCGGCCACCAGCATCGACCTGGCCCAGGCGGTGGCGGCGGGCAAATTCCACGAGCGGCTGTACCACTACCTGGGCGAAGGGCACCTGGAGTTGCCGGCGCTGCGCGAGCGGGTCGGCGACATCCTGTCGCTGGCCGAGTACTTCCTCGGCATTTACAGCCAGCGCCTGGACCTGCCGGTGCCGCTGATCAGCGAGGCCGCGCAGCAGGTGCTGGAGCAGCACAACTGGCCGGGCAACACCCGCGAGCTGGAGAACGTCATTCACTTTGCCCTGCTGGTCAGCAGCGGCGAGGAGATCCTGCCGGAGCACCTGAACCTGCCGCCGCAGCTGTCGCGGCTGGAGCAGGTGGATCAGCACCTCAAGAGCCTGGTCGCCGATGGCTCCGCCGCCGAGTTCCAGGCCCTGAAGCACCTGCTCAAACAGCACGGCCTGCTCTGATCGCGTTGCCCATTTCTACGGGCCTTCACGGTCCGCTTCTGTAGCCGCTGCCGAAGGCTGCGATCGACCGGAACGGTCGTGGCGATCTTGTGGACGTAGGAGGGCCTTCGGCCCTATCGCAGCCTTCGGCAGCGGCTACAGAGACCGTGTGAGTCGCGCCAGGTGCAGGCTAGAGCGGTTCGGATCTGTATGAATAAAATGGAATATCAACGTGAATAAAAGATATTTTTAAGGAATAAAAAATCCCGGTATCTTCCGCTCCACGCCAGAGATAGCACTTCGCTGGCACCTTCATTATAAAAGCCGTCGTCCCTGACGACTCATAAGGACACTGCATGAAAAAGGTTCTGTTGTTCACCGCGTTGGCGGCTGCCCTGACCGCGGGTATCGCCCAGGCTGGCGAGAAACTGGTAGTAGCGGCCACGCCGGTGCCGCACGCCGAGATCCTCGAGCTGATCAAGCCGACCCTGGCCAAGGAAGGCGTGGACCTGGAAATCAAAGTCTTCACCGACTACGTGCAGCCCAACGTGCAGGTCGACCAGAAGCGTCTGGACGCCAACTACTTCCAGACCCTGCCGTACCTGAAAAGCTTCAACGAAGGCAAAGGCACTAACCTGGTGACCGTGATCGGCGTGCACGTCGAACCGTTCGGCGGCTACTCGAAGAAAGTCAAAACCCTGGCCGAGCTGAAAGACGGCGCGACCATCGCCATTCCGAACGAAGGCAGCAACAGCGGCCGGGCCCTGATCCTGCTGCAGAAAGCCGGCCTGATCGAACTCAAGGACCCGAAAAACGCCCTGGCGACGCCGAAGGACATCGCCAAGAACCCGCACAACTTCAAGTTCAAGGAACTGGAGTCGGCCCTGCTGCCGCGCGTGCTGGACCAGGTCGACCTGGACATGATCAACACCAACTACGCCCTGGAAGCCGGCCTGAACCCGGCCAAGGACGCGCTGGTGATCGAGGGCGCCGATTCGCCGTACGTGAACTTCCTGGTGGCCCGTCCGGACAACAAGGACAGCGCCGCGATCCAGAAACTGGCCAAGGCCCTGACCAGCCCGGAAGTGAAGGAATTTATCGCGAAGAAATACAGCGGCGCGGTATTGCCGGCGTTCTGATGAACTACGCTTGAGTTGTACAAACCCCTTCAAGGTTTAAACGCCGACGGCTCCTACAGCGTCGGCGTTTTTTATTGCCCGCGCCTCGGCTTGTCTGGCTGGACGCCATCGCTGTAGGAGCGGGGGGTCAGGAAGGGCTCATGGCCCGGCGCAAGGCCTTCAGCCATTTGACGATGTCCTGTGGATCGAGGGGTTGCGGGGTGTCGAGCTCGGTCATGTCTTGTCGTCCTTGTGGGTGGCCCGTGGCGGTCGGGCGCCGGCTGTCCGTTCCTTGGAGAGGGGAAAAAGATCCCCGTCGGCGCCAGAAAAAGTAGTCGGCCCACGCGCCCATGGCAAACCCGCAGGTTAGTTTTTTGGGTGATATCAATATGCTTTAACGGTATTTAAATTATTGTTTTTATAGCTATAAAGTCGACGCCTGCCGGGTGGTTACCCACCGCCCAATGGACTGCGCCACCGCCGCTGTACCCCAGCGGCGTCCAGGATTGCCATGACCCTCGACTACGCTTTTATCCTCAGCACGCTGCCGGCCTTTCTCAAGGCCGTGGGCGTGACCTTGCAGGTCGGCCTGATCGCCATCGTCACCTCCCTGCTGGTGGCGCTGATCAACGCCACCATCCTGGTGCTGCGCACCCCCTACCTGCAGCGCCTGGTCGGCCTGTACGTGGAGCTGGCGCGCAACACCCCGCTGCTGATCCAACTGTTCTTCGTCTACTTCGCCCTGCCGGCGCTGGGGCTGAAGATTTCCGGCTTTGCCGCGGCGATCATCACCATGACCTTTCTCGGCGGCGCCTACCTCACCGAGGTGCTGCGCGCCGGCGTCGAAGCGGTGCCGGCGGCGCAGTTGGAGTCGGGCCGTTCCATCGGCCTGTCGCACTGGCAGCTGCTGCGCCATGTGATCCTGCCCCAGGCCGGAATCCTCAGCCTGCCGTCGCTGTTCGCCAACTTCATTTTCCTGCTCAAGGAAACCACCGTGGTCTCCGCGGTGGCAGTGCCGGAAATTCTCTACACCACCAAGAGTTACATCGCCCTCTACTACAAGACTTACGAAATGCTCGCCGTGCTGACGCTGATCTGCGTGCTGTTGTTCCTGCCGCTGTCGCTGTTGCTCAGCCGCCTGGAAAGGAGGCTGCAACATGGCCAGTTCGGGTCTTGAGTTGCTCTGGGTGTCCTTGCCGCAACTGGGCAAGGGCGCCGCGCAAACCCTGTCGATCTCGCTGCTGAGCATTGCCTTCAGCACCGTTGGCGGGGTGCTCTACGGCGTGCTGCGAACCCTCGACAGCAAGTGGCTGAACGCCGTGCTGCGGGTTTATCTGGAGCTGTTCCGGGCGATCCCGGTGCTGGTCTGGTTGTACCTGCTGTTTTTCGGTTTCCCGATCTTCTTCGGCATCAGCATCCCGAGTTTCACCTGCGCGGTGCTGGTGCTGTCGCTGTGGGGGGCCAGCGAGGTCGGCGAGGTGGTGCGCGGCGCCCTGCATTCGCTGCCCCGCGGCCAGCGCGAAGCGGGGCTGTCGATCGGCCTGTCCGCCCCGCAGCTGTACGGCCATGTGCTGCTGCCCCAGGCGCTGAAACGCATGACGCCGCCGACCATCAACGTTTACACGCGGATCATCAAGACCAGTTCGCTGGCGGTGCTGATCGGCGTGGTGGACGTGATCAAGGTCGGCCAGCAGATCATCGAGCGCACCTACGAGTCGGTGCTGATCTACGGCGCCCTGTTCCTGTTTTTCTTCTTTATCTGCTACCCGCTGTCGGCCGCCTCGCGTGTGCTGGAGCGGCGCTGGACGCAAGCATGAGCGCACTGATCGAGTTCCAGGGTTTCAACAAATTCTTCGGCGAGCAGCAGGTGCTCAAGGACGTCGACCTCAAGGTCGCCCAGGGCGAGGTGGTGGTGATTCTAGGCCCCAGCGGCTGCGGTAAATCCACCCTGCTGCGTTGCCTCAACGGCCTGGAGCAGGCCCACGGCGGCCACCTCAGATTCGCCGGCCGCGAGCTGCTGGACAAGGCCACCGACTGGCGCCAGGTGCGCCAGCGGATCGGCATGGTGTTCCAGAGCTACCACCTGTTCCCGCACATGAGCGTGCTCGACAACATCCTGCTCGGCCCGCTCAAGGTGCAAAAGCGCGACCGCCGCGAGGCCCGCGCCCAGGCCGAGGCGCTGCTCGAGCGCGTGGGCCTCCTGGACAAGCGCGACGCCTTCCCGCGCCAGCTTTCCGGCGGCCAGCAGCAACGCATCGCCATCGTCCGCTCGTTGTGCATGAACCCCCAGGTGATGCTGTTCGACGAGGTCACCGCGGCGCTCGACCCGGAAATGGTCAAGGAAGTACTGCAAGTGATCCAGGGCCTGGCCCGCGACGGCATGACCCTGCTGATCGTCACCCACGAAATGGCCTTCGCCCGCGCGGTGGCCGACCGCATTGTGTTCATGGATGCCGGACGCATCCTCGAACAGAACCCTCCCGAGACCTTCTTTACGAAACCGCAGACCGCACGCGCGCAGCAGTTCCTGGAGAAATTCTCCTTCGTTGAAGCACTGCCCAAAAAGACCCCTGCAAAGGAACTGGAGCTCTTATGAAAACTGCCAAGTCTTCGCTACTGTTACTCCCGCTGTTCGGCCTCGCCCTGCTGGCCGGCTGCGACAAGTCCGCCGAGGCGCCCAAGCCCGCGGCCACCAGCGCCAGTGCCGCGCCGGCGACCGGCTACCTGGACAAGATCAAGGCCCGCGACAAGCTGATCGTCGGCGTGTTCACCGACAAGCCGCCGTTCGGTTTCGTCGACGAGGCCGGCCGTTATGTGGGCTTCGATACCGACATCGGCCGGCAATTCGCCAAGGACCTGTTGGGCGACGAGAACAAGGTGGAGTTCGTGGCCGTGGAGCCGGCCAGCCGTATTCCGTTCCTGCAAAGCGACAAGGTCGACCTGATCCTGGCCAACATGACCGTCACCCCCGAGCGCAAGGAAGCGGTGGAGTTCACCAACCCCAACCTCAAGGTCGCGGTCCAGGCCCTGGTGCCCGAAGGCAGCGCGGTGAAGCAGCTGGACGACCTGGCGAGCCGCACCACCATCGTCACCACTGGCACCACCGCCGATATCTGGCTGACCAAGAATCACCCGGACTGGAAACTGCTGAAGTTCGAGAAGAACTCCGAGTCCTTGCAGGCCCTGGCCAACGGCCGTGGCGATGCCTATGCCCAGGACAACCTGATCCTGTTCAGCTGGTCCAAGCAGAACCCGGGCTACCGCGTGCTGCCGCAGACCCTGGGCGAACAGGCGCCGATCGCGCCGGCGGTGAAGAAAGGCAATATCGAACTGCGCGACTGGGTCAACGCCGAGCTGGCCAAGCTGGGCGAAGACAAGTACCTGCTCAAGCTCTACGACCAGTACGTGCGCAAGGAATTGAGCGACGACACTAACCCCGAAAGCGTGATCGTCGAAGGCGGCAAGTGGCAGGGCTGACCTGATCCCTGTAGCCGCTGCCGCAGGCTGCGAAAAGGTCCGCAGGACCTTCCGAGGGCCTTAAAGACGGCGCCTGCTGCGCAGTCGATCGCAGCCTGCGGCAGCGGCTACAGGGAGGTACCGCGAACTGTAGGAGCGAGGCTTGCCCGCGATGCTTTTACGGTTGCGCTCAATCCGGCCAATGCCATGCCGGTTCGTCGAGCATGCCCTGGCCGACGATTTCGGTCTGGCCGAAATTCTTTTCCAGCACGATGGCGTTGCACTCCGGGTCCTGTTGCAGGGCGGCGATCAGCCGGCTGGCATGAGACACCACCCACACCTGGCAGTCCTGGCTGGCACGGATGATCAGCCGCGCCAGCGCCGGCAGCAGGTCCGGGTGCAGGCTGGTTTCCGGTTCGTTGAGCACCATCAGCGTCGGCGGTCGCGGCGTCAGCAGGGCGGCGACCAGCAGCAGGTAGCGCAGGGTGCCGTCCGACAGCTCCGCCGCCGACAGCGGCCGCAGCAACCCTTCCTGATAGAACTCGATGGCGAAGCGTCCGCCCTGCAACGGCGCGATGTTCAACCGCGCCCCGGGGAAGGCGTCGCTGATCGCCCGTTGCAGGGCCTCGGGGTCGCCGATCTCGCGGATGGTTTGCAGGGCGGCCGCCAGGTCGCGGCCGTCGTGATGCAGCACCGGGGTGCGGGTGCCCAGTTGCGGTTGCCGCACCGGGGCCTCGGCATCGCTGCGAAAGTGATCGTAGAAACGCCAGCCGCGAATGTTCTCGCGCAACAACAGCACTTCCGGCGAGGAGCGCAGGTTGCCCACCTGGTCGAACAGGCTGTCGAAGGTCGGCGTGTGCTGGGCCTGCACGTCCCAGCTGCGCCCCTCACGGGTGCGGATCATCGGCCCGGCGCGGTTGACCAGCAGGCTGGCCGGGCGATACAGCGGCCCGGCCCAGATGCACTCGCGCTTGATTTCCGGGTCCAGGGAAAACGCCGAGCGGCTGGGTTCCGGCAGGCCCAGGGCGATGGCGTAGCTGAAGTCCTCGCCGGAAAACCCCAGGCGCAGGCGCTTGGTGCCCTGGCGCACGGTGGACTCGATGGGCACCTCGCCGTTGCGCATGCGTCGGCTGATCTGCTCCGGGCCGGCCCAGAAGGTCGAGTCCAGCCCGCCCTCGCGGGCCAGTGCGTTGATCACCCCGCCCTGGGCGGTTTCCGCCAGCAGGCGCAGCGCGCGATACAGATTCGACTTGCCGCTGCCGTTGGGGCCGGTGATCAGGTTCAGCCGCGCCAGCGGAATCACCAGTTTGTTGATCGAGCGGTAGTTGGCCACTGCCAGGGTCTTGAGCATCCTGCGTCTCCTGTTGCGTGGGGCGCAGTGTGCAGCACAAACCCAGCATCCCCAACCCCTGTAGGAGCCAGCTTGCTGGCGATGACGGCCTCAAGAGCGACATCGACCTCAAGGGCCTCATCGCCAGCAAGCTGGCTCCTACAAGGGGTGGTCCAGGCATTTGTTTTGCGGCCCCGTGCAGCGTTTGAACCCTGTTCTAAGCTCACAGTCGTATCGTCATCGGTACGACAGCATTGCCTGGGGGAGCCTGCATGGCCGGTCTCGAATCGAAGTGGATAGTGGGTTTGACGCTGGTGGCTCTACTGAGCGGTTGCGGGGCAGACAAGCCGACCGAAAAGGACCGCGTGCGGGTGCGTGTGCAAACCGTGCAGCCCAGCGATTTCGCCGCGCAGGTGACCCTCACCGGGGACGTCCAGGCGCGGGTGCAGACCGAATTGTCGTTCCGCGTCGGCGGCAAGATCATCCAGCGCCTGGTGGATGTCGGCGACCGGGTCACGGCCCGCCAGGTACTGGCTCGGCTCGATCCGAAAGACTTGCAGACCAACGTCGACTCCGCCGCCGCCTCGGTGTTCGCCGAGCAGGCGCGGGTCAAGCAGACCGCCGCGGCCTTCGTCCGCCAGCAGAAACTGTTGCCCAAGGGTTACACCAGCCAGAGTGAATACGATGCCGCCCAGGCCGCGTTGCACAGCAGCCAGAGCGCCCTGACCGCGGCCCAGGCGCAGCTGGCCAACGCCCGCGAGCAACTGAGCTACACCGCGCTGGTCGCCGACGTGGCGGGGGTGATCACCGCGCGCCAGGCCGAGGTCGGCCAAGTGGTGCAGGCCACCATGCCGATCTTCAGCCTGGCCCGCGACGGCGAGCGCGACGCGGTGTTCAACGTCTACGAATCGCTGCTGGCAGCCCCGGCGAAGGAAGGCGCGATCACCGTCAGCCTGCTGGACAACCCGAACATCAAGACCACCGGCAAGGTGCGCGAAGTCACCCCGGTGGTGTCGGCGCAGAGCGGCACGGTGCAGGTCAAGGTGGCGCTCGACGGCTTGCCGGCGGGCATGGACCTGGGCTCGGTGGTCAGCGCCACTGCCCAGGCCGCCGGCCAGGCCAGTGTCGAGTTGCCCTGGGCGGCGCTGACCAAGAGCCTCAGCGACCCGGCGGTATGGCTGGTGGGCGAAGACGGGACGAGCGCCTTGCACAAGGTCACGGTAGGGCGTTACCAGACTGGCCGGGTGATTGTCAGCGACGGCCTCAAGGGCGGCGAAAAAGTGGTGGTCGCCGGCGGCCAGTTGCTGCATCCGGGAATGCGCGTCGAGATCGTCGCCGAACCCGCGGCGCCACAAGGAGCCACGCCATGAAGCGCCTACCGTTGTTGGTGTGTGCTGGGCTGGCGCTGGGCGCCTGTTCCAAGCAGGAACCGGCGCCCGAGCCGGTGCGCCCGGTGCTGTCGTTCGAGGTGCGGGCCGAGTCCGAGGCGAGCCTCGGAAGGTTCGCCGGAAGCATCCAGGCGCGCTATGAAACCAACCTCGGTTTCCGCGTGCCGGGGCGTATCGCCAAGCGTAATGTCGATGTCGGCGCCGAGGTGGCCAAGGGCGCCTTGCTCGCGACCCTCGACCCCACCGATCAACAGAACCAGCTGCGTTCCGCCCAGGGCGACCTGGCGCGGGTCCAGGCGCAGTGGATCAACGCCCAGGCCGACGCCCGGCGCCAGCAGCAACTGTTCGACCGCGGCGTCGGCGCCCAGGCGCAGCTGGATATCGCCCAGACCAACCTGAAAACCACCAGCGCCTCGCTGGAGCAGGCCAAGGCCTCGGTCCGCCAGGCCAGCGACCAGCTCGCCTACAGCGAACTGCGCACCGATCACGGCGGTGTGGTCACCGCCTGGAGCGCCGAGGCCGGCCAGGTGGTCAGCGCCGGCCAGCAGGTGGTGACCCTGGCCCGCCCGGACATCAAGGAAGCGGTGATCGACCTGCCGGCCGCCCTGGTGGATCAGTTGCCGGCCGATGTGGTGTTCAAGGTCGCCTCGCAACTGGACCCGAGCATCAACACCAGCGCCACCGTCCGCGAGATCGAGCCCCAGGCGCAGAGCGCCACCCGCACCCGGCGCTCGCGCCTGAGCCTGACCGACACCCCGCCGGCCTTTCACCTGGGCACGGCGGTCAGCGTGACCCTCAGCTCGGTGATCGTCCCGCGCATCGAAGTGCCGTTGTCGGCCCTGCAAGAGGCGGACGGCCAGACCCGGGTGTGGATCGTCGACCCGCAGGCGCAGACCGTGGCGTCGCGCGAGGTCACGCTGCTCGGCCGCGGCCCTGAGTCGGCGTTGATCGGCAGCGGTATCAAGATCGGCGAGCGGGTAGTGAGCGCCGGGGTGAACAGCCTCAAGCCGGGGCAGAAAGTCAAAATCGACGAGGACAGCCCACGATGACCCCCGCCGCGAAAGGCAGTTTCAACTTATCCGAGTGGGCCATCAGGCATCAGTCGTTCGTCTGGTACCTGATGTTCGTCGCCCTGCTGATGGGCGTGTTTTCCTATATGAACCTGGGGCGCGAGGAGGACCCGTCCTTCACCATCAAGACCATGGTCATCCAGACCCGCTGGCCGGGCGCGACCCAGGAGGAAACCCTCAAGCAGGTCACCGACCGCATCGAGAAGAAACTCGAGGAACTGGACTCCCTCGACTACGTGAAAAGCTACACCCGCCCCGGCGAATCGACGGTCTTCGTCAACCTGCGCGACACCACCAGCGGCAAGGACATCCCCGAGATCTGGTACCAGGTGCGCAAGAAGATCAACGACATCCGCGGCGATTTTCCCCAGGGTTTGCAAGGGCCGGGCTTCAACGACGAGTTCGGCGACGTGTTCGGCTCGGTCTACGCCTTTACCGCCGACGGCCTGAGCATGCGCCAGCTGCGCGACTACGTGGAGCAGGTGCGCGCCGAGATCCGCGAAGTGCCGAACCTGGGCAAGGTGGAGATGGTCGGCGAGCAGGACGAGGTCCTCTACCTGAACTTCTCCACCCGCAAGCTGGCGGCCCTGGGCATCGACCAGCGCCAGGTCCTGCAAAGCCTGCAAGCGCAGAACGCGGTGACCCCGGCGGGGGTGATCGAGGCCGGGCCGGAGCGGATTTCCGTGCGCACCTCGGGGCAGTTCGCCTCGGAGAAGGACCTGGCCACGGTCAACCTGCGGTTCAACGACCGCTTCTATCGCCTGGCGGATATCGCCGAGATCAGCCGCGGCTACGTCGACCCCGCGACCCCGCAATTTCGCTTCAACGGCCAGCCGGCCATCGGCCTGGCGATCGCGATGAAGAAGGGTGGCAACATCCAGGACTTCGGCAAGGCCCTGCACGCGAAAATGAGCCAGCTCACCGCCGACCTGCCGGTGGGCGTCGGCGTGCACACCGTGTCGGACCAGGCCGAGGTGGTGGAAAAAGCCGTCGGCGGCTTTACCAGCGCGTTGTTCGAGGCGGTGGTGATCGTGCTGGTGGTGAGCTTCATCAGCCTCGGCGTGCGCGCCGGGCTGGTGGTGGCGTGCTCGATTCCGCTGGTGCTGGCGATGGTCTTCGTCTTCATGGAGTACAGCGGCATCACCATGCAGCGGATTTCCCTGGGGGCGTTGATCATCGCCCTGGGCCTCTTGGTGGACGACGCGATGATCACCGTGGAGATGATGGTCACGCGCCTGGAGATGGGCGAGACCAAGGAGCAGGCGGCGACCTTCGCCTATACCTCCACGGCCTTCCCGATGCTCACCGGGACCCTGGTGACGGTCGCCGGCTTCGTGCCCATCGGCCTCAACGCCAGTTCCGCCGGCGAATACACCTTCACCCTGTTCGCGGTGATCGCCGTGGCCATGCTGGTGTCGTGGATCGTCGCCGTGCTGTTCGCCCCGGTGATCGGCATCCATATCCTCAGCACCAACGTGAAGCCCCACTCCGAAGAGCCGGGCCGCATCGGCCGGGCCTTCAACGGCGGTCTGCTGTGGGCCATGCGCAACCGCTGGTGGGCCATCGGCATCACCGTCCTGACGTTCGTGCTGGCGGTGTTCTGCATGCGCTTCGTGCAGAACCAGTTCTTCCCGTCCTCGGACCGGCCGGAGCTGCTGGTCGACCTCAACCTGCCGCAGAACGCCTCGATCGCCGAGACCCGCAAGGCGGTGGACCGCCTGGAAGCGACCCTCAAGGACGACCCGGATATCCTGCGCTGGAGCACCTACATCGGCGAAGGCGCGATCCGTTTCTACCTGCCCCTGGACCAGCAGTTGCAGAACCCCTACTACGCGCAGCTGGTGATCGTCAGCAAAGGCCTGGAGTCGCGCACGGCGCTCGCCGAGCGCCTGAAAAAGCGCTTGCGCGACGACTTCGTCGGCATCGGCAGCTACGTCCAGGCCCTGGAAATGGGCCCGCCGGTGGGGCGGCCGATCCAGTACCGGGTCAGCGGCAAGGACATCGACCAGGTGCGCAAGCATGCCATCGAGCTGGCCACCGAACTGGACAAGAACCCGCACATCGGCGAGATCATTTACGACTGGAACGAGCCCGGCAAGGTCCTGCGCATCGACATCGCCCAGGACAAGGCGCGGCAGTTGGGGCTGTCCTCGGAGGACGTGGCGCAACTGATGAACAGCATCGTCAGCGGCACCACCGTGACCCAGGTGGACGACGACATCTACCTGATCAACGTGGTCGGCCGCGCCGACGACAGCGAGCGCGGTTCCCCGGAAACCCTGCAGAACCTGCAGATCGTCAGCCCCAACGGCACTTCGATCCCGCTGCTGGCCTTCGCCACCGTGCGCTACGAGCTGGAGCAGCCGCTGGTCTGGCGCCGCGACCGCAAGCCGACCATCACCATCAAGGCAGCGGTGCGCGACGCGATCCAGCCCACCGACCTGGTGCGCCAGCTCAAGCCGGACATCGACAGGTTTTCCGCGAGCCTGCCGGTCGGCTATTCGGTGGCCACCGGCGGCACGGTGGAAGAGAGCGGCAAGGCCCAGGGGCCGATCGCCAAGGTGGTGCCGCTGATGCTGTTCCTCATGGCGACCTTCCTGATGATCCAGCTGCACAGCGTGCAGAAACTGTTCCTGGTGGCCAGCGTCGCGCCGCTGGGGCTGATCGGCGTGGTCCTGGCCCTGGTGCCGACGGGCACGCCCATGGGCTTCGTGGCGATCCTGGGGATTCTCGCGCTGATCGGCATCATCATCCGCAACTCGGTGATCCTGGTGACCCAGATCGACGAGTTCGAGCGCGACGGTTATTCGCCCTGGGACGCGGTGGTGCAGGCCACCGAGCACCGGCGCCGGCCGATCCTGCTGACCGCCGCGGCGGCCAGCCTGGGCATGATCCCCATCGCCCGCGAAGTGTTCTGGGGCCCGATGGCCTACGCCATGATCGGCGGCATCATCGTCGCCACCCTGCTGACGCTGCTGTTCCTGCCGGCGCTGTATGTGGCCTGGTACAAGATTCGCGAACCGCAGAAAACCGCCGGTTGAGGCAGGGCCCTGCGCGTGCTGCGCGCAGGGCTTTTCCCGGGGCGGGCGGAGCAGGCCGCGCTTTGCTTTACACTCTCGCCCTTCATTCGAGAAGGGATCGCTCATGTCCTGCGTTGTCCGGCCGCTACGTGGCCTGTTGCTTGCCGTCGCCCTGCTGCTGTCGCCCTGGGCGCTGGCCCAGCCGTCGTTGGAAAACTCGCTGTGGCAGGTCGAGATCGATCCGGCGACTCTGGCGATTCGCGTGACCCCCACGGGCCAACCGGCCGTACAGGCTTCGGCGGGCGTGGACCGCCACCGGGTCAGCGCCTTGCAGCAGACGCCGCAGCGGCTCAGCTGGCAATGGGACGATGGCGCCTGGAGTCTCAGCGCAACCTTGCAGCAGCGCGACCTGGTGTTCTCCATCCAGGCCCGGGAGCCGGGTTCGCTGGCGTTTCTGCGCCAGCCGGCCAGCGCCATGGGCAAGGGCCTGGTCTGGCCGCTGGCCGAGGGGCACTACGTACCGGCGGGGGACCTGCGCTGGCAACGGTTTCTCCTGGACCAGGGCGAGGTCAACACGACCCAGGACCTGAGCCTGCCGCTGTGGACCCTGGATCACGGCGCCTTCACCCTGAGCTGGCTGCTGACCCGCCCCTATAACAATCGCCTGAACCTGAGCGCCGAAGGGCCGGCCATGGCGCTGACGGGGCAGCATCATTTCACCCGGCTGGAAACCGATGCGCCGCTGACCTTTACCTTGTACCTGGGCGACGCCGACCTGCTGGCGGGGGCCAAGCGCTATCGCCAATGGCTGATCGACAACGGCCGCTACCAGACCCTGGAGGCCAAGCTGGCGCGCACGCCGCAAGGGAGCGAGTTGCTGGGGGCCAGCCATGTCTACCTGTGGGGCAACGATCTGCTGGGGGCGGACGATGTGCGCAGCTGGCCGCACCTGCTACAGGATCTGCGCGGTAACGAGCCGCTGGCGGTGAAGCTGCGGGCCGGCCTGGACAAGGAAAGCGCGAAGATTCTCGAGGCGCCGGCGGCCACCCTGGACGCCTACCGGCGCACCACCCTGCTGCGCAGCCTCAACAGTGCGTTGAACCAGCAGGCCCGCTTGGGCTGGCAGGGCGCGGAAGAGCCCGACATGCAAGCCCTGGCGCGGGGCTACGGCGAGCT
The DNA here is from genome assembly GCF_001921865.1 of Pseudomonas chlororaphis. Taxonomy (GTDB): domain Bacteria; phylum Pseudomonadota; class Gammaproteobacteria; order Pseudomonadales; family Pseudomonadaceae; genus Aquipseudomonas; species Aquipseudomonas chlororaphis_D. The sequence goes on from NZ_MSCT01000002.1 coordinate 105,361, forward strand.
GCGTACGCAGATGGCCAAGGTATTCGCCATGGCCCTGACCGCCGATCCGGCGCGCTGGGGCAGCAGCCTGTCGCTGGCGACCATGGAGCGCTTGCAGGCGGCCGGGCTGAGCCGTTTGTGGCTGGGCCTCGGCGAAGGTTGGGAGGGCGGGCTATGGCACCCCGAAGCGGTGCGGGCCGGGGTGGCTGCGGGTTATCTGGTGGCGCCCTACGACTCCTACGAGACCGCGTTGCGCAGCGATGAAAACCCCGACTGGAGCACCGCCCACCTGGGCGCGCGGGCCAACCGCGAGTGCGCGATAGTGCTGGAGGACGGCCAGTTCAAGAGCGGTTTCCAGCAGTCCGGGCATTACACCGACCCCCGTTGCGTCAGGCCATTGCTGGAGGCCCGGGTCAAGGCCGTGCAGGCCCGGGTCGGGTTCAACAGTTGGTTCCTCGACGCCTACGCCACCGGCATGCTGTTCGACAGCTACCGCGCCGAGAGGCCGATGACCCAGGCGCAGAACGCCGAGGGCAATATCGATGCGTCGCGCTGGCTTGCCGAGCAGCAGCAACTGGTCAGCGGTTCCGAAGACGGCAATGGTGTAACGGCTGGCGGCGTGCTGTTCGCCCATGGCATGCAGACCCCGGTCATGGGCTGGGGGGACGCGCAGATGAGCAAGGAGCCGAAGTCGCCCTATTACCTGGGCAACTGGTACCCGCCGGAGCAGCCGGCGGTGTTCTTCAAGAGTGCGCCTCTCAAGGAGCCTTACCGCACGGTGTATTTCGCTCCGGCGACGCGCTTGCCGCTGTACCAGGCGGTGTTCCATGGGGCGCTGGTGACCAGCCATCACTGGTTGTTCGACAGCCTCAAGTTAAGCAACGTGCGGGTCGAGAACGAATTGGCCCAACTGCTCTACAACGTGCCGCCCTTGTATCACTTGAGTGCCGCCACCTTGCGCCAGCGCTTGCCGCCGATGGTCCGCCAGGATGGGTTTTTCCGGCCTTTGCACCAGCGCCTGGGCACCCAGGCCCTCACCGATTTTCGCTGGCTGACGGCGGACCGCCAGGTGCAGCAGACCACCTTCGCCGACGGCTCGCGGCTGCTGGCGAATTTCGATTCCCGAGCCCGTGAGGTGGAAGGCGAGATGTTGCCCGGGCAGAGCATCAAGGCCGTGTTGGCGGACGGCGAGGTGCGTGAGTACCAGGTCGCGCGCCAGCCTTGAAGCAGCCCAGGCGTGGGCCTCAGGCCTTGCGCCAGACGCTCGCCAGCCACGGCTGCTGCTCGCGCGGCAGGCCGGCGGGGCGGTAGTAATGTTCCAGCTCGACGAACCCCGCCGCCGCGAGCAATTGCTGCCATGCCGCCAGGTCGTGGTAGGCGCCATAGCGCGGGCCGTTCCAGCCTTCCTGGTTGTCGCCGCGGGGGTTGGAACTGAACAGCACACCGCCGGGTTTCAGCGTCGCATGCAACTGACGCAGCACACGCGGTAGTTCCTGCACGGGGATATGGAACAGCACGGCGTTGGCGAAGATGCCATCGAAGTGCGCGGCGGGCAGGTCGAGCTTGAGGAAGTCCTGTTGCCAGACTTCGCAGCCGCTGTCGTCCCGGGCCATCTGGGCGAAACGTTCGGAGCCGTCCAGGCCGATGGCGACATGGCCCAGGCGGGTGAAGGTTTGCAGGTCGCGCCCGGGGCCGCAGCCGAAGTCCAGCACGGTAAAAGGCGCCGAACCCTGGAGATGCCGCAACAGCGCGTCGATGTTCTGGCTGACGTCGTGGTCGCGGGTGCCTTCGCGAAAGCCTTCGGCGACCTGGTTGTAGTGGCCCAGGGTGGTGGCGGTGATCTGGTCGAGGTCGTTCGGAGCGAGTTTCATGGCGGGCTGCGTTGGCTGGGGATGGTGTGCCGAATATTACCCCCATGCCGGCCGCTCCGCTCCCTGTAGCCGCTGCCGCAGGCTGCGCCCGACTGCGCAGCAGGCGCCGCTCTTGAGGGCCCCGAAGGTCCTGCGGACCTTATCGCAGCCTCGCCAAGGCTCGACAGCGGCTACAGGATGTTCGTCAGTACCAGGCGGTGTTTCTCAACGCTTGTTGAGCACCCGCGCCAACCGGTCGCCGCCGAGCTGGATCGCCGCCACCAGGATCACCAGCAGCACGATCACCGTGAGCATGATCTGGCTGTCGAAACGCTGGTAGCCGTAGCGATAGGCGATGTCTCCCAGGCCGCCGGCGCCGATGGCCCCGGCCATGGCCGAAGAGTTGATCATGGTCACCAGGGTGATGGTGAAGCCGCCGACGATGCCTGGCAGCGCTTCCGGCAACAGCACATGGCGGACGATGTGCCAGCGCCGGCAGCCCATGGCCTGGGCGGCTTCGATCAGCCCGTGGTCGACCTCGCGCAGGCTGACTTCGGCGATCCGCGCGAAGAACGGCGTGGCGGCGATGGTCAGCGGCACCACCGCCGCCCAGACGCCGTAGGTGGTGCCGACGATCAGCCGGGTGAAGGGGATCAGCGCGACCATCAGGATCAGGAACGGAATCGAGCGGAACAGGTTGACGAAGGCCCCCAGGACCGCGTTCAGCCTCGGCGCCTCGTAGATCCCGCCCTTGCCGCTGGTGACCAGGAACACCGCCAGCGGCACGCCCGCGAGCAAGGCGATCAGCGACGACACGCCGACCATCAGCAAGGTATCGACAGCGCCCTGGAGCAAGCGATCAAACCACATAGCCGAGTACCTCCACCTGTTGGGTCCATTGTTTCTGCAAGAAGTGTTGCGCGCGCAGGCGCTGTTCCTCGGCGCCCTGGGACGAGCCGCTGACCGCCAGCAAGAGTTGCCCCAGGGCGTGGCCCTGGATGCGTTCCACGCCGCCGTGCAGCAGACGCACGCGCCCGCCCAGGGTGGCGAACAGCGCGGCCAGGTCCGGCTCGTCGCTGCTGCGGCCGGTGAAGCGCACGCGCAACACCACCGCTGCTTCCGCGGACGGTGGCTGGGCCTGGAGGCGGTTTTGCAGCTCCTGCGGCAGGTCGTGCTGCAAGGGCGCCAGCAGGGTCTTGCTGACCTCGTGCTGCGGGTTGCCGAACACTTCCCAGACCGGCCCCTGCTCGACGACGCGCCCGTGTTCGAGCACCACCACCCGGTCGCAGATATCGCGGATCACCGCCATCTCATGGGTGATCAGGACGATGGTCAGGCCCAGGCGCTGGTTGATCTCCTTGAGCAGGCCGAGGATCGACTGGGTGGTCTCCGGGTCCAGCGCCGAGGTGGCTTCGTCGCAGAGCAGGATCGCCGGGTCGTGCACCAGCGCCCGGGCGATGCCGACGCGCTGTTTCTGCCCGCCCGACAGCTGCGCCGGGTAGGCCTTGTGCTTGTCCTTCAGGCCCACCAGTTCCAGCAGTTCGCGCACCTTGCGCTCGCGCTGCTCCTTGGGCACGCCGGCCACCTTCAGCGGCAGCTCGACGTTCTGCCACACGGTCTTGGCCGACATCAGGTTGAAGTGCTGGAAGATCATGCCGATGCGCCGGCGCAGCTCCACCAGGCGGTCTTCGTCGAAGTCGCCGATGTCCACCTGATCGATCAGCACCCGCCCGCCGGACGGCTGTTCCAGGCGGTTGATGGTGCGGATCAGCGACGACTTGCCGGCGCCGCTGCGGCCGATGATGCCGAACACCTCGCCGTGCTGGATCGCCAGGTCGATGCTGTGCAGGGCCTGTACCGGGCCTTGCTGGCCCTGGTAGGTCTTGGTCAGGCCGATAAAGCGCACATGGGCCCGGTTGAGCTCGGGGTGCAGTTCGGTCTGCCGCGCGCCCAGGGGTTGTTCGGGCGCCTGTTTATGCAGGTAGGCAACGCTCATTTCAACCTTCCCAGCCGGCTTGGTAGAGCTTGCCGTGGGCTTTATCCAGGGCGGCGCGCACGGCTGGCGAATGCTGGTAAATGTCGACGAACTTGATCAGCCGCGGATCGCTCTTGCTCTTGGGCTGGATCACGAACTGGATCACGTATTCCTTGTGGTCCAGGCCGTCGAACAGCAGCGCCGAGCCGGCGTCGAACGTCTTGGCCAGGCGGATATAGGCCGGGTAGCCCTGGACCAGGTCGGCGTCGTCGTAGGCGCGCACCAGTTGCACGGCTTCCACCTGGAGGATCTTCAGCTTTTTCGGATTGGCGACGATGTCTTCCTCGGTGGCCTTGTAGCCCACGCCCGGCTTGAGCGTGATCAGCCCGGCCTTGGCCAGCAGCTGCAAGCCGCGGCCGCTGTTGATCGGGTCGTTGGCGATGGCCACGCTGGCACCGATGGGCAGCTCGTCGAAGCTTTTGTATTTCTTCGAGTACAGGCCGACGTTGTTGATGATCCCCGGGGCGAACGGCACCAGGTCGAAACCGGCGGCGGCCTTGGCGTTTTCCAGGAACGGGATGTGCTGGAAGTAGTTCACGTCGATATCGCCGGCGGCCAGGCTGACGTTCGGCGCGATCCAGTCGGTGAACTCCACCAGCTCGACTTTCAGCCCCTGTTTGCCGGCCTCCTCGACAGCGGCCTCCAGGGGGATGGCGAAGGCGGCGGTGGTGCCGACCTTCAGCGGCGCGTCGGCGGCGAATACCGTGCCGCTGAACAGCCCGAGGGCGAGGGCCAGTGCTTTGACTGGGTGGCTGAGAAGCTTGGTTTTCATGGGTCGGGTTTCCAGTCAGTGCATGAAGTTTTGGGTGTTGGTGCTGGCCTCATCGCGGGCAAGCCTCGCTCCTACAGGGGAGTGCGCTCAACCTGTAGGAGCGAGCTTGCTCGCGATCGGGCGATAGCCCGCTCCGGCGTGTTGCCCGGGCAATCGTGCCTCGCCGTGGAACAGCTTTTCGCGCAAGGTGCCGCTGTCGTAGGCGGTCTTGTACGAGCCGCGGCGTTGCAGCTCGGGGATCACCAGGTCGATGAAGTCGACGTAGCTTTCCGGGCTGACGATGCGGGTCAGGTTGAAGCCGTCCAGGCCGGTTTCGGCGATCCAGGATTCGAGGTCGTCGGCCACTTGCTGCGGCGAGCCGATCACGGTGATGTAGCGTCCGCCGAGGGCGTGCTGGTCCAGCAGCTTGCGCCGGGTCCAGTCGTTGTTCTGCAGGTTCTTGGTGGCCGACTGGATGGCGTTGCTCTTCACGTACTGGATCGGTTCGTCGATCTCGTACCGGGAAAAGTCGATGGCGGTGGACGCCGAGAAATGCGCCAGCCCGGCTTCGGCGCTGGCGTGGCTGCGGTACTCGGCATGTTTCTTCCAGGCCAGTTCCTCGGTCGCGGCGACGATCACGTTGAGTCCCATGAACACCTTGATGTCTTCGGGGTTGCGCCCGGCCGCCACGGCGCTGGCGCGCACCTTGTCCACCTGGACCTTGGTCGAGGCCTTGTTCTGCCCGCTGATGAACACGCATTCGGCATGGCGCCCGGCGAACGCCAGGCCGCGCTCCGAACTGCCGGCCTGGAACAGCACCGGCGTGCGCTGCGGCGAGGGTTCGCACAGGTGATAACCCTCGACCCGGTAGAACTCGCCCTGGTGCTCGACCTTGTGCACCTTGTCCGGTCGGGCGTAGATCCGCTGCTGGCGGTCGTTGACCACCGCGTCGTCTTCCCAACTGCCTTCCCAGAGTTTGTAGAGCACTTCCAGGTACTCGTCGGCCTGGTCGTAGCGCCGGTCGTGCTCGGCCTGTTCGTCCAGGCCCATGGCCTTGGCGGCGCTGTCGAGGTAGCCGGTGACGATGTTCCAGCCGACCCGGCCGCGGCTCAGGTGGTCCAGCGTGGACATGCGCCGGGCGAACAGGTACGGCGCCTCGTAGGTGAGGTTGGCGGTGAGGCCGAAGCCGAGGTTTTTCGTCACCGCGGCCATGGCCGAGACCAGCAGCAGCGGGTCGTTGACCGGCAACTGGATCGACTCCTTGAGCGTCACGTCCAGGGAGTTCTGGTAGACGTCGTAGACCCCGACGATGTCGGCGATGAACAGCCCGTCGAACAGCCCGCGCTCCAGCAGTTGCGCCAGCTCGGTCCAGTATTCGAGGGTCTTGTACTGGGTCGAGTTGTCCCGCGGATGGGTCCACAGGCCGTGGTTGATGTGCCCGATGCAGTTCATGTTGAAGGCGTTGAGCAGGATCTTCTTCTTGCCTTTCTCAAGAGCGCTCATCAGATGGTCCCCCGCAGCGGCGGGTTCGTCTCGTTGAGGTAGTAGTTGCCCACGGCGTGGTACTTCCAGCGCACCGGATCGTGCAGGGTGTGCACCCGGGCGTTGCGCCAGTGACGGTCGAGGCCGTGCTCGGCCAGGGTCGCCTGGCTGCCGGCCAGCTCGAACAGGGTGCTGCCGGCGGCCAGGGAAATCTCGGTGCTGATGGCGCGGGCCTCGGCCACCGCGATGGAGGCGGCGGCCACGGTCTGGGCGTTGGTCTCGGCCTGGGCGGCGTCCAGGTACTCCCCGGAGCGCTCCAGCAGCGCCTCGGTGGCGTGCAGGCGGATGCTCAGGTGGCCGAAGCTCTTGAGGGTCAGCGGGTCTTCGCTGGCCTTGTCGTTGCCGGAATCGATCCAGGGCCGGGTCTTGGTCCGCACGAAGTGCAGGGCGTCTTCATAGGCGGCACGGGCGATCCCGGTGTCGATGGCGGCGTGGAGGATCTGCGCCAGCGGGCCGACCGGGGTCGGGCGCTCGAAGGCGCTCTGGAAGGGGATCACGTCCTCGGCGGCGACGAACACGTCCTCGAACACCACCGAACCGCTGCCGGTGGTGCGCTGGCCGAAGCCGCTCCAGTCGTCGATCACGTTCAGGCCCGGGCTGCCCGCCGGGACGAAGGCCAACTGTTGCACGCCGTCTTCGTCCACCACCGAGGTGGGGATACGCTGGGCGTAGAGGGCGCCGGTGGAGTAGAACTTGCGGCCGTTGATGCGATAGCCGGCGCGTCCCTGGTGCTCGCCGGGGGTCAGGCGGGTGGTGCGGTCGTGGGCGGTCTTGGTGCCCAGCTCCGCCAGGGCGTTGCCGAAGCGCTGGCCGGCCAGGACTTCGGCGTACAGGCGTCGTTTCTGCTCGGCGCTGCCGTTCACCCGCAGCACTTCCAGGGCATAGAAATGGTTCTGCGGGATCTGTCCCAGGGAGCCGTCGGCCTGGGCGATCAGGGCGATGACCTTGGCCAGGGTGACGTTGGAGACGCCGGCGCCGCCGTATTCTTTCGGCACGCTGATGCCCCACAGGCCGGAGCGGGAAAAGGCTTCGAGTTCGGGGTGCGGCAGGCGGCGTTCGCGGTCGCGCAGGGCGCTGTCGCGCTTGAAATCCTCGGCCAGGTCGCTGGCGACGATCAGGGCTTGCTCATCGCTGGTTATGACCGCGACGTGTTGGGAAAGAGTCATGTGCTTCTCCAGAGATCTGGTCGCTTAAATCCAGGAATGGCGAGCGGGCAGGGTGCCGTTCAGGTGGTAGGCGCCGACGGCGTGGTATTTCCAGCGCACCGGGTCGTGTAGGGTGTGGACCCGGGCATTGCGCCAGTGCCGGTCGAGGTTGAATTCGGCGAGGGTGGCGCGGCTGCCGGCCAGCTCGAAGAGCTTCTCGCTGGCCAGCAGCGAGATCTCGGTGGTCAGCACCTTGGCCTCGGCCACGGCGATCGAGGCGCGGGCGGCGGCCTCGGCGGTCAGCGGTGCGCCGTTGACCTGGTCGAGCACCTGGCCGGCCTTGCGCAGCAGGGCTTCGGCGGCGTGCAGTTCGATCTTCAGCTTGCCGATGTCGGCGATCACGTACAGGTCGTCGCTGGCCCGTTCGACGTTGGCGTCGACCCACGGCCGCGAGCGTTCGCGGACGAAAGCTATGGCGTCGTCGATGGCCCCGCGGGCGATGCCGGCGTCAATGGCCGCCTGGATCAACTGCGAGACCGCGCCCTGGGTCGTGGGCGACTCGTTGATGCGCCAGGTGTCCACCACCAGCTCGGCGTCGACCCGCACGTCGTTGAGCAAAATGGTGCCGCTGGCGGTGGTGCGTTGGCCGAAGCCGCTCCAGTCGTCGACGATGCGCAGCCCCGGGGTGCCGCGCCGGACGAACGCCAGGACCTGCTTGCCGTCGTCGTTCAGCGCCTTGACGGCGACCCAGTGGGCGAACAGCGCGCCGGTGGAGTAGAACTTCTGGCCGTTGAGCAGGTAGCCGTCGCCGTCGGCGGTGATCCGCGCCTTGAGTTCGAGGGTGTTCCTGGTGCCGCGTTCGGGGCCGGCGTTACCGATGCGCCAGCCTTCCAGCACGCTCTGGAACAGCTGTTTTTTCTGCCGTTCGGTGGCGCTGCCGAGGATCAGGTTGAGAATGCCGAACTGGTTCTGCGGGATCTGTCCCAGGGCCGGGTCGGCCGCGGAAATGATCGCGAAAACTTCGGCCAGGGTCACGAAGGACACCTGCGGGCCGCCGTACTCCCGAGGGATGGCGATACTGCCCAGGCCGCTACGGGTGAAGTGTTCGATTTCCGCCCAGGGCAGCTTGCGCTGCTGGTCGCGCCGGGCCGCTTGTTGGCGGGCGACGGCGGCGAGTTCATGGGCGGCTTGCAGGGCTTGCGCATCGTTGCGCAGTACCCGTGCGGGCAACAACAGGGGGGCGATATCCAGATCGCTCTGGACAGTTGCATCGGCCAGACTGGACATCAGCGCCACTCCTTGGCTGCACGCAATGCCCTGGCGATCTGCACTGGGGTGATTGTGTTCCGGACCATACCTACCTCACATCTTTGGATTGCCGCGTCGTGCGGCGTAATCGGGTTCAAGAATGTCCGGTGGTCCGGTGCATATACCCTATGCGTGTATAAAAATTAAATAAACTAACTTCTAGGAATATGCATAGAAGGGGTTTACGTATACGGCAGGCAGGTGCCGGACGGCCGTTGCCATAAGGTTTCGGTGGATGGACGCAGGCCTTTGTAGCCGCTGCCGCAGGCTGCGTACGGCTGCGCAGCAGGCGTGTTTTTCGGATCGCTGCCGAGCTGATGGCGGGCCCGGCAGCGAGGGCGTGGATCAGCCTTGGGGCTGGCCTGAGGTGAGGAATTTGCTGAGGAACTGCCGGGTGCGTTCTTCCCGGGGGTTGGCGAACAGCGCCTTGGCTTCGCCCTGTTCGACGATCACCCCCTTGTCGAAGAAGATCACCCGGTTGGCCACGTCGCGGGCGAAGCTCATTTCGTGGGTGACGATGACCATGGTGCGTTTCTCCTCGGCCAGGCCGCGGATGGTCGCCAGCACCTCGCCCACCAGTTCGGGGTCCAGCGCCGAGGTCGGCTCGTCGAACAGGATCACCTGCGGCTCCATCGCCAGCGCCCGGGCGATCGCCACGCGCTGTTGCTGGCCGCCGGAGAGGCGCCGCGGGTAGGCGTCCTCCTTGCCCGCCAGACCGACCTTGGCCAGCAACCGGCGGCCCAGGGCCACGGCTTGTTCGCGCGGCGTCTTCTTCACCACCAGCGGGCCTTCGATAACGTTTTCCAGGGCCGTGCGGTGGGGGAACAGGTTGAAGTTCTGGAACACGAAACCCACCTGCTGGCGCAGTTGCCGTACCAGGCCCTGTTGCTGGACCAGCGGGCGGCTGCCGTCGATTTCGATCTGGCCGACCTTGATCCGGCCGCTGGTAGGTTCTTCGAGAAAATTCAGGCAGCGCAAGAAGGTGGTCTTGCCCGAGCCGCTGGGGCCGATGATGGCGACCACTTCGCCTTCCGCCACCGTCAGGTCGATGCCATTGAGAACGGTCTGACCCTTGAACTGCTTCGTCAGTTTTTCAACCACAATCATGGGTTCAGGACTCCTGGTCGTGCCGATTGACCCGCGCTTCCAGTCGGTTCTGCAGGTGCGCCAGCACGCTGGCGAGCACCCAGTAGATCAGCGCGGCGGCAAGATACATGGTGAAGATTTCGAAGGTCCGGGCGGTAATCAGCTGGGCCTGGCGGAACAGCTCGGGCACCTGGATGGTGGCGGCCAGGGCCGTGTCCTTGACCAGCGAGATAAAGCTGTTGCCCAGCGGTGGCAGGGCGGTACGCATGGCTTGCGGCAGGATCGCCCGGCGCAGGGTCTGCGCCCGGGTCATGCCGATGCTGGCCGCCGCTTCCCACTGCCCGCGCTCGATGGAGCCGATGGCCGCGCGCAGGATCTCGCAGGCATAGGCCGCCATGTTCAGCGAGAAACCGATCAGCGCCGCCGGCAGCGGGTCGAGCTCGATCCCCAGCTGTGGCAGGCCGTAATAGATCACGAACAGTTGCACCAGGAGCGGCGTGCCGCGAAAGAACGACACGTAGACCCGGGCGCTCCAGCTCAGCAGCTTGAAGCGCGACAGGCGCATCAGCGCCAGGCCGAAGCCCAGCACCAGGCCGAAGAACATGCCGCCGAGGCTGAGGATGACGGTGTAGTACGCGCCCTTCAGGAGGAAGGGCGCGGAGTCCAGAGCAAGCTGAAAACCTGCTTCCATTATTGGGTGACGTCAGCGTTGAAGTATTTTTCCGAGAGCTTTTTCAGCGTGCCGTCGGCGCGCAGTTCCTCGATCGCCTTGTTCACCGCGGCCAGCAGCTCGGGTTCGCCTTTGCGCAGGGCCACGCCGGCTTCCTGGCGGGAGAAGGGCTCGCCGGAAACGGCCAGGGTGTCGTTGGTTTTCTTGATCAGCTCGAAGGCGGCCAGGCGGTCCACCAGGATCGCGTCGATCCGGCCCACGCGCAGGTCCTGGTACTTGGTCGGATCGTCGTCGTAGGTCTTGATGACGGCCTTCGGTACGTTGTCCTTGAGCCATTGTTCGTAGTTGGTGCCCAGGCCCACGCCGACTTTGTGCCCGGCCAGGTCGGCGGCGGTCTTGAACTTGCCTTCGTCCTTCTTCTGGGTCAGGGCCTGGATGCCGGAAACGGTGTAGGGGGTGGAGAAGTCGTACTTCTTCTTGCGTTCCTCGGAGATGGTCACCTGGTTGATCACCGCGTCCAGGCGCTTGGATTCCAGGGCCGCGAGGATGCCGTCCCATTTGGTCGGCTGCAGTTTGACCTTCACGCCCAGCTTCTGCGCCAGGGCTTCGGAGAACTCCACTTCGAAGCCGGCCAGCTTGCCGTTTTCGTCGACGTAGCTGAACGGCGGGTAGGTGCCTTCCAGGCCGACGTTGAGGGTGCCGGCGTCCTTGATTTTCTGCAGTTGCTCACCGGCAACCGCTTGCCCCAGCAGCCCGGCACCCAGTGCCAGACCCAGCGAGCCAATGAGGATATTTCGACGTAGTGCGGAAAAAATCATGACAAGCCCCTGTGTTTTCTTATGAAGATACCGATGGGAAATGCAGGTCAATCCGTGAGCTGGAACGCGCGCTTTATCCTGCACTAATGCAGCGTATGCGTCTTCCGGCAAATGCGCCTGCGGCGCGACTATAAGCGGCTGCTGATAGATTCAAAAATAATATAATTTCACATTTATATTCTATTTGTGAATATTAAAGCCTCTGCCTGTAACCGCTGCCGAAGGCTGCGCAGCAGGCGCAAATGCGGCGCAGGCTTCACGACAGCTTCGCCGCCGAGCGCAGGCTGCGCCAGCGGCTACCGATCATCGTTCAGGCGAACGAGTCGGCATAGGCGAACAGCGCCGGCGCGCCGCCGGTGTGCAGGAAGAGGATCGGGCCGTCGTCGAAGCGCTGGCGGCCGATGCCGTCGAGCAGGCCGGCCATGGCCTTGCCGGTGTAGACCGGGTCCAGCAACAGGCCTTCCTGGCTCGCCAGCAGCTTCACCGCGGCCAGGGTGCCGGCGTTCGGTTCGCCATAACGGGGGGCGAAATACTCGTCCCACAACTGCACCTTGAAGCTGTCCGGCAGCGCCACGCCGAGCAGTTCGGCGGTGCGTTCGGCCAGGCCCTGGACCTTCGGCCGCTGCGCTTCGTCGGTGCGCGAGACGGTGACGCCGATCACCGGCAACTGCGGCAGTTCCTCGCTCAAGGCCAGGGCCAGGCCGCTGTGGGTGCCGGCGCTGCCCGAGGCCAGCACGACCGCGGCAAAGTCGAGCCCGGTGTGCCGGATCTGCTCCGCCAGCTCCAGGCCGGCCCGCACGTAACCCAGGGCGCCTAACGCATTGGAGCCGCCGATCGGCACCACATAGGGCTGCTTGCCGTTGCTGCGCAGGCGTTCGGCCAGGGCGTGCAATTGCTCGTCGGCGTTGTCTAGGTTTTCCACCAACTCGACCTTGGCGTCGAACAGATCGAGCAGCAGGCGGTTGCCGTTGCCCAGGTAATTGCGCTCGTCGGTGCCGATCGGGTTCTCCAGCAGGGCCACGCAGCCCAGGCCCAGCTTGGCGGTGAGAGCCGCGGTCTGGCGCACATGGTTGGACTGGATGGCGCCCGCGGTAATCAGGGTGTCGGCGCCCTGGGCCAGGGCATCGGCGGCCAGGTATTCGAGTTTGCGCAGCTTGTTGCCGCCCATGGCCAGCGGTGTGGTGTCGTCACGCTTGACGTAGACATCGCGGCCCAGCCACGCCGACAGGCGTTCGAGTTTTTCCAGGGCGGTGGCGCCGCCCAGCAGGTCGAGACGGTTAAAACGGGCGAGCTGTTGTTTGATCATGGGGCCGTACGGGTGGTCAGAGGTGCCAGGGACTATAGGCAGCGATATTTCCTGGGGCAACCGCCAATCGCTTATGCCAAAAGGTGCTTAGCGCCGAACAATTAGTTCTTAATTTGGCCCGGGGCGCATACCGTAAAGTGGCGTCGTTTGCGCGGCCAGATCGTCCGGCCGCCGCCGTAGAGGAGTCCTATCGTGAGCGAGCGTTCCAGCCATTGGCAATTGCAGACCATCGTCGGTCAACTGCGCGATGCCCGCGACCAGTGGCGTACCCGCAACGGTCGGGTCAGCGGCGAGCAAGGCGGTCGCGAACTGCCGTCGCGCGCGGCCATGGCCGAGATTCTCGAAGCGCTGTGCGGCGCCTTGTTCCCGATGCGCCTGGGCCCGGTGGACCTGCGCGAAGAGAGCGAGGACTTCTACGTCGGCCATACCCTGGACGCGGCCCTCAACGCGCTGCTCGCCCAGACGCGTCTGGAACTGCGCTACGCCGCGCGCCAGAGCGGCGAGGCGGACGAAGGCGTCAATGCCCGGGCCATTCGCCTCATCCAGGATTTCGCCCTGGCCTTGCCAGGCCTGCGGGTGCTGCTCGACACCGACGTACTGGCCGCCTACCACGGCGACCCGGCGGCGCGCAGCGTCGATGAAGTGTTGCTGTGCTACCCGGGCATCCTGGCGGTGATCCACCATCGCCTGGCCCACCATTTGTACCGTGCCGGCTTGCCGCTGCTGGCGCGGATCAGCGCGGAAATCGCCCATTCGGCCACCGGCATCGACATTCACCCGGGGGCGCAGATCGGCCGCAGTTTCTTCATCGACCACGGCACCGGCGTGGTGATCGGCGAAACCGCGATCATCGGCGAGCGCGTGCGCATCTACCAGGCCGTGACCCTGGGTGCCAAGCGCTTCCCGGCGGACGAAGACGGCCAGTTGCAGAAGGGCCATCCGCGCCATCCGATCGTCGAGGACGACGTGGTGATCTACGCCGGCGCGACCATTCTCGGGCGCATCACCATCGGCAAGGGCTCGACCATCGGCGGCAACGTCTGGCTGACCCGCAGCGTGCCGGCGGGCTGCAATCTGACCCAGGCCAACCTGCAACATGACGACGGTTCGCAAAAATAAGAATCTTCTGAAACGGTCGGACTTTTCGCGAGCAAGCTCGCTCCCGCAGGCAACGGCGCAGCCCTTGCAGGAGCGAGCCCGCTCGCGATAAAACGCGCCACAGCCAGTACTGAACGATTTGCTTCCGTCACCCGTCATACCCTCCTCTGAGCTAGCGTAACCAGGCTACCGCCCAGCCCGGCGATTGGTCCTGACCCACTTATCCGTGTTTAACTTGAACGCTTGTTCAAGTTAAACCGGCAGCTCGCCGCCCGCTCACACCAGGAGGCTTACCTTTGCTGAGTCCGATCTTTTCAGGCGTTTTTTACCCGTTCGAGGTGCACCTTTCATGAGTGCATCGTCCACCCCCGCCAGCGGCTCGATCCGCATGAACCCGCCGGTGTTCTACTTCGCCGCGAGCTTTATCCTGGCCTTCGGCCTGGTGGTGATTTCCTTCCCGCAACAGGCCGGTGCCTGGTTGCTGGCCGCGCAAGACTGGGCGGCCAACACGGTCGGCTGGTACTACATGCTGGCAATGACCCTGTACCTGGTCTTCGTGGTGGTCACCGCCTTGTCCGGCTACGGCAAGATCAAGCTCGGTGCCGACCACGACGAACCCGAGTTCAGTTACCTGTCCTGGGCCGGCATGCTGTTCGCCGCGGGGATCAGCATCACCCTGTTTTTCTTCTGCGTGTCGGAACCCCTGACCCACATGCTGCAACCGCCCCAGGGCGAGGCCGGCACCGCGGACGCCGCGCGCCAGGCCATGCAGGTGCTCTTCCTGCACTGGGGCCTGCACGGTTGGGGCGTGTTCGCCTTCGTCGGCATGGCCCTGGCGTATTTCGCCTACCGGCACAACCTGCCGCTGGCCCTGCGTTCGGCGCTGTACCCGCTGATCGGCAAGCGCATCAACGGCCCCATCGGCTATGCGGTGGACGGCTTCGGCATCATCGCCACGGTGTTCGGCCTGGGCGCCGACATGGGCTTTGGCGTGCTGCACCTGAACTCCGGCCTCGACTACCTGTTCGGCATCGCCCATACCCAGTGGATCCAGGTCGGCCTGATCACCCTGATGATGGGCGCGGCGATCGTCGTCGCGGTGTCCGGGGTCGACAAGGGCGTGCGGGTGATGTCCGACATCAACATGCTGCTGGCCTGCGCGTTGCTGCTGTTCGTGCTGTTCGCCGGGCCTACCCAGCACCTGCTCAACACCCTGATCCAGAACCTGGGCGACTACCTGGGCGCCTTGCCGGTCAAGAGTTTCGACCTCTACGCCTACAACAAGCCCAGTGACTGGCTGGGCGGCTGGACGGTGTTCTACTGGGCCTGGTGGATCGCGTGGTCGCCGTTCGTGGGCCTGTTCATCGCGCGGATTTCCCGCGGCCGGACCATCCGCGAATTCGTCTTTGGCGTGCTGTTGATTCCCCTGGGCTTCACCCTGGCCTGGATGTCGATCTTCGGTAACAGCGCCATCGACCAGGTGCTCAACCACGGGATGAACGCGCTGGGCCTGGCGGCCATCGAAGACCCGTCGATGGCGCTCTACCTGCTGCTGGAAACCTACCCATGGAGCAAGACCGTCATCGCGGTGACGGTGTTCATCAGTTTCGTGTTCTTCGTCACCTCGGCCGACTCCGGCACCGTGGTGCTCTCGACCCTCTCGGCCAAGGGCGGCAACGCCGACGAGGACGGGCCGAAATGGCTGCGGGTGTTCTGGGGCGCGATGACCGCGCTGGTCACCAGCGCGTTGCTGTTCGCCGGCAGCATCGACTCATTGAAGTCGGCGGTGGTGCTGACCTCGCTGCCGTTCTCGATGATCCTGCTGTTGATGATGTGGGGGCTGCACAAGGCCTTCTACCTCGAATCGCAGAAGCAGATCGCCCAGCTGCATTCGCTGGCGCCGGTGTCGTCGTCTTCGCGTCGCGGCAAGGGCGGCTGGCGCCAGCGCCTGAGCCAGGCGGTGCATTTCCCGTCGCGCGACGAGGTGTATCGCTTCCTCGATCAGACCGTGCGTCCGGCCATCGAGGAAGTGACCGCGGTGTTCGTCGAGAAAGGCCTGAACGTGATCACCCAGCCGGACCCGGCCAACGACAGCGTCAGCCTGGAAATCGTCCATGGTGACCAGCATCCGTTCGTCTATCAGGTGCAGATGCGCGGCTACTTCACCCCGTCTTTCGCCCGCGGCGGCATGGGGCCCAAGGAAATGCGCAACCGGCGTTACTACCGGGCCGAGGTACACCTGAGCGAAGGTAGCCAGGACTACGACCTGATGGGCTACACCAAGGAGCAGATCATCAACGACATCCTCGACCAGTACGAACGGCATATGCAGTTCCTGCACCTGGTGCGTTGATCGCAGGGAAAGGCGGCGTCAGTGCCGCCGCCATCGCGAGCAAGCTCGCTCCTACAAGGGATTCACCGAACCTGTAGGCGCGAGCTTGCTTGCGATCAGGCCTGGCTCATCACCATGAACAGCACCAGCGCCGCCACCGGCACGCCGAACACCACGCTGCCGACCGCCAGTTCCGTGCTCAAGCTCTGGCCGGCGTGGACCATCCCTACCGCACCGTTGATCAGTGTCAGCGCCAGCCAGAGCAGGGCGAAGCTATAGGCCAGGATCTGGCGGCCAAGGCCGAGCTTGTCGCCGATGAACAGCATCAGCGCGAGCAGGACCAGGCCGAAGGTGGTGATGATTGCGGTGTGCATGATGACGTCCTCGCGGGCGGGATTCAGGGGTGAGCTCAAGGTCGACGGCTCTTCAAAGCTCCCGACCTAGAGTGTGGTCCAGGGAATAGCGTCCTGCTCCGCGAAACAGGATGTAGAGCGACAAGAACGCCAGCAGCAGCGGGTACTCCATGCCCTGGTCGATCCACGGCCAGGTGGGGCCGAGGAGGCCGGCGATGGTCAGCATCTGCACGCCCATCATGGCCACGATCAGGCGCGTTCCCAGGCCAAGGGCCAGGAGCAGTCCGCCGAGGCCTTCCAGAAGCGCCACGAACAGGGCAATCAACGCAGGTGCTGGCAGATGCAGGACGTTCTGGATCAGGTTGATGGAGGCCGCCATCGGGTCGGCCATCGAGCCGTGGGGGCGGCCCAGCAGTTTGGGCAGGCCGTGGGTGATCATGATCGCCCCGTAACAGACCCGCAGCAATGCGTAGGCCAGGGGTTCGCCGACCTGGTACAGCGGGGCCAGGGCCGGGATCAGCAGAGTGTTGGGCGAGGTGCTGGCAGAGGGCATGGCGGGCTCCGCGGATGGGTCATCAGAGTCACCGACGGCCCCTGGGTTGCCCGGGCCATCGATGCGTTGTTTCAGCGAACCGCAGGCTTGAGCAGGTCTTCCAGGCCGATGCGGCGGAACATCTCGGCGCGCACCCGGTCGGCCATGGCATTGACGATTTCGGCGCCGTCCTGGGACGGGTCGATATGCCGACGTAATGGCCGGGTGCCGAAGGGCAGGCCGACGATCTCGACGATGGCCCTAGCCACCTCGGCGACATCGGCGTCGGCCGGCTCCAGGGCGGCCAGGCCATGGAGCGCCTGTTCCGGAACGCCGGCATAGGGGCCATGGTTGTATTCGACGGCACGGTCCTGGTCGGCCGGGGTTCCTGAATGGGTGAAGTGGTTGGTGCCCTGGGTGAAGGCGCCGGGTACCACGATCGACGTCTCCACGCCCCAGCGCGCCAGCTCGCCGGCATAGGACACCGCCAGGGAGTCCATCGCCGCCTTGGCCGCGAAGTACGGCGCCAGGTAGGGCGGGGTACCGCCGCGGGCACTGCTGGAAGACACCCATACCACCAATCCCCGGCCCTGCTTGCGCAACTGTGGCAGGGCCGCGCGGTTGACTCGCTGGGTGCTCAGTACGTTGATGTCGTAGAGCTGGGCGAACTGTTCGGGCGTGAACGCCTCTGCAGGTCCGAAAGACATGTGCCCGGCATTGTGGATGATCACGTCCAGGCGGCCGCAGTCGGCAATGATCCGGGCGACGCCGGCCTCGACCGAGGCGCTGGAAGCAACGTCCAGTTCGACGCTGCGCAAATCCACCCGTTGCGCGTCGGCGTAGCGTTGCACCTCGGCCACCTGGGGCGCGTTGCGGCCCAGGGTTTCACGCATGCTGGCGTAGACGATATGGCCGGCGTCGGCCAGGGCGCGGGCGGTCAGGGCGCCAAAACCGCTGGAGGCACCGGTAATCAGGATGACGGCTTGCATGGCATTGATCTCTTCGGGTAAGGGTGGTTTCAGGCGCGACGGGGCAAGCGTTGCTGTATGGCATGGGACAGCCAGCCGGCGAAGGAGCCCAGGGTCCCGGCGCCGCCTAGTTCGGCGAAGCTCTCCAGCGAGGGTTCCAGGTGCGCGGCAAACCAGGCGATCAAGCCGAGGAAGTAGGCGACCAGGTTGTTCATCACCCGCAGGCTGCGCAGCGACACCACCAGCATCGCCACCCCGAACACCACCAGCGGCAGGGCCCAGGGGCCGAGGCTCGGGCTCAACGCGCCGATGCTCAGCGCCGCGGCCATGCCGACGGCGAGCCCCGTCAGTACACAACCCAGGTTGATCAGCCCGTCGCGCAGGGTCAGGCCACGGCTAAAAAACGCGACCCAACCGACGAACATCGCCCAGACCGGCAGGCTCAGCAGCAGGCTGGAGCCCGCCGCCAGCGCAGCGGTGGCGGCGGCTATCGCGGTGAACAGGGTGAACATCAGTTTGGTCTGCCCACTGCGGGCAGGTGTCGGGGTGGAGTGGTTCATGGATGCCTCCTTCGACCGTGAGTGGGGCGGCTCAGGCCAGGCCGCCGTTGGCGCGCAGGATCTGTCCGTTGACCCAGGCGGCTGCCGGGCTGACCAGGAAGGAAACCACGCCGGCGATGTCTTCCGGCTGGCCGAGGCGTTCCAGGGGCGGCATCTTGGCGAAATGCTGGATCTGCTCTTCGCTCTTGCCGTGCAGGAACAGTTCGGTGGCGACCGGGCCAGGGGCCACGGCGTTGACGGTGATGTCGCGGCCGCGCAACTCCTTGGCGAACACCTGGGTCAGGGACTCCACCGCGGCCTTGCTGGCGATGTACACCGCGTAGCCCGGCAGGTTCAGGGCCACCGTGGTGCTGGAGAAGTTGACGATGCGCCCGCCGGCGTTCAGGCGGGTGGCCGCTTCGCGCAGGGTGTTGAAGGTGCCGCGGGTGTTGATGGCGAAGGTCTGCTCGAACAGCTCATCGCTGTGTTGCGCCAACGGCAGGACCTTGAGGATGCCGGCGTTGTTGATCAGCGCATCGACCTTGCCCAGTTGCGCTTCGGTCTCGTCGAACAGCCGGCGCACGTCGCTGGCATCGGCCACGTCGGCCTTGACCGCTATGGCCCGATGCCCGGCCTGGCGCAGTTCCACCACCAGCGCCGAGGCTTCGGTGGCGCTGCTGGCGTAGTTGATGGCGACGGCGAAACCGTCGTGGGCCAGTTGCCTGGCGATGACGGCACCGATGCCGCGGGAGGCGCCGGTCACGATGGCAACTTTCGAAGTCTGTTCAGTCATGGCGAATTACCTGATGGGAGGAGTGTGCGGTGGAAGCAGATTCACAGGTTTATCCCGGCGGATAAATGCGCCAGAGTTGGCTTGACTGTTCAATAATCGCCAACAATCAAGACCTCGGGAGGCCGGCGTGGATCAAGTCAAAGCGATGAAGGTGTTCGTGCGGATCTACGAACGCGGCAGCTTCACCCTGGCCGCCGCGGACCTGAACCTGCCGCGCGCCACCCTGACCCATTCCCTCAACCAGTTCGAGGCCTGGCTCGGCACCCGCCTGCTGGAGCGCAGCACCCGTCGCGTGCGCCCGACCCTCGACGGCGAGGCCTATTACCCGCGTTGCGTGCAGTTGCTGGCGGAACTGGAAGAGGCCGAGCTGGCGTTTCGCACGGTGGCGCCCAAGGGCCGTTTGCGGGTCGACCTGCATGGCACCCTGGCCAAGTACTTCGTGATTCCGGCGCTGCCCGAATTCATGGCGCGCTACCCGGACATCGAGCTGTCGGTCAGCGAGGCCGACCGTTTTGTCGACCTGATCGCCGAAGGGGTGGACTGCGTGCTACGCGCCGGCAGCCTGGGCGACTCGACGCTGATCGGCCGGCGCGTGGCCAACCTGCAACAGATCACCTGCGCCAGCCCGGCGTACCTGCGCCAATACGGCGAGCCGAAGAGCCTCGACGACCTGGCGCGGCACCGTGCGGTGAACTACGTCTCGCGCACCACGGCCAAGCTGTTCCCGTTCGAGTTCATGGTCGACGGCGAGCTGCGGGAAGTCGCCATCGACGGCGCGCTGTCGGTGTTCGGCGCCGAAATCTACGCGGCCTCGGCGGTGGCCGGGCTGGGCATCATCCAGTGCCCGCGCTACCGCATGGCCGAGCAGATATCCCAGGGGCTGGTGCGCGAGATCCTGGCCGATACGCCCCCGCCGCCGATGCCGGTGTCGGTGCTGTACCCGCACAACCGCCACATGTCGCCCCGGGTGCGGGTGTTCGTCGACTGGCTGGCGCAGGTGTTCGCCCGGGCGGTCTGAAGCGTGCCCGAGCGACGCCAGTCATCGCCGTTTACTGTATTGAATGTCATGATGTGTATAGTGTGTATTGTTAGCTTTTGACTGTGTACGGTGGCTTTTCGTGACGCATCGAAAGGACACGGCAATGCGCAGTCGGGAACTGATCAGGATGATCGAGGAGGATGGGTGGTATCTGATCGCGGTCAAGGGCAGTCATCACCAGTACAAGCATCTGCACAAGCCGGGGCGGGTTACTGTCCCCCACCCGGACGCGGATCTGCCCAGGGGTACGGTCCACAGCATCCTGAAGCAGGCGGGCCTGAAATGAGGCAGGTGTTCGATGAGAGGGTCAACGACATGAAATTTCCGGTGGTGCTGCACAAGGATGCCGACTCCGAGTACGGGGTCATCGTCCCCGATGTGCCGGGCTGCTTTTCCGCGGGCCCGAGCGTGGCCCAAGCGTTCGATAACGTGCAGGAGGCGCTGTCCCTGCACTACGAGGGCTTGGTGGCCGACGGCGAGCCGCTGCCCCAGGTACGCGAGATCGACGCGCATATCGACAACCCCGATTACGCCGGCGGTGTCTGGGGCGTGGTCGAGTTCGATATCACTCCGTACTTCGGCAAGTCGGTGCGCTTCAACGCCACCCTGCCGGAGCAATTGCTGGAGCGCATCGACCAGACCGTCAAGCGCGACCAGCGCTACCGTTCGCGCTCGGGCTTCCTGGCGGCCGCGGCCTTGCGCGAGCTGTCGGTCTAGCCGCTGTAGGAGCGAGCTTGCTCGCGATAAGGCCCGCAAGGGCCTTCACGCACTCTCGCGCTCGATTACCCGGCATTCCAGCAGGTTCAGGCGCTGCACGTCCTCTTCCACCGGCAACACGCCCAGGCTTTCCAGGACCCGCGTCGCCGCCAGCACGCCGATCTCCAGGGCCGGCGGCTTGATGGTGCTCAGGCTGGGCAGCAACATCTGGGCGAAGGGGTAATCGCCAAAGCCCAGCACCGCGCATTCCTCGGGGATCTTCAGCCCCGCCCGTTGCCCGGCCAGGGAGCCGCCGGCGGCCAGGTTGTCGTTGGCGAAGACGATCGCGTCCGGGCGCGGGCGGCTGTTCATCAAGGCTTCCATGGCCTGCTTGCCGGCCTCGAATGGCGGCCGGTCGGCATCCGGGGCGAACACCCAGGGTTCCAGGCCCAACTCGTTCAGGGTCGCGGCATAGCCGTCGCGGCGCTCCAGGGCGCTGAGGTCGCCGGGGGCGCTGTTCTGCACGAAGGCGATCCGCCGGTAGCCCTTGCCGTGCAGATAACGCGCCGCCGTCACCCCGACCTGATAGTGGGAAAAACCGATTTGCAGCGGTTCGCGCTGGGGCTGGTAGTCCCAGGTTTCGATCACCGGGATATCCGCCTCGGCGATCATCTTTTCGGTGCCCGGGCTGTGGAAGTGGCTGGTCAGCACCAGGGCCGCCGGCGACCAGCCGAGAAAGGCCCGCACGGCGTTTTCCTCCTGCTGCGCATCGAAGTAGCTCGACGCCAGCAGCAGCTGGTAGCCGTGGCGGCTGAGGGTATCGCTGAAGCCCTGGATGGTGTCGGCGAAGATCGGCCCGGAGATGTTCGGAATCACCATGGCGACGATCTTGCCCCGTGCCGAGGCCAGGCCGCCGGCCACCAGGTTCGGTACATAACCCAGTTCGGCCACGACCTGGGCGATGCGTTCGCGGCGTTCCGGCGAGACGCTGTCCGGCTGGTTGAAATAGCGCGACACGGTGATCGCCGAAACGCCGGCCTGGCGGGCGACAGTGTTCAGGGTCACCCGCCCGGCGCCGCGGCGTTTGCGGCCTGGGGATTTTTCAGCGGTCAAGACACGCTCCTTCCATGAAACGAAAAGGCATATAAAAGTAATTTTTCAGTATTGGACGCTCTATGTGCAGCGTACCGATACTGGCGATGTTAGCGCTAACAAAGTCAGTTGTCTGCTACTCGCTCGAGCGAATGCCCACGACCTGTTTTTCGGCGCTGCCGGCGTAGATCGGCAGCGGTTCAGGGCAAATTCCGCGCAGGTGCAGCATGCAGAACATTCATGGGGATCAGCAGAAACGGGCGCGGTCGATCCGCGCGGTCAACGCATCGCGAGCGCCTCTGGGCTGGCTGTTGGCAGGGCTGGCGGCGCTGCCGTCGCCGGGCGCGTTCGCCGCCGACAATGGCCAGGCGGCGCAGGTTCAGGAACCGACGCTGAAGTCGGTGACGGTCACCGCCACTCGCCGCGAAGAGTCGCTGCAAAAGGTGCCGGTGGCAGTGTCGGTGGTCGATGGCGAACAGTTGGAGCGCGACAACCGCAACGGCGTCGCCAGCATCGTGCAGCAGGTGCCTTCGCTGAACTTTCGCACGGGCGCCTCGAACAAGGACACGTCGCTGTTCATTCGCGGCGTAGGCACCATTTCCACCTCGCCGGGCGTCGAGCCGACCGTGGCCACGGTGATCGACGGCGTGGTCTATGGCCGGCCGGGCCAGGCCACCCTCGATCTGCTGGACCTGGAGCGCATCGAAGTGCTACGCGGCCCCCAGGGCACCCTGTTCGGCAAGAACGCTTCGGCCGGGGTGCTGAACATCGTGACCAAGGCGCCGACCGCCGAAACCCATGGCTACATCGACCAGGGCTACTACAGCGGCAACGAAAGCCGCACCCGCTTCGGCATCGGCGGCAGCCTGATTCCCGACACGCTCAAGGGCTCGGTCACCACCCTGTTCGGCAGCTACGACGGCAACGTCGACAACCGGCACAACGGCCATGAGGTCAACGGCTACAACCGCAAAGGCGTGCGCGGCAAGCTGGAGTTCACCCCTAGCGACGACCTCACCTTCACCCTGGCGGCCGACTACATGCAGTCCCATGACGACGCGCCCAACGGCGTTGTCAGCAAGGCCCTGACGCCGGCCTTCGCCAGCGCGCTGAGCCCGTTCCGGGCCCGCAGCGACAACCGCGATATCAACACCGATACCCGCACTCACGTCGAAGACATCAACAAGGGCCTGTCCGGCCAGCTGGACTGGAACCTCGGCGATTACACCCTGACCTCGATCACCGCCTGGCGCGGCTGGAACAACACCCAGTATCAGGATGGCGATCGCCTCGGCGCCGTCACCGCAGCGTTCCCCGGCACCGCCGACAAGGGCGACCTGGACTACAACCAGTACTCTCAGGAGCTGCGCCTGGCTTCGCCCAAGGGGCAGTTCCTCGAGTACGTCGGCGGGCTGTTCTACATGCACGGCAAGGACGAAGAAACCTATCGGCGCACCCTGACCACGACCACCGGCATCAACCGCGGCATTGCCGACTACAGCACCACCAGCGACAGCTATTCGGTGTTCGGCGAAACCACCCTGAACTTCACCTCGGATTTGCGCGGGATCGTCGGCCTACGCTGGACCCACGACGACCTGGAATACGATCACCGCCGCGTGTCCACGTCGGCCACCACCGTCAGCGGCATCCAGCCCGGCACCAGCAGTTCGGGGTCGGTGGACGAGGATGGCTGGTCCGGGCGCCTGGGCCTGCAGTACGACCTGAGCGAGGCGGTCACCACCTACCTGACCTATTCGCGCGGCTACAAGGGGCCGGCCTACAACGTGTTCTTCAACATGCAGCCGCGGGACACCGAGGCGCTGAAACCGGAAACCTCCAACACCTGGGAAGCCGGGGTCAAGGCCACGGCCTGGAACAAGCGCCTGACTGCCAACCTGGCGATCTTCCACAGCGATTACGACAACTACCAGGCGAACTTCTTCGACACGGTCGCCGGTCAGGTGGTGACCCGCCTGATCAACGCCGGCAGCGTCAGCACTGAAGGCGTCGAGCTGGATTACGCTTTGCAGGCGACCCAGCAGTTGAAGATCTCCGGCGCCCTGGCCTACACCCGTGCGCGGATCGACGAGTTCGCATGCCCGGTGGGCGCGGCGGCCTCCTGCAACGTCAACGGCAAGCCGCTGCCGTTCACCCCGGACTGGAAGAGCTACGTGCGCGCCGATTACAGCATCCCGCTGGATAACGGCCTGGATATCGAACTGGGCACCGACTACAGCTGGCAGAGCGAAGTGCAGTACGACATCAGCCAGAACGCCGACACCAAGCAGGGCGCCTATGGCATCTGGAACGCCAGCATCGCCCTGGCCGACTACAACCAGGGCTGGCGGGTGGCGCTGCTGGGCAAGAACCTCGCCGACAAGTCCTATTCGCCACTGCTGGCCAGCGGCGGCAACTACATCTATCGCGCCGTGCCACGGGACGACGAACGCTATTTCGGGGTGCAGCTGCGCAAGGATTTCTGAGCACTCGAGAAGAGGGGGCACGCCCCCCTTGTAGGAGCGAGCTTGCTCGCGATAGCGCACCCAGGCTCGCCCCCCGCCTGAACCCGTCCACATGCTCCAAGGACCCGCCCATGCCCCAAGCTCCTCGCCAACTCAAGCTCGGCGCCTTCCTGATGGCGACCGGTCATCACGTTGCCGCCTGGCGGCATCCGTACGTACCAGCGGATGCTGGACTAGACTTTTTTGCGTACCGGCAATTGGCCCGGATCGCTGAAGACGCGAAGTTCGACGCGCTGTTCCTGGCCGACAGCGTGGCTGCCGCCATAGGCCCCGGGGCCAGCAGGATGGCGCGTTCCGACCAGTTTGAACCCTTGACTTTATTGGCCGCCCTCAGCGTCGTCACCGCGCATATTGGGCTGATTGCCACTAGTACTACGAGCTATAACGTACCGTACCACGTAGCACGTAAGTACGCTTCGCTGGATCACCTGTCGGGCGGTCGAGCGGGTTGGAATCTGGTGACTTCCGATAATGCGGCCGAAGCGCAGAATTTCGGTCTCGAACAGCATCTTGGCCACGCCGAGCGCTACCGCCGTGCCCGCGAGTTCCATGAGGTGGTCACCGGGCTCTGGGACAGTTGGCAGGACGACGCCTTCGTCCGCGACAAGGCCAGCGGCCTGTACTACGACCCGGACAAGCTGCACGTGCTGGATCACCAGGGCGAACACTTCCGGGTCAAGGGGCCGCTGAATGTGGCGCGCCCGCCCCAGGGCCACCCGGTGGTCGTCCAGGCCGGCTCCTCCGAAGCCGGGCGCGAACTGGCGGCGCAGACCGCCGACGTGGTGTTCACCGCCCAGGCTTCGCTGGCCGGCGCCCAGGCGTTTTACGCCGACCTCAAGGGCCGCCTTGCGCGCTACGGGCGCGAGGCCGATTCGTTGAAAGTCATGCCCGGGGTGTTCGTGGTGGTGGGGCAGAGCGAAAGCGAAGCCCGGGAAAAATATGAATCGTTTCAGCAGTGGGTCGAACCCGAGGTTGGCGTGGCCTTGCTTGGGCGTATGCTGGGCAACTTCGACTTGTCGCCGTACCCGCTGGACGGCCCGCTACCCGAATTGCCGTTGACCGAAAGCGGTCAGCAAAGCCGGCAGAAACTGCTGACCGAACTGGC
Organism: Pseudomonas chlororaphis; assembly: GCF_001921865.1. Taxonomy (GTDB): domain Bacteria; phylum Pseudomonadota; class Gammaproteobacteria; order Pseudomonadales; family Pseudomonadaceae; genus Aquipseudomonas; species Aquipseudomonas chlororaphis_D. The sequence continues at coordinate 130,923 of NZ_MSCT01000002.1, forward strand.
CGGCCAGGACAACCTGAGCCTGGCCGAGCTGGGGCGGAAAATCGCCGGCGGCCGCGGGCATTACAGCCTGATCGGTACGCCGACGCAGATCGCCGACGAGTTGCAGAGCTGGTTCGAGGAGGGCGCGGCGGACGGTTTCAACGTGCTGGTCCCGCACCTGCCGGGCGGGTTGCAGGACTTTGCCGATGCCGTGGTTCCGGAACTGCAGCGCCGCGGGTTGTTCAGAACCGAATACGAAGGCAAGACGTTGCGCGAGAACCTGGGGCTGGCGCGACCGAAGAACCGTTTTGCATAGATAGACGACCGCTGCGCGGTCGATCGCGAGCACGCTCGCTCCTACAGGATTGCGCTCCCTCTGTAGGAGCGAGCTTGCTCGCGATAAGGTCCGCAGGACCTGAAGGCTTTACCCCACACATAGTCCCGCCAATGAGAGAGGATCTGATGACGTATATCGCTGCCGAAAACCGTTACGACTCCATTCCCTACCGCCGCGTCGGGCGCAGCGGCCTGGTGCTGCCGGCGCTGTCCCTGGGCCTGTGGCACAACTTCGGCGACAGCACGCCGATCGACACCCAGCGCGCGCTGCTGCGCACCGCCTTCGACCTGGGCATCAACCACTTCGACCTGGCCAACAACTACGGCCCGCCCTACGGCAGCGCCGAGATCAACTTCGGGCGCCTGTTGCGCGAAGACTTCAAGCACTACCGCGACGAGTTGATCATCTCCAGCAAGGCCGGCTGGGACATGTGGCCCGGTCCCTATGGCCAGGGCGGCGGTTCGCGCAAGTACGTGCTGGCCAGCCTCGACCAGAGCCTGCAGCGCCTGGGCCTGGACTATGTGGATATCTTCTATTCCCACCGTTTCGACCCGGACACGCCGCTGGAAGAAACCGCCAGCGCCCTGGCCACCGCGGTGCAGCAGGGCAAGGCGCTGTACATCGGCATCTCGTCTTACTCCGGGGTTAAAACCCGCGAAATCGCCGCCCTGCTCAAGGAATGGAAGGTGCCGCTGCTGATCCATCAGCCGGCCTATAACCTGCTCAACCGCTGGGTGGAAAAGGACCTGCTGGACACCACCGACGAGCTCGGCGCCGGGGTGATCGCCTTTACGCCGTTGGCCCAGGGCCTGCTGACCGACAAGTACCTCAATGGCATTCCCGAGGATGCGCGGGTCAACCGCCCGGGCGGCGGTTCGTTGCAAGCCTCGCACCTGTCCGAGGCCAATATCGCCCATGTACGGGCCTTGAACGAGATCGCCAAAAGCCGCGGCCAGAGCCTGGCGCAACTGGCCCTGGCCTGGACCCTGCGTGACCCGCGGGTGACCTCGGCGCTGATCGGCGCCAGCCGCCCGGAGCAGATTGTCGAGAACGTCGGCGCGTTGCGTAACCTGAGCTTCAGCGCCGAAGAGCTGGCGCAAATCGACCGCTTTGCCCAGGAAGGCGGGATCAATCTGTGGGAGAAACCCTCGACGGCGGAGTGAGGCCGGCACGCGGCCCTTCGGGCCGCATCGCGAGCACGCTCGCTCCTACAAGGTCCGACAGAATCCTGTAGGAGCGAGCTTGCTCGCGATGACTGCCAAGCAGTCGCTCAACCCTCGAGCGGCAACCAGGGGTTGATAACGATCAGCCCGGTGTCGGCGAAGTCCCTGGTATTGCGGGTGGCGATGGCGGCGTCGTGGACCCGGCAGATCGCTGCAATCTGCGCATCCACCAGGCTGATCGGACGGCCCGACTTTTCCCGGTGCGAGATCAGGTGCGCGTAGTACAGCGCGGCCTGGGTGCCGAAGGGCATGATGCGGTCGATGAAGTCTTCCTCGAACATGGCCAGCGCCGAGGCATGCAGCGTCTGCTTGCGTTTGCCGTGGGGCAGGCGCGCGATGCCGTGGAGAATCTCGGCCATGGTCATGGCGCTGATATAGAGGTCTTCGATGGGTTGCGACTCGATCCACAGCAGCACCGAGGCATCCGGTTGAGGACGCATCAGTTCTGACAGCACGTTGGTATCGAGCACGATCATTCGTTCAGGTCCGCTGCGCGGGCCGGCTCGGTGCGCTCGGGCAGTTCCAGTTCCACCCCGCCGGTCGCGGCAAAACGTGTGCGGATGCGGCTGCCCAGGCCCTGGCCGTCGGTCGTGCGGCTCAGGGCGCGGCGCAGGATCAGTCGGGCTTCTTCTTCCATGGAATGACCGTTGTGGGCGGCCTCGATACGCAGGCGCTCTTTGATCTGGTCGTCCAGATTGCGGATGGTAAGGCTGGCCATGGGCTCCTCCGGATGAAATCAATGCAATCATTGATAGCATAACGGCGAGTTGGCGGAGGCGAGCAACCGCTGGTCGTCTGGGTGGCCCGCTCTATGCGGGCCATGCGCTACGGGAGCTCTTTGAAAAACGGCGCATCCCCCAGAATCGTCGCGCGGTGCATCACGCGGCGCTGCGGGCGGTAGTCGTCGACCGCGTAATGCTGGGTCACGCGGTTGTCCCAGAAGGCCACGTCGTTGGTTTGCCAGCGCCAGCGGAGGGTGAATTCGGGGCGGGTGGCATGGGCGAACAGCAGTTTGAGGATGACCTCGCTTTCGCTGTCCGACAGCTCGTTGATCTTCGTTGTGAAGCCTTCGTTGACGAACAGCGACTGGCGTCCGCTGACCGGGTGGGTGCGGATCACCGGGTGCGACAGCGGCGGGTTTTTCCGCTTGGTTTCTTCCCAGCGCGCCAGGTCCTCGGGGGTATTGCCGAAGCGCTCCAGCGGAAAGGACTTGATGAAGTCGTGGGTCGCGGTCAGCCCTTGCAGCAGCTTCTTCATCGGCTCCGAAAGCGCCTCGAAGGCCGCGATGCCGCTGGCCCACAGGGTATCGCCGCCGTAGGCCGGCAGTAGCTTGGCGCTGAGCACCGCGCCCAGGGCCGGGGTCGGCAGGAAAGTCACGTCGGTGTGCCAGATGGCGTTGTCGCGCACATCGGTTTCGGCGGTGTCGAGGATCAGCACCTGCGGTTGTTCCGGCACGTTGGGGTAGATCGGATGGATATGCAGGTCGCCGAAATTGGCCGCGAAGCGCGCTTGTTGCTGCGGCGAGATCGATTGGTCGCGCAAGAACAGCACCTGATGCTGGAGCAGCGCCTGTTCGATGGCGTCGCGCTGTTCGGCGTCCAGCGGCTGGCGGATATCGACGCCGCCGATCTGGGCGCCCAGGGCGGAGCTTAAAGGGGTGACGGTCAGGCTCATGGTCGTTCTCGGATTAGGGCGCCGAATTGCCGGCGTGGTCAGCTTTTTCGGTAAAAATATGCCCGCTACAGGGTTTCAATGGCCCTGGCCATGCCAGGGCACCAGCTTGCGTTGCAGGGCGCGCAGGCCCATTTCCATGGCGAAGGCGATCAGGGCGATGACCAGGATTCCCAGTACCACCACGTCGGTGACCAGGAACTGCGCGGCGGACTGCACCATGAAGCCCAGGCCGCTGGTGGCGGCGATCAGTTCGGCGGCGACCAGGGTCGACCAGCCCACGCCGAGGCCGATGCGCACGCCGGTGAGGATGTCGGGCAGGGCGCTGGGCAGGATCACATGGCGAATCAGCTGGGCCCGGGTCGCGCCCAGGGACTGCGCGGCGCGCAGCCGGACCGGGTCCACGGTGCGTACGCCGGTCGCGGTGGCGATGGCGATCGGCGCGAAGATCGCCAGGTAGATCAGCAGCACCTTGGACAGCTCGCCGATGCCGCACCAGATGACGATCAGCGGCAGGTAGGCCAGGGGCGGAATCGGCCGGTAGAACTCGATCAGCGGGTCCAGCACGCCACGGGCGATGCGGTTGTGGCCGATGGCGATGCCCACCGGAATCGCGGTCAGCACGGCAAAGCCCAGGGCCAGGCCGATGCGCCCGAGGCTCGCGCCCAGGTGCTGCCACAAGGTGGAATCCATATAGCCGCTGGTCGCCAGCAGCCAGCCTTTTTGCAGCACGGCGCCGGGCGACGGCAGGAACAGCGGCTCGATCAGCCCGCTGGCGGTCACTGCCCACCACAGCGCGAGCAGCACGACCAGGGTCAGGACGCTGATCCAGCGCGTGCTCAGGCTGCGACGCACAGGCAGCGCCGTGGGCGCGGTGGTGGTTTTGGCCGTGGCGGCCGGAAGGTCATAGCTGCTCATGCGGGCTCCTGCCGCGAGGCGGCGCTGCGTTGGGAGAACACCCGGGCCAGCACGTGTTCGCGGGTTTCGATGAAGCGCGGGTCGGACTTGATCGCCCGCGCCGACTCGCCGGCCGCATAGCGCTGGCCGAAGTCCAGGCTCAGGCGCTCGACGATCTGCCCCGGGTTGGGCGCCAGGAGGATCAGCTCGGTGGCGAGGAACACCGCTTCTTCGATGTCGTGGGTAATCAGGAACACCGGCTTGGCGGTGCGGCGCCAGACTTGCAGCAACAGCTCCTGCATCTGCTCGCGGGTGAAGGCATCGAGGGCGCCGAAAGGTTCGTCCATCAGCAATACGCGCGGGTCGGCGGCCAGGGCCCGGGCCAGGCCGACGCGCTGGCGTTGGCCGCCGGACAGCTGCCAGATGCGCCGCGTGTCGAAGCCGGCCAGGTCCACCAGCGCCAGCATCTCCCGGGCCCGGGCCTCACGCTGCTCACGGGCGACGCCGGCCAGTTCGAGGCCGAAGCCAACGTTGGCCAGCACGTTTTGCCAGGGCAGCAGGGCATCGTCCTGGAACACCACGCCGCGTTCGGCGCTGGGGCCGGCGACGGGTACGCCATCCAGGGTGATGCGTCCGGCGCTGGGGGCGACGAAGCCGGCGATCAGGTTCAGCAGTGATGTCTTGCCGCTGCCGGAAGGGCCGAGGGCAACCAGCAGTTGCCGGGGGCCGAGCGTCAGGGAGATATCCGCCAGCACCGGTTCGGCGGCGCCGGGGTACTGTGCGCTGATGCGCTCCAGTTGTAGCAAAGCCATGACGGCTCTCCTTTATAGATGCCTTTTTACAGATGCAGCGGTTACCGCGGCGCCAAGCGTGACGAAGAACGCCGGGCCAGTGCCCGGCGACTCCAGCGGCAGGCCTTTACTGGGTGATGTACCGGGCGCTGACGTAAGGCGCGTAGTCCGGCAGCACCGCTTCGACCTTGCCTTGCTCCTTGAGGAACGCCGCGGTGTCGGTGATCGCTTGGGTGGTCGGCGCGCCGAGGCTGCTGATCTGGTCGGCGGCCAGCGGGTAGACGTTGCCCTGCAACAGCAGCGGGATGTCGCTGGCCTTGGCGCCGGACAGCTTCACCAGCTTGTCGACGTTGCCCTGGTTGGCCAGCCAGGCGGCCGGGTCCTTGCGGTAGTCGGCATAGGCATCCAGGGTCACCTTGGCGAAGGCGGTGACGATTTCCGGGTGCTTCTCGGCGAAGTCCTTGCGCACGATCCAGGCGTCGAAGGTCGGCGCGCCGAACTTGGCCAGTTCGCCGGAGGTGATCAGCACCTTGCCGTTTTCCTTGGCCACGCCCAACGCCGGGTCCCAGACGTAGGTGGCGTCGATGTCGCCGCGCTTCCAGGCGGCGATGATCGCCGGTGGCGCGAGGTTGAGGACCTGGACTTTCGCCGGATCGATGTTCCAGTGCTTGAGCGCGGCCAGCAGGCTGTAGTGGCCGGTGGAAACGAACGGCACGGCGACCTTCTTGCCGACCAGGTCCTGGGGCGTCTTGATCCCGGAACCGTCACGGGCCACCAGGGCCTCGGCGGCGCCGATCTGGGTGGCGATCAGAAAGGTTTGCACCGGTACCTTGCGGGTGATCGCGGCGGTCAGCGGGCTGGAACCCAGGTAGCCGATCTGCACGTCGCCGGAGGCGATGGCGGCGATGATGTCGGCGCCGTTGTCGAATTTGCGCCAGTCGATGTTGGCCTTGGTGACCTTTTCGTAGGTGCCGTCGGCCTGGGCGACTTTCGCCGGATCGACGGTGGTCTGGTAGGCGACGGTGACGTCGGCGGCCTGGGCGAAGAAGCTCGCGGTGGCCAGCGATGCGGCCGCCAGCAGGCGAAGGGGGGCGTGCAGTTTCATTGTGAAGCTCCTCAAGACAGGCGGCCGGGTGTGGGGCGTGTAAGGAGACTAAATGATCTAAGAACTCTGAAATAAATAACTTTTTGGAATTAGCTTAAAAGGGGAATGTTCTAATGAGGGCGTTTTGCCGGGAGGGAGCGCTTTGCGCTCCATCGCGAGCAAGCTCGCTCCTACAGGGGCCGTATGATTCTGTAGGAGCGAGGCTTGCCCGCGATAAGCGCCGCAGGCGCTTGGCTTAATTGCTGATCGCCAGGATGCTCGCCTGGTACGAGCCGACGAACACATCGAAGTCGCCGACTTCGTTCTGTTCCAGCTCGGCCTGTTGTTGCAGCGAGTTGCGCGCCGCTTCCTCGAAGCGCGCCTGGTCTTCCTTGCTCAGGGGCTCGCTGCGGAAGAACTCGGCGTGGGCCAGGCTCTGGCGCAGGGAAAACTGGCTGAAGCTTTCCTTGTGCTCCTGCATGGCGGCCAGGACCTGGGCCGAAGGGGTCAGGGACGGGTCCTTGACCTTGTCCAACTGGGCGTCCAGCGCCTTGCTGTGGGCATCGCTGTCCTGGCTGCGGTCGAGCAGGGCGGCCAGCGGCGCGATCTTCTCCAGCAATTCGCCGGCCCACTCCTTGAGCTCCACCGGCTGCCCCTGGCGCTGCAGTTGCAGCCCCGGGCGGCGTCCTTCCTTGACCACGCTGAGGAAGTTCGAGGTGGCGTTGCCGCACTCGTTGTTCTCCAGCAGCGGGCTCTCGTTGAGCGCACAATACAGCAGGAAGGCGTCGAGGAAGCGCGCCTCCTGCACGTCGATGCCCATCGGTAGGAACGGGTTGATGTCCAGGCAGCGCACTTCGACGTACTGGATGCCCCGGGCCATCAGCGCCTGGATCGGCCGCTCGCCGGTGTAGGTCACGCGTTTCGGGCGGATGTTGGAGTAGTACTCGTTTTCGATCTGCAGGATGTTGGTGTTGAGCTGGACCCACTCGCCGTCCTGGTGGGTGCCGATCTCCACGTAAGGCGCGTACGGCGTGGCGACGGCCTTGCGCAGGCTGTCGGTGTAGCTGTTCAGGTCGTTGTAGCAAGGGGTCAGGCCGGCCTGGGCGTTGCTCTGGTAGCCCAGGTCGCTCATGCGCAGGCTCGTGGCGTACGGCAGGTACAGGGTCTCGGCGTCCAGTTGTTCCAGCTGGTGCGAGCGCCCACGCAGGAAGCCTGCGTCCAGCGCCGGCGAAGCGCCGAACAGGTACATCAACAGCCAGCTGTAGCGGCGGAAGTTGCGGATCAGCGCGATATAGGCCGAGGACTGATAGTCGCGGTCGCTGCCGACGAACCCTTCGGCCTGCTTGAGCAGCGGCCAGAGTTTCTCCGGCAGGGAGAAGTTGTAGTGGATCCCGGCGATGCACTGCATGGTCTTGCCGTAGCGCAGGGCCAGGCCCTGGCGGTAGACATACTTGAGGCGGCCGATGTTGGAGGTGCCGTAGTAGGCGATCGGGATGTCTTCCTCGGCCGGCAACGGGCACGGCATCGATGGACTCCACAGGTACTCGTTGCCGAGCTTGCTGTAGGCGAAGCGGTGGATCTTGTCGAGGCTGGCCAGGGTGTCGGCCGGATCGGCCAGGGCCGGGGTGATGAATTCCAGCAGCGACTCGGAATAATCGGTGGTGATCTGTTCGTTGGTCAGCGCGGAACCCAGCTCTTCCGGGTGCGGGGTCTGCGCCAGGCGCGCCTCGCCGGTCACGCGCAGGCATTCGCGCTCGATACCGTGCAGGCACTGCTCGAGCAGAGAGAGGTTGGCGCGCTCGCCGAGCAGGGCCAGGCGGCGGTTGAGAAGTTCGCTCAAGTTGGATTCCTTCACGCGTCAGTCGCCCCAATATGGGGGTGGGCAGGACGGTCTACAAGGGTGAAGTTGAAACTGGCGTTTTCGCCTGGTCGTTGAGCCGTCTCGGCCCGTTTTGCAAGCACCACGCTTCATCCCTGAATCTGGTTTTGGCGCACGCGGAAAACTCCGACGCCGCTTTCGCAGCGCCGAAATTAACTCAAATCGAGGGCGCGGAGCTAGGTTTGTCGCTGTTCGGGGGCGGGCCGCGTCGCTACCGGATGAGTTTGCGTCGCGGCTGTCGCCAACCGGGGCCTCAGAGGACCGCGAACGTGCCTTGTGCCTTGGCGATCAGTTTGTCGCCCTGCACCACATCGGCCTCGACCACCAGGGTGCGGCGGCCGGGGTGGATGACCTTGGCGCGGCACAGCACCTCGCCTTCGGCCACCGCGCGGATGTAGTTGATCTTGCACTCGATGGTCGCGCTCTGCTGGTCGAAACCGTGGGAGCTGGAACAGGCCAGCCCCATGGCAATGTCCACCAGGCTGAAGATCGCCCCGCCATGCAGCTTCTGGCCGCGATTGCGCAACTGCGGGGTCAGCGCCAGGGCGACGTCCGCCTCGCCTGTTTCCAGGCGTTGCAGGCGGCAGCCGAGCAATTGGCTGAAGGCGCTTTCGGTCAGGCCGGCAGGGATTTCCATCAGCGTTTCTTCAACTGTTTGGCGTTGGCGAACAGCGAGGCCATGGCGTTGTTGCTTGGCGCCGCGGCCGTGGTTTCCTTGCGTGGAGCGTTGCCCTGGGAAGAGCGCGGCGCCGAACCTGGACGCGAACCGCGGGCGCCGTCGATTTTCTCGCCCGGGGTGTCACTCATGCGCATCGACAGGCCCACGCGTTTGCGCGGAATGTCGACTTCCATGACCTTGACCTTGACCACGTCGCCGGCCTTCACCGCCTCGCGCGGGTCCTTGATGAATTTCTCCGATAGCGCGGAGATATGCACCAGGCCGTCCTGATGCACGCCGATGTCGACGAAGGCGCCGAAGTTGGTGACGTTGGTCACCACGCCTTCGAGGATCATCCCCAGTTGCAGGTCCTTGAGGTCTTCGACGCCTTCCTGGAACTCGGCGGTCTTGAACTCGGGGCGCGGGTCGCGGCCGGGCTTGTCCAGTTCCTGGAGAATGTCGGTGACGGTCGGCAGGCCGAAAGTCTCGTCGGTGAACTTCTTCGGGTCCAGGCGCTTGAGGAAGCCGCTGTCGCCGATCAGCGAGCGGATGTCGCGGTCGGTTTCGGCGGCGATGCGTTGCACCAGCGGATAAGCCTCAGGGTGCACCGCGGAGGCGTCCAGCGGGTTGTCGCCGTTCATCACACGCAGGAAGCCGGCGGCCTGTTCGAAGGTCTTCTCGCCCAGGCGGGCGACCTTCTTCAGCGCGGCGCGGGTCTTGAACACACCGTTTTCATCGCGGTGGCTGACGATGTTCTGCGCCAGGGTGGTGTTGAGGCCGGAGATCCGCGCCAGCAGCGCCACGGAGGCGGTGTTCACGTCCACGCCGACGGCGTTCACGCAGTCCTCGACCACCGCGTCCAGGCCGCGTGCCAGCTTCAACTGCGACACGTCATGCTGGTACTGGCCGACGCCGATGGATTTCGGATCGATCTTCACCAGCTCGGCCAAAGGGTCCTGCAGGCGGCGGGCGATGGACACCGCGCCACGGATCGACACGTCCAGGTCGGGGAATTCCTTGGCCGCCAGTTCCGAGGCCGAGTACACCGAGGCGCCAGCCTCGGAGACCATGACCTTGGTCATGCGCATGGCCGGGTATTGCTTGATCAGGTCGGCGGCCAGCTTGTCGGTCTCGCGGCTGGCGGTGCCGTTGCCGATGGCGATCAGGTCCACCGAATGCTTGGCGCACAGGGCGGCCAGCACGGCGAGGGTCTGGTCCCACTTGTTGTGCGGCACGTGCGGGTAGACGGTGGCGTGGTCCAGCAGTTTGCCGGTGGCATCCACCACCGCGACCTTGCAGCCGGTGCGCAGGCCCGGGTCCAGGCCCAGGGTGGCGCGCGGGCCGGCCGGCGCGGCCAGCAGCAGGTCGTGCAGGTTGTGGGCGAAGACGTTGATCGCCTCGGTTTCCGCGCCGTCGCGCAGCTCGCCCAGCAGGTCGGTTTCCAGGTGGGTGTAGAGCTTGACCTTCCAGGTCCAGCGCACCACTTCGCCGAGCCATTTGTCCGCCGCGCGGTTCTGGTTCTGGATGCCGACTTGCTGGCCGATCATGCCTTCGCACGGGTGCATGGTGCCCGGCAGCTCGTCGCCGACTTTCAGCGCGGAGCTGAGGATGCCTTCGTTGCGGCCGCGGAAAATCGCCAGGGCGCGGTGCGACGGCATGCTTTTCAGCGGCTCGTCGTGCTCGAAGTAGTCGCGGAACTTGGCGCCTTCCTCTTCCTTGCCGGCGATCACGCGGGCGCTGAGGGTGGCTTCCTGCTTGAGGTAGTTGCGCAGCTTGTCCAGGAGGCTCGCGTCTTCGGCGAAGCGTTCCATGAGGATGTACTTGGCGCCTTCGAGCGCCGCCTTGACGTCGGCCACGCCTTTTTCGGCGTCGACGAAGCGCGCGGCTTCGCTTTCCGGGGCCAGGTTCGGGTCGTTGAACAGGCCGTCCGCCAGTTCGCCGAGGCCGGCTTCCAGGGCGATCTGGCCCTTGGTGCGGCGCTTCTGCTTGTACGGCAGGTAGAGGTCTTCGAGGCGGGTCTTGGTGTCGGCGAGCTTGATGTCGCGGGCCAGCTCCGGGGTCAGCTTGCCTTGTTCCTCGATGCTGGCGAGGATGCTGGCGCGCCGCTCGTCGAGTTCTCGCAGGTAGCGCAGGCGCTCTTCCAGATGACGCAACTGGGTGTCATCGAGGCTGCCGGTCACTTCCTTCCGGTAGCGGGCGATGAAGGGCACGGTGGAGCCTTCATCCAATAGAGCGACGGCCGCTTCGACCTGTTGTGGGCGTACGCCGAGTTCCTCGGCAATGCGGCTGTTGATGCTGTCCATAAAACCACCTGACAAATTGTGAAAGCAGGCCCGCCGGCACGGAGCATTGGGCTCGGCGAGTCTGGTTGAGCGGCCTGGCATGCGCCGCTACCTGGATCAAAAGGCAGCCTGTTGACCCGTGAAATCGAACAATTACTGCCTGGCCGGGAAAAATAAAAAGGGGCCGCGGGCGATAACGATAAGAGGTTGCCTGACACAAAAGGCGGCGCATTATAACCAGCGTTCCGGACTTGAGGAGCATCGGAGGGCGCCGGCCGACGGCGGGTTTTCTGGCGATTGAGGAAAAATCTGCTAACAATGCACACGGTGCGTATAACGGCAGCTACGCCATAATGCGCACCGAGATAAAAGGAGCATCCGATGAGCAGCACCGCACAAACTGCTGAAGGCGAAAAAATTCTGATTGTTGACGACGACCCGGGGCTGAGCAGCCTGCTGGAGCGCTTTTTCGTCAGCAAGGGCTACCGTGCCCGCGCGGTTCCCAACACCGAGCAGATGGACCGTCTGCTGGGCCGCGAAGTATTCAACCTGGTCGTCCTCGACCTGATGCTGCCTGGCGAAGACGGCCTGACCGCATGCCGCCGCCTGCGCAGCGCGAACAACCAGATCCCGATCATCATGCTGACCGCCAAGGGTGACGAGCTGAGCCGGATCAAGGGCCTGGAACTGGGCGCCGACGATTACCTGGCCAAGCCGTTCAACCCCGACGAGCTGATGGCGCGGGTCAAGGCCGTGTTGCGTCGCCAGTCGGCCCCGGTGCCGGGCGCGCCGGGCAGCGAAGACGAGAACGTCACCTTCGGCGACTACGAGCTGTCCCTGGCCACCCGCGAACTCAAGCGCGGCGAAGAAGTGCACATGCTCACCACCGGTGAGTTCGCGGTGCTCAAGGCGCTGGTGATGAACGCCCGTCAGCCGCTGACCCGCGACAAGCTGATGAACCTGGCCCGCGGCCGCGAGTGGGATGCCCTGGAGCGTTCCATCGACGTGCAGATCTCTCGCCTGCGCCGGATGATCGAGCCCGATCCGTCCAAGCCGCGGTATATCCAGACGGTCTGGGGCGTGGGTTATGTGTTCGTGCCGGACGGCACCGCGACCAAGTGATCGGTGATTTGTAGGAGCGAGCGCCCGGGCCGTTGACCCGGGCGTTCGCATTCCGCAACGCTGCGAGCGTGGCTCGCTCCTGCAAAGTGTGTATTGGCTGTTATGAAAACCCCGCTGTGGTTCCCCCAGAGTTTCTTCTCCCGCACCCTGTGGCTGGTGCTGATCGTGGTGCTGTTCTCCAAGGCGCTGACCCTGGTTTATCTGCTGATGAACGAGGACGTGCTGGTGGACCGCCAGTACAGCCACGGCGTGGCCCTGACCCTGCGCGCCTATTGGGCCGCCGACGAGTCCAACCGCGACCAGATCGCCGAGGCCGCGGGGCTGATCAAGGTGGTCGGCAGCGGTGTGCCGGCGGGCGAGCAGCATTGGCCGTATAGCGAGATCTATCAGCGGCAGATGCAGGCCGAACTGGGCGCCGACACCGAAGTCCGCTTGCGCATGCATGCGCCGCCGGCGCTCTGGGTGCGCGCGCCGAGCCTAGGCGATGGCTGGCTGAAAGTGCCGTTGTATCCGCACCCGCTGCGGGGCCAGAAGATCTGGAGCGTGCTGGGCTGGTTCCTGGCCATCGGCCTGTTGTCCACGGCCTCGGCGTGGATCTTCGTCAGCCAGCTCAACCAACCGTTGAAGCGCCTGGTCTATGCCGCCCGGCAACTGGGCCAGGGCCGCAGTGTGCGCCTGCCGATCAGCGATACGCCGAGCGAGATGACCGAGGTGTACCGCGCCTTCAACCAGATGGCCGAGGACGTGGAACAAGCCGGTCGCGAACGCGAGTTGATGCTGGCGGGGGTGTCCCACGACCTGCGCACGCCGTTGACCCGCCTGCGCCTGTCCCTGGAGCTGATGGGCGACCACACCGACCTGACCGACGACATGGTCCGCGACATCGAAGACATGGACGCGATCCTCGATCAGTTCCTGGCCTTTATCCGCGACGGTCGCGACGAGTCGGTGGAGGAGGTCGACCTCAGCGACCTGGTGCGCGAAGTGGCGGCGCCCTACAACCAGAACGAGGAGCAGGTGCGCCTGCGCCTGGAGCCGATCCCGCCGTTTCCGCTGCGTCGGGTCTCGATGAAGCGCCTGTTGAACAATCTGATCGGCAACGCCTTGAACCACGCCGGCACCGACGTCGAAGTGGCGGCCTATGTGTCGGGCGACACCAGTGCGCCTTATGTGGTGCTGAGCGTGATGGACCGCGGCGCGGGCATCGATCCATCGGAGCTGGAGGCGATCTTCAACCCCTTCACCCGCGGCGACCGTGCCCGGGGCGGCAAGGGCACTGGCCTGGGCCTGGCGATCGTCAAGCGAATCGCCTCGATGCACGGCGGCAACGTCGAACTGCGCAACCGCGCCGACGGTGGGCTGGAAGCGCGGGTGCGCTTGCCGTTGGGGCTGCTACTGCCCAGGGATGCGGTTTGACCTGTAGCCGCTGCCGAAGGCTGCGATAAGGGCCGCAGGACCTTCGCTCGATTTGCGAATGCTGCGTCTGCTACGCAGCCGATCGCAGCCTGCGGCAGCGGCTACAACTCAACCCTTGCCTTTGGTCCGGGTCATGTTTGGCCCGCCGTTCTTCTCGATGTGCTCGATGATGATCCCCGCCACGTTCTTGCCGGTGGTGGTCTCGATGCCTTCCAGGCCCGGTGAGGAATTCACCTCCATCACCAGCGGCCCGTGGTTCGAGCGCAGGATGTCCACGCCGGCCACGCTCAGGCCCATGACCTTGGCCGCGCGCAGGGCGGTCATGCGTTCTTCCGGGGTGATCTTGATCAGGCTGGCGCTGCCGCCGCGGTGCAGGTTGGAGCGGAACTCGCCGGGCTTGGCCTGGCGCTTCATCGCGGCGATCACCTTGTCGCCGACCACGAAGCAGCGGATGTCGGCGCCGCCGGCTTCCTTGATGTACTCCTGGACCATGATGTTCTGCTTCAGGCCCATGAAGGCCTCGATCACCGACTCCGCCGCGGTGGCGGTTTCGCACAGCACCACGCCAATGCCCTGGGTGCCTTCCAGCACCTTGATCACCAGCGGCGCGCCGTTGACCATCTCGATCAGGTCGGGGATGTCGTCCGGCGAGTGGGCGAAACCGGTCACCGGCAGGCCGATGCCGCGCCGCGACAGCAGTTGCAGCGAGCGCAGCTTGTCCCGCGAGCGGGCGATGGCCACCGACTCGTTGAGCGGGAACACCCCCATCATTTCGAACTGGCGCAGCACCGCGCAGCCGTAGAACGTCACCGAGGCGCCGATCCGCGGAATCACCGCGTCGAAACCTTCCAGCGGCTTGCCGCGATAGTGGATCTGCGGCTTGTGGCTGGCGATGTTCATATAGGCGCGCAGGGTATCGACCACCACCATTTCATGGCCACGCTCGGTACCGGCTTCGACCAGGCGACGAGTGGAATACAGACGCGGGTTACGCGACAGCACAGCGATCTTCATGCAACACCTGTGGCAGAGGTAGTGGACACCGGGAACACCGGTTTGTCTTGAACGTATTTGATCCCCGGATTGACCACCAGCTGGCCGTCGATCAGGGCTTTGGAGCCCAGTAGCAGGCGATAGCGCATGGCCTTGCGGCAGGCGAGGGTGAACTCCACCCGCCACACCCGGTCGCCGAGCGCCAGGGTAGTGCTGATCACATAGCGCACCTGGGCCTGGCCGTTGGAACTCTTGATGGTTTTCATCGCCACCAGCGGCGCTTCGCAGCGCCGGTGACGCAATTGCACCACGCTGCCCAGATGCGCGTTGAAGCGCACCCATTGCTCGCCGTCGCGCTGGAACGGCTCGATTTCGGTGGCGTGCAGGCTGGAGGTGCTGGCGCCGGTATCGATCTTGGCGCGCAGGCCGGCGACTCCCAGATCCGGGAGCGCCACCCACTCGCGCAGACCCACGACGGTCAAATGGTCAAATGTCTTCAAATGTGCTCAACCGCTGGGGAACCCGCTCGCGCCGTCGAGCGGCCGAATTCGCGGTATTCACGCAGAATAATGGGTAAAAGGCGACAGATATCTAAGGCCCGGTTCCCAGCCCCCGGACGGGCGACTGTGGAGTCTCGCATTCTAAACCGAGCCATCGTCATTCATGGCACGAGAGAAACGGTAGTACAGTTCGAAAATATTTCAGAATGAGGAAATGCCATGGCACAAAAGGCCGAGGACGACGACAAGGTCCGTCTGGATAAATGGCTGTGGGCGGCGCGCTTCTACAAGACCCGCGCGCTGGCCAAGGCCGCCATCGAGAGCGGCAAGGTGCATCACCGCGGCGAGCGCTGTAAGCCGGGCAAGGAGCCGAGGGTTGGCGACGAGTACGAGATACGTACCGGTTTCGACGAGCGCACCGTGGTGGTCCAGGCGCTGTCGATCGTGCGGCGTGGCGCGCCGCAAGCGCAGACTCTCTACGAGGAAACCGCGGCCAGCATCGCCAAGCGGGAAAACGCCGCGGCGCTGCGCAAGGCCGGCGCCCTGGGCGTGAGTACTGACGGCAAGCCGACCAAGAAGCAGAGGCGCGACTTGTTCAAGTTCCGCAGCAGCGAATAGACCCTTGGCCCTCTGCGCCCTGCGGGCTCAATCGCCAGCAAGTGGGCTCCTACCCAGACGGCGCATGCGCTCAAACTTCCTGTAGAAGCGAGCTTGCCCGCGATCAGCGGCAAAGACGCGAGACAGCAGCACGCCCAGTCAGGCCGCCCGCACCACACTCAGGCGCGACACCACCGGTAGCTTGCCCAGCAGATTGAACAGCGGGTCGGTGACGCGCATCAGGAAGTTCGAGGCCTTGGCCGCGTATGGGGTGTAGTAGCCCCAGCCGAGGGCCCAGACCGCCAGCAGCACGCCGCCGATATAGTCGTCCTGCCCCCAGTGCGCGCCGGCCACCAGGCGCGGCATCATGAACAGCAGGGTCAGGCCCCAGATCACCAGGAACTGGCCGACGCTACGGCTGAAAATTCCCATGAACAATCCCCAGATCAGCAGCACCGAGGCGTGGTCGCCGGGGAAGCTCTGGCGGGAGCGGTCTTTGAGCTCCCAGGCCTTTTCCCAGGACGGGAAGTAGTCGCTCATGCGCACAGCGCCCTCGAGCATTATTGACGGGCTGTCATGCTGCCAGCCCAGGGTATCGGCGAGCTTGGAAAACAGCAGGCGGATAATCAGCATCAGCACCAGGATCGACAGGAAGCCGAAAAAGGCTCGGCGTACGTCCACGGCCTTGAACACCCAGTCGCCGCGAATCAAAAGGGTCAGCAGAATCAGCCCGACCACCGCGTCGAAAGGCCGCAGGCTGGCCACGGCCCAGATATGCAGCCAGGTGGAGTTGCTCGCAAGGGGAGTATTCAGCAGGCGGAACAACCATTCGTCGAACATCGTGCAAAGCATCTGTCCGTTTGGCCATAACCAGAAACCCAACAGTGCCAGGGGGAGTAAATTGCACAGCGCCAGCTTGCCGAGGTTCCACCTTGCTTGGAACAAACCCGGATTGTTCATAAAATGCCTCCAATGGCAGAAAATCGCGCACCGTTATAGTGCAAAAATACGATTTTCATGTCTTGTAACTATTTTGTCATCATTTCAGATACCCAAACCTATGACTCATTTGCCGGATACCGACTTCACCCAACGCTTCATCTTCGATGAGAGCGACACCCGCGGCGAGCTGGTGGCGTTGGAACTCAGCTATGCCGAAGTCCTTGCCAAACACGCTTACCCGGAGCCGGTCGCGCAGTTGCTCGGCGAGCTGATGGCGGCCGCCGCGCTGCTGGTCGGCACCCTGAAGTTCGATGGCTTGCTGATTCTCCAGGCGCGTTCCGAAGGCCCGGTGCCGTTGCTGATGATCGAGTGCTCCAGCGAGCGCGAGATCCGCGGCCTGGCCCGTTACGACGCTGAGCAGATCGCGCCGGATGCGACCCTGGCCGACATGATGCCCAATGGCGTACTGGCCCTGACCGTCGACCCAAGACAAGGCCAGCGCTACCAGGGCATCGTCGACCTGGACGGCGCGACCCTGTCGGAATGCTTCACCAACTACTTCGTCATGTCCCAGCAGACCGGTACCCGTTTCTGGCTGCACGCCGACGGTCGTCGCGCCCGCGGCCTGCTGTTGCAGCAACTGCCGGCCGACCGCCTCAAGGACGAAGAAGAACGCGCCGCCAGCTGGCAGCACATCACCGCGCTGGCCAGTACCCTGAGCGCCGACGAATTGCTGAGCCTGGACAACGAAACCGTGCTCCATCGCCTTTACCATGAAGAAGCCGTGCGCCTGTTCGACGTGCAGTCGTTGCGTTTTCGCTGCAGCTGCTCACGGGAGCGTTCGGGCAATGCGTTGGTCAGCCTGGGCCTGGAAGATGCGCAAAAACTGGTGGTCGAACACGGCGGCAGCATCGAGATCGATTGCCAGTTCTGCAACGAGCGCTACCTGTTCGATGCGGCCGATATCAGCCAGTTGTTCGCCGGAGCGGGTGTCGAGTCACCGTCAGATACTCGTCACTAAAACGTTTCAGCGCAGGTAAATCACCTGGCAAGTGCCGGATTAACGCCGTTCTGACGGGAGGGCCCTACTCTTTTTGGGCTTTTCTGGCATAATCCGGCGCACTTTTTTCGCGGTAGTAGTGCGCGAGTTTCTACTACAAAACGTTTGGAGCACTCGGCCACTGGCCGACGGGGAACCTCATGACGCAAGCCAATAACGCCGTGTACACCGATCTGAGTGTTGATGATCTGGTCAAAGAAGCCCTGCAGCGCGGTGAAGGCGTGCTTGCCGATACGGGTGCGCTGGTCGTGGAAACCGGTCACCGCACCGGCCGTTCGCCAGTCGACCGTTTCATCGTTGAAGAGCCTTCCACCCAGGACGCCATTGCCTGGGGCCCGATCAACCGCAAGTTCCCGGCCGACAAGTTCGATGCCCTGTGGGCTCGCGTCGAGGCGTTCAACAACGCGCAAGAGCATTTCGTTTCCCATGTGCATGTAGGTGCTGCCGAAGAGCACTACCTGGCTGTGAAGATGACCACCCAGACTGCCTGGCAGAACCTGTTCGGCCGTTGCCTGTTCATCGATCCGGTCCAGTACAACCCGGCTGGCCGTGACGAGTGGCAGGTGCTCAACGTTGCCAACTTCGAATGCGTTCCAGAGCGTGACGGCACCAACTCCGACGGTTGCGTGATCCTCAACTTCGCGCAGAAGAAAGTGCTGATCGCCGGCATGCGTTACGCCGGTGAAATGAAGAAAGCCATGTTCTCGGTGCAGAACTTCCTGCTGCCGGCCGCCGACGTGTTGCCGATGCATTGCGCCGCCAACATCGGCGAAGAAGGCGACGTGACCCTGTTCTTCGGTCTGTCGGGCACCGGCAAGACCACCCTGTCCGCCGACGAAAGCCGCTACCTGATCGGCGACGACGAACACGGCTGGGGCGAGGGCGTGGTGTTCAACATCGAAGGCGGTTGCTATGCCAAGTGCATCGACCTGTCCGAGAAGAACGAGCCCGTCATCTGGAAAGCCATCAAGCACGGCGCCGTGCTGGAAAACGTGGTACTGGACGATGCCAAGAAGGCCGACTACGCCGACGGCAGCCTGACCCAGAACAGCCGCGCCGCCTACCCGCTGGAGCACGTCGAGAAGCGTTCCGAGAAGAACCTCGGCGGCGAGCCGAACGCTGTGATCTTCCTGACCTGCGACCTGACCGGCGTACTGCCGCCGGTGTCGATCCTCAGCGAAGAACAAGCCGCCTACCACTTCCTGTCCGGCTACACCGCGCTGGTGGGCTCGACCGAAATGGGTTCGGGCAGCGGCATCAAGTCCACGTTCTCCACCTGCTTCGGCGCACCGTTCTTCCCGCGTCCTGCCGGTGAATACGCTGAGCTGCTGATCAAGCGCATCCGCGGCTTCGGCTCCAAGGTCTACCTGGTCAACACCGGCTGGACCGGTGGTGGCTACGGCGTCGGCAAACGCTTCAACATCCCGACCACCCGTGGCGTGATCGCTGCCATCCAGAGCGGCGCTCTGGTCGGTGCCGCGACCGAGCACCTGGACACCATCAACCTGGACGTGCCACTGGCCGTACCAGGTGTCGAAACCGGCCTGCTCAACCCGCGCAACACCTGGGCCGACAAAGCTGCCTACGACGAAGCCGCCAAGGCCCTGGCCGGCCTGTTCATCGAGAACTTCAAGAAGTTCGACGTGAGCGACGCTATCAAGGCTGCCGGTCCGAAGCTGTAAGCGTCGGGTCAGTGGTTTGAGAAGCCGCCCTTAGGGGCGGCTTTTTTGTGGGCGTCATCGCACGGGTGAATGCGCAGTGGGGCGCCTTGACGATAGAGGGTGAAGCTTCGTTGCCGGCTGGCGAGGGGCCGGCACGGCGCTCAGGCCCCTTCCAATTCCCGCGTATCCCAACACTTGGCCTTGATCGCCCGGTACAGCATGCCGATGGTCAGCGGGAGCTTGTCGCCGCGTCCCTTGGCCCGGCGCTTGAGGAAGACGTCGTAGCCTTCGGGCTGGAAATAGCGGTAGGCGTCGTAGTCGATAAACTCGATGGCGAACTGTTCTTCCAACAGCTGCACTAACTGTTCGGCGTCCGCGCCGTCGCAGCCCAGGTCGTGGTTGATAGCGGTCTTGAGGCTGATGCTCTTGCGTTCGGGTAGGCCGATTTCTTCGTGCAGCAACTGCATGAGCTGGCGCATGGTCGGGTCGTCGGGGAAGCCGGGGGCGAGGTGCATGGTGGAGTGTCCGCAGGGTTTGTCGGTGATGCCGGTCGGCCTCCAGTTTAGGAGTAATCGGTCGGGTTGAACGAAAAAGAAAAGTCGTTCGAGCAACTCGGATTTGCCTGACAGCCAGCTTCGCTTGCGCTGGTTAACGTGAGGGTCCGGTTGAAGGCCGGGATCCTCAGGCGACCGAGCAAAGGACTATGCCCCGTGACAAGGATGATGTGCCCCAGGTATGGCAGCACCACGACGCTGACGGCGGTGGCTACCGCCGCTTGCGCAAGATGACCGCGAGCGAGCTGGCCGAGCGGGATGAGGCGCAGCGGCACTATGAGCAGATGCTCGCTCGCCAGCAAGCTTATGAAGACCGCTTGCCGCCTCCGCGGGTGGAGGCGCCACCAGTACTTACCGGTTGCGTATTCGCCAAGTCGTGCAAGCTGCCGGATGCAGTTATCGACTACGTCACCCCGACAGGCTTTATCCCGA
The DNA here is from genome assembly GCF_001921865.1 of Pseudomonas chlororaphis. Classification (GTDB taxonomy): domain Bacteria; phylum Pseudomonadota; class Gammaproteobacteria; order Pseudomonadales; family Pseudomonadaceae; genus Aquipseudomonas; species Aquipseudomonas chlororaphis_D. The sequence goes on from NZ_MSCT01000002.1 coordinate 151,001, forward strand.
CCGATGCGGTGGCGAATTACGGTGCTCTGACGCTGTTGGGTGGTCGCAAGGATTGGAAAATCCCAACCCTAAACGGAGAACGGCTAAATGAAACACTCAGTCAGAGCATTTTACAGAACGACGGAACGTCTGGCTTTTAAGGTGGAGATTCCCTCGGAAAACTTTGAGCAGCTAACAGGGTTGATGGAATGGCAAGAGCCTGATGACCCGATCTATGAGTACGAGCTATCAGATGAGCAGATAGCTGATTTGGAGAAGCTGATAGGGCACCAATTTCACAGCCCGGAGTACCTGTTTTTCCTGTCGTGCAGTGCGTAGATCTATGCCTCCCATCTTGAAACGACATGGAGCAGAGTTTCATGGAGTATCGGATTGAAGCCTTTGATAGGCAGACCGAATGCTTGGTCTTTGAAGTGGGGCTACCCGCTGGTTGCGATGAGCAGCTCAAGCGCCTGATGGGGTGGACGGTGGAGCAGCAAGGTTGGGAGGGATACGATCTGAGTGCTGCTCAACTGGTGGTGCTGGAGGAAATCTCAGGGAAGAAGTTTGATATTTCGGCTTATGACTTCCAGCTCACAGTAAATGGCTGAGCGTTTCCTGGGAGTTGCTGTCATCCCCCACTTCTCAGCAAATTTCAAGAATCCCCGCAGACACTCGCTTTCCCGATGGATTAGCGAGCAAACCCCGAAAATTCTGTGTATCGTGCCCGCCAAATCTGCCGGGCGCCCTTGGGTGCCGACTTCATACACTTAAAGGGAATTAGGTATGCGCTTGTTTCGCGTGACTTCGATTTTTTCGTTGTGGGCATTGGCGTTTTCGGTGACGGCGCAGCAGCTGCCGGTCGAGGTGCTGAGTGCGGTGGTCAAGGATCAGAAGATCGCTGACGCCGAAGTGCTGGTGCAGCGCAATGGCGCGCAGAGCGTGGTCGGCCGTACCGATGCGCAAGGCCAGGTGACCCTCAATACCGACTTCGCCGATGACGCCAGCAACCTGCTGATCATCAAGAAACCCGGCTATTCCAACCTGGTAGTCAAGTGCCCGTGCAGCGGCATGACCTACGCCATCAGCCCGGTGATGCAGAACCTCGACGGTTTGCGGGTGGTGCTGACCTGGGGCGCTAACCCCAGCGACCTCGATTCGCACATGATCTTCCCGGGCAACAACATCTACTTCCGCAACCAGCAAGGCGATGACGCCCACCTGGACGTCGACGATATCGACAGCTACGGCCCGGAAACCATCACCCTGGAAAAGAAACACTACGGCGAAAGCTACGTGTACGCGGTGCATGACTACAGCAACCAGACCCGTCCGAACTCCAGCCAGCTCTCCGCCAGCCAGGCCAAGGTGTTCGTGTACATGGGCCAGTCGCTGGTGCGCACCTACTACGTGCCGCAGAACCGCAGCGGCAACCTGTGGACGGTGTTCCGCATGACCGGTAACGGCGACTTCCAGGACATCAACACCCTGACTGGCGTGACCGTCGACGCCCAGGACGTGTTGAACGAAGTGTCGCCGTTGCTCGACGACAAAGTGGAAGTCGCGGCCGTCGCCGTCAGCAGCAGCGCGCAAGCCGATGCGAAAACCCTGAACCGTAAAGGCGAAGAGGCTTACCACGCCGGTAACCTGCAGCAAGCCATCGACTTCTACCGCCAGGCCATCGAGCTGAACAACGGCTACGGCCAGGCTTACAGCAACCTCGGCCTGGCTTATCAGAAGGCCGGCAACACCGCCGAGTCGATCTGGGCCAACCGCAAGGCCATCGCCCTGGCCAGCGGCAATTCGGCGGCCACCGTGCGCGCCAGCTCCTACTACAACATTGCCCGTATCTATGAAGCGGCCGGCCAGTTCGCCGATGCCCTGCGGCACTATCAGTTGGCCAAGCAGCAAAAGGCCAATCCGGTGTACGACAAAGCCATCGAGCGCGTACAGAACCGCTGATTCACGGATGTTGGACCCCATAACGCGCCGTTCCCCGGCGCGTTATGCATTTATGGAGGTTGTGTCATGCGGGTTTTGCTCGTTGCCTTGATGTTGTCCCTGTGGACCGCCGTTGCCCAGGCTGCCGGTCCGCTGGTGTTCGCCACCCTCGACCGCAGCACCTGGCCGGGTTCGCTAGCCACCGCGGCGGGCTTCGATACCGCTTCGCGCGCGGAAATCCTGATGTTCGGCAAGGCCCTGCTGGCCAGTGAGGCTCTGGACGATGCCAGCCTGCAGCAGCGCCTGGGCGTCAAAACCCTGGACCATCATTCGGTGGAGCAAGTACGCGAGCGTTTCTGGATCCGTTTGCTCGCCGGCTACCACAGCGCCAGCCAGAATTGCGCAGGCGCGATCTTCTGCCCGCCGGTACGCAACCTGGACGACCTGCGACAACTGGCCCAGAGCTTTACCGGAACGACCAGCCCGGCCTACGACGGGTGGGCCCAGGCGAGCCGACTGTTTCATGAGCAGTACCTGAACGAGCAACTGCGCCTGGCCGCGCTGTTTCCCAAGATCAGCAGCGAGATTGAGCGTTTCGACAGCAGCGAGCTCATGGGCGACGAACTGGCGGACCGGCAGTTCCTGCTGACCTTCGACGACGGTCCTACGGCAGCGGGCGGGCACACCGATACCCTGGCTAACGTACTGCGGGCCAACGACCTGCATGGCCTGTTCTTCGTCTTGGGCGAGCCGTTCCAAGCCCGCCTGCGCCAGTCGTCGCCGGCCAAGATGCGCGAGTTGTACAGCGGCCAATGCGTTGCCCTGCATGGCTGGGCGCACAAGTCTCACAGCGCCTGGAGCGAATGGCAGCAATCCGTCACCCGCTCTGTGACCCTGGTACGCGGCACGTTGCCGGATGACTACCAGCCGTTGTTCCGCCCGCCTTATGGCCAGCGCCAGAGCGACAGCGCGGTATTTTTCAAGGCCCAGGGAATCAAGGTGATGCTCTGGGGCATCGACTCCCAGGACTGGAGCAAATCGATCAGCGCCAGCGCGGCGAACCAGCGGGTGCAGACGCTGATGTTGCTATGGCGCCGGGGGATCATTTTGTTCCACGATATCCACAACAAGGCGCCTGCTGCGGTGCCGGCGCTGATTGCCGCGAACAAGAGCAATGGCGTGAGGTGGGTGGATTGTCGCGCGACGCGGTGATGACCTGAAATCGCCATCGCGAGCAAGCTCGCTCCTACAGGGGACGACGCGGTCGACGTAGGAGCAGCCGGTCGACGCTCGATTGCTCGCGATACACCCTGAAAAACACCGCGTAACCCTCGCCATACGCGGCTCTCCGTCCCCCTGTATCATCCCGTATCCTTTCCTCTCCCGACCTTTCCCGACCGCTGTGCCAGGCTGCAAGGCACGTCAGCGGTCAAAGGAGTGACAGCTCATGCACGACACCCTCGAACAGGTCTTCGGTTATCCACAGTTTCGTCCTGGCCAGGAGGCGGCGGTCAGCGCGGTGCTGGCCGGGCGCTCGGCGGCGGCGATCTTTCCCACGGGGTCCGGCAAGTCGCTGTGCTATCAGTTGCCAGCGCTGCTGCTGCCGCACCTGACACTGGTGGTCTCGCCATTGTTGGCGCTGATGCAAGACCAGCTGGCGTTCCTGCAACGGCACGGCATCGCCGCGGCGAGCATCGATTCGGTGCAGAGTCGCGACGACGCCAACAACGTCATGGCGCGAGCCCGGGCCGGCGAGTTGAAGATCCTGATGATCTCGGTGGAGCGCTTGAAGAACGAACGCTTTCGCAACTTCCTGCAGCAGGTGCGGATTTCCCTGCTGGTGGTGGACGAGGCGCACTGCATCTCCGAATGGGGCCACAACTTCCGTCCCGACTACCTCAAGCTGCCGGACTACCAGCGCCAGTTCAATATCCCCCAGACCTTATTGCTGACCGCTACCGCCACACCCAAGGTGATCGCCGACATGCAGGCGAAATTCGCCATCGCCGCGGAGGACGTGGTGACCACCGGCTTCTACCGGCCCAACCTCAACCTGTTGGTGGAACCGGTGCGTGGCCAGGACAAGCGCCGGCGTCTGGTGGAGTGGCTGGGCGCTCGCTCCGGGCAGCCGAGCATCGTCTACGTCACCTTGCAAAAAACCGCCGAGCACATCGCCGAACACCTGGGTCGTAACGGTATCCAGGCCGAGGCCTATCACGCCGGCCTGCCTCACGAGCAGCGCGAGGCCATCCAGCGCCGGTTCATGGCCGGCCAGTCCAATTGCATCGTCGCCACCATCGCCTTTGGCATGGGCATCGACAAGAGCGACATCCGCAACGTGGTGCATTTCGACCTGCCCAAGTCCATCGAGAACTACAGCCAGGAAATCGGCCGCGCCGGGCGCGACGGCAAGCCGTCCGACTGCCTGGTGCTGGCCAACCGCGACAGCCTCAACGTGCTGGAGAACTTCGTCTACGGCGATACGCCGGAGCTGGAAGGCATTCGCTGCGTTCTGGAGGAACTGCAGGGGGCGGTGCCCGAAGGGCAGTGGGAGTTCCTGCTGGGGCCGCTGGCGGACCAGAGCAATATTCGCCAACTGCCGCTCAAGACGCTGCTGGTGCAGCTGGAGCTGCGTGGCCTGATCGCGCCGCGGTATGCCTACTTCGCCGAATACCGCTTCAAGTTTCTCGAAGAGCCGCAGGCGCTGCTGGCGCGTTTCGAGGGCGAGCGTCGAGCGTTCGTGGCGGCGATCATCGAGACCTCCAGCCGCGCCCGGACCTGGGCCACGGTGGATTTCGACGCGCTTTACCAGCAGCATCGGGCTGAACGTAACCGGGTGGTGAAGGCCCTGGATTATTTCCAGGAGCGGGGCTGGATTGAGCTGGAAAGCAAGCAGATGACCGAGGTCTACAACCTGCTGGAAACGGGGGGCGATGCCGTGGCCTTGAGCCAACAATTGCACGATTACTTCAAGCAGCACGAAAGCAGCGAGATCGCCCGGATCCACGCCATGCTCGAGCTGTTCGCCACCGAGCAGTGCCTGGGCTATCGCCTGGCGCAGTACTTTGGTGATAGCCAGGCACCACGGCAATGCGGGCATTGCTCGGTGTGCCATGGCCAGGTGGCTCGTCTACCGGAGCCACCGGCGCTGCCCGCGCTTGTGGATAAAAATTTCGAGGCGTTGTGTAGCGACTTTATCCACAGGCACCAACAGCACAACGGCACGGTTCCGGGAGCGGAACGGCTGACCCGGTTTCTGTGCGGCCTCAGCGTGCCGCTGTTCACCAAGCTCAAGGCGCGCTCGATTCCAGGTTTTGCGGTGCTCGAGGATTACCCCTACGCCGAGGTGCGAAAGTGGGTGCAAGCCTGCCTGCGGCAATGAACGCACTTCTGTAGTCGCTGGTGAAATCTGCGTCGCGGCCACGGTTATGTGGAGTCGAGTGTTAGTTTGATAAAACAAGATGATAATGATACTTGATCGCGTTTGTCCGGGCTGCTAGCATCCGCTCGCTTTGATTTTTCAAGCGACCTAAAAGGGAATATTTAGATGAAAAAAGTTACTGCAGTTGGCTTGATGCTTTTTGCTGCCCAGAGCTTTGCAATGGAAACAGGATCTTCCGCTGTCAACTCTCACTCCAATCTCGGCTTGAAGTCCGTGGCCGAGAAAAAGATCGAATCGGTGCCGCAAGGCTGGTGCTCTAATATCCCGCTCAGCTATCAGGATGCACGGGCGATGGGATTGAAGTGTAACTAACTTATCAGGAGAGTGCCCTTTGCCGACGGCAAGGGGCATTGGATGTGAAGCATGGAAGAGTTGTTGTCTCAGGGACGAGAGAAGATAGTCGATGGCATTGCCTATAGCGACGATCAGCCATTGGCCATCTTGGTCCCCTCGGTTATTTTCGGAACAGACCGGAGTGGGGCCAATTACGTTTCTGGTCCCGCGTGCGTCATAAAGATTGAAGCCCTTACACATGAATCCTTATGGTCCGCTCTGGTGCAGAGCGGTTCGTTGATCTTTGGCCAGGCGGAGGAAATCCGCCAAGTAAAAGAACGGCTTCAGGCGGGCAGAACCAGTCGGACATCGTCCTATCTGCTGGGCCGTATCAAGAACTGCCATGACTTTCTTTCTGCCGCCGAGCGCCTCGAGGCGCTAAAAGTGCTGATTGTCGGTTGTGGCGGAATCGGTTCGATGACGGCATTGAACCTGGCCGGCGCAGGCGTTCGGCATATCACGTTGATCGATGGCGACCGGATCGAGAAAAGCAACCTGAACCGTCAGTTCTTCTGGGAGGATGCCGATGTCGGGAAGCTCAAGGCGGATCAGCTAAAGCAAGTCATTGGCAACAGGTTTGCCGATGTTGACTGCATTATCGCTAACGAATTTCTTTCCGAGGACGAAATAACAGAACGTTCTCGCGACCACGACGTGACCATCATTACCGCCGACGAGCCTCTCGGGCTCGGCCAATCGGCGATGAACGGCGCGTTGCATACGGCCGATAGATTGGTCATCAGCAGCGGCTATTTTCACCAGTACTTGTCCATTGAAGCTGGCAATGCTTCCACCTCGTACAACAGCGCGACGGAAGACATTCAGTGGCGACGCAGCCCTGGTTTCATCGGCCCAAGTTTCGGGCCGTCGAATACTGAACTGGCCGGACTCATTGCCTCGTTTACCGTCAATTATGTTGTCGATAAAGGCCATGGGCTGAATTGGCAAGAAGGTTTCAAGGACGTCTGGGATTCAAGGGTATTTCCAAGAAAGTCATTACGGGAGTGATGTCCGATGTCGTGCATTTTTTGCGATATTGTCAGCGGGGAAGCTCCCTGTCATAAGATTTGGGAAGATGAAAAACACATTGCCATACTTTCGATCTATCCCAATACGGAAGGCTTTAGTGTGGTCTTGCCGAAAAAGCATTATTCCAGTTATGCCTTCGAGCTTGATGATGTAGTGCTCAGCGAATTGGTTATTGCTTGCAAGAAAGTAGCGCAGTTGATAGATCGGGCATTTGATGATGTGGGCAGAACCGGAATGATGCTTGAGGGGTTTGGCGTCAATCATGTTCATGCCAAGTTGTTCCCGATGCATGGTACCGGCGGGCAGAAAGAGTGGCGCCAGGTCAAGTCCAATGTCGATAAGTATTTCCAGACTTACGAAGGCTATATCTCTTCACATGACCATGTTCGCGAGAGCGACGAAAAGTTGCGGGAAATAGCCAGGCTTATAAGCGGTAGTTAGATCGGTAGCGTACTTCGGGGTCAGTGTCGGGGTGAACGCCAGGGTGGGTGTTTTGCCGGGCACTGGATAAGATGACCGCCGCTACAGGAGCGGACGCCAGCGTCCGCGCAGGCTTTCCCGCATGGCGCGGGAAGGCGTATCGCCGCCGGGGGCCCCATGACTGACCGCATGCCGCAACGTACCGACTACCGCCATTTCCAGCCGATCATCACGCGTTGGCACGACAACGATGTCTATGGCCATGTGAACAACGTCACTTACTACAGCTTTTTCGACACGGCGGTGAATACCTACCTGATCGAAGAGGGCGGCCTGGATATCCACGATGGCGAGGTGGTGGGCTTCGTGGTGAGTTCGGCCTGCGATTATTTTGCCTCGATCGCTTTTCCCGAGCGCATCGAGATTGGCTTGCGCGTCGGCAAGCTGGGCAACAGTTCGGTGCAGTACGAGTTGGCGGTGTTCAAGGCAGATGAAGCGGATGCCTGCGCGGCAGGGCGCTTCGTGCATGTATTCGTCGATCGGGCGTCGAACCAGCCGGTAGGGATTCCCGTCGGGTTGCGGGAGGCGTTGGAGCGTTTGCTGGTGTAAGGCACAAAAACGACCGCAGCCTTCGGGCGGGCTCCTTGGGTTCATCCCGGGGGTGATGAACCCTGTTTTACAGGAGCTGCCGTCAGGCTGCGGTCGTTTTCGTCAGCGGGTTGCGACCGTTTCAGGTCTTAGTCGCGCCAGTGACGTTTATGCTTGCGATGCCCGTAGGCATGACCATGACCCCGGCGGCCGTCGCGGTAGTAGCGGCGGTCATCGCGATCACGATCGCGGTAGTGGCGATCATCGCGATCGCTGTCGTTACCCATGTAGTTACCCAGCGCGCCACCGGCGCCGCCGCCTGCTGCCGCGCCGATCAGGCTGCCGGTGGTACCGCCCATGCTGCGGCCAACCACGTTGCCGCCGGCGGCGCCCAGCGCGCCGCCGATAGCGGCTTCGCCACGGCTGCGTTTGTCCGCGCCGACCGCACTGCCGCCTGCGCCGCCCAGGGCTGCGCCGATGGTAGAGCCGGTGCTACCACCCAGGGATTGACCGACGACCGAGCCTAGAACCCCGCCCAATGCGCCGCCCACACCTGCTTCAGTGGTGCCGCCGGCAGAGGCGATGCCGCTGACGAGGCCAAGGGACAACAAGAGAATCGAGGAGAACTTCATAGAGGAGCCTCAAAGGGATGACGGCGCGATCCTGAGGCTGTGTTGAGGGGCTTACAATCGAAATCCGACGAATAACACGAGTTGTACACAATCTCGTAACTTATTGTTTTTAATGCGGAACTTAAGTGATTTTCGTCGGTCTTTAGCTACTTGGAACAAGGCCGCTTTCGCAGGAAAGCGGCCTTTTTTGTGCCCGGGATTTGTTGGGTGGGGGGAGGGCGCTTCGCGAGCAAGCTCGCTCCTACAAGGGATATAGGAGCTGGCTGGCCCACGATAAGGCTCAGGCCGACTTGGCCATGATCAAGCCATTGTCGCTGGCTGCTTCCAGGCGGATCGCGATGAACTTCGAGGTCGGGGTGTGGCTGCCGTCCCCGGTGCTTTCCAGCGGCACCAGCGGGTTCACTTCCGGGTAGTAGGCCGCGGCCTGTCCTGCCGGAATGTCGAAGGCCAGCAGGGTGAAACCCTTGACCCGGCGTTCGCGGCCGTCGTCCCACAGCGAAACGATGTCGGCTTTCTGCCCCGGCTTGAAGCCCAGGCGGATGATGTCGGCTTCGTTGGCGAACAACACGTCGCGCTGGCCCTTCACGCCGCGATAGCGGTCGTCCAGGCCATAGATGGTGGTGTTGTACTGGTCATGGGAGCGCATCGATTGCAGGATCAGGTCCGGCAATTGCCCGGTGGCGCGGGTGCGCTCGTGTACCAGGTCCTTGGGCAGCAGGTTCGGGCGGAAATTGGCACGGCCCGACGGAGTATTCCAGCGCCGCATGCCGGCGGTGTTGCCGAGGTAGAAACCGCCGGGGTTCTTCAGCCGTTCGTTGAAGTCCTTGAAGCCTGGGATGGTGTCGGCGATCAGGTCGCGGATGCGGCCGTAGTCGGCCACCAGCCAGTTCCAGTCCACCGGATGGCTGCCCAGGGTGGCAGCGGCGATGCCGGCGAGGATCGCCGGTTCCGAGCGCATGTGCTGCGACAGCGGCTGCAATTGGCCGTTGGAGGCATGGACCATGCTGAAGGAGTCTTCCACTGTCACCGCTTGCGCGCCTTCGGTCTGCAGGTCGATGTCGGTACGGCCCAGGCACGGCAGGATCAGCGCCTCCTTGCCGTGGGCCAGGTGGCTGCGGTTGAGCTTGGTGCTGATTTGCACGGTCAGGTCGCAGTTGCTCAGGGCCTGGAAGGTCCGTGGGCTGTCCGGCGTGGCCTGGGCGAAGTTGCCGCCCAGGCCGATGAAGACTTTCGAGCGGCCGTCGAGCATGGCGTGGATCGCCTCGACCACGTTATGGCCGTTCTCGCGAGGCACCTTGAACTGGAAGCGCCGCTCCAGGCTGTCGAGGAAGGTGACCGGCGGGCGTTCGTTGATGCCCATGGTGCGGTCGCCCTGCACGTTGCTGTGGCCGCGTACCGGGCACAGGCCGGCGCCGGGACGGCCGATGTTGCCGCGCAGCAGCATCAGGTTGGCGATTTCCTGGATGGTCGGCACCGAGTGGCGATGCTGGGTCAGGCCCATGGCCCAGCACATGATCACGTTCTTGCCTTTGGCGTACATGCGCGCCGCTCGTTCGATCTCCACCAGGGTCAGGCCGGACTGCTCGACGATCTGCTCCCAGGGGGTGTCGTCGATGACGCCCAGGTAGTCGAGAACGGCGGCGGTGTGCTCGTTGAGGAAGTCATGATCGAACACGGCCGGCGCGCCGCTCTTCTGCGCGTCGCGTTCCCATTGCAGAAGGAACTTGGCCATGCCCCGCACCAGGGCCATGTCGCCGCCCAGGGCCGGGCGGAAGAAGGCGGTGTTGGTCGGCTTGTCGCCGTTGGTGAGCATTTCGAACGGGTGTTGCGGGTGCTGGAAACGTTCCAGGCCACGCTCTTTCAGCGGGTTGACGCACACCACCTGAGCCCCGCGTTTCACGGCTTCGCGCAACGGTTCGAGCATCCGCGGGTGGTTGGTGCCGGGGTTCTGGCCCCAGACGAAAATCGCGTCGGCATGCTCGAAGTCGTCGAAGGTCACGGTGCCTTTGCCGACGCCGACGCTTTGCGCCAGGGCTACGCCGCTGGCTTCGTGGCACATGTTCGAGCAGTCGGGGAAGTTGTTGGTGCCGTAGGCGCGCACGAACAACTGGTAGAGGTAGGCGGCTTCGTTGCTGGCGCGGCCGGAAGTGTAGAACTCGGCCATGTCCGGGCTGGGCAGCGCCTGCAGGTGCTTGCCGATCAGGGCGAAGGCCGCCTCCCAGCTGATGGGCTTATAGCGATCAGTCTCGGCGTCGTAGCTCAGGGGCTCGGTCAGGCGGCCCTGATATTCGAGCCAATAGTCGCTCTGTTCCAGCAGCGAGGCGACGCTGTGCTTGGCGAAGAACTTGCCGTCCACGCGGCGTTTGGTGGCTTCCCAGTTCACCGCCTTGGCGCCGTTTTCGCAGAACTTGACCATGCCGCTTTCCGGCGAGTCGCCCCAGGCGCAGCCCGGGCAGTCGAAACCGCCGTTCTGGTTGGTCTTGAGCATCATGCGCAGGTTCTTCAGCGCGTTGTCGCTGGTCAGCCAGGCTTGGGCGACGCTGATGAGCGCGCCCCAGCCGCCCGCCGGCCCCTTGTAGGGCTTGTAGCGTGGAGTGGGAGTCTGGTCGGCTTGTTGATGAGTGCTCACGCTTGATTTTCCATGGCTGGGCTATAGACCCGCGGCGCACTTTTCTGCGGCAGGTGGATGAGATTGAGGTTGTGCCGGCGCGCCCATTGCAGGGCCAGGCCGGTGGGCGCCGAGAGGCTGACCAGGGTCTGGATGCCGGCGCGCAGGACTTTCTGGATCAGTTCCAGGCTGCAGCGGCTGGTGACGATGGCCACGCCGCCGGCCGTGGGGATGTCCTGGCGGATCAAGGCGCCGATCAGTTTGTCCAGGGCGTTGTGCCGGCCGATATCTTCGCGGCCCAGCAGCAGTTCGCCCTGGGCGTTCATGAACACCGCCGCATGCACCGCGCCGGAGTGTTGGCCCAGCGGCTGGAAGGCGCTGATGCGCTGGCGCAGGCCGTCGAGCCATTGGGCGGGCGGCAAGGGTGCGCCGGGCAGGACCTTGAGATCCGGCAGCGCCTGTTCCACTGCTTCCACGCCGCACAGGCCGCAACCGCTGGTACCGGCCATTTGGCGGCGCTGCTGCTTGAGGCTCCAGAAGGCGCGGCTGGAAATCTGCACCTGGGCGTACTGGGCCGAGCCGTTGCCGCTCAATTGCAGGTCGTAGAGATCCGAGGCGTCTTCGATGATGCCGCTGCCGAGGCTGAAACCGACGATAAAGTCTTCCAGGTCGCTGGGGGTGACCAGCATCACGGCCTGGTTGATGCCGTTATAGGCGATCGCCAGCGCGACTTCCTCGGCGAGCGCCGTGCTGGCCGACTCGCTGCGGTCGAGGTTGCTGTAGCGGTAGCTCTGACTGGCGGCGGGCGCGGGCGTTTGTGGTGCAGGCGTCGCGCGGGCCGGGCGCTGGGGTTTCATGGGGGCATCACCGGCGGAATATCCAGCCCCTAGACTAAGCGCGTCAAAGTGTCGCGTCTAATTGCTAGTACTGATGCTCCGATAGATGACGTCGATCAAGGTTCGATTGGTGATTCCTGGTACAGCGCGAAGCAGGCCTCGGCCAGCGCCGAACGCGGTGCGCTGCGACGCATGATCAAACCCAACTGCGCCAGGGTATGGGCGTCGGCTATCGGTTGCAGGCGCAGGTGTTCGGTGAAGGCTTCCAGGCCGCCGTCCAGCGGCATGACCGCGCAACACAGGCCGCCTTGCACCATTTGCATCAGTTGGTGCACGGCATCGGTTTGCAGCAACGGTTGCGGAGTGAGGCCGCGACTGTGGAAGTTGTGGTCGATGGACTGACGGAAATGCATGCCGCTGGTCAGCATGCCCAGCGGCAGTTCGATCAACGCCTCCCAGCTCAGCGGCTGCTCGCCGAAGCTGAAGAAGCGCTGGTCATAGAGCAAGCCCATGCGGGTTTTGCCGAGGGCCCGGGACTCGAAGCGTTCGTTGTCCAGGCGCTCCAGGTAGGACACGCCCAGGTCCAGCCGATTGCTCGCCAGCTGTTCGAGGATCTGCTCGGAGCTCAAGGCCGACAGCTCGAAGCGCAGGTTCGGGTGGGCCTGGTGCAATTGCTGCATCAGCGGCAGGGGGTCGAAGCTCGACAGCGGCACCACACCCAGGCGCAGGGTGCCGACCAGGCTACCGCGACAGGCCGCCGCCTCGGCCTGCAGCCCGTCGTAGGCGGCCAGCACGCTGCGGGCCCAGGCCAGCACCCGCTCCCCCGGCGCGGTAAAACCCTCGAACCGCTGGCCGCGGTTGACCAACGGCAGCTCGAGTTCTTCCTCGAGGCTGCGCAGGCGCATGGACAGGGTCGGCTGGGTGATGTGGCAGCGCGCGGCGGCTTGGCCGAAGTGGCGGGTTTCGTCGAGGGCGATGAGGAATTTCAGCTGTTTGATGTCCATCTTCGCTCCTGGCGGCGGGGGGTAGGCGATTCTAGCGTGCTTGCCGGGCACAGAGTCATTGGTCGATTTTGAACCTCGCCTCTGCGCTCTGGTCTAGTCTTTCGCGTCTGGACCCATAAAACCCAAGGAGTGTGCACCATGAGTATTTTTAGCTTTGTGAAAGAAGCGGGCGAAAAGCTTATCGATTTGTTGACGCCGGGTAATGCCAATGCGAGCGAACAGCTCAAGGACCACATCGCCAAGGTCGGCCTGGGCAACCCCAACGTCCAGGCAACCGTGGAAGGCGACAAGGTCATCGTGACCGGCGAAGTCGCGAGCCAGGAAGAAAAGGAAAAGATTCTGCTGGCCGTGGGCAACATCGCCGGCGTGGGTAGCGTGGACGACCAGATCACCGTCACCGGTCCTGTGGCCGCCGCCGCGCGTTTCGTCACCGTGAAAAAAGGCGACACCCTCAGCGCCATTTCCAAGGCCGAGTACGGCGACGCCAACAAGTACAACAAGATCTTCGAGGCCAACAAGCCGCTGCTGTCGCACCCGGACAAGATCTACCCGGGCCAGGTACTGCGCATTCCTGAGTAATGCTCGGTCTGTAGCCGCTGCCGAAGGCTGCGATAAGGTCCGAAGGACCTTCTGCGATGGATATCGCTACGACCGTTTCACGGTCGATCGCAGCCTGCGGCAGCGGCTACAGGGTTGCTCTACAACCCTTCTATCAACTCCCGATAATCCCCCACCGCGGCAAATTCGGCCGTGTCTTTCGGCCCTTTGCGGCTGTCCGGTTCACTCACCGCCAACAGATGGGCCACGCCGAAAATCTTCGCGCTGCGCAGGATCGGCAAGGTGTCGTCGATAAACAGGCTGCGCGCCGGATCGAAGCCGATATCCGCTTGCAGGGCGTCCCAGAATTGCGGGTTTTCCTTGGCGAAGCCGTAATCGTGGGAGCTGATCAACCGCTCGAAATAGGGCGCCAGTTCGATTTTTTCCAGCTTCAATGACAGCGAGTCGCGGTGCGCGTTGGTGATCAGCACCACACGTTTGCCGGCCTGTTTGATCGCCGCGAGAAAAGTATCGGCATCCGGGCGCAGGGCGATCAGGTGGGCGGTCTCCAGCTTCAGTTCGCGCACCGGCAGTTTCAGTTCGGCGCTCCAGAAGTCCAGGCAATACCACTGCAATTGTCCGGCGTTACGCTCGAACAGCGGGCGCAGTTCCATTTCCGCCATGGCGCGGCTGACGCCATGCAGTTCGGCATAACGCTGGGGCAGGTGTTCCAGCCAGAAGTGGTTGTCGTAGTGCAGGTCCAGCAGGGTGCCGTCCATATCCAGCAGAACGGTATCGATGTCGCGCCAGGGCAGTGAAGGCATGGAAAACGTCTCGAGCGGTAGAAAGATATCCGACACAAACAATCGGGAAAGCCGCGCTATAGTAGCGCGTTCACGCCAAGGAGCCTTTTATGCGCCAGAAACCCACCGTACTCGCCCGCGAGATCGTCGCCACCAGCCGTCTGTTTTGCGTCGAGGCGGTGCAGTTGCGCTTTTCCAATGGCGTGGAGCGTACCTACGAGCGGCTGGTGGGCAAGGGCAACGGTTACGGCGCGGTGATGATCGTGGCGATGCTCGATGCCGACCACGCGGTGTTGGTCGAGGAATATTGCGGCGGCACCGACGCCTATGAGCTGTCGCTGCCCAAGGGCCTGATCGAGCCGGGCGAGGATGTGCTGGCGGCCGCCGAGCGTGAGCTCAAGGAAGAGGCCGGTTTCGGCGCGCGGCAACTGGAGCACCTGACCGAGTTGTCGTTGTCCCCCGGCTACATGAGCCAGAAGATCCAGGTGGTGTTGGCCACCGATCTCTATGAGGAGCGGCTCGAAGGCGACGAGCCCGAGCCGATGCGCGTGGACAAGATCAACCTGCGCGAACTGTCGGGCCTGGCGCAGAATCCGCAGTTCACCGAGGGCCGTGCCCTGGCCGCGCTGTACCTGGCCCGCGACCTGTTGATCCAGCGCGGCGCCTTTCAAGCATGAGCGAGCCATCGATGAATTTCCCCCACCCGCTGCTGGCCCCGGTGATCGACCTGGCCTTGCAGGCCGGCGAGGCCATCCTGCCGTTCTGGCGCTCCGGCGTCGCGGTCGCGAGCAAGGCTGACGAGTCGCCGGTGACGGCGGCCGACCTCGCGGCCCACCACCTGATCCTGCAAGGCCTGACCGCGCTGGACCCGAGCATCCCGGTGCTCTCCGAAGAAGACGCCGATATCTCGCGCGAGGTGCGTGCCGGTTGGCAGCGCTGGTGGCTGGTGGACCCGCTGGACGGGACCAAGGAATTCATCGCCGGCAGCGAAGAGTTCACCGTCAATATCGCCCTGATCGAACAAGGCCGGGTGGTGTTCGGCGTGGTGTCGATGCCGACCAGCGGTCGCTGCTATTTCGGCGGCGCCGGCCTCGGCGCGTGGCGCGTCGACCAGGGCGAGGCGCCGGTGGCGATCCAGGTTCGCGACAGTCTTTCGGCGGGCCAGGCCTTCACCGTGGTCGCCAGCCGGCGGCACAGCAGCCCCGAACAGGAGCGTCTGCTGGCCGGGTTGAGCGCGACCCTGGGCGAGCTGCAACTGGCGAACATCGGCAGTTCGCTGAAGTTCTGCCTGCTGGCCGAGGGCGTGGCGGATTGTTATCCGCGGCTGGCGCCGACCTCGCAGTGGGACACCGCGGCGGCCCAGGGTGTACTGGAAGGCGCGGGCGGCGAGGTGCTGGACCTGAGCGGCGCGCCGTTCCGTTACCCGGCGCGGGAGTCGCTGCTCAATGGTTTCTTCCTGGCGCTGCCGGCCAAGGCCGCCTGGCGCGGGCGCTTGCTGGAACTGGCGCAGGGCTGAAGGCGAGCGCTTTGCGCTCGCTCGCGAAGGAATCTAGCGGTGCAACACGTACTGCCCGGTAAAACGCACCGCATCCTCGTCGCTGCCATCATTCACCACCCGCGTGTGCAGGATCAGCCGCGCCCGACCGTAGCGCTGGTACATGGCGATAAACCGGTGCCACACCTCTTCGCTCGGCGCGGCGCAAATGGCCGTGGCGTCACTGGTCACCGGCAGGGGGTAATTGATCTGCCCTTCCTGGATCACGATGTGCCCGTCGTCGATTCCCGCTTCCTTCAACCGCAGGTGCAGCCAGCCCCAGCCGGCCAACACTGCGCCGCAATACAGGCTGCCGCCGAACATGGTGCTCTTGTGGTTGACGTTGGCGTCCAGCGGCAGTTGCAGGCGCAGTTCCTGGGCGCGCCAGTCGAGCACCTTGAGGCCCATGTCCCGGGTGAGGGGAATGTCGTGATGGAGGATGGATTCCAGGTAACGACTGTCGCGGTTCATGCGGGGCCTCGGTGGTGAAGGAGGTGCTTTAACAAGATTAGTCGGCATCGTTCAGTCGATATCGTCGCCGGTACTGGCGCCGCTGTCGCCGAAGTTCAGGCCGTGCTTGCGCAGTTTGTCGTGCAGGGTCTTGCGCGGTAAGCCCAGGGCTTCGGCCAGGCTGCGCATGGAGTTGTGGGAGCGTGCCAGTTCGGCGGCGATCAGGCTCTTCTCGAAGTTCTCCACCTGTTCGCTGAGGCCGCCCTCGACCACCGTCTGCGCCGGTTGTGGGGTGCCGTCCGGGGCGCTGTTGTCCAGGGCCAACTCCAGGCCGAGGGCGAAGCGCTCGGCGGCGTTCTGCAGTTCGCGTACGTTGCCCGGCCAGCTATGGCGCAGCAGCAGGGCGCGTTGCCCCGGTTGCAGTTCGTGGGGCGGCAGGCCGTGGCGGGCGCTGGCTTCGTCGGCGAAATGCTGGAACAGCAACAAAGCGTCCTCGCCGCGCTCGCGCAGCGGCGGGATGCGCAGCGGCGCGACATTCAAGCGGTAATACAGGTCGGCGCGAAAGCGTCCCTGGTCGGCCGCCTGGCGCAGGTCTTCCTTGGTCGCGGCGATGATGCGGATGTCCAGCGGGATCAACTGGTTGCCGCCCAGGCGCTCGACCACCCGCTCCTGCAACATGCGCAGCAGCTTGACCTGGACGTCCAGGCTCATGCTTTCGATTTCATCGAGGAACAGCGTGCCGCCGTTGGCGAATTCGAACTTGCCGATGCGGCGTTTCTGCGCGCCGGTAAAGGCTCCCGGCTCATGGCCGAACAGCTCGCTTTCGACCACCGATTCGGCCAGGGCCCCGGCGTTGATCGCCACGAACGGGCCGTTGCGCCGGCTCGACAGGTCGTGCAGCGCCCGCGCCACCACTTCCTTGCCGGCGCCGGTCTCGCCGAGGATCAGCACGTCGGCCTTGGTGGCCGCTAGGGCGCCGATTTGCTCGCGTAAGCGCAGGATCGGTGCCGACAGCCCGACCAGCCGCGCGCTGAGTTCCTGGCGGTCGCTCAGGGCCAGGCGCAGGCTGCGGTTGTCCAGCACCAGGCGGCGCAACGCCAGGGCCCGGCGCACGCTGTCGAGCAGGGCGTCGCTGGCAAAGGGTTTTTCCAGGAAGTCATAGGCGCCGGCGCGCATTGCCTGTACCGCCAGCGGCACGTCGCCGTGGCCGGTGATCAGCAGCACCGGCAGCTCCGGGTCCTGGGCGTGCAGTTCGCCGAGCAGTTCGAGGCCGTCCATGCCGGGCATGCGGATGTCGCTGACCACCACCCCCGGCCAGTCGCGTTCCAGGCGCGCGGCCAGGCCCCGGGCTTCGCCCAGGGGCAGGATCTTCAGCCCGGCCAGGTCCAGGGTCTGGCTCAGGGCCTGGCGCAGGTGCGGATCGTCGTCGATCAACACCACCTGCACATCGCGGGGGATCGGTGTACTCATACGCTGCGGTCCTCGGACGGTTGCAGGCTCACTCCCGGCGCGCCGGCGCGCAGCCGCAGGGTAATCAGGGCGCCGCCTTCGCGGTAGTTGGCGAACGACAGTTCACCGCCGAAGGCGCGCATCAGGGTGTCGCAGATCGCCAGGCCCAGGCCAAGGCCCTGGGTGCGGGTCTTGGTGGTGTAGAACGGCTCGCCGGCACGGCCCAGGGCTTCCATGCAGAAGCCCGGGCCATTGTCGCGAATGTACAGGTTGACGCCGGTGGCGGTGGATTCGGCACTCAGCCAGAGCCGGCGCGGCGGAGCTTTCTCGGTCAGGGCGTCCAGGGCATTGGCCAGCAGGTTGCCGAGCACTTGGCGCAGACGCGTCTCCCCGGCCTCGACCCACAGGGTGGCCGCCGGCAGGTCGCGGATCAGTTCCACTTCCATTGCCCGTCGGCGCTTGGCCAGTAGCGCCAGGGCGTCGTCGAGCGCCGGTTGCAGGGCGACGCTTTCCGGCGCGTGGCGGTCGCGCCGGGCGAAGGCGCGCAGGTGGGCGATGATCGAGGCCATGCGCCCGGTCAGTTCGCTGATCAGCTTGAGGTTGCCGCGCGCGTCCTCGGTACGCTGATGGTCCAGCAGCACCTCGGCGTTTTCCGCGTAGCTGCGGATCGCCGCCAGCGGCTGGTTGAGTTCGTGGCTGATGCTCGCCGACATGGTGCCCAGGGCCGAGAGCTTGCCGGCCTGCACCAGGTCGTCCTGGGCGCGCACCAGCTCTTGCTGGGCGTGTTCGCGTTCCAGCACTTCCTGCTTGAGACGGCGGTTGAGGCCTTCCAGGTCGCTGGTGCGTTCGGCCACGCGCATCTCCAGCTCGCGCCGGGCCTTGGCTTCGAAGGCGATGCGTTCCAGGTAATGGCGCCGCCGCTGCATCATCAATCCGAGCAGCAGCATCAGCACCAGCAGCGTGGCGCCGCCGACCGCCATCACGGTACGCACCGGACGGTCGATCAGGGTGCGCGGGGCGAGGATGCTCACGCTCCAGCCGGTTTCGTCGATCTGTTGGGTCTGGGTCAGCCAGGCATTGGCGTCGAGGTTCAACGGTCGCGGATCGCGGGTCGGGTAGGGCTGGATGGCGACGATGGCCCGGCTTTCTTCTTCGCTCAGCGGCCGGGTCGAACGAAAGCGCCACTCGGCCCGCGAGGTGAGGATCACCACGCCGTTGTGATCGGTGACCACCAGTTGCTCGGGGGTCTTGCCCCAGAGGCTTTCGGTGTGGTCCAGGTCGACCTTGACCACCAGCACGCCGATGACTTTCTCCCCGCTGCGCACGGCGGCGGCGAAGAAATAACCGCGCTTGGCCGAGGTGGTGCCCAGGCCGAAGAAGCGCCCCAGGCGCCCGGCCATGGCCTCGCTGAAATACGGCCGGAAGGAAAAATTACGGCCGACGAAACTGTCGTGCTTGTCCCAGTTGGACGCCGCCAGGGTCTTGCCCGAGGTGTCCATCAGGTACATGACTTCGGCCCCGGTCTGGGCGCTGATGTTGTTCAGCAGGCGGTTGGCGTTGCCCTGGGTCACGCCGTCGTCCGGCGCCCCGAGGACCGCGCGCAGCGCCGGCAGGTCGCCGAGAATCTGCGGCAGCACTTCGTAGCGGTGCAGGGTGCCCAGCAGGTTGGCGACGTAGAGGTCGAGGGTCTGGCGGTTCTGCCCCGCCAGTTCGCTACGGTAGTAACGCTCGGCCAGGTGCTCCAGCGGCCACAGCAGCGGTGCCAGGCACAGGGCCAGCAACGCCAGGCTACGCCAGCGGGGGCGTCGGGGAAGAGGTGGGGTCATGAGGGCCATGCGCCTGTGGGTACAGGCGCATTATGCCTAGGCCTGCCTGGCAAGGCACAAGTGTCGCTGACAGTCGCCGCCGGTGTGCTGCTCAGTCCCAGCGACGGGCTTGAGTAACGGGGTCAGGGGAATACGTCCGCTTCGGTCAGCAGCTTGCCGGCCTGGTCCTTGGCCGAGAGTTGTGGCGCTTCATCGAGTTGCCAGTCGATGGCCAGGGTCGGATCGTCCCAGCGAATGCTGCGCTCGGCTGACGGGGTGTAGTAGTCGGTGGTTTTGTAGAGGAATTCGGCGAACTCGCTCAGTACCACGAAACCGTGGGCGAAACCTTCCGGGACCCACAGTTGACGGTTGTTTTCGGCCGACAGGCGTACCGCCACCCATTTGCCGAAGTGCGGCGAGCTGCGACGGATATCCACCGCCACATCGAGGACTTCACCGGCGATGACGCGCACCAGTTTTCCTTGGGTATTTTCCAGTTGGTAGTGCAGGCCGCGCAGTACACCTTTCTGCGAGCGGGAATGGTTGTCCTGGACGAACTGGGTATCCAGGCCGGTTGCCTGCGCAAAAGCCTTGGCATTGAAGCTTTCGTAGAAGAAGCCTCGCTCGTCACCAAATACCTTGGGCTCAATGATCAGAACACCGGGTAAGTCGGTGGTGACTACATTCATGGGGTTTCTCCAGCAAAATGAATTTGTTGCGGCCGTGGCCGGGAATTGTCTAGTACGGATGACGTTCAGGCAATTAGATCACGGGGGGCGCTGAAGCCGAGTCGTTGCCCTTGGTAGCTGCCGTCCTGCACGCGCCGGCACCATTCCTGGTTGTCGAGGTACCACTGCACGGTCTTGCGCAGGCCGCTGGCGAAGGTTTCGTCCGGCACCCAGCCCAGCTCGCGTTCGATCTTGCCGGCGTCGATGGCGTAGCGCAGATCGTGGCCGGGGCGGTCCTGGACGAAGGTGATCAGGTCGGCGTAATGCCCCACGCCTTCGGGTTTGTGCGGCGCCAGTTCTTCCAGCAATTGGCAGATGCCGCGCACCACGTCGATGTTCTTCTGTTCGTTGTGGCCGCCGATGTTGTAGGTCTCGCCGACCGTGCCTTCGGTGACCACCTTGAGCAGGGCGCGGGCGTGGTCTTCGACGTACAGCCAGTCGCGCACTTGCAGGCCGTTGCCGTACACCGGCAGCGGTTTCCCGGCCAGGGCGTTGAGGATCACCAGCGGGATGAGTTTTTCCGGGAAGTGGAACGGCCCGTAGTTGTTCGAGCAGTTGGTGACCAGCACCGGCAAGCCATAGGTGCGCTGCCAGGCGCGAACCAGGTGGTCGGACGCGGCCTTGCTGGCGGAGTAGGGCGAGCTGGGCGCATAGGGCGTGGTTTCGGTGAACAGGTCGTCGACGCCGTGCAGGTCGCCGTACACCTCGTCGGTGGAAATATGGTGGAAGCGGAAGGCGTTTTTTTCCGCCGCCGGCAGGCCCTGCCAGTAAGCGCGGGTGGCTTCCAGCAGGCTGTAGGTGCCGACGATATTGGTCTGGATGAAGTCCGACGGGCCGTCGATGGAGCGGTCGACGTGGGACTCGGCGGCCAGGTGCATGATCGCCTGTGGCCGGAAGCGCTCGAGCAGCGCGCTGACGGTGGCCTGGTCGACGATATCGGCCTGGACGAACTCGTAGCGGGTATCGGTGGCGATGCTCGACAGCGATTCCAGGTTGCCGGCGTAGGTCAGCTTGTCGAGGTTGAGCACTTCGTGCCCGGTGTTGCGGATCAGGTGGCGAACCAGCGCCGATCCAATAAAACCGGCGCCGCCGGTAACGAGAATGCGCATAGTGGTAGGCCTTTTTCCCTAAGACGTGGATCGCGAATGGAGCATAGCTTGTCGGCAGCCAGCGGCCGCCGCAAGGGTCGCCGACGTCTGGTCCGGGGATTCGCGCCCCGTTCACCGTGCCAGGGCGGCGCGGGGCTTGCCGACGGCCTGGAGGAAGGGGGTTGCGTAACGCCCGACGCAGTGGCGATATAAGCGTCTGACAATAATTCCAGGGGTCGTTCCATGTTGCTCGCCACATTGCTTCACCGCGCCAGCCTGCCCGGTCCGCAGGTCACCCCGCAGCAGGCGCTGGACCTGCTGGAGGTGCACTACGGCCTCAGCGGCACGCTGCAGTCGTTGGGCAGCCAGCAGGACCTCAATTACCGGCTCGACAGCGTTCAGGGCCGCTTTGTACTGAAGGTCTGTCGCGGCGACTACGATGCCCAGGAGTTGCAGGCCCAGCATGCGGCGCTCAAGCACCTCGGCGCGCACCCCGAACTGCATGTACCGCGGGTGATCCCGGCGAAGAACGGCGCCGACCTGTTGTCCCTGGAGGTCGGCGGCCAGGCGGTGCATGTACGCCTGCTCGACTATATCGAAGGCCAGCCCCTGACCCACCTGGCGCACCTGGGCCCTGAGCTGGCGGCCGGGTTCGGCCGGCTGTGCGGGCAGATGGACCTGGCCCTGGCGGACTTCCAGCACCCGGGCCTGGAACGCACCCTGCAATGGGACGCGCGCCATGCCCACACCCTGACCCGTCACCTGCTGCCGGTGATCGCCGACGAGCGGCAGCGCAGCCTGATTGCCGAGGTAGCCGAACAGGCCGAGCGCCGGGTGCAGCGCCTGGCCGAGCAGTTGCCGGTGCAGCCGATCCACATGGATATCACCGACGACAATGTGGTCTGGCAGCGCGATGCCCAGCGCCACTGGCAGGTGCAGGGGGTGATCGATTTCGGCGACCTGATCCGCACTTGGCGCATCACCGACCTCTCGGTGACCTGCGCGGCGCTGCTGCACCATGCCGAGGGCGATCCGTTCTGCATCCTGCCGGCGGTGCGCGCCTACCACGCGGTCAATCCGTTGCAAGAGGCCGAGTTGCTGGCGCTGTGGCCGCTGATCGTGGCCCGCGCCGCGGTGCTGGTGCTCAGTGGCGAACAGCAGGTGAGCATCGACCCCGGCAACCAGTACAGCCGCGACAACCTGAACCATGAATGGGAGATCTTCCGCGTCGCCGCCTCGGTGCCGTTCGAGTTGATGGAAGCGGCGATCCTCGGCGCGGTTGGCCAGGCGTTGCCGGCCATCGCCAGCGAAGGTTTCGCGCCGTTGTTGCCGGGCCTGGTGGGGCGCGAATTCGCCCTGATCGACCTGGGCGTGCTCAGCCCGCACTTCGAGGCCGGCAACTGGGAGCAGCCGGACATCGACACACAACTGTTGCGACAGGCCGCGGCGGCCCATGGCCTGGCGGCCAGTCGCTACGGGCAGTACCGCTTGTCCCGGACCCGCCCGGACAGTGCGGTCGAGCCGGACACCCTGGCGCTGCATGTGCAGTTGCAGGTGCCGTCGGGCACGACGGTCGAAGCGCCGTTCGCCGGGGTGCTGCACCGCGCCGCCGACGGGTCGTTGCGCCTCGACGGCCCGCAGTCGAGCGTGCGCTTGTGGGGCGTCGAGCCTTCGCTGCATGCCGGTGCGGCGCTGGTCAAAGGCCAGGTGTTGGGGACTGTGGACGGCGAGCTCAAGGTCCAGCTGTGCCGCGGCGCGCCACTCGATCCGCCGTTGTTCTGCACGCCTTCGCGGGCGCTCGCATGGCAGGCGCTGTGCCCGTCGCCAGCGGCGCTGCTGGGCCTGGCCTGCGACGCCGAGCCGGAGCTCGATCCGCAGGCCCTGCTGGCGCGGCGCGATGCCAGTTTTGCGCGCATGCAGAAGCACTATTACGTCGACCCGCCGCGTATCGAGCGCGGCTGGCGCAACCACCTGATCGACATGCAGGGCCGTTCCTACCTGGACATGCTCAATAACGTCGCGGTCCTCGGCCACGGCCACCCGCGCATGGCCGCGGAGGCCAGCCGCCAGTGGTCGCTGCTCAACACCAACTCGCGGTTCCACTACGCGGCGATCACTGAGTTTTCCGAGCGGCTTCTCGAACTGGCGCCGGACTCGATGGACCGGGTGTTCCTGGTCAACAGCGGCAGCGAGGCCGCCGACCTGGCGATCCGCCTGGCCTGGGCCTACAGCGGCGGGCGCGACATGCTCAGCGTGCTGGAGGCCTATCACGGCTGGACGGTGGGCGCGGACGCGGTGTCGACCTCGATCGCCGACAACCCCCAAGCCTTGAGCAGCCGTCCGGACTGGGTGCATCCGGTGACCGCGCCCAATACCTACCGCGGCGAATTCCGCGGCCCCGACAGCACCGCCGATTACGTGCGCAGCGTTGACCAGCACCTGGCCCGGCTGGAGCAGCAGAATCGCCAGCTGGCCGGGTTCATTTGCGAGCCGGTGTACGGCAACGCGGGCGGTATCGCCTTGCCGCCGGGTTACCTGGAACAGGTTTACGCGCGGGTCCGGGCCCGGGGCGGGGTGTGCATCGCCGACGAGGTGCAGGTCGGTTACGGACGCATGGGTAAATTTTTCTGGGGCTTCGAGGAACAGGGCGTGGTGCCGGACATCATCACCATGGCCAAAGGCATGGGCAACGGCCAGCCGCTGGGGGCGGTGATTACCCGCCGGGAGATCGCCGAAGCGCTGGAAGCCGAAGGTTATTTCTTCTCCTCGGCCGGCGGCAGCCCGGTGAGTTGCCGGATCGGCATGGCGGTGCTGGACGTAATGGCGGAAGAACGGCTGTGGGAGAACGCCCAGGTGGTCGGCGACCATTTCAAGGCGCGCCTCGAGGCCCTGATCGAGCGCCATCCGCTGGTGGGCGCGGTGCATGGCTCGGGTTTCTACCTGGGCCTGGAGCTGGTCCGCGATCGCCAGACCCTGGAGCCGGCCACCGAGGAGACCGCGTTGCTGTGCGAACGCTTGCGCGAGCTGGGGATCTTCATGCAACCCACCGGCGACGACCTGAACATCCTCAAGATCAAGCCGCCGATGGTCACCACGCGCCAGAGCGTCGACTTCTTCGTCGACATGCTGGCCAAGGTGCTGGACGAGGGGCTCTAAGCCCCCCGAATGCTGCGCATTCGGATCGCGAGCATGCCTGCTCCTACAGGAATCACCTCAACTCTGTAGGAGCGAGCTTGCTCGCGATAGCGCCAGAACAGACACCCTCGAACCCCGATAAATACCGATAACAATCGGTATTTATCGGGGTTTATTTTTAATAGCTCGATTTATTAGCTTTTAAAGTCGATTTTTATCGGATATAAATCCCTCCAGCCCCGGTTTCGGTCACGCCGTGCCCGGCCTTTCCTTTTTCTGTCATCGACCGCTGCCACCCTCGGTCCCTGGCTGTTGCCCTGGAGATGATTCATGAGCCGTATCGTTACCGTCGCCGCCACCCAGATGGCCTGTTCCTGGGACCTGGAAGCCAATATCGAGACCGCCGAAAAGCTGGTCCGCGAGGCTGCCGCCAAGGGTGCGCAGATCATCCTTATCCAGGAGCTGTTCGAGGCCCCGTACTTCTGCCAGAAGCCCAACCCGGACTATCTGCAGCTGGCCACCACGGTGGACAGCAACGTGGCCATCGCGCATTTCCAGAAGGTCGCCAGGGAGCTGCAAGTGGTGCTGCCGATCAGCTTCTACGAACGGGCCGGGCGTGCGCGTTTCAACAGCATCGCGATCATCGACGCCGACGGCAGCAACCTCGGGATTTATCGTAAAAGCCACATCCCGGACGGCCCTGGCTACCACGAGAAGTACTACTTCAACCCCGGCGATACCGGCTTCAAGGTGTGGAACACCCGCTACGCGAAAATCGGCGTGGGCATCTGCTGGGACCAGTGGTTCCCCGAGTGCGCCCGCAGCATGGCGCTCTTGGGCGCGGAGATCCTGTTCTACCCGACCGCCATCGGCAGCGAGCCGCACGATGCGAGCATCTCGTCCCGCGACCACTGGCAGCGCGTGCAGCAAGGCCATGCCGGCGCCAACCTGATGCCGCTGATCGCCAGCAACCGTATCGGCAACGAAGAGCAGGACGGCTACGACATCACCTTCTACGGCTCGTCATTTATCGCCAACCAGTTCGGCGAAAAAGTGCAGGAGCTGAACAAAACCGAAGAAGGTATCCTTGTGCATTCTTTCGACCTCGACGAGCTGGAGCACATCCGCAGCGCGTGGGGCTCGTTCCGTGACCGTCGTCCGAACCTGTACGGCGCGTTGAAAACCCTCGACGGTTCCCTGGAGTCCTGATCGACATGACCACATTGAAAAGCACCCCTCGCGCCGACGGCTTCTACATGCCCGCCGAGTGGGCCACGCAGACCCAGGCCTGGATGATCTGGCCCGAGCGCCCGGACAACTGGCGCCTGGGCGGCAAGCCGGCGCAAGCCGCGCACGTCGCCGTGGCCAAGGCCATCGCCCGCTTCGAACCGGTGACCGTGGCGGTCTCCGCGGGCCAGTACGAGAACGCCCGGGCCCGCCTGGACGTGCCGAATATCCGCCTGGTGGAGATGTCCAGCGATGACGCCTGGGTCCGCGATACCGGCCCGACCTTCGTCATCAACGACCACGGCGAAGTCCGTGGCGTGAACTGGGATTTCAACGCCTGGGGCGGTTTCGACGGCGGCCTGTATTCGCCGTGGAACCGCGACTCGCAGGTCGGCGGCAAGATCCTCGAGATCGAGCGCAGCCCGCGTTACCGCACCGAAGGCTTCGTGCTCGAAGGCGGCTCGATCCACGTCGACGGCGAAGGTACGGTGATCACCACCGAAGAGTGCCTGCTCAACCGCAATCGCAACCCGCACCTGGACCGTGCCGAGATCGAAGCGGTGCTCAGCGCCAACCTGGCGGTGGACAAGGTCATCTGGTTGCCGGACGGCCTGTACAACGACGAAACCGACGGCCATGTGGATAACTTCTGCTGCTACGTGCGCCCGGGCGAAGTATTGCTGGCCTGGACCGACGACCCGCAGGACCCGAACTACCCGCGCTGCCAGGCGGCGCTGAAGGTGCTGCAAGACAGCACCGACGCTAAGGGGCGCCCGTTCACGGTGCACAAGATGCCGATTCCGGGGCCGCTGTACGCCACCGAAGAAGAGTGCGCGGGAGTCGATCCGGTGGACGGCACCCAGGAACGCAATCCGTCGGTGCGCCTGGCCGGTTCCTATGTGAACTTCCTGATCGTCAACGGCGGCATCATCGCCCCGAGTTTCGACGACCCGCTGGATGCCCGCGCCAAGGACATCCTGCAGGCCCTGTTCCCGCAGCACGAAGTGGTGATGGTGCCGGGTCGCGAGTTGTTACTGGGGGGCGGAAATATCCATTGCCTTACCCAACAGCAACCGGCGCCGCACAAGGTTTGAGTGTTGTTGTAACAGCCCGCGGCGCCTGATTGCGCGGTTGTTACATGGATCCAATCCGGCAGCCACCGGCAAGCCCGCAGCCCTGATGGACTGCGGGTTTTTTTGTATCTGGAACCGCGTAATTACGAGGGTTTGGCATAGCTCTTGTATCTTCCGTGAGGTCACTCGGAGACATGTCGAACTGCGATGTTCTGTCATAAACCTTGGATAAGTTAGCCGCTCACAAACCGGGAGAGAGCGCTGGATATGAATATGGTCAGCGAGCGGGCACCACATCCCATGGCAATGAATAGCGAATCGCTTCAGGTTCTGGCGCAATGGCTGAAGTCCAACGGAACGCGACAGGTTCGGGAAACCGATCCGCGCCGGATGATCCTCGATCGTTACCCCGCTGGTTTGTTCAGCGAGGCGGAACTCGAAGCGTTGTGGGATGTGCTGGAAGGATAAGCAAACAACGGATTGGTAAAAGCGCTGCCCGGATGGCAGCGCTTTTTTTTGCGCGCAGTTTTGTGGCTGCTGATGCGCTTGCGCGGTGTGTCAGGCGGACGGCGGGCTCAGGTTTTGCGCTGGCTGCGCCATCGAACACAGGCTGCGCCAGCGGCTACAGGGAGCGTGCGAGATCAGGCTTCTGTAGCCGCTGCCGAAGGCTGCGATCGGCCGCGTAGCGGACGTGGGGCTGCCGGCGCGGTGTGTCAGAAGCTGTAGGTACCGGTTACCACCAGGCTGCGTGGATCGCCGAACTGGATCTGCCCGGCGCTGGTGGCCGAGGAGTAGTAGGTGCGGTCGCTGATGTTGTTCAGCGCGGCGCGCAGGTCCCAGTCCTTCTGGCGGAAGCCGGCCAGGGCGTCCCAGCGGCCGTAGCCCGGCAGCACCACGGTGTTGGCGTTGTCGGCATAACGATCGCCGACCAGGGTCAGGCCGGTTTCGGCGTACCAGCCCATTTCCGGTTTCCAGGTCACGAACAGGCTGCCATTGCGCTTGGCGACGTTGTTCACGCGGTTGCCCTCGTCGCCGTTGTTGCTCTTGACCACGGTCGCGTCCTGCAAGCCGATGCCGCCGCGGATCGACCAGTTGCCGACGATCTTGCCCGCCGCGGTCAGCTCCACGCCGCGCGAGCGTTGCAAGCCGGTCAGCAGGATCACGTTCGGGTCTTCGACGCTGCGGGTGCGGCGGTTGTACAGCTCCAGTTCATAGACCGCCAGGGTGGTGCTGAAGCGGTCGTCGAGCCAGTCGCTCTTGACCCCGATTTCCTTCTGCCGGGTGCGTTCCGGGCTCAGGTCGTTGGTGTTGCCGTTGGCGTTCGGGGTGATGCCGATCAGGCCTCCGCCGACCGGGGAGAAGCTCTTGCTCCAGGAGGCGTAGAAGGAGTGGTTTTCCAGCGGGGTCCAGACCACGCCCAGGCGCGGGCTGGTGCTGTGGCTGTCGCGGTCGTCCTTGCGATCCAGGATCTTGTTGTGGGTCTCGACGTTGAAATTGTCGTAGCGCAGGCCGGCGAGCACTTGCCACTGATCGTTCAGGCGCAGTTGGTCCTGGACATAGACGGCGCGGCTTTCCACCTCGCTGTGGTTGTAACTGGACGCCACCATCTTTCCGGTGTGGCGCATGTTTTTATCCGGGTTGAACAGGTCCAGGGCGGGCACGGCCTGGCCACCGGCGTTGATCGCCGCTGTGGTGTAGAGCTTCGGATCGCGGCGCTGGCTGCCCAGCTCGACGCCCGTCAGCACCCGGTGTTCGAGGCCGAAGGTATCGAAAGTGCCTTCGACTTCGAGGTTGTTATAGATGTTGCGGGTGTTCAGGTCCTGCTGCCAGCGCTGGCGATTCACCTGTTTGGTAAGCGGGTTGTAGCCGGTCAGGTAGGTGTTGTCGAAATCGCTGTTGAGCTTGAACACGCTGAGGGTGTGGCGCAGTTGCCAGTTGTCGTTCAGCTCGTAGCTCAGCTTGGAGCGCAGGGACTGGGACTTGTCGTCGATGTAGTCGCGCTTGTCGCCGTAAGTGGTGTCGCGGCTCACGTCCGCCGGGCGCCCGTCGACCCCGGGAATACCACGGTCCGGTGTGCGGTTGTAGCGGCTGTATTCGTACTGCACCAGCCAGTTGAGGTCTGGCGTCAGCTGCCAGCTCATGGACGGCGCGAACAACTGACGGTTGCCGCTGACGCCGTCGCGGAAGCTGTTGTTGTCCTGGTTGCCCATGTTCAGGCGCAGGCTGATGTTCTCGCTGGGGTCGGCGCTGAGGTCGGCATACAGGCTGCGCAGGTCTTCGCTGCCACCCTGGACCTCGACCGTGGAGCGTCGCCCGAACTGCGGCAACTTGCTCACCCGGTTGATGATCCCGCCCTGGCTGCCACGGCCGTAGAGCACCGCCGCCGGGCCCTTGAGGACCTCGATGCGCTCGATATTGTGCAGGTCGCGCACGTACTGGCTGTCGTCGCGAACGCCGTCGAGGTAGAAATCGTTGCTGGCGTCGAAACCGCGGATGCGCAGGCTGTCGAAGCGCGTATCGGCGCCGCTGCTGACGTTGGGAATACCGCTCAGGGCCTGGCCCAGATCGTTGGTGCCGTAGTCCAGCACATTGCTGGTCTTCAGCGAGTCGATGGCTTGCGGTACGTAGCGCACGGGCGTGGCGGTGCGGGTCGCGGTGCTGACTTCCTTGACCCGCGGATCGTCGGCGTCGGCTTCTGCGCTGATCGCAGTGGCCGGTAGCGTAGTCGGGGCGGCGAAGCTCAAGCCGGCGGTGAGCGAGGCGCAAAAACCGAGGGTAAGGGGAGTCAGGCGGAAGGGGGCAGGCATTAAAAGCGCATCCTGAAGGGTTAGGGAATCAGTCGGCGCGAATGGTAATGCTTACTATTTACTTATGTTAATGATTCGCTAAAAGTTCCTTGGGTTGATTGTTTCAATTTGTGTCAAAGCTGATACAGGGTCGATTCGACCGATTCGCGAAACAGACTAAAAGCCATTCCAGCGTTTTTCGCCGGCGGCCGCCGGCATAGTCTGCCGCCATCGAATCCATCGGCCTTTTATTCCTGGAGCCTTCCATGTCGGCAGCGACCCTTCATTACATCTACGACCCCCTGTGCGGCTGGTGCTACGGCGCCAAGCCGCTGGTGCAGGCCGCCCGGGCCGTGCTGCCGGTGGTGGCCCACGGCGGCGGGATGATGACCGGGCGCAACTGCCAGCAGGTTTCGCCGCAACTGCGCGACTACGTCATGCCCCATGACCGGCGCATCGCCGAGTACACCGGGCAGCCATTCGGCGAGGCCTATTTCGAAGGACTGTTGCGCGACCATTCGGCGCTCTTCGATTCCGCCCCGCCGATTGCCGCGGTACTGGCGGCGCAGGCCCTCGACGGGCGCGGTCTGGAACTGCTCGGGCGGTTGCAGACGGCGCACTACGTCGAAGGGCGGCGCATTGCCGATGTCGAGGTGTTGCTGGAGCTTGCCGAAGGCTTGGGTTTCGAGCGCGGCGAGTTCGAGGAAACCTTCGAATATGCGGCGGCGAACAGTCTGAACGAACACATCAAGGCCAGCCGGGCGCTGTTGGCCCAGGTCGGCGGCCAGGGTTTCCCGACCCTGGTGCTGGAGCAGGACGGCCAGTTCCAGCTGATCGACATCAGCCCCTGGCTGGGCAAGCCGCAAGCGTTCGCCACCTGGCTGCAAGACGCTTTCGGCGCGTCTGAGGCCGAGACAGCGGCCGGCTTGCAGACCTGCGGCCTGAGCGGTTGCACCCTTTAACACCCCCCACTTAATTTTGCGGAGTCACCCATGGATAACCTGGCACTGATCAAAAGCACCTACGAAGGGGCCACCTCCGAGGAAAACGGCCGCAACACCGCCGCCGCCCTGGCCGCCGATGCGCGTTGGACCGAAGCGGCGGGTTTTCCCTACGCCGGCACTTACGTCGGTTTCGATGCGGTGGTGGAAAACGTGTTCAAGCGCCTGGCCACCGAGTGGGAAGGGTTTGCCTTCACCGTCGAGAACTATGTGGCCCAGGGCGACAAGGTGTTCGCCTACGGCAATTACACCGGCATCTATAAGGCCACGGGCAAGCCGCTGAACGCTCGCGTGGCGCATTTGTGGACCTTGAAGGAAGGCAAGGTCACCCACTTCGAGCAATTCGTCGACAGCCACACTGTGCAACTGGCCATCAAGGATCGCTGAGTCTTAGACGATTTTTGCCTATTTTCAGACGATTCTTGAAATTGACACATTGTTCGGGGCGCAGATAGGATTCGCGCCAACGCCTGTGGCCAACGGCCATAACAAAAAAATCAATAAAGGCCCGCCGCGATTCTTCGTGGGCGGGTCTTTTTGTCCTGGCCTGAAAAAAGAGCGCTTAAGCGCCGTTTCCAAGGAGCACCACAGCGCGTCATCAACCCGTAATAAGGAAAATAAAATGTTGAATAAGCGGATCGGTCTGATCGCACTGGGGATTCTGAGCGCTACTCAAGCCATGGCTAACGACCAGGCTGAGTCCAAGGGGTTTGTCGAAGACAGCAGCCTGAACATTCTGCTGCGCAATGCTTACATCAGCCGCGACAAGAAAGACGGCAATCACGATCAGCGTGAATGGGGCCAGGCCGCCATCGGCACCTTCTCGTCGGGCTTCACCCAAGGCACCGTGGGCGTGGGCGTCGACGCCTTCGGCCTGTACGCGCTGCGCCTGGACAAAGGCAGCCACAGCGGCGGCCAGGGCATCGATTTCTTCAAGCCAAGCGAAGGTGGCAACAAGTCGCCAGCGGGCGACCTGGCCAAGGCCGGCGCCGCGGTGAAGTTCCGTGTATCCAACACCGTGCTGACCTACGGTGACCAGATGCCGGCCCTGCCGGTGCTGAACTACGACAACTCGCGCCTGCTGCCGGAAAGCTATACCGGTACCTTGATCACCTCCAAAGAGATCAAGGGCCTGGAGCTGAACGCCGGTCGCTTCACCGCCGAATCGCGCAAGAGCGCCGAAGGTCGTGACAGTGGCGGCCTGAAGTCGATCAACGTGTTGGGCGGTAGCTACCAGTTCACCGAACAGTTCAAGGGCGCGCTGTACGCTTCCGACGTCGAAGACGTGCTGAAGAAGCAGTATGTGAACCTGAACTACGTGTTCCCGCTGGCCACCGATCAGTCGCTGACCTTCGACTTCAACGGCTACCGCACCAAGCTGGACAAGTCCTATGCCGAGCTCAAGGACGCGGGCGGCCAGGACAACAAGATCTGGAGCCTGGCAGCCACCTACGCCCTGGGCGCGCACTCGTTCACCCTGGCGCACCAGCGCAGCACCGGCGACAGCAACCTGGGTTATGCCTACGGCGGCTACCAGAAAGAGCAGCGGCGCATTGGCGACGGTGGCAACACCATCCTGCTGGCCAACTCCTACTGGTCCGACTTCAACGCCGAAGACGAGCGCAGCTGGCAGCTGGGCTACGGTCTGGATTTCGGCGCCTTCGGCGTGCCGGGCCTGACCTACAACCTGGCCTACGTGCGCGGTGACAACATCACCTCGACCAACAGTGCCGGCGACACCACCACTGGCGGCACCGAGCGCGAGATCTTCAACCAGTTCAAGTACGTGGTCCAGAGCGGCCCGGCCAAGGACCTGAGCGTGAAAGTACGCAGCTCGATCCTGCGCGTATCGCAGAAATCCAGCGGCTACAACGACAGCGGCAACGAACTGCGTGTGTTCGTCGACTACCCGATCAACGTGTTCTGATGAACGCCTGATCGCGGCCTGATACTCGGCCGGCAATAGAAAAAGCCCCGACTGGTTCGGGGCTTTTTTATGCTTGTGGATAAGTTTTCGCGAGTTCATATGAGAATAAAAACTACAAATCTATTCGTATCCGTACTAGGCTGAAGTTATCGCTCACTGATCCACGGAGGTTCGATCATGACCGTTTCGTCCGCCGCCCAAGCCGCCCCCCATGCGCTGGACAGCCCGGAAGCCAGCCGGGTGGCGCTGAAATTCTTCTTCAGCCTCATGCAGCACTGGGGTTGTAGCGCCGAGCAACAGCGCACCCTGCTGGGCAAGGTCGGCAACACCACGCTCTACAAATACAAACAGCTGCCGGCCAATGTGCGGCTGCCCCACGACACCCTGGAGCGCATCTCTTACCTGATGGGTATCCACAAGGCGCTGAGCATCATTTTCAGCAACAGCCGCGAGCGCGCCTATCAGTGGGTCAGCAGCCCGAATACGGCCGCGCCGTTCAACGGCCAGACCGCGCTCGACTACATGCTCGCCGGCCGCGTGGTGGACATCGCCGACGTGCGCCGCTATCTCGACGGAGTGCGTGGTTGATGGCGCCGCAACAGGTATTGCCGACGTGGCCGCGGGCCTATCGGATCGTCAACAGCTGCTTTCCGCCCATCAGCCTGTTCGAGGACGTGCTCGACCCCGAGGACCTGCAGACCGCCTACGCCCTGGAAGCCCTGACCAACGACCGGCTGCGCGAACAGGCCGGCGAGCTGTCGCGGGTGCTGCCGCAAGATCGCATCGCCGGGCCAGGCTCCACGCCGGTGATGGCGGCCTTCACCCACATCGGCAAGGCCAGCCGCTTCACCGACGGCAGCTACGGCGTCTATTACGCCGCCAGCAGCCAGGCCGCGGCCATCGCCGAAACCTGCTACCACCAGGAGCGTTTCCTCGCCGCGACCCACGAGTCGGACCTGGAACTGACCATGCGTACCTACGTCAATCGGGTGCTCCAGCCCCTGCACGATATCCGTGCCGACCACCCGCAGTTGCACGACCCCGACCCCAGCCGCTACGGCCCGGCCCAGGCCTTCGCCCGCGAATTGCGCGACGCCCAATCCTGGGGCCTGCTGTACAACAGCGTGCGCCTCGACGGCCACGAATGTATCGCCGCTTTCCGCCCGCCCGCGGTATCGATCCCCAAACAAGGCAAGCACCTGCGCTACGTGTGGAATGCCGGCAGCCGGAAGATTTCGTTCGTGTTCGAGGTCAGTGAAGTCTGAGGTTGCGACATTACCCTGTAGCCGCTGCCGCAGGCTGCGAACGGCTGCGTAGCAGCTGCGCTTTAAAGGGCTGCGGAAAACTCCCGCAGCCCTCATCGTCTAAACCCGCTGCTTACTCCAGCACCTTCACCACATCATCGATCAGCGCCTTGCTCATCGTTTGTAGGTAATGCGAGGCCCATGCATGTCGATCAGTGCTGCGCTCCATAGCAGCGTCTTCAGCCAATTTCTTGGCGATATGCAGCAGATCGGAAGCGAGGGACAAGGCGTCGCGAATCGGGATACCGCTGCTGACCTGGAACAACGGTTCACCTGCGTGGAAGGGGCAGGGGGTGAGGCCTGGGGTTTTTAGGTCCTTTGGATTGCTTGCGTACATGGTCTGGCTCCTTGACTTATGAAGCTGCCACGAACCTTCTCACGGGTTGGGGTGGCAGCCGTACGCAGGGTGAGAAACCGGCAATCAAGGCAACCGGTAGACCCGAAGGTCTCCTACGCACGGCCGCCATAAAGCACTCTCGCGGGCACAAAAAAGCGCCTGCAACAGTATGGGGGCGCCTTGCGCCTTGATTGGTTCGGGTTCTCACGCCCGGTCGTTGAATTGGCAACGACGGAGGGGAGGTTAACGTGGGGTCTTGTGCGCCGCAACAGCGGGAAAAGCAAAGTGACAAATCGCAGGTTTAGGGACGCTTGTTGCAGGGTTGGATGGGGCTGGCCGCTCAGGGTTTTTGCGTCTGGAAAGTCTGCAAATAAGCCAGCAGATTATCGATCTTCTCCTGATCGCTCAGCCCCCAGAAAATCATCCGCGTGCCGGGCACCACACCCTTCGGGTCTTCGAGATAGGCCACCAGCTTGTCGCGGGTCCAGACGACGCCGGACGACTTCATCGCATCGGAGTACTGATAGTCCTCGACGCTCCCCGCCGTACGCCCAATAACGCCATTGAGCTGGGGCCCAAAAGAACTGCGCACCGAAGGCCCGATATTGTGGCAGCCGCTGCAGATGCGCTTGAACAACTTGCCGCCGGCTTCGGCGTCGCCCACTGCATCTGCCAGGGCATGGAATGACAGCAGATTCAGTATCAGGGCCAAGGCCAGGGTTGCGGTGATTTTCATGTACGGCTCCGGATCGGATGTGGCGGGTAACAAAAGCGGGGGCTATTTGAGCATGGCAGGCGGCTTTTCGGAAAAGAGGCGTTACTAGTGATGACGAATGATTGGTTATTGAAGCGACCCGTCCGTTGTTTTGAGAAATGTCTTAAATCCTTCTGGATACCCCGGTCGTTAGCATCCAGGCTCATTCCGCTAGCAGGATATAGCCATGACTTTTGTGATCAGGGAGGGAGATCCGAGCACTACGGGAGGTCGGGTTCTCGTAGGGTCGACGACTACGATTGTGGTGCATCGCCAGGCCGCGAGAATCAGCGATCCGGTGTGGTGCCCTCAATGCAACAGCATGGGGTTTATCGCCGAAGGCAATCCAAGCTTTATCGTTGAGGGCGTTGCAGTAGCGACCCACGGGCACGCAGTGCAATGCGGGTGTCCTCCTGGCAGCAACCGGTTGATCGCCACTCAAAGTACGGTGATGGCAGCCGAGGAAGGTAGTGTGGTCATCGCACCTGAGTTTGCCGCAATGGCGCAGGCAGCCACACATGCTTGGGCACGGGCAATCAGTGATGGTTCTTACAAGAGTGAGTTCACTCGAGATATCCCTACCCAAGGACTGACCGGGTTGACCAGTGCTGAGCCATTGTCAGCTGCGCCGACAGCGCTCCAGGAGGCCGAGCCTGGCTTCCATATTGTGCAAAGCGTTATCGCCCGCTCAGAGCTTGAAGCACTCCTGTTCGAACAGCCTAATGCCGCTGTGTTGGACAAGTTCCGCACCCTGAATCCTCAACTGTCGAACTACGCGAAACCGGGGCAACTGATTGTCTTGAGTGATCCCAAGAACCATCAGTGCACCCGAGAAGAAGCGTTGCTAATGGAAGCAGCCGATAAGGTGAACAGCGCTCTTGGGGCGATGAGTGATGATGAGGCCGCTTTTATGGTCCGTCATCGAGCGGAAATCGAGTCGTTCTTGACTGAGGGCTCGGGGGCTATCGGTATTGGCGAGGTTATGTTTTCCAAGCATTTGGATAACTTGAAAAGCACCCTGGAACAACTGGAAAAGTTGCACCAGCAAACATTCCGGCAACACGGTCGGTTGC
The DNA here is from genome assembly GCF_001921865.1 of Pseudomonas chlororaphis. Classification (GTDB taxonomy): domain Bacteria; phylum Pseudomonadota; class Gammaproteobacteria; order Pseudomonadales; family Pseudomonadaceae; genus Aquipseudomonas; species Aquipseudomonas chlororaphis_D. The sequence goes on from NZ_MSCT01000002.1 coordinate 186,824, forward strand.
AGGTCCCGGAGTTTCTTATAGAGCGAAAGCGCTTGATGTCTCAGTTGGATAACAGCCTGGGCCCGCTGGTGCGTAAAGGTATAGGCATACCAGAGCATCCAAAACTGAAAAGCGCCCTGGGGATCTCCAGTCGTAGCCTGGTTCACCACTGGAGCAAAGCTGGAGCACCTGGGGGCATTCCGGGCTATACGACCCATATCGAGGGCGTAGCCAAGGCCAGCAAATACATCAAAGCCGGGGGCTGGGTGGGGATTGGGCTTGGGGCATCTGCTTCGGCACTGAAAGTACGAGAGGTATGTCGCATCGGCAGCGAACAGGACTGCCGCAAGGTTAGGTTTATCGAGGGCGGAAAATTTTCCGGCAGGCTTGCTGGTGGCGCTGTTGGTGGTCCGATAGGCGGTGCTGCATGTGTTGCCCTCAGTGCCACTGGTATTGGCGGCCTGCTGTGTGGCGTGGTCATGGTAGGTTTGGGCTCCGTTGCCGGTGGTGCTGTTGGCGAGAGCCTTGGAGAGGGAGTGGGAGAGAAAGTGTATGAATGGAGTGAATAGGGATGCTTGATGCTGAAGATGTTTTTTTCATCTTTGTGATTGCGAATTTCACCTTGGTGTTTTTGTTTATCGGAACGCAACTGTACTTCGCCTATTTTCGGATGAACGAAATACTCAGCAGCTTGAGCCATTCAAGGGGTGTCCAGTTGCGGCTCTCTTTCATGGGGAAAGATCCATTTACCCGTTTCCTCGTGCTGATTTGCGTTGGCAGCATGCTGACGTTCTACAAACGCTCACTGAAAGGTGGGGATCTGGATGCTGAGGATCATCAAAATTTTCCAGGTTCGTTACGCCGAATGATAAAGCTTTCGTATATGGCAGCCCTTTTCGCGGGAGTGCTGCTATTTATTCTTTGGGGACTAGGAAAGTACATGGGATGGCTGAAGTAATCAGGCTGGCATGTAGGACTCTCGACAAGCAGCAGGCGGTGCTGGCACTAGGAGATAAAGGTATACCGGAACGGCTTGAGCGTGACAGAGAACAGTGGCCCAGAAACAACCAAGCCCGCGCATCGCTGCGAGGGCTCGGTTTGGTCTTTGCGCCTGGTGCTGGCAGATGGAGCACCCTGTGGCGCTTGTCTCTGCGCAGGCCGGGCGATTTACCCAGCCACTACTGGCTCAGTTTGACCGCCAGCTGTGCCACGTACTGGCCTTGATGACGAGCGATCTCCAGTTCACGAGCATCAGGTTGGCGAGAGCCGTCACCACCGGCGATGGTAGATGCGCCATAAGGCGTGCCGCCGCCGACGCTGGACGTATCGAACAAGGCTGGCGAGCTGTAGCCGATAGGCACAATAATCATGCCGTGGTGGGCGAGGGTGGTCCAAGTGGATGCAATGGTCATCTCCTGGCCACCACCGGTACCTGTCGAGGTGAATACGCTGGCAAGTTTGCCAACCAGGCCGCCCTTGGCCCACAGCCCGCCCGTCTGGTCGAGGAAGTTGCGCATCTGGCCGGACATGTTGCCGAAGCGGGTCGGGGTACCGAGGATGATCGCGTCGTAGTCGCCCAGCTCGCCTGGAGTGGCAATCGGAGCGATCTGATCCACTTTCCCATGGGCCGCCTTGAAGGCCTCCGGGTCCATGGTTTCTGGTACGCGTTTGATCGTCACTTCGACCCCGGGAACGCTCCGCGCGCCTTCCGACACGCTCTGGGCCATAGTCTCGATATGACCGTACATCGAATGATAAAGAACCAATACCTTAGCCATGCGTACTTCCTCTTGAGGTGTGTTTTGAGCTGATTGATGGCCTGTTAAATAGGCAACCAGATTCGTTATCCATCCCACCGTTTCACCCTGCGTCTGCGTGAGTCGTGGCACATGATCGATCTAATTGGTTTCTGTGAATATGAGAAAATATTGAACAGCAGGTTCGAGAAAACTGATCGTTTAAAATGACGACGGCACGAAGGTGCCCGGAGGCGTAGCACTGGAGAGGATCTGAAAACGGAGAGGGCGCTTGGCGTACTGGTTCCGGGTTTTTACCAACCCCGGAAACGACAAAGGCCAACCCGAAGGTTGGCCTTTGACTTACTGCGTATGGTGCGGCACCAGGAGTCGAACATAAAACTAACTTGTTGTTTTTGTTTAATATTTATAGATTTTCTGAAGTTTCTATCTCTAAATTTACCCTGACATCTACAACATCTTTCTCATTTGCAGGGTGCGATGCCAACTGCGCCTTTGGTAGCTACTTGCCAGGTAGACCAAGCTTTAGCTACTGTCTGGCAAGTGGCCAGCTCCCTGGGTCATGTAACCCTTGGTAGCGGGAGGCTTGGTTAGCATGGATGCAAATGATCCGCTTAAGCGATTAAGCCAAATAATTTCAGTAACTTACACACCGATAGCTCTAATTTTATTGATCGACAACTGGTTGTTTTATGTCAGGGACTAGATGTGTCTGATATCTAATTTCGGTGCAATTTATTCTAATGCAAGGATAGGTTCATGAAAGTAGTAAGGATCGAGGTTAATAATTTTCGATTATTGAAGAAGTTCTCTCTTGATCTTGAGAGCAATCTTTCTCTGGTGTTGGGTAAAAATAATAGCGGAAAGACTTCGCTTCTCTCTGCGTTAGAGAAATTTATAAATTCTTCTGAGAAGCATAAAATAGTTTTTGACGATTTCAATGTCGATTTAAAAGCAGCCTTAATCAAATTGGTGAGCGGGGCTGATCCGATAGGTCCGGAGAATGCCTATATCCCCTTGGGTATAACGTTGAAGTTATATGTTGAGTACGATGACGTCGATAATTTGTCGCCAGTAAGCCAGTTAATAATGAGCTTGGATCCTGATGATAATCATATTGTGCTTGGGTTTGAGTATCTGGTTAGTTATTCTCAGTTGACGGCGATGCGGAATGATTACAATGCTGTAAAAGAAAAATATGACAACGATTCGAGTTTGTTTCTTAAGGAAAATCAGCATATTTATTTTGATCAAGTCAGGAAAAAAAGCTTTTCCTATAGTGATCCGGATGTGTTCACAGACTTGACTAAAGAAAACATTAGTTTGGCTGATGTTATTTCATTCAGGTCTATCGGTGCGAAGCGGAGTGTTACGAATAAAGACAATGATAAAACCCTCTCTTCTCAGACTGCAATCATATACAAAAAGACATCTGAGAACCAAGAGCAGCAGGAGGCTGTCGAGGGCTTTAAGAAACAATTGCGCTCGACGGATAAAGAGCTGAGCGAAATATATCAGGATATGTTTTCTGGGTTGTTGGGAAAAGTTGCAAAGTTTGGCGGGTCTAGATTGTCCGAGACGCATATTAAAATTGCATCCACCCTGCAGCATCGAGAGCTGTTGGATGGAAATACAACTGTGATGTATACCCATGACACCCATGATCTTCCCGAGCACTTTAATGGGCTTGGCTATATGAATCTAATCAGCATGATTTTTGAAATAGAAATGTTGATGAGTTCTTTTCGGAGATCTAGTAAAGAAAATCCTGCTGCGATTAATTTACTTTTTATTGAGGAGCCGGAAGCGCATACACATCCTCAGATGCAATATACTTTTATAAAAAATATTAAGTCCCTATTAAAAGAAAGTCGGGTGAGAGAGGATGGGGTGGAGATTCATCTTCAAACGATTATCAGCACTCACTCATCTCATATAGTGGCAGAGTGTGATTTCGACGATATCAAGTACTTGAGGAAGTCTCCTCTTGCTAACAGTGTGGATGCAAAAAATCTTAAGGCGCTCAAGTCAGAGTATTCGTCCGATGATGTGGATGACAATGCCCAGGCTGAACTCTACTACAAATTCCTTAAACAGTATCTTACGTTGAATCGCGCCGAGCTATTTTTTGCCGATAAAGCAATACTTATTGAGGGTGATACTGAGAAGATTCTTCTACCAGCAATGATGAGAAAATTTGACCAAGAGGTTCCTGATGTTGGCGCTATACCTCTGCTTTCACAGAATATTTCAATCGTGGAGGTAGGAGCACATGCTCAAATTTTTGAAAAGTTTATCCATTTCATTGGTATTAAAGCTTTAATTTTGACCGATATCGATAGCGGGATTAAAGAACTGCTTTTTGAAAAGGATGGAGTTACTCCCCAGCTATACAAAAAAGGCACTCAGAAAATAGAGACTATAAAATGTCGTCCTGATGACCCGGCGGCAGACCATACAGCAAATGGATCGTTAATATTTTATCACGGCAAGGTTAGAGAAGATTTGGACTACTTTACCTCACTTAGTGTTGAAGGTAAGGCTTTATCCAAAGTCGGAGGCGAATGGAAGGTCGATGTCGATGGCAGTATTTTTCTAGCATATCAGACTAAAGACGACGGCTATCATGGAAGAAGCTTCGAAGATGCATTTTTTTCGATAAACAAAGCACTACTTGGAACTGACTCTGAAAAGTTTCCATCTCTAACGCCTAAGTGGTTCAACAAATATATAAATGGCGAGTGCGATGCATTTGAGTTTGCAGAGAAAGCAGTTGGCAAAAAGCCTTCGTTAGCGATTGAAGTTCTGCTTAATAGTATACCTGATGAAAAATCAGACTTCTCCAATTGGAAGACTCCTCACTATATCCAAGAGGGCTTGGAATGGTTGCGCAAATGAAGAACTTAGAGGAGGTTAGTGAAGAGACGAAAAAAATTCTAGATACTATCAGTGAGGGTAAGAGTTTTTTACTGAGTGGCGGTGCAGGGAGTGGGAAAACTTATTCTTTGGTAGAGGTTATAACGAATTTGGTTACCCTCAAGCCCTTGGCACGCGTAGCGTGTATTACCTACACCAACGCGGCGGTGCGGGAGATTGAGGGCAGAGCCAGTCATCCAAATCTGCACGTTTCTACGATTCATGACTTTCTCTGGGGAGTAATCAAGCACTTTCAAGTGGAACTAAAGGAGGTTTTGTTAACGCTGATTAATGATGACGAAATATCAGGGTTTAAAGTTTTAGATGGCAATGGAGAGTCGGAAAAATTAGATGTAATTGAGGCGGATGTAAGGTATAAGGAATACGTCAAGTTTAGGGAGGGGGTAATTTCACATGATGAAGTTATTGTCCTTGCTAACGAAATGTTTAAGCGATACGACAAGCTGTGCCGGATTTTGAAAGATTGTTATCCATATATTATGGTGGATGAGTATCAAGATACTCAGGCGGAAGTTGTAGATATACTTCTTACGCAGTTGACTAGAGTTGGTGATCCAAATGTTATTGGCTTTTTTGGCGATGCAATGCAGGCAATTTATGACGAAGGTATTGGTGATTTAGATTCTTACAAAGGGGAGGGGGTTGGGCAGGTTAGAGAGATAAAGAAAGAAGAAAATAGAAGAAATCCACAAAATGTAATCGATTTGGCAAACAAGCTTAGGAATGATGGGCTTTTTCAAGTTCCCTCTAAAGATTTAAATGCTCCAAATATGACCGCTGAAGGGGGTGTAAAAAGTGGTCATATACAATTTATATACTCTTCGAATGATGATATTAATATTGTAAAAGAATACCTGGGTTGGGAGTTTTCCGAGCCATCAGGTGCTAAGGAACTCAATCTCACTCATAATCTCATCGCTGCCAAAGCAGGGTTTAGTGAGCTGATGAGGATTTATGATGGCGACAAGATTTTAGAGTATGTCCGTAGGGTCAAAAATTATATCAAGAAAAATGAGCCTGCTTTTAACTCTGAGGGAAAAACGTTCGGAGAAGTATTGGCCGAGTTGAAGTATAAGAAAACTGGTAAAGCCTTAAAAGACGTTGATCCCACAGACGGCATGGCGATATATATTGCAGAGCACCAAGCCATATATGACTCTGCACTGGGTTTTCCATATAGTGAACTGGCTTCTTTATATGTTGACAAAGACCAGCTTATAGATGATCAGAAATCTGATCGAAGTGAGTTGGGGCGTGGTGGGGGTAACAGGGATGACCTGATAAAACATTTATTTAAAATACAAAAAAATGTCCAGCTTTACTTAGATGGAAGTTTTAATGAATTTCTTCGCGTAACTGAACATGCCGTCAAATCTAAGAATGATAAAGTTAGACTGAAGGAGAGGGTTATAAATTTATCTAAAGTCGATGATAAAACAGTACAGCAAGTCATCGATGAGGCAAATGAAAGCGGCCTTGTTAGAATTGATGATCGCCTTCAATCATTTATGGAGTCGAAACGTTATATTTATAGCCAAGTGGCCGCGCTTCCATTTTCTCAATTTCAGAAACTATTTGAATATCTTGAAGGATTTACGCCGTTCTCTACTCAACATAAAACCAAAGGTCGAGAGTTTCCTGATGTTCTAGTTGTTCTGAATAACGGTCGGTGGAATTCCTATAACTTTGATTATTTGTTCACTGATCGCGTGGATAAAGAGAGTGTAGTGAATCGGACGCGAAAAATTCTCTATGTATGCTGTACCCGTGCAAAATCAAATTTGGCTTTATTTTATCACTCGCCGTCTGAAGCAGTTATTGAAAAAGCGAGGGCTTGGTTTGGCCATGAAAACGTAAAAAATTTAGATTAACTTTCTATGCGGAAAAGCAGTGCCTGATATTACCTAGGAAAGCAATCTGGGTAAGTCAGGCAATGCTAATGAAATTCAAGTGCATATTTAATTGGTGGTGCTTTCAATTATTTTTTAATATCTAAATACTGTAGTTATAGTATTTTCCAGTGTCGTAATCGTACAGAGAAATGTTTTTACCGTTTATGGTTCCGCTAAAATACTTTTTTGTGTCGTAGTCATAGCCATCAAACTTTTTTCCGTTCATTTTGAGGTTTACATGTTTTGAATTGTTGTAGTCATAGAAGTCTAGTGAGCTGTTGCTACTTCCAGAAAAGAAGCTAGATGTTGTGTAGTCATATCCTTCAACTTTTCCATTTGAGATGCTAGCTGAAATATTCCTATGACATGAAGTCGAGTAATCGTAAATAGAGCTTATTCTTTTCTGATTTCCGGCAGCACCGACGACTGCAGCGACCCTAGCTCGTGTTGTTTCTTTCATTAGTCAAATCTCCATTTTTTACTTAGTCTCACAGTAATTAACTCTGCAGTCAGCTTATAGTAATAACGCGTGGAAGCGGCTCGATGTTGTATCTTCATGCGCAAAAACCATAGCACATGCTTTCTTTGCCACGTCCAAGGATTGTCTCGGTGCTAGCGCTCAGCGATCGCTGTTTGGATAGCCTTCGCCTGATGTAGGTGGCGTTGGCGCGTGGTATGCGATCCGGTCAGGACGCCCGCCAGGAACAGATCTATATCGAATCCCGTGCTCATGCTCGACCACCAACGTAAGCGGCCACCACGACGATACGGTTGTGCCCCAGCTCATAACTGATTTGTACTCGGGCATCCTGATCTAAGCGTCGGTCGAGTTGGTAGCAATGGCCACTGTTGATGGGGGCGGCATGCTGGGTGATTTGCTCATAGCGTCCGCACGCATAAGCTGCCCGCAATTCGTGGAAACCTTTGAGGTGGTGCGTATGGAGGATGTCTCGTGCAGGGCGAACGATTCGTTGATGGAAATCGAGGTAGCGTTCATTCGGCGCGAGCAAGTTGCGGCTGCCGTCGGGCGATACCTGTTCGGCAAAGCTCAGTGCCTCACGAACATGATCATCTACCGTAATCCAGCGTGGCGCCGAAGCACCTGAGCGCCCCCCTTTGGTGCCATCCTGGATGTTGATCTTGCCGTAGTGTTCGGCCTCACGTTTTAGACGCGGTAGGTCGGCCAAAATGGCCTCGCGTAAGCGCATGCCGGTGGCTCGCGCCAGCTGAGCGATGGCGGCGGCGCGTGGTATCTGGTGTTCGCAGAGTACGTCGACTATCCGTTTCACATGTTCGCGGTCTTGGCCTTGCGGCACCGAGCGGCGAACACTGGTTCGCTGTATCCTCAGCGCCTTGCTCGGACTCGGCACTTTCACATATTGATCACCGCGAAGCGCCGCCATCGTTCGGTTCACGCTGGACAACCGGTTTTGTGCGGTGGCGATGTTTATAGCCCCATGTTCAACTTGCTGCTGCAGATGTCCAGCATAGTCCAATAAGATCTGCTGATTTATCTGCCGCGCATCGTTAAACCCCGGCCCATCCTCCGACCGGCACCACCGCACAAACGCCTGCCAGCGATCACCGTGCGCCTTCACCGTGCCGTAATGCCCGCCGCCAAACAGATCACGTAGCGCCTGCGACCCGGCATAACTCAGTTGTCGGCCATAGCCAAAATTTCGTCCATCCCGTCTACCTACCAATGCCATGATCAAACTCCTCTCGACGCAAAAGCCTTTGAAACCTTCCCCACGTCATCCCGCCACGAATGTTGAGTGTTATCAGGGATCAAGGCCCCTGCGACCTGTGAGGGTTGTCCACTAACGCGGGACTGGCGGCTCCTTACGACCGGGAACTTGGGCATCTCATGATCTGGCCTCCTGAACACTTCCGAGGAAGTGGGCGGGTGGAGGCTGCACTGGCTGACGAGACCGGCGCCGCGAGATCCTGAGTCGGGTGAAGGCAGTGAAGCGATGACCGGGGCATGCCTGACTGTCAGTCAGGTGCAGTCCATTCCTTGGGTTGCGGCACCATCATCTGCATCGCTGTTGCTGGTGGCTTCGGTGTTTGTCACGCTGATTGTCACGAGGGGGAATGCCACAAAGCCTTGTACGAGTTTGGCTGCAGCAGTGGTAGAAGCGCCCGTCTCTTTCCGGGAGAAAGAGACGGGCGCAGATTGGCGCACGGGAATGGCCAAGCGGATAGGTTGCTGCAGGGCAGCTTTGAAAGGGGATGAGTTGCCGCAGTGGGCACACTGGTAAGAGCAGGCATCCATCACATCGCTGTGACCGTGCGAGCCGTCGGACGCTAATCGCACTTTGGGAGAACCACCACGATGTGGCGTAGCCTTAAAGGTTCTGGCTACCTGGGTTGCTGTCAACGACAGCGCTTTGCCCGATCTTTTCTACGCCTGTGGATAATTCGGGTCAAGGCTCTAATTTTCGGGAGTGCTGCGGCTGTGGATGAAATTATCCACCGGTGGAAATCCGTGGTTTTCCACAGACAGTTGCGTGGGCTTTAGATTTTTTAAGTGAGGTCCATCCAAGCAGGGCGGCTTTGCAGCCCTGCTTGGATGGACCCGCGTGGACAAGCGGATCACTGAGATATAAAGACCGAGCGCTTACTCGGTTGCGCCACGTTTTGCTTTTAGGCGAGTGACGTTCGCTCCGGTCTGGTTCGCGAATTCGTGTGGAGTGACATGCTCCTGCCGGTTGGCCTCCAGATACCGGCTCCACCAGTTCATGATCAGCCTGCGCTCCTCGATGAACTCGGCCTTGTGGATGTAAGCGGCGCGGACGTTATTTCGCTCCTTGTGGCTCATCTGCCGTTCAATGGCTGTCTCCGACCACAATCCTGACTCGATCAGTGCGCTGCAGGCCATCGACCGAAACCCATGCCCGCAGATTTCGGTTTTGGTGTCGTAACCCATCTTTCGAAGCGCGCTGTTCAACGTGTTTTCAGACATGGGTTTCCAGGGCTTGGTATCGCCTGCGAACATCAGGTCGAATTTACCGGTGAGGACGTGGATCTGTTCAAGCAGGGCCACGGCTTGCGGCGATAAGGGTACAAGATGGATATCCCCGGCCATTTTTGTACCCCTTGTGGAACAGGGGACGCCGTCCAACGCGGGACGGGTGTCGGGAATCTCCCAGGTGCCGCGCTTGAGGTCGAATTCGGTCCAACGGGCAAAGCGCAGTTCACTGGAGCGGACAAACACATGCAGCGAGAGCATGGCCGTCAGCCGGGTAAGTACGCGGCCGTTATAACCCTCAATGCGCTTCAGCAATTCAGGCAGACGCGATAAGGGTAGCGCTGGGCGGTGAACAACCCTCGGGGCTTTGATCAAACCTTCAAGGTCGGAGGCAGGGTTTGCCGCGATCTGTCGAGCACGCTTCGCCTCACGCATGATGCTTTGCAGGTAGTTTTGTACCCTTAAAGCTACGTCAATTGTGCCGCGCTCCTGGATCGCTTCCAGAGGTTGCATCAGGTCATGGGTGTCCAAATCGACAATAGAGCGAGCGCCGATCAGTGGAAAGACATGGGTTTTGAGGCGGCTCAGGACCGTCTTGGCATGGCCCGGAGCCCATTTGGCAGACATCGCTTTGTGCCAGTCCAGGGCCGCGCTTTCAAAGGTTCGGCCTTGGATTGCGGCCTGCGTCTTAGCTTGGTGTTTGGACTCTATTGGATTGATGCCTTCCGCTAGCATCCGCTTGACCTCCAGGCGCTTATGGCGCGCATCGGCGAGACCGACCACGGGGTAGTTGCCGAACGAAGTCAGTCCTTCACGACCATCAGGTTTGACATACCTGAGACGCCAGCCTTTACGGCCATTGGGTTGTAGAGGCCGTCGCCGTCGAAAAGCTTGTAGGCGCGGTCGGTGGGCTTGGCTGCGCGGCAAGCCGAATCGGAGAGTGGTGCAGTGGTGCGCGACATAAGGGTACTCCTCCCTTTATCGAATGACCTTACCCCTATATCTATCCCTAAAACGGTCGGATTCCAACAGATTTTGGCGGAATCTGACGGAACCCCAAAACGAAAAAACCCGCCAGAAGGCGGGTTTTTCGGGGGTTCCAGAGATTTTGAAAGCCTTCTATGGAACCTTGTATGGTGCCGGCACCAGGAGTCGAACCCGGGACCTACTGATTACAAGGAAGGTGCTTCAAGTATACAAATCAATGGGTTACGTGATTTCTTATTACGCCCAGATGCGCCAAGGCCCGCGTAGATGGCGGGCCCTGTGTCGCTTGTTACGTCCGATTTGCTCAGTCTGCAGAAGGAGAAACGGTCGGTATGCTGTGGTCGTAGACGTCCATCATCTTCGGGTCACGGTGGCCGCTGGCCTCCTGTTTATCCGCCCGAGTGCCAACCGTGTCGGTGATGCCACGTCGTTTCAGATCGTGAAGGGCGAACCGTTGCTCCGGTGTGATGATCTCGTCGGCGAGAGCCAGGGTGATGAAGCGCTGCCATGCCGTGTCCAGGCTGGACTTGCGAAGCGGCCCACCGTGGCTGGCCACGATGATGTTTCGTCGTGATGGTGCGATCGGTATCGCGGTTTTGCGTTTGGCCCAGACCTTGGTGCGATAGGCCTTGGCGTTATCCCAAGCTTTGCGCAGTCGAGGTGTCCAGCGAACAATGTTGTCCCGGCTGCCCTTTCGACGGTTGGTCAGAATCCCGCTCTCCAGCTCGTTTGCGTCGGTCAGGGTAACGACTTCGATACCGCGTAGCCTGCAGAGATAGGCCAGCTCCATGACGTAGCCGAGATACTCCGGGCAGCCGCCTTTTTCGCCGCGTATCAGCAGGCCCCGGGCAATTGCTCGATCGATGAGTGTATCCATGACTTGATGGTTCGGCAGGCGGCGTTGTTTTCGTTCGACAGGGGCCTCAATGCCCAGGGCGGGGTTCACTTCCAGGAAGCCGCGGTTGCGGCCCCATTGCAGCACGCGGCGCAGGTAGCGAAGGGCGTGCGCGGCTTTGGATGGAGTGCCTTCGTCTGCTAGTCGATCGACGATGCGTTGCACCAGGGCAGAAGTAAACTTGCGCACCGCCAGATCTCCCAGGGGCTTGCCCAGCTTTGTGGGCAAGGTCAGCAGCACATCACGCGAGTAGCAATAGTCGTCATGGGTTTTCGGGCTGAGCTTCTTGTAACGGTCGCTCTCGTGAAACTGGCCACAAACGTAGCGAAGCGTTCCACGGTCGACGTTGGAGGTCTCGTCCATGATCTGGTGCAGTTCGGCCAAGGAAACGTCGGCCGGCGCAATGTTGCGCCGGCGCTGTTTTCCCGTTTCGTCATAGTGCAGCGTGTACCAGACCCTACCTTTTCGGTGGTCAAAGTAAACGGCCGCTGGGAGAGTGGCCTGGTCGATATGGGCGGGAATGTGCGGATTATGCTTCCGCTTCCGTGCTTTCCTCATAGGATGTCGGCGTCGTATCGTTCTGCTGCAGCTGGCTTCATGCCTGCGGCTTGGTTGATAAGGTCCAGCGTTGTCCAGGGCCCGGTGCGGCCACGGAACAGGCGAACGCCCTGGTCGATCAGTGACCGTTCGACGTCAGACCGGCGTTGGTAGCCGGTTATGCGCTGCAGGTCGGTGAATACCAGGACGTTGTCCGATCGGGAGTTCATTGCTAGCCCTCTGTAAGCTGGAGCACCCCGGGCAGTCTAGCGCTGCGGCCGGGGCATCGTTATTAGAAGTTTGAATGCAAACTGCTGAGATCTATTGGCTTGGCTTAGGCCTTGCGCACCAGGTGAATTACCAGATCGTCCAACTCCCCTTCGTCGTCGCAGGACTGCCACTCCAGGACTGCCTGGACCTGTTCCCGTGAGCAGTCCATGACCAGAATTTCCCTTTGGCCACCGCTGGCACGAACCTCGAGTACCTGGACCAGGCCGTCAGAGCCATAGGCTTCAGCGAACACTGTTCTGCCCTCGTATCCCAGCTGGGTCATTACCGCGTTGATCCGGCGGATCTCCTCGATCGCGTTGTCCCGTTCCCGCTCAACAATCAATTGGATGTGCATCGATCTGCCTCCTGATCAGGCCTTGAAAATCCAGCATTTGACGGTGGGGCAACGGGTGACCATGGGGTTCTTGAGCGCTTGCGCGGACCGCACGGCGCTGTCGACGGCCTTGTAGTCGAGATACTTGTGGCTACGGGATTCCTTAAGCAGGTCTTTCAGCGTGGTGACGTCGGCCAGCTTCTGACGATGCTCTGCAGCACGCTCGGCGAACTCGTTGAGGTTGATGGCGATGACATCCGGGTTCTTGCTGTGGTTGACCAGGGGCTCGTCGTAGATCGATTCCAGGTAGTCATAAACCTGCCAAAACTCGGCCACGGCACTGTGGTCTGCATTGGTAGTGCTCTGCCGCTCGAGAGCCATTTCTACGATCTGCCGGCGCGTGGAGCTGACTTGCACCTCGGTCAAGGTGGTGACCAGGCGGATGGCGTCCAGAAGGGCGAACAGCTGAGCGTGGTTTTTGATGATCCGCTCGACACCGATGTAGCCCCGCAATCCGTTACCGCACTTGTTGCAGGCACCGTCACCCTTGAACTGGGTATCACATGCGAAGCAATGCGTGTGTAGCCGGCGCAGCTTGGTTTCGTGTTCAGGAAAGCGTTTGCTGAACAGATCCATCACCTCGGCCTCTTTGCGCACCGCCTGCAGGAGGAAGTGGCTTAGCGTCTTCCCGTCCAGGGCGTTGAGCTTGTCCGCTGCAGCGCGGCTTTCCGGGGTAACCGTCGGGCGAATGAAGTGCAGCTTTACGATGCGCGTCATGATCGCTTCGTGGGCAACCACGGCGGCGTTCTGGCTGATTGCGATCGTGCCGCGAAACGGCGGCTCGTAGGTTTCGTTGCCGGCAGTCTTGACGCCCTTGGTCGCCAGCGTGCCGCCGCCGAAAAAGTCTTTCAGCTCGTCCCACTCGAAGGTTTTGGCGTGCGCCTTATCTTCGCTATGGCGGTCTGCCTCGAGGAACACAACTGGCATTCCGGACACCTGTCCCATCAAGCGCGACCGGCCGGCCTTGGTGGACTTCATCGGATCGAACCCTTCGTAACCTTCGCGGCCGAGCAGCTTCCACAGCAGGTTGAGCAAGGTGGTCTTGCCGGCGCCGGCTTCACCAGTGGCCTCGAGGAACGGGAACGACTGGTAGCGGGCACGGATCTGCTCGCAGAACAACGAACCAAAGAAGAACAGCAAGGCGGCCAGTCCCTGGGTACCAAAGCAGATCCAGAGCAGGCGCAACCATTCCTCGTCATAGCCTTTGGCATCGCGCTGCATTTGCACCGGCACGCCCTTCTGCAGGGTCTTGAGGCGCATTTTCCCGAACTCGAAATAGTCCTCGCTGTTCACCGGGTAAACGTTGCCATCCTTGATGGCCACGTCGCCGTAGATGTAGCACTCGTATTCCTTGCTGTAGCCCACGTAGTCGATGGTGGAGACGGTTTTGATGCCGTAGAGCTGGTCTTTCATGAGCTTGTCCAGTTGCTGGCCGCTGCCGGTGTACATGGCGCCAGCGGCCATTCCGAGCAGTCGCTTTTTGAATTCGCTGGCGGCGGCGAGCTGGCCGCTGGTGAAGGTGTTCTTGACGCTGCCGGCGTCATGGGGGAAGTCCACGCGCAGGTAGTACCAGGACTCGTCGGTGACTTCGTTCCGCTGGAAGTACAGGGCTTGCGGGTAGCAGTTGGCGATCTCCACCACGCTGCCGGACTGCTGCAGCGCTTTTTCGCGCATCTGCGCTTGGTTCAGCAGCTGGTCGTCATGCTGGTCACTGTCCTCGAGGTCTTGGACGGCGCGGTTGTACTTCTCCATGTCCAACTTGAACCAATAGAGGCGGCTGCCGAAGCCCAGGTGGAATTCGCCGCGCTTGTTCCAGTCGTACATCAGTAGCGCTTTCTCGGCAGCGCTTTCAGCGATCAGCAGCGCGCCCTGGTGGCGGATATTTTTGATCTCTGTTGCGATCTGAGCAGCTCGTTTTTCATCGCCCTCGATGAAGGCCCAGCGTTGATGTAGGTCGTTCCAGTCGACCTTGCGGCCGTCGCGCTGCGGGATCTGTGCTGCCTCGCAGACGAAGCCCATTTCACGCGCCTGGCGGACCCAGCGGCGGGTGTAGGCATGCGCACCTGGTTCGTTGTCCAACGCCCATACGAGCTTCGGCAACTTGTCGGTGCGGTCGCGCAGCAGCGCTTTCAGCGACTCCTCAGGGAAGGCGTTCGAGGACATTGCCGACACGGCTGACAGGCCGTTGTGTACCAGTGCGATCGCGTCAAAGATCCCCTCAACAATCCAGATCTCTTTGACCTCGAGCAGGTCGACGCACGGCGGGCACCACCACACGCCGCGATAGGTTTCACCTGGTTTGAAGCGGGCTTTCATCTTCCCGAAACGGGCTGGCCGATCGATCAGGCGTTCCCAATAACCGCCCTTCTCCAGGGCAAAACGCACGGTCGCGCTGCCAGCCTGGTCATGGCTGGAATAAAACGTTTCTTGGGTAAACCAGCCGGCGATCAGCGATAGGTCGAAGCCCCGGGCAAACTCGAGGTATGCCCGAGCGGTTGCTGTGGGGGCGCTATCGGTTGCGGGAGCACGCTTGCTCCAGTCCTCAAACAGGTCGTCGTAGATCTCCTTTACATGCAGCGTATGGCCGCACTTTTCCTGACGACCACAAATTAGTTGCCATGGGCTATCGAAACGGGTGTACAGCTCTTTTTTGTTGCACTTGGGGCAGGTGCCACCACGCATGTAGTTCGTAGGTTTACGGTGTTTTAGGCCGAACTCCGATTCGATGCGTTGTAGGACGTCGTGACGCAGGTCGTCTCTCATGGTTACTTCACTGCTTTGAGGCTGAGGGATAGGGCTGCCATCAGGCGTTTCTGAGCGGCCATTACCGGGGTTCTTTCGAGAATCGAGCTGTGCCGTTTTTCTTGCGGGACATACCGGAATTCATCCGCATACCAGTAGTCGTTGAGGCTCAAGCGGTACTGCTCACGCATGGCAGCCAGAAGCGCTTCGGCTTCTGCAGGTGGCAGCTGGGTGGTCAGAATTACGGTGTTTCCCATCTTGAAACCTCGATTTCGGGCGCAGCTCACCCAAACCCACGGGATGTGGGGCAGGCGTTTGTTTGGGGTGGGTGTTACGAGTGGGTTAAGCGAAAACGCCCGATGTCCGGTGCGTTGATGATTCGCTCATAGATGAGGCTGACAGGCACGGCCCATTGGCTGCCGGTGACAGGGTCAACTATTACGGTGTGCGTCGACGTGCTGCTCTGGATGTTCAGGCGCTGTCGATCACGAACGGCGACCATGGCGCTGTTGGCCAGATGGACGATCTTTTCAGCGACCTGCGTCAGCACGTCGTAGTCGGCAACCAGGTGTTGTACGGCCCGGCTGAACAGTCGCTGATCGTCGCTCAGGTGTTCGGACTGGTGACGCTCAAGAAACGACAGCGCGGCACTCTGCAGCATGTCCTGGTATTCCTGCACGGCAGGCAGGGCAGTCATTTGGCTTTCTCCGACTTCGAAGCGTGCAGTTGAATGAGGGCGAGTACTTCGGCGTGCCTTGCGGCCAGATGCAAGGTGTCCGCTTGAAGGATCGCTTCCGCCTCAACGTCATTGATGGTTCCATCTTCCAGCGCCTTTGCAATGATCTGGTCGACAGTACCCTTCTTGGCTGCTGCCTCTACACAGCGGGCGTACATCTCGACGTTGTCCAACGCTTCAGGCTCAACAACTGAGACGAACATTCCGCCGTACATCGCAGCGATATACTCGGGCAAAAAGGTTGTTCCGGCCTCGAGCTCAAGCTGATGGATCTGAACATCGGTCAGTGGGCGGCTGTTGTTGTTTTCGTAGGCATGATTGTCGAATTTTTTTAGCGACAAACCGAGGCGTGGAGCAGCACATTCGCGTCCACCTGGGTAGGCGCAGATAATTGCGCTAACAACCTGGCGCCGAGTCTTTAGAACTGAACTTTTCATGTTCTGCTTTTCCCTGTGGCTCGGTGCCATTACTGTTCTATTACGCCGTCTTTAATGCCAAGAAGTACGGCGGCGCGATGTGCCTCCCCGCGACGACAATGGCTTTGGCCACTCAGCACGGCATAAACGGTGCTTGGGTTCAATTCATGCTGTACAGCAAAATCTTTAGCTGATTGACCCCGCTTTTCTAGCGCTTCACGCGCTTTCTGGCGGGCTTGCTCGGTGATGGTTGAGTTGGGCATAGTGCAGATCCGTGCAATTTCATGTGGTGTGAGATGCACAATGATGCACTTAGGTGCACTTGTAAATAGTAAGGATGAAAAAAAGTGCACCTTTCTGAAGAAATCGGCTCTCGGCTGCAAGAGGAGCGGAAACGATGTGGTCTGACGCAACTTCAGATTGCTGAAGCTCTCGGTATCGCCAAACGGACACAGGCGAACTGGGAATCCGGAACTAGTGACGCTACGGCTTCTTACCTGAGCAGATGCGCGCGCGAGTTCGGTTTTGACGTGCCCTACATACTCACCGGCGTACGAACTACTCTGGCCGTCGATTCGTTGAACCAGGTTGAGAACCTGCTCGTCATGCAGTACAGAAGCATCACGCCAGGTGACCAAGAAGCGATCCGCCGTTTTTTGAAAGCAATGGCTGACGACGCTGTCCGGCATCGGACTTAACTTGTAGCAAAGCATGTACGACATTCGTCGCTCCCTCGTTCTAAAGGCAGTTTCCGCCCCGATAACGTCGACTCAGCAATGCACTTTATGGAGTAGTAAGCATGTTGGATCGTACGAACAACGAACGCGTCTGCGTTGGAATCCTGGAATTTGAATGGCTTGGTCTGACTGAAACTGAACGTCGTCTTATCCGGCTATACCGCTTGTTGAATGAGCAGGAGCAACTTCAACTACGACGCTTGTCAGAAGTGTTAGCGATCAATCCAGAAGGATCTGTCGGGAGCTGATATCCCTTCATGTAACCGATCGCCGACAATTCCGAGTCGGCGGTTTGCGTATTACGCCACGGCCTGCGAGCCGAGCTTTTCGAACAACTCACGCTGCTGTGCCCTGGGCATATCCATCAAACGATCGAATAGCATCCTGTCGAAGGTCTGAGCTGACGGGCTGAGCGTGTGTGAAAACGTTAGATTGGCTACCCAGGTGTGCCCGCACTTGGCGTCCAGGCATTGGCAATAAAGCTTCGCGAAGTCTGTCGATAGCACCTCACGGGATGCGATTCGGCCTTTGTGCCCGCATTTACAAGTCACTCGCATGTATCTCTCCAAGTGGCGCAGTAAATTGCCATAATTATATAGAAAGATGCAGTTATTTTCTCTTTTGTGGGCGCGCTATTCGGTTACTTCTGCTGTCGTTGGTACTTCTCTCCAGGCGATTCGCCTGTCCGCTCGCAATGTCTCGTTGAGCTGGTCGAACAGCTGACAGATCGGCCGGATCTCGTTGCTGGTGTAGACCCGATCGATCTTTTCAATGTCGCCGAAGCCGCCGCTGTTCTCCGGGATGATGCCGGCCAGGGCCGGGTTCATCCGCCATGCTGCAATCACGTCGTTTCGGGTGATGTTCTTCACCTTTTCCAACTCGTCCTTGGCCTGGAAATCCCCCACAGGGATGATCTGAATGGCGTTCTCTTTGCCGTTGGGGATGTTGACGAACATCGAGCGGAAGTTGCCCACGCCCTTGCTTGCGCTGATCTGTGCGCGCAGGTTCTCTTCGTCTTCCTCGGTCAGGTCCGGGTCGTTGGTGTAGAAGATGTACCCAGCGTGCGCGCCGTTGCTGTAGTAGCGCCGGCGAAAGAGGGTCGCGGCTTCGTTGAGCAGTAGCGCCTGCATACCGCCCAGGTAGTCGGGCACGCCGTAGATGTTCTGTTCCACGTCGTAGTCCAGGACGTGCTCGATCTCGTCCTGGTCGAAGTCCTGGTACTTGTTGTCGGGCAGCAGCATCCTGAAACCACCGTCCACCTTTACCCGCATGTTGATCGCCGGCGTGTGCTGCAGCTCCAGGACCTGGCCGAAGGCATTGGGCACGCGATAGAAGTAGGCTTCGCCAAACACCATGTAGTCCAGGCTGGCCCGGCCCATGGTCTGCGTGCTGCAGCCGGCCGAGGGGATGAACTCACGCAACAGCAGGTTGCGCTTGAACTTCGGTATCGCTCCGTGGTGCGCGTTGGCGCGCAGCAGTTTGGCCAGGCCCGGCCGCGACACCGGCGGCTTGTAGATCTCGCCGTCGTCGCTGGGAAACACCCCGAGATATTCGCCGATGTTGCCGGACAACACCTGTTCCGGCTCCCCGAACGTAAACGCCCGCATGGGCTGTTGCTGTCGCACCTGTTGGGTGGCCTGGCGCTTTCTGTGTCGTGGCTTGGGCATTGGTTCCGCTCGTGAGGTAGCGGCTACGGCGCCGCTTGTTCGTGTTCAAGGGTTCGTGGGCCAGGGCATGCATGATTGCCCAGGCGATATCGGCGTGGCCTGTGGCGTCGGTACGCGATGCGCTGTAGGTGACTTGGCCGCTGCCGGTCGTGCCGCGCTTGATCGTGAGGAAGGCCTGGGCGATGTCGGTCCAGCCGGCGTCCCACTCGATGCGGCTGCCCTGGATGGTGTCCTGGGCTTTGAGCACCAAGGTGTTCTTGGTTTCCAGGCTGTAATGGATCGAGGTCGCACGCGGGTAGAAGTCGCGCACCAGGTCGAACACGCCATAGCCAATACCGGTGGTGTCGATACCAATGTGCTGGACGTTGAAACGCTCTGTGAGCGTCTTGACCTGCTCGGCCTGGTACTTGAACGACTGCCCCCGCCAACTGTGCTTCTCCAGGATCCGGAACTTGGCCCCAGGTTCGAGCGGCGGTGCGATGACCACACAGGTGGCATCGTCGCGGGTGCGGCTTGGGTCGTAGCCGATCCACACGGGGCTGTTGCCGAAAGGTCGATCCAGCTCGGGTTTGTAGTCCTCCCACAACGTCAGGTCGGAGTAGCAGCGCTCCAGGTCTTTCAGCCCGAACGCGCTCTGTGTGCTGTCGATGAATTTACACATGAACAGCTGATCAAAACGGTCCTCGTCGTTCTCCAGACGTAGCCGCTCAATATTGAACAGATTGCAGCCGCCGGCCTGGGCGTCCAGGACCGTGATGATCTTGCGCCACTGCCCATCAGGGCACAGGGCGCCCTTGTGAGTCTCCGCCTCGCTGGGCCAGGTGCCGCCAGCTTTCTTGCCGCGCTTGCTGTTGCGGAACTCCTCACCAGTCCAGAAGGGGTAGGCCTCATGAGTAACAGCGCTCGGCGTGGAGAAGTAGGTTTGCCGCCACTTTTCATGTGCAGCCATACCGCTGGCCACGCCCTGGATCTTGTCGAAACGGGGGATCCAGAAATATTCGTCAACGTACAGGTGCCCGTGGTAGCTCTGCGCCGTGGAGGCGTTGGTGGACAGAAAGCGCAGTTCTGCCCAGGGCTTGCCGTCTTTACTCAAGACGATAGGGTTGCCGGTCAGCTCGATGTCGAACCATTTGCTGGCGAAGCTGATGATGTAGCTGCGGAACACTTCCGATTGTGCCCGGCTCGCTGACAGAAAAAGCTGGTTGTCCCCCGTCAACACCGCATCCATGAAAGCTTCGGCTGCGAAGTAGTAGGTCAGCCCAACCTGACGACTTTTTAAGATGTTGCGGATCCGTGCCGTCAGCGGGTTCTGTTTCGCGGCCAGCAGCTCCTGCTGGTAGCCGAACATGGTCGAGGTAAATTTCTCTAAGAAATCCACTTCGGTCAGGCGGGATATGTCGTTCTTGGCCTTCTTCTCACGCTTCTTGCCGCCGCCATCGCCCCGGCCGGAACGTTCGCTACGCGAGCCTTGGCGGCGTTCCTGGGGCTCGGCCGCGGATTCGCCGATCGCCGCCGGTGTCGGCTTGGCTGCTTGCTTCAACAGCCGTTCGCGAACGGTGGTCAGCCGGTCCAGCTCGTTGAGCTCGTCCTTGGTCAGTACCGTGGTTTTGTCCAGGAGCAGGGTGATTCGCCGCCCTACGGCGGTCAGCGGCTCTTCATCCGACAGCATGTCTTCCCAGCCGCCTTGCCGGATCCAGTAGTAGACGATCCGGATGTTCGGCAGGTTGAGCTGCGCCTGAATTTCCTTGGCCTTACAGCGGCGCAGAAACAGGCGTTTGGCGGCTTCTTTAACTTCGGTCGAGTAGTACATGGGCCGCAGTCTATGCGGCGAAAACGTAGGAAACGCGGGGTTAAATTCCGCGATCCACCTATATCTAGAATCTAGGAGGAACGCGCAATGGAACCGTTTGTTTGGACCCGAACGGCTCCCTATCGTGGCGGCTCATTCAACCGATTGAGCGCAGTTACCCCCTATGCCCCGTTCCCTTGTTTCGTTCTGGAAACGTGTCGCCACCAGCGGCATGACCGCCGATGGTCGCGAGATTCTGGCCCAGGACCTGCGCGATATTGCCGAGACCTACAAACCTGGTTTTTACACCGCAGTTATCTGGTGCGACCACGAACGCTGGCCTGGCTCTCATGGCACGGTCTACGCCGTGCGTCTGGTCGAGGAAGGCGCCGACCTGCAGCCTGGCGAAGTGGCCCTGGAAGCCCAACTGAAACCCAACGACCAGTTGCTGTACCTGAATGACCGCGGCCAGAAGCTGTTCACCAGCATCGAAATCACCCCGAACTTCCGGGGCACGGGCAAAGCGTACTTGACCGGCCTGGGCGTCACCGACGAACCCGCCAGCGTCGGCACCCAGGAACTGTACTTCTCGAAGCGCTCCAACAAGACCTCCTTTTACGCCGCATCGGTAGCCATCGGCTCGTTCCGTGATGACCAGCCCCAGGGCGAAATCGGCCGGCTCGCCGCCATGTTCACCAGCTTGTTCAAGCGCTTCGGCCTCGTAGAAGCCCCCGCCACCGACACCCCCACCACCCCAGAGAGCAAACCCCCAATGGATGAAGCTACCGCAACGGCTTTAAAAGCCCTGCTGGCCCAGCTGCTGGTCGTCGCTGCCGGCATTCAGGCCGTGATCGAGCCCGCCGCCGAAGATGCACCAGAACCCGACCAGGCCCCGATCGATGACGTGAGCGCCGCCGTAGACGAGATCGTCACCACGGCCGAAGAAGAGCGCGAGTTCCGTCGCAAGGGCGGTTCCAACGCTGCAGTGCTGTCTGCGTTGTCGAGCCTGCAGAAGCAATTCTCCGTGCTGCAGAACACCGCCACCGGCCGCCAACTGCCACGCAACGCCGGCCCTGTAACCACCACCAAAAAGCGGGTGCTCTGACATGGCCCAGCCACTAAGCGCCCGGGGCGCCAAACAGTACGCCGAGCTGCAGGAAGCAATCGCCGAAGCATATGGCATCGACAACTCGACCCGCATGTTCAGTGTGGAGCCGACTATCGCCCAGGAACTGAACGACGCGATTACCGCCAAGGCCGACTTCCTGGAGCGTATCAACGTCGTCCCTGTCAGCGAGATCAAGGGTGAGAAGGTCTTCATTGGCGTGAACGGCCCGGTTACTGGCCGTACCAACACCAAGACCACCGATCGCGAAGCAAAGGACGCGTCGGCGTTGGACAACACCACCTACGAGCTGGCTGATACTCAGTCGGACGTGGGCCTGCCGTACGCCAAAATTGACGCCTGGGCGAAGTTTCCAGACTTCAAAGAGCGCTATTCCGCTGCCGTGCAAAAGCGCATTGCGCAGGATCGGATCGTTATCGGCTTCCACGGCAAGCAAGTGGCTGTGCAGACCGACCTTGCAGCGAATCCCAAGCTGCAGGACGTGAACAAAGGTTGGCTGCAGCAACTCCGCGAGCAGGCCCCGCAGCAGGTGCTCAAGGAAGGCGTGAAGGATTCCGGCAAGGTCAAGTTGGGCGCCGGCGGCGACTACGCCAACCTCGATGCCCTGGTACACGACACCAAGCAGATGGTGGACGAGATCCTGCGCGAAGACGGCGACCTGGTCGCGATCATCGGCACCGACTTGCTCGCCTCTGACAAGGCCAAGCTGTACACGAAGCAAGGCGATACACCGACCGAAAAGGAGCGCATCGAAAACGCCCAGGTCATTGCCACCTACGGCGGTCTGCCGGCGTTCAGCGTGCCGAACTTCCCGGTCAACGCGGTGCTGGTTACCAGTTGGGACAACCTTTCGATTTACTACCAGGACACCAGCTGGCGTAAGCAGACGATCGAGAACCCGAAACGCTCCCGCGTCGAGGACTACAACAGCCGCAACGAAGGCTACGTGATCGAGCAGCTGGAAAAGATCGCGCTGACCGAGAACGTGGAGCTGGTGGCATGAGCCTGGCCTTGGCGCACAAGCGCCGCACCTTGGCCCTGGGCACCGCTGCAGTAGCCGCTGCTGCTGCAGCACCGGCGGCGTACTCGCCGGCGGAAGCCCTGAGCAGCCCGGCAAATGCCCGTAAGCATTTGCTGCTGCAGGAAGCCGCCCTGGACCAGGACCTGGAGCACCTGAGCGCGCTCAAGAACCTGGCCAGCAAACAGGCACTCAAGCGCGACGAGCTGCTGCCCAAGTACCAGGACTTTATCCAGCGCTACATCGAGTCGGGCCTGGTGATGCCGAACCGCGTCCTGGTGCAGGTAATGGTCTGGCTGTTCGACACCGAGCAGTTCGTGGACGGCCTGGAACTGGCGGACTTCGCCATGGCGCAGGGTCAGGAAATGCCGGAGCGCTTCAAGCGCGATATCCCGACGTTTGTTGCTGACGCCGTGATCGAGTGGGCCCTGGCCGAGTACAACGCCCAGCGCAGCCCGGAACCGTACCTGTCCGACCTGTTACCCCGCGTCGATGGCGAATGGAAGGAGCTGCCCGAGCAGATCCCGGCCAAGTACCACAAGTTGATTGGCATCCGCGCCCAGGAGGCCGAGCAGTGGGAAACCGCTATCCAGCACTTTGAGCGTGCCACTGAGCTGTATTCCAAGGTTGGCGTGGATACCCGCCTTGAACGCTGCCGCAAGGCGCTGAAAAAACAACAGGCCACCCAGGCCTCCGAATAACCGACTACCCCCCCAGCGGGGAACTGTGGACGTATGCCGACCATTTATGGCCCGACCTGCGAGAAACAGTCTCCCCGCCCTTTTCGAGTGGCCAGCATGAGTTTTTCAGGCAGAACCAACACCGTGGTGGACCAGACCATCGAGAATAACGGCTTCTGGCCGGACCTCTCGCTGGCAGAGTTCCAGAAGGCTTACCGCCTGCCCGGCGAGCTTCTGACTGAATTGCTGGTCACTCACCTGAACATGGCCATGTACGCCGTGAACGGCGACCTGCAGCGCCTGATGGCCAACTGGCAATCCCTGGGCGTCACCAACGTGGCCACCGCTGACCCGCTCTTACTGCCCGAGCGTTCGCACCAGGTGAACCTGTACAAGCGCGCGGTGTACTGCAGGGCAAAGGGCACCGTCCTGACTGACTTCGCCACAGTCACCCGCCGCGAGGTTGCGGAAAACACCGGCAAGGAAGCCCCTGAGCGCGCCGAGCAGTTCCTGGAGTTCAGCCAGCAGGCCGTCCGCGCCCTACAGGGCCGCAGTCGCATCACGGCGGCCCTGCTGTGATCCAGTTAAAGAACCTGAGCGCCTTCCTGAAAGACCGCCTGCAGCTGATGCCCGACCAGTTCGACAGTTGGAGCGAACAGGTGGACCTTGACCTGGTATGGCGTGAAAGCGAGCGCGGCCTGCACATGAGCAACATGCGCTATCGCGCCGTGTTCAGCCTGGAGCGCTTCAACGGCTCGCCGCCGCGCCTGATGGCCCTAGTAGGCAGCTGGCTGGAAACCCACGACCCCGACCGCGACCAGCACGGCCTGCCGGCCCCGGCTTTCAGCATCGAGCCGCTGGACCTGGATAACGACCTGTTCGACGTGGACCTGGTCCTGGAGTTCGTCGAGCCCCAATACCTGGCCGAGGATCCGGACGGCGAGATCGAGGCGTTCGGCAAGACCTGGTCGCTGATCCCGTTCGACCTGTGGATTGCCGAGGAAGGCGAGGTGGTCAGCCGTGACGCGTAGCGCGATCGGCCTCGACGCCCGGGGCCTGCTCGGCGTTCGCGAGCAACTGGCGTTGCTCAGTCTGCCGCCGCAACTGCGCCGACGGCTGCTCAACAACGTGTCCAAGCGCGTGCGCACCATGAGCCGCAAGCGTATCCGCGAGCAGAGGAACCTCGACGGCTCGCCCTTTGCCCCTCGCAAAAGCACCGGCAAGGGCAAGAAAAAGATGGAAGCCGGACTGGGCAAGCTGCTGCAGGTCACCAGCGTGTCACCCGATCAAGCCGTCTTGGGCTGGCGTAACGGGCTGACCAGCTGGGTGGCTGCCCAGCAATACAACGGGGCCAGCGAGCGCCGCACGGCCGCGCAGATGCGCCGCTGGAACAAGACGCCGCCCGGCCTGGCTTCCACCGAAAAGCAGGCAAAACGCCTGCGCCGGTTGGGCTTTCGCACCCGCCAGGCGGGGAAAAAGCGCCTCACCAGGCCATCCGTGGCGTGGATTCAAGAGCACGTCAACTACGCCCAGGCCGGCTTGCTGATTCGCATCCTGGGCGAGCAACAGGCCGAGTCCGCCGGCGCGCAGAGCTGGGAAATCACCCTGCCCAAACGCCAGTTTCTCGGGGTCAGCACCGACCGAGACACCAGCCTGCTGGTGAACCAGGTACTGCAACAAATCCTCAACTCACCCCGCTAACGAGGCACCACATGGCACTCGGACAAGTCAGCGTAAACAATCTCAATCTTGGCCAAGGCGAAGTGACGGAGATCGAGCGCTATTTCCTTTTCATCGGCCCCGCGGCTAAGAACGTCGGCAAGCTGCTGGCCCTGAACACCGACAGCGACCTGGATGGCGAGCTGGGCCTGCCAGCCAGCGACCTGAAAACCCAAATCACTGCAGCCCGGGCCAATGGCGGCAACCGCTGGGCGTGCCTGGCCGCGCCGATCGGCCCCGAGGGTGAATGGGCTGCCGCACTGAAAACCGCCCAGGAACAAGGCTTTTCGGTCGAAGGCATCTTCATCACCAAGCCGGTGACCGCCGGCGCCGAGCTGGAGGCGATGCACGCTGCCGCCGAGGCACTGAACAACAAGTACGGACGCCGCGCATTCGTCGTTGCCGCCTCCGCTGGTCTGCATCCTGTTCAGACCTGGGACGAGTACCTGGTGGAGCAGAAAGCGATCCCTGCCGGCATCGCCGCCCCTCGAGTCGTGCTGGTGAACCAGTTGCACGGCAACGACCTGGGCGTCCTGGCCGGGCGCCTGGCCAATGCCGCCTGGAGCATTGCTGACACCCCTATGCGCGTGGCCAGCGGGCCGCTGTTGGGCCTCGGGCCGGTGCCCCAGGACAAGGACGGCGTACCGCTGCCCTCGGCCATTCGTGCCGAGTTGGACAAGGCCCGTTTCTCTGTCTCGCAGACCTACCCGGACTATGAAGGCGTTTACTGGGGCGACGCCAACCTGCTGGACACCGCCGGTAGCGACTTCCAGGTGCTGGAGCACCTGCGCCTGGCCGACAAGGCCGCCCGCCAGATTCGCCCGCTGCTAATCCGCCGTATCGGTGACCGCCGGCTGAACAACAGCCCCAACAGCATGGCCGTCAACACCAATGCCCTGATGGCACCGCTGCGCCGCATGTCGAAGGCCGCCAAGTTCGCCGGCGAAGTCTTCCCGGGCGAGATCGAGGCCCCCAAGGACGGCGACCTAGTGCTGGTCTGGAAGAGCCGAACCAAGGTTGAGGCCTTCCTCAAGATCCGGCCGCTGAACTGCCCGAAAGACCTTACCGCGAACATCGCACTCGACCTTTCCCAGGACGACCAGGAGTAACCCCATGGCCAAGATTGGCGGCATGAATTTCGACATCAACCTGGGCGACCTGAAAGTCCACGTTGAAACCGCAACTCTCGATATCACGGACAACAGCGCCGTGGCCCTGACCCGGGGCGTGCCTGACGGCTTTGTCGCCGGCGACGTGGCGGCCAGTGGCGAGATGGAGCTGGATACCACCAACTTCAATTTGCTGATCGAGGCCGCCGGCCGCGCCGGCAGCTTCCGCAAGCTGGATCTGTTCGACGTGCTGTTTTTTGCCAAGACCCCGACTGACGAAGTCCGCGTAGAGGCCTTCGGTTGCAAGCTGAAAATCTCCAGCCTGCTGAACATCGACTCCAAAGGTGGGGAGAAGTCCAAGCACAAGGTGCCGTTTGAAGTTGGAAGTCCGGACTTTATCCACATCAACGGCGTGCCGTACCTGGATGCGACCGAGATCGAGGGCCTGAGCTGATGGTTTGCCCGTTCGACCGCGCCCAGGCCCTGGAACAGCGACAGCGTGACCAGGCGATCGCCGTCCAGCTCGCCCGGGCACGCTCGACGGGCCCCAGCCTGACCCACTGCGAGGACTGCGATTGCGAGATCCCCCCAGCGCGCCGCGCCTTGGGCGGAATGACTCGCTGCGTCCCCTGCCAATCCACTTTCGAGAAAGGGGGACAGCGATGAGTGCAAACCAAGCTGCCCAGGACACCGCAATCGCCGTAGCCAAGGCCGCACCAGCCATAGGCGTGGCCGCCACCGGCGCTACAGGCGCCGTCGATTGGTCGGCGGTCGCCTACATGCTGACTGCGCTGTACATGGTGCTGCAGATCGTTCTGCTGGCCCCCAAGTACCGCCAGATGCTGAGCGACTGGAAGGGAAAGCGATGAGCCTGCGTCAGAAGATCCTGGCCGGGTCCATCGGCCTGGTCCTGGGCAGTAGCACGCTGATGGCGTTCCTGGGCAAGTGGGAAGGCGAAGGCCAGAACGTCGTCTATCCCGACAAGCTGGCCCGGGGCCTGCCTACCGTCTGCAAGGGCATCACCAAGTACACCAGCCCTTATCCGGTGATCGTCAGCGACTACTGGTCGCCTGAGCGCTGCGCCGAGGTGGAGCAAATGGTGGTCGAAAAAGACCAGTTGGACCTGGCGGACTGCCTGGACAACCCACGGATCAGCCAGAACACCTTCGATGCCCTGAGCAGCCACGCGCATAACTTCGGCGTGCCTAGCACCTGCGCGAGCCGTGCTGTGGGTCTTATCAACGCCGGGCAGATCGCCGAGGGCTGCAAGGCGATCGCCTGGGCACCCGATGGAAAAACGCCGGTGTGGGCTTTCGTGACTGATGCCCAGGGCCGCAAGCGGCTGGTTCCTGGCTTGCACGCCCGGCGTCTGGACGAGATGCGGCTGTGCAAGGAGGGCCTGTAATGCTTCGGGAAGTGGTGTTTCCGCTACTGCTCGTCCTGGCGGCCTGGTTCGGGTTTGACCTCCTCGAGGAGCAACGCGACACCGCCCGCCTCGAACGTGACCAAGCCCGAAACGAGCGAGACGGCCTGCGCGAGGCGGCTCGCGTCAGCGGCGAACTGCTCGCAGCGCGTGACGCCATCGATCGCCAACGAACCCAGGAGCTGACCCATGAACGCAATCAAAACCAGCTGCTGCAGCGCGCTGTTGACGCTGGCAGTCAGCGGCTGTTCGTCAACGCCACCTGTCCAGCCAGCCCAACTACTGATTCCGGAGCCCGCGGCCTGGCTGATGCAGGAACCGCCGAACTCGCAGCAAACGCTCGATCGGATTATTTCACCCTCCGCGACCAGCTCGCCCTCGGCCGGCAAATGATCCTCGGCCTGCAGGCCCACGTCCGTGTCCTGCAGGACTATGCCCGCCGTGCCTGCGGGCGCTGATTCACACCTTCCATTCCATCCATTAGGAGCAATACCCATGACCGACCGCACCGAAATCACCCTGACCGTAGGCAACGACGACTTCGACTTTGTCGTGGATCCGGCCGTAATGACCAAGTACATCAACAGCCTGACCCCGGCCAACAAGGTAGCACCAGGCAACAACCTGCTGATGAACACCGTAGTGGCTGCCCAGAAGGACAAGCTCAAGCCGCTGTTGGGCAACCCGATGACCGTCCTGCAGATCGCCGGCGCCCTGGTCGAGGAGTACGCCCCGACTGTTGAGGTCACCGTAAAAAAGCGCTCGGCCACGCCGAACGACTGACCGAAGACGGCCTGGGCCAACTTCTGGCCCTGGCCGATCGCTGGCTACCTGGTGCACCGCCCACGCCTGACAACCTGGGCACAGCCAAATGGCTGGAGGACGAGCACTGGCGGCGAATGGAGATCGCCATAGCCAACGGCATATCACGAGCATTCAACGGTAACTGATCCCCATGAGCGCGAAAGCATCCAGCCGCTTGGACTTCATCTTGAGCCTGACTGACAAGATCAGTTCACCGCTGGCCAAGGTGACCAAGGGCTTCAACGACCTGGCCGAACAGGGCGAGAACAACATTAAGCAGATGGGGCTAGGCCTGGGCGGCTTGATTGGTTCGGCCAAAGGCATCAGCGAGTCGCTGGAGCCTGCGCTGGAGATGAACCGCGCCCTGGGCGAAGTCCGTTCGCTCGGCGTGGCCGAGGATGCGCTGGACGCGCTCAACAGCAAGTCGCTGGAATTCTCGGTCGCCTATGGCGAGAACGCCCAGGAGTTCGTCGCCTCGGCCTACAAGATCGAAGGCGCGATCAAGGGTCTGGCCGGCTCGCAGTTGGCCACCTTTACCAACACCAGCAGCGTGCTGGCCAAGGCCACCAAGTCCGATAAGGAGGTGATGAGCGAGTACGTCGGCACGCTGTACAACCTGCAGAAACAGCAGGCCGATGCCATGGGCAAAAGCCAATGGGTCGAGAAGCTGGGCGGGCAAACCGCCCTAGCCGTGCGGCTGTTCCGCACCAGTGGCGCGCAGATGAAAGACGGTTTCAAGGAGGCCGGCGCGATCGCTACCGCCGCCGGCATCGACCTTTCCGAACAAATGGCTGTGATCGGTAGCCTGTCCAGCACCATGGAAGGCGGCGATGCCGGCGGCCGCTACAAAGCGTTCTTCGAGAACATCGAGAACGCATCCGAAAAGCTGGGGATGAAGTTCACCGACACCAATGGCAAAGTCATGCCGATGCTGGACATTCTGGCCAAGCTGCAGGGCAAGTTCGGAGATCTGCGCGGCGCCGCGGCTAACGCCAAGCTCATGGAAGCCTTCGGCGGTGAAGGCGCCCAGGTAATCGGCGCGCTCGCTCAGGACACCGGCCGGCTCAAGAACGGCATTGAGCAATTGGGCAAGGTCCGGGGCCTGGAGCAGGCCGAGAAGATGGCCAAGGCCATGGTGGATCCGTGGCAGCAGTTCGGCGCCGCGGTGCAAGCGCTGCGCATCGCCTTCGGGCAAGCCCTGATCCCGATCCTACAGCCGCTGATGGATCGCCTGGTCGGCATCGGTAAAACCCTGGTGTATTGGACGCGGTTGTTCCCGAACATCACCCGCGTGATCGGTATCACCGTGCTTTCCGTCCTGGGCATCGTCGCCGCCATGAGTGCGCTTACCCTGGTTGTGGGCATCAGCAAGATGGTTTGGATGGCCGCGACCATCGCCTGGAACCTGTTCACCTGGGCCGGCTGGCGCAGCATCGCGATGTTCCTCTATCACGCCGTGATGGTGACTGCGTTCGTCACGGGCCTGGTTCTCATGTACACCGTCATGGGTCTGGTTCGCGTGGCCATGCTGCTGTGGCAGGGCGCTATCTGGCTGGTGAACGCGGCCCTGCTGGCCAACCCGATCGGCCTGGTGATTGTCGCCATCGTCGCCCTGGTCGCGGCCGTGATTGCGATCGTGGCGTATTGGGACGAGTTGACCACGGCGCTGATGAAGACCGCGGCGTTTCAGTGGGTCGCTGGCCAGGTGCAGGCGCTGGGCGACTGGTTCAGCTCGATGGGCGGCTGGACGGGCCTTGCCCGGGCTGCGTGGGACGGCATCGTCTCGGTCTTTCAGAAGGCCATTAATGGCCTGATCGAGATGCTGAACAAGATCCCCGGCGTGAACATCGAAACCCAGTTTGGCGACCTGCCGCAGCCGCCCGACGTGCCGGAGATCCCCGGCCAGGCCGTCCCGGTTGGCGTCATGCCGATGAACCAGGAGGCGCTGCAGCCTGTGGCGAAATCCTTGCTGCAGGTGCAGCCGTCGGTGCCCCTGGTCACACCGATGGCCAACGCGATGTTGCCGCCGGCAGTGGAGCGCACCGCCGCTGCCCCAACGGCGCCGGCGCTGAAGCTGGTTCCGCCGGTGGTACAGCCGTTGGCCCAGGTGCCGGCCTCGATGCCAGCACAACCTGAGCCGATCGGCGCCACGCTCAAGACCCTGGCCGCACTGCCGCAAACGCCGGTGAAGGTCGAGGTGGCCGGGCCGGTGGACCAGGTCGAGCGCAACCGCGAACGCCTGACCCAGGCCGCCCCGAACCTGTCGCCGTTGCGCCCTGCAGCTGTGCCCCAGGGCGGATTGTTGAACAGCATTCAGACCAACACCCAGAACCAGAACCGAGGAATCAAGGTGGAAAAAGTGGAGATCCACACCAGCAAACCGCTGACCCCGCTGGAGCTGGAAAACATGATCGACATGGCGGTGGGCTGATGAGCGAGTACATAGACCTGCTGATCGAGGGCAACGACCTGGTGCTGGACCCGTCCCGTCAGCCGCGGCTGATCGAGGACCGGGCCAGCATCGCCCAGGACATTGCCCACATGATCCGCGAAAGCGGTTTGCTGGTGACCCTGGTCGCCGAGCGCAGCCGCAACCGGCAAGCCGACTGCATCCTGCAGTTGGAGCTGCTGGTGGAGGCTGACGAACGCCTGGTGCCAGGGACGGCCAGGATTACCCAGGACAAACCGGGCCAGTACCTGGTGACCGCCAAGACCCTGAAATTTGGCGCTGTCGAGGTGTTTTTGTGAGTGACGTAGATTTTCGCCAGGCGCTGATCGATGCCGGCATTCCGACCACCGAGGACGGCCTGCGCAAGACCTGGGAGGCCGAGGTAGCTGCCCAGGGCAGCAAGGTGAGCAACACCGGTGCCTACTCGCCGTTCTGGCGCGTGGTCACCGCCCTGGTGACCAAGCCGGTCATGTGGCTGATTAATCTCATCAGCGACACCGTACTGCCCAACTTTTTCGTAAAGACTGCCGGCGGTGCCTGGCTGGAGATGCTGGCCTGGGCGGTCAACGTCGAGCGCAAGGGCGCGACCAAGACCCAAGGCGTCTTGCTGTTCACCCGCGAAACCACCGGCGGCGCCCTGGAGATGCCCGCCGGTGTGGTGGTGCAGTCCGCCGCAATCAACGGCCATATCTATCAGCTGGTGACCACCGCAGACGCGGTGTTTGACGACGGCTTGCTGCAACTCTCCGTGCCGGTGCAAGCGCAAGAGGTCGGCAGCGGCTACAATCTGGCGCCCGGGTACTACGCCATCCTGCCGGAGCCGGTGCCCGGCATTGCCCAGGTGGTGAACGCTGACGGCTGGATGACTGCACCAGGTGCGGATCCGGAGCCCGACGACCAACTGCGCTTGCGTACCCGCAACCAGTTCTCGGCCGTCAACCAATGGCACACCGACGCCGTATACCGGGCGATGATCTCGGCATTCCCTGGCGTACGGCCGGATGGCGTGTACTTCCTGCACGGCGCCCCCCGGGGCCCCGGCAGTGCCAATGCCTACGTGCTGTTCGATGCCGACGTGCCGGCCGCGACGTTCCTCGAGCAGATCAACGCCCACGTGCGCGATGGCGGCAACCATGGCCATGGCGACGACATGCTGGTCATGGTGATGCCGGAGACGCTGCACGCGCTGCGTGTGACCTTCTGGCCACGGCCCAACCTGACCGCGGAGAAGCGCGAGAGCCTGCAGGAAGAAATCGCCCTGTTCATCCGCGCCGCATTCCGCGAGAGCACCGCCAGCGACTACCAGCCGACGCTGACCTACCCGCAGTCGCGCTTTTCGTTCAGTCGCCTGGGCGAGGAACTGCACCAGACGTTCCCCAGCATCGAGTCGCTGCACTTCGACAATGACGACATCGTTTCAGAGCTGACCATCCCACGTATCCAGAGCCTGCAGGTGGTCGCCGCATGATCCGCTTGAAACTGCCGTTTTGGTTGGACGGGCCCGAGCTGGCCAAGCTCAAGACCGCCGCACAGACCTGGTGGGAAAAGGTCGAGGGCTGGCTGCAGTGGCCACTGCTGCAGATGGACGCCGAGACGTGCCATTTGACCGTGCTCGACCTGCTGGCCTGGCAACGGGATATCAACCGCTTCAAGGACGAACCCGAGAGCCTTTACCGCCTGCGCGTGAAGTTCGCTTTCATCAACGCCGTGGACGCCGGCAGCACTGCAGGGCTGAAACGCATCCTGCACCGCCTCGGCGTCGGCTACGTCGAGATCGAGGAACGCCTGGACGGTCGGGATTGGGACGTGGTGCTGCTGCGCCTCTCCGACTCGCAGCTGTCGGAAAACCCCGAGCTGCTGCGGGTATTGATTCAGCAATACGGCCGCACCTGCCGCCGCTATGACTTCGTGACCATCACCCCTGTAACGCTGCGCATCGTCGCGGCGGACTTCAACGACGACCAGCAGACGCTGGTCGCCAGCTTGTAGGAGGCCTGCGTGGCCAGTATTACCCTTGCCGGCGAAAGCCTGATTGCTCAGAAACAGGGCA
Source organism: Pseudomonas chlororaphis (assembly GCF_001921865.1). Lineage (GTDB taxonomy): Bacteria > Pseudomonadota > Gammaproteobacteria > Pseudomonadales > Pseudomonadaceae > Aquipseudomonas > Aquipseudomonas chlororaphis_D. Next base: position 219,908 of record NZ_MSCT01000002.1, read on the forward strand.
CCCAACAAGTCTTGAACGTGGCGCGCTTCATCTACGCCAACGTCCCAGGACTGAATCCACAATCGCCGATCGATCGGGCCGCGCCCAAGCCGCCGGCCAACCAGATCGTGCACATCTACACGATCCCCGCCGGGAATTCCGGGTTTGTGAACCCGAACCAGGTTGTCTACAGCTCGATGCTCGGCAGCGATATCGGCGACTTCGACTGGAACTGGCTCGGCCTGGAAAGCGCTGAAGGCGTGCTGTTCGCCGTGGCCTACGTGCCCCTGCAGCAGAAGCGGCGCAATATTCCGCCACTGCAGCTGGGCAACAACGTGACGCGCAATATCCTGGTCGAGTTCACCGGCGCCCAGCAGCTGACCGGCATCACCATCGATGCCAGCACCTGGCAGCATGACTTTACTGTTCGCCTCAAGGGCATAGACGAGCGCGAGCGCCTGAGCAATCGGGACGTGTACGGCCGCGCCTGCTTCTTCGATAGCGGCCTGCAGTTGGAGAAAGTCGGGCAGGCCTATCGGCTCAAGCCTGGCCAGGCGTACATCGAGGGCGTGCGGGTACTGCTGCCGGCGGCGCTGAACATCACCCCAACGAGCCTACCGACCACCGCCTGGCTCGATGTTGCCCTACAGCGCCAGTCCAACGACGTGGTGGCGAGCTGGCAGGTGGTGTTCGCGGCCAACAAGGCCGACTACGTGGACAGCGCCGGTGTCTCGCATTACTGCGTTGTCCTGGGCGACCTGACCAGTGCCGCCATCACCGATCGCCGGGCGATGGAGCCGATCAAGGGGCCGCTGCTGCAGCACCTGGCCGCCCGCGTCGGCACCTATCCAGAGCTGCGCGCCCAGGCCACCACCAAGGAAGACGTGGACCTGGGGAACATTCCCAACGCCATCAGTGACGACGCATCGAGCAACAGCAGCTCGATTCTGGCCACGACGAAAGCGGTCCATGGTGTTCAGGTCAATGTCGCCGCCCTGGTGGATGGCACCACACCGGCGGGCAAGGCCAAGCAGTTGGCCACCGCCCGCAAGATTGCGATCAGCGGGGCCGGTACCGGGAATGTCAGCTTCGACGGTAGCCAGGATGTCACCCTGAACCTGACCCTGGCAGACAGCGGCGCGCCCGCAGGGACGTACACAAAAGTCACGATCAACGCCAAAGGCCTGGTGACCGCTGGCGGGGCGCTCGTTGCCGCTGATATCCCGAATCTGGACTGGAGCAAAATCACCACCGGAAAGCCCTCGACGCTGGACGGTTACGGCATCACCAACGCCATCCCGACCGGGCTGACCAACAAACGTCCGCAACTCTACGCCCCTGAACCTGGTCGGCATTACAACCAGGGCGCGATGGTGATTCGCGAGGCGCAACTGGTCGTCAGCACCAAGACCCATTTCGATTACGCCCCGCGTATCCTCTTTCACTGGGGAGATATCACTGCTGGCGACCTGGCGATGGACGCCGCCGGCGTACTGCAGTGGTCGGGGCTTCCAATCTGGACCGCCCATAATTTCACCCCCGCATCGAAGGCTGACAAAGCCACGACGTTAGGGGGGTATGGCATCACTGACGCGATCCAGAAGGGGGAATATGGCCTGGGGTCTAATTCCGCCCCCACGTCGGCCATCGACACTATCGGCCTGCCTGGTGGCTTCCACCACTTCGGCACCGGCTCGACGTCTTTTGCTGAATACGTGTCCCTCCTCAACATCCCCTACGGCAGCAGCGCGTACGCCGGCCAGATCGGCATGCGACAAGGTTTAGCAGAACCGAGTCTGCTTATCAGGTCGGTTAAAAACGACGCGGGCAACTCACCAGCTGGATGGACGCCGACGCGTGAGGTCTACCACACCGGCAACCTCAACCCGCAGGCCATTGTCCCGGCCGGGACAATCATCACCTTTACCATGAGCGCAGCGCCCGCAGGGTTTCTGCCAGCGAACGGCGCCGCAATATCCCGCACGGCTTATCCGCGGCTGTTCGCGGTGCTCGGCACCTTTTACGGCGCTGGCGACGGCTCCAGCACGTTCAACATCCCCGACCTTCGCGGGCTGTTTGTCCGGGGTTGGGATGATGGCCGGGGCCTCGATCCCGGGCATGGCCTGGGCGTATTTCAGCCAGGCCAAAACGCGAGCCACACCCATGACGCCAGCTGTGGCACAGCGGGTTCCCACTCCCACGCGTTCAACTACGTCAACACACCGACTACAGAGGATCGCCAAGGCATCGGCGCCGCTATGCACTATGCCGGCGTAAGCAATGTGGCCGGTAACCGCATTCAAGCGGCGGGCGACCACGCCCATGCCATCACTGTGCATGCCTCCGGCGGCAATGAGTCCCGCCCAATGAACATTTCCTTCCTCATGTGCATCAAGTATTGAGCCCGACCATGAACACGAAAACCGTCTATCAAACCAATCAGCTAGGGCTCTATGTCGGCACTGTAGAGGCCACCGAGTCGCCACAAGAACCCGGGGTGTTCCTGATCCCGGGCGGTTGCACCGAGACAGCCCCGCCAGCCATTCCCGAACATAAATCTGCCCTTTGGGCGGACGGCCAGTGGCAACTGGTGGACTTCTTCAACGGCCTGATTATCTACAGCACCACCACGGGCGAGCCGCAGACGCTCAACGGGGTGGGGCCGATCCCCAGCGGGTACACCACCAAGCAGCCCGGGCCCGACCAGGTCTGGAAAAACGGCGAGTGGGTGGACGATATCGGGGCGATCCTGGATGCGCTCTACAAGCAGAAGCTGCAGGCGATCAACAGCGGGTGCAGCCAGTACATCGAGGGCGGTTTTACCTCCCGCGCCCTAGGCGCGGTACATCACTACAGCAATGCGATGGACGACCAGCTCAACCTGACCAGCCTGATTATCAGTGGCCTGGATTCCGATTACGCCTGTTCCGACGTTGACCAGGTGCGCGAATTCCGGCCGCACACCGCCCAGCAACTGCGCGAAGTCGGCCAAGACCAGGTGCGTTTTCAGCAGGCGGCCCTGCAGCATGCCAACGACCTGAAACAGGCGCTGGCCACCGCCCTGAAAGGCAAGAAGTTGAAGGCCATGCAGGCGATCGAATGGACGCCGCCGGCATGACCTGGCCAGCCGTATCGATGCGCTGGCCCGAGCAGGCCACGCAATGGATGGGGCAGTTGTCCGCCGCCCAGGATCTGGCCGGCAGCGAGCTGGCGAGCACCGGCCTACGCTTGGCCGGCCTGCAGGGCCTGGCCAGCACCAACCCCGGCCCCGTGGGTAACGCCGCCCAGGGCGCGATCGCTGCTGGACGTGCCGCGCTGTCCGAACAGATGGGCGAGGCGCCGGCCTGCCTGGTGGTAACACCTTTCCAAAGTGGTGTTGGCCAAGGTCACGGCTACCAGCGTTTTCTGTCCGCGCCCAACTTGCTGCAGCAACTGGGCAACAAGCTGGTGGACGCGAGCGACCCCGGCCGGCCCGCCCAGGAACAGTACGCCCTGTGCCTGCTGTTCCTGGCTACGCGCTTCGACCAGCTCGCCGCGAGCCTGGCGCGCTTCAACGCGCTGCTACCGATGCCGGACCTGGTGCGAACTGAGCGCCGCGCGCGCCACCTGTCGAAGCTTGAGGCTGAAAAGTGGGAGATCTCCACGCCCGGCACGCTGCCGCGCTGGCAGGCGCTGCCCCTGGAACGCTGCACCGTGTTGAAAGCCGCTCAGCAGTCCATGGCCGGCCAGCTCGCTGTGCTTGAGAGCTACGCGGCCGACGGGTCACCGATGGGCGATCTGGCCGCGCTGGCCAGCCGCAAGGCCACACAGCAGCAGGGCCGCGACCAGCAGTTGAACGACCTGAAAGCCCTGCTCAGCGGCGGCGGCAGTGACAGCAGCATGCGGGCCCGTTTGATCGGCCCAGGGAACGCGGCCGAGCTGCGTCGTGGGCTGTTGGAAGGCGAGCCGCCCGGGCATGAATGGGTATTGAGTGCCGGCGCGCTGCTGGTGGGCTCTGAAAAGGGCCTGAGCTTCGTTCGTGAACTGGTGGGCCTATGACGCTGCTGCTCGATGGGGAACAGGTGCAGGGCAAGTTCCTGAAAATCACCGCCAACCTGCGTATTGAAAGCGACGACATGTCAGGGCAGACCAGCAACACCGAGAAGGCCCACAAGGGCTTCAAGCCCAAGACCCTGACCGTCTCGCTGACGATTCCGTTTGTCGATCGCTCGCAGCTCAGCGACCTGATGCGCCTGGCCGAGGCCACTGCCGGCGGCGGGCAGCTCAAGACCTATAGGGTCGTGAACGACACCGCCGCCGCGTTCGGTATTCGCCAGGTGCAGTTCGCCGAAGGGGTCAGCGCCCGCGAGGACGACACGCTCAGCGCCTGGCGGATTCAGTTCACGCTCACAGAAAAGGTATCGAACCCGGAGAAAGTCGAGGGCCGGCGCCCAGGGAACAAGGTCACGGCTCAATCGGGACCGGGTGCGGCCGTCGGCAGCGGCGGCGGTGCCGATGGCTCGGGCGGTTCTCAGGAGCTTTCGGGCTTCGAGAAGACCCTGAAAAAGCTGGACGACTATATCGGCGGGGTGGGCTCGCCATGAAACTGCACAAGGTGTTGACCGTCGCCGGTAAGCCTTATGTCCTAGTCAAGGACGAGGTACGTCTGGACCTGAGAAACCCCGGCCGGGCAACGTTCACAATCCAGGCCAGCGGCCCGGTCAAAGGGCTGGTGACGCTCGATATCGGGTACAACGAAAGCACCCTGCAGCGCCACTTTATCGGCTACGTGGAACGCTGCACCGGCGCCAACAGCGTACAGCAGGTGCTGTTCTGCCGGGAGGTCGCCGCGATCCTGGGCAACCCGCTGCCGCTGAACCTGCGCCATGTCGATCTGCGCGCGGTCCTGGGCGAGATCAGCGAGCAGACCGGGCTCTGTTTTCGTGTTCCGGAACGATCCTATGCAAGCGTCAAGGCCCCGTTTTTCTACAGCCTGGCGGCCGGCTATCAGGCGATGGACAGCCTGGCCCGGGTGTTCAACATCCCCGACTTCATCTGGCAGCAACAGGGCGACGGCGAAGTCTTCGTGGGCAGTTGGGCGGATAGCTTCTTCGGCGCACGGGCGCCGCTGCAACTGCCGATCGAGCTGTTCGACGGCTACCAGGGTAATCAAAGCGCGATGGTCGCGGCCCTTCCCGGGTTGCGACCAGGTGCAACAATCAACCAGGGCGAGCGCATCACAAACGTGACGCTGGTTCACAGTCAAATGGCGATCAAATGGACGACGCAATCCGCCGCAGCGTAGAGCGGCAATTTCCGGAACTGACCGGCGGCTACCACCTGCCACGCTTCGCCCGGGTGGTCGGTGTCGCCGATGCGCCGGCGGCCGCGGGGATCTGCGACGACTTCCGGCCGCGCTACGCGGTGGATATCCAGGTCCTGGGGCCGGATGGCGAGCCCGACACGTCGCTGCCAATCCTCGCCGGCGTACCGCTGCCGCTACCTACGGGCGGCGAGGAAATGGGCATCTATGCCTTCCCCGAGGAGAACACCGCGGTGGTGGTGTGTTTCGCCTACGGGCTACCGCACAAGCCCTACATACAGACGATTCTCCCTCACGGCCTAAGCATGCCCCGGGTTCCGAAAGGCGACCAGGTCTGGCAGCACAGCGAGGCCTGCCAGCAGCGCGTCGATGCGGACGGCAACTGGTTACGCCAGACCGATGGCAAGATCCAGGACAAGGCGATCGAGCGCGAAGTGGAAGCTCTGGGCAACACTGAGCGTTACCAGAACCACGCGCAGACGATCGACGACCATTCGACTGAGTCGGTGGGTGGGATCAAGACGATCGAGGCGCTGGGCGCACTCAAGCTGCTGTCGGGCGGATCCGCGAGCCTGGCGGCCGTGGACGATCTGCACCAGGCGACGGGCCGGGATCTCAACTTGGTGGTGGGCCAGAAGCATAACGCTGTGATCGGTGGCGACATGCAGGAGCAGATCCAGGGCCTGCGCCGGAGTGTGGCGGCAGTCAGTCAGCGCCTGCTGGCGCCCAAGACCTGGTTGGGGTCGGAGTCGGTCAATGTGCTGCAGATCCTGGGCGACTTACTCGACCTGGTGCAAGAGATGAACACTCAGCTCGCAGGCCATACCCATGGGCCAACACCACCACCGGGCAATGCTGCAGCGTTCACCGCAGATGCTGCGAAGGCGGCAACTCTATCTACACAGTTGAAAGGGGTAACTCTGTAATTGAATAGGAATTTACCAGACGTAATATGCGGCTAGGGTGCCAATAATTACGGCATAAAAAATTGAACGTCCAATCCATGGATGGGTCAACATGTTTATTGTATTTGTCAGCTTTGGCTTTTCCTGATCCCAGTCGGACTCTACAATGTTGCCGTCAGCTATAAATGGTTTCCAATATTGTGCAATGTGATTGTTTTTTGGTTCAAAAAAGTCACTGTGGCCATAGTCGAAGTATCTATCTTTAATGTGAGGAACTTGAAAGCCTTTTCTGCCAGAACTGCCGTAACCAAAGCTGGAGAAAGTGGCGAGCACCGGGTAAAAGTCGCGAGTTCCTACATCGTTAAGTATAGAGCGCTTTTCCATTTCCTTGGTATATAGACCCCAAGGGTAACTAGTGGGGACAATACAGCCGCATAGTATGATTCTTCTAAAGCTAATATCGGTAGATGTAGCCAGGATGCGACTTAAAATATAACTACCAAAGCTATGTGCGATAACCATGAACTGAGCATTAGGCTCCAAGGACTTAGCTTCGCGAATAGATTGAGCTATTTTCTGTATCGGTGTATTGCGAACCGGGGATGCCAACTGAAAACCTGAAACGAAATCGTAACCAAGTCCTTCAACGTTGGTATGTGGCAAACTACTTAGTTCTTTTTCTACTAGTTTGTGCCAAGCGCCGTCTGTCTGTATTCCATGAATCAGGAAAACTACAGTAGCTTGAGGATTGTCTTGAATTCCCGATAACTTTGCATCGAGCATGCTATCGACCAACTCCCAGTGCTCCTTCGGAAGTTGTTCTTTCATCAATTGAATTTGTCTGACTCTTGCGTTCGGCAGTGTGTCGTTCCAAGTTAAATTGAATCGTTCAAATACTTCAGCTGGCCTCATTGGTCACCAAAATATAAGACGGTTCAATATTGTCTTCTGTCACTTGAACCTCGATATCCTGTACAGGATCTCGAACGACAGGTGGAAGCTCTGAATATGATGCAAACGTTAGGCCGGATCCTGAAGGGAAACGCACCAGTACCTGACGGCGGAAAACTTGCCCCTCAATCAGGATGGCAATTACCCTCGACAAGCGAGAGCTACTGCCAGCCTGTAAGATATCGAACATTCGTGACGGATTGAGTCGCATCCTCGGCAAGTCATCAGCTCTCCGATCTTCGAAGTCGCACAGAAATTTCTCCATTCTACGTAGAGCTTCCGCATCTTGAGGAAAACTACGTATTAAGGGAGATAACTTTTCCGCGTACATAAGAATAGTCTCCTGCGGAGCATGCACCTGGGACTGCGAACTCGTTAATATCACCACCCAACAACAGGTGAATTTCACGCTGCGGGTCCGTATCTGGTATCTTAGCGTAAACGTTTGCTCCCGTCACATGGCCGTCGCCTGCCAAGAAGCTGTCAATTGCTGCCATCGAGCCGTTATCAGACGAAAGGTTGTCGTCTTGGGACGACGAAGAAATTTGCAGCACTGCGCCAAGATCATTTACAGCTGTGGAGTTGCTATAACGAAACTCATGAGCGAGTGCGGCTCTATCTTTTAATATCTTGTCCTTTGCCGCGCCCAGAGACGTTGTACCAAATCCATCGATCGGTATAAATTTACGTATTCTCATTAACATATCTCTTACCAAGTTAGTGTACTTGGTTGAGTTGTCCTGCGAGGCAATGCGAAGTTCTAACAAACCTTCATGATTTAAGGTTGCAATATTTACCGCTCGTTTTTCAGTAAAATTATATTTTTTTGTAATAGTGCCTGCGTCGTGATCGATTGATTCTGATTCAAAAACTTTAGTTATGCGCTTTTCGATGATTTTTATCGTTAAGCTTACAGGTATTAAATTAGGGTCAGGGTGAAATACGCGTATATCAACTATTGTGGGGGAGTCTGGGAAATCAATGTCCAGTGGAGTGTCTAGTAGTGCGCCGAGGTTTTCTTCGCGCGCAATTGCACGCACCCGTACTGGGTTGATCAGTCCCTGGGCTCGTTCAGGAGTGCATTGATATAAAAAAGTGTGTTGGCGACCATATTCTTCAACCGTCTGCAAAAGCGCGCGCAGATCGGTAACAGTGAAAATACTTTGCCTCAGGGCCGGCAGGATGCGCTTTTCGTACAACTCGTCCCAGTTTCCAGACGTAGCGACGCCCCTTTCCTTGAGGAAGTCTCTAACGACTTGCTGGTTCGTTGCTTTTTTGATCAGTTCAAAAATGACAACCGAAAGCCTGCTATCTGCGTCACTCAGCACCCAGTCTCTCCTGCCTGTTTGAAGCTCAAAGCTCACATTGGTTACGCGAAGCGTACCGGCAGTGGTGGAAGGTCTTTGACCCTCGCTGGATACCAAGGCGGTCCATCGCTTGAGGGGGCATTCTGGCTCAACCCGCCCAGTTGGCACAACACGAATCAACATGAATCCACACGTATTTGCACGAAGCTATATAGATTGAGACGCATATCGACACTTCGTGTGTGCAGTATGCCGATTTAGCTGATCCCGCCCGCATTTGTGTCAGTGGCGTCAATAGTGTCTCTATTAAAGAAAACCATCTGGAAAAACACTTATCCCCCTCCCGCCGACGGGCCTTGCGTCCTTTTTTTGTGCAAATTCAAAAGTAGTGCAAGCGACCCTGCAGCCCAGGCCGGCCGTGGGGCTTCACAGGCGATCGCTCATTTCACGGTTTGCAAATTTTGGAAGAGAAGTGCAGCACGGTTGCACAGCGGGGCTCTGTATAGCCTTGGGCGGGCAATCGCTGCAGACCCCGGTTCTGCTGGGCGAAAAACTGGAAAACGTCGGTTTGAGCGAGTTTTCCATTTTGCGATCGGTCTGTTTCGGCTGGAGCTGAGCTGTGTCAGCGAGCCACGGCAATTCAGCTGCAACGCCCGTCAGTTGAGGGCTGCAGCCCGATTTTGGCTCTCGCAGTGCTTTCACACAACTGCACTCGTTTTCTACCTGGTAAGCGAGCCAGATCCGTTCTCCGAAAATGGAGCCGATGAGTCTGCGGCCATGTTTTTTCAGGCTGTCAGATGGCCATTTCCAGATGAGGGCTGGGAAAAAGGTAATTTTGGGAATTTGGTAGCGGGAGGGGCCTGTAAGCCTTGTGCGACGTGGCTTTGAGCGATTACCAGAGAAGGTAATTTAGGGTAATTGAAAAGGTAATTTTTCCGTAAGACACTGATTTTAAAGGACTTTATAAGGTAAGGATCTAACCTAGGTAAAAGGTAATCTGATTACTAAGAAATTACCCTATTATTACCTTTAATAAGTTTACCTAACTAATTGATTTTAAAGGCTTTTAAAGCGTTTCAAAAAATGAATTACCAAAATTACCTTTTCCCCATGGGTCAACATAAAACGGGGGAACCGCGTAGGCGGGGGGCGTTCAGCGGCGCGTGCTCGTAACCTGGTGAAAGGCCGCTTATTACGTCGCTTGTTACGTCTGAGGCAAAAAACAAGGGCCTGCATCGCTGCAAGCCCTTGATTTATATGGTGCCGGCACCAGGAGTCGAACCCGGGACCTACTGATTACAAGTCAGTTGCTCTACCAACTGAGCTATACCGGCGTGTGGGCGACGATTATAGCGATTGGCGGGGTTCTGTAAACCCCTGAAATCTGACTATTTTTGCTTTGTGCCAAGGCTTAGCCGCGGACCAGCACTTTCTTGAGTTTTTCGAGGGCGCGCCAGGAGCGGCTGTTGCGCAGGGCATGCAGGGCGGCTTCGGCGCGGTCGGCGCGTTGGCGTTCGGCGATCAGGGCTTGTTGCAGCTCGGTGGGGGGGACGACAAAGCGGTGGTCGGGGTTGAACTGGAATTCGTCGAGGTTGCAGGGCGGCAGGTCGAAGGCGCCCTTGAGGTTCAGGTGTTCTTCGGCCAGGTAGAAGGTGTTGATGCCGTCGAACACCACGGGGTGGTAGCCGGCGTCGGTGACCAGGGTTTCCCAGGTCTGGTTGCGTTCCCACGGGGTTTCGATCAGTAGGATCCACGGGCGCCAACGGCTGAAGTCCATGCTGCGCAGCACGGTTTCTTCGTGGCCTTCGACGTCGATCTTGAGGAAATGGATGGGACCGTCGACATGGCTTGCGCAAATGTCGCTCAGGGTTCGCGAGCTGACGGTCTGGGTTTGCACCTGCATGCCGGCGTCCTGATGCTGTTTGGCCAGGGCCGGGTCGAGGGTGGAAAGGCCGGTGTCGGCGATGCCGTAGAAGGTCAGGGCCTGGGCGTTGTCGCCGGCGGCGCATTGCAGGTTGGTGTCTCGGGGGCGCTGCTGGCACAGGGCCTGGTAGTAGGCCGGCACCGGTTCGACGTTGATACCGCTCCAGCCGCGGTCGTAGAAGGCGCGGGTTACCGAGTCGGCGGTGGGGTGATTGGCGCCGACGTCGATGTAGAAGCCGTGTTCGACCTGCTTGAGCGCGCGCCACAGGCGGATATCTTCGAAATTCTGTGCATAAGAAATGAACGTCACTGTCTTTTCCCGTCAGTCACAAAGGTTCTGGCCCTGGACGCGCCGCGGGCGCCTGCGTCTGTATAACAAGCGCCGCCGGCAGGCGCAATTTGCGCCTTGCCCGGTGCCGGTTTTCGGCGGTTATGTCCTTTGGTATTAACGCTTATGCACAATCGACGGCTGTTGCGCCGTTGTTACGGGCGATTCTGTGAATCCGTTCTCAATAGGCCGCAACTGGCTGTTTTTCCGCTGATTTATTGTTATGAACAAAAAATGACCAGTAGAGGGTTGGCCTTGCAAGAGGTGCATTCAGTGGCTTTACCGGGAATTCATCAACAGAGTTATCCACAGGCTGGATAGGATGATGGATCCACTTTTATCCACGCTCCGCCAGCAACAGCAGATTGCGCGGGGTGAGCGGCGCCGGGCAGAACAGGCCCAGTCGTACGCGGTAGCCCTGTTCCTGCAAAAACAGCGCGCGATCGAGTACCAGCCACAGCTCCAGGGGGCGGCGGAACAGGCCGCGCAGCAGTTCCAGGTTGCGCACCTGGGCCAGGCGCTGCCAGCCGGCGGCCTCCAGGGCCGGCCAGTCCTGCGCGCCAACTGTGGATAAGTGCTTGAGGGCGGCCAGGTCGCGACAGTAGTCGGCGAAGGGTTTGTCCAGCCAGCTGGCGGGCAGCGACGGGGTGGGCAGATATTCGTCGACGCCGCGCAGCTGGCGTTGCAGCAGGTCGAACCCCAGGCGTCGGGCCATGGAGCGGTCGCGCTGGCGGCGTACCCGGGCGCCGGCGGTGACGGTCTCGCTCAAGGGCAGCCCCAGGTCGTCGAGGGACAGTTGCAACGCCGAGGCCTTGGTCGGGCCTGAGAGCGGCTGATAACCCGGACCGCTGATGCGGTTGTAACAGCAGGGGGCAATCGCCATTTGCCGGCAACCCGCGGAGCTGGCCAGTTGGATCAGGCGCACATGCAGGTCGCCGCAGGCGTGCAGGGCCACCGGGGTGTGCCCGGCGTCCAGGCGGGTAACGGCATCGGCGGCGAGTACATCCTGCTGCAGGTGGGCGACCGGCAGCCGATGGTGTTCGCTCAATTGCTGGCCGCTGGCGACCAGGGCTGGGTCGTATTCCAGGCAAGTGAGTTGTTGCCCGGGTTGCAGCAGGCGGCGGCCGAGGTGGCCCTTGCCCGCGCACCAGTCCAGCCAGTGGTCGGGTGCGTGGGTGAAATCCAGGCAGGCGGCGAAGGCTTCGATCTGTTGCCATTTACGCCCGGGCACATCGACGTTGAGACGCTGGCGGGCGTCCGGCACCTCGTGCATCGGCAGCTCGGCCACGGCGCCCAGCGCGGCGGCGGTCTGGGCCAGGGCGGGAAAGGGCGCCGGGGCGTCGAGCCGTTCGGGGTGGTTATGGCTGGCCTCGGCGTCGTCCAGGCTGCGCTGGCGCAACCACTGGGCGAGCTCGGGGTGCCGGGCTTCCCACGGCAGCTGGCGCTCGGTGAAGGGGCGCGGGCGCCAGAGCGCTTGATGCTCGAGCAGAAAGCGGTCCAGGGCCTGGAAGCGGATGAGGAGTTCGGGGCCTTGGAGGATGGCGGGCATGCAGGGAGGCTCGGCAGGAGGAGGGGCAACTGTAGGAGCGAGCTTGCTCGCGATCCGCGTAGCGGCCATCCCAGGCGGTGTCTAGGCGGACGCTATCGCGAGCAAGCTCGCTCCTACAGGTTAACGGTGCGCCGGTAGGAGCGAACGGATCAGCGGCCCTGGCACTGCTCGACGCGCAGCCAGCGCTCCAGCAGCTTGAAGCCTTGCACCAGCACGTAGGACATCAGCAGGTAAAACACCCCGGCGGCGAAGAATATCTCCACCGGCAGGTAGGTGCGGGCAATGATGGTGCGGGCCATGCCGGTGAGTTCCAGCAGGGTCACGGTGCTGGCCAGGGCGCTGGCCTTGAGCATCAGGATCACTTCGTTGCTGTAGGCCGGCAGGCCGATGCGCGCGGCCCGCGGCAGGATGATATAGAACAGCGCCTTGGGCCTGGACATGCCCAGGGCCCGCGCCGCTTCGATCTCGCCCGGCGGGATGGCCTGGATCGCCCCGCGCAGGATCTCGGCGATATAGGCCGCGGTGTGCAGGGTCATGGTAGCGGTGGCGCACCAGAACGGATCGCGCAGGTACGGCCACATCGCGCTGTTACGCACCGCGTCGAATTGCGCCAGGCCGTAATAGACCAGGAACAGCTGCACCAGCAGTGGCGTACCGCGGAAGAAGAAAATGTAGGCGTAGGGCAGGGCGCGCACGTACCACAGGCGCGACGAGCGGGCGATGCCCAGCGGAATGGCCAGCAGCAGGCCGGCGATGACCGCGATGGCCACCAGTTCCAGGGTCAGCGTGGCGCCCTGGGCCAGCTTGGGCAGCCACTTGATGATCACTTCCCAGTTCATCAGGCGCTCCTCGCAAAGCCGCGAGCGGCGCGTTTTTCCAGGAAATGCATGCCGGTCATGGCCAGCACGGTCAGGCCCAGGTACATGAAGGCCGCCACCATGTAGAAGGTGAAGGGTTGCTTGGACACGGTCACGGCGATCTGCGAGTGACGCATGATCTCTTCCAGGCCGATCACCGACACCAGCGCGGTGTCCTTCATCAGGATCATGAACAGGTTGCCCAGGCCCGGCAGGGCGATGCGCCACATCTGCGGCATGATCAGCTTGGTGAAGATCCGCCATTTCGACAGGCCCAGGGCCACGCCGGCCTCACGATGGCCCTTGGGAATGGCGAGGATCGCGCCGCGGAACACTTCGGTGGCGTAGGCGCCGAAGCACAGGCCGAGGGCGATGACCCCGGCGGCGAACGCATTGAGTTCCAGATCGGGATTGCCGAAGAACTCGCCCAGGGCGCGCATCAGGTTGACGGTGCCGAAGTAGATCAGCAGTACCCAGAGCAGCTCGGGAACGCCGCGCACCAGGGTCGAATAAATGCCGCCAAGCCATTTCAGCGGCTTGTACGGGGAAGTCTTGGCCAGGGCGCCGAGCAGGCCGAGCACCAGCCCCAGGCACAGCGCCGAGAGAGCCAGCTTGACGGTCATCAGCGCGCCGGCGGCGAGCGCCGGGCCAAATCCGTGGAGATCGATATTCATGGATGGTTATTCAAGTCGCGGCAGGCTTTGCTAAGGACCGGCGCCCTCGGGGAGGGCGCCGGGCAGGCCAGTCAGTATCAGTAGATGCTGAACGGGAAGTACTTGTCGTTGATCTTCTTGTAGGTGCCGTCGGCCACGATTTCTTTCAGGGCGGCGTTGAGCTTCTCGCGGATCGGATCGTTCTTGCGCACGGCGATGCCGATCTTGTCGCTTTCTTCAACCGGGTTGCCCTTGAACTCGTAAGGCTTGCCCGCTTCGCTTTTCAGCCATTCGTAGTTGACGTACTTGTCGGCCAGGATCGCGTCCAGGCGGCCGGAAGTCAGGTCCAGGAAGGCGTTTTCCTGGGTGTCGTAGAGCTTGACGGTGATGTCGTCGCCCAGGTTGTCTTCCAGCCAGGTGCCGGCCAGGGTGGCACGCTGCGCGCCGATGATCTTGCCCTTGAGGGAGGCCTTGTCGGTCTTGAAGTCGGCCTTGTCTTTAGGTGCGATGAACTGCAGCTTGTTGGAGTAGTACGGGTCGGTGAAGTCCACCGCCTGCTTGCGCTCGTCGGTGATCGACATCGAGGAGATCAGGAAGTCGAACTTCTTGGCGTTCAGGGCCGGAATGATGCCGTCCCAGTCGGAGGTGACCACTTCGCATTCGACTTTCATCTTGGCGCACAGGGCGTCGCCGATGTCTTTGTCGAAGCCCACGACCTGGCCGCTGGCGTCCTTGTTGTTGAACGGCGGGTAGGCTGCTTCGATGCCCATCTTCAGTTTTTCGGCGGCCATCGCATTGGCCGAGAACACCAGAGTGGCGGCAGCGGCCAGGAGGAATTTCTTATAGCTCTGCATGCGTGTTGCTCCGTTAGCGGTTGCTGGACATGAATTGTTTGCAGCGCGCCGAAAGCGGGTTTTCGAACACCTGCTGTGGCGATCCTTGCTCTTCCACCAGGCCCTGGTGCAGGAACACCACTTCGCTGGAGACCTGACGGGCAAAGCTCATTTCGTGGGTGACCAGCAGCATGGTCCGGCCTTCTTCAGCCAGGGCGCGGATCACGTTGAGGACTTCCTGGACCATTTCCGGGTCCAGGGCCGAAGTCGGCTCGTCGAACAGGATGACCTTGGGCTGCATCGCCAGGGTGCGGGCGATGGCGGCGCGCTGTTGTTGGCCGCCGGACAGCTGGGCCGGGTAGGCATGGCGCTTGTCGGCGATACCGACCTTGGCCAGCAGCGCCTCGGCCACTTCGATGGCTTCGGCCTTGCTCTGGCCGAGGACCCGGCGTGGCGCCTCGATGATGTTGTCGAGCACGCTCATGTGCGGCCAGAGGTTGAAGTTCTGGAACACGAAGCCGATTTCGCTGCGCAGGCGGTTGATCTGCTTGCCGTCGGCGGCGATCAGTTCGCCGTTCTTGGCGGCCTTGAGCTTGAGCTCTTCGCCAGCGACCAGGATCTGGCCCTGATGCGGGTTTTCCAGGAGGTTGATGCAACGCAGGAACGTGGACTTGCCGGAACCTGAGGAACCGAGGATCGAGATCACATCGCCGTCGCGTGCGGTCAGCGAGACACCCTTGAGTACCTCCAGCGAGCCGTAGCGTTTGTGCAAGTTGCGGATTTCAAGCGCGGGCGTGGCCTCAGCCATGTGCGGTCCTCATGAGTTCATTGCGCTCCTGCTGGTAGCGGCTTTCCTGGCGAGGCGCCAACCTAGCATAGCGTTCGAATGACAGCCAACAGCGCTACGGGGGGTAAGCGAACGGCGTGTGGCAGGTTGTCGCATCAGCACAGCAGACTGTCGCGCCATCAACAACCGAACGCCCGTTTGAACCCAGTTCCCGGCGGGTGTCGCGTAAAAAAAGGCGCGATGGTGCCAGCTTTGGCCGGGTGTTGGAAGGGTAAAACGGCCAAAGGTTGCTGATCCGCCCTTTAATTGTGCGTGCCGCACTTTTTATGTGTGTTTCTGGTGCGCTGGTTCGTTATAGAAATGGGTGGTGCGGTAACGCTCTGGCGTAATGCCATTAATCTCAAGGGTTTGCGTCGATCCGCTGGTCGACTTCGCAAGCCACGCCGGTCGGGAGTCTGTAACATTTTGGCGCAAATCTTGCGTAAGAAATAAAGAACGCCCCGTTGGATTCTTTTTACAAGAAAGAACAGCCAGACCGGGCGGACGCTTTCGCTTTCTTCGCAAAGGTAGTTTCAATGAGCGGTACGCATACTTCCAACGACCTCGAGCAGGGGCTCAAACCGCGGCACGTCACCATGCTGTCGATCGCCGGGGTCATCGGCGCCGGGCTGTTCGTCGGCTCCGGCCACGCCATCGCCGAAGCCGGCCCCGCCGTACTGCTGGCCTACGCGGCCGCGGGCACCCTGGTGGTGCTGGTGATGCGCATGCTGGCCGAAATGGCCGTCGCCTCGCCGGACACCGGTTCCTTCTCGACTTATGCCGACCGCGCCATCGGCCATTGGGCCGGCTTCACCATCGGCTGGCTGTACTGGTGGTTCTGGGTGCTGGTGATTCCGCTGGAGGCCAACGCCGCCGCGACCATCCTGCACGCTTGGTTCCCCGACATCGCGATCTGGGTGTTCACCCTGGTCATCACCTTGTTGCTGACCGCGACCAACCTGTTCAGCGTGAAGAACTACGGCGAATTCGAGTTCTGGTTCGCCCTGATCAAGGTCGTGGCGATCATCGGTTTCGTGGTGCTCGGCCTGCTGGCGATCTTTGGCCTGCTGCCGACCAGCAATGTCAGCGGCGTATCGCACCTGTTCGACACCCAGGGCTTCCTGCCCAACGGCATGGGCGCGGTCCTGGCTGCCATGTTGACCACCATGTTCTCGTTCATGGGCACCGAGATCGTCACCATTGCCGCCGCCGAGTCGAAGAACCCCGGCCAGCAGATCAGCAAGGCCACCAACTCGGTGATCTGGCGGATCGGCCTGTTCTACCTGGTGTCGATCTTTATCGTCGTGTCGCTGGTGCCGTGGAACGACCCGAGCCTGGCGCAGGTCGGCTCCTACCAGACCGTGCTCGACCGCATGGGCATCCCCAACGCCAAGCTGATCGTCGATCTGGTGGTGCTGGTAGCGGTGACCAGTTGCCTGAATTCGGCGCTCTATACCGCCTCGCGCATGCTGTTCTCCCTGGGCAAGCGCGGCGACGCCCCGGCCGCGGCCAAGCGCACCAACGGCAGCGGCACGCCTTACTGGGCGGTGATCCTGTCCACCGCCGCGGCCTTCCTCGCGGTGTTCGCCAACTATGTGGCGCCCGCCGCGGTGTTCGAGTTCCTGCTGGCCAGTTCCGGCGCCATCGCCTTGCTGGTGTACCTGGTGATTGCGGTATCGCAGCTGCGCATGCGCCAGAAACGCGCCGCGGCCGGCGAGCAGATCGCCTTTCGCATGTGGCTGTTCCCGGGCCTGACCTACGCGGTGATCGTGTTCATCGTCGGCGTGTTGACCATCATGCTGTTCCAGGAGGGCCACCGTATGGAGATCATTGCCACGGGTATCCTGAGCCTCGTCGTGGTTGCTGCGGGCCTGCTGGTGGCCCGCCGGCGCAAGGCGCAGCGGCAGGCGCCTGGCGTGCTGAGCCGCGCTTGAGGGTTTGCCGGTAAGCACAAAGGCCGCTGTCAGCGATGACAGCGGCCTTTTTCATGCGTGCTCGCATCCCTGTCGCCGCTGCCGAAGGCTGCGTACGACCGCGAAGCGGGCGCCGCCTTTGAGACCGCAGGAGGTCCTGCGGACCTTGCGCAGCCTTCGGCAGCGGCTACATCGTCCGGGGGAGAACGCTATCGCGCGGTATGCGGCCACCCTGTAGCCGCTGCCGCAGGCTGCGCACGGCCGCGAAGCGGGCGCTGCTCTTGGGGGCGCAGGTAAGGGTGGTGATCCCTACTTCTTCATCAGCGCTTCCGAAGCCGCCAGGTAGTCGGCCTGGAACTCCGGGCTTTCGATCCAGGCCAGGGCGCCGGCCTCGTCGGTTTCGGTGGACCATTGGCGGTACTCGATCAGCGCGGCGAGGATGAAGTCCATGGCGCCTTCTTCGCCTTCCTGCTCGTAGACGATCTCCAGCAGCGGGTCTTCCAGGAACGCCGAGCACAGCGCCTGCTGGCTGGTCTTCGCGGCGTCGAGCATCTTCTTGAACAGCTCGGTCAGGTCCACCGACTCGAAGTCGATGCGGTCATCGTTCGGATCCAGCTCTACCGGCGCGGCATTGCGCTGGGCGCGGTTCTGCTTGGCCTTGGTTTTCGCCCGCTGGGCTCTTTTATGTTGCTTGTTCGCGGATGCCATGGGCGTCGTACCTTGTTGCGCAAAGAGGAGTGCCAGCCGTCGACGGGGCGTGGGGGCTGGCTTGCAGGCGGCAGAGGATGCCAGTAAATGCGCCGGCTGGCACGTTCAACGGTTACCGTCGATCAGGCGGCCCGGGGTATCCGTCGGCAGCGCCGCGTGTTGCAGCCAGGCCAGGGCGATCGGCCACAACCGGGCCTGGTACTGGCTGCGGAAGAACGCGAAGTGCCCGACCTCCTGCTCGCCGATGTCCGCGGGCTCGATGCGCAGGTGGCTGCGCTGGCTGGCGCTGAAGTAATCGAGCAGGCGCTCGATGGCCGGCACAGTGCCGTACGGGTCGTCGCTGATGCTGATGGCCAGCAACTGCGCCTCGACCCGGGCGAAGGGCAACGCTGGGTCGCGACGGGCCAACCGGCGGCCGCTGGGGCGGCGTTGATACTGCGCGGTGGGTGTGGCCCAGTCGCGCACTACGCCGGCGGGGGTGTCTTCCAGCCAGCCCAGGCGCTTGCCGGGGAAGTAGCCGTAAAGCGCCGTCAGCAGAGGCATCAGCACGTGCCATTTGCCCAGCATTCGCCAGCGGCTGGCTGGTGCGTAGTCGCGCCAGTAGGCGAACTGCGCGCCCACCGTGACCACGCGGCGGATCAACTGTCCGGACGCCCCGAGGCCCGCCGCGCAGCCGCCGAAGCTGTGCCCGACCACGTCGATGGGCTGGCCGGGAAATTCCCGCTGCGCGCGTTGCAGCATGGCTTCGAAGTCCAGGGAGCCCCAGTCCGACCAGGAGGCCTTGAGCCTGCGCATCGAGGCCGGCCGCGACTCGCCGATGCCGCGGTAGTCGTAGGTGATGACGTCGAAACCATGGCTGGACAGGTAGTCGGCAAACCGCGCGTAGTGCCGGCAGCGTACCGACGTGGCGGCATTGATGATCACCACCGGGCGCGCGGGGTCCGGCTCGGCGTGGCGCCAAGTGAAGCCGCCCAGCATGTAGCCGTCGGCGGCGGGCTCGCGAAAAGCCGTGCCGGTGGTCGCCGCGGGGGCTGCCGGCCGGGCCGCGGCCGGGGACTGAACCGTCATCGCGCGTATTCCTTTTCGGGCTGAAAGGGGGAGTCGATGCTTTTGGATGCAGGCATTAATAACCGCTGCATCCGTGCGCTGGCAATCGCCGGTAACGACGGGGCCATTAGCTGCTTTTGCTCAAGGCCCCACGCCGAATCGGTCTAAACGGCCTGACATCGGGGCGTACACTGGAATCGCGGCCGGCGAGCGTGTTGCTCCTGCGCCGGCGTCAGCTTGAGCATCGCTTGCCTGAAACCTGACTGAGCCATTCAAGAGGAAAAGGGGAGACCCGGACGCTACCGCTCTGGGGCTGGACACGTGATGGTGGCGTCCCATTCAGGGGTTCGCGAAGAACCCGGGAGTGCTCATCATGAAGTCGTTTTTTTTCTATGTCGGAACAGGCGCGATCGCGGCACTGCTGTCGCTCGGCGTGCCGGCCGCCACCTTCAGCAACGAACCCATCGACCCGGCAGGCGTGCAGCTGGAGCCACAACAGCAGAATGGCATTGCCTACGTCGCAGGCGGCATCGGCCTGGACGAGTCGCGGTCGCTTCTGCAGACCAAGGGCTACAACCTGCACATAACCTTTTCCGCGGGACCGGAAAACCAGTACACCGCGGATGTCGACCTGGTGATCCAGAACCCGCAGGGGCATCAGGTCCTGGCCCTGGACCAGGTGGGACCGATCGTCTTCGTGCAATTGCCGGCCGGTCGATACCAGGTCGCGGCTACCCGCAACGGCACCACCGAGCGCGGCACGGTGGACATGAAAGTCGCGGGTATCCGCGACCTCAATCTGCATTGGAATGGCGGTTACTGAATGAGGGCGGCGCTGCTGAAACCGGCGCCGGTAAATCCCAGGCAATAAAAAACCCCTGAATCTTGCGATTCAGGGGTTTCGGTATTTGGTGCCCAGAGACGGAATCGAACCGCCGACACGGGGATTTTCAATCCCCTGCTCTACCGACTGAGCTATCTGGGCAACGGGGCGCATTAAACGGGTTTTTCGGGGGGGCGTCAAGCAGGTTTTGAAAAAAAGTTTAATTATTACCGCCGCTTACGTTCCCACCCCGATTCGAGGGCAATTATTCGGACGGCGGCACGTAGCCGTCGGCCTTGGCGTATTCCTCGCCGGAGAAGAACTTGTCCATTTCGCCTTGCAGGTATTTGCGGTCTTCGGCGTTCATCATGTTCAGGCGCTTTTCGTTGATCAGCAGGGTCTGGTGTTTCTGCCAATCGGCCCAGGCCTTGGCCGACACATGCTCGAAAATTTCCTGGCCCTTGGCGCCCGGGTACGGCGGACGTTCCAGGCCCGGCAATTGTTCCTTGTACTTGCGGCACATTACGGTGCGGGTCATTGCAATTCTCCTGCGTTCAATACGTCGGCCGCGCGCTTGAGCAGTTTTTTCACCGGGGCGGCAAGGCCCAGGCGCGGCGGGGTGGCGAGGTTATACCAGAGCCAGTCGGCCTCGGCGACGTGCAACGCCGACTCTTCGACCTGGATCAGCCAGGGCTCGATGGCCAGCTGGAAGTGGCTGAAGGTATGCACCAGCCCTGGCAGTTCGTGTTGCCGGCCCAGCTCCAGCGAATGCTGCGCGGCCAGGTGTTGCAGGTCTGTCAGGTCGTCCAGTTCCGGCAGGCTCCACAAACCGCCCCACAGGCCGCTGGACGGGCGGCGGTAGAGCAGGATGGCGCCTTCCCGGTTGGCCAGCATCGGCATCAGGGTGCGCTTCTGCGGCACTTCCTTGCGCGGCTTGGGAATCGGGTAGCGGGTTTCCAGGCCCAGCATGTGCGCCTCGCAGCCTCGCTCCAGCGGGCACAGCAGGCAGCTGGGCTTGGTCCGGGTGCAGAGGGTGGCGCCCAGGTCCATCATCGCCTGGGTGTAGTTGTTTACCCGGGCCTGCGGGGTGAAACGCTCGGCGGCGGCCCACAGCTGCTTGGCCACCTTGGGTTCGCCCGGGTAGCCCTCTTGCGCGGTGAAGCGTGCCAGCACGCGCTTGACGTTACCGTCGAGGATCGGCGCGCGCAGGCCCATGCTGATGCTGGCAATGGCGCCGGCGGTGGACAGGCCGATGCCCGGCAGTTCGGTGAGTTTTTCCACGTCGCGAGGAAACTCGCCGCCATGCTCGGCGACCACGATTTTCGCGGTCTTCTGCAGGTTGCGCGCGCGGGTGTAGTAGCCCAGGCCGGTCCACAGGTGCAGCACTTCGTCTTCCGGCGCGGCGGCCAGGGCCTCGACCGTCGGCAGCGAGGCCATGAAGCGGTCGAAATAGTTGAGCACGGTGCTGACCTGGGTCTGCTGCAGCATGATTTCCGAGACCCACACCCGATATGGGTTGATTCCTTGCTGCCAGGGCAGGTCATGGCGGCCGTGACGGTCGTACCAGTCCAGGACCGCCGGGGCGAACTGCTCGGCTCTCATCGCTTGAACAGCCCCTTGAGCGCGTTTTTCAGTTCCGGGCTGACCTTGTCGCCGAGTTTCTCGTCGAGCTTTTCGCTGAGGCGGTCGCCGGCCAGCTTGGCCGCGACCTGGCCCAGGCCGTCGCGGTCCAGGCGGCAGGCCTTGGCGCCCAGCTCCAGCGGGCCGCGGCAACGCAACGGCAGCTCGATGCCGACAAAGCGTTCGCCGACCTGGCAGGCCGGGTCCGGCATGGCGCTCTGGTCGCCTTCGACGACGATGCCGACGCGGTAGTCCATGCCCAGCACGCGCAGGTCGATGTCGCCATTGCCGTTGACGCTCATCCCGGGGATTCGCACTTTCAGGTCCGGGTTGCTGGCCACGCCGTTGCGCAGGGTCAGGCTGCCCTTGAGTTCCTGGAACGGCGTGTCCTTGCCCCGCGGCTCGCTGCTGAGGGTCTTGCGGTTCAGCGTGGCGATGCCCTGGCAGAGTTGCTGTTCGAGGTTGGCGTTGAGCAGCACGCCGTTGTTGATGACGAAACTGGCGTTGCCGTTGAGGCTGTCGATCAGGGCTTTCTGGCTGT
Source organism: Pseudomonas chlororaphis (assembly GCF_001921865.1). GTDB lineage: Bacteria > Pseudomonadota > Gammaproteobacteria > Pseudomonadales > Pseudomonadaceae > Aquipseudomonas > Aquipseudomonas chlororaphis_D. The sequence goes on from NZ_MSCT01000002.1 coordinate 241,973, forward strand.
TGCCGCTGCCGCTCAGGTTGCTGTTGAGCGTGACCAGGCCCTTGACCGGCGGGTTCTGCCCCTGGCTTTCCAGGATGCGTTCCACCGGTACTCGGTTGATCTTGGTCTGCAGGCTCAGCAGCGGTGTTGGCTGGCGTACGTCGAGGTTGCCGCTGGCGTCGAAGCTGCCGTTGTACAGCTCGCCGCGCAGGCCTTCGAGTTTCAGCAGGCCGCCCTGGCCGCTGGCCTTGAGCGTGGCGTTCTGGATCGGCAGCTTGTCCAGGGTCAACTGGCCGAAGCTCAGGTCGGCGTCCACGTCCAGCTTGCTCAGGCGTTCCACCGGCAGCAGGCGCTCGGTGCTCCAGGCGCCCTTGGTCGGTGCATCCGGCAGCGGCGAGTTGCCGGCCCCGGCGATGGCGCTGGCTTCGCTGCTTTGCACTTCGGCCTTGCGCGCCACGGCGGCGCTGTTGGCCTCGGCGGATTTCGGCGGCAGGTAGCGGTCGACATTGAAGGTGTCGGCCTTGAGCTGGGCGCGGAGCGCTTGCTTGGCGAAATCCTCGACCGCCAGGCGGCCGCTGAAGCTGCTGTCGTCGAGCTTCAGGTTGATGTTTTCCAGGGCGACGCTGTTCGGCGTGGCGGACAGGCGGCTGACCAGTTCGACCTTGCTCAGGCTGCCTTCGGCCATGGCCGGCAGGGTCTGGCCGATGCTGTCGACGAACTTGGCCAGGTCGAACTGGGCGATGGAGATTGCGCCGCTGACCTGCGGGGTCTTGTCCAGGTCGTTGACCTTGAGCTCGCCGAGGGCGCGCAGCTGGTTGAGCGAGAGCTTCAGGCTATTCCATTCGGCGACGTTGGCGGCCTTGTCCAGCAACAGCTGGCCCTGGGCGGCGAAAGTCAGGGTCTTGCCTTGCAGCGGATCGCCGGTGGCTTCGCCGGAGAGCTTCATGTCTTCGAACTGGTAGCGCCTGAGGACGCGGTCGAAACGCAGTTCGCCATTGAGCTCGGTACGCACGCGCACGGCCGGCTGGGTGCTGGCGAGGAAGGCGGTGAGCTTGACCGGGGTATTGGTCGCTTCGTGGACCGGCCCGGTGCTCAACTGGATGCTTTCGGCGGTGAACTGCTTGCCGCTCTGTTCGTCGTTGTATTCGACCCGGGCGTTGTTCACCGTCAGGCTGTCGATATCCAGGCGGATCGGCTGCGCCGGTTTTTCCGCGGCGGCCGTCGTCGTTGGCGTGGTCTTGCCGGTACTGGTGGCCGGGGTTTGCGCCTGTTTCTCGGCGGGAGCGACCTTGCCGATGTCTTCCCAGTTGCCGTGACCTTCCTTGTTGCGGCTCAGGCGCAGGTTCAGGCCTTCGACGCGTACGTCGCTCATCTGCACTTCGCGGCGCAGCAGCGGCAGCACGCGGACCGACAAGCCGAGCATCTGCAGGTCGGCGAACGGCTGGGTCGGGTTGGCCAGGGTGGCGACGCTGGCTTCGTGCAGTTCCAGGCCGAGCCAGGGGAACAGGCTCCAGCCGATATCGCCATTGAGCGTCAGCTCGATGTGGGCCTTGTCGCGGGCAATCTGGCGAATTTCTTCTTTGTAGTCGTTGGGATCGAACAGGTGAGTCAGGGCGAAACCCAGAGCCACGATGATCAGCAACAGCCCCAGAAGTACCAGACCCAGGATTTTGCCGAACGCTTTCATGGGCGAGTCCTTGTAGTGTCGAATTCGAATTTAGCCGGGGAGTATAACGCCCCGGGCCTGACGACTGGTCACCGTTCGCTCTGGAGGACCCAGGGTTGGCAGGAACCGTCTGCAGTTGAGGCGCCAGGCTTGCCGGCGATGGGCATCAAGCGTTGGGTTGGACAGGACGCTGCGCAGGCAAAGGCTGGATCCTACACGGACTCAATCATGGGTTTTTCGGGTTTTCGGTACAGATGAATCGGAAAAAGGTGATAGCAGTTTGATTTTTCTGTCACGGGCAAATGGTAATCTCTCGCAGTTCTTCTGCCCTTCTGCGACGAAAAGTCGCACTCTATGGAGCTTCACCCGACAAAATGGCCACGTCTGCGTGCAAAGGTCATGGGTGAAGAGTGGCCGACGAATAATTCCAATAATTGGGGGAAACATTCATGAGCACTAGCACCGAGGCGGGCGCCGCTGCCGCCCAGCCAGCGTTCTTGTCCAAAGAACGCATCATCGCCAAGCCCGGTTTCAACCGTTGGCTGGTTCCACCGGCCGCCCTGGCCATCCACCTGTGCATCGGCATGGCCTACGGCTTCTCGGTGTTCTGGTTGCCGCTGTCCAAGGCGCTGGGCGTCAGCGCTCCGGTGGCTTGCGCCCCGGACATGAGCTTTATCGCGCAGGTCTTTTCGTCCCAGTGCGACTGGCCGATCTCCATGCTCGGCTGGATCTACACCCTGTTCTTCATCTTCCTGGGCTGCTCCGCGGCGATCTGGGGCGGCTGGCTGGAACATGCCGGCCCGCGCAAGGCCGGCGTGGTGTCGGCGCTGTGCTGGTGCGGCGGCCTGCTGATCTCGGCGCTGGGTATCTATACCCACCAGATCTGGCTGATGTGGCTCGGTTCCGGAGTGATCGGCGGTATCGGCCTGGGCCTGGGCTATATCTCGCCGGTGTCGACCCTGATCAAGTGGTTCCCGGACAAGCGCGGCATGGCGACCGGCATGGCGATCATGGGTTTCGGCGGCGGGGCAATGGTCGGTGCGCCGCTGGCGGCCGCGCTGATGAGCCACTTCGCTTCGCCTACCGGCGTCGGCGTGTGGCAGAGCTTCCTGGTGATGGCGGCGATCTACTTCGTGTTCATGATCGGCGGCGCACTGTCGTACCGCGTGCCGCCGACCGGCTGGAAGCCCGAGGGCTGGACCCCGCCGGCGAAAAAGACCGCGAACGCGATGATCACCCACCGTCACGTGCATGTGAACGTGGCCTGGAAAACCCCGCAGTTCGCCCTGGTGTGGCTGGTGCTGTGCCTGAACGTGTCCGCCGGTATCGGCATCCTCGGCATGGCTTCGCCGCTGTTGCAGGAAGTCTTCGCCGGTAAGTTGCTTGGCAACGACCTGGCCTTCGGTCAGCTGGACGCCACGCAACTGGCTTCGATCGCGGCCATCGCGGCGGGCTTCACCGGCTTGCTGAGCCTGTTCAACATCGGCGGTCGTTTCTTCTGGGCGTCGTTCTCCGACTACCTGGGCCGCAAGAACACCTACTTCGTGTTCTTCGCCCTGGGCTTTGCCCTGTACGCGCTGATCCCGAACCTGGGGCACCTGGGCAACGTCGCGCTGTTCGTGGCGGCGTTCTGCATCATCCTGTCGATGTACGGCGGTGGTTTCGCCACGGTCCCGGCCTACCTGGCGGACCTGTTCGGCACGCAGATGGTGGGGGCGATCCACGGTCGCCTGCTGACCGCCTGGGCCGCGGCGGGCGTACTCGGCCCGGTGCTGGTGAACTACCTGCGCGAGTACCAGTTGAGCATCGGCGTCGAGCGCGCCGCGGCCTACGACATCACCCTGTACATCCTCGCCGGCCTGCTGGTGCTGGGCTTCCTGTGCAACCTGCTGGTGCGCCCGGTGGCCGACAAGTACTTCATGACCGACGCCGAACTGGCCGCGGAACAAGCGCTGGGCCATGACAAGGGCACCGACAGCAGCACCGTGCTGGAGTGGAAAGCCTCGTCCGGCAGCGTGCCGCTGGCCGTCGCCGCGTGGCTGGCGGTGGGCATTCCGCTGGCGTGGGGCGTGTGGGTGACCCTGCAGAAGACGGCGGTGTTGTTCCACTAAGCAGCATTCCTGTAGGAGTGAGCAAGCTCGCTCCTACAGGGGGCTCTGTGTAGCCGCTGCCGCAGGCTGCGATAAAGTCCGCAGGACCTTCAGCGATTTCAGGATCGCCACGGCCGTTCCGGCCGATCGCAGCCTTCGGCAGCGGCTACAGGTTTCATATTGCTTGTCATGACAGGTATGGCCCCGGATATAGGGGTTCGCGCCCGTCAGGATATTGTCCTGCGTGTTTCTGTTTAGCCGCCGTCAGGCCTATAATGTTCGCCTTTTTCGCCCAATGATTTTGCGGAGCTGGTGATGGCCGAACGTAAGGCGTCCGTCGAGCGCGACACTCTGGAAACCCAGATCAAAGCCTCGATCAACCTGGATGGCACCGGAAAGGCCCGATTCGATATCGGGGTTCCCTTCCTTGAACACATGCTGGACCAGATCGCCCGGCACGGGCTGATCGACCTGGATATCGAAAGCAAGGGCGACCTGCATATCGACGACCACCACACCGTGGAAGACGTCGGTATCACCCTCGGCCAGGCCTTCGCCAAAGCCATCGGTGACAAGAAGGGCATCCGTCGCTACGGCCACGCCTACGTGCCGCTCGACGAAGCGCTGTCGCGCGTGGTGATCGACTTCTCCGGTCGCCCGGGCCTGCAGATGCACGTGCCGTACACCCGCGCCACCGTTGGCGGCTTCGATGTCGACCTGTTCCAGGAATTCTTCCAGGGCTTCGTCAACCACGCGCTGGTCAGCCTGCATATCGACAACCTGCGTGGCACCAACACCCACCACCAGATCGAAACCGTGTTCAAGGCTTTCGGCCGCGCGCTGCGCATGGCCGTGGAGCTGGACGAGCGCATGGCCGGCCAGATGCCTTCGACCAAGGGCGTCCTGTAATGCAGACAGTCGCGGTTATCGATTACGGCATGGGCAACCTGCACTCGGTGGCCAAGGCCCTCGAGCATGTCGGTGCCGGCAAGGTGCTGATCACCAGCGATGCCAGCGTGATTCGCGAAGCCGACCGGGTGGTGTTTCCCGGCGTCGGCGCGATTCGCGACTGCATGGCGGAGATCCGTCGCCTGGGTTTCGACGCGCTGGTGCGTGAAGTCAGCCAGGACCGTCCGTTCCTCGGCATCTGCGTGGGCATGCAGGCCTTGCTCGACCGCAGCGAAGAAAACGACGGCGTCGACTGCATCGGCCTGTTCCCCGGCCAGGTGAAGTTCTTCGGCAAGGGCCTGGTCGAGGACGGCGAACACCTGAAAGTCCCGCACATGGGCTGGAACGAAGTGCAACAGACGGTGAGCCATCCGTTGTGGCACAACATCCCGGACCTGGCGCGTTTCTATTTCGTGCACAGCTACTACATCGCCGCCGGCAATGCGCGGCAAGTAGTCGGCAGCGGTCATTACGGCGTCGATTTCGCCGCGGCGCTGGCCGAAGGTTCGCGCTTCGCCGTGCAGTTCCACCCGGAGAAAAGCCACACCCATGGCCTGCAGTTGCTGCAGAACTTCGCGGCGTGGGACGGGCGCTGGTAAATGGCGGTCAAGAAGAAGGCGCCGATCCTGACCCTCACTCCCGAGCAGGAGAGCGAGGCCAACCGCAAGATCCAGCGTTTCATGGAAGATCGTTTCGAGCTCGACCTGGGCTCGTTCGAGGCGGCCGAGATCCTTGAACTCTTTACCCGCGAAATTGCTCCGCACTATTACAACAGGGCGATTTTCGATGTGCAGGCCCAGCTCAAAGAGCGGTTCGAAAGCATCGAAAGCGACCTGTGGGCGCTCGAGAAAAACTGATTCCCGAGCCAAGCTGAACAATCGAATTTGAAGGTTTTCCAGATGCTGATTATCCCCGCTATCGATCTTAAAGACGGTGCCTGTGTACGTCTGCGCCAGGGCCGCATGGAAGATTCCACGGTGTTCTCCGATGACCCGGTGAGCATGGCTGCCAAGTGGGTGGAGGGCGGTTGCCGCCGTCTGCATCTGGTCGACCTGAACGGCGCCTTCGAAGGCCAGCCGGTCAATGGCGAAGTGGTCACCGCCATCGCCAAGCGCTATCCGAACCTGCCGATCCAGATCGGCGGCGGTATCCGTTCCCTGGAAACCATCGAACACTATGTCAAGGCCGGCGTGAGCTACGTGATCATCGGCACCAAGGCGGTGAAAGAGCCTGAGTTCGTCGCCGAGGCCTGTCGCGCCTTTCCGGGCAAGGTCATCGTCGGCCTGGACGCCAAGGACGGTTTCGTCGCCACCGACGGCTGGGCTGAGGTCAGCTCGGTGCAGGTCATCGACCTGGCCAAGCGTTTCGAGGCCGACGGCGTGTCCGCCATCGTTTATACCGATATCGCCAAAGACGGCATGATGCAGGGCTGCAACGTGCCCTTCACCGCCGCCCTGGCCGCCGCCACCAAGATCCCGGTGATCGCCTCCGGCGGCATCCACAACCTGGGCGACATCAAGGCCCTGCTGGACGCCAAGGCCCCGGGGATCATCGGCGCCATTACCGGCCGGGCGATCTACGAAGGCACCCTCGACGTCGCCGAGGCGCAAGCCTTCTGCGACTCCTACCAAGGCTGAGGACTCACCATGGCGCTGGCTAAACGCATCATCCCTTGCCTGGACGTGGACAACGGCCGGGTGGTCAAGGGCGTCAAGTTCGAGAACATCCGCGACGCCGGCGACCCGGTGGAAATCGCCCGGCGCTACGACGAGCAGGGCGCGGACGAGATCACCTTTCTCGACATCACCGCCAGCGTCGACGGCCGCGACACCACCTTGCACACTGTCGAGCGCATGGCCAGCCAGGTGTTCATCCCGCTGACCGTGGGCGGCGGCGTGCGTAGCGTGCAAGACATCCGCAACCTGCTCAACGCCGGCGCGGACAAGGTTTCGATCAACACCGCGGCGGTGTTCAACCCCGAGTTCGTCGGCGAAGCGGCGCAGCATTTCGGCTCGCAGTGCATCGTCGTCGCCATCGACGCGAAGAAAGTCTCCGGCCCGGGCGAAACCCCGCGCTGGGAGATCTTCACCCACGGCGGACGCAAGCCGACCGGGCTGGATGCGGTGGAGTGGGCGAAGAAGATGGAAGGCCTGGGGGCCGGCGAGATCCTGCTGACCAGCATGGACCAGGACGGCATGAAAAACGGCTTCGACCTGGGCGTGACCCGCGCCATCAGCGATGCCCTGGGCATTCCGGTGATCGCCTCGGGCGGCGTCGGCAACTTGCAGCATCTGGCCGACGGCATCATCGAAGGCCACGCCAGCGCAGTGCTGGCGGCGAGCATCTTCCACTTCGGCGAATACACCGTTCCCGAGGCCAAGGCCTATATGGCGCACCGCGGCATCGTGGTGCGCTGATCCGGCACGCAAAGTCGCCGCACGGGCGGCTTGCGTAGCGGCCACTGGACAGCATGGCGGGCTCGCGGCACTCTTGAGCACGCCATGGATTTCGGTAGCCCGTCATGTTCAAACGTCTGCTTCTTGTGCTCGCCAGCGCTTCGCTACTTTTCGCCGCCAGCGCTCGCGCAGCGCAAACGTCCGGCCCCTCGCTGGTGCTGCTGACGGAAAACTTCCCGCCTTACAACATGGCCAAAAACGGCAAGAACTTCGCCCAGGGCGAGAATATCGACGGCATCGCCGTGGATATCGTCCGCGAAATGTTCAAGCGTGCCGGGATCAACTACAGCCTGACCCTGCGCTTTCCCTGGGAGCGCATCTACAAGCTCGCCCTCGAACAGCCGGGCTACGGCGTGTTTGTCATGGCGCGGTTGCCGGATCGGGAACCGCTGTTCAAATGGGTCGGCCCGATCGGTCCGGACGACTGGGTCATGCTGGCCCGTGAGGACAGCAAGATCACCCTGCAATCCCTGGAGCAGGCGCGCCAGTACCGGATCGGCGCCTACAAGGGCGACGCCATCGCGCAGACCCTGGCCAAGCAAGGCTTGAATCCGCTGGTGGTGCTGCGCGACCAGGACAACGCCAGGAAACTGCTCGGCGGCCAGATCGACCTGTGGGCCACGGGCGACCCCGCTGGGCGCTACCTGGCCAGACAGGAAGGCGTGACCGGGCTCAAGACCGTGCTGCGTTTCCACAGCGCCCAGCTGTACCTGGCGCTGAACAAGGACGTGCCGGACGCAACGGTCGCCAAGCTCCAGGCCGCGCTGGACCAACTGCGCGAGGAAGGGCTGGTGGACGAGATCATGGGGCGCTATCTCTAACCGCTTCCTGTAGCCGCAGCCTGCGGCAGCGGTTACAGGGGCGATGAGGTCCTAGCGGTAGACCCCATCCTTGCCATGCCCCGCCATCGCCTTGTTGCTGCGCACGCTGATCATCAATTTGATATCGATCCAGTCGATGCCCTGGGCCTTGAGCTTGGGCAGCTCGCGTTCGAGCACGGCCAGGGTCTGCGGGTAGGGGTGGCCGATCATCACCGCCGAACCCTGCTTGCGCGCCAGGTTGATCGCGGTCTGCAACTGCGTGGCGATGGCCGCCTCGGTGCGTTCGTCGTCGAGGAACACATCGCGGGAGACGCTGGCCAGGCCGATCTTCTGCGCTTGGGCGGCGGCCACGGTCTGGGCGCTGGTGCGGCTGTCGAGGAAGAACTTGTGGCGACGCTGCAACTCGCCCATCAGCCAGGCCATGGCCTGGGGCTGGGAGGTCATGCGGCTGCCCATATGGTTGTTGATGCCGCTGGTATAGGGCACGGCCTTGAAGGCGGCGTCCAGGCGTTTTTCCAGTTCTTCGATGGGCAGCTCGGGGTGCCAGGCGAAGGGGCCGGTGGCCGGGTCCATGGGCATGTGCAGCATGACGATCTTGCCGGCGCGATGGGCCTCGCGGGCGAATTCGGCGGCGTGGGGCGTGTCGGGCATGATCGCCGTGGTCACCGGGCCCGGCAGGGCGAGGACGCGTCGGTCGCGGGGCAGGTTCTGCCCGAGGTCGTCGATGATCAGGCTCAGGTAGGCCTTGCGCGGCGCGGGTTCGGCAGCCTGGGGCGTGGTGAAGGCGAGGAGGCAGAGAAGCCCGAGCATGAGCGTCCACGGCAACCGTGAGCGGGGTTGGCGTTGGCGGGTCATGGGGATTTGACGCATAAGGTTCGGTAAGACCTTGGTGGGTGTGGCGATTATCAGGACGCTATCGCGAGCCAGCTCGCTCCTGCATCTACAGGAGCGGGCTTGCTCGCGACGGGGGCCATCACTTGCTGCGGGTGATGCTCAAGCCCTTGAGCAGGCTCAGGGCCTGGGCCAGTTGGTAGTCGTCGTCCTGCGGCATCGGCTTGGGCTTGCTGCCGGAGGCGGTCGGCTTGTCGGCGCCGCCGTTGCCATTGCCCAGGTGGCCTTGCAGGTCGGCTTCCTTGAAGTACTCGGTGTCCTGCGCCTCGCTGGTGATCTTGGCGCGGCGCACCTCGATGTCCGGCACGATGCCCTGGGCCTGGATCGAGCGGCCGTTGGGCGTGAAGTACAGCGCGGTGGTGATCTTCAGCGCGCGGTCGTTGTTCAGCGGCAGCACGGTTTGCACCGAGCCCTTGCCGAAGCTGGTGGTGCCCATCAGCACCGCGCGTTTCTGGTCTTGCAGGGCGCCGGCGACGATTTCCGAGGCCGAGGCGCTGCCGCCGTTGATCAGCACGACCATCGGCACCGCTTCGCTTTCGTCCTTGCCGGTGGCGGAGAAGCGCAGTTCGGAGTTGGCGATGCGGCCCTTGGTGTAGACGATCAGGCCCTTGGTGATGAAGTGGTCGACCACTTCCACCGCCGCCTGCAGCACGCCGCCCGGGTTGTTGCGCAGGTCGAGGACGATGCCGCTGAGTTTCTTGCCGTTGTCCTTGCGCAACTTGGCCAGGGCCTTGGAGACCTCCTCGCCGGTCTTGACCTGGAACTGGGTGATGCGGATATAGCCGTAGCCCGACTCCAGCAGCTGGCTCTTCACGCTCTTCACCTGGATGGTGGCGCGGGCCAGGGTCACGTCGAACGGCGCGCCGCCGTCGCGTACCAGGGTCAGGGTGATTTTCTGGCCGATCTTGCCGCGCATCTTGTCCACGGCTTCGGTCATGCTCTGGCCGCGGGTCGGCTGGCCGTTGATCTTGACGATCAGGTCGCCGGCCTGGATGCCGGCCTTGGAGGCCGGGGTGTCGTCGATCGGCGACACCACCTTGATGATGCCGTCTTCGGCGCCGACTTCGATGCCCAGGCCGCCGAACTCGCCGCTGGTGCTTTCCTGCAGCTCGGCGAAGTCCTCGGGGCCCAGGTAGGCCGAGTGCGGGTCAAGGTTGCTGAGCATGCCCTTGATGGCGTTCTCCAGCAGGGTCTTGTCGTCGACAGGCTCGACATAGGCGGCCTTGATCCGGTCCATGACCTCGGCGAAGGTGCGCAGCTCTTCGAGCGGCAATGGCGCCTTGGTGGTCGTGGCCGCTGCCGATTGAGCGGTTTCGGCGGCGAATGCCAGGGGCGCGCCGATCACCAGAGCGATCGTCAGGGCCAGCGAGGTGAGGCGGGACAAATGCAGCATGTCGAACGAACTCCTGAATGAGATGGCGCGCTTATCCTTGCGCGCGGCACCATTGTGCCGGGTCGCTTGGGCGGCCCTGCTGGCGAATGGCGAAGTACAGCGCAGGCGTGTCCTGTCCGCCACTGCTACCGACAGTGGAAATGGACTCGCCGGCCTTGACGATATCGCCCGCTTCTTTAAGCAGCGTCTGGTTGTGTCCGTAGAGGCTCAAGTAGCCGTTGCCATGGTCGAGGATCACCAGCAGGCCGGCGCCGCGCAACCAGTCGGCGAACACCACGCGACCGCCGTGGACGGCATGCACCTGGCTGCCGGCCGACGCGCTGATCATGACGCCGTCCCACTTGGTTCGGGCATCGTCGCCGCGAGTTTCGCCAAAGCGTGCCAACAGTCGACCGTCAACCGGCCATGGAAGTTTTCCCCGGGATGAAGCAAAAGGGCCTCCATAGGAGGCGCCAGCGCTGGAAACCAGGGGGCCGGGCACGGCTCGGGGCGGCTTGCGCGGGCTGTCGCCGGCATCGGCCTGGGCCTCACGCAAACGCTTTTTTTCGGCTTCCTGCTGGGCGATCAGCGCTTTCTGCCGCGCCTCTTCCGCCTCGCGGGCCTGGCGTGCCAGGGTTTCCTCGATGGTCTTGAGTACTTTGCCCAGGTCGGCCTGGTCCTGCTCGCGGGCCTTGAGCTTGTCGCCGCGGGCCTTCACGTCGTCGTTGAGCTTGGCCAGGGCCGACTGGCGTTCCTTGCGGACCTTGCCGAGTTCTTCGCGCTGGGTGTCGAGGCTGCTTTTCTGCACCAGCAACTGGGCTTGCTGCAGCTCGATTTCCTTTTCCACGTTGGCCAGCTGGCGCAGGGTCTCGTTGAAGTTCTTCAACTGCTCCAGGCGGGCCTGGCTCAGGTAGTCGTAATAGGTGAGGGTACGGGCGAATTTTTCCGGATTCTGCTGGTTGAGCAGCAGCTTGAGGTACTCCTGGCGGCCATTCTGGTAGGCCGCGCGGGCCTGGATGGCGATCAGTCGTTGCTGTTCAACGCGCGCGCTCTGGAGTTTTTTTTTCTCCCCATCGAGACGCTCGAGCTCGGATTCGCTTTTCTTCAGCTCTTTTTGCAGGGCATCGACCTGCTTTTCCAGCTTGCCCATCTCGGTTTCGGTGCCGCGCAGGTCTTTCTGCACGCCGGACTTTTCTTCCTGCAGCTTGCCCAGCAGCTTTTTCAGCTCGGCAATATCCTGACGCGTGGCGTCCAACTGCTGTTGGGTTTGCGCGCGCTCGTCGGCGAAGGCCGGCTGGAGCAGGCAGATCAGTGCAAGGGTAATCAGGGCGCGAAGCATAGAGGCGGGCGACACCAGGGAAAGGGACGGCCTAGTATGCCCGCCCCTCGCCGCAAAAAAAACGCCTCAAAGCCAACTGCTTTGAGGCGTTCGTCATAAAAAGCCGTTTCTGGCCCTTTATTGGCACTCTTTGATATCAGACCAGTATCGAAGTGCCAGTCATTTCCGCCGGCTGCGGCAGGCCCAGCAGCTTGAGCATGGTCGGCGCCACGTCGGCCAGGACCCCGCCTTCGCGGACTTTCAGCGCGCGCTTGCCGACATAGATGAACGGCACCGGCTCGCTGGTGTGGGCGGTGTGGGCCTGGCCGGTGGAGGCGTCGGACATTTGCTCGACGTTGCCGTGGTCGGCGGTGATCAGGGCTTCGCCGCCGACCTTTTCCAGGGCGTCGACGATGCGGCCGACGCACAGGTCCAGGCACTCGACGGCCTTGACCGCGGCGTCGAACACGCCGCTATGGCCGACCATGTCGCCGTTGGCGTAGTTGACCACGATCACGTCGTAGCGCTGGTTCTCGATGGCTTCGACGATGCGGTCGGTGACTTCCGGGGCACTCATCTCCGGCTGCAGGTCGTAGGTGGCGACTTTCGGCGACGGGATCAGGATGCGTTCTTCGCCCGGGAACGGCTCTTCGCGGCCGCCGGAGAAGAAGAAGGTCACGTGGGCGTATTTCTCGGTCTCGGCGATGCGCAGCTGGGTCTTGCCGTTTTTCGCCAGGTAGTCGCCGAGTACGTTTTCCAGGCTGCCCGGGGCAAAGGCCGAGGGCGCCGGAATGCTGGCCGCGTATTGGGTCAGCATGACAAAACCGGCCAGTTTCGGCTGGCGCGCGCGCTCGAACTCCTTGAAACCGTCTTCGACGAACACCCGGCTCAGCTCGCGGGCGCGGTCGGCGCGGAAGTTCATGAACACCACGGCGTCGCCGTCTTCGACCCGCACCGGCTCGCCGAGGGTGGTGGCCTTGACGAATTCGTCGCTTTCGCCGCGCTCATAGGCGGCTTGCAGGCCTTCCTGGGCGTTGGCGGCGTTGAATTCGCCCTGGCCGTCGACGATCAGGTTGTAGGCCTGGGCCACGCGGTCCCAGCGGTTGTCGCGGTCCATGGCGAAGTAGCGGCCGACCAGGCTGGCGATACGGCCCTTGCCCAGGGTGCGGAAGGTTTCGTCCAGCAGCTCGATGGACGACGTGGCGCTCTTGGGGGGGGTGTCGCGGCCGTCGAGGAAGGCGTGCAGGTAGATCTTCTCGGCGCCGCGCTTGAAGGCCAGCTCGGCCATGGCCACCAGGTGGTCCTGGTGGCTGTGCACGCCGCCGTCGGACAGCAGGCCGAGGATATGCACGGCCTTGCCGGCGACCACGGCTTTGTCCACCGCCGCGCAGATGGTCGGGTTCTCGAAGAACTCGCCGTCGCGGATGGCTTTGGTGACGCGGGTGAAATCCTGGTACACCACGCGGCCGGCGCCGAGGTTCATGTGCCCGACTTCGGAGTTGCCCATCTGGCCGTCCGGCAGGCCGACATCCATGCCCGAACCCGAGATCAGGCCGTTCGGCACGCTGGCGCACAGGCGGTCGAGGACCGGCTTCCTGGCCGCGTAGATAGCGTTGGATTCGTGGCTCTCGCTGTGACCGAAGCCATCCAGGATCATCAGGACCAAAGGTTTAGGCGTGGTAGTCATAGATTCCACTCGTGGCTGGATTGGGAGAAGTTGGAAAAAGGGAGTGGCAGTTTAAAGTGAAGTTCCACCGGAGTCACCGCCGGGCGGGGTTTGGCCGACCAGAGCGGCTGTGTATACTGGCCGACATTTTAACGCCCTGGAACCTCCTTAGATGGTTGCTCACCTGATTCAATTCGCCACAGAACACTACCTGCTCGTCGGTGCCTTCGTCATTCTGCTGGCCCTGTTGATCGCTCACGAACTGAGCCGCGGCGGCCGCAGCCTCAGCACCCGCGAACTGACCGCGCTGGTCAACAATGAGCAGGGCGTGGTGATCGACATCCGTCCGTCCAAGGACTTCGCCGCGGGCCACATCGTCGGCGCGTTGAACATCCCTCAAGACAAACTGGCCGCCCGCGTGGGCGAGCTGGAAAAGCACAAGGCCAAGACCATCATTCTGGTCGACGCCCTGGGTCAGCACGCCGGCACCCACGCCCGCGAGCTGATGAAGTCCGGTTACACCGCCGCCAAGCTGTCCGGCGGTGTCGGCAGCTGGAAAGCCGACAACCTGCCGCTGGTGAAGTGACATGGTCGCCGTCGTCGTGTATTCCAGCGATTACTGCCCCTACTGCTCGCGGGCCAAGTACCTGCTCGAGAACAAAGGCGTAGCCTTCGAGGAGATCAAGGTCGACGGCAAGCCGCAGGTCCGCGCCGAAATGGCCCAGAAAGCCGGGCGCACGTCGGTGCCGCAGATCTGGATCGGCAGCACCCATGTGGGCGGTTGTGACGATCTGTTCGCCCTGGAGCGCGCTGGCAAGCTCGACGCGCTGCTCGCGGCCTGACGGACTTCCCCACGTTCAGCAAACCCTACTAGACCCGAGATCAAGAAGGATCTGAGATGACTGACCAACAGAACACCGCTGCCACCGAAGACGAATCCGCACCGCAATTCTCGCTGCAGCGCATCTATGTGCGTGACCTGTCTTTCGAAGCGCCGAAAAGCCCGGCGATCTTCCGCCAGCAGTGGGAGCCGAGCGTCGGCCTGGACCTGAACACCCGTCAGAAGGCCCTGGAAGAAGGTTTCCATGAAGTCGTGCTGACCCTGTCGGTCACCGTGAAGAACGCTGACGAAGTGGCGTTCATCGCCGAAGTGCAACAGGCCGGTATCTTCCTGATCAAGAACCTGGACGACGCTTCGATGAGCCACACCCTGGGCGCGTTCTGCCCGAACATCCTGTTCCCGTACGCGCGCGAAGCGCTGGACAGCCTGGTGACCCGCGGTTCGTTCCCGGCCCTGATGCTGGCTCCGGTGAACTTCGACGCACTGTACGCGCAAGAGCTGCAGCGCCTGCAGGCTGCCGGTGAAAACACCGTTCAATAAGCGGTTTGTGCTGCATGAAAAAAGCGCCGTTAAAGGCGCTTTTTTCATGCTCGGGCCCTGGATTTCAACCTGACGCCGAACCCTGTAGCCGCTGCCGAAGGCTGCGCCAAGGTCCGAAAGACCTTCCGAGGCCCTCAAGGGCAGCGCCTGCTACGCAGTCGTGCGCAGCCTGCGGCAGCGGCTACAGAGCGTTTTGGCTATTTGAAGCCCAGCTGGCGCCAGGCTTCGTAGACGGCCACCGCCACGGTGTTGGACAGGTTCAGGCTGCGGCAGCCTTCGCGCATGGGCAGGCGCAGGCGCTGTTCACCGGGCAGGGCGTCCAGCACCTCGGGGGGCAGGCCGCGGCTTTCCGGGCCGAACAGGAAGGCATCGCCTTCGGCGAAGCTGGCATCGTGGAACGGCCGCGAGCCCTTGGTGGTGAAGGCGAACAGGCGCGGGTGGCCAAGGCTTTCCAGGCAGCTGGCGAGGTCGGCATGGCGTTGCAGGGTGGCATACTCGTGATAGTCGAGGCCGGCCCGGCGCAGGCGCTTGTCGTCCATTTCGAAACCCAGCGGCTCGATCAAATGCAGGTGGCAGCCACTATTGGCGCACAGCCTGATGACATTGCCGGTATTCGGCGGAATTTCTGGTTGAAAAAGGATGACGTGAAACATGCACGGCTCCGAAGAAAAAGACAGGCCGCATTCTACGCCGGAAGCCGGCTCCAGGCCGCAGCTAATGCTGCGGGTATTCGGCTCGCTGGCGATAGTTGGCGTGATGGTGGGGCTGATGATCGGCCGCCTCACCAACCCCGACCCCACCGAGTTGCAGGATGTGCAGGTCGAGCCCAATGGCCTGGTGGTGTGGTTCAACAACGAGCCCAAGGTCCATGGCGAGCATGTCGACGGCGCCGTGGCACTGCTGTTCGAGGCCAGCGGCCGGGCGCAGAAGGGCCAGTTGAAGATCAACGACAAGGACGCCAACTGGCGGGTGCGGGCGGCGCAGGAGGGGTTGCTGCTGAACGTGGTCGCGGCGCGGGCCCTGCACGGCGAGTGGTCGGGCCGCGAGGTCGATGGGCGCTGGCGTCTGGAGCTCCAGCTGCGCGAGGAATAAAAGAGGGGATTCCCGGCCTGCCTGTACCAAGGTCCCCAAAAGCGTCGGGCCGCGCGTGGGTCGCGCCGGGCCGGGTGTAAAGCGGGAAGTCCCCGGCCTGCCTGTACCGGGGTTCCCGAAAGGGAGGGTCCATCGCCATCGGCGTTGGGCCCGGTGTAAAGAGGGAATCCCCGGCCTGCCTGTACCAAGGCTCCCTAAACGGGCGGGCTCGTCGCTCTGAGCGTGATGAGCCCGGTATTAAAGAGGGAATTCCTGGCCTGCCTGTACCAGGGTTCCCGAAACGCTTGGAACCCGTCGCTGCGAGCGGTAGGGGGTCCGGGTGTAAAGAAGGGGATGCTCGGCCTGCCTGTACCAAGGTCCCCAAAACGGCTGAGTGACTGCACTCGTGAATGTGTTATTGCAGGGGGCGTGCCAATTCTCGCTTGAACGATTAAGCCGATTTTTGAAAAAGGCTGAAAGCCCCGGATTACGGGGCTTTTGTCGTTTCGCGGATGAGGGTTTTCAGCAGGAGCCACAGCCGCCCGCAAGAAAGTCCCGGGGCTGATCGGGCCTTCAGGCAGTGCAGGCTCACCATTACGGTGCACAAAAAGCCTCGGACCTTTCATACGCTGGCGCCTGTAGCCGCTGCCGAAGGCTGCGATCGACCCCGCAGGGGGCGCCGTTCTTGAAGGCCTCGAAGGTCCTGCGGACCTTTGCGCAGCCTGCGGCAGCGGCTACAGGGATGGTGGGGCGGGAGTTAACCTTCGTCGCTGTCCTCGTCGTCCCCGCCGTCGACTTTCATCCCCAGCTCCTTGATCTTGCGGGTCAAGGTGTTGCGGCCCCAGCCCAGCAGCACGGCGGCGTCGCGGCGACGGCCGGCGGTGTGCTTGAGGGCGGTCTCGATCATGATCCGCTCGAAGCTCGGCACCGCGCTGTCCAGCAGGCTCGACTGGCCGCGAGCCAGGGCCTGGTCGGCCCACTGGCGCAGGGCCTGCTCCCAGTTGGTCACTGGCGCCGAGTCCTGGGGCAGGCTCAGCAGCTCCGGCGGCAGGTCGCTGATATGCACTTCGCGCCCCGACGCCATCACGGTGATCCAGCGGCAGGTGTTTTCCAGCTGGCGCACGTTGCCCGGCCACGGCAGGTTCTTCAGGTATTCCTCGGTCTCGTTTTTCAAGAGCTTGGGCTCGACGGCCAGCTCCTGGGCGGCGCGGCCGAGAAAGTGCCTGGCCAGGGTCGGGATGTCTTCGCGGCGGTCCGACAGGCGCGGGATATGGATACGGATCACGTTCAGGCGGTGGAACAGGTCCTCGCGGAACTTGCCGGCGTGCACCAGGGTTTCCAGGTTCTGGTGGGTCGCGGCGATGATCCGCACGTCGACCTTGACCGGCGTATGCCCGCCGACCCGGTAGAACTCGCCGTCGGCCAGCACCCGCAATAGGCGGGTCTGGGTATCGGCCGGCATGTCGCCGATCTCGTCGAGGAACAAGGTGCCGCCGTCGGCCTGCTCGAAGCGCCCGCGGCGCAGGTTGGCGGCGCCGGTGAAGGCGCCTTTTTCATGGCCGAACAGCTCGGATTCCATCAGGTCCTTGGGGATCGCCGCCATGTTCAGCGCGATGAACGGCGAGGCCGCCCGCGGGCTGTGGCGGTGCAGGGCGTGGGCCACCAGCTCTTTGCCGGTGCCGGATTCGCCGTTGATCAGCACGGTGATATTGGAATGGCTCAGGCGACCGATGGCGCGGAACACCTCCTGCATCGCTGGCGCTTCGCCGATGATTTCCGGGGTACTGGCCAGCGCCGGGACCACTTCCAGGCCTTGCTGCTCCTGGGCGTGCTGGTTGGCGCGCTTGACCAGCGACACCGCTTCGTCGACGTCGAACGGCTTGGGCAGGTACTCGAAGGCCCCGCCTTGATAGGAGGCGACAGCGCTGTCCAGGTCGGAATGCGCGGTCATGATGATCACCGGCAGGCGCGGGTGCTGTTCGCGAATCCGCGCCAGCAGGTCCAGGCCGCTGGCGCCGGGCATGCGGATATCGGAAATGATCACGTCCGGCTGCTGGCGGGCCAGGCGGCTCATCACCCCATCGGCGCTATCGAAGCTCTGGGTGGTCATGCCTTCCTGTTGCAAGGCTTTCTCCAGGACCCAACGGATAGAACGGTCGTCATCGACGATCCACACGGTTTCACTACGGCTCATGTCGATGGGGCTCCTTGTTCCAGTGGCAGAAAGATCGAGAAGGTGGTGTGGCCGGGATGGCTGTCGCACTCGATCAGGCCCTGGTGCTGGCTGATGATGTTCTGGGTAATGGCCAGGCCCAGCCCGGTACCGTCGGGGCGGCCGCTGACCATGGGGAAGAAGATGGTTTCCTGAAGCTCCGCGGGGATCCCCGGGCCGTTGTCGATGATCTCGATCTTGGTCACCAGGCGGTGGCGCACGTGGCCGATGGTGAACTGGCGCATGGCACGGGTGCGCAGGCTGATGCGCCCCAGGCGCAGCTCGTTCTGGCTGCTGATGGCCTGCATGGCGTTGCGCACGATGTTGAGCACCGCCTGGATCATCTGTTCGCGGTCGATCAATACGTCGGGAATGCTCGGGTCGTAGTCGCGCACCAGGGTGATGCAGCCCTGGCTTTCGGCTTCCACCAGGCTGCTCACGCGCTCCAGCACTTCGTGCACGTTGCACAGGGCCAGCGACGGCAGCTTGTTGGAGCCGAGCATGCGGTCCACCAGGTTCCGCAGGCGGTCGGCCTCTTCGATGATGACGTTGGTGTAGTCCTTGAGGTGCTCTTCCGGCAGCTCGCGGGCCAGCAGCTGGGCGGCGCCGCGGATCCCGCCGAGGGGGTTCTTGATCTCGTGGGCCAGGCCGCGCACCAGCATCTTGCTGGTTTCCTGCTTGGACAACTGGGCCTCTTCCTTGGTGATCCGCAGCAGGCGATCGCGCGGGTGGACTTCCAGCAACAGCAGGGTGTCGCCGTTGCTCAGGATCGGCGTCACCGCGTAGTCCACGGTCAGGGTCTGGCCGGTCAGCGCGGTGAGCATGGCTTCGCGCTTGGTGAACGGATGCGCCTGTTCCACCGCCTGGCGCAGGGAGCTCAGGGCTTCGGCCGATTCGGTGAACAGCTCGCTGATGAATTGCCCGTGACTGCGTTGGCCGCTGATGGCCAGCAACATTTCCGCCGCCGGGTTCATGTACTCAAGGCGCAGGTCGGCGTTGAGCAGGATGGTCGCGGTGGTCAGGTTGTCGAGTAGCAAACGGTGCAGTGGATCGCTGATGGTCATGGGTAGATGTTGACCTCTTTTGAAGCAAGGCAAGCCGGGGCCGGTCCCGGATTGCGCGCGCGGATAAAGCGCTGATAGCGGGAAAATGCAAAAACCAAACCAAGGCTCCGAAAAGAAGCGCGCGAGCCCTGAAACAGCCGTTTGAAGTGCTATTACGCAGCATTCGCACAGCGTTGCTGGGTAGTTTCGAACCAAAATGGGCTGTCGGATGGGTGAAGGTGCAGTTGAATGCACCAATATAGTGCGGTTTTTCCCGTGGCGCGCTAAAGAATAGCCGGCAGGGCGCCGGGCAGAAGGAGGGTGGGGGCAAGGCAAAAGGCCCGCTTGCTGGCGGGCCTGGGGGCTGGAGTCGGCGGGCGGGTCAGTGGGCGGGCTGGGCCTTCTGGTCGATCTTTTGCTCGATGCCCGGCCGCGGCATGGCGGAGGTCGCGCTGGTCGGCGCGGCCTCGGGGCCCAGGGCCAGTTCGTCGGCGTCCGCCTGTTCCGCGGTGGACAGCTCGGCGGCGTTGTGGCCGATGCGCTTGAGCAGCAGGAGCATGCACGCCAGGGACACCAGGGCATAGCAGGCCGAGGCGATGGCCACGCCGAGAATGCTCCCGGTGTTGTTGAGGATGCCCTGGGCCAGCACCGGCGTGGCGCCGCCCACCAGCAGCGAGCACAGCTGATAGGAAATCGACAGCCCGCTGTAGCGCACCCGGGTCGGGAAGGCACGGGCCAGGATGCCGCCGACGGCGCCGTAGAACATCGAGTGCGGCACGGTGGCCAGGCACATGCCGAGCACGGCGATCCAGTAGACGCCGGTTTCCACGGCGAAGAACATCGCCGGCATCAGCAGGAACTCCGGCAGCACCATCAGCACCACGGCCTTGCGCATGTCCATCCGCGACACCAGCACCGCGCCCAGGGGCTGGGTGATGAACTGCACGACGAGGGCGATGACGATCACGCTGAGAAAGGTGCCCTGGCTGTAGCCCAGTTCCTTGGTGGCCCAGGACAGGGCAAAGGTGCTCTTGAAGTAGGTGACATGGATGATCGGCAGCACCCCGGCGCCCAGCAGGACCAGTTGCCAGTGATCGCGCAGGACTTCGAGGATCGGCAGCTTGACGGTCTTTTTCTGCTGGATCAGGCGCTTCATGTCGTCCGACTCTTCGAGCTTGAGGCGGATCACCATGCCGACGATGACCAGCGCCGCCGACAGCAGGAACGGAATGCGCCAGCCCCAGAGCAGGAAGTCCGGCGCGGGCAGGGCGCTCAAGCCGAAGAACACCAGGGTCGCCAGCAGGTTGCCGGCCGGCGAGCCCTGTTGGGCGAACGCCGCGTACAGGATGCCTTTGCCCTTGGGCGCGCTTTCGCTGGCGATCAGGATGGCGCCGCCCCATTCGCCGCCCACCGCGATGCCCTGGACGATGCGCAGGACCACCAGGGCGATCGGCGCCCAGATGCCGATCTGCAAGTAGCTGGGCAAGAGGCCGATGCAGGTGGTGGCCACGCCCATCATGATCAGGGTGATCACCAGCGTGGTCTTGCGGCCGATCTTGTCGCCCAGGTGGCCGAAGATGATGCCGCCGACGGGGCGGGCGATGAAGCCGGCCCAGAGGGTCAGGAACGACAGCAGGGTGGCGGTGCCGGGAGGCAGGTCGGCGGGGAAGAACACCTTGCCGAAGACCAGCGCGGCGGCGATGCCGTAGGCGTAGAAGTCATACCATTCGATGGTCGTGCCGATGAACGAAGCGATTCCCGCCTTGCGGGCTTTCTGGTGCGCGGCAGCGTGCTGGGCGGCATTCATTATTCAATTCCTGCATGTTGTTCTTGTTATTTGCGCCCAGGGAAGCGGTCTGCTGACCGCCTCGGATAACTCGTTGCACGAACGGGCGCATCACGTATTTGCAAGGTCCGACGGCACGGAGCCTATACAGGCAGGAATGAAAAAAATAATGATTAAATCTTATTGTGTGATACGGGATTTCGTATGGTCGCCGGCCCTCAAAACCCCGGCTTGGCGGGTGTTTGCAGGGTCTTGAGCACGCTCAGGAAACTCTCCGCGGCGGCCGAAGGCGCGGCGGCGCGGCGGATGGCGTGGATCTCCGACAAGGCGCCGTCGCCGCTGATGTCGCAGTAGCGCACGCCCTCTTTCCAGGTGCCCGCCAGGGTCTGCGGGACCAGGGCCACGCCCATTTCGTAGGCCACCATCGCCACCACCGTTTGCCAGAGCCGGGTTTCATGACGGATGCGCGGGCTGAACCCGGCCGCCACGCAACGGGCGATGATCAGGTCGTGGTAGTGCGGCGAGACATTGCGCGGAAACAGGATGAAGTCGTCGTCGGCCAACTGCGCCAGATCGATGCGGGCCTGGCCCGCCAGCCGGTGGCCCTGGGGCAGGCAGCAGAGGAAGGGTTCGGCGAGTATCGGCTCGCCGCGGATGCCCTCGGGAAAGTGGCTCCAGTGCACGAAGCCGATATCGATCTGCCCGCGTTGCAGCGCCTGGGCCTGCTCGGCGCTGTTCATCTCCATCAGCACGATCTCGGTGTCCGGGTGATCCTGCTCGAAGGCCTTCACCGCCTGCGGCAGGCCGCGGTGCAGGATGGAGTTGACGAAACCAATGCTCAGCCGGCCAACGAAACCCTGGGCCGAGCGCAGCGTCAGGCGTCGCGCCTGCTCGGCCCGCAGCAGCAGGTAGCGGGCTTCGTCGAGCAGCACCTGGCCGGCGTTGGTCAGGCTCACAGATTTGTTGTTGCGGGCCAGCAGTTGCACGTCGAGCTGGCTTTCGAGCTTCTTGATATCGAAGCTCAGGGCCGGCTGGGAGATGAACAGGCGCGTGGCGGCCCGGCCGAAATGCAGTTCCTCGGCGACCGCGACGAAGTAACGAAGCTGTTTGAGATCCATGCTGGCGTCCTCGCTTTACGATATTTTTTACTTATCGTAGTTGATGGATTTTGTATTAGATACTTATCGATGGCGACTCTAGTCTCGGGGCACGAGAACCTGGAGAGTTGCCATGACTGCCTTGCCGGAACCCGCCCACGACACCCTGAACATCCCCGATAGCCGGGGCCTGAACCTGTTCGACTACGACGCCGGGCTGGCGGCGCTGCTCGACGTCTACCTGCCGCCGCAGTTGTACGCCCAGTGGTTGCCGACCTTGCGGCAGCTCGGGGCCAGGGTCGGTGGCGAGCTGGACGTACTGGCGCTCTCGGCGGACAAGAATCCGCCGCAATTGCTCTCGCGTACCCGGCGCGGCGAAGACCTGCAGAGCATCCACAAGCATCCGGATTTCATCGCCCTGGAACGTGTGGCCTACACCGAGCTGGGCCTGGCCGCCATGAGCCACGGCGCCGAGCCGGTGTTGCCGCTGGTCAAGTACGCCCTGACCTTCCTCTTCGTGCAGGCCGAGTTCGGCCTGTGCTGCCCGGTCAGCATGACCGACTCGCTGACCCGCACCCTGCGCCGCTTCGGTTCGCCGGAATTGCTCGAACGCTACCTGCCGTCCCTGGCTTCGCGGGATTTCGATCGACTGTTCCAGGGCGCGATGTTCATGACCGAACAGGCGGCCGGCTCCGATGTGTCGCGCACGCAAACCCGTGCGCGGCTGGAGAACGGCGAGTGGCGCTTGTTCGGCGACAAGTGGTTCTGCTCCAACCCGGACGCCGACTTGGCGATGGTCCTGGCCCGTCCGGAAGACGCCCCGGAGGGTATGAAAGGGGTCAGCCTGTTCCTGCTGCCCAAGCACCGCCCCGATGGTTCGCGCAACGCCTATCGGATCCTGCGCCTGAAGGACAAGCTCGGCAGCCGCTCCATGGCCAGCGGCGAGATCAGCCTGGACGGCGCCACCGCCTACCTGATCGGCGAGGTCGGCCGTGGCTTCCAGCAGATGGCCGACATGATCAACATGTCGCGCCTGTCCAACGGGGTGCGCGCCGCGGGGCTGATGCGCCGCGGGGTCAACGAGGCGCTGTACATCGCCCGCCACCGCCGGGCCTTTGGTCGCTACCTGATCGAAATGCCGCTGATGCAGCGCCAGTTGCTGAAAATGATGCTGCCAGCCGAGCAGGCCCGCTCGATGTTCATGCAGATCGCCACGCTGCTGCCCAAGGCCGATACCGGCGACGAGGCGGCGCGCAAATGCGTGCGCATCCTCACCCCGCTGATCAAGTTCCGCGCCTGTCGCGATGCGCGCCGGGTCACCGGCGACGCCATGGAGGTGCGCGGCGGGGTCGGTTACATCGAGGAATGGAGCGATGCGCGGCTGGTGCGCGATGCCCACCTGGGCTCGATCTGGGAAGGCACCAGCAACATCGTCGCCCTCGACATCGCCCGCGCCGTGACTCGCGAGCAGGCCCTGGAGCCCCTGCGGCACTACCTCGCCGGGCTGCTCTACGAGGCCGGTCTGCCGCTGGCCAGCCAGCGCCTGTTCGAGACGCTGTTGCAGCGCGCGGTCGCGTCGCTGGCCGAGGTGGCGCACGAGCGCCGCGACGACCAGGTGCGCCTGGCCGGCAGCGCGCTCTATCACATCGCCACGGCGATCTTCATGGCCTGGGAAGCGAGCCACCAGGCGCCCGATTACCGACGCCTGGCCCTGGCCCATCTGCTGCTCCAGCACAAGCTGTTGCCGCGCGACCCGCTGCGTCCGGAGCTGGCGCTGGAGCCCGGCCTGCTGGCGCGCCTGGCCAATGAAAGCGCGCTGTCGCAAACCGAAGCGATGCACCTGCTGCCGGCCTGACGGCCCCACCCATCTGGCGGAGACTGCCATGAGCCATTCCAACGGGGCCCTGCACGGCCTGAAAGTCATCGACCTCAGCCGGGTGCTGGGCGGTCCCTACTGCACCCAGGCCCTGGCCGACCACGGCGCCGACGTCATCAAGCTGGAGCCTTTGAGCGGCGACGAGACGCGTGGCTGGGGCCCGCCGTTCGAGGGCGCCGACGCGGCGTATTTCCGGGGCGTGAACCGCAACAAGCGGGGTATCGCCGTGGACCTGGCCCGGCCCGAAGGCATCGAGTTGCTGATGCACCTGCTCGAAGACGCCGACGTGCTGATCGAGAACTTCAAGCCCGGCACCCTGGAGCGCTGGGGCATCGGCTACGCCGAGGTGCTGAGCCAGCGTTTCCCGGCACTGATCCACTGCGCGGTGTCCGGGTTCGGCAGTGACGGCCCGTTGGGCGGGCTGCCCGGCTACGACGCGGTGATCCAGGCGATGGCCGGGCTGATGAGCGTCAACGGCGAAGCCGACGGCGGCCCGCTGCGCATCGGTCTGCCGATCGTCGACATGGTCACCGGGCTGAATGCCCTGGCCGGGGTTCTCCTGGCGCTCAACGAGCGTCAGCGCAGCGGCCTGGGGCAGTCCCTCGACATCACCTTGTACGACTGCGGCGTGTCCCTGCTGCATCCGCATCTGGCCAACTATTTCGCCGCCGGCAAGACCCCGCGGCGGACCGGCAACGCCCATCCGAATATTGCCCCCTACGACAGTTACCGCACCGGCACCGAGCCGATCTTCCTCGCGGTCGGCAACGACCGGCAGTTCGCCCGCCTGTGCGAGCGACTGGACGCCGCGCCGCTGCTGGACGATCCGCGCTTTGCCGACAACGGTCGCCGCTCGGTCAACCGCGAGGCCTTGAAACAAGCGCTGGAGGCGCGGCTGGCCGAACACGACGGCAACGCCCTGGCGCAGCAGTTGATCCGCCTGGGTGTGCCTTGCGGCTCGATTTCGTCGATCGACAAGGTGGTCGAGCATCCGCACACCCGGCATCGCGGGTTGCTGGTGGAGATCGGCGATTACCGGGGCGTGGGCTCGCCGGTCAAGTTGTCGCGCACCCCGGCCCGCTATCGCAGCGCCCCGCCGGCGCTGGGGGCGGATACCCGCGAGGTACTCAGGGAGCTGGGCCTCGACGGCGAGACGATCGACTGGCTGTTCGAGCGCGGCGTGGTCCGCGGTTGAAGGGCTGTGCGCCGGGCCCCTATCCGTATCAGGAGACTCCATGAACTCTGAAACCGTTTGCCCTCAACCGCTGGTCCTGCTTGAGCGGCCTGCGCCGGGCGTGGCGCTGCTGCGGCTGAACCGTCCGCAGGCCCTCAACGCGCTGAACATGGCGCTGCGGGAGGAACTGGCCGAACACTTTCGCCGCCTGGACGACTGCCCACAGACCCGGGTGGTGGTGCTGACCGGTGGCGACTCGGTGTTCGCCGCCGGCGCCGACCTTGGCGAGCTGGTGGACGCCAGCGCGCTGCAACTCTATGCCCGCCACGCCGAGCGCCACTGGCAGGCCATTTCCGCGTGCCGCAAGCCGGTGATCGCGGCGGTCAATGGCTACGCCCTGGGCGGCGGTTGCGAGCTGGCGATGCATTGCGACCTGATCGTCGCCGGCAGCTCCGCGCGTTTTGCCCAGCCGGAAATCAAGGTTGGGGTGATGCCGGGCGCGGGCGGCACCCAGCGCCTGCTGCGCGCGGTCGGCAAGTTCCAGGCGCTGCGCCTGCTGCTCACCGGTTGCCAGGTGCCGGCCGACGAAGCGCTGCGCCTGGGGCTGGTCAGCGAGGTGGTGGCGGACCGCGAAACCCTGCCGCGCGCCCTGGCCCTGGCGAACACCATCGCCGGCATGCCGCCGCTGGCCGTGGCGCAGATCAAGGAAGTGCTGCTGGCCGGCATGGACATGCCCCTGGAGCAGGCGCTGGCGCTGGAGCGCAAGGCATTCCAATTGTTGTTCGGCTCCTTTGACCAGCGTGAAGGCATGCAGGCCTTTCTGCAGAAACGCAAACCGGAGTACCAGGGAAAATGACCGCTCAAGCACTGCAATCTATCGGGCTGGTCGGCACTGGTGCCATGGGCCAGGGCATCGCCCAGGTCATGGCGGCGGCCGGGTTCAGGGTCGCGCTGTTCGATGCGCGGCCAGGTGCCGCGAGCACGGCGCGCGAGCAGCTGGCGACGGCATTCGCCCGGCAGATCGAAAAAAACCACCTCACCTCCCAGGCGGCGGCCGCGGCCCTGCATAACCTGGAGGTGGTCGACCACCTGGAGGCCTTGTGCGATTGCCAACTGGTGATCGAGGCGATCGTCGAAGACCTGGATGCCAAGCAACAGCTGTTCCGGCAGTTGGAGGACGTGCTGGACCCCGGTGCGATCCTGGCGAGCAATACCTCGTCGCTGTCGATCACCGCGATTGCCTCTGCCTGCCGCCACCCGGAGCGGGTCGCCGGGCTGCATTTCTTCAATCCCGTGCCGCGCATGCGGATCGTCGAAGTGATCGACGGCCTGGCCACTGACAGCGAGGTCGGCGCGCGCTTGCAGGAACTGGTCCGGACCCTCGGTTATTACCCGGCCAGGGCCAAGGACTCCCCCGGGTTCATCGTCAACCATGCCGGGCGGGCCTTTGGCACCGAGGCCCTGCGTATCCTCAGCGAGGGCGTGGCCCCGGTATGGCTGATCGATGCGGTGCTGCGCGACAGCGCCGGTTTTGCCATGGGGCCGTTCGAGCTGCTCGACCTGATCGGCCTGGACGTCAGCGGGCCGGTGATGGAGTCGATCTACCACCAGTTCTATGAAGAACCGCGTTATCGACCGCACCCCGTGCTGCAGCTGATGCAGGCGGGCGGGCGCTTGGGCCGCAAGAGCGGGCAGGGCTTCTATGCCTATGGCGAGCCGGGCGGTACGCGGCGCCCACCGCAGGCCGTGCCGCAATACGCGGCACTGCCGAGCGTCTGGATCGCCACCGACGATGAAGTTGGCAGAGTGCGTCTGCTGGCCCTGCTCGAACGCCTGGGCGTGCGGGTCGAGAACGGCTTGCGGCCGTCCGCCAGTGCCTTGTGCCTGGTGGCGCCGCTGGGCGACGACGCCAGCGAAGCGACCTTGCGCCATGCCGTGGACCCGGCGCGGACGGTGGCCATCGACACCTTGCCCGACCTCGACCGCCAACGCTGCCTGATGCTCAACCCGGCGACCCGCGAAGACATGCAGCGCGCTGCCCATGCGCTGTTCAGCAGCGACGGCGGCACCGTGACGCTGATCCGCGACAGCTGTGGGTTCATCGTCCAGCGCACCCTGGCCTCGATCGTCAACCTGGCCTGCGACATCGCCCAGCAGGGCATTGCCTCGGTGGCCGACATCGACGCGGCGGTGTGCCTGGGCCTGGGCTATCCGCTGGGGCCGCTGGAGTGGGGCGACCAATTGGGCCCCGGGCGCCTGTTGCAGATCCTCGAACGCATGCATGGGCTCACCGGCGACCCGCGTTATCGCCCCAGCGTCTGGCTGCGGCGCCGCGCCCTGTTGGGCCTGTCCCTGCGCCATGGGGAAAACCCGATACCGGCCTGAGGCCTGCTGCCCCTTATCCCTGCGAGAGTCTTGTCATGCTTGATGCCTATATCTACAGCGGCTTGCGAACCCCTTTCGGCCGCTATGCCGGCAGCCTTGCCGGCGTGCGTCCGGACGATCTGGTGGGGCCTTTGCTGGCGCGCCTGCTGGAGACCTCGGGGTTGCCGGTCGAGGCGCTGGAAGAGGTGATCCTCGGGTGCACCAACCAGGCCGGCGAGGACAGCCGCAACCTGGCGCGCAATGCTCTGCTCAGCGCCGGCCTGCCCTGGCGCGTGCCCGGGCAGACGGTCAACCGCCTGTGCGCCAGCGGCCTGTCGGCAGTGATCGACGCGGCCCGGGCGATCACCTGCGGCGAGGGCCGCTTGTACCTGGCCGGCGGCGTCGAAAGCATGTCCCGGGCGCCCTTCGTCATGGCCAAGGCCGAAAGCGCCTACGGCCGGAACCTGGAGGTGGCCGACAGCACCATCGGCGCGCGCTTCGCCAACCCGCGGCTGGTGCAGCGCTACGGCAACCACAGCATGCCCGAGACCGGCGACAACCTGGCCCGTCGGTTTGCCATCGGCCGCGAGGACGCCGACCGTTTCGCCGCCGCGTCCCAGGCGCGTTACCAGGCGGCCTTGCGGGCCGGGGTGCTGGACGGCGAGATCCTGCCGGTGCAGGTGCCGGTCGGGCGCAAGGGCCTGACCACATCGGTCGAGCATGACGAACACCCGCGGCCGCAGTCCGACCTGGCGTCGCTGGCGCGCCTGCCCACGCTGTTCGCCGAGGGCGTGGTGACGGCGGGCAATGCCTCGGGAATCAACGACGGCGCGGCGGTGCTGCTGCTCGGCGATCGGGAAATCGGTCTCGAACACGGGGTGCGGCCGCTGGCGCGGATTCTTTCGGCGGCGGCGGTCGGGGTCGAGCCACAGTTCATGGGCATCGGTCCGCACACGGCCATTCTGCTGGCGCTGCAACGGGCGCGTATCGGCCTGGAGCAGCTCGACCTGATCGAGATCAACGAGGCGTTCGCACCCCAGGTGCTGGCCTGTCTCAAGGCCCTGGACCTGGATTTCGACGACCCGCGGGTCAACCCCTGCGGCGGCGCCATCGCCATCGGCCACCCGCTGGGGGCGTCCGGGGCCCGCCTGGCGTTGAGCGCTTGCCGTACCTTGCAGCGCAACCATCAGCGTTATGCCGTGGTCAGCCTGTGCGTCGGCGTCGGCCAGGGCGTGGCCATGGTGATCGAGCGCGCCTGAGCGGTTCGCCCCGCTAATGCTTCAGGGCCGATGCGTCCGTAGCAGGGTGAAGGTCAGCGCCGGGCTTTGTTGCACCACTCGCTCGCCATCGAGCACCTGCACCGCCAGGCGGTGCTCGCCGCGGTCGATGTCCCGCAGTGGCAGGCTCGGCAGGTGGCCGGCTTGGCCGTAGGGCTGGCCGTCGAGCTGCAGGCGCAGGCGATGTTCGCTGCGCAGGCGCGGTTGCAGGCGCACCTCGACCGTGAAGGCGCCGTTGTTGGCGCGCACCACGCCGCCGTCCGGCACGCCGCTCAGTTCGAGAGTGCTATAGATCGGCGCGCTGGCTTGCGGCGTCGCGGTCTTCTCGGTGCCGGGTGTCGGCGTGAGCCGGGGCGCGGCGCTGCGGTTCGGCGGGCTTGGCTCGACGACCTGGCTCGGTACGCCGGCGGGCGGCCGGTCGCTGTAGGCGGCGTTGCCGTTGGCATCGGTGTAGCGATAGATCTGCGCCGCGGCCGGCAGGCTGGCCAGCAACAACAGATAGAGACAGTACGAACGCATGATGGCTTTCCCGGGGCGTCGGGCCTGCGGCTTCACAGGCGAAAGTGCCTCCAGCATAGAGCCGCGGACCGCGCCCGGGTTCGCCGCTTCAACCTTTGAACACACAAAGCTCGGCTGTGGCACGGACCAGCGCCAGTTGGCGCAGCGCTGTGCGGTCGCCGTCGTGGCTGGCCCGGGCCAGCCATTGCGGGCACTGCGGGTCGTGGCGATAGGGGCCGAAGTCGGCCAGTTGTTGCAGCAGGCGTTTTTGTAACCGATCGAGTTGTGGGCGGATCTGCCCCACCAGATCCGGGCGCGGAGCGTCCGGTGCCTGGCCTTGCAGGGTCCATTCGGACAAGCGGGCGTACTGCACCAGTTTGTTGGCCTCGATCTGCGCGGCGAAAAACTGTTCCACCGTCGCGCCGTCGAGCGTGTACTCCGCCGCCTGGGCCACCGCGCCGGCAATCACTTCGCGCTCGCGCGGGCGGTCTTCCACGGCCTTGTGGCTGTCCCATTTGCTCAGGGCCACCTGGTCGGCGATGGCTAGGCGTTCTTCGATGCTGCCCAACAGCGGGGCGAGCGAGGCGGGTTCGGCGTGGGCGGTTCCGGCGAGCAGGGCGGCGCACAGGGCCAGGCAGGTTTTGATCGGGGAGGGCATGGAGGGCCTCGGTAATGAGGTGAGTGAGGGATTTTTAGCGCGAGCAAGGACGGCACTAAACCTGTAGGCGCGAGCTCGCGATAGCGATCTTCCAGGCGCGCACTATCGCAAGGGATCAGGCCAATGGGCAAAAAAAAGCCCCGGCTCGAAAGAGCCGGGGCTTTTTCATTCACGCCGCGTATCGCGGCGCTACCGGATCAGCAGCTGTAGTACAGCTCGTATTCCAGTGGGTGTACGAAGGTACGGACCTTGATTTCTTCTTCGCTTTTCAGGGCGATGTAAGCGTCGATGAAGTCGTCGCTGAAAACGCCGCCTTTGGTCAGGAACGCACGACCTTTGTCCAGCTCTTCCAGGGCTTCTTTCAGGCTGCCGCAAACTTGTGGGATCTCTTTGGCCTCTTCAGGCGGCAGGTCGTACAGGTTTTTGTCGGCGGCGTCGCCAGGGTGGATCTTGTTCTGGATACCGTCCAGGCCAGCCATCAGCAGGGCGGCGAAGCCCAGGTACGGGTTGGCAGCCGGGTCCGGGAAGCGGGCTTCGATACGACGGGCGCGAGGGCTGGAGACGTAAGGAATACGGATCGAGGCGGAACGGTTGCGCGCCGAGTAGGCCAGCATGACCGGCGCTTCGAAACCTGGGACCAGACGCTTGTAGGAGTTGGTCGACGGGTTGGTGAAGCCGTTCAGGGCCTTACCGTGCTTGATGATGCCGCCGATGAAGTACAGGGCGGTATCGGACAGGCCGGCATAACCTTCGCCAGCGAAGGTGTTCTTGCCATCTTTGGCGATGGACAGGTGAACGTGCATGCCCGAGCCGTTGTCGCCGTACAGAGGCTTAGGCATGAAGGTCGCAGTGCGGCCGTAGGCAACGGCGACGTTGTGCACGCAGTACTTCAGGGTCTGGACTTCGTCAGCCTTGGCAACCAGGGTGTTGAACTTCACACCGATTTCGTTCTGGCCGGCAGTGGCCACTTCGTGGTGGTGCACTTCGATGACCAGGCCCATTTCTTCCATGGCGTTGCACATGGAGGTACGGATTTCGTGGTCGTGGTCGAACGGTGGAACCGGGAAGTAGCCGCCTTTGATACCTGGACGGTGGCCATGGTTGCCGCCTTCCACGTCCTGGTCGGACATCCACGAACCCTGGTCGGAGAAGATCTTGAACATCGAGCCGGAGATGTCGGACTTGAACTTCACTTGGTCGAAGATGAAGAACTCAGGCTCCGGGCCTACGAATACGGTGTCGCCGATACCGGTGGACTTCAGGTATTCCTCGGCACGCTTGGCGATCGCGCGCGGGTCGCGGTCGTAGCCTTGCATGGTCGAAGGCTCGATCACGTCGCAGACCAGGATCAGGGTCGGCTCTTCGGTGAACGGGTCGAGTACGGCGGTGGAGTCGTCCGGCATCAGGATCATGTCGGAGGCTTCGATGCCTTTCCAGCCAGCGATGGAGGAACCGTCGAACATCTTGCCTTCTTCGAAGAAGGCTTCATCCAGGGCATCACGAGCCGGCATGGTCACGTGATGTTGAGTGCCCTTGGTGTCAGTGAAGCGCAGATCAATCCATTTGACGTCATGATCTTTGATGAGTTGAACCGACTTCGACATAGTGTCCTCCGGGTGGCTTCGGGCGAGTGTTGGTATGCCCTTAGAATGTGGGTGATGCCGGCGCAGATACTCTGCCATGGCAACCTGCCTCACAAGGGAGCAAATTGCATGCCAGTGCCCTGAGTTGGGTTTTATGCCCCAAACTCACGCATTTCAGGGGGTGTTTTGGGCAAATCGGCAAAATGGCGCACCGCAATGTTGCGTTTTTATCTGGTAATGACCTGTTTTGGTGCACGAAAAACCAGATGCAGATTAATTGGTTAAACCTTGAGCAATTTCCGCTATAATCCGCGCCCCCCTTTTTCGGCTGGCCCAGCGCGCGCTGTTTTCATGAAACTAATCGTTAAAGTTTTCCCGGAAATCACCATCAAGAGCCGCCCGGTACGGACGCGTTTCATCCGTCAGCTGGCCAAGAACATCCGTGCCGTGCTCCGCGATCTGGACCCGGCCGTGGTGGTCAATGGTGTGTGGGACAACCTCGAGCTGGAAACCGCGGTCACTGATGCCAAGGCCTTGAAGGACATGACCGAGCGCCTGAGCTGCATGCCGGGCATCGCGCATTTCCTGCAGGTCGACGAATACCCGCTGGGCGATTTCGACGACATCGTCGCCAAGTGCAAGCAGCACTTTGGCGAGGCCCTGGCGGGGAAAGTTTTCGCCGTGCGCTGCAAGCGCGCCGGCAAGCATGAATTCAGCTCCATGGACGTGGAGAAATACGTCGGCAGCCAACTGCGCCGGCAGTGCGGCGCCGCCGGGATTTCCCTGAAAGAGCCGGAAATAGAAGTGCGGATGGAAATTCGCGACCAGCGGTTGTTCGTGATCCACAACCAGCACAACAGCATCGGCGGTTACCCGCTGGGCGCCCTGGAACAGACCCTGGTACTGATGTCCGGCGGTTTCGATTCCACGGTAGCGGCCTACCAGATCATGCGCCGCGGCCTGATGGGCCACTTCTGCTTCTTCAACCTGGGCGGGCGCGCCCACGAATTGGGCGTGATGGAAGTCGCGCACTACATCTGGAAGAAGTACGGCAGCTCCCAGCGCGTGCTGTTCGTCAGCGTGCCGTTCGAGGAAGTGCTCGGGGAAATCCTCGGCAAAGTCGACGACAGTCATATGGGCGTCATTTTGAAGCGTATGATGTTGCGGGCCGCGTCGAGCATCGCCGACCGCCTGCACATCGACGCGCTGGTCACCGGCGAAGCGATTTCCCAGGTGTCGAGCCAGACCCTGCCGAACCTCTCGGTCATCGACTGCGTCACCGACAAGCTGGTGTTGCGCCCGCTGATCGCCAGCCACAAGCAGGACATCATCGACCTGGCCAACGAAATCGGCACCGCCGATTTCGCCAAGCACATGCCGGAGTACTGCGGGATCATCTCGGTGAACCCCAAGACCCATGCCAAGCGCCATCGCGTGGAGCATGAAGAGAAAGAATTCGACATGGCGGTGCTCGAGCGTGCGATCGAGCGGGCCAAGCTGGTGCCGATCGATCGGGTGATCGATGAACTGGGCCAGGATTTGCAGATCGAAGAAGTCGGCGAAGCGCTGGCCGGTCAGATCATCGTCGACATCCGCCATCCGGATGCCCAGGAAGACGACCCGCTCGAGCTTGCTGGCATCGAAGTAAAGGCGTTGCCGTTCTATGCATTGAACGCACGCTTCAAGGAACTGGACCCTACGCGCCAGTACCTGCTGTATTGCGACAAAGGCGTCATGAGTCGCCTGCATGCTCACCATCTGCTCAGTGAGGGACATGCCAATGTGCGCGTTTATAGACCGAGCTAAGTGCCCGGGGCTGTTTGCCTGTGGCTTGCGTCACCGGCCCCCCGACGACGCCGTCAAGCTGTAACGGCAAAGCCTGACTCTATTGTTAATCGCTGCCAAAACCTGTCAGCACACCGAATCCTCTGATCGAGATACACAAGTGATCGAAAATCTACGCAACATCGCCATCATTGCCCACGTTGACCACGGTAAAACCACCCTGGTAGACAAACTCCTGCGTCAATCCGGCACCCTGGAGCGCAACGAGCTCAACGACGAGCGCGTGATGGACTCCAACGACCAGGAAAAAGAGCGCGGTATTACCATCCTGGCGAAAAACACCGCCATCAACTGGAACGGCTACCACATCAACATCGTGGACACCCCGGGCCACGCCGACTTCGGCGGTGAAGTAGAGCGCGTAATGTCCATGGTCGACTCCGTGCTGCTGCTGGTCGACGCTCAAGACGGCCCTATGCCGCAAACCCGTTTCGTGACCAAGAAGGCTTTCGAAGCCGGCCTGCGTCCGATCGTGGTGATCAACAAGGTCGACCGTCCGGGCGCGCGTCCTGACTGGGTTCTGGACCAGATCTTCGACCTGTTCGACAACCTGGGCGCCACCGAAGAACAGCTGGACTTCAAAGTCGTCTACGCCTCGGCCCTGAACGGTATTGCCGGTCTGGACCACACCGAGATGGCCGAAGACATGACCCCGCTGTACCAGTCGATCGTCGACAACGTTCCGGCTCCGGCCGTTGACCGTGACGGTTCGTTCCAGATGCAGATCTCCGCTCTGGACTACAACAGCTTCCTGGGTGTGATCGGCGTTGGCCGTATTGCTCGCGGTCGCGTCAAACCGAACACTCCGGTCGTCGCCATCGACACCGAAGGCAAGAAGCGCAACGGCCGTATCCTGAAGCTGATGGGCCACCACGGCCTGCACCGTGTGGACGTTGAAGAAGCCGCTGCCGGCGACATCGTCTGCATCAGCGGTTTCGACGAGCTGTTCATCTCCGACACCCTGTGCGACCCGACCGCTGTCGAAGCGATGAAGCCGCTGACCGTCGACGAGCCAACCGTTTCCATGACCTTCCAGGTCAACGACTCGCCATTCTGCGGTAAAGAAGGCAAGTTCGTGACCAGCCGTAACATCAAGGAACGCCTGGACAAAGAGCTGCTGTACAACGTTGCACTGCGCGTTGAAGAAGGCGACTCGGCTGACAAGTTCAAGGTTTCCGGCCGTGGTGAGCTGCACCTCTCGGTTCTGATCGAAACCATGCGTCGCGAAGGCTTCGAAATGGGCGTTGGCCGTCCTGAAGTGATCATCCGTGAAGTCGACGGCGTGAAGCAGGAACCGTTCGAGAACGTCACCATCGACATCCCTGAAGAATCCCAGGGCAAGGTCATGGAAGAAATGGGCCTGCGTAAGGGCGACCTGAGCAACATGGTGCCGGATGGCAAGGGCCGTGTACGCCTGGAATACAACATTCCAGCCCGTGGTCTGATCGGTTTCCGTAACCAGTTCCTGACCCTGACCAACGGTGCGGGCATCCTGACCTCGATCTTCGATCGTTACGCTCCGATGAAGTCCGGCCACATGTCCGGCCGTCAGAACGGCGTACTGGTTTCGGTAGAAACCGGCAAGGCCCTGACCTACTCCCTGGAAACCCTGCAGGCGCGCGGCAAGCTGTTCGTCGAGCACGGCCAGGAGATCTACAACGGTCAGATCGTCGGCCTGAACAGCCGCGACAACGACCTGGGCGTGAACCCAACCAAAGGCAAGAAGCTCGACAACATGCGTGCTTCGGGCAAGGACGAAACCATCGCCCTGGTTCCGCCGGTTCGTTTCACCCTGGAACAGGCTCTGGAATTCATCCAGGACGATGAATTGTGTGAAGTGACTCCAAAGTCGATTCGCCTGCGTAAAAAGATTCTTGACGAAGGCGAGCGTACCCGCGCTGCCAAGAAAGCCAAGAACTGATCGTTAGTTCAGGCTGAATAAAAACGCCCCCGGTCGAAAGGCCGGGGGCGTTTTTTTTGATCCGCGAAAAAGATGCTGCCCGCTGCTGCCTGCTCTTGTAGCCGCTGCCGAGCCTGCGAGGCTGCGCTCGGCTGCAAGGCAGCCGTAAAACCATGCGACGCAGTACATCTGAACCACGCTGGTGGCCGTATTGCGACTGCTACGCAGTCGATCGCAGCCTCGTGCCTCGGCAGCGGCTACAGGGTAACGGGGCTAAAGGTACAGGTCGCGGATCAGAAGCGTTCCAGCGTCCGGCTGCTGGTATTGGTCTGGCGTTCCTGGGGCTTGGGCTTGTACGCGCAATAGCCCGGGCGCGGGCCGATCTTCGGGTGGTTGCGGCAGGTATCCGGGCGCTTGTCATAAATGGTGCACAGGCGGCTCTTACGATCCAGATACAGGCAGTCGTTGTTGCTCATGCGCTGCAGGGTGAAGATTTCGGACTTCTGGTTGTAGCGCTCGACGATGCCTTCCTTCTGCAGGCGCTTGGCGATGTTCTTCGCCGGCTCGCCGCGCTCGAATTCGTCGACGATACCGATGCGGATCAGATCCTTGATCTTGACCTCCACCGGCAGGGTGCAGCAGCTGGACATGCAGGAACCGCACATGGGCGCGGAATACTTGGCCCAGGTATCGAGTCGGTCGATTTCCGCGGCGGCGATCAGGTTGGACTTCATCAGGCTTGTTTCCAGCGTGTGTATCAGGGCGCGCGATCATACCGGTACTGGTGGATTTTTGAACAACCATTTAACGGAATTTACGCCTGCCCGGGGGGAGCGCGAGGGTCGGCACGGCATCTGCATCATTTTTGCCAGCTGCCGCGGGAGACACTGCCTCTGTTCGGGCAATTGCAAGACGCGCCGAACCTGCGCCTTTGGCTCCTGTCAGACCGACTAGGCTCAGACAATTCCCTGTTCACTGTCTATCTCGCTCGAGGTCGTATTCATGACTCAGGAACTGCAGGTTCGTGACGCTGAGGTGGCCGCTTTTCGCGACGCCGTCCTGACCAAGCTCACCTACGCGGTGGGCAAGGACCCGGACCACGCCTTCGACCATGACTGGTTCGAAGCCATCGCCCTGGCGGCGCGCGATCACATGGTCGAGCACTGGATGGACCATACGCGGCAGATCTACCGCAAAGGCCAGAAACGCGTTTATTACCTTTCCCTGGAGTTCCTCATCGGCCGCCTGCTCTACGACAGCCTGAGCAACCTCGGGCTGTTGGATGTGGCGCGCGATGCGCTGAGCGAACTCGGCGTCGACCTGGAGCGCATCCGCCTGCTGGAGCCGGATGCGGCCCTGGGCAACGGCGGTCTCGGGCGCCTGGCGGCGTGCTTCATGGAAAGCATGTCGACCCTGGGCATCGCCGGCCACGGCTACGGCATTCGTTACGAGCACGGTTTGTTCCGCCAGGCCATAGTCGATGGCTGGCAGCAGGAACAGACCGAACACTGGCTGGACTTCGGCAACCCCTGGGAGTTCGAGCGCCCGGAGGTGATCTACTCGATCGGCTTCGGCGGCAGCGTCGACACCGTCGTCGACGAGGCCGGCCACGCCCGGCAGGTCTGGTGGCCGGCGGAAACCGTGCGCGCGGTGGCCTACGACACCCCGGTGGTCGGCTGGCGCGGCGCCAGCGTCAACACCCTGCGGCTGTGGCGGGCGCGGGCCATGGAAGACCTGCACCTGGAGCGCTTCAACGCCGGCGACCACCTGGGCGCGGTGGCCGAGGTGGCGCGGGCCGAGAGCATCTCCCGGGTGCTTTACCCGGCGGACAGCACCGAAGCGGGGCAGGAACTGCGCCTGCGCCAGGAGTACTTCTTCGTTTCCGCCTCGTTGCAGGATTTGTTGCGCCGGCACAAGAACATGCACGACTCGGTGCTCAGCCTGGGCGAGCATGCGGCGATCCAGCTCAACGACACCCACCCGTCGATCGCCGTGGCCGAGCTGATGCGCCAACTGGTGGACCTGCACGGCATCGCCTGGGAAGCGGCCTGGCAGATCACCGTCGAGACCCTGGCCTACACCAACCACACGCTGCTGCCCGAGGCCCTGGAAACCTGGCCGGTGGGCCTGATGGAGCGCATGCTGCCGCGGCACATGCAGATCATTTACCTGATCAACGCCCAGCACATCGATTCGCTGCGGGCCAAGGGCATCCATGACTTCGACGTGCTGCGCGCGGTGTCGCTGATCGAGGAAGACAACGGCCGCCGCGTACGCATGGGCAACCTGGCGTTTCTCGGTTCCCACAGCGTCAACGGCGTCTCCGGGTTGCATACCCAGCTGATGCGCAGCACGGTGTTCTCCGAGTTGCACAAGCTGTACCCGGAACGGATCAACAACAAGACCAACGGCATCACCTTCCGCCGCTGGCTGTACCAGGCCAACCCCAAGCTTACGGAAATGATGGTCGATGCCGTGGGCCCGGCGCTGCTGGATAACCCCGAGGAGCTGCTGCTCAAGCTCGAGCCCTTCGCCGAAAAGCCGGCCTTCCGCAAGCAGTTCGCCGAGCAGCGCCTGCACAGCAAGCGGGCGCTGGCGGCGTTGATCCACGAGCGCCTGGGGATCGCGATCAACCCGGCGGCGCTGTTCGACGTGCAGGTCAAGCGGATCCACGAATACAAGCGCCAGTTGCTCAACCTGATGCACACCGTGGCGCTGTACCAGGCGATCCGCGCCGAGCCGGAAACCGACTGGGTGCCGCGGGTGAAGATCTTCGCCGGCAAGGCCGCGGCCAGTTATCACCAGGCCAAGCTGATCATCAAGCTGAGCAACGACATCGCCCGCACCGTGAACAACGACCCGACCGTGCGCGGCTTGCTCAAGGTGGTGTTCCTGCCCAACTACAACGTCAGCCTGGCCGAAAGCATCATTCCGGCGGCCGACCTGTCGGAGCAGATCTCCACCGCCGGCTTCGAGGCATCCGGCACCAGCAACATGAAGTTCGGCCTCAACGGCGCCTTGACCATCGGCACCCTGGACGGCGCCAACGTCGAGATGTGCGAACGGGTCGGCGCCGATCACATGTTCATCTTCGGCCTCAGCGCCCAGCAGGTGGAGGCGCGCAAACGCAACGGCGAGTTCAGTGCCGTGCCGGATATTGCCGCCTCCCACCGCCTCAACGATGTGTTGCAGGCGATTCGCGGCGGGGTGTTCTCGCCGGACGATCCGGCTCGCTACACCGGGCTGGTGGACTCGCTGGTCGACTACGACCGTTTCCATGTGTGTGCCGACTTCGATTCCTACTGGGCCGCCCAACTGCATGTCGAAGAGCGCTGGCGCGACAGCCAGCAATGGTGGCGCTCGGCGGTGCTCAACAGCGCGCGCATGGGCTGGTTCTCGTCGGACCGGACCATTCGCGAGTAC
This sequence comes from Pseudomonas chlororaphis, assembly GCF_001921865.1. GTDB lineage: Bacteria > Pseudomonadota > Gammaproteobacteria > Pseudomonadales > Pseudomonadaceae > Aquipseudomonas > Aquipseudomonas chlororaphis_D. Next base: position 280,368 of record NZ_MSCT01000002.1, read on the forward strand.
GCCACGCAGATCTGGAAGGCTCTGGAATAGGCGCTGCGTCGGCCGCCGGATTGCGCCCGGGCGCCTTTTGGCGCGGGCGCCGGCAACCGTCGGCGACGGCTACAGGTCGGATTTCGGGCTACGCTCAATCGCGCGCATGAACTCTGTGTGGCGGATCTCGTCTCATAGGAGGAAATGCGCCCCGACTCGCGTTAAACTGCGCGGGTTTTTCCGCCCCCCATTCCTCCGGAGCCTTCCATGTCCCGCGTTACCCTGAGTCGCTATTTGATTGAGCAGACCCGCAGCAACAACACTCCTGCCGATCTGCGCTTCCTGATCGAAGTGGTGGCGCGTGCTTGCAAGGAGATCAGCCATGCCGTGTCCAAAGGCGCCCTGGGTGGCGTGCTGGGCAGCATGGGTACTGAAAACGTCCAAGGCGAAGTGCAGAAGAAGCTCGACGTGATCTCCAACGAGATCCTGCTCGAAGCCAATGAATGGGGCGGCCACCTGGCCGGCATGGCGTCCGAGGAAATGGACAATGCCTACCAGATCCCGGGCAAATACCCGAAAGGCGCCTACCTGCTGGTGTTCGACCCGCTGGACGGTTCGTCGAACATCGATATCAACGCGCCGGTCGGCACCATCTTCTCGGTGCTGCGTTGCCCCAACGAACACCTGAGCCAGAACGAAGCCCTGAACGAAAAGGCCTTCCTGCAGCCGGGCACCCAGCAGGTCGCCGCCGGCTACGCCATCTACGGCCCGCAGACCATGCTGGTGCTGACCCTGGGCCACGGCGTCAAGGGCTTCACCCTGGACCGTGAAATGGGCAGCTTCGTGCTGACCCACGAAGACATCAAGATCCCGGAGTCCACCCAGGAATTCGCGATCAACATGTCCAACCAGCGTCACTGGGAAGCGCCGGTACAGCGTTATGTCGGCGAACTGCTGACGGGCGAAGAAGGTCCGCTGAAAAAGAACTACAACATGCGCTGGGTCGCCGCGATGGTGGCCGACGTGCACCGCATCCTGACCCGTGGCGGCTTGTTCATGTACCCGCGCGACAGCCGCGAGCCGGAGAAACCGGGCAAGCTGCGCCTGATGTACGAAGCCAACCCGATGTCGTTCCTGGTCGAGCAGGCTGGCGGGGCGTCCACCGACGGTCACCAGCGCATTCTCGACATCAAGCCTGACGGCCTGCACCAGCGTGTCGCGGTGTTCCTCGGCTCGAAGGAAGAAGTCGCTCGCGTTACCGCCTACCACAAGGAATAAACCCATGGTCGCGCCCTGGCAGCCCTTGCTCGACTGGTGGTTCGGCTCTGCCGAGAAACCCGCGGACATCGCGGCTGAAAAGGGCGGGCTGTGGTTCGGCAAGCGCGACAGCCAGGACCTCGAAGCGCGCGAGCGTTTCGGGGCGCTGGTGGAGCAGGCGCTGGCCGGAGGTTTGACCGAGTGGGCGCAACGCCCGCAAGGCTGGCTGGCCCTGGTGCTGTTGCTCGACCAACTGCCGCGCATGCTCTACCGCGAAACCCCCAAGAGCTTTTCCGGCGACCTGCGCGCCCAGGCGCTGGTGGCCCAGGGCATCGCCGCGGATTTCGACCGGCAACTGTCGCCCATGCAGCGCAGCTTCATCTACCTGGTGTTCGAGCATTGCGAGAATCTGGCGGTGCAGAACGAAGCCGTCTCCAGGTTCGTGGCCTTGCACGACGAACAACCGCAGGAAGACCAGCCAGTGTTCGCCGACCAGCTGGACTACGCCGAACGGCACCAGAAAGTGATTGCCCGCTTCGGGCGTTTCCCCCATCGCAACCGGATCCTGGGGCGCGAATCGACGCCGGAAGAATTGGCGTTCCTGCGCGAGCCGGGTTCCAGCTTCTAGTCTTTCTGCGTTCTGCAAACCGCTATCGCGAGCAATCGGGCGTCGACCCCGAGAGTATCTGCCGGTAGTGGCCTGTCTCTAGTGCCAGCGAGGGGTCGTCAATTTGCCACATCAGCGGCATTTGCTCTGGGTTTATGTCGACTGGCCATTACTGAAAATTGGCCCCGCCGCAGCCTGGCCGACGAAATGCCGTTTGCCGTCGCAAAGTGGTTGATTCCGGAGGAAATGCTGGGCGTCGCCTGACAATAAATAGCCGCCGGGGTGGGGAACCAGATGGGGCTTTTCTCTTCTAAGCTTCTGGTTGGCAGCATGCCATCCCCCGTCCGCCCAGGAGTTTCACCATGTCCCTGCGTTCTCTCGCTCTGTTGTCGTTCTGCGTGCTGTTGGCTGCATGCAGCAAGGTCAATCAGGAAAACTATTCCAAGCTGTCCGCCGGCATGCCCAAGGCCGAGGTTGAAAACCTGTTGGGCAAACCGACCGACTGCTCCGGCGCGCTGGGCATGTCCAGTTGCACCTGGGGCGACAAGAACAGCTTTATCAGCGTGCAGTACGCCGGCGACAAAGTGCTGATGTTTTCCGGGCAAGGCCTGAAGTAAAAGAAAACCGGGGCCATGGGCCCGCGGGAGAAAAATAATGATGCGTTTGGTAGTCACTCTTCTGGCCGGCCTGTTGTTGGCCGGCTGCGCCACGTCCCGGGACGATTCGCTGGCACCCAAGACCGTTAACCACGTCGATCTCAAGCGTTACCAAGGAACCTGGTACGAGTTGGCGCGTTTACCGATGTATTTCCAGCGCAATTGCGCCCAGTCCGAAGCCCGCTACACCCTGTTGCCCGAAGGCAATATGGCGGTACTCAACCGCTGCCTGACGGCCGGCTGGCAATGGGAAGAAGTACGGGGTACGGCAACGCCGCAAGCACCGGATAAAACCGACAAGCTGTGGGTCGAGTTCGATACCTGGTTTTCCCGGCTGATACCGGGCTTGGCCAAGGGCGATTACTGGGTGCTGTACGTGAGCGACGACTACAAGACCGCGATTGTCGGCAACCCGGATCGTCGTTACCTGTGGCTGTTGTCGCGCCGGCCGAACGTCAGCGAGGCAGTGCGCGAGGACCTGCTGAGCCGGGCGCGCCAGCAGGGCTACGACACCACCCGCCTGATCTGGCGCGTGTCGGACAAGGCGATGGCCAAGACCTCGAAATGAGTCTGGCCTTTGCCTGTAGGAGCCAGCTTGCTGGCGATGGCGTCCGCGAGATCGCTATCGCCAGCAGGCTGGCTCCTACAAGGGATGGGGTTCAGCCGAGCAAGTCGCGCAGCACCTGGGTAAAGGCGCGATTGCTTTCTTCCTCGCCCGCGTGGCGACCGTCGCGTACCACCCACTGACCGTTGACCAGCACATCGCGCACCTGGCGATCGCCGCCGGCGAACAGCCAGCGGTTGAGAATGCCGTCGCCGTCGGCGGTGGCCAGGTACGGGTCGCTGCCGTCGAGCACCAGCCAGTCGGCGCGCTTGCCGACTTCCAGGGCGCCGATCGGTTGCCCCAGGGCCTGGGCGCCGCCGTCGAGCGCGGCGTCGTAGAGCGTGCGGCCGACCATCGGCTGGTCGCCGCGGTACAGGCGGTTACGTCGCTGGTCGCGTAGACGCTGGCCGTACTCCAGCCAGCGCAACTCTTCCACCACGCTCAGCGATACATGGCTGTCCGAGCCGATACCCATGCGCCCGCCCTGGGCGAGGAAATCCACCGCCGGGAAAATCCCGTCGCCGAGGTTGGCCTCGGTGGTCAGGCACAGGCCGGCGATGGCCCGGCTTTGTGCCATCAGGCGGACTTCTTCGGGGTTCGCGTGGGTGGCGTGGACCAGGCACCAGCGTTGATCGACCTGGGTATTTTCATACAGCCATTGCAGCGGCCGGCGCCCGCTCCAGGTCAGGCAGTCGTCGACTTCCTTCTGCTGTTCGGCGATGTGGATATGCACCGGGCATTGCTTGTCGCTGGCATCCAGGACTTCGCTGATTTGCTGCGGGGTCACCGCGCGCAACGAGTGGAAGCACAGCCCCAGCTGTTGTGCCGGTTGCCCGGCCAGCAGCGGTTGCAGGCGGCTTTGCAGCTTGAGGTAGTTTTCCGTGCTGTTGATGAAGCGGCGCTGGCCGTCATTGGGCGCCTGGCCGCCAAACCCCGAGTGGCTGTACAGCACCGGCAGCAGGGTCAGGCCGATACCGGCGGCGCTGGCGGCCTGGCTGATGCGCAGGGCCAGTTCGGCCGGGTCGGCGTAGGGCTGGCCGCTGGTGTCGTGGTGCACGTAATGGAATTCGGCTACCGAGGTATAGCCGGCCTTGAGCATCTCGATATACAGCTGGCGGGCGATGACGCCCAGTTGCTCCGGGCTGATCTTGCCCACCAGGCGATACATCAGGTCGCGCCAGGTCCAGAAGCTGTCGTTGGGGTTGCCCGCGACTTCGGCCAGCCCGGCCATTGCCCGCTGGAAGGCGTGGGAGTGCAGGTTGGGCATGCCCGGCAGCAGCGGACCTTGCAGCCGTTCGGCGCCTTCTGCGCTGGCGTCGGCCTGGATGTGGGTCAGCAGGCCGTCGGCACCGACCTCGAGACGTACGTTGTTGGCCCATCCGTTAGGCAGCAGTGCGCGTTCGGCAAAGAAGGCGGACATGGTTCAAGCACCCCGTCGTGTGTTATTTGTATATACATATACAGACGTTTGCCTGCTCGGTAAACTCCGGCAAGCTAGCCATCTTTACTGACTATCAAGGATTTCCTGTGCCGACTCCGCCCGCCAACTCCCCGCTGGCCGCCCATCTGGGCGATAGTCCGGCGCCCTTGTATGCCCGCGTCAAGCAGATGATCACCCAGCAGATCGAGAGCGGAAACTGGCCGCCGCACTACCGCGTGCCCTCGGAAAGCGAGCTGGTCAGCCAGTTGGGTTTCAGCCGCATGACGATCAACCGCGCGCTGCGCGAAATGACCGCCGAGGGCCTGCTGGTGCGAATGCAGGGCGTCGGCACCTTCGTTGCCGAACCCAAGAGCCAGTCCGCGCTGTTCGAGGTGCACAACATCGCCGACGAGATCGCCTCGCGCGGCCACCGGCATACCTGCAAGGTCATCACCCTGGGCGAAGAAGCGGCGGGCTCGGAACGTGCCGTGGCCCTGGAAATGCGCGAAGGCCAGCGGGTCTTCCATTCGCTGATCGTGCATTTCGAGAACGATATCCCGGTGCAGATCGAGGATCGTTTCGTCAACGCGCTGGTGGCGCCGGACTACCTCAAGCAGGATTTCACCCTGCAAACCCCTTATGCCTACTTGAACCAGGTGGCGCCGCTGACCGAGGGCGAGCACGTGGTCGAGGCGATTCTGGCCGAGCCGGAAGAATGCAAGTTGCTGCAGATCGAACGCGGCGAGCCGTGCCTGCTGATTCGTCGCCGGACCTGGTCCGGCCGCCAGCCGGTGACCGCCGCGCGCCTGATCCACCCCGGTTCCCGCCATAGCCTGGAAGGGCGGTTTCATAAATAAGGTCCCTACATGACTCAGTTGAACGTTTTGCGCGCGGCCGACTACCCGCGCATGCCGTGGAAGAACGGCGGCGGCAGTACCGAAGAGATCGCCCGGGATGCCGGTATTGGCCTGGAAGGTTTCGGCTGGCGGCTGTCGATCGCCGATATCGGTGAGTCGGGCGGCTTCTCCAGTTTCGCCGGCTACCAGCGGATCATCACCGTCTTGCAAGGCGCGGGCATGACCCTCAACGTGGATGGCCAGGACAGCCGCGCATTGCTGCCGCTGGACCCCTTTGCCTTCAGCGGCGCGAGCCAAGTCGCCTGCACCCTGATCGACGGGCCGATTCGCGATTTCAACCTGATCTATGCCCCGGACCGCTACAGCGCGCGCTTGCAGTGGCTGTCAGCGGGCCAGCGCTTCTTCACCCAGGCCGGCACGCTGCTGATCTTCAACGTGGCCGAGGCCGCGCGGGTCGAGTTGGGCGGCGGCGTCGCCGCCTTGCTCGAGCATCATGATTGCCTGCAACTGCTCGATAACCCCGGCTTGCGCGAAGTCACGGTCGGTGGCGCCTGCTGCGTGATCGAACTGACCGCCATCTGACCTGTAGCCGCTGCCGCAGGCTGCGATGAGGCCTGGAGGGCCTCCTGCGGTTTCCAGAGCACGGCTGCTGCGCAGCCGATCGCAGCCTTCGGCAGCGGCTACACAAGCTTGTTTCTCTCCCTTCCTCGATGGTGTTTCCCTCGCGCACCATTTTGTTACCGAATGCCCCAGCGTGGCGCAAAGCCCTGCTGAAGTAACAGCCCTCACTCTTCTCGCGACACTCCTCGGAAAAAAATAATCGACGCTGCAGCCCTTGATCCAAGGGCCTCTCCAGCCATTCCAACATTTTCCTGAGGGCGCATTCGGCGAGTTGGCCGCTTGATTGCATATGCTTGTATGTACAAGTAAAGACGTATGCGTATGAGTCGCAGCGTCTCCCCTGATTCGCTTGCTGCGCAGCCCCTGCGCGCAGGCATGCTCGCCCACTGGCTGGGTTGGTTGGATTGATCGCTGAGGAGTTTTTTCGTGACTGAGAACAAACCTACGAAATACCGGAACGTCGAAATTCGCGCTGCCCGCGGCAACAAGCTGACCGCCAAGAGTTGGCTGACAGAAGCGCCGCTGCGCATGCTGATGAACAACCTCGACCCGGAAGTCGCCGAGAACCCGAAAGAACTGGTGGTCTACGGCGGCATCGGCCGCGCCGCGCGTAACTGGGAATGCTACGACAAGATCGTCGAGAGCCTGACCAACCTGAATGACGACGAGACCCTGCTGGTGCAATCCGGCAAGCCGGTCGGCGTATTCAAGACCCACAGCAACGCGCCGCGCGTACTGATCGCCAACTCCAACCTGGTGCCGCACTGGGCCACCTGGGAACACTTCAACGAACTGGATGCCAAGGGCCTGGCCATGTACGGCCAGATGACCGCCGGCAGCTGGATCTACATCGGCAGCCAGGGCATCGTCCAGGGTACCTACGAAACCTTCGTCGAAGCCGGTCGCCAGCACTACAACGACAACCTGACCGGCAAGTGGGTCCTGACCGCGGGCCTGGGCGGCATGGGCGGCGCCCAGCCGCTGGCCGCGACCCTGGCTGGCGCCTGCTCGCTGAACATCGAATGCCAGCAGACCAGCATCGATTTCCGCCTCAAGACCCGTTATGTCGACGAGCAAGCCAAGGACCTGGACGACGCCCTGGCGCGTATCGCCAAGTACACCGCCGAAGGCCGCGCGATCTCCATCGCCCTGTGCGGCAACGCGGCTGAAATCCTTCCGGAAATGGTCCGTCGCGGCGTGCGTCCGGACATGGTCACCGACCAGACCAGCGCCCACGACCCGCTCAACGGCTACCTGCCGGCCGGCTGGACCTGGGAAGAGTACCGCGCCCGCGCCAAGACCGAGCCGGCCGCTGTGGTGAAAGCCGCCAAGCAATCGATGGCCGTGCACGTCAAGGCCATGCTCGACTTCCAGAAGCAGGGCATCCCGACCTTCGACTACGGCAACAACATCCGCCAGATGGCCCAGGAAGAAGGTGTCGAGAACGCGTTCGACTTCCCAGGTTTCGTACCGGCTTATATCCGTCCGCTGTTCTGCCGCGGTATCGGGCCGTTCCGTTGGGCCGCGCTGTCGGGCGACCCGCAGGACATCTACAAGACCGACGCCAAGGTCAAGGAACTGATCCCGGACGACGCTCATCTGCACAACTGGCTGGACATGGCGCGCGAGCGCATCAGCTTCCAGGGCCTGCCGGCGCGTATCTGCTGGGTTGGCCTGGGCCTGCGCGCCAAGCTCGGCCTGGCGTTCAACGAAATGGTGCGCAGCGGCGAGCTGTCGGCGCCGATCGTCATCGGCCGCGACCACCTGGACTCCGGCTCGGTCTCCAGCCCGAACCGCGAAACCGAATCGATGCAGGACGGTTCCGACGCCGTGTCCGACTGGCCGCTACTCAACGCCCTGCTGAACACCGCCAGCGGCGCGACCTGGGTTTCCCTGCACCACGGCGGCGGCGTCGGCATGGGCTTCTCCCAGCATTCGGGGATGGTCATCGTCTGCGACGGCACCGACGAAGCGGCCGAGCGTATCGCCCGCGTTCTGCATAACGACCCGGGTACCGGCGTCATGCGCCATGCCGATGCCGGTTACCAGATCGCCATCGACTGCGCCAAGGAACAAGGCCTGAACCTGCCGATGATCACCGGCAAGTAAGCGCTGGCTACATCCCTGTAGGAGCGAGCTTGCTCGCGATGGGATCGTCCAGACACAGGAGTTGCGTTGGATGTACCCGTTTTTCGCGAGCAAGCTCGCTCCTGCAGAGGCGGTGGTTGAGGTTTGAGAACAATAACAATCCACAGAGGTTGAAACATGGCAGTCCATGACGATCGTGCAAGCAGTAAGCCGTTGATCGAGAAACGTTCGATCGACTACATCCCGGAAGCGGAAAGACACGGTCGTCTGTTAAGCCAGTTCACCCTGTGGCTGGGTGCCAACCTGCAGATCACGGCGATCGTTACCGGCGCGTTGGCGGTGGTGCTCGGCGGCGATGTGTTCTGGTCGCTGATCGGCTTGCTGGTCGGCCAGTTGCTCGGCGGCGGTGTGATGGCGCTGCACGCGGCGCAAGGCCCGCAACTGGGGCTGCCGCAGATGATTTCCAGCCGGGTGCAGTTCGGCGTCTACGGGGCGGTGATCCCGCTGGTGCTGGTGTGCCTGATGTACGTCGGTTTTTCCGCCAGCGGTTCGCTGCTGGCGGGGCAGGCGGTGGCGCAGTTGCTGCAGGTCGAGGACTGGGTCGGCATCGTGCTGTTCGCCGGCTCGATCATGGTCTTCACCATTTTCGGCTACCGGGTCATCCACGGCATCGGCCGGGTGGCCAGCGTGCTGGGGGTGATCGCCTTCATCTACCTGTTCTACAAGCTGCTGGCGGGCAACGACATTGGCGCGTTGCTGGGCAACAAGCACTTCTCGCTGGCGAGTTTCCTGTTGGCGATTTCCCTGTCCGCCTCCTGGCAGATCGCGTTCGGCCCTTATGTGGCCGACTACTCGCGTTACCTGCCGCGCAGCACCTCGGCCTCGAAAACCTTCTGGGCGGTGGGGCTGGGGTCGGTGATCGGCGCGCAGGCCTCGATGGTCTTCGGCGTGTTCGCCGCGGCCCTGGCCGGTTCGCAGTTCGCCCACCACGAGGTGTCGTTCATCGTCAGCCTGGGCGGCACCGGCGTCGTCGCCGGCCTGCTGTATTTCGCCGTGGCCTTCGGCAAGGTCACCGTGACCACGCTCAACGCCTACGGCAGCTTCATGTCGATCGCTACCATCATCAGCGGTTTCCGCGGCAGCCGGCATATCTCCAGCGGCGTGCGCCTGCTGTACATCTTCCTGATGGTGTCGCTCGCGGCCGCGCTGGCGCTGTTGGGCAAGGACTCGTTCCTCAAGGATTTCTCCGCGTTCATCCTGTTCCTGCTGGCGTTCTTCACGCCGTGGAGCGCGATCAACCTGGTGGATTTTTACTGCATCACCAAGGAGCGCTATGACATTCCCGCGTTGTCCAACCCGGACGGGCGCTACGGTCGCTGGAACGTCATGGGCATCACCATTTATGTGTTCGGCGTGCTGATCCAGATGCCGTTCATCGCCACGCATTTCTACACCGGCCCCCTGGTCGCGGGCCTCGGCGATACCGACATCTCGTGGATCATCGGCCTGGTGGTTCCCGCGGCCCTGTATTACCTCTGCGCGAAGAAATGGCATGGCGCCGTACCCGATCGCCTGATCCTGCCGGTAGAGCAGGACTCGGTCACAGAACAAAAGCTGAGTGGGGCAGACCGCGCAACGGCGGTCTAGACCTGAATTGGACGTGGACGGGCTGGATGCCTCTTAACTGCCGTAATCCATTTCAATGATTGGGAGCGTCACACAATGAAAACGAATAAGACCCTGCTGACCACCTTGCTTTCCATGGGCCTGTTGGCCAGTGCCGGCGCCGCCCAGGCGGCCGGCTGGTGCGAGTCTGGCAAACCGGTGAAATTCGCCGGCCTGAACTGGGAAAGCGGCATGTTGCTGACCGACGTAATGCAGGTCGTGCTGGAAAAAGGTTACGGCTGCAAGACCGACAGCCTGCCAGGCAACTCCATCACCATGGAAAACGCCCTGAGCAGCAACGACATCCAGATTTTCGCCGAGGAGTGGGTCGGCCGCAGCGAGGTCTGGAACAAGGCCGAGAAGGCCGGCAAGGTGGTCGGCGTCGGCGCCCCGGTGGTGGGTGCCATCGAAGGCTGGTACGTGCCGCGCTACGTGATCGAAGGCGACGCCAAGCGCAAGCTGGAAGCCAAGGCCCCGGACCTGAAGAACATCGCCGACCTGGGTAAATACGCCGCCGTGTTCAAGGACGCCGAAGAACCTTCCAAGGGCCGTTTCTACAACTGCCCGGCCGGTTGGACCTGCGAGCTGGACAACAGCGAAATGCTGAAAAGCTACGGCCTGGAAAACAGCTACACCAACTTCCGTCCGGGCACCGGCCCGGCGCTGGATGCCGCGGTGCTGTCGAGCTACAAGCGCGGCGAGCCGATCCTGTTCTACTACTGGTCGCCGACCCCGCTGATGGGCCAGATCGACGCGGTGAAACTGGAAGAGAAAGCCGGCGTCGACAAGAGCGTGAGCATCAAGGTCGGTCTGTCCAAGACTTTCCACGACGAAGCCCCGGAACTGGTGGCCGTGCTGGAAAAGGTCAACCTGCCGATCGACCTGCTGAACCAGAACCTGGGACGCATGGCCAAGGAGCGTATCGAGTCGCCGAAACTGGCGAAAATCTTCCTCAAGGAACATCCTGAAGTCTGGCACGCATGGGTGAGCGAAGACGCAGCCAAAAAGATCGACGCGGCCTTGTAGGTCGAGCTTCTCCGGCTGCCGACCGCGGCAGTCGGATGCTTGATCGCAACCCCTTGATTGAGAGTCCCTTATGTTTCCCGAAAGCTTTACCTTTTCCATCGCCGACTGGGTCAACGGTTGGGTCGATTCGCTGGTCACCAACTACGGCGACGTGTTCCGCCACATCTCCGACACCCTGCTCTGGGCCATCGTCAACCTCGAAGGCCTGCTGCGCGCGGCGCCCTGGTGGCTGATGCTGGCGATCGTGGCGGGCGTTGCCTGGCACGCCACCCGCAAGATCGCGACCACGGCCGTGATCGTCGGCCTGCTGTTCCTGGTCGGTGCCGTCGGCCTGTGGGACAAACTCATGCAGACCCTCGCGCTGATGATGGTGGCGACGGTGATCTCGGTGCTGATCGGCGTGCCGCTGGGCATTCTCTCGGCGCGCAGCAACCGCCTGCGTTCGGTGCTGATGCCGCTGTTGGACATCATGCAGACCATGCCGAGCTTCGTGTACCTGATCCCGGTGCTGATGCTGTTCGGCCTGGGCAAGGTACCGGCGATCTTCGCCACCGTGATCTACGCCGCGCCGCCGCTGATCCGCCTGACCGACCTGGGGATTCGCCAGGTCGACGGCGAAGTCATGGAGGCAATCAACGCCTTCGGCGCCAACCGCTGGCAACAGCTGTTCGGCGTGCAACTGCCGCTGGCCCTGCCGAGCATCATGGCCGGGATCAACCAGACCACCATGATGGCCCTGTCGATGGTGGTGATCGCCTCGATGATCGGTGCCCGTGGCCTGGGCGAAGACGTGCTGGTGGGCATCCAGACCCTCAACGTCGGTCGCGGCCTGGAAGCCGGCCTGGCGATCGTGATCCTGGCCGTCGTTATCGACCGTATTACCCAAGCCTATGGTCGTCCACGCCATGAGGTGAGCAAATGAGCAACCCAAGCGTAAGCAAGATCGAAGTCAAGAACGTCTTCAAGATTTTCGGCAACCGTTCGGCCGACGCGCTGAACATGATTCGCCAGAACAAGACCAAGGACCAGGTGCTGGCCGAGACCGGCTGCGTGGTCGGGGTCAACGACCTGTCGCTGAGCATCGGCACCGGCGAGATCTTCGTGATCATGGGTTTGTCCGGTTCCGGCAAGTCGACTTTGGTGCGCCACTTCAATCGCCTGATCGATCCCACGAGCGGCGCGATCCTGGTGGACGGCGTGGACATCCTGCAATACGACATGCCAGCCCTGCGCGAATTTCGCCGGCACAAGATCAGCATGGTGTTCCAGAGCTTCGGCCTGCTGCCGCACAAGACCGTGCTGGAAAACACCGCCTACGGCCTCAAGGTGCGCGGCGAGAGCAAGCAGGTCTGCGCCGAGCGCGCGCAGCACTGGATCAACACCGTGGGCCTCAAGGGCTACGAAAACAAATACCCGCACCAGCTGTCCGGCGGCATGCGCCAGCGCGTCGGCCTGGCCCGGGCCCTGGCGGCGGACACCGACATCATCCTGATGGACGAGGCCTTCAGTGCCCTCGACCCGCTGATCCGCGCGGAGATGCAGGACCAGTTGCTGGAGCTGCAAAAGACCCTGCACAAGACCATCGTCTTCATTACCCACGACCTCGACGAAGCCGTGCGTATCGGCAACCGCATCGCGATCCTCAAGGACGGCCGGCTGATCCAGGTCGGCACGCCGAAAGAGATCCTGCATTCGCCGGCGGACGAATACGTCGACCGTTTCGTCCAGCGGCGCGCGGCGACGGTTTAACCACGGCGGGTCTGCCTGTAGGGGCCTTATCGCGAGCAAGCTCGCTCCTACAGAAAAGCAACCTCGAACCCTGTAGGAGCGAGCTTGCTCGCGATAGACCGCAAAGCGGTCGCCACAACGAATCATGAGGACATCTGGCATGTCGCTGGCTGAAAAAATCGTTATCGCCGACGCCCCGTTGCGTTGGCAGGATGTAGTCGCGGTGGCGCGCCACGGGGCGCAGCTCGAGCTGGCGGCCCAGGCCTGGGCGCGGATCGACAACGCCCAGGCCATCGTCCAGCGCATCGTCGCCAGCGGCGAGCGCGCCTATGGCGTCAATACCGGCCTGGGCGCGCTGTGCAACGTTTCGCTGGAAGACCAACAGCTCAGCCAACTGTCGCGCAATACCCTGCTCAGCCATGCCTGCGGCGTGGGCGCGCCGCTGCGCGACGAGCAGACCCGGGCGATTCTCTGCGCCGCCATCGTCAACTTCAGCCAGGGCAAGTCCGGCGTGCACCGCCAGGTGGTCGAGGCGCTGCTGGCCCTGCTCAACCGCGGGATCACCCCGCAGGTGCCGTCCCAGGGGTCGGTGGGCTACCTGACCCACATGGCCCATATCAGCATTGCCTTGCTCGGCGTCGGCCAGGTCAGCTACCGCGGGCAGGTCGTCCCGGCGCAACAAGCGCTGGCGGCGGAAGGCCTGGAACCGGTGCTGCTGGGGGCCAAGGACGGCCTGTGCCTGGTCAACGGCACGCCGTGCATGACCGGTCTTGGCTGCTTGGCCCTGGCCGACGCCACGCGCCTGGTGCAGTGGGCCGACGTGGTCGGCGCCATGAGCTTCGAGGCGCAGCGCGGGCAGATCGCCGCGTTCGACGCCGAGATCATCGCCCTCAAGCCGCACCCGGGGATGCAACAGGTCGGCAGCAACCTGCGGGCCTTGCTCGACGGCAGCGAAGTGATTGCCGGCAGCAAGGGCATCCGGACCCAGGACGCCCTGAGCATCCGCTCTATCCCGCAGGTCCACGGCGCCGCCCGCGACCAGCTGGCGCACGCGACCCGGCAGATCGAGACCGAACTCAACGCCGCCACCGACAACCCGTTGCTGCTGGGCACCCCGGACAGCTACCGGGTGATGTCCCAGGCCAACCCCCACGGCCAATCGGTGGCACTGGCGGCGGACCTGCTGGCCATCGCCATGGCCGAGATCGGCTCGATTGCCGAGCGTCGCCTGGATCGCCTGATCAATCCCCATGTCAGCGGCCTGCCGGCGTTCCTGGTGAGCAACCCGGGGGTCAACTCCGGAATGATGATCGTGCAGTACGTGGCTGCCTCGCTGTGCGCGGAAAACCGCCAGCTGGCGCAACCGGCGGTGCTCGACAACTACGTCACCTCGGGCTTGCAGGAAGACCACCTGAGCCTGGGCACCAACGCCGCGCTGAAGCTTTCCCGCGCGCTGGAAAACTGCACCCAGATCCTCGCCATCGAGTACCTGCTGGCCGCCCAGGCCTTCGAATTTCTCAAGCCGCAACGTTTCGGCGCCGGCACCGACAAGGCCTGGAAACTCTTGCGCGAAAAGGTCCCGGCCTATGATCAGGACCGCTGGCTCGCGCCGGACATCGCCAGCGCTGCGGCACTGCTCAAGAGCCCGGCCTTGCTGCAAGAGGTTTTACCGGGCGTGCGCTGAGCCGCGCCTTGAAAGAACAGAACGTCAACCACCCACAGTTCCCCCAACCAGCGTGCCAAGGCGCCACCCGTTCAAAAAGCGGGCTGCGACGGATAACGGAAGCTTCCGGAGCGACTGGTGTTTAAAAACAAAACTCTCAAAAGGAGCATGAATGTGACTGCGCTAAATCTGATCCCCGGCCAACTGACCCTGGCCCAACTGCGTGCCGTCTACCAACAGCCGGTAACCCTCAGCCTCGATAACAGCGCTTCAGCGCAGATCGACGCCAGCGTCGCTTGCGTCGAGCAGATCCTCGCCGAGAACCGCACTGCCTACGGCATCAACACTGGTTTCGGCCTGCTGGCCTCGACCCGCATCGCCAGCGAAGACCTGGAAAACCTGCAGCGCTCCCTGGTGCTGTCCCATGCCGCCGGCGTCGGCGAGCCGATCAGCGATGCTCTGGTGCGCCTGATCATGGTGCTCAAGGTCAACAGCCTGAGCCGCGGTTTCTCCGGGATCCGCCGCCAGGTGATCGACGCGCTGATCGCCTTGATCAACGCCGAGGTGTACCCGCACATCCCGCTCAAGGGTTCGGTGGGCGCGTCCGGCGACCTCGCGCCGCTGGCCCATATGTCCCTGGTGCTGCTGGGCGAAGGCAAGGCCCGCTACAAGGGCCAATGGCTGGACGCGACCGAAGCGCTGAGCGTGGCCGGCCTCAAGCCGCTGACCCTGGCGGCCAAGGAAGGCCTGGCGCTGCTCAACGGCACCCAGGTCTCCACTGCCTTTGCCCTGCGCGGCCTGTTCGAGGGCGAAGACCTGTTCGCCGGCGCCCTGGCCTGCGGCGGCTTGACCGTAGAGGCGGTGCTGGGCTCGCGTTCGCCGTTCGACGCGCGGATTCATGCCGCCCGCGGCCAGAAAGGCCAGATCGACACCGCCGCGGCCTACCGCGACCTGTTGGGCGACAGCAGCGAAGTCTCCAAGTCGCACCAGAACTGCGACAAGGTCCAGGACCCGTATTCCCTGCGCTGCCAGCCCCAGGTCATGGGCGCCTGCCTGACCCAGTTCCGCCAGGCTTCCGAGGTGCTGGTGGTCGAAGCCAACGCCGTTTCGGACAACCCGCTGGTGTTCGCCGCCGAGGGCGACGTGATCTCCGGCGGCAACTTCCACGCCGAGCCGGTGGCCATGGCCGCCGACAACATTGCCCTGGGCATCGCCGAAATCGGCTCCCTGAGCGAGCGTCGCATCTCGTTGATGATGGACAAGCACATGTCCCAGCTGCCGCCGTTCCTGGTGGCCAATGGCGGGGTCAACTCCGGCTTCATGATCGCCCAGGTGACCGCCGCGGCCCTGGCCAGCGAAAACAAGGCGCTGGCCCACCCGCACTCGGTGGACAGCCTGCCGACGTCCGCGAACCAGGAAGACCATGTGTCCATGGCCCCGGCCGCCGGCAAGCGCCTGTGGGAAATGGCCGACAACACCCGCGGCATCCTCGCCGTGGAATGGCTGGCGGCCTGCCAGGGCCTGGACCTGCGCGACGGCCTGAAGACCTCGACCAAGCTGGAGAAAGCCCGCGCGACCCTGCGCAGCAAAGTGCCGTTCTACGAAAAAGACCGTTTCTTCGCGCCGGACATCAACGCCGCGAGCGAGCTGCTGGCCTCGCGTTGCCTGAACGAGCTGGTGCCGGCCAAGTTGCTGCCGAGCCTGTAACGACCATGTGTAGCCGCTGCCGAGGTACGAGGCTGCGATGGGCTGCGAAGCGGCCCCCGAGGGCGGTCCTGCGGACCGCTTCGCAGCCTCGTGCCTCGGCAGCGGCTATAGCAATGGTTTGGGTTTTCTCCGATAAAAATAACTAGGGACGAGAAATGCAACAGCAAGCTCAAGCGTTAAAGCGCGGGCTGTCCGCCCGACATATTCGTTTCATGGCACTGGGGTCGGCGATCGGCACCGGGCTGTTCTATGGTTCTGCCTCGGCCATCCAGATGGCCGGCCCCGCGGTGCTCCTGGCCTACCTGATCGGCGGCGCGGCGGTGTTCATGGTGATGCGCGCGCTGGGCGAGATGGCCGTGCGCAACCCGGTATCCGGTTCGTTCGGCCAATACGCCAGCACCTACCTGGGGCCGATGGCGGGTTTCCTGCTGGGCTGGACCTATGCCTTCGAGATGGTCATCGTCGGCCTCGCCGACGTCACCGCCTTCGGCATCTATATGGGCTTCTGGTACCCGGACGTGCCGCGCTGGATCTGGGTCCTCGGTATCGTTTCGCTGATCGGCGGGCTGAACCTGTGCAACGTCAAAGTATTTGGCGAGATGGAGTTCTGGCTGTCGCTGCTCAAGGTCGGTGCCATCGTCGCCATGATCCTGGGCGGTTTCGGCATCATGCTGTTCGGCATCGGCAGTTCGACGGGGTCGGCGACCATCGGCCTGAGCAACCTTTGGGAGCACGGCGGTTTCATGCCCAACGGCGTCGGCGGGCTGATCGCCTCGTTTGCCGTGGTGATGTTTGCCTTCGGCGGGATCGAAATCATCGGCGTCACCGCCGGTGAAGCCAGGGACCCGGAACGCGTGCTGCCCAGGGCGATCAACGCGGTGCCGCTGCGCATCCTGCTGTTCTACGTACTGACCTTGTTCGTCCTGATGGCCATCTACCCGTGGCAGCAGATCGGCAGCCAGGGCAGCCCGTTCGTGCAGATTTTCTCCAACCTGGGCATCGGCTCGGCGGCGACCATCCTCAATATCGTGGTGATCTCGGCGGCGGTGTCGGCCATCAACAGCGATATCTTCGGCGCCGGCCGCATGATGTACGGCCTGGCGCAGCAGGGGCATGCGCCCAAGGGCTTCGCCCAGCTGTCGCGTTACGGTGTGCCGTGGATGACCGTGGTGGTCATGAGCATCGCCTTGTTGCTGGGGGTATTGCTGAACTACCTGATTCCGGAGAATGTGTTTCTGCTGATCGCCTCGATCGCGACCTTTGCCACGGTCTGGGTCTGGCTGATGATTCTCTTCACCCAGGTGGCCATGCGCCGTTCCATGACCGCCGAGCAGGTGGCCCAGCTGAAGTTCCCGGTGCCGTTCTGGCCGTATGCGCCGATGGCGGCGATTGCCTTCATGCTGTTCATCTTCGGTGTGCTGGGCTACTTCCCGGACACCCAGGCCGCGCTGATCGTCGGCTTGGTGTGGATCGTCCTGCTGGTGCTGGCGTACCTGATCTGGGTCAAGCCGGCTGCCGGGCAGGCGGCCCTGGTCAATCGCGACCCTTCTTTTTCCCATCGATAGCCCATGGAGGCCCGGATGAAAACTCTCTGGCAACACTGCCACGTCGCAAGCATGGCGCAAGGCACTTACTCGATCATCGAGGACGCGGCCATCGTGACGTCAGGAGCGCTCATCGAGTGGATCGGCCCACGCAGCGAAGTGCCGGCCGGCAACTATGCCGAACTGCATGACCTGGCGGGGGCCTGGGTCACCCCGGGCCTGATCGACTGCCACACCCACACGGTGTTCGGCGGCAACCGCAGCGGCGAATTCGAGCAGCGCCTGCAAGGGGTGAGCTATGCCGAGATCGCCGCCGCCGGTGGCGGTATCGCCAGCACCGTGCGGGCCACCCGCGCGGCCAGCGAAGACCAACTCTTCGACAGCGCCCGCAAGCGTTTGAAGAGCCTGCTGCGCGACGGCGTGACCAGCGTCGAGATCAAGTCCGGCTACGGCCTGGACCTGGCCAGCGAACGCAAGATCCTGCGGGTGATCCGGCGCCTGGGCGCCGAACTGCCGGTCAGCGTGCGCAGCACCTGCCTGGCGGCCCACGCCCTGCCGCCGGAATACGCCGGGCGCGCCGACGATTACATCGAACACATCTGCGCCGAGATGCTCCCGGCGCTGGCCGCCGAGGGCCTGGTGGACGCGGTGGATGCCTTCTGCGAATACCTGGCGTTCTCGCCGGAACAGGTGGAGCGGGTGTTCATCGTGGCGCAGCGGCTCGGCCTGCCGGTGAAACTGCACGCCGAGCAACTGTCGTCGCTGCACGGCTCCAGCCTGGCGGCGCGGTATCACGCGTTGTCGGCCGACCACCTGGAGTTCATGACCGAGGAAGACGCCATCGCCATGGCCGAGGCCGGCACCGTCGCCGTGCTGCTGCCGGGCGCTTTCTATTTCCTGCGCGAAACCCAGTTGCCGCCGATGGACGCGCTGCGCAAGCACCGGGTGAAGATCGCCGTCGCCAGCGACCTCAACCCCGGCACTTCGCCGGCGTTGTCCCTGCGGCTGATGCTGAACATGGCCTGCACCTGTTTTCGCATGACCCCGGAAGAAGCCCTGGCCGGGGTGACCCTGCACGCGGCCACCGCGCTGGGCATGGACAAGACCCACGGTTCGCTGGAGGTCGGCAAGGTGGCGGATTTCGTCGCCTGGCAGATCGATCGTCCCGCCGACCTGGCCTACTGGCTGGGCGGCGACCTGGAAAAACGCGTCGTGCGCCACGGCGTTGAAGTGGATTTATAGGAGAACGGTTGTGGATAAGGTTCTGAACTTCAAACAAGGCCGGGTGCCGCTGCTGATCAGCATGCCCCACGCCGGCCTGCGTCTGACACCCGCGGTCGAGGCCGGGCTGATCGCCGAGGCGCAAAGCCTGCCGGACACCGACTGGCACATCCCGCAGCTCTACGCCTTCGCCGAGGAGCTGGGTGCCAGCACCCTGGCGGCCGAGTATTCGCGGTTCGTCATCGACCTCAACCGGCCGTCCGACGACAAGCCTTTATATGTCGGCGCCACCACGGGGCTGTACCCGGCCACGCTGTTCGATGGCGTGCCGCTGTTCCGCGAAGGGCTGGAGCCGTCGAAGCAGGAGCGTGCCACTTACCTGGAACAGGTCTGGACGCCTTATCACGGCACCCTGCAGCAGGAACTGGCACGGCTGAAAGCCGAGTTCGGCTACGCCTTGCTGTTCGATGCCCACTCGATCCGCTCGCTGATCCCGCACCTGTTCGAGGGCAAGCTGCCGGACTTCAACCTGGGCACCTTCAATGGTGCCAGTTGCGACGTCGAGCTAGCCAGCCAGCTGGAGGCGATCTGCGCCCGCCACGACAACTACAGCCATGTGCTCAACGGTCGCTTCAAGGGCGGCCACATCACCCGGCACTACGGCAACCCGGCCGAGAACATCCATGCGGTGCAGCTGGAGCTGGCGCAGAGCACTTATATGGAAGAGTTCGAGCCGTTCCGTTACCGCGAGGACCTGGCGGCACCGACCCAGGCGGTGCTCAAGCAGTTGCTGCAAGGGCTGCTGGCCTGGGGGCAGCAGCGCTACGGGCGCTGAGGCCGAGGGCAAATCTGTAGCCGCTGCCGCAGGCTGCGCCAAGGCCGCAGGCCTTCAGCGATCTCGAGATCCTGCGCCTGCTGCGCAGTCGATCGCAGCCTGCGGCAGCGGCTACGGGTGCGCCATGCTGTGCGGCGGGCTGGCAAACAACCGCATTTTTTCCAAGGACATGCTCATTCCGTAATTCGGGTTTATGATGCCGGACGGCAGAATAATTGAAGTCCCCCCAGGGCTGACCTCAACCCCTTACGGAGCGCGCAATGCAGACTTTGTACCCGCAGATCAAACCCTATGCCCGGCACGATCTGGCTGTCGACGAACCCCATGTGCTGTATGTCGACGAAAGCGGTTCCCCGGAAGGCTTGCCGGTGGTGTTCATCCACGGTGGCCCGGGCGCCGGGTGCGATGCCCAGAGCCGTCGCTACTTCGATCCGAATCTGTACCGCATCATTACCTTCGACCAGCGCGGTTGCGGGCGCTCCACGCCGCACGCCAGCCTGGAAAACAACACCACCTGGGACCTGGTCGCCGACCTCGAGCGGATTCGCCTGCACCTGGGTATCGAGAAATGGGTGGTGTTTGGCGGCTCCTGGGGGTCGACCCTGGCCCTGGCTTACGCGCAAACCCATCCGGAGCGCGTGCACGGTCTGATTCTGCGTGGGATCTTTCTGTGCCGTCCGCAGGAAATCGAATGGTTCTACCAGGCCGGCGCCAGCCGCCTGTTCCCCGATTACTGGCAGGACTACGTGGCGCCTATCCCGCTGGATGAGCGCGACGACCTGCTCGGCGCCTTCCACAAACGCCTGATCGGCAACGACCAGATCGCCCAGATGCATGCGGCCAAGGCCTGGTCGATCTGGGAAGGGCGCACCGCCACCCTGCGGCCGAACCCGCTGGTGGTCGATCGTTTCTCCGAGCCGCAGCGCGCGCTGTCGATCGCCCGGATCGAATGCCACTACTTCACCAACCAGGCGTTCCTCGAACCGAACCAGCTGATCCGCGACATGGGCAAGATCGCCCACCTGCCGGGCGTGATCGTGCATGGCCGCTACGACGTGATCTGCCCGCTGGACAACGCCTGGGAACTGCACCAGGCCTGGCCCAACAGCGAGCTGCAAGTGATCCGCGATGCCGGTCACGCCGCGTCCGAACCGGGTATCACCGATGCGCTGGTGCGCGCCGCCGATCAGATGGCCCGGCGCCTGCTCGACCTGCCGCCCGAAGAAGCATGAAGGGCCTGTTGCAGCGCGTACGCGGCGCGCGGGTCGAGGTGGCGGGCGAAATCGTCGGTGTGGTGGACCAGGGATTGCTGGTGCTGGTCGCGGTGGAACCCGAGGACACCCAGGCCTGCGCCGACAAACTTCTGCACAAGCTGCTTAACTATCGGGTGTTCAGTGACGCCGAGGGCAAGATGAATCTGTCCCTGGCCGATGTGGACGGCGGTCTGTTGCTGGTTTCGCAGTTCACCCTGGCGGCGGACACCAAGAGCGGTTTGCGCCCGAGCTTTTCCACAGCGGCGCCGCCGGCCCTGGGCGAAGAACTTTTTGACTATTTATTGTGCAAGGCGCAACAGTTGCATGGCAAAGTGGCATCAGGGCGTTTCGGGGCGGATATGCAGGTCCATCTGGTCAATGATGGCCCGGTAACCTTCCTGTTACAGACCTGAAAGTGCTTGAAACATCTTTTTCGAGCGAAACCAGCCGAAAATAGGCGTTTTTCGCGATAAATACTTGGTCGCCCCTGATGCGTTGTAACGCGGCCTACTAGATAATCGCGCGCTACGGGGATCAGCGTTCGTTGGTCCGTTTTTGACTTAGGTAGAGACTTGTTCAGGACCGTTTGGGGAATCATTTAGCCCCATCGGAGTCGGAACAATGCTCGCCAACCTGGCATATAGATAGCTGGCCGTTGGTTTTTTGATCTGTTTTCGGCGAGGGTTGCTCGTGATTGTTAGTCCCTGTAATGCACCAAAATTGTCTGCCAAACGGTTACGAAACGCACTGGTGACAGGCTCTGCGCTGCTGTGCCTGTTCAGCGCCGGCCAACTCATGGCTTTCAATCTGGATGATGTATCGGCCAAGGCTAAGGATCTGGCCGGGCAGAAGTACGAGGCCCCGCGCAGTAACCTGCCGAACGAATTTCGTGAGATGAAGTTCGCGGACTATCAGAAGATCCGCTTCCTTCCCGAAAAGGCCGAATGGGCCAAGCAGAAAACCCCGTTCAAGCTGTCCTTCTATCACCAGGGCATGCATTTCGACACGCCGGTGAAAATCAACGAAGTCACGGCGAGCACCGTCGAAGAGATCAAGTACGACTCGACGCGTTTCGATTTCGGCGACCTCAAGTTCGACCCCAAGGCGACCGAGCAGCTCGGCTACGCCGGTTTCCGCGTGCTGTACCCGATCAACAAGGCGGACAAGCAAGACGAAATCATGACCATGCTCGGCGCGAGCTACTTCCGCGTCGTTGGCAAGGGTCACGTCTACGGCTTGTCGGCCCGTGGCCTGGCCATCGACACCGCGCTGCCGTCGGGCGAGGAATTCCCGCGTTTCACCGAGTTCTGGATCCAGCAACCCAAGCCGACCGACAAGCACCTGGTGATCTTCGCCCTGCTGGATTCGCCGCGCGCGACCGGCGCCTATCGCCTGATCCTGCGTCCGGGCAGCGACACCATCGTCGACGTCAAGGCGCGGATGTTCCTGCGTGACAAGGTCGGCAAGCTGGGCATCGCCCCGCTGACCAGCATGTTCCTGTTCGGCGCCAACCAGCCGTCGAAAGTCCTCAACTACCGTCGCGAACTGCACGACTCCAGCGGCCTGTCGATCCATGCCGGCAATGGCGAGTGGATCTGGCGTCCGCTGAACAACCCGAAACACCTGGCCGTGAGCAACTTCTCGGTGGAGAACCCGCGCGGTTTCGGCCTGCTGCAGCGTGGCCGCGACTTCAGCCACTACGAAGACCTCGACGACCGCTACGACAAGCGCCCAAGCGCCTGGATCGAGCCGAAGGGCGACTGGGGCAAAGGCACCGTCGACCTGGTAGAGATCCCGACTGCCGACGAAACCAACGACAATATCGTGGCCTTCTGGAGCCCGGAAAAGCAGCCTGAGCCAGGCCAGCCGTTCGACTTCGCCTATCGCCTGCACTGGACCATGGACGAAGCGTCGCTGCATTCGCCGGACAGCTCCTGGGTCGAACAGACCCTGCGTTCCACGGGCGACGTCAAGCAATCCAACCTGATCCGTCAGCCGGACGGCAGCGTGGCATACCTGGTGGACTTCGAAGGCCCGTCCCTCGCGGCGTTGCCGGAAGACACCGAAGTGCGCAGCCAGGTCAGCGTCGGCGACAACGCCGAGCTGGTGGAAAACAGCGTGCGCTACAACCCTGAAACCAAGGGCTGGCGCCTGACCCTGCGGATGAAGATCAAGGACCCAGGCAAAGCCACTGAAATGCGCGCGGCCCTGGTCAAGAACGCCGCTCCCGTCGAGCCGTCCAAGTCTGCGCCGGCGGCCTCCAGCTCCTCCATCGCCAAGGCCGACAAGGTCGCGGCCAAGCAGCAGGAGAAGAAAGAGGCGGATGCCAAGCAAGCCGACGCCAAGCCTGCCAAGGACGCCAAGAACCACAAAGACGCCAAGCAGCCTGCTGCCGAGGCGGCCCCAGCCACACCGGAATCCGTCCCGACCGAGCAAGTCCTGACCGAGACCTGGAGCTACCAGTTGCCTGCCGATGAGTAATTCTCAAGCACAGCCAGAGACTCTTGCCGAGTATCTGGCACACCTGCCGATGACCGATGAGCAGCGCGCGGAACTCGCGGGCTGCAAGTCCTTCAGTGAATTGCACGAGCGCCTGTCGTCCTCGACATTCGACGCGCCTGCCGATGCCGCCCAGGCCTCGGTAGGCCGTCGGCTGACCCTGGACTCCGCCGAAGCGCTGGAGGAGGCCGAGATGCTGGCGGTCGATGCCAGCGGTCGCGTGTGCCTCAAGGCGACGCCGCCGATCCGTCGGACCAAGGTCGTTCCCGAGCCCTGGCGCACCAATATCCTGGTGCGCGGCTGGCGGCGCCTGACCGGGCGCACCAACCCGCCGGCGCCGCCGAAGGATGAACGAGTGCTGCCGGCCGCGCGTTGGCGCACCGTGGGGTCGATCCGCCGTTACATCCTGCTGCTGCTGATGCTCGGCCAGACCATCGTCGCTGGCTGGTACATGAAAGGCATCATGCCGTACCAGGGCTGGTCGTTCGTCGACCTGGAAGAAATCATGCATCAGCCATTGATGCAGACCGCGACCCAGGTCCTGCCGTATGCCCTGCAAACCAGCATCCTGATTCTGTTCGGCATTCTGTTCTGCTGGGTCTCGGCGGGTTTCTGGACTGCGCTGATGGGCTTCCTCGAGCTGCTCACCGGGCACGACAAATACCGCATTTCCGGCAAAAGCGCCGGCAACGAGCCGATTCCGCGAGATGCCCGCACCGCGCTGGTGATGCCGATCTGCAACGAAGACGTGCCGCGGGTGTTCGCCGGCCTGCGAGCGACCTTCGAGTCGGTCGCCGCCACGGGGGACCTGGACCGCTTCGACTTCTTCGTCCTCAGTGACAGCAACGACACCGATATCTGCGTGGCCGAGCAACAGGCCTGGCTGGACGTTTGCCGCGAAACCAAGGGTTTCGGCAAGATCTTCTATCGCCGCCGTCGCCGTCGGGTAAAGCGTAAGAGCGGTAACCTCGACGACTTCTGCCGGCGCTGGGGCGGCGACTACAAGTACATGGTCGTGCTCGACGCCGACAGCGTCATGAGCGGCGAATGCCTGACCAGCCTGGTGCGCCTGATGGAAGCCACGCCGGACGCGGGCATCATCCAGACCGCGCCGAAAGCCTCAGGCATGGACACCCTGTATGCGCGCATGCAGCAGTTCGCCACCCGCGTCTACGGTCCGCTGTTCACCGCCGGCCTGCACTTCTGGCAGCTGGGCGAATCCCACTACTGGGGCCACAACGCGATCATCCGCATGAAGCCGTTCATCGAGCACTGCGCCCTGGCGCCGTTGCCCGGTAAAGGCGCCTTCGCCGGTGCGATCCTGTCCCACGACTTCGTCGAAGCTGCGCTGATGCGTCGCGCCGGCTGGGGCGTGTGGATTGCCTACGACCTGCCGGGCAGCTACGAAGAACTGCCGCCGAACCTGCTGGACGAGCTCAAGCGCGACCGTCGCTGGTGCCACGGCAACCTGATGAACTTCCGCCTGTTCCTGGTCAAGGGCATGCACCCGGTGCACCGCGCGGTGTTCCTTACCGGGGTGATGTCCTACCTGTCGGCGCCGCTGTGGTTCTTCTTCCTGGTGCTGTCGACCGCGCTGCTGGCGGTCAATACCCTGATGGAGCCGCAGTACTTCCTCGAACCGCGCCAGCTTTATCCGCTGTGGCCGCAATGGCACCCGGACAAGGCCATCGCGTTGTTCTCGACCACCATCGTGCTGCTGTTCCTGCCGAAGCTGTTGAGTATCATCCTGATCTGGGCCAAGGGCGCGAAAGAGTTCGGCGGCAAGTTCAAGGTGACCCTGTCGATGCTCCTGGAGATGCTGTTCTCCATGCTGCTGGCGCCGGTGCGGATGATTTTCCACACCCGTTTCGTGCTGGCTGCGTTCCTTGGCTGGGCCGCGACCTGGAACTCGCCGCAGCGTGACGACGACTCCACGCCGTGGAGCGAAGCGGTGCGCCGCCATGGTCCGCAGACCTTGCTGGGCTTCTGCTGGGCGCTGCTGGTGATCTGGCTGAACCCGAGCTTCCTCTGGTGGCTGGTGCCGATCGTCGGTTCGTTGATGCTGTCGATTCCGGTGTCGGTGATTTCCAGCCGGGTCGGCCTGGGCTTGAAGTCCCGCGACGAAAAGCTGTTCCTGATCCCCGAGGAATACGCGCCGCCCCAGGAACTGGTGAATACCGACCAGTACACCCATGAAAACCGTTGGCATGCGCTGAACGACGGTTTCGTCCGGGCGGTGGTCGATCCGCAGCAGAACGCCCTGGCCTGTGCCCTGGCGACGTCCCGGCACGGGGTGGCTGAGCCGATCGAGTGGCTGCGCATCGAGCGGGTCCGGCATGCCCTGAAAGTCGGACCGGCGGCGCTGAACAACGGCGAGCGCCTGGCGCTGCTGAGCGACCCGGTGGCCCTGGCCCGCCTGCACGAGCAGGTCTGGAGCGAAGGTCACGCCGAATGGCTGGGCGCCTGGCGGCAATCGGTGGATGAAGATCCGCATGCGCCGCTGCTGCCGTTGCGACCGCAAACGGCAATCGCCCAACCGGCCTGACGACAACGCCCTTGAGCCCGCTCAAGGGCGTTGTTGTTTATGGGGCCTGTAGCCACTGCCGAGCCGCGAGGCTGCGATAAGGCCCGCAGGGCCTTGGTTCTCGATTGCCCGACGAAGCTCTGGCGGCCTTGAGATCTTTACGCCCCTTCGGGGCGATCGCAGCTTGTGGCAGCGGCTACAGGGCGACTCTGTAACAACAAATCCTGGCTAAACCCTTGTGCAAATGGTCGGGTGAGTTAGCATCGCACCCCGAATTGCCGCGAGCGGACACCCCGGGTGTTCGTGTCTGTCGATTTCCCAGGGAAAACCGGCCGCGGGTTCGCCTCACAATAAAATGGGTTCAGGGGACTTGAAGATGAAGAAGTATCTCTCGATGCTGCTGCTCGGCGTCACGGCAATGGTGGCGGTCAATGCAGCCCAGGCTGGCGCCATCGACGACGCGGTCAAGCGCGGCACGCTGAAAGTCGGCATGGACCCGACCTACATGCCGTTCGAAATGACCAACAAGCGCGGCGAGATCATCGGTTTCGAGGTCGACCTGCTCAAGGCCATGACCAAGGCCATGGGCGTCAAGCTGGAACTGGTTTCCACCGGCTACGACGGCATCATCCCGGCCCTGTTGACCGACAAGTTCGACATGATCGGCAGCGGCATGACCCTGACCCAGGAACGCAACCTGCGCCTGAACTTCAGCGAACCCTTTATCGTGGTCGGCCAGACCCTGCTGATCCGCAAGGAGCTGGAAGGCACCATCAAGTCCTATAAAGACCTGAACACTGCCGATTACCGCATCACCTCCAAGTTGGGCACCACCGGCGAAATGGTCGCCAAGAAGCTGATTGCCAAGGCCAAGTACCACGGCTACGACAACGAGCAGGAAGCCGTGCTCGACGTGGTCAACGGCAAGGCCGACGCCTTCATCTACGACGCCCCGTACAACGTGGTGGCGCTGAGCAAGGTCGGCAACGGCAAACTGGTCTTCCTCGACAAGCCGTTCACCTACGAGCCGCTGGCGTTCGGCCTGAAGAAGGGCGACTACGACAGCCTCAACTTCATCAACAACTTCCTGCACCAGATCCACGAAGACGGCACCTACGATCGCATCCATGACAAGTGGTTCAAGAGCACCGAGTGGCTCAAGGACATGGAATAAGGCTCGGTCGGACAGATCGGGTCGCCTCGTTCGCGGGCAAGCCTCGCTCCTACAGGGATTGATGAATCCGTAGGAGCGAGGCTTACCCGCGAAGGCGGTAATCCTCGCGACACAACATTCGGAACTTGCACCGTGATCAAACATAAAAAAGCCCAATGGCCCTGGCACGTCCTGACCGTGCTGGTGCTGATCGGCCTGGCTGGCGCGTTGTATTACGCCACCTCGCTGATGTCCTACGAATGGCGCTGGAACCGCGTGCCGCAGTACTTCGCCTATCAGGCCGAGGAGTCGCAGCGGGCGTCGGAGATCTCCACCGTCAGCGAGCTGGTGCGCCAAGGCGGCAAAGCCGAGGTCACGCTGCGCAACGACGCGGGCGGCGAGCAGCGGCTGACGGTCGACGAGAGCAGCCTGCAGGTGGCCCGCGGCGACGATGTGGCCGAAGGCGATGTGATCGGCGTGACCCGGCACTGGGCGGCCGGCCCGCTGCTGTGGGGCTTGTGGACCACCCTGTGGCTGTCGGTGGTGTCTGGAGTGTTGGGCCTGTTCATCGGTCTGGCGACCGGGCTTTGCCGCCTGTCGAACAACCCGACCCTGCGCGACCTGTCGACGATCTACGTCGAACTGGTGCGGGGTACGCCGCTGCTGGTGCAGATCTTCATTTTCTATTTCTTCATCGGCACGGTGCTGAACCTGTCCCGCGAGTTCGCCGGGGTCGCCGCGCTGTCGTTGTTCACCGGGGCCTATGTGGCGGAAATCGTCCGCGCCGGCGTGCAGTCGATTGCCCGCGGGCAGAACGAAGCGGCCCGTTCCCTGGGCCTGAATGCCAGCCAGTCGATGCGTCACGTGGTGCTGCCCCAGGCTTTCAAGCGTGTGCTGCCGCCGCTGGCCGGGCAGTTCATCAGCCTGGTCAAGGACACCTCGCTGGTGTCGGTGATCGCTATCACCGAGCTGCTCAAGAGCGGTCGGGAAGTCATCACCACCTCGTTTTCGCCGTTCGAGATCCTGTTCTGCGTGGCGGCCCTGTACCTGTTGATCAACCTGCCGCTGTCGAAGATGGCCAGCCGGCTTGAGCGGAGGCTCGCGCAAAGTGATTGAAGTCCGCGATCTGGTAAAAGTCTTCGACACCCGCGGCCAGGTGGTCCGTGCGGTGGATAACGTCACCACCCAGGTGGCCAAGGGCGAAGTGCTGGTGGTGATCGGCCCGTCCGGTTCCGGCAAGTCGACCTTCCTGCGCTGTCTCAACGGTCTGGAGCAGTTCGATTCCGGCTCGGTGAGCATCGACGGCCTGCAACTGGCCGACCCGAAGACCGACGTGAACGCTTATCGCCGCGAAGTCGGCATGGTGTTCCAGCACTTCAACCTGTTCCCGCACATGACCGTACTGGAAAACCTCTGCCTGGCGCAGAAGGTGGTGCGCAAGCGCGGCAAGCAGGAGCGCGAGGCCAAGGCCCTGGCGTTGCTGGAAAAGGTCGGTATCGCGCAGAAAGCCCATGAATTTCCGTCGCGCCTTTCCGGCGGTCAGCAACAGCGGGTGGCCATCGCCCGGGCGCTGGCCATGGAGCCCAAGGTCATGCTGTTCGACGAGCCGACGTCGGCGCTGGACCCGGAAATGGTCGGCGAAGTGCTGGACGTGATGAAGACCCTGGCCCTGGAAGGCATGACCATGGTCTGCGTGACCCACGAAATGGGCTTCGCCCGGGAAGTGGCGGACCGGGTGCTGTTCTTCGACCACGGCAAACTGCTGGAAGACGCCGCCCCGGCCGAGTTCTTCGACGCCCCGAAAGACCCGCGGGCCCAGGCCTTCCTGCGCCAGGTCCTGTAGGTTTCCACCGGCGGAACCTATCGCGGGCAAGCCTCGCTCCTACAGGACACCCACCTGTAGGAGCGAGGCTTGCCCGCGATTGCATCACCCCGGATTCAAGCGACCCGGCTCATGCAGGCCAGATCAAACCCGGAAACGCCCGACCAGGCCCTGCAAATGGGTCCCCAGGCGCGCCAGCTCGGCGCTGGAGGCCGCGGTTTCCTCGCTGGCTGCCGAGGTCTGCTCGGACACGTCGCGCACGTTCAGCACGCTCCTGTTGATTTCCTCGGCTACCGCGCTCTGCTGTTCGGCCGCGGCGGCGATCTGCTGGTTCATCGCCTGGATCGCCGAGACGGTGCGGGTGATGTTTTCCAGCGAGCCGCCGGCGCGACGGGTCAGCTCGACGCTGCTCTCGGTGAGGTTGCGGCTGTTGTCCATGATGGTCGCCACTTCCTGGGTGCCGTTCTGCAGGCCGACGATCAACTCCTCGATCTCTTCAGTGGACTTCTGGGTGCGCTGCGCCAGGCTGCGCACCTCGTCGGCGACCACGGCGAAACCGCGCCCGGCTTCGCCCGCGCGGGCGGCTTCGATAGCGGCGTTGAGGGCCAGCAGGTTGGTTTGCTGGGCCACCGACTTGATCACGTCGAGCACGCTGCCGATCTTGTCGCTTTCCTGCTTCAGGTGGCCCATGGCGTTGGTGGAGTTGCCGACCTCGGCCGCCAGGCGTTCGATCTGCGCGATGGCCTCGCCGACCACCTTGTCGCCTTCGCGGGCCTGCTGGTCGGCGGCAACGGCTGCCTCCGAGGCTTCTTCGGCGTTGCGCGCGACTTCCTGGACCGTGGCGGCCATTTCATTCATGGCGGTAGCGACCTGATCGGTCTCGACCTTCTGGCTGTTGACCCCGGCGCTGGTCTGCTCGGTCACGGCCGACAGCTGCTCGGCGGCGCTGGCAATCTGGGTCACGCCGTCGCCGATACCGCCGATCAGCTCGCGCAGGCTCTGGGTCATGCGTTGCATGGCGCGTTGCAGCTGGCCGAGTTCGTCGCGCCGCTCGACTTGCAGGTTCTCGCTGAGATCGCCCGACGCCACGCGCTCGACGACCTTGAGGGTCTGGCGCAGCGGGATGACGATCTGCCGGGTGATGCTCCAGGCGGCGACCAGGCCGAACAGCAGGGCCAGCACGGTGACGATGGCCAGGGTGCTTTTCGCCTGGGCGGCGTCGCTGTCGCGTTTTTCGGTCTGCGCGGCGGTCAGCTGCTTGCTGATTTCCATCAGGCGATCGCCCTGGGCCGCCATGCGCTTGAGCGCGGCGGCGCTGGCTACCTGGGAGTCGCGGAACTCGCTGACGGCGGTGCGGTAACCCTTCAGGGAGTCGGTGGCTTGTTGCAGATTGGGCAGGTGTTGCTCCGGCAATCTGGCCGGCAGGCTGGCGAGGTTGTTCAGGGCGTTGTCGATGGCGTCCAGTGCTGGCTGTTCGGCCTCGGCCTTGCCGCTGTAGGTGTAGCCGCGGACCTGGAAGCGCGCTTGCTGGATCAGCTTGCTGAGGTCGATGACGCTGTTGAACTGCGCCACGCTGTCGCCCTGCAGCAGGGCTTTTTCCACTTCGGCGACCCGGGCCACGGCGTTGTCGGCGGTGGCGCCGAGCTTGGCGCGGGCGGCTTCGCGGCTGGCAGTGGCGCGGGTGATGTCGGTGAACGCCAGCTTGTATTCGCTGACGGCGGCGAGCTGCTGGTCGATCATGGCGATGCTTTCAGGCATCTCCAGCATCTTGCGCGCGCTTTGCAGGCCTTCGTCGAGCTTGTTCAGCAGGTCGCTGACCGGCCCCGGGCCCTGTTCGCCGCGGCGCATTTCATAGTCCAGGCGTGCGTTGCGCAGGTCCTTGGTCAGTTCGTTGAGGCTTGAGATGTAGCCCAGCTTGTCGCCGCGCTCGATCACGCTGCCCAGGCCCATCCAACCGGTTACGGTAATCAGCAGGGTCAATAGCAGCACCAGACCGAAGCCAACGCCGAGTTTGAGGTTGACGCTCACATTTCCCAGACTTTGGGTTAACCAACGGTACATGCCGTGAACTCCCTTGGACCATTAACAGGTTTTGTTCGGAGAATATCGGCAGAATCAGATAAATCTGAAGGAGCGCGCTTGCTCGCGATAGCGTCCTTGCAGAGACACCGCGTTGTCTCTATCGCCAGCAAGCTGGCTCCTACACAGGGGCGGTGGGGTCAGAACAGGCGGGCGAGCAGGGCGGTGACGGCGGTTTCGACGCGCAGGATGCGCTCGCCCAGTTGTACCGGTTGCAGGCCGGATTTGCCCAGCAGGTCGATTTCGTAGGGAATCCAGCCGCCTTCCGGACCGATGGCCAGGGTCACCGGCTCGTCCAGGCCGCGCGGGCAGGCCGGGTACTGGCCGGGATGGCCGACCAGCCCGAGGGTGCCTTCGGCCAGCGCCGGCAGGCGATCTTCGACGAAGGGCTTGAAGCGCTTCTCAATGAGCACTTCCGGCAGCACGCTGTCGCGGGCCTGTTCCAGGCCGAGGATCAGTTGCTCGCGGATCGCCTCGAGTTCGAGGAAGGGGGTTTGCCAGAAGCTTTTCTCGACCCGGTAGCTGTTCACCAGCACCAGCCGGGGGACGCCCATGGCGGCGACGGTCTGCAGCACCCGGCGGAGCATTTTAGGCCGTGGCAGGGCCAGCACCAGGGTCAGCGGCAGCTTGGCCGGCGGCGGTTGGTCGAGGCTGACTTGCAGTTCGGCTTCGCCGGGCTCCAGGCGCAGCAGTTCGGCCGAGCCCATCAGGCCGCCGATCCGGCCGACCCGCAGGCGGTCGCCCACCGCGGCGCGATGCACTTCCTGCATGTGGGTCAGGCGCCGATCGCGCAGGACGACACGGTCGGCCGCGATGAAGTCGGCCTCTTCGAGTAAGAGCAGGTTCACGCTTGGGTCGCTGGCGGCTGGTCGTCGTGGTCTTCGGCCGGCTGGTCGTCCGGGTGGTCGCCGCGCTTGCTGATCAGGCTACCGAACAGGATGCCGATCTCGAACAGCAGCCACATCGGTACCGCGAGCAGGGTCTGGGAGAAGATGTCCGGCGGGGTGAGGATCATGCCGACCACGAAGCAGCCGATGATCACGTACGGACGGATCTTCTTCAGGTAGGCGACGTCGACCACGCCGATCCACACCAGCAACACCACGGCCACCGGGATCTCGAACGCCACGCCGAAGGCGAAGAACAGGGTCATGACGAAGTCGAGGTAGCTGGTGATGTCGGTCATCATTTCCACGCCGGCCGGGGTGGCGGCGGCGAAGAACTTGAAGATCAGCGGGAACACCAGGAAGTAGGCGAAAGCCATGCCGATATAGAACAGCAGGATGCTGGAGACCAGCAGCGGCACGGCAATGCGCTTTTCGTGCTTGTACAGGCCGGGGGCGATGAAGCCCCAGATCTGGTGCAGGATCACCGGGATCGCCAGGAACAGCGACACCATCATCGTCAGCTTGAGCGGGGTCAGGAACGGCGACGCGACGTCGGTGGCGATCATCGTCGCGCCCGCCGGCAGGTACTGGCGCAGCGGCGTGGAGACGATGGTGTAGATCTGCTGGGTGAAGGCGAACAGCCCGGCGAAGATCAGGAAGATCGCCGCCACGCAGCGCAGCAACCGGGTGCGCAACTCGGTGAGGTGCGACACCAGCGGCATGTGTTGGTCGTTTTCCGGAATTTCGCTCATGGGGCTCGCGGCGGCAAAGTAGGGTCGTGGGGGGCTGGCGTGACGGCTGGGGTCACAGGCGCAACCGGTTCGGCCGGTGCAGGCGCCGCGGCGACAGGGCTAGCAGTTTCAGGTGCCGCAACGGGTGCCTGGATGCTCTGCTCGGCCACGGGCTCGACCGGCGTCGGCTGTTGCTGGGTCGGATTGAGGATTTTCCGGGCTTCCTGTTCCAGCGACAGAATGTGTTCGTTGTGCAGTTGCCGACGAATTTCGTCGGCACCGATTTCCCGTTCAACTTCCTGTTTGATCGCGTTGAAGCTGCGCTTCAAGCGGCCGACCCACAGGCCGGCCGTGCGCGCGGCGCCCGGCAGGCGCTCGGGGCCGAGTACCAGCAGGGCCACCAGGCCGACGAGCAGCAGTTCAGAGAAGCTGATACCAAACATTAGTCAGTGCTCACGAGTCTTTGCGGGTCGGCTCTTCGACTTTTTGCGCCTGCACGTCGATGGTGTGCGGCTGGCTCAGCGGCGCGCTTTGCGGCTGGGCTGGCGAAGCAGCCTGGGCGGTCGGCGGCACGCCAGGTTCGGCGGGCTTCTCGTCGTCGTTCATGGCCTTGCGAAAGCCCTTGATCGATTCGCCGACGTCGGTACCGAGGTTTTTCAGTTTCTTGGTGCCGAATACCAGCACCACGACAACCAGAATGACGATCCAGTGTTTCCAGTCAAAAATGCCCATGCTGCGTTTCCTCTCTAAATGATGTTCAGGCGGACGGGCGCGAGGCTTTCTCGGCGTGTCCGGACAAGCCGAAGCGCCGGTCCAGTTCATCGAGAACGGCCTGCGGGTGCTGCCCCAGCTGGGCGAGCATGACCAGGGTATGGAACCACAAGTCGGCGGTTTCGTAGATTACATCGCTGCAGTCGCCGCTGCTCGCGGCATCCTTGGCGGCAATGATGGTTTCCACCGATTCCTCGCCGACCTTTTCCAGAATCTTGTTCAGGCCCTTGTGGTACAGGCTGGCGACATAGGAGGTGTCGGCGGCGGCGCCTTTGCGCTCTTCCAGCACCTGGGCCAGACGGGTCAGGGTATCGCTCATGTTCAGTGTCCTGCTTGATAGATCGCGTGCGGGTCTTTGAGTACCGGGTCGACCGTTTTCCAGTCGCCGTTTTCGTAGACGCGGTAGAAGCAGCTCTGGCGGCCCGTATGGCAGGCAATGTCGCCGATCTGTTCGACCATCAGGATGATGACGTCGGCATCGCAGTCCAGGCGCATTTCGTGGAGCTTTTGCACGTGCCCGGACTCTTCGCCCTTGCGCCACAGCTTGCCACGCGAACGTGACCAGTAGATGGCACGGTTTTCAGCGGCGGTCAGGCTCAGCGCCTCGCGGTTCATCCAGGCCATCATCAGCACGCGCCCGGTCTTGTGATCCTGGGCGATGGCCGGCACCAGGCCGTCAGCGTCCCATTTGATCTCGTCCAGCCAATCTTTCATCTTCGACTCCGACAACAGGGTTCGACGCGCTCGTCGAGCCTCGGCGATGGGAAACAGTGTGCCAGCCGCTAGCCCCGCTGGCTATCGGCGCACGACCAGATACAAGCCCACGGCAAGCATGATGCCGGCCGGCCAGTGACCCAGTTCGTGCAGCGGTCCGCCGGCCGCGAGGATCGCGCCGCCGCCCAGGTGCGCCGCGCCGATAAGCCGCAGGAGCCAGTCGTCCTTGCGCCGCTGCCAGGGTGGCGCGGGGTCGTGGGCGTGGGGCTGGGACATGCGCTCGAGCAGGTCGCGGGTCATGTTGGCCAGGTGCGGCAGCTGCTCGACCTGGCTGTGCAGGTTGCCCAGCAAGGCTTTCGGGCTGACGCGCTCGCGCATCCAGCGTTCGAGGAACGGCTGGGCGGTGTTCCACAGGTCCAGGTCCGGGTACAGCTGGCGGCCCAGGCCTTCGATGTTCAGCAGGGTCTTTTGCAGCAGGACCAGCTGCGGCTGCACTTCCATGTTGAAGCGGCGAGCGGTCTGGAACAGGCGCATCAGCACTTGGCCGAAGGAAATATCCTTTAACGGTTTTTCGAAGATCGGCTCGCACACGGTGCGGATCGCCGCTTCGAATTCGTTGAGTTTGGTCTCGGCTGGCACCCAGCCCGAGTCGATGTGCAACTGCGCCACGCGGCGGTAATCGCGCTTGAAGAAGGCGAACAGGTTGCGGGCCAGGTAATCCTGGTCCTCGGGGGTCAGGCTGCCGACGATGCCGCAGTCGATGGCAATGTATTGCGGGCTCCACGGCTGCACGGTGCTGACGAAGATGTTGCCCGGGTGCATGTCGGCGTGGAAGAAGCTGTCGCGGAACACCTGGGTGAAGAAGATTTCCACCCCGCGCTCGGCGAGCATTTTCATATCGGTGCGCTGGTCGGCGAGGGTCGCCAGGTCAGTGACCTGGATCCCGTAGATGCGCTCCATGACCAGTACTTTCGGCCGGCACCAGTCCCAGTAGACCTGGGGCACGTAAAGCAGCGGCGAGCCTTCGAAGTTGCGTTTGAGCTGGCTGGCGTTGGCCGCCTCGCGCAACAGGTCGAGTTCGTCGTAGATGGTCTTTTCGTAATCGCTGACCACGTCCACCGGGTGCAGCAGGCGGGCGTCGGCCGAGAGCTTTTCGGCGGCGCGGGCGAGGATGAACAGCCAGGCCAGGTCTTGCGCGATGATCGGCTTGAGGCCCGGGCGGATGACCTTGACCACCACTTCTTCGCCGCTCTTGAGCTGGGCGGCGTGCACTTGCGCCACCGAGGCCGAGGCCAGGGGCTCGATATCGAAGCGGCTGAAGACGTCGCTGATTTTCTTGCCCAGTTGTTCCTCGATCAACGCCACCGACTTCTTCGAGTCGAAGGGCGGCACGCGGTCCTGCAGCAGCATCAGTTCGTCGGCGATGTCTTCGGGCAGCAGGTCGCGGCGGGTCGAGAGAATCTGCCCGAACTTGATGAAGATCGGCCCCAGGTCCTGCAAGGCCAGGCGCAGGCGTGCGCCGCGGCTCAACTCCAGCGGCTTGCGCGGGAACCAGCGCCAGGGCAAGGCATAGCGTAGTGCCAGGAGGAACCAGGGTAGGGGCAGGGCGAACAGCAGGTCATCGAGGCGGTAGCGGATCACGACGCGCTGGATGCGCAACAAACGGCGGACGGCAAGCAGCTTCATGCGTTATCGCTTGGGTCAAGGGATCGGGAAAGGCGCTCGAAGCGCGCCTCGAGGCGTTCCAGGTCGAGCTTGACCCGGTCCAGTTCGCTGAAGCGGGCTTCGGCTTCGCGCTGGCCCACCAGGGTGCGCGATTCCTCGGCCAGGTACTCGGCGAGGTTCTGGTTCAGGCTGGCGAAACCCTGGCGATACCAGCGCGCGCGGCTGCGCACATGGCCGCTGAACAGCTGGGTGGCCACCGGGCCGAGCCAGCGCGAGAGTTCGTACTCCCAGTCCAGCTCCAGGTCCTGGAGGACCGCCGCCAGCTCCAGCAATACACCGCTGTCGCCTTCCAGCTCGACCTCGGGGCCGTGCAGCACCGAGGTCTTGTCCTGGCTCAGGGCCAGGCGCACCAGGCTCGCGGCCGGAGCCCGGAGGGTGCAGTCGGCGTCGGCCGCCCAGTGCGAGGCGAGGGTCAGGCCCTCGTCGCTGGGGATGACGAACAGCTGCACGCTGGGGCTGCGGCAATCGACGGCGATGACTTTGCCGTTCAAGTGCTGCAAGCGTGGCAAAGCCGTGCTGTCGAGACGCAATACACGGTTGAGGCCGTGCTCGACGCTGGCAAGCAGGCCGCTGAACAACATCAGGGCTTGATGCCGCGATGCAGGGCGACGATGCCCGCGGTCATGTTGTGATAGGTCACGCGATCGAAACCGGCCTCGACCATCATCGACTTCAGGGTTTCCTGGTTCGGGTGCATGCGGATCGATTCGGCCAGGTAGCGATAGCTTTCCGAGTCGTTGGTGATCAGCTTGCCGGCCAGCGGCATGAAGGCGAACGAATAGGCGTCGTAGACCTTGGACATCAGCGCGTTGGTGGGCTTGGAGAACTCCAGCACCAGCAGGCGACCGCCGGGCTTGAGCACGCGCAGCATCGAGCGCAGGGCATCTTCCTTGTGGGTCACGTTGCGCAGGCCGAAGGCAATGGTCACAACGTCGAAATGGTTGTCCGGGAACGGCAGTTTTTCCGCGTCGGCCTGAACGAATTCGATGTTGCCGGCCACGCCCTTGTCGAGCAGGCGGTCGCGACCGACCTTGAGCATGGAGGCATTGATGTCCGCCAGCACTACCTGGCCAGTAGGGCCCACCAGCTGGGAAAACTTGCGGGTCAGGTCGCCGGTGCCGCCGGCGATGTCCAGCACGCGGTTGCCGGCACGAACGCCGGACAGCTCGATCGTGAAGCGTTTCCACAGGCGATGCATGCCACCGGACAAAACGTCGTTCATCAGGTCGTACTTGGCCGCTACCGAGTGGAACACCTCGGCGACTTTTTCCGCCTTCTGGCTTTCCGGAACGTTTTTGAAGCCGAAGTGCGTGGTGGGTTCGGCATCGCTGCCTTTGCGCTGATCAGTCATATCGCTGTCACCAAAAAAGAATGCGGGACATTCTAATCCCGGTGGCGGTCTTTGTCTTGGCAAGGCTGAATGTAAGATAGTGAAGCGCCGGGGCGTTTTGACGCAGCTCAGCTCAAGACGCTCCAGGCAAGTCCCGATAAAACAGGAGTCATTCAATGGCCCGTATAAGTGTTGAGCGTGCCCATGGCCTGGGTAAGGAAGCAGCCCGCGAAAAGGCTGACCAGTTGGCGCAGAAACTGGCCGATCAATATGGCCTGGAGCCGCAGTGGGCGGGCGATACCCTGAACCTCAAGCGTTCCGGGGTCAAAGGAGCGGTGCAGGTGCGCGACGACTCGATCCGGGTCGATGTCGAGCTGGGCCTGCTGATGTCCGCCATGAGCGGCATGATCAAGTCGGAAATCGAAAAGGCCCTGGATAAAGCCCTGGTCTGAGCCTTTTGTGCGGCGGTCGGTCTACCGGCGGTTCCGGGCGTTGCAATGGCGCCCGCGAAGGGATTGCCGGGCCGTCGATCGCTGCCGTGGTTACCCGCCTTTCATGACATTGGTTAGGGTGCCGATTCTAATTTTTCTCACTACTTTGTGCCTGAGCCCACTTTCCTGCGGGCAGTTCCTCAAACCTTCCGCGCGTGAGGTGCACCATGGCCAAAGTAATTCTGAAGAAAAAAGTTGATGCCGCATCAACCACTCTGAGCGAAGTCAAATCCTATGCCCGCAAGATCTGGCTGGCTGGCCTGGGTGCCTACACCAAGGTCGGCCAGGAAGGCAGCGAGTACTTTCAAGAGTTGGTAAAGGCCGGTCAAGGCGTTGAAAAGAAAGGCAAAAAAGTTGTGACTGAACAACTTGAGGCCGCCAACAGTCAGATTGAAAGCGTGAAGGGTGATGTCACCAGTCTCAAAGGCAAAGTCGAAGTGCAGTTGGATAAAGTCGAAAAGGCTTTCGACACGCGCGTCGCAAGTGCCTTGAATCGCATCGGCATTCCGTCTAAACATGACGTTGAGACACTCTCTGCTAAGCTCGATGAGCTGACGGCATTGCTCGAACGTGTCGCGCGTAAACATTAAGGAGAACGGGATGGCTGGTAAAAAGAATACTGAAAAAGAAGGCAGCTCGTGGATCGGGAAAGTCGAAGACTACTCCCGTAAAATCTGGCTTGCTGGTTTAGGCGTGTACTCGAAAATCGACACTGACGGCAGCAAGCTTTTCGAGACGCTGGTCAAAGACGGCGAAAAAGCCGAGAAACTCACCAAAAGCGCTGTCGGCAAGACAGTCGACGCCGCCAAGGATTCCGCGAGTTCGGCGAAGTCGCGCATCAGCGGTGTCAAAGACCGCGCGCTGGGCAAGTGGGATGAGCTGGAAGGCGCATTCGACAAACGCTTGAACAGTGCCATTTCGCGTCTGGGCGTGCCTAGCCGCAATGAAGTGAAGGCGTTGCACAGCAAAGTCGACACCCTGACCAAACAGATCGAAAAACTTACAGGCGCCAAGGTGGCTCCGGTCGCAGCCAAGACTGCGGCGGCCAAGCCAGCAGCCAAACCCGCGGCCAAGCCTCTGGTCAAGGCAGCAGCCAAGCCGGCTGCCAAGGCTGCGGCCAAACCCGCGGCCAAGCCAGCAGCTAAACCTGTAGCCAAAACCGCGGCGGCCAAGCCGGCTGCAAAACCTGCGGCCAAGCCGGTAGCGGCCAAGCCAGCGGCAAAACCTGCGGCCAAACCGGCTGCCAAGCCAGTCGCTAAAACCGCAGCGGCCAAACCTGCCGCGAAACCGGCAGCGGCGAAGAAGCCAGCGGTGAAAAAGCCGGTAGCTCCAAAGGCTTCCGCGCCCAAGCCTGCAGTTGCCGCCAAGCCGGCAGCAGCGGCCAGCTCCGCGAACTCCGCAGCGGCGCCAGCCCCTGTCGTCACCCCGACTGCCGCGCCGACAACGACGCCAACCAGTCAGTCCTGATTCTTTCGGGACCTGCAAAAACGCCCGGCCTGCCAAGGTCGGGCGTTTTTGTTTGGGGGCTTTCGAAGCCGCTCAATCCTGCTCGTCGAGGTAGCGCAGGGCCATCTGCTCGGTGGCCAGTTTTGCCGGTAGCAGCAGGTGCGGCGCCACTAGCATCATGATCTGGTACACCACCACCCGCACTTCGCCTTCGCGGTCGAGAATGCGCTGATAGTCCAGCGAGAACAGCAGGGTCATGGTGATCTGCTCCACCAACTGCCCCAGGGCCTGGGTATCGCTGACCAGTTGCCCGGACGCCTTGAGTCTGGCCAGCAGCGAGGCCAGGGTGCGCTTCAGGGCGTTGAGCAGGTTGCGAATGCCCTTGGCCAGCTTCGGCAGGCGTCCGGCCAGGTTGGACAAGTCCTGGAACAGGAAGCGGTAGTGCGCCAGGCGCTCGACGATCAGGTGCAGGAACAGCCAGTAGTCTTCCGGGGTCAGTTGGGCGTCGGCGGGAGGGTCGAGCAGGGGCGTCAGTTCGTTCTGAAAACGCTCGAACAGCCCGAGGACCAACGGTTCCTTACCGTGGAAGTGATAGTAGAGGTTGCCGGGGCTGATCCCCATTTCGTTGGCAACTTCCATGGTCGAGACGTTGGGTTCGCCCTTGTGATTGAACAACTGCAGGGCACATTCGAGTATCCGGTCGCGGGTTTTCATCCAGTCTTCTTGGCTGTTCGGTCAGGCCGCGACCCTGGGGCCGCGGCGCGAAAAATTCAGCGTACGCGCACGTAGGTGCCAGGCGCCGCCTCCATGGGTGGGTAGTTCTGGTTGCCCAGGGTCGTCAGGGTTTCGCGCTGGGCGCCGGAGCGCTGCTGGATCCATTCCAGCCATTGCGTCCACCAACTGCCCTCGACGTGTTTGGCGTCGTAGTACCAGGCTCGCGGGTCGCTGCTGAGCTTGGCGTTTTCGACATAGTTGGCCTTGGGGTTGCTCGGCGGGTTGAGGATGCTCTGCACATGGCCGCTGTTGGACAGTACAAAACGTCGCTCGCCGCCCAGTAGCAAGGTCGAGCGATACACCGCGTCCCAGGGGGTGATGTGATCGTTGATCCCGGCGACGCTGAAGCTGTCGACCGTGACTTTCTGCAGGTCGATTGGTGTGCCGCAGACTTCCAGGCCGCCCGGATGGCTCAGCGGGTTGTGCTTGAAGAAGTCCAGCAGGTCGCCGTGCAAGGCCGCCGGCAGCCGGGTGTTGTCGTTGTTCCAGTAGAGAATGTCGAACGCCGGCGGCTCCTTGCCCAGCAGGTAGTTGTTGATCCAGTAATTCCAGATCAGGTCGTTGGGGCGCATCCAGGCGAACACCTTGGCCATGTCGCGGCCATCGAGCACGCCTTGTTGGTAGGAGCGGCGCTTGGCGGCTTCCAGGGTCTGCTCGTCGGCGAACAGGGTGGCCGGGCTGTCCAATTGGCTGTCCAGCAGGCTGACCAGGTAGGTGGCGCTGGCGACCCGGCGCAATTGTCGCTTGGCTTGCAGATGGCCTTGCAGGGCGGCGATGGTCAGGCCGCCGGCGCAGGCGCCCATCAGGTTCACGTCGCGGCTGCCGGTGATCGCCCGGCAGACGTTCATGGCTTCCTCCACCGCCTCGACATAGCTGGACAGGCCCCACTCGCGATGCCGCACATCGGGGTTGCGCCAGCTGATCATGAAGGTCTGCAGGCCGTTTTTCAGGGCGAACTGCACAAAGCTGTTGGCGGGGCTGAGGTCGAAGATATAGAACTTGTTGATCTGTGGCGGCACTACCAGCAGGGGCCGGGCGTACTGTTTTTCGCTCATCGGCTTGTACTGGATCAGTTCCAGCAGTTCGTTGCGAAACACCACCGAGCCAGGAGTGGTAGCCAGGCTCCGGCCGACCTCGAAGGCCTGCTTGGTGACCTGGCTGGGCAGGCCGTTGTTGTGCAGCAGGTCGTCAAGCAGGTGGCCGATGCCGCGGATCACACTGTTGCCGCCGGAGTTGAAGATTTCCTTGATCGCCAACGGATTGAGCAGGGTGTTGGAGGGGGCGACCGCATCGTTGAGCAGGCTGAAAGCGAAGTGCGCGCGGGCTCGGTCGTCGGGGCTCATGCCGCTTTCGTCGATCCAGCTTTTGACCTGTTTCTGCCAACTGAGGTAGGCCTGCAGGCCGCGTCGGTAAAACGGGTTCAGGCTCCAGGCCGGATCGGCGAACCGGCCGTCCTGGGGGTTGGGCTTGTGCAGGGTTTCGCCCAGTAGCACACGGCCCAGCTGGCCTCCCAGCGCCAGGGCGTGGCGGGCGCTGTGCACCGGGTTGCGCAAGCCATGGGAGGCCACGCTGCGCAGCGCCGACAGCAGGTCACGGCCACGCAGGCCGGTAATGGCACTCTGGGCATTGATGTACGCGGCGGGTGTGGGCAACGAGCCCGTCGCTGGTTTGTCTCGCATGCGTCAACACTCCTTCGTCAAGCCATCAACAAGCACCCAAGACAAACACCATAGTCGGTCCTGAACCATCCTGCGCGCGCGACGATCCTGTCGGCAGACGCTTTTTGCTACGTGCCGCTGAACGGTGCCGGATGCGGGTGCATCACGGCCCGTTGCCGTTCTTCCTCGAGGAATTTCATGATGATCGGCGCGACGGCCTCGGCCCGGGTTATCAGGAACAAATGACCGTCGTCGATTATGTGTAGCTGGGCGTTGGGAATTCGCCAAGCCAGCATCCGCATGTTGATCAACGGGATCAGCGGATCGTCGTCGCCGGCCAGCACCAGGGTCGGCTGATGGATCTTGTGCAGCCAGTGGATGCTGGTCCAGCCGAAGCCCGCGAACAGTTGCCAGTAGTAGCCCATCTTGCCCGCCGAGCGGACCTTGCTGGCGTGCTCGGCGGCGAGGTTGGGGTCGCGGCGGAACGAGCCGCCATAGATCAGCGGGGCGATGCGGATCACGTGGGAGGGTTGGATGTAGCGCCGCGGACTGGCCATCATCCACAGCACCTTGGGTTTGCCCGGCACCATGAAGGCGCCCGCGGCGGTGGCGGCCAGCACCAGTTTCTTGCAGCGTTCGGGGTAGTCGTAGGCGAACTGCTGGGCCAGCGCCCCGCCCCAGGACACGCCGATGGCATTGACCTGCCCATAGTCGAGGTAATCGAGCATGCGCGCGGTCAGCTTGGCCAGGCCGGGAAAACGGTAGGGCCGGCTGGGCGTGGAGGAACCGCCGACGCCGGGGACGTCGAAGGCGATGACTTCCAGGTCCGGGTCCAGGGCCTGGACGAACGGAAATACCAGTTCCAGGTTGGCGCCGATGCCATTGAAGATCAGCAAGGGGGTCAAGTGAGGCTTGCCGGGACGTACCGCGGTACGGATGGTCTGGCCATCCAGGTCGACGGTGCGGAATATGAACGGTTGTGGCATGCCTGGGCCCTGTTGGTGGATCAATACCTGCGTAGGAGCGGGCTTGCCCGCGATGGCGTCGGTCGCTGATGCTTCGCGAGCACGCCCGCTCCTACAGATCGCAGGTAGCTATCGGTTAACGTTCATGGACATAAGTACCTGGCGCCGCTTCGGCTGCCGGATACGCCTTGTTGCCGAGCGTACTCGGGGTTTTTTTCAGTTTGCCGGAGCGTTCCGCCTGCCAGGCCTGCCAGTGCAGCCACCAGGAGTCGGTGTGCTTGGTCGAGTTTTCCTGCCAGTCGTCGGCGTTGACCGGCATCTCTTCGCTGGTCATGTAACGCGCCTTGGGGTTGCCCGGCGGGTTGAGGATGCTCTGGATGTGCCCGCTGTTGGACAGCAAGAATTCGACCTTGCCACCGAACAACTGGGCCGATTTGTAGCAGGACTTCCACGGCGTGATGTGGTCGTTGGTGCCGGCCACGGAGAAAATGTCGGCGGTGACCTGCTTCAGGTCGATCGGCGTGCCGCACACTTCCAGGGCATTGGCGCGGGTCAGTGGATTGTTTTTGAACATCTCGATCAGGTCGCCGTGGAAGGCCGCGGGCAACCGGGTGGTGTCGTTGTTCCAGAACAGGATGTCGAACACCGGCGGCTCGTTGCCCAGCAGGTAGTTGTTCACCCAGTAGTTCCAGATCAGGTCGTTGGGGCGCATCCAGGCGAACACCTTGGCCATGTCCTTGCCTTCCAGCACGCCGGCCTGATAGGAGTGGCGCTTGGCGGCTTCCAGGGTCTGCTCGTCGACGAACAGCGCCACCTGGGTGTCCAGGGTGGTGTCGAGCACGCTGACCAGCAGGGTCAGGGCGTTGACCTTCTTCTCGCCCAATGCCGCGTAGTGCCCCATCAGCGCCGTGCAGGTGATGCCGCCGGAGCAGGCGCCGAGCATATTCACGTCCTTGCTGCCGGTAATCGCGCAGACCACGTCGACCGCTTCCTTCAGCGCTTCGATATAGGTCGACAGGCCCCACTCGCGCTGCGCCTTGGTCGGGTTGCGCCAACTGACGATGAAGGTCTGCACGTTGTTGCGCAGGCAGAAGCGCGCCAGGCTCTTGTCCGGGCTCAGGTCGAAGACATAGAACTTGTTGATCTGCGGCGGGACTACCAGCAGCGGGCGCTCGTGCACCTGTTCGGTCACCGGGCGGTACTGGATCAGTTCCAGCACATCGTTGCGAAACACCACCGCGCCTTCGCTGGTGCCCAGGTTCTTGCCGATCTCGAAGGCGTCCATGTTGACCTGGCTCGGCATGCCGCCGTTGTGCACCAGATCCTTGGCCAGGTGGGAGAGGCCATCGAGCAGGCTTTTGCCGCCGGTTTCGAAGAAGCGTTTGACCGCCGCCGGGTTGGCCGCGCTGTTGGTCGGCGCCATGGCTTCGGTCATCAGGTTGATGACGAAGTGGCCGCGACTGATGTCCTGTTCCGAGAGGTTGCTCTGGCCGATCCAGTCGTGCAGCTCCTTGCGCCACGCCAGATAGGTTTGCAGATAACGTTTGTACAACGGGTTCTGGCTCCAGGCCGGATCGTTGAAACGACGGTCGTCGCTCTCCGGGTGCAGCGTCGATTTGCCGAGCATCACGTTCTTCAGTTCGATACCGAAATGAGCCACGTGTTTGGCGCTGTGCAGCGGTTGTTTGATGGCCTGGGTCAGCACCATACGAGCAGAGGTAAGCAGGTCTTTCCGGCGTAAACCGATGACGGGATTCAGGCCCAGAGTGTTTTCCGAGGCTTGGCGTTTCAGGTCATCGTTATTCTTGTTACTCATCTACGACGCTCCATTGTCCTGAGACGAGTACCGGACCTGCTGTGTAGCCACACAGCAAGATGCCAGGTACTACTGCTCGGGTGACCGTTGATTCTGCATCGCTGCTTTTTAGTTCACAGAACACTGCAGGGAACTTGCCAGCTCCATTGGTTACCCGAGTTTAATTTTTTTCGCAAGCAGGCCAATCATTGGCCATGCAGCCCAGCATTCAAGCAGATGAATTTAGAAAATGCGCTCTAATGCGTCAGAGCTCTGATCTAGAGCATCAGCTTGACGATCGACTCGTTCGGATCGCGGGACTTTCCGGCCGCTTTGAGCTCGGCAAGATAATCGCTCCACAGGTCGTCCTGGCGCACCGCCAACTGGTACAGGTAATCCCAGGTGAACAGGCCGCTGTCATGGCCGTCGTCGAAGGTCAGTTTCAGTGCGTACTGGCCGGCGGGTTCGACCTTGCTCAGGCCGACGCCGATCTTGCCAAATTGCAGGATGGGTTTGCCGTGGCCCTGGACCTCGGCGGAGGGAGAGTGCACCCGCAGGAATTCGGCGGGC
Source organism: Pseudomonas chlororaphis (assembly GCF_001921865.1). Taxonomy (GTDB): domain Bacteria; phylum Pseudomonadota; class Gammaproteobacteria; order Pseudomonadales; family Pseudomonadaceae; genus Aquipseudomonas; species Aquipseudomonas chlororaphis_D. The sequence goes on from NZ_MSCT01000002.1 coordinate 325,024, forward strand.
AGGTGGTAGACCTCGTCCGGCGCGTAGGTCAGCGTCAGGGTTTTCGAGGCTTTGTGCAGGTTGATGGCGGTGGGGAATCGAGTGGTCATGGGGCAGCCTGCGTCCGTCTGTACAAGAAACCCCCTTGTAGGAGCGAGCTTGCTCGCGATAGGTCTCAATAACAACGCCGAGCCTCGAAGAGACGCGGCGTTTCTGAAGCCATCGCGAGCAAGCTCGCTCCTACAGAAGAGGTGCTCGTTACAGGATATAACGGGACAGGTCTTCGTTCTGCGCCAATTCGCCCAGGTGGCTGTTGACGTAGGCAGCGTCGATGCGGATCGGCTCTTCGCTGTGGGCGCTGGCCAGGTCGCCGGCGCTGAACGACACCTCTTCGAGCAGGCGCTCGAGCAGGGTGTGCAGGCGACGGGCGCCGATGTTCTCGGTCTTCTCGTTGACTTGCCAGGCGATTTGGGCCAAGCGCTTGATACCGTCGGCCTGGAATTCGATGGCCAGGCCCTCGGTCTTCAGCAGTTCGCGGTATTGCTCGGTCAGGGAGGCGTGAGGCTCGCTGAGAATGCGCTCGAAATCTTCCGGCGACAGCGCCTTGAGTTCGACGCGGATCGGCAGGCGGCCTTGCAGCTCGGGTACCAGGTCGCTCGGCTTGCTCAGGTGGAACGCGCCGGAAGCGATGAACAGGATGTGGTCGGTCTTGACCATGCCCAGCTTGGTGTTGACGGTGCAGCCTTCGATCAGCGGCAGCAGGTCACGCTGCACGCCTTCGCGCGATACGTCGACACCGCCGGCATTGCCGCGCTTGGCGACCTTGTCGATTTCGTCGATGAACACAATGCCGTGCTGCTCGACCGCTTCCAGGGCCTTGGCCTTGAGTTCTTCATCGTTGACCAGGCGGCTGGCTTCTTCGTCGCGGACCAGCTTGAGCGCGTCCTTGACCTTGAGCTTGCGGTTCTTGCGCTGGCCTTTGCCCATGTTGGCGAACAGGCTCTGCAGCTGGTTGGTCATCTCTTCCATGCCCGGCGGGGCCGAGATGTCGACGCCGCTGGCTTCAGCCACTTCGATCTCGATTTCCTTGTCGTCCAGTTGACCTTCGCGCAGGCGCTTGCGGAACAGCTGACGGGTGTTGGAGTCCTGGGCCGGGGCCGCGTCTTCGTTGTTGAAGCCCATGCGCGCCGGTGGCAGCAGGGCATCGAGGATGCGCTCTTCGGCGGCGTCTTCGGCGCGGTGGCGCACGCGGATCATTTCCTGTTCGCGGAACAGCTTGATCGCTGCGTCGGCCAGGTCACGGATGATGGATTCGACGTCGCGGCCGACATACCCGACTTCGGTGAACTTGGTCGCTTCGACCTTAATGAACGGGGCGTTGGCCAGCTTGGCCAGGCGCCGGGCGATCTCGGTCTTGCCGACGCCGGTCGGGCCGATCATCAGGATGTTCTTCGGGGTCACTTCGACGCGCAGCTCTTCAGGCAGCTGCATGCGGCGCCAGCGGTTGCGCAGCGCGATGGCGACGGCGCGCTTGGCATCGTCCTGGCCGATGATGTGGCGGTTGAGTTCGTGGACGATTTCGCGGGGAGTCATGGACATAGTAATTGGCGGTCCTCAAGCAAGAATGAATGCCGTGGCGGGCACAGGCTCATTCCGCGAGATCCTGCTCCTCAATGGTCTGGGTGTGGTTGGTGAATACGCAGATGTCGCCGGCGATGCCCAGGGCGGTTTCGACGATTTCGCGGGCCGACAGGTCGGTTTTCTTCAGCAGGGCGCTGGCCGCGGCCTGGGCGTAGGCGCCACCGGAACCCATGGCGATCAGGCCGTCTTCCGGTTCGACCACGTCGCCGTTGCCGGTGATGATCAGGGAGGCGTCCTTGTTGGCGACCGCCAGCATGGCTTCGAGGCGGCTGAGGGAACGGTCGGTGCGCCATTCCTTGGCCAGTTCGACGGCGGCGCGCACCAGGTGCCCCTGATGTTTCTCAAGCTGGCCTTCGAAGCGCTCGAACAGGGTAAAGGCGTCAGCCGTGGCCCCGGCGAAGCCGGCGATGACCTGACCGTGGTACAGGCGGCGAACCTTTTTCGCGTTGCCTTTCATCACGGTGTTGCCGAGGGAAACCTGGCCGTCGCCGCCCATGACGACTTTGCCGTGGCGGCGGACTGAAACGATGGTGGTCAAGGGGAGAGTCTCCACGCTGCGGGGCGAAAATGCCCTGATGGAAACTCATATGGGGGTGGCGTGGGGTTTTTCAACTGCGGCGGGGGTGGTGGGACGAGCGGTATTTCCCACTGGAAAGAGGGCTTCGGCGAGAGCGCATCGCGAGCAAGCTCGCTCCTACAGGGGCTGCGTATTCCTTGTAGGAGCAAGCTTGCTCGCGATGGCGCGCGTCAGCGGCTCTGGCGCTGTTGTAACAACAGGTTGCTGAAGCCGGCGCCGGACAGTTGTTTCTGCGCGGTGGTCAGCTGCTCGCGGTTGCTGAACGGGCCGACCAGGACGCGGTACCAGGTTTCGTCCTTGACCGTGCCCGACTCGACGGACACCGATTGTCCCAGCAGGATGATCTGCGCGCGGACCTTGTCGGCATCCGCCTGCTTGCGGAACGAACCGGCCTGCAGGAAGAACTTGGTCACCGGTGCGGCCTTCGCCACCTGGGCCACCGGCGGCGCGGGCGGTGGAGTGATACCGGCCAGGGCCGCCTGGGCACGTGCGGTATCGATCTTCGCCGCTTCCGCCGGGGTCACCGGCGTGGTCGGAACCACAGGCGCGGTCTGCGGCGTCGGCAGGGTTTTTTCCGGCACCGCTTCGGGCGGCACAATCACTTCCGATTCCGGCAGCAGGGTGTAGAAATCGTACTTCGGCTTCACCGGCTGCTGGGGGCTCGGCGGGGTTTTGTTAGCCTCGGCGATCTTGGTGGTTTTCTGCTGCTCCAGCCGCTCGCGCTTGACGCTGTCAGCGCCCTTGCCTGGCTCCAGCTTCATCAGGAAGACGATGAAGGCGCCCACGGCGAGGCCGATGGCCATCCACAACCAACCCGGGATCGGTTGCTTCGCAGGAGCTTGGTAACGGCTGGCGCCACGCTTGGGTGCAGGTTTTTTCTTGGCAGCCAACTTACATTTGCTCCAGGACTTTCAGGCCCAGCAATTCCAGGCCTTGCTTGAGGGTACGACGGGTCAGCTCGGTGAGGCGCAAGCGGCTCTGCATCTGCGTCGGCGATTCAGCACTGAGGATCGGGCAGTTTTCGTAGAAGCTGGAGAACAGCCCGGCCACGTCGTAGAGGTAGGTGCACAGGGTATGCGGCGTACCTTTTTCGGCCACGTTGTTCAGCACTTCGCCGAACTGCGCCAGGCGGGCCGCCAGCTCCAGTTCCTGGGCGGCTTGCAGGCTGATCTGGCCCTGGACTTCGCTGAAATCCTTGCCCAGCTTGCGGAACACACCGGCGGCACGCGTGTAGGCGTACAGCAGGTAAGGCGCGGTGTTGCCTTCGAAGTTCAGCATCAGGTCGAAGTTGAAGCTGTAGTCGCTGGTGCGGTGCTTGGACAGGTCGGCGTATTTCACCGAGTCGATGCCCACCACCTTGGCGATGTTGCGCAGGTCGGCTTCGGCCAGTTCCGGGTTCTTTTCCTTGACCAGGCTGTAGGCGCGCTCTTCGGCTTCGGTCAACAGGTCGATCAGCTTCACGGTACCGCCGTCGCGGGTCTTGAACGGACGGCCGTCGGCGCCGTTCATGGTGCCGAAGCCCATGTGCTCCATTTCCATCGGGTGGGTCACGAAGCCGGCCTTGCGAGCGACCGCGAACACCTGCTGGAAGTGCAGGGCCTGGCGCTGGTCGACGAAATACAGCGCGCGGTCGGCCTTGAGCGTGCCGCTGCGGTAGCGCACGGCGGCCAGGTCGGTGGTGGCGTAGAGATAGCCGCCGTCGGCCTTGACGATGATCACCGGCAGCGGTTCGCCTTCGGCGTTCTTGAACTCGTCGAGGAACACGCACTGGGCGCCGTTGCTCTCCACCAGCATGCCCTTGGCCCGAAGGTCGTTGACCACGTTGATCAGGTCGTCGTTGTAGGCGCTTTCACCCATCACATCGGCCATGGTCAGCTTGACGTTCAGCAGCTCGTAGATTTTCTGGCAGTGGGACAGGGAGATGTCCTTGAACTTGGTCCACAGCTCCAGGCAATCCGCATCGCCGGCTTGCAGCTTGACCACCAGGCCGCGGGCGCGGTCGGCGAACTCTTCGGACTCGTCGAAGCGCTGCTTGGCGGCGCGGTAGAAGTTCTCCAGGTCCGACAGCTCGTCGCTGTTGATCGGATTTTCCTGCAGGTAGGCCATCAGCATGCCGAACTGGGTGCCCCAGTCGCCGACGTGGTTCTGCCGGATCACTTCGTCACCGAGGAACTCCAGGACCCGTGCCACGCCGTCGCCAATGATGGTCGAGCGCAGGTGGCCGACGTGCATTTCCTTGGCCAGGTTCGGCGCCGACAGGTCAATCACGGTGCGCTGCAACGCGCCGGCCTTGCGCACGCCGAGGCGATCGTCGGCCAGGGCGGCGTCCAGGCGCGAAGCCAGGGCCTGGGTGTTCTGGAAGAAATTGATGAAGCCGGGGCCGGCGATCTCGGCTTTGCTGACCTGTTCGTCGGCGGGCAGGGCGGCGATGATCTTTTCCGCCAGGTCGCGCGGCTTCATGCCGGCCGGCTTGGCCAGCATCATGGCGATGTTGCTGGCGAAGTCGCCGTGGGTCTTGTCGCGGGAGTTTTCTACCTGGATCGCCGGCGTCAGGCCTTCTGGCAACACACCTTCGGTGACGAGTTGGGTGATGGCTTGCTGGATGAGCTGGCGAATGGTGTCTTTCATGGTCTTCTCTTTCGACCGCTGGCGCGGCGGCGCTTCGATGCGCAGGTGGAAAAACTGGGCATTATCCGTTGCGAAGACGGGCTTGCCAACTGTAGCCGGCTGTGCGGTGAGGATTCGAGCTTTATCGCGAGCACGCTCGCTCCTACAGAAAAGCGCGTGCTCGCGGTAGCGGTTTTTCTATCAATACAGGTCCACAGGGTCAACATCCAGCGACCAGCGTACCTGGCGCCCGCTGGGCATTTGTTCCAGGACCAGCAGCCAGTGGCTGAGCAGCTTGTGCAGCGGAGCCCGGGCGTTGGCCTGCAATAACAGCTGCGCGCGATAGCGTCCGGCGCGGCGCTCCATCGGCGCGGGTACCGGGCCCAGCAGTTCGATGCCGCCCAGGTTCATGTCCGCCAGCAGGCGCTCGGCCTCGCTGCAGGCTTCGTCGAGAAAACCTTCGGCCTGCCCCGGCTTGTGCGCTTCGGCGCGCAACAGGGCCAGGTGGGCGAACGGCGGCAGGCCGGCGGCGCGGCGCTCGCTCAAGGCTTGTTCGGCGAAGGCGAAATAACCCTGTTCGGTCAGTTGCACCAGCAACGGGTGGTCGGCCAGGTGGGTCTGGATGATCACCTTGCCCGGTTCTTCGGCGCGGCCGGCGCGGCCGGCGACCTGGACGATCAGTTGCGCCATGCGTTCGCTGGCGCGGAAGTCGCCGGAGAACAGGCCGCCGTCGGCGTCGAGGATCGAAACCAGGGTCACCCGCGGGAAATGGTGTCCCTTGGCAAGCATCTGGGTGCCTACCAGGATGCAGGGTTGGCCTTTCTGGATGGTGGCGAACAACTGGTTCATCGCGTCCTTGCGCGACGTACTGTCGCGGTCGACCCGCAGCACCGGGTAGTCCGGGAACAGGATTGCCAGCCGCTCTTCGGCGCGCTCGGTGCCGGCGCCGACCGGGCGCAGGTCGACTTTGCCGCACTGCGGGCAATGCCGCGGCACTCGTTCGGAGTGGCCGCAATGGTGGCAGCGCAGCTCGCCGTAACGCTGGTGCACGGTCATCCGCGCGTCGCAGCGTTCGCACTCGGACATCCAGCCGCAGTCATGGCACAGCAGGGTCGGCGCGAAACCGCGACGGTTGAGGAACACCAGTACCTGCTGGCCCGCCGCCAGGGTCTGGCCGATGGCTTGTTGCATGGGCCCGGAAATACCGCTGTCCAGCGGCCGGCTCTTTACGTCCAGGCGCAGGAAACGCGGCTGCTGGGCGCCGCCGGCCCGCTCGTTGAGCCGCAACAGGCCATAGCGGCCGGTGTAGGCGTTGTGCAGGCTTTCCATCGACGGGGTGGCGGAGCCCAGGACGATCGGGATGTTTTCCTGGCGAGCGCGCACCAGGGCCAGATCGCGAGCGTGGTAGCGCAGGCCTTCCTGCTGTTTATAGGAGCCGTCGTGTTCTTCGTCGATGATGATCAGCCCGGGGTTCTTCATCGGCGTGAACAGCGCCGAGCGGGTGCCGATAATAATGTCGGCCTCGCCGTCGCGGGCGGCCAGCCAGGCATCCAGGCGTTCACGGTCGTTGACCGCCGAATGCAGCAGGGCGATGCGGGCGTTGAAGCGCTGCTCGAAACGCGCCAGGGTCTGCGGCCCTAGGTTGATTTCCGGGATCAGCACCAGCGCCTGTTTGCCGGCCTCCAGGGTTTCGCGGATCAGTTGCAGGTAGACCTCGGTCTTGCCGCTGCCGGTGACCCCGGCCAGCAGGAACGCGTGATAACTGTCGAAGCCCGAGCGGATGGCCTCGTAGGCGGCGCGCTGCTCGGCGTTGAGCGGCAGTTCCGGCTGGGCCAGCCAGTGCTCGTGGCGTTCGCCGGGGGCATGCCGGCGGACTTTCACCTGCACCAGGTCCTTGGCCAGCAGCAGGTCCAGGCTGTCCTTGCTCAGCATCAGCTTGCTGAGCAATTGGTGGGCGACGCCGTGGGGGTGCTGGGCCAGGGTCGCCAGGGCTTCGCGCTGGCGCGGGGCGCGGGCGATGCGCGGGTCGTCGAGGCTGGCGCCGGGGCTGGCCGACCAGAAACGTTCCTGCCGCGCTTCGGCCGGCTCGCCCTGGCGCAGCAGGACCGGGAGCGCCCAACTCAGTGTGTCGCCCAGGCTGTGCTGGTAATACTGCGCGGTCCACAGGCACAGCTTGAACAGCGCGGGCGGCAGCGGCGGGGTGGCGTCGAGCAGGGCCAGGGCCGGCTTGAGCTTTTCCGCCGGCACGTCGCTGTTGTCGGTGACCTCGACCAGGATGCCGATCATCTCCCGGCGCCCGAACGGCACCCGCAGGCGCATGCCCGGATGCAGCTGGTTGCGCCGCATGCCGGCCGGGGCCCGATAGTCGAACAGGCGGCGCAGGGGCGAAGGCAGGGCGAGGCGCAAAATGGCGTCGGGCACGCGGGGAGTTCTCATCGATCGGGCGGTAAAGAAGGCCCGGAGCCTAGCAGACGGTCGGTGCGAGGGACAGCTTGCGTGATTGCAAAGGTCTGGTAGAATCCGCGGCCTATTTCCGTGCGGTATTCAACAATTGTGTTGGGTGGCGGCACGCTAGCCTGAGGAAGACACCATGAAAGCCGATATCCATCCAGAATACCCAGCCATCGCTGTAACCTGCAGCTGTGGCAACAAGTTCGAAACTCGTTCGACCTTCGCTAAGCCGCTGGCGATCGACGTTTGCAACGAATGCCACCCGTTCTACACCGGTAAGCAGAAAACTCTGGATACCGGCGGCCGCGTTCAGAAGTTCGCCGACCGTTTTGGCGCTTTCGGCGCGAAAAAGGCCTAAGGCTGATCGGTCTGGAAAGCTGCTGCAGCTTTTCCTCGCTGATGAAAAAGGCGTCCCTTGCGGGCGCCTTTTTTATGTCCGCGATTTGGCTCTCCAGCGCCCAGGCGTTCTGCCCGGCGCCGGCTGGGCTGGCCTCTGCGCAGGTCCAGCGAGTGGTCGACGGCGACACCTTGCGTCTCGCCGATGGCCGCAGCGTGCGGATGATCGGCCTCAACGCGCCGGAGTTGGGCAAGCGCGGCCGTACCGACGAACCCTTCGCGGTCGCCGCCCGCCAACGCCTGCAGGCGCTGGTGCAGGCCAACGACGGTCGGGTGAGCCTGCTTCCCGGCCGGGAAGGCAAGGACCGTTATGGGCGGACCCTGGCCCACGTCTACGGCGCCGACGGCGCCAACTTCGAAGCGCAACTGCTTGCCGAAGGCCTGGGTTATCAGGTGGCCATAGCGCCGAACGTCGATTTGTTCGGTTGCCAGCAAGCCGCCGAGCGCAGCGCTCGCCAGGCTCGTCTCGGGCTATGGCGGCAACCGTCTGTACTGAAAGCGGATCAGATCAAAATGTCCGGGTTTGCCCTGCTCAGCGGCCGCGTGAGCAAGGTGCAGCGTAATCGGGGCGGGGTCTGGATCGAATTGCAGGACTCGGTTGTATTGCGCATTGCACCCAATCTGCTTGGCCAATTCGATGTCGCGCAGCTGGAACGCCTGCCGGGGCAGCGGATCGAGGCGCGGGGCTGGGTACTCGACCGGGCACGCAAGGGGGGACTGAAGTCGGGGCAGGCGCGCTGGATGTTGCCGCTGACTCACCCCGGAATGTTCCAATTGGTTCAATAAATGAAAAATTGTAGACATTTTTTATTTGGATTGTGAACAGTTGCAGGCCTTGTATTCCGCGGCTCTTGGCCCAAAGTCGTAGGGCAGAGGCCTTGACAGGGGTGACCGGTCAGTCTTGTGGGGACTTTGCGACACGCGTATCCTCGGCGGTCCGTCTGTCCAACAGTAAAAAGCGGAATGCCCACATGTCTGATTTGAAAACTGCCGCTCTCGAATATCACGCCAATCCCCGTCCAGGGAAACTGAGTGTCGAGCTCACCAAGGCCACCGCTACCGCCCGCGACCTGTCGCTGGCCTACAGCCCCGGCGTAGCCGAACCGGTACGCGAAATCGCCCGCGATCCTGAACTGGCCTACAAATACACCGGCAAGGGCAACCTGGTTGCAGTCATTTCCGATGGCACCGCGATTCTTGGCCTGGGTAACCTCGGCCCACTGGCCTCCAAGCCGGTAATGGAAGGCAAGGGCGTGCTGTTCAAGCGCTTCGCCGGCATCGACGTCTTCGACATCGAAGTCGACTCCGAAAGCCCGCAAGCCTTCATCGACACCGTCAAGCGCATTTCCATCACTTTTGGTGGCATCAACCTGGAAGACATCAAGGCACCTGAGTGCTTCGAGATCGAGCGCGCCCTGATTGAGCAGTGCGACATCCCGGTATTCCACGATGACCAGCACGGCACCGCGATCGTGACCGCGGCCGGCATGATCAACGCCCTGGAAATCGCTGGCAAAACCCTGCCGGACGCGAAGATCGTCTGCCTGGGCGCCGGTGCCGCCGCCATTTCCTGCATGAAACTGCTGGTAAGCATGGGCGCCAAGATCGAAAACATCTTCATGGTCGACCGTACCGGCGTGATCCACTCCGAGCGCGACGACCTGAACCAGTACAAGGCGGTCTTCGCCCACGCGACCGACAAGCGCACCCTGTCTGATGCGTTGAAAGGCGCGGACGTGTTCGTTGGCCTGTCCGGTCCGAACCTGCTGAGCGCTGAAGGCCTGAAGTCCATGGCGGCCAACCCGATCGTGTTCGCCTGCTCGAACCCGGATCCGGAAATCGCCCCGGAACTGGCGCACGCCACCCGTAACGACGTGATCATGGCCACCGGCCGTTCGGACTACCCGAACCAGGTCAACAACGTACTGGGCTTCCCGTTCATCTTCCGCGGTGCCCTGGATGTTCGCGCCAAGCGCATCAACGAAGAAATGAAAGTGGCCGCCGCCAACGCCCTGAAAGACCTGGCCAAGCTGCCAGTGCCGAAGGAAGTGTGCGCAGCCTACGGCGTCGACTCCCTGGAATTCGGCCGTGAGTACATCATTCCGAAGCCGATGGACGCTCGTCTGATCACCGTGGTTTCCGATGCCGTGGCCAAGGCCGCGATCGAGACCGGCGTGGCGACCCTGCCGTATCCGAAGAACTACCCGCTGAAAAGCGTGGACGACGTGTTCAACGGTTAAGCCGTCGCTGCCCTGACGGGCAGTCGCGTTAAACAAAAAGCCCCAGCTCGCGAGAGCCGGGGCTTTTTTGTGGGGCAGTGTCGGTCGGGAGCTCGCGATAAGGCCGCCAGGGGCGGCCCTTGCATCAGAACAGATCGATCGGCGCCGCTTCGTCCGCCGGCAGCGGGCTGCCCGGGGCGTAGCCGTTGCCCAGTTCGTTGACCGAAGGCGGGGTGTCTTCGCTCTTGAACAGTTCGAAATAGGCGTTCGGCGTGCCCGGCGTCGCGGCGCGACCGCTGACCGGGTCCACCCGCAGGCTGAGAATGCCTTCCGGTTCTGCCTGGGTGTGGGCTGGCTTGTCCTTGAGGGCGGCGCCCATGTAGCTCATCCAGATCGGCAGGGCCACGGTGCCGCCGTACTCGCGGCGCCCCAGGCTTTCCGGCTGGTCGAAACCGGCCCAGACGGTGGTCACGTAGTCGGCGTTGTAGCCGGAGAACCAGGCGTCCTTGGACTCGTTGGTGGTCCCGGTCTTGCCGGCAAGGTCGGTGCGGCCCAGGGCCAGGGCGCGACGCCCGGTGCCGAGCTTGATCACGTCTTGCAGCATGCTGTTGAGGATGTAGGTGGTGCGACCGTCGATAATCCGTTCGGCCACCGCAGGCGCCTGTACCGGGGCCTGGCCCGGGGTTTCGCCAGGGACGCTGTCCACGGTGAAGCCCGGTTGCGCCGGTGCGGCGATCCCGCTGCTGGCCATGTCGCCGGCCGGTACGCTCGGCGGGTTGGCGGTGAACAGGGTTTCGCCGTTGCGGCTTTCGATCTTGTCGATGATGTACGGCGTGACCTTGTAGCCGCCGTTGGCGAACACGCTCCAGCCGGTGGCGATTTCCATCGGTGTCAGGGTCGCGGTGCCCAGGGCCAGCGACAGGTTGCGCGGCAGGTCCTGCTTGTTGAAGCCAAACTTGCTGATGTAGTCGATGGTGCGGTCCACGCCCAGGCTTTGCAGGAGGCGGATCGACACCAGGTTGCGTGACTTGTACAGCGCCTCGCGCATGCGGATCGGGCCGAGGAAGGTGTTGGTGTCGTTCTTCGGACGCCAGACCTTGTCCAGGTACTCGTCGACGAACACGATCGGTGCATCGTTCACCAGGCTGGCGGCGGTGTAGCCATTGTCCAGCGCGGCGCTATAAACGAACGGCTTGAAGCTCGAGCCCGGCTGGCGCTTGGCCTGCATCGCGCGGTTGTAGTTGCTTTGCTCGAAAGCGAAACCGCCCACCAGCGAACGAATGGCACCGTTTTGCGGGTCGAGGGATACCAGCGCGCCCTGGACCACCGGGATCTGGCGGAACTTGAGCGAGTTGTCCGCCTGGCGCTGCACGCGGATCAGGTCGCCGACCTGGGCGACATCGCTCGGCTGCTTGGGCGCGGGGCCCATGCTGTTGGTGTTCAGGAACGGGCGCGCCCATTTCATGCTGTCCCAGCCCACGTGTTCTTCGCCGGTGCGGGTCAGTACCTGCAGCCCGTTCTTGTCGACCTGGGTGACGATCGCCGGCTCCAGGCCGCTGATGGCGCGTTGCTTGGTCAGCTCGGTGGCCCAGGCGGCGCGGGTCTTGCCCGGCAGGCGCGACTCGGGGCCGCGATAGCCATGGCGCTGGTCGTAGGTGATCAGGCCTTCGTGGACGGCGGTATTGGCCAGCTCCTGCAGGTCGCTTGGTACCGTGGTGGTGACACGGAAGCCTTCGGTGTAGGCGTCGCTGCCATAACGACCGACCATTTCGGCGCGGGCCATTTCAGCGACGTACGGTGCGTTCACTTCCGGCGTCGGTACGTGATAGCTGGCGTTCAGCGGTTCGGCGATGGCGGCCTGATAGTCGGTCTCGCTGATCTTGCCGAGCTTGTACATGCGCCCGAGGATCCAGTCGCGGCGCTCCTTGCTGCGCGCCGGGTTGGCCAGCGGGTTGAAACGCGACGGGGCCTTGGGCAGGCCGGCGATCATGGCCATCTGCGCCAGGCTGACATCGCGAATCGACTTGCCGTAGTACACCTGGGCCGCGGCCTCGATGCCGTAGGCGCGGTTGCCCAGGTAGATCTTGTTGACGTACAGCTCGAGGATCTCGTCCTTGGTCAGCTGGCGTTCGATCTGCAAGGCCAGGAGGATCTCGGTGGTCTTGCGCGAGAAGCTGCGTTCGCTGCTCAGGAAGAAGTTTTTCGCCACCTGCATGGTGATGGTGCTGCCGCCGGACTGGATGTGCCCGCTTTTGACCAGCTGGGTCGCGGCGCGCATCAGGCTGCTGGGATCGACGCCGTAGTGATTGGCGAAGTTGTCGTCTTCAGCACTTAGTAACGCATTAATGAAGTTGGGGGGAATGTCGGCGAAACGGATCGGAGTACGGCGCATTTCGCCGAATTCTGCAATCAACTTGCCGTCGCTGCTGTACACCCGCAGGGGAATCTGCAACTGGATACTTCTGAGCGCCTCTACCGACGGCAAGCCAGGGCTAAGATAGAGAAACGCGCCGGAGAGCGCGAGGAGCAGCCCGCAGAACACAGCGACGATGGACCACCCGAAAAACTTCAGCAGACGAATCAAGGCTTTTGGATTTCCAGAGAAAGGAATGAATTTGGCGTCAGGGCATTCACGGTCGGAGAGTGGCCCACGCGGCAGAAAAAAGCGGAAAAATCGCCGGGCATTATAAGCACTTTTCCGCCAAGGGCATCATTTGCCCGTCTGTCAAGACGTGGTGATTGAACGCAATGGACATTACAGAGTCCGTAAGTCACGGATAGTCATAGGGAATTGGTAGTGCTAGGACTCTTCAGCAAAAAGGCGAGTTCCCTTCTCGGGATCGATATCGGTTCCACCTCGATCAAACTTCTCGAACTGAGCCGTTCCGGCAACCGGTTTCGGGTCGAGGCCCATGGGGTGGAGGCGCTGCCGGTCAACGCCGTGGTCGAAAAGAATATCGTCGAGCCCGATGGGGTGGGGCACGCTCTGTCCCGTCTGCTGGCCAGGGTCCGGCCGGGCACGAGGAGCGCGGCGCTGGCGCTGGCCGGCTCCGCGGTGATCAGCAAGGTCATCGAGATGGAGGCCGGGCTGTCCGACGACGATCGCGAAAGCCTGCTCAAGGTCGACGCCGACCAGTACATCCCCTATCCGCTGGACGAGGCCGCCATCGATTTCGACGTCCTCGGCTATTCGGCGCGCAACCCCGAGCGCGTTGACGTGCTGTTGGCGGCTTGCCGCAAGGAACACATCGAGGTGCGCCAGGCAGCGCTCGAACTTGCCGGGCTGAATGCCCGGGTAGTGGACCTGGAAGTCGGCGCGCTGGAGCGCTCGTTCGCCCTGGCGGCCGGTTCGACGGCCTCGGCAGGCGTGGCGCTGGTCGATATCGGCGCCACCCTGACCACCCTGAACGTCATGCAGGAAGGGCAGGTCGTCTATTCCCGCGAGCAGCTGTTTGGCGGTCAGCAGCTTACCGAGCAGATCCAGCGTCGTTACGGGCTGTCGGCGGAGGAGGCCGGCCTGGCGAAAAGGCAGGTCGGTTTGCCGGACGACTATGCCAGCGAGGTGTTGCAACCTTTCCTGGATGCACTCGCCGAGCAGGTGGCGCGGGCGTTGCAGTTTTATCGGACCTTGGCGCCGCAGCGTCCGGTCGATTCGCTCTTGCTGGCAGGGGGGAGCGCTTCGGTGCCGGGGCTTGCTCCTTTGCTCGAGCGGCGCCTGGGGGTGCCTGTCCTGATCGCCAACCCGTTCGCGGGCATGAGCCTTGGCGCCAAGGTCGATGCTGCCGCGCTGACCAACGATGCGCCGGCCCTGATGATTGCCTGCGGGCTGGCTTTGCGGAGTTTCGACTGATGGCGCGGATCAATCTTCTTCCCTGGCGCGACGAGCGGCGCGAGCGGCGGCGTCGGCACTTTGTCCTGATCCTGGTGGCGGCCGTGGCGCTGGCATTGGCGGCGGTGTTGGCGGGTGACCGGATCATCGGCCGGGCAATCGACAGGCAGCTGGCGCGCAACAACCATGTCGGCGCGCAGATCAGCCTGCTCGATCAGCGGATCGCCAAGATCGGCGAACTGAAGTTGCACCGCGAGCAGTTGGTGGAACGGATGAAGATCATCCAGGACTTGCAGGGCAACCGTTCCACCAGCGCGCGAGTGTTCGACCAGTTGGCCCGCACCTTGCCGGACGGGGTGTATTTCACTGAGGTCAGGATGAGCGGCAAGACCCTCTCCATTACCGGGGCGGCCGAGTCGAACCGCCGGGTTTCCGAGCTGATGCGCAATCTGGACGCCTCCTACTGGTTCGATGCGCCGAGCCTGACGGAGGTCAAGGCGGCCGCGGCGGACAGCGCCGATCAGCGCAATCTGTTTCAGCTGACCGTCCATCAGACCCGGCCCGCCATGGACGAGGACGGGTTATGAATCTGTCTGGTGGCTGGACGCACCTACGCCGGATCGACCTCGGCGAACTGGAAATGAGCAACATGGGCGCGTGGCCGGCGCCGGTCAAAGGCGCGGTCGCGGTGCTGACGATGCTGCTGGTGCTGGCCCTCGGCTACAACGTTTACCTCAAGGATCTGTTACTGCAGCTCGACCAGCGTCGGGCGGACGAGGCGGTGTTGAAGCAGCAGTTCGCCAGCAAGGCACGGAAGGTGGCCAACCTGGGGCCCTACAGCGAACAGATGAAGGCCATGGACACCGCTTTCGACCTCATGTTGCGCCAGCTCCCCAGCGATACCGAGGTGCCGGGCTTGCTCGAGGACATCAGTCGCACCGGGTTGGGCAGCGGGCTGGAGTTCGAGGAAATCAAACTGTTGCCGGAGGTGGTCCAGCCGTTCTACGTCGAGTTGCCGATCCAGATCACCGTCACCGGCGACTATCACGAACTGGCGACTTTTGTCAGCGGCGTGGCCGGCCTGCCGCGAATCGTCACCCTGCACGATTTCCAGATCAAACCGAGCGCGCCGCAGGCCGGCTCGAAGCTGCGCATGAGCATTCTGGCCAGGACCTACCGCTACAAGGTGCCGCGTCCATGACCCGTGTTTATGGCCTGTTGCTGGTGGCGATCGTGGGCGGGCTGGCCGGGTGCGGCGGCGAGGACGACTTCAGCGATCTGGACGCCTATATGAATGAGGCGCGGCTGCGGCCGGCCGGTGAGATTGAACCAATGCCGGCATTCGGGTCTTACCCAACGTTCACCTACAACGCCGCTCCCTTGCGCAGTCCGTTTCAGCCAGCGGCCCGGGTGGACCTGGCGGCACGCCAGGCCGGCTCGCCCGGGGTCAAGCCGGACCCGGGTCGCAACAAGCAGTTTCTCGAGGGTTTCAGCATCGAGCAGTTCGAGATGGTGGGCACCCTGTCCAATGCCTCCGGGGTCTTTGCGCTGCTGCGCGGGGCCGGTGGCGTGCATCGGCTCAAGGTCGGCGACTACCTGGGGCGTAACGATGGGCGAATTGTCGCGATCAGCGATTCACAGGTCGATGTGGTCGAGATTGTTCCCGATGGAGCGGGGGCATGGCTGGAGCGACCGCGGACTCTTCCATTAAAAGAGCATTCATAGTGGAACTCGCATCATGAACAGGATCTTTTCAGCCTTCGGTATGGTGCTATGGATGGCGCTGCTTTCACCGATGGTCATGGCGGCCAGCCTCAAGGCCCTGGATGTCGCGACGCTGCCGGGGGACCGCCTGGAGTTGAAGCTGACCTTCGATGGGCCGGTGGCCGAGCCGCGTGGCTACACCACCGACCAGCCGGCGCGGATCGCCCTCGATCTGCCTGGTGTCGTCAGCCAACTGGCGAACAAGAGCCGCGACCTGGGCAACGGCAATGCCCGCAGCGTAACGGTGCTCGAGGCAGGGCAGCGGACCCGGGTAGTGATCAATTTGCTTGCGCTGGCGCCCTACAGCACCCGGGTCGCCGGCAATCAACTGTTCGTGGTGATCGGCCAGGGTGCGACGGCAGCAACGAATGTGTCTGGAATGCCGCTTGCGGGGGGCGTGCGGGCCAAGCCTGCCAGGAGGGCGGTGCGGTCGATTCGTCGAGTGGATTTTCAGCGCGGCGAGCTGGGCGAGGGCAATGTCCTGATCGACCTGTCCGACGCGCAAATGAGCCCGGACATACAGGAGCGCGACGGCAAGCTCATTCTGACCTTTGCCAAGACCCTTCTGCCCGAACCCTTGCGGGTCAGGCTGGACGTCAAGGACTTTGCCACGCCAGTACAGTTCGTCAACGCCCGGGCGGAGTCCGACAAGGCCATTGTCACCATCGAGCCCGGCGGTACCTTCGATTACTCGACCTACCAGACGGACAACAAACTCACGGTGAACGTCAGGCCGATGTCCTCGGGTGACCTGCAGACGCGCAGTGCCGAGCGCTCGGCCTATAAAGGTGAAAAACTGTCGCTGAATTTCCAGGACATCGAGGTCCGTTCGGTGCTGCAACTGATCGCCGACTTCACCAACCTCAACCTGGTGGCGAGCGATACGGTGCAAGGCGGCATTACCTTGCGTTTGCAGAATGTGCCGTGGGACCAGGCCCTGGACCTGGTGCTCAAGACCAAGGGGCTGGACCAGCGCAAGGTGGGTAATGTGCTGCTGGTGGCGCCGGCCGATGAAATCGCGGCCCGCGAACGCCAGGAGCTGGAGTCGCAGAAGCAGCTCGCCGAGCTGGAACCGCTACGTCGGGAACTGTTGCAGGTGAACTACGCCAAGGCCACGGAGATCGCCAAGCTGTTCCAGTCGGTCACCCGGGCCGAGGATAAAACCGACGAGCGAGGCTCTATCACGGTCGACGAGCGGACCAACAACATCATCGCCTACCAGACCCGAGAGCGCCTGGACGAACTGCGGCGGATCGTCAGCCAGCTGGATATTCCGGTGCGCCAGGTGATGATCGAGGCGCGGATCGTCGAGGCCAACGTCGACTACGACAAAAGCCTGGGCGTGCGCTGGGGCGGTTCGCTCCAGAACCAGGGCAACTGGAACGCCTCGGGGGTCGGCAACGGCGCCAACGGCTCTTCAACCATTGGTACGCCGGGCAGCACCAGCAGCAATTCGCCGTTCGTCGACCTGGGCACGACCGCCAATACGTCCGGCCTCGGCATCGCCTTTATCACCGACAACGTGTTGCTGGACCTGGAACTGACGGCCATGGAAAAGACCGGCAACGGTGAAATCGTCTCCCAGCCCAAGGTCGTCACCTCCGACAAGGAGACCGCGAAGATCCTCAAGGGCACGGAAATTCCCTATCAGGAAGCCGCGTCCAGCGGCGCGACTTCGGTGTCCTTCAAGGAAGCGTCGCTGTCGCTGGAGGTGACGCCGCAGATCACCCCGGACAATCGCATCATCATGGAGGTCAAGGTCACCAAGGACGAGCCGGACTACCTGAACAAGGTCCAGGACGTGCCGCCGATCAAGAAGAACGAGGTCAACGCCAAGGTCCTGATCAACGACGGCGAAACCATCGTGATCGGTGGGGTTTTCTCCAACACGCAAAGCAAGGTTGTAGATAAAGTGCCATTTCTCGGCGATGTGCCGTATCTTGGCCGACTTTTCCGGCGTGACGTGGTGTCGGAGAAAAAATCCGAGCTGCTGGTATTTCTCACTCCGCGTATCATGAACAACCAGGCGATTGCTGTGAGTCGTTGATTCTGTGCGAAATTTGATTCTTGTTGGGCCGATGGGGGCTGGAAAAAGCACCATCGGTCGCTTGCTGGCCAAAGAGCTGCGCCTGCCATTCAAAGATTCCGATAAGGAAATTGAGTTGCGCACGGGCGCCAATATTCCGTGGATCTTCGATAAAGAAGGCGAGCCGGGCTTTCGTGATCGCGAACAGGCCATGATCGCCGAGCTGTGCGCGGCTGATGGCGTGGTCCTGGCGACCGGCGGCGGCGCGGTGATGCGCGAAGCCAATCGCCTGGCGCTGCATGCGGGCGGTCGGGTGGTCTATCTGCACGCCTCGGTCGAGCAGCAGGTCGGCCGCACTGCGCGCGATCGCAACCGGCCGTTGCTGCGCACGGCCGATCCGGCGAAAACCCTGCGCGATCTGCTGGCGATTCGCGATCCGCTCTATCGGGAGATCGCCGATCTGGTGGTTGAAACCGATGAACGGCCACCGCGAATGGTGGTGCTGGACATCCTGGACCGTCTGCAGCAACTGCCTCCCCGTTAATGCGCGGCGTGAAATGCGCTATCCTCGGCGCCTTGCCGTGGTCGCCTCGGGTTGTGGCGCAGAATTATCGCGCGGCGTCAGACAACCAGGCGATATCGTTGTCTATGCAAGGCAGGACACCAGCTTCCATCTTCACTGTGGGGACACATGCAGACACTTAAGGTCGATCTAGGCGAGCGCAGCTACCCGATTCATATTGGCGAAGGTTTGTTGGACCGGCCCGAGTTGCTGGCGCCGCACATCGCCGGGCGGCAAGTGGCGATCATTTCCAATGAAACCGTAGCGCCGCTGTACCTTGAGCGTCTGAAACACAGCCTTGCGCAATTCTCGGTGATCTCGGTGGTCCTGCCGGACGGCGAAGCATTCAAGAACTGGGAAACCCTGCAACTGATTTTCGACGGCCTGCTGACCGCGCGGCACGACCGTCGGACCACCATCGTCGCCCTCGGCGGCGGGGTGATCGGCGACATGGCCGGCTTTGCCGCCGCCTGCTACCAGCGCGGCGTCGATTTCATCCAGATTCCTACCACCTTGCTCTCCCAGGTCGACTCGTCGGTGGGCGGCAAGACCGGTATCAACCATCCGCTGGGCAAGAACATGGTCGGCGCCTTTTATCAGCCGAACGTGGTCCTGATCGACACCGCCTCGCTCAACAGCCTGCCGGCTCGCGAGCTGTCGGCCGGCCTGGCGGAAGTCATCAAGTACGGTCTGATCTGCGACGAGCCGTTCCTCACCTGGCTCGAAGACAACGTCGACCGCCTGCGCACCTTGGACCAGCAGGCGCTGACCTATGCGATCGAGCGCTCGTGCGCGGCCAAGGCGGCCGTGGTCGGCGCCGACGAGCGCGAGTCCGGCGTGCGGGCCACGCTGAACCTGGGGCATACCTTCGGCCACGCCATCGAGACCCACATGGGCTACGGTGTCTGGCTGCATGGCGAAGCGGTAGCCGCGGGCACCGTAATGGCGCTGGAAATGTCGGCGCGCCTCGGCTGGATCAGCGCCGCAGAGCGCGACCGCGGTATTCGCCTGTTCCAGCGCGCGGGCTTGCCGGTCATTCCGCCCGAGGAAATGACCGAGGCGGATTTTCTCGAACACATGGCAATTGACAAAAAAGTGATCGATGGTCGTTTGCGTCTGGTGCTGTTGCGCCGCATGGGCGAAGCCGTAGTGACCGACGATTATCCGAAAGAGGTTTTACAGGCCACGCTGGGGGCGGACTACCGCGCCCTGGCTCAGCTTAAAGGTTAATAAGATCCCCATGACTAGTTTGCATGCCGACGAGGCCTTCCTCGGCCACTTTCAGTTGAGCCATGACCCTTTCGCTCCACGGGTGCCTGGCTTCAAGTTCTTTCCTGCCCAGCGCAAGCCTGTGCTGGGTCAACTGCACCACCTGGCACGCTACAGCCAGCTGCTGCTGGTCGTGACCGGCCCGCAAGGCAGCGGCAAGACGCTGCTGCGCCAGGCGCTGGTGGCCAGCACCAATAAACAGTCGGTACAGAGCGTGGTGGTTTCCGCCCGCGGTGCCGGTGATGCGGCGGGCGTATTGCGCCAGGTCGCCCAGGCGTTGAACGTCGAACAGGCCGAGATCGGCCCGATCCTGGCGCAAGTGGTGCAGTTGGCGTTGACCGGCCAGGAAGTCTATCTGCTGGTGGACGACGCCGAGCAGCTCGACGAATCCGCCCTTGAAGCGCTACTGGCTTTGGCCGCCGGCGCGCCGGAAGGCCGTCCGCATGTGTTCCTGTTCGGCGAGTCGTCGCTGATTGCCGGCCTGGAGTTGCTGAGCGCGGAAGAAGAGCGCTTCCACGTCATCGAGCTGCAGCCTTATACCGAAGAAGAGACCCGCGAGTACCTGGCGCAGCGTCTCGAGGGCGCGGGGCGGGGGATCGAACTTTTTTCCGCCGATCAGATCAGTGATATTCACGAAGGCTCCGATGGCTGGCCTGGCAACATCAACCAGGTCGCCAGGGATGCAATGATCGAAGCCATGATTGCTAGCCGCTCGGCGGTCAAGCGTCCAAGTATGGGGTTCAAGATGCCGAAGAAACACGTATTGGCGATATCCGCGGTCGTAGTGGTCGCCGTTGCCGCTGCCTGGCTGATGCCGGGTCGCAGCAAGGCGCCAAGTACCGCTGCGCCAGCGAACGAACAGGCGCAGTTGCCGTTGGGCCAGACGCCGCAACCGAATGCCAATGGCAGCCCGTCTGTGGAGTTCGCCGGTTCCTCGCAGCCTATGCCGCTGCCATTGGTCGGCCAGTCGCAGCCGGTCATGCGCGGTCCGCTGGCGGAAGCCGCCGGCGGCATCACCGAGGGTGACGATGGCGTGCCGGTGGAAGGCTCCAGCGCCACGCCGCCGACCGTGACCACCATCGCGCCGCCAGCGGGCGTTCCGGCCGGTCCGGCACCGACTCCGCAAGCCCGTCCGACCCCGGCACCGACCCAGGTCGCTGCCGCGAAGCCGGCTCCTGTGGCCAAGCCTGCGCCTGCTCCCGTCACCAAGCCGGCACCGGTCACCAAGCCGGTCGAGAAGCCTGTCACCGTCGCCAAGGCGGCCACCGGCGGTAGCTGGTACGCCGGCCAGGCGCCTGGCAACTACGTCGTGCAGATCCTCGGCACCAGTTCTGAAGCCACGGCGCAGAACTTCGTCAAGGAGCAGGGCGCCCAGTACCGCTATTTCAAGAAAGTCCTCAACGGCAAGCCGCTGTATGTCATCACATACGGCAGCTTCAGCAGCCGTGATGCAGCCGTTACCGCCATCAAGGCCTTGCCAGCGAAGGTTCAGGCTGGTAAACCTTGGCCTCGCACTGTCGCCAGCGTCCAACAGGAACTGGCAGCAACTCGCTGAAGATTCGGCGGCCTTACCCAGGCCGCCTCTCCCAGCACCTCAAAAAAATCCGCATGTGCATGCTGCCTTCAAGGCCGCGTGCCTTGTGGTGTCTGCGTCACAGTAGCTTTTGAGTCGTCGCGGTCCGAACTAAAAAAGTTTTGACTAGCACAGCATATCGCTTTAAACCTTTCATAAATGCGACATGAATTTGCGACATTTCGTCGTCAAATTTGTGGGCGTCTGTGTCGGTGTGTACAATGACCTCCCTTTTGCCCCCGCAAAGCTGGCGTACGTTCGGCGCGGAAGGTAACTGGCTGAATTGAAAAGAAATTTGTCTCGATAAGAGACAGCCTGGTGAGAAAGTGTCTATGAAAGCAGGTCTGTACCAACCAGATGAATTCAAGGATAACTGCGGTTTCGGTTTGATAGCCCATATGCAGGGCGAACCCAGTCATACCCTTTTGCAAACGGCCATCGAGGCCCTGACCTGCATGACCCACCGCGGTGGGATCAACGCGGACGGCAAGACCGGCGACGGTTGCGGTCTGCTGATTCAAAAGCCTGATGCGTTCCTGCGCGCCATTGCCCAGGAAACCTTCAGCGTCGAAATGCCCAAGCAATATGCCGTGGGTATGGTCTTCTTCAACCAGGACCCGGCCAAAGCCGAAGCCGCTCGCGAGAACATGAACCGCGAGATCCTGGCCGAAGGCCTGCAACTGATCGGCTGGCGCAAAGTGCCGATCGATACCAGCGTTCTCGGCCGCCTGGCCCTCGAGCGTCTGCCGCAGATCGAGCAGGTGTACATCGGCGGCGAAGGCCTGAGCGATCAGGACATGGCGGTCAAGCTGTTCAGCGCCCGTCGTCGTTCGTCGGTGGCCAACGCCGCCGATATCGACCACTACATCTGCAGCTTTTCCCACAAGACCATCATCTATAAAGGCCTGATGATGCCGGCGGACCTCGCCGCCTTCTATCCGGACCTGGGCGACCCGCGCCTGCAAACCGCGATCTGCGTGTTCCACCAGCGCTTCTCCACCAACACCCTGCCGAAATGGCCGCTGGCGCAGCCGTTCCGCTTCCTCGCCCACAACGGCGAGATCAACACCATCACCGGCAACCGCAACTGGGCCCAGGCCCGACGCACCAAGTTCACCAACGACCTGATGGACCTGGAAGAACTCGGCCCGCTGGTCAACCGCGTGGGTTCCGACTCCTCGAGCATGGACAACATGCTGGAGCTGATGGTCACCGGCGGCATCGACCTGTTCCGCGGCGTGCGGATGATCATTCCGCCGGCCTGGCAGAACGTCGAGACCATGGACGCCGATCTGCGCGCGTTCTACGAATACAACTCCATGCACATGGAACCGTGGGACGGCCCGGCGGGCGTGGTCATGACCGACGGCCGCTACGCCGTCTGCCTGCTCGACCGTAACGGCCTGCGCCCGGCGCGCTGGGTCACTACCAAGAACGGGTTCATCACCCTGGCTTCGGAAATCGGCGTCTGGAACTACCAGCCCGAAGACGTGATCGCCAAGGGCCGTGTCGGCCCGGGCCAGATCTTCGCCGTGGACACCGAGACTGGGCAGATCCTCGACACCGATGCCATCGACAACCGCCTGAAGTCCCGTCATCCGTACAAGCAATGGCTGCGCAAGAATGCCCTGCGTATCCAGGCGACCATGGAAGACAACGACCACGGTTCGGCGTTCTACGACGTCGACCAGCTCAAGCAGTACATGAAGATGTACCAGGTCACCTTCGAGGAGCGCGACCAGGTGCTGCGTCCACTGGGCGAGCAAGGCTACGAGGCGGTCGGCTCCATGGGCGACGACACGCCGATGGCCGTGCTGTCCCAGCGCGTGCGTACGCCGTACGACTACTTCCGCCAGCAGTTCGCCCAGGTCACCAACCCGCCGATTGACCCGCTGCGCGAAGCCATCGTCATGTCGCTGGAGATCTGCCTCGGTGCCGAGCGCAATATCTTCCAGGAGTCCCCCGAGCATGCCTCGCGGGTGATTCTCAGCTCGCCGGTCATTTCCCCGGCCAAGTGGCGCTCGCTGATGAACCTCGACCGTCCAGGCTTCGAGCGTCAGGTCATCGACCTGAACTACGAAGAAAGCCTCGGCCTGGAAGCGGCGATCCGCAATGTGGCCGACCAGGCTGAAGAGGCCGTGCGCGCCGGGCGGACCCAGATTGTCCTCAGCGACCGCCATATCGCCCCGGGCAAGCTGCCGATCCATGCGTCCCTGGCCACAGGCGCGGTGCACCACCGCCTGACCGAGAAGGGCCTGCGCTGCGACTCCAACATCCTGGTGGAAACCGCTACCGCCCGCGACCCGCATCACTTCGCGGTGCTGATCGGTTTCGGCGCCTCGGCGGTCTATCCGTTCCTGGCCTACGAAGTGCTGGGCGACCTGATCCGCACGGGCGAAGTGCTGGGCGACCTCTACGAGGTGTTCAAGAACTACCGCAAAGGCATCACCAAGGGCCTGCTGAAGATCCTGTCGAAGATGGGCATCTCGACCATCGCGTCCTATCGCGGCGCACAGCTGTTCGAGGCCATCGGCCTGTCCGAGGAAGTCTGCGACCTGAGCTTCCGTGGCGTGCCGAGCCGCATCAAGGGTGCGCGTTTCGTCGACATCGAAGCCGAGCAGAAAGCCCTGGCGACCGAAGCCTGGAGCCCGCGCAAGCCGATCCAGCAAGGCGGCCTGCTGAAGTTCGTCCACGGCGGCGAGTACCACGCCTACAACCCGGACGTGGTCAACACCCTGCAAGCCGCCGTGCAGCAGGGCGACTACGCCAAGTTCAAGGAATACACCGCGCTGGTGGACAACCGTCCGGTGTCGATGATCCGCGACCTGTTCCAGGTGAAGACTCTCGACACGCCGCTGGATATCGGTGAAGTCGAGCCGCTGGAATCGATCCTCAAACGCTTCGACTCCGCCGGTATCTCCCTGGGCGCGCTGTCGCCCGAGGCCCACGAAGCCCTGGCCGAGGCCATGAACCGCCTGGGCGCGCGTTCCAACTCCGGCGAAGGCGGCGAAGACCCGGCGCGCTACGGCACCATCAAGAGCTCGAAGATCAAGCAGGTGGCTACCGGCCGTTTCGGCGTGACCCCGGAATACCTGGTCAACGCCGAAGTGCTGCAGATCAAGGTGGCCCAGGGCGCCAAGCCTGGCGAAGGCGGCCAGTTGCCAGGCGGCAAGGTCAACGGCCTGATCGCCAAGCTGCGCTATGCGGTGCCGGGCGTGACCCTGATTTCGCCGCCGCCGCACCACGACATCTATTCCATCGAAGACCTGTCGCAGCTGATTTTCGACCTGAAACAGGTCAATCCGCAGGCGCTGGTTTCGGTGAAGCTGGTGGCGGAAGCCGGGGTCGGCACCATCGCCGCTGGCGTGGCCAAGGCCTACGCCGACCTGATCACCATCTCCGGCTACGACGGCGGCACCGGTGCTTCGCCGCTGACCTCGATCAAGTACGCCGGTGCGCCGTGGGAGC
This sequence comes from Pseudomonas chlororaphis, assembly GCF_001921865.1. GTDB lineage: Bacteria > Pseudomonadota > Gammaproteobacteria > Pseudomonadales > Pseudomonadaceae > Aquipseudomonas > Aquipseudomonas chlororaphis_D. The sequence goes on from NZ_MSCT01000002.1 coordinate 349,385, forward strand.
TGGGCCTGGCGGAAACCCACCAGACCCTGCGTGGCAACGACCTGCGCGGCAAAGTCCGGGTGCAGACCGACGGCGGCCTGAAAACCGGCCTCGACGTGATCAAGGCGGCGATCCTCGGCGCCGAAAGCTTCGGCTTCGGCACCGCGCCGATGATCGCCCTGGGCTGCAAATACCTGCGTATCTGCCACTTGAACAACTGCGCCACGGGCGTGGCGACGCAGAACGAGAAGCTGCGCAAGGACCACTACATCGGTACCGTCGAGATGGTGGTGAACTTCTTCACCTACGTCGCCGAGGAAACCCGTGAGTGGCTGGCGAGGCTAGGCGTGCGTTCGCTGGAAGAGCTGATCGGCCGTACCGATCTGCTGGAAATCCTCGAAGGCCAGACCGCCAAGCAGCACCACCTGGACCTGACCCCGTTGCTGGGCAGCGACCATATCCCGGCGGACAAGCCGCAGTTCTGCCAGGTCGAGCGCAACCCGCCGTTCGACCAGGGCCTTCTGGCCGAGAAGATGGTCGCCATGGCCAAGCCTGCGATCAACGACCTCAGCGGTGCCGAGTTCGCGCTCGACATCTGCAACTGCGACCGTTCCATCGGGGCGCGGATCTCCGGCGAAATCGCCAAGGTCCACGGCAACCAGGGCATGGCCAAGGCGCCGATCACCTTCCGCTTCAAGGGCACTGCCGGCCAGAGCTTCGGCGTGTGGAACGCCGGCGGCCTGAACCTCTACCTCGAAGGTGACGCCAACGACTACGTGGGCAAGGGCATGACCGGCGGCAAGCTGGTGATCGTGCCGCCGCAAGGCAGCGCCTACAAGACTCAGGACAGCGCGATTATCGGCAACACCTGCCTGTACGGCGCCACCGGCGGCAAGCTGTTCGCCGCCGGCACCGCGGGCGAGCGTTTCGCCGTGCGCAACTCCGGCGCCCACACCGTGGTGGAAGGCACCGGCGATCACTGCTGCGAGTACATGACCGGTGGTTTCGTCTGCGTGCTGGGCAAGACCGGTTACAACTTCGGCTCAGGCATGACCGGCGGTTTCGCCTACGTGCTCGACCAGGACAACACCTTCGTTGACCGGGTCAACCACGAGCTGGTGGAAATCCAGCGGATCAGCGGCGAAGCGATGGAAGCCTATCGCAGCCACCTGCAGCGCGTGCTGGACGAATACGTCGCGGAAACGGGTAGCGAGTGGGGCCGTAACCTGGCCGAGAACCTCGACGACTACCTGCGTCGTTTCTGGTTGGTCAAGCCGAAGGCTGCCAGCTTGAAAACGTTGCTTTCCAGCACCCGTGCCAACCCGCAGTGATATGCGCCTGAAGAGTTTGATGAGGTTTTGATAATGGCTGAACGTCTGAATAATGACTTCCAGTTCATCGAGGTCGGGCGCAAGGATCCGAAGAAGAAACTGTTGCGTCAACGCAAGAAAGAGTTCGTGGAAATCTACGAGCCCTTCAAACCCCAGCAGTCGGCCGACCAGGCCCACCGCTGCCTGGGTTGCGGTAACCCGTACTGCGAATGGAAGTGCCCTGTGCACAACTTCATTCCCAACTGGCTCAAGCTGGTGGCCGAGGGCAACATCCTCGCCGCCGCCGAGCTGTCGCACCAGACCAACACCCTGCCGGAAGTCTGCGGCCGGGTGTGCCCGCAGGACCGTCTGTGCGAGGGTGCCTGCACCCTCAACGACGGCTTCGGCGCGGTGACCATCGGTTCGGTGGAGAAGTACATCACCGACACCGCGTTCGCCATGGGCTGGCGTCCGGACATGTCCAAGGTCAAGCCGACCGGCAAGCGCGTCGCGGTGATCGGCGCGGGCCCGGCGGGCCTGGGTTGTGCCGACGTGCTGGTACGCGGCGGCGTGACTCCGGTGGTGTTCGACAAGAACCCGGAAATCGGCGGCCTGCTGACCTTCGGCATCCCCGAGTTCAAGCTGGAAAAGACCGTGCTGAGCAATCGTCGCGAAGTCTTCAGCGGCATGGGCATCGAGTTCCGCCTCAACACCGAGGTGGGCAAGGACGTGACCATGGAGCAACTGCTCGAAGAGTTCGACGCGGTGTTCATGGGCATGGGCACCTACACCTACATGAAGGGTGGCTTCGCCGGCGAGGACCTGCCGGGCGTGCACGACGCGTTGGACTTCCTGATAGCCAACGTCAACCGCAACCTGGGCTTTGAAAAGTCGCCGGAAGATTTCGTCGACATGAAGGGCAAGAAGGTCGTGGTCCTCGGTGGCGGCGACACGGCGATGGACTGCAACCGCACGTCGATCCGCCAGGGCGCCAAGGCCGTGACCTGCGCTTATCGTCGCGACGAAGCGAACATGCCGGGCTCGCGCAAAGAGGTGAAGAACGCCAAGGAAGAGGGCGTGAAATTCCTCTACAACCGCCAGCCGATCGCCATTGTCGGCGAAGACAAGGTCGAAGGCGTGAAGGTGGTCGAGACCCGTCTCGGCGAGCCTGACGCCCGTGGCCGCCGCAGCCCCGAGCCGATCCCGGGCTCCGAGGAGATCATCCCGGCCGACGCCGTGGTCATCGCCTTCGGTTTCCGTCCGAGCCCGGCGCCGTGGTTCGAGCAGTTCAGCATCCAGACCGACAGCCAGGGCCGCGTCGTGGCCCCGGAACAGGGCCAGTACAAGCACCAGACCAGCAACCCGAAGATCTTCGCCGGTGGCGACATGGTGCGCGGTTCCGACCTGGTGGTGACGGCGATCTTCGAAGGCCGTAACGCCGCCGAAGGCATCCTCGACTACCTGGGCGTCTGATGATCTGCGGATCATCTCCCCTGTAGGAGCGAGCTTGCTCGCGATAGCGATGTATCAGCCAGCATCGATGTGGCCTGACACACCCTCATCGCGAGCAAGCTCGCTCCTACAGGTCCGCTACAGCCCTTGTTATATGTGGGGTGTGGCGCGACAAATTGACCCGATAGACAAAAGGCACGGCTCTCGCCGTGCCTTTTGCGTCGCGCTCTGAGAAAATGCCCGCACTTTTTTTCCGGATGCCGACATGACTGCCCTGAAGAACGACCGTTTCCTTCGTGCCCTGCTCAAGCAACCCGTAGACGTCACCCCGGTGTGGATGATGCGTCAGGCCGGGCGCTACCTGCCTGAGTACCGCGCCAGCCGTGCCAACGCCGGTGACTTCATGAGCCTGTGCATGAATCCTGCGTTCGCCTGCGAAGTCACCCTGCAACCGCTGGACCGCTACCCGCAACTGGATGCGGCCATCCTCTTCTCCGACATCCTGACCATCCCCGACGCCATGGGCCAGGGCCTGTATTTCGAAACCGGCGAAGGCCCGCGCTTCAAGAAAGTGGTCAGCACCCTGGCCGACATTGAGGCGCTGCCGATTCCCGATCCGCACAAGGACCTGGGCTACGTGATGGATGCGGTCAGCACCATCCGCCGCGAGCTCAACGGCCGCGTGCCGCTGATCGGCTTCTCCGGCAGCCCCTGGACCCTGGCCACCTACATGGTCGAAGGCGGCTCCTCGAAGGACTTCCGCAAGACCAAGGCGATGCTCTACGACAACCCGCAAGCCATGCACCTGCTGCTGGACAAGCTGGCGCAGTCGGTCGTCAGCTACCTCAACGGCCAGATCCAGGCCGGCGCGCAAGCGGTGCAGATCTTCGACACCTGGGGCGGCAACCTGTCGGCGGCGGCCTATCAGGAGTTCTCCCTGGCTTACATGCGCAAGATCGTCAGCGGCCTGATCCGCGAACACGAAGGGCGCAAGGTGCCGGTGATCCTGTTCACCAAGAACGGCGGCCTGTGGCTGGAAAGCATCGCCGACGCCGGTGCCGATGCGCTGGGCCTGGACTGGACCTGCGACCTCGGCGAAGCGCGCCAGCGGGTCGGTGGCAAGGTCGCCCTGCAGGGCAACATGGACCCGACCGTGCTCTACGCCAAGCCGGAAGCGATCCGCGCCGAAGTCGCGCGCATCCTCGCCAGCTACGGCAAGGGCAGCGGCCATGTGTTCAACCTCGGCCACGGCATCACCCCGGAGGTCGACCCGGAGCACGCTGGCGCTTTCCTGCGCGCGGTGCATGAGCTGTCGGCGCAGTATCACCAGTGATCGCGAGCCGCTGACCAGGCCCGGCATATGCCGGGCTTTTTTTGGCGCTGGGAAAAGGGGGCGGCGGATTAAGGTTGAATTCAGCCTGGCTGGTTAATCTGGCGCCATCGAAACCCACACTGGATTGCTGCCATGAAAACCCGTTACCTCGTTCTGCTGCTTGCCCCGTTGTTCAGCACCGCCGCCCTGGCCGCCGGCTACACCGGCCCGGGCGCCCAGGCGGTGACCACCGTCGCGGCGGCCAACGACGCTGCGGACGATACGCCGGTGGTGTTGCAGGGCCATGTGACCAAGAAGCTGAACAACGACGACAAGTACGAGTTCAAGGATGCCAGCGGCACTATCACCGTCGAGATCGACGACGAAGACCTACCGCCGGTGGCGTTCAACGAGAAGACCCAGGTCAAGCTGACCGGCGAGGTCGAGAAAGGACTGATGAAGCGCGAGATCGATGTCGATCTGGTGGAGATCGTCAACTAAGCCGATCGACCGCTGTCACCCAGGCCGGCGACCGGGCCCGACGCATTGCGCGCCGGGTCGGGTCGCCGGCCTGTTCGTTTGCGGGATTACGCGCTGGCCAGCGGCGGCAGCTTGGCCAGC
>NZ_MSCT01000020.1 GCF_001921865.1 Pseudomonas chlororaphis
GCGAACTGGTGCGCCTGCTGGCGCATGCCGAACCCCGGCAAATGAACATGTACGCGGTCTACGCATCACGCAAACACATGCCGGCGGCCCTGCGCAGCATGCTCGACTTCCTGGTGCTGCGCTTCCCCGAAGAGCCGGCCTGGGACAAGGGCCTCTGACCCCGATAAGACGGCTGAATACCCAGGCAACACCCTGGCCGCGAACGGGTAAGTGGCCATGGCTGATCCAGGTGGCTGATCTATGCTGATAACAGTACCTTCGCATGCGCGCGGGTATTCGTTCAGAGGTGCTTGCCATGAACATCAGAAACAAGAAGATACCTGGCCATTTTCGTCACCTGCACCGCGACCCTGGCGCTCTACGGAACCGCGGCCTATCGCGTCGAGCAGGCCCGCCAGCAGCCACGTATCTACGCCAGCTGCAACGTCGACCAATGCATCCCGCATAACGCGACCCTCAACGCCCTGAAATGATCCAGGTGCGCGGCCTTCAGCCCTCGTGATCGCTCTTTCAAGCGGTCGCGGAAGGCCTTGGGCGAGATCCCGACCCGGCGGCGGAACAGCCGGGTGAAGTTGGTGGGGTCGGAAAAGCCCAGGACGTCGGAAATCTCGTAGATCGTCATGCTGGTGTAGGTCAGCAGCCGCTTGGCTTCCAGCAGCTGGCGCTCATGCATGATCTGCAAGGCCGGCTGGCCTGCCAGTTCGCGGCAAGTGCCGTTGAGGTGGGAAACGGAAATCCCCAGCTTGTGCGCCAGGTCCTCGACCTTCACATGCTCGCGGTAGTGGGTTTCCACCAGCTGGATGTACCCATTGAAATACTCCCGTGCCCGCTGCGGTCGCTGGCTGGCGCTGCGGCGACGGATCGCCTGGCGGCCGACCCACACCATGATCACGCTGACCAGCGAATGCATGAGCATGTCGCGCGCCGGTTCGCGCCCCAGGTATTCGCCCTGGAGCTGGGCAAACAGGCCGTTCAGGTAATCGCCATCGGCGCCGGCCGGGTAACTCTCGGCCGTGGCCAGGGCGTTCACCGAGTGGCCCAATTGGGATTGCAGATGGGCCATCATGGCGCCGCCAGCGTCACCACATAACCGTCGATGTCCGCGGAAAAACGAAAGCCGTGTACCGACAAGGGCGGCAGGATCTGCAACGCCGACTCCCCCAGCAACGTGCGCTGGCCTTCGACCTCGAGCTCGGCCTGCCCGCGGTGCACAAACAGTAACTGGCAGAGATCGGCATGCCGGTGCGGCTTGATTTCCCATTGATGCTCGCGGCTGCGCTGGGAAATGGTTTCGCAATGCAGCAGGTCCGGCGTCGGCCAGTCCAGGCTTTCCCCATAGAGCTTGAACACCGGAATTGAAGGCAGGGCTGGCTTATTCATAACTGCAATCCAGGACGCTGGGTGACGGGCGATAATCGCACCGATTGGTGAAATGAACAGACATCGGCTCAGTTTTCACCTTCAACTGACAGCATCACAAGTGAAAAATGCAGGCACTCGAAACATAAAAATCACTCAGCGAACCTGTTCGCGTGACGCTTGCGAGCCATAAAAACAATGAAAACCCTGAAAACTCAAGTCGCCATCATTGGCGCTGGTCCCTCCGGACTGCTGCTCGGCCAACTGCTGCACAAGGCCGGTATCGACACCCTGATCGTTGAACGCCAAACCCCGGATTACGTACTCGGACGCATCCGCGCCGGGTCCTGGAACAAGGCATGGTCGACCTTCTGCGCCAGGCCGGGGTCATGGACGCGAGGGCCTGGTGCACGGCGGTTTCGAGCTGGCCCTGGACGGCCGTCGGGTGGCCATCGACCTGCATGCCCTCACCGGCGGCAAGAGCGTGATGATCTACGGCCAGACCGAAGTCACCCGCGACCTGATGCACGCCCGGCAAGCCATCGGCGCCCGCACCCTGTACCAGGCCGACAAGGTGCAGCCCCACAACCTGCACGGCGAGCAGCCCTACCTGACCTTCGACTACCAGGGCGAACCCCATCGCCTGGAGTGCGACTACATTGCCGGCTGCGATGGGTTCCATGGCGTCGCCCGGCAAGCGATCCCGGCCGAGAAGCTCAAGGTGTTCGAACGGGTCTATCCGTTCGGCTGGCTGGGCATTCTCGCCGACACCCCGCCGGTGCACGACGAACTGGTCTATGCCCGCCACGAACGCGGCTTTGCCCTGTGCAGCATGCGGTCGACCACCCGCACTCGCTACTACCTGCAGGTGCCGGCGGATGAGAACGTCGCGGACTGGTCCGATCAGCGTTTCTGGGACGAGCTCAAGACGCGCCTGCCCGAGGCGCTGGCCGAGCGCCTGGTGACCGGTCCTTCGATCGAGAAAAGCATCGCGCCGCTGCGCAGCTTCGTGGTCGAGCCGATGCAATACGGACGGCTGTTCCTGGTCGGCGACGCCGCCCACATCGTGCCGCCCACCGGAGCCAAGGGCCTGAATCTGGCCGCCAGCGACGTCAGCACCCTGTTCAACATCCTGCTCAAGGTCTACCGCGAACAACGCATCGACCTGTTGGAGAAGTACTCGCAGATCTGCCTGCGGCGGATCTGGAAAGCCGAGCGCTTCTCCTGGTGGATGACCGCGATGTTGCATCGTTTCCCCGATGCCGACGACTTCAGCCAACGTATCGCCGAATCGGAACTGGACTACTTCGTCGACTCCGAAGCCGGGCGCAAAACCATTGCAGAAAATTACGTCGGGCTTCCTTACGAGGCTATCGAATAGGAGCCTATCGAGTACACTGGCGAGCATTCCCGCTCGCCTTGCTCCCCGCGGGTCAATCACTGCCCGCAGGTTCTGTCGTGACTCATCCCAATCAGCCTGGCCAGCCCAAACCGGCCCTGCGCAGCGTCCTGATCGCGCTGATGCTGGCGATCTTTCTCGGCGCCCTGGACCAGACCATCGTCGCCGTCTCCATGCCCGCGATCTCCGCGCAATTCAAGGACGTCAGCCTGCTGGCCTGGGTGATCTCCGGCTACATGGTGGCCATGACCGTGGCTGTGCCGATCTACGGCAAGCTCGGCGATCTCTATGGGCGACGCAAGCTGATGCTGTTCGGCATGGGCCTGTTCACCTTGGCGTCGTTGTTCTGCGGCATGGCCCAAAGCATGGAGCAGCTGGTGCTGGCGCGGATCTTCCAGGGCATCGGCGCCGGCGGAATGATCTCGGTGAGCCAGGCGATCATCGGCGACATCGTCCCGCCTCGCGAGCGCGGGCGTTACCAGGGTTACTTCAGCAGTATGTACGCGGCGGCCAGCGTCGCCGGCCCGGTGCTCGGCGGCTACATGACCGAGTACCTGTCCTGGCGCTGGGTGTTCCTGATCAACCTGCCCCTGGGCCTGGGCGCCTGGCTGATTGCCCGGCGCAACCTGCTGGGGCTGCCGATTCCGCAACGCAAACCGATCATCGACTACCTCGGCACGCTGCTGATGATCGTCGGCCTGACCGCCCTGCTGCTGGCGATCACTCACTTCGGCCAGGGCCACGCCTGGCGCAGTCGCGAAGTAGCAGGCCTGCTGGTCGGCGCCGTGATCGTCCTGGCCCTGTTCGCCTGGCACGAACGACGCACCGTGGAACCGCTGCTGCCCATGCACCTGTTCAGCAACCGCAACGCCATGCTGTGCTGGTGCACCGTGTTCTTCACCAGTTTCCAGTCCATCTCGCTGGTGGTGTTGATGCCACTGCGCTTCCAGAGCGTCACCGGCGCCGGCGCCGACAGCGCGGCGTTGCACCTGCTGCCCCTGGCCATCGGCCTGCCAATCGGCGCCTACTGCGCCGGGCGCATGACTTCAGTGACCGGGCGCTACAAACCGATGATCCTTGGCGGTGCCCTGCTGATGCCGCTGAGCATTCTCGGCATGGCCTTCAGCCCGCCCCAGGCGGTGCTGCTGAGCAGCCTGTTCATGCTGCTCAGCGGGATTGCTTCCGGCATGCAGTTCCCGACGTCCCTGGTGGGCAGCCAGAACTCGGTGGAACAACGGGACATCGGCGTCGCCACCAGCACCACCAACCTGTTCCGCTCCCTCGGCGGCGCAGTGGGCGTGGCCCTGATGTCGGCACTGTTGCTGGCGCTGTTACAGGACTCCAGCTTCGCCCAGTTGAGCGGTTCGACGCTGATCGGCGAAGGCTCGGGCAGTGTACTGCTAGACGGCCTGAACGCCGCGCCGGGTTCGGAGCAGCAAGCCTTGCGCGCAGAACTGCTGCTGACCTTCCAGCACTTGCTGATGGTCAGCGCGGCAGTGTCGCTGTTGGGGCTGGCGGCGGCGCTGGCAATGCCCAACGCCGTGCTGCGCGGGCGCGAAGAGAAGGTCAGGCAGGCCCGCGGTTGACGCTATCGCGGGCACGCTCGCTCCTACAGAAAATCGTGCGTTTGCAGGAGCGAGCGTGCTCGCGATCGGTCCTCAAGGGCTGTAATACCCCACCGCCACCAGGAAGTGTCCGGCCTTGCGCAGGTAGGCATGCTTGTCTTCGACCCTGGACGTCACCGGGTTCTTCCAGCGGTATTCGTATTCGCCCTGATCCTGCTTGGCCATCAACGCCAGGATCGGTTCGCCCACCGGTTTACCGTCCGGGTCCTTGACCTTGCCGAAGTCGGTATTGATCAGCCGCAAGTTGGTGCCGTGGGCCACGTAGCGCTGGTTGTCCAGGTCGACCACGAACACATACAGGTCGTCTTGCAGGAAGCCGCCCTTGAGCGAGTTGATCGCCGTCAGCGTGCCCTTCTCGTCCTTGACCAACTCACTCGCGGCCTTGTCCAGCAAGGCCTTGGCCTGCTCGGCGGAAGCCCGTGGCAGGTAATAGCCGACCGCGAGAATCCGCTGGCCAATGCGCTGGAAATACACATGCTTGCGCTCGACCTTGCCGTCGGCCCAGTTCTGCCAGCGGTATTCGGCTTGCTGGATGCCATTGCCCTCGGGAATCTTCAAGGCATCCTTGAACGCCTTTTGCAGGTCCGGGCCGAGGACTTCGGACACATCGCGGCCGATCAGCGCCGATGACGGCCCGCCACTGGCGAGCATCACGCCCTGGGTGTCGACCACGAACACATAACGGTCCTTGTCGACGAACTCGCCCTGCCGGCTGAACGCGGCGAACGCCTTGTCTCCCTGATCGTGGTAGTAAGCCAGGGCCTTCTCCAGCAGGGCCTTGGCCGCCGTGGCATCGTCCGCCGCCGTCGCCGCCTGCGCCTGGCTGAAACACAACATCAGCAGCCAGCCCCACCCAATGGTCTTCAGCAATACCCTCATTGCACATCCCCCGTTCTTGTTGGTGTTTCAAGAGCGTAGACGGCTACGGGATATGGTCGAGTATTCAGGCCACGCAGGGGGAGGTGAAACGAAACCCGCGGCCTTCCCACGCGAGAAGTGGGAAGGCCGCCTAGGTCAGGGACGGGTATTGAGCTGCTGTTGCAGGTTCTGGATCTGGCTCTGCAGGGTATTGATGTTGCGGGTGACCTGGCCGCGGAACGCGTCGAACTCGGCGGTGTTGGTAGCGCCCTGGGCGGTAGCGGGACGGTTGTCCTGCTGGCTCTTGAGCACGATCATGTCCTGCTCCAGACGTTCGATGGCGGCGCTCGGGTTGCCCTGTTTCTTCAAGGCGGCGATCTCGGTGTTCAAGCTCTTGAACTGAGCATCGACCTTGCTGGTGTCGGCCGGTGCGCTTTTCAGCGCGGTCAGTTCGGCGTTCAAGGTTTTCACCTGCGCCTGCAACTGGCTGTTGGCCGCCTGCTGTTCGGTGGCCAGGGTGTTCATCTGGGCCAGGCGCTTGTCCAGGTCCGTGGCCTGCCCGGCCACGCCTTGCTGCTGCTTGTTCTGGTCCTGCAGGCGGGTTTCCAGTTGCTTGAGTTGCAGCTTCAAGGCCTCGCTGTCGCTGTTGACGCTGGACTGGCTGGCCACCACCTTGCCGGAAATATCCTGCAGGCGCCCCGCCGCTTCCTCGCTGATCCGGGCAAAACTTTCCTGGGTCGCAACCAGTTGCTGCTCCATCAGCGAGATCTGCTGGAAGCTCCACCAGGCCAGGCCGATGAAGGCGAAGAACAAGGCTCCGACCAGCGCCCACAACGGCCCGGCGCTCGGTGCCTTGACCTTGGCCGCGGGCGCGCTGCACGAGTGCACCGAAGTGCGCTCGCGCGCCGCCGCCGTGGTCGGAAAATCATCGTCGAGGGTATCGGCACGCAGGCTTGGAACATCGTCGAAGTCGTCGTTGGCATCGTTACGCATGGGGCAACCTTTCTAAAACTGCAGTAATCGCTGAATGCGGCGAGTATAAACCGCTGGATTGACCCTGAACCCCGCACTCGGTTCAGTGTTTGTTTTCAGCCTATGTCCTGAGCCTTCCACCAATTGCAAAACTCATCCAGGGCCGCCCACAGGCTGACCTTTGGCTCGTAGTCCAGATAATGCCGGGCGCGGCTGATATCCAGGGTGAAATTCTTGTTCATGACCTGCATGCCCAGGCGCGACAGGGTCGGCTCCGGACGGCCCGGCCAGAGTTTGCAGAAGCCTTCGTTGAGGGCCGCCACGCTGTAGGCCAGGCCAAAGGAACGGTGGCGCGTGACCTGCGGCACATTCATCTGGCGCATCACGTAGTTCACCACGTCCCACAGCGGCACCGGTGCACCGTTGCTGATGTTGTAGGCCTTGCCCAGGGCCGAGCCGCTGGCCAGCAGGCTGCTGAGCAAGGCTTCGTTGAGGTTCTGCACGCTGGTGAAGTCGACCTTGTTCAGGCCGTTGCCAATGATCGCCAGGCGACCCTTGCGCTGCATCCTCAACAGGCGCGGAAAAATGCTCATGTCGCCGGCGCCGGTGACAAAACGCGGGCGCAGCGCCAGCACTTCCAGGCCGAACTCCTGGGCGCCGAACACCTTCTGCTCCGCCAGGTATTTGGTCGCTGCATACGGGTGCTTGAAGCGCTTGGGCACCTGTTCCTCGGTCAGCCCCAGGTGATCGCGACCGTCGAAATAGATCGACGGCGACGACAGGTGCACCAGGCGCCGGACATTGCGCTTTAGGCAGGCCTCGACGACGTTTTCCGTGACCTGCACGTTGCCCTGGTGGAAGTCCTGGTAACGCCCCCAGAGCCCTACGGCGCCCGCGCAGTGCACCACCGCGTCGACATCACGGCACAGGTCGCGCACCAGGTCCGCATCGCTCAAGTCACCCTGGACGAACTCGGCCCCGCGCCGCACCAGATGTTCGACACCTTCGGCCCGGCGTCCGTTGACCCGCACATCGAGGCCCTGTTCAAGGGCAAAACGCGCGAAGCGTCCGCCAATGAAGCCGCTTGCGCCGGTGACCAGAATTTTCATGACGTGCTCCGATTGCTTTCGTGTTTCATACCTGCCGCGCCCTGTACCGCGGGAAGTATTGCGTGAGGGTATTGCCTGATGCCTTGACGCCTCCCGTCAGGCCAACGGCACCAGCCATTGCGCTGAAGAACGTACCAGGCGCTCGGTGAGCAGGCCCAGCAGTTGGCCACCATTGCGCCAATGATGCCAGTACAGCGGCACATCGATCGGCTTATCAGGCAACAACTCCACCAGCACACCCCGCTCCAACTGGTCGCGCACCTGCAGCTCGGGCACCAGGCCCCAGCCCAGTCCGGCCTCGGTCAAGCGGATAAAGCCTTCGGACGAGGGGCACAGGTGATGCTCGAAACCGCCGTCGACGCCCAACGCCGCCAGATAGCGATGCTGCAGAAAATCGTCCGGACCGAACACCAGGGCCGGCGTGCGCGCCAGCCGCTCGGCTTTCACGCCTTGAGGAAAATGCCGCGCCAGGAACGCCGGGCTGGCCAGGGCGCGGTAGCGCATAGCGCCGAGCAACACACTGCGGGCCCCCGCCACCGGCCGCTCGCTGGCACAAACACAAGCGGCCACTTCCCCGGCACGCATGCGCTTGAGGCCCACGGTCTGGTCTTCGACCACCAGGTCCATGAGTACCTGCTGCTCGGCACAGAAGTCGCCCACCGCATCGGCCCACCAGGTCGCCAGGCTGTCGGCGTTGAGGGCTATGCGCAAACGCTCCGGCACGCCTTCTTCGTCCAACGCCGGCACCTGGCTCTGCAGGTCGCGCTCGAGCAGGCGTACCTGCTGCACATGGTTGAGCAGGCGCCGGCCGATGTCCGTCGGCGCCGGCGGCGTGACTCGCACCAGCACCGGCTGGCCGACCCGCGCCTCGAGTAACTTGATCCGCTGGGAGATGGCCGATTGCGATAGCCCCAGCACCTGCGCCGCGCGCTCGAACCCGGCCTGCTCGATCACCGCGGCCAGGGCGGAAAGCAACTTGTAGTCGAACATCAGTTTTCCTAATGAGCGATCAGTAATATTGGTTTTTCTTATACAGCCTGCGACCGGAGAATAGCCAGCATGCTTTCTCCTTCAAGGACCTTTTTCATGGCTGGCGAAACCGCCCTCGATACCCTGCTGCGCAGCATGAGCCCGCAGCTCAACCGCGGCGACTACGTGTTCTGCTCCATCGCCGACCGCGCGCTGCTTGACGACTGCGAAGTCCTGGGCAGCTTTCGCGAACAGGAAGGACTCACGGTGATCCTCGAGCGCCAGCAAGCCGAACGGCTGGGGCTGGGTTTCGACTACGTCGCGGCCTGGATCACCCTCAACGTGCATTCGGCCCTGGAAGCCGTCGGCCTGACCGCCGCCTTCGCCAGTGCCCTGGGCAAAGCCGGGATCAGTTGCAACGTGATCGCCGGTTACTACCACGATCACCTGTTTGTAGGAAAAGCCGATGCCGAACGCGCCATGGACGTGTTGCGGCAATTGGCGGCGGGCGAGGAGTAAACGACATGTGGCAAAGCTACGTTAACGGGCTGCTGGTAGCGGCCGGGCTGATCATGGCCATCGGCAGCCAGAACGCTTTTGTCCTGGCCCAGAGCCTGCGGCGCGAACACCATCTGCCGGTGGCGGTGCTGTGCGTGACCTGCGATGCCTTGCTGGTGGCGGCCGGGGTCTTCGGCCTGGCCACCGTGCTGGCGCAGAACCCGACACTGCTGGCGATTGCCCGCTGGGGCGGCGCCGCGTTCCTGATCTGGTACGGCAGCCTGGCGCTGCGTCGCGCCTGTTCGAGACAGAGCCTGCAACAGGGCGAAAACCAGACCGTGCGTTCGCTGCGTGCGGTACTGCTCAGTGCCCTGGCGGTGACCCTGCTCAACCCTCACGTGTACCTGGACACGGTGCTGCTGATCGGCTCGCTGGGCGCCCAGCAGACCGAACCCGGCGCCTACGTGGTCGGGGCGGCCAGCGCCTCGTTGCTGTGGTTCTTCACCCTGGCCCTGGGCGCCGCCTGGCTGGCTCCCTGGCTGGCCCGCCCAAGCACCTGGCGCATTCTCGATCTGCTGGTGGCGGTGATGATGTTCAGCGTGGCGTTTCAACTCGTCTCCTCTGCCGCATGATTGACTCCAAAAGGCTCTGGAACCTCTATCCCACACAGTTGTTGCGTGGTTAAGCCGCACCCCCGGTGCTATGATCCGAACCCTGCGCCGCAAAGAGTACAAACTCCCCGGCGCTTGTCTGGCCGCCCGTGATCGGCCTTGCGCTCACCGCAACTGACCTGATTAGGAGAATCATCATGGCTTTCGAATTGCCGCCGCTGCCTTACGCACACGATGCCCTGCAGCCGCACATTTCCAAGGAAACCCTGGAATACCACCACGACAAGCACCACAACACCTATGTCGTGAACCTGAACAACCTGGTGCCAGGCACCGAGTTCGAAGGCAAAACCCTGGAAGAGATCGTCAAGTCTTCCTCGGGCGGTATCTTCAACAACGCCGCTCAGGTCTGGAACCACACCTTCTACTGGAACTGCCTGGCGCCAAACGCCGGCGGCCAACCAACCGGCGCCCTGGCGGAAGCCATCAACGCAGCGTTCGGTTCGTTCGACAAGTTCAAGGAAGAGTTCACCAAGACTTCCGTCGGCACCTTCGGTTCCGGTTGGGGCTGGCTGGTGAAAAAGGCTGACGGTTCCCTGGCCCTGGCCAGCACCATCGGCGCCGGTAACCCGCTGACCAGCGGCGACACCCCGCTGCTGACCTGCGACGTCTGGGAACACGCCTACTACATCGACTACCGCAACGTTCGTCCGAAGTACGTCGAAGCGTTCTGGAACCTGGTCAACTGGAAATTCGTGGCCGAGCAATTCGAAGGCAAGACCTTCGTCGCCTAAGCCCGTTTGCAGTCAGAAAAACCCGGCATTGCCGGGTTTTTTTCGTTATGGGCAAAGGTCGAACTGACCGCATCGGCTCAGCGCGCTCACCTGTATTCAGGTATAAAGTACCGTCCACCCCTCAAGTTGCAAGGCCTCGCTACCGACATATAACCGATAAGCGCAGATAGGCTGAATCCTGGTATTCCAGCCAAGCCTGAAGCTGAAATATCCTGGGCATGATTGTCCCTTTGACTGCCACCACGGGATTGCCAATACTCATGGCAACTTGACGCTACACGCACGGAACAAGGAATAACCCTTTGAAGCTGGAACTCAAAAACAGCTTGTCGGTGAAGTTGCTCCGGGTTGTGCTGTTGTCGGCACTGATAGTGGGCGTGGTCTTGAGCTGCGCACAGATCGTCTTCGATGCCTACAAGACTCGGCAGGCGGTCGCTAACGATGCCCAGCGCATTCTCGACATGTTTCGCGACCCATCGACCCAAGCGGTCTACAGCCTGGATCGGGAAATGGGCATGCAAGTCATCGAAGGCCTGTTCCAGGACGACGCCGTGCGTATGGCCTCTATTGGCCACCCCAACGAAACCATGCTCGCGGAAAAAACCCGCGACCTGCAGAAATCCCCCAGCCGCTGGCTGACCGACCTGATCCTCGGCCAGGAGCGCACCTTCACCACCCAACTGGTCGGTCGTGGCCCCTACAGCGAATACTACGGCGACCTGAGCATCACCCTCGACACGGCCACCTATGGCCAGGGGTTCATCGTCAGCTCGGTGATCATTTTCGTTTCCGGCGTACTACGCGCCCTGGCCATGGGCCTGGTGCTGTACCTGGTTTACCACTGGCTGCTGACCAAGCCGCTGTCGCGCATCATCGAACACCTGACCACCATCAATCCGGACCGTCCCAGCGAGCACCAGATTCCCTTGCTCAAGGGCCACGAGCGAAACGAACTGGGGATCTGGATCAACACCGCCAACCAGTTGCTGGCCTCGATCGAACGCAACACCCACCTGCGCCATGAAGCGGAAAACAGCCTGCTGCGCATGGCCCAATACGACTTCCTCACCGGTCTGCCCAACCGCCAACAGTTGCAACAGCAACTGGACAAGATCCTGGTCGACGCCGGCCGCTTGCAACGCCGGGTCGCGGTGCTCTGCGTTGGCCTCGACGACTTCAAGGGCATCAACGAGCAATTCAGCTACCAGACCGGCGACCAATTGCTGCTGGCCCTGGCCGATCGCCTGCGGGGCCACAGCGGCCGTCTCGGCGCCCTCGCCCGTCTCGGCGGCGACCAGTTCGCCCTGGTCCAGGCCGATATCGAACAACCCTACGAAGCGGCGGAGCTGGCCCAGAGCATTCTCGACGACCTGGAAGCGCCGTTCGCCCTCGACCATCAGGAAATCCGCCTGCGCGCCACCATCGGCATCACCCTGTTCCCGGAAGACGGCGACAGCACCGAGAAACTGCTGCAGAAAGCCGAACAGACCATGACCCTGGCCAAGAGCCGGTCGCGCAACCGCTATCAGTTCTACATCGCCAGCGTCGACAGCGAGATGCGCCGGCGCCGCGAGCTGGAAAAAGACCTGCGCGAAGCCCTGACCCGCGAACAGTTCCACCTGGTCTACCAGCCGCAGATCAGCTATCGCGATCATCGGGTGGTCGGGGTCGAGGCGCTGATTCGCTGGCAGCACCCGGAACACGGGTTCGTCCCGCCGGACCTGTTCATTCCCCTGGCCGAGCAGAACGGCACCATCATCGCCATCGGCGAATGGGTGCTGGACCAGGCATGCCGCCAACTGCGCGAATGGCATGACCTGGGCTTCAGCGACCTGCGCATGGCGGTCAACCTGTCTACCGTGCAACTGCACCACGCCGAGCTGCCGCGGGTGGTCAACAACCTGCTGCAGATCTACCGCCTGCCGCCGCGCAGCCTGGAGCTGGAAGTCACCGAAACCGGCCTGATGGAAGACATCAGCACCGCCGCCCAGCACCTGCTCAGCCTGCGTCGCTCCGGCGCGCTGATCGCCATCGACGACTTCGGCACCGGTTACTCGTCCCTGAGTTACCTCAAGAGCCTGCCGCTGGACAAGATCAAGATCGACAAGAGCTTCGTCCAGGACCTGCTGGACGACGATGACGACGCGACCATCGTCCGGGCCATCATCCAGCTGGGCAAAAGCCTGGGCATGCAGGTGATCGCCGAAGGCGTGGAAACCGCCGAGCAGGAGGCCTACATCATCTCCGAGGGCTGCCACGAAGGTCAGGGTTATCACTACAGCAAACCCCTGCCGGCACGGGAGTTGAGCGCCTACCTGAAACAGGCCCAGCGCAGCAACGCGGCCATCCTCTGAAGCACTGATTCCGCGCATAGGCTTGATCCAGCGCAATCGCTGGTTGAATGGGAAATATTTCCAGGTACAACTCTTTACACATAATGCAAATCTTTCGCATTATGTCGCAGTTTTGCGCGCCCCCGCGCCAGTCCACCCCTCTCTCGAAGCAGGATGTTCGCCATGATTCGTATGCCTCTGGCTACCGCCAGTCTGTTGGCCATCGCTATTTCCCTCGCCGGTTGCGGCGAAGGCAAAGACAAGGCTGCCGCGCCACAAGCCGCTACCCCGGCCTCCAGCACCGCAGCCCCCGCCGCGCCTGCCGCCGGCAAGGTCGATGAAGCGGCTGCCAAGGCTGTCGTCGCGCATTACGCCGACATGGTCTTCGCCGTCTACAGCGATGCCGAATCCACCGCGAAGACCCTGCAGACCGCGATCGACGCGTTCCTCGCCAAACCCAACGCCGACACCCTGAAAGCCGCCAAGGCTGCCTGGGTTGCCGCTCGCGTGCCTTACCTGCAGAGCGAAGTGTTCCGTTTCGGCAACACCATCGTCGACGACTGGGAAGGCCAGGTGAACTCCTGGCCGCTGGACGAAGGCCTGATCGACTACGTCGACAAGTCCTACGAGCATGCGCTGGGCAACCCGGGCGCCACCGCCAACATCATCGCCAACACTGAAGTCCAGGTCGGCGAAGACAAGGTCGACGTGAAAGACATCACCCCGGAAAAACTCGCCAGCCTCAACGAGCTGGGCGGTTCCGAGGCCAACGTCGCCACCGGCTACCACGCCATCGAATTCCTGCTCTGGGGCCAGGACCTGAACGGCACCGGCCCTGGCGCCGGCAACCGTCCGGCCTCCGACTACCTGGAAGGCGCCGGCGCCACCGGCGGCCACAACGAGCGTCGTCGCGCCTACCTGAAGGCCGTGACCCAACTGCTGGTCAGCGACCTGGAAGAAATGGTCGGCAACTGGAAGCCGAACGTGGCCGACAACTACCGCGCCACCCTGGAAGCGGAACCGGCTGAAAGCGGCCTGCGCAAGATGCTGTTCGGCATGGGCAGCCTGTCCCTGGGCGAACTGGCGGGCGAGCGCATGAAGGTTTCCCTGGAAGCCAACTCCCCTGAAGACGAGCAGGACTGCTTCAGCGACAACACCCACAACTCGCATTTCTACGACGCCAAGGGCATCCGCAACGTCTACCTGGGCGAGTACACCCGCGTCGACGGCACCAAGCTGACCGGTGCCAGCCTGTCGTCGCTGGTGGCGAAAGTCGACCCGGCCGCCGACACCGCGCTGAAAAACGATCTGGCCGCTACCGAAGCCAAGATCCAGGTCATGGTCGACCACGCCAACAAGGGCGAGCACTACGACCAGCTGATCGCCGCCGGCAACGACGCGGGCAACCAGATCGTGCGTGACGCCATCGCCGCGCTGGTCAAGCAGACCGGCTCGATCGAACAGGCCGCGGGCAAGCTGGGCATCAGCGACCTGAACCCGGACAACGCCGATCACGAATTCTGATCGCCGCTGCTCCCATGAAAAGGCGACCTTCGGGTCGCCTTTTTTGTGCCGCCTACATTCCCTGTGGCTTTCGCCCAGGTTGTCCCACGTCAAGCGGAACGATAATTCCTCTTATTCAAACTCCCCCGCCCTGTTAGACTTTGCGCCTTTGTTTGCCCGTCTCGCAGGATATCCGATGCCCCCGTCGCTGCTTCGCTGGTCAGTGCTGCTCATGGCCTTGAGCCTGAGTGCCTGCGACGACGCCCCGCGCTTTACCAAGGCCGAGCCGGGCGAAGCGCGTTCCGGCGGTGCGGCGACCGTGCGCAAGAGCGACCAGAACGCCTTTTCCATGCCGTCGGCCAACCTGTCGCCGACCCGCCGCCTGGACTTCAGCGTTGGCAACAGTTTCTTCCGCAGCCCCTGGGTGATCGCGCCGTCGACCACCACCGCCCGCGACGGCCTGGGTCCGCTGTTCAACACCAACGGCTGCCAGAACTGCCATATCAAGGACGGCCGTGGCCACCCGCCCACGCCCGACTCGGACAATGCCGTGTCGATGCTGGTGCGCCTGTCGATCCCCAATGAACCGGCCTATGCCAAGGTCATCGAGCAGCTGGGCGTCGTGCCCGAGCCGGTGTACGGCGGACAGTTCCAGGACATGGCGGTGCCCGGCGTCGCCCCGGAAGGCAAGGTCCGGGTCGAGTACGAACCGCAGACCGTACGCTTCAAGGACGGCAGCGAAGTCGAACTGCGCAGGCCCAAGTTGCAGATCACCCAGCTCGGCTACGGCCCGATGCATCCCGACACCCGCTTCTCGGCGCGCGTGGCGCCGCCGATGATCGGCCTGGGCCTGCTCGAGGCCATTCCCGAGGCAGCGATCCTGGCCAATGCCCAAGCCCAGGCCAAGGCCGGCAACGGCATCGCCGGGCGACCGAACCGGGTCTGGGACGACGCGCAACAGAAGACCGTGCTCGGACGTTTTGGCTGGAAAGCCGGGCAACCCAACCTCAATCAACAAAATGTTCACGCGTTCTCTGGTGATATGGGCCTGACCACCTCCCTGAGACCCTTCGATGACTGCACCGACGCCCAGACCGCCTGCAAGCAAGCCCCTAACGGCAACGGCCCGGACGGCGAACCGGAAGTCAGCGACAACATCCTGCGCCTGGTGCTGTTCTACAGCCGCAACCTGGGGGTGCCGGCGCGGCGCGACGTCGACTCGCCACAGGTCCTGGCCGGCAAGAACCTGTTCCACCAGGCGGGCTGCCAGTCTTGCCATACGCCGCAATTCACCACCGCCGCCGACGCCGCGGAACCCGAGTTGGCCAATCAAGTGATCCGCCCCTACAGCGACCTGCTGCTGCACGACATGGGCGACGGCCTGGCCGACAACCGCAGTGAATTCCAGGCCGGCGGCCGCGACTGGCGTACGCCGCCGCTGTGGGGCATCGGCCTGACGCAGACGGTCAGCGGCCACACCCAGTTCCTGCATGACGGTCGCGCCCGCAACCTGCTCGAAGCCGTGCTCTGGCACGGCGGCGAAGCCCAGGCGGCGCAGCAACAGGTTCTATCCTTCAACGCCGAGCAGCGCGCCGCGCTGCTGGCATTCCTGAATTCTCTTTAACGCCTTCTTACAAGAAACGGGAGCCCGACCATGTTCCGTCCCAAGCTGTTGTTCACCAGCCTTGCCGCACTCGCCCTGGGCGCCTGCTCGCCGCAGGACCCACAAGCCGTGACCTCGGCGGCCATCGCCAAACAGGTGATCCTGCCGACCTACAGCCGCTGGGTCGACGCCGACCGCCAACTGGCGATCAGCGCCCTGGCCTTCTGTGAAGGCAAGCAAAACCTGGACACCGCCCGCGCCGACTTCCTGCACGCGCAGAAAGCCTGGGCCGAGCTGCAACCGCTGCTGATTGGCCCGCTGGCCGAGGGCAACCGCTCCTGGCAGGTGCAGTTCTGGCCGGACAAGAAGAACCTGGTCGGCCGTCAGGTCGAGCAACTGGTCACCGCTACGCCGCAGATCGATGCCGCCGCCCTGGCCAAGTCCAGCGTCGTGGTGCAGGGCCTGTCGGCCTACGAGTACATCCTCTTCGACAGCAAGATCGACATGGCCAACAGCGAGCAGAAAGCCCGCTACTGCCCGCTGCTGACCGCGATCGGCGAACGCCAGAAGCAACTGGCCGAAGAGATCCTGTCGCGCTGGAACAGCAACGACGGCATGCTCGCGCAGATGAGCAAGTTCCCCAACCAGCGTTACGCCGACTCCCATGAGGCCATCGCCGACCTGCTGCGGGTCCAGGTCACCGCGCTGGACACCCTGAAGAAAAAACTCGGCACGCCAATGGGCCGTCAGAGCAAGGGCATTCCACAGCCGTTCCAGGCCGATGCCTGGCGCAGCCAGTCGTCCATGCAGAGCCTGGAAGCCAGCCTCGCTGCGGCCCAGACCGTCTGGGCCGGGGTCGACAACAAGGGCCTGCGCGGCCTGCTGCCGGCCGAGCAAAAGCCGCTGGCTGACAAGATCGACGCCGCCTACGCCGCCTCGCTGAAACTCTTCGCCAGCACCCAACGCTCGCTGACCGAACTGCTGGCCGACGACGCCGGCCGCCAGCAACTGAACGACATCTACGACAGCCTCAACGTCGTCCACCGCCTGCACGAAGGCGAGCTGGCCAAGGCGCTGGGCATCCAACTGGGCTTCAACGCCAACGACGGTGACTGATCATGCTGCGACGTCAGGCTTTGGCACTCGGCAGCCTGCTGCTGAGCGCCGTCACGCTGGGTGGCTGGACCCTGTTCAAGCACAAGGACCAAGGCCCGCTACTGCTCTCGGCGCGCGATGACGGCGACGGCAAGCACTACGCGGTCGGCTATCGCCTGGACGGCAAGCCAGTGTTCGCCACCCAGGTCGGCCAACGCTGCCATGACATCATCAACCACCCGACATTGCCGATCGCCTTGTTCGTCGCCCGACGCCCGGGCACCGAAAGCTACCTGATCGACCTGCGCGACGGCGCCTTGCTGCAAACCCTGGTCTCGCAGCCGAACCGGCACTTCTACGGCCACGCGGTGATCCACAAGAGCGGCGACTGGCTGTACGCCACCGAGAACGATACCCGCGACCCCGGCCGTGGCCTGCTCGGCGTGTACCGTTTCGAGGGTGAGCGCCTGGTGCACAGCGGCGAGATCCCGACCCACGGCATCGGCCCGCACCAGGTGTCGTGGCTGCCGGACGGCGAGACCCTGGTGGTGGCCAACGGCGGTATTCGCACCGAGGCCGAAAGCCGCGTGGAAATGAACCTCAACGCCATGGAGCCGAGCCTGGTACTGATGCAGCGCGACGGCACCCTGCTGAGCAAGGAAACCCTGGCCCAGCAGATGAACAGCGTGCGCCACATGGGGATTGCCGGCGATGGCACCATCGTCACCGGCCAACAGTTCATGGGCGATGCCCACGAGTCGTCGCAACTGCTGGCGATCAAGCGGCCGGGACAGCCGTTCCAGGCGTTCCCGGTGGCCGAACACCAGTTGCAGGCGATGGGGCACTACACGGCGAGCGTGGCCGTACACAGCGACCTGCGCCTGGTGGCCCTCACCGCGCCGCGCGGCAACCGCTTTTTCATCTGGGACCTGGACAGCGCCGAAGTGCGCCTGGACGCTCCCCTGCCGGACTGTGCCGGCGTGGGCGCGGTGGCGGACGGTTTTGTCGTGACCTCGGGCCAGGGGCGTTGCCGCTTCTACGACTGCCGGCAGAAACAACTGGTGGCAAAACCCCTGGATCTACCGGCAGGGCTCTGGGACAACCATTTGCACCTGGTCTAGTTTTCGCCCCCGTACAAGATCGGAAAAAGGGACTCCAGATAACCGGATTGTCATCTGGAAGCCCCCGGAAAGTCGGAGTAATGTCCCCGGCTATCTGCTTCGTTTTCCCCGCGTCGTTTTCCAAGGAACCGGAATATGCTGCGTCGCCGCCTGCTCATCATGTTGGGTGTCGTCCTGCTGATCGTGCTGTTGCTGGCGGGCTACAAGGCCCTCTCCATCTATCGGCAGATCCAGCTGTTCTCGGCGCCCAAGCCGCCGATCAGCGTGGCCGTGGCCACGGCTCGCGAACAACCCTGGCAAAACCGCCTGCCCACGGTCGGTACCCTCAAGGCCCTGCAGGGGGTCGACCTGCGCCTGGAAGTGGCCGGAACCGTCAAGGAACTGCAATTCGAGTCCGGGCAGAAGGTCAAGGCCGGGCAAGCGCTGCTGCAACTCGACAGCGCCGTGGAAAGCGCCCTGCTGGAAACCGCCCAGGCCGACCTGGGCCTATCCCAGCTGGACTTCGGCCGCGGTAGCCAATTGGTGGGCAGCCAGGCGATTTCCCGCGGCGAATACGATCGCTTGTCGGCGCAATTGCAAAAGAACAAGGCCACGGTCAACCAGCTCAAGGCCGCGCTGGCGAAAAAACGCATGCTCGCGCCCTTCAGCGGCACCGTCGGCATCCGCCAGGTGGATGTCGGCGACTACCTGGCCAGCGGCACGGTGATCGCCACCCTGCAGGACCTCAGCAGCCTGTACGTGGACTTCTTCGTCCCGGAACAGGCCGTGCCGAAAATCGCCCTGGGCCAGCCGGTCGAGGTGACGGTCTCGGCCTATCCGGCGGAACGCTTCGACGCCACCATCAGCGCCATCAACCCCAAGGTCGAGGACAGCACGCGCAATGTGCAGGTCCGCGCCACCCTGGCCAACCCCGACGGCAAGTTGCTGCCGGGGATGTTCGCCAACCTGCAGGTGCTGCTGCCCGATCCGCGGCCTCGGGTGGTGGTGCCGGAAAGCGCCATTACCTACACCCTGTACGGCAACTCGCTGTACGTGGTGAGCGAGAAAAAGGCCGCCGACGGCAGCACGGAAAAGGACGCCAAGGGTCAGCCGGTACTGATCGCCGAACGGCGCTTCATCGAGACCGGCGAACGGCGCAACGGCCTGGTGCTGATCAACAAGGGCCTGAGCGACGGCGAACAGGTGGTGAGCGCCGGGCAGATCAAGCTGGACCATGGCGTCCACATCGCCATCACCCCGGACAAAATGCTGCCCGCCGAGCAGAACCGCCCGCCACGCGCGAACTGATCGAGGAACCCCCATGGCCTTTACCGATCCGTTCATCCGCCGTCCGGTACTGGCCACCGTGGTCAGCCTGCTGATCGTGCTGCTGGGCTTGCAGGCCTGGAGCAAACTGCCGCTGCGCCAGTACCCGCAAATGGAAAACGCCCTGATCACGGTAACCACCGCCTATCCCGGGGCCAACGCCGAGACCATCCAGGGCTACATCACCCAGCCGATGCAACAGAGCCTGGCCAGCGCCGAGGGCATCGACTACATGACCTCGGTCAGCCGCCAGAACTTTTCGGTGATTTCGATCTATGCCCGCATCGGCTCCAACAGCGACCGCCTGACCACCGACCTGCTGGCCAAGGCCAACGAGGTGAAGAACAAGCTGCCCCAGGACGCCGAGGACCCGGTGCTGCGCAAGGAGGCCGCCGACGCCTCGGCGCTGATGTACATCAGTTTCTTCAGCCAGGAATTGAACAACCCGCAGATCACCGACTACTTGTCGCGGGTGATCCAGCCGAAGCTGGCGACCCTGCCGGGCATGGCCGAGGCCGAGATCCTCGGCAACCAGGTATTCGCCATGCGCCTGTGGCTGGACCCGGTCAAGCTCGCCGGCTACGGCCTGAGCGCCAGCGACGTGAGCAACGCGGTGCGCCAGTACAACTTCCTGTCCGCGGCCGGCGAGGTCAAGGGCGAGTACGTGGTCACCAGCATCAATGCCAACACCGAGCTGAAATCCGCCGAAGCCTTCGCCGCCATCCCTTAAGGACCGCGGGCGACAGCCGGGTACTGCTCAGCGACGTGGCCCGGGTGGAGATGGGCGCGGAGAACTACAACGCCATCAGCTCCTTCGGCGGCATCCCCTCGGTGTACATCGGCATCAAGGCGACGCCCGGTGCCAACCCGCTGGAAGTGATCAAGGAAGTGCGCAAGATCATGCCCGAGCTTGAGGCCCAGCTGCCGCCCAACCTCAAGTCCGAGATTGCCTACGACGCCACGCTGTTCATCCAGGCCTCGATCAACGAAGTGCTGAAGACCCTGTTCGAAGCCGTGCTGATCGTGATCGTGGTGGTGTTCCTGTTCCTTGGCGCGCTGCGTTCGGTGGTGATCCCGGTGGTCACCATTCCCCTGTCGATGATCGGCGTGATGTTCTTCATGCAACTGATGGGCTACTCGATCAACCTGCTGACCCTGCTGGCGATGGTGCTCGCCATCGGCCTGGTGGTGGACGACGCGATCGTGGTGGTGGAAAACATCCACCGGCACATGGAGGAAGGCAAGACGCCGCTGGACGCGGCCCTGGAAGGCGCCCGGGAAATCGCCATGCCGGTGGTGTCGATGACCATCACCCTGGCCGCGGTCTATGCCCCGATCGGTTTTTTACAGGGGCTCACCGGCGCGCTGTTCAAGGAGTTCGCCCTGACCCTGGCCGGCGCCGTGGTGATTTCCGGCATCGTCGCCCTGACCCTGTCGCCGATGATGTGCGCCCTGCTGCTGCGCCACGAACAGAACCCCAGCGGCCTGGCCTATCGCCTGGACCTGATCTTCGAGGGCCTCAAGCGGCGCTACCAACGCCTGCTGCACGGCACCCTCGACACACGGCCAGTGGTGCTGGTGTTCGCCCTGATCGTGCTGTGCCTGATCCCGGTCTTGCTCAAATTCACCAAGTCGGAGCTGGCTCCGGACGAAGACCAGGGCATCATTTTCATGATGGCCACCGCGCCCCAGCCGACCAACCTGGATTACCTCAACGCCTATACCGACGAGTTCCTGGAAATCTTCAAGGCGTTTCCCGAGTACTACTCGTCGTTCCAGATCAACGGCTTCAACGGCGTGCAATCGGGTATCGGCGGTTTCCTGCTCAAGCCCTGGAACGAACGCAAGCGCACGCAGATGCAGATCCTCCCGAAGTCCAGGGCAAGCTGACGAGCATCGCCGGGCTGCAGGTCTTCGGCTTCAACCTGCCGTCCCTGCCCGGCACCGGCGAAGGGCTGCCGTTCGCGTTCATCATCAACAGCGCCAACGATTACGAATCGCTGCTCGAGCTGTCTGAGCGGGTGAAGAAGCGCGCCATGGAGTCAGGCAAATTCGCCTTCGTCGATATCGACCTGGCGTTCGACAAGCCGGAGGTGGTGGTCGACATCGACCGGGCCAAGGCGGCGCAGATGGGCGTCTCGATGCAGGACCTGGGCGGCACCCTGGCGACCTTGCTCGGCGAGGCGGAAATCAACCGTTTCACCATCGACGGGCGCAGCTACAAGGTCATTGCCCAAGTCGAGCGGGCCTATCGCGACAACCCCGAGTGGCTGAGCAACTACTACGTGAAGAACACCAAGGGCGAGGCGCTGCCGCTGTCGACCCTGATCACCGTCAGCGATCGCGCCCGCCCGCGGCAACTCAACCAGTTCCAGCAACTCAACGCCGCGACCATTTCCGGTTTCCCGATCGTCAGCATGGGCGAGGCGATCGAGACGGTGCGCCGGATTGCCGAGGAAGAAGCGCCGCCCGGCTACGCCTTCGACTATGCCGGCGCTTCGCGTCAATTCGTCCAGGAAGGCAGCGCGCTGTGGGTGACGTTCGGCCTGGCGCTGGCAATCATTTTCCTGGTGCTGGCGGCGCAGTTCGAGAGTTTCCGCGATCCGGTGGTGATCCTGGTGACGGTGCCGCTGTCGATCTGCGGCGCCTTGATCCCACTGTTTCTCGGCTGGTCGAGCATGAATATCTATACCCAGGTCGGGCTGGTGACGCTGATCGGCCTGATCAGCAAGCACGGGATCCTGATCGTCGAGTTCGCCAACCAGCTGCGCAAGGACCAGGGGCTGACCCCGCGCGAGGCCGTGGAGGCGGCGGCCGCCATTCGCCTGCGGCCGGTACTGATGACCACCGCGGCGATGGTCTTCGGCATGGTGCCGCTGATCCTCGCCACCGGAGCCGGCGCGGTCAGCCGGTTCGACATCGGTACGGTGATCGCCACGGGGATGTCGATCGGCACCCTGTTCACCCTGTTCGTGCTGCCCTGCATCTACACCCTGCTGGCCAAGACAGAGCGATGATCGCCGCCAACAAAAAGGCCTCGCGATGCGAGGCCTTTTATCCGGGTTCGAGTGTCTTCAACTCTGTGGCTTCATTGCCTGAGTCAGGCCGAACATGAACAACAAAAGATCCTGATCGGGTCTGGCCGCCGCGGTTGTCTTGGGCACTTTGGCGACCCGTGGCAAAGGACAATGCGCCCCTGCCTGCGTACTGCTTAAAACCTCCGTGCGCGGCTGCTCCCAAGCCGCCACCGCCAAGGAGGCAACTGCCAAGGCTCCTACTAAAAAAATACCTCGAGCAATTTCTAGCTTCATCGCTATAAACCTTTGATAGCGCTGCCAAACGCCGTCTTATAAAAATAGTAGAGTTTGTCCCAGTCCGTGGCGTTCCACGACGAGTGGCGACGCAATTGTTTCATGTCGTGGGCCGCGGCCCGTTTAGCGCTCAGGCGCTGGCGGCATTTCTCGAAATCCAGCAGGGCGATAGCCACCTCTGCTGCGTCTCCTTCACCGCTGACCCGCACGAAAACGTGCTTGATATACAGGCAGCCATGCTGCCAGCGACCCTGGTGCATCCGCGCCAAGGTGGCCGCCAATTCCTTGAGCACTCGGTCGTGCAGCACCTCGCCATGACGTTCACGCTCGCCGGCGGCGTACCAGTGGTCGATCTCCACGAAACCGTCCAGCGCCTCGGTCACCAGCAAGGCACGCCACTGGCCCTGTGCATCCCGCTGGGCACCGCAGAATACCAGGTGCGGCACATTCACGTTGAGCCGGCTCAGGCCCTTGAGCGCATCCTGCTCGCGCAGCACCGTGGGGCGGCCGAAGGGGTGCAACCAACTGCGATAGATATGGCCGGTCTGGCGCTTGGCATACAGCACGCGCCCATCGGTGCCCGGAATACGTTGAACGCCACTTTCTCCGCCACGACGCCGGTTGGGCTCTTCGACCCACTCGCCCTGGCGACTCCAGAAGTGATCGAAACGGTCTGCGGCGGCGACTTCCATTTCCGGTGCACAATCAACGGCCATCCTGTTACCTCTTGCGTAATACGTAGACTCGCCACATGGCGTAGAGCGGAAAAAAGTCCAGGTGATCCTGGACGCGAAAACCCGCCTGCTTGAATTCTTCTTCAACCGTAGCAGCCGGTAACACAAAACGGTTCTGGTAACCTTCCTGCCCGGACTCCTGCGTGCGCCGAGCTTCCATGCGCTTGCGTTTCCAGGCCTTGAAGTTGCCATCGACCCACAACGAAACGATCACGCTGTCCCGGGTAACCCGCTGAAACTCCTGCAGCAGAGCCAGCCGATGGGCCGATTCGCCAATGTGGTGCAACAGCCGCATGCAGAAAATACTGTCGACGGCGTTATCCGGCAGGTCGATGTCGAATGCAGACGTCTGCAAGGGTTGTACCCGTTTCACCACTTCGGCCGGTTGCGCCACCGTGGCAATCTTCAACATCGCCGCGGAGTTGTCCGCACCGATAATCACGCGGTTGGGTTTTTCCGCCAGCAATGGCCAGAAACGCCCGGCCCCACAGGGCAGGTCGAGCACCAGGCCCGGCTCGCCGGCCATGGCCAGCGCGGCACGCGCCAATTGCTCGTCACGCTTGTGGGACAAACGGCGGGATACGCCGTCCTGATGCTTGAGCAGATACTCCTGCGCATGTTGTTCGTCGTACTTCTCGGAAAATTCCAGCTTGATCGGGGTCGCCATCACACAGTCTCCTGAATCTGATGGCCCCACCTTAGGCAGCGGCTTGTCAGCGTCAGGTCATGTCTTTGTGAAAACTTCGTCCGGTCCAGAGCGCAAATATTTCAGGGTTTTACAGACTTTAACAAGTGGCCCGGGGCCATCAACCAGGAAGATTCCCGGCAGCGCAGCCCCGGCGCAGAAATTACAGACACCTCATGCCGAGTGACGGTTCAACTCGACATGAAAGCGGCAACCATTGGGCTCCATGGTGCTGAGAGTGACGTTCCAGCCCTGGTCCTCGCAGATCCGCTGCACCAGCGACAAGCCCAGGCCCAGGCCCTCGCCACGCTGCTCGTTGCCCCGCACGAAGGGCTCGAACATCGCCTCGCGTTTTTCCTCGGGGATGCCCACGCCACTGTCTTCGACCACAAAGCCACTGGGTTCAAGGCTCAGGCGAATGAAACCGTGCTCGGTGTAATGCAGGGCGTTGCGCAACAGGTTGCCCATCACCGCGTGCAGGAAGGTGGCGTTGTAGCGGGTATCCAGCGGCTGGCCGGGATCGAAGATCAGCTCGAGGCCCTTTTGCCTGATGGGCTCGCCCCACAAGCCCATCAAGTCCTCGGCCACCTGGCTCAAGGTCGCTCGGGGCGACATGCTCGCGTCTTCGCGCTGGGCGCGGGCGAGCATCAGGAAAGTCTGCACCAGTTCGCGCATCTCGCCGCACGCCCGAGCGATCCGCTCGACCTGGGCCCGACCGCGCTGATCGATCGCCGGGTTTTCCAGCAGCAGCTCGCAGGAGCTGGCCAGCACCATCAACGGCGTGCGCAGCTCGTGGCTGACATCGCTGGTAAACAGGCGCTCGCGGTTCAAGGCCTGACGCAAGCGGCCCAAGGTGGCGTCAAAGGCCACCGCCAACTCTCCCACTTCGTCGGCGGCATAGTCCGGCGCCAATGGCGGCGCCAACCCCAGCAATTGATCGCGATGACGCACCTGCCGCGCCAGCCGGACCACTGGCGCCATGACCCGGCGCGCCAGCACCCAGCCCAGAAACACCGCCAGTGCCAGGCTCAGGACGAAGCCCACCAGGACCACGGCGAAGAGCACCCGCTCGCGTTCCTCGAAGTCACTCTGATCCTGCAACAGCACATAGCGCCGACCGTCGACCACCTCGACCATGGCGTGATACGACAGCTGTTCGCGAAAGACTTCATGAAAGCCCGGGGCCAGGTGCCGCAGGTCCTTGGGCAGCTCGAAGTCGCCGCGCCCGCCGCTGAAGTAAAACAGCTGGTCCGGCTCGGGACGGTGGCTCCAGTCGGCAACGTTATCCATCAACAACAGGCGCTGAAGGTCGCCCCCAAGGCCCGCGGAAATCAGCTTCTCCTCCACCAGGTGCACCGTCGCCACGATCCCCAGGGCGAAGGCCCCCGCGACCAGCGCGCTCATCAGCGCAAAGGCGATGATGATCCGCTGGGAAAGGCTTTGCTTAAACTCCATCACGACCCTCGGCCAGGCGGTAACCGACACCGTGCACGGTTTGCAGCAGCGGCTTGGCGAACGGCTTGTCGATCACCTGGCGCAGTTGATGAACGTGGCTGCGCAGGCTGTCGCTGTCCGGGCAATCGTCGCCCCACAGCGCTTCTTCGAGGATTTCGCGGCGCAACACATGGGGGCTTTTCTGCATCAGCACCGCCAGCAGCTTCAGCCCTACCGGGTTGAGCTTGAGCAGGCGCCCTTCGCGGGTGACCTCCAGGGTATCGAGGTCGTAACTCAGGTCGCCGACTTGCAGGGCCCGCCGGCCGCCGCCCTGGGTACGGCGCATGACCGCCTCGACACGCGCCGCCAACTCGGACAGGGCGAAAGGCTTGACCAGGTAATCGTCGGCCCCGGACTTGAAGCCTTGCAGGCGATCGTCCAGTTGATCGCGCGCGGTGAGCATGATCACCGGCGTATCGCGACGGGCATCTTCGCGCAGGCGCTTGCACAGGGTGTAGCCGTCGATACCCGGCAGCATGATGTCGAGCACAATCAGGTCGTAATGTTCGGTAGCGGCCAGGTGCAGGCCGGACAAACCGTCCTGGGCACAGTCCACGGTATAGCCTTTGAGCCCCAGGTAGTCAGCCAGGTTGGCCAGGATATCGCGGTTGTCTTCAACCAGTAGAATTCGCATGGGCACTTTCTCCGTACAGGGTTACGGCCATCTAGGCTCGCGCAGCTTAAGGCCAAGCGTGGCTGACGGCTAGGGTAGTTCAATCGGCCCCGGCAGAGGCTGCCAGCGGGTTTCAAGCCTTGACGAGTTTTTCACCAACGGTTCACATGCTCGCGACAACCCTGGCTGCAAACTCCGCGGGAACCCGCGACCGCAACGCTTGCCCCATAGGATTTTCCATGCCCTCGACCCTTGCCCGCCCCGCCTCCAGAGCTCTGAACGGGTGGATCTGCCTGGGCATTCCCGCCCTGGCAGCCGTGATTCTGCTGCTGCTCGAACTGACTTCCCTGGACATGGACCTGGCCCGGCGCTTCTACGACCCCATCGCTGGCGACTTCATCGGCAGCCACAGTTATTTCCTGGAAGACATCCTGCACGACCGCGCCAAGCAACTGGTCATCGTCTTTTCGGTGCTGGCCATTGTCGGTTTCCTCGGCTCCTTCTTCGTCCAGCGCCTCAAACCCTTCAAGCGCGAGCTGGGCTGCCTGGTGCTGTCGCTGGGCCTGGCCACCGCATTCGTCACCCCGGTCAAGGCGGTTACCGCTGTGCAATGCCCGTGGAGCCTGAAGGAGTTTGGCGGCAAGGAAACCTACAGCGAACTGCTCAGCCCGCGCCCGGAAACCAACAAGCCCGGCCGTTGCTGGCCCGGTGGCCACGCCGCCACCGGCTTTACCTTGTTCGCGCTGTTTTTTGTCCTGCGCGACCGCCGTCCGCGCCTGGCGCGCAAGGCCCTGATCTTTGCCTTTGCCCTCGGCACGGTGTTCTCGGTCGGCCGCATGCTGCAGGGCGCGCACTTCTTTTCCCACAACGTCTGGACCGCGATTTTCTGTTGGCTGATTTGCCTCGGGGCGTACTACTTCATTCTCTATCGGCCGGCCGGCAAGGTCGATCCGCTGGCGGAGGCGGAACCGGTCAACGCCTGAGGTCCTTTCGCGAGCAAGCTCGCTCCTACAAGGAATGCAGGGTTCTGCGGGAGCGAGCTTGCTCGCGATGACGACGGCCCAGGCAAGAACCTCTGCCCATAAAAAAGCCCCGCCTGCTTGCGCAGGCGGGGCTTTTTCGTACGGGGTAAGGCTGGCTTACATCATGCCGCCCATGCCGCCCATACCGCCCATGTCTGGCATACCGCCGCCAGCTGGAGCGTCTTTCTTCGGTGCGTCGGCAATCGCAGCCTCGGTGGTCAGGATCAGACCGCCGATGGAGGATGCTGCCTGCAGAGCGGAACGAGTCACCTTGGTTGGGTCCAGGATGCCCATTTCGATCATGTCGCCGTACACGCCAGTCGCAGCGTTGTAACCGTAGTTACCCTTGCCGTTCTTGACTTCGTTGACCACAACGCTTGGCTCGTCGCCGGAGTTGGCAGCGATCTGGCGCAGTGGTGCTTCAACAGCGCGGCGCAGAACAGAGATACCAACGTCCTGATCGGAGTTGTCGCCTTTCAGGCCGCTCAGGGCTTCCAGAGCACGGATCAGCGCAACGCCGCCGCCAGGTACCACGCCTTCTTCGACGGCTGCGCGGGTTGCGTGCAGGGCGTCTTCAACGCGGGCTTTCTTCTCTTTCATTTCAACTTCGGAGCCAGCGCCAACCTTGATCACTGCTACGCCGCCAGACAGCTTGGCCAGGCGCTCTTGCAGTTTTTCACGGTCGTAGTCCGAGGAAGTGTCGGCAACCTGGGCACGGATCTGGGCGATGCGTGCTTCGATGTCGCCTTGAACGCCAGCACCGTCGACGATGATGGTGTTTTCCTTGGACAGGGTCACGCGCTTGGCGCTACCCAGGTGCTCCAGGGTGGTGCTTTCCAGGCTCAGGCCGATCTCTTCGGAGATAACGGTACCGCCGGTCAGAACGGCGATGTCCTGCAGCATGGCCTTGCGACGGTCGCCGAAGCCTGGAGCCTTGACGGCTGCAACCTTGACGATGCCGCGCATGTTGTTCACGACCAGGGTCGCCAGGGCTTCGCCTTCAACGTCTTCAGCCACGATCAGCAGTGGGCGGCCGGCTTTGGCAACGGCTTCCAGCACTGGCAGCATTTCGCGGATGTTGGAGATCTTCTTGTCCACCAGCAGGATCAGCGGGCCGTCGAGTTCGGCGACCATGGTGTCCGGCTTGTTGACGAAGTACGGGGACAGGTAGCCGCGGTCGAACTGCATGCCTTCTACAACCGACAGTTCGTTTTCCAGGCCCGAGCCTTCTTCAACGGTGATTACGCCTTCTTTACCGACTTTTTCCATGGCTTCGGCAATGATGTCGCCGATGGAGTTGTCGGAGTTGGCGGAGATGGTGCCTACCTGAGCGATGGCCTTGGTGTCGGCGCATGGCTTGGACAGGTTTTTCAGTTCCTTGACGATGGCGATGGTCGCCTTGTCGATGCCGCGCTTCAGGTCCATCGGGTTCATGCCGGCAGCGACGGCTTTCAGGCCTTCGTTGACGATCGACTGAGCCAGAACGGTAGCGGTGGTGGTACCGTCGCCTGCGTCATCGTTGGCACGGGAGGCAACGTCTTTGACCAGCTGCGCGCCCATGTTTTCGAAACGGTCTTCGAGTTCGATTTCCTTGGCGACGGAAACGCCGTCCTTGGTGATGGTCGGAGCGCCGAAGCTCTTCTCGATGATCACGTTACGGCCTTTCGGGCCCAGGGTCGCTTTTACCGCGTCAGCCAGGACGTTGACGCCAGTGAGCATTTTCTTGCGGGCGGAGTCGCCGAATTTAACTTCTTTAGCAGCCATGATCGATATTCCTTAAATACTTTGTAGTAACGGGAAAATGAGCGGGTAATCAGCCTTCGATAACGGCGAGAATTTCGTTCTCGGCCATTACCAGCAGGTCTTCGCCGTCTACCTTCACAGTGTTGCTGCCGGAGTAAGGGCCGAACACAACCTTGTCACCCACTTTCACGGCCAGCGCACGTACTTCACCGTTTTCCAGAGCGCGGCCTGGACCTACAGCAAGAACTTCACCGGTGTTGGCTTTTTCAGCAGCCGAACCTGGCAGAACGATACCGCCAGCGGTTTTCTTCTCTTCTTCGCTGCGACGGATAACGACGCGGTCATGCAGAGGACGAAGCTTCATTGTCGATCTCTCCTAATTATGGTTTTCAGCGGCCGGTGTCGTTACCGGCGGGTTAACAAATCCGGCGTGGCCGGTTGCGGCTCGACGAGCGAGACGCGGAAGTCTGTCTGGTGTCGCCACCAGAAACCTTGCGGTGACCGATACATGAGGGCGCATAACCTTATTACAAGGGCTGCCCAGTGAAATTTTTCAGATTTTCAGTCAGGTAAAACAAACACGGCACCCTAAGGTGCCGTGTCGATCGTCGAGGGGCTTACGAATCGCGGTGCTCGAACTCGCCTTCGATCACATTCGGCTCGCGCCCCACAGGGCGTTGCGGCACCGGCCCGCCGCGGGCGGCCTGCATGTCGTCGGCAAAGGCGCGCTGGCGGATCGCCTGTTCTTCGGCGCGCTGGCGCATCTTGTTGGCCAGCAGGCGACGGGTGAGCGGCAACAGCATGAGCAGGCCGAACACGTCGCTGATGAA
Organism: Pseudomonas chlororaphis; assembly: GCF_001921865.1. Lineage (GTDB taxonomy): Bacteria > Pseudomonadota > Gammaproteobacteria > Pseudomonadales > Pseudomonadaceae > Aquipseudomonas > Aquipseudomonas chlororaphis_D. The sequence continues at coordinate 29,587 of NZ_MSCT01000020.1, forward strand.
ACCCGGCAGGATCAACAGGCCGCCCGCCAGGGCCAGCATCAGGCCTTCGAGCATGGTCTGGGCCGGCAGCTCGCCGCGGTTCAGGCTTTCACGGGCGCGCAATGCCGTGGCCAGCCCCGCGACGCGCAGGACCAGCACACCGAGCATCGAGCCCAGGATGATCAGCAGCAGCGCCGGGAAAAACCCGATCGCACCGCTGACCTTGACGAAGACGAACAGCTCTAGCACCGGGAACAGCAGAAAGAGCAACAGAAAAGGGCGCATCAAATGGTTTCCTCTACGGAAGAATGCCTTCCAGTAGACCTTAGATGACGTTGGCAATTCGTGAATTCAAGCCTCGGCAGCGGCTTTTTTCGGCCATTGCTCGGCGTGAGCCAGGAAAACCAAGGCCTCGCGCACTTGTGTCGGCGTATTACAAGGGTTTGGGAAAGGCAGCCAGTACACCCCCTGCCCGATCCGCAGGTGCATGCCTTCGGTATCGATGCCGGCCAGTTGCGCCGCCGCGGTTTTCGGCAAGCCGGCCAGGTCGACGTAATGGGCGATGGCCTTGGCGTGATCGCTGTTCATGTGCTCGACCATGCTCAGCTCGGCCTTGCCGGCGAACGGGTTAGCCAGGGTCACCTGCTCGATCCAGTGGATCGCGCCAAAGCCGCCGATGTAGCGATGACGCACCGGCTTGAGCAGCCAGAAGTCGAAATCGTGGGCCTTGTGGTAGTTCTGCGAATCCGGGAAGTAGCGGTAGTAACGCTCGGCGGCCGCCTCGATCGCCGCGGCGTCCTCGAGTTTTTCGGCTTCGGCCAGATAGGTCAGGCGCCCTACCGCCTGCACATCCTCGGCCTCGCGCTCGCCCACTAGCAGCGAACACTTGGGATCTTTCTGCAGGTTATGGGTGTGCTGGGCGATGCGGCTGATCAGGATCAACGGCCGGCCTTGCTCGTCCAGGCAATAAGGAACCACCGAGCCGAAGGGAAATCCCGGCATGGCCTTGGAGTGCGTCGACAGCACGCCACGGTATTCCTTGAGCAGTAATTCTCGTGCATTCTTGGCAGCTTCTACGCTCAATTTATGACTCCTTATATAGAATCCGTCGAAAACGGACGGGCGCCTGGAGTAATGTTCCAGTCGCCATCGGGCAATTCTTATCTGCAATCGGGCCACGCCCTGTGCGCAAGAGAGGCGCCTTGAAGGACACCACTCCAGACCTGCTACCGGGGCATGCGAATGCAACTCAATGACAAAGTAATCATTATCACCGGCGGTTGCCAGGGTTTGGGCCGCTCCATGGCGGAGTATTTCGCCAGCAAGGGCGCCAAGCTGGCGCTGGTCGACCTGAACCAGGAAAAGCTCGATCAGGCCGTGGCCGCCTGCCAGGCCGCCGGGGTCGAAGCCCGCGCCTACCTGTGCAACGTAGCCAGTGAAGAACAGGTGGAGCACATGGTCGCCCAGGTCGCCGAAGACTTCGGCGCCATCCACGGCCTGATCAACAATGCCGGGATCCTGCGCGACGGCCTGCTGCTCAAGGTCAAGGACGGCCAGATGAGCAAGATGAGCCTGGCCCAGTGGCAATCGGTGATCGACGTCAACCTGACCGGCGTGTTCCTTTGCACCCGTGAAGTCGCGGCGAAGATGGTCGAACTGAAGACCAGCGGTGTGATCGTCAACATCTCCTCGATCTCCCGCGCCGGCAATATCGGCCAGACCAACTACTCCGCCGCCAAGGCCGGAGTCGCCGCCGCGACCGTGACCTGGGCCAAGGAACTGGCCCGCTACGGTATCCGCGTGGCCGGTATCGCCCCGGGCTTTATCGAAACGGAAATGACCCTGGGCATGAAACCCGAAGCCCTGGAAAAAATGACCTCCGGCATCCCGCTCAAGCGCATGGGCAAGCCGGAAGAGATTGCCCATTCGGCCGCCTACATTTTCGAGAACGACTACTACACCGGGCGGACTCTGGAGCTGGACGGCGGCTTGCGGGTCTGAGCCCCGGCCATGCACCGCTGCCCATGAAAAAGCCCGGCGCACTGCACCGGGCTTTTTGTTGGCCTAATCGGCTCAGTCGTCGCTGACGGTGATGTTCGGCATCGCCGGCGCCGCGGCTTCCTGCAACACGATGCGCGCGCCGACATGCCGAGCCAGCTCCTGATAGACCATGGCGATCTGGCTTTCCGGCTCGGCGATCACGGTCGGCTTGCCGCCGTCGGCCTGCTCGCGGATGAGCATCGACAGCGGCAGCGAAGCCAGCAGCTCGACGCCGTACTGGGTCGCCAGCTTCTCGCCGCCGCCTTCACCGAACAGGTGCTCGGCATGGCCGCAGTTGGAGCAGATGTGCACCGCCATGTTTTCCACCACGCCCAGCACCGGGATGTTGACCTTGCGGAACATCTCCACGCCCTTGCGCGCATCGAGCAACGCCAGGTCCTGCGGGGTGGTGACGATGACCGCTCCGGCCACCGGGACCTTCTGCGCCAGGGTCAGCTGGATGTCGCCGGTGCCTGGCGGCATGTCGATCACCAGGTAGTCCAGGTCGCCCCAGGCGGTCTGGGTCACCAGTTGCAGCAGGGCGCCGGAGACCATGGGCCCGCGCCAGACCATCGGCGTGTTGTCGTCGGTGAGGAAGGCCATGGACATGACCTCGACCCCGTGGGACTTGATCGGCACGAACCATTTCTGGTCCTTGACCTGCGGCCGGGTGCCCTCGGCAATGCCGAACATGATGCCCTGGCTCGGGCCATAGATGTCGGCGTCGAGAATCCCCACCTTGGCGCCTTCCCGGGCCAACGCCAGGGCCAGGTTGGCCGCGGTGGTGGACTTGCCCACGCCGCCCTTGCCGGACGCCACCGCCACCACGTTCTTCACATTGGCCAGGCCGGGAACCTGCGCCTGGGCCTTGTGCGCGGCGATCAGGCTGGTGACTTCGACCTTGGCCGAACTCACGCAGTCCAGGCCTTCGATGGCCAGTTGCAGCATCTGCGCCCAGCCGCTCTTGAACAGGCCGGCGGCATAACCCAGCTCGAGCTGGACCGTTACCCGATCGCCCTGGACCTCGATGGCGCGGACACAACCGGCGCTGACCGGGTCCTGGTTCAGGTAAGGGTCGGTGTATTGGCGAAGAACGGCTTCCACCGCTGCGCGATTGACGGCGCTCATGGGCAACTCCGATAACAAGACTGGAAAATCAGGCGGCTATCCTACGCCGGACACGGATTCGTGGCGAGGGAGCAGCCGCCTCGCGATAAATCCCAGCGCCTGGCCGCTCCGGAAACCGGTCTGAAGGGTGAAAAATATGCGCCGGCGCTTTATAGTGGCCGACCTCCGTTTCATCAAGTAGCCGAGCCCCATGTCCGAGCCACGCAAGATCCTCGTCACCAGCGCCCTGCCCTATGCCAATGGTTCCATCCACCTTGGCCACATGCTCGAGTACATCCAGACCGACATGTGGGTGCGCTTCCAGAAGCATCGCGGCAACCAATGCATCTATGTCTGCGCGGACGACGCTCACGGCTCGGCCATCATGCTGCGCGCGGAAAAGGAAGGCATCACTCCGGAACAACTGATCGCCAACGTCCAGGCCGAACACAGCGCCGACTTTGCCGACTTCCTGGTGGACTTCGACAACTTCCACTCGACCCACGCCGAGGAAAACCGCGAGCTGTCGAGCCAGATCTACCTGAAGCTGCGCGACGCCGGGCATATCGCCACGCGCTCGATCACCCAGTATTTCGACCCGGAAAAGCAGATGTTCCTGGCCGACCGCTTCATCAAGGGCACCTGCCCGAAATGCGGCACCGAAGACCAGTACGGCGACAACTGCGAAAAATGCGGCGCCACCTACGCGCCGACCGACCTGAAGGATCCGAAGTCGGCGATCTCCGGCGCCACTCCGGTGCTCAAGGATTCCCAGCACTTCTTCTTCAAGCTGCCGGACTTCCAGCAGATGCTGCAGGAATGGACCCGCAGCGGCACCCTGCAGGACGCCGTGGCGAACAAGATCGCCGAATGGTTGGACGTCGGCCTGCAACAGTGGGACATCTCCCGCGACGCGCCGTATTTTGGCTTCGAGATCCCGGACGAGCCAGGCAAGTACTTCTACGTCTGGCTGGACGCGCCGATCGGCTACATGGCCAGCTTCAAGAACCTCTGCAACCGTACCCCGGAGCTGGACTTCGACGCGTTCTGGGGCAAGGATTCGACCGCCGAGCTGTACCACTTCATCGGCAAGGACATCGTCAACTTCCACGCGCTGTTCTGGCCCGCCATGCTCGAAGGCGCCGGCTACCGCAAGCCGACCGGGATCAACGTGCACGGCTACCTGACCGTCAACGGTCAGAAAATGTCCAAGTCCCGCGGCACCTTCATCAAGGCCCGGACCTACCTCGACCACCTGTCGCCGGAATACCTGCGTTACTACTACGCGGCCAAGCTCGGCCGCGGCGTCGACGACCTGGACCTGAACCTCGAAGACTTCGTGCAGAAGGTCAACTCCGACCTGGTGGGCAAGGTGGTGAACATCGCCAGCCGTTGCGCCGGTTTCATCCACAAAGGCAACGCCGGCGTGCTGGTGGACAAGAACGCCGCGCCGGAGCTGACCGAGGCTTTCCTCGCGGCCGCGCCAAGCATCGCCGACGCTTATGAAGCCCGCGACTTCGCCCGCGCCATGCGCGAGATCATGGCCCTGGCCGACCGCGCCAACGCCTGGATCGCCGACAAGGCGCCGTGGTCGCTGAACAAGCAGGAAGGCAAGCAGGACGAGGTCCAGGCGATCTGCGCCACCGGCGTCAACCTGTTCCGCCAGTTGGTGATCTTCCTCAAGCCGGTGCTGCCGCTGCTGGCCGCCGATGCCGAGGCGTTCCTCAACGTCGCCCCGTTGACCTGGAACGACCACCAGAGCGTGCTGAGCAATCACCCGCTCAACGAATTCAAACCGCTGATGACGCGGATCGACCCGGTAAAAGTACAAGCCATGACCGACGCCTCGAAGGAAGACCTGACCGCCAGCCAGACCGACACCGGTGCCCCCAAAGGTAACGGCGAACTGGCCAAGGACCCGCTGTCGCCGGAAATCGACTTCGACGCTTTCGCCGCCATCGACCTGCGCGTGGCCCTGATCCTCAAGGCCGAGCATGTGGAAGGCGCCGACAAGCTGCTGCGCCTGACCCTGGATATCGGCGATGAGCAGCGCAACGTGTTCTCCGGCATCAAGAGCGCTTACCCGGACCCGTCCAAGCTCGACGGTCGCCTGACCATGATGATCGCCAACCTCAAGCCACGGAAAATGAAATTCGGCATCTCCGAAGGCATGGTGATGGCAGCCGGCCCCGGCGGCGAAGAGATCTACCTGCTGAGCCCGGACAGCGGCGCCAAGCCGGGCCAGCGGATCAAGTAAGCCCGTTGGCTGGATCGATCCCCCCGTCGCGCTGGTGCGTGACGGGGGGATTTTCATATCTGGATGGGCCTGCGCCCTTGCCGGATAATGCCTAGTCTTCAGGTACACGCCCGCCTTCACCGGCCACGAACATGACCGAGATTGTCCTTACGCTCATCAGCGCCGCCCTGATCAACAACATCGTGTTGCAGTGGCCGCTGGGCGTCGATCCGTTGTTGCAGGCCGACGCCACGCAGCTTCCCCGGCGCCGTATCCATGCCCTCGGGATTGCTACCGCTTGCCTGATGCTGCTGTGCAGCGCACTGGGTCATGGGCTTTATCAGGTGCTGCTGGTGCCACTGGGCCTGACCTCGCTGCAATTGTTCGTGTTCCTGCCGCTGGCCGTGCTGTCGATCGGCCCGCTGCTCACGTTGCTGGCCCGGGTGTTGCCCGGGCTGGCGTTCGACGGTCTCTGGCCGCTGCTGCTGGGCAACGCTGGCGTGCTCGGCGCAGTGCTGCTGGCGGTGCAGGACAACCGGGGGCTGGGCCATAGCCTGGCCCTGGGTCTTGGTGCGGGCCTCGGTTTCTGGCTGGTGCTGAGCCTGTTCAGCGACCTGCGCCAACGCCTTCTCAACAACGATGTGCCCCTGCCCTTTCGCGGCCTGCCGATCGACCTGATCAGCGCCGGACTGATGGCCGTGGCATTTCTCGGCTTCAACGGATTGCTCAAGACATGAGTCTGATTCAACGCATCGACGCCCTGCTGCCGCAGACCCAATGCGGCAAGTGCGGCCACTGCGGATGCAAGCCCTACGCCGAAGGCATCGCCAACGGCGAAGCGATCAACAAGTGCCCGCCCGGTGGCGATGAAACCATCGCCGGGCTGGCCAGGCTGCTGAATGTCCCGGTCATGGAGCTGGACATCAGCCGCGGCCCGGCGCCGGCCCAGGTGGCATTTATCCGCGAGGCCGAATGCATCGGCTGCACCAAGTGCATCCAGGCCTGCCCGGTGGACGCCATCGTCGGCGCGGCCAAGCAGATGCACACCGTGCTGGTCGACGAGTGCACCGGCTGCGACCTGTGTGTGGCACCGTGCCCGGTGGACTGCATCGACATGCTGCCCTTGCCCCGGAACCGCATCCTGCCGATCGTCGGCGGCCTGGCCGCCAGCCTCGAAGAGCAGCGCGCGCGGACCGCCAAGCGCGATCACGCGCGCCAGCGCTTCGAGCGCCGCAATGCCCGGTTGGAAGGCGAAGAGCAGCAACGACAGGCCGAACGCGCCGCCCGTGCGCAACGCGCCGCACAACCCAACGAAAGCGACCCGAACCCGGTACAAGCCGCGATCGAACGGGTGCGGGCGCAAAAGGCCGCCGCGGCCGACGCCGCGCTGAAAAAAGCCAAGATCGAGCTGGCGATGAGCCGCGCCCAGCTGAACAAATCGCTGAAAGCCTTCGGTCATCCCCCGACCTTCGAGCAGCAATCGCAATTGATCGTCCTGCAGCGCCAGTTCGAGACCGCCGAGCAGGCCCTGGCGCAACTGGAAAGCAGCGCCGAAACGCCAGCCGCGCCGCCCCCGGCCAAGGATGCCGACCTCAAGCGCGCCAAGATCCAGCTGGCGATGCGCCGCGCGGAGCTGAAAAAGGCCCAGGACGGCCAGGCCTGCGCCGAGCAATTGGCCAGCCTGGCCCAGGCGTTGAAGGATGCGGAGCAGGCCCTGCACGCGGCCGAAGCCGCCAGCGGGCAACCGGCGCCCGATCTGGTGCGGGTCGAGAAACGCCCGATCGATGCCGGCCTGCGGCAGTTGAAAACCGCGCTGGCCTACGCCCGGGCCGAAGTCAGCAAGCTGGAACGCCACAGCGAAACCCCGGCGCACCTACTCGCCGAGGCCCGCGAACGGTTGACGGAAGCAGAGCGCCAGGTACAAGCCCATGACGCCCCTTGAGCAACCGGACGAGCGCCTGCAACACGCCATGAAGCGTGTGCTGCTGGCGACCCTTCCCGGGTTGCTGGCGCTGTTCTGGTGGTTCGGCTGGGGAGTCCTGGTCAACCTGCTGTTGGCCGGCGCTACCGCCTTGGCCGTCGAGGCCGCGGTGCTCACGCTGCGCCGCTGGCCGCTACGGCCCTTCCTTGGCGACGGCAGCGCGCTGGTCAGCGCCACCCTGCTGGCCCTGGCCTTGCCGCCCTACTGTCCGTGGTGGCTGACGGTCAGCGCGGCGGCCAGCGCCTTGCTGTTCGGCAAGCATCTGTATGGCGGCGTCGGCAAGAATCCGTTCAACCCGGCGATGCTCGGTTATGCCTTGGCGCTGGTGTCATTTCCACAGCAGATGACGCACTGGCCCGCTTCCCATGGCCTGGACCTGCTCGGCGGCCTGCAACAGATCTTCGGCCTGTCCGCGCCCGACGCCTGGGCCCAGGCCACGGCGCTCGACAGCTTGCGCATCAACAAGAGCCTGACCGTCGACGAGCTGTTCGCCGGCAATGCCGCTTTCGGCCATTTCGGCGGCAAGGGCGTGGAGTGGGTCAACCTGGCCTTTCTCGCTGGTGGGGCCTTCCTGCTGCAACAACGCGTATTCAGCTGGCACGCCCCGGCGGGCATGCTCGGCAGCCTGTTCATCATCAGCCTGCTGTGCTGGAACGGTTCCGGGTCCGACTCCCACGGTTCGCCATTTTTCCACCTGCTGACGGGCGCGACCATGCTCGGCGCGTTTTTCATTGTGACCGAACCGGTCTCCGGCCCCCGGAGCGCAAAAGCCCGCTTGTTGTTCGGTGCCGGCGTCGGCCTGCTGACTTACCTGATCCGGACCTGGGGCGGCTACCCGGACGGCGTCGCCTTCGCGGTGTTGCTGATGAACCTCGCCGTCCCCGCCCTGGAGCGCCTGGCTGCTACGCCGCGCGAGGTCTCCCAGCCATGAACCGGGCAACGAGTCTGGGCGTGCTGTCCTTGCTGGCCGTTGTCGGCGTCGCCGCCACGTTTTTCGTCCACCAGGCGACAGCGCCGCGCATCAAGCACGAACAGCGCGCCCTGGCGGCGCGCACGCTGCTGGATATCCTGCCCGCCGCCAGTTACGACAATCAGCCACTGGACCAGCCCCTGCCCCTGGAGCACGCCCAACTGAGCCACAGCATCTTGCTCGGCGGCTACCGGGCGACCCACGGCGGCCAGCCCAGCGCCGTGCTCCTGCGCAGCGAGGTCAGCGGTTATGGCGGCCCGATCGAACTGCTGATCGTCATCTCCGCCAACGGCAAGCTGCTGGGCAGCAAGGCCCTTGCGCACGCGGAAACGCCCGGGCTGGGCGCGCGCATCGCCGAACGGCCCAATGCCTGGTTGCAGGGTTTCATCGGTAAATCGCTGGGCGACCCGGGCGACGCCGGCTGGGGACTGAAAAAAGACCACGGTCAATTCGACCAGATGGCCGGGGCCACCATCACCTCGCGAGCGGTCATCGAGGGCATTCACGACAGCCTGCGTTACTTCGATGAGCATCGTCAGCAACTGCTGGGAAGCCCCGCCCATGAATAAACCATCGAACCTGCGGAACGCCCTGATGCTGGCACCGCTGATCGGCGCCACCGACTCCCTGGTCAAGGCCCTGGGCCTGGCCCTGGCGTTCCTCTGGATCAGTACCCTGTTTGGCGTGGGCATGAACGCCCTGCGTTCACGGCTGGCTGGTCAAGGCCGGCTGGGCGCCAGTATCCTGCTCAGCGCCGCGCTCACCAGTTGCACAATGCTGATCACCCAGGCCTGGGCATTCGAGCTGCACCAGCAACTGGCGCTCTACCTGAGCCTGATCGCCGTGCAATGCCTGGTACTGGAGCACCAGGATTTTTTCCGGCAGCCCGGGCGGTTACGCTTCACTGGCCTGTTCTGCCTGCTGTTGATCAGCCTGGGGGCTTTGCGCGAAGCGCTCGGCAGCGGCTCGATCGGCAGCCATCTGCAGTGGCTGCTGGGAATCACCGACCGCGACTGGCCGGGCTGGGTGCTGAGCGCCTCGGGCGGCTTGCACCTGCTGACGCTCGCACCGGGCGGTTTTATCCTGCTGGGCCTGCTGCTGGCCGCGAGGCAAGCCTGGGCTGCTTCTTCGACTTCACACCGACCGCCTTCAAGGAAATGACTCACCCATGAATGCCGCAAAACGCCTGGAAATTTTCCGCAGGCTCCACGAAGACAATCCGGAACCGAAAACCGAACTGGCCTACTCGTCGCCCTTCGAGCTACTGATCGCGGTGATTCTCTCGGCCCAGTCCACCGATGTCGGGGTCAACAAGGCCACGGCCAAGCTGTTCCCGGTGGCCAATACCCCCGCCGCGATCCATGCCCTTGGCGTCGAAGGCCTGTCCGAGTACATCAAGACCATCGGCCTGTACAACAGCAAGGCAAAAAACGTCATCGAAACCTGCCGCCTGCTGGTGGAGCGACATAACAGCGAAGTCCCGCAGACTCGCGAGGAGCTCGAGGCCCTGCCGGGTGTCGGCCGCAAGACCGCCAACGTGGTTCTCAATACGGCTTTCCGCCAACTGACCATGGCTGTCGATACGCATATCTTCCGGGTCAGCAACCGGACCGGCCTGGCCCCCGGAAAAAATGTGGTGGAGGTCGAACAGAAACTGATGAAATTCGTCCCCAAGGAGTTTCTGCTCGACTCCCATCACTGGCTGATCCTCCATGGCCGCTACGTGTGTCTGGCACGCAAGCCGCGCTGCGGAAGCTGTCGGATCGAAGACCTGTGCGAATACAAGCAAAAGACCTCCGACGATTGAGCAATCATTGATTTTGATGATAGGTCGATTGAAAAAATCTTTTTTACCCATCCTGAGAATATCGATATAAGGAGCGCCAACGGCATTCTTAGCCTGGAGTTAACCTTATGAGTACTGGCAAAGAACAACTGGATGTGGAAGAAGACTTCGTGGCAGTTGAAACAGAAGAGACGGAGCCTGTGGTCGAGGTGGCCAAAACCAACTTGAGCAAACGTCGAACCATTGACAACCTTCTGGAAGAGCGGCGCTTGCAAAAGCAATTGGCCGATTACGACTTTGATCTTTAGCAACAAAAAAGCCTCCTTTCTCGGAGGCTTTTTTGTTGCATCGAAAATCCACTCCTCATGCCAGGCTTCAAACCGGGCAATACACAGGCGAACAGCCTACAACGACGACGCAGCGGTATGGCGCCTTGCAAAGGCTTATCTGCTACCCCTGCGCCCGGGCCCCTCACGCCAGCTGATGGCGCTTGGCAAACTCGATCAGATCCACCAGAGAGCGCGCATTGAGTTTCCCCAACAGCCGCCTTTTGTAAGTGCTCACCGTTTTACTGCTCAAGCACAGGCCCTCGGCGATTTCCTTGTTGGTCTGCCCTCCGGCGAGCTGCTTGAGCACCATCAGTTCCCGACCGGACAAACTAGACAGCATCCCCTCCTCGCTGGCGATACCCAGGCTCGACCGAAGGGTATGCAGCGCTTCGTTGGGAAAATAACTGTAGCCAGCCAGGACAGCCCTGACAGCGCTGATCAACTCGGTAATGTCCTGTTCCTTGCAGACATAACCCGCCGCGCCGGCTTGCATGCAACGCATGGAGAAAGGACCCGGTACTTGCAGGCTCAATACCAACACTTTGGTCGACATGGCTTTTGATGCAAGTCTGGCGATAACTTCCAGGCCATCGAGTTTGGGGATACCAATATCAAGAATAAGAATGTCCGGAACATGTTCATAAGACAGTTTCAGGGCATCCATGCCATTGTCCGTCTCAGCAACAACTTCAAAGCCGTGGCGTTCCATCAACATACGCACAGCCAGACGCGTGACGGGATGATCATCTACGATCAAAACTTTCTTCATGGGTAAGTCCAGAGTTCGCTATTGGTTTTTAAAGCAAGCACCATAACCCAGTCATTTGGCCAATGGCATGGCCCCGCCCGGAGCCAGCAGCGCCCGGAGAAGTTCCTTACAAACAATACGGATTTGCCCTACAAGGAATTTTGAAAGTCGATCGCGGCATATTAAAAACCGCTGCACCTCCTACACTTCGTATTGAAAATAACAGGCAGAAAGATGCTCAAGACCGCTTAAGAAAATTTCCGTGCAAACAACCTTAGTTGCGATTTTTCGGACACGCCCAAGACTTCATTAATCATCAGGCATAAAAAAGCCCCGCTCATGGCGGGGCTCTTTTAAACGACTCAAGGCATCAGGACAATGTCCGACCCTTGTTGGCCGCAATACGCATGCGCAGGGCATTGAGCTTGATGAAGCCAGCCGCGTCCGCCTGGTTGTAGGCGCCGCCGTCTTCTTCAAAGGTCGCGATGTTGGCGTCGAACAACGACTCATCGGACTTGCGACCGGTGACGATCACGTTGCCCTTGTAGAGTTTCAGGCGAACCACGCCGTTCACGTGAACCTGGGAAGCGTCGATCATCTGTTGCAGCATCAGACGCTCAGGGCTCCACCAGTAGCCGGTGTAGATCAGGCTGGCGTACTTGGGCATTAGCTCGTCTTTCAGGTGCGCCACTTCGCGGTCCAGGGTGATCGACTCGATCGCCCGGTGAGCGCGCAGCATGATGGTGCCGCCAGGGGTTTCGTAGCAGCCGCGGGATTTCATGCCGACATAGCGGTTTTCCACGATGTCCAGGCGGCCGATACCGTTTTCACCGCCGATGCGGTTCAGGGTCGCCAACACGGTGGCCGGGGTCATATCGACGCCGTCGATCGCCACGATATCGCCGTTGCGGTAGGTCAGCTCGAGGTAGGTCGGGGTGTCGGGAGCCTTCTCCGGGGAGACGGTCCAGCGCCACATGTCTTCTTCGTGCTCGGTCCAGGTGTCCTCCAGCACGCCGCCTTCATAGGAGATGTGCAGCAGGTTGGCATCCATGGAGTACGGGGATTTCTTCTTGCCGTGGCGCTCGATCGGGATCGCGTGCTTCTCGGCGTAGTCCATCAGTTTCTCGCGGGACAGCAGGTCCCACTCACGCCAGGGGGCGATCACTTTCACGCCCGGCTTCAAGGCATAGGCACCCAGTTCGAAACGAACCTGGTCGTTGCCCTTGCCGGTGGCGCCATGGGAAATGGCATCGGCGCCGGTTTCGTTGGCGATTTCGATCAGGCGCTTGGCAATCAGCGGACGAGCGATGGAGGTACCCAGCAGGTACTCACCTTCATAGACGGTGTTGGCGCGGAACATCGGGAAGACGAAATCGCGAACGAACTCTTCGCGCAAATCGTCGATATAGATCTCTTTCACGCCCATGGCTTGCGCCTTGGCACGTGCAGGTTCGACCTCTTCGCCCTGACCCAGGTCAGCGGTGAACGTCACCACTTCACAGTTATAAGTATCCTGCAGCCACTTGAGGATCACCGAAGTGTCCAGGCCGCCGGAATACGCCAGAACGACCTTGTTTACGTCCGCCATGCCATCACTCCACGGGGTTCTACGGAAAGCCGTCAAGTCTACCGATCAACGCGGATAATTTACAGAGGGGCGACAGCTTATGACGACGAAGCGACAGATTATGTCGAGCCCGCGACGACAGCCGTTTCAGGAAGTCGTTGCGGCGCTGGCGGGGGTCGTGGCTTGCGGGGCCGGTTTTTCAGGAACGGGAACCCGCTCCAACTGGACATTGACCCGGCGATTCTTCGCCCGGTTCGCGGCATTGGTATTGGCCGCCAACGGGTAGCGCTCGCCGTGGAAACGCATTTCGATCTGCGACTCGGGAATGCCGTTGGCCTTGAAGAACTCCATCACCGCCAGCGCCCGGCGCCGTGACAGGTCACGGTTGGTCAAGCGGTTACCGCTGTTGTCCGAGTGACCATCGAGCTGGATGTGATTGACCGTCGGATCGGCCTTGAGGAACTCGACCATCACTTGCAGCTTGGCCTTAGCCTTGGCATCCAGGTCGATACCGCCGCCTGGAAAACCCACTTCGGATTGCCTGACCTGATCGAAATTCATCGGCAACAGCTTGGCGACACACCCTTGATAGTCGCCGTACGCCTTGCTGAACTTGACCGGCAACAAACGCACCTCGGACACCCCGCCCTCGCGGGAATAGTGGCGAACCACCGGGCTGCGGCCATCCATCAACCCACCGATCAGCCGTCCGGCCTGCAGTTGCGAACTGTTGAACAGCACATCGCCGCTGCCGAGACGCACCGACCCCAGGTTGATGTCGCCGCGCCCTGGCTGCCACGGCGCGGCGGCCGCAAGCAGCGTCGCCGAGCCGCCCGTGAGCATCGGGTTGTAGGCCTTGAGGCGAAACGTCGCCTGCTCGCCGGCGCGGCGCACGAATTCTCCGGAGCCGAAGTCGGTGATCGGCTGGCTCAGACGGCACTCGAACTTGTCGCCTTCGACCGTCCACTCAATGCTCTCCAGACGGGTCTGGAAAGTCAGCGCCATCGCAGGAAAACTGACAAACACACTGAGCAAGGCTAGATAACGCTGGCGCACGGGAGGCTCCACTGACTTGTACATCACGAAAATCGACATGCCTGTTTACGGCATACCTTCGGGATATCGGAAGCTTCACGCAAAACTTGATAGCGAGTGCCTGGAAGAGTCTTTTCCGGTAGCATTCCCTGGAGTTTGACCCGCCTGGAACCCCCAATGTCCGACCGCCTGACCCTGCTGCGTCCCGACGACTGGCATATTCATCTTCGCGATGGTGCCGTGTTGACCAATACTGTCGCGGATGTCGCGCGCACCTTTGGCCGCGCCATCATCATGCCTAACCTGGTACCTCCGGTGCGCAACGCCGCTGAAGCCGACGCCTATCGCCAGCGCATCCTCGCTGCACGGCCGGCCGGCAGCCGCTTCGAACCGTTGATGGTGCTCTACCTGACCGATCGCACCCAGCCCGAAGAAGTTCGCGCGGCCAAGGCCAGTGGTTTCGTCCATGCCGCCAAGCTCTATCCGGCCGGCGCGACCACCAACTCGGACTCGGGCGTCACCAGCATCGACAAGATCTTCCCGGCGCTGGAAGCCATGGCCGAAGTCGGCCTGCCACTGCTGATCCACGGCGAAGTGACCCATGGCGAGGTCGATGTGTTCGACGCGAGAAACTGTTCATCGACGAGCACATGCGCCGCGTCGTCGAGCGCTTTCCAACGCTCAAAGTGGTGTTCGAGCACATCACCACCCGTGAAGCCGTGCAGTTCGTCAACGAGGCTTCGGCCAACGTCGGCGCGACCATCACCGCCCATCACCTGCTGTACAACCGTAACCACATGCTGGTCGGCGGGATTCGTCCGCACTTCTATTGCCTGCCGATTCTCAAGCGCAACGTGCACCAGGAAGCCCTGCTCGATGCCGCCACGAGCGGCAGCCAGAAGTTCTTCCTCGGAACCGACTCCGCGCCCCACGCCCAGCATGCCAAGGAAGCCGCCTGCGGTTGCGCCGGCTGCTACACCGCCTATGCCGCGATCGAGTTGTATGCCGAAGCCTTCGAGCAGCGCAACGCGCTGGACAAGCTGGAAGCCTTCGCCAGCCTCAACGGCCCGCGCTTCTATGGCTTGCCCCCAACACCGATCGCATCACCCTGGTCCGCGAAGAATGGACCGCCCCTGCCAGCCTGCCGTTCGGCGAGCTGACCGTTATCCCGCTGCGCGCCGGTGAAAAACTGCGCTGGCGCCTGCTGGAGGAACACGCGTGAGTGAAGAGCATTTCGACGACGAACAGGAAGGTCACGGCGGCGGCTCGCGTCATCCAATGGCGGCACGCTTTCGCGGTTACCTGCCGGTAGTCGTCGACGTTGAGACCGGCGGTTTCAACTCGGCTACCGACGCTTTGCTGGAAATCGCCGCGACCATCATTGGCATGGACGAAAAAGGTTTCGTGTTCCCCGAGCACACCCTGTTCTTCCGCGTGGAGCCTTTCGAGGGCGCCAACATCGAAGCCGCGGCGCTGGAATTCACCGGGATCAAGCTCGACCATCCATTGCGCATGGCGGTCAGCGAGGAAACCGCCCTGAACGATATCTTCCGCAGCGTGCGCAAGGCCCTCAAGGCCAACGGCTGCAAGCGGGCGATCCTAGTCGGGCATAACAGCAGCTTCGACCTGGGGTTCCTCAACGCCGCCGTCGCGCGGATGGACATGAAGCGCAACCCGTTTCATCCGTTCTCCAGCTTCGACACCGCGACGCTCGCCGGCCTGGCTTACGGTCAAACCGTGCTGGCCAAGGCGTGCCAGGCAGCCGACATCGACTTCGATGGCCGCGAGGCGCATTCGGCTCGCTACGACACCGAGAAGACTGCCGACCTGTTCTGCGGCATCGTCAATCGCTGGAAGGAAATGGGTGGCTGGGAAGACTTCAACGACTGATGTCGTCGCCGTTCGACCCGTGCATAAAAAAACCGGCCAAAGGCCGGTTTTTTTATACGTGAAGCGCGGCTTACAGCTTGCCGGCGTTCTCGCTCAGGTAAGCAGCAACGCCTTCTGGCGAAGCGGTCATGCCCTTGTCGCCTTTCTTCCAGTTGGCTGGGCAGACTTCGCCGTGCTCTTCGTGGAATTGCAGAGCGTCGACCAGACGGATCAGCTCTTCCATGTTGCGACCCAGCGGCAGGTCGTTGACGATCTGCGAACGCACGACGCCTTTGTCGTCGATCAGGAACGCGCCACGGAAAGCCACGCCGCCTTCGGACTCAACATCGTAGGCCTTGGCGATGTCGTGCTTCATGTCGGCAGCCATGATGTACTGGACCTGACCGATGCCGCCGGCATTGATCGGGGTGTTACGCCAGGCGTTGTGAGTGAAGTGCGAGTCGATGGACACAGCAATCACTTCAACGTTACGTGCCTTGAAGTCAGCCATGCGGTGGTCCAGAGCGATCAGCTCGGACGGGCACACGAAGGTGAAGTCCAGTGGGTAGAAGAACACCAGGCCGTATTTGCCTTTGATGGCCGAGGACAGGGTGAAGCTGTCGACGATTTCGCCATTGCCGAGAACGGCCGGAACGGTGAAGTCAGGGGCTTGTTTGCCTACGAGTACGCTCATTGGATATCTCCTGGTGTGATCGAAAGAAGAATGAGATCCAGCCCAGTGTGACGCCGCTAAGCGACAGCGCTATGACTCGATCCCGCTTCATAAGGACCGGCCATCATACACCGTGTTTTTCAGCTGTCCTTAGTGGTTTTTCCATCCCGCCGGCCATCGTCCTGAAAAAGCCGCCTCTCTCGAAGCCGCGGTTAACCGGATAGAAAAACCGTTCGTCAGCCAGACACGAGCCCGACATAAAGCCTCGGGAAACCACTTTGACAATCATTCTCGTTAACATTAAGATCCATCGCATTGAGCCATAACCACAGCGACGGTTCTCACCTTATGTATGTCTGCCTCTGCACTGGCGTCACCGACGGACAAATCCGCGATGCAATCTATGACGGTTGCTGCAGCTATCGTGAAGTACGCCAAGCCACCGGCGTTGCCAGTCAATGTGGAAAATGTGCCTGCCTGGCCAAGCAGGTGGTACGCGAAACCCTCGCCGATCTGCAAAACAGCCAGCCAGCAATTCCTTACCCAGTAGAATTTAATGTTGCGTAATTAACGCCATTTAAAACAGCCGGACTTCATGTCCGGCTTTTTTATGTCTGTAATTCAAGCGCTTAGCGTCAAAACGCGGAACACAAACATTCTTATTCCGATTAATTTTCATATATTATTCAATAACTTAGGTTTGACACTAATCATTGCGCGGCTCAGACTCTGCCCTATACACCGCTATTTACAGGGCAGGACCCCATCATGAAAGGCGACATCACAGTCATCCAGCATCTCAACAAGATCCTTGCCAATGAGCTGGTCGCGATCAATCAGTACTTCCTGCATGCACGCATGTACGAAGATTGGGGCCTGAACAAGCTGGGCAAGCACGAATACCACGAGTCCATCGACGAGATGAAGCATGCGGACAAGCTGATCAAGCGCATCCTCTTCCTCGAAGGCCTGCCGAACGTCCAGGACTTGGGCAAGCTGCATATCGGCGAACACACCAAGGAAATGCTCGAGTGCGACCTGCGTATCGAGCGCACCGGCCACGCCGACCTGAAAGCCGCCATCGCCCATTGCGAATCCGTCGGCGACTTCGGTAGCCGCGAACTGCTGGAAGACATCCTGGAGTCGGAAGAAGAACATATCGACTGGCTGGAAACCCAACTGGGCCTGATCGATAAAGTCGGTCTCGAGAACTACCTGCAATCGCAGATGGGCGACGAGTAACTCCCTACGAGTTTTCTCTCCCATAAAAAAGCCCCGCCTCTCTTACGAGGGCGGGGCTTTTTATTGCATGGGTAAATCCACGCAATCCGTAGGAGCGAACTTGCTCGCGATCAGCGTTATCAAAATCAACGATTACGTCGACGGTAAATACGCCATCGCGAGCAAGCTCGCTCCTACAGGGGATGAGTCAGGCTTCGGTCTTGGCAGCAGCCTTTTCGGCAGCGTCCTTGATCAGGGTCTGCAACTCACCATTGGCGAACATCTCGGCCATGATGTCGCTGCCGCCGACCAGTTCACCGGCTACCCACAGCTGCGGGAAAGTAGGCCAGTTGGCGTATTTAGGCAGGTTGGCGCGAATTTCCGGGTTCTGCAGGATGTCCACGTAAGCGAACTTCTCACCACACCCCATCACGGCCTGAGCGGCTTTCGCGGAGAAGCCGCACTGCGGGGCATTCGGCGAGCCTTTCATGTAAAGCAGAATGGTGTTGTTGGCAATCTGCTCTTTAATAGTTTCGATGATATCCATGGAGCACCTCGGCTGAACTTTCCGACTCTGTTGTCGACACGGTGGCGCATTGTAACGGAAAGCCGAGCACCATGCTCGGCCTCTCCGACAGACTCATCAGGCCGCTTCCACCTTCACCGGCACGCCATTGAGCGCGGCATTGCCCGATAGCTCGTCCAGCTGACGCTCATCGGTCAGGTCGTTGGCACTCGAGCCGGGCTGCGCCGTGGCGATGCTCATCTGCACACCTGGCCGGCCATGCCCCCAACCATGGGGCAGGCTGACCACGCCGGGCATCATCTCGCTGCTGGCCAGGACTTCCACCTCGATCGCCCCGACCCGCGAGCTGACCCGCACCCGCTGCCCGTCGCTCAACCCACGTTGGCTCAGATCATCGGGATGCATCAGCAACTGGTGCCGTGGCTTGCCCTTCACCAACCGATGATAGTTGTGCATCCAGGAGTTATTGCTGCGTACATGGCGCCGGCCGATCATCACCAGCTCACCGGCCGCTGGCGCCTGCAACGCGGCAAAACGCTCGAGGTCAGCCATGATCGCCGCGGGAGCGGCCTGCACCCGGCGGTTCTCGGTTTTCAGGCGCGCCGCCAGATTAGGCCTGAGCGGCCCCAAATCGATCCCATGAGGATGGTCGGCCAACGTTGCCACAGACAGTTTGAGCGCGGACGCCTCGCCATACGACCCCGCCCGCAGCCCTCTGTCGATCATCTGCGCCGGCGCTACCGTCGGTTTGAGTTCCTTGCCAGTGCACTCGGCGAAGGCCCTGGCCAGGCCGACGAAAATTTCCCAGTCATGCAGCGCGCCTTCCGGCTTGGGCAAGATCGCCCGGTTGAACCGGCTGACATTGCGCACCGCGAACATATTGAAGGTGGTGTCGTAGTGATCGTTCTCCAGCGCTGAGGTCGACGGCAGGATCAGATCCGCATAGCGGGTGGTCTCGTTGATGTACAGATCGATGCTGACCATGAACTCCAGGCCATCCAGCGCCTGTTCCAATTGCCGCCCGTTGGGCGTGGACAGCACCGGGTTGCCCGCCACGGTGACCAAGGCCCGCACCTGCCCCTCCCCTTCAGTCAGCATCTCTTCGGCCAGGGCCGACACCGGCAGTTCGCCGCCATATTCGGGGCGTCCGGAAACCCGGCTTTGCCAGACATTGAAATGCCCGCCCGACGTCGCCGCCACCAGATCCACCGCCGGCTCGGTACAAAGCGCACCGCCGACCCGATCCAGGTTGCCGGTGACCAGGTTGAGCAGTTGCACCAGCCAGTGACAGAGGGTCCCGAACGACTGGGTGGAAACCCCATGCGGCCATAACACACAGCCTTGTCCGCCGCGGCGAAGTCACGCGCCAACTGGCGGATCTGCGACGCCGGCACCGAACACAAAGGGCTCATCGCGTCGGCGCTGAAACCGGAAACGGCCTGACGCACCGCATCCAGGCCATCCACCGGCAGATGGCTGTCGCGCATCGCCCCTTCCTCGAAGATCGTATGCAGCATGCCGAACAGCAGCGCGACATCGCCTCCCGGGCGCACGAACACATGCTGGTCGGCCATGGCCGCCGTCTCGCTGCGCCGAGGGTCGACCACCACCACTTTGCCGCCGCGGGCCTGGATGGCTTTCAGGCGTTTCTCCACGTCTGGCACCGTCATGATGCTGCCGTTGGACGCCAACGGGTTGCCCCCCAGGATCAGCATGAAATCGGTGTGATCGATATCCGGGATCGGCAGCAGCAGCCCATGGCCGTACATCAGGTAGCTGCTCAGGTGTTGCGGCAACTGATCCACCGAGGTCGCGGAAAAGCGGTTGCGGGTCTGCAGCAGGCCGAGGAAATAGTTGCTATGGGTCATCAACCCATAATTGTGCACGCTGGGGTTGCCCTGATAGACCGCCACCGCATTGTGACCGTGGCGCTCCTGGATCGCCGCCAGGCGTTCGGCCACGAGCTTGAAAGCCTCGTCCCATTCGATTGCCTGCCATTCGCTGCCGACCCTGAGCATGGGCTGGCGCAGCCGGTCCGGGTCGTTCTGGATGTCTTGCAGCGCCACCGCCTTGGGGCAGATATGGCCGCGGCTGAAACTGTCCTGCGCATCGCCCTTGATCGAGCTGATCTGCAGGCCGGCGCCCTCGACTTCGGTGGTTTCGATGGTCAAGCCGCAAATGGCTTCACACAGGTGGCAGGCACGGTGGTGGAGAGTCTTGGTCATGGCCAGTCTCTGTTTTGTTCTGGGCGGCCAGCGTCAGGCCGCGGGAACAAAACTATGGTGCCAGACCGGCGCCGGCGCCAGAGACGTTCGTCTTGTGAATCGGCCAGCATCAGGCCTGCCGATGGCTCAGTTGGAGGGCAGCCTGGGGGGATCGTCCTGCCGGGCAATCGAGGTCACGCCCTCCACCGGCGCCTCGCCGGCTTGCACACCGCTGAATTCGGCCAGCAACCGCCAGTGTTCGTCCAGCGTGCCGCTGATGGTCATCATGCGGTCGATCATCTGGCGCGCGGCATTGCGGGTGACGCTGTCTTCGCTGCGCAACAGCTCGAAGGACATCGAGGTGATCGATGCCGTCAAGTCAGTCAGGGTTCGTGTCGTCAACCCCAGCAGTTTCTGTAGTTGCTGCTCTTTCGATTCCATTCCAAGCACTTCCCTGTTGCCGGTGCGCCCTTTATAACCTCAGCCCTTTGCCCGAGGAAATATTTCCCACCGAGCCCCCGAGCGACCTGCCTGGCCGCAGGCGCGCCAGCGCAACCTGTACATTGCCGATCGCCCTAAGGTAACCAACAGCCGGCACCGGGAAAATCCAGCTCGCGCCAGCCATATGCCTGATAACGGCATGCCCACCCGGGTTCGTTGCAAAGCGGGCGAGGCGCAGTGTACAAAGAGGCTCTGCGAGCGCTTCCCGACGGAGCAACTCCGACGTAAATCGTCATCGCCGAAACAGGATGAAAACCTAGAAACCAAGCCCCCTATTGGTAAGACGCGACATTTAATTATAAGATCGCGCCTTCCCCTATTTCGTCGCCCCGTGCGGCTTTCGCCGCAGGTCTCGCCCGTTTCTCGATAAGACAAGGCTTTGAGTATCTGCGGTCTGTTGCAAAAAGGTAGTTAATGATGAGCGCAAGGCACTTTCTCTCCCTGATGGATTGCACGCCCGAAGAGCTGGTCAGCGTGATTCGTCGAGGCATCGAGCTGAAGGACCTGCGTAACCGCGGCGTACTCTTCGAGCCCCTGAAAAACCGCGTTCTCGGGATGATTTTCGAGAAGTCGTCTACCCGTACCCGCCTGTCTTTCGAAGCCGGCATGATCCAGCTCGGCGGCCAGGCAATCTTCCTGTCCCCGCGCGATACCCAACTGGGTCGCGGCGAGCCGATCAGCGACTGCGCCATCGTCATGTCGCGCATGCTCGACGCGGTGATGATCCGTACCTTTGCCCACCGCACCCTGACCGAGTTCGCGGCCAACTCCCGCGTACCGGTGATCAACGGCCTGTCCGACGACCTGCATCCCTGCCAATTGCTGGCCGACATGCAAACCTTCCTCGAACACCGCGGTTCGATCCAGGGCAAGACCGTGGCCTGGATCGGCGACGGCAACAACATGTGCAACAGCTATATAGAAGCAGCGATCCAGTTCGACTTCCAACTGCGCATCGCCTGCCCCGAAGGCTACGACCCGAACCCTGAGTTCGTGGCCCGGGCCGGCGATCGGGTGACCATCGTGCGCACTCCGCAAGACGCGGTCATCGGCGCCCACCTGGTGAGCACCGACGTCTGGACCTCCATGGGCCAGGAAGAAGAAACCGCCGAGCGCCTGAAGCTGTTCGCGCCGTTCCAGGTCAATCGTGCGCTGCTCGATCTGGCCGCTGAGGAGGTGCTGTTCATGCACTGCCTGCCCGCTCACCGCGGCGAAGAAATCAGCCTCGACCTGCTGGACGACCCGCGCTCCGTGGCGTGGGACCAGGCAGAAAACCGTCTCCACGCACAAAAGGCCCTGCTCGAGTTTCTCGTCGAGCCGGCGTACCACCACGCATGAGCCAACCATTACTGCTTAACCTGCGCAATCTCGCCTGCGGCTACCAGGACCAACGCGTCGTGCAGAACCTCAACCTGCACCTCAACGCGGGCGACATCGGCTGCCTGCTCGGCTCCTCCGGCTGCGGCAAGACCACCACCCTGCGGGCGATCGCCGGTTTCGAGCCGGTGCACGAAGGCGAAATCCAGCTAGCCGGCGAAACCATTTCCAGCGCCGGTTTCACCCTGGCGCCCGAGCGCCGGCGGATCGGCATGGTATTCCAGGACTACGCGCTGTTCCCGCACCTGAGCGTGGCGGACAACATTGCCTTCGGCATCCGCAAGCATCCGCAGAAAAACCGGGTGGTCGAGGAGCTGCTGGAACTGGTCAACCTGAAGAACCTCGGCAAGCGTTTCCCCCACGAGCTGTCCGGCGGCCAGCAACAGCGCGTCGCCCTGGCCCGCGCGCTGGCGCCGGAGCCGCAGTTGCTGCTGCTCGACGAACCGTTCTCCAACCTCGACGGCGAGCTGCGTCGCAAGCTCAGCCACGAGGTGCGCGACATTCTCAAGGCCCGCGGCACCAGCGCGATCCTGGTGACTCACGACCAGGAAGAAGCCTTCGCCGTCAGCGACCATGTCGGGGTGTTCAAGGAAGGTCGACTGGAGCAATGGGACACGCCGTACAACCTCTATCACGAACCGTTGACGCCGTTCGTGGCGAGCTTTATCGGCCAGGGCTATTTCATCCGCGGCCAACTGGACACCCCGGAATCGGTGCAGACCGAACTGGGCGTATTGCGCGGCAACCGGGCCTACACCTGGCCGGCTGGCGGCGCGGTGGATGTACTACTACGGCCTGACGACATCGTCTATGCGCCGGACAGCGCGCTCAAGGCACGGATCGTCGGCAAGAGTTTCCAGGGCGCCTCGACCCTGTACCGCCTGCAACTGCCAACCGGCAGCCAGCTGGAATCGATCTTCCCGAGCCATGCCGATCATCAGGTGGGCAGCGACGTGGGCATCCGCGTAGCCGCCGAACACCTGGTCTTGTTCCAGGCATCCGGCAGCACCGCCGCGCAGTTGCCACAGGCCGAATCGGGCGTTCGCCGCTACAGCAGCGCCCCTTGACCCCCACGGGAGCCGGCACGCCGGCTCCCGCACCCGCTCAGTCTCCCCGCCAGCGCAGGCCTGATCAGTCGCGGCCGATATCGGCGAATGTCGCCTGGGTGTGCTCGGCCAATACAGCAGCAGAAAGCTCGACCTCCAGCCCCCGCCGACCGGCACTGACGAAGACGCTGGCAAAGGGTTGCGCGCTGTTGTCGATAAAGGTCCGCAAACGCTTCTTCTGCCCCAGCGGACTGATCCCGCCCAACAGATAACCGGTGGCCCGTTGCGCCGCGGCCGGGTCGGCCATCTCGGCTTTTTTCACCCCGGCCGCGTGGGCCAGGGCCTTGAGATCGAGGCTTCCGACGACCGGCACCACCGCCACCAGCAACTCGCCCTTTTCACTGCTGGCCAACAGCGTCTTGAACACCTGCGCAGGATCTAGGCCGAGCTTTTCCGCTGCCTCCAGACCATAGGAAGCAGCCTTGGGGTCGTGTTCATAACTGTGCACCCGATGTTCGGCGCGAACTTTCTTCAGCAGATCCAGTGCAGGGGTCATGGCAACTCCATAGGCAGGAAACGAATAGGGACCGTGCCGGCGATTCTAGGATATCCACCGGCAAAAGGCTCTATTCCAGCCCCCATGCCCCAGCCTCTATAGCGGCAAACACCAGGCCGGCCGTGCCTTTGTCGAAAAACCGCCGGGCTCTCCGCAAGATCATTCACACAACTGATAGTTATAAAGTGACCAATGGTTCACTTTCGACCTTTGACAGCAATCTTTCTTGTCTATATTTTTTCGTTTGCGAATATCATGCGCCGTATCCAATGCCGTACCCAGCAGTAAGCCGCGACCCAGGATGGGGATCCTGCCACCGGTGAAATTCGCGCCCAGAGCCTGCAAGGCCGGCGCCAGACAACAACAAAAACCGAGGTTTCCATGACAACTGCGTTACAACAACCGTCGCTTTCCGGCCAATGCATGGCCGAGTTCCTGGGTACAGCCCTGTTGATCTTCTTCGGCACCGGTTGCGTCGCCGCGCTCAAGGTCGCGGGCGCCAGCTTTGGCCTGTGGGAAATCAGCATCATCTGGGGGATCGGCGTGAGCATGGCGATCTACCTCACCGCCGGCGTTTCCGGCGCGCACCTCAACCCCGCGGTCAGCATCGCGTTGTGCATCTTCACCGACTTCGAGAAGCGCAAACTGCCGTTCTACATCCTCGCCCAGATCGCCGGCGCCTTTTGCGCGGCGCTGCTGGTCTACACCCTCTACAGCAACCTGTTCTTCGATTACGAACAAGCCCACCAGATGGTCCGCGGCTCCCAGGCCAGCCTTGAACTGGCGTCGGTGTTTTCCACTTACCCGAACCCGGCGCTGTCCACGGCCCAGGCGTTCCTGGTCGAAGTAGTGATCACCGCGATCCTGATGGGCGTGATCATGTCGCTGACCGACGACAACAACGGTTTGCCGCGCGGCCCTATGGCGCCGCTGCTGATCGGTCTGCTGATTGCCGTGATCGGCAGCGCCATGGGCCCACTGACGGGCTTCGCGATGAACCCGGCGCGGGATTTTGGCCCTAAACTGATGACATTCTTCATGGGCTGGGGCGAGATTTCCTTTACTGGCGGCCGCGATATTCCGTACTTCCTAGTGCCGATTTTTGCGCCGATCATCGGTGCCTGCCTCGGCGCCGTGGCCTATCGCGGGCTGATTGCCCGCCACCTGCCCAGCGCCGCCCCTGCTACCACGGATACCGAACAAGCCATTGACGGCAAAGTAAGAACTTCTTGAACCCGGCGGCGCGAGGTCCTGCCCAATCCCGACCCCGCGCCCCTGCCCACTTCCTTATTTTCGTCCAAGGCAATCGACATGACCGACCTTCAGAATAAGAACTACATCATTGCCCTCGATCAGGGTACGACCAGCTCGCGCGCGATCATTTTCGACCGCGACGCCAATGTCGTGTGCACCGCCCAGCGTGAATTCGCCCAGCATTACCCGCAAGCCGGCTGGGTCGAGCACGACCCGATGGAAATCTTCGCCACCCAGAGCGCAGTGATGGTCGAGGCCCTGGCACAAGCCGGCCTGCACCATGACCAGGTCGCCGCCATCGGCATCACCAACCAGCGCGAAACCACCGTGGTCTGGGACAAGACCACCGGCCGGCCGATCTATAACGCCATCGTCTGGCAGTGCCGCCGCAGCACCGAGATCTGCCAGCAGCTCAAGCGCGACGGCCTGGAAGAGTACATCCGCGACACCACCGGCCTGGTCACCGACCCGTACTTCTCCGGCACCAAGCTGAAGTGGATCCTCGATAACGTCGAAGGCAGCCGCGAGCGCGCGCGCAACGGCGAACTGCTGTTCGGCACCGTCGACAGCTGGCTGATTTGGAAATTCACCGGCGGCAAGACCCACGTCACCGACTACACCAACGCCTCGCGCACCATGCTCTTCAACATCCACACCCTGGAGTGGGACGCGAAGATGCTCGAGGTGCTGGATATCCCGCGGGAAATGCTCCCGGAGGTGAAGTCGTCCTCGGAGATCTACGGCCGCACCAAGAGCGGTATCGCCATCGGCGGCATCGCCGGCGACCAGCAGGCCGCGCTGTTCGGCCAGATGTGCGTCGAGCCGGGCCAGGCGAAAAACACCTACGGCACCGGCTGCTTCCTGCTGATGAACACCGGTGACAAGGCGGTCAAGTCCAAGCACGGCATGCTCACCACCATCGCCTGCGGCCCGCGCGGCGAAGTGGCCTACGCCCTGGAAGGCGCGGTGTTCAACGGCGGCTCCACCGTGCAGTGGCTGCGCGACGAGCTGAAAATCATCAACGACGCCCACGACACCGAATACTTCGCCGGCAAGGTCAAGGACAGCAACGGCGTGTACCTGGTCCCGGCCTTCACCGGCCTGGGCGCGCCCTACTGGGACCCTTACGCCCGTGGCGCGCTGTTCGGCCTGACCCGCGGCGTGCGCGTGGACCACATCATCCGCGCCGCGCTGGAGTCGATCGCCTACCAGACCCGCGACGTCCTCGACGCCATGCAGCAGGATTCGGGCGAACGCCTCAAGGCCCTGCGCGTGGATGGCGGCGCGGTCGCCAACAACTTCCTCATGCAGTTCCAGGCCGATATCCTCGGCACCCAGGTCGAACGCCCGCAAATGCGCGAAACCACGGCGCTGGGCGCGGCCTACCTGGCCGGCCTGGCCTGCGGTTTCTGGGGCAGCCTGGAGGAACTGCGCGGCAAGGCGCTGATCGAACGCGAGTTCGAGCCGCAACTGGGCGAAGCCGAGAAGGAAAAACTCTACGCCGGCTGGAAAAAAGCCGTCAGCCGCACCCGCGACTGGGAACCGCACGAAGGCGCTGAATAAGCCAAGTCGCGGATTCGTATCGGTTTGTAACTGGTAGGGAGCAGATTCGTACGGCATCATGGGCAAATTTTGCACGGCAGCCCAAAGGAAGCCCCATGAATCTGCCTCCCCGTCAGCAGCAAATCCTCGAACTGGTCCGTGAACGCGGCTATGTCAGCATCGAGGAAATGGCCCAGCTGTTCGTCGTTACCCCGCAGACCATTCGCCGCGATATCAACCAGTTGGCGGAAGCGAACCTGCTGCGTCGCTACCATGGCGGCGCAGCCTACGACTCCAGCGTCGAAAACACCGCCTACGCCATGCGCGCCGACCAGATGCGCGATGAGAAACAACGCATCGGCGAAGCCATCGCCGCGCAGATTCCCGATCACGCCTCGCTGTTCATCAATATCGGTACCACCACCGAATCCATTGCGCGGGCGCTGCTCAACCACAGCCATCTGAAGATCATCACCAACAACCTGCATGTAGCCTCGATGCTCAGCGCCAAGGACGATTTCGACGTGCTGCTGACCGGCGGCAACGTGCGCCGCGACGGTGGCGTGGTCGGCCAGGCCAGCGTCGACTTCATCAACCAGTTCAAGGTCGACTTCGCCCTGGTCGGCATCAGCGGCATCGACGAAGACGGTAGCCTGCTGGACTTCGACTACCAGGAAGTACGGGTTTCCCAGGCGATCATCGCCAATGCCCGGCAGGTGATCCTGGCCGCCGACTCCAGCAAATTCGGGCGCAACGCCATGATCCGTCTCGGCCCCATCAGCCTGATCGACTGCCTGGTGACCGACCAGCAGCCGGTCCCGGCACTGACGCAGCTGCTGAGCCAGCACAAGATTCGCCTGGAAGTCGTTTAGCCCCTCCCCCCTGTAGCCACTGCCACAGGCTGCGTACGACCCGAAGGGGCGCATAGGTTCTGAATCCGCCGAGGTCCTTCGGACCTTGCGCAGCCTTCGGCAGCGGCTACAGGTATTCCCTGCGGCAGGCCTTATGCGCAAGGCTTCGCTACCTTACGTCCGACAATGTTCGTAAATTTTCCTTTCCCCGCCCTTCAATGAGTTTTTTCAATCGAAGTCGACTGGCTGTCGGCTTGTTTCTGCGCTACCATTTTCGCAAATGAACATTCATGTTCGATTTCAAATATCAAAAGAACACGAGGCCCGCCGATGCCCACTTCCACCTTGCCTGTGCCCCCGCTCGCCGAGATTTATGACATTGCCGTGATCGGCGGTGGGATCAATGGCGTCGGCATCGCCGCCGATGCAGCCGGGCGTGGCCTATCGGTGTTCCTTTGCGAAAAAGACGACCTGGCCAGCCATACGTCCTCGGCCAGCAGCAAGCTGATCCACGGCGGCCTGCGCTACCTCGAACATTACGAATTCCGCCTGGTACGCGAAGCCCTGGCCGAGCGCGAAGTGCTGCTGGCCAAGGCCCCGCATATCGTCAAGCCCATGCGTTTCGTCCTGCCGCACCGCCCGCACCTGCGCCCGGCGTGGATGATCCGTGCCGGCCTGTTCCTTTACGACCACCTGGGCAAGCGGGAAAAACTCGCCGGCTCCAAGAGTCTTAAATTCGGCGCCGACAGCCCGTTGAAAGCCGAGATCAGCAAAGGCTTCGAGTATTCCGATTGCTGGGTCGACGATGCCCGCCTGGTGGTACTGAACGCCATGGCCGCCCGGGAGAAAGGCGCCCATGTGCACACCCAGACCCGCTGCGTCAGCGCCCGACGCAGCAAGGGCCTGTGGCACCTGCACCTGGAACGCGCCGACGGCAGCCTGTTCTCGATCCAGGCCAAGGCCCTGGTGAACGCCGCCGGCCCGTGGGTCGCCAAATTCATCAAGGACGATCTGAAGCTGGATTCGCCGTACGGTATCCGTCTGATCCAGGGCAGCCACCTGATCGTGCCGAAGTTGTACGAAGGCGAACATGCGCACATCCTGCAGAACGAAGACCAGCGCATCGTCTTCACCATCCCGTACCTGAACCATTTCACCCTGATCGGCACCACCGACCGCGAATACACCGGCGATCCGGCGAAAGTGGCGATTACCGAAGGCGAAACCGACTACATCCTGAAAGTGGTCAATGCCCACTTCAAGAAGCAGCTGAGCCGCCAGGACATCGTCCACACCTATTCCGGCGTGCGTCCGCTGTGCAACGACGAGTCCGACAACCCCTCGGCCGTGACCCGCGACTACACCCTGGCGCTGTCCGGTAACGCCGACGAAGCGCCGCTGCTGTCGGTGTTCGGCGGCAAGTTGACCACCTACCGCAAGCTGGCCGAGTCGGCCATGGCCCAACTGACGCCGTTCTTCAAGGACATCAAGCCAAGCTGGACCGCCCACTCGACCCTGCCCGGCGGCGAAGACATGAGCACGCCGCAGGCGCTGGCCGAGGCGATCCGCCAGAAGTTCGACTGGGTGCCCAGCGAAATCGCCCGCCGTTGGGCCACCAGCTACGGCAGCCGTACCTGGCGCCTGCTGGAAGGCGTACAGGGCCTGGACGACATGGGCGAACACCTGGGTGGCGGCCTCTATACCCGCGAAGTCGATTACCTGTGCAGCGAGGAATGGGCGATCAACGCCCAGGACGTCCTGTGGCGGCGCAGCAAGCTGGGGCTGTTCACCACCGCGGCCGAACAGGAAAAGCTGCAGCACTACCTGCACAAGGTCGAGCAGAACCGGGCGAAGATCGAAGCCGCCTGATTGCCCTTCCTATAAAGAAGCCCCCGCGCCGCAAGGCCCGGGGGCTTTTTCATGCCCGGAGCATTTCTTGTAGGAGCGAGCGTGCTCGCGAAGAACCCAGGGACAAGGCGTTATCCAGGATGCCCGCGTTATCGTTGACGACCATCGCGAGCAAGCTCGCTCCTACAGGGGCCAAGCCTGCATTCGGTTTTCCGAACGCGACTTTCGGGTCGATTCGGATAACCGGATGAAACGCGCCGGAAATATCCGCCATAAATATTTAATAACCTTTCAAATCAAGGCATTGATGCGGATCAGCTGGCCTGGCACGACTCATGCTCTACACTCTTCGACGAATGCCTGATGCGCCAACACCCATCAGGAGCCGTCAAGGCATTCGCTGTATAAAAGAGCCGTCGAACTGGCTTCATAAAAAAAACAAATGTCGAGGAAATATTGATGCGCATCGTTCCCCATCTGTTGGGCGCAGCCATTGCTGCTGCTCTGATTAGCACTCCAGTCGTTGCCGCCGAACTCACCGGCACGCTGAAGAAAATCAAAGAGTCCGGCACCATCACCCTCGGACATCGCGACGCTTCCATCCCGTTCTCCTACATCGCGGATGCATCCGGCGTTCCAGTCGGCTACTCCCACGATATCCAGCTGAAAATCGTCGAAGCCCTGAAAAAAGACCTCGACATGCCGGACCTCAAGGTCAAATACAACCTGGTCACCTCCCAGACCCGTATCCCGCTGGTGCAGAACGGCACCGTGGACGTCGAGTGCGGTTCCACCACCAACAACGTCGAGCGCCAGCAACAGGTCGACTTCTCCGTGGGCATCTTCGAGATCGGCACCCGCCTGCTGTCGAAGAAAGACTCCATCTACAAGGACTTCGCCGACCTCAAGGGCAAGAACGTCGTGACCACCGCCGGCACCACGTCCGAGCGCATCCTCAAGGCGATGAACGCCGACAAGCAGATGGGCATGAACGTGATCTCGGCCAAGGACCACGGCGAATCCTTCCAGATGCTCGAAGGCGGCCGCGCCGTTGCCTTCATGATGGACGACGCGCTGCTGGCCGGTGAAATGGCCAAGGCTCGCACGCCGAGCAACTGGGCCGTGACCGGTACCCCGCAGTCCTACGAAATCTACGGCTGCATGGTGCGCAAGGACGATGCCCCGTTCAAGAAAGCCGTGGACGACGCCATCGTCGCCACCTACAAGTCGGGCGAGATCAACAAGATCTACGACAAATGGTTCCAGTCGCCGATTCCGCCAAAAGGCCTGAACCTGATGTTCCCGATGAGCGACGAGCTCAAGGCCCTGATCGCCAATCCGACCGACAAAGCGGCTGACGACAAAAAGTCCTGATTCCTGACTAACCTTATCTCCTGAAAGGGCTCGGCCCTTTCGGGAGTCTGTCACTACCTGCTGGCATTTTTTGGAAACACTCGAACCGGTGGTTGTCGAGCCGATCGCGTGTGCCTGGCTGTCATCCGGGCGGGAATGGATTTCCCCAAGCGGGTGCTTGTACATCGATCGATCAGGGGGAGACCCTAATGAATTACAACTGGGACTGGAGCGTGTTCTTCAAGTCCACCGGCGTGGGCAGCGAGACCTATCTCGACTGGTTCATCTCGGGCTTGGGCTGGACCATCGCCATCGCCGTGGTGGCCTGGATCGTCGCGCTGGCGCTCGGCTCGATCCTGGGCGTCATGCGTACCGTGCCGAACCGCCTGGTGTCGGGCATCGCCACGGTCTACGTGGAAATCTTCCGTAACGTGCCGCTGCTGGTGCAGCTGTTCATGTGGTACTTCCTGGTGCCCGACCTGCTGCCGGAGAACCTCCAGGAGTGGTACAAGCAGGACCTCAACCCGACCACCTCGGCTTACCTGAGCGTCGTCGTGTGCCTGGGCCTGTTCACCGCCGCCCGGGTCTGCGAACAAGTGCGTACCGGTATCCAGGCGCTGCCGCGCGGCCAGGAATCGGCAGCCCGCGCCATGGGCTTTTCGCTGCCGCAAATCTACTGGAACGTGCTGCTGCCCCAGGCCTACCGGATCATCATTCCGCCGCTGACCTCGGAATTCCTCAACGTCTTCAAGAACTCCTCCGTGGCCTCGCTGATCGGCCTGATGGAGCTGCTGGCGCAGACCAAGCAGACCGCCGAGTTCTCGGCCAACCTGTTTGAAGCCTTCACCCTGGCCACGCTGATCTACTTCACCCTGAACATGAGCCTGATGTTGCTGATGCGCCTGGTCGAGAAGAAAGTCGCAGTGCCCGGCCTGATCTCCGTGGGGGGCAAATAATGGAATTCGATTTCTCAGGCATCGTCCCGGCCATTCCCGGCCTGTGGAACGGCATGCTGATGACCCTCAAGCTGATGGCGCTGGGCGTGGTCGGCGGGATTATCCTCGGCACCATCCTGGCGCTGATGCGCTTGTCCCACAGCAAACTGCTGGCGAATATCGCCGGCGTCTACGTCAACTATTTCCGCTCCATCCCGCTGCTGCTGGTGATCACCTGGTTCTACCTGGCGGTACCGTTCGTACTGCGCTGGATCACCGGCGAAGACACGCCGATCGGCGCGTTCGGCTCGTGCATCGTGGCCTTCATGATGTTCGAGGCAGCGTACTTCTGCGAAATCGTCCGCGCTGGCGTGCAGTCGATTCCCAAGGGCCAGATGGGCGCCGCCCAGGCGCTGGGCATGACCTACGGCCAGATGATGCGCCTGATCATCCTGCCCCAGGCGTTCCGCAAGATGACCCCGCTGCTGCTGCAACAGAGCATCATCCTGTTCCAGGACACCTCGCTGGTGTACACCGTGGGCCTGGTGGACTTCCTCAATGCTTCGCGCTCCGGCGGCGACATCATCGGCCGCTCCAATGAGTTCCTGATCGTTGCCGGTCTGGTGTATTTCACAATCAGCTTTGCCGCCTCGCTGCTGGTCAAGCGTCTGCAAAAAAGGTTTGCCGTATGATCTCTATCAAGAACATCAACAAGTGGTATGGCGACTTCCAGGTGCTGACCGATTGCAGCACCGAGGTTAAAAAAGGCGAAGTGATCGTGGTGTGCGGGCCGTCGGGCTCGGGCAAATCCACCCTGATCAAGTGCGTCAACGCGCTGGAGCCGTTCCAGAAGGGCGACATCGTGGTCGACGGCACGTCCATCGCCGACCCGAAGACCAACCTGCCGAAACTGCGTTCGCGCGTGGGCATGGTGTTCCAGCACTTCGAGCTGTTCCCGCACCTGACCATCACCGAAAACCTGACCATCGCGCAGATCAAGGTGCTGGGCCGTAGCAAGGAAGAAGCCACCAAGAAGGGCCTGCAACTGCTTGAGCGTGTAGGCCTGGCGGCACACGCCCACAAGCACCCGGGCCAGCTGTCCGGCGGCCAGCAACAACGCGTGGCGATTGCCCGCGCCCTGGCCATGGACCCGATCGTCATGCTGTTCGACGAACCGACCTCCGCCCTCGACCCGGAAATGGTCAACGAAGTGCTGGACGTGATGGTGCAACTGGCTCACGAAGGCATGACCATGATGTGCGTGACCCACGAAATGGGCTTCGCCCGCAAAGTGGCCGACCGCGTGATCTTCATGGACGCCGGCAAGATCATCGAAGACTGCCCGAAAGAGGAGTTCTTCGGCGACATCAGCGCCCGTTCCGAACGTGCGCAGCATTTCCTCGAGAAAATCCTGCAGCACTAAAAACGATGCGGCTCGCCCCCTGTAGGAGCGAGCTTGCTCGCGATGGTCGTTAACGATAACGCGTGCATCCTGGATAACGCGTTGTCCTTGAGTTCTTCGCGAGCAAGCTCGCTCCCACAGGAAGCGGGCGAGCGCTGGTTGACCCAAGGCATCTGTGATGAAATGCGACCCCACCCTCTTTCGCGCCGCGCCGCCATCACTTGCCGTGAAACCCCGCCTGATCCGTCATCTGTTCCTGCCGCCGCTGGTCATCGCGCTGATGATTGGCCTGGGTTATATCGGCTTCTGGATCAGCGAGCACTACGGCATCCGTAGCCTCAGCGAAAACGGCGAACGCCAGCTGGAACTGCATGCCCGCGCCGTCGAGAGCGAGATCAGCAAATACACCTACCTGCCCAGCCTGCTGGAACTCGAATCCAGCGTTTCGCTGCTGCTCAACGAACCGACGCCGGAGCACCGGCAGACGGTCAACAATTACCTCGAAGGCCTGAACCGGCGCAGCCGCAGTCGGGCCATCTACGTCATGGACACCAGCGGCCGCGTACTGGCCACCAGTAACTGGCGCGACGTCGACAGTTACCTGGGCGAAGACCTGTCGTTCCGCGCCTATTTCCAGAATGCCGTGCGCGGCCAGCCCGGGCGCTTCTACGGCATCGGCAGCACCAGCGGCGAGCCCGGCTATTACCTGGCCCACGGCCTGGAAGAACAGGGCAATATCATCGGCGTGGCGGTGGTCAAGGTGCGCCTGGAAGCCCTCGAAGAACGCTGGCAGCGCGCCCGCCTAGAGGCCTTCGTCAGCGACGAGAACGGCATCATCATCCTCTCCAGCGACCCGGCCCGGCGCCTCAGGTCGGTACGGCCGCTGAGCGACGACACCAAGGAGCGCCTGGCACGCAGCCTGCAATATTACTGGTTCACCCTCAACGAACTGGAGCCCCTGGCCCGCGAACGCCTGGCCGAAGGCGTGGAAAAGCTGACCTTCCCGGCCAACACCGAACTGGTGTCCGACGACAAGGAAATCAGCTACCTGTCGCAAACCCGGCCCCTGAGCGACACACCCTGGAACTTCACCCTGCTGACCCCGCTCAAGGACCTGCGCCGCGAAGCTATCAACCAGGGCATCCTGGTGGCCGTGGCCTTCGCCCTGGTGGCCTTCCTGCTGATTGCCTGGAACGAACGGCGCAAGGTGCTCGCCACCCGCCTCGCTGCCCGCGAGGCCCTGCAAGAAGCCAACAACCAGCTGGAGCGCAAGATCGCCGAACGCACCAGCGACCTGCGCGCCAGCAACGAACGACTCAAGGGCCAGATCCGCGAGCGGCGCCAGGCCGAGGAAACCCTGCGCCGCGCCCAGGACGAACTGGTCCAGGCGGGTAAGCTGGCCGCCATCGGCCAAATGTCCACCAGCATCGCCCATGAACTGAACCAGCCGCTGGCCGCCCTGCGTACCCTGTCCGGCAACACCGTGCGCTTCCTCGAACGCGGCGCCCTGGACACCGCCAGCACCAACCTCAAGACCATCAATGAACTGATCGACCGCATGGGTCGCATCACCGCCAGCCTGCGCTCCTTCGCCCGACGCGGCGAAGACCAGGGCCAGGCCAGCCTGGGCAAGGCGGTGGACGCCGCCCTGCAAGTGCTCAACGCACGCCTGGAAAACCTGCCGCTGCAGCTGCACCGCGACTTCAGCGAGGTCCAGTTGCAGATCGACCAGACCCGCCTGGAGCAGATCCTGGTCAACCTGATCGGCAACGCTTTGGACGCCATGCAGGCGCAGCCGCGGCCGCAGCTGTGGCTGGAAGGCGAAAGCGTCGACGGCAAATACCGCCTGCGGGTCCGCGACAACGGCCACGGCATCGACGCCGAGGCGCGCAAGCACCTGTTCGAGCCCTTCTTCACTACCAAACCCGGCGAGCAGGGTCTGGGCCTCGGCCTGACCCTGTCCGCCAGCCTGGCCGCCGCCACGGGTGGCAACCTGGGTGTCGAGGACCCGGCCGACGGCGGTACCGTCTTCGTCCTGAACCTGCCCCTGGTCAGCCCTACACAAGCCGAGCCGCTATGAACAATGAGCTAACCGTCCTGATCGTCGAAGACGACCCCCATGTCCTGCTCGGTTGCCAGCAGGCCCTGGCCCTGGAAGACATTCCCTGCCTCGGCGTGGGCAGCGCCGAGGAAGCCCTGGAGCGGGTCGGCGACAACTTCGCCGGCATCGTCATCAGCGACATCCGCCTGCCGGGCATCGACGGCCTGGAGCTGCTGACCCGCCTCAAGGCCCGCGACCGCAGCCTGCCGGTGGTGCTGATCACCGGCCACGGCGATATCTCCATGGCCGTCGGCGCGATGCAGAAAGGCGCCTATGACTTCATGGAAAAACCCTTTTCCCCCGAGCGCCTGGTGGACGTCGCCCGCCGCGCCCTGGAGCAGCGCGGACTGGCCCGGGAAGTGTCGTCGCTGCGCCGCCAGCTGGCCGAGCGCGACTCCCTCGAAGGGCGGATTATCGGCCGCTCGCCGGCCATGCAGCACCTGCGGGAGCTGATCGCCAACGTCGCCGACACCTCGGCCAACGTACTGATCGAAGGCGAGACCGGTACCGGCAAGGAACTGGTCGCCCGCTGCCTGCACGACTTCAGCCGCCGCCACACCCACCAGTTCGTCGCCCTGAACTGCGGCGGCCTGCCGGAGAACCTGTTCGAAAGCGAGATCTTCGGCCACGAGGCCAACGCCTTCACCGGCGCCGGCAAACGGCGCATCGGCAAGATCGAGCATGCCCACGAAGGCACGCTGTTCCTAGACGAAGTGGAAAGCATGCCGATGAACCTGCAGATCAAGCTGCTGCGGGTGTTGCAGGAGCGCACCCTGGAGCGCCTGGGTTCGAACCAGAGCGTGGCGGTGGATTGCCGGGTGATCGCGGCGACCAAGTCCGACCTCGACGAGCTGGGACGGGCCAATCAGTTTCGCAGCGACCTGTATTACCGCCTGAACGTGGTGACCCTGGAGTTGCCGCCGCTGCGCGAGCGCCGCGAAGACATCCTGCAACTGTTCGAGCACTTCCTGCAGCAGTCGTCCCTGCGTTTCGACCGCGCCGCGCCGGAGCTGGACAACCAGACCCTGTCGCACCTGATGAGCCACGACTGGCCGGGCAACGTGCGCGAGTTGCGCAACGTCGCCGAACGTTTTGCCCTGGGGCTGCCGGCGTTCAAGAAGTCCAGCGGCAACGCGGCGCAGGGCCTGGGGTTCGCCGAGGCGGTCGAGGCCTTCGAGCGCAACCTGCTGGGCGATGCCTTGCAGCGCAGCGGCGGCAACCTGACCCAGGCCAGCCAGGAACTGGGGATGGCCAAGACCACGCTGTTCGACAAGGTCAAGAAATACGGCCTGAGCCACTAACCCGAAACCCGAGAGAAACGACCGTGGATCTATTGCTCAAAGCCGCCCTGGGCGCCGCCGTGGTGGTGATCCTCGCCGCCCTGGCCAAGACCCGGAACTACTACATCGCCGGCCTGGTGCCGCTGTTCCCGACCTTCGCCCTGATCGCCCACTACATCGTCGGCAAGGGCCGCTCCGTCGACGACCTGAAGACCACCATCGTCTTCGGCATGTGGTCGATCATTCCCTATTTCGTGTACCTGGCGACCCTCTACGTAATGGTCGACCGCTTGCGCCTGGAAGCCTCGCTGGCGGTGGCCGCGGTGGCCTGGCTGATGGCCGCGACCGTGCTGGTCAGCGTCTGGGTGCGGGTGCACGCCTGAGATTCGCGGCGCCTTGACGCCCTTTCGCGAGCAAGCTCGCTCCTACACAGGGAGCACGTGCGTTAACCCGGACGCTGTCCACCTGTAGGAGCGAGCTTGCTCGCGATAGCGTCCGACCGGCCTGCCACATCCCTGGCCCGGCCCTTGCATTTACCCCGTAAAGCCCGCTCTGCCTGCGTTCGCGACCTGCGACGCCGGTTTTTTCGAGGGGCGCTGCCATGGGTAAAGCCTGTTTTGAATATTCTCGATCTCGACCACAGCCTGACCGTCCAGGAGCCCGTCATGCGCCGGCTGCGTAGTGGCCAGGCACGCCGCCTGGACCTTTTGGACCTGGGCCCGAAACTGCGCCTCTGGAGCACGGAACGCACCTACCGCACGTTCGCCGAACGCCTGCGCCAGCGGCCCGCCCACAGCGGCCCGCAGCCGGAAATCTTCTTCGTCGGCTCCGGCGACTACCACCACCTGACCCCGGCTTTTCTCGCCGGCCTGCAAGAGCCGGTCAGCCTGATCCACTTCGACAACCACCCCGACTGGGTGCGCTTCGCGCCGCGCCGGCACTGCGGTTCCTGGGTCAACCGGGCGCTACAACTGCCGCAGATCCAGCGCATCATCACCCTCGGGCCATGCAGCGACGACCTGCACAATCCGCAGCTGCGCGGCGGCAACCTCGGCGCACTGCGCCACGGCAAGCTGCAGCTGTTCCCCTGGCAACACGAGCCTTCCAAGGTCTGGGGCCGGGTCGGCGACGGCGCCGGGCACCGGCAGCAGGAAAACCACTTGTACTGGCGCAACCTGGCCGAACTCGACTGGCAGACGTTCCTCGACCAGATGATCGACAACCTGCCCACCACGGCGGTCTGGATCACCATCGACAAGGACGTGCTGGCCAGCGCCGACGCCGCCACCAACTGGGACCAGGGCAACATGCGCCTGAGCCACCTGCTGCTGGCCCTGCGCAACCTGGCGCTGCGCAAGCGCATCCTCGGCATCGACGTCTGCGGCGAGTTCGCCGCGCCGGCCTTCAGCAACGCCTTCAAACGCTGGGAGGCGCGCTCCGACCAGCCGCCGGCCGAACGCTGGAATGAAGCCGACCTGCTGCGCAACTCGACCACCAACGAAGCCCTGATGGCGCTGTTCGAGGAGCTGTTCCCGTGACCCTGACCGTCATTTTGCTCGTGGCTTTCTCCATCGTCCTGGACGTGATCGGCCAGCTCTGTTTCAAGCTCGGCCTGGACCGCCTGCCGGAGCTCGAAGGCGGCTTCCGGCTCAATGCCTTCTGGGGCCAGGTGTTCAACGCGCCGTTGCTGTGGTGCGGGATCGGCGCCTATGTGATCGAGTTTTTCGTCTGGCTCGAGGCCCTGTCTCGCGCACCGCTGAGCCTGCTGTTCCCGGCGGCGGCCCTGGCCTATTGCGGGGTGGTGCTGGCCGGCAAGGTGATCCTCGGCGAAAGCGTCAGCCGCCGGCGCTGGCTCGGCACCCTGGTCATCACCCTCGGCGTGATGCTGGTGTGCGTCGCCAGCGCTTGAACCCTATCGACGATTCACAAGGATATTTTCCATGACTGCACAGACTCACGACTGGCTTCACGGGCGCTTCGGCACGATCGTGCTCTGGGCCTTGCTGATCGGCTTCGAAAGCGCCGGCCAGATCGCCACCAAGGTCGGCGGCGATCAATTGGGCCAGATGGATTTCAACCTGCAATGGCTGGCCGCGGTAGCCGCCAACCCGGGCGTGCTGCTGGCCATCGCCTGCTACATCGGCGCGTTCTTCGTGTGGATGCTGATCCTGCGGCGCAGCAGCCTGTCCCTGGCGTTCCCCCTGAGCTCGCTGGTGTTCGTGGTGGTGCTGCTCGGCTCCTGGCTGGGCCTGGGCGAGCAGATCAGCCTGCTGCACTGGGTCGGGGTCTTCGTGATCATCGGCGGCATCGCCCTGCTGGCCGAGGGCGAGGAAGCCTAGGAAATGCGCTGCCTTATGTAGCCGCTGCCGCAGGCTGCGATCGACTTGGGCGGCACTCCGACGCAGCAGGCGTTGCTCTTGAAGGCCTAGGAAGGTCCTTCGGACCTTATCGCAGCCTGCGGCAGCGGCTACAGGTATGCGGGCGTCAGCGCTTTGAGTGTTTCAGCAGAAACCCCAGGCCGTGGGACACCGGGATCACCTTGACCCCTGCCGCGCGCTGCTGCTCGCGGATCTCGCGGTGGAAGGCCTTGACCCGGGTCCAGTGCATCTTCGGCCGGTAGTGGTGTTCGGCGTGATAGCCGTTGTTCATCCAGATCAGGTTGTAGAGCGGGCTGTAGCTGCTCACGCCCCAGGCGATCGGCAGGTCGGGGTTGCCGCCCAGGTGCTCGTAGTAGCCGTTGAGCGACGACAGGCACTGCCCCAGGTACCAGAACGGCAGCAGCGCCAGCACCGCGTGCCAGTCGTAGAGCGCCAGCGCCGCATACCCCAGCAGCGTCACGCCGATTTCCACCTTGACCCAACGCGCGTCCGCCGGGCGCTTGCGCTGCATTTCCTGGTAGATGGCCTTGGGGTCGTCGCGGAAAAAACTCAGGAAGGTATAGGCCCAGACATTGTCCGGCTGGCCGTCGTGGCCATGCAGGTAGATCGACAGCGGGTCGATCGTGTTGCCATCCGCCCCGGGCCGGTCCGAGTTGCCGCGGTGATGGCGGTTATGGATGTCGCGGTACAGGGTCTGGGAAAAGCCGATGGTCACCGACAGCAGCAGATCGAAGCCGCGGTTCAGCCTGGGAATACTGAAATAGGCGTTGTGGATCTGGTTGTGGGAAATGCTGTTGATGCTCCACGACAGGCTGATCGCATACAGCGTCGCGGCCGGCAGGATCACCCACCAGGACAGGCTGTGGAAGGCCAGCACCAGCCACAGGACAAAGGATAAATGCGCCACGGCCATCGCGATCGGGACAAGGTCCCACAGCGAATGGGCGAGCAGGCGATAAGCGGGACGAGCCATGCGGGACTACCTGAAAAAATGGATTCAGGACGGCTACTGCAAAGGCCGGACCAGCCTGGCTTTTTCGGCTTTTGGTAGGAGCGAGGCTTGCCCGCGATGAACGATAACGCGGTGTTTCAGACACCATGCGTCGTCTGCATCGCGGGCAAGCCTCGCTCCTACAGGGCTCAGAAATGGTAGCTGAGGGCCGTCTGCACCTGGCCCTGGTTGACCTCGCCGCGCTCGCGCACCAGGGTGCTGTCGGCGGCCGAGCCGGTCAGGTGGATCCAGCTGGCGCTGGTCATCCACGACCAGTTGCCACCCAGGGGCACTTGCAGGTTCTGGGTCAGGGTCAGGTTCTGCAGGCCACCGCCAGCGTTGTAGCGGTCGATGCCCGAGGACAGGGATTCCGCGTCGCTGACGCCGAAGAACGTCTGGGTCTGGCGCGCGTCGGCGAAATGCGCGGTGAGGCTATTGCTGCCGATGATGCCCAGGCCCAGCGGATAACCGATTTCGCCGCCGACCTTGCCCAGCAGGCCGCCCTGGCCGGAGCCCCCGGCCACCGCGCTGCCAAGGGAGGCGAACAGGCGCCAGAAATCGTCCGGCGCGTACTGGATGTAGCCGCCGACATCGGCCATGTTCGGCACGTCCCGCAGGCCGCGCAGCGAGCCGTTGGCGTTACGCCCCGGCAGGTAATTGATGTAGGGCCCGGCGCTGAAGCCATTGGCCTTGAAGGCGTCCCAGGTCAGGCCGTCGTCGGTGTCGAGGCTGACATCGCCCCACTCCAGGTCGACATAGGGCAAGGGCACCGTGTCATGGCGGCTGCCGCTGGGGTCGTGGGGCTGGTAACCGAGGCCCAGGCCCACCTCGCCGCCCAATCCTTCAGGGAGCCAATTCCCGGCGCAAGCCGTGCAGGCAGCCCCCAACGACAGCAGGCCGGCAAGCAGGGCGGAACGTGTGGAACTGAACATGGCGCGGGTTTCCTGGAGTGAAGATGCGCGCATCAATCCCCATCACCGCCCCTCCCTGCAAGCACTGATGTTGTTTGTAGCGAGCTACAAATTTTTGTAGCTGCAATCCCCCGAAAATCGCACCCTTCTCCCGCCTGGGCCTCGGCGAGTTGCAGTCCCTGCTCCAGTGCCTGGCATGCGCAAAGTGCGCTCCTCTCCAACAGGTATTTGCAGATGATGCACTGGCATATCGTATGTGACTTCGACGGGACCATCTCCGCGCCGACGTGATCGATAACGTTCTCCAACGCTTCGCCGACCCGAGCTGGGAAGGCATCGAGCAGCAATGGCTGGACGGCGCTATCGGTTCGCGGGAATGCCTCAGTCGCCAACTGGCCCTGGTCAAGGCTTCGCCCAGCGAACTGCTGGCCTACTTCGACAGCGTCGAGATCGATCCCGACTTCCCCGACTTCGTCGATCACGTGATCGGCCTGGGCGCTTCCATCGAAGTGGTCAGCGACGGCATCGAGCAAGGCATCGCCCGCATCCTGGCACGCCACTACGTGACCCTGCTGCCGATCCTCGCCAACCGCCTGCGC
This sequence comes from Pseudomonas chlororaphis, assembly GCF_001921865.1. Lineage (GTDB taxonomy): Bacteria > Pseudomonadota > Gammaproteobacteria > Pseudomonadales > Pseudomonadaceae > Aquipseudomonas > Aquipseudomonas chlororaphis_D. The sequence continues at coordinate 70,783 of NZ_MSCT01000020.1, forward strand.
CAGGTCGACCACAACAGCTGGCGCATCGACTTTCCCCACGCCAGCGACGCCTGCCGCGCCGCCTCCGGCAACTGCAAGTGCAAATCCACCCGCGGGGCAAGCGCGTGCTGGTGATCGGCGACGGCCAGTCGGACATGTGCGTGGCCTCCACCGCTGACTTCGTCTTCGCCAAGGATCGCCTGGCCGACTACTGCGAGCGCAACAAGATCCCCCATGCGCGGTTCGACACCTTCGCCGAACTGCCGGCGCTGTTGGCAAAACTGCCGAACAACGCCGCCAACGCGACCAACTTCTCCCTTGAAACCCAGGAACTCTTCCACCATGTCTGATATCCGCATCGCTACCGCAGAAGACCAGATCCTTCTGGAAAAAGAAGCCAAGTACTGCTCCTACGGCGATACCGTCCACTACATCGAACCGCCGCGCATTTTTAGCCGCTGCGAAGGCTCCTACGTCTGGGACACCAGCGACCAGGCCTACCTCGACCTGCAGATGTGGTACTCAGCGGTGAACTTCGGCTACGCCAACCCGCGCCTGAACAACGCCCTCAAGCAACAGATCGACACCCTGCCGCAGATCGCCAGCCAGTACCTGCACAAGGGCAAGATCGAGCTGTCGGAAATGATCGCGGTGGACGCCAAGAAGAAATTCGGCCTCGACGGTCGCGTGCACTTCAACGTCGGCGGCTCGCAGTCGGTGGAGGACTCGTTGAAAGTGGTGCGTAACGCCACCAACGGCAAGAGCCTGATGTTCGCCTTCGAGGGCGGCTACCACGGTCGTACCCTGGGCGCCTCGTCGATCACCTCCAGCTACCGCTACCGTCGCCGCTACGGTCACTTCGGCGAACGCGCGCAGTTCATCCCGTTCCCGTACCACTTCCGCGGCCCCAAGGGCATGACCAAGGAAGAATACGGCAGCCACTGCGTGCAGCAGTTCGCCCGCCTGTTCGAGACCGAATACAACGGCGTCTGGGACCCGAAAGTCGGCCAGAGCGAATACGCCGCCTTCTACGTCGAGCCGATCCAGGGCACCGGCGGCTACGTGATCCCGCCGATGAACTTCTACAGCGAGCTCAAGCATGTGCTCGACCAGCACGGCATCCTGCTGGTGGTCGACGAAATCCAGATGGGCTTCTACCGCACCGGCAAGCTGTGGTCGATCGAGCACTTCGACGTCAAACCCGACGTGATCGTCTTCGGCAAGGCCCTGACCAACGGCCTCAACCCGCTGGGCGGCATCTGGGCCCGTGAAGAGCTGATCAACCCGGGCGTGTTCCCGCCAGGCTCGACCCACTCCACCTTCGCCTCCAACCCGCTGGGCACCGCCGTGGGCCTGGAAATGTTCAAGATGACCAGCGAGATCGACTACGGCGCGATGGTCATGGAAAAGGGCAAGTACTTCCTGGCCGGTTTGCAGGACCTGCAGAAACGCTACCCGATCATCGGCGACGTCGACGGCCTGGGCCTGGCCCTGCGCTGCGAGATCTGCACCACCGACGGCTTCACCCCGGACAAGGCGACCCTGGACTACATGGTCGAGGAAGGCATGAAGGGTGACATCGAGATCAATGGCCAGCGCCTGGGGCTGATCCTCGACGTGGGCGGCTACTACAAGAACGTCATCACCCTGGCCCCGTCGCTGGAAATCAGCTACGCGGAAATCGACCTCGGCATCGCCCTGCTCGACCGCCTGCTGGACCGGGCGATGAAGCGATGACAGGGCAAGCGCTCAGCCTGGTCGACCGCATCGACCTGGGCGAAGGCGACGCCGGCTTCGTGCTCGGCGACGGCCCGGTCGCGGTGTTGTTGATCCACGGTCTCACCGGCACCCCGACGGAACTGCGTCGGGTGGCGGTCGGCCTGGCCAAGGCCGGTTGCACGGTGTACGTGCCGACCCTGGCCGGGCACTGCGGCAACAACGCCGACCTGCAAGCCACCGGTTGGCAGGACTGGTACGAGGGGGTGCGCCGCACCTTCGTCGGCGTTCGCCGCCGGCACCGCCAGGTGTTCGTCGGCGGCCTGTCGATGGGCGCCGTCATGTCCATGTACCTGGCCTCGGAACACCCGGGGCAGGTCGCCGGCCTGCTGATGTATTCGACCACCCTCAAGTACGACGGCTGGAGCATCAACAAACTGGCGTTCCTCACCCCGCTGCTGATGAAGATCCCGTTCGGCGTGCACATCTGCAGCTTCGAGGAGAAGCCGCCGTATGGCATCAAGAACGAGCGCCTGCGGGCGGTGGTCGAGCGGCAGATGAAGGCCGGCGAAAGCAGCAGCGCGGGGCTCTTGACCATGGAAGGGGTGACGGTGCGCGAGCTGCACCGGATGAACGCGGTGGTGAAGAAGCGCATGCCGTCGATCACCACCCCGGCCCTGGTCCTGCATTCCATCGAGGACGACATCACCAGCCGCTGGAACGCCGACTATGTCGAGCGCAAGCTCGGCGGCCCGGTGGTCAAGGTGCTGCTCGACAATTGCTACCACATGATCACCGTCGACCTGCAATACCGACGCGTGGTGGAGTTGAGCGCGGACTTCATCGAACGCCAGGCCGGCCTGCGGCCCGCGGTGCACGAAGAACTTCGCCAGCTCGCCTGACTCAGGAACCTTACGTGATCACCAGCCAAGCCTTTTCGAGCATCCAGGCCATCGAGCGCAGTGCCTGGAACGACTGTTTTCCCGGCGCGCTGGAGAATTGGGACTACTACCTGGCGGCGGAACAGGCCGGCATCGAGGACTTCGCCTGGCGCTATCTGGCGGTGTACGAAGACGGGGCGCTGGTGGCCGTCGCCCCGGCCTTCACCACCTGTTACCGCCTGGACACCACCGTCTCGGGCCCGGCCAAGCGCCTGACCGAACGCCTGCAACGCCGGTGGCCGGGCTTGTTGCAACTGCGCCTGTACGCCCTCGGCTCGCCGGTGGCCGAACAGTGCCACGCCGGCACTGCCAGCCATATTCCCGCGACGCGCCGCCCGGCCCTGCTGGAGCAGCTGCTGCACCTGGCCCGGCGCGACGCCGACGCCCAGGGCATCGGCCTGCTGGCGGTCAAGGATGCCGCCAGCCAGGACCGGCAATGGAGCGCCAGCTGCCTGGCCTTCGGCCTGCAAACCATGCCCAGCCTGCCCAGTGCGCTGCTGCCGGTGCCCTTCGGTTCGCTCGATGCCTACCTGGGCACGCTGGGCAAATCCACGCGCAAGGACCTGCGCCGCAAACTGCGCGGCCCCGGGCCACGGATCGAATGGCGGCACAACATCGACGACGTGCTGCCGCAGGTCATGCGGCTGTACGAAGCCACCCTGCAACGCAGCGATCTGCAATTCGAGCGCTTACCCGCCGCCTATTTCACCGGTATCCTCCAGCACTTGCACGAACGCGCGGCCTGCGTGCTGTACTGGGTCGACGAACAACTGGTGGCCTTCAACCTGGTGCTGCTCGACGAGCACCGGCTGATCGACAAATTCTTCGCCCATGACCTCGACGACACCCGGGAGCACAACCTGTATTTCCGTAGCTGGATGGCCAATGTCGACTACTGTATCCAGCACCGGATCGCGCTGTACGAATGCGGCCAGGCCGGTTACGCCAGCAAGCTGCGCCTGGGCTGTACCTTCACCGGCAACAGCCTGTTCTTCCAGCATCGCAACCGGCTCCTGGACACCTTGCTCAAAGGGCTGAAATATTTCCTCCGACCGGATCGCTCCGACCCCGCCATGGCTGCTGCAATAAGCGAAAGTTCATGACCAGAAAAGACCGCCGCGCCCCTCGTCCGTTCGCCATCTCCCGTTGGAGCCTGCAGCGCAAGCTGGTCCTGGCATTCTGGATGGTCAGTGTGATTCCGACGATGATCGCCGCGGAGCTCGCGGCCACCACCCTGTCGCAGATCTTCGACAGCAACGTGCGCATCTGGCTGCAGGAGTCGACCAAGATCGTCGAGGACGAAATCACCGAGACCCTGCGCGACAACGCGCGTATCGCCCAGCTGTTCCTGCGTTATACCCGGCCGCCCAACGACCGCAACGCGGCCAAGCATGACAAGCTCACCGCCGACATCGCCGATTCCATGGGCATCGATGTGGTGGCGCTGATCCGCAAGAGCGACCAGAAGGTGGTGTTCAGCACTGCCGCCGACGATATCGTCGGGCAGATCAGCCTGGCCCACAACGCCGTGTTGCAGACCCTGCAGGTCGGAGGCGTGGCCACCGGCGCGGTGGTCTCGACTTTCCAGACCACCCTCGACGGCATCGACTACCAACTGCTGATCGCCACCTATCTGGACGCCAGCTTCCTCACCAGCGTGGCCGATGTGCATTCCCTCGACCTGCGCCTGTACCTGGCCAAGGCCAACGACTTCGCCGAGATCTTCGCCACCCAGCGCTTCGAGGACCACCCGACCCACGTGCCGGAACGCATCGAGAGCATCCTGCGCGACACCCGCCAGCCCACGGAGCAGTTCACCAGCCGCTACAGCGGCTTGTACCGGCCGATCTTCAACGACAACGGCGACCTGGTAGGGGTGATTTTCAGTGGCCTGCTGCGCCATAGCAGCCTGGCGGGGCTGGTCAACCAGAGCAACCTGTTCATCCTGATCTTCCTGCTCAGTTCCGCGGCCTCCCTGGTCGTCGGCTGGCTGGTGTCGAAACGCCTGACCATGCCCCTGCGCGGCTTGTCCAAGGGGGTCCAGGCGGTGACCGCCGGCGACTACCGGCAACGGGTACCGGTGATCGGCGGCGACGAACTGGCGGAACTGAGCAACACCTTCAACCACATGAGCGAGCGCCTGGGCGAGTTGCAGCACCTGGAAGCCCAGTTGCGCCGCCGCGACCGCCTGCACGCCCTGGGCGAAGTAGCCATGGGCCTGGCCCACGAAATCCGCAACCCGCTGGGCATCATCAAGACCGCCACCCAGTTGCTGCACCGCCGGGCGAACCTGCCCGAAGGCGACAAGCGCCACCTGGAATACGTGATCAGCGAGGTCAGCCGGATCAACGACCTGATCACCGATTTCCTCGACTTCGCCAAGCCCAGCGCGCCGATCCGCGCGACCCTGCCGGCGCGGCCGCTGGTGGAAGAGTTGATCGGTTTCTGCGAACCGGAACTGGCCAGCCACAAGATCGACGCGCAGATCGACGACCAGGCGCCGGGCGCGACCCTGTACGCCGACTCGCGCCAGCTCAAGCAGGCCTGCCTGAACCTGATCCTCAACGCCATCGACGCCATGCCCGAGGGCGGCCGCCTGACCCTGGGCATCGCCCGGGACGCCGAGCACACCATCCTGCGCGTCGGCGACACCGGCCAGGGCATCGAGCCGGACATGCTCGAACGCATCTTCACCCCCTTCGTCACCACCAAGGCCTCCGGCACCGGCTTGGGCCTGGCCAAGGTGTTCTCGATCATGGAAAACCATGACGGGCACATCGAATGCAGCAGCGAAATAGATGCCGGCGCCACCTTCAGCCTGTACATTCCGGCCAAAGGCGAAGACGACGAAGACGATGAAGGAACCCGCGATGACCCATAACCTGCTGGTGGTCGACGACGAGCCCAAGCTCTGCGACCTGCTGTCCTCGGCGCTGAGCCAGGACGGCATCCAGGTGTTCACCGCTGGCAACGGCCTGCACGCGCTCAAGGTCCTGGAGCAGGAAGAGATCGACCTGGTGATCAGCGACTGGCGCATGCCCGGCATGGATGGCCCGCAACTGCTGGCCGAAATCAAGCAGCGCTACCCGCAAGTCCCGGTGATCGTCATGACCGCCTACAGCACGGTGAAGAACGCCGTGCAATCGATGCGCAACGGCGCCTACGACTACATCGCCAAGCCCTTCGACATCGACGAGCTGGACATCACCGTCAGCAAGGCCCTGCAGTTTCGCGACATCCTCAAGGACAACCAGCGCATGCGCGCCGAGCTCGACGAGCAGCGCCAGTTCGACAGCCTGGTGGGCGACAGCCCGGCCTTCCGCCAGGTCTTGCAGGCGGTGGACTCGGTGCGCGAAAGCAACGCCACCATCCTGCTCACCGGCGAAAGCGGCACCGGCAAGGAGATGGTCGCCCGGGCCATCCACCTGCACGGCAACCGCGCCAGCAAGCCCTTTGTCGCGGTCAACTGCGCGGCGATTCCCGAAGGCCTGCTGGAAAGTGAAATGTTCGGCCACCGCAAGGGCGCCTTCACCGGCGCCGTGGCGGACCGGGTCGGGCGTTTTCAGCAAGCGGACAAGGGCACGCTGTTTCTCGACGAGGTCGGCGACATGCCCCTGGCCTTGCAGGCGAAGATTTTGCGCGCCTTGCAGGAGCGGGTGATCGAGCCGGTGGGTGACCCGCGCGAACGCAAGGTCGATGTGCGGGTGATCGCCGCCACCAACAAGAACCTGCTCGAAGCGGTGGCCAACAAGGAGTTTCGCGAAGACTTGTACTACCGCCTCAACGTTTTCCCGATCCCCTGCCCGCCCTGCGCGAGCGGGTCGAGGACATCGCGCCGCTGGCCCGGCATTTCGCCCACAGCCTGGGCGCCACCGCCGGCAAGCGCATCACCGGTTTCAGCCCGCAGGCCTTGCAGGCCATGGCCAACTACGCCTGGCCGGGCAATATCCGCGAGCTGCAGAACTGCGTCGAACGAGCGACCATCGTCGCCGCCGGCGCGGTGATCGAGGAGGCCGACCTGCCCGGCTATCTGTTCTCGCAAGCCACGGACGCGGGCAGCAGCCCGCTGTCGGGCGACAGCTTCAGCGTGCCCAGCGACCTGGACGCGGCCCTGGCCGAAGTGGAAAAAGCCTACATCCTCGCCGCCCTGCAACAGAGCAACGGCGTGCAGGCCGCGGCCGCGCAACTGATCGGCATCTCCGAACGCAGCTTCTGGTACCGCCTGAAGAAACTCGGCATCCAGGTCGACAAGATCGTCCGCTGAAGCGCGCTTTGGCGCGCTTGTGTAGGAGCAGGGTCAGAGCAGATTCGGCGCGGGCATCGGATCGATCTGCGCCCAGTGCGAGGTGTCCGCGCGATGGCTTTGCAGGTACGGCAGCACCGCCGCCAGCAACGGCGCCTTGAAGGCGTCCTGGAAACGATGGGCCAGGCCCGGGATCAGCTTCAGCTGGCTGCCCTGGATATGCGCGGCCAAATGCACCCCGTGCATCACCGGCAGCAACGGATCGGCGGTGCCGTGCACCACCAGGGTCGGCACCCGCAGCTGATTGAGCAGGGCCACCCGGCTCGGTTCGGCAAGGATCGCCATGATCTGGCGCTTCACCCCTTCCGGGTTGAAGGCGCGGTCGTAAGCCACCGCCGCCTGGTGCAGCAGCGCCTGGCGATCGTCGGTGACCTGCGGGCTGCCCAGCGCAGCCAGCAGGTCGGCCTGTTGCTCCAGCGCCACCTCGCGATTCGGCGCGCCGCGCCGCGAGAGCAATTGCACCAGCGCCGCATTCGGCGCCGGCAGGCCTTCGGCCCCGGAACTGGTCATGATCAGCGTCAGGCTTTCCACCCGTTGCGGCGCCATGGCCGCCAGGTGCTGGGCGATCATGCCGCCCATGCTCGCGCCCAGGACGTGGAATTGCTCGACCTGCAACGCATCCATCAGGCCCAGGGCATCGTCGGCCATGTCGGTCAGGCTGTAGGGCGCGGCCACCGGCAGGCCGAGCTTGTAGCGCAGCACCTCGAAGGTCAGGTTGGCGCTGGCCGGCGCCTGGCGCCAGGTGGACAGGCCAACGTCGCGGTTGTCATAACGGATCACCCGGAACCCCTGCTGGCACAGGGCGACGACCACTTCGTCGGGCCAGTGGATCAGTTGCCCGCCCAGGCCCATGACCAGCAGCAGGGCCGGATCGGAGGCACGGCCAATGCTCTGGTAGGCCAGGCTGACCTGCTCCAGTTCGACCCGTTGGGTCGGTACGTTGACATCGCAGCGAGACGCCGCCTGAGACGGCAAGCCGCACAACAGTGCGGCCAGGAAAACAGTCGTTGAGAAAAATCTTGCCCACATGAAAAAACACCGAAACGCAGAACCCCAGTAGAGCGCGAGTCTGATGAACTTTGATCGAGCGCGCTGCCACAGTTGCGTGACAGTTTGATGAAGATTGCCCAGCGGTCGTTTGTGGGGGTTACCTGTAGCCGCTGCCGAAGGCTGCGTTAAGGACCGAAGGGCCTTCAGCGAACTCAAGATCGCTGCGGCCCTGCGGGCCGATCGCAGCCTGCGGCAGCGGCTACAGGATGGCGCAGGCTCAGGCTTGCTGGTTACGCAGCTGGCGGGCGGCGGCGACCATGTTCACCAGGGCCGCTTCGGTTTCCGGCCAGGCTCGGGTCTTCAGGCCGCAGTCGGGGTTGACCCACAGCCGCTCGGCCGGGATGCGCTTGACCGCCTTGCTCATCAGCTTGACCATCTCGGCGGTGTCCGGCACCCGCGGCGAGTGGATGTCGTAGACCCCCGGGCCGATATCGTTCGGGTAGTCGAAGGCCTCGAACGCCTCCAGCAGTTCCATGTCCGAACGCGACGTCTCGATGGTGATCACGTCGGCATCCATGGCCGCGATGGCCTCGATCACGTCGTTGAACTCGCTGTAGCACATGTGGGTATGGATCTGGGTTTCGTCGCGCACTCCGCAGGCGGTCAGGCGGAACGCCTCCACCGCCCAGTCCAGGTACGCCTGCCAGTCCGCCTTGCGCAGCGGCAGGCCCTCGCGAAAGGCCGCCTCGTCGATCTGCACGATCTTGATCCCGGCCTTCTCCAGGTCCACCACCTCGTCGCGCAGGGCCAACGCCAGTTGCCGGGCCTGCACTTCGCGCGGCACATCCTCGCGGGGGAAGGACCACATCAGCATGGTCACAGGCCCGGTGAGCATGCCTTTCATGACCTTGTCGGTCAGGCTCTGGGCGTAGGTGATCCAGTCCACGGTCATGGCCTGCGGGCGGCTCAGGTCGCCGTAGATCACCGCCGGTTTCACGCAGCGCGAACCGTAGCTCTGCACCCAGCCGAAGCGGGTGAACAGGTAGCCGTCCAGTTGCTCGGCGAAGTACTCGACCATGTCGTTGCGCTCGGCCTCGCCGTGCACCAGCACGTCCAGCCCCAGGCGCTCCTGGACCTGCACCGCGTGGCGGATCTCGCAGCGCATGGCATCGGTGTAGTCGTTGTTCGACAGCTTGCCCTGCTTGAACGCCTGGCGAGCCAGGCGGATCGACGCGGTCTGCGGGAACGAGCCGATGGTGGTGGTCGGGAACACCGGCAGCTTCAACCGCGCATGTTGCAGCGCGATGCGCTTGGCGAACGGCGCATGGCGCTGGCTGTCGGCCGCGCCGACCGCCTTGAGCCGCGCCTGGACCTCGGCCTTGTGAATCCGCGGCGACCGTGCGCGGCTGGCCTGCACGCTGCGGCTTGCGGCCAGGGCCGCCTGCACCGCCGGGGCCTGGGGATCGTTCAGCGCATCGCGCAGCACCGAGATCTCGCCGCACTTCTGTACGGCGAAGGCCAACCAGCTTTTCAGTTCGGCATCCAGCTGGTCTTCCCGCGACAGGTCCACCGGGCTGTGCAGCAGCGAACAGGAACTGCTGACCCATAGGTTGTCGCCGAAGCGCTCCTGGGCCACTTGCAACTGCTCCAGCGCCTGTTCCAGCTCGCAGCGCCAGACGTTGCGGCCGTTGACCAGGCCCACGGAGAGAATCTTGTAGGTCGGCAGGCGGTCGAGCACCTGGGTCAGTTGTTCCGGCGCGCGCACCGCGTCGATGTGCAGGCCATCCACCGGCAAGCCGACGGCCAGCCCGAGGTTGTCTTGCAGGCCGCTGAAGTAAGTCGCCACCAGCTTTTTCAGCGGCGAGTACTGGAGGATGTGGTAAGCCCGCTCGAAGGCGCTCTTCCAGGCCTGCGGCAGGTCGAGGGTCAGGATCGGCTCGTCGATCTGCACCCATTCCACACCCTGGGCCTTGAGACGGTTGAGGATCTCGCCGTAGACCGGCAGCAGGCGCTCCAGCAGGCCGAGCTTGTCGAACTCGTTGCCCTTGGCCTTGCCCAGCCACAGGTAGGTCAGCGGGCCGATCAGCACCGGCTTGACCTTGTGCCCCAGGGCCTGGGCTTCGTCGACCTCGTCGAACAGCTGTTCCCAGCTCAGCTGGAACGGCTGGTCGGCGGTGAACTCCGGGACCAGGTAGTGGTAGTTGGTGTCGAACCACTTGGTCAGTTCCTGGGCGTACTGGGTCTTGGCGTGGTCGCCGTCGCAGCAGACCGCCGAAGCCCCGCGGGCCATGGCGAACAGGGTGTCGAGGGTCGGCCGGCCCTGGGCGTCCTGGCTGCCGGCGAAGCGCTCGGGAACCACGCCGAAGGTCAGCGAGTGGGTCAGCACCTGGTCGTACCAGGCGAAGTCGCCCACGGGCAGCAGGTCGATGCCGGCGTCTTTCTGCAGTTGCCAGTGGCGGGCCCGCAGTTGGCGTCCGACATGTTCCAGCGCCGGCTGGTCGAGGTCGCCCTTCCAGTAGGATTCGAGGGCTTTTTTCAGTTCGCGGTCGGCACCGATACGCGGAAAACCAAGAGTGTGGGCCAAGGCCATGATGTGGTTCCTCCCTGTAAAAGATGGCGCCATTGTCGACAGCCAACCAAACATGAGACAAACTCAACCTTTTCGTGTTGATCATAAAATTTACTCATGGAGACCCTGGTGCTCGAAATCCGTCACCTGAAGACCCTGCACGCCCTGCGCGAAGCCGACAGCCTGGTCGAAGCCGCCGAACGCCTGCACCTGACCCAGTCCGCCTTGTCCCACCAGTTCAAGGAACTGGAGGAGCGCATGGGCATGCCGCTGTTCGTGCGCAAGACCAAGCCGGTGCGTTTCACCAGCGCCGGCCTGCGCCTGCTGCAACTGGCGGACGCCACCCTGCCGCTGCTGCGCGCCGCCGAACGGGACATCTCGCGCCTGGCCGGCGGCACCGCGGGCCGCCTGCACATGGCCATCGAATGCCACAGCTGCTTCCAGTGGCTGATGCCGACCATCGACCAGTTCCGCGACGCCTGGCCGGAAGTCGAGCTGGACCTGGCCTCGGGTTTCTCCTTCGCCCCGCTGCCGGCCCTGGCCCGCGGCGACCTGGACCTGGTGGTGACCTCCGACCCGCTGGAACTGGTGGGCATCACCTACGTGCCGCTGTTCACCTACGAAGCCATGCTCGCGGTGGCCAACCAGCATCGGCTGGCGAGCAAGCCCTACATCCTGCCGGAAGACTTGCTCAGCGAAACCCTGATCACCTACCCGGTGGAACGCGACCGGCTGGATATCTTCACGCGCTTCCTGGAACCGGCCGACGTCGAGCCGGCCCAGGTCCGTACCTCGGAGCTGACGGTGATGATGATGCAACTGGTGGCCAGCGGCCGCGGCGTGTGCGGCATGCCCCATTGGGCGCTGCATGAGTACAGCTCGCGGGGGTATGTGAAAGCCAAGCGCCTGGGGGAAAAAGGCCTGTTCGCCACGCTGTACGCGGCGATCCGCGCCGATATGCTGGATGCGCCCTACATGCGCGACTTCCTGCTGACCGCCAAGGACACCTCGTTCTCGACCCTGGACGGGGTCAGCGCGGTGCGTTGAAACCCGGCACTCACCCGAACCTACAGGGCATCCGCTGCGCTCGTGACTTCGCGCCACAGGTGCAGCTTGTCGAAGTACTCGACGCCGACCCGTACCGCCAGCGGCTCCAGGCCGAACTGGACGAAGCCGCAGCGCTGGTACAACGCCAGCGCGGAGTCGTTGCCGGCCGTGACAGTCAGTTGCACCAGCCGCACGCCCTGGCGTTGGCGCGCTTCCAGGAGCAGCGCCTGGACCAGTTGCCGACCCAGGCCGCTGTTGCGCCGAGGCGCCGCGACATACAGGCCGAACAGCGTGGCCTTGTGCCGGGCCTTTTCCCTGGGGTCGAACGCCAATCCGCCGATCCCCACCAGTTCGCCGTCCACGAACACGCCCAGGAGCAGATCCAGCGGGCTGCTCAGGCGCGACTCCCACCAACTCAGGGGCATCGCCGCCCGTTCGCCGACGCTGGAGGTGAATGCCTGGGGATGGCGCTCGTACGCCTCGAGCATCAGCGCGCGGTAGGCGCTGGCGTGAGCGGCATCGAGGCGTTGGATCGACATCATCAGTCTAGGGTCTGTGGCCCGCTGGTGAACGAGGCACTCTTGATCCGGCCCGCCTCGACTTCATAGATCGCCACGGTCTCCAGGGTTCCTGTGCCTTCGGCAAAGGTCCGGGTGACGATTTCATGATCGATCACCACATTACCCATCACCGCACGCGAGAGCAGCCGCGCATGCAGGTTCGGTTCCTGGAAACGCAAGGCCGCCCGGGCGCGGATCTGGGCGTGACCGCTGGCCAGCAGGGTCGCCGGATGGGCGTACTGGCAGGCGTCTTCGGCATAGGTCGCGAGCCAGGCGTCCAGGTCCCGCCGGTTGTAGGCGTCGAGTTGGCGCTGGACCACCGCCTGCGCGGAAAAATCATCATTCATCGGGCAATCTCCTGATCAGACCGTCTGCCGTTGATCCAGCAGCAAGCGCACCGCCAGCCCGGCCAGCACGAAGCCCATGACATAACGCTGGGTGACCAGCCACAGCGGATTGTGCACGAACCAGGCGGCGATACCCGAGGCGAACAGCGCGATCAGCAGGTTGACGCTGAAGCTCACGCTGATCTGGGTCAGGCCGAGGATCAGGCTCTGGGTGAATACCGAACCGTGCTCCGGGTTGATGAACTGGGGAAAGACCGAGAGGTAGAACACCGCGATCTTCGGGTTCAGCGCGCTGGTCAGAAAGCCCATCAGGATCAGCTTGCGCGAAGAGTCCGGCGGCAGCTGCTGCGCCTCGAACGGCGAACGCGCCCCCGGCTTCAATGCCTGCCAGGCCAGCCACATGAGGTACAGGGCGCCGACCCATTTGAGCACTTCGTAGGCCAGCGGCACGGCCATGAACACCGCGGTCAGGCCGATCGCCGCGGCGAACAGGTGGACGAAGAAACCGGCGACACGCCGACCAGCGAGGTCACGCCCCGCGCGCGGCCCTGGCAGATCGAACGGGAGATCAGGTAGATCATGTTCGGCCCGGGGGTCAGCACCATCAGCAGGGCGGCGGCGATGAAGATCAACAGGTCGTGAGTGGGAATCATGGGCAATCCTTGTCCTTGGAAATCAGGCCGAAGCCCGTTGCGAGGCGCGATAGAACGGCAAGATCAGGTCGCGTGTCAATGCTGCCAAAGTCAGCGTGTCGGCACTCGCCGGATCGACCCAGCACACCTCCTCGATTTCGGCGGCGGGCTGTACCTGGAAAGCGTCCAGGTCGATGCGAAACAGTTCGGCTTCGACCACGAAACCCGGCTCGTTGGCCGCCGGGGCAGAGAATTGCCCGAGGTACTGCGCGGCGCTCGGATCGACGCGCAACCCGAGTTCCTCTTGCAGTTCGCGAACCAGGGCCTGGACCGGCGATTCGCTGGGTTCGATCTTGCCGCCCGCCTGCATGAAGGCCTGGGTGCCGCGCTTGCGCACCAGCAGGGTACGGCCGTCCGGGCCCATCAACAGGGCCGCGGCGATGCGGATAAGGGGGGATGCAGTATTGGCGAAAGTCATGAAAAACCTGGATCGGGAACGCGAGGGCGGCAAGGATCCCACGACTGGCAAGGCGTCGTCACGACACAGTCGGCGGCTGTTTTTTCGATACACCTGGCGCCTCGGGCAACTTGACGAAGATGCTGTAGCGCGCACCCTCCATGGCTTCGTAGGCAATCAGCTTGTCCACCAGCGGGCCGTTCAGCACCTTGCCGGCGTTGAGCAGCAGCATGCCGTTGTCGGCGTTGAGGTTGCGTGCCAGTACCATGCCTTCCTGCAACTCGCGCGAGCCCAGGACCGTGACCGACGGATCGCCCAGGGTCACGTCGCGCAGGTAGGCCGCGCAGACCAGGATGAAATCTTCCACCAGTTGCGGGTCGTACAGGCGCCCGGCGTATTTGCGGATGTGCACCAGGGCCTCGTCGCTGTTCATGTGGCGCTCCAGGATCAGGCCGCGCTGCAGTTCGATGAAGTCCACCGCCAGTTTCAGCAGGCGCGATCCCAGGGGGATCGCCTCGCCCTTGAGGTGGTCGGGAAACCCGCTGCCGTCCCAGTGCTCCTGGTGGTGCAGGATCAGCCGCGCGGCGTCCTGCATCGGCTCCAGGGTCATCAGCAGCGACTCGCTCTGCTTCGGGTAACTGCGATAACGCTCGCGCTCCGGATGGTGCAGCAGGTCCGCCGGGGCGATCATCATGCTGTCGCTCCAGCCCAGCTTGCCGATGTTGTAGAGCGCCGCCGCCATGCCCAGGTCGCGGCTGGTGCCCTCGTCGACCCCATGGATCTTGCAGTAGGCACGCACCAGTTCGATGATCTGCCGGTTGGTCTGCCGGGAAAGCGGCAGGCGCTGATTGACCAGCAGGGAAAACAGCTCGGTGCTGGTGGCGTAACTGTGCTTGAGCTCCTCATAGGCCAGGTCGAGCATGTCGGCGGTCTGCTGCAACTCGGCGGTGCGCGCCTCGACGCGTTTTTCCAGCGCCGCGTTGAGGGCCTTGAGTTCGCCGTTCTGCTGCCGGGTAAGGTCCTCCAGGCGCAGCCGTTCGCGCTCGGAATGCTGATGGGCCAGCGCCTGGCGCAGTGTCAGCAGCATCTCGTCGTCGTTCCACGGTTTGTTCAGGTAGCGGTAGACCTGGCCTTCGTTGATCGCCTTGGCGATCTGCGCCAGGTCGGGCTCGCCGGTCAGCAGGATGCGGGTGATGTGCGGGTAGTCGCGGTGGGCCCGGGCCAACAGCGTCGCCCCGTCCATCTGCGGCAGGTGGGCGCTGCTCATTAACAGATCGATCGGCTCGCCGGCCATGATCTGCAAGGCCTCGGCGGCGCTGGAGGCCAGGTGCAGGGCATAGGGTTCGTCGCGCAGCAGATGGCGCAGGCGCTCGAGCACGCCAGGTTGTTCATCGACCAGTAATACGCCGGACAGGCGCGTGGAATCGGCAACGCTTGGCTCGCCCATGGCAAACCTCGGGGCAACGTCGGTGCACATACTCCTTGTCGGTGGCAGTAGCTGTCCTTGTCCGTTGATTCAAGCGTAGAAGTTTTTACGCAAACAATGATGGCCATTTAATGCCATTCGTCCGAGCACACTCGCTCCCGCAGAAGAGGACGAAGGCCCTGCAGGAGCGAACTTGCTCGCGATAACGCCCGCCGCCGGGTCAGGCCTTGGCTGAGCCGAACGAGGCAAAACGCTTGTTGAAGCCGGCGATCCGGCCTTCGGACTGGGTCTTGCGCTGCTGGCCGGTGTAGACCGGGTGCGAGGCGCTGGAGACGTCCAGGGCGACATAAGGGTAAGTGTTGCCATCGCTGTGGCGCTGGGTGCGGTCGGTGTCCACGGTGGAACCGATCAGGAAGTACACGTCCGCGGCGGTGTCGTGAAACAGCACGGTGCGGTAGGCGGGGTGGATATTGGCTTTCATGGCTGTCTCCGGGACAAGGGTAAGGACTTGATTAGTTATACAATAACATCACAAATCAATTCAAACGAGAACCAATTGCAATAAGAAGCTTGGCAAATCCTCTATCGCCTCCTGAAAACGCCTGCCATCGGGTCTGTGGGCTTGCCCGCGGCGGGGCCGGCGCCAGTATGCGCAACAGCAATCGGCCGCTTGTCGGGGGCCGGGGGAACCGAAAAAGGCAGAATCCATGACCCTCTCGCTGGACGACATCGCCTGGCACCGCAACGTCGGCCAACTGATCGACGCGCTCGACCGGGTGAACTTCTGGACCCTCCTGGTGCGCCAACTGGAGCAGTACCTGGACTTCGACAGCTGGGTCGCGCTGCTTTTCAGCAACGACCAGGCGCCGCGGGTGTTCGCCGAATCCCCGGGCGGGACGGCAACCCCGACTCGCTGTTCCAGGATTACCTCGCCGGCCTGTACCTGCTCGACCCCTTCTACCTCGCCAGCCGCGAACAACCGCAGAGCGGCCTCTATCGCCTGGCCGAGGTGGCCCCCGAGGACTTCGAGCGCACCGAGTACTACCAGCGTTACTTTCGCCTGAACCTGGTGGCCGACGAGATCCACTTCAATTGCCAGCTCGACGACGAACGTACCCTGTGCCTGTCATTGGGCGCCCGGCAGCGCTTCACGCCGCAGCAACTGGCCCTGTTGTCGCTGATCCAGCCCTGGGTGCTGAGCCTGCTGCGCCAGCGCCTGGCCCACGAGCGAAGCCCACAGCCGGAGGCCGCGCCCCACCCGGATGGCAACTGGCGCAACCGCCTGGAAAACTCGCTGCAACGGTTCAAGGGCGCGCAACTGACCGCTCGCGAACGGGAGATCGGCCACCTGATGCTCAGCGGTTGCTCCGGCAAGGAGATCGCTCGTAAGCTGCAAATCTCTGCCGAAACCGTGAAAGTCCATAAAAAGCACATCTACGGCAAGCTGGGCATCAAGTCCCAGTCCGAGCTGTTTTCGATTTTTCTCCAGGCGCAGCATGCCTGATGCCTGGAGCCGCGGTGAGCGCGCATTGCGCTGCGCCACGGCCGTCCCCTACAACAACAAGATCGTTGGCCACACAAGAAGAATGAGTCGTAAAAAACGAAATCTATAGAGTCCGAACCAAGGAAACCGTATGAGCCTGTCCCTCCTGAGCCGCTACGCCTTCTTTGCTGCCTGCGTGATTTTCACCCTCGCCAGCCTCCCTTTCCTCGAACACGACTGGCTCTGGCCAATCACCCTGGTCACCGCCCTGCTCAGCCTGCTGGGCATTTTCGACCTGCTGCAAAGCCCCCACGCGGTACGCCGCAACTACCCGATCCTGGGCAATATCCGCTACCTGGTGGAAGGCATTCGCCCGGAGATCCGCCAGTACCTGCTGGAATCCGACAGCGACGCCCTGCCCTTCTCCCGGGCCCAGCGCTCGCTGGTCTATTCGCGGGCCAAGAACGAAAGCGCCGACAAGCCGTTCGGCACCCTGGTCGATGTCTACCAGTCGGGCTTCGAGTTCATCGGCCACTCCATGCGCCCGGCGCCGCTGAGCGACCCCGGCAGCTTCCGGGTCACGGTCGGCGGCCCGCAATGCACCCAGCCCTACTCGGCCTCGGTGTTCAATATCTCGGCCATGAGCTTCGGCTCCCTCAGCGCCAACGCCATCCGCGCCCTCAACCAGGGCGCCAAGCTTGGCAACTTCGCCCATGACACCGGCGAAGGCAGCATCAGCCCCTACCACCGGGAAAACGGCGGCGACCTGACCTGGGAACTGGGCAGCGGCTACTTCGGCTGCCGCACCAGCGACGGCCGCTTCGACCCCGAGCGTTTCGCCGCACAAGCGCAGAGCCCGCAGGTGCGGATGATCGAAATCAAGATGAGCCAGGGCGCCAAGCCCGGCCACGGCGGCATCCTGCCCAAGCACAAGGTGACCCAGGAAATCGCTGACACCCGCGGTATCCGCATGGGCGAGGACTGCATCTCGCCCTCGAGCCACAGCGCCTTTTCCACACCGATCGAGATGATGCATTTCATCCAGCAACTGCGTGAGCTGTCGGGCGGCAAACCCGTGGGCTTCAAGTTCTGCCTCGGCCATCCGTGGGAGTTCATGGGCATCGCCAAGGCCATGCTGGAAACCGGCATCCTCCCCGACTTCATCGTGGTCGACGGCAAAGAAGGCGGCACCGGCGCCGCGCCGGTGGAGTTCACCGACCACATCGGCGTGCCGATGCGCGAAGGCCTGCTGTTCGTGCACAACACCCTGGTGGGCCTGAACCTGCGCGACAAGATCAAGCTCGGCGCCAGCGGCAAGATCGTCAGCGCCTTCGACATCGCCAGCGTATTGGCCATCGGTGCCGACTGGGCCAACTCGGCGCGTGGCTTCATGTTCGCCATCGGCTGCATCCAGTCGCAAAGCTGCCACACCAACAAATGCCCGACCGGTGTCGCCACCCAGGACAACCTGCGCCAGCGCGCCCTGGTGGTGCCGGACAAGGCCCAGCGAGTGTTCAGCTTCCACCGCAACACCCTCAAGGCCCTGGCCGAAATGCTCGCCGCCGCCGGCCTGACCCACCCTTCGCAACTGGAAGCCAAGCATCTGGTGCGGCGCATGTCGGCCACCGAGATCAAGCTGTTTTCGCAGTTACACGTGTTCCTCAAACCCGGCGAACTGCTCACCGGCGCAGTCAGCGGCGAGTTCTACTCGCGTATGTGGCAACTGGCCCGCGCCGACAGCTTCGAGCCCAACAGCGAAGCCGCGGCCTGACCCGCCACTCGCCATGCCCCGGCCTTGGCGCCGGGGCTTTTTTCGACCCGCAAAGGACGCAACCCCCGTGCTCAAAGTCATCGCCGAAGACTTCATCAAGCCCGAACACCTCGACACCGTACGCCCGTGGTACGCCGAACTGGTGGAGAAAACCCGCCAGGAACCGCTGTGCATCGCCTACGATCTGTTCGTCGATCAAAAAGACCCCGGGCACTTCATCTTTATCGAGCAGTGGCCGGACCGCGCCGCCCTCGACGCCCACTGCCAGACCGAGCACTTCACCCGCCTGGTGCCGCAGATCAACGCCTTTCAGAGCCGCGAGTGCCGCGTGCTGCTGATGGACGAGTTCTAGAACACCCGACCCTGCCCATGCTTGACCGGACCACCGAAAGCAGAACAAACCCTCGCTGACCGTTCGGAGATCCGCCATGCCATTGCTGTCATTCGACCAACTGTCCCGCCAGTTGCCTGCCCCCTGGCAATCCTCGCTGGTGGGCCAGGTGGGCCCGGCCCGTATCAAGGTGCTGCGCATGGACCAGCAGCCCTATCAGGAAGAAACCCACGACTTCAACGAAGGGCTGCTGGTGACCCAGGGCTGCCTGCGCCTGGGCATTGCCGGCGCCACCGTGGAAGTCCTGCCCGGCCAGATGTACCTGGTGCCGGCCGGCCAGGCCCACAGCGTGCTGCCCGGCAGCCACGGGACCCTGGTGATCATCGATGTGCAGCCGGCCCCCTGATTGACTCAACCGCGGTAACCACCTGCCCCAAGGTCGCTCCGACCGGCGGGCCCATGCACGGAGAAGCCCATGCCTCGTCGTCTATTCGCAGTGATCGCCCTACTGATGTCGTTCAACAGCGCCTTTGCCAGCGAACGCTGGCAAACCCTGCCGCCCACGCCGGCCCCGGTGGCCGGGGCACAAGTCGGGACCGCCGAGGTCAATGGCATCCGCCTCTACTACAGCAAGATCGGCCACGGCTCGCCGGTGGTGCTGCTGCATGGCGGCCTGGGCAATGCCGACTACTGGGGGCATCAGGTCCGGGCCCTGGCCGCCAGGCATACGGTGATCAGCGTCGACAGCCGCGGCCACGGGCGCAGCACCCGGGATGCCCGGCCCTATGGCTACGACCTGATGGCCGACGACGTCATCGCCCTGCTTGACCAGTTGAAGATCCCCCGCGCCGATATCGTCGGCTGGAGCGACGGCGCGATCCTTGGCCTGGACCTGGCCATGCGCTATCCGCAACGGGTCGGCAAGGTCTTCGCCTATGCCGCCAACACCCGGACGTCCGGGGTCAAGGAAGGCGTGGAGAACAACCCGACCTTCGCCGCCTATATCGAACGCGCGGGCCAGGAATACACCCGCCTGTCGCCGACGCCCAAGGAGTACCAGGCTTTTGTCGAGCAGATCAGCCACATGTGGGCCAGCCAGCCCAACTGGAGCGACGCCGACCTGGCGAAGATCAAGACCCCGGTGCTGATCGTCGATGGCGACCATGATGAAGCCATCAAGCGCGAGCACACCGAATACATGGCGGCGACGATTCCCGGCGCCGGGCTGCTGATCCTGCCAAACGTCAGCCACTTCGCCTTCCTCCAGGACCCGGGCTTGTTCAACGCAGCCCTGGAACATTTCCTCGACGACCAATAGCCCCGGCGCCCCTCTCGGCCCCAGCCACGGATGCCCCCCTTATCAGGGACATCCACACCCCTCAATATGCACATACGCATAATAAAATTGCATTTACGCATAATTATTCTAGAGTTGTATTCAGACCCGGTCAGCGCAGGCCATCGAGGCTGGCACGGCGCGGCAACCACTCCCCGGGTCCGGCTACTCGCAATAGCCACTACGCAACGACAACCCAGCCGGAGGCTGGTTTTCATTCATGGAGGATGAACATGTTAAGTAGCAACTCAACCCCAAGCGGCACCCCCAGGCCCTGCCCCAGTGCCTGGCCGGTACGTTGCTCGACCCGCAATTGAGCGACGTCGATCCACAGGCCGAAATGGCTCCCCAAGCCGCCGCCCGGCTCAATTTCAGCGTGCAGCAGCAAACCCAGAGCAACTGGTGCTGGGCGGCCCTGTCCGCTTCGGTCGGCAACTATTACGGCACCGGTTCCTGGACCCAGTGCGCGGTGGCCAACGCCGAACTGGGCCGCAACTCCTGCTGCAGCCAACCCGGGCCGTGCAACGTCTACGGCTACCTGGACTCGGCGCTGCGGACCACCCGCAGCTACGGCGGCATGCGCGAGAGCCGGGTGCAGATGCCGGCGATCGAGAACCAGCTCGGCATGGGCCGGCCGGTCGGCCTGCGCTGTGCCTGGTACGGCGGCGGCGCGCATTTCCTGACGATCTACGGCAGCGACGGCGGTTACATCCTGGTGGCGGACTCGATCTACGGTTACTCGACCCGCGCCCTGAACAGCTTCCCCGGTTCCTACAACGGCGGCGGCAACTGGACCCACACCTACTTCACCCGGAAAAACTAGGAGGCGTCATGCAACTGACTTACCCCAAGGCGCCCGTCGATGGCGTCCAGCAACTGCGTTCGGCGCTCCAGGCGGCCCTGCGGACCCAGGGCTTCGGCATCAACCGCGGGTTTGCCAACGCCCGTGCCGGCAACCTGAGCCTGTCCCAGGCATTTCGTGGCTACACCCTCAGCCTGGAGGACCTGGCCCAGGACAAGGGATTGGCCCAGGCCAGGGCCGGTGATTGGCATTACCTGGTATTCGACGCGGGAGTGACGATCGCCGATGCGCAATTGACCGAGGTGGCCGGCAAGGTCGGATTCTCCGCGCTGAACCACGGCGCCCTGGCAGCGTCCGCGGTCAGCGCCCTGGACCTGGCGGAACAGGCCCCCCGGCTGCAGGGAAAAAGCTATGAGCTGCGGTTGTTGTTCATTCCGGCGTTGCAGGTGACGGCAGTCTGGCTGCATCGGCTCGATGAAGAGGTACTGATTCCCATCGAGCCCACGCCGAAAACCCTGGCGGCCCATCAGCTCCACAGCGAGACGACCTTGCTGACACTGCTGGCGCCCGCGGCGCGAACGGCCAAGGCCATTTTCGACGCCGATACCAGCGGCACCCTGGGCGGCTGACCCGGGCAAAAAAAATCCGGCGGCCCTTGCGGGGCGCCGGATTTCTCATGCCTGCCATGCACAGCCGCATGGCGCAGCAGGTCAGGACAGCGAACGCGCCTGACCCTGCTGGACATTGCTCGGTTGCAGCTTGAACAGGTAGAACAGCACCGTCAGCAGCACCAGGAACGCCGGGCCGACATACAGCGCCACGCGGGTGTCCGGGAAGTAGGCCATCAGCCCCACCACCAGCACCAGGAACGCCAGGGCCAGGTAGGAACTGACCGGGTACAGCCACATGCGGTACTTCAGGCCGGCACGTTCCGAGGCGCTCAGGCCTTTGCGGAATTTGAGCTGGGCCAGGAGGATCATCACCCAGGTCCAGATCGCGCCGAAGGTGGCGATGGAGGTCACCCAGACGAAGACTTTTTCCGGCACCAGGTAGTTCAGCAGCACGCCCAGCAGCAAGGCGAAGATCGACAGCAGCAGCGCGCGACGCGGCACGCCGTTGTGCGAGGTCTTGGCGAAACCGGCCGGGGCCTGGCCGTTCTGCGCCAGGCTGTAGAGCATGCGCCCGGTGCTGAAGATGCCGCCGTTGCACGACGACAGCGCCGCGGTGATCACCACGAAGTTGATAATGCCGGCGGCGGTCTTGATCCCCAGGCGCTCGAAGGTCATCACGAACGGGCTGCCCTGGGTGCCGATCTCGTTCCACGGGTAGATCGACAGGATCACGAACAGCGCGCCCACGTAGAACAGCAGGATGCGCCAGAACACCGAGCCGATGGCATTGGGAATAGTCTTCTGCGGGTTGCGCGCTTCGCCGGCGGTCAGGCCGATCATCTCCACGCCCAGGTAGGCGAACATCACCATCTGCAGGGACATCAGCACGCCGGTCACGCCGTTGGGCATGAAGCCGCCGTGGGTCCACAGGTTGGAGATGCCCAGGGCCACGCCGTCGTTGCCGAAACCGAAGGCGATGATACCGACGCCGCCGATGACCATGGCGATGATGGTGACGATCTTGATCAGGGCGAACCAGAACTCGAATTCACCGAAGGCCTTGACCGCGATCAGGTTGATCGACCCCATGCTCACCAGGGCCGCCAGGGCCCAGATCCAGCGCGGCACATCGGGGAACCAGATGCCCATGTACACCGCCACCGCGGTGATTTCCGCGACGCAGGTCACCAGCCACAGGAACCAGTAGTTCCAGCCGGTGAGAAAGCCCGCCAGCGGGCCCAGGTAGTCTTGCGCGTAGCGGCTGAAGGAACCCGCGACCGGGTTGTGCACCGCCATCTCGCCGAGGGCGCGCATGATCACCAGGATCGCCAGGCCGCCGAGGATGTAGGACAGCATGATGGCCGGGCCGGCCATTTCGATGGCCTTGGCCGAACCGAGGAACAGGCCGACACCGATACAGGCGCCAAGCGCCATCAAGCGAATATGCCGTTCGCCGAGTTCGCGTTTCAGCGGGCCGCCGTTAGCGGTCTCGCCTTGGGGCAGGTGGTTGCCAACTGGCATAGGGATACAACCTCATCTTGTTATTGGATTGAGCCACCGAGTCTGCGAGGCACGCACGGGTAGCCCGTGCCAGCCAGAGCGGATCGACCTTGTGGGCCGATGCGTCTTGTAGGACAAATCCTGCAAGATCAGTGGGGCGTGCAGTATAAAAAGCTCGCGAGAGGCTTTTTCACTCTATAAGCAGCTAAATTCAGAAAGAAATCTCGGTATCGACCGGTTTTACGGAGGAGCATGACCTGAGATTTTGATCTTTTGTCATTTTTGAGCGGCGCCGAGTATTGCACAGCCATGGGGCAGCGTCATGCCCCTACCTAGGGCGTATTTACCGGCCAATACGGCTCTATCTCAAGCCTCTCCCGCCTCGCCCCGAGACCTGTAGGACCGAGCTCGCTCGCGATAAACCCGAAGGCGCGGCGATGCCTCGGATACACCGCGTCATCGTTGACGACCATCGCGAGCACGCTCGCGCCTACAGGGGGCGACGGAATGTTTTCAGGCCAATCACAAATTTTTCACCATCGCCCACCACCGTCTAAGCTTCAGACAAGTCCGATCAATCTGCGTGAATGGATCAGTCGACTATGGGTGCTTTGTGGCAGACCGATTCGAGTAAAACCGTGGTGCCAACTGATCGCGTGGAAGAAGCGCCTATCCCTGAAAAACCCCATTCGAGCCGGCATTGGTGGCGGCTGTTCTGGCTGTTGCTGCTCATGGCGCTGATCGCCCTGGGGTTCGCCGTGTCCAAGGAGGTCCGCACCTCCAAGCTGCAAGCCCGCGAATTCAGCTCGTTCGCCGCCGACTTGAGCTACTCCATGGCCCCTGGCCCCAGCGACGCGGTGGTCTACCCGGGCGCCGGGCCCTTCGACAAGCGCCTGGGCTACAGCGCCCTCGACGAGTTCCTGTCGCGCCTGCTCAAGCGCGGTTATGTGGTGCAGGCGCAGACGCGCTTTTCCGCTGCGTTGATGGACTACAGCGAAAACGGTTTTTTCGTGCCCTATGCCGAGAAAATCCAGGCCGGGTTGTCGATCACCGATTGCCGCGCGGCGCCGCTCTATCAATTCAAGTACCCGCAACAGCTCTATTCAAACTTTGCCGCCATCCCGCCGGTGATGGTGCACAGCCTGCTGTTCATCGAGAACCGCGACCTGCTCGACCCCGAACAGCCCCTGGCCAACCCGGCGGTGGACTGGCCGCGCTTTGCCAAGGCCGCCTGGTCGCAAGTGGCCAAGCTGTTGCATCTGCCCGGCCAGACAGCCGGCGGCAGCACCCTGGCGACCCAGCTGGAGAAATACCGGCACTCGCCGGACGGCCTGACCGTCTCCGGCGCGGAAAAGATCCGGCAGATGATTTCCGCCAGCGTACGGGCTTACCAAGGCGGCCAGCAGACCCTCGAGGCCCGGCGGCGGATCATCCGCGACTACCTCAACAGCGTGCCGTTGTCGGCCGTGCCCGGCCACGGCGAAGTGCACGGCATGGCCGAAGGGTTGCGGGTCTGGTACGGCGCCGACTTCACCCAGGTCAACCAACAGCTGGCCAGCACCGCCAGTGATCCGCAGAGCCTGGCGCAGCGCGGCCTGGCCCTGCGCCAGGTGCTGTCGCTGATGATTGCCCAGCGCCGGCCTTCGCATTATCTGTCCAAGGGCCGCGACGAGCTGGCCGACCTCACCGACAGCCATATCCGCCTGCTGACCCAGAACGGGGTGATCGATACGCCGCTGTCGGCCGCGGCCCTGGCGAGCAAGGTCACGTTCCGCGACTGGGTGCAGCAACCGACGATCCAGCCGATCGAGACCAACAAGGGCATCAGCGTTGCCCGCAGCCGCCTGGCCGGCCTGCTCAACCGGCCGCTGTACGACCTCGACCGCCTCGACCTGTCGGCCACCAGCACCTTGCAAAGCGACCTGCAACGCCAGGCCACCGACTACCTCAAGCACCTGGCCGACCCGGTGTTCGCCGGCCAGATCGGCCTGCTCGGCGAACGCCTGCTGACTCCCACCAGCACCACCCAGGTCCGCTACAGCTTTACCCTGCTGGAACTGACGCCGGACGGCTCGCGCGTGCGGGTCCAGACCGACAGCACCGACCAGCCCTTCGACATCAACGAAGGCAGCAAGCTGGAGCTGGGCTCCACCGCCAAGCTGCGGGTGCTCACCACCTACTTGCAGATCGTCGCCGAACTGCATGATCGCTACGGCGCCGAAACCCCGGCGGCGCTGAAGAAAGTCGAGATCGCCGAACAGGACCGCCTGAGCCGCTGGGCCGTGGACTACCTGATCCAGAACAACGACCGCAGCCTGCCGAAAATGCTCGAGGCGGCCCTGGACCGCAAATACTCGGCCAGCCCCGGCGAAAGCTTTTTCACCGGCGGCGGGCTGCACACCTTTCATAACTTCCGCAAGGAAGACAACGGCCGCATGCCGACCCTGCGCGATGCCCTGCGCGAGTCCATCAACCTGCCGTTCATCCGCCTGATGCGCGACCTGGTGCGCTACAGCACCTACGCCGGCCCCAACAACAGCGCCGCCCTGCTCAAGGACGACGGCGACCCGCGGCGCCAGGAATACCTGGCCAAGTTCGCCGACCGCGAGGGCACGTCGTTCCTCCTGCGGTTCTGGAAGAAATACCGCAACAAGGACACCCAGGAGCGCCTGGACACCTTCCTGGACAGCATGCACCCGACGGCGATCCGCCTCGCCGCCGTGCACCGCTACCTGTTGCCGGAAGCCAGCCAGGAGAGCTTCAACAGCTTCGTGCGCTCGCACCTCAAGGGCGCCAAGCTGCCGGAAAAGCTCACCGACGAACGCCTCGACAAGCTGTATTACAGCTACGGCCCCGGCGCCTACGACCTGCCCGACCAGGGGTATATCGCCAAGGTCCACCCGCTGGACCTGTGGCTGCTGGGCTACCTGTTGAACAACCCCGACGCCAAGTTCAGCCAGATCGTCAAGGCCAGCGAGTTCGAGCGCCAGGAGGTCTACAGCTGGTTGTTCAAGAGCCGGCACAAGAGCGCGCGCGACAGCCGCATCCGCACCATGCTGGAGATCGAGGCGTTCCTCGACATTCACCAGCGCTGGCAGAAAGTCGGCTATCCCTTCGACCACCTGGTGCCTTCCCTGGCGACCGCCATCGGCAGTTCCGGCGACCGCCCCGCGGCCCTGGCCGAGCTGGTCGGGACCATCCTCAACGACGGCGTGCGCATGCCGACCCTGCGCATCGACAGCCTGCATTTCGCCGCCGACACGCCTTACGAAACCAAACTGGTCAACGACCCGGCCGAGGGCAAGCGGGTGATGCCTCTGGAAGTCGCCGTGGCCCTGCGCGGGGCCCTGTCGCAAGTGGTGGACGCCGGCACCGCCAAGCGCGTCTCCGGCAGTTTCAAGCTGGCCGACGGCACCCCGCTGGCCATGGGCGGCAAGACCGGCACCGGCGACAACCGCATCGAAGCCATCGGCTCCGGCGGACGGATTCTCAGCTCGAAGTCGATCAACCGCACCGCCACCTTCGTGTTCTATATCGGCGAACACCACTTCGGCACCCTCACCGCCTACGTGCCTGGCGCCTCGGCCCAGGCCTTCAAATTCACCTCGGCCCTGCCGGTCCAGGTGCTCAAGGGCATGGCGCCGATCCTCACCCCGTACTTGCAGCCAGGCAGCAGCACCCAGTGCCTGGGCGGCGTGGCGCAACGCTGACGCCCTCCCCCGTAGACAAGGCCCGCCGCCACCTGTAGCCGCTGCCGCAGGCTGCGCCAAGGGCCGCAGGACCTCTCTCAAGAGTGCGCCTCCCGCGGAGTCGATCGCAGCCTTCGGCAGCGGCTACAGGTGCCCTCCATTTCCTGGCGAATCTTCATTCTCCGACCAACGGCAGGTCCGGTAAGCGTAGAAACGCTTGCGCAGTTTTTAAGATATATCTTAAGTTATGTCTTAACTGCACAGGAGAAAGAGAAAATGAGAGAGCACCACCACCCCCATCGCGAATACGGCGACGGCCACGACGGTTTCGAAAAACGCCCAGGCCGCGAACGCGGCGGTCGCGGCCCGCGGGTCTTCGCCCTGGCGACCTGAAGCTGCTGTTGCTGGCGCTGATCGCCGAACAGCCGTGCCACGGCTACGACCTGATCCGCCAGATCGAGGGCATGTTCGACGGCGCCTACAGCCCGAGCCCCGGCGTGATCTACCCGACCCTGACCTTCCTCGAAGAGAGCGAACTGATCAGCGGCGACGCCGAAGGCGGGAAAAAACGCTACAGCGCGACCGACGCCGGTCGTCTGTCATTGAAAGACCAGGCGATTGCCCTGGACGGCGTACGCATGCGTATCGACGTCAGCAAACGCTCGCTGCGCGGCCACGATCGGCCGGCGGAAATCCACGAAGCCGTGCACAACCTGCGCCATGCCCTGCAGATGCACCACGGCCGCTGGAACCCACAGGAAATCGTGCGGGTCCGCGACCTGCTGAACAACACCGCCCGCGCCATCGTCGACGGCCCGGCCACCCCTTCCATACAGGAGTCAGCTGAATGACCGCCGATAATTCGAACACCATTCATCGAGTCAGCCACGAGATCAAACGCCGCCGCCTGGAGGTGCTGCGAGTGGTCGACCTGACCCCGCGCATGCGCCGCATCACCCTGGGCGGGCCGGAACTGGCCGGCTTCATCAGCCTGGGCAGCGACGACCATATAAAGCTGCTGTTCCCGCAGAACGCCGAACAGCAGGCTGCGCTAGACACCCTGGTGCTCGGCCCGGGCAAGGACAACGGCGCGATGCCGGCCATGCGCGACTACACCCCGCGGCGCTACGACCTGGATATCGGCGAGCTGGACATCGACTTCGTCCTGCACGGCGACGGCCCCGCCGCCACCTGGGCCGAACAGGCCACGCCCGGCCAGTTCCTGCATATCGGCGGACCGCGGGGCTCGATGATCGTGCCGGATATATTCGACAGCTACTTGCTGATCGGCGACGAGACCGCGATCCCCGCCATCGCCCGCCGCCTGGAAGAACTGCCGGCCGGACGCCAAGTGCTGGCGGTGATCGAGGTGCAGGACGCAGCCGAGCGGCAAGCGCTGGAAAGCGCGGCGCAGGTGGACGTGATCTGGGTCGAGCGCGACCGCAACCAGGACCTGCTCGACACCGTGCGCGGGCTGCAAGTCCCCGGCGGCAAGCTGTACGCCTGGGTGGCCACGGAAAGCAAAGTCTCGCGGCAGGTTCGCCGGGTGCTGCTGGACGAGCACCAATTGAATGACGAATTCGTCAAGGCCGCCGGTTACTGGCGCCTGGACGGCAGCGAGGAAGAATAGAAACCTATCGCGAGCAAGCTCGCTCCTACACGACCCCATGGACCTGTAGGAGCGAGCTTGCTCGCGATGCCCTTCAGCCAGACGCCACCGAACCACTACCCCGCCACCGATCAATCCCCACCAGTAACAGCGCCACCAGCACGAACCCCGCCAGAATGCCCAGCGCATTCATGAACACCTGCGCGTAGCCCAGCTTGTCCACGTCGACGAACGGATAGGGATACAGCCCCAACACATGCCCGCGCAGCAGCACATAAGCGAAATACAGCAGCGGGTAGAGCACCCACCCGGCGACATGCCGCGCCCTCAGGCAGCCCTTGGGCACACAGCACCACCACCAGGCCAGGAACAGCAGCGGCATCACGTCGTGCAGCAACTCGTCCGCCACCAGCTGCCAGCCCTGCGGGTGCCACAGGTGACGCAGCAGCAGGCTGTAGGCCAGCCCCACCACCAGGATGCTGGTCGCGATACCGCCAATGACCCAGGGTTGCAGGAAAAACCGCTGCCCGCGCGAGCTGCGCAGGTTCAGCGCGCACGTCAGCACCACCGCCACCAGGGTGTTGCTGAGCACGGTGAAAAAGCTGAAGAAGTTGATCAGTCCGCCCAGCAGGCTGGCTTCCACCGTCCAGCGCAGGTGGAGGATCAGGTACAACTGGATCGTCAGCCCCGTCCAGCCGAGCAACGCCGCCAGCGCGCTGAACAACCGTTTGCCGCCTGAAGGAAAAACCGCCTCGACCGCCATCGGATGTCCTTAGAGCGGGCGTTTGGTGCGCTGCAATTTCACGTACAGCTGCTCGACCTTCTCCCGCGCCCAAGGCGTCTTGCGCAGGAAAGTCAGGCTCGACTTGATGCTCGGGTCGCTCTTGAAGCAACGGATATCGATGCGCTCGGCCAACCCCCGCCACTCGTAATGCTCCACCAGCGCCTTGAGGATCTGTTCCAGGGTGACGCCGTGCAGCGGGTCGTTGTTGGTTGCGGTCATGCCGGGCCTTCGAGCGAGAGAAAGGAAAGTCGCGCACCTTAGCCGAGCACCCGGTCAGGTGGAAGAGGCGAACGCGCACGCTGAATCAACTGTAGCCGCTGGCGCAGGCGTTGATACCCATGAGATCACCGCGCGCTCGCAACCTGCGGCAGCGGCGACATTGGAGCCCCTCTCAGGCGCGTTGAAAAAAGTTCCTTTCTTTTTGAATAAAAAGAGATGTTATATTGTATCAACACAAAACAAACCCCGATCCAGACACCTCGCCGTGTCACCCCTGTTCTCTTTTGCCTCAAAGCGCCCAGCGCTACGCTTGCCAAGGAATGACCGATGTCCCTCTCCGCCTCCCGCCCTTCTCGCTCTTTGTTCTGGCGCCTGACGCCGTTGTCCGCCGCCTTGCTGCTTGGCTCCCAAGCCCACGCCCTGGAGCTGCAACCGCAGGTCATCACCGCCAACCCACTGGGTAGCCAGCAAACCGCGGCGCCGAGCACAGTGCTCGAAGGCGACGCCCTGACCCTGCAACAACAAGGCAGCCTCGGTGAAACCTTGAATAAGCAGCCCGGCGTGTCTTCGTCGTACTTCGGCCCGGGCGCCAGCCGGCCGATCATTCGCGGCCTGGACGGCGACCGCATCCGCCTGCTGCGCAACGGCGTCGGCGCCCTCGACGCCTCGTCGCTGTCCTACGACCACGCGGTGCCGCTGGACCCGGTCAACGTCGACCGCATCGAGATCGTCCGCGGCCCGGCCGCCCTGCTGTACGGCGGCAACGCCATCGGCGGCGTGGTCAACACCTTCGACAACCGCATCCCACCGAGGCCATCGAAGGCATCCACGGTGCCGGCGAACTGCGTTACGGCGGCGCCGACACCACCCGCAGCAGCGCCGGCAAGCTGGAAGCCGGCAACGGCACCTTCGCCCTGCACCTGGACGCCAACTCGCGGCAGTTCAACGACCTGAAGATCCCCGGCTACGCCCGCAGCCGCCACGCCCCGGCCAGTGAAGACGGCGACGGCAAGAAAGGCCGCCTGGGCAACAGCGACGGCCGCCAGGACGGCGGCGCCGTCGGCGGTTCCTATACCTGGGACGACGGTTACGCCGGGCTGTCCTACAGCAACTACGACGCCAACTACGGATCGCCGGCCGAAGACGACGTGCGCATCCGCATGAAGCAGGACCACTACGCTTTCGCTTCGGAACTGCGCAACCTCGACGGCCCGTTCAGCTCGTTGAAATTCGACGCCGGCTACACCGATTACGAGCACCGCGAAATCGAAGGCGGGGAAACCGGCACCACCTTCAAGAACAAGGGCTACGAAGCCCGCGTCGAAGCCCGTCACCTGCCCCTGGGCCCGCTCAATGGCGTGGTCGGCGCACAAGTCACCCGCAGCGAATTTTCCGCCCTCGGCGAAGAAGCCTTCGTACCGCAGACCGACACCGACAGCGCCGCGCTGTTTATCCTCGAAGAGCTGCAGGCCACCGACCGCCTGACACTCAGCCTCGGCGGGCGCCTGGAACACACCCGCGTCGACCCCGACAGCAAAGGCAACGAGCGCTTCAGCCAGGCCGACAGTTCCAGCAGTTTCACCGCCGGCAGCCTGTCGTCCGGCGCGGTCTATACCCTGACGCCGATCTGGTCCCTGGCCGCGACCCTGGGCTACACCGAACGCGCCCCGACCTTCTACGAGCTGTACGCCAACGGCGCCCACGTGGCCACCGGCACCTATGAAGTCGGCGACGCCAACCTGTCGAAGGAAAAAGCCGTGTCCAGCGACCTGGCCCTGCGCTTTGACAACGGCACCCACAAAGGCAGCGTCGGGGTGTTCTACAGCCACTTCTCCAACTATATCGGGCTGCTCGGCAGCGGTCGCACCCTGAACGACGAGGGCGAGGAAGACGCCGGCGGCATGCCTGAATACCGCTACTCCGGCGTGCGCGCGCGCTTTGCCGGCATCGAGGCCCAGGACCACTGGAAACTCGGCGAAAGCGCCTACGGCAAATTCGCCCTGGAACTGTCCGGCGACTACACCCGCGCCAAGAACCTGGACAACGGCCAGGCCCTGCCGCGCATCGCCCCGCTGCGCCTGAACAGCGGCCTGCTGTGGGAACTGGACCGCTGGCAGGCGCGCATCGACGTCGAACACGCCGCCAGCCAGGGTCGCGTGCCCGACAACGAAAGCGGCACCGACGGCTACACCACCCTGGGCGCCAGCGCCGGCTACCACTTCGATATCGGCAGCAGCCAGTGGCTGGCTTTCGTCAAGGGCGAGAACCTGACCAACCAGACCGTGCGCTACGCCAGCTCGATCCTGCGCGACATCGCCCCGGCCCAGGGCCGCAGCGTCGAATTCGGCTTGCGGACCACGTTCTAAGACAACACCCGCGGCGGCCTGCAACGGGCCGTCGCACGCCAAGGATTTCCCGGCGCACAACGCGCCGGGAGCGCGCACTGTTACCGGATCCGAAATGATCCATGTCAACAAAAGCCCTTTCTCTGGCCTAGCGGGCTGTTTTATCCTTCGCGCGGCTCAAGCTGAAACCTTTAATCCTGCCTTTTGCCTCAGCTGATGCCTGCGTGCTCGCGCCGATGCGAACCGAGTGACGCGAGCCTTTGCTTGCCTGCCCACTTCCTTGAACAAGACCAAGATTTCACTGTATGCCTGACGCTAAAACCTTTAAAGACAGCGCTGTCTCTCACCCTGCAATTCTGCCCAAGACCCTGACCCTGCTCAGCGCCCTCGGCCTGGCCACCTGCGCCCAGGCCGCGCCGGCCTTCGACAGCGAGTCGCCCTGGATGCTCGGCGACTGGAACGGCACCCGCAGCGAACTGGCGAAAAAAGGCTACGACTTCAAGGTCGACTTTGTCGGCGAAATGGGTTCCAACCTGCACGGCGGCTACGACCACGACCGCACCGCGCGCTTCAGCGACCAGTTCGCCTTCGGCAGCCACCTGGACCTGGACAAGATCCTGGGCTGGAACGATGCCGAATTCCAACTGACCATCACCAAGCGTGACGGCGACAACATCAGCAACGACCGCATCAACGACCCGCGGGTCGGCGGCTTCACCTCGGCCCAGGAAGTCTGGGGCCGCGGCCAGACCTGGCGCCTGACACAGATGTGGTACCAGCAGAAATTCCTCGACCAGGCCCTCGACATCAAGGTCGGCCGCTTCGGCCAGGGCGAAGACTTCAACAGCTTTCCCTGCGACTTCCAGAACCTGGCGTTCTGCGGCTCCCAGGTCGGCAACTGGGCCGGCAGCGTCTGGTACAACTGGCCGGTCAGCCAGTGGGCGCTGCGGGTCAAATATCACCTGACGCCTGAGCTCTACGCCCAGGTCGGCGCCTACGAGCAGAACCCCTCCAACCTCGAGCGCAACAACGGCTTCAAGCTCAGCGGCAGCGGCACCCAGGGCACCCTGCTGCCGGTGGAGCTGGTGTGGTCGCCGAAGCCGGGCGGGCTGCCGGGCGAATACCGCGCCGGTTACTACTACAGCAGCGCCAAGGCCACCGACGTCTACAAGGACAGCAACGGCCAGCCGGCCGCGCTGAGCGGCGACGCCTACCGCAGCAGTTCGAGCAAGCACGGCCTGTGGCTCGGTGCGCAACAGCAGATCACCAGCCTGGCCAGCGACCACTCGCGGGGCCTGAGCCTGTTCGCCAACGCGACGATGCACGACAAGAAGACCAACGCCATCGACAACTATGTCCAGGCCGGTCTGGTCTACAAGGGCCTGTTCGATGCGCGCGCCAAGGACGACATCGGTTTCGCCATGGCCCGGGTCCACGTCAACCCGGCGTACCGCAAGAATGCCGAGGCGCAGAACCAGGCCAAGGTCGTCTACGACTACGACAACCCGGACTACCTGCCGCCCCAGGACACCGAATACAGCGCCGAGCTGTACTACGGCGTGCATGTGACCAACTGGCTGACCGTGCGCCCGAACCTGCAATACATCCGCCACCCGGGCGGCGTGGATCAGGTCGACGACGCGCTGATCGGCGGGATCAAGATCCAGAGCTCGTTCTGACCGGCCCTGGAGCCGTTCAATCTGAATAAAACTGTTTTCTCGAAACGTTTTCCCAAACACCGCTGAACCATACCCGCGCTTGATCGTCATCTACAGTGAACAAGCGCGGGAATACCTTAAACATCACGGAGAACCACACTATGAGCACAGAGGGTGCTTCAAGTCCGAGCCGCCTGCTGCCGAGCCTGCTCGGTATCGTGCTGCTGCTAATGGGCCTGGCCTTGCTGGCCGGGGGGATCAAGCTGAGCATGCTCGGCGGCTCGCTGTACTACCTGCTGGCCGGTATCGGCCTGGTCATCAGCGGCGTGCTGCTGCTGGCAGGCCGTAGCGCTGCATTGCTGGTGTACGGGGTGGTGCTGTTCTTAAGCTCCATCTGGGCACTGTGGGAAGTCGGCCTGGACTGGTGGCAACTGGTGCCGCGTCTGTCGCTGTTCTTCGCCCTGGGTGTGGTTCTGCTGTTGCCGTGGTTCCGTCGTCCGCTGCTGCGCAACGGCCCGGCGCCGCTGGGTACCGCGGTACTGGGCGTGGCCGTGGTCCTGGCCGGTGGCGCCGCGATCGGCAGCCAGTTCACCAACCCGGGCGAGATCTCGGGCGAACTGGGCCGTGAAACCGCCGACACCACCAGCGCCGCGCCGACCATGCCCGAAGGCGACTGGCAGGCCTATGGCCGCACCGAATTCGGCGACCGCTACTCGCCGCTGAAGCAGATCACCCCGGCCAACATCGGCAAGTTGCAGGAAGCCTGGCGCATCCGCACCGGCGACATGCCGACCGCCAAGGACCCGGTGGAGATCACCAACCAGAACACCCCGCTGAAGGTCAACGGCAAGCTCTACGCCTGTACCGCCCACAGCCAGGTGCTGGCGCTGGACCCGGACACCGGCAAGGAAATCTGGCGTTTCGACCCGAAGATCCAGGGTCCGAACGGTGACGACTTCCGCGGCTGGGCGCACATGACCTGCCGTGGCGTGTCGTACTACGACGAAGCCAGCTTCACCAAGAGCGACGCCATCAGCACCCCGGCCAGCCTTTCCGCCGCCGGCCAGGCGATTGCCGCCAGTTGCCCGCGCCGCCTGTTCCTGCCAACCGCCGACGCGCGCCTGATCGCGATCAACGCCGACACCGGCAAGGTCTGCGAAGACTTCGGCAATAAAGGCGCGGTGGACCTGAAAGCCGGTATCGGCCCGTTCACCCCGGGCGGCTACTACTCGACATCGCCTGCCGCCATCACCCGTAACCTGGTGATCATCGGCGGCCACGTGACCGACAACGAGTCGACCAACGAGCCGTCCGGCGTGATCCGCGCCTTCGACGTGCACGACGGCCACCTGGTGTGGAACTGGGACGCCGGCAACCCCGACGAAACCGCGCCGCTACCGGAAGGCCAGACCTACACTCGCAACTCGCCGAACATGTGGTCCCTGGCCAGCGTCGACGAGAAGCTGGGCCTGGTCTACCTGCCGCTGGGCAACCAGATGCCTGACCAGTGGGGCGGCAACCGCACCGCGGGCGCCGAGAAATTCAGCGCCGGCACCGTGGCCCTGGACATCGACACCGGCAAGCTGCGCTGGAACTACCAGTTCACCCACCACGACCTGTGGGACATGGACGTCGGCAGCCAGCCGACCCTGGTGGACATGAAGACCGCGGACGGCATCAAGCCCGCGCTGATCCAGCCGACCAAGCAAGGCAGCCTGTATGTGCTGGACCGCCGCGACGGCACCCCGATCGTGCCGATCCAGGAAGTACCGGCGCCGACCGGCGCGGTCGAAGGCGACCACACCGCACCGACCCAGGCCCGTTCGGACCTGAACCTGCTGCCGCCGCCACTGGAAGAAAAAGGCATGTGGGGCGCCACGCCGTTCGACCAGATGCTGTGCCGCATCCAGTTCAAGGAACTGCGCTACGAAGGCCAGTACACCCCGCCGTCGGTCCAGGGCAGCCTGATCTACCCGGGTAACGTCGGTGTGTTCAACTGGGGCAGCGTGTCGATCGATCCGGTCCGCCACCTGCTGTTCACCAGCCCGAACTACATGGCCTTCGTCTCCAAGCTGGTGCCGCGCGCCGAAGTGGCCGCCGGCAGCAAGCGCGAAAGCGAAACCTCCGGCGTGCAGCCGAACACCGGCGCGCCTTACGCGGTGATCATGCATCCGTTCATGTCGCCGTTCGGCGTGCCCTGCCAGGCCCCGGCCTGGGGCTACGTGGCCGGTATCGACCTGACCACCAACAAGGTGGTGTGGAAGCACAAGAACGGCACCAGCCGCGACAGCTCGCCGGTCCCGATCGGCTTGCCCATCGGTGTACCGAGCATGGGCGGTTCGATGGTCACCGCCGGTGGCGTCGGCTTCCTCAGCGGCACCCTGGACCAGTACATCCGCGCCTATGACGTGAACAACGGCAAGGAACTGTGGAAATCCCGCCTGCCCGCCGGCGGCCAAGCCACGCCGATGAGCTACACCGGCAAGGACGGCAAGCAGTACGTGCTGGTGGTCGTCGGCGGCCACGGCTCGCTGGGCACCAAGATGGGCGACTACATCATCGCCTACAAACTGTCGGAATAAGCCTTACCGACGGTGAATGAAAAGGCGGCTACCTGCGGGTAGCCGCCTTTTTTTGTCCCTGTGAATCCTGGGTTGCCAGGCCTGGCGCCCACAACGATCTCAAGGCCCATGGCGATCCATGTAGCCGCTGCCGAGCCCGCGAGGCTGCGAACGTCTGCGCAGCGGACGCAATGGCGGTATCCCCATTTGCCTGATACACCGGGTCGCCCGGTTTGGCGTCCGCTTCGCGGCCGTTCACAGCCTCGCCAGGGCTCGGCAGCGGCTACAGGCCAATGCCGATCCAGGAGCGGTGGTGGCACCCAACCACGATCGATGTAGGAGCGCTGGTGGCGCGGGAGGACAGCAGCGAAAATTCCTACAGCACGTGTCGAACCCCATCACCTTGTCCTGACGGGCCATGGACTTTATGGTTTGTCGGTCGCTGCAAACTCAGTGACAGGGGTGTGGAAGCCCTTATATCGTTAGGCGCGCAAAGCAACGTGGGTCGGGCTTTTTTTGCCTGCACTTATGGTGGCTGTGCGCGGGGCACTTCGAGTGCGCCGGGTGCCTAACGTCCCGGTCTTCCACACCCGCGTACAGCCGCCACCTGATTACGTGGAAGTGATTTCTGGCGACTCCGACTCATACGTTAGGAACAGACCAATGAAAAAACTCACGCCAAATCCACCCACCCACCTCGACGACAACGCCTCCCGCCGCTACATGGCCCTCACCAGCAACGACTGCACCATCCCCAGCTTGCTGATCGACACCGAGGCGCCGCTGGATGTGCTGCACGAAGCCGCCGCCCATCGCATCCGCGCCGTGGCGCAGTTACTGGAGAACATCGCCGGCGACGACCAGCTCCTCGGCAATCCGGCGTTGCTCCAGGATTTCGCCCAGCTCTGCGTCATCCCCCTGCGCGACGGCTGCGACCTGCTGGATGTGCTGGGCCGGCGCTTGCAAGCGCCGCTGCTGGGCTGAGCCCCGAGCAGAACCTGGACCGGCCGCCCCGATCGCTCCTGAGAACACCTCCCGGCCTCTGCGCAAGCGTCCGTCATCGCAAAACGACACTAGCCCATTTGTGCTAATCGACCCTCCTCCGACGCGCCGATATAGTGCCCTTCAACCAGTCGCTCCCCCAACACCGCCGCCCCACGGTGTCGGGAGCGGCTGCGTCGTAGAAACACAACAACACCAAGGAAGCGTCATCATGA
Organism: Pseudomonas chlororaphis; assembly: GCF_001921865.1. GTDB lineage: Bacteria > Pseudomonadota > Gammaproteobacteria > Pseudomonadales > Pseudomonadaceae > Aquipseudomonas > Aquipseudomonas chlororaphis_D. The sequence goes on from NZ_MSCT01000020.1 coordinate 107,666, forward strand.
AACTCCAACCCACTACCCGCACCCTCACCCTGCTCGGCATCCTGGCACTCGCCCTGGGCGGTTGCGCCATCGCCAAACCCAGCAACGACGACCTCAAGAACCGCGCCCAGACCACCCTCGGCAAGCCCGTGACCAGCGTCTCCAATGTGCGTAGCGACGCCTCGCAGACCTACTTCACCGCCAGCACCGGCAACGGCGAATACAACTGTGTATTGCCCAGCGGCGGCATGGTCGCCTTCGCCTCCATGGGCGGAGTGGTAGCGCTCCCCGCCGAATGCACCAAGCAATAAAGGTCGGGCTCGCTCTCGCGGCGCCGAGGAATCGGCTTGCAACGCCTCGACTCAGCGCGGCTCAAGCGCTCCTGCTGCAATCGCAGAGCGCTTCTGGGAAACACCAAGGAAGATACGTCATGAAAAAAGCTCATCTATTGGCCCCCGCCGTCCTGCTCCTCGCGAGCGCACTGGCCGGTTGCTCAACCAACCCCAACGTCCTGCAGATGCACAAGGTCACCGCCGAAGCGATTGGCCTGGCCTCCACGGACGAACTCACCATGGGCCCTGTCACCAAAGGCAAAGAGGACTTTCTGGGCGGCTCGGAACTGACCTACAAAGCCACCACCGCCAAGGGTCGCGTGTTCAACTGCTCGACCTTCATGACCCCGGGCATTCTGCTCGACCCTCCGAGCTATTCGCGGATTACCTGCACGAAATAACCTCGGCGCCCCAGCCCCGCGCCAGCCAGGCCGGGGCGGTGGCGGTATCGGCGCCATACTCGTGCGCCCTCAGGTCGCCATGCGCGACTTGAGCAGCCAATGTTCAAATTCGGCGGCGCCCAGCGGGCGGCTGATCAGGTAGCCCTGGGCCGTGTCGCAATGCCAGCGCTCCAGCAGGCGCAGGCTGCGCTCCTGTTCCACCCCTTCAGCCACCACCTTGAGCCCCAGGTTGTGGCTCATCTCGATGGTGGAGCGCACGATCACCGCGTCGCCGCTGGTTTCGTCGAGGTTGCGGATAAACGACTGGTCGATCTTCAATTCCTGCACCGGCAGCCGCTGCAATTGCGCCAGCGACGAGTAGCCAGTGCCGAAGTCATCCACCGACAGGCTGATGCCGCAGTTGCGCAGGCTCTGCAACACCTCCAGCGCCTGCTCCGGATGACGCATGATGGCGCTTTCGGTGATCTCGAAAATCAGTTGTTCGGCGGACAGCCGATAACGCTGCAGCAACACGCTGACCCGCGCCGCCAGGTCGTTGCCATGCAAATCGTCCACCGAGATATTCAACGACAGCTGCAGGTGCAGCCCACGCATGTTCCATTCGGCCAGTTGCCGCATGCCCTCCTCGATCACCCACAGGGTCAGGCTGTTCATGCTGCCGGTACGCTCGGCCAGGGGGATGAATTCCGCCGGCGAGACCATGCCGAACTCCGGATGCTGCCAGCGCAGCAAGGCCTCGGCCTGGTGCACATGGCCATGACGCAGGTCCAGCTTGGGCTGGTATTGCAGGAACAGCTCGCCCTCCGCCGCCGCCCGGCGCAGGTCGCGGATCAGGCCGACCTGGCGCTGGTGGGCCAGGTCGCGGTCCTGCTGGTAGATCTGCAGGAATCCAGGCTGGGCCGCCGCGTCGTGACGGGCGATGGCCGCACGGCTGACCAGTTCTTCCGCCGATTGCCCGTCGGTGGGGTAGACCGCCACGCCAATGCACACCTGGCGCTGTACTTCATCGCCATGGAGGGTTTGCGGCCGGCTCAGCAAGGCGTGCAGGCGCTCGGCCATGGCCACCGCGCCATCGATCTCGGTGTTTTCCAGCAGCAACAGGAACTCGTTGGCGGTGATGCGCGCGGCGGTATCCCCGGCGGACACCGTCTCCGACAGCCGCCGGCTGACTTCGCGCATCATTTGCTCGACGCCCTCCGGGCCCAGGCCTTCGTTGATCGCCCGATAGTCCTCGATGCCCACGTACAGCAGCACCACGTTGCGCCCGGCGCTGATGGCGCTGCCCAGGCGCTCCATCGCCAGTGCCCGGTTGGGCAGGCCGGTCAGGGGATCATGCAGGGCGTTGTGCGCCAGTTGCAGTTCGCGGCTGGCAATCCCGCTCTGCATGGCGTTGATCGCCTCGGCCAGCAGGCCGAACTCGTCGTTGCGCTTGAGCTGCACCGGCGCCTGGTAGTTGCCCTCGCCGATGCGCCGGGCCGCCTCGGCCAGCACCGTCAGCGGCCGCGATACCCGCCGCGCCATGAACAAGGCACCGACCAGCGACACCACCAGCGCCACCACGGCAATGACCAGAAACTCCCGGTCCAGCGGCGCGAAGGCCTGCAAGGCGTGATCCAGGGGGCTTTGCAGCAGCGCCACGACCTTGGGGTCGTCGGGGTCGTCGGTGTTGGCCAGTTGCAGGGCCTGATTGAGGAAACGCTTGCCGTGGGCATCGCTCAACTGCGGTCGCAAACGCCAGGACGAATCGCGCAGGGTGGTGATGATGCTCGCCCAGAAGATATCCGGCTGAGTGCTGAACAGCTCGCCCGCACGCCCGTCCTGCAAGGAGAGGAACGACACCTCCAGGTTGCTCATGGAACGCAGCTCGCTGGCGAACAGATCGTCCATGCGAAACGCCATGACCACCCGGTTCATGTGCGACGGCGTCAGCACCTGCCCCTGGACCAGCAGGTAAGGCTGGCCCTTGAGCGCGACGATCAGCATGCTTTTGTTCTGTCGCAGGGCTGTGCGCAAGGCCCGGTCGTAAGGAAAGTGCTCGCCCTCGGCGATCGCCGCCAGGGTACTGGTAATGACCGCCCCACCGGCGCCGAGCACGAACAGCTCGCTGCCGCGGATGCCAGTACCGTGCTGGCGCAGCGTCTCGAGAATCTCCCGGGAATTGCCGTTGATCACCGCCTCGCGGAACTCGGCGTCCACCACCAGCCAGTCAACGCCGTAGCGCAAACGCCGGCCGCGCAGTTCGAGCAGACGCTCGAACACCCGGGTGCCGGTCTGCAGTTGCACTTGCGCCTGGTTTTCCACCGCATGATTGGTCGCGGCCTTGACGGCGAAATACACCACGCCGATCACGATCAACAGCAATAACGCCAGTACCCCGGTGATCCTCACCTGGAATGTATGGCGCCACTTCATGAGTCGGATCTCGCCACCGCGACCCCGCTGTCGTCCACCCTGAGCACCCACGGCGACACACGCCGCTCCCCGCTGAAAAGTCCCTTGATCATTACGCGTCCCTCTGGGCGGCTGAAGATGCGTCAAATAAATGCCATTTCCTTAGCGGCATTTAATCGGTCCAGATTAGACCGCCGCGAGAAGAAGATCACGCAATAAAATCAGGGGGTTCATAATGTCATTTTTCTGTCGCCGCCAATTTACTAGCGTTTCCACGCAGAAATGACAGCCTGCCCATCAGCGTTTCAAAAACGGCACCGCGTTGCGGCGACATGGACTGAAATAATTGATCCGCCCCACCGCCCATTGAAACCGTCCGTCACCTGCCCCATCTAACTTCCATACCCCATTGCGCAGGTGCCCCATGAGCGACCAGCAAGAACTTCCTGACACCCTGAGTGAATACGCCGACCCGGAAAACGCCGAACTGCACCCCTCCTCCGGTACGGGCCTGGCGCTGCCCGGGCAGAATCTGCCGGACAAGGTCTACATCATCCCGATCCACAATCGGCCGTTCTTCCCCGCGCAAGTGCTGCCGGTCATCGTCAACGAAGAACCCTGGGCCGAAACCCTGGAGCTGGTGAGCAAGTCCGAACACCATTCCCTGGCGCTGTTCTACATGGACACGCCGCCGGAAGATCCCCGGCATTTCGACACTTCCTCCCTGCCGCTGTATGGCACCCTGGTCAAGGTCCACCACGCCAGCCGCGAGAACGGCAAGCTGCAATTCGTGGCCCAGGGCCTGACTCGCGTGCGTATCCGCACCTGGCTCAAGCACCATCGCCCGCCGTACCTGGTGGAGGTCGAATACCCGCACCAGCCGAGCGAGCCGACCGACGAGGTCAAGGCCTACGGCATGGCGCTGATCAACGCGATCAAGGAACTGCTGCCGCTCAACCCGCTGTACAGCGAAGAACTGAAGAACTACCTCAACCGCTTCAGCCCCAATGACCCATCGCCGCTGACCGACTTCGCCGCCGCGCTGACCTCGGCCACCGGCAACGAACTGCAGGAAGTGCTCGACTGCGTGCCGATGCTCAAGCGCATGGAGAAAGTCCTGCCGATGCTGCGCAAGGAAGTCGAGGTCGCGCGCCTGCAGAAAGAGATTTCCGCCGAGGTCAACCGCAAGATCGGCGAACACCAGCGCGAATTCTTCCTCAAGGAACAGCTCAAGGTCATCCAGCAGGAGCTGGGCCTGACCAAGGACGACCGCAGCGCCGACGTCGAGCAGTTCGAGCAGCGCCTGCAAGGCAAGGTCCTGCCGCCCCAGGCGCAGAAACGCATCGAGGAGGAGATGAACAAACTGTCGATCCTCGAAACCGGCTCGCCGGAGTACGCGGTCACCCGCAACTATCTGGAATGGGCCACCGCGGTGCCCTGGGGCGTATACGGCGACGACAAGCTCGACCTCAAGCATGCACGCAAGGTGCTGGACCAGCACCACGCCGGGCTCGACGACATCAAGAGCCGGATTCTCGAATTCCTCGCAGTCGGCGCCTACAAGGGCGAGATCAGCGGCTCCATCGTGCTGCTGGTGGGCCCGCCCGGCGTGGGCAAGACCAGCGTCGGCAAATCCATCGCCGAATCCCTGGGCCGGCCGTTCTACCGCTTCAGCGTCGGCGGCATGCGCGACGAGGCCGAGATCAAGGGCCACCGCCGCACCTACATCGGCGCCCTGCCGGGCAAGCTGGTGCAGGCGCTGAAAGAGGTCGAGGTGATGAACCCGGTGATCATGCTCGACGAGATCGACAAGATGGGCCAGAGCTACCAGGGCGACCCGGCTTCGGCGCTCCTGGAAACCCTCGACCCGGAACAGAACGTGGAATTCCTCGACCACTACCTGGACCTGCGCCTGGACCTGTCGAAAGTGCTGTTCGTCTGCACCGCCAACACCCTGGATTCGATCCCCGGGCCGTTGCTGGACCGCATGGAAGTGATTCGCCTGTCGGGCTACATCACCGAGGAAAAACTGGCCATCGCCAAACGCCACCTGTGGCCCAAGCAGCTGGAGAAGGCCGGCGTGTCCAAGGCCAGCCTGAGCATCAGCGATGCGGCCCTGCGCACGGTCATCGACGGTTATGCCCGCGAGGCCGGCGTGCGCCAGCTGGAGAAACAGCTGGGCAAACTGGTGCGCAAGGCCGTGGTGCGGCTGCTGGAAGAGCCGGACGCGGTGATCAAGCTCGGCCCGAAAGACCTGGAAGCCTCCCTCGGCATGCCGGTGTTCCGCAACGAGCAGGTGCTCAGCGGCACCGGGGTGATCACCGGCCTGGCCTGGACCAGCATGGGCGGCGCCACGCTGCCGATCGAAGCCACGCGAATCCATACCCACAACCGTGGCTTCAAGCTCACCGGGCAACTGGGGGATGTGATGAAGGAGTCGGCGGAGATCGCCTACAGCTACGTCAGCTCGCACCTCAAGCAGTTCGGCGGCGATCCCAAGTTCTTCGACGAGGCGTTCGTCCACCTGCACGTGCCGGAAGGCGCCACGCCGAAGGACGGCCCGAGCGCCGGGGTGACCATGGCCAGCGCGTTGCTGTCCCTGGCCCGTAGCCAGGCGCCGAAGAAGGGCGTGGCCATGACCGGCGAACTGACCCTGACCGGGCATGTCCTGCCCATCGGCGGGGTCCGCGAGAAAGTCATCGCGGCGCGCCGGCAGAAGCTTTTCGAGCTGATCCTGCCGGAAGCCAACCGCGGGCATTTCGAGGAACTGCCGGACTACCTCAAGGAAGGCATTACCGTGCACTTCGCCAAGCGTTTCGCCGATGTGGCCAAAGTGCTGTTCTAACCGCTGGCCCTTGTAGGAGCAGCCGGTCGACGCTCGATTGCTCGCGATAAGCCTCCAACGATAACGCGGTGCGACGGATACACCGCCGCTTCGCGGCTATCGCGAGCAAGCTTCGCTCCTACAGGTCAAAGATTCGGGGGTTCTGCCCCGCCACACATTCCCCCATCTTCGGTTATGCTCGGCGTTTGCCATGACCGGAGCTTTCTGACCCATGTCACCGATTCGTCTGTTTGTGCCCCTCAGCCTCGCCCTGCTCGCCGCCTGCGCCAGCCAACCCAAGCAAAACGTCACGGTCGAGAACCAGGGCGAATGCCCGGTACAACTGATTAACGGACAAAACCTGATCCTGACCCTGCCCAGCAACCCGACCACGGGTTATCGCTGGGCGATCCAGGATTCGGCCGGCGGCGTGTTGCGCAAAATCAGCCCCGAGGTCTACAGCAACCCCGAAGACAGTGGCCTGGTGGGCAGCGCCGGGCAGTCGACCTGGCGCTTCCAGGCCTTCGCCGCCGGCACCGGGCGCCTGCTACTGACCTATCAGCAGCCCTGGGCCCCGGAAGTCGCGCCGGTGAAAGCCTTCGACTGCGCCATTACGGTCAAATGACATGGGCTGGCTGATCCTGGCGCTGATGGGCGCGGCGACCTTCCTCTACGGCCTGAGCATCCACGCCACCCTGCTGTGCCTGCTGGTCAAGCCGCTGCCGGTGCTGGCCCTGCTCGGCTGGCTGCACGATGCGCCGCCCAGCGACTATCGCCGCTGGATCAGCCTCGGCCTGTTGTTCTCCCTGCTCGGCGACGTGCTGCTGGCCTGGCCCGCCGACCTGTTCGTATTCGGCCTCGGCGCGTTCCTGATCGCCCACCTGGCCTACCTCAAGGCCTACACCAGCGACTGCCGGCGCCTGGCGCCTGTCCCCCTGCTGCTGGCCCTGGGCGCCGGGGTGGCGTTGTTGTCGATCCTGATCAGCCATGACCTCGGCCCGCTGCTGGTGCCGGTGATCGTCTACGGCCTGGCCATCAGCGCCATGCTCTGGCGCGCCCTGGCCCGCCTGGGCAGCGACGTGCCCAAGCGCTCGGCGCAACTGGCCGCGGCCGGCGCCGTGGCCTTCGTGTTCTCCGACAGCGTGATCGGCATCAGCCGCTTCGTGATGGCCTTCGACGCCGCGCCTTACCTGATCATCATCAGCTACTGGCTGGGGCAATGGGGCATCGCGGCGTCGGCCTTCGGCCAGAAACCCCGCTGACCGTAGCCGCTAACCCTGTAGCCGCTGCCGAGCCCCGGCGAGGCTGCGATCGGTAGCGCAGCTACCGCCGCGTTCTTGCAGACAAACCCCATGCACAGGCTTGGCGAGGACTGCGTCCTCGGGCGCAGCCTCGCAGGCTCGGCAGCGGCTACAGGGGGATCCACCGACCAGCGCCTTGTGTCGCCCTTGAGGCCCCGAAGGCCCTTCGGGCCTTATCGCAGCCTGCGGCAGCGGCTACAATGCCGCCCCTCTTTTCATCTCCACCGCTGGAACCGCCGTGAGCAAAGAACCCGACCGCCTTTTCGCCCAGCCCCTGGCCCAGGTGCCCGACTTCGCCTTCAACGAGGATGTGGTGCGGGTGTTCCCGGACATGATCAAGCGCTCGGTGCCGGGTTACCCGACGATTGTCGAGAACCTCGGCGTGCTCGCCGGGCAATTCGCCCAGCCCAATAGCGTGCTCTACGACCTGGGTTCCTCCCTTGGCGCGGTGACCCAGGCCCTGCGCCGCCATGTGCGCACCGACGGTTGCCGGGTGATCGCGGTGGACAATTCGCCGGCCATGGTCGAGCGCTGCCGCGAATACCTCAACGGCCAGGACTCGATGTTCCAGGAGCTGCTGCCGGTAGACGTGATCGAAGGCGACATTCTGGCCCTGCAGTTCCAGCCGGCCTCGGTGGTGGCGCTGAACTTCACCCTGCAATTTATCGCCCCCGAACAGCGCCTGGCGCTGCTCGGGCGTATTCGCCAGGCGCTGGTGCCCGGCGGGGCGCTGATCCTCTCGGAAAAACTGCGTTTCAACGATCCCGAGGAACATGCACTGCTCACCGACCTGCACGTCGCCTTCAAGCGCGCCAACGGCTACAGCGAACTGGAAATTGCCCAGAAACGCAGCGCCATCGAAAACGTCATGAAGCCCGACAGCCTCGAAGAACACCGCGAACGCCTGCTGGCCGCCGGGTTCTCGACAGTCGTGCCGTGGTTCCAGTGTCTTAACTTTGCCTCGTTGATTGCCTTGCCATGATCGATCTGTCCCCCTTGCCCGCCGTCTGGCCGGTACGCCCCTGGCCGACTGGGCCAATACCCTGCAAGCGCAACTCGACGCCAAGATGGAAAAGGGCCACGGCGACCTGGAGCGCTGGCAGAGCGCGCTCGATGCGCTACCGAAGATCCAGCCGACCGAGATCGACCTGCTCGATAGCCTGACCCTGGACACCGATTGCGACGACGCCACCCGCGCGCAAATGCGTACCGCGCTGATGGGCCTGTCGCCCTGGCGCAAGGGCCCGTTCGACTTATTCGGCGTGCATGTCGACACCGAGTGGCGCTCGGACTGGAAGTGGTCGCGGGTCGCACCGCACCTGGACCTTGCGGGCAAGCGCATCCTCGATGTCGGTTGCGGCAACGGCTACTACATGTGGCGCATGCTCGGCGCCGGCGCCCATAGCGTGATCGGCGTCGACCCGAACTGGTTGTTCTTCTGCCAGTTCCAGGCGGTGCAGCGCTATCTGTCGGAGCCGGCGGTCTGGCATTTGCCGTTCCCGTTCGAGGACCTGCCGGCCAACCTGGAAGGCTTCGACACGGTGTTTTCCATGGGCGTGTTCTACCACCGCCGCTCGCCGATCGAGCATTTGCTGGCGCTCAAGGATTGCCTGGTCAAGGGCGGCGAACTGGTGCTGGAGACGCTGGTGGTCGAAGGCGACCAGCACCAGGTGCTGGTGCCGGAGGACCGCTACGCGCAGATGCGTAACGTGTGGTTCCTGCCGTCGGTGCCGGCGCTGGAGTTGTGGCTGCGCCGCGCCGGTTTCAGCGAGGTGCGTTGCGTCGACGTGAGCGTCACCAGCGTCGAGGAACAGCGCGGCACCGAGTGGATGAAGTACCAGTCCCTGAGCGACTTCCTCGACCCCAACGACCACAGCAAGACCATCGAGGGCCTGCCGGCGCCGATGCGCGCGGTGATTGTCGCCAGGAAATAAATCCCCCGCGTCCGTAGGAGCGACGCTTGCCCGCGATAGCGATTTCGAACATCACGCCCGATTCGAGATGAGCCTTGCCCGGGCCGACGTCATCGCGAGCAAGCTTCGCTCCTACAGCGGAAGGTGTTCAGTCGCGGCTGGCCCGGCGCGCCTTGAAGAATTCGCTCAGCACCGCGCCGCACTCTTCGGCCAGGACCCCGCCCTCGAACAGCACCCGATGGTTGAGAAAACCCTGGTTGAAGAACTGCCCCTGGCTCTGCACGATGCCGGCCTTGGGTTCCAGCGCGCCGTACACCACCCGGGCGATGCGCGAATGCACGATCAGCCCGGCGCACATGCTGCACGGTTCCAGGGTCACGTAGAGGGTGCTGCCGGGCAGGCGGTAATTGTCCAGCGCCTGGGCCGCCGCGCGGATCGCGACCATTTCCGCGTGGGCGCTAGGGTCGCTGCCGCTGATCGGGCAGTTATAGCCGCGACCGATGATTTCCCCATCCTGCACCAGTACCGCGCCCACCGGCACCTCGCCCAGCGCGGCACCTTGCGCGGCCAACGCCAGGGCTTCGCGCATGAAGTCCTGGTCGCGGCTGCGGTCGACGATCCGGGCCGGGCGAATCTGCCGCATCAGGCCACCTCGATGGCGGCCATCAGGCCGGTTTCCATGTGGTCGATCACATGGCAATGGAACATCCACACCCCCGGGTTATCCGCCACCAGCGCCACACGGGCACGCTCGTTCTTGCCCAGCAGGTAGGTGTCGGTGAAGTACGGGGTGATCTTCTTGCGGTTCGAGGCGATAACCTTGAAGCTCATGCCGTGCAAGTGGATCGGGTGCTGGTACTGGGTCATGTTCTTCAATTCGAAAATGTAGCTCTGGCCCTTCTTGAGCGTGGCGATCGGCCGGTCGGCGCAGGTCTTGTCGGTGATGTCCCAAGCCTTGCCATTGATCTGCCAGAGGCTCGGCGGCTTGCCATTGTCCACGTTCACCGAGACCGAGCCAACCCACTCGAAGTTGAAGTTGAGCTTCTCGGCATTCTCGATATCCGGTTCGGCAATCGGGTTGGCCGGCAGCGCTGGCGGCCATTCGGTCGGCGCGTCACTGTTGGCCACCGAACGGAACGTGCCCAGGCGCACCGGGCCATTGCGCAACGATAGCTCTTCGCCGGCCGCCGGCGCCTTGATCGCCAGGCAGATGCGCATGCCCGGCCCCAGCCAGTATTCCTTGCCCAGCGGGCGTGGCTCGATGGGGTTGCCGTCCAGGGCATAGACCTGCGCTTCGACGCCGGGGATATTGATGCGATAGGTCAGGGTGTTGTCCAGGTTGAGCAGGCGCACGCGGGTGATCTGCCCGGCCGGGATATCGACCACCGCCTGGGACACGCCATTGATGGTCGACAGCCGCCCCGCGGTGCCGCCACGCGCCGCCTCGCGGGGGATGCTGAACGGCACGAAGGCGCCCTCTTCATCCACATGCCAGCTTTTCAGGCTCAGGGTGCGTTCGTACTTGAAGCCGGTGGGCTCGCGCTCTTCGATGATCAGCGGGCCGACCAGGCCGCGGCCCAGCTCTTCGCTGCTGTTGACGTGCGGGTGGTACCAGTAGCTGCCGGCGTCCGGCACGCGGAACTTGTAGTCGAAGTATTCGCCCGGCATCACCGGCAATTGCGACACATAGGGCACACCGTCCATTTCCAGCGGCAGGCGGATGCCGTGCCAGTGAATGGTGGTGGCCACCGGCAGGTGGTTGATGAACCGTACCCGCAACCACTCGCCCTGGCGCACCCGCAACTCGGTGCCCGGCGCGGACGGGCCAAAAGCCCAGGCCTCGGTCTTGTGGCCCGGCACCAGTTCCACGTCCAGCGGCGCGGCGATCAGTTGATAATCGTGGCCCGCCTCGGCGTCGGCCACCTTGCCCAGCCAGTAGCGCGACGCGCCACCGACGCCGACGCCAACCACTGCAAGACCGGCCAGACCACCGAGTATCTGTCGACGGGTAAAGGACATGGACTCAACTACCTCACGTATCCGCGGCAGGCCTGCGCCCGCAAAAGGCGAATACGATACACCCGCAGTTGGGAAACGGTAAGGGCGACGCGGCGACAGGCCGCAGGTCGGGTGGGGCCTGGGTGCGTGGAAAGGCAAAGGGGGTGGCGATCGTTCGGACGCTATCGCGAGCAAGCTCGCTCCTGCAGTGGACTGTGCAATCCCTGTAGGAGCGAGCTTGCTCGCGATGGAGTGCACAGCACTCCCGTGACCGAATCCAGCCCCGCGGCGGCTACAGAGGGGATAGACCGACGATCAGGTGCACCACGCCTGCGGCCAACGGCATGACCCCAGGCACTCCGGCGCTGCGCAAGGCCGCGGCATCGAGCAAGGCCGGGTCATGCAATTCCACCCGCACTCGGGTCAGGGCCACGCGTTGCCGGCTCTTGAGATTGTTCGTGCCCCCCAGCGCGGCAATGACGGCCGCGTCCAGGGCGGTATCGTCCTTGACCTGGGCCGCCGCTTTCGGCTGGTCGGGCACCAGGTCCGGGGTCAGGGCTTTCCAGAAGGCCCGCTGCATTTTCTCGAACATGTTCAGTTCTCCAGAACCGGTGAAGGGGCCTGCGTCGCTTGTCGATGCTGGAGCAAGGCCTCGCGCACCTGCTCGGCGCTTTCCAGGCCAAGGATGCGCCCGGCCAGGGCCTGGCACTGGCTCAGTTCGACCTCGCGCACGCTCGCCTTGATCGCCGGAATCAGCGGCACGCTGACCGACAGTTCGTCGACGCCCAGGCCCAGCAGCAACGGCACCGCCAACACCTCGGACGCCAGCGCGCCGCACACGCCCACCCACTTGTCGTGGGCATGGGCGGCCTTGACGGTGCTGGCGATCAGGCGCAGCACCGCCGGGTGGAAACTGTCGGCCTGGCTGGCCAGGCGCGGATGGTCGCGGTCCATGGCCAGGGTGTATTGGGTCAGGTCGTTGGTGCCGATGGAGAAGAAATCCACCTCGGGCGCGAACAGGTCGGCTAGCAATGCCGCCGACGGCACCTCGACCATGATCCCCAGCTTCGGCAACGCCTCGATCCCCAGGGCCTGGGCTTCGTCCTCCAGGATCCGCCGCGCCTGGCGCAATTCCGACAGCTGGCTGACCATCGGCAGCATGATGTGCAGGCGGGCCAGCCCGGCGCTGGCAAGGATCGCCCGGAACTGCTCGCGCAACAGCTGCGGGCGCTCCAGGCACAGGCGGACTCCGCGCATGCCGAGGAAGGGGTTGGTTTCGGCCTCCATCGGCACATAGGCCAGCGGTTTGTCACCGCCGACATCCAGGGTCCGTACCACCAGGTTGCGCGCAGGCCCCAGGGCCCCGGCGATGGCGCTGTAGGTCGCGACCTGATCCTCATGGCTCGGGGCGACGCTGCGGTCCTGATAGAGAAACTCCGAGCGCAGCAGGCCGACCCCTTCCCCGCCCAATTCCATGGCCTGCTCGGCCTCGGCCAGCGAGGCGATATTGGCCGTCACCTCGATGTGGTGCCCATCGCGGGTCATCGCGGGCAGGCCGGACTGCTCCCGCTCCTCGCGCTGACGCTGCTGTTGCTGCAAACGCGTGGCCTGCAACTGCTCGATAAGCGCCGGCGCAGGCTGCAGGTGCAACTCGCCCCGGTCGGCATCCAGCAGCACCTGGGTGCCGTTGGCCAGCGCCAGCGCCTGGGCGGGCAGGCCGCAGATCGCCGGCAGCCCCAGGGCCCGGGCCAGAATCGCCACGTGGCTGGTGGCGCCGCCGCCGACCGTGGCGAACCCCAGGACCTTGCGAGGATCGAGGCCCGCGGTCTGGGATGGCGTGAGTTGCCCGGCAATCAGGATCGCCCGCTCCGGCAGCGCCCAGGCATCCTCCCGAACCCCGAGAATCAGCCGCAGCACGCGCTGGCCGACATCCTCCAGATCCAGTGCGCGCTCGGCCAGCAAGGTGCCGTTCAGGCTCTTGAACAGTTCCGCGGTGGCGTGGGTCGCGCTGTTCCAGGCGAACGCGGCGCTCTTGCCCTCGGCGATCAACGCCTGGGCCTGCTCCAACAGGCTCGGGTCCTCGAGCAGTTCCTGATGAGCCTGGAAAATCTCCCCCTGGGCCGTGCTGCCCGCCTGATCGCGCAGCACCTGCAAGGCCTCGGCGGCCTGGACCAGCGCGCGTTTGAGGCTGGCGCGCTCAGCCGCCGGATTGGCGGCGGACTCGGCAATCTCCAGCGCCTGCTCCGTCACCTGCACCACCTGGCCGAACGCCGAACCTGCCGAGGCACAGACCCCGCGCAGCAAGGTATCGGTCACCGCTGCCACCGCAACCGCCGGCTCGCCGGCAACCGGCGCAGCCCCGGCTTCGCCGCAGCCCGACGCCAGCAACTCGGCCAAAGCCTTGATCGCCGCCTCGGCATCCACGCCCACCGCGCTGACTTGCAAGGCATCGCCCTGTGCGGTCTGCAAGGCCATGACCGCCACCAGGGACTTGGCGTTGGCGCTGGCCTGGCGTTTATGCAGGCAGATGCTCGCCTTGAACCCCTTGGCGGCCTGGGCGAACACCGCCGCCGGCCGCGCGTGCAGGCCGTTGGCATTGGGCAGCATCACCGGCTTCGAGAACAGCGCCTCGCCTTCTTCCTCGGGCATTGCCGTGGACGTTGGCGTGCCAACTTCCAGTTGCAGCAGCGGCTGGCCGCTGTCCACCAAGGCGTTGCCCGCCACCCGCCAGGTAAACGGCTCGCCGCTGACCACCAGCAACAAGGTCAGCAGGCTGCGCGCATGCACGGCGATGTAGTCGGCATCGAACTCGATCAGCGGCTGCCCGGCCTCGACCCGCTGGCCCTCGCTCACCAGGCGGCTGAAACCCTGGCCCGCCAGGTTCACCGTATCCAGGCCGATGTGCATCAGCACCTGCACCCCGTTGTCGTCGGTGATGCTGACCGCATGCCCACTGTCCTGCACGTTGCTGACCACTCCGGCCAGCGGCGCGCACAGGGTCTGCGAGGTCGGGTCGATGCACAGGCCGTCGCCGATGACCCGGCTGGAGAACACCGGGTCCGGCACCTGTTCCAGGGGCACCAGCACCCCGGACAGCGGCGCGAGCAGTTGCAAATGTTGGGTTGTGGCCATGACTTCACCTGCGGTTCGTTCGTGTAAGTGCCGATGGCGCGCGCGCCCCGACAGCATCGCTTATTTCCACCAGTACTCGACTTGCAATCCGACGTTCGCGCCATGCCTGGCGGTACCGAAGGCGCCGGTATCGGACAGCGCCGAGCCGGCCGCCAGCTCGTTCGCCGCCCGCTTGGCCGCCTCGTTCCAGCTGGCATAGGTGTAATACAGGCGCACCTCGGGGCGCGCCCAGAACGCCGGGCCCTTGGGCGACCAGGTCGGGGCGAAGGTGAACTTGCTGAGCTTGCGCGTGCCACCCGGGGCCTCGACCTGGTCGTGGCCCAGCTCCGCGACCAGCTTGAACTGCTCGCTGATGGCATAGGCCGGGCGCACGCCCAGGGAGATCCAGTTCTGATCGTTGCCGTCAGGGCGGATGTCCTTCTGATAGACCGCCTCGACCTGCCCGCCAAAACGCGGGGTCAGTTGCCAGTCGAAAAACTCCACCAGCCGGTAGCTCTTGTTGCTGTCGTCCAGGCGCACGTCGCCGGTGTAACCCAGCCCGGTGCCCGGCCCTTCGCCGTATTGCAGGGCCAGCTTGTTCTTGCCGCCGAGGAAATCCTTTTGCACGTGCTGGGCGGTTATGGCCCAGCCCCGATGGGCGTCGCGGCTGTCAGGCTTGTCGATGTAGCTCAAGCCCAGTTCCAGCTCGCCGCCGGGGTTGGTCTTGAAACCGGCGACGTTGAAGTCGTGCCGGTTGATGTAGTCCTTCTGGTACAGGTTGTCCTTGCGCGAAAAGGCATAGCTGTATTTCAGGTCGCCGATCAGCACGTCCTCGATGCCGCCGCCGGTGGCGCTCTGGTTCCAGTAGTAGAAATCGGAAATATGGATGTCGTTACGCTTGTAGTAACGCCGACCGGCCCACAGCGATCCGCCGTTGAGGCTGGGCATGTTCGACCATTGGGCATACATCTGCGGCATGCGCGCCGTGCCGTTGTCGCCCTGGAAGGTCAGGTCGCGGTTGTACTGGTTGTACAGCGACGCCATGCCGTCGACGCTGAGCACCGAGCCGTCGGCCAGGGTGTAGAGGTCCTGGCGCAATTCCAGTTCGGCGTACTGTTCGCACTCGTTGCCCAGACGGTACTTGGACTGTGCCCCGGGCAGTTGGAAACACGACTGCGAACTGCTGTTGACCGAGGTGCCGACGCCGCTGCGCAAGTAGCCGGCGAACTCCAGGGCCTGGGCCGGGAACGGTAACGCCAGACAGACGCAGGATGCCACCAGGCCGCGATTTATTGTTGTTTTCATAAGCCACCCCATTATTTTTATTCTGTGTTTATGCCCGGCAGGAGCCGTCTCGCCGACGAGCGAAAGCTCGCGGTGTGCCGGGCACGCCGCGCTCGGGCAGGCAAGGTTTCAGCCGTCGATCAAGTGCAGGACAAAGGACTCGTATGGCCGCAGGGACAACGTACGACCGCAGGTTGCAGGGTCGGTGTAGTTGCCGATCACCAGGCGCTGCTCCATGCGCTCGGTCAGCACGCCTTCCGGCAACGCCACCTCGCAGGCGCTGCCATAGAAATTGTTCACCACCAGCAGGCGTTCGCCCTGTCCCTCCCGCAAGTAGGCCCAGACCTGCGCGTGCTCGGGCAGCAGCTGGCGATATTCGCCGTCCTGGATCAACGGCTCGCGACGGCGCAAGGCGATCAGCCGACGGTAGTAATGCAGCACCGAGTCCGGGTCCTGCCGTTGCTGCTCGACGTTGATCCGCGCGGCATTGGCCGGCAGGCCGATCCACGGCTGCGCGCTGCTGAAACCGGCATGTTCGCCGGCATTCCATTGCATCGGCGTACGCCCGTTGTCCCGGGACTTCTGCATGATCGCCGCCATGTTCTGCGCTTCGCTGTCGCCGGCTTCGCGCTTGAGGCGGTAGATGTTCAGGGTCTCGACATCGCGGTACTGGTCGATGTGGGTAAAACCGGGGTTGGTCATGCCCAGTTCTTCGCCCTGGTACACGAACGGCGTGCCCTGGAGGAAGTGCAGCGCGGTGGCGAGCATCTTCGCCGAGACCGTCCGGTGTTCGCCGTCATCGCCGAAACGCGAGACCACCCGCGGTTGGTCGTGGTTACACCAGAACAGCGCGTTCCAGCCACCGCCGGCCTGCATGCCGCTCTGCCAGTCGGAGAGGATGCGCTTGAGCTGGAGGAAGTCGAAATCGGCGCGAATCCACTTCTGCAGGTTCGGGTAATCGACCTTCAGGTGATGGAAGTTGAAGGTCATCGACAGCTCTTGGGATTCCGGGCGCGAGTAGCGAATGCAATGCTCGAGGCTGGTGGAGGACATCTCGCCGACGTTGATCAGCTCGTGCCCCTCGAAGACCTCGCGGTGCATCTGTTGCAGGTACGCATGCACGTTCGGGCCGTCGGTGTAGAAACGGCGGCCGTCGCTGGCGTCTTCCGGGAAATCGGCCGGCTTGGAGATCAGGTTGATCACGTCCAGGCGGAAACCGCCGACGCCCTTGTCGCGCCAGAAGCGCATCATCTTGAACACTTCGGCGCGCACCCGCGGATTGTCCCAGTTGAGGTCGGCCTGGGTGTGGTCGAACAGGTGCAGGTAGTACTGGCCGGTCTGCGCTTCGTATTCCCAGGCCGAACCGCCGAACTTGGACTCCCAGTTGTTCGGCTGGTCGCGCCAGATGTAGAAGTCGCGGTACGGGTTGTCGAGGCTGCTGCGGGCCTGCTGGAACCACTCATGTTCGATCGAGGTGTGGTTGACCACGATGTCCAGCATCAATTTGATCCCGCGCTTGCTGGCCTCGGCGATCAGCAATTCGCAATCGGCCATGGTCCCGTAGCTTGGGTCGATGGCGTAGTAGTCGCTGATGTCGTAGCCGTTGTCACGCTGCGGCGAGCGCAGGAACGGCGTAAGCCACAGGCAATCGACGCCCAGCCAGTGCAGGTAGTCGAGCTTGTCGACCACGCCCAGCAAATCGCCAGTAGCCTGGCCGCGGTGGCTGTAGAAACTCTTCGGGTAGATCTGATAGATCACCGAACGTTGCCAGTCTTGCATGGTGGGTTCCTTCAATGGGTTGGGTGCGGGCCTTGAGGGCCTTATCGCGAACAAGCTCGCGCCTACAGAGGAATGGGCGGCCATGTAGGAGCGAGCTGGCTCGCGATGGGATTGATCAGGCGACGCGATACCCCGGCCGGATGATCTTCAAGCTCAGGCCGCAGGTCAGCACGAACGGCACCACCAGGGCGATGAGCATGCCCATGACGAACATCGGGATGTACTGCGGGATGATCGAGATGAAGCCCGGCAAACCGCCGACACCGATGGCCGAGGCCTGGACCTTGTTCAGCGAAAGGAAAACGCTGCCCAGCGCCGAGCCGATCAGCGCGGCGTAGAACGGGAATTTGTAACGCAGGTTGACCCCGAACATCGCCGGTTCCGTGATACCGAAATAGGCGGAGATCGCCGAGGTCGAGGCCATGCTGCGGTCCCGCGCGTTGCGGCTCATGGCGAATACCGCCAGCGCCGCGCTGCCCTGGGCCAGGTTGGACATGACGATCATCGGCCAGATGAAGGTGCCGCCCTGGGTGGAGATCAGTTGCAGGTCCACGGCCAGGAACATGTGGTGCATGCCGGTGATCACCAGCGGCGCATAGAGCAGGCCGAAAATTGCCCCGCCGACCATCGGCGCCAGCTCGAACAGGGTGACCACGCCTTCGGTGATCAGAATCCCCAGGTGCCGGGTTACCGGGCCGATCACCGCCAGCGCCAGCACGCCGGTGACGACGATGGTGGTGATCGGCACCACCAGCAGGGTGATCGCGTTCGGCACCCGCGCCCGCAGCCACTTTTCGATGACGCTCATGACGTAGGCCGCCAGCAGGATCGGCAGGATCTGCCCCTGGTAGCCGACCTTCTCGATCTGGAACAGGCCGAGGATGTCGAAGTACGGCAGGCTCTGGCCGTCGAGCCCGGCTACGGCCTTGCCGTAGTTCCAGGCATTGAGCAGGTCGGGGTGTACCAGCATCAAGCCGAGCACGATGCCGAGGATCTCGCTGCCGCCAAAGCGCTTGGCCGCCGACCAGCCCACCAGCGCCGGCAGGAACACGAAGGAGGTGTTGGCCATCAGGTTGATCAGGCTCCACAGCCCGTTCAGGTCCGGGTGGGCCTCGAGCAAGGTCTTGCCCTCGACGAACATGCCTTTGGCGCCCAGCAGGTTGTTCACCCCCATCAGCAGGCCGGCAATGATCAGCGCCGGCAGGATCGGCATGAACACATCGGAAAACACCCGCACCAGGCGTTGCATGGCGTGGGTCTTGTCGGCGCCCTTCTGCTTGACGTCGGCGATGGTGGAAGCAGCCAGCCCAGTGAGCTGGCGCAATGCGGCGTAGACCTTCTCGACTTCGCCGGGACCGATGACCACCTGGAACAGGCCGCCGGTGAAAAACGAACCCTTGACCAGATCGATCTGGTTCAGCGTGGCGCTGTCTACCAGGCTCGGGTCCTTGAGCGCCAGGCGCAGGCGGGTCACGCAATGCGCGGCCTGCTCGAGGTTGTCGATGCCGCCGAGGCTGTGCAGCAGCTCGCTGGCGATCGTGGAGTAATCGTGGCTCATGCTTGTTCTTCCGCTTTGGTTTTTTGTTATTGGCAGCACGCCGAAGCGAAAAGTACTCGTCTGTACGAGTTAAAGCAACAACTCGTACAGACGAGTTTAAATTTCCCCCCTCCGAACCCGACCAGCGGCACACCTGAACCCGCTCTCTGTAGCCGCTGCCGCAGGCTGCGTCCGGTCGCGAAGCGACCGTAAGAAAGCGAAGCCTTTCTAGCAGCGTGCCACTGCCGCCCCTGACGACCGCTGCGTGCTCGTTCGCAGCCTCGCTTCGGCTCGGCAGCGGCCATAGGCACCCAATAGACAAATGCAGGCCCTGCCCTTAAGGTTCCTGCCTTGAGCGCACACGGCACAGAGCCATCCCATGAGTAAATACAACCAGATCTACAGCGATCTGCTTGCCAGCATCACCACCGAGCGCCTGGAACGCGGCGCGCGCCTGCCTTCCGAAACCGAGTTGATGGAGAGCTACCAGGCCAGCCGCGGCACCGTACGCAAGGCCATCGAGCAGCTGCAGGAACGCGGTTTCGCCCAGAAGATCCATGGCAAAGGCACCTTCGTGCTGTCGTCGAACCCGATCGAATTCCAGCTGGGCGGCATTGTCAGCTTCCAGGAAACCTACCCGCGCCTGGGCAACGACGTCAGCACCGAGGTGGTGGAGTTCGTCCAGTTCCCACTTGAAGGCCCGTTGCGCGAACACCTGCAGGCCGAGGAAGGCAGCCTGGTGACCCGCATCAAGCGGGTCCGGCGCATCGACGGCAAACGGGTGATCCTCGACATCAACCACTTCGTCGCCGAGTTGATCCCGGGGCTGGACCGGCAGATTGCCGAACACTCGATCTACGCCTACATCGAGCAGACCCTGCAATTGCAGATCAGCTATGCCCAACGCACCATCGAGGCCACCCCGCGTAGCCGGGACGATCAGTTGCACCTGGACCTGGACGGCCAGAGCCACGTGATCGTGGTCAGCAACCAGACCTTCCTGCAGGACGGCCGGCAGTTCGAGTACACCGAATCCCGCCACACCCTGGACAAGTTCTACTTCTCGGACGTCGCCCGCCGCTGACAAGACAACGCACCCCGCTCAGCCCAGCAGCGCCACCAACTCGGCGCTCGGGGTGCCGACCCGCCGGGCCTCCTTGGCGACGTTCACCGACTGCGCGACCCGCGCCACCTCGATCACCGGGTGCTGCAATTCGTAACCGCCCCGGGCATCCAGCCAGCTCAAGACTTCCGCCAGATGCCAAAGCGAAGCGCTGCCCTCATGGATCGCCAGGGGAAAACTTTCGGCGTGGTTGAGCATCAGCTTGCGCATGTTCTGCCGGGATACCCCGACGATATCGGCTATCTCGCTCAGGCCGACGAAATCCGGGCTGGCCTCCACCAGCCGCGCCTCGGGGATGATCCGCTTGATATCGCCCAGGGCACTGAACAGCGCGGCCTTGCCGCTCTCGGCCTCGCGGCTGAACTCCAGCGCCAGGCGCCCTGCCAGCCCGGTGCCGACCAGGGCGTCGGTGCAGCCGCCCGCACCGAGGCGCTCCACCAGCGCATCCGGATCGCAGTCATGGGCCGGCAGCAGGTAGTTGAGGGTAAACAGGTATTCCATGATCGTTACTCCCGACGAGGTTGCGGGTGCTTCCCGCCGCGCAGCTGGTTCAGCGTGCAGTTGTCGACCACCCGGCACAACGCCCGGGCATGCTGATGGGGATTCTTTGGCGTGCGCCACACACGGGTGATGCAGAACTCGCCGCAACGGCACACCTCGTTGTTGTAGGGGCAGTAGATCTTGCCCCAGGCATGACCACCGCCGACTTCGACGCGCCAGCCCTGCCATTCGGCGTAGCGCAGCGCCATTTCAATGTCTTTCTTGGGATGAGGTGTGCGAGCCATCCGTGGCCTCCAGTCTCGTTAACAACGGCAAGGCTGTCAACTGACAACCATCGAGTTTTTCAACACCTGCGATGGGGCCGCCAAAGCCCCCCGCAAGAGATGAGCTGAATGTCTGTCGAGGGTACACAGGCCAGGCGGGCGACGAGGGGTCCATGTCTTTCCTGGTATTGCGGGAGGGCTGGAAAACGGGCTTTTCACAGGCCTTGAAACACAAATGGCGATCGACACCCGAAGGTCTCGATCGCCATTGCGTTTGCCTGAACGGTCAGCAGCCGATCACTCGGCCGGGATCATTCCCACTCGATGGTGGCTGGCGGCTTGCTCGACACGTCGTAGGTGACGCGGGAGATGCCTTCGATTTCGTTGATGATCCGGCCGCTGACGGTTTCCAGCAACTCGTAAGGCAGGTGCGCCCAACGTGCGGTCATGAAGTCGATGGTTTCCACGGCACGCAGGGCCACGACCCAGGCGTAACGACGGCCGTCGCCGACCACGCCCACCGATTTCACCGGCTGGAACACCACGAACGCCTGGCTGACCTTGTGGTACCAGTCGGCCTTGCGCAGCTCTTCGATGAAGATGTGGTCGGCGCGACGCAGCAGGTCGGCGTATTCCTTCTTCACTTCGCCAAGGATACGCACGCCCAGGCCCGGGCCCGGGAACGGGTGACGGTAGACCATGTCGTACGGCAGGCCCAGCTCCAGGCCCAGACGGCGGACTTCGTCCTTGAACAGCTCGCGCAGCGGCTCGACCAGCTTGAGGTTCATTTCTTCCGGCAGGCCGCCTACGTTGTGGTGCGACTTGATCACGTGGGCCTTGCCGCTCTTGGCGCCAGCCGACTCGATCACGTCCGGGTAGATGGTGCCCTGGGCCAGGTACTTGATGTTGTCCAGCTTGCAGGATTCGGCATCGAACACATCGATGAAGGTCCGGCCGATGATCTTGCGCTTCTTCTCCGGATCGGCTTCGCCGGCCAGGTTGGTCAGGAACTGCTCTTCGGCGTTGGCACGGATCACCTTGACGCCCATGTTCTCGGCGAACATGGCCATCACTTGTTCGCCTTCATGCAGGCGCAGCAGGCCGTTGTCGACGAAAACGCAGGTCAGCTGGTCGCCGATAGCCTTGTGCAGCAAGGCCGCGACCACCGAGGAGTCGACACCGCCGGACAGGCCGAGCAGGACGTTGTCGGTGCCGACCTGGGCACGGACCTGGGCAATGGCGTCTTCGGCGATCTTCGACGGTGTCCACAGGGCTTCGCAACCGCAGATGTCGAGGATGAAACGCGACAGGATGCGACCGCCCTGCTTGGTGTGGGTCACTTCCGGGTGGAACTGCACGCCGTAGTAACGCAGGTCGTCGTTGAACATGCCGGCAATCGGGCAGCTCGGGGTGCTGGCCAGGATGTGGAAGTTTTCCGGCATCTTGGTGACCTTGTCACCGTGGCTCATCCAGACGTCGAGGCCGAACAGGCCGTCGGCGTCGACGTGGTCTTCGATGCCGTCCAGCAGGCGGCTCTTGCCGACGACGTCGACACGGGCATAACCGAACTCACGCAGCTCGGAACCCTCGACCTTGCCGCCCAGTTGCTCGGCCATGGTCTGCATGCCGTAGCAGATGCCGAAGACCGGAACGCCCAGGTCGAACACCGCTTGTGGGCAGCGCGGGCTGTTGGCTTCGTGCACGGACTCGGGACCGCCGGCGAGGATGACGCCTTTGGGAGCGAATTCGCGAATCGCTTCGTCATCCATGTCGAACGGATGCAGCTCGCAATACACACCGATCTCACGCACACGGCGGGCGATCAGTTGGGTGTACTGGGAACCGAAATCGAGGATCAGGATGCGGTGGGCATGAATGTCGAGGGCCATGATTCAGTCTCGTCTAGGTAATTCGAAAACAGTCGTGATTCAGAAACGACTCGGGGCTGAATAAAACAGCCCCGGTCGTTTAACGTTTTGCTTGAAGCATCAACCTACGCGGTAGTTTGGCGCTTCCTTGGTGATCTGCACGTCATGGACGTGGGATTCAGCCATGCCGGCGCCAGTGATGCGGACGAACTCTGGCTTGGTGCGCATTTCTTCGATGTTGGCGCTACCGGTGTAGCCCATGGAAGAACGCAGGCCACCCATCAATTGATGGATGATGGCGGTCAGGGTGCCCTTGTACGGAACACGGCCTTCGATGCCTTCCGGAACCAGCTTCTCGGCACCCGCGGAGGAGTCCTGGAAGTAGCGGTCGGAAGAGCCCTGGGCCTGGGACATGGCACCCAGCGAACCCATGCCGCGGTAAGCCTTGTACGAACGACCCTGGAACAGTTCGATCTCGCCCGGCGCCTCTTCGGTACCGGCGAACATCGAACCCATCATTACGGCCGAAGCGCCGGCGACGATAGCCTTGGACAGGTCGCCCGAGAAGCGGATGCCGCCGTCGGCGATCAATGGCACGCCGGTGCCTTCGAGGGCTGCGGCGACATTGGCGATAGCGCTGATTTGCGGTACGCCGACACCGGCGACGATACGAGTGGTGCAGATCGAGCCAGGGCCGATACCGACCTTGACCGCGTCGGCGCCGGCTTCGGCCAGGGCCTTGGCAGCGGCACCGGTGGCGATGTTGCCGCCGATCACCTGCACTTGCGGGTAGTTTTCCTTGACCCAGCGTACGCGGTCGATCACGCCCTTGGAGTGACCGTGGGCGGTGTCGACCACCACCACGTCCACGCCGGCGTTGACCAGGGCTGCCACGCGATCGCCGGTGTCTTTACCGGTACCGACGGCGGCGCCGACGCGCAGACGACCTTGATCGTCCTTGCTGGCCAGCGGGTAAGCCTTGGCTTTTTCGATGTCGTTGACGGTCATCATGCCTTTGAGGGCGAACTTGTCGTCGACGATCAGCACGCGCTCGATGCGGTGCTTGTGCAGCAATTCGCGCACGTCGTTCTTGTCGGCGCCTTCCTTGACCGTGACCAGACGCTCTTTAGGCGTCATCACTTCACGGACGCTGGCGTCCATGCGGTTCTCGAAGCGCACGTCACGGGAAGTGACGATGCCGACCAGGTCGCCATCGTGCAGCACCGGAACGCCGGAGATGTTGTGCATGCGGGTCAGTTCGAACAGGTCGCGCACCGTGGCGTCGGCCTCGATGGTGATCGGGTCTTTGACGACGCCGGCTTCGAACTTCTTGACCTTACGGACTTCGGCAGCTTGCTGCTCGATGGTCATGTTCTTGTGGATGATGCCGATGCCACCTTCCTGAGCCATGGCGATTGCCAGACGGGCTTCAGTAACGGTGTCCATGGCGGCGGAAACCAGTGGAATATTCAACTCGATGCCACGGGTAAGACGGGTCTTGAGACTGACTTCGTTAGGAAGCACCTCGGAATAACCGGGCACTAGGAGAATGTCGTCGAAGGTCAGAGCTTCTTGGCTGATACGCAGCATCGCGGGGGCTCCCGAGCGGGAAAATGGAAGCGCGCCATTATACTCATGCCGCACCGTCGGCTCAATGTAAAACTCTGTCTATTATCGATGGGCTGATGGGTGGGGGATTTATCGACCCGCGGCGTCTATATCGCGAGCCAACCCGCCCTCACCAGCGCGCCACCGTCCTGCAGGAACGAGCGTGCTCGCGATGAACGATAACGCCGTAATCGCCCTGCCTCAGAGTTCGACCTTCACCCAGCTCACCGGCTGATCCAGCCAGTCGGCGAACTCATCGAGAAAGCTCTGCTTGAACCCGGCCTCGGCCCAATTGTTGAAGATGAAGCCGAGGTTGGAGAACCCGCACTCCTGCAGGAACAGAAAACCGTTGATATCGTCTTCATGCCCGCACTCGGGGCAGGTGAAATTATCGGTGCGCCCGGGCATCCAGTCTTCCAGGCTCTCGAACAACGCCTCGCCCACTTCCTGGCGGCATTCGGCGCAGCCCGCCTCTTCGAGAAACCCCTTGGCCGGGGTATAGATGCAGCGTTTGGTGACGATCTCCAGGCCGTTGACCGGCTCGCCAAAAGGCAGCGCCTGCGGGTGCAGCACCACCTCCCGCGCGCCAGGCGCAATGGCATGCCCCATGCGGCTGCCGGTACGACCGCAGGTGCTCAAGGC
This sequence comes from Pseudomonas chlororaphis, assembly GCF_001921865.1. Lineage (GTDB taxonomy): Bacteria > Pseudomonadota > Gammaproteobacteria > Pseudomonadales > Pseudomonadaceae > Aquipseudomonas > Aquipseudomonas chlororaphis_D. The sequence continues at coordinate 132,521 of NZ_MSCT01000020.1, forward strand.
TTCCTCGACGATATTCTTGCGCACCAACCAGCGCACGATCGCTCGGGCGCGGGGCTCGTGAACCGGCAAGGTGGAGATTTTCGGGACGATGATGCTTTGCGAGTTCATGGGGGGCCTGACGCGTCTGAAGGAAAGTCGGTGTCGCCTGCCCGGACGCTAGCCCCGGCAGGCCGATTCCTACAGATCAGTGTAGAAGCCAGGGCGCCGAGCGAGTCCGCGGGGCCCGCAGCTTAATCCCTGAACCCCACAGGTCAAGTGCTCAGATAACGGCCGATCAAGGCAATGCCGCTGGCCAGCACCAGCCAGGCCACCAGACGGACGAACGCCTCGCGGGACAACTTCATGGTCAGGCGCCGACCGATCCACAATCCCAGCGCCATCGCCGGCAACAGGCACAGCGCCAGGACCAGCAAAGGCAACTCGGCATAGACGCCCGCCACGGCAAACAGCGTCAAGCGCACCACCGTGCTGCAACTGATCAGCGCGCTCTGGGTCGCGCGCGCCGCATCCTTGGGCAGGCGGCTATTGAGATAGATGGCATATAAAAAGCCGCCGCTGCCGAACAGCGCCCCGAACATCCCGCCCACGACGCCCATCGGAACCGCCCAGCCCGCAGCCAACGCCGCGGGCCGTACCTTGACCCACAGGCTGTACACCGCATAAGCGCTGATAAACAGCCCCATTAATAGCAGCAGCACATCGGACTTGAGGTTGAGCAGGAAAATCACCCCCAGGGTGCAACCCACCGCCATGCACGGTAATAGACGCAGCAACTCGGAGCGCTCGACATCCCGGCGCGACGGCAACAGGTTGCCGAATGCCGCGACAAAATCCAGCAGCACCAGCAGCGGGATGATCTTCGACAACGGCATGAACAGGATCAGCACCGGCCCCGCCACCAGTGCCGTGCCGAACCCGGCGATACCAAACACGACATAGGCCAGGGTGATGCCCACAGCGATCGCCAGCCAACCGCCCGCCCCCCACGACCACTGCCCCAACCACTCGACCATGCCCATCGATTCGCCATCCTCATCCAGTACGAAATGACTTTAGCCAGCCCCAAGCCTTGCGACTAATATCATCGAAGCCCTCAACCCATCTCAAAAAGGCATGACGCGTGATCTCAACCCGCCAGTTGCGCTATTTCGTGGAGATCGTCGACAGCGGCAGTTTCAGTGCCGCCGCCGAACGGCTGTTCATTGCCCAGTCCGCCCTCAGCCGACAGATCAAGGAACTGGAAACCCGGCTGGAAACGCCGCTGTTCGAGCGCACCGCTCGCCTGCCCCGGCTGACGGCGGCGGGCGAGGCCTTTTACCCGCGGGCGCGCAACCTGCTCGACGAGCTGAACAACGCCAGCGAACTGGCGACACAGGTCGGTCGCGGGCAATTGGGCACCTTGCGCCTGAGCCACTCCAGCACCGTCCCCATGAGCGGCCTGTTGCTGCAGGCCATCGGCCGTTACCTGGAGCAATGCCCGGGCGCCGCGATGGACATCGCTACCTTGTCTTCCGAAGCGCAGTTGGAGGAAGTGGCCGAAGGCCGCCTGGATATCGGCCTATTGCGCTTGCCCGTACTGCGCCAGCGCGAAGGCGTGCAGGTCACCCCGCTGTTCAGCGAACGCCTGCTACTGGCCGTGCCGCCGGGTCATCCCCTGGCCAAGCACCCTCCGGCACAGGGCATCGACCTGGCACAACTGCGCGACGAAGCCTTTATCTCCATCCCCCACCCCCAGCGCGGCGGCCTGAGCTACCTGTCGGCCGAGCTGTGCATGCGCCAGGGTTTTTTCCCCAGGGCAGCGCGGGTGCTGTCGCGCAAGACCACCCAATTGCAATTGATCCAGGCCGGATTCGGCATCGCCCTGCTGCCCGAGTCGATGCAAGACATTGCCCCTGCCGGCCTGCGCTTCCTGCCCCTGGCTGACCCCGCGTGCCAGAGCACGGTCGCCCTCGCCTGCCGCCAGGATCCGACGCCGTTGGTAAAGCAGTTCATCGAACACGTCCACGGCACCCTCGCCCGCTGATTGCCGAGGGCTGCGCGCGAGGCCGCCAAGGCATCGTCTCCTTTTGTTTCGATCCATGGAGATTGTGTGCCGAATGCCTTTAAACTGCGCCCCATGATTAAAGATCCCTTTGCAAGACTCGGCCTGGACCGCGAAGTCCTGACCGTCAGCCAGCTCAACGGCCGCGCGCGCGTGTTGCTGGAAGACGTGTTCAGCAACATCTGGGTCGAAGGCGAAATCTCCAACCTCGCCCGCCCGGCGTCCGGCCACGTGTATTTCACCCTCAAGGACAGCGGCGCCCAGGTGCGCTGTGCGCTGTTCCGGCAAAACGCCGCGCGGGTGCGCCAGGCGCTGAAGGACGGCCTGGCAGTCAAGGTGCGCGGCAAGGTTTCGTTGTTCGAGGGCCGCGGCGACTATCAGTTGATCCTCGACACGGTCGAACCGGCCGGCGACGGCGCCCTGCGCCTGGCCTTCGATGCCTTGAAGGAAAAGCTCAGCGCCGAAGGCCTGTTCAGTGCCGAGCGCAAGGTGCCGCTGCCGGCTCATCCCCAGCGCATTGGCATCATCAGCTCGCCGACGGGCGCGGTCATCCGCGACATCATCAGCGTGTTCCGGCGCCGGGCGCCGCACGTTGCCCTGACCCTGATCCCCACCGCCGTGCAGGGCCGCGAGGCGACCGCGCAGATCGTCCGTGCCTTGAAGATGGCCGATGCCCGCGGCTTCGACGCGCTGATCCTGGCCCGTGGCGGCGGCTCCCTGGAAGACCTCTGGTGCTTCAACGAAGAGGCCGTGGCCCGGGCGGTGGACGCCTGCGTCACGCCAATCGTCAGCGCCGTGGGGCATGAAACCGACGTATCGATCAGCGACTTCGTCGCCGACGTTCGCGCGCCAACCCCTTCGGCCGCGGCCGAATTGCTCGCACCGGACTCCAGCGACCTGCAACGCCGGGTCGAAAGCCTGCACCGCCGCCTGGTGATCCGCATGCGCGACCGGCTCATGCGCGACCAACTGCGCCTGGAAGGCATGGCCCGGCGCCTGCGCCACCCCGGCGAACGCCTGCGCCAGCAAGCCCAGCGCCTGGACGATCTGGATATGCGCCTGCGTCGGGCATTCGAGCGCAGTCTCACGACCCGTCGCGAACGCCTGATCCGCCTGGAAACCCGGCTCGCCGGCCAGCATCCCGGGCGTCAGTTGGCCCTGCTGCGGCAACGGTTGGACAGCCTCGCCGAACGCCTGCCGCGCGCGATGCGCGAAGGCCTGAAAGCCCGTCGCCTGCAACTGCAAAGCAAGATGCAGACCCTGCACGTGGTCAGCCCGCTCGCCACCCTCGGCCGCGGTTACAGCATCCTGCTGGACGAACGCGGCCAGGCCGTTCGCAACGCCGCGCAGACCCGGCCAGGCCAGCGCCTCAAGGCCCGGCTCGGCGAAGGCGAACTGCAGGTCCGGGTCGAAGACAACCACCTGACGCCTGTCACCCTTTCTTTACTGGATTGACCCATGCCGCGTTTTCTCTGCTCCCTGCTGTTGCTCTGCCTGACCTTCAATGCCCATGCCGACAGCTACATCACCCGCCTGTTGAACAAACCGGTGCCCGGCGGCGTGGCGGTGATCGACCTGGGCAGCGTCGCCCAGCCTCCCAAGGCCAGCTATCAGGGCAAACCGCTGCTGGTGGTCAAGGAGCAGAACAACTGGCTGGCGATCGTCGGTATTCCCCTGACCGTCAAACCCGGCGCGCAGCAAATCAACGCTGGCGGCCGTACTCTGAATTTCACCGTCGGCAGCAAGAAATACCCGGAGCAGCACATCACCCTGAAGAACAAGCGCCAGGTCAACCCCGACCCGGCCGACCTCAAGCGCATCGAGGCCGAGCTGGCCGAACAAGTCCGCGCCTACCGCAGCTTCAGCCCCAATACCCCGAGCAACCTGCTGCTGGACAAACCGGTGAACGGCCCGCTATCGAGCAAATTCGGCGTGCGCCGTTTCTTCAACGGCGAGGAACGCAACCCTCACGCCGGCCTGGACTTCGCCGTACCCGCGGGAACACCGATCAAGACACCCGCCGCCGGCAAGGTGATCCTGATCGGCAATTACTTTTTCAACGGCAACACCGTCTTCGTCGACCACGGCCAGGGCTTCATCAGCATGTTCTGCCACATGTCGAAAATCGACGTGAAGGTCGGCCAGCAGTTGGCCCGCGGCGGCGTGGTCGGCAAGGTCGGCTCCACCGGGCGCGCTACCGGACCGCACATGCATTGGAATGTCAGCCTGAACGACGCGCGGGTCGATCCGGCGATCTTTATCGGCGCCTTCCAACCCTGATCCCCAAGACAGGTTCGCTCCTCCAGGGATTGCGCAGGTTGAAAAGTCTGCGCAATAACCGCGAAACATCTTCGTACACAGCAGAATAAAATCTCGCAAATTCTCTGTTTTAAGAGATTTATCTCAATTTTTTTCGACTGCTTGCCATCTTTCACCCCAGTGGTTAGGGTTGAGGGCATGAAAACCTCTCACACCCTCATTCAGCGCCGTCAACACCGAAGCCTCTGCCTCGTCAGCGCACGACTGCCAGGTTGAGTCGCGGTACCTCGTCCCCTGCTTCAAATCCCAACGACACCCCATTGATTCATCGGCAGGCCGCCTTTTTTCGGCCCGGACAATAAGGATTTCCCCATGAGCATGCTCAAAGACCCGTCCTCGAAGTACCGCGCGTTCCCGACCATCAACTTACCGGACCGTACCTGGCCGTCTAAAACCATCACCAGCGCGCCTATCTGGTGCAGCTCCGACCTGCGTGACGGCAACCAGTCGTTGATCGAGCCGATGGATGCGGTCAAGAAGCTGCGCTTCTGGAAAACCCTGGTCGCCGTTGGCGTGAAAGAAATCGAAGCCTCCTTCCCGGCCGCTTCGCAGACCGACTTCGACTTCGTGCGGACCCTGATCGAAGACGGCCACATTCCGGACGACACTACCATCCAGGTGCTGACCCAGGCCCGCGAAGACCTGATCGCCCGTACCTTCGAGTCGTTGCGCGGGGCGAAGAAAGCCATTGTCCACCTGTACAACGCCACCAGCCCATCGTTCCGCCGCATCGTCTTCAGCCAGGATAAGGCCGGCGTGAAAGAGATCGCGGTGAACGCCGCCAAGCTGTTCGTCAAGTACGCCGCCCAGCAGCCGGAAACCCAATGGCAGTTCGAGTACTCGCCCGAAACCTTCAGCGCCACCGAACTGGAGTTCGCCAAGGAAGTCTGCGATGCAGTGGTCGAGGTCTGGAACGCGACCCCGCAAAACAAGGTGATCCTCAACCTGCCGGCCACCGTCGAAGTAGCGACGCCGAACATCTATGCCGACCAGATCGAGTGGTTCTGCCGTCACATCAACCGTCGTGACAGCGTGCTCATCAGCCTGCACACCCACAACGACCGTGGCACCGGTGTGGCCGCCACCGAACTGGGCCTGATGGCCGGCGCCGATCGCGTCGAAGGCTGCCTGTTCGGCAACGGCGAACGCACCGGCAACGTCGACCTGGTCACCGTGGCCCTGAACCTCTACACCCAGGGCATCAACCCTGAGCTGGACTTCTCCGATATCGACGGCGTGCGCAAAGTGGTCGAAGAGTGCAACCAGATTCCAGTGCACCCGCGTCATCCGTATGTCGGCGACCTGGTTCACACCGCCTTCTCCGGCTCGCACCAGGATGCGATCCGCAAGGGCTTCGCCCAGCAAAAACCCGACACGCTGTGGGAAGTGCCGTACTTGCCGATCGACCCGGCCGACATCGGCCGCAGCTACGAGGCGGTGATTCGCGTCAACAGCCAGTCGGGCAAGGGCGGTATCGCCTACCTGCTGGAACAGGAATACGGCATCAGCTTGCCGCGTCGCATGCAGATCGAGTTCAGCCAGGTGGTACAGCGCGAAACCGATCGCCTGGGCCTGGAAATGACCGCCCAGCAGATCCACGCACTGCTTCACAGCGAGTACTTGCAGGCCAACACGCCGTACGCGCTGGTCAGCCACCGCTTGCAAGAAGAGAACGGTAACAGTGCCGTGGAAGTCGAAGTGTCCGGCAAGGGCCAGGGCGAGACCAACCTGCACTGGCGCGGTAAGGGCAATGGTGCCCTGGAAGCCCTGGTGGCCGGCTTGCCGGTTCCGGTGGAAATCATGGACTACAACGAACACGCCATCGGCGCGGGCACCAATGCCAAGGCCGCGGCCTATATCGAGCTGCGAGTGAACGGCGAGCGTGCGGTACACGGCGTGGGCATCGATGAAAACATCACCACCGCCAGCTTCAAGGCCCTGTTCAGCGCGCTGAACCGCTCCCTGAGCCAAACGGAAGCCAAAGCTGCCTAAGCGCTTCACGCGTACAAAAAAGCCCCGGATCTCCGGGGCTTTTTTGTATGTGTCTGTTCTGCCTGCTCAGGCAGTGGTGTTGATCCGCGCCGTCAGCGCCTGAAGCAACGCCTCCTGCAACACTTGCAGTTTGCTGGAGGTCACCGCGATTTGCGTCTGCACTTCCAACGCCTGCAGGGCTTTCTGCTCGTCGTTCGCCCGCCCCCTCTGCACTCGGGACAACTGCGCCTGCTGCTCGAGCAAGGTCTTTTTCGTCTCGTCGATCTGCTTCTGCAATTGTGCGATGACGTCGGCGCTGGTGGACGTGAGATCGGCCTCGGCGCCATATTCCTGCATATCGGCGCTGACTGCGTCGCTGTCGTCAGCCATGCGCGGGGCCTGTTCGTCCAGCGGGTTGGCCTGCGGCTCGGCGATATTGAGTTTTTGCGGCGTGGCGGCCAACGGGTATGGATTGATGCTCGCAGCACCGATACCGGTCATGGTGAATCTCCCTGAAAGTACTCTTTCCCCTTAACGGCACAACCCAAGCATTCTTTAAGCCGGGACGAACTCGAAAGTGTCGGCATCGAGGTAGGCCGGAAACCGCGCTCGGTAGGCCGCCAGTTCCGCGGCATTCAGGCAGACCTGGAACACCCCGTCGGCCTCGCCGGCGCTGAGCAGCGTCTCGCCCTGGAAATCCAGCACCTGGCTATCCCCGGTATAGGCAAACCCTTTGCCGTCAGTACCGACCCGATTGACCGCGGCGACATAACACAGGTTTTCGATCGCCCTGGCCGGCAACAGACGGTTCCAGTGCTGACGTCGCGCGCCTGGCCAGTTGGCCGTGTACAACAGTAAGTCGGTATCCCGGGCATCGCGGCTCCATGCTGGAAAACGCAGGTCGTAACAGATCAGCGGGCGGATACGCCAACCCTTGAGCTCGAACTGCACCTGGCGCTCGCCGGGCGTGTAGTGATCGTGTTCCCCCGCCATGCGGAACAGATGACGTTTGTCGTAATGCCAGACCTCGCCATCGGGGCGGGCCCAGAGCAAGCGATTGCGGTGACTGCCGTCGGCGGCCTGGATAATCACGCTGCCGGTGATCACCGCATCGAGCCTCGCGGCCTGGGCACGTAGCCATTTGCTGGTCGGACCGTTTTCCGTCTCGGCAAGAACGTCGGACTCCATGGAGAAGCCCGTGGTGAACATTTCCGGCAGGATAATCAGGTCGGCCCCCCGGGCCTGCTCGAGCAACAGCTGGAAATGCTCAAGGTTGGCCTGGCGATCGTGCCAGGCCAGGGTGGTCTGGATCAGCGCCACATTCAGATTGGGCAAAGCACTCAGATCACGCATAACTTCTCCGCTGCCAGACGCAGCGTCTCCTCACGTTTGGCAAAGCATAGCCGTACCAGACGCTGCCCTTGCGGTGGCTCACGATAGAACACCGATACCGGAATGGCTGCGACACCGTGCTCACGGGTCATCCAGGTCGCCATCTCGACGTCGCTCAGGTCCGGACGGATCCTCGAGTAGTCCACCAGTTGAAAGTAAGTACCGGCCACCCGGCTAAAGCTGAACCGCGAAGACGCCAGCAGATCGCAGAACAGATCGCGCTTGGCCTGGTAGAAACCGGGCAATTCTTCGACATGTTCCGGGTGTTCGGCCATGTAGTCCGCCAGAGCGTACTGCAACGGAGTCACCCCGCAGAAGCTGACATATTGATGCACCTTGCGCAGTTCGGCGCTCAAGGCCGGCGGAGCGACCACATAACCGGTTTTCCAGCCGGTCACGTGATAGGTCTTGCCGAAGGAGCTGACCACAAACGCCCGCTGGTAGAGTTCTTCGTGGGCCAACACGCTGACGTGCGCAATACCGTCGAACACCAGGTGCTCGTAAACCTCGTCGCTGACCAGATAGATGTCCCGGTCGCGGATCAGCGTCGCCAACTGGTCCAGTTCCGCACGACTGATCAGGGCCCCACAGGGGTTGTGCGGCGTATTGAGAATGATCATCCGCGTACGCGGGCTCAGCGCCTCGCCAAGTTTCTGCCAATCGATGGCGAAATTGTCCAGGCCAAGCGGAACATGCACGCAGCGCCCGCCCGCCAGCTCCACCGAAGGCTCATAGCTGTCATAGCAAGGGTCGAATACGATCACTTCGTCACCGGCCTGGATGACCGCCTGGATGGCGCAAAAGATCGCCTGGGTGGCGCCCGGGGTAATGGTCACCTCGGTGTCGGCGCTCACCGTCACCCCGTAACTGCGAGCGATCTTGGCCGCCACTTGCTGACGCAAGGCAGGCAGGCCGGTCATCGGCGCATATTGGTTATGGCCGCTGACGATATGTCGGGAGACGGCATCGCACAGGCCCTGCGGCGCATCGAAATCGGGAAACCCCTGAGACAGGTTCAGCGCTCCGGTTTCCACCGCGAGCTGCGACATTTGCGTGAAGATGGTGGTGCCGACATTCGGCAGCTTACTGGTGATCATGGGTGATTCCCTACTGAGCACCCGGCTCTACGGCGGCACGGGAGCTCCCGAGAATAGCCCAAACAACAGGCATGAAAAAGGGCGCCTTGGGCGCCCTTTTCCTCACACAAAACCCTGTAGGAGCGTGCTTGCTCGCGAAGCACCGGATCAGTCGCAGCGCCACCGCAAAGCTCGCTCCTGCAGCGAGCCTCAACGCTTGTCTTTGCGCTTCTTCTCAGCCTTTTTGTGGTGCGACATCAAACGACGCTTCTTGTTGACCTGACGGTCGGTAAGCGCGTTCTTGTTGCCCTCGTAGGGGTTTTCGCCGCCCTTGAACTCGATGCGGATCGGTGTACCGACCAGCTTCAGGACACGACGGTAGGTGTTTTCCAGGTAGCGCACATAAGACTTCGGCACCTTCTCCACCTGGTTGCCGTGGATCACGATCAGCGGCGGGTTGGCACCACCCAGGTGGGCATAACGCAGCTTGATGCGACGGTTATTGACCATCGGCGGCGCGTGCTCACTGATAGCGTCCTCGAGAATCTGCGTCAGGCGGCTGGTCGGCCAACGGGTAACCGCCGACTTGAAGGAGTTCTGCACGGACTGGTAGAGGTTACCTACACCGGTACCGTGCAAAGCCGAGATGAAGTGGATATCGGCGAAGTCGACGAAGAACAACCGGCGTTGCAGCTCGGTCTTCACGTAGTCGCGTTCGCCCGGCGTCATGCCGTCCCATTTATTCAGGGCAATCACCAGGGCCCGACCAGCTTCCAGGGCGAAGCCCAGCAGGTTCAGGTCGTGGTCCACCACACCCTCGCGGGCGTCCATGACGAAGATCACCACGTTGGCGTCTTTGATCGCCTGCAGGGTTTTGACCACCGAGAACTTTTCGACTTCCTCGTGGATCTTGCCGCGCTTGCGCACACCGGCGGTGTCGATCAGCGTGTATTTCTCTTCGTTACGCTCGAAGGGAATGTAGATACTGTCGCGGGTGGTGCCGGGCTGATCGTAGACGATGACCCGGTCTTCGCCGAGCATGCGGTTGACCAGGGTCGACTTGCCTACGTTCGGGCGACCGATAATGGCGATCTTGATCCCGTCTTTTTCGCTAGGACCCGGAATGCGCTTGGCTTCCTCGCCTTCGGCAACGATCTCTTCTTCGCCCTCTTCCGGCTCGTCCGCGTCGTCTTTCGGGAATTCGCCCAGGGCGATTTCCAGCATCTGCGAAATACCACGGCCGTGAGCACCGGCAATCGGGATCGCGTTGCCCATGCCCAACGGCGCGAACTCGGCACGCGCCATGTCAGGGTCGATATTGTCGACCTTGTTGGCGATCACGAACGAGGTCTTGTTACGTTTGCGCAGATGCTCGCCGATCATCTGGTCGGCCGCAGTGAAGCCGGCCTTGGCATCGACCAGGAACAGAACGACATCAGCTTCTTCGATGGCCAGCAGCGACTGCTCGGCCATCTTTTCGTCCATGCCATGCTCGTCACCGGAGATACCGCCGGTGTCGATCAGAATGTAGGTACGCCCTTGCCACTTGGCCTCACCGTATTGGCGATCACGGGTCAGACCGGACAGGTCGCCGACGATGGCGTCGCGAGTCCGAGTCAGGCGGTTGAACAAGGTGGACTTGCCGACGTTCGGTCGACCCACCAGGGCGATTACGGGAACCATGCGGCTCTCCACTGCGTTATTTCAGAAAATACAAAAGCCGCTGCGAGGCAGCGGCTGGTGCTCGTGTAGTAGCGAGCTTGGTCGCGAAAAACGTCACGACACCGCGTTTATCCAGGCTACACGCGTTATCGCCGACATCCATCGCGAGCAAGCTCGCTCCTACCTATAGGTCCAGCATAGTGCTTACTTGATGGTCAGGGCTTCCAGTTTGCCGCTGTTGCCATACACATAAATCATGTTGCCCACCACCAGCGGGCGGGCGCGCAGGCCGTCGCTGTCGATGCGCTCACGACCGACGAAACGACCGTCTACCTGGCTCAGCAGGTGCAGGTAACCTTCCAGGTCGCCTACCGCTACGTAGCTGGAGAAGACTTCCGGAGCCGACAATTGACGACGGGCCAGAGAGTCGTTGCTCCACAGGGCAGTGGTGGAGCGCTCGTCGACGCTTTCAACCGTGCCGGAAGACAGGCTCACATAGACGCTGCCAAAACCTTGGGCGACACCCGCGTAGCTGGAAGCATCGCGCTGCCAGAGCGGGCGACCGCTTTCCAGGTCCAGCGCCGCCACGCGCCCCTGATAGCTGGCGACATACAGGGTGCCGCCGGACAACAGCAGGCCACCGTCGATATCGACCACCCGGTCCAGTTCGGAACGACCTTGTGGAATCGCCACACGCTGCTCCCACACCGGCACGCCGTTGCGGATGTCCAGAGCCACCACTTTACCGGTCGACAGGCCGGCAACCGCCAGACGGTTGGTAGTGATTGGCGCACTGGTGCCACGCAGGGTCAGTACCGCCGGGGTGCTGTCGTAGACCCACATCTGGTTGCCGGTGGCGGCATCGAGGCCGATCACCCGGTCATCCTGGGTCTGGACGACAACCACATCGCCATTGGTGGACGGCGGGGCCAGCACTTCACTGGTCACCCGTGCGCGCCACTTCTCTTCGCCGCTCGAGGCGTCGAGGACGACCACTTCGCCCTTGAGGGTACCGATCATGACCAGGCCGTAACCCACGCCAACGGCACCGGACACTGGCAGTTCCAGGTCCTTTTTCCATTTGACGTCGCCGTTCATGCGATCCAGCGCTTCTACCACGCCCGTGACATCCGCGGCATAAATGGTGCTGCCGTCGATGGCCGGAACCAGCATGTTGTAGGTTTCGCCCTGGCCGTCACCGACCGAACGGCTCCACTGTTTCTGCAGGACAACTTCTTCTTTGAAGTCGACCAGTTCAGCAGGTGGCAATTCTTTCTTGCTGTTGCTGCTGCAACCCGCGGCCAGAACGGCCAGAGCCAGCAATGCTGCATGTTTCCAACGGATCACGTCACGCATCCCCTTTGGCCAGATCGTCCAGCTTGATTTGTAGGCCACCGACCGCCGCTTCATCGGACAGCGCAGCCTTGGCTTTTTCGTACGCAGCATGGGCTTCGTCGGTACGGCCCAATTGGACCAGCAGGTCGCCCTTGAGCTCTTCGCGAGTGGCCAGGAATGCCTTGTCGGCATCGCCTTCGAGCAGCTTCAGGGCTTCGTCAGCCTTGTTCTGCGCCGACAGCACCTGGGCCAGGCGCTGGCGGGCAATCTCGCCCAGCGTCGGATTGGCCGGCTTGTCGGTGATGGCCTTGAGTTCGCTGGCCGCGTCGTCCAGCTTGCCGGTATCGACCGCCACCTTGGCGACGAACAGGCTGCCGTATTGCGCATAAGCGCTCCCACCGAACTCGCTGTTGAGCTTGCCGGCCAGGTCCGCGACGCGGGCCGCATCCGGCTTGCCGTCAGGCGTCAGCGTGGTTTCCAGCAATTGCTGATAGAGCATCGAGGCGCCTTGCGACTGATTGCTCTGATACTTGTGCCAGGCCTGCCAGCCGAACACGATGACCAGCGCCAACAGGCCGCCGGTGACCAGCGGTTTGCCGTTACGCGACCACCAGTCCTTCAAATCCGCCAGCTGTTCATCTTCGGTACTAGACACCCCAATACTCCTTATTCGCTAAATCGGCTGTTTGACAGCTTCAACCCTGCACGACGCAGGTGGCCAGGTGTGCAGCGAGCGCATCCCAGGCAATGCTTTGTTGTTCGCCCTGGCCACGCAGGGGTTTGAAACCTACCACTTGCTGGGCCAGTTCGTCGTCGCCCAGGATCAATGCGTACAACGCACCGCTCTTGTCGGCCTTCTTGAACTGGCTCTTGAAGCTACCGGCGCCGGCATTGATCTGCAGACGCAGGTTCGGCAATTGATCACGAACACGCTCGCTCAGCGCCAGGGCGGCCAGTTCGGCGGCCTCCCCGAAAGCGCAGAGATAGACATCGACCTGGCGCGAGATCTCTTCCGGGACCTGCTCCAGGGTTTCCAGCAGCAGCACCAGGCGCTCGATCCCCATGGCGAAACCGACGCCCGGGGTAGGCTTGCCGCCCATCTGCTCGACCAGGCCGTCGTAACGGCCGCCGGCACAGACCGTACCCTGGGCACCGAGCTTGTCGGTTACCCACTCGAAAACGGTCTTGCTGTAGTAATCCAGGCCGCGGACCAGTTTCGGGTTGATCACATAAGGAATACCGGCGGCATCCAGACGCGCCTTGAGACCCTCGAAGTGCACGCGGGACTCTTCGTCCAGGTAATCGGCAAGCTTGGGCGCATCCACCAGCACCGCCTGGGTATCCGGGTTCTTGGTATCGAGCACCCGCAGCGGGTTGGTTTTCAGGCGACGCTGGCTGTCTTCGTCCAGCTTGTCCATGCGCGCCGAGAGGAACTCCACCAGCGCATCGCGATAACGCGCGCGGGCTTCGGCGGTCCCCAGGCTGTTCAGTTCGAGCTTGACCGCATCACGGATGCCCAGCTCGCCCCACAGGCGCCAGGTCAGTACGATCAGCTCGGCATCGATGTCCGGACCGTCGAGGTTGAAGACTTCGCAACCGATCTGGTGGAACTGGCGATAACGACCTTTTTGCGGACGTTCGTGGCGGAACATCGGGCCGATGTACCAGAGTTTCTGTACCTGACCGCCGCCAGTGATGCCATGTTCGAGCACGGCGCGCACGCACGCCGCGGTGCCTTCCGGACGCAGGGTCAGGGAGTCGCCGTTACGGTCGTCGAAGGTGTACATCTCTTTTTCGACGATGTCGGTCACTTCACCGATGGAGCGCTTGAACAACTCGGTGAACTCGACGATCGGCATGCGGATCTGCTTGTAACCGTAGTTATCCAGCAAACGCGCAACGGTGCCCTCGAAATAGCGCCACAGAGGCGTCTGCTCGGGCAGGATGTCGTTCATGCCACGAATGGCTTGCAGAGACTTGCTCACTATAAATCCTTAAATTCGTTCGGCTCTTCGGTCGGGCTCAGCCGCGAGCGATCAGCGCTGCGTCGGCTTCGACCTTTTCGGCCGCTTTCTCGCGGATCAGTTTTTCCAACTGGTCCACAAGATTGTCATTCGTCAGTTTCTGCGACGGCTTGCCGTCGATGTAAATCAGGTTCGGTGTGCCGCCGGTCAGGCCGACATGCGCCTCTTTGGCTTCGCCCGGACCGTTGACCACACAACCGATCACCGCCACGTCCAGCGGCACCAGCAGATCCTCGAGGCGGCCTTCCAGTTCGTTCATGGTCTTGACCACATCGAAGTTCTGCCGCGAGCAGCTCGGGCAGGCGATGAAGTTGATGCCACGGGAACGCAGATGCAGGGACTTGAGGATGTCGTAGCCGACTTTCACTTCCTCGACCGGGTCGGCCGCCAACGAGATGCGAATAGTATCGCCAATCCCTTCGGCCAGCAGCATACCGAGGCCCACGGCGGATTTCACCGTGCCTGAGCGCAAACCGCCCGCTTCGGTGATACCCAGGTGCAGCGGCTGGATGATTTCCTTGGCCAGCAGGCGGTAGGCTTCGACGGCCATGAACACGTCGGAGGCTTTCACGCTGACCTTGAAGTCCTTGAAATTCAGGCGTTCGAGGTGCTCGACATGACGCAGGGCCGACTCCACCAGCGCGGCCGGGGTCGGTTCGCCGTACTTCTTTTGCAGGTCCTTTTCCAGGGAACCGGCATTGACGCCGATGCGGATCGGGATCCCGCGATCGCGGGCTGCATCCACCACGGCGCGCACGCGATCTTCACGACCGATGTTGCCCGGGTTGATCCTCAGGCAATCGACGCCCAGCTCCGCCACGCGCAAAGCGATCTTGTAGTCGAAATGGATGTCGGCAACCAGCGGCACCTTGACCTGCTGCTTGATCCGGCCAAAGGCCTCGGCCGCGTCCATATCCGGCACGGAAACCCGCACGATATCGACGCCCGCGGCTTCCAGGCGGTTGATCTGGGCCACGGTGGCGGCCACATCATTGGTGTCGCTGTTGGTCATGCTCTGCACGGCAATGGGGGCATCGCCGCCCACGGGTACCGAGCCGACCCAGATTTTGCGGGACTCGCGACGTTTGATTGGAGATTCGCCGTGCATGACTTATTGACCTAACTTCAGGCGAGCAGTCTCGCCACTGGTGAACGGAGCCACATCGACCGCTTGTCCGTTGTAGCTGACCTGCGCGCCGCGGGCATACCCCAGGCGCACGGCAAAAGGAGGCTTGCCGGAAACATCGGCGGTCTCGCCCTTGCGCTTCAGGCCACTCAACAGCACCTTGCCGCTGCCATCGGTGATCTGGGTCCAGCAATCGGCTGTGAATTGGATCTGTACCTGGCCGGCACCTGCGACGGGCGCCGCGACAGGTGCAACGGGAGCAACCTGAACAGCCGCTGCGGCGACCACGGGGGCCACAGGCGCAACCGGAGTGCTTGGCGCGGGTGCCGTCGGAGCCACGACCACGGGCGCGGGAGTTGCCGGCGCAACAACCGGAGCGCTCGGCGCGGCGCTAGAGACATCCGTCTGGACCTGGTCTGGTGCCGGGGTTTCGGGTTGGGCCTGGGCGGTTTCGCCCTCCGCCTGACCTTCTGCCACGGCCTGGTCTTCCGGCTCGTCGATCGGGTGGATCTGCGTGGTGCCGTCAGCACCTTCGACTTCGACGTGTTCCTGGTTGAGACCGACCAGTTCCTTATTACGCACGGAGGTCTGATCCTGCCACCAGACGAAACCGCCGCCGATCACCGCGATCAGCAGCAACAGGCTGACGATCCGCAGAATGGTATGGGATACCCGCACCGGCTCTTCGATACGACCCAGGCTATGCACATTGCTGCCCTGGGAGTCGGTGCCGGTGTATTGGTCGAAGGCCTGGACCAGAACGGCCTGATCCATCCCCAGCAATTTGGCATAGGCGCGGATATAACCTCGGGCAAAGGTGTGCCCGGGCAGCTTGTCGAAAGCACCCGCTTCCAGGTTGCTCAACGAGCTGGCAGTCAGATTGAGCTTCAGGGCCACTTCAGCCAGCGACCAACCATTGCTTTCGCGGGCCTGACGCAGGGTCTCACCGGGGTTTACGCGAGTCGCTGCTAGAACTTCGGGATGCGCCGCTTTCATCATTGCTCCGACAGGTATTGCTGATATTCCGGCGTACCGGGATAGAGTCGTTTTAATTGCAGGCCGTAACTGGCGACCTTGTCGCGATCTTCAAACACCGTTGCCAGCCGAACGCCGAGCAATAGACTACGTGCATTTTGCTCGCTAAGCAGGCTAAAACGATCGTAATAGTCGCGTGCGGGCACATAATGCCTGTCTTCGAAGGACAACTCAGCCATTTCCAGCAATGCGCGAGGCTGCTGGCGGTTCAGTCGCAGGGCTTTTTCCAGGTGTTGCTGGGCCAGTGCACGCTCACCCAGGATCGCGGCGGTCATGCCAAGGTTCTCGAACACCCGGGATCGTTCGGGGTACAGGGTATCAGCAGCCGCTTGTTCAAAACGCTGATAAGCATCTTTGTAACGTTTTTCTTCAAAGAGAAAGCTGCCGTAATTGTTCAGGATACGGGCGTCGGAGGGGCGCGAAGCCAGGGCCTTGCGATAATGCCGGTCAGCCAGCTCGGGCTCCATTTCAGCCTGGAACACCAGCGCCAGGGCGGCATTGGCGTCGGCATCCGACTCGTCCAGCTCCAGCGCCTTTTTCAACGGCACCTTCGCCCGCTCGGTCATGCCCTGCTGCAGATAACCCAGGCCCAGCTGAACATAAGCCTCACGCGCCTCGTCCCGCCCCTTGCTTGTCTTCATCGGGTTCAGATCCCCCGAAAGAACACAGCCAGCCGACAGGCTGGCAAACAGCAGAAGCAGCGCGACGCGCAAGGCCATGGAGATCCTCTCTCAGGTACGATTCGCAGCGCTTTGCGGCATATCGGCATCGGCGCTCAACTCGCGCACCGCGATATAACGTTCGCTACGACGGGTGCGATCCAGCACCTGCCCTACCAGTTGCCCGCAGGCCGCGTCGATGTCTTCGCCGCGGGTAGTACGGACAGTGACGTTGAAACCGGCATGGTGAAGCTGATCCTGGAACCGGCGAATGGCGTTGTTGCTAGGCCGCTCGTAACCGGAGTGCGGGAACGGGTTGAACGGGATCAGGTTGATCTTGCAAGGAACGTCCTTGAGCAACTC
Source organism: Pseudomonas chlororaphis (assembly GCF_001921865.1). Classification (GTDB taxonomy): domain Bacteria; phylum Pseudomonadota; class Gammaproteobacteria; order Pseudomonadales; family Pseudomonadaceae; genus Aquipseudomonas; species Aquipseudomonas chlororaphis_D. The sequence goes on from NZ_MSCT01000020.1 coordinate 149,524, forward strand.
GATCATTTCGACAGCGTGCTCGACCTTATCATTGACGTCCTTGAGCAGGGTGTACTCAATCGTCAGCACACGTTTCTCGCCCAGTGCCGACATGTAGCGCTGGCAGGACTCGAGCAGCATCTTCAGCGGGTACTTCTTGTTGATCGGTACCAGCTGGTTACGCAACGCATCGTTCGGTGCGTGCAGGGACAACGCCAGGGAAACGTCGATGTGCTTGGCCAGCTCATCGATCATCGGCACCACGCCGGAGGTCGACAGGGTCACGCGGCGCTTGGAGATGCCGTAGCCCAGGTCGTCCATCATCAGGCGCATGGCGGAGATGACGTTGTCGAAGTTCAGCAGCGGCTCACCCATGCCCATCATCACCACGTTGGTGATGGCACGGTCGACGGTCGCCGGGACACTGCCAAAGGATTTGTTGGCAATCCACACCTGGCCGATGACTTCGGCGGCGGTGAGGTTGCTATTGAAGCCTTGCTTGCCGGTGGAGCAGAAACTGCAGTCCAAGGCACAGCCTGCCTGGGACGAAACGCACAAGGTGCCGCGCTTGCCCTGGGGAATGTAAACGGTCTCGACGCAGCTGCCGGACGCCACGCGCACCACCCATTTGCGGGTGCCGTCGCTGGAGATGTCCTCGCTGACCACTTCCGGACCACGAATTTCGGCAACGGCCTTGAGCTTTTCGCGCAAGACCTTGCCGACGTTCGTCATGGCGTCGAAATCATCGACGCCAAAGTGGTGAATCCATTTCATTACCTGACCGGCACGGAAACGCTTCTCCCCGATTGAGTCGAAGAATTTTTCCATTTCCGGTTGAGTCAGACCCAACAGGTTAGTTTTGCCAGTCGATGTAGTCATGGTTTCACCTTCACTCACGGGCCTTTTGGCTTAGCGAGTGGTCACTTCGGTGGAAGCGAAGAAGTAAGCGATTTCGCGTGCAGCAGCGGCTTCGGAGTCCGAACCGTGAACGGCGTTGGCGTCGATGGATTCGGCGAAGTCAGCACGGATGGTGCCGGCAGCAGCTTCCTTAGGGTTGGTAGCGCCCATCAGCTCGCGGTTCAGAGCGATAGCGTTTTCACCTTCCAGAACCTGAACGACAACCGGACCGGAAGTCATGAAGGCAACCAGCTCGCCGAAGAAGCCACGAGCGCTGTGCTCAGCGTAGAAGCCTTCGGCTTCGGCTTTCGACAGTTGCTTCATTTTCGAAGCTACAACGCGCAGGCCAGCTTTTTCGAAACGGGTAACGATCTCGCCGATGACGTTTTTTGCAACAGCGTCAGGCTTGATGATGGAGAAAGTACGTTGAACAGCCATGGTGTAACTCCAGAAACGGTGATTAAAGCGAAAAATTAAACCCGCGAATTATACGCGGGTTTATAGGGATTGCCTAACTGCGTACGGGGCAGACTCAGTCTGCTTCTTCGATCCAGGCAGCCTGAATGGCTTCAAGAACCTTCTCGCCACCGCGAGCCGGATCGTCGCTGAACTCCGGCAACGCCAGAACCCATTGGTGCAGATCGACAAAGTTCACGTAACGCGGATCCACATCCGGCTTGGACTCAGCCAGTTGGATCGCGATTTCCAGCACATCAACCCACTTCAGACTCATGATGCTTCCTTGAATCAGTGCGGCGCTTCGGCCGCATGGTTGAGCGAGTATTTCGGAATTTCGACGGTGAGGTCTTCCTCGCCGACGATCGCCTGGCAGGACAGGCGCGATTGCGCCTCCAGGCCCCAGGCCTTGTCCAGCAGGTCTTCTTCCAGTTCATCAGCCTCATTCAGCGAGTCGAAACCCTCACGAATGATGCAGTGACAGGTGGTGCAAGCGCAGACGCCGCCGCAGGCGCTCTCGATCTCGATGTGGTTGTCATGCGCCACCTCGAGGACCGAAGTGCCCGGCTCAACTTCCACGACCAATCCATCCGGACAAAACACGGCATGTGGCAGAAAAATGATCTGCGGCATCAGTTATTCCTCGATTTCATTCAGATTGCGCCCCGCCAGAGCGGCTTTCACCGTCGAGTCCAGACGGCGTGCAGCAAAGGCATCGGTTACTTGCGACAGACGCTTGGTCTGCTGCTCGATGGCATAACCATCGGTGCCGCGCATCAATTCACTCAATTCCTGCATCTGCAGCTCGATGACCATGCGTTCCTCGGCATCCAGCAGACGCTCGCCGTCCGCTTCCAGAGCGCCCTGCACCGCCTCGATCAGGCGCTGGGCATCGACCTGCTGCTCGCGCAGCACGCGGGCAACCTTGTCATCGCCAGCGTATTGGAAGGAGTCCTTTAGCATCCTGGCGATTTCACCGTCGGTCAGCCCATAGGACGGCTTGACCTGGATACTGGCTTCGACGCCCGAACCCAGCTCGCGAGCGGCCACATTCAGCAGGCCATCGGCGTCAACCTGGAAGGTCACGCGAATCTTCGCCGCACCGGCGACCATCGCTGGAATGCCGCGCAACTCGAAACGCGCCAGGGAGCGGCAATCGCTGATCAGCTCACGCTCACCTTGCAGTACGTGAATCATCATGGCCGACTGGCCATCTTTATAAGTGGTGAAGTCCTGGGCGCGAGCCACCGGGATCGTGGTGTTCCGCGGGATCACCTTCTCCATCAGCCCGCCCATGGTTTCCAGGCCCAGGGACAACGGAATCACATCGAGCAGCAGCAGTTCGCCACCCTCACGCTTGTTACCTGCCAGGGTATCGGCCTGGATCGCGGCACCAATGGCCACCACCTGATCCGGATCGATTTCGGTCAGCGGCTGGCGCCCGAACATCTCGGCGACCGCCTCGCGCACTCGCGGAACACGGGTCGAGCCGCCAACCATGACCACGGCCTGAACATCTTCCAGCTCGACATTGGAGTCACGTACGGCGCGACGGCAAGCCTTGAGACTGCGCGCGACCATCGGCTCGATCAGCGCATCGAAGGCCTCGCGGGTCAGCGGAGCCGACCAGGCGCCGTAGGCGACCTCGACCGATGCAGCATTGGTGAGAGCTTCCTTGGCGGCACAGGCGGTTTGCAGCAGATTGCGCTGGGCGCCCGGATCAAGATCGGCGGACAGGCCGGCGCTCTCAATAATCCAGCCAGCGATCGCATGGTCGAAATCGTCGCCGCCCAGGGCACTGTCGCCCCCCGTGGCCAGCACCTCGAAGACGCCGCCGGTCAGGCGCAAGATGGAAATGTCGAAGGTCCCGCCGCCCAGGTCGTAAATGGCCACCACGCCTTCGGCGTGCTGATCCAGACCATAGGCCACGGCCGCCGCGGTCGGCTCGTTGAGCAAGCGCAACACGTTGAGGCCGGCCAGCTTGGCCGCATCCTTGGTTGCTTGGCGCTGGGCATCGTCGAAATAGGCCGGAACGGTGATCACCGCCCCCACCAACTCGCCGCCCAGGGTCGACTCGGCGCGCTGGCGCAGTACCTTGAGGATATCGGCCGAGACTTCCACCGGGCTTTTTGGCCCCTGGACAGTATCGATGAACGGCATATGCGACTCACCGCCGACAAAGCGGTACGGCAGTTGCTCGCCCAGTTGCTTGACGTCGGACAGACCGCGCCCCATCAGGCGCTTGACCGACAGCACGGTATTCAGCGGATCGCCGGACGCCGCCCGCCTGGCGGATTCGCCCACCTCGACATGATCGGCGTGATAACGCACGGCAGACGGCAGGATGACTTGCCCGTCAGCATCGGCCAGCGGTTCGGAAAGGCCGCTGCGCAGGGCGGCGACCAGAGAATTGGTAGTACCCAAGTCGATCCCCACAGCCAGGCGACGCTGGTGCGGTTGAGGACTTTGGCCGGGTTCGGCGATCTGCAGTAGGGCCATGCTTATCTGGACTTATCTGTATATCAGGCGTGCGACCGGAGCGGCACTGGGTTAATCGTCGAGGCGCTCTTCTAACTGGCGCACTTCGTAGGTGAGCTTGTCGAGGAACTGCATGCGCCGCATCAGGCGCTCGGCCTGCTCACGTTGCACGGCATCATTCCAGCAAGCTGCGAAGCTTTCGTTCAATTCATCCTGAGCCACTTTCAAGCGACGCTTGAAGCCTGCGATACCCGCCAGATCCGCCTCATCCTGCAAGTCCTCGAGTTCTTCGCGCCACTGCATCTGCTGCAGAAGAAACTCCGGATCATGCACCGTGACTTCCAGCGGCAACTCATGACCACCCATGGCGAGCAGGTATCGCGCACGCTTGGGCGGGTTCTTGAGCGTCTGGTAGGCCTCGTTGAGGCTGGCGGATTGTTCCAGCGCCAGGCGCTGCTCACGCTCGGAAGCGTCAGCGAAGCGGTCCGGATGAACGGCACGCGCCAACTCGCGGTAGCGCGCGGCCAACTGCTCGAGATCCAGGCGGAAACTCGGTTGCAGCTCAAATAAAGCGAAATGACAAGGAGTACCCACGAGCAGCCTCAGATGTTGAAGCTTTCGCCGCAGCCACATTCACCGCGCACGTTGGGGTTGTTGAACTTGAAGCCTTCGTTCAACCCTTCCTTGACGAAGTCCAGTTCGGTGCCATCCAGGTAGGTCAGGCTTTTCGGATCGATGATCACTTTCTCGCCGTGACTCTCGAACACCTGATCGTCCTCACCGATCTCGTCGACGAACTCCAGGACATAGGCAAGACCGGAACAGCCCGTGGTGCGAACACCCAGACGAATCCCATCACCTTTGCCGCGCCCGTTGAGGGAACGTCGCACGTGTTGAGCAGCCGCTTCTGTCATGCTGATAGCCATCGTGACTCCTTACTTGTCGCTCAATCTGTGAAAGCTGATCTACGAAATCAGATCAGGCCTTTCTTCTGCTTGTAATCGCGAACGGCGGCCTTGATGGCGTCTTCGGCGAGTACCGAGCAGTGGATTTTCACTGGCGGCAGGGCCAGTTCTTCTGCCAACTGAGTGTTCTTGATGGTCTCTGCTTCATCCAGAGTCTTGCCTTTCATCCACTCGGTCGCCAGGGAGCTGGAGGCGATAGCCGAACCGCAACCGTAGGTCTTGAACTTGGCGTCTTCGATGATGCCCTGCTCGTTGACCTTGATCTGCAAGCGCATCACGTCGCCGCATGCCGGAGCACCGACCATGCCGGTACCGACATCAGGGTCTTCCGCGTTCATCTTGCCGACGTTGCGCGGGTTCTCGTAGTGGTCGATGACCTTTTCGCTGTAAGCCATGATTCTTAATCCTCACTCATCAGGGCCGCTCTTGAGACCCTGTAGTTACGCCTGCGTCAGTCGCCGCGTCGCTACAGGAGCTGTATCTGGCGGCTTCTATATTTAGTGTGCCGCCCACTCGATCTTCGAGATATCGACGCCATCCTTGAACATGTCCCACAGCGGCGACAGGGCGCGCAGCTTGGTCACGGCCTCGCAGACTTTCTGCGCGGCATAATCGATTTCTTCTTCGGTGGTGAAGCGACCAAAGGTGAAACGGATCGAGCTGTGTGCCAGTTCGTCGTTGCGGCCCAGGGCGCGCAGAACGTACGAAGGCTCCAGGGACGCCGAGGTACAGGCCGAGCCGGACGACACCGCCAAGTCCTTGAGCGCCATGATCAGCGACTCGCCTTCGACGTAGTTGAAGCTCAGGTTCAGGTTGTGCGGTACGCGGGCGGTCATGCTGCCGTTGATGTACAGCTCTTCCAGGTGCTCGACCTGCTTGTAGAAACGGTCGCTCAACGCTTTGATGCGGACGTTCTCGGCAGCCATGTCTTCCTTGGCCACGCGGAAAGCTTCGCCCATGCCGACGATCTGGTGGGTCGCCAGGGTACCGGAACGCATGCCGCGCTCGTGACCGCCGCCGTGCATGGTCGCCTCGAGGCGAACCCGCGGCTTGCGGCTGACGTACAGCGCGCCGATACCTTTAGGACCGTAGGTCTTGTGGGCGGAGAAGGACATCAGGTCGACCTTCAGCGCCTGCAGGTCGATCTCGACCTTGCCGGTGGACTGGGCCGCGTCGACGTGGAACAGAATGCCTTTGGAGCGGGTCAGCTCGCCGATCGCGGCGATGTCGTTGACCGTACCGATCTCGTTGTTCACGTGCATGATCGACACCAAGATGGTGTCGTCGCGCAGCGCGGCTTCAACCATGGCCGGAGTGATCAGACCGTCTTCGCCCGGCTCGATGTAAGTCACTTCGAAGCCTTCACGCTCGAGTTGGCGCATGGTGTCCAGGACAGCCTTGTGCTCGATCTTCGAGGTGATCAGGTGCTTGCCCTTGGTGTGATAGAAATGCGCAACACCCTTGATTGCCAGGTTGTCGGACTCGGTGGCACCGGAGGTCCAGACGATTTCACGCGGGTCGGCGTTGACCAGGTCTGCCACTTGGCGACGAGCATTCTCCACCGACTCTTCGGCTTTCCAGCCAAACACGTGGGAGCGGGACGCCGGGTTACCGAAGTTTCCGTCGACCAGCAGGCATTCACTCATCTTTTGCGCGACACGCGGATCAACCGGGGTGGTCGCTGAGTAATCAAGGTAAATCGGCAATTTCATGGACTCTCTCCTAAATCAGGCTGGCTGGCGTGCCGCTAGCTCTTTGGCTGTCATTCGACGGCGGACGCTTCAATCTTGTCCAGGTGCTGCGCCTTGCCATTACAGCGGCGCTGATCCTGACGCTGGGCTACTTCTTGCACCTCACGGCGAGTCACAAGATCAGCCAAGCTGATACCGCTCAGAAATTCGTGAATCTGCAGGCTCAGGTCGCACCACAAGTGGTGAGTCAGGCAGGTATCGCCGGAATGGCAATCGCCCTGGCCCTGGCATTTGGTTGCATCGACCGACTCGTTCACCGCATCGATCACCTGGGCCACCTGAATGCCTTGCATGTCGCGCGATAGCTGGTAGCCACCGCCCGGACCACGCACGCTGGACACCAGATTACTGCGGCGCAGCTTGGCGAAGAGCTGTTCGAGATAGGACAGGGAGATGCCTTGGCGCTCAGAGATATCGGCCAGGGACACCGGCCCATGTTGCGCGTGCAACGCCAGGTCAAGCATGGCAGTTACCGCGTATCGGCCTTTTGTAGTCAGTCGCATGGACAAGTACCACGGAGTGTTTCGGGATGGGAGCGAGTATGCAATTCCCGAGTAATTAAGTCAACTATAAGACCTAGTACCTTAGTCGGGTTTACCCGCAAAATTGCGCGCGAATGATAGCAAAGTCTGCGGCGCAATGGCACATATTGGATTCGGCGGGATGAGCGGCGCCCTTTCGGACGCTATCGCGAGCAAGCTCGCTCCTACAGATGAGTGCAAAACCCTGCAGGAGCGAGCTTGCGATCCGCCATCAAAGGATCCGGAATTTCAGCCGACCTGGCTGTCACCCTTGTCCTTGACCCCGGCGAAATCCTCGTCGCGCAAGACCGGCAACTCCTTGGCGCAGTAGTTGCTGCCCAGATCCTTCAAGGCTCCGCACATGCCTTCCAGGCGCCCGTCGACAGCTTGCAGGTGATCAAGCAACTGGCCAATGGCCCGCGCCACCGGGTCCGGCATGTCCTCGCTGACGCCATAGGCGTCGAAACCGAGCTTTTCCGCCATGGCCTTGCGCTTGGCCTCCTGCTCGTCATCGGACTTGACGATGATGCGCCCGGGAATCCCGACCACGGTGGCCCCTGCCGGCACCGCCTTGGTCACCACGGCATTGGAGCCGACCTTGGCCCCCGCCCCGACAGTGAACGGGCCCAGCACCTTGGCGCCCGCCCCCACCACTACACCATCTTCCAGGGTCGGGTGACGCTTGCCCTTGTTCCAACTGGTGCCGCCCAGGGTCACGCCCTGATAAAGCGTAACGTCGTCGCCAATCTCGGCGGTTTCGCCAATGACGATCCCCATGCCATGGTCAATGAAGAAGCGACGACCGACCTTGGCCCCTGGGTGAATTTCGATCCCGGTCAGCCAGCGCCCGAAGTTCGACACCAGGCGCGCCAGCCATTTCCAGCCCATGCCCCACAGCGCGCCGGACAGGCGATGAATCCAGATCGCGTGCATGCCCGGGTAGCAGGTCAGGACCTCGAAGGCGTTGCGCGCCGCCGGGTCACGATGGAAAACACTCTGGATATCTTCACGCAAACGCTCAAACATCGTCATTCTTCCGCTTAAGGAGCTCGCCACGGGCCGCTTTCTGCGTTTCCGTGAGGATGCCTCGCAAAATATTCATTTCCGCCCGGCTCACCGAGCTGCGTCCGTACAACCGGCGCAGGCGCGCCATCAAGTGCCGCGGCTTTTCCGGATCGAGGAAGTCGATAGCCACCAGCGTCTGCTCCAGATGCTCGTAGAATCGCTCCAGCTCATCCATGGTCGCCAGCTCATCGCTGCGCGGCGACGCCACTTCATCTTTCTCGACCTTGTTCGGCTTGCCCTCGACCGACAGCCAGGACATACGCACTTCATAAGCCAACACCTGCACCGCCGTCGCCAGGTTCAGCGAGCTGAACGCCGGATCCGAAGGGATATGCACGTGGAAATGACATCGCTGTAGCTCGTCGTTGGTCAAGCCGGAATCTTCACGACCAAAGACCAGGGCAATTTCGGCGCCCTGCCCGGCCTCCTCCACCACTTTGACCCCCGATTCGCGGGGGTCGAGCAATGGCCAGGGAATACGCCGATCCCGGGCGCTGGTGCCAAACACCAGTGTGCAGCCGGCCAAGGCGTCTTCCAGGGTGGCAACGACCTGGGCGCGTTCAAGAATGTCGGTGGCACCCGACGCTCGCGCATCAGCCTCGGGAGACGGAAATACCCGCGGGTCAACCAGCACCAGCCGCGACAGGCCCATGTTCTTCATGGCACGCGCAGCCCCGCCGATATTCCCGGGATGACTGGTATTGACCAGGACGACACGAATGTTCTGCAGCAAGGGAGGCGCTCTCGGACACTGGAAAGGGGAGCAAATCTTACAGAACAGCCAGCGCTCCCGCCTCAAAAATAACAGTGCAGAGCCTGCCTTCTATATGAAGTCAGCCCATTCAAGACAGACTGCCGCTCGTCACAATGTGCGCACATTTATGGGGTCGAGCGATAGATCCAGGCCAGCGAAGCAAATGTCGACCTTCATCTGCAAAAGTTTTCTGCTAGAATGCTCGGCTTTCTTTAACAACCTTAGGTGACCTATCCATGCAGCCAATGCTGAATATCGCGCTGCGCGCCGCCCGCAGCGCCAGTGAACTGATTTTCCGCTCCATCGAGCGCCTGGATACCATCAAGGTTGACGAAAAAGACGCCAAAGACTACGTATCCGAAGTTGATCGCGCTGCCGAGCAGAAGATCATCGACGCGCTGCGCAAGGCCTACCCGACTCACGGCATTCTTGGCGAAGAAACCGGCCTGCACGCTGGCAGCGGCGAAGGCGAAGACTACCTGTGGATCATCGACCCACTGGACGGCACCACCAACTTCCTGCGCGGCATCCCGCATTTCGCGGTCAGCATTGCCTGCAAATACCGCGGTCGCCTGGAACACGCCGTGGTTCTGGACCCAGTGCGCCAGGAAGAATTCACCGCCAGCCGTGGCCGTGGCGCCCAGCTGAATGGTCGCCGCCTGCGCGTCAGCGGCCGCACCAGCCTGGACGGCGCCCTGTTGGGCACCGGTTTCCCGTTCCGTGACGACCAGATGGACAACCTCGACAACTACCTGGGCATGTTCCGTGCCCTGGTTGGCCAGACCGCCGGCATCCGTCGCGCCGGCGCCGCCAGCCTGGACCTGGCCTATGTGGCCGCCGGTCGTTTCGATGCGTTCTGGGAGTCGGGCCTGTCCGAGTGGGACATGGCAGCAGGCGCCCTGCTAATTCAAGAAGCCGGCGGCCTGGTGAGCGACTTCACCGGCGGTCACGACTTCCTGGAAAAAGGCCACGTGGTAGCCGGCAACACCAAATGCTTCAAGGCGGTCCTCACCGCCATCCAGCCGCACCTGCCGGCTTCGCTGAAGCGCTAAACGCCAGCGACAAAAAAAGCACCCCACGGGGTGCTTTTTTATGCCTGCCGTATGCCAGCACGTCACTTTGTCGCAGCGAAGCTTGCTCGCGATAGCTACCCCCAAGCGGCCTGAAACACCGCAGCGCCTGTATCGCGGGCAAACCTCCTCCCACGCAGGAAAACCCGGACCACAAAAAAGCACCCCGCAGGGTGCCTTTTTATAGCAATGCCGAGACGCTTATTGCACCGGCTCGTTCTGCCCCAGAATCAACTGGCCTTCCTTGTTGACCGGAATCTGGCTACCCGGATCACGATCCATACGCACCTGGCCTTGCTTGCCATTCAGTTCGTACTTCACGTCATAACCCACGACCTTGTCGCTGATGTCATTGACCGTGTTGCAGCGCGTCTGAGTGGTGGTGTAGGTGTCACGCTCCTGCATGCCCTCCTGCACCTTGTTACCGGCGTAACCACCACCGACCGCACCGGCGACCGTGGCAATCTTCTTGCCTGTGCCGCCGCCAATCTGGTTGCCCAGCAAGCCGCCGGCCAACGCACCAACCACCGTACCGGCGATCTGGTGCTGATCTTGCACCGGCCGCTGCCGGGTCACCGCTACATCCTTGCAAACCTCGCGAGGGGTCTTGATCTGTTGTTTAACCGGCTGAACGGCCAGCACTTGCGCATACTCAGGGCCGCTTTTCACCAGGCTGTAGGTGGCCACAGCACCCCCGGCAGTCACACCGACAGCACCCAATACCGCACCAACCAGCAACGACTTGTTCACATGAACCTCCTGACCATCACAAGCGGGACATGCCCGCGCTTCTCCCTGCCTTGGAGCATAAAAAAAGGCGCGAGTTCAATACTCGCGCCTTTTCGACTGCCTACCAGGAAGCGCAAACCGTCATGGACGGTCGTCGACTTCCTTCTCGGTATTGGCCGGAGGAATCAGGTCCTCGCTGCTCAGTTTCAGCCAGATCAGCACCACGTTGGCGATGTAGATCGACGAGTAGGTACCCGCCAGAACACCGACGAACAGCGCGATGGAGAAGCCCCACAGGTTGTCGCCACCGAAGAACAACAGCGCCGCGATCGCCAGCAGCGTGGAGATCGAGGTCGCCATGGTGCGCAGCAGGGTCTGGGTGGTCGAGATGTTGATGTTCTCGATCAGGCTGGCCTTGCGCAGCACGCGGAAGTTCTCACGCACCCGGTCGAACACCACGATGGTGTCGTTGAGCGAATAACCGATGATCGCCAGCACCGCCGCCAGTACCGTCAGGTCGAAGGTGATCTGGAAGAACGACAGGATACCGACCGTCACCACCACGTCGTGGATCAGGGAAACGATGGCACCGACCGCGAACTTCCACTGAAAGCGGAAAGCCAGGTAGATCAGGATGCCGCCCAGCGCCATCAGCATGCCGAGGCCGCCCTGGTCACGCAGCTCTTCGCCCACTTGCGGGCCGACGAACTCGACGCGCTTGACCTGCGCCGGGTTGTCGCCGCCGACCTTCTGCAGCGCTTCGGCTACCTGATGGCCCAACTGCGGGTCTTCACCCGGCATCCGCACCAGCAGGTCGGTAGTCGCACCGAAGCTTTGCACGATCGCTTCGTGATAACCGGATTCGCTCAGTTGAGCCCGAACCTTCATCACATCCGCCGGACGCTCGTAGGTCAGCTCGATGAGCGTACCGCCGGTGAAATCCAGGCCGTAGTTCAGCCCCTTGTGGAACCAGCTGAACAACGCCAGAACGGTCAGGAGCACGGTCAGGCCGAACGCAACGTTGCGCACGCCCATGAAGTTGATAGTACGTAACATGGCAGCCCCTTAAATCCACAACTTCTTGAAGTCACGACCGCCGAAGATCAGGTTGACCATCGCACGGGTCAGCCAGATGGCCGTGAACATCGAGGTAAAGATCCCGAGGGACATGGTCACCGCAAAACCCTTGACCGGGCCGGTGCCCATGGCAAAGAGAATCCCGCCGACCAGCAACGTGGTCAGGTTGGAGTCGAGAATCGCGGTGAATGCCCGGCCGAAGCCTTCGTTGATTGCCCGCTGCACGGTCATGCCGGCAGCAATCTCTTCGCGAATCCGCGAGAAGATCAGTACGTTGGCGTCCACCGCCATACCCATGGTCAACACGATACCGGCGATGCCCGGCAGGGTCAGCGTAGCCCCCAACAGGGACATCAGGGCCAGCAACAGCACCATGTTCAACGCCAGCGCCACGGTGGCGATGATGCCGAAGAAGCGGTAGATGGCAATGATGAACAGCGACACGAACAGCATGCCCCACAGCGATGCGTCGATACCCTTGGTGATGTTGTCGGCACCCAGGCTCGGACCAATGGTGCGCTCTTCAGCGAAGTACATCGGCGCCGCCAGACCACCGGCACGCAGCAGCAGCGCCAGCTCGGAAGACTCGCCCTGGCCGTTCAGGCCGGTGATGCGGAACTGACTACCCAGCGGCGACTGGATGGTCGCCAGGCTGATGATTTTCTTCTCTTCCTTGAAGCTCTGCACCGCGACGTCTTTCTCGACGCCGTCGACCACTTGCTTGGTGTACGTGGTGGTCGGCTTCTGCTCGATGAAGATCACCGCCATGCTGCGACCGACGTTGCTGCGGGTCGAACGGCTCATCAACTCGCCGCCATGGCCATCGAGCTTGATGTTCACCTGTGGACGACCGTGCTCGTCGAAGCCCGCCTGGGCGTCGGTCACCTGGTCGCCGGTGATGATCAGGCCACGCTCGATCTGCGCAGGAGGACGATTGCCTTCGCGGAACTCGAAAGACTCGGAAGTGGCTTTCGACGCGCCCGGCTCGGCGGCCAGACGGAACTCAAGGTTGGCCGTCTTGCCCAGGATACGCTTGGCTTCGGCAGTGTCCTGCACGCCCGGCAGCTCAACCACGATACGGTTGGCGCCCTGACGCTGAACCAGAGGCTCGGCGACACCCAGCTCGTTGACGCGGTTACGGACCGTGGTCAAGTTCTGCTTGATGGAGTATTCACGGATTTCCGCCAGCTTGGCCGGGGTCATCGCCAGACGCAGCACCGCCTGACCATTGAGGTCGGCCGGAACAATGTCGAAATCGTTGAAGTTCTTGCGGATCAGCGCACGGGCCTGTTCACGGGTCGCGTCGTCGCTGAAGCCCAGTTGAATGGCACCATTGAGCTGCGGCAGGCTGCGATAGCGCAGGCGCTCTTTACGCAACAGGCTCTTCACATCGCCTTCGTAGACCTTCAGGCGTGCGTCGAGGGCTTTCTCCATGTCCACTTCCAGCAGGAAGTGCACACCGCCGGACAAGTCCAGACCCAGCTTCATCGGGTGCGCGCCGAGGTTGCGCAGCCATTGCGGGGTGGTTTGTGCCAGGTTCAATGCAACGACGTAGTCGTCGCCCAGGGCCTTGCGCACGACGTCCTTGGCTGGAAGCTGGTCTTCCTGCTTGGTCAGACGCAGCAGGCCGCCCTTGCCCTTGGCTCCGACAGAAGAAGCCTTGACAGCGATCCCGGCCTCGCCGAGCGCCTTGCTCGCACGGTCCAGATCGTCCTGAGTAACCTGCAGCGCAGTGCTCGCGCCGCTGACCTGAATGGCCGGGTCATCGGGGTACAGGTTGGGAGCGGAATAAATAAAACCGATCGCCAGCACCGCCAGGATCAGTACGTATTTCCACAGAGGGTATTTGTTCAGCATCACGCCGCCCGTTTATGAAGCGGGGCGCCTTGCGCGCCCCGTCGATTGGTAAAAGATGAAACTTAGATCGCCTTCAGCGTGCCTTTTGGCAGCGTGGCGGCAATCGCGCCTTTCTGGAACTTCATCTCGATAGCGTCGGAAACTTCCAGCACTACGAAGTCGTCGGTCACTTTGGTGATCTTGCCGGCGATACCGCCAGTGGTCACAACTTCGTCACCTTTCTGCAGGCTGCCCAGCAGGTTCTTCTGTTCTTTGGCGCGCTTGGCCTGTGGACGCCAGATCATCAGGTAGAAGATGACCAGGAAGCCGACCAGGAAAATCCACTCAAAGCCAGTGCCGGCAGGGCCAGCGGCAGGAGCAGCGGCGTCAGCCATTGCAGTCGAGATAAAAAAGCTCATGTAACACTCCGGATAATTGCAAAAGTAGGTCTGAACGTCTTTAGAACTTATTCTAAAGGCGGCACGGGCAACCCGCGTTTGGCATAGAAGGAATCGACAAAGGCGGCCAATGTACCCTGTTGAATAGCCTCGCGCAAACCAGCCATAAGCCGTTGGTAATGGCGCAAATTATGGATGGTATTGAGCATGCTCCCCAGCATTTCTCCGCACTTGTCCAAATGATGCAGATAAGCGCGGGAGAAGTTCTGGCAGGTATAGCAATCGCAGGTCGGATCCAGCGGCGAATCATCATGGCGATGGAACGCGTTACGGATCTTCAGCACGCCAGTGTCAATGAACAGATGCCCGTTGCGGGCATTACGGGTTGGCATCACGCAATCGAACATGTCCACACCGCGGCGCACACCCTCAACCAGATCTTCCGGCTTGCCAACACCCATAAGGTAACGAGGTTTGTCTGCTGGCATCTGGCCCGGCAGATAGTCCAGCACCTTGATCATCTCGTGCTTGGGCTCGCCCACCGACAGGCCGCCGATGGCCAGGCCGTCGAAACCGATCTTGTCCAGGCCTTCCAGGGAGCGCATGCGCAGGTCCTGGTGCATGCCGCCCTGGACGATACCGAACAGCGCTGCCGTGTTGTCACCATGGGCATTCTTCGAGCGCTGCGCCCAGCGCAACGACAGCTCCATGGATACCCGCGCGACATCTTCGTCGGCCGGGTACGGGGTGCATTCGTCGAAGATCATCACGATGTCCGAGCCCAAATCGCGCTGGACCTGCATCGACTCTTCCGGGCCCATGAAGACTTTCGCACCGTCGACCGGCGAGGCGAAGGTCACGCCCTCTTCCTTGATCTTGCGCATGGCGCCCAGGCTGAACACCTGGAAACCGCCGGAGTCGGTGAGGATCGGGCCTTTCCACTGCATGAAGTCATGCAGGTCGCCGTGCGCCTTGATCACCTCGGTGCCCGGACGCAGCCACAGGTGGAAGGTGTTGCCCAGGATGATCTCGGCGCCGGTGGCGACGATGTCCCGAGGCAGCATGCCCTTGACCGTGCCGTAGGTGCCCACCGGCATGAAGGCCGGGGTTTCCACAGTACCGCGGGGGAAGGTCAGGCGGCCGCGACGCGCCTTGCCATCGGTGGCGAGCAGCTCGAACGACATACGACAGGTGCGACTCATACGGTTTCCTCTGGGGCCTGGTCCTTGGGAGCGGTTGGCGCCGGATTACGGGTGATGAACATCGCATCACCGTAGCTGAAAAAGCGGTATCCATTGTCGACCGCGGCCTTATAGGCAGCCATGGCTTCGGGATAACCGGCGAACGCCGAAACCAGCATCAACAACGTGGATTCGGGCAAATGGAAGTTGGTGACCAGGGCATCGACCACATGGAACGGCCGGCCCGGGTAGATAAAGATGTCGGTGTCGCCGCTGAACGGCTTGAGCACGCCATCGCGCGCTGCGCTTTCCAGGGAACGCACGCTGGTGGTCCCCACCGCCACCACCCGACCGCCGCGCGCGCGGCAGGCCGCCACCGCATCCACCACTTCCTGGCTGACCTCCAGCCATTCGTTGTGCATATGGTGGTCTTCGATGCGCTCCACCCGCACCGGCTGGAACGTGCCGGCGCCGACATGCAGGGTCACGAACGCAGTCTCCACGCCCTTGGCGGCAATCGCCTCCAGCAGCGGCTGGTCGAAGTGCAAACCCGCGGTCGGCGCGGCAACCGCGCCCAGGCGTTCGGAGTACACGGTCTGATAACGCTCGCGGTCCGAGTCTTCGTCCGGGCGGTCTATATAAGGAGGCAACGGCATATGGCCGACGCGCTCCAGCAACGGCAGCACTTCCTCGGCGAACCCCAGCTCGAACAGCGTGTCGTGGCGGGCCAGCATCTCGGCTTCGCCACCGCCGTCGATAAGGATCTTCGAGCCCGGTTTCGGCGACTTGCTGGAGCGTACATGGGCCAATACGCGGTGGCTGTCGAGCACCCGCTCCACCAGAATTTCCAGCTTGCCGCCGGAGGCTTTCTGGCCAAAAAGCCGCGCCGGAATCACCCGGGTATTGTTGAACACCATCAAGTCGCCCGGGCGCAAATGCTCAAGCAAATCAGTGAATTGACGGTGGGCCAAGGCGCCGGTAACCCCATCCAGGGTCAGCAGGCGGCTGGCGCGACGCTCGGCCAGAGGGTGGCGGGCGATCAGCGAATCAGGGAGCTCGAAGGTAAAGTCAGCAACACGCATGATGGGGTTCGTCTAGCAGGGCCGGAAAGTTTAGCGGAAATAGCCAAAATTGACCATGAAACCTGATTGACCAACGGTAGGCACGTCTCTATACTTCGCCGCCATTGAGCCCTGATGGCGGAATTGGTAGACGCGGCGGATTCAAAATCCGTTTTCGAAAGGAGTGGGAGTTCGAGTCTCCCTCGGGGCACCAAACGCAACAAATAGCCGTCCCAAGACGACTATGCAACACCTCTGAAGCCCGCTAACCGCGGGCTTTTTAGTTTCCGGGATGGAATTTCCGAACCTGCCAGAAGCCGTGCCTCCCGCTTGATGATTCGAGCCTTTCTCAAAACCTGCCTGGCAGCGTTTCTTCCAAACCGCCCCTCAGTAAACGATCTCGCTGCGAATGGCCTGGATCACGATGCTCGATAGCCGCTCGGTCAGTGGATCGGGATTGGCCTCTCGCCGATGCAATGTCAGGGCGATAGAGGGCAAGGCTGGCAAGCCCCGATCGCCGGCCGCCAGGAGTTCGGTGCCCGGCTGCAGGCCCAGGGCCGTTCTGATGGTGTAGCCCAGGCCGGCCTCGGTTGCCGCCGACAAGCCATTGAGGCTGGAACTGGTGAACGACAACTGCCAGGGAATCCCTTCGCGGCTCAGCGCCTCGACGGCCATCGAGTGAAAAGGACAAGGCGCGTCGAACGCGATGATCGGCAGCGGCGTGCCCGACTCGGCGCGCCAGTCGAGGTACTGGTGGGACGAGCCGATCCACTGCATGGGCAACTCCGCCACCACTTCCTGATACCCCGTGGCTTTTACGCCGCCCCACGCCACCGCGAGGTCGAGGGAGCCATTTTCGATCCTGTTCAGCAGATCCGCGTTGCGCGCGATGCGGGCTTCGACTCGCACGTCGGGATGGGCCCTGGCGAAACGGCCCAGCACCGTGGGCAAGAAACTGCCCAGGTCTTCCTGGAGCCCGAGACGCACCCAGCCCTTCAGCTTGAGCTCGGAAACGGCCGTGATGGTTTCATCGTTGAGGCTTAAAAGCCGCCGGGAATAATTCAGCAGCACCTCGCCGGTGTCCGTCAGCGCCAGCTTGCGACCGGCCTTCTTGAACAACGGCGAGCCCGCCTGGGCTTCCAGTTTCTTCAGTTGGGCACTGATGGCCGATGTCGAGCGCGCGAGCTTTTGCGCCGCCTTGGCAAAGCTGCCCAATTCGACCCCGGTAACGAAACTGCGCATGACATCCAAATCGAAATTTACCGGCCTCATAACCATCCTGTTTTTCGGGATCAACACGCAAAATTATTTGATATTCGAGACGATACGCCCATGAGAGTCTTTTCGCCCACAACTATTTAACTAGTGGGATTCTTATGCCTGTAGATAACGGTCACCGTTGGAAAGTACTGGGCGTCGGCGTTGCGGCCAACGCCAGTTTTTCCAGTGTGGTGGGGGGACTGCCCGCGACAGCGGTCTATATGCGCGCGACCTATCAGCTGGATAACGCCGAGCTGGGGCTTGTTCTCGGGGTGCTGGGGCTGGGCATCGCCATCAGCGAGATTCCCTGGGGGTTGCTGACCGATCGCTGGGGCGATCGTCCTGTCCTGCTGACGGGGCTCCTGACGTCCGGGATCGCCTTGTTGATCCTGGCCATGCTGGCCTTTTATGCACCAACGGTCGTGTTGCTGGCAGCGGGCCTGTTCACCGTCGGCCTGCTCGGAAGCAGCGTCAACGGCGCCAGCGGCCGGGCCATCATGGCCTGGTTCAAGGAGGGCGAACGCGGGCTGGCCATGAGCATCCGGCAAACGGCCGTGCCCGGAGGTTATGCCTTGGGCGCGGTGGTGCTGCCTTACCTGGCTCATGCCTACGGTTTTATCGAAGTGTTCACCGCCTCTGCCTTGTTCTGCCTGGTCGCCGCCCTGTTTGCGTGGCTCTGGCTGTACGAACCGGACTTCTCCAGCAGCGCGGCCAAAAAACAGAACCTGGCAACCAGCACCAGTCCGCTGAAAGACCCGAGGATCTGGCGCATCGTCCTGGCCATCGGCCTGCTCTGCGCCCCGCAGTTCGCCATCCTCACTTACGCTGCGGTGTTCTTTCATGACTTTGGCAACGTCGACATCAGCCTGATTTCCGCGACCTTGGCGGTCATCCAGATTGGCGCGATCGTCAGCAGGATCTGGAGCGGACGCTGGACCGACAAAAACAAGAACCGGCGCAGCTACCTGAAGGCCTGTGCCTGGTTGAGCACCCTGACCTTCCTGGCCTTGAGCGCGACGGTCTCGGCCGCCAGCTTCTACGGCATCAGCCAAACCCCGCTGGCCACTGCCCTGATCATCGGCGTGATGGTCATCGCCGGGATCAGCGTGTCGGCCTGGCACGGGGTCGCCTACACCGAACTGGCCACCTTGGCGGGCGCCAGTCGGGCGGGCACGGCCCTGGCCATGGGCAATACCTGCGTCTTCGTGGTGCTATTCGCGACCCCCATCGCGGCCTCCGCCCTCATGACTCACTTCTCCTGGAGCCTGGTGTGGCTGGCGGCGGCCTTTTGCGCACTGTTGACCGTGCCGCTCTTTCCCCGGGTTGAAAAAAACTATGCCCTGGAACTTGGCTCCGCTTGAAATCGCTGTTCGCTAAAGCGCTCTAACTACAGCGCGTGCCGCGCAACTTCGTGAGCGGCACGCCTCTAGCAGCAACTTACATAGATTGACCATTCAACTAACTAGTCCGATCTCATTCCATGGAGGATACCAATGATCCCGCTATTTACCTTTGAAGCCGATGAGAAGTTGCAACTACTAAGCCTTCTTGAAGATGTTCATCTATCGCCCTACAAGCACTACACCGACTTCTCGGAAGCGATAAGGCAACTTCACCCCCGGGTTCCAGAACGCTTTTTGCACGTGTGCCAAACCATCCGCGATGAACGAGCCAGCCATCAGCAAAAGATCCACGCCATTCGCAACTGCCCCATGGACCAGGTGATTCCCGAACTGGACCCCGACGATCCGGTCGGCGACAAACACCTCAAGAAGAACCAGTTCATCAGCGAAGGTTTCCTTGAACTGTTCGCCCAGCTCACCGGCACCCCGCTGCTGTCCTACGAAACCAGGAACCAGGGCGACTTCTTTACCGATGTGATTGCGATCAAGAAGTACAGCGGGCAGCTCACCGGCTTCAGCGACAGCGAACTGGTGTTTCACAACGACCGGACCGCCCATAAAGTCAGGGCCGACTACATCACCCTGCTGGGCATGCGGTGCCCGGACGACGACCTGATCTACACCGGCTACATCGATGGCGCCGACATCGTGAAGAACCTCGAGCCCAAGCACATCGCCTGCTTGCGCGAGCCACACTTCTATACAGTTTTCGATGTCTTCTCGCGGGACATGAACAAACAACTGAGCACGTCCGAGAAACACCCGATCCTGAGCAACGCTCACTCCATCCGCTTCCTCGACACCATGACCTGCGTCGCCGAAGAAGCCCCGCTGGAAGCGCGAGACGCCTTCATTGCCTTCAAAAGCGCAATGACCCGCTCGCAATGCAAGCGCCACCGGATTCTCACCGGCGACTTGCTGACCTTCGCCAATCAGGACGGCCTGCATAACCGGGAAAAGATCGACATCCTCAATCCCGACAGTGCCGCGACTCGCTGGCTCTTGAAGACCTACGCCTTTAAAGATTCCAGCACCGCCGACAGTTTCGAAGCGTATTGGGCCAATAACAGGGCTGGCTGCGTCGTCGACTAAGTTCATCCACACAATAATAAATTCATTATCTGCACAACCATGTCACTACTTGATGTCGGGGTGATTCAAATGCGCCAACACGCATTCTCCAAACGGATTGCAAACCTTGAACTTTCGGAAACTTACGCCATTTTAGATATGGTCCGCAGCCTGCGTGAGCAGGGCGAAGATATCGTCGATCTCGGCGGTGGCGAACCTGACTTCAGGACACCCGAACATGTCGTCGACGCGGCCGTCGAAGCCCTCTCGGACGGCGACACTCATTACACCCCCAGCCGCGGCACCAAGGCCTTGCTGGATGCCGTCGCGCATAAATACAAAACCGAACATGCGCTGGACCTCGCCGCCGATAAAAACATCATCATCACGCCATCGGCCAAGCACGCCTTGTTCATCGCGCTGATGACCCTGCTGGACGAAGGCGATGAAATCATCATCCCGACGCCCAGCTGGGTGAGCTACAAGGCCATGGCCGCCATGGCCGGCGCCACCGTCAAGGCGGTGCCGCTGGATGGCCGGAACGGCTTCCTCCTCGAACCGCAGGTGCTGGAGCAAGCGATCACCCCGCGCACCAAGGCCATCCTGATCAACAACCCCAACAACCCGACCGGCCGCGTGCTGACCCGCGAAGAGGTCGAGGGGGTGGTGCAGGTGGCGTTGAAACACGGGCTGTACATCATTTCCGATGAGATCTATGAACGGGTCATCTATGGCCAGGCCCGCCATATCAGCATTGCCAGCATCGCAGGCGCCGAGGACATCACCGTCACCATCAGCGGCTTTTCCAAGGCCTACGCGATGACCGGATGGCGACTGGGCTACGTCGTCGCCGCCGAACCTATCGCCAACGAAATGCTCAAGGTCCACCAGCATACGGTCGGCTGCGCGGGCTCCTTCATTCAACGCGGCGGCATTGCCGCGCTCAAGGGTTGCCAGCAGCGGATCGCCGACATGGTGACGGCCTATCAAAGGCGCCGCGACAGGCTGATCGACGGCCTGGAAAAAATTCCCGGCATCCAGTGCATAGCCCCCGAGGGCGCGCTGTACATCTTCGCCTCCATCGCCGACCTGGGGTTTGAAAACTCCCTGTCCTTCACCCGCTGGTTGCTCAGCACCGCCAAGGTCGCCGTCACCCCCGGCACCGCGTTTGGCGAAGGCGGCGAAGGCTATATCCGACTGTCTTTTGCCGGTAGCGACGAGGCCATAGACGAGGCCGTCAAGCGTTTTCACCACGCCTTCCAATAACCGCCCGTCCTTCTCGATCCGTCACCCCCATACAAACAGGAGTCTGTATGTCTCTGCGACACATCGCGCCTTCGTCGCCCGCACACCGCATCGCCATCATCGGCAGCGGCCCCCGCGGCCTGTCCGTGCTGGAGCGCCTGGCCGCGCTCATGCTCATGGACGCCCCCGCCACGCCCGTCATCGTCTACCTGATCGACAGCGCCCAGATGGGTTCCGGTCGGGTATGGCGCACCGACCAGCCACGCCATTACGTGATGAACACCGTCGCCGAAGAGGTCTCTTCCTTCTCCGGGCCGTTGGACGACGGCCCCATCCGGCCCGGCGCCGGACCGTCGCTGGCGCAGTGGTGGCGTTCCGTGGACCCGGCCTACCCGGGGCCGAATGCCTATGCGCCTCGCGCGGTCCATGGCGAGTACATGCAATTCGTGCTGTCGACCATCGAGGCCAGCTTCACACCGAACATCTCGCTGCAGCGCATAGCCGCGGTGGTCGTCGACCTGGTCAACGACGACAACATCCAGACCCTGGAACTGGATAACGGCGCCTTTCTCCAGGCCGACAAAGTGGTCATCGCCACCGGCCATCCCACCCCCGAATTGGTCGGCTGGGAAAAGGAGTTGCAGCAGTTCGCCCAGCAGACGCCAGGGCTGGCGTTCTTTCGCGGAGACTCCGCCGCGGACATGCCATTGGAGCACATCGAGCCTCAGCAGCAGGTGGGCATCGTCGGGCTGGGGCTGGCGTTCCACGACATAGTCGCGGCCCTGACCGTGGGTCGCGGAGGCCGTTTCAACGTGGTCGACGGTATCACCACCTATACCCCGTCGAACCGCGAACCCAAGCTGTTCGCCGGGTCCCGCAGCGGCATGCTGATCCCCGCCAGGGGCCGCAACCAGAAGGGGCCGAACTTTCAGTACCAACCGCTGTGCATCACCCGAGACAAAATCGACGCGCTGCAAAAACGCGGTCAGATCGATTTTGCCGCCGAAGTGCTGCCGCTGCTGTTGGCTGAAATCAACATCGTCTACTTCGCCACGGCCATACGTGCCGAGGCGGGGCTGGAAGCCGAGCAACAGTTCAAGGATCGCGTGGCGCAACAGCAGCTGTTCACCGTGCAAGCGCTGGTCGCCGAGGCCGCCCGCTTTGGCGTAGCGGACCTGCCCCTGCTGGACATCGACCGCCTGGCCCGACCGTTCCGGGCAAAGGAATTCCACAGCCCGGCGGACTTTACCGACGCCCTCGACCAGGTCCTGGAAGAAGACCTGCGCTGCGCCCGCGAGGGCAACGTCGACAACCCGATGAAAGCCGCCCTGGACACGATTCGCGATACCCGCGCGCTGATCAGGAGCGTGGCGGATTTCGGCCGGCTGGCGCCCCGCTCCCACCAAGAAGACTTCTTGCAGTATTACGCCCCCACCAGCCTGTTCCTCACCGCGGGCCCACCCCTTTACCGGACCGAGCAGATCCGCGCGCTGATCGCCGCGGGGGTACTGACCCTGGTCGGGCCGGAAACGGTGTATGGCATCGATCGGCCACAGCAGAAGTTCAGCATCGAATCACCCAGGGTCCGCCAGTCCCGGCAGTTGCTCGAGGTGGTGATCGACGGCCGCATCCCTTCGCCGGACTTGCTGCGGGACCCGTCGCCACTGACCCGCAACCTGGTCCGTCGCGGGTACTGGACCAACTACGTCAATCAGGGCCCCCGCGACCGCTTCGTCACCGGCGGCGTGGCCGTCACCCCCGGCCCTTATCACCCGATCGACCGCGCGGGCCAGCCCATCGAGGGGCTCTACGTGCTGGGCCTGCCTTCGGAGCACACCCGCTGGTTCATGCAGGCCGGCAGCAGCCGACCGGGCTTCTGGACCGACTTCGCCCAGGATGCCCACTTCGTCGCATCCGACGCCTTGAAGCCGGCCTACGCGCAGGCGCCTGTCGAAATCACTGAAGTTGCCTGACCGCCCTCTCATTTAAAGGAATGCATGATGTCTGCAAAGAAAGCACTGCTGGTCATGGACTTCATCAATGAAATCGTCCATCCCGAAGGGGTGTATGCCCGTGAAGGCTATTACCAGCAGACTCAGGAACGCCGGGTCGTGGAAAAAGCCGAGGCGGCGCTGAACTACGCCCGCAACCATCGCCTGCCGATCATCTTTATCGTCGTCGGCTTCAATGCCCACTATGAAGGTTTCCCCAAACGCTCCAGGGTGTTCGCACCGGCGAAGGAGCACGGGGTCTTGAAGTTGAATACCTGGTCCACCCAGGTGCATGAAGACCTGCGCCCTCGCGAAGACGAAATCGTCATCGCCAAGAGCCGGGTCAGCCCGTTCTATCAAACCAACCTGGAATTGATCCTCAGGTCCCAGGGTATCGAAGAGTTGGTCCTGACCGGGGTGTCGACCGAGCACGTGGTCCTCGCCACGACCCTCGACGGGCATGACCGGGACTTCGAGATTACCGTGCTGGAAGACGCCTGCGCGGCGGTCACCCAGGAGCGTCACCTGGCGGCGATGGAACGCATATCCCGCACGGCGAACATCAGCTCGACCCTCGACTTCATCACCTCTTCCCTCTGACAGGCGCTCCTCCATGAACCCGACAGTTCTCAATCTGCTGAATCTTTCCTGCGAGCCGGACTCGATCCAATGGTCGGCTCACCAGCAACTGGGCCGCAGCGGCGCCAGTATCCACACGCTTTTCGAGTGCAAGGAAAGCGCCCAGCGTATCGCCCTGATCCGCTGCGAAGCGGGCGCCAGCGCCCAGTCTCACCACCACCTGGGCCATGAAACCTTCTTGATCCTCGACGGCGACTTCGAAGACGAAAACGGCATTTACCACAAGGGCGACCTGGTGATTTACCCGCCGGGCAGCAGCCATGCCTGGAAGTCCTCCACGGGCGCGTTGATCTACGCCATCTGGGGCGGCGCGGTGACCTCGATACAAGCGCCGCCCGCGGCCAACCATGCCGCCTACGACAACAGCGTCTATGACGGCCGGCACTTGATCTGAAACCGTCGGCTATTTCTTTTGGGGTGAATCATGGGTTTCAAGCTTGATGGAAAGCTGCTGTTTCTCAGCAGCGATCCTTTGAAGATGTCACGGCAGCTGGGCGGGCACACACTGACCCTGGACGACGCACGGCCGCTGCGCGACGACATTTCAACGGACGAAATAACACCGATCCCCGTGTTGGCTTTTTTTGACCAGCGGCTCGGTTCGTACCCTTACGTCGGCCTCAAGACAGGCCCGGTACTGCCGATCGGCAAGGACGCCGTAGCCTCCCGAGGGTTTGAAGTGACGGTGGCAGGCACCCGCTACGGCAAAGGTTCTTCCCGCGAGCACAGCCCGCTGGCCGAGAAAAAGGCCGGTATCCGCCTGGTCATTGCCGAAAGCTTCGAGCGCATTTACCGACAGAATGCCGACAACATCGGGCTGCTGACTTCGACCGACCTGTCGTTGGTGCCGCGCCTGCTGGCAGGCGAAGAGCTGACGATGGAGGAGCTGATCGGCAACCGGGACTCGCTGTCGACAGCGATCCTGCACAGCGGCGGGCTGCTGAACTACGGCCGTGAGCACTTGCGCCACGAGCCTGCTGCGCCTGTGGAGCAAGCGCCCGCCCTGCCGACGGGGCCGCTGAGTTTTGCCGAAAAGATCATTCACCGGCATCTGATCAAGGCTCGCGGGGCCGAACGCGTCGAACACGGCGCGGGCATCCTGCTGAAGGCCGACTGGCGCTTTATCCACGAGTACTACACCGGGCTCTGCGCGCACTTGTTGCACGATGCATTCGGCGAAGACATTGCCCTGCACCAGGCGGAATCGATCCTGGCGTTCGAGGACCACCTGTCGTACAAGCACCGCAGCCCCGCGCACCTGCAAAACAGCCTGGTGGGCGAACTCGATGGCTTGTCCCAGGCCCATCGCGACTTCGTCGAGCGGCATCGGCTCAGCGCCCACGGCTATCTGGC
Organism: Pseudomonas chlororaphis; assembly: GCF_001921865.1. Classification (GTDB taxonomy): domain Bacteria; phylum Pseudomonadota; class Gammaproteobacteria; order Pseudomonadales; family Pseudomonadaceae; genus Aquipseudomonas; species Aquipseudomonas chlororaphis_D. Next base: position 174,704 of record NZ_MSCT01000020.1, read on the forward strand.
GGCAGAAGGCAGCGAGGGGATCTCCCACGCGATGATGGCCGAGCAATACGCCCTGCCCGGGCAAGTCGTGGTCGGCACCGACTCCCATACCCCCCACAGCGGCGCGCTCGGTTGCCTGGCGTTTGGCGTGGGCACCACCGACATGGCCAATGCGTTCATGACCGGTTCGGTGAGGACCGTGTACCCACAGGTATTGCGCATCTCCCTGGTCGGCCGCCTCGCCGCCGGCGTGACCGCCAAGGATCTGGTACTCGCGCTGTTGGCCGACAGCCGGATCAAGGCGGGTCACGGCGTCGGCAAGATCTTCGAGTTCAGCGGCCCGGCGCTGGCGTTCCTGTCGACCGACGAACGCACGACGCTGACCAACATGACCGCGGAACTGGGCGGCTTCACCGGCATCGTCGTGCCCGATCAGGAGACCGTGCGTTTTCTCAAGGAGCGCCGCAACCTCGACTTCGTGCTTGAACCCTGGATGACCAGCGATCCGCAGGCCTCCTACGCCGATACGCTAGTGCTCGATTGCGACCAGCTCCTGCCGATGATTGCCGCCCCGGGCGACCCCGGCAACGGGCAACGCCTCACCGACCTGAGCGACCGGGTCACTGTCGATATCGCCTATGGCGGCTCCTGCACGGCGGGCAAGCGGGATGACTTCGACCATTATTTCGAGGTGATCAACTGGGCGCTCGACAACGGGCTGACCCTGCACCCCGAGGTCAAGCTCTACTTGCAGTTCGGCACCGTGGATGTGCGCGACTACTGCGAGCGCAAGGGTTACCTGCCAGCATTCGAGGCCTTTGGCGCGGAACTGCTGCAGCCGGCTTGCGGCGCTTGCGCGAATTGCGGCCCCGGCTCATCGACCCGCCAGGAACAAGTCACCGTCAGCGCCATCAACCGCAACTTCCCAGGGCGCTCCGGCCCGGGCCAGGTCTGGCTGGCCAGCCCGCCGACCGTGGTGGCCAGCGCCATCGCCGGTTACATCACCTCGTTCGCCGCGCTGCAAACCCAGCACACCCCCCGCAAGCGTCGCCATCCGGACAGAAGACCGGCCCTGGCTCGCTGACATCGAAAGGCGGCGCAGCCACCCGCGCCGCCTTCTCCCCTCTGCGCTTCTTGAGCGCCTGCCTGGCACCCCCGAACCAGGCAGGACAGCTCCCCGGCCAGCGCTTGAAAAAATCTCAACTGATTACCGGCTTTTCCCTCTCGCAAACATGATCGAGATCAACAGGCACTCATTGCCCAGCCCTAAAAATGACCGCAGGACATTCAACGAAACTGAACAGAAGCACAGGCCCCCCATGAGTGAAGAATCCACCGCCCTGCCCCTGCCATCCGCCCCCGCGAAAAAAGCGCCCGCCAGCCCCGGTCCTGCCGCCAAGGCCGCGCCGCGCAAAGCCGCCGTCCCACGCCCCCGTCGCCCACGCAGCGCGACCAAGGCCGCGCCCGTGAAAACCGCCGAGGCCGAAATCAGCGCCATCAGCCAGCAGCCCATGGCCCTGCAAGTGGCCAGCGCCCCCCATGGCTCCAACGAGGACAGCGTGACGGCCAGGCTGCCCAACGGCTATCCCTACCGCAGCCGCATGCGCCGCGCCGAGTACGAAAAGGCCAAGCAGGAATTGCAGATCGAACTGCTCAAGGTGCAAAGCTGGGTCAAGGAAACCGGGCAGCGAGTGGTGGTGCTGTTCGAGGGCCGCGACGCCGCGGGCAAGGGCGGCACCATCAAGCGCTTCATGGAGCACCTGAACCCGCGCGGCGCGCGGATCGTCGCCCTGGAAAAACCCAGCGAGCAGGAACAGGGCCAGTGGTATTTCCAGCGCTACATCCAGCACCTGCCCACTGCCGGGGAAATGGTCTTCTTCGACCGCTCCTGGTACAACCGCGCCGGCGTCGAGCGGGTCATGGATTTCTGCTCGCCCCTGCAATACCTGGAGTTCATGCGCCAGGCGCCCGACCTGGAACGCATGCTGTGCAACAGCGGCATCCTGCTGTTCAAGTACTGGTTCTCGGTCAACCGCGAGGAGCAACTGCGGCGCTTCATCTCGCGCCGCGACGACCCGCTCAAGCACTGGAAACTCTCGCCCATCGACATCAAGTCGCTGGACAAGTGGGACGAATACACCGCCGCCAAGCAGGCGATGTTCTTCCACACCGACACCGCCGACGCGCCCTGGACGGTGATCAAGTCGGACGACAAGAAGCGCGCGCGGATCAGTTGCATCCGCCACTTCCTGCACTCCCTCGACTACCCGGGCAAGAACCTGCGGGTGGCCCACCAACCCGACCCGCTGCTGGTCGGCCGGGCCTCCCGCGTCATGGAGGAAGACGAGCAGGTGCAGGGCAGCCTCGTCGCACCTTGATCCGCGCCCCCCCCTGTAGGAGCGAGCTTGCTCACGATAGCGTCCGACCAGACAGTACCGCCACTGGCCGCTACGCGGATCGCGAGCAAGCTCGCTCCTACAGGCACGTCACTGGCAAGACCACCCAGGCCTCCAGCCCACCACCGTCGCGGTTGCGCAGGCGCAATTCGCCGCCATGCTCCAGCACGATCGCCCGCGCGGCGGAAAGGCCCAGGCCAACGCCGCCGGTGTTGCGGTTGCGTGAGTTCTCCATGCGAAAGAACGGCTCGAACACCTGTTCGTGGTAGCTGTCGGGAATACCCGGCCCGCGATCCAGCACGCCGACCCGTACCTGCTCGGCGTCCGCTGTCAGCTCGATCGCCGGCTTGCGACCATATTTGATGGCGTTCTCCAACAGGTTGCTCATGACCCGCTTGAGCCCCAGCGGGCGGCCGACATACACCAGGCGCGGCGGACCGTTGAAGGTGATGTCGATGGACTGGTCGCGGTAGTCGTCGGCCAGGGTTTGCAACAGCTCCGCCAGATCGAACGAAGTCGCCTCCTCCAGCCGCGCGTCGTCGCGGAAGAAGTCCAGGGCCGAGTTGATCATCGCCTGCATTTCGTCGACGTCGTGGAACAGCCGTTGCTGCTGCTCGGGGTCTTCGATGAACTCGCCGCGCAAGCGCATGCGGGTCAGCGGGGTCCGCAGGTCATGGGAAATCGCCGCGAGCATCTGCGTGCGGTCCTTGATGAAGTGCTGCAGCTGCGCCTGCATGGCGTTGAACGCGAGGATCGCCTGGCGGATTTCGTGGGGCCCGACCGGTTCGATGGGCGGTGCGCGAAAGTCCACGCCAAAGCGCCGCGCGCCCAGGGCGAACTGCTGCAGGGGCCGGGCCAGGCGGCGGGTGGCGATCAGCGCCACCAGGACCGTGGACAACAGCACCAGGGCGATCACGATCAGGTTGCGCGGCCCTTCCTCCAACCCCCAACTGCGCAAGGCCGCCGAAAACGCCAGCCAGCTGCCGTCGCTCAACTGGATCAATAACGCATAACGCCCACCCTGGCCCGGCCAGTCGCTGGGCTGGTAGGCCTCGATATGCTTGCCCTGGGGCTTGAGCAACTGACGCAGCCCCTGGGAGTCGGTGCCGTACTCAGGGTCGTCGACCGTGGGCATCTCGATCTCTTGCCGTGTAGCGTGCCAGGTCACGCTCAAGCCACGATCGCTGACCGCCTCGGCCAGGCGCGGGCGCTGCACCGGTTCCGAGGCATCGATCATATTGCTGATAGACGCGACCCTCTCCACCAGGCCCGACTCGCTCAGCGGCGGATAGGCCCAGACCCCGGCCAGCTGTACGAACAAGGCATTGAACGCCAGTGCCGTGAGCATCGCCATCAGGGTGGTCAGGGCGATCCAGCGGGCGATGGTGTCCCTGGAGCGCGCCAACCTTGCGGCGCTCATTGGCGGGTCACGGTGGGGGTAAACAGGTAGCCGCCGTTGCGCACCGTGCGGATCATCGCCGGGCGCTTGGTATCGAACTCCAGCTTGCGCCGCAGGCGGCTGACCTGCACATCGATGCTGCGATCGAAGGCCTCGTAGGCCTGCCCGCGCGCGAGGTCGAGCAACTGCTCGCGGCTGAGAATGCGTTGCGGATGCTCGGCGAACACCAGCAGCAGGTCGAACTCCCCCGCCGACAGCGGGATCATCACCTGGTCGGGCGAGCGCAGTTCGCGGCGCGTGAGGTCCAGTTGCCAGTCGGCGAACTTGATCAGCGGCCGCGGCACTTCGCCGGTCTGCGGCCGGCTCTCCCCGGCCCGGCGCAACACCGCCCGCACCCGGGCCAGCAGCTCGCGGGCATCGAAGGGTTTGCTCAGGTAATCGTCGGCGCCCATCTCCAGGCCCACCACCCGGTCGCTCAACTCGCCCATGGCGGTCAGCATGATCACCGGCACCGCGTGCTGCTGACGCAGGCGCTGGCACAGGGTCAGGCCGTTTTCCCCCGGCAGCATCAGGTCGAGGATGATCAAGTCCGGCACCTGCCGCTCCAACGCCGCCCACAGCGAAGCGCCTTCGGTCGCGACGTCCACCGAATAGCCGTGTTGCACAAAAAACTTCTTCAGCAGCGCGAGGACCTCGAGGTCGTCGTCCACGATCAACAGACTGCTCACCAGTGCGTATCACTCAAGCTCGGAAAGAACCGTCATTCAAAACCATTAGGCCCGGCCCGTCATTTATTTCAGCTCGGCAACAAACCGACAACCACGCAATAAAGCAGACATCTTTGCGCAAAATAGCCATGCCAGCATCGGCCTCCCTCCCCCCAGGTCCACCGCCCATGCGCTCTTTCCTGTGTTCCGTCCGCCTACCGCGTCATACCGCCTTGCTGCTGTCCCTGTCCTACCTGGCGGGCTGTACCAGCCCGGCGCCGACCACCCAGCTACCCTGCGCTCAGGTCGAGCGGCCGATCCACGACCCGGCCGAATCGATGAACCGCGGCATCTTCGCCTTCAACAAGGCCGTCGACGACTACGCCCTGGCGCCGGTCGCCCGCGGTTATCGCCACCTGCCGGATTTCATGCAGCAGGGTGTGCATAACTTCGCCAGCAACTTCGGCGAGCCCAAGGTCTTCATCAACGACCTGCTGCAAGGCAACGGGCAGCGCTCGGTCAACACCCTGGGGCGTTTCGCCGTCAACACCACCGTGGGCATCCTCGGCCTGTTCGACGTCTCCGACCCGCTGGGCATCCCGCGCCACACCGCCGACTTCGGCCAGACCTTCGGCGTATGGGGCATCGGCAACGGCCCGATCGTCGAACTGCCGCTGCTGGGCACCAGCAACAGCCGCGACGCCGCGGGCAAGGTCCTGAGCTTCTTCGTCGATCCGTTCGGCGACAACAGCGACACCGTGCAAACCCTCGGCACCGTTGCCCTGGTCGGTGGCGTAGTGGACGGCCGCGCCGAACTGCTGCCACTCACCGACAGCCTGAAACACATGCCCGACTACTACAGCGCCCTGCGCGACGTGAACGCCGAACACCGCGCCGCCTTCGTCCAGGAAGGCAAGCAAGGCTATACCGAGCCCGCCAAATACCGCTGCGAAGGAGCGACTCATGACGATTTCTGACGCCGACGCCCTGGTCCTGCTGCAACGCGTCGCCAAGCACGGCGACGCCTCCCTGCAATGCCGCGAAGTCAGCCTGCGCCTCTCGGCCGACCAGCAACACCTGACCCTCAGCCGCTACAGCGAACACTACAGCCCCGACGGCCTGGAATGGGTCGAACGCCAGCACCGCATCAGCGTGACGGAGTTGATTCGTTGGGTGATCAGGCAGGGGGAGCCGCAGGTGTTGGTGCGGGGGCCGGACTGCGCTTTTGCATCACTTTGACCCGAAAGAGTTGATGCCTGCCAAGGGGGAAAGCGTTTCAGAATCGCCTGATTCAGCAGCTTGATATTCATCGTTACGTTCGAGGCCCATTCCTCAACAAGAACGTACGCCATGGCCTTTGTCATCAGGGAAGGCGATCCCACCACCGGTGGCAAGGTCATCGCCGGATCAGCCAACGCCTTCGTCGTGAACCAACGGGTCGCTCGCATTGCCGACCCTGTGTGGTGCCCGGTGTGCCAGGCGGTGGGTTACATAGCCGAAGGGCACCACACCTTGCTGGATAGCCAGCAAGCCACAGCGGTGGAAGGCAGCCTTGTGCAATGCGGCTGTCCGAGCGGGGCCAATCGCCTGATTGCCACCCAGCATTCGGTCATTTCCGGAAACCAGCCAACTATTGCGCTCGATAGCGATTCGGTCGGGCCGGCGGTGATCAATACCCAGCGCTGGGCCGACGCCATTCATAAGGGCTACCCGCAAAACGAGTTTGCCGATGCGGTGCCACGGGATCAGGTGCGCGGCCTGACCGTTGCCCACGGCGATATCGTTTCACCGCCGCTGTCCGTGCAAGACACACAACACCTTATAGAACCCGGCTTTCATATCGTGCAATCGCCCATGAGTCGGGCGGCGCTGGAGACGCTGCTGTTCGGCCAGGCCGATGAAGCGGTGCTGGAGAAATTCCGCCGGCTCAATCCTCAACTCTCAAGCGATGCCAAACCGGGGCAACTCGTCGTCCTCAGTCATCCCGACAACAACTTATGCACTCGCGAAGAAGCGCTGCTGATGGACGCTGCGGAGAAGGTCAGCGCGGCCTTGGCGTCCATGAGCAATGAAGAAGCGGCCTTTATGCTCAAGTATCGGGCGCAGGTTGAATCGATACTTTCGTATGGTTCGACGGCGTTGGGCGTTAGTACTGCGGCAGCGGGCAACCATATGGACAGCTTGAAAAGAACGCTGTTGGCCATTGAAAACCTCCATCAGGAGTTCTTCCTGCGAGACGGACACCTTCGTAGCGTCGAGTTTTTCAGTGAAAGAAAGAAACTATTCAAGCAATTGGACGCTAACCTGACAACCGTCACGAAAATGAGTATTGCGTTCCCTGATCATCCCAAACTCAAGAGTGCCTTGAATATTTCAAGCCGCAGCTTGGTGCATCGCTGGACTCAGGCGGGCGCGGTGGGACAAATACCTGGGTACGCTACGCAAATTGAAAGTGTTGCAGCAGCCTCCAAGATACTTAAGTGGGGAGGTTGGCTTGGGACAGCATTGGGTGGTGGAGCATCTTATGTGAAGGTTCAGGACGTTTGCTCAGCAGGAAATAAGAAGGTTTGTGAGAAGGTACGACTTACGGAAGCTGGAAGCTTTACGGGCGGGGTAGCGGGTGGAATGCTCGCAGGAATGGCATTAGGTACTGCCGCGACTGGAGCTGTTTGTGTGGCCATCGGAGTTCCTACAGGTGGTGTCGGTAGCGTAGTGTGCGGCCTAGTCGTCGTCGGAGGGGGCTCTTATACAGCAGGAAAACTGGGTGAAGCCGGGGGCGAAAGAATAGGAGAGTTTATATATGAGAAAGGAAAATGAACCTGATTAGCTCTCCACATGATTTTTTTGTTGTTTTATGCGCCCTGACTTTTCTGGGGATATTCAGCATGGCCGGTATTTATCTCTATTGGGGATACACCCGCTTGGAGGAAATACTTGGCCACGTTAAAAATTGCAAGGCAATAACCGAGAGCAGGTTCTATCTTCATATGGGCCCTTGGGGAAGGCTCGTAATGGTCGGCATGGTGGCAGGCTTTTTAGCCCGCCCGACTTCCTATATTAAAAAAGGCATACTGGACGCCAACGAAATAGATACTTTTCCACAGCCGTTTAAAAAAAGGCTAACCCTATCGCACTATATTGTATGGGGACTGGGGGGAAGCATGCTGTTATCGGTTAGCGCTATGAAAGCAATCGAGCTTTTCGCCTGAGTGAAAAAGGCCCTTTAAGGGCCTTCTTCTGAATCCTGCCTTCCTTCTCATATAACAGCCAGCATTCCCTTCCATATATTCATAGCATTGTCGTGCCTCTCATGAAGCGTCCATCTATATTTGAAGGAAACCTGCGAATAGAGTTGGTATTACCGAGTTAACAACCAAACAAACACACCAACTTCAGGAATCTTTGAAGTGTTCCACCTTACTACACCATCGCCTTAACAGTGCCTCTATCGTCCGTTCACAAGCCATTGGCAATCGAAAAGAAATATTATTCTGCTGTTGAGCCAACTGTTCAAAAATATCTTTTTGCTCGATCGGCGCGGAATCTGGAAGGACATACCCCTTTCCTTTTTTATTTAACTCCGCCTCATTCCGAACAGACTTCTCATAACCGGCCCTGACCACAGCTAGAACTGCATGATCGAGCTTTGGATGTTCAAGAACATGAGCACATTTATTTCTCAGTTCACCTAACGAGGCTAACACCTCATAGATCCAGGCTGGAAAAGTGTCGCCATACATCCCTTTCAACAGCAAACACTTTGTACGATAGCTCAAATTGGCCGATGCTAATGCAGCAGGATCCCGCAACTCAACCTGTATAAGCTTATAAACTATTTCCTCAATTATAAGATGCGCATTCAAGACATAAATTGTCAGATCTGACGACGGTATCAGCTTGATAAAAACCTTCTCAAAGTACTCTTGCTGCCCAGACTCTTTTAAAAAACCAAGTAAAGACTTTGATAACATATCCATCCAACCATAAAAATGGTTTATCTCACACAAGATAATCCATCTGTGACATTTTCTTTTTAATTCCCACCATCGGAAAGGAGCTTCCCTTTCTTACAAACTCACTCACCTTGGAACAACAATCGGTATCACCAACGGTGTCGGCCCCGCCGGCGGCATCATCATTCCCTCGCTCTTCACCACCGTCACTCCGCGCTGCTTGATGGTCTCGTACACCCGCTCCGTCGCCGCCGTATCGTGATAGCCGCCGTCATCGATCATCACGCTCAGCGCGCTCTGGCGGCGTGGTTCGATCAGTTGCACTTGATTGGTCCGGAAGTACGAATCCAGGGCGACCTTGCTCAGGGTCGACAAGTCGACCCGCAAGATGTCGGTGTACTTCAGCGCCGTGGCGTCCCAGCCCTGGACGTAGAGCTCGTCCCGGGTCAGGGCGAAAGTGCAGAAGTGGTAGGTTCCGGTGGTAGAGCCTGGGGTGGAGATCAGCAGCGAGCAGCGACCGTGTTGCAGGATCGGTCCCTTGATGTCCGGGAAGTCTTTGCTGACTTGAGTCGCGAACTGCGCGCGGTCGTAATAAATGGTGGCCCTGTCATAGGGCGTGGTGTTGCAGCCTGACAGCAGAACGGTCGCACCGATCAACAGGCTGGCACAAAGGTTACGCATGGATCACTCCAGGGAAGGTCTATCGATTCGGTTGTGGCCGGCCAACTCAGCGGGCCTGGTGGTCAGGGGTTCTATTCTTGTTGCGCACGTACAACACCGCCCCGCCAGTGGGCGATGCGCCACGGGTTTCCAGATCAAACCATTTGCTCTGGCTGCGAATCAGGCCACTGAGCTTGGTGTGGCCGTAAAGCCGGGAGTCGAACGCGGGGCGCAGCTTGCTGATGGTGGTGCCCAACATGGCCAGCGGTGCCCAGCCATCTTCTTCGGCGATGTCATCGAGAATCTTGGCGATGAACTCCACCGGCACCTTTGCCGAGCGATTGGAGGATGACGCAGCGGGCTGTTTACCCGCCTCTTCGGCAGGCTCGGCGGTTGCCGGGGCCTTGTCGCCCTGGGCAGCGGGCTCAGCGACCTCCTGGGCTCGGAGAATCTCGGTGTAGATAAACTTGTCACAGGCCTTGACGAAAGGTTCGGGCGTTTTCGCTTCGCCGAAGCCGTACACCGTCATCCCTTCCTCGCGCAAGCGCCCGGCCAGGCGCGTGAAGTCGCTGTCGCTGGACACCAGGCAGAAACCGTCGAAGCGCCGGGTGTAAAGCAGGTCCATGGCGTCGATGATCAACGAGCTATCGGTGGCGTTCTTGCCCTTGGTGTAGGCGAACTGCTGGATGGGCTGGATCGAATGCTCCAGCATCAGCTTCTTCCATCCGCTCAGTTGCGGCCCGGTCCAGTCGCCGTACATGCGCTTCACACTGGCGATGCCGTACTTGGCGATCTCCTCGAACAGCGCTTCGACAATCGACGCCTGCGCGTTGTCGGCGTCGATCAGCACGGCGAGGTGTTTTTGCTGGTTCGAGTGCGTGGACTTGGTGGCCATGGTTCATCCTTGAGGGCTGGCGGCTGGGGGTAGAACGTCTTCCTTAACGAGCATGAAAGCCTGGGCTGCAACGGACTGGAAGCGCCGTTAGCATTGGACTGCGGGGGAAAGCTACTATTTTGCCATCCTATCGTCCACCGCCGGCTAGCCGGCATTCCCTTACACTCGCCCATTGCCCATTTGAACGAGCCCTGAAGATGACCAAAGGCGTTTGCATCATCGAGTGCGTCTGTGAAGACGATCCCGGATCAGAAGGAAAGGTCCTCAAGGAAATATTCAATCTGATGCAGGTCAAATCCAAATTGATCCGCGTGAGATCGATTAAACAGCTTCTCAAAGCCCTGGCCCAGACTGAAATGACCCATGTGCATATAGCGACCCATGGCGCGGTGACGAAGAACAAGCGCTTCGTAGGTTGGTGGACGCATGACGGTGAAGGTTCGCATGCGAAGCTGCGAGAGAACGCCATATCGCTCAAAGGCACCACTGTCGTCAGCACTGCCTGTCAATCAGGCTCACGAACGTTTGCCAGGCTCCTCACCCAAGAGCTTGGCTGCAAAAACTATATAGCCCCAACAGGCTCGCCCAGCTTCCATAGCGCCGCCTTGTTTGCGCACATCTACTATCACAAGCTTTTCAAGACCAAGAAGACCGTACGAAAGGCATTTGTTTCTTATGCTAAGCGCTACAGGAACCCACATGAATTCACCTTGTTCAAAGGCTCCAGCCAGTCGCCCGCCAAAAAGAAGTAGCCCTGAAACCCCGCGCGAGGATGAGTGCGCCTCTTTCGTCTCGTACTGACAAAACTTCTACATCCTCTGCGATATGATCCGGCTCAATTTTTCCGAAACCTTAACGCATGCAACCAGCGCCTCCAGCGACACTCATACTTCCCCCCGTATTGGCCGGCCCGCTACTGCGCCGCCTGGAACCCACGCGGCTGGTGCTGTGGCTGGTAGGCTCGCGGGCGTTGAAGCTGACGCTGCGTGTGCAAGCAGGGAGCAACGCGCCAATCCGCGACTACCCACTCACGGCCGAGCAATGCCAGGTGATCCCGGTAGGGCAACAGGCCGTTATCCACCTGATCGACCTGCCGCTGGACAGCGCCCTACCCTACGATGTGCGTATCGACTACGACCTGCTATTGGAGAATGCCGACGGCTCTTGCTCGGGCATCGCCGACTGGGCGCCGCACTTGCTCTATGGGCAAAAGCGCCAGCCGGATTTCGTCCTGCACAGCCGCATCGACAGCCTGCTCCATGGCTCCTGCCGCAAGCCTCATCACCCCGCCAATGACGGTTTGCTCTGTGTCGACCGCCTGCTGGCGCAAACGCCCGAGCCCGGGCAGCGCCCGGCGCTGTTGATGATGAGCGGCGACCAGGTGTACGCCGACGACGTCGCCGGGCCGATGTTGCGGGCGATTCATGCCTTGATCGAGCGCCTGGGGCTGTTCGGCGAACAGTTGGACGGTGCCGTGGTGGCCGACAGCGAGGCGCTCTATCGCCACCCCGCCAGCTACTACCGGCGCGCGGAACTGCTGCCGGCGCTCAAGAGCAACGAAACCCTGCGCGAGCGCTTCTTCGGTGGGGTGAAAAAACCGATTTTCACCAGCAGCAGCGCCGACAACCACCTGGTGACGTTCGCCGAAGTGCTGGCCATGTATCTGTTGGTCTGGTCGCCCGTGCCCTGGACGCTGATCGATCTGCAGCCGCCGCAACTGACGCCCGAGCAGCAAGCGCGCTACGCCAAGGAACAGCAGCGCATCGACGCGTTCGTGGGCGGCCTGGACGGCGTGGCACGGGTCTTTGCCCACCTGTCGAGCCTGATGATCTTCGACGACCACGACATCACCGACGACTGGAACCTCAGCGCCCAGTGGGAAGAAACCGCCTACGGTCATCCGTTTTCCAAGCGCATCATCGGCAACGCACTGATCGCCTACCTGCTCTGCCAGGGCTGGGGCAACAACCCCGATGCCTTCGCCGCGCCCCTGCAACACACCCGCGCCTTGAGCGCCGAAGCCCAGGGCGATGCGCTCAACCTGGACAAGACCGCCCAGGACACCCTGATCGACGAACTGCTGCGCTTCCAGCAATGGCAATACACGCTGCCCACCACCCCGGCGCTGGTGGTACTGGACACCCGCACCCGGCGCTGGCGCAGCGAATTCGACCTCGGCCAGCCTTCCGGCCTGCTGGACTGGGAAGCCCTGAGCGAGCTGCAACACGAACTGCTAGACCACCCCTCGGCAATCATCGTTTCACCGGCGCCGGTGTTCGGCGTCAAGCTGATCGAGACGGTACAGAAGGTCTTCAGCTGGTGCGGCTACCCGTTGCTGGTGGACGCGGAAAACTGGATGGCCCACCGCGGCGCGGCCCAGGTGATCCTGAATATCTTCCGCCACTCGCGCACCCCGGGTAACTACGTGATCCTCTCCGGCGACGTGCATTACTCCTTTGTCTACGAAGTGCTGATCCGCCATCGCACAGGCGGGCCGAAGATCTGGCAGATCACCAGCAGCGGGATCAAGAACGAATTCCCGCCGACCCTGCTGGAATGGTTCGACCGCCTCAACCGCTGGCTCTACTCGCCGCGCTCGCCGCTCAACTGGTTCACCCGCCGCCGCCTGATGCGCGTGGTGCCCTACAGCCCCGAACACCGCGAAGCCGGCGAACGGCTATGGAACTCGGCCGGCATCGGCCAGGTGTTCTTCAACGACCAAGGGCAACCGCAGGCGATCTACCAGCACAACGCCAACGGCAGGGAGAAAACCCGGATGCTGGCGCCGGATAAGGACTGATCCCTATACCCGCACCGCCAACCGGAATTTTCATACTGACCCACGCACTTTATTTCGTTTGCGCCCCTACCCCGCTCCCGGCTTAGATGGCCCGCATGTTCCAGGCACACAGAGCCCTTAGTCCATGAGCAGCGAAAGCATCAGCCAGTCGATTTCCATCGTTCATCCCGTGCGCCTGAGCCATGGCGTGAATGCCGAGGTGTGGGACGAGGACGGTACGCGTTACATCGATTTCGTCGGGGGGATCGGCGTGCTCAACCTGGGGCACTGCCACCCGCGGGTGGTGGCGGCGATCCAGCAGCAGGCCGCGCGGCTGACCCATTACGCCTTCAATGCCGCGCCCCATGGGCCTTATATCGAGTTCATGGAGCGGCTGGCGCGCTTCATGCCCTTGAGTTACCCGGTCAGCGGCATGCTCACCAACAGCGGCGCGGAGGCCGCGGAGAATGCCTTGAAGATCGTTCGCGGCGCTACCGGGCGCACGGCGGTGATCGCGTTCGACGGCGGCTTCCACGGGCGCACCCTGGCCACCCTCAACCTCAATGGCAAGGTCGCCCCCTACAAGCAGAAAGTCGGCGTGTTGCCCGGCCCGGTGTATCACCTGCCCTACCCGAGCGCGGACAACGGGGTGACCTGCGAGGACGCGCTGAAGGCCATGGAGCGCTTGTTCAGCGTCGAGATCGATGTGGCGGAAGTGGCTTGTTTCATCGTCGAGCCGGTGCAGGGCGAGGCCGGTTTCCTGGCCCTGGATACGGCCTTCGCCCAGGCCCTGCGACGCTTCTGCGACGACAAGGGCATCTTGCTGATCGCCGACGAGATCCAGTCCGGTTTCGGCCGTACCGGCCAGCGCTTCGCCTTCTCGCGCCTGGGGATCGAGCCAGACCTGATCCTGCTGGGCAAGAGCATCGGCGGCGGGGTGCCGCTGGGCGCGGTGCTCGGGCGCAAGGCGCTGCTGGACAACCTGCCCAAGGGCGGCCTGGGCGGCACCTACTCGGGCAACCCCATTGCCTGCGCCGCGGCCATGGCGACCCTGGACGAGATGAGCGACCACAACCTGCAGACCTGGGGCGAACGCCAGGAGCAGGCCATCGTCAGCCGCTACCAGCGCTGGCGGGAGGAGCGCCTGACGCCTTACCTCGGGCGCCTGACCGGCGTCGGCGCCATGCGCGGCATCGAGCTGGTCAAGGCCGACGGCTCGCCGGCCCCGGAGCAGCTCGGCGCCTTGCTCAGCGCCGCGCGCAATGCCGGCCTGCTGCTGATGCCCAGCGGCAAGTCGCGGCACATCATTCGTTTGCTGGCGCCGCTGACCATCGAGCCGCGGGTGCTGGAAGAAGGGCTGGATATTCTCGAGGGCTGCCTGGCGCGGCTGGCATAACGCCGCGCGTTTGCACACAGGCCGTTCTCGATGGACACTGGCGCGCCTCATGCCATCGACAAGGAAGCGCGACATGCAGTCCCCCCGCGACACCGAGCGGCCCACGGCCGCCCGCTCAGCGAACTTCGGCCACGACGAGCAAGACTCATGAAGCAGTACATTCCCTTTGTGCTGGTGTACCTGCTGCTGATGCCGCTGTACTACGGGATGAAACCTTACCCGCTGAGGAAGTGGACGGGCCTGGCCCTGGGCCTCGCCGGGCTGCTGTGGATCCTGTTCTTGCCCCCCATGCTGGGCGATATCGATACCGGGCTGGCCGCCGTAGCGCCAGTGGCCATGGGCAGCGCGCTGTTTTTCAGCCGGCGCCGCTACCAGGGCCGCGCCTGAGGCGCTACAGGCCGAACACCCGCCGCGCGTTGCCGTGCAGGAACTTGTCCTGCACCGGCTCCGGCAATTCCAGGGCCTTGACCTGCCGTAGGCATTTATCGAGCGGCAACTGCGGGAAGTTGCTGCCGAACAGCACCTTGTCCTGGCCGTAAGTGCGCATGAAGTGCAGCAGTTGCGGCGGGTAATAGGCCGGCAGGTAGGCCGAGGTGTCGATGTAGACGTTGTCGTGTTTCCAGGCCAGGCCGATCATCTCGTCGGTCCAGGGGTGGCCGATATGCCCGGCGACGATGCGCAGTTCCGGGAAATCCAGCGCCACCTCATCCAGATACGGCACCGGCCGCCCGGTTTCCGACGGCATCAGCGGCCCGGTATGGCCAACCTGGGTGCAGAAGGCAATGCCCAGCTCCACGCACTTGGCGTACAGCGGGTAATACAGCCGGTGGTTGGGCGGCAACTTCCACAGCCAGGGCACAATGCGCAGGGCCTTGCAGCCCAGCTCGCCGACCGCCCGCTCCAGCTCGGCCAGCGCCGCCATCGGCCGGCTCAGGTCCACCGTGGCCACGCCGACGAAACGCTCGGGATAGGCGCGGGTAAACGCGGCGATCTCATCGTTGCTGAACACCCAGCGTTCCGGCCGGCACCAGGCGGCGAGCATGAGCTTTTCCACCCCAGCCTGGTCCATCAGCTCGACGGTCTGCTCGATGCTCAGCGGCCGGTCCAGTAAATGCGCGGAACCGGATTTCTCGAACAACCGCACCACCTCCGGCAACAGCTGCCGCGCGCGGCCGTTGGCCGGTTGTGCCCATGCGTCGATCGCACCGTTCATTGGCGGCTCCTCCCAGTGATCCCGGCTCGGGAAACGAGGGTTCACGCTACGCCCTGCCCCGCCACCCGACAATGTTCGCAGCGCTCACCGGCATTGACCGATCAGCTCCCGGTCTTGACCTTGCTCCAGGCCCGGGTGCGGATCCGTTCCATCTTCAGCGGCAGCGGTTCCAGCGGGAACAGCGTGGCCAGCACCTCCCTGGACGGATAGACCCCGCGGTTGTCGCGGATCTTCTGCTCCACCAGCGCCGTGGCGTCCTTGTTGGCGTTGGGATAACCCAGGTAATCGGACGACTGGGCGATCACTTCCGGACGCAGCAGGTAGTCGATGAATTTCAGGCCGTCCTGCGGGTGCGGCGCGTCCTTGAGCAGCACCAGGTTTTCCACCCAGACCGGCCCGCCTTCGCGGGGAATGCTGTAGATCAACCGGCGCCCGTTGCCGGCCTTCTGCGAGGCGACCTGGGCGTCGAACACCCCGCCGCTCCAACCCACCACCACGCAGATGTTGCCATTGGCCAGGTCGGTGATGAATTTCGACGAATCGAAGTAGCGGATGTACGGCCGGACCTTGAGCAGCAAGGCCTCGGCCTTCTTGTAGTCCTCGGGGTCCTGGCTGTTGTAGGGCAGGCCCAGGTAATGCAGGGCGATGGGGATGATTTCCCCCGGCGCATCGAGCATGGCCACGCCGCACTGGCTGAGCTTGGCCAGGTTTTCTTCCTTGAAGATCAGGTCCCAGGAGTCCACCGCGGCCTGGTCGCCGAGCAGCGCCTTGACCTTGTCGGCGTCGTAGCCAATGCCCGTGGTGCCCCACAAGTAAGGCGCGGCGAAGCGGTTGCCGGGGTCGTTGCTCTGCACCTTGGCCAGCATTTCGGGGTCCAGGTGCGACCAGTTGCCCAACTGGCCGCGGTCCAGTTCCTGGAGCACCCCGGCCTTGATCAGGTTCGGCAACAGGTCGCTGCTGGCCACCACCACGTCATAGCCGCTACGCCCGGCCATCAGCTTGCTTTGCATCACGTCGCTGTTGTCGAAGGTGTCTTGCAACACACCGATACCGGTTTCCTTGTGGAACTGCCCGGGCGTGTCCGGGGCGATGTAGTCGTACCAGTTGTAGAAGTGCACGCTCGACTCGGCGGCCTGGGCCAGGGCGCACGACAAGAGCAAGGCCAGGGCCAGGGGGAAACGGCGGATAGCGTTCATCTGAAGACTCCGAGCGTTGGCGCGCACCCTGGGGGCGCACACCTCGCCTGCTGATTATGGATTGTTATGGCAGGGCCGAAAGCGGCGGATAGACAGCGTGGGATTCAAGGTTTCTGGGTTTCAAGGGCTCAGGGAATCAACAACTCGCGACGCCCGTCGGGGTATTCCACTTGCTCGCCGGGCAGTTGCAGGCGCCGGTCGCGCAGGTAGTCGTAATCGCGGCGCGCGGCCTGAAGCTGGGCCAGGTCGAGTTCCACCACCTTCCGGCATTCGTCGCGGCCGGCCTCGAACAGCAGCCGTCCGAAGGGGTCGACCGCCGCGCTGGCGCCGGCGAACACCAGGTCGTCGGAGCCGTTGCCGACGCGGTTCACCATCACCGCGAAGGCCTGGTTCTCCTGGGCCCGGGCCATGATCGCGGTGCGGTGCACCGGACCGTAGGGGTCCATGTTGCCGTTGCTCACCAGGATCAGCTCGGCGCCCAGCTGGCCGAGGGCGCGGGCGCTCTCCGGCAGCTCGATGTCGTAGCAGATCAGCAGGCCGATCCGGATGCCCCGCCACAGCACGGTGGCATAGCGGTCGCCGGGCTGGAACACGCCGCGCTCGTCGGGCCACAGGTGGGTCTTGCGGTAGCGGCTCGCCACCCCTTCGGGGGTCACCAGCAACGAGGTGTTGTAGTAGCCGTCGGGGGCGCGTTCGGCGATGCCGACCACCGCCGCGACGTTCTTCGCGCGCACCGCCCGCAGCACCGCCTGGATACTCGGCCCATCCACGGGTTCGGCGACCGTGGCCAGTTGCTGCAGAGAGGCGAAACCGCTGATCTGGGTTTCCGGAAACACCAACAGGTCGACGTCGTCGCCGCAATCGGCGATGGCCCGCAGGACCCGGTCGAGGTTGTAGGCCGTGTCGCCGTCGCGGCCCGCCAGTTGCATCAGTTCGATCTTCATCACATGTCCTTGGAAGTGTCGGCCGCTTGCCGAACGTCGCACGCACGGCGCCCACCGGCCCTGGAGGCGAGTATGGAGAAGGCCGGCGCGCACGGTAATCACTTCAATGGAGTACCCCGTCGGGGTTAGCCGGCGGGGCGATGCAGCATCGACAGGGGCGAAGGGCTCAGGCGTTGCCCAGGGCGGAGCGTACAGTTGCGGCCTTCAGCGCGCGCCAGGTCCAGAGCGCGCTGCACAGGTCCGGCAGGGCCAGCAGCAACAGCACCGGCGGCACCAGACCGGCGACGACGAAGGCGGCGAAGAACAGCGGCACCGACAAGCGGATGGCCACGGTCAGGGCCATGAACTCGCGCCGCTCGGTGTAGCCGGCCCACACGTAATAGACGCCCAGGTACAGCGCCAGCTGGCCCATCACGCGGATCCACACCTCGTCGGTCAGGGCAAAGCCGAACAACGGCAGCAGCAGGTTCGGCGCCAGCACCAGCGCGGCGCCCAGCAGCAACATGTACAGGCCAAACACAAATACGCTCTTGCCCGCGGGGCTCATGGTTTCACTCCTTGTGTGGGTGGGGTCAGGCGATAGGCCTCGGTGTCGAAGTAACGGGTCTGCCGGCGGAATTGCCAGCTGAACCCCGGCCACAAGGCGACGTTGCGCCCGCTGTCGGGGTCGGTGTACCAGCTGCGGCAACTGCCGACGCTCCACACCGCGCCGCTCAACTGGCGGCCCAGGCGCTGGTTGAATTGCGCCTGGGCCGCGGGGTCGACGTCGAGGCTGGTCACGCCCAGGCGTTGCAGGGTGTCCAGCGCGCCGAGGATGTAGGCGATCTGCGATTCGATCATGTAGACGATGGAGTTGTGGCCCAGCCCGGTGTTGGGGCCCATCAGCAGGAACAGGTTGGGAAACCCGCTGACCGTGGTGCCCTTGTAGGCTTCGCTGCCTTGCTGCCAGGCGTCGACGATATCCACCCCGCCGCGGCCCAGGATCATCCCCGCCGGGAACGGCATGCGCGCCTTGAACCCGGTGCCGAAGATCAGCGCATCCAGGGCATGGCGCTGGCCGTCGACGGTGATCAGCGCGTCTTCGGTGATTTCCCGGATGCCGCTGGTGACCAGCCGCGTATTGGCCTGGACCAGGGCCGGAAAGTAATCGTTGGACAGCAGGATGCGCTTGCAGCCGATGCTGTAGCCCGGGGTCAGGCGCCGGCGCAGTTCCGGGTCCTTGACCTGGCGCCGCAGCAGATTGAGCGCCAGCCATTTGTGCAAGGTCATCAGCCGCGGGTTGAACACAAAACCGAACACCCGGGTTTCATGGGCGCTGTAGATCAGCCCGCGCAACAGCCGCTGCACCAGGGGGAAACGCCGCAGCAGGCCCTTGGAAGCGGCGGAAAAGGCCCGATCCGGCTTGGGAATGATCCACGGCGCGGTGCGCTGGAACACCGCCAGGCTGGCCACTCGCGGCTGGATCTGCGGCACGAACTGGATCGCCGAGGCCCCCGTGCCGATCACCCCGACCCGCTTGCCGGCCAGCTCGTACTCATGATCCCAGCGCTGGGAGTGGAAGACCCGGCCCTTGAAGCGTTCCAGCCCCGGCAGTTGGGGGTAATCCGGGGTCGACAGGGCCCCGGTGCCGGCCACCACCACCTGGGCCAGGCGCACCCCGCCGCGGGCGTCCGTGACCTGCCACAGGGCGCGTTCTTCGAGCCAGCGCAAACCGCTGACCCGGGTGTCGAAACAGCAATGTTGCAGCACCTGGTACTTGTCGGCGCAGTGCTTCAAGTAGTCGCGGATCTCCGGCTGCGGCGAGTAGCGCCGCGACCAGTCGGGGTTGGGCTCGAAGGAAAACGAATAGAGGTGGGAGGGAATGTCGCAGGCGCAGCCGGGGTACTGGTTGACCCACCAGGTGCCGCCGACGCCGGCTTCCTGTTCGAGGATCAGGAAGTCCCGCTCGCCGCGCTGGCGCAGGTTGATCGCCATGCCGATGCCGGAGAACCCGGCGCCGATGATCAACACCCGATAGACCCGCGCCGGATCGGCCTGCTCCTGAAGTAGCGCACTCATGTTCCTGACTCCTGACGGCAAGAACGCCGGGCGCGACTGTCCGCAGCGCATGCCCGGCTGTTTATTTTAAACCCCTGTGGATCGAGGGCGGGCCGCGAGTCGGCCCTGGCGGCTAGACCGATTCGGCGTGCTGGGCGGAGGTCCGCCGGGCGAGATTTTCCAGGGCCTGCGGGTCGAGTTCGGCGGCAATCACCAGGGCTTGCCGGCGCAGGGTCTGCAACGCCGTGCGGCGGCCGAACAAACCGGTGAAGTGCATGAACATGCGAACCCCGAAGCCCAGCGCATCGCCCCGGTGCCGCGGCACCAGGTGCAGGTGGGCATGGGGAATGTGCTGGTTGGTGGCCTTGCCGTCGTTGACGATCAGGTGCGTGCCCTCGACGCCGAAACCGGCGCGCCGCTGGGCGGCCAGCAGGGTGTCGAACACCTGGTACAGGTGCTGGCGCACCGGCGCGGACAGTTGTTCGAGTTTCTCCACATGGGTCAGCGGGATCAGCAGCACATGGCCCTGCCCCAGCGGATGTACGTCCATGAAAGCCATGCAATGGGTGTCGCGATAGACCAGGGCGCTGGGCAAGTCGCCGGCCGCGATCTGGCAGAAAATACAGGTCATCCGTGAGTCCTCGATAGGTGTCTGGCCGTCGTGCGCTGTAAATGTAGCTCACGTCGCCCGCCGAGGTTCGGCGCAAGTTGTTACCGGACGTCGCGCGAACATCCGCGCCAGCAGCCAGCGGTCGCGCAGGTAAGGCTTGTTGGCCAGCAGCGCCGCCAGCCGCGGCAGGTTGACGAAGGGCACCCCGGGGTAGATGTGATGCTCGACGTGGTAGTTGATATTGGCCCACAGCAGGCCGATCAACCGGCCGGTGACGGTCACGGTGTTTTTCGCCAGGTCCAGGCGCTGCGGGTCGTCGACCCCCAGGGTGGCCATGGGAAAGTGCTCATAGCCGCGGGAAATCGGGTTGATCACCAGTGCCAGCAACAGCAGCGGCACGATGAAGATCAGCACGAATGGCAACATCAGGCCTTGGCTGTAGCACCAGGCGCCGATCGCCGCCATCGACAGCAGGTTGAACCCCAGCTCGCGCAGCACCCGGTTGCGCACCGCCTTGCCGTAGCGCACCAGGGAGAAGTAGATGAAGCGCGGCACGAACACGGCGATGCGCGGGAACATCCACTTCACCCCGGCGGTGTAGTTCCAGTCGTCGGGGTCCTTCTCCGGGTCGCCCAGGTAGCGGTGATGGTATTTGTGGCACTCGGTGAAGGAGGAAAACGGGAACACGATGAACCAGGCCATGAAGCGCCCGACCCACAGGTTCAGCGCCGCCGAACGAAAGCCGTTGGCATGCCCGCAATCGTGTTGCAGCACGGTGAAGGCGTGCAGCTGATTGCCCAGCACCAGCACCGCCAGCGCCTGACCCCAGGGGTTGTCGCCCAGCAGGATGTACAGCGCCGCCGCGCACCAGACCAGCACGTGCAGCGCCGACCAGAGCACGAACTTCAGCGGTTGCGGCTGCATCAGGGCCTGCAACTGGGCCTGGCGCTCGGGGTCGACCCGCAGTTCGGCGCGCTTGGCCAGCCGCAGCTCGTCTTCGGCGGCGTGATGGGTTGAATGACTCATGAATGGACCTTCCTCTGTCTGTATCGCTAATCGACTTGCAGGCGCACGTCGTCCGTCACCGGATAACCCACGCATAACAAGGCCTGGCCCCGGCTCAGCTCGTCCGCCGACAGGCCATGGTCTTCACGCATGCGGACCTGCCCGGCCAGCCGGGTGCAGACGCAAGCGGTGCAGAAACCGCTGCGGCAGGAAAACGGCGGCTGGATGCCGCTGGCCAGCGCCGCGTCGAGCAGGCTCTGCCCCGGCGCGACGCTGAAGGTATAGGCCTGGCCCTGCATCACCAGCTCCACGCGTTTGGCCGTATCGCCGCTGGCCGTCGGTGCCTTGGCCGGGGTGAACCGCTCCTGATGCACGCGCTCCGGGGCGATGCCCAGGGCCTCCAGCGCGGCGCTGACCTCGTCCATCATTCCGCTGGGGCCGCAGCTGTAGTACTCGCGGGCCTGGGGCCCGGGCAGCGCGCCGAGAATCTCCAGCAGCCGCTCGCGGGTCAGGCGCCCTTCGCCGGCGCCCGGGGTGTCCGGCCGCGACAGCACATGCACCAGCTGCAAGCGCTCGCCGAAGGTCCGCCGCAGTTGCTCCAGCTTGTCGCCGAAGATCACCGACTGGCGGTTGCGGTTGCCGTAGATCAGCGACACCTGCGCGTCCGGCTCGAAGTGCAGCGCCGACTTGAGGATCGAGAAGATCGGCGTGATCCCGCTGCCCGCCGCCAGCAGCACCAGATGCCGCCCTCCACCCGGCTGCGGGGCGAAGGTGAAGCGGCCGTGGGTGCCCAGGGTCTGCACCGCGTCGCCGGCGCTGAGTTCCTGCACCAGGCGGTTGGAAACCTTGCCCCCGGCCACGCGCTTGACGGTGATCGACAGGGTCTTGTCCAGCCCTGGCGTGCTGCTGATGGAGTAGGCTCGGCAGCCCTTGGCGCCGTCGACGTCGACCTCCAGCGTCAGGTACTGGCCGGCGCTGTAGCGGACTTTGCGCAGCAGCGGCTGCTTGAGGTGAATGGTCACCGCGTCGTCGGTTTCCCGTTCGATGGCGGCGACTTTCAAGGTCAGGGGTCGGTTCATGGCTGGCCCAGGGCGCTGCGCGCAGGTTGTGGTTCGTGGGCGTGGTGCGGGGTGGCGTGGCGGCCCTGGTGCGCGCGCTCATGGGCGGCGATGGGCGCCGGCAGCACCCGGTATTGCAGCAGGCGGACTTTCTCCGCGTGGCTCAAGGGCTGCCACCAGTCCAGCTTGTCCGCCAGGGTGTCGAAGCGGCGCAGCATCAGCAGCACGAACAGGTCGAACACGCTGAGGTCGCGAAACACCATGGAGCCCGCGGCCGCCAGCTCCGGCTTGAGCCGCTCGAACAGCGCCGGGCTCTCCGACCAGTGGCCGATGGCCCAGTGATGGTGGCAGGCGTGGTAACCCTCGTTGAAGATATTGACCGGGGTTTCCAGCAGGGTGACGGTGTTGTACATCCAGTCCCTGGGGTCTTCCTGGCCGCCGTAGAAGGCATGCTGGCTCCAGTGGATCACGCCCATCAGGAAGTTGCTCGCGCACCAGGGCACCAGCATGTACAGCACGGCGATCGGCAGGCTGTAGAACGCCAGCGCGACGAACAGCCCGACGTGCACCAGGTTGCCCATGACCATGGCCCGGGCCTGGCGGCGTTTGCTCTTGCTCTTGAAGTACAGCCAGGGCGAGACCATGAACTGCTGGTACATCACCTCGCGCACCATGTACACGGCGAAATCCCAGGCACTGGCATGGTCGTAGCGCGCGGTGGCGTAGACGTCCAGCGGCCCGGCATTCTCCCGGTGATGCTGTTGCAGGTGCGCCGCCGCGTGGGGGATCAGGCCCATGGGGATAGCGAAAAACATGTACAGGAAGGAGTTGCCGACCCAGCGATCGAGCAGGCTGGAACGCTTGAAGATGCCGCCGGGCACATGCCCCTCCTGATGCATGGCGCTGAAGGAACGGACGAAACCGCGAATGTTCGGCCCGTAGACGAAGGCATAGAACAGCAGCACCAGCAGCCAGGAAATTTCCTTGAGCCACAGTTGGGCGATGAACACCGGCCCGGCGGTCAGCCCCAGGCTGATGGCGGCGGCAAGGATCGGCTCGTCCCGCGGGTCCTTGAGCAGCCGGTCGGCCAGCGGTTGCAGCAGGCGGTGATAACTCGCCACCAGCCAGCCGCCCAGGGCGCGCATCCCCGGCAGCCGCGACAGCAGCCAGCGCCCGGCCTGCAAGGTGCACGACAGGGCCAGGATCACCGCGATGGCCAGGGTGTTGAACACCAGCAGCAGACTGAACAGAGGAACGGCGAGACAGTGAAACCCGCGACCGACATTGGCCGGCCGCTGCGGATACAGAAAATCGCTACTCATGCTTCTACTCCATTAGGCATGTTGCCGAGGTCGGAGCGACGCGCAGGCGCCGGCTCCGGTCGCGGTAGCAGGCGAATCAGGCGCCGTAGGACTCGCGCAGGAACTGCGCCAGCAACGGCGTGGCGGCGCTGCGGGAGATCGGGTGGAAGCAGATCGCCCGGGAGGCCGCCAACAGATAGGCCACTTCGTCGGAAGCAATGAAGGCCATGCCGCCCAACAACTCGACGCAAAGGTTGGTCGAACGCTCCACCGCTGCCTGCACCAGGAAGCGCGTGCACAGCGCCTTGTTGTAGGTGTTCATCGGCGCATCCTGCTGCGCCTGCAACTCGCCGGCGGTGCCGAGCAGCGCCTGATGAGCGCCTTCCAGCTCGATGCACAGCTGGGCCACTTGCGCCGGATCGGCGAAGGGTTTGCGCAGCAGCCGCTCGACCAGGGCCGAGGCCACGCCCAGGTAGCTGCCGCCGACCATCAGCTGGAACCAGCTCAGGCCGTTGAGCGAGGTTTCCATGGCGGTGGCGGCCACCTCTTCGCTGTCCGCGCCGTCGGCCAGGAGCATGCGCTCGCTGGGCACGAACACACCGTTGAACACCAGCGCGTTGCTGTCGGTGGCGCGCAGTACCGTGGCGCTCCAGAACGGCTCGCGGACGATCTCGCTGCCGTCGGCGAAGACCACGGCAAAGCCCTGGCTGACGCTGCCGTCGGTCTGCTCGCAAGCGACGCCGACCACGATCACGTCCATGTGGTGGCTCATGGTGCAGGGCTTCTTGCTGCCGTCGAGGACGAACCCGCCCTCCACCGGCCGCGCCTTGACGCTGGCGTTGAAAATCTCCGAACCCGGCTTGCCCTCGGCGAACGCCGAGGCGATCAGCAGCTGGTTCTGGGTGATGCCCCACAGCAGTTCTTCCGCCGCCGGGATCAACCCGCCCAACTGCACGATGGTGGCGATGGTGTGGTGGTGCATGGTCATCATCACCGCCAGGGACGGGCACAGCGAGCCGATGGCGCGCAGGATCTCCACGGTTTCCTCCGGCGAGGCGCCGAGGCCGCCGTAGCTCTCGGGGATGATCAGGCCGGCGGCGCGGTAGTCGCGAAACAACCCGCAGAGCAGCGCCGGGTCGGCTTGCTCCAGGGCCATCAGGCCGCGCTCGCGCAGGGCTTCGAGCAAGCCTGGCAGGTATTTCTCGGTGGCGTTGCGGGCGTTGTGCATCGACATGCTGTGGACTCCTTTCTCGTGGTCGGGGTTAACCGGCTTTCTCGATCAACTGCTCCGCCGCGGGGGCGAAACCGAAGGCTCGGGCCAGGTCGAAGATCGCTTCGGCATCGGCCAGCGGCGGACGCTTGCCGATGCTGTAGTCGCGCCGCAGGCCGGCCATGGTCAGGACCATGGTTTCGGCCAGGCAACTGAAGGTCACGCCGACGGGCAGGCCGGTAAGGTTCTGCTGGCCGAAGCGCTGGCTGCGGTCGGGCAAGTGGATCAGCCCGCCTTCGATCACCGTGACGTCCGGGCGCAGTTCCAGGGTGGCGTGGCCGATGTCCGGCGGTTGCGCGCAGTCGCAGATGATCGCGTTGTGGTGCAGGGCCAGCGGGTCGATGAACGCCGAGCCGTTGGAGGTGGCCGAGAGCACGGTTTCCAGGCGCGGCAGCCAGTGGCCCAGGTCCGCGGTGATCACCAGCGGCGGCTGTACCTGCGGCTTGCCCTGGGCCAGGGCGTCGACGCTGTCGAACAGCGCGCGCAATTGCCCCTCGTCGGCCAGGTCGCGGTCCAGCAACTGCTCGACGCTGGCCAGGCTCGGCAACAGCAGCACCAGGCTCTTGGCGATGCCGCTGCTGTGGCCGCCCTGGATCTGCAGCAAGGCGTCGCGGTACAGCTCGCCGGCCACCAGCCGCAACTCGTCCATGGCCCCGCGATTGGCCGCGTTGCCGAGCAATACCAGGTGTTCGCAGAAGCGCCCCAGGCGCAGGCTGGCCAGGCGCCCCACCGAACCGTAGGCGCCGATCACCCCGGTCAGGCGCTTGGCCAGCGGCGCGCCGCGGTTGGCGCAGGTGGTCAGCAGCGCATCGACGCCGACCATGGCCGTCAGGCTGTTGCCGGTGGTGGTGTGGAAACGCTCGTTGACGACATCCGCGCCGGCGCTGGAAATCACCGAGGTGTAGGCCCCCAGGCCGACGAAATCCACCTCCAGCCCGGCGACGCTGTCCAGGTAGTTGGCCAGCAGCTTGCGCCGCTTGCCCAGGCTCAGGCGCATCAGGTCGCGCGGTTGCAGCAGGCTGCCGACCAGCCAGCCTTCGACGTAGTCGCCGGCATCGTTGTAGATCCGCCGCGCGTGATAGGACACGCCGGCGTCGAGGTCAGGCTTGGCCCATTCGGAGAAGTCGTCGAGCCAGCCCTGCATGAAGGTTTTTTCCGCCGCCGACAGCCCCAGGCCGTCCACCACGCTGTCGCCGTTGACGCTCTCGGCGGTGGTCGGGTGCAGCAGGAAAGCGAAGCGCCCCAGGCAGCGGCCGCCGTTGCGCGGCTTGCCGGACGCGATCCAGGGGCTCAGGGCGCCGCGCGGGCCGGCGTAACCGTGGGCTTCGAGGATCAGGCGGTGTTGCTGGTCGTTGACCACCAGCTCGGCCACCGCCTTCAGGCCTTCGAGCAGCACGTCGATGTCGGCGCGCTCGATGCACAGCGGCGGCTGGATGCGCAGCACGTTGCCCTCGGTCAGGGTCGGCAGGCAGTACACCCCGTGGCGGGTTTTCAGGTAGCCGCAGACGATCGGCACCAGGGCCCCGAAGGCGCTGGCCAGGGACAGGGTATACAGGCGCTCGCCGCTCCAGCGACGGAACTTCAGGCCAAGCATCAGACCGCGGCCGTCGAGGCTCTCGAACACCGCCGGGTAGTCCCGCACCAGGCGCTCCAGCCCGGCGTACAGGTAGGCGCCCTGCTCCGCCGCGTGCTTGAGCTGGGCGCCGTCGTTGGCCGTCAGTTGCTCGAGCACGGCCAGGCCGATGGCGGCGCTGAAGCCGTTCACGGCGAAGGTCGAGCTGTGGTGGCGATCGAAATCGCGGCTCCAGCACTGCTCGCCGTAGATGCATGCGCCGATGGCCGCCACGCCGCCGCCCAGGGCCTTGGCCAGCAGCACCACGTCCGGCGTCAGGCCGTGGGCGCTGGCGGCGAACAACTCACCGGTGCGGCCCAGGCCGGTCTGGATTTCATCGAGGACGAACAGCGTGCCGTAGCGACGGCAGAGGCTCTGCGCTGCCAGCAGGTAACCCGGCGGCGGCGTGACCATGCCCGCCTCGCCCTGCACCGCCTCGACGAAAAAGGCCGCGGCGCGCCGAGTTTTCAGCAGCTCTTCGAGGGCCTCCAGGTCGCCATAGGGCACATGGCTGAAACCGTCGGCGCGGATCTGGAACGGCTCGCGGTACGTCGCCTTGCCGGTGACCCCGACCGCGCCCTGGGTCTTGCCGTGGAAACCGGTCAGGGTGCCGATCACCAGCTCGCGCTGGGTCGCGGCGCGGCACAGCTTGATCGCCGCCTCGACGCTCTCGGCGCCGCTGGTGGTGAAGGTCACTTTCGAGTGGCTGCCCGGCGCCAGCTCGATCAAGCGCCGCGCCAGCTCTTCGGCACCGGGGTTGATCAGCGGCTGGATCAGCGAGGCCTGGCCGCTGGCGAGAAACCGCTGGATCGCCTCGGTGACCGGCGCCGCGCCATAACCGAAAGGCACCGCGCCGAACTGGCCGACGAAGTCGATCAGGGTCTGGCCGCTGGCGGTTTCGATGCGGGTGCCCTGGGCGCGGACCACGGTCTCGTTGAGGCCGACGAACTCCAGCAGTTCCTGGCGGGTGATATTGAGCAACGAATCAGCCATGGCGAGCCGCCCCCGCGCCAAGCGCGCCCTGGTTGATGACCCCGTACAGGTGCTGGCTGACCTTGCTCACGGTGTCGTGCAAGTAGGCCAGCTCAGGGTCCAGGGAGACGCCGAAACGGTCCTCGAATTCGGCGGACAGGCCGACGATCAATACCGAGTCGACGCCCATTTCATGGAACGAACGCTCGACGTCCAGCGACCCGGAATCGATCTCCAGCAGGCTGGCCAGGGTTTCGGTCACGGCAAAGGTTATTTCGTCTATGTGCACAGTCGCCTCCCAGCGTATTCCGCTTCCTTTGCATGGCCGTTGGCCGGCGTCACCGCGAGCTGAAACCGCGAGATGAGCGCGTGGACAGGCGTCTTGATGCAAACGCGTTTTGAGTGTGGATGCCCCACCTGAGCGGGCCATTTGCTACACCCAAATGCTCGGCGCGATGGGCCCCGCGCTCAATACTCCGTAAGGAGTAGCGGCGGCCGGCTCGGTGTCATGGGAGAGCACCTGCGTACTTGATCGCGACGCACCTTCTGTAGCCGCTGCCAAGCCTTGGCGAGGCTGCGAAAGGACCGAAGGTCCTCCGGCGCTCTGCGTCCCTTTTTAAGGAAATTCCTATTCTCCCCATGCTTCGGCGATGGCCAGGATGGCCTGTTACATAAGCAAGGATGATTTGTATGCCCACACGCTATCCGCAGCCCTGCCGACCGGCACCACTCAACAAGCCGCTAGAAAGGAAGGGAATTAAATGCAGAAGAAAAGCAGCCTATCGGAATACACCGAGGCGGAATTCATCGAGCTAATACAGGCGATTGGAAGCTGCAAGACAGAGCAAGAACGGGATGAACTGCTTGATCGCTGGGATCAACTTGCCCCACACCCAGCAGGCACTGATCTGCTGTACTACCCCGAGCCAGGATCTGATGACTCACCAGAAGGCATTACCCAAACCGTGAAGGCGTGGCGAGCAGCCAATGGTCTTCCAGGTTTCAAGGAGACTCACCAAAGCAAATAAGCCACAACAGTAGCCGCTACCGAGCCTGCGATCGGCCGGGGTCGTGTTCGACACGAAGGTCCTCCGGCGGATTCAAGATTTCTGCGCCCCCTACGGGGTCGTACGCAGCCTCGCAGGCTCGGCAGCGGCTACAGGTTTAGCGTCGGCCGTTGGGTCCGGATTCAAACCACCGCCCCGTCTCCCCGCCTGGCCGATCCATCGAGCAACGCGTCCACCACCGCCCGGGCCATCTCTACCGAATGGATCATCGACCAGATCAGGCCGCGCTCGACGCCGCTGGCCCGCTCGGTGATTTCGTCGGACACCTCTTCCGCCGCCTTGAGCAGGATCGACACATGCACCAACGCCTCCTCGGCGCTGATGCCTTCGCGTACGGAAAACAGCGAATCGCGGCTCACGGCGCCACCTGCCGTGGGGCCCAACGACTGCAACAGAACCACCGCCCCTGAGCCATTGGCCAAGGCATGCAGGATCGTCTTGTTCGTCAGGTCATGCTCTGGATTGCGACAAGCAGAGGAGAGAGAAACCGGTGGATCGGGGACGAGCTTTTTCATGGTGGATCCTCTTGGAATGGAGCCACCACCGACCGCTGCTAAACGAATGAGGGTGGCGGCTGTACGCGGGTTAGCAGACCGGTCCAAGAATCCCGGCGCACCCAAGGGCGCCCCACGCACAGCCGCCATGACAGCAACCGAAAAAGTTGCTTGAACTGACAGCGATACTTGCGTGACTTGGAAGCGAGCTGCTAAACCCGATCACCGAACATTCAGTGACAAGCCCGAGGCTAGACAGCGCCCTTCCCAGACACAAGCGGCCCGGAGTTTCTCGGAAAAGCCCTACGAAAGAAAGCGAAGAGCCTCACTTTCAGACAGCGTCCTACACGGCAAAACCTGTCATCCGCACAATCCAATCGCAAGCAATCGAGCGCCAACCGGCTGCCCCTACGCATCGCCCCCTGTAGCCGCTGCCGAAGGCTGCGCAAGGACCGCAGGTCCTCCGGCGACCTCTAGACCCTACGCCCGCTTCGCGGTCGTACGCAGCCTCGCAAGCTCGGCAGCGGCTACAGGGATCTGCGCCGACCGGTAGGTCGCGTTTGGCTTTTGATCTTGATCTACCTGCCCCTTCGGCAGGCCGAGTGGAGGTGTTCATCAGGGGGAAGGCGCGCAGCGCCCCTCGACGCAGTCGAGGACATCGCCGGCGGCGATGCCCCCTGAGGGACGCCGGAGGGAGGGAACCCGAGCGCAGCGAGGGCCGTACGCGGGGGCAAGCCCTTTTGGTTACTTTTATGGCGTTTGATAAAAGTGACTCGCCGTAAGGGCGAAACCATAAGCCGCCGTGACCGCAGCAACGGATATGTACCCCATCGAAAAAGATGCAGCGCCAGAACGGACGTCATCGCGAGCAAGCTCGCTCCTACAGGTGTTTGCCAAAAGTGACCCGCCGTCGTAAGGGCGGAACCCTAAGCCGCCGTTACCGCAGCAATGGATATGTACCCCATCGAAAAAGATGCAGCGCCAGAACGGACGTCATCGCGAGCAAGCTCGCTCCTACAGGTGTTTGCCAAAAGTGACCCGCCGTCGTAAGGGCGGAACCCTAAGCCGCCGTTACCGCAGAAATGGATATGTACCCCATCGAAAAAGATGCAGCGCCAGAACAGACGCCATCGCGGGCAAGCCTCGCTCCTACAGAGGCACCGACCCCGTCAGCCCTGCCAGATAATTACCGAAGAAAGAAGCCCCCACTCACTCGTCGCAGAACAGCGCCGCGATCTGCGCCCGACTCGACGCCTGGAGTTTGGAGAAAATGTTCTGCAGGTGAGTTTTCACGGTCTTGTCGCTGATGCCGAGGATCTGACCAATCTCCCAGTTGGTCTTGCCTCGGGCCACCCAGCGCGAAATCTCCGCTTCGCGGCTGGACAGCACGGATAACAGTTGATGGTTCGGCCCCGGGTTGTGCCGCAGCAGCTTGCTGCCCAACGCCCGGTTCAGGGCAATGTGCAGGTACGGGGCGAACACCATCATGCGCATTTTGCTTTCATGGGCCACGGTGGCCGAGATGTTGTGAAAGAAATAGCCGGTGAAGGTATTGCGGTGCAGGCCGGGCAACAGGGTCCAGCCCAGGTTGCGGATCCCGTGTTCGCGAAAGATCTTCGCCCACACCTGGTCCGACGAGTTGCCCAGGCGCTCCACGGTGGTGTATTTGGGGCGCCCGCAATGCTCGATCGGGTCGATACCCAGCGGCGGAATCATCCCGTCACGACCGACAATGGCCTTGATCAGGCTGTCGGAGACGCTGTCCGGGTGGATCAGGTGGGAAAAAAACACCCGGTGCGCGCGGACCCGGCCGCTGGCGAACACAAAGTTCTCGCACGGCAGGATCTGCGGCAGCGCCAGTTGGGTCTGCTGCTTGAGTTCGGCGATGGTCCGCGCCGAGGTAATGGAGTTGAGCACGCTGGTCAGTTGCAGGCGTTGCTGGCTGTCGGTGGGCGGCAGCGCCAGCACCGACCGCGGGCGGCTGGCCAGTTCCAGCCGCGGTTCGCAGAACGACGGCTGGGCGAACAGCAACGCCGCGGGTTTGTGCGCGTGCACCGCACCGATCGATAGGCTAGTCATACTTCCACAGCCTGACTGTCGAGGGTGATGTCGCGCAATACCCGGCCATTGCTCTCCAGCGCGACCACCGACTTGTCCAGCGGGTGGGCTTCGGCCGGCGCCATGCCGCCCTGCGCCGCCAGCCAGGGCTCGAACTGCTTGCGGCATTCCTGGCGCTTGATCTTGCCGCTGGAGGTGCGCGGCAACGAGCCGCCGAACACCAGCAACAGCACCGGTCGGGCCAGTTGGTGGTGTTGCCACAACCGTGCCTTGAGGTCGCCGAACAACTGGCCGATGTCGAGGCTGCGCAAGGCCCGCCGCTCGATTTCCTGGGCCACGACCACCTGCTCGCTGTCGCCGGCCTCGATGCTGAAGGCCGCCGTGCCGTCCGGGCGAAAGCTGTCGTGGGTGCGCAGCACGGTGTTCTCGATATCGCCAGGGTGATGGTTGACGCCATTGACGATGATCAGGTCCTTGAGCCGTCCGGTGACGAACAGTTCGCCGTCGAGCAGGAACCCCAAATCGCCGGTGCGAAAGTAGCGCGACCAACCCAGGGTCGGCGGTGCCGGGCGAAAGGCCGCGGCGGTGCTGTCCGGGCGCTGCCAGTAACCGCTGGCGACGCTGTCGCCGAGGATGCAGATCTCGCCGACCCGGCCGTCTTCCAGTGGCTGTTCAGTGTGCGGATCGCAAATGAACGGAGCCTGCCCCGGGATGCCGCGCCCGCTGCTGACCAAGGTGCGCAGGCGCAACTCGGCGCTGGCGCCCGGGCCGTCGTGCAGGCGCGCCACGTTGTCTTCCAGCAGGCCGGCGTGGAACTGACGGACCACCGGCTCGCGCTTGCTGCCGCCGGCGCTGACCATCAGCGTGCCTTCGGCCAGCCCGTAACAGGGAAAGGCCGAGGTGCTGGCAAAACCGGCGCGGGCGAAGCGCTCATGGAACGCCGCGATGGTCTGCGCCCGCACATGCTCGGCGCCGTTGAAGGCCACCTCCCAACTGCTCAGGTCGAGGCCGGCCAACTCTTCGTCCTTGATCTTGCGCAGGCACAATTCATAGGCGAAGTTCGGCCCGCCGCTGACGGTGCCGCGGTAGGTGCTGATGGCCTGCAACCAGCGCAGCGGCCGTTGCAGGAAGTGGATCGGCGCCAGCAGGGTCGAGCCGAAGCCGACGAACAAGGATTGCAGGATGCCGCCGATCAGGCCCATGTCGTGATACGGCGGCAGCCAGCTGACCAGGTGGCTGTCCTTGTGGGTCAGGAAGCCGCGGCTGATGCTGCGCGAGTTGTGGATCAGGTTGCCGTGGGTCACCGCGACGCCCTTGGGCACGCCGGTGGAACCCGAGGTGTATTGCAGGAAGGCAATATCGTCGCGGGTCACCCGGGGCGCCAGCCATTGGCTGGCCAGCGCCAGGTCCAGAGTCGCCATGTCCATGACCAGCGGGCTGCCGGCCTGCCCCAGCCGGGCCTGGATGGTCAGGACATCCTCGCCGCTGGCCAGGGCCGCCGTCGGTTGGCAGTCGTCGAGGATGCCGTCCAGCCGGTCCAGGGTCTTGGTCGCCCCCGGCGGATACGCCGGCACCGCCACCAGCCCGGCATACAGACAGCCCATGAAGGCAATCACGTAGTCCAGGCCAGGCTTGAGCAGGATCAGCACTCGGTCTCCTGCCGGGCAATGCTCCTGCAACCGGGCAGCGGTCGCTTTCGCCGCGCGGTCCAGTTCAGAGAAAGTGATCAGGGTTGCTTCGTCTCGCCCGTTGTGTAGAAAACGATAGGCCAATCGGTCCGGGATCGTGTGGGCGTGAAGCTGCAGACATTCCGAAAAATTCGCATACGGAACGTCGCTATCGTGGTCGTTCGTAGTCATTATTTTGTGTCCAGGCAGCCGTACTTAGCCATCTCCCGCAAGGCCCGAAACTGGCGGCCTTGCGCATCCATTACGCTTGATCATCCTCTGGGAGCGCGCAGTCGAAGTTAATACTCCGAACGGCGTATACCCGCAATTTTCGCCCCCAAGGCATAGTCAAAGCACAGTTTCACCGCAGGTTCGGCCAAGGCTTGGCCGCCCCTGTCCTCGGACGTTTCCAAGGCATGTGAAGCTCATGGAAAGGACGTTCGCAAGCTGCGCATGTGTAACCAGCCATGTCACACACCCGCCTGCCGCGACGCCAACGCGCAGGCCTTCATTGAATCGAGCACAACCCTGGGGAGAACAGGATGTCTTTCAGCGAGTACGCAACGTTCGACGCCGTCGGCCTGGCCGACCTGGTCAGAAGCAAGCAAGTGCTGCCCTCCGAGTTGCTGGAGGAAGCCATACGCCGCATCGAAGCCTTCAACCCGGCGGTCAACGCCGTGGTCTACAAGGCCTACGACAAGGCCCGGGCGCAGGCCGCCGCACAGGACAAGGCCCCCGCCACCGGCGCGCTACACGGCGTGCCGTTTTTGCTCAAGGACATCCTCGGCGACTGCCAGGACCTGCCGTCGACCCTGGCCTCGCGCATGCTGCAAACGCGGGTCATGCCCCAGGACTGCGAGCTGGTGAAGCGCTTTCGCCAGGCCGGGCTGGTGTTCGTCGGCAAGACCAACGCCCCGGAGTTCGGCATCCTGCCGACCACCGAAGGCGCCTTTTACGGCCCGGCGCGCAACCCGTGGAACCTGGAGTACTCCACCGGCGGCTCCAGCGGTGGCGCGGCCGCCGCGGTGGCCACCGGCATGGTGCCGGCGGCCCACGGCAACGACGGCGGCGGCTCGATCCGCATCCCCGCCTCGTGCTGCGGCCTGGTCGGCCTCAAGCCGACCCGGGCGCGCAATTCCCTGGCCCCGGACTTCGGCGAGCTGCTCAGCGGCCTGCTCGACGAACATGTGCTGACCCGCAGCGTGCGCGACAGCGCCGCCCTGCTGGACGCGACCCACGGCGTGGTGCCAGGCGACCCGTACCGCGCGCCGCCGGTGCAGGGGCGTTTCCTCGACCAACTCGGCCACGCACCCGAGCGCCTGCGCATCGCCTTTTCCAGCACCGACCCGGCCGGCAGGCCGTTGCACCCCGACTGCCTGGCCGCGGTGGAAAGCACCGCGCGCCTGCTCGAATCCCTCGGCCACCACGTAGAAGAAGCCGCGCCGCAACTGGATCTGCCGAGCTTCGCCGAAGCCTTCAGCGCCCTGTGGTTCTCCGGCATCGCCTTCGCCGTGGAGCTGATGAGCCTGCAACTGGGGCGCGGCCCGCTGCCGGACGAGCTGGAAAACCTGACCCAGGCCGTGCACCAACGGGGCCTCGGCGTGAGCGCCGTGGAGTACCAGATGTCCGAGCTGGTGTTGCAGCAGGTCGGCCGGGAAATGGCGCGTTTCCACCAGACCTACGATTGCTGGCTGACCCCGACCCTGGCCCGGCCGCCGCTGCGCAACGGGGTGGTGGACGTCCATTCCAGCGACCTGGAAAACACCTACGGCCCGCTGATCGACTACAGCCCCTTCACCGCCATCCACAACGCTTCGGGGCAGCCGGCGATTTCCCTGCCGCTGCACTGGAACGCCGAGGGCCTGCCGATCGGCCTGATGTTCAGCACCGCCTTCGGCGAGGAAGCCTTGCTCCTGTGCCTCGCCGCCCAGCTGGAGCAGGCGCGGCCGTGGCGGGACCGGCGGCCGCCGCTGTTCCTGCAACACCGCCCCCTCGCAACGGTTGCCGGCTAAGGAGCGCAGCAGATGCCCACGCTGGACAGCACCGCCTATCGCGATACCTCTCAGGCCCCGGGGCAGCACCCCCCGGGCGCCATCCCCTGGCCCACCGATGGCTTGAGCCGCGAGGAACTGGCGCGCCACGGCAAGGAGCTGATTCGCCAGACCCTGCCCTTCACCGTGGAAAACCGTCGCCTGAGCTGGTGGCATTTCTATTCGACGCTGCTGGTGATCGGGCTGTTCGGCACGGCCGTGGCCATGCCGCTGTGGTGGCCGCTGCGCCTGGCGTGCAGCGTGCTGCTGGGCTTGTCCCTGGTGCGCATGTTCGTGCTCTACCACGACTACATGCACGGCGCGATCCTCAAGGGTTCGCGCTTCGCCGCGGCGTTCTTCAAGACCTTCGGCCTGCTGCTGATGGCCCCGCCGACGCTGTGGAAGCAGTCCCACGACTACCACCACGGCCATAGCTGCCAGTACGTCGGCGCGGAGCAGCGGCGCCTGCCGCTGCTGTCCACCCACACCGACCTTGGCACCTTTCCCCTGCTGTCCACCGAGGAATATGCCCGCGCCGGGCGCTTCAAGCGCTTGCGCTACCGCCTCGCCAGGCACCCGCTGATGATCCTGCTGGCATCATTCAGCATCTTTATTTTCAGCATCTGCATGGTGTCGCTGGTCACCCAGCCGCGGCATCGCCTCTGGTCGCTGCTGGCCCTGGCGCTGAACCTGGCGAGCGCCGTCGCCCTGGCGCTGCTGGCGCCGGACATCCTGTTGTACGGGGTGCTGATCCCCAGCCTGTCCGGCTCGGCGCTGGGCGCCTACATGTTCTACTGCCAGCACAACTTCCCCGGCGTGCGTTATCCCGCACGTGCCGACTGGGACTACGCCGCCACCGCGGTGTATTCATCCAGCTACATGCGTACCGGCCCGCTCATGGCCTGGTTCACCGCCAATATCGGCTACCACCATGTGCATCACGCCAATTCGGGCATTCCGTTCTATCGCTTGCCGGAGGCCATGGCGGCGATCCCGGCGTTGCAGGCGCCGATCACCACCTCGCTGCACCCGCGGGATATCTACCGCTGCCTGCGGCTCAAGCTGTGGGACCCGGCGCGCCAGCGCATGGTGTCGTTCGCCGAGTTCCACCGGCAGTTGCAACGCTGAAGGAAATGAGGCCAGCGCCGCCGTCGGGCGGGTGCTGGCCGGGGCCCTCGACGCCGGAATTTTCCCGGCGATTGCGGGTCAGTAGAGCCACGCCTTTTCGCTCCGGCCCATTGGCCCGTGACAATGGCGCGGCGGTCCCATAAATTAGGCGCCCTGAAAAGGCCCGGTGCTTTTCTAGCCTCATTTCCAGTTAAACGAAGTAGTGAAATATCAATGTCCGATTCCAATACAGAAGAATCCGTAAACGCCTTGTCGTCCAAAGCCGAATACGAAAACGCCATCAATCTTTCACAGCACGTCTCCCAGGCCAAGACCATCAGCGAGATGGTCCTCGACGCGTTCCAATCGAACAAGGAAAGCGACCAGATCCGCGAACTGCGCACAGAAATCCGTCAGGCTCACGACCGCTTCGACGACGATCGCGCCTATGACCTCATGGGCCAGCTCAAGCAGCTCAAGGACGCCGAGACCGCCGACAGCGCGGCCCTGGAAGACCTGGCCAGCAAGTTCCCGATCAGCCGCATCCTGTCCAGCTACAAGGACGACCCGAGCTTCCAGGAGCTGGTCTACGGCCTGGCGCTGAAAGTGTTGAACCAGACCCACCAGGCCATCAGCAGCCCTGGCGGCGGCAAGAGCAAGGCATCGCGGGCGAAGAAGGAAATGGAAGTGTTCGCCATCAGCAAGGACGGCATCAGCGTCACCCTGCCGATCCGCCCGCGCTCCAAGGCCAACGTCGACCGCGAAGTCTTCGAGTTCCTCGGTTTCGCCTTTGTCGGCGAAGGCGAAGAGGCGGAGCTGGAAAGCGAAGTGTTCCTCGACAAGGACGGCAACGAACAGCCGGCCACCCGCAAGAACATCGTCACCGCGATCCAGCAGCAGACCGCGTTCGAGGGCTACAGCGCCCTGCAGCAGTAATCCCTGCCTCTCGATCGGGCTCTACCTGATACGCCGCCATCGCGAGCAAGCTCGCTCCTACAGGTACTGCCCTTTCCCCCCTGTAGGAGCGAGCTTGCTCGCGATGGGGACCTTCGGGACACCCCGGCGGACAGGCCAAAAAAAGCCCCGCGCTTCTCTCGAAGGCGGGGCTTTTTCGTGGCGTTCACGCTTATGGCGCGTAGGTCAGCAGCAGCTCGCCGGGTACCTTGAAATCCAGGGACATCATCACGCTCAGCGCGGTGATGGTGAAGATCGAGAACACGAACAGCTTGCGCGCCCAGACGGTGTCGTCCACCGCCTTGTAGCCGGTCCAGGCCATGTACAGCCAGTACATGCCCATCGCGGCCGCAACGGCCAGGTAGCTCATGCCGGCGTACCCGCTGAACGTCAGCATCAGGGTCGCCACCAGGAACGCCAGGATATAGAGCAGGATGTGCCGCTTGGCCACCAGGATGCCGCGCTTCACTGGCAGCACCGGAATCGATGCGGCCAGGTAATCGTTGAAGCGGAAGATCGCGATGGCGTAGGAATGCGGCATCTGCCACAGGCTGAACATCACCAGCAGGGTCAGCGCCGCCATGTCGAAGCTGTTGCTCACGGCGACGTAGCCGATCACCGGCGGCATCGCCCCCGACAGACTGCCCACCAGCGTGCCGTGCACCGACTTGCGCTTGAGGTACAGGCTGTAGAAGCCGACGTAGATGACAAAGCCGATCACGGCAAACAGCGCCGCCAGCGGATTGGCCACCTTGTACAACAACACCACGCCGGCGACACCCAGGACGGTCGCGTAGATCAGTGCCAGCTTCAGGGAGATGAGGCCCTGGACCAGCACGCGATTCTTGGTGCGCTCCATCTTCAGGTCGATGTCGCGGTCGATGCAGTTGTTGAACACGCAACCGGAAGCCACCACCAGGGACGTGCCGATCATCGCGGCCAGGAAGATGGCCAGATCGACATGTCCCTTGGAGGCCAGGAAGAAGCCGCCCGCCACAGAAAGCACGTTACCGAAAATGATCCCCGGTTTGGTGATTTGGATAAAGTGCTTCAGCGACATCGGGTCTTACCTCACTTCGCCATCATGTAGGTGTGGATGCTGAACATGATCCACAGCGACAGGCCAACCAGCAGGACGATCACCAGAGCAGCGAAGACGAACGCGATCACGTTGTTACGCTGGGCCTCGGAGCGGTCCAGGTGCAGGAAGTACACCAGGTGAACCAGGACCTGGATCACCGCGAACGCCAGGACGATCATCAAGGTGATGGATTTCGGCAGGGTCGGGTACATCACCAGGCCGAACGGGATGAGCGTCAGGATCACCGACAGGATGAAGCCGATGGCGTACGACTTTACGCTGCCGTGGCTCGCATCATGGCTGTCATGGGAGTGTGCATTAGCCATTACAGGGTCCCCATCAGGTAGACAACGGTGAAGACGCAGATCCAGACCACGTCCAGGAAGTGCCAGAACAGGCTCAGGCAGCTCAGGCGGGTCTTGTTGGTCGCGGTCAGGCCATGCTTGTTGACCTGATACATCATGATCGCCATCCAGATCAGGCCGGCGGTCACGTGCAGGCCGTGGGTGCCGACCAGGGTGAAGAAGGCGGACAGGAAGCCCGAACGGCTAGGGCCGTAGCCCTCGGAGATCAGCAGGTGGAACTCGTTGATCTCCATGCCGATGAAGCCCAGGCCGAACAGGAAGGTCAGCGCCAGCCAGCTCAGCACGCCCTTCTTGTTGCCACGGAAGAACGCCAGCATGGCGAAGCCGTAGGTGATCGAACTGAACAACAGCAAGGCGGTTTCGCCGAGCACGTAAGGCAGTTCGAAGATGTCGTGGCCCGACGGGCCACCCGCTACGTTGTTTACCAGTACCGCGTACACCGCGAAGATCGACGCGAACAGAATGCAGTCGGTCATCAGGTAGAGCCAGAAACCGTATACGGTCATCTCGCCCGAGTCGTGGTGATGGTCATCGTGCCCATGGTCATCGACATGGGTGTGTCCAGCATTGGTCACTAAGTTCGACATGGTTTAAGCCTGTTCCAACGAGGTTTCTACACGGTTGGCCGGGATCTTCTTCTCGGCTACCAGGCGAGCGTGCTGCTCGGCTTCGATGCGTTCGATCACGTCGACCGGCACCATGTAGCCTTGATCATCACGAGCCGCATGGATCACGAAATAGATCACGGTACCGGCCAGGCTAGCGATCGCCAGCCACCAGATGTGCCAGATCATCGCGAAACCGAAGACGGTCAACAGAGCACCCATCACCAGGCCGGTGGCGGTGTTGTTCGGCATGTGGATCGGTTCGTAGCGAGCAGGCTTCTGGTACGCGGTACCGTTTTCCTTGGCTTCGGTGAACGGATCGATGCTATCGGCCTTCGGCAGTACGGCGAAGTTGTAGAACGGCGGTGGCGACGAAGTCGACCATTCCAGGGTGTGGGCATTCCATGGGTCGCCGGACACGCACTGGTTCTGCTTGCGGTCACGCACGCTGACGTACAGCTGGATCAGCTGGCAGGCGATACCGATGGCGATCATTACCGCACCGAACATGGCGACGTACAGGTACGGCACCCACTCAGGGTTGGTCGTGGCGTTCAGACGACGGGTCATGCCCATGAAGCCCAGGGCGTAGAGCGGCATGAATGCGACGAAGAAGCCGGAGATCCAGAACCAGAACGCCGCCTTGCCCCAGCCTTCGTGCAGCTTGAAGCCGAACGCTTTCGGGAAGTAGAAGCTGAAACCGGCGATGTAGCCGAATACCGCGCCGCCGATGATCACGTTATGGAAGTGCGCGATCACGAACAGGCTGTTGTGCAGGACGAAGTCGGCACCCGGGATGGCCAGCAGTACGCCGGTCATGCCGCCGATGGCGAAGGTCACCATGAAGCCCAGGGTCCACAGAACCTGGCTGGTGATGCGCAGGCGGCCGTGGTAGATGGTGAACAGCCAGTTGAATAGCTTCACCCCCGTCGGGATGGAAATCAGCATGGTCGCCAGGCCGAAGAAGGCGTTGACGCTGGCCCCCGAACCCATGGTGAAGAAGTGGTGCAGCCAGACCATGAAGCCCAGTACCGAGATCGCGCCGGACGCATAGATCATCGAGTGATGGCCGAACAGGCGCTTGCCCGAGAAGGTCGAGATGACTTCGGAAAAGATACCGAACGCCGGCAGGATCAGGATGTACACCTCGGGGTGGCCCCAAGCCCAGAACAGGTTCACGTACATCATCGGATTGCCACCAAGTTCATTGGTGAAAATGTGGAAATCCATGTAGCGGTCGAGGGTCAGCAGCGCCAGGGTGGCGGTGAGGATCGGGAACGAAGCGACGATCAGCACGTTGGCCCAGGTGCAGGTCCAGGTGAAGATCGGCATGTCCATCATCTTCATGCCCGGGGCACGCATTTTCAGCACGGTGGCCAGGAAGTTGACCCCGGTTAATGTCGTACCTAGCCCGGATAGCTGTAGCGCCCAGATGTAGTAGTCCACACCCACGCCCGGACTGTATTGCAGGCCCGACAGCGGCGGATACGCAACCCAGCCGGTCTTGGCGAATTCGCCGACGCCCAGGGACAGGTTGATCAGCACGACGCCGGAAACCAGCAGCCAGAAGCTCAGCGAGTTGAGGAACGGGAAGGCCACGTCGCGCGCGCCGATCTGCAGCGGCACTGCGAGGTTCATCAGGCCGGTGAAGAATGGCATCGCCATGAAGATGATCATGATCACACCGTGGGCGGTGAAGATCTGGTCATAGTGTTCAGGCGGCAGGTAGCCAGGCGAACCCTCGGTGGCCATGGCCAGCTGGGTACGCATCATGATCGCGTCGGCAAAACCGCGCAGCAGCATGACCATGGCGACGATGATGTACATCACGCCGATTTTCTTGTGGTCGACCGAAGTCAGCCATTCGGTCCACAGGTAGGACCACTTCTTGAAATAGGTGATACCCGCGACAAGCGCCAGACCACCGAGGATGATCATGGCAACGGTCACCATGACAATCGGCTCGTGGAACGGAATCGCTTCCAGACTTAATTTACCAAACATCGTTTACTCCTCTGCCCCAGCAGCTGAATTCGAGCCCATGTCAGTCCCTTCAACCGCGGCCACTTCTTTCTTCTCGTGCTTGACCGGCTTGCCTGGTTTCATGCCTTCGTACTTGTCGACGATTTTCTGAAACAGGTCTGGCTCATACGCGGAGTACAGGGCGACTGGGTTGTTCTGGCTTGGTTTGGTCAGGGCGTCGTATTCAGCTTGATCCAGCTGTTTAGGTGCGGCCTTGACTTCGGCTACCCAGGCGTTGAAATCCTCCTGGCTCGTCGAGATCGCTTTGAATTTCATGCCGGTGAAGCCAGCGCCGCTGTAGTTCGCGGAGATGCCTTCCATTTCAGCTTTTTCGTTGGCGATCAGGTGCAGTCGGGTCTGCATGCCTGCCATCGCGTAAATCTGGCCGCCCAGGGCTGGGATGAAGAACGAGTTCATCACCGCGTCGGAGGTAATCCGGAAGTTAAGCGGGGTGTTTTCCGGGAAACGGATCTGGTTAACCGTGGCGATACCCAGGTCCGGGTAAATGAACAACCACTTCCAGTCCAGCGCGACCACTTGGATGTTGATCGGCTTGACGTCGGACTCCAACGGACGGTACGGGTCCAGCTCGTGGGTCGACTTATAGGTGATGTAACCCAGGGCGATGATGATGAGGATCGGGACCAGCCACACCGCGACTTCGATCTTGGTGGAGTGCGACCACTTCGGCGCGTAGGTCGCTGCGGTGTTCGACGCGCGATATTTCCAGGCGAAAGCGAAGGTCATGATGATGACCGGCACTACGACCAACAGCATCAGCAGCGTTGCGGTGATGATCAGGTTTCGTTGATCCAGACCGATCTGTCCTTTCGGGTCCATCAAGGTCCACTTGCAGCCTCCCAGCATTAACATCATGCCAAGCAGCGGCAAAAAGCCTAGTAATCGGGGGTACCTGTTTTTACTCATCTCACGACCTCTAAAGCAGCTTGCGCAATGCAGTTGGGTTTTGATGGCCAACACTTCACCATGCCAAGGGTTGGCAATTTTTCTTCGATTGAATAAGGGCCTGCCCGGCGCATTACGCGCTGTTTGACAAATCCTGGGCTAGCAGTGAGTTCTTATTCGAATACGTGGTCAAAGGCCTTGTTACAGACCAATTCCATTTGGTGCGGATATTTGGAAGGTGCCGACACCTGGCGTCGCACGGAGCGTCCTACGCCCCTCGACCGCCACCGTATGCTCAGGGGTGAGCAGCGCCGGAAATTCAGTGCGGGCGATTGTAGGTAGTTAGGGTTTTATAAACCATGTCTTATCCCGAAATAATTTCTATCGGTTTACGTAATAATGCCGGAAGATTATTGCAGAGCGTCGCGATCATATCGATTTTCATTCGCAATAAAAAGCCCCGAAAACGCCTTCCTCCAAGGCCGTAAAACAGCCCCTTGGCGGATCGAAAAACCACCGATGGCAAGGCGCTATCCCTTGTACTACGAGGGCTGAACCGATTTCCCCGGAGCGCCGACCGGGGTAGCCCTGGCACCACCCTGGCCATCCCGAACTGACAGGCATTTGTGCCCGACGGCCGGAGAAAAACCGCCTCGCGGCCCTTCGCCGAAACAGCGCTGCGACACCGACCGTGTGACAACATGTCGCACTCTCGTCGCACCGCCGATTGCCCCCTATCAAGTTGCCTTTCCCATCTTGTCCTACACGCAAAAAAGCCCCGGCCCCGAACATCGGGACCGGGGCTTTTTGACGCTAGGTCAGGCGCTTTGCTTGCGGTTGCGAATGATGCCCAGCGGCACCAGCACCAGGGTCAGGACGAAGGCCACCAGCGCCCATTGCGCCAGGGACAGGCCCAGTACCGGCGGGTACGGCGTGGAGCAGAAACCATCGACCTGGAAACCCAGCGGGAAGATCGTCGCCAGCGGCAGGCTGTCGACGATCGGCTGCAGCACATCGATGCCGCAGCTGACCGCGGGGTGGGCCTGGGTATAGACGTGATGCCCCGCCACGGCGGCGCCGAACAGCGCGCTGAGCACCACCAGCACCTCCAGGATCGTGAGGCTGCGACGGCTGCGCATGGCCGCGCCGATAAAGGCGAAAATGGCGATCAGCAGCAACGCGTAGCGCTGCAGGATGCACAGCGGGCAAGGCGCCTCGCCCAGCACCACCTGCATGTACAGGGCGCCGCCGATCAGCGCCAGGCAGATCACTCCCAGTAACACCAGGAAGCGTCGCTCACGCCCCAAACGCAGTATGTCGTCAGTCATCCTCAATTCCTTTCCTGTCTGTGGTTCAGCCCGACGGCAGCGCTTGCAACTGCTGCATCAGACCGAGGTTGTCTTCTATATGCCAATTGGCGGCGATCCGGCCATTGTCGACCTGATAGATGTCGGTTGCCCGGAAGTCTACACGCTGACCATGACCTTTGAGTGCATTGAACGTCCCGCTGAAATGCCCGCGAAAATGCAGGTGCACCACCACGCGATCCCCGGCCACGATCATCTGCTCGATTTCGGCGCTCAGGTCCGGCACCGCTGCGCGAAACGCACGCGAGGCCAGCAACGGTCCGGTCGGGCCCTGGACCCGCCCCGGCGGCGGTGTCATATCGACGAAATTCTCCGCCAGCGCGGCCTTGGCCAGGCGCTCGTCGCCGCTGTTCCAGAAGCTGCCGTAACGCCGCGCAGCCAGTTCCATCGCTTCGCGCTGGGCCTTGGGCAAGCTGCGGTCGACGCTCAGGCTCTGCGCTTGAAGCAGCGCCGGCTCGGCGAAAACCACGGGGCTGGCGAGCAAGGTGGCGGTCAGGGTGATGCGGGAAATGACGGGGAACGGCATGGGATGATCCTGATCAGTGCGAACGAGCGCCTATCATCAGCATCGGGGAATTAACGATAAACAGGTTAAGAACGGATTAACCTTTAAAGGATTTTTACCAATGCGGCCAGCCTCAAGGGCTGAGGCTGGCCGGGGCGGGGCTTACTCCAGCGCCGCGGCGGGGCCGAAGAACTCGTAGCGGCTTTGCTGTTCCGGCACGCCGAGGGCCTTGAGGTGGCGCTTGATCGCCGCCATGAAGGCTTTCGGCCCAAGGAAGTAGGCGTCCAGGTCGCGCTCCTGCGGCAACCATTCGGCCAGTTGTTCCTGGCTCAGCAGGCCGATCTTGTCCGCCGCCGGGCTGACGCCGTCGTCTTCGGCATAGCAGTAGAAGCGCTTGAGCTGCGGATGGCGCGCGGCCAGGTCGTCGACCCAGTCGCGGAACGCATGCACCCCACCGTTACGTGCGCAGTGAATGAAGTGCACCGCACGCTCGCTGGCCAGCGCGGCTTCGAGCATCGGCAGGGTCGGCGTGATGCCGACGCCGCCGCTGATCAGCACCAGCGGCTTGTCGCTGGCCGCCAGGGTGAATTCGCCCGCCGGCGGGAACATCTGGATGCCGGCGCCAACCTGAAGCTCGTCGTGCAGGTAGTTGGACGCCCGGCCACCCTTTTCGCGCTTGACGCTGATGCGGTACTGGCCCGCATCGGACAGGGCCGACAGCGAGTAATTGCGGCGGATCTCCTCGCCATCGAGGAACAGCTTCATGCCGATGTACTGGCCCGGCTCGGCGGCCAGGATCGGCCCCTTGTCCGCCGGCTCGAAATAGAACGAGGTGATCTCGGCGCTCTCCTCCACCCGTCGCACCAGCTTGAATTCCCGCGCGCCGCGCCAGCCGCCGGGGGCCTGGGCCTTCTGGTCGTAGATCGCGCCCTCGGCGCCGATCAGGATGTCCGCCAACTGGTTATAGGCCGCGCCCCAGGCACTCATCACCGCCGGGGTGGCGATCTCGTCGCCCAAGACTTCGGAGATGGCGCGCAGCAGGCAGCTGCCGACG
Source organism: Pseudomonas chlororaphis (assembly GCF_001921865.1). Classification (GTDB taxonomy): domain Bacteria; phylum Pseudomonadota; class Gammaproteobacteria; order Pseudomonadales; family Pseudomonadaceae; genus Aquipseudomonas; species Aquipseudomonas chlororaphis_D. The sequence continues at coordinate 219,368 of NZ_MSCT01000020.1, forward strand.
ATCGGGTAATGCTCCGGCAAAATCTGCAGGGCCACGTGCTTGTTGATGATCTTCGCCACCAGGTCGCCCAGTTGGTCGAGCTGGTCGATGTGCCGGGCGTACATCAATACGCCGTTGGCCAGGGCCCGAGGCTGGTCGCCGCTGGCCTGGTGCGCCTGGTTGAACAGCGGACGCACTTGCGGATACTCGGAAAGCATCATCCGGTAGAAGTGAGTGATCAGGGCTTCGCCGCCGCTTTCCAGCAACGGCACGGTGGACTTGATGATGGCACGGTCTTCGACGCTAAGCATAAGAACAACTCCTGAGCTTTCTGGTTTCTTGCAGGTTGCTCTTTACCAATCAGATTTCATGCCAAAAATAAAAACCATAAAAATCATATAGTTAAAATAAAAATAGTCATTTAGACCCTAAGGCATTTATAGTCATTTAGACCATATGGAGTCATTATGACCGCAAAATCCCTGCTCACCGCGTTGCTGCCCCTGGTGTCCGACCTGTCCCGCGAACTGCCGGAAGGCGAGCGCTACCGCCGGCTGCTCGAAGCCATGCGCGCCCTGCTGCCCTGCGACGCCGCCGCGCTGCTGCGCCTGGATGGCGAATGGCTGGTGCCGCTGGCGGTGGACGGCCTGAGCACCGACACCCTGGGCCGGCGCTTCAAGGTCAGCGAGCATCCGCGCTTCGCCGCCCTGCTCAGCCATCCCGGCCCCACCCGGTTCGCCAGCGACAGCGACCTGCCCGACCCTTACGACGGCCTGGTGGACGGTTTGCACGAGCACCTGGAAGTCCACGATTGCATGGGTTGCCCGCTGTTCATCGACGAACGCCCCTGGGGCCTGCTGACCCTCGACGCCCTCGACCCGCAGCGTTTCGAGCCGATCGAACTGGATGCCCTGCAAGCCTTCGCCAGCCTGGCGGCGGCCACCGTCAACGCCGCCGAGCGCATCGAACGCCTGGCCCTGCGCGCCGAAGACGAGCACCAGCGCGCCGAGGTCTATCGCCAGGCCAGCGGCCAGGACCGCGAGATGATCGGCCAGAGCAAGGCCCATAAACGCCTGCTGGAGGAAATCGGCCTGGTCGGCGGCAGCGACCTGACGGTGCTGATCACCGGCGAGACCGGGGTCGGCAAGGAACTGGTGGCCCAGGCCATCCACGCTGCTTCGCCGCGGGCCGATCGACCGCTCATCAGTCTGAACTGCGCGGCCCTGCCCGATACCCTGGTGGAGAGCGAACTGTTCGGCCATGTGCGCGGCGCCTTCACCGGCGCCACCAACGACCGGCGCGGCAAGTTCGAGCTGGCCAACGGCGGCACGCTGTTTCTCGACGAGGTGGGCGAGCTGTCGCTGACCGTGCAGGCCAAGCTCCTGCGCGTGCTGCAAAGCGGCCAGCTGCAACGCCTGGGCTCGGACAAGGAACATCAGGTCGACGTGAGGCTGATTGCCGCGACCAACCGCGACCTGGCCGAAGAAGTGCGCTGCGGCCGTTATCGCGCGGACTTCTATCACCGCCTCAGCGTTTACCCGCTGCTGGTGCCGGCCCTGCGCGACCGCGGTCGCGACGTGTTGCTGCTCAGCGGCTACTTCCTCGAACAGAACCGCTCGCGCATGGGCCTGGGCAGCCTGCGCCTGACCAGCGATGCCCAGGCGGCGCTGCTGGCCTACGCCTGGCCGGGCAATGTCCGCGAGCTGGAGCACCTGATCGGCCGCAGCGCCCTCAAGGCCCTGGGCAACTGCCGCGAACGGCCGAAGATTCTCAGCCTCAGCGCCGCCGACCTGGATTTGCCGGACGCCTCTGCCCCACCGACGCTCGAGCCGCCTGCCCCGACGGCGCAAGCCGACAGCCCCGCCAGCGGCGATCTGCGCCAGGCCACCGAAAACTACCAGCGCCACCTGATCGGCGCCTGCCTCGAACGCCACCAGCACAACTGGGCCGGCGCCGCCCGCGAGCTGGGCCTGGACCGCGCCAACCTCGGCCGGATGGCAAAGCGCCTGGGCTTGAAATAAGCCGCGTCGCCGGTCTTCACCTATACCTGTAGGAGCGAGCTCGCTCCTACAGGAGACAAAAGCGCCTACGCTGATCCGGAAACCGCGAATGCGGCTAAAGCCAGCCCCCCAGGCGTCGATAACCCGTTATCGCTAGCTGTTCGCGACCTCGTTGCGCGAACCACCTTTTTCCACAGAAGGTTTTTATGTCTTCCAACAAAGCCCGCGCAGATTCCCTCTCGCTTCTGCTGTTCACCTTGCGCAGCGGCAAGCTGATGGCGATCAACCTGCTCAAAGTCAGTGAAATCATCCCCTGCCCACCGCTGACCAAGCTGCCGGAATCCCACCCTCACGTGAAAGGCATCGCCACCCTGCGCGGCAATTCGCTGTCGGTCATCGACCTCAGCCGGGCCATCGGCGAACGGCCGCTGGAAGACCCGGACGGCGGCTGCCTGATCGTCACCGACGTCAGCCGTTCCAAGCAGGGCCTGCACGTGCAGGCGGTGAGCAAGATCGTGCATTGCCTGACCACCGACATCCGTCCGCCGCCCTATGGCTCCGGCGGGGTCAAGGCCTATATCACCGGGGTGACCCAGGTCGACGGCACCCTGGTACAGGTGCTGGACATCGAGAAAGTCATCCACGGCATCGCCCCGGCGCAGATCGTAGCCGCGCCGACCGAACTGAGCATGGAAGACGCCGAGCTGCTGGGTAACGCGCGGATCCTGGTGGTCGACGACAGCCAGGTCGCCCTGCAGCAGTCGGTGCACACCCTGCGCAACCTCGGCCTGCAATGCCACACCGCGCGCAGCGCCAAGGAAGCCATCGACTGCCTGCTGGACCTGCAAGGCACCGCCGAGGAAATCAACCTGATCGTCTCGGACATCGAGATGTCGGAGATGGACGGCTACGCCCTGACCCGCACCCTGCGCGAGACCCCGGACTTCGCCCATCTTTATGTGCTGCTGCACACCTCCCTGGACAGCGCGATGAACGCCGAAAAAGCCCGCCTGGCCGGGGCCAACGCGGTGCTGACCAAGTTCTCCTCGCCGGACCTGACCCGCTGCCTGATCGAAGCGGCCCGTCACGTCGCGACCCAGGGCGCCTGAGCCTTGGCCGACGACTACTGCCTGCTGATGCGCCGCGACCTGGTCGAGGCGCTACCGCCCGCCAACTGGCCCGCCGCGTTCAGCCTCGACAGCTACCGCCCGGAACTGGCTGAAGCGGTGCACACGCTGATGCACCTCGGCTACCAGGACGGCGGCGGCCATGTGCCGACGCTGGACCACTGGCGCGAACGCTTTGAAAGCGACGCCGAATACGACCCGCAACTGTGCCTGCTGGCGCTGGACGCCGACGGCGTCGTCGGTGTGGCCCAGTGCTGGACCAGCGCTTATATCAAGGACCTGGTGGTGCATCCGCGAGCCCGCGGCCAGGGCCTGGGACGGGCCCTACTGTTGCAGGCGTTCGAGGTCTTTCGCCAGCGCCGCGAAGCCTTTGTCGACCTGCGGGTGCTGGAACACAACCAGCCTGCCCGGCAGCTGTACGAAAGCGCCGGCATGCGCGTCATCCGCCGCGAACAAGTACCGCAATCACCGCTCGCCTTGTAGCCGCTGCGGCAGGCTGCGCAAGGCCTACGACGATATTGAGACCTGCGCGCCCTTCGGGCACGAACGCAGCCTGCGGCAGCGCCTACATAGCAGTTGGCCGCGATTTCCAACGCACACGCCTCAGGCATACTCCTGCCCACCTCTGCGCCAAAGGAATGCCTTGCCATGAAAGCCGCCCTGCCCCTGCTCTGCCTGACCGCCGCCCTCGCCAGCCCGGCCCGGGCCTCCAGCCCGGACGCCTGGGCGACCTTCGACAAGCAGGTACTGGCCAGTTGCATCAAGGCCAGCCAGTTGAAGAACTCCAAGGCCGTGGGTAACGCCGCGCAGTTCGACGACCGGGTCGGCTACACCGCCTTGCTGCTTCAGGGGCAGTACCCGCAAAAACACATGAAGGGCCAGACCGGCATCGAACTGTGCCTGTACGACAAACAGCACCGGAGCGCCCAGGTCAGCGAGTGGGATTCGATCCGCCCGGCCCTCGAAACCAAGTCCCGCTGAGTGGCGTATAACTTGCTTCGAGAATGGTCTTTACCGGGCGACGCAAGGTATTGCGTCGCCGCTTCCACCTTTTGACGATGGCTGTGCGTTCCATGAATATTCGTTTTTCCTGCGTCGGTTGCGGCAAGTGCTGCAACGATCACCACGTTCCCCTGACCCTGGACGAAGCCCACCAGTGGGCACGGGATGGCGGCCAGGTGATCGTGCTAGTGGAGGCCTTCCTGAGTAACGGCCTGGGCCTGCCGGCCGAGCAGCGCGAACACGCCGAGCGACGTTCCTGCGAGGTGCCCAGCGGCCATGCCCGGGCCCATGTGGCGATCACCTTTGCCGCCTACAACGTCGGCCCCTGCCGGAATCTTGACGAACGCCAACTGTGCCGGATCTATGAGCGCCGGCCGCTGGTGTGCCGCATCTACCCGATGGAAATCAACCCGCACATCCCGCTCAACCCGGCGGTCAAGGAATGCCCGCCCGAGTCCTGGGAACAAGGCCCGCAACTGATCGTCGGCGGCACACTGGCAGACCGCGAACTGGCCGAACTGATCCAGCGCTCGCGCCAGGCCGACCGCGACGATATCCGCGGCAAACAAGCCATCTGCCAATGGCTCGGCATTCACACCACCGCGCTCAAGGGCGACGGTTTTACCGCGTACCTGCCGGACATGGCCGCCCTGGTCGAAGCCATCGAGCGGGTCCAGGCGCAACCGCAGGCAGCGCCGGCCGGCGAGTGGCTGTTCCATGTGTCCGGCGCCGACATTGCCGGGCAGGTGCAGGACGCCGGTGCCCAGGTGGTGACCGAGGCACCGGTCAATTACGCTTTCATTGCGCTACAGGTGGCTTGATGCCGCTACCTGTCTCCCTGTAGGAGCCCGCTTGCTGGCGATCCAGACAACGCGGTGTGCCAGATCGACGCCATCGCGAGCACGCTCTCTCCTACACGTACAAGGCGGACCAGCCCTTAACGCTTGCCCATCGAGCGACGGGTACCAGGTGGCGCCGCGCCCGGGGTCTTGGCATGGCCGTCGCCGACCCCGTTCTTGTACCAGGGCAGCCCGGCGTTCTTGGCCTGGGCGAACTCGGACGGCTTGAACGGGAACTTGAACGGCGCGATCGCCGGCTTGCCTTCGGCGGGCGCGCTGGCGTCGTCGGCCTGATCGACGCCAGGAGCATCGGACACAGGCGGTTGGGCGGGGTGGGTCATGGCAGCTCCGGAATAAGGAACGACCCGAAGGACCGGGCCGCGAAGGCCGGCAGTATACCTGCGCGCCGCCGATCTTTGACCTGCCGCCAGCCACCCCCGGTCGGCCTTTGCTGACAGCGCTGACAGGCTGGCGTCACGTTGCTGACCCGGTTGCCCGGCTATAAATGAGCCACTGATACTGGCCACCCTTCCGTTTCCCTTGCCCCCCGGCGCTGGCGTCCATGCGTAATCGAAAAACAACCGTTGTGATCGCAGGCGTACTCGCCATTCTTATCGCCGCTGGCCTGTGGTTCCTGCTCAAGCCGCCCAGCGCCAAGCTGGCAGCCCCGAGCGCCGTGCCGGTGCGGGTGATCAGCGTCGCCCAACAGGACGTACCGCGGCATGTCAGCGGCATCGGCTCGGTCCTGTCGCTGCACAGCGTGGTGATCCGGCCCCAGGTGGACGGCATCCTTACCCGCCTGCTGGTCAAGGAAGGGCAACGGGTCAAGACCGGCGACCTGCTGGCGACCATCGACGACCGCGCGATCCGCGCCAGCCTCGATCAGGCCCGGGCGCAACTGGCGGAAAACCAGGCGCAGTTGCAAGTGGCCCAGGTCAACCTCCAGCGCTACAAGCTGCTGTCGGTGGATGACGGCGTCTCCAAGCAGACCTACGACCAGCAACAGGCGCTGGTCAACCAGCTCAAGGCCAGCGCCCTGGGCAACCAGGCCGCCATCGATGCGGCCCAGGTGCAGTTGTCCTATACCCAGATCCGCTCCCCGGTGTCCGGCCGCGTCGGTATCCGCACCGTCGACGAAGGCAATTTCCTGCGCACCAGCGACACCCAAGGGCTGTTCTCGGTGACCCAGATCGACCCGATCGCGGTGGAGTTTTCCCTGCCGCAACAGATGCTGCCGACCCTGCAAGGGCTGTTACTGGCCGCACAGCCGGCCGCGGTGGACGCCTACCTGGGCGCCGACACCGATGCGGTGACCGGCGACCGCCTGGGCGAAGGCCACCTGAGCCTGATCGACAACCAGATCGACGCCAATACCGGGACCATCCGCGCCAAGGCCGAATTCGACAATCCCGGGCAAAAGCTCTGGCCCGGCCAGTTGGTGACCATCAAGATCCGCACCGCCGTGGAAAAGGCCGCCCTGGTGGTGCCGCCCAGCGTGGTGCAACGCGGCCTGGACAAGCACTTCGTGTACCGGGTCAAGGACGACACCGTGGAAATCGTCCCGGTGCAGATGGTCTATCAGGACAGCGGCCAGAACATCATTACCGGCGTGCAGGCCGGCGACCTGCTGGTCAGTGACGGCCAGTCGCGGCTCAAGGCCGGCTCGCGTATCGAGGTGCTCAGCGAGCCGCCGCAAACGATCCAGACCGCGAACACGGAGCCGCAACCATGAAAGGCCACGGCTCGATCTCGGCCTGGTGCGTCGACCACCCAGTCGCCACGCTGCTGCTGACCTTCGCCCTGGTGCTGCTCGGCGCCATCGCTTTTCCGCGCCTGCCCGTGGCGCCCCTGCCCGAGGCGGAATTCCCGACCATCCAGGTCACCGCCCAACTGCCCGGCGCCAGCCCGGAAACCATGGCCTCCTCGGTGGCCACGCCGCTGGAAGTGCAGTTCAGTGCCATCCCCGGCATGACCCAGATGACCTCCAGCAGCGCCCTGGGTTCGAGCCTGCTGACCCTGCAATTCACCCTCGACAAGAGCATCGATACCGCCGCCCAGGAAGTGCAGGCGGCGATCAACACCGCCTCGGGCAAGCTGCCCAACGACATGCCGAGCCTGCCCACCTGGCGCAAGGTCAACCCGGCGGACAGCCCGGTGCTGATTCTCAGCATCAGCTCCACGCAGATGCCCGGCACCGAACTGAGCGACTACGTGGAAACCCTGCTGTCCCGGCAGATCAGCCAGATCGACGGCGTCGGCCAGGTCAGCATCACCGGCCAACAGCGCCCGGCGATCCGCGTCCAGGCTTCGCCCGACCGCCTGGCGGCCATCGGCCTGACCCTGGCCGATATCCGCGTCGTCCTGCAACAAGCCAGCCTCAACCTGGCCAAGGGCGCGCTGTACGGCGAGTCGAGCATCTCGACCCTGTCGACCAACGACCAGCTGTTCCACCCCGACGAATACGGCCAGCTGATCGTTTCCTACAAGAACGGCGCGCCGGTGCAACTCAAGGACGTCGCCCGGGTCGTCAGCGGCCCGGAAAACGCCTATGTGCAGGCCTGGTCCAACGACCAGCCGGGGCTCAACCTGGTGATCTTCCGCCAGCCGGGGGCCAACATCGTCGACACCGTGGACCGCATTCAGAACGAACTGCCACGGCTGGAAGCCATGCTCCCGGCCTCGGTGGACGTCACCGTGCTCTCGGACCGCACCAAGACCATCCGCGCCTCCTTGCACGAAGTGGAAATCACCTTGCTGATCGCCGTGCTGCTGGTGGTGGCGGTAATGGCGCTGTTCCTGCGCCAGTTGTCGGCGACGCTAATCGTCTCCAGCGTGCTCGGCGTGTCGCTGGTGGCCAGTTTCGCGCTGATGTACGTGATGGGCTTCAGCCTGAACAACCTGACCCTGGTGGCGATCGTGATCTCGGTGGGCTTCGTGGTCGACGACGCGATCGTCGTGGTCGAGAACATCCACCGTCACCTGGAAGCCGGCGACGGCATGCGCGAAGCGGCGATCAAGGGCGCCGGGGAAATCGGCTTCACTGTGGTCTCCATCAGCTTCTCGCTGATCGCCGCGTTCATTCCCCTGCTGTTCATGGGTGGCGTGGTCGGGCGGCTGTTCAAGGAATTCGCCCTGACCGCCACCTCGACCATCCTGATTTCGGTGGTGGTGTCGCTGACCCTGGCGCCGACCCTGGCGGCGCTGTTCATGCGCGCCCCGGTGCATCAACCCCACGACCGTCCGGGCTTCGGCGAACGCCTGCTGGCGACCTACGAGCGCGGGCTGCGCCGGGCGCTGGCCCATCAGCGCCTGATGCTCGGCCTGTTCGGCTTGACCCTGGGCCTGGCCGTCGCCGGTTATGTGTTCATTCCCAAGGGGTTCTTCCCGGTCCAGGACACCGGTTTCGTGCTCGGCACCAGCGAGGCGGCGGCCGATATTTCCTACCCGGACATGGTGGAAAAACACCTGGCCCTGGCGAAGATCCTCGACGCCGACCCGGCGGTGGAAACCTACTCCCACTCGGTGGGCGTCACCGGCAGCAACCAGACCATCGCCAACGGCCGCTTCTGGATCGCCCTCAAGGACCGGGGCCAGCGCGACGTCTCCGCCAGCCAGTTCATCGACCGCATCCGCCCGCAACTGGCCGCGGTCCCGGGCATCGTCCTGTACCTGCGGGCCGGCCAGGACATCAACTTGAGCTCCGGCCCCAGCCGCAGCCAGTACCAGTACGTGCTCAAGAGCAACGACGGGCCGACCCTCAACACCTGGACCCAGCGCCTGACGGAAAAACTGCGGGCCAACCCGGCCTTTCGCGACCTGTCCAACGACCTGCAACTGGGCGGCAGCATCACCCACATCAGCATCGACCGCAGCGCCGCGGCGCGTTTCGGCCTGACCGCCACCGATGTCGACGAAGCCCTCTACGACGCCTTCGGCCAGCGCCAGGTGAACGAATTCCAGACCGAGACCAACCAGTACAACGTGATCCTCGAACTGGACGCCAAGCAGCGCGGCAAAGCCGAGAGCCTGAACTACTTCTACCTGCGCTCGCCCCTGAGCGGCGAGATGGTGCCGCTGTCGGCCCTGGCCAAGGTCGATCCGCCCACCGTCGGCCCGCTGTCCATCGCCCACGACGGCATGTTCCCGGCCGCCAACCTGTCGTTCAACCTGGCGCCCGGCGTGGCCCTGGGCGACGCGGTGATCATGCTCGACCAGGCGAAAAACGAGATCGGCATGCCCGCCTCCATCGCCGGCAACTTCCAGGGCGCGGCCCAGGCCTTCCAAAGCTCCCTGGCCAGCCAGCCGTGGCTGATCCTCGCGGCGCTGGTGGCGGTGTACATCATTCTCGGCGTGCTCTACGAGAGCTTCGTCCACCCGCTGACCATCATCTCCACCCTGCCCTCGGCCGGCCTCGGCGCGCTGATCATGCTCTGGCTGCTGGGCCAGGACTTCTCGATCATGGCGCTGATCGGCCTGGTGCTGTTGATCGGCATCGTCAAGAAAAACGGCATCCTGATGATCGACTTCGCCCTCGAAGCCCAGCGCAAGGGCGGGCTGGCGCCGCAGGAGGCGATCTATCAGGCCTGCATCACCCGGTTCCGACCGATCATCATGACCACCCTCGCCGCCTTGCTCGGCGCCCTGCCGCTGATGCTCGGCTACGGCGCCGGCGCCGAGCTGCGCCAGCCGCTGGGGATCGCCGTGGTCGGCGGCCTGCTGGTGAGCCAGGCGCTGACGCTGTTCACCACTCCGGTCATATACTTGTGGCTCGAGCGGCTATTCCATCGGCCCACACCAGCGCCGACGCTGGCGACTACATCCTGAGGCGGGGTCATGCGCGTTCTGATTATCGAAGACGAAGAAAAAACCGCGGACTACCTGCACCGCGGCCTGACCGAACAAGGCTACACCGTGGACCTGGCGCGCGACGGCGTCGAGGGCCTGCACCTGGCGCTGGAGGGCGACTACGCGGTGATCGTGCTGGACGTGATGCTGCCCGGCATCGACGGCTTCGGCGTGCTGCGGGCCCTGCGCGCGCGCAAACAGACGCCGGTGATCATGCTCACCGCCCGCGAGCGCGTCGAAGACCGCATCAAGGGCCTGCGCGACGGCGCCGACGACTACCTGGGCAAGCCCTTTTCCTTCCTCGAACTGGTGGCGCGCCTGCAAGCGTTGACCCGCCGCAGCGGTGGCCACGAGCCGGTGCAGATCGGCATCGCCGACCTGTGGATCGACCTGATCAGCCGCAAGGCCAGCCGCGCCGGCACGCGCCTGGACCTGACCGCCAAGGAGTTCTCGCTGCTCAGCGTGCTCGCCCGGCGCCAGGGCGAGATCCTGTCGAAAACCGCGATTGCCGAGATGGTCTGGGACATCAATTTCGACAGCGACGCCAATGTCGTCGAAGTGGCGATCAAGCGCCTGCGGGCCAAGCTCGACGGGCCGTTCGAGCAAAAACTGCTGCACACCATCCGCGGCATGGGGTATGTGCTGGAGAATCGCAGTGGCGCGTAACTCGATTGCCCTGCGCTTGAGCGGGCTGTTCACCCTGGTCGCCCTGCTGGTGTTCCTGCTGATCGGCGGCGCGCTCTACCAGCAGGTGGACAAGGGCCTGGGCCTGTTGCCCGAGGCCGAGCTGGACGCGCGCTACAGCGTGCTGGAGTCGGCCCTGACGCGCTTCGGCAACCCGGAGCACTGGGCCAAGATCAACAACAAGCTCAAGTTGCTCAGCGAGGAAGACAAACGCATCAGCTTCTGGGTGGTCAGCGGCGACCCCAGATACGAATACGGCAACCCCGACGAGCAGATCCGCCGCTTCGCCCAGGGCCCGCTGGGCATGCGCGACCTGACCCTGCCCGAACACCCTTACCCGCTGAAAGTGCTGGTCAGCCAGTTGCCGGCCAAGGAGCTGCGCCCGTCGCTACGGTTCCTGATCGCCATCGATACCGAGACCTTCTACGAGACCCAGCACCAGCTGTTGATTGCCCTGATCAGCCTGGCCATCGTCGGCGTGCTGCTGGCCTCGGCGCTGGGTTACTGGGTGGCGCGCATCGGCCTCAAGCCCTTGATCGGACTTTCCGACGAGGCCCAGCGCCTGGCCCCGCCGAGGCTGTCCGGGCGCCTGCAACTGTCGTCGCTGCCGCCGGAGCTGACGCAGTTCGCCAACTCGTTCAACTCGACCCTGGAGCGAGTGGAGCAGGCCTATTCGCGCCTGGAATCCTTCAATGCCGATGTCGCCCATGAACTGCGCTCGCCGCTGACCAACCTGATCGGCCAGACCCAGGTGGCGCTGACCCGTGGCCGCTCCGCCGAGCATTATTTCGAGGTGCTGCAATCCAACCTCGAGGAGTTGGAACGGCTGCGCTCGATCATCAACGACATGCTGTTCCTGGCCAGCGCCGACCAGGGCAGCAAGGCCACCAAACTCACCAGCACCTCCCTGGCCGGCGAAGTGGCGACCACCCTGGACTACCTGGATTTCATTCTCGAAGACGCCCAGGTCCAGGTCGAAGTGCGCGGCGATGCCCAGGTGCGGATCGAGATCGCCCACCTGCGCCGGGCGCTGATCAACCTGCTGAGCAACGCCGTGCAGCACACCGCGCCCGGGCAGGTGATCCGGGTGCAGATCGAGGCCCAGGAACACCAGGTGGCCATCGCTGTGAGCAACCCCGGCCAGGCCATCGCCAGCGAGCACCTGCCGCGGTTGTTCGAGCGCTTCTACCGGGTCGACGCGTCCCGCAGCAACAGCGGCGCCAACCATGGCCTGGGCCTGGCGATCGTCAAGGCCATCGCCCTGATGCACGGCGGCGACGTGTTCGTGCGCAGCAACGCCGGCGTGAACACCTTCGGCCTCTACCTGCCCACCTGACGCTCCCACAACAAGTGCACGTCAACTATTGCTTTTGCAGTAACAGTCCTTATCCTGTTCGGCGCTTTTTCCGGTGGCCTTGAAACTATATTTTTGTCGCACCTAATTTGAACTTGCTCTGCAAGAAGGTCTTCAGAAAATGTCCACCAGCATGGGTATTGCCAGCGCGTTTGTTTTGTCCTCCCTGTTCTTGGCCCCTCTGGCCATGGCCGAAGAATCGCAGTCTTTCGTTGCGCACAACGCCGCACGCGCCGCTGCCTTCCAGGACGCCCAGGAAGCGCTGGCCGCCCAACGACAGAACCGCGAACAGGCGCAGAAGATTACCGCTGAACAAGGTCAGCCCGACGATCAGAAAGACAGTTGATCGCCACTACCGACTCGTTTCCCTCGACAACTTCTCTGCTCTAACCCTGGAGTAAGTTGTCTTAAAGCCGCTGCTACAGCGGCTTTTTTTTGCCATGTAGAACCGACTGTTTCATTCGTTTCATCCACAACAAGAAACACCCGATTCAACAATAACAACGATCATCATTCATCCAAGGAGCGCTTTACCGGTGAAGGTTTCATCCACACTCAGCCCGCTGTTCGTTGCAATGGCTGCAACGATCGTCCCCTGCGTCCAGGCCGCCGAACCGGCCAGCCCCGAAGGCTTCGTCGAAGGCGCCAGCCTCAAGCTCAACGCCCGCAACTACTACATGAACCGCAACCGCCATCAGCAGGCCGACGACAACATTGAATGGGGCCAGGGCTTCCTGGGGATCTTCGAGTCGGGTTACACCCAGGGCACGGTCGGTTTCGGCATCGACGCCAACGCCATGCTCGGCCTGAAACTCGACGGCGGGGGCGGCACCGACGGTTCGAGCATCCTGCCGATCAGCGACGGCAACGGCAAAGCGCCGACAGCGTTCTCCACGGCCGGCGCGACCCTGAAAATGCGCGCCTTCGACACCGAGCTCAAGGCCGGCGACCTGTTCCTCAACAACCCGGTGATCGCCGGCGGCCAGAGCCGCATGCTGCCGCAGACCTTCCGCGGCGTCAGCCTGACCAATCACAGCTTCGACGGCTGGCTGCTCGAGGGCGGCCAGGCCAGCTTCACCAAGCTCTATAACCAGAGCGGCCACCAGCGCATCGGCACCGCCTACGGCAAGCTGGCGGACGGCGATGAGAGCCGACACCTGAACTGGGCCGGCGTCGCCTGGAGCGGCATCAGCGGGTTGACCAGCAGCCTGTACGCTTCCGAGCTCAAGGACATCTGGAACCAGTACTACTACGACCTGGACTACACCTACGCGGTCAACGAGCTGATAACCCTGAACCCGGGCCTGCACGTCTACCACACCCAGGACACCGGCGACGCCCTGCTGGGCGACATCGACAACAACACCTACAGCCTGCATTTCACCCTGGGGGTCGGCAACCACAGCGTCACCGCTGCCTACCAGCGGGTGAACGGCAATACCCCGTTCGACTACATCAACCAGGGCGACAGCATCTACCTGGACAACTCCCAGCAGTACTCGGACTTCAACGGCCCCAACGAGCGCTCGTGGAAGCTCAAGTACGCCTACGACTTCGCCGGCCTCGGCCTGCCGGGCCTGACCTCGGCGCTGTCCTACTCGCGCGGCGAGCTGGACCTGACCCAGGTCGATCCGCACAGCCGTGGCTATGCCAACTGGTACAGCGCCGACGGCGAGCATGCCAAGCACTGGGAGCGCGACCTGGACCTCAAGTACGTGGTCCAGGGCGGCAAGGCCAAGAATCTGGCGGTCCGCCTGCAGTGGGCCACCAACCGCGGCGGCAACGGCTATGGGGCACTGGACAACGACACCGACGAGTACCGGGTGATCGTCGATTACCCGCTCGATGTGTTCTAAGCGCGCATAAGCAAAAGGCCAGCATCATTTTGCTGGCCTTTTTTTTGCCTGGGATTTATACATGCGCCCGTAGGCGCGATCGGCCTCTGCAACTCTGCTCGCTTCACCCGGAAACAGCCTTACAACGTACCTACCGCAGAAGCCAGAACCATGAGTGTGAGTAGTGCGACACCCCGCAACACGACCACTTTGACAGGGTCGGAAAGGATACTGATTCTTGGTAGCTCATTGATGGTCATCTCCATCCTGAGCATCGTGACCTTCTTGCTGATTCGCGAACGTGGCAGCGCCGAAATGGCAGCCACCCGCGCGGCATCCAATATCGTGCAATTGATCGACGCCGACGTGCTGCGCAACGTCGAGCTGTACGATGTGTCCCTGCTCGGCCTGATCAGCGCCGCGCAACGCGAGGACTTGAAACAGGTCTCGCCGACCATCCGCCATATGGCGCTGTTCGATCGGGCCAGCGCTGCGCCCTACAAGGGCAATATCCTGCTACTCGACGCCCGCGGCGATGTGCTCGCCGACTCCGCCTCGGTCGAACCGCGCCAGGGCAACTTCTCCGATCGGGAGTACTTCAAGGCTCATGTAAGCGATCCCGATCCGAGCATGATGATCAGCCGGCCCTTTCACGCTCGCCCTCCCGAACTGGATTGGCGCATCAGTTTCAGCCGACGGGTTTCCGGCGAGCACGGCGAGTTTCTCGGCGTGGCCGAGGCGGCCATGCGCCTGGATTACTTCAACCAACTGTTCAAGAGCCTGAACATCGGCCGCGACAGCTCGATCAACCTGATCAGTCGCGACGGCATCCTGCTGGCCCAGGAGCCGCCGCGGCCCGAGAACCTGATCGGCCAGGACTTCAGCCAGCGCCCCAATTTCATCCGCATCCTGGAGGAAGGCAACGGCAGCTTCAAAAGCGTTTCCAGCACCCAGCAACCACGCCTGTATACCTTCTCCCAGGTCGGCAACCTGCCGCTGATCGTGATCGTGGCGCTCTCCAGCAACGAGGTCTTCGCCTCCTGGGAACGTACCGCGCTGGTGGTCGGCGGCGCCACCGGTGCGCTGTGCCTGAGCCTGTTGTGGTTGACCTGGCTGCTTTGCCGGGAACTGCGGCGCCGCCAGAGCGCCGAACAGGAACTCGCGCAACTGGCCGCCACCGATGCCCTGACCGGCCTGGACAACCGCCGCAGCCTGGATCAGACCCTGACCCGCGAATGGGCGCGCGCGCAGCGCACCCACAACCCGCTGTCGCTCCTGATGCTGGATGTGGATCACTTCAAGGCTTTCAACGACCGCTACGGCCATCCGCGGGGCGACGAAGCCCTGCGTCTCGTCGCCCGGGTGATCAGCGACACCATTCGCCGCCCCGGCGATCTGGGCGCGCGCTACGGCGGCGAAGAGTTCGCCGTGGTCCTGCCCGAAACCGGCAACGAAGGCGCCCGGCGCATCGCCGAACAGATCCGCCTGGCGGTGGAAGGTTTGCCGCCGATCCGGGAAGGCGCTTCGCCGATCACCATCAGCATCGGCCTCGCTACCTGTTCCGGCCCGTCGAAGTCCAGCCTGGAAGAACTGTGCTCGACAGCAGACAAAGCGCTGTACCAGGCCAAGACCGAGGGGCGGAACAGGGTGGTGACGGGCTGAGAAAGTCAGGCAGGAACAGCCCGGTGGCGGTCAGTGGCTAGCACTGCCGACACCCAGGCAAGACCTGTCACTTCACTTTGCAGGAAAGGGTTTTACCCTGGATTGTGTCTTTCAGGTCCATCCAGTCAATCTTGCCGGACCACAGGTATTGCCCCGAGGCATAGATGGCGCCGCTGGCCGATACGGTTCTGACGAAGACCAGTTCGCCCTCCCCCTCCACTGGAACGATCGCCAGCTGGTTACTGCCCTTGTCGAAGTACTTGACGCCGATCTGCTTGTCACCGCAGACATAGGTACGGTCTGTCACTTTCAACTCCCCTTTTCCAGGAAGCGGCACTGCGTCAGCAGCGGCATTGGCCACGCCCACCACGCCGAACAGTGAAGACAGGAAAACTACGCTCAGCACTTCTTTCATTTTGCTCATCCTTATCAATAACAATCACGGTCATATGTCACGCATCAAATGTTATATAGTAACAAAAACGAAATTCAAGCACTCGCCTACGCCGTTTGTCGCCCGGGCAAAAGCCCCCCGTTTGACCCCGCGATGTACGGTACAGGCATAAAAAAAGGCCACCCGAAGGCAGCCTTTAAAAACTAAAGAAAAGAGAGTGTTACTTACACGGCCGCAACCGGACGCATGTAAGAGATCGGTGCGGTGCTGGCATCTTCGAAGGTCACGACTTCCCAAGCGTCTTTCTGCTCAATGAGCTTGCGCAGAAGCTGGTTGTTCAGTGCATGGCCCGACTTGAAGCCTTTGAACTCACCTATCAGGCTGTTGCCCAGCAGGTAGAGGTCACCAATTGCATCGAGGATCTTGTGCTTCACGAATTCGTCTTCGTAGCGAAGACCGTCTTCGTTCAGTACGCCATCCGCGTCGACCACGATGGCATTTTCCACGCTGCCGCCGAGTGCGAGGTTGTGCTTGCGCAGGTACTCGATGTCACTCATGAAACCAAAGGTACGGGCGCGGCTGACTTCTTTTACGAACGAAGTGCTGGAAAAGTCCACGCTTGCACTCTGGGTGCGGTCACGGAAAACCGGGTGATCGAAATCGATCTCGAAGCTCACTTTAAAACCGTCGAAAGGCACGAAAGTGGCGCGCTTGTCGCCGTCTTCCACCGTCACCTCACGCAGGATGCGGATGAACTTCTTGGCTGCGTCCTGTTCTTCCAGGCCGGCAGATTGAATCAGGAATACGAAGGGTCCAGCGCTGCCATCCATGATCGGGACTTCGGACGCGGAGAGCTCGACGTAGGCGTTATCGATGCCCAGGCCAGCCATGGCCGAGAGCAAGTGCTCCACCGTGTCCACTTTGGTGTCACCGTTGACCAGCGTGGTCGACATAGTGGTTTCACCAACGTTTTCCGCGCGAGCAGGAATCTGCACCACAGGGTCCAGGTCGGCACGACAAAACACAATGCCGGTGTCGACAGGCGCAGGCTTGAGGGTCAGGTAAACCTTTTCCCCAGAGTGCAGGCCTACACCTGTGGCACGGATAATATTCTTCAGGGTGCGTTGTTTAATCATGGCTTGGGCCGCTTCAGCGCAAATTGCGAACTGGTATCAACAAAGGCTGGCGATAATAGCAGACCAGACCTTTGCTGAACACCAATCACCCTAATACCCCTGATACATTCCATCAATCGGCCTGGCGACGCAGGAAAGCCGGGATGTCCAGATAGTCCAGATCATCTTGCGGATTCAGCTTCGCCGCGGTCGCAGCGCTGGCCTGGGCCTGGTTGCGCATGACGGTTGGACGGTCCAGGTCGCGGTAGTTCACCGACGGCAGTTCCTGACGGGCAGGCGCTGGCGCTTGAGCCTGGGACGAGGCCATGGTGGTTTGCACGGTGTTGTCGATGACCTTCACAGGCTTCTCGATTTTCGCGCCCAGACCGGTGGCAACCACAGTCACGTGCAGCTCGTCGCGCATGTCCGGATCAATAACGGTACCGACCTTGACCATCGCGTGCTCGGAAGCGAAGGCTTCGATGATGCTACCCACGTCGGAGTACTCGCCCAGGGACAAGTCGGGACCGGCGGTGATGTTCACCAGGATGCCGCGTGCGCCTTGCAGGTTCACGTCTTCCAGCAGCGGGTTGCGGATCGCCGCCTCGGTGGCTTCACGTGCACGGTTAGGACCGCTGGCGCAGCCAGTGCCCATCATCGCCATGCCCATTTCGCTCATCACGGTACGCACGTCGGCGAAGTCGACGTTGATCATGCCCGGACGCTTGATGATGTCGGAGATACCGCGAACGGCACCGGCCAGAACGTCGTCGGCCTTGGCGAAAGCCGACAAGAGGCTTGCGTCCTTGCCGAGGATGGTCAGCAGCTTTTCGTTGGGAATGGTGATCAACGAATCGACGCTTTCGCTCAGCGCGCGGATGCCTTCATCGGCGATCTGCATGCGCTTGCGGCCTTCGAACGGGAACGGACGGGTCACCACCGCAACGGTGAGGATGCCCATTTCCTTGGCCACTTCGGCGATGATCGGCGCAGCACCGGTACCGGTACCACCGCCCATGCCAGTGGTGATGAACACCATGTTGGTGCCCGCCAGCACTTCAGCGATGCGCTCGCGGTCTTCCAGGGCGGCTTGGCGGCCGACTTCAGGATTGGCACCGGCACCCAGCCCCTTGGTCACGCCGGTACCCAGTTGCAGGATGGTCCGCGCGCCGATGTTTTTCAGCGCTTGAGCATCGGTGTTGGCGCAGATGAACTCGACGCCTTCGATATTGCTCTTGACCATGTGATTGACGGCGTTGCCGCCACCACCGCCCACACCGATAACCTTGATCACCGGGCTTGCGGGGACGTTGTCTACGAGTTCGAACATTTTCCCTCTCCTTTCATTTCTCTAGTTTTTTCGCCTACTGCCTACAACGGTGTAACGGTGTTGCGGTAAATCTTCAGAAGTTGCCCTGCACCCAGCTCTTGATGCGATC
Organism: Pseudomonas chlororaphis; assembly: GCF_001921865.1. Lineage (GTDB taxonomy): Bacteria > Pseudomonadota > Gammaproteobacteria > Pseudomonadales > Pseudomonadaceae > Aquipseudomonas > Aquipseudomonas chlororaphis_D. Next base: position 237,643 of record NZ_MSCT01000020.1, read on the forward strand.
GAGCAAGGCGGCCTTCGGTTCGTCGCTGCTGTAGTTGTCCCGGCTGCCGATGCCGGAGAACGAGATACCGTCGGACTGTTTCTGCAGCCCGTACAGCAGCAAGCCCACGCCGGTGGAATAGATTGGGTTGCGCACCACGTCGGACAGGCCCTTGACGGTGTGCGGCACGCCCAGGCGGACCGGCATGTGGAAAATTTCTTCGGCCAGTTCGACCGCGCCTTCCATTTTCGAAGTACCGCCGGTCAGCACGATGCCGGCCGGGATCAGGTCTTCGTAGCCACTGCGACGCAGCTCGGCCTGGATCAGGGTGAACAGCTCGTCGTAACGCGGCTCGACCACTTCGGCCAGGGCCTGGCGGGACAGCTCGCGCGGCGGACGGTCGCCGACGCTCGGCACCTTGATGGTCTCGCCGGCACCGGCCAGCTTGGCCAGGGCGCAGGCGTAGCGGATCTTGATTTCCTCGGCGTACTGGGTCGGCGTACGCAGGGCCATGGCGATGTCGTTGGTCACTTGATCGCCGGCGATCGGGATCACCGCGGTATGGCGGATCGCGCCTTCGGTGAAGATCGCGATGTCGGTGGTGCCGCCGCCGATGTCCACCAGGCACACGCCCAGCTCTTTCTCGTCGTCGGTCAGCACCGAATAGGCCGAGGCCAATTGCTCGAGAATGATGTCGTCGATTTCCAGGCCACAGCGACGCACGCACTTCTCGATGTTCTGGGCGGCATTCACCGCGCAGGTCACCACGTGCACCTTGGCTTCCAGGCGCACCCCGGACATGCCCAGGGGCTCGCGCACGCCTTCCTGGTTATCGATCACGTAATCCTGCGGCAAGGTGTGCAGCACCCGCTGGTCGGCCGGGATCGCCACGGCCTGCGCCGCGTCGAGCACTCGCTCCAGGTCCGCCGAGCTCACTTCGCGATCGCGGATCGCCACGATGCCGTGGGAGTTCAGGCTGCGGATGTGATTGCCTGCCACGCCGACGAACGCCGAGTGGATACGGCAACCGGCCATCAGTTGCGCCTCTTCTACCGCGCGCTGGATCGACTGGACGGTGGACTCGATATTCACCACCACGCCCTTCTTCAGGCCACGCGATGGATGGGTGCCGATACCGACGATTTCCAGCGTGCCATCGGCCGCGACCTCGCCTACCAGCGCCACCACCTTGGAGGTGCCGATATCCAGACCGACGATCATTTTGCCGCTTTGCACGTTTGCCATGGGTACTGCCTCTTCTTAATTCTTCGCGACGGCGGGTTGGGCCGTCGTGGGCGCTGCTGGTTCCCGCCAGCCGACGGCCAGGCCGTTGGCATAACGCAGATCGATGCGCGCGATGTTCGTAATCTGTTCTTTCAGCGTTTTTTCATAAATGGCAATGAAGCGGCGCATCTTCTCCACCAGATGATCGCGACCGAGCAACAGCTCGATACCCGGACCGGCGCTGCCGGCGCCCGTGGTCAGGAACCAGCTGCCGCGTTCGCGCAATTCCAGACGGGCGATGGAGAATCCCAACGGCCGAAGCATCTGGCTCAACACCTGGTACTGCTGCATCACCTGTTGCTGGGCCCGCTGCGGGCCGAACAACTGCGGCAAGTGCTCGTAATTCGCCAGTTCACGCGGGGTGAAGGCCTGGCCCTGGTTGTTCAACAGCGCCTCGTCGCCCCAACGGGCCACCGGCAATTGTTCTTCCAGGCGGATCACCACCTGGTCCGGCCACACGCGCCTGACCTCGGCGTGCGCGATCCATGGCATCTGTTCCAGCTCGGTGCGCATGCTCGCCAGGTCGATGGTGAAGAAGCTCGACGCGACGTAAGGCGCGATCCGCTGCTGCACCGCCTGCTGGCTGATGTAACTCAGGTCGCCCTGCACCGCGATCTTGGTGATCGGCCGGTCGGCATAAGGCAACAGGCGTTGCGCGCCTTCGTAAGTGCCAAACCCCAGGGCGACCAGCAACACCGGCCACATCAGGCTTTTCAGCACGCCAAAGTTGGCTTTCGGCAGGCGCACCGACATCGGTTCCTTGGCCACCATCCGGCTGGCACCGCGCGGCACCGGCTTGCGGCCGGGGGCGGGTTGCTGATGACGTAGCTGGGCGCCTTGCATGGCCTTAACCTCGCGGCTCTGCGTGACTGACGACACTCTCTGCCAGGATGGCCAGGACCAACTGCTGGAAATCCAGACCGGCGGCACGGGCCGCCATCGGAACCAGGCTGTGATCGGTCATGCCGGGAGCGGTGTTCACTTCCAGGAACCAGAACTGGCCAGCGGCGTCCTGCATCACGTCGGCACGCGCCCAACCGGCGATACCGAGCGCCCCGCAGGCTTTCGCCGTCAGGTCCATCAGCTCCTGCTCCTTGTCGCTATCGAGGCCGCACGGAATCCGGTACTGGGTATCGGAAGCCAGGTACTTGGCGTCGTAGTCGTAAAATGTGTGGGGCGTCCCCAGGGCGATCGGTGGCAACACCTGGCCACGCAGCGTGGCGATGGTGAACTCCGGACCTTGAATCCATTGCTCGACCAGGACTTGCGAATCGTAGGTGCTGGCCGCTTTCCAGGCGTCGATCAGCTCGGACGCGGAAGTCACTTTGGCCATGCCGATACTGGAACCTTCATGCGCCGGTTTGACGATCAAAGGCAGGCCCAGTTCCGCAACCGCGGAAATACAATCGGCCTCGGAGCCAAGCACGGCGTGGCGTGGCGTCGGAATGCCGAGGCTGTGCCAGACCTGCTTGGTGCGCAGTTTGTCCATCGCCAGCGCCGACGCCAGGATGCCGCTGCCGGTGTAAGGAATGCCCAGGCACTCCAACAGGCCCTGCATGCTGCCATCTTCACCGCCACGGCCGTGGAGGATGATGAAGGCGCGGTCGATCTTCTCGTTCAGCAGGCGCTGCAGGAAGTCGTCGCCGACGTCGATGCCGAACGCATCCACGCCGGCGCTCTGCAAGGCTTCAAGCACGGCGTTGCCGGACTTCAGCGAGACTTCGCGCTCGGCGCTCTTGCCGCCGAACAGCACGGCGACCCGCCCGAAATCCTTCGGCGCGAGGGTCGAAAACAGCGTGGCGTAAGCGGCGGTCATTTCGACTTCCCCTGACCGGCAGGCACGGCGCCCGCAAACAACGGGCTGTTCAACAGTTTCGGCGCAAGACCACCGATATCGCCGGCACCCTGGCACAGCAGGATGTCGCCGGCGCGCAGCAACGGCTTGACCAGCGGCGCGAGGTCGACCCCACGCTCGATGTAGATCGGGTCCAGCTGGCCGCGCTGGCGAATGCTGTGGCACAGCTGGCGGCTGTCCGCCCCCGGGATCGGCTCTTCGCCCGCCGGATAGACTTCCATCAGCAGCAAGACGTTGGCATCCGCCAGCACCTGGACGAAATCGTCGTACAGGTCGCGGGTACGACTGAAACGGTGCGGCTGGTAGACCATCACCAGGCGGCGCTCAGGCCAACCGCCGCGCACGGCCTTGATCACCGCGGCCACTTCGGTCGGGTGGTGGCCGTAGTCGTCCACCAGCATCACGTTGCCGCCTTCCACCGGCAGTTCGCCGTAGACCTGGAAGCGTCGACCCACGCCCTGGAAGCCGGACAGGCCCTGGACGATGGCTTCGTCGCTGATGCCTTCGTCGCTGGCGATGCAGATGGTTGCCAGGGCGTTCAGCACATTGTGGTTGCCCGGCATGTTCACCGAGACATCCAGCGGCTCGCGATCGGGGCGCAGCACGGTGAAGAAGGTCTGCATGCCCTGCTGGCGAACATTGATCGCCCGTACGTCGGCGTCTTCGTTGAAACCGTAGGTGACCGTCGGACGCTTGACCTGCGGCAGGATCTCGCGCACCACCAGATCGTCCAGGCACAGCACGGCCAGGCCATAAAACGGCAGGTTGTGCAGGAACTCGACGAAGGTTTTCTTCAACTTGTTGAAGTCGCCATCGTAGGTCGCCATGTGGTCGGCGTCGATGTTGGTCACTACCGCTACCAGCGGCTGCAAGTGCAGGAAGCTGGCGTCGCTTTCATCGGCTTCGGCGATCAGGTAGCGGCTGGTCCCCAACTGGGCATTGGTACCCGCTGCATTCAGCCGGCCACCGATGACGAAGGTCGGGTCCAGGCCGCCGGCGGCGAACACCGACGCGAGCAGGCTGGTGGTGGTGGTCTTGCCGTGAGTACCGGCCACGGCGACGCCATGACGGTAACGCATCAGTTCGGCGAGCATTTCCGCGCGCGGCACCACTGGAATCCGGCGTTCCAGGGCGGTGGCCACTTCCGGGTTGGAGGTGTTCACGGCGCTGGACACCACCAGCACATCGGCGTTGGCGGCGTTCTCGGCGCGGTGGCCGATGAAAATCTGCGCGCCAAAGGACTCGAGGCGCTCGGTCACCGGCGAGGCCTTGAGGTCGGAGCCCGAGACCTGGTAACCCAGGTTGAGCAAGACCTCGGCGATCCCGCACATGCCCACGCCGCCGATGCCGACGAAGTGGATGCGGCGGATGCGGCGCATTTCCGGTTGTGGCATGGCTTTCTGATTCTCAACCATGGGCCACCTCCAGACAGATATCGACCACGCTACGGGTGGCATCGGGTTTGGCCAGGCGACGAGCTGCGCCGGCCATGTTGTCGAGTCGTTCCGGTTGCATCAAAACCTCTGTCAGGCGAGCGGCAAGGTCCGCTGCGCCAGTCGTTCTTTGCGGCATCAGGAAGGCGGCGCCTTCACGAGCCAAATAATCGGCATTGCGGGTCTGGTGATCGTCGATGGCGTGGGGCAAGGGCACGAGCAACGAAGGCAGACCGGCGGCAGCCAGTTCACTGACGGTCAACGCGCCTGCGCGACAGACCACCAGGTCAGCCCAGCCATAGGCGTGGGCCATGTCTTTGATGAACGGCTGCACTTGCGCCTCGACGCCAGCGGCGCGATAGCGCTCTGCAGTCACTTCATCGTGGTTTTTACCGGCCTGATGGAACACTTCCGGGCGCAGCTCGGGGGAGACCAGCGCCAGGGCTTCAGGCAGCAACTTGTTCAACGGCTCCGCTCCCAGGCTTCCGCCCAGGATCAGCAAACGCGCCTTGCGTCCGGCCAGGGCCTCGCGCGGTGTATCGAGGAACAGCTCGGTGCGTACCGGATTGCCAGTAGTACGCCGGCTGCTGGAGGCACCGAAGGTGTCCGGGAAAGCTTCGCAGACTCGGGCCGACAACGGCACCAGCAGCCGATTGGCGGTACCCGCGACCGCGTTCTGTTCATGAACGATGACCGGCACGCCAGACAGTTTTGCCGCGACACCGCCAGGGCCAGTCACATAACCGCCAAAGCCCAGCACACAGACCGGCTTGAGCTGGCGAATGATCCGGCGCGCCTGCAACACCGCCTTGATCAGCACGAAAGGCGCCTTGAGCAAGGACAGTTTGCTTTTGCCGCGCAGGCCGCTGACGTTGATCAGGTGCAGTTGCAGACCGGCGCTCGGCACCAGTTCGTTTTCGATGCCGCGCGGCGTGCCGAGCCAGTGCACGGTATAACCGCGCGCCTGGAACTCGCGGGCACAAGCCAGCGCCGGGAACACGTGGCCGCCGGTGCCTCCGGCCATGATCAGCACGTTAGCGCCCATGGCTTGGCTCCTCGGCGAAGTCGCTCTCGCTGAACTCCATCTCTTCGCTGCCCAGGTGGGTCCGACTCTCCCACTCGATGCGCAGCAACAAGCCAAGACAGGCACAGCAGATCACCAGCGAGCTGCCGCCATAACTGAGGAACGGCAAAGTCAGGCCCTTGGTCGGCAGCAGGCCGACGTTCACCCCGATGTTGATCAGGAACTGGCCGATCCACAGGAACGACAGGCCATACGCGACGTAGGCGGCAAAGAACTGCTTGGCTTTCTCGGCCCACAGGCCGATGTACATGCCGCGGATACAGACAAAGACGAACAACGCCACCGTGCACAGCGAGCCCACGGCACCCAGCTCTTCGGCCAGGACCGAGAACACGAAGTCGGTGTGGGCTTCCGGCAGGTAGAACTGTTTCTGCACGCTGTTGCCCAGGCCCACGCCCAGCCATTCGCCGCGACCGAAAGCGATCAGGGCCTGGGACAGCTGGTAGCCGGCGCCGAACTGGTCGGCCCAGGGGTCGGCAAAGTTGGTCAGGCGCGCCATCCGATACGGCTGCATCTGGATCAACAGGACCACCGCCGCGACCGCCAGGACCACCATCAGGGAGAATCGGAACAGCCCGACCCCGCCGAGGAACAGCATCGCCGCGGCGGCCCCCATCATCACCACGGTGGCACCGAAGTCCGGTTCCATCAGCAGCAGGCCCGCCATCGGCAACAGCACGATGAACGGCTTGAAGAAGCCCATCCAGCTTTCGCGTACTTCTTTCTGGCGACGCACCAGATAACCGGCGAGGTAGATCACCACGAACACCTTGGCGATCTCGGAAGGCTGGACGTTGAAGAAGCTGAAGCCGATCCAGCGCATCGAACCGTTCACTTCGCGGCCGATCCCCGGGATGATCACCATCACCAGCAGGCCGAACGCGCCGATCAGCATCATCCAGCCCAGGCGTTGCCAGGTGGCGATCGGGATCATCATGGTGACGATGCAGGCGCCCAGGCCGATCACGATATAGATCAGGTGGCGAATCATGTAGTACAGGGCGCTGCCCGACTGCGCCGCCGCCACTTCGGTGGACGCCGAGGCGATCATGATCAGGCCAAGGCCCAGCAACGTCAGGCAACCGGCGAGCATCGGGAAGTCGAGATCGATACCGCGCCCAGTGATGAGCGGCGACGGGTAAGGCTTGATGATACTTCTCAGGTTCATGCCAATTCCTCCACGGCGCGGACGAACTGGTGACCACGGTCTTCGTAATTCTTGAACATGTCGAAACTGGCGCAGGCTGGCGACAGCAGCACCACGTCGCCGGCCTGGGCGGCGGCACGGCATTGCGCCACGGCTTCTGCCAGCGAGCCAACGCGAAGCAGCGGCACGGCTTCGCCGATGGCCTCGCCGATCTTGTCGGAATCCCGGCCCATAAGGATCACGGCGCGGCAGTTGGCCGCCACCGGATCGCGCAGATCCTTGAACTCGGCGCCCTTGCCGTCGCCACCGGCGATCAGCACGATCTTGCCTTCGATGTCCGCGCCCAACCCTTCGATGGCCGCCAGAGCGGCGCCCACGTTGGTGGCCTTGGAATCGTTGTAATAACCCACGCCGTCGAGGTCGCGGACCCACTGGCAGCGGTGTTCGAGGCCGGCGAAGGTACGCAGCGCCGAAAGCATGGCGTCGAACGGCAGGCCGACCGCATGCCCCAGGGCCAGCGCCGCCAGGGCGTTGGACTGGTTATGGGCGCCACGGACCTTCAACTCGCGCACCGGCATCAGGTTGCGGAACTCGAAGGCCAGGTACTTCTCGCCCTCTTCTTCGCGCAGGCCGAACGCCTTGAAATCGGGTTGGCTCAGGCCGAAGGTCCAGCACGGCAGGCCTTCGCCGATCAGCGGCCGGGTCAACGCGTCCTGACGGTTGAACACCACTTGCCGGGCGCCGCGGAAGATCCGGTGCTTGGCCAGGTGATACGCCGGCAGGCCGCTGTAGCGGTCCATGTGGTCTTCGCTGATGTTCAACACGGTGGCCACTTCGGCGCCCAGCTGATCGGTGGTTTCCAGCTGGAAGCTGGACAGTTCCATGACGTACAGCTCGACGTCGTCGCTGAGCAGGTCCAGCGCCGGGGTACCGAGGTTGCCGCCCACGGCGACACGCTTGCCGGCAGCCGCCGCCATTTCCCCAACCAGGGTGGTGACGGTGCTTTTCGCATTGGAACCGCTAATGGCGACAATCGGCGCCTTCGCGTTACGCGCGAACAGCTCGATATCACCGGAAAGTTTCACCCCACGGGCGGCGGCGGCTTGCAGGGCCGGGGTCGCCAGGGCCAGGCCGGGGCTCACGTAGAGCTCGTCGGCACGGCACAGGAACTCGACGTCCAGCTCGCCACAACGCACTTCCACCTGCGGAAAGTCACGCCGCAGCGTGGCCAGTTCCGGTGGATTTTCCCGCGTATCGGCCACGGCAAACGCCACGCCCCGGTTCGCCAGGAAGCGAACCAGGGACATGCCGCTCTTGCCGAGGCCGACAACGATGCGGAAGTGGTCAGAAGCGATCAGAGACACTCGTTCTACCTCAGCTTCAGGGTGGCAAGGCCGATCAGCACGAGAATCACGGTGATGATCCAGAAACGGACGATCACACGCGGCTCGGGCCAGCCCTTGAGTTCAAAGTGGTGGTGAATCGGCGCCATACGGAATACGCGACGGCCGGTCAGCTTGAAGGAGGCAACCTGGATGACCACCGACAGGGTTTCCATCACGAATACGCCGCCCATGATGAACAGGACGATTTCCTGACGGACGATCACCGCGATGGTGCCCAGGGCCGCGCCCAGGGCCAGCGCGCCGACGTCACCCATGAAGACTTGAGCCGGATAGGTGTTGAACCACAGGAAGCCCAGGCCGGCACCGATCAGCGCGCCGCAGAACACAATCAGCTCGCCCGCGCCCGGCACATAAGGAATCAGCAGGTATTCGGCGAACTTCACGTTACCCGACAGGTAGCAGAAGATGCCCAGGGCGCCGCCCACCATCACGGTCGGCATGATCGCCAGGCCGTCGAGGCCGTCGGTCAGGTTGACCGCGTTGCTGGAGCCGACAATCACGAAGTAGGTCAGGACCACGAAACCAATACCCAGCGGAATGCTGAAATCCTTGAGCATCGGGATCAGCAAGGTGGTTTCGACCGGGGTTTGCGCGGTGACATACAGGAAGATCGCCGCGCCCAGGCCAAACACCGACTGCCAGAAATACTTCCAGCGGCTAGGCAGGCCACGGGAGTTTTTCTCGATGACCTTGCGATAGTCGTCGACCCAGCCAATGGCGCCGAACAGCAGGGTGACCAGCAGCACCACCCACACATAACGGTTGCTCAGGTCCGCCCACAGCAGGGTGCTGACACCGATGGCCGAAAGGATCAACGCGCCGCCCATGGTCGGGGTACCCGACTTGGACAAGTGCGATTGCGGCCCATCGTTACGCACAGCCTGGCCAATCTGGCGGTTCTGCAAGGTGCGGATCATCCACGGCCCCAGCCACAAGGACAGCACCAGTGCAGTCAGTACTCCGAGAATCCCGCGCAGGGTCAGGTACTGAAAGACCGCGAAGCCTTTGTAGAACTGTTGCAGGTACTCCGCTAGCAGCAGCAGCATTAATGTTTCTCTCCGTTTTTTTCTTGAAGATGGGAACCACACAAAGCCGCGACGATGTTTTCCATCACCGCGCTGCGCGATCCCTTGATCAAAATAGTGGTGTTTGTATCTTGCTCGGCGCCCAGGGCTGCGATCAGCTCGGCCTGGCTGGCGAAGTGTTGGCCGTGCTCACCGAAGGCCGCGACCGCATGGGCCATCATCGGGCCCACGGCGTAGAGCGCCGACACCTTGCCAGCGGCATAAGCACCCACATCGCGGTGCCCCTGCTCCGCCCAATCGCCCAACTCGCCGATATCTCCGAGCACCAGGACGGTGCGGCCGGAAAAGCCGGCGAGTATATCAACGGCGGCGCACATTGAGGTGGGGTTCGCGTTGTAGGTGTCGTCGATCACCCGCATGCCGTTTTTCGTCAGTTGTGCGACGGTACGACCCTTGACCGGCTGTACCGCATTGAGGCCGGTGGCGATGCCGAACAACGACACGCCCAAGGCATGGGCAGCAGCGGCAGCAGCCAAGGCATTGGCGACGTTATGAGTGCCCAACAGGTTCAATTGGACCCGCTCGGCGCCGTTACCGGCGTGCAGCGTGAAATTCGGGCAGCCACGGACATCGCGTTCGATAGCCGAGGCATAGAAATCGGCAGCCGTATTGCTCAGGGCGAAACTCAGCACCTGACGGCCGTTGGCGCGGGCTTTCCAGATCGGGAAGGCCTTGTCGTCGAGGTTGAGCACGGCGATACCGGAAGTATCCAGCCCCTCGAGGATCTCGCCCTTGGCTTCGACGATTTTTTCTGGCCCACCAAATTCGCCGACATGGGCGGTACCGGCATTATTAATGACGGCGACCTGCGGTTTGGTCATCGCCACGGTGTAGGCAATTTCGCCGATGCGCGAGGCGCCCAGCTCGATCACTGCCGCGGTGTGCTTCGGGGCCAGTTCCAGCAGGGTCAGTGGCGCACCCAGGTCGTTGTTCAGGTTGCCGCGAGTGGCCAGCACCGGGCCGCGGGTCCGCAGGATGCTGGCGAGCATCTCCTTGACCGTGGTCTTGCCGCTGGAACCGGTAATCGCCGCGACCGGCCGGGTGAACGCGGCACGATTCAACGCCCCCAGTTGGCCGAGAGCCTGCCGGGTATCGCTGACCAGCAATTGCGGCAGCGTGCTATCGGGCACTTCGCGCTCGACCAGAGCACCCACCGCGCCCTTGGCCGCGACTTCATTCAAATAGTCATGGCCGTCGAAGCGCGGGCCGGCCAGCGCAATAAAGAGCTGGCCCGGCTTGATCGCCCGGCTGTCGATGCTCACGCCGTCGAAGCTGCAATCGCCAGCCAGCAGGCGGCCAGCCAATGGCCCGATGAGTTCGCTGAGTTTCAAGGCCTTAAGCATGGGCCACCTCCCATGCGGTCAGCGCCCGGTCGGCTTCCACCAGATCGGAGAAGTCCAGCCGCACGCCGTTGATTTCCTGATAGTCCTCATGGCCTTTACCCGCCAGGACGATAACGTCGTCCGCCGCCGCACTGGCAACCAGTTGGGCGATGGCCAGCCCGCGACCGGCAACGAAGTCGACCTTGTCCACGGCACTGAAGCCGGCGCGAATGTCGTCGAAGATCTGTGCCGGATCTTCCGTACGCGGGTTGTCGTCGGTGACCAGCACGCCGTCGGCCAGGCGCTCGACCACCTCGGCCATCAACGGACGCTTGCCGCGGTCGCGATCGCCGCCACAACCGAACAGGCACAGCAAGCGGCCCTTGGCGTGAGGACGCAGGGCCAGCAATACTTTTTCCAAGGCATCCGGGGTGTGGGCGTAATCGACCACCACCAGCGGCTGCGAACCGCCTCCCAGGCGTTGCATGCGGCCGGCCGGACCTTCCAGCTTCGGCAGCACGTGAAGGATTTCGTCGAGGGCATAGTCCAGGCCGAGCAAGGCGCCGACTGCCGCCAGTACGTTGCTCAGGTTGAAACGGCCCAGCAGGGTGCTGCGCAGATGATGCTCGCCCTGCGGGGTCACCAGGGTCGCGCGCACGCCTTCGTCGCCGAACTGCGCTTCGCGGCAATACAGATAGGCGCAAGGATCCTCGAGGCTATAGGTAATAAGCCGCGATTCCTGTTCTTCCCCGGCCAATTGCCGACCGAACTCGTCGTCGAGGTTGATGACCCGGCAAGCCAAGTCAGTCCAGCCGAACAGCTTGGCCTTGGCGGCGCCGTAGGCCTCCATGGTGCCGTGGTAGTCCAGATGGTCGCGAGACAAGTTGGTCAGCACCGCCACATCGAAGGCCAGCGCGCTGACACGCCCCTGATCGAGACCATGGGACGAGACTTCCATCGCCGCGGCCTTGGCGCCGGCCTTTTTCAGGTCGGCCAGGGTCGCCTGCACGGCGATCGGGTTCGGCGTGGTGTGCATCCCGCTTTGCAGCGCGCCATAGAAGCCGCTGCCGAGGGTGCCGACAATGCCGCAACGCTGGCCCAACAGATCCAGCGCCTGCGCCACCAACTGGGTCACGCTGGTCTTGCCGTTGGTACCGGTCACGCCAATCAGATTGAGGCTGCGGCTAGGGTCGCCATAAAAACGCCCGGCGATATCCGACAACTGCGCCGCCAGGCCTTTGACCGGAATCAGCGGCACATCGGTGATCGGCAGGACGGTAGCGCCCTCGACTTCATAAGCCACGGCGGCCGCCCCGCGCTGCAAGGCATCGGCGATGTGCGCACGCCCGTCGAACTTGCCGCCGGGAACCGCGAGAAACAGATCGCCCGCACGCACATTGCGGCTGTCCAGGGCCAACTCGCGAATCAGCAGATCGCGGCCAGCGTGGGCGAAAATCTTGTTCAGGCTAAGAGACATCAGCCGCGCCCTCCTTTAGCTGGCGCCGCGTTGGCTTGTTGGGTCGGCGGCAGGTTGTCCGGCGAGATATTCATCAGTCGCAGGGTGCCGGACATCACTTTGCTGAACACCGGAGCCGAGACCAGGCCACCGAAATAACCGGCCTTGCTCGGCTCGTCGATCACCACGACGATGGCGTAGCGCGGATCGCTCATCGGCCCGAAACCGGCGAACAGCGAACGGTAGGAGTTTTCGGCATAACCCTTGGTACCCACCGACGTCTTGCGCGCGGTACCACTCTTGCCGGCCACGTGATAAGCCGGCACCTGGGCACGGAATACGCCGCGCGGAGCCTCGATCACCTGCTGCAGCATGCCTTGCATGGTCTTGGCGACCTTTTCCGGAATCACCTGGGTGGTCTCCGGCGTCTTGTCGGTTTTGATCAGTGTCAGCGGCGCGATACGACCGTTATTGGCCAGCGCCGAGAACGCGTGAACCAACTGGATCGCCGTTACCGAAATGCCATAGCCGTAAGACAGCGTGGCCGTTTCAGCCTTGCGCCACTCGCGATAGTTCGGCAGGTTGCCGACCCGCTCGCCCGGGAAGCCCAGGCCGGTGTCCTGGCCAAGACCGATCTTCTGGGCCAGGCGGAAGATGGCTTCGCCGCCGATATCGAAGGCGATCTTGCTCATGCCGACGTTACTGGAATTGATCAGAATTCCGGTCAGGTCGAGTACTGCGCCTTCGCTCTTGGATACGTCGCGAATGGTGTATTTGCCGATCTGCAACGTGCCCGGATAAACCTCGACGGTATCGCTCGGTTTCCAGCGACCGGTTTCCAGCGCCGCGCTCATGGAGATGGCTTTCATGGTCGAACCCGGCTCGAATACGTCGATCATGGCGCGGTTGCGCATCATCGCCGGTTGCAGGTTGCGACGGTTGTTCGGGTTGTAGGTCGGCTGGTTGACCATCGCCAGGATCTCGCCAGTCTTCACGTCCATGATGACCAGGCTGCCGGCCTTGGCGCCGTTCTCGACAATGGCGTTACGCAACTCGCGGTTGGCCAGATATTGCAGGCGCAGGTCAATCGACAACGCCAAGGGCTTGCCGGCCTTGGCGTTCTTGGTCACCTGGACATCCTTGATCAGTCTGCCGCGCCGGTCCTTGATGACCTGGCGCTTGCCGGCGACCCCGGCCAACCACTCGTCATAGGCCAACTCGACACCTTCGCGGCCGCGGTCGTCGATGTCGGTAAAACCGACCATGTGCGCGGTCACTTCACCGGCCGGGTAAAAACGCCGGAACTCTTCGATGCCATAAACGCCCGGCACCTTGAGATCGAGAACCTGCTGCCCTTGCTCCGGCGTCAAGCCACGCACCAGATAGATGAACTCTTTATTGGCTTGCGCTTCGAGGCGCTCGGCCAGCGCCTTGGGGTCTTGCCCCAGGGCAGCAGCCAACGCCGGCCACTTGTCCTTGGCCAGCTGCATTTCCTTGGCGTTGGCCCACAAGGTGGTCACTGGCGTACTGACCGCCAGCGGCTCGCCATTACGGTCGGTAATCAAGCCACGGTGTGCCGGGATCGGTATATGCCGAACGCTGCGCGCATCGCCCTGCCCCTTGAGGAAGTCGCGATCGACTACTTGCAGATCGATGATACGCCAGGCAATAGCCGCCACCATGACGCCGAGCAGCCCCAGCACCAGGCGGAACCGCCAGGGAAAGAGTGCGCCTTCAAGCTTCATCATGGCGCCACCATCCGGACTTCCGCCGCGCCGGGAATACGCATTTTCAGCTGCTCGGTGGCCAGCACTTCGATTCGGCTATGGGCGGTCCAGGTACTCTGCTCGAGAATCAACCGCCCCCATTCAGCCTGAGCCTTGTCGCGCACACTCAGCTCACCGTACAGCGTATTGAGCAGCTGACGGTTCCAGTGGGCGCTATAGGACACCGCAATCGCGGACACCAGGACGCCTATAAACAGCAGAAGCATGAAAAAGCTTCCGCCTGGAAGTGGCTTGGCGAAAAGCTTGCTCACCGCAACTTCTCCGCAACACGCATGACAGCACTGCGGGCACGTGGGTTGGCTTTGAGTTCGGCATCGGAGGCCGTCTGCGCTTTGCCATGGACTTTGATTTTCGGCTCGAAGGCCACGTGGCGCACAGGCAGGTTGCGAGGCAGGTTATCCGCCTCGCCCTTCACCAGCTTGCGCATGAACAGCTTGACGATGCGGTCTTCCAGGGAGTGGAAGCTGATGACCACCAAGCGACCGCCGATTTCCAGGCTTTCCAACGCGGCGTCCAGGCCCGCTTCCAGATCGCCCAGTTCGTTGTTGACGTGAATGCGCAAACCCTGGAAGGCACGGGTAGCCGGGTTCTTACCTTTTTCCCATGCTGGGTTGGCGACTTTCAGGACTTCAGCCAGATCGGCGGTGCGCTCGAACGGCTTGATGTCGCGACGCTCGGCAACGGCGCGGGCCATGCGGCCGGAAAAACGCTCTTCGCCATATTCCTTGAATACCCGGGCGATTTCTTCCACCGGCGCAGTATTGACGAACTCCGCCGCGCTGATACCGCGGGACGGGTCCATACGCATATCCAGGGGGCCGTCGTTGAGAAAGCTGAAGCCGCGCTCAGGGTCGTCGAGCTGCGGGGACGACACGCCGAGGTCGAGGAGTACGCCGCTGACCTTGCCGTCCAGAGCACGCTCGGCCACTTCCGAACCCAGCTCGGCAAAACTGCGCTGCACAACGACAAAGCGGCCGTCTTCGGCCGCTAGCGCTTGCCCGGTGGCAATCGCTTGAGGATCTTTGTCGAATCCGAGCAGCCGACCGTCCGGCCCAAGCTTGCTGAGGATCAGACGACTATGACCGCCGCGACCGAAGGTGCCATCCAGATAGCAGCCATCAGGACGTACGGCGAGAGCCTCGACGGCTTCGTCAAGCAGTACGGTGATGTGGTTAAAGCCGCTATCAATAGTCACAGGATCAAATCACGCAGTTCATCGGGCATGGCGCCCGGTTGTTGAATAGCTGCCAGGTCCGCTGCAGAAACTGCATTCCAGGCATCCTCGTCCCACAATTGGAACTTGTTCAGTTGGCCTACCAGCATTGCGCGCTTATCCAACTTGGCGTATTCGCGCAAACGCGGCGGAACCAGAAAACGGCCACTGCCATCGAGTTCGAGGTCGACAGCATTACCAATGAGCAAACGCTGCAAGCGACGGTTTTCTTCACGCAGCGAAGGCAGGGCACGCAGTTTGGTTTCAATAATCTCCCACTCGTCGAGGGGGTAAACGCACAAACATGGATCAACGGCATCGATGGTGACGATAAGTTGCCCGGAACTACGCGAATCGAGCTCGTCACGGTACCGGCTCGGCATAGCGAGACGGCCCTTTGCGTCGAGACTGATAGCGTTAGCTCCGCGAAACACGTCAGCGTTTCTCCAAATTCTAGCGTTTTACGTCAAAAAAACCCACTTCATGCCACTTTCCGCCACTTGCGCACACTATAGGAATGCGCCCACCACACCGTCAAGGCACGGATCGACGGAAAAGCCTTATAGAACGGAGATTTAGGAGACTAAAAGGAGGGGCAACGGGAATTTGGCAAAGGATTTGACGCAATAACTTCAATCAGCTCAAGAAGCTGTATCGTGAAGTTAAAGTAATTTGTTAAGAGTAAGATCTTTTCGGTATTACAAATGCGCTTCTGCTATTGATTCAAGCAGGGAGGGAAAAGGTGGAGAGTCGATCTGTAAGCCGGGTTCTGTCGAGGACAGTCATTCCTCTACGACGGCCATCGCTGGACGTCTTTAGCAACCTACCCGGTTCCAGCGCGGGCCACGCCTTGGAACCCTATTTGGTCTTGCTCCGAGTGGGGTTTACCTAGCCACGAACTGTTGCCAGACGTGCGGTGCGCTCTTACCGCACCTTTTCACCCTTACCGGCACCGAAGTGCTTAGGCGGTTATTTTCTGTGGCACTTTCCGTAGGCTCACGCCTCCCAGGCATTACCTGGCACTCCGCCCTATGGAGCCCGGACTTTCCTCCCCCCTCTAATTTTCATAGAGGGCAGCGACTGTCCAATCGACTCTCCGCCGCGCAGGTTAACGGCAGAGCGGCGGAAGAACAAGCGCTAAAAGCCTTTTGCCACTCCACCAAACAGCTTTACTCACCTTTCTGTTTATCCAGCGCCACCTGATAGAGAACATTCTTGCGCACGCCGGTAATTTCCGCCGCCAACGCCGCGGCCCGCTTGAGCGGCATCTCCTTGAGCAGCAGATCGAGAACTCGTATCGCCTCGCCACTCACCGCCTCGTCGCTTTCCAGCGCCGACCAACCGGCCACCAACACCACGCATTCGCCACGCTGCTGATTGCTGTCCGCCTCGACGAAAGCTCGCAACTCGGCAAGCGGCAGCCCCTTGAGGGTTTCAAAGGTCTTGGTCAACTCCCGGGCCAGCAATGCCGGACGCTCTCCACCGAACACCTGTTCCATATCCTGCAGACACTCAAGAATCCGATGCGGGGCCTCATAGAAAATCAGCGTACGCGGCTCTTCCCTCAACAGCTCAAGACGCCCGCGGCGCCCCACTGTCTTGGCTGGCAGAAACCCTTCGAAAATGAAACGGTCGGAAGGCAGTCCCGCCGCCGACAAGGCAGCGATCAATGCACAAGCCCCCGGAACCGGAACGACACTGATGCCCGCAGCCCGAGCCTGACGCACCAAGTGGTAACCCGGATCAGAGATCAGCGGCGTGCCCGCATCGGAAATCAGCGCCACATCGTCCCCCGCCAACAAGCGCGTCAGAAAGCGACTACCTTCATCCCGTTCGTTATGTTCATGGCAGGCGGCCAGCGGCGTGGAAATCCCGAAGTGTTGCATCAGGCGCTGCGAGTGGCGCGTGTCTTCGGCCGCGACCAGGGCCACCTCTCGCAAAATCTTCAAGGCCCGGGCGCTGATGTCGTCCAGGTTGCCGATGGGCGTCGCCACCACATAAAGCGAGCCAGCAGCGGAATTCAAAGGACCTGGAGCAGTCAAAGCGCACACCTCTTGATCGGTAAAAGCCACATTGTAGCGCGTAGAAGCCTTGGGAATGCGTGTCGCAGGCCCTTTGCGCCCATGACATCGCCTGCCGCTGCGAAGCGCCGCAACATTTGCACGACCTAAAATAGAGGCTTTATTGCCAGTAACATCGCGCCCCGGCCAGTGCTTGGGTACAATTCCACGTTAATTTGATCGAGTATCAGGAACACTTACATGATCGCTTGCCTGCGGCTGTTCTCTGCCCTCTGCCTCGCCGTCCTTCTGGCGGCCTGCGCCAGCTCGCCCTCCTCCAGCCTTGGCGAACTTCCACGGACCCCGGATGCCAGTATCGAGCAACTGCTCGAGCAGGCCGCTAACAGCAAAACGCCCGACAAGGCCGCGCTGCTGCGCTTGAGCGCCGCCGACTTGGCCTATCGCCAGGGCAACCCCGGCCAGGCCGCACAAATCCTGCAACAAGTGCCGATGGAACAACTCAAGCCCGGCCAACAGGTCTTCGCCAGCACCCTGGCAGCGGAACTGGCCATGAGCCGCAACCAGCCCAAGGCCGCCCTCACAGCCCTGAGCCACCCGAGCCTGCAACGCCTGAGCGAACTGCCGGAAGACCAGCAGATTCGCACCGGCACCGTTCATGCTCGCGCACTTGAGGCTGACGGCCAGGCGCTTGCCGCAGCGCGGGAACGCATTTTCATTGCCCCGCTGCTCAAGGGCGATGCCGCCAGCAAGAACCACGAAGCCATCTGGGCATTGATTGCCAGCTTGCCCACTGACCAACTGCAGGCTGTCAGCAACGATGACTTGGGCGGCTGGATGAGCCTGGCCTTGGCGGTAAAGACGGCCGGCACCCTGGAACAGCAGCAGGCCGCGATCGACAACTGGCGCGCGCAAAACCCTAAACATCCGGCCGCCATTCAATTGCCGCTGCCGCTGACCAAGCTCAAGGAGCTGGCCAGCCAGCCGTTGTCGAAGATTGCCCTGTTGCTGCCGCAAGACGGCCCGCTGGCCGCGGTTTCCAAGGCACTGCGCGACGGCTTCATGGCCGCGCACTACCAGGCCCAGCAAGCCGGACAGAAAGCACCAAGCATCGAGTTCTACGACAGCTCGCGCCTGACCTCGCTGGACGACTTCTATCGCAAGGCCCAGGCCGATGGCGTGCAACTGGTCGTCGGGCCGTTGGAAAAGCCGCTGGTCAAACAGCTCGCCGCTCGCCCGCAACTGCCCATCACCACCCTGGCCCTGAACTACAGCGAAGGCGAACAAGGCCCCGCACAACTGTTCCAGTTCGGCTTGGCCGCCGAAGACGAAGCGCGCGAAGTCTCGCGCCGCGCCCGTGCCGATGGCCTGCACCGCGCCGCCGTCCTGGTACCCCGCGGCGAATGGGGCGACCGCGTGCTCAAGGCGTTCCGTCAGGACTGGGAAACCAACGGTGGCAGCGTGGTCGGTATCGAACGCGTCGATCAGCCGGTCGCCCTGGCCCAGCAGATCGCCGATCTGTTCCAACTGCGCCAGAGCGAGGCCCGCGCCAAGAGCCTGCAAAATGCCGCCGGAACTCAAGTAGCCGCACAGCCTTCGCGTCGCCAGGACATCGAATTCATCTTCCTGGCCTCCACTCCGCAACAGGCGCAACAGATCAAGCCGACCCTGAATTTCCAATACGCCGGCGATGTACCGGTCTACGCCACCTCCCACGTATTCAGCGCCAGCGGCGACCAGAATCAGTACAACGATATGAACGGCGTACGCTTCTGCGAAACACCCTGGCTACTGGACGCCAACGACCCACTGCGCAAACAGGTCGCGGCACAATGGCCACAAGCCGGCGGCAGCCTGGGCCGACTGTATGCAATGGGCGCCGATGCCTACCGCCTGGCACCGAGCCTGGGACAACTCAAGGCCCTGCCGGATAGCCGTATCGAAGGTCTGTCGGGCAGCCTGAGCATGAGCCCCAGCCAACGCGTACAACGCCAGCTGCCGTGGGCCGAGTTCGTCAGCGGCCAGGTCACTCGCCTGCCCGACACGCCGCGTTAATGCCACAGAGATCTCGCCAGCAAAGCGGCCAGGATGCCGAAGCCCACGCGCTTCGGCATCTTGAACAACAGGGGTTGCGCCTGCTGGCGCAGAACTGGTTGTGCAAAGGCGGCGAGCTTGATCTGGTCATGCTTGACGGCGATACAGTAGTATTCGTCGAAGTCCGCTACAGACAACACACGCAATGGGGTGGCGCACTGGGCAGCATCGACGCACGCAAGCGTCAGAAACTGATACTCGCCGCACAGCTTTTCCTGCAGCGCGAATCGCGCTGGTCCAACCACCCCTGCCGCTTCGATGTGGTCGCCATAGACGGCGCCCCAGGCACGACAACTCATTTGAACTGGCTACGGAATGCCTTTGACAGCTGATCGACGCTCTCGGGCCGAGCCGGACATTTTCACTCAACATTTTTGCTCTTTGCTTTGCGGGCAGCACTCTCACGTGCCAGAAAGCCGCGCTACTTAAGGTCACACAGATGGACATGCAATCCCGAATTCGCCAGCTTTTTCAGGCCAGTATCGACACCAAGCAGCAGGCGATGGACGTACTTGCACCGCACATCGAGCAAGCCAGCCAAGTCATGGTCAACGCACTGCTCAACGAAGGGAAAATGTTGTCCTGCGGCAACGGCGGCTCGGCCGGCGACGCCCAGCACTTCTCTTCCGAGCTGCTCAACCGCTTCGAACGTGAGCGCCCGAGCCTGCCAGCCATCGCACTGACCACCGACAGCTCGACGATCACCTCGATCGCCAACGATTACAGCTACAACGAAGTCTTTTCCAAACAGATTCGCGCCCTGGGCCAGCCCGGCGATGTCTTGCTGGCCATTTCCACCAGCGGCAATTCGGCGAACATCATTCAAGCGATCCAGGCCGCACATGATCGCGAAATGATTGTCGTAGCCTTGACCGGGCGCGACGGCGGCGGCATGGCTTCGCTGCTCTTGCCGGAAGACGTCGAGATTCGCGTCCCCGCCCACGTCACCGCACGCATTCAAGAAGTCCACCTGCTGGCGATCCACTGCCTCTGCGACTTGATCGACAGCCAACTGTTCGGGAGTGAAGAATGACCCCTAATCGCCTTGGCCTACTGGCCCTGACCCTAGTCTTGAGCATCAGCGGTTGCAGCTCGGTGATTACCGCCACCCGCGAAAGCCCGATCGAAGACGACCGCGGCACCCGTACCTTCGGCAGCAAGATCGATGACTCGCTGATCAAGACCAAGGTTGAAGTCAACGTTGCCAAAGCCAGCCCGGACCTGGACAACGGCTCTTCGCGCGTGGGCGTGACCAGCTTCAACGGCGTGGTATTGCTCGTTGGGCAAACCCCGCGCGAAGACCTCAAGGCCGCAGCCGAACAAGCTGCCAGCAACGTACAGCGCGTAAAGAAAGTGCATAATGAACTGCAAATCATGCAACCCATCACTTTGCTGGCAATCAGCAACGATGCCTTGCTGACGACCAAGATCAAGACCCAGATGCTGACCAACAGCAACGTCCCGGACTCGCGTATCAAGATCATTACCGAGAACGGTATCGTCTATCTGATGGGCCTGGTAACCCGACAGGAAGCCACCCGCGCCAGCGATGTGGTACAGAGCGTTTCCGGGGTACAGAAAATCGTCAAGGTATTCGAATACATCGACTGATCCCGGCCGATAGCCAGACATGAAAAAGGCGATCCGGATGGATCGCCTTTTTTATTACTTCACGACTTTGAGGCTGGGTCGGCCACTTGGACGCGGCGGCTCGCTGTCCGGCGGCGGAACATCATCGTCCACCTCGATCGCATCGTCCTCGTCATCCACGGGCGACTCCAGATCGAACACCATGCCTTGGCCATTCTCCCGAGCGTAAATGCCCAGAATGGCCGGCACAGGAACGTACAGGCTATGGGGAACGCCACCGAAGCGCCCCTCGAAGGTCACCACTTCATTGTCCATGTGCAGGTGGCGCACGGCACTCGGCGAAATATTCAGGACGATCTGCCCATCACTGGCAAAACCCTGAGGCACCTGTACCGCCGGATATTCGGAATTAACCAGCATATGCGGGGTGCAATCGTTGTCCACAATCCACTCATAGAGCGCGCGGACCAGATAAGGTCGACTGGAGTTCATAGCGGCTCCTTAAGCCTTAGCGCATGTCGCGTTCGACGCCAGACAGGCTTGCCTGGAACGTCTCACGGGCGAACTGGCGCTCCATATAATCAAGCAACGGCTTGGCTTGCCGTGGCAATTCAATACCCAGAATCGGTAATCTCCAGAGTATTGGCAATAGGCAGCAATCCACCAGACTTTGTTCCTCACTGAGGAAAAACGGCTTCTCCGCGAACAGCGGCGAAACCCCGGTCAGGCTCTCGCGCAACTCTTTTCGAGCCTGGGCACGAGCGGCCTCCTTGGTCCGGGAATCCAGGATCTGGTCCACCAGCCCACACCAGTCGCGCTGAATCCGATGGATCAGCAGACGGCTGTTGGCACGCGCCACAGGATAAACCGGCAGTAAGGGCGGGTGCGGGTAACGCTCATCCAGGTATTCCATCACCACAGTCGACTCCCACAACGCCAGGTCGCGATCGACCAGGGTGGGCAAACTGCCGTAAGGGTTCACTTCGATCAGCTTCGGCGGTTGACGCCCCGCCTCCACACTGATGATCTCGGCGCTGACACCCTTCTCTGCGAGCACGATACGTACCCGGTGGGAATAGTGGTCGGCGGGGTCGGAGTAACAGGCCAACCGATTGGTCACGCCCATGGCGGTCCTCCTCGCTTGTTGAAATTATCGGAAGCAGAAAAACGAGCGCGCCCAGAGGGCGCCTCTCGTAACGCCCGGATGAACCGGACTCGTTACACCTTCAGAGACGCCCTTGGGCGCGCACGATTAACAGCAATGAATTACAGCTTTATCAATGAACGTCTTTCCAGTATTCGCGCTTGAGCAGATAGGCGAACACGAAGAAGAAGGCCAGATACAGTAACACATAGGTGCCGATCCGTTGATGCTCCAGCTTGACCGGGTTGGCCGAGTAAGCCAGGAAAGTCACCAGGTTCTTGACCTTCTCATCGAACTGCTCTTCGTTGAGCGCACCGGTTTTTGGCAGCACGGTCAACTGATCGCAGGCTTCGTGAGTCAGAGGAGTTCCGGTCAACGGATCGTATTGCTTCTTGCCGTCCTCGACGATCTGCACCTGCTTGCAGCCCACCACCTGGCGACCCTGCAGGCCAACCAGAACGTTAGGCATGCCGACGTTCGGGAAGACCTTGTTGTTCACGCCCCAAGGGCGCGCCGGATCTTCATAGAAGGAGTGCAGATAGCCATAGAGCCAGTCGGTGCCACGCACACGGGCGACCAGGGTCAGGTCGGGCGGAGCCGCGCCGAACCAGGCCTTGGCGTCAGCCGGCTGCATGCCGATGTTCATGTGGTCGCCGATCTTCGCGCCAGTGAATACCAGCTTGCTCAGCATCAGATCGTGAGGGATCCCCAGATCGTCGGCGACACGCTCGTAACGCTGGAACTTGGCACTGTGGCAACCCATGCAGTAGTTGGCGAATGTCCGCGCACCATCTTGCATGGCGGCCTTGTCGGAGACGTCGATGTCGACTTTTTCCAGCTCGGGGCCACCGTGTTCGGCCGCAAAGGACAGTACAGGCATAGCAGCAAGAATCAGTACAGCAAATAGCTTTTTCATCAGCCAGTCACCCTTTCCGGAACCGGTTTGGTCTTCTCGAGCCTGGTGTAGAACGGCATCAGAATGAAGTAGGCGAAGTACAGGAAGGTACATACCTGCGACAGCAATGTACGGCCCGGAGTCGGTGCCAGCACGCCCAGGATCCCCAGGATCACGAACGAGATGCAGAACACCACCAGCCAGATCTTGCTCAGCCAGCCCTTGTAGCGCATGGATTTAACCGGGCTGCGGTCCAGCCATGGCAGCACGAACAGCACGGCGATTGCCGCGCCCATCGCGATCACACCCAGCAGCTTGTCCGGAACCGCGCGCAAAATCGCGTAGAACGGAGTGAAGTACCAGACCGGGGCAATATGCTCAGGCGTCTTGAACGGGTTGGCTTGTTCAAAGTTCGGTTTCTCGAGGAAATAACCACCCATTTCCGGGAAGAAGAACACGATCGAACAGAAGATGAACAGGAACACCACCACACCGACGATATCCTTCACGGTGTAATACGGATGGAAAGCAATGCCATCCAGCGGTATGCCGTTTTCATCCTTGTGCTTCTTGATGTCCACGCCGTCCGGGTTGTTCGAACCGACTTCGTGCAGCGCCAGAATGTGCAGCACCACCAGGCCGAGAATCACAATCGGCAGGGCCACTACGTGCAAGGCGAAGAAGCGGTTCAGGGTGATCCCGGAAATCAGGTAGTCGCCGCGAATCCACTGGGTCAGGTCGTTACCGATGACAGGGATCGCACCGAACAGCGAGATGATCACCTGCGCGCCCCAGTAGGACATTTGCCCCCAAGGCAGCAGGTACCCCATGAACGCTTCGGCCATCAGCGCCAGGTAGATCAGCATGCCGAACAGCCATACCAGCTCACGCGGCTTCTGGTACGAACCGTAGAGCAGGCCACGGAACATATGCAGGTAGACCACGATGAAGAACGCAGAAGCGCCGGTGGAGTGCAGCAGACGCAGGATCGAGCCGTACTCAACGTCGCGCATGATGTATTCGACGGAAGCAAAAGCCTCCTCCGCCGACGGGGTGTAGCTCATGGTCAGCCAGACACCGGTGACGATCTGGTTAACCAGAACCAGCAGAGCCAGGGAACCAAAGAAGTAGAAGAAGTTGAAGTTCTTCGGGGCGTAATACTTGCTGAGATGGTCTTCCCACATCTTGGTCGCGGGGAAGCGCGCATCGACCCAATCCATGAACTTGCTCATCACGCTTTCTCCGTATCGACGCCGATGACAATAAGGTCGTCCGACTCATAGGAATGCGGGGGTACTGGCAGGTTCAAAGGCGCGGGTTGCGACTTGTAGACGCGGCCAGCCAGATCGTAGTGGGAACCGTGGCAAGGGCAGAAATAGCCACCTACCCAATCCTTGCCCAGATCCGCAGGCGCCACTTCAGGGCGGAAGGTCGGCGAACAACCCAGGTGGGTGCAGATACCGATCAGCAGCAGGATCTCTGGCTTGATCGAACGCACTTCCGGGTCGACGTAGGTTGGTTGAACAGAGTTCTTGGAGTCTGGGTCGGACAGCTGACCCTCGATTTTCTTGAGATTCCCCAGGATCTCCTGCGTGCGGCGGACGATAAATACCGGCTGACCGCGCCACTCAGCAATCATCTGCTGGCCTGGGTCGATCTTGCTGATATTCACTTTCACCGGTGCACCTGCGGCTTTCGCCTTGGCACTGGGAAACCATGACCCCACGAACGGGACCGCAGCCCCCACCGCTCCTGCAGCACCCACCACGGATGTAGCTGCTACAAGGAAGCGACGCCGGCCTGCATTCACGCCGTCATTGCTCATTCAGTCCTCTCCCATCAGCTTTGTGGCCTGTTAAATCAGGCATCTACTAAGTAAAAATCTGAACTTATAAAAATTTTGCCGAATGGTAATGAAAAGCCCCTACTCTGACAAGGTAATTACCAACCTGGCCCGGCTCCAGGCCCTGTAGTATAGGGGCTCTGCGGATGTGGCAAGTTGTCACACTACAAAATAGTCGCCCATAAAAAAACGCCCAGCTCCATAAGGAGGCTGGGCGTTCTTTTGAACGCGAAAGCGAATTAACGCTTCGAGTACTGCGGACGCTTACGCGCTTTACGCAGACCGACTTTCTTACGTTCAACTTCACGGGCGTCGCGGGTTACGAAGCCAGCTTTACGCAGAGCGCTGCGCAGAGTTTCGTCGTAGTCCATCAGAGCACGAGTGATGCCGTGGCGGATTGCGCCAGCCTGGCCACTCACACCACCACCGATAACGGTGACGTAGATGTCGAACTTCTCGACGGTCTCGGTCAGTTCCAGCGGCTGACGAACTACCATGCGGGCAGTTTCGCGGCCGAAGAAGTTATCCAGGGAGCGATTGTTGATGGAGATGTTGCCAGTGCCCGGACGCAGGAAAACGCGTGCGGTTGCAGTCTTGCGACGGCCAGTGCCGTAATTTTGAGTCGCCGACATAATGAACTATTCCGTTAAATCTTCAGTTCTTGGGGCTGCTGAGCAGTATGAGGGTGAGCAGCGCCCGCATAGACTTTCAGCTTACGGTACATGTCGCGACCCAGCGGGTTCTTAGGCAGCATGCCTTTTACCGCGGTCTCGATCACGCGCTCAGGGGCCTTGGCGATCAGCTTTTCAAAGTTGATCGACTTGATGCCGCCCGGGAAACCGGAGTGGGAGTAGTACATTTTGTCAGTGGTCTTAGCGCCAGTAACACGTACTTGCTCAGCGTTGATCACGACGATGTAGTCGCCGGTGTCGACGTGAGGTGTGTACTCAGGCTTGTGCTTGCCACGCAGACGGCTCGCGATTTCGGTGGCCAGACGACCCAGGGTCTGACCAGCAGCGTCGACGACAAACCAGTCGCGCTTAACTGTTTCCGGTTTAGCAGTAAAAGTTTTCATTCTTTATAGCCTCAGGGGCCGCCTGTAAATTAGACGGCGGATCTTACTGAATAGTGCGTACTTTGACAAGTCAAAGGCAGCCGGATACAGACGCTATCGGGGGCTCGGGTCAGCGCGTCCGTTATACGGCAAGATTCTTCGGCAGGCGGCGCATCACTTCCACTGCAGAAAGAGCTGCGGAATTATGCAGATTGCGAAAAAAAATTCAACCTGCTTTTATGATTGTTTTGCCGAAGGAGCACCCGATGGACTATCGCCAGCTAGGCCGGACCGACCTGAACGTGAGTGCAATCTGCCTGGGAACCATGACCTGGGGCGAGCAGAACAGCGAGTCCGAGGCCTTCGCCCAGATCGAACGAGCCAAGGCGGCCGGGATCAATTTCATCGACACCGCCGAGATGTATCCTGTGCCGCCAAAAGCCGAAACCTATGCCACCACCGAGCGCTACATCGGTAATTGGTTCAAGGCCCGCGGTGATCGCGCCGACTGGATCCTGGCGAGCAAGATCGCCGGCCCCGGCAACACCATCGACTACATTCGCGACAAACAGCTCAAGCACAACCGCAAGCACATAGTCGAAGCCGTGGACGCCAGCCTCAAGCGCCTGCAGACCGACTGGATCGACCTCTACCAGTTGCATTGGCCGGAGCGCAGCACCAACTTCTTCGGTCAACTGGGCTACAAGCACAAGGAAGAGGACTTCACCCCACTGGAGGAAACCCTCGAAGCCCTGGACGAGCAGGTCAAGGCCGGCAAGATCCGCCATATCGGCCTGTCCAACGAAACCCCATGGGGCACCATGAAGTTCCTGGCCCTGGCCGAAAGCCGCGGCTGGCCACGGGCAGTATCGATCCAGAACCCCTACAACCTGCTCAACCGCAGTTTCGAGGTGGGCCTGGCGGAAATCGCCATTCGCGAACAATGCGGACTGCTGGCCTACTCGCCCCTGGCCTTCGGCTTTCTCTCCGGCAAGTACGAAGGCGGCGCACGTCCGGCCAAAGGTCGTCTGAGCCTGTACAGCCGCTTCAGCCGTTACTTCAACCCGCAATCGGAAGCAGCCTGTAGCCGTTATGTGGCCCTAGCCCGCGAACATGGCCTGGACCCGGCGCAAATGGCGTTGGCGTTCGTCACCCGGCAGCCATTCGTCACCAGCAATATCATCGGCGCGACCACCCTCGAGCAACTGGACAGCAACATCGCCAGTTTCGAGCTGAAGTTGTCAGACGAAGTGCTGGCAGGGATCGAGGCGATTCACAAGGACCACCCGAACCCAGCGCCGTAAGGTACTTCATTGGTAGGAGCGAACTTGCTCGCGATGTCCGCGTCGCGGGCGCTGATCGCGAACAAGCTCGCTCCTACAGGAAGCAGCCATGCGCTAGAGAGACCGCGCGATGATTTCCTTCATGATCTCGTTGGTCCCGGCATAGATGCGCTGCACCCGCGCATCCGCCCAGGCCCGGGCCACCGGGTATTCCCACATATAGCCGTAGCCGCCGTGCAACTGCACGCACTCGTCGAGCACCTTGCACTGCAAGTCGGTACCCCAATACTTGGCCATCGCGGCGGTCGGTACGTCGAGCTTGCCCTGCAGATGCAGCTCCAGGCAGCGATCGACGAAAACCCGGCCAATCTGGATCTCGGTGGCCATCTCCGCCAGCTTGAAACGGGTGTTCTGGAAGTCCGCGATCGACTTACCGAAGGCCTTGCGCTCGCGGGTGTACTCCAGGGTCCACTGCAGCGCTGCCTCGGCCGACGCCAGCCCTCCCACCGCCACAGTCAGGCGCTCCTGCGGCAACTCCTGCATCAGGTAGGCAAACCCCATCCCGGCCTGCCCTAGCAGGTTCTCCTTGGGCACACGGACATCCTGGAAAAACAGCTCGGACGTGTCCTGGGCCTTCATGCCGACCTTTTCCAGGCGCTTGCCCTTGGAAAAGCCTGGTGTACCAGCCTCCACCAGGAACAGGCTGGTGCCCTTGGCGCCGGCCTTGGGGTCGGTCTTGGCCACGACGATCACCAGATCGGCCAGGTAGCCGTTGGTGATAAAGGTCTTGGAGCCATTGATCACATATTCGTCACCGTCCAGCACCGCGGTGGTCTTGACCCCTTGCAGGTCGGAACCGGCGCCCGGTTCGGTCATGGCAATGGCCGTCACCATCTCGCCGGACACCAGTTTCGGCAGGTATTTGTGTTTCAACTGCTCGCTGCCGTAATGCAGGATGTAGGGCGCGACAATGTCGGAATGCAGGGAAAAACCGATACCGGTCAGGCCCAGCCGCCCCACCTCCTCGATCACCACCGCACTGTAGAGAAAGTCGGCTCCCAGGCCACCGTACTCCTCGGGAAGATGGGAGCAGAGCATCCCCGCCTCGCCTGCCTTGTTCCACAGGGCACGGTCGATGTAACCCTGTTTTTCCCATTGCCCATGGAACGGTACGGCCTCCTTTTCCAGGAAGGTACGCACGCTGTCACGAAAGAGTTCGTGCTCGGAGCTGAACAAGGTTCTGGGAATCATTGGACTACCTGTCGTTGTTGGCGGCCGGGATTGGCCCACAGAGCCTAAGCCCACGCATGCAACACAGGACACTGGACACATCCGACAAAAAATAAGACGATCCAGCCGTCTGGTGACCACTTTCCCCTATAAGAACAATTGAATTATGTCTAACCAAACCTCCACGCCCTTGCGGCGCGTCAGCATCCTGGCGATCGACCGCGTTTTCGCCTCCACCCTCATGCAAGCCAAGGACTTCTTCCACCTGGCCAGCCTGCGCTACGGCAAGCAGCTGGGCCATGGCCTGACCCCGGCCTTCGAAACCCGCCTCGTCAGTCCCGACGCAAAGCCAGTGTGCAGTTTCAGCGACGTGATCCTGCCGGTGGACGGCGCCCTGGGCGATACCGACGTGATCATCCTCCCGGCGTTCTGGGACGATTTCGAAACGCTCTGCCAGCGTTATCCGCAGATCCTGCCCTGGCTGCGCCAACAGCATGCCCGTGGCGCCGTGCTCTGCGGCGAAGCCACTGGGGTGTTCTGGCTCGCCGAAGCCGGGCTGCTCGACGGTAAGGAAGCCACCACCTACTGGCGTTTCTTCAATGCCTTCAGCGAGCGGTTCCCCAAGGTCCAGCTCAACCAGGACAAGCACCTGACCGACGCCGACAACCTGTATTGCGCCGGCGGCACCACCTCGGCCTGCGACCTGTATATCTACCTGATCGAACGCTTCTGCGGCGCCAACGTTGCCCAGGCCGTGGCCCGCGACATCCTCTATGAAGTGCAGCGCAGCTATTCTCCGGGCCGTATCGGCTTCGGCGGCCAGAAGCTGCATCAGGACGTGATCATCCTGCAGATCCAGCATTGGCTCGAAGAGCACTTCGCCGACAAGTTCCGCTTCGAGGACGTGGCCCGCGAACACGGCATGAGCATCCGCAATTTCATGCGCCGCTTCCAGACCGCCACTGGCGACAAGCCGCTGCACTACCTGCAACGCCTGCGCATCGAAACCGCCAAGGGCCTGCTCTCCGGGTCGCGCAAAAGCATCAAGACCATCAGCTACGAGGTCGGCTACGACGATGCGAGCTTCTTCGCCCGCCTGTTCCGCCAGCACACCGAACTGTCGCCGAACCAGTACCGGCAGCAGTTTCACCAACAAGCCGCGTAAATGAAAAAGGGCCTGCAATGCAGGCCCTTCTTTTTATCTGGCTGCCCCTTAAGGCTTGTGCGCCCGCGAAAGAAACTCGTGGGACTGCATTTCCAACAGGCGGCTGAGGGTACGCTGGAACTCGAACGTCAGGCGGCCGCCGGTGTACAAGTCCTTGAGTTCGACCTCGGCGGAAATGATCAGCTTGACGTTACGGTCGTAGAACTCGTCGACCATGTTGATGAAGCGCCGGGCGATGTCGTCGGTGGCGACGCTCATCTGCTCGACACCACTGACCAGCACGGCATGGAAGATCTTGCCCAGTTCGATGTAGTCGTTCTGGCTGCGCGGGCCGTCGCACAGTTCGCGGAAGTCGAACCAGGCCACGTCGTCGCAGGTGCGCAGGGCACGGATTTCGCGGTTTTCGACGATCAGCACATCGTTTTCCACGGCCTGGGTGCATTCCGGCGTCAGCGCGCGAAAGCTCTTGCGCAGGCTTTCGTGAGCCACTTCATCCAGTGGGAAGTGGAACAGCTCGGCCTGCTCCAGGTGACGCAGGCGGTAGTCGACGCCGCTGTCGACGTTGACGATCTCGGTGTGCTGCTTGATCAGCGCGATGGCCGGCAGGAAACGCGCGCGTTGCAGGCCGTCCTTGTACAGACCGTCCGGCACGATGTTCGAGGTGGCCACCAGGGTCACGCCGTTCTTGAACAACTCTTCCATCAGCGTGCCGAGGATCATGGCATCGGTGATATCGGACACGAAGAACTCGTCGAAGCAGATCACCCGGGCCTCGTCGGCGAAGCGCTTGGCGATGATGGTCAGCGGGTTCTTCTCGCCGCCCAGGGTCTTCATCTCTTCGTGCACGCGCTTCATGAAGCGGTGGAAGTGAGTCCGGACCTTCTGCTTGAACGGCAGGGCTTCAAAGAAGGTATCGACCAGATACGTCTTGCCACGCCCCACGCCACCCCAGAAATACAGGCCCTTGACCGGCGCCTGGTCTTTCTTGCCAAACAGCTTGCCCAGCAGGCCCGGCTTGTTGTTCGACGCTGCGATCAGGTCGTCGTACAGGCGCTGCAAATGACGCACGGCGGTTTCCTGCGCGGCGTCGTGGAAGAACTCCGGGCGTTTCAGATCAGCTTGGTATCGTTCTAGGGGCGTCATAATTCGTTAGCAAGGCAACAAAAACGGGCCGTCACTGTAGCGACGGCCCTTGAGAATGGCAATCAGCCCTTGGTCGGGAGATTGCGGTTAGTCCTGCGCGGGCGCCAGGGCAAGGCGCAGCGCATCGATCGCCGCGTCGCGACTGGCGGCGTCGGCAAAGGCCGGGCTGTCGGCCACGCACTCGCCTTCCAGCCAGACGCTGAAACTCAGGGCCTCGCTGCGCAGATCCAGTGCCTGGCCGGCTTGTAGCTGCTTGGTCACGACGCCGGCGGCCTTGCCATCGGCGAAGTGACGCGACAGCAGCAATTGCTCGCCATCGGCGGCCAGCAAGCGGAAACGGAAGCTGCCGTCGTCTTCGCGGAAGCTGACGAAACGCGCCGCCTTGGTTGCTTTCTTCTTGGTGGTCGCCGCCACTTGTACCTGGTTGACGAATGAGCGCAGGCCCACGGCTTCGCGCAACTCATTGAGGAACGGGGTGGCCACGGCACGGGCTTTCTTGGCGCCGGCCTGGAGGATGTCTTCCAGGTCCGAAGGACGCTCGATCAATTGGTGATAACGCTCGCGCGCCTCGCCCAGTTCGTTGTCCAGCAGCGTGAAGAGACGGTTCTTCGCCTCGCCCCAACCCAGGCCCTGCAACAATTCGCTGCGGAATTCGGCAGCCTGGGCCGGCGTTGCGAACGCCTGGTACAGGGTGAACAGGTGGGCGCTGTCCGGGTCCTTGGCTTCGCCAGGCGCGCGCGAGTCGGTGACGATGCGCGAGATCGCGTCCTTCATGTCCTTGGCGCTGCTGAACAACGGGATGGTGTTGTCATAGCTCTTGGACATCTTGCGGCCATCGAGGCCCGGCAAGGTGGCGACGCTCTCTTCGATCAGCGCTTCGGGCAGGGTGAAGAACTCCTTGCCCTGGCCGAACAGGTGGTTGAAACGCTGACCGATGTCGCGAGCCATTTCCACGTGCTGGATCTGATCGCGACCGACCGGCACCTGGTGCGCGTTGAACATCAGGATGTCCGCGGCCATCAGTACCGGGTAGCTGTACAGGCCCATGGTGATACCGGCGTCCGGGTCTTCGCCGGCCTCGACGTTTTTATCCACCGACGCCTTATAGGCGTGGGCGCGGTTGAGCAGGCCCTTGGCGGCCACGCAGGTCAGCAGCCAGGTCAGCTCGGGGATTTCCGGGATGTCCGACTGGCGATAGAACGTCACGCGCTCCACATCCAGGCCACCGGCCAGCCAGGTCGCAGCGATTTCCAGGCGCGAGCGCTGGATACGCAGCGGATCGTCGCACTTGATCAGGGCGTGATAGTCGGCCAGAAAGTAGAACGAGTCGGCATTGCTGTCGCGGCTAGCGAGGATCGCCGGGCGGATGGCGCCGGCGTAGTTGCCCAGGTGCGGTGTGCCGGTGGTGGTGATGCCGGTGAGGATGCGCGTACGAGTAGTCATGGGTAATCGCTTATCAGACTGCAATCAATTCGAGAGTCGCGGCAGCAGCAGATCCTTGAGATCGGTGAGCTTGCCATGAAAAAAGTGCCCGCATTCTGCCACTTTCAGCAGCTCATGGGGGCGTTCAAGCGCGTCGGACCAGTCGTAGACCAACTGTGGGTCGACCACTTCGTCGGTTTCCGGCTGGATCAGGGTCAGCGGGCAGTTCTGCGGCAGCAGGTCGGTATCGCGCAAACGCATCACGGCCGCGGCGACCATGAACAGGTGCTTGAGCTGTTCACCCTGGGCTTCCAGGCGCCCGCCGAGGCTGGCGGCGACGAAACCGCCGAAAGAGAAACCCAGCAAGGTCATCGGCAGTTCCGGATGTTTGGCCCGCAGCCATTCGGCCGCCGCCTGGGCATCGTCGACTTCACCGCTGCCCATGTCATGGCTGCCTTCGCTGGCGCCGACGCCACGGTAGTTGAAACGCAACGTGATCAGACCGGCATCGCGCGCCGTGCGTTGCAGGGTCGAGACCACCTTGTTGAGCATGGTGCCGCCCTGCACCGGGTTCGGATGGCAGATCAGCGCCACGCCGCGGGCGTCGGCGACCTCCAGGTAAAGGGCTTCCAGTTGGCCGACCGGGCCGGCAATCACTACGGGGGTTTCACGCATAAGCAAGGAAGGAACTCCGTGACCTCGAATCGGGTCGACTCGTCTAGCCAATTGTCTGTGCCAATCTATTGCGAGTGAATCGCGGTATACAGCGCAGGTTCGAGCCGTTAACGTAAAGCAAAGCCGTTTATAGAGGAAGGACTCGTGGAACACTCGCTCTTAGTTTGGTTGTTGCCGACTCTTGCCCTGATCGCGGGTGTCGCCATTGGATTTCTGGTCGCTCGCCTGCTGCCGAATGCCGCGCCTAACAGCACGCAACGTCAGCTGGATGATATTCAGGAACGTTTTGACAGCTATCAGAACGAAGTGGTCACCCACTTCAACAGCACCGCTACGCTGGTGAAAAAACTCACTCAAAGCTATCAGGAAGTGCAGGACCATCTCGCCGAGGGCGCCAACCGCCTGGCCCTGGACGAGCAGACCCGCCAACGCCTGCTGGCCGCGCTGCACTCCGACTCGGTGCAGGCTCCACGGGAACGCCTGACGCCGCCACGCGACCAGGAACCGCCACGGGACTACGCGCCCAAGTCGCCGAACGCGCCTGGCATGCTCGACGAGCACTACGGCCTGAAGAAGTAAGCACGTTCCAGACGCCGTAAAAAAGCCCGCCCGATCACTGATCGGGCGGGCTTTTTCATGCCTGGGGTTCAGCCGGGCGGGTTACGGGTACTGCTGGTAGGTCTGGCCCTGAGGCTGCTGGTACTGCTGGCCGGGGATCGCCTTGAGGTTCACTTCCACGCGACGGTTCTGCGCGCGGCCATTGACGTCGCCGTTGCTGGCGATCGGGTTATCCGGACCGGCGCCACGGGCCGACAGGTTGGCGCCGCTGACCCCTTGCGAGGTCAGGTAGGTCGCCACGCTCTGGGCCCGACGCTGGGACAGGTCCATGTTGTGCTGGCGGCTGCCGGTGCTGTCGGTGTAGCCGACGATCTCGATCTGGTTCTGGTTGAACTCCTTGAGGGAGTTGGCCAGGTTGTTCAGCGGCTGATAGAAGCTTGGGGCGATGTTCGCCGAGTCGGTGGCGAAGGTGATGTTGCCCGGCATGATCAGCTTGATCTGATCGCCCTGGCGCTGAACTTCGACCCCGGTATTGGCCATGCTGGCACGCAGTTTCTTTTCCTGCTGGTCGGCGTAGTAGCCGTAGCCGGCGGCGGAAGCGCCCACCACCGCAGCGCCAATCAGCGCGCCCTTGCCACGGTTGTTGTGGTCGATGGCGGCACCGGCCAGCGCACCGGCCAAGGCCCCCAGGCCACCGTATTTCGCAGTTTTGCTCATGCCCGTGGAGCCGTCGGCCTGCCCCTGATTGTCATAAGGGTTAGGCGAAGCACAGCCGGACAACAAGGCCACAGCGGTAGCGACAACGATCAAACGACGCGAGGTGAACATGGAGAAGCTCCTACTTTTTACATTCTGTGATGCAGCGGACGTTGGCAACAGACCTTTGCTGGCGTTGGAACACGGCCAATGACAAAAATTCCGTGAAACTTCTGACAGCAAAGGTCAGGCCCTGACGAAAGGATTCTCACGCATTTCATCGCCCAGACGGGTGTCCGGACCATGCCCGGCCACCACGATAGCGTCCTCGTCGAGGGTGTACAGGCGTTGCTTGATCGAACGCACGATAGTGGCCTGGTCGCCACCCCACAGGTCCGTGCGCCCTACCCCTCGTTTGAACAGGGTGTCACCGGCAATCAGCAGCTTAGCCTCTGCGAACCAGAAGCTCATGGAACCCGGTGTATGCCCCGGCGTATGCAGGGCCACACCGCAGCCGCAGGCCAGCTCTTCGTCGTCCGCCAGCCAGCGGTCCGGTGCCGGCACGGGCGTGTAAGGCACGCCGAACATGCCGCACTGCATTTCCAGGTTGTCCCAGAGGAACTGATCCTCCTTGTGCAGATGCAGGGTCGCGCCGGTCTTTTCCTTCATCTGCCCCGAGGCCAGGAAATGATCCAGGTGAGCGTGGGTGTGAATGATGCTCACCACCTTCAGACCCAGGGCCTCCAGGCGCGCCATGATCAGCTCGGGATTGCCGCCCGGGTCGACGACAATCGCTTTTTTCGTGACGGGGTCGCCGATGATCGTGCAGTTGCACTGCAAGGGGCCGACGGGGAAGGTTTCGCGGATAAGACGTGGCTTGGCGGTTTCCATGGGGTGTTCCTGAAAAATCGATGGGCCATTCTCGCACAGCTTGCCGCCAGGACTTTATCCACAGGCCACGATGGCTGCCGCCCCTCCCGAAGCGACAGCCGCTCGCTGTCAGAACGCCAACTGCAAGGTTTCCTCACCTTCCAGCGCCAGCAGGAACTGCTTGGCCTGCAAGCCCCCGGCAAAGCCAGTGAGGCTGCCCGAGGCGCCGATCACCCGATGGCAGGGGGCAATGATCGAGATCGGATTCCGGCCGTTGGCCGCGCCCACCGCACGCACCGCCTTGGGGCTGCCCACCTGCACGGCGATCTGGCTGTAGCTGCGGGTTTCGCCAAAGGGAATGGTCAACAGCGCCTGCCAGACCTTGCGCTGGAACTCGGTGCCGACAAAGTCCAGCTCCAGCTCGAAACGTTCGCGCCGGCCGGCAAAGTACTCGTTGAGTTGCCGCTCGGTTTCCAGCAGCACCGGGTGATCCTCGGCTTGCTGCAAGGGGCCGAGACGCACGCGGTTTTCCCGCTCGCATTCCCAGAGAATCGCGGCGAGTTTCGTGCCTCGGGCAACCAGGGTCAGCTGGCCGACGGGCGAGTGCATCAATTTGAATACGCAGGACATGCTGGGTCTCCTTTCAGTCCGCCAAGGAAGCCGGGCCCGGAACCTTGCGGTTTGTCGCCCTTTCCTCAGTACGCCTTCACTGTAAACCGGGGTTCAAGCGCAAGAACTTCGTTTCTTGCGCTTGAACCCCCACGGTCCATTCCGGGCGCAGGCAGGGCACCAAGGCTAGTCATCCTCTTCGATCAGGTAGCAATTGTCACTGCTGCTGTGCTGGCCATGAGGGGCCACGATCAATGCCCCGCGACCTTTGCCGCACTCGAGCAAAGGCACCGGCGAAAGCTCCCGCTGCTGGTCGATGCGGGCGTTGAAGCGGACGATATAGACCCCCAGCGCAATCGACACGCAAAGAATCAGCACCAGACACAGCACCAGTTGATCGACATAGCCGGCGCTGGTGCCCTCAGAATGCATGGGCGACATAATCCGACCCTGCCGGCGCGGCGTTTTGCCCAATCAGAAACCAGCCCCAGGCCCCGCCATCCCCCAGGCGTACCAACGATGTCCTGGCAGGCAGGACGCAGGCCATCAAACCGAAAAGAATCAGGACCAGCAGGATTCCCTTGATCACCGAAGACAGGTTCATAGCAGTGTCGCGCTCTGGATTAACAAGAGCGCCAGCTTAGAAAGCAGCGGGTTAACGCCGGGTAAACATCGACAGAAAAGCGCCAGACTCCGCTATCCTTCGGCCCACTGAGCGACAGAGGTTCGAGGGCACGTTTCCATGCATATTCATTTGCTGCTGGTCGAGGACAACCTCGACCTGGCCAATACCGTCATTGAATACCTGGAGATCGGCGGCATCGTCTGCGACCACGCGAGCAACGGTCAAACCGGCCTCAACCTGGCGCTGAGCCAACACTACGACGTCATTCTCCTGGACATCATGCTGCCGCGGCTCAACGGCCAGCAGCTGTGCGAACAATTGCGCCAACAAGGCAGCCAGACGCCCATCCTGATGCTGACGTCGCTGGATGCCCTGTCGGACAAGCTCGCCAGTTTTTCCGCCGGGGCCGACGACTACCTGGTCAAGCCTTTCGAGCTGGCCGAGCTGGTGGCCAGGATCCGTGCCTTGAGCATGCGCCGCAGCGGCCAGACCAACCGCCTCCAAGTGGCCGACCTGGTCATGGAACTGTCCACGCGCAAGATCAGCCGCGCCGGCCAGGAGCTACACCTCTCGCCCACCTGCTGGACCCTGCTGGAATGCCTGATGCGCGCGGGCCCCGAACCGGTCACCCGTGAACGCCTGGAAGCCAGCATCTGGGGCGACGAGCCGCCGGACAGCAACACCCTCAAGGTGCACATGCATCGCTTGCGCAAGACCGTGGACAAAGCCTTCAGCCAACCGCTGATCCACACCCTTCCCGGCGTTGGCGTACAGCTGAGGCCCTATGCGTAAGGGCCTGGGTCTGAAATGGGTGATCAGCGGCAGCTTCCTGTTGCTGATCGCCGTGGTGCTGGTGATCTACAGCCTGCTACTGCCGGAATACAGCGTGCGTGGCCTGCTTTATACCGCCAGCGCCATGATGGAAGAAGAGGCCCAGTACTTCGCCAGGCACTACCAGAAGGACCCGAGCACGCCCCCACCGCACAACTATTTCTACACCAGCGTCATCGGCAAGGAAGCGCTGCCGGAGCTGATCCGCCAGCGGCTGGATACGCCGCCCAGCCTGTCTTTCGGCGCGGTCCGGGTGTTCGGTGACGCCGACGACGATGAAAGCCGTGCCGTCCTGGCCCAGCCCCTGGCAGACGGCAAGACGCTGTACATGTACGACGTCGACCATGACCAGGAGGAAGGCGGTGAGGTCGAAACGCCGCTGTCCGACGCCTACATCGACCGCGAGCTACGCAGCGTCAACTTCATCAGCCTCGCGGTGTTCGTTCCGGCGCTGATCATCATTGCCCTGCTGGTCTGGTGGCTGGTCCGGCCGCTGGGGCGGCTCGCCCAGTGGTCCACCACCCTGAAAGACCCGGACGCCATGTCCGGCGAGCGTCCGAACTTCAGCTTCAAGGAGTTCAACATGCTGGCCGACGCCTTGGCCCAGAGCGTGCAGCAGGTACAGGCCGCCAGCCTGCGCGAAGGCCGCTTGCTGCGCTACACCAGCCATGAACTGCGCACCCCGCTGGCGGTGCTGAAGGCCAATATCGAGCTGCTGACCCTGCAATCCGGCGGCGCCCTGCCCCTGCCCCTGCAGCGTATCGAACGCTCGGTGCTGAACATGCAGCGCATCGCCGAGACCTTGCTGTGGATGAGCCGCGAGCTCCCCGAGGCCTTGCCCGACGAAGCCATCGACATGAACGGGCTGCTCAACGAGCTGATCGAAGAACACCGCTACCTGATCGGCAGCCGGGACATCGAGCTGCTGCTCGATATCAGCAGCGATCCCTGCCGACTGCCCCTCACCGCGTGCCGCATCGTGGTCGGCAACTTCCTGCGCAATGCCCTGCAATACGCCGACGACGGCAGCATCGAAATCCATTTCCAGTATCCGCAACTGCGCATCGTCAACCGCATCCGGGACACCCGGCAAGTCGAGCCTTCCGGCGATTTCGGCTATGGCCTGGGCCTGGAGCTGATGCGCCAGCTGTGTGCCCGGCTGGGCTGGCAGATCGACGTCGTTGCCGAACAGCAGCACTTCTGCGTCACCCTGGAGTTCGCCGCTCCGGATCTCTAGAAGCCATCTTGCGTTGACTCTCGCCGGCAGGACGCCTAGCCCAGCAGGCCCAATTCCTGGGCCCGGGCCACGGCCTGGGTACGACGCTCGACTCCCAGCTTGCTGTTGATGTGGCTGGCGTGGGTTTTCACGGTGTGCAGCGAGATGAACAACTGATCGCTGATTTCCTGGTTGGAGCAGCCTTGGGCGATCAACTGCAACACCGCCAGCTCACGGGAACTGAGGGTCTCGCCGGAATTCTGCTCCAGCGGTTCGCGTACCGCCGCAGCCGGCAGGCGTTCGAGCAGGGTCTGGCGCAAGGGTGTCGCCGGGCTGTGGTGAAGTTGCTCGCGCAGCCACTCCGGATGGGTCCGCAGCGCCCACTCGAACGGCTGTACCGCCCCACCCGCAGCGGCTTCCAACGCCTGGGCGAAGGCCTGGCGTGCTTCGCTATCGAGGCCCTGGACCAACAGCAATGCGACCTTCTGATTCAACGCCATCACGCTGAGCATCTGGCGCCCGGTCTGCCGTCCGTGCTCCACCAGCTTGTCCAACCGCTGCTCGGCCAGGGCCGGCTCGCCCTGACGGCTGTCGAGCAAGGCCTGTTGCAACTCGATGTGCAACGGCAACTGCGGATGAAATTCCGGCGCGGCGGCGGCCTGCTCGCCGGTATAGGTCTGCCCCAGGCGGGCCAACCAGGCTTGCGCCAGGTCGGTGCGGCCCTGGGCCAGCCAGAGTTCGCATTTGACCAGGGTGATCATCGCCAGGTAGTAGATCGGCGGTACGTCCCAGATGTGCATCAGGCGTTCGGCCTCGGCCAGTTCGGCAAAGGCCTTGGCGAACTGCCCCCTGTACCCTTCCAGGTTGGCGATCACGCAATGGCCGATCAGCACGCTGATATCGCGACAGGCCCGGGCCTCGACCAGCCCGGCCTGCAAGCGAGCCAGCCCGGCTTCCGGCTGGCTGCGCAGCACCAGCAGATAACCTTCATACAGCGTCAGCCGGGCGCGCACCGCGTACAGGCGCTGCGTGGAAAGCCCGTACAAGCGCTGCAAGCCCTGGCGCACTTCGTCCAGCGCCCGCAGGATCTCCCCGCGGGCTTGCAGCACCCGGGCCCGATCGTAGTGGGCCAGGGCCTCGAACAGCGGATTGCCGACCCGCTGCGCCAGTTCCAGGGACTCGCGGTTGAGCCCGCGGGCACGCCACAAGTCGGCATCGGCGATGGCCAGGTTGGACAGGGTCGACAGGCACACCAAGCGCTGCCCGTAACGCTTCTGCGGCAAGGTTTCCAAGGCTTCGGTGCAATACAGCAGGGTCAGTTCGCGATGCCCGCGCCCACGGGCGATGATGCCGCTCAAGGCCAGCCATTGCGCCAGCATGGACTTCTGCGCGGTGGCCGAAGGCGCCGGCAGGAAACGGCTCAGATGGCTGGCCAGCTCCTCCGCGGCATCCAGCTGGCAAGCCAGCCCCAACGCCCAGCTGTACAGCACGATCAGCCGCGGGGTGCTGATCAGCAGGCTGTCGGGCAAGTCCATTTTCCAGCGCAGTAACATACCGACGTTCTGCTCGGCCAGCAGTTGCTCCTCGGACAGGTTCTGCACCAGGTTCGCCGCCACATCCAGATGCCCGGCGCGCAATGCCTGCTCCACCGCTTCGTCCAGCAGGCCCTGGGCGTTGAACCAGCGACAGGCCCGCAGATGCAGGCTGGCCGACGGCAGTACCGCATTGGCCGTGGGACGGGTGCGCAGCAGGTCGGAAAACAGATGGTGATAACGGTACCAGCGTCCCTGTTCGTCCAGCGGCACCAGGAACACCTGGTGGGCCAGCAAGTAGCGCAGGATCTCCGCGCTGTCGTGGGACTCGCGCAGCGCATCGCACAGTTCGCTGCAGAAACGCTCCTGCGGCGCTGTGTCGTAGAGGAACGACTGCACCTCGGGCGGCAGGCAATCGATGACTTCTTCCAGCAGATAATCGCGAATCAGCCCCTCGCCGCCATTCAGCGACTGCGGCAGGATTCCGCCGCTGCCCGCCTCCGAGGCCGCCAACAGCCAGAAGCGCAAACCGGCCACCCAGCCTTCGCTGCGCAGGATCAGGCTTTCCAGCGCCTCGCCGCGCAGCGAACTGCTGTGGCGGTCGAGCAGGGCCATGGATTCGTCGTGGGTCAGGCGCAAGTCCTGCTCGTGCAGTTCCAGCAATTGCCGAGACAGCCGCAAGCGCGCCAGGTGCCAGTCCGGGCGCTGGCGGCTGGTCACCAGCACCAACAGGCCGTCGGGCAAATGGTTGAGGAAGAACTGCAGGCAACGGTCGAGCACCGGGCCCTGGGCCAGGTGGTAATCGTCCAGCACCAGTAACAATGGGGACGCGCTGGAAAGGTGGATCGCCAATTCGTCGAGCAGGCCGTCCAGCCATTCTTCGAAGGCAAAGGGCTGGTGGCGCTGGCGCATTTTCAGCAGCCCGAGGGACTGGCCGCCCAATGACGGGAAGTACTGTTGCAACCCGTCAAGCAGGCGTTCGAGAAAACGCCCCGGATCGTTGTCCCGCCGACTGAGCCCCAGCCACAGGCTACGCCAATGCTCAGGCAGGCCCTGGCAAAACTCCACCGCCAGCGAGCTCTTGCCAAAGCCGGCCGGTGCGCTGACCAGCAGTAGCCGGCCATTGAGGCCCGCACTCAAACGCTCGCACAGACGCGGCCGCAGTACGTAGGCGTCGGGCAAGGGTGGTCGGTAGAAGCGCCCTTCCGGTGCGGCAATGGCGGCACCGGCAGGCCCCTGGATACGGGACAGATCAGTCATGGCCAACTCTTGTTGAAATGCTTGTCGGCAACACAGATGTCGGCAGACTAGCGGTAAAAGGCCATCGGTTGAAGATTTTTGCTACAGATGGATAGAAAAAGACTACAACCGGATTTTTCAGCCCTCCCAACGTCCCTGTAGGAGCGAGCTTGCTCGCGATGGGAACAGCCGGGACTGATCGCCGGCCGATGTTATCTGGGCGATTTTTTCGCGAGCACGCTCGCTCCTGCAGAGGGGCCATCCGCCCGTCGTGTAGAAAAAACGCAGACAAAAAAACGCCCCGAACCAGTCGGGGCGTCGATCGAGGATGCGCCTCGATTTTATTGCAGGTTACCGAACGCCGTCCTGGCGCAGGGCCGCCGGGGTGAAGTCGCTGGTGGTGGCGGTGAAACCGAAATCATAGGCCGACTTCTCTTCGTTCTTCATGCCCAGCGCCAGGTAACGGCCGGACTGCAGGTCGTAGAGGGTTTCCAGGGCGTACCACGGCACTTGCTTGTCGTAGTAGTTCTCGGCATGGGCCTCGGCCACGCGCCACAGCTGGCCACGACCGTCGTAGTGGTCGATCACGGCAGCCTGCCAGGTGTCTTCGTCGATGTAGAAGTCACGCTTGGCGTAGATGTGGCGCTGACCTTCCTTCAGGGTCGCCACCACATGCCAGACACGACGCAGCTCGTAACGCGCCAGATCCTGGTTGATGTGGCCGGCCTTGATGATGTCGGCGTACTTCAGTTGCGGCGAGTCGAGCTTGTAGCTGTTGGAGGCGATGTACATCTCCTTCTTGCCTTCGAGCTTCCAGTCGTAGCGATCCGGCGCGCCGTTGTACATGTCGAGGTTATCGGAGGTACGCAGGCCGTCGGCCGCGGTGCCCGGACCGTCATAGGACACTTGCGGGGCGCGACGCACACGACGCTGGCCGGCGTTGTAGACCCACGCCGAACGCGGCTCCTTCACCTGGTCCAGGGTTTCGTGCACCAGCAGCACGCCACCGGCCAGGCGTGCCGGCGCGGTCACTTTCTGCTTGAAGTAGAACAGGATGTTGCCCGGGTTCGCCGGATCGTAGTCCTTCATCTTGTCGCGGAACACGAACTGGTCCTGGAAGTACACCAGGCTGAACGAACCGTTGGCCTGTGGCGTGGCCTGGGTCACCAGGCGGGTCACGCTGCCGCCGCGATAGCGGGTGATGTGGTTCCAGATGACTTCCACGCCGCTCTTCGGAATCGGGAAGGGTATGGCGGTCTTGAAGTTTTCCAGGCCGTTGCCGCCGCTGACCAGGTTGGTCTTGGTGGCGTTTTCCTTGATCGCGGCAAACACGTCAGCCGGCACGGTGGCACCGCGATGGGACGGGTAGACCGGCATCTTGAAGGATTCCGGGTAGCGCTTGAACATCGCGTACTGCCCCGGCGCCAGCTTGTCCTTGTACTGCTCGACGTTCTGCGCGGTGATGGTGAACTGCGGCTGCTCGCTGGCATACGGGTTAGCCAGGAAGCCCTTGCTGTCCACGCTACCGGCGTTGGTCGGCAAGGCTTTCCAGGCCGGAATGGTACCGGCAGCGTTACCGGCCATTTCCGCACCCATCGGCGTCAGGGAGGTCCCCAGCTTGGCCGCTTCATCAGCCGAGACCGCGGCCATGACCCCGGTCGCCAGCAGCGACAGCCCGAGGACACCGACCTGCAACAGACTCTTGGTTACTTTCATATTCTGGTTCTTCCTGAAAATGCAGTGCTTAGAAGTTCACGCCGAAACTGAGGGCCACGAAGTCACGGTCATCCACGGTGGTGTACTTGCCATCGAAGAAGTTGGTGTACGCCAGGCTCGCGGTGTAGGTGTTCTGGTACTCGGCATCCACGCCCAGGCTGATGGCCTTGCGGCCTTCCTCGAAGTTGCCGCCAGGGCCCGGCGAATAACCGCTGACGTCATGGGACCAGGCCACGTTCGGCTTCAGGTTCACACCGGCGAACACGTCGTTGTATTCCCAGATGGCACGACCGCGATAACCCCAGGAAGTCGGTGTGGTGAACCCTTCGTTGGTGCAATTGCGGCTACGGTTGTTGGTCGCGGCTCCCGCGCCGGCACCGTTGATGGTGCTGGTGTTGAGGATCTGCGAACAGGTGTCCAGGCCACCAGTGGCCGGCAGTTCGCCCGGGCCGTAGACCGGGTCGCGGCCGTAGCGCACGTCGGACTTGGATTCCAGGCC
This sequence comes from Pseudomonas chlororaphis, assembly GCF_001921865.1. Taxonomy (GTDB): domain Bacteria; phylum Pseudomonadota; class Gammaproteobacteria; order Pseudomonadales; family Pseudomonadaceae; genus Aquipseudomonas; species Aquipseudomonas chlororaphis_D. The sequence continues at coordinate 280,641 of NZ_MSCT01000020.1, forward strand.
GCCGACATAGGTCAGGCCGACTTCGCCCACCAGGGTCAGGCGGCTGGCGCCCATGACCTGGTCGAAGAAGTGAGTGAAGGTGGTCTGGATCTGGGTGATTTCCTTACGGCGGTAGCCATGCAGGTCTTCGCCCGGCACGCCGTTGAGCAGCGAGGCATTGGCCAGGGTGCCGCCCAGCGGACGGACGCCGGCGAACAGGATATCGGTGGAGTTCAACTGCACCGGAGCGTTCGGGCGATAGCTGATCTCACCGCTCCACGCGGTACCGGTAGGCAGGGTGGTGGAGAAGCTCAGGCCATAGAGACGGATATCCTCGGGGTACTCGACGAAGTACTGGGAGTTGCCCGCCACCACCAATGGGCCCAGGGCGCGGAATGGCCCAGGCAATGCCGCCACCTGGTTGTAGACCGACTGCGGTGCGCCCGTGGCGCTGAAGATCGGCGCGCGGCTGTGGTAGTTCATGAAGTACGCCCCGAACTCGGTATCGAGCGGCTCGTACATGTACTTGAAGGACACGCCCCACTGCCCGCTGTCCCGCGCATCGCGGTCCGGACCGCGGCGTACCAGCACGCCCTCTTCGTTGACGTCGACGCCCGCGCCGGCCAATGGCCCCAGGGCGATGGACGGAATGGTCGAACGCTTGTTCAGTACCCGAAGGTTGTCGGTGCAACCGTCGGCGATGATGTCCGGCTGGGAGAAGAAGGTGCCGCAGTTATCGACGACGGTCTGGTCCCATTCCAACTGGTAGAAGGCTTCGGCCGAGAGGTTCTCGGTCAGGCTCTGGGACACGTAGAACATGTTGACCGGGATCAGGCCTTCCTTGATCTCCGCGCCAGGGCGGCGGAAAGCGGAAACGTCGATCGGGTTGATCGAGTTGATGCCGCCGCCGATGAAGGTACTTTCACCCCAGCTCACCACCTGCTTGCCCAGGCGCACGGAGCCTGGCTGTTCGGCGATCGAGTAGTTGTGGTAGACGAAGGCGTCGAGGATCTGCCCACCGGAGGACTTGGCGCCTTCCTTGCGGTTACTGTCGCTGATGTCCTTGAACTCGCGGCTTTCGTCCTTGAGTTCGAAGTCATACCAGTACTTGCCACGGACAAAGACCCCGGTATCGCCGTATTTCAGTTCAAGGTCATGGATACCCTTGAAGATCTTGGAAAAGGTTTCGCCGCTCTTGAAGTTAGCGTGGCCATCGTCGGACGTCTGGGACAGGCCGTGACCACCGTTGTTGACACCAATCAGATTCTTGTTGGGGCTCTGGGTAGACCAACTCGCACCCAGCGATAGAGAAGAGTCGAACTGACCTTCGATTTCACCGATGTTGAAACTGACGCCGAAGGCAGGCCCGGCGAGCGTAGAGGCGAGACTGACAGCCAGAGGCAGTTTCGCCCGGCGCCAGAACTGGTTTACTGATGTCATCGACGCTACTCCATGTGCTTTATTGTTATGGCAGTGAGCACTTTTAAAAACGCTCTGAACGAGCGGAGCCCAGTCAGCCCCGAAGTCGTTCACAGTTGCATCGCCCCAATGTCGTGCGGTTGCCCCGTTCTTAAAAATCCTTGGGCGGACTATAGCCAGCAGGTGGTACGGCTTGATCCCTCTAAAGTGTGATTTGCAGCCACCAACCACTCTGGAACGGTCCTTTCGCCAACCCGCCAAATGCGGGCAGGGCAAGGATGGCTGAATTTTCCGATTTGACAAGGCAAGCGCTTGCTTGGTGGGCTCTACCGTGCCCTTTCGGGCACGGCGGGAGGGGTCTACAAGGTCGAAAGGAAGGTGCTGTTGTTGGCCTGCCATTCGGTGATGTCGAGGCGGATGCGCTTCTTGTCGAGCTTGCCGACACTGGTCTTGGGAATTTCAGTAACAAGGGCGATTTGACTGGGAATCGCCCACTTGCTCAAGTGCCCCAGTTCGACGAACGGCTTGAGGTGCTCCTTGAGCTCCTTCGCCCCAATCGCCTGCCCCTCGCGCACCACCAGCAAGGCGAACGGGCGCTCGCCCCACTGCGGATCGGGGATACCCACCACTGCTACTTCGCGTACCGCCGTGTGCCGGCTGATCAGGTCTTCCAGGGCCAGGGACGACACCCACTCGCCGCCGGTCTTGATCACATCCTTGATCCGGTCGCGGATGTCGATCACGCCCATGCTGTCGAGGGTCGCCACGTCACCGGTGTGCAACCAGCCGCCTTCCCACAGCTCGGCGCCCTTCTGCGGCTCGTTGAAGTAGCCTTCGCTGAGCCACGGCGCGCGCAGCACCAACTCGCCCTGGGTCTCGCCATCGGCCGGCAGGAAGTTGCCGTCGCCATCGACGATCGCCGCCTCCACCAGCGGCCCGGGCACGCCGGCCTTGATCCGGTAGGACGTACGCTCGTCCTCGGTCCCCGCCAGCAGCTCTTCGTTGAGGTGCGCGCAGGACACCAACGGCCCGGTTTCCGACATGCCGTAGGCCGCCGTCAGCTGGATGCCCTTGGCCTTGGCCAGCTCATACAGCGCACGGTTGAGCGCACTGCCACCGATGACGATCTTCCAGCCACCGAAATCGGTGCCCAGGGCGCCCTTGGCGTTGAGCAGCATTTGCAGGATGGTCGGCACGCAATGGGAGAAGGTGACCTTCTCCTTGCGCCACAGCTCCACCAGGAACTCCGGATCGTAGCGCCCGGGGTAGACCTGCTTGAGGCCCAGCATGGTGGCCACGTAAGGCAGGCCCCAGGCATGCACGTGGAACATCGGGGTAATGGGCATGTACACATCGTCGGTGCCCAGCAGGCGCACACTGTCGATGCTGCCCATGATCACCGACACGCCCATGGTGTGCAGCACCAGTTGCCGATGGGTGAAGTACACGCCCTTCGGGTTGCCGGTGGTGCCGGTGGTATAGAAGGTGGTGGCCACCGAGTTTTCGTCGAAGTCCTCGAAAGCATACTGGGTACTGGCCGCCGCCAGCAGTTGCTCGTACTCGCCCACCAGGTTCGGCAGGTCGGCACTGTGGTCCGGGCCGTCGGTCAGCAGCAGGGTTTTCTCGACCGTGGTCAGTTGCCCGGCGATGGCCTGGTAGAGCCCGACGAACTCGCTGTTGACCAGCACGAAGCGGTCCTCGGCGTGGTTCATCGTGTAGAGAATCTGTTCCGGCGACAGGCGCACGTTGATGGTGTGGATCACCGCGCCGATCATCGGGATGGCAAACATGCACTCCAGGTAGCGATGGCTGTCCCAGTCCATCACCGCCACGGTATCCCCGGCCTTGACCCCGGCAGCCGTCAACACGTTCGCCAGCCTGGCCACGCGCTCGATCAGGGTTGGGTAGCTGTAACGCAGTTTGTCCCGGTAGACGATTTCACGGGTTTTCTCGTAACGGGTGCCGGACATCAGCAGCCGCTTGATCAGCAGCGGGTATTGGTAGGCGCCTTCGGCTGGCGGAATAACGCGAGTCTGCAACATAAGCATCCCTTTTTCTGACTGCACGGTCGTGGCTGAAGAGCGCTCACTCTAGAGCGCCGCCGACTCTGCCAAATCAGCCAAAGGGATGATTTGCAGAGTCGCGTCGATACTAGCCCAAGGCCATTATCGGCACGACCGAGCATTGCCTCTGCGCCCCTTGCACAGGCGAGCGCACGGACGCTATCTCGCTTCACGCCGCCTGCCCTGCCGCAACCTCCGAAGGCGTACGCGGAAAGATCACCGCGGCAGCAAAGGTCAGCGCGGCAAAACCGCCCAGGACCAGATACAACCCGGCCAGCCCCTGGCGCGGTTCGACCAGGGCAATCAACGGAATCGCCGTGGCGCTGGCGCCGAACGACAAGCAATAACGCAGGGCAAACACCCGAGACTGCCACTGCGGCGCGACGAAGTTGGCGACCATCGCATCGTTCACCGTGACCTGCCCGAACACCACGAACATAAAGGCTGCCCCCAGGACGATCAGCGGCCAGCCCTCGACCTGGGCCAGGCCGAACAACAGCGGCGCCTGGCACAGGGTCAACAGGATAAACGGCCATTTCAGGCTGAAACGGTGCAACACCCGGCCAATGCTTAGTTGCGCCACAGCACCGAAGGCATACGCCAGGCTGACCACCAGGCCCAGGGTCTGCGGCGAGGCGAACAGGTCATGCAGGCGTTCCTGGAACAGCTTCGGGTAGGTCATGGTTGTCGCGTTGAACACCACGCCGCCGGTCGCGGTGGCCAGGGCCAGGGCGCCAAACACCAGGGCCATGGAGATCCGCTGGCCGCCTGCGCCCTTGAGCTGGACATGGGGCCGTACAGGAACCGGTTCCTCGCGCACCTGCCAGGCAAAGCCCAGCCCCAGGACGATCGCCACCGCGCCTGGCAGGATAAATGCCGAACGCCAACCGAAATGCGCCACCAACAAGCCGGTGACCAGCGCTGAAAACGCCACGCCAAGGTTGCCCCACATGCCGTTGATACCGATTTCCCGCCCGCGGTTTTGCGCATAGGCCACCAGCATCGCCGTCCCCACCGGGTGATAGATCGCGGCAAACACGCCCATCAACGTCAAGCCGACCACCAGCATCGCCGGGCTGTTGCTCAGGCCGGTGACAATCGCCGAGGCGCCGATGCCGAAGAAGAACAGCAGCATCATCTGCCGCCGGCTCCAACGATCGCCCAGCCAGCCGGCCGGTAGCGAACAGGCGCCGAAGGCAATGAAGCCGCCGAGGGACAGGCCGATCAGCGCCCCATAGTCGAGGCCGAAGACCTGGGTCATGCCAAGCACGGCAGCGGGAAAGATCAGCATGAACATGTGATCGATCACATGGGCGGCGTTGATGTAGCGGATAACGTTTCGAGATTGGTTCATGGCGGCACGCTGTTTCATGGGAGGGGTGCCGTTATGCTAGGTTGACCATAAAACGCACTTGCGACAATAAAGTCATCGAAGCAGACATGTTAATCAGCCACTTCCAGCACGGTCCGGTCAGCGCCTACCCACGGGACTACCTCGACGGCGCGCACCAGGAATTGCACCAGCATCGCGAGGCGCAGCTGCTCTATGCGGTGCGCGGCACCATGCGCGTGGTCACGGCCCAGGGCGCGTGGGTGCTGCCGCCGACCCGTGCGGTGTGGATCCCGCCCCTGGTGGAACATGAGATCTTCATGGCCGGCGACGTGCAGATGCGCTCGCTGTTCATCGCCCCCGAACTGTCGCCGTCCACGTTGCGGCAATGCTGTGTACTGGCGGTCACGCCGCTGCTGCGCGAGTTGATCCTGCGGGCCGTGCAGGGCCGCGAGCATGCGCAGAACCCGCTGATCCAGCAGTTGATGCTGGAAGAACTGGCCAGCCTGGAAAACCTACCGCTGCACATTCCCATGCCCCGCGACCGGCGCTTGCAAGCCATCTGCCAGGCACTGCTGCAAGCGCCGGATCACGCCAACACCCTGGAGGACTGGGCGCAACAGGTCGGCGCCAGTTCGCGAACCCTGGCGCGGCTGTTTCAGCAGGAATTACAGATGAGTTTCAATGCCTGGCGTCAGCAATTGCGCCTGATGGAAGCCCTGCCGCGGCTGATTGCCGGGCAGAGCGTGCAGCAAGTGGCGACGGCCCTGGGGTACGGCAGCGCCCGGGCCTTCAGCGCGATGTTCTGCCGCCTGTTCGGCACCTCAGTACGGGAATATCTCGGCACCCTGAATCAGCTCAAGGCGCTAGGGCCCATCACTTAGCACCAGGGGCAGTCTCGTGCGCCTGCAAATGCTGCTGCAGGTAGCGACGCATGCGTTTCTCCACCTCGCGATTGCGCGGCCTGGGCCAGCCGGATGGCCATTCGCCGTGCGCCAGCGCACGAATCGACGCCTCCTGGCTCATGCCTCGACGCTGGATCTGCCGCAGCCCCTGGTCCCACCAGACATGGCGACATGCGTCGATATAGGGCGAGACCGCACAACTGCCGCCATACAGGAGGTCGCGCCCGACCTTCTGCATGTCCTTGTCCTGCCGCTTCAAATAGAACTTGATCCGCGAGCGCTGGAACAACGAAGGCACCGGCTTGCGACGCGGCACCTCACGCTGCAGGCGCAGCAGCTCCGGCCGGAAGGCTTCGCCGTGACGCTGGAAGAACAGCGCCTGCATGGCGTGGAAGAACGCCTTGTCGGAAAAATAGTGATAGATGCAGTTCTTGCTCTCGGCCACCGGCCGGTCGCCCAGGGCAAACGACAGGGCGATCTGTTCCAGGGTGTGCAAATCCTTGATGTGGGTGCTCCACTCATCGATCAAGGCAATCGAGGTCTGCATCAACGGACCGTCGCCGGCCGTCAGGCCACAGACGCCGCTGTTGAACAGGCGCTGCTCGTCGGGCACCGATTGGCCGCTGGCCCGTAGGTAGCGTTCGAGCTTGGCGAACTCGGGGCGGGTACGGACTTCGGACCAGAGAAATTCGTCTTCGTCGACCAGGTACTGACCGGGCGCAATACGTTCGAACAAACGTTGCGGGTCGACCTCGATCAGGGTGTCGGTATCGACGAACAGGGTCTTGTCCGCCAGCTCAAGGCCCGCGGCAAAGGCACAGGCCTTGCGCCGGTGGTAGTAACCCTGGTCGCCCTGCCACTCGATCAGCGTCTGCGGGCTCAACGGCACCACCTGCACCGGCCAGCCGCGATAGTCCTCGGGGCGGTCGGTCATGACCCGAATCACCAGCGGCTCGGCGCTCTTGCTCTGGTCAAGGGCCGTCAGAATGCTGAACTTGGCTTCATGGCGATAAACCTCTTTATCGCCATACACCAGATAGAGCAGCTGCTGCGGTACTTTTTGCATCGTCATCAAGCGTCCGGTCTCGCGCCCCTCCGGACGGCCAAGGGGCTCGACCTTCCGAAGCAGCATAAAAGCGGACGATTGTACGATTAATCTTGGTTGGCGCTCAGAAAAATCCGAACGCTGAGCGATAGCACCAAGGGTTCAATGCATTTCGGTGAAGGCCAGCTTCACCCCGATGGCAATCAGCACCGCGCCCATGGTGCGGTCGAACCAGTGGCCCATGCGGGCGAAACCGGCGCGCACTTTCTGTTGGCTGAACAGCATTGCCACCAGGCAGAACCAGATAGCCGTCGCCACCGCCAGGTACACGCCATAACCGGCCTGGATGGCCAGCGGGGTGTGCGGGTTGATGACCACAGTGAACAGCGACAGGAAGAACAGCGTCGCCTTCGGATTCAGGCCGTTGGTCACGAAACCCGAGGTAAAGGCGCCGCGAGCGGTGCGCTCGCCGGCCTCCAGGTGCAGGTTGTCGGCCGCTGGTTTAGCCGGCTGCGCGCGCAAGGCCTTGTAACCGATGTACAGCAGGTAGGCGGCAGCGGCCCACTTCAGCGCGTTGAACAGCACGATCGACTGCGACACGATCAAGCCGATGCCCAGCAACGAATACCCCACGTGCAGGAAGATCGCCGTACCAACGCCCAGCGCCGTCCAGGTGCCGGCGCGGCGGCCGTGGGTCACGCTTTCGCGCACCACGACGGCGAAATCCGGGCCCGGGCTGGCCACCGCGAGCAGGTGAATAAGGGCAACGGTCAAGAACTCGGCGAGGTACATGGACACTCCTGTGTATCTAATTATTTCATCTGATAGGCTCGGCAGATTACGCCTTCAGACCCTTAGTGCAAAAGGTACAGTTGATGACTAACAATCGCCGCGCCGTCTTCCTCGACCACAGCTCCCTGGACCTCGGCGATCTCGACCTCGACGTACTGCGCCACAGCGTCGGCGAACTGCAACTGCACGACCGCACCGGCACCGAACAGGTGGTCGAGCGCCTGCGCGGGGCCCAGGTCGCCATCAGCAACAAAGTGCTGCTCGACGCCGAAACCCTGGCCGCCTGCCCCGATCTGAAACTGATCCTGGTCGCGGCCACCGGCACCAATAACGTCGACCTGGCCGCCGCCCGCACCCACGGTATCGTCGTCGCCAACTGCCAGGGCTATGGCACGCCCTCGGTGGCCCAGCACACCCTCATGCTGCTGCTCAACCTCGCCACCCGCCTCAGCGACTACCGCCAGGCGGTCAGCGACGGCCGCTGGCAGCAGGCCCGGCAGTTCTGCCTGCTGGACTTCCCGATCGTCGAACTGCAAGGCAAGACCCTGGGCCTGCTCGGCCACGGCGAACTGGGCGGCGCCGTCGCCCGCCTGGCCGAAGCGTTCGGCATGCGCGTGTTGCTGGGGCAAATCCCCGGCCGTCCGGCCCGGGCCGACCGTTTGCCGCTGGATGAGTTGCTGCCGCAAATCGACGCGCTGACCCTGCACTGCCCGCTCAACGAACACACCCGGCACTTTATCGGTGCCCGCGAATTGGCCCTGCTCAAACCCTCCGCCTTTGTGGTCAACACCGCCCGTGGCGGCCTGATCGACGAACAGGCCCTGGCCGATGCGCTGCGCAGCGGGCACCTGGGCGGCGCGGCGACCGACGTGCTGAGCGTCGAGCCGCCCACCGCCGGCAATCCGCTGCTGGCCGACGATATCCCGCGCCTGATCGTGACCCCGCACAACGCCTGGGGCAGCCGCGAAGCCCGCCAGCGCATCGTTGGCCAACTGGCAGAAAACGCCCAAGCGTTTTTCAGCGGTACAGCGCTGCGGGTCGTCAGTTGATAAACTGCGCCACTTTTTTTCCAGGAGCAGATTATGGATCCGCGCAGTGAAGTACTGCTTCGTCAGGCCGACTTGTTTCAAGGCTCCTTGCTGCTTGCCGGCTTGCCCGCCGACGACCTGCTTGGCCGCCTGCCAGCCGCCCATGGCTGGTGCTGGCATGCCGGCGACCAGGCCGCGCTGGACGCCCGTTTCGCCGGGCGCAGCCAGTTTGGCGTGAAGGCTCCCGAACAGGGGTTCGCCAGCGCGGTCCTGTTCCTGCCCAAGTCCCGCGAGCTCACCGACTATCTGCTCAACGCCCTCGCCTCGCGCCTGGCAGGACGCGAGCTGTACCTGGTCGGAGAAAAACGCAGCGGTATCGAACGCGCCGCCAAGCAGCTCACGCCGTTCGGCAAACCGCGCAAGCTCGACAGCGCGCGGCATTGCCAGCTCTGGCAGGTGACGGTGGACAACGCGCCGCCAGCCGTCGCCCTAGAAAGCCTGGCCCAGGAATACGAATTGCCGCTGGCCGAAGGACCGCTGAAAGTGGTCAGCCTGCCGGGGGTCTTCAGCCATGGCCGCCTGGATCGCGGCAGCGCCCTGCTGCTGGAACACCTGGACCAACTGCCCAGCGGCCATCTGCTGGACTTCGGCTGCGGCGCGGGGGTGCTCGGCGCGGCGGTCAAACGTCGCTATCCGCATAACAGCGTCACCCTGCTTGACGTCGATGCCTTCGCCGCCGCCAGCAGCCGCCTGACCCTGGCCGCCAACGGCCTGGAAGCCGAAGTCCTGACCGGCGACGGCATCGACGCGGCGCCCCTGGGCTTGAACGTCATCCTGACCAATCCGCCGTTCCATACCGGGGTGCACACGGATTACCAGGCGACCGAAACCTTGCTGCGAAAAGCGGCAAAACACCTGAAACATGGTGGCGAACTGCGACTTGTCGCCAACAGTTTCCTGCGTTATCAACCGCTGATCGAAGAGCACCTGGGCGCCTGTTCGATCAAGGCCGAAGGGCAAGGTTTTCGTATCTACAGCGCCAGGCGCGGCTGAGATTTTTTTGCAAAAGAACGCTTGCCGAATGGATTTTGCCTAGGCAGAATCCGCTCCGTCCTAGGGGAGTAGTCTCCCGCGAGCGCCGTGCTCGCCCGGCATGCGTCAACATACTTGATCCTCAGATCATGGCGCATGCGACCCAAGAGTCCGCACAGACGGACCGCAGGGTTTGACAAGACCTATGACACGCACACCTTACCCGGGGCGGGAAGGCTGTACGTGTCATAGCCGTGTCGACCCGCCCCTTAGGAATGCCCTGATGCTGGATTCTCTACTGGTTCCCACCGCGATCGTTGCCTTGGCCGAAATCGGCGACAAGACGCAACTGCTTGCCCTCATTCTCGCTGCGCGCTTTCGCAAACCCTGGCCGATCATCGCCGGTATCGTCGCCGCGACCCTGGCCAACCATGCCGCCGCCGGTGCGGTAGGTGCCTGGTTCGGCAGCTTCTTCTCGGATGCGACCCTGCACTGGATCCTCGCCGCGAGCTTTGCCGCCACGGCGCTGTGGACCCTGGTGCCCGACAAGATGGACGAAGACGAAGCCAGCACCGCGCGCAAGTTCGGCCCTTTCCTGACCACGCTGATCGCGTTCTTCCTCGCGGAAATCGGCGACAAGACCCAGATCGCCACCGTCATGCTCGCGGCGCAATACCCGGAACTGTGGCTGGTGATCATCGGCACCACCGCCGGCATGCTGATCGCCAACGTCCCGGTGGTACTGGCCGGCAACTTCGCGGCGGAGAAACTGCCCCTGACCCTGATCCGCCGCCTCGCGGCTTCGGCGTTCTTCATCCTGGCCATTGTCGCGGTGTACAAGGCCATGCAGAGCAGCGGCTGGGTGTAAATGTGCGCGCCACGGTGTTGCGCCGTGGCGCCTGGATCGCGAGCAAGCTCGCTCCTAGAGAGGTGGCGTCGTCAGCGATGCCGCCGGAAGGTCAGGACTTCCCGGCCTGCTGGTACAGCGGCATGACCTTGGGAATCGCCGCTTCCAGGGAGGCGATACGATTGCTGGACGCCGGGTGAGTACTGAGGAACTCAGGTGGCGCGCCTTCCGAGGCCTTGCTCATCTTATTCCACAGCGAGATGGCCGCATTCGGGTTGTAGCCGGCGCGGGCCGCCAACTCCAGGCCGATCAGGTCGGCTTCGTTTTCGTTGCCGCGACTGTTCGGCAGGGTCATCAACAGATTCACCCCGTTGTCCCCCAGCGCGACGGCTTCCTGCGGCGCGCCGGCCATCAGCGCCACCTGTTTCAGCGCGTTGACACCATAGGCCTTGGACATGGCTTCACGACCGTGTTCGCGCAGGGCGTGGGCAATTTCATGGCCCATGACCGCGGCGATTTCATCGTCGGTGAGTTGCAGCTTGTCGATGATCCCGGTGTAGAAAATGATCTTGCCGCCAGGACCGCAGTTGGCATTGAGCTCGTCGCTCTTGATCAGGTTGACTTCCCAATTCCATTGCGCGGAATCCGGGCGGAAGACCGGGGCCTGGGCAATCAGCCGATTGGCGATCACCTGGAGGCGCTTGGCATTGGCGCTGGACTTGTCCAGGACGTTCTTGCTACCCGCCTCGCCGATCGTCTTCTGGTACGACTGCGCGTAAGACTGATTGACTTCATCGGTCGACAGCATGCTGAACATGTACTGCTTGCGATCGACACCGACCGCACCGCCGCTGGTGGTGTTGACCGACTGGCAACCCGACAGCAGCAACGCGGCAGCCAGGGCACCCAAAACCTGTTTCTTGCTCATGAAAACGCTCCCTGAAAACCTGGCGCGTATCCTAGGCGCAGTTGTGTATCGACGCCAGATACAACGGACGCGCAGCACAGGCTTTTCAGATACACCGTAGGAAAAAATTCACAAAACCTACCCCACCGTGGCCGACAGCGGCCGGCAGCTATCCATTTGCGACATGCTGCCCGGCAAAACAGGCATTTTTCCGATCATCGCTCATGGTCGGCGCGGGCCTTGCCGATACAGCGAGGCAGACGTCATTCCCGCGTCCGGAGCCCTTATGAAATTCAAGTCGATCCAGTTTTCCGTGGCCGCGCTGGCCGGCGCCATCGTCCTCAGCGTGGTCGTTGCCCTGGTGCTGTACGCCCTGTTCGCCGGCGCCCGGACCCAGGAAATGGTGCAACAGCAGACCCAGGCCCAGTTCGAGCAGGTCATCGAGCAACGGCTGAGCGGGCTGGCACAGACCCAGGCCAGCCAGATCCAGCGCGAACTCGAGGCCCCGCTGCTGATCGCCAGCGGGCTGGTACGGGTCAACGCGCTGATCGGCAGCAAGGGCGCGGACGGCAACCCGCAGCTGACCGTCAGCCGCGAACAGTTGATCAACCTGATCAAGGAAAACGTCACCCGTAACCCGAAGATTCTCGGCGCCTATATAGGCTGGGAAAAGAATGCCATCGACCACAACGACAGCGCCTATGTCGACACCAAGGTGGTGGGTATCGATGCCAGCAACGGGCGTTTCCTGCCGTGGTGGTTCCGTAACGAAGACGGCAGCCTGGGCCTGGACAAGCTGGTGGACGTGGACGACCAGAAAGTCTTGTCCACCGGCGTGCGCGCCAGCGAGTACTACCTGTGCTCCAAGGAAAGCAAGAAGGCCTGCGTGATCGACCCTGCACCCTACAAGGTCGGCGACAAGATCGTCATGCTCGCATCCTTTATAGAACCGATCATGCTCGACGGCGCCTTCCAGGGCATAGTCGGGGCCGACCTGTCGGTGAACTTCATCCAGGACATGCTCGTGGGTGCCAACCAGAAGCTCTATGACGGCGTGGGCGAGATGGCCCTGATCGGCGGCAACGGCCGGCTGGTGGCCTACACCAAGGACCCGAGCAAATTCGGCGAGAAGGTCAGCGACATTCTCGACAGCGAAGAAGTCGCCAAGCTCGGCAACCTCAAGCGCGGCGAAGTGGATTACCACGTCGATCAGGCCCAAGGCCGGATCAAGCTGTACCTGCCGTTCGGCATCGGCCAGACCGACGCCCACTGGACCCTGATGCTGCAACTGCCGCTGGACGCGGTCATGGCCGACCTGCAGAAACTGCAGAACGACCTGGCCGGACAGCGCAAGGCCGACACCTTCGGCATGGCCATGGTCGGCCTGGTCATCGCCGGCCTCGGCCTGCTGGTGATCTGGCTGGTGGGCCACGGCATCGCCCGCCCGCTCAAGCAAATGGTGACCATGCTCGACGATATCGCCCAGGGCGAAGGCGACCTGACCCGTCGCCTGAGCAGCGACCGCGCCGACGAACTGGGCTCGATCGCCAAAGGGTTCAACACCTTCCTGGCCAAGTTGCAGGCGATGATCAGCCAGGTGGTGACCTCGGTGCAGAGCGTCAGTGACTCCTCCGAACACACGGCCGATATCGCCATTCGCACCAACCAGGGCGTGCACAAGCAAATGGCCGAGATCGACCAGGTGGCCACGGCGGTGCATGAGATGACCGCCACCGCCCAGGACGTGGCCCGCAATGCCACCCAAGCCGCGCAAGCCGCCAACCATGCCGACCGCGCCGCCAGCCAGGGCATGCAGATCGTGCGCGACACCTCGACCGCCATTGGCGCCCTGGCCGTGGAAATCGGCAGGGCGGTAGGCGTGGTGCAGACCCTGGCCAAGGACAGCGAGAACATCAATGCAATCCTGATCGCCATTCGCGGCATCGCCGAGCAGACCAACCTGTTGGCGCTCAACGCCGCCATCGAGGCCGCCCGCGCCGGCGAACAGGGCCGCGGCTTTGCCGTGGTGGCCGACGAAGTGCGCAACCTGGCGCAGAAGACCCAGCAGGCCACCGAAGAAATCCAGTCGATGATCCAGCAGTTGCAACAAGGCACCCGCGACGTGGTGCGGGTCATGGAGGACAGCCAGAGCCGCACCGACGAAAGCGTGCAGCACGCGGCGAAGGCCGCCGAGGCCCTGGAGACCATTACCCAGGCAGTGTCGGTGATCAACGACATGAACACCCAGATCGCCAGCGCCGCCGAGGAACAGAGCGCCGTCGCCGAAGACATCAACCGCAACGTGATCAACATCGGCCAGGTGGCCAACGAAGTCGCCGGCGGGGCCGACGAGTCGAGCGCAGCCAGCGCCGGCCTGACCAAGCTGGCCGAGCAGCAGCGGCGGTTGATCAATCAGTTCAAGGTGTAGAGCTTGGTCGTCGCTGCCGCAGGCGTAGCCTGCGGGATCGCTGAAGGTCCTGCAGACCTTGCGCAGCCTGCTGTAGCCGCTGTCGCAGGCTGCGTTCGAGCGCAAGCGCTCACCAGATCAAGCCAGCCTCAACCCGGCGTCAGGCACTCCGGGGCATTGAGTTTCGGATCGTTCACCAGATTGGCCAGCACCCGCTCGCGCAACGCAGCCGGAGGGCTGGCCAGCAGCGCTTGCAGCACCGGCAACGGCGTCGCCGGGTCGAGCCAGGCGTCCTGCCCCTGGGCGTCGAGGATCAGGGGCCGACGCTGGCTGGCCGCGGGTTGGGTCACCACCGCGGTACTCAGCCAGACTTGCTCCTGCACAGGAAAGGCTTCCCAGATCGCCGCGAAGAACAGCGACGACCCCTCCCCTGGCGTCAACCAGTACGGGCGCTTGCGCGTACCGCCGCGCCACTCGTAAAAACCGTTGGCCGGCAGCAGGCAGCGGCGCTGGCGAAACGGCTCGCGAAACATCGGCTGTTCGGCCAGGGTTTCGGCGCGGGCATGGGCGGGGGTGCGCGACAGGTCGGTCAGCCACGGCGGCGTCAGCCCCCAGCGAGCGCGGGCGAGGTGACGCTGGCCCTCCTCGCTGCGCAGGATCAGCACCGAATCGTTGGGCGAAATGTTCCACTGCGCCTGCTGGTCCGCCGGGAACCCGGGCAAGGCCGCAAACGCGGGGTTCCAACGAAACAGGGCATAACGTCCACACATGGGGCAAACAACTCTCGAAAAATCGGCGGCCAGCCTAACAGATCAGCACGCCGGCATAATGGTCCGGCTCATCGCCGGGCAGCGGCAGCGCGGCATTGTACGCGGTGATCAACTCCCGGGCGTATTGCGCCTGATCGTTTTCCACCGCCAGCCCGAGCAGGCCGAACACCGGCAGCTCGCCGCTACCGCCGAGCAGATCCCGGCCGACCAGATGCGCCACCACCCCCTCGCTGGCCAGCATGCCCTGGAGCAGCTCCCCTTCCAGCAGGTTTTCCGGCTCATAGATTCGCTGCATACCACCCCCGTCAGTCGTTTTCGCTGTGCACGTCGAGCATCCATTCCTCACCGTTGGTCTGCAGGATGAACACAATGGGTCGACAACAGACCGGACAATCCTCGATGTACTGCTGGTCGCCCCCGGACAGGTCCAGCACCGCCTCGGCCTCTTCGCCGCAGTAGGGACATTGATAGCGCTCGGTTTCCAGCATCGCGGCCTCCGGAGTGACTTGTGCGTATAATCGCCGGTCTATTTGCAGGGCTATTGAGATCTGAGCTTACTTTTCAGACCGCGCCCGGCTATTTTTCGATCCAAACCTTTTCTTACCCTAGCCGTTTCCAACAAGAGAGCATGATGGGCGAATTCGATGCCATCCGACCTTACGACGACAGCGAAGTACCAGCGGTGCTGGCTCGGCTGCTCGGCGACAAGGCGTTTCTAGATATCCTCACCCACTTCCGCTTTCCGCGCTTTGCCGGCGCTTTCGGCTGGCTGCTGAAACCCCTTATAGCCCATCGGCTGCGCCGTGAGTTCGCCGCGGTCACTTCGGTGGCGACCCTGCAGGACAAAGTCGAGTTCTACGTCGACCACACCATCGAACGGGCCACCGACGGCGTGACCTACACCGGGGTCGAGCAGTTCAAGTCCGGCAGCGCCTACCTGTTCATCGCCAACCACCGCGACATCGTGATGGACCCGGCCTTCGTCAACTATGCCGTGTACCACGCCGGGCTGCCGACGCCGCGCATCGCCATCGGCGACAACCTGCTGCAAAAGCCCTTCGTCAGCGACCTGATGCGCTTGAACAAGAGCTTCATCGTGCACCGTTCGATCACCGGGCGGCGGGAAAAGATGGCCGCCTACCAGTTACTGTCGGCCTACATCAACCACTCGATCCGCAACGACTGCGCCTCGATCTGGATCGCCCAGGCCGAAGGCCGGGCCAAGGACGGCGACGACCGTACCGAGTCGGCGATCCTCAAGATGTTCCACATGAGCCGCAAGGACGAGCCGTTCGGCGAGGTCATCCAGTCGTTGAACCTGACCCCGGTGTCGATCAGCTACGAATACGATCCTTGCGACCAGGCCAAGGCCCGCGAGCTGTACATCCGCGCCACCACCGGCAGCTACACCAAGGCGCCCGGCGAGGACGACATCAGCATTGCCAAGGGCATCACCGGCTATAAAGGCCGGGTCCACGTCAACTTCGCCGCGCCGATCAGCGAGTTCTTCGAGGACACCAAGCAATTGGCGGTGGAAATGGACCGGCAGATCCTCGGCGGTTACCGCCTGTTCCCGGTGCATTACCTGGCCTATGCCCAGTGGGGCGATGCCGATCCGGCCTTGCAAGTGCCGAGCGCGGCCCAGGTGTTCCCGGCCGAGGAGCTGGCCAAGGCCGAGGAAGAGTGGCAACGGCGCCTGGACGCCTGCCCGGCGGAGCATCGCCCGTACCTGATCCTGCAATACGCGACGCCCGTGCGTAATCAGTATCGGGTCAAGGCGGGACTGGCATTGCCATGATGCCCGCCGCATGAACGACAACGGCGCCCAAGGGCGCCGTTGTCGTTTCTGGCTGATCGCGAGCAAGCTCGCTCCTACATAGAGCGGCGTCACCTGTAGGAGCGAGCTTGCTCGCGATAGCGCTCTTAGAACCGCGTGCTGATCCAGGACACCACCAGGGCCAACCCCAGGCAGGCAAAACCGAAACGGTAGAAGAAGCGGTTCATGCGCAAGGTCGCATCGTCCAACGCCTGCGCTGGCAATGCTTGGGGGTGGGATTCGCCCTGGGTCGCCAGGTTGGCCAGGGCGCGCTGCTCGCGACGGCGGGTCGCGTGCAGCAGCCAACTGCCGGGAAAGGCGAACAGCAAGGCCAGAATATTGATCAGCTTGGCGGGGTGGGCGCTGAACAGCGACCAGATCAGTTGCAGCGACATCATGAACCTCGAAGAAAACCGGACCGCGAACCCTCTCGGCTCGCGGCGCGGATTTTACCGAAAGGCCCACGTTCTGCCCGGGCTTTCCGACCGGTAACGAACCGCTGGCCGGTTAATTTGCCCTGTCATACGTTCGTCATCTAAACAGGCCAGTCTTGCGCCCCTCGAAACCGACACGGAACTTGCCATGCTGCACGCAGAAAACCAGGATCGCCTCTACCTGATCGCCCCCAACGACGAGCAGGAAGCCTTGGTCGGCGGCCTGGCCTTCAACGTTCAAGACCGCCACTGGCTGGTGTATTGCGCCCTCGGCGGGCACCAGCATGCGGACCTGCCGGAAACCGATCTGCTGACCGGGGTGAGCGTGCTGGATTTTTATGTCGAGGCGGCGTGAGCCCTTAGGCGAAAAGAATCGATAGACAATAAAAAATCCCGGCTTCGATGGAGGCCGGGATTTTTTTATTGCACAGAGCCTACGACGTCAAGCAAGGCCCTTCGGGCCTTATCGCAGCCTTCGGCAGCGGCTACAGGCTCACATCATTCGCCAAGGATCTGTCCGATGCTTGGGTCCTTGAACAGGCGGGTCAACGCATCACTGAGCACATCGCTGACCAGCTTGGTGTTGGTTTCCTGGTTCGGCGCCATGCCGAAACGCTGGTCCAGGGACGCACCGTAACGACCGCTGTAACGGCGGTTGGCGTTCTGCACGTCGGAACGGAAGGTCGCGCCGATGGTGGCCTCGGTCACGTACAGGCCTTCCTTGGGCGACTGATACTTCAGCTCGGCCAGGGTCACGGTCAATTGCGGGGCATTCAGCGCGTTGGCGGTTGGGGTAAAGCCCAGCAGACGCACTGCGGCTTCGGCCTGGGCCTGCAACTTCGGCAGGATCTGGGCGCCCTGGACAGTGATCGAACTGGTTTCCGGGTAGAGCCCGCCACGGGTGCCCAGGGTTGGCGACGGACGGCCATCGACCACTCTCACCACCACCGGCTGGCCACGACCGACCGGCGCGAGCTGAGCAGTGAGCTTCGGTTCCGGGCTGAGTTGTTGCGGGCTATGGGCGCAGCCAGCCAGCATCAAACCGGCCACAGTGATCAAACCGAACAACAGGCGTTGCAACATGCGCATTTCTCCAGAAATCAGGCACAAACAGGCGCGCAGTATAGCGGTGGTCCACGCCGGCTAACCAGCGGCCCGGTGCGAGTCAGTCAGCTCTCAGACAGGTTCCATACAAGCCGGTTCCTGTAACCTCCCCGTAACCGGCTTTACACGACCATGTAACTCCCGAGCGGCATTCTTCCTCGCAACTGCCCAACAGGTACATCGCCATGCATTTTCTCTGGTCCTTGTTCGCCCCGCGCCAGCAATACCGCAGCTTCGCCATGCTCGACCCCCAGGGCCGCTGCCAGGCTTTCAAGCACTGCAAGGTGCCGCCGATGGGCGACGGCTGGGTGGAAATCGAGGAAATTCGTCTCAACTGGTTGCACCAGCCCCTCCCCGCCAACGCGCGCATCAGCCCACGCATTGCCCGCGCGCGGGTGCAACCGATGATGGCCACCTGACCAAAAGCCTAATAAAAGTCATTAAACAGGATCATTTCTGCGCATTTCTTCGTTACAATCTCCCCCCGATTATAAGGACGTCTCCTGATCGGGCCTCGCAGCATCGCTGATGCATCGCTGTCAGCTCCCCCGCATTGCCCACAGAGAGCCGCCCACACAGATCGAGTGAAGCCGGCGTGCTTGCTGTTCATCGTGCAAACCACCGCTTTTCGCGCATCTGCAGAGCTGCCATTGCTCGGCCACTGAGTTGTTCGCCCGTTAATGCCACATGCTCCATGTCGGCGTTCACCCCTCGGGCCGGTGCCAGGCTGGGGCAGCCCTTTTTTGAGGTTCACGTCTTCAAAAGAGCGTGAAAAAACGGGTTTTCACAACTTCACAAGAGTGTGGCGAGCAAATGAATAGTTTTGCGTCTGAACAAGCACCATTAGCGTCTACAACAGCCCGATTACACAGGACCGAGCACGCCTCAGATACTTGCGCTTGACGCCTGTCCGCTACGGATTTGGTTGCACAAACGGACTCTCGGCCATAAGTCGAATTGCCCACCCCGCACTGAAATGCGTTCATACGCGGATCAGGCCCGGTTGGTAGCGTCCGTCGAAGTTGCGAAAAATTGCGAAGATTCGGACATGGCGATCCTGGCCATGAGTGACTTGGGGCATAACGTGAACCGCCCCGTAACTCCTGGCAGCTATGCCGTCAATTTGGTGCTGCAGATTTTGGAGACGCGTTAATGGCGCATAACGAAGCAGTAGACGTCGTATTGGTTGGGGCCGGCATCATGAGTGCCACCCTCGCTGTACTGCTCAAAGAACTCGACCCCGCGATCAAGCTGGAAGTCGTCGAGCTGATGGATTCGGGTGCCGCGGAGAGTTCCAACCCGTGGAACAACGCCGGTACCGGCCATGCCGGCCTCTGTGAGCTGAACTACACGCCACAGGCTGCCGACGGCTCCGTCGATATCAAGAAAGCCGTGCACATCAATACCCAGTTCGAGGTGTCGAAGCAGTTCTGGTCCTACCTGACCAAGAAAGGCACGTTCGGCTCGTCCAAGTCCTTCATCAGCCCGGTGCCGCACCTGAGCTTCGTGCAGGGCGACAGCGGTGTGTCCTTCCTGAAAAAGCGCTTCGAGACGCTCAGCCAGCATCACGCTTTCGCGGACATGGAGTACACCGAGGACAGGGCCAAGATGGCCGAGTGGATGCCACTGATGATGCCGGGCCGCCCGGCCGACGAAACCATCGCCGCCACCCGCGTGCTCAACGGCACCGACGTCAACTTCGGCGCCCTGACCAATCAACTGCTCAAGCACCTGACCAGCGCGCCCGATGCCCAGGTCAAGTACTGCAAGCGTGTGACCGGTCTCAAGCGCAACAAGGACAACGGCTGGACCGTGAGCATCAAGGACGTCAACAGCGGCAACAGCCGCGAAGTCGACGCCAAGTTCGTGTTCCTCGGCGCCGGTGGCGCGGCGCTGCCGCTGCTACAGGCCTCCGGCATTGAAGAAAGCAAAGGCTTCGGCGGCTTCCCGATCAGCGGCCAGTGGCTGCGTTGCGACAACCCGGAAGTGGTCAAGCATCACCAGGCCAAGGTCTACAGCCAGGCCGCGGTAGGCTCGCCGCCGATGTCCGTGCCGCACCTGGACACCCGCGTGGTCGACGGCAAGAAATCCCTGCTATTCGGGCCTTACGCCGGTTTCACCACCAAGTTCCTCAAGCACGGTTCATTCATGGACCTGCCGATGTCGGTACGCGCCGGCAACATCGGCCCGATGCTGGCCGTGGCCAAGAACAACATGGACCTGACCAAATACCTGGTCAGCGAAGTCATGCAGTCCATGGAGCAGCGCCTGGAATCCCTGCGGCGCTTCTACCCGGAGGCGAAAGCCGAAGACTGGCGCCTGGAAGTGGCCGGCCAGCGGGTACAGATCATCAAGAAAGACCCGAAAAAAGGCGGCATCCTGCAATTCGGCACCGAACTGGTCGCGGCCAAGGACGGCTCTCTCGCCGCCCTGCTCGGCGCTTCGCCAGGTGCTTCGGTCACCGTGTCGATCATGCTGGAACTGATCGAACGCTGCTTCCCGACCCAGGCGGCTGGCGAGTGGGCCGCCAAGCTCAAGGAAATTTTCCCGGCCCGTGAAAAGACCCTGGAAACCGACGCGGCGCTGTATCGCAAGATCAACAGCGAGAACAACGTCAGCCTGGAACTGGTGGAGCAAAGCAGCGAAGCCGAAAGCTACGCCTAAGCGACCCGCATGAAAAAAGCCGCGTGACCGAAAGGCCACGCGGCTTTTTTATTGCCCCCTGTAGGAGCGAGCTTGCTCGCGATCTAGACAACGCGGGCATCAGCAAGGGCGCTATCGCGAGCAAGCTCGCTCCTACAGAAAAGCCCTTGTGTTCAGCCGCGGGCGTTTTCGATCAGTTCGATGTAGTCGGCGGCGTTGCGCTGGTCCTGGATCAGGGCCACGAAGTTCTTGCCGTGCTCGTCCTGGCCGTCCAGGTCGTAGCCGGCCTCGATGAAGAACCCCAGGAAGCGCTCGAAATCGTCGATACGCAGGCCACGGTAAGCCTTGATCAGCTTGTGCAACGACGGCGAAGTGGCGTCGACCGGCTCGAAATCGAGGAACAGTTTGATCTGCGCATCGCCGATCTCGTCACCAATCACTTGTTTCTTATCTTTACGCATTGCCGACTCCAGCTCGCAGACATTTCACGGGGCACGCAGTTTACTCCCAGGCCACCTCAAGCCTCAACGCGAGCGTACCGCCCCCGTGTGCAGATCGGCCCAGATGTGGCCGTTGGCATAACTGAGGAACTGGCAATACACCGTGTCGTTGCGCAGCAGATCCATCACCACCCGATACTGGGCCAGCGGGTAGTACAGCGTGAGGGTCTTGCTCTTGTCGTCGAACTGCGGCTTTTTCAGGCTTTTGCTCTCGCCGTCGAAATTCACCAGCACCTGGCTGATGGTCGCGCCCTTGTTCAGCGGCTTGCCCTTGAGGCGAACCAGCAGCGGCGAGGTCACCGGGATCGGCTGCTGATTGGACTGGCGCTGGCTGCCGACGACCACCGAATACTCGGTGACCTGCAACAGCTGTTGCTGCTCCGGAGCGGCATCGCGCAAGGTCGAGTCGTCCGGTGGCAGGAACTGCGCATGCATGGGCGCCGGGGCGGCCGCCAGGGGAAGGCTCAGGGTCAGGAGAAGGGCCGCGCTACTGCGAATCAACAGGCTCATGAGAGGCTCCATGCAGATGGCCGAGCACTCTAGCATGGGTTTTTGCTGCAAATCTCGCCCGTTTTGCAGGCCGTTGACGCTGCAGCCGAAGGCGGCGATCTCGCCGACGCCGCAGATCCTGCGGACCTATCGCAGCCCACAACAGCGACAACAAGCAGGGGGCCGTCAGTCGAACTGCGCGCGCATCCAGGCCAGGTACTCAAGCGCCGCCGGCTCGCCCTCGCGGGGCGCCCAAGCGGCCAGTTCGCCATCGCCCACCGGGCGGTAGGGCCCGGCCTTGCACTCGAACATCAGGCTGTCGGCTTCCAGCACCACCAGGCCATGAAAGACCCCGACTGGCAGATCCACGCCGACGCAATCGCCGCCGGCCTGCAAGATCCGCTTGCTCAGGACCTTGCCCGCCTCATCGAAGATCAGCACCCCCAGGCGCCCCTTGAGCACCAGCAGGGTTTCCGCTTTGTCGGCGCTCAAGTGGCGGTGCGGCGGAACATAGGTGGACGGTTGCAAGCCGACGGCCATGCGGTGGCAGGGCTCTTCCATGGCGTGAAAGTTGTGGTTCTGGCGACCACGTGGATTGGCCGATGCTTTCTCGGCGAGGTCGGCAAACAGCGACTGATCGAGAAAGCTCGGCCCATTCATGATTTACATCCCTTTGACGGCAAAGATGCCGGCAGCATTACGCCAGTAACCCTTGTAGTCCATGCCGTAGCCGAAGATGTAGCGATCAATGCACGGCAGGCCGACGAAATCGGCTTTCAGGTCCGGACGGGCCTTGCGGTCGTGGTCCTTGTCGATCAGCACGGCGGTGTGTACCGCGCGAGCACCGGCGTGTTTGCAGAAGTCGATGATCGCGCCCAGGGTATGCCCCTCGTCGAGGATGTCGTCGATGATCAGCACGTCGCGGTCGATGAACGAGACTTCCGGCTTGGACTTCCAGAACAGCTCGCCGCCGCTGGTTTCGTTGCGATAACGGGTAGCGTGCAAGTAGGACGCTTCCAGCGGGAACTGCAGGTGGGTCAGCAATTTGCCGGAGAAGATCAGGCCGCCGTTCATCACGCAGAACACCACCGGATTGCGCTCCGCCAGTTGTTCATTGATTTGTGCACCGACCCGGGCGATGGCCGCCTCGACTTCAGCTTCGGTGTACAGGCAGTCAGCCTCGCGCATGATTTGACGGATATGCTCGAGATCAGCGGACATGGCGCTCTCCAGGGGGGGCAGTTTCGGAAAAGCGGGCAAAGGTACGCATCCGGCCCGGTCAGATCAAGCGTTTCTGGACTAACGTACTTAGATGTCTATAGGACAACACCCTCGGATAGATTAATCTAGGCCGGTTTTTTTGCCCGCCGCCGGAGCTTTTCCTATGCCCATCCGTGAGATCCGCCATCCGCTGATCCGACACAAACTTGGCCTTATGCGCCGCGCCGACATTAGCACGAAGAACTTTCGCGAGCTCGCTCAGGAAGTCGGTGCCCTGCTGACGTACGAAGCCACCAAGGACCTGCCGCTCGAATCCTATGAGATTCCGGGCTGGTGCGGCCCTGTCCAGGTCGAGAAGATCGCCGGCAAGAAGATTACCGTGGTGCCTATCCTGCGCGCCGGTATCGGCATGCTCGAAGGCGTGCTCAGCCTGATTCCGGGCGCCAAGGTCAGCGCCGTGGGCGTGGCCCGCAACGAAGAAACCCTGCAGGCGCACACCTATCTGGAAAAACTGGTTCCGGAAATCGACGAGCGCCTGGCCATGATCATCGACCCGATGCTCGCCACCGGCAGCTCCATGGTCGCGACCATCGACCTGCTGAAGAAAGCCGGCTGCAAGGACATCCGCGCCATGGTGCTGGTGGCCGCTCCCGAAGGCATCGACGCCGTCGAGAAAGCGCACCCGGACGTGACCATCTACACCGCGTCCATCGATCAGAAACTCAACGAACACGGCTACATCATTCCGGGCCTGGGCGATGCCGGCGACAAGATCTTCGGCACCAAGCAGAAGGACGCCTGAGCATGCAGGACGAGTTCAACGATCCGCTCTGGCGCCAGGTACTGTCTGGCGCGCAGATGCTCTTCGTGGCCTTTGGCGCGTTGGTGTTGATGCCGCTGATTACCGGGCTCGACCCCAACGTGGCACTGTTCACGGCGGGTCTCGGGACTCTGTTGTTCCAGCTCGTCACTGGCCGCCAGGTCCCGGTGTTCCTGGCCTCCAGCTTTGCCTTCATTACCCCGATCATTCTCGCCAAGGGCCAGTTCGGCCTGGCCGCGACCATGGGCGGGGTGATGGCGGCCGGTTTCGTCTACACCTTCCTGGGCCTGGCGGTGAAGATCAAAGGCACCGGTTTCATCGACCGGCTGTTGCCGCCGGTGGTGATCGGCCCGGTGATCATTTCCATCGGCCTGGCCATGGCGCCGATCGCCGCCAACATGGCGATGGGCAAGGCCGGAGACGGTAGCGAACTGATCCATTACCAGACCGCGATGATGATCTCGATGCCGGCGCTGCTGACCACCCTGATCGTCGCCGTGTTCGGCAAAGGCATCTTCCGCCTGGTGCCGATCATCTCCGGCGTCCTGGTGGGCTTTGCCCTGTCGTTCTACTTCGGCGTGGTCGATACCGCGAAGATCGCCGCGGCGCCCTGGCTGGCCCTGCCGCACTTCACCGCGCCGGAGTTCAACTGGCAGGCGATCCTGTTCATCGTCCCGGTGGCCCTGGCTCCCGCCATCGAGCACATCGGCGGGGTGATCGCGGTCGGCAGCGTGACCGGTCGCGACTACCTGAAGAAGCCGGGCCTGCATCGCACCCTGTTCGGTGACGGCATCGCCACTACCGCCGCCGGCTTGTTCGGCGGCCCGCCCAACACCACCTATGCCGAGGTGACCGGCGCGGTGATGCTGACCAAGAACTACAACCCGAAAATCATGACCTGGGCGGCGATCTTCGCCATCAGCCTGGCGTTTATCGGCAAGTTCGGCGCGCTGCTGCAAAGCATCCCGGTACCGGTGATGGGCGGGATTCTCTGCCTGTTGTTCGGCTCGATCGCGGCGGTGGGCATGAACACCCTGATCCGCCACAAGATCGACCTGGGCGAAGCGCGCAACCTGGTGATCGTCTCGGTGACCCTGGTGTTCGGGATCGGCGGGGTCTTGATCGGCACCGGCACCGGTCCGGACGACTTCGGCCTCAAGGGCATCGCCCTGTGCGCCATCGTCGCCATCGCGCTGAACCTGATCCTGCCGGGCAACGATGGCTGGAAGAACAAAAAGGCTGACGAGCCGCTGATCTGAGGATCCGCGTCAGCCGGAAAATCTATCGCGGGCAAGCCTCGCTCCTACAGACGGTATCGACCGTAGGAGCGAGGCTTGCCCGCGATGCTTTTTACAGCGCCAAAGGCGCGCGCTCGCACAAGGTGCTCAAGGCCCTGGCCCATTGCGGGTCGTCGTTCAGGCACGGCACCAGCACCAACTCCTCGCCCCCTGCCTCGCGAAATTGCTCGCGACCGCGATCACCGATCTCTTCCAGGGTCTCGATGCAGTCGGCGACGAATGCCGGGCACATCACCAGGATCTTCTTCACCCCTTGCCTGGCCAACTCGTCCAGACGCGCCTCGGTGTAGGGTTCGATCCACTTGGCGCGTCCCAGCCGCGACTGGAACGACACCGACCACTTGCCGTCCGACAAGCCCATGCGCTCGGCAAAGGCGCGGGCGCTACTCAGGCACTGGCCGCGATAACAGGTGGCCGCCACTTCCGGGGCCGCATCGCGACAGCAGTCGCCTTCCAGGCGGTGGCCAGGGTTCAATTTCTGCAGATGCCGCTCGGGCAGGCCATGGAAGCTCAGCAGCAGGTGATCGAAGTCCTGCTGCAAATGGGGAGCGGCACTGGCGACCAGTGCGTCGAGGTATTCCGGCTGGTCGTAGAACGGCTGCAACACAGAAAGCTGCACATCCAGCTTCTTGTCGCGAATCACCCGCCGGGCCTCTTCCACCACCGTGGTCACGGTGCTGTCGGCGAACTGCGGGTACAGCGGCGCCAGGGTGATCCGCTTTTGCCCCTGGGCAACAAGGCGCAGCAACGCCGACTCGATGGACGGCTCGCCGTAACGCATCGCCAGCTCTACCGGACCGTGCTTCCACTCGCGGCTCATCACGTGCTGCAAGCGCCGGCTGAGCACCACCAGCGGCGAACCTTCATCCCACCAGATCGAGGCATAGGCATGGGCCGACTGCTCCGGGCGCTTGATCAGAATCAGCGACACCAGCAAGCGCCGCACCGGCCACGGCAGGTCGATCACGTAGGGGTCCATCAGGAATTGATTGAGGTAGCTGCGCACGTCCGCCACCGAGGTGGAGGCCGGCGAACCCAGGTTGACCAGGAGCAACGCGTGATCGGTCATGCAACATCCTATTTCAAAGGCGGCCGGACAGGTCGTCCAGGGCCGCGCGCAAATCAGTGAACTGGAAAGTGAATCCGGCGGCCAGCAAACGCGCTGGCACCGCGCGCTGCCCTCCAAGCAGCAGCAGCGACAATTCTCCCAGGCCCAGGCGCAAGGCAAAGGCCGGCATCGGCACGATGGCGGGCCGGCGCAAGACGCTACCCAGGGTCTTGGCGAACTCGCGATTGCGCACCGGCTTGGGCGCGCAGGCATTATAAGGACCGCTGGCGTCGTTGCGGTGCAGAAGAAAATCAATCAGGGCGATTTGATCCTTGATATGAATCCAGGGCATCCACTGCCGACCGTTGCCGATCGGTCCGCCCAGCGCCAGCTTGAAGGGCAGCAACAGGCGCGACAAAAAGCCGCCCTCGGCCGCCAGCACCAGGCCGGTCCGCACCAGCACCACCCGGATACCCATCGCTTCGGCACGCTGCGCCGTTTCCTCCCAGGCAATGCACAGCTGACTGGCGAAGTCTTCGCTCACCGGCGGCGACTCCTCGTCCAGCTCACGCTCGCCGCCATCGCCGTACCAGCCCACCGCCGACCCGGAAATCAGCACCCCCGGTTTTTGGGCACGGTCTTCCAGCCAGGCCAGCAGGTTTTCGGTCAAGGTGACACGGCTGCTCCAGAGCAGCGCCTTGCGCCTGTGGGTCCAGGGTCGGTCGGCGATCGGAGCCCCCGCCAGGTTGATAACCGCATCCACCCGCTCCTCGCCCAGCTCGTTCAGGCGGGCGATGCCGCGCACTTGAGCGCCACACAAAGCAGGTACCTGGGCAGGCCGACGACTCCACACGGTCAGCCGATGGCCCTGGGTCAACCAGTGACTGCAGAGCTGGCGTCCTATCAAACCAGTACCGCCGGTCAGCAATATGTGCATGACATCTTCCTCCCGTGGCGTTTTACCCGCTTCCCTAGTCTATTTTTATAAGCAGGGATCTTTTCAATCGGACAGGCTCTGTGCTTAACAATAGGACACCCTGTAAATCCGATAGCGCCAGAAGTTATACCAAAAAATAAAATCGTACAGATTTTAACGACGGCGTAGTCTGCACAGAAAAGATAAACGAGGCCCCTAATGACCGTACCCATCGCAATCATCGGTACCGGCATCGCCGGACTCTCGGCTGCCCAGGCGCTGCGAGACGCCGGACATGTCGTGCAACTCTTCGATAAAAGCCGCGGCAGCGGCGGACGCATGTCCAGCAAGCGCAGCGACGCTGGCGCGCTGGACATGGGCGCTCAATATTTCACCGCCCGCGACCGACGCTTCGTCACTGAAGTCCAGCGTTGGCAGGCCAATGGCTGGGCCGCCGAATGGGCGCCGCAGTTGTACAACTTCCACGGCGGCCAACTCACCCCTTCGCCGGACGAGCAGACCCGCTGGGTCGGCGCGCCGCGCATGAGCGCGATCACCCGCGGCCTGCTCGGCGAAACCGAAGTGCACTTTGCCTGCCGTATCACCGAGGTCTACCGCGGCGAACAGCATTGGCACCTGCAGGACGCCGAGGGCTTTACCCACGGCCCGTTCAGCCACGTGATCATTGCCACCCCCGCGCCCCAGGCGACTGCCCTGCTGGCCGCCGCGCCAAAACTCGCAGGGGCCGCCGCCGGGGTCAAAATGGACCCGACCTGGGCTGTCGCCCTGGCTTTCGAGACAGCACTGGAAACCCCAATGGAAGGCTGCTTCGTACAGGACAGCCCGCTGGACTGGCTGGCCCGCAATCGCAGCAAGCCGGGGCGCGACAGCAGCCTCGACACCTGGGTCCTGCACGCCAGCAGCGCCTGGAGCCGCCAGCACATCGACCTGTCGAAAGAGGCGGTGATCGAACAACTGCACGGCGCGTTCGCCGAACTGCTGCACAGCGCCATGCCCGCCCCGACCTTCAGCCTCGCCCACCGCTGGCTCTATGCCCGCCCGGCCAGCAGCCATGAATGGGGAGCCCTGGCCGATGTCGACCTGGGGCTGTATGCGTGCGGCGACTGGTGCCTGTCCGGCCGAGTCGAAGGCGCCTGGCTCAGCGGGCAGGAAGCCGCCCGCCGGTTGCACGAAAACCTGTAGCGAAGCGCATCACCCTGCCGCGTACCTTGCTGCTGTCGCCTGGACAGCAGCCTGCCTTCCGTTCAAGCACTGCGTTGTCCGCCACTCCTCGCCACGCTCCGCGATGAAGCACCATGCCCTGGGAAAAGCAACGCCAGCTCATGTGGAACAACCTGTACAAAATATTTGTACTTGCAGACTCTCGATCCTATGATGGGACAAAGTTGTACAAATATTATTTTTTGTACATAAAAAGCTCGGAGCCTCTCTATGCCTGACTGCCCGCGCCAGGCCGACAAACCGAAAATCGCCATCAGCGCCTGCCTGCTGGGCGCGTCTGTGCGCTACAACGGCGGGCACAAGGAATCGCACCTGTGCAGCCAGGTACTCAGTGAGTTCTTCGAGTTTGTCCCGCTGTGCCCCGAAGTCGCCATCGGCCTGGGCACGCCCCGCGAGCCCATTCGCCTGGTGGGCGATCCGCGGCAACCGCGAGCCGTCGGCAGCGTCGACCAGGCCATGGACGTCACCCAGGCCCTGGCGGATTACGGCCAGCGCATGGCCTGCGAGCTGGACAGCCTGTGCGGCTACATTTTCATGCAAAAATCGCCGTCCTGCGGCCTGGAGCGGGTCAAGGTCTATCAGGACCACGGCCGCCCCGCGGAGCTCAGCGGTCGCGGCATTCATGCCCAGGCCTTCTGCAGCCGCCATCCGGACCTGCCGGTGGAAGAAGACGGCCGGCTCAACGACCCGGTGCTGCGGGAAAATTTCCTGACCCGGGTTTTCGCCTACAGCGCCTGGCAGCACGTGCTCGAACAAGGCTTGACCCGGCGGCGCCTGACCGACTTCCACGCGCGCTACAAATACCTGCTGATGGCCCACAACCCGGTGCAATACAAGGCCCTCGGCAACCTCTTGGGCAGCATGGGCAAGAGCGATCCGGCGCACGTCGGCCCGCGTTATTTCAGCCAGTTGATGGCGGCGCTTAAAAAGTGCGCCACCCGCCGCACCCATACCAATGTGCTGCAGCACATCAGCGGTTACCTCAAGCAAGCCATCAGCGCCGACGACAAACAGGAAATGCAGCACCTCATCAGCCAATACCGCCACGGCGTAGTACCGCTGGTGGTGCCGCTGACCCTGCTCAAGCATCACCTGCGCCAGCACCCCGATCCCTACATCGCCCAGCAGGTGTACCTGCAGCCGCATCCCGAGAGTCTCAGCCTGCGTAATGCACTCTGAAACGCAAAGCGGCTCGGCGACATTTTCTTCAACACGGGAATCCCCATGCAATTGATCTGGCTGCGCAGCGACCTGCGCCTGCACGACAACACCGCGCTCTGCGCCGCGACCCAACGCGGACCGACCGCGGCCGTGTACCTGTTGAGCCCGTTACAGTGGCAAGCGCATGACGATGCTGCGTGCAAAGTCGACTTCTGGCTGCGTAACCTGCAACAGCTGAGCGGCGACCTGGCCCGGCTGAACATCCCGCTGCTGATCCGCGAGGCGCCGAGCTGGGATCAAGCACCGCAGGTCCTGCTCCAGCTCTGCCGGCAACTGGCCGTCGAGGCGCTGCACGTCAATGAGGAATATGGCATTCACGAAAGTCGCCGCGACGCAGCGGTGGCCAGCCTGTTGCAAACCCAGGGCGTGACCTTTCACAGCCATCTCGACCAGTTGCTGTTCCAACCCGGCAGCGTACTGACCAAAAGCGGCGCTTACTTCCAGGTCTTCAGCCAGTTTCGCAAGGTCTGCTACAGCCGGCTGCACACGGCCCTGCCGTCGCGGCTCGCGGCGCCCAGGGCGCAAGCCGCCATCCAGCTCCAGGCCGATGCCGTGCCGCGCCAGGTCGAGGGGTTCCCAACCCCGAGCCCGGCGCTGCAAGCGCTCTGGCCGGCCGGCGAACATGCGGCGCAACAACGCCTGGCGTATTTTGCCGAGGCGCAGCTCGACTACTACCAGGCCGAGCGCGACTTGCCGGCCAGGCCCGGCACCAGCCAGTTGTCGCCCTACCTCGCCGCCGGGGTGTTGTCGCCGCGCCAGTGCTTGCACGCAGCCCTGCAAAGCAATCGCGGCGAGTTCGAAAGCGGCAGCCCGGGCGCCGTCACCTGGATCAACGAACTGCTCTGGCGCGAGTTCTACAAACACATCCTGGTGGGCTACCCACGGGTATCCCGGCACCGCGCGTTCCGCCCGGAAACCGAAGCCGTGCCCTGGCGCGACGCCCCCGACGAACTGGCGGCCTGGCAGCAGGCCCGTACCGGTCTGCCGATCATCGATGCGGCCATGCGCCAATTGCTGGAAACCGGCTGGATGCACAACCGCCTGCGGATGATCGTGGCGATGTTCCTGACCAAGAACCTGCTGATCGACTGGCGCCAGGGCGAGCGCTTCTTCATGCGCCACCTGATCGACGGCGACCTGGCGGCGAACAACGGCGGCTGGCAATGGAGTTCGTCCACCGGCACCGACGCGGCGCCCTACTTTCGCATCTTCAACCCGCTGAGCCAGTCGCAAAGGTTCGACAGCCAGGGAACCTTCATCAAGCACTGGTTGCCGGAGCTGGCGGAGCTCGGCGAAAAGGACATCCACAACCCCGCGGCCATGGGCGGCCTGTTCGGCGTTGCCGGCTACCCGCCGCCGATGGTCGACCTGGCGCTGTCGCGCGAACGCGCCCTGATGGCCTTCAAGAACCTGCCGTCGCGGGAGGCTGCCCAGGGCTACCCGGAATAGGCCGCGGGGCAGCGTCCGTCAGCGGCTTTACACAGCCGGCGCTCGCTGCCTTACACTGCGCGCCTATGACCACTATCCCCGTCACCCAGATCGCCGAAACGGCGGTCACCTGCTCAAGTTGCGCCGCCTGCTGCTGCCAGTTGGAAGTGATGCTGATCACTGAAACCGGTGTGCCCGAGCGCTTTATCGACACCGACGATTGGGGCGGCGAAGTCATGCGGCGCCTGGACGACGGCTGGTGCGCCGCGCTGGATCGCGACAGCATGCTGTGCAGCATCTACGAACAACGTCCGCTGATCTGCCGGGAATTCGAGATGGGAGAAGCGGACTGCCTCAGCGAACGCCGGGGCATCGCCACGGCGTATCGCTGAAGGTGCCTTACAACGGCATGGTGTAGTGCAGGGCGTAGCTCTCGATACCGTCGTTGGGGGTGGCGATACCGGCGTTGGAATAGTGCGTCGCGCGGATACCGACTTCGTGCCCGCCATTGAACCGCAGCCCGAAACCGATACGGTCCTCGAACTGGAAGGCCGAACCGAGCTTGTTGTCCTCCACCTCGGTGTTGGCGAACAGCGCCACGCCGATCCCCGCCTCGATATAAGGCTTGACGTTCTGCCCGGCGAATTCGTACACCAGCACCGGCGAGAACGACAGGCTGTGGTTGCTCGATTTCTTGTCGCCGTCCCAGAAGGTATAGGCGCCACTCCAGTAGCCGGTCAGGCGCCCGACATCACTTTGCAGCCAGCTCTTGTCCCAGTCGAACTGCATGCCCAGGCGATAGGTCTGGGTCGAGTCGCCGGTCTGCCCCACCGAGAACTCGACGCCAGCCGCCTGTGCCGAAAAACTTTGCCCCACCAGCGCGGCCGCAAGCGCGGCCAAACAAAACACTCGTCTCATCAGGAACATCCTTTTTTAACGATTCGTATGGTGTTGTACAGATTCCGCAGACACGTTAGTAGAAATCCGCGTTTAAGCGGAAGTTCAGCATTTCTGCAGTTTTTTATAGGGTGAAGCTTTGTACCGCCCCCGCTTTGTTCCAAAGCAACGGCAGGATATGTCTGAAGTGACACAGATTGCCACTCGTCCAGAATCGGGTCTGTTGCGCAGGCCCGGCAGCCAACAGTTCACGCTCGCCAAGCAGCCGCTCCAGCTGACGGGCCACCGCGGCGCCGGTGTCGATCAAGCTGATGTCCGCGGGGAGCATCGGCTTGAGCAAAGGCTTGAGAAACGGATAGTGGGTACAGCCCAGGATGATGGTGTCGCAACCAGCCGCCAACAGCGGTTCGACGTAGCCCAGCAGCAGTTCGCGCAATGCGGGGCTGTGCAGGTCGCCGGCTTCGATCAGCTCCACCAGGCCCGGGCAAGGCTGGGTAATGACGTGGACATCGGTGGCGAAACGGTCGAGCAAGGCGGCGAACTTGGCGCTCTGCAAGGTCCCGGTGGTGGCCAGCACGCCGACCACGCCGCTGCGAGTGGCGGCAGCCGCCGGCTTGACCGCAGGCTCCATGCCGACAATGGGCCAGTCCGGATAATCCCGCCGCAGTTCGGCGACGCCCGCCACGGTCGCGGTGTTGCAGGCCAGGACCAACGCCTTGGCGCCCTGCTCGCGAAAGAACCCGGCGATCAGGCCGCAACGCTGGCGAATGAATTCGGGGCTTTTCTCGCCGTAGGGAATATTGCCGCAATCGGCCACATACAACAGCGACTCATGGGGCAGGCGCTGCTGGATTTCCGCCAGCACCGACAAACCGCCGACGCCGGAGTCGAAAACGCCGATCGGCGCTTCACGCATGCCGGCCACCGCAGACGCTGCAACCCGGGTCGCGCTTGACTCGCAGCTCGCGAAAACGCGTGCCCAGGGCATCGATCAACAACAGGCGACCCACCAGCGGCTCGCCAAACCCCACCAGCAGTTTCAAGGCCTCGAGGGCCTGCAGGCTGCCCACCAGCCCCACCAGCGGGCCGAGCACGCCAGCCTCGCTGCACGTCAGTTCGGCTTCGCTGCCGTGCCCGTATAAACAGTGGTAACACGGGCTCTCGGGGCGACGCGGGTCGAACACCGACAGCTGCCCCTCCAGACGAATCGCCGCACCGCTGACCAGCGGTTTGCCGGCGACAACGCAGGCGACGTTCACCGCCTCGCGGGTCGAGAAGTTGTCGGTGCAGTCGAGCACCAGGTCCACCGCCGCGACCGCGGCAGCCAGGGAGTCGGCATCCAGCGCGGCGCGATGGGCCACCAGCTGGATCTCGGGATTGATCGAGGACAGCCGGCGCATGGCCGAGTCGACCTTGCTCGCGCCGACGCTGTCGGTGTCATGGATGATCTGGCGTTGCAGGTTGGTCAGGTCGACCGTATCGAAGTCGGCCAGGTGCAGCTCGCCCACTCCGGCGGCGGCCAGGTACAAGGCCACCGGTGCGCCCAGCCCGCCCAGCCCGACGATCAGCACACGGCTGGCTTTGAGCCGCAACTGGCCGTCGATGTCGACATGCTGCAGAAGGATCTGCCGGCTATAGCGCAACAGTTCCTGATCGTTCAGCACGGCAGGCGCCCCAGGCTGATGCGCTCGTGGCCGCCCAAGTCGACGCGACTGTGAACGTCGCCGAACCCCTGGCTCAGCAACAGATCGCGCACGGCCGGCGCCTGGTCGTAACCATGCTCCAGCATCAGCCAGCCGCCAGCCTCAAGGTGCTGCGGCGCCTGGGCGATGATCAGCCGCAGGTCATCCAGCCCGTCCTTGCCCGCCACCAGCGCGCTTTCCGGCTCGAAACGCACATCGCCGGCCGCCAAGTGCGGGTCGGCGGCGGCGATGTACGGCGGGTTGCTGACAATCAGTTGGAAACGCTGGCCTTGCAGGGCGCTGAACCAATGGCTGTTCAGCACCGTGACCGTGTCCAGTTGCAGGCGCTGGCGGTTGCGTTCGGCCAGGGCCACGGCTTCCAGCACCCGGTCGACCGCGGTGACCCGCCACGCCGGGCGCTCGCTGGCCAGGGCCAGGGCAATGGCGCCGCTGCCGGTGCCCAGGTCGAGCACCTTGGCCGGCGTGGCCGGCAGCAACTCCAGCGCGGCTTCCACCAGCAATTCGGTGTCCGGGCGTGGAATCAGGGTATGTGGCGCGACTTCCAGGTCGAGCTTCCAGAAACCCTGCTGGCCGAGGATATAGGCCACCGGCTCACCGGAGCGGCGGCGCAGTAAATACTCGGCAAAGGTCAATGCCGCCTCGCTGGGCACGATCCGCTCGGGCCAGGTGTGCAGGAAACTGCGCGGCTTGCCCAGGGCTGCGGCGAGGAGCAATTCGGCATCCAGGCGGGGCGTCGGCGAATCGGGCAGTTGGGCGGCGCGCAGCAGGCTGGCGATGATGGTCATGTGCTCGACTCTTCCTTTATTCGCCCAGTGCGGCAAGTTGATCGGCCTGATATTCGGCCAGCAACGGCTCGATCACCGCTTCGACGCCACCGGCGAGGATCTCATCAAGGGAGTAAAGGGTCAGGTTGACGCGGTGATCGGTCACTCGGCCCTGGGGAAAGTTGTAGGTGCGGATACGCTCGGAACGGTCGCCCGACCCCACCAGCAGCTTGCGCTCGCTGGCGATCGCGTTGGCCGCGGCGCTGGTCTGCTGGTCGTTGAGCTTGGCCGATAGCCAGGACATCGCGCGCGCGCGGTTCTTGTGCTGGGAACGCTCTTCCTGGCACTCGACCACGATCCCCGACGGAATGTGAGTGATGCGGATCGCCGAGTCGGTCTTGTTGACGTGCTGGCCGCCAGCCCCGGAGGAGCGGTAGGTATCGATGCGCAGGTCCGCCGGGTTGATCTCGATGGCTTCCTGCTCGTCCGGCTCGGGCAACACGGCCACGGTGCAAGCCGAGGTATGGATGCGCCCCTGGGACTCGGTGGCCGGCACCCGCTGTACGCGATGGGCACCGGATTCGAACTTCAGCTTGCCGTAGACATTCTCGCCTTCGACCCGGGCGATGACTTCTTTATAGCCGCCGTGCTCGCCCTCGTTTTCCGAGAGAATCTCCAGCCGCCAGCCGCGCCGTTCGGCGTAGCGCGAATACATGCGGAACAGGTCGCCAGAGAAGATCGCCGCCTCGTCGCCACCAGTGCCGGCGCGAATTTCCAGGAACACGTTGCGCCCGTCGTTCGGGTCCTTGGGCAACAGCATGCGTTGCAGGGTGCCTTCCAGCTCAACCAGTTGCTCCTTGGCTTCGCGGACTTCTTCCACAGCCATTTCCCGCAGGTCCGGGTCGCTGTCCTTGAGCAGCGCCTGGGCGCCCTCGAGGTCGGCCTGGACCTTGAGCACCTGTTTATAGGCCGCGACGATCGGCTCGACTTCCGCGTACTCCTTGGAATAGGCACGGAACTTGGCCTGATCGGAAATGACTTCGCCGTCGCCTAGCAACGCGGTCAGTTCCTCGAAACGATCCTGGAGGACATCCAGCTTATTGAGCAGTGACGCTTTCATTGCGTTTTTTTATCCGAAGAGTCTGTAGCGCCCTCACCGAGGGCAAAGAGTTCCTGGGCCATGGCCAGCGCATCCAGGCGGCCTTCAGCGGTCAGTTTTTTCAACTGGACGCTGGGCGCATGCAGCAATTTGTTGGTCAGGCCGCGAGCCAGTTGCATCAAGACATCTTCGGCGCTGCTACCGTTGGCCAGCATGCGCTGGGCCTTTTGCAGCTCTTCATCGCGCAGGCGCTCGCTCTGCTGACGATACGCCTTGAGCACATCCACCGCAGCCAGCTCGCGCAGGCGCACCATGAAATCCTCGGCGCCGATATTCACCAGCTCTTCCGCCGCCTGCGCCGCGCCCTGGCGGCTCTTGAGGTTTTCGGCGACCACTTCGTGGAGATCGTCGACGGTATAGAGGTAAACGTCGTCCAACTCGCCGACTTCCGGTTCGATATCTCGAGGAACGGCGATATCCACCATGAAAATCGGCTTGTGCTTGCGCAGCTTCAGCGCGCTTTCCACCGCGCCCTTGCCGAGGATCGGCAACTGGCTGGCGGTGGAGCTGATGACGATGTCGCTATGAACCAACTCCTGCGGGATATCCGACAGCAGCACGGCATGGGCTCCAAACTGTTCGGCCAGGGTGCTGGCGCGCTCCAGGGTACGGTTGGCGACCACGATGCGCTTGACCCCCAGGTCATGCAGGTGGCGGGCGACCAGGGTGATGGTCTCGCCGGCGCCGATCAGCAGCGCCTGGCTGCGTTGCAGATCGCTGAAAATCTGTTTCGCCAGGCTCACCGCGGCAAAGGCCACGGAAACCGGGTTCTCGCCGATGGCGGTGTCGGTGCGCACCTGCTTGGCGGCGCTGAAGGTGGCCTGGAACAGCCGCCCGAGCAACGGCCCGACGGTGCCGGCCTCGCGCGCCACGGCGTAAGCGGATTTCATCTGCCCGAGAATCTGCGGTTCGCCCAGCACCAGCGAATCCAGGCCGGAGGCGACCCGCATCATGTGACGAACGGCCGCATCGTCTTCGTGCACATAGGCACTGGCGCGCAGGTCTTCAAGGTTCAGATGGTGGTACTCGGCCAGCCAGCGCAGCACGACATCCGCCGAAAGATGATCCTGTTCTATATAGAGCTCGCTGCGATTGCAGGTGGAGAGGATCGCAGCTTCGCGGCTGTCGGTCAGGCGGCAGAGCTGCTGCAAGGCCTCAACCAACTGCTCAGGGGTAAAGGCCACGCGCTCGCGGACGTCTACTGAAGCAGTCTTGTGGTTAATACCGAGTGCGAGGAAGGCCATTCAAGGTCGCTGATGATGTCGAGAAGCCGACAATTGTCCTACTTCGAAAGATTCAGAACAACTACTGCCGACTATTGTCCCAATAGACTGCCTCTTAACGGCCTCTGTTGGAGCTGGCTTGCTAGCGATGGTCGTTAACGATGATGCGCTCATCCTGCATAAACGCATTGCTCTCAGGTTCTTCGCGAGCACGCTCGCTCCTACACGGTTATGTTTGGTCGAAGGCTTGTGTCATGATGATCCGACCGCAGGTTAGTCGTCCTCTTCCTATATGAATAGATCTTCCGCGTTGCTCCTCGCTTTTGTCTTCCTCAGCGGCTGCCAGGCCTTGGCGCCCGTTTCCCCGGACGGTTCGCCGCCGGTCGAAGACAGCACTCCGGCGCCTGAAAAGCCCAAGGTTTACTCCTCGTTCAGCGAAGACACGGTCTTCAGCCTGCTGAGCGCGGAACTGGCCGGCCAACGCAATCGTTTCGACATTGCCCTGGATAACTACGTCACCCAGGCCATCAACACCCAGGACCCGGGCATCTCCGAACGGGCCTTCCGTATCGCCGAGTACCTGGGCGCCGACCAGGCCGCCCTGGATACCGCGCTGATCTGGGCGAAAAACGCCCCGGACGACCTGGAGGCCCAGCGCGCAGCGGCCATCCAGCTGGCGCGCTCCGGGCGTTATGACGACTCCATGGTCTACATGGAGAAAGTCCTGCAGGGCAAGGGCGATACCCATTTCGACTTCCTCGCTCTGTCGGCCGCCGACACTGACCAGGACACCCGCAACGGGCTGATGAAGGGTTTCGACCGCCTGCTGCAAAAGCACCCGAACAACGGCCAGCTGATCTTCGGCAAGGCGCTGTTGCTGCAACAGGACGGCGACAGCCGCGAAGCGTTGAAACTGCTGGAGCAGAACCCACCGGAAGAAGGCGAGATCGCGCCGATCCTGCTGCGCGCGCGCCTGCTGCAAAGCCTCAACCGCGCCGACGAAGCCCTGCCGCTGCTGGAAAAGAGCATTCGCAAATACCCGGACGACAAACGCCTGCGCCTGACCTACGCGCGCATGCTGGTCGAACAGGACCGCATGGACGATGCCAAGGCCCAGTTCTCCAGCCTGGTGCAGCAGTATCCGGAAGACGACGAACTGCGTTACTCCCTGGCGTTGGTCTGCCTGGAAGCCAAGGACTGGGAAGAGGCCAAGGGCTACCTGGAAGACCTGATCGCCCGGGAAAGCCACGTCGACTCGGCGCACCTGAACCTGGGCCGCATCGCCGAAGAGCTCAATGACCCGCAAGGCGCTCTGGTCGAGTACGGCCAGGTCGGCCCGGGCAACGACTACCTGCCGGCACAGCTGCGCCAGGCCGACATCCTGATGAACAACGGGCGTACCGGCGAAGCCGAAAAACGCCTGGCCGCGGCCCGCGACGCCCAGCCGGACTACGCCATCCAGCTGTACCTGATCGAAGCCGAAACCCTGTCCGCCAACAAGCAGGGCGACAGGGCCTGGAAGATTCTCCAGCAAGCCCTGCAGCAGTATCCGGACGAGGTGAACCTGCTCTACACCCGTGCCATGCAGGCCGAGAAGCGCAACGACCTGGCCCAGATGGAGAAGGACCTGCGCCTGATCATCAAGCGTGAGCCGGACAACGCCATGGCGCTGAACGCCCTCGGCTACACCCTGTCGGACCGCACCACACGCTATGCCGAAGCCAAGGCCCTGATCGAACAGGCCCACCAGTTGACCCCGGACGATCCGGCGGTCCTCGACAGCCTCGGCTGGGTGAACTATCGCCTGGGCAACCTTGCGGAAGCCGAACGCCTGCTGCGCCAGGCCCTGGAACGCTTCCCCGACCAGGAAGTCGCCGCGCACCTGGGCGAAGTACTCTGGGCCAGCGGCAAGCAACGCGAAGCCAAACAGATCTGGAGCAAGTTCCTCAAGGACCAGCCCGACAGCCCCATCCTGCGCAGCACCATCAAGCGCCTGACCGGATCAGAGACTCTTTAAGACCATGTTTTTGCGCCACCTTATCGTTTTCAGCTTTATCGCCCTGCTCGCCGGCTGCTCGGGTTTCGGTACCCGCGAATCCGTCGAGGGCCACGGCAGCCCCGCGCTATGGCGCGAACACAAACAGCAATTGACCAGCCTCGACGGCTGGCAGATCAACGGCAAGATCGGCATCCGCGCGCCCAAGGACTCCGGCAGCGGCACGCTGTTCTGGCTGCAACGCCAGGACTATTACGACATCCGTCTGTCCGGCCCGCTGGGTCGCGGCGCCGCCCGCCTGACCGGCCGCCCCGGACAGGTCGCGCTGGAAGTCGCCAACCAGGGCCGTTACGAAGCGCCGACCCCGGAAGCCTTGCTCGAAGAACAATTGGGCTGGAATCTGCCGGTCTCCCATCTGGCCTGGTGGGTTCGCGGGCTGCCCGCCCCGGACAGCAAGAGCCGCCTGACCCTGGACAGCGATAGCCGCCTGTCCAGCCTGGAACAGGACAATTGGCAGGTGGAGTACCTGAGTTATGCCCAGCAGAACGGCTATTGGCTGCCCGAGCGGATCAAGCTGCATGGCCGCGACCTTGACGTCACGCTGGTGATCAAGGAATGGCAACCACGCAAGCTGGGGCAATGACCATGAGCGCGCCACGCCTGACCCTGCCCTCCCCGGCCAAACTCAACCTGATGCTGCATATCCTCGGTCGCCGCGAAGACGGCTACCACGAACTGCAGACACTGTTTCAGTTTCTCGATTACGGCGATGAAATCACTTTCGCCGTTCGCGACGACGGCATTGTTCGCCTGCACACGGAATTCCCTGGTGTTCCTCACGACAGCAACCTGATCGTGCGCGCGGCGAAAAAACTCCAGGAACAATCAGCCTGCCCGCTGGGCATCGACATCTGGATCGACAAGGTCCTGCCCATGGGGGGCGGTATTGGCGGCGGCAGCTCGAACGCGGCCACTACCCTGCTGGGCCTGAACCACCTCTGGCAACTGGGCTGGGACGAAGACCAACTGGCCGCGCTGGGCTTGTCGCTGGGCGCCGACGTCCCGGTTTTCGTGCGCGGGCATGCGGCTTTCGCCGAGGGCGTGGGAGAGAAACTCACCCCGGTAGACCCCGAGGAGCCCTGGTATCTCGTGCTGGTGCCGCAAGTCTCTGTAAGTACAGCAGAAATTTTTTCGGATCCGCTGTTGACACGTGACACCGCGCCCATTAAAGTGCGCCCCGTTCCCAAGGGAAACAGCAGAAACGACTGCCTTCCGGTAGTCGCAAGGCGTTATCCAGAAGTACGTAACGCATTGAATTTGCTAGGTAATTTTACCGAAGCAAAACTGACTGGAACTGGAAGTTGTGTGTTTGGGGGCTTCCCAAGCAAAGCTGAAGCTGATAAAGTCTCGGCCCTTCTTACAGAGACCCTTACAGGGTTTGTAGCAAAAGGAAGCAACGTTTCGATGTTGCATCGCAAGCTGCAAAGTCTGCTCTAAAGGAACCAAGTGCCAGGCACTTGATGCAACAGATACAGGGGCGTCGCCAAGCGGTAAGGCAGCAGGTTTTGATCCTGCCATGCGTTGGTTCGAATCCAGCCGCCCCTGCCATTTTCCTATACTCATCCAGGTATACCCTCAGCCTTCAGGTACTGCGCGTGTCCAAGATGATGGTCTTTACGGGGAACGCTAACCCCGATCTGGCTCGGCGTGTCGTACGTCAGCTGCATATCCCTCTCGGTGACATTTCTGTCGGAAAATTTTCCGACGGCGAGATTACCGCTGAGATCAATGAAAATGTCCGCGGTAAAGACGTCTTCATTATTCAGCCGACTTGCGCTCCGACCAACGATAACCTGATGGAACTCGTCGTGATGGCTGATGCCTTCCGCCGCTCCTCAGCGACTCGAATCACTGCTGTAATTCCTTATTTTGGTTATGCCCGTCAGGATCGCCGTCCGCGTTCCGCACGTGTGGCTATCAGCGCGAAAGTCGTGGCTGACATGCTTACCGTAGTCGGCATCGACCGTGTTCTCACGGTTGATCTGCATGCTGACCAGATTCAGGGCTTCTTCGATATTCCGGTAGATAACATCTACGGCTCCCCGGTTCTGGTGGATGACATCGAAGACCAACGTTTCGA
Source organism: Pseudomonas chlororaphis (assembly GCF_001921865.1). Taxonomy (GTDB): domain Bacteria; phylum Pseudomonadota; class Gammaproteobacteria; order Pseudomonadales; family Pseudomonadaceae; genus Aquipseudomonas; species Aquipseudomonas chlororaphis_D. The sequence goes on from NZ_MSCT01000020.1 coordinate 321,227, forward strand.
AAACCTGATGATCGTGTCCCCGGACATTGGCGGCGTCGTGCGTGCACGTGCCGTGGCCAAGTCCCTGGGCGTGGACCTCGGGATCATCGACAAGCGCCGTGAGAAAGCCAATCACTCCGAAGTGATGCATATCATCGGTGACGTTGAAGGCCGCACCTGCATTCTGGTCGATGACATGGTCGATACCGCCGGCACCCTGTGCCACGCGGCCAAGGCCCTGAAAGAGCATGGCGCAGCCAAGGTCTTCGCCTACTGCACACACCCTGTGCTGTCGGGTCGGGCCATCGAGAACATTGAAAATTCCGTGCTGGACGAGCTGGTGGTGACCAACACCATCCCGCTGTCCGCTGCAGCACAAGCCTGTGCGCGTATCCGTCAACTGGATATCGCACCGGTTGTTGCCGAAGCGGTTCGCCGCATCAGCAACGAAGAATCGATCAGCGCGATGTTCCGTTAAGGGCCCTGCCCTTCTCGAAATGTCTCGTTGACGAAAAGCGCCCCGCCCCGGCATTCCTGTCGGGGCGGGGCTTTTTTGCCCATGCCGTGTTTGGCGCTGGTCGCAAACGCCACGCGGTAATGGCTATTTTGGAGATGCAAAATGACTGAATTTACTCTGAACGCTCAAGCGCGTACTGACCTGGGGAAAGGTGCGAGCCGCCGCCTGCGTCACGCGCTGAACATCCCTGCCGTTGTCTACGGTGGTAACAAGCCTGCCGAATCCGTGACCATCCTGGCCAAGGAAATCGCCAAGCTGTTCGAAAACGAAGCGGCCTACAGCCACGTTATCGAGCTGAACGTCGACGGCACCAAGCAGAACGTCATCGTTAAAGCCATGCAACGTCACCCAGCCAAGCAGTTCATCATGCACGCTGACTTCGTGCGCGTTGTCGCTGGCCAGAAACTGACCGCCAAGGTACCGGTTCACTTCATCAACGAAGAAGCCGCAGTCAAGAAAGGCGGCGAGATCTCCCACGTGATCTCGGAAATCGAAGTTTCCTGCCTGCCGAAAGACCTGCCTGAGTTCATCGAAGTCGACCTGGGCGACGCTGAAATCGGCACCATCGTTCACCTGTCGAACATCAAGGCCCCTAAAGGCGTTGAGTTCGTTGCTCTGGCTCACGGTAACGACCTGGCTGTCGCCAACGTTCACGCTCCACGTGTTGCTCCAGAAGCTGCTGAAGGCGCTGCAGAGTAATTCACTCTGCTTGCCGGAGTTGACGGAAACATCGCGGACTGGAACGTAGCGAGAAAGCGGGCGGGAACGCGGAGTTTACATCATGGTAAATGAGCACTTGTCGTCCACTTTCGCCGCACATTCCAGCCGCGGCGATGTTATCCACAACTCCAAGGAAGGGCCCCTATCGTGACTGCCATCAAACTGATCGTTGGCCTGGGTAATCCAGGCGCCGAATACGAACAGACCCGGCATAACGCAGGGGCCCTTTTTGTTGAGCGCGTCGCCGACAAACAAGGCGTCAGCCTTGTCGCCGATCGCAAGTATTTCGGCCTGACCGGGCGCTTCTCGCACCAGGGTCAGGACATTCGTCTGCTGATCCCCACCACCTACATGAACCGCAGCGGCCAGGCCGTGGCGGCATTGGCCGGTTTCTTCCGCATCAAGCCCGAAGAAATCCTGGTGGCGCACGACGAACTCGACCTGCCACCCGGCGTCGCCAAGCTCAAGACCGGCGGCGGGCATGGCGGTCATAACGGGTTGCGCGACATCATCGCGCAACTGGGCAACCAGAATACCTTTCACCGCTTGCGGCTTGGCATCGGCCACCCAGGCGTCGCCAGTATGGTGTCGAACTTTGTCCTGGGCCGCGCGCCACGCGCCGAACAGGAAAAACTCGATGCCAGCATCGATTTTGCCCTCGGCGTGCTGCCGGATATCTTCGCCGGGGAATGGAACCGCGCGATGAAAAACCTGCACAGCCAGAAGGCCTGACTCTTACCCGAGGGGAAACACCATGGGATTCAACTGCGGCATCGTCGGCCTGCCTAACGTCGGCAAGTCCACCCTGTTCAACGCCCTGACCAAATCCGGTATCGCGGCCGAGAACTTCCCCTTCTGCACCATCGAGCCGAACAGCGGGATCGTGCCGATGCCGGATACGCGCCTGGATGCCCTGGCCGCCATCGTCAACCCGAAGCGGATCCTGCCGACCACCATGGAGTTCGTCGACATCGCCGGCCTGGTAGCCGGTGCCTCGAAAGGTGAAGGTCTGGGCAACAAGTTCCTGGCCAACATCCGCGAAACCGATGCCATCGCCCACGTGGTCCGCTGCTTCGAAGACGAGAACGTGATTCACGTCTCCAACAGCGTCGACCCGAAACGCGACATCGAAATCATCGACCTGGAACTGATCTTCGCCGACCTCGACAGCTGCGAGAAACAACTGCAGAAAGTCGCGCGCAACGCCAAGGGCGGCGACAAGGACGCAGTGGTCCAGAAAGGCCTGCTGGAACAGTTGATCGCACACTTCACCGAAGGCAAGCCTGCGCGCAGCCTGATGAAGAACATGAGCGCCGACGAAAAAGCGGTGATCAAGGGCTTCCACCTGCTGACCACCAAGCCGGTGATGTACATCGCCAACGTCGCTGAAGACGGTTTCGAAAACAACCCGCACCTGGACGTGGTCAAGGCCATCGCCGAAGAAGAAGGCGCCGTGGTCGTGCCGGTCTGCAACAAGATCGAAGCGGAAATCGCCGAACTGGAAGACGGCGAAGAGAAAGACATGTTCCTCGAAGCCCTGGGCCTCGAAGAGCCTGGCCTGAACCGCGTGATCCGCGCCGGCTACGAAATGCTGCACCTGCAGACCTACTTCACCGCCGGCGTCGAAGAAGTCCGCGCCTGGACCGTCCGCGTCGGTGCCACCGCACCACAAGCCGCTGGCGTTATCCACACCGACTTCGAAAAAGGCTTCATCCGCGCCGAAGTGATCGCCTACAGCGACTTCATCCAGTTCAAGGGTGAGGCCGGTGCCAAGGAAGCCGGCAAATGGCGCCTGGAAGGCAAGGACTACGTCGTCAAGGACGGCGACGTGATGCACTTCCGCTTCAACGTCTGACCCGCCCCGGCACAACCGACTCCCGCTGGCGTGAGGCGACCTTTCGGTCCTCAAGCCAGCGGATTCGTCGATGGAGCTCCTGGCCCCGGCAGCCAACTCCTGATTCAAAGCCCCACTCGCTTGCCTACCGGCGTCCACCGGCGGCGTCCCATGTCCGTTATCGGGCAGCTTCCTCCCTTGCAACGCTGACGCCGAGAGCCTCGGACAGCCCATCGCAGACATCAGGATGGCCCGCCAAACCGCCAACGCCGACAGACATTTGCAACCGTTGCGCTTAGCTCTATGCTCTCGCTACATGCAGCCTACGGACAGGGAAACGCCACCGATGCACAAGAAAATCATCCTCGCCGACGACCACCTGCTGACGCTGATCGGTATCCGCACCACGCTCGGCGCCGACCCTTCGTTGCAAGTGGTTGGCGAGGCCCAGGATGTCGAAGGACTGTTCCAGCTTCTGGCCGAACAACCCTGCGACCTGGTCATCACCGACCTGATGATGCCCCACAGCCAACAGGCCGATGGCATCCGCCTGGTCGAGCAATTGCGCCGGCGTTATCCGCGCGTTGCGGTCATCGTGGTGACCATGCTCAACAACCCGGCACTGCTCGCCTCGATCCTCAAACTGGGCGTCCAGGGGCTGATCAGCAAGCGCGGGGTACAAGGCGACCTGCAACTGGCGATTCGCGCGAGCCGGACCAAACCCTTTGTCTCGCCGTCCATCCATCACCTGCTCAACCCCGAGCAACCCATGGTCCAGGCCGAACAGTTGTCTCCGCGCGAAGTCGAGGTGTTGCGCCTGTACGGCGCGGGGCTGTCGGTGAATGAAATTGCCCTGAACCTCAATCGCTCCAAACAGACCATCAGCAGCCAGAAAAGCAGCGCCATGCGCAAGCTGGGCCTGGATAACAACGCCAGCCTCTATCTGTATATCCAGGAAGTCGGCCTGACTTGAGAACGCCAAACCACCATGCCTAACACGAACCTGCCGCGGCTGGTTCTCTGGGTCGCGCTCTTGCTGGCCGGCATCGCGCCCCTGGCCAGCGCCGAACCGGAACCCGCCCCCAGGACCCTGTCGCTGGCCACGCTGGCGGCCATGCGCCAGACACTGCCTGCGCGCCCGCTGCGCGTGGCCCAGGTGAGCGCTTCCAACGAGCAGTCGCAGCCCCGCGGCAACGACGTGATGAACCAGATCACCAACGAATACCTGGAACACATCAGCCAGTTTCTCGAACTACCGATCCAGCGCGTACCCTACCCGACGGTGGACAGCGCCATCGCCGCCCTGAGCGCCGGCGAGATCGACCTGATGCCCCGCGCCACCGAGTACGAAAGCCAGCAACCGGGGTTCGTCTACAGCGCCCCCTACCTGGACAACGAGCCGATCATCGTCGGCCGTATCGCCGACAAGGACCTGCCTCCGGACCTGGCGGGCAGTCGCGTGCTGGTGCCGGCCTTCTATGTGCAAAAGACCACGTTCAGCCAGGCTTATCCCAAAGCGCAACTGATCGAGATCAAAAGCATCGTCGAGGGCTTGCAGCAGTTGTCCGAAGGCAAGGCCGACGCCCTGGTCGGCGATCAGTTGCGCACCAACTTCTATATGCGCAGCCTGTCCAACCTCAAGCTGCAGAACAAATACGTGGCCAACCTGCCGGCCATGGGTTTCAGCTTCGTCGCGCGCGCCCATGAGGAAAACCTGACGACGCTGATCAACGTCGCGCTCAAGAGCGTTTCCCGGGAGCGCCGGCAGGAGATCCTGCAACACTGGGAGCACTCGCCCTGGCTGTTCGCGCCAACCGATTCCTATGCCCTGAACAACGCTGAAGACAGTTGGCTGAAGCACCTCCCATCGCTGAACCTGATCGCCCGCGAAATCCCCAATTACCTGTATCGCAAAGCCGACGGCCAATGGGCCGGGCTGGTGTTCAACGTGCTGCGCAGCCTGGCCGACGACTATCAGTTGCAGTTGAACATCCTCGATAGCCAGTCGCCGGACATCGACCAGCAACGCCTGAACGATGGCGAAGCGCAAATCGCCCTGTCGCAGAGCGCCACCCCGGCCCTGGACAAGGGCCTGCTGTTCAGCGACGGCTTCGGTACCGAGTACTGGGCGTTCATCACCCGCGACGATGCCAGCTCTCCCAGTTCGCTGGCGGCCCTGAGCGGCCGGCGCCTGGCGCTACCGGCCAGGCACCCTTTGCAATCGTTGCTGGAGAGCCGCTACCCGAGCATCGAACTGGTCCTCACCGACCACTACAACCAGGCCGTGCAACTGGTCGAACAGGGCCTGGTCGACGCCACCCTGAACAGCGCCGCCGATGCCCAGCTACTGGATACCCCGGGGCTGCGGGCCGGCAAACAGTTCCAGGCCCAGCCCGAACCCCTGGTGTTCGCCGTCTCGACCCAGCACCCCGAGCTCCTGAGCATCCTCAACAAACTCCTGTACTCACTGAAAGACTCCGGCGGCAACCAGGATCGCATCAGTATCCTGGCGCGGCCGACCGATAAAGGCTCGTTCTGGGACTATCTGCCGAGCTGGGTATGGCAGACCGCGGCACTGGTCCTGGTGCTGGTGATGCTGTCCCTGCACTGGAACTGGCGCCTGCGCATCCAGGTGCGCAAACGCCGCGCCGCGCAGAACCAACTCAAGGACCAGCTGGCCTTCCAGTTCGCCCTGCTCAACGGCTTGCCCATTCCCCTGTATGTGCGCGACCTGCAAGGCCGGCTGAGCACCTGCAACCATGCCTATGAGCAGTTCTTCGGGCGGACCCTCGACGACATCCGCGGCACCACGCCACAGGAGCAAGGCATCGCCCCGCTCACCCTGGCCCTGGAGCTGGAGGAGCAACACCAGCGCCTGCTGGACAAGCGTCAGTCGCAGTTCCTCGACAGCGTGATCGAGGTCGACGGCCAAGACCACCATATCTACCAATGGCTGGTGCCTTTCTATACCGCGCTGGGCAAACAGCAGGGCCTGCTGGGCGGCTGGATCGACATCAGCGTGCGCAAGCACCTGGAACTCAAACTGCTCGAGGCCCAGCAACAGGCCCTGGATGCCAGCGCCGCGAAGAGCCAGTTTCTCGCGACCATGAGCCACGAGCTGCGCACGCCGCTCAACGCCATGGTCGGCCTGCTGGAGCTGGAAACCAGCGGCGCCCTGTCGCCATCGCAGAACCTGCGCATCGCCCAGCAGTCGGCGAAATCGATGATCGACCTGATCGGCAATATCCTCGATCTGGACAAGGCCGAAACCGGCCAGATGGAACTGGTGCCCAGCCCCACCGCACTCGACCAGCTCCTGGAAAACTGCCTCGAACTGTTCGCCGTGCAAGCCCGGGAAAAGCACCTGCAGCTGAAACTGGAACACCGCCTGGACCCGCAGCGGCGCTACCGGGTGGATGCCATGCGCCTGACGCAGATCCTCCACAACCTGCTGTCCAACGCCCTGAAATTCACCGCACAGGGGCAGGTCGAAGTCAAAGTCCAGGAGCTGGACTCGGCCCCCCATCTGAGCCGGCTGATGTTCCACGTCAGCGACACCGGCGTCGGCATCGCCGAAGACCTCCAGCCGCAGATCTTCGCGCCCTACCAGCAAGCCCATGCCGGGGTCGCCCATCTGCATGGCGGCTCGGGCCTGGGCCTGAGCATCTGCAAGCAACTGGTGGAACTCATGGGCGGCAGCATCCGCCTGGCCAGTACCCCGGGCCTGGGTTGCCAGGTCAGCTTCGAGCTGCTCCTGCCCTGGCAACCGGCCGGGGAGCAACCGCCGCCGGCGTCTGAAAACGAAGCCGGCAGCGCCGCGCTGAACGTGCTGATCGTCGACGACGTCTCCACCAACGGCCTGGTGCTCGAACAGCAGTTGCTCAGGCTCGGCCATCGCGGCACCTACGTCTGCAGCGGCGAGGCGGCCTTGCAGGCCTGGGAACAGGGCCGTTTCGACGTGTTGATCACCGACTGCAACATGCCGGGCATGGACGGCTACACCCTGGTGCGCCAGGTACGGGCCACGGAACAGACGCGCGGCTTGCAGCGCCTGCCGATCATTGGCTACACCGCCCGGGCACTGGCCGACGAAAGACAACGCTGCCTGGCGGCCGGCATGGACGACTTGATGATCAAGCCCATCGTCCTCGACCGCCTGCGGGAGATCCTCGCCGGCCTGCCCGCTCGCGCACCGCGACCAGAATCCTCGGATGCCCCGGTATTCGATCTCTCGCGGCTGGCCGGCGCGCAGCATGACCCGCACCTCAAGGCCCGCCTGTTCCAGGAGCTGCGCTCGAACCTGGAGCAGGAACTCGACCTGCTGCGCACGCCGCTGCCGGCCGACGCGCAAGCCATCGACCAGTGGGTCCACCGCGTCAGCGGTCTGGCCTGCATCATCGACTCCCCGCCACTGATGCGCGCCTGCGTCAATCTGGAACGCGCCGCCCACCAGGACATCCACCAGCTGGAAGCCCAGCGCGCAGAGTTGCAAAACGTCATCGAACGGATGCTGCGCGAAATCGAACGCCACGCCTGAGCCGCCTCCGGTGGCTCTACCCTCCTCCCCGTAACAGCCTCAACGCCCCCTCGCAACGCCCTGCAACATCTTGTGTCATTCCCCCTCCGCCCCTTTCGTACTCGTCCCATACAAGCCCATGACCCTGCTCGGCATCCTAAGCGCCCTTCGGTACCGGGCGCCCTGGATATGCTTGGAACACCCGGCATCGAAGTCTTCAATAACTCTTAAAAAAGGTGATTCGATGCTTCATAACATCCGCGCCAACGCCATGCGCAAGCTGCCGCTGGCCATTACCCTCGGCCTGGCCTCCCTGGCCACCCAACAAGCCTTCGCCCACGGTTACGTCGAAAGTCCGAAGTCCCGTGCCTACATGTGCAACTCCGCCGGTGGCAGCCTCAACGCCAATTGCGGCGCCGTCACGTACGAGCCACAAAGTGTCGAGTACTCGCCTTCGGTCGCCCACCACTACCCGAAGGACTACTGCGCGGGTGACTTCACCCAGTGCGGCCCGGCCAACGGCACCATCCCGGCCGGCGGTATCACCAGCTTCTCCCAGCTCAACGAGCAGACCGCTACCCGCTGGCAGAAAACCACCATCAAGCCGGGCATGAATGAATTCACCTGGCACTACAAGGCCGGCCACTCCAGCGCCTACTACCAGTTCTACATCACCAAGAAAGACTGGAACCCGAACCAGCCGCTGACCCGCGACTCCTTCGAGCTCAAGCCACTGCTCGATGAAAAGGCCAACGGCGTGAACCCAGGTTCTGGCGGCAGGACCAAGCACAAGGTCAACATCCCGGCCGACCGCAGCGGTTACCACGTGATCCTGGCAACCTGGAAAATCGCCGACACCGCGGCGACCTTCTACCAGGCCATCGACGTGAACATCGACAACGATGGCGCGCCGGTTCCCGACTGGAAAATCCTCGGCGCGGTACAGCCTGAAGAGCTGCGTGTCGGCGACAAGGTCAAGACCCGTGTGTTCACCAACGCCGGCGAGCAGCAGAACCGCCAGACCGTGCTGAACATCGAGACCGCGGACCAGGCCAAAGCCAACAACTGGCCGTTCCTGCTGGCGCAGAAAGTCAACAAGGCCAATGCCGGCTACCTCATGGGCGAGCTCAACGCCAATAACGAAATCGTGCCTAACTACGGCAAGAACACCATGTACGCCAAGAAGGGCAGCGACGTGGTGAACGTGGAAATCCAGAAAGACCAGCCGAGCATCCCGGGCGAGCTGAAGATTTCCGGCCTGCAAGCCGAGTACACCCTGAAGGACGGCGCAACCGACCTGCACTTCAACGCGATCGCCCAGGGCGGCAAGTACACCGTCAGCTCGACCGTGTTCAACGGCAAGAACGAAAGCATCGCCCACGTGCAAGCCGAGCCTGGCAACAACGCACCGCACTTCTCCATCCCGCTGCGCAATGTCAGCGAAGGTGAGTACGACGTAGTGGTCGTGGCCAAGCCGGAGAAAGGCGAGCAACTGCAACAAAGCCAGCGCATCACCCTGAAAGCCGAAGAAGTGGGCGGCGGTAACGGCGACTACGACTTCGTCTTCCCTAAAGGCCTGAGCAGCTACAAGGCCGGGACCAAGGTCCTGGGCAAAGACGGCAAGGTCTATGAGTGCAAGCCGTTCCCGTACAGCGGCTACTGCATCCAGTGGAACGCAGGTGCGACTCACTATGAGCCTGGCACCGGCAGCAACTGGAAGGACGCCTGGATTCGCAAGTAATCCATAACCTGACCAACCGCAACGCGATGCCTCGGCAGCGCGTTGCGGACTCCGGGAATCGCCATGAGCCACTCACACTACTCAAAACCGCGCAGGCTGCTGCACTGGCTGTTCGCCGCCGTTGTCCTGTGGGCAACCATCAGCGGTTACGCCAGCGCCCTGCTGCAACCGCCGCCGGAGGTCAAGCAGACCCTGGCCTTTATCAACGTCTCGCTGACCACGGTGCTGGTGCCGCTGTTCGTCCTGCGCCTGTTGTACCTCGTGCGCCACCCCGCGCCGCCCGCGCCCGCGCATCAGAGCGCCGTCGAGCGCCGGCTGGTGCATGCCGGGCACGCCCTGTTGTTGACCACCCTGGGCACCGTGCTGTTCAGCGGCGTGCTGATGATGTCGCGCCCCATCGACCTGTTCGGCCTGCAACTCCCGCAACCCTTGCAGGACCCGGCGGCCATCGCCTTTTTCGAAGCACTGCACCACTACAGCTGTATCGCCCTGGCCCTGCTGGTGGCCGGCCATATCGGCGCGGTGATCCTTCACCAACTGCGCGGGCACGGTGTGCTCCGGCGCATGCTGCCCAAACGCCCATGAGCGCCCTTTTTTCGTGGCGCCCACGCTGGCTTGGGCAACGCTGCCTGCTGCCCGCCGGCCTGGTCGCCCTCGGCCTCTGGCTGACCTGGTTGAGCCTCGACAGCTGGACCTACCAACAGGTGGTGGCAGGCCAGCCGGTGCCGAGCGCGGTACCGAGCGCCAGCGCCGAAAAGCTGCGGCCCGCGCCCCTGGACGACCGCAACCTGGCCCTGGCCTTCGGCGCCGTGCCGATCGAACTCGACAATGTACAGGCCAGCCTGCCGCTGACCCTGCTCGCCAGCCTGCAAGGCAGCCAGCCCGAACAATCCAGGGCGCTGATCGAGCACGCCGGCAGCCGCGCCTTCTACTCCCCGGGCGTACACCTGCCCGACGGTTCGCTGCTCAAGAGCGTCAGCGCCGATCAGGTGGTGGTGCTGCGCAACGGGCGTGAACAGAACCTGCAGCTGCCCGGGCGCCAGATGCGCCTGCTCAGCCCCCAGACAACCCCGACGGAGGTCGCCGACCCTAAAACCACGGCCCTTCTGCAAGCGATAGAGAACACTCCATGAAACTGCCTCAGATTGCAGGCGCCGTGCTCAGTCTCGGCCTTCTGTTGAACGCCATGCCCAGTACCGCGGCCCTCACCACCCAGCGCCTGTGGACCCTGAACATGAAGGACGCCGAGCTGCGCGACCTGGCCAGCGAAGTCGGGGAAATCACCGGCAAGACCCTGGTGGTCGACAACCGCCTGCAAGGCAAGGTCAGCGTGCAATCGTCCAGCGCCCTGGACAAGGACGGGATCTATTCGCTGTTTGTCAGCGTGTTGCGCAGCCAGGGTTTCGTCGCCCTTGACCAGGGCGACCGGGTGATGATCATGCCGGCGGTGGAAGCCAAGACCAAATCCGGCGAGCAATCGGGAGACGAATTCGTCACCCGCGTCCTCGACCTGCGCAACGCCAGCGCTGCCGAAATCTCCGGCGTGGTACGCCCGCTGGTAGGCGACGACGCCTATGTCGCGCCCTCGGCCAGCTCCAACGCGCTGGTGGTTTCCGACAGCGCCAGCAACGTCGAGCGCATCCGCCGGGTGGTCAACGAACTGGACCAGGCCGGCAACCGCTCATTCAGCACCGTGGCCCTCAAGCACGCCTGGGCCAGCGACGTGGCCCGTACCCTGAACGAGAGCGTCAGCCAGACCGGCAACGGCCCCAGCGATGCCAAGGCGGTGGGCGACACCCGCAGCAACCGGGTGATCCTGGCCGGCACGGCGCAGGCCCGCCAGCGCATGGCCGAACTGGTCAAGGCCATCGATGTGCCGAGCAACGCCAACGACAGCGCACGCGTGGTACGCCTGCATCACAGCGACGCCAAGCAATTGTCCAAGCTGCTCAACGGCATCGGCAAGCGCCTGGACGACGGCAACCGCGGCGGCAACGAAAGCAAGGGCAGCGGCAGCTCGGTACTGGTCAGCGCCGACGAAAGCCAGAACGCCCTGGTGCTGATGGCCGACCCGGCGCAACTGAGCATGCTCGACAAGGTCATCACCCAGCTCGACCAGCCGCGGGCCCAGGTGCTGGTCGAGGCGGCCATCGTCGAAGTCAGCGGCGACATCAACGAAGCCCTCGGCGTGCAATGGGCCGCGCGGGCCGGCAACGTCGCCGGCGGCACCAACTTCAGCGGCACCGGCCTGTCGATCGGCACCCTGCTGAGCCAGGCCAAGGACAAGAGCATCACCCTGCCGGACGGCGCCATCATCGGCCTCGGTTCGAGCAATTTCGGCGCGCTGGTTACGGCGCTGTCCAGCGACTCGAAGAACAACCTGCTGTCCACCCCGAGCCTGCTGACCCTGGACAACGAAGCGGCGGAAATCCTCGTCGGCCAGAACGTGCCCTTCCAGACCGGCTCCTACACCACCGACACCGCCGGGGCCAGCAACCCCTTCACCACCGTCGAGCGCCAGGACGTCGGCGTGACCCTCAAGGTGACGCCGCACATCAACGAGGGCAACACCCTGCGCCTGAAGGTCGAACAGGAAAGCTCGGAACTGGCCAGCGCCCCGCCGGGCATCTCCACCAGCGACGTGATCACCAACAAGCGTTCGGTGAAAAGCACCATCCTCGCCGACGACGGGCAGATCATCGTGCTCGGCGGCCTGATCAAGGACAACGTCAAGACCCAGGTCAGCAAGGTTCCGTTACTGGGCGACATCCCCCTCCTCGGCCGGCTGTTCACCAGCACCAAGGACGTCACCGAAAAGACCAACCTGATGGTCTTCCTGCGGCCGACCCTGGTCCGCGGCAGCGCCGACGCGGCCTCTGTCAGCGAGCGCAAATACAACGACCTGCGTCAGCTGCGCGCACCCGGCGACAGCCGCAAAGGCCTGGCCCTGCCGGACGATTCGCGCCGGCTGTTCGACGCCGCGCGCGACGGCCAGACCGTCGACATGCGCGCCAAAGAGCCACGCCGATGACCCTGCCCGCGCGCCTGCCCTTCAGTTTCGCCAAGCGCCACGGGGTCCTGCTGGAGTCGCTGGAATACGGCCTGCGCCTCTATTGCCGGGTCGACACGCCCGTGGAAATCCTCGCCGAGATCCGCCGCTGCCATGGCCCCCTGCGGGGGCATCGGATCCTCGAGGCGGCGGCGTTCGCCGAGCTTCTGGCCGAGCAGTATCGCGACGGTCGCGACGACGCCATGCAAGTGGCCGAGGGCCTGGGCGACCAGATCGCCGGCCAGGACGACCTGGCCAGCCTGGCCGAGCAACTGCCGCAAATCACCGACCTGCTGGAGCAGGAAGACGACGCGCCGATCATTCGCCTGATCAACGCGATCCTCGGCGAGGCGGTCAAGGTCAAGGCCTCGGACATTCACCTGGAAACCTTCGAGCAGCACCTGTCCGTGCGCCTGCGGGTCGACGGCCTGCTGCGCGAAGTGCTGCGCCCGCGCCGGGAACTGGCGGGCCTGCTGGTGTCGCGGATCAAGGTCATGTCCAAGCTCGATATCGCCGAAAAGCGCATTCCCCAGGACGGCCGCATCGCCCTGCGCATCGGCGGCCACGAAGTCGATGTGCGGGTCTCGACCCTGCCTTCGGCCTATGGCGAACGGGTAGTGATGCGCCTGCTCGACAAACAGGCCGGGCGCCTGAACCTGGGGCGCCTGGGCATGGCCGAGACAATCCGCGACAAGCTCGAGGACGCCCTGTTGCGCCCCCACGGCATCCTGCTGGTCACCGGCCCCACCGGCTCGGGCAAGACCACCACGCTGTACGCCGGGCTCAGCAGCCTGAACAACCAGACGCGCAATATCCTCACCATCGAGGACCCGGTGGAATACCACCTGGCCGGCATCGGCCAGACCCAGGTCAACACCAAGGTCGACATGACCTTCGCCCGCGGCCTGCGCGCCATCCTGCGCCAGGACCCGGACGTGGTCATGGTCGGCGAGATCCGCGACCGCGAGACCGCCGACATCGCCGTGCAGGCCTCCCTCACCGGCCACCTGGTGCTGTCCACCCTGCACACCAACAGCGCCATCGGCGCCGTCACCCGCCTGCTGGACATGGGCATCGAGCCCTTCCTGCTCTGCACCTCGCTGCTCGGCGTGGTCGCCCAGCGCCTGGTACGGGTGCTCTGCCCCAATTGCAAAACCAGCGCGCCGGCCGATGCCGCGGCCTGCCAGCAACTCAACCTCGACCCGCAGCAGGCGCCGCCGATCCATCACCCGGTCGGCTGCCCGGCCTGCCAGCACACCGGCTATCGCGGGCGCCAGGGCATCTACGAGTTGGTGCTGTTCGACGAACCGCTGCGCCAGCTGATTCACGAAGGGGCGGGCGAATCCGCCCTGACCCAGTACGCGCGCCAACACGCCCACAGCCTGTTCGCCGACGGCCGGGAAAAGGTCCTGCAAGGCGTCACCAGCGTCGAAGAACTGCTACGCGTCACCCGGGAGCACTGACCGTGGCCGCCTACGAATACCTCGCCATGTGCAACGCCGGGCGCAAGACCCGTGGCGTGCAGGAAGCCGACAGCGAGCGGCAGGTCCGCCAGCTGCTGCGCGAACGCAACCTGATCGCCTTGCAGGTCAAGCCGGCCCGCGGCCAGAAAGACCGCGCCGGCAGCACGCTGTCCAGCGGGCAACGCCTGAGCCCGGCGCAGTTGGCGCTGCTCACCCGCCAGCTGGCGACCCTGGTCCAGGCCTCCCTGCCGCTGGAAGAAGTGCTGGCCGCGGTCGCCGCCCAATGCAGCAAGCGCGCGCAGCAAAGCATGATGCTGGCGATCCGCGCGCGGGTGCTGGAAGGGCACGACCTGGCGCGGGCCATGGGCGAATATCCGCGGGCGTTCAGCGCCCTCTACCGGGCCACGGTGGCCGCCGGCGAACGCGCCGGCCACCTGGCCCAGGTACTGATGCAACTGGCCGACTACACCGAGGCCCGGCACGCCGCGCGCCAGCAGCTGCAACTGGCCATGCTGTACCCGAGCATCCTGATGCTGGCGGCCTTCGGCATCGTCGGCTTCCTGCTCAGCTTCGTGGTCCCGGACGTGGTCAAGGTGTTCATCGACAGCGGCCAGCAACTGCCGCTGCTGACCCGCGGCCTGATCGCCACCAGCGATTTCGCCCGCGACTTCGGCCTGCTCCTGCTGCTGGCCCTGGGCAGCCTCGCCGGCGGCCTGCGCCTGGCCTTGCGCAAACCGGCGCTGGCCCTGCGCTGGCACCAGCTGCAACTGCGCTTGCCGGTGATCGGGCGAGTCATCCAGGCCAGCAACAGCACGCGCTTCGTCAGCACCCTGGCGATTCTCGGCCGCAGCGGCGTGCCGCTGGTGGACGCCCTGGAGATCTCCGCAGAGGTGGTCGCCAACCAGCAGATTCGTACTCGTATGAAAGACGTGGCGCGCGCCGTGCGCGAAGGTAGCGGGCTGACCCGGGCCCTGGAACAGAGCGGCGACTTCCCGCCGATGATGCTCTACATGATCGCCAGCGGCGAACGCTCGGGGGAGCTGGACAACATGCTCGAGCGCGCCGCCCACCAGCAGCAGAGCCAGCTGTCCAACGGCATCGCCATGCTGGTCGGGCTGTTCGAGCCGGCGATGCTGGTGTTCATGGGCGCCAGCGTGCTGGTGATCGTCCTGGCGATCCTGATGCCCATCCTCAACCTCAACCAACTCATCACCTGAAGAGCACCCAACATGATGCGCAACCCTTCCCGCCAACGCGGCTTCACCCTGATCGAGATCATGGTGGTCGTGGTGATCCTCGGGGTCCTCGCCGCCCTGGTCGTCCCGCAGATCATGAGCCGTCCGGACCAGGCCAAGGTCACCGCCGCCCGCAGCGACATCAAGGCCGTGGCCACCGCCCTGGAAATCTACAAGCTCGACAACCACCACTACCCCTCGACCCAGCAGGGCCTGGAAGCCCTGGTGAAAAAACCGGCGGGCCTGCCGGCCGCGCTCAACTGGAACCCCGACGGTTACCTCAAGCGCCTGCCCAAGGACCCTTGGGGCAACCCTTATCAGTTCCTCGCGCCGGGGCGCGAAGGCTCGCCGTACGACCTGTACTCGTTCGGCGCCGACGGCCGCAGCGGCGGCGAAGGGACCAACGCCGATGTCGGTAACTGGGAACCTTGAGGGTGCGCAAGCCAATGGCCGGCTTCACCCTGCTCGAGCTGCTGGTGGTCATGGTGATCATCGGTTTGCTCGCCGGCCTGGTCGGGCTGGTGCAGAGCGACTCCGGCGGGCAGCAGGCCCGCCGCGAGGCCGAGCGCCTGCAGAACCTGATCGGCCTGCTGCGCGAAGACGCCGTGCTGAACAACCTCAGCCACGGCCTGCGCCTGGAGCCCGATCGCTATGCGGTGCAGAACCTCGACCGCGACGGCCAGTGGCAAGCGGACAAACGCTTCACCGAACACCGCCTGCCCGGCGAACTGCGCCTGCACTTGCAGGAACCGCGGGCGTCGGGCAAGGAACCGCAGTTGTGGATCATGAGCGACGACCAGGTCTCGCCCTTCCGCCTGCAACTCGAATACCGCCAACAGCCGGTGCTGTCGCTGTCCAGCGACGGCGTCGAGGAGGTGCATGTTGCGCCGGTGCAATGAACAGGCGGGTTTCACCCTGCTGGAAGTGATGGTCGCCCTGGCGATTTTCGCCGTGCTCTCGCTGTCGCTCTACAGCGCCACCGAACACCTGATCGGCAACAACGGCGGCTTGAGCGAACGCACCCTGGCGCAATGGCTGGCGGACAACCGACTGAACGAGCTGCGCGCCGGCATGCGCCAGGCCCAGAGCCAGCGCCAGGAGCCGATTCGCTTCGCCGGCCGCGACTGGCTGCTGACCAGCGAAACCGCCAGCGCCCCCGACCCGCGCCTGCTCAAGGTCACCCTGGAAGTCGCCACCGACGGCGCCACCCCGCGGCAACGCGCGCGCCTGGCCGGCTACATTGAGGCACGCCGATGAAACGTCGCCAGCAGGGCTTCACCTTGCTCGAAGTGCTGATCGCCATGGCCCTGTTCAGCCTGCTGGGCCTGGCCTGTTATCAGTTGCTGGAACGCATGATGCACACCGACCGGCGGATTCATCAGCACGAACTGCAACTGCGTCGCCTGCAACGGGCCGTCGGAATTTTCGAGCGCGACCTGACCCAGGCCGTCGCCTACCCGGTCGACGCCAGCTCGGCGCGCCAGGCACTGATCGGCGAAGCCGAGCGCATCCAACTGGTGCGCAGCGGCTGGAGCAACCCGCAACAGCAGGCACGCAGCGATCTGCAATTGGTCAGCCATCGCTGGAGCGACGGCCAGTGGCTGCGCGAGTACCGCAGCCCGGTGAACGATCCCGCGCAGGCCGGCGGCGCCGCGCAACAGTTGCTGCTCGACGGGGTCAGGCTCGAACGCCTGCGCTACATCGACGCCAAAGGCCAGGCCCACGCCAACTGGCCGGTCGGCCAGGCGCCGCTGAGCCTGCCCCAGGCCATCGAGGTGGAGTTCGACGCCCCCGGCTACCCCGGCCTGCGGCGGGTGATCCTGCTGCCGGGCTTCAAGGGCCAGGACCATGATTAAGGCCCGCCGGCAACGCGGCATTGCGCTGATCAGCGTGCTGCTGATCACCTCCCTGGCGACCCTGATCGTCAGCGATATGCTCGCTCGCCAGCGCCTGAGCCTGATCGGCGCCGCCAACCAGCTGTCGCAGCAGCAACTGTGGCAACTGGCGCTCAGCGGCGAAGCCTGGGCCCGCGGCCAGTTGCGCGACGATTGGCGCGACGAACCGGAACCCAAGCGCGTGCACCTGGGCCAGCGCTGGGCCCACGCCACGCCGACCTTCGACATCGACGGCGGGCGCATCCGCATCCAGGTCCAGGACCTCAGCGGGCGCTTCAACCTCGGCACCCTGCGCACGCCCAACGACCGGATCAGCCGCACTCGCTACCTGCGCCTGCTCAAGGAACTCGGCGTACCGCCCCACGACCCCGGGCGCCTGCCTCCGGTCCGTGGCTATGACGGCAAGCCGCTGGCGTGGAACGACAGCAGCGAGCTGATGCGCCTGGAGGGCGTCGACGCCGCCACCATGCAACGGCTGCGGCCATGGGTCAGGACCACCCCGGGGGCGCTGAACCTCAATACCGCCCCGGCCGAAGTCCTGGCCAGCCTCGGTGAATTGGACCTGGCCCAGGCCGTCGCCCTGGTCCAGGCACGCCCCGCCGAGGGCTACAAGACGGTCCAGGAATTTCTCGACAGCCCGACCCTGAAACAGCACGAAATCAACACCCAGGGGC
The DNA here is from genome assembly GCF_001921865.1 of Pseudomonas chlororaphis. Lineage (GTDB taxonomy): Bacteria > Pseudomonadota > Gammaproteobacteria > Pseudomonadales > Pseudomonadaceae > Aquipseudomonas > Aquipseudomonas chlororaphis_D. The sequence goes on from NZ_MSCT01000020.1 coordinate 338,850, forward strand.
TGGATGTCAGCAGCCGGTATTTCCAGGCAGTGCTGGATGTCGAGCTGGGCGACCGCCAGTTGCGCCTGATCAGCCGGTTGCGCATCGAGCCAGACGGCCAGGTCAGCGTCTTGCAACGCACCCTCGCCGCCCCTTCCCGTTTTTCGGAGTAACCCCATGCAAGCCTGGCTTTACCTCACCACCCTGGCGGCGGACGACGACGCGCCTGCCACCTGGTGGCAGACCGGCGGCGAACCGCTGCACGGCACGCTGCAACAAGCGGCGGTCCTGGCCGGCCAGCGGCTGACCCTGCTGCTGCCGGCCGAAGTCGCCAGCCATCACCGCTTCGACCTGCCGCCGCGCAGTGGCCGCTGGTTGCAGCAAGCCATCCATTCGGTGCTCGAAGAACGCTTGCTGGACGATCCCGAGCAACTGCATCTGGCCCGCGGGCCGTTGCAGGGGCGTCGGCATTGCCGCCTGTTCGCCCTGCAACGCCAATGGCTGGAGCAACTGCTGGAACGCCTGGCCAGCCATGGCCTGGTGCCCGAGCGCATTCACGTCGACGCCGACTGCCTGGCGGACGAGCGGCCACTGGCCCTGCTCTGCCACGAGCGCTGGCTGATCGGCGGGGGCTGCCAGCAGCGCCTGGCGCTCGACACCCAGGCCCTCGACGAGCTGGCCCCGCTGCTCCCCGAAGACCTGCAACGCAGCGAGCAGGCGCCCTGGCCGCTGTTGAGCCAGGGCAGCGCGCAGGCCATCGACCTGCGTCAGGGCGCGCTGGCCCTGCGCAGTCCGTCGCGCCTGCCGTGGCGCGCGCTGCTCGCGCTGCTGGTCGTCGCCTGCTCCGCCCAGGTAGCGCAGGACATCGGCCATCGCTGGTTGCTGCAAGACAAGACCGCCGAGGTCAGCCAGGCCAGCCTGGCGCTCTGGCAGCAGCGTTTTCCCGATGAGCCGCGAGTGATCGACCTGGCGCGCCAGGTCGAAGCCCGGGCCCGCCAGGCCGGCCAGTCGCAGCAAAGCCTGGCGCGCCGGCTCGACGGCCTGGCCAGCCAATGGATCGGCAGCGACGGCGGCGCCACGCGGATTCGCCGGTTGGATTACCAACAGGCGCAAGGCTGGACCCTGCAAGTCAGCGCGCCGGATTTCTCCACCCTCGAACGCCTGCGCGAAGACCTCGCGCAGCAGGGCGCGAGCGTCCAGGCCGACTCGGCCGTGCTCGCGCCCGACGGGGTCAGCGCCCGCCTGAAAATCACGGAATAAACCATGAACGCTCTTTTCACCCGTTACTCGAACCGCTGGCTGCAGCTACCGGCCCGCGATCGCCTGGCCCTGCTGTTGCTCGGCCTGTTCCTGGCCGCGACGCTGTTCTGGACCCTGCTCTGGAGTCCGCAGCGCCAGGCCCTGCAAACCGCTGAACGGCAGTTCCAGGAGGCCCTACAGTTGCAAACCGATCTGCTCAAACTGCCCTCGTCCGGCAACACTCACAACCCGCAGGCCAGCGGCCGGACGCTGGCCGGCCTGATCACCGACAGCACCGCGGCGGCCAACCTGACCATCGAGCGCATGGACAGCGAAGAGTCCGGGCGTCTCAACCTCAACCTGGGCGGCACGCTTGAGGAGTTGTTGAAGTGGCTGGACGAGGTGGAAAACCAGGGGGTGAACCTGGTGTCGCTGCAGCTGGAGGTCAACCCCCAAGCCATGATCCAGGCGCGCCTGACCCTCGAGGCGTACTGATCAGCGAGCGTTCTGCGGATCGGCGGGCACCGTGCCCAACAGGCGCGGCCCCCAATCCTCGACCACCGCCTGTTCGAGCCGCCGTTCCAGGGTCCGGCGCCAGGACGGCACCAGCGGCAACGCCAGGCACTGGCGAATCTCTTCCAGCTCCACCGTCCGGGAAAACAGCACCGCGCTCAAGCGCGCCAGAGGCCAGTGCTCGAACGGCCGCTCGAGCCGCTGCAACGCATCGTCGGCGCTCACCCGGCCCGCTTCCAGCACCCGGTAATACCAGCCGGTGCGCCCGCTCTGCTGCACCCGCAGCGCCATGTCCGGCACGGCGAAACGGTCGTTGAGCTTCCAGCACGGCATACGTCCCTGGGAGACCTCCAGCAACACGCTGCCGACCCGGACCCGGTCGCCCAGGCAGACGTTCTGCTCGGTCCAGCCGGTGGTGCTGAAGTTCTCGCCGAACGCCCCCGGCCGCTCCAGCAACGCGTGCGGTCCCAGCTCGGCGACCCAACTGGCGTAATGCTCGCGGGGGTAATGGTGAATGGCTTTTTCCGGGCCGCCATGCACGCGCAAGTCGCCCTGCTCGTCTTCCAACAGCCCCACCGGGCCAACCTCCAGGCTGCCGGTGCGCGGGCTCTTGGCGATCCCGCTCATGGAACCGGGGCGGCTGTAGGGCACGGCGCGGCCGGTCAACAGGGCATCGAGGGATAGACGTTCAGGGGTCATTGGCTCACTCCACGGGTTCGGCGGCGAACTGGTGCTCGCGGCAGATCAAGTCGATATCGGTGCGCGCCAGCGGTTCTTCGGTCAGGCCGCAGAAAGGCCCGCCAGCGACCTGCCGGTGAAAGCGGCAGGTCTTGCACAGGCCGAAGCTCGGCACGTCGGCGGTGCGTTGCACGTTGCGTAACAAGTCGCCGAGCAACTGCTCCAGCTCCCCGGCCTGCCCGCCCATGCGCTGCGTCGCGGCGTCGAGAAACGCCGGCGGCATCACCGCCGCCAGCAAGGCCTTGGCCTGCTCGGTCAGCAGCAAGTGCACGCTGCGCTTGTCCCGGGAATCCTGGCTTTTGCTGAGCAGGCCCTTGGCCTCCAGCGCCTTGAGCGACTGCGACACCGTGCCCTTGGTCAGCCCCAGGTAATCGGCCACCGCCAGCGGTGTATTGGAATAGCCGTTGCAGCGCGCCAGGTACAGCAGCGCGCTCAACTGGATCGGCTGGATATCCGCCAGCAGCGGGTGCTCGCGAAACCAGACGCGGGTCAGGCTGGTGAGCCTTTCAAGCAGATCGAACAGCACAGGTCATTTCCGGATCAATGTCTGCGATAGATAGTATCGGATAAAAACTACCTTGACAAAGAGCGATTCAAGATGAAAGTCTAAATACAGTATCGAATCGATACTTTTTATCTGGAGGCTCACCCCATGACATTTACTCGTTACTACCACGCTGGTTGCCCGGTTTGCATCGAGACCGAACAGACCCTGCTGGAATTGCTGGACCCGCACGTCCAGGTGGAAATCGTCCATCTCGGCCAGGCCCCCGGCCGGCTCGCCGAAGCCGAGGCCTGCGGCGTCAAGTCGGTGCCGGCGCTGGTGGTCGCGGACAAAGTCCTGCACCTGAATTTCGGCGCGGCCCTGGCCGACCTCAAGTAGTCCCCCCGCACCCGCGCCGTGCCATTCGGGCGCGGCGCGGCCCTCCCTGTTTTCCCAATGGATGAAACCGCCATGAATGTGAAAGTCTTCGACACCCATGTACGCACCACCGCCGGCCACTACCTGCACTTCGACGTCTTGACCGAAACCAGCGACGCCGCCCGCGCCCGGCAATATGCCTTTGCCTGGCTGAGCAGCCTGGGCATCCAGGAAAGCGACATCTCGCAGAACGAATGCCGCTTCTGCCACAGCCGCATCGGCGACCCGCAGATCGCCCAGGATATCGCCCGCCAGGGCTATTTCATCCTGCCGTTGCAAGGCTTCGAGACCGCCGGGGCGAGGTGACCGATGAACACCTACCGCCCGCTCGATTGCGACCTGCACGACTACCTGGAAATCGCCTGCATGCACGGTTACCGACTGCGGGTGGAACTCATCGACGGCAGCCGCTTCGAGGCCGTCGGCAGCACCACCCGCACCGATGCCAGCGGCGAAGAGTTCTTCTGCCTGGCGGGCGCCGAAGGCCCGATCGACGTGCGCCTCGACCAGTTGCTGGCCATCACCCCGCTGGACGCCCAGCGCAGCTTCGGGCGCATCGTGCTCAATGGGCCACACTGCGTGACATGACGCGCCGGGCGCCTGATCCAGGGGCAAAAAAAAGCGCCGACATGGCTGTCGGCGCTCTTGCGTTCACGTCAGGCGGTCAGGCTTTTTGGGTGCGCGGCAGGAAGATCGCCAGCAGGCCGAACAGCGGCAGGAACGAGCACAGGAAGTACACGTATTCGATGCCGTGGAGGTCCGCCAGATGGCCCAATAGTGCCGCGCCGATGCCGCCGAAACCGAACATCAGGCCGAAGAACACCCCGGCGATCATGCCGACGTTGCCCGGCACCAGTTCCTGGGCGTAGACCACGATGGCCGAGAACGCCGAAGCCAGGATGAAGCCGATCACCACGCTGAGCACGCTGGTCCAGAACAGGTCGACATGGGGCAGCAGCAAGGTGAACGGCGCCACGCCGAGGATCGAGAACCAGATCACCGCCTTGCGCCCGATCTTGTCGCCGATCGGCCCGCCGAAGAAGGTCCCGGCCGCCACCGCGCCAAGGAACAGGAACAGGTGCAACTGCGAGCTGGCCACCGACAGGTCGAACTTCTCGATCAGGTAGAAAGTGAAGTAGCTGGTCAGGCTGGCCATGTAGAAATACTTGGAGAACACCAGCAGCGCCAGCACCACCAACGCGCTAGTCACCCGCCCCTTGGACAGGCCGTGGGTCGCCGCCTGGCCCTGCTTGAGCTTGAACAGCTTGAGGTGGCTGGCGTACCAGCGGCTGATGGCGTAGAGCAGTACCAGGGCGAACACCGCGAACAGGCCCATCCAGGCCACATTGCCCTGGCCGAAGGGGACGATGATCGCCGCCGCCAGCAGCGGGCCGAAGGCGGTGCCGGCATTGCCGCCGACCTGGAAGCTCGACTGCGCCAGGCCATAACGCCCGCCGGAGGCCAGCCGCGCGACCCGCGAGGCTTCCGGGTGGAAGGTCGAGGAGCCGACGCCGATCAGCCCCGCCGCCAGCAGGATCAAGGCAAAGTTGCCGGCCTGGGACATCAGCAAAATGCCCACCAGGGTACAGACCATGCCCATCGGCAGCAGGTACGGCTTGGGATGGCGGTCGGTGTAATAGCCGACCCACGGCTGCAACAGCGAGGCCGTGAGCTGGAAGGTCAGGGTGATCAGGCCGACCTGGGTGAAGCTCAGGCCGTAGTTGGCCTTGAGCATCGGGTAGATCGCCGGCAGTACCGCCTGGATCAGGTCGTTGATCAAGTGCGCCAGCGCCACCGCGCCGATGATGCGCAGCACCAGGGGGCTGCTTTGCGGGGGGGCGGAAGTCGCCGCGGAGGCGGTCTGAACGTTGCTGATAGCCATGAAGAATTTCCGTACAGCGGATGGGTGCGCAGGTGCAGGTTGGCCAATGTGCCATTTTTCGGTGCGTCCCGGCTATCCCCTTAGCTTGCTAACGACCTCAGCCATTGGATTAATGGCGCATCGCCACATAACGCCAGGGCTCGCGATCGAGGGCAAAGCACTCGTAAACCGTGACGCTCGCTCACTCGCCAATCACCGCCTCGGGGAAGTCCGCCTCCAACTCGGTGCGCAACCACTGGATAAACCACTGCACGTCCGCCGACAGCTCCGCCGAAGGGGTCAGCACGCGATAGCTTTCCAGCTTCACCTGATCCGCCAGCACCCGCACCAGCCGGCCGGCCTTGAGTTCCTCGCGCACCAGCACCTCGTTGGCCAGGGCAATGCCCTGGCCGCTTTCGGCCACCGACAGCGCGTGGTCGTTGTTCACGTAGATCAGGTCGGAGGTGAGGTGGATATCCAGGCCGTTGGCGGCGAACCACATGTTCCACCACTCGCCGTCGTCGAAGTGGATCAGCTCGTGCTTCACCAGGTCGAGCGGGCTGCGGATCGGCTCGATGCCTTGCAGGTAGGCCGGCGTACAGATCGGAAACACCCGCGGGCAGATCAGCGTCGCGCGCGAGCCTGAGTATTGCCCGTCGAGGCCATAGGCGATGCCCAGGTCGGCACTCCTGGCGTCCACTTCAGTGAAGGTCGAGTTGGGCTCGATGGCGAACTTCAAGCCAGGGCGCACATGGCGCAGGGCTTCCAGCCGCGGGGTCAGCCAGCGCTTGGCGAAACCCGGCACCACCATGATCCGCAGCCAGCGTTCGGCGGCCTTGGGCTGCGCCTCCTGGCCGGCCTCGACGATCAACTGCAACGCCGCGGCGATCTTGCGGTGGTACTTCGCCCCGGCCGGGGTCAGGGTGACGCCGCGCGACGTGCGCTCGAACAGCGGCGTGCCCAGCCATTCCTCCAGCAGCTTCACATGGCGGCCGATGGCCGGCTGGGTCACGTGCAGGGCTTTGGAGGCTTCGACATAGCTGCCCAAACGGGCGGCGGCGTCGAACGCACGCACCGCGTTGAGCGGCGGCAAACGGGGCTCAGGCATGGTCGGGAACGCCTTTAGCTATTAAATTATTTAACAGCTGCTATGTTAAAATTGAAGTTTCGCCCCCGCAACCCCTCGCTGATAATCGCCCTCGGCAAAACAATAAAGAGCCCGTGAAACCGGCTCGCCGCACACCCCGAACATATCTCGATCCTGCCCAGAAAAATAATATCCATGGCCTGGCCACGCGCGTTTACAACGCTGCACCAAGGGCGATGGGGGAATCGGAGGTTACGCATGAATGCCCTGCATTCGCTGCACACGCTGGCTGTGTCCGTCCGCGCCGTACGCAAGGTCTACGGCGACCCGCACAGCGGGCCGGTGGCGCTGAAAAACATCGACCTGGACATCTGCGACAACGAATTCTTCACCCTGCTCGGCCCCTCTGGCTGCGGCAAGACCACCTTGCTGCGGATGATTGCCGGGTTCGAATTCCCGACCCAGGGCGAGATCCTGCTCTATGGCGAAAACATCGCCGAACGCCCGCCCTTCCAGCGCCCGGTCAACACGGTGTTCCAGCACTACGCGCTGTTCCCGCACATGAGCATCGCCGAGAACCTGGCCTTCGGCCTGGAATCGCGGCCCATGGGCCAGGTGCTGAACAAGGCGCAGATCGCCGAGCGGGTGCGCGAAATGCTCGCCCTGGTGCAGATGGAACGCTTCGCCGCGCGCAAGCCGAGCCAGCTGTCCGGCGGCCAGCAACAGCGCGTGGCCCTGGCCCGCGCGCTGGCGCCCCACCCCAAGGTGCTGCTGCTCGACGAACCGCTGTCGGCGCTGGACCTCAAGCTGCGCCAGGCCATGCGCGAAGAATTGAAAAGCATCCAGGCCCGCACCGGCATCACCTTCATCTTCGTCACCCACGACCAGGAAGAAGCCCTGACCATGTCCGACCGCATCGCCGTGCTCTCGGAAGGCGAGGTGCAACAGGTCGGCCGCCCCGAAGACATCTACGAACGCCCGCGCAACCGCTTCGTCGCCGACTTCATCGGCGAAACCAACTTCATCGAGGCCAGCGTGACCCGGGTCGAAGCCGGCCTCGCCTGGTTCGCCGGCCCCAGCGGGCATCCGCTGCCCGCCCAGCCCTGCAGCGACGTCAGGGTCGGCGCCAGCGTGGCCTTGTCGGTCCGCCCCGAGCGCCTGCACCTGCTGCCGCCCGGCAGCGAAGGCGCGTTGCCGTGCCGGATCGAAGCGCAGATCTACCTGGGTACCGACCTGCAATACCAGGTCAGCCTCGGCGACGGTTCGCGCCTTACGGTGCGCACGCCCAACAGCGTCGAACAAAGCCAGCGCTTCACGGTAGGCAGCCAGGCCGGGCTGCTGTTCGAGCGCGGCAGCGCCAGCGTCCTGCTGGATTGAGCACGAGGGTTCGTCATGCACACATCATCGCTCTCCAACACCCTGGAACGGCGCAAGGCCCTGCACAGCTTCCTCGGCGTCAGCCCGGCGCTGCTGGCGATCGCCCTGTTCCTGCTGGTGCCGATCCTGATCGTCGTCGGCTACTCGCTGATGCAAGCCAACCCCTACGGCGGGGTCGACCCGATCTTCAGCAGCGACGCCTATACCTCCCTGCTGTTCGAGCGGCAACTGGACGACAGCCTGGCCTTCGCCGACACCTACCTGATCATCGCCCTGCGCTCCATCGGCATCGCCGGGCTGACCACGGTCATCACCCTGCTGATCGGTTTTCCGGTGGCGGTGTGGCTGGCCATGCAACCGCCGCAGCGTCGCGGCCTGCTGATTTTCCTGATCACCGTGCCGTTCTGGGCCAACCTGCTGATCCGCACCTACGCCTGGATTTTGTTGCTGCGCAGCAGCGGCGTGATCAACAACAGCCTGATGAGCCTGGGGCTGATCCACGAACCGCTGCAGATGCTCTACACCGACGGCGCGGTGCTGCTGGGGCTGGTCTACACCTACGCGCCCTTCGTGGTGCTGCCGATCTACGCGACCCTGGAAAAGATGGACACCCGCCTGCTGGAGGCCGCCCAGGACCTCTACGCCGGGCGCATCCGCACCCTGCGCAAGGTGGTGCTGCCCCTGGCCAAACCCGGCATCCTCGCCGGCGCGATCCTCACCTTCGTGCCCTGCCTGGGGGCGATGATCGCCCCGGAACTGCTCGGTGGTGGGACCAAGATGATGCTCGGCAACCTGATCTTCCGGCAGTTCAGCGATGCGCGTAACTGGCCGTTCGGTGCCGCGCTGTCGCTGGTGCTGATGGCCGCGGTAATGCTGGTCTTGACGGCGTATGCCCTGCGCGCCCAGCGCCAGCGCGTTGCCCGGGGAGGTGTGTGATGGTGCGCCTGTTCAAGCGAAACGGCCTCGGCGTCCAGGATTTTCCGGGCTTCGGCGGCTTCAGTTTTCTGTTCTACCTGTACCTCTACGCGCCGATCCTGGTGCTGGTGGTGTTCTCCTTCAACGCCAACCAGTCGGCCACGGTCTGGAGCGGTTTCAGCCTCGATTGGTACCGCGCGGCGTTCGCCAACCAGGCGCTGCGTTCGGCGGCCGGCAACAGCCTGCTGATCGCCGTGTGCGCCAGCATGATCGCCACCGCCATCGCCACCCTGGCAGCGTTGGGGACGTCCCGCGGGGCGAAGTTCAAGGGCCTGCAACTGTCCATGGGCGCGATCATGCTGCCGCTGGTACTGCCGGAAATCGTGGTCGGCGTGGCCACCCTGGCGCTGTTCTCGACCCTCGGCCTGTCCCTGGGCTACGGCAACCTGATCATCGCCCACACGGTGTTCTGCATTCCGTTCGCCTACCTGCCGATCCGCGCGCGGCTCAACGACATGGACCTGTCCCTGGAACAGGCCGCGGCCGACCTCTACTCCGGCCCCTGGCGCACGTTCCGCAAGGTCACCCTGCCGCTGCTGATGCCGGGGATCGTCTCCGGGCTGATGCTGGCCTTCATCGTCTCGCTGGATAACTTCGTGATCTCGATGATGGTCTCCCAGGCCGGCACCACCACCTTGCCGATCTTCATCTTCGGCCTGTTGCGCATGGGCGTGACACCCGACGTCAACGCCGTTTCGACCCTGATCCTGGGCGTCTCGGTGCTGTTCGTCAGCCTCTCCTTCCTGCTGGGCAAAAAGCCCGCGTGAACCTTCAACCGACCTTGGGGAAATGACATGAGCAAGTTGATCGCAAGCCTCGGCACCTCGTTGCTCCTGAGCCTGCCACTGGCCGCGCAGGCCGCCGAGAAACTCAATGTGGTGAGCTGGAGCGGCTACTTCTCGCCAGAGATCCTGGCCAAGTTCCAGAAGCAGACCGGCATCGAAGTCACGGTGGATGCCTACGACTCCAACGAAACCCTGCTGGCCAAGCTCAAGCAGGGCGGCACCGGCTACGACGTGGCGATCCCTTCACACCAGTTCGTCCCGATCCTGATCAAGGAACAGTTGCTGGAGCGCTTCGACCCGGTCAAGGAACCCTACTACGCCGGCCTCGTCGACAACCTGAAAAAACCCACCTGGGACCCCGAAGGCGCCTACTCCGTGCCCTTTATCTGGGGCACCACCAGCGTGGTGCTCGACAGCAAGCGCTACCAGGGCCCGGCCGACAGCTACCAGGTGCTCTACCAGCCGCCGGCCGAATTGCAGGGGCGGATCAATATGTTCGACTCGGTCAGCGAAGTGATCGACATGGCCAGCCTGTACCTGGGCATCCCGCTGTGCAGCGAAGACCCCAAGCAGATGCAACAGGTGCTGGCCCTGCTCAAGGCGCAGAAACCCTTCGTCAAGACCTACAGCTCCAAAGCCGGCTCGATCCGCGAGAACCTGGCCTCGGGCGAGATCGACATGTCGATGTTCTGGGGCGGCTCGTCGATGCGCGCCCGCGAAATGAAACCCAGCCTGAAATACCTCTACCCCAAGGAAGGCGTGCTGGCCTGGGTCGACAACATGGTCATCCCCAAGGGCAGCCAGCACCCGGCGAACGCCAAGGCCTTCATCGCCTTCCTCAGCCAGCCTGAGAACGCTGCGATGACCCAGAACTTCCTCAAGCACCAGAGCCCGGTCAAAGGCGTTGAGCCCTTCCTCGACGCCGGCCTGAAAGACGCCCCCGAGCTGCACATTCCCGAGGGCACCAAAGTGGTGTTCAGCCAGACCTGCGGCGAAGGCGCGATCCGCCTCGCCGACCGCCTCTGGACCAACCTGATGCGTTGACCCGTGCCGCCCCGCCGGCCTGGCGGGGCGCTTCTCCAGCCGTTTGAAAGGCCGCCCTGCCATGACATCCAGCCCCATCAGCGAACTGGTCCTGCTCCAGGCCCATGAACTCGCCGAACGCATCCGCCTGCGCCACGTCTCGTGCCGGGAGGTGATGCGGACCTATCTTGAGCATATCGAGCGCTTCAACCCCAGGGTCAACGCCCTGATCAGCCTGCAACCGGCCGAGCAACTGCTGGCCCAGGCCGACGTCCGCGACGCCGAACTGGCCCGCGGGCACTACCGCGGCTGGATGCACGGCCTGCCCCATGCGATCAAGGACCTGTCCCTGACCCAGGGCATCCGCACCACCCTCGGCTCGCCGCTGTACCAGGACTTCGTGCCCGCCCGCGACGGCATCATGGTGGAGCGGATCAAGGCCGCCGGCGCGATCCTCATCGGCAAGACCAACACCCCGGAATTCGGCCTCGGCTCGCAAAGCTACAACCCGCTGTTCGGCGCCACCGCCTGCGCCTTCGATGCCGGCAAGACCGCCGGCGGCAGCAGCGGTGGCGCCGCCGCGGCCCTGGCCTTGCACCTGGTGCCGGTGGCCGACGGCAGCGACATGATGGGCTCGCTGCGCAATCCGGCGGCGTTCAACAACATCATCGGCCTGCGCCCGTCCCAGGGCCGCGTGCCCTTCGACGACAGCAGCGACCTGTTCTTCGACCAACTGGGCTACGAAGGCCCCATGGGCCGCAGCGTGCGCGACGCCGCGCTGCTGCTGTCGGTGCAAGCCGGCGCCGATGCGCGGGCGCCGTTGTCGATCACCGAATCCGGCACCGCCTTCGCCGCCCCCCTGGAGCGTGACTTCAACGGCACCCGTATCGGCTGGCTGGGGGACTTCAACGGCTACCTGCCCATGGAGCCGGGCGTGCTCGCGTTGTGCGAACGCACCTTTGCCGACTTCGAAAACCTCGGCTGTCGCGTCGAGCCGGCGCAGCCCGACTTCGCCATGCCGCAGTTGTGGAACTGTTGGCGCACCCTGCGCCACTGGATGGTCGCTGGCTCCCTGGGCGCGGCCTACGCCGATCCGCACAAGCGCGCGCTGTTGAAACCGGAAGCCTGCTGGGAAGTGGAAAACGGCCTGAAGCTGTCGGCCGCCGAGGTGTTCGCCGCCTCGGTGTTGCGCAGCGACTGGTACCGGGCCATCTCCCGGTTGTTCGAGGATTTCGACTACCTGCTGCTGCCCAGCGCCCAGGTCTTCCCTTTCGACAAGACCCTGGCCTGGCCCCGGAGCATCGACGGCGTGGCCATGGACACCTATCACCGCTGGATGGAAGTGGTGATCCCCGGCACCCTGTCCGGCTGCCCGGTGGCCAGCGTCCAGGCCGGCTTCAATGAAAACGGCCTGCCCATGGGCGTGCAGATCATCGGCAAGCACCAGGCCGACTTCGCCGTCCTGCAACTGGCCCACGCCTACGAACAGGCCAGCCGCTGGTTCCAGCGCTGCCCTGCGCCGCTGCTACAGGAGGGAATTGGATAAACGGTTGATAGCGTAGATAATTTTTTTATAAAAAGCGCTTGACGCCTTACCGTTCTACGCGAATAATGCGCGCCACTTGGCTACATAGCTCAGTTGGTTAGAGCATAGCATTCATAATGCTGGGGTCCGGGGTTCAAGTCCCTGTGTAGCCACCAAGTACCTCAACAAAGCCCGCCTTGTGCGGGCTTTGTTGTTTCTTCTCTCTCTATGCCTCCCTCGCCCGTGCCGCTAAGCGATCGCGCAGCGGGATCAACGGCTCGCGCTGCCCCGCCCCCTACCAGATCTTGTAGGTGCCAAGCCGGTACAAGTCCTCTATAAAAAACTGCACTTCGTCTATCCCCAAGGAAACCCCAGCCATGCACATGGAAGAGCATACGCTGAACGACATGAGCGACGACCTGAAGCTCATGCTAGGCCGCTTTCGCTACGAACAATTCGTCGAGAAACTCGGGTGGCGGCTGCCGGCCTATCCGGGCCCGGCAGGTTGTGAATGGGATCAATACGACACCGAGCACGCGCGTTACCTGCTGGCGTTCAACGAAAACGGCACCATCGTGGGCTGCGCCCGGCTGATTCCCACCACCCGCCCCAACCTGCTCGAAGGGGTGTTCAGCCATACCTGCGCCGGGGCGCCGCCCAAGCATCCCGCCATCTGGGAAATGACCCGTTTCACTACCCGCGAACCGCAGTTGGCGATGCCCTTGTTCTGGAGAAGCCTCAAGACAGCCAGCCTGGCGGGCGCGGACGCCATCGCCGGGATCGTCAACAGCACCATGGAGCGCTATTACAAAATCAACGGCGTGCGCTACGAGCGACTGGGCCCGGTCACGGTGCACCAGAATGAAAAAATCCTCGCCATCCAACTCTCGGCCCACCGCGAGCACCACCGCAGCGCCGCGCCGTCCGCCCTGATGTCCGGCACATTTTTCAAAGAGACCGCTTGATACACGCCGAGTCGTCCTGGCGGTCGACTCGCCGATGACCAATGCCCTTCAGATGTAGCCCAGCGCGACGGCGTAAGACACGGCCTGCACGCGGTTACTGGCGCCGATTTTGCGCTGGATGTTGCGGTGATGGTAATTCACCGTGTCGGTGCACACTCCCATGATCACGCCGATTTCCTCCGAGGTCTTGCCATCGGCCGTCCAGCGCAGCACATCGCATTCCCTGCCGCTGAACGCCACATCCGTATTGAAGACGCGCACGTCGCTCTCCAGCTCGGAAATTTTTTCGTGGGCCGCGGCGGCAAACGCTTTGGTCACCGGCTTCAACGCCTCGAACTCCTCGAGACTGATGGGCTTGTCCTTGCGCGCCAGGCTCAGCACCCCGACTCTCCCCTGGGTGTTGAACGAGGGTTGGGCCAGACCGTGGCATAAATTCGAATCATTGGCTTCGGACCACAGGTCCGGGCACCCCCGGAACAACTCATTGCTCCACAAAATGGGGGCCGGCGAGATTTTGCTGTGCTTGACCGTAGGATCGATCGCCGCGTAGTTGGCCGCCTGGTAGCGCTGTACCCACTCCTCGGGGTAATTGCTGTACATATAAGTCCTGGGGCGCATGAACGGGGTCGCGCTGCACATGCCGTAGGCAAAAAAATCGAACCGCAACTCGCTCAAGACCCTTAACCCGACAGCCGTAAACTCCTGCATATTCATGGTTCGCGCAAAGATACTGTAAAAATACGCATCCCATCCAAACGGCTGCCCTAGTTCCATTTTGAACACCACTAAAGTTGAAAATAGGCCGTGAGAGTAGACCAACTCTAAACCCTGTCAACACGCAACACGACCAATGCCATAGATTACTTCGCACTAGCACTTTATTTCTTGTGTCTAACTCAAACAAATGGCCATAGGGCATTACAAAACGACGACATTAGTTGGCCATTAGCGCCTGTCAGCCGACGAATGAACCTGCCTCTTCACACTATTGCAACAGTTCATCCAGCCAACCCGCTCACGCCCTAATCACTACAAGATCTGGTAGTTCCACGCCGTAGAAACGCGGGTGTATAAACGACACCCATTCGGCAGCATCGCGAACGGACAATAGTTAAAAACTGTAAATACCCATCCGCCCCTATTAACTAAACATTTACTTTGCTTTCAAAACGCCCATCCAACTAAGGAGGATGCCACCCATGCCTGCTTCGCTTTCCCCTAGCAGCTTCAATGACCATCTTGAACTTCGCCAAAAGAATCGGGCCACCGTCGAACAGTACATGCGTACTAACGGTAAAGATCGCCTGCGTCGTCATGAACTGTTCACACCGGATGGCAGCGGCGGCTCCTGGAACACCGAAACCGGCGAGCCCCTGGCGTTCAAAGGCCACACCAAGCTGGCCGCCCTCGGCGTATGGCTGGAGAAGTGCTTTCCAGACTGGCAATGGCACAACGTCCGGGTCTTCGAAACCGATAACCCCAACCACTTCTGGGTGGAAAGCGACGGGCGCGGCAAGACCCTGGTCCCCGGTTACCCCGAAGGTTACTGCGAAAACCATTACATCCATTCTTTCGAACTGGACAACGGCAAGATCACCCAGAACCGCGAGTTCATGAACCCCTTTCAACAACTTCGCGCCTTGGGCATCCCCGTCCCCAGCATCAAGCGCGAAGGTATCCCCGCCTCATAAGTCCTCTCATTCATTGGAGATTGAACATGCCTAATAGCGCAGCGCGACAACTAACCGCTGATGACACAACCGAACTTCGCCGCAAGAACCGCGCCACGGTCGAGCAATATATGCGGACCAAAGGCCAGGACCGCCTGCGCCGCCATGAACTCTTTACCGAAGATGGCTCAGGCGGTCTGTGGACCACCGACACCGGCGCGCCAATTGTAATCAGCGGCAAAGCCAAGTTGGCCGAACATGCCGTCTGGTCGCTCAAGTGTTTCCCGGATTGGGAGTGGTACAACGTCAAGGTATTTGAAACCGATGACCCCAACCATATCTGGGTCGAGTGCGACGGCCACGGCAAGATCCTCTTTCCCGGTTACCCGGAAGGTTATTACGAGAACCACTTCCTGCACTCCTTCGAGTTGCAAGACGGCAAAGTAAAACGCAACCGCGAGTTCATGAACGTCTTTCAACAACTGCGCGCCCTGGGTATTCCCGTACCGCACATCAAGCGCGAAGGCATTCCTACTTAATCCCTCGAGGGAGTGATCGCATCATGGAAGACTTACTGAAACGGGTTCTGAGTTGTGAAGCGTTCCAGCAGCCTCAATGGAGCGAGCCCTCACAATTGCATGACGCGCAGGCCTACCTCAGGGACAGCGCGTCGTTGGTTCGAGTCGAGGACATCCTGGTGCTGCGCGCCACCCTGGCGCGGGTAGCGGCCGGCGAAGCGATGATCATCCAGTCTGGCGACTGCGCCGAGGACATGGATGAAAGCACGCCCAGCCATGTGGCCCGCAAAGCCGCGGTGCTGGACCTTCTGGCCGGTGCGTTCCGCCTGGTGACCCAACAACCGGTGGTCCGGGTGGGGCGGATTGCCGGGCAGTTCGCCAAGCCCCGCTCCAACAACAACGAACGCATTGGCGACATCGAGCTGCCCGTGTATCGCGGCGACATGGTCAACGGCCGCGAGGCCGTCTGCGACCATCGCCGGCACGATGCGCAACGCCTGATTCGCGGCTACAGCGCGGCGCAGGACATCCTGCAGCACCTGGGCTGGAAAGCCTCGGCAGGCCAGGAGCCCC
This sequence comes from Pseudomonas chlororaphis, assembly GCF_001921865.1. Taxonomy (GTDB): domain Bacteria; phylum Pseudomonadota; class Gammaproteobacteria; order Pseudomonadales; family Pseudomonadaceae; genus Aquipseudomonas; species Aquipseudomonas chlororaphis_D. Next base: position 354,600 of record NZ_MSCT01000020.1, read on the forward strand.
TCAGCGGTTCGCCGGCCTGGACCAGCCACGAGATGCTGGTACTCGACTACGAACTGCCACAACTGCGCGAGGACCAACAGGGCCGGGTCTTTCTCGGCTCGACCCACTGGCCGTGGATCGGCGAGCGCACCCGTCAACTGACGGGCGCTCACGTGGCGCTGCTCAGCGAAGTGCTCAACCCGGTGGCGTGCAAGGTCGGCCCGGACATCACCCGGGACCAGTTGCTGAGCCTGTGCGAACGGCTGGACCCCAAGCGCGAACCCGGCCGGCTGACCCTGATTGCCCGCATGGGCGCCCACAAGGTCGCCGAGCGCCTGCCGCCGCTGGTTGAAGCGGTGCGCCAGGCTGGGCACAAGATCATCTGGCTGAGCGACCCGATGCACGGCAACACCATCGTCGCGCCTTGCGGCAACAAGACCCGCATGGTGCAGACCATCGCTGAGGAAATCGCCGCCTTCAAGCTCGCCGTGACCTCGGCCGGTGGCGTGGCCGCCGGCCTGCACCTGGAAACCACTCCCGACGAGGTCAGCGAGTGCGCGTCCGATGCCGCCGGCCTGAATCAGGTCGCCAGCCACTACAAAAGCCTGTGCGACCCGCGCCTGAACCCCTGGCAAGCCATTACCGCGGTGATGGCCTGGAAAAACCTGCCCACCTCAACCCTTGCCTCCCTTTGACTGGAGTTTGTCGCCATGACCGGCATTCCATCGATCGTCCCTTACGCCCTGCCCACTTCCCGCGACCTGCCCGTCAACCTCGCGCAATGGAGCATCGACCCCGAGCGCGCCGTGCTGCTGGTGCATGACATGCAGCGCTACTTCCTGCGGCCCTTGCCCGATGCCCTGCGCGAAGCAGTCGTGAGCAATGCCGCGCGTGTTCGCCAGTGGGCTGCCGACCGCGGCATTCCGGTGGCCTACACCGCCCAGCCGGGCAGCATGAGCGAGGAGCAACGCGGGCTGCTCAAGGACTTCTGGGGCCCGGGCATGAAGGCCAGCCCCGCCGACCGCGAAGTGGTCGACGCCCTGGCGCCCATGCCCGACGACTGGCTGCTGACCAAATGGCGCTACAGCGCCTTCTTCAACTCCGACCTGCTGGAGCGCATGCGCGCCAACGGCCGCGATCAGTTGATCCTGTGCGGGGTGTACGCCCATGTCGGGGTACTGATTTCCACCGTGGATGCCTACTCCAACGATATCCAGCCCTTCCTCGTGGCCGACGCTATCGCCGACTTCAGCGAGGAGCACCACCGGATGGCCATCGAATACGCCGCCAGCCGGTGCGCCATGGTCGTCACGACCGACGAGGTGGTGCTATGAACCAAGCCGCCGCCCGCCTCATGGAGCGCATCCTGCAACCGGCTCCCGGTCCCTTCGCCCTGTTGTACCGCCCGGAATCCACCGGCCCCGGCCTATTGGATGTACTGATCGGCGACATGTCGGAACCGCAGGTCCTGGCCGATATCGACTTGCCGGCCACCTCGATCGGCGCGCCGCGCCTGGATGTCCTCGCGCTGATCCCCTACCGGCAGATCGCCGAGCGCGGCTTCGAGGCGGTGGACGACCAGTCGCCGCTGCTGGCGATGAACATCACCGAGCAACACTCCATCAGCATCGAACGCGTGCTGGGGTTGCTGCCCAACGTGCCGATCCAGTTGAACAGCGAACGCTTCGACCTCAGCGACGCGAGCTACGCCGAGATCGTCAGCCAGGTGATCGCCAACGAAATCGGCTCCGGGGAAGGCGCCAACTTCGTCATCAAGCGCACCTTCCTGGCCGAGATCAGCGAGTACGGCACGGACAGCGCGCTGTCGTTTTTCCGCCATCTGCTGGAGCGAGAGAAAGGCGCCTACTGGACGTTCATCATCCACACCGGCAGCCGCACCTTCGTCGGTGCGTCCCCCGAGCGCCACATCAGCGTCAAGGACGGGCTCGCGGTGATGAACCCCATCAGCGGCACGTACCGCTATCCGCCCGCCGGCCCCAACCTGACGGAAGTCATGGACTTCCTGGCGGATCGCAAGGAGGCCGACGAGCTGTACATGGTGGTGGACGAAGAGCTGAAAATGATGGCGCGCATTTGCGAAGACGGCGGCCACGTCCTCGGCCCTTACCTCAAGGAAATGGCGCACCTGGCCCATACCGAGTACTTCATCGAAGGCCGGACCCGTCGCGACGTGCGGGAAATCCTGCGCGAAACCCTGTTCGCACCGACGGTCACCGGCAGCCCGCTGGAAAGCGCCTGCCGGGTCATCCAGCGCTATGAACCGCAAGGCCGCGCCTACTACAGCGGCATGGCCGCGCTGATCGGCAGCGACGGCAAGGGCGGACGTTCCCTGGACTCGGCGATCCTGATTCGCACCGCCGACATCGACGACAGCGGCCAGGTGCGGATCAGCGTGGGCTCGACCATCGTGCGCCATTCCGAACCGCTGGCCGAGGCCGCCGAAAGCCGGGCCAAGGCCGCGGGCCTGATTGCCGCGTTGAAAGACCAGGCGCCCTCGCGCTTCGGCAGCCACCTGCAAGTGCGCGCCGCCCTGGCCAGCCGCAATGCCTACGTCTCGGACTTCTGGTTGATGGACAGCCAGCAGCGCCAGCAGACCCAGGCCGACTTCAGCGGACGCCAAGTGCTGATCGTCGACGCCGAAGACACCTTCACCTCGATGATCGCCAAGCAACTGCGGGCCCTGGGCCTGGTGGTGACGGTGCGCAGTTTCAACGACGAATACAGCTTCGACGGCTACGACCTGGTCATCATGGGCCCCGGCCCCGGCAACCCGAGCGACGTCCAACTGCCGAAGATCGATCACCTGCACGTGGCCATCCGCTCCTTGCTCAGCCAGCAGCGGCCGTTCCTCGCGGTGTGCCTGAGCCATCAGGTGCTGAGCTTGTGCCTGGGCCTGGAACTGCAGCGCAAAGCCATTCCCAACCAGGGCGTGCAAAAACAGATCGACCTGTTCGGCAACGCCGAACGGGTGGGTTTCTACAACACCTTCGCCGCCCAGAGCGCGAGCGACCGCCTGGACATCAACGGCATCGGCACCGTCGAAATCAGCCGCGACAGCGAGACCGGCGAGGTGCATGCCCTGCGCGGACCGTCGTTTGCCTCCATGCAGTTCCATGCCGAGTCGCTGCTGACCCAGGAAGGTCCGCGCATCATCGCCGACCTGCTGCGGCACGCCCTCGTCCACACGCCCGCCGAGAACAACGCTTCGGCCGCCGGGAGATAACCATGCACCAATACGTGATCATCGACGCCTTCGCCGGCGTCCCGCTGGAAGGCAACCCGGTCGCGGTGTTCTTTGACGCCGACGACCTGCCCGCCACGCAAATGCAACGCATCGCCCGGGAAATGAACTTGTCGGAAACCACCTTCGTGCTCAAGCCACGCAACAGCGGCGACGCACTGATCCGGATCTTCACCCCGGTCAACGAACTGCCCTTCGCCGGGCACCCGTTGCTGGGCACGGCCATCGCCCTGGGGGCGCACACCGACAACCACCGGCTGTATCTGGAAACCCAGATGGGCACCATCGCCTTTGAACTGGAGCGCCAGAACGGCAGCGTCATCGCCGCCAGCATGGACCAACCGATACCGACCTGGACGGCCCTGGGGCGCGACGTCGAACTGCTCAAGGCCCTGGGCATCAGCGACTCGACCTTTCCCATCGAGATCTATCACAACGGCCCGCGCCATGTGTTCGTCGGCCTGCCAAGCATCGCCGCGTTGTCGGCCCTGCACCCCGACCACCGTGCCCTGTCCAGCTTCCACGACATGGCCATCAACTGTTTTGCCGGCGCGGGACGGCGCTGGCGCAGCCGGATGTTCTCGCCGGCCTACGGGGTGGTCGAGGACGCGGCCACAGGCTCGGCTGCCGGGCCCCTGGCGATTCATCTGGCGCGGCACGGCCAGATCGAGTTCGGCCAGCAGATCGAGATTCTTCAAGGCGTGGAAATCGGTCGCCCTTCGCTGATGTTCGCCAGGGCCGAGGGCCGGGCCGAGCAACTGACGCGGGTCGAAGTCTCGGGCCATGGCGCCACGTTCGGCAGGGGGACCATCGTGCTATGAACAGTTCAGTGCAAGGCCAGCCGCTGCTGGGCAAAGGCATGTCGGAATCCCTCACTGGCACCCTGGAGGCGCCGTTCCCCGAGTACCAGGCGCCGCCCGCCAACCCCATGGACGTGCTGCACAACTGGCTGGAGCGCGCACGCCGCGTGGGCATCCGCGAACCCAGGGCGCTGGCGCTGGCCACGGTCGACGATCAGGGCCGGCCTTCGACGCGCATCGTGGTGATCAGCGAGTTCAGCGACCGCGGGGTGTTGTTCAGCACCCATGCCGGCAGCCAGAAAGGCCGCGAACTGGCGCACAACCCCTGGGCCTCGGGGGTGCTGTATTGGCGCGAAAGCAGTCAGCAGATCGTCCTCAACGGTCAGGCCGTGCGCTTGCCGGATGCCAAGGCCGAGGAGGCGTGGCTGAAGCGTCCTTACGCCACGCACCCGATGTCATCGGTGTCTCGCCAGAGCGAAGAGCTCGAGGATATCCAGGCCATGCGCGCCGCCGCCAGGGAACTGGCCGAGGTGCAGGGCCCGCTGCCGCGTCCCGAGGGTTACTGCGTGTTCGAGTTGCGCCTTGAATCGCTGGAGTTCTGGGGTAACGGCCAGGAGCGTCTGCATGAACGCCTGCGCTACGACCGCAGCGATAGCGGCTGGCGGGTGCGGCGCTTGCAGCCCTGAAAAAGTTTCCGACCTGGCGCGATTCAACGATTAATTACAGGAGTTACTCAATGTGCGGTCTCACAGGATGGGTCGACTATACGCGCAGGCTCGAGGGGGAAATCCCCGCGATTGCCGCCATGACCGATACGCTGGCCCTTCGCGGGCCCGATGCCCAGGGCATATGGAAACATCGCCACGCCCTTCTGGGGCATCGGCGGCTGGCGGTCATCGACCTGAGCGGCGGTGCCCAGCCGATGGTCTATCGCTTTTCGGACGGCCAGGAAGTCTCGCTGGTCTACACCGGGGAGGTCTACAACCACGACGCATTGCGCGACCAGCTGCGGCAAGCGGGGCATGAGTTCCAGACGCGCAGCGATACCGAGGTCGTGCTGCATGCCTACCTGGAGTGGGGCGAGCGCTGCTGCGAGCACCTGACCGGCATGTTCGCCTTCGCCCTGTTCGACGGGCGCGATGGCCACCTGCTGCTGGTCCGCGATCGCCTTGGGATCAAGCCGCTGTTCTACGCCCGGCATCGTGAAGGGCTGCTCTTCGGCTCGGAGATCAAGGCCATCCTGGCGCACCCGGAGTTCACCACGGGGCTGGATGTGACGGGCCTGGTCGACGTGCTCACGCTGTCGAAGGGCACCGCCCAGACGCCGTTCCGGAACCTGATGGAGCTGCTCCCCGGCCACTTCCTGTCCTGGCGCCCCAACGGGGCGATGAAGATCCAGGCCTACTGGAAAGTACGCCGCCAGGAACACCCGCACGACCTGCAGACGACCGTGCAACAGACCCGCGAGCGGGTCACTCACGCCCTGGGTTCGCAGTTGCATGCCGACGTTCCCGTGTGCTCGCTGCTGTCCGGCGGGCTCGACTCCACCACCCTCACCGCGATCGCGCAGCGCATCGTCAAGGCCGAGACCGGCGGGGATATCAACTCTTTTTCGGTGGACTTCACCGGCCAGTCCGAGCAGTTCAAGAGCGACGACCTGCGTCCCGACCAGGACCAGCCCTTTGCCCTGCTGGCCGCGCAGTTCATCGGCAGCCGGCACCAGACTGTGCTCATCGACAACGAGGAACTGATCTCCGATCTGGCGCGCGAAGAGGTGTTCCGCGCCAGGGAACAGCCGTTCACCTTCGGTGACATGGACACCTCGTTGAACCTGCTGTTCAGGGAAATTCGCAAGCACTCCACGGTGGCCATTTCGGGGGAAGGCGCCGATGAGGTCTTCGGTGGCTACGGCTGGTTCCGTGACCCTCAGGTCGTGGCCAGCGCAAGTTTTCCCTGGTCGTCGCGGGTGAAGTTGGCGCCCGGTTTCATCAATGCCGACTTCAACCGCCAATGCGATCTCGCCCAGTACCAACAGGCGAGCTACGACGATGCGCTGCGACAAGTCGAACACCTGCCGCACGACAGCCCGAACGAGCGCCGGATGCGCGAGCTGTGCCACCTGCACCTGAAGCGCTGGATGGTGATGCTGCTCGATCGCAAGGACCGCCTGAGCATGTGCAACAGCCTCGAGGTACGGGTGCCGTTCACCGATCACGAATTGGTCGAGTACGTCTATAACGTGCCCTGGTCGATCAAGAGCAAGGATGGCGAAGAGAAGTGGCTGCTCAAGCAGGCCTGCGCCGACTTTGTCCCGGAGGCGGTGCTCAAGCGCCGGAAGAGCCCCTATCCGACCTCGGCCGACCTGGGCTACGAACGCTTCCTTCGCCAGAGCGCGCGCCAGCTTCTGCAGGACACGGCGAACCCGGTGTTCGGCATCGTCTCCCACGCCCATGTGGCCGAGGAACTGCGCCGGCCCGAGGGCAGCTTCAACACGCAGATAAGCCGACACAACCTGGAAACGGCGCTGGCGCTGGATGCCTGGCTGCGCTTGCACGGGATCTCGGTCTGATCCGGGACTGAGGCAGCCACAGCAGGTCTGCCATGCCGCTGACGCTGGCAGACCTGCAACGGCATACCCGTTTGCACCACCGGACGACACCGCCAAATGTAGGGGCAAGGGCATGGAGCCGCCCCACGGCCCAATGCCGTTACCCGATGCAACCCCATAGCGAAGCGCCACAAACATAGCCCTCTTCAGCTCGTCTTCTTGGCGGCTGGCCAGTCACCCCGCGACCGAACAGGTCCCCCTACCTCGCTCACTGCTGTACATTCCTCCCCACGAACGACACATCATTTACCCAGTGAACGGAGTTCAACGCGTGTTCTCGACTCTCCATCCGCGTCATCGCCGGCTTGCCAGTTTCTCGCTGATAGCCGTCGCCCTCAGCCTCGCCGCCTGCAACGCTTCCGCCCCTTCCCAGACCGCCCTGCCCCCGCCGCCCGAAGCCGCTTCGGGTTACCGCACCGACCTGCAAGTGCAGCACGCCGACAAGCATATGGCGGCCGCGGCCAACCCGTTGGCCGCCGAAGCCGGGCGCGAAATGTTGCGCAAAGGCGGTTCGGCCATCGATGCGGCGATTGCCATGCAGGCCGTGTTGACCCTGGTGGAGCCGCAGTCTTCCGGCATCGGTGGCGGCGCGATGATCGTGCTGTGGGACGGCAAGGCCGTGCGCACCTATGACGGGCGTGAAACCGCGCCGGCCGCAGCGACCGAGAAACTGTTCCTGCAACCGGACGGCAAACCGATGCCCTTCCCCCAGGCGCAGATCGGTGGGCGCTCGGTGGGCACGCCGGGGGTGCTGCGCGCCCTGGAGATGGCCCATAAACAACACGGACGCCTGCCGTGGGCCCAGTTGTTCGAGCCGGCGATTCGCCTGGCCGAACAAGGCTTTGCGATTTCGCCGCGCCTGCACGGCATGATCGTCGCCGACCCGTACATGGCCAAGTCGCCGGACATGGCCGCGTATTTTCTGAATGCCGACGGTACGCCGAAAGCGGTCGGCACCCTGCTGAAGAATCCACCGCTGGCCGCCGTGCTGCGACGCATCGCCAAGGAAGGTCCGGACGCGCTGTACAAAGGCCCGGTCGCCGTCGAGATCGTGGCCAAGGTCCAGGGCCACGCCAACCCGGGCAGCCTGTCGCTCAACGACCTGCAAGGCTACCGCGCCAAGGAGCGCGAGCCACTGTGCACCGACTACAAGCGCTGGCAGGTCTGCGGTATGCCGCCACCGTCGTCGGGCGGTATCGCCGTGGCGCAGATCCTCGGCACCTTGCAGGCGCTGGAAGCCCGCGACCCGCGTTATGCGCTGCCACCCTTGAAACCGGCAAAAACCAATCTGCCCGCCGGCCTGGAGCCTGCCCCTGAAGCCGTACACCTGATCGCCGAAGCCGAACGCCTGGCCTACGCCGACCGTGCTTTGTACGTGGCGGACTCGGACTTCACCCCGGTGCCGACTGCCGGCCTGGTGGCGCCCAAATACCTGGCTCAGCGCGCCGCGCTGATCGGCGAACGCAGCATGGGCAAAGCCGAGCCGGGCAAACCACAAGGCATCCAGGTGGCCTACGCCCCGGACCGCTCGCCGATGCGCATCTCCACCTCGCAAGTGGTGGCGGTGGATGACCTGGGCGGCGCCGTGTCGATGACCACCACGGTGGAGGCAGCCTTCGGTTCGCACCTGATGGTCCAGGGCTTCATGCTCAACAACCAGATGACCGATTTCTCCTTCACTCCCGAAGAGAACGGCCAGCCGGTGGCCAACCGCGTGCAGCCGGGCAAGCGTCCGCGTTCGTCCATGGCGCCGACCCTGATCTTCGACCGAGCCAGCGGCGAATTGCTGGCCAGCGTCGGCTCGCCCGGCGGCTCGCAGATCATCGAGTACGTGGCCAAGTCGGTGATCGGCATGCTCGACTGGAACCTCGACCCGCAGGCCGCCATCAGCCTGCCGAACTTCGGCAGCCGCAACGGCCCCACCGAACTGGAGCAAGGCCAGTTCACCCCGGGCTTGAAAGCGGCGTTGCAAGCCAAGGGGCATGAGGTGACCGATATCGACATGACCAGCGGCACCCAGGCCATCGTCCGGGTGCGCAATGCCCAGGGCAAAACCTCGTGGGCCGGCGGCGCCGACCCGCGGCGTGAAGGGGCGGCGCTGGGGGATTGAGGCCAACGCAACACAGCAAAAAGGGCTTGCCGCGCGGCAGGCCCTTTTTTCTGGAAACACCGCCAAACCCTGTAGCCGCTGCCGAAGGCTGCGTAAAGGGCCGCAGGACCTTCAGCGTCAGCGAGATCGCCGCGACCGTTCCGGTCGTACGCAGCCTGCGGCAGCGGCTACAGGGGACGGTGATCGGCTCGAACCTGCGGTCACACAATGTCGCAGCAATGTCGTTGCGGCTCTCCTTCCTCCCCTCTATGGTTCGGGCGTCGCTGCAAATCGGCGACCAGGCTTGGCGGCCTGATAGAATCGAGGCGCAAAAGCGCCCCCCACCCTTGCGGGCGCTTTTTTGCGCCCGCATCCCTGTGTCATGACGGGTTGCGTGGGAGAACCTTCGGGTTCGCCGGTTGCCTTGATTCCCGGTCCGCCAATCCTGCGTAACCCGTCACCCTGTTTGGCGGCAGACGGTGATGGTTCCTCGAATCAAGGAGGTTCACCATGAAACACACCCTCGATCCATCCCCTGCATCCCTGCACACCCTCGGCGAAATAACCTTTGCCCATTGTGGCGAAGGCCAACACCCGCTGCTGCGGGTCAACGCCGACGTGCCCCTGGCCGATGCCCTGGAACACGCCTCGCTGCTGCTACATCTGGCAAAACAGTTGAGCCTGGACGCGGCCATGGAACCCCAGGCGGACCGCTATGCTTGGGCGGCACATTACCTGGGCGAGATGGGTAAAGCGGTGATGGATGACGTGCACACCGCGATGACGGCCGGCGTTTAGCGAGAACGCCAGGACGGGCAGCCAGGAGTGCTGTCCGTTCATCGTCTTCCTCCCTCGCCTTATTGTTTAAGTCCCAGCGCGGGACTAGGATCGGGACATGAGGATTATCGCCGTCAGCCATTTGAAGACGTTCTGGAAGCAGCACCCGGATGCCGAGCAACCGTTTCTGGCCTGGCTCGATGAAGCGCGCAATGCCAACTGGTCCAACCCGACACAGCTCAAGGAACAGTTTCGCAGCGCCAGCATTCTCAAGAGCCGGCGTGTGGTGTTCAACATCAAAGGCAATGACTACCGCTTGGTCGTGGCCGTGGCTTATCGCTTTGGCGCCCTCTACATCAAGTTCGTTGGCACTCACCAGCAATACGATGCCATCGACGCCGACAGCGTTGAAATGGAGTAACGAGCATGCACATTCGTCCCCTTCACACTGACCAGGATTACCGCGCGGCGCTCAAGCAAGTGTCCGTGCTGTTCGACAACGAGCCCGAACCCGGCACCCCGGAAGGCGACTACTTCGACGTGATGGTCACCCTGATCGAAGCCTATGAGGCCAGGCAGTTTCCGCTCGACCTGCCCAACCCGATCGAAGCCATCAAGTTCCGCATGGAGCAATCGGGCCTCTCGGCCGCCGACCTGGCACCGGCCATCGGCCGCACCAACCGGGTCTACGAAGTGCTCAACGGCAAACGCGCCCTGACCCTGCCGATGATCTGGAAACTGCACCGGTTGTTCGGCATTCCCGCCGAAAGCCTGATCAAGCCGCTCAAGTCGAACTGAGCGGCGCTACCCTCGGCCCGGGCTCGTTGCCGTTAACGGCTCGGCCCGCCGCCGGTTCCCCACCAGCTCATCCAGCGCATCCGCGTTCTCATCGGCCCAGGCGTACAGCGCCCGCAGCGGTTCGACGAAACGCCAGCCCAGCGGTGTCAGGGCGTACTCCACCATCGGCGGCATGACCTGCAGCACCGTGCGTTCGAGCAAGCCGTCGCGTTCCAACTCGCGCAAGGTCTGGGTGAGCATCTTCTGGGAAATCCCCGGCATGCAACGCAGCATCTGCCCGGTGCGGGCGGCGCCGAAGCTCAGGACGTAGAGCACCATCGAGGTCCATTTGGTCGAGAGCAACGAGTGGATGCGCCGGGGCGGGCAGGTTTCCTCGATGACCAGCGGGCCGGCCGATGGCAGGGGTAGTGAATCGCTCATGGTGACGTCCAAGTGCCTAGGGAACAAAAAGGTGCCTGATTTACAGGCCCGGGTGGGCTGCGAATAATTCTACCCATCCACGGCGGCGATCACCGCCCCGTCAATGCTTCGAGGTTTGATGATGTCTGTGCCCACCACCATGCGTGCCCTGGTGCTGAACGATTACGCCACCGGTCTGTTCAGCGAACGCCAGGTTCCGGTTCCCCAGGCCGGCGCCGGCGAAGTGCTGGTGCGGATCGTCGCCAGCGGGGTCAACCCGATCGACCACAAGATCCGTACCGGCAAGGCGCCTTACGCCATGCCCGAGCTGCCGGCGATCATCGGCACCGACCTGGCGGGCGTGGTCGAGGCCATCGGCCCCGGGGTAACGCAGTTCGCCGTGGGCGACGAGGTCTACGGCCTGACCGGCGGCGTGCGTGGCCTGCAGGGCTCGCTGGCCGAATACGCCGCGGTCGACGCCAATCTGCTGGCCCTCAAACCGCACAACATCAACCTGCGCGAAGCGGCGGCGATGCCGTTGGTGTTCCTCACCGCCTGGGAAGGCCTGGTGGATCGAGCCAAGGTCGGCGCCGGGCAGAAGGTGCTGGTCCACGGCGGCGCCGGCGGCGTCGGCCATGCCGCGGTGCAGATCGCCCGCTCGTTCGGCGCCCAGGTATTCGCCACGGTCTCGGCCGGCAAGCAGGCCATCGTCGAAGGCTACGGCGCCACGCCTATCGACTACCGCACCCTCAGCGTCGAGGACTACGTCGGCGCCCACACCGGCGGCGAAGGCTTCGATGTGATCTACGACACCGTCGGCGGCGCCAGCCTGGAGGCCTCCTTCGCCGCCATCCGCCACTACGGCCATATCGCCAGCTGCGCCGCCTTCGGCCAGCACAGCCTGGCCGTCGGTTCGCTGCGCTGCATGACCCTGTCCGGGGTCTTCGTGCTGCTGCCGATGCTCAGCGGCAACGGCCGCGCCCACCATGGCGAAATCCTCAAGGCCGCCAGCCGGATGGTCGAACAAGGCACCTTCAAACCGCTGCTGGATGCCCGACGCTATACCCTGGCCGAAGCTCACGCCGCGCACGATGCGGTGCAGCAGGGTACCGCCGTGGGCAAGGTGGTGATCGATATCGCCTGAAAGACAGCATGGCAGGGCTTGAGCTTGCCCTTAGGTAAACCCCTAAAGTGCCGCTCGACCCTCACCACAAAAAAGGACGTTTGCATGCTCACCATCGGACAAATGGCCCGCTGCCATGGCCTCACCACCAAGACCCTGCGCCACTACGACAGCATCGGCCTGTTCGTTCCGGCGCTGACCGGGCGCGACAACGGTTATCGCTATTACACCCCGGAACAGATTGGCACCCTGGGGCGCATCGTCTGGTTGCGGCAACTGGGCCTGGGCCTGGAGGAGATTCGCGGGTTGGCGGACAGTGGCGCGCTGCACGATGTGTTGAGCCTGCGCCAGGCATTGTGGGCCCATGCCGGTGAACTGGAGGCGCAGATCGCCCGCGGCCAGAACCTGCTCGGCCAGTTGCAGCGTTACCTGGCGCAACCCGAGCGCAGCCTGCCGGTGCCGCAAACACCGGTGCGGGTGACGCTGGCGGCGCAGCGCATCATTGGCATGGCCTGGCAGCAGGACGACGAGGGTTCGATCGCCGAACTGTGGCAGCGTTTCGAGCCGCGCGAGCAGGAGATCCAGCGCCTGGCGGAACCGATGGGCACCTACGGTATTTGCCAGCCGTTGAGCGACGGCCAGTGGCGTTACGTGGCCGGGCTGCCGGTCAGCGCCGAGGCAACGCTGGTGTCGGGCATGGTGGAAGTGGAGATTCCCGCGCGCCAGTACGCCCGGGTCGAGCATCGAGGCACGGTGCAGACCCTGCCGGAAACTTTCCGTGCCGCCTACAGCGAATGGTTGCCGGCCGCCGGGATGCAGGCCGCCGAAGGGGTGGAATTCGAGTACACCGGCGAACGTTTTTTCGGGCCGATGCACCCGGACAGCGTGGTCGAACTCTATATTCCGTTGAAAGACTGAGGCCTCGCGCGCCCCTGCAAACGACGGGCTGACAGCTCTCTGTCAGCAAAAGGTCGCACGATGCCGCTATGCTCTTGTAGTTAACCCATGGCAACGGAGCGAAGGTCCAATGAGTTTCCAGGCGCCAGTGTTGAAGCAGATACCGGGCATCCGCCACGAGTTTTCGCGGATCGGGGCAGCGCCGCCCGCCAACCTGTTCTTCTGCTCCCAGGCCCATACCGGCGAGGTGGTCGAGGCCAGCACCACCCTGCCGAGCGGCATCATTCGTGGCGACGCGGTGTTTACCCGCACTGGCCGCCCGATCGCGGTGATTACCGCCGATTGCCTGCCGCTGCTGATCAGCAGCGACGACGCGTCCTGGATCGCCGCGGTCCACGCCGGTTGGAAAGGCCTGCACGGCGGCATCATCGACAATGTGCTGCAGCACTTCGCCACCAAGGGCATTGCCGCGCATCAGTTGCACGTGGCGTTCGGCCCATCGATCAAGCCTTGCTGCTATGAAGTCAGCCCAGAGTTCGTCGACACCCTGGCGGCCACCCAAGGCCACCTGTGGCCACAGGCGCAAACGCCCTGGAGCCAGGAACGCCCCACCCCGCAACGACCACCGGAGATCGCCCCGCCAAGCCCGACCCGCCCGGACTCGCTGTGGTTCGACCTCAGCCGCCATGCCCTGCACCTGTTGCACGCGGCGGGAATCGACGACGAGCAGATCGAACACTGCGAACACTGCACCTACTGTTCGAGCCCGACCCTGGCCAGCTATCGCCGCCGCGGCCACCGGGGCGAAGAGAAATCCTTTCAGTATTCCTGGATCGGCCGGGCCTGAAACAGCATCTTCAGATTTATCGCCATAGGCCTTTGGGGGCGCGCGCGTTAACCTTGCGCGCCCTGTAGACCCCAAAGGAATGATCGTGTCTGACAACCTCCAGGCCTCGCCCCAGGCCGCGCTGAACACCGCCAGCGATGTGCGGCGCCCTTTCTACGTCGTGTCCAAGACCAAGTTCATGACCTTGTTCATGCTGACCTTCGGCCTCTACCTGTGGTACTGGGCCTACAAGAACTGGCAGCAGTTCAAGCAGGCCAGCGGACAGCCCCTGTGGCCCATCGCCCGGGCAATATTCATGCTGTTCTACACCCACGCGCTGTACCGCGCGGCCGATGCCCAGATCAAGAAAAGCGGCCGTCGCTACCCGTGGCTGCCCTGGGATGTGGCCTCGCAGTTCGTGGTGATACTGCTGGTCAGCTACGGCCTGGATGGCATGTCGAAAAGAAATCCCGACAGCGTGCTGCTGGATATCCTCAGCCTGGTCCTGTTGCTGATCCAGGCGCTGGTGACTTTCAAGGGCCAGCGCGGCCTCAACGAAGCCGCCGGCGACCCGCAGGGCGACAGCAACGCCCGGTTTACCCCGATCAACTATGGGTTCATGGCCATCGGTGCAACGCTCTGGTGCACGATGCTGTACCACATGGCCACGACGCTGATCTGACCCCGCGCCTCAGCCGCTCGCCGACTCAGCGGCTGATCTTCAACCCCTGGCGCGCGGCATGGCGCTCCAGCGCCAGCTCGATCAGGCGGCTGACCAGTTCGCTGTAGGTCATGCCCGCCGCCTGCCACAGCTTCGGGTACATGCTGATGCGGGTGAAGCCGGGCAACGAATTGATCTCGTTGATCAGCACTTCGCCGCCCTGGGTCAGGAACACATCGACCCGCGCCAGCCCCGAGCAGCCCAACACCTGGAACGCCTCGACGGCCAGGGCGCGAATGCGCTCGCTGACGTCTTCGGCCAGGTCCGCCGGCACCACCACCCGGGCCGCCTGCTCGTCGATGTATTTGCTGTCGTAGGAATAGAAACCGCTGCCGACCACGATCTCCCCGCAGCCGCTGGCGATCGGCTGGTCGTTGCCCAGCACCGCGCACTCGATCTCACGCCCGCTGACCGCCGACTCCACCAACACCTTCTCGTCGAAGCCCAGCGCCAGCTCCACGGCCGCGCGATATTCCGCCTCGCTGGTGACCTTGCTCACGCCCACGGAGGAGCCCTGGTTCGCCGGCTTGACGAACATCGGCAGGCCCAGCTTGCTCTGTGCCTGGGCAAAGTCGGTGCGCGCCGCAGTGGCACGGTTCAGGGTGATGAAGGGTGTCACCGCCAGGCCGGCGTCGCGCAGCAGGCGCTTGCTGATGTCCTTGTCCATGCACACCGCCGAACCCAGCACGTCGGAGCCCACGAACGGCAGGTCGGCCATGCGCAGCAGGCCTTGCAGGCAGCCGTCTTCACCGAGGGTGCCGTGGACGATGGGGAAAATCACATCGACATGGCCCAGCAGTTCCTGGCTGGAAGTTTCCACCAGTTGCTGGCTGGCCTTGCCCGGCACCACCGCCAGTTCGCGGTTGGACTGGTTGAGGGCGATCAGCGCCGGGTTCTCCTGGTTGAGCAAAAAGTCCGAGGTGTCGTTGAGGTGCCAATGGCCGCTTTTGTCGATGCCGATCAGCACCGGCTCGAAGCGCTCGCGATCCAGGGCGTCGACGATACTGCGCGCCGACTGCAGCGACACTTCGTGTTCGGCCGAACGGCCGCCAAAAATAATCCCGACCCGCAACTTGCTCATGCTGTGTTCCCGTTGGAAAAGTAGTTCAGGGTGTTATCCGACCGCTCAAGCCGGCTGATGTTACGGGCGGATCAGAAACCCTCTGTGCAGAGTCTCCAGTCCTGCGTTCGCCCATCCCGCGCTTGCAGGGCGGGCCCCCGCTTCAGCGGCTGGCCACCAGGTGGACGCCGAACAGCAGGTAGCAGCTGCCGGCAAAACGCTCCAGCCAGCGACGCGAACGAGCGTAGAACGCGGCCATCCGGCGGCTGGCGAAAAACAGCGCGACGCAGCAGTACCAACTGAACGACAGCGTGGCCATGGTCAGCACGGCCAGGGCCAGCAGCAACGGCGGCGGCGAAGCCGGCATCGAGGTGGCGAAGACGGTGGCGACGAACAGCGCCGACTTGGGGTTGGTCATGTTGCCAAGAAAGCCCAGGCGATAAGCCGAGAACAGGCTGCGGCCCGGCTCGCCGGGCAGTTGATCACCGGTGTCGGAAAGCGCCGGTTTGCGCCGGAATTGTTTCAGGCCCAGGTAGATCAGGTAACAGCCGCCGGCGATCTTGAACACCAGGTACAGCGTCGGGGCCGCGCTGAACAACGACTTGATCCCCAGGCCGCCGGCCAGCCCCCAGAGCACCGTGCCGGTGGCCACGCCCAGCGCGGCCGCCAGGCCATGGCGACGCGAACAGCTGGCCGCCAGTTGCGCGGTGGTAAAGAAATTCGGGCCCGGCGTCACCACCGCCACGGTCCAGAGCAACGCCAGCGACAGCAAGGGGCCGGCATACGACAGATGGGAAAGCTCCATGATACAGACCGCCTTTGGCGCATTCGGGGAAGATGACGCTACTCCACCTCGGGCTCGTGGAGCAACCGCTCGCGGAGGAACATTTACCCGGGGCCGGGCAGGCCGAATCACTCGCTGAAGACAGCCGCGGCGACCTGGGTTACCGTGCTGGCCTGGCGTTGACGAGGACAATTCCATGAGCAAGCCCGCAGCCCGCACCGACTGGGTTCATCGCGCGCCGCCGGCCCGGGGGCTGGAGCGGATCGAGGCGTTTTTCGCCGGGCATGGCTACGACCTGCATCGCCACGACACCTACGCCATCGGCCATACCCTGGCCGGCGTGCAGAGCTTCCAGTACCGCGGCGGCTGGCGCCACAACCTGCCGGGCGGGACCATGGTGCTGCACCCAGATGAGGTCCACGACGGCGAAGCCGGCACCCAGGCCGGTTTCCACTACCGCATGCTGTACATCGAACCGGCGCTGATCCAGCAGATTCTCGGCGGCCAGCCGCTGCCCTTCATCCAGGACGGGCTGTCCACCGATCCGCGGCTGTTCGCCGCCACGGGTGCCTTGTTGCGCACCCTGCAAGGCCCCTTGGACCCTCTGGAGCAGGAAGACGCGCTGTTCGACCTGGCCCACGCGCTGAATGCGGTGTCGGGGGTTTCCCGGCCAACGCAACGTTTCGACTACCAGGCCGCCGAGCGTGCGCGCGAATACCTGCACAGCGCCCTGGACCGGAGCATCACCCTCGACGAACTGGCGGCCCACAGCGGGCGCGACCGCTGGAGCCTGTCGCGGGACTTTCGCCTGCTGTTCGGCACCAGCCCCTATCGCTACCTGACCATGCGCCGCCTAGACCTGGTCCGCGCCCTGCTGTTGCAAGGCCAGCCGCTGGTCAGTGCGGCGCTGCTGGCCGGCTTCACCGACCAGAGCCACATGACCCGCCAGTTCGGCAAGACCTACGGCCTGCCGCCGGCGCGCTGGCTGAAAATGCACGGCCGCTGAGCGCGCCCGGCACGCACAATCGTTCAAGAATCAGCCCGCCGCAATGCCTACCGTAAAGGCCCGATCCTCTTCTTTACGGAGCCGCGCCATGAACCAAGCCAACACCCAGCCCCGCACCTACCAGAGCCTGAATTTCGCCTATAAGCTCGGCCTGTTCGACGACCACTGGCAAGCCCGTGTCATTGCCGAAATGAACGACTACCAGTTCAAGCTGGTGAAGCTGCAAGGCGACTTCATCTGGCACGACCACCAGCACACCGACGAGACCTTTATCGTCCTCGAAGGCCAGTTGCGCATCGACTTTGCCGACGGCCAGGTGACGATCAACCAGGGCGAAATGTTTGTCGTGCCCAAAGGCGTGAAACACAAGCCGTACGCCGATCAAGAGGTCAAGTTGCTGCTGATCGAACCCAAGGGCGTACGCAACACCGGCGATGAAGACGGCGAACGTACCGCCGCCAACGACGTCTGGATCTGACCTTGCTGACTGGCCCGATGTAGCCGCTGTCGAGCTTGCGAGGCTGCGCCCGGGGTGGGCGGCATTCCGACGCAGTCGCCGCCAAACCTGCCCACGCGATCGGCCTGAAGGAGTCCATTGGTCTGCCTCTACCAGGCAGCGGCTACAGGTCCGGACAGCGAGCCGCCAGGCTTGGCGTACCGGGCACCGGCACGCGCAAGCGCAAGGCCAGCAGCGCCCCCAGCAGGGCCAGCAAGGCACTGGCGCCCACCGCCTGCTCGATCCCCGCCGCCGTCGAGCCGCCGAGCCCGGCGTTGGCCAGGGACACCAGCAAGGCCAGCCCCAGCGCGCCGCCGATCTGCTGGCTGGTGGAGGCGATGCCCGCCGCCACGCCTTGCTCGCCCGGGGCGATGCCCTGGCCGGCCGAAATCCACATGGCGGTCCAGGTCATGCCCTGGCCGATACTCAGTACCACGATGCCCGGCACTAACGTCCAGAACCCCACCCCGCCGGGCAACGCCACATACACCGCGGCGATGCCCAGCGCCCCCAGCAGCAGGCCGCCGACCAGGGTCGCGCGCAGCCCCAGGCGCAGCAACGAACGCTCGGCCAGCCAGATGCCCACGGTGCACAGCAGGGTCGCCGGCAAAAACGCCACGCCGCTTTGCAACACGCTGTAGCCGTAGACCTGCTGGAAGTACAAGGCCAGGAAGTAGTACTGCACGCCGAAGCTGCTCATGAACAAAGCGGTGAGAAACATCGCCAGGCGCAGCTCGCGATGGGCCAGCAGGCGCAGCGGCATCAGCGGGTCGCGGCCGCGCTGCTCGATCCAGGCGAACACCCCGAGCAGCAACAGCGCCAGCGCGCCGCAGCCCAGGGTCGCCGGTGCGCCCCAGCCCCATTCCGGGCCCTGGACGATGGTGAACACCAGCAGCGTGCCGCCCACCGTCACGGTCAAGGCGCCGCCAAGGTCGAAACGCCGGCCGCGCTCACGCTGGCCGTCGGCCGGAATCCAGCGCCGGGCCAGCAAGGCGCAGGCCCCAGCCAGGGGGACGTTGACCAGGAACACCGCTTCCCAGCCCCACCATTGGGTCAGCAACCCGCCCAGCAGCGCGCCCAGGGCCAGGCCCGCCGCCGACGCCGCGCTCCACACCGCGAACGCCCGGTTGCGCGCCGGCCCTTCGTGGTAATGGCTGTTGATCAGCGCCAGCGTCGCCGGGAACAACATCGCCCCGCCGACACCCTGCACCGCCCGCGCCAGCACCAGCAGCAAGGCGCTGCCGCCCAGCCCCCCGGCCAGCGACGCCAGGGCGTACAGGCTCTGCCCGACGATGTAGAAACGGCGCTTGCCCAAAAGGTCAGCGGCGCGCCCGCCCAGCAGCAGAAAACCGCCGAAGGCCACGCTGTAGGCACTGACCACCCATTGCAGCTGCTGCGCGGAAAAACCCAGGTGGCTGCCGATCTCCGGCAAGGCGACGAACACAATGGTCGCGTCCAGGGCGATGATCAGTTGTGCGCTGGCCAGCAGAAGCAGCATCCAGCCCGAGGGACTGGCCGAGGAGGTGGCGGGCATCGGTACGAATCCTTGCGGGAATTAAAGAGCCCACAGTTTCTTTGATGCCGATTAGATGATAAATACGGTCATTGCTCTTTCAGTGATGACTTTAATCATGGATCTGAATGCCGTTCGTTTGCTCGTCCGGGTCGCCGAGACCCGCAGTTTCACCCGAGCCGCCGGCGACCTGCGGCTGACCCAGTCGGGCCTGTCGCGGGCCATTTCGCGCCTGGAACAACAGCTCGGCGTGCGCCTGCTGCAACGCAACACCCGCAGCGTCAGCCTGACCCCGGACGGCAAACTGCTGGTGGATCGCGCCGCGCCCTTGCTGGCCGAACTGGCGCAGACCGAAAGCCTGCTGCTGGACCGCCGCGACTCGCCCACCGGGCTGTTGAAGATCAGCACGCCGTCGCTGTTCGGGCGCAAGGTGGTGATGCCGCTGATCGGTCGCCTGACCGAGCAATACCCGGACCTGAGCATCGAAGCGGTGATGACCGATCGCCTGGTGGACATCGTCGACGAGGGCTTCGACGCCATCCTGCGTACCGGCGAGATCCAGGACCAGCGCCTGATCGCCCGGCCGCTGGCGCCGCTGCGCTGGGTCACCGTGGCATCGCCGGCCTACCTGGCGCGCCATGGCACGCCGCAGACCGTGGAGGATTTGCAACGGCACAACTGCCTGACCGTGCGCAACCTGCGCAGCGGACGCCTGGTGGACTGGCAGTTCATGCTCGACGGCAAGGTCCGCGATGTCAGCGTGCCCAGCCGGTTGATCTTCGACATCGGCGACGCGCTGGTGGACGGCGTGCTCGGCGGTTTCGGCATCGCCCAACTGATGAACTTCGCCGTCGACGACGCCCTCGCCGACGGGCGCCTGGTGCCGATCCTGCAAGCCTCTTCCGGACGCAGTCGGGCGCTGTCGCTGGTCTACCCGCCATCGCGCCAGTACTCGCCCAAACTCAAGGTCTTCGCCGACGCCCTGAGCACCGTCAGTTGGTAGCTGTAGCCGCTGCCGAGCCTGCGAGGCTGCGTACGGGCGCATAGCGGCCGCAAATCGGCTAATGCGGTGTCTCAGACAACCCCGATGGCCAGGTTTGACGGGGACTGTGTCGCAATGCCACCCACCCCGTACGCATCCTCGAGCAGTTGCAAACCTGCGCGAGCGGCGACTGATCCCCTGAGGCGCGTCACAACGCCAGAGGCTTGCCGTCCAGCGCCTCGCCAATCGTCAGGAAATGCCCGCCCGCCACATGGTGCAAGGTACGCAAGGCATCGTGCCCGGCGAAGTGCCAACGGCCGTCGCTGAACACCCGGTCGTCAGCCTGGGCGGCGATGACCTCGCCGAGGAACAGGTCGTAACGCTCATGGTTGTGCGGTTCCGGCAGCAGGCGGCACTCCAGCCAGGCCACGCAACCGTCGAGCAGCGGCGCGTCGATCGACTGCCCGGCGAAGGTCGGCAGGCCGTACAGTTCGAATTTGTCGCGGCCCTTTTCCTGGCTCAGCTCCAGGCCGGAGGTGGAACCGACGGTCTGCACGATATCGACCTGGGCGGCGCAGGGCACGTTGAGCACGAAAGTACCGGAGGCCTCCAGCAGTTGGCGGGTCCAGGTGGCCTTGTCGAGCACCACGGCGATTTTCGGCGGCTCGAAATCCAGCGGCATGGCCCAGGCCGCGGCCATGATGTTGCGCTGGCCGCCATGGGCGGCGCTGACCAATACGGTCGGCCCGTGGTTGAGCAGGCGATAGGCCTTGGCCAGGGGAACCGGACGACGATGGGATGCGCTCATGGATAAGGCTCCAGGGAAAAGGAGCCGATTGTAGCGAGATCCGGGACCTCGGCGGCAACGGGGATTGGGCGGTTTTCCTGGACAATCCATCCAGATTGACCGGGCTTTTCCACAGGTCGAACCTGCTTAGACTGGGCCTTCACCTCACAGGCTGAAGGAGTTTTTCCATGGCAGACCATTCCCTGAAAAATAAAGTCGCGCTGATCGCCGGCGGCGCCAAGAACCTGGGCGGCCTGATCGCCCGCGACCTGGCCGCCCATGGCGCCCAGGCCATCGCCGTGCATTACAACAGCGATGCCAGCAAAGCCGACGCCGAGCGCACCGTGGCGGCGATCAAGAACCTCGGCGTCGACGCCCACGCCTGGCAGGCCGACCTGACCACCGCCGGCGCGGTAGAAAAACTCTTCCGCGAGGCCAAGGCGCGTTTCGGCAAGATCGACATCGCCATCAACACCGTGGGCAAGGTCCTGAAAAAGCCCATCGTCGAGATCAGCGAAGCCGAGTACGACGACATGTTCGCGGTCAACGCCAAGAGCGCCTTCTTCTTTATCAAGGAAGCCGGCAAACACCTGGAAGACCACGGCAAGCTGGTGACGCTGGTGACCTCGCTGCTCGGCGCCTACACGCCGTTCTATGCCGCCTACGGCGGTGCCAAGGCACCGGTGGAACACTTCACCCGCGCCGCCTCCAAGGAGTTCGGCGCCCGGGGCATCTCGGTGACCGCCGTGGGCCCGGGCCCGATGGACACGCCGTTCTTCTACCCGGCCGAAGGCGCCGACGCGGTGGCCTATCACAAGACGGCCGCGGCCTTGTCCGGCGTCAGCAAGACCGGCCTGACCGACATCGAAGACGTGGTGCCTTTCATCCGCCACCTGGTCACCGACGGCTGGTGGATCACCGGCCAGACCCTGCTGATCAACGGCGGCTACACCACCAAGTGAGGCACGCGTCCTGATCGACGGTTGCCATCGGCGCGGGTAATCCGCCCGTTGGCGCGGTAAATTGCGGAGTGCCCCAATCGCTGTAGGAGCGAGGCTTGCCCGCGATGGGGTCCTGCCTGACACACCGCTATCGCGGGCAAGCCTCGCTCCTACAAAACACATACCGCACGCTTCGGAACCCCGCCCTCTCCATGGACAAACTCGAGCAATACCGTGTGTTTATCCAGGTGGCCGAGATGGGCAGCTTCATCAAGGCCGCGCACGCCCTCGAACTGCCGCGGGCTACGGTGTCGGCCGCGGTGCAACAACTGGAAACCGCCCTCGCCACACGCCTGCTGCACCGCACCACGCGCCAGGTGCAACTGACCGCCGACGGCGCGATCCTGCTGGAACGCGCGCGCCTGCTACTGAGCGACGCGGTGGAGCTGGAGCAGCTGTTTCACACCCGCCTGCTGGATGTCTGCGGCCGGCTCAATGTCGACGTACCCAGCCGGATCGCCCGGCGCCTGATCGCCCCCGCCCTGCCCCAACTCTTCGCCAGCCACCCCGGCCTGAAACTGGCGCTGGGCTCAACCGACCGCTCCATCGACCTGGTGCAGGAAGGCGTGGACTGCGCGATCCGCGTCGGCATCCTGCGCGACAGCAGCCTGATCGTCCGGCGCCTGGGCCAGCTGGCGCTGATCAACTGCGCCAGCCCCGAGTACCTGGCCACACACGGCCGACCGCAAGCCCCGGCCGACCTGAACGACGGCCACTGGATGGTCGGCTATGCCTCGCCCACCACCGGCCGCGAACAACCCTGGGAATACCTGGCCGAGGGCCGGGAGCAGGAGCTGAACCTGCCCAGCCGGGTGATCGTCAACAACGCCGAAAACTACATCGCCAGCTGCCGGGCCGGGCTGGGCCTGATCCAGATACCGCGCTTCGACGTGCAGTACCTGCTCGAGCGCGGCGAGCTGGTGGAGGTCCTGCCCGGCTTTCGCCCCGCGTCCATGACGATCTCCGCGCTCTACCCCAACCGACACCATCGCTCGCGCCGGCTGAACGCCTTTATCGAATGGTTCGCCGCCCTGATCGCCCCGCACCTCGAAGACTCCGGGCAGGACTGATTCCCCGCCCTGGCGTCAGTTGGACAACTGATGGGCGAACTGGCCCACCGCGCTCACCACTTTCTGCGCGCCGTCCTGGATCTCGACGATCACCGTGCCGGCTTCGGCGGCCAGGGCCAGGCCCTGCTCGGCCTGGGTCTTGCTGTCGGCCATCAGCACCACCGCATCGCGGGCCATGTCCTGGTTGCGCCGGACCACGCCGACGATCTCGTCGGTGGCCTTGCTGGTGCGCGAAGCCAGTTGCCGCACCTCATCCGCCACCACCGCGAAACCGCGCCCCTGGTCGCCCGCGCGAGCCGCCTCGATGGCCGCGTTGAGCGCCAACAGGTTGGTCTGCTCGGCAATGTCGCTGATGGTCTTGACGATGCTGCCGATCACCCGCGACTGCTCGTTCAGCGCCTCGATGCCGTCGCTGGCCTGCTGCATGTGAGTGGCCAGGTCGCGCATCACCCCGACCGCTTCGGTCACCACCGCGGAACCGCGCTGGGCACTGGTGTCGGTCTGCTGCGAGATGGTGTAGGCGATGTCGGCCGCCTCGGCGACGGACTGTTCCTGCTTGACCTGCTCGGTGATCACCGTGGCGAATTTCACCACCTTGTAGAGTTTGCCGTTGGCATCGACCACCGGGTTGTACGAGGCATCGAGCCAGACCACATGGCCGTGGCTGTCGATGCGCTTGAAGCGGTCGGCGATGTACTCGCCGGCATTCAGGCGTTGCCAGAAGGTTTGATAAGCCGGGCCGTTGTACTCCTGCGGCTCGCAGAACAGGCTGTGGCTCTGCCCCTGGATCTGTTCCAGGCTGTAGCCCATGCAGCTCAGGAAGCGCGGGTTGGCGGTCAGCACCCGGCCCTTGAGGTCGAACTCGATGACCGCGGTCGAACGCAGCAGGGCCGCGATCAGGTTGTCGTGCTCGCACGCGGTTTCCACGGTTTCGGTCAGGTCGGTGCCGATCATCGAGAACGACTGGAGCTGCCGCTCGGCGTCGAAGATCGGCTGCAAGATCACCTGCAGCCAGGCGTCGTGGCCATTGCCGCGGCGCAGGCGCAGGGTGTCGGCGAAAGGCTCGCCACGTTCGAGCGCGCCCATGAAGCTGGTGTGCGTCTCTTCGAGGCGGGCATCGTCCGGCAGCAGCGTGTCGATAAGCCCCCCCAGCAGCGCCTCGGCGGAATAGTGCATGCACTGGGCGAAGTTGCGGTTCGCCGTCAGCACCCGGCGCTGCGGATCGAGCTCGACGCTGAGCAGCGTGCGCTCGAAACCTTCCTTGACCTGCTCCAGCGCGCGAAACGCTTCGCTCAACGCCAGGAGCTTCTGATTCAGACGTTTATTGAACATGGGGACACCGATAGCCTGTGAGTGGAGACTGCTGAAGCCTCCCCATCGGCGTTGCAAAAACATTCTTGACGCACGTGAGGCGCTTTAGGATTTCTCCTGGGCACAGATAGGAAAGATCCCAAAAAAGCACAAAAGCTATCGGGCACTACTGCGAGGGAAGCCGGCGGCATGTGCCGCCGAGCGAATCGATACCCGGCGTCAGGACCTGAACGATCCTGGCGCCGGGTCGGGGCGGGGTCAGTTCGACAACTGGCTGGCGAACTGGCCGACGGCGTCCACCACCTTCTGCGCGCCGTCCTGGATCTCGACGATCACCGTACCGGCTTCGGCGGCCAGGGCCAGGCCCTGCTCGGCCTGCGCCTTGCCATCGGTCATCAGCGACACGGCTTCGCGCGCCATGTCCTGGTTCTGCCGCACCACGCCGACGATTTCGTCGGTGGCCTTGCTGGTGCGCGAGGCCAGTTGCCGGACTTCGTCGGCCACCACGGCAAAACCTCGCCCCTGCTCGCCGGCCCGCGCGGCTTCGATGGCCGCGTTGAGCGCCAGCAGGTTGGTCTGCTCGGCGATGCCGCTGATGGTCTTGACGATGGTGCCGATCACCAGCGACTGCTCGTTCAGCGCCTCGATCCCTTCGCCGGCCTGCTGCATGTGCTTGGCCAGGTCGCGCATCACGTTCACCGCCTCGGTCACCACGGTGGTGCCGCGCTGGGCGCTGTTGTCGGTTTGCAGGGAGGTGCTGTAGGCGATGTTCGCCGCCTCGGCGACCGCCTGCTCCTGGTTCACCTGATCGGTGATCACGGTGGCGAACTTCACCACCTTGTAGAGCCGGTCGTTGGCGTCGACCACCGGGTTATAGGACGCCTCGAGCCAGACCACGCGCCCGTGGCTGTCGATGCGCTTGAAGCGGCCGGCCACGAATTCGCCAGCGTTCAGGCGCTTCCAGAACGCTTGATACTCCGCGCTGTTGTATTCCTCGGGTTCGCAGAAGGTACGGTGATGCTTGCCCTGGATCTGCGCCAGGCTGTAGCCCATGCCGTGGAGAAAACGGTCGTTGGCCGACAGCACATTGCCGCTCAGGTCGAACTCGATCACCGCGGTGGAACGAACCAGCGCGCCGATCAGGTTTTCGTGCTCGCGGGACGCCTCGATGGTGCGGGTCAGGTCGCTGGAGTAGATGGCGAAATGCTTGACCTTGCCCTGGGAGTCGAGGATCGGCTGGGAGATCGAACGCAGCCAGGCTTCCGCGCCGTTGCCGCGCAGCAGGCGCACCGCGCCGGAAAAGTGCTCGCCACGGTGCAACGCGGCCTTGAAACGGTGGTGGAACTCGTCGGCCTTGACGTGGGCCGGCACGATATCTTCGATGTGGCGGCCAACCAGATCGCTGCTCCGGTAGAGCATTTCCTGGTTGAAGTTGTCATTGGTCGCGAGGATGCGTCCATCGGGATCGAGGCTCAGCACCATCATCTCACTGTCGAGACTGTCCTTGACTTGTTGAAGGCTCGAGAGTTCTTCACGCAGAGCCGCCAGCTCCTGCTTCAAGCTTTTATTGAACATGGAATGCACCGCCGAGGGGGATATAAGAACAACTTAGCTTCTCCATCGGCATTGGCGAATTTTTCTGGAGGCCCACCGGTCTGCGCCAGTAAAAATATTTTCGGCGCCGGACCGGCCCGCAAAAACCAACGGGGCCGGGCCGCTTGGGGCAACGTCCTGGCGAATACTCCCGCAAAGACGTTGCCCTTGAGCGAAGGTTTTCAGGCAAAGGCTCTAGAACTGGTATTGCAGGCGCATCACCATGCCGCTGCCGGTGTCGTCGCCCACTGCGTTGCTGACGTTATCGGTGCTGGCCTTGATGTAATTGGCGCTGATTTTCACTGCCTCGTTGGCGTACCAGTTGACCCCGAGGGTGTGGGTCTTGCCCTCGGTGTCGCCGACCTGGCGCGTGGCGGTGCTGACCACCACGTTGTCGTCCTCGACGCTGATGGAGTCGTAGCGGTAGAACAGCTCCCAGGCGCCCCACTGCTTGTTCTGCGGCTTGATGGTGTCGAACTTGGCGCCGTCGAGTTTGTAGATCCGCGGCTCGCCGGTCAGGGTATAGGCTAATTGCGCATAATAACCCGAGGCCTTTATGTCGCTTTGTGCGGCATCGGCCTTGAGGGTCCGGCGCAAGTATTCGGCCTGGAGGGAAAACGCGTCCATGGCCCAAGCCCCTTCGACGCCCCAGACCGAGTCATCCGTCCACAACCCCTGCTGCGCCGTGCTGCCGCCAAACACCGCGCGATTGCCGTTGCTGCCGGCGCTGTTGCCGCCGTTGGTCTCCACCCCGCGCATGCCCATGCGCGAACGGATGCGCGTATCGACGGCAGCGTCCTTGAGATCGCGATAGGCGTACTGAGCACCGATGTGCAGCACATTGCCGGACTCGTGCAGCGGGGCGAACACGCCCCTCAGGTTGTAGCGCTTGACGCTGTCGCCATCGGTGTCGTTGTTGTTTTCGCTGAACACACTGCCGGACAGATAGGCCATGCCGCCTACCACGCCATTGGCTTGCACACCCATGCCGCTGTTGTCGTTGATCCACTCCGCCACGTCGTAGGACAGGTTGCGCTCCAGCGCCGTCACCCACTTGGAACTGGTGGCCTTTTCCAGGCCGAAGTCGGTATAGAAGCGCCCGACTTTCAGGTTCAGCGGGTTGAAGCCGGTATAGGTCAGGCTGCCTTCGTCGAAATAGCCGGTGCTGTCGTTGCCCACGTTGCGCGACAGGTCGTAGTTGATCTGGTATTTCCAATCCCGGTACAGGGTGCCGCCAAACTCCAGGTAAGCCCGGCGAAAGTAGGCCGCGTCGGCGGAGTTGCCGTTCTTCGTGTAGTAATTATCAAAGCGGCCATAGTCCGCCTGCACCCGACCGCCCAACTTGAAACTGAACTCCTTGTCGACCGTTGCCACCTCCAGGCCACCCTTGGTCTTGACCACGATGTCGGCGCCATCAGTGGTCACCGTGCCGGCCTGCGCCGTTGCCGACAGCGACGCACCGAGCAAACCCAAGGCAATACCGTTCCCCAACCCTATATAGAGTTTCTTGATCAACATTCCAGACTCCCATTTGACTTTTAGTGTGGCGGCCACCTGCGACAAGGACATCCAATGACTGGATCAGGTTGACCGTGGGCGATCCTGGGAATCCGACATGACACTTCTGGTTTATTTAAAAGACATTTCAATGACAACCAAGCCGACCCTCGCCTTGCTCTGGCCGCCCCCATTGAAAACACAGGCTTCGACTAAAAAGCCGGGGTTTACGCAAGTCGCTCGCGATATGTCAGAAACATTTCAGTTATTGGAAAGTGGGGATAAACACCGCAGCCGGACACTGGAACTCGCGCCCGGAAAACGCCCTGGCCAGGCACGTCAAAACCAGTCCTGGCGCTCGTCGAATGCCTGGCGAATCAGCGCCACCAGCGCCTGCACCTCCGGGCGCCCAGCCGCCAGCGCATGGGTGCTCAGCCAGGCGTTGCGCTCCATCTTCTGCGGGAACAGTCCAGGCAGCGCCACCAGGTTGTTGTCCAGGGTGGGAATGTAGGCCGGCAACACGCCGACGCAGGCGCCGCGCCTGATCAGCTCCAGCGCCAGCTCATGGCTGTGCACCTGCGTCACGCCGGTGGGGCGCTGGCGGACCAACTGGTTCCAGGGTTCGAGCGCCGCCACCTGCAGGTACTCGTGCACCTGCACCAGCATGTAGTCATCCAGGTGCCTGGCCTGGCTGGGCAATGCCGCCTCTCGCGAATAACGCTTGGCGACGCAGGCCTGATAGCCGATTCGCGCCAGGGCGACGGGCGTGGTGGTCGCGAACCCGGGGTCGGGCCGCGGGCTGCCCGGTTCGGCGAGCCAGAGCATGATGTCCGCCGGACGCTGCCCGGCATGAGGTTCGCAAGAGACCTGCAGATCCAGGCGCACCGCAGCATTGCGCCGCACAAAGGCCAGCAGATCGCGCAAGACAAGATCGTGCAGCAGGGCGTCGGCCGCCATCAGGCGCACCACGGGCGCCGCCGCGCGGTCGGTTTTGGGTAACACGGGAGTGTGCAGGTTCGCCGATAACAGCGCCTGCAATCGCTGCCCCTTGAGGGTCAGGCGCAAGATATTTTGCCGGTAGACAAACAGCGGGCCACCGAGGCGTTCCTCCAAGAGCCGCAGTTGCTTGCGCAACACCGCCACTCGGGTATTCAGGCTGCGCGCAGCCTGTTTGAAGCACGCGCAGCGAGCACTGGTCAGAAAATACTCGGCGACCTCTCGCTCGATCGCCCCAGGGTCCAATGCTCGCGATTCATCGCACATAGGCCGCCCATTCAGCTGCCGTTGGTACGGCACTGGCCCATGACCTGGTATTCGATGGTGTTGAGCTTGCCCGCCGAATCCTCATAGGTCATGCGCGACGGCACGATGTCGCAGGACTTGACCGGCGGAGTGACGTTGACCACCTTCTTGATATCCAGCTGGGTCTCGTAGGTGTAGTTCTCGACGACCGGCGCCTCCTTGCCCTGCTTGGCCGCGTAGGCCGCCATGGCCCGCTCGTTCGCCTGCATGGCCCGGTCGAAGGTGCGGTCGCCGCCACCTTCGGCCATGGCCAGCGACGACAGGGAAAGTACCAGGGCGCCCATACTCAATTTAAATAGTTTCATGACTGTTTCCTCGCTTGGTTTAGTTGTGACGAGAATAACCAGTCGACCCTGTCAGGAAGATCACGCCTATATTACTTATATGTAATGTTCTTCAAGCCCTCCTCCAACTTCATTAAAAACCCATATAAACCAAGGCTCCCGGTCTTCCCCCAAAACAACCTGAAACTTTAAACCTTGCAGAATTGTAATAGCCGGGTCACCTCTGCGTTATCTGTTGTTTGCAACTATCGACCTTGACTCCAGCCGTTAACCAAACGGTTCGCGAGTACAACTAACAAGAACGCCACAGGCGACATAACAGCTGATAGCTGCCCTTACCCAGGAGCAAACAACATGCGTACCCAAACCCGCCTGTCCCTGTCCGTGTTTTACGCGGTACTGGGGCTGAGCCCTTTGGCCGCGAACGCGG
The DNA here is from genome assembly GCF_001921865.1 of Pseudomonas chlororaphis. Taxonomy (GTDB): domain Bacteria; phylum Pseudomonadota; class Gammaproteobacteria; order Pseudomonadales; family Pseudomonadaceae; genus Aquipseudomonas; species Aquipseudomonas chlororaphis_D. Next base: position 383,995 of record NZ_MSCT01000020.1, read on the forward strand.
CGCAAGACAAACCCGAAGGTTTTATCGAAGGCAGCAGCCTCAACGTGCTCGCCCGCAACTTCTATTTCAATCGCGACGACCGCAAGGGCCAGTCCAGCCCCACCGGTAACGGCTATTCGGAAGCCTGGGCCCAGGGCCTGATGGCCAGGTTCGAGTCCGGCTTCACCCAGGGCACCGTCGGTTTCGGCCTCGATGCCTTCGCCATGTACGCCCTCAAGCTCGACTCCGGGACCGGCCGCAGCGGCGGTGGCGGATCGTTCGGCATGTTGCCGGTGGACAGCGACAACCGACCGGCCGACGACTACGGCAAGTTCGGCGGCGCGGCCAAGCTGCGCCTGCTCGATACCGTGGTCAAGGTCGGCGACGTCTTCCCGAAAACCCCGGTGGTGCAATACGGCGACTCGCGCCTGCTGCCGGAAAGCTTTCGCGGGGTGACCGTGGAGAACACCAGCATCGACGGCCTGAGCCTGCAAGGCGGCCGCCTGCACGCCATGAGCCAGCCCGACAGCAGCGGCATGCGCGACGGCTTCGCGACCTTTTACGCGGGCAAGGTCGATTCGCCCTGGATCGCCTATTTCGGCGGCGACTACAACCTGGACAAGAACCTCAGCTTCAGCCTCTACAGCAGCCGCCTGAAGGACGCCTGGGACCAGTACTACTTCGGCACCGCCGCCACTTGGCCGGTCGCGGAGGGTTTCTCGCTGTTCGCCGGGTTCAACTATTACAAGGCCGTGGACGAAGGCAAGAAACTGCTCGGCGAGTTCGACAACAACATCTGGAGCGCCAAGGTTGGCGCCACCTATGGCGCCCACACCGTCTCCCTGTCGCACCAGCGCAACAACGGCGACGACGACTTCGACTACCTGCGCCAGTCCGACTCGATCTTCCTCGACAACTCGATCCAGTACAGCGACTTCAACTCGCCGAAAGAACGCTCGTGGATGGTCCGCTACGACCTCGACATGGAGACCTTCGGCATTCCCGGCCTGTCGTTCATGACCCGCTACGGCAAAGGCAGCGACGCCGACTACAGCAACGCCAACTCGGTCTACATGCGCCGCGATGCGGACGGCAATCCGCTGACCGACCAGCGCCGCTGGGAACGCGATATCGAGGCCAAGTACGTGTTCCAGGGCGGCACCCTCAAGGACTTGTCGCTGCGCATCCGCCAGGCGACCGTGCGCTCCAGCAGCTTCGAGTCCGACCTGGACGAATTCCGCCTGATCGTCGAATACCCGCTGGCCATTCTCTAAGTCCGCGCGTCGAGCGGACTGGAGGTCCGCTCGACGTTAAAACTTCTTCACAGACCCGTGCCTTTCAGAACTGTAATATCGGCCTCACCTTCCCGTCAGGTTGGCCTTCGTATACTCAGGCCCATCCTGAGGCCGCCCGTCACGACGCTGCCTCACCACCTGCCGGGAGACCCTGTATTGAAGCCTTCCCCTGCGTTCTCGCCAGCCCCGTCCAGCGCGACCCGGGCCGTCGCCGACAGCGAACGTTTCAGGCATGCGCTGCAACAGTTCTGGCTCAACCAGCCAGGCAACCCGGATGCCGAGCGCCACGACACCGCGGCCAGCTCCGAGCAGAGCGCCACCCACCGGCCACGAGCGTCCACCCAGGCCCTTTGACGCCGGCCACGAGCACATTCATCTCTTGAAGCGTTTTTTGAATGCTCCTTTGGAAAGAGATGAATTTTTAGCGCCCCAGTCGGGGCGCTTTTTTTTGCCCGCTATTTCCCCCACCCGAAAACCGCGCCAGCAGCAACGGCTACAGGTGGACGCATGAGTCATGTATTGGCACCGTCGGTGTAGCCGCTACCGAAGGCTGCGCAAGGTCCGCAGGACCTCCGGCGATATCGGGAATGAAAAAACCCGCCTCCGGGTGGAGACGGGTCTGAGAGGGGATACTCAAACAGTCAGTCGTTGCGCAGGTCTTGCAGTTCCTGTTCTTCCTCCTTGCGGTGCGCCCAGTGGTACAGCGCCGGCAGTACCAGCAGGGTCAGGGCGGTGGAAGAGATGATGCCGCCGATGACCACGGTGGCCAGCGGGCGCTGCACCTCGGCGCCGGTGCCGGTGGCCAGGGCCATGGGGATGAACCCCAGCGACGCCACCAGGGCGGTCATCAGCACCGGCCGCAGGCGGGTCAGCGCGCCTTCGTTGACGGCCGCCGCGAGCATCCGTCCTTCTTCGCGCAGGTTGCGGATGAAGGCGATCATCACCAGGCCGTTGAGCACTGCCACCCCCGACAGCGCGATGAAACCCACCCCCGCCGAGATCGACAACGGTATGTCGCGCAGCCACAGGGCCATGATCCCGCCGGTCAGGGCGAAGGGAATCCCGGTGAAAACCAGCAGCCCGTCCTTGAGGTTGTTGAACATCATGAACAGCAAGCCGAACACCAGCAGCAGTGCCACCGGCACCACGATTTCCAGGCGCTTGGAGGCTTCCTGCAACTGCTCGAACTGGCCGCCCCAGGTGATCCAGTAACCGGTCGGGATCTTCACCTGCTTGCCAATCGCCGCCGTCGCCTCTTCGACGAAGGAGCCCATGTCGCGCCCCCGCACGTTGGCGCTGACGATCACCAGGCGCTTGCCGTTCTCGCGGCTGACCTGCGCCGGGCCGAGCACCAGGTCGACGCTGGCCACTTCCGACAGCGCGATGAACCCCAGTTGCCCGTTGACGCTGCTCGCGGTGGCCGCCACCGGAATCAGCAGCCGCGACAGGCCGTCGATATCGGTGCGCAGGTTGTCGGACATACGCACCAGCATGTCGAAGCGCCGGTCGCCCTCATACAGGATGCCCGCCTTGCGCCCGCCCACCGCGATCGCCACGGCGTCTTGCACGTCGCCGACGTTGAGGCCGAAACGCGCGGCCTTGTCGCGGTCGACATTCACCGTCAGCACCGGCAGGCCGGTGGTCTGCTGCACCTTCACTTCGGCGGCGCCGTCGATCTTCTGCAAGGTCTGCGAGATCTCTTCCGCGGTCTTGTTCAGCACGTCCATGTCGTCGCCGAAGACCTTCACCGCGACATCGCTGCGCACCCCGGAAATCAGCTCGTTGAAGCGCAGCTGGATCGGTTGCGACAACTCGTAGACGTTGCCCGGCAGGCTGTTGCTGACCCGCTCGATGTCGGCAATGATCGCCTCGCGCGACTTTTTCGGGTCCGGCCATTGATCCTTGGGCTTGAGCATCAGGTAAGCGTCGGAAATGTTCGGCGGCATCACGTCCGAGGCAATCTCGGCGGTGCCGGTACGGGCGAACACCCGCTCGATTTCCGGTATCTGGGCCAGCAGGGTTTTCTCCAGGGCCTTCTGCATCTCCACCGACTGGGTCAGGCTGGCGTCGGGCACGCGCATCGCCTGCTGGGCGAAGTCGCCTTCGCTCAGGCTGGGGATGAATTCGCTGCCCATGCGGCTGGCCACCAGGCCCGAAAGCAGCACGCTGAGAAACGCCAGGGCGAAGGCCAGCGAACGATGGCTCATGACCCAGCGCAACACCGGCTCGTAACCCCGGCGGGCACCGCGCATGACGAAGTTTTCCTCTTCCTTGACCTTGCCGGTGACGAACAGCGCGATCGCCGCCGGCACGAAGGTCACCGACAGGATCATCGCCCCCAGCAGGGCAATCACCACGGTGAAGGCCATCGGGTGGAACATCTTCCCGGCCACCCCGGACAGGGCGAAGATCGGCAGGTACACCACCATGATGATCAGCTGCCCGTAGATCAGCGCCCGTCGCGCTTCCTTGGCCGCGGCGAAGACTTCGTGCAGGCGTTCCGAGCGGGTCAGCATGCGCCCATGGTGCTGCTGGGCGTGGGCCAGGCGGCGGATGGCGTTCTCGACGATCACCACCGCGCCGTCGACGATGATGCCGAAGTCCAGCGCGCCGAGGCTCATCAGGTTGGCGCTGACCTTGTTGGTGAACATGCCGGTGAAAGTGAACAGCATGGCCAGCGGGATCACCATGGCGGTGATCAGCGCGGCGCGGATATTGCCCAGGAACAGGAACAGGATGGCGATGACCAGCAGCGCGCCTTCGATGAGGTTTTTCTTCACCGTGGCCACGGCCTTGTCCACCAGGTTGGTGCGGTCGTAGACCGTGACCGCCGTCACCCCCTTGGGTAGCGAACGGTTGATCTCGGCGAGTTTCTCCGCCACCACCCGCGATACCGTGCGGCTGTTTTCCCCCACCAGCATGAACACTGTGCCGAGCACCACTTCGCGACCGTTCTCGGTGGCCGCGCCGGTGCGCAGTTCGCGGCCGATGTCCACGGTGGCCACGTTGCTGATGCGGATCGGCGTGCCGTCCACGGTATTGATCACGATGTTGGCGATGTCCTCGATGGACTTCACCTGGCCCGGCGCGCGGATCAGCAACTGCTGGCCGTTGCGCTCGATGTAGCCGGCGCCGACGTTGGCGTTGTTACGGTCCAGGGCGGTCATCAGGTCGCCCAGGGTCAGGTTGTAGGCCGCCAGGCGCTTGGGGTCCGGGGCGATCTGATAGAGCTTGGCGAAGCCGCCGATGGTGTTGATCTCGGCCACCCCCGGCACGTTGCGCAACTGCGGGGCGATGACCCAGTCCTGGATCACCCGCAGGTCGGTCGGGGTGTAGGCCGTGCCGTCTTCCTTGCGCGCGTCCGGTTCGGCTTCCACGGTCCAGAAGAAGATCTCGCCGAGGCCGGTGGAGATCGGCCCCATGCTCGCCTCCACGCCTTCGGGCAGTTGTTCGCGGGCCACTTGCAGGCGCTCGTTGACCAGTTGGCGGGCGAAGTACAAATCGGTGCCTTCCTTGAAGATCACCGTCACCTGGGACAGGCCCGAGCGCGAGGTCGAGCGGGTCTGCTCCAGGCCCGGCAGGCCGGCCATGGCCACTTCCACCGGATAGGTGATGCGCTGCTCGGTTTCCAGCGGCGAATAGCCGGGCATGCTGGCGTTGACCTGGACCTGGACGTTGGTGATGTCGGGCACCGCGTCGATCGGCAGCTTCTGGTAACTGCCGACGCCCACCGCGGCCATCAGCAGCACCGCCAGCAGCACGATGATGCGCTGCTCGATGGCGAATTGAATGATGCGTTCAAACATGGGAAGTCACTCTCCAGGAAAACACGCGCCGATAAGGCGGATCAATGGCCGTGCTCGGCCGAGCCTTTGCCCAGTTCGGACTTGAGGATGAAGCTGCCGGCGGTGGCCACCTGCGCCCCGACCGGCAGGCCTTCGCGGATTTCGACGAAACCGTCTTCGCTGCCGCCCAGCACCACCGGCGTGGCCTGGAAGCCGTCGGCGATACGCACGAACACCGAAGGCTTGTCCTCCACGGTCTGGATCGCGCTTTGCGGTACGGTCACGCCGGCCTGGTAGGTGTCGGTCGCCACTTGCACCGAGACGAACAAACCGGGCCGCCAGGTATCGTCCGGGTTGGGCACCGTGACCCGCACCGTGGCGGTCCGGGTCTGCTCGCCCAGCAGGCTGCCGACGTAGGCCACCGTGCCCTGCACCTGGCTGCCCAGCTCCGTGGATTGCACCCGCACCGGCTTGCCCACCCGGACCTTGTTCAGGTCCTTGGGAAACACGCCGAACGTGACCCAGACCCGCGACAGGTCGGACAGGGTGAAGGCGGCGCTGGTCTCGCCCACCACTTCGCCGACGCTCAGGTGTTTTTCCACCACCACGCCGTCGAACGGCGCACGCATCTCGTAGCGGTTGCCGCCCGCCAGCACCGCGCTGCCGCTCAGGGCATTCATTTTCTGCCGGGCGTTGTTCAGGGCGATCTCGGCCTCTTGCTGGACCTGCCGGGCCAGCAAGTAATCCTGCTCGGCGGAGATCTGGTCGACCCACAACTGGCGCTCGCGCTGGAAGGTGGTGCGCGCCAGCTCGACCCGGCGCTCGGCGGCGGCCAGTTCGCTGCGCAGGTCGGATATCTGCTGGCTGGCGATCACCGCCAGCAGCTCGCCCTTCTTCACCGCCTGGCCGAGATTGACCGCCACCGACTCCACCACCCCGGCCGCGCGCGGCACGATGTGCGAGGTGCGGTCCTCGTCGAAACGCACTTCCCCCGGCAACGTCAGCAGGCTGCTGAGGTCCCGCGGCTGGGCTTCGGCCAGTTGGATGTTGGCGGCCTTGATCTGCTCGTCGCTGAGTTCGACCTTGCCCTCTTCCTCGGCATGGGCCTCGCCCGCCGGCGCCTGTTCGCCTTCCTGATGCGTCTCGCCGTCCTTATGCGTATCGGCCGCTTGCGCCTTGTCCGCCGCCTGCGTCTGCCCGGCCTCCGGCGCCCCCTGGAACAGGTCCTGCCACATCAACCCGGCTGCGCCGAGCGCGACCGTCACGGTCAACGCCACGGCAATGCTTCGTTTCTTGTCCATGCATGCTCCTGAAAAAATCGACTCGACACGCCTTCCGGCAAGACCGCCGTGTCATGAGGTCTGTGGAAAAAAGAAATCACCGAGCGCCCGATGCAAGTCATGCAGGCACCAATGGGCCGAGGTCTCCTCGACCTGGGCCGGCACGCTGCAATCGGTGACCAGCAACGCGCCCAGGCACAGCAGGACGAACCACGCCGTCTTCACAGGGCGCGGTCGGCGCCGGCGAGGTCGCCGTAGATCCGCTCAATGCGTACCCAGGCATCGGTGGACTGGGCCACGGCGGCGATGTACTGGGTACGGGCGCTGATCAGCGTGCGCTGGGCGTCGAGCACCTCGATGAAGTTGAATTTGCCCATCTCGAAACCGCGGGTGGCGGTGTCCACGGCGTTTTGCGCGGCCGGCAGGATCACTTGGTTGAACGACTGCACTTCGCTGCGGGCGGTGCTCCATTGGTCCAGGGCCTGGCGGGTTTCGGTGCGCAGGCGCAACTCCGTGGCATTGCGCAAATCACGGGCCTGGTCGGCGCGACGTGCGGCCGACAACACGTTGCCCTGGTTGCGGTTGAACAGCGGCAACGGCATCGACACACCGACCAGGTTGACCCGCTCGCGCACGCTGGCGTCGTACTGGCTGCCGACGCTGATATCGAGGTCGGGAATGCGCTGGGTCTTTTCCAGCCCCAGGGCAGCTTCGCGCTGCACGATCTGCATCTCGGCCAGGCGCAGCTCGGTGGTCTCTTGCAGCCGCGCCAACAACTGCGCCGGAGGCGGCAGCACAGGCAAGGCGCTGGCCGGCTCCGCGACGGCGGCGAAATCGGTGGTGGCGGCCCCGGTCACGGTCGCCAGTTGCCGATAGGCGTTGGCCTGGTCCATCTCGGCGCGGCTCAGTTCCAGGCGCACTTCCGAAAGCTGGACCTGGGCGCGGGTGGCCTCCACCGGCGAAGCCTTGCCGGCGCTGACTCGGCCCTTGGACACGGTCAGGCCACGCTCGGCCAGGGCCAGGGAACGGCCGGCCAGGAGGCTGCGTTCCTGGGCGCGCAAGGCGCCGTAAAAGGCCGCGATCACATCGGCGCGCAACTGGTTGCGCTGGCGTTCGAGTTCCAGGGCCGCGGCGTCCTGGGCACGGCCGGCGACGTCGATGCGCGCCCCGCGCTTGCCGCCCAGTTCCAGGGTCTGGCTGAGCTTGACCGTGGTGGTGCGCGAACTGCGGCGGGTGTCCTCGGCATCCCAGGACAACACCGGATTGGGAATCAGCCCGGCCTGCTGCCGACCGCCCTGGGCGATGTCGATTTCCCAGCGCGCGGCCGCAAGATCGGGGTTGTTGGCGAAGGCGTCCGCCAGGGCGTTGTCGAGGCTCAGCGTCCGGGGCTCGGCCGCGGCGGCCTCTTGCAACGAGGCACTGGCCAACAACAGGACACCGGACAAGGCGCCGACGACCCAGGCAAGTTTTTTAATGGTGGTTGGCATAACGCGTTCTGGCCCCTTACCGGTGCAGAGTGACGGCGGAGGCTGAACGACGCGAGGCAATTGGACCGACACGACGCATCCACACTCCACCCATAAAACAACTAACAGGTGAGTATTTAGTGCTGGCCAAATGTAGCGTTCGGTACTTATCGACAGGGTGGCGCAAAGATTACAAATCCGTTAGCAAGCGCTCTGCCACGGGCTTTCGTATTAACATCCGGGCAATCGAGCAAAGTGCAACCGCAATAAATCAACAACTCGAAATATAGAGACACAACTTCTCGAAACAACGCACTCCGAAACTTTGAAAGTTGAATGATCGCGCCCGTTACTTCTAAACGGGTTATTCAACTTCGCCACCGTACTAAACACCGAGGCTAATTCAGCATGCGTATTCTGGTGATCGAGGACGAACCGAAAACCGCCGACTACTTGCATCAGGGACTGAGCGAAAGCGGCTATGTCGTCGATTGCGCCAGCAACGGCGCCGACGGCCTGCACCTGACCCGCCAGCACGCCTACGACCTGGTGATTCTCGACGTCAACCTGCCGGAACTGGATGGCTGGGGCGTGCTGCAGCGCATTCGCCAGGACAGCAATACGCGGATCATGATGCTCACCGCCCAGGGGCGGCTGGTCGACCGGATCAAGGGCCTGGACCTGGGCGCCGACGACTACCTGGTCAAGCCGTTCGAGTTCCCCGAACTGCTGGCGCGGGTGCGCAGCCTGTTGCGCCGCAGCGAGCAGTCGCCGACCCCGGATGTGTTGCGGGTGGCCGACCTGGAGCTGGACCAGGGCCGCCACCGGGCATTTCGCGGCAAGCAGCGCATCGACCTGACCACCAAGGAATTCGCCCTGTTGCACCTGCTGATGCGCCAGAGCGGCGTGGTACTGTCGCGCACCCAGATCATCTCGTTCGTGTGGGACATGAATTTCGACTGCGACACCAATGTGGTCGAAGTCTCGATCCGCCGCCTGCGGGCCAAGATCGACGACCCGTTCGAGAGCAAGCTGATCCACACCCTGCGTGGCGTCGGCTACGTGCTCGAAGAGCGCGATTGAACACAAGAGCGGCGCCTGCTGCGCAGCCGTACACAGCCTCGCGTTGCTCGGCAGCGGCTACAGGGAGTCTGGCGATACGCCGCCGGTGTAGCCGCTGCCGCAGGCTGCGCAAGGTCCGCAGGACCTCTGGCGATCTCAAGAGCGGCGCCCGCTGCGCGGTCGTACGCAGCCTCGCGTTGCTCGGCAGCGGCTACAGGGCGTTTGGCGATACGCCGGCGGTGTAGCCGCTGCCGCAGGCTGCGCAAGGTCCGCAGGACCTCTGGCGATCTCAAGAGCGGCGCCTGCTGCGCAGTCGTACGCAGCCTCGCGGGCTCGGCAGCGGCTACAGGGAAATCGGGTGTAGCCGAATCGTTGCCGAGGTCGCGAGGTCAATGCACGTGTTCTTCGTGGCCCTGTTCGTGGAAGCCGGCCTGTTCGACCTGGACCGTCACATGGGAGATGTCGAACCGCTCGTGCATCAACTCGGTGACGTCGGCGAGGATCTGCTGCTCGCTGCGCCGTCCCAGGTCGGCCACCAGGTGTGCGCTCATCACGTTCTTGCCGCTGGTCAGCGCCCACAGGTGCAGGTCGTGGACGTCCGTCACCCCGTCGATGGCGCGGATGCCCTGCTCGACCTGGTCGATATCGATGCCGTCCGGCACGCCTTGCAGCAGTACGTTCATGCTCTCCTTGAGCAGCGTCCAGGTGCGCGGCAGGACCCAGAAACCGATGGCCGCCGCCACCACCGAGTCGACCCAGCCCCAGCCGGTGAACATGATCACCAGCGCCGCGATGATCACACCGACGGAGCCAAGCATGTCGCTCCACACCTCAAGGTAAGCGCCCTTGACGTTGAGGCTCTCGGCGCTCGCCGAGGCCAAAAGACGCATGGAGATCAGGTTGACGATCAGCCCCAGCACGGCGATCACCAACATCCCCGTCGACTGGATTTCCGCCGGCGCGGACAGCCGCTGGTACGCCTCGAACAGAATGTAGAAGGCCACCACGAACAACAGGATGGCGTTGAACGCCGCGGCAAGAATCTCGAAACGCGCATAACCGAAGGTGCGCTTGCGGTCCGCGGCGCGCTTGCCGATCTGGATCGCCACCAGGGAAATCGCCAGCGCCAGCGCGTCGGTCATCATGTGCGCGGCGTCGGACAGCAGCGCCAGGCTGCCGGTGACAAAGGCGCCGATGACCTCGGCGATCATGAAACTGCCCGTCAGCCCCAAGGCCATCCATAACTTGCGTTCGTGTCCGGCCCGAACCTGTCCGTGACTGTGTCCTGCGCCCATGAAAGCCCCCTGCCTGTGGAAATCATCGTGGCTGATGATAGCCGGAGCGCACACGCGCCCCCGATAAAATGACGTAATGGTCATGCAACCGACAGCCAACGGTTATTCAGGACGACTCAAAGGCTGTCCGCCCCCGACGCGGATGGGCGTCGGCGCCCCCGGTGCAGGCCCAGGCAGACCAGGCTGATGCCGAATGCCGCAAGCGGCAGGCCCAGCGGCGCCTCGCGCTCACGGCGCCGCTCCAGGCACTGCGCGGCACTGGAACATTGCGCCACGCACAGTTCCTGGCCGTCCAGGGCGCAGGTCAGTATCGCGTCGCGCAAACGAGTGAACTCGAGGGTCCGGCCCTGGAGCCGCCCCTTGTCGCTCTTGAAATAGCTGATGCCGCGAATCATCCGGAGCCGGGTGTATTCGCCGCTGTCATCATCCTGCACCAGCATCCCGCCGCTATCGACATAGCGCACTGTGCCGGTGAGGGACTCGACACTGGCGCCTTCCAGCTCATAGTCGACAAGGTTGAAGGTCCACAGGTACAGCAGGACGAACATCAGGCCAAGGGCGGCGGACAACCACGCGGCCTGCAACAGCGGCGCCAGCGTGGTGAAATCGCGCAGGGAACACAGGACGGACCGGATCAAGGCAGCTCCCGAAACTGGCGCGTGGGCCGCGCGTTTTTTTTCGAGAGATTAGCGGGTAAATCGGCCTTGGCTAAGCACAACCTTCAATGGCCTGCAGCCGGCAGAAAACCCTGCGCCCGGCGAAGGCTCTAGCTCGCCTGGGCAGGGGGTTTCGCCGGGAGAAATTTTCTGCCTGGCGACTCGCGCGAGCGCCGGACCACCGACGAAAAACCCTCAAGACCCCGCGCAAACGCCAGGCACTCCAGCACCGGCCAGGCGGGGCATACGCGCGCCGAAATACCCTGCGCTGAGCACCCCGACCGCCCCCATCACCGCGCAATAAATCACGCTGACCCACGGGCTCCAGGGCATCAGGCCGATCAGCAGCAACGGCGTGATGCTCGCCCACAACGCGTAAGCGATGTTGTAGGTAAAGGAGATACCAGACACGCGAATCCGCGCCGGAAACAACCCGACCATCACCGACGGCACCGCGCCCACCACCCCGCAGCACAGACCGGCGACGGCATAGGCCAGGCCAACCCACTGTCCGCCGCCGATCAGGCAGCCGTAGAGCAGGCCGATCCCCAGCGGCAGCAGCAGGCTGTAGAGCATCACCGTGCGCCAGGCGCCGATACGGTCGACGATCAGCCCGGCCAGCACGCAACCGATGTTCAGGAACACGATGCCCAGGCTGCTCAGGGCGAAGGTGTGGCTGGCGCTCATACCGAAGGTCTTCTGCATCATGGTCGGCGTCACGACGACGAACACCACCACCGCCGAGGTCAGCACGCAGGTGAGGATCGCCGCCGGCAACAGGGCCAGGCGATGCTCGCGCAGCACGGTACGCAACGGCAGTTCGACGGCGCTTTCGCGCTGGTCCTGCATGGCCATGAACACCGGGGTTTCGCTGAGCCAGCGGCGCAGCCAGACGCCGATCACGCCGAAGGCCCCGCCGAGCAGGAACGGGTAGCGCCAGGCGTAATCGAGGATTTGCTCCGGGGTGAACGACTGCGCCAGCAAGGTCGCGGTCAGCGCGCCGATCAGGTAGCCGAAGGTCAACCCGGCCTGCAGAAAGCCCAGGGCATAACCGCGGTGCCCGGCCGGCGCGTGCTCGGCGACGAACACCCAGGCGCTGGGCACTTCGCCGCCCACCGCCGCGCCTTGCAGCACCCGCAACGCCAGCAGCAACAGCGGCGCGAAGTAACCGATCTGCGCATAGGTCGGCATGATGCCGATCAGCAGGCACGGCAGGGCCATCATCAGGATGCTCAAGCTGAACACCTTCTTGCGCCCCAGGCGGTCGGCGAAGTGCGCCATGAAAATACCGCCCAGCGGCCGCGCCAGGTAGCCGGTGACGAAGATCCCGAAGCTCTGCAACAGCCGCAGCCACTCGGGCATTTCCGGCGGAAAGAACAGCTGGCTCAGGGTCAGGGCGAAAAACACGAAGATGATGAAATCGTAGATTTCCAGCGCGCCGCCCAGCGCCGCCAGGCCCAGGGTCTTGTAGTCGGCGCGGGAAAAACGCTGCGCTGGATAAGAGGTGGCAGTCATGAAAAAGACTCGGCAGGCGAACAAAATGGCTTAGAGATTATGGGCTGGGCCGGGTCATGGCAAATCACATCGATATATTGGCTTTACTCATCGATCAATGAAAATTACTACATTCTCAAATGAATACGCTTGGGCGAAGATCCCTCGCGCCCTCCCTCCGAAAACGCAAGAATGGACACTTTCCCGACGCCGAGGGTGAATCCAGACAAGCTGTCCATCGCGTCACCACCTTGATCGCCCGCCTGCGGCCTCGTGACGAAGATCGCGATGACCGGCAGGTCTCTGCCGCGATGAAGGCGCAGTAGATTCGCAGCCCGAATGCCTTGGCGCGACTGCCAGCACGCAAAAACGGCTGCTCCAATAATAAATACAAGAGGTAATGAAGCGTGGCCGACCCTATCGAAGAAAGCCGCTATGCCCGATTTGCTTTGCGCTGCTCGAACTTCGCCGAGCGCTGGTTTCCCGACTCCTGGGTCTTCGCCGCCCTCGCCGTGATCATTGTCAGCGTGGCGACCTTGAGCATGGGCGCCGCCCCGACCGAGGCCGCCAAGGCCTTCGGCGACGGATTCTGGAGCCTGATCCCCTTCACCATGCAAATGGCCTTCGTGGTGATTGGCGGCTACGTGGTCGCCAGTTCGCCGCCCGCGGTCAAGCTGATCGACCGCCTGGCGCGCATCCCGAAGAACGGCCGCTCCGCCGTGGCCTGGGTGGCGCTGATCTCGATGGTCGCCTCGTTGCTCAACTGGGGCCTGTCCCTGGTGTTCGGCGGCCTGCTGGTACGGGCGCTGGCCCGCCGCACCGACCTGCGCATGGACTACCGCGCCGCGGGGGCCGCGGCGTACCTGGGCCTGGGCGCCGTCTGGGCCCTGGGCCTGTCATCGTCGGCCGCGCAACTGCAAGCCAACCCGGCCAGCCTGCCGCCGTCGATCCTGGCGATTACCGGGGTGATCCCCTTCACCGAGACCATTTTTCTCTGGCAGTCCGGCGTGTTGCTGCTGGCGCTGATCGTGGTCTCGCTGATCATCGCCTACGCCACCGCGCCGGGGCCGAACAGCGCGCGCGATGCCAAGGCATGCGGGGTCGACCCGGCGTTCAACCTGCCCAAGCCGCCACCGCCGAGCCGTCCTGGCGAATGGCTGGAACACAGCCCGCTGTTGACGATCCTGCTGGCCCTGCTCGCGGCCGGCTGGCTCTACCACGAATTCGCCAGCAAGCCGGCGATCACCGCGATTTCCGGGCTCAACACCTATAACTTCCTGTTCCTGATGGTCGGCGCCTTGCTGCACTGGCGCCCGCGCAGCTTCCTCGATGCCGTGGCCCGTGCGGTGCCGACCACCACCGGGGTGCTGATCCAGTTCCCGCTGTACGGCTCGATCGCGGCATTGATGACCGTGGTCAAGGGCGTCGACGGCCAGACCCTGGCCCACCATATCTCGACCTTCTTCACCTCCATTGCCTCCCACGACACCTACGCGCTGCTGATGGGCGTCTATTCGGCGGTGCTGGGCTTCTTCATTCCGTCGGGCGGCGGCAAGTGGATCATCGAGGCGCCCTACGTGATGCAGGTGGCCAACGACCTGCAATACCACCTGGGCTGGGCGGTGCAGATCTACAACGCCGCCGAAGCGCTGCCGAACCTGATCAACCCCTTCTACATGCTGCCGCTGCTCGGGGTGCTGGGGCTCAAGGCCCGGGACCTGATCGGCTTCTCCTTCGTCCAGTTGCTGGTGCACGCGCCGCTGGTGCTGGTGCTGCTGTGGGCGCTGGGCACCACCCTGAGCTACCTGCCGCCCGTAGCCCCCTGACCGCTTTGCGAGCCACTCGCTCCCCCCTGTAGGAGCGAGCTTGCTCGCGATAGAGCGCCAGGCCCAGGCTCGTTCATTCCCCCGCCCGAGCCTCGGCAGCCGCTCCCCGAACAATCCCTACAGCCTTCCCAGCGTCCCCCTACCACCTTAAAAGCCCCGTCCCAGAGCCTTTCCTGTAGCCTTTTCGTCATATTCGATTGCTACCGTGCGACCGAAATACTTTGTTACGAATTGACCAGCAGGCAATCAGGGACCCGGCATGAGCGACGACACCCCGAAAGACCCCACGAATCCCGACCCCATGAATCCCAACATCACGGGCCAGCCCACCGACAGCAGCCGCCGGCGCTTTCTCGGGGGCGTGGCGGTGCTCGGGGTCGGCGCGACGCTCAGTGCCTGCGGGCATGGCGAGCAGACGCCGGGCACGCCGGCGGAGCGCCCACTGTCCCCGGCGGAGCTGGACCGGGCGCTGCGCGACAACGTCAAGAACGTGGTGGTGATCTATGCCGAGAACCGCAGCTTCAACAACCTGTTCGCCGATTTCCCCGGCCTGGAAAAGCCGCTCTCGGCCCTCAAGCCCTCCGACTATCAGCAACGCGACCGCGACGGCAGCCTGTTGCCGGCCTTGCCGCCGGTGTGGGGCGGCTTTACCCAGGTCGGGCCCCAGGCGCTGGACGGCGTGACCTACCCGGTCGGCAGCCAGTACCAGGAACATCTGCCCAACGCGCCCTTCGCCCTCAAGGGCCCCGACGGCGAAGACCTGCCCCTGGGCCTGGTCACCCGCGACTTGTGGCACGTGTTCTATCAGAACCAGATGCAGATCAACGGCGGCAAGAACGACGCGTTCGTCGCCTGGGCCGACGCCGGCGGCCTGCCCATGGGCTATTACGCCCAGAGCCGCTACGCGCTGCGCCTGTGGGACGTGGCGCGGGAATTCGTGCTCTGCGACAACTTCTTCCAGGGCACCTTCGGCGGCTCGTTTCTCAACCACCAGTACCTGATCAGCGCCGCCACGCCGTTTTATCCGGACGCGGCCAACTCGGTGGCCAAGCCGCAGATCGCCGTCCTGCAAAGCGACGACCCGGCCGACACTCGCCTCAAACCGCTGGAGCAATCCCCAGCCAGCGCCATGAGCGGCCCGCCGCAATTCGGCCCGAGCCTGCTGACCCCGGACGGCTATGCGGTCAATACCATGGCCCCCCCGTACTGGCCGACCTGGATCCGCGACCCGCAGCGCCCGGCCTACGCCAAGCCCGACCTGCCCAACGTGCTGGTGCCGCAGCGCCACGACACCATCGGCGACAAGCTCTCGCGCAAGGACATCGACTGGGCCTGGTATGCCGGCGCCTGGCAAGTGACGCTGGACGCCTACAAGGATTCCGCGGGCATTCCGAAGATCCCCAACTTCCAGTACCACCACCAGCCGTTCAACTACTTCGTGCAGTTCGGCCCCGAGCATCCGGACGAACGCCACCACCACCTGCGCGACGGCGGCCTGGGCGACGAGTCGTCCAGCAACCGTTTCCTCGCCGATGCCGAAGCCGGCAAGCTGCCGCCGGTGGCGTTCTACAAACCCCAGGGCAACCTCAACATGCACGCCGGTTATGCCGATGTGGCCGCCGGCGACCGGCATATCGTGCGTGCCCTGAAGGTGCTGCGCGAAAGCCCGCAGTGGCAGAACATGGTGGTCGTGGTCACGGTCGACGAGAACGGCGGCTGGTGGGACCACGTCGCCCCGCCCAAGGGCGACCGCTGGGGCCCGGGAACCCGCGTTCCGGCGCTGGTGGTGTCGCCCTTCGCCCGCAAGGGCACGGTGGACCATACCGTCTACGACACCGCGTCGATCCTGCGCCTGATCACCCGGGTGTTCCAGCTGGAACAGCTCGACGGCCTCAAGCAGCGCGACGCGGCGATGATCGCTCGCGGGCAGGCGCCCATGGGTGACCTGAGCAACGCCCTGCACTTCCCGGCCTGAGCCGATGGCGGCGGCCGAAGCGGTCGCCGCCCAGGCCAAAAAAGATTTGTCCCGGCGGTTTCCTTGTCACCCGCTACTGTTCCAGTATGGAACTCACCTCGCACAGACGAGGCCAACGCTGACAAGGAGCCAAGCATGTTGAAACCCGCAGGACTTTCCCTACCCCTCGCCTTCGCCGCCCTGACCCTGGGCAGCCTGAGCACCACGGCCCAGGCCGATGTCGACCTGAAGCTGGGCAGCACCCAGCGCGTCACCCAGCTCTTCGCCTACCCCAACAACTGCAACGTGATCTGCTTCCGCAACTGGACGCTGGAGCAGACCGTCGAGCACTACCTGACCCAAAGTGTGCAGCGCGATGGCTACAGCACCGCCAAGGTCGAGGTGAAAACCGATAACGACCAGCTGTACGCCAGCATCAGCGGGGTCCCGAAGGGGTATGACAAGCCGTTGAGCGCCCTGCTGGATGCCGGCGACCTGGCCTACCAGGGCGCGAGCAAGCTCAACGCCGACGGCAAATGGGCCTACAACTGGTACCTGTTCCTGCCCCTGGGCATGGCCCTGGAGAACCGCAAGAGCGTCGAGCTGCTGCACTTCCCGCCGGACTATTCGCTGACCCAGGCCCAGGACTACCTGGAATCGGCGACCACCGACCGCTGGGCCACACTGCTGACGGTCAACGGCATTCCGGCCGAGCAGACCCCGGGATACCAGACCATCGTCGACATCGCGCCCATCGCCGCGCCCGCCAGCGCCGGCAAGGACCTGGAAGGCGTCTACGGCTACTTCAACAGCTACCAGACCACCATGGTCAAGGAAGTCAGCCAGAACGCCAGCGGCGCAGCCTTGCCGATGGTGGCGTTCGGCGCGCCGGTGCGCAACTGGGTCAAGCAGCAGTACAACGTCACGGTGAACGTGCTGGGCCTGGCGCAGATCAGCCCGAGCGCGGGCGTGAAAGTGCCGGTGCTGGGCTCCAACCACCCGAGCTATATCTGGTACGCGGCGGACCCGGAAAACTACGACGGCGACCAGGCCAAGGCCGACGCCGCGGGCTTGAAAGTGATGGGGCAGGACTTGAGCGCTGCCTGCTGGCAGGCCGGGATGGGCAGCAAGCCGGCCAACGATCCGGCGGCGCAGCTCAAAAGCTGCACCCAGACCTGGCAGGTGACCCAGAAAGAGCAGACCTGCGTGCTGTTCTACACCTCGGTCCGCAAGTTGACCCCGGAGCAGGCCCAGGCCAAATGCACCACCGCGCCGGTGAAGACCCAGCTCAAGCAGCTGAAAGCGCCGGCCCCGTCGATGAGCATCGAGGCGCCGCATATCTGACCGATAAGCGCTAACGGCAACATCCCCTTGCGAACAAGCCCGCTCCTACCGGTAGGAACGGGCTTGTTCGCGAGGGGCTTTCAGGGCTTCAAGGCGCCCCGACCGGACGCAGGCGATACTGCGGCGGCAACTGCTCGGAGCCGCTGATGGTCGCGTTCAGGCTCTTCCAGCGACCGTCCTTGATGCCATAGATGCACCCATGGATCGACAGGCTCTGCCCGCGATGCCAGGCGTTTTGCACGATGCTGGTATGGCCGACGTTGGCCACTTGCTGGATCACGTTCAGCTCGCAGAGACGGTCGACCCGCTCTTCCTCGGTGGCCAGTTGCCCCAGCGCTTCGCGATGCTCGTAGTACAGGTCGCGAATCGAACGCAGCCAACCGTCGATCAGGCCCAGCTGGCGATCCTGCATCGAGGCGCGCACCCCGCCGCAGCCATAGTGGCCGGTCACCAGGATGTGCTTGACCTTGAGCACGTCGACCGCGTACTGGATCACCGACAGGCAATTGAGGTCGGTGTGCAGCACCACATTGGCCACGTTGCGGTGTACGAACAGATCGCCCGGCAGCATGCCGACGATCTCGTTGGCCGGTACCCGGGCGTCCGAACAACCGATCCACAGGTATTCCGGCGTTTGCTGGCGCGCCAGCTTGGAGAAGAAGTCAGGATCTTCCTGCTTGATCGCTTCGGCCCAACGCTCGTTGTTATCAATCAGGTCTTGTAGTTCGTTCATGCTGTGCAGCCTCAGGATTGATGCGTTGTTGTGACAGACGACCGCCGTTCGAGGTCACGCGTGTCGATGCAGATACCGCTTCCAGCTCCAGGAATCTTGCCGGGCCTGTCGATCCAGCCTTGCAGGCCCACAAGCATGGGCACTGGCCATGACCGAATCACGACGCTCCCACCGACGACAACGAAGAGCAGGAGCTGGATTTCTCCGGCCAGCCTGGCTTCTGCACACGCCGCTCGATCAGTCGACCAGGGTACAGGCCATCACCAGCGCATCTTCGCGCCCGCCCACCGCCGGGTAATAGTCGCGGCGGCGGCCGACTTCGTTGAAACCGTAACGCTCGTACAGTCGATACGCCGTCTGGTTGCTGGAGCGCACCTCGAGGAAACACTCGCGCGCGTCTTTCTGGTAGGCGCGTTTCATCAATTCTTCCAGCAGGCACAGGCCCAGGCCGCGGCCCTGGCTTTCCGGCTTGACGGTGATATTGAGCAGGTGGGCTTCGTCGATGATCACCTGGATCACCCCATGGCCGACCTGCTGGCTGCCTTCGAACATCAGCCAGACTTCATAGGATTTCAGGGCGTCGGTAAAAATGCCGCGGGTCCAGGGGTGGCTGAACGCCGCGTATTCGATTTTCAGGATGGCATCCAGATCCGCCTCGGTGGCCGGGCGGAACGATAAAGCGTCACTCATTGCTACTTTTCCAGCGCGCCATCAGCCGACGCATGGCTTGCCAGACATCAGCCTTACGCTGTGGCTCTTCCATTAATAGTTCCAGCCCCGGCAGCGCCCAGGCCGAACCCAGGCCTTCGACCTGGAGTTCACGGTTATACGACTCGGCGTCCGCCTCGCCGGCGAAACGCACCGCCGGCAGGCCGACCAGCCACAGGCACACGCAAGGACTCTCTTCGACCCGCGCGCCGACAAAGGCCTGGACAAAATCCCGCGCCGCCTCCGGTCCCTGGTCGAGGTTGCCGCGGGTCAGCATCGGCCAGCGCACCGGCTCGGCGACGATCTGCGGGCTGTCCGGCAGCCCGGCGGCGCGCAGCATGTCCTTGAGCAGCAGATAGGCCGGATCGCGGCGCTGGAAGGCTTCGCCTGTGGGTAACTCCACCAGCAGCAGGCAGTCGCCGGCCCGCAGCAATTGCAGGGCGAAACGCGGCGGCGGTACCACCGGGGCCTTGACCGGCACCGGCGTCTCCTCGACCTCTTCTACGGGCTTGCTCGCCGGACGAACGGCAGCGCTGCCCGGGCGCGGCACTTCGATTTTCGGCCGCTCGGCGGGCCTGGCCACCGGCTCGACAACCGTTCTGGCCACAGCTGCCGGGGCAACCGGCGCCTCGACCACGGGCTGCTCAATCACCAGCAACTCGGGGCGCGAAGGCGCGGCAAAGGGCAATTCGGTGCGCGGCAGCCAGCTGACCACCTGCATGGCGGACAGATAAGCGCGACGGCGGGACTCGATAAGCAAGGGTCGGCCACTTGTGGATAACTGAAGTGGGGGGATTCTACCGTCCTTCGCCGAAGATCGCCCGCAGTTGATTGGCCACAAATGCAGCAGTCCTGACCGAGGGGTGAATAGTCAGCCCTGCGATGCAGTACAATCGCTGCTTTTCATTGCCAACCAGCCGGCCATTCCGATGATCGAACCCAAGCGCGTCTTGCGCGCCCTCGCCGAACACTGGGCACTTCTGGAGCCACTGTGCGAGCACTTCGACCAAGGCACCCTGAGCCTCGCCGAACTGCGTTCACAGCTGGCCGCCCAGCAAATCGACAGTACCCCGCAGGACATCACCAGCCTGCTGGACGTATGGATCCGCCTGGACATCCTGGTTCCGGTGGCGAAGAGCCCGAACCGTTTCGAACTCAACGCGCAGATCCACGACTTCCTCGCCTACCTGCGCCGCGAGCACCGTCTGGGCCTGTGCCTGGAAATCGAAGCCTATCTGCGCCACCTCGAGCGCCTGGCCGGTTATATCCAGGACGCCTTCGACATCCGCGACGGCCATGACCTGGCCCGCCAGCTGCGCCTGCTGGATATGCGCGTGCGCGATGTGCTGAAAAAACTCGCCAACGACGAACAGGCCCTGGTGGCGGTCGCCGAGCGGGCCAAAACCAGCGACCGACAGATCCCCCTGCGCCAGCGCTACGCCGAGGTCCTGGCCACCTGGGACGAATACGTCGAGCCGATGATCCAGCTGGTGAACGCCGACGGCGCCTTCGAGCAGGGCGTGCGCAAGGTCGAGAACGTCCTGCTGCGCATGCTCACCGAGCAGCAGCGCCTGGGCCACCTGGTGGACGACGACATGCTGCTGCGCACCCACGCGCGGATCCTGGAAATGCAGACCAGCGCCCAGCTGACCTTGCGCCACGCCCGGGAACTGCTGCTGCCGCTGCGCGAGGAAGCCCGCCGGCACAACGCCGTGACCCGCGGCGCGGCCCTGGCCCTGTCGGCCATCCGGCGCAAGGGCATCGACGCGGTGCCGCAAGCGGCGATGCCGCTGTTCACCCGTCCGCAAAGCACCTTCCTCGGCAGCGCCGGCCAGGTCGAAGCCTATGTCTACGCCCTGGCCCGCTTCGAGCCGAAGCCGACGCGCTTCCCCAAGGCGCACAAGACCCACAAGGCTGGCGATGCGCCGCGAGCGCCGCGCACAGTGCGCGAGATGCTCGATCGCTGCGAAGACGCCCTGCCGATGCCAGACCTGATGACCTGGCTGCTGGAGCAGGAACCGAACGGCGCCACCGACGAGCTGTTGTACTGGTTCTCCCGCCTCTCGCGGGAAAAACGCTTCAAGCGCGAGCGTCTGGAACGCCGCGACTACCATACCCACGAGCACCAGGTCAGCCTGCGCTCCTTCGCCCTGCTCTCGGCCCGCGACGACCAGCCTGAGAATTCTGCGAGCACCCCACATGCATCTTGATCTTTCCGAACTGTCCCAGCTGGCGCCGATCTTTCGCGAGCTATTCAAGGGTTATCACGTCAGCCGCCGTGACCCGGAGCTGTATGCCCAACTGTCGAACTTCCAGGACCAGTACCGCACCCTGTTCAAGGCCCTGGGCTTCGAGCTGGTCTGCGATACCCGCGGCTTCTATTACTTCGTACCGGAAAACGCAGCCGCCCAGGTGAACAAGACCGCCCAGCGCCTGGCGCTGTTCACCTTCATCCTGGTGGAACACCTGGCCGACCAGGGCCGCGACCCGATCGCCGTGCTCGACGGCGGCAGCCTGGGCCGCGACGAGTTGCCGTCCCTGCTGGAGAAGTACCGCGACCTTTTCATCCAGGCCGAAGTGCAGACCGTTGAGGAGCTGGAAGAAAAAATCATGCGCCGCATGACCCAACTGGGTTTTGCCGGCGAGGAGCCGGGCATCTACCGCTTCCTGCCGCCAATGCACCGCTTCCTCGACGTGTGCCTGTCGGTGCAGCAGGACCGCGACCTGGCCGCCAGCCTGCACAGCGTGCTGCCGCTGCCGACGCCAGTGCTGATCGACGAAGACAGCGACGAAAAACTGCTGCAGACCGACGACCCGCTGGACCTCAGCGAATTCGCCGAAGGCGAGCAGGAAAGTGAAGAAGACGCACTGGCCCGCGCCATTGCCGAAGAACAGGAGCTCGACGCATGAGCAAGGAACGCTACGGCATCCGCCGCTTTGCCCTTTTGAACACCGCCGGCTACAGCCTGGGCCTGTTCCCGCTGGAAGAACCGCTGTCGGTCTACGGTGCGAACAACCTGGGTAAGTCCGCGTCGATCAACGCCCTGCAATTCCCGATTCTGGCGCGCATGTCGGACATGAGTTTCGGCAAGTACAGCCTGGAGCAATCGCGGCGTTTCTACTTTGCGTCCGACACCAGCTACATCCTCGTGGAAGTCTCCCTGCCCCACGGCCCGCACGTGATCGGCGTGGCCGGACGCGGCCCGGGCGGCGGCTTCGGCCACCAGTTCTTCGCCTACGCCGGCCAGCTGGACCTGGCGCATTACCAGAAGGACGACACTTGCCTGCGGCAGAAAGAGCTGTTCACCAACCTCGAGCGCCAGGGCCTGAAGGCCTATGAACTCAAGCCGGACGAACTGCGCCGGTTGCTGGTCGGCGGGCATACCTCGATCCCGCTGGACCTGACCCTGATCCCGCTGCGCTCCACCAGCGAACAGAGCCTGAAGACCTTCCGCGCCCTGTTCATCAACCTGCTGCACATGCGCGAAATCACCGCGGCCAAGCTCAAGCAGCTGTTCCTCGACGCCTTCGAGCACAGCCTGCGCTCCGGCAGCGTCGACTACATCGCCGCCTGCGAAGAAGCCTTCCGCGACGTGCGCCGCATGGAGCAGGACTACAACTCGCTGGTGGCCGCTGGCCCCTTGGTGGAAGCCCTGGCCAACGGCGTGAAGCAGCGCGATATCCTGCGCGGCAAACTGCATCGCCTGTCGCCGCTGCTCGACTCGCTGCTGGGCACCTGGTCCGACTACGCCGGTGCGCGCAAGGAAGAGCTGACCATCCAGGCCGAGCATTACCGCAACGAACAGGATGCGCTGCAGAACGACCAGCGCAGCAGCACCCAGGAAATGATGCGCCTGGAACGGGAAATCACCGGCACCCAGCGCTGGCTCGGCGAGCTGTCGGTGCTCAAGCACCGCTTCGCCCTGGTGGACGACGTCAAGGTCCTGGAACAGCAACTGCTGGCGGCCAAGGATGCCCACGACGAACTGGCCGGCGCCCTGGCCCAGTCCCGGCAGTTCTCCGCCGAAGACCTGGAAGAACGTCTGCGCGACCTGGAAAAACGCCTGAAGTCGGTCAAGCAGCAACTTGACCACGCCGACAACAACAGTTATGCGCGCCTGCGCGAGGAGTTCTCCCAGCAGGACGTCGAGCGCCTGATGCGCCTGTTCAACAGCCAATTGTTCAGCCTGCCGCTGGGCGAACACGGCATCGCCCTCGACGAGAACGGCGACTGGGTCAAATCCGTGGAGCTGATTCTCGATGGCTTCAAGGGCGAGCGCTTCGAGGTGCCGGGCCTGTCCATCGACATCTCCCACATCGAACCGCCAGCCTTGCAGGCCCTGGCCGACCGCGCGGCGTTGCGCGACCAGAAGGAGCGCCTGGAGAAAGAACTCAAGCAGCTCAAGACCCAACAGGCAGTGGCCGCCGACCGGGCCGCGAGCAAGACCCAGACCGAAGCGCTGTACCAGCAAGTGCTGGATGCGCAGAAAGCCCTGGAAGACTTCCGCCGTGCCCAGACCCTGAGCGCCGAGGAAGGCGAGAAGCTGGAACAGCTGGCGCAGATGGAAGCCGCCCAGGACGAACTCAAGCGCTCCAGCGACGCCTTCACCGAACGCGTCCAGCAGCTGTCGGCCAAGCTGCAACTGGTGGGCCGGCAGATCGCCGACATGGAAGCCAAGCAACGCACCCTCGACGACGCCCTGCGCCGTCGCCAGCTGTTGCCCGCGGACCTGCCGTTCGGTACGCCGTTCATGGACCCGGTGGACGACTCCATGGACAACCTGCTGCCGCTGCTCAACGACTACCAGGACAGCTGGCAGGGCTTGCAGCGGGTCGACGGCCAGATCGAAGCGCTGTATGCCCAGGTCCGTCTCAAGGGCGTGGCCAAGTTCGACAGCGAAGACGACATGGAGCGTCGTCTGCAGCTGCTGATCAACGCTTACTCGCACCGCACCGAAGAAGCCCTGACCCTGGGCAAGGCGCGCCGCGCCGCCGTCACCGACATCGCCCGGACCCTGCGCAATATCCGCAGCGACTACGACAGCCTCGAGCACCAGTTGGCGCTGTTCAACCGCGAGATCAACAAACGCCAGGTGTCCAACCTGCAGAGCTTCCGCATCGTCCTCGCGCCGAACAAGGAAGCGCTCAAGCACATCGACCAGATCATCCACAGCGCCGGCCAGTACGAGGAAGGCGAGACCCTGTCGGTGTTCGACCTGAGCCAGAGCGCCGAGCAGGACAACAAGAACGAAGAGGCCAAGGAATACCTGGCCCGCCTGGTCGCGGCCAACCACAACCAGTTGGGTCTCAAGGACCTGTTCGAACTCGCGTTCGAGATCACCAAGGTCAATGGCCAGCCGGTGATCCACACCGACATCGACGGCGCGGCGTCCAACGGCACCACCATGACCATCAAGGCGCTGACCAACATGTACCTGTTGCTGCACTTGATGGACCGCGACCAGGCCGGCCGCGTGCGCCTGCCGTACTACCTCGACGAAGCCGCGGACATCGACGAGAAGAACCAGGCGGCGCTGCTGGAAACCAGCCTGCAACTGGGCTTCGTGCCGATCCTGGCCAGTGTGAAGCCGCAGGTGTCGGCCCAGGTCGCCATCGACCTGGAAGGCGGCAGCGGCCCGAACGGTATCTATATCGACGAGGCGGACTGGAAGTACATCCGTCGCCACGATCAGGTCAAGGCCACCCTGAACGTCGAGCCGCAAGCCGAGGCGGAGTTGGACGAAGTCTGACTCCCCCACGGTGAAACAAAAAAGGCCGCGATCTCAAGATCGCGGCCTTTTGCTTTTCTGTAGGAGGTTATTTGGCCAGGGGGATTTTCGGCGCCCAGGTCAGCCATTCGTCCTCGAACTTGTCGAACAGCGCAAAGGTCTGCTCCGGCCGCGCCGGGTTGCCCATGCGCTCGCCGTCCGGCGTGGCGAAGGCGATACCGCCCTGGATCAAGGTTTCCAGCGACTCGGTACGCACCGTCGCACCCTTGAACAGACCAATGTCGATACCGAAGCCGCTGCTGTTCCAGAAGCGCGTGCCGCCACGCACCAGCGGTGCGTACTTGGGCTCGATCAGGATACGGATCAACACCCGGTCGGCGGTCTGGCCCA
This sequence comes from Pseudomonas chlororaphis, assembly GCF_001921865.1. GTDB lineage: Bacteria > Pseudomonadota > Gammaproteobacteria > Pseudomonadales > Pseudomonadaceae > Aquipseudomonas > Aquipseudomonas chlororaphis_D. The sequence continues at coordinate 408,991 of NZ_MSCT01000020.1, forward strand.
ACTCATAGCCCGTGACCTTGCCCACCGTCACTTCGCGATAGGTCACCGGCACGCCGACTTTCAGCGAACCACGGCGCGCGGCACTCAATACCAGGCTCAGGCCCGCCTCCGCGACCGCGGTTTCCGGCGGTTGGGGCAAGGCGACAAAGCTGGTTTGCGCACCGAGGCTCTTGGTCGCCGGCTGTACTTCGATGTACTGCCCGGTCACCAGGGTTTCCAGGTTGGCGGTCTTGATCAAGCCAAGCTCCGGCTTGACCACCCAGAACTGGCTGCCGGCCCGGGCGATCCGCTCGGGCACCTCGGTGATCCGCGCCTTGAGCAGCACCGACTGCAGATCGCTGCTCAGGTCGACGTCCTCGACCTTGCCGACGTCCAGCCCCTTGAAGCGGATAGGCGTCCCCGAACGCAAACCATCGGCGCGATCGACCTTGATGCTGATCATGGTGCCCTTCTGCGTCGCCTCTTCCTTGTCGGCATGCAGGCGGAAGCGCGGAATACGCTTTTTCAGCGGCACGTTGGGCTCCGGCGTATCGAAGGCGATACCGCCGGCCATCAGGCTTTGCAACGACTCGCTCTTGACCTGGATGCCACCGGTCAGGCCACCGGTCAAGGTGACGCCACTAGCGTTCCAGAAGCGCGTCGAACCGTTCACCAGGCCTTCGTATTCCTTCTCGATGTGCACCCCGATGACCAGCTGTTTGCGCGTCCGCGAGAACTGGTAGCTTTGCACGGAGCCAACTTTCACCTGCTTGTAGAGAATCGGGCTGCCGACCTCCAGCGAACCAAGGTTCTCGGTGAACAGCACCAGATGCAGGCCCGGAGAGCGCAGGTCCAGCGGCGGCGCCTTGGGTCGCGCTTCGAACTCGCGTTGCGGAGCGCTGCCTTTGTCACCGGGGCGGACCGCGATGTAATTACCCTTCACCAACGCTTCCAGGCCGGTGATACCCGCCAGGGAGATCGAAGGCTTGACCACCCAGAATTGGGTGCCTTGCACTAGGTAATCCTCGGCCAATGGGTCCAGGGTCAGCTCCGCCGTGGCGCTGGACAGGTCCGCGTCGACCTTGAGGGCCTTCAGGTTACCGACCTGGATGCCTTTGTACATGACCGGTGTCCGACCGGCCTGGAGCCCTTCGAAATCGCTCAGCTTGACCTTGACCCGGATGCCCGCCTGCGCCGCATCGAAGTCCTCATAGAGACGGAATGGCAGCGTCGGGTCGGTGGGCGGGCTGTCCCGGCGATTCTCCGGGGTAGCGAAGGCGATACCGCCGGCCACGATACTGGCCAGGGATTCGCTGCGCACTTTTACCCCCGACAGGTTGGCGTCGATGCTGATGCCGCTGGCATTCCAGAAGCGCGTATGTTTGCGCACCAGATTGGCGTAGGTCGGCTCGATAAAGACTTTGATCTCGACGGTGTTCTGATCCTCGGAGAGCAGGTAGCTCTTCACCTGGCCGACCTGGATCTGCTTGTAGAACACTGGGCTGCCGCGGGTCAGCGAGCCCAGGCGATCAGCCTTGATGGTCAAGTGCAGGCCCGGCTTGGCGTCCGACAGCGGCGGCTCCTCGGCCAGCGCCTTGAACTTGCGCGCCGGCTCGCCCTCCCCCGGGCTGATGGCGATGTAATTCCCCGAAACCAGCGTCTCCAGACCGGTGATCCCGGCCAGCGTCACACTCGGCTTCACCAGCCAGAAGCGGGTGCTGTTCTTCAGGTATTGCTCGACGTCCTTGTTCATCTCGACGGTGGCAATCACCCCTCTGCTATTGCCTTCGTCGTCCAGGGCCAGAGTCTTGACCTTGCCCACCGACATCCCTTTGTAGACCACTTCAGTCTTGTTGGCCTGGATACCCTCGCCGCTTTCAAAGCGTACCTGAATCTCGATACCGGTCTGGCTGTAGGCACGCCAGCCCAACCATCCGCCGATCAGCAACGCGATCAAGGGCAGGACCCAGATGGCCGACCAGTTCGACGCCGGACGGGTTTTAGCTTTAGGCAAATCACTCATTGTCGTCGTCCGACTCCGTGTTATCCCAGATCAGTCGGGGATCAAAAGTTACTGCGGCGAGCATCGTCAAGATCACCACACTGGCAAAGGCTACTGCGCCGAGATTGGCCTCGATGCTGGCAAGCTGGCCAAAATTCACTACCGCCACCAGGATGGCAATCACAAAAATATCCAGCATCGACCAGCGGCCGATGAACTCGATAAAGCGGTACATCAGAATGCGCTGCCGTGCGGACAAGGGCTGGTGGCGCTGAACCGAAAACAGCAGCAGGGCGATCCCCACCAGCTTGAAGGTCGGCACCAGGATGCTGGCGATGAACACCACCGCCGCAATTGGGATCATGCCGTGCTGCATCAGGACGATGACCCCCGACATGATGGTGCTGGGATCGCCTTGTCCCAGTGAGGTCACCGTCATGATTGGCAGCACATTGGCAGGGATGTACAGGATCGCCGCGGTAATCAGCAGCGCCCAGGTGCGCATGATGCTGTTGGGACGACGAGCATGGACCAGAGCCCCGCAACGGGTGCAGGTCTGCTCATCGGTGTCGGGTTCCTGCCTGTTCAACTCATGACATTCATTACACACCAGAATGCCTGCATCAATTGCCCGCATGTGCATCCTCTCCCGCCAGGGCATCCCATATCTGATGGGGCGACATGACCACTTCCAATCCGACCTGGACCAGCAACAGGCTGACAAAACACACCAGCCCCAAACCGACCGTCATGGATGCAAGGTCCGCCAGTTTGACGATGGCGACCAAGACGCCCATCAGGTAGACCTCGAGCATGCCCCAGTCTCGTAAATGGTGATAAATGCGATACAGCAAAAGCCCGTAACTACGACCGATGTCCAGGCGAATGCTCAGGAGCACGAGCAACTGGCAGATCAACTTGAGCAGTGGAATACCCATGCTGCACAGAAACACCACCACTGCCACGCCTTGCATGTCGGTATTGAATAAACCGACGACACCGCTCCACACGGTGTCCTCCGAGGATTGTCCGAGCAGATTGAGCTGCATGATGGGTAAAAAGTTCGCGGGGACATATAACAGCAGCGCGGCAATCACCAATGCCAGGCTGCGATCCACGACATTGTGGCGATGGGCGTAGAGCTCATACCCACAGCGCGGGCATTGGGCTTTTTCTCCGTGGGCCAACTCTGGCTTGCGCATCAGCAAGTCGCACTCGTGGCAGGCCACCAGGTCGTCCAGCGGTAACTCCGACAGTCCGGGGGCGTCAACCGTCTCTGACATATAAGGTTCTGGCTCTAAAAGGCGTGGGGCTATTCTAGAGGTCCGTCCCGAAAATAACTGTGCAAAATTGTTTGGAGATAAGAAGCATTTTTTGTCGCCCAAAAGCAAAACCCCAACCGCTTTCGCAGTTGGGGTTTCGGAATTTAATCTTGACGATGACCTACTCTCACATGGGGAAACCCCACACTACCATCGGCGATGCATCGTTTCACTTCTGAGTTCGGGATGGGATCAGGTGGTTCCAATGCTCTATGGTCGTCAAGAAATTCGGGTACTGACTCGTGACCGGATGGCCTCGCTTCAGCAAATTGGGTATGTAATAGCTTTGTGTGTTGTGCAAACTTTCGGTTTGTATCGTCTTCACACACCGCAATCTGGCCTCTTTCGAGTTCGCAAATTGCTTGGGTGTTATATGGTCAAGCCTCACGGGCAATTAGTATTGGTTAGCTCAACGCCTCACAGCGCTTACACACCCAACCTATCAACGTCGTAGTCTTCGACGGCCCTTTAGGGAACTCAAGGTTCCAGTGAGATCTCATCTTGAGGCAAGTTTCCCGCTTAGATGCTTTCAGCGGTTATCTTTTCCGAACATAGCTACCCGGCAATGCCACTGGCGTGACAACCGGAACACCAGAGGTTCGTCCACTCCGGTCCTCTCGTACTAGGAGCAGCCCCTCTCAAATCTCAAACGTCCACGGCAGATAGGGACCGAACTGTCTCACGACGTTCTAAACCCAGCTCGCGTACCACTTTAAATGGCGAACAGCCATACCCTTGGGACCGGCTTCAGCCCCAGGATGTGATGAGCCGACATCGAGGTGCCAAACACCGCCGTCGATATGAACTCTTGGGCGGTATCAGCCTGTTATCCCCGGAGTACCTTTTATCCGTTGAGCGATGGCCCTTCCATACAGAACCACCGGATCACTAAGACCTACTTTCGTACCTGCTCGACGTGTCTGTCTCGCAGTCAAGCGCGCTTTTGCCTTTATACTCTACGACCGATTTCCGACCGGTCTGAGCGCACCTTCGTACTCCTCCGTTACTCTTTAGGAGGAGACCGCCCCAGTCAAACTACCCACCATACACTGTCCTCGATCCGGATAACGGACCTGAGTTAGAACCTCAAAGTTGCCAGGGTGGTATTTCAAGGATGGCTCCACGCAGACTGGCGTCCACGCTTCAAAGCCTCCCACCTATCCTACACAAGCAAATTCAAAGTCCAGTGCAAAGCTATAGTAAAGGTTCACGGGGTCTTTCCGTCTAGCCGCGGATACACTGCATCTTCACAGCGATTTCAATTTCACTGAGTCTCGGGTGGAGACAGCGCCGCCATCGTTACGCCATTCGTGCAGGTCGGAACTTACCCGACAAGGAATTTCGCTACCTTAGGACCGTTATAGTTACGGCCGCCGTTTACCGGGGCTTCGATCAAGAGCTTCGCGTTAGCTAACCCCATCAATTAACCTTCCGGCACCGGGCAGGCGTCACACCCTATACGTCCACTTTCGTGTTTGCAGAGTGCTGTGTTTTTAATAAACAGTCGCAGCGGCCTGGTATCTTCGACCGGCATGGGCTTACGGAGCAAGTCCTTCACCCTCACCGGCGCACCTTCTCCCGAAGTTACGGTGCCATTTTGCCTAGTTCCTTCACCCGAGTTCTCTCAAGCGCCTTGGTATTCTCTACCCAACCACCTGTGTCGGTTTGGGGTACGGTTCCTAGTTATCTGAAGCTTAGAAGCTTTTCTTGGAAGCATGGCATCAACCACTTCGTCACCTAAAAGGTAACTCGTCATCAGCTCTCGGCCTTAGAACCCCGGATTTACCTAAGATTCCAGCCTACCACCTTAAACTTGGACAACCAACGCCAAGCTGGCCTAGCCTTCTCCGTCCCTCCATCGCAATAACTAGAAGTACAGGAATATTAACCTGTTTTCCATCGACTACGCTTTTCAGCCTCGCCTTAGGGACCGACTAACCCTGCGTCGATTAACGTTGCGCAGGAAACCTTGGTCTTTCGGCGTGGGTGTTTTTCACACCCATTGTCGTTACTCATGTCAGCATTCGCACTTCTGATACCTCCAGCAAGCTTCTCAACTCACCTTCACAGGCTTACAGAACGCTCCTCTACCGCATCACTTACGTGATACCCGTAGCTTCGGTGTATGGTTTGAGCCCCGTTACATCTTCCGCGCAGGCCGACTCGACTAGTGAGCTATTACGCTTTCTTTAAAGGGTGGCTGCTTCTAAGCCAACCTCCTAGCTGTCTAAGCCTTCCCACATCGTTTCCCACTTAACCATAACTTTGGGACCTTAGCTGACGGTCTGGGTTGTTTCCCTTTTCACGACGGACGTTAGCACCCGCCGTGTGTCTCCCATGCTCGGCACTTGTAGGTATTCGGAGTTTGCATCGGTTTGGTAAGTCGGGATGACCCCCTAGCCGAAACAGTGCTCTACCCCCTACAGTGATACATGAGGCGCTACCTAAATAGCTTTCGAGGAGAACCAGCTATCTCCGAGCTTGATTAGCCTTTCACTCCGATCCACAGGTCATCCGCTAACTTTTCAACGGTAGTCGGTTCGGTCCTCCAGTTAGTGTTACCCAACCTTCAACCTGCCCATGGATAGATCGCCCGGTTTCGGGTCTATACCCAGCGACTAAACGCGCTATTAACACTCGCTTTCGCTACGCCTCCCCTATTCGGTTAAGCTCGCCACTGAATATAAGTCGCTGACCCATTATACAAAAGGTACGCAGTCACAGAACAAAGTCTGCTCCCACTGCTTGTACGCATACGGTTTCAGGATCTATTTCACTCCCCTCTCCGGGGTTCTTTTCGCCTTTCCCTCACGGTACTAGTTCACTATCGGTCAGTCAGTAGTATTTAGCCTTGGAGGATGGTCCCCCCATATTCAGACAAAGTTTCTCGTGCTCCGTCCTACTCGATTTCATGACTAAGAGACTTTCGCGTACAGGGCTATCACCCACTATGGCCGCACTTTCCAGAGCGTTCCGCTAATCTCAAAGCCACTTAAGGGCTAGTCCCCGTTCGCTCGCCACTACTAAGGGAATCTCGGTTGATTTCTTTTCCTCAGGGTACTTAGATGTTTCAGTTCCCCTGGTTCGCCTCTTGCACCTATGTATTCAGTACAAGATAACCATCTTATGATGGCTGGGTTCCCCCATTCAGAGATCTCCGGATCAAAGTCTGTTTGCCGACTCCCCGAAGCTTATCGCAGGCTACCACGTCTTTCATCGCCTCTGACTGCCAAGGCATCCACCGTATGCGCTTCTTCACTTGACCATATAACCCCAAGCAATCTGGTTATACTATGAAGACGACATTCGCCGAAAATTTGCATTCTTAATTAAAAGAGAACTCACAAATTTTACCTTAGCCTGATCCGTTACCAGTGAAAGTAACGTTCAGTCTATCTTTCTATCACATACCCAAATTTTTAAAGAACGATCTAATCAAAAGACTAGAAATCAACATTCAATTTGAATGCTCATTTCTAAGCTTTCCGAAGCAGTTTATGGTGGAGCCAAGCGGGATCGAACCGCTGACCTCCTGCGTGCAAGGCAGGCGCTCTCCCAGCTGAGCTATGGCCCCATAACAAAATTGGTGGGTCTGGGCAGATTCGAACTGCCGACCTCACCCTTATCAGGGGTGCGCTCTAACCAACTGAGCTACAGACCCAATTTCGAGCTTGTAACTGTTAGCTTGGAGCTATCAGCTTGGAGCTTAAAGCTGCTTCTATCGTCTTCTTCAATGAATCAAGCAATTCGTGTGGGAGCTTATGAAGCAGCTGATGTCGTCGATTAAGGAGGTGATCCAGCCGCAGGTTCCCCTACGGCTACCTTGTTACGACTTCACCCCAGTCATGAATCACACCGTGGTAACCGTCCTCCCGAAGGTTAGACTAGCTACTTCTGGTGCAACCCACTCCCATGGTGTGACGGGCGGTGTGTACAAGGCCCGGGAACGTATTCACCGCGACATTCTGATTCGCGATTACTAGCGATTCCGACTTCACGCAGTCGAGTTGCAGACTGCGATCCGGACTACGATCGGTTTTATGGGATTAGCTCCACCTCGCGGCTTGGCAACCCTTTGTACCGACCATTGTAGCACGTGTGTAGCCCAGGCCGTAAGGGCCATGATGACTTGACGTCATCCCCACCTTCCTCCGGTTTGTCACCGGCAGTCTCCTTAGAGTGCCCACCATTATGTGCTGGTAACTAAGGACAAGGGTTGCGCTCGTTACGGGACTTAACCCAACATCTCACGACACGAGCTGACGACAGCCATGCAGCACCTGTCTCAATGTTCCCGAAGGCACCAATCTATCTCTAGAAAGTTCATTGGATGTCAAGGCCTGGTAAGGTTCTTCGCGTTGCTTCGAATTAAACCACATGCTCCACCGCTTGTGCGGGCCCCCGTCAATTCATTTGAGTTTTAACCTTGCGGCCGTACTCCCCAGGCGGTCAACTTAATGCGTTAGCTGCGCCACTAAGAGCTCAAGGCTCCCAACGGCTAGTTGACATCGTTTACGGCGTGGACTACCAGGGTATCTAATCCTGTTTGCTCCCCACGCTTTCGCACCTCAGTGTCAGTATCAGTCCAGGTGGTCGCCTTCGCCACTGGTGTTCCTTCCTATATCTACGCATTTCACCGCTACACAGGAAATTCCACCACCCTCTACCATACTCTAGCTCGCCAGTTTTGGATGCAGTTCCCAGGTTGAGCCCGGGGATTTCACATCCAACTTAACGAACCACCTACGCGCGCTTTACGCCCAGTAATTCCGATTAACGCTTGCACCCTCTGTATTACCGCGGCTGCTGGCACAGAGTTAGCCGGTGCTTATTCTGTCGGTAACGTCAAAATACTCACGTATTAGGTAAGTACCCTTCCTCCCAACTTAAAGTGCTTTACAATCCGAAGACCTTCTTCACACACGCGGCATGGCTGGATCAGGCTTTCGCCCATTGTCCAATATTCCCCACTGCTGCCTCCCGTAGGAGTCTGGACCGTGTCTCAGTTCCAGTGTGACTGATCATCCTCTCAGACCAGTTACGGATCGTCGCCTTGGTGAGCCATTACCTCACCAACTAGCTAATCCGACCTAGGCTCATCTGATAGCGCAAGGCCCGAAGGTCCCCTGCTTTCTCCCGTAGGACGTATGCGGTATTAGCGTCCGTTTCCGAACGTTATCCCCCACTACCAGGCAGATTCCTAGGCATTACTCACCCGTCCGCCGCTCTCAAGAGAAGCAAGCTTCTCTCTACCGCTCGACTTGCATGTGTTAGGCCTGCCGCCAGCGTTCAATCTGAGCCATGATCAAACTCTTCAGTTCAAACATCTTTGGGTTTTGAGAAAACCCTAAACTTGGCTCAGCAATCGTTGGTTACATCTTTGATTTCTCGCGGAGTAACTTGTGATGCTGATAATCTTTCTGACTATCAGTCTGACTCCACAAGCACCCACACGAATTGCTTGATTCAGTTGTTAAAGAGCGGTTGGTTAAGTCTTTCGTCTCAACCGAGGCGCGCATTCTACAGCAGCCTCATTTGCTGTCAAGTGATTATTTTCAGAAGTTTTTGAAGATTTCCTCAACAACTTCAACCACTTGCGCTTCCGATCTCTCGTCAGCGGGAGGCGAATTCTACAGCGTTACACACTGTTGTCAACACCTCTTTTTCTCCGCTTTCGACCGAGACGATCGAATCGTTAACAAGGCGAAAACTGACTGCCTTATCAACTCCTTCGGGCTTCGATGAACTGAAGCGTAACCGCTGTCGAAAACCGTATAACTCGTTGAATATCAAGGAGTTTTCCGTTTCGACTGCGCCGGAAGTGGGGCGAATTATAGACCTCTGGAATCTGCCGTCAACCCCTAATTACGCTTTTGTTGCAGACGTTGTTCTTTTCATCGGTAACCGGGGTATCCGACGCATCACCGGCGGTATCCGCAGCAATAACAACAATGCGCCAATAGAAGCATAAACCGCCCACTCCTTAAGATCCGCCCGGACAATCCAGAGCATATGCAGCAGCCCCAACCCAAGAATGAGGTACGCCAGACGATGCAGTTTCTTCCAACGACTGCCGAGACGGCGCTGGCTGTATCGATTGGACGTCACTGCCAGGGTCAGTAATCCGAGGAACCCCAGGCTTCCTACAATAATGTAGGGTCGCTTACGCAACTCTACCCCCAGCTGGGACCAGTCGAGCCCAAGGATAAATATGGCGTAGGCGCTCAGATGCAGCACCACATAAGCAAAGCACCATAAACCAAGCTGCCGCCGTACCGCGATCCACCCTGCCCACCCCGTCAGTTTCTGCAAGGGCGTCATACTCAGTGTGATCAGCAGGAAAATCAGCGTACCCAAGCCCAATCGATCGACCAGCACCTTCCCTGGATCGGGCCCAAGAACTGAAGCCCACGCCTGGTACAACCAGAACAGAGGCCAGATAGCCGCAACGACAAAGACGCCAAGACGCCACAGTGGATAGCGCATCAATAGTTCTTCCGCAGATCCAGGCCCGTATATAAAGAAGCGACCTCATCCGCGTAGCCGTTGAACATTTGCGTTTCGCGCACATTCGGGCTGAACAGGCCGCTGGGCAAGCGGCGCTCGCGGGCTTGAGTCCAGCGAGGGTGGTCGACCGTGGGATTCACATTCGCGTAAAAACCGTACTCATTGGCGGCAATGCTTTGCCAGGTGGTTTTCGGCTGCTCCTCTACCAGACTGATACGCACGATGGATTTGACGCTCTTGAAGCCATACTTCCATGGCACGACCAATCGCAACGGTGCACCGTTCTGATTAGGCAACTCACGGCCATACATCCCCACGGCAAGAATCGCCAACGGATGCATGGCTTCATCCAAACGCAAACCCTCCACATAAGGCCAATCGATCAGGGCAAAACCCGAGCGTTGCCCCGGCATGGTTTTTGGGTCCTGAAGCGTTTCAAAACGGATGTATTTGGCCTTCGATGTTGGCTCGACCTGCTTGAGCAGCTCGGAGATCGGGAATCCGATCCAGGGAATCACCATGGACCAGGCCTCGACACAACGCAGCCGATAAATCCGCTCCTCCAACTGATAAGGCTTCATGAAGTCTTCCAGCGCATAACGACCGGGCTTACCTACCTCCCCGTCCACCACCACACTCCACGGCTCGGTTTTCAACGTGCCGGCATTGGCGGCTGGGTCACCCTTGTCGGTACCGAACTCATAGAAGTTGTTGTAGTGGGTGGCATCCTTGAATGGTGTGATCGCCTCGTCCTTGACGTTAACCGCCTGCCATTTGGTTCCCGGAAGCTTCTGTGCAAACCATCCCGGCGCCTTGCCCGGCTCGACATCAGGATAACGACCAGGCTCTTCGGCACTGGCCCAACGCGGCAGGCTGCCGACCGCAAGACTGGCAACGGCCCCGCCCAACAGGCTACGGCGAGAGAAATAGAAGGATTCAGGCGTGACGTCCGACTCTTTGCAATCAGACGACTTGGGGATTTTGATCAACATGGCAACTCCGCAGCATTGGAGGACTGATGCACCAATAGACTGCGGAGTATGGGGGAAATTACATTAAGGCAACGTTTTGCGTCGGCGAAGATGCAGCAAGTATTGCACCGGACCGGAGGCGGCATAGGCGAGGAATACCAACAACAGGATTCGCGGTGGATCGCTGAACACCACGGCAAAAACCAGCACCACTGCCAGGATCGCCACAAATGGCACACGCCCTTTGAGATCCAGCTCCTTGAAGCTGTTGTACTTGATATTGCTGACCATCAACATGCCGGCTGCCGCCACCATCAGCGCCACCAGGAACGACATTTTCGAACCCTGGATACCGTAATCGCTGAATGCCCAGACAATACCGGCCACCACACCCGCCGCCGCCGGACTGGCCAGGCCGATGAAATAACGCTTGTCGGCCGTTCCAACCTGGGTATTGAAACGAGCCAGGCGCAAAGCCGCACCAGCGACATAAATGAAGGCCACCATCCAGCCGACCTTGCCCATGTCACCCAGCGCCCAACCGAATGCCAGCAACGCAGGAGCAACACCGAAGGCAACCATGTCGGACAGCGAATCATACTCAGCGCCGAACGCACTTTGCGTGTTGGTCATGCGGGCTACACGCCCGTCCAGGCCATCGAGCACCATTGCGACAAAGATCGCGATGGCCGCGAACGCAAAATACTTGCTCGCCCCCGCCGCATCGCCAGCGCTCAATGCACTCTGGGCGCTCATGGAATTGATGATCGAGTAGAAACCAGCGAACAGGTTCGCGGTGGTGAAGAGGTTCGGCAACAGATAGATACCACGATGCCGGACTTTACGGCCTTCAGCGTCATGCCCTTCTTCGACATGCTCATCGATGGGTAGCAGGCTTTCGGCGTCAGAGGCCTGGTTTGGCTCTTCGGGACGTTCGCTCATGGACATTACCTTGCAACGGTGTGAAAAGTTTCGACGATACCCAGGGCAGGATTCAGCCACAAAGGATCCCGCTTTATACCAGAACCTGTCTATCCAAACGAAAAAACGCGGCCTAAGCCGCGTTTTCCCTGACAAGAACCGAACTTAGTTCTTGGCTTTGTCGACGATCTTGTTGGCACCGATCCACGGCATCATCGAGCGCAGTTGCTCGCCGATGATTTCGATACCGTGAGCGGCGTTGTTACGACGCTTGGCGGTCATCGAAGGGTAGCCGGTAGCACCTTCGCTGATGAACATCTTGGCGTACTCGCCGTCCTGAATGCGTTTCAGGGCGTTGCGCATGGCCTGACGGGATTCGGCGTTGATCACTTCCGGACCGGTCACGTACTCACCGTACTCAGCGTTGTTGGAGATCGAGTAGTTCATGTTGGCGATACCGCCTTCGTACATGAGGTCAACGATCAGCTTCAGCTCGTGCAAGCACTCGAAGTAGGCCATTTCCGGCGCGTAGCCAGCTTCGACCAGGGTTTCAAAACCGGCTTTGACCAGCTCCACGGTACCGCCGCACAGAACAGCCTGCTCGCCGAACAGGTCGGTTTCAGTCTCGTCCTTGAAGGTGGTTTCGATGATGCCGGTACGACCGCCGCCCACACCGGCCGCGTAGGACAGAGCAACGTTCTTGGCGTTGCCGGAAGCGTCCTGGTAGATCGCGATCAGGTCAGGAATACCGCCGCCTTTGACGAACTCGGAACGCACGGTGTGGCCCGGAGCTTTCGGCGCGATCATGATCACGTCGAGGTCGGCGCGCGGAACAACCTGGTTGTAGTGGATCGCGAAGCCATGGGAGAAGGCCAGAGTGGCGCCCTTCTTGATGTTCGGCTCGATTTCGTTCTTGTACAACGAAGACTGGAACTCGTCTGGAGTCAGGATCATGACCAGGTCGGCAGCAGCAACAGCGCTGGCAACGTCGGTCACTTTCAGGCCATGGGCTTCGGCCTTGGCAACGGTAGCCGAACCTTTACGCAGGCCAACAGTCACGTCAACGCCGGAGTCTTTCAGGTTGCACGCTTGAGCGTGGCCCTGGGAACCGTAACCGATGATGGCGACTTTCTTGCCCTGGATGATCGAGAGATCGCAGTCTTTATCGTAGAAAACTTTCATGAATTTCCCCTATATCAGGCCGTTCCGGCCATTCGCTAATTTGAGTTAGATGCTGAGTACTTTATCGCCACGGGCAATGCCGGTGACGCCACTGCGTACGGTTTCCAGAATCGAAGCGGTGCCGATCGACTGGATGAAACTGTCGAGCTTGTCGCTGGTGCCGGTCAATTGAACGGTATACACGCTAGCGCTGACGTCGACGATCTGCCCACGGTAAATATCGGTGGTGCGCTTGACCTCGGCGCGCTGGGCGCCAGTGGCCTTGATCTTGACCAGCATCAGTTCGCGTTCGATGTGAGCGCTTTCCGAGAGGTCGACCAGCTTGACCACCTCGATCAACTTGTTCAGGTTTTTGGTGATCTGCTCAATGATCTCATCATGGCCAACAGTGGTCAGCGTCAGGCGCGACAGGGTCGGGTCTTCGGTCGGGGCCACGGTCAGGCTTTCGATGTTGTAGTTACGCTGCGAAAACAGACCCACCACACGAGACAAGGCGCCCGGTTCGTTTTCCAGAAGCAAGGAGATAATGTGCCGCATGATTAAGTACGCTCCGTCTTGCTCAGCCACATATCGCGCATGGAGCCGTCTTTGATCTGCATCGGATAGACGTGCTCGCTGGTATCGACCTGGATGTCGAGGAACACCAGACGATCCTTCATGGCGAACGCCTCTTCCATCTTCGGCTTCAGATCCTTCAGATCCGTGATGCGCATGCCCACGTGCCCATAGGCTTCGACCAGCTTGACGAAATCAGGCAGCGATTCCATGTAGGAATGCGAGTGACGACTGCCGTAGCTCATGTCCTGCCACTGACGCACCATACCCAACACGCCGTTGTTCAGGTTGATGATCTTGACCGGCAGGTCGTACTGCAGGCAGGTAGACAGCTCCTGGATGTTCATCTGGATGCTGCCCTCGCCCGTCACGCAAGCGACATCGCTATCGGGGAAGCTCAGCTTGACGCCCATGGCCGCAGGAAAACCGAAGCCCATCGTGCCCAGGCCACCGGAGTTGATCCAGCGATTGGGCTTGTTGAACTTGTAGTACTGCGCCGCGAACATCTGGTGCTGCCCCACGTCGGAAGTCACAAAGGCATCGCCCTTGGTCACTTCGCACAGGGTCTCGATCACGGTCTGTGGTTTGATGATGCTGCCGTCGCCCTTGTTGTAAGGGAACAGGCCGCGATCGCCGCGCCACTCGTCGATCTGCTTCCACCAGCTGGCGACGGTGTCCTTGTTCGGGGTTTCGCCGATTTCCTTGAGGGCCGCGACCATTTCGGTCAGGACGCTCTCGACCGGGCCGACGATAGGCACGTCGGCCTTGATGGTTTTGGAGATGGAGGCCGGATCGATATCGACATGGATGATCTTGGCATTCGGGCAGAACTTCGGTGCACCGTTGATAACCCGGTCATCGAAACGCGCGCCAACTGCCAGGATCACATCGGCATGGTGCATGGTCAGGTTGGCGGTGTAGCTGCCGTGCATGCCGAGCATGCCGACAAACTGCCGATCAGTGCCCGGATAGGCGCCCAACCCCATCAAGGTGTTGGTGACCGGCAGATTGAGCATCTGCGCCAACTCGGTCAGCGGCGCGGAGCCACCACCGAGAATCACGCCGCCGCCTGCGTACAGCACAGGACGCTTGGCCGCCAGGAGCATTTCTGCCGCCTTGCGGATCTGCCCGGAGTGACCGCGAACAGCCGGGCTGTAGGAGCGCAGCTTCGCTTTTTTAGGGAAAACGTATTCGAACTTTTCAGCCGGGTTGGTCATATCCTTGGGGATATCGACCACCACTGGCCCCGGACGACCGGATTGCGCCAGGTAGAACGCCTTCTTCATGACCTCCGGGATTTCCGAAGCGTGCTTGACCATGAAGCTGTGCTTCACGATCGGCCGGGAGATACCGATCATGTCGGTTTCCTGGAACGCATCGGTACCGACCATGGTGCTAGGCACCTGACCGGAGATGATCACCATTGGGATGGAGTCCATATAGGCAGTGGCGATACCGGTGATGGCATTGGTCGCGCCAGGGCCGGAAGTCACCAGAACCACGCCGGCTTTGCCGGTGGCACGGGCATAGCCATCAGCCATATGGGTAGCCGCTTGCTCGTGACGAACCAGAATGTGGGTCACTTCCGGTTCTTTGAACAGGGCATCGTAAACATGAAGGAGAGCACCACCCGGGTACCCATAGATATATTTGACGCCTTCGTCGCGCAAAAAGCGGACGAGCATCTCACCGCCAGATAAAAGCTCCACGTTGTTCACCTCTAAAACGCCAGAATACCGCCCTCTTGAAAGGGGACGGGTCTTAATAGGTTTACTTCTCAGCAGAGCATGAGCGACGGTGGTCGCCGACTACGTCAGCACTGACTGAGCAAGTATTGGGAGTGCCCCAAGTGTTGCGGGGTTTTCCCACCCAGCGCGAGGTAACGCGTTGCGGGTGTAGCAGGTCGGCGCGGATGTGCGCCTCATGTTCTACCGAGTGGGTCTGCTTCTGGCAGTCCCTCTACAGCGGACTTTGGATTCTTCTGTTTCGCCCTCTGCAAGTCAAGACGTCAATGTGCCTAATTCGAACTAAGCGCATGAGAACGCAAGAAAAAACCTCTAAACAGCGAGTGTCTACGCTCCAATTGCGCAATCGCGGATAAGGAATTCATAAATGCGAACCATCGCCATCGCCGCAGGCCTGTTATTCGCCTTGAACCTTCCGGTCGAGGCCGGGCAGATTTACACATGGGTCGACGCCCAGGGCGTCACTCATTTCGAGGCCCAGCCGCCTCGGGATGCGGCCAGTACCGCCCTCACCCTGCCAAAGACCGCGAGAGCCACCAGCAGTACGTCAGCGCCTGCCCAACCGGACCCTCGACAACAACTCGCGGACACCCAGGTCAAGCAACAGCTCGCCAGGCAGGAGGCGCAACGCAGGAGCTTTTGCGAACAGGCACGGAGCAACCTGGCGCAACTGCAGAACAACCCGCACCTGAGTGAAAACGTAGAGGGAGGAGTGCGCCGCCTGAACGAAGAACAGCGTCAGCAGCGCATCACGGAAACACGCAAGGCACTGGAGAACCACTGCCACTAGGTAGCAGCTCCCCAGGGTTTAGCGGGTGGCGACTATCAGTTGATCGAACTCTTTGAGCAGAACCTGCAACTGACGATCGCGGCCCTGCATCACTCGTCCGGCAAACACCACCTCGGCCATTTCCTGGATGCCCGAAGCGCTGGGCAGAGGCAGATTCTGCTCAAGAATCTCCTTCATCCGCGGCAGGAAAATCCACTGCAGCCATTGCTCGAACTCCAGGGTATCCACGGCAAAAGGCTCGACGCTGGCCAGTGCTGTAGCACTCGGCGGAGTGTCGTCCCACAGCGCCTGCAGGCGTAACTCACGCTCGATCAGCAGCAACTGTTCGGCAATTTTCGGAAAACGCGCGTCCATCACAGCGAGACCTTGGCTTTCTGCCGGGCTTGAGCCGCGCCGGCGGCATCGCCCTGCTTCTCACGTGCCTGGGCGATCAACCCCCACAGGCTGGCCTGCAGATCCGGGCGACCGTTGGCGAAACTCAGGCCGCGACGAGCGAACTGCTCGGCCTGCGGAGCATCGCCCTGGGCCATACGCACCTGGGCCAGGCGATACAGCACCTGCGGTTCGCGCGGGGCAACGCGCTGAGCGCGCTCGAGGCTGGAGGACGCACCGTTCAGATCGCCACTAGCCTGTTGCTGCTGAGCCGTGGTCAACAGGGCCAGCACCGGGCCGTCCAGTTGCTCGTCGGCAGATAAACCGCCGGCGCTGGCCGAAGGAACACCGCTCGGCGTCGGCGGCAGGCTGTAGTTGCCCTGGTTGATCGGCGCAGGCTGGATCGGCGAAGTGTCGATAGGCCCAGGCGTGATCGGCCCTGGGGTGATGGGGGCACTGCTGATCGGCGCGGCAGTCGCTGCAGCACCGCCCGGCACCATCACCACCACACCCGAGTCCTGCGGAATGCTTTGAGTCTGCGCTTGCGCCGGACGCTTGATGGTCGTCTGGCGGAAACCGCCATTGGCCGAAATCCGCTCGCCATTGGACACGGCAGTGCCGGAATCCACCACAGGAATCGAGCCACGCTGCACGCTGGCGCAACCGTTGAGCAAAGCCAGAGCTGTAATAGCTGGAATCCACCACTTGTTCACGTCAAACCCTCTTTGCTTAATTCATCCAGCCCTTGACCCAATCCATCACCGACTCGCCGGACGCCGGGCTTTCGCCACCGCATGCCGGACCGGGAGGAGGTTCGCTGCCGCGAATATACGGCATCTGTACCGCGCCCGGACAGTTGGCATCGGAGCCTTGCCCGGTGCGCGAGTCGACCCACGCCTGGACCACATTATCCGGTTGCGGCATGTCCAGCGGCAGCGGGTCGGCCTTGCGCATGAAGCTGGTCCAGACCTGCAGCGCGCCGGTGGCGCCGGTGAACGGTGTCTTGCCATTGTCATCGCGGCCCAGCCAGACCACCGCCAGCAGGTCCTGGCTGAAACCGGCGAACCAACTGTCGCGGGAATCGTTACTGGTACCGGTCTTGCCCGCCAGCGCCAGGGAACGCGGCAACACGTTATAGACCGAGCTGCCCGTACCTTCGCGCATCACTCGCTGCATCGCGCTCTGGATCAGGTAGATCGAACCCGGATCGAAACGCTGCTGGATCTGGAACGGATAACGCTTGAGCGGTTCACCCTCGGCGGTCAGCACGCTGCGGATCCCGCGCATCGGCGTGTTGAAACCGCCGTTGGCCAGGGTCTGGTACATGGTGGCGACTTCCATCGGGCTCAAGCCCCCCGCCCCCAACAGCATCGAAGGGAACGCCGGGAATTCGCGGGTGACACCAAGGCGGCCCAGGGTCTTCAGCACATTCGGCACACCGACTTCCAGCCCGAGGCGCGCGGTCGACAGGTTATAAGAGTGAGCCAACCCCTGATAAAGGAAGACCGTACCGTGGGAGCGGCGGTCATAGTTCTGGGGCTTCCACACCTGTCCGTCGCCACCTTTCACCGAGAACGCCTCGTCGGAGAGCCAACTGGTCAAGGTGTACTGGCTAGGTTTCTCCAGCGCGGTGAGATAGACCGCCGGCTTGACCAGCGAGCCGATCGGCCGCACCGCATCCAGCGCACGGTTGAAACCGGCAAAACCGGCCTGGCGACTGCCGATCATGGCCTGGACTTCGCCGGTTTCCGGGTTGGTCACCACCATTGCCGCCTCGACTTCGTCCGCCCCCTTGCGGCCGGCCAGGCGCTTGAAGGTATCGCCGACCGACGCTTCGGCCTTCATCTGCAGGATCGGGTCAAAACTGGTGAAGATACGCAGGCCTTCCTCGGTCAAGTCTTCGTCGCGGTAGTCTTCGCGCAACTGACGTTTTACCAAGTCCAGGAAGCCCGGGAACGAGCTGTCTGCCAGGCTGCCGCGCTTGGTCACGCCCAGAGGCATTTTCTTCGCCGCCTCGACCTGCTCCGGCGTTGCCACGCCCTGTTGCGCCAGCAGATCGAGGACCAGGTTACGCCGCTCGAGCGCACGCTCCGGGTAACGGCGCGGATTGTAGTAGGACGGCCCCTTGACCATGCCCACCAGCAAGGCGACCTGATGCAACTTCAGCTCGGCCAATGGCTGGCTGAAGAAGAACTGGCTGGCCAAACCAAAACCATGCACGGCGCGCTGGCCGTCCTGGCCGATAAACACCTCGTTGAGGTACGCCTCGAGGATCTCACGCTTGTCGTAATGCAACTCCAGCAACAACGCCATCATCGCCTCGGTGAGCTTGCGGCTCAGGCTGCGTTCGTTGGTGAGGTAGAAGTTCTTGACCAGCTGTTGAGTCAGGGTACTGCCGCCCTGGCGCATCTGCCCCGACGAGGTATTGACCCAGACCGCCCGGGCGATCGACTTGGGCGACACGCCGAAATGGCTATAGAAGTCCCGATCCTCGACCGCCACCAGGGTTTCCAGCAGATAAGGCGGCACCTGATCGATCTTGATCAGGATCCGGTCCTCGAGGTTCTTCGGATACAGGCCGCCGATCAGCAGCGGCTCCAGCCGTACCACAGCCAGTTTCGCGCCTTTGCTGCCTGACAGCTCGGCCACGTAGTCGCCGGAAAAACGCACCCGCACCGGCTGAGCCTGTTCCATGCCCTCATAGAACTGGAAACCGCGGGTATTGAGATCCACGGTATTGCCATTGACCGAGGCGGCGCCTGGGCCGTTGACCGCACTTTCACGGCGATAGCCCAAGGCGTCGAGTTCAGTGAGGAAGTCTTCCTTGCTGAGCTTTTGCCCGACGAACAGCTCCAGCGGGCGCGCATAGACCTTGGCCGGGATGGTCCAGCGCTTGCCGGAGAACTTCTCCTGGACCACGGCATCGAGATAAACCGCAAAGCCGGCGAGCACCACCAGGCCGACCAGGCCGAGCTTCAGGGCCCAGCCCAGCCAGGGGCGCAGGCCACCAGACGGAGGTTTTTTAGCGGAACGGGGGGATCGGGTACGAGTCATGGCGGCGGATTATACGCACTTTATTCATAGTCAACAGGAGCCGCCCGAGGTTTGCGTTAGCCCCACCAGCCGCCATAATGACGCCCTTGAATTTTCCCCGACTCTGAAGGATCGCCTGTGAGCCAGTCCCTGATCGCCGCCCTGCAAAACCCGGCCCTCTACCCGCATCCCGTAGACGGATTCCAGGTCATCGAGACCCATATTTCCTGGGTCCTGCTCACCGGTTCCTATGCCTACAAGCTGAAGAAGCCGGTCAACTTCGGCTTTCTCGATTTCACCAGCCTTGAAGCTCGCGGGCACTTCTGCGGCGAAGAGCTGCGCCTCAACCAGCGCCTGACCGATGATTTGTATCTGGACGTGTTGCCGATCACTGGCAGCGCCGAAGCACCACAGATTGGCGGCGACGGCCCAGTCATCGAATACGCGCTGAAAATGCGCCAGTTCCCGCAAAGCCAACTACTCAGCACCTTGCAAACCAACGGCGAACTGACCACCACGCACATCGACGAGATGGCCCGGCAGATTGCCCGATTCCACCTCGATGCTCCACGGGTACCAGCGGCACACGAGGCAGGCACCCCGGAAAGCGTGATGGCGCCGGTACGCCAGAACTTCGAGCAGATCCGTCCGTTCCTCAGCGACAAGGCCGACCTGCAACAGCTCGAAGCGCTGCAAGCCTGGGCCGAAAGCAGCTTCGAACGCCTCAAGCCGCTGTTCGCCCAGCGCAAGGCCGAAGGTTTCATCCGCGAATGCCATGGCGATATTCACCTGGGTAACGCGACGATCATCGATGGCAGCGTGGTGATCTTCGACTGCATCGAGTTCAACGAGCCATTCCGCTTCACCGACGTCTACGCCGATACCGGCTTCCTCGCCATGGACCTGGAAGACCGCGGCCTGAAATCCCTGGCCCGCCGCTTCATCAGCCAGTACCTGGAACAGACCGGCGACTATCAGGGCCTGGAACTGTTGAATTTCTATAAAGCCTATCGCGCCCTGGTCCGCGCCAAGGTCAGCCTGTTCAGCATGCCGGCCGACGCCTCCCCCGTGCAGCGCGCGACGACCCTGCGCCAGTACCGCAACTACGCCAACCTGGCAGAAAGCTACAGCACCATTCCGTCACGTTTCCTGGCCATTACCTCGGGCGTTTCCGCCGTTGGCAAAAGCCATGTGGCGATGCGCCTGGTGGAAGCCCTGGGCGCCGTGCGCCTGCGTTCCGACGTCGAGCGCAAGCGTCTGTTCGGCGAGCAGAAGGTGCAGAACGACCCGAACGTCGGCATTTATAACGCCCAGGCCAACTCCGCGACCTATGACCGCCTGCACGAGATTGCCGGAATCGTCCTGCGCGCCGGCTTCCCGGTGGTCATCGATGCGACCTACCTCAAGCGCGAGCAGCGCGATGCCGCGGCCAAGGTCGCCGAAGCGACCGGTACTCCCAGCCTGATCGTCGATTGCAATGCGCCGCAGGCCGTGATCGCCAGCTGGCTGGCGCAACGTCAGGCCGACCGCAATGACCCATCGGACGCGACCCTGGCCGTGATCGAGCAGCAGCAAGCCCATCGCGAAGCCTTGAGCGCCGAAGAGATCCTGCGCAGCAAGCGTGTCGAGACCAATGAAAGCGGGAGCCTCGACGCCCTGGTCGCGAACATTCGGCAGCGTCTCCCAGGCTTGTAATCAACTATTTCAGCTGTGAAACCGCAAAGGTTTCACGGCTGAAAAATAGTGGCACTATACTGGCGTCATAATTCCAGCAGGTGACGCCCCCATGAGTCAGCCCACACTTCTCGATACCCCCCTTTACGCTTTGCTGCACAAAGACGACATCGACGGCTTCAATCGGGAGCGCCCGAAAGACCAGACAGTCGACATGCGCGGCGGTGATTTCCGTGGCCTCGACCTGCGCGAGCTGAACGCCGACGGCGTCGATTTCACCGACGCCTATTTCCGCTCTGCGGACCTGCGCGGTCTCGACTTGCGCAACTCCGCCATGGAAGGCGCCAGCCTGGCCCACGCACAGATCTCCGGCGCCTATTTCCCGCCCGAACTGACGGCCGATGAAATCCTGATGTCCGTCAATTTCGGTACCCGCCTGCGCTACCGTACCAAGTAAGCGCTCCGTTGCCCCGAGGTCCGGCGCCCTCCGCCTTACGCTGGACTTGGCTTTTCCCCTCCCCCTTCTTCTCTGCTTCTGACATGAGTTCCTCTGTCGCCTTAGAAGCTTTTGCGCCAAAACCGACCAAAGAACAGCGCATTTCCTACTGAGCGCTACACTCCTTTGAGACTTGCCCACGCACCATTCGGCCGTCGCAAGGAGGCTTGATGAATGATGAACTGCAACACCTGAAGAACCTTGGCAAGACGTCGGCACAGTGGCTGCATGCGGTGGGCATCCATAGCGCTTCGGACTTGCGTCGCCTGGGGGCAGTGGATGCCTATCGGGCGGTGCGTACCCGGGGGTTTCGGGCCTCGAAGGTACTGTTGTATGCCATCGAAGGCGCATTGATGGATGTGCACTGGAATGACATTCCGGCAGAACGCAAAGACGCGCTCAATAAACAGCTGGAAGCCATTTCTTCACGCCACAAGAACTGACTTGGCAGACTCTTTATGTACTTACTGGGGGAACAGCCGGCTTACGCCGACGCCTTGACCAATCGACTGCAAAGCATCCCGCTCCGCCTGCTCGAAGGCCTGGCGCCATCCGGCGAGGCGTTGGCAGTCGCTCCTTCCCGGGACCTCACAAGCACGCTCGCCGACAACCAGCTGTTTCTGCTCGACAGCGGCCAGGTACAGGCCAGCGTCGATGAGCGCCCGCTGTTTTATCTGCATCAGGGCGACTTGCTCGGGCTGCGTCGCGGCGTGGAGCTGCCGCGTTGGCAGCTCAGCAGTGACCAGCCCTTGAGCCTGATCCCCTATCAGCGCTCGGCGGTGTTCCAGCACGTATATGCCGACGAACAGCGCTCGGAACTGTTCCTGCAGTACCTGATCGGGCAGACCGCCCTGCTGTCCGATGCCATTGCCCGCCTCAAACAACCCGAGTTGCGTAACAGCAACGGCTTTCAACGCGTAGCCACAGGCGAGGTGCTGATACGCCAGGGCGACGACGCCGATCATGTGTTTGTGATTATCGAAGGACACGCCGAAGCGTTTGTCGACGGGCATAAGGTCGGTGATGTGCCCAAGGACGAGATCTTTGGCGCAATGGCCATTTTCACTGGGGAAAAACGCAACGCCAGCGTGATTGCCAGCGAACCATGCACCCTGATGCTGATTCCCAGGAATCAGTTTCTCAGCTTGACCCAGAGCGACCCGCGTATCACCCAGAGCTTGATCGAAAGCATGGCGCGGCGAATCGATCTGTTGAACAAGGAAGTCAGCCGCCTGCATACCCTGAGCAGCAATCTTTAAGCCCCTGCCTACAGGCAATCCAAACGAGCGTTTGGCGATTTTCAAAGAAACAGGAAAAACCTTGTTGACTTGGAAATGAGAATCGTTATGATTATCACAACTGGTCGCGAGATCAGTCGATAACCTGGAAGACCAGTGGTTCGGACTCTCAGATTATCTCCTCATCAGGCTAATCACGGTTATTTGACCCGGCTCTTGCCGGGTCTTTTTTTGCCCGTAAAAAGTGTTCTATTGGCTATCTGACTAGCGGCGCATCTCGGCGCAATAATCCTTATCCGCCAACCGCGCGCCGTACCATGCATAGTCCGCGCTTTGCGCCGGCACGGGGGTGCCCTTCTGCGCCAACATCAAGACCAGGGTAGTGCTCGACGGCGCAAGATCCGACAGATGAACAGGTACTCCGACATCCTTGCGTGCGTGAAAGGCCCCAGCGAACAGTAACGCCGGTGTCGGCGCCGCCAGCAAGCGCTCGGCCATGCGCCGGTCACGCTGCTGCTGAACCGCCAGCATCGCCGGCATCTGGCTTTCGGGCAGCAAGCCACAATGCGAGTCACGGATCTGCTGCAACAACGCCTTGCGTACCGACGCGGCACTCGAGTGCTCGCCGCTCAATACAGGCGCCTGACGATAGATAGCGCGAACTTCAAAAGCATCCAGGTTGGCGGCCAACAGTGGATAAGGCTGGAACAACGCATAGCGCACCACAGGCCCGTACAACGCCCAGTCCCAACCCGGCTCCCAGGCCAGCGCCGCTGGCAGGTCCTCCGGCAACCCCTGCGCCACCCTGTGCAGACGGATCGAATCGACTTTCGGCTGCTGAACCGGGGTCAGCATCTCCAACAGCAGGCTGCCTTGCCCCCGTTGAGTCGCCATGGCCTGCAGCAACCACAGCTGCAAGGCATGGTGCTCGGGATGGTCATGCTGCTCGCCGACAATGACGCGTGGCGCCTTGGCCAGGCGCACGACCAACTCCTCAGGCGTCAGGACCTTGCCACTGCGCAGATCCTGGATCGTCCCGCGCTCCTGCAGAACGGGCAGCACGGGCATCACCGCCGTGCCCTGGCAGGCTGCCACTAACAACAGAGCCAGGATCAATAGCACACGCATTCAGCCTCTCCGCGAACCGCCTCAGCGGGCGATGATCAAGGGGTGTCCGCGCTCGGGATGGACCTGCACCAAGACCTCCAGGCCGAACACCGCCTTGAGCGGTTCGGGGCGCAACACCTGCGCCGGGCTGTCCAGCGAATGGGCGCGCCCACCCTCGAGCAGCAACAGGCGATCACAATATCGCGCGGCAAGGTTCAGATCATGCAGGATCACCAGGACTGCGACCCCGCGGTCGGCAAACGCACGGATGGCCTGCAAGGTGACGTGCTGGTGCAGCGGGTCGAGGGCCGAGGTCGGTTCGTCGAGCAACAGGGTCTGGCCGACCGCGCCCGGCCATAGTTGCGCCAACACCCGAGCCAGGTGCACGCGCTGACGTTCGCCACCCGACAAGGCCACATAGTTGCGGCCGTGCAAATGCCCGGCATCCGCGGCATGCAGGGCCTGCATGACAATCTCGTCGTCCCGCACCCGGCCGCTCTGATAAGGCAGGCGTCCCAGGCCGACGACTTCCTCGACCCGAAAGGCAAACTCCAGCGTCGAGCTCTGCGGCAGCACTGCCAACCGTTGCGCTTTCTGGCCGCCGTCCCACCGAGGGAGTTCGCGCTCATCGAGCCGGACTTGGCCCTGATCGGCCTTCAGCTCACCGCACAAGGCCGCCAGCAAGGTGCTTTTACCGGCGCCATTGGGGCCCAGCACGCCCAGCACTTCACCTGGCTTGAGTTCGAGGTCGATGCCCTCCAGCACGGTTTTCCTGCCCCGGCGCACCGTCAGGTTTTCTGCTCGCAGCATCAGGCGCGCCCTCGCAACAACAAAAACAGAAAGAATGGCGCGCCGATAAAGGCGGTCACGATGCCAATGGGCAGCTCCGCCGGCGCCAGCGCCAGACGCGCGACCAGATCCGCCAGCAACAGCAGGCTGGCCCCGGCCAGTATCGACGCCGGCAACAGGGTACGGTGATCCGGGCCCGCCAGCAGGCGCACCAGATGAGGCACCACCAGCCCGACAAAACCAATCAGCCCGGCAGCCGCCACCGCCGCTCCGACACCCAACGCCGTACAGAACACCAGTTCGCGCTTCAACCGTTCGACATCGATCCCCAGATGACCGGCTTCCGACTCACCCAGCAGCAGGGCATTCAAGGCCCTGGCCCGGCGCGGCAGCCACAACGCGACGACGGCGCTGATCAGCAGCAGCGGCCACAATCTCGAATAACTGGCACCGTTGAGGCTGCCCAGGTTCCAGAATGTCAGGGTGCGCAAGGTCGCGTCATCGGCCAGGTAGGTGAACAGACCGACCGCCGAACTGGCCAGGGCGGTCAGGGCGATCCCGGCAAGCAGCATGGTCGCCACATGGGTCTGGCCGTTGCGCCGCCCCAGGCGATAGACCAGCGCCGCGACCACCAGGCCACCGAGAAAGGCACACAGCGACAGCAGATAGGGGGCGAACGCTTCCGGCACCCCGCCAAACAGCGAGCCACCGACGATGGCGAACGCCGCCCCCAGGGCCGCGCCGCTGGAGACGCCCACTAGGCCCGGGTCGGCCAATGGGTTGCGAAACAACCCCTGCATGGCCACGCCGGACAAGGCCAGCACACCGCCCACCGCCAGGCCCAATAAGGTCCGCGGCAGGCGAATCTGCCCGAGGATCAGCTCGGCCTGTTCCAGCCCCTGCCCCTCAATGGGCAAGCCCAGCAAGCGCAGGAAGGCCCGCAGGGTATCGAGCAACGGCAGGCTGACCGGTCCGAGCGCCAAGGACAACCAGATCGCCAACAGGCACAACAGGCTCAGGCCGATGAACAACGTACGGGGTTTGAGCAAAGGGGTCATTGGGCGGAGCTGGCCTGGCCCGATTCAGCGGGATAGAAACCGGCCGACAGGGTTTTCAGGTTCTGTGGCAAA
The DNA here is from genome assembly GCF_001921865.1 of Pseudomonas chlororaphis. Classification (GTDB taxonomy): domain Bacteria; phylum Pseudomonadota; class Gammaproteobacteria; order Pseudomonadales; family Pseudomonadaceae; genus Aquipseudomonas; species Aquipseudomonas chlororaphis_D. The sequence goes on from NZ_MSCT01000020.1 coordinate 434,804, forward strand.
CGCGGCCCCAGGCCTCCTACCAGCAAGGTCGGATCGATCTCGAAGACTCGCCCGGCCTTGGCCGCGCCACTGGAGGCCAGGATCGGGTTTTCCTTGAACAACGCGGCGCGGGCCGCATCGCCGCTCAGGCTGCGATCGGCAAATACCAGCACGTCGGGGTTCAGCTCCGCCAATACCTCCACAGAAAAGGGCTTGTAACCTGTGTGCGTGGCAAGATTGCGCCCGCCGGCCTGCTGCAACAGCCAGTCGGCGGCCGTGCCCTTGCCGGCGATCAACGGTTTGCCGCCTGCGTGCCCGAGCAACAGCAGTACACCTGGCGCAGCCTGTTTTTTCCGCGCCAGGCTGATCCAGGCCTGCTGTTGCTCCAGTTGCTGTTTATAGTGCTCGAACAGCTGTGCAGCCTGATCTTCCTTGCCCAGCAGCTTGCCCAGATGCTGCAGGTTGCCCTGCAAGGTCGGCAGGTCGGCCTGGGCCGAGAACAACTCAACCTGGACCCCGGCGCTACGCACCTGCGAAATGACCGGCGGCGGCCCCATCTCCTCGGTGCCCACCAGAATTTGTGGACGCAGGCTGAGGATGCCCTCCGCCGACAACTGACGCTGGTAACCGATGCTCGGCAAGCTCTTCAGGGATTCGGGATGCTGGCTGGTGGTGTCGACCCCAACCAGCCTGGACTCGGCCCCCAACGCGCTCACCCATTCGGACAAGGCGCCGCCGGCGCTCACCCAGCGTTGCGGTAACTCGGCGGCAGCAGCGGCATGGCTGGCCAAAAGTCCGACACAGAGCGCAATTGCGCGGGCACTCGAACGCATAAGAGCATTTCCTTCAGAGAGTGAGCCCGCGGAAGCCGCCGTACATGTGACATGCCCTGCAACCCAGGCATCGAAATGAGCAAGCGCCCGACAGGCGAAGCGGCCATTTGATAATTGTTTGCATTTGACCGTCAAGCACAGACATGTTTCACCAAGCGCCCGGAAGAAAACTGTGACAGCCTGAGCCCAGAGCCGTCGGCCACTGAGGATAGACATGAAATTTCTTTGCGCCTCTGGCGATCTGCCGGAGGCTACCAGCCGAGGTTTTCACCTTGAAGGCCAGCCGTTGTTCGCCGTGCGGCGCGCCCATCAAGCGTATGTCTACGCCAACCGCTGCCCCCATCGCGGGGTCGCGCTGGAGTGGCAGCCCGATCAATTTCTCGATCAAAGCGCCAGCCTGATTCAGTGCGCGACCCACGGCGCGCTGTTTCTGATCGAAAACGGCGAATGCGTGGCCGGCCCCTGCGCCGGGGAATCCCTGACGGCCATCCCCTGCCGGGAAGACAGCCAGGGCATCTGGGTCCAGCTTTAGCCGTTGAGCAGCACGTCCAGGCGCCGATCGATACGGACTTCCTCGGCGGTCAAACGCACCCCGTAAGCCAGCACCTCGACCCCGCAAGCCACGGCCTCGCGCAGCGCCGCGGCATAACCGGGATCGATCTCCTCGGCCGGTCGTACCGCGTCGATACCCGACAGGTTGACGCAATACAACTGCACCGCCCGCACCCCGTCTCGCGCCAGGCAGGCCAGCTCCCGCAGGTGCTTGGCCCCACGTTGGGTCACCGCGTCCGGAAACGCCGCGACGGCGGAACCGTCGAAGCCCAGGGTCACGCTCTTGACCTCGACGAACGCCGGGCCGTCCGGGTAGTCCAGGCGAAAATCGATACGGCTGTTTTCCTGGCCGTAAGGCACTTCCCGCTTGAGCGCGGTGAAACCGCTCAACTCGGCGATCAGCCCCGCCCGCAACGCCTCTTCCACCAGGGCGTTGGCCCGGGCGGTGTTGACGCAGGCCAGCCGCCCCTGGGGCGTCTCGCTGATTTCCCAGGTCCCGGGCAACTTGCGCTTGGGGTCATTGGAGCGGCTGAACCAGACCTGCCCGCCTTCGACCATGCAATTGAACATGGAGCCGGTGTTGGGGCAGTGAATGGTCAGCAACTCGCCGTCGCGGGTCTCGATATCAGCGAGAAACCGCTTGTAGCGCCGTAGCAGGCGACCTTCTTCGAGGGGAGGATGAAAACGCATCAGCCTTGCCAACTCCGCAAGCCACGGGCAATTCGCTCCACCGCTTCCTGCAGGCGCGGCAAGCTCTGGGTGTAGGCAAACCGCACATGGTGGCCGGCCTGATGGCGACCGAAGTCCAGCCCCGGAGTGAAAGCGATGTGCTCGTTTTCAAGGAAGTGTCGGCAGAAGGCAAAGGCATCGCCGCCAAAGGCACTGATGTCCGCATACAGATAGAACGCCCCTTCCGGCTCGACCGCGATGCCGAACCCCAGCTCGCGCAGGGCGGGCAGGAGGAAGTCGCGACGACGCTGAAATTCGTTGCGACGCTCCTCGAGAATGCTGATGGTCTGCGGCTCGAAGCAGGCCAGCGCAGCGTATTGCGCCATGCTCGGGGCACTGATGTAGAGGTTCTGCGCCAGCTTCTCCAGCTCGCCGACCGCCGCCTGCGGCGCCACCAGCCAACCCAGGCGCCAGCCGGTCATGCCGAAATACTTGGAGAAGCTGTTGAGGACAAAGGCACTGTCATCGACCTCCAGAACACTGGCGGCATCACTGCCGTAAGTCAGGCCGTGGTAGATCTCGTCCACCACCAGGTGCCCGTTACGCGCCTTCACCGCCGTCGACAGTCCGGCCAGCTCGTCGCGGGTCAGCAAGGTGCCGGTAGGGTTGGCCGGCGACGCCACCAGGGCACCGACGCTGTCCTGGTCCCAATAACGCTCCACCAGGTCTGGGGTCAGTTGATACCGCACGTCCGGCCCGACCGGCACCAATTGCGCCGCGCCTTCCACCAGCCGCAGGAAATGCCGGTTGCAGGGATAACCCGGGTCAGCCAGCAACCAGTGCTTGCCTGGATCGACCAGCAAGCTGCTGGCCAGCAGCAATGCCCCGGAACCGCCGGGAGTGATCATGATGCGCTCGGGGTCGACCTCCAGCCCGTAGCGCTGCTTATAGAAGCCGGCAATGGCCGTGCGCAGCTCGGGAATCCCCCGCGCGGCGGTGTAGCGGGTCTTGCCCGCAGCCAGCGCGGCCTGACCGGCCTTGATGATCGGCTCAGCCGTGGTGAAATCCGGTTCACCGATTTCCAGGTGAATCACATCGTGCCCGGCGGCTTGCAGCTCATTGGCACGGGCCAGCAGGGCCATCACATGGAAAGGTTCGATAGCGCGGCTGCGCGCACTGTAGGGCTGAGCCATTAGCCTTCCTTCATTGAAGTGAGCAAAAAACCGATTCTACCCAACCCCGCGGACAAGAGAGAGCCCAAAGCCCTCAAGCCCGACCCTCCTGTTCGTTCAAAGAAGAACGGCACCCGGCCCAGGCTTGGCTAAAATCATTAATTGACCAGGCCCCCAAACTGACCAGGCCAGGCGGCATCGACCTTTGCGAGCAGCGCCGGACGCGGGCTCGACAACCGGGAGTAGCGCCGCCCGATTTGATCTGGTAAGTTCGCCCGCTTGCAGTCGCAGGGCCGGCATGTGCCGGTGATGGAGCAATCCTGCGCAATGGATTACATGAGTAGAGGCGGTCCATTTCATGCCCACCCAAGCAAAGCAACAGAATCAATCGATCAGCGGCTTCGAGCCTTATGTTGAATCCGCGGGCGAAGAGTACATGGGCAAGCCCATGCGCGAGCACTTCACCAAGATCCTGAACAAGTGGAAACAGGACTTGATGCAGGAAGTCGACCGCACTGTTGATCACATGAAAGACGAAGCAGCCAACTTCCCCGACCCGGCCGACCGTGCCAGCCAGGAAGAAGAATTCAGCCTTGAACTGCGTGCCCGTGATCGCGAGCGCAAACTGATCAAGAAGATCGACAAGACGCTGCAACTGATCGAAGACGAAGAATACGGCTGGTGCGAATCCTGCGGCGTCGAGATCGGTATTCGCCGCCTGGAAGCCCGCCCTACTGCCGACATGTGCGTAGACTGCAAGACCCTGGCGGAAATCAAGGAAAAGCAAGTCGGCAAGTAATAGCTGGCCTGAACGAAGAACGGAGCGTGCGAACGCTCCGTTTTTGTTTCTGACGCCTCATCCCTGTAGAAGCGAAGCTTGCTCGCGATGACGATTTCAAGAACGCGATCGCGAGCAAGCTCGCGCCTACAAGACCAGACCCAGTAATCTCCTCGCCATGACCGCCTCCCCTAGCTCGTCCTACATCGGGCGTTTCGCCCCAACCCCCAGCGGACACTTGCATTTCGGCTCGCTGGTCGCCGCCCTGGCTTCCTATCTCGATGCCCGTGCCGTCGGCGGCCGCTGGCTGGTGCGTATGGAAGACCTCGATCCGCCCAGGGAAGAACCCGGCGCCCAGGCTGCGATCCTCAAGGCGCTGGAAAGCTACGGCTTCGAGTGGGACGGCGAGATGGTCCGCCAGAGCGATCGGCACGCGGCCTACGCCGAAGTTCTCAACCGCCTGTTCAGCCAGGGCCTGGCCTACGCCTGCACCTGCTCGCGCAAACAGCTGGAGCCCTATCACGGCATTTATCCGGGCTTGTGCCGCAATGCCGGCCACCCTCAGGAGGATGCGGCCATCCGCTTGCGCGTGCCGGAGCTGGACTATCGCTTCACCGATCGGGTCCAGGGCGAGTTCCGTCAGCACCTGGGTCGGGATGTCGGCGACTTCGTGATCCGTCGCCGCGATGGTCTGTATGCCTATCAACTGGCGGTGGTACTCGACGATGCCTGGCAAGGCGTGACCGATATCGTGCGCGGCGCCGACCTGCTCGACTCCACACCGCGCCAGCTGTACCTGCAGGAGCTGCTCGGCCTGCCGCAACCGCGCTATCTACACGTACCGCTGATCACTCAGCCCGACGGGCACAAACTGGGAAAATCCTACCGTTCCCCGCCCTTGGCCGCTGACCAGGCCACCCCTCTGTTACTGCGGGCCCTGCGCGCCCTCGGACAGAAGACCGACAGCGCCCTGCTCCACGCCAGCCCGCAGGAAGTGCTGCGTTGGGGCATCGAACACTGGGATGCTTTACTGATCCCACGGACATTGAGCATGCCCGAAGCGCAAATACACTGACGCCCCTTGCAGGTTGGCGCCCATCCGTTACCATCGCCGCACGTTTTCGGGCACGCACACAATAAAGAGAGACCGAGATGTACATCTATCGCTTGGTCCTGCTCCTGGTAGTGGGGATCTATCTGTTCTCCCCCGCCATCATGGATTGGTGGATCGACGCTACGGGCGCCTGGTATCGCCCGTATCTGCTCTGGCTGATCCTGATCGTCGTGACCTTCATCCTGCAGAGCCAAAAAGATGCCGATGAGCTTTAGCCTGACCCAGATGATCCTGATCAGTGCCGCATACCTGCTGGTGCTGTTCGGGGTGGCCTGGATCAGTGAACGCGGCATGATTCCGCGCTCGATCATCCGCCACCCGCTGACCTACACCCTGTCGCTGGGGGTCTACGCCAGCGCTTGGGCGTTTTATGGCACGGTCGGCCTGGCCTATCAGTACGGCTACGGTTTTCTTTCCAGTTACCTCGGGGTTTCCGGCGCCTTCCTGCTGGCCCCGGTGCTGCTGTACCCGATCCTGAAAATCACCCGGACCTACCAACTGTCGTCGCTGGCCGACCTGTTCGCCTTCCGCTTTCGCAGCACCTGGGCCGGCGCGCTGACCACGGTCATCATGCTGTTCGGCGTGCTGCCGCTGCTGGCCTTGCAGATCCAGGCGGTGGCGGACTCCATCGGCATCCTCACCCGCGAACCGGTACAACATCGGGTGGCCCTGAGTTTCTGCGCGCTGATCACCCTGTTCACCATCTTCTTCGGCTCCCGGCATATCGCTACCCGGGAGAAGCACGAAGGCCTGGTGTTCGCCATCGCCTTCGAGTCGGTGATCAAACTGATCGCCATCGGCGGCGTCGGCCTCTACGCCCTGTACGGCGTCTTCGACGGCCCACAACAGCTGGAGCTCTGGCTGCTGCAAAACCAGACCGCCCTCGCGGCCCTGCATACGCCACTGCAGGAAGGACCGTGGCGTACCTTGCTGCTGGTGTTCTTCGCCTCGGCGATCGTGATGCCGCACATGTACCACATGACCTTCACCGAAAACCTCAACCCGCGCTCGCTGGTCAGCGCCAGCTGGGGGCTGCCGCTGTTCCTGTTGCTGATGAGCCTGGCGGTGCCGTTGATTCTCTGGGCGGGCCTGAAGCTGGGCGCCACCACCAACCCCGAATATTTCACCCTCGGCATCGGGATCGCCGCCAATAAGCCGGCCCTGGCCCTGATGGCCTACGTCGGCGGGCTTTCCGCCGCCAGCGGCCTGATCATCGTCACCACCCTGGCGCTGTCGGGGATGGCCCTCAACCACCTGGTACTGCCGCTGTATCAGCCTCCGGCCGAAGGCAACATCTACCGCTGGCTGAAATGGACCCGCCGTGCGCTGATCGTAGCGATCATCATGGCCGGCTATGCCTTTTACCTGTTGCTGGGGGCCGAACAGGACCTGGCCAACCTCGGCATCGTGGCCTTTGTCGCAACCCTGCAATTCCTCCCCGGCGTGCTCTCGGTACTGTACTGGCCGACCGCCAACCGCCGCGGCTTCATCGCCGGGCTGCTGGCCGGCACGCTGGTCTGGCTGGTGACCATGTTGCTGCCATTGGTCGGCAATCTGCAGGGCTTCTATATACCGCTGCTGAACATGATCTACGTCCTGGACGACACCAGCTGGCACATGGCAGCCATCGCGTCCCTGGCCGCCAACGTCCTGATGTTCACTCTGATCTCGCTGTTCACCAACGCCAGCGCCGAAGAAGCCAGCGCCGCCGAAGCCTGTGCGGTGGACAACGTGCGTCGGCCGCAACGCCGGGAATTGCATGCCGCCTCGCCCCAGGAGTTCGCCACCCAACTGGCCAAGCCCCTGGGCGCCAAGGCGGCGCAGAAAGAAGTCGAGCAGGCGCTGCGCGATCTGTACCTGCCGTTCGACGAACGCCGGCCTTATGCCCTGCGCCGCTTGCGCGACCGGATCGAGGCTAATTTGTCCGGCCTGATGGGCCCCAGCGTGGCCCAGGACATGGTGGAAACCTTCCTGCCCTATAAGGCAGGCGGCGAAAACTATGTAACCGAAGACATCCACTTCATCGAAAGTCGTCTTGAGGACTACCACTCGCGCCTGACCGGCCTGGCCGCCGAACTCGACGCCTTGCGCCGATATCACCGCCAGACCCTGCAGGAACTGCCGATGGGTGTCTGCTCCCTGGCCAAGGATCAGGAAATCCTGATGTGGAACAAAGCCATGGAGGAACTGACCAGCATTCCGGCGCAACATGTGGTCGGGTCGCGCCTGAGCACCATCGCCGATCCCTGGAAAGAGCTGCTCCAAGGCTTCATCAACATTCCCGACGAGCACCTGCATAAACAGCACCTGGCCCTCGACGGCCAGACCCGCTGGCTGAACCTGCACAAGGCCGCCATCGACGAACCCCTGGCCCCGGGCAACAGCGGTCTGGTGCTACTGGTCGAAGACCTGACCGAAACCCAGACACTCGAAGACAAACTGGTGCACTCCGAGCGCCTGGCCAGCATCGGCCGCCTGGCGGCCGGCGTAGCCCACGAAATCGGCAACCCGATCACCGGTATCGCCTGCCTGGCGCAGAACCTGCGCGAAGAGCGCGAGGAGGACGGCGAACTCACCGAAATCAGCGGCCAGATCCTGGAACAGACCAAGCGGGTGTCACGCATCGTCCAGTCGCTGATGAGCTTCGCCCACGCCGGCAGCCATCAGCACAACGACGAGGCCGTATGCCTGGCCGAGGTGGCGCAGGATGCCATTGGTCTGCTGGCGCTGAACCGGCGCAATTTCGAAGTGCAGTTCTTCAACCTGTGCGACCCGGACCACTGGGTCGACGGCGATCCGCAGCGGCTCGCCCAGGTGCTGATCAACCTGCTGTCCAATGCCCGCGACGCCTCCCCGGCGGGCAGCGCGGTACGGGTCAAGAGCGAAGCCGGCGAACACACGATCGACCTGATCGTCGAAGACGAAGGCAGCGGTATTCCGAAGAACATCATGGACCGGTTGTTCGAACCCTTCTTCACCACCAAGGATCCTGGCGAAGGTACCGGACTGGGCCTTGCACTGGTCTATTCCATCGTTGAAGAGCATTATGGACAAATCACCATCGACAGCCCGGCTGACACCGAAAGCCAACGCGGCACCCGCATCCGGGTGACCTTACCGCGTCATGTCGAAGCGACGTCCGCTGTGAACTGAGACCGTCGAGAGAACTGAATCAATGCCGCACATTTTGATCGTCGAAGACGAAACAATTATCCGCTCCGCCTTGCGCCGCCTGCTGGAACGCAACCAGTACCAGGTCAGCGAAGCCGGTTCCGTGCAAGAAGCACAAGAGCGTTTCAGCATTCCCACGTTCGACCTGATCGTCAGCGACCTGCGCCTGCCGGGCGCCCCCGGCACGGAGCTGATCAAGCTCGGCCAGGGTACTCCGGTGCTGATCATGACCAGCTACGCCAGCCTGCGCTCGGCGGTCGACTCGATGAAGATGGGCGCGGTGGACTACATCGCCAAGCCTTTCGACCACGACGAAATGCTCCAGGCCGTGGCACGCATCCTGCGCGATCGCCAGACCGCGCAGAGCAGCCCGGCCGAGCGCCCGACCACCAAGGCCGGCAATGGCGCGGACAAGGTGGGCGCCAACAACAGCAACGGCGAAATCGGCATCATTGGCTCCTGCCCGCCGATGCAGGATCTGTACAGCAAGATCCGCAAGGTGGCCCCGACGGACTCCAATGTACTGATCCAGGGCGAGTCCGGTACCGGCAAGGAACTGGTGGCCCGGGCCCTGCACAACCTGTCCCGGCGCGCCAAGGCGCCGATGATCTCGGTGAACTGCGCGGCCATTCCGGAAACCCTGATCGAGTCCGAATTGTTCGGCCACGAAAAAGGCGCCTTTACCGGTGCCAGCGCCGGGCGTGCCGGCCTGGTGGAGGCGGCGGACGGCGGCACCTTGTTCCTCGACGAAATTGGCGAATTGCCCCTTGAAGCACAGGCCCGCCTGCTGCGCGTTCTGCAGGAAGGCGAAATCCGCCGGGTCGGCTCGGTGCAATCGCAGAAAGTCGACGTACGCCTGATCGCCGCGACCCACCGCGATCTCAAGAGCCTGGCCAAGATTGGCCAGTTCCGTGAAGACCTTTATTACCGCCTGCACGTGATTGCCCTGAAACTGCCAGCCCTGCGCGAGCGCGGCGCCGACGTCAACGAAATCGCCAATGCCTTTCTCGCCCGTCAGAGCGCGCGCGTGGGTCGCACGGACCTGAAGTTCGCCCCGGACGCCGAACAAGCCATTCGCCACTACTCCTGGCCGGGCAACGTCCGCGAGCTGGAGAACGCCGTCGAGCGCTCGGTCATCCTGTGCGAAAGCCCGGAAATCTCTGCGGAACTGCTGGGTATCGATATCGAACTGAGCGATCTGGAAGACGACGAATTCACCAACCTGACGCCTCAGGCCGCCAATGGCAACAACACCAGCCATGAGCCGACCGAAGATCTGTCGCTGGAGGATTATTTCCAGCATTTCGTTCTCGAGCACCAGGACCACATGACCGAGACGGAGCTGGCACGCAAACTGGGCGTCAGCCGCAAATGCCTGTGGGAACGTCGCCAGCGCCTGGGCATCCCGCGGCGCAAGACCGGTGTGGCTAGCGAAAGCTGAAAACCTGCGTGGGTAACACGCGAAGTTGTGAAAAAACTGTTACCTCAGTCATTTCACGTAACAAAAGCCGGGGCTAAAGGTAACGAAACCCCGGCTTTTTTTCGCCTGCCAAAACCTCATTGTCGCGCCTAACCCCTTGTTTTACTGGGCTTCGCAAAAGTTGGCACGGCACCTGCTATATCTCTGGTACAAGAACAATAACAAGCAATGCACAAGACAATAAAAATAAGACGAATCGACTCACGCACAATAAAAACAACACGGCGGAGGCGCAGCTAACTGATTCTTTTGGAGAGGCGTTGTCATTGGGGCTTGCCCCACAACCAGGCCGAGAACAACAAAAACTGCCCTAAGGCAGAGCCTGAACTGGTTGGATCGTCGATCATCACAGCACAGCGACCAAAGCAATCCGTTTGCTCTTGGCTCCCGATTGGGAGGGTCATTCTGGGTTAACCAGGTGACAAGGGCGTTAAACAAAAACAAGAAGCCCGAAACCAATAATAAAAATAGAGCACGCAACTACTTCTGGGGGAGCTTCGGCTCCCCTTGTGGTTTCCGCGATTACGGTTTTACCCGGCAAACCCGCGTTCCAAAGCGCCGCGCACGACTCGCCGCAGCCTCCTACACCATCCCCCGACTAAATGCTAGAATCCCCGGCCATCATGCGGTCATTCTTCGTTATGGCCGAACATTCCTTCAAACAGTGCATCCCATGCTGAAGAAGTTGTTCCAGTCATTCCGTTCTCCCTTGCGTCGTACGCAACACAAACGCAGCACGCCTGAAGTGCTCAACAGCAGCCAACATTCGCTGCAACGCGCCCAGTTCAGCCGTTATGCGGTGAACATCGTCGAACGCCTGCAGAACGCCGGTTACCAGGCTTACCTGGTCGGCGGTTGCGTGCGCGACATGTTGCTCAATATCACTCCCAAGGATTTCGACGTCGCCACTAGCGCCACGCCGGAGCAGGTGCGAGCCGAATTCCGCAACGCGCGGATCATCGGCCGCCGGTTCAAGCTGGTGCATATCCACTTCGGCCGGGAAATCATCGAGGTCGCGACCTTCCGCGCCAATCACCCGCAAAACGATGACGAGGAAGACAGCAACCAGTCTTCGCGCAACGAAAGCGGGCGCATCCTGCGCGACAACGTCTACGGCACCCTCGAAGAGGACGCTCAGCGCCGCGATTTCACCATCAATGCCCTGTATTACGATCCGGTCAGCGAGCGCATCCTCGACTACGCCAATGGCGTGCACGACATCCGTAATCACCTGATCCGCCTGATCGGCGATCCGCGTCAGCGCTATCAGGAAGATCCGGTGCGCATGCTGCGGGCCGTGCGCTTTGCCGCCAAACTGGATTTCGGCATCGAGAAACACACCGCCGCGCCGATCCGCGACCTGGCCCCCATGCTGCGGGAAATCCCCTCGGCGCGCCTGTTCGAGGAGGTACTCAAGCTGTTCCTCTCCGGGCATGCCGCCGACACGTTCGAGATGCTGGTCGACCTGCAACTGTTCGACCCGTTGTTCCCGGCCAGCGCCGAGGCCCTGGAGTACAACCCGACCTACACCCATACGCTGATCAGCGAAGCCTTGGTCAATACCGACCTGCGCATCAAGCAGAACAAACCGGTCACCCCGGCCTTCCTGTTCGCCGCGCTGTTGTGGCCTGCCCTCCCGGCGCGCGTGCTGCGCCTTCAGGAACGCGGCATGCCACCGATTCCGGCCATGCAGGAAGCGGCTCACGAGCTGATCAGCGAACAGTGCCAGCGCATCGCCATTCCAAAACGCTTCACCATGCCGATCCGCGAAATCTGGGACATGCAGGAACGCCTGCCGCGCCGCAGCGGCAAGCGCGCCGACCAGTTGTTGGACAACCCGCGGTTCCGCGCCGGTTATGACTTCCTGTTGTTGCGCGAAAGCGCCGGCGAGCAGACCGACGGCCTGGGCGAATGGTGGACCGATTACCAGGACGCCAACGACGCCGGGCGCCGCGACATGATCCGCGATCTCAGCGGCAAGGACGAAGCCGGTACCGGGCCGCGCAAGCGTCGTCGCAGCAGCGGCGCCAAGCGCAAGCGGGCCACGAGCGAGTCCGACGAATAAGCCGATGGAACGTATCTACATCGGCATGGGCAGCAACCTGGCGGCCCCGGCAGAGCAATTGCGCAACGCGGTCGACGCGCTCGCGCAGTTGCCGCACAGCCAATTGGCAGGCGTCTCGGCCTTCTATCAAAGCGACTCTCTGTTGCCCGGCCAACCGCGCTACACCAACGCCGTGGCCGCGCTGGACAGTAGCCTTGCGCCTCTCGACCTGCTGGATGCCCTGCAAGCCATCGAGAACGGCCAGGGCCGCGAGCGTCTCGAGCGCTGGGGCCCGCGCACGCTGGACCTGGATATCCTGCTGTTCGGCGATCGGTTGATCGACGAACCGCGGCTCAAGGTTCCGCATTACCACATGCAGGCCCGGGCCTTTGTCCTCTATCCCCTCGCCGAACTGGCCCCCCCCGACCTGCAACTGGCCGACGGCCGCCACCTGCGCGACCTGCTCGCCGCCTGCCCATTTGTCGGCCTGGAACGTCTGGCCTGACTGCTGAAACGCATCAGTTACGGCGGTAACACTCACGCCGTAACAATGCGGTAACACATGCAATTGACTTCCCGAGTTCTCCTCACGACTATAGGCGTCCCGTTGCCGCCAACACGGCACTAAAGGGCGCAATCCAGGCCTTATAAGCACGACCACAGAGCGTGCGCCTGAGACCACAAAGAATCACGCGCGTTACTCGCAGTAGTTTCCAGAGCGCCTGAATGAGGATCTTTTTTCATGCCAGACATTACCCTGACCACCCTGCAAAGCCTCAAGCAGAAAGGTGAAAAGATCACCATGCTGACCTGCTATGACGCGACCTTCGCCCACACCTGTTGCCAGGCCGGCGTCGAAGTATTGCTGGTGGGCGACTCCCTCGGCATGGTCTTGCAAGGGCACGACAGCACCCTGCCGGTCACCACCGCCGAGATGGCTTACCACGTCGCCGCGGTCAAGCGCGGTAACAGTGGCGCGCTGATCCTCGCCGACCTGCCGTTCATGGCCTACGCGACGACCGAACAGGCGTTGAACAACAGCGCCCAGTTGATGCAGGCCGGCGCGCACATGATCAAGGTCGAAGGCGCGGTCTGGCTGGCCGAATCCATCCGCCTGCTGGCCGAGCGCGGCGTTCCGGTCTGCGCCCACATGGGCCTGACCCCGCAAGCGGTGAACATCCTCGGCGGCTACAAGGTCCAGGGGCGCAACGAGAACCAGGCCCGGCAGATGCGCGCCGACGCCATTGCCCTGGAACAGGCCGGCGTGGCGATGCTGCTGCTCGAATGCGTCCCGAGCGAGCTGGCGGCGGAAATCACCCAGGCGGTGAAGATCCCGGTAATCGGCATCGGCGCCGGCAGCGCTACCGACGGCCAGGTGCTGGTCTTGCACGACATGCTGGGCCTGTCCCTGACCGGGCGGGCGCCGAAGTTCGTGAAGAACTTCATGGCCGGCCAGGACAACATCCAGGCAGCCCTGAGCGCCTACGTCAACGAGGTCAAGGCCGTGACCTTCCCTGGCGCCGAACACGGGTTCTCTGCATGAATACCGTAAAAACCGTCCGCGAACTGCGGGCCGCCGTGGCTCGTGCCCGCAGCGAGGGCAAGCGCATCGGCTTCGTGCCGACCATGGGCAACCTGCATAGCGGCCATGCCGCCCTGGTGACCAAGGCCGCCCAACGCGTGGATTTCGTAGTCGCAAGCATTTTCGTCAACCCGCTACAGTTCGGCGCCGGCGAAGACCTCGACAAGTACCCGCGAACCCTCGCCGCCGACCAGGAAAAACTCCTGCAGGCCGGTTGCCATCTGCTGTTCGCCCCGACCGTCGAAGAGATGTACCCCGACGGCATGGCCGGCCAGACCCGCGTCAGCGTGCCGCAACTCTCCGAAGGCCTGTGCGGCGCCAGCCGTCCCGGGCATTTCGAAGGCGTGGCCACGGTGGTCAGCAAACTGTTCAACATGGTGCAGCCGGACCTCGCGGTCTTCGGTCAGAAAGACTTCCAGCAACTGGCGGTGATCCGCGCTCTGGTGCATGACCTGAACATGCCGATCCAGATCATCGGCGAACCTACCGTACGCGCCGACGACGGTCTCGCGCTGTCTTCGCGCAACGGCTACCTGAGCGACGAACAGCGTGCCATCGCCCCCGCCCTCTATAGCAGCCTGAGCCATATCGCCCAAGCCATCGGCCGGGGTGAACGCGACTATGCACAGCTACTGGGCACGCAGAAACAGGCACTCGAAGCGGCCGGTTTCCGTCCGGACTACCTGGAAGTCCGGCATGCCCTGACCTTGCGCCCGGCCACCGCGGGCGACCGCGACCTGGTGATCCTGGCGGCTGCGTATCTGGGCGCTACCCGTCTGATCGACAACCTGCATCTGGACCTCGACGCCTAGCCCCCAAAGGCCGATTGCCCGAAGTCCAACCTTCGGGCAAACTGCCGCCGCCCGGGGCCTGCAGCCATGCTGCGGGCCCTGCGGCACAGTCATTTCTCCCTGTGCAGTTTCGATCGCGTACGCGGTTCCGAGGCGCCAATATAAAAAAGTACCGGCCACAGGTCAGACAAAGCCAAGACAGATCAGCACGCGAGAGTTACTGTAAACGCCCTGCGTGCTTAATCGTGTCAGCGCAGCTTGACCGAACGTTATCCTTCGAGCAGGACGTTCCGGGCTTTTCAGTGTCCAACAGGCAGTTCAAGTAAAAGGAAAACCGCAGCGATGGCGTACTACCGCACTCCTCACGACGTTACCGCTCTGCCCGCCTGGCAAGCGTTGAATGACCACCGCCAAGCCATGCAGGATTTCAGCATGCGCGAGGCCTTCACTGCCGACCCGCAACGCTTTCATCAATTCAGCCTCAGCGGCTGCGGGCTTTTTCTCGATTACTCGAAGAACCTGATCACCTCCGAAACCCGCAACCTGCTGGTGGGCCTGGCCAACGAAGCCGGCCTGCAGGAGGCGATCAAGGCGTTGTTCGCCGGCGAGTTGGTCAACTCTTCCGAGGGCCGCCCGGCCCTGCACACCGCCCTGCGCCGTCCGGTGGGCGACAAGCTGTCGGTCAACGGCGTCAACGTGATGCCGGAAGTGCACAAGGTGCTGAATCAGATCACCGAGCTGGTCGGGCGCATCCATGACGGCCTGTGGCGCGGCTACACCGAGAAGCCGATCACCGACGTGGTGAACATTGGCATCGGCGGCTCGTTCCTCGGCCCTGAGCTGGTGTCCGAAGCCCTGCTGTCTTATGCCCAGAAAGGCGTTCGCTGCCATTACCTGGCCAATATCGACGGCAGCGAATTCCACGAACTGTCGTCGAAGATCCGCGCCGAAACCACGCTGTTCATCGTTTCGTCGAAGTCCTTCAACACCCTGGAAACCCTGAAGAACGCCCAGGCCGCACGCGCCTGGTATCTGGCCCAGGGCGGCTCCGAGGCTGAGCTGTATCGCCACTTCATCGCGGTATCGAGCAACAACGCCGCCGCCGTGGCCTTCGGGATCCGCGAAGAGAACATCTTCCCGATGTGGGACTGGGTCGGCGGGCGCTACTCACTGTGGTCGGCCATCGGCCTGCCGATCGCCCTGGCCATCGGCATGTCCAACTTCAAGGAACTGCTGTCCGGCGCCTACACCATGGACCAGCATTTCCAGACCGCGCCGTTCGAGCAGAACATGCCGGTCCTGCTGGCGCTGCTGGGCGTGTGGTACGGCAACTTCTGGGGCGCGCAAAGCCACGCGATCCTGCCGTACGACCACTACCTGCGCAACATCACCAAGCACTTGCAGCAACTGGACATGGAATCCAATGGCAAGAGCGTGCGCCAGGACGGCACGCTGGTTTCCACCGATACCGGCCCGGTGATCTGGGGCGGCGTGGGTTGCAACGGCCAGCACGCGTACCACCAGTTGCTGCACCAGGGCACTCAACTGATCCCGGCGGACTTCATCGTGCCGATCGTCAGCTTCAACCCGGTCGCCGACCACCATCAGTGGCTGTATGCCAACTGCCTGTCGCAAAGCCAGGCGCTGATGCTCGGCAAGACCCGCGCCGAAGCCGAAACCGAGCTGCGTGAAAAAGGCCTGAGCGAAGCCGAAGTGCAGAAGCTGGCGCCGCACAAGGTGATCCCCGGCAACCGCCCGAGCAACACCCTGGTGGTCGAGCGCATCAGCCCGCGCCGCCTGGGCGCGCTGGTGGCCATGTACGAACACAAGGTGTTCGTGCAGAGCGTGATCTGGGGCATCAACGCCTTCGACCAATGGGGCGTGGAGCTGGGCAAGGAACTGGGCAAGGGCGTCTACAACCGCCTGGTCGGCAGCGAGGAAACTCCGGCCGAAGATGCTTCGACCCAGGGCCTGATCAACTACTTCCGCGGTCGCCATCGCGGTTGATCACGAGCTGAAACACGCTTCGCGAGCAAGCTCGCTCCTACAGGAGCACGCTTGCTCGCGATCGGTCGCCCGCGACCGCCCCCCCTTGAACCCCTCCCCAGCAAGGCGCATCTTTATTACTTGTCGCGAAAACAAGAATAAGGAACCGTCATGTTCGATATCAGCACGTTCCCCAAAGCCGATGCCGTCCGCCGGGCTGCGCAACTGAGTCAAGACGACTATCAGCGGCTTTACCGCGAATCCATCGAGCACCCCAGCACGTTCTGGGCCGAGCAGGCCACACGCTTTCTCGACTGGAGCGCCCCCTGGCAAACCGTGCAGCGTTATGACCTGAAGACCGGCGCCGCCACCTGGTTCGCCGGCGGCCAGTTGAACGTCAGTTACAACTGCATCGATCGGCATCTGGAAAAACGCGGCGATCAGGTAGCGATCATCTGGGAGGGCGACGACCCTGCCGAATCCCTGCAAATCACCTACAAGAAACTCCACCATTACGTCTGTCGCCTGGCCAATGTCCTGAAAAGTCGCGGCGTGAAGAAAGGCGACCGGGTGTGCATCTACATGCCGATGATTCCCGAGGCGGCCTACGCCATGCTCGCCTGCACCCGCATCGGCGCTGTGCATTCGGTGGTCTTCGGCGGTTTCTCCCCGGACGCGCTACGCGACCGCATTCTCGATGCCGACTGCCGCACGGTGATCACCGCCGACGAAGGCGTGCGCGGCGGCAAATTCGTACCCTTGAAAAACAACGTCGACAAAGCCCTGCTGAGCTGCCCGGACGTCAGCACGGTACTGGTGGTCGAGCGCAGCCAGAACCCGGTGAACTGGATCGAAGGCCGCGACCTCTGGTACCACCAGACCCTGCGCGGGGTCGAAGACGACTGCCCGCCACAGCCGATGGATGCCGAGGACCCGCTGTTCATCCTCTATACCTCCGGCAGTACCGGCAAACCCAAAGGTGTGCTGCACACCACCGGCGGTTACCTGCTGCAAGCGGCGATGACTTTCAAATACGTATTGGACTACCGCGACGGCGAAGTCTTCTGGTGCACCGCTGATGTCGGCTGGGTCACCGGCCACAGCTATATCGTCTACGGCCCGCTGGCCAACGGCGCGACCACCCTGATCTTCGAGGGCGTGCCCAGCTACCCGAGCAGCTCGCGCTTCTGGGAGGTCATCGACAAGCATCGGGTGAATATCTTCTACACGGCGCCCACCGCCTTGCGCGCCCTGATGCGCGAAGGCCCCGGGCCGCTGCAGCAGACCTCGCGCAGCAGCCTGCGCTTGCTGGGCAGCGTTGGCGAGCCGATCAACCCGGAAGCCTGGGAGTGGTACTTCAATGCCGTCGGCGAGCAGCGCTGCCCGATCGTCGACACCTGGTGGCAGACCGAAACCGGCGGCATCATGCTCAGCCCGCTGGTCAGCGCCAGCCGGATCAAGCCGGGCTGCGCCACTCGCCCGATGTTCGGCGTGCAACCGGTGCTGCTGGACGAACACGGCAAGGAAATCAGCGGCGCCGGCAGCGGGGTGCTGGCGATCAAGGCCAGCTGGCCGGCGCAGATCCGCAGCGTCTACGGCGACCCGCAGCGCATGGTCGACACCTATTTCAAACCCTACCCGGGCTATTACTTCACCGGCGACGGCGCCCGTCGCGACGAAGACGGCGACTACTGGATCACCGGGCGCATCGACGATGTAATCAACGTCTCTGGGCATCGCATCGGCACCGCCGAAGTCGAAAGCGCACTGGTCCTGCACGACGCCATCGCCGAGGCCGCCGTGGTCGGCTACCCCCATGATCTCAAGGGCCAGGGCATCTATGCCTTTGTCACCCCCATGAACGGCGTCGAACCCAGCGACGAACTGAAGAAGGAACTGTTGGGCCTGGTCAGCCGCGAGATCGGCTCCTTCGCCAAGCCGGAACTGATCCAATGGGCCCCGGCCTTACCAAAAACCCGCTCAGGCAAGATCATGCGGCGTATCCTGCGCAAGATCGCCTGCAACGAGCTCGACAGCCTGGGCGATACCTCGACCCTGGCCGACCCGAGCGTGGTCGAGGGCCTGATCGACAAGCGCCTGAACCTCTAAGCGAGGCTCGGGCGCCCAACCAAGGAACCCGCACGCGGTATGGAATTCATTCGCAGTCGTATCGAAACCCAAGTCATGAGCCTGACCGGCCTGTCGCTCGGCCAGCTCGACCTGGAGAACCCCAAGGGCGACCCGGGGCTGTTCGGCCCAGACTCGATCAGTTGGCAGGTGCACGGCGATTTCAGCAGCATGCTGATTGGCGGCATCAGCGCCTTGCTGCTGCAAGCCCTGCACCCGCTGGCCCTGGCCGGAGTCTGGGATCACTCGAACTTTCGCGAAGACATGCTCGGGCGCCTGCGGCGTACCGCGCAGTTCATTTCCGGCACCACCTTCGGCTCCCGCCAGGATGCCGAATGGCTGATCGACAAGGTCCGCACCATTCACTTGCAGGTCGTCGGCCACGCGCCGGATGGCCGGCCCTACGCCGCCAGCGACCCGCAGTTGCTGACCTGGGTGCATGTGGCCGAAGTCAGCAGCTTCCTGACCGCCCACCTGCGTTACCACAACCCGCACTTGTCGCCCGCCGACCAGGACCGTTACTACGCGGAAATCGCCCTGGTCGCCGAGCGCCTCGGGGCCAGCGATGTACCGCGCTCGCGCCAGGCCGTGGCGGACTACCTGTCGCGCATGCGCCCACAACTGCTCTGCGACGAACGCAGCCATGAAGTCTTGCGCCTGCTCCTGGCAGCCCCTGCTCCCAGCCGCCTGGCCAAGCCCTTCGGCTCGCTGATGATGCAGGCCGGCATCGACCTGTTGCCCGACTGGGCCAGCGAGATGCTCGGCGTCCAACAGAGCCCGCTGCGACGCCAACTGATCCGCGCCAGCGTCAATCGCAGCGCGCCGATGCTGCGCTGGGCAGTACGCAACGCCTCGGTGCATCGCGCACGCCGGCGCATGGGCCTGTAATACCCGACCGGGCGAACAGAACGCGACCCGCCGGTTCGCGATTGGCGGCGTCGCGACCTTCTATGCAACCATGATTTTCCAATGGCTCGCGCACCGGCCAGCTGCCAATGGCCCTCGACCGATGCCGCCAATAACCATGAGGATTCGTGCCATGCAAGACGTCGTAATCGTTGCCGCCACCCGCACCGCGGTCGGCAGTTTCCAGGGTTCGCTGGCGAACGTTTCCGCGGTCGACCTCGGCGCCGCGGTCATCCGCCAACTGCTGGCCCAGACCGGCCTGGACGCGGCCCAGGTCGATGAAGTGATCATGGGCCAGGTGCTCACCGCCGGCGCCGGGCAGAACCCCGCCCGCCAGGCCGCGATCAAGGCCGGCCTGCCCCACGCCGTGCCCGCCATGACCCTGAACAAGGTCTGCGGCTCGGGCCTCAAGGCCCTGCACCTGGCCGCCCAGGCCATCCGCTGCGGCGATGCCGAGGTGATCATCGCCGGCGGCCAGGAAAACATGAGCCTGGCCAACTACGTGCTGCCCGGCGCCCGCACCGGCCTGCGCATGGGCCACAGCCAGATCGTCGACACCATGATCAGCGACGGCCTGTGGGATGCGTTCAACGACTACCACATGGGCATCACCGCCGAGAACCTGGTGGACAAATACGCCATCAGCCGCGAAGCCCAGGACGCCTTTGCCGCCGCCTCGCAGCAGAAGGCCGTGGCCGCCATCGAAGGCAGACGTTTCGTCGACGAGATCACGCCGATCCTGATTCCCCAGCGCAAGGGCGAACCCGTGGCCTTCGCCACCGACGAGCAGCCGCGCGCCGGCACCACCGCCGAATCCCTGGGCAAGCTCAAGCCGGCCTTCAAGAAAGACGGCACAGTCACCGCCGGCAACGCCTCGTCGCTGAACGACGGTGCCGCCGCGGTGATCCTCATGAGCGCCGAAAAAGCCCGCGCCCTGGGTCTGCCGGTGCTGGCGAAAATCGCCGCCTACGCCAACGCCGGGGTCGATCCGGCGATCATGGGCATCGGCCCCGTGTCGGCCACCCGCCGCTGCCTGGACAAGGCCGGCTGGTCGCTGGACCAATTGGACCTGATCGAAGCCAACGAAGCCTTCGCCGCCCAGGCGCTGTCGGTGGGCAAGGAGCTGGGTTGGGACGCGAGCAAGGTCAACGTCAACGGCGGCGCCATCGCCATCGGCCACCCGATCGGCGCCTCAGGCTGCCGGGTGCTGGTGACCCTGCTGCACGAAATGCTCAAGCGCGACGCCAAGAAAGGCCTCGCCACCCTGTGCATTGGCGGCGGGCAAGGCGTGGCCCTGGCCATCGAACGCTAAGCCCGCTTTACCCTGTAGGAGCGAGGCTTGCCCGCGATAAATCGTTAACGATAACGCGGTCCATCTGATGCATTGCGGCGTTGCGGCTGGTTGATCGCGGGCAATCGAGCGTCGACCGGCCGCTCCTACAGGATTGGGGGAAACTGGTAGACTGCCCCGCCCAATCATTCGCAAGGCGCCCGCATGTCTTCCTTGAATCAGGCGCTGCGCGCCGCCCTCGATCATCGCCAGGATCTGCTCGTCGAACTGCATCACCAAGGCACCGACTGCTATCGGCTGTTCCATGGCAGCCAGGAAGGCGTCGGGGGCCTGACCATCGATCGTTACGGCCGGCAACTTCTGGTGCAGAGTTTTCACCAGACGCTGGAACGCGAAGCCCTGCTGCAACTGCACGAAACGGTCCATGAGCAGCTGGGCCTGGAAACCCTGCTGGTCTACAACGATCGCTCCCGCGGCAATTCGCGCATCGACCGCGAAGACCCGGTTTACCGTGCGCAAGACGCCGCGCTGGCCG
Source organism: Pseudomonas chlororaphis (assembly GCF_001921865.1). Taxonomy (GTDB): domain Bacteria; phylum Pseudomonadota; class Gammaproteobacteria; order Pseudomonadales; family Pseudomonadaceae; genus Aquipseudomonas; species Aquipseudomonas chlororaphis_D. The sequence goes on from NZ_MSCT01000020.1 coordinate 455,814, forward strand.
ACCTGGTCGGCCACGAATGGGGGTTGAACTACCGGGTCCGCGGTCGCCACGCCGGCCAGGACCCGCTACTGTTTCTCGACCTGCGCAACGCCCGCGGCTGGGTCAAGGCCCACAGCGCCGGCAAAAGCGTGCTGAACCTGTTTGCCTATACCTGCGGCGTCGGCCTGAGCGCCGCGGCGGGCGGTGCCAGCGAGGTGTGCAACCTGGACTTCGCCGAAGGCAACCTGGCCGTCGGCCGTGAGAACGGCCAGCTCAATCCGCAGTTGCCGAGCATGCAATTCGTGCAATCGGATTACTTCCCGGCGATCCGCCAACTGGCGGGCCTGCCCATCACTCAGCGCCGCGGGCAGAAACTGCCCAGCTACCCGCGCCTGGAACAGCGCCAGTACGACCTGGTGCTGCTCGATCCACCGGCCTGGGCCAAGAGTGCCTTCGGCACGGTCGACCTGCTGCGCGACTATCAGAGCCTGCTCAAGCCAGCCCTGCTGGCCACGGCTGAAGATGGCGTACTGATCTGCTGCAACAATCTGGCTAAAGTCGCCATGGACGACTGGCGCGAACAGGTGCTGCGCTGCGCCGAAAAAGCCGGGCGTCCGGTACGCGAATGGCAGGTGCTGACACCCGGTCGCGACTTCCCGTCCATGGACCAGCAACCGCCGCTCAAGACCCTGATCCTGCATCTCTGACTCCCGGGAAGGAATCTGAACAATCCTGTTAGCGACATCCATGGATTGTTTCGGAACCGGAAACGCGTGCCATACTCCAACGCACTTCCGATTCAGATAGATGAAGCCTCGCATGTCCAAAGGATTGATCCGCGCTATCGGCGCCTTGTTGACCGCTCTCGCCCTTTACAGTCTGTTGGGGTTTCTGATTTTGCCGGGCATCGCCCTGCGGGTGGCCAATCAACAGTTGGCCAACTACGCGACGGTGCCGGCAAAGATCCAGCGCATCGAACTCAACCCGTTCAGCCTTGAGTTGACGCTCTGGGGCCTGAACATCGGTGAGCCAGGCAAGGAGCAAGTGGCCTTCGAGCGCCTTTACGCCAACCTGCAACTGGACAGCCTCTGGACCCGCGCGCTGCACCTGGCCGATGTCGAGCTGGACAAACCCAAGACCGAGATCCTGTTCGCCAAGGATGGCAAGCTCAACCTGCTGGGCCTGTTCAATATCCCGGCTGGCGAACCCACCCCGGAAGACCCCGACGCCAAGCCGTTCCCGCTGCGGATCGAACGTATCAAGCTGGCCGACGGTTATGTGCATTTCGAGGACCAGCGCCCCAGCGAACCGATCAAGTTTCTCTACGACAAACTCGACCTTGAACTGAAGAACCTCAGCACCCTGCCCGACGACAGCACCGACATGACCCTGGTCGCCATGGGCCCCGCGGGTGGCCAGCTCGACTGGAGCGGTAACTTCAGCCTGACGCCGATCGCCTCCGAGGGTCGCCTGAAAGTCACCAACGGCCAGATGAAAGCCTGGTGGCCCTATGTCCGCGACGCGGTACCGCTGGTTCTCGAAGACGGCGTGCTGAACCTGGATACCCACTACAAGCTGAACCTGGCCAAGGAAACCGAGCTGTTGCTCAGCGATGCCTCGGTCAGCGTCGCACCCTTCGCCATCAAGGCCCCCGATGGCCGGCCACTGGCCCGCCTGGAGCGCCTGGACGTCAGCGAAACCTCGGTCGACCTGGCCAAGCAGCAAGTGGTGGTCGGCAAGATCCGCAGCCAGAAACTGGAAACCTGGGCCGCCCTGGAAGCCGACGGCCAGCTGGACTGGCAGAAGCTGTTCGCCAGCCAGCCAGCCAAACCCGCCGCCAAGCCCGCGCCGGCAGCCGCCGATGCCCCACCGCCAGCACCCGCTCCGGCGCCGAGCAAACCCTGGCAGGTGCTGCTCAAGGACGTGCAACTGCGTAATTACCAGGTGCACCTGGCGGACCGCCAGGCCAAGCCAGCCGTGGCCCTGGAGGTCGGCCCGCTGAATCTCGACGTGCAAAACTTCGACAGCCTCAACCAGTCGCCTTTCAACCTCAAGCTCGACACCGGGCTGGGCAAACAGGGCAAGATCGTCGCCAGCGGCGTGGTCAACCTGCAGCCGATCACCGCCAAGCTGGCGGTGCAGACCAAGGACATCGACCTGCGGGTCGCGCAGTCTTACATCAGCCCGTTCATTCGCCTGGAACTGCGCAGCGGCATGCTCGGCAGCGACCTCGCGGTGGACCTGAAAAACGTCGATCCCCTGGCGTTCAGCGTGACCGGCCGCGCCCAGGTAGACCAGTTGCACACCCTGGATACCCTGAAAACCCGCGACTTCGTGAAATGGCAGCAACTGGTGCTCGAAGGCCTCAACTACCAGCACGGCGACAGCCTGACGATCAACAAGGTCAACCTGTTGCAGCCCTATGCGCGCTTCATGATCAACGATGACCGCACCACCAACATCGACGACCTGCTGATTCCGCAACCGGCCGGCAACGCGCCCAAGACCGCCGCCAAACCGGCCGCCGGCAAGGAAAAGCCCCTGGGCATCCACATTGGCCAGGTCGCCATCAACGATGGCTCGGCCAACTTCGCCGACTTCAGCCTGACCCCCAACTTCGCCACGGCCATCCAGCAGCTCAACGGCCAGATCGGCACCATCGACAGTCGCCAGGCGAAACCGGCCCCCGTCGACATCAAGGGCAAGGTCGATCGTTATGCTCCGGTGACCATCAAGGGCAGCGTGAACCCTTTCGATCCGATGGCCGCGCTGGACATCGCCACCAGTTTCAAACGCGTCGAACTGACCACCCTGACTCCCTACTCGGGCAAGTTCGCCGGGTACCGGATCCGCAAGGGCCGGCTCAACCTCGACCTGCATTACATGATCACCAAGGGCCAGCTCAAGGCCGAGAACAAAGTGGTGGTCGAGCAGCTGGAACTGGGGGAGAAGGTCGACAGCCCGGATGCCGTGAGCCTGCCGCTGAAGCTGGCCGTGGCCCTGCTCAAGGATGTCGATGGCAAAATCTCTATCGAATTGCCAGTGACCGGCGACCTCAATAACCCGCAGTTCAGCGTCATGCCGATTGTCTGGCAGACCCTGCGCAACCTGATCGTGAAGGCGGCCGCGGCGCCATTCAAATTGATCGGCGGGCTGGTGGCCGGCGGCGGTTCGGAAGACCTGGGCAGTGTCTCGTTCGCCCCGGGCTCCAGCGAGTTGAGCAAGGACGCAGAAGCGGCGTTGGTCAAACTGTCCAATGCGCTCAAGGAACGCCCGGCCCTGCGCCTGGAAATCGAAGGCACCGCAGCGCAGAGCAGCGACGGCCCGCTGATCGCCGACCAGCGCCTGGAGCGGGAATACCAGTACAACTACTACAAGATGCTCCAGCGGCGCGGCGACAAAGTGCCAGCCCAGGCATCGTTGCTCAAGGTACCGGAGGGCGAGAAGGGCCCGCTGCTCGAAGGCATCTACCGCACCCGCCTCAAGGCTCAGCCACCGGCCGAATGGAAGGATCTGGGCAAGGAAGAACGCACCGCAAAAATGCGCGAAGGCCTGATCACGTTCTGGAGCGGCAGCGATGTGCTGCTGCGCCAGTTGGGCCAGGAACGGGCCAGCAGCATCAAGGACTTCCTGGTGGACAAGGGCCAGCTCACCGACGATCGGGTGTACTTCATCGACGCCAACCTTGGCCAGGCCGAAAGCGATGGCCGGGTCGTTACTCCCATGCACCTGGACGCCGAGTAAACCCGCGGCAAATCGGCCCGGGAACGGGTCGACCGGCGGTTTTTCCGCCCATGACAAAACAGGCCCCGACACACTGTGCCGGGGCCTGTTTTGTTTATGAAAGGGGCCACCTCCCTGTGGCCATCGCATGAACCTTCAAGGAAACAGCAGATGCGTGCCCTGACTCATCTGCCGGCCCTTCTCCCTGTTCAGGCAGAAGCGCGAGGCTTACTCGGCTTTCAGGCCGTCAGCCGATACCGCCTTCACGCCTTTGATCTTCTTGGCAATGTTGACCGCGACTTCTTTCTGCGAGTCGGTCACAGCAGTGGTGGAAGACAGGGAAACCACACCCTTGTTGGTTTCGACCTTGATGTCGGTACCCGGAATGCCTTTTTCAGTCACGAGATCCGCTTTGACTTTGGTGGTGATCCAGGTATCGGAAGTGGCTTCCTTGGCCTTGGTCACTTCACCCGCCGCGACCACCATTGGCGCCTGAGTAGCTTGAGTGGTCTGGGCAAATGCAGCGTTAGCCATGGTCAGGGTCAGAGCGGTAGCAGTTGCAGCAGCGATAGCGAACTTCTTCATACGAGTAACTCCTGTTCTTCTGGAAAACCTGCTCCAAGTCCCGGCAGCAGGGTTACTTAAGTAGATTGCAGTCGTTATGCCAAGTTCACAAAAACAAAAAAACCTTTAATTTTCATCAACTTACAGAAAATAGAAAAAACCGGAATCATGCAAAATGCATGACCTGCGGATAATCTGCATGCAAGTTGCATTTCTGCGTGACGGTCTAAGCCACTGAATTTCCGATACTTTCCCTGAATGTTTCAGGCGCCTGTCACCCCAGGCTTCAACTGCCGCTGGCCGTGCAACCCTTGGGCGAGTAGTCCGCCGGCACCGTGGTCGTGCAGACCCAGCCGTCGGCCGTGGTGCGCGTCAGGGTGAGGCTCTTGTTCAGCACTGGCGCCGGCGCATTGAGAATGGTGCAGCCGATCGTCCCGGCGCCGGTCGCGGCGGAACCCGCGGCGGTCAGGGTGCAATTCGATGTCGCCGCCTTGCCCCCCACCAGCTCCAGGGTCGGATCGCTGCCCTGGTTCAGCACGTCCTCGAAGTTGACCTTCAGCGCCGAGGTTTCGGTCAACGCCGCGGTAACCTTGGCTCGCGCCTGGTATTTGGAATACAGCGGCATGGCAACGGTCGCCAGGATGCCGATGATCGCCACGACGACCAGCAACTCGATCAGGGTAAAACCTTTCTGATACTTCATATAACTGCTCCAGGCAGGGATAGCGGATGGTCTGGACACTCACCACACCGCCATAGCACAGCCTGTGCCAGCCCCCGCGCCCCACGGAAACGCGGGCCGCGCGGCACAGCCCCATGGCGGTGAGCGCCAGAAGTCGCACTATCTGACACTTTTCGTCAGCCAAGTGCCCTCGGCCGGCCGCCATGGCGGGCTACGCTGTCATCCGACTCCCCATGTCGCCCGACCCGGCCAAGGAACGTATCGGCCGATTCAAACTCTATGAGCCGGACGCCGCGCCTCACGCAGCAACGAGCCCGGCATCGCTCCGGGCCTTGCCGGCACCGAGCACCTCCATCACCCCGGGACTGAACACCATGGCGGTCAAGGCAATAAAAATCAGCGTTTACCTGTGGGAAGGCACCGACAGGCAAGGCAGCCCACTGCGTGGCGAGTTGAGCGGCCATAGCCCTTCGCTGATCAGGGCCCAGTTGCGCAAGCAAGGCATCATCCCGACCAGGGTCAGGAAGAAACCTCGCTCGCTGCTGCAACGCACACCGGCCATCAAGGCCCGCGATATCAGCCTGTTCACCCGGCAGTTGGCCACCCTGTTCAAGGCCGGCGTGCCGCTGTTGCAAGCCCTCGACATCATCGCCGAGGGCTTCGACCATCCGAACATGCGCAAGCTGATGGAAGACTTGAAGCAGGACATCGCCGCCGGCAGCAGCTTCACTGCCGCCTTGCGCAAGCGGCCGCAACATTTCGACGATCTGTACTGCAACCTGGTGGACGCCGGAGAGCAGGCCGGGGCCCTGGAAACCCTGCTGGAGCGAGTGGCGACCTATAAGGAAAAAAGCGAAAACCTCAAGACGCGTATCCGCAAGGCCATGACCTATCCACTGGCAGTGGTCTGCGTGGCGCTGGTGGTGACGGGCATCCTGCTGGTCAAGGTGGTACCGCAATTCCAATCGATGTTCGAGGGCTTCGGCGCGCAACTGCCGGTGTTCACCCAATGGGTCATCGCCCTCTCGGAGTTCGTGCAGCAATGGGGATGGCTGCTGCTGGGCGGCCTGGCGCTCGGCGTGTTCGGCCTGCGCCAGGCCCACAGGCGCTCACCGCGCTTTCGCCAGTGGCTGGACGTCGTCCTGCTGAAACTGCCGCTGGTGGCGCCGCTGCTGTACAAGTCCGCCGTGGCGCGCTACGCCCGTACCCTGTCCACCACCTTCGCCGCCGGGGTACCGCTGGTGGAGGCCCTGGGCTCGGTGGCCGGGGCCACCGGCAACCGGGTGTTCAAACAGGCGGTGAAGCGGATCCGGCAAGACGTGGCGACCGGCATGCAGCTGCACTTTTCCATGCGCGCCTGCGGAGTTTTTCCCGGCATGGCCATCCAGATGACCGCCATCGGCGAGGAATCCGGGAACCTGGACGGCATGCTGGAAAAGGTGGCGATCCACTATGAGGCGGAAGTCGATACCCTGGTCGACACCCTGAGCAGTCTCATGGAACCCGCGATCATGGTAGTTTTGGGCACCCTTGTCGGCGGCCTGGTGGTCGCCATGTACTTACCCATCTTCCAACTTGGTACAGCGATCTGAACATGTCATTGAGTGAAGTCCTGGCCAGCTATCCGCTGGCCTTCGTGTCATCGGCACTGGTCCTGGGCCTGATTGTCGGCAGCTTCCTCAACGTGTTGGTCTGGCGCCTGCCGAAGATGCTCGAGCGCGACTGGCGCGCCCAGGCCCGTGACATCCTCGGGTTGCCCGAGGAGCCCGCCGGGCCGACCTACAACCTGTTGCTCCCGCACTCCCAGTGCCCGCACTGCGCCCACCCGATCCGTCCTTGGGAAAACATCCCGTTGCTCAGCTACCTGCTGCTGGGTGGGCGCTGCGCCGCGTGCAAGACCGCAATCAGCCAGCGTTACCCCCTGGTGGAGCTGGCCTGCGGCGTGGCTTCGGCATTCGTGGCCTGGCACTTCGGCTTTGGCTGGCAGGCCGGGCTGCTGCTGATCCTGAGCTGGGGCTTGTTGGCGATGAGCCTGATCGACGCCGACCATCAGCTGTTGCCCGATGTTCTGGTGCTGCCGCTGTTATGGCTGGGCCTGATCGCCAATGGCTTCGAGCTGTTCGTCGGGCTGCACGATGCCCTGTGGGGCGCCGTGGCCGGCTACCTGTGCCTGTGGACGGTGTACTGGCTGTTCAAGCTGCTGACGGGCAAGGAAGGCATCGGCCACGGCGATTTCAAGCTGTTGGCCATGCTCGGCGCCTGGGGCGGCTGGCAGATTCTGCCGATCACCCTGTTGCTGGCCTCGCTGACAGGGGCCCTGGTGGGGGCTGCGCTGCTGCGTCGGCAACGGGCGCAGATGTCGACGCCGATCCCCTTCGGCCCCTTTCTGGCCATTGCCGGCTGGATTGCCTTGCTCTGGGGTGGTCAAATAACCGACTTCTATTTGCAGTTTGTCGGTTTCAAATGACCAAGCCTGTTCTCAAACCCTGGATCCTCGGCCTCACCGGCGGTATCGGCAGCGGCAAAAGCGCCGCCGCCCAGCACTTCATCGACCTGGGTATCCAGGTCGTGGATGCCGATCACGCGGCCCGCTGGGTGGTCGAGCCTGGCCGTCCGGCCCTGGCCCGCATCGCCGAGCATTTCGGCGACAGCGTGCTGCAACCCGACGGCCAGCTGGACCGCGCCGCGCTGCGCACACTGATCTTCGAGGTGCCGCAACAACGCCTCTGGCTGGAGGCGTTGTTGCACCCGCTGATTGCCGATGAAATTGCCGCCCACCTGGCCCGCGCCGAATCGCCCTACGCGATCCTGGTGTCGCCGCTGTTGATCGAGTCCGGGCAGCACACGATGACCGAGCGGATCCTGGTGATCGATGTACCGCAGCACGTGCAGATCGAGCGGACCCTGCAGCGCGACGGAATCAGCGAACAGCAGGTTCAGGCGATCCTCAAGGCCCAGGCCACCCGCGAAGACCGCCTGCGCCATGCCGACGATGTGCTGGTCAATGACCGCGACCGCGCCTGGCTGCACAGCGAGGTCGAACGCCTGCATCACTTTTACCTTACCTTGCGTGGAGGCCAGTCATGAGCCAACCCCTGACCGTGGAATGTCCAACCTGCGGTGCGCCCGTGGAATGGACCACGAACAACGTCAACCGTCCCTTCTGCTCGGACCGTTGCAAACTGATCGACCTCGGCGCCTGGGCCGCCGAAGAGCACAAGATTCCCGTCGGCCCGGATGCCGAGGACGAGCTGTTTTCCGACGATCTGCCACCTCGCGCCCACTAAGGCCGCATGAAACCGTAGTCCTGCGTATCGTCGAGGTTCTCCGCGAGAAACTGCAACTCGTCGGCCAGATCCTCGGCGCTGCGCACCCGCCGACTCTCCTGCACCACCGCGCTGAGCAAGGCGCGCAAGCTCAAGCCCGGCTCGAAACCCTCCTCCTGCGCGGCACTCAGACTGTTGCGCAGTTCCTGCCGCGCCCACTCATACACACTCATGCCCATGCTCCCGAACGGTTTTGCCAGAGCATGAAACCGCGCCAGCCAGGAGTGTTTGATATGGATCAAGAACGCGGATCGTCATCCTTCCACGGTGCCGACAGGTAACGGGTGCGGTTGAAGGTTTCCAGCCATTCGGGGCAGAACACCACCAGGGCGCTGACCACCATGCCGTTGATGAAGGCCTCGGGAAAGATGATCAGCCACAGGTAGCCGATGAAATCCTCCAGCCATTCCGGCATGGCAAAACGCTCGTCGAACCACAACAGGCCCAGGCCGATCAGCAGGCACAACAGGGCCGACAGGGCCGCGGCAAAAAAACCGGCGCAGAAGATATACACAAAGGGATTACGCGGCTGCGCACGCTCCACCAGGATGGCGCAGCATTCGGTGACCAGCACCGGCAGCAGGATCAGCAAGGCGCCATTGATCCCGACTGCGGCCAGGTCCTGGCGCCCCAGCGCCACCAGCCCCAGTTGGGTAATCAGCCCGCCGACTATCGCCAGCGGCCAGTCCAGCAGCAGGGTCACCGCGGTCATGCCAATAAAGTGATAGGACACACCCGTATCGAAATCCCGGCGCACCAACCACAGCATGAACAGCGCGAACACCGTACCGAAGAGCAGGTGCTGGCGCCGCCTGTCGCTGAACAGCTCGACCCAGGGCGAGCGCCACACGGCCCAGGCCAACACCGGCAGATAGATCAGCCAGCCGATGCCTAGGGTCGCTGGCGCCAACAACCCGGCGCTGATCATGGCCGCGCCTGCTCCAGCGCCGCGCGCAGCTCGGCGGCCGAGGCGAACTCTCGCCGAGCAACCAGCCGGCCATCGTCCAGTTGCAGCCACAGGACTTTATCCACCGCGCCGGCATAGCGCGGCGCCACCCGGCCGTCGCGGTCGAGCATGATCCGGTAACGGTAATCGCGCATTGCCGGCACCGCGAACAGGCTGGCGATCACCGTCGGCATACGCTGGATATCCGCAACAAACACCGTCTGCCGCGATTCCAGGTAACCCTTGGGGCGGTCCTGCAAAGCCGCGTTCACCAGCTTGGCGCCGTCCATACTGCGTGCCACCAACAGCGTCCGTGCCTGCCCGTCCAGGCTATAAGCCTGGTCGAACTGATCGAGCAGGGTCCAGGGCGCCAACCGCTCGCCCACTTCAACCGCCTGCGCCAGCCATGGCAGGAATCCCAGCAACAGCAATGACCAATACCTCACAACCTCTCCCCTCCCTTGATGAGTCCGGTGCCCAGTCGACACCGCCGAGGCATGCTACTCCGGTCGGCGATGACCCGCGAATCCGCGGGTGAAAAAGGAATAAAACGCCACCAGTTGGACAAGACCCACCCCCTGAACAACACTCCAATCATCGGTTCTGAGGGCTTGCAAGCGAGCCAACTTCGTGACGCTCGTGCACATTTTCCGTTCGTCTTGAATACAACAAACCGTCAAAAAACCGATGCATAATGCAAAAAAAAGGTTTACCTGCGATAATTAGTCAATTAGTTGACCATTAAAGTCAGGTGATAGTGTCTTTGGGCCATCTCTGGCTGACGGAAAATAGACATTCCGCAATAACCATAGTTTTCAACCCTGCCTCTGTAGCGGCTTCACCTTTGACAGAGCTGGGTTTTACCTGGCAGCGATGGGATTCGATGCTTAAGAAATCGATTGATAGCAGGTTTCTGACACGAACAGGATTCATGGAGCTCTTTATCGCCGGGGTAAAGCTGACCCATGCGCTGTCGGCTGCCTTGCCTGGAATCCTGCTGTTCCTGAGCCTTGAATCGGACAGCACGGAGCTCTGGTCCACCGTGTTCGGGCTGTTGCTGTTCTTTGCGGTGATCACCGTCATCCTGTTCCAGGCCCTGGGGGTCTATTCCGAGGAGTTCTTCAGCAACCGCCTGCGTTTTCGCACGATGCTGGTGGCCTGGACCTCCGCCTTCTGCATCCTGCTGGTCATGTACCTGGGGCTGCACCTGCTTCCGGTCTTCAGCCTGCAGGACCTGTTTCTCTGGTTCATCGCCGGCCTGGTGCTGTTCGGTATCGAGCGCTTGCTGTTGCTGCGTCTGTTCCATTCATGGATGGCCCACGGTAAATACCTGCAACGCACGGTCATCCTCGGTTTCAGCGAAAGCGCCCAGTTCCTCGCCGAACATATCCAGCGCCACGGCGATATCCGCTCCGGCCTGATCGGTTTCATCGACGACCGCAGCGACCGGGTCCCCAAGGAGTTCTGCGACCTGCCGTTCCTGGGCAACACCCGCAACCTGGAACAGCTGATCCGCAGCGAGCAGGTCAACCAGGTGCTGATCGCCCTACCCTGGACCGCCCATGCGCGTATCGGCGAACTGGTCCAGCGCTTGCGCCACCTGTCGGTGAATGTCGCCCTGGTGCCCGATATCACCACCCTGCGCTTCGGCCATAACCGCATGACCGATGTCGGCGGCATCCTGATGTTCAACACCTCGGAGTTGCCGCTGCGCGGCTGGTCGCCGCTGATCAAACGCTGCGAAGACATCACGCTCGCCCTGCTGGGCCTGGTCCTGCTGTCTCCGGTGCTGCTGATCACCGCGCTGGCGGTGAAGCTCGACTCCAAGGGCCCGGTGCTGTTCCGACAAAAGCGCTACGGCTACAACGACCGGCTGATCCGTGTGTTCAAGTTCCGCTCGATGTATGTCGAACAGGCAGACCTCAACGCCGAGCAGCAAACCACTCGGGAAGACCCGCGGATCACCCGGGTCGGCCGCTTCATCCGCAAAACCAGCATCGACGAGCTGCCCCAGTTGTTCAACGTATTGCAGGGCAACATGTCGATCGTCGGGCCGCGCCCGCACGCCACCGCCACCAAGGCCGCGGGCGTGCCGTTCGAGCAGGCGGTGCGTGAGTACAGCTCGCGCCACCGGGTCAAGCCCGGCATCACCGGCTGGGCGCAGATCAATGGCTACCGCGGAGAAACCGACACCCTGCAGAAAATCCAGAAACGCGTGGAGTACGACCTCGACTACATCTCCAAGTGGTCGGTCTGGCTGGATCTATACATCGTTTTCATGACGGTCCCGGCCGTTCTCTCGACGAAGGAAGTCTATTGATGAGCACATTCGCTGGCTTGATCCCCTGCATCATTTCCGGCGGCTCGGGCTCGCGCCTGTGGCCTGTGTCTCGGCAGAACATGCCCAAGCCGTTCATCCGCATGCGCGACGGCCAGAGCCTGCTGCAAAAGACCTTCGTGCGCGCCAGCAGCCTGCCGGATGTCGGTTGCGTGGTCACAGTGACCAACCGTGACCTGCTGTTCCGCTCGCTGGACGAATACCGCGGCGTCAACCCGCACAAACTGCGCCTGGACCTGCTGCTCGAGCCCTTCGGACGCAATACCGCGGTGGCCATCGCCGTCGCGGCCCTGCATGTGCGCGAGCACTGGGGCGACGCAGCGCAGTTGCTGATCCTCCCGGCCGACCACCTGATCCTCGACCAGGACGCCTTCGTCGAAGCCGTGGGCCAGGCGCGCAGCCTGGCCGAAGCAGGTTACCTGGTGACCTTTGGCATCCAGCCCGACAAGGCCGAGACCGGCTTCGGCTACATCGAGCAGGGAGCGGCGCTGCAACAGGGGTTCCAGGTCGCGCGCTTCGTCGAAAAGCCCGACCTGGCCACCGCCCAGGCCTACCTCGATGGCGGCAAGCACCTGTGGAACGCCGGGATGTTCTGCTTCCAGGCCGACACCTTGCTGCAAGAGCTAGCCCTGCACGCCCCCGAGGTATTGAGCGCCGCCCAGGCTTGCCTGGAACAGGGCACGACCCTGGACAACCAACACTGCCGCCAGCGCGAACTCGACGCCGACAGCCTGGCCAGCGCCCCGGACGTGTCGATCGACGTGGCCCTGATGGAACGCTCCGAACGGGTGGCCGTGGTGCCTTGCAGCATTGGCTGGAGCGACATCGGCTCCTGGGACGCGCTGCGCCAACTGACCCCGAGCGACGCGGCCGGCAACCAGGTCAACGGCGAGGCCATCCTGCATGACGTGAGCAACTGCTACATCGACTCGCCCAAGCGTGTTCTGGGCGCGGTCGGCGTGAGCAACCTGATCATCGTCGACACCCCGGACGCACTGCTGGTGGCCGACGCTGCCCGGACCCAGGACGTGCGCCATATCGTCACCGAGCTCAAGCGCCTGGGCCACAGTGCCTACAGCCTGCACCGCACGGTCACCCGGCCCTGGGGCACCTACACCGTGCTGGAGGAAAGCAGCCGCTTCAAGATCAAGCGCATCATGGTCAAGCCCAGGGAATCGCTGTCGTTGCAAATGCATCATCACCGCAGCGAGCACTGGATCGTGGTCAGCGGCGCGGCGCTGATCACCAATGGCGACCAGGAAATCCTGCTCAACAGCAACGAGTCCACCTATATCCCCGCCGGCCACAAACACCGCCTGAGCAACCCCGGGGTGATCGATCTGGTGATGATCGAAGTGCAAAGCGGCGAGTACCTGGGCGAAGACGACATCGTGCGCTTCGAGGACATCTACGGCCGCGCCCCGGCCCAGGCCAAGCCATGATGAAAGTGGCGCTGATCATCCCCGCCCGCAACGCCGGACCGCACCTGGACCGGCTGCTTGCGGCGCTGGCCGCGCAGACGCTGCAACCGGACAGCGTGCTGGTGGTCGACAGCAGCTCGACGGATGACACCGTCAGCCGCTTCCGCCAGTTCGGAGCGCGGGTGGAGGTCATCGCCGCCAACCAGTTCAACCATGGCGGTACCCGGCGCTGGGCCAGCGAACAGGTGGATGCCGACGCGCTGATCCTGCTGACCCAGGATGCGATTCCGGCCACACCGCAGACCTTCGCCAACCTGATCCAGGAGCTGCAGGCCGACCCGCGGATCGGCCTCGCCTATGGCCGTCAGTTGCCCCACCCCGGGGCCGGGATTCTCGAAGCGCAATCGCGCCATTTCAACTACGGCGCGCAGAGCCGCAGCAAAAGCCTGGCCGATGCCAGCGAGCTGGGGATCAAGACCTGCTTCAGCTCCGACTCGTTTTCCGTCTACCGGCGCAGCGCCCTGCAAGCGGTGGGCGGTTTTCCCGAGGATGTCATCGGCAGCGAGGACGCCCACGTTGCCGCGCGCATGCTGCTCGACGGCTACCTGGTGCGCTACGCCGCCAGTGCCTGCGTGCAGCACTCGCACCACTACAACCTGATGCAGGAATTCCGCCGCTATTTCGACATCGGCGTGTTCTATGGCCGCGAGCCGTGGATCCGCGAAGCCTTCGGCGCCGCTGGCGGCGAGGGCAAGCGCTACGTCCTGGCCGAGCTGCGCGCCCTGCGCGACGCCGGCCAGCTGCAACGCGTACCCGAAGTGCTGCTGCGCAGCGCGTTGAAACTGCTGGGCTATCGCCTCGGCCATGCCGAACAGCACCTGCCGACACCGCTCAAGCGTCGCTTGAGCATGTTTTCAAACTACTGGACCTGAGCTGTCAATGATGACTACTAACCGACGTTCCCGTCTTTGTCTGTTGAGCATCCTGACCGCCTCCCTGTGGCTGGGCGGCTGCTCGACGCCCGCGCATGTCGCGCTCCCCGACAGCGACACCCTCAAGGCCCGCCACGCGGCGGCCCTGACCCTGGCCGACCTGCCGCCCGCCCAGGTGCTGATCCAGAGCGGCGACACCCTGCGCATCGTCCGCGATGCGCAGGAGCCGGCCAGCTCCGACGAGATGACGCTGTTCGTGGTGCGCCCGGACGGTTTCATCTCGATGCCCGGCATCGGCCGGATCAAGGCCGCGCTGCTGACCCCGGAAGACCTGGGCAAGGAAGTCACCGGGCGCTACAAGCGCATCTATCGCGAGCCCGAGGTGACCGTGAACATCGCCATTGCCCCGAGCAACCGCGTCTTCATCGGCGGCGCAGTGGCCAACCCGTCGTTCTTCAACCTGGCAGGCCAGGTGTCGGTGGAACAGGCCGTGCTCAGCTCCGGCGGCGTCCTGCCGTCGGCCGACAGCGCCAACATCGCCCTGCTGCGCACCGGCGCCGACGGCAAGTACAAGATGTACTTCGTCGACCTCGCCAGCATGCTCAGCAACCCCGACCACCCCATGGTCGCCCTGCAGCGCGGCGACCTGATCTACGTGCCGCAGTCGAGGATCGGCAGCACCGTGGAGGCGGTGGACATGTACTTCACCAAGCTGTTCCCGATCAACAAGGGGATCGGCGTCGGCTTCAACTATGACCTGAACCAGCAGGACGTGAAAAACAGCGGCAACACCATCAACAACTTCACCAGCAGTTCCACCGGTACCGGGACGGGACAGTAAACAGGATCGATTCGTTTGATCGGCCTCCATCAGCCATTGGTTCAAGAATTTTCAACGGAGTGATCCTGTGATCGAAATACGTTCTCTGCGCGACCTGTTGCGCCTGTTCTTCATTTTCCGCCGCGAGTTCAAGCTCGCGGTCGTCACCACCATCGTGGTCGCGGTACTCGGCGCCTTCCTGCTGCCGGCGCGCTACGAGTCCGACGCGCGCCTGCTGGTCAAGCCCGGGCGCGACAGCACCACGGTGCCGATCGAAGCCGGCAACCGCCAGACGCTGATCTCGCCCAGCACCCAGCACGACCCGATCGTCGACGAGGAAAAGATGCTCACCGGCCGGCCCATCGTGCACAAGGTCGCCGAGCGTTACCTGGAGATGAGCGCGGCGGCCGAGCCCCAGGGGTTCTGGAAAACCCTCAAGTTCTACGTCAAGAAAGCCATGGCCTCGGCCATCGACGCCCTGCGCAGCCTGCTGCAACTGGTCGGCCTGTCGGAGCCGCAGACCCCGCTGGACCGCCTGGCCACCCGCCTGGAAAAAAACTTCCAGGCCAGCCATGAACCGGGCTCGTCGGTGATCGACATCAGCTTTACCTGGGACGAACCGGACGTCGCCCAGCAAGTGGTGAAGATCTGGGTCGATACCTTCCTCGAGGAGCGCGCCCGGGTGCTCGGGCGCAAAAGCCTCTATGCCTTCTACGAGGGCGAAGGCAACAAGGTGGCCGGGCAGATCCTCAGCCTCAAGGAGCAGTTGCAGGGCCGCCTCAAGCAGATCGATTCGATCAGCGTCGATGCGCGCCTGGAAAACCTCACCAGCCAGATCGACCGGCTGACCGACGCCCGGGTCAACGCGCAGAACCAGCTGTCCGGGATCAGCAGCTTCCTGGTCAACGCTCGCCAGCAGATCCAGGAACAGCCCGGCGAAGTGGTGACCAGCCGCGAGACCAGCCTCAACCCGACCCAACTCGACCTCAAGCGTCAGCTCAACACCTTGCAGGTGGAGCGCGCGCGCCTGCTGCGCACCTATTTGCCCGATGCCCCGGCGGTCAAGCAGATCGAGCAGAACATCCACGACCTGCAAGCCCTCAGCGCCCAGGAGGAAACCCGCCTGGAACGCTCGAAGAACACCGCGCCCAACAGCCTGGTGATCAACGTCAAGCAACAGGTCATCGATGCCCAGTTGCAACAGCGCAAGCTGACCGGGCAGATCGAGGACTACGACAAGACCCTCGCCGCGCTGCGTACCGAGCGCGACCGGGTACTGACCGACGAACCCGAGCTGAACCGCCTGACCCAGCAACTGCGCACCGCCGAGAAGAGCTACGCGCTGTACTCGGAAAACCTCGAACAGGCACGCATCGACCATGAGCTCGACAGCAGCCAGATCAGCAATATCGCGATCATCGAGCACGCCACCTTCAACCCGGCGCGGGTCTTCCCCAAGAGCCTGCTGATCCTGCTGTTCGCCATTCCCGCCGGGGTCGCCGTGGGGCTGCTGACCATTTACGTCTGCTACCTGCTGGACCAGCGCATCCACGACGGCGCGCGCCTGCCGGAAGTGTTCCAGGTGCCGCTGTGGGGCAGCGTGCCGGACCTCGAGGACGCCACGCCCGCGGCCATGACCGCGAGCATCTACCGGCTCTACAGCCTGTTGCCCCTGGACCGTATCGAGAGCCAGGGCCTGACCCTGAGCCTGACCTCGGCGCGCCCCGGCGAAGGCGTGAGTTTCATCCTCGAGCGCCTGCGCCGCCTGTTGGAAGAGCGCGGCCATCGCGTGCGAGTCGACGACAGCGCCCCGGCCCAGCCCGGCGAAGTCCTGCTGCTGGATGCCTCGGCCCTGCTGTCGAACCAGGAAGCCTTCCTGATCCTGCGCCGCGCCGACCTGATCGCCCTGGTGATCGAGGCGCGCACCAGCACCGTGCCGATGATCGAGAACGCGCTGTCGCTGCTGACCACCGCCTTCGGCAAGGTCGACGGGCTGATCCTCAACCGTCGCCGCTTCGAAGTGCCGTCCCGGGTGCTGGAGCGGATCAACAGCTGGCGCGGGGCGGCCTGATGCGTATCGCCCTGCTGGCCCCGCTGCCGCCGGAACAGACCGGCATCGCCGACTACGCCGCGCATTTCAGCCATGCCCTGCGCAGCCTGGGCATCGAGGTGCTGACGCCGCTGGCCGGTTGTCACGAGCCCGCCGAACAGCTGGCCCGCCTGCGCGCCTTCGACTGGACGGGCATCGACCTGGTGCACGCCGAACTCGGCGGCGGACGCTTCGGCGAGTTCCAGGCCCTGGAATACCTGAGCCGCGCGCAACCGCAGATTCCCCGCACCGCCACCGTGCACGACCCGGAGCGCCTGATCTGGCGGCGCGCCCGGCTGTTCTGGCCGCTGACCCTGCTCGAACGCCTGCCGCACCCGCTGCCGCAAGCCGCAGCGCTGCTCGCCGACCCGCTGACCCTGCACGAAGAGCGACGCCTGGCCCGCGGCATGCGGCGGCTGATCACCCTGACCCGCCTGGGCGGCGATTGCCTGCGCCAACGCATGGGCCTGCAACCGCGGCAGGTGGCGGTGATCGCCCACGGCAACCTGCCGATCGCGGCCGCCGAACTGCCGCCGCTACTGCCTTTGCGCCTGCTGTACTTCGGCTTCATCTACCGCGGCAAGGGCATCGAAGACCTGATCGAAGCCCTGGCCCGCACCCTGGCGGCCAACCCGCAGTGCCGCGGCCAGGTACGCCTGACCCTGGCCGGCGGCACCGCGCCGGAAATGACCTTCGACCCGGCCGGCAACTACCTCGACGGCCTGCGCCAACGCATTCGCGAACTGCAACTGGACGACGTGGTGGATTGGCGGCTGGACCTGCCCTCCGCCGAGATCGCCAGCACCATCCAGGCCCATCACGTGATGGTGCTGCCGTACCGTGAATCGAAAAAGCTCGCCTGGCTGGGCCAGATGCGCGGCACCAGCGGCGCCCTGTCCTGGGCCAACGCCTGTGGGCGCGGGGTCGTCACCTCCAATGCCCGGGCGTTTGCCGAAGAGGTCGCCGGCGGCAATGGCGTGACCTATCAACAAGGCGATGTCGAAGCGCTGAGCCAGCACCTGAGCCGCCTGGTGCTGGAGCCCGAACTGGCCCGCGAATGGGCCGCCCGGGCCAGCGAAGCCGGACGGCAACGCGAATGGAGCGCCACCGCGCAGCGTTTCGCCGAACTGTTCAACGAGGCGTGCAAGGAGCGGTCGTCATGAAGACCCGATTACCCCTGAAACCTCGCTTGCTGTTGCGCTGCCTGCCGCTGCTGGCCGTGCTGGCAGTGGGCGGCGTCTTGCTGCGCAGCGGGCAGGTCGACGCCACGCCGATCAACCTGGCGCCCGACCGCACCCTGGTGTGGAAGGACTACCTGGGGGTCAACGCACACTTCCTGTGGTTCACCCCGTCGCAGTACCGCAAGCAGATCGCCGCCCTGAAACAGCTCGGCCTGCAATGGGTACGGGTCGACCTGCATTGGGACCGGCTCGAACCCACCGAAGAGGGCTACCAGCTCAGCACCCTCGACGAACTGGACAGGACCCTGACCGAATCGCACCTCAAGTCGCTGTTCTACCTGGTGGGCTCGGCGCCGTTCGTGACCACCGCGCCCAAAGGCGGCCCCTTCCAGGATCAGTACCCGCCGCGCGATCCGAAAATCTTCGCCACGCGCATGGCCATGCTGGCCCAGCGTTACCCGAACATCGACGCCTGGCAGGTGTGGAACGAACAGAACATACCCAACAACTGGCGGCCGAAACCCGATGCCAAGGGCTACGGCGAACTGCTGCTGGCCACTCATCAGGCCCTGAACCAGGTCGCGCCCGACAAGACCCAGGTCATGGGCGGCATGGCCTACTACAGCCAGTTGCCAACCCAGCGCAACGCGCTGATGTTCGAGAAACTCGGCGAACTGGGCGTGCAGAGCCTGGGCATGGTCGCCGCCTACCACCCCTACTCGGAAACCCCGGAAAGCGACGAACCGGGCAAGAACGAAGTGCTGCTGCGCGGCACCCAGCTCAACGACATGCTGCACGGCGCCGGCCTGAAAAGGATCTGGGCCACCGAGTGGGGCTGGTCGAGCTACGCCGGCCCCAAGGAAATGCAGCGCCTGATCGGCGTCGACGGCCAGGCCGACTACACCCTGCGCCGCCTGGCCCTGATGAGCGACCAGGCCTACGAGCGGATCTTCCTCTTCGCCCTTTCCGACCTCGACTCGCGCGCCTCGGCCCGCGACCAGCATTACGGCCTGCTGGACCTCAACGGCGAACCCAAGCCGGTGTACAAGGCGCTCGCGCGCTTTCTCGAGATCACTGGCGCGCGCCTCACGCCCGGCAAGACCCCGGCGCTGGAAAACCTGCCCGACACCTTCTACAGCGTGTCCTGGACCCGCGACGACGGTAAGCGCCTGCTGATGTTCTGGAGCGCCAAGGGCGGCACCATCAGGTTGCCGCAGGTGCGCCAGGCCGAGCTCTACGACCCGCTGACGGGTACCCGCGCAAGCCTCGACGGCGCGAACGGTATCCAGCCGACGGTGAAAACATCCCTGCAGATTCTCGTGTGGTAACCGACCTGGACATGGAGCGCCGTACGTGAAGATTCTCTGGATTCTCCCCTACCTGCCCTGGCCCACGACCAGCGGCGGCAAGACCCGGCAGTTTCACCTGCTGCGGACCCTGAGCGAGCGGGGGCACCGCATCACCTTGCTGGTGCAATCGAAGACCGCGGCCGATGCCGTCACCCGCGCGGCCCTCGAACCCTGGCTCGAACGCCTGATCGTGGTGCCCCGGCGTCCGCTGAAGCATCCGCTCACGCTGTTGGCCGGGCTGTTCGCGCCCTGGCCGCTGCTGACCACGGTCAATGGCGTGTCGCGCCCGCTGCGCGAGCGTTTCGCCAGCCTGCTGCAAGAGCCCTGGGATGTGATCCAGGTCGAACACAGCTACAGCCTGCAACCCTACCTGCAACCGCTGCGGCAGGCCGGGCGGGATTTCGTGCTCACCGAACACAACCTCGAATCCAGCCTGGGCGGCGCGACTTACGACCGTTTCCCGGCCTGGGCCAGCCCCTTCGTGCGCTACGACCAATGGCGCTGCCGGCAGTGGGAACGCAAGGCGTTCGACGCCGCCCGCCAAGTGGTGGCTGTGACCGAAAGCGACGCCCAGGACATGCGCCAACTGACCCGTACCCCGGTCGAAGTGGTGGTCAACGGCGTCGACAGCCGCAGCTTTGCCCAGGTCTCGGCCGACCCTCACAGCCAGCGCGTGCTGTTCGTCGGCAACTACGAATACGCACCGAACCTGGACGCCGTGCAGTGGCTGCTTGATGAGATTTTCCCGCGGGTCTGGGCCCGTTGCCCCGAAGCCCGCCTGGCGGTGGCCGGCTATGCCCTGCCCGCCCATTGGGCCGAGCGCTGGCGCGACAGCCGCATCGAGTGGGTCGGGTTCGTCCCGGACCTGCCCGACCTGCAACGCCGCTGTGCATTGTTCATCGCGCCGTTGCGCCAGGGCGGCGGCTCCAAGCTCAAGGTGCTCGAAGCCATGGCCGCCGGCCTGCCGCTGGTCAGCACCGCGCAAGGCGCCTCAGGCCTGGCCGTTCGCGACGCGGAACACTACCTGGCCGGCGACGACGCGCAGACCCTGGCCGACGCGGTGGTCCGCCTGCTCAGCGACGCGCCCCTCGCCGTTCGCCTGGCCGACGCCGCCCGCCTGTACGCCCGCCAACATCACGACTGGGCGGTGGCCGGCGACGAGCTGGAACAGATCTACCGCACCCTGCCTTCCACACAGGAGCACCCCGCATGCGTGTAGCCCTCGATTATCGTGCGGCCACAGTCGCGCCCTCCTCTGGCATCGCGCGTCAGGTCAAGGCACTGGAACAGGCTTTGCGCGCCCGCGACGACAGCGAACTGCTGCTGGTCAGCGAAGCGCCGCTGGAGCACGCGCAACGCCAGAGCGCCCTTTGCCCCGCCTGGCCGAGCCCCCTCGATGGCCTGCAACGCCCCGGCGTGCGCCTGCGCTTCGAGCGCAAATTCCTGCCGGCGACCATTCGCGAGCAGTCGGTGGACCTGTATATTGCGACCGCCAACATGGGCCTGCCGATCGGCCACAAGCCCGCGGGCACCCGCTATGTGCTGATCCTGCATGACCTGTTCCAGCTGACCCAGCACAACTTCCACCGCTCGCGGCTCAAGGCCCTGGCCTATCGGCTGATCGACGCAGTGTCGATCGCCTGGTCGATCTGGGTCGCCGACGAAGTCTGGTGCCCTTCGCGCTTCTCCTGCAGCGAAGCGGCCCGGCTGTTTCCCTGGGCGCGGCCGAAATTCCGCGTGCTGAACAACCTGGTACCGGAATACCGCGGCACCCCCGGCCCTTTGCCGGCCGGCCTGCCCGAGCGCTATTGGCTGGTCGTCGGCACCCGGGAACCGCGCAAGAACATGCCGTTCTTCATCGAACAGTGGCAACGCTGTCGCGAGGAAAACCCGAACGTTCCGGACCTGGTGCTGGTCGGCCACGCCAGCGACCTGCCGGCGAACCTGAGCGCGCTGCCCGGCCTGCATTGGGTCAACGGGGTCAGCGACGACCAGTTGCAAGCCCTGTACCAGCACGCCGACTGCCTGTGGCAGCCGTCCTATGCCGAAGGCTTCGGCCTGCCGGTAGTCGAGGCGCTGTGGCACGGCACGCCGGTCGCGGTGGCCAGGGGCTCGGCCCTCGACGAAGTCGCCCCGCCCGGCGCCCGGCGTTTCGACCCGCGGGACCGCGCCAGCCTGCGCAGCGCGCTGATAGAGCAAGCCCAGGACAGCGCCAGGCCCGATCCCGACACCCTGCGCGAATGGGCCCGGCAATTTGCGGAGCCGGCCTACCGCCAGCGCCTCGACACCTTGCTCACAGGGCTCTTTCACTGATGCTGCCCGGAAAATTCATTGGCCTGATCCTGGGGCTGGTCTTCGGGATTCTGTTGTGGGCCCTGCCTCCGGTGAAAGTCATCTTCGTGGTGATCGGCCTGGCCGTGACCCTGACGCTGATCCGCAAGCCGCTGTGGGGCTTGCTGATCTTCGCCGTGCTGGCCACCAGCATTCCCTACACCACCCTGGAGCTGGGCATCCGCACCACCGTCAGCGAAGCGGTGCTGGGCCTGACCTGGGTCGGCGTGTTCTGGCAGTCGTTCATCGGCAAGACCCGCAACCTCATGCTCTGGCGCCCCACCGAACAGGCCATGGCGTGGCTGATGCTGTTCAGCGCGATCCCCTTTGTCTGGGGCATGCTGATCATCCACGCCGAAGGCAACGGCCCGGTGAACTGGGTGCGCTGGCTGATGAACCTGTCGCTGCTGTTCATGGTGCCGCTGCTGCTGCGCACCGACGCCGACCGCGACAAAGTGGTGATCGCCCTGCTGCTGGGCAACCTGCTGATGCTGCTGTTGTCGATCGGCATGTTCATCAAGTCGCGCAATGCGATGTCGATGATCCCGATCCTCACCGACCTCAAGTACGCCCACCCCGAAGCGGTGAAAGACATCTTCTCCGCCAACTACCAGCGCATGGCGTCGCCCTGGGTCCACCCCAACCTCACCGGCGGCGTGCTGGTGTTGTTCATTCCCCTGGCGCTGCTTTATGGCTGGACCCGCACCGGCGCGCGCCGAGCCCTGGGGCTGGCGGTGGCGATCCTGGGGTGCGCGGGGCTGCTGTTGAGTATTTCCCGCGGGGCGATCCTGGCTTTGGCCCTGGTGCTGATCTGGCTGACCTACAAGCGGGTGCCCTACAGCGGCCGGATCATTGGCCTCGGCGCGGCCTTCGCGGTGGCCCTGGTGATGTTCTACCCGCCGTTGCAAGAACGCCTGATGACCATGTTCTCGGCGACCAACGCCAGTACCGAGGTGCGTTTCGACGAGTACTCGAAATTCCCCGAGGCGATGCTGCGCTACCCCCTGGGCATCGGTTTCAAGGTCGACCCGCCCGTGCCGGGCAGCGGCCTGCCGGGCATTTCCAACCTGTGGCTGAACTTCATCTACAAGATCGGTATCCCGGGGATGCTGCTGTTCATCACCGTGACCCTGCTGTGGTGGCGCGAGGTGCGACCGCTGGCGCCGATTCGCCAGGTGACCGCCGACAACGCGCTGTGGCTGGGGTGTATCTGCGGCCTGCTGGCGGCGCTGCTGACCGGTTTGTTCGACCACTACTTCAGTTTCACCTTCGTGCTGATCGGTCTGTTCTGGCTGTTGATGGGCATGAGCCTGCAACAGGTCCGCTTGCATCCGATCATCACTCGCCCCCTCGCCAGCCCCAAGGATAGCCACGCATGAAACATCGTATTTTCCATTCGACGGATCTGCCGGAACGCCTGCCTGCCCTGGCCTCGGAGCTGGGCGTGGGCCACGACGAACTGCTCGAGGCCTACAGCTGGGGGCTGAACCACGACGTGCTGTTCGTCGAGGGCGACGGCGAGCAGGTGCGCTACAGCATCTGCTCGGTCAACATCGAAGATGTCATCGAACATCCCCTGGCCCGGCGCCTCTACCAGCGCCTGAAGCGGGACATCCCGACCACCCTGGTGCCGCGCTACGGCAAGAACCTGGCCACCCTCAAGGACCGCTGGCTGCGGGCCTGGGAACAGGCCTACAACATTCTGATCAACAAGATTCCCAGCCACCATGTGCGGATCGCCTGGTTGCGCCTGGGCGGCGCGAAGATCGGCAAGGGCTCGAGCATCTGGCGCAACACCGAAGTGCTGGGCGTGGAGAACCTGGTGATGGGCGACGACAGCGTGATCGCCTGGCATTGCCAGGTGGATGCGCGAGCCGGGCTGATCATCGGCGACCACGTGGCGGTCGCTTCCCATGTGCTGATCATCGCCGGCAGCCATGACCTGACGGCGCCCGAGTTCTGGTCGGTGTCCGCGCCCATCTACATCGACGACTACGCCTGGATTGCCAGCCGGGCGCTGATCGGCCATGGCGCGCATATCGGGCGCGGGGCCGTGGTGACCGCCAACACCATCGTGGCCAAGGCGGTCGCACCCTACAAGATCATCGGCGGCAGTGGCGCCAAACCCATGGGCGAACGCCCTCATGAGCTGAACTACAAGGTGGGTGGCAAAGGCCTGTTCACCCTCTTTCACTGATGCTCGGCAGCACCCTGCTGCTGACCCTGGCGACCCTCGCCGGGCTGGTCGCCGGCTTCGCCCGCGAATGGCTGCTGGTGGCGGCCTGGGGCGCGGGCAACCGCAGCGATGCGTTCCTGGTCGCGGTGTTCATTCCCGAAGCCCTGCGCATGACCCTGGCCGCCGGTATCCTCGCGGCCGCGGCGCTGCCGCTCTATCAGCAGCGCGACGCCCAGCGCCAGCGCTCCTGGCTGGCAGGGCTGAGTCCGCAGTTGCTGGGCCTGGGCCTGGGCTTGTATGTCCTGCTGGCGGTGAGTGCGTCGCTGTGGGTCCGCCTGATCGGCCCCGGGCTCGACAACGCCGCCCAGGCCGAAGCCGCCGCCAACCTGCGCAGCCTGGCGGCCTGCATTCCCGGCCTGCTGTTGCATGCGCTGTTCAGCATCCCGCTGCACGCTCGGCAACGGTTTGTCCTGCCGGGGCTGGGCTCGCTGCTGTTCAACCTGCCGCCGGTGCTCTACCTGTTTTTCTACGGCCGGGCGAGCCAGAGCTCCGAATTGGCGCTGGCGTTCTTTCTCGGCAGCCTGTTGATGTGCCTGTCGCTGGTCCCGGCGATCTGGCAAATCGGCTGGCGCCCCTGGCAAGTGCGCGGCGACGCCGGGGCCGGTCGGGAACTGCTCGGGCGCCTCGGCCCGCTGCTGACCAGCAACCTGGCCAGCCAGGGCCTGGCGCTGGTGGAGCGGCTGGTCGCCAGTTACCTGGGCGAAGGCGCGGTGACCTGGGTCAACCTGGCGCGCAAACTGATCAACCTGCCGTTGATTGCCCTGATGAGCCTGAACCAGGTCCTGCTCGGCCTGATGAGCGGCAAGTCCGACGACCAGCGCCTCGGGCTGCTACACCGCGGGCTCGACGCCGCGACCCTGCTGAGCCTGCCGGCCGCCTTCGGCCTGGTCGGCGCCAGCCCGGCGCTGATCCATTGGCTGCTGCCCGTCCAGAGCGCCGACGGGCCGCTGCCGGCGCTGCTCGGCTGGTTCGCCACTTCGCTGGTGTTCGGCGCCTGGAATGCCATGCTCGCGCGTTACGCCTACGCCGCCAGCGATACTCGCACGCCGCTGCATTGCGAACTGCTCGGCAGCCTGCTCAACGCCTTGCTGCTGGCCGGCCTGCCGTCGCTCCTGGGCTTGACCGCGATCCCCCTGGCGGCCCTCGGCGGGGTGATCCTGACCAACCTGCTGCTGATGCAGCGCCAACAATTGCTCGCCCTGATCGGCTGGCCGCTGCGCTGGGCCTTAAGTGCAGTGCTGCTGGCCGGCGCGGCGCTGTTGCTGCATCCGCTGCTCAATATCTGGCTGCAACTGGGGCTCAGCAGCATCGCCGGGCTGCTCCTGCTGATCGCATTGGGCCTCTGGCTGAAACCCTGGAGAACCTGAACCCCGTCGGTGCGGGGTTGACCTGATGTCACACTTATCCGTTATAAGTGCAGTCAGCCCTCGCCGACCCGGCAGTGTGTATTTCTAGGATCAGCGTCTGGACGCTAAGCTTGGACTATGGATGACTCAGATTACCTGCGCCTGCTCACCATTCAGGCCGAACAAGCCAACGCGTTCCTGTCCAATGCGCGCAAATGGGAGCGTGAGCGTTGGGTCTGCCAGCGCCTGCTGCAAGGCTTGAACATCCCCTACCGTGCCGACGAATTCACGCCGGCCGGGCAAGAGCCGCCGGACGTCCTGTTTCGCGAGGCCAGCTTCGAGGTGTTCTTCGTGCTGGATGAGGGCCGGCGCCTCAACGACGAGTGGCGCGACGAGTTGCAACGCCGTCGCAGTGCCTTCTCCCTCAGCCAGCTGGTACGGCGCGAGGCCAAGCCCAAGCGCATTCCTGCCAACGAGTTGCTGCTCAGGCTCGCCCCGACCCTGCGCAAGAAGGCCCACAACTACAAGGAACGCGGCATGGACCTGGGGGAGCTGGACATCATCGCCTTCGCCAGCCTCAAGCGCGAAGTGCTGGACCTCAACAGCCATTTCCCGCCACCGACCGAATACCTGCGCCAGGGGTGGCGCTCGTTGTCGCTGGTCGGGCCGACCTTCGCCCGCGTGCTGTTCGCCCACCCCGACGCGCCGGACTTCCTGCGCAGCAACCTGGGGCGCAGCATCCTCTTCGACGTCGGTATCAGCCTGTGAACCGGCCCTGTCCGCCCACCTCGCGGATATGGCGCAATCGACCTGTGAATGATACAAAACGCACTCATTCGCCTGGATGGCGGGGTGGGCGGCGAGCCCTCGCAAGCGCACGGCTATGCTCCTTTCAATGCCGGACAACCTGACTGTAACGTTCATACCTTTCGCAACGTCTACCTGACGAGGCTTTTTATGACCAGCCGCCTGAACCCTGACGACCAGCGCCATGTCGAAGAATACCTGCAACTGGCCCAACACCGAGTCGAGCGCCGGCCCTTCCGGCCGTGGATGCTCCTGGTGGTGGTACTGGCGATCACCATTGGCCTGGGCCTGCTGAGCCGATTTATCAGTTACTTGACGCTATGAGCCGCCTCGCGCTCGCTCGGGTAACCGTACCGATTTCTTTTAGCCTTGCGAGATATCCCCATGACTCATCGTATTGTCATCGTTGGCGGCGGCGCCGGCGGTCTGGAGTTGGCTACCCGTCTGGGTAAGACTCTGGGCAAGCGTGGCACCGCCAGTGTGATGCTGGTCGACGCGAACCTGACCCATATCTGGAAGCCCCTGTTGCACGAGGTGGCCGCCGGGTCGCTGAACTCTTCCGAAGACGAACTCAACTATGTCGCCCAAGCCAAATGGAACCACTTCGAGTTCCAGCTGGGCCGCATGAGCGGGCTCGATCGCCAGCAGAAGAAAATCCAGCTGGCCGCCACCTACGACGAAAACGGCGTGGAACTGCTGCCGGCCCGCGAGCTGGGCTACGACACCCTGGTGCTCGCCGTGGGCAGCACCACCAACGACTTCGGCACCCAGGGCGCGGCCCAGCACTGCCTGTTCCTCGACACCCGCAAACAGGCCGAGCGTTTCCACCAGCAACTGCTCAACCACTACCTGCGGGCCCATGCCGGACAGGCTGATGTGGTGGAGCAGATCAGCGTGGCGATCGTCGGCGCCGGCGCCACCGGCGTCGAGCTGGCCGCCGAGCTGCACAACGCCGCCCATGAACTGGCGGCCTACGGCCTGGACCGGATCAAGCCGGAAAACATGCACATCACCCTGATCGAGGCCGGCCCACGGGTACTGCCGGCCCTGCCGGAACGGATTGGCGGCCCGGTGCACAAGACCCTGGAGAAACTCGGGGTCCGGGTGATGACCAATGCCGCGGTCAGCGAAGTGACCGCCGACAGCCTGCTCACCGCCGACGGCCAGGTAATTCCGGCCAGCCTGAAAGTCTGGGCCGCAGGGATTCGCGCGCCGGGCTTCCTCAAGGACATCGACGGCCTGGAAACCAACCGGATCAACCAGCTGCAGGTACTGCCGACCTTGCAGACCACTCGCGACGAGAACATTTTCGCCTTCGGCGACTGCGCCGCCTGCCCGCAACCGGGTACCGACCGCAACGTTCCGCCACGGGCCCAGGCGGCTCACCAACAGGCCTCGCTGCTGGCCAAATCGCTGAGGCTGCGCCTCGAAGGCAAGGCCCTGCCGCAATACAAATACACCGACTACGGCTCACTGATCTCGCTGTCGCGTTTCTCGGCCGTGGGCAACCTGATGGGTAACCTGACCGGCAGCGTGATGCTCGAAGGCTGGCTGGCGCGGATGTTCTACGTCTCGCTGTACCGCATGCACCAGATGGCGCTCTACGGCCCGTTCCGCACCGCCATGCTAATGCTCGGCAGCCGGATCGGCCGCGGCACCGAGCCACGGCTCAAGTTGCACTGAGCCATCGACGCCAGAACAGAATGCCCCGGGAGACCGGGGTATTTTTTTGCCTGTTCGTTGTCCGCTCAAGACTCGGTGAGCCACTAGGAACCTCAGAACACACCGTATTTCACTGCCAGAGATCAAGACGACTCAAGCCACAGAGTTTTCTACATATTCCCAAGAGAAAACCAGCCAACTTTCAGGATTCTGCAAATCTGAAAGTGCAACTATTGTCGGACAAACCGACAATTTAAGACGGGTAAATCCAAACAGCCAACTCATTAGCCCGCCCAATCCATCCTCGCTCGACAACCATAAGCCGCAGCAACTAAAAAAGTTAACCCCCCTCCTCACCAACAATCTTATCTAGTTGCGAAGCGCATTTATAAACAAGCCAAAATCAATATAAGAATGCATTTACCCCTCCCATAGAGCGGCTTTCAACCCCAAAAACAAAAACCATAAAATATTGATAAATATACTTCTTTACATGGATTCTTCAGCCACAAAGGAAAAAATCCCCACATTAACTCTTACAAAACCTGCAAAACCCAGGAAAGCTCTATAGCACTTTAAGAATCTTCTTATTGATACAAATACCAAAAATAAATTAGCAAGACTCCCAGCCACATAAAAGTCTTAGAACCTTTAAGAATCTTCTCATTGTCACAACTAACAGTGAAATATCAGAATCGTACCCCCAACTCTTAGCAGGTACTAAGCAATGTCCAAACTTCTCAAAAGTCTTCTTCCACTGGCTATCGTGGGAGCGGTTAGTACTTCCGCCACCGCAGCAGACGGCACCATCAACTTCACCGGCGAAATCATCGCGGCGTCCTGCAAAATCGCCGGCGCCCCAGGCACCGGCGTAACAGGGGGCGCAGGCGCACAAGTCATCGACGTCTCGCTCGGCAAAGTCAGTAGTGAGTCCCTCAGCGGTACCAGCGGTAGTGGCATCGTCGCGGGCAAGAACATCAACCTGAACCTGGACTGCGGCCAGACCGGTACCGGCCTGACCACCGTCAAGCTGCAGTTCGACCCCTCTTCCGGCACCGGCCTCGATCCGAAGAAAAACGCCCTGCTGAAAATCACCGGCACTGCCGAGGGTGTTGGTATCGGCCTCTACAACTCCGACAACAAATTGCTGGACCTATCGGCGAACGAAACCTTTGACGCCCCACTGGTGAAGACAGAAACAAAGCCACAAGAAGGGCAAAACCCAGCTGAGTACAGCTACAGCGCCAAGCTCAACCTGCGCGCGGGTTTTGTAGCTAACGGCGCGCCCATCAAAGCAGGCAATGCCGTCGGCACCCTGCCGTTTACCTTGACCTACGAGTAATCCGCCATACCGGGAGGGGCCTGGCCCCCTCCCTCTAACCTGGAGCCGCCTATGAAAGCTTCGCCATTAGCCTGTATCGCGCTGCTGGTAACCACGACGCTCTTCGCATCGACGTCCAATGCGGGGATCACCCTGGACGGTACGCGCGTCGTCTTTTCCGCACCGAGCAAGGAAGCCTCCATCATCGTCAAAAACCAGGCCTCGACGGACATCATGGTCCAGTCCTGGGTCGAAGCAGACCAGAAGAGCCTGTCGGATGATGTACCGTTTGCCATCACCCCCCCTCTCGTACGCCTGGGAGGCCAGAAACAGCAAGTCTTGCGCATCCTCTATCAGGGCCAGGGCCTGCCTACGGACAAGGAGTCGGTGTTCTGGCTGGCCGTACAGGAAATTCCGCAGAAAGCCAAAGACGAGAACGCCCTGCAGATCGCCATCCGCCAACGGATAAAACTGTTCTATCGCCCAGCCGGCCTGACCGAAAAAGCCGCTGACGCCGCCAAAAGCCTGCAGTGGAAACTGGCACGGCAAGGCGACAAGACAGAGCTTGCCGTGACCAACCCTTCGGCATTTCACGTGTCCTTCGCCGGCAGCAAAGTGACGCTGCGCAGCGGAAAAGGCGCCTACACCGCTCCAGCCGAAATGCTGGCGCCAGGCGCAACGCGAATGTTTGCCGTGAAAGGCGCGCCAGGCAGCGCACTCGGCGCAGCCACAGTGGAGTTCGACAGCATCAACGATTACGGCGGCCTGGACCGGATCACCAGCACGCTTTCCAACTGACGAAAGCCTGTTCGCCACTCGCATCGCGTCTTGATGCACGCAGTTTCTTCACCCGAATTTCTATCATGTCACCGCCATGGATGCCCGATGCGTGACAGAAGGGGCTCCGTATGTCCGTTTTTCAAAAAAAGCTCAGCAACAGGATCAGCCGGCACCTGTGGGCAACCTGTCTCATGACCCTGGGGCTGACTTCGGAACTGTCCGCGACGGAGCTCGAGTTCAACGACACCTTCCTGCAAATGAATGGTGCCCCGATAGATCTCAAGTACTTCGAGCAGGGCAACGCCATTCCGCCAGGAACCTACAGTGTCGACCTCTACCTGAACCAGATGCTGATCAAGCGCCAGGACATCGCCTTCAGCGCCGACGCCCGGGGCCAGGTCAAACCGGTCGTCTCGCTCGGCCTGTTGAAGGAGCTCGGCGTCGACACCCAGAAAGCCCAGAAAGAAGGCCTCATCGCCGCGGATATCGACAATGAAACACCGGTGGATGTCCCGGCGCAGATTGAGGGCAGCGAAATCGCCTTCGACTCCACCAGCCTGATACTGCAATTCAGCATTCCGCAAGCCTATGTCAAACGTGTTTCGCGGGGCTACGTCGACCCCTCGGTCTGGGATAACGGTATTACCGCGTTCTACAGCGACTACCAGGCCAACTTCAACCGCAACAACAGCCGGGGCGTGAAGAGCGACTACCACTACCTGGGCCTTCGCAACGGCTTCAACCTCGGCGGCTGGCGCTTTCGCAATGACTCCGCGCTGACCGGTGGCAACGGCAGCGCCAGCACCTTCAAAAGCAACCGCAACTATGTGGAGCGCGATATCGTGCGCCTGAAAGGAAAACTCTCCCTGGGCGAGCTGTACACCCCCGGCGAGATCTTTGACAGCGTACGTTTTCGCGGGGCGCAGATTGCCTCGGACATCGGCATGCTGCCGGACAACGAAATCGGCTACGCGCCGGTCATCCGCGGGATCGCCGAAACCAACGCCACCGTCGAAGTGCGGCAAGGCGGCTATGTGATTTACTCCGCCGCCGTGCCGCCGGGCGCTTTCGAGTTCACCGACATTTACCCCAGTGGCTCCAACGGCGACCTGCAAATCAAGATCATCGAGGCCGACGGCCGGGTACGCGAATACCAGCAATCTTATGCCTACCAACCCGTCATGACCCGCCGCGGCAACCTGCGCTACAGCCTTACCAGCGGCGAGTACAGCTCCGACGGCCGCCCCTCGCCGAAGTTCACCCAGGGCACCCTGGTCTACGGCCTGACGGATAACATCACCAGCTACGGCGGCGCACTTGTCGGCCAGGGCTATCACGCGATCAACCTCGGGGCCGGGGTGAACTCGGGCCTAGGCGGTATTTCGATGGACATCACCAGCAGTGAATCCAAGGCGCCGAGCCGCAAAGTCGCAAAGGGTCACAGTGCGCGGCTTCTGTACTCCAAGACCCTGTCGGCGACCAATACCACCTTCACCATGGCCGCCTACCGCTACTCCACGGAAGGCTACCGCAGCCTCAGTCAGCACGTGGACGATCTTCTGTATCGGGATCGCGCCGGCTACGGCATACAGAAAAGCCGCCTCGACCTCAACGTCAACCAGAACCTGTCACAGCGCTCGTCGCTGTACCTGAGCATGGGCGAGACCAGTTACTGGAGAACCCAGGGCCGCACCCGCAACTGGCAGGTCGGTTTCAGCAGCAGCATCTCGGACGTCAGCTACAGCCTGGCGGTTGCCCGAACCCAGGGCGACCAGATGAGCCGTGGCTCGGATACCCAACTGACCGCGACGCTCAGCATGCCGATCGGCAAGTCGGGCAGCTCACACCGCCTCAGCAGCAACGCTGTGTCTTCCCAAAATGGCGACACCAGCATAAACAGCAGCGTATCGGGCTATCTGGACGACAAGCAGACTGTCAACTACCTGGCCCAGGCCAACCACAGCAAACTCAGTGGCACCAACACCGGTGTCGGACTGGGTTGGGACACCCCATCCGCCAAACTGACCGCCAACTACAGTCAGGGCCGCGACGACAAACACCTTGACTTGAACGCGTCAGGTTCAGTCGTGGTGCACAGCGGGGGCGTCACTCTGGGCCAGCCTCTGGGCGAAACCTTCGGCCTATTGGAAATACCGGATGTCAACAACGCCGGGGTCTCTGGCTGGAACGCCGTGCGTACCGACCGCAAAGGGTATGCCGTGGTGCCTTATATGCAGCCATATCGCTATAACTGGATAGACCTGGATACCCAAACCCTGGGAACCGATACCGAGGTCGCCGAAACCTCCAAGGTCCTGGTGCCTACCCGCGGCGCTATCGTCAAGGCGAGCTACGCCGCGCAGAGCGGGCGCCGCCTGCAGTTCGAGCTGCAAGCCGACCAGGGTGGCCGCATTCCCTTTGGCGCCCAGGGCTACGACGACCAGGGCAAACTGCTGGGCATGGTGGACAACCTTTCGCGCCTGCTGGTTTTCGGCGTTCCCGACCAGGGAAAACTGGAAGTACGCTGGGCCCAAGGCAGCTGCACCGTCGACTACAAGCTGGAACCGGCCAAGAAAGAACTGGCCTACGAACGCGTACAAATCCCCTGCCGCGCCTCATGAGCAGCGCCAGCACTCTTTCACTCAGTGCATCCCGAGCACACTGATTGAAAGAGTGCTGTTGCTGATCACGTTACTCCCTCCTACATCCCCCTTCGCTCCAGGCTGAATCCCACACCAACCTGGTACGGCGCAATCGCCCCTAAGCGGGTACTCCCAAGGCTTGCAAGAAGGTCCCAGTCCCGTCAGCAGCCCGCCCCCGGCAACGATGCACGGTGTAGCCTGTCCAGCCGAACAAAAAGAGATGTTATGTACGAGTGAGAGGGCAAAACCCGCAAGCCAGCAGCCACACATTGCGTGCAGCCAAAACGAAAAAAGGCGCCTGAAAGGCGCCTTTTCTCTTGAAATATGGTCGGGGTAAGGGGATTCGAACTCCTGACATCCTGCTCCCAAAGCAGGCGCGCTACCGGACTGCGCTATACCCCGGTAAAAAAAAGGCACCCATTAAAGGCGCCTTCTTCGATCAGCGCTTTTGGCCTCTGATCTTAAGATTCGATTCCAGCGAACTGGTTTCAAAAATGGTGGGTCGTGTGGGATTCGAACCTACGACCAATTGGTTAAAAGCCAACTGCTCTACCAACTGAGCTAACGACCCAAAAATGGTCGGGGTAAGGGGATTCGAACTCCTGACATCCTGCTCCCAAAGCAGGCGCGCTACCGGACTGCGCTATACCCCGGTTTGAAATTGGCTCCGTGACCAGGACTCGAACCTGGGACCCAATGATTAACAGTCATTTGCTCTACCGACTGAGCTATCACGGAACTACACATTTCAATTTACAACAGGCTTTTACTTCTAGAAGCCATCCTCTTCGACCTTGTTCGCATCGCTGCGTTCATGTCTCTGAGGCGCGCTATTCTACAATTTTAAAAACCTCTGTCAACCCCCTAAATTGCTTTCAAGACACTGATTTGCAACTTATTTCAGTTTTTTCCTCAGTGAGGAAAAACCCTTGGGGCGACGTACTGCGGGGCGCACTTTACAAGCCTTTGCCTTACAGTTCAACGCCCTATGCAAAAAAAGGCCTCGCTGAGCGAGGCCTTCTGCATAACCACCTGCTATCCGGATCAGGCGAAGACGATTTCGTCGTTTTCCACCTTGGCCGTCACGGTAGCGCCAGGCAAGAAGCTGCCCGACAGGATCAACTGCGCCAGCGGGTTCTCGATCCAGCGCTGGATCGCGCGTTTGAGCGGCCGTGCGCCATAGACCGGGTCGTAACCCACCGCGATCAGTTTATCCAGGGCCTCACCACTCAGTTCCAGCCTCAGCTCACGCTCGGCCAGGCGGCTGCGCAGGCGACCCAGCTGGATCTCGGTGATACCGGCGATCTGATCCCGGGCCAATGGCTCGAAGATCACCACTTCGTCGATCCGGTTGATGAACTCCGGACGGAAGTGGGTCGAGACCGCATCCATCACCGCCGCCCGCTGCGCTTCGCGATCCCCCACCAGCTCCTGGATCTGCGCCGAGCCCAGGTTGGAAGTCATGACGATCACGGTATTGCGGAAGTCCACAGTGCGCCCGTGGCTGTCCGTCAGGCGGCCATCTTCCAACACCTGCAACAACACGTTGAACACGTCCGGATGAGCCTTCTCGACCTCGTCCAGCAGGATTACCGAGTAAGGCTTACGCCGTACCGCCTCGGTCAGGTAACCGCCTTCCTCGTAGCCGACATACCCCGGCGGCGCGCCAATCAAGCGTGCCACGGAATGTTTCTCCATGAACTCGGACATATCGATCCGCACCATGGCCTCTTCGGTATCGAACAGGAACTCGGCCAGCGCCTTGCACAGCTCGGTCTTGCCCACACCGGTCGGGCCGAGGAACATGAACGAGCCGCTCGGCCGGTTCGGGTCGGACAAACCGGCCCGGGAACGCCGTACCGCGTTGGCCACCGCCACCACGGCCTCGTCCTGGCCGATCACGCGCTGGTGCAGCAGGCTTTCCATTTTCAGCAGTTTGTCGCGCTCGCCTTCGAGCATTTTCGACACCGGGATGCCGGTCCACTTCGACACCACTTCGGCAATTTCTTCCTCGGTAACCTTGCTGCGCAGCAACTGGTTCTCGCTGTGGCCGTGCTGATCGACCATCTGCAGGCTGCGCTCCAGGTCCGGGATCACCCCGTACTGCAACTCAGCCATACGATTGAGGTCGCCTTTGCGGCGCGCCGCTTCCAGTTCCTGGCGCGACTGCTCGATCTTCTGCTGGATCTGCGCGGAACCCTGCACTTCGGCTTTCTCCGAGGTCCAGACTTCTTCCAGATCAGCGTATTCACGTTCCAGGCGGACAATCTCTTCCTGGAGTTTTTCCAGGCGCTTGATCGCCGCTTCGTCGTCCTCTTTCTTCAGGGCCTGGGACTCAACCTTCAGTTGAATCAGGCGCCGCTCCAGACGGTCCAGCACCTCCGGCTTGGAGTCGATCTCCATGCGGATACGGCTGGCAGCTTCGTCGATCAGGTCGATCGCCTTGTCCGGCAGTTGACGGTCGGTGATGTAGCGATGGCTGAGCTTGGCCGCGGCGATGATCGCGCCGTCGGTGATCGCCACCTTGTGGTGCACCTCATAACGCTCTTTCAGGCCACGCAGGATCGCGATGGTGTCTTCTTCGCTCGGCTCGTCCACCAGGACTTTCTGGAAGCGCCGCTCGAGGGCCGCGTCCTTCTCTATATATTGGCGGTACTCGTTGAGCGTGGTCGCGCCGACACAGTGCAGCTCGCCGCGGGCCAGGGCCGGCTTGAGCATGTTGCCCGCATCCATCGAGCCTTCACCCTTGCCGGCGCCGACCATGGTGTGCAGTTCGTCGATGAACAGAATGATCTGCCCTTCCTGCTTGGACAGCTCGTTGAGCAGGGACTTCAGGCGCTCCTCGAACTCACCGCGGTACTTGGCCCCGGCAATCAGCGCGCCCATGTCCAGCGACAGCAGGCGCTTGCCTTTCAGGCCGTCCGGCACTTCGCCGTTGATGATGCGCTGGGCCAGGCCTTCGGCAATGGCGGTTTTACCCACGCCAGGCTCGCCGATCAGCACCGGGTTGTTCTTCGTCCGACGCTGCAGCACCTGGATGGTCCGACGGATCTCGTCGTCACGACCGATCACCGGATCGAGCTTGCCGTCTTCGGCGCGCTTGGTCAGGTCGACGGTGTATTTATCCAGGGCCTGGCGCGACTCCTCGACGTTGGCGTCATTCACCGCCTCGCCGCCACGCAGGTTATTGATCGCGTTTTCCAGGGCTTTCTTGCTGACGCCCTGGCCCAGCAGCAATTTGCCGAGCTTGCTGTTTTCATCCATGGCCGCCAGCAGCACCAGCTCGCTGGAGATGAACTGGTCGCCTTTCTGTTGCGCCAGGCGATCGGCCTGATTCAACAGGCGCGCCAGATCCTGCGACATATTCACGTCGCCAGTGGGGTTCTGGATTTTCGGCAGTTGGTCGAGCTCTTTGCTCAGCTCTTTACGCAGGCTGTTGACGTCGAAGCCCACTTGCATCAGCAGCGGCTTGATCGAGCCACCCTGCTGTTCGAGCAGGGCCTGCATCAAGTGCGCCGGTTCAATGGCCGGATGATCGAGGCCAACCGCCAGGGATTGAGAATCGGATAAGGCCAGCTGCAATTTGCTGGTTAATCGGTCTATACGCATTAGTCACCTTCCTTTTGAGCAGGCCGGAGCGATGGACACACCTGAATAGAGAAACCTGCCAGATACCCCTGTAGATGCGGTCGATTCTGGAAGATTCAAGCCTTGAGAGCTTGACATGGGTCAGAAGAGTCTAGCGTTCCAGCCAGACCAGGGAGGCAAACCGACCCGTGCGCGGGCTGCGGCGGTAGGAATAGAAGCGAGGATCGCTCACGGTGCAGAAACCGCCGCCATACACGGCCGTGACGCCGCGGGCCGCCAGGCGCAGACGGGCCAGGCTATAGATGTCGGCCATGAGCTTGCCGGGGTTGTGGCTCGGCACAAAGGCCTGTTCGGTTTGCGGCAGGTGCCGGACAAAGGCTTCACGGACTTCCGGGCCGACCTCGAAGGCTTGCGGGCCGATGGCCGGCCCCAGCCAGACCAGTACGTCGGTCGGCGCAAGGTTCAGGCTGTCGAGCGTCGCCTCCAGCACCCCGCCCGCCAACCCGCGCCAGCCGGCATGGGCCGCCGCCACGCGAGTACCGGCGCGGTCGCAGAACAGCGCCGGCAGGCAGTCGGCAGTCATGGCGGTGCAGGCGATGCCCGGCGTGGCCGTCCAGCTGCCATCGGCGGTGGCGACGACCGAAGGATCGGCCTCGACCACATGGATACCGTGAACTTGCTGGAGCCAGGCCGGTTGCAGGGAGAAACGTTCGGTCAGGCGCCGGCGATTTTCGGCCACCGCCTGCGGGTTGTCGTCGACGTGATCGCCCAGGTTGAGGCTGTCGAACGGCGCCAGGCTGACGCCGCCCGCACGGGTGGTGACGCAGGCTTTGACCCCGGCCGGCGCAGGCCAGTCAGGAATCAGCCAGTCACTCATCCGACGAAGGCCTCGCGATCCTGCTTGAGCAGGGTCAGCAGCCAGACGAAATCTTCCGGCAACGGCGACTCCCAGCTCATGCGCTCACCGGTGGTCGGATGATCCAGCTCCAGGAAACGCGCATGCAGCGCCTGACGCGGGAAGTGCTTGAGGGACTCGACCATGGTCGGGTTCGCCGCCGGCGGAATGCGGAAGCGGCCACCGTAGGCAGGGTCGCCGACCAACGGGAAGTTGATGTGCGCCATGTGCACGCGAATCTGGTGGGTACGGCCGGTTTCCAGCTTGACCCGCACATGGGTGTGGGAACGGAAACGCTCCAGCACGCGGTAATGGCTGACCGCCGGCTTGCCGCCTTCCATCACGGCCATGCGCTGGCGCTGCTGGCCATGGCGGCCGATCGGGGCGTTGATCTTGCCGCCGGCGGTGACCACGCCGATCACGATGCATTCATAGATGCGGCTGACGCTGCGGCTCTGCAACTGGGCAACCAGCTGGGTCTGCGCCTGGATGGTCTTGGCCACCACCATCAGGCCGGTGGTGTCCTTGTCCAGGCGATGGACGATGCCCGCACGCGGCACATTGATAATGTCCGGGATGTGGTGCAGCAAGGCATTGAGCAGTGTGCCGTCGGCATGGCCCGCCGCAGGGTGGACCACCAGGCCGGCCGGCTTGTTGATGACCAGGATGTCGTCGTCTTCATAGACGATATCCAGCTCGATGTCCTGGGCGATCCATTCGCCCTGGGCTTCCTGCTCGGCGGTCAGTTCGAGGATCGCACCGCCATGGACGATGTCTCGCGGGCGGATAACCGCTCCATCCACAGTCAGGCGGCCGTCTTTGATCCAGGCGGAAAGGCGCGAGCGCGAGTGCTCAGCGAATAATTGGGCGGCGACTTGATCGAGGCGTTGGCCGCCCAGTTCGGACGGCACCTCTGCGCGAAGTTCAATTTTATCGGACATGCTCAGACTAGGCGTCGGCACAGCCTTTGGTTTCGGCTGCGCGCTTGTGGTTAAATACGGCGTCTTTTGCCCCGAGGCTTTTCAACGGGGCGCTCATCATAACAGGACGGCCCCGCCCAAGACAGCGGCCGTCATAGGGACGCAAGCCGCCATGCAAGTGAAACACCTGCTGCTGATCGCCATCCTCGCACTGACCGCTGCTTGCTCATCGAAGGAAGTCGTTGACGAAAACCTGAGCGAGGTCGAGCTGTACCAGCAGGCGCAGACCGACCTGGACAACAACAGCTATACCAGCGCCACCGCCAAGCTCAAGGCCCTGGAATCGCGCTATCCGTTCGGCCGCTACGCCGACCAGGCGCAGCTGGAACTGATCTACGCCAACTACAAGAACGCCGAGCCGGAAGCTGCGAAATCCGCCGCCGAGCGTTTCATCCGCCTGCATCCGCAGCACCCGAACGTGGACTACGCCTACTACCTCAAGGGCCTGACCTCTTTCGACCAGGACGTCGGCCTGCTGGCGCGCTTCCTGCCGCTGGACATGACCAAGCGTGACCCGGGCGCCGCTCGCGACTCCTACAACGAGTTCGCCCAGCTCACCAGCCGCTTCCCGAACAGCCGCTACGCGCCGGACGCCAAGCAGCGCATGATTTACCTGCGCAACCTGCTGGCCTCCTACGAAATCCACGTGGCCGACTATTACCTGACCCGTCAGGCCTACGTCGCCGCCGCCAACCGTGGGCGCTACGTGGTGGAAAACTTCCAGGAAACCCCGTCGGTCGGCGACGGCCTGGCGGTGATGACCGAGGCTTACCAGCGTCTGCACCTGGACGAACTGGCCGCCACCAGCCTGGAAACCCTGAAGCTCAACTACCCGGACCACCCGACCCTGGTCGACGGCCAGTTCGTACCGCGGGTCGCCGAGGCGGACAACCGCTCCTGGCTGAGCAAGGCCACCCTGGGCCTGATCGAGTCCCGTCCACCGCTGCCGCCGGGAGAAACCCGCGCCAACCAAGACGTGATGAAGCAATACCAGGACGCCAAGGACGCGATTCCCGCCGAGCTCAAGGCCAAGGACGCCAACGGCGATGCCATCGAGGAAGAACAGCACGAAGCCGAAGGCAACAACAGCGACCGCTCCTGGTTCAGCTACATGACGTTCGGCGTGTTCGACTGACACTGCCGGGGCAACGAAAAAGGGAGGCTTTCAAGCCTCCCTTTTTCATGTGCGGATTTCATCGCCGGCACTGTGCGCCCGGCATGACCTTGGCTAAACTGCCAACTCCTCACTCATATAGCTGGCCACCATGCTTCGTTTACTGTTCTGGATCGCTCTGATTGCTGCCGCGGTATGGCTCTGGCGCAAATTCAAGCAGCCCGCCTCCGGCACTGTCGCGCCCCGCGAACCCGGCGCCGCGCCGATGGTGCGCTGTGCCCATTGCGGCGTGCACCTGCCCCGCGACCGAGCCCTGGGCGTCGAACAACAATGGTATTGCAGCCAGGCGCACCTGGAACAAGGTCCGGTCTCCCGCGATCGCTGAGACCCAGCCTCGGCCGACGCCAACGCCTGCTGGTCGAAAGGACCGTGCAGGCGCCATCGAATAATTCGCTACACAAAAACCGCCGCCTCGGCAGCGTCCGGTTTTCGCCCGGCAACGCTCGGTAAACCGGGGCTATAGCCCCGCACCGGCTCAGCGGACCTCCCCGGCACCCCTCCCCCGCTCGACCCTCGGCAGGGCGAACGCCCGCCAGCCTGCCTAAGCTTCATCACACGCCAGGATGGCGGATGTTCTCGCACCTCTTTCACTCACGGATGAAGCAGCAAGCGGCATGAGCTCTCGGCAAAAAATCCTGATCGTCGATGACGATCCAGGCGTGCGTAAATACCTGGAAATCAGCCTCGGCCGGATGCAGCGCCATACCCGCAGCGCCCGCACCCTGGGCGAAGCGCGTCGCTGGCTGGGCCGGGAAGGTTTCGACCTGTGCCTGAGCGACCTGCACCTGCCCGACGGCAGCGCCCTGGAGTTGCTGGAACATATCCGCAGCCAGCAGTTGCCCATGCAGTTGGCCGTACTCAGCGCCTGTAGGCGCCAGGAAACCGCGATCCACACCCTCAAGGCCGGTGCCATCGACTTCCTCGGCAAACCCGTGGACCTGACACGTTTGCGCGAGTTGCTGAACCGCGCCCGCCACACACCGACGCAGTCCGGCGCCAGCTCGCTGCTGGGCGACTCCACCCCCATGCGCGAATTGCGCGGGCAGATCACCAAACTGGCCCGCAGCCAAGTCCCGGTCTATATCAGCGGCGAATCCGGAAGCGGCAAGGAACTGGCCGCCCGCGCGCTGCACGATCAGGGCTCACGGGCCGGCCAGGCCTTCGTGCCGGTCAACTGCGGGGCGATTCCGTCGGAGCTGATGGAGAGCGAGTTCTTCGGTCATCGCAAAGGCAGCTTCAGCGGCGCGGTCGAGGACAAACCCGGGCTGTTCCAGGCGGCGCACGGCGGCACGCTGTTTCTCGATGAGGTGGCCGACCTGCCGCTGGCGATGCAGGTCAAGCTGCTGCGCGCGCTTCAAGAAAAGGCGGTGCGCTGTATCGGCGGACAACAGGAGGTCGCGGTCGATGTACGGATTCTCTGCGCCACTCACAAGCCGCTGCTGGCTGAGGTGCAGGCCGGGCGCTTTCGCCAGGACCTTTACTATCGCCTGAACGTGGTCGAGCTGAACGTGCCGCCGCTCCGCGCCCGCAAAAGCGATATCGAGCCGCTGGCCGCAGCCATTCTCGAGCGCCTGGCACAAGGCGACGAACAACGTCTGGCGCGGCTTCAGCCGGGCGCGTTGCTGGCTCTGCAGAGCTACGATTTTCCCGGCAACGTGCGCGAACTGGAGAACCTGCTCGAACGGGCGCACACCCTGTGCGAAAACCGCCAGATCGAAGCCGGGGACCTGCGTCTGACGCCGAACAGCCTCTTGCCAGCCATCGCGCCCGATTCAAGCCAAGCGATCGACCTTGAACGTTATCTGGAGCAGATCGAACGCCAGCTGATCCTTCAGGCGCTGGAGCACACCCGCTGGAACCGCACAGCGGCGGCCCAGCGCTTGAGCCTGTCGTTTCGTTCGATGCGCTACCGCCTGAAAAAGCTCGGGCTGGACTAGATCCGCCCCGCCGGCGCATAAGGCGCCGGATCGATGATCGGCTGCCGCCCCAGCATCAGGTCGACAAACAGTTGGCAGGAGGCCGGCGCCAGCACCAGGCCGTTGCGGTAATGCCCGCAGTTCAGCCACAAGCCTTCCCACTCCGGTACCCGGCCGATATAGGGAATGCCCTCGGGCGACCCCGGGCGCAGGCCCGCCCAATGCCCCACCACCTCGGCCTGCGCCAGCGCCGGGATCAGCTCGACGGCCGAAGCCTTCAGGCTTTCCAGGGCCGATACGGTCGGGGTCTTGTCGAAGCCTTCGTGCTCCAGGGTGCTGCCGATCAGGATGTGGCCATCGCGCCGCGGAATGGCATAGCGCCCCTTCGCCAGGACCATGCAGGAAAGAAAGTCCGACGCGCACTTGTAGAGAATCATCTGCCCCTTGACCGGCTCCACTGGCAACGCCAGGCCCAGGCTCTGTAACAGCTCACCGCTCCAGGCGCCCGCCGCGAGCACCACCTGATCGCCGCGGATGTCGCCCCGGGAGGTCTGGACCCCGAGCACCCGCTCGCCCTCGCGGATAAACCCGCTGACGTCGCACTGCTCGTGAATCGTCACCGCCGGCAAGGCCAACAGGGCGGCCTTCAGCGACTTGACCAGGCGCGGGTTGCGCACATTGGCCACGTCGGCCATGTAGATCGCCCGCGCAAAGCCGCCGCCCAGCACCGGTACGGCATCGTGGGCCGCGGAGATATCCACGGCGCTCAACGGCCGTTGCTCCCGACGGGCCCAGGCCAGCGCCTCGCTTTCATCGTCCAGGTCCAGCCAGTACAGGCCGGTGGTGTGCACTTCGGGATCGACCCCGGTGCTGGCGAACAGGCGTTCGGCCAGCTGTGGATAAAAATCCTGCGACCAATGCGCCAGCGCCGTGACCGCCGGGCTGTAGCGCCAGGGGTACAGCGGCGAAACGATCCCGCCGCCGGCCCAGGACGATTCCTGGCCAACGTTCGAGCGATCCAGTAACACCACCCGCTGCCCGGCAGACGCCAGATTGAACGCGGTCAGCAGGCCGATTACTCCACCGCCGACAACCACCACTTGCTGTTGCATTGCCTTAATCCAGTCCAGGAAATAAAAACACCGGGCACCGCCGGCACCCGCCACGCTTGGTCAGCGCCCCCAGCACTCTTTGCTGGTCACCCCGTCGGCCAGGTTGTTGTTACCCATGGCGCCGGTATGGCTGAGGGTGAACTCGCCGCACTTGTCGCCGGCCATCATGCTTTCGCTTTTCGGCGTCGCGGTCAGGGTAAAGCTCTGGTCGGCCAGGACCGGGGCGATGCTGTAGTCATCGTTGCCGTTGCTCAGGCCCGGGGCATTACTGTAGACACCACCCTTGGAATGAAAACGCTCAAGGCTCTGCGCCTGCTCGGACAGCAGCCCGGCGATTTGTGTGCGATGGGTTTTCTTCACGTACTCGGTGATGCTGGGAAGGCTCAGGGTGACGACGAGCCCGATGATCGCGATCACGATCATGATTTCGATCAGGGTAAAACCTTGGTTGGATCTGCGCATGCCACACTCTCGTTTACTGAATTTGTCGCCACATGATGCGGCGGCTGCCACCACCCGGCTTTTCCACCAGCGCGGCAATGCCGCCACCGGAATCGCTGACGATCTTGCGGGTCGCACGGTTTAGAACAGCGCTCAATGCCGGGATGCCGCCGGTAAAGATGACGCCGCTGGAAGGCGTGTCCAGGCTGTCGACCCTTCCATCGCCATTGGTATCAAGCACCGCGTCGGCCTGCATCTTACCGCT
Source organism: Pseudomonas chlororaphis (assembly GCF_001921865.1). Taxonomy (GTDB): domain Bacteria; phylum Pseudomonadota; class Gammaproteobacteria; order Pseudomonadales; family Pseudomonadaceae; genus Aquipseudomonas; species Aquipseudomonas chlororaphis_D. The sequence goes on from NZ_MSCT01000020.1 coordinate 498,660, forward strand.
GAATGCGTCCAGCTCGACCAATTTGCCGCTGCCGGTGGTGGAACAGGGGTCGTCAGCCTCGACCGCCGCCGTGCTGAAAACGATACGCCCCGCCACCAGGGTGGCCGGGTTGAGGACCCGTTCGCCGCTCGACGCCGGACCATCTCCCAACGGCAGGTACCAACCCTTTTGCAGCGGGTAACCGACTTCCGCCTGCGTGCTGGTGATATAGGAACCCGCGCTGCCGGCAAACCGCCCGGTGATCGCCTGCGCCTGCAAATCCGCCTCGACCAGGCGCCCCGCCCCTCCCGGAGCATCCCAGACCCCATAAAAACCCTGGGCATCCTGGCTGCGCTTATCGGCCAGTTCGCTGAGCTTGCCGGTGCCGAACAGCACCAGCTTGCCGCCGTCGGGATGATCCGCCAGCAACGGTTGCGCGGTGATGGGCTGGGTCGCGCCACCGTGCGCGCTGAATAGCGGAGCGCCGGCGAAAGCCAGCCCCCAACGTTCAGGCGTCGCGTCGCTCAAGTCGAACTTCCATAGCCGCCCCTGGAGATCGCCGCCATAGGCCGCCTGGGCCACGTTCTGGCTGTCCACCCGCAGCTTCACCGAGGACAGCCCATTATTTTGCCCATTGCCATCGACCACAATTTTCCTGATCAACGAGCCGTCGCGAATATCCACCACGTACAAGGCCGCGATCCCGGAATGGCTGCCATAACCGTTGCCGATAAAGGCCGCCCAGCGTCCGTCGGCCAAGCGTGCCACTTCCGGGCGGGCGTAGGCATAACCCAGATCATTGAAAGGGTGAGCGAGATCGGCTACCGCCGGCGCGGATATTTCCCACAACGCCTGGGGCGTATTGCCGGCCTGGCCATGCAGCTGCACGGCGTAGAACGCCTTGCCTCCCGCCCCCGTGCCCGCCAGCGCCAGGGTGGCCCAGGCCGCGCCGAGTTGGGTATCGAACACCGCCACCGGGCCATCGGCCAGGAACCGGTGGCGGGCGCCGTTGGCGTAGCCCGGGTCGGCAAGCGCATGTAGCAACGGCAATGCGCTGGAGGGCATGTAGGCGTAACGGCGCGTACCGTTGGCCGGGTCGATCACCGAGAGCAGGCCGTCATTGGCGTTGACCAGCAAGCTCGGGCGCATGCCCTGGCTCTTGGTCGCCAGATAAGTGCTATAGCCGCTGTCGCCCTGCAGGTCGGCGGCGTCCCGCGCGGCCGGCGCGGCCATGGCCAACGGCGCGTTGACGATGTCGCCGAGCAAACGGCTACGCAGCCGAAGCCCCGATCGATTAACGCCCTGGCTCCACGCCAGCAGATCGGCCGCGCCGATGCCTGGCGGCAGGTGCTGAGCGACCTCAGCCTGCTGCATTGTGGATAATTGCTCGAGGCGCAAGGCCACTGGCGTCCGGGTCGCGCTGTTCCAGGTCTGGAAAACGCCGGACGGGGCATTGGGCACCAGGGTCGAGTCCGTGCTCCACAGCGGCGCGGCGGTATCGACCACGCCAGCAGGGTCGATGCCATAGGCCCTGACGGTGCCGTGCCAATCGGCGGGATCATAAGAGGCCTGGAAATAGCTCGAACCGCTGGCCAGCCCGGCGGCGCCAGCCGTGGCATTGCCGGCCTGGGCGGCGGAGGCCGCGACCTCGTCCAGCGCCGCGGCCAGCGCCGCCTCAAGGCTCGGCGTGTCGGCCGCCGGGTAGAACTTGCCCTGACCGTAGTTCGCCGCATCCACCAACATCGGGTAGCGCGCATCGAGGCCGACGGTGTAGGTGTTCAGGTGCTGCTGCGCGAACCCCGCCGAGTCCCAGCTCTTCCCCGCGATATCCGCGCCCGTTGTGCGCATGTCGATATCCGCCGCCAGCTTGGCGATGTCGTCCAGGTACAGGCTGCTGCCCGCCTCGTTGCCCCCGGGGTTGCTGCCGTCGTTGGCCACGCCGTCCCAATCGGGCAGGCGGCTGGCGCTCTGCGGGTCACGGAGCGGAAAGCTGTGGTCGTAGCTGGGCAAGCCAGCGCTGACCACCAGGCCGTAATTGCGCTGGCAGCGATACTGGATCGGGCTGCCGTAGGTCGACGGTGCCGTGTTGTAGTAAGGCGCCATCCCCCGGAAATAACGGCTGATCTCGTAATAGGTTTCCGCCAACGGTGCCTCGGCCGTCGCCCTGAGCGTGCCGATGGCGGCCTGCAAGGCCCGATAATTGTCGTCGGCCTGAGCCTGGCTGACGTGCTGGCCTACCGGCGCCAGATCGCTGATGACCCGCACGATGCGCCCGCCCGGCGCCATGTCGCTGCCCGCTGGCGGATTGAAGCTGGCCAGCCCGATGCGCAGCGCGCGATTGTCCGCCACCAGCCTGCTGGCGGCATCGCGAACCTGGGTCATGCGATCCTGGTCGGGAATCGAGCCGTCGGTGAAGTCCCGGTCGCGGCCATCGGCCAGGGCAATCAGATAGGCCAGATAAGCCGCCGGGTAGCGGGTCCTGCCGCTGCCGGCCGGATCGGGCAGCTTGAGGCACAGCGGTCGGGCACCGTCGCGGTAAAAACCGACCTTACCGGCGGCGCAGCCTGCCTGCTCCAGGGTTGCAAGGGCCACCGACTGCGCATCCAGGCTGGCGCCGGCCAGGCATTGGCCAGCCTGCATCCGGCAGGGCCTGACCGGCCCCCGCTCCTGCCCGGGGTCGAAACCCGCAGCGTAGACGATGCTGCTCATGTGCTGCGAATCGTCGAGCAGCAGCATCACGTTCGGCGCCACCGCCGCCGCGTTCGCCAGGGGTGCCTGCGCCGGGGTGAAGCCATAGGCCGTCGCCCCTAGGCAGAAGCCCAGTGCAGCGCCAACCGCCAGCCTCTCGAGCCGCCGAGCCCGGCGTTCAATACTTGGCATAGATACTCTCCAGCACGCTGCGCGAGTGGCCGGCCAGGCCGACGGCGGTCACCCGGTACAGGGTCGCGGACGTGTTGCTCGGCACATTGACCGCCCCCAGCGTCGTACCGATGTTCTGCACCGCGTAGAAACCGTTGTCGGTGGCGATCCAGGTCGCCCCCGAATGGCTGTTGTGACCCGCGGCGCCGACCACCGCGGCTTCGCCGGGCGGCGCGCATTGGCTGCCGGCACAGACCGGCAACGAATAACGGTCCTGCTGCACCGCGCTCTCGCCGATCCGCAGGGCCGTTTCCGCCGCCTGGAACGACTGGTTGCGCAGCCACAGGCCGCCGGCCATCTTTTCCTGCAAGGTGGCGTTCTGCATCGACGAAATGCCGATCAAGGTCAGCAGCAACAGGAATACCAGGCTGATCAGCAGCGCCATGCCGCGCTGCCCCTGCGCCATCGGGCGGTACGAAGTCATCGGCAAGCGGCTCACAGCAGGCGATTGCGCAAGGCGGCCACCACATTGAACGTCTGCGGCCGCACGCGCGCCTGAGGATCGCTCAGGGTCAGGCTCAAGCGCACGCTGCGGATCCGGGCCGGGTCACCGGGCTCGCGACTGTAGCGCGAGGCCGCGATATCCGTTGCGCTGCTGGCCATGCCGAACGACACCTCGAAAGCGCTGACGTGATTGACCAGCACCGCCTGGCCGGGACCGGTTCCCGTGCCCATCAGCAGTTGATCGTCCTTCAGGCTGTACACCAGCCGCCGCACCGCAAATGCTTGCTGCCCCGCGGCGGCCTTGCGCTGGCCGGTATAAGCAGTCGCGCTGTTGCGGCAATCGGACAGCACGGTCCAGGTCGGGGCACCGCCGCCGTCGCCAACATCAGCGGTGACCAGCGCCAGCCGGCGGTTGGCGTTGTCCCAGCGGATCGGAGCCTGCCGATGGCCGGCGAAGTCTCCGGCGCTGCTGGCGTCGGCGATGCTTTGCAGGCAGCCGAACATGCCGACCATGCGTATTTCCTGGACCATCTTGCTCAGTACGAAGCGCGCGTCTTCTTGCAGGTTGGCCGCGGCGTTCTGGCTGAGATAGGTGTTTTTCGCCGAAATGAAAATCTGCGTCACGCCCAATACCACCACCAGGCTCAACGCCAGCGCCACCAGCATCTCGACCAGGCCGAAACCGCTTTCTGCGCGCCTCACGGCCGGCCTCCCGGGTCCACCGCCACGCGACTGCTCAGGACAAAACTGCGGCTCTTTTGTGCGGAACGTTCGGCGCGGGAATCGTCCCAGGTGATGCTGATGGTGAATACGCCTTGCTTGAGGCCGATATGGCCCTCGGCGGTCGGCCCGCCAAAACTCTCGATGTTATGGGCGAAGTCATAGAGGTCCTGGTCCCGCACCACGGCGAAGTTGCCCGCGGCGGGCGCGGCCACGGTGTAGTCCGCACCGCTGTTGGCGCGAATCCGATCGAGCATGTCATAGGCAATGAAACTGGCCTGGCTGGTCATCAAGGCACTGTCGGTGTAACGCAACGCATTGAGCTGCACAGCCGCCGCGCCGAGCAGGCCCACGCCCAGTATCAGCACCGCCACCAACACCTCGATCAGGGTCATGCCAGCCTGCCCCCGCGTGCCCGTCATTTGCATTCCCCACCCACTACGATCCGTCCGTTGAGGCACAGCGTGATCCTTCGACGCTGCTCGCCAAGCACGTAGTCCAGGACCGGCGGGGCTGCCGCCGCGATCCCGCCCAGCGCATTGAAATCGATGCTCTCGAACTCTGAGGTTAGCGTCAGCCGGGCACCGCGGCTGACCGCGGGAACAACCCGCAATACATTCGTCGCCGGGGCCGCGCCTTGATAAATCGACAGCCCGCGGCTCCAGTCCGAATCGACGGTCGTCGGCCGCAGGCGAATCGGAAAACCGCGATCGATAGCCTCCAAACGCGCGTAGTTCAGGCTCCGCAGCAGCTCGCCAATGTCGCTATCGGCCTTGGTGCGCTGTGCCATCCGGCTGAATGTCGGTACCACCAGGGCCAACAAAACCAGCGAAACCGCCAGGGCCACCAACAACTCGATCAGCGTGAAGCCCTCCGTACGGCGCCCCATCCCACCCCCTTGAACGGCCATCGGCTATAACTGGCCCTGGCACCTGGAACACTCATAGACCGAGCGTTCGCGGTTTTGCTCAATGAGCCGGACAAGGATTGTCCGGGCGGGTACCCGCCATGGAGGGAGAGACATGTTGCAGAAGGGTTTCGGCCTGCTCGAAATAATCGTGTGCCTGGCGCTGGCCGGCCTGCTGATGTTGTTCGCCGGCGCGTCGTTCGGGGAGTTGCTCCAGTCGACGCGGCGCCTGGATACCGCGCAAAGGCTGGCCAGCGGTATTCGCAATGCGCGCACCGAAGCCGTCCTGCGTCAGCAGCGAACCCTTATCCACGGGTTGAACGACGACTGGAGCCAGGGCTGGCGGATCATTCTGGATATCAGCGGCGAAGGGGCTCGGGATCCCGACAACCCGGTGCTGCTCGAACGCCACGCGGACCGTCGCATCGCCGTTGTCGGCAATCGCCCGGTACAGCACTTCGTGCGGTTCAGCAGCCAGGGCGATCCGCTGCTGCCCAGCGGTGCATTCCAGGCCGGCACCCTGCACATCTGCGCCGCCGGCCCGGGGGCCAGCGAACATCAGGTGGTGCTTTCTCGCAGCGGGCGGGTCAGCCTGCGCAGCGACAAGGCCGCGCAGGCGTTATGCGACAGGGAGGGCTGATCAGAGCAGCGAACGAACGCGCAGCTCTTTGGGCATGGAGAAGGTGATGTTTTCTTCGCGGCCGGCCAGTTCGTCCGCGCCAGTGGCGCCCCAGGCATGCAACTGCTCGATCACGCCCCGCACCAGCACCTCGGGCGCCGAGGCCCCGGCGGTAATGCCGATCCGCTCGACACCGTCGAACCAGCTGCGCTGCATATCCTCGGCGCCGTCGATCAGGTACGCCGGGGTAGCCATGCGCTCGGCCAGCTCGCGCAGGCGGTTGGAGTTGGAGCTGTTCGGGCTGCCCACCACCAACACCACATCGCACTCGTCGGCCAGTTGCTTGACCGCGTCCTGACGGTTTTGCGTGGCGTAGCAGATATCGTCCTTGCGCGGTCCGCCAATGGCCGGAAAACGCTGGCGCAAGGCATCGATGACCCGGCTGGTGTCGTCCATCGACAGGGTGGTCTGGGTCACGAAGGCGAGTTTTTCAGGGTTGCGCACCTGCAGGGCCGCGACGTCTTTCTCGTCTTCCACCAGGTAGATCGAGCCGCCGTTGCTGGCGTCGTACTGGCCCATGGTGCCTTCGACTTCGGGGTGTCCGGCATGGCCGATCAGGATGCATTCGCGACCGTCGCGGCTGTAGCGCGCCACCTCGATGTGCACCTTGGTCACCAGCGGGCAGGTCGCATCGAAGACTTTCAGGCCGCGACCGGCCGCTTCGCTGCGTACCGCCTGGGACACGCCGTGGGCGCTGAAGATGACGATGACGTCGTCCGGCACCTGGTCCAGCTCCTCAACGAAGATCGCGCCACGGGCGCGCAGGTCTTCGACGACGAATTTGTTGTGCACCACTTCATGACGCACATAGATCGGCGGCCCGAAGACCTCCAGGGCGCGATTGACGATTTCGATCGCGCGATCCACGCCAGCGCAGAAGCCACGGGGATTGGCGAGTTTGATTTGCATGCTGTGCCTCGTGTCTTGCGGGCAAGGAATAATCATGGCAACCGCTTCGCGGTTGATCGCGAGCAAGCTCGCTCCTACACAAACACCGCGGTCCCTGTAGGAGCGAGCTTGCTCGCGATGCCTTTAAAGCGCTTTGACGTCGATGATCTCGACATCGAAGGTCAACGTCTTGCCGGCCAACGGATGGTTGAAATCAACGGTCACCTGAGCGTCGTCAAACGCTTTGACCACGCCCGGCAGCTCGGTATTCGCCGCATCGTTGAAGATCACCAGCAAGCCTTCCGATAGCTCCATGTCCTGGAACTGCGAACGCGGAATGACCTGCACATTCTGCGGGTTCGGCTGGCCAAAGGCGTTTTCCGGCTCGACGGTCAGATTACGCTTGTCGCCGGCCTTGAAACCGAACAGCGCCGCTTCGAAACCTGGCAACAGGTTGCCATCGCCGACCTTGAAGGTCGCCGGGGCCTTGTCGAAGGTGCTGTCCACCGTGTCGCCGTTCTCCAGGCGCAATGCGAAATGCAAAGTGACTTCCGTGTTCTGGCCGATGCGTTGCCCAGCCAATACCTGTTCAGTCATGAACGGCTTCTCCGGTTTTCTTGCTTTTGAACATATCCAGCGCAAGCATCACCGCGCCTACGCTGATGGCGCTGTCAGCGAAGTTGAACGCCGGGAAATACCAGCGGTTCTGCCAATGCACCAGGATGAAGTCGATCACATGGCCCAGGGCGATGCGGTCGTACAGGTTGCCCAGCGCGCCGCCCAGCACCAGTGCCAGGGCCACCGCCAGCCAGGTTTCGTTGCGCCCCAGGCGCTTGAGCCAGACCACCAGCACCGCGCTGACCACTATCGCGATCAGAGCGAACAGCCAGCGCTGCCAGCCCGAACTGTCCGCCAGGAAGCTGAACGCCGCGCCAGTGTTGTAGGCCAGGGTCCAGCTGAAGTAATCCGGGATCACCACGATCTGCTGGTACATCGACAACGAGCTTTCGAAGTGCAGCTTGCTGGCCTGGTCGATGACCAGGACCAGCACGCTCAGCCACAACCAGCCCAGACGGCCGAAACGGCCCGCGGCATTAGGCATAGTGACGAACCTCGCCTGCGCCGCTGATGTTGTCGACGCAACGACCGCAGATTTCCGGATGCTCCGGGTGCACACCAACGTCTTCACGGCAGTGCCAGCAGCGGGCGCACTTGGCGAAGCCAGACTTGACCACTTTCAGCTTGAGGCCGGCGACTTCGGTTTCCACCGCATCCGCCGGAGCCTGCACGAACGGCGCAACGCTGGCGGTGGAGGTGATCAGCACAAAACGCAGCTCGTTGCTCAGCTTGGCCAAGTCGGCGCTCAGCGCGTCTTCGGCATACAGGGTCACTTCGGCTTGCAGGTTGCCACCGACGGCCTTGGCCGCGCGCTGGATTTCCATTTCCTTGTTGACCGCAACCTTGACCGCCATGATCCGGTCCCAATAGGCGCGATCGAGCTCGAAGCCTTCCGGCAATTCGCTCAAGCCTTCATACCAGGTGTTGAGCATCACCGACTCGTTGCGCTCGCCCGGCAGGTATTGCCACAGCTCGTCGGCGGTGAAGGCGAGGATCGGCGCGATCCAGCGCACCAGCGCTTCGGAGATGTGGAACAGCGCGGTCTGGCACGAACGGCGGGCCTTGCTGTCGGCGCCGGTGGTGTACTGGCGGTCCTTGATGATGTCCAGGTAGAAGCCGCCCAGCTCCTGCACGCAGAAGTTGTGCACCTTGGAGTAGACGTTCCAGAAACGATATTCGCCGTAATGCAGCTCCAGCTCGCGCTGCAGCAGCAGGGTACGGTCCACGGCCCAACGGTCCAGGGCGAGCATCTCCTCGGCCGGCAGGATATCGGTGGCCGGGTTGAAGCCGCTCAGGTTGGAAAGCAGGAAGCGCGCGGTGTTGCGAATACGCCGGTAGGCGTCAGCGCTGCGCTGCAGGATCTGGTCGGAAACCGCCATTTCGCCCGAGTAGTCGGTGGCCGAAACCCACAGACGCATGATGTCGGCGCCCAGGGTGTCGTTGACCTTCTGCGGTGCGATCACGTTGCCCAGGGACTTGGACATCTTGCGGCCGTTCTCGTCGACGGTGAAACCGTGGGTCAGCAGCTCGCGATACGGCGCGTGGTTATCGATGGCGCAACCGGTCAGCAGCGACGAGTGGAACCAGCCGCGGTGCTGGTCGGAACCTTCCAGGTACAGGTCGGCGCGCGGGCCGCTTTCATGGCCCATCGAGTGCGAACCGCGCAGCACGTGCCAGTGCGTGGTACCGGAGTCGAACCAGACGTCCAGGGTGTCGCTGATCTTGTCGTAGTGCGGCGCTTCATCGCCGAGCAGCTCGGCGGCGTCCATCTTGAACCAGGCTTCGATGCCTTCCAGTTCGACGCGCTTGGCCACCTCTTCCATCAACTCGACGGTGCGCGGGTGCAGTTCGCCGCTTTCCTTGTTCAGGAAGAACGGGATCGGCACGCCCCAGTTGCGCTGGCGGGAGATGCACCAGTCCGGGCGATTGGCGATCATCGAGTGCAGGCGCGCCTGGCCCCAGGCCGGTACGAACTGGGTGTCCTCGATGGCTTGCAGGGCACGCTGGCGCAGGGTGTCGCCGACTTCCGGCTGCTTGTCCATACCGACGAACCATTGCGCGGTGGCGCGATAGATCAACGGCGTCTTGTGGCGCCAGCAGTGCATGTAGCTGTGGCTGATGGTTTCGGTGTGCAGCAGCGCACCGACTTCGGTCAGCTTGTCGACGATCGCCGGGTTGGCCTTCCAGATGAACTGGCCGCCAAAAAACTCCAGCGAGGTGGCGTACACGCCGTTGCTCTGCACCGGATTGAGGATGTCGTCGTTGACCATGCCGTAACGCTTGCAGGTCACGAAGTCGTCTTCGCCGTAGGCCGGAGCCGAGTGAACCACGCCGGTACCCGCGCCCAGCTCGACGTATTCGGCCAGGTACACCGGCGACAAACGATCGTAGAACGGGTGACGGAAATTGATCAGTTCCAGGGCCGAGCCCGGAGCGGTGGCGATCACCGAGCCTTCCAGGTTGTAGCGGGCCAGGCAGGACTCCACCAGCTCTTCGGCCAGGACCAGCAGCTTGTCGCCAGCGTCGACCAGGGCGTAGTTGAACTCAGGGTGCACGTTCAACGCCTGGTTGGCCGGGATGGTCCAGGGGGTGGTGGTCCAGATCACGATCGACGCCGGCTTGTTCAGCGTGGCCAGGCCGAAAGCGGCGGCCAGCTTGTCTTCGTCGGCGATCGGGAACGCCACGTCGATGGTCGAGGATTTCTTGTCCTGGTACTCGACTTCCGCCTCGGCCAGGGCCGAGCCGCAGTCGAAGCACCAGTTCACCGGCTTGAGGCCCTTGAACACGAAACCGCCCTTGACCATCTCAGCCAGTGCGCGGATTTCCCCGGCTTCGTTGGCGAAATCCATGGTCTTGTACGGGTTGGCCCAGTCGCCCAGCACGCCCAGGCGGATGAACTCGGCCTTCTGGCCTTCGATCTGCTCGGTGGCGTAGGCGCGGCACAGTTCGCGGGTCTTGTCCGACGTCAGGTTCTTGCCGTGGGTGACTTCGACCTTGTGCTCGATCGGCAGGCCATGGCAGTCCCAGCCCGGAACGTAAGGCGCGTCGAAGCCCGCCAGGGTCTTCGAGCGGATGATCATGTCCTTGAGAATCTTGTTGACCGCATGACCGATGTGAATCGAGCCGTTGGCGTAGGGCGGACCGTCGTGAAGCACGAACTTCGGACGATCCTTGCCAATTTCGCGCAACTTACCGTACAGGCCAATGCTGTCCCAGCGCTGCAGAATCTGCGGTTCGCGCTGAGGCAGGCCGGCCTTCATTGGGAAGGCGGTGTCCGGAAGGTTTAGCGTGGCTTTATAGTCGGTCATTTAAGGCTCTTCATTAGCGATTGGCGCTATGGATACGTGCCACTTCGGCACGGGCGGCGGCGACATCCGCATTGATCGCCGTCTTCAGGGCCTCCAGAGAGGCGAAACGCTGCTCTTCACGCAGCTTGTGGTGGAAAACCACCGTCAAACGCCGGTCGTACAGGTCGCCGGCAAAATCTAAAAGATGGACTTCCAGGTGGGCCTTGCCATCCCCTGCCACCGTCGGCCGCACACCGATATTGGCGACGCCCGGCCAGGTCTTGCCGTCGATGTCGACATTCACCAGGTAGACCCCGGACAGCGGCACGCGACGGCGCTTGAGCTGCACGTTGGCGGTTGGCGTGCCCAACTGGCGCGCCAGCTTCTGCCCGTGCAGGACACGTCCGGCAATGCGGAACGGGCGACCGAGCAGACGCTCGGCCAACACGAAATCGGCGGCGGCCAGCGCATTGCGGACCTGGGTACTGCTGACGCGCAGACCGTCCAGCTCGACGGTTTGCGCCGCCTCGACGGTAAAACCGTGGGTGAGGCCGGCCTTTTGCAGGAAATCGAAGTCGCCGACCCGGTCGCAACCAAAACGAAAGTCGTCGCCGACTTCCAGATGCTGCACGCCAAGGCCGTCGACCAGGATCGTCTCGACGAATTCGCTGGCGCTGAGCTTGCTCAAGCGCTGGTTGAAAGCCAGGCACAGGACCCGGTCGACGCCTTCCTCGGCCAGCAGTTGCAGCTTGTCGCGCAAGCGCGCCAGGCGGGCCGGGGCGGTCTCGGGAGCAAAAAACTCGCGCGGCTGCGGCTCGAAAATCACCACGCAGCTGGGCACGCCCAGCTCGAGCGCACGCTCACGCAGCCGGCCCAGGATAGCCTGGTGACCACGGTGAACACCGTCGAAGTTGCCAATAGTGGCGACACAGCCCCGATGCTGGGGGCGCAGGTTGTGGAGGCCTCGGACCAGCTGCATAACGCGCTTCTTGCTCGTAAAGTGGCCGATTATAACCACACCCGACGGCCGGCGACAGGCAACAGCACGCGCCAAAGTGATCGAACCGACAAAACCACCGCCCGACTGACGTTCAAGGCCCCCGAAACCTCAGCTCAACGCCTTGCGATTGAAGTCGCGCAGGCGGAAACCGAGCAAGACCAGCATGCCGAAATAGGCCACGACACCCGCGCCCACCAACGCCCCCAGGCGCAGGAAACGTTCGAGCATATGGCCCTGGTCCCAGGCCGGCATGAACTGCAGCAAGCCCACCAGCACCGCCGACATCACGCTCACCGCAATAATCAGCTTGAAGGCGAATTTGCCCCATCCCGGCTGCGGCAGGAACATCTGCTTTTTCCGCAACTGATAGAACAGCAGGCCAGCGTTGATACAGGCCCCGACACTGATCGCCAGCGCCAGGCCCGCATGCTTGAGCGAGCCAACGAACGCCAGGTTCAGCAACTGCGTGACGACCAGGGTGAAAATCGCGATTTTCACGGGCGTACGGATGTTCTGCTGGGCATAGAAGCCCGGCGCCAGGACCTTGATCACGATGATCGCGAGCAACCCGACCGAATAGGCGACCAGCGCCCGCTGGGTCATCGCGGCATCGAAGGCACTGAACTGGCCGTACTGGAACAGCGATACCGTCAGCGGCTCGGCCAGGATCCCCAGCGCCAGCGCGCAAGGCAGCACCAGCATGAAGCACAGGCGCAGGCCCCAATCGAGAATCCGCGAATATTCGTGCCGGTCCTTGTTGGCGTAGGTCTTGGCCAGCGTCGGCAACAGGATCGTCCCCAGCGCCACCCCCAGCACCCCGGAAGGCAGCTCCATCAGCCGGTCGGCGTAGTACATCCAGGACACCGAACCGGCCACCAGGAAGGAAGCGAAAATGGTGTTGATGATCAGCGAGATCTGGCTCACCGAAACCCCGAGAATGGCCGGCAGCATCTGTTTCAGCACTCGCCAGACCCCGGTGTCGCGCAGGTTCAGGCGCGGCAGCACAAGCATGCCGATCTTCTTCAGGTGCGGCAGCTGGTACAGCAGCTGCGCCAGGCCGCCTGCCAGCACCGCCCAACCCAGGGCCATGACCGGCGGATCGAAATACGGCGTCAGGAATACCGAAAACACGATCATGGCGACGTTCAACAGCGTCGGCACGAACGCCGGGACCGAGAAACGGTTCCAGGTATTGAGAATCGCCCCTGCCAGCGAGGACAGCGAAATCAGCAATATATAAGGAAAGGTCACGCGCAACAGATCAGTGGTCAGCGCGAATTTTTCCGGCGTATCGACAAAACCCGGGGCCGTCGCCCAGATCACCCAGGGCGCGGCAATGATCCCAAGCGCGGTCACCAGCGCCAGTACCAGCGTCAGCAAACCGGAGACATAAGCAATAAAGGTGCGGGTCGCCTCTTCGCCCTGCTGGCTTTTGTATTCCGCCAGGATCGGCACAAAAGCTTGGGAAAAGGCGCCTTCGGCAAAGATCCGGCGCAACAGATTGGGCAGTTTGAAAGCGATGAAAAAGGCGTCCGTCGCCATGCCGGCGCCGAACGTTCGCGCAATGATGGTATCGCGAACGAACCCCAGAACCCGGGAGAGCATGGTGATAGAGCTGACAGCGGCCAACGACTTGAGCAGGTTCATGAAAAGGTTTTTTGCCTGTAGATAAACAGCAGGCGAACAATGCGCCCACTTGTGCGATACTCCGCGCCGCAACAGCACAGAGCCAAAGCTCGCGAGTTTACAGGTCAAGCGCCGGAAATAAATATCCCGCCTCTTCAGATCCAACCACTCAGCGGAACGTCTCACACGCCCTTGACAACACATCAACTCATCGGCATGATTCGCGGCCTATTTTGTTTGCTATTTCCCAAAAAGTCTTTCGAGGAGCTCGACGGTGGCCAACACACCTTCCGCCAAAAAACGTGCAAAACAGGCTGAGAAGCGTCGCAGCCACAACGCCAGCCTGCGTTCCATGGTTCGTACCTACATCAAGAACGTAGTGAAAGCCATCGACGCAAAAGACGCCGCTAAAGCGCAAGCTGCTTATGTTCTGGCCGTGCCAGTTATCGACCGTATGGCCGATAAAGGCATCATCCACAAGAACAAAGCTGCTCGCCATAAAGGCCGCCTGAATGGCCACATCAAGGCTCTGAACCTTGCTGCTGCAGCCTAAGCGACACGCTTGTTAAAAAACCGACCCCAGGGTCGGTTTTTTATTGCCTGCGATTTATTGATTCGCCAGGTAAAACGCTATCGCGAGCAAGCTCGCCCCTACAAGGGGGCGCCAAGCCTGTAGGAGCGAGCCTGCTCGCGATGGGGTTTACGGGTTCTGCGCCCACGGCAAAATCGGAATCGCCGTCACCGCATTCTGCGGGCTACCCTCGATCAGACGATCGCTGTAGACCAGATACACCAGGGTGTTGCGCTTCTTGTCGAGAAAACGCACCACCTGCATGGTCTTGAACACCAGCGAAGTACGCTCCTTGAACACCTCATCACCATCCTTGAGCTCGCCCTTGAAGCTGATCGGCCCAACCTGGCGACAGGCGATGGAAGCCTCGGCACGATCCTCCGCCAACCCCAAGCCACCCTTTACACCGCCGGTCTTGGCGCGCGACAGGTAGCAGGTCACCCCGTCCACCTTCGGATCATCGAAGGCCTCGACCACAATGCGATCATTGGGCCCGACAAACTTGAACACCGTGGAAACCTGGCCGATTTCCTCGGCAGATGCCATCAGCGGCATCGCCAACAACAACCCCAACCATCCTTTTGCTATGCGCATTGGTTTTTCCTTAGACCAGAATCAGGTTGTCACGGTGAACCAACTCAGGCTCAGCCATATACCCCAGCAAGCCGACAATCGCATCAGAAGACTGACCGATGATCTTTTGCGCCTCCAGGGCACTGTAATTGGCCAGGCCGCGCGCGATTTCGCGCCCGTCCGGCGCCACGCACACCACCATTTCACCCCGACGGAAGCTACCCTGAACCAGCTTGACCCCCACCGGCAGCAGACTCTTGTTGCCCTGGGACAAGGCCGATACCGCGCCATCGTCCAACACCAGCGTGCCGCGAGTCTGCAGATGCCCAGCCAGCCACTGCTTGCGCGCCGCAAGCATGCCGCGCTCCGGCGAGAGCAGGGTCCCCAGGCGCTCGCCAGCCTTCAGGCGATCCAGCACCCGCGGCAAACGCCCACCGACGATAATCGTATGCGCCCCGGAACGCGCAGCCAGACGCGCCGCACGCAGCTTGGTTTGCATGCCCCCACGCCCCAGCGCACCACCGGTTCCGCCCGCCACCGCATCCAGCGCCGGATCGTCGGCACGCGCCTCGTAAATCAGCTGGGCATCGGGGTTGCTGCGCGGATCGGCGTCGAACATGCCGTCGCGGTCGGTGAGGATCACCAACAGGTCAGCCTCGACCAGGTTAGCCACCAAAGCGGCCAGGGTGTCGTTGTCGCCGAAGCGGATCTCGTCGGTGACCACGGTGTCGTTTTCGTTGATGACCGGAATCACCTTGAGCTCGACCAGCGCACGCAAGGTGCTGCGGGCATTCAGGTAACGTTTGCGGTCGGACAAGTCATCATGGGTCAGCAGAATCTGCGCCGTGTGCAAGCCATGCTCGGCAAAACTCGACTCCCAGGCCTGCACCAGTCCCATCTGGCCAATGGCCGCGGCCGCCTGCAACTCATGCATCGCACTCGGTCGTGCGGTCCAGCCCAGGCGACTCATGCCGGCCGCTACCGCACCGGAGGAAACCAATACCAGCTCGACGCCAGCCTCATGCAAGGCCACCATCTGCTCGACCCAAACGCCCATTGCCGCGCGATCCAGCCCCTTGCCGTCCGCCGTCAGCAGTGCACTACCGATCTTCACGACCCAGCGCTGCGCACCTGTCACCTTACTCCGCATCTTCTTCAACCTTAGCTTGAGAGCCACGCGACCGAGCGCGCCCATAAGTTATTCGTGGCTACGTTTGTTGATACCAAGCTTCTCGATACTGCATTTTCCAGATACTAAAACGCCGCTCGGTGAGCGGCGCTTGTAGTTTACTGCAACGAATCAGTCGCGGACGTAAATGATTTCCGGACCGTCTTCGTCATCCACATCTTCCTCGTCCCAATCATCGTCGCCGATGTCATGCACGCTCTTCACGCCACTGCGACGCAGGGCGCGCTGGTCATCCAGAGCCTGCAACTGGGCGCGCGCCTCGTCTTCGATCCGCTGATCGAGCTCGGCCAATTCGTCGGCATATACCGGATCGGCCGCCAAGCGATCGGCACGATCTTCCAGGTAACGCATGATGTCGCGACTCAGGCGCTCAGTGCCGTCTTTGGAAATAGCCGAGATCACGTACACCGGACCGGTCCACTCCAGGCGATCGACGATCTCCTTGACCCGCTCCTCATGCTCTTCCTCGAGGATCTGGTCGCACTTGTTCAGCACCAGCCAACGGTCGCGCTCGGCCAGCGACGGACTGAACTTGACCAACTCGTTGACAATCACTTCCGCAGCATCGGCCGAACTGCTTTCGTCCAGCGGCGCCATGTCCACGAGATGCAGCAGCAGACGGGTACGCGCCAAGTGCTTAAGGAAACGGATCCCCAGGCCCGCGCCATCGGAGGCGCCTTCGATCAGGCCCGGAATGTCGGCGATCACGAAGCTCTTCCAGCGGTCGACACTGACCACGCCCAAGTTCGGCACCAGAGTCGTGAACGGGTAGTCGGCGACTTTCGGCTTGGCCGCGGAAACCGAGCGGATAAAGGTGCTCTTGCCAGCATTCGGCAGGCCCAGCAGACCAACGTCCGCCAGCACTTTCAATTCCAGCTTGAGGTCGCGCTGCTCGCCCGGCTTGCCTGGAGTGGTCTGGCGCGGCGCACGGTTGGTACTGGACTTGAAACGGGTGTTACCCAAACCATGCCAGCCGCCCTGCACCACCAGCAAACGCTGACCGGCCTTGGTCAGGTCGCCGATCACTTCCTGGGTACCGGCATCGATCACCGTAGTACCGACCGGCACGCGCAGCTCGAGATCCTCGCCCTTCTTGCCAGTGCAATCGGTGCTGCCACCATTGGAACCACGCTCGGCATCGAAGTGACGGGTGTAGCGGTAGTCCACCAGGGTATTCAGGTTTTCGTCGGCGATCATGTAGATCGAACCGCCGTCACCCCCATCACCACCGTTCGGGCCACCGTTTTCGATGAACTTTTCCCGACGGAAACTCATGCAGCCATTGCCGCCATCGCCAGCTTTTACTCGGATCGAAACTTCATCAACGAACTTCATAACAAAACGCCTCTCGCCGCACGGACGAGCTGAAAAACACTAAGACATAAGACTCTTGCAAAAATGAGCGCAGCGACCCCGATCAACGGCCGTAACATCCAGCGCTGGCAGCCCATACAAACAGTTTTGCAAGAGACTCACCCCACAAACGAAAAAGCCCCGTCGCAAGACAGGGCTTTTCCAGCGATCGCGCAATTAAGCCGCGATGACGCTCACGTAACGACGACCGAAGGCGCCTTTTACTTCAAACTTGATCACGCCTTCGATTTTCGCGAAGAGGGTGTGATCCTTACCCATGCCAACGCCGTAGCCAGCGTGGAATTGGGTGCCGCGCTGACGCACGATGATGTTGCCGGCCTTGATGACCTGGCCGCCATACATCTTCACGCCAAGGCGTTTGGCTTCTGAGTCGCGACCGTTACGGGTACTACCACCAGCTTTTTTGTGTGCCATGAGTTCAATTCTCCTAGTGAGGAATTAGGCTGAAATTAAGCCTGAATACCGGTGATTTTGATCTCGGTGAACCACTGGCGGTGGCCCATACGCTTCATGTGGTGCTTACGGCGACGGAACTTGATGATGCGGACTTTATCGTGACGACCTTGGGAGATCACTTCAGCCTTGACGGTTGCGCCAGCAACAACAGGTGCGCCGATGTTCACGTCGTCGCCATTGGCAACCAACAGAACGCGGTCAAAAGTCACGGATTCGCCAGTAGCGATTTCCAGTTTTTCGATCTTCAGGTATTCACCTTCAGCGACCTTGTATTGCTTACCGCCGGTAACGATTACTGCGTACATGGTATTTCTCCGATAATCCTGCTCACCCAGCTCTTTATAAGAAGAGGTATTGGCTGGCATGGCTGCATGGGGCTGGAACGGCCCAAGTGCAATTGCGTAAGGCAGGTGCTGCCCAGGAAGTTCAGGGTGCGCGATTGTACGCAAGCTGCTTTGGCGATGCAAGTGGCCGTCCATCGCGCCTTGACAGCCCCGGACGTGGGTCCTAGCATGCCGCGCAACCCTTCTGGAGCACCTGTCGCTGATGCAACCCCAAGCTTTCTACCACGCGGTGGCGGACGATTTTAGCGCCGTCGACGGCATCATCAAGAAGCAGCTGACTTCCCGAGTGCCGCTGGTATCGAAAATCGGCGACTACATTACCTCGGCCGGGGGTAAACGCCTGCGTCCTTTATTGGTGCTGCTGTGTGGCAAGGCCCTGGGACGCGAAGGCGACGACCTGCGACTGCTGGCCGCCACCATCGAGTTCCTGCACACCGCGACCCTGCTGCATGACGACGTGGTCGACATGTCCGGCATGCGCCGTGGCCGCTCGACCGCCAACGCCATGTGGGGCAACGCCCCAAGCGTGCTGGTCGGCGATTTCCTGTACTCGCGGTCCTTCGAGATGATGGTCGAACTGGGCTCGATGCCCGTGATGAAGATCCTGTCGCAAGCCACCCGCATCATCGCCGAAGGCGAAGTGCTGCAACTGTCGAAAGTCCGCGATGCCAGCACCACCGAGGAAACCTACATGGAGGTCATCCGCGGCAAGACCGCGATGCTCTTCGAGGCCTCGACCCACAGCGCCGCCGCCCTGGCCGACGCCACCGAGGAGCAGAGCGAAGCCCTGCGCACCTTCGGCGATCATTTGGGCGTGGCCTTCCAGCTGGTGGACGACCTGCTGGACTACCGCGGCGATGCAGAGACCCTGGGCAAGAACGTCGGCGACGACCTGGCCGAAGGCAAGCCGACCCTGCCGCTGATCTACACCATGCGCGAAGGCACGCCGGAACAGGCGGCGCTGGTCCGCCAGGCGATCCAGAAAGGCGGGATCGAAGACCTCGAGAGCATCCGTGCAGCTGTGGAGGCCTCAGGCTCCCTGGACTACACAGCGCAACTGGCCCGCGACTATGCCGCTCGCGCCATTGCCTGCCTGGAAGCCCTGCCGCCGAGCGAGTACCGCGACGCGCTGGTTGAATTGAGCGAATTCGCGGTAGCCCGCACGCACTAAGAAAACTCCAATCGCGAACAAGTTCGCTCCTACCACTCTGTAGGAGCAAGCTTGTTCGCGCTGCTTTCCGCCTGATGCCCCCTCCCCCTCGCAAAACCTTATATAATGTGCGCTTTTTAGCCTTCCTGAAATCAAGGAGCCTTAGTGAGCACGCTGCCACCCTGCCCGAAATGCAATTCCGAATACACCTATGAAGACGGCGTCCAGCTGATCTGCCCGGAATGCGCCCACGAATGGTCCGCCAACGCTGAAGCCGAGGCCGCGTCCGACGAAACCGTGAAAAAGGACTCGGTCGGCAATGTCCTGCAAGACGGCGACACCATCACCGTGATCAAGGACCTCAAGGTCAAGGGCACCTCGCTGGTGGTCAAAGTCGGTACCAAGGTCAAGAACATCCGCCTTTGTGACGGCGACCACGACATCGACTGCAAGATCGACGGTATCGGCCCGATGAAACTCAAGTCCGAGTTCGTTCGCAAAGTCTGATATTCCGGCTCTCACCCCGTGCCCGGCACGGGGTGAAACCCTCCCCGCACCCGCCCCGACTCCCCGCCTGTCTCGCCCCATATCAAAAGGCCAGCCCTTTTGACCCATAACAATTTCCACACAGAAAAAAGCAGAAACTGCCAATAGGTACTTGCTATTCATTGAATAAGAATTATTCTCATTGAACCCATCAAGGAGATGAGACTCATGACTTATTTGATCGACGCATGGCTGGACCGCCCACACCCTTACCTGAGAATCCTGCATCGGGAAACCGGGGAAGTCTGCGCGGTATTGGAAGAAGAAGCCTTGAGCGAGTTACAGGATCAGGGCGACCTGGACCTCAACGGCTTGAGCTCCAGCGAACCGGTAGTACTCAAGGAGTTGGTCCGCAACCTGTTCCTGTTCTGCTATGCACGGGCCTTGCGCCCTGCCGGAGCAACCGAGAGCCATAACCTGGGTGCAAGAATCCGGTTATGAATACACCTGAAAAGCCCGCAGGAACGGGCTTGTCCGCGAAACACCGCCAAGTCGGCAGCCATCGCGAGCAAGCCCGCTCCTGCACACGCTCTAGCGCTTACAGAACGTCGAGCAGCTCGACGTCGAACACCAGAACGCTGTGCGGCGGGATGCTGCCCACGCCTTGCGCGCCATAAGCCAGTTCGCTCGGCACGTACAGACGCCATTTGCTGCCGGCATTCATCAGTTGCAGCGCCTCGGTCCACCCAGCGATCACGCCGCCGACCGGGAATTCCGCAGGCTGGCCACGCTCATAGGAGCTGTCGAACACAGTGCCGTCGATCAGGGTACCGTGGTAGTGAGTACGCACGCTGTCTTCACGGGATGGCTTGGCACCTTCGCCCTGGGTCAGCACTTCGAACTGCAAGCCGGACGCCAGAGTGGTGATGCCTTCACGCTTGGCGTTTTCAGCCAGGAATGCCAAGCCCGCGCCAGCAGCGGCTTCAGCCTTGGCGGCCGCTTCGGCCTGCATGATCTCGCGGATCACCTTGAAGCTGGCGGACATTTCTTCCTGACCTACACGGCTAGGCTTGCCGGCGAATGCGTCGGTCAGGCCGGCCAGGATGGCGTCCAGGCTCACGCCTGGTGGCGGGTTGTCACGCAGCTGGTCGCCCAGCTGACGGCCGATACCGTAGCTGACGCGGGTTTCGTCGGTGGACAGATTTACTTCGGACATGACACTGCTCCGCTGTGCGGACGGCTCGCAGGCCCGCCGTGCGAACACAACGCAGCCCGGAACGCCCGGAACCAAAAGGGCGAGCAGACTAGCACAGATGCCGCGGCGATGATGAACGCGCGTCCCGCCTACCAGGCCGAACGCACGGCAAGAGGCAGACGCAAGCTGTCCTCGGCGTTGGCCGCAAGGCCACACATCTCGTCATGCACCGAGGTATGGATCAGGTTGAAAGGCAGCTTGGGAAAGGCATGCAGCACCTCCCGGGCATGCTCCACCGAGCGCAGGGGCAACATCTGGCCCTGGGCATCGCTCAACGGGTAGGCCGCCCCATGCATCCGCGCCTCGAGCAGGTAGATACCACCCTCAAGGGAGATCAGGTTCAGTTCGTCGATCTTTCCAGCGATAGCGTAAGCATTCATCTCATACAGGTTCATGAACGCACCTCGCGCACTACAGGCCCGTGACCCTTACAGGGATATGCCCGGGCAGGTAAAAGCACAAGTCACAAACGACACCGCCCGTCCGTTTCACAACGGCCGGGCGGCGTGGCGACAGCGGTATCAGGGGATCAGTGCTTGGTCAGCTTGTCCAGATAGCCCATGGCGAATGCCGAGATCACGAAGGTCATGTGGATGATCACGTACCACATCAGGTACTGCGGCTCGATGTTCTTCGCGTCCATGAACACCCGCAGCAGATGAATCGAGGAAATCGCCACGATGGACGCGGCCACCTTCATTTTCAGCGATGAGGAATCCATCTTGCCCAGCCAGCTGAGCTTTTCCTTGTTCTCGTCGATATCCAGCTGGGAGACGAAATTCTCGTAGCCGGAAATCATCACCATCACCAGCAGACCGCCCACCAGCGCCATGTCGATCAGCGACAGCAGCACCAGGATCAGGTCGGACTCGGCCATGCTGAACACGTTGGGAATGACGTGGAAGACTTCCTGGAAAAACTTCAGCGCCAGGGCCAGCAGGCCCAGGGACAGGCCGAAGTAAATCGGCGCCAGCAGCCAGCGCGAGGCGTACATTGCATTCTCGATTAAACGTTCCATTGACTCTCACACAGATCTAAAAATGGCGGCGAGTATATCAGCCGGCCAAAAGCCCATAAACCGCAACGAAATCCATTACCTGCGCGTTTGTCGGAGCGTTTTTTCTGCTAGTGTCGGAATCACTTGAAGCGCTCAATGAGATCAGACAGGAAGCCTGGAGAATGGATTTGCGATTGCCTTTGGCGGGTGCCGGCCTGTGTATCGCGGTACTGCTCAACAGTGGCTGCTCGCCCAGCGACGAGAAGCAGCAGGTCAGCCTGGAACAGAAAACCGCACAATTCGAGCAGTCCCTGGACGCCATCCAGGACCCCAGGCTCAAGGATGCGATCGCCGACCTTGGCGGTTCGCTGCTACTGCTCGAACGTGCGCAACTGCGCCTCAAGAGCAAACCCATCGAAACCGAATACGGCGACGACGCCCTGGCCCTGCTCAAGCACTACCCCAGCCCGCAGGCCCTGGTCGACACCTACATCAATGGCCTGTTCGTACTGCGCAAGGCGTCCAATTCCGACTACCTGACCGACCTGCAGCCGGTATTCCCCTTCAACTTCAACATGCCGGCGCAATTCCCCTTCCCCCACGGCCTGGAATGGCAGTCCGTGACCCTGAGCAACGGCAAGGTCATCGCCTTCCAGCCCGAATGGTCGGAAACCGATCCCGGGATCCAGCTGAGCCCGTCCAGCTCCAACCTGACCAACCCGGACGACCTGACCGTAACCTACCCCTTCATCGAAGGCCTGGAAGTCGAAAACAAGAACCAGCCCCAGCCCGTGACCCTGCAAGGCAAGGCTGAAGTGATCGCCCCGCGCCAGATCCTCACCTTCGAACTGGGCAAGGCCGATGTCGGCAAGCAACGCAGCGACAAAAACGTCAGCGTGAAGCTGTTGTCCCTGGACAAGAACAGCGCCGAAATCGAGCTGACCAACAGCGCTCCGTTGTCGCCGGAACTCAGCGATACGCCGCTCAACCCTTTGCTGGTACAGGCCCGTGACAGCACCGGCCAGGTCCTTTCGCGCTCAGGATCGATCAACGAAACCAGCCAGCAGATTGCTTTCTATACCAAGCAGCTCGGCGAAATGCAGAAACAGAAAGCCTGGAGCGAGGCCTTCGAGCAACAGATTGAAGAGCAGCGCAAAGCTTTCGAGCGCGAACAGCACAGCCATTACACCAAGGTGTATTTCAACGGTGTGATCGACAAGCTCGAAGTCAATGTGCTGGATTTCTCAGGGGCCACCGTTACCCGCAAGGACCTGAACCTGCCGGTACAGCGCTTCGACCGTACCACCACCGACAACAAGATCCAGCCCTTGCCGATGCCGGTCGTGGTGTATGACGATCAGGCGCCGAACTACCTCAAGGACGCCAACCTGGACGAGGAAACCTTGAAGAAGAGCGTGGTTACCCATCAATCCACCGAGGACGCCAGCGCGGCGCGGATCGAGTTCGACCACCCGAAAACCTTCAATGACGAACTGCTCGGCACTTCCTTTTCCACCGGCGACAGCCCGGTAACCTTCTTCACCCAGAACACCAGCGGCAAACTCGGCGAACCCATCGAGCTGCCCCCGGAAGCAGTCGAGGTCGACCCGCTGCGCAGCTCGATCACCTACGACCTGACCCTGTTCCCGGAAACCCCGGCCTACGTCGTCGGCTCGATCCCGCTGTTCCTGGCCAGTATCGAAAAGAAGAACCTGGCCGCCAGCCAACTGCCCAAAGGACTGGAACTCAGGGGCAATGCGCTGATCGTCGATCAGAAGCTATTCCCGTCCGAGTCCTGGCGCTTCTACGCCAAGGACGGCAGCGGCCAATACCTGAAGGAGATTCTTGCGGTCAGCCACGATACGCCGGCCAACGGCCCGGCAGCCTTCGATGTGCATTACTTCTACGGACAGCCCAGCGAACTGGAAACCTACCAGCGCAGCGAGCTCAACACGGTCGAATATGGCTTTGAGGTCAAGCTCGACAAACTGGAGAATCCGCCGCCCGCCGAGTAGGCCTCAGCGGCGGGATGCAGGAAGGATCGGCTCAATGGCGATAGCGTTCGCCATTGATCTGCCGTAGCTGCGCCTGAAGATGCAGGCACCAGATCTGCGGATCGTCCGCCAGCTGATAGCCATGGGTGGTGAGGCTTTCGACGATGGAATCAAGGATGGACTCGGCTACGCTGGGACCGCAGAAAGGGCCCTGGGCCTTGATGGCCGAGGGTTGCTCACCGGCCATTCCGGCGGCGAACAACAAGGTCCACATTCCGTTATCCCCCGCCAGCGGGCGGATACTGCATTCGATCCGGGTGACCAGGCCAAGGCAATGACGGGTAAGGCAGAGGTTGCGCGACATGGCGGCGACCCTCGGTAGATCCGCTGTTCAGCCTTCGCATGAAGACTGTTTCGATCCAGTGACGACTGTCCTTCTCCTTGCCCTGAGAATAGGAAGAAAAGCCTGATAAGCAAAGTTGACCGACTGCACAGGCGCCGAATGGTCTATCGCGAAAATTTGACGTCAGCGGACCGGCGCCGCGACGAGGGTAGAGCCCTCGCCGCGGCTCAGGTTCACGCCGGTTTGGCTTCAGCCAACGCCTCTTGCGCCAGCTCTTTTTCCGCTTCCTTGAGATCGTCCTCGCTGATCATTTCCGCGATCACCCGCAGGCGCTCCACCACCCGCGCGTTGACGCTGCCTTCAGGGAACTGGCCATCGGCATCCGGCTCGCCCGCGGGCTCGCCGACCAGCAGGCTCAAGGCCTCGTCGGCCTGACGTACGGCATACACATGGAATTGCCCGGCGCGCACCGCCGCCAGGACCTTCTCGTCGAGCATCAGGGTGGCGACGTTGGCGTGGGGAATGATGGCCCCTTGCTCCCCCGTCAGGCCGCGCGCTTCGCAGAGGCGGAAGAAGCCTTCGATCTTCTCGTTGACCCCGCCCACCGCCTGCACTTCGCCGAACTGGTTGATCGATCCGGTAATGGCGAAGCACTGCTTGAGCGGGGTTTTCGACAAGGCCGAGATCAGTGTGCAAGCCTCGCCCAGCGACGCGCTATCGCCATCGACGTAACCGTAGGACTGCTCCAGCGCGATGCTCGCCGAGATCGCCAGGGGGAATTCCTGGGCATAGCGACTCCCCAGGTAACCGGTGAGAATCATCACGCCCTTGGAGTGAATCGGCTGGCCGAGATTGACCTCGCGCTCGATGTCGACGATGCCGCTGCCGCCCGGGTAAACCGTGGCGGAAATCCGCGCCGGCACCCCGAAGGCCGAGTCGCCCACTTCCAGCACCGTCAGGCCGTTGCACTTGCCCACGGCAGCGCCATCGGTGTCGATCAGGATGATCCCGGCCAGCATGTCATCGAGAATCCGCGCCGAAACCCGCCCGGTGCGCGTGGCCTTGGCCTTGAGCGCGCGTTCGATGTGACCGGCATCGGTCATCTCGTCCGAGGCCAGGTGACGGATGAAGTCCGCCTCGCTGACCAGCTGGAACAGATCGCCGATACGCGCCGACAAACGCCCCTGGTGCTCCGCCAGCCGGGCGCTGTAGGTCGCCAGGCGCGCCACTGCGTCCGCGGTGAGCGGTGCCATGCCTTCTTCGGAAGTGCGGGTTTTCAACAGTTGGGCGAACTGCTCGAGGCTCTCATCCACCATTGGGATGTCTTCGTCGAAGTCCACCAGCACGCGGAACATTTCCTGGAAGTCCGGATCCAGGTCCTGCAACGTGTAGTACAACTGCCGGGCGCCGATGATGATGACCTTGACCTGCAACGGAATGTGCTGCGGGGTCAGGGTCACGGTGGCCAGGCGCCCCAGCTCGCCCAAAGGCGACTCCATCTTCAGCTTGCGCGATTGCAGGGCACGCTTGAGCGCATCCCAGACAAAGGGCTCGCCGAGCATCTTCTCGGCTTCGAGAATCAGGAAGCCGCCGTTGGCCCGATGCAGGGCGCCCGGGCGCAGTTGCCGGTAAGTGGTGTACAGCGCGCCCTGGTCGGTGCTGTATTCGATACGGCCGAACAGGTTGTCGTAGGTCGGGTGCGGCTCGAACACCACCGGCGCGCCGCCGCTGGCCGGATGGCCGACCACCAGGCTAGGGCAGTACTGCTCTTCCAGCAGTTTGCGGGCCACGGCGTCGGTCTTGCT
Organism: Pseudomonas chlororaphis; assembly: GCF_001921865.1. GTDB lineage: Bacteria > Pseudomonadota > Gammaproteobacteria > Pseudomonadales > Pseudomonadaceae > Aquipseudomonas > Aquipseudomonas chlororaphis_D. Next base: position 524,264 of record NZ_MSCT01000020.1, read on the forward strand.
GTCATCCACCAATTGCTCGACCACGGTCTTGAGCAGGTACACCTGCATCGCTTGCAGATAACCGCAGACGCCGGCGTTTTCCGCGTACTTCTCGGACAACGGCGCCAGCAGCGGCTGCAAGGCCAGGGTGATGGTTTCTTCGTTGAGCTGGCGCAGCTGGTTGCTCGATTCGCGCTTCCACTGCGGCAGGCTCGCCAGTTCTTCGTTGAGGCGCTCTTCCAGGGCGGAAATGTCCTCATGGAAACGCTCGCGGTCGGCTTCAGGCAGTTGCGCGAACTCAGCTTCGTCCAGGGCCTTGCCGTCGAACATCGGGGTGAAGGCGATATTGCTGCTGTCGCGGTACAGCGCGACATCCTTCTCCAGCGCCAGGCGCTCGATGACGTCCAGGGCCCGGTCGTAACGCTGGTTGAAAGCGCGGTCGATGGCGCTCTTCTTCTGTTGATAGGACGGATGCTCGAAGACCGCCGGGAAGGTCGCCAGCAGGTTGTCGATCAGGCCGTTGATATCGTTGATGAACGCTCCCGCCGCTCCCGAAGGCAGCTCCAGCGCGCGCGGTTCGCGAGGCTCATCGAAGTTGTTGACGTAGACCCAGTCGGCCGGGGTCTGCAAGCGCTTGCCTTCGGCCTTCAGGTAGCGCTTGACGAAAGAGAAGCGGCCGGTGCCGGGCTCGCCCATGACAAATACGTTGTAACCGGGGCGCGGCATGGCCACGCCGAACTGCAAGGCTTCGACTGCGCGTTCCTGGCCAAGCACACCGCGAAAAGGCTCCAGATCATTGGTGGTCGAGAAGCTGAACTGTTCAGCGGAAAACGGACGGGTCAGCGCTTCGGGCGCTAGACGCAAGCTGGCAGCAACAGGATCAGGCATCGGGCTTCCTTACATCAGGCGGGGCAGATGGGGCATTCTGGCGCCGGGTACACCGGCTGGCAAGGCACGCTGACGCGAAAGCACGGGCCACTAACGGGCTTCATGGACCCAGCATAAAAATCAGCTATTTCAAGGAATATTTCTGAAAAAAACCCGGAACCCTTGGAACATGCCTAAACTCCAACCTGCGCGGCTGGACTAATAACCGGCCCACTGGCGCCGACATGGGCCAGAACCCTTGTCCATTGGTTTGCACACAAAGAGAACAAAGCTATGAAACGGATTCTTCTCGGTACTCTTTTCACCGCTGTATCCATCAACGCAATGGCCCAAGCGCCAGGCGGTCCGGACTGTGGTTGGGGCAACATGCTGTTCGAAGGACAGCGCGGCACTCCGGCTCACTTCCTGGCCTCCACCACCAACGGTACCTCCGGCAACGCGACCTTCGGCATGACGTCCGGCACCAACGGCTGCTCGACCAACAGCGCGCTGACCTACGGCGGTAAATCCTGGTTCGCCATGAACGGCATGATGAACGAGCTGTCCGAAGACATGGCCAAAGGTGAAGGCGAAGCGCTGACCACCTACGCTGTGGTACTGGGCGTCGCTCCTGAAGACCGCGCGCACTTCGCCGCTGTCACCCACGAGCACTTCCAGCAAATCTTCAGCAAAGCCGACGTTACCGCGGACGATGTGCACACCAACACCCTGGCCGTGCTGAAAGGCGATGCACGCCTGGCCAAATACGCCACCCCGGCTTAATCTCGACCCGCCCGCTCTTTTAAAGGAGCGGGCTTTTGTTTTTCGGACATGACTCTGCGCGAGTCTTTGTTTTTTCCGACTCAAGTTGCCCACCATGCTCAAACGCCTTGCCTCCCTGGCGCTCTGTGTCTGCGCCCCGCTGTCCGCCGCGCCACAAGTCGACCCTTCACGTTTGCAGCAACTGGCCAACGACCCGTTCTGGATCTCCCTGGGCCACTACGAAACCGCCAAGCTCGGTGGCTGGCGCAGTTATGTCAGCGACCCGAAGTTTTTCCTCGCCGCTGATGGCGCCGAACACCCCGATGCCGAGCTCAAGGCCACCCTGGAGGCAATCCATGCCCCCGCCGCCAGCGGCAACCAGCATGCGCAATGCGTCTACCCGGCCCGCACCCGCTGGCTCAAGGCACAACTGAACCTCAACGATCTGCCGAGCGTGGATTGCAGCGAATTCCGCCAGTGGTTCAAGGATGTCTCGCCCCACAGCACCGTGATGATTTTCCCGGCGGCCTACCTGAACAGCCCATCGTCGATGTTCGGCCATACCCTGCTGCGCATCGACCAGGCCGACGTGCAAAGCAACCACACCGCCCTGCTCAGCTATGCGATCAACTTCGGCGCCTACATCGAAGGTTCGGACAACAGCATTCTCTATGCCTGGAAAGGCTTGATGGGCGGTTACCCCGGGCTGTTTGCCCTGGTGCCCTACCAGGAAAAACTCTCGGAGTACCGCAGCCTGGAAAACCGCGACCTGTGGGAATACCGACTGAACCTGACCCAGGTCGAAACCGAGCGCATGGTCGAACACGTCTGGGAGCTGAAGCAGATCAAGTTCGACTATTTCTTCTTCGACGAAAACTGCTCCTACCGCTTGCTCGAGCTGCTGCAAGTGGCGCGCCCCAGCCTGCGCCTGACCGAACAATTCCCGCTGACGGCGATTCCCACCGACACCGTCAAAGCGGTCAAAGAAGCGGGCCTGGTGGAGAAGATCGAATATCGCCCGTCCCGCGAGCGCGAGCTGCTCGAACGCGCCAAACCGCTGAGCAGCGACGAACAGCAATGGGTGCTGGATATCAGTGCCGATCAAAAGCAACTGCAAGCTCCGGCCTTCAAGGCCCTGCCGCGCGAGCGTCAGGCACTGATCATCGACGCGGCCTACCGCCTCGAGCGTTACCGGGCCAATGGGCAAGAGCGCGACCCGCAACGAGCACAGCGCAGTTTCGAACTGCTGCGGGCGATCAACCGCAACCCGCCGCCGGAGTTGTCCGTCGCCCGCCCGGGGCTGCCTGAAGACGGCCACGAGTCGCGCACCTGGCAGGTCGGCGTGGGCACCCGCGGCGACCAGGCCTTTGGCGAGTACGGGCTGCGCATGGCCTATCACGACCTCAACGACAACGCCGAAGGTTTCCCGCTGGGCGCGCAGATCGAAATCCTGCAGATGAAACTGCGCCAGTACGAAGGCAATAACTGGCAACTGCAGCAACTGGACCTGGCGACCATTCGCTCGCTGACGCCGCGCAACGAACTGCTGCAACCCTGGTCCTGGCAGGTCGCCGGGGGCCTGGAGCGGGTGCCGGGCAAGCACGACGATGAAACCCTGGTCAGCCATGTCAACGGTGGCGGAGGCAGCACCTGGCAGCTCAGCGAGAACCTGCTCGGCTTCGCCCTCGGCACTGTGCGCGTCGAGCACAATGCCGACTTCGCCGCCTTCATCGCCCCGGCCGCCGGCTTCAACACGGGCTTGCTGTGGAAAAACCCGTTGGGCAATTTCAGCCTCGAAGCCAAGGGCGACTACTTCGCCAACGGCGAGGTACGGCGCAGCCTGAGCCTCAACCAGCAATGGGAGTTGTCACGCAACCTGGGCCTGCGCCTGAGCGCCCAGCGCGAGTTCAGCCACCTGGCCACGGCGGAAAACGAGGTGATGCTCGAGCTCAAGTGGTATCACTACTGACCCACCGCCCTCCTCTCAGACGCGCTCGCCGAAGCGCAAGATGTATTCGACACGAAGGGGCTGCGCAGGTCTTGAAAACCTGCGACCACTTCGTGCTCGGTCGCAGCCTTCGGCGGCTACACAACGATCACCGGACTTTCACGGCTCACCGACAAACGCCCTTCTAGACTTCACTCATGCAAAATTCGAGGAGTCAGCGATGTGGCGTTATGGTTGGGCCGTGGTGTTGCTGATCGTGCTCGGCGGTTGCGAATCGACCCATGAACACTTGCTGAACCAGGGTTATCCGCCGGCTTTCGCCGATGGTTTCGACGACGGCTGCGTCAGCGGTCGCCAGGCCGCCGGGGCCACTACCGGCGAGTTTCGCAAGAACGTGCCGCGCTACCTCAAGGACCCGCAATATGCCGAGGGCTGGAGCGACGGTTTTCGCCAATGCCAGGCGATGCTGGAAAACCAGGACCGCAACGACTACCGGGATCGTCACTGGGACGAACGCGAACGCGCCTGGCAACAGGAGAAGGATCGCGATGCGGCGCGGGCCTATCGCTCGCAGTAAGTCGTTTTCAGGCATGGCATGAAACCAAAAGGCTGCGACCATGGGCCAAACTCCACGAGCGGGGAAATCCCATGAGCCGAGCCTTCGTCAATGAAGATCAGGCGGCCGCCCAGGCCGACCTGCCAGTGGAACGCCAGGTCAGCACACAGCCCAACTACGTCACCCCGCAAGGCCTGAGCGAGCTGCAGGCCAGGGTCGCGCACCTGCAAGCCCGGCATAACCAACAGTCGGCGCAGGGCGAACAAGCGGACAAACAGTTGCTGGCCGATATCGAGCGCGACCTGCGTTACTTCAACCAGCGCCTGCAAAGCGCCCAGGTGGTGGCCCAGGCAACGTCGCGCTCGAAGGTGCAGATCGGCAGCCGGGTGGTCTTCGCCGACGAGCACGGCACCGAGCAGAGCGTGCAGTTGGTGGGGGAAGACCAGGCCGATGTCGCCAAGGGCCTGATCAATTGGGGGTCGCCGCTGGGCCGGGCGCTGTTAGGCGCCCAGCTTGGCGATGAGGTGCTATGGCAGCGTCCGGCGGGCGATCAGTTGATCGAGGTGATCCGCATCGACCCGGCCTAGACCACGCCCTGGGCCAGCATGGCGTCGGCAACCTTGACAAAGCCGGCGATATTCGCCCCCTTGACGTAGTTGATCCGGCCGTTCTCTTCGCCGTAATGCACGCAGGCGTGATGGATCGACTGCATGATGTTGTGCAGCTTGCTGTCCACCTCGCCGGCGCTCCACAGCAGGCGCATGGCGTTCTGCGACATCTCCAGCCCGCTGACCGCCACGCCGCCGGCATTCGATGCCTTGCCCGGGGCGAACAGAATGCCGGCCTCGATAAAGATATCCACAGCCTCCAGGGTGGTCGGCATGTTCGCCCCTTCCGCCACACAGATGCAGCCATTGCGCAACAGAGTGCGGGCGGCCTCGGCATCCAGTTCGTTCTGGGTCGCACAGGGCAGCGCGATGTCGCAAGGCAGCGCCCAAGGGTGCTGGCCGGCGAGGAATTCGAGGTTGAACTGCGTTGCCAACTCGCTGATGCGACCGCGTTTGACGTTCTTCAACTCCAGCACCGCCTGCCACTGCTCCTCGCTCAACCCGGCCTCGCAGTAGAGCGTGCCTTCGGAATCCGACAGGGAAATCACCTTGCCGCCCAGGTCCATGACCTTGCGAGCCGCGTATTGCGCCACGTTGCCGGAGCCGGAAATCGCCACGCGCTTGCCTTCCACCCGCTCATCACGGCGCCTGAGCATTTCTTCGGCGAAATACACGCAACCGAAACCGGTAGCCTCCGGGCGAATCAGGCTGCCGCCGTAGCTCATGCCTTTGCCGGTCAACACCGAAGTGAACTGATTGCTCAGGCGTTTGTACTGGCCGAACAGAAAGCCGATTTCCCGGGCACCAACCCCGATATCCCCGGCCGGCACGTCCACATCCGCGCCAATATGGCGGTACAGCTCGCTCATGAATGCCTGGCAGAAGCGCATCACTTCGGCGTCGCTCTTGCCCTTGGGATCGAAGTCCGAACCGCCCTTGCCGCCGCCCATGGGCAGCGAGGTCAGGGAATTCTTGAAGGTCTGCTCGAAGGCGAGGAATTTCAGCACCCCCAGGTTGACCGACGGGTGGAAACGCAAACCGCCCTTGTACGGGCCGATGGCGCTGTTCATCTGGATACGGAACCCGCGGTTGACCCGGACCTTGCCCTGATCGTCGACCCACGACACACGGAACACCACGGCCCGCTCCGGCTCGCAGATACGCTCCAGAATGCCCGAGCTCAGGTAGTGCGGATTGGCCTCCAGGAACGGCCACAGGCTGCGCAGCACCTCTTCTACCGCCTGGTGGAATTCAGGCTGGTCCGGGTCGCGCTTTTTCAGGCGGGCGAGGAAGTCTTCGACGGATTCGATCATGGGAAAGTCTCGGCAAATTTATTGTCGTTAACGGAGATTTGCCCAGGACTTTAGCAACTCGAACAGCACCATGACAGAGCAAAATGTCGCAGTTATGAATTTAAATGGTGCAATAAATATAAATATTCGACTGATTCTGGAGGTTATCGCACTCATTTAGGGATTGAAGCCGAGTGTTTTGCCCCATGTTGGGAACCCCTGGAAATCCTGGCGTCAGTGACGGCGCATCGCGAGCAAGCTCGCTCCTACAGGGACTGTGGCGTTCTTGTAGGAGCGAGCTTGCTCGCGATAGAAAGCGACACGGAGCCACCTGAAAAACGCAAAAAAAAAACGGAGCCCGAAGGCTCCGTTCATTTCAAGCAACCGGCCCGGATCAGGCCAGTTTCTTGTGGCGTACGCGGTGCGGCTGGGCCGCCGCTTCGCCGAGACGCTTCTTGCGATCGGCTTCGTACTCGGTGTAGTTGCCTTCGAAGAACACCGCTTGCGAGTCGTCTTCGTACGCCAGGATGTGAGTCGCGACGCGGTCAAGGAACCACCGGTCGTGGGAGATCACAATGGCGGCGCCCGGGAAGTCCAGCAGGGCTTCTTCCAGGGAGCGCAAGGTTTCGACGTCGAGGTCGTTGGACGGTTCGTCGAGCAGCAGGACGTTGCCGCCCTCTTTCAGGGTCAGGGCCAGGTGCAGGCGGCCACGCTCACCACCGGACAGGTCCTTGACGAACTTCTGCTGGTCGCCGCCCTTGAAGTTGAAGCGACCGACGTAGGTACGCGACGGAATCTCGTAGTTGCCGATGCGGATCTGGTCGGAACCGTCGGAAATCTGCTGGAACACCGTCTTGCTGCCGTCCAGGTCCTCGCGGCTCTGGTCGACGCACGCCAGTTGCACGGTTTCGCCGACTTCGATGCTGCCCGAATCCGGTGTTTCCTTGCCCATCAGCATGCGGAACAGGGTCGACTTACCGGCACCGTTACCGCCGATCACACCGACGATGGCGCCTTTGGGCATGGAGAACGACAGGTTGTCGATCAGCACGCGATCGCCGTAGCCCTTGGTGACGTTCTTGAACTCGATGACCTTGTCGCCCAGGCGCGGACCGGCCGGGATGTAGATCTCGTTGGTTTCGCTGCGCTTCTGGAATTCCTGCGATTGCATTTCCTCGAAGCGTTGCAGGCGAGCCTTGGATTTCGACTGGCGGGCCTTGGCGCCTTTGCGCACCCACTCCAGTTCTTCCTTCATGGCCTTTTCATGGGCCGACTGCTGCTTGGATTCCTGGGCCAGACGATCGGACTTGGCTTCCAGCCAGCCCGAATAGTTGCCCTCGTAAGGAATACCGGCGCCGCGGTCGAGTTCGAGAATCCAGCCGGCGACGTTGTCCAGGAAGTAACGGTCGTGCGTGATCGCAACCACGGTGCCCGGGAAGTCGTGGAGGAAGTGCTCCAGCCAGGCCACGGAATCGGCGTCCAGGTGGTTGGTCGGTTCGTCGAGCAGCAGCATGTCCGGGGCGGACAGCAGCAGGCGGCACAGGGCCACCCGGCGTTTTTCACCGCCGGACAGGTGTTCGACCTTGGCGTCCCAGGCCGGCAGGCGCAGCGCATCGGCGGCGACTTCCAACTGGCGCTCCAGGTTGTGGCCATCGCTGGCCTGCAGGATCGCTTCAAGCTTGGCCTGTTCGGCGGCCAGCTTGTCGAAGTCGGCGTCCGGGTCGGCATAAGCCGCGTAGACCTCGTCCAGGCGCGCCTGGGCGTCCTTGATCACGCTGACCGCTTCCTCGACCACTTCACGCACGGTCTTGGCCGGATCCAGCTGCGGTTCCTGCGGCAGGTAACCGATGTTCAGCTCGGGCATCGGACGGGCTTCGCCTTCGAACTCGGTGTCGACGCCCGCCATGATTTTCAGCAGGGTGGACTTACCCGAACCGTTGAGGCCCAGCACGCCGATCTTGGCGCCGGGGAAGAACGACAGAGAAATGTTTTTCAGGATTTCCCGCTTCGGCGGAACAACTTTTCCCAGCCGATGCATGGTGAAGACGTATTGAGCCATGATGAACCTAGCGTCAGTGACGGATGAATAGAACGGGCCAAGCCCGGGCCAGGCCATGCGCGGCGCCGGCATTTGATGGAGATCAATGCCAGCGTACGGAAAAAGCCTGATGGTCTGGAGCTGGAGCGCTCCCGCGTAACCGGCAAAGCTACCTCAATGGCCGGACAAGGTCCAGCCAGCCGGGACTGGCACTTTGCCACAAGTCAAGGCATGCTAGCCGCCCTTCGGGCGTCCGGCTTATAGTGCACGTCGCGCCAGTCCAGCCAAACCGCAGGATCACAGTTTGTCCAATGCCACTCCGCCCTCTTCCCTGCGCGCACCCGCGCCTGCGTCCGGCTCGCCCCTGCGCGGTACCCTGAAAGGCGTGCTGGCGACGCTGGTCCTGCTGCTGCTTGCCCTGCTGTTCTGGCAACTGCTCGACCAGCTGCAGCAAACCCGCAAAGACCAGCGCCAACGCGCGATCGATTACAACGCCGACCTGGCCGAACACATCAGCCTCAATCTGGCGCTCAATGCACAGATTGCCCTGAACCTGCTACCGATCGTCGAACCGCCCCAGGACGCCGAACAACAGCGACTGCTGCTGAAAAAGCTGCAGCTGTCCCTGCCGGACCTGCAAAGCCTCGCGTTGCTGGATGCCAAGGGCCAGGTCATCAGCGACAACGCTGCCGACGGGCAGGACGCCGCATGGCTCGCCGAACTGACCGGACGCAGCCGGGGCCAGCGCTACTATTACAGCAACTCCGCCGACGGCACCTTGGTGCAACTGCTGCTGCACCAGCCCAGCGGTGCGCTGAAGAACTACTGGGTCCTGCGCCTGGCGCCGACCTTCGTCCAGTCCCTGAGCCCCAGCCCCGAGCAGGGTTTTCACCCGACCTGGGTCATCGAAAACCGCCTGAACCAGAAAGCCCTCGGCCGCGACGACGGCAGCAGCGCCCCGGTGACCGCCGACGAAATCGCCAACAGCGTGCTGGTCGCGCCGCTAGGCAACAGCGACTGGCAATTGCGCGGCCTGTTCGACGAGCGGGCGGTGATCGAGCAACTGTTGCCGGCCTTCATCGCCAAATGCCTGCTGGGCCTGGCCTTCTCCCTGCTACCGGTGATTGCCCTGCTGAACATGCGTCGGCGCCAGCGCCAGCTGCACGAAGGACGTCGGCGCTACCAGGATATTTTCGAAGGCACCGGGGTCGCCCTCTGCGTGCTGGATATTTCCGGACTGCCGGCGTTTCTCGACAAGGCGCAACTGCACGACAGCGAACAGCTCAAGCGCTGGCTGGAGAACAACCCACGGCAGCGCCAGTCGCTGCTCGAGGAGCTGCGCGTCACCGAGGTCAACCAGGTGGCCTTGCGCCTGCTCAACGTCGATTCCTGCGAACAGGCCTGGAAGCTGCTGATCGAGGGCAACGCGCTCAACAACAGCGCGATCGGCAACCAGTTGCTGGAGACAGTGATCAACCAGCACAGGCAGCTGGAACTGGAGATCCGCCTCTGCGACGCCCAGGGCCACGACCAGCACCTGTGGCTGGTGCTGCGCCTGCCGGAAGACCCCGCCGACTATCGGGCGGTGATCCTCAGCATCAGCGATATCACCAGCCGCAAGCTCATCGAGCTGTCGCTGCTGGAGCGCGAGGGTTTCTGGTCGGACGTGGTCCGCACCGTGCCCGACCACCTGTATGTGCAGGACGTCATCAGCCAGCGGATGATCTTCAGCAACCACCACCTGGGCCAGACCCTCGGCTACAACAAGACCGAGCTGCACCAGATGGGCGAGTACTTCTGGGAAATCCTCCTGCACCCGGAAGACGCCGACCTCTACCACCGGTTGCGCCAGGAACAACGGCATGCCGGCTATCTGCAACTGCTGCAGTGCCATTTGCGCTTCCGTCACCGCAGCGGCCAGTGGCGCTGTTTCGATATCCGCGAACAGGCCCTGGCGCGGGACAAATACGACCAGGTCACCCGCATCATCGGCGTGGCCAAGGACATCACCGACCAGATCGAGGCCAGCGAGTCCCTGCGCGACAGCGAGCGGCGCTACCGCATGCTCGCCGAAAGCATCAGCGACGTGATTTTCTCCACCAACAGCAAGATGGCCCTCAACTACGTCAGCCCTTCGGTGCAATCGGTTCTGGGTTACGACGTCGAGTGGATCTTCCAGAACGGCTGGCAGTCGACCATTGCCAACCCGCAACAGCTGACCGGCATCTATGCCCTGATGGAGCGGATCGGCAAGTCCCTGGACAAACCCGAGCAACTGGCGCAATTGCGCCAGGTGCAGACCCAATTGTTCCTGTTCGACTGCCTGCGGGCCGACGGCCGCAAGATTCCGATCGAGTTGCGCCTGGTGCTGGTGTGGGACGAACACGGGGCCTTCGAAGGCGTGCTCGGGGTCGGCCGCGACATCAGCCAGCAGCGCCGCGCAGAAAAAGACTTGCGCATGGCGGCCACGGTTTTCGAGCATTCGACCTCGGCGATCCTGATCACCGACCCCGCGGGTTACATCGTCCAGGCCAACGAGGCGTTCAGCCGGGTCAGCGGCTACGCGGTGTCCCAGGTACTCGATCAGTTGCCGAACATCCTCACTGTCGACGAACAGCAGGAAGCCCACCTGCGCTACGTACTCAAGCAGTTGCACCAGCACAGCACCTGGGAAGGCGAGGTCTGGCTCAAGCGACGCAACGGCGAGCACTATCCGGCCTGGGTCGGCATCACCGCGGTGCTCGACGACGAAGGCGACTTGGCCAGCTACGTGTGCTTCTTCACCGACATCAGCGAGCGCAAGGCCAGCGAGCAACGCATTCACCGCCTGGCCTACTACGACGCCCTGACCCACCTGCCCAACCGCACGCTGTTCCAGGACCGCCTGCACACCGCCCTGCAATCGGCGGAGCGGCAGAAGTCCTGGGTGGTGCTGATGTTCCTCGACCTGGACCGCTTCAAGCCGATCAACGACTCCCTGGGCCATGCCGCGGGCGACCGCATGCTCAAGGAAATGGCCACTCGCCTGCTCGATTGCGTCGATGACGACGACACCGTGGCCCGCATGGGCGGCGACGAGTTCACCCTGCTCCTGCAACCGCGCACCAGCCGCGAGATTGCCCTGAACCGGGCGATCCACGTCGCCGAGCAGATTCTCGCCAGCCTGGTGAAACCCTTCGTGCTCGAGGGACGCGAGTTCTTCGTCACCGCCAGTATCGGCATCGCCCTGAGCCCGCAGGACGGCAGCGAACTGAGCCAGTTGATGAAGAACGCCGACACCGCGATGTACCACGCCAAGGAGCGCGGCAAGAACAACTTCCAGTTCTACCAGGCCGACATGAACGCCAGCGCCCTGGAACGCCTGGAGCTGGAAAGCGACCTGCGCCACGCCCTGGAACAGCAGGAATTCATCCTCTACTACCAGCCGCAATTCAGCGGCGACGGCAAACGCCTGACCGGTGCCGAGGCCCTGCTGCGCTGGCGCCATCCGCGGCGCGGGCTGGTGCCGCCGGGGGACTTCATCCCGGTGCTCGAAGAACTGGGGCTGGTGGTGGATGTCGGCGACTGGGTGATCAGCGAAGCCTGCCGCCAACTCAAGGCCTGGCACCAGGCCAAGGTCCGGGTACCTAAGGTTTCGGTGAACATCTCGGCCCGGCAGTTCTCCGACGGCCAGCTCGGCACGCGGATCGCCACCATCCTCAAGGACACTGGCCTGCCGCCGGCCTGCCTGGAGCTGGAGCTGACCGAAAGTATCCTGATGCGCGAAGTCAGCGAGGCGATGCAGATCCTCGACGGCCTGAAGAACCTCGGCCTGAGCATCGCGGTCGACGACTTCGGTACTGGCTATTCGTCGCTGAACTACCTCAAGCAGTTCCCCATCGACGTCTTGAAGATCGACCGCACCTTCGTCGACGGCCTGCCGTCCGGCGAGCAGGACGCGCAGATCGCCCGCGCCATCATCGCCATGGCCCACAGCCTGAACCTGGCAGTGATCGCCGAAGGCGTGGAAACCCACGAACAGCTGGACTTCCTGCGCGAGCACGGCTGCGACGAAGTCCAGGGCTACCTGTTCGGCCGGCCGATGCCGGCCAACAGCTTCGAAGGGCAATTCAGCAACGACGCGCTGTTCATGTTCGATTGACAGCAGCGGCATCACCGCCCCTGTAGCTGCTGCCGCAGGCTGCGATAAGGCCGAAGGCCTTCTGTGATCTCAAGAACACGGCCACTGCGTGGCCGATCGCAGCCTGCGGCAGCGGCTACAAGGTGCAAGGCGTAGGGGGCTGACGACTCATGAACGCCACTTGTCTGCGACATGATGTCCTTTCATATGCCATCTAAAACCCGTTGAGTTAGAATGCCCCCCTTTTCTGCCCCGATCCTTGAGGACCGCCATGTTCAGCCGTGATTTGACTATTGCCAAGTACGACGCCGATCTCTTTGCCGCCATGGAGCAAGAAGCCCAGCGCCAGGAAGAACACATTGAGCTGATCGCTTCGGAAAACTACACCAGCCCAGCGGTGATGGAAGCTCAAGGCTCGGTACTGACCAACAAGTACGCCGAAGGTTACCCAGGCAAGCGTTACTACGGCGGCTGCGAATACGTCGACGTGGTTGAGCAGTTGGCCATCGACCGCGCCAAGGAACTGTTCGGCGCCGACTACGCCAACGTCCAGCCGCACGCCGGCTCGCAAGCCAACGCCGCCGTGTACCTGGCGCTGCTGTCGGCAGGCGACACCATCCTGGGCATGAGCCTGGCCCACGGCGGTCACCTGACCCACGGTGCCGGCGTTTCCTCCTCCGGCAAGCTGTACAACGCCGTCCAGTACGGCATCGACGCCAACGGCCTGATCGACTACGCCGAAGTCGAGCGCCTGGCCCTCGAGCACAAGCCGAAGATGATTGTCGCCGGTTTCTCTGCCTACTCGCAGATCCTCGACTTCCCACGTTTCCGCGAAATCGCCGACAAGGTCGGTGCCTATCTCTTTGTTGATATGGCTCACGTTGCGGGCCTCGTCGCCGCTGGCGTCTACCCGAACCCGGTGCCGTTCGCCGACGTCGTGACCACCACCACCCACAAGACCCTGCGCGGTCCGCGTGGTGGCCTGATCCTGGCTCGCGCCAACGCCGACATCGAGAAGAAGCTGAACTCCGCAGTCTTCCCGGGTGCCCAGGGCGGCCCGCTGGAGCACGTGATCGCGGCCAAGGCGATCTGCTTCAAGGAAGCGCTGCAGCCTGAGTTCAAGGCCTACCAGCAACAAGTGGTGAAGAACGCCCAGGCCATGGCCGGCGTGTTCATCGAGCGCGGTTTCGACGTGGTTTCCGGCGGTACCGAGAACCACTTGTTCCTGCTGTCGTTGATCAAGCAGGAAATCTCCGGTAAAGACGCCGATGCCGCCTTGGGCAAAGCCTTCATCACCGTGAACAAGAACTCCGTGCCAAACGACCCTCGCTCGCCGTTCGTCACCTCCGGCCTGCGCTTCGGTACTCCGGCCGTGACCACTCGCGGTTTCAAGGAAACCGAGTGCAAGGAACTGGCTGGCTGGATCTGCGACATCCTGGCTGACCTGAACAACGAAGCGGTGATCGACGCCGTTCGTGAGAAAGTCAAAGCCATCTGCAAGAAGCTGCCGGTCTACGGCGCTTAATCCGCAGAACGCTGCATGAAAAGCCCGGCCTCAGTGCCGGGCTTTTTTTCGTCCGCGAATTGTCTGGCCCGGGACTTGTCGACGCTGCCACAGGCTGCGGTCGACCGGTACGGCCGTGGCACTCTGAAGATCGCAGGAAGGCCTTCGGCCTTATCGCAGCCTGCGGCAGCGGCTACGGGACCCGCACCACTGGTCAGACCGGTCATGCCAATTTTCTGAAACACTCTTGTGCTAGCGGGAAAATCGGGCATAGACTGCGCCTGCACTGGACATACCGGTAAGACCACAATAATTAAGTCCCGAATCTGATGCGCTCAGCGCACAACAGCCGGGACGCCGACCAGGATTCCCCTCATGCTCAGATGGTGCTCGCGTTCGATTTTCCTCCAGGTAGTCCTCGGACTGATGCTCGGCATCGTATGTGGACTGACACTCCCCGAATACTCCTCGCAACTCAAACCACTGGGCGATGCCTTTATCAAGCTGATCAAGATGCTGATCGGCCTGATCGTCTTCTGCGTGGTAGTCAGCGGCATCTCCGGTGCCGGCGACCTGAAAAAGGTCGGACGCATCGGGCTCAAATCGGTCATCTACTTCGAAGTCCTGACCACCATCGCCCTGGTGATCGGCCTGGTCTTCGCCTTCACCACCGGCATCGGCAGCGGCGCCAATATTCACCTGGAACAGCTGTCCACCGCCGACATGGGTGACATCGCCCAGCGCGGCCAACACCTGCACGGCACCTCCGAGTTCCTGATGGGGTTGATCCCCAACTCGGTACTCGGCGCCTTCGCCGAAAACAACATCCTCCAGGTGTTGCTGTTCTCCGTGCTGTTCGGCAGCGCCCTGAACCTGGTGGGCGAAGCCGCCTCCGGCATCTCGCGGCTGATCAACGAACTCAGTCATATCATCTTCCGCATCATGGGCATGATCGTGCGCCTGGCGCCGATCGGCGTGTTCGGCGCCATCGCCTTCACCACCAGCAAGTACGGCCTGGACTCGCTGCAACACCTGGGCAGCCTGGTCGGCCTGTTCTACCTGACCTGCTTCGCCTTCGTGGCGGTGATCCTGGGTGTGGTCATGCGTTGTTCCGGCCTGCGCATGCTGCCGTTTCTCAAGTACCTGCGCGAAGAACTGCTGATCGTGCTGGGCACTGCCTCCTCCGATGCGGTACTGCCACAGATCATGCGCAAACTGGAGCACCTGGGCATCGGCAGCTCCACGGTCGGCCTGGTCATTCCAACGGGTTACTCGTTCAACCTCGACGGTTTCTCGATCTACCTGACCCTGGCCATCGTCTTTATCGCCAATGCCACCGGCACGCCGTTGTCGATGTCCGACCTTTTGACCATCCTGCTGGTGTCACTGATCACCTCCAAGGGCGCCCACGGAATTCCAGGCTCGGCACTGGTGATCCTGGCCGCGACCCTGACCGCGATCCCGGCCATCCCGGTGGTGGGCCTGGTGCTGGTGCTGGCGGTGGACTGGTTCATGGGCATCGGCCGGGCGCTGACCAACCTGATCGGCAACTGCGTCGCCACCGTGGCCATTGCCCGCTGGGAAAGAGACATCGATATCCAACGCGCCAACAAAGTCCTGAGCGGCCAGCAGGGCTATGGCTTCCAGCCGCGCAAACCGCTGCCTGGCACGCAGCAGCAGGAGTTCTGAGGCATGCCTTGTGCCTGTCGCCGGCAGGCACAACAATCAGCGCCTGCCAACGGCCTCATCCGCCATTTTCCAGGGAGTGAACAGTGATCACCTCGTCAACGGTTGTAAATTCAGTGGTAGAAAAGCTGCGAGCGGCCTTGGCTCGTGGCCAGTGGCGCTCCGGCGACATGCTGCCGGGGCAACGTGAATTGGCCGAGCAACTGGGCATCAGCCGCCCGAGCCTGCGCGAAGCGGTGACTGTCCTGGAAACCCTGGGCCTGGTGCGCTCCATGCCCGGCAAAGGCGTGGTGGTGCTCGAAGCCAGCCTCAACGAACAACCGGCCAGCGACAGCGGCGTGGCCGGCGCCAGCCTCGAAGACGTGCTGCAACTGCGCTACACCCTCGAGCCCTTCATTGTCGGCCTGGTGGCGCAATCCATCAGCAGCAAGGAAGTGGGCCAGTTGCGGCTGACCCTGATGGACATGCGCGAGGCCCTGGACGCCAACGACAGCGAAGCCGGGATGAACGCCTACATCGCCTTCCACGAAGAGCTGTTCACCCTGACCTCCAACCCGATTTTCCAGAACGTGGTGCAACAGACCAGCAACGCCCTGAAGCAGAGCGCGGAGATCCTGCGCAACTCTCCCGAGCACCTGGCCGAACGCCTGGAGGAAAACGAAGCGGTGGTCCGGGCGATCCGCAACAAGAACAGCGCGCTGGCCAGTGCCGAGATGCGCCGGCACATCCTCAAGGAAGGCCAGCGCATGGGCATCGAGTTGAACATCCCGGACGACCATCTGGGCAACTGAGCCTCACCCACACTTTCGTATCGGTAACCGGACTGGAGACAGGCCATGGCCAGCTACGCCTTGAACAAACTTGCCTTCCCCCTCGCCGAAGCACTGCCACGGCGGCGCACGGGCGAGAAGAAACTGTTGGTCGACGACGTCTACCCGCAGATTTTCGACGCCATTCTCGAACAACGCATCGCCCCTGCCAGCCGTTTCACCGAGGACAGCCTCGGCGAAGTATTCGGGGTCAGCCGCAGCATCATTCGCCAGGTGCTGGCGCGTTTGTCCCATCAGCAGGTGGTTATCCTGCGACCCAACCACCGGCCCCAGGTGGCGGCCCCGGACCATGAACAAACGCGGCAGATCCTGCACGCCCGGCGCCTGACGGAGATCACCCTGGTCCGGCTCGCCTGCCAACAACCGGCTCCCCGCGACCTGAAACGCCTGCGGGAGTTGATCGCCGGCGAGCGCGACTGTATCAAACGCGGCCTGCGCGGTCCGGCGATCCGCCTGTCCGGCGAGTTTCACCTGCAATTGGCGGAGGTGGCCGGCAACGCGCCCCTGGCGCATTTTCTCGGCAGCCTGGTACCGCTGACGTCACTGGCGATTGCCCATCACCAGACACGCGCCTGCAGCCATTGCGCCTGGCAGGAACACGCGGCGATTGTCGATGCCATCGAAGACGCTGACATAAAGACGGCGGTCGGCCTGATGACCGGGCACCTGGATCACCTGGAGGAGAGGTTGCTGAAGGCCAGCGCAGGGTCGAAATAACGCGCCGAGCCCAAGATCGTTTCGCGAGCAAGCTCGCTCCTACAGGTTTTCCATACCCCCCTGTAGGAGCGAGCTTGCTCGCGATGGCATCGGTGAAAGCGCTAAGGAAACTACTCCCCCACCATCCGCGCGAACCCGGCCCGGATCTTCTCTTCCGGCAGATCGTCGGCAATGAACACGATCACGCTCTCGCGCGGCTCGCCGTCGGCCCATTCGCTATCCCAGTCGAAACCGTACAGTTTGAGGACGCCCTGGAACACCAGGCGCCGCGGCTCGCCGGCAATGCTCAGTACGCCCTTGTAGCGCAGCAGTTGCTTGCCGTGTTCTTCCAGCAGCTCGTTCATGAACGCGCTGAGGCGGTCGATATCCAGCGGCGCATCGGTGCGCAGCACCAGGCTGGAAATACGGTCGATGGAAGGCGCCTTGCTGACCGGACGCAAGCTGATGCCGCCGCCGAGGTCGGCATTCAGGTTGAAGCCGCGCACATCCAGCAGTTCGGCCAGGTCGATCCGCCCATGCTCGACCACACGGATCGGCGCGCGACGGTTGATCCGGGTCAGGCGTTCGCTCAGGGCATTGAAGGCCGGCTCGTCCACCAGGTCGCGCTTGCTCACCAGCAGGCGGTCGGCGAAGCCGATCTGGGCCTGGGCGATGGTTTGGGTCAGGTGGTGTTCGGCGTGTTTGGCGTCCACCAGGGTAATGATGCCGTCGAGGATGTAACGCTCGCGCAGCTCTTCGTCGATGAAGAAGGTCTGGGCCACGGGCGCGGGATCGGCCAGCCCGGTGCATTCGATCACCAGCCGGTCGAAGGTGATCTCGCCGCTGTCCCGCCGTTCCAGCAGCAGGTACAGGGCCTTGGTCAGATCGGTGTGGATGGTGCAGCAGACGCAGCCATTGGACAGCGTCATCACTTGTACCGGCTCGTCGCCCAGCAACTGGGTGTCGATACCGGCCTCGCTGAATTCGTTTTCGATCACGGCGATTTTCAGGCCGTGCTCGGCCTTGAGCAGGTGACGCAGCAAGGTGGTCTTGCCGGCGCCAAGGAAACCGCTGAGCACGGTGACGGGGATTGGGGACAGCGACATAAAATCTCCCATGGGCAGAAAAGACTGTAGGAGCCAGCTTGCTGGCGATGGCGTCTGCGAGATCGCTATCGCCAGCAAACTGGCTCCTACAGAGGGTATTACCCGATGCTACGTTTCAACAGCATTTCGGTCCGGACTTGCCGCCGTAGCGCGCCTCCTGGCGTTCCCGAAAGAACGCCTCGTAGCTCATCACCGGCTGGTCCGGGTGCTTGGCCTGCATATGCTCGACGTAATTGTCGTAGTCGGGCATGCCGACCATCAGGCGCGCGGCCTGACCGAGGTATTTACCGAGGCGACTCAGGTCATTGAACATGGTTGCAGTCCTCGTTTACGCGTCCGGCAGGGCCTGGAACGGCGCTTCTTTATCCGTGCGCTCCTTGTTGCCCCAGGCGGCGATGCCGACCTTGAGCGCATAGAACAGGATGCTGAACACCACCAGCAGGAACAGCACCGTCAGCGTGGCGTTGGTGTAGGCGTTGAAGATCACGTGCTGCATCTGTTCGATGCTCTTGGCCGGGGCCACCACCTGGCCGGCGGCCAGGGCGTCGCTGTACTTCTTCGCCAGGGCCAGGAAACCCACCGCCGGGCTTGGGTCGAACAGCTTGATCAGGCCCGCGGTGGTGGTGCAGATCAGCAGCCAGGCCGCCGGCAGCAGGGTGACCCAGATGTAGCGCTGGCGCTTCATCTTGATCAGCACCACGGTGCCCAGCATCAGGGCGATACCGGCCAGCATCTGGTTGGAGATGCCGAACAGCGGCCACAAGGTGTTGATGCCACCCAGCGGGTCGATCACGCCCTGGTACAGCAGGTAACCCCAGAGGGCCACGCAGCCGGCGGTGGCGATCAGGTTGGCGGTCCAGGATTCGGTGCGTTTCAGCGCCGGCACGAAGGAACCCAGCAGGTCCTGCAGCATAAAGCGCCCGGCGCGGGTGCCGGCGTCCACCGCGGTGAGGATGAACAGCGCCTCGAACAGGATCGCGAAGTGGTACCAGAAGGCCATGGTGTTTTCACCCGGCAACACCGTGTGCAGGATCTGCGCGATGCCCACCGCCAGGGTCGGCGCGCCGCCGGCACGGGCGAGGATGGTGGTTTCACCGATGTCCTTGGCCACCGCCTGTAACTGATCAGGGGTGATGGCAAAGCCCCAGCTGCTGACGGTCTGCGCCACGGTCACCACGTCGCCGCCGACGATGGCCGCCGGGCTGTTCATGGCGAAGTACACGCCCGGCTCGATCACCGAGGCGGCGACCATCGCCATGATGGCCACGAAGGACTCCATCAGCATGCCGCCGTAACCGATGTAGCGGGCGTTGGTTTCGTTATCCAGCAACTTGGGCGTGGTCCCCGAGGAGATCAGCGCGTGGAAGCCGGACACCGCGCCGCAGGCGATGGTGATGAACAGGAACGGGAACAGGCCGCCCTTCCACACCGGGCCGGTGCCGTCGGTGAACTGGGTCAGGGCCGGCATTTTCAGCTCGGGCATGGTGATCAGGATGCCGATCGCCAGGGCGATGATGGTGCCGATCTTGAGGAAGGTCGACAGGTAGTCGCGCGGCGCCAGGATCAGCCACACCGGCAGTACCGCGGCGACGAAGCCGTAGCCGATCAGCATCCAGGTGATCTGCACGCCGGTGAAGGTGAAGGCCTTGGCCCACACCGGGTCGGCGGCGATCTGCCCGCCCAGCCAGATCGAGCCCAGCAGCAGGAGCACGCCGATGATCGAGATCTCGCCGATGCGGCCCGGGCGGATGTAGCGCATGTACACGCCCATGAACATCGCGATCGGGATGGTCGCCATCACCGTGAAGATGCCCCACGGGCTCTCGGCCAGGGCCTTGACCACGATCAGCGCCAGCACCGCGAGGATGATGATCATGATCAGGAAGCAGCCGAACAGGGCGATGGTGCCGGGGATGCGGCCCATTTCCTCGCGGACCATGTCGCCCAGGGAGCGGCCGTTGCGCCGGGTGGAGAGGAACAGGACCATGAAGTCCTGCACCGCGCCGGCCAGCACCACCCCGGCAATCAGCCACAGGGTGCCGGGCAGGTAGCCCATCTGCGCCGCCAATACCGGGCCCACGAGAGGACCTGCGCCAGCGATGGCCGCGAAGTGGTGGCCGAAGAGGATGTGTTTGTTGGTCGGCACGTAGTCCAGACCGTCGTTGTTGAGCACGGCGGGAGTGGCCCGACGCGGGTCGAGTTGCATCACGTTATTGGCGATGAACAGGCTGTAGTAGCGGTAGGCGACCAGGTAGATGGCCACGGCAGCAACCACGATCCACAAGGCGTTGATCGCCTCGCCGCGGCGCAATGCCACTACGCCTAAGGCGCACGCTCCCACGATTGCCAACACCAGCCAGGGTAAGTGGCGGAGCGGGCTATTATTATTTTTCATTTTATTATTCCAGCCAGAGTGGACAAGAAAGACAGCCCTCGGAGTTTAGCGCTACTGGCCCCAAAGGCCACCCCCACATTGGTCTAGAGCATTCTTTTAAGCATTTTCCCGCCTCTTTGCAGTACCTGATGCAACCCTTTGCGAAGCGCGGCTCTCTCTGGAACGGGATGATCAAAGGTGCATGCCGTCGGCGACCGTGACTCTTGTCGCAAGGGGGCCGCCGGCTATAGCGCAGGCGCCGAACCGGGGTCTATAGTCACTGCACCATGCAGAGGGGCTGCTCATGAGCGAACACCATTCCGATCGTCGCCGTTTCAAACGCATCGCCTTCGATGCCCGCACCGAACTGAGCCAGGGCTCTCAACGCTGGTCCGTGCAATTGCTCGACCTCTCGCTCAAGGGCATGTTGATCCAGCGTCCCGAGCCCTGGCAGGGGGACGCAAGCCTGCCGTTCAAAGCCGATATCCATTTGAGCACTGACGCCGACGTACGCATGGACGTGCAACTGGCGCACGACGATCACGGCCAGTTGGGCTTCGTCTGCCTGCATATAGACCTGGAATCGATCGAGCATCTGCGCCGGTTGATCGAGTTCAACCTTGCCGACCCGCAGGAACTGGAGCGCGAGCTGGGGGCGCTGATCGAGGTCTGAGCGCCCACCGTTCTCATTGAGCGTTCAAGGAAATGCCGCGGGCTCGGGAAATTCGCTTTCCGCATCCCAGTAACCGGGCTGCTGTCGACTGGCAGTGGTCCATTGCCCATCCACCCAGCGATAGATGCGGTAGGTGGTCACGAAATCATCCCCTTCACTGGCAGGCGCCGAAGACACCTGGGCGATCGAGTCGGTGCTGCCCGCCTGGGTCGACGACAGGACCTGCCAGGCCGCCTTGCCGGTCTGGGCCATTGTCAGCGGACGCTGCTTGCCGTCTTCGTCACGATAGACCAGCGGCTCCAGCCGGCTGCGGGTCGGCGCCAGGATCTGCGTCGCCGGACCGCTGTAAGTGCCCATGGGCGCCGTCTGATCCACAGTGAGGAAAAACGCCGGGTACGGCAGGCCGCTGAGCGGTGCCTTTTCCACCTTGGCCAACGGGTAGCCCAAGGCCTGCTCGGCAAGCACTTCTCCGACGTCCGAAACCAGGCGCACCCGCGCTTGCAACTGCGGCTGGTGCTCGCTGTCGGTCGACTCGTCGAAGGTCTCTTCGTCCAGGCCGCTGCCCCAGCTCTGGGCATGCAATTGCGCGGTGATGCGCCGGTCTTCCAGCACCTCGAGCACCGTACCGTCGCCGACCAGCAACTCCTGGGCGATCCGATAGCCACGCGGCGCGTCTTCCTGGCTGGCCAGCGCCAGGCCGCCGCCCCAGCACAGCACGAAACCGAGGGCGCCAAGGCCCGCTCCTGTCATCCGCATGAACTGCATCCTTTCAGTGGCACATGGTTTATTCGAACAGCGCATCCAGCGCCTGTTCCAAACGGGTTACCGCAATGATCCGCAAACCTTGCGGCGCTTCTTTCGGCGCATTGCCCTTGGGCACGATGGCCCGCTTGAAGCCGTGCTTGGCCGCCTCCTTGAGGCGCTCCTGGCCGCTCGGCACCGGACGCACTTCGCCGGACAGGCCGACTTCGCCGAACACCAACAGGTCGTGGGGCAAGGGTCGGTTGCGCAGGCTCGACATCACCGCCGCCATCAGCGCCAGGTCGGACGCGGTTTCCAGCACCTTGACCCCGCCGACCACGTTGAGGAACACGTCCTGGTCGTGGGTCGGGATGCCGCCGTGGCGATGCAGCACCGCCAGCAGCATCGCCAGGCGGTTCTGGTCCAGGCCCAGGGTGACCCGCCGCGGGTTGGCCAGGTGGCTGTCATCCACCAGCGCCTGGACTTCCACCAGCATCGGCCGGGTGCCTTCCCAGGTGGCCATGACCACGCTGCCCGGGACCTCTTCCTGGGCCCGGGTAAGGAAAATCGCCGAAGGGTTGGACACTTCCTTCAGGCCGCGGTCGGTCATGCCGAACACGCCCAGTTCGTTGACCGCGCCGAAACGGTTCTTTACCGCCCGCAGCAGGCGCAGGCGGCCGTCGGACTCGCCTTCGAAATACAGCACGGTGTCGACCATGTGCTCCAGGACCCGCGGCCCGGCCAGCGCACCTTCCTTGGTCACGTGGCCGACCAGGAAGATCGCCGTGCCGCTCTGCTTGGCGTAACGCACCAGCAGCGCCGCGCTTTCGCGCACCTGGGACACGCCACCCGGGGCCGATTGCAGTTGTTCGGTGAAGATGGTCTGGATCGAGTCGATCACCATGACCTTGGGCTTCTCCTGCCGGGCCGTGGCGATGATGGTTTCGATGCAGGTTTCGGTCATCACCCGCAGTTGGTCCTGAGGCAGGCCCAGGCGCCGGGCGCGCATCGCCACCTGTTGTTGGGATTCCTCGCCGGTGACGTAGAGCGCCGGCATGCGCGTGGCGATGTTGCACAGGGTCTGCAACAGAATGGTCGACTTGCCGATCCCCGGATCGCCGCCGATCAGCACCACCGAACCGTCCACCAGGCCGCCACCGAGTACCCGGTCCAGTTCGCCGGACGCCGTGGAAAACCGCGGGATCTCTTCGACGCTGACCTCGGCCAGGGTCTTGATCTGCGCCTGCTGCCCGGCCCAACCGGTGCGACCGCTGGGCGCCGCGGCGCCGCCGCTTTCCACCAGGGTTTCAGTCAGGGTATTCCAGGCCCCGCACTCACCGCACTGGCCGGCCCATTTGGGAAAGGTGGCGCCGCACTCGGTGCAGCCGTACATGCGCTTGGCCTTGGCCATCTGAACCCCCGGCAAAAACCGCGATGATAGCTCAGCTGGAGCGGATCAGCGCGGCGCGGCCGTGTGGATTTCGCCGCTGGCCAGACGCGTGGCGCTGTTGCCCAAGGGATCTTCGGCGTTCAGGTCGGCGCCCTTGCGCGCCAGGACGTCGAGCAACTCCACCCGCTTGAACAGCCCGGCATACATCGCGGCGGTCTGCCCGGCGCCGTTGCGCTGGTCGGGGTTGCAGTCGGTGGCCAGCAGGCGTCGGGCGATCGTCACCTCGCCCTTGAAGATGGCGCCCATCAGCGCGGTATTGCCTCTTTTGTCCTGGGCGCAGGCATCGGCGCCGGCGGCCAGCAGCCGTTCGACCGCCGGCCCCTGGCCGTGATACGCCGCCAGGATCAAGGCGGTGTAGCCCTTCTCGTCCTGGGTATCGAGGGCGTAACCGGCCTCGATAAAGGTGTCGAGCATCTCGACGTCGCCCCGGCGGGCGGCATCGAAGTAGTAATTTTGCAGCTGGGTTTTCATGGCGGCCGGGTCGCCAGGTACAGGCTCCGGCCCCGCGAAAGCACTCAGCGAGCAACAGGCTAGAAACGCAGAAATATACAGACGCATGATGTAGCTCCTTGCACGCTCCTACCAAGAGAGTGTCACGCCGCAAAGCGGCGTGACATGACTGGGACTCAGTCGGACAGTTTCGCAGCCAGGGCCTTGACCCGGGCCAGGTCGCCCTTGGCCACCTTGGTCACGCCGGCGCCGTACTCCGGGTCGGCCTTGTAGAGGAACGACAGCATGATGTGCTTGCTCTCGTCATCGGTGGTCGCCAGCGAACCGCCAAAGCTCTCGATCAGGTCCTGGCGTTCCTTCTGGCTGAACGAGCGATACAAGTCGCCGGCCTGCTTGAAGTTCTGCTCGCGCTGGATCTTCGCCTGCTGGGTGCTGCCGCTCAGGGCCAGTTGGCTGTAGCGCGCGCTTTGCGGTTCTTCGCGCGGCAACAGGCGGCTCGGTTGATAGTTCACCCCGGTGCTGGTGCTGCCGATGTTCATCGCGCCGTCCTGGTTGCCGTTGTTCACCGCGACTTTCGGCGCGTTGATCGGCAGTTGCAGGACGTTGGCGCCCAGGCGGTACAGCTGGGTATCGGCATAGGAGAACACCCGGCCTTGCAGCAGGCGGTCTTCCGACGGCTCGATCCCCGGCACCAGGTTGGCCGGGGCCATGGCCACCTGCTCGGTTTCCTGGAACACGTTGCCCGGGTTGCGGTCGAGCACCATCTGCCCGACCTTGCGCTCAGGCACACCCGGCCAGATCTTGGTGGCATCGAGCGGGTCGAAGTCGAACTTGGCCAGGTCCTGCGGCTTCAATACCTGCACATACAGGTCCCATTTCGGGAAGTCGCCTTTGTTGATATGGGTGACCAGGTCGTTGGTCATATGGCTGTAATCGCGCCCCTGCACCTCGACCACTTGTTTCGGATCGAGGTTGTTGATGCCCTGCAAACTCTTCCAGTGAAACTTCACGTAATGCACTTCGCCCTTGGCATTGACCAACTTGTAGGCGTGCACGCCATTACCGTCCATTTCCCGGTAACTGGCCGGCGTGCCGGAGTTGGAATACAGCTCGGTCAGGGTGCGGGTGGCTTCCGGAACATGGGAGAAGAAATCGAAGCGACGGGAATCGTCGTCCAGGTTGGTGCGCGGGTCGGGTTTGAACGCATGGACCATGTCCGGAAACTTGATCGCATCGCGAATAAAGAACGTCGGAAAGTTATTGCCGACCAGGTCCCAGTTGCCTTCGGCGGTATAGAACTTGGTGGCGAAACCACGTGGGTCACGCAGGGTTTCCGGCGAATGGTTGCCATGCACGACCGCGGAGAAACGCACGAAGACCGGCGTGACTTCGCCGGCGGCGAACACCTTGGCCTTGGTCAGGTCGCCAAGGCCGTCGGTCACGGTGAAGGAGCCATGGGCGCCGGTACCGCGAGCATGCACCACCCGCTCTGGAATGCGCTCGCGGTCGAAGCGCTGGAGCTTCTGGATCAGTTGCACGTCCTGCAACAGGACCGGCCCGGTAGCGCCTGCCGTCTGCGAGTTCTGGTTGTCGCCCACCGCGGCGCCGTTATCGCGGGTCAGTGTGGCGGCCTGCACGGAAAGGGAAAGCATACTGGCGGCGAGTACGCCCAGTACGCGTCGCTGGGAAAGAGTCCCAAGGCCAATGATCAGGGTCATGTTTTATTCCTCTGGTTTTAATCAAACGCATCCAGGTGCGTCTGCCAGAGGCTAGTGACCAAAGAGTCGAACTCTAAATAGAAAGGTCGCAACAGTCCGATTGAGAAAATAGGTTGGCCCCGGATAAAAAGTACGGGTATTACGCGCGCGATTGATTGATGGCACTTTGTAAACTATTTACCGTTAACTCGGTCGATAACTCCGAACGCTGTAAGCAGTTGTTGCGAGCAAGATACGTTTTGCTGAATTACACTGCGTTCACCAACCTCATCTGTAACAGGGAATAACCTATGGGCGTGCTAAGTGAGTTCAAGGCCTTCGCGGTCAAAGGTAACGTGGTCGATATGGCCGTCGGTATTATCATCGGCGCGGCATTCGGCAAGATCGTTTCGTCGTTCGTCGGCGATGTGGTGATGCCGCCAATCGGCTTGCTGATCGGTGGGGTGGATTTCAGCGACCTGGCGATCACGCTCAAGGACGCTGTCGGCGACACACCGGCCGTGGTTCTGGCCTACGGCAAGTTCATCCAGAGCCTGATCGACTTCATCATCGTTGCCTTCGCCATCTTCATGGGTGTGAAGGCGATCAACCGCCTGAAGCGTGAAGAAGCCGTGGCACCGGCTGCTCCTACCAAGGAAGAAACGTTGCTGGGCGAGATCCGCGACCTGCTCAAGGCGCAGAACAACAAGCCCTGAGGCAGTTGCCGCAGTAAAAAGACGGCGCCCCTTGTGACAAGGCGGCGCCGTTTTTCTTACCAGTAGTTTTCCACCGCGACCTGCCCCGGCCGCCGGGTCAGGCTCAGGTGCATGTCCCGCTGTTTGAGCAGGGCGCGGGTATCGTCGATCATCTGCGGGTTACCGCAGAGCATCACGCGCGAATGTTCGGCGTTCAACGGCACGCCGGCGACGCGCTCCAGTTCGCCGTTCTCGATCAATTGAGTGATGCGTCCACTGAGGCTGCCCGGATGCTGTTCCCGGGTCACCGTGGTGATGACTTGCAGCTTGTGGGCGACCTCCGCCAGATAATCGCGCTGTTTGAGCTCGGCCAGCAATTGCTGGTAAGCCAGCTCCTTGGCCTCGCGCACGCTATAAACCAGGATGATCCGCTCGAATTTTTCCCAGACCTCGAAGTCCTGCAGGATCGAAACGAAGGGCGCGATCCCGGTCCCGGTGGAAAGCAGCCAGAGATCGCGACCGTCGACGAACCGGTCCAGGGTCAGGTAGCCGAACGCCTGCCGGTCCACCAGCAGGGTATCGCCCTCCCCCAGCCGGCTCAGCTCGCTGGTGAACTCGCCGCCCGGAACCACGATGGAGAAGAACTCGAGAAACTCGTCGAAGGGCGAGGACACCATGGAGTACGCGCGCCACACCGTGCTGCCATCGGCCTTGCTCACCCCGAGGCGGGCAAACTGCCCGGCGCGGAAACGAAAGCCCGCGTCCCGCGTGGCCCGCAAGCTGAACAGGCTGGGGGTCAGGGGCTGGACGTCGAGCAAGGTCTGGCGCGTGTATTTTTCTGCACTGGCAGTCATGGCAGGCTCCGATAAGCGAATAGCGTTAGTGTCCCGCAAAGCGCGCGGCAGAAACACCGGCGGTTTGTAATGGCATAGAGCGCGGGCAATCGGGCGCAAAAAAACGTACCATTGCCGCCTCTTCGGGCACACGCCGCGCGGCCTGCGCGCCAGTTGCCCGAACGGTCCTGCCCGCATTGCGCCCCTCCCGCCGGCAGGGCATTCACCGATTACCAAGAGTCCGCCCCATGCCCCTGCTCGAAAGCCCCTTCGCCCAGCTCGACCTGATCCGCCAGCCCGAACAACAGAACGAGCCCCTGCAAGCTTTCGACGCAGCGGACGAGTACCTGCTCAATCACCTGGCCGAACAGCAACCGACGGCAGAGACCCGGGTGCTGGTCCTCAACGACAGCTTCGGCGCCCTGGCGGCCAGCCTGGTCGGACGCGTGGAGGTGAGCAGCAGCGGCGACTCGTTTCTCGGCGCCCTGGCGCTGGAGAAAAACCTGGCGCGCAATGGCCTGCCGTTCGACGCGGTCAAGGTCCTGCCGGCCAGCGAGCCGCTGAGCGGGCCGTTTGACCGGGTGCTGATCCGGGTGCCCAAGACCCTGGCCCTGCTGGAAGAACAGCTGATCCGCCTGCAAGGCCAGCTGGCCCCGGGGGCCCAGGTGGTGGCGGCGGCCATGGTCAAGCACTTGCCGCGGGCGGCCGGCGACCTGCTGGAGCGCTACATCGGCCCGGTCCAGGCTTCGCTGGCGGTGAAAAAAGCCCGTTTGCTGATCGCCACCCCGGAGGCGAAAGCTCCAGCGGTGTCGCCCTACCCGAGCCGCTACACACTCGACGAGCCGGCCATCGAGCTGCTCAACCACGCCAACGTGTTCTGCCGCGAAGGCCTGGACATCGGCACCCGCGCTTTCCTCCCGCACCTGCCGAAAAACCTCGGCAAGGCCCGGGTCGCGGACCTGGGCTGCGGCAACGGCGTGCTGGCCATCGCCAGCGCCCTGGACAACCCCGACGCCCAGTACACCCTGGTGGACGAATCGTTCATGGCGGTGCAATCGGCCCTGGAAAACTGGCGCGTGACCCTGGGCGAGCGTGAGGTGATCGTGCGTGCCGGCGACGGCCTGGCCGGTCAGGAGCCGCAATCGCTGGACGTGGTGCTGTGCAATCCGCCTTTCCACCAGCAACAGGTGGTCGGCGACTTCCTCGCCTGGCGCATGTTCCAGCAGGCCCGCGAGGCCCTGGTGACCGGCGGCGCGCTGTACATCGTCGGCAACCGCCACCTGGGTTATCACAGCAAGCTGGCGCGGTTGTTCCGCGGCGTCGAGCAAGTGGCCGCCACGCCCAAGTTCGTGATCCTCAAGGCCCGCAAGTAACGACTCCCCGCCTTGTAGGAGCGAAGCTTGCTCGCGATGAGGACGACGCGAAATACCTGAAATACCGCATTATCGTTCATCGCGAGCAAGCTTCGCTCCTACAGGACACCCGCGAATCCGCAGGCAAAAAAAACCCTCCAGAGGAGGGCTGTAAAACCGTGCCGCAAGGCAACGGGATGGGATGAGCGGTGGTGAAATCAGTGAGTGGACAAGCCCGCGGCATTCATGAACATGCGCATCAGGCTGGCGACGATGAACAGCGCCAGCACGCTGCCGGCCCAGATTCCGGCGAGCCAGCCCAGGCGCTGCCAGAGCGGCTTTTTCTCGGCAGCTTCGATTTCCTGCAAAGAGGGTTTGTCGGCCATCATCGGGTACTCCTCTCGGAATGGGGCGATGGCGCCTGTCAGGACGCCATCGCGAGCAAGCTCGCTCCTACAGGGAACGGGAACTAGTGGTAGCCGTCTTCGTGGGTGACCTTGCCGCGGAACACGTAGTAGCTCCAGAAGGTGTAACCCAGGATGAACGGGATGATGAACAGCGTGCCCACCAGCATGAAGCCCTGGCTTTGCGGCGGCGCGGCGGCGTCCCAGATCGAGATCGACGGCGGCACGATGTTCGGCCACAGGCTGATGCCCAGGCCGCTGTAGCCGAGGAAGATCAGCACCAGGGTCAGCAGGAACGGCGTGTAGTGGGCGTTGCGGGCCACCGCGCGGATCAGCCCGTACAGGGTCACCAGCACCAGGATCGGCACCGGCAGGAACCAGAACAGGTTCGGCAGGGTGAACCAGCGCGCGGCGATTTCCTCATGGGCCAGCGGCGTCCAGATACTGACGATGCCGATCACGCCCAGCAGCACGTAGGCCAGCGGTCGCGCCAGGTCATGCATCTGCTCCTGCAGCTTGCCTTCGGTCTTCATGATCAGCCAGGTGCAGCCGAGCAAGGCGTAGGCCACCACTAGCGCCAGGCCGCAGAACAGGGTGAACGGCGTGAACCAGTCCATCGAACCGCCAGCGTACTGGCGGTCGACCACCGGCAGGCCGTCGATGAACGCCCCCAGCGCCAGGCCCTGGAAGAAGGTCGCCGCCAGCGAACCGCCGATGAACGCCTTGTCCCAGATGTGACGCTTGTCGGCCTTGGCCTTGAAGCGAAACTCGAAGGCCACGCCACGGAAGATCAGGCCGATCAGCATCAGGATCAGCGGCATGTACAGCGCCGAGAGCACCACCGAATAGGCCAGCGGGAAGGCGCCGAACAACGCGGCACCGCCCAGCACCAGCCAGGTTTCGTTGCCGTCCCAGACCGGGGCGACGGTGTTCATCATCACGTCGCGGTCGCGCTCGTCCTTGACGAACGGGAAGATAATCCCGATCCCCAGGTCGAAGCCGTCCATGACCACGTACATCATGATGCCGAAGATGATGATCACGGCCCAGATCAGCGGAAGATCAATACCCATGGCTCAATTCCCCTTGTTCAGGCTGGTGCCGGTGTCTTCGGCATCGTCGTCGGCGGCCGACAGCGGACGGGCCGGCGTACGTTTCTGGCCGGGACCGCCATGGCTGACTTCCGCGCCCTCGTTGGTCTTCGGCCCTTTGCGCACCAGGCGCATCATGTAGCCGATACCCACGCCGAACAGCGAGAAATACACCACGACAAACAGCGCCAGGGTAATGCTCATCTGCAGGAAACTGTGCCCGGACGAAGCGTCCGCGGTACGCATCAGCCCGTACACCACCCACGGCTGGCGGCCGATCTCGGTGGTGAACCAGCCGGCGAGGATCGCGATCAACCCGGACGGGCCCATCCACAACGCCAGGTACAGGAACGCACGGTTCTGGTAGATGCGGTCACGCTTGCGCAGCCACAGGCTCCACAGGCCGGTGAAGATCATCAGCATGCCCAGGCCGACCATGATCCGGAACGACCAGAACACGATGGTCGAGTTCGGCCGGTCTTCCGGCGGGAACTCCTTGAGCGCCGGCACTTGCTTGTCCAGCGAGTGCGTGAGGATGAGGCTGCCCAGGTACGGAATCTCGACCGCGTACTTGGTCTTTTCTTCCTTCATGTCCGGCCAGCCGAACAGGATCAGCGGGGTCGGCTCGTTGCCGACGTTTTCCCAGTGGCCTTCGATCGCGGCGATTTTCGCCGGCTGGTGCTTGAGGGTGTTGAGGCCGTGGAAGTCGCCGATCACGGCCTGGATCGGCGCGACGATCAGGGCCATCCACATGGCCATCGACAGCATGCGGCGAATGGCCGGGTTATCGCGGCCACGCAACAAGTGCCAGGCGGCAGAAGAACCGACGAAGAACGCCGTCGCGACAAAGGCCGCCGTGGCCATGTGCGCCAGGCGGTACGGGAACGACGGGTTGAAAACAATGGCGACCCAGTCGACCGGGATCACTTGCCCGTTGACGATTTCAAAGCCCTGGGGCGTCTGCATCCAGCTGTTGGACGAAAGGATCCAGAAGGTCGAAATCAAGGTACCGATGGCCACCATCACGGTGGCGAAGAAGTGCAGCTTGCGCCCGACCCTGTTCCAGCCGAACAGCATCACGCCGAGGAAGCCGGCTTCGAGGAAGAATGCCGTGAGCACTTCGTACGTCAGCAGCGGCCCGGTCACGGAACCGGCGAAGTCGGAGAACCGGCTCCAGTTGGTACCGAACTGATAGGCCATGACCAGGCCCGAGACCACCCCCATGCCGAAGTTGACGGCGAAGATCTTCGACCAGAAGTGGTACAGGTCACGGTACGTGTCGTCGCGAGTCTTGAGCCACAAACCTTCGAGCACCGCGAGGTAGCTCGCCAGACCAATGGTGATGGCAGGGAACAGGATGTGGAACGAGATGGTGAACGCGAACTGAATTCGGGCGAGATCTAGTGCCTCCAAACCGAACATAAGCTTTCCTCTGTCAGGTAATACCGGCTGCTGGCTAGGAGGCCTGCACCCACTCTGCCCCCACGGATATGGAGTCTGGCGAATTTGAATTCGTTCTTTTTTAAACCACGCGACGCAGGGATTCTGGCCATAGGCCGCCAGACCGAGCCTTGGAAAAGGTTTTGATCTGGATCAATCAACGTTGAAAGAGTAGTCGCATTTTGACCAATGGTTTGTGTGGTCTTTTGTCGCGTGACAGCTTGCCTCACCGTGTCAAGAACGCGGGTTTGCCCCTTCATTCCCGGCCCAATCCGGCCCCCGTAGGAGCGAGCTTGCTCGCGATCCGGAACCCGCGGCGTTCAGACAAACCGCGGCGTAGCCATCGCGAGCAAGCTCGCTCCTACAGTGGGCTGCCGAGGTTTGCGGGGATAGATACATAGCTAACGATTTTTCCGGGCGCGGCAACTATTGGTTACAAGTTGGTGATAATCTCGCCCTGTCCTCGCCTCAGATCCGCCCTCAGATGCCCAGCCCAGCGCCTCTCCTGCTTCGTCACCATCGTCCTTTCATGGCTTTCTGGCTGGCGCGTATCTTCACCGCCAGCGGCTTCCAGATGCTCACCGTGGCCATTGGCTGGAACCTCTACCAATTGACCGGCAACGTGCTCGACCTGGGCCTGGTCGGGCTGGTGGAATTCGCCCCGCGGGTGCTGTTCATGCTGCACACCGGGCATGTGGCGGACCGCTACGACCGGCGCAAGGTAGCGGCCATCTGCCAGTCGCTGCAGGCGCTGATCGCCCTGTCGCTGGCCATCGGCAGCGCCACCCACAACGTCACCCGCGAGATGATCTTCATCCTCGCCTTCCTGCTGGGCGCCGCCCGCTCCTTCGAGATGCCTACCACCCAGGCGCTGCTGCCAAGCATCGTGCCCAGCGCCCTGTTCCCCCGCGCGGTGGCCGCCGCCCAGTCGGCCCAGCAATCGGCGACCATCGTCGCCCCGGCCCTCGGCGGCCTGCTCTATGCCTTTGGCAGCGTGTGGGTCTACGGCCCGACGGTGCTGCTGTATGTGATTGCCTGCTGTCTGATGCTCAACCTGCCCGCGCGGCAGACGCCGCTGAACAAGGGCAAGGCCACCCTGGACTCGCTGCTCGCGGGAATCCGTTTCATCCGCAGCCGCCCGGACATCCTCGGGGCGATCTCCCTGGACCTGTTCGCCGTGCTGCTGGGCGGCGCCACTGCGTTGTTGCCGGTGTTCGCCAAGGACATCCTGCTCACCGGCGCCTGGGGCCTGGGCCTGCTGCGCTCGGCACCGGCGGTGGGCGCGCTGCTGATGTCACTGTGGCTGGCGCGCTTTGCCGTCGACCGGCATGTCGGGCGAGTGATGTTCACCGCCGTCGGCGTGTTCGGCGTCGCCACCATCGCCTTCGGCCTGTCGACCTCGTTCTGGTTTTCCCTCGCGGTGCTGGTGGTGCTGGGCGCGGCGGACATGATCAGCATGGTGATCCGCGCCTCTTTCGTGCAGCTGGAAACCCCGGACGAAATGCGCGGCCGGGTCAGCGCGGTGAACGGCCTGTTCATCGGCGCCTCGAACCAGCTCGGCGAGTTCGAGTCCGGGCTCACCGCCCACTGGTTCGGCACCGTGCCGGCGGTGGTCATGGGCGGCGTCGGCACCCTGCTGGTGACCGGGGTGTGGATAAAACTGTTCCCGACCCTGGCCAATCGCGACCGGATGCATGCGCCGGTGGAAGAAGACGTCAAAGCCTGAATCAGCGTCGACACAAGCCGTGTACAGGGGCGCCATTGATCGTCCAATTCATGCGCTGCAATACATCGGCGATGTGAAAGGTGTAATGTATCGCCTTACACTCGCCCCATGATCATATCCTTTCAGCACAAAGGCCTCAGGGCTTTCTATGAAACGGGATCGACTCGAGGGATCCGAGCCGATCATGCGAGGCGCCTGGCGCGCATGCTGCCGTTCATGGATCACGCGACAGAGCCTGATGATCTCGACCTCCCGGGATGGCGGTTACACCCACTCAAGGGCGAGCGCCGCGAATACTGGTCACTGACCGTATCGGGCAATTGGCGAGTGATTTTTCGTTTCGCGGGTTCGGATATCGAGTTGGTCGATTATCTGGACTACCACTGAACAGGAGGCAGGATCATGCCCATGCACAACCCGCCCCACCCCGGTGAAACACTGCGGGTGGATGTATTGCCCGAGCTGGGCATCAGCGTGACGGAACTGGCCAGGCATCTTGGCTATGCCCGCCCTCATCTGTCCAAGGTGCTGCATGGCCACGCGCCGATCCGGCCGGAGCTGGCGGTCAGGCTGGAACGCGCCGGAATAGGCAAGGCCAAGGTCTGGCTGGCGGTACAGGCCGACTACGATATCTGGCATACCGAGCAGCAGCTGCTACCGGTCATCGAACCGATCGCCGTTCATGTCGGCTGATCGCTAAACCCGCAACTCCCCCGCCACCGCCGCCCGCTTGCCCTTGCCGCACAGTTGTTCCACCAGCGTCAGGGCGAACGCCAGGGCCGCGCCCGAACCTTGCGCGGTGATGCAATTGCCGTCCACCACCACCGGCTGGTCGACGAAGGTGCAGCCCGCCAAGTGCTGGCTGACGCCGGGCAGGCAGGTCATGCGCCGCTGGCGCAGCACCCCGTAACTCTGCAAGGCCAGCGCCGGGGCTTCGGCGATGCCGGCGAACAGGCGCCCGGCGGCGGCCTGGTCCTTGAGCAGTTGCATCAAGGGTTGGTGCGCCGCCAGGTGTTGCGCGCCGACGGCGCCGCCGGGCAGCACGATCAGGTCGAACGCCTGGGCCAGCACATCCACCAGCATGCCGTCGGCGGTCAGGCGGGTGCCGCGGGCGCAGGTGAGCATGCGCCGCCCTTCGACGCTGGCCACCAGCACTTCGATTTCGGCGCGGCGCAGCACATCGATCAGGGTCACGCTTTGCAGGTCGTCGATGCCCTCGGCGAGGGCGATCAGGGCTCTAAAGGTCATGGGCGGTGTCCGCGGGAGGGGTGTTTAAAGCTTAGTCAGCTTTCCCGGCTCCCGCGTTCGGGCGCCGCCGTCACTTGATGTAGATCTGCGCGCTCATGCTGTTGCCCGGCGCGTTCAGCGAGGTGTTGCTGAAGGTGAACGTCCCTTCCTGCTTGCCGGCCAGGTCGAAGGTATAGATGTAGCCGACGGTGATCCCGGCATTGCCGCACGGCACCAGGCTCGAGCCCTCCTCGCAGACCGCCGCGCGCGTGCCGTTGACTTCGAAGCCGTCCAGCGTCACCCGCGGCTGGCGGCCGTAGCCGATTTCCAGCACATAGACCTTGATGTTCGGGCCCTGGTGATCGCAGGCGGTCTTGTCGCGGCCGTCCGACACATCTTCCAGGCCGCAGGAAGCCGACTCGACCTTGAGGATTTCCACCTGGCTCAAGGGCGGCGCGGAACGGGCCTGGGCCGGCGCGGCGCCCAGCCACAGGCTGCTGGCCAGCAGCGCCAGGGTCGTTGCTTTAATCGTGCTGTGCATAAGTCCCCCAAAAACGTCGGCGCAGTATGCCCCAGTCGCCACGCGGGCAAAACATCGCCGACGATCGCAGCCATAGCCTTACGCTGCTGGTATGATGCGCGGCTTTTTCCGACCCACACAAAATCCCCGGACGCTTTTCCATGGTCTGTGCTTTGCTGTCTGGGTCGATACATTCACGGCGCCCTGCGCGCCACGGGGAGCAGACATGCTGGAAAGGCTGTTTCAACTCAAGGCACACAACACCAACGTGCGGACCGAGATTCTCGCGGGCCTCACGACCTTCCTGGCCATGGCCTACATTCTCTTCGTCAACCCGAGCATCCTCGGCGAGACCGGCATGGACAAGGGCGCGGTGTTCGTCGCCACGTGCCTGGCGGCCGCCATCGGCTCGACGGTGATGGGCCTGATCGCCAACTACCCGATCGCCCTGGCCCCGGGCATGGGCCTGAATGCCTTCTTCACCTACACCGTGGTCCTGCACATGGGCCATACCTGGCAAGTGGCGCTGGGGGCGGTGTTCATCTCGGCGGTGCTGTTCTTCCTGCTGTCGATCTTCCGCATCCGCGAATGGATCATCAACAGCATCCCGCTACCACTGCGTTCGGCGATCGCCGCCGGTATCGGCCTGTTCCTGGCGCTGATCGCCCTGCATAACGCACAGATCGTGGTCGGCAACCCGTCGACCCTGGTGGGCCTCGGCGACCTGAGCAAACCGGCGCCTATCCTCGCCGCCCTGGGCTTTGCCCTGATCGTCGCCCTGGAAGCGCTGAAAGTGCGCGGTGCGGTGCTGATCGGCATCCTCGCGGTGACCATCGTCTCCATTCTCATGGGCGTCACTCCGTTCGGCGGCGTGACCTCGATGCCGCCTTCGCTGGCCCCGACGTTCCTGCAACTGGACATCAAGGGCGCCCTGGACATCGGCCTGGTCAGCGTGATCTTCGCCTTCCTGTTCGTCGACCTGTTCGACAACTCCGGCACCCTGATCGGCGTCGCCAAGCGCGCCGGGCTGATGGGCAAGGACGGCCACATGCCGAAAATGGGCCGGGCGCTGATCGCCGACAGCACCGCCGCCATGGCCGGTTCCCTGCTGGGCACCTCGACCACCACCAGCTACATCGAATCCGCGGCGGGCGTGAGCGCCGGCGGCCGCACCGGCCTGACCGCCATCGTCGTGGCCATCCTGTTCCTGCTGGCGTTGTTCTTCTCGCCGCTGGCGGCCAGCGTTCCGGCCTTCGCCACAGCGCCGGCCCTGCTGTTCGTCGCCGTGCTGATGACCTCGGGCCTGGCGGAAATCGACTGGGAGGACATCACCGTCGCCGCTCCCGTGGTGGTCACCGCCCTGGCCATGCCGTTCACCTATTCCATCGCCAACGGCATCGCCTTCGGCTTTATCGCCTGGACCGTGATCAAGCTGCTGTCGGGCCGCGCCCGTGAGCTGAATGCACCGCTGGTGATCCTGTCGATCCTGTTCGTGATCAAGCTTGGTTACCCCGCATGACTTTTGACGCCCCCTCCTACGCCGCCCAGCTGCAAGACAAGGTCGCGCGCCTGCGCGACCTGCTGGCCCCCTTCAAGGCGCCCGAGCCCCAGGTCTTCGACTCGCCGTTGCAGAACTTCCGCCTGCGCGCCGAGTTCCGCCTGTGGCGCGAAGCCGGCGAGCGGCACTACGCGATGTTTTCCCAGGAAGACAAACACACGCCGATCCTGATCGAGGCCTTCCCCATCGCCAGCCTGCGCATCAACCAGTTGATGCCGCAGCTCAAGGCCGCCTGGCAGGCCAGCGCGCCGTTGAGCCACAAGCTGTTCCAGGTCGAGTTCCTCACTACCCTGGCCGGCGACGCGATGATCACCCTGTGCTACCACCGTCCGCTGGACGAGCACTGGCACGCCGCGGCGAGCAAACTGGCGGCCGACTTGAACGTCAGCGTCATCGGCCGCTCCAAGGGCAAGCGCGAAGTCATCGGCCACGACTATGTGGTGGAGAAACTCG
This sequence comes from Pseudomonas chlororaphis, assembly GCF_001921865.1. GTDB lineage: Bacteria > Pseudomonadota > Gammaproteobacteria > Pseudomonadales > Pseudomonadaceae > Aquipseudomonas > Aquipseudomonas chlororaphis_D. The sequence goes on from NZ_MSCT01000020.1 coordinate 560,940, forward strand.
AGGTCGGCGGTCGTACCTTCAGCTATCGCCAGCCGGAAGGCGCCTTCACCCAGCCCAACGGCACGGTCAACCAGAAGATGCTCAACTGGGCCTACGACGCCCTGGGCGAGCGCTCGGACGACCTGCTGGAGCTGTACTGCGGCAACGGCAACTTCACCCTGCCCCTGGCCACCCGGGTGCGCAAGGTGCTGGCCACCGAGATCAGCAAGACCTCGGTCAACGCGGCCCTGAGCAACCTCAGCGAAAACGCGGTGGATAACGTTACCCTGGTGCGCCTGTCCGCCGAAGAGCTGACCGAGGCACTGAACGAAGTGCGTCCGTTCCGCCGCCTGCACGGCGTGGACCTGAAGAGCTACGAGTTCGGCAGCGTGTTCGTCGACCCGCCGCGCGCCGGCATGGACCCGGACACCTGCGAGCTGACCCGGCGCTTCGACAACATCCTGTACATCTCCTGCAACCCACAGACCCTGGCGGCCAACATCGCCCAGTTGCATGACACGCACCGCATCACCCGCTGCGCGCTGTTCGACCAGTTCCCGTGGACCCACCACATGGAATCCGGGGTCTTGCTGACCCGCCGTTGAAACAACATCGCTACCCCGCCAACAGCCGTCCTCGCGACGGCTGTTTGCATTCCGGGATAGCGTAACGGCCTATCGCGAGCAAGCTTCGCCCCTACAAGGGCTAGGACGCCGATCTGTAGGAGCGAGGCTTGCCCGCGATAGGAACGCCACGCTCAACCGACAGGGCGGAAATAGCCGGCGAGCTGCTGCAGGTCCTGCTCATCGAGCAAGCCGGCGTAATACTTCAACTGAATCCGCGCCAGCAGGTAGGCGTGCCGGGCATCGGCCAGGTCGCGGCGGGCGCCGAACAGTTGCTGCTCGGCGTCCAGCACGTCGAGGTTGACCCGCTCGCCGCCGCGCACGCTTTTCAGGGTCGCCCGGACCAGCGCCTCGGCCGACTCGACCGCCATTTCATAGGCACGCACCCGGGCCGCGCCGCTGGTGTTGAGGTTGAACTGCTTGCGCAGTTCGTTGAGGGTGCTGGCGGTTTGCGCGTCCAGCTCGAACTGCGCCTGGGACAACTGGCTGGCCGCCTGCCGGGTCGAGGCCGACACCGAGCCGCCGGCGAACAGCGGCAGGCTGACCTGGATACCGACGCTGTTGGTGTCGTACTTCTGGTTGTAGGTGCTTTCCGAATCCGAGCTGGTCTGGCGGCTGCTGGCGTAAAGGCTGACCTTGGGCAGATGCCCGGCGCGCTTGCGCTCCACCTCATACTCCGCCGCCTGCAAAGCATGCTGCTGGGAGGCCAGTTCCGGGTTGTTGGCGACGGCCAGGTCACGCCAGCTCTCGAACCGGTTGGGCTGCAAGGGCTGGATCGCGAACCGGCCGGCCAACGGGTCGAGGTCGTCGACCTGCAACGGCTGGCCGACAATCGCCTCAAGATCATGCAACGCGGCGTCCTGCAGGTCCCGGGCTTCGATCTCCTCGGCCAGCGCCAGGCTCAGCCGCGCCTGGGTTTCCAGCACGTCGGTGTGGGTGCCCTCGCCGCCCTTGAGCAGGCGCTGGTTGAGTTGCAGGCGCTCGGCATAGGCGCGCCGTTGCGCCTGGCTCAGCTCGATACGCTCCTGGGCCAGCAGCGCCTGGCTGTAGGCGCCCAACAGGCGCACCGCCAGCTCCTGGCTCTTGCTGCGAAAACGCTCGTCGGCGAACAGCGCCTGGGCGGTGCCCTGGCGATAGCGCGCATAGGCTTCGTAATCCAGCAGCGGTTGCTGCAGGGTCAGGGTCGAGGCGTAGCTGCGGTAATCGCGATCGGTGCGGACGTCGCCCAGGGGCGTGGTCTGGGTCACCTCGGACTCGTTGCGCGAGTTGTTGTAGTTCCACGACAGGGTCGGCAACAGGGCGGAGCGGCCCAGCGCGCGGTTCTCTTGCCCGGCGTCGCGCTCCTGGATCGCCGCCTGGAAGGTCGGGTCGTTGCGCAGCGCCAGCGCGTAGGCGTCCAGCAGCCCCAGGGCGTGGGCCGCCGGGGAACACAGGCCAGACAGGCCCGCCAGCAGCCAGGGGATCAGGCGCCGGCTCATTCTTCCACCAGCGCCATGTGGGTGCGGTCCAGCAGCGGCTTGAACAGGTAGTTGAGCATCGAGCGCTCGCCGGTGCGCACGAAGGTCTCCACCGGCATGCCCGGCCGAATCTGCAAGCCGCGCAATTGCTCCATGCCATCGGCGCTGACCTGGGCCCGCAGGGTGTAGTACGGCTCGTCGGTGCGCTCGTCTACCTGCCGGTCGGCCGACACCAGGGTCACCTGCCCGGCCACCCGTGGCGTGGTGCTCTGGCTGAAGGCCGAGAACATCAATTCCACCGGCAACCCGGGATGCACCTTGTCGATCATCTGCACCGGCACCCGCGCCTCCACCAGCAGCGGCTCGCCCTGGGGCACGATTTCCATCAGGGCCTGCCCCGGCTTGATCACCCCGCCTTCGGTGTACACCTCGAGCCCGACCACCACCCCGGCCGCCGGCGCGCGCACCAGGCTGTTGGCCAGCTCGAACTCGGCCGAGGCCAGGCGGTTGCGCAAGTCTTCGGTGCGGGTGCGGGTGTCGGCCAACTGGCTGCGTACCTCCTTCTGGAACTCCTCGGCCAGTTGGCGGATCCGCAGGCGCAGCTCGAGCACTTGGCGCTGCAACTGGCCGATGCGGCCGAAGTCCTCGGAGATCGAGCCGTCGATCTGCGCATACAGGCGCTCGCTGTCCAGCAGCCGGTTACGCGGGATATAGCCGTCGCGGGCCAGTTCGCGCAGCCCCTGCAACTGCTCGTTCAAGGCATTGCGCTGGAGCACCTTGCTCGCCTGGGAGTCGCGGGTTCCACGCAATTGCGCCTCGGAGCCGGCAATGCTCTGGGCGATGCCCTGCTGTTCCATGGCCAGGGCCTGGGCGCGGCTGCTGAACAACTGGCGTTGCAGGGCCATGGTCGCGGCCACTTCCGGGTCGCCGGCCTCGGCCAGCAGTTGCGGGGCGAACACCGGGGCCGGCAGGCCGTCGCGCTCCGCGTTCAAGCGCGCCTCGCTGGCCAGGGAGCCGAGAAACTGCGCCCGCAGCGACTGCACCTGGGTACGCAGCGGCAGCTCCTTGAGGCGAATCAACACCTGGCCGGCGCTGACCACCTCGCCATCGCGCACCTCGATACGCTCGATGATGCCGCCGCTGGGGTGCTGCACCGCCTTGCGGTGCCCCGAGACCATGACCTTGCCTGTCACCGCCACCCCCTTGTCCAGGGGCGCCAGCGCGGCCCAGCCGAGAAAGCCGGCAAAACCGCCGAGCACCAGCAGCCGGCCCAGGCGCGAGTATTTCTTCTCGTCCAGGGTCAGCAGGTTGTCCGGTGCTCGTTCGTCGGGGGTCGGCAGGCGACCGATGGGTTGCGCTTGGCTCATGCTTTCTTTCCTTCGCCGGTGGCGGCCACGCCCAGGCGGTAACTCACATTCATGCTGGCTGCCGGCGGGCTCGCCGGGGCCACGGCAGAGGCCGCGGCCTTGGGCTTATTCAGGCTTTCCAGGACCCGCGCGGTCGGGCCGAAGGCCTGCAACTGGCCTTCGCGCAGGATCATCAACTGGTCGGTCAGGCTCAGCACATTGGGTTTATGGGTAATCAGCACCAGGCTGCGGCGCTGCTGCTTGAGCTCGGTAATCGCCTGCAACAGCGCCTGCTCGCCGGCTTCGTCGAGGTTGGCGTTGGGCTCGTCGAGCACGATCAGCGCCGGCAGGCCATACAACGCCCGGGCCAGGGCGATGCGCTGTTTCTGCCCGCCGGACAACCCGGCGCCGCCCTCGCCCAGGCGGGTGTCGTAGCCTTGCGGCAATTGCAGGATCAGCTGGTGCACCCCGGCCATCTGCGCCGCCGCCAGGACCTGCTCGGCGTTCACTTCGCCAAAACGCGCGATGTTCTCGGCGATGCTGCCGGCGAACAGCTGGATGTCCTGGGGCAGGTAGCCGATGTGCGGGCCGAGCTGCTGGCGGTCCCACTGGCCGAGTTCCGCGCCGTCGAGGCGGACCTTGCCCGCCAGCGGCGTCCAGGCCCCCACCAGCAATCGCGCCAGGGTCGACTTGCCACAGCCGGAAGGGCCGATGACCCCGAGTACCTGCCCGGCCGGCAAGGTGAAGCCCAGGTTGGCCAGGGCCGGCCGACGGCTGCCGGGGGCGCAGGCGCTCAACTGCTCGACGCTCAACTCGCCCTTGGGCGTGGGCAGGCTCATGCGCGCCGGGCGCGGCGGATGGGCCTGCAACAGCTGCGACAAGCGCTCATAGGCCAGGCGCGCCGAGCTCCACTGCTTCCATACGGCAATCAGTTGGTCGATGGGGCTGAGCACCCGGCCCATCAGGATCGAACCGGCAATCATCATCCCCGGGCTGATAGCGCCCTGCACCGCCAGCAGCGCGCCGAGACCCAGCACCAGCGATTGCAGGGCCAGGCGCACGCCCTTGGACCAGGCGCTGATCAGCGCGGTCTTCTCGCTGGCCAGGTTCTGCTGGGCGAGGAACGCCTGGTGCCCGGCGAACCAGCGCCCGCGCAGCGCGCCGAGCATGCCCATGGCCTCGATCGCGTCGGCGTTGCGCAGGTTGGCCGTGGCCTGCTGGCTGGTGCTGATGGACAGCTGGCTGGCCTCGGCCAGCGGCGCCTGGCAGATGTGATGGTTGATCCAGGCCAGGGCCATCAGCAGCAGCGCGCCCGCCAGGGCCAGCAGGCCCAGCCAGGGATGGAACAGGAAGATCACCAGCAGGTAGACCGGAAACCACGGCGCGTCGAAAAACGCGAACAGCGCGTTGCCCGTGGCGAACTGGCGCAGCGCCGTCAGGTCGTTCAGGGCCTGGCCCGCGGCCTGCGGGCTGCCCTGGAGCTGGGCCTCGAAGGCCGCGTCGTAGACCCGTCGGTTCAGGCGCATGTCCATCTGCGTGCCGAGGCGGATCACTACTTGGCTGCGGACCCACTCCAGGGCGCCCATCAAGCCGAACAGGCCGAGGATCATCAGCGTCAGCATCAACAGGGTCATCTGGTTGCCGGACGCCAGCACTCGGTCGTACACCTGCAACATGTACAGTGCGGGCGCCAGCATCAGCAGGTTGATCACCGCCGAGAACAGGCCAATGTTGAAGAAGCCGCTTTTATAGGCGGCAAGCGCCGCCAGCGTCTCGGAACCGGCGAATGGGTTCGGCCTGCTCATCAAGGAGTCCTGTTGGAAGTCGAGGAAAACACCGCCACCCGTTCCGTCGAAACGGGTCGGCAAGAGGCGCGCCGTGTGCATTGACAGGCATCGCGGCGCTCCTCAGAATTTGCCACCGCCGCCGCCCAGGCCTTCGAAAACTCGGGCGACGGTGGTGATTCAAGCGAACGAATGGAAGAGCGATCTTTCATTCGTTTTTTTATGCCTCAGGCAACCACTCAGGCCGCCAGCGCCCAGTCCTGGGCCACGTCCTGCACACCCACCAGGCCGATGTCGGCCGCGGCGGCGGAGGCCGAGTTGACGTGGGCGACGCCGGCCGCGGCCAGGTCGTCGAACGTCGAGTTGATCGACAGGCTCGGGTTGATCGCCTTGAGCAGGGCATCGATCTCGCCGGCCAGCGCCGAGCTGTCGCCGCTCATCAGGCCGTAGACCACCTTGTGCACCTCGCCGGCGCGGCCTTCGTCGCGCAGGCTGTTGAGGCCCAGGTTGGTGAAGCTGACTTCCTGGCTGACCAGGTCGTAGCCGCCGGCGCTCGGGCCGCCGGTCAGGGTGTCGCCCAGCGAAACGGTGTTCAGCGAGCCCCACAGGGTGTGGCTCGGGCTCTGGAACAGGGTGTAGTTCAGGTTGCCTTCGGCCACGAACGCGGCGTCGCTGTTGGTGCTCTTCAGCGCGTACTCGGTCCCCGAGAACGGGCCCGGGTTGAAGCCGCCGGTGTTGGTGCCATCGACCACCTGGCCCGGGCGATGGTTGACGTCGCCGAAGTAGGCCGACCAGTCGGTGAGGTAGTTCGCAACGCTGACGCCGCCGTAGGTAGCGCTGTAGGAAATTGAAATGCTCATGCAAAACTCCAGTACATAGGTTGGTCACTTCCGCAGCGGACCAATGCCCGCTGCGGTTTTGCCCGTCGTTGGGCAAAAGCGGTCAGAACTGATATTCGAGGGTGCCCTGCACGGTGCGGCCACGCCCCAGGGTGAAGGCCAGCACGTCGCCCATGGGCACCAGGTAGGCGCGGTCGGTGACGTTCTCCATCGCCAGGCGCAGGGTCAGTTCGTCGGTAGCGCGGTAGCTGCCGTACAGGTCGTAGACGGTGTAGGACTTCCAGTCCGCCGGGTAGACGCTGCTGATGGGCTGGTTGTTGCTGCCGCCCTCCGAGTAACCCGCGCTGTAGCGGGCACGGGCGCCGATATCCAGCTTGCGCTCGAAGAACCGCGCGCCCAGGGTCAGCGTGCCGCGGTCCATCGGCATATGCTCGGCCGAGCCGAGGATCGCGCTGCAATGGCTGGCGTTGTTGGCCTGCTCGTCCGGGCGCATGCCCACCACCGGGGCGCGGCCGGCCGTGCTGTTCTTCACGGTCTGGGTCACCCCGCCCAGCCAGGCGGTCTTCGAGCAGAAGTCGTTGCTGCCGATCATGTGGGTGTAGGCCAACTGCCCGTAGGCGCGTCCGGCGTCGTAGTCGAGCTGGTACTCCACGCCCTTGAAGCGGGTGTCCTGCAGGTTGTTGACGTAGGCGCTGTTGCCGATCCCGGCCATGCCGTAGCCAGGGGGCTGCACGCCCATGTTCATGAAGATGAAGTCTTCGACGCGGGTGTCGAAGTAGGCGACCTTGATCCCCAACCGGTCGTCGTTGAACCAGAGGTTTTCCTTGAACACATTGACCCCGGCCTCCCAGGTCGTGGATCGCTCCGGGCGCAGGAACGGGTTCGGGTACATGCTTTCGGCCCCGCCGCCGTGGGGGCGGCCGGTGATCAGGGTCTCGGTGACCGCCGGCGGACGCCAGCCCTTGCCGTAGCTGGTGAACAGCTGGAACCAGTCCACCCCGGGCTTGATCGACAGGCCGAAGGTCGGCGAGAAACGCCCTTCCTCGGTGTCCACGTCGTAGTTGACCGGCACCGTGGTCTGGCGGGTGGTGCCGAGGATGAAGGTGCGGGTGTTGATCCCGGTATCGCCGCGTAGCCGGTAACGGTCGTAACGCAAGCCGGCGTTGAGGTTCAGCCAGCCGTCGTAGTCGTAGTCCAGCCGCGCGAACAGGCTGCCCAGGGCCCGGTCGCCCTTGGGCGTCATGCCTTCGGAGGCCGGGGCGTTCACCGCCGAACCCAGCGGCACGGGCTGGCTGGAGTCCGGGCGCACCTTGTCGTAGAAGAACTCCAGGCCGTAGTTGGCCTTGAGCGTCGACACTTCGCCCAGGCCAAAGGTCGAGGTGTTCTGCGCCTGGGCACCGTAGGTGTCGGTCTGGTAGGTGATCGAATAACCGGGAGTGATCCCGCGTTGCAGCGTGTCCTGGTCGTTGCGGTTATCGACGTAGTAGAGCTTGGCCTTGAAGTCCACCAGCGGGTTGTCCGGGATATAGCTGTAGTCGAGGGCGAAGTTCTGCGAGCGCACGTCGCTGCTGCCCAGTTTTTCCCACAGCTGGTCGTTCTCGGTGTTGAGCATGTTGGCGTCGTCGTAGGACACCTGGGTGGTCAGGTAGCTCAATTGCAGGCGCTGGTCCTGGGGCAGGTTCAGCCCCAGCTTGGCCAGGCGCGAGCGCATCACCGAGCCGGAATAGGCCACCGGCGAGTGCTTGACCCGGTCGTTGATCGACGGGTCGCGCCAGCCGCCGGTGCGCAACTCGCCGATGCTGCCGCGGGTTCCCGGGTCGTAGTCGCCCAGGTGCCGCTCGCTGGCGGCGATCAGCATGTCCCAGACCTCGGTGCCGACGGCGAAGGCGGAACTGCCGATAAAGTGCGTGCCGTTGCTACGCCCGCCGAGGCCGCTGGTCACTCGCACCCGCCCGCCCATTTCCTCGCCCGGCTTGATCAGGTCGCGGGCCTCCAGGGTGCGGAAGTTGGCGATCCCGCCGATCACCCCGGCGCCGCCCATGCCGGACGTCGCGCCCTTCTCGATCACCACCTCCGAGAGCAACTCGGGGTCGACGTACAAGGTGCCGTTGCGTTGCTGGTGGCCGCTCTGCTGGTAGTTCTGGCGCATGCCGTCGACCGCCATGTTGACCCGGCCGTAATCCTGCAGGCCGCGGATGTTCACCGACAGGCCCGGGTCTTGCTGGCTGACCGCCGAATACACGCCGCTGACTTCTTCCAGCATGTCCGCCGCGTGCCGGGGCGGGTTGCGATCGAGCTGTTCGCGGCCGACCACGCTGACCGAACGCGGCGCGCTGTAGACCCAGTCGTTTTTCCGCGCCTCCAGGTTGCCGGTGACCGTGGTGGTGGCCAGTGCCAGGGCGCCCTCGTGTTCAGCGGCGACGCGGTTCAGGGTGACCTGGCTGTCGCCGGTGAAACGGTACTCCACCGGCGCGTTGCCCAGCAGCCGTGCCAGGCCTTCCTGGACGTTGTAGCTGCCCTTGAGCGGCGAGCTGCGCAGCCCCTTGAGCCGCTGGCTGTCGAACAGCACTTGCAGCCCGGCCTGTTCGGCGAAGGCCAGCACGGCGCTGTCCAGGGCTTGCGCAGGAATATCGAACATCAGGTGGTTCTGCGCGGCCTGCGCCGAGGTGACGGCACCTGCCTGCGCCGCGTGCACCGGGCCGGCGGCGAGCAGCAGCCCCGCCGCGCCCAGGTGAATGGCCAGGGCCAGGCGGCTTGCGGCGTGAACTCCAGTGCGACTGCTTGAACTCATACTCGTGATTCCTGCGCTGGCTGTTTTTGTTGATGCGAATGCATCTCAATTAGCTAGACGTGCCAGGCAGGAAAACTCAGTAAGGTTTTTTCAACAATTTTTCATGGAGGGGAAACAGCCGGCGCCAAGCCTCAGTAAATCAGGCTGACGCCGGCCAGATCGAAGTGTTGCACCTGCAATTCGCGGGTCAGGGTGACCAGGGCGGTGTCGAGCATGTCCAGGCGGAACACCCCGCTGACCTGGCGCTGGGCCAGGGTCGAGTCGGCCAGGACCACCCGGCCGGGGCGATAGCGGTTGAGCTGCTCGACCACCAGCGCCAGCGGTTGGCGATCGAAGACCAGCACGCCCCGGCGCCAGCTGGTGGCCCGTTGCAGGTCGAGGCCCTCGAGGGCGACCACGCCGGCCAGCGGGTCGTAGCGGGCGCTTTGTCCTTCCTGCAACACGCGTTCGGAAACGCCCTGGCGCGCCGGCGTATCCAGGCTCACGGCAACGCTGTGCTGCAACACGCCAACCCAGGCCTGCTGGCTGCTCTCACGTCCCACCACGAAGCGCGTGCCCAGGGCGCGGGTCTGCCCGCCGGCACTCTCGACCACAAAAGGGCGGCTTTCCTCGCCGCCCATGGGCGCAACGTCGAACACCGCCGAACCGGCGAGCAGGTGCACCTGGCGCTGGGTCTGGTTGAAATCGAGGCGAATGGCGCTGGCCGAATCCAGCTCCACCGTGCTGCCGTCCGCCAGATGCACAGTGCGTACCTGGCCTTTGTCGGTGAGGTAGTCGGCCTGCATCCACAGCAACGCCTGCGGCCCTTGCAGCCAGCCCAACGTAACGGCCAGCACCAACACGGCAGCACTGGCCGCCCGCGGCAGCAACCGCCGGCGGCGCGGTCGACGAACGACCGGGGCCTGGGCGGCGGGCGCCCGGCGCGGTTGCGCCAGTTCCGGCTCCAGGCGCAGCTCGCCCAGCGCGTCCCAGGTCTGCCGGGCAAAGTCCAGCGCCTGGGGGTGGCGCGGGTCCCGGGCCAGCCATTGCTCCAGCTCGGCCTGCTCGGCGGCGCTCAGTCCAGCGGCATGCAAACGCACCGCCCAGTCGGCGGCGGCCTCAGTGATACTGCGCTCTTGCGGACCCTGGCTATTCACGTGTGAATCTCGATTTCTCGTTATGTATAAGCAGTGACGACTGACCCCGGGTTTTTCCGTAACTCAATCGGTCTCCGAGCGACCGTCGGTAGCCAGGCGCTGCATCACGTGGGCCAGGGCCCGGGACAGGTGTTTCTGCACCGAACTGTCGGAAATGTCCAGGTGCCTGGCCACTTCGGCGTGCGTCATGCCTTCGATACGGTTCAAGCGGAAAATCTCCTGAGTGCGCGGCGGCAACTCCAGAATGGCCTGCTTTAATGCCTTGCGCTGTTGTTGCGCCATCGCCTGCGCCTCCAGACTGGCATGCTCGTCTTCGATCTCGGCCAGGGCTTCATGGGACACGGTGTCGGTCTTGCGCCGTGCCTCCTGACGGACATGGTCGATCAGCAGATTGTTCGCCGTGCGGTAGAGATAGCCCTGGGAATTGTCGATGCGCTCGCCGCGCGTCTGTTCGGCCAGCCGCAGGAAACTCTCCTGCACCAGATCGGCGGCCAACTGCGGGTCCCGTACCTTGCGCGCCAGATACCCACGCAAGGTAGCGGCGTGCTTGAGAAACAGCCCCTTGAGATCCACGTCCGACAAACCGACTCCCTGGAACTTGAAGGAAATTGGCCGGCATCTTACGGCTTATTAAGAATTGTTTTCAATTGCCATGAATACGCATCTTTGTCGATACACACTGATCGGCGCCTTATCTCGTCCGGCTAGCGTTCGATTATCGAACCCTTATTGCCGTGCCTGGGGCCTGCGCATTGACCAAATTAACCAGTTAGTACAATTTATCCGCAGCCCCTGGCCGCTCGCGCCACGCCCACAATAACAACGGAGAATCCCCCCATGCGCCCTATCGTCCTGGTGCTCAACGGCCCGAACCTGAACCTGCTCGGCACCCGCGAACCCGCCACCTACGGCCACGAGACCCTGGCCGACATTTCCGCCCTGTGCGGGCGTGCCGCCGAGGAGTTCGGCCTGGGCGTGGAGTTTCGCCAGACCAACCATGAAGGCGAATTGCTGGACTGGATTCACGGCGCCCGTGGCCGTTGCGCCGGGATCGTGATCAACCCGGCGGCCTGGACCCACACCTCGGTGGCGATCCGCGACGCGCTGGTGGCCAGCGAGTTGCCGGTGATCGAAGTGCACCTGTCGAACGTGCATGCCCGCGAACCGTTCCGCCATCACTCCTTCGTCTCCGGCATCGCCCTGGCGGTGATGTGCGGTTTCGGCAGCCATGGCTATCGCCTGGCGCTGGCGCATTTCGCCCAGCGCTTGCAGGGAGCCCAGGCATGATCCGCCCGAACACCGTACTCGCCGGGCTGATCGGTGCCGGCATCCAGGCCTCGCGCACCCCGGCGCTGCACGAGCACGAAGGCGACGCCCAGGGCCTGCGCTACCTGTACCGGCTGATCGACCTCGACCAGTTGCGACTCGACAGCAGCGCCCTGCCCGACCTGCTGCTGGCCGCCGAGCGCATGCACTTCACCGGGCTGAACATCACCTTTCCGTGCAAGCAGAGCATCATCCCCCTGCTCGACGAGCTGTCGCCCGAGGCGCGCGGTATCGGCGCGGTGAATACCGTGGTGCTTAAGGACGGCAAGCGCATCGGCCATAACACCGATTGCCTGGGCTTTGCCGAAGGGTTTCGCCGCGGCTTGCCGGGCGTGGCCCTGGAGCGCGTGGTGCAAATGGGCGCCGGCGGCGCCGGAGCGGCGGTGGCCCATGCGCTGCTCAGCGAAGGCGTGCGGCAACTGAACATCTTCGATGTCGAAAGCGCCCGCGCCCAGAGCCTGGCGGACAACCTCAACCAGCACTTCGGCCCGGGCCGGGCCAAGGCCGGCCTCGACCTGCCCGCGACCCTGGCCGCCGCCGACGGCCTGGTGAACACCACACCCATGGGCATGGCCAAGCTGCCGGGCATGCCGGTGCCCGCCGCGCTGTTGCGCGCCGAACTGTGGGTCGCGGAGATCGTCTACTTCCCCCTGGAAACCGAGCTGCTGCGCTGCGCCCGCGCCCTCGGCTGCCGGACCCTGGACGGCGGCAACATGGCGGTGTTCCAGGCGGTGAAGGCGTTCGAGCTGTTCAGCGGCGTGGCGCCGGATGCCCAGCGGATGCTGGCGCATTTCCAGCGCATGAACGGCTGAGGGGCGATCGCGAGCAAGCTCGCTCCTGCAGGGAGCGCTTGCCCGCCATAAACGTCAGGCCTGCAGGTAGCGCAATACCGACTCGCAGATCATCTCGCGATGGCGCTGCTTGATCGTCTCGTCGGGCAGGTCGATCTGGAAGATCTCGCTGAAGGTATGGCGGTTGGACACGCGGTAGAAGCAGAACGAACTGATCAGCAGGTGCACATCCAGCGGCTCCAGCCCGCTGCGGAACACCCCGGCCTCGACCCCGCGCCGCAGAATCTCGTTCAGCGCGTCGAGAATCGTGTTGTTCATCGAACGGATCACCGACGACTTCTTCACGTACTCGGCCTTGTGGATATTTTCGGTGCTGACGATGCGCACGAAATCCACGTTGCGGTCATGGTGATCGAAGGTGAACTCGACCATGCGGCGAATCGCTTCGCGCGGCTCGAGCTCGGCCAGGTGCAGGCGGCTTTCGGTGCTGCGGATCTCGCCGTAGAGCTTCTCCAGCACCTCGACGTACAGCTGCTCCTTGCTGCCGAAGTAGTAATAGATCATGCGTTTGGAGGTGTGGATGCGCTCGGCGATGGCATCCACCCGAGCACCGGACAGACCTTGCTGGACGAACTCGACAATGGCTTCTTGAAGAATGTTCTCGCGGGTCTTTTCCGGGTTGTTCTTGCGACTCTTGCGCGGCTCGGCCACGGGGTGCTCGGGCGCTACGGAGAGGTCTGGGGTTATTGTCATTCTGGGGCTCACGGCCATCGCTGCACACGCGGGCGATTATGGGCCGCGTCGCGCAGCGAAGGAAAGCGGGACGGCGGCCCTTTGCCGCCGCCGTTACGAAACTCCTACAACTTGGCCTGCCGCACCCCGCCGCTCCGGGATTTGGCCATGGCCGCCAGGCGCACCGCGACGTTCGCCGCGCCATACCCGGCATAGCCGTTCTTGCGCTGGATGATCTCGAAGAAGAAGCGCCCCTCGAACGGCTCGGTGTAGACGTGGAACAGCTCGCCGCCTTGGGCGTCGCGATCGTAGAGCACATTGAAGTAGGCCAGCTCGCTGAGGAATTCGTCGTCGAAATCGAAGCGCGCCGCCAGGTCGTCGTAGTAGTTGAGCGGGATGTCCAGCAGCGGCACGCCCGCCTCCTTGGCCCGGCTGACTTCGGCGAAGATGTCCGCGCAATCGAAGGCTATATGGTGCACGCCCGAACCGCCGTAGCTGGACAGCGCATGGGAGATCGCGGTCTTGCGGTTTTCGGAAATGTTCAGCGGCAGGCGGATGCTGCTGCACCGGCTGCGCAGCGCCCGGCTCTTCACCAGGCCGTAGGGGTCGGGCAGCACCACTTCGTCGTCGGCGGTGAAATCCAGCAGGCTCTTGTAGAACAGCACCCAGCTGTCGAGGTTGTCGGCCGGCAACGCCATGGCCATGTGGTCGATGCGTTGCAGGCCGCCCTTGGCCACCGCCCCGGGGAGCATATGGAAGTCGGTGTCGTACAGGTGCTGGCCGCCCTGCTCCTGGTCCACCAGGTAGATCAGGCTGCCGTCGAGCTCGCGCACCGCGGCCAGCTCCAGCTCGTTGGGCCCCACCAGCCCGCGATACGGCTGGCCCTTGTAGGCCACCGCGCGCTCCAGCGCCTTGGCGCTGTCCTTGACCCGGATCGCCGTGGCGCACACCGAGGGGCCGTGGGCCTCGAAGAAGCTGTGGGCGAAGGAGTACGGCTCGGCGTTGAGGATCAGGTTGATATCGCCCTGGCGCATCAGGCTGACGTTCTTCGAGCGATGCTGGCCGGCCCTGACAAACCCCAGGCGCTCCAGCCAGCCGCCGAGCTTGGCCCCCGATGCATCGTCCACGGCGAACTCGAGAAACTCGGTGCCGCCGTATTCGCTGGCCGGCGGCGGTGCGAACAGGGTGTCGATATTGGCCACCGGCGCGGCTTCCTGCGCCAGGCGCTCACGGGTCTTCTCTTCCAGGTACAGCAGCGAGCGCAGGCCGTCGGCGGCGTTGGCCCGCGGCGGCGCGGCGCGGAAACTGTCGTTGAAGATCTCCAGCGACAACGGCCCGCTGTAGCCGCTCTTGATGATCGGCGCGAGGAACCCCGGCAAGTCGAAATCGCCCTGCCCCGGGAAGCAGCGGAAATGCCGGCTCCACTCCAGCACGTCCATGGCCAGGATCGGCGCGTCGGCCATCTGCACGAAGAAGATCTTGTCCCCGGGGATCTCGGCGATCGCGCTCGGGTCGCCCTTGAGCGACAGGGTATGGAAGCTGTCGAGCAGCACGCCCAGGCTCGGGTGGTCGGCGGCGCGGACGATGTCCCAGACCTGTTGATAAGTATTCACGTGCCGGCCCCAGGCCAGGGCTTCGTAGCCGATGCGCAGGCCGCGACGGCCGGCGCGTTCGGCCAGCAGGCGCAGGTCGTCCACCAGGATCTGCCGGTCGCCGAGGCTGTCGGCCGCGGCGTTGCTGCACACCAGCACCAGGTCGGTGCCCAGTTCCTGCATCAGGTCGAACTTGCGCTCGGCGCGTTCCAGGTTGCGTTGCAGGCGGTCGCGGCGACAGCCTTCGAAATCGCGAAAGGGCTGGAACAGGGTGATGGCGATGCCCAGGTCGGCGCACATCTGCCGCACTTCACGTGGGCTGCCGTCGTAGTACAGCAAGTCGTTCTCGAAGATCTCCACGCCGTCGAAACCGGCGGCGGCAATGGCTTCGAGCTTTTCCGGCAGGGTGCCGCTCAAGGAGACGGTGGCAATGGAACGCTGCATGTTTCAACTCCCGGTAACGACGGCGGGTCGGGGACGATTTTTATAGGATGGGCGGATTATTCAGCCGGCCCTGGCAGGCAGCAATCTAAAGTGTACGAACCAGTTAGTTTTCCGTTCGATTATCGAACAAAATGGCGGTTGGCGAATTGACGATTTTTCGTCCGCTGCGCACCATCGACAGCACATTGAGCCGTCACCGAACCGGCGGCCTCAATCGCCCAAGACCCAGAACACACCATAAAAATTTCAAAAATCGGGTACACCCTCATGCTTGCACTCAACGCCACACGCTTCTGCCTGGACCTGCGGCTCGCGCCACGCCACGCCTCCAACAGCCACCTTCAGACGGACACGCCAAGGCCCCTGGGCTGAACCGTGCTTGCACGCTGACCCGGCCGCTTTCGACCCCCGCGCCCGCTGCGCGTCGACGAAAGCCTCAGCCGATCGATCATCGGGCTCACGCGGCCCGTCCGCACCGCCGACGATCGATCACGCGCCCTTGAGTCCCGACGAGTCGTCCCTCGTCAGTCATTGAACGGATGGCACACATGATTCCTTCTCAAAGCTCTCGCATGGCCCCGAACCTGGGCACCGCCTCCGCCGGCATCGGCGACAAGATCCGCGGCGCCATGGCGGTCGGCAAGACCCGCTGGGGCATGCTCGCCCTGGTGTTCTTCGCCACCACCCTGAACTACATCGACCGCGCCGCCCTGGGCGTGATGCAGCCGATCCTGGCCAAGGAAATGAGCTGGACGGCGATGGACTACGCCAATATCAACTTCTGGTTCCAGGTCGGCTACGCCGTCGGTTTCGTGCTGCAAGGGCGGCTGATCGACAAGGTCGGCGTCAAGCGCGTGTTCTTCTTCGCGGTGCTGCTGTGGAGCCTGGCCACCGGCGCCCACGGCCTGGCCACTTCGGCCGCGGGCTTCATGGTCTGTCGTTTCATCCTCGGGCTGACCGAAGCCGCCAACTACCCGGCCTGCGTGAAGACCACGCGCCTGTGGTTCCCGGCCGGCGAACGCGCGGTGGCCACCGGCATCTTCAACGCCGGGACCAACGTCGGCGCGATGTTCACGCCCATGCTTCTACCGCTGATCCTGCATGCCTGGGGCTGGCAGGCGGCGTTCCTGTGCATGGCCGCGCTGGGCGGCATCTGGCTGCTGTTCTGGGGCCTGAAGTACTTCAACCCGGAAGATCACCCGTCAGTCAAACCGTCGGAACTCGAATACATCCAGCAGGAAGTCGAACCGGAACAGACCCGCGTGCCCTTCTCGCGCATCCTGCGCATGCGCGGCACCTGGGCTTTCGCCCTGGCCTACTCGATCACCGCGCCAGTGTTCTGGTTCTACCTGTACTGGCTGCCGCCGTTCCTCAACCAGCAGTACAACCTGGGCATCAACGTCACGCAGATGGGCATCCCGCTGATCATCATTTACCTGACCGCCGACTTCGGCAGCGTCGGCGGCGGCATCCTCTCCTCGTTCCTGATCGGCCGCGGGGTCAACCCGATCAAGGCACGGCTGATGTCGATGCTGCTGTTCGCCTGCTGCATCGTCGGCGTGGTCATGGCCGCCGGTGCCAGCAACCTGTGGCTGGCGGTGTTCGCCATTTCCCTGGCCATCGGCGCGCACCAGGCCTGGACCGCGAATATCTGGAGCCTGGTGATGGACTACACGCCCAAGCACATGATGAGCACGGTGTTCGGTTTCGGCGGCATGTGCGCGGCCATCGGCGGCATGTTCATGACCCAGCTGGTGGGCCATATCCTGACCGTCACTCACAACAACTACACCCTGCTGTTCACCCTGATCCCGGCGATGTACTTCATTGCCCTGACCTGGATGTACTTCATGGCCCCGCGCAAGATCCCGAAAATCGAAGACTGACGCTGACCTCTCGCAGGCCCGGTTCCGGGCCTGCTTTTTTGTGCCTCTCCTCATTCAACCCCACCGCTGTTGCCAGGCAGCCGCCAGGCCGCTGAGGCAGATCACCGCGATGCCCAGTTGGGTGATCGGCTGTGGCGCATGGTCGAACAACAGCCAGCCCAACAACCCGGCGAAGACGATCTGGCAATAACCGAAAGGGGCCAGCAGGGCCGGCGCGGCGTGACGGAAGGCCTGGGTCAGGAACAGGTGGGCGGTCATCCCGCAGGCCCCCAGCGCCAGCATCAGCACCCCATGGAAAACGCTCGGCAACTGCCAGCAGAACGGCACCAGAGCGCTCATCGCCAGGGTGTTGCACAGGCCGGCGAAGAAATTGCTGGTGCTCGGGCTGTCGTGTTCCGCGAGCTTGCGGGTCAGCAATTGGTAGAAGCAGAAAAACAGCGCCGAGCACAACGGCAGCAGCACCGCCGGGGTGAACAGCTCGCCGCCCGGATGAACGATGATCAGCACCCCGATAAAGCCGCAGATGACCGCCAGCCACTGGCCGCGACTGACCCGCTCGCCCAGCAGCGGCACCGACAGCGCGGTGACCAGCACCGGCGCGAGAAAGTTGACCGCGGTGGCTTCGGCCAGCGGAATGAACAGCAACGCCGAGGTGAACAGCAAGCTGGTGCTGAGCAGGCACAGGGCCCGCACCACCTGCAACAACGGCCGCCGGCTGCGCAACACCCGCAGCCCCGATTGCGGGAGGAAGATCCCGGCCATCAGCAAGGTATGGATCAAGTAGCGGGCCCAGACCACCATCACCACCGGATAGAACCCCGAGAGGTATTTCGACAGGGCATCGTGACTGGCGAACAGAAAAGTCGCCACGACGATCAGGAGGATGCCCTTGAAGGGCTGGTTGACACCGGAAAGGGGCGTGCCGTGGGTCATCCGCGAGCTCTCTCAAGATAGGTTTGGGGTGTAGAAACAGCTTCGCGAGCAAGCCTCGCTCCTACAGACGCTGTGTTTTCTGTAGGAGCGAGGCTTGCCCGCGAAAGGGCCGCACAGGCCATCCGCTACAGCCGGGCCAACAACGCCCGGGTCGTGTCCAGCGCCATCCGCGCCCGCTCCAGGGCGCTGACGCCCTGTTCGAGCAACCGCACCGTGGGCACCTCCAGGCTCAGCGGCAGGTTGGCCGGCAGGCACGCCAGCAACCCCGCCAGGTCGCAATCGCCCTCCCCGGGGAAACGCCGCTCGTTGCGGGCCTGGCGCAGGATCTCCTGCATATCGTCCGGGCGCGGGCCGGCGACATCGCACAGCTGGGCATAACGCAGCCGCGACGGCGCGACGGAGGCCAGATCCTCCAGGCGCGACGCCGAGCGGTCGAAGTGGAAGGCATCCACCAGTACCGCGGCATTCTCGCGGCCGGCGTTCTCCACCACCCGCAGCGCCTGCCGCAGGTCCCGCGCATCGGTCCAGGGCATGAACTCCAGGTTCGGGTGCAGGCCATAGAGCGCCGCCAGGTCGCAAAGCTCGGCAAAACGCTCGGTCATGCGCCCCTCGTCGGGGTCGTTGCCAGCCACCAGCAGCTCGCTGGCGCCGAACTCGGCGCCGACCGCCAGCAAGGCTTCGAAATCCGCCACCCGGGTCTGCGGCTTGAGCCGCAGGATCTCCACGTCCAGCACCCGCACCCCGGTGTCGCGCAGGCGGTCCAGGGTCTGCCGGCGCAGAGCGGCGTCGGCCACCAGGGCGAAGTGATGTTCCTGCGCCGTCGCCGGCTCCAGGCGCAAACCGACATGGCTGTAACCGGCGCGGGCGGCGACCTCGACCATCTGCGGCGGCGAAACTTCCAGCACCGTGAGGCTGGCCAGGGACAGGATGCGTTCGCTCATGCGCATGCCTCGACCGGGGCCGGGGCACAGGCCCGACCGGTTTCGGCCGCTTCGCGGATCGCCTCGATCAGCGCCAGGGTCCGCGCCGCATCGGCCACGCTGACCAGCGGTTCGACCTCGCGCCGGGCCACTTTGACGAAATGCTGCAATTGCAGGCGCAGGGCCTCGCCGGCGCGGAAATCTTCCTCGACCGCCAGCAACGGCTGATGCCAGCCGGCGCCGGCCTCGGCGTACTGCCAGCGCTTGAGCTGGGGAATGCTCAAGGCGCCGCCGGTGCCAGCCAGCAAATAGCACGGCTGGTCGGCCTGGCGCGGATACACCGGGTTCTCGCCGGAGCCCAGCTCCCAACTCCAGGGCGCCGCCACGGCGTCGGAACCGGTCAGGCTGCCCAGGGCGCCGTTGGCGAATTGCAACAGCACGGCGGCGCAATCCTCGTTGGCGAACCCGCGCACCGTATTGCTGGTGATGGCCTGCACCTGACGCACTTCGCCGCACAGGTGCCGCAGCAGGTCGAGGTCGTGAATCAGGTTGGTCAGCAACATCCCGGCCCCGGGTTCACGGCGCCAAGGGATCTCGAAATAGTGGTCGGGCTTCTGCAACTGCCAGAGCGCGGTGACCGTGGTCAGCCGGCCCAAGGCCCCGCCCTGCACCAGTTCATGGGCGCGGACGATCAACGGGTTGTGCCGCCGGTGATGCCCCACCAGCACCGGCACCCCGCTGGCGTTCACCGCGGCGACCAGCTCGCGCGCTTCGTCCAGGTGCACGCCCACCGGTTTCTCCAGCAGCACCGGCACCCCGGCCGCCAGGCACTCCAGGGCACTACTGACGTGCTGGTTGTTGGGGTTGGCGACGATCGCCGCGTCGGGGCGAACCTCTTCGAACATCTGCCGCAGCTCTGAGTAATGCGGCACACCCCAGCCCGCGGCGATGGCCGCGGCTTGCGGGCCAGGATCGACCACCGCGCAAAGCCTGGCTTCAGGCAGGGTATTGAGATGCTGGTAATGCTGCTGGCCCATATTGCCGGCGCCGATCAAGGCAATGCGCAACGGTGCGTCCAAGGCGAAGTCCTCTTGTGATTGTTATCGGAACTCGAATATTTAGAACTCAGTTCCACTTTCACACAAGAGCCAGGAAAAATAGTGTCCGATCAGCGAACAGCTTTCGAGAGAGAACGTCGTTGCCAACAGAAGCTCCGCAGGAGCCGCAAATCCACCACCGCGGCGTACCAGGCTGAACCCGATTACCCGGTCTACGGCCGCTGCGCGCCCGGGCGCAGCCTGCGGCAGCGGCTACAGAAAACGCGAAACCCTGTAGCCCCAGCGAGGCGGCGTTCGGCTCCGCAGGAGCCGCGGCGGCGTATCGGGCGTCAGTTGAAGAGTTCGGAAGCTTGGCTGGCGGCCGAGAGTTCGTCGGCGAACTTCAGCAGCAGCGGCGCCAGTTCATGCAGACGTTCCAGCGGCATGCGCGCGCTCGGGCCGGCGATGCTCAGCACCCCGACCACCCGACCGTCCACCGGGTGGCGCACCACCGCGGCCACCGCCGAGGTGCCCACCGCCGAGCTTTCCTCGACCCAGGCGTAACCCTGCTCCCGGGCCAGGCGCAGGCGTTCGAGCAGTTCGATGTTCGAGCGCGGCGCGTTCGGGCCAAGGTCCGCGGGGGTCTCCGCGCCCTGGCGCTCCACCAGCGACAAGGCCTCGGCATCGCTCAGGCAGGCCAGCCAGGCGTGCCCGGACGCGGTGTAGAACAGCGGCGCCTCGCGCCCCATGTCGGGGTCGTAGCGCAACCCGGAGCGGGCGCCCTGGGACTTGGCGATCCAGGTCTGGCGCTCGTCCTCGATCACCCCCAGGCGCACCAGCTCGCCGGTTTCCTGGGCCAGCCGGTCGAGCACCGGCTGGACGATGTCCGCGCCGCTGCTGGCAAGGTAGCGAAAGCCCATGGCCACCAGTTTGGTGGACAGGTGATAACGCAGGCTGTCCGGGTTCTGCCGCACATAACCCAGGCGGATCAGCTCCGCCAACAGCCGGTGGGTGGCGCTTTTGGGGATGTCCAGCTGCTCGGCCAGGGTCTGCATCGGCAGGCCGCGCGGGTCGCTGGTAAGACTTTCCAGAACGCTGAAGACGCGTTCGATTTGACTGCCGGCCATGGTCGGGTCCAGACGAAATTTGGCCGATTCTAGAGGCAACCGGCGCAATGGGAAACACAACGCGGCCTCGTTCGATAACCGCCCATAAAAACGTAGCCCGGGGGTCGATGATCGCCCCCTCGGCTTGCTGCGCTTTATTCGACTCCGTATATTTTTTGGAATCAAGTTCCAAAAATAATAACCGTTCGTTTAGCGGAGTCACTTCTTCCATGCCTGCCACCGCCTCCCCGCAACACCCCGATATCGAGTGCGACGTGCTGATCGTCGGCTCCGGCGCGGCCGGCCTCTCGACCGCCGTGACCGCCGCCTGGCATGGCCTGAAGGTCATAGTGGTGGAAAAGGACTCGGTGTTCGGCGGCGCCACCGCCTGGTCCGGCGGCTGGGCCTGGGTACCGTGCAACCCGCTGGCGCGGCGGGCCGGCATCGTCGAGGACGTGGAACTGCCGCGCACCTACCTGAAACACGAACTCGGCGACCGCTACCAGCCCGAACTGATCGAGGCCTTCCTCGAAGCCGGTCCGCGCATGGTGTCGTTCTTCGAGCGCCATACCGCGCTGCAATTCGCCGACGGCAACGCCATTGCCGATATCCACGGCGACACCCCGGGCGCCGGCACCGGCGGGCGCTCGGTGATCGCCGCGCCCTACGACGGCCGCCAGCTCGGCACGCTGCTCAAGCGCTTGCGCAAGACCCTGCGCGAAACCTCGTTCATCGGCATGCCGATCATGGCTGGCGCCGACCTGGCGGCCTTCCTCAACCTGACGCGCTCGCTGCCCGCGGCCTGGCATGTGGGCAAACGCCTGGGCCGCCACTTGTGGGACCTCCTCATCCACCGCCGCGCCCTGCAACTGGTCAATGGCGTGGCGCTGGTGGCGCGCCTGGCCAAATCGGCGGAGGACCTGGGCGTACAGCTCTGGGAGTCGGCGCCGGTCATCGAACTACTGCGCGACGGCGACACGGTGACTGGGGCGGTGGTCAGCAGCGCCAACCGCGGGCCCCTGCGCATCCGCGCGCGCCGGGCCGTGGTGCTGGCGGCCGGCGGCTTCCCCAACGACATCGAACGGCGCAAGGCGCTGTTCCCGCGCACGCCCACCGGCCACGAACACCTGGCCCTGCCGCCGCAAGCCGTCGCCGGCGACGGCTTGCGCCTGGGGGAAAGCGTCGGCGCGCGGGTCAATACCGACCTGGAGTCGCCGGTGGCCTGGGCGCCGGTCTCGGCCGTGCCCTACAAGGACGGCAGTCGCGGGCATTTCCCGCACATCATCGAACGGGGCAAGCCGGGAGTCATCGGCGTGTTGCGCAACGGCCAGCGTTTCGTCAACGAGGCCGACGGTTACTACGACTATGTGCGGGCGATGGTCGCGGCCGTGCCCGAGGGCGAAGAAGTGGCGTCGTGGCTGATCTGCAGCCATGCCTTCCAGCGCCGCTACGGCCTGGGCATTTCCCGGCCGTTCCCGGTGCCGCTGGCGCCCTTGATCCGCAACGGCTACCTGAAGCGCGGCGAAAGCATCGAGGCGCTGGCCCTGGCCTGCGGCATCGAGGCAGACGGCTTGCGCGCTACCCTGGCGCACTACAACCGGCACGCCCGGCAAGGCGAGGACCCGCAGTTCGGCCGGGGCTCGACGCCCTACAACCGCAAGCAGGGCGACCCGCGCCAGCAACCCAACCCCTGCGTGGCACCCATCGAGCAGGGGCCGTTCTATGCGGTGAAAGTCCAGCCGGGCTGCTTCGGCACCTTCGCCGGGCTCAAGGTCAACGCCCACGCCCAGGTGCTCGACGGCCATGGCCAGCCGATCGCCGGCCTGTACGCCGCCGGCGCCGACATGGCCAGCATCATGGGCGGCCACTACCCCGCCGGCGGGATCAACCTCGGCCCGGCGCTGACCTTCGGCTACATCGCCGGCCGCCATATCGCCGGGGCCGAGGCTTACGAATAAGGCGCTGATCGCCCGCGAAAGAGACGTGATCTTGAGATCGCTTGAAGGCCCTTCGGGCCTTGGCGCAGCCTTCGGCAGCGGCTACAGGAGCCGGAGACCCTGTAGCCGCTGCCAAGCCCGCGAGGCTGCGAACGGCTGAGCAGCAGCCGCAATACGGATGGCCCATCAGAAATCGAAGAACACCGTCTCCGCTTCGCCCTGGATCCGGATATCGAAGCGGTACGCCCGCTGTCCGTCCACTTCGCAGGGATGGGCCAGCAGGGTTTCGCGGCGCTGCGGTTGCTCGATCAGGTTGAGCACCGGGCAGGCCGCGTTGGCCTCGGCCTCGTCGGCGAAATACAGGCGGGTCTGCAGGTGGATGTTGATCCCCCGGGCGAACAGCGACACGTTGATGTGCGGCGCCATCGGCACCCCAGCGGCATTCTTCACCACACCCGGCTTGACGGTGTGCAGCGTCCACTCGCCGGCATCGAAGGTGGTGGCGGTCCGGCCAAAGCTGTTGAAGGCTTTTTCCGAGTCGAACACCGGGTCGTAGACCCCCTCGTGGTCGGCCTGCCAGAACTCCAGGAACGAGTCGCGCACCAGGTGGCCGTTGCCGTCATACACATGGCCGATCAGCAGGATCTTCTCGCCCCGGGCCTCGGGCGTGGCCATCCGGTTCCAGATTTCCTCGTTGCGGGTCGGGTTGCCCGCGGCGGCCAGGGCCAGGCCGATGTGCACGTAAGGGCCGGCCGTTTGCGAAGGGGTTTCAGGCAGCAATTGGATAGGCATGGCGGGCTCCTCAGCAATTCTCGAAGTGGGTCTTGCGCTGGCCGCGCAGCACGATGTCGAAGCGGTAGGCCAGGCAGTCCATCGGGTTGGCGCCGCCCATGTCCAGCCGCGCGATCAGGCTCTGCACGGCCTCCGGGTTGGTGATTGACTTGACGATCGGGCACAGCGGAATCAGCGGGTCGCCTTCGAAATACAGCTGGGTGATCAGCCGTGTGGCAATCGACGGGCCGCTGATGGAGACGTGGATATGCGCCGGACGCCAGTCGTTCGGGCCGTTGCGCCACGGGTACGGGCCGGGCTTGATGGTGCGGAAGCTGTAGTAGCCGTCGCGGTCGGTGAGGGCCCGGCCGACGCCGCCGAAGTTCGGGTCCAGGGGCGCCAGGTAACGGTCGTTCTTGTGCCGGTAGCGACCGCCGGCGTTGGCTTGCCAGATCTCTACCAGGGTGTGGGGAATCGGCTTGCCGTACTGGTCGCAGACGCGGCCGGCGAGGACGATCCGCTCGCCCACCGGCAAACCGCCGTTGTTGAAGTTGAGCAGCAGGTCGTTGTCGAAACGCCCGAATTTCAGATGGGAAAAGTCCGGGCCGCCGGTTTCGCTCGCCGATTGCGGGATGCTCACCAGCGCCTGGCGCGGCGAACGGGCCACGGAGGTCTTGTAGTCGGGGGTCAGGGCCTTGGGATGCCAATTACGGTCACGGATGACGAAGCGACTGCTGTCTGCATCAGACATGTCGTTCTCCTGTTGTTTGATTTATGGAGCACAGCCCACGCAGTTTCAAACAAAAGATGCCCGACGAATATTGAAAAGCCGCCCTCCATGCATAACCGAAAGGTTATGGATAACGCCCTTCGCGATAAGCCTGCCCCACCTCCCGCAGCACCTCGACGCACCACTGCGCCGCCAGCGACAGCGGCAGGCTGGCGTTGCTGCAGATGCCTACCGAGCCGCCCGGCTCGCGCTGCCCGAGGTCGATTTCTCGCAATTCGCCGTTGGCCAGGTCCAGGCGCACCGCGTCCAGCGGGGCGATCCACAGCGCGTCGCTGGATAACGCATAACGCCGGCTCAGGGCCACCGAGAGGGTTTCCAGGCGCTGGCGCGATTGGCTGATGCCGCACTGCACGAACAGGCTGTCGGCGAACTTGCGGATGGTGGTGCCGGCCAGCGGCAGGACCAGCGGAAAGCGCTGCACGGCATCGCGCTCCAGCGCCCCTTGCAGCAACGGATGATCGGGGCGCGCCACCAGGGTCATGGACTCGCTGTACAGGTGCTCGAAACTCAGGCCCTGGATCTGCGGGCTGTCGGTCATGCGCCCGACCACCAGGTCGACGTCGCCAACCCGCAGTTGCGACAGCAGGTAGGCGCTGGGCCCGGTGACCACGCTCACCGCCAGCGCCGAATGCCGTTCGTGCAGGCGCCGCACCACTTCCGGCAGCAGCAGGCTTTCGGCGGTCGAGAGCACGCCGAGGCGCACCACCCCGGCGGCGTATTCGCCGCCGCGCAACGTGCTCACCCCTTCGCGCAGCGCCTGCACCGAAGGTCCGGCGTAGCGCAGGAAGGCCAGGCCGGCCTCGGTCAGGCTGAGCCCGGCCTTGCTCCGGGCGAACAGCCGGGTGTCGAGCAACTCCTCCAGTTCCTTGAGGGTTTTCGACATCGCCGGCTGGCTCACCGCAAGCACATCCGCGGCCCGCGCCAGGCTGCCCTGGCGAGACATTTCAAGAAAACATACGAGGTGACGGAATTTGATGCGGGTATCGATGTTCAAAGGAGGCCCCGGATGTGTCGCAACAGAGTCGATGCGGCTGCGGGCAATGGTAGCGCGCATGCAAAAGGCTGACGACCGGACTGGCGCCAGCCCTACTCACCAGCAACACTGATCAGCAAATAAGACGAGGATTCACCCCATGCTTTGGAAGAAAGGACGGCGCAGCGACAACGTGGTGGATGCTCGCGACGACAGTGGCGGCGGTGGCGGCGGCCTGCGTTTCGGCGGCGGCAAGGGCCTGAGCCTGACCGCGATCATCCTGATCGTCGGCATCGGCTGGGTCACCGGCCAGGACCCGATGCAGATTCTCGGGCAGCTCGCCGGGCAGATGGACCAGTCCTCGGCGCCCGCCACCACCCAGACCCGCCAGGCGCCGCCGGCCAACGACGAGCAGGCGGAGTTCGTGCGCTCCATCCTCGGCGATACCGAAGACACGTGGGGCCAGATCTTCCAGCAGGCCGGCCGCTCCTACCAGCAACCCAAGCTCATCCTGTTCCGCGGCCGGGTCAATTCCGCCTGCGGCTCGGCGACCTCCGCCACCGGCCCGTTCTATTGCCCGGCCGACCAGCAGGTCTACCTGGACATGGACTTCTTCCGCGAGATGGAGCAGCGCTTCTCGGCGGCCGGCGACTTCGCCCAGGCCTATGTGATCGCCCACGAAATCGGCCACCACGTGCAGACCCTGCTGGGCGTCTCGGCGAAAATCCAGGCGGCCCGCCAACAGGGCCGGCAGATGGAAGGCGACGGCGGCCTGCTGGTGCGCCAGGAACTGCAGGCCGACTGCCTGGCCGGCGTCTGGGCCAACCATGCGCAGAAACGCCTGAATTGGCTGGAACCGGGGGATATCGAAGAGGCCCTGAACGCCGCCAACGCCATCGGCGACGACCGCCTGCAGCAACAAGGCCAGGGCCGCGTGGTGCCGGACTCCTTCACCCACGGTACTTCGGCGCAACGGGTGCGCTGGTTCAAGGCCGGTTTCAATCAGGGCCAGATCGGCCAGTGCGACACCTTCGCGGCGAAGAGTCTGTGATGCGCCGGGCATGGGCGCTGCTGACGTTATGGATGATCTGCGCGGGCGCGCAGGCAGCGGAACACGGGGTCAAGAGCGTCAGCCCGGCGCGGCTGGCCATCGACGGCAGCGAACTGGCCGTCGGCCTGAGCCAGGACTGGCAAAAACCGCTGCCCGAGGTCCAGCGAGCACTGATCATCGTCCACGGACGCTTGCGCAATGCCCAGACCTACCTGCACAGCGCCGAACAGGCCGCCAGCCAGGCCGGGCAAAGCGCCCGCACCCTGGTGGTCGCCCCGCAGTTTCTCAACCAGAGCGATGTCGAGCGCAACGCGCTGCCGACCTCGCTGCTGCGCTGGCAGGGCAATGACTGGATGGCCGGCGAGCCGGCCAGCGGGCCCAAGCCCGTGAGCTCCTACTCGGTCCTGGATGCCATCATCACCCGGCTCAGCGATCGCCGGCAGTTCCCCGCCCTGACCGAGATCGTCATCGCCGGCCACTCCGGCGGCGCCCAGGTGGTGCAGCGCTTCGCCCTGCTCGGCCAGCACCATCCGACCCTGGAGGACGACGGCATCGCGTTGCGCTACGTGATCGCCAACCCGTCGTCCTATGCCTACTTCGACGAGCAGCGCCCGGTGAAGGTCGATGCCGGCGCCTGCCCCGGTTTCAACAACTGGAAATACGGCCTGCTCAAGCTGCCCGCCTATGCCGCCGGCCAGACCCCGCAGCAACTGGAGCAGAGCTACATCAAGCGCGATATCACCTACCTGCTGGGCAAGCAGGACACCGACCCGCACCACCCGGCGCTGGACACCAGCTGCGCCGCCGAAGCCCAGGGCGCCTACCGGCTGGTGCGCGGGCACAACTTCTTCGACTACCTGAAGCAGCGCCATCCCCAGGGGTTGCAGCAACAATTGATCGAAGTGCCCGGGGTCGGGCATGACGGCGACAAGATGTTCACCTCGCCCGAAGGGCAGAAGGCGCTGTTCGGCCAGTAAGTACGTTGGGTAGGACGCTATCGCGAGCAAGCTCGCTCCTGCAGGGGAATGCAAAGGTCTGCAGGAGCGGGCTTGCTCGCGATGGCTTTCAAGCCGCCAACATTCTTTGCAGCGCGCCGCAATCCTCGGCATGCCAGTCGGTCAGCTCCGGCCAGGGGTTATCCGGCAGGTTCACCAGCACCGTGTGGGTGCCCGCCGCACGACCGCAGTCGAGGTCGAAGCGGTAGTCGCCGACCATGACCATCTCCCCAGGCGCCACGCCCCAGGCCGCGGCCAGTTTCAGCAGACCGCCGGGATGAGGCTTGGGCGGCGCCTCGTCGCGCCCCAGTACGTCGTCGACGGCAAAGCAGTCGGCCAGGCCGATGGCTTCCAGGGTGACATGGGCCAGCTCCCGCGCATTGCGGGTCAGGATCCCCAGGCGATAGCCCCGCGCCGCCAGCTCGCGCACCAGCTCCACCGCGCCCGGCGCCGGGCGCGAACCCAGGGCCAGGTCGCGCTCGTGCTCCAGCAGCCAGGCGTGTTTCGCCGCGGCTTCGGCGGCGGGCAAGGCCGCCAGGTGGGTGAGGATGTCGTGTTCCGGCGGGATCGCCAGCGCTTCGCGGATGGCCGCGAAATCATGCACGGCCACTGTCAGGGTGCCGTCCATGTCGAATACCCAGTGACGAACCTCGGCCAGGCTCATGCCCAGTCCTTGCGATGGCGGATCAGGCCTTCCTGGGTCACCGAGGCCACCAATTGGCCGGCGCGGTTGAACACGCTGCCGCGGGAGAAACCGCGGGAATTGCCGGCCCACGGGCTGTCCATGGCGTACAGCAGCCAGTCGTCGGCGCGCAGGTCGGCATGGAACCACAGGGCGTGATCGAGGCTGGCGACCTGCATGTCTTTCTGCCACACCGACTTGCCGTGGGGCAGCAGCGAGGTGGTCAGCAGACCGAAGTCCGAGGCGTAGGCCAGCAGGTATTTGTGCAGCGCGGGCAGGTCCGGCAGGCTGCCGTCGGCGCGGAACCAGACGTACTTGACCGGGTCCGCCGGCTGCGGGTTGTAGGGGTCCTTCTCAGTCACCGGGCGCACTTCGATCGGCTTGGGGCACAACAGCTTTTCGCGCATGTGCTCAGGGATCAGGTGCGCGCGCTGCTGGGTGATCTCCAGTTCCGACGGCAGGTTTTCCGGGCCGACCACCTGGGGCATGGCGTTCTGGTGCTCGAAACCTTCCTCGTCATACTGGAACGAGGCGCTGCAGGTGAAGATCGGGTTGCCCTTCTGGATCGCCGTCACCCGGCGAGTACTGAAACTGCCGCCGTCGCGTACCCGGTCGACCTGGTACACCACCGGCAGCGCGGCGTCGCCCGGACGCAGGAAATAACCGTGCAGCGAATGCACATGGCGGGCGTCTTCGACCGTCTGGCTGGCCGCGGACAGGGACTGGCCCAACACCTGGCCGCCAAACAGCTGACGGAAGCCCAGGTCCTGGCTGCGACCGCGAAACAGGTTTTCCTCGATCGGTTCCAGGGTCAACAGGTCGACCAGATCATCCAACACTTGGCTCATTCAGACTCTCCTCACACAGAGCAATGCCGCGCAGTCATGGCTGGCGCGGTCGATTCAATCAGATTCACGCAACGGGCCCATTCCAGATGCCCCCGGCCTGCTATCCATGCAAGGTTTCCAACCATTGTTCGCGGTTGATGCGATACAGCACATGATGACGCAGTGGATGCTCGCTGCCGAGCTTCGGGTGTTGAAAATCGTCATCCGGGTCGTGTTGCATGCCGATGGCTTGCATGACCTTCTGCGACGGCAGGTTGCCGGCGGTGGTGAAGGCGACGATTTCCTGCAGTGCCAGCCGATCGAAACCGCAGCGCAGCGCGGTCCAGGCCGCTTCGCTGGCATAGCCCAGGCCCCAGTGCTCGCGCGCCAGGCGCCAGCCGATTTCCACCGCCGGGGTAAAAGGCGCCTCGAAGCCCACCGTGCCCAGCCCGGTAAAGCCGATAAAGGCGCCGGTGTCCTTGCGCTCCAGCGCCCACAGGCCAAAGCCGTGCTCGGCGAAATGCCCGCGAATCCGCCCGATCAGCGCCGCGCTTTCCAGGCGGCTCAGGGGCGCCGGAAAGTAACGCATGACCTGCGGGTCGGCGCACATCTGCGCGAACGCCGGCAAATCCTCGTCGCGCCACTGGCGCAACAGCAGTCGAGCGCTCTCGAGTTGCAGTATCGGCTCCATCGTCCCCTCCATTTCCATGCGTGCCAGTCTACATCGCTGGTAGGATCCTTTTCGGATTCCTACATGAAATTGCCATGCCACTGCCGCTGATCTACCACGACGACTACAGCCCCGAGTTCCCGGCGGAGCACCGCTTCCCCATGGACAAGTTCCGCCTGTTGCGCGACCACCTGGTGGACAGCGGCCTGACCCACGATGCCGACCTGCTCCGCCCGCAACTGTGCCCCACGGAGATCCTCGCCCTGGCCCACGACCCCGGGTACATCGAGCGTTATATGGCGGGCGAGTTGTCCCGCGAGGACCAGCGGCGCCTCGGCCTGCCCTGGAACGAAGCCCTGGCCCGGCGCACCGTGCGCGCGGTCGGCGGCTCGCTGCTGGCCGCCGAGCAGGCCCTGGAGCATGGCTTGGCCTGCCACCTGGCCGGCGGCACCCACCACGCTCATTACGACCACCCGGCGGGCTTCTGTATCTTCAACGACCTGGCGGTGATCAGCCGTTACCTGCTGGAGGCCGGTCGGGTCGGCCGGGTGCTGATCTTCGACTGCGACGTGCATCAGGGCGACGGCACCGCGCGGATTCTCGAACATACCCCCGACGCCGTGACCGTCTCGCTGCACTGCGAAAAAAACTTCCCGGCGCGCAAGGCCACCAGCGACTGGGACATCCCCCTGCCGATGGGCATGGGCGACGCCGACTACCTGAAAGTGGTCGACGACGCCCTCAATTACCTGCTGCCGCTCTACCAGCCTGACCTGGTGCTGTACGACGCCGGCGTGGACGTGCACCAGGACGATGCCCTGGGTTACCTGAAACTCACCGACCAGGGCGTCGCCGCCCGCGACGAACACGTGATGCGCCACTGCCTGGGCCGCGACATTCCGGTGCTCGGGGTGATCGGCGGCGGCTACAGCAAGGACCGCCAGGCCCTGGCCCGGCGCCATGGCATCCTCCACCACAGCGCACAACGGGTGTGGACGTCATCAGGGTGTCACTGAAACCTGGGTGCCTTACCCCCAATCTCTGTGGAGCCGCCTGTGGATAACCTGCGGGAAAGCTGCTGCACGCCACGGCTTATATAGCTCGTAAGGCGCTGATTGTTTTTTGATCAGTGCCCTATGGCGGCTGCCGAAGGCTGCGAACGACCGGTATGGGGGGCGGCATTTTTGCCATCGCCGGAGGTACTGCGGACCTTGCGCAGCCTGCGGCAGCGGCTACAGGAAACGGGGTCCGGTCTGTCATCAGGGCGTCACTGAAACGTGGGTGGCTTACCCCCAATCTCTGTGGAGCCGCTTGTGGATAACCTGCGGGAAAGCCGTTGCACGCCACGGTTTATATGGCCCGCAAGGTACCGATTATTTTTTGATCAGCGCCATGTGGCGGCTGCCGAAGACTGCGAACGACCGGTATGGGTGCGGCGTTTTTGCCATCGCCGGAGGTCCTGCGGACCTTGCGCAGCCTGCGGCAGCGGCTACAGGAAACGGGGTCCGGTCTGTCATCAGGGCGTCACTGAAACGTGGGTGCCTTACCCCCAATCTCTGTGGAGCCGCTTGTGGATAACCTGCGGGAAAGCCGCTGCACGCCACGGTTTATATGGCCCGCAAGGTACCGATTATTTTTTGATCAGCGCCATGTGGCAGCTGCCGAAGACTGCGAACGACCGGTATGGGTGCGGCGTTTTTGTCATCGCCGGAGGTCCTGCGGACCTTGCGCAGCCTGCGGCAGCGGTTACAGGAAATGGGGCCTGGCTTGTCATCAGGGTGTCACTGAACGCTGGGCGCCTTACCCCCAATCTCTGTGGAACCGCTTGTGGATAACCTGCGGGAAAGCCGTTGCACGCCACGGTTTATATGGCCCGCAAGGTACCGATTATTTTTTGATCAGCGCCATGTGGCAGCTGCCGAAGACTGCGAACGACCGGTATGGGTGCGGCGTTTTTGTCATCGCCGGAGGTCCTGCGGACCTTGCGCAGCCTGCGGCAGCGGTTACAGGAAATGGGGCCTGGCTTGTCATCAGGGTGTCACTGAACGCTGGGCGCCTTACCCCCAATCTCTGTGGAACCGCTTGTGGATAACCTGCGGGAAAGCCGTTGCACGCCACATTCTGCGGGGCCTGCAAGAGGCTGATCACTTTTCGACCAGACACCGTATGACCTGCAAAACCGTCGCACGGCGCGGGCCTCGGGTAGAATGCGCGGCTTATTCCGCCACGCCGCCGTTTGCCATGACCTTATCCAGCCCCGCCCTTCCCCATCAAGTCGCCATTATCGGTGGCGGCCCCGCCGGTTTGATGGCGGCCGAGGTGCTGAGCCTGGCGGGCGTGCGGGTCGACCTCTACGACGGCATGCCGTCGGTCGGCCGCAAGTTCCTGCTGGCCGGGGTCGGCGGGATGAACATCACCCATTCCGAGGCCTACCCGGCGTTTGTCTCGCGTTATGCCGAACGGGCGCCGCAGATTGCCCCGCTGTTGCGCGAGTTTGGCAGCGAGGCCTTGTGCCAATGGATCCACGGCCTGGGCATCGACACCTTCGTCGGCAGCTCGGGCCGGGTGTTCCCCACCGACATGAAAGCCGCGCCGCTGCTGCGCGCCTGGCTCAAGCGCCTGCGCGATGCCGGCGTGGTTATCCACACCCGCCATCGCTGGCTCGGCTGGAGCGCCGACGGCAGCCTGCGCATCGCCAGCCCCGAAGGCGAAACAGCGCTTCGCCCCGACGCCCTGTTGCTGGCCCTGGGCGGCGGCAGCTGGGCCCGCCTGGGTTCGGACGGCGCCTGGATGCTGGAGCTGGAACAGCGCGGCATCCCCCTGGCGCCGCTGCAACCGAGCAATTGCGGGTTCGAGGTACAAGGCTGGAGCGACCTGTTGCGCAGCAAGTTCGCCGGCGCCCCGTTGAAGAACGTGGCCATCGGCCTGAACGACGACACGCCGCGCCTGGGCGAATGCGTAATCACCGCCACCGGCATCGAAGGCAGCCTGGTTTACGCACTGTCGGCGCCGATTCGGGAAGCAATCAACCGCCACGGCTCGGCCACCGTGCATATCGACCTGTTGCCGGGCAGGCCGCGCGACAAGATCCAGGCTGCCCTGAGCAAGCCCCGGGGTTCGCGCTCCATGGCCAAGCATCTGCACAGCCAGTTGGGCATCGACGGAGTGAAAGCCGCGCTGTTGCGCGAACTGACCGGCGCCGAATGCTTCGCCGAGCCGGCCCTGCTGGCCGCGGCGATCAAGGCCTTGCCCTTGACCCTGGTGAACACCCGGCCACTGGACGAAGCCATCAGCAGCGCGGGCGGCGTGACCTTCGAGGCGCTGGATCAACGCTTGATGCTCAAGCAGTTGCCCGGGGTGTTCTGCGCCGGAGAGATGCTCGACTGGGAAGCCCCGACCGGCGGCTACCTGCTCACCGCCTGCTTCGCCAGCGGGCGTGTGGCAGGGCTGGGCATGCTCGAGTGGTTGCAACGCCAGGCCTGAACCCACCGCGCCCCCTGTAGCCGCTGGCGCAGCCTGCGCACGAGGACGCAGTCCTCGTAAAAGCAAACGACCCGGTTCTCCTGGAGAAACCGGGTCGTTCGGTTTGGCGGCTGCTGCGCAGCCGTTCGCAGGCTGCGCCAGCGGCTACAGGGGCGGTGTTGGCCGCTCCCTTGCCGGTGTTACGGCTTGCGCTTGCGCGGGCCGGTGTTGAACGCCGGCACTTTGCGCACCGGTTTCACCGCCGGGGCCTCGGCCACTTCGCCGCTGTCTACCCACTTGCCCAGGTTGCGCTTGCCGCCACCGCCGGACGTCTTGGGCTTCTTCGGTTTTTTCGGTTTCTTGAGCACCTGGCCGCTGGCGTCGGTTTCCGGCACGCGGTGGTCCGGGATGAAGTCCGGCTCGTCATGGCGCGCGAGGGTCTGGCGGGTCAGCATCTCGATGGCCGACAGCAGGTTCACCTCGTCGGCGCAGACCAGCGAGATCGCCTCGCCGGTGGAGCCGGCCCGGCCGGTACGGCCGATGCGGTGGATGTAATCCTCGGCGACGATCGGCAGGTCGAAGTTGACCACCAACGGCAGGTCCTCGATGTCCAGGCCGCGGGCCGCCACGTCGGTGGCCACCAGGATCTGGATCTCGCTGGCCTTGAACCGGTCCAGGGCGCGCTGGCGCGTGGCCTGGGGCTTGTCGCCGTGAATACCGTCGGCGTTCACGCCCTGGCCCTGCAGCCGCTCCACCAGTGCGTCGACGCCATTGCGGGTCTTGGCGAACACCAGCACCTGCTTCCAGCGGTTCTTGCGCAGCAGATGGCTGAACAGTTCCGGCTTGCGCTTCTTGTCCACCGTCACCACCCATTGCTTGACGGTATTGGCAGCGACGTTGCGCGGGCTGACTTCGATGCTCAGCGGATCGTTGAGCATCTGTCCGGCCAGCAGGCGGATGTCGTCGGAGAAGGTCGCGGAGAACAGCAGGGTCTGGCGCTTCTTCGGCAGCGCGCGGTAAATGTTCGCCAGTTCCTCGGAGAACCCCAGGTCGAGCATGCGGTCGGCCTCGTCCAGCACCAGGGTCTGCAACTGGTTGAACTTCAGCGCGTTCTGGCGGAACAGGTCGAGCAAACGGCCGGGGGTGGCCACCAACAGGTCGATGCCGCCGCGCAGCTTCATCATCTGCGGGTTGATGCTGACGCCGCCGTACACCGCGTAAGTGCGCAATGGCAGGTGTTCGGCATACTGGCGCACTGCTTCGTGCACCTGCTCGGCCAGTTCGCGAGTCGGCACCAGGATCAACGCCCGCACCGAGTTGGCTGCGACCTTCGGCCCTTCCATGGCCAACAGTTGCAGGAGCGGCAAGGCGAAGCCGGCGGTCTTGCCGGTGCCGGTCTGGGCCGCGGCCATCAGGTCGCGACCGGCCAGCACCGCCGGAATGGCTTGCGCCTGCACCGGTGTCGGGGTCTGGTAGCCCAGCGTTTCGAGGGCTCGCAGCAAGGGTTCGATCAGGCCAAGAGTGGCGAATGTCATGGGGGTACCGTAGGGAAAGGGTCAGCGCGGGTGTGCAATGGGCGGCAGTTTACCCTAATTCAGGCGGGTTTCTTTCGGCGCACGAGCCGCCTTGCCTGCCATCATCGCGGGGCGACAGGCAGCCGGCGCGGATAATGCCGGTGGACGCACCTTGAAGCGCCGGGGGACAATTCAGCCCCTTTTGTCCCTGTCACCCCGTTCAAGACTCAGGAGCCTGACCCGTATGGATACCCCCAACCCCTTCCAGACACCGGCCGCCGAATTGCAGACCCCGGCTGCGGCAAGCGCGTCATTGCACCTGTACAGCATCAACGCCGTCGGCCTCGCCACCTTCCTCGGCACGTCTCTGGCAGGCTCCTACATGATCGCCAGCAACCTCAAGGCCCTGGGCCGCGAAAGCGAAGTGAAGAAGGCCTGGTACATCGGTGTCGGCGTATTCGTCCTGATGATGGTGCTGGGCGCGGTGTTGCCGGAAAGCGTTCCGACCGTGGTCTTTGTCCTGCCGCCGATTTTTGCGATGAACACTTACGCACGCCAGCTCTTCGGCTCGGTCGTCATCGAACACAAACTCAGCAAGGGGCCATTCTTCTCGTTGTGGCGCGTGGCCGGGATCAGCCTGCTGTTCATGCTGGCCATCGTCGTCGCGCTGGTACCGCTGGTGATGGTGTTCTACCCGGACTGAGCACGACCGTCTGGAACCAGGAACGCCGGGCCACGCCCGGCGTTTTTGTACCCCCGTACGCCAAGCGCATCGGACGGGTACGAAAAGCCGCCGGGTCAATGTACAGGGCACCGACCCACCGCCTATGATCCCGGCCGCCGGCACACCTCCTTATTCATCACATACCCGCACAGGCACTCTGTCGATCCGATCGGCTGGAGCGCGTCCGTGCGGTTTCAGGAATGGTTATGCCTCGCTTCGGATTGAACGCGTTTTCCCGCGCCCATCGCCTTTACTGCTCCAGCCTCGCGGCGGCCGTGCTGCTGCCCCTGAGCGGCGAGCTCGTGGCCCAAGAGACTCGCTCTCAGCCAGCGGCCGCCCAGAGCGGCCCCTTCATCAACCTGCAGGCCCTCGCCCCGGGCGCCCGCAGCACCGCCGAGGTCGGCACCGAGCGCCTGCGCCAGGAAACCGGCCTGAGCATCCGCGCGGTCGTGCCGGCCGCGGGCGACCGCTACAAGGACCTCAAGGTCCTGATCGGCAAAAGCCTCAGCCGCAGCCAGCCGGCAGAGGACGAAATGATCGTCGCCAGCCGTCCCGACGGCAGCTTCGTCGCCCTGTTGCCGCAAGCCAACGCGATCATCCGCGGCCACGCCGACGGCCAGCAGACGCTGCTGCGTTTCGACGGTCCCCAGCGCCCCACCCATGCCCCGGACGCTTTGGAAGCTCCGAGCCAGGCAGTCGCCAACCTGCTCGAAACGCGCACGGGCCAGCGCAGCTACCAGCTGGACCGCAACGCTGCCGGGGAGATCGTCATCGACCTGCTGGCCGGCTTCTCGGATAAATCCGCGGAATTCATCGGCGACCCCGAAGCCTATGCCCTGGCCCAGGTCGCGGCGGTCAACCGCTCCGTGAAACAGTCGCTGATCGAAGGCGTGCGCGTGCGCCTGGTCGGCACCCAGGTGGTCCGCGATGACCTGGCGATCACCGGCGGCAACCTGGCCCAGCTCGGCACCCTGTTCGCCAACGGCATCAAACAGTACAGCCCAGACCTTGTGGCCAGCTTCGTGCGCGGCGTCCCCGGCCAGGACACCGCGGTCGGCTGGGCGTACACCAATGGCCGCTACTCGATCAACTACATCAACGGCCCGACCGTATTCCGCCACGAAGTGGCGCATAACATCGGTGGCAGCCACTGCTCGGACGGCAAGAGCTACCGCTTCGGCTACAACAACGGCCGGGTCGGCACCATCCTCTGCGGCAACCAGGTACCCTTCTATTCCAACCCCGACGTCAAGGACTCCCGCGGCGTACCGCTGGGCGATGCGCAAACCGCCAACATGGCCCGGGTCTGGCGCGAAAACGCGGCGAAGATCTCGGCCTACGCCCCGGCCGTGGTGCCCTTGGCCGACGAGCAAGGCACCCAGCTGTTGCAGGAAAACGTCAACCTGGCCAAGAACGAAGTGCGCTACTTCCCGCTGGACGTGCCCGCCGGCACCCGGCGCCTGGTGTTCAGCGTGACCCAGGGGCCGCAGAACGAATCGGCGAGCAAGGTCCAGTTGCTGCTCAAGCGCGGCAGCCAGCCAAGCACCAGCGACTATGACTACCGCTCGCTGGAAAACAATGGCGTGGCCTTGGCGGTCGACGATCCCCAGGCCGGTCGCTGGTACCTGGCGCTGCGCGTGCAAACCAACAAGAGCGTGGACGGCATGGTGGTCGAGGGCCACGCCTTCGCCGCCCAGGACGAGACCGTCAAGGCCCGCTATGTGCGCCTGGTGGCCAACTCTTCGGTGGACGGCAAGGAAGGCGCGAGCATCGCCGAGCTGCACCTGGCCGACGCCCGCGGCAAGTCCCTGCCGCGCGGCTGGCGCATCCATTCCGCCAGCAGCAGCCTGGCCGGCTCGCCCGGCAGCAACGTCATCGACGGCAACCCCAAGTCCTTCTGGGCTTCGGCGAACGGCGTCGGTTATCCCCACCAACTGGTGATCGACCTGGGCAGCGAGAACAGCTTCTCCCAGCTGCATTACCTGCCGCGCCAGGACCAGGGCACCAGCGGCAACATCAAGGCGTACCAGGTGTATGGCGGCGCCGGCCCGGACGGTCCATGGACGCTGCTGGCCGACGGCGAGTTCAGCGCCGACAACGAGGTCAAGTCGGCGTCGCTCAAGCCCATCGAAAGCGCCTTGCCGCCGGTGGCGGTCATCAGCGGCAAGCACGAGGCCGAAGCCGGCCAGCAGGTGCTGCTCGATGCCTCGGCCTCAAGCGACCCGCAAGGCCATGCCCTGGATTTCGCCTGGGAAGCCTCGCCGGCCCTGGACTTCGTCTTCGACGGCCCACGCCTGAGCTTTGTCGCCCCGCGGTTGAGCAGCGATACCCGCTACCGCTTCACCTTGAACTTGAGCAACGGCAAGCAGAGCAGCAGCGCCAGCCACGAGGTACTGGTCAAGGCCAGCGACAACGCAGCCAGTTGCAAGCCGCAGTGGGAAGCCGGCAAAGCCTATTCGGGGAACCAGGAAGTGCAGCACAAGGGCCGTCAGTACCTGGCCCGCTGGTGGGTCCAGGGCAGCGAGCCGGGCAACCCGGCCTTCACCGGCGCCGACGGCAGCGGCAAGGTCTGGAAAGACCTCGGCCCATGCGACGGCGACGCCCCGGTCGAACCGCCGGTGGCGAACATCAGCGGCGTCTCCCAGGCCAAGGCCGGCGACCCGGTGCGGCTCGACGCCTCGGGTTCCGCCGACCCCGCGGGCCTGCCGCTAGAGTACCGCTGGAGCGTCACCCCGAGCCTGAGCTTCCAGGCCAACGGGCCGCAGCTGACGTTCGTTGCGCCGAAGCGCGACAAGGACACCCGCTACCGTTTCAGCCTCGAACTGAGCAACGGCCATCACAGCGTGGTCAGCCAGCACGAGGTCCAGGTCAGCGCCGAGGGCGGCGGGCAACCCGGCGTCTGCCAAGGCCAGTGGACGGCGCAGAAGGCCTACGTGACCGGCAACAAGGTCAGCCACAACGGCCACTTCTATAGCGCCCGCTGGTGGACCCAGGGCAACGAACCCGGCAACCCGGCGTACACCGGCGGCGAAGGCAGCGGCAAGGTCTGGCGCGACGACGGCGCCTGCAACTGAGGCCCTGCGCACGAGCGCGGCGCGCTCGTGCGGACGTTCGAACCATCGCGACCGCCGGCCTTAGGCGGTCGTTTCTTCCGCCAGCGCCTTGGCTTTCGGCCGACGCCACTGCGGCAGGCCGATCAGCACCACGGCACTGATGATCACCACCATCGCCAGGGCTTCCGCCAGGCCGATGGTCTCGCCGACGAACACGATTCCCAGCAGCACCGCCACCGCCGGATTGACATAGGCATAGCTGGTGGCCGCCGCCGGGCGCACGTGTTTGAGCAGGTACATGTAGGAATTGAAGGCGATGATCGAGCCGAAGCCGATCAGGTACGCCAGGGCCGCCCAGCCTTCCAGGGGCGGGATCGCGGCCAGCTGCTCGCCGCTCAGCCAACTGCCGATCAGCAACACCACGCCACCCACCAGCATCTCGACCGCGCTGGCCATGGCGCCCTGCGGCAACGGCAAGTGCTTGCTCCACACCGAACCGAAGGCCCAGGCCGCCGCCGCGAACAGCAGCAGGGCCGCGCCCGCCGGGCTCGATTGCAGGTTGGACCCCAAGTTGAGCATGGCGATGCCGATCAGCCCGAGGACGATCCCGGCCCATTCCAGGCGAGTGTTGCGAGTGCCCCAGAAGTAGCCGCACAGCAACGTGAACAGCGGCACCGTGGCCACCGCCAGCGCCGCCACCCCGGAGGCCACGCCCATGTGTTCGGCGACGCTGACCGCGCCGTTGCCGAAGGTCAGCAGCAGGATGCCGATGATCCCGGCCGCCTTCCATTGCGCCCAGGTCGGGGCCGGCACCCCGCGCCAGCGCAAAAAGCCGTACATCAAGGTACCGGCGATGACGAAACGGATACCGCCGAGCATCAGCGGCGGCCAGTACTCGACCCCGATCCGGATCACCAGGTAGGTCGATCCCCAGATCACGTACAGCGCAAAAAAAGCGGCAATCAAAGGCAGGGGAAAACGGCGTAGGCCAGACATGGGCAGCTCGAAGGCAAGGCAAGGGAGAGGGTTATTCTAGAAACCCGCTGACCGGATTTTAAGTTACAAAACCTGTTTATAGCGCCGGTACACTTTTCAAAACATGGAGATCCTGGCTATAAACAATGCTTTCGTAAGTCATGAGCTATGGAAGCCTTATCATGGATAAATATGACCGCATGCTCCTCGCCGCCCTGCTGGAAAATGGCCGGGAGAGCTACGCCGAACTGGCGCGCAAGGTGAATCTTTCCGCCCCGGCGGTGGCCGAGCGGGTGGCCAAACTGGAAGCCAGCGGGGTCATTACCGGCTACCGGGCCAAGGTCGACCTGGCCAAGCTCGGCCTGCCGATCCAGTGCGTGATCGAACTGCGCCTGGCCCAGCACGGCAACCAGAAAACCTACGACGAACTGAGCCGGATCCCGCAGTTGACCGAATGCCACCGGGTCACCGGCGACCCCTGCGTGATCATGCGCGCCGCCGTCGGCTCGATGCCCGAGCTGGAAGCGTTGATCGACCGCGTCGCCCAGTTCGGTTTCAGCAAGACCTCGATCGTGCTCTCCAGCGCCATCGAACAACGTGTGCCGCTGGGGCACCTGGACAGCAAGAACGGCAACTGAACCTAGATGCTGCGATGGCGCTTGAGGTGTTCGCCGATCTTCGCCGCCGGGACCTTTTGCAACTTGCACAGGAAGTCGTGGGACAGCTCGCGCAACCCGTGTTTCTGTTGCAGCTCCAACGCCAGGTGCGCGGTGAGGTTGGCGGCCATTTCCGCGTCGGCCATGGCCCGGTGGGCCTGGCCGGTATGGGGCAGGCGGGCGAACGCGGTGAGGGTGCCGAGCTTGTGATTGGGCGCCGCCGGCATCAACCGGCGCGCCAGCAACAGCGAACAGGCGAAGTTCTGCAAGCGGGTGCGTTTGATCCGGCCCAGCTCGAAATCCCAGAACTTCTGGTCGAACGCGGCGTTGTGCGCCAGCAGCGGCGTGGTGCCGACGAATTCGTTGACCTCGTTCATCACCTGCTCGGCCGGCGGCGCGCTGCGCAACATGGCGTTGCTGATGCCGGTCAGTTGTTCGATGAACGCCGGCACCCGCACGCCGGCATTCATCAGGCTCTGGTAACGCTCGACGATGTGCCCCTGTTCAAGGATCACCACGGCGATTTCCGTGGCCCGGCAACTGCTGCTCGGGGAGATCCCGGTGGTTTCAAAGTCGATGACTGCGATGCGTTCCAAACCTGTCCAGCTCCGTACAAAAAATAATCAATTCAGCTCTTGAGCAGCAACGCGCCCTCGATCGGCACGTAGCGCGTGGCCGCGCGAATCAGCGAATTGGCGGTCAGCCCCGGCACGCCATAAGCCACCGCTTCGACCCCATGCTTGCCGATGATGCGCTCGAGCAACAGGTCGAAATCGCCGTCGCCGGAAGCCAGCACCACTTCGTCGACGTGATCGGCGGCGTCCATGATGTCGATGGTGATACCCACGTCCCAGTCGCCCTTGGCCGAACCGTCGCTGCGCTGGATATAGGGCTTGAGTTTTACCGTGAAGCCCAGGTTGCGCAGGATCTGCTGGAACTGCTGTTGCTTGCTGTCGCCGCGGTCGATCGCATAGGCATAGGCCTCGACGATCTGCCCCTGCTTGCTGATGTCGGCCCACAAGGCGGCGTAGTTGAAGTGACAGCCATAGGCCTGACGCACGGTGTAATAGAGGTTCTGGACATCGGCGAACACAGCGATTTTTTTCACCGCTTATCCTCATGGCGCTCACGCGCGCGAACTGGGCCGGGGCTCAGCCCCCGAAAAGTCGCCCAGTATGCCAGCCAGAAGGACGGTTCCGCGAATAATCGGTCCGCAACACCATGGCGTTGCGGACCGGCGGCGGGTCAGACGAAGGAATCGTCGTCGGAGAAGAACGAGCTGTCGTCGTTGCCATAGTCGGCATCGCTGAAGCCGCCCTGGTCGCTGTTACCCCAGGCGTCGTTGTTGGCCATGCGCTGATCGTCGTTGCCCCAGCCGCCCGAGTTGTCGCTGGCCGGCGCCGGTTCTTCCTTGATCACCTCGACGATTTCCTGCGGCTGCTGATTGCCGTGGAACAAGCTGCTCAGGCCTTGCGCCAGCATCACGCCGCCGGCCACGCCGGCCGCGGTTTTCAGCGCGCCGCCGAGGAAACTGCTGCCCGCGGGAGCCTGCGGCTGGGGCGCGGCGTAGTTCTGCTGGGGAGCCCCCTGCTGTGGATAACTTTGTTGCGGGTAGCCTGGCGGCTGCGGCTGCGAGTTGAACGCCGGCCGCGCCGGTTCGCGCCAGCCGCCGGAGGACGCCGGAGCGCTTTGCGCCGGCTGCGGATCGCGGGAGCTGCCGCCGAAGATGCTCGAAAGGAATCCACCGCCGCTGGGCGCCGGCGCCGCGGCCTGGGACCTGGCCTGTTGCAGTTCCGCCTGTGCTTGCTGGAGCTGCTGGGCGAGTTGCTTGTTCTGTTCGTCAAGGCTCTTGAGCGCCGCCTCTTGCACCAGGATCGCCTGGGTCATGAAATACCCGGCGCCAGGCTGTCCGGTCAGATGCTCCTTGATCCGCGCCTCGGCCTGGGCGTCGCGCGGGGCTGAATCCTTCTCGGCTTGCTGCAACCGTGAAAACAGTCCATCGATCAGGGTTTGCTCTTCGCTGTTCATGGCGACCTCTTTAGATTGCCGGTAGAAAACGGGGCCCTGGGCGTGATGCACAGGGTGCAAGCAGTAATGGGGCTGCCCGACGAGCTTTCAATGGCCTTTACCTAACGTTTACGTTTGCTCGCCCCGGGGCTGCATCGGTTAAAGTGTCCAACCGCTTTTTTGTGATCTGCGATAACCACTGATGAATCCGTTAACCGTTCTGCGCGACTCCCTGTATTTCTGCCAGCGCAACCTGGGGCGCATCGTCCAGCTGTGCCTGCCGCTGGTGGTCCTCGAAGCGCTGCTACAGCAGGCGGTGGATGGCTCGCTGGGCCCCGATGCCTTTCCCGGCTACAGCGTGATCGTCGGCCTGCTGATCTACCCGCTGTACACCGGCGTGCTGATCCTGTTTCTCGATGCACGCAGCCGTGGCGAATCGCCATTAGCGCGCGACCTGCTCGCCGCGACCGTCAGCCTGTGGCCGCGCTTCGCCCTGCTGACCGCCATCAACACCCTGCTGATCCTGCTGGGCCTGTCGCTGTATTTCCTGCCCGGCCTGTGGCTGATGGTCACCCTGGCCTTTGCCGAATACCTGCTGGTGCTCAAGGGCCTGCAACCCCTGGCCGCGATCAAGGAAAGCTTCCGCCTGACCCGCGGGCATTTCCTGCGGATCCTGGTGTGCATCCTGGCCGTGATGGCGCCGCTGTGGGTGCTCAAGGGCGCCAGCCTGGCGGCGTACCCCGAGCCGAGCCCGCTGCTGTCGCTGGCGATCGAAAGCGCCCACAGCTTCCTGCAATTGTTCACCAGCGTGGTGGTGTTCCGCCTGTTCATGCTGATCGGCGACGCGCCCGAGCGGCAATGAACCCGCAAGCCGCGCGCTCTGCCTCTTGGGCCGCGGCCCCGCTCTCGGTTATGCTCGGGCTCAATCCCGCAACGCCATAAGCCGAGCCCGATGCCCCGTCTATTGCGCTTCATCCTGCTGGGCCTGCTGATCAGCGCAGGCCTGCTGTCCGCCCTGGTCTACAGCCTGACCTGGCGTCCCGACGCCAAGGAGTCGCTGCCGGTCGCCTGCACCGGCAAGGTGCCCAGCCTGGTGCCGGGCCAGGCGCTGAAAGTGCTGACCTGGAACGTGCAGTACCTGGCGGGTAAACGCTACGTGTTCTGGAATGACCAGGCCCAGGGCCCGGACGAAAGCCCGACCCTGGAAGACATGGCCTTCAGCCTGGACGAAGTGGCCCGGGTGATTCGCGACGAGCAGCCGGACATCGTGCTGGTGCAGGAGCTGGACAACGGCGCCAAGGCCAGCGCCTACCAGGACCAGCTCAGGCTGCTGCAGGAACGCCTCTCGGACCTCTACCCATGCAGCACCCAGGCCTTCGACTGGAAGGCCGATTTCGTTCCTTCCCCGCATATTTTCGGCAGCGTCGGCCGGCAACTGGCGACCCTCAGCCGCTACCGCATC
Source organism: Pseudomonas chlororaphis (assembly GCF_001921865.1). Classification (GTDB taxonomy): domain Bacteria; phylum Pseudomonadota; class Gammaproteobacteria; order Pseudomonadales; family Pseudomonadaceae; genus Aquipseudomonas; species Aquipseudomonas chlororaphis_D. The sequence continues at coordinate 604,211 of NZ_MSCT01000020.1, forward strand.
GAACATGCCGAGCGCCTGCAATTGCCGATCCCCGAGGCGAACCTCGTCAGCCGTCAGTTCCAGCCGAAAAACGCCGTACTGGTGAGTTACCTGCCCTTGAGCGACGGCGGCCAGGTGGCGGTGCTCAACACCCATCTGGACCGCGCGACGAAAACCGACGCCACCTTGCAGGCCCAGGTGACAGCGGTGGCGAAAATGCTCGACCGCTTCGAGGCCCGCGGCACGCCCTGGCTGATTGGCGGCGACTTCAACCTGCTGCCCCTGGGCCAGTACCAGCGGCTCGCCCCCGAGCAGCGCACGCCCTACTCCGCCGACAGCGCGCTGCACACGCTCTGGGACAAGTACCCGATGATCCCCACCAACAACGAAGCCAGTGGCATCGACCGCGCCCAATGGCTGACCCTCTACCCCAACGACCCGGCCCTGAACGGCCCGGATCGCACCGTCGACTACCTGTTCCACAGCCCGCGGATCAAGCGGGTCGAGGCCCAGGTACGCCAGGACGACACCCTGCGCATCTCCGATCATCTGCCGGTGATTGCCCGCTTCCTGTTGCCCGCCGCGCTATGACCTTGTAGCCGCTGCCGCGGGCGCAGGACCTGAGTCCGCGCCCGGGCATGAAATCAACCTGGTCGGTTGAGGGCGCCAGGGTTGAGCACCATGCTGTGATCGCCCGACAGGAACCGCAGAATGTTGCCGAAGGCACTGCGCAGGTACGCGTCGTAACTCTGTTCGGCGACATACCCCAGATGCGGGGTACACAACACGTTCGGCAACTGCATCAATGGGTGCTGCCGGTGATAGACGGGCTCCGACTCGTACACATCGACGGCCGCATAACCCGGTCTGCCGAAGCGCAACGCGCGCTCCAGGGCACCGGGGGCGATCAGCTCGGCGCGGCTGGTATTGACCAGCATCGACTCGGGCTTCATCCGCGACAGATCCTCGAACGTGATGGCGCCGCGTGTCTGGTCCGCCAGTCGCAGGTGCAGGGTGATGACATCGCTGCTGGCGAAGAACGCTTCGCGTGTCTCGCAGGCCGTATGACCGGCCTCGATCGCCTCTGCCCTCGCCCGCTCGCTGCCCCAGACCTGCACCTGCATCCCGAACGCCTGCGCAAAACCGGCAACCCGCTTACCCAGCTTGCCGAAGCCGAGAATACCCAGCGTTCTGCCGTGCAACTCCCGACCGCTATTGACTTGCCATTGGCCGTCCTGAAACGCAGTGACCGCTTCATGAAGACGCCGAAATCCGCTCATGATCAGCAACCAGGCAAGTTCGGCCGGCGCGTGGGGTGAGCCGGTCCCTTCCATGACCACCACCCCTGCAGCCGTGCAGGCCTCCATATCGATATGTCGCCCTGCCGGACCGGTCTGGCTGATCATCCGCAGGTTCGGCATTTTCCCAAGCAGCGCCTTGTCCACCGGCGTGCGTTCCCTGATCAGGACCAGGCACTCGGTCTGAGCCAGAATCGCATCGGGCTGCTTCTCCCGCGTAAGGTCGCCCAGGCAGGTGACCTTGTGCTCCGCCATCATTTGCAAGCAGGGCATGGCTGCGGCCGCACCTTGATAATCGTCAGGTATCAATACATTCATCATCGACTCGCCATTTCAACAGGACTGGAATGAACAGGCACCGGCCGCAGCCCATCAGAGCAGGAAAGTGCCAAGGATCACGGTCACCGTGACCACCGAGAACAGTGTTGTCCAGGTGATGATCGAGGCCATCGCTTCAGTGTCGCCGCCCATTTGTCGCGCCAGGATATAAGCGTTGCCGGCACACGGCACGGCCGCATACAACAAGGCGATATTGGCTGAAACACCAGACACCCCCAGGGCCTTCAACAGCACGAAGGTACAGATGGGCAACAGCAGCAGTTTCAATGCCGTGGCATAGGCCGTGGCGATCGTCCGGCTGACGTGCATGCTCAGCACCAGCCCGCCGCCCACCGACATCAGGCTCAATGGCGTTGCGGCATTGCCGAGATAAGCGAGGAACTGCCTGATCGCGCCGTTGATGCTAACCCCTACAAGGTTAAGCACGACGCCCAGCAAGGCGGCGATGATCAACGGATTCTTCGCCAGCGCGAGCACGCTGCCGGCCACCGATTTCTTGCCACCGGTGCCGTAGTGGTTCATCAACAGCACACTCATGACATTGGTCAGCACGATCATGTAAGCAACGAACACCCCCGAGAGTGCGACACCTTCAGTGCCGAACAACGATTGCGACAGTGCGATGAACACATAGGAGTTGTAGCGCACCCCGCCCTGAAAGATGGACGTGAACAGATCGTTCTTTACATTGACGACGCACTGGCCGATGAGGATGACCGCCGCCACTATCAGCGTGCCGCCCACCGTCGCGACGAGGGCGTGGGTCGTCGCGCCGCCATCAAAATTGGCGTGGCTGATTTCCAGTACCAGCAGCGACGGGAAGAACAGGTAATAGACCGCTTTGTCCGCGGTTTTCCAGAACCCTTCGTCCGTCAGGAAATAATGCCTGGCCAGATAGCCGGCCACGATCAACAGAAAGATCGGCAGAATCGACAAGAATGTATTCAGCATGCTTCAGCATCCACAGGCTGGAAAACACGCGACTTCACTTGCGTCAGATTTCGGTGGTTCCACAAGTTGGGGGAAATGAACACGCGCTGTACCCAGCGCATGGGATTTCCGGCCTCGTCGAAAGAGCCGCTGAACTTGTCGCGTGAATGCAAGGTAAAGCGATTGTCGATATAGACCAGGCTGCCGGGCGTGATGTCCACACCGAAAGACACTTCCTTGATCGCCGCATAGAAGTTGCTCATCGCCGTTGCCGCAGCGGCTGTCAGTGGCTCCACCATATCCGGGTAAAACACCGCACTGACCTCTGGAAGATCCAGATGACCGCGTACCAGCGCAGTCGGCTCGGTTTGCATGATCTCGCCACGACGCCAGCGGTAAGGCACCTTGATCCGGAACGCCGGGGCACGCAGGCATTCAACATCTTCGGGCGAAAGACGCTTGAGCGCCGCACGCGCATCGGCAAGCCGGGTCAAGGGGCCTTGCGGGTCATGGCGGACGCCGGTCAGCAGCAAGCCCAAAGGCGAGAAGTTGAAATCTTCCATGAACCGCAGGGCGGCATTCTCGATATGAAAATCCAGCTCGACCTCAGAGCCCAGGCCCGTGTATTCACGTTTGGCGGTTTTGGTCGGAATCAGGTTGTTCACGATGTCGGAGCCTTCGAAATCGATCGAGTAAGGCTCTCCGACCAGCGAAGCGAAGGTCATGATCAGGTTTTCGCTGATCCAGTGGCTTTTCGAGCCGGGCGAGAATATCTGGGGGTCAGGGGTACTGAACACTTGCTCATCCGTGGGCAGGTTCTTGAATACCAGATAGGGACGCGGCCGGATCGACGCCCGCTGCTCAGCCAGTACATCAATCAGACGGCGCGGCATGATCGACAGCGCCATTATCCGCAGGTCGGTAATGTAGCGCAGGCTTCCGTGGGGGTCATAGGCAATGTCACTCAGGGCTTTACCCAAGCGAATCCTTTCGGCGTCTGTCAACGTGAAAACGTGTTGCGTGTCCATGCAATACCTACAATCTTCCATTAATGATACAAGCGCGCACCCACAGCATCAGCGTGACAGCTGTTGCTGGATCAAGGGTGCAGGTTTTTTGGGGATGGTTCCGAGCTGGAACTTACAACCGGCCAGGCCATGAAGGACAACGGCCAGGCACGACAATAGCCAAAACAGCCGTCAAATGCGGAGTACGTTTTGAAGTGCAGCAGATAGACAGCGAACAGGGCGGGGCCAACTTCATTTCATGTCCTTGAGAGGGCGTCATGGCTCGTCGATGACGGTCAAACTTCCAAGTTTGACAACACTGTGTAACAGGGGGGGTGATCACAGCGGCGCAAGAATAGCATATGTAAATGCAACAGCAAGATTCCCGACGGGCGTCGATAACTTTTTATCGTTGAAGCAGTCAGCAGCCGTATTGGGGCCGCTACGCGACACCCGCGCAACCCGTTGCTGGCGACATTGCGAACCCAGTTGGCCGCAAACTGAGGATTACTTGGACACTCACGGCTTTCTGGGCTTGGCTCTAGCGGTCGCCTCTGCCACCAAGGGGTCATCAGGCCAAAAGTGCTTTGGGTATCTACCCTTGAGGTCCTTCTTCACCTGCGCATAGGTATTGCGCCAGAAACTGGCGAGATCTTGAGTGACCTGCACGGGCCTTCGGGCCGGCGATAAGAGATGCAGGGTCAGCGGCTGTTTCCCATGCCCGATCCGAGGCGTTTCGGCCAGTCCAAACAGTTCCTGCAGCCTCACGGCCAGGACGGGTGGATGCTGCAAATAATCGATGCCGATATTCGATCCAGACGGCACTTGGATCGCCTGGGGCGCCTGGGTTTCCAACTCCTGCGGAAGCGGCCAAGGCAGTAGATTTCTGACGATCGAAGAAAGATCCAGCTGGCTGAAGTGACTGAGCCTGGTGACCTTACCCAGGTACGGCGCGAGCCATCCCTCAAGGGTATCCAGAAGATGGCTATCGCTGAGATCAGGCCATCTGATATCGCCTTGGCCATTCTGGATATCCAGTTGGCGCAGCAGCCCTATCCGCGCTTGCCACTGGCGAAGCTCAGGGGTCCAGGGCAGAAGTTCGATACCCTTGCGTCGAACCAGGTTGACCAGCGCGAGCAAACGGGCTTGCTCGTCCACGCTTGGCAGAGGCGCCGTGGCAAGGACCAGCTGTCCCACCTTCAACTGCCGCTCAGCCTTGAGCCCCCCTTCCCTCTCATCCCAATCGATCTCATCGACTGAACTCACAAGGTCGGCCAGCTCATCATCGAACAGGGCCGGATCAAGGTCACTCGCCAGGTAGATACGCTCCTCACGCTGGCCCTGCCTACTCCCCAGATCAGCCACCACCAGCCACTCATGCTTGGTCAGTGCATCCGGCTCTGAGAAGACTGCGGCGCGCCCGTTGGAAAGACGATACTCAGCTTCACTTGCACGCCTTTTCAGGCCAAGTCGATCGGGGTACGCGAACGCCAGGAGGCAACCGACCCATCGAGGGTGGTCGGCCTCGCTGACGGGGCTGGAGGCCCTTCCACGCATCAGGGATCGATACTGCCGAGCGGACTGCTTCACCCGCTGGAAGGAGCCACTGCCTCGACGAGCATGCTCCTCGCCTGACAATGCGCTCAACCTGGTATGAAGATCAGCGCCTGCTCCACGCAGAATGTCCTTCTCCCCCAACAGTGCCGCGATGTTGCAGGCCAGATCATCCAAGCCCATCGAGTTGCCCTTGATAAGCAGATGAGCGATACGAGGATGCGCTGGAAGCTCGCTCATGGCCGATCCGTGAGGCGAGAGCTGTCCAGCGTCATCCAGGGCGCCCAGGCGCTTGAGCAGGTCTCGGGCTTGAGCGAAGGGGGCAGAAGGCGGCTGGTCGAGCCAGGTCATCTCATCTGGCTTCATCCCCCACCGTGCCAGCTGAAGCGCGAGGCCGGCCAAGTCGGCCTGCAGGATTTCCGGAGTGCTGTAACCCACCATTTGCTCGTGTTGCGACTCAGACCACAGGCGGTAGCAGACACCCGGCTCCAGACGCCCTGCACGACCCGCTCGCTGAGTTGCACTGGCTTTTGATATGCGCTGAGTATCGAGCCTGGTCATGCCACTACGAGGATCAAACTTCGGCACTCGCTCGAGACCGCTGTCCACCACCACCCTGACGCCTTCGATGGTCAAGCTGGTCTCGGCGATGTTCGTTGCCAGAACGATTTTTCGAGAACCCGCGGGTGCCGGGTCTATCGCTGCGCGCTGTGTATTCAGGTCGAGGTCACCGTACAGAGGGCACACCATCACGTCCGGACGGCTGCCCAGTTGCTGCTTGAGGGACTCGGCAACCCGCCTGATCTCTGCCTGCCCTGGAAGAAAAACCAAGAGGCTTCCCGGCTGCTCGTTGAGGGCGACCAAACAGGTGTCCGTCACCCGCGTGTCGATATGCTGTCCAGATAGAGATGGGCTTCCCCAGATCGTGGAGACGGGGTACATCCGCCCTTCACTGGTAATCACTGGTGCGTCATTCAGCGTTTTCGAGAGCCGAGCGCCTTCCAGCGTTGCCGACATCAGGAGCAACTTCAGTGGGGGCTCATCACGCAGAAGCTCACGAGCGCTCACGCACAGCGCCAGTGCAAGATCGGAGTCCAGGTTTCGCAGGTGATATTCATCGAAGATGACCACGCCCACGCCATCCAGCGCAGGATCATCCTGAAGCCGGCGAGCCAGGATGCCCTCAGTGACTACTTCGATTCGGGTGTGCGGGCCCACCTTGCTTTCAAGACGAATGCGGTAGCCAACAGTCTCTCCAACCTTTTCACCGAGTTCGCTCGCCAAACGTTCCGCAGCCGCCCGAGCAGCCAGTCGCCGAGGCTCGAGCATCAGGATCTTCTGGTCACCCAGCCAGGGCTCATTCAGCAGTGCGAGGGGCACCCTGGTGGTCTTGCCGGCACCGGGCGGTGCTTCGAGCACGACCTCGTGGCGTGTCGCCAGGGCTTCACGCAGCGCGGGCAAAACTTCATCAATTGGCAAAGAATTCATACTGGCTCCCAAACAGAGGCGCGAGTATAACGGCGAACTGCCTGGCGTTAATCACGGTCTGAATTCATACCGAAAACGCTCTTCGTGCCTGCTCAGGAGATTTACATGCGTATTCCCTTCCGCGTCATCGGCGGCGTCCTGGTCGCCACTCTGCTGACCCAGCTCACTGCCTGCGGCTCGATCTTCTTCCCCGACCGGCGCGGCCAGATCGACGGCAAGATCGACCCGCTGGTGGCCGTGCTCGATGCCGTGGGCCTGTTGTTCTACGTGATTCCGGGGCTGATCGCGTTTGGTGTCGACTTCGCCACCGGGGCCATCTACCTGGAGCCGGGCAAGACCGCGCAGGTCGACCCGCAGAAACTCCAGCACGCCATAGGCGCCGACGGCCAGGTCGATAAGCGTAAGTTGCAGGCTATCCTCGAAAGCGAACTGGGCCGCAGCTTCCCGCTGGACGATCCACGCCTGATCCAGCACAAGGGCAACGTCCAGCAACTGGCCCTGTACGGGCTGCAACCGGCAGCCTGAGACTCGCGTTTCTTGAAGGAAAAAGCCTTGTATGAGCAGTAGCCCGGAACACGCACGCCTGTTGCGCCTGGCGACCCGCGCCTCGCTGGCGGTGGCCAGCATCCTGATCGTGACCAAGGCCGTCGCCTGGTGGCTGAGCGGCTCGGTCAGCCTGCTGGCGGGTCTCACCGACTCGCTGCTCGACGGCGCCGCGTCGTTCCTCAACCTGCTGGCGGTGCATTACGCCCTGCGCCCGGCCGACGACGATCACCGCTATGGGCATGGCAAGGCCGAGTCCTTGTCGGGCATGGCCCAGGCGCTGTTCATCGCGGTGAGCGCGGTGCTGATCGGGGCCCAGGCCGTCGAACGCCTGCAGCACCCCGAACCGCTGGGCGCGCCCTGGGTCGGCATCGGCGTGATGCTGCTGTCGCTGGCGCTGACCGTGGCCTTGCTGATGGTGCAATACCGGGTGATCCGCGAAACCGGCTCCACCGCGGTGCGCGCCGACTCGCTGCATTATCGCTCCGACCTGCTGCTCAACAGCAGCATCCTGCTGGCGCTGGTACTGGCCAGTTTCGGCTGGCAGCAACTGGATGCCTGGTTCGGCCTGGCTATCGCCGCCTACATCCTGTGGAGCGCGATCCAGATCGCCCGCGAAAGCGTCGCGGTACTGATGGACGAGGAACTGCCGCCCGAGGTCAGCCAGCACATGCTGGAGCTGGCGTGCGGCGTTCCCGGGGTGCTTGGCGCCCATGACCTGCGTACGCGGATTTCCGGTAGCCACTGGTTCGTCCAGTTGCACCTGGAACTGCCTGGGGACCTGACTCTGTCAGTGGCCCACGGCATCAGCGACCAGGCCGCCGAGGCGATTCACACGGCCTACCCACGGGCCGAAGTGCTGGTGCACGCCGACCCGCAGGAAGTGGTGCCGGCCGCGCGGACTCAGTAAGTCACCTGGTAACCGCGCGAACTCAAGCAACTGCCCTGGGCCTGGCGATAAGCCTGCACCACTTGCGGCGCCGGCGCATAGGTCACCGCCGCCGGATCGAAGCCGCTCTGCTGTACCGCCCAGCGATAACAGTCGTAGCGGTCCTGGTCGATCTGCTGCGGGGTTTGCCCGCTCACCGGGTAGGCCAGCACGTCATAACCATTACCCGCCGGTTGCGGCTGGGGCTGCGGGCTGGCTGCCGGCGGTTCGACCACCACGTACTGCTGGGTGCTGGCCTCGTAGCTGTAATAGGCCCCCGCCACGAGGAAGAGCAACGCGCTGCCGACCCACACTTCCCGCGCATAGTCCGGCAAGTAGGCCACGCGAATCCCGTAAGGCGGGCGCACCACCACATAACGCGGACCTTGCGGGCGGTACCAGTAACCGCCGGAAAAGAAGTAGTCCTGGCCGCGATACGGCACGCGGTAGTGGCGGTCCGGGAAACGGTCGATCACATACCCCGGGCGGTATTGCGGGCCTGGGCCCCAGCCGTTGCCATGGCCGTCCGGGCGCCCCGGCCAGCGATGATCGTCGGAGCGCCCGCCCGGGCCGCCGGATGGCCAGTGCTGGTTGTAGTCGTTGCGCCGAGGGATGTCCTGGTAGTAGCCCTGGCGCGGTTCCTGGGTCTGGCGGACGCTGTCCGGACGTCCCTGGATCGGCAGGCTGGCGGACGGTTGCGCCGGGCGCCCGCGTCCTTCGTCGTTCTGCCCGCGACTCTGCCTTGGCTCGTCCTGGCCGTTGCGCTCGAACTGCCGGCTGTTGTCGCCCCGGATGATTTCGTTCTGTGGCCGCGGCTGATGGTTTTCGCCTCGCCCCTGATCGTTGCCCGGATGCCCATCCTCGCCGCGCTGGCCGCCATTGGGCCCGCCATGACCGTCATTGCGGTTGTCACGGTCATCGGCCAGCACTTGCACGCCGACGCTCACACACAGCAAACCAACACCTGCCAAACGCCAGATGCGCGATTTCATGCTATTCCTCACTGCGGATTGGGGCTTGTAGATAAGACTGGAAAAGCCCAGGCCGGTTCTGCGACAGGTTATCAGTCACAACACTTATTTATTGAGGCCACCGGGGATATTTGCGGCCTTGCGCGCAGGCCATAAAAAAGGGGGACCCGTCGGCCCCCCTTTGAGAATTTCGTCCGTGCTCGACGCTTATGGCGCCGGCTCACCTCACGCCGTCTTCTGGACAGTGTGCAGCCCGGGGGCCGGCCCAACCCTGTGGGGTTGGCGGCCGCGGCAGGCCTGATTCGGCGGGCCGCAGTGGACTCTATGTCCGGGCAGTGATTCTGGTGATAAGAATAGGCTTGGGGCGCCGACAGATGATTGCTAAGATTGCTCGATTAAACATGACTTGCGCAATTTTTAACTCAAGATAGATAATATCGCGCAATAGTTAATATAAAGGCCTGATCCATGAGCAAACTCGACCGATACGACCTCAGTATTTTGGCGGAATTGCAGCGCGATGCCCGCATCTCCAACCAGGAACTGGCCGAACGTATCGGCCTGTCGCCTTCGCCGTGCTCGCGTCGGGTCAAGCAACTGGAAGACGACGGCTACATTTCCCGCCAGGTCGCCCTGCTCGACCGCAAGATGCTCGGCCTGAGCCTGACCGCCTACGTGCTGATCGGCATGGACCGGCATACCCCCGAGCGCTTCGAAAACTTCGAGGGGGCGATCCGCAGCCTGCCGCAAGTCCTGGAATGCAGCCTGGTGACCGGGATGGACGCCGACTACCAGCTCAAGGTCGTGGTGCCGGACATGGACCACTACCAGAAGCTGCTGCTGGGCCACCTGACCCGCATCGAAGGCGTGACCAGCGTGCGCTCCAGCTTCGTGCTCAACCAGGTGCTCAACAGTACCGAACTGCCGCTGACCCACCTGCGCAGCTGACGGTTGCTCCCTGTAGGAGCGAGCTTGCTCGCGATAAATATTCCAGGCCACACATCGGCTGCATCCGGACGTTTCTATCGCGAGCAAGCTCGCTCCTACAAAGACATGCTGCGCCTGTGACGACGAAGCGCACCTGGGTCAATGCCGCGCCGCGCACCCTTGGCGTATACTCGCCCCCGCCTTTTAGCCCTGCCCGCGCTGGAGATGTTCAATGGATCCTGCAGTATTCGAAGAGTGGATGATGACCGGCCTGGTGACCATCCTGATCATTTTCATGGCCTTCATCGTCTGGGATCTGGCGAAGAAGTCCAAGGCCGGGCGCTTCGGCTCGTTCATTCTGTTCTTCGTCCTGGGCCTGGGCGTGGCCGCGTTCATCATCAAGAGCGTGGTGATCGGCCTGATCGAATCCGGCGCCTTATAAGCGCGCCGGGACTTCCTTCCACTGGCCCTGGTCGAGCCCGTCGATCGTCCAGTCGCCGATCCGCACCCGCACCAGGCGCAAGGTCGGCAAGCCCACGGCGGCGGTCATGCGCCGCACCTGGCGGTTGCGCCCTTCACGAATGATCAACTCCAGCCAACTGGTGGGCACACTCTTGCGAAACCGCACCGGCGGGTTGCGCGGCCATAGCTCGGGCTCCTCCAGCTGTCGGGCTTCGGCGGGCAGGGTCATGCCGTCATTCAACTCCACCCCCTCGCGCAGACGCTGCAATTGTTCGGCAGTCGGCTCCCCTTCCACCTGCACCCAATAGGTCTTGGCCAGTTTGTGTTTCGGGTCGGCGATCCGCGCCTGCAACTGGCCGTCGTTGGTCAACAGCAGCAAGCCTTCGCTGTCGCGGTCCAGGCGACCGGCCGGGTAGATACCGGGGATCGCGATGAAGTCCTTGAGGGTCGCCCGCCCTTCGCCATCGCTGAACTGGGTCAGCACATCGAAGGGTTTGTTGAACAGGACCAGCTTCGGCTCGGCTGGCGGCGCTTTGGCCACCCGACGCGATGTGGAAGCAGGCGAAGAACTCTTCGCGCCGGGGCGGCGGGAAGCGGGACGAGAAGGACGAGACATGGCGAAAAGAACATCTAACGGTCAGGACCGACCATGCTAGTGGCCCGACCGTCAAATGACCATCCCGCGATCAGCGGAACGGTGGCTCGTCGAAGCTGCGCAGTTTGCGCGAGTGCAGCGAGTTGAGCTCGGTACGCAGCAGGTCCACCGCGGCGATGCCGATCTTCAGGTGCTGGCTGACCGCGCGCTCATAGAACGCGTTGGCCGAACCCGGCAGCTTGATTTCGCTGTGCAGCGGCTTGTCCGAAACGCAGAGCAAGGTGCCGTACGGTACCCGCAGACGATACCCCTGGGCGGCGATGGTGCCGCTTTCCATGTCCACCGCCACCGCGCGGGACAGGTTGATCAGCGGCCGTTCCTGAGCCCAGCGCAGCTCCCAGTTGCGGTCGTCGTAAGTCAGCACGGTGCCAGTGCGCAGGCGTTTTTTCAGGTCGTCGCCCTTCTCCCCGGTGACGTTGGCCGCCGCTTGTTGCAACGCCAGCTGCACTTCGGCCAGCGCCGGGATCGGAATGTTCGGCGGCACCACACGGTCGAGAATGCCGTCGCGACGCATGTAGGCATGGGCCAGCACGTAGTCGCCGATGGTCTGCGACTGCCGCAGGCCGCCGCAGTGGCCGATCATCAGCCAGCAGTGCGGACGCAATACCGCCAGGTGGTCGGTGATGTTCTTGGCGTTGGACGGGCCGACGCCGATGTTCACCAGGGTCACGCCGTGGCCGTCGCTGGCCAGCAGGTGGTAGGCCGGCATCTGGTAGCGGTGCCAGACCACGCCCGCGGCAATCGCCGAGGCTTCGCCGTGGTCCATGCCCTTTTCGATGATCACGTTGCCCGGCAGGACCATGCGTACGAAACGCGGGTCGCTGCGCAGTTGTTCCAGGCCGTGGGTGATGAACTGGTCGACATAGCGGTGGTAGTTGGTCAGCAGGATCCACGGCTGTACATGGCGCCAGTCGCTGCCGGTGTAATGCACCAGGCGGCGCAGGGAAAAGTCCACCCGCGCGGCATCGAACAGCGCCAGGGGCAGCGGGTCGGTATTTTCCCAATCGTACAGGCCATCGGCGATGCCATCGGTGGCGGCGGACAGGTCGGTGCTGGGGAAAACCCGCGCCAGCACCGCGGCGGTGACACCGGAGCCGGCCAGTTCATCGCCTTGCTCGACCACATAGGGGTACGGAATGTTCTGCTCGCTGACGCCCACTTCTACAGTCACGGTGAAGTCGTGCATCAGCGGCAACAGCTGCTCCAGCAGGTACTTACGGAAGGCGGCAGGATGAGTCACGGTGACGCTATAGGTGCCCGGCAACTGGACCTTGGCGTAGGCGCGGGTAGTCTGCGGGACCTCACCCTGGCAATGATAGGTCAGGCGCAATTCCGGGTAACGAAACAGGGCGCGCTGGTCGGCATCCGGCTCGATACGATCCTTGAGGTAACGCTTGAGCGCCTGGCTCAGCGCCGTGGTGGCTCGCTCATGCAAAGCGGCCAGCCGGTCCACGGCTTGCTCGGCGGTTTGAACGACAATAAAAGCTTCGGTCACGGTAAGCATCCTGTGTTCTGATCTTGCAGGCCCTCATCTTGCCTGCAACGCCGTCGCACGGAAACACCGGAATACCTTGTAGGAGCAAGCGTGCTCGCTCCTGCATCGAGATCAGAAGCCTGTCGGGGTCGAGCGCGCGACGATCGCCTGTACATCCAGGCCACGGGGCAAGGTGCCGTAGGCCCGCCCGCCCGCGCCCAGGCGGCTGACGATAAAGGCATCGCTGACCGCCGCGTTGCCGGCTTCCAACAGCAGCTTGGCCTGCAGACCCAAGGCGATGTCCTCGGTCAACTGGCGAGCGCGGTACTGAATGTCGCTGGTGTCGCGGAACGCGTTTTTCAGCTCGGCGATATGGGTGGCCAGGCGCTTGTCGCCATGGCCGTCGCCCAGTTCGGCGAACAGCGCGTCGAGCACGCCCGGCTCCTTCGACAAGGCCCGCAGCACATCCAGGCACTGCACGTTGCCGGAGCCTTCCCAGGTCGAATTGACCGGCGCCTCGCGGTACAGCCGCGGCAAGATGCTTTCCTCGACATAACCCGCGCCGCCCATGCATTCGGCGGCTTCGTTGATCATGGCCGGGGCGCGTTTGCAGATCCAGTATTTGCCCACCGCCGTCACCAGCCGCGAGAACAGCGCCTCCTGCGGGTCTTCCTGATGGTCCAGTGCACGGCCCATGCGCAGGCTCAAGGCCAGCGCCGCCTCGCTTTCCAGCGCCAGGTCGGCCAGGACGTTCTGCATCAATGGCTGCTCGCTGAGCACCCGGCCACCGACCAGCCGATGGGCGCAGTGATGGCTGGCCTGGGTCAACGCCTGGCGCATCAGTGAACTGGAGCCGACCATGCAATCGAAGCGGGTCATGGCGACCATCTCGATGATGGTCGGCACACCGCGCCCCTCTTCGCCGACCATCCACGCCAGCGCCCCGCGAAACTCCACTTCGCTGGAAGCGTTGGAACAATTGCCGAGCTTGTTTTTCAGACGCTGGATATAGAACTGGTTACGGCTGTCGTCCGGGCGATGCCGAGGCAAGAGAAAGCAGGACAGGCCTTTGTCGGTCTGGGCCAGGGTCAGGAAGGCATCGCACATCGGCGCCGAGCAGAACCATTTGTGGCCTATCAGCTCATAGGCCTGCCCAGGCCCGGCGACGCCCACCGGGTAGGCCTTGGTGGTGTTGGCCCGCACATCGGTGCCACCCTGTTTCTCGGTCATCGCCATGCCGATGGTGACACCGGCCTTGTGGGCCATACCGACATTGCGCGGGTCATATTCGGTGGCCAGCACTTTCGGCAACCATTGCTCGGCAAGATCCGCCTGCAGCTTCAACGCCGGTACGCAGGCGAAGGTCATGGTCAGCGGACAACCGCTGCCGGCTTCGGCCTGGCTGTGCAGATAGGACATGGCGGCGCGGGCGACATGAGCGCCCGACTGGGGGGCGGTCCAAGGCATCGAAGTCAGACCATGTTCGACGGCGGTCTGCATCAACTGGTGATACGCCGGGTGAAACTCCACCAGGTCGAGGCGATGGCCGTAACGATCGTGACTGGTGAATACCGGCTTGTTCTGATTGGCCAGGAACCCTGCTTCCATCAACGGTCCACCGGCCAGGGCCCCATACGCATCGATCCGCGATTCGGCCCAACCGGCGCCAAAACGCCGGACCCACTCCTGCAACGGCAGATCGATTCGATAGAGGTTGGTTCCGTCCAGGGAAGGCGGCTGGTTGGTGACTTCGTGGGTCTCGGCGAACTGGTGCAGGTTCATCTCGGGGCTCCTTGAGGGGTGTGCCAGAACCTCAGTTAAGCACCCCCTTTCGGACGTTCAAAGTGGCATACCCGCCTAAATACCGGCGCTTTCGCCTTGCTCCGGAGCGAGCACTCGACGCGCCAGGGCACCTTGCAACTCCTCGAATTTCACCGGCCTGGAGAGGTAGTCGAGCAGGCAGCGCTCGGCCTCCAGCCCCTGCCCAGAGGCCGACACCAGCAGCACCGGCAGCCCGGCGCATCCCGGCATGCCATGCAATTGATCGCACAATTTAAGCGCGTCGGCCTGATCGATCTGGCAATCGAGCAACACCGCATCCACCGACTCCCGGCGCAGCAAGGCCAGGGCCGCGCGAGCGTTCTCGGCGGTGCGTACCTGATAACCCAGCTTGAGCAGCATGCCGCGGATCACCAGTTGGTTGATGCTGTTGTCGTCCACCAGCAGCACGCTGCAATCCTGTGGCATGCGCCGGGCACAGCGAGCCCCTCGCAAGGTCGGTTGAACCGCCAGCAGTTGCTCGCCGTCCAGCTCGAGCGTCGCCTCGAGGCGGAAACAGCTGCCGCGTCCCGGTTCCGATTCGTGGGTCAGACGGCCGCCCAACAGCTCCACCAACTGCCGGCAGATCGCCAGCCCCACACCCAGGCCGCCATACTCGCGGGTCATCGAACCGTCGAGCTGGAAGAAACGCTGATACAGCGTGGCCTCGTCCAGATTGACGAAACCGATGCCGGTGTCGATCACCGCAAAGGTCATCGCCACCCGACCCGCGGCCACCGGCTTGCCAGTCACCCGCAGGACCAGGCCGCCCACACGGGTGAACTTGATGGCATTGTCCAGCAGGCATTCCAGGCACTGGCCCAGCTTGCCGCGGTCGCCCTGCAGCCGATCGGGCAAACCGGCGGCCAGGTCGACGTCGAACCCCAGCCCCTTGGCCGAGGCATTGGCGCAAAACTGGTTCTGCAAGGCATCGAGCAGCGAACGCAGGCTGAAGGTCTCGCGCTCGGCGCGGAGCTTGCCGGCCTGCAGTTCGGTCAGGGTCAGGATGCCGTTGACCATACGCATCATGTCCCGCGCCGAACTGGCGGCGGTCTGCTGGTATTGCTCCAGTTCAGGGTCGAGATCGACGGTCTGCATCAGCTCCAGCGAGCCGATCACCCCGTTCATCGGCGTGCGCAGTTCATGGGTCAGGGTGGCGAGGAACTCATCCTTGAGCCGGTTGCTGTGGGCCAGTTGCTGGTTGAGCACTTCAAGCTTCTGCCCGGCATCGAACAGGGTCTGGGCCTGCTGCTCGCGCATCGAGTTGATCCGGTCGGCCAGGGCCAGCGACAACAGCGCCACTTCGATGGCCGAACCGATCTGGCTGGAGTACATGGTCAGGAACATGTTAGGCAGGTAACCCAGCACCATCAGGGTATTGATGATCCCGCCCAGCAGGAACGCCGACCAGGCGATGATGAAATACCGCGCCACCCGCATGCCGTGGCACCAGGCGACGACGCCGGAAACGAAGATCACCACGGTAAAGATCAGCGCCAGGGCCGTGGCCAGGCGCAACGCCAAGGCGTAGCTGGTCATCAGCGACAGGACTATCACCACGACGCTGCAGAGAATCAGCGCCAACAGCAGGCGATCGACCCAGCGACTGTGGCGGGCGGTTTGCAGGAAGCTACGGGCGAACTGGCTGCCGAACAGGGCGGCCGCGCCGATGAAAAACGGAGTCGCCGCGTTGGCCCACCATGGGTTGTTCGGCCAGAAGTACTCCACCGCCGCGCCGTTCACCGACAACTGGTACAGGCCGAACGAGGCGATATAGAAGATGTAATAGAGGTAGCTGGTGTCGCGCACGCTCAGGTAGATGAACAAGTTGTAGACCAGCATCCCCAGCAGTACGCCATAGATCAGGCCAAGCACATACAGGCGTACCGGCTGCGCTTCCAGGTAGGCGGTGCTGGACCAGAGCGTCACCGGCGCCTGGACCGAACCCTGGCTCTGCAGGCGCAGGTACAGGGTCTTTTGCTCATAGGGCGCAAAGCTCAGGTCGAACAGGTAGTTGTTCTGGCGAATCTGCCGGCTGTCGAACGGCAAGGCGTCGCCGGTGCGCTGCGCCAGCCGATAGCCACCGACTTCGTCGGGGACATAAAGATCCAGGTGATCGAGCGGCGGGTAGGCCAGTTCCAGCAGCCAGGTGTGGCGGATGGCCGGGTTGGCGGGACGGTAGCCGAGGTCGATTTTCAGCCAGAATGCCGAACGTGAGTAACCGGCGTTGAGCGTGGCCTTGTCATGGGGTTTGAAACGGCTGGCCATGGCCGGTGCGCTGACATCCGCGATCGTTGCCTGAGCACCTGCGTCCTCGAACACCTGCATGACCCGACCCAGGGGCAGGCTTTGGGTGAACTCGTCGAACTCGACCGCTCCAGCCAGCATCGGCAAGCTCAACAGCAACATCAGCAAATAGCGCATAAAGCCCCAGCGTGGCCTATCCGGTTGTGTCAGGAAGCCCCCCATTTCCCTTTGAGCAGACGTAAAACCGGCATTACCTGTTATTGGTTTGGATCCACTCTAGCATAGCCGTTGCCGGCCATTGAACACCACGGAAAATTTTAGTTTAAAGGCTCTAGAACGGGCGCTTCAGCGCTATCCATTGATCTAGAGCTGTTGCCTCGGTCAGCTTGTCGATACGGCGCAAAAACCGCCCCCGGCGCAGGCACGAGGAGCCGCGCAAAAAAGGTGTTTGGTGGTAAGCTCGCGCACCATGAATATCTATAGCTCTCGCCCCGTTGTCCTCTGTCTCTCCGGCCACGATCCCAGTGGTGGCGCCGGCCTGCAGGCAGATATCGAAGCCCTGCTCGCCCAGGGTTGTCATGCAGCTCCTGCTGTGACCGCGCTGACCGTGCAGGATACGGTCAACGTCAGCGACTTCCGTGTGCTGGATCGCGAGTGGGTGCTGGCCCAGGCCAACGCCGTGCTCAACGATTCGACGGTCGCCGCGGTCAAGCTGGGCATGCTCGGCTCGCTGGAAATGGTCGACACCGTGGTCGAGCTGTTACAGGCGCATCCCCATCTACCGATGGTCTGCGACCCGGTATTGCGCGCCGGCGGCGGCGGACGACTGGGCAAGGACGAAGTCGGCTACGCCATGCGCGAACGCCTGTTGCCACTGGCGACCATCGCCACCCCCAACCTTCCAGAAGCACGAATTCTCGCCGAACTGCCCGAAGGCAGCGCCGACCAGTGCGCGGAAAAACTCCTGCCATTCGTCAAACACCTGCTGATCACCGGCGGCCATGGCGATGAACATGAAGTGCATAACCGCCTGTACAGCCGCGACGGCAGCCGCCACACCTATACCTGCCAGCGTCTGCCAGGCAGCTACCACGGCTCCGGCTGCACCCTGGCCAGCGCCCTGGCCGGCCGCCTGGCCCAGGGCGAAAACCTGGCCAGTGCCGTGAAGTCGGCCCTCGATTACACCTGGCGCACCCTGCGCGACGCCGAGCAACTGGGCCAAGGCCAGTTCGTCCCGCGTCGCTTGCCGCTGGACTTCTGCTCGTAAGCCATGAGGCGCGCTCGATGAAATTACGTGGCCTGTATGCCATCACCGACAGCCAGCTGTTGGCCGGCAAATTCCTGCAATACGTGGAAGCGGCGCTCGACGGTGGCGTGACCCTCCTGCAATACCGCGACAAGAGCGGCGACGAAGCTCGCCGCCTGCGCGAAGCCGAAGCCCTCCAAAGCCTGTGCGAACGCTACAAGACCCAGCTGATTATCAATGACGACGCCGAACTCGCCGCGCGCATCGGCGTCGGCGTGCACCTGGGCCAGACCGACGGGCCGCTGACCCCGGCCCGCGCCCTGCTCGGGCGCCAGGCGATCATCGGTTCGACCTGCCACGCCCAGCTTGAGCTTGCCGAACAGGCCGCCAAGGAGGGCGCCAGCTATGTCGCCTTCGGTCGCTTCTTCAACTCCAACACCAAGCCCGGCGCACCGGCCGCCAGCCTCGAACTGCTCGACCGGGCCCGCGCCAGCCTGCACCTGCCGATCTGCGCGATCGGCGGCATCACCCTGGAAAACGCCGCGCCGCTGGTGGCCCATGGCGCCGACCTGCTGGCGGTGATCCATGGCCTGTTCGGCGCCGACAGCGCCCAGGAAGTGACCCGCCGCGCCCGTGCCTTCAACGCCCTCTTCTAACTGCTGATTTCCGAGAGTCCGATCATGTCTCGTTCCGAAACCCTGTTTGCCAATGCCCAGAAA
The DNA here is from genome assembly GCF_001921865.1 of Pseudomonas chlororaphis. Classification (GTDB taxonomy): domain Bacteria; phylum Pseudomonadota; class Gammaproteobacteria; order Pseudomonadales; family Pseudomonadaceae; genus Aquipseudomonas; species Aquipseudomonas chlororaphis_D. Next base: position 622,796 of record NZ_MSCT01000020.1, read on the forward strand.
CACATCCCCGGCGGCGTGAACTCGCCCGTCCGAGCATTCAAGAGCGTGGGCGGCACGCCACTGTTCTTCAAGCATGCCGAGGGCGCCTACGTCACCGACGAAGACGACAAGCGCTATGTGGACTATGTCGGCTCCTGGGGCCCGATGATCCTTGGCCACAGCCACCCGGACGTGCTGGACGCGGTCCGCAAGCAGTTGGAGCACGGCCTGTCCTACGGCGCCCCGACCGCCATGGAAACCGAAATGGCCGACCTGGTCTGCGCCATCGTGCCGTCCATGGAAATGGTGCGCATGGTCAGCTCCGGTACCGAGGCGACGATGAGCGCGATTCGCCTGGCCCGCGGCTTTACTGGCCGCGACAGCATCATCAAGTTCGAAGGCTGCTACCACGGCCACTCCGACAGCCTGCTGGTCAAGGCCGGCTCCGGCGCCCTGACCCAGGGCGTCCCCAGCTCGGCGGGCGTGCCGGCGGCCTTCGCCAAACACACCCTGACCCTGCCGTTCAACGACATCGACGCGGTCGAGCAGATGCTCAGCGAAGTCGGCCAGGAAGTGGCCTGCATCATCGTCGAGCCCGTGGCCGGCAACATGAACTGCGTCCCGCCTGCCCCGGGCTTCCTCGAAGGCTTGCGCAGCCTCTGCGACAAACACGGCGTGGTGCTGATCTTCGACGAAGTCATGACCGGTTTCCGCGTCGCCCTCGGCGGTGCCCAGGCGCACTACGGCGTGACTCCGGACCTCTCCACCTTCGGCAAGATCATTGGCGGCGGCATGCCGGTGGGCTGCTTCGGCGGCAAGCGCAAGATCATGGAATGCATCGCACCGCTGGGTCCGGTCTACCAGGCCGGCACACTGTCGGGCAACCCGCTGGCCATGGCCGCCGGCCTGACCACCCTGCGCCTGATCAGCCGCCCGGGCTTCCACGCCGAGCTGAGCGACTACACCAGCCGCCTGCTCGACGGCCTGCAGCAACGCGCCGATGCCGCCGGCATCCCGTTCGTGACCACCCAGACGGGCGGCATGTTCGGCCTGTACTTCAGCGGCGCTGACGATATCGTCACCTTCGACGACGTGATGGCCAGCGACGCCAACCTGTTCAAGCGCTTCTTCCACCTGATGCTCGAAGGCGGCGTCTACCTGGCCCCGAGCGCGTTCGAAGCCGGCTTCACCTCGATCGCCCATGGCGATGCTGAGCTGAAGCTGACCCTGGACGCGGCCGAGCGCGCGTTCGCCGCCCTGAAGTAACCCTGCGGGCAAACCGGCGCCGCGCTTGCTGGCGCCGGTTTTACGCTGCACTTGCGCCCCGACTCGCCAAACACCCCCGAAAGCGGCGGATATCGCGCCCGCGCAGCAGAAAAACGAGTAAAGACTTTGTAAGGTTGGCCCTGCTTATTTCATAATGCGCGCTTATTGGATCCCTCGATGGGTCCGCGCGCCCTTCAGAGGTAAGTCGATTCCCATGAACCGCACCGGCCGCGCCCTTGCACTGGGCTGCCTGTTGCTCCTTCAGCCCCTGCTCGCGCATGCACAAGCAGGTGGCAACTCGTTGTTGATCCCAGCAATGGGTCGCTGCACCCTCAATACTCAGCCACAAGATCTGTCCGAGGCCCTGGCAGCCTGCCAGAAGGCGTCTGATGAAGGGGATGCGCAAGCGCAATACGAGTTGGGCGAGTTCTACTACGACGGTAAAAATACCCCGCGCGACCTCAACCAGGCCCTGAGCTACTTTGAAAAGGCCTCCCTGCAGGGGCATGCCCAGGCGCAATTCAAGCTCGGCACCATGTTCTTCCACGGCGAAGGCGTACCGGCCAACAACGTCCAGGCCTATATCGTGTTGAAGATGGCGGCGGTCAACGGCGCCGAAGACGCCCTGGACACGGCCGACGAAGTGGCCGAGCACATGCAACGCGATGAGCTGGAAGTCGCCACCCAGGTGCTGGGGCAGATCTTCCGCAAGTACCTGATGGAGTTGCAGAGCGCCGACGGGCGTTCGCCCTTCTCGCCCCTGCCTTGAAAACGCCGCCTGCGGGAGCGAGCTTGCTCGCGATAAAGCGCTGTCTAGCCCTTACTTCTCGGGCATCGGCATCGGAAACGGCATGACATTGCCTGCGCCCCGCGCCTCGCTGATCTTCGGCGTGCCCAGGCGCTCGACTTCATCGATACGCACGATCGAATGCATCGGCACAAAACTGCGCACCACACCCTCGAACTGTGCCTTGAGCTTCTCTTCGCTCGGATCGACGACCATTTGCGTGCGCTCGCCGAAGACGAACTCCTCCACCTCCAGGAAGCCCCACAGATCGCTTTGATAGATCTGTTTGGCGTACATTTCGAACACCTGTCCCTGGTTGAGGAAAATCACCTTGTAGATCGGGGCTTCACGTTTGGTCATGGGAGGCGGGGAACACATCGGGGGATAAAAAAGAGGGCGCGAACTATAGCATAGCCGCCGGACGCACAGCGGTAGGAACCACGCCCCATGTTCCCTATAATGCGCGGTTCTTTGAATCACGTGATGACCCTTCCATGGCCAAGAAGCTTTATATAGAAACCCACGGTTGCCAGATGAACGAGTACGACAGCTCGCGCATGGTCGACCTGCTGGGTGAACACCAGGCCCTGGAAGTCACTGCCCGCGCCGAAGACGCGGACGTCATCCTGCTCAACACCTGCTCGATCCGCGAGCGGGCCCAGGACCGGGTGTATTCCCAGCTGGGTCGCTGGCGCGAGCTGAAGCTGGCCAACCCGGAAATGGTCATTGCCGTCGGCGGTTGCGTGGCCAGTCAGGAAGGCGCGGCCATCCGCGACCGCGCGCCCTACGTCGACGTGGTCTTCGGCCCGCAGACCCTGCACCGCCTGCCGGAAATGATCGATGCCGCCCGCGTCAGCAAGCTGCCGCAGGTCGACGTCTCGTTCCCGGAAATCGAAAAGTTCGACCACCTGCCGGAGCCGCGCATCGACGGCCCGAGCGCCTATGTCTCGGTCATGGAAGGTTGCAGCAAGTACTGCACCTTCTGCGTGGTGCCTTATACCCGTGGCGAGGAAGTCAGCCGACCGTTCGACGACGTAATCTCCGAGATCATCCACCTGGCGGAAAACGGCGTGCGCGAAGTCACCCTGCTGGGGCAGAACGTCAACGGTTATCGTGGCCAGACCCACGACGGACGCCTGGCCGACCTCGCCGAACTGATCCGCGTGGTAGCGGCGGTCGAGGGTATCGAGCGTATTCGCTACACCACCTCCCATCCGCTGGAATTTTCCGACAGCCTGATCCAGGCCCACGCCGAAGTGCCGGAACTGGTGAAACACTTGCACTTGCCGGTGCAATCGGGCTCAGACCGGATCCTGGCGGCCATGAAGCGCAACCACACGGCGCTGGAGTACAAGTCCAAGCTGCGCAAACTGCGGGCGGCCGTACCGGGCATCTGCATCAGCTCGGACTTCATCGTCGGCTTCCCCGGCGAGACCGAAAAAGACTTCGAGCAGACCATGAAGCTGATCGCGGACGTCGGTTTCGACTTCTCCTACTCCTTCGTCTACAGCCAGCGCCCGGGCACCCCGGCGGCGGACCTGACGGACGACACCCCGGAAGAGTTGAAAAAGGAGCGCCTGAACGCGCTGCAACACCGGCTGAACCAGCAAGGATTCGAAATCAGCCGACAAATGGTCGGTTCGATCCAGCGCATCCTGGTGACCGACTACTCGAAAAAGGACCCCGGCGAATTACAGGGGCGGACCGAGAACAACCGTATCGTCAACTTCCGCTGTGACAATCCGACCCTGATCGGCCAGTTCGCCGACGTGCATATCGACGCCGCCCAGCCTCACTCGCTACGCGGCTCGCTGCTGCAATGAACGGCCGCCGACACTGACTTGCCAGCGCAGGCGGCCTCGCACCCGCCAGCGTCGGCAGGCCGGTCATCACGGAAAATGCGCTGAAAGACATTGCTTCGCATAAGAGCTTTCGCACCCAGGCCACTGGCGTTATCCTTGAATTCATCCTAATTGCCGTTGGGCGGCTAAAAAAACGACCTTGAACGCACCCATAGAACCCCATCGCTTCATCCTCGAGCCCTTCGAGGCTCGCCGCTTCGCCAATCTGTGCGGGCAATTCGACGAGCACCTGCGCTTGATCGAACAGCGCCTGACCATCGAGATCCGCAATCGCGGCAATCAGTTCGAGCTGATCGGCGAACCCAAGCACACCACCTCCGCGGAAAACCTCCTGCGCCGCCTGTACCGGGAAACCAAAGGTACCGAACTGTCGCCGGACATGGTGCACCTGTTCCTCCAGGAGTCGGCCGTCGAGGAACTGGGCAACCACCCTGTCGCCGAAGCCGCCGTCGCCCTGCGCACCAAAAAAGGCATGATTCGCCCGCGCGGCTTGAATCAGCAGCGCTACGTCAAGGAAATCCTCGGCAACGACATCAACTTCGGCATCGGCCCGGCCGGTACCGGCAAGACCTATCTCGCGGTGGCCTGTGCGGTAGACGCGCTGGAACGCGAGCAAGTGCGGCGCATCCTGCTGGTACGTCCGGCGGTCGAGGCCGGCGAAAAGCTCGGCTTCCTGCCAGGCGACCTGGCCCAGAAGATCGACCCCTACCTGCGCCCGCTGTACGACGCCCTGTATGAAATGCTCGGTTTCGAATACGTCGCCAAGCTGATCGAGCGTCAGGTCATCGAGATCGCCCCGCTGGCGTATATGCGCGGTCGCACGCTGAACAACAGCTTCATCATCCTCGACGAAAGCCAGAACACCACTGTCGAGCAGATGAAGATGTTCCTGACCCGCATCGGCTTCGGCTCCACGGCGGTGATCACCGGCGACATCACTCAGGTCGACCTGCCCAAAGGCACCAAGTCCGGCCTGGCCCAAGTGATCAATGTGCTCAAGGACGTCCCGGGCATCAGTTTCACCCACTTCATGCCCAAGGACGTGGTGCGCCATCCGCTGGTGCAACGCATCGTCGAAGCCTACGAGCGTTTCGAGCAGCACGCGACCGACACGTCCGCCCAGTCCTCCGCGGAAAAGGGCAATCGCCACGATGCTTGAGCTTGATCTGCAACTGGCAAGCGACAAGCCTGCTCCCAGCGAAGCCCTGTTCCGCCAATGGTGTGAGCTGGCCCTGCGCCAGCGCACGGCCGATTCGGAGCTGACCATCCGCCTGGTGGACGAACCCGAAGGCCGCGAGCTGAATCACACCTGGCGGCATAAAGACTACGCCACCAACGTCCTGTCGTTCCCCGCCGACGTGCCCGACGACCTGCTGGACATTCCCTTGCTCGGCGACCTGGTGATCTGTGTCGAAGTGGTCGAGCGCGAAGCCGCCGAACAAGGCAAGGACCTCCAGGCCCACTGGGCCCATCTGGTGATTCACGGCTGCTTGCATCTACTGGGTTACGACCATATAGATGACGACGAAGCCGAAGAAATGGAAGCACTGGAACGAACGTTGCTTGCAGAACTGGGTCATCCCGACCCTTATGCGGACGACGAAAACGAAGAACATCCATCTGTAACAACCAAGGATTTAGAGTAATCGCTATGAGCGAAGACCGATCGAGCAGCGGGCAAAAGTCATGGCTGGGTAAATTGACCCAGGCTTTTGCCCATGAGCCGAAAAACCGCCAGGAGCTGCTGGAGCTGCTGCGCGAAGCCCATCAGAACAAGTTGCTGGACAGCGAAGCGCTGGCCATCGTCGAAGGCGCCATCCAGGTCGCTGACCTGCAGGTACGGGACATCATGGTTCCGCGCTCGCAGATGATCAGCATCAAGGCGACCCAGACACCTCGCGAATTCCTCCCGTTCGTCCTCGATTCCGCACACTCGCGTTATCCGGTGATCGGCGAAAGCCATGACGACGTCATGGGCGTCCTGCTGGCCAAGGACCTGCTGCCGTTGATCCTCAAGGAGAACGGCGACAGCTTTAATATCAAGGATCTGCTGCGCCCGGCGACCTTCGTCCCCGAATCCAAGCGCCTGAACGTGCTGCTGCGCGAATTCCGCGCCAACCATAACCACATGGCCATCGTCATCGACGAATACGGCGGAGTGGCGGGCCTGGTGACCATCGAAGACGTGCTGGAACAGATCGTCGGCGATATCGAGGACGAGCACGACGTCGAGGAAGACAGCTATATCAAGCCCCTGCCAAGCGGCGACTTCCTGATCAAGGCACTGACGCCGATCGAGAACTTCAACGAGTTCTTCGACAGCGAGTTTTCCGACGACGAGTTCGACACCGTCGGCGGCCTGGTGATGAGCGCGTTCGGGCACCTGCCTAAACGCAACGAAATCACCGAAATCGGCGCCTATCGCTTCCGCATCCTGAATGCCGACAGCCGCCGGATTCACCTGCTGCGACTCACGCCTATCCCTCGTTAAGGTTAAGGATCGACATGCTGCGCGTAACCCGCCCCGGCTGGCCCGGTAATCTGCTGGCCCTGGCGGCTGGCGCAATCACCACCCTGGCCCTGGCACCGTACGATATCTGGCCGCTGGCCTTGCTGGCCGTCGGCTTCTTTTATGCCGGCCTGCGCCAGCTGAGCCCGCGCCAGGCGCTGTGGCGCGGCTGGTGGTTCGGCTTCGGCCTGTTCGGTGCCGGCACCAGCTGGATCTACGTCAGTATCCACACCTACGGCGGCGCTTCGGTGCTGCTGGCCAGCTTGCTGATGCTGGCCTTCATCGCCGCCATCGCCTGGTTCTTTGCCCTGCCGGCCTGGCTCTGGGCGCGCTGGCTGCGCCGCAACGAAGCGCCGCTGGCCGATGCCCTGGCCTTCGCCGCCCTGTGGGTGGGCCAGGAAGCCTTTCGCGGCTGGTTCCTGACCGGCTTCCCGTGGCTCTACTCCGGCTACAGCCAACTCGACGGCCCGCTATCCGGCCTGGCCCCGCTGGGCGGCATGTGGCTGATCTCCTTTACCCTGGCGCTTACCGCGGCCCTGCTTTACAACCTGCCCAGCCTGATTCGCGCCAAGCGCAAAGGCTTTATCGCCATTGGCCTGGCACTGCTGATAGCGCCCTGGGCCATCGGCATCGCCCTCAAGGGGCACGCCTGGACCAGCCCGGCCGGCGAGCCGCTGACCGTAGCGGCAGTCCAGGGCAATATCGAACAGAGCATGAAGTGGGACCCCGCGCAGCTCAACTCCCAACTGGCGCTGTACCGCGACATGAGCTTCAGCTCCAAGCGCGTCGACCTGCTGGTATGGCCGGAAACCGCAGTGCCCGTGCTCAAGGAGTCGGCCGAAGGCTATCTGAATATGATGGGTAACTTCGCCACCGACCGGCATTCGGCACTGATCACTGGCGTGCCGATCCGCGAGGAGGTGCATCACCAGAAGCGCTACTTCAACGGCATCACTGTGGTCGGCGAAGGCGATGGCGAGTACCTCAAGCAAAAACTCGTGCCCTTCGGCGAGTACGTCCCCCTGCAGGATCTGCTGCGCGGCCTGATCGCATTCTTCGACCTGCCCATGTCCGACTTCGCCCGCGGCCCCGTCGACCAGCCTCTGCTCCAGGCCAAGGGCTATCAGATCGCGCCGTTCATCTGCTACGAAGTGGTGTATCCGGAATTCGCCGCCAGCCTGTCGGCGCGTAGCGATTTGCTGCTGACCATCAGCAACGATACCTGGTTCGGCACTTCGATCGGCCCGCTGCAACACTTGCAGATGGCCCAGATGCGCGCCCTGGAGGCCGGCCGCTGGATGATCCGCGCGACCAATAACGGGGTGACCGGCCTGATCGATCCGTTCGGCAAGATCACCGTGCAGATTCCACAGTTCGAACGCGGCATTCTCTACGGCGAAGTGGTGCCGATGCACAACCTGACGCCTTACCTGCAGTGGCGCTCATGGCCGCTGGTCATCCTCTGCGTCCTGCTGTTCGGCTGGGCGCTACTGGCCAGCCGGATCGCCAAGACCGTCTGACGCCATCGCGAGCAAGCTCGCTCCTACAAGGACCGTGCGGAACCCTGTAGGAGCGAGCTCGCTCGCGATAAACCTAGCGCTCTCCCCGATAGAACAGCTTGTACCCCACCAGCCCGACCGCCTCGTTCAACAGCTGGCCGCTCTGCCAGATCGACTTGAATTCCGGCATCCAGCCGCCCAGCGGCCTGGCGTTATCCACCCCCAGGAACCCCACGGGCGCCGGCACCACGGTGAACCCCGCCTGTTCGAAACTCCAGACAGCCCGCTGCATGTGCCAGGCCTGGGTGACCAGCACCACACGCTTGACGCCTTGTGGCTCCAGGACTTGCGCGGTGAATTGGGCATTTTCCCAGGTCGTGCGGCTGCGGCCTTCCTGCCAGTGCACCGTCACATCGAAATCGTTGAGCAGCGACTCGGCCATCAGCGCCGCCTCCGTAGGCGGCGTGCCGTAGTGCAGGCCACCGCTGGTAAGGATCGGCAATCCGCAAGCCTTGGCCAGGCGCGCGGCATAACGCTGGCGCTCCAGCCCGACACCGGTCGGCTGGTCTGTCCCCCAGGCCGGATCGCCACGCTCCCTTCCCGAGCCCAGCACCACGATCGCATCGGCGTGCTCGGCCAGGGTCGACCACTGGCTTTGCGCCAACGCCGGCTCAGTCTCCAGGGCACTGGCACCCCATTCGACCATGACCGGCAGGCTCATCAACCAGAACCCGCCCAGGCCCAGGGCAAAGCACACCCCGGCCAGCCGCGGCCTGGAACGACGAAACCACCAGGCAAGCAGAAGCAGCAGCAACAAAAGGCCAGGCGGCAGGAGCAATTGTTTGACGAAATAACGAAAAGGCATCGAGCATCTCCAAAGATGCTCGAAGCCTAAGTGGGTAAAAGCAAAGCAACAACAGCTACGAAACGGATTTCACGCACAAGGTACGCAGCATCGAGGCTGCATGGATGCCCGAACGGGCTGTGCAGGCTCATTTGAAATGCAGGGATCGGACCTTTACCGCATCCCGGGCAGGCGCCTTGTCCTTCAACCAGATGATCTTGGCCGAACGCGGAGCCATTTCATGCCTGAGGCATTCGAGCACGCTCAGTTGCGTCTCACGCTCGCTACGATCCAGATAGGCCTTGATCACCTCGAACTCGGCATGGCTCAGACCACGCAACTCCAACTCCACGGGACGCTCATCACGCAAGCTTCCTGCTGTTTTCGCTGCATCCAGGGCCAAAGCCAGACGATCTATCAAGCGTTCGTACAACTCGGGTTTTGTAACTTTTCGCTGCGACTCAACCATCCACTCACCTCATGAAAGTAAGACTCACTCCCCTTTTTGAGCTTAGCCGCGCTGCCGAAACAGGCCCGGTGCCGCGACCAACGGCCCGCGGCGCGTAATCAGGGTTTCCCTCGGTAGAGCGCGGTCATGTATGCTACGGCGCTTCCTGTAACTCCACTTCCAGCTCGACTGGGTAGCGAAAACGCCACATTTGGCGCCATCACCGCCCAACGTTGCATTGAAGAGGATTAGGCCACCCCTATTCAGTTCAAAAGTAGCCATGCACGAACACTATCAGCCCCGCGAAATCGAAGCCGCCGCCCAGTCGTTCTGGGATGAGCAAAAGTCCTTTGAAGTCAGTGAACAACCAGGCAAGGAGACTTACTACTGCCTGTCGATGTTCCCTTACCCCAGCGGCAAGCTACACATGGGGCACGTGCGCAACTACACCATCGGCGACGTGATTTCCCGCTACCAGCGCATGCAAGGCAAGAACGTGCTGCAACCCATGGGTTGGGACGCCTTCGGCATGCCGGCGGAAAACGCCGCGATGAAGAACAACGTCGCACCGGCCAAGTGGACCTACGAAAACATCGCCTATATGAAGTCCCAGCTGCGCAGCCTGGGCCTGGCGGTGGACTGGTCCCGCGAAGTCACTACCTGCAAACCGGACTACTACCGCTGGGAACAATGGCTGTTCACTCGCCTGTTCGAGAAAGGCGTGATCTACCGCAAGAACGGCACCGTGAACTGGGACCCGGTCGACCAGACCGTCCTGGCCAACGAGCAGGTGATCGACGGTCGCGGCTGGCGTTCCGGCGCGCTGATCGAAAAACGCGAAATCCCGATGTACTACTTCAAGATCACCGCCTATGCGGATGAACTGCTGGAGAGTCTCGACGAGCTGCCGGGCTGGCCCGAGCAGGTCAAGACCATGCAACGCAACTGGATCGGCAAATCCCGTGGCATGGAAGTGCAATTCCCCTACGACCAGGCCTCCATCGGCGAAGCGGGCGCGCTGAAAGTCTTCACCACCCGTCCAGATACCCTCATGGGCGCGACCTACGTCGCCGTGGCCGCCGAGCATCCGCTGGCGACCCTGGCCGCGCAGAACGATCCGGCGCTGCAAGCCTTTATTGCCGAGTGCAAGGGTGGCAGCGTCGCCGAAGCCGACATCGCCACTCAAGAGAAGAAAGGCCTGCCGACCGCCCTGTTCGTCGAGCACCCATTGACTGGTGAGAAACTCCCGGTCTGGGTCGCCAACTACGTGCTGATGCACTACGGCGACGGCGCTGTAATGGCCGTACCGGCGCATGACGAGCGCGACTACGAGTTCGCCACCAAGTACAACCTGCCGATCAAGAACGTGGTGCGTACCAGCGCCGGTGACGAAACACCTGCGCCTTGGCAGGACGCCTATGGCGAGCACGGCGAACTGATCAACTCCGGTGCCTTCGACGGCCTGGATTTCGCCGGTGCCTTCGACGCCATCGAAGTCGCCCTGCTGAAAAAGAACCTCGGCCAATCCCGCACCCAGTTCCGCCTGCGCGACTGGGGCATCAGCCGCCAGCGCTACTGGGGCTGCCCGATCCCGATCATCCACTGCGACAGCTGTGGCGACGTACCGGTCCCGGAAGACCAACTGCCGGTCGTCCTGCCGGAAGACGTGGTGCCGGACGGCGCCGGCTCGCCGCTGGCGCGCATGCCCGAGTTCTACGAGTGCAGTTGCCCGAAATGTGGCAAGCCGGCCAAGCGTGAAACCGACACCATGGACACCTTCGTCGAGTCCTCGTGGTACTACGCCCGCTACGCCTCGCCGAAGTACGAAGGCGGCCTGGTCGATCCTGCCGCGGCCAACCACTGGCTGCCGGTGGATCAGTACATCGGCGGTATCGAACACGCGATCCTGCACCTGCTCTACGCCCGCTTCTTCCACAAGCTGATGCGCGACGAAGGCCTGGTCAGCTCCAACGAGCCGTTCAAGAACCTGCTGACCCAAGGCATGGTGGTCGCCGAGACCTACTACCGTCGCGAAGCCAACGGTGCCTATACCTGGTACAACCCGGCCGATGTCGAGCTGGAGCGCGACAGCAAGGCCAAGATTGTCGGCGCCAAGCTGATCAGCGACGGCCTGCCGGTGGAAATCGGCGGAACCGAGAAAATGGCCAAGTCGAAGAACAACGGCGTCGACCCGCAATCGATGATCGAACAATACGGCGCGGACACCTGCCGCCTGTTCATGATGTTCGCTTCGCCGCCCGACATGAGCCTGGAATGGTCCGACTCCGGCGTCGAGGGCGCGCACCGCTTCCTCAAGCGCGTCTGGCGCCTGGCCCAGGCCCACGTCGCCCAGGGCCTGCCGGGCGCACTGGAGCTGGGTACGCTGAACGACGACCAGAAGGTCATTCGTCGCGCTATCCACCTGGCAATCAAGCAAGCCAGCCAGGACGTCGGCCAGCATCACAAATTCAACACCGCCATCGCCCAGGTCATGACGTTGATGAACGTGCTGGAAAAAGCCCCGCAAGCCACTCCACAAGACCGCGCCCTGCTGCAGGAAGGCCTGGAAACCGTGGCCCTGCTGCTGGCGCCGATCACTCCGCACATCAGCCATGAGCTGTGGCAGCGCCTGGGTCGCAGCGGTGCGATCATCGACGCCGGCTGGCCGGTGCTGGATGACAACGCACTGGTCCAGGACAGCCTGCAGCTTGTCATTCAAGTGAATGGCAAACTGCGCGGCCAGATCGAAATGCCGGCCAGCGCCAGCCGCGAAGAGGTCGAAGCCGCCGCCCGGACCAACGAGAACGTGCTGCGTTTCACCGAAGGCCTGACGATCCGTAAAGTGATCGTCGTACCGGGCAAGCTGGTCAATATCGTCGCTAGCTAATTGGATCAGGCGCCAGCCCGGAGGCTGGCGCCGAATAAAACCTCCAGGGCCGCCTTGCCGGCCCACATGGTTTCAAGGGGAGCAACAAGATGATCAAACGCAATCTGCTGGTGATGGGCCTCGCTGTACTGCTGAGCGCCTGCGGCTTTCAGCTGCGCGGTACCGGCACCACCGAACTGGCGATCAAGGAACTCGACCTGAATGCCCGCAACGCCTACGGCGAAACCGTGACCCAGCTGCGCCAGGTCTTGCAGAGCAGCGGCGTCAAGGTCTATGCCGGCGCGCCTTACAAGCTGGTCCTGACCCGCGAACAGGAATCCCAGCGCAGCCTCAGCTACGCCGGTGCCGGCCGTTCGGCCGAGTATGAAATGACCACCGTGCTGAACTACGACATCCAGGGCCAGAACAACCTGACTTTGCTCAGCGACAAACTGCAAGTGCAGAAGGTCTACATCCACGACGGCAACAACCTGGTGGGTTCCGACCAGGAATCGCTGGAAGTGCGCAAGGAAATGCGTCGCGACCTGGTGCAGAACATGATGCTGCGCCTGCAACTGCTGACCCCGACCCAGCTGGACCAGTTGCAGCAAACCGCCAATGCCCGCGCCAAGGCCGAGGCTGATGCCCTGGAAGCCGCACAGAAGGCTGAAGCGGAAACCCCGCAACAGTCGCCTATGCAGCTGCCGAACCAGTAAGTCTCGCGGGGCGCTCAAGCGCCCCGCTTGCCCCTTCTTATGAAACTCGCCCCCGCCCAACTCGGCAAACACCTGCAAGGCACGCTCGCGCCGGTCTACGTGATCAGTGGCGACGACCCGTTGCTGTGCCAGGAAGCCGCCGACGCCATTCGCAGCGCTGCCCGCCAGCAAGGCTTCGACGAACGCCAGGTCTTCAGTGCCGACGCCAACTTCGATTGGGGAACGCTGCTGCTGGCCGGTGCGAGCATGTCGTTGTTCGCCGAAAAGCGCCTGCTGGAACTGCGCCTGCCTTCCGGCAAGCCCGGTGACAAAGGCGCCGCGGCCTTCATCGAATACTGCTCACGGCCGGCCGAAGACACCTTGCTGCTGATCAGCCTGCCCAAGCTCGACGGCAGCGCGCAAAAGACCAAATGGGGCAAGGCGCTGATCGAAGGCGAGCAGACCCAGTTCATTCAGATCTGGCCAGTGGACGCCAACCAGCTGCCGCAGTGGATTCGCCAACGCCTGTCCCAGGCCGGACTTTCCGCCAGCCAGGATGCCGTGGAGCTTATCGCGGCCAGGGTTGAAGGCAACCTGCTAGCCGCGGCCCAGGAAATCGAAAAGCTCAAGCTGATGGCCGAAGGTGGCCAGATCACCGTGGAAACCGTGCAAGCGGCAGTGGCCGACAGCGCACGCTTCGACGTTTTCGGGCTGGTCGACGCCGTCCTCAACGGCGAGCCGGCACACGCCCTGCGCATGCTCGAAGGCTTGCGCGGCGAAGGTGTCGAGCCCCCGGTGATTCTCTGGGCGTTGTCACGGGAGCTGCGGGCGCTGGCCAACATGTCGCTGCAGTACAGCCAGGGCACCCCGCTGGATAAGGTGTTCAGCCAGGCCCGTCCGCCCGTCTGGGACAAACGCAAACCGCTGATGAGCAAAGCCTTGCAGCGCTACTCCGCACCGCGCTGGGCGCAACTGCTGCTCGATGCCCAGCGGATCGATGCGCAGATCAAGGGTCAGGCCACCGGTTCGCCCTGGAGCAGCCTGAGCCGCCTGTCGCTGCTGATGGCCGGACAACGCCTGCCTCTCCCCGCCGAATAACCCTTCCTTGCTCGCGATCCGCATGAGTCGGGACGATGAGTTTGCCTGGCTGATCGCTATCGCGAGCACGCTCGCTCCTACAGGAGGCTTGGGGGGAGAAGGAAGATTGGCGAAAAGTCCTACCTGTCGCCGGGCTGGACAGCCGGGCAAAGCTGGCCGATCATCTGCGGCGCATCACCCACCTCAAGAGAGAATCCAGCATGAGCAAGCCATCCAAGCATGGCCCCAACAAGGCCAAATCCATCGTCGCCCAGCCCCTGTTCCGCAGCCGCCAGGAACGACCCGCCAAGGGCAAAGGCAGCTACCGCCGCGAAGCCTTCCAGTCTAAAAGCTGGGAGGCTTCTTACTTTCTGGCTGCATAAAGCGGAGAACCCCGCCGGCGTGATAAGGTCTGTACCTGATTCGTATTCTCTGGACCTGTGCATGCCCTTTTGTCTTTCCCGTCGTTGGCACCTGCGCCAACTGATCGCTGCCTCCAGCCTTGCCCTGCTCGTCGCCTGCGCGGAAAAACCCACCGCCGCCGATGCCCAGCCACTCCAAAGCATTCAAGCCGCCCCGCTCGCCGCACCTGCAACCGTCGCCCCGCTGGCCGTCGACAACCTGGATATCCAACCGACCCAGACCTTTGCCCAATGGCAGGCAGGGTTTCGCACCGAAGCCCTGAACGCGGGCATCCGCGCCGATCTTTTCGACCGTGTATTCGCCGGCATCACCCCGGACATGGGCGTGATCAAGGCCGATCGCAGCCAGCCGGAATTCAGCCGTCCGGTATGGGAATACCTCGACGGCGCCCTGTCGCCGCTGCGTGTACGCAAGGGCCAGGCGCTGCTCAATCAATACGCCGATATCCTGCAGCAGATCGAACAGCGTTACGGCGTCGATCGTCAGGCCCTGGTGGCGGTGTGGGGCATGGAAAGCAATTTCGGCGAGTTCCAGGGCAACAAATCGGTGATTCGCTCGCTCGCAACCCTGGCCTACGAAGGCCGTCGCCCGGCCTTCGCCAACAGCCAGTTGCTGGCTGCCCTGCAGATCCTCCAGCACGGCGACATCCAGCCTGAGAAGATGCTTGGCTCATGGGCCGGTGCGATGGGGCAGACCCAATTCATTCCGACCACCTACAACACCCACGCCGTGGATTTCGACGGCGATGGCCGCCGCGACATCTGGAACAGCCCGGGCGATGCCCTGGCCTCGACCGCGCACTACCTGCAAAGCTCCGGCTGGCAGAAAGGCCAGCCCTGGGGCTTCGAAGTGGAACTGGCGAACGGTTTCGACTATGCGCTGGCTGATGGCGCGATCCGCAAACCGGTGGCCGAATGGATGCGCCTGGGCATGAAACTGCCCAACGGTGCCAGCGTTCCAGCCGGTTCCGAGCAGCTGTCCGCGGCCCTGCTGCTGCCAGCGGGCTATCGCGGTCCGGCGTTCCTGATCCTCGACAACTTCCGCGCCGTGCTGAAGTACAACAACTCTTCGTCCTACGCCCTGGCGGTGAACCTGCTGTCGCAGCGTTTCAGCGGCTCAGGCCTGATCAACGGCGCCTGGCCGAAAGACGATATGCCCTTGAGCCGAACCGAACGCATCGAATTGCAGGGCCTGCTCAGCGCCAACAATTACGATGCCGGCAACCCGGACGGCATTATCGGCGCCAACACCCGCAAGGCGATTCGCAGCGCGCAGCAATCGCTGGGCTGGCCCGCCGACGGCTATCCGACCCACAAGCTGCTGGAAAGCCTGCGCTCGCGCTGAGGCCAGCGCCCGATCCTTGATAGAGGGATCGCTATCGCGAGCAAGCTCGCTCCTACAAGGAGCGAGTCACGCCACTCCGCCGAAGACCACGTCCTGTTCCAGGATCAGTTGTTTCTCCCCCGCGTCCAGCCTGACCATCGCCCCCAGCGGCAGGGTCAGGTTGGGGTCGCAATGCCCGCTGCGCCATCCGCTCAGCACCGGAATCCGCAAAGGCTCGAAGGTCTGCTTGAGCAGCCCGGCAAGCGCCTGAGGCTCCACGCCCGCCACGTCGCCCACCAGCACACCGCGCAACCTGTCGAGCTTGCCGGCCAGGCGCAGGTGCGTCAGCAGGCGGTCAATGCGGTACAGCGGTTCATTGATGTCTTCGATGAACAGAATGACCCCGTCGCCGTTGATCTCATAGGGCGTCCCCAGGGTGGCGGCGATCAACGACAGGTTGCCCCCCAGCAGTTGGCCACAGGCGATGCCCGGCTCGATGGTGGTCAAGGGAAAGGCCGCCGGATGGGCCAACAGGCTACCGGCCTTCAACTGCCCCCTGAGCAGGCTGAATAGCGAGGACTCAGTCGGCGGCTGCTTGTCGCCCAGCAGATCGGCATTGAGCATCGGCCCGTGAAAGGTCACGAAACCCGCATAGCGATTGATCGCCAGATGCAGCGCGGTGATGTCGCTGTAGCCAACAAACGGCTTGGCGTTGCGCCTGAGCAGGTCGTAGTCGATCCGGTCGATCAGGCGCGGGCTGCCATAACCGCCCCGCAGGCACAGGATGGCATCGACATCGTCGGCGGCGAAGGCGGCGTGCAGGTCGTTCAGACGAACCTCGTCGCTGCCCGCGAGATAGCCATCCTTATGTTCGACACCTGGGTAAACCCGCAGCGAATAACCTCGTGTACGCATCCATCGAGCGGCCTTCTCGCTATCCAGGGCAGCCGGCCCGGCAGGCGCGATCAAGCCGATCACCCCTTGCGAGGGCAGCACCGGCACGGGCCGCTGGGCACAAAGGACATCAGTCGGTTGGAGGGTCATCCAATGGTTCTCCCTGTGTGGATTGGTTCATGCACAGTAGACATGAAAACAGGCAAACAGAAGGGTTGAAACGCGACGGCGTTTGCAGGAAAAGCCTGAACAGGGGGTGAGGCGCGGAAGTAACGGCAGATGACGCCCGCAAGGACAGACCTTGCGGGCGCATTACATCAGGAGACCAGGCCTTCTCTGGCCAGCTTCGCCTGCTCGTCGGCGTGATAGGAAGAACGTACCAGCGGGCCCGAGGCGACGTTCTTGAAGCCCATCTTGTAACCTTCCTCGGCGAACCAGGCAAAGGTGTCCGGATGCACAAAACGCTGTACCGGCAGGTGGTTACGGGACGGTTGCAGGTACTGGCCGAGGGTCAGCATGTCGATGTCATGCTCGCGCATGCGCTTCATGACCTCGATGACTTCATCGTCGGTCTCGCCCAGGCCCAGCATCAGGCCGGACTTGGTCGGTACGTGCGGCACCAGTTGCTTGAACTTCTGCAGCAGGGTCAGCGACCACTGGTAGTCGGAACCCGGGCGCGCGGCCTTGTACAGGCGCGGTACGGTTTCCAGGTTGTGGTTGAACACATCCGGCGGCTCGGCAGCGGTGATTTCCAGCGCTACGTCCATACGGCCGCGATAGTCGGGAACCAGGGTTTCCAACTGCACGTTCGGCGACAATTTACGGATTTCGCGGATGCAGTCGGCAAAGTGCTGGGCGCCGCCGTCGCGCAGGTCGTCGCGGTCGACCGAGGTGATCACCACGTACTTCAAGCGCAGGTCGGCAATGGCCACCGCCAGGTTCGTCGGTTCATCGACATCCAGAGGCTTCGGACGACCGTGGCCGACGTCGCAGAACGGGCAGCGTCGGGTGCAGATGTCGCCCATGATCATGAACGTCGCGGTGCCACCGGAGAAGCATTCGCCCAGGTTCGGGCAGGACGCCTCTTCGCAGACACTGTGCAGCTTGTGCTTACGCAACAATTGCTTGATCCGGTCGACTTCCGGGGAAACCGGGATACGCACGCGGATCCAGTCGGGTTTCTTCGGCAGCTCGGTGGTCGGAATGATCTTCACCGGGATGCGGGCGACTTTCTCGGCACCGCGCAATTTAACGCCGGTTTCCACTTTCGCACGGGCCGGGCGCTCGGAGATATCCAGCGTCGGGATCAGGGTTTGCACAGCGTCTTGCGCAGTAGTCATATCAGTCGATTCCGCCCGTTAGGGTCGTCTGCTCAGCATAGTCGAGGTGTTTGACGAGCTGCGCGCGCAGCCGGGCACTTACCTCGGCAAATTCAATCGATCCTGCGTGGTCGCTCAGCTGGGTCATTGCCAGCCCGGCATAGCCACAGGGGTTAATCCGGCGAAACGGCTGCAGGTCCATGTCCACGTTCAAGGCCAGCCCATGAAAGGAACAGCCATGGCGGATCCGCAGGCCCAGGGAGGCCATTTTCGCGCCGTCGACGTAAACGCCGGGGGCATCCGGCTTGGCCGCCGCGGTCACGCCGTAGCTGGCCAGCAACTCGATCAGGCACTGCTCCATCCGACTGACCAGGTCACGCACGCCAAAACCCAGACGACGCACGTCCAGCAGCAGATAGGCCACCAACTGGCCAGGGCCGTGATAGGTCACCTGGCCGCCCCGGTCGACCTGCACCACCGGGATATCCCCGGGCAGCAACAGATGTTCGGCCTTGCCCGCCTGCCCCTGGGTAAAGACCGGCGGGTGCTGCACCAGCCAGATTTCATCGGGAGCGTCGGTGCCGCGTTCGTTGGTAAAGCGTTGCATGGCCTGCCAGACCGGCTCGTAGGCCATCTGGCCGAGCTCGCGAAAGCCCAGCGTTTGCGACATCACAGCACCATGTGTACGAAACCGGTGGCCCGCAACTCGCTGTTGATGTCGTACAGCTGCTCTTGCCCAGTGGCGATGATATGCAGCTGGATCGTCGTGTACTTGCCATTGGTGCTCTGGCGCTCGGCCAGGGACTTGTGGTCGACGGTCGCGTGTTTTTCAAGGATCGCGATGATCTTGTCCTTGAAACCCACGCCGGTGTCGCCGATCACCTTAATCGGGTAATCCGCGCAGGGGAATTCGATCTTTGGCGCCTTTACTTCGGTGTCTGTCATGGCGTAACGGCCTCGTAAGCCGTGGCGACGGACGCGGCCCCCGCTCTGCTTCAGAGCGAGGGCCACGCGGGTCGACAATATCAGTTGAACAAGCCGTAGAAGAATAGACGGATGCTATCCCACATGCGGCGGAAGATACCACCTTCGTCGACCGCGTCCAGAGCGATCAGATCGGCGCTGTGCACCACCTTGTCGTCCAGCTTCACTTCGACTTTACCGATCACGTCGCCCTTGGCGATTGGCGCGACCAGTTGTGGGTTCATGGTCATGCTGGCGGCGAGCTTCTTCAGCTGGCCTTTTGGCATGGTCATGGTCAGGTCTTCAGCCAGACCGGCCTTGACCTGGGAAGTGGTGCCTTTCCAGACAGGGGCCTGAGCCAGCTCGGTGCCCTTCTGGTAGAAGGTCTGGGTTTCGAAGAAACGGAAACCGTAGGTCAGCAGCTTCTGGGTTTCAGCGGCGCGAGCCTGCTCGCTGTTGGTGCCGAACACCACGGCGATCAGGCGCATGCCGTCACGCACGGCCGAGGACACCATGCAGTAGCCGGCCTCGTCGGTGTGACCGGTTTTCAGACCGTCGACGGTCTTGTCGCGCCACAGCAACAGGTTGCGGTTAGGTTGCTTGATGCCGTTCCAGAAGAACTCTTTCTGCGAGTAGATCGCGTAGTGAGCCGGATCTTCGTGAATGATCGCGCGAGCCAGCACCGCCATGTCGTGCGCCGACGAGTAGTGCTCGGGGTTCGGCAGGCCGGTCGGGTTCATGAAGTGGCTATTGGTCATGCCCAGGTCGCCGGCGGTCTTGTTCATCATGTCGGCGAAGGCGTCTTCACTGCCGGCGATGTGCTCGGAAATCGCGACGCTGGCGTCGTTGCCCGACTGGATGATGATGCCGTGCAGCAAGTCGCTGACGGTCACTTGCGAGCCGACCTTGATGAACATCCGCGAACCGCCGGTGCGCCAGGCGTTCTCGCTGACGGTCACCGGATCGTTCTCGCCGATCTGGCCGCGACGGATTTCCAGGGTCGCGATGTAGGCGGTCATCAGCTTGGTCAGGCTGGCTGGCGGCAGGCGTTGGTCACCGTTGTTCTCCACCAGCACGTTACCGCTGCTGGCATCCATGAGCACATAGGACTTGGCGGCCAGTTGCGGCGGCGACGGCATCACTTCGACCGCCCAGGCGGCAGGCGTGATGATCAGCGGGACAAGCAGACACAGGCGTTTGGCAAAGGTGGTGATGTTCATCCGTCTCTCGAAATTGCTAATGGAAACTTGTCCTCGCGGACAAAACTATTCAGACAGCCTTCTAAAGGGCTATCGCGTGTTCAGTTGTTCACTCACTGACCCTTGCCGGGCTTTTGTTGTACGACGAGCCAACAACCTGGGTTCACCCCCCAATTACCGCAGGCGAACCATGAATCGAAATGCGCTTACTCGGCAGTCACCAGGCTCGGTTGCCCCAGATTGGCCAGCCGGACACTGTTCTGCACTTGCTGGATCTCACCCGGCGAGCCGATCGGCCCCAGGCGCACCCGGTGCAAGGTCTGTTGATTGCGCACGATCGAGCTGATGAACACCGGAGCGCTCACCATCCCGCTCAGCTTCGAGCGTAGGAGCTCGGCAGCGTCCGGGTTGGCGAAGGCGCCCACCTGCAGATACTGGCCAGAGGCTTGCGCAGAAACGTTTTTTTTTGCGTCCAGCTGCACCGGCACCACGGCCGCGGCATGCTGTTGTGGAGGTGGCGTCCATTGCTCCACAGTGCCCGCCGAGGCGGTCATCACAGGCGCGGCGGCCTTGGGCTCATTGAGCATCAAGGGCGCCGGCCGGCCGCGTTGGGCCCACCACTCTTGCGGGTCGATCCCCTCGACCTTGACCCGGGCGGTGCCGATCTCGGCATAACCGAGCTTCTTGGCCGCGGCGTAGGATAAATCGATGATCCGGTCCGAATAGAACGGCCCGCGGTCGTTGACCCGCAGAATCACGCTCTTGTTGTTGTCCAGGTTGGTCACCCGGACATAACTCGGCAGCGGCAGGGTCTTGTGCGCGGCGCTCATGCCGTACAGGTCGTACACCTCGCCGTTGGCGGTGTTCTGTCCATGGAATTTGGTGCCGTACCAGGAAGCCGTGCCCGAAGCGACATAACGCTTGGATTCGGCCATCGGGAAATAGGTCTTGCCCAGCACCGTATAAGGGTTGGCCTTGTACGGGCCGGTGTGCAGGGTCGGCGTGGCGTCAGGGATGCGCGATACGTCCACGTCCCACCAGGGAGCGCCGTCCTTATGGGCACGGTTGATATCCAGGCCTGGAGTCGTGCGCACGACGGCCGAACCACCTTTCTGTTTCGGCGCCTGGGTCGACGAGCAACTGACCACCAGCAAGGACAATGCGGCAAGCGCCACCAGCTTCAGGGGTTTGCGGATTGGCGATGCCAGCATTACTTGACGCCCCGTGCTTGGACCAGCTGTTCAGAGAGCTGATGTACGGCCATGGCGTACATCACGCTGCGGTTATAACGCGTGATCGCGTAGAAATTCTTCAGCCCCATCCAGTATTCGGGGCCATTGTCGCCTTCCAGGCGGAACGCCGTGACCGGCATATCGTCGCGCAGCGCATCATGACTCGACCAGCCCAGCGCCCGCAACTCCCCAACGGTTTTCGTCGGTTCGATACCGGTGGTCAGGCCTTCGTCGACCCGATCGCCGCGCACCTCGGCCCGGCTGACCACCGGTTGCCCGGCCTCCCAGCCGTGGCGCTTGAAATAACTGGCAACACTGCCGATGGCATCATCGGGGTTGGTCCAGATATTGATGTGGCCATCGCCGTCGAAGTCCACAGCATAGGCGCGAAAACTGCTCGGCATGAACTGCGGCAAGCCCATGGCACCAGCGTAGGAACCTTTCAGGGTCAGCGGATCGATCTGCTCTTCACGCGCCAGCAGCAGGAATTCGCGCAACTCCTTGCGGAAAAACTCGGCCCGCGGCGGGTAGTCGAAGCCCAGGGTCGACAGCGCATCGATCACCCGATAGTTACCGGTATTGCGCCCAAAGAAGGTCTCGACGCCGATGATCGACACAATCACCTGGGCCGGCACGCCATATTCCTGCTCGGCACGAGCCAGTACTGCCTCGTGCTGGCGCCAGAAGTCCACACCGCGGGCGATACGCGCGTCGGAAATGAACATCGGGCGGTAGTCTTTCCACTGCTTGACCCGCTCGGCAGGCCGAGAAATGGCATCGAGGATCGACTGCTTGCGCTCGGCCTCGCGAAACACGCCCATCAACTGTTCGCCGGCAAACCCGTAGTCGCGCGTCATCTCGCCGACGAACTCGGCCACTTGCGGCGAACCTTCGTATTCGCCGGCGGCCAGCGCTTCCTGCGCCGCACCGAGGATGCCTACCAGACCAACCCAAGGCGCATACCGAGCGGTCCAGCCACGCATTGCTTGCATTGAATTCTTCACCTTATTCAAACCTGCGCGATCCACTTACGGTGGGTATGGATCGACATCAAAACCCCAAACGCTGACAGCAGCGTCACCAGCGAAGTTCCTCCGTAGCTAATGAACGGCAACGGCACCCCCACGACCGGCAACAGGCCACTGACCATACCGATGTTGACGAAAACGTAAACAAAAAACGTCATGGTCAGGGCGCCGGCGAGCAATTTGCCGAACAGCGTCTGCGCCTGGGCGGTAATCACCAGACCCCGACCGATCAGCAGCAGATAGATCAGCAGCAAGGCGCAAATGCCCACCAGGCCGAACTCTTCGCCCATGACCGCGATAATGAAGTCGGTGTGGCTCTCGGGCAAAAAGTCCAGGTGGGACTGAGTGCCCAGCAGCCAGCCCTTGCCGAAGACGCCGCCGGAGCCGATGGCCGCCTTGGACTGGATAATGTTCCAGCCAGTGCCCAGCGGGTCGCTTTCCGGGTCGAGGAAGGTCAGGATCCGCTGCTTCTGGTAGTCGTGCATGATGAAGAACCACATGGCGATGGCCACCGGCACCGTGGCGGCCAGCACGCTGAGGATCCAGCGCCAGCGCAATCCCCCCATGAACAGCACGAAGGCGCCGCCGGCGAGAATCAGCAGCGAGGTGCCGAGATCCGGCTGGCGCACGATCAGGATGAACGGGATACCGATCAGGATCAGGCTGACCCCCACATGCTTGAGCTGGGGTGGCAAGGTGCGCTTGGCCAGGTACCAGGCGATGGTCGCCGGCATGATGATCTTCATGAACTCCGAGGGCTGGAAGCGGATCACCCCGGGGATATTGATCCAGCGGGTCGCGCCCATGGCGTTGTGCCCCATGACATCCACCACCACCAGCAGCACCACGCCGAACACATAGGCCAGCGGCACCCAACGCGCCATGAAACGGGGCTCGAGCTGGGCGATGACGATCATCGACACCAGGCCGATGCCGAACGAGGTGGCCTGCTTGGCCAGCAGGTCCCAGCTCTTGCCGCTGGCCGAATAGAGGACGAACAGGCTGCCGGCCGCCAGGGTCAGCAGCAGGATCAGCAAGGGGCCGTCGATGTGCATGCGCTGCAACAGCGTCGCGCGGCGACGCATCACATCCTCGCTGGACAGAATGCGATCGAAATTACTCTTCACGGGCCGTAGCCTCCGCACTGATAGGGCCGGCAAACTCAGGCTTGAGCAGGCCATCCTGGCCCAGAAGCCAGGCGTCCATCACCTGGCGCACCACCGGGGCGGCCACGCCGGAACCGGACTCGCCGTTCTCGACCATGACCGACACCACGATCTTCGGGTTCTCCGCCGGCGCGAAGCCGACGAACAGGGCGTGGTCGCGGTGACGTTCCTGGACCTTGGAACGGTCGTATTTCTCGCCCTGCTTGATCGCGACCACCTGGGCCGTACCGCTCTTGCCGGCGATCCGGTATTGCGAGCCGACAGCCGCCTTGCGTGCGGTGCCGCGGGCACCGTGCATCACCTGCTGCATGCCGTGGCTGACCTTGGTCCAGTCCGACGGGTCGCGCAGGATGATGTCCGGCATCGGGTTGTCATCCACCGGTTTTTCGCCTTCGATGGTCTTGGCCAGGTGCGGGCGGTTCCACTTGCCCCGATTCGCCACCAGCGCCGTGGCCTGGGCCAGCTGCAACGGAGTGGACTGCATGTAACCCTGGCCGATCCCGAGAATCAGCGTCTCGCCCGGGAACCAGGCCTGGCGACGAGTGGCGCGCTTCCACTCCCGCGATGGCATCAGGCCCGGCGATTCCTCGAACATGTCCAGCGAGACCTTCTGGCCGATACCGAACTTGTTCATGTAGGCCGACAACCGATCGATCCCCAGCTTGTGGGCCAGGTCGTAGAAATAGGTGTCGTTGGACCGCATGATCGCCGTGTCGAGGTCGACGTAGCCGTCGCCGGTACGGTTCCAGTTACGGTATTTGTGGTCGTAGTTGGGCAACTGGTAGTAGCCCGGGTCGTAGACCCGCGTAGAGGCCGTCACCACCCCGGAGTCGAGCCCGGCGATCGCCACCGCCGGCTTGATGGTCGAGCCCGGCGGGTACAGGCCGCGCAACACCCGGTTGAACAGCGGGCGATCGATAGAGTCGCGCAGTTCGGCGTAGGCCTTGAAACTGATGCCGGTGACGAACAGGTTCGGATCGAAGCTCGGCTGGCTGACCATGGCCAGCACCTCGCCAGTAGTCGGGTCCAATGCCACCACCGCGCCACGCCGGCCGCCCAGGGCCGCCTCGGCGGCTTCCTGCAACTTGATGTCCAGGCTCAGGACGATGTCCTTGCCGGGAATCGGGTCGGTGCGCTTGAGCACCCGCAACACGCGGCCACGAGCGTTGGTCTCGACCTCTTCGTAGCCCACCTGGCCGTGCAGCTCGGGCTCGTAGAAGCGCTCGATGCCGGTCTTGCCAATATGGTGGGTGCCGCTGTAGTTCACCGGGTCCAGGGTCTTCAGCTCTTTCTCGTTGATCCGCCCCATATAACCCACCGAGTGCGCGAAATGCGCGCCCTGCGGGTAATGGCGGACCAGCTGCGCCACTACTTCCACCCCGGGCAGGCGGAACTGGTTGACCGCGATCCGGGCGATCTGCTCTTCGTTGAGCTCGAACAGGATCGGCACCGGTTCGAACGGTCGGCGCCCCTGTTTCATGCGTTTCTCGAACAGTACCCGGTCTTCCGGCGTCAGCTCCAGCACCTCGATAATGACATCGAGGACCTGGCGCCAGTCGCCGGAACGCTCGCGGGTCATGCTCAGGCTGAAACTCGGCCGGTTGTCGGCCACCACCACGCCATTACGGTCGAAGATCAGGCCGCGGGTCGGCGGAATCGGCTGCACGTGAACCCGATTGTTTTCCGACAGGGTCGAGTGATAGTCGTACTGGATCACCTGCAGGTAATACAGCCGCGCGATCAGTACACCGATCAGGCACACCACCGCAATAGCCCCGAACACGACCCGGCCACGCACCAGACGGGCGTCTTTTTCGTGGTCCTTGATACGGATCGGCTGGGACATTAGAGGCGCGGACTATTTGTGGTAAGGGTGCCCGGACAGGACTGTCCAGGCGCGATACAGCTGTTCACCGATCAGGATCCGTACCAGCGGGTGCGGCAGGGTCAGCGGCGACAAGGACCAACGCTGATCGGCCCGCGCGCAGACTTCCGGCGCCAGCCCCTCGGGGCCGCCGACCATGAAGTTCACGGTGCGCGAGTCGAGGCGCCAGCGATCCAGTTCCACCGCCAGTTGCTCGGTGCTCCAGGGCTTGCCGTGTACCTCGAGGGTAACGATGCGCTCGTTCTGCCCGACCTTGGCCAGCATGGTTTCGCCCTCCTGACGGATGAAACGAGCCACGTCGGCGTTCTTGCCGCGGGTATTGAGCGGTATTTCCACCAGTTCCAGCGCCAGCTCGGATGGCAGACGCTTGGCATATTCGTGCCAACCCTCTTCCACCCACTTGGGCATGCGTGAACCGACAGCGATCAGGCGCAGGCGCACAACCGTCCCTTATTCCTGGTCTTTGTTGAGCTTGTTGAAGTGCTCATGACCGACTTCAGGGCTGTGGTGCTTGCCGTCGGCAGCACGGCTCTGCTCGGCGCCTTTCCACAGGCGTTCGAGGTCGTAGAACTGACGGGCATTGGAGGTCATCATGTGAACGATGACGTCGTCCATGTCCAGCAGCACCCAGTCGCTGTCGCCCTTGCCTTCTTCACCCAGCGGCTTGACGCCCTGGGCTTTGACCGACTCGCGAACCTTGTCCAGCATCGCGCCGATCTGGCGGTTGGAAGTACCGGTGGCGATGATCATGTAGTCGGTGATGCTCTGCTTGTCGCGCACATCGATGACCAGCACGTCCTGGGCCTTCACGTCTTCCAGGGCCGCTACGGCAACCTTGACCAGCTCTTCGCCCTTGAGGGGCTCGCCGCTGATGACTTTTTCCGGCAGCGGCGCACTTTTGAAGGTGCCTTTGCGCTTTACTTTGTTTACGTCGTTGTTCGTCATATAAAACTCGTTTTGCTCGTATGTTCGGGCGCTTCAATACACGACTGTTCGTGCCTTCAAGCGCGCCTCTTTAGTTCGGCCCACGGTAAAGTCCGTGGGCATCGATGTAGGCCAGGACCGCGTCAGGCACCAGGAAACGTACCGACTTACCGCTGGCCAGCAGTTGACGGATCTGGGTGGCGGACACCGCAAGCGGGGTCTGCCAGACGAATGCAATGTGTCCACCGGGCCCTTGCAGGGCCAGGGGGTCGCTCACCGAGCGCGCCGCCAGCAGGTTGCGCAACGCATCCGGCGGCTCGCTGTCGGCATCCGGGCGTTGCAGCACCAGGATGTGGCAATGCTGGAGCAACTCCTCCCAGCGATGCCAGGTAGGCAGGCCGCAAAACGCGTCCCAGCCCAGCAACAGGAACAACTGGTCATCCGCGGCCATTTCGGCCCGCATCAGTTCCAGGGTGTCTATGGTGTAGGACGGTTTGTCCCGTTTCAGCTCGCGATCGTCCACCACCAAAGGCGAAACGCCCGCCACCGCGCACTCGACCATCGCCAGACGGTCCAGCGCCGACACCTGCGGCGTATCGCGATGCGGCGGCCGCGCGCTCGGCGTCAGGCGCAGCTCATCGAGCCCCAGCGCATCGGCCACCTCCAGCGCGCTGCGCAGATGACCGATGTGCACGGGGTCGAAGGTACCGCCCAGCAGCCCGATACGTTTGCTCATCAAGTGCGCACATGGCCGTCGCCGAAGACGACGTATTTCTCGCTGGTCAGCCCTTCCAGGCCGACCGGACCACGGGCATGCAGCTTGTCGGTGGAAATACCGATCTCCGCGCCCAGGCCATACTCGAAACCGTCGGCAAAACGGGTCGAGGCATTGACCATCACCGAGCTGGAGTCCACCTCGTTGAGGAAGCGCCGCGCATCGGTGAAATTCTCGGTGACGATGGCGTCCGTGTGATGCGAACCATAGGTGTTGATGTGCTCGATGGCCGCCGCCAGGCTATCGACCACCAGGATCGACAGGATCGGCGCGGTGTATTCGGTGCGCCAGTCTTCTTCGGTGGCCTCGATCACATCGTCGCCCAACAGGGCGCGGGTCCGCGGGCAACCGCGCAGCTCGACCTGCTTGTCGCGATAGATCGCAGCCAGCGGCGGCAATACACGCTCGGCGATAGCGGTGTGGACCAGCAGGGTCTCCATGGTGTTGCACGGCGCGTAGCGCTGGGTCTTGGCGTTGTCGGCGATGCGAATCGCCTTGTCCAGGTCGGCCGCCACGTCGATGAACACATGGCAGACGCCGTCCAGGTGCTTGATCACCGGCACCTTGGCATCGCGGCTGACCCGCTCGATCAGGCTCTTGCCGCCACGCGGCACGATCACGTCGACGAACTCGGGCATGGTGATCAGCGCGCCAACGGCAGCGCGATCGGTGGTTTCCACCACCTGCACCACCTGCGCCGGCAAACCGGCCACCGCCAGGCCCTGCTGGATACAGGTGGCAATGGCGCGATTGGAATTGATCGCCTCGGAACCGCCGCGCAGGATGGTGGCGTTACCGGACTTCAGGCACAGGCTGGCGGCGTCGATGGTCACGTTCGGACGCGACTCGTAGATGATGCCGATCACGCCCAGGGGCACGCGCATCTTGCCGACCTGGATGCCCGAAGGCAGGTAGCGCATATCGCGGATTTCACCGATGGGGTCAGGCAGCTTGGCCACCTGACGCAGGCCCTCGATCATTTCGTCGATACGCACCGGAGTCAGCGCCAGACGGTCGAGCAGTGCCGGTTCCAGACCATTGGCCCGGCCGTTGGCCAGGTCCTGCTCATTGGCCGCGCTCAACTCGGGGCGAGCCGCGTCCAATGCATCGGCAGCCGCCAGCAATGCGCGGTTTTTCTGCGCAGTGGTGGCGCGAGCGATCACTCGCGAAGCTTCGCGGGCGGCGCGACCCAAACGGGTCATGTAGTCAAGAACGGACTCAGTCATGGTCTGCTGTGGTCTTGGCAAAGAGGAAAGCGGCTGATTATAGCTGTCGCGCCGGCCCACGGACAGCGGTCGCGGGCGGATGGTCGAAATGGACGGCAAATACCCGTCGTTCAGCCTGAATTAAGCTGGGAATTGATACCATTGCGACCCAATTCCCGTCATCGCCCTGGCCATCATGTCCAATCTGTCCGCCCCGACACCGCCCAAAGCCTTGCCCGACGGCTTTTTCGACCGCGATGCCCAGGTTCTGGCCCGCGAACTGCTCGGCAAAATCATCCGCCATCGGGTGGGCGATCTGTGGCTGTCGGCGCGCATTATCGAAACAGAAGCCTATTACTGCGAGGAAAAAGGCAGCCATGCCTCCCTCGGCTACACAGAAAAGCGTAAGGCTTTGTTTCTGGACGGCGGACACATCTATATGTACTACGCCCGCGGCGGCGATTCGCTGAACTTCAGCGCTCACGGTCCGGGCAACGCGGTGCTGATCAAGTCGGCCTATCCCTGGGTCGATGAAGTCTGCGGGCCCGCCAGCCTGGCGCAGATGCTCCTGAACAACCCCGACGCCAGCGGTCGGCCGCGCCCCTCGCAGAAGCTCTGCGCCGGCCAGACCCTGTTGTGCAAGGCCCTGGGCCTGAAAGTCCCAGTGTGGGATGCCAAGCGCTTCGACCATGAAGTGCTGTTCGTCGAGGATGTCGGCGCGACAGTCGCCAGCATCATCCAGACCACCCGCCTGGGCATCCCCCACGGGCGCGACGAACACCTGATGTACCGCTTCGTCGATGCCGCCTACGCCGCCTACTGCACTCGGAACCCGCTACGTCGCGGGCAGATCGAAGGTCGCGACTACGTATTGCACACCCCATCCTGCCTGTAGCGGCGAACGTGCCCGCTAGCGCGAGCGCGTTCGTTCCTGTGGTCGAAACGAAAACCGAAGCAACGGAGTTGAAAACCTATGGGCCAATGGCTCGATGGAATAACCGGCTGGCTGACGATGAACCCTCAATGGCTGGCAGCAGCCGTGTTCATTGTGGCGGCCGTCGAATGCCTGGCGATCGCCGGCCTGATCGTACCCGGCACCGTGCTGCTGTTCGCCATTGCGGTCATGGCCGGCAGCGGCGCGCTGTCCCTGGGTGAAACCCTGGCGCTGGGGTTCTTCGGCGGCCTGCTCGGGGATGTGGTGTCCTACCTGCTGGGGCGTCGCTTCCACCAGAACATCCGGCGCCTGCCGGGCCTGCGCCATCACCCGGAATGGATCAACGGCGCCGAAGCCTATTTCCAGCGCTATGGCATCGCCAGCCTGCTGGTCGGGCGTTTTATCGGCCCCTTGCGGCCCATGCTGCCGATGGTGGCCGGTATGTTCGACATGCCGTTCCCGCGCTTTTTCGCCGTCAGCCTGCTGGCCGCCGCAGGCTGGAGCGTGGCCTACCTGCTGCCGGGCTGGGCCACGGGCGCGGCGATCCGCCTGCCTCTGCCCGAGGGTTTCTGGCCGCAAGCCGGCATCGTCGCCGCCAGCATCGCCGTGCTGCTGGGCCTGAGCGTCAACAGCACCATGCGCGGCCACCGCCGAGCGACCCTGCTAATTGCCGGCCTCAGCCTGGCGATCCTGATCGGACTGTTCATCGGCTACCCCTACCTCAACCATTTCGACCAGGGCCTGATGGCGCTGGTCCAGGAACACCGCAGTCCGGCGCTGGACCAGGTGATGGTGGTGCTGACCCAGTTCGGCGAATTCCGCACCATGCTGTTCGCCAGCGCCCTGGTCACCCTGCTGTTGCTGGTTGCGCGGCAATGGCGGCAGGCCGTCTTCGCCGGCGCCACGCTGCTGTGCACCGCCCTGGCCAACACCGGTAGCAAACTCTTCTTCGCCCGTATGCGCCCGGAGGTCCTGACCGATCCGCTGACCAGTTTCAGCATGCCCAGCGGCCATAGCTCCGGCTCGTTCGCCCTGTTTCTGACCCTGGCGGTGCTCGCCGGCCGCGGCCAGCCGCCGCGCATGCGCCTGACCTGGCTGCTCCTGGGCTGCTTGCCCGCGGCGGCGATTGCCCTGTCGCGAATCTACCTGGGCGCCCATTGGCCCACCGACATCCTGGCCGGCACCATGCTTGCCGCCTGCGTATGCGCGGCTGCCCTGTGGTTCACCCAACGCCAGACCCTGCTGGCGCCCATGCCGGCCAAAGTCTGGTGGCTGGTATTGCCGGGGCTGGTCGCCTTGTTCGGGTTCGAAGCAGTCAGGCACCTGCCGCACGCCCTGCTGCGTTATGCGTATTAGAGAGAGCGGCATACCGCTGTAGGCGTTGCCCCGAAGCTCTTCAGCACTATCAGAATCTGCGCCCACTACGCGGGCGATCGCAGCCTGCGGCAGCGGCTACAGGATCAGGCGAAAAGTTCGCCTTGCAGTTCGTCGAGCAGCGCCTGGATCGCATCCAGGCGTTGCTGCGGATCGTCCAGTTGCAACAGGTCGATCTTGTCCAGCTCGGAGAACGGCAACAGATAGGCCAGCTGGTTGGCCAGCGACTGCTGGCCGTTGGCTTCGGTGCCCATGTTCAGGGCTTCGACCATGGGGTGTTCGGCCAAAGCCTTGAGCAAGGCGATCAGGTCCCCGTCATCGTCCTGCAACGGCTGCTCGGGGGCTTCGTCCAGCCACTGGACTTCGGCCACGCGCAACTGGTCGCGCTGCACTTCGCTGGCCAGCACCCGAAAGCGCCGCCCGCCCTTGACCCGAATTCCCAGCAGGCCGTTGTCCTGCTGATGGAAGTCGGTGATCAGCGCCTCGCAGCCCACCCGGGCAAACCCTTCCGGAGCGATGCCGACCTCGTCGCCCTCAAGAATGCACACCACGCCAAAACCGCCGCCCTGCTTCATGCAGCGGCCGATCATGTCCAGGTAGCGCGCCTCGAAAATCTGCAAGTCGAG
Organism: Pseudomonas chlororaphis; assembly: GCF_001921865.1. Taxonomy (GTDB): domain Bacteria; phylum Pseudomonadota; class Gammaproteobacteria; order Pseudomonadales; family Pseudomonadaceae; genus Aquipseudomonas; species Aquipseudomonas chlororaphis_D. Next base: position 653,898 of record NZ_MSCT01000020.1, read on the forward strand.
GATGCAGTCGGGGAACAGCACTGTGTTCAGCGGGAAAAGCGCCAGGCTCATACAGGTTTCCTTAAACCACCAACGACACCGCCAACGGCAGGAACACCGCCGTGGCCACACCCATCAGGCTCATCGCCAGCGCCGCGAAAGCGCCGCACTCGTCACTTTCCTGCAGGGCCACCGAGGTGCCCACCGCGTGGGCCGTCATGCCCAGCGCCATGCCACGAGCCTCCGGGCTGTGCACCCGCAGGCGGTCGAGGATGGCCGGGCCGAAAATCGCCCCGATCACCCCGGTGATCAACACGAACACCGCGGCCAGCGCCGCCACGCCGCCAATCTGCTCGGCCACCAGCATGGCGATCGGCGAGGTCACCGACTTCGGCGCCATGGTCATCAGGATCATGTTCTCGGCACCGAACCACCACCCCAGCAACACGCCCAGGCCGGTGGCGACCACGCCCCCAATCACCAGCGTAGTAAAAATCGGCCAGAACAACTGCCGAATCCGCCGCAGGTTGAGGTACAGCGGCACGGCCAGCGCCACCGTGGCCGGGCCCAGGAGAATGCTGAGGATTTCCGTGCTCTTGCGGTATTCGGCATAGCTCAGGCCACAGCCGAGCAAGACGCCAATCACCAGCAACATGGAGACCAGCACCGGTTGCAGGAAAACCCAGCGGGTTTTCTCGAAGGCCGCGAGGATCAGTTGATAGGCGCCCAGGGTAATGCCGATGCCGAACAGCGGATGATGGATCACCGACGTCCAGGCGCCTTGCCAGTCGAGCGTCATTGGCCGCCCTCCCGATGCCCGTGACGCTTGACCAGCCTCTGCATCAGCACACCGACAAACGCCATGGAGATCACCAGCGACAGCACCAGCGCGCCAACGATCGCCCAGAAATCCGCGGCGATATCCGCCGCGTACACCATCACGCCCACCGCAGGCGGTACCAGCAACAGCGGCAGGTAACGCAGCAAGCTGGAGGCGGCCTGGCTCAATGGCTCGCCGACCTCGCCGCGGGCCACCAGGAAGATCAGCAGCAACAGCAGGCCGACAATCGGCCCCGGCAGGATCGGCAGGAACAGATGATTGATCGCCGTGCCAAGCAATTGAAACAGCACCAGCCATGTCAGACCGCGTAACAACATCCCTCGTCCCCCCGAAAAATCGCTGGGCATTATAAGCACGCGAACGCTATGCACCGGCATTCGCCAAAAGCATGGAAGGTTGACCGGAGCAAACCCCCATGATGATCTACAGTGGGTTGTCAGGGCGCATGCCCCCGCACCTCTAGAACGATAAAACCGATGAACCCAAGGAGAGTCTCAATGCCGTACGTTCCTGTTGCAGAGCTCAAAGATTATGTCGGAAAGGAACTCGGACGTTCCGAATGGCTCACCATCGATCAGCAGCGAATCAACCTGTTCGCCGAAGCCACGGGTGACTTCCAGTTCATCCACGTAGACCCGGTAAAAGCCGCCCAGACACCGTTCGGCGGTACCATCGCCCATGGTTTCCTGTCGCTGTCGCTGATCCCGAAACTGATGGAAGACATCCTGATCCTGCCGGAAGGCCTGAAGATGGTGGTCAACTACGGCCTGGACAGCGTGCGCTTCATCCAGCCGGTCAAGGTCGATTCCAAGGTCCGCCTCAAGGTCGACCTGGTGGATGCTACCGAGAAGAAGCCCGGCCAATGGCTGCTCAAGGCCACCGCCACCCTGGAAATCGAAGGCCAGGAAAAACCGGCCTATATCGCCGAGCCATTGTCACTCTGCTTTGTCTGAAATACCCCTGATGCGAAACAGCTCACGCTGTTTCGCGCAGCTTCTCTCTATATATAAGCCTCGTTGCTACGGCATACTCGGTCCCCTAATTATCCGGATCCCGCTATGCGCCCACTTGCACCCCTGGTTCTGACCCTGTTGCTCACCGCATGTGGAGACGGCGAATCGCTGCTGCCTCCCGATGCCCGTCTGCCGGACGGTGGCCGCTACCGCGGCGATGTGGTCAACGGGACATTGCAGGGGCAAGGCCGCATCGACTATCCCAATGGCAGCTGGTACGCCGGTCAGTTCGATAATGGCCAGTGGCATGGCCAGGGCGAATGGCATGGCAGCGACGGCGAAGTCTATCGCGGACAATTCCAGCAAGGCCTGTTCCATGGCCAAGGCAGCCTGACCACCAAGGACAGCAATTACACCGGCGGCTTCAAGCTCGGCCGGCGCGACGGCGAAGGCACCCTCAAGGAGCGCGGCATGACCTACCGCGGCGAGTTCAAGGCCGACCTGTACTCCGGGCTCGGCCGCCTCGAACTGGAGGACGGCAGCCAGTACCAGGGCCAGTTTTCCCGTGGCAAACCCAATGGCGAAGGCCAACGCAGCGATGCCAGCGGCAACCAGTTCAGCGGCCACTTCGTCGATGGCCAGCTAGAGGGTAACGGCACCTTCGGCGGCGCCGACGGCGACCTGTACGTCGGCGGCTTCAAACAGAACCAGCTCAGCGGCAAGGGCCGCTACGAAAACGCCGACGGCGACGTGTGGATCGGCCAATTCAAGGAAGGCGCCCTCAGCGGCAAAGGCGAACTGATTGGCGTCGACGGCAGCCACTACATCGGCCGCTTCAGCGACTGGCGCTTCAGTGGCCAGGGCCGCCTGAACCTCAGCGACGGCAGCTTCTATATCGGCGGTTTCGAAGGCGACAACTACCAGGGGCACGGCGTGCTGGTGCTGCGCGACGGCACCGTGCAAGGCGGCGACTGGATCAACGGCCTGCGGGTCCGCGACGCCGATGGCAAGTTGTTGCCCGACCCGTTGGAGACCGGCTTGCTGGTCCAGGGCCGCCTGCTCGACGAGGCCCTCGCCGCGGTGCCAGCATCGACGCCGGCCATCGAACTGTACAGCCTGACCCTGGCCGGCGACGGCAAGCAAAGCGTGTTTCTGCGCGAAGCGGACTATATCAGCAACATGCTCGCCACCCGCTTCGGCGCCTACGGGCAGATCCGCCTGGTCAACCACCGCGACCGCCTCGACAGCCGCCCCATGGCCACCCGGGAAAACCTGCGGCGCGCGGCGCAGACCCTGGCCGAGCGCAGCGGCCCGGAAGACCTGCTGTTCATCTACCTGACCAGCCACGGCACCAGCGAGCACGAACTGGTGCTCGACCAGCCGCGCCTGGAGCTGGCCGACCTGCCGGCCGACGAGCTGGCCGCCGTGCTGGCGCCCCTGAAGAACCGCGACAAGATCATCGTGATCTCGGCCTGCTACTCCGGCGGTTTTATTCCGGCGCTCAAGGACGAACGGACCCTGATCATGACCGCCTCCCAGGCAGATCGCGTATCGTTCGGCTGCTCGGAAGAGGCCGACTTCACCTATTTCGGCGATGCCCTGTTCGCCCAGGCCCTGAACCAGACCGACGACCTGGAGCACGCTTTCAAGCTGGCCAGGGCAACCGTGGCCGAACGCGAACAGGCCGACAACTTCGAAGCATCCGAACCGCAGATCTGGGCGCCCAAGGGGGTCTTGGCGCACTGGCAGCAACTGCGTAAACAGCAAGCTCGAAAGGCACTGCAAAGTGCCGCCAACGACAGCAAGGAAGCAAAGAGCAACTAAGCTGAAACAGTATCAAGGGGGAAACACTATGTACTTGACGCCTCAGCATATCTTGCTCGCCGGCGCGACCGGCCTGACCGGCGAACACTTGCTCGATCGCCTGCTCAACGAACCCACGGTGAGCCGCGTCCTGGCGCCCAGCCGGCGCCGCCTGAGCGAACACCCGCGCCTGGAAAACCCGGTTGGCGAACCGGCGGTCTTGCTGCCGCAGCTCAGCGGCAGGGTCGACCTGGCATTCTGCTGCCTGGGCACCACCCTCAAGAAAGCTGGCTCCGAACAAGCGTTCCGTGCCATCGACCTGGACCTGGTGGTGGCCTTCGGCAAGCGCGCGCGGGAAATGGGCGCGCGACACCTGGTGGTGATCAGCGCCCTGGGCGCGGACGCGAAATCCTCGATCTTCTACAACCGGGTCAAGGGCGAAATGGAACAGGCGTTGAAAGCCCAGGACTGGCCGCAACTAACCATTTGCCGGCCGTCGCTGCTGCTCGGCGAACGCATCGAACCGCGCCTCGCCGAACAGCTGGCCGGCCCGCTGTCCAAGCTGATTCCCGGCAAATACCACGGCATCGAAGCCTGCCAACTGGCCCGGGCCATGTGGCGCCTGGCGCTGGAAGAACAGGATGGCGTGCGGGTCGTCGAATCCGACGAGCTGCGCAAACTGGGGAAATAAACGCCATGGATCGCGCCTGTCGCCACTGCCGCAGGCTGCGATCGCCTGCGTGGCCGGCGCAATCCTGACGACGCGATTTGCCGCGCCGCCAGCCGCTACGGCCGCCATGCGACCGATCGCAGCCTGCGGCAGCAGCTACAAGACCGCTACAACCCGCCCGTAGCCTGGAACCCCACCCCCAATACCGTCAGCACCGACAGCGGCAACAGCAGCGTGTCGAGCAAGGCGCTGGCCGGTAGATCGACGCCCGGATAACCCGGCGCCTCGGCACCGAAACGGTCCATCGGGCAGCAACCGCCCTGCATGGCGTACAGGTCCAGGCGCGTGCCGGAATACACCACCGGCGCTCCCGGCTTGGCCGCGTTCAAGGTCCGGGCGGTGGCACAACCGCCCAGTTGCAGGGCGATCAGCAGGAATGGCAGCGCCTTATTCATCGCTGCTCAGGTGATGCTCGCCCCAGCGCGGCAACATGTCCTGCGGGATATTCAGCAGGTTGAGAATCCGCGCCACGACGAAATCCACCAGGTCGTCGATAGTCTGCGGCTGGTGATAGAAGCCCGGCGAGGCCGGCAAGATGGTCACGCCCATGTTCGACAGCTTGAGCATGTTCTCCAGATGAATGCTGGAATAAGGCGCCTCGCGCGGCACCAGGATCAACTGGCGGCGCTCCTTCAGGGTGACATCCGCCGCCCGCTCGATCAGGTTGTTGCAGGCGCCCGTGGCGATGGCCGACAAGGTGCCGGTGGAACACGGCACCACCACCATCGCCGCCGGCGAGCCGGAGCCCGAGGCCACCGGCGACATCCAATCCTCCTTGCCATATACCCGGATCTGCCCGTCCGCCGCACCGGTGTATTCGGTGAGAAAAGCCTGCATGGACTGCGGCTTGGGCGGCAGGGTCACGTCGGTCTCGGTCGCCATCACCAGTTGTGCGGCCTTGGAGATCAGGAAGTGCACTTCGCGATCTTCGCGCACCAGGCAATCCAGCAGGCGCAGGCCATACTGGGCGCCCGAGGCGCCGGTCATCGCCAGGGTGATGTGTTCCGGACCATTGTTCATCGCAGCGCCTCGGCCAGCTTGCCATGCAGGCCGCCGAAGCCGCCGTTGCTCATGATCACCACGTGAGTGCCGGGCTTGGCCTGGCTCTTCACCCGCTCGATGATGCCTTCCAGGGAGTCGCTGACAATCGACGGCACGGTGCACAAGGCCGCGGTGGCCCCCAGGTCCCAGCCGAGGTTGGCCGGCGCATACCAGATCACCTGGTCGGCCTGGTTGACGCTTTCCGGCAGGCCGTCGCGGTGCGCGCCGAGTTTCATGGAGTTGGAGCGCGGCTCGATGATCGCGATCAACGGCACATCGCCGATGCGCTTGCGCAGGCCATCGAGGGTGGTGGCGATGGCGGTCGGGTGGTGCGCGAAGTCGTCGTAGATGGTGACGCCATGAACCTCCGCCACTTTTTCCATCCGCCGCTTGACGCTCTTGAACGCGCTCAGCGCGGCGATGCCCACGGCCGGCACCACGCCGACATGCCGTGCCGCGGCCAGGGTGGCCAAGGCATTGGCGACGTTGTGCTGGCCAGTGAGGTCCCACTCGACCACGCCTTGGGCGGCGCCGTCGAACATCACCTCGAACGCCGAGCCGTCCTCGCTGAGCAGCTTGACCTGCCACTGGCCGCCGGCGCCGGTGGTTTGCACCGGGGTCCAGCAGCCCATCTCGATCACTCGCTTGAGGGCCGGCTCAGTGGTCGGGTGAATGACCAGGCCTTCGCTCGGGATGGTTCGCACCAGATGGTGGAACTGCCGTTCGATCGCCGGCAGATCGGGGAAGATGTCCGCATGGTCGAACTCGAGATTGTTGAGGATCGCCGTGCGCGGACGGTAGTGCACGAACTTCGAGCGTTTGTCGAAGAAGGCGCTGTCGTATTCGTCGGCCTCGATCACGAAGAACGGCGTGCCGCCCAGCCGCGCCGACACCGAGAAGTTCTGCGGCACGCCGCCGATCAGGAAGCCCGGGCTCATGCCCGCGTGTTCCAGCACCCAGGCCAGCATGCTGCTGGTGGTGGTCTTGCCATGGGTGCCAGCTACCGCCAGGACCCAGCGGCCTTGCAGCACGTGGTCGGCCAGCCATTGCGGACCGGACACATAGGGCAGGCCCTTGTTCAGCACATATTCCACCGCCGGGTTGCCGCGGGACATGGCATTGCCGATCACCACCAGGTCCGGGGCCGGATCAAGCTGGGCCGGGTCGTAGCCCTGGGTCAGCTCGATGCCCTGGGCCTCGAGCTGGGTGCTCATCGGCGGGTAGACATTGGCATCGGAGCCGGTCACGTGATGGCCCAACTCTTTGGCCAGAACCGCCATCGAGCCCATGAAAGTGCCGCAAATACCGAGAATATGAATGTGCATAGAAGGCCTCGTAAAACATCGAGGCAGGTTAGCGTAGAGGGCTGCAAATCGCACTCTTTAGCTGATGGGGAGCGCAAGGTCCTCGGCGACGGCTGCGCCGTCTATCGCGAGCAAGCTCGCGCCTACAAAGGATCGCATCGCTCTTGCAGGAGCAGCCGGTCGACGCTCGATTGCTTGCGATGAGCGCTGGCGCGGTATCACGCCTGGCGCGCGATCCCGTGCTTGCGCAGCTTTCTATAGAGGGTATTGCGGCTCACCCCCAGTTGCTCGGCGGTGCGGCTCATGTGCCAGCGCTGCTGCTCCAGGGCGTTGAGCAAGGCCAGGCGCTCGGCATCGTCCAGCGGGAACTCGCCGGCCTCCTCGGCCGCCGCCGGCACCGCTGCCGGACGGCTCTGGCGGATCATCGCCGGCACATCCGCAAGGCCGATCCGCCCGTCCTCGCAAAGGGCCGTCAGGGTGCGCAGCACCGTGCGCAGTTGCCGCACGTTGCCCGGCCAATGGAAATCCAGCAGGGCCTGGCGCGCCGGTTTGTCGAGCGATACCGGCTGATCGCCGGCCTCCTGGGCCAGGAGAAAGTCCAGCAGCTGGGACTTGTCGCTGCGCTCGCGCAACGCCGGCAAGGCGACCTCCAGACCGTTGAGGCGGTAATACAGGTCTTCGCGGAAGCTGCCGTCCCGTACCCGCTCCAGCAGGTCGCGGTGGGTGGCGCTGATGATCCGCACGTCGACCGCCTGCGGCTCGCCGCCGATCGGCACCACCGTGCGATCTTCCAGCACCCGCAACAGGCGGGTCTGCAAGGCCAGCGGCATGTCGCCGATCTCATCGAGGAACAGTGTGCCGCCATCGGCCTGCTGCAACTTGCCGCGCATGCCTTCCTTGCGCGCTCCGGTGAAACTGCCGCCGCGATAACCGAACAGCTCGCTTTCGATCAGGCTTTCCGGGATGGCCGCGCAGTTCAGGGCGACAAAGGCTTTTTCCGCGCGCTGGCTGGCCTGGTGGATGGCCTTGGCGAACGCTTCCTTGCCGGAACCGGTCTCGCCGTTGATCAGCAGCGGCACATCGCGCTCGAACACCCGCAGGGATTTGCGGAAGTCGCTTTGCAGCGCCGCATCGCCCAGGCAGATTTCGGCCAGCCGCGGACGCTCCAGCGCCAGCGCGCTCGGCGCCATTGGCTTGGGCACGCTGCGCGGCTGGCCGCGCAATACCGCGAACAGCGGCCGGCCGTCGCGGGTGCGCAGCGGCCAGCTGGCGCTGGCATGGATACTGGCGCGGCCCAGCAGCTCGTCCAGCGAACAATCGAAAAACGTCTCCACCGGCTTGCCCAGCAAACCGCCGCGAATGTGCCCCAACAGGTTCAGAGCGCTCTGGTTCACCGCACAGATCCGCCCTTCCCCGTCGAACGCCAGCAAACCTTCGCTGAACAGCCCGACGGACTCGGCCTGCAGGTGAAAACGCAGCAGCCACTGGTTGTCGAAATAACGCAGGAAATAACAGCTCTCGATCATCTTCGCCGAAAGATTGACCAGGGCCATGGTGTGGAACTGGCTCTGCCGCGACACATCCGGGCGCGCCGAGGACACGTCGAGCACCGCCAGCAGCTCGCCGTGGGGGTCGAATACCGGGCTGGCCGAACAGGTCAGCCCAGTGTGGCGGCCGCGGAAGTGTTCGTCCTGGTGGATGGTCAGGGACTGGCGCTCCACCAGGCAGGTGCCGATGCCGTTGGTGCCTTCGCAGGCCTCGCTCCAGTCGGCGCCGAGCCAGAGCCCGGCACGCTCGAAAATCTTGCGCTCGGCCGGCGCGGTGACGCAGTTGAGGATCACCCCGCGGGCATCGGTGAGCAGCACCGCGTGGCCGGCGCCGGACAGTTGCTGGTGCAGGCTGGCCATCTCGTTGCCGGCGATCTGCAACACCTGTTGCAGGCGTTCGCGGCTTTCCAGCACACGGCCATGCTCGAGCACGGTGGGCGCCATGCTCAGGGCCGGGTCGAGGTGGTAATCCTCCAGGCAACGCAGCCAGGAACGGGCAATGGAAGGATCGCTGCCGGGTCCCTGCAAGCGGGCCTTGCCTTGGGCAACGGTCAGCACTTGCTGGGCGTGCCGGGTGAGGTGGTTGCTGTGCATTTCTTATTGTTCTCCTGCGGCGCTGACTGCTCAGAAGGCCCCACGAAAGGGCTCTTCAGATCCTCGCGGCCCACCAGCATCCTCCTGCCGCCCACGCATTGCAATGCTGCCTCGACCAATGAGTCACTGGCTGTGCCATAAACGGTACAAAGTGTCACCCGGGTCGTGCCACAACTGCCACAGACACCCGGCATGCGGCCGTCGAAACATTCGTAAACCTTTGATTTACCTGGACTGCAACGCAGTGGCCCGGGCTTTGCTCTACGCTTTTACAAGCGCAACAGCGCGTCCTCCCAATAAGCACAAAAGCCAGGAGATACCCACCATGCGTTACGCACACCCCGGTACTGACGGCGCTATCGTTTCGTTCAAGAGCAAGTACGGCAACTACATCGGCGGCGAATTCGTCGCGCCAGTCAAAGGCCAGTACTTCACCAATACCTCGCCGGTCAACGGCCAGCCGATCGCCGAATTCCCGCGTTCCACCGCCGAGGACATCGAAAAAGCCCTGGACGCCGCCCATGCCGCCGCCGACGCCTGGGGTGCCACCTCGGTACAGGCCCGCTCGCTGATTCTGCTGAAAATCGCCGACCGCATCGAGCAGAACCTCGAGCTGCTGGCCATCACCGAAACCTGGGACAACGGCAAGGCCATCCGCGAAACCCTGAACGCCGACATCCCCCTGGCCGCCGATCACTTCCGCTACTTCGCTGGCTGCCTGCGGGCCCAAGAAGGCAGCGCTGCGGAAATCGACGGCAACACCGTGGCCTATCACATCCACGAACCGCTGGGCGTGGTCGGGCAGATCATCCCGTGGAACTTCCCGCTGCTGATGGCCGCCTGGAAACTCGCCCCGGCCCTGGCCGCCGGCAACTGCGTAGTACTCAAGCCGGCCGAGCAGACCCCACTGGGCATCTGTGTGCTGCTGGAGCTGATCGGCGACCTGCTGCCGCCAGGCGTGCTCAACGTGGTGCAAGGCTTCGGCAAAGAGGCCGGCGAGGCCCTGGCCACCAGCAAGCGCATCGCCAAGATCGCCTTCACCGGCTCGACCCCGGTGGGCTCGCACATCATGAAGTGCGCGGCCGAGAACATCATTCCGTCCACCGTCGAACTGGGCGGCAAATCGCCGAACATCTTCTTCGCCGACATCATGCAAGCCGAGCCGAGCTTCATCGAGAAAGCCGCCGAAGGCCTGGTGCTGGCGTTCTTCAACCAGGGCGAAGTCTGCACCTGTCCGTCCCGCGCTCTGGTGCAGGAGTCGATCTACGACGAGTTCATGCAGGCGGTGATGAAGAAGGTCGAGCAGATCAAGCGCGGCGATCCGCTGGACACCGACACCATGGTCGGCGCCCAGGCGTCCGAGCAGCAGTTCGACAAGATCCTCTCCTACCTGGAGATCGCCAAGGGCGAAGGCGCGCAACTGCTGACCGGCGGCAAGGTGGAAAAACTCGAAGGCAACCTGGCCAGTGGTTATTACATCCAGCCGACCCTGCTCAAGGGCAACAACAAGATGCGTGTGTTCCAGGAGGAAATCTTCGGCCCGGTGGTGAGCATCACTACCTTCAAGGACGAAGCCGAAGCCCTGGCGATCGCCAACGACACCGAGTTCGGCCTTGGCGCCGGCCTCTGGACCCGCGACATCAACCGCGCCTACCGCATGGGCCGGGCGATCAAGGCCGGTCGCGTCTGGACCAACTGCTACCACCTGTACCCCGCCCACGCGGCGTTCGGCGGCTACAAGAAGTCCGGCGTCGGCCGTGAAACCCACAAGATGATGCTCGACCACTACCAGCAGACCAAAAACCTGCTGGTGAGCTACGACATCAACCCGCTGGGCTTCTTCTAAAGGAAGAGAGGGAGGGCGACGCAGCGGGTGCTGTGTCGCCCTCCGGGATGCCATCGCGAGCAAGCTCGCTCCTACTAGTGCGGCTCTTTGTAGGAGCGAACGTGCTCGCGATAAAGCGCTCAAGACAAACAACATCGCCTCGCAACACCGATCCGGTCCTCCGGCCGGGCACAACAATAAGAACAGGTGAATCCTTATGCCTAGCGAACACACCGGCGTGCCGTCGGCGGGCTCCTCCGTCGACTTTGAAAAGGTCGGCTCCGACTACTTCCAACAACGCGAACTGAAAAAGGGCGCGGCAGGCTGGGTCCTGCTGGTGGGCCTGGGCGTGGCCTACGTCATTTCCGGTGACTACGCCGGCTGGAACTTCGGCCTGGCCCAGGGCGGCTGGGGCGGCATGTTCCTCGCCACCTTGCTGATGGCCACCATGTACCTGTGCATGTGCTTCTCCCTGGCCGAGCTGTCATCGATGATCCCCACCGCCGGCGGCGGCTACGGTTTTGCCCGCAGCGCCTTCGGCCCCTGGGGCGGATTTCTCACCGGTACCGCGATCCTCATCGAATACGCCATCGCCCCGGCGGCGATCGCCGTGTTCATCGGCGCCTATTGCCAGTCGCTGTTCGGTATCGGCGGCTGGATGATCTACCTGGCGTTCTACATCGTGTTCATCGCCATCCACATTTTCGGGGTCGGCGAAGCGCTGAAGCTGATGTTCATCATCACCGCCGTGGCCGCCATCGCCCTGGGCGTGTTCCTGGTGGCGATGGTGCCGCACTTCTCGGTGGCCAACCTGCTGGACATCCCGGTCACCGAGGCCGCGGGCGCCAGCAGCTTCTTGCCGTTCGGCTATGTCGGCGTGTGGGCGGCGATTCCCTACGCGATCTGGTTCTTCCTCGCGGTCGAAGGCGTGCCGCTGGCCGCCGAAGAAACCAAGAACCCCAAGCGCGACCTGCCCCGCGGCCTGATCGGCGCCATGCTGGTGCTGCTCAGCTTCGCCCTGCTGATCCTGGTGATCGGCCCGGGCGGTGCTGGGGCCAACGCGTTGCTGACTTCAGGCAACCCGCTGGTGGAAGCGCTGGCCAAGTCCTACGGCGGTTCGACCTGGATGGGCAGCTTCGTCAACCTGGTGGGCCTGGCCGGACTGATCGCCAGCTTCTTCTCGATCATCTACGCCTACTCCCGGCAGATCTTCGCCCTGTCCCGCGCCGGCTACCTGCCGCGCAAACTGTCGGAAACCAACAAGAGCAAAGCGCCGGTACTGGCGCTGGTGATCCCCGGCATCATCGGTTTCGGCCTGTCGCTGACCGGCCAGGGCGACCTGCTGATCCTGGTGGCGGTGTTCGGCGCGACCATCTCCTACGTGCTGATGATGGCCGCGCACATCACCCTGCGTATCCGCCGCCCCAAAATGGACCGTCCGTACCGCACGCCGGGCGGCATCTTCACCTCCGGCGTGGCCCTGGTACTGGCCTGCATCGCCGTGGTGGCGGGGTTCCTGGTGGATCCGCGGGTGGTGATTGGCGCCGCGATCATCTATGGAGTATTAATTGCTTACTTTGCTTTCTACAGTCGGCATCACTTGGTAGCAGGCACGCCCGAAGAAGAGTTCGCGGCGATTCAGAAAGCTGAAGAAGCCTTGCACTAAGCGCCGAAAACCTCGACGCGGGAGCGCGCTCCTGCGTCGTCACGGAGAACCTGTATGGCAAGTTTCGCCCACACCGTCGGCGCCCAGACCTACCGCTTCGACGGCCTCAAGGAGGTCATGGCCAAGGCCAGCCCGGCGCGTTCCGGGGACTTCCTGGCCGGCGTCGCCGCCCTCAACGACGGCGAACGGGTCGCCGCACAAATGACCCTGGCGGACATCCCGCTCAAGCACTTCCTCGAAGAAGCGCTGATTCCCTATGAGTCCGACGAAGTCACCCGGCTGATCATCGACACCCACGACAAGGCCGCCTTTTCCACCGTCAGCCACCTCACGGTCGGCGGCTTTCGCGACTGGCTGCTCAGCGACGCCGCCGACGAGCAGAGCCTGCGCGCCCTGGCGCCGGGGCTGACCCCGGAAATGGCCGCCGCCGTGTCGAAGATCATGCGCGTCCAGGACCTGGTGCTGGTGGCGCAGAAAATCCGCGTGGTCACCCAGTTTCGCGGCACCCTGGGGCTGCGCGGACGGCTCTCGACCCGCCTGCAACCCAACCACCCCACCGACGAGCCGGCGGGCATCGCCGCGAGCATTCTCGACGGCCTGCTCTACGGCAACGGCGACGCCATGATCGGCATCAACCCGGCCACCGACAGCATTGCCTCGATCTGCGCTCTGCTGGAAATGCTCGACGCTATCATCCAGCGCTACGAAATCCCCACCCAGGCCTGCGTGCTGACCCACGTCACCACCTCCATCGAGGCGATCAACCGTGGCGTGCCGCTGGACCTGGTGTTCCAGTCGATCGCCGGCACCGAGGCGGCCAACGCCAGTTTCGGCATCAACCTGAATGTCTTGCAGGAAGGCTACGAAGCCGGCCTGAGCCTCAAGCGCGGCACCCTGGGGCAGAACCTGATGTATTTCGAGACCGGCCAGGGCAGCGCGCTGTCAGCCAACGCCCACTTCGGCGTCGACCAGCAAACCTGCGAAACCCGCGCCTACGCGGTGGCCCGGCACTTCAAGCCGTTCCTGGTGAACACCGTGGTCGGCTTCATCGGCCCCGAGTACCTGTACAACGGCAAGCAGATCATCCGCGCCGGCCTGGAAGACCACTTCTGCGGCAAGCTGCTGGGCGTGCCCATGGGCTGTGACATCTGCTACACCAACCACGCCGAAGCCGACCAGGACGACATGGACACCCTGCTGACCCTGCTGGGCGTAGCCGGGATCAACTTCATCATGGGCATCCCCGGCTCCGACGACATCATGCTCAACTACCAGACCACCTCGTTCCACGACGCCCTTTACGCCCGCCAGACCCTGGGCCTGAAACCGGCGCCGGAGTTCGAACAGTGGCTGGCGAAAACCGGCATCTTCACCCAGCCCGACGGCAAGGTGCGGTTCGGCCACAACCTGCCGCCGGCCTTCCGCCAGGCCCTGGCGCAGCTCGGATAAGGAGCAGGCCCATGGACAAACACCCGACCGACAGCCAGAACCCCTGGCTGGAACTGCGCCGCCTGACCCCGGCGCGCATCGCCCTGGGCCGCACCGGCACCAGCCTGCCCACTGGCGCCCAACTGGACTTCCAGTTCGCCCACGCCCAGGCCCGCGACGCGGTGCACCTGCCGTTCGATCACCAAAAGCTGAGCAGCCAGCTGGCCGAGCGCAGCCGCGACAGCCTGCTGCTGCACAGCGCCGCCCACGATCGCCACAGTTACCTGCAGCGCCCGGACCTGGGGCGCAGGCTGAGCGACGAATCGGCCCACGCCCTGCGCGAACACGCCGCCGCCAACCCGGGCGGAGTGGACCTGGCGGTGGTGGTAGCGGACGGCCTGTCGGCGCTGGCGGTGCATCGCCATACCCTGCCGTTTCTCGAACGCTTCGAAGAGCAGACCGCGGCCGAAGGCTGGTCGCTGTCGCCGGTGGTCCTGGTGGAACAGGGCCGGGTCGCGGTGGCCGACGAAATCGGCGAGCTGCTCGGGGCGAAAATGACCGTGATCCTGATCGGCGAACGCCCGGGCCTAAGCTCGCCGGACAGCCTGGGGCTGTATTTCACCTACAACCCCAAGGTCGGCCTCACCGACGCCTACCGCAACTGCATCTCCAACGTGCGCCTGGAAGGGCTGAGCTACGGCATGGCGGCGCACCGCCTGCTGTACCTGATGCGCGAAGCCTGCAGGCGGCAACTCTCGGGGGTCAACCTGAAGGACGAGGCCCAGGTGAACACCCTGGACAGCGACTCGCCCGACAGTCAGCGGGGGAATTTCCTGCTGGGCCCGGCAAAGCCGTGATTTTTCGAGACGATTGCGCTTTTTCCACGCTTTAGGCAGCATCCAGGCACGGCTGCCCGAGTAATGAACCGTTTGCCGTCGTATCCATTTGAAGTTGAGGACAACCATGCGGATTACTCAAGCAACCCTCGAACACCTGGATCTGCTCACGCCCCTGTTCGTCAAATACCGCGAATTCTATGGCGCCCTGCCGTTTCCGGACTCGTCCCGGGCCTTCCTGGAAAAGCGCCTGCGACGCAAGGAGTCGGTGATCTACCTGGCCCTGCCCGACGATGACGACAAGAAGCTCCTCGGTTTCTGCCAGCTCTACCCCAGTTTCTCCTCCCTGTCCCTCAAGCGCGTGTGGATCCTCAACGATATCTACGTCGCCGAAGACGCCCGCCGCCAGTTGGTGGCCGACAGCCTGATCCGCACCGCGAAGAAAATGGCCAAGGACACCCAGGCCGTGCGTATGCGGGTTTCCACCAGCAGCGACAACGAAGTGGCGCAGAAAACCTACGAATCCATCGGTTTTCGCGAAGACACCGAGTTCAAGAACTACGTCTTGCCGATCAGCGACGAATAAACCTCGCCGCCACGGCTCGTCGCGTCCGCCGGCAGCCCTCGACCGAGGCTGCCGACGGTCGCGAGCCCGTGCTGCCGACCTGCCATCACCCACACGACATCCCCCGCTACAAACTCAACGCCCATTTCACATTTCAAGTCTTATAATGCCGACCTTTTCGGGGCGTAAGATGAATCCGCGCCAGCTGTAAGTTTTTGCCCCGGTATTGCACAGGCCCGCCGAGCCAGGCCATCACCACAGGTGCTTCAATGGATTTCAACCCGATCGACCTCATCCTCCATCTCGACGTTTACCTCGACATGTTGGTGACCAATTACGGGCCGTGGATCTACGCCATCCTGTTCCTGGTGATTTTCTGCGAGACCGGCCTGGTGGTGATGCCCTTCCTGCCCGGCGACTCCCTGCTGTTCATCGCCGGCGCGGTGGCGGCCGGCGGCGGCATGGACCCGGTCCTGCTCGGCGGCTTGCTGATGCTGGCGGCGATCCTCGGCGACAGCACGAACTACATCATCGGGCGAACGGCCGGCGAACGCTTGTTCAGCAACCCGGACTCGAAGATCTTCCGCCGCGACTACCTGCAAAAGACCCATGACTTCTACGACCGGCACGGCGGCAAGACCGTGACCCTGGCGCGTTTCCTGCCGATTATCCGCACCTTCGCGCCGTTCGTCGCCGGCGTGGCCAGGATGCCTTACCCGCGGTTCTTCGCCTTCAGCGTGGCCGGCACCATCCTCTGGGTCGGCGGCCTGGTGACCCTGGGCTACTTCTTCGGCAACGTACCGTTCATCAAGAAGAACCTGTCGTTGCTGGTGGTCGGCATCATCCTGCTGTCGCTGGTGCCGATGATCATCGGTGTGGTGCGCAGCCGCCTGGGCCGCTCGGCGGCAAAGGCTGAAAGCCACTGATCGACATGTGGCCCCTGAGCACCTGGCGCCGTCGGCGCCGCCTGGCCAAGCACCCGATTGCCGATGAACTGTGGCAACGGGTGCGCCAGCACCTGCCCTTCCTCGACGGCCTGAGCGCCGAAGAGGACCAGTGGCTGCGGGAAACCAGCGTACTGTTTCTCGACGACAAACACCTGAGCCCCCTGCCCGGCGTCGAACTGCATCAGTTCGAGCGCCTGCTGCTGGCGGTCCAGGCCCAGTTGCCGCTGCTGCACCTGGGGGACTTGAACTGGTACCAGGGCTTTCACGAAATCGTCCTCTACCCCGACGACTTCCTCAGCCCCCAGCGCCATCGCGACGCCAGCGGCGTCGAACACGAGTGGGACGCCGAACACAGCGGCGAAGCCTGGCAACAGGGTCCGATCATCCTGGCGTGGCCCGGAGTGCTGGCCAGCGGCGGCTGGGAAGCCTACAACCTAGTGATCCACGAACTGGCGCACAAGCTGGACATGCTGACCGGCGACGCCAACGGCCTGCCGCCGCTGCACAGCGACATGCGTGTCAGCGACTGGGCCCAAGCGATGCAGACGGCCTACGACGACCTCAACCGCCAGCTCGACCACGACCCCGATGCCGACACCGCCATCGATCCCTACGCCGCGGAAAACCCGGCGGAATTCTTCGCTGTCACCAGCGAATACTTCTTCAGCGGCCCGGACCTGCTGCACCAGGCTTATCCGAAAGTCTACGAGCAACTGCGGCTGTTTTACCGGCAAGATCCCCTGGCCCGGCTCCAGCGCTTGCAAGCCAGCGACCCGCATTACCAGCAGCACTGATGGCTCCTGCCGGAAGGGCCGGCCGACGCTCGATTGCTCGCGAAATAATCGTCAACGATGACGTGTAACTTCTGAACTAAACGCGCGAGGGCGACTCTTTTTTCGCGAGCACGCTCGCTCCTACAACGGGCTTGCAACGTTTCCACACGTCCTGCGGCACGTGGCATCACCCGGCGAATATGCCTATAATCGCCGCCACTTTTTGGTCAATCCGGCCAAGACTTTTTGGTCAACTAACGGGGGCATCGCCCAATGAGCTACAGCAAGATTCCGGCTGGCAAAGACCTGCCGAACGACATCTACGTCGCAATCGAGATCCCGGCCAACCATGCGCCGATCAAATACGAAATCGACAAAGACAGCGACTGCCTGTTCGTTGACCGTTTCATGGCCACCCCGATGTTCTACCCGGCCAACTACGGTTTCATCCCGAACACCCTGGCCGACGACGGCGACCCCCTCGACGTGCTGGTCGTTACCCCTTACCCAGTGGCGCCAGGCTCGGTGATCCGCGCCCGTCCGGTCGGCATCCTGAACATGACCGACGACGGCGGCGGCGATGCCAAAGTCATCGCGGTACCGCACGACAAGCTGTCCCAGCTGTATGTCGACGTGAAGGAATACACCGACCTGCCAGCGCTGCTGATCCAGCAGATCGAGCACTTCTTCGCGAACTACAAAGACCTCGAAAAAGGCAAGTGGGTGAAGATCGAAGGTTGGGCCGGCGCCGACGCCGCCCGCGCCGCGATCACGAAGTCGGTTGCCGCCTATAAAGGCTAAGAAGCAGCTGCAAGCTTCGAGCGACAAGCTTCAAGAAAAGGCCCCGTTCATTCGGGGCTTTTTCATACCTGCCCCCATCCCCCCGCAGGAGCGAGGCTGGCCCGCGATAGCACCAGCCCGGCAACGCCCTCTCTTGGCAAACCTCGCCAGTCCCTCCCATTTTTTCGGCCTCTAGAGGCTCTGGATTGCGCTTTGCGCTGGGAATTCCCCTCGAACATCAGTATGCTGCGCCCCACCTTTGCGCATCGACCTATCCAACCGGTCAGATTCGCCCGACGCGGCAGATGATTTTCTCGCCACGTCCCACAGCCAGCCGCAAGAGCTGGGTGTACGTTTTGCAGGCTGGTGCGGTTTACCAAAAATGAACCAAGCCAGTCCCCGAGAAGCCGGCCACAAGCCGGCTTTTTATTTGCCCTGAATAATCCTCTCCCCCGGGATTCTGCCCTGCTCGCCCACTTTCGGGTCTGTTCGCATGTCTTGCTCAGCCCGCAAAGGGTCGAACAAAAGCGCTACCACGATTCAAACAACTATGAATTCAAGCACCCGATAGTTGGCGCGGCCATTCGCGACGAACTTGAAATACCTCACGGCGACTCCGGCTCACAGGAAACATCCGAAGTACATTCAAAAAACAACTCCAGACAGCCCATTCTCGTCCCGCGAATTCGAGTTAATCCGGTTCAAAAAAATCAAAATTAGGAGCACTCCTATAGATTCGAAAATAATGAACCCATTACATTGGCCCCATCCTATATGGTGCTGAGCCTTAGCCAACGCAGATCGAAGCACTTCAAGTAGCGATAGAAAGCCACCGCACCTTTTCGTACTCCTTGGTCATTCAATCCAATAGAAACCTTAAAGCAGTAACTTAAAAAGATTAACAAGTTCTCCACGAGCTGATCACGCGGCTATAAAGCCGGATCACGATCGCCCCACCAAGCTTTATTGACCAGGCCAATTCTTTTGTGCGGGCGATCTCTGGCTGGCCGTAATGAACTTGCACTTTCAACTTAATTGTTATTACTGAGGTTGGCTCGTGCCAGACACCATGAACAAAATACACACTGTAATCTGGAGTTTTACCAAAAGTTGCTGGATGGCTGTATCGGAGCTGGCGAGTCGTGGCGGCAAAACGAAAAGCCGTAGCATAGCCACCGGTAAATACGTCGAACATGACTGCATGCTCATGGAACATGGCAAGCTATCAGCGCCAGCCCAATGCCTTGCAGGAATGAATTTTCTCAATAAGCGGATGTTGTTGGGCTGCGTCGTTATCCCATCTCTGTTGAGCCTGGGATGGGCGCCCGCCATTTTTGCAGCAGCCAACGATGGTATTTATATCAACGATGCAAGCGATGACGGTTGCAGCTCAGCGGGTGATAGCGCTAGGTATTCCAGCAAGAAGGACGGCTCGGTTTGTTCGCCGAGAGATAGGTCAACCCAAACTAATCGTTCGCTATTTTACAACCCCAATGGCGCGACAGGCGCTGGTTCCACATCGCTGACCCTTGGCAACGAGCTCTTTGTGAATGGCGACTCCACGGGAGACTTATTAGATCCAGTGACCGCCGCGGCCCATATCAACTCGCTCGATATGCGCGGCACCAGAATACTGCAACTCGGAAGCGGCGCGTTATCGGACACCTCATTGGAAGCAGTCAACGGCAGCCAGCTGTTCAGCACCAACACCAACGTCGCCAATCTGGGCAACCAGATCGACCATCTGGGCCAAGGTCTCGCCAGTGCCCTTGGTGGTGATGCGCAGATAGACCCGATCACTGGTGCAGTGACCGCACCGCGTTTCAGTACCACCAGCATCGATGCCACTGGCAAGGCCAGCGCCACGCCGGCCATCAGCAACAATGTCGACGATGCCCTGGCCGGTCTCGACAACAGCCTGGCTAATACCGCCGCCGTCGGCGTCAAGTATGATGACGCGAACAGCAAGACCAAGGTGACTTTCAGCCCGGGTGGCGCAGCCACCAGCCTGAGCAACGTCGCCGCCGGCAGCCTCACTGCCACCAGCACCGACGCGGTCAACGGTAGCCAGCTATTTGAGACCCATCAGACGGTCAACGGCTTGGGTAATCAAGTCACAGGCCTGGATGCCCAACTCGGCAACCTGGCGACCAGTGCCGGCGCGCAGAACCAGAACATCGCCAGTGCCTTGGGTGCAGGGGCTCAAGTAAACCCCAGCACCGGAGCCTGGACTGCACCGAGCTTCAACACCCCCAGCATCGATGCCACTGGCAAGGCCAGCGCCACGCCGACCATCAGCAACAATGTCGGCGATGCCCTGGCCGGCCTCGGCAACAGCCTGGCCAACACCGCGGCCGTGGGCGTCAAGTACGACGATGTGAACAGCAAGACCAAGGTGACTTTTAACCCGAGTGGTGCAGCCACCACCCTGACCAATGTCGCTGCCGGCAGCCTCAGTGCAACCAGTACCGACGCAGTCAACGCCAGCCAGTTGTTCGATACCAACACCTCGGTTACCAATCTGGGCACCAGCCTTAATGAGTCCATTACCAACCTGGGCTCCGAGTTCACGACCCAGCTCGGCAACCTGGCCAGCAGCTCGGGTAATCAGGTGCAACAACTCAGCCAAGGCATTGCCAACGCTTTGGGCGGTGGCACTCAAGTAGATCCGGTCACCGGCACGTTCACCGCGCCAAGCTTCAACACCACCCACATCGATGCCACTGGCCAGGCCAGCGCCACGCCAACCACCAGCAATAATATCGGCGATGCCCTGACCGGCCTCGGCAATAGCCTGATCAACACAGCCGCCGTGGGCGTCAAGTACGACGATGTGAACAGCAAGACCAAGGTGACTTTCAACCCAGGTGGTGCAGCCACCAGCCTGACCAATGTCGCCACCGGTAGCCTCAGTGCCACCAGCACCGATGCGGTCAACGGCAGCCAGCTGTTCAGTACCAATACCAACGTCACCAACCTGGGCACCCAACTCGGCGACCTGATCAACAACTCCGGCAAACAGATCGACCATCTGAGCCAAGGTCTCGCCAGTGCCCTTGGTGGCGATACACAGATAGACCCGGTCACTGGCGCAGTGACCGCACCGCGTTTCAGCACCACCAGCATCGATACCACTGGCAACGCCAGTGCCACGCCCGCCACCAGCAACAGTGTCGGCGATGCCCTGACCGGTCTAGGCAACAGCCTGGCCAACAGCGCCGCCGTGGGCGTCAAGTACGACGATGTGAACAGCAAGACCAAGGTGACTTTCAACCCGGGCGGCAGCGCCACCAGCCTGAGCAATGTCGCCGCCGGCAGCCTCAGTGCCACCAGCACCGATGCAGTCAACGCCAGCCAGTTGTTCGACACCAACACCTCGGTTACCAACCTGGGTACCAGCCTCAACGAATCCATCGCCAACCTGGCCAGCAACTCGGGTAACCAGGTGCAACAACTCAGCCAAGGCATTGCCAACGCTTTGGGCGGTGGCACTCAAGTAGATCCGGTCACCGGCACGTTCACCGCGCCAAGCTTCAACACCACCCACATCGATGCCACTGGCAAGGCCAGCGCCACGCCAACCACCAGCAATAATATCGGCGATGCCCTGACCGGCCTCGGCAACAGCCTGGCCAACACCGCGGCCGTGGGCGTCAAGTACGACGATGTGAACAGCAAGACCAAGGTGACTTTCAACCCGGGCAGCAGCGCCACCACCCTGACCAATGTCGCCGCCGGCAGCCTCAGTGCCACCAGTACCGATGCGGTCAACGCCAGCCAGTTGTTCGACACCAACACCTCGGTTACCAACCTGGGCACCAGCCTTAACGAGTCCATTACCAACCTGGGCTCCGAGTTCACGACCCAGCTCGGCAACCTGGCCAGCAGCTCGGGTAACCAGGTGCAACAACTCAGCCAAGGCATTGCCAGCGCTTTGGGCGGTGGCACACAAGTAGATCCGGTCACCGGCACGGTAACCGCGCCAAGCTTCACCACCACCCATATCGATGCCACTGGCAAGGCCAACGCCACGCCAACCACCAGCAACAATATCGGCAATGCCCTGGCCGGCCTCGGCAACAGCCTGGCTAATACCGCCGCCGTGGGCGTCAAGTACGACGACGTGAACAGCAAGACCAAGGTGACTTTCAACCCGGGCAGCAGCGCCACCACCCTGACCAATGTCGCCGCCGGCAGCCTCAGTGCCACCAGCACCGACGCGGTCAACGCCAGCCAGCTATTTGCGACCAATCAGACAGTCAACGGCTTGGGTAATCAAGTCACAGGCCTGGGAGCCCAACTCGGCAACCTGGTGACCAGTGCCGGCACGCAGAACCAGAACATCGCCAGTGCCTTGGGCGCCGGGGCTCAAGTGAGCGCCAGCACCGGAGCCTGGACGGCACCGAGCTTCAACACCACCCACATCGATGCCAGTGGCAAGGCCAGCACCACGCCGACCACCAGCAACAACGTCGGCGATGCCCTGACCGGCCTCGGCAATAGCCTGGCCAACACCGCGGCCGTGGGCGTCAAGTACGACGATGTGAACAGCAAGACCAAGGTGACCTTCAACCCAACGGGTGCCGCCACCACGCTAACCAATGTCGCCGCCGGCACCCTGAGTGCAATCAGTAGCGATGCGGTCAACGGCAGCCAGCTGTTCAGCACCAACACGCGAATCGACAACATCGTCAACAACGGCTATGGCATCAAGTACTTCCACGCCCAGTCCACCAAGGCAGACTCGCTCGCCAGCGGTACCGACTCCATGGCCCTGGGCCCCAACGCCCAGGCCAGCGCCGCGGCCTCTATCGCCTTGGGCAACGACGCCAGCGCGACAGCTGCCAGCGCAGTGGCTATCGGTGACGGTGCGACAGCCTCGGCTGACGGTAGCGTCGCCCTGGGCAAAGGCGCCAGCGACGATCAGCGTGGCATGCAGCGCTATACCGGCAAGTACTCGGGGGTGAACAACAACAGCACCGGCGTGGTCTCGGTCGGCAATGCCGTCGCTGGCCAAACCCGTGTATTGAGTAACGTTGCCGATGGCAGCGAGGCCACCGACGCCGTCAACCTGCGTCAACTTGACGGAGCGGTCGCCGAGTCCAAGGCCTATACAGAGACCAGCATCAAGCAGGTCCAGAGTTCAATCAAAGACATGGATGCTGTTGCAACTAACGTCAACAACAGCGTGGCCAAGGTCGAGGCCGACATCAGCCGTGTGCAGAAAGGCACCAGCGGAGCGTTCCAGGTCAACAACAGCCGCAACGCGCAACAGCCCAGGGCAACCGGGACCAATGCCGTGGCGGGCGGCATGGGTTCCCGGGCCTCGGGCGATAACAGCGTGGCTATCGGTAGCAATGCCCAGGCCAGCGCGAAAAATGCCACCGCAACCGGTAACGATGCTCAAGCCACCGCGAACAATAGCGTCGCGCTCGGAGCCAACTCGATCGCGGACAGGGAAAACAGCGTGTCGGTGGGACATGCGAATAATGAACGGCAAATTACCAATGTCGCCGCAGGTAGCCGGATGACCGATGCAGTCAACGTCGAGCAACTGAGCCGTAGCGTGGCGACTGTCACCAGTGAAGCCAATGCCTATACCGATCAGCGTTTCGCCGACATCCGCCACGACCTCAAGCAACAGGACAGCGCCCTTAGCGCTGGTATTGCCGGAGCCATGGCGATGGCCAGCCTGCCACGCTCGTCGATGGCCGGGGGCAGCATGACCTCGGTGGCGATGGGCAACTACCGCGGCCAGTCGGCGCTGGCGGTGGGCGTCTCGCATGTGTCGGACAACGGCCGCTGGTCCACCAACCTGATGGGCACCACCAGCAGCCAAAACGATACCGGCGTAGCCGTGGGGGTTGGCTATCAGTGGTAAGCCGCAAGCTCGACAGATGAGACGCAAGGCACGGCACCAACCGTGCCTTGTCCTTCAGGGCCGCCCCTCCCGCTATAAAGGGGCAATCATTCCCGTGTATTTCACTGCAGGACCATGTTGATGAAACTCAAGCTGCTGCTTTCCAGCCTTGGCCTAGTATTCGCTCTGGGGCTGTCCGGCTGCAAAGAGACAGAGAACGCCGTCGAGGCTCGCCCCCCATGTGTCGGACAACGGCCGCTGGCCCACCAACCTGATGGGCACCACCAGCAGCCAAAACGATACCGGCGTAGCCGTGGGGGTTGGCTATCAGTGGTAAGCCGCAAGCTCGACAGATGAGACGCAAGGCACGGCACCAACCGTGCCTTGTCCTTCAGGGCCGCCCCTCCCGCTATAAAGGGGCAATCATTCCCGTGTATTTCACTGCAGGACCATGTTGATGAAACTCAAGCTGCTGCTTTCCAGCCTTGGCCTAGTATTCGCTCTGGGGCTGTCCGGCTGCAAAGAGACAAAGAACGCCGTCGAGGCTCGCCCCCAATGGCTTGACCTGCCCGCCCTGCCCATCCTGCAAAACGCTGTACATAACCTCGCTGACCTACTGGCCCCGCATAAACAGCCCCTGATCATGGAACAACTGTGCGCCTTGGCCAGAGGCGATATCCCGCAGGAAAACGTCAATGCCTTCATTCAGCAACAAGGTGGTACTCCCAGGGATATCCCACCGATGGGCCACCCGTTATCACTGCTGGTCAATGGCGACCGACAAACCCAAGCCAGCGCCTGCGCGGCATACCTGGCGACCACGGTGTTATCGCCGCTGGGCCTGAGCGAACTCATGAAAGAAGCTCCGGCCATTGCCGCTCAGGAAAAGAACGGTCAAGCCAAAACAGCTTCGCTGGAGATCGACCAGGCGAAACTGCTGGAAGCCCTGCCCCACAAGTTGGCGATTGCGCAAACCAATGCAGATATTTTCGCCCTGATCGCCGCCGAACTGCAGAGCCGCCCCGGACTGACGCTGGAGCAGTATCGCCAGCTGTCGATGCAAATGTTCGTGCGCCTGGCGCCCGCTTATTTGCAACGGGTGAAAGAGCACCTACCACCGCGCGGCACCACGTACAAAGTGCTGAGACTGGATGCCGATCAGTTCATCTTCATCAGTAGCACCCGAACATCGTTTGCCTATGATTTTTCAGGTTTGAAACTGCAGCACCATGGCATCACCTGGTTTGGCGAAGGCAAGCTCTTAGGCAAAACCTATTTGCTGAAAGTCGCCTACTTGCCGGGAAATGCCGCTCAACTGGCGGGTATGCCGCTCTAGCCCCGCCAGGCCGCAACTCAAAGAGGCCTCAGCATGATCCGACGCATGTCGATGCAATGAATGCGCTCGAGCCGCCGCTCGACCAGAAGCGCTCAAGACTCCGCTCACACAATATGGGTGCCCGATTTTATTAGACCGCGACAGCATTTTTAGGAGTATTCCTATTTTTTTTTGCACGCCTAAGCGTCACATTGCATGAGCTTTTATGATGCGAATTTCGACGCAATGAAAACATTAGGTTTCTGACGGTGACCTTGTTTCTAGGTATCGCGGTTCTTCTAATCTTATAGCCTCAAGCTAACGCAGCTATATACGTGCTTTAAGGTCGATTGCATACAGGGGAGCTCTTATAGCTTGCGCTACCTTTTAGTTTTGATTGAAAACCCCGCAGTACAATGCGCCAGCCAATATTGAAAACTTTGCAAGTATCAGGGCACGGCATTCGCAGGGCCCAAAGATCGACCAAGAATTTAGTTCTGACACACAAACCAGAAGCCCAGCACGTACAACTCAATCACTGGATTCCGGGTAGCTAAGCGAATGGTTCGGATATGGTGACGGTAATGTCTAGATTTATAGTAATACTTTTGCTTTTTGTCCCGACTGTTGATGCGACTGGGTTCACATCGGCAGGCTCTAGCACTAGCAGTGGAACCCATAAGCAGCTTGAGAGTAACAAAAGCACAACCACGATTTTGAACGAAGACGGTACATCGACCATATCAGTAGCGATGACCTACGAAGATGGCCTTCAAGAAGACTGCATTATCAAGATGTCACAAGCGACAACAGAACAACCAATACCGAAGCCTATAGGCAAGGCGTGTACCCGTATACGCCTTGCCATCCCTGACTAGTCCAGAAAAATTGCTCCCGGCACACCAAGTTTCTTTATTGGACTACCCCCCTTAGAAACATTGGGAAAGCCAGGTTTCAGGAAAGAAATCCCAACCATGAGCAAAGCCTTTGACGAGTCACGCGCAGAGGAGCTTGGCGCGCGCGGCTCTCGGCCTAGACATACAAGTTGCCTCTCACAATCAACACCACGAGATCGAAGCCGCGCATAGCGAGGGGCGCCACTCCTGCTGGGAGAGGTTTCGCAACCTATTGATCTATCGAGCCGCTCGGTATCGCGCTTCCCAAACGGTTTCCAGCGGGCCGGCCTCAACCATATACAAAATTCACTCTAGCAAGGGGAAACAAGACATGACCTCAATTTTTCGGTCCGCCGCGGGAGTTTTCACGTCAACCCTGGCGTTGTTGCTGGCTGGGTGCGCAGGCAATTCCTTGCCCACCTGGCGAACCGCAGATTCGCCACCCACCCAGCGAGTCACAAGCGCCGGCATCGTCAACGGTCTCGATCGCAGCGCCACCACGGGTGTCTATGCCTGGCTTGGTATTCCGTATGCACAGCCGCCGGTTGGCGCGTTGCGCTGGATGCCGCCGGCTGATCCCGCGTCGTGGAACGGTGTGCGCACCGCGCAACAATTCGGGCACTCGTGCGCGCAAGGAGGCGTGTACTTCAGTCCCGCGCCGAATGATGCACCCTATGGCCTCGCGGTGCGGGAAGGTTTCGGCAAGCCGGTGGGCAACGAAGACTGCCTGACGTTGAACATTTGGAGTCCGGCAGCGGCGAGCGGCCCGCTCCCAGTCATTTTTTTCATCCACGGCGGTAGCAACGTCTCCGGATATTCCGCTGATCCCATCTACGACGGACAGGCACTTGCGAAGAAGGCCAATGCCGTCGTCGTCACGATCAATTACCGCCTGGGAATCCTCGGCTGGCTTGACCTGCAACCGCTCAAGACTGGCCACGCGCTAGCGGACTCCGGCAACTTCGCCCTGCTCGATCAACAGCAGGCGCTGAAGTTCGTGAAAAACAACGTCGCAGCGTTCGGCGGCGATCCAAACAACATCACCGTGATGGGGCAATCCGCGGGCGCAGTCAATGTCTGGGCCCTGCTCGTTTCGCCCTTGTCGAACGGGCTGTTCCAGAAGGTTGTACCGTTGAGCGGCGGCCTCTTGACCACTTCTCGGGCAGACGCACAGACCTACTCGCGGGCGTTGCTGACGGCGATCGTCATTGCCGACGGCAAGGCAACGGACGCCACGTCTGCACAGTCCTGGCTCGCATCGCAGTCGAGCGCGCAGGTTGCGGCGTATCTGCGCGGTATCCCGGCCGACAAGCTTCTCAGGGTGATGATTTCTAACCCGCAATTGGGTGACGCACGCGCGGCAATCGAGGACGGCAACGTCCTGCCGAAGAACTCGCTTGCAGCGCTCGCGAATGGGCAATACCAGAAAGTACCGGTGCTCGCCGGCAATACGAAGGACGAAGGCACGCTATTTGCCGAACTGTTCGGCAAGAGCTCCGGTAGCGCCATTTCGGGCTACAAGCCAAACGACTACGATCGATTCGGCCTGCAGTTCAATTTCAATCCAAATGCGCCTGGCACGCTGACCGAGGCTGACTTGATCAGTGCCCCGTATCTGCCGGTGACGGCATTGCCCTATGGGTGGAATGCAATGGCGGCCCTTGCGACGGATACCATCTTCTATCGTGGGGTGACACTGCCACTCATTGCCCTGGCCATGCGGCAACCGGACGAGGTCTGGCACTACCGCTTCGACTGGAATCAGGAGCCAGCACCGTTTAACACCGTGTACGGCGCAACACATTCGCTGGATCTACCGTTTATCTTCGGCAATTTCGGAACGAACGTTTTCTCCTTCGCGTACAGCAATGCGAACAAAGCGGGGCGTGAGGCATTGTCGAACACAATGATCGAAAGCCTTGCGGCCTTTGCGAAGACCGGCAATCCGAATACACAAGCACTCGGCGCCACCTGGGCGACTTTTCCACGCAGGTTGCTGCTGGATGCGACACCAACACAACTGCGCATTAGTGAGCAGTAGGCACTATGACGTGCTGCGCGATGTGGCATTACGCATGATCGGACACGCGTAATGCTACAAGCGATCTACCGGCATTGAGTTCACGGTAGAGCTGGGGCTAGACAGGGGATAGATGATCCCAATTTGCCCGCAACGCAGCACCGGCCTCGAAGGGGTCACTCCCCCCGGGGCAGACCCGATCTCACGCAACGTTTTAGGCAAATTCCTATAGAGGGCGATGATGCGCTGTTGCTTAAGTGTATTGCCCTAACAATCACCGAGTGATCTTCAAGTTGGAAAACTTACCTCCACCGCCCAAGGCTGCCTTTCACCCCCGTTTTCACTATTGGCTGCTCGGCCTGACACTTGTCAACGTAGCCGCGCTGCTGTTTCTCGAAGTGCTCGAGCGCCAGGTGAAACCGGTTGACGGTACTCAGACTCTGGTTTTTTTGCGCCATGCAGAAAAGCCCAGCCAGGGCCTCGGCCAGTTGAACTGCCAGGGGCTCAACCGCGCCCTGGATCTCGCCACCCTGCTGCCCGAGCGTTTCGGCAAGGCCGACTACGTGTTCGCCGCCAACCCCTCCAGGCATGTCAAGGAAGGCAGCCAGGATCAACGCTATAACTATATCCGCCCACTGATGACGATCAGCCCCAGCGCCATCCACCTCGGCCTACCGGTGAATATCGACTTTGGCGCCAATGACACTGACGAGTTGGCCGGCGAGCTTCTGAGCGGCAAGTATCACAACGCAACGGTCTACATTGCCTGGTCCCGTGGTTATCTGCCGGAATTGATCAATGCCGTGGCTGGCAAGGCTCTGGGTGAGGAGCAGATGATTGCCGAGGATTGGCACCGCGATGATTTCGACACGCTCTATGTACTGACTCTGACCTGGCGTGATGGCAACGCAAAGCTGCTCAGCCGAAGCCTGCCCCAAGGCCTCGACCATGGTGAGCCTGATTGCCCGACCCGACCCGTTGCGACTGCCTGGCTTCCAGACCGATACCAGGATTAGTGGCGGCTTACGACGTATAGGGCACGCGGGCGCGATTCGGCTGGCAGTGGCAAGACCTAGCGATCCGCCTCACGTTGGGTTTTCACCACAACCACCAGACCGTCTCCAGCTATGTCTTATTGGCCATTGCAGTGACGGAACTCAGGTTCCCGATGGCGAGCACGCGCATGAACTCGTCCACCTCCAGAGGCACCGACAGGGCAAAGCCCTGTCCTATACGACACCCCCGCTCAAGCAGCGCGTCAATCTGCCACGAAGATTCAACTCCTTCAGCGACGATATTCAGTTCCATGGTCTGGCCTATCGATATCGCCGCGCAAACCGCCGCACGACAACCGGAGTCATGCTCCATGCCTTGTACGAAGCGACCATCAATTTTGAGTGTGGAAAATGGCATTTGAGTCAACAAGTCAATCGAAGCAAAGCCACAACCAAAATCATCCATCGCAATCGGGAAACCCCACATGCGCAGACATCCCAACTCCATCGACAAGGCGAGCCAATCACCCACCGGCACGTCTTCCGTCAACTCGATCGTGAGCAACGAATTAGGAACAGCGGCGTCTTGAAGCTGTCGGCCGAGCCAGCGACCAATCCCAGCAGTGGACAACGTCTCGGCCGAAGCATTTACGGCAATCGGCACCGCAATACCTCGACGGTACAGTTCACTCAAAAGCGCAATGATCCTGGTCACCACCACATGAAAGAGCAGCAGTTCCAATCCGGCCTTGCGCGCTAGCGGCACAAAGGTCGACGGCCCAATAACCCCCTTGGACACATGACTCCAACGTGCTAACGCTTCGGCGCCTACAATCTCGCCGGTTTCCAGGTCGATTTGCGGTTGCAGCACTATTCTGAAACCGTTATCGGTCATGAGGGCACGCACCAGTTCATGCATATTGGGTGCATGATTTTCGCCATACTGAGTTACATCCCCATTGGCTGCACTTTCCACTAGTGCGCTGGCGACATTCAAATCGACATTAGCGCTGGACAACGAGAAGAGCAGGACTCTCACACCCGCACGCCCGGCCAAGCGTACATGCCACTCCAGCAATCCGCGCTCTTGTGCGCCGTACCATATGACGACAGGCAAGTTCGACAATAGGCATTGCCGCTTGAGGTCAAGCAGCAATGCAGGCAAGGCCAACCCCTCGTCACACTCCACCGAGATCCCACTCAGCACAACGTCAAACCGTCGCGTAGCCAGTGCACAGGCCGCCGCACTCAAGGTAGTCACGACCTGCGCCTCGTAGGTGAAAGATGGGGCGCAACCGATGCCGTCAATTGCCCCCACGATAAGCACCTGTGGCAACGTACTGTCTTGCTCTCCCTGCATCAGACGCGATGGCATTGTATCTATCCTGTACAAGTAGCGATGCCAAACACTGTACGTAGGCGTGCAGTGGGCAGACTATCGGAATAGGATTAAAAGATGCTCGATCGCAATCTCATGGTGAAGTTCTGTCTGAGACCGACAAGGCATAGTGCGCCAACAACTGTTCCAACCGGACCAGGTCAGCCAGTGCAGAGCTGTATGGCCCGACCTTGAACCCGGCCTCCATTGATCTTGCCAACGATGCCATATCCGACTGTTCCAATACCGCGAACGCGCCAATCAATCGATGCACCCAATGCGTCGCTTCTTCCATGTCAGCCATTTCAACTGCGACCCGCAGTGCATGCACGTCGTCCCATAAGTCCGCGATAGCCGCTCGTTCATCCATAACGAATATAGCTTCGTCGTCGATGTGCGCTACGGGCATATCTGTCCAGAGTTGAAGTGCATCTCTCAACTTGCCCAGCTTGATGGGCTTCTTCAACACCCCATCCATGCCCGCTTCGAAGCAGGCAATGGTGTGCTCCTCATCGCTCGAGGCAGAGATCGCCACAATCGGCACGGGCGCAAGGCTGAGCGACGACTCCACAGCCCGCCACTGGCGGGCCACCTCATAGCCGGAAATACCTGGGAGATCACAGTCCAACAGCACGATGTCATAGGCACCCTGCTCAAGCGCAAGCAAGGCCTTATCGCCATCCGGGGCGAGTATCGAATGGCAGCCCAGGGCTTCGAGCTGAGCCTGGAGGACCACCTGATTGGCGGGCGTATCCTCTACCAGCAAGACCCGAAGCGCGTGCTCTGTCGCCGCCACATCGAATAGTTGCCTGGACATTGCCTGCTCCTGCAGATGTGCGGGGGCAATGTAGGTATCACAGGGCAACCGTACTGAGACGACAGTACCCTTGCCAAGTTCGCTTTCCAGCTCTATCGAACCGCCCATCAACTCCACTAGTTGCCGGCAGATCGTCAAGCCAAGCCCGGTGCCACCAAATTTACGTGCCGTATTCGGGGTAGCCTGGGCGTAGGGATGGAAAAGTCGTTGAAGAGCTTCGGAGTCTATCCCGATACCCGTATCCACTATACGGATCTGCAATTGATGCTTGGTTAACGGGAGCGCACTGATATCTAACTTAATACTGATCGTTACGCCGCCTTTAGGCGTGAACTTGATGGCATTCGAGATGAGGTTATGCAAAACCTGCTCTACCCGAAACCTGTCTAACATGAGATGAAACTCGATGGGATGCTCTTGCATCAGCTCCAACCCAACACCGTTTTGTACCTTAAGCGCCAGCAGATCTACAACGGAATGCGTCAGCTCCATAATGTCCACAGGGCCTAGATCAAGTTGTAACCGCCCAGCTTCCAGCTTGGAGATATCCAGAACATCATCCAATAGATACAGTAGGTTCTCCGCACCGCTGGAAGCTACAGCCAGTAAACGATGAGACTCCTCTGGCAGCTCAGTACGCTGCATCAGCAACTCCATTGAGGCGAGAATGGCGTTCATCGGTGAGCGAATCTCGTGGCTAAGCACGGCCAGAAACATCGTTTTCTCTTTCTCGCTGCGCATAGCCAGGCGCCGCTGCTGCCTGGCCTGAATCGCAAATCCGGCAATCAGCAATAGCCCAATCAAGGCCAGTACCATGTGTATGCTGTAATAGCGAAATATTATTGCCAGCGATGGCCTGCCATAGTTGGTCGACTCGAGCTGACGGTGCTCCATTTCATCGATTTGGTCGGCGGTCAAGGATGCCAGCGCCTTGTCGATGATACGGTGCAAGATCGGCAAGTCGCGTCGTACAGCCATGGAGAGCTCCATCGGTAAACGGGCTATTCCACCGGAGACATACAACTCTTCATCATAATCGCTTCGCAAATAAGGCAGCAGCGCAGGTGCAATATCTATTGCAGCCTCGGCCCTCCCTTCAATGACCGCGATTAGAGAGTCTTCGGGAGTTCGCGTTCCAAGGATTTTGACATTTGGGTAGAGCGCTCTGATGGCGGTATCGTATGAACTGTTCTCCTTGACAGCGACAACCTGCCCATCCAATCGATGTAAATCGAATACCGCCCGACTATCTTTCCGCGCGACAATTATCGTAGTTCCCATGTAATAGGCATTCGTGAAGATGGCGGCATTGACAATCGATTGCGGCGCAAACATCTGCATTATCCCTGGAAGTACATCCACCTCACCCCGCTGAAACTTCTCTATCCTCTCCCTCCCGACTCCGCTATCGGGCACGGGCTCAAAGCGAAGGCCTGTGCTGTGCTCGATGACGGAGATGTACTCGGACACCAGCCCCATGACTTGACCGTCCTCCACATACTGGAGCGGCTTCCAGTTAGGCTCGACAGCCATACGAACGACTGGGTGCGCAGCAATCCAGGCGCGCTCCTCCTGAGTCAGATCCAGGTGTTGGGAGAGTGCTGGCGGCAACCAGGCAAATAAAACGGCGGGCCAAAGCGCTGCTCTCCATTTCATGGCATTTGCAACGCGTACTTGAGTTCAAAAAACTCAATATAGGAGGCTGCTCCCACCTTGCGAAATGCCCTCGCCTTCTGGGGGCTGATGGCTTTTGCGCTACGGTCTATTTTTTTTGCGATTTCTCTCACAGCCATGCCTCTTGGAAAGCAGCGGATGACCTCACAGTTTTTGATCGCCCCCCCTGACGCGATCAATACTCTTGTTGGCGGCCTTAGCCCCGGTCGTTAGTACAATATCGGCAAACAATAAGCGCAGCCAGGCGAATTGGAATGACGTGTGGGCATCCAAACAACGATCTTCTCTCCATCGCCTGGAGTCGATCACCCACCCCAGCAAAGCCCGATTCGCACCGAGCCTTGTGTGTTGAGCTTGCGGCTTACCAACGATAGCCCGAACAACTATTGGCCGCTTTGGTCAGTCTGTTGCCGACGCTGGTGAGGGTACGCTGACATTATTGCTATTGCTGCGGCCTTTTTACGTGGTCCATCGCGCCACCGATACCGGAATAGTCCTAAAAAGCCGCCAGGCACCTAGAGCTACAAATAGGCGCCAAGTGCCATCTCACATAATTTTTAGGAGCAATCCTATAGAGCGCGATGCTGGGGCATTGCTTAAATGCTTATCACGGCAATCATCAAGCGACCCTCAAGTTGAAAAACTCGCCCCCCAACCCCGCACCTAACTCCCGAATCAGCCTGGTCATATTAAGCCGCGACAAACAGTACGCATTGCGCATGACCGAGCGCCTCAGCGGTAGCGATCTTTTCCATATCGAACACGTCGAATCGTTGAGTAACCTGCGCCTGCGCAAGCAACCTGTCGACATCGTTATGGCCGAAATTCATGCGGACCAGGCCGATAGCCTGATGCTCCCGTGCTGGGTTAGCGAGCTTAACGCCTCGGACCGGTTACGCAGGGCTCCACATATTGTCTGGACGATACAAACCAGCACGCCTGACAATGCGATTTCGCTGGTCGCCGGCATCGAGCATGACCGGATGGATACCATCAATGACATTCCCAGCGCCGCCCTGGAATCGCATGCCAGCCTAACTAGAGCCTCAGGCATTCAAGTCGAGATTGTCGCCGAGAATCATCCCGATCAATTACTGCGGGTACTCGAAAAACTTGCCAGTACCGAACACTCGGACCCCATCCTGTTGCAATCCAAAAAGTTGGAGCTCTTGCTCAGCGAAGATGATGTCGTATCCGTGGTGACCACAGGGGACGATTTGCGGGTGATGCTGCAGCCACAGTACGACCTGGCAAACCATCGGGTGGTCGGTGCCGAAGCACTGATACGCTGGCGACATCCACTCCACGGCGACATACCCTTGTCGATACTGATCCCGATGGTCGACAAGCTAGGGCTAGACCTGTTGCTGTTCAGCTATATCGAGAAGACCGTGATCGAGATCCTCGGCATCCTCGATCGCCAAAACATAGACATTCCCATCGCGATTAACGCATCGGCCCGCACGCTCTGTGCTGCCGGACTGGCTACCCGACTGGCAGCCAAGATGCACAAGGCCGGGTTGCCCACCCGGCGATTGAAGATCGAGTTGACCGAACAAATGACCCCTGACAACGAGCTGGCGCTGTCGGCATCCATCATGACGCTGCGAGCAAAGGGCTTCCTGATTTCCCTCGGCGATTTCGCTGCCGGTGCCGCAACCCTGGCTCTGCTGGCGCACATCCCCTTCGATGAAATGAAAATCGACGGAAAGCTAGTCAGGGCAGCGGGACAATCTCCACAATCGAGCGAGATCATTTCCGGCATCGTCAGCCTTGCCAGCCTTTTCAACTTGAACCTGGTGACTGGGGGCATTGAGGATCGATCCAGCATCGAACTGCTCAACCGCTTGGGCTGCAGCACCGGACAAGGATTCGCCCTGGCACACCCGCTGGAGCAGGATGAGTTTCTGAACCTTGTGGCGCGATAGTGCACGGCTAGAGCCTGCGCACAACCGTTGCAGGAGCAGATGTGTCTGCACCTAAAAAACTCTCGATCAGACGCCAGTAACGGCTATTCTCATGACTTAGTCTTTGGGTCGACTGGTCCATACCGAGCGCCGTCTAACAACCATGAAGCCTGTACGCGTTGCATTACTTGACGACCATGCCGTCGTTCGCCAAGGCCTTGTCAGCCACCTCGGCGGCACCCCCGGTATAGCAATCGTCGGAATATATAAAAACAGCCGCGAGCTGATGCGAGACATGCCTACGGTGCCCGCCGATGTCCTTTTGCTGGATTTCGTTCTCGGCCGTGACGAGCTCGATGGCGTCTCGCTCATCCGCGCCTTGCAAGTACGCTTCCCTGCCTGCCGGATACTAGTGCTGTCAACCCAGAACGACTCGGCCACCGTGTCGCTGGCGCTGCGGGTTGGCGCGCGCGGATTCATTGGCAAGGATGAAGACCTGTCAGGCCTCGCCAAGGCGATCCGAATGGTTGCTTCCGGGGCCATTTACCTGAGCGCAGAAGCCTCTTACAAAGTGGCAGACGCCATCCAGCAGATTAACGAGCCCCCTCAACTGATTAGCGATAACGCTCTGCAACTTGCGGTACTGTCGGCGCGCGAGCAGGAAGTGATCCGCTGCTATCTCGACGGCATGACCATCACGGAGATCGCCGAGAAGTTCAACCGCAGCATCAAGACCATCAGCACACAAAAGGCCACTGCGTTCCGCAAGCTGGGGATAACCTCCAACAATGGCCTGTTCAAGATCATGAAAACGCTAGAGTAGTTTACATAACGCTCACGCATGCCCACATGACGCCACATACCTACGGCCATGGAAAAAGGCATGAACGTGCGGAGCGTTTAAATAAGTTTCTAAAGGCAGGCCTGCAAGTCATTCTCGGTGAGCTTTTTTGTGAACTACAATTTTTCACTATTCTGAAAAGAAAAAATCATATGCCAAAAGAAATCGAATACGCCAAAACGGCAGAAGACTTTTTCTCCGTCGCGGCAAAAAACTTCACCTCACTCAACGTCGGAGCGGCGCTGGAGTTATTTCACACCGACTGCATCATGGTTGATGTAACGGGCACGCTTCATCGCGGCAAGGACGCTATTGCACTTGAGTTGGAAAAGTTCTTCAGCCTTGGCCTTCCAATACACTCTACTAGACGAAACTTGTTTGTATCCGGCGATATGGCCCTGCAAGTTTCTGATTGGCGTCTTCGCGGTACAACCAAGGATGGAACGGAAATAGATATTGGAGGAACTGCAACCGACGTTTTATGCCGTAGGCATGACGGCATCTGGCGCTACATCATCGATAATCCATTTGGAGTTCTTGACCGGGGAGACGTTCTGCCCCAGGAACTGCCCTGAACAGTAATGTTCAACCGATAATGAAGAAAGCGTCGAAATGACGCACGAGCCTCTGTCTGTCAGTTTCCCAAGTGCCATTGACATCCATGACCAGCTCCCAGTCCTGAACGGGGTAACACTGGTGTCAATAACCAGTCGGACCTGACCGCCAGCAATAATCATTTTGCCCACGCTTTTGCTTGAGAAGTTCCGCTGCCTTGTCCGAGTGCACATCACCGGGACTCAAGCCTCTGTTTGACCAACCACCTCTGCCCCCACCGAAAGAGCAATATTGCGCGCGTGCAAGAGCATATGGCCACGCTGTATTCCCTTGATGTGGAACGAGCAGCGCTCCCAGGTTTTTTCATCAAACTGACGGCATCCTAAATTTAGGAGTACTCCTAAAGATTTTTCTTACCAAACTAGCCAGCATTCACTCTGGATCGCTTCATGTCGCTTGCGGGCCATCTGCAATTGGCAGTGTGGTGCGTTGAATCTTTAGTGTGTATTTATATTTCTGGAGCGTAACTGAAAATGGCACTGACTAGTTTGATAGACATTAAATCCGGAAAGGTTACTGAACAGGTAACAGGTAATCTGGTATCGGTAAAAGCTCCCGGCATCGTAAAAATCTCATTAAGCCCGCAAGACATGAAGTCTTATTATAAATCAGGGAACAATCTGGTTATCGAGCTGAGCTCGGGGAAACAGATTGTTCTTGAGGGGTTCTTTGTTGCTGCGCCTGACGGCGCACGCAATGAGTTGGTGCTGGAAGATCAAGGACACTATTGGCATGCCGCTTATGGGGAGAATGAGGCGTCCCTGTCTTTAGAAGAGATTTCCGGCATAGATGAGCTGCTGGTTTCAGCGGGTGGGGATAGTACCTTCATGTGGCTGGTGGGTGCCCTTGGACTCGGGGGCTTGGTAGCGTTGGTGGCCAGTGGGCGAGACAGTAAGGACGACAAGCCCGCCGACTCGCCTGTAACCCCGGATGCTCAGGGCCAAGGGGTAGTCAACGTGCCACCAGTTACAGCGGTGGATGTGCCTTCACTGCCCTCACAGGCGGGAGCAATCGATCCGATCTCCGGCAAATTGCCAGTCACCGGTGCCCCAGGCGCCAATGTGCAATTGCAAGACAAGGACGGCGGGCCAGTCGGCTCGCCTGTGACCCTGGATACCCTGGGCCAAGGGGTAGTCAACGTACCGCCAAGCATGAGTGGTGAACAAATCAAGGTGGTGGCCACCAGTTCGGACGGTAAGCCATCGCCAGCTACGACGGTAAATGTACCTTCGCTGGCCCCACAGCCAGGAGTCATCGATCCAGTTTCGGGCGAGTTGCCAGTTACCGGTACCCCGGGCGCCAACGTGCAATTGCAAGACAAGGACGGTAAGCCCGTCGGCTCGCCTGTGACCCTGGATACCCTGGGCCAAGGGGTAGTCAATGTGCCGCCAAGCATGAGTGGTGAACAAATCAAGGTGGTGGCCACAAGTTCGGACGGTAAGCCATCGCCAGCTACGACGGTAAATGTACCTTCGCTGGCCCCACAGCCAGGAGTCGTCGATCCAGTTTCGGGTGAGCTTCCAGTCACCGGCACCCCGGGCGCCAACGTGCAATTGCAAGACAAGGACGGTAAGCCCGTCGGCTCGCCTGTGACCCTGGATGCCCTGGGCCAAGGGGTAGTCAACATACCGCCAAGCATGGGTGGCCAGCCAATCAAGGTGGTGACCACCGGTGCGGACGGTAAACCATCGCCAACTACAACAGTGAATGTGCCTTTGCTGGCCCCACAGCTGGGAGCAGTCGATCCAGTTTCGGGCGAGTTGCCAGTCACCGGTACCCCAGGCGCCAACGTGCAATTGCAAGACAAGGACGGTAAGCCTGTCGGCTCGCCTGTAACCCTGGACACCCAGGGCAAGGGAGTCGTCAACGTACCGCCAAGCATGGGTGGCCAGCCAATCAAGGTGGTGGTCACAGGCGCAGACGGTAAACCATCGCCAACTACAACAGTGAATGTGCCTTCGCTGGCCCCACAGCTGGGAGCAGTCGATCCAGTCTCCGCCAAGTTGCCAGTCACCGGCACCCCGGGCGCCAACGCGCAGTTGCAAGACAAGGACGGTAAGCCTGTCGGCTCGCCTGTAACCCTGGACACCCAGGGCAAGGGAGTCGTCAACGTACCGCCAAGCATGGGTGGCCAGCCAATCAAGGTGGTGGTCACAGGCGCAGACGGTAAACCATCGCCAACTACAACAGTGAATGTGCCTTCGCTGGCCCCACAGCTGGGAGCAGTCGATCCAGTCTCCGCCAAGTTGCCAGTCACCGGCACCCCGGGCGCCAACGCGCAGTTGCAAGACAAGGACGGTAAGCCTGTCGGCTCGCCTGTAACCCTGGACACCCAGGGCAAGGGAGTCGTCAACGTACCGCCAAGCATGGGTGGCCAGCCAATCAAGGTGGTGGTCACAGGCGCAGACGGTAAACCATCGCCAACTACAACAGTGAATGTGCCTTTGCTGGCCCCACAGCTGGGAGCAGTCGATCCAGTTTCGGGTGAGCTTCCAGTCACCGGCACCCCGGGCGCCAACGTGCAATTGCAAGACAAGGACGGTAAGCCCGTCGGCTCGCCTGTGACCCTGGATGCCCTGGGCCAAGGGGTAGTCAACATACCGCCAAGCATGGGTGGCCAGCCAATCAAGGTGGTGACCACCGGTGCGGACGGTAAACCATCGCCAGCTACGACAGTGAATGTGCCTTCACTGCCTGCACAAGTGGGAACAGTCGATCCGGTCTCGGGCGAGTTGCCAGTCACCGGTACCCCAGGCGCCAACGTGCAATTGCAAGACAAGGACGGCAAACCCGTCGGCTCGCCTGTAACCCTGGACACCCAGGGCAAGGGAGTCGTCAACGTACCGCCAAGCATGGGTGGCCAGCCAATCAAGGTGGTGGTCACAGGCGCAGACGGTAAGCCATCACCAGCTACAACAGTGAATGTGCCTTCGCTGGCCCCACAGCTGGGAGCAGTCGATCCAGTCTCCGCCAAGTTGCCAGTCACCGGCACCCCGGGCGCCAACGCGCAGTTGCAAGACAAGGACGGTAAGCCTGTCGGCTCGCCTGTAACCCTGGACACCCAGGGCAAGGGAGTCGTCAACGTACCGCCAAGCATGGGTGGCCAGCCAATCAAGGTGGTGGTCACAGGCGCAGACGGTAAACCATCGCCAACTACAACAGTGAATGTGCCTTTGCTGGCCCCACAGCTGGGAGCAGTCGATCCAGTCTCCGCCAAGTTGCCAGTCACCGGCACCCCGGGCGCCAACGCGCAGTTGCAAGACAAGGACGGTAAGCCTGTCGGCTCGCCTGTAACCCTGGACACCCAGGGCAAGGGAGTCGTCAACGTACCGCCAAGCATGGGTGGCCAGCCAATCAAGGTGGTGGTCACAGGCGCAGACGGTAAACCATCGCCAACTACAACAGTGAATGTGCCTTCGCTGGCCCCACAGCTGGGAGCAGTCGATCCAGTCTCCGCCAAGTTGCCAGTCACCGGCACCCCGGGCGCCAACGCGCAGTTGCAAGACAAGGACGGTAAGCCTGTCGGCTCGCCTGTAACCCTGGACACCCAGGGCAAGGGAGTCGTCAACGTACCGCCAAGCATGGGTGGCCAGCCAATCAAGGTGGTGGTCACAGGCGCAGACGGTAAACCATCGCCAACTACAACAGTGAATGTGCCTTCGCTGGCCCCACAGCTGGGAGCAGTCGATCCAGTCTCCGCCAAGTTGCCAGTCACCGGCACCCCGGGCGCCAACGCGCAGTTGCAAGACAAGGACGGTAAGCCTGTCGGCTCGCCTGTAACCCTGGACACCCAGGGCAAGGGAGTCGTCAACGTACCGCCAAGCATGGGTGGCCAGCCAATCAAGGTGGTGGTCACAGGCGCAGACGGTAAACCATCGCCAACTACAACAGTGAATGTGCCTTCGCTGGCCCCACAGCTGGGAGCAGTCGATCCAGTCTCCGCCAAGTTGCCAGTCACCGGCACCCCGGGCGCCAACGCGCAGTTGCAAGACAAGGACGGTAAGCCTGTCGGCTCGCCTGTAACCCTGGACACCCAGGGCAAGGGAGTCGTCAACGTACCGCCAAGCATGGGTGGCCAGCCAATCAAGGTGGTGGTCACAGGCGCAGACGGTAAACCATCGCCAACTACAACAGTGAATGTGCCTTTGCTGGCCCCACAGCTGGGAGCAGTCGATCCAGTTTCGGGTGAGCTTCCAGTCACCGGCACCCCGGGCGCCAACGTGCAATTGCAAGACAAGGACGGTAAGCCCGTCGGCTCGCCTGTAACCCTGGACACCCAGGGCAAGGGAGTCGTCAACGTACCGCCAAGCATGGGTGGCCAGCCAATCAAGGTGGTGGTCACAGGCGCAGACGGTAAACCATCGCCAACTACAACAGTGAATGTGCCTTTGCTGGCCCCACAGCTGGGAGCAGTCGATCCAGTCTCCGCCAAGTTGCCAGTCACCGGCACCCCGGGCGCCAACGTGCAATTGCAAGACAAGGACGGCAAACCCGTCGGCTCGCCTGTGACCCTGGATGCCCAGGGCAAGGGAGTCGTCAACGTACCGCCAAGCATGGGTGGCCAGCCAATCAAGGTGGTGACCACCGGTGCGGACGGTAAGCCATCGCCAGCTACAACAGTGAATGTGCCTTCGCTGGCCCCACAGCCAGGAGTCATCGATCCAGTTTCGGGCGAGTTGCCAGTTACCGGTACCCCGGGCGCCAACGTGCAATTGCAAGACAAGGACGGTAAGCCCGTCGGCTCGCCTGTGACCCTGGATACCCTGGGCCAAGGGGTAGTCAACGTACCGCCAAGCATGGGTGGCCAGCCAATCAAGGTGGTGACCACCGGCGCGGACGGTAAGCCATTGCCAACTACGACGGTGGATGTGCCTTTGCTGGCCCCACAGCTGGGAGCAATCGATCCAGTCTCCGCCAAGTTGCCAGTCACCGGCACCCCGGGCGCCAACGTGCAATTGCAAGACAAGGACGGTAAGCCCGTCGGCTCGCCTGTGACCCTGGATGCCCAGGGCAAGGGAGTCGTCAACGTACCGCCAAGCATGGGTGGCCAGCCAATCAAGGTGGTGACCACCGGCGCAGACGGTAAGCCATTGCCAACTACGACGGTGGATGTGCCTTTGCTGGCCCCACAGCTGGGGGCAGTCGATCCAGTCTCGGGTAAGTTGCCAGTCACCGGCACCCCGGGGGCCAGCGTGCAATTGCAAGACAAGGACGGCAAGCCCGTCGGCTCGCCTGTGACCCTGGATACCCTGGGCCAAGGCGTGATCAAACTGACTCACGACGCGGGCGGCGAGTCGTTGCGCGTGATCGTCGAAAAGGGGGGGCAACAATCATCTGCCGCGCAGGTCGAGACCCCACTGCTGAAGCCCGTACTGGGCCCGGTCGATGCCCTGACCGGACAACTGATGCTCGAGGGCAAGCCGGGCGCTACCGTGCAAATCGATGTCCCGGCCGGGACCGCCATTTCCGTGATACTGGATCAACAGGGCAAGGGCAGTGCGATCCTGCCGTCCATTGCCAGCCTTGAGTCGCTCGAAGGGACCCTGACGTCGGGCAATCTGGTGTCTGCTCCCGCGAGCATCGCGGTGCCGGTTCTGGCACCGCGTAATGGTGAAGTCAACGACACCGGGACTCACGTGGCGGTCAATGGCAAGCCAGGCGAGATCATCAAGGTCATGGATGCTCAGGGCGTGGAACTGGGCAGTGGTGTCGCAGGCAAGGACGGCGCGATCGAGATTGCCCTGAATACGCCACAGGATTCGAGGGTGGACCTGACCCTGACTGCCTACAACAAGGGGCATGCTTCACCGGCTATCGTGATCGTGGCGCCGGTTATCGACACGGAACGGCCATTGCCGCCCATCGACCTGAATATCAACCCGGACGGTACCCGCGTATTGGGCAAGGCCAAGGTGGGAGAGACGGCGAGGATCGTCAATCTCGATACCAAGGAAGACCTGGGTACGTTCGCCGTCGGGTCTGACGGTTTCTTCTCGGCCAATATCCCGTTGCAGATGGGGGGTGACAAGCTTTCCATAACGCTGGAAAAGGGAGCGAAAACCTCGCTGCCAGCCCTGTTGCTGGTCCCGTACGACTGGGATCAGTTTCCGGCCAAACCGTTCGATTTGAGCATCGATGTCACGGGCACCACGGTTCAAGGCAAGGGCGTCCCCAACACCATCGCCCTGGTCAAGTCCGAAGACAATCAGACGGAAATCGCCAAGGGGCTGGTTGGACCGGATGGGGCCTTCGAGCTCCGCATTGCCCTCCAGCCGGGCGGTCAGCGGTTGAACGTCGCCTTGCAGAACAAGGACAAGGTCTCCGATTCCGCGACGGTGATAGCCCCTTATATCGACTCCAATACGCCGACCGGCATGAGTATCAATGAGGCCGGTACGCAGGTGACAGGCAAAGGCAAGGCCGGCGATACGGTTCGCGTCAAGGATGCCCAGGACAACGAAATCGGCTCTGGCGTGGTCGGGCCTGACGGTACCTTCGTGGCGACCATTGCCAAGCAGCCGGCTGGGCAGTCGCTGGCCGTCACGGCTCAGGGGCAAGGCGTTGAGTCCGCCCCGGCATACGTGCAAACACTGGCGTTCGATATCGCCCGACCGACACAACCCGATGCCCGTATCGACGCCAGCGCAACCAGGATCAGCGGCAAGGCCGAGCCAGGCGCGAGCGTATCGGTCAAAGATGCTGCCGGTAATCTGCTAGCGGGCCCGGTCCTGGCCGAGGCAGACGGTACATTCACAGCACAGATCGCCCAATTGGCCGCAGGTACTCCGGTCAAGGTCGTGGCTGAAGTGGCGGGCAAGGAGTCGCTGCCTGGTGAGTTGATCGTTCCTCTCGTGGCTGGAGCGGTTCCGCCGCCCCCCTTGAGCGCATCGATCAGCGCCGATGGCAAGAGCGTCTTCGGCAAAGCCGCACCCAACAGCACTATCGAGGTCAAGGATACCAAGGGCAATAAGCTGGGCGAACAGAGGGTTGGCGACGACGGTAGTTATGACGTACCCATCGAGGTACAGGTGGGCGGAACAACGCTATATGTGCTCACCGCGGCCATGGCGGGTGAGTCGTCTCAGGTGCCCGTACTGGCACCATTTCAGTTGACAGCGCAAACCCAGGAAGCCCACGTCGGTCTATTCATCGATCCATACCTCAATGAACTTACGAACACCGTACGCACTATCATTGATAACCCCATTAGTACGTCCGTTGGTGACATAGCCGACAATGTGAGTGAGTTTTTCGGCAAGAAACCCCGGTCAGCCTCCGAAGTTACGAAAGAGTTTTCCGTGGCTGAGAACGAAAGGGTGCAAGTAAAGATAAGTGATAATACTCGGTTCAATGCCGACTTTGGTCGTATCAGTAATGTGACGATAGAGAAGCAAGTCGGAGACAAATGGATTAATGTAAATGAGCGCGGCCCCAAGGGAGAACTTGCCAACTTAGTTGGCAAGGGCATCAAGTCCGACATGGACAAATCAAGTATTTCCTTCACATATGAAACCCCCGGCGAC
Organism: Pseudomonas chlororaphis; assembly: GCF_001921865.1. Lineage (GTDB taxonomy): Bacteria > Pseudomonadota > Gammaproteobacteria > Pseudomonadales > Pseudomonadaceae > Aquipseudomonas > Aquipseudomonas chlororaphis_D. Next base: position 697,351 of record NZ_MSCT01000020.1, read on the forward strand.
TACCGCATCACTATCTACGATGAAAGCGTATTGAGTGTAGGGGATAAAAAATATGCCATCACGTTCACCAAGGAACCCTTCGCAGGAGGTTTTGCCAACAACGCGATCATCAGCAGCCTTATTCTTTCGCCAGGGGCGAAGCTTCTCAAGGTTAATGACAAGACGTTGGCGAACGACACATATACCGCTATACGAAACAAACATGGTGAGTTGCACATTAGAACCGACGGCCGGGCCAGCTATGTGCAGGATCAAGATGCCAGTCCTTCGAATCAGCCGGAAACCTTCACCTATGAAGCCCTTGAAGCGTCAGGGGCGATAAGGTCGTCCAGCTTTACCATCACGCCCACCCCCCCTGCGATATCGGGTGATCTGCTTTCCCAGGACGATGCGTCTATCACCAGCGTCAACAATACTCCGTTGCCTGAGAACGACGAACACACCATCAACAGCAAGTTCGGCGACTTGAAAATCAAGGCAGATGGCCAATATACCTACACCCCAAAACTCAGCCTGGCGGGGTTGAATGAAACGGATACCTTCGAGTATGTGGTCAGACATAAGAGCGGTGAGACGGTCACTTCGACCCTCAATGTGCATATTGCCGATGCCCGACTTGTGGCCGAGCTGGAAACGGTCTCGCCAGTTACCGACCTGAGTATCAACCCGGACGGTACCCGGGTATTGGGCAAGGCCAAGGTGGGAGAGACGGTGAAGATCGTCAATCTCGATACCCTTGAGGTCCTGGGTACGTTCGCCACCGGGCCTGACGGTTTCTTCTCGGCCAATATCCCGTTGCAGGCAGGTGGTGGCAGGCTTTCCGTAACCGCGGAAAATGCTGTGAAAACCTCGCTACCAGCCCTGTTGCTGGTCCCGCTCGATGGGGAGCAGATTCCGGCCAAACCGTTCGATCTGTGCATCGATGCCACGGGCACCAAGGTTCAAGGCAAAGGCACCCCCTACACCATCGCCCTGATCAAGTCCGCGGACAATCAGACGGTGATCGCCAAGGGGCTGGTTGGGCCGGATGGGGCTTTCCAGCTCAGCATTGCCCCTCAGCCAGTCGGTAGGCTGTTGAACGTCGTCTTGCAGAACAAGGACAAGGTCTCCGATTCCGCGACGGTCATAACCTCATATATCGACGCCAATACGCCGACCGAAGTAAGTATCAACAAGTCCGGTACGCAGGTGACGGGCAAAGCCAAGGCCGGCGATACAATTCGCGTCAAGGATGCCCAGGACAACGAAATCGGCTCTGGCGTGGTCGGGCCTGACGGTACCTTCGTGGCGACCATTGCCAAGCAGCCGGCTGGCCAGTCGTTGACCGTCACGGCTCAAGGGCAAGGCGTTGAGTCCGCCCCGGCATACGTGCAAACACTGGCGCTCGATGTCGCCCGACCGCCACAACCCGATGCTCTCGTGGAGGGAGCTGCTCCGCCGGTCGCCTTGAGCGCATCGATCAGCGCCGATGGCAAGAGCGTCTTCGGCAAGGCCGCGCCCAACAGCACTGTCGTGGTCACGGATGCCAAGGGCAATGAGCTGGGCGAACAGAGGGTTGGCGACGACGGCAGTTATGACGTCCCCATCGAGGTACAGATGGGCGGGACAACGCTGCATGTGTTCTCCTTATCTATGGATAAGCAGTCACCCTTGTCGCCTCAGACCTCCGTACTGGCACCATTCCAGCTCGCGGCGCAAACCCAGGAAGTGCAGGTCGGTCTCTTTATAGATCCAGGCATCAATAAACTTACGAAAACCGAGACTGCCCCCATTGATGTCCCTCTTAGTTCGGTCATTAGTAAACTAGCCGATAAAGTGACTGATCATTTAGGTAAGGAATCCTGGTTTCCCTCCAAAGCTACGCAAGAGTTTTCCGTGGCCGAGAACGAAAGGGTGGAAGTGAGGATAAGTAATAAAAATCAGCTCAGTGGTGACTTGCTCCGTTCCAATGAGTTGGCGGTGGATAAGCGAGTCGGAAATGAATGGGTTAATTTAGATCGAAGCATGGGGGGTGAGTTTGTCAACCTGAATCTGCTTGGCAAGGGCTTCAAGTCCGACCTAAACGGGTCAACTACTTCCATCACATATGAAACCCCCGGCGACTATCGCTTAACTATCATCGATGAAAGCTTATTGGGTTTGGGGCGAAAAGAATATACAACCACAATCACCAGGGAGTCCTTCGCAGGAGGCTTTGCCAGCAGCCTGATCACCAGCGACCTTACTCTTTCGCCAAGGGCAAAGCTTCTCAAGGTTAATGGCAGGGAGCTGGAGAACGAGGCATATACCGCGATACCAGGCAAGCATGGCGAGTTGCTCATTGGAACCGACGGCCGGGCCAGCTATAAGCAAGATCAAGATGCCACGCCTTCGGAGCAGTCGGAAACCTTCACCTATGAAGCCCGTGAAGCGTCAGGGGCGATAGTGGAGTCCAGCTTTACCATCACGCTCACCCCCCCTGGAGTATCGGGTGACCTGCTTTCCCAGGACGATGCGTCTATCACCAGCGTCGGCAAGACTTCGTTGTCCGAGAACGCCGAACACACCATTAACGGCAAGTTCGGCGACTTGAAAATCAAGGCAGATGGCCAATATACCTACACCCCAAAACTCAACCTGGCGGGGTTGAATGAAACGGATACCTTCGAGTATGTGGTCAGGCACAAGAATGGCGAGACGGTAACGTCAACCCTCAATGTGCATATTGCCGATGCCCGGCTTGTGGCCGAGTTGGAAAAAGTGCCATTGGGGTCGAACTCGCCTGCCGATCTGACAGGAACGGATGCCCCCTCTCAACATTTGCTTGACGTGAACAACGACGACCATGCCAGTCTGCCCAGGCTCAATCTGCAGGAACAGAAACTGGACACCAGCAAGTTATTCAAACTGCAACCCATGGATGATCAGTCCGAGGCGCCATTGACGGTGACATTGAAAGATATCCTGCAGCCTGACGGTACGGTATCCGGTTCGATGTCGGCTTCTGTACTGGACCTGCCGGACTCCTGGAAGACCGATGGATTTAAAGCGTCGTCGGACGGTCGTGACTACTTGCACTATATCGATACAACGACAAAGAAGGATCTTTGGGTGGAAAGTGGAGTTTCCGTCATCTAAGTCGTATTGAAAACAACCTGGGCCGCAAGGCCCAGGGCTACTCTTGGTAATTATTATGTTTTATTTGCTGAATTCTCGGCACGCTGTGTTCTGCCTGATATTCGTACTGTTAGTGAGTACAACTTTCTCGGTCGAACAGGCCAGTGCCCAGACCGTCTATATCATTCCCAACTCGCGCCCTGCTCAAGTATCAGTAAAACCTGTTGAAGAAAGGCGAGTGGAACAGGCTTCCACCACCGTTGCTTCGGCTGGCAAAGGCAGTGCTGCGCCAAACAATCCAACTCCGGTCTTCGTCAATGAAGAGCGTCTGCCCGAGGCAGGTGGGATAGGCAAAAGCCTTGAAACAGAACACGTCGTTCCACCCGTTTCCTTGACCGCCTTGATCAAGGCCGGGCAGTTTCTTCCTCCGCCCGCTGCCCGGTTGGGGATGGACGACAGGGCCCCTGTCAATACGGATCGCCCGGACCTGGCTACTGCCATCCATATGGCAATCGCTTCGTATCCGGATATCAAGCGGGCCCATGAAGGGGTCAACGAACAACTTCAATATGTCGAGGTCGCTCGGGCCGGTTACCTTCCCAAGATCAATGGTGGAGTGAAGTCCGGTTATCAAAGCGCAACCCCTGGCGGGAACAGTGCCCAGGTGTTCGACCTGACCGCTTCGCAGATGCTGTATGACTTCGGCAAGGTGGCCAGCGCGGTCGAGACCAGCCAGGCAGGCGTGGCGGAGCGACAGGCCGAGGTTCGCCTGAGCACCGAACGGGTCACCCTGAATACGACACAGGCCTTTCTCGACAGCCAGTACTACCAGCGCGCGGTCTTGATTGCCCGGGAACAGATAGAAAGCCTGGAAAAGGTTTCCGCGCTCGCTCGCCAACGCTTCGACATGGGAGCCAGTACTCGTTCCGACTACATTCAGACCGCCTCGCGCATTGAAGCGGCAAAGGTTGCCGAGTTGCAGCATCAGGCCAATCTTGCACGCGCCCTGGCTACGCTGGCGAGCCTGACAGGAAATGCCTCGGTGACGGCTGTTGCCGACCGTTTTCCAGGGGCACTGGAGCAGTCCTGCCAGCGGCAGGACGCGAACATGCAGGACAACCCTGAGGTGATATCGGCCCAGGCTCGGGTGGACAGGGCACAGACCGGAGTCAAGGCGGCAAAGGCGGCCGGTTTGCCAACCTTCTCCCTGGAGCCCACCTTCACCCAGCAACTGGATGACAACTCAAGGACAGATCAAGACAGAAGCCGATACAGCGTATTCCTCAATGCAAGCATGCCGATTTACCAGGGCGGCGCGATCCAGTCCGGCAAGGCCGCCAGCGAGCGGGCCCTGGCATCCGCGCAGGCCGGGCTCGATACCGCTCGGCTCAACGCACGACAGGAACTGCAGCAGGCCAAAAGCCAGGTGCTGAAGCTGCATTCCAGTCTCGGTGCCCAGTCTCTGCGCGAACGCGCCATCAATGAGACTCGCGAGTTGTATCGCAAGCAGTATCTCGAATTGGGCACACGCCCCTTGCTCGACCTGCTCAACGCGGAGCAGGAAGCCTATCTGGCGCGTATCGAGCAACAAAGCACGTTAAACACTCTGCGCCGATTGCAGATCAACTGCCTGTATAGCGCAGGCCATCTCAGTCGGTCGTTCGGCGCCGCCGGCAATGACAATTATCCCGAGCGTTTGCCATGAACCCAACCTTGCAAGACGAGCCAGGAAAGAGCGCGCAGCACAATTCCCCACCCTGGCTGGAAGTGCTGTTGTTGGTCGCCGGCCATTACAACCTGACCTTCTCGCCCGAGGACGTTCGCCTGGCTGCGGCCTGGCAGAACAGCCCGCATTCGGACGAACAGCTGTACGCGATTGCCAAGCACCTGGGGCTTTCGATCAAGATCGACGAAGAGCTGAAAGTCCAGGACCTCACTCAGTGGCGCCTGCCATTGCTGATTCAATTGCAAGATGGCCAGTTGGCGCTGATCGAAGGACTAAGGGCCGATGACTCGCTTCAGGTCCGGCTCAGTGGCGACCACGGCCTGGCGACGGTGTTGCCTCGAGCCCAATTGCTGGAGCAATGCCGCAGGGTCATCATCCTTCGCCCCGTGGGCAATCGTGCGGACGTGCGCATTGACGATTACACCAAGCCCCATGAAAAGCACTGGTTCAAGGACATTGTCCTGCGGGACTGGAAATCCTATCGCTATGTCATATTCGCGTCACTGATCGCCAATCTGATGGGGCTGGCCGGGGTGCTGTTTTCCATGCAGACCTATGACCGGGTCGTGCCTGCGGGCTCCATGCCGACCCTGTATGTCTTGTTCATCGGCGTGCTGCTGGCCGGCGCTATCGACTTCGTGATCCGCAATGCCCGATCCCATGTCACCGACCTGCTGGGCAAACGAGCGGACATGCGCCTGTCCGACAAGGTGTTTGGTCACTCCATCCGTCTACGCAACTCGGCCCGCCCGCGCTCCACGGGCACCTTCATTTCGCAGATCCGGGAACTGGAACAGATCCGTGACCTGATCACTTCCAGTACGGTAACGGCCATGGCCGACCTGCCCTTCTTCCTGCTGTTCCTTGCCGTGTTCTGGCTGTTGGTCGGCCCTCTTGTCCTGGTGCCCCTGTGTGCCTTGGTATTGATGGTCGTCCCCAGCTTACTGAGCCAGGGCAAGCTGGGCCGGCTGGCCAACCAGGCTCTCAGGGAGTCGAGCTTGCGCAATGCGTTGCTGGTGGAGGCCATCCAGGGATTGGAGGACGTCAAGGCGCTGCAGGCCGAGCAGAAATTCCAGCTGAGCTGGAATCACTACAACGCCACGACAGCCGCCGCGAATCTGCAGCTCAAGGCACTGACTCATCGTTTGCAGTATTGGTCGCAGTCGGTGCAAACCCTGGTGTTCGCCGTGGTGATTTTCTTTGGGGCGCCGATGGTCATGGTGGGGGACCTGACGACGGGCTCCCTGGTGGCCGCCTCGATCCTCGGATCGCGCATGATGGCTCCAATGGCCCAGTTGACGCAGGTGATCATCCGCTGGCAGCAGGCAAAAACCGCGCTGGCCGGCCTGGACAAGCTGATGGCGCTGCCCACCGATTACCCGGAGCACAGCCACAAAGTCCATCGTGCCCACCTGTATGGGGACTACGTCCTGGACAAGGCGGTTTTCGCCTATGGCCCAGATCGCCCGGCCCTGCACGTCGAACGGATGAGCATTCGCGCCGGTGAGCGCATCGCCGTGCTGGGGCGCAATGGCGCCGGCAAGTCGACGTTGTTGCAGGCCTTGGTAGGAGGCATCGACGCTCGCTCAGGCTCCATCAGCCTGGACGGCGTCGTGCTCAATCACCTCGACCCCGCGGACGTTCGCCGGGACGTGGCCTTGCTGACGCAGGACTCTCAGCTGTTTCACGGGACCATCAGGGAAAACCTGAAGTTGGGCGCGCCTTTGGCCGCCGATCAGGAAATGCTCTCGGCACTCGCCCTGACGGGGGCGGCGAGTTTCATCAACAAACTTCCGACCGGTCTGGATCACCTGATCATGGAAGGCGGCATCGGCTTGTCGGGTGGCCAGAAACAGTCGTTGCTGCTGGCCCGCCTGCTCCTGCGTCAACCCAACGTGCTGCTGCTGGATGAGCCGACCTCATCGCTTGACGAAGGAACCGAGCGCTTGTTTCTGGAAAACCTCGGCCTGTGGGCCCAGGGCAAGACCCTGATCATCGCTACGCATCGGCCTGCCTTGCTGGAACTGGTCGATCGAATCGTCGTGGTCGACGAGGGCAAGGTCGTGCTCGACGAACCCAAGGATGAAGCCATCAGGCGTCTCAGCCGCTCTGCCGCGGTCAACCCCGAGAACGGAGGTGATCGGCATGCTTGATATTCACGGATTGCTGGCCCGGGCGCGCCGCCTCATGAAGAAGAAGTCGCCGTTGGAAGGAATGGACCCGGAGGACGATGCTGCGCTGCAGCAATCAATGGGAGTAGTCAGCTGCCTGATGGTGATTGTTCTGATCCTTGGTAGCTGGGCCTATTTTGCCGACCTGGAAGAAGTCTCCAAAGGCGATGGCAAGGTGATTCCCAGTTCCCATGAGCAGATCATTCAATCGCTGGAGGGAGGCATCCTGGCCGCTCTCAACGTGTCGGAAGGTGATCTGATAGAGGCAGGACAAGTACTGGCGCAACTTGATCCGACCAAGACCGAGTCGAACCTGGAGGAAAGCGCTTCTCGATACCGTGCCGTCCTGGCTAGCGCAAGTCGCCTGCAGGCGGAGGTGGATGGCAGTGCCCTGGTTTTTCCCGATGAACTTCAGCCATTCGCCGAGCTGATGGCTCGAGAAACCCGGCTCTACAATAAACGGGTCAACAGGCTCAAGGAGTCTCTGGCGGGGGTGAATGATTCGCTGCGATTGGTCGACCGGGAACTGCAGATCACCCAGTCGCTGGCCAAAAACGGTGCCGCCAGCAATGTCGAGGTGATTCGCTTGCAGCGCCAGCGCAGCGAATTGCAGCTCAAACTCACCGAGCTACGGTCTACCTATCAGGTTCAGGCGGGAGAGGAGTTGGCCAAGGCTCGTTCGGAGGTCAGCACCTTGAACTCGGTCATTAGAGGTCGCGAGGACTCATTGACCCGCTTGACGGTCCTGTCGCCCGTGCGCGGCATTGTCAAAGGCATCGAGGTGACCACCATCGGCGGGGTCATCCCGCCCAATGGCAAGCTGATGCAGATCGTACCGCTGGATGACCAGCTCTTGATCGAGACACGCATTTCACCGAGGGATATCGCCTTCATTCATCCGGACCAGGCGGCGAAGGTGAAAATCACCGCTTATGACTACTCCATCTACGGCGGGCTCGATGGCAAGGTGGTGACAATCTCCCCGGATACGATCCAGGACAAGGTGAAGCCGGAAAACTACTTCTATCGCGTGTTCATTCAAACAGAGTCGAGTTTTCTAAAGAACACGCAGGGTCAGCCGTTCGCCATCAGTCCCGGGATGATCGCGACGGTGGACATCAAGACAGGCTCAAAGACGGTATTGGACTACCTGATCAAACCGTTCAACAAGGCCAGGGAGGCCATGCGCGAGCGTTGATTCCAGGGGTATCCATTCCCCCATCGAGGCGATGAAAAACACACCACAACGCCGGCCATGAGCCGGCGTTTTTAATGCCCGGAAACCCCCTGCCCTGCCCTTTCAGCCGCTGCCGGTCAGTGACTGAGCATCTGCAGCGGACAGCCGCGGGTGATCGACTCGATGCGTGCGGCGCTGAGGCCGAAGGCCTGGAACCATTTCTGGCTGATGTCCAGCCACGGACGGATGTCCGGCTGGCTGGTCTGGCCCAGGTCCGAGCTGTAGACCACCTGGGGCAGCTCGCGCAGGACCCTGGAAAAGTCGTCCTCGTCCTGATAGCCGAGCAGGTAGGTCAGCGCGGTCTGCTCGATGTAGAGCAGCGGCAGGCTGCCCAGCTCCAGCAGGTCCGCGGCCTTCAGCCCGGTCAGGGGGTTGGCCGGCTGGTTGAGCATCAGCCGCGGCACCTGCAAGCGGTCCGCCGCCTCCACCAGGCGCAGCACTTCTTCGCGGTTGGCATGGCCGGTGGAGATCACCACCGGGTAATCCCGGCTCATGCGCAGCAGCTCCAGGGTGGCGTGGTTCAATCGGCCGCTGGCGTCGCTGACCGTCAGCGGCTGCACCGGGCGCTGGCCAAGGATCGGGTGGCTGAGGTCGCGGGCCAGGCGGCTGGTGTGCTTGCGCCCCGTGACGGTGGGCAGGTGGACGATGAAACGCAGCTCGGCGGCGCCATGCTGGCACAGCGAGCGCTCGACCACCCGCCAGTCGATCCCTCCGGCAATCTCGTTGAGCACGATCGAGCCGGACACCGGCAACCCCTGCTGGCGTGCCTCCCAAGCCTGGGCCGCGGTACAGCCCAGATGGTTCTTGAGCACCACCCAACCGTCCAGCGCCCGATACTGCCCGCCGGCCTGTATCGCGCTGTGGCGACGCAGGTAGGCATCGGGGCCGGCATGGTAGTGAACATCGATAAAGCGCGCCGCGGCGGCCTCGCTTGCTGCGGTCGAGGTGCTCATGCATGGGCCTCCAGGTCGATCCCAAGGTGCGTACGCACGCTGGCGCGCACCTGGGCCAGGTCATCCAGCAGCGGGCGCATGCCGGCGCCGGGAACGCCCACCGCCCGATGCTGCGCGGACGCCTGGAAGCTGACATTGGTCGCCCTGACCAGCTGCGAGCGCTCGCCGAAGATGCTCAGCAGGCGCCCCGGCCAGGCCGCGACCTGTGGCTCGACATTCAGCTCGCTCAACAAGCGGAAACCCTGGTCCAGGCGTCGCCCGGCCCGCTCGTCGGCCGTCGCCGGCGGCGCAGGCTGGCGCGCCGGCGGTTTCACCCGGGCCGGCAGCACCCACTGATCGAGCAGCATCAGGGCGGTGTCGACGTCGCCGGCGCTGGCCAGGTCGGCCATCGCCCCCAGGCGCCGGTCGAGGATCTTGTCGGCCCTGGTCGGCGAGGAAATCAGCAGCGCCTGCGCCGCCTGCCGGCCCACGCCGGTCGCCAGCAAGCCCTGGACCACCGCGCCGCCCAGGGCGGACCCGGCGATCAGGGCAATCGGCCCCAGCGGTTCGAGCACCTGCGCCCAGCGCTGGGTAAAACCGATGAAAGGCTCGTCGTCATCGCCCAGCAACGACAACGTGTCAAAGATCACGACCCGATAACCCTTGTCGACCAGCGACTGGGTCAGGGGGGCGAAGAACTGGCCCTCGTCCCAGGTGGGCATGACCGGCGACATCACCACCACCAGTTCCGGGCCCAAACCAAACTGCACATGTACGGGGGCATTGCTGTTCATATCGATTCCTTTGCGCAAGAACAGGGTTCGTCGGGATCAGGCAAACCGTCGGCCGGCAACACGCAGCGCCTGCTCCGCGCCGCGCACGGTCTGCTCGACGATGGTGGCCGCGGGCAGCACATCGTTGATCAGGTCGGCGACTTCGCCGGTCCAGATCGCCCGCACGTCGGTGTTGTCTTCGCGCAACGCCTGCGCGTAGTCCTCGGCCACGCTGGCCGGGGCTCCCAGCAGCTCTTGCTCGAAACCCAGCCAGCGCGCGGTGAAGTCGTTGGCCAGGGCGCGGCCGCTGTAGTGCTCGGGCCATTCGATGCCGCGCACCAGGTCGAACGCCCGGGTGCGTACCAGGTCGCCCGCCGTGGCCTGGAGTAGGCGTTGCTTGACCTTGTTCGACGGCAGCGCTTCGTCGCTGGCCAGGAAGCGCGTACCCAGCATGGCCCCGTCGGCGCCCAGCAACAGCGCCGCGGCTAGCCCCCGGCCATCGGCGATGCCGCCGGCGGCGATCAGCACCGCGTCGTCGCCCACCGCGTCGCGCACGGCCGGCAGCAATGGCAAGGACGCGCGCCGCAGGCTGTGCCCGCCGGCCTCGGCGCCCTGCACGATCAAGGCGTCGGCCCCGGCATCCAGCGCGGCCAGCGCCTGGTCGACGTCATGCACCTGCACCACGGCCTGGGCGCCGCTGTCCTTGATCGGGGCGATAAAGGGCCGGGCATCGCCGAACGACAAGGCGACCACATCGGGCCCATAGGACAGGGCCAGGTCCAGCAGCTCGAAACGCTTGGCCACGGTGAACATCACCAGGCCGACGCCCCAGGGCTCCTTGACGTCACTCATCAGCGCCAGCTCGGTCTTCATCCAGTCCGGATCGCCATAGCTGGCGCCGACCAGGCCGAGCCCGCCGGCCCGGGAAACCGCGGCGGCAAGGCGCCCGCCGGAAGCGCCGCCCATGGGCGCCAGCACCACCGGATGGGTGATCTTGAGCAGTCGGGTCAGCGCGGAATCAAAATTGCTCACGGTGTCTCTCCTTGATGTACCGATAAAAGTCGCCGAACGACGGGCCCGCGGCACCCCGTGCGCGCGGGCCCGCTTGCCCTCAGGCGAGTGCCGCGGCCACCGGGGCGAAGTCTGCCGGGATGTAGTCGTTGACCTTGTAGAGGTGGAACTCCCAGGTGCCGGTTTCCTTCAATCGGGAATAGCGCGACATGAATTGCTCGTCGCTGAACAGCGAGTCGAATTCCTCCTTGCTGCTCCACTGCGCCTGGTTGATCACGGTCTTGCCGTCGATGCTCTTGAACAGGCGGCTCCACTGGAACGACGGGTAGTTCTGCGCCACATAACCCACGGCCGAGCGCAGGACGTCGAGGGCGGCGTCCTGCTGCCCCTCGAAGACATGCACCACGTTGACCAGGAAAATCGCCTCGCTCTCGGCGGGGGTAGGTGCATCGAATTCAGTCAGGTTGCTCATGTTGCCTCCAGGCAAAAAACACAGTGTTCAGGGGATGTTCAAAAGCGGTTCAGTGGATCAGTTCGCAGGACTGCACCGGCTTGCCGTCCTGCCACAGCAGCGGCGAAATCCGCTCGTTGACCCGCGACTTCTCGACCCGGCCGACGATCACCTCGTGGGTGGCGTAGGACAGCCGCGCATCGACGCTGCAAAACAGCGTCGCCTGGGCGTCGGCCAGGTACGGCAGGTCGTCGCAGGCCGCCCAGTCACCATGCTCGAAGCGCGCATTGCCCTTGAGCTGGCCGGCGAAAACGCCCACCAGGCGGCTCTGCGCGGCATCGAGCAGGTTCACGCTGAAGCGCTGGTTGGCCAGCAGCGGCTGGTACAGGCTGGCCGTGCGGTTGATGCAGATCAGCAGCGACGGCGGCTCGGTGCACAACGAGCTGACCGCCGTGGCGACCATGCCGCTGCGCGCGCCGTCGACGCCGGTGGCGATGATCGACACCGTGCTGGTCAGGCGCCGCATGGCCCGTTTGAAGTCCTCGGCCAGCGCCTGTTCGGGGGGCTCGACGGCCAGCGCCAACGCGCTCCGGGCGCTCATGCCACCGCTCCGATAATCACCCGCGAGCTGTTGTGGGGCTGGCGCAAGCCGGCGTCTTCCATGCGTGGCAGGACGTCCTGGAGAAACTCGTCGAGGCCGCTCTTGTAGTCGAGCCAGGTCAGGCAGATGCCGTCGATGCCCAGGTCGCTGTAGCGCTGGAACTGCTCGGTGATCATTTCCGCGGTGCCCACCAGCGGCACCCCGGCGAACCCGGCCTTGAAGTGGAAGCGGAAGCGCTCGGCGTCCTCGGTGCTGGCGAACATGCCGCTCTGGATGCCGATCTCCGAGGTGACGTTATCCAGGGCGACTTCATCGCCGTGTTGGTTGACGTAGTAGTCGAGGTACTTCTCGGCCTCTTCCAGGGTGTCTTTCTGCACCACGTAGGAGTAGACCCAGATCTGGATCTCGCGGCCGAACTCCAGGCGCGCCAGGTCGCGGTAGGCCTTGATCTGCGCGCGGATGGTGGCGTCGTCGTCCTCGTGCTTGAGGATCAGGAACGCCGCGTCGCAATGCTCGGCGCAAAACCTTCGACCGCGCTCGGAACCGCCGGCGTTCATCAGGAACGGCTGGTTCAGCGGCTTGGGCTGGGCAAAGCCCTGGGCGATGTTGAAGAAGTCGCCCTGATGGTCGAAGTTGCCCGGTTCGTTCCAGGCCAGCCGGGCGATCTTCAGCCACTCGTCGGCGTGGTCGTAGCGCCGGTCGTGCTCCAGCTGCACGCCGCCGTTGAACATGCCCATTTCCTTGCCGTACCAGCCGCAGATCATGTTCAGGCCGAAGCGCCCGCCGCTGATGTGGTCGATGGTCGCGGCCTGCTTGGCGGCGAACAAGGGATGCACGGTCGACAGGTGGGAGGTGGTGAACAGCGCGATCTGCTCGGTCACCGAGGCCAGGCCCGCGGCCCAGGTATAGGTCTCGAACGACACGCCCATCGGGTCGCTGGCGCCGCCCCAGCCGCGCCAGCGGCCGACCGGCAGCAGCAGTTCCAGGCCGGCCTTGTCGGCCTTCTTGGCGATTTCCAGGTTGCCGTTCCAGTCGGAGGCGTCCAGGCGCTCCGGAACCGTGGTCAGGGTGCAGCCGCCCTCGATATTGAGCGCGAAGACCCCCAGCTTGATTTTGTTGGTGCTGCTGCGCATCGGGTTGGTCTTGATCTTTGCCGGATGATTCGAAGTCATTGCTGTATCTCCTTGATCAGGGAACGTGATGCGTCGTTGCGCCTCACGCCTGTACGTCGCAGGCAGGTTGCCGCTCAGGCGGCGCTTGGGGTTTTCGCCTCGGCCGCCAGCCACGGCTGGTCGTAGCGGTGCAGGCAGCGCGCCTCCGCCAGCGACAGGCCCTGGCCGACCGACGCGATGATGTCGCGCTCGGTCTTCTCCACGGCGATGGCACGCCGGATGACCTCTTCGGCCTGTTCGAGGGGGATCACCAGGCAGCCGCTGGCGTCGCCGACGATCAGGTCGCCGGGGCGGATGGTCACGCCGCTGACCTCGACCGGCACCTGGGTGGCCTTGAGCTGCACGCGGTTCTTGCCCGACTGCATGAAACGCCCGCGGCTGAACAAGGGGTAATCGAGGCGGGTCACGGTGTCGATGTCCCGCGCCACCCCGTCGATCAGGGTGCCGCGGACATTCCGCTGCACCGCAACGTGGGTCAGGATGTCGCCCCAGACCGTGGCGTCCAGCCGGCCGGCGTTGCTGGACACCACCACCGAGCCGGGCGGCACGTCGTCGATGTAGTTGGCCGCGTTCTTGAAGCCCGCGCCCTGGCTGACCGGCTCGTAGAGCACGGTAAAGGCAAAGCCGGCGCAACGGGTCCCCGGGACTTGCTGGACGATGCCCAGCAACCCGGCGTCGATCCCCAGGCTGTCCAGGGCGTCGCTCAGCGAGGCGGTGTCCAGCACAGCGCATTGCTCCAGCAGGGAGGCGCGTTGCGATTCCGAGAGTGTTGGGTGGCTCATGCATGACTCCTTGCTGGCGAAACCCAGCCGTTTTCGCTGTGGGGGGCGAGTTGATTGAGGTTGAACACGCTTCTTTCGATGATGGCCGCGGCGCATTCCCGGGTCGTCGCCTGGCCGCCGCTGTCGTAGGTCTGGCAGTCGTGCCGGACCACCTGCGCCACGGCCTGCTCGATGGCCTGGGCCTGGGCCTGGTAGCCCAGGTGTTCGAGCAACAGGGCCAGGGACAGGAACATCGCGCTGGGGTTGGCTTTTTCCTGGCCGACATGGGCCGGGGCGCTGCCGTGCACCGGCTCGAAGTAGGCCCCGGCGTCGCCGATGTTGGCGCTGGGCGCGAACCCCAGGCCGCCCATGACCCCTGCCCCGAGGTCGGAAAGGATGTCGCCGAACATGTTCTCCGCGACTATCACCCCGAAGCGTTCCGGACGCCGGATCATCCACAGGGCCACGGCATCGACGTTGTCGATGTTGTAGGCGATGTCCGGGTAATGCGCGGCCACCTCTTCGAGGATCCCCCGGGCGAACGCGCCGCTGTAGCGCAGCACATTGGGCTTGTCCGCCAGGGTCACGCGCTTGTAGCCGTGCTTGCGCGCGTACTCGAAGGCGAAGCGGAACAGCCGGGTCAGGCCGGCCCGGGTCTGCAGCCGCACGGTCATGGTCGCGTCTTCGGCGCCCTCGCGGGTCCAGGGCGCGCCGGCCAGTTCCCGGGCCTTGAGCACCGGCTCGAATTCGGCGGGAATCGACGCGAAGTCCAGGCCCGCGTACAGCCCCTCGGTGTTCTCCCGGATCACCGTGAAACGGAACCGGCCCTCGCCGAGCACATCGGTGACCGGCCGCACGTTGGCATACAGGCTCAGGCGCTGGCGCAGCTGGATCACCGGCGAGACGTACGCCCGCGAGGTGTTGCGCAAGGCCGCGGGCAATTCCTTTTCCGCTTCCTGCAAGGCCTTGCTGGTGATGGCGCCCAGCAGCGTGGCGTCGGCGGCGGCGATTTTTTCCCAGGTCTCGGCCGGCACCGGGTCGCCGCCGTTGCGCCAGCACTCCCAGCCGATCTGGCCGAAGTCCAGGTCGATGGGCAGTTGCAGCGCATCGAAGATCGGCAGTATGGCGTCGACGACTTCGACGCCGACGCCGTCGCCAGGCAACACACAGACCCGATGCCGCGCCGGCTTGCCCGGCAACGTCGATTGCGAAAGGGTCGTCATCACATTTTTCCTTCGGCGGCCAGGCGAGCCGGGAAACTGGCCCGGGAAATCACCGTCGGGCGCGCCGCGCGGCGCTGGAACAGGTCCTGCTCGTGCATCGCCCGCAGCGCCTGGAAGGTCGAGCTGATCTGCAGCCGGGACATGGTGTCCTCCAGCCGCTGCTGGACATCGAAGGGCAAGTTGTAGGCCCCCAGCATCACATCCATGAGCGGGGTCGGCAGGCTGCTCAGTGGAACGCTCTGCGCGGTGTATTCGGACAGTTGCAACGCCTTGACCAAGTCATAGCCATTGGCACTGCCGACCCGCTCCAGGTAGGCGATAAACATGCCCAGGTGCAAGTTGCCGGCGCCTTTGCCCATGCCGCAAATCGACGTATCGATATATTCGGCGCCGGCCTCGACAGCGGCGATGGAGTTGGAAAGTGCCAGGGAAAGATTGTTATGCGCGTGGAACCCCAGCGGCACATGCACCCTTCTGGATATCCGACTTACTAGCCGTTCGACATCATCAGGAATCATATTGCCATTAGAGTCGGCGAAATAAATAACATCGGCCCCGGCGCCTTCCGCGCGCAATGCCATGTCGGTAACGGTTCCCGGTGTTTGCGTGGTGATATGGGTAATATTGGCGCTGGCCTGGAAGTTGAACGACTTGATCAACTCGATAGTGTCCAGGCCTTGCTCTAGTTGCTCGGCGCGCAAACACACACGGATCATACCGACGCCCTGTTCGGCGAGCATTTCAAAGTCTTCGCCGGTCACATTGCGCGGGTGCACCATGACACACAAACCGAGTTGACCACGCGCCGCACGGCGCAACGATTCAATATATTCCGGGTTGACCGAACTGCTCAGCCCATGTTCTTTCTTGCGCACAAAAGAACCGTTGCAATAACCGATTTCGGCATGGCCAACCCCAACGTCTACAAGGTGTCCGACGGCATTGGAGGCGTAGTCGGTGGTGAATTCGAAGTTGTTGCGATAACCACCATCACGGAGCGTTACATCAATAATCTTTACGTTATTCATGATCCCAATTCCTTCTGTGAGCTCGCTATGAAACTCTGGAAGCGCACGCAAGTACGTCCCGGGTTTCGTGAGTAGTAACGTGACCGTAATGCAGGGTTATTCCCATGCAGTTATTACAGGCATGAGTCGATGGCCGCTAAGGCCAAGAGCAGAACTTGGTAAAGGTTTTTTTCAGCATCAGCACTTCGACTGCCAGCGATCACTGTCGTTGGACAATCGAATTCGGCGCTGTTGTTTTTATTATGGTTTGAGACCGCAACCGGAGAAGCGTGTGCCGTGTCCGGGAGGGGGACTTTTGAAAACCCTGGCAATGAGCTATCAATCGTCGGAGGAGCAAGCATGTTTCTTGTTATGGAGCCGATACTGAAATCTGCCCGCTTGTTTGTAAACTCCCCGTATTCACCCTGGGGGGTTAAAAAATTCCCCTTGTATTAATGCCAGAGTGAACTACGCCACCTGTAAGAGATCGCCTCAAAAGTAGTGTTCGGTGGGAAAACAACTGACCAGGAAGTCCATCAGCGAACGAATGGGCGCCTCCTTGCGCAAATCTTCGTGGACCACCAGCCAGATATCGATCATCAGGTCCGGCGCATGGAACCTGGCCTTGCCCAGGACCGGGTCCTTCTGGCCATAGAAATTGGGCAGCAACGCCACGCCGATACCGGCCCGGGCCGCCGACGCCTGGACTTCCAGGCTCCTGGCCCGCAACACCACCGGGCGCTCCGCGGCGACCTCGCGCAGCCATACCTGCTGCCGGGAATGCTCCATGCTGTCGTCGTAGATGATGTATTCGTATGCCTCGCTGGCGTGCGCCGCCAGGTACTCATGGCTGCCGTACAGGCCGAAGGACACGGTGCCGATCTTGCGCGCGACCAGGTCCATCTGGGTCGGCCGGCACAGGCGGATCATCAGGTCCGGCTCGGGGTTGCACAGGGTGCCGATGTCGTCCTGCATCAACAGGCTGACATTGATCGACGGGTGCTCGCGGCGCAGGCGCCCCAGGTGCGGGGCGATGAACTCCGAGGTCAGCAACGGCGGCGCGCTGACCGCCAGGTCGGCGACCATCTCGGTCTGCACCGAGAGCGCCACCTTGGAAATGGCCTTGGCGTCCTTCTGCATCCGCCCGGCGATTTCCGCGATGCGGTGGCCGAACGGGGTGATCTCGTAGTTGCGCTTGCGCCGGTCGACCAGCTTGAGGTTCAGCGACGACTCCAGCGCGGCGATCCGCCGGGCCACGGTGGCATGCTCGACGCCCAGCTCGCGCGCCGCGCTGCTCAGCGACTGGGTGCGGGCGAAGGTGACGTAATGGCGCAGGTTTTCCCAGTCGAACATGCTGCTGTCGCGCGACTCCAGCCCTGTGGGCCAGTTGCAGGACGGGTTGGACACAGTCAGGGGATTCATGAGGCCTCGATCGATTTTCAATGGAAAAACAATCCAGGCGGTCGACCCAAAGGCTTCCGTCCTGGAGATCCTTGGTTGGGAACGTCAAGCCGATGCCAGCCGCGCACGGATGAAAACCCTCCGGCTCCGTGCGGGCCGCCCTGCATCGCAGAACTCAGTCTGCCGCGACGGTCGCGCCTCCCTTGCGCGGTGCCACACTGAAAAACAGGACTTTGACCACGATGACCACCAGGGCCAGCGCGGCAAACAGCAAACCACTGTAAAGAGTGCCCTGCAAGCCCAGGCGCGCCAGGAACCAACCGCCCGTTGTCGACCCGATAGTCACGCCCAGATTGATGAAGGAGATATAGATGCCGGTGGCGAATTCCGGGGCTTCCGGCGCTTCGGAGGTCAGCCAGATCTGCGTCACGATCAGCCCGCTGGTGTGGGTCGCGCCCCAGATCACCACGATCACCAACATGGTCAGCAGCGACGGGCCGGCGAACAGGTAGAGCAAGCCATAGGCGCCCGCCAGCAGGATCGGGTGCAGGATCGTGGTCCTGACCATGTTCTGGCCGATCAGCTTGCCGGCGTACAGGTTGCCGGCCACGCCGCCGACGCCGAAGACCACCAGCAGGATGCTGATCAGTTGCGCGCTCATGCCGGCTTCCCGGGCCAGGTACTCGGCCGAATAGCTGTACACGGAAAACATCGCGGCGAAGATCAGGGTCGAGGCGGTGATGTTCAGCCACAGCGGAAACTTGCGCAGGATCGCCAACTGGTCGCCATAGGAAACCGCCTGCCTGTCGGGCGCGTCCGGCAGCCGGGCGATGATCCCCAGGCCGGCGATGCAGTTGACCGCGGCGCAGAACAGAAACGAAGCCTCGTAGGAAAACTGCGCGGCGATCAGCGTCGTCAGCGGCACCCCCAGCACCATGCCCATGCTGGTGCCGACGAACGCCTTGGCCGCGGCATTGGTCGACTGCCCCGGCGGGTACAGCGACGTGGCCGCGACGAAAGCCAGGGAGAAATACACCGGGTGGAACAGCGCCGGGATGATGCGCAGCAGCATCAGCGACTCGAAGTTCGGCGCATAGGCCGACAGCACGCTGGTGCCGGCGAACACGAACAGCGCCAGGGTCAGGACCTTCTTGCGGTTGAAGCGCGACAGCAGCAACACCATGACCGGCCCGCACGCCGCGATGATCAGCGCGAACAGCCCCACCAGCAGGCCCGCCTGGGAGGCGCTGATGGCGAAGCGCTCGATGATCACCGGCAGAATCCCGACCACGCCGAACTCGATGGTGTAGACGCCGAACAGGCCCAGCGCCAGGAAGTAGATCGGATGGAGCATTTTCATGACCCGGACTCCAGGGTGACCACCACCTTGCCGAACTGGTCGCCGGCCTCCAGGTAGCGGTGGGCGTCGACGATCCGCTCGAAATCGAAGGTCTTGGCGATGATCGGCCGCAGGCTCCCGGCTGCAAGGCCGGCGATCACATAGGCCTTGCCGGCCTCCAGCAACTCGGGCCGCGAGGTGATTTCGTGCAGCAGGTAACCGCGCAACGCCAGGCTCTTGCTCAGCACCTTGAACAGCGGGAACGGCGATGGCTCGCTGCTCAAGGCGCCGTACACCAGGACGATGCCGCCGCTGGCCGCGGCCTCGACCAGTTGTTCCAGGAACGGCCCGCCCACCGGGTCGAAGATCACCCGGGCCCCCTTGCCCGCGGTAATGCGCTCGACCTGCTGGTTGAAGTCCGCCTGTTCGCTGGTCAGCACATGCGCCGCGCCGGCCTCGCGCAATTGTTCGTGCTTGGCCGCGGTGCGGCTGACGGCGATCGGGATCGCGCCCAGCTGATTGGCGATCTGGATCGCCGCCAGGCCGACGCTGCTCGACGCGGCCGTGATCAGCACGAACTCGCCCGGCTGCAACGCCGCCACATGGAGCAACGCGCCCCAGGCCGTGACGTACTGCATCCACACCGCCGAGGCCTCGGCGAACGACAGGCTGGCGGGGTGCTTGACCAGCATGGCGGCCGGCAGCACCGCCAGTTCCGCGTAGGTGCCCCACTGCGCGATCGAGATCGGCGGCACCAGGCTGACCGTGTCGCCCACCGCGAACTGCCCGGCCCTGCTGCCTACCGATTCGACGATGCCCGCTGCCTCGTAGCCCAGCCGGGAGGGAAACTGCGCCTGCTCCAGGTACTGGCCGGAACGGAACATCGATTCCGCCCGGTTCAGGCCGATCGCCTTGACCTTGACCCGTACCTCGTCGGGCCCCGGCGCAGGCACCTCGATGTCTTCGATCTTGAGTACTTCCGGGCCACCGTATTGGCTAAAGCGCACGACGCGTGTCATTGACTGTCCCCTTGTTTCATTGAGTGCGGATGACTGTAGAGCGATTGCAAATAGGGAAAAACCGTCTGCTGTTCCGTTCTTAGCGGACCGTTATTTCCGCAATGGGCGGGCCGCTGGCCTCCTGGTTCGCGCGGGCCCGCCGCGTGGCGAGCAGCCGCAGCGCGACGTAGAACACCGGGGTGAACAGCAGGCCGAACAGGGTCACCCCGAGCATGCCGAAGAACACCGCGACGCCCATGGCATGGCGCATCTCGGCGCCGGCGCCGGTGGACAGCACCAACGGCACGACGCCCATGATGAACGCGATGGAGGTCATCAGGATCGGCCGCAAACGCAGCTGGCTGGCCTGGATGGCGGCGCGGACGATGCCCTGCCCCTGCAGCTCGAGCTCGCGGGCGAACTCGACGATAAGGATGGCGTTCTTGCTCGCCAGCCCCACCAGCACCATCAGGCCGATCTGGGTGAAGATGTTGTTGTCGCCCTGGGTCAGCCAGACCCCGAGCAGCGCCGACATGATGCCCATGGGCACGATCAGCAGGATCGCCACCGGCAACAGCAGGCTTTCATACAGCGCCGCCAGCACCAGGTACACCAACAACGTGCAGATCAGCAGGATCCACAGGGTGAAGTCGCCGGAAATGATTTGCTGGTAGGTCAGCTCGGTCCACTCGAACTTGATGCCCTGGGGCAGCGTCTCGGCGGCGATCCGCTCCACCGCGGCCTGGGCCTGGCCGGAGGAATAACCCGGGGCCGGGCCGCCGTTGAGGTCGGCGGCGGTGTAGCCGTTGTAGCGCACCACCATTTCCGGCCCGTAGGTGGGGCGCACCTCCACCAGGCTGGCCAGCGGCACCATGTTGCCGTCGGCGTTGCGCGCCTTGAGCTGGCCGATGTCGTCGGCATGGGCGCGGAACGGCGCGTCGGCCTGCACCCGCACCTGATAGACCCGGCCCAGCAGGTTGAAGTCGTTGACGTAGAGCGAGCCCAGGTAGATCTGCAAGGTGTCGAACACATCGGTCATCGCCACGTTCGACTGCTTGGCCTTGACCCGGTCGAGGTCGACCTTCAACTGCGGCACGTCGATCTGGTAGCTGGAAAAGCTCGGCCCCAGCTCGGGCGCCTGCGCGGCTTGCTTGAGGAAAGCGCGCACCGCGGCGTCGAGCTGCTCGAAGCCCAGGGCGCCGCGGTCCTCGAACTGCAGCTTGAAGCCGCCCAAGGTCCCCAGGCCCAGCACCGGTGGCGGCGGGAACACCCCGGTGAACGCCTCCTTGATGGTCGCGAACTGCTGGTTCAGCGCCGCCGCGATGGCCCCGGCGCTCATCTGCTCGCCGTGCCGCTCGGCGAAGGGGTCGAGGATGACGAAGATGATCCCCGCGCTCGACGAGTTCATCAGGCCGTTGACCGACATCCCGGGAAACTCAAGGGTATGGGCCACGCCGGGTTGCTTGAGGGCGATCTCGTTCATCCGCTGGATGACCTGCTCGGTGCGTTCCAGCGAGGCGCCGTTGGGCAACTGCGCCAGGCCGACCAGGAATTCCTTGTCCTGGGCCGGCACGAAACCGCCGGGCAGCGAATGCCCCAGCCAGGCCGTCAGCCCCAGCAACACCGCGTACAGGCCCAGGGTCATGCTCTTGCGCTGGATCACCCGCCCCAGATTATTGCCGTAGGCCTGCTCGCCGCGCGCCGACAGCCGGTTGAAGCGCGTGAACAGCGGCCCCAGCAGCCGGTCGATGATCTGGCTCAGGCGGTCGCGCGGCTGGTCGTGGGCCTTGAGCAGCAAGGCGCAGAGCGCGGGCGACAAGGTCAGGGAGTTGAACGCCGAGATCAGCGTCGAGATGGCGATGGTCAGCGCGAACTGCTGGTAGAACTGTCCCGTCAGCCCGGGCATGAAGGCCAGCGGCACGAACACGCTGACCAGGGTCAGGGTGATGGCGATGATCGGCTTGCTGACTTCGTCCATCGCCTTGTAGGAAGCGGCCTTGGGCGTCAGGCCCAGGGCGATGTTGCGCTCGACGTTTTCCACCACCACGATCGCGTCGTCGACCACGATGCCGATGGCCAGCACCATGCCGAACAGCGACAGCGCGTTGATCGAAAAACCGCAGGCCAGCATCAGCGAAAGCGTGCCGATGATCGACACCGGCATGGCCAGCAGCGGGATGATCGAGGCGCGCCAGGTCTGCAGGAACAGGATCACCACCAGCACCACTAGCAGGGTCGATTCGAGCAGGGTCTGGATCACCGCCAGGATGCTCGAGCGGACGAACTGGGTCGGGTCGAACACGATCTTGTAGTCGACCCCGGTGGGCATGTCCTGCTTGGCCTCGAGCATGATCTCGCGGGCCTTCGCCGAGATCGCCAGGGCGTTGCCGCCGGCCATCTGGAACACCCCGAACCCCACCGCCGGCTTGCCGTCGACCAGCGAGCGCAGGCCGTAGTCCGAGGCGGCCAGTTCGACCCGGGCCACATCGCGCAAAAAGGTCACCGCGCCGCCGGGCGCGCTCTTGAGGATGATGTCGCCGAATTCCTTTTCCGACTTCAGCCGCCCCTGGGTGTTGACCGAGAGTTGCTGCGCCACGTCCGTGCGCATCGGCTGGCCGCCAATGACCCCGGCGGCCACCTGGACGTTCTGCTCGCGGATCGCCGCCACCACGTCGCTGGCGCTCAGGCCGCGCTGGGCGACCTTCTGCGGGTCCAGCCAGATGCGCATCGCGTAGTCGCCGCCGCCCCAGATCCGCACCTCGCCGACGCCCGGAATGCGTTCGAGCTGGTTCTTGATATTGAGGATGCCGTAGTTGCGCAGGTAGGTGGCGTTGTACTGATCGTCAGGGGACACCAGGTGGATCGCCAGGGTCTGGGTCGAGGACGACTTCATCGTCACCACCCCCAGCCGGCGCACGTCTTCCGGCAGCCGCGGCAGCGCTTGCGAGACGCGGTTCTGCACCAGTTGCTGGGCCTTGTCCGGGTCGGTGCCGACCTTGAACGTCACGCTGAGCGTGAGGTTGCCGTCGCTGTTGGCCTGGGACTGCATGTACAGCATGTCCTCGACGCCGTTGATCTGCTCCTCCAGCGGCGCCGCCACGGTCTGCGCCACCACCGCCGGGTTGGCGCCGGGGTACTGGGCGTTGACCACGATCAGCGGCGGCACCACCTCCGGGTACTCCGAGACCGGCAGGCGGAACAGCGAGATGATCCCGGCCAGCAGGATCAGGGTCGACAGCGCGCCGGCGAAGATCGGCCGGTCGATGAAGAAACGGGAAAAGTTCATGGCTGGGCGCTCGCGTCCGCGCGCTGGGCCAACAGCGGCCTGACGGTGTCACCGGGGCGCGCCCGGTGCAGGCCGTTGATCACCACCCGCTCGCCCGGTTGCAGGCCGGAATCGATGACACGCAGGTCGCCCACCAGGTTGCCGGGGCTGATCCGGCGGTACTCCACCTGATCGTTGGCGGTCACCACCAGCACGAACTTCTTGTCCTGGTCGGTGCCGATGGCGCGGTCATCGATCAGCACGGCCTGGCGCGGCGGGCCGCCCCCCAGCTTGATCCGCGCCAGCATGCCGGGCCGCAGCTGGCCGTCGGCGTTGTCGAAACTGGCGCGCACCCGCAATGTGGCCGACTGCAGGTCGAGCTGGTTGTCCAGCGAGGCCAACTGGCCCGTGCGCGGGTAATCGCTCTCGTTGGACAGCCCGAGCAGCACCGGCACCTGCTCGGGCTTGGCGCTGCTCTGGTTGAGGTAACGCAGGAACGTCTGCTCGTCGACGTCGAACGCCGCGTAGATCGGCGACAGCGACACCAGGGTACTCAGCGGCGCGGCGTTTTCCCCGGCGCTGACAATGTTGCCCGTCGTCACCAGGGCCCGCGACATGCGCCCGCTGACCGGCGCACTGATGCGGGTATGGGCCAGGTCCAGGCGGGCGCTGTCGAGTAGCGCCTGGGCCTGCCGGACATTGGCCTGGGCTTCGCTGGCGGCGTTCTGCTTTTCGTCCAGGTCGCGCATGGCGATGGCATTGGAATTGATCAGCCGCTGCGCCCGCCCCAGGTCGGTGGCGGTGTACTGGCTGCGCGACCTGGCCGCGGCCAGGCTCGCCTGGGCCTGCTCGACCCGGGCGGCGTAGGGCCTGGCGTCGATCTCGAACAGCAGCTCGCCTTCCTTGACGATGGCGCCGTCCTTGAAGTGCACGGCAACGATGGTCCCGGACACCAGCGGGCGGATCACCACTTTCTCGACCGCCTCCAGGCGCCCGGAATAGTTCTGCCAGTCTGTCACCGGCCGCGACAGCGCCATGGCCACGTCGACCTCGGCGGCCGGCGGCGCCGCGGCGGCCTTGGCGGTGGCCGAAGGTTCGCCGCGCAGCACGACCACCAGGCCGGCCACCACGGCGCAGGCCAGCAAGGTGCGAAACATGAAGGCGCTGCCCGAGCGCCGGGATCGGATCGAGTGCATAAGACAACTTCCCTGTGATGAGGCCATCGGTTGAGGGTCGATCAAGGCGCGGTTTCAGGCTGCGGCAGGCCGCCCAGCGCCCTCGCCTTGCCCGGCCGGCCCCAGCGCTGCATGACCGGGCGCTCGACAAAATTGAACAGCAGCCAGCCGCCGAGCACCGACAGGGCGAAGGTCGCCGCGACGATCAGGGTGGCCGTGGCGTTGTCGAACAGACGGCCGCCAAGCAACTGCGTGGCCAGCGTCATGATCAGCAGATGGATCATGTAGAAACCGAACGAGATCTCCCCCAGCCAGACCATCCAGCGGCTGTTGAGCAGCCCCTTGCGATCCTGCAGGTCGCTGGCGGCGATGGCGGTGATCAGCGCGGCGATCGGCGCCAGCGTCACCAGGTTGAGGCTGTACTGGAACAGCACGTACATGGCCGCCACATAACTCACGACCAACAGCGCGAACGCCCAGGACACGCTCAACTCGATCCAGCGCCCGGCCATGAGGATGCGCGCCATGAGCATGCCCAGCACGAACTCGAACAGCCGCGCGGGCGGGAAGTAATAGGCCCACCACCATTGGCTCAGGGAAATCGGGTACTCGTTGATCAGCGGCGTGGCGGGCGCCAGCAGGCGGATCGCCACTTGCGTCAGGGCCAGGCCGGCGACCATCGCCCAGGCCCAGTGCCACAGGCGTTCCTCGGAGATCTTCCAGACCAGCTTGAGCGCCAGCGGAAACAGCAGGTAGAAGAACATCTCGCAGCACAGCGACCAGGACGGGCCGTTGACGCTGAGGAAGGTGTCCATCCGCGGAATCCACGAATGCACCAGCAGCAGGTTGGGCAACCAGATCGCCACGCTGGCGGCCGGCACGCTGAACAACAGCATCGCCAGCAACCAGGTGACGATGTGGTTGGGGTAGATCTTCAGCAACCGGCGCCGCCAGAAGCCGGTCAGGCTGTCGCCCTTGCGTGCGGACCAGGTGATCACGAAACCGCTGAGCACGAAAAAGAACGACACGCCAAGCCAGCCGCCACCGCTGAAGAGGCGCTGGAAGACGTTGATCACGTCGCTGTCGGCGTAGGGGTTGAAACCGATGATGCGGGTCAGCGACGCGTGAAACATGAACACCATCGCCGCGGCGAGAAAGCGTATTCCCGTGAGCGAGTCCAGCTTGCTGTGCACATGCGAGTGGTAGAGCTCTGCTTTTTTCATCATCCGATCCCCGTAGAGTCACGGCGCGCCCGACCACGCCTGCGCGTGTCGAGCGTGCTCCCGATAAAAAACCATCAATGGCGTTGCGCGCTTGCAGGCAATGTTGCGAGGGGTACGGCAATGCAGATCGCTGAGCGAACCGTCTGTTTTTCGATGTTCATGCGGCCGGCCCCCGGTGGCGGGGGCCGGCGCGGGGTCACTGGCCGTAGACGGCGTTGCACAGGTCTACGGTGAACTGGCCGAACATGCCTTCGAAGGCGGTGTTGGTGAACGCGACCACGGTCAGTTGCTGCGCCGGGTCGACGAACCACGAGTGCCCGTAGGCGCCGCCCAGGCGCCAGCTGCCGGCCGACTCGGCGGTCTGCGCCGCGGCCGGGTCCTTGAGCACGGTGAAACCCAGGCCGAAGCCGCGGCCGGGCCAGTTTTCCAGTTCCAGGTCGCCGGTCTGGTTGCGGGTCATCTCATCCACCAGCGCCTTGGGCAACAGCGGCGCGCCGCCCTTGCGCAGGGTCTCCAGCAGGGTCAGGAACTCGCCGGCGCTACCGACCAGGCCGGAGCCGCCGGAGTCATAGGCGTTGGGGTCGAGCGCCCGGGCCGGGTCCAGCTTGATGCCGATGGTGCCCTCGAAGACCGGGATCACCTCCAGGTCCTCGATGCGGTGCGGCCGCGGCTGATCGTTCAGGTAGGCCGCGGTCAGGCGCTCGACGTCCGTCACCTTGAAGCTGGTGTCGTGCAGTTGCAGGGGCTGGACCACCAGTTGGTCGATCGCCACGGCGAGGCTGCTGCCATGCACCGCGGCGATCAGCCCGCCCAGCACGTCGGTGGCGATCGAGTAGCCCCAGCCGTTGCCGGGCGGGTACTGCAACGGGATCTGGCCCAGGCGGCGCAGGTTCTCCTCCAGCGTCAGCGCGTTGCGCTCCAGGCCGTCGGACACCCCGGCGTCCTGATAAGGACCGCCCGCGGCGCTTTCCAGGAAACCGTAGGACAGGCCGGCGGTATGGCTCAGCAGCTGGCGCAGGGTGATGGTCGCCGGCTGGCCGTCGCCCAGGGTTGGCTTGAAATACGGCAGCCAGCGGCTGATGTCGTCGTCCAGCTGGATCTTGCCCTGGGCGACCAGCACCAGCGCCGCCACCGAGGCAATCGGCTTGGACACCGACGACAGCCGGAACAAGGCATTTTCGCGCATCGGCACTTGCGCTTCCCGGTCGGCCAGGCCGGCCGCGCGGTGGTAGATCACCTGGCCCTGGTGGGCCACCAGCACCACCGCGCCCACCAGGCGCTGGTCGTGCAGGGTCTGTTCGAGCACGGCATCGATCCGTGAGGCCACCTGGGCGGGCTCGAACGAGCGAAGCGAATGTAGCTGGCGAAGCGGTTCGTTGACTGACATACCTGACCCCAAACTGTTGAATGGCAGAGCTGGATGTAGCGATAGTAGAACCGGCCACCGTAGGGAAACAGAGGTTACAATTCCGGGGTCCACGGACCTTTTTGTCCGCAATCAAAGGAGTGAGCGTTGGATAAGCTCAATGGCATCACGGTGTTCGTCCAGGTCGCCGAGAGCCGCAGTTTCGTAGGCGCGGGCCGCTTGCTCGGGGTCTCCGCCTCGGCCGTGGGCAAGAGCATTGCCCGCCTGGAAGAGAAACTCGGCACCCGGCTGTTCCACCGCAATACCCGCAGCATCAACCTGACCAGCGAGGGCTCGCTGTTCCTGGAACGCTGCCGGCGGGTGCTCAACGAACTGGAGGCGGCCGAACAGGAACTCTCCAGCTCCAGCGAGGCCCCGCGCGGCAAATTGC
Organism: Pseudomonas chlororaphis; assembly: GCF_001921865.1. GTDB lineage: Bacteria > Pseudomonadota > Gammaproteobacteria > Pseudomonadales > Pseudomonadaceae > Aquipseudomonas > Aquipseudomonas chlororaphis_D. The sequence continues at coordinate 724,709 of NZ_MSCT01000020.1, forward strand.
GCATCAGCCTGCCGCTGCTCGGCGACGTGCTGTTCATGCACCTCTCGCGCTTCATGCAGCGTTATCCGGACATCCAGCTGGAACTGGACTTCACCGACCGCCTGGTGGACGTGGTCGAGGAAGGCTTCGACGCCGTGCTGCGCACCGGCCAGTTGCACGACTCGCGGCTGATGGCCAGGAAGCTGGACAGCTTCGGCTTCTACCTGGTGGGCGCGCCCAGTTACTTTGACCGCTACGGTCACCCGGGCACGGTGGAACAACTGCAAGACCACCACTGCCTGCATTACAAACTGCCGTCGACCGGCAAGCTGGAAAAATGGCCGCTGACGGGGCTCGCCGAAGGCACCGAATTGAAGGTCCCGGCGACCATGGTCTGCAATAACCTCGACATGCTGATCCACATGGCCCGCCAGGGCCTGGGCATTGCCTGCGTCCCCGAATTCGCGGTGCGCGAAGGGCTGGATGCCGGCGAGCTGATATCGATCCTGCCCGAGCGGGTGCAGCGCACCCTGAACATCCAGGTGGTCTGGCCCTCGAGCCGGCATCTCACGCCGAAGCTGCGGGCGTTCATTGACTTTATCTGTGGTGGCGAGGGGCGGGGGTGAGGGTTGTCGGCTTCAAGTATCGATGCGGCCAATGACCGCCGAGACGGCTCGACTGAAAGCCGGTCGCTTGCCGTATCGGCGGCGGGGAAACGCATGGGGTTGGTTTTAACCGCTTCCTGATCCCGTACCGGCGACGCCGGTCGCGAGCAACCTGCAAGGCCGCGCGGGCCTGCAAGTCGATGGAGCTCGGGCTCCATCGGTTCGGGTTCACTGCCCCAGCAGAAACTGCAGGGTGTTCTCTACGAAATTGACGGGGGTCTCAAGCATCGGGCAATGCCCGCAATGCTCAAGGCGGGTGTAGGTCGAGCCCATGATGTTGTCGAGCATCTCGAACTGATGGCTTTCGTGTATCAGCTTGTCCTGCGCGCCCCAGACAATATGGGTCGGAGCGCTGATGTGCTTGAGGCGATTGTAGATATCGACGGTCAGGTCAACCTCCCACTGACGCACCAGCGCTTCCCGAGGTTGCCCTGGCCCACCTTCAGCAATAGAGGCGGCTACCTGGCTCAACGCTCCGCCCTGAATGGAGTCCTCGCCCAAGGCCAGGAAGTACAGCGACTTCACCAGAAGCTCCCGGTCCTCTATGGCATGGCACCATGCAAGAGCCATGGAAATGACTGCTTGCGTGTAAGTCCCCAACCTTGACGTGGTATCGACCAATGTCAGGCTGGCAACGCGCTGCGGAGCCAGGAGCGCCAGCTCCTGCGCAATCATGCCACCCAGGGAATGGCCCATGACATGCGCCCGCGAAGAACCTGCCGCGTCCAGGACAGCACGCGCATCCTTGGCGAGATCTTGCAGTGCATAACCGGTGGCGCAGAGGCTGCTTTCTCCCGAATCACGATTGTCGAAGGCAATCGTCCTGAAGTGTTTGGCCAGATCGGCGCGCACCAGGGACCAGAGCGTACGATCGGCCGCAGTACCGGCGATCAACAAAAGATCGGGGCCTTGGCCTTGGATATCGAAGACCAGTTCTATGTTGTCTCTGTATACGCTTGACATGGATATGGCGCTCCGCCTTGGGAAATTGTCCCGCTATTTTTATGGCGCGCGCGGAAGGCGGATAGCCATGGAAACGGTAACTTCTTGTTCTGTTTTTTTGTACGGACGTCGTCCGTTTGTATGGCGGCTCCTCGCCCAGTCGGCTCTTGAGCAATAGGCAGGGGGCTTGAACATGCCATCGTTAATGCGGTCCTCGACACCACGATCCGCCCGAAGCCGCGGGTAGAGCCAAAGCACTCTTCACGCAGGTCAAGACCGAAGGCGAAAGGTTCCCCAACGTCCACTTTCGGCGCATCAACGTAAGGTTCTTCGCTTTCTATTGAGCGACTTTTCCTAGAAACTCCCACCCGCTTGCGCCTGCAAAACCTGCTCTCTAGGCTCGGTCTGTCACTGCTTATTCAGTGATCGGGTTTAGCAGCTCGGAGCTTCACATTGGGCGCATCGAAGTCACCTGTCGGTAGATTCTTTCTGCCTGTCATGGCGGCTGTGCGCAGGGCACCTTCGGGTGCGCCGGTTTTCCAATGTGACCGGCCTGCTAACCTGCGTACAGCTGCCACCCACTCGTTTAGCAGCGACATCTGGCAGCTCCACTCACGTTGGAGATGCACCATGAAAAAGCTGGTCCCCGATCCGCCCCTGTCCGGGCAATTCAGAAACCCCGAACACGACCTCGCCACCCAGCGCATTCGCCTGGCCCTGGCGTCGAATACGCCTGAAACCTCTATCCTCGGCAGCCTGAAAGACACCGCCGCGGCAGCCGTGGGCCGCGATGCCTTGTTCAACGTCCGCCCCGGCGTCAGTGCCGAAGAAGCCTTGGTCCATGTGTCGCTACTGCTGGATTGCGCGGTGCAGGTCAGCGACGAGATCAGCGAGCGCGCCAGCGGCGTGGAACGCGGGTTGATCTGGTCGATGATCCATTCGGTGGAAATGGCCAATGCCGTGGTAAGCGCCCTGCTCGATGCCAACCAGCCCCAGGCGCGCTAGGGACGACTGAATACGGGGCCGCATCTACGGGCCCCGTTTTGGCCGGATGCTCTCCCCTCGCCCGAATGCCCCGCCTTCGCAATCAAGCAGTGGCAAAAAGATATCGCTACAATCCTGCGCTTCCACGCCAAGGCGCCCCTCGAGCAACGGGGTCCACCTCGCTCTGCCAGCCCCTTGCCGGCATGACCCCGTGAGAACCAAGGACATGGTGCTGCACATTCCGACCCTGCAACTGGTTTGCGTTTTTGTCTTCTGCCTCATGGGGCTGTTGAGCATCCACGCGTGGCTGCGGGAAACCCGCGAGCGCTCGCTGGCGTACCTGGGCAGCATGATGCTGCTGGCGGCCGCGGGCATGCTGCTGACCGGCCTGCGCGGGCTGGGAATCGATGTGGTGCCGCTGGTGCTGGCCAATGTGCTGCTATTGCTGAGCGCGGGGATGAACTGGACCGCGATGCGCGTGTTCGCCGGGCGCCTGCCGCACCTGCCGGGCCTGTTCGCCGGCGCGGCCCTGTGGCTGCTGCTGTGCCTGGTGCCGGCGTTCTACGGGTCGATGTCCACGCGGGTATCGGTGTATTCGGCACTGGTGACGGCTTATGGGGTGCTGACGGCGTTGGAGTTCTGGCGCAGCCGCCGGCAGCTGGAAGTCGCCTATGTACCGGCACTGCTGCTGACCCTGCTGCACACGGCCTTTTATGCCGTGCGGGCCTTTGCCGATAAAGGGCTGGCGTTCGATAACGCGCTGTCGGGCAGCGGCCAGGGCGTATCGTTTTTTTCCCTGATGCTGTTCGAGGCGATGCTGTACGTGATCGGCATCGCCTACGTGACCCTGGCGATGGTCAAGGAGCGCGCGGAGCTACGCTTCAAGGCCGCCGCCTTCAGCGATGCGCTGACCGGCGTGGGCAACCGTCGGGCGTTCATGACCCGGGGCGAACGGAGCCTGCTCGACAGCCAGCGCCGTGGCGCCGGCGCGGCCCTGCTGCTGTGCGACCTGGACCACTTCAAGCGCCTGAACGACACCTACGGCCACCAAACGGGCGACCAGGCGCTGATCGCTTTTGGTCAATTGGCCCTGGCCAACCTGCGCCCGCAGGACGTGTTCGGCCGTATCGGCGGCGAGGAGTTTGCCTGCCTGTTGCCGGAGACCGACGAGCGCCAGGCGGTGCAGGTCGCGGAGCGCCTTCGCCGGGGGTTCTCGGAGTTGGCAATGCTCGAGCCGGGGCTGCTCAGCGTCAGCATCGGCGTGGTGACCACCCAGGATGTCGGGCACGACCTTTCGCGCTTGCTGTCGGAGGCCGACCAGGCGCTGTACACCGCCAAGGGCAAGGGCCGCAATCGCGTCCAGACCCGGCTTCGCGAACGCTGCGCCAGCAGCCTCTGCTGATTTACCCGGCCCCGTGCACGCGCGCGGTCATGTCCAGGCCCAGGGCGCGCATCACCGCCAGCAGGGTTTTCAGGGTCGGGTTGCCCTTTTCGCTGAACGAGCGGTACAGCTGCTCGCGGGACAGCCCGGTCTCGTGAGCGAGTTCGGTCATGCCCTTGGCCCGGGCCACCACCCCCAGGGCCTTGGCGATGTAGCCGGCATCGCCGGTCTCGAAGGCGTCCGCCATGAACAGGGCGATGGCTTGCGGGTCGCGCAGGGCCGTGGCGGGGTCATAGTCGAAAAGCGGTTCATTCATGATGGGCTCCAGCGACGGGCCAGGTAGCAGGCCCGTTCGATATCGTGGCGCTGGCGACTTTTGTCGCCGCCACACAGCAGGATGACGAGTTGAAGGCCGTGCTGCTGGAAATAAACCCGATAGCCCGGCCCGTAATGGATGCGCAACTCACTCACGCCCTCGCCCACCGGCGATACATCCCCGGGCAGGCCGTTGGCCAAGCGAAAAATACGCGCCGCAATCGCTGCCCTGGCTCTGGAATCCTTGAGCCTGCGTTCCCACTCCATAAAGGTCGCGGTCTGTTTGATCTCGATCATGCAGCGATTGTGATTTTAAGACTACACCTTCCGGAAGCGGATTTGTATTGCAAGGCACTGCCAAAACGCAGCCCCGCGACAAACGATCAATAGCGCTAACCGTGCTCCCATGTTGAAATCGAACACCCCGCAATGGCGTGACTGTGCTTGAGGGCCGCCGTTCGATGCCCTGGACGGCGCCTCGCACCCCATCGCCCCAGTAAGGACACCGCCCCATGAGAAAGCTGTTTCCCTTGCTCCTGGCCGCCGCCGCTTTGCACCCCGGTCTCAGCCTCGCCGACTGCGCGGCCTCGCCCAAGCCCGTGGCCGAAGCCTTCTACAACTGGTACCTGCAAAGTTTCAGCGACCAGAAAGACCCGATCACCGACGACCTGCCGCACCTGCAGCAGTACGTCACGCAATCGCTGATCGGGCGGATCAAGCAGCAGATGGACAGCCCCGAGGGCCTGGAAGAGGACTACTTCATCAAGACCCAGGACTACATGGATGAGTGGCTGACTCAGATCAAGGTCGGCGAACCGCAGGTACAAGGCACCTCGGCGCGCGAGTCGGTGACCCTGGGCAACACGCCGGACACCACGCAGATCGTCGATCTGCTGCTGGTCAAGGACAAAGGCTGCTGGAAGATCAACGAGGTGCTGGCCACCACGGATCAGAGCGAATGATCCGCGGCGACCAGCCAGGCAGGGTCAGATATCGAGAATGATCTTGCCGAAGTGCTGGTTGCTTTCCTGGTAGCGGAAGGCGTCGGTCATGGCGTCCAGGGCAAAGTGCTTGTCGAGGACCGGACGCATGCCGTTGGCGTCGATGGCGCGGACCATGTCCTGCTGCTGCCGGCGGCTACCCACCAGTACACCCTGCAAGCGCAATTGCTTGACCAGCGCGGTGACAATCGGGAACTCGCCGGCGACGCCGGTCAGGATGCCGATCACCGAGACCTGGCCGCCGACCCGCGCGGCGATCATCGACTGCTCCAGAGTGGACGGACCGCCCACTTCGATCACATGGTCGACGCCGCGCCCGGCGGTGAGCTTCTGCACGGTTTCGCCCCAGGCCGGGTCCTGGCGGTAGTTGATCAGGTGATCGGCGCCCAGGGCCTTCAAGCGCTCCAGCTTGGCGTCGCTGGAGGACGTAGCGATCACCGTGGCGCCGAGCATCTTGGCGAACTGCAGGGCGAAGATCGACACCCCGCCCGTACCTTGCACCAGCACCGTATCGCCAGCCGTCACGCCGCCGTCGTCCACCAGCGAACGCCAGGCCGTGAGGCCGGCGGTGGTCAGGGTCGCGGCTTCGGCGTGGCTCCAGCCCTTGGGCGCGCGGGTGAAGGCAGTGGCGCGAGCGGTGACGAACTCACGGGCATAGCCGTCCACGCCGTCGCCCGGCACGGTGGCAAAGCCTTCAACGTTGGGCTCGCCGTCCAGCCACTCGGGGAAGAAGGTGCTGACCACCGAATCGCCTACGGCAAATTCGCTGATGCCGGCGCCCACGGCTGTCACTTCGCCCGCGCCGTCGGCCATCGGAATGCGCGCCTCGGTGGGGCCCCACATGCCGCTGACCACCGCGAAATCGTGGTAGTTGAGGGAGCTTGCGCGCAGGCGCACGGTGATTTCGCCCGCCTGGGGCGCGGCTGCCGGAGCCTCGCCGACCACTACTTTGTCGTAGCCACCACCGGCTTGAACGTAGATTGCTTTCATGGACAGTTCCTCTTGGGTCGTCGTTTCATTTCGTAAAATTACGAAATGTTCAGGTAAAACTTCAAAGCTCGCGCTTCAGTTGCTCGGCAAAGGCTGCGATGACGGCTTCGTTACGGCGAAAATAAGTCCACTTGCCAATGCGTGTGGCATCAACCAGGCCAGCCTGCTGCAAAATCGCCAGATGGCTGGAGGTGCTGGACGCCGAGAGCCCGGCCTTGTGCTGCAAGTCAGTCATGCAGATGCCGATGACAGTCGGCGCGTCATGGCCCTGGGGCGGAAAATTGCCTTCCGGGTCTTTCAGCCATTCGAGCATCTGCATGCGGATGTCGCTGGCCAGCGCTTTGATTTGGTCGATGAGCATGGGGGGATATTACGGACTTTTCCGAAATGATCAAGACCTGAGCAATATCCCTGCCCTTTTCTACTGTTTGCGCTCGACGATCGGCCCCGGCGCCTTCACCTGGGTCATCAGGTCATCGTCCCATTGCCCCTCGACCTTGACCTGGGCCAGGGCCCCCAACTCCATGGCTTCGATCAGGTTGTGGTTGAGGTACACGTAGGTGCCCGGCTGCTTGAAGGTATACAGCGCCGCCACGGCGGAGCCGCCGGGAATGAACCAGGTTTCCAGGTTGCGTTGCGGCGGGTTGGCGAACTTGCCGGTGGTCCAGACCCAGTCCCCATGGCCGCCGATCAGGTGCGGACGACTGTCGCGGTTGGCCTGGGAATGGATGAACAGCACGCTTTCGCCGACCTTGGAGGTCAGGGCATTGGCCCCGGTCAGGGCGCCGACGCGGCCGTTGAACACCACATGGCTCGGGGTCAGGGTACGCATCACCGCGCGAGTGTCCTGGTAGCTGGACGCCAGGGTCGGGTAGTCCTTGTAGTGGCCGTCCTTGTCCTTGGGGATATACAGGTCGAACTCGCCGATGGTGTAGGCGCGGTCGTAATGCAGGGGCTTGCCTTGCGGGTCGCGCAGGCCGTCGCGAGGCAGCACCATCAGCGCGCCGCTCATGCCCGAGACCACGTGCCAGGGCACCATGCCTTGCGGCGCACAGTGGTAGACAAAGGTGCCGCTGCGGTCGGCCTTGAAGCGCAGCACCACTTCCTGGCCCGGCACCACTTGGGTCAGGCCCGCCCCGCCCAGGGCCCCGGTGGCCGCATGAAAGTCGATGTTGTGGGGCATGCTGTTGCTCGCCGGGTTGACCAGCGTCAGCTCCACGTAGTCCCCCTCGTGCGCCACCAGGGTCGGGCCGGGCATGGAGCCGTTGAACGTCATGGCCTGCAACGTGGTGCCCTGGTCGTCAATGACCATCTTTTTCTCTTCGACGCTCATGCGAAACTGCAGCACCTTGGGCGGCCCGCTGACCGCCTGCTCGTGGGGATGAACCTGCGGCGGCGCCAGCAGATCCACCTTCACCCGCTGCAAACCGTCGGCCCCGCCGGCCAGCACCAGGCTACTGGCACAGCTGCCCAACAGTACACACGTCCTCAATACACCTTGGAAAACACCCATTTCAGCTTCTCCTTGCCAATCAACGATGGGTCATTGCAAGGCAAGTGCCGGCAATTTTCCTTGTCGCAAAGCAAGAAATGGCATCACCCGCCCGGCCGTGTAAACAGGCCATGATCCAGCGCAGGCAATCGGCTCGGCGACCGCGGCTCATTTGCCCCAAAACCCCATGTCTGCTAGTGTCGCGCCGGTTTAACGTCAACCGGGATAGCCGCCATGGCCCGCAAAAAAGCTGCCTTAGATTTCGAACAATCCCTCGCCGACCTGCAGACGCTGGTCGAGCGGCTGGAGAACGGCGAGCTGTCGCTGGAAGACTCGTTGACCGCCTTCGAGCAAGGCATCGGCCTGACCCGCGACTGCCAGGCGGCGCTGGCCCAGGCCGAGCAGAAAGTGCAGATCCTGCTGGAGCGCGACGGCGAACTGGCCGAAGCACCCTTCGACGCGGAACAACCGGAATGATCGCGGCCTATCAGGCCAGCAGTCAGGCCCGGGTCAATGCTGCGCTGGAAACCCTGTTCAACGCGCCAAGCCCCGAGCTGGCCCGCCTTTACGAAGCCATGCGCTACAGCGTGATGAACGGCGGCAAACGCGTGCGCCCGCTGCTGGCCTACGCCGCTTGCGAAGCCCTCGGTAGCCCGGCGGAACAGGCCAACGGCGCGGCCTGCGCGGTGGAACTGATCCACGCCTATTCCCTGGTGCACGACGACTTGCCGGCGATGGACGACGACGACCTGCGTCGCGGCCAGCCGACCACCCATAAAGCCTTCGACGAAGCCTGCGCGATTCTTGCCGGCGACGGCCTGCAAAGCCTGGCGTTCAGTGCCCTGCTCGACCCGCGCCTGAGCGATTCGAGCGCCGAGATCCGCCTGCGGATGGTCAGCGCCCTGGCGCTGGCGGCAGGCCCCGCTGGCATGGTCGGCGGCCAGGCTATCGACCTCGGTTCGGTGGGCCTCAAGCTCGATCAGAAAGCCCTGGAATACATGCACCGGCACAAGACCGGCGCGCTGATCGAGGCCAGCGTCAAGCTCGGCGCCCTGGCCAGCGGCCGGGCCGAGAAAGATGAGCTCAAGTCCCTGCAGACCTATGCCCAGGCCATTGGCCTGGCGTTCCAGGTGCAGGACGACATTCTCGACGTGGAAAGCGATACCGCGACCCTGGGCAAGCGCCAGGGCGCCGACATTGCCCGGGATAAACCGACCTACCCGGCCCTGCTCGGCCTGGAAGCGGCCAAGGCCTATGCCCTGGAGCTGCGCGATCAGGCCTTGCATGCGCTGCGACCCTTTGACGCGGCCGCCGAGCCCCTGCGGGAGCTGGCGCGCTATATCGTCGAACGACGCAGCTGATCGACCCCGGCGCGGCAGACCGCCTATCCACCAAGTTCCGCGCTCCGCGTGGGCAGCTTGCGATGCATAAGGTAAACTGCCGCCTCTTTTATACCTATAACGATTCGCCTGATGCCCACGACGTTCCATGAGATTCCCCGCAAGCGCCCGACCACGCCCCTGCTCGACCGTGCCAATACGCCGGACGGCCTGCGCCGGTTAGGCGAAGCCGAGCTGGAAACCCTGGCCGATGAGTTGCGCCTGGAACTGCTCTATTCGGTCGGCCAGACCGGCGGGCATTTCGGTGCCGGCCTGGGCGTCATCGAGCTGACCATCGCGCTGCATTACGTCTTCGACACGCCGGACGACCGTCTGGTGTGGGACGTGGGTCATCAGGCTTATCCGCACAAGATCCTCACCGGCCGCCGCGAACGCATGGCGACCCTGCGCCAGAAGGACGGCCTGGCCGCCTTCCCGCGCCGCTCCGAGAGCGAGTACGACACCTTTGGCGTCGGCCACTCCAGCACCTCGATCAGCGCCGCGCTGGGCATGGCCATTGCCGCCCGCCTGCAGAACAGCGAGCGCAAGGCCATCGCGGTGATCGGCGACGGCGCCCTGACCGCGGGCATGGCCTTCGAGGCGCTGAACCACGCGCCGGAAGTGGACGCCAACATGCTGGTGATCCTCAACGACAACGACATGTCGATCTCGCGCAACGTCGGCGGCCTCTCCAACTACCTGGCCAAGATCCTCTCCAGCCGCACCTACGCCAGCATGCGCGAGGGCAGCAAGAAGGTCCTGTCGCGCCTGCCCGGTGCCTGGGAAATCGCCCGCCGCACCGAAGAGTACGCCAAGGGCATGCTGGTTCCCGGCACTCTGTTCGAGGAACTGGGCTGGAACTACATCGGCCCCATCGACGGCCACGACCTGCCGACCCTGATCGCCACCCTGCGCAACATGCGCGACCTCAAGGGCCCGCAGTTTCTGCATGTGGTGACGAAAAAGGGCAAAGGGTTCGCCCCGGCGGAAGTCGACCCGATCGGCTACCACGCCATCACCAAGCTCGAACCCCTGGACGCCCCGGCCGCCGCGCCGAAGAAAGCCGGCGGGCCGAAGTACTCCGCGGTATTCGGCGAGTGGCTGTGCGACATGGCCGCCGCCGACCCGCGCCTGGTGGGCATCACCCCGGCGATGAAGGAGGGCTCGGACCTGGTGGCGTTCAGCGAACGCTTCCCGCTGCGTTACTTCGACGTGGCGATTGCCGAACAACACGCCGTGACCCTGGCGGCCGGCATGGCCTGCGAAGGCGCCAAGCCAGTGGTGGCGATCTATTCGACGTTCCTGCAGCGCGGCTACGACCAGCTGGTGCATGACGTGGCGGTGCAGAACCTCGACGTGCTGTTCGCCATCGACCGCGCCGGCCTGGTGGGCGAAGACGGCCCGACTCACGCCGGCAGCTTCGACCTGTCGTTCCTGCGTTGCATCCCCGGCATGCTGGTGATGACCCCGAGTGACGAGAACGAACTGCGCAAGATGCTCAGCACCGGCCACCTGTACAACGGCCCGGCCGCCGTGCGCTACCCGCGCGGCAGCGGCCCGAACGCCAGCATCGAGAAAGACCTGCAGCCGATCGAGATCGGCAAGGGCGTGGTCCGCCGCCAGGGCAGCAAGGTGGCCCTGCTGGTATTCGGCGTGCAACTGGCCGAGGCGCTGAAAGTCGCCGACACGCTGGATGCCACCGTGGTCGACATGCGCTTCGTCAAACCGCTGGACGAGGCCCTGGTACGCGAGATCGCCGCCAGCCACGCGCTGCTGGTGACCGTCGAGGAAAACGCCATCATGGGCGGCGCCGGCGGTGCGGTCAGCGAGTTCCTGGCGCGCGAGGCGATCCTCAAGCCGATCCTGCACCTGGGGTTGCCGGACCTCTACGTCGAGCACGCCAAGCCGGCGCAGATGCTCGCCGAATGCGGCCTGGACGAAGCCGGTATCGAAGCCGCCGTGCAGGCACGCCTGCAACTGCTCGGCCTGTAACCTGTAGCCGCTACCGCAGGCTGCGATAAGGGCCGATCTCGAAGAGCGCGTCCTCTTCGGGGCCGATCGTAGCCTGCGGCAGCGGCTACAGGATTTATCCCTGGCCCCTGCCTCGCTCACCAGCCGCAATGGATTGTCGATGAAGCTCTCGCGTCTCGCCCTGACCCTTACCCTGCTGCCTGCCGGCCAACTGCTGGCCGACACCCTCGACCGCGAACAGGCGCTCAAGTTGCCCGACGTGCTGATCAGCGCCAACCGCCAAGTGCAGGCGCGTAACGACAGCAGCGCCGCCAACACCGTGTTTACCCGCGACGATATCGACCGCCTGCAACCCTCCAGCGTCACTGACCTGCTGCAACGGGTACCGGGCGTGCAAGTGGCACAGACCGGCGGGCGAGGCAGCTTGCCCGGCATCTACATTCGCGGCACCTCGTCAGCACAGACCCTGGTGCTGGTGGACGGCCAGCGCATCGGCTCTTCCACCTCGGGCGACAGCAACCTGCAGCACCTGAATATCGAGCAGATCGAGCGCGTGGAAGTGCTGCGCGGTTCACGTTCGGTGATCTACGGCAGCGACGCGATTGGCGGGGTGATCCAGATCTTCACCCGGCGCAGCGCCGAGCAGGGCCTGCAACCCCGCCTGCACCTGGGCATGGGCAGCCAGCAGAGCTGGGAGCGCAGCATCGGCCTGTCCGGCGGCGACCAGCAGACCCGTTTCAACCTGGGCGCCAGCCTCGACGAAACCGCTGGGAGCAATCGCACCCATGAGTCTTATGCCAGCGATCGCGACGATGATGCCTACCGCAACCAATCCCTGAGCCTGAGCCTGAGCCACGCCTTCAACGATGACTGGGAAGCCGGCCTGAACCTGCTGGATAACCGCGGTAAAAACGAGTTCGACAATCCCTTCGGGCGCTTCGACAGCAACACCTTCGAAAGCTACCCGCAGAAACCCTACAGCGAATTCGCCGTCAGCAGCTTCAGCAGCTATATCGACGGCCACATCAACGAAGCCTGGCAATCGCGCCTGGAACTGGGCCACAGCGAAAACCGCGAGAAGAGCCTCGACAAGCTCAGCGATGAACGCTCGGTGTTCAACACCTACCGCGACTCGCTGAACTGGCAGAACGACCTGACCCTGGACGAACGCAACCGCCTGATCGTCGGCGGCGACTGGTACCAGGACCGGGTCAACAGCAGCACCGCCTTCGACGAAGACAGCCGCTGGAACCGGGCGGCGTTTATCCAGCACCGTTTCCAGGCCGAGCGTTTCTCCACCGAGCTGGGCCTGCGCCGCGACCAGAACCAACAGTTCGGCGGCCAGAACAGCTGGAGCGGCACCTTTACCCTGCCGCTGAACCCGGACAACGACCTGCTGCTGACTTACAGCGAAGGCTTTCGCGCGCCGACCTTCAACGACCTTTACTACCCGAACGAAAACGGCTTCATCAACAGCAACCCGGACCTGAAGCCCGAAACCTCGAAAAGCTACGAATTACAGTGGCGCAGCCAGCTCAGCGACAGCAGCCGGCTTGAGGCGTCGCTGTACCGGACCGACCTTCGGGACGCGATCGTTTTCGCCAGCAACGGCCCGCAAAACGTCAGCTCCGCTCGCATCGACGGCTTCGAGGCGGCGCTGAAACAGGAGCTGTTCGACTGGCAGAGCAACCTCGGGCTGGCAATCATCGATCCCCGCGACCGCGACACCGGCCACACCCTGGCCCGCCGTGCCCGCCGCACCCTGAGCTGGGACCTGGACCGGCAGTTCGACCGCCTGGGCCTCGGTGCCAGTTGGCAGGCGGTGAGCAGCAGCTACGACGACCCGGCCAACCAGCAGCGCCTCGGCGGTTACGCCCTGCTGGGCCTGCGCGGCAGTTGGGCGCTGAATCGCGAGGTCCGGTTGGAATTGAAGGTCGACAACCTGCTCGACAAGTCCTACAGCCGGGCGTTGTACAGCCACGACGGCGCGCAGTACGGGTACCGCGAGGAAGGCCGGGCATGGATGTTCGGGGTGACCTGGACGCCAGAGCTTTAGTCAGGCGGCGCCTGTAACAGCGCTATCGCGAGCAAGCTCGCTCCTACAGAACAGCGTGCAATCCCCTGTAGGAGCGAGCTTGCTCGCGATCCGCTACTCAGGGCTAAGCCATTGGCAGAGCTTGGCTGTCGCCGCGATCATCTGCCCGCTCGGCCGCTCCAGGCCTTTGTCCGTAACCAACAACAAGCGCCCTTGGGCCACCGCCGAGACCTGCGGCCAGGCTTTCCAGGCCTCGAGTTGCGCCGGGGTACTGGCCAGGATCGCTGCCGGATTGCGCTGCAACACCGCTTCGACGCTGACTTGCGGCGCCGGCAGCGGCAGGTCGGCGAATACATTGCGCGCACCGCACACCGCCAAGGCGTCGCTGATAATCTGCGTGCCGCCCACGGTGTACAGCGGCTGATCCCAGACCTGATAGAACACCGCCAGAGGCTCGCTGCGGGCATAACGCTGACGCAGGCTGGCGAGTTGTTGGCGCAGGTGGCCGGCAAGCGCCTGGCCGCGCTGTGCACGCCCGAGCCGAGCAGCGATGGTCTCGATCTGGCTGACGAGTTGGTCGAGGCTATGGGGTTCGGCCACCAGGGTCGGGATGCCCAGGCGGGCGAGCTGTTCGCGCTGGGCCGGGCCGACGCTGCCGGGCCAGAGCAGAAGCAGATCCGGCTTTAGGCTGAGCAGGCGCTCCATGTCCAGTTGGCCGTAGCGGCCCACGGAGGGCAGGTCTTTCAGCTCAGTGGGGCGTTCGCCGGCATCGAGCACGCCGACCAGCAGGTCGGCGCTACCCAGTTCGACGACGATCTCCGACAGCGACGGCGCAAGGCTGACCACCCGTTCCGCCGCCAGCGCCGGGCCGCCGAACGCCAGCAGCAGGACGGCTAGCCAGCGCCGCATCAGCCGAGTTGACGCGGAATACGGTAGAGGTAGAACAGCACTGCGGTGGACAGCGCCAGCAGGATCAGCGGTACCGCTTCCAGGCCGACGAACACCGCCAGGGCACCGATCCAGGCCGGCAGGGCCGCCGCCAGGAAGGCCGCACGGCGACTGGCCGCGAGGGCGATCCAGGCACCGGGTTCGTCCGGGGTGTCGAGGGCTTTATGGGTGGCAACCAAGGCATGCTTGTAGCGGCCGAAAAACTTCAGGCTGGCAAACATCGAGGCCACGCCCGCGATGAAAAACGGCATCGCCAGGATCGGCAGCAGCGGCTCGCCCTGGCCGAACACCAGGTTGATCACGAACAGCGGCAACAGCGCCAGCGCCAGGTATTGCCACCAGCTGACGGCCAGACGCCGCCGTACCTGACCGCGGGTCACGCCCGGTCTACCTCGCCCTGATGCTCGTTGCCCATCATGTGGTCGAGCTTGCTGGCCTTGGTCGCCAGGTAGAGTTTGTTGTGCGGGTTGTGGCCGGTATGCAGCGGGACACGTTCGGCGACAACGATGCCCATCTCGGTCAGGGCCTTGACCTTGCGCGGGTTGTTGGTCATCAGGCGCAGGGACTTCACCCCCAGGTGCTCGAGCATCGGCAGGCACATGGCGTAGTCGCGCTGGTCGGCGGCAAAGCCCAGGCGCTCGTTGGCTTCCACGGTGTCGGCGCCGCCGTCCTGCAACTCGTAGGCGCGAATCTTGTTGAGCAAACCGATGCCGCGGCCTTCCTGGCGCAGGTACAGCAGCACACCCCGACCCTCATGGGCGATGGCCCGCAGCGCCGCTTCCAGTTGCGAACCGCAATCGCAACGCTGGCTGAACAGGGCATCGCCGGTCAGGCATTCGGAGTGCAACCGGCCGAGCACCGGAGCGCCATCGGCAATATCACCCAGGCTGAGCACGACGTGCTCGCGGCCGGTGGCTTCGTCGAGAAAACCGTGCATGGTGAATTGCGCAAAAGGAGTGGGCAGCTTGGAAGCGGCAACAAAAACGACGGGCACCGTTGTGCTCCTGATCTGTATGGGACTTGAAATTCGCAGAGGCGACATTGTAACAGCAGCTTCCGACAGACGCTTAGGCTGAATTATCGGACATAAAGATCGAGAAGTTAGATCAGCGCTCGGCAGGCGGACGTTCGACGTCGAACGGGTAAGGCTGATTCCAACGCTGGAAAATCGGCCGTAAACGGCCGTTTTTCACCAGTTCGTCCATCCGCCGATCGAACAGCGCGCACAGCGCCTGCCCCCGCTCATTGTCGGCAAACCCCAGGAACAACGGCAGCTCGGCCAGATGGGAGCGACGAAACAACGAAGGGTCCGCGGCCTGGGACAGGACAAAGTCGACCTCGGTCAGGGCGTCGATATAGAAATCGGCGCGCCCCTGCTGGAGCATCGGCAAGATGCCGATCCGTCGGCGGATTTCATTGAAGCGCTTAAGGTTGGGCAGGTAATCCTGGTACTTGTAGCCCCGCACCCAGACCAGGCGATAGCTGCCGAGCGTGGCCAGGGTCGGCGCCGGGTTCGTCGCCAGCCCCAGGCTGTAGATATGGTCGGTATCGTAATTCCAGCGCGGGTACAGCGCGCCTTCGATCTCGTCCCGATACGAGCCGACCAGCGCGTCCACTTCCCGGCGCTGCACCAGCCCGACTGAGCGGGTGTAAGGCACGCTGCGCCTGTCGAGCTTCACGCCCTGACTCTCGAAGACCTCGCGCAGGATGTCCCAGGCCATGCCCTGGCCATCGGCCTGGGTGTAGTTGTCCCACTCTTCGCTGGCCACCCGGATTTTCCCGGGAAGCGCCGCCGGTTCATCGGCCCGGGCCAGGTTAGCGGCCAGGACACAGAGCATTACCAGCAGGACGCGACCGAGCCGCATGGCTGACTCCTCAGGTAAACCACCACACCAGGCCCTGCATCGCCAACCAGGCGAAGACACCGGCCAGTACATCGTCGAGCATGATGCCGATACCGCCGTGCACATGCCGGTCGATCCAGCGAATCGGCCAAGGCTTGAGAATGTCGAAGAAGCGGAACATCAGGAACCCCGCCAGCAACCAGTACCAGCCTTCCGGCACCAGCCACAGGGTAATCCACATCCCGACCATTTCGTCCCAGACGATGCCTTCATGGTCATGCACCCGCAGGTCGTCGGCCACCTTGCCGCACAGCCAGAAGCCAAACAGCATGGTGATGCCGAGCATCAGCCAGTAACCCCAATCCGGCAACATCTGCCACAGCGGGATAAAAGGTAGCGCAACCAGCGAGCCCCAGGTACCCGGAGCCTTGGGCAAAGTGCCCGAACCGAAGCCAAATGCAAGAAAATGCCAAGGATTGCGCCAGACGGAAGGCGGCACGAACTCTGCCGGAACCTGCTTGGGATGATCTGTCACGGTGTCTCCCGAAAATGTTGATAGCCCCGAGTACTCGGGGTGATGTCCTGCCCCGCGGCATCCAGCAGCACCACGCCCTGCCCGGCCACCGCCCGACCCAGTACATGCACCGGCCAGCCAGCGGCCAGCAGCGGGGCCAGCTCGTCCGGCGGCAGGGTGAACAGCAGCACGTAGTCGTCGCCGCCGCTGAGCGCCGCCGAGCGGGCGTCATTTTCACCGAGAAAAGCCGACAGCGCCCGGGACATCGGCAGTTTTTCACTTTCGATCAGCAAGCCGACAGCCGAGGCGGCCGCGATATGCCCGCAATCGGCCAGCAGGCCATCGGAGATATCCATGGCTGCGCTGGCCTTGCCGCGCAGTGCCTGGCCCAGGGCCAACTGCGGTTGCGGCGACCAGTAATGGGCCAGCAGCGGCTCGGCGATCGCCGGATCGGCCGTGCGCTGCCCAAGCACCAGCGGCAGGGCGCCAGCACCGTTACCCAGCTCGCCGCCGACGCACAGCAAGTCCCCGGGCCGGGCACCGCCGCGGGTCAGGGCCTGGCCGACAGGGACACGGCCGAAGACCGTCAGGGTCAGGGTCAAGGGCCCGCGCGTGGTGTCGCCGCCCACCAGGCGCACGCCGCACGCCTGCGCCATAGCATTCAGGCCACGGGCATAGGCTTGCAACCAGTCGGCGTCGACGGTCGGCAGGGTCAGGGCCAGGGTGAATGCCAGGGGCGCGGCGCCCATGGCCGCCAGGTCGCTAACCGCCACTGCCAGCGAGCGCTGGCCAAGCAGGAAAGGGTCGCAGGGGTCTGCGAAATGCACACCGGCCACCAGGGTGTCGGTGGATATCGCCAACTGCTCGCCCTGGGGAACAGCCAGCAAGGCGCAGTCGTCGCCGATCCCCAGGGCAATGCCCTCGCCGCCCTGCGCACAAGGCGCGGCGGCGAAGAAATTGCGGATCAGCTCAAACTCGCCCATGGCAGCTGCAAGCGCGGATCAGCGCTTGAACGCCTTCACTTCAGCTTCACGCAGGCGCGGGGCCAGCTTGTCGAGTACGCCGTTGACGAACTTGTGGCCGTCGGTGGAACCGAAGACCTTGGCCAGCTCGATACCTTCGTTGATCACTACGCGGTACGGCACGTCGACGCGCTTGAGCAGCTCCCAGGTGGACAGGCGCAGGACCGCCAGCTCGACCGGGTCCAGCTCTTCGATGGCGAGGTCCAGGCAAGGCACGAGCGCGTTGTCGATCTCGTTCTTGTTGGCCGGTACGCCGTGCAGGATCTCACGGAAGTAGGCGCCGTCGATGTCGGTGAAATCGTTGTCGACCCGGAACTGCGCTTCGATCTCGTTCAGCGAGTGCTTGGCCATATGCCATTGGTACAGCGCCTGGGTCGCGAGCTGGCGGGCTTCGCGACGCTTGGCGCTCTTGGATGGCTTGCCAGCGTCCGCAGGTTTCGGATCGCGCGGGTTGAAACGATCGCTATCGTCGCTAATCACTTGGCCTCCAACTGCGCCAGCAGGCTGACCATTTCCAGAGCGGACAAGGCGGCTTCAGCGCCTTTGTTGCCGGCCTTGGTGCCGGAACGCTCGATGGCTTGCTCGATCGAGTCGACGGTCAGCACGCCGAAGGCGACCGGTACGCCGAACTCCATGGACACCTGGGCCAGGCCCTTGGTGCATTCGCCAGCCACGTATTCGAAGTGCGGAGTGCCGCCACGAATGACCGCGCCCAGGGCGATGATCGCCGCGAACTCGCCCTTCTGCGCGACTTTCTGCGCGACCAGCGGAATCTCGAAGGCGCCCGGAGCACGAATCACGGTGATGTCGCTTTCGCTCACGCCGTGACGGACCAGGGCGTCGACCGCGCCGCTGACCAGGCTTTCGACGACGAAGCTGTTGAAACGGCCGACCACCAGGGCATAGCGGCCTTTGGGGGCGATGAAGGTACCTTCGATGGTCTTCAGGGTCATTCGACAAATCTCTTAAAGAGCCGGGGCGCGTTCGTTACGCGCCCACCAGTGATATTTGAACCGCGAATTTCAAGCCGCAGGCAGCCGGCTTTTATTCGGAGGGCACGTATTCTACAACTTCCAGATCGAAACCGGATATCGCATTAAATTTCATCGGCGCACTCATCAGGCGCATCTTGCGTACGCCCAGGTCGCGCAGGATCTGCGAGCCGGCACCGACGATGCTGTAGGTGGTCGGTTTTTTCGCCGGCGCGTGTTCGGCGGTCTCGCGGATATGCGCCAGCAGCACGTCGCCGTCCAGCGGGTGCCCCAACAGCAGCACCACGCCGCTGCCGGCCTCGGCGACCGTAGCCATCGCGGCGCGCAGGCTCCAGCGGCCGGGCTGCTTGACCATCAGCAGGTCGCGCAGCGGGTCCATGTTGTGCACGCGGACCAGGGTCGGTTCTTCGGCGCAGATGTTGCCCAGGGTCAGCGCCATGTGCACGTCGCCTTCCACCGAGTCACGATAGGTCACCAGGTTGAACTGGCCCAGTTCGCTGTCCAGCGGCTGCTCGGCAATCCGCTGAACGGTACGTTCGTGGATCATCCGGTAGTGGATCAGGTCGGCGATGGTGCCGATCTTGATGTTGTGTTCGGCAGCGAAGGCTTCCAGCTCGGCGCGACGGGACATGGTGCCGTCGTCGTTCATCACTTCGCAGATCACCCCGCTCGGCTCGAAACCGGCCATACGCGCCAGGTCGCAGGCGGCCTCGGTATGGCCGGCACGGGCCAGGGTGCCGCCCGGCTGGGCCATCAGCGGGAAGATGTGGCCCGGGCTGACGATGTCTTCGGCCTTGGCGTCCCGGGCCGCGGCGGCCTGCACCGTGCGGGCGCGGTCGGCGGCGGAAATGCCGGTGGTCACGCCGGTGGTGGCCTCGATGGACACGGTGAACTTGGTGCCGAACCCGGAACCGTTGCGCGGCGCCATCAACGGCAGCTTGAGCAGCTCGCAACGCTCGCGGCTCATCGGCATGCAGATCAGGCCGCGGGCATGCTTGGCCATGAAGTTGATGTGCTCGGCCTTGCAGCACTCGGCGGCCATGATCAGGTCGCCTTCGTTCTCGCGGTCTTCGTCATCCATGAGGATGACCATCTTGCCTTGGCGGATGTCTTCAACCAGTTCTTCGATGCTGTTGAGCGCCACGCGGCACCCCCCTTCTTTCAAAATTTGAGGTTCAGGATTTGAGGTAGCCGTTAGCGGCCAGAAAACTTTCGCTGATGCCGCCGCTCGAAGGCTGCGCCGCCTTGTCGCCGAGCAGCAGGCGCTCCAGGTAACGCGCCAGCAGGTCGACCTCGAGGTTGACCTGCCGACCCGGCCGGTAGTCGGCCATGATGGTTTCGGCCAGCGTGTGCGGGACGATGGTCAGCTCGAACTCGGCGCCATCGACCGCGTTGACCGTCAGGCTGGTGCCATCGACGGTGATCGAGCCTTTATGGGCGATGTACTTGGCCAGGTCCTTGGGCGCACGGATGCGGAACTGGATGGCACGGGCATTTTCTTCCCGGGCTACCACCTCGCCGACGCCGTCGACGTGGCCGCTGACCAGATGGCCGCCCAGGCGGGTGGTCGGGGTCAGGGCCTTTTCCAGGTTGACCCGGCTGCCGGCTTTCAACTGATGGAAAGCGGTGCAGTCCAGGGTCTCGCGGCTGACGTCGGCCCAAAAGCCGTCGCCCGGCAGTTCCACCGCGGTCAGGCAGACGCCGTTCACCGCGATGCTGTCGCCGAGTTTCACATCGCCCAGGTCGAGCTTGCCGGTTTCCACATACACCCGCACATCGCCGCCCTTGGGGGTCAATGCACGGATACTGCCGATGGATTCGATGATGCCTGTGAACATATGGAGTCCTCCTCGAGAACAGGGCCGCCGCGGGGCGAAGGCCGGGAATTATACGCTCGCCGCTGGCAGAGGAATGGCAATGACTCGCCAGTCATCGCCAACCGCGCGGATTTCACTGATTTTGAGTGCGGGCGCGTCTTTCATCTGCGCCAGCGGCCAGTCCAGCAACGGCCGCGCCGAAGAACCGAGGAACTTGCCGGCGACAAAGATCTGGTACTCGTCCACCAGGCCCTGCTGGGCAAAGGCTCCCGCCAGGCGTGGACCGGCTTCCACCAGCACCTCGTTGACGCCGCGGGCGGCCAGTTCGCCGAGCAGCCGATGCAGGTCGACCTGGCCATCGGCGCCCGGCACGATCAGGCATTCCGGACCGTTGGCGTACTGTTCCTCCACCGCGGCACAGGTGGCGACCAGCGCCGGCCCGGCCTTGAAGAACGGTGCGTCGAGCGGCACCCGCAGGCGGCCGTCGATCAAGACGCGCAAGGGCGGACGGCTGATGGCCAGGGCGGTCTGTTCCGCGTCCAGCCCCAGCTCCTCGGCCCGCACCGTCAGCCGGGCGTCGTCGGCCAGTACCGTATCGGCGCCGGTCAGCACCACGCTGGCCTGGGCCCGCAGGCGCTGGACCGCGGAACGCGCGGCGGGGCCGGTGATCCACTGGCTTTCGCCGCTGGCCATGGCGGTGCGCCCGTCCAGGCTCATCGCCAGCTTGACCCGCACGAACGGCAAACCATGTTCCATGCGCTTGAGGAAACCCTGGTTGAGCATCCGCGCTTCCTGCTCCATCACCCCGCTGTGGGTGGCGATGCCCGCTTCGGCCAGGCGCTGCAGGCCACGGCCGGCGACTGCCGGGTTAGGGTCCTGCATCGCGGCCACCACCCGCGCCACCCCGGCATTCACCAAGGCGTCGGCGCACGGCGGCGTGCGGCCATGGTGGCTGCAAGGTTCGAGGGTCACATAGGCGGTGGCGCCCCGGGCATGTTCAGCGGCGGCGCGCAAGGCATGGACTTCGGCATGGGGCTCGCCGGCCCGCACATGCCAGCCTTCGCCGACCACCTGGCCGTCGCGCACGATCACGCAGCCGACCCGGGGGTTAGGGTGCGTGCTGAAGCGGCCTTTGCGCGCCAGCTCCAACGCTCGCGCCATGTAGTGGGCGTCGAGCGCCGCCTGCTCCGGGGAGATGTTCATTCTTTGCCCGGCTCGCGGGCGAGACGGTCGATCTCTTCGCGGAATTCGTTGAGGTCCTGGAAGCGCCGGTAGACCGAGGCGAAACGGATATAGGCCACTTCATCGAGCTTTTGCAGCTCGGCCATCACCAGTTCGCCGACGACCAGCGACTTGACCTCGCGCTCGCCGGTGGCGCGCAGCTTGTGCTTGATATGCACCAGCGCGGCTTCCAGGCGCTCGACGCTGACCGGACGTTTTTCCAGGGCGCGCTGCATGCCAGCGCGGAGTTTTTCTTCGTCGAAGGGCTGACGGCTGCCGTCAGTCTTGATCAGGCGCGGCAACACCAGTTCGGCGGTTTCGAAGGTGGTGAAACGTTCACCGCAGGCCAGGCATTCACGCCGGCGGCGCACCTGTTCGCCTTCGGCGACCAGACGCGAGTCGATGACTTTGGTGTCGTTGGCACCGCAGAAGGGACAGTGCATGGTGGCAGGCAACAAAAAAAGGGAGGGCCATGGTAGCGCATCCCACTGGCAAGACAAGCCATAGCCTTTACGGTATACAGACCGACTATTATGTTTTGCACATGGAATTTCGTCTTGTTGGAGCTTCGCATGCCGCTACGACCGCTCGTTTTGCTCAGCCTTTTCAGCCTGCTGGTCGCTTGCAGCAGCGACGCCCCGAAACCTGCCCAATCCACTGTCCCGCCCCAACAGAGCGTGAAAAAAGCCCAGGAAGCCGCCGACCTCGGCCCCCTGCCCGCCTACCAGCGCGAGCTGAGCGGTTCCTTGCAGGGCGTACCGGCGGGCGCCGAAGTGGAGCTGGCGCTGCTGGTGATCGACGAACGCGGCCGGCCGCAGCGCTTGCTGGCCAGCAGCAACCTGATCGGCAATAACAAGGTCCTGCCGTTCCGCCTGCGCTTCAATCCCGATGTGTTCCCGGCGGGCGCCCGCGTCGAGTTGCGCGGCCGCGCCAGCCAGTCCGGGCAGTTGATCCTGCACCTGCCGGCGCAGCGTATCGCCCAGCCGGCGACCCAGGCCCTGGGCCAGTTGCAATTCGTCAAAGCCCCATGACCCCACCGCTCGACCTGCAGCAGGCCCTGGGCGAACTGCTCGGCGACGCTCGCCTAGTGGCCTGCGAGCTGCCGGACACAGCGCTGAAGCTCTGGCTGATCGACGCCGACAACATGGACCGCGCCTTCACCCCCGAGGAAACCCGGCGCATTCTCCACGAGCCGCCGTACTGGAGTTTCTGCTGGGCCAGCGGCCTGGCCCTGGCGCGTTATCTGGCCGAGCGCCCGCAGTGGGTGCAAGGCAAGCGGGTGCTGGATTTCGGCGCCGGTTCCGGGGTGGCCGGCATCGCTGCGCTGAAGGCCGGTGCGCTGGAGGTGGTGGCCTGTGACCTCGACCCGCTGGCCATTGCCGCCTGCCGGGCGAATGCCGCGCTCAACGACGTCGAGCTGAATTACTCCACGGACTTTTTTGCCGAGGCCGACCGTTTCGACCTGATCCTGGTGGCCGACGTGCTGTACGACCGCGCCAACCTGCCGCTGCTCGATCAGTTTCTCAGCCGCGGCCGGGAAGCGCTGGTGGCGGATTCGCGGGTCAAGGATTTCCAGCATCCGCTGTATCGACGCCTGGAAATGCTGCATGCCCTGACCTTGCCGGACCTGGCCGAGCCGTGGGAGTTTCGCGAGGTGAGCCTGTACCACGCGCAGCGGTTGAGCGGCTCGTGATCGCTTTGCAGTCAATCGCGAGCAAGCTCGCTCCTACAAGGTAAGCGGCGTCTGTAGGAGCGAGGC
This sequence comes from Pseudomonas chlororaphis, assembly GCF_001921865.1. Lineage (GTDB taxonomy): Bacteria > Pseudomonadota > Gammaproteobacteria > Pseudomonadales > Pseudomonadaceae > Aquipseudomonas > Aquipseudomonas chlororaphis_D. The sequence goes on from NZ_MSCT01000020.1 coordinate 747,960, forward strand.
TTGCCCGCGAAGCGATCTACCGGTCACTCCCCTGCTTTCAGCCGCACCCCGCCAACCTTTATAGTGGCTCCATTCACGTTTCTTCGAGATCCCCCATGAGTCAGGACACGCCGTACATTTTCGACGCCAGCACCGCCGATTTCGACCAGTCGGTGATCGAGAACTCGTTCCACAAGCCGGTACTGGTGGATTTCTGGGCCGAATGGTGCGCGCCCTGCAAGGCGCTGATGCCGATGCTGCAACAGATCGCCGAGAGCTATCAGGGCGAGTTGCTGCTGGCCAAGGTCAACTGCGATATCGAACAGGACATCGTTGCCCGCTTCGGCATTCGCAGCCTGCCGACCGTGGTGCTGTTCAAGGACGGCCAGCCAGTGGACGGTTTTGCCGGGGCACAGCCCGAGTCCGCGGTGCGTGCCATGCTCGAACCCCATGTGCAGATGCCACCGCCCAAGGCCGCCGACCCGCTGGAGCAAGCCGAGGCACTGTTCGCCGAAGGCCGCATCGCCGATGCCGAAGCCACCCTGAAAGTGCTGCTGGGCGAAGACAACACCAACGCCAAGGCGCTGATCCTCTATGCCCGCTGCCTGGCCGAACGCGGCGAGCTGGACGAAGCGCAGACCGTTCTCGGCGCGGTCAAGGGCGACGAACACAAGGCCGCGCTGGCCGGGGCCAAGGCGCAGATCACCTTCCTCAAGCAGGCCGCCGACCTGCCGGACGCCGCCGAGCTGAAAAGCCGCCTGGCGCAGAACCCGCAAGACGACGAAGCGGTGTATCAGCTGGCGATCCAGCAACTGGCGCGCCAGCAGTACGACGCGGCGCTGGATGCGTTGCTCAAGCTGTTCGTGCGCAACCGCAGCTACAGCGAAGGCCTGCCGCACAAGACCCTGCTGCAAGTGTTCGAGTTGCTGGGCAACGATCACCCGCTGGTGACCACCTACCGCCGCAAGCTGTTCGCCGCGCTGTACTGATTCACCGCGGGGTTTATCGCGAGCAAGCTCGCTCCTACAGGGGCGGGTTCAGGGCTATTGTTCGATCCAGCTGTAGAGCGGCGTATCGCCGCCGCTCGCCACTTTGACTTCGGCGCTGTGGCGCAGGCGTACCAACAGGCGCTTGCCCGCCGCCGCGCTGCCGGTCAGGCCTTCGAGCTGCTCCAACAGGTCCGGGCCGCTCAATTGGCCGGCCTTGCGCAGCAAATCCTTGGCGATCTGCCACAACGCGTCGTCCTGGCTCACCGGCTTGGCCGCCGCGCTGCTTTGCGCCTGGGCAGCCGGCAACGGCGCCCCCAGCCGGGCGCTCAACCGGTCCCAATCGCCGTCGTCCAGTTCCAGGGTCAAATCCACCGGCCATTCGCCGATGCTTCCACGAATCCGCACCATTGCTGCGCTCCTGATTTTTTCTGACGAGCATGCTCCCATGCGTCTTGCGCAACGCCAAGCAGGCGGTCAAACTCTCGCGAATTCCGTTATAAGATTACATAACATTTTTTTCATGTTCGCCCCGGAGACTTGCCATGCGCCGCCTGCTTCTCGCCCTGCCGTTCGCCCTGCTGCCCCTGGCCATCGCCCAGGCGGCCGAAAAACACGACCACGACCATGAGCACGGCAGCCTCGGCGCTCACGAGCATGGCGTAGCCCGCCTGAACGCGGCGCTGGACGGCCAGACCCTGGAGCTGGAGCTGGAAAGCCCGGCGATGAACCTGGTGGGGTTCGAGCACGCTGCCAGCACCGACGCGGACAAGGCCAAGGTCGACGCCGTGCGAGCCTTGCTGGAAAAACCGCTGGCGCTGTTCAGCCTGCCACCCGCCGCGGGTTGCGTGGTGGCCCAGCAGGAACTGGAAAGTCCGCTGTTCGGCGACCTGCCGGCGGCCGACGATCACGACGAAGACGAAGACCACGACAAAGCCGCCAAGGATGCCGACGGCCACGAACATCACCATGAACACAGCGAGATCCACGCCCACTACCAATTCACCTGCGCCACCCCAGGCGCGCTGAAAACCCTGGACCTGGCCGGCGTATTCAAGACCTTCCCCGCTACCCAGAAAATTCAGGTACAACTCATCTCGCCAAGCGGTCAGCAAGGCGTGGAAGCGACGGCCAAGGCCGCCAGCCTGAAGTTCTGACCACCGTCTCTGTAGGAGCGAGCTTGCTCGCGATGGCGATGCCACAGCCAACAAGTGATGCAAGCCGGAAAACCGTTATCGCGAGCAAGCTCGCTCCTACACATATGAATCAACCGACGAACCGCCTCCCATGACCCAAGCACTGATCCAACTGTCCGACCTGGGCTTCAGCTGGCCCGGCCATCCGCAGTTGCTGGATATCCCGGCGTTTCGCCTGGAAGCGGGTGAAACGCTGTTCCTCAAAGGCCCCAGCGGCAGCGGCAAGACCACCTTGCTCGGCCTGCTCGGCGGCGTGCAGAAGCCCGACCGCGGCAGCATCCGCCTGCTGGGCCAGGAGCTGACCGAGCTCTCGGCCGGCGCCCGCGACCGTTTCCGCGTCGACCACACCGGCTACATCTTCCAGCAGTTCAACCTGCTGCCGTTTCTCTCGGTGCGCGAGAATGTGGAACTGCCTTGCCACTTCTCCCGGTTGCGCGCCAGCCGCGCCGCCCAGCGCCACGGCAGCGTCGACCAGGCGGCCGCCACCCTGCTGGCCCACCTGGGCTTGAAAGACCCGGACCTGCTCGGGCGCCGGGCCGACTCGCTGTCCATCGGCCAGCAGCAACGGGTGGCCGCCGCCCGCGCGCTGATCGGCCAGCCGGAACTGGTGATCGCCGACGAGCCGACCTCGGCGCTCGACCACGACGCCCGCGAAGCCTTTATCCGCCTGTTGTTCGCCGAATGCCGCGAAGCCGGGGCCAGCCTGCTGTTCGTCAGCCACGACCAGAGCCTGGCCCCGCTGTTCGATCGCAACCTGTCGCTGGCCGAACTCAATCGTGCCGCCACGCCCGCAGAGGTCTGAGATGTATCTGTTCCGTCTAGCCATGGCCAGCCTGGCTAACCGCCGCTTCACCGCGATCCTCACGGCCTTCGCCATCGCCCTGTCGGTCTGCCTGCTGCTGGCGGTGGAGCGGGTGCGTACCGAGGCCCGCGCCAGTTTCGCCAGCACCATCAGCGGCACCGACCTGATCGTCGGCGCCCGTTCCGGTTCGGTGAACCTGCTGCTGTACTCGGTGTTTCGCATCGGCAACGCCACCAACAACATCCGCTGGGACAGCTTCGAGCACTTCGCGGGCAGCCCGAAGGTGAAATGGGCGATCCCGATTTCTCTCGGCGACTCCCACCGCGGTTACCGGGTGATGGGCACCACCGCGGCCTACTTCGAGCATTACCAGTACGGCCATCAGCAGAACCTGCAATTGGCCAGCGGCCGCGAGTTCGCCAGCGACCCGTTCGAGGTGGTGCTGGGCGCCGAAGTCGCCGAGGCCCTGCATTACCAGCTCGGCGACAAGCTGGTACTGGCCCACGGCGTGGCGGCCATCAGCCTGGTCAAGCACGACGACAAACCCTTCACCGTGGTCGGCATTCTCAAGCGCACCGGCACCCCGGTGGACCGCACGCTGCACATCAGCCTCGGCGGCATGGAGGCGATCCATATCGACTGGCACAACGGCGTGCCGGCCCAGGGCAACGGCCGCATCAGCGCCGACCAGGCGCGCAACATGGACCTCACGCCGCAGGCGATCACCGCCTTCATGCTGGGCTTGAACAGCAAGATCGCTACCTTCGCCGTACAACGCGAGATCAACGAATACCGGGGCGAGCCGATGCTCGCCATCCTCCCCGGGGTCGCGCTGCAAGAGTTGTGGAGCCTGATGGGCACCGCGGAAAAAGCCTTGTTCGTGGTGTCGCTGTTCGTGGTGCTGACCGGCCTGATCGGCATGCTCACGGCGATCCTCACCAGCCTCAACGAACGCCGCCGGGAAATGGCCATCCTGCGTTCGGTCGGCGCGCGCCCCTGGCATATCGCCACGCTGCTGGTGCTGGAAGCCTTCGCCCTGGCGCTGTTCGGCGTGCTCGCCGGGCTGGGCCTGCTGTACCTGGGCATCGCCCTGGCCCAGGGTTATGTGCAATCGACCTACGGCCTGTACCTGCCGCTCTCCTGGCCAAGCGAGTATGAGTGGACGCTGCTCGGCGCTATCCTGATCGCCGCCCTGCTGATGGGCTGCGTGCCGGCCTGGCGCGCCTACCGACAATCGCTGGCCGATGGCCTGTCCATCCGCTTATGAGGAACTCTGTCATGAAGAGCTCCGGCATGCCCCGTGCCTTGCTTGCGCTGCTGATGCTGGTCGCCCTGCCGCTGTGGGCCGCCGAACCCCGGGACCTGGCGTGGTCGGAAATGATCCCGCCGGACGCCCCGGCGGAAGTGCCGAACATGAAACCGCTGCATGACCTGTCGCAGATGAGCGACGCACTGGCCGCCGAGTCCGCCCCGGCGGCCAAGCAGGACATGCCCAACGCGCCGGTGGTGCAAAGCCTCGACGGTCTGTCGGTGCGCCTGCCCGGCTACATCGTGCCGCTGGAAGTCAGCGAGGCAGGCCGCACCACCGAGTTTCTGCTGGTGCCGTATTTCGGTGCCTGCATTCATGTGCCGCCACCGCCGTCGAACCAGATCGTGCACGTGAAAAGCGAAGTCGGAGTGAAGCTCGACGAGCTGTATCAACCGTACTGGATCGAGGGACCGATGCAGGTCAAGGCGTCCACCAGCGAAATCGCCGACGCGGGTTACCAGATGCAGGCGGAAAAGATTTACGTGTATGAGTTGCAGGAGTGAAACCGTGAGTCCCGCGGGGTCTGTACCGAAGTAATCGCGAGCAAGCTCGCTCCTACAAAACAGCGCCAACCCCTGTAGGAGCGAGCTTGCTCGCGATGAGCCCCGCGCTGATCCGGTTTTCATTGAGCTGAGTCAAGGCCCGCTCCTTGACGATCCTTACCATTGGACCTAGCCAACTTGAATCGTCCTTTGGAGCTCCCATGCACAAGTCCTTGCTCAGCGCCCCCCTGTTCGCGCTCGCGCTCGCCGCCCCGCTCGCCCACGCCCACGAAGCCGGCGACATCATCGTTCGCGCCGGTGCCATCACCGTCAACCCGAAAGCCGACAGCGGCGACGTCAAGGTCGATCGCGGCCCGCTGGCCGGCGCCAACCTCGGCGGCAAGGCGACCATGAGCAGCGACACCCAGCTGGGCCTGAACTTTGCCTACATGCTGACCAACAACATTGGTATCGAACTGCTCGCGGCCACCCCGTTCGAGCACGACGTGAAGCTCAAGGACACCTCGCTGGCCGCCGCCAACGGCAAGCTCGGCACCCTCAAGCACCTGCCGCCGACCCTGAGCGTGGTGTACTACCCGCTCGACCACAAGGCCGCTTTCCAGCCTTACGTCGGTGCCGGTATCAACTACACCTGGATCTATGACGAGCACGTCGGCAGCAGCGCCAGCGCCGCCGGTTTCGACAACTTCCGGGCCAAGAACTCCTGGGGCCTGGCCTGGCAGGTCGGTGCCGACTACATGCTGACTGACAACGTGATGATCAACGCCCAGGTGCGCTACGTCGACATCGACACCACCGCCTACGTGGACAACAACGCGGTCGCCAGCGGCACTCGGGCCAAGGTCGACGTGGACGTCGATCCATGGGTCTACATGGTCGGCCTGGGCTACAAGTTCTAAATCGCCCGCACAAAAAAGGCGCCTCTCAAGGCGCCTTTTTTATTGGCCGGGGAACACTCAGAGGTCCAGCAAACGCGCCAGCCCAACGCTCATCGGCGTCGGCTCGGGGAGCGTGAAACGCTGCAACAGCCGCTGGTTGTTGGCCCGCGAATGGCGAATATCCCCCGAACGCGCCGGGCCGTAGCTGATCGCCGGCAACGCCCCCACCACCTGGCCCAGGGCCTCGAGCAACTGCTTGAGGGTGGTGGCCTGGTTCAGGCCGATATTCACCGCGCCGACTTCCAGCTGCGGCATTTCCAGGGACTGCACCAGCACGTCCACCAGGTCTTCGACATACATGAAGTCGCGGGTTTGCTCGCCATCGCCGAATACGCTGATCGGCAGGCCTTTCTGCGCGCGCTCGCAAAAGATGCTGATGACCCCGGAGTACGGCGAGGACGGGTCCTGGCGCGGCCCGAAGATATTGAAGAAGCGGAAGATCGCCGGTTCCAGGCCGTGCTGGCGGCGATAGAAATCGAAGTAGTACTCGCTGGCCAGTTTGTCCGACGCATAGGGCGTCAGCGGCGCCTTGGGCGTGTCTTCGTCGATCGACTGGCCCTCGCCGTTATTGCCGTAGACCGCCGCGCTGGAAGCGAACAGCACCCGCTTGACGCCGGCCTGGCGCATGGCTTCGCAGACGTTGAGGGTGCCGATGAAATTGCTCTGGTGAGTCCGCACCGGGTCGTCCACCGAAGCCTGTACCGAAGCGACCGCTGCCAGGTGCGCCACCGCGCTGCAACCGCTCATCGCCCGCGCCACCAGGGCCGCGTCGGCGACGTCGCCTTCGATCAGTTCGACCCGCGAGTCGCCCAGCGGCAGGTTGCTCGGTTTGCCGGTGGACAGATCGTCGAGGATCCGCACCGAGTAGCCCTTGGCGAGCAACGCGTCGGTCAGGTGCGAACCGATGAAACCGGCGCCGCCGGTGATCAAAACAGGGCCATCAGCCATGACGATAAAACCTATCCAGTAGAGTCGGGAGCGCCGCGCGCCAGGCGCGGGGCTTGATCCCGAAGGTGTGCAGAATTTTCTTACAGGCGAGCACCGCGTGCTGCGGCTCTTCGGCGGCGTCCGGCCGAGCGGCGTGAGCCTGGGCGGTCGGCGTTTCGATGGCCAGCGGATGCAGGCTGCGGGCCTCGGTGAGGATCGCCTGGCCCAGCGCCAACGGGGTGGTCGCCTCGTGGCCGGCGTAATGGTAGGTGCCCCACAACGGCGCCGCGCAATCGAGTTGCTTGAGCACCGAAATGATCACCCGGGCAGCGTCGTCCACCGGCGTCGGGTTGCCCCGCCGGTCGTCGGCCAGTAACAGTTCTTCGGGGTGTTCGGCGCGAGCCAGGAAACGCCCCAGGGTGCCGTCGGCGCTGTCGTCCAGCAGCCAGCCGAAACGCAGCAGCACATGTTGCGGGCAGGTGGCGCGCACGCTCTGCTCGATCCGCCACAAGGCCTGGCCGCGCAGTCCCAGCGGCACCGGCTCGTCCTTCTCGCTGTAGGCCGTGGCCCGCGAACCGTCGAACACGCGATAGCTGGAAGGCTGCAGCAGGATGATGTTGTGATGCTGGCACAGCTCGGAAAGCCGCTCGACCGCCCGTTCCTGGGCGCTCAGGCGCGCCTCGGAAACACTCTCCGCCTGGAACCAGTCGAAGTAGTACGCAAGGTTGATCAAGGCATCCGGACGGGTGTCGTCGAGCAGTTGCGTCAGGCTCGCGGCATCCCAACCGTCTTGCGGCGGACGAGGTGCGAGGAAACCGATGTCTTCCTCCGCACCGAGGCGAATCAGCGCCTGCCCAAGGGCATTTCCGCCGCCCAGTAACATAAGGCGCATTCGCATAGAGTCAGCAGGCCCAATCTGTTCGGAACGATGGTTTGAATGGACCAGACCCGCGGCCTGGCCATGAATAGTGCTCAGAATCGTTGCATTTTGCGGGTTTCCGGCGCAACCGTCACTGAGAAAGTGCGAGGGGCCGGCGCCGACAAGCCGGGGTTGCAACTTGGCCCCGGCGGTCGCATAACGTTGGACATGAACCTTCCCCAGCTCCCCGCCAATGCCCTGTCGGGTTTTCACCCCGCCGTCAGCGCCTGGTTCAACAGCCGTTTCCCCGCCGCGACCGCCGCCCAGGCCCGGGCCTGGCCGCTGATCCGTCAGCGCCGCTCGACCCTGATCGCCGCGCCCACCGGCTCGGGTAAGACTCTCACCGCCTTTCTCGCGGTGATCGACGAACTGGTGCATCGCGGCCTGGAAAACGGCGGCACGCTGCCGGAGCAGACCCTGGTGGTGTACGTCTCGCCGCTCAAGGCCTTGAGCAACGACATCCAGATCAACCTGCAGGAACCGTTGGCCGGAATTACCGAACAGCTCGAACGCCTGGGCCTGCCGCAGTTGCGGATCAACACCGCGCTGCGCACCGGCGACACCCCGCAAAAAGACCGCAACGCCATGCGCAAGAACGCGCCGCACATCCTGGTGACAACGCCTGAGTCGCTGTATGTGCTGCTGGGCTCGGACTCCGGCCGACGGATGCTCGCCAGCACCCGCACGGTGATCGTCGACGAGATCCACGCCATCGCTGCCAGCAAGCGTGGCAGCCACCTGGCGCTGAGCCTGGAACGTTTGCAGGCGCTGTGCGGCGAGCCACTGACCCGCATCGGCCTGTCGGCCACGCAAAAGCCCATCGACGCGGTGTCGCGCTTTCTGGTCGGGCACCAACGCCCCTGCGAGATCGTCGACATCGGCCACGCCCGGCCCCGGGACCTGACCATCGAAGTGCCGCCCGTGCCCTTGTCGGCAGTCATGGCCAACGATGTCTGGGAGCTGGTCTACGAACGCCTCGCGCAACTGGCCCGCGAACACCGCACCACCCTGGTGTTCGTCAACACCCGGCGCCTGGCCGAACGTCTCAGCCGCCACCTCAGCGAGCGCCTGGGCAAGGGCGCGGTGGCCGCCCACCACGGCAGCCTGGCCAAGGAGTTTCGCCTGGACGCCGAACAGCGCCTCAAGCGCGGCGAGCTGCAAGTGCTGATCGCCACCGCTTCCCTGGAACTGGGCATCGATATCGGCGACGTCGACCTGGTGTGCCAGATCGGCTCGCCGCGCTCGATCGCCGCCTTCCTGCAAAGGGTTGGACGTTCCGGGCACCAGGTCGGCGGCACGCCCAAGGGCCGCCTGTTCGCCCTGACCCGCGACGACCTGCTCGAATGTGCCGCCCTGCTCGACTGCGTCCGCCGCGGCGAACTCGACACCCTGCAAATCCCCAAGGCGCCGCTGGACGTGCTGGCGCAGCAGATCGTCGCCGAAGTCAGCAACCAGGAGTGGCAGGAGCAACCGCTGTTGCAGATGATCCGCCGCGCCGCGCCCTACAGCGAACTCGACGAAGGGCATTTCCAAGCGTTGCTGCGCATGCTCGCCGAAGGCTACAACGGCCGCCAGGGCATTCGCAGCGCCTATCTGCATCGCGATGCCGTCAACCGCAGCCTGCGCGGCCGACGCGGCAGCCAACTGACCGCGGTGACCAGCGGCGGGACCATTCCCGACAACGCCGACTACAGCGTGCTGCTGGAACCCCAGGCGCTGAACATCGGCAGCGTCAACGAAGACTTCGCCGTGGAAAGCATCGCCGGCGACGTGTTCCAACTGGGCAATACCTCGTACCGCATCCTGCGGGTGGAAACCGGCCGGGTCCGGGTCGAGGACGCCCACGGCCAGCCGCCGACCATTCCGTTCTGGCTTGGCGAAGCCCCCGGGCGCAGCGCCGAACTGTCGTTTGCCGTGGCGCGCCTGCTGGCCCGGCTCGATGAACTGCTCGGCGCCACGCCCGGGCACTTGCAGCCGGCCCTCGACTGGCTGGGCGAACGCCTGGGCCTGGACAGCGCCAGCGCCGAACAACTGGTCGACTACCTGGCCCGCGCCCGCCAGGCCCTGGGCGCGCTGCCGTCCCAGGACACGCTGATCATGGAGCGTTTTTTCGACGAGTCCGGCGGCACCCAACTGATCATCCACACGCCATTCGGCAGCCGGATCAACCGCGCTTGGGGCCTGGCACTGCGCAAGCGCTTCTGCCGAACCTTCAACTTCGAATTGCAGGCCGCCGCCAGCGAAGACGCCATCGTGCTGTCGCTGTCCACCAGCCACAGTTTCGAGCTGGACGAGGTCTGGCGTTACCTGCACAGCAACAGCGCCGAACACATCCTGGTCCAGGCGCTGCTGGACGCGCCGCTGTTCGGCGTGCGCTGGCGCTGGAACGCCGGGGTGGCCCTGGCGTTGCCGCGCTTCGTCGGCGGACGCAAGGTGGCGCCGCAGATCCAGCGGATGAAAAGCGAGGACCTGATCGCCAGCGTATTCCCCGACCAGATCGCTTGCCTGGAGAACCTCGCCGGCGAACGGCAGATCCCCGATCACCCGCTGGTGCAACAGACCCTCGACGACTGCCTGCACGAAGCCATGGACAGCGAGGGCTGGCTGACGCTGTTGCGGCGCATGGAACGGGGTGAGTTGCGCCTGATCAGCCGCGACCTGCCGGCCCCCTCGCCCCTGGCCGCGGAAATTCTCAGCGCCAAGCCCTACACCTTCCTCGACGACGCGCCGCTGGAAGAGCGCCGTACCCAGGCGGTGCTCAACCGCCGCTGGAGCGACCCCGAGTCCAGCGACGACCTCGGCGCCCTGGATGTCGAGGCCATCCAGTCGGTGCGCGAGGAAGCCTGGCCCGCCCCCGGCAACCCCGACGAAATGCATGAAGCGTTGATGAGCCTGGCCTGCATCGCCGAGCACGAGGCCCAGGCCAACCCTCAGTGGACGGACTGGCTGCACGCCCTGGCGGACAGCGGGCGCGCCAGCCGTTTGCAGATCGACAGCGAACAAGCGCTGTGGCTGGCGGTCGAGCGGCTGAACTGCCTGCGGGCGATTTATCCACAGGCGGTGCTGCAACCGCCGATCGCGGCGCCACTAGGTTTCGACGAACCCTGGGAACGCGACGAAGCGGTGGTGGAGGTGATTCGCGCCCGCCTTGGCGGTTTTGGCCCCTTGCCGCTGGAAGAGCTCGCCACGCCCTTGCGTCTGGAGCACAACGAGGCGAGCCAGGCCCTGACTCGCCTGGAACGCGAGGGTTATGTGCTGCGCGGCCGCTTCAGCCCGGGCGAGCCCCGGGAGCAATGGTGCGAACGGCATCTGCTGGCGCGGATTCATCGCTACACCGTCAAGCGCCTGCGCCGGGAAATCGAACCGGTGTCGCTGCAAGACCTGATGCGTTTCCTGTTCGACTGGCAACACCTGTCCAGCGCCACCCAGGGCCGGGGCAGCGCCATGCTGGCGCAGACCCTCGCCCAGTTCGAGGGATACGCCGCGGCCGCCGGCGCCTGGGACAGCGACCTGCTGCCGGCGCGCATCCAGGATTACTCTGCCACCTGGCTGGACGAGCTGTGCCGTAACGGCAAGGTGGTCTGGAGCCGACTCGGCGCGCCGCACAAAACCGCCGGCGCGACCTTGCGCAACACACCGATCGTATTGCTGCCGCGCAGCCAGGTCGCGCTGTGGAGTGGGCTGGGCGCGCAGCCAAACAGCAGCGAGCTGTCGCCCAAGGCGCAGAAAGTCCATGAGGCCTTGAGCCGCCACGGCGCCTTGTTCTTCGACGAACTGCTGCATGAAGCCCATGTCTTGCGCACCGAGCTGGAAATCGCCTTGCAGGAACTGGTCGCCGCGGGATGGGTGAATGCCGACAGCTTCGCCGGCCTGCGCGCCCTGATCACCCCGGCCAGCAAGCGTCAGGCCCGCAGCAGCCGGCGCGGGCGCGGGGCGTTGGTCGGCGGCATGGACGACGCCGGACGCTGGGCGCTGCTGCGACGCGCATCGCCAGTGCCGGAAAACCTCGAGCGCACTGCCCAGGCCACACCACCGGCCACTCTGGAACATATCGCCATGACCCTGCTGCGGCGCTACGGCGTGGTGTTCTGGCGGCTGCTGGAACGCGAGGCCGACTGGCTGCCAAGCTGGCGCGAACTGTTGCGCACGTTCCATCGGCTGGAGGCCCGTGGCGAGATCCGCGGCGGGCGTTTTGTCAGCGGCCTGGCCGGCGAACAGTTCGCCCTGCCCGAGGCCGTCGCCCTGCTGCGCGAGGTCCGCCGCCGGCCGCTGGACGGCAGCCTGGTCGCGGTGTGCGGCGTCGACCCGCTGAACCTTGCCGGCACCCTGCTACCGGGGCAGAAAGTCCCGGCCCTGACCGGCAACCGGCTGGTGTATCGCGACGGCCTGCCCGCCGCCGCCGAGATCGCCGGCAAGCAGCAGTTCTGGCTGGAGCTCGAACCGCAGGCCATGCTCGAACTGCGGACCCGGCTGATTCGCCACTGACCCCTGCAAACGCGTCGCCCCCATCGCGAACAAGCTCGCGCCCACAGGAGCGTGTCGTCATTGGATATTTGCTTGCAGATCAAATATCAAATACCCAGACCGCTATTTTTCCGCATGAGTCAAATCCGGACACTGCGCTGCATTACGAATCCACCGGAGTTGCAGCCATGCCCATTGCCTTGCTCGCGCTGACCTTGAGCGCCTTCGCCATCGGGACGACCGAGTTCGTCATCGTTGGCCTGTTACCCACCATCGGCGCCGACCTCGGCGTCGACCTGCCGTCCGCCGGGCTGCTGGTCAGCCTGTACGCTCTGGGGGTCGCCGTCGGCGCGCCGGTGCTCACCGCGCTGACCGGCAAAGTCCCACGCAAACTGTTGCTGCTGTCGCTGATGGTGCTGTTCACCCTCGGCAACCTGCTGGCCTGGAAAGCGCCCGGCTACGAATCCCTGGTCCTGGCGCGCATCGTCACCGGCCTCGCCCACGGCGTGTTCTTCTCCATCGGCTCGACCATCGCCACCAGCCTGGTGCCCAAGGAAAAAGCCGCCAGCGCGATCGCCATCATGTTCACCGGCCTGACCGTGGCCCTGGTCACTGGCGTGCCGCTGGGGACTTTCATCGGCCAGCATTTCGGCTGGCGCGAAACCTTCCTCGCCGTCTCGGCCCTGGGGGTGATCGCCTTTATCGGCAGCCTGCTCTACGTGCCGAAAAACATCGCCCACAGCAAACCGGCGTCCTTGCTGCAACAACTGCACGTACTGAAACAACCGCGCCTGCTGCTGGTGTACGCCATGACCGCGGTGGGCTACGGCGGATCGTTCATCGCCTTCACCTTCCTCGCGCCGATCCTGCAGGACCTCTCCGGCTTCAGCGCCAGCACCGTGAGCCTGGTGCTGCTGGTCTACGGCATCTCGGTCGCCGTCGGCAACATCTGGGGCGGCAAGCTGGCGGACCGGCGCGGCCCGATCAGCGCCCTGAAGATCATCTTCACCCTGCTGGCCGGCGTGCTGTTCCTCCTGACCTTCACCGCCGGCAACCCGTGGCTGGCCCTGGCCACCGTGCTGCTGTGGGGTGCCGTGGCCTTCGGCAACGTGCCGGGCCTGCAGGTCTATGTGGTCCGCCAGGCCGAACACCACGCGCCGCAGGCGGTGGACGTGGCCTCGGGTCTGAACATCGCCGCCTTCAACCTCGGCATCGCCGGCGGCGCCTGGGGCGGCGGCCTGATCGTCGCCCACCTGGGGCTGATCCACACCGCCTGGATCGGCGGCCTGGTGGTCCTCGGCGCCCTGGCCCTGACAGCCTGGAGCGGTCGCCTGGACCGCCTCGGCCCGGTGTACGCCGAACCGGCCGAGGGCTCGAGCCGGGTGGTGGTCGGGCACTGAGATCGAAGCCGGCGACCGAATGGAAACGCAGCCTGAACGGCTGCGTTTTTTATGCGCGCGGACCTGCCTGTCTAGAGGCCTGGGGTGCGGCCGCTACGCGGCTATCGCGAGCAAGCTTCGCTCCTACAAGGGCTCGCGGGATTTTGCACGGCCTGCGGGTCAGTCCTGCTGGGGCCTCGCCAGCGCCATCGGCGGACTCACGCCAAAACGCGCGCGGTATTCGCTGGGCGCAAGCCCGGTGATTTTCTTGAAGGTGGCGCGAAACGCACTCGGGTCCTGGTAGCCGACCGTCCAGGCGATATGGTCGATGGTGCCGTTGGTGAACTCGAGCATTTCCCGAGCCTTGCCCACCCGCAGGTGCTGGCAGTACTCGGTGGGCTTGAGCCCCGTGGCCGCCCGAAAACGCCGCAGGAAGGTACGCTCCTCCAGCCCGGCTTGTTGCGCCATGACCGCCAGGGAGACGTCCACCGCGCCGTTGGCCTGCAGCCAGTGCTGGACCTTGAGGATCGCTGCGTCGCCATGGCCGAGGATCGGCGCGAAGTTACTGCCGCACTGGCTGGCGCTGTCACTGTGCTCGACCACCAGGAAACGCGCGGTGCCGCTGGCGATGCTCGGGCCCAGCAGGCGGTTGACCAGGCGCAGTCCGAGCTCGGACCAGGCCATCAGGCCGGCAGTGGTGATCAGGTCGCCATCGTCGACGATCGGCTTGTCGGCATTCAGCCGGACCTTCGGGTAACGCTCGGCGAACTGCTTGGCCGAGGTCCAGTGCGTGGTGGCGCTGCGCCCGTCGAGCAAGCCGCTTTCGGCCAGCAGGATCGACCCGACGCATACACCGCCCAGGGTCGCGCCGCTGGCATGCTGCCGACGCAGCCACTGGATCAACGCCGACGGCGCCTGTGCCGAGGAAAACCCCGCCACCGAGGGTGGAATCAGTACCGCCAGCAGCGCGCCTTCCGGGCCGGGCTGGCTGTCGTAGACCCGCACCGGCGCCTCGTCGGCCCGCGCCTGCCAATGGCTGATGCGCAACAGCGGCAACTGCGCGCTGCGATGTTCGGCGGCAATGCGGTTGGCGACCCCGAACAGGTCGGTCAGGCCATGCACCGCGGCCATTTGCGCGCCGGGGTAGATCAGCACGCCCAACTCGGCGACTGCGCTTTGCATACCCATTGTCAGTTTTCCCCCTGCTATTGTCGGTGCGGCCAATCCTCGACCGGCCTGCCGGAGCCGATACTGGGCTCCACAGCCAACCCCTACCGCAGAGGAAACACCCATGGCCAAGCAAGCGCTCATCGTAGTCGATATCCAGAACGACTACTTCCCCGACGGCAAGTGGCCCCTGGTCGGCGCCGAAGCCGCCGCCGACAATGCCGCGCGGCTGCTCCAGGCCTTCCGCGACAGCGGCCGGCAGGTGGTGCACATCCGCCACGAATTCACTTCCGACAGCGCGCCGTTCTTTACCCCGGGCTCCAGCGGCGCCCAACTGCACGCCAAGGTCGTCAACCGCGCCGACGAACCGGTGGTGCTCAAGCACTTCGTCAACTCGTTCCGCGAAACCGAGCTCAAGGCCATTCTCGACCGGCACGGTATCGAGCAGTTGGTGGTGGCCGGCAGCATGAGTCACATGTGTATCGACGGCGTCAGCCGCGCCGCCGCCGACCTGGGCTACGGGGTCACGGTGATCCACGATGCCTGCGCCACCCGCGACCTGGAATTCAATGGCGTGGTGGTGCCGGCGGCCCAGGTGCATGCCGCGTTCATGTCGTCCCTGGGGTTTGCCTACTCCAGCGTGGTGTCCACCGACGAATTCCTGGCCGCCAACTGATCTCAGGATCGGAAAACCTCAGCCGGAACAAACCCGGCGCCGGAATCGGCCTGGAGGCCAGAAAGCAAAAGGCCCGTAGCGTTTATACGCTACGGGCCTTTCTAGCCGTTACAGAGACGGTTATGGCTTAGAACGGGATATCGTCATCGAAGCTGTCGTCGAAGTTCTGCGCCGGCTGCGGCGAGGACTGCTGAGGCGCTGGACGCGATTCGCGCTGCGGAGCCTGGGAAGGCTGCGGACGCGACTGCTGAGGACGCGGTGCGGAGTTGCCCATGCCCTGGCCCTGGTCGCCCTGTGGTCGGCCACCCAGCAGCTGCATGGTGCCCTGCATGTCGACGATGATCTCGGTGGTGTAACGCTTGATGCCGTCTTTTTCCCACTCGCGGGTCTGCAGCTTGCCTTCGATGTAGACCTGCGAACCTTTACGCAGGTACTCGCCGGCGATTTCCGCGACCTTGCCGAACATCGACACACGGTGCCATTCGGTGCGCTCGACCTTCTGGCCGGTCTGCTTGTCGGTCCATTGTTCGCTGGTGGCCAGACTCAGGTTGGTCACGGCGTTACCGTTAGGCAGATAGCGAACCTCAGGATCCTGGCCGCAAGTGCCGACCAATATGACTTTGTTAACCCCACGGGCCATAACGTTCTCCTAGGCTTCGCACGCCGACCGGGCTGGGTTGACCAGCTGCTCGAGGGTCGCGCGATCCAATAATTCGGTGTCCAATTTGATGTAAATGGCGGCCTCCTCGGCCACCATCACTGCATCTGTTACCCCAACGACGGCCTTCAGGCGCTCGACCAGACCCGCTTCGCGGATCGCCTCGGGCGATAACGGCAAGCGCAAGCTCGTCACATAAGGAGGTTCGCGCATGGTAACAG
This sequence comes from Pseudomonas chlororaphis, assembly GCF_001921865.1. Taxonomy (GTDB): domain Bacteria; phylum Pseudomonadota; class Gammaproteobacteria; order Pseudomonadales; family Pseudomonadaceae; genus Aquipseudomonas; species Aquipseudomonas chlororaphis_D. The sequence continues at coordinate 764,084 of NZ_MSCT01000020.1, forward strand.
CAAAGACCAGCCAGAGTGCAGCCAGACCTGCGCATCCCAGGAACACAACCGACAGACCGCCATGCTGGAACAACCAGCCGCCGAGAATGCCACCCAGTGCCGAGCCGAGGAACTGGCTGGTGGAGTAGACCCCCATCGCCGTGCCCTTGCCGCCGGCCGGTGAAACCTTGCTGATCAGCGACGGCAGCGAAGCTTCCAGCAGGTTGAACGCGGTGAAGAACACCACCGTACCGATCACCAGCGCCTGCAGGCTGTCGCCGAACTTCCAGAAGAATAGCTCCGTGAGCAGCAGCGTACTGACCGCGCCCAGCAGAACTCGTTTCATTTTACGTTTCTTCTCGCCGTAGATGATGAACGGGATCATCGCGAAGAAAGAGATCAGCAGCGCTGTGAGGTAGACCCACCAATGCTGTTCCTTGGGCAGGCCGGCTTTTTCCACCAGGGCCAGGGGCAAGGCGACGAAGCTCGACATCAGCATCGCGTGCAACACGAAGATACCAAGATCCAGGCGCAGCAGGTCCGGATGCTTGAGCGTCGGCAACAGCGCCTGGCGCGCGACCCCGGACTCGCGGTGCTGCAAGGGCCCGGTGGAGCGCGGCACCATGAAGGCGACGATGAAAATGCCCAGCAGCGCCATGGCGCCAGTGGCGAGGAACAACCCGGACAAGCCAAAACTGCGGGTCAGCAGCGGGCCGACCACCATGGCCACGGCGAAGGACAAGCCGATGGTCATGCCGATCATGGCCATGGCCTTGGTCCGGTGCTGTTCGCGGGTCAGGTCCGACAGCAGCGCCATGACCGCCGCGGAAATCGCCCCGGCCCCCTGCAGGATACGCCCGGCGATCACGCCCCAGATCGAATCGGAATTGGCCGCCAGCACGCTGCCCAGGGCAAAGACGATCAACCCCAGATAAATCACCGGACGCCGGCCGATGCGGTCGGAAATGATCCCGAACGGGATCTGGAAAATCGCCTGGGTCAGACCGTAGGCGCCGATCGCCAATCCGATCAGGGCCGGGGACGCTCCCGCCAGATCCATTCCATAGGTTGCCAGGACCGGCAACACCATGAACATGCCAAACATACGGAAGGCGAACACCAGGGCCAGACCGCTTGCCGCGCGGGTCTCGGCGCCACTCATGCGTTCGCTGTGGGGATCGTGCATGGAAAAACCTCGTGTGAACCGGCGGCGATTCTACCAGTCGGATCGATTGACGGGGTATATGGCGACGCTTTGCCGCGCAGGTTTCATCTGCGCCTGTCCGGTCGCGATTTGATAGTGTGCATCCATCCAGTATTTGCCTTTATACTCCTACGTTTTCGACGCCCGCCGAGCGAGGCCACTTTGGACAAGATCCTGATTCGTGGGGCCCGGACCCACAACCTGAAGAACATCGACCTGACCCTGCCACGGGACAAACTGATCGTCATCACCGGCCTGTCGGGCTCCGGCAAATCCTCCCTGGCGTTCGACACGCTATACGCCGAAGGCCAGAGGCGGTACGTCGAATCGCTGTCGGCTTATGCCCGGCAGTTCCTGTCGATGATGGAAAAACCCGACGTCGACACCATCGAAGGCTTGTCGCCGGCGATTTCCATCGAACAGAAATCCACCTCCCACAACCCGCGTTCCACCGTGGGCACCATCACCGAGATCTACGACTACCTGCGCCTGCTCTATGCGCGCGTCGGTACGCCTCGTTGCCCGGACCACGACATTCCCCTGGAAGCCCAGACCGTCAGCCAGATGGTTGACCTGGTACTGGCCCAGCCCGAAGGCAGCAAGCTGATGCTGCTGGCGCCGGTGATTCGCGAACGCAAGGGCGAGCACCTGTCGGTCTTCGAGGAACTGCGTGCCCAGGGCTTCGTCCGCGCCCGGATCAACGGCAAGCTCTACGAGCTGGATGAACTGCCGAAGCTGGATAAACAGAAGAAGCACTCGATCGATGTGGTAGTCGACCGCTTCAAAGTGCGCGCCGACCTGCAGCAGCGTCTGGCCGAGTCGTTCGAGACCGCGCTGAAGCTGGCCGACGGCATTGCCCTGGTGGCACCGATGGACGACGAACCCGGCGAAGAGATGATCTTCTCCGCGCGCTTCGCCTGCCCGATCTGCGGCCATGCGATCAGCGAGCTGGAACCCAAGCTGTTCTCCTTCAACAATCCGGCCGGTGCCTGCCCGACCTGCGACGGCCTGGGGGTCAAGCAGTTCTTCGACATCAAGCGCCTGGTCAATGGCGAACTGACCCTCGCCGAAGGGGCGATTCGTGGCTGGGACCGGCGCAACGTCTATTACTTCCAAATGCTCGGCTCACTGGCCGCGCACTACGGCTTCAGCCTGGAAGTGCCGTTCAACCAGCTGCCCGCCGACCAGCAGAAAGTCATCCTCAACGGCAGCGGCACACAGAACGTCGACTTCAAATACCTCAACGATCGGGGTGATATCGTCAAACGTTCGCACCCGTTCGAAGGCATAGTGCCGAACCTGGAGCGGCGCTACCGCGAGACCGAGTCGGCCACCGTGCGCGAGGAGCTGGCCAAGTTTCTCAGCACCCAGCCATGCCCGGATTGCCGCGGCACCCGTCTGCGTCGCGAAGCGCGCCATGTGTGGGTCGGCGAGAAAACCCTGCCGGCTGTCACCAGCCTGCCGATCGGCGACGCCACCGACTACTTCGGCACCCTGTCGCTGACTGGACGCCGTGGCGAGATCGCCGACAAGATCCTCAAGGAAATCCGCGAACGCCTGCAATTCCTGGTCAATGTCGGCCTCGACTACCTGACCCTGGACCGCAGCGCCGACACCCTGTCCGGCGGTGAAGCCCAGCGTATTCGCCTGGCCAGCCAGATAGGCGCCGGCCTCGTCGGCGTGATGTACATCCTCGACGAACCGTCCATCGGCCTGCACCAGCGCGACAACGATCGCCTGCTGGGCACCCTGAAACACCTGCGGGATATCGGCAACACAGTGATCGTGGTCGAACACGACGAGGACGCCATTCGCCTGGCCGACTATGTTGTGGACATCGGCCCGGGCGCCGGCGTGCATGGCGGGCAGATCGTCGCCGAAGGGACTCCAGACGAAGTGATGTCCCATCCTGACTCGCTGACCGGCAAGTACCTCTCCGGACGCGTGAAGATCGCCGTGCCGGCCAAGCGCACGCCACGCAACAAGAAGCTCTCGCTGTCCCTCAAGGGTGCCCGGGGCAACAACCTACGCAACGTCGACCTGGAGATTCCGATCGGCCTGCTGACCTGCGTGACCGGAGTCTCCGGCTCAGGCAAATCGACACTGATCAACAACACCCTGTTCCCGCTCAGCGCCACCGCCCTGAACGGCGCGACCACCCTGGAAGCCGCCGCGCACGACAGCATCAATGGCCTGCAACACCTGGACAAGGTGGTAGACATCGATCAGA
>NZ_MSCT01000021.1 GCF_001921865.1 Pseudomonas chlororaphis
CCACGAAGTCCTGGAAATGACCATCGAGGAAGCGCGCGAGTTCTTCGACCCGGTGCCGGCACTGGCGCGCAAGCTGCAGACGCTGATGGACGTAGGGCTTTCCTATATCAAGCTGGGACAGTCGGCGACCACCTTGTCCGGCGGCGAGGCGCAGCGGGTCAAACTGTCTCGCGAGCTGTCCAAGCGTGATACCGGCAAGACCCTCTACATCCTCGACGAACCGACCACCGGTCTGCACTTCGCCGACATCCAGCAACTGCTGGACGTCTTGCATCGCCTGCGCGACCACGGCAACACCGTGGTGGTGATCGAGCACAACCTGGACGTGATCAAGACCGCCGACTGGCTCGTGGACCTTGGCCCTGAAGGCGGCTCCAAGGGCGGGCAGATCATTGCCGTGGGTACGCCGGAGCAACTGGCGGAAATGCCGCAATCCCACACTGGCTACTACCTCAAGCCACTGCTGACCCGCGACCGGGCCTGAGCCCTATGAAAAAGCCCCCGCCATTTCACAATGGCGGGGGCTTTTTTTGCGCTCCTGGAACCGCTATCGCGAGCAAGCTCGCTCCTGCGGCGACCCAGCGAGACGCGCTTAACCTATCAGAACTGCGATTGCAGGTAGTTTTCCAGACCGATCGACTTGATCAGACCCAGCTGTTTTTCCAGCCAGTAGGTGTGATCTTCTTCGGTATCGGCCAACTGCACCCGCAGCATGTCGCGGCTGACATAGTCCTTGTGCTTCTCGCAAAGCTCGATGCCCTTACACAGGGCAGCGCGAACCTTGTACTCCAAGCGCAGGTCGGCGGCGAACATGTCCGGCACCGTGGTACCGATATCCAGATCGTCAGGGCGCATGCGTGGCGTTCCTTCGAGCATCAGGATGCGGCGCATCAATGCATCGGCGTGTTGCGCCTCTTCCTCCATCTCGTGATTGATGCGTTCGTAGAGCTTGCTGAAGCCCCAGTCCTCATACATACGCGAGTGGATGAAATATTGGTCACGCGCCGCCAGTTCGCCCGTCAGCAACGTGTTGAGGTAATCGATTACGTCCGGGTGACCTTGCATCGCCCTACATCTCCCTGCTTGAAAGTCTGTATTTTGAACCATGCTGACTTGCAGGTCACTTGAAAAACGCTAACAAAGTGAAGATTTTCAGAGAAAAGTAGCCGAAAAAACGCAAAAACCGCCCAAATGAGGGCGGTTCTGCTTCTCGTTTAGACTTAGTTAAGCTGTACGCCCAACGCCTTTGCGACTCCTTCTCCATAAGCCGGGTCGGCCTTGAAGAAATGCTGCAACTGACGCTGAACCACATCCGCACTGACGCCCGCCATCGCACCGGCAATGTTGTCGATCAACAGCGCTTTCTGCTGATCGTTCATCAGGCGGAACAGGGCGCCTGCATGGCTGTAGTAGTCGGTGTCTTCACGGTGATCGTAACGATCGGCCGCACCGCTGAGCGCCAGGGCCGGCTCGGCATAGCGAGGAGCCTGCTTCGGCGCGTCGGCGTAGCTGTTCGGCTCGTAGTTTGGCGCCGCACCGCCGTTGCTGCCAAACGCCATGGCACCGTCGCGCTGGTAGCTGTTCACCAGGCTACGCGGGGCGTTCACCGGCAGTTGCTGGTGGTTGGTGCCCACACGGTAGCGGTGAGCATCAGCGTAGGCGAATACACGACCTTGCAGCATGCGGTCCGGTGACAGGCCCACGCCCGGAACCATGTTGCTCGGACCAAAGGCCGCCTGCTCGACTTCGGCGAAATAGTTGAGCGGATTACGGTTCAACTCCAGCTCACCGACCTCGATCAACGGAAACTCTTTCTGCGACCAGGTCTTGGTCACGTCGAACGGGTTCTCGTAGTGCGCCGCCGCCTCAGCCTCAGTCATGATCTGAATGCACACGCGCCACTTCGGGAAGTCGCCGCGTTCGATCGCATTAAAAAGGTCGCGCTGGGCATAGTCCGGGTCAGTACCGGCCAAGCGTGCAGCCTCGGCCGGCGCCAGGTTCTTGATGCCTTGCTTGGTCTTGTAGTGCCATTTCACCCAGTGACGCTCGCCCTTGGCGCTGATCAGACTGTAGGTGTGGCTGCCAAAGCCGTGCATATGACGATAGCCATCCGGGATCCCGCGATCCGAGAACAGGATAGTGACCTGGTGCAGCGCCTCAGGGGAGTGCGACCAGAAGTCCCACATCGCCTGCCCGCTCTTCAGGTTGCTCTGCGGCAGGCGTTTCTGGGTGTGGATAAAATCGGGAAACTTCAGAGGGTCGCGAATAAAGAAGATCGGCGTGTTGTTGCCAACGATGTCCCAGTTACCTTCTTCGGTATAGAACTTCAGGGCAAAACCCCGCGGATCGCGCTCGGTATCGGCTGAGCCACGTTCGCCACCCACGGTCGAGAAGCGCAGGAAGGTCGGGGTTTGCTTACCCACGGACTCGAAAAGCTTGGCGCTGGTATACTGGGTGATATCCCGGGTAACGGTAAAAGTGCCGTAGGCTCCCGAGCCTTTGGCATGCACACGGCGCTCAGGAATGTTTTCACGGTTGAAGTGGGCGAGCATCTCGATCAGATGAAAATCGTCGAGCAGCAGCGGGCCGCGAGGGCCGGCGGAACGAGAATTCTGGTTGTCGGCGACTGGAGCGCCACTGGCGGTGGTAAGCGTTTTGTTCTGGCTCATGCTCAATCTTCCTCTGTCAGTCTTGGAACTGCCGGCTAATCGGCTGACGAGGAGTATTGACCATTAACATGACACCATCAAATTCATTAAATGATTGCTATCGATAGAAAACTTCTAATGAACCAAAAACAAAAAACCGGGCACTAGGCCCGGTTCTTTGTATTTGACGTCTTATTCAGCGGATACAGCTTCACCGCCGACAGCACGATCAACCAACTCGACGTACGCCATAGGCGCGTTGTCGCCAGCGCGGAAACCGCACTTGAGGATACGCAGGTAGCCACCCTCACGGGTAGCGTAACGCTTGCCCAGGTCGTTGAAGAGCTTACCAACGATAGCTTTCGAACGAGTACGGTCGAAAGCCAGACGGCGGTTAGCCAGGCTGTCTGTCTTGGCCAAAGTGATCAGCGGCTCAGCAACGCGGCGCAGTTCTTTAGCTTTCGGCAGTGTAGTTTTGATCAGCTCGTGCTCGAACAGCGACACCGCCATGTTTTGGAACATGGCCTTGCGGTGCGAGCTGGTGCGGCTCAGGTGACGACCACTTTTACGATGACGCATGGTTCATTCCTTACCAAACACAACGTTCGGTGATTACGACGATCAGGCAGTCGCCTTGTCGTCCTTCTTAAGACTTGCAGGCGGCCAGTTGTCGAGGCGCATGCCGAGGGACAGACCGCGGGAGGCCAGAACGTCCTTGATTTCGGTCAAGGATTTCTTGCCCAGGTTCGGAGTCTTCAACAGTTCTACTTCGGTACGCTGAATCAGGTCGCCGATGTAGTAAATGTTTTCCGCCTTAAGGCAGTTAGCCGAACGTACAGTCAGTTCCAGATCGTCAACCGGGCGAAGCAGGATCGGATCGATCTCGTCTTCCTGCTCGATTACCACTGGCTCACTGTCACCCTTGAGGTCGACGAACGCAGCCAACTGCTGTTGCAGGATGGTTGCAGCGCGGCGGATAGCCTCTTCAGGATCCAGAGTACCGTTGGTTTCCAGATCAATAACCAGCTTGTCCAGGTTGGTACGCTGTTCGACACGGGCGTTTTCCACCACGTATGCGATACGGCGAACCGGGCTGAACGAAGAGTCGAGCTGCAAGCGACCGATGCTGCGGCTTTCGTCTTCATCGCTCTGACGCGAGTCTGCCGGTTCATAACCACGACCACGAGCTACAACGAGCTTCATGTTCAGGGCGCCGTTAGACGCCAGGTTAGCGATTACGTGATCGGGGTTAACGATCTCGACATCATGATCCAGCTGAATATCGGCAGCGGTAACCACCCCCGAACCCTTCTTCGACAAGGTCAGCGTAACTTCGTCACGGCCGTGCAGCTTGATAGCCAGACCTTTAAGGTTCAACAGGATTTCAATTACGTCTTCCTGTACACCTTCGATGGCGCTGTACTCGTGGAGCACACCGTCAATCTCGGCCTCGACTACTGCACAGCCGGGCATTGAGGACAACAGGATGCGGCGCAGCGCGTTGCCCAGGGTGTGGCCAAAACCACGCTCGAGAGGCTCGAGGGTGATCTTGGCGCGGGTTGGACTGACAACCTGCACATCAATATGGCGGGGTGTCAGGAACTCATTTACCGAAATCTGCATGGATGCACCTATTTTCTAGCCCTTACTTGGAGTAGAGCTCGACAATCAGGCTTTCGTTGATGTCGGCGGACAGATCACTGCGAGCAGGAACGTTCTTGAAAACGCCCGACTTCTTCTCAGTGTCTACTTCTACCCATTCTACGCGGCCACGTTGGGCACACAGATCGAGAGCTTGGACAATGCGAAGTTGGTTTTTTGCTTTCTCGCGAACAGCAACCACGTCACCAGCACGAACCTGGTAGGACGGTACGTTAACGGTCTGACCGTTTACGCTGATCGACTTGTGCGATACCAGCTGACGGGATTCGGCACGAGTCGAACCGAAGCCCATACGGTATACAACGTTGTCCAGACGGCATTCGAGCAGTTGCAGCAGGTTTTCACCGGTTGCGCCTTTCTTGCCAGCTGCTTCTTTGTAGTAGCCGCTGAATTGACGCTCGAGAACGCCGTAGATACGACGGACCTTCTGCTTTTCACGCAGTTGGGTGCCGTAGTCGGACTGGCGACCGCGGCGCTGGCCGTGGATACCAGGTGCTGCTTCGATGTTGCACTTGGATTCGATAGCGCGCACGCCGCTCTTCAGGAAGAGATCGGTGCCTTCGCGACGAGCCAGTTTGCATTTTGGACCAATGTAACGAGCCATTCTTTACAATCTCCTGGATTACACGCGGCGCTTCTTCGGCGGACGGCACCCGTTGTGCGGGATTGGCGTCACGTCGGTGATGCTGGCGATCTTGTAGCCACAGCCGTTCAAAGCGCGGACTGCGGATTCACGACCTGGACCTGGGCCCTTGACGTTAACGTCAAGGTTTTTCAGGCCATATTCCAGCGCAGCTTGACCAGCACGTTCAGCAGCTACTTGAGCAGCGAACGGGGTGGACTTGCGGGAACCGCGGAAACCCGAACCACCGGAGGTAGCCCAGGAAAGAGCGTTACCTTGACGGTCGGTGATGGTCACGATGGTGTTGTTGAAAGACGCGTGGATGTGGGCGATGCCATCAACCACTGTCTTTTTAATCTTTTTACGAGGACGAGCAGCAGGTTTTGCCATGACTAAATTCCTGTCGATTCGCTGGTGCGATTACTTGCGGATCGGCTTACGCGGACCTTTGCGAGTACGCGCGTTGGTCTTGGTACGCTGACCGCGTACTGGCAGACCACGACGATGGCGCAGACCGCGGTAGCAGCCCAGATCCATCAAGCGTTTGATTTTCATGTTGATTTCGCGACGCAGGTCACCTTCAGTGGTGAACTTCGCCACTTCGCCACGCAGCTGTTCAATTTGCTCGTCGCTCAGATCTTTGATCTTTGCGGCTGGGTTGACCCCAGTCTCTGCACAGATTTTCTGCGCAGTCGTGCGACCAACACCATAGATGTAGGTCAGCGAGATAACAGTATGCTTGTTATCTGGAATGTTAACGCCTGCAATACGGGCCATTCAGTGGGACTCCAATTGACAGCTACCTACGCCCCGGAAGCCAAGAAATAGGGCGCGAGATAATATCGCTGTAATAACAAATAATCAACCCGGCAGCGCACTAGCTACCGGGCTTGAAGCACAATCACACTCAGCCTTGGCGCTGTTTGTGACGCGGTTCCGCGCTGCAAATTACTCGAACAACACCTTCGCGGCGAATAATCTTGCAGTTACGGCACAGCTTTTTCACCGATGCACGAACTTTCATCACCAACTCCTCGAACCTTATGGGTCAGCGCAGCATGCCGCTGCCGTAACCCTTCAGGTTGGCTTTCTTCATCAGGGATTCGTACTGGTGCGAAACGAGGTGCGATTGTACTTGCGACATAAAGTCCATAACAACCACGACCACGATCAGCAACGAGGTCCCGCCAAGGTAGAACGGAACGTTTGCTGCAACCACCAGGAACTGTGGCAACAGGCAGACGGCCGTCATATATAGAGCACCGAACATGGTCAAGCGAGTCAGAACGCCATCAATGTAGCGCGCAGACTGCTCACCTGGACGGATGCCCGGAATAAAGGCACCGGACTTCTTCAGGTTTTCCGCTACGTCTTTCGGATTGAACATCAACGCCGTATAGAAGAAGCAGAAGAAAATAATCCCTGCACTAAACAGCAGAATATTCAACGGCTGACCAGGAGCGATCGACTGCGAGATGTCCTGCAACCAGCCCATACCTTCAGACTGACCGAACCAGGCACCCAACGAAGCCGGAAACAGCAAAATGCTGCTCGCGAAAATAGCAGGAATAACACCGGCCATATTCACTTTCAGCGGCAAGTGGCTAGTCTGCGCAGCAAACACCTTACGGCCCTGCTGACGCTTGGCGTAGTGAACAGCAATACGACGCTGACCACGCTCGATGAACACCACAAAACCGATAATCGCTACTGCCAGCAAACCGATGGCAACCAGAGCGAAAATGTTGATATCACCCTGACGTGCAGACTCGAAAGACTGCCCGATTGCTCTCGGAAGACCGGCGACGATACCTGCGAAAATCAACATCGAGATACCGTTGCCAACACCACGCTCAGTAATCTGCTCACCCAGCCACATCATGAACATCGCGCCAGCCACAAAAGTGGATACCGCGACGAAATGGAAGCCAAAGTCACCAGTGAACGCAACGCCCTGCCCTGCCAGGCCGACGGACATGCCGATGGCCTGAACAAGAGCTAGGACGACAGTGCCGTAGCGGGTGTACTGGCTGATCTTGCGACGGCCAGCTTCACCTTCCTTCTTCAACTGTTCCAGCTGCGGGCTGACGGCTGTCATCAGCTGCATGATGATCGATGCCGAGATGTACGGCATGATCCCCAGCGCAAAGATGCTCATCCGCTCCAGCGCGCCGCCGGAAAACATGTTGAACAAGCTAAGAATGGTCCCCTCATTCTGTCGAAACAGGTCTGCGAGTCGGTCAGGGTTGATACCTGGAACCGGGATGTGTGCGCCTATTCGGTAGACGATAATCGCCAGGAACAGAAAACGCAGACGAGCCCAGAGTTCAGACATACCGCCTTTGCCGAGCGCAGAGAGAGCACCTTGCTTAGCCATTTATTCCTCGAACTTGCCGCCAGCTGCTTCGATAGCCGCACGCGCACCTTTGGTGGCGGCGATACCCTTGATGGTCACAGCGCGAGTAACTTCGCCGGACAGCATGATTTTCACACGCTGTACGTTCTGGTTAATCACGTTGGCATCTTTCAGGGACTGCACGGTAACGATGTCGCCTTCCACTTTAGCCAGCTCGGACAGACGCACTTCTGCGCGATCCATGGCCTTCAGGGATACGAAACCGAACTTCGGCAGGCGACGATGCAGCGGCTGTTGACCGCCTTCAAAGCCTGGAGCAATGGTGCCACCGGAGCGAGAGGTCTGACCTTTGTGACCACGGCCACCAGTCTTACCCAAACCACTACCGATACCACGGCCCGGACGATGCTTTTCGCGACGGGAACCCGGCGCTGGACTCAGATCATTGAGTTTCATCGATTAACCCTCGACACGCAGCATGTAGTAAGCCTTGTTGATCATCCCACGGTTCTCGGGAGTATCTTGGACTTCTACAGTGTGACCGATGCGACGCAGACCCAGACCCTTAACGCACAGTTTGTGGTTAGGGATGCGGCCGGTCATGCTTTTGATCAGCGTTACTTTAACGGTAGCCATGATCAGATGATCTCCTGGACACTTTTGCCACGCTTGGCGGCAATGGATTCAGGGGACTGCATTGCTTTCAAACCCTTGAAAGTGGCGTGAACCACGTTTACTGGGTTAGTCGAGCCGTAGCACTTGGCCAGAACGTTCTGAACGCCAGCAACTTCGAGAACAGCGCGCATAGCGCCGCCAGCGATGATACCGGTACCTTCAGAAGCAGGCTGCATGTACACCTTGGAAGCGCCGTGAGCGGACTTCATTGCGTACTGCAGAGTGGTGCCGTTCAGATCAACCTGGATCATGTTGCGGCGAGCAGCTTCCATTGCCTTCTGGATCGCAGCAGGCACTTCACGCGACTTGCCACGGCCGAAGCCAACGCGACCTTTACCATCACCAACCACGGTCAACGCGGTGAAAGTGAAGATACGGCCGCCTTTTACGGTTTTGGCTACACGGTTAACTTGAACCAGCTTCTCAATGTAGCCTTCGTCGCGCTTTTGGTCGTTATTTGACATAACTTAGAACTCCAGCCCAGCTTCACGAGCAGCATCAGCCAGCGCCTTGACGCGACCGTGGTACTTGAAGCCAGAGCGGTCGAAAGCCACCTGCGAGACGCCAGCGGCTTTTGCACGCGTAGCGACCAGCTGGCCAACCTTAGTGGCCGCGTCGATGTTGCCAGTGGCGCCATCACGCAGTTCTTTATCCAAAGTCGAGGCACTTGCCAGGACTTTGTTGCCGTCGGCCGAAATGACCTGGGCGTAGATGTGCTGCGAAGAGCGGAACACGCAGAGACGCACGACTTCGAGTTCGTGCATTTTCAGGCGTGCTTTGCGAGCGCGACGCAGTCGAGTAACTTTTTTGTCGGTCATTTGCTATGCCCTACTTCTTCTTGGCTTCTTTACGACGGACGACTTCGTCCGCGTAGCGCACACCTTTACCTTTGTAAGGCTCTGGTGGACGGAAGTCGCGGATCTCAGCGGCCACTTGACCTACCAGCTGCTTGTCGATGCCCTTGATCAGGATATCGGTCTGGCTAGGAGTCTCAGCGGTGATGCCTTCCGGCAGTTCGTAGTCCACTGGGTGCGAGAAGCCAAGGGCCAGGTTCAGCACTGTGCCTTTTGCTTGCGCTTTGTAACCAACACCGACCAGCTGGAGCTTGCGCTCGAAGCCTTGGCTTACGCCCTGGACCATGTTGTTTACCAACGCACGAGTGGTACCGGCCATTGCGCGAGTTTGTTGGTCGCCGTTGCGAGCAGCGAAACGCAGCTCACCAGCTTCCTGAACAATTTCAACGGACGAGTGTACGTTCAGTTCGAGAGTGCCCTTGGCACCCTTCACCGAAAGCTGTTGGCCGGCGAATTTAACTTCGACACCAGCTGGCAGCTTAACGGGGTTCTTAGCGACGCGAGACATGCTTATCCCCCCTTAGAACACAGTGCAAAGAACTTCGCCGCCGACACCGGCAGCGCGCGCAGCACGATCAGTCATCACACCTTTGTTGGTGGAGACGATAGACACGCCGAGACCGCCACGAACTTTCGGCAGATCTTCAACGGACTTGTACTGACGCAGGCCTGGACGGCTAACGCGCTTCACTTCCTCGATGACCGGACGGCCTTCGAAGTATTTCAGCTCGATGGACAGCAGTGGTTTGGTTTCGCTGCTGATCTGATAACCCGCGATGTAACCTTCGTCCTTCAGGACTTTTGCTACAGCCACCTTCAGCGTGGAAGACGGCATGCTTACGACGGACTTTTCAGCCATCTGGGCATTACGGATTCGAGTTAGCATGTCCGCTAACGGGTCCTGCATACTCATGGGCTAGACGCTCCTGATACAAAAAAAATAAGCCTTACGGCTACAGCTTGTCGCTGAGAAATTCCGGGCAAAAAACACGGGCTCAGGCGAGCCGGTCATTCTAGACACACCCCAGAAATGAATCAAGCCCCAAAAGGGGCTTGATTCATGTTCAAGGCCACCGGCGGTCAGGATCTTGCAACCCTGAACGCCGCGACTTTGATAGCTATTACCAGCTGGCTTTAACCAGACCTGGTACGTCACCACGCATTGCAGCTTCACGCAGCTTGTTACGGCCAAGGCCGAACTTGCGGTAAACGCCATGCGGACGACCAGTCAGGCGGCAGCGGTTACGCATGCGCGAAGCGCTTGCGTCACGTGGCTGCTTCTGCAGAGCTACGGTAGCTTCCCAACGCGCTTCTGGACTTGCGTTCAGATCGACGATGATAGCTTTCAGCGCTGCACGCTTGGTGGCGTACTTGGCAACAGTGAGCTGACGCTTCAGCTCACGGTTTTTCATGCTCTTCTTGGCCATTTTCCTACTCCAATCAGTTGCGGAACGGGAATTTGAAAGCACGCAGCAGAGCGCGGCCTTCATCATCGTTCTTGGCAGTGGTGGTCAGGGTGATGTCCAGACCGCGGAGAGCATCGATCTTGTCGTAGTCGATTTCCGGGAAGATGATCTGCTCTTTCACGCCCATGCTGTAGTTACCACGACCATCGAAGGACTTGGCATTCAGGCCGCGGAAGTCGCGAACCCGAGGCAGGGAGATCGACAGCAGACGATCCAGGAATTCGTACATACGCTCACGGCGCAGGGTCACCTTGACACCGATCGGCCAACCTTCACGGACTTTAAAGCCAGCGATGGATTTCCGAGCGTAGGTCACAACGACTTTCTGGCCGGTGATCTTTTCCAGGTCAGCAACAGCGTGCTCGATGACTTTTTTGTCGCCGATCGCTTCGCCCAGACCCATGTTCAGGGTGATTTTGGTAACGCGCGGAACTTCCATCACGTTCGAAAGCTTAAGTTCGTCCTTAAGTTTCGGAGCGATTTCCTTCCGGTAAATCTCTTGTAGTCGTGCCATGGTCTTCTACCTAGCAGTGTTCAAGCATCAACCGCTTTTTGGGTCGACTTGAAGACACGAATTTTCTTGCCGTCTTCTACTTTGAAACCAACGCGGTCAGCCTTGTTGGTTTCGCCGTTGAAAATGGCGACGTTGGAAGCGTGCAGTGGCGCTTCTTTCTCGACGATACCGCCCTGTACGCCCGACATCGGGTTAGGCTTGGTATGACGCTTAACCAGGTTCAAACCACCAACAACCAGACGGTTGTCAGCGAGAACCTTAAGCACCTTACCGCGCTTACCCTTGTCTTTGCCGGCGATCACGATGATCTCGTCGTCACGACGAATCTTTTGCATGTCGGATCTCCTTACAGCACTTCTGGGGCGAGCGAGACGATCTTCATGAACTTCTCAGTACGAAGTTCACGGGTCACTGGCCCAAAGATACGGGTGCCGATCGGCTCTTGCTTGTTGTTCAGCAGAACAGCAGCGTTGCCATCAAAGCGGATAATGGAGCCGTCAGCGCGACGAACACCATGGCGAGTGCGGACTACAACAGCAGTCATCACTTGACCTTTCTTCACCTTACCGCGAGGAATTGCTTCCTTGACGGTAACTTTGATGATGTCACCGATACCAGCGTAACGACGATGGGAGCCACCCAGCACCTTGATGCACATAACGCGGCGAGCGCCGCTGTTATCGGCCACATCGAGCATGGATTGAGTCTGAATCATATAATTTCTCCGACCCTTAGCCCTTAGACTTCCACAGCGCGTTCGAGAACATCAACCAGAGCCCAAGACTTGGTCTTGGCCATCGGACGAGTTTCACGAATAGTGACTTTGTCGCCGATGTGGCACTGATTGGTTTCGTCGTGCGCGTGCAGCTTAGTCGAACGCTTAACGTATTTACCGTAGATAGGGTGCTTAACGCGACGCTCGATCAGAACGGTGATGGTCTTGTCCATCTTGTCGCTGACAACACGGCCAGTCAGCGTACGGACAGTTTTTTCGGCTTCAGCCATGATTACTTACCTGCCTGCTGGTTGAGCACAGTCTTCACGCGAGCGATGTCACGCTTAACTTGCGAGAGCAGATGAGACTGCCCCAACTGGCCAGTTGCCTTCTGCATACGCAGATTGAACTGGTCGCGCAGCAGGCCGAGCAGTTGCTCGTTCAGCTGCTGTGCGGATTTTTCACGAAGTTCATTCGCTTTCATCACATCACCGTCCGTTTAACAAAGGAGGTGGCGAGCGGCAGCTTTGCAGCAGCCAGGGCGAAAGCCTCACGCGCCAGCTCTTCAGAAACACCCTCGATTTCATACAGGACTTTGCCTGGCTGAATCTGGGCAACCCAGTATTCGACGTTACCCTTACCTTTACCCATCCGAACTTCGAGTGGTTTTTTGGAAATAGGCTTGTCCGGGAATACACGGATCCAGATCTTGCCGCCACGTTTTACGTGACGGGTCAGAGCACGACGTGCCGACTCGATCTGACGAGCGGTGAGACGACCACGAGCAACAGACTTCAACGCGAACTCGCCGAAGCTGACTTTGCTACCGCGCAATGCCAGACCACGGTTGTGGCCGGTCATTTGCTTGCGGAACTTCGTACGCTTTGGTTGCAACATTTGGCGTACCCCTTACTTAGCAGCTTTTTTACGAGGCGCAGGTGCTTGCGGCTTCAGCTCTTCTTGGCGACCACCAATTACTTCGCCTTTGAAGATCCAAACCTTTACACCGATCACACCGTAAGTGGTGTGAGCTTCGTAGGTGGCATAGTCGATATCGGCACGCAGGGTGTGCAGTGGCACACGACCTTCGCGATACCATTCAGTACGTGCGATTTCAGCACCGCCGAGACGACCGCTCACTTGGATTTTGATGCCTTTGGCACCAATGCGCATGGCGTTCTGTACTGCGCGCTTCATAGCGCGGCGGAACATTACACGACGCTCCAGCTGCTGAGCTACGCTCTGGGCAACCAGCATACCGTCGAGCTCCGGCTTGCGGATCTCTTCGATATTGATGTGCACAGGCACACCCATTTGCTTGGTCAGGTCCTGACGCAGTTTTTCAACATCTTCACCTTTCTTGCCGATCACGATGCCGGGACGAGCGGTGTGGATGGTGATGCGTGCAGTTTGAGCCGGACGATGGATATCGATACGGCTTACGGACGCGCTTTTTAGTTTGTCTTGGAGGTACTCACGCACATTCAGATCTGCGAGCAAATAGTCCGCATAAGTCCGACCGTCTGCGTACCAGACGGAGGTGTGCTCCTTGACGATTCCCAGGCGAATGCCAATGGGATGTACTTTCTGACCCATCTCTTCGACTCCGTTACTTGTCAGCAACCTTGACAGTGATATGGCAAGACCGCTTGACGATGCGATCAGCACGGCCTTTGGCACGTGGCATGATGCGCTTCAGCGAACGCCCTTCGTTGACGAAAACGGTGGAGACCTTAAGGTCATCAACGTCTGCGCCTTCGTTATGCTCGGCGTTGGCTACGGCCGACTCCAGCACTTTCTTCATGATCTCGGCGGCTTTCTTACTGCTGAAAGCCAACAGGTTGAGCGCTTCGCCCACCTTCTTCCCGCGGATCTGGTCGGCGACCAAGCGGGCTTTCTGGGCGGAGATTCGAGCGCCCGACAACTTAGCGGCTACTTCCATCGTTCCTTACCCCTTAACGCTTGGCTTTCTTGTCAGCCACGTGCCCGCGATATGTACGGGTACCGGCGAACTCGCCCAGTTTGTGGCCGACCATGTCTTCGTTCACGAGAACTGGAACATGTTGACGACCGTTATGCACAGCAATGGTCAGACCGACCATTTGTGGCAGGATCATGGAACGGCGCGACCAGGTCTTAACTGGTTTGCGATCGTTCTTTTCCGCCGCCACTTCGATCTTCTTCAGTAGGTGAAGATCAATAAAAGGACCTTTTTTCAGAGAACGTGGCACTGTCGTATCCCTCTATTTACTTGCGACGACGGACGATCATTTTGTCGGTACGCTTATTACCACGAGTCTTCGCGCCCTTAGTCGGGAAGCCCCATGGCGATACCGGATGACGACCACCAGAGGTACGACCTTCACCACCACCATGTGGGTGGTCAACCGGGTTCATGGCAACACCACGAACGGTTGGGCGAACGCCACGCCAGCGTTTGGCACCAGCTTTACCCAGCGAACGCAGGCTGTGCTCGGAGTTCGAGACTTCGCCCAGGGTCGCACGGCACTCGGCCAGTACTTTACGCATTTCACCAGAGCGCAGACGCAGGGTCACATAGACACCTTCGCGAGCGATCAACTGAGCCGAAGCACCAGCGGAACGAGCGATTTGCGCACCCTTGCCCGGCTTCAGTTCGATGCCGTGAACGGTGCTACCCACTGGAATGTTGCGCAGCTGCAGGGAGTTGCCTGGCTTGATTGGAGCCAGAGCACCCGCGATCAGCTGGTCGCCAGCACTCACACCCTTAGGTGCGATGATGTAGCGACGCTCGCCGTCTGCGTAGCACAGCAGGGCGATGTGAGCAGTACGGTTTGGGTCGTATTCGATACGCTCGACAGTGGCGGCGATGCCGTCCTTGTCGTTGCGACGGAAGTCGACCAGACGGTAATGCTGCTTATGACCACCACCTACGTGACGAGTAGTGATGCGGCCATTGTTGTTACGACCACCAGACTTCGATTTTTTCTCGATCAGCGGTGCGTGAGGAGCGCCTTTATGCAGCTCCTGGTTGACCACCTTGACCACAAAACGGCGGCCAGGGGAAGTCGGTTTGCATTTAACGATTGCCATGATGCACCCCTTCCTTACTCAGCACTGCTGCTGAAATCGAGATCTTGGCCTGGCTGAAGGGAGATAACTGCCTTCTTCCAGTCATTACGCTTGCCCAGACCGCGAGCGGTACGCTTGCTCTTACCCAGAACATTCAGGGTAGTAACGCGCTCCACTTTCACGCTGAACAGGCTTTCGACGGCCTTCTTGATTTCCAGCTTGGTTGCATCGGTAGCAACCTTGAAAACGAACTGGCCTTTCTTGTCTGCCAGAACCGTAGCCTTCTCGGAAACGTGCGGGCCAAGCAGAACTTTAAATACGCGTTCCTGGTTCATCCCAGCAGCTCCTCGAATTTCTTCACGGCCGACACAGTGATCAACACCTTGTCGTATGCGATCAGACTAACTGGATCGGAACCTTGCACATCACGAACATCAACGTGTGGCAGGTTACGAGCAGCCAGGTACAGGTTCTGATCAACAGCGTCAGACACGATCAGAACGTCGGTCAGACTCATGTTGTTCAGCTTGCCCAGCAGATCTTTGGTTTTTGGAGTTTCAACAGCGAAATCCTGAACCACGACCAGACGATCAGTACGCACCAGCTCAGCAAGGATGGAACGCATTGCTGCGCGATACATCTTCTTGTTCAGCTTCTGGGAGTGATCCTGTGGACGAGCTGCGAAAGTGGTACCGCCGCCACGCCAGATTGGGCTACGGATAGTACCGGCACGAGCGCGACCAGTACCCTTCTGACGCCATGGGCGCTTACCGCCACCAGCTACGTCGGAACGGGTTTTCTGTTGCTTGGTGCCCTGACGGCCGCCGGCCATGTAGGCCACGACTGCTTGGTGAACCAGCGTCTCGTTGAATTCGCCACCGAAAGTCAGTTCGGAAACTTCGATCGCTTGAGCGTCATTTACATTTAGTTGCATGTCAGCTTCCCCTTAACCGCGAGCCTTGGCAGCCGGACGCACAACCACATCACCGCCAGTAGCGCCAGGAACGGCACCCTTGACCAGCAACAGATTGCGTTCAGCGTCGACGCGCACTACTTCCAGGGACTGAACGGTCACGCGCTCGGCGCCCATATGACCGGACATTTTTTTGCCCTTGAATACACGACCAGGAGTCTGGCACTGGCCGATAGAGCCCGGGACGCGGTGGGAAACGGAGTTACCGTGGGTGTTGTCCTGACCGCGGAAGTTCCAGCGCTTGATGGTACCGGCAAAGCCTTTACCCTTGGACTGACCGGTAACATCTACCAGTTGGCCCGCAGCGAAGAGTTCAGCGTTGATCAGGTCGCCAGCCTGGAACTCGCCGTCTTCAAGACGGAATTCCCAGACGCCACGACCAGCGGCAACGTTTGCTTTGGCGAAGTGACCTGCTTGAGCAGCAGTCACGCGCGAAGCACGACGCTCACCGACAGTGACTTGCACTGCACGATAGCCATCGGTTTCTTCAGTTTTGAACTGGGTGACACGATTCGGCTCGATCTCGATGACCGTGACCGGAATGGAGACACCTTCTTCGGTGAAAATGCGGGTCATACCGCACTTACGACCGACTACACCAATAGTCATGTTGTAAACCTCATGAGTGTACGGGGCTTTCACCCGCTATGGCCGCCCATTTCAGAGCGTTACACGACCAGACCGAAGTCTTAGCCGAGGCTGATCTGCACTTCCACACCTGCCGCAAGATCAAGCTTCATCAGCGCATCAACGGTTTTATCCGTTGGCTGGACGATGTCCAGTACACGCTTATGAGTACGGATCTCGTACTGGTCACGCGCGTCTTTGTTGACGTGCGGAGAGACCAGAACGGTGAACCGCTCTTTACGGGTAGGCAGTGGAATAGGACCACGCACTTGAGCACCAGTACGTTTCGCGGTTTCCACGATTTCCTGGGTGGATTGGTCGATCAGGCGATGGTCGAAAGCCTTCAACCTGATACGGATTTGCTGATTTTGCATTGGATTTCAGACTCCGGCTGCTATTCCCACCGGGCGCAATGCGCCCGTTAAAAGGAGGCGCAATTCTATAGACGGCCCCCATAGGTGTCAACCCAATAAAAAAGCCCCCGCAAAGCGGGGGCTTTTTCACATCATCGACTATTACTCGATGACTTTGGCTACGACGCCAGCGCCGACGGTACGACCGCCTTCACGGATAGCGAAACGCAGACCATCTTCCATCGCGATGGTTTTGATCAGGGTGACAACCATTTGGATGTTGTCGCCTGGCATTACCATTTCAACGCCTTCTGGCAGCTCGCAGTTACCGGTCACGTCAGTAGTACGGAAGTAGAACTGTGGACGGTAGCCTTTGAAGAACGGAGTATGACGACCGCCTTCTTCCTTGCTCAGAACGTAAACTTCTGCGGTGAACTTGGTGTGCGGCTTAACGGTACCTGGCTTAACCAGAACCTGACCACGCTCCACGTCGTCACGCTTGGTGCCACGCAGCAGAACGCCGCAGTTCTCGCCAGCACGACCTTCGTCGAGCAGCTTGCGGAACATTTCAACGCCGGTGCAGGTAGTTTTCTGAGTATCGCGCAGACCAACGATCTCAACTTCTTCCTGAATACGGACGATGCCACGCTCAACACGACCAGTCACAACAGTACCGCGACCCGAGATCGAGAATACGTCTTCGATTGGCATCAGGAACGGCTTGTCGATGGCACGCTCAGGCTCTGGGATGTAGGTATCCAGAGTTTCTACCAGACGCTTAACAGCGGTGGTACCCATTTCGTTGTCGTCTTGGCCGTTCAGAGCCATCAGAGCCGAACCGATGATGATTGGAGTGTCATCACCTGGGAAGTCGTAAGTGCTCAGCAGATCGCGCACTTCCATCTCAACCAGTTCCAGCAGCTCAGCGTCGTCAACCATGTCAGCCTTGTTCAGGAAGACAACGATGTACGGAACGCCAACCTGACGGGACAGCAGGATGTGCTCACGAGTTTGCGGCATCGGACCATCAGCGGCCGAGCAAACCAGGATCGCGCCATCCATCTGGGCAGCACCGGTGATCATGTTTTTTACGTAGTCGGCGTGACCTGGGCAGTCAACGTGTGCGTAGTGACGCACGGACGAATCGTATTCAACGTGAGCGGTGTTGATGGTGATACCGCGAGCTTTTTCTTCCGGGGCGCTATCGATCTTGTCGAAGTCAACCTTGGCCGAACCGAAAACTTCGGAGCAGACGCGGGTCAGAGCAGCGGTCAGAGTGGTTTTACCGTGGTCAACGTGACCGATAGTGCCAACGTTGACGTGCGGTTTGTTACGTTCAAATTTTTCTTTAGCCACGACAATTAACTCCTAGCCTAAAGGGGAGACTGAATCAGCCTTGTTTTTTAACGAGAGCTTCGACGATGTTCGACGGAGCTTCGGCGTATTTGGAGAATTCCATGGAGTAGCTCGCGCGACCCTGAGACATGGAACGAACGTCGGTCGCATAACCGAACATTTCACCCAGCGGCACTTCAGCACGGATAACCTTGCCGGACACCGAGTCATCCATACCCTGAATCAGACCACGACGACGGTTCAGGTCACCCATCACGTCACCCATGTAGTCCTCTGGGGTTACTACTTCAACCTTCATGATCGGCTCGAGCACAACGCCGCCGCCCTTCTGGGCCAGCTGCTTGGTCGCCATGGAGGCCGCCACCTTGAACGCCATCTCGTTGGAGTCGACGTCGTGGTAGGAACCATCAAACACGGTAGCCTTCAGGCCGATAAGCGGATAACCGGCAACGACGCCGTTCTTCATCTGCTCTTCGATACCCTTCTGGATCGCCGGGATGTATTCCTTAGGAACCACACCACCAACAACTTCGTTGGTGAAGACCAGACCTTCAGTGATGTTGCCGCTCGCATCGACATCCGGCTCCGAGAAACGGATCCAGCAGTGACCGAACTGACCACGACCACCGGATTGACGGACGAACTTGCCCTCAATCTCAACGTTGCTCTTGCTGATCTTCTCGCGGTACGAAACCTGCGGCTTGCCGATGTTGGCCTCGACGTTGAACTCGCGCTTCATGCGGTCAACGAGGATGTCCAGGTGCAGCTCGCCCATACCAGAGATGATGGTCTGACCAGTCTCTTCGTCGGTCTTGACGCGGAACGACGGGTCTTCCTGAGCCAGTTTGCCCAGCGCAATACCCATCTTCTCCTGGTCCTGCTTGGTTTTCGGCTCTACCGCCACCGAAATCACAGGCTCAGGGAAGTCCATACGCTCAAGAATGATCTGCTTGTCGAGATCGCACAGAGTGTCACCAGTGGTGACATCCTTCATGCCGATCAGGGCAGCGATGTCGCCTGCACGTACTTCCTTGATCTCTTCACGCTGGTTGGCGTGCATCTGCACCATACGACCAACGCGCTCTTTCTTGCCCTTGACCGAGTTGATCACGGAGTCGCCCGAGCTCAGGAAGCCCGAGTAAACGCGCACGAAAGTCAGAGTACCAACGAATGGGTCAGTCGCAATCTTGAATGCCAGAGCCGAGAACGGCTCCGCGTCGTCTGCATGACGCTCGTCGTAATCTGCCTCTACCAGCTCATCCTTCGGCTTCTCGATGAGATCCGGATGGATGCCCTTGATCGCAGGGATCTCGGTAGGAGCAGGCAGGAAGTCGATAACGGCGTCGAGAACCAGGGGAACGCCCTTGTTCTTGAACGAAGAACCACAGACAGCCGGAACGATCTCGCTAGCCAAGGTGCGCGCACGCAGGCCGGCCTTGATCTCTTCGGGAGTCAGGTCACCTTCTTCAAGGTACTTGTTCATCAGCTCTTCGTTGGCTTCGGCAGCAGCCTCAACCATGTTGGAGCGCCACTCGTTGGCCAGGTCCAGCATATCGGCAGGAATTTCTTCCTCACGATAGGTAGTACCCTTGTCGTCGTCGTTCCAGTAGATAGCCTTCATCTTGATCAGATCGACCTGACCTTCGAAGTTATCTTCAGCGCCGATAGCCAGCTGAACCGGAACCGGAGTGTGACCCAGGCGATTTTTGATCTGACCGACAACGCGCAGGAAGTTAGCACCGGCACGGTCCATCTTGTTCACGTAAACAACACGCGGAACGCCGTACTTGTTGGCTTGACGCCATACGGTTTCAGACTGAGGCTCAACGCCGGAAGTACCGCAGAACACAACGACCGCGCCGTCGAGTACGCGCAGAGAGCGCTCTACCTCAATGGTGAAGTCAACGTGACCAGGGGTATCGATAACGTTTACACGATAGTTATCGAATTGGCCGCGCGAACCTTTCCAGAAGGTAGTTACAGCAGCGGAGGTAATGGTAATACCCCGCTCCTGCTCCTGCACCATCCAGTCGGTGGTAGCAGCGCCGTCATGCACCTCACCCATCTTGTGGCTGAGACCTGTATAGAACAGGATCCGCTCGGTAGTGGTAGTCTTGCCCGCGTCAACGTGGGCACAGATACCAATGTTACGGTAGCGGTTGATTGCTGTAGTACGAGCCATAAAGCCCTCGCAAAATGAATGATGCCGATATTAGAAGCGGTAGTGCGAGAAAGCCTTGTTGGCTTCAGCCATACGGTGTACGTCTTCACGCTTCTTAACTGCAGCACCTTTGCCTTCGGCAGCGTCCAGCAGTTCGCCAGCCAAACGCAGAGCCATAGACTTCTCGCCGCGCTTACGGGCGAAGTCTACCAACCAGCGCATTGCCAGAGCGTTACGACGGGACGGACGAACTTCGACCGGAACCTGGTAAGTAGCACCGCCTACACGGCGCGACTTCACTTCGACCAGCGGAGCGATGGCGTCGAGAGCTTTCTCGAAGATTTCCAGGGGATCGCTGTTCTTGCGTTCTTTAACTTTGTCCAGCGCACCATAAACGATACGTTCGGCAACGGCTTTCTTGCCGCTTTCCATTACGTGGTTCATGAACTTGGCGAGGATCTGGCTTCCGTATTTCGGATCGTCCAGAATCTCACGTTTGGCTGCTACGCGACGTCTTGGCATGATAAGCCCTCAAACGGTCTTCAGGTTAGCTCGGGACAGTTGATCCAAAGGACTCGTGCCCGACCTTACTCTTATCGACTCAATAAAATAATTAACTGCAAACGGCCGATTACTTCGGACGCTTGGTACCGTACTTCGAACGACCTTGGTTACGACCTTTAACGCCGGAAGTATCCAGGGAGCCGCGAACGGTGTGGTAACGAACACCTGGCAAGTCTTTTACACGACCGCCACGGATCAGGACCACGCTGTGCTCTTGCAGGTTGTGGCCTTCACCACCGATGTACGAGGAAACCTCGAAACCGTTGGTCAGACGCACGCGGCATACTTTACGCAGTGCCGAGTTAGGTTTTTTCGGCGTAGTGGTATACACGCGAGTGCACACGCCACGACGTTGCGGGCAGTTCTGCAGCGCAGGCACGTCGGATTTCTCGACGATACGCTTACGCGGCTGACGTACCAGCTGGTTGATAGTTGCCATCTACTAGCTCCACTGTTGTCTTTCGACATAAACAAAATGGCAGGGCACAAGCCCCACCAAATTTAGGGGTACAAGAGTCTAAAGAGGATCTTGCCCCCAGTCAAGACGAGGCCCCGGCCTCCCCGATCAACGAACCACGACAAAATCGTCTTGATTCGTGAGCGAAAAAGCCGGGGCCCTATCTCAATCTACTGCAGACCTCAGTTACCGCTGGAGTTCAGCGCTTCGGTCAGTGCAGCTTCAACTTCACTTGCGCTTACGCGCAGAGGCTTGTCTGCATCACGGCGACGCTTGCGCTCGCTGTGATAGGCCAGACCGGTACCGGCCGGAATCAGACGACCCACGACCACGTTTTCTTTCAGGCCGCGCAGGTAGTCACGCTTGCCGGTTACCGCTGCTTCGGTCAGTACGCGAGTGGTCTCTTGGAAAGAGGCCGCCGAGATGAACGACTCAGTGGACAAGGACGCCTTAGTGATACCCAGCAGTACGCGGGTGAACTTGGAGATGAACTTGTCTTCAGTGCTCAGACGCTCGTTTTCTACCAGTACGTGAGTCAGTTCCATCTGGTCGCCCTTGATGAAGCTGGAGTCGCCGGACTCGGCGATCTCAACTTTACGCAGCATCTGACGCAGGATCGTCTCAATGTGCTTATCGTTGATCTTCACGCCCTGCAGACGGTAAACGTCCTGAATCTCGTTGACGATGTACTTGGCCAGCGCGCTCACACCCAGCAGACGCAGGATGTCATGCGGATCGCTTGGGCCGTCGGAGATAACTTCGCCGCGGTTTACCTGTTCGCCCTCGAAGACGTTCAGGTGGCGCCACTTCGGAATCAGCTCTTCGTACGGATCGCTGCCGTCGTTCGGGGTGATAACCAGACGGCGCTTGCCCTTGGTCTCTTTACCGAACGCGATGGTGCCGCTGACTTCAGCCAGGATCGAGGCCTCCTTCGGACGACGAGCTTCGAACAGGTCGGCAACACGCGGCAGACCACCGGTGATGTCACGAGTCTTCGAAGTTTCTTGCGGAATACGAGCGATAACGTCACCGATCGCGATCCGCGCACCATCCGCAACACCGACCAGGGCGTTGGCTGGCAGGAAGTACTGAGCCGGTACGTCAGTACCTGGCAACAGCAGATCCTTGCCATCGTCACCTACCATCTTCACTGCTGGACGGATGTCCTTACCAGCGGCCGGACGGTCTTTGACGTCAAGGACTTCAATGTTGGTCATACCGGTCAATTCGTCGGTTTGACGCTTGATCGTGATGCCTTCTTCCATGCCTACGTAGGTCACGGTACCTTTCATTTCGGTAACGATCGGGTGAGTGTGCGGATCCCACTTGGCCACGATAGAGCCAGCGTCGACCTTGTCGCCCTCTTTAACCGAAATCACAGCACCGTACGGCAGCTTGTAGCGTTCGCGCTCACGACCGAAGTCGTCAGCAATCGCCAGCTCGCCGGAACGGGACACAGCAACCAGATGACCATCCACTCGCTCAACGTGCTTCAGGTTGTGCAGACGGACGGTACCGCCATTTTTCACCTGAACGCTGTCAGCTGCCGAGGTCCGGCTTGCCGCACCACCGATGTGGAACGTACGCATAGTCAGCTGGGTGCCCGGCTCACCGATGGACTGGGCAGCAATAACGCCAACCGCCTCACCGATATTCACCTGATGCCCGCGAGCCAGGTCACGGCCATAGCACTTAGCGCAGATGCCGTAACGGGTTTCGCAGCTGATCGGCGAACGCACGATCACTTCGTCGATGCTGTTCAGCTCGATGAACTCAACCCACTTCTCGTCTACCAGGGTGCCGGCAGGAACGATAACGTCCTCGGTGCCTGGCTTGAATACGTCACGAGCGATAACACGACCCAATACGCGTTCACCCAACGGCTCTACAACGTCACCGCCTTCAATGTGCGGAGTCATCAGAAGACCGTGTTCGGTGCCGCAATCGATCTCGGTTACAACCAGATCCTGCGCCACGTCTACCAGACGACGAGTCAGGTAACCGGAGTTCGCAGTTTTCAACGCGGTATCCGCCAGACCTTTACGAGCACCGTGAGTCGAGATGAAGTACTGGAGTACGCTCAGACCTTCACGGAAGTTTGCAGTAATCGGCGTTTCAATGATGGAACCGTCCGGCTTGGCCATCAGGCCACGCATGCCGGCCAGCTGACGGATCTGCGCAGCAGAACCCCGCGCACCCGAGTCGGCCATCATGTACATCGAGTTGAACGATTCTTGCTCGACTTCGTCACCGTGACGGTCGATAACCTTTTCTTTCGAAAGGTTAGCCATCATCGCCTTGGAAACTTCGTCGTTCGCCTTCGACCAGAGGTCGATCACTTTGTTGTACTTCTCGCCCTGGGTTACCAGGCCGGAGGCGTACTGGCTTTCGATCTCTTTCACTTCGTCGGTAGCAGCACCGATGATGCGAGCCTTTTCATCCGGGATAACGAAGTCGTTAACGCCGATGGAAACGCCGGAAATGGTCGAGTAGGCAAAACCGGTGTACATCAACTGGTCAGCGAAGATCACGGTCTCTTTCAGACCTACCACGCGATAGCACTGGTTGATCAGCTTGGAGATCGCCTTCTTCTTCATCGGCAGGTTGACGACGTCGAAGGACAGACCTTTTGGCACGACCTGGAACAACAGCGCACGACCGACAGTAGTGTCGACAATACGAGTGGTGCTTACGCTGCCGCCGTCGCGATCGTTGACGGTTTCGTTGATACGAACCTTGATCTTGGCATGCAGCGCGGCTTCCCCGGCGCGGAATACACGGTCGACTTCCTGCAGATCCGCAAATACACGACCTTCGCCCTTGGCGTTGATCGCTTCACGAGTCATGTAGTACAGACCCAATACAACGTCCTGCGACGGAACGATGATTGGCTCGCCGTTGGCTGGCGACAGGATGTTGTTGGTCGACATCATCAACGCACGCGCTTCCAGCTGGGCTTCCAGCGTCAGCGGTACGTGCACGGCCATTTGGTCGCCGTCGAAGTCGGCGTTGTACGCGGCACAGACCAGAGGGTGAAGCTGGATAGCCTTGCCTTCGATCAGTACCGGTTCAAACGCCTGGATACCCAGACGGTGAAGGGTCGGTGCACGGTTGAGAAGCACTGGGTGTTCGCGAATCACTTCAGCGAGAACGTCCCAAACCTCTGGCAGCTCGCGCTCGACCATCTTCTTGGCGGCTTTGATGGTGGTGGCCAGGCCACGCATTTCCAACTTGCCAAAGATGAACGGCTTGAACAGCTCGAGAGCCATTTTCTTCGGCAGACCGCACTGGTGCAGACGCAGGGTCGGACCTACGGTAATTACCGAACGACCGGAGTAGTCAACACGCTTACCGAGCAAGTTCTGACGGAAACGACCCTGCTTACCCTTGATCATGTCGGCCAGGGATTTCAGAGGACGCTTGTTCGAACCGGTGATAGCGCGACCACGACGACCGTTGTCGAGCAGTGCGTCGACAGCTTCCTGCAACATACGTTTTTCGTTGCGCACGATGATGTCCGGAGCGGACAGATCGAGCAGGCGCTTCAAACGATTGTTACGGTTGATCACTCGACGATACAGATCGTTGAGGTCGGAAGTCGCGAAGCGACCGCCATCCAGCGGAACCAGTGGACGCAGGTCTGGCGGCAGAACCGGCAGAACGGTCAGCACCATCCACTCTGGCAGGTTGCCGGAACCCTGGAAGGCTTCCATCAGCTTCAGACGCTTGGACAGCTTCTTGATCTTGGTTTCCGAGTTGGTTTGCGGAATTTCTTCACGCAGACGGCCAATCTCGTGCTCCAGGTCGATAGCGTGCAACAGTTCGCGGACAGCCTCGGCACCCATGCGGGCATCGAAGTCATCACCGAACTCTTCCAGCGCTTCGAAGTACTGCTCATCGTTCAGCAGCTGACCTTTCTCAAGGGTGGTCATGCCAGGATCGATAACGACATAGCTCTCGAAGTAGAGAACACGCTCGATATCACGCAGGGTCATGTCCATCAGCAGGCCGATACGGGACGGCAGCGATTTCAGGAACCAGATGTGGGCAACCGGCGAAGCCAGCTCGATGTGCGCCATGCGCTCACGACGAACTTTGGCCAGCGCGACTTCAACGCCGCACTTCTCGCAGATCACACCGCGATGCTTCAAGCGCTTGTACTTACCGCACAGGCACTCGTAATCCTTTACCGGGCCAAAGATCTTGGCGCAGAACAGGCCGTCACGCTCAGGCTTGAACGTACGGTAGTTGATGGTTTCCGGCTTTTTAACTTCACCGAACGACCACGAACGGATCATCTCAGGCGAGGCCAATCCGATACGGATGGCGTCGAACTCTTCGACTTGACCCTGGTTTTTCAGCAAATTCAGTAGGTCTTTCAAGGCCTTTCCTCCTGGCGGAGCAGAGAGCGGGCAGTCCTGCCCCGCTCTCGATTCGCGTCACGTGTTATTCGGTTTCCAGATCGATATCGATGCCGAGGGAACGAATTTCCTTGATCAACACGTTGAAGGACTCGGGCATGCCCGGCTCCATACGGTGATCGCCGTCCACGATGTTTTTGTACATCTTGGTCCGACCGTTCACATCGTCCGACTTCACTGTGAGCATTTCTTGCAGAGTGTATGCAGCACCGTATGCTTCCAGTGCCCAGACCTCCATCTCCCCGAAACGCTGACCACCGAACTGCGCCTTACCACCCAGCGGCTGCTGGGTAACCAGGCTGTACGAACCGGTAGAACGAGCGTGCATCTTGTCGTCTACCAAGTGGTTCAGCTTCAGCATGTACATGTAGCCAACAGTAACCGGGCGCTCGAACTTGTTGCCGGTACGGCCGTCGGTCAACTGCATCTGGCCGCTCTCTGGCAGGTCTGCCAGTTTCAGCATGGCCTTGATTTCGCTTTCCTTGGCACCGTCGAACACCGGAGTGGCCATCGGCACGCCGCCGCGCAAGTTCTTCGCCAGATCCAGGATTTCCTGATCGGAGAAGCTATCCAGATCTTCGTTACGGCCACCGATCTGGTTGTAGATCTCGTCCAGGAACTTACGCAGTTCCGCGACCTTGCGCTGCTCTTCAACCATACGGTTGATCTTCTCGCCCAGACCTTTGGCTGCGAGGCCCAAGTGGGTTTCGAGAATCTGACCAACGTTCATACGCGAAGGTACGCCCAATGGGTTGAGGACAACGTCGACCGGGGTGCCATTGGCATCGTGCGGCATGTCTTCGACCGGCATGATCACGGAGACCACACCCTTGTTACCGTGACGACCGGCCATCTTGTCGCCCGGCTGGATGCGACGACGGATAGCCAGGTAGACCTTGACGATCTTCAGCACGCCTGGAGCCAGGTCATCGCCCTGCTGCAGCTTGCGCTTCTTGTCTTCGAACTTGTCGTCCAGCAGACGGCGGCGATCAACGATGTAGGCCTGGGCCTTCTCGAGTTGCTCGTTCAGCGCGTCTTCAGCCATGCGCAGCTTGAACCACTGACCATGCTCAAGACCATCGAGCACTTCGTCAGTGATTTCCTGACCTTTCTTCAGGCCAGCGCCGCCTTCGGCTTTGTGGCCGACCAGAGCGGAACGCAGACGTTCGAAAGTCGCGCCTTCAACGATACGGAACTCTTCGTTCAGATCCTTGCGGATCTCGTCGAGCTGGCTCTTCTCGATCGACAGGGCACGAGCATCGCGCTCCACGCCGTCGCGAGTAAAGACTTGCACGTCAATAACAGTACCCTTGGTGCCGGTAGGCACACGCAGGGAAGTGTCTTTAACGTCACTGGCTTTCTCACCGAAGATCGCACGCAACAGCTTCTCTTCCGGAGTCAGTTGGGTCTCGCCC
This sequence comes from Pseudomonas chlororaphis, assembly GCF_001921865.1. Taxonomy (GTDB): domain Bacteria; phylum Pseudomonadota; class Gammaproteobacteria; order Pseudomonadales; family Pseudomonadaceae; genus Aquipseudomonas; species Aquipseudomonas chlororaphis_D. The sequence goes on from NZ_MSCT01000021.1 coordinate 26,891, forward strand.
TTTGGAGTGACCTTACCGACCAGGATGTCGCCAGCGCCAACTTCAGCACCAACATAAACGATACCGGCTTCGTCCAGCTTGTTCAGCGCAGCCTCACCCACGTTCGGGATGTCCGCAGTGATTTCCTCTGGGCCAAGCTTGGTGTCACGAGCCACACAGGTCAGTTCCTGGATGTGAATCGTGGTGAAGCGATCTTCCTGAACCACACGCTCGGACAGGCAGATGGAGTCTTCGAAGTTGAAGCCGTTCCACGCCATGAATGCGATACGCATGTTCTGACCCAGAGCCAGCTCACCCATGTCGGTGGACGGGCCGTCAGCCATGATGTCACTGCGCTGAACCCGATCACCCTTGCTGACCAGCGGACGCTGGTTGATGCAAGTGTTCTGGTTGGAGCGGGTGTATTTGGTCAGGTTGTAGATGTCGACACCGGCTTCGCCCGGTTCAACTTCGTCATCAGCAACACGCACCACGATACGGCTGGCATCAACCGAATCGATCACGCCGCCACGACGAGCCACGACGCAAACGCCGGAGTCACGAGCAACGTTACGCTCCATGCCGGTACCTACCAGCGGCTTGTCGGCACGCAGGGTTGGTACAGCCTGACGCTGCATGTTCGAACCCATCAACGCCCGGTTGGCGTCGTCGTGCTCGAGGAACGGAATCAGCGACGCAGCAACCGAAACTACCTGCTTCGGCGAAACGTCCATCAGGGTGACGTCTTCCGGCGCCTTGACGGTGAATTCGTTCAGGTGACGAACAGCTACCAGCTCATCGATCAGGTGACCCTTGTCGTTCATGGTCGCCGAAGCCTGGGCGATCACGTGATCGGCCTCTTCGATAGCGGACAGGAACACAATCTCGTCAGTTACCAGCGCATCTTTCACCACGCGGTACGGGCTCTCGAGGAAACCGTACTGGTTGGTGCGCGCGTAGGCCGCCAAGGAGTTGATCAGACCGATGTTCGGACCTTCCGGCGTTTCAATCGGGCACACACGACCGTAGTGAGTCGGGTGTACGTCACGAACTTCAAAGCCGGCACGCTCACGGGTCAGACCGCCTGGGCCGAGTGCAGAGACACGACGCTTGTGGGTAATCTCAGACAGCGGGTTGTTCTGGTCCATGAACTGGGACAGCTGGCTGGAACCGAAGAACTCTTTCACCGCCGCAGCCACTGGCTTGGCGTTGATCAGGTCTTGCGGCATCAGGCCTTCGCTCTCAGCCATCGACAGACGCTCTTTAACCGCGCGCTCTACACGCACCAGGCCAACGCGGAACTGGTTCTCGGCCATCTCGCCTACGCAGCGAACGCGACGGTTACCCAAGTGGTCGATGTCATCGACGATGCCTTTGCCGTTACGGATGTCGACCAGAGTCTTCAGGACCGCGACGATGTCTTCCTTGCACAGCACGCCCGAACCTTCGATCTCGGTACGACCGATACGACGGTTGAACTTCATCCGGCCGACCGCAGACAGGTCATAACGCTCAGGACTGAAGAACAGGTTGTTGAACAGGGTCTCGGCCGCATCCTTGGTTGGAGGCTCGCCAGGACGCATCATGCGATAGATCTCGACCAACGCTTCCAGCTGATTGGTGGTGGAATCGATCTTCAGAGTGTCGGAAACGAACGGACCGCAATCGATATCGTTGGTGTACAGAGTTTCGATGCGCACAACCTGGGCCTTGGCGATTTTCGCCAGGATCTCGGTGTTCAGCTCGGTGTTGCACTCTGCCAGGATTTCGCCGGTGGCCGGATGCACGATGACCTTGGCGGTAGTGCGACCCAGGACATAATCCAGAGGCACATCCAGCTCTTTGATCCCGGCTTTTTCCAGCTGGTTGATGTGGCGAGCGGTAATACGACGGCCCTGCTCGACAATAACCTTGCCCTTGTCATCCTGAATATCGAGGACGGCAATTTCACCACGCAGGCGCTGAGGCACCAGCTCCAGGCTCAGGCTTTCGCCACGCACGTGGAATACGTTGGTGGTGTAGAAAGCATCCAGCACTTCTTCAGTGGTGTAGCCCAGCGCACGCAGCAGTACCGACGCAGGCAGCTTGCGGCGACGGTCGATACGCACGAATACGCAGTCCTTCGGATCGAACTCGAAGTCCAACCAGGAGCCGCGGTAAGGGATGATACGTGCGGAGTACAACAGCTTACCGGAGCTGTGCGTCTTACCACGGTCGTGGTCGAAGAATACGCCAGGCGAACGGTGCAGCTGGGAAACGATTACACGCTCGGTACCATTGATTACGAAGGTACCGTTTTCAGTCATCAGGGGGATTTCACCCATGTAGACTTCTTGTTCCTTGATGTCCTTGATCGCTTTGTTCGACGACTCTTTGTCGAAAATGATCAGACGAACTTTTACCCGCAAAGGTACGGCGTAAGTTACACCGCGCAGCACGCATTCTTTGACATCAAATGCCGGTTCGCCCAGGCGATAACCGACATACTCCAACGCAGCATTGCCGGAGTAGCTGATGATCGGGAAAACGGATTTGAAGGCCGCATGCAGGCCCACGTCGCGGAACTGATCTTTAGTCGCTCCCGCTTGCAAGAATTCACGATACGAATCCAGCTGGATGGCCAGGAGGTACGGCACATCCATGACGTCCGGCAACTTGCTAAAGTCCTTGCGGATACGTTTTTTCTCAGTGTATGAGTAAGCCATCAGCGTTCCCCAGCTTGGTCACCTGCTTATTCGGCTTCTCCCGACGGGAGCAGCCAGAAAATCGTGCAAACCCTATGGTTTGCGCCACCGCACAGGGTGGAGTACAGCACGTTAGAGACACCGACCCAGTCGGTTGCCAATAACGGAAAAAGGCCGGTGGCAAAAGCCACCAGCCATCAGCCTTCCGCTTAACGCTTGGGCTGGAGACACAAAGTCGATGCTTACTTCAGCTCGACTTTAGCGCCTGCTTCTTCCAGAGCTGCTTTGGCTTTGTCAGCGGCTTCTTTAGCAACGCCTTCCAGAACCATTGCAGGAGCGCCGTCAACTACAGCCTTGGCTTCTTTCAGGCCCAGACCGGTCAGCTCACGTACAGCCTTGATCACGTTAACTTTCTTCTCGCCAGCTTCGGTCAGCATGACGTTGAATTCAGTTTGCTCTTCAACAACAGCGGCAGCAGCAGCTGGGCCAGCAGCGGCAACAGCAGCGGTAACGCCGAAGGTTTCTTCCATTGCTTTGATCAGCTCAACAACTTCCAGAACGGTTTTCTGGCCGATTGCTTCGATGATTTGCTCGTTAGTCAGAGACATGACTATAAATTCCTGTATTGGGGTGACAGCCTACGCAGCCATCAAATTAAACATATGATTTTGAAAGGGCTTGCAGTGCCTTAGGCAGCAGCAGCTTCTTTCTGGTCGCGAATGGCCGCCAGAGTACGAGCCAGCTTGCTGGTAGCGCCTTGGATCACGCTCATCAGCTTCGCAATAGCTTCGTCGCGAGTTGGCAGCGAAGCCAACACGTCGATCTCGTTTGCTGCGAGGTACTTGCCCTCGAACGCAGCTGCCTTGATCTCGAACTTGTCCTGACCCTTTGCGAACTCTTTGAAAATACGGGCAGCAGCGCCCGGATGTTCCTTGGAGAATGCAATCAGGGTAGGGCCGACGAACGCGTCGTTGAGCACGTCATATTGAGTGCCTTCAACAGCGCGCTTGAGCAGGGTGTTACGTACGACACGTACATACACGCCAGCTTCGCGGGCCTCTTTACGGAGTCCGGTCATAGCGCCTACTGTCACACCACGGGCGTCAGCCACAACAGCGGACAGGGCACCTTTGGCAGCCTCGTTGACTTCAGCGACGATGGCCTTCTTGTCTTCGAGTTTAATTGCCACGGGTTTAACTCCTGCTTGTTACCGTTTCATCCAACCTGGGCTGGATGTCGTTTTGGTGTCTGATTCGGTAAGGAACCGGGAGCACCATCTGCGTAGGCTTGTGGTTTAAGACTTTCGTCGCCTACGGTCTTGGATAGCCCCCGCCAGGCAGGGACCCCAATCTTTCAACTGGCGCAATCGCTTGCGCCAGCTTGTGTCTTATACGTCCAGCGAGCTTTGGTCGATGACCAGGCCTGGGCCCATGGTGGTGCTCAGGGTAACGCGCTTGACGTAGATACCTTTCGAGGAAGCTGGCTTGATACGCTTAAGATCAGCGATCAGGGCTTCAACGTTTTCCTTCAGCTTGACCGCGTCGAAACCGACCTTGCCAACGGAGGTATGGATAATGCCGTTTTTGTCGGTGCGATAACGAACCTGACCGGCCTTGGCGTTCTTAACAGCGCCAGCTACGTCTGGAGTTACGGTACCAACCTTAGGGTTAGGCATCAGGCCGCGCGGACCGAGAACCTGACCCAGCTGACCTACAACGCGCATTGCATCCGGGGAAGCAATAACTACGTCATAGTTCAGGTCGCCGCCTTTCATTTCGGCAGCCAGGTCGTCCATACCTACGCGATCAGCGCCGGCAGCCAGGGCAGCTTCAGCAGCTGGACCTTGGGTGAACACAGCTACACGTACAGTCTTGCCAGTGCCATGCGGCAGCACAGTCGCGCTGCGAACAACCTGGTCGGATTTACGTGGGTCAACACCCAGGTTTACAGCGACGTCAACAGACTCGCTGAACTTGACGGTCGACAGCTCGGTCAGGAGAGCAGCTGCGTCTACGAAGCTGTAGGCCTTACCCGCTTCAATCTTGCCGGCGATAGCCTTTTGGCGCTTGGTCAGCTTAGCCATTACACACCCTCCACGTTAAGGCCCATGCTACGAGCAGAACCGGCGATAGTACGCACGGCTGCATCCATATCAGCTGCAGTCAGATCCGCGTTTTTGGTTTTCGCGATTTCTTCCAGCTGAGCACGGGTAACGGTGCCAACCTTAACGGTGTTCGGACGAGCAGAACCGCTGGTCAGACCAGCAGCTTTCTTCAGCAGAACCGAAGCGGGGGTGCTCTTAGTTTCGAAAGTGAAGCTGCGGTCACTGTAAACAGTGATGATCACTGGAGTCGGCAGGCCTGGCTCGAGACCCTGAGTACGGGCGTTGAAAGCCTTGCAGAATTCCATGATGTTCACGCCGTGCTGACCCAGAGCTGGGCCGACGGGTGGACTTGGGTTGGCCTGTGCGGCCTTCACTTGCAGCTTGATGTAAGCAGTAATCTTCTTAGCCATGAGGCACTCCAATTACGGGTTCAAACGCCTAGAAAGGCTCCCCGGTTACTTGCGCGTTTATCCCAGTGACGACAAAACCCCACAGCCTTGGGCTGCGGGGTATGGGATTCTCGTCCAGCTATGCCTTTTCGACCTGACTGAACTCTAGCTCTACCGGAGTAGAGCGTCCGAAAATAAGCACGGCCACTTGGATCCGGCTCTTTTCGTAGTTAACTTCTTCAACGGTGCCGTTAAAATCAGCAAACGGACCATCAGTAACACGAACGACCTCACCCGGCTCAAACAGAGTCTTAGGCTTCGGCTTGTCGCTACCATCAGCAACACGACGCAAAATTGCTTCTGCCTCTTTGTCCGTGATCGGCGCAGGCTTATCGGCTGTACCACCGATAAAGCCCATCACCCGAGGAGTGTCCTTGACCAAGTGCCAAGTCCCCTCATTCATATCCATCTGAACCAGCACATAACCAGGGAAGAACTTACGCTCGCTTTTGCGCTTCTGGCCATTACGCATCTCAACCACTTCTTCAGTGGGAACCAGAATTTCGCCAAAACCATCTTCCATGCCAGCCAGCTTTACGCGCTCGATCAACGAGCGCATAACATGCTTCTCGTAACCCGAGTAAGCATGCACAACGTACCAACGCTTAGCCACGGGACACCCTTAGCCAACAATCAAGGAAACGAGCCAGCCGAGCAGGGAGTCGAGACCCCACAACAGCAACGCCATAACCAGAACAACAGCCACCACGATCAACGTGGTCTGCGTGGTTTCTTGGCGAGTCGGCCATACGACTTTACGGATCTCAGTGCGAGCTTCCTTAACCAGCGCAAAGAAAGACTTACCCTTCGCAGTCTGCAGCCCCACAAAGGCAGCAACAGCAGCAATGGCAAGCAAAGCAAGCACGCGGTACAGGATCGGCGAAGCAGAATAGTACTGATTACCGACAACACCAACGACCACCAAAGCGACCACTACAAGCCACTTGAGCAAATCGAAGCGAGAGTCTTGAGCTTCAGCCTTAGGAGTCATCTATGAAGATCCTGTGAAAAGAAAGCCAGACACACCGAGTGAATCTGGCAGGTCAGGAGGGAATCGAACCCCCAACCTACGGTTTTGGAGACCGTCGCTCTGCCAATTGAGCTACTGACCTAAAAACAAAATCAGGCCGACCATTATGCCGGCCCGATGGAGATATTTCAAGAACTTACTCGATGACTTTGGCCACGACGCCAGCGCCGACGGTACGACCGCCTTCACGGATAGCGAAACGCAGACCATCTTCCATCGCGATGGTTTTGATCAGGGTGACAACCATTTGGATGTTGTCGCCTGGCATTACCATTTCAACGCCTTCTGGCAGCTCGCAGTTACCGGTCACGTCAGTAGTACGGAAGTAGAACTGTGGACGGTAGCCTTTGAAGAACGGAGTATGGCGACCGCCTTCTTCCTTGCTCAGAACGTAAACTTCTGCGGTGAACTTGGTGTGCGGCTTAACGGTACCTGGCTTAACCAGAACCTGACCACGCTCCACGTCGTCACGCTTGGTGCCACGCAGCAGAACGCCGCAGTTCTCACCAGCACGACCTTCGTCGAGCAGCTTGCGGAACATTTCAACGCCTGTGCAGGTAGTTTTCTGAGTATCGCGCAGACCAACGATCTCAACTTCTTCCTGGATACGGACGATGCCACGCTCAACACGACCAGTCACAACAGTACCGCGACCCGAGATCGAGAATACGTCTTCGATTGGCATCAGGAACGGCTTGTCGATGGCACGCTCAGGCTCTGGGATGTAGGTATCCAGAGTTTCTACCAGACGCTTAACAGCGGTGGTACCCATTTCGTTGTCGTCTTGGCCGTTCAGAGCCATCAGAGCCGAACCGATGATGATTGGAGTGTCATCACCTGGGAAGTCGTAAGTGCTCAGCAGATCGCGCACTTCCATCTCAACCAGTTCCAGCAGCTCAGCGTCGTCAACCATGTCAGCCTTGTTCAGGAAGACAACGATGTACGGAACGCCAACCTGACGGGACAGCAGGATGTGCTCACGAGTTTGCGGCATCGGACCATCAGCGGCCGAGCAAACCAGGATCGCGCCATCCATCTGGGCAGCACCGGTGATCATGTTTTTTACGTAGTCGGCGTGACCCGGGCAGTCAACGTGTGCGTAGTGACGCACGGACGAATCGTATTCAACGTGAGCGGTGTTGATGGTGATACCGCGAGCTTTTTCTTCCGGGGCGCTATCGATCTTGTCGAAGTCAACCTTGGCCGAACCGAAAACTTCGGAGCAGACGCGGGTCAGAGCAGCGGTCAGAGTGGTTTTACCGTGGTCAACGTGACCAATGGTACCAACGTTGACGTGCGGCTTATTACGTTCGAACTTTTCCTTAGCCATCGAAATCACCCCTAGGAGAAGAATTAAGCAAGTCACACAAGCCATTAAAACAAAGGCAGATATTTTCATATCTGCCTTGTTATATGGAGCTCTTGAGCGGATTTGAACCGCTGACCTCACCCTTACCAAGGGTGTGCTCTACCAACTGAGCTACAAGAGCGAAACACTTCGCACAACCTGCAAACTTGGAGCGGGTAGCGGGAATCGAACCCGCATCATCAGCTTGGAAGGCTGAGGTTCTACCACTAAACTATACCCGCGGAGCCTGCAGCTCACGCTAAAATCTGGTGGAGGGGGAAGGATTCGAACCTTCGAAGTCGTAGACGTCAGATTTACAGTCTGATCCCTTTGGCCGCTCGGGAACCCCTCCTAAGCGAGGCAGCATTCTACATCATGCCACCCTTCTGTCAAGCATTTTCTCATTAAAAACCTGAGCTTAGCTGCGTGACACTGCTTCACCGTGCCACCCCTTCAAGAGGTCTTCACTGCGGAGCGGGCGCCATTCTATGCAAACTATTCGGCAGTTGCAATGCCTTCACATGACATTATTTTATGTTTTAACTCATTGAATTCTTTAGCAAGATTCTGAAGCTGCGATTCATCCAGCAAATGCTGGCTTTCAGGAGATACACGCAACCAGTAACCCGATGCATCAGGCAGACCCAAGGACTCCAACCTGGACTCCACACCCAGGCCTGACAAACGCTGCTCAAGCATCTGGGCTAGATCCCGACGAGAAAAACCACCCATATAGAGGCAATCACCCTGAGCCTCAGCACGCTTGCCCCGCCTTGCAACTGCATCAACAGACTCACTCAGCAACCGAATATCTTGCCGAGTCCCTTTATAAAGCGACAGAGGCATCACTTCCTTGGCACGCAAAGGCGCTTCCTGCTGATGCCAAACGTAATAGAACACATTGAGAACCAGGAACAGCAGGAATAGCCAGCGCATAAAAACCTCAGGACAGTGGACACGCCATGGCCAATCCAACAAAAACCAGATCCGGAACCAATCGCCCTTGCGGCACGATCTCTGAAACCAAATCAGCATCACCACCAGTAAGGAATACCATGAAGCCCTCCCCCCAATAGCTTCGCGCCAACTCGAGCTGGGTCAACACAAACCCCCTCAACATCAGCGAACAGCCTCGCTCTACCGCCTCGACTGTCGTGCGACCCGGCAAAAGATTGACTAGCGCGCGCTCAGCAGATAAGTCGTCATAACGGATTCGACGAGTATGAGTTCTCAACTGATTACGCATCAGCGGCATCCCAGGACAGATAAAGCCCCCTAGATGCTCACCATTAGCCGCAATGAAATCAGCAGTAACCGCCGTTCCAAAATCGAGCACCAGGCATGCGCCTGCCGCGAGTCGATATCCACCCAGCATAGCGAGCCAACGATCCAGACCAAGCCGCTCAAACTCTTCGTAACCATTTCGCACACCGGCCATTTCTTTCGCTGGCGCAGCACAAGCCACTAACACCCCAAAAGCCCCTACAAGCATCGAAACAAGCTTGTTCGTTTCCTCAGCTGTACGCACGCTCACTAAACGACAATGACTCAAGGCCAAGCCTTCCAGATTGCGCAAAACCTCAACCAGGGCATCATCCGAATCAACCACACCCTCAGCAAAAACCCTGGGCATCGCATTATTCAGCACGCGCCACTTAATGAAGCTATTCCCGCAGTCAAGCTCAAGAATCATCGCGCAACCTCAAGCTGAGCTCACCGCCGCTATAAACACTCTCAATTCCATCAACCTTCAAACGCAACGCGCCCTGCTGGTCAATGCCCATGACAATACCGTCTATTTTATTAACCCCAGCAACCAGGGACACAGCCCGGCCTTGCCACAAATGATTCTGCTCCCACTCCTCCTGGATTGAAGCAAAACCCTGGAGCTGGTGACGCGCCAGGTAAGCCTTCAACATCATGTTCAAACGGGCAACCAACTGATTACGATCAACCTGCAGGCCAGACTCAAGCCGCATAGAAGTCCACTGCTGATCAACTTCGTCAGTCTTCTGCATATTGACGTTGATACCCACGCCCAAGACGATATGACAAACGTCAGCAGGATCCCCAACCAACTCCAACAAGATTCCAGCAATTTTTTTGGGACCGACCAAAACATCGTTTGGCCATTTCAAACCAACACCAACAATCCCAAACTGACGCAAGGTTTGCATGACCGCCAACCCAACCACCAGACTAAGCCCCTCAAGCTGGCGCATCCCACCATCGACACGAAGGACGAGACTGTAATAAAGGTTCTCAGCAAAAGGACTGACCCACTTGCGCCCCCGCCGACCACGCCCCGCCATCTGACGCTCAGCAAGAACCAGAAACGGCGCCTGCGCACCAAGCTCAATAGACCGGAGAGCTTCGGCATTTGTGGAGTCGATCGAATCAAAAACCAGGACAGTCCAAGGGCAATCTTTCGACTGCTCGCGAATATCGACCGAATTCAAGAGCATTAAAGGGACCGCCAATTGATAACCCCGACCACGAACTTTATGGATAGAGAGCCCCAGATCAGACTCCAATTGCTGCAACTGCTTCCACACAGCACTGCGACTAACACCCAGGGCGCCACCAAGGGCCTGGCCCGAATGAAACCGCCCATCCTTAAGAAGCTCCAGCAACGTCAGCATGTAAATCTCGCCTCACAATGAGGCAGGCATGATAGCCATGGCCAAGGCCGTTGCATAGAAAGCATGAGGATGCCCGATCGTGCAGAGGGCACTATATTTTCGAGCCCCAAAAACAAAACCCCAACCGCTTTCGCAGTTGGGGTTTCGGAATTTAATCTTGACGATGACCTACTCTCACATGGGGAAACCCCACACTACCATCGGCGATGCATCGTTTCACTTCTGAGTTCGGGATGGGATCAGGTGGTTCCAATGCTCTATGGTCGTCAAGAAATTCGGGTACTGACTCGTGACCGGATGGCCTCGCTTCAGCAAATTGGGCATGTAATAGCTTTGTGTGTTGTGCAAACTTTCGGTTTGTATCGTCTTCACACACCGCAATCTGGCCTCTTTCGAGTTCGCAAATTGCTTGGGTGTTATATGGTCAAGCCTCACGGGCAATTAGTATTGGTTAGCTCAACGCCTCACAGCGCTTACACACCCAACCTATCAACGTCGTAGTCTTCGACGGCCCTTCAGGGAACTCAAGGTTCCAGTGAGATCTCATCTTGAGGCAAGTTTCCCGCTTAGATGCTTTCAGCGGTTATCTTTTCCGAACATAGCTACCCGGCAATGCCACTGGCGTGACAACCGGAACACCAGAGGTTCGTCCACTCCGGTCCTCTCGTACTAGGAGCAGCCCCTCTCAAATCTCAAACGTCCACGGCAGATAGGGACCGAACTGTCTCACGACGTTCTAAACCCAGCTCGCGTACCACTTTAAATGGCGAACAGCCATACCCTTGGGACCGGCTTCAGCCCCAGGATGTGATGAGCCGACATCGAGGTGCCAAACACCGCCGTCGATATGAACTCTTGGGCGGTATCAGCCTGTTATCCCCGGAGTACCTTTTATCCGTTGAGCGATGGCCCTTCCATACAGAACCACCGGATCACTAAGACCTACTTTCGTACCTGCTCGACGTGTCTGTCTCGCAGTCAAGCGCGCTTTTGCCTTTATACTCTACGACCGATTTCCGACCGGTCTGAGCGCACCTTCGTACTCCTCCGTTACTCTTTAGGAGGAGACCGCCCCAGTCAAACTACCCACCATACACTGTCCTCGATCCGGATAACGGACCTGAGTTAGAACCTCAAAGTTGCCAGGGTGGTATTTCAAGGATGGCTCCACGCAGACTGGCGTCCACGCTTCAAAGCCTCCCACCTATCCTACACAAGCAAATTCAAAGTCCAGTGCAAAGCTATAGTAAAGGTTCACGGGGTCTTTCCGTCTAGCCGCGGATACACTGCATCTTCACAGCGATTTCAATTTCACTGAGTCTCGGGTGGAGACAGCGCCGCCATCGTTACGCCATTCGTGCAGGTCGGAACTTACCCGACAAGGAATTTCGCTACCTTAGGACCGTTATAGTTACGGCCGCCGTTTACCGGGGCTTCGATCAAGAGCTTCGCGTTAGCTAACCCCATCAATTAACCTTCCGGCACCGGGCAGGCGTCACACCCTATACGTCCACTTTCGTGTTTGCAGAGTGCTGTGTTTTTAATAAACAGTCGCAGCGGCCTGGTATCTTCGACCGGCATGGGCTTACGGAGCAAGTCCTTCACCCTCACCGGCGCACCTTCTCCCGAAGTTACGGTGCCATTTTGCCTAGTTCCTTCACCCGAGTTCTCTCAAGCGCCTTGGTATTCTCTACCCAACCACCTGTGTCGGTTTGGGGTACGGTTCCTAGTTATCTGAAGCTTAGAAGCTTTTCTTGGAAGCATGGCATCAACCACTTCGTCACCTAAAAGGTAACTCGTCATCAGCTCTCGGCCTTAGAACCCCGGATTTACCTAAGATTCCAGCCTACCACCTTAAACTTGGACAACCAACGCCAAGCTGGCCTAGCCTTCTCCGTCCCTCCATCGCAATAACTAGAAGTACAGGAATATTAACCTGTTTTCCATCGACTACGCTTTTCAGCCTCGCCTTAGGGACCGACTAACCCTGCGTCGATTAACGTTGCGCAGGAAACCTTGGTCTTTCGGCGTGGGTGTTTTTCACACCCATTGTCGTTACTCATGTCAGCATTCGCACTTCTGATACCTCCAGCAAGCTTCTCAACTCACCTTCACAGGCTTACAGAACGCTCCTCTACCGCATCACTTACGTGATACCCGTAGCTTCGGTGTATGGTTTGAGCCCCGTTACATCTTCCGCGCAGGCCGACTCGACTAGTGAGCTATTACGCTTTCTTTAAAGGGTGGCTGCTTCTAAGCCAACCTCCTAGCTGTCTAAGCCTTCCCACATCGTTTCCCACTTAACCATAACTTTGGGACCTTAGCTGACGGTCTGGGTTGTTTCCCTTTTCACGACGGACGTTAGCACCCGCCGTGTGTCTCCCATGCTCGGCACTTGTAGGTATTCGGAGTTTGCATCGGTTTGGTAAGTCGGGATGACCCCCTAGCCGAAACAGTGCTCTACCCCCTACAGTGATACATGAGGCGCTACCTAAATAGCTTTCGAGGAGAACCAGCTATCTCCGAGCTTGATTAGCCTTTCACTCCGATCCACAGGTCATCCGCTAACTTTTCAACGGTAGTCGGTTCGGTCCTCCAGTTAGTGTTACCCAACCTTCAACCTGCCCATGGATAGATCGCCCGGTTTCGGGTCTATACCCAGCGACTAAACGCGCTATTAACACTCGCTTTCGCTACGCCTCCCCTATTCGGTTAAGCTCGCCACTGAATATAAGTCGCTGACCCATTATACAAAAGGTACGCAGTCACAGAACAAAGTCTGCTCCCACTGCTTGTACGCATACGGTTTCAGGATCTATTTCACTCCCCTCTCCGGGGTTCTTTTCGCCTTTCCCTCACGGTACTAGTTCACTATCGGTCAGTCAGTAGTATTTAGCCTTGGAGGATGGTCCCCCCATATTCAGACAAAGTTTCTCGTGCTCCGTCCTACTCGATTTCATGACTAAGAGACTTTCGCGTACAGGGCTATCACCCACTATGGCCGCACTTTCCAGAGCGTTCCGCTAATCTCAAAGCCACTTAAGGGCTAGTCCCCGTTCGCTCGCCACTACTAAGGGAATCTCGGTTGATTTCTTTTCCTCAGGGTACTTAGATGTTTCAGTTCCCCTGGTTCGCCTCTTGCACCTATGTATTCAGTACAAGATAACCATCTTATGATGGCTGGGTTCCCCCATTCAGAGATCTCCGGATCAAAGTCTGTTTGCCGACTCCCCGAAGCTTATCGCAGGCTACCACGTCTTTCATCGCCTCTGACTGCCAAGGCATCCACCGTATGCGCTTCTTCACTTGACCATATAACCCCAAGCAATCTGGTTATACTATGAAGACGACATTCGCCGAAAATTTGCATTCTTAATTAAAAGAGAACTCACAAATTTTACCTTAGCCTGATCCGTTACCAGTGAAAGTAACGTTCAGTCTATCTTTCTATCACATACCCAAATTTTTAAAGAACGATCTAATCAAAAGACTAGAAATCAACATTCAATTTGAATGCTCATTTCTAAGCTTTCCGAAGCAGTTTATGGTGGAGCCAAGCGGGATCGAACCGCTGACCTCCTGCGTGCAAGGCAGGCGCTCTCCCAGCTGAGCTATGGCCCCATAACAAAATTGGTGGGTCTGGGCAGATTCGAACTGCCGACCTCACCCTTATCAGGGGTGCGCTCTAACCAACTGAGCTACAGACCCAATTTCGAGCTTGTAACTGTTAGCTTGGAGCTATCAGCTTGGAGCTTAAAGCTGCTTCTATCGTCTTCTTCAATGAATCAAGCAATTCGTGTGGGAGCTTATGAAGCAGCTGATGTCGTCGATTAAGGAGGTGATCCAGCCGCAGGTTCCCCTACGGCTACCTTGTTACGACTTCACCCCAGTCATGAATCACACCGTGGTAACCGTCCTCCCGAAGGTTAGACTAGCTACTTCTGGTGCAACCCACTCCCATGGTGTGACGGGCGGTGTGTACAAGGCCCGGGAACGTATTCACCGCGACATTCTGATTCGCGATTACTAGCGATTCCGACTTCACGCAGTCGAGTTGCAGACTGCGATCCGGACTACGATCGGTTTTATGGGATTAGCTCCACCTCGCGGCTTGGCAACCCTTTGTACCGACCATTGTAGCACGTGTGTAGCCCAGGCCGTAAGGGCCATGATGACTTGACGTCATCCCCACCTTCCTCCGGTTTGTCACCGGCAGTCTCCTTAGAGTGCCCACCATTACGTGCTGGTAACTAAGGACAAGGGTTGCGCTCGTTACGGGACTTAACCCAACATCTCACGACACGAGCTGACGACAGCCATGCAGCACCTGTCTCAATGTTCCCGAAGGCACCAATCTATCTCTAGAAAGTTCATTGGATGTCAAGGCCTGGTAAGGTTCTTCGCGTTGCTTCGAATTAAACCACATGCTCCACCGCTTGTGCGGGCCCCCGTCAATTCATTTGAGTTTTAACCTTGCGGCCGTACTCCCCAGGCGGTCAACTTAATGCGTTAGCTGCGCCACTAAGAGCTCAAGGCTCCCAACGGCTAGTTGACATCGTTTACGGCGTGGACTACCAGGGTATCTAATCCTGTTTGCTCCCCACGCTTTCGCACCTCAGTGTCAGTATCAGTCCAGGTGGTCGCCTTCGCCACTGGTGTTCCTTCCTATATCTACGCATTTCACCGCTACACAGGAAATTCCACCACCCTCTACCATACTCTAGCTCGCCAGTTTTGGATGCAGTTCCCAGGTTGAGCCCGGGGATTTCACATCCAACTTAACGAACCACCTACGCGCGCTTTACGCCCAGTAATTCCGATTAACGCTTGCACCCTCTGTATTACCGCGGCTGCTGGCACAGAGTTAGCCGGTGCTTATTCTGTCGGTAACGTCAAAATACTCACGTATTAGGTAAGTACCCTTCCTCCCAACTTAAAGTGCTTTACAATCCGAAGACCTTCTTCACACACGCGGCATGGCTGGATCAGGCTTTCGCCCATTGTCCAATATTCCCCACTGCTGCCTCCCGTAGGAGTCTGGACCGTGTCTCAGTTCCAGTGTGACTGATCATCCTCTCA
This sequence comes from Pseudomonas chlororaphis, assembly GCF_001921865.1. GTDB lineage: Bacteria > Pseudomonadota > Gammaproteobacteria > Pseudomonadales > Pseudomonadaceae > Aquipseudomonas > Aquipseudomonas chlororaphis_D. The sequence goes on from NZ_MSCT01000021.1 coordinate 42,206, forward strand.
GACCAGTTACGGATCGTCGCCTTGGTGAGCCATTACCTCACCAACTAGCTAATCCGACCTAGGCTCATCTGATAGCGCAAGGCCCGAAGGTCCCCTGCTTTCTCCCGTAGGACGTATGCGGTATTAGCGTCCGTTTCCGAACGTTATCCCCCACTACCAGGCAGATTCCTAGGCATTACTCACCCGTCCGCCGCTCTCAAGAGAAGCAAGCTTCTCTCTACCGCTCGACTTGCATGTGTTAGGCCTGCCGCCAGCGTTCAATCTGAGCCATGATCAAACTCTTCAGTTCAAACATCTTTGGGTTTTGAGAAAACCCTAAACTTGGCTCAGCAATCGTTGGTTACATCTTTGATTTCTCGCGGAGTAACTTGTGATGCTGATAATCTTTCTGACTATCAGTCTGACTCCACAAGCACCCACACGAATTGCTTGATTCAGTTGTTAAAGAGCGGTTGGTTAAGTCTTTCGTCTCAACCGAGGCGCGCATTCTACAGCAGCCTCATTTGCTGTCAAGTGATTATTTTCAGAAGTTTTTGAAGATTTCCTCAACAACTTCAACCACTTGCGCTTCCGATCTCTCGTCAGCGGGAGGCGAATTCTACAGCGTTACACACTGTTGTCAACACCTCTTTTTCTCCGCTTTCGACCGAGACGATCGAATCGTTAACAAGGCGAAAACTGACTGCCTTATCAACTCCTTCAGGCTTCGATGAACTGAAGCGCAACCGCTGTCGAAAACCGCGTAACTCTTTGAATCTCAAGGAGTTTTCCGTTTCGACTGCGCCGGAAGTGGGGCGAATTATAGAGAGATAAAATTCGCCGTCAACACCTATTTTCAATTTTATTCGGATTTGAGCGTGATACGCGCAAAAGCCTTCTTACCGGCCTGGCAAACATGAGTCGAACCAAGCGCCCATATAAAGGAACGCTCAACCACCTCACCATCAATACGCACACCGCCAGAACCAAGCAGATCACGCGCCACCGCCGAGTTCTTCACCAGACCAGCCTTATTAAGGACAGCCGCGATTGGCATATCTTCAGCCGCAGACAGCTCGATCTCAGGCAAATCATCTGGAAGCTCACCATCCTTCATGCGATTACCCGCCGCACGATGAGCATTCGCCGCTGCCTCCTCACCATGGAAACGCGCAACAATCTCTTCCGCCAGCTTGATCTTGATATCGCGCGGATTGGCGCCCGCCTCGACATCAGACTTGAAGGAAAGGATCTCATCCATCGAACGAAAGCTCAGCAGCTCAAAGTAGCGCCACATCAAGGCATCGGGAATGGATACTAGCTTGCCATACATGACGCCCGGAGCTTCCTGGATGCCAACATAGTTACCCAGCGACTTGGACATCTTCTTAACACCATCCAAGCCCTCGAGCAGCGGCATGGTCAGAATGCATTGAGCCTCCTGCCCATAACCGCGCTGCAATTCACGCCCCATCAACAGATTGAACTTCTGATCGGTACCACCTAGCTCCACGTCGGCACGCAGCGCCACCGAGTCATAGCCTTGCACCAGTGGGTAGAGAAACTCGTGAATGGCGATCGGCTGATTGGTGGAGTAGCGCTTATCGAAGTCATCACGCTCAAGCATACGAGCGACAGTGTATTGGGACGTCAGGCGAATGAAATCCGCAGGCCCCATCTTGTCCATCCAAGTGGAGTTGAAGGCGACCTCGGTTTTCGCCGGATCAAGAATCTTGAATACCTGGCTTTTGTAAGTCTCGGCATTGTCGAGCACTTGCTCGCGAGTCAGCGGCGGACGGGTTGCACTCTTGCCACTCGGATCTCCGATCATCCCGGTGAAGTCGCCAATCAGGAAGATCACGTGATGACCCAGCTCCTGGAATTGGCGCAGCTTATTAATAAGCACGGTATGACCCAGGTGCAGATCCGGCGCCGTCGGGTCGAAGCCAGCCTTAATACGCAGCGGCTGACCGCGCTTGAGCTTTTCGATCAGCTCGGACTCGACCAACAACTCTTCAGCACCACGTTTGATCAGCGCTAGCTGCTCTTCAACCGACTTCATAACAGACCCGCAAGGCTCAGATTCAAAGGGAACTAACGATACAAGATCAGAGCCTAATTACAAGTTTTGCCCGGCGTACGGACGGCTTTCCACGAACAGGACGTCCGCAGGCTTGCTTAAGAGATGATTTGGTTATATTTTATACAGTTATTTCATCTTCATCATGTCATTCATCTTTTCCAATTCATCTTTTTCAAAGTCAAATTACTTATGACCTCAGAACCGCCTAAAGCCCCGCCGCTTTATCCGAAGACCCACCTGCTCGCCGCAAGTGGTATCGCAGCCCTCCTCAGCCTGGCGCTCCTGGTATTTCCTTCCAGCGACGTAGAAGCCAAAAGAACAACTCTGAGCCTTGATCTGGAAAGCCCGGTCGAGCAACTGACACAAGATCAAGACGACGCCGACGCAGTACAAGCCACAAATGAAGCCGCGGCATCCCCGTTCGCGCAAATCGCAAACAGCCCTGAAGACACCGCCAATACTGCGAAAGCCACTGAGGAGCAGCCCGCCCCGGCGGTGGCAGAGGAAAAGAAAGCCCCAAATCATCGGGAAGTGATAGTAGCCAAGGGCGACACCCTTTCCACACTGTTCGAGAAAGTCGGCCTGCCCGCCACCCTGGTTCATGAAGTGCTGGCCAGCGATAAGCAAGCCAAACAGTTCAGCCAGCTGAAACGTGGTCAGAAGCTAGAGTTTGAACTGACTCCAGATGGCCAGCTGAACAACCTGCACAGCAAAGTCAGCGACCTGGAAAGCATCACCCTGACCAAAGGGCCAAAAGGCTTTGCCTTCAGTCGAATCACCGCCAAGCCGATGGTACGTACAGCCTATGTGCACGGCGTGATCAACAGCTCGCTCTCGCAATCCGCCGCGCGCGCAGGCCTGTCCCACAGCATGACGATGGACATGGCCAGTATCTTTGGTTACGACATCGATTTCGCTCAGGATATTCGCCCAGGCGACGAGTTCGACGTGATCTATGAGCAGACCGTTGCCAATGGCAAAGCCGTCGGCAGCCGTAATATCCTCTCTGCCCGCTTCACCAATCGCGGCAAGACCTATACCGCTGTGCGCTACACCAACAAGCAAGGCTCGAGCAGCTACTACACGGCTGACGGCAATAGCATGCGCAAGGCCTTCATCCGCACGCCGGTGGATTTCGCACGCATCAGCTCGCGCTTCTCCATGGGGCGCAAGCATCCGATCCTGAACAAGATCCGCGCTCACAAAGGCGTCGACTACGCCGCCCCTCGCGGCACACCAATCAAGGCCGCCGGTGATGGCAAGGTACTGCTGGCTGGCCGTCGTGGCGGATATGGCAATACCGTGATCATCCAGCACGGCAATACCTACCGCACGCTATATGGTCACATGCAAGGCTTCGCCAAAGGCGTCAAAACCGGCGGGAATGTCAAGCAGGGCCAGGTGATTGGCTACATTGGCACCACCGGGCTTTCCACTGGCCCGCATTTGCATTACGAGTTCCAGGTCAATGGTGTCCACGTCGACCCTCTGGGCCAGAAGCTACCAATGGCCGATCCGATCGCCAAGGCAGAACGTGCACGCTTCCTGCAGCAAAGCCAACCGCTGATGGCCCGGATGGATCAGGAAAAAGCCACCATGCTTGCCTCAAACAAGCGTTAAGCATGGCGCTCTATATCGGTGTGATGTCCGGGACCAGCCTTGATGGCCTGGACATCGCACTCATCGAGCAGACCTCGGCGATCAGACTGATCGCCACGCACTACATTCCCATGCCCGAATCCCTGCGTGCCGAGCTGCTTGGCTTGTGCGCCAGCGGCCCCGATGAAATCGCCCGCTCCGCCCTCGCCCAGCAAAACTGGGTGAAACTGGCCGCACAGGGCATTCATAGCCTCCTCGCTCAACAGCAACTGAAGCCTGCGGACATTCGCGCCATTGGCAGCCATGGCCAGACCATCCGCCATGAGCCAGCCCGTGGCTTTACGGTCCAGATCGGTAACCCGGCACTGCTGACAGAACTGACCGAGATTACGGTGGTCAGCGACTTCCGCAGCCGCGATGTCGCGGCTGGCGGCCAAGGTGCGCCACTGGTACCCGCCTTTCATGAAGCGCTCTTTGAGCGTAGCGTCGGCAAACACGCGGTCCTGAATATCGGCGGCTTCAGCAACCTGAGCCTGATCGAAAGCGACAAGCCGGTTGCCGGTTTCGATTGTGGCCCTGGCAACGTCCTGCTGGACGCCTGGATCAGTGCCCGGCGAGGCGAGAACTTCGATCGCGGCGGCCAATGGGCCGCCAGCGGCCAGGTTGAACCGACGCTATTGCACACCCTGCTCAGCGACCCATTCTTTGCCACCCAAGGCCCAAAGAGCACCGGCCGCGAGGTGTTCAACCTGGGGTGGCTGCAAGGGCATCTGGCCCGCCTGCCGGCCTTTGCCGCTGAAAATGTACAGGCAACGCTGCTGGAGCTGACGGCACTGAGCATCGTCGAGTCGCTGCAAGCGGCGCAGAACGACACTCAGGAACTGCTGGTCTGCGGCGGCGGTGCTCATAACTCCGCCCTGATGAAGCGCCTGTCCAACCTGCTGCCCAATACCAAGGTCAGCAGCACTGCCAGCCACGGTGTCGACCCGGACTGGGTCGAGGCCATGGCATTCGCCTGGCTGGCCCATTGCTGCCTGGAAGGGATAGCCGCCAACCGCCCCAGCGTTACCGGAGCCCGCGGCCTGCGCGTGCTCGGCGCGATCTACCCTGCCTGAACGCCAGACAGCAAAACGCCGCAGAACCCAAAAGTTCTGCGGCGCCTGGTAAACCTTGACTGGCGATCAGATCGAGAACGAAGAACCGCAACCACAAGTAGTGGTGGCATTCGGATTCTTGATCACGAAACGCGAGCCTTCCAGGCCTTCCTGATAATCCACCTCGGCACCTGCCAGGTACTGGAAGCTCATCGGATCGACCACCAGGCTGACACCTTCGCGCTCGACGATGGTGTCGTCATCCGCGACTTCCTCATCGAAAGTGAAGCCGTACTGAAACCCTGAACAACCGCCGCCCGTAACGAATACGCGCAGCTTCAAGCGATCATTACCCTCTTCATCGACCAGGCTCTTCACCTTGTGCGCGGCACCGTGAGTGAATTGCAAAGCCGTGGGGGTGAAGGATTCGACGCTCATGCTGACTATCTCCCGGCGTTACGCCGCCATAATGCGTGATGACGCGCATTATCCGCTTCTCCCAGAAAAGCGGTCAACTATTGTTACGGTATATCAATAAGCCCAAGCCCGACACAGAATGCAAAAAGACCCTTGAAGGGCCTTTTGCTGAAGCTGACAAGCACCTTACGGCAGCATGCCGGCATGGGACAGGCCGAGGCGCTCGTCCAGCCCGAACAGGATGTTCAGGTTCTGCACCGCCTGGCCCGAGGCGCCCTTGACCAGGTTATCGATCACCGACAACACCACCACCAGATCGCCATCTTGTGGGCGATGCACGGCAATCCGGCATACGTTGGCGCCGCGCACGCTGCGGGTTTCAGGATGACTGCCTGCTGGCATGACATCCACGAACGGCTCGTTGGCATAACGCTTCTCGAACAGCGTCTGCAGGTCCACCGACTTGTCCACGACAGTCGAGTACAGCGTCGAGTGAATACCACGGATCATCGGCGTCAGGTGTGGCACGAACGTCAGCCCCACGTCCTTGCCCGCTGCCCGTCGCAGGCCCTGGCGGATCTCCGGCAAGTGACGATGCCCCTTGACCGCATAGGCCTTCATGCTTTCCGACGTCTCGGAGTACAGCGAACCGACACTGGCACCCCGGCCAGCACCGCTGACACCCGACTTACAGTCGGCGATCAAACGCGAAGTATCTGCCAACCCCGCCTCCAATAACGGCAGGAAGCCGAGCTGGGTAGCGGTCGGGTAGCAGCCCGGAACAGCAATCAGGCGCGCCTTCTTGATCTGCTCGCGATTGACTTCCGGCAGGCCGTAAACGGCTTCGTCCAGCAACTCGGGGGCGCCATGGGGCTGGCCGTACCATTTGGCCCATTCATCGGCGTCCTGCAGACGGAAATCTGCCGACAGGTCGATGACCTTGGTACCCGCGGCCAGCAACTCGCCTGCCAGGGCATGAGCGACACCGTGGGGGGTTGCGAAGAACACTACATCGCAGGCCCCCAGGGTCTTGATGTCCGGAACGCTGAATGCCAGGCCGTCGTAGTGGCCGCGCAGGTTCGGGTACATATCAGCGACAGCAAGGCCAGCCTCGGATCGGGAAGTGATCACCACCACTTCAGCTTGCGGATGCTGCGCCAACAGACGCAGCAGTTCGACACCGGTGTAACCCGTGCCGCCGACGATACCGACCTTGACCATAAACCTGCCCTCAACGAACCCACTGGAAAGCCGTCGATAATAGGGGCCGAAAGACCCTGCGACAACCATCAAGGTGACGTGTGGATGCTCCACCTCTACTATCTTCGCCACCGTGAACCTGGGAATAACCAAAATGCTCTATCTATGGCTCAAAGCCTTTCATATCGTCAGTCTGGTCTGCTGGTTTGCCGGCCTGTTCTACCTGCCACGCCTGTTCGTCTATCACGCCCAGAGCGAAGACACGATCAGCAAGGAACGCTTCAGCATCATGGAGCGCAAGCTGTACCGCGGGATCATGGGCCCGGCAATGATCGCTACGCTGGTCTTCGGCATCTGGCTGCTGAGCCTGAACCCCAGCGCCTACTTCGGCCAGGGTGGCTGGATGCATGCCAAGCTGACGCTGGTGGTGATCCTGATCGGCTACCACCATATGTGCGGCGCCCAGGTAAAACGTTTTGCCCGTGGCGAAAACACCCGCAGCCATGTCTTTTACCGCTGGTTCAATGAAGTCCCGGTTCTGCTATTGATGGCTATTGTAATTCTGGTCGTCGTCCGGCCGTTTTAACTCTTAACCAGCCGTTACTATTCGGGGTACCTCCAATGTCGCTGCCCGCTCTGCTCGAACAACGCTTGCGTTTGCCCGTCGTGGCTGCGCCGATGTTCCTGATTTCCAATCCGCAACTGGTTCTGGCTTGCTGCCGCAATGGCGTGGTCGGTAGTTTTCCGGCTCTTAACCAACGCGAAAGCAGTGGCTTCAAAGCCTGGCTGGAGGAAATCGAAGCGGGCCTCGCGACACTGGAGAATCCCGCGCCCTACGCCGTCAACCTGATCGTGCATAACAGCAATCCCCGCCTGGAAGCTGACCTGGCCATCTGCGTCGAACACAAGGTGCCTATCGTCATCACCAGCCTGGGCGCGGTGAAAGAGTTGGTCGATGCGGTGCATGGTTATGGGGGCCTGGTTTTCCATGACGTCACCACCCGGCGCCATGCGGAAAAAGCCGCCGAAGCCGGAGTCGATGGCCTGATCGCCGTAGCCGCCGGCGCCGGTGGCCATGCCGGGACCTGGAGTCCGTTCTCGCTGATCGCCGAAATCCGCCAGTTCTTCGACAAGACACTACTGCTGGCCGGTTGCCTGAACCATGGCCACGAGATCCTTGCTGCACAATTGCTCGGCGCCGACCTTGCCTACTTCGGCACACGCTTTATCGGCACCACGGAAAGCCATGCTCCAGAGGCTTATAAGGAGATGCTACTGAGCGCCAAGGCTGCCGACATCGTGCACACCGCGGCAGTTTCCGGGGTTCCGGCGAGTTTCATGCGCCAAAGCCTGGAAAACGCCGGTTTCGATCTCGCGGCCCTGCAAGGCAAAGGCGATGTCGACTTCGGCTCGAAACTCAAACCAGTCAGCGACGAAGCCAAAGCCTGGAAAACCGTCTGGTCGGCCGGGCAAGGCGTTGGCGAAATCGATGACTTGCCGAGTGTCGACCAACTGGTCGCCCGCCTGGATGCAGAATACCGAGCAGCGCTGGAAACAGCTGCCCGGCTGCCAAACCGTTGGCCGCGCTGAGACAGCAGATGTTTTTTGGCCAGCAATGGATTGCTGGCCTTAAACTATTGCCCTTTGAAGACCCTCTCTATTTGTAAAGCCGACAAGGAAGCCCTGCATGAGCGAAGACCGTTTCAAGATCGTATTTGACGGGACTTTGCTTCCGGGAGTCGATATCGAGCATGCCAAGCAGAAAATCGCCAAGCTGTTCAAAAGCGATATCACGGCAATCGAGCCTCTGTTCAAGGGACAAAACATCACCCTCAAACGCGACCTTTCCCAGCAGGATGCGAATATTTACCTCGCAGCGCTGAACCAGGCCGGGATCGACGCGCGCGTCGAGGCGGAACTTGCCCCAGGCACCCGCCAACCGATACCTGCACCTGCCCCCATAGCTCCAGCGCAGCCTTCGCCCCAGGCATCCTCCGCAACGACAAGCGAATGGCAACGCCCAACCCCGGAGCCAGAGCCCACGGCCAAGGCGGAAACCTCGCCCTATACCCCGCCCCAAGCCACAGTGGGCGAGCCGCTGCCCGAATTTGGCGAGCTGAAGTTCTACACCGTCGAGGGACGCATCGGACGCCTGCGCTATCTTGCCTGGACCCTGGCCCTGGTACTGGTGACCACTCTGGTCGGCGGTTTCCTCGCCGCGTCGCTCATCGGTAACGGCCTGCAGATCACGGGCATGATCTTCCTGGGCGGCGTGGCGCTGGTCTTCGCCTACCTGAACATCACTATCTCCGTTCAGCGCCTGCACGACCTCGGTTGGTCGGGCTGGCTCTGGCTGTTGAACCTGCTGCCTTTTGTCTACGCGGTGTTTCCGTTACTGCTCGCGGCCTTGCCGGGAAACACCGGCGCCAATCGGTACGGTCCGCCGGCACCGCCGAACAGTGGCGGAGTCAAGGTGCTTGCGACGCTGTGGATCATCGTCCTGCTGCTGTCCTTCATTGGCGGGCTCAGCTCGGTCTAGGACACTCACAGGCGAACGCAACGAGGCAGCAAGCCGACCTTGGCCACCTGTAGACTATCGGATTGAATTAACGCGCCGCTGCCCCGGGCATTACCCAGGGGCTACCGGCCGTTGCAATGGAGAACCGCATGACCCGTTACGCTCTGATCACCGGCGCTTCCAGCGGCATAGGCCTGGCCCTGGCCGAAGCACTGGCCCGGCGCGGCCGCAGCCTGATTCTGGTGGCCCGCCAGCGTGATCAGCTGGAGAGCATTGCCATCGAGTTGACCCAGCGTTTTGGCGTAGAGGTGCTGTTTCGTGCCTGCGACCTGGGCGAACCCTTGCGGCTTTCGGGGTTCCTGCTGGAGCTGGAGGAAGGCGACCGGCAGATCGACCTGCTGGTGAACTGTGCTGGCATCGGCACCTGTGGTCCGTTCCTCGCCCAGGACTGGATGACCGAACAGGACCTGATCGAAGTGAACATTCTCGCCCTCACCCGGCTGTGCCATGCCCTGGGCAACAGCATGGCGTTGCACGGTGGCGGACAGATCCTCAATGTGGCCTCGATCGCCGGTTTCTACCCCGGCCCCTGGATGAGCACTTACTACGCCAGCAAGGCTTATGTATTGCACTTCTCCGAAGGCCTGCGCGAGGAACTGAAAAAGAATGCGGTGAAGGTTTCCGTGCTCTGCCCGGGTCCGACCCGCACCGGGTTCTTCGACACTGCGCAACTGAACAGCGAGAAACTGAACGACAGCAAACGGCTGATGAGCCCGGAGGAGGTCGCGCTGTACACCGTGCGCGCCCTGGAAAAGAACCGCGCCATCATCATTCCCGGCCGCCGCAACCGCTGGCAGGCGTTCAGCCCGCGCCTGGGCTCGCGCTGGCTGACCCGAAAGATTTCCGGCGCCCTCAACAAGGCCTATTGCCCGCGCTGACCTGGCAACTACCCAAGACTGGGCGCACTCAGCAAGCCTGAGTACACTCAGCCCGGACCAACACAACGGAGAAACAGCTGTGGATACTCTGTTCACTAAGATCATCAACCGGGAAATACCCGCGAAGATAATCTACGAGGACGACCAGGTTCTGGCCTTCCACGATATCGCCCCACAAGCGCCCGTGCATTTTCTGGTGATCCCGAAAAAACCGGTACGCACCCTCAACGACCTGACCGAAGACGACAAGCTGCTGGCCGGGCATATCCTGTTCACCGCCCAGCGCCTGGCCAAGGAACTGGGTTGCGAGGACGGCTTTCGCGTGGTCATGAACTGCAATGAACTCGGCGGCCAGACCGTGTATCACATTCATATGCACGTCCTGGGGCAGCGTCAGATGCACTGGCCTCCGGGCTGACCTCCCAGCAATGAGCGCGACAGCACACTCCTCGCCAGCGTTGCCGGGAGTGTGCTGATCCAGCGCAGGCCTCTCCCCATCGATTGGGGTAAACTGGCCGCCGTGATTCTTCCCGGAGGTAAGCATGACTACCCAACGTCACTACTCGCCGATTGACCGTCTACTGCTGCAGGCAGACACGGCAATGCGCACCTTGCTGCCCTTCAGCGGCCAGCCTTATCGCCCTTCCCCTGCCATCGTGCAGCCGGATGTACAGATGAGCGAAGAGGACACCAAGCATGTCGCCGGTCTGATGCGTATCAACCATACCGGTGAAGTCTGTGCCCAGGCGCTGTATCAAGGGCAGGCGCTGACCGCCAAGCTGCCGCAGGTTCGCGCCGCCATGGAGCACGCCGCGGAAGAAGAAATCGATCACTTGGCCTGGTGCGAACAACGCATTCGCCAGCTGGGCAGCCACCCCAGCGTACTCAACCCGTTGTTTTACGGCATGTCGTTCGGCATCGGTGCAGTCGCCGGGCTGATCAGCGACAAGGTCAGCCTGGGTTTTGTAGCCGCCACTGAAGATCAGGTGTGCAAACACCTCAACGAACACCTCGAGCAATTGCCGGCCGAAGACGAAAAGTCCCGGGCGATTCTCGAACAGATGCGTATCGACGAAGCGCAACATGCCGAAAGCGCCCTGGATGCTGGCGGTTTCCGCTTCCCGGCTCCGGTGAAATTCGGCATGAGCCTGCTGGCCAAGGTCATGACCAAAAGCACCTACCGTATCTGAGCGAGACACATCGCAGGCAAAAAAAGGGCGCTTTTCAGCGCCTTTTTTTGTATCGCGAATCCCGCAGGACAGAATGGCGACTCAACCGAGTTCGACGATTTCGTAATCGTGAGTGATCGCGACACCGGCCGCGCCGAGCATGATCGACGCCGAGCAGTACTTTTCCGCCGACAACTCGATCGCGCGCTTGACCTGCGCCTCTTTCAAACCGCGCCCCTTGACCACAAAGTGCATGTGGATCTTGGTGAAAACCTTGGGATCTTCGGTGGCGCGCTCGGCGTCGAGGAAGGCTTCGCAGCTTTCAACGGCCTGGCGGGACTTCTTCAGGATGCTGACCACGTCGAAGTTGCTGCAACCGCCCACACCGAGCAGGAGCATTTCCATTGGACGCACGCCCAGGTTACGCCCACCGGCTTCCGGCGGACCATCCATTACCACCACGTGACCGCTGCCCGATTCCCCGAGGAACATGGCTTCGCCAGCCCATTGGATGCGTGCCTTCATCGCCAAGACTCCACTGCTGAAAAAAGGTCGCCAGCTTAGCACAGGGGCCCTAGATGGCAGCGCTTTGGCTGTTTCGGCAGCGCCTGATAATAGGAAAATTCTTAATTAACTGAAGGATGTGTCTGTTAAGCTGACGCCAAATCACTGGCGCATTGCCAGCTGTTGGCAATCTTGCTTGAACGCCCCATAAAAAAACCAAATCACACCGTGCTGTCTTTTCGGGATACAACCATGGTTGCTATTGCCCCTACACCCAAGATCAAGAACCTCGACAAGCTGTTGATGCACTGCCAGCGCCGCCGCTACCAGGCCAAGAGCAACATCATTTGCGCCGGCGACCAGTCGGACACGCTGTTCTTCATCATCAGAGGTTCGGTCACCATCCTGATCGAAGACGACGACGGTCGGGAAATGATCATTGCTTACCTCAATGCCGGGGATTTTTTCGGCGAGCTGGGCCTGTTCGAACAAGCCGGGCACGAGCAGCAACGCAGCGCCTGGGTACGGGCCAAGGTCGAATGCGAAGTCGCGGAGATCAGCTATGCGAAATTCCGCGAGCTGTCCCAGCAGGACCCGGACATTCTCTATGTGCTCAGCGGCCAGATCGCCCAGCGCCTGCGCAACACCACCCGCAAGGTCGGCGACCTGGCGTTCTTCGACGTCACTGGGCGAGTAGCCCGTTGCCTGCTCGAGCTGTGTAAGCAGCCGGACGCCATGACCCACCCGGACGGCATGCAGATCAAGGTGACGCGTCAGGAAATCGGGCGGATCGTCGGCTGCTCGCGAGAGATGGTCGGCCGGGTGCTCAAGGACCTCGAGGAGCGCAACCTGGTGCATGTCAAAGGCAAGACCATGGTGGTGTTCGGCACTCGCTAAGGCGCCAGGACCTGCGCCAGCATCTGCCGGTACAAGGCATCCAGGCGCGGAATGGCATCCGGTGCGGCGAATGCCTCGTGCAAGGCGATATGACTCTCGGCGCGGCAGCGTTGCTCCAGGCCACAGGCCTGGTTGAATCGATTGACCGCGGCCACCATGGTTTCCCGCTCGTCATCCAACAACAACGCTCCGTGCACCAACCCGACAGGGCGCGTCCCACCCCTGCTCTGGCGCCAGCGCTGGGCCGTACCGACCATCTTGCGCCCGCTGAGATTGACGTTGAACCGGCCGTCGCAGAAGGCGCCCTCGACTTCGCCCAAGGAGGGTTCGCCTCCTAGCTCGGTGAGCAGGTCGCAGATCGGTTGGCATAAACGCTGGTAGCCAGTCTCGATCCGGTTCTGGTCGCCCTCGCTGCGAGGCGGTGCATAGACCAGCGCGATATTGACCGTCGCCGCCGACTGCGGCACCGGCTCGCCGCCAGTCTCGCGTAGCAACACCGGCCAGCCGCTGGCAGCCAGTACGTCGCAGGCCTGCTCGAATCCCGGTAACCGGCTCAAGCGGCGCGGCATGACCAGCGCTCTATCGCTGGGCTGCCAGAACAACAAGCCGTAGTCCTGGTCGCCGCTGCAAACCTGGGCGAGCAAATCCTGTTCGGCTTGCAGGCCGGCTTCGACGGTCAGGGAAAGAGGCTGGGTCATGACAGAAAATCCTTTGCGATAGGTATGAAAAAGCCGGCAACGCCGGCTTTTTCATCAACTCAGGTTCAATCCAGGGTCGAACCGCTCACCGGCACGCCCCGCTCCGGGAAGAACAGGCGTTGCAGCTCCAGACCAGGGCTTTCGGCCCGCATGAACGCCTCGCCCACCAGGAAGGAATACACATCGCTGATTTCCATCAGCTCGACATCGGCCCGATTGAGGATACCGCTCTCGGTGATTACCAGGCGATCGCGCGGAATACGCGGCAACAGATCGAGGGTAGTCTCCAGGCTGACATCAAAGGTGTGCAGGTTGCGATTGTTGATGCCGACCAGCGGCGTGTCGAGGGTTTTCAGGGCACGCTGCAGCTCGTCGCCGTCGTGTACCTCGACCAACACATCGAGCCCCACGCCTTTGGCTACCGCCGCCAACTCGGCCATCCGCGCATCGTCCAGCGCAGACACGATCAGCAGCACACAATCGGCGCCCAGGGCACGGGCTTCGACGATCTGGTAGGGATCGATCATGAAGTCCTTGCGAATCACCGGCAGCGAGCACGCGGCACGTGCCTGTTGCAGGTAGGCATCGGCACCCTGGAAATAATCGATGTCGGTGAGTACCGACAGGCAGGTCGCCCCGCCCTTTTCGTAGCTTTTGGCGATTTCCGCCGGCACGAAATGCTCACGGATCACGCCCTTGCTCGGCGAAGCCTTCTTGATTTCGGCAATCACCGCTGGCTGCTTGAGCTTGGCCTGGTCGAGCAATGCCTTGGCGAAGCCGCGCGGCGCATCCGCGGAGCGGGCCAGGACCTCGAGCTCGGCCAGACTGACCCGCGCGCGACGCTCAGCCACTTCCTCGACCTTGCGGGCGAGGATCTTTTCCAGAACCGTCGGCACACTCATCCTTCGTTCTCCTGCTTGAATACCGCGGTAAAGGCGCCCAGCTCCTCGAGTTTCTCGCGGGCCAACCCCGTGTGCAAAGCATCATGGGCCAGGGCCACGCCTTCTTTCAGGCTGCTGGCGTGATCCGCCGCATAGAGCGCGGCACCGGCATTGAGCACAATCATCTCCGCCGCCTTCTGCCCATGCTCGGTCTTGCGCCGCCCCAGGGCATCGCGAATCAGTTCGAGCGACGCCGCCGGACTTTCGACCACCAGGCCGAACAGACTCTGGCTCTTGATACCGAGGTCTTCAGGCTGGACCCAGTACTCAGTGATTTCATCGTTTTTCAGCTCAGCCACATAGGTCGGTGCCGCGAGGCTGAATTCGTCCAGGCCATCCTGCGAATGCACCACCAGCACATGCTTGCTGCCCAGACGTTGCAAAACCTCGGCCAATGGCCGGCACAACGCCTGGGTGAACACACCCACCACCTGATGTTTCACGCCGGCCGGATTCGTAAGCGGGCCAAGCATGTTGAACAGGGTGCGCAGGCCGAGATCGCGGCGCGGGCCGGCGGCGTACTTCATCGCCCCATGATGGGACTGGGCGAACATGAAGCCGATGCCGACGTTGTCGATGCAGCGAGCCACTTGTACCGGTGTCAGGTTCAGGTAGATGCCGGCGGCTTCGAGCAAGTCGGCACTGCCGCTCTTTCCGGACACCGCGCGGTTACCGTGCTTGGCCACCGTGCAACCGGCGGCTGCAACCACAAAGGACGACGCCGTGGACACGTTGAAGATGTTCGCTCCGTCACCGCCGGTGCCAACCACATCGACGACGCCGTCGAGGGTGTTCAGCTCGACCTTGTCCGCCAGCTCACGCATGACCGAAACGGCACCGACGATTTCGTCGATGCTTTCGCTTTTCATACGCATGGCCATCATGAAGGCGCCAATCTGTGCATCGGTACACTGGCCGGTCATGATTTCGCGCATGACGTCGCGCATTTCCTCGGTGCTCAGATCGAGATGGCCGACGATACGGCTCAGGGCAGTCTTGATATCCATGGAAAGTCCTTAGCGCGTGCCGCCGCTCTGTTTGAGGAAGTTGGCGAACAGCTCGTGGCCCTGCTCGGTGAGAATAGACTCGGGATGAAACTGCACACCCTCGATGTTCAGCGTCTTGTGGCGCAGCCCCATGATCTCGTCGACGGAGCCGTCTTCCAGCTGGGTCCAGGCGGTCAGCTCGAGGCAGTCTGGCAAGGTCTCGCGCTTGACCACCAGGGAGTGGTAACGGGTCACGGTCAGCGGATGGTTCAGGCCGGCGAATACGCCCTTGTCCTGGTGAAATACCGGGCTAGTCTTACCGTGCATCACCTGCCGCGCCCGCACCACGTCGCCGCCAAAGGCCTGGCCAATGGACTGGTGGCCCAGGCAGACGCCGAGGATCGGCAGCTTACCGGCGAAATGCTTGATTGCCTCGATAGACACACCGGCCTCGGTCGGCGTGCAAGGACCGGGCGACACGACGATCCGCTCAGGTTTGAGCGCTTCGATTTCAGCCACGGTCAGTTCGTCGTTGCGCACCACCTTGACCTCGGCACCCAGCTCGCCAAGGTATTGCACAACGTTATAGGTAAAGGAGTCGTAGTTATCGATCATCAGCAACATGGGGATTACAACCTCTTGAATTCACTGACTTTTAATACAGCCTTCAGTGGAATGCCCGCTGATACGCCCGCCGCAGGTTGCAATCACTCAACCCGCACAAGCGGAATCAAACAGGGCTAAAGAAGGCGAAACGGTACAGGTCCGGCCAAGCCGGCAGAGAACAGTCAGGCGCGCCAACGCCAACGGGCGTGGGCCTTAACAACTCGCATCAAGAGTTTGCTGACGATCAACACGGGGAAGGTCTCATTCATACGTTCAGGCACAGTAACTTAGCTGAGCAGAGCGTGCAATATGGCGCGGCCTGCGCCCGGATAAACAAGCGATGCGGCCTTTTGCCATAGCTGATGTACAAAAGTTTTTGGTACTGTCGTCTCGTTCAATACAAAAATAAATAAAACGGACTTCCTTATGCTCAGACAGAAATTGTTCGTCCCGCTTGCCAGCAGTCTCTTGTCCCTGGCCTGCGCCCAGGCAATCGCCGCGCCGTCCCCTTACTCCAGCTTTATCGTGTTTGGCGACAGCCTCAACGATGCCGGGCAATTTGCCGACCCCGGCGGCCCCGCCGGCGCAACCCAGCGCTTTACCAACCGTACGGGCCCGGTCTACCTGGATGGCAGCGGGGAAGTCCGCTCCGCCAACTCGACCCAGATCCTCGGCGGCAAGCTAGGGTTCTCCGCCGACCAGACCGCCGCCTCGACCTCCGCCACTCGCGCCAGCGAAGGCCTGCCCGATGGCAACAACTGGGCGGTCGGGGGGTATCGCACCGACCAGATCCTCGACTCGATCACCACCACCTCGACTGCCGGCGATCGCAGCCGCCCGGGTTATCTGGTGGCCAATAATTTGCGCGCCGACCCGAACGCCCTGTACTACCTGTCCGGCGGTGGCAACGACTTCCTCCAGGGCCGTGTTACCAGCCTCGACCAGGCCAGCGCCGCGGCCGGCCGCCTGGTCGACAGCGTGCAGACCCTGCAACAGGCGGGCGCCCGCTACATCATGGTCTGGCTGTTGCCGGATATCGGCCTGACCCCGGCGATCAACGGCAGCCCGCTTCAGGCGTTTACCTCCCAGCTCAGTGCTCAATTCAATACCGAGCTGGTGCGGCAACTGCAGACGGTCGATGCCGAGGTCATCCCCCTGAATATTCCCGTGCTCTTGAAGGAAGCCTTCGCCAACCCGGCGCAGTTTGGCCTCGCCACCGACCAGAACCTCACCGCCACCTGTTTCAGCGGCAGCGGCTGCACGGAAAACGCCCGTTACGGCATCAACAGCGCCACCCCCGACCCGACCAAGCTGATCTACAACGACTCGGTCCATCCGACCGAGGCGGGGCAGCGGCTGATCGCCGATTACGCCTATTCCCTATTGGCGGCGCCCTGGGAAATCACCCTGCTCCCGGAAATGGCCCACGGCACCCTGCGCGCGCATCAGGATGAATTGCGCAACCAGTGGCAAGCCGACTGGGAGAACTGGCAAGGCGTCGGCCAATGGCGGGCCATTGTCGCCGGCGGCGGCCAGCACCAGGACTTCGACAGCCAACGCAGCGGGGCCAGCGCCGACGGCAACGGCTTCAACCTGAATGTCGGCGGCAGCTACCGGCTCAACGAGGCCTGGCGCGTCGGCGTGCTGGCCGGCGCCTATCGGCAGAAGCTCGAGGCGGGCAACAACGACTCGGACTACAAACTCAACACCTACCTGGGCACCGCCTTCGTCCAGTACCAGCAAAACCGCTGGTGGGCCGACGCGGCAGCCACTGCCGGGCACCTGGACTACGACAACCTCAAGCGCAAGTTCGACCTGGGCGCCAACGAACGCGGGGAAAAAGGCGATACCAGCGGTGACGTCCTGGCCTTCAGCGCACGCGTGGGCTACGACATCGCCCAGCAGGCGAGCAGCCCCTGGCACTTGTCGCCGTTCGTCAGCGCCGACTATGCGCGGGTCAAGGTCGACGGCTACTCCGAGGATGGCAACGACGCCACCGCCCTGACCTACGATGACCAGAAGCGCAGCTCCCGGCGCCTGGGCATCGGCCTGCAGGGCAAGTACCAGATCACCCCGCAGACCCAAGTGTTCGGCGAAGTCGCCCACGAAAAGGAATACGAGGACGATACCCAGAAGCTGACCATGGCCCTCAACAGCCTGCCGGACAACCACTACACGCTGGAAGGCTACACCCCGCAAACCAACCTGAACCGCCTGAACCTCGGGGTCAGCCACAAGCTCACCCGGGATCTGGCGTTGCGTGCCAGCTACAACATCCGCAAGGACGACGACTTCACCCAACAGGGCATCAATGTCGGGGTCAGCCTCGACTTCTAGCATCGTCGGCAATAAAAAACGCTGCCTCCGCAAGGAGGCAGCGTTTTTTTACGGGCCGTTATCCGGGCTCAGCTGTCGGGGGCCTGCTCGGCCAAAGCCACCGCGCGGAACATGGCACGACGCTTGTTCAGGGTTTCTTCCCACTCCAGCGCCGGTACCGAGTCAGCGACGATGCCGCCACCGGCCTGCACATGCAGTTCGCCGTTCTTGATCACCGCCGTGCGAATGGCAATGGCCGTATCCATATTGCCGTTCCAGGCGAAGTAACCCACCGCCCCGCCGTATACGCCGCGCTTGACCGGTTCCAGCTCGTCGATGATTTCCATCGCGCGGATCTTCGGCGCGCCGGACAAGGTGCCCGCCGGCAGAATCGCCCGCAGCGCGTCCATCGCCGTCAGCCCAGCCTTCAGTTGACCCGTGACGTTGGAAACGATGTGCATCACGTTGGAATAACGCTCGATCACCATCTTCTCGGTGAGCTTCACCGAACCGATTTCGGAAACCCGGCCAGTGTCGTTGCGCCCCAGGTCGATCAACATCAGGTGCTCGGCGATTTCCTTGTCGTCGGACAGCAAGTCCTCTTCCAGCGCCCGGTCGGCTTCTTCGCTGGCGCCCCGCGGACGGGTGCCGGCAATCGGCCGCACGGTGATCAGGTTGTCTTCGACCCGTACCAGCACTTCCGGCGAACTGCCGACGACATGGAAGTCGCCGAAGTTGAAGAAGTACATGTAAGGCGTCGGATTGAAGCAACGCAACGCGCGATACAGGTCGATCGGCGCGGCCTTGAAGTCGATGGACATGCGCTGCGACGGCACCACCTGCATGCAGTCGCCCGCCAGGATGTACTCCTTGATGGTATCGACGGCACGCTCGTAGTCGGCCTGGGTGAAGCTGGAGCGGAACACCGGCTCGGCCGCCTGCTGCCGGCTGAAATCCAGGCCGCGACGCGGGGTGATCGGCTGGCGCAGCTTCTCCAGCAACGCCTGCAACTGCGCCTGGCCCTGCTCGAAGGCATTGTCCTGGGACGGGTCGGCCAGCACGATGGCGTGCATCTTGCCCGCGAGGTTATCGAACACCACCACTGCATCGGAGACCATCAGCAGAATGTCCGGTACGCCGATCGGGTCCGGGTTCGGGCATTTGCCCAGGCGCGGTTCCACGTAGCGCACACAGTCATAACCGAAGTAGCCGACCAGGCCGCCGTTGAAACGCGGCAAGCCGGCGATGGTCGGCACCTGGTAGCGGGCCTTGAAGGCTTCGACGAACGCCAGCGGATCAGCCACTTCATGGCTTTCGATCTCGACGCCGTCGTAGGTCACGCTGACCTGGTGGCCATGCACCCGCAACACAGTGCGGCACGGCAGGCCGATGATCGAATAACGCCCCCACTTCTCGCCGCCCTGCACCGACTCCAACAGGTAGGAGTTGGGCTGGTCGGCCAGTTTCAGGTAGATCGACAGCGGCGTGTCGAAGTCGGCCAGGGTTTCGCAGGCAAGCGGGATGCGGTTGTAGCCGGCAGCGGCCAAACGCAGGAATTCTTCGCGGATCATGATGTGCCTCGTGGCTTGAGGTTCTAACAGTCAGGTATGCAAACGCGCCGGAAGTCCGGCCAGGAACACGTCAGGCGCGCCAACGCCAACGGGCCAGGGCCTTGATGACTTTCATCCAGAGTTTGCGGGTGACCACCACGATGGCGTTTCCAGGAGGGGATTGAACAGCGTCGGGCAACGTTATCTCAGCGGCCGGATCCAGGCAACCGGGAATTAGCTGGCGCAGATCGTCGATCACCAGGGCCGGCAATTCCTCGGCGATCGGCCGTCCGTGGTTGTAGCCATAGCTCAAGGCCACGCACTTCACGCCCGCGGCTTTCGCCGCCTGCACGTCGCTGCGCGAGTCGCCGACGAACAGCGATTGCGAGGCCGGGATGCTGGCCATTTTCATGACGAAGAACAACGCGGCCGGGTCGGGCTTCTTCTGCGGTAGGGTATCGCCGCCGATGATCCAGCGGAAATACCGACCGATCTTCATCTGATCCAGCAGGGGCGCGACGAAGCGCTCCGGCTTGTTGGTGATCAGCGCCATTTCGACGCCCTGCTTTTGCAGCCATTTGAGGGTGTCACGCACGCCGGGGTAGACCACGGTCAGCTCGTGCCCGTCCTCATAAGCACTGTTGAACAGCTCCAGCGCATGTTCCGCCTCGACGTCGTCGACGCCCTGGGCGTCGATGTCGTTGGCCAGGGCACGGCGGACCAGCATTGGCGCGCCATTGCCGACCCACTCGCGCACGGCCTCGATGCCAGCGGCCGGACGCCCGAGCTTGCGCAACATCTCGTCCACGGCCGCCGCGAGGTCGGGAACCGAATCGATCAGCGTGCCATCCAGGTCGAACATCACCAGTCGCGGCAGGCGCCCCGGGAACAGCTGCTCGAAACCGCTCATGGACGAGCCAGGGCCAGTTCGGAGCGCATCTTCTCGATCACGTCCCGATAGTTCGGCGCGTTGAAGATCGCCGAACCCGCAACGAAGGTGTCGGCGCCCGCCGCGGCGATTTCGCGGATGTTGTTCACATTCACGCCGCCGTCGATTTCCAGGCGGATGTCACGACCGCAAGCGTCGATCAAGGCCCGGGCCTCGCGCAGCTTGTCGAGGGTGCCGGGGATGAATTTCTGCCCGCCAAAGCCCGGGTTGACGCTCATCAGCAGGATCATGTCGACCTTGTCCATGACGTACTTGAGCACATCCAGCGGGGTGGCCGGGTTGAACACCAGGCCGGCCTTGCAACCGCCTTCGCGGATCATTTGCAGGGAACGGTCAACGTGCAGGGTGGCTTCCGGGTGAAAGGTGATGTAGGTCGCTCCGGCCTCGATGAAGTCGCCGATGATGCGATCCACCGGGGACACCATCAGGTGGGCGTCGATCGGCGCGGTGATGCCGTACTTGCGCAGGGCGGCGCAGACCATCGGGCCGATGGTCAGGTTCGGCACGTAATGGTTGTCCATGACATCGAAGTGCACGATGTCGGCGCCAGCGGCGAGAACATTGTCCACTTCCTCGCCCAGGCGGGCGAAGTCGGCGGAGAGGATCGACGGAGCAATAGCGAAGGGCTGCATGACGCACCTTTTTTGAGCAGAATCACGGTGGCGCGCATTGTATACCTCATGCTTTGACGCGCGCACCGTGACCGCGATGATCAGTAAGCCGCGCGATAGATCTTCTCGATATCGCCAGGGCTCAACTTGCGTGGGTTGTTGCGCATCAGGCGCTCGATTCCCGCGGCTTCCACCGCCATGGACGGAATCGCCTCCTGCGGCACTCCGAAACTGCGCAGCCCCGACGGAATCTCCACCGCGGCGCAGAGCTGGGCCATGGCCTCGACGGCCTTGTCGGCCGCCTCGGCCGCACTCAGGTGAGCGGTCTTCACCCCCATGGCCTCGGCGATATCCTGCATGCGCTCGACACAGGCCATCTTGTTCCAGGTCATGACATGGGGCAGCAACAAGGCATTGCTGACACCGTGGCCGATATTGAAACGCCCACCCAGCGGATAGGCCAGGGCGTGTACCGCGCCGACCCCGGCATTACCGAAGGCCATGCCGGCCATCAGACTGGCGGTGGCCATGTCTTCGCGGGCCTGCAAGTGGGCAGGGTTGGCATACGCCTTGGGCAGCGCCTGGACGATCAGCCGGATCGCGCCAATGGCCAGGGAGTCGGTAATAGGCGAGGCGTTCAGCGACAGGTAGGACTCGATGGCGTGCGCCAAGGCATCGACCCCACTGGCCGCAGTAACACTTCGTGGACAGGTCAAGGTCATCTGCGGGCTGACCAGCGCCACATCCGGCAACAGGTAATCGCTGACGATACCCTTTTTCAACTGCGCGACCTTGTCCGAGAGAATCGCCACATTGGTGACTTCCGAACCGGTACCGGCCGTGGTGGGAATGGCGATCAACGGCGGTCCCTTGCGCGGCACCTGATCGATGCCGAACAGATCCTCCAGCGCGCCGTGATAACCGGCGTAGGCCGCAACGCTCTTGGCGATATCGATGGCACTGCCGCCGCCCAGGCCGATCAAGCCGTCGTGTCCGCCTTCGCGGTAGACCTGCATGCAGTCTTCGACGATGGCGATTTCCGGGTCGGGTTGCACCCGGTCGAAAATCTCGTAGTCGCGCCCCCCGAGCTGCACCAGCGCCAACTCCACGGTGCCGGACTTGACCAGCGCGGCATCGGTGACGATCAGTGGGTTATCGACATCCAGGCGGCTCAACTCGGCGGCCAGTTGCTCGATGGCGGCGGAGCCGGTGAGCAGTTTGTGGGCGATTTTGAAAGAGGAAAGACTCATGTGCGCGGCCTCTTGTACAGGTAGGAGCTGGCACAAGAGTAGCTGGGGATTCGCGGTTGTCTGCCATTCGGCGAATGAATGCCTGAATGAATCGCTCCCCCGGCGTGCGTGGGAGCAATTCGTCCGGGCCGATCAGACCTGGGCGGTGCGCAGTTTCTCGCTGCGCCCACGCAGCCATTCCAGGGTCAGCAGCAGAATCACCGAGAAGGCGATCAACAGCGTCGCCGCGGCGGCGATGGTCGGGCTGAGGTTTTCGCGGATGCCACTGAACATCTGCCGCGGCAGGGTGGCCTGCTCCGGGCCGGCGAGGAACAGCGTGACCACCACTTCGTCGAACGAAGTGGCGAAAGCGAACAGCGCACCGCTGATCACCCCCGGGGCGATCAACGGCAGGGTCACCCGACGAAATGCCATCAGCGGCGAAGCGCCCAGGCTGGCCGCGGCCCGTACCAGGTTATGGTTGAAGCCCTGCAGCGTGGCCGAAACCGTGATGATCACGAACGGCACGCCCAGCACGGCGTGGACGATAATCAGCGAGAAGAAGCTGTTGCCCATGCCCAGCGGGGCGAAGAACAGGTAACTGGCCACGCCGATGATCACCACGGGCACCACCATCGGCGAGATCACCAGGGCCATGACCAGCGCCTTGCCGGGGAAGTCGCCGCGGGTCAGGCCAATGGCCGCCAGCGTGCCGAAGACCATCGCCAGTACGGTGGCCGCCGGCGCGACGATGATGCTGTTCTTCAGCGCGCGCATCCATTCCGCCGAGGCGAAGAAGTCGTGATACCACTGCAACGAAAAGCCCTGCAGTGGGTACACCAGGAAACTGCCCGAGTTGAACGACAGCGGGACGATCACCAGCACCGGCAAGATCAGGAACAACAGAATCAAGCCGCAGAGAATCCGCAAGCTGTAGAACCAGACCCGCTCGACGGGCGACATGTAGGGGCTCAGCATTTCGTTCTCTCCTTAGCTCAGGCGCAGGCGGCTGGCGCCCACCAACCAGCTGTAAATCAGGTACAGCACCACGGTCGCCAACAGCAGCAGGCCGCCCAGAGCGGTGGCCATGCCCCAGTTGATGCTGGTGTTGGTGTAGAAGGCGACGAAGTAGCTGACCATCTGGTCGTTCGGGCTGCCCAGCAGGGCCGGGGTGATGTAGTAGCCAATGGCGAGGATGAACACCAGCAGGCAACCGGCGCCGACGCCGGCGTAAGTCTGCGGGAAATACACCCGCCAGAAGCTGGCGAACGGATGGCAGCCCAGGGAAATCGCCGCGCGCATATAGGTCGGCGAGATGCCTTTCATCACGCTGTAGATCGGCAGGATCATGAACGGCAGCAGGATGTGCACCATGGAGATGTAGACCCCGGTGCGGTTGAACACCAGCTCCAGCGGTTTGTCGAGCACGCCCATGGCCATCAGCGCGCTGTTGATCAGGCCACCCGATTGCAACAGCACGATCCAGGCGGCCACGCGCACCAGGATCGAGGTCCAGAACGGCAGCAGCACCAGGATCATCAACAGGTTGCTCTGGCGCGCCGGCAGGTTGGCCAGCAGGTAGGCCAGGGGATAGGCCAGCAGCAGGCAGATAC
Source organism: Pseudomonas chlororaphis (assembly GCF_001921865.1). Taxonomy (GTDB): domain Bacteria; phylum Pseudomonadota; class Gammaproteobacteria; order Pseudomonadales; family Pseudomonadaceae; genus Aquipseudomonas; species Aquipseudomonas chlororaphis_D. Next base: position 66,103 of record NZ_MSCT01000021.1, read on the forward strand.
CGGTAATCACCAAGCCCATCCAGAAGGTGCGGGCGAAGATATCCAGGTAGATGGCCTGGTCGGGGGTCGCCGGAGCGACTTCGCCCAGATCGTCGATCCGGTGGTCGACCGCGGCCAACAGGTAAAACGGCGTCAGGCTGCTGGTATTGCGGCGTACCGCCTGCCAGTAGGCCGGGTCGCCCCAGCGCTCGTCGATGGCTTCCAGCGCTTCTTTATAAGAGGCAGGCTCGTCCTTGAAGGGCAAGGCACGAGCCGTTTTGGTCAGCAGGCTGCGATAGCCGGCCAACTCCATGTTCAACCGCTTGGACAGATCGCCCAGGGTCTGGTTTTTACGCGCGGTGGCCAGGTCTTCGCTCAGCGCCTTGTACACCGGCTCGGCGGGCAGGCCGCGTCCGTCCCAGCCGGCCACGGCAGCCACGGTGCGCGGCATGCCTTGCACCACCTCCGGGTTACCGACGCTCTTGTACAGCAGCGCCGCGATAGGCACGAGAAACACCAGCAGCAGGAACAGCACCAGAGGCGCGATCAACGCTTGCGCCTTCCAGCGGTTGACCCGCTCGGCGCGCGCCAGGCGCTGCTTGAGGCTGGGGCTGGTGACCTCGTTCAAGGGAACGGTAATGGCCATGACGAACTCCGGAAATCTTTAAACGGCAGCGACGTCACCCACAGGCGACGTCGCCAGTGCATGGCGCCTTACTTGGCCGCCCACGAGTTGAAACGCTGTTCCAACTGCTCACCGTTGTCAGCCCAGAAGCTGACGTCGATCTGCACCTGGTTGGCGATGTTTTCCGGGGTGGTCGGCATGTCCTTCAGGATGTCCTTGGCCAGCAGCGGGACGGCCTGGGTGTTGGCCGGACCGTAGGCGATGTTTTCCGAGTAGGTCTTCTGCTGCTGCGGCTGCACCGAGAAGGCGATGAATTTCTTCGCGGCTTCGGCGCGGGTCTTGTCCAGGCCCTTCGGAATGGCCCAGGCGTCGAAGTCGTAGATACCGCCGTTCCATACGACTTTCAGGTTGCTTTCTTTCTGCACCGCGGCGATCCGGCCGTTGTACGCCGAGCTCATGACCACGTCGCCGGAGGCCAGGTACTGCGGCGGCTGGGCGCCGGCTTCCCACCACTGGATGTTCGGCTTGAGCTCGTCGAGCTTCTTGAACGCACGGTCCTGGCCATCCTTGCCGGCCAGCACCTTGTACACGTCCTTGGGCGCCACGCCGTCGGCCATCAGGGCAAATTCCAGGGTGTACTTGGCGCCTTTGCGCAGGCCGCGCTTGCCCGGGAATTTCGTGGTGTCCCAGAAATCCGCCCAGCTGGTCGGCGCGCTTTTCAGCTTGTCGGCGTTATAGGCCAGGACGGTGGACCAGACGAAGAAACCCACGCCGCAAGGCTGGATCGCGCCCTTGACGTAATCCTCGGCCTTGCCGAACAGCGCAGGGTCGAGCTGCTCGAACATGTCTTCGTCGCAACCGCGAGACAGCTCCGGCGACTCGACTTCCACCAGGTCCCAGGACACGCTCTTGGTGTCGACCATGGCTTTGACCTTGGCCATCTCACCGTTGTATTCGCCGGCGACGATCTTGCCGTTGCCCGCGCTTTCCCACGGGGCATAGAAGGCTTTGACCTGAGCCGCCTTGTTCGCCCCGCCAAAGGACACCACGGTCAGGTCCGGGCCCGCCGCCATCGCATGCGTCGCGCCCATCAGGCCCAATGCCACAGCGATGGCGCCAAGGGGAGCGGTGAATTTCAGGGATCTCGACATTTATTGTTCTCTCCACGTGCAGGGTTGGTGAAGCAAGGGGGCGATCAATGCGCCTCTAGAAGTGGGTCGAGCGCGCGAACGTGCTCGACCTGCCAGCCAAGCGGAACCACATCGCCCACCGCCAGCTCCGGATCGAGCTCGGCAATCGGCTGTTTCACGAAGAAGTCGGTCTTGCCGCAGACTTCCAGGCGAACCCGGACGTGGTCGCCCAGATAGATGAATTCCGCCACCCTCCCTGAGAAGCGGTTGACACAGCTTTCGCTGGAACCGTTGAGGCTCACGCGCTCCGGACGAATCGACAGGGTCACCGGCTCGCCGGTCTTGCCGACATTGACCGCCAGTGCCTCGACCTTCTCGCCGCGCCCCAGCTCGACCACGCAGCGGTCGCCGGCCTGGCTGTGCAAGCGACCGTTGAGGCGGTTGTTCTCGCCGATGAAGTTGGCGACGAAGGTGTTCTTCGGTTCTTCGTAAAGGGTGCGAGGCGGGGCGATCTGCTGGATCTCGCCTTGGTGGAACACCGCGACCCGGTCGGACATGGTCAGGGCTTCGCCCTGGTCGTGGGTCACGTAGACCACGGTCACGCCGAGGCGCTGGTGCAGGTGCTTGATTTCCATCTGCATGTGTTCGCGCAGTTGTTTGTCCAGCGCGCCGAGGGGTTCGTCCATCAGCACCAGCTGCGGCTCGAACACCAACGCCCGGGCCAGGGCCACCCGCTGCTGCTGGCCGCCGGACAACTGCGCCGGATAACGCTGGGCGAAAGCATCGAGCTGGACCATGCTCAGCACGCGCTTGACCCGCTCGCTGATATCGGTCTTGCCCAAGCCCCGCACCGACAGCGGGAACGCCAGGTTCTCGGCCACGGTCATGTGCGGGAACAACGCATAGTTCTGGAACACCATACCGATATCGCGCTTGTGCGGCGGCACGTTGTTGATCGAACGCCCGGCCAGCTGGATTTCCCCGGCGGTCGGCGTCTCGAAGCCGGCCAGCATCATCAGGCTGGTGGTCTTGCCGGAGCCGGACGGCCCGAGCAGGGTCAGAAACTCGCCTTTGCGAATCTCCAGATTGAGGTCTTTGACGATCAGGTTTTCGCCGTCGTAGCTCTTTTGCACACCACGAAAGCTGACCAGTACATCACTCGCCCCAGCGCTTGAAACGACCTCGCTCATACCCACACCTTTTATTTTTTGACGGCTGTGGACTAAGCCTAGTGCAGGCCAAAAGCCGCGCAAATCGGGGGGTAGGAGAGATTGGCCTCAGCCGGATGGAAGGTTCTTTGTAGGGATTGCCCTACAAGGATGGCGCGATTGGATACGTCCTGCACGACCTCCAGCCCCCTCCCCGCCAAAGGCCTTTGCCGCCAGCCCCGCGCGTGACGCCGGCATGTCGCAAATGGATAAGTAGCGTTTCTGTAGCCGCTGCCGAAGGCTGCGCAAGGTCCGCAGGACCTCGACAGACTCAAGACCGCTGGCGCCCCTTCGGGTCAATCGCAGCCTGCAGCAGCGGCTACAGGTTCAGAGCAGCTTGTGCTCCATCGCGTACTTCACCAGCTCGGCCAGGGAAGTGATATTGAGCTTCTGCATCAACCGCGCCTTGTGGGTGCTGATGGTCTTGCTGCTCAAGGCCAACTGCTGGGCGATATCGTTGACGTTGGCGCCTTGGGCCAGGCGCTCGAACACGGAAAACTCGCGCTCCGACAGCAGGGAATGCAGCGGTCGGCTATCGGTCAGGCCAACCTCGAAAACCATACGGTCGGCCAGCTCCGGATCAATGTAGCGACCGCCCGCCGCGACCTTGCGGATCGCCGTCAGCAGCAGCGCCGGGTCGCTGTCCTTGGTGGCATAACCGGCCGCCCCCACTTTCAGCGCCCGGGCGGCCATCTGCGCTTCGTCGTGCATCGACAGCACCAGGATCGCCGGCGGATGGTTCAACGCGCGAATCCGCGGGATCGCCTCCAGGCCGTTGACCCCGGGCATGGAGATATCCAGCAGCACCACTTCGCACGGCACATGCCGCAGGGCTTCCAACAACTGCTCGCCGTTGCTCGCCTCCCCCGCCACCGTCAGGTCCTTGGCCAGGCCGATCAACTGCTTGATGCCTTCGCGGACGATGGTGTGGTCTTCGGCTACCAGTACACGGATCAAAGCTCGTACCTCTTCTTATTAGTGATGATGAGCGAGCGTATCGCGAGCAAGCTCGCTCCTACAGGTCCAGCGGGACAGTGACGCTCAGGGTCGTGCCCTCGCCCAACTGGCTGTCCAGCGTCAGGCTGCCGCCCATGATCAGCACCCGCTCGCGCATGCCCACCAGGCCGAAGGAAGTCGGCCGCCCGGCCTCGACCACAAACCCCCGGCCGTCGTCGCTGATGCTCATGCGCAGCTGGTCGCGCTCGAGGCTCAGGGTCAGCTCCACAGTATGCGCCTGGGCATGGCGCATCACATTGGTCAGGGCTTCCTGGAGGATGCGGAACAGACCGATGGCCTTGGCGTCGCTGAGCACCGGCAAGTTGTCCGGCACCTGCACCAGGCAGGGAATCTGCGTGCGCGCCTCGAAGCGCCGCGCCTGCCACTCGATGGCCGAGGCGATCCCGGCATCGAGGATCGGTGGGCGCAACGCCGTGGCCACATCGCGCACCAGCTGGAACAGTTGGGCGATCAGGCGCTTCATGCTGTTCAAGCGTTCGTGCAGCCCCGGGTCGAGCTGGGCATACGCCAGTTCGCACATCGAGGTTTCCAGTTTGAGCACCGTGAGCATCTGGCCCAGCTCGTCATGCACCTCACGGGCGATACGCGCCTTTTCCTCCTCGCGCACGCTTTCCAGGTGCGCCGACAGTTCGCGCAGTTGCTCTCGCGAGCTGGCCAGTTCCAGTTCGATGCGCTTGCTTTCGCTGATGTCCCAGACAATGCCGTCCCAGACATAGGCGCCGTCGTCGAGCTGGCGGGTGATGGCCTTGATCTCCGCCCAGCGCTGCTCGCCCTGCCGGGTCAGGATCCGCCCTTGCCAGGACCAGTCGCTGTCGGTGTCCAGGGCATGGTCCTGGGTCTGGTGATAGCTGGCCCGGTCGCCCGGGTGCACCAGGCTGCGCAGCCCGATGTCGCGGTGGCTGAGGATCGCCGGGGAATACCCCACCAGACTCTCGCTGCCTTCGCTGATGTAGGCGAAATCGATCTGCCCGGTCACCGGCGCCCGTTCCAGGCGGAACACCAGACCCGGCACATTGGCGGCTATCCCCTGCAACCGCGCCTCGCTTTCCTGCAAGGCGGCCAGGGCGCGGCGGCGCTCGGTGACGTCGTTCAGGTACACCACCAGGTACTCGCCGTCGCGAAAGCGCAGAAAACTCAACGACACATCCGTGGGCAGGATGCTGCCGTCGGCGCGTACGCACTGGGTTTCGAAACTGGGTGGCGCGTCCTCGTTGGCGCGGGCGCGCTTCCACAGGCTGAGCCAGCGGTCCATGTGCAGGTTGGGCTCGAAGTCGCTCAACGGCCGATCGATGATCGCCCCCGGCGCATAGCCCAGCATGCTCTCGGCCGCGCGGTTGGCGTAGCGCACATGGCTGTCCCAGTTGACCCAGAGAATCCCCACCGTGCTCTGGTCGATGGAAAACTGGGTCAGGCGCAAGGCTTCTTCGCTGGCCTCGCGCCGGGCCAGGTCCTCGCGGGTCGCCAGCAGGCGATGTTCGAGCGCCTGCTGCTGGCGCCGCTGCCAGATCACGATGGCCATGCAGGCCGACAGCAAGACGGCCAGCAGCAGGCTGAGGTTCTGCCAGAAACCGCGGGACTCGCTGAAACGCGGGTATTTGGGTTGCAGCCAGCGATTGTGCAACTGCTCCAGGTCCTTGGCGGCGATGCCGTGCAGGGCGCGCTGGACGATGTCCGCCAACTCCGGCCAGTCACGCCGGGTCGCCACCCGCAACAGTTGCGGCAGGCCGATATCGCCCACCACCGCGAGACCGGCGAACTCCGGCTCCGCCGACAGGCGACTGAGCTGCGCCTCGTCGATCACCGCGTAACGCGCCTGCTGGCTGAGCAGCAGCTGCAAGGCCTGGCGCTCCAGCGGTACGCCCTGCAGGTTGAGATTGGAGTAGGTCACGCGCAGGTGGTCGGCCACCGCGCTGGGCATGCGTACAGCCACGCGGGTCTGGCTATCGAGTTTTTCCAGCTCCACCGCGCCGGCGCCTTTCTGCTCGCCGACCACCAGTTGCGGCACGCGCATGTAAGGGTCGGAAAACTGCCAGAGCCGCAACCCGGCCGGGGTCTGGGTCAGTCCCGGGGCCATGTCGACCTCGCCGTCTCGCACCGCCGCATCCAACTGCGCCTGGTCGGCAAAGTTGCGCCAGACCAGCTCGACCTTCATCGCCTGGGCCAACCACTGCATCAGTTCGATATTGACCCCGGACAGCCGCTGCAGCCGCCGGTCGTACTGGGCATAGGGTGCCTGGAGCACCACGCCGACCCGCAGTTCCAGATGCTGCGCCAGCCACTGCTGCTGCGCGGTGCTCAACGGCGTCTGGGCGACATGCGGCGCCGGCGCCGCCCTGGCCATCAAGGGGAGACAGATACAGCCGATAACCAGCAGGCAGCGAAAACCCATCATCTGAAATCTCACACACTGACAAATACTGACCAACCCATTAGGCTGCCGGGATTACTTCTGGCCTGGAATAACCGATGCCCCTTGTCCACCGCTCGGCACTGCCCGCATTGTGCCTGTCGCTGATCCTGCCTTGTGCCTTTTCGGTCGAGGCCGCCGACCCCGCGCCCGCCCCGACGGAACCGGCCGCGGAAAAACCGGCCGAGCGCCAGCCGCTCCTTGAGCGTAGCCAGGAAGATGCCGCGGCTCTCGAACGCGTCCTGCCCTCTAGCGAACAACAATCCTTGCAGGCCGGCAGCGAGAATTTCCTGGCCCTGTGGAAACCGGCCAACACCAGCGACCCCAAGGGTGCGGTGATCATTGTCCCGGGTGCTGGCGAAAGCGCTGACTGGCCGCAGGCCGTCGGCCCTTTACGCAACCGATTGCCGGACGCCGACTGGGGCAGCCTGAGTCTGACCCTGCCCGACCTGCAGAGCGATGCGGCGCAACCGCGCATCGTCGAAGTCGAACCTGCGCCCGCCACCGCCGACACTAGCAGCAAAGATGCCGCCACCGCAGCGCCCAAACCGATTGAACAGGCCGCCGGCGGCGAAGCCGAGATTGCCGACCGAGCAGTCGCAGAGAGTAGCGAGGAACAGGCCAAGGCCGACGCCGAGCGAATCTTCGCGCGGATCGACGCCGCGCTGACCTATGCCGAGCAGCAAAATGCCCGCAGCATTGTCTTGCTGGGGCATGGCACTGGCGCCTATTGGGCGACGCGTTACTTGAGCGAGAAACAACCGCCACAGGTGCAGAAACTGGTGTTGGTGGCCGCCCAGACCCCGTCCATCGGCAAACCCGGACTGGCGGAGCTGGCGCCCGGCCTGAAACTGCCGATCGCCGATTTCTTCTACGGCGACAGTGCGCAGTCCCGTAAAAATGCGCTGGAGCGCCTGCAAGCAAGCAAACGCCTGAAGAACGCCAACTTCACGCAGATCTCGCTCAATGCATTGCCGGGAAACAACGCGGCTGAAAACGAGCAACTGTTCAGACGTATACGCGGCTGGTTGAGCCCACAACCCGTGCAAGACTGAGCTCCGCCATGCTGGCCCCGCGCCTGTGCCTGACAGGGCGCGGGGCCAGCATGGACTCGCCTCTCAACGACAGTCCAGGCCTAACGAAAGTCTCGGCGTTCGCGGATCAGCGCGTAAGCGCTGTGCAGCTCGCGGGTCTTTTCCGTGGCTTCGCGCACCTGCAACGGGTTGGCGCCGCTGCCGGCGATCTTGTCCGGATGATGGCGGCTAAGCAGACGCCGATAAGCGCGCTTGATCTGCGAAGGCTCGCTGGTCGCCGAGACACCCAGCAAGCGCAAGGCTTCCTGATAGGCGCCCGTGCTATTGGCCAGCGGTTTTCGGCTGGGCTCGTAGTCTGCCGCCAAAGCCTGCACCTGCGGCCCCGTCCAGCCCAGCCACTTGCCCCAGAGCTGAATCAGCTCACGTTCGGCCGTACTGGCCCGGCCATCGGCCCAGACCATTCGCCAGCAAGCCCGCAACACCCCCTCGGCCGCATGGGGCTGAGCCGCCAGGCGACGCAGGTAACCGCGTAGCCGATCGTTACCCGACTTACCGCGATTGAACGCGGCAATGGCACGGCGCTGCGCCGCGTCGCCCATCTCCAGCGAGCGCATCTCCAGGCGCGCCTGCTGGATATGCCCATCGACCACCCGGCCATCGCTTTTCGCCAGACGCCCCAGCAACACGAACAGCAATTCGTCGTTGCGTAGCGCCGGGCGCCCACCCAGCCGCTCGCGCACCTGGGCCCAGCTATGCAGTTGCAAGCGCCGGTCCAGCGCCTGCCCCAGCAAGGCGCCCAACATGGCCCCCGGAATACTGGCTATGGCAAAGCCAGCCCCGGCTCCGATCAGAGTCCCTGGCCACAACATATCAGCGACTCGCTTCTAGCAAGGTTTCGACTTCCGCCAGGCGCTCGTGGGTACCGACATCGACCCAATGCCCCAGCAACCGCTCGCCGCTAACCTGGCCTGCGGCCATTGCCTTGCGCAGCAGGGGCGCCAGCTTGAAGGCACCCGCGGCACAGCCCTCGAACAGATCCGGATGCAGCACCGCGATACCGCTGTAGGTCAGGGTCTGCGCGCCCGGCTCAGAGTCCCGCACCAGGGCATCCTCGCCAAGGATGAAATCGCCGGCGGTATGGTGGGCCGGGTTATCCACCAGCACCAGGTGCGCCAAAGCGGCCTGCGGACGGTTCAGCCTGCGGAAATCGTAGTCGGTCCAGACATCGCCGTTGACCACCAGAAAAGGCTCGTCGCCCAGCAACGGCAAGGCTCGAAAAATACCGCCGCCGGTTTCCAGCGGCTCGCCCTCCGGCGAATAACAGATGCTCAGGCCGAAGCGCGAGCCATCGCCCAGGTGGTCTTCGATCTGCTGCCCCAGCCAGGCATGGTTGATGACGATCTCGCTAAAGCCCGCCCGGGCCAGTGCCCGCAGGTGGTATTCGATCAGCGGCACGCCAGCGGCGCGGATCAGCGGCTTGGGCGTGGTCAAGGTCAGGGGACGCATCCGTTCGCCCTTGCCTGCGGCCAGAATCATTGCCTTCATACACAGGCTCCGACCGGCTGGCGCAGGCTGGCCAGTAACTCGCCCAGTTCCGCCAGCTCCGGCCGACGCGCCAGGACCGCTTCTATATAAGCGAAGAAACGCGGCACATCGCCGAGGTAGCGGGGTTTGCCGTCGCGATGGCAAATCCGCGCGAAGATCCCGATCACCTTGAGATGGCGCTGCACACCCATCAGGTCGCTGGCGCGCAGGAAGTCCTCGAATACCGGCTGGACCGCGATACCCAGACCGCGGGCCTGTTGCCAGTAATCTTCCAGCCAGCCATATACCCGCGCGTCGGGCCAGCTGAGAAAGGCATCCTTGAACAGGCAAGTGACGTCATAGGTCACCGGGCCGTAGACCGCGTCCTGAAAATCCAGCACGCCCGGGTTGGGCTCGCTGAGCATCAGGTTGCGCGGCATGTAGTCGCGATGGACCAGCACCTTGGGCTGGGCCAGGGCGCTGTCGATCAGCAGGTCGCTGACCCGCTGCCATTGGCCGCGCTGGCGCTCGCTCAGCTCGACGCCCAGCTCGCGCCCCACGTACCACTCGGGAAACAACTCCAGCTCGCGACGCAGCAAGGCGACGTCGTAGCTGGGCAACGGCGCGTCCATCGGCAATTGCTGGAAGGCCAGCAAGGCACGCAGCGCGTCCTTGAACAAGGCATCGGCATTTTCGCCGTCGATCACGTCCAGATAGGTCTGATTGCCCAGGTCGTTGAGCAAAAGAAAGCCACGCGGCAAATCCTGCGCATAAATTTTCGGCACATTGATGCCGGATTTTGCCAACAGATGGGCAATATCCACGAAAGGTTTGCAGTTTTCCTGGGGGGGTGGAGCGTCCATCACAACGAAGCTGCGGCCCTCGCCTTCCCAACGAAAATAGCGCCGGAAACTCGCGTCGCTGCTGGCCGCGGTCAATGTGGCCGGGGGCACCGCGCCCCAACCGTTGGAGGCATAAACAATCGACAACTGCTCATCGAGCCAAACTTTCAGGTGTTGCAAGCGTACATCTTGGTCAGGCATTGCAAGGGTCTCCGACGGCCCTAGCCGTCAAGCGGGTCATGCTTTATTATCCAGCATCTTTTTCAGACCATCGAGAGGCGTGCGGCCCACACCGCGGGCAGATGGCACGCAGGAAGCCCGGACTAATAAGATGGCATTGAAATCCCCCGCGTTTCGTAAAAAATTTCCGTTGTTGGTTACCGGCAGTCTGCTGGCCCTGCAACCCCTGGCCAGTTCGTTCGTGGTCGCCGCAGAACAGTATGACTGCTCGATCTCTGCTTCGGGTGGCTGGGACTGCGCGCCGAAGACCAGCGCCGCTCAGTTGCCTCCGCGCCCCGTGCATGATGCGAGCGCGGTCAGTTCGAGCACCGCGGCCTCGGCCGAAGGCGGCGAGTCCAGCGCTGACGCCGGCGCCAAGCCAATGCTGGTTACCGAGTCCAAGGGCCGCGGCCTGAAGTCCCGCAGCGAAGACTACAGTCACCTCGACTGGGTTCCGCGCGAGAAGCTCACCGCCGCCCAATTGGCCGAGACCGGTCCTTACTGTGCTGGTGCCTATATCGAACCGATTCGTCCTGGCATGAATGACAAGACGAATAAAAGCGATGCGCCGACCTTTATCGGCGCCAAGGCCTCGCGTTACCAGCAGGAGCAGCAGATCGCTACCCTGGCCGGTGACGTGGTCATGCGCCAAGGCAGCATGCAGGTCGAGGCCGACGAGGCCAACCTGTACCAGGCCGAGAACCGTGGCGAGCTGAGCGGCAACGTCCGCCTGCGCGACAACGGCACCCTGATGGTCGGCGATCACGCCGACGTGCAGCTGGACACCGGCGAAGCCAAGGTCGACAACGCCGAATACGTGATGCACAAGTCGCGCATCCGCGGTAACGCGCTGTACGCCAAGCGTGCCGAAAACGCGATCATCCGTCTCAAGGACGGTACATACACCACGTGCGAACCGAGCAGCAACGCCTGGCAGCTCAAGGGCAACAACATCACCCTGAACCCGGCGACCGGCTTCGGTACCGCGACCAACGTGACCTTGCGCGTCAAGGACATCCCGGTCCTGTACACGCCATACATCTATTTCCCGATCGACGACCGTCGCCAGTCCGGCTTCCTGCCGCCGACCATTGGCAGCGGCAGCGATACCGGCTTCATGCTGGTCACCCCGTACTACTTCAACCTGGCGCCAAACTACGACGCCACGTTGTACCCACGCTACATGAGCAAGCGCGGCATGTTGATGGAAGGCGAATTCCGCTACCTGACCAAGTCCAGCGAAGGTCAGTTCGGTGCGGCGTACCTCAACGACGACAACGACGACCGTAAACTGCAGTCGGACTACGAAAAAACCCGCTACATGTACAACTGGCAGCACAAGGGCGGGCTCGATTCGCGCGTCATGACCGAGGTCGACTACACCAAGATCAGCGATCCGTACTACTTCCAGGATCTGCAGACCGACCAGATCGGCGTGGAAAGCCGCGACTACATCAACCAGCAAGGGGCTGTGAGCTATCGCGGCGATACCTATACCGCGCGGCTCAATGCCCAGGCCTACGAGCTGGCGACGGTCTCCAACGTCACGCCTTATAATCGCTTGCCACAAATCACCTTGAATGGCTTCTTGCCACAACATCCAGCTGGGCTGGACTTCAAGTATGAAAGCGAGATTGTCCGGTTTGATCGCGACCTTAAGACCGGTAACTTTATTGATGAGAACGGTGGGCCACTAAACGCAGACGGCTCAAGAGGGACACCTCGCCTCGATACCAATATTTTTGGCCTGGCTCGCGCCAACGGTAACCGCCTCAATCTGGCCCCATCCGTGAGCCTCCCCCTGAACTGGACGTATGGTTTCCTGAAACCAACGCTCAAGTATCAGTACACCCAATATGACCTGGATCTTGATGGCCAGGGTAAACGTGATATTGCAGGACAGGGCCCAGAAGGCGATCGCCTGAACGGTACCTACAGCAGCAATCAGAACCGTGGCGTGCCAATCGCCAGCATCGACAGCGGCCTGTACTTCGACCGCAATACTCAGTGGTTCGGCAAGAACTATCGCCAGACCCTGGAACCGCGCCTGTACTACCTCTATGTTCCGGAGAAGGACCAGAGCGACATCCCGGTATTCGATACCGGTGAGTCCACCTTCAACTACTCGTCTCTGTTCCGTGACAACCGCTTCTCAGGCTCCGACCGCGTAGGCGACGAGAACAAGCTGTCGCTCGGCGTCACCAACCGCTGGATCGAAGAAAACGGTTTTGAACGTCAGCGCATCAGTGTCGGCCAAGCCTTGTACTTCAAGGATCGCGAAGTCCAGCTGCCAGGCATCGATGCCAAGACCCGCGACGACGCGCACTCCAACGTTTCGCCTTATGCGCTGGAATACGAGTACCGCTGGAACCGCGACTGGCGCACAACTGCCGACTACAACTGGGACCCGGACAGCCGTAGCCCACGCTCCGGCAGCGCGATGTTCCATTACCAGCCGGAAGATAACCCGAACAAGGTCATCAACGCCGGCTACCGTTATCGCAACGACCTTGTCCGCTACGACCAGTCCACGGGTAAATGGTCTGTGGGGGGCGGTGACTATGGCACCCCAGGTACTCCTGGCTATGTGAAGGACTACTACAAGATCAAGCAGCATGACTTCTCGGTGATCTGGCCGATCGTGCCGCAATTTAATCTGATCAGCCGCTGGCAGTACGACTACAACCGCAACCGTACCCTCGATGCCTTCGGTGGCTTCGAATACGACAACTGCTGCTGGAAGCTGCGCCTGATCAACCGTTACTGGGTCAAGTATGACGAGTTCAGCCAGGACGCCCCGCAGAACGAGAAAGGCGACCATGGCATCTTCCTCCAAATTGTTCTGAAGGGACTCGGCGGCCTCACCGGCTCCAAGGTAGAGAGCTTCCTCGACAAAGGCATTCAAGGTTACCGTGAACGTGAAGACCAAGCTTTCTGATTGTCTGCGCCCGCTGATGCTGGGCGCGCTGTTCCTGGGTACCGCGGCGAACGCCGCGGTACAGCCCATCGACAAAGTGGTGGCCATCGTCGACAACGATGTGGTCATGCAGAGCCAGCTGGACCAACGGGTTCACGAAGTTCAGCAAACCATCGCCAAGCGCGGCAGCGGCATGCCGCCGGCCGAAGTCTTGAACCAGCAGGTGCTTGAGCGCCTGATCGTCGAGAACCTGCAACTGCAGATCGGCGAGCGTTCCGGCATCCGCATTACCGATGAAGAGCTGAACCAGGCCGTTGGCACTATCGCCCAGCGCAACAACATGACGCCGGAGCAGTTCCGTGCCGCCCTGGCGCGTGACGGCTTGTCCTACCAGGACGCCCGCGAGCAGATCCGCCGCGAGATGATCATCAGCCGCGTGCGTCAGCGTCGTGTTGCCGAGCGGATTCAGGTCTCCGAGCAGGAAGTGAAAAACTTCCTCGCCTCCGACCTGGGCAAGATGCAGCTGTCCGAAGAACTGCACCTGGCCAATATCCTGATCCCGACCCCGGAAAGCGCCAACTCCGAAGCGATTCAGAGTGCCGCGCGCCAGGCCATGGATATCTACCAGCAGCTCAAGCAAGGCGCCGACTTCGCCCAACTGGCCATCGCCCGCTCGGGCAGCGACAACGCCCTGGAAGGTGGTGACATGGGCTGGCGTAAAGCCGCTCAACTGCCACCTCCGTTCGACCGCGAACTGAGTGCCATGGCAGTGGGCGATATCACCCAGCCAGCTCGTACCCCTGGCGGCTTCATCATCCTGAAGCTCTTGGAAAAGCGCGGCGGCGGCAATCAGGTGCGTGACGAAGTGCATGTCCGTCACATCCTGATCAAGCCAAGCGAAATTCGCAGCGAAGAAGAAACCAAGCGCCTGGCGCAGAAGCTCTACGACCGCATCGAAGCCGGCGAAGACTTTGCCGAGCTGGCCAAGAGCTACTCGGAAGACCCGGGTTCTGCCCTCAACGGCGGCGACCTCAACTGGGTCGACCCGAACGCCCTGGTACCCGAGTTCCGCGACGTGATGGCCAAGACCCCGCAAGGCCAGCTGTCCAAGCCGTTCCAGAGCCCCTACGGCTGGCACGTACTGGAAGTCCTTGGCCGCCGCGCCACCGACAGCACCAGCCAGGCCCGCGAACAGCAAGCGATGACCGTACTGCGCAACCGTAAATACGACGAAGAGCTGCAAACCTGGCTGCGCCAGATTCGCGACGAAGCCTACGTCGAGATCAAACTGCCTGGCGCCGACCAGGCGGCCCAGTGAAACCCCAGCGTTTCGCGCTCACTCCCGGCGAGCCAGCCGGCATAGGCCCCGACCTGTGCCTGTTGCTCGCCTCGCAACAACAGCCTCATCCCCTGATTGCCATCACCAGCCGCGACCTGCTTACCGAGCGGGCCGCGCAACTGGGCGTGGCCGTCAACCTGATTGCCGTCGGCCCTGACCACTGGCCGAACCAGCCGGCGACCGCTGGCAGCCTGTATGTCTGGAATACCCCGCTGGCGACCAAGGTCGTCACCGGCCAGCTCGACCCGGCCAATGCCGCGTTCGTCCTGGAAACCCTGACCCGGGCCGGCCAAGGCTGCCTGGACGGGCATTTTGCCGGCATGATCACCGCCCCGGTACACAAGGGTGTGATCAACGAATCCGGCATCGCCTTTTCCGGCCATACCGAATTCCTCGCCGACCTGACGCACACCGAACAGGTGGTGATGATGCTGGCCACCCACGGCCTGCGCGTGGCACTGGTGACTACCCACCTGCCCCTGCGAGACATTGCCGACGCCATTACCCCGGAGCGCCTGGAGCGGGTCACCCGCATCCTGCATGCCGACCTGCAGCACAAATTCGGCATCGCCCAGCCACGCGTCCTAGTCTGCGGGCTCAACCCGCACGCCGGCGAAGGCGGACATCTGGGCCATGAAGAAATCGATATCATCGAACCCACCCTGGAGCGTCTGCGCCAGGAAGGCATGGACCTGCGTGGCCCCCTGCCCGCCGACACTCTGTTTACCCCCAAATATCTGGAGCACTGCGACGCAGTGCTGGCGATGTACCACGACCAGGGGCTGCCCGTGCTGAAATACAAAGGTTTCGGCGCCGCGGTCAACGTGACCCTTGGCCTGCCGATCATCCGCACTTCGGTCGACCATGGCACCGCCCTGGACTTGGCCGGCAGCGGCAAAATCGATACCGGCAGCCTGAAAGTCGCCCTGGAAACCGCCTACCAGATGGCCGAGACCCGTTTATGACCGAGCAATACCAACACCGGGCGCGCAAGCGCTTCGGCCAGAACTTCCTGCATGACGCTGGCGTGATCGACCGCATCCTGCGCTCCATCAACGCCAAGTCCGGCGACCGCATGCTGGAAATCGGCCCGGGCCAGGGCGCCCTGACCGAGGGCCTGCTCAACAGCGGCGCGCAACTGGACGTGGTCGAACTGGACAAGGACCTGGTGCCGATCCTCAACCAGCAGTTCGCCAGCCGGGACAATTTCAGCCTGCACCAGGGCGACGCCCTGAAGTTCGACTTCAACACCCTGGGCGCAGCACCAAGCAGCCTGCGAGTGGTCGGCAACCTGCCCTACAACATCTCCACCCCACTGATCTTCCACCTGCTGCAGAACGCCGGGTTGATCCGCGACATGCACTTCATGCTGCAAAAGGAAGTGGTCGAGCGCCTTGCCGCAGGTCCGGGCGGCGGCGACTGGGGTCGCTTGTCGATCATGGTCCAGTACCACTGCCGCGTGGAGCATCTGTTCAACGTCGGCCCAGGCGCGTTCAACCCGCCACCGAAAGTCGACTCGGCAATCGTCCGCCTGGTGCCCCATGCGGTACTGCCACACCCGGCCAAGGATCATCGCCTGCTGGAACGCATCGTTCGCGAAGCCTTCAACCAGCGTCGCAAGACCCTGCGCAATACCCTCAAGGCCCTGCTCTCCAGCGCCGAGATCGAGGCTGCCGGCGTCGATGGCAGCCTGCGCCCGGAGCAACTGGACCTGGCAGCGTTCGTCCGCTTGGCCGACAAGCTCAGCGAACAGGCTCCAGGGGCTGTCAGCGCCAGCTGATACGCCACCTGCGTTATCGGGTAAGACGCCAGGCGCCATGTCTGGTTTACTACCCGATACTTGGCCTAGACTGACCTCCATCAGCTTCGTCCCGCGTCCCGCTTTGTTTTAAAGGCCTCTTGCATGTCCGATCCTCGCTATCAGGTCGACGTCAGCGTCGTCACTCGCTTTCTGGCAGAACAGTCGCAACCCGAACAGAACCGCTTTGCCTTCGCCTACACCATCACCGTCCAGAACAATGGCCTGCTTCCTGCCAAACTGCTCTCCCGACACTGGGTGATCACCGACGGCGACGGGCACGTCGAGGAAGTCCGCGGCTCCGGCGTGGTCGGCCAGCAGCCGCTGATCGCCGCAGGCAAAAGCCACACCTACAGCAGCGGCACGGTCATGACCACCCGCGTGGGTAACATGCAGGGCAGCTATCAGATGCTTGCCGAAGACGGTAAACACTTCGATGCCATCATCGCGCCGTTCCGCCTGGCCGTTCCCGGAGCCCTGCACTGATGACGACTTACGCCGTCGGCGACCTGCAAGGCTGCCTGGAGCCCTTGCAGTGCCTGCTTGAGAAAGTCGCGTTCGACCCGGCCAAGGATCGTCTGTGGCTGGTCGGCGATCTGGTCAACCGTGGCCCGCAGTCGCTGGAAACCCTGCGTTTCCTGTATGCCATGCGTGATTCGCTGGTGTGCGTGCTGGGCAATCACGACCTGCACCTGCTGGCCGCCTGGCGCAATATCGAGCGCCTGAAAAAGGCCGATACCCTGGGCGAAATCCTCAAGGCTCCCGATTGCGAAGAGCTGCTCCAATGGCTGCGCCAGCAAAAGCTGATGCACCATGACGAGCAGCGCAACGTCGCCCTGGTGCATGCCGGGATACCGCCGCAGTGGTCGCTGAAAAAAGCCCTCAAATGCGCTCAGGAAGTCGAAGACGCACTGCGCGACGACAATCGCTTCGAACCTTATCTGGACGGCATGTACGGCAACGACCCGAACAAATGGGACAGCGAGCTCAAAGGCGTGACCCGCCTGCGGGTGATCACCAACTATTTCACTCGCATGCGCTTCTGCACCAGCGACGGCAAGCTCGACCTCAAGGGCAAGGAAGGGCCGGACACCGCGCCGCCCGGTTATGCCCCCTGGTTCGAGCACAAGGAGCGCAAGACCCGGGATGTGAAGATCATCTTCGGCCACTGGGCAGCCCTTGAAGGCAACTGCAACGAGCCCGGCGTCTTTGCGCTGGATACCGGCTGTGTCTGGGGCGGCGCCCTGACCTTGCTGAACGTCGACACCGGCCAACGCCTGGCGTGCGAATGCGACGCCCACGGCCATATCAGCCCCCAGGCCACTCAACCCGCCCCCATACCAACCACCCCGGCCAAGCGCTAGGCAGCACCTTCACCCGGCCCAGGAGCCCACCATGAGCGAATTCAAACGCATCCCCCCAGAACAGGCCCAGGCACTGCGCGAACAAGGCGCCGTGGTGGTCGATATCCGCGATACGCAGACATTTGCCCTGAACCACATCAGCGGTTCCAGGCACCTGGACAACCACTCGATCTCCGACTTCATCCGCGAAGCCGATCTCGACGCACCGCTGGTCGTCGTCTGCTATCACGGCAACTCCAGCCAGAGCGCGGCGGCCTACCTGATCAGCCAGGGCTTCTCCGACGTCTACAGCCTGGATGGCGGCTTTGAACTGTGGCGAGCCACCTACCCTGCGGAAACTGCCCAGGGTGGTGCTGAATAATTTTTTCCGAGGCTCTAGCCCGCGTCATTCGCGGGCTGGCGCCACGAGCGACGAACGGTCGCTTGAACAAATTGCGTATTCCACCTTTACCTCCCCGATTCCGAACTATCCTTAGCCTCAGGCCATCCAAACAGGGGAGAGCCGGTACACCGGCGTGCGGGTCATCGGTACTAGCTTTCAAGGTCGATAGCTTTGAAAGTGTTCTGGGGGGTAAACAGCAACCGGGCTCTCGGTTGCATGCCAGCACTTGACTGACTGATCCGGCGTCGGCTCCACGTATCGAGCGAGGTGACGTCATGAGTATTTTTAGCCACTTCCAACAACGCTTCGAATCCACACGCCAGGAAGAGTTCTCGTTACAGGAGTACCTGGAGCTCTGCAAAAAGGACCGTAGCGCCTATGTTTCGGCCGCCGAACGCCTGCTGCTGGCAATCGGCGAACCGGAACTGCTGGACACCTCGACCAATTCGAGGCTGTCCCGGATTTTCTCCAACAAAGTGATCCGCCGCTATCCGGCCTTTGAAGACTTCCACGGGATGGAAGAATGCATCGACCAGATCGTCTCCTACTTCCGCCATGCCGCTCAGGGCCTGGAAGAGAAGAAACAGATCCTCTACCTCCTCGGCCCCGTCGGCGGCGGTAAATCCTCCCTGGCCGAAAAACTCAAGCAACTGATCGAGAAGGTGCCCTTCTACGCCATCAAGGGCTCACCGGTATTCGAGTCGCCGCTCGGGCTGTTCAACGCCACGGAAGATGGCGCCATCCTCGAGGAAGACTTCGGCATTCCACGGCGCTACCTGAACACCATCATGTCGCCATGGGCCACCAAGCGTCTGTCCGAGTTCGGCGGCGACATCAGCCAATTCCGGGTGGTCAAACTCTACCCCTCGATCCTCAACCAGATCGCCGTCGCCAAGACCGAACCCGGGGACGAGAACAACCAGGATATTTCCGCGCTGGTGGGCAAGGTCGATATTCGCAAGCTGGAGGAGTACCCGCAGAACGACGCCGACGCCTACAGCTATTCGGGCGCACTATGCCGGGCCAACCAGGGCCTGATGGAGTTCGTCGAAATGTTCAAGGCACCGATCAAGGTGCTGCACCCATTGCTGACAGCCACCCAGGAAGGCAACTACAACAGCACCGAGGGCCTGGGGGCGATTCCCTTCACCGGCATCCTGCTGGCCCACTCCAACGAATCGGAATGGCATACCTTCCGCAACAACAAGAACAACGAAGCCTTCATCGACCGGATCTACATCGTCAAGGTGCCATACTGCCTGCGGGTCAGCGATGAAGTGAAGATCTACGATAAGCTGCTGTTCAACAGCTCCCTGTCCAAGGCGCATTGCGCTCCGGACACCTTGAAGATGCTTGCCCAGTTCACTGTGCTTTCGCGCCTCAAGGAGCCGGAAAACTCGAATATCTACTCGAAAATGCGGGTCTACGACGGAGAGAACCTCAAGGACACCGACCCCAAGGCCAAATCGATCCAGGAATACCGCGACGCAGCTGGCGTAGATGAAGGCATGAATGGCCTGTCGACCCGCTTCGCCTTCAAGATCCTGTCGAAAGTCTTCAACTTCGACCCCCACGAAATTGCAGCCAACCCGGTGCACCTGCTCTATGTGCTCGAACAACAGATCGAGCAGGAGCAGTTCCAGGCCGAAACCCGCGAGCGCTACCTGCGCTTCCTGAAGGAATACCTGGCGCCGCGCTACATCGAGTTCATCGGCAAGGAAATCCAGACCGCGTACCTTGAGTCCTACAGCGAATACGGCCAGAACATCTTCGACCGCTATGTGCTTTATGCGGACTTCTGGATCCAGGATCAGGAATACCGCGATCCGGAAACCGGCGAGATCCTCAACCGGGTCGCGCTCAACGAAGAGCTGGAAAAAATCGAGAAACCGGCCGGCATCAGCAATCCGAAGGACTTCCGCAACGAGATCGTCAATTTCGTACTGCGGGCCCGGGCCAACAACAATGGCAAGAACCCGACCTGGCTCAGCTACGAAAAACTGCGGGTGGTCATCGAGAAGAAAATGTTCTCCAACACCGAGGACCTGCTCCCGGTCATCAGCTTCAATGCCAAGGCCAGCAAAGAGGACCAGCAGAAACACAACGACTTTGTTACTCGAATGGTCGAGCGTGGCTACACCGACAAACAGGTACGACTGCTGTCCGAGTGGTATCTGCGGGTCAGAAAATCGCAGTAACCCGCCGGTTGCACCGGTTGTCGTCAGCCAGGAGCCTGTCTTGGCAATTTCTGCTACACAGGCTTCAGGAAGCGCGTTTGAACGTCCGCAGCGAGGCTCGGGCAGAGTATGGGCGGCAGGCCTCCTACCGCCACCTCACCCCGTCCGGCCCGCTTGCGCGCTTCAAGACCGCTTCTAAGGAGCAGTCATGAGTTATGTGATCGACCGACGTCTCAATGGCAAGAACAAGAGCACGGTAAACCGCCAGCGGTTTCTGCGGCGCTATCGTGACCACATCAAGAAGGCCGTCGAAGAGGCGGTCAGCCGCCGCTCCATCACCGACATGGAGCATGGCGAGCAAATCAGCATTCCGGGCCGGGATATCGACGAGCCGGTGCTCCATCATGGTCGCGGCGGCAAACAGACCGTGGTACACCCGGGAAACAAGGAGTTCACCGCCGGCGAGCATATTGCGCGCCCTCAAGGCGGAGGTGGCGGAGGCGGCCGGGGCAAGGCCGGCAACTCCGGCGAAGGCATGGATGAATTCGTGTTCCAGATCACCCAGGAAGAATTCCTCGAATTCATGTTCGAGGACCTGGAACTGCCGAACCTGGTCAAGCGCAACCTGAGCGGGACAGACACCTTCAAGACTGTCCGGGCCGGGATCAGCAACGAAGGCAACCCCTCGCGTATCAACATCATCCGGACCCTGCGTTCGGCTCATGCCCGACGCATTGCCCTGTCTGGCAGCAGTCGGGCGAAGCTGCGCGAAGTCAAAGAAGAACTTGCCCGCCTGAAACGCGAAGAGCCGGACAACTTCGGCGATATCCAGGAAATGGAGGCGGAAATCGAGCGTCTCAGCGCACGAATTCACCGAGTGCCGTTCCTCGATACCTTCGACCTCAAGTACAACCTGCTGATCAAGCAGCCCAACCCCAGCTCCAAGGCCGTGATGTTCTGCCTGATGGACGTATCCGGCTCCATGACCCAGGCGACCAAGGACATCGCCAAGCGCTTTTTCATCCTTCTGTACCTGTTCCTCAAGCGCAATTACGACAAGATCGACGTGGTGTTCATCCGCCACCACACCAGTGCCCGCGAAGTGGACGAGGAGGAATTCTTCTACTCCCGGGAAACCGGCGGCACCATCGTCTCCAGCGCGCTGAAGCTGATGCAGGAGATCATGGCCGAGCGTTATCCGAGCAATGAATGGAACATCTACGCCGCCCAGGCTTCCGACGGCGACAACTGGAATGACGATTCGCCGATCTGCCGCGACATCCTGATCAACCAGATCATGCCCTTCGTGCAGTACTACACTTATGTGGAGATTACCCCGCGCGAACATCAGGCACTGTGGTTCGAATACGAACGCATCGCCGAAGCCTTTTCCGATACTTTCGCCCAGCAGCAACTGGTCTCGGCCGGAGATATCTATCCGGTCTTCCGTGAACTCTTCCAGCGCAGGTTAGTGACATGACCGCCAGAGAGCAGAAACGTCAGCCCATCTCCACCGGCTCGGAATGGACGTTCGAGCTGATCCAGTCCTACGACCGCGAAATCAGCCGTATCGCGGCGCGTTACGCCCTGGACACCTATCCCAACCAGATCGAAGTGATCACCGCCGAGCAGATGATGGATGCCTACGCCTCCGTCGGCATGCCCCTGGGTTACCACCACTGGTCCTACGGCAAGCACTTCCTGAGTACCGAAAAGTCCTACAGCCGCGGCCAGATGGGGTTGGCCTACGAGATCGTGATCAACTCCGACCCATGCATCGCCTACCTGATGGAAGAAAACACCATCTGCATGCAAGCACTGGTGGTCGCCCACGCCTGCTATGGCCATAACAGCTTCTTCAAGGGCAACTATCTGTTCCGCACCTGGACGGATGCCAGTTCGATCATCGATTACCTGGTGTTCGCCAAGCAGTACATCATGCAGTGCGAAGAACGCCACGGGATCGATGCCGTGGAGGACCTGTTGGACTCCTGCCATGCCCTGATGAATTACGGAGTGGACCGCTACAAACGGCCCTATCCGATTTCCGCGGAAGAAGAACGGCGCCGCCAGAAAGAGCGGGAAGAACACCTGCAGAAACAGATCAACGACCTGTGGCGTACCATCCCCAAAGGCACCGACAAATACAGCGACAAGGATAATGCGCGCTTCCCCGCCGAACCTCAGGAAAACATCCTGTATTTCATCGAGAAACACGCGCCGCTGCTGGAGCCATGGCAGCGGGAAATCGTACGGATCGTGCGCAAGATCGCCCAGTACTTCTACCCGCAACGCCAGACCCAGGTGATGAACGAAGGCTGGGCGACGTTCTGGCATTACACCCTGATGAACGACCTGTATGACGAAGGCCTGGTCACCGACGGTTTCATGATGGAGTTCCTTGCCTCCCACACCAGCGTGGTCTTCCAGCCCGGCTTCGACAGCCCCTACTACAGCGGTATCAACCCCTACACCCTGGGGTTCGCCATGTACCGCGACATTCGGCGCATCTGCGAAGAACCGACCGAAGAGGACCGCCGCTGGTTCCCGGAACTGGCCGGGACCGACTGGCTCTCCAGCATCAAGTTCGCCATGAGCAGCTTCAAGGATGAGAGTTTCATCCTGCAGTACCTGTCGCCCAAGGTGATCCGCGACCTGAAGCTGTTCAGCATCCTGGACGACGACCAGAAAGACGACTTGCTGGTACCGGCCATTCACGACGAAAGCGGCTACCGGATCATCCGCGAGACCCTCGCCGCCCAGTACAACCTGGGCAACCGCGAGCCCAACGTGCAGATCTGGAGCATCGACAGGCGTGGCGACCGCTCGCTGACCCTGCGCCATCAACAACATGACCGCAAACCGCTGGGCGACTCCACCGACGAGGTCCTCAAACACCTGCACCGGCTGTGGGGGTTCGATATCCACCTGGAAACCCTCCAGGGCGAACAGGTGATGAAAACCCATCATGTCCCTCCCAGAAGCGAGCACAACGAAGGGGATTACGGCCGACTGGACCTGGCTGTCATCCACCTTTGAGCTCATGACAAACCTCCGAAAGCTCGGCGCAAGGGTTATTCTGTCGGGCTAACGGAGGTTTTTTATGCAGATTTACAAGGTCGGCGGCGCGGTGCGCGATCGCCTGCTGGGCAAACCGGTAACCGACATCGACTGGGTGGTGGTCGGCGCCACGGCTGAAGAAATGCTCGCCAAAGGCTTTCGCCCTGTGGGCGCGGACTTCCCGGTCTTTCTTCACCCCAAAAGCGGCGAGGAATATGCCTTGGCCCGCACCGAGCGCAAAAGCGGTCGTGGCTACGGCGGCTTCACCTTCCATGCCAGCCCCGAGGTCACACTTGAAGAAGACCTGATCCGCCGCGACCTGACGATCAATGCCATGGCAGAAGACGACCACGGCGTTCTGACCGACCCCTATCACGGCCAACAGGACCTGGAAAAACGCCTGCTTCGCCATGTTTCCCCGGCATTCGCCGAAGATCCATTGCGTGTACTGCGCGTGGCCCGCTTCGCTGCCCGTTATGCCGAGCTCGGTTTCCAGGTGGCGGCAGACACCCTTGAACTGATGCGTCAACTCAGCGAGTCAGGCGAGTTGGAAGCCTTGACGCCGGAACGCAGCTGGAAAGAGATCTCCCGCGCACTGATGGAAGAACATCCCCAGGTGTTTATCCAGGTACTGCGCGATTGCGGGGCGCTCAAGGTCCTGCTGCCTGAAGTGGATGCACTGTTTGGCGTTCCGCAGCCGGCAGCCCATCACCCGGAGATCGACAGCGGGGTGCATACGCTGAGCGTTCTGCAACAGTCAGCCCTGTACAAACAGCCCTTGAGCGTACGTTGGGCGTGCCTGCTGCACGACTTGGGCAAGGGCCTGACGCCACACAGCGAATGGCCACGACACATTGCACACGAGCACAAGGGCCTGAAGTTGATCAAGCAGGTCAACGAGCGCTTCAGGGCCCCGCGCGATTGCCAGGAACTGGCGCTACTGGTCGGCCAGTACCACACCCACAGCCATCGCGCCCTCGAACTGAAGCCTTCGACACTGGCGGAACTGCTGCAAAGTTTCGACGTGTATCGTCGCCCACAGCGCTTCGAGGAGTTTATCGCCGCCTGCGAAATGGACGCTCGCGGCCGTCTCGGGCTGGAGGATCGGACTTATCCACAGGCCGACTACTTGCGCGGCGCAGCCACCGCCGCGCGCAGCGTGGCGGTACAGCCGCTGCTGGAGCGAGGGTTCAAGGGACCGGAGTTGGGAGAAGCGTTGAAACGAGAGCGGCTCAAGGCATTGAAAGCCTACAAGGAACAGCACTCGCAGTAGCAAACATCACGAACAAGCCCTTGGCAGGAACGAACTCGCTCGCGATTTGCAGCGTGGATCGCAGAGGCTAGCCCAGCTCCGGCGGGGTCAGTGGCTTGCCTTGCCACTCAAACGCCACGGGGGCCAACACTTGGTCGATACGGGCTTCGCGCCACAAGGTAGCGAAGTCCTGTCCCGCCAACGGATGCACCCGTTCCGGAGCCATCAACGACAAGGGCCAAAGCACAAAGGCGTTCTTGAGAATCTCCGCGCGCGGCAAGACCAACCCGTCGAAGTTGCCCACCAGATCGCCGTACAACAGGACATCGATATCCAACGGCAAACCTTTGCGGTCCGGGGCATAACGGCCGTTGTCCGCCTCGATGAACTTCAACCGGCGGTCCAGCTCCATCAGCGGCAGATCAGTGAACGCCGAAACCACCAGATTGAAAAAAGGCCCGCTCTTGATACCGACCGGCTGACTCTCGAAAACCGCCGAGCAGCGCATATCCCGCAGGAAGCCGGCCAAGGCATCGAGCCCGGCCAGCAAATGGGTTTCACGCTCGATATTGCTGCCGAGCCCAAGGAAAACCTGAGTTAGCGACATCCGCGCTCGATCTCCACGCCAACGCCCTTGGCAGCCGCCACCGCGCCAGGCTTGGTCAGCTTGAGGTGCAACCAGGGAATCTGGAACTCGCTCATCAGCACCTCGGCCAGACGTTCGGCAAAGGTCTCGACCAACTGGAACTGCGCCTGCTCGGCAAACGCCTGAATCCGCGAAGACACGCTGGCATAGTCCAGGGCCAGGGTCAGGTCGTCACCGGCGGCGGCCGGACGGTTGTCCCAGGCAAAGCTCAGGTCAAGGCGCAGGCATTGCCGGATGCCTCGCTCCCAGTCGTAGGCACCGATCACCGTGTCGACTTCCAGGCCCTCGATAAACACTCTGTCCAAGCACTCTTCTCCGCAGCACGACAAGGGCGCAATGCGCCGTTAGAATCAGGGCGTCCTCGCCCGGAATAGTTAGCATGTTTTGGTTACTGGCGATCCTCGCCTACCTGCTCGGCTCGCTGTCCTTCGCCATTTTGCTCAGCCGCCTGACCGGTAACCCCGATCCGCGAATGAGTGGCTCGGGCAATGCCGGCGCTACCAACATGCTGCGCCTGGCCGGCAAGAAACTCGCCGTCCTGACCTTGCTCGGCGACCTGCTCAAAGGGCTGCTGCCCGTGCTGATCGCCAACCTCGCTGGTCTTTCGCTCCAACAACAGGCCTGGATCGGGCTCTACGCCGTACTGGGCCATCTGTTCCCGGTGTATTTCCGCTTCCGCGGCGGCAAGGGCGTCGCCACCGCTGCCGGCATGCTGCTGGGGCTCTACCCGCCAGCGGCGTTCCTGGCCATTGCCGCCTGGCTTCTGACCTTCTACCTGACCCGCACCAGCTCGCTGGCGGCGCTGATCGCCACCCCCCTGACCTTGCCATTGCTGGCCTGGCAAGCGCCGGCGGCATTGCTGCCGATGAGCGTACTCACGTTGCTGATCGTCTGGCGCCACCGCGGCAATCTACGCGACCTGTTTGCCGGGCGCGAACGGCATTTCTGAATATTGAAGATGAGCCCGATTCAGGTCGGGCAAATACCACCTACAGCGGCAACAACTGTTCCATCGGCCAACGCGCCTGCACGCTGATCGCCAGACTCTCCTGCTGGCCTGCCTGCAAACGCTGGCAGCCGGCGAACGCGATCATCGCGCCGTTATCGGTGCAGAATTCGGGGCGGGCATAAAATACATTCCCCTTCATCTCGCCGAGCATCTTCTCCAGCGACGCGCGCAGTGCCTTGTTGGCGCTCACGCCACCGGCGATGACCAAACGCTTGAGCCCGGCCTGCTTCAAGGCCCGCTTGCACTTGATGGTCAGAGTTTCTACTACCGCTTGCTGGAACGCGAGCGAGATGTCGCAACGGGTTTGCTCGCCGTCGTCTCCGGCGCTGACACATTGCTGCCAGGTGTTCAGGGCGAAGGTTTTCAAGCCGCTGAAACTGAAATCCAGCCCAGGACGATCAGTCATCGGCCGCGGAAAGACAAAGCGCCCGGGCACGCCTTGCATGGCCAGGCGAGCGATTTCCGGACCGCCTGGATAATTCAGGCCGATCATCTTGGCCGTCTTGTCAAAGGCCTCGCCGGCGGCATCGTCCAGGGTTTCGCCCATCAGCTCGTATTGGCCAATGCCATCGACCCGCACCAGTTGCGTATGGCCGCCGGACACCAACAAGGCGACGAACGGAAATTCCGGTGGTTGCTCTTCCAGCATCGGCGCCAGCAAGTGGCCTTCCATATGGTGCACGCCCAGCGCAGGAATGCCCCAGGCAAAGGCCAACGCCTGCGCGCAGGAAGCGCCGACCAGAAGGGCTCCCACAAGGCCAGGGCCGGCGGTATAGGCAATGGCGTCGATTTCGGTCGGCACACAGTCCGCCTCGGCCAGCACCTGGCGAATCAAGGGCAGCATGCGCTTGACGTGATCGCGAGAAGCCAGCTCCGGCACCACGCCACCGTAGGCCCGGTGCAGGTCGATCTGGCTGAACAGCGCATCGGCCAACAGGCCGCGTTCGCTGTCGTAAAGCGCGACGCCGGTTTCGTCGCAGGAAGTTTCTAATCCCAGTACTAACATGGGTTTGCGCCTTGTAGAGGCTAAATTCGAAGGCGCGCATAATAGTCGCCACTCCCTCAGCCGACCAGCGGTTTTCGATCAGAGGCTTTGCATTCCGAGCGATGAGGGGTTAACATCCGCAACCCTTAAAAACCGACGAGCTCAGCCGCGATTTTGCGACGAGTCCGTTGACCCCGGTAATGAATGAAGGTAGCTCTGGATGCCAGCCGTCAAAGTTAAAGAGAACGAACCCTTCGACGTAGCTCTGCGTCGTTTCAAGCGCTCCTGCGAAAAAGCCGGTGTTCTGGCTGAAGTTCGTAGCCGCGAATTTTATGAGAAGCCGACTTCCGAGCGTAAGCGCAAAGCAGCTGCTGCTGTTAAGCGTCACGCCAAGAAAGTTCAGCGCGAACAGCGCCGCGCCGTACGTCTGTACTAATACACAGACGTTCGCTGCAAGCTTCTGCCAAGCCCGGCCCTCAGCCGGGCTAATGGCATTTGCGGACAACGCTTGATGCTTCACCGTCAACGTCCATGCGACCGCGACAATCCGCTTCACCACGTCAGACCTGGCTCCTGCCAGCGGTGCACGTCTCTTCTGACGAGCCTTCCAAGGCTACTGACGAGCACATTTTTCTGATTCCTCAACAGACTCAGCCCACGGCGCCCCTCTGCAGCGTCCGCTTATGAGCCATCCGAGACCTGTCGGACTCAGAGCAATATCTTCAAATAGTCGAAGACTGATTGAAACTAACGTCAGTAGACTTTCGGCAGATACACTTCCCGATAGCGATCAAGCCGACGAAAAATGGTCGAACGCGCAGCGATTGCGCCTCGAACAACTCGTTGTCGAAGCTTTCGCATTGGTCCCATTCTTTCGCGCAGTGATGACGAGAACGCCATGGCCGGGCTGATTCCCCAGAGCTTTATTGACGACCTTCTGAACCGCACCGACATCGTCGATGTCGTCAGCTCGCGCCTGCAGATGAAAAAGGCCGGCAAGAACTACACCGCCTGCTGCCCGTTCCACAAAGAAAAGACCCCCTCTTTCAGCGTCAGCCCGGACAAGCAGTTCTACTACTGTTTCGGCTGCGGCGCAGGGGGCAATGCCCTCGGCTTCATCATGGACCACGACAACCTGGACTTCCCCCAGGCCGTCGAGGAACTGGCCAAGGCCGCCGGCATGGAGATCCCCCGCGAGGAAAGCGGGCGCTCGCACAAACCCCGGCAACCGACCGACTCGCCGCTCTACCCGCTGCTCACCGCCGCTGCCGATTACTATCGCCAGGCACTGAAAAGCCATCCAGCCCGCAAGGCCGCAGTCGATTACCTCAAGGGGCGCGGCCTGACCGGCGAGATCGCCCGCGATTTCGGCCTCGGTTTCGCTCCGCCCGGCTGGGACAACCTGTTCAAGCACCTGAGCAGCGACACCCTGCAGCAGAAGGCCATGATCGACGCCGGCCTGCTGATCGAGAACGCCGAAACCGGCAAACGCTACGATCGTTTCCGCGACCGGGTGATGTTTCCGATCCGCGACAGCCGCGGCCGGATCATCGCCTTCGGCGGCCGGGTACTGGGTGACGACAAGCCAAAATACCTGAACTCGCCGGAAACCCCGGTGTTCCACAAGGGCCAGGAGCTTTACGGCCTGTTCGAGGCCCGCAAGAACAACCGCAACCTCGACGAAATCATCGTCGTCGAGGGCTACATGGACGTGATCGCCCTCGCCCAACAAGGCTTGCGTAATGCCGTGGCGACCCTGGGCACCGCCACCAGCGAAGAACACCTCAAGCGCCTGTTCCGCATCGTACCCAACGTCCTGTTCTGCTTCGACGGCGACCAGGCCGGGCGCAAGGCTGCCTGGCGCGCGCTGGAAGCGACCTTGTCGAGCCTGCAGGACGGGCGCCGGGCGCGCTTTCTGTTTCTTCCCGAAGGGGAAGACCCGGATACCCTGGTCCGCTCCGAAGGCACCGACGCCTTTCGCGCCCGCATCAACCAGCATGCGCAACCGCTGGCCGACTACTTCTTCCAGCAATTGACCGACGAAGCCGATCCGCGCTCACTCGAGGGCAAGGCCCACCTGGCGACCCTGGCCGCGCCGCTGATCGACAAAGTCCCCGGAGCCAACCTGCGGACCCTGATGCGCCAGCGCCTCAGCGAAATTACCGGACTCAACAACGAGACGGTCAGCCAGTTGGTGCACAGCGCGCCACAGGAAGCGCCGCCAACGTACGACGCCGGCATCGATTACGACGCCATGCCGGACTACGCCGACTACCATGAGCCGCAGGACACCTACGTACCGCAGCAGGAGTGGACGCCGAAGAAATCCGGCGCGGGCGGCAAGAAATGGGAAAGCAAACCATGGGACAAAAAGGGCAAGCGCAATGGCGATCGCGATCAGCCACGTGCCCCGCGCGTTCCAACCGCCGTCGAACCCCCAACGCTGTCAGCGCTTCGAACCTTGCTGCATCACCCGCAACTGGCCGAAAAAGTTGAAGACGCCGGGCACTTTGCCGCCGACGACAACACTAATACCCAGTTGCTGGTAGCCCTGATCGAAGCCGTTCAGAAAAATCCTAGGCTACGCTCTATTCATCAACTCATGGCTCGTTGGCACGGCACTGAACAGGGACGCCTGATCAAGGCGCTGGCAGAAAAGGAGTGGCTGATTGAAGGCGACAACCTTGAACAACAGTTTTTCGACACCATTAAAAGCTTGTCCGCTCGCCAACGTGAGCGTGTTTTGGAACAACTTCTCAGGAAATCGCGTCAAAGCGAATTGAGTGGCGAAGAAAAAATTCAGCTGCTCGAGCTTTTAAAACGCAATGTTCCCGCATCAAACCCGACCTCAACTGGCGCGTGAGGTCATAGCTCGGGTATAATCCTCGGCTTGTTTTTTGCCCGCCAAGACCTTCAGTGGATAGGGTGTTATGTCCGGAAAAGCGCAACAGCAGTCTCGCCTCAAAGAGTTGATCAGCCGTGGTCGTGAGCAGGGTTACCTGACTTACGCGGAGGTCAACGACCACCTGCCGGAAGATATTTCAGATCCGGAACAGGTGGAAGACATCATCCGCATGATCAACGACATGGGGATCAACGTATTCGAGAGTGCTCCGGATGCGGATGCCCTTTTGTTGGCCGAAGCCGATACCGACGAAGCAGCAGCTGAAGAAGCCGCCGCAGCGTTGGCGGCTGTGGAAACCGACATTGGTCGCACTACCGACCCAGTGCGCATGTACATGCGCGAAATGGGCACGGTAGAGCTGCTCACACGTGAAGGCGAAATCGAAATCGCCAAACGTATCGAAGAGGGCATCCGTGAAGTGATGGGCGCGATCGCGCACTTCCCTGGCACGGTTGAGCACATCCTCTCCGAATACAATCGCGTCACCACCGAAGGTGGTCGCCTGTCCGACGTCCTGAGCGGTTACATCGACCCGGACGACGGTATCGCACCACCTGCCGCCGAAGTGCCACCGCCTGTCGACGCCAAGGCCGCAAAAGCGGACGACGAGAGCGAAGACGATGACGCCGAAGCCAGTGACGACGAAGAAGAGACCGAAAGCGGTCCGGATCCGATCATTGCAGCCCAGCGCTTTGGCGCTGTTGCCGAGCAGATGGAGATCACCCGCAAGGCCCTGAAAAAGCATGGTCGCGAACACAAGCAGGCCCTGGCTGAAATGCTGGCCCTGGCTGAACTGTTCATGCCGATCAAGCTGGTTCCGAAGCAATTCGAAGGCCTGGTTGAACGCGTTCGTAGTGCCCTGGATCGCCTGCGCCAGCAAGAGCGCGCGATCATGCAGCTCTGCGTTCGTGACGCTCGCATGCCACGCGCCGACTTCCTGCGCCAGTTCCCTGGCAATGAAGTGGACGAAAGCTGGTCCGACGCCCTGGCCAAGGGCAAGGCCAAGTACGCCGAGGCCATCGGCCGCCTGCAGCCGGACATCATCCGTTGCCAGCAGAAGCTGACCGCGCTCGAAACCGAGACCGGCCTGACGATCGCCGAGATCAAGGACATCAACCGTCGCATGTCGATCGGCGAGGCCAAGGCCCGTCGCGCGAAGAAAGAGATGGTTGAAGCCAACTTGCGTCTGGTGATCTCCATCGCCAAGAAGTACACCAACCGTGGCCTGCAGTTCCTCGATCTGATCCAGGAAGGCAACATCGGCTTGATGAAAGCGGTAGACAAGTTCGAATACCGTCGCGGCTACAAGTTCTCGACCTATGCCACCTGGTGGATCCGTCAGGCGATCACTCGCTCGATCGCCGACCAGGCCCGCACCATCCGTATCCCGGTGCACATGATCGAGACGATCAACAAGCTCAACCGTATTTCCCGGCAGATGCTGCAGGAAATGGGTCGCGAACCGACCCCGGAAGAGCTGGGCGAACGCATGGAAATGCCTGAGGACAAGATCCGTAAGGTATTGAAGATCGCAAAAGAGCCGATCTCCATGGAAACCCCGATCGGTGATGACGAAGACTCCCATCTGGGCGACTTCATCGAAGACTCGACCATGCAGTCGCCAATCGATGTCGCCACCGTTGAGAGCCTTAAAGAAGCGACTCGCGAAGTACTCTCCGGCCTCACTGCCCGTGAAGCCAAGGTACTGCGCATGCGCTTCGGCATCGACATGAATACTGACCACACCCTTGAGGAAGTCGGTAAGCAGTTCGACGTTACCCGCGAGCGGATTCGTCAGATCGAAGCCAAGGCGCTGCGCAAGCTGCGCCACCCGACGAGAAGCGAGCACCTGCGCTCCTTCCTCGACGAGTAACACCCAGAACCCCCAGCCCTGCTGGGGGTTTTGCTTTGTGCAGTTTAAATCCCCCATGCTTCGCCCCCTCCGGATTGCCCGTCTACACTCGAAACATTCCCCCGTGCCATAACGAGACCGTTATGCCCAGACTGCCGACCGTGCTTGTGCTGTCGCTGCTCGCCTGGACCGCAACGGCTGGCGCGCTGACTCTCAACGATGAAGAACGTGGCTGGCTTTCGACCCACCCGGAATTGCGCCTGGGTGTAGACGCCTCATGGCCGCCTTTCGAGTATCGCGACGAAGAGGGGCGCTACCAGGGCCTTGCCGCGGATTACATCCACCTGATCCAGGATCGCCTGGCGATCACGCTCAAGCCGATAGAACCCGCCAGTTGGAGCGAAGTGCTCGACACTGCGAAAAAAGGCAACCTGGACCTGTTGCCCGGGATCATGTCGACCCCTGAACGCCAGAGCTACCTGGCCTTCACCCGCCCCTATCTCGACTTCCCGATCGTGATCCTGGCCCACAAAGGCGGCGCGCAACCGCGCAAGATCCAGGACCTGTACGGCCTGAAGATCGCCGTCGTGGAGAACTACGCCCCCCACGAACTGCTCCGTACCCACCATCCCGACCTGAACCTGGTGGCCCTGCCCAACGTGAGCTCGGCCCTGCAGGCGCTCGCGCTCAATCAGGTCGACGCCGTGGTCGGCGACCTGGCGTCCAGCGTATGGAGCCTGCGCCAACTGAAGCTGGACGGGCTCTATGTCAGCGGGGAAACCCCCTACCGCTATCAACTGGCCATGGGCGTGCCGCGCGACAGCAAGATCCTGGTGGGGATTCTCGACAAGGTGCTGGCGGACATCAGCCCGGCGGAAGTCAGCGAAATCCAGCAGCGCTGGGTCGGCAATGTCCTCGATCATCGTTCGTTCTGGTCGGACCTGCTGCTCTATGGCCTGCCGGGGCTCCTGCTGCTGTTTGCCATATTGGCGATAGTGCTGCGCATCAATCGCCGGCTGAGCTCCGAAATCGCCCGGCGCGTAGCCCTTGAGCAGGAACTGCGCAGC
The DNA here is from genome assembly GCF_001921865.1 of Pseudomonas chlororaphis. Lineage (GTDB taxonomy): Bacteria > Pseudomonadota > Gammaproteobacteria > Pseudomonadales > Pseudomonadaceae > Aquipseudomonas > Aquipseudomonas chlororaphis_D. Next base: position 98,841 of record NZ_MSCT01000021.1, read on the forward strand.
AGCGAATACCATTACCGCGGTCTGGTCGAAAGCCTGTCGGCGATTGCCTGGGAAGCGCGCATCAGCGACTTTACCTACAGCTATGTGTCGCCCCATGCCGAGCAACTGCTGGGCTACCCCCTTTCCCACTGGCTGATTCCCGGGTTCTGGCGAAACATCATCCACCCCGCCGACCTCACCCGCGCCCAGAACTTCTGCGACCATGAAGTCCTCGCCGGGCGCGACCACAGCCTGGATTACCGGGTCATCACCGCCGACGGCCGCTGCCTGTGGGTTCGCGACATCGTCAGCCTGATCGAGCATGGGCACGAGCCCGTCATGCGCGGGCTGATGATCGATATCAGCGAAACGAAGCGCACGGAAGAAGCCCTTCGGCTTTCGGAACAGCGGTTCGCCTCGGTATTCCAGCAATGCCCGGACATCCTGGTCATTGCCCGCCTGTCGGATGGTTGCCTGCTGGAGGTCAACGAGGCGTTCGAGGAGCAGATCGGCCTGAGTGCCGGGCAGGTCATCGGCCAGACGGCCACCGAGCTGAATATCTGGGGCATCCAGGGCGTGGGCCCGGGACTCCTGCAGCGCTTGCAGGCGGGCAGCATCCGCAATCTGGAGATGCCCTTTCGACGCAGCAACGGCCAGCTGTTCACCGGCCTGATTTCCGCCGAACCCTTCGACCTCGATACCACGCCCGCCCTGGTCGTGGTGGTCCGCGACATCAGCCAGTTGAAGGAAACCCAGCAGCAGTTGCAAACCTCCGAGGAAAAATTCGCCAAGGCGTTTCACGCCTCGCCGGACGGCTTGTTGCTCAGCCGCCAGCGCGATGGCTTGCTGATCGAGGTCAACGACGGGTTCAGCCGCATCACCGGCTTCAACAGCGCCATGTCCCTCGACCGCTCCACCCTGGACCTGGGCATCTGGGTCAACCTGAACGAGCGCCGGCAGATGCTCGACCTGCTGCAGCGCGATGGCTTCGTGCGCGATTTCAGCTGCCATATCCGCCGCAACGACGGGCAGATCCGCCTGTGCGAACTGTCGAGCCGGCCACTGCCGATCGGTGACGAAGACTGCATGCTGACCATCGCCCGTGACATTACCGAACGCCACATGATGCAGGAGAAACTGCAACAGGCCGCCACCGTATTCGAGAGCACCGCCGAAGGCGTCCTGATCACCGATACCCGCCAGCACATCAGCGCGGTCAACCGGGCGTTCACCGAAATCACCGGTTACAGCGAAACCGAGGCCCTGGGCCACACCCCGCGCCTGCTGGCTTCAGGCCTGCACGACAGCGCCTTCTACGCCGCCATGTGGCACCAATTGACCGCCGAAGGTCATTGGCAGGGAGAAATTTCCAATCGCCGCAAAAACGGCGAGCTGTACCCCAGTTGGCTGACCATCAGCGCGGTACGCAACAAGGACCACTTCGTCACGCACTTCGTCGCCGTCTTCGCCGATATCTCCAGCCTCAAGCACGCCCAGGCCAAGCTCGACTACCAGGCGCACCATGACCCGTTGACCGGCCTGCCCAATCGCACCCTGTTCGAAAGCCGTCTGCTGAGCGCGCTCAACAGCCAGCAGGAAAACGGCGGCCAGGGCGCGGTGCTGTTTCTCGATCTGGACCGCTTCAAGCACATCAACGACAGCCTGGGCCACCCGGTCGGCGACCTGCTGCTCAAGGGCATCGCCGTGCGCTTGAAAGAGCAGTTGCGGGATATCGACACCGTCGCCCGCCTGGGCGGCGACGAGTTCATCATCCTGCTCCCCGGCCTGCACCAGCCAAGCGATGCAGAGCATATCGCCAACAAGCTGCTGAACTGCTTTGGTGCACCCTTCCAGGCCGGAGAGCATGAGTTTTTCATCAGTGCCAGCATCGGCACCAGCCTCTACCCCAAGGACGGCTGCGACGTGGCCACCCTGGTCAAGAACGCCGATGCCGCGATGTATCGGTCCAAGGCCAAGGGCCGCAACCGGGTCGAGAGCTACACCCGCGACCTGACCGCCCAGGCCAGCGAGCGCATAGCCCTGGAACATGAGCTGCGGCGTGCCATCGAGCGCAACGAGTTGTATCTGTACTACCAGCCCAAGATCAGCCTGGGCGACCAGATCCTGGTCGGCGCCGAAGCACTGATTCGCTGGCGCCACCCGACCTTTGGCGATGTCCCTCCCGAGCACTTCATTCCCCTGGCCGAAGAAAACGGCATGATCCTGCAGATCGGCGACTGGGTACTGGAACACGCCTGCCAGCAATTGCGTGCCTGGCACGAGCGCTACGAGTGTTTTGGGCCGCTCTCGGTCAACCTTGCCGGTGCCCAACTGCGCCAACCGAATCTGCTGGGGCGGATCGAACAATTGCTGAAGGAGAACCGCCTCAAGCCTGGCTTGCTGCAGCTGGAAATCACCGAGAACTTCATCATGAGCCAGGCCGAGGAAGCCCTGGAGGTACTGCACCAGCTCAAGCGCCTGGGCGTCCAGCTGGCCATCGACGACTTCGGTACCGGCTACTCCTCCCTGAGCTACCTCAAGCGCCTGCCGCTGGATTTCCTGAAGATCGACCAATCCTTCGTACGCGGCCTGCCCGACGACCCGCACGACGTGGCCATCGTGCGGGCCATCATCGCCCTGGGCCGCAGCATGCAATTCACCGTGATCGCCGAAGGCGTGGAAACCCATGACCAGCAGCTATTTCTCGCCAGCGAAGGCTGCGAACAGATCCAGGGCTACATCATCAGCCTGCCGCTAAGCGCCAACGAATTCGCCGCCACCTTTCTGCGCCTGCCGGTTTCGGCTTTTTCGGATAGCACAGCCGAGAAACCGTCGTTATAATCCGCGGCCTACTGAGGGCCTATAGCTCAGTTGGTTAGAGCAGAGGACTCATAATCCTTTGGTCCACGGTTCAAGTCCGTGTGGGCCCACCACTTTTCAAAGCCGCGCACTGCGCGGCTTTCGCGTATTCAGCGGGCAGCCTTCCGGCGAACCGCTCACTCGGCTGGCATAAAAACTGCTCCTTTCTTCCAGGAAATCGGCCCTGGCGCACAACTAATAAAATCCGCGGCGGTCATATCTGCACGGAAGCCGCGCGACCCTCATCTGCCCCGGACTGCATTTCCACTCGTTCGAGGGACGCCTGCCCTTCTCCCCGTGAAGCACAAACCTGAGCCACCCCCTAATAATCAGAGTGGCCTGATGATGCGGACACAGCACATGGAAGTAGTACCTATGGCGCCTGCGCCAGGACAGGTAACGGGCTTCGCTCGTTGCCGCAATATCCGGCAAGGCCCGGTTTTCATCATTGCATCCGGCAGCTCGGCAAAGGACTTTCCCATCGAAGCCTTTTCCGACATCCCAATGATCACCATGAACGGAGCCATCTCGATGTTCCTCGGGACCGGTATACGGCCTTTTTTCTATGCCTGTACCGACACCAGTTTCTCCCTGCAGCAACCCGAACTCTTCGCCCAGGCAATGGCTCTCAGCCAGCGCGTGGCGCTCTGGAAAGAACATGCCCAGGCGATTCCGAGCCAGCCGCGAGGCGAGCTGTTTCTGTTGAAGAAAGCTCCGCGACAGACCTGGAAGGAATGGTGGCTCAGGCGCAACAGCAAGCTGGTCCGCCCTCCCCTCATTGCCGGCAACAGAAGCCGGACCATCGGTTTCAGCAAGGACCTCGAACAGGGCTTTTTCGATGCTCGCACGGTGGCCTACCTGGCGCTGCAACTCGCCTATCACGCGGGTTTCAGCAGCGCCATCCTGGTCGGTGTCGACCTGACCCCGGCCATGGGCCGCTTCTATGAAACGGCGGACACTTTCAAGTCGCCCTGCGGGCTGGATGAGCATCTGCAATCGCGAATCCTGCCGTCCCTGCAGCTGATGTCAGACAAGGTCATGGGCACGGATTTCTCGGTGTACAACCTGTCTCCCACCTCGCGTATTCCTGCCTCGATCATTCCCGGCATCAGCCTCGACGAAGTCGAGCAACTGGTGCATCACTGAACGCTCTGGCCGCTAGCAGCCACAAAAAAACCGCGCCAGGCGCGGTTTTTCTGCAAGACCGAGATCAGCGGTCAGTCGGGTAATGCATAGGCGATCACATAGTCGCCGCGGTCCGGCGACTGACGCGCGCCACCAGCGGTCAGCAGGATGTACTGCTTGCCGGTCTTCGGCGAAACGTAGGTCATCGGCCCCGACTGGCTGCCCACCGGCAGGCGGGCTTTCCAGATTTCGTTGCCGTTGCCGGTATCGAAGGCACGCAGGTAGAAGTCCTGGGTCCCGGCGAAGAACAGCAAGCCGGACTGGGTTGCCAGGGACGCGCCCAGGGTCGGCATGCCGATCGGGATCGGCATGTGCATGCGAATGCCCAAAGGCCCGGTGTCCTGCACAGTCCCGACCGGCACCTGCCACACCAGCGTCCTGGTTTTCAGGTCGATGGCCGACATAGTGCCGAACGGCGGCTTCTGGCAGGGAATGCCGGCAGCCGAGAGGAAACGCTGGCGCATGGCGCCAAACGGCGTGCCATCCTGGGGCACCACGCCCATTTCGATACCGCTGGCCCCGGCCGCGATCTTGTCGCGCGGGATCATGTAGTTGGCCAGGCCCAGGCGCATGTCGTTGACGAACATGTAATGCGTGTTCGGGTCCACCGACACGCTACCCCAGTTCATGCCGCCCAGGGAGCCGGGGAACTGCAAGGCGTGGTCCAGGCCCGGCGGGGTATACACGCCTTCATGGCGCATGCCCTTGAACTGGATGCGGCACAGCAGTTGGTCGAACGGCGTGGCGCCCCACATGTCGGATTCGGTCAGGGTCTGGTTGCCGATCGACGGCATCTCCACCGAGAACGGCTGGGTCGGCGAATAACGTTCGCCCGGCATGTTGCCTTGCGGTACTGGGCGCTCCTCCACCCGGGCGATCGGCGTGCCGGTTGCGCGGTTGAGCAGGAAGATCTCGCCCTGCTTGGTGACCTGCGCCAACGCCGGCTGCAGGCCGCCCTTGTCGTCCGGTATGTCATACAGCAGCGGTTGCGCCGGCAGGTCGAAGTCCCAGAGGTCATGGTGCGTGGTCTGGAAGTGCCAGCGCACCTGGCCGCTCTTCACGTCCAGGGCGACGATGGAGGAACTCCACTTGTCGTCGAGTTCCGTGCGCTGGCCGGCATAGAAGTCAGGAGTGGCGTTGCCGGTCGGCAGGTACACCAAGCCCAATTTGGCGTCGTAGGACATCGCCGACCAGACGTTCGGCGTACCGCGGGTGTAAGTCTCGCCAGCGGGTGGACGCTGGGTGGTGTTCGGGTTGCCCGGGTCCCAGGCCCAGACCAGTTCGCCGCTGCGCACGTCGAAGGAGCGCACCACGCCCGGCGGCTCGCCGATGGAATAGTTGTCCGCCACACGGCCGCCGACTATCACCACATTGCCGGCCACCAGCGGGGTCGACGTCTGCTGGTAGTAGCCGGGTTTGACTTCACCCATGTCGGTCTTCAGGTCGACGGTGCCGTGGTCGCCGAAGTCGTCGCACGGCTTGCCGGTTTGCGCGTTGATCGCAATCAGTCGCGCATCGCCGGTCGGCAGGAACAGTCGCTTGGCACAAGCCAACGGGGCGGCCGATGCGGCGGCAGGCTCGGCGGCGGCATCGAAGTAACCCAGGCCGCGGCAACGTTGCCAGTTGGGTGCCGACCCTTGCGGGTCGAACTTCCAGCGTTCGGCGCCGGTATCGGCGTCCAGGGCGAACACCTTGCCGTAGGCGGTGCAGGTGTAGACCGTGTCGCCGATCTGCAACGGGGTGTTCTGGTCTTCCGCGCCCGCGCCGGTGCTTTGCGGGATATCGCCGGTGCGGAAGGTCCAGGCCACCTGCAACTGATCGACATTGCCCTTGTTGATCTGGTCCAGCGCGGCAAAGCGATTGCCCGCAGTGGTATTGCCCCAATGAGCCCAGTCTTTCTGCTCGGTGCCAGGAACCACCGGCTTGATCGCCGGCTCGCTGCTGGCGCTGACCACATGGCTCGGCACGAACATATAGGCCAGGGTCGCCGCGATGCTAACGCCCAGCAAGCCTGCAAGGCCATAAGCGCCACGGCCGGCGGTCGCGCCCGAGGCCCTTGCCAGGGCGGGATAGACCAGCGCCAGCACCAGGCCGATCACAGCGAAGGTCAGCACCCGCGAAACCAGCGGCCAGTATTCCAGCCCGGCGTCCCACACCGCCCAGATCGCCGTCGCCACCAGCGCCACCGCGTACAACCAGGCGCCGCGCGGGTTGCGCCGGGCAACCAGCAGCCCGGAAACGATCATCGCCAGGCCCATCAGCAGGAAGAACCAGCTACCGCCCAGGCTGACAAGGTAGCCACCGCCGCCGGCCAGCCCCAGGCCGATCAAGGCGATCAGCACACCCAGCGCCACCAGCAGCCATTGGCTGCCCGCGGCCGTTGCAGAGTTGTTCATGTCGAAAATCTCTCTCATTCGTTGCGTGGCGCAAGAATGTACTAACCAGTTACTTATGACAACTTGTCGCAGGCAATTCATGACGAAAAATGTCATCCGCCCCTCCGGATCCAACCGCCACACCGCACAGCCAAGGCCCATGCATCGCCAAGGGCGAGCCTGTAACATGCGGCCCACCGATCCCTGCGCCGGAGTTCACCTTGTCTGATAGCCGCCCTCCCGTCCTCGACGAAATCGACCGCCAACTGATCGCGGCCCTGCAGATCAACGCCCGCGAAAGCGTGGCGATGCTCGCCAGGCAGTTGGGGATCGCCCGGACGACCGTGACCTCGCGCCTGGCACGCCTGGAAAAGGCCCGGGTGATTACCGGCTACGGCGTGCGCCTGGGCCAACGGGTCATCGATGGCGGCTTGCAAGCCTATGTCGGGATCAAGGTGCAGCCGCGCTCCGGCAAGGAGGTGCTGCGTCGCCTGAGCGCCATGGCCCAGGTCCAGCAGCTCTGCGCGGTGAGCGGCGAGTTCGATTATGTCGCTTGGCTGCGCACCGACTCGCCGGAGCAGCTGGACCAGTTGCTCGACCAGATCGGCAGCGTCGACGGCGTGGACAAGACCACCACCTCGATCATCCTCAGCAGCAAGATCGACCGTGGGCAGCCGGTCTGAAGGTGTCTCCCGGCTCGGTGGCGAGCGCTTCGCGCTCGGGCGCAGCCTTCGGCAGCGGCCACGGGGAAATGATCGTCAGTAAGCAAAAATATTTCGTCATATTGAATGGCAATCCTTCATAACGACGACACTTTGCGTCTTATTAACGTGCGCAACGCTCCCTAGAATGGCTGCCATCTTTTCCTATACTCAGCGCTCTGCTCGAGTCGCCAGCAAGGTCAGCCATGAACAAGAACAATCGCCATCCTGCAGACGGTAAGAAACCCATCACCATTTTCGGCCCGGACTTTCCGTTTGCCTTCGACGACTGGATCGAGCACCCGGCGGGCCTGGGCAGCATTCCCGAGGCCAGCCATGGCGCCGAAGTGGCGATTGTCGGCGCAGGCATCGCCGGCCTGGTGGCGGCCTACGAGTTGATGAAACTGGGCCTCAAGCCGGTGGTGTACGAAGCCTCGAAAATGGGCGGCCGCTTGCGTTCCCAGGCCTTCGAGGGCGCCGAAGGGATCATCGCCGAGCTGGGCGGCATGCGTTTTCCGGTGTCTTCCACGGCGTTCTATCACTACGTCGACAAGCTGGGTCTCGAGACCAAACCCTTTCCCAACCCGCTGACGCCTGCGTCCGGCAGCACGGTGATCGACCTCGAAGGCCAGACCCACTACGCGCAGAAACTCGCCGACCTGCCGGCGCTGTTCCAGGAAGTCGCCGACGCCTGGGCCGACGCCCTGGAAGACGGGTCGCGCTTCGGCGAAATCCAGCAAGCGATTCGCGATCGCGACGTGCCGCGCCTCAAGGAGCTGTGGAACACCCTGGTGCCGCTGTGGGACGACCGCACCTTCTATGACTTCGTCGCCACCTCGAAAGCCTTCGCCAAACTGTCGTTCCATCACCGCGAAGTGTTCGGCCAGGTCGGTTTCGGCACCGGCGGCTGGGATTCGGACTTCCCCAACTCGATGCTGGAAATCTTCCGCGTGGTGATGACCAACTGCGATGATCACCAGCACCTGGTGGTCGGCGGCGTGGAACAGGTACCGCTGGGCATCTGGCGCCATGTACCGGAACGCTGCGCCCACTGGCCGCAAGGCACCAGCCTCAGTTCGCTGCACCACGGCGCGCCGCGTCCCGGGGTGAAAAGCATCGCCCGGGCCGCCGATGGCCGCTTCAGCGTCACCGACAACTGGGGCGATACCCGCCAGTACGCGGCGGTGCTGACCACGTGCCAGAGCTGGCTGCTGACCACCCAGATCGAATGCGAGGAGTCGCTGTTCTCGCAGAAGATGTGGATGGCCCTGGACCGCACCCGCTACATGCAGTCGTCGAAGACCTTCGTCATGGTCGACCGGCCGTTCTGGAAGGACAAGGACCCGGAAACCGGCCGCGACCTGATGAGCATGACCCTGACCGACCGCCTGACCCGCGGCACCTACCTGTTCGACAACGGTGACGACAAGCCGGGGGTCATCTGCCTGTCCTATTCGTGGATGAGCGACGCCCTGAAGATGCTGCCGCACCCGGTGGAAAAGCGGGTCAAGCTGGCCCTGGACGCCCTGAAGAAGATCTACCCGAAAGTCGATATCGCCGGGCGTATCATCGGCGACCCGATCACCGTGTCCTGGGAAGCCGACCCGCACTTCCTCGGTGCCTTCAAAGGCGCTCTACCCGGCCATTACCGCTACAACCAGCGCATGTACGCGCACTTCATGCAGGACGATATGCCGGCCGAACAGCGCGGCATCTTCATCGCCGGCGACGATGTGTCCTGGACGCCGGCCTGGGTCGAAGGCGCGGTACAGACCTCGCTCAACGCAGTCTGGGGCATCATGAAACACTTCGGCGGGCAGACCCACGCCGAGAACCCTGGGCCGGGCGACGTGTTCCACGAAATCGGCCCTATCGCCCTGGCCGACTAAGCGCCCTGTAGCCGCTGCCGAGCGTCATCGGCAGCGGCTCAATGGAGCCCACAAGGAGTCCGCATCATGCGTGTCGCGCTCTATCAATGCCCACCCTTGCCGCTGGACGTCGCCGGCAATCTGCAACGCCTGCAGAAGATCGCCGTGGAAGCCTCGGACGCCGACCTGCTGGTGCTGCCGGAGATGTTCCTCAGCGGCTACAACATCGGCGTGGAGGCGGTCGGCGCCCTGGCCGAAGCCCAGGACGGCCCATCGGCGCAATACATCGCCAACGTCGCGCAGTCGACGGGCATGGCCATTCTCTATGGCTACCCGGAACGCGCCGGCGACGGCCAGATCTACAACGCCGTGCAACTGATCGACAGCCACGGCCAGCGCCTGTGCAACTACCGCAAGACCCACCTGTTCGGCGATCTCGACCACTCGATGTTCAGCGCCGGCGCCGGCGATTTCCCTCTGGTGGAACTCAACGGCTGGACGCTCGGTTTCCTGATCTGCTACGACATCGAGTTCCCGGAGAACGCCAGGCGCCTGGCCCTTGCCGGGGCCGAGCTGATCCTGGTGCCGACGGCCAACATGATTCCCTACGACTTTGTCGCCGACGTGACGATTCGCGCCCGGGCCTTCGAGAACCAGTGCTACGTGGCCTATGCCAATTACTGCGGCCACGAAGACGACATCCACTATTGCGGCCAGAGCAGCATCGCCGCCCCCGACGGCCAGCGAATCGCCCAGGCCGGGCTGGACGAAGCGCTGATCAGCGGCGCTCTGGACCGTCAACTGATGCTCGATTCGCGGGCGGCCAACCGCTATTTCCATGACCGTCGCCCAGAGCTGTACGACGACCTGAACAAGCGCTGATCCGGGGTTATCCGCTAGCATGGGCGCTTCCCTGTCCTGGAAGTGCCCATGCCCGCGCTGAACCACCTGCTCCCTCTTCGGGAAACCCTGGCCAACGGCCTGCGGATTTCCCTGCACCACGATCCCCGACTGAAGCGCTGCGCGGCGGCCCTGCGAGTGTCTGCCGGCAGCCACGACGTACCGCTGGCCTGGCCGGGCCTGGCGCACTTTCTCGAACACCTGCTGTTTCTCGGCACCGAACGCTTTCCCGCGCCGCAGGGCCTGATGGCCTATGTACAGCGCCACGGCGGCCAGGTGAACGCCAGTACCGGCGAACGCCACACCGACTTTTTCTTCGAGCTGGCCCCTGTGGATTTCGCCGCCGGGCTGGAGCGCCTGGCCGACATGCTCGCTCATCCGCGCATGAGCCAGGACGATCAACTGCGCGAGCGCGAAGTGCTGCACGCGGAGTTCATCGCCTGGTCGCGGGATACCACCGCGCAACAGCAGTTCGCCCTGCTCGGCGGCGTTGCCGCGGAGCATCCGCTGCGGGCGTTCCACGCCGGCAATCGCTACAGCCTCAACGTACCGCGCCCGGCGTTCCAGCAAGCGCTGAAGGCCTTCCACGTGGCGTACTACCAGAGCGGGCAAATGACCCTGAGCCTGGCCGGCCCGCAGCCGCTGGACGAGCTGCAGACCCTGGCCCAAGGCTTTAGCGCGGCCCTCCACGCCGCCAAAGCGCAACCGCAAGGCACGCCCACGCCCTTGCTCGCTTCCCCGCAACGTCATTATCAGCACCTCCACGGGCGCCGGCTGAACCTGCTGTTCGCCTGCGAGCAATTGCCCGGGGCGGCGCGCGAGGCCATGGATTTTCTCTGCACCTGGGCCGCCTCCGGCAAACCCGGCGGGCTGCTTGCCGCGCTTGAAGAAAGCGGGCTGGTCGAAGGATTGAAAGCCTCTCCGCTGTACCAGTTCGCCGGCCAGGCGCTGCTGCATATCCAGTTCGACCTGAGCCCGCGGGGTGCAGAGCAACTGGAGCAGGTTCGCGAGTTGCTCTTCGACTGGCTGGGCTTTTTCAGCCGCCAGGACGACTGGCCCGCATTGCGCGAGGAGTATGCCCTGCTGCAACGGCGCAAGCGCCAGGTCGCCGGCGCGCTGGAACTGGCCCGACTGAACAACGAGCAGCTGGAACCGCAGTTGTCCGAGCAAGGCGTCATCGCCCTCAAGGCCCTGCTGTCGCAACTGTGCCCCCCGCCGGCCAAGGCCAGCGGCGTCGACTGGCAACTGCCCGCGCCCAACCCCTTCCTGCGCAGCTCGGCGCCAGCGGCCCGGGCCGGTTTGATCCGCGGGCAAACCAGCGCCCACCGCGGCCTGCGAACCTTTGCCCAGGACCGCTTGCGCCAGCGACGCGAATCGTCGGGCATGACCTTCAGCCCAGCCATCGCCGAGGATGCCGGCGAGGCCGCCCTGTACTTGCGCTGGCAATTGCCGGGCGGGTTATCGCAGGACCTGCGCAGCCGCCTGCAAAACCATCTGCGCAACCTGCGGGATGACGGCCTTCAGGCGGGCGTCGAACTGTCCTTGGGAGTCGCGGGCAACCAGTGCCTGCTGACGCTGAAGGGGCACCCCGAGCCCATCCCGGCCATGCTCCAGCAGGCACTGCTGGAACTGGGCAAGCCCGGCGCGAAGTTCTGGCTAGCGCCGCAACCTGGCGTTGCCGCGCCGCTGATGCCGATCCGGCAATTGCTCCAGGAGCTACCCGAGCGCTGCCTGGGTCAATCGGCGCTGCTGGAGACCCAACCGACTGACGAGCACAGCTGGCAAACGTTATGGAGCAATGCCCGCTGGGATGGCCTGGCCTTGGGCCTGGGCCAGGCCCAAAGCGCGATCGGCGCGGCCTTGAGCAAAGCCCCGGGCACTGCCGACAGCCAGCTCTCGGCGCCAGCCTCGATCGCCGTACAGCAGCATTGGCATGAGATCGCCACCGGCGCCGGCGAGCAAGCCTTGCTGCTGTTTTGCCCGGCTCTCGACGCCACGCTGGCGCAGGAGGCCTGTTGGCGGTTGCTCGGGCAACTTGGCCAGACGCCGTTCTACCAGCGCCTGCGGGTCGAGCTGCAACTGGGGTATGCGGTGTTCAGCGGCGTCCGGCAGGTCAATGGCCAGACCGGGCTGCTGTTCGGCGTGCAATCGCCCAGCGCCTCGTTGAGCGAGATCCTCGAACATATCCGCGCCTTCCTTGCACGCCTGCCCGAATGGCTCGGTGCGCTGGACGACGCCTCTCTGGACGCTCTGAAATGCAACCTGGCCGCTCAGTTCGTCGCCCCCGCGTTGCCCGTGGCGCAACTGGCCGAGCTGCTCTGGCACGCCAGGTTGGCCGGCCACCCGTCGGATTACCTGGAACAATTGCAACAGGAAATTATGGCGACGAGCCGGCAACAGCTGTTGCTCGCGACCACGCACTTGCAGCAAGCGCAAGGCGGTTGGCGCTGCCTGGCCAACGGCGCGGGTCCTGGCCAGCCCTGGCGAGCAACAAAATGATCGTTACCCACGCTGCAACGAGCTTTCTTCGACAATTGCGGTCATTCCCCGAAAGGAATTTAGTAAGATAGCCCCCTAAGCATCTGAACATCTCCGGCTGGAGGTGGACTATATGTATAGATCTCAACCGTCCCACCCACCTGAAGGAGTATCTCTATGACTTGGTCCAAACCCGCTTACACCGACCTGCGCATCGGCTTTGAAGTCACCATGTACTTCGCCAGCCGTTGATGGGTTGTGCGGTGCAACGCCTCGGCTCGCCGGGGCGTTTTTATTTTCAGCTTTGACCTGATGGAGCGGCCATGTTTGTCCAGATTCTAGGTTCCGCCGCTGGTGGCGGGTTTCCCCAGTGGAACTGCAACTGCGCCAACTGCGCGGGCTTTCGCGACGGCAGCCTGCGGGCCAACGCTCGCACCCAGTCGTCCATCGCGATTTCCGACGACGGCGTGAACTGGGTCCTGTGCAACGCCTCGCCGGACATCCGCGCCCAGCTCCAGAGCTTCGCCCCCATGCAGCCGGGCCGGGCCCTGCGCGACACCGGCATCAGCGCGATCATCCTGATGGACAGCCAGATCGACCACACCACCGGCCTGCTCAGCCTGCGCGAAGGCTGCCCGCATCAGGTCTGGTGCACCGACATGGTCCATGAAGACCTCAGCAGCGGTTTTCCGTTGTTCACCATGCTCACCCACTGGAACGGCGGGCTGAACTGGAACCGCATCGAACTCGATCGCAGCTTCGTCATTCCCGCCTGTCCGAACCTGCGTTTCAGCCCGCTGCCGCTGCGCAGCGCCGCGCCGCCCTATTCGCCGCACCGCTTCGATCCGCACCCCGGCGACAACATCGGCCTGATCGTCGAAGACCTGCGCACCGGCGGCAAGCTGTTCTACGCCCCGGGGCTGGGCAAGGTCGATGCGCCGCTGCTGGAGATCATGAGCGGCAGCGACTGCCTGCTGGTGGACGGCACCCTGTGGGAAGACGACGAGATGCAGCGGCGCGGCGTCGGTACCCGCACCGGGCGGGAAATGGGCCACCTGGCGCAGAATGGTCCCGGCGGCATGCTGGAAGTGCTGGAGCAGTTGCCGGAGCAGCGCAAGATTCTTATCCACATCAACAACACCAACCCGATCCTCGACGAGGACTCCGCCGAACGCGCGGAGCTGGCGCGGCGCAACGTTGAAGTGGCTTACGACGGCATGAGTATCGAGCTGTAATCGCCGGACCGCTTTGCGGTCCATCGCGAGCAAGCTCGCTTCTACAGAGGGTAGCGCTGTCCTGTAGGAGCGAGCGTGCTCGCGGCAGGCCAGACCAAACGACATCAATCCCGCGGCCGTTCCCCGGAGAACCGCAATGACTGACACAGCAATGTCCCCCGCCGAATTCGAGCAGGCCCTGCGGGCCAAGGGCGCCTACTACCACATCCACCATCCGTACCACGTGGCGATGTACGAAGGCCGGGCGACCCGCGAGCAGATCCAGGGCTGGGTCGCCAACCGCTTCTACTATCAGGTGAACATTCCGCTCAAGGACGCGGCGATTCTCGCCAACTGTCCGGATCGGGAGATCCGCCGCGAGTGGATCCAGCGCCTGCTGGACCACGACGGCGCGCCGGGCGAAGACGGCGGCATCGAGGCCTGGTTGCGCCTGGGGCAGGCGGTCGGTCTCGACCCGGATCAACTGCGCTCGCAAGAGCTGGTGTTGCCCGGCGTGCGTTTCGCCGTCGACGCCTACGTCAATTTCGCCCGCCGCGCCAGCTGGCAGGAAGCCGCCAGCAGCTCGCTGACCGAACTGTTCGCGCCGCAGATCCACCAGTCGCGCCTCGACAGCTGGCCGCAGCATTACCCCTGGATCGACCCGGCCGGCTACGAATATTTCCGCACCCGCCTGGGTCAGGCCCGACGCGATGTCGAGCATGGGCTGGCGATCACCCTGCAGCACTACACCACCCGTGCCGGGCAGGAACGCATGCTGGAAATTCTCCAGTTCAAACTGGACATCCTTTGGAGCATGCTCGACGCCATGAGCATGGCCTACGAACTCAATCGCCCGCCGTATCACAGCGTTACCGCACAACGGGTCTGGCATAAAGGAATCACCCTATGAGCTTCGATCGCAGCAAGACCCCGACCTGGCGTCCCGGCTACCGTTTCCAGTACGAACCGGCGCAGAAAGGCCATGTGCTGCTTTACCCTGAAGGCATGATCAAGCTCAACGAGAGCGCCGCGCTGATCGGCGGCCTGATCGACGGCGAACGGGATGTCGCGGCGATCATCCAGGCCCTGGAAATCCAGTTCCCCGGCGTGCCCGAACTCGGTGACGATATCGAGCAATTCATGGAGGTCGCCCGTGCCCAGCACTGGATCGAACTTGGCTGATTCGCCAGTGACGCTGCCGCCCAAGCCGGAAGTCGGCCTGCCGCTGTGGCTACTGGCCGAGCTGACCTACCGTTGCCCGTTGCAGTGCCCGTACTGCTCCAACCCGCTGGATTTCGCCGAGCAAGGCAAGGAGCTGAGTACCGAGCAATGGCTCAAGGTGTTTCGCGAAGCCCGGGAAATGGGCGCCGCGCAACTGGGCTTTTCCGGCGGCGAACCGCTGGTGCGCCAAGACCTTGCCGAGCTGATCGGCGAGGCCCGCAAATTGGGGTTCTACACCAACCTGATCACCTCCGGCATCGGCCTCACCGAGCAGAAAATCAGTGACTTCAAGAAAGCCGGGCTGGACCATATCCAGATCAGCTTCCAGGCCAGCGACGAGCAGGTGAACAACCTGTTGGCCGGCTCGAAAAAGGCCTTCGCGCAAAAGCTGGAAATGGCCCGGGCGGTGAAAGCCCACGGCTACCCGATGGTGCTGAACTTCGTCACCCACCGGCACAACATCGATCGGATCGACCGCATCATCGAACTGTGCATCGCCCTGGAAGCCGACTTCGTCGAACTCGCCACGTGCCAGTTCTACGGCTGGGCCCAGCTCAACCGCGTCGGCCTGCTGCCGACCCGGGAACAATTAGTGCGCGCCGAACGCATCACCAACGAATACCGCGCCCGCCTGGAAGCCGAAGGGCATCCGTGCAAACTGATTTTCGTCACCCCGGACTACTACGAGGAGCGCCCGAAAGCCTGCATGAACGGCTGGGGCAGCCTCTTCCTCACGGTCACGCCGGACGGCACCGCCCTGCCTTGCCATGGCGCCCGGCAACTGCCCGTGCAGTTTCCCAATGTGCGCGACCACAGCATGCAACACATCTGGTACGACTCCTTCGGCTTCAACCGCTTCCGCGGCTACGACTGGATGCCCGAGCCGTGCCGCTCCTGCGACGAAAAGGAGAAGGACTTCGGCGGCTGCCGCTGCCAGGCCTTCATGCTGACGGGCGATGCCAGCAATGCCGATCCGGTGTGCGGCAAGTCGCCCCAACACGACGTGATCCTCAAGGCGCGCGAAGAAGCCGAGCACGCCACCCAGACCATCGAGCAACTGGCCTTCCGTAATGAACGAAACTCACGCCTCATCGCCAAAGGCTGAAGCCTTCAGCGCCGCCCGGGCCGTGGCCGCCGGCATCGATTTCGCCGAGCTGCGGCTCGGCGCCAGCGGCCTGTTCTGGAACGAATATCGCCCCGAAGATGGCGCCTGCCGCCTCTGGCACTGGCGCGATAACCAGGCCCGCTGCCTGACACCGCAGGGCTTCAGCGTGCGTAGCCGGGTCTACGAATACGGCGGCGGGGCCTTTTGCCTGGGCGACGACGGCGTGGTGTTCGTCAACGAGACGGACCAGCAGCTCTACCGGCAGTCGCTGCAAGGCGAGACGCCAGTCGCCCTGACCTCGGGCGAATGCCGTTTTGGCGACCTGCAGTTCGCCGCAGGGCAGGTACTGGCGGTGGAAGAACACAACGACCGGCATCGCCTGGTGGCCATCGATGCCGGTAACGGCAAGCGCCAGTTGTTGGCCGAAGGGGCGGACTTTTATGCCGCGCCCACCCTGAGTCCGGACGGCCAGCGTCTGGCCTGGATCGAATGGGATCGCCCGCATCAGCCCTGGACCTCGACGCGCCTGATGCTCGCCGAGCGCCTGGCTGACGGCCGTTGGGACGATCCGCGCTGCGTGGCCGGCGACGGCGCGCAAGAATCGCTGCAACAACCACGCTTCGACGAGTCCGGTCGCCTCTACTGCCTGACCGACCGCGGCGGCTATTGGCAACCCTGGGGCGAAACCCAGGATAGCCTGCAAGCGCTGCCCTGCGCCGCCGCCGATCATGCGCCGGCGCCCTGGCAATTGGGCGGCTGCACCTGGCTGCCGCTGGGTGGCGACAGCTGGCTGGGCAGTTGGACGCAAGACGGCTTTGGCCGCCTGGGGCTGCAAGCCAAGGGTTCGCAACAGGACTTCAGCGGCAACTACAGCCGCTTCCGCAACCTGGCGCTGGACGAGCGGTTTATCTACGCCATCGCCGCCTCGCCGATCAGCCCCTCCGCGGTGATCGCCATCGAGCGCCGCTCGCAGCAGGTCAGCGTCCTGGCGGGCGGCGTGGCGCCCCTGCCGCCGGAGCGGATCAGCCATCCACAAACCTTGCGTTACCCCAGTGGCCAGGGCGAGGCCCACGGCTTTTTCTACCCGGCCATGGGTGACACCGAGCGACCGCCCCTGGTGGTGTTCATCCACGGCGGCCCGACCTCGGCCTGTTATCCGATCCTCGACCCGCGCATCCAGTACTGGGCGCAACGGGGGTTCGCCGTGGCCGACCTGAACTACCGCGGCAGCAGCGGTTACGGCCGCGAGTACCGGCAAGCGCTGCACCTGAGCTGGGGCGAAGTGGATGTGCAAGACGCCTGCGCAGTGGTCGCCTACCTGGCCCGACAGGGCCTGGTCGACGGCGAACGGGCGTTCATTCGCGGCGGCAGCGCCGGCGGCTACACCACCCTCTGCGCGTTGGCTTTTGCCGATGTGTTCCGCGCAGGAGCCAGCCTCTATGGCGTCAGCGACCCGGTCGCCCTGGCACGAGCCACCCACAAATTCGAAGGCGACTACCTAGACTGGCTGATCGGCGATCCGGAACAGGACGCCGAACGTTACCGGGCCCGCACCCCGCTGCTGCACGCCGGCAATATCCGCGTGCCGGTGATTTTCTTCCAGGGCGAGCTCGATGCCGTGGTGGTGCCCCAGCAAACCCGGGACATGCTCAAGGCATTGCGGGACAAGGGTATTGCGGCCCAAGCACACTACTACCCGGACGAACGCCACGGTTTTCGCAAGGCGGCCAACCAGGCCCACGCGCTGGAACAGGAATGGTTGTTTTATCGACAGGTGATGGAGCAGGAGAACTGAAAAGAGCGTCGCTCAATCAGTTCGTGACGCGAGGATCGCGAGCCACAACCACTGGCTCGCGAAACGGTTTGAGGAGTCAGCGCTTGGCGATGATGTACACCGCGTGCACGATACCCGGGATGTAGCCGCACAGGGTCAGCAGGATATTCAGCCAGAACGCGCCGCCGAACCCCACTTGCAGGAACACTCCCAATGGCGGCAACAGAATGGCGATGATGATGCGGATAAAGTCCATGGGGCAGCTCCTGATAGAAGTCGACTCATACGAGCCTCACCCTTAATCGACCCATGCCGCTCGGCAGGGTTCAGTCGGTTCTGGCCAAGGGCCAGTTTTCCCCTCAAACCGATGCCTCGAACCCCAGGCAAAAAAACGCCCCGTGCGAAAGATCAGGCACGGGGCGATGCGTTATACCGCGAGACGGTTCTGGAATGCTGTCCCTGGATAAAGTCAGATTTGCAACGAAACCCACACAGCCGTTAAACCACCAACCCCTTGCGGCATTGCAGTTGGGTGGTGCGCACGCGTGCGAAAGCGCGTGCCAGGCGCAGCAGCATTTCATCGATATTGGCCTTGCTCACCGTCAGCGCCGGGGTAAACCGCAGGCAGTCCGCTTGCGGCGCGAGCAATAACAAGCCTTCGTAGCGGGCCGCGCTCACCACGGCTTCGGCCGAATCGTCGGCCAGGCTCAGCCCCCAGAACAGTCCTTGCCCACGCAATGCCCCCTGGGCATAACGGTTAGCCAGACGCGCCAAACCCTCCCGCAAATACTGCCCGCTGTCGCGCACCTGCTCGAGAAAACCCGTGTCCAGCACGCTCTCGAGCACCGCCAGACCCGCCGCGGTCATCAACGCATTGCCATGGTGGGTGCCGCCCAATTCGCCTTCCTCGAAGCAGCACGCGCCGCCACGTGCCAGCAGGGCCGCCAGCGGCACACCGCCGCCGAGCCCTTTGCCCAGAACAACGATATCGGCGCGTACGCCATAACCCTGTTCGGCCAGCAACGTGCCGCAACGGCCGATACCGGTCTGCACTTCGTCGAGGATCAAGAGAATGCCCAACTCGCGACACAGGCGCTCGACACCCTTGAGGTAGTGCTCGGTCGCCGGAATCACCCCGGCCTCGCCCTGGATCGGTTCGAGCATGATCGCCACGGTCTGCGCGTCTACCGCGGCATGCAAAGCCGGCAAGTCGTTGAAGGGAACATGACTGAAGCCCGGCAGTTGCGGCTCGAAGCGGTTGGCGATGTTGCTGCTCGCCGAGGCCGACATGGCCGCGAAACTACGTCCATGACAGCTGCCGCTGGCGGTGATGATCTTCGCGGCCCCGCCGCGGTGCAGTTGGCCCCACTTGCGGGCCAGCTTGATCGCGGCCTCGCAGGCTTCGCTGCCGCTGCCCAACAGGTACGCCTGGTCGCTGCCAGTGCTGCGGCACAAACGCTCGCTCAGGTTGAGCAGGCCGCGGTTGTAAAAACCCGCGCCGGGATTGATCAGCGATTGCGCCTGGGCGGTCAGCGCCTTGACCACTGCCGAGGGACTATGGCCAAGGCTGTTGGCAGCGTTGCCCTGGACGAAATCGAGGTAGGCGCGGTCGTCCGCATCCCACAGCCACGAACCCTGGCCACGCACAAACACCGGATGGGGCCGCTGGACGCTGGGCATCAGACACTCGCTGGAAAGGTGGTCGCCCAGAGGCGACAGGCAGGGCTCGGACACCAGGTCATCGAGGCTCGGTTGAGAGCGACGCAGGCTGAACAGGTTCATGCGCTCAAACCCTCCAGTGGCAGCCCGAGCAGACGCGAGGACCAATCTTCGACCAAGCCGGTACGCATGCGCTTGATCGCGATGTCGCGCCAGCGCGACGCCAATGCCGGGCAATCCACCAGTTTCTTCAAACCCGCATGTTCCAGAGGCTCTCGATAAAAACAGCGCAGGGCCCAGGCCACGGTCAAGCCCGGGTAGCTGCGTTGGATCAGCTCGAACGGTTGATCGGCGCTGACGAAGCCGGGCTTGAGCACTCGGTAGAACCAGCCGCAGCGGCCATTGTTCTGCGCCTGCTGAGGCAGGTCGGGAAGGCCCCATCGATGACTCAGGCGATAGCAGGGCGAACGCGGCTGGCTGACCTGTAGCAGCGCGCCGCCCCAGCGAAACATATCGCCCAGGCACACCTGGTCTTCGGTAAGGCCGTGGGTAGAGAGGTTTTCGCCAAAGGCCGGGGCGCACCAGTCGATCTGTGGATAACGCTTGCGCCAGTGGCTGTAGTGCTCGGCGGGGTAATGGTGCAACGCCCGCTCCGGGCCGGTATGAAAACGCGGGTCGCCGTGTTCGTCGCTGCCCAGCCCCTGCGGCCATAACCAGAGCCGATTGGCAACTGGACGTTTGTCGGTATCGCTGATCAAACCTTGGCCGATATTTTTTGCCTTGCCTATGTAAACACCATCCACGTAAACGGTATTCATTGCACCCTATGGCCCTGTAAGCCCTGTGAATAGGGGTTAGACTAGGCCTGCACGGCCTGGCGGGCCATTTCGATTTTCCAGCTTTTTCGATAAGCAGGGCTTATGGATTTTAAACAACTGCGCTATTTCGTCGCGGTGTATGAAGAAGGCCACGTGGGACGCGCCGCCGAGCGCCTGTCGATCTCCCAACCCGCGCTCTCGCAGCAAATCCGTCAGCTCGAACAGAACCTCGACGTCAGCCTGTTCGAGCGCAGCAGCAAACGCCTGTTGCCGACCCTGGCGGCCCATACCTTGTACAACCACGCCCTGCCTTTGCTCGACGGCATGCAACGGGCTCGCGAAGCGCTGGGTAACTTCAAAGGGCAGGCCCTGCGCACGCTGGCGATCGGCGTACTGCAGACCGTACATAGCAGCCTGGTGCCGCAGATGCTCGAACGGGTGCGCAAGGCCCAGCCCCATCTGGTGGTACAGATTTACGAACTGACCGGCCTGGAAATCGAACGACGCCTGCTCAACGGCGCGCTGGATATCGGTATCAGCTATCTCCCCCCGGGCCAGCCGGGGTTGCATGGCGTACAGCTCTACGAAGACGAGTTGACCCTGGTGATCCCCGCCGGGCATCCCTTGCGCGAGTTCAAGAAAGTTTCCATGAGCCAGGCGGCGGAGTTGCCCATGCTGCTGCTGGGCGAGGAGTTTCAGATCCGCCAGATCTGGCAGGCGCAACTGGCCAGCCTCGGACGCCGGCCGCAGGTACAGGCGGAGTTGAACAATATGGCGGGGATTCTCGACAGCTTGCCGCACACTCGCCTGGCGACGGTCTTGCCAGGGCGTTCGCGCCAGAGCCACAGCCACCCGGACCTGCTCTGGAAGCCGCTGAGCGAATCGAGAGTGCCGTTGAAAGTGGGGCTGGTGTGCCGTGACGTACAGCGTCAGCAGGCAACATTAGCGCTGCTGCGAACCCTGCTGGAAGAAGAAATGAGCGGCCCGGACGGGCGGATGACCAGTCCGACAACGCTGGAAGGCCTAAGCTGATAAAAACGCGGGCAAAAGAAAACCCCGCCGAAGCGGGGCTTTGCAGACTGTTTCCCTGACATCCTTTTCACTCCACCATCCTGGCGGAATCCTACGTGTCCGTGTTGTTGCTTTGCGCTTCCTGCGCGACGTCCATGTGAAGTAGATTAGCTCTGGATCCAATCTGCCGATAGGGGCGATTAGCAGCACGTCATGTAAGAGAATGCTTACATAATCAGAACTGCGCCGCCTCCAGCAGGAACAATGATTCGCTACCCGCCTTCACCGACGCGCTCAGCGAGTGGATACGCGGCAGCAGGCGGGCGAAGTAGAAGCGTGCGGTACCCAGTTTGCTGGCGTAGAAATCGTCTTGCGCCTCCTTGCCCAAGGCAGCTTTGGCCATCAACGCCCACATGTAGGCGTACGCGGTGTAACCAAACGCTTGCAGATATTCCACCGACGCGGCGCCGATTTCGTTCGGGTTGGCCTTGGCCCGATCCAGCAACCACGCCGTCAGTTCGTCGAGATTATCCAGAGCCTCGTTCAGCGGCTGGGTGAACTCGCCCAGATCGGCGCTGGCGGTCGCGGCGAAATGGCGGATCTCGTCGGCGAACAGCTTGTAGAACGCCCCGCCGCTGCCGACGACCTTGCGCCCGACCAGGTCCAGCGCCTGGATGCCGTTGGTGCCTTCATAGATCTGGGTAATGCGCACATCGCGTACCAGTTGCTCCTGGCCCCACTCGCGGATATAGCCGTGGCCACCGAAAATCTGCTGGCCGTGAATCGTGGTTTCCAAGCCCAGATCGGTCAGGAAAGCCTTGGCCACCGGCGTCAGCAGGGCGACCAGATCTTCCGCGCGCTTACGCACGGCAGCATCTTCGCTGAACTTGGCGGTATCCAGCTGCATGGCCACGTAGGTGGAGAAGGCACGGCCGCCTTCGTTCGCGGCTTTCATGGTCAGCAGCATGCGCCGTACGTCCGGGTGGACGATGATCGGGTCGGCGACCTTGTCTTTAGCTTGCGGCCCGGTCGGTGCACGGCTTTGCAGGCGATCGCGGGCGTATTCCACAGCGTTCTGATAGGAACGCTCGCCCGAGGCCAGCCCCTGGATACCGACGCCCAGACGCTCGTAGTTCATCATGGTGAACATCGCCGCCAGGCCCTTGTTCGGTTCGCCGACGATGTAGCCGACAGCCTCGTCGAAGTTCATCACGCAGGTAGCGGACGCCTGGATCCCCATCTTGTGCTCGATCGACCCACAGTTCGCCGGGTTGCGCGCGCCCAGGCTGCCATCGGCATTGACCAGGAACTTCGGCACCAGGAACAGCGAAATGCCTTTCGGACCCGCCGGCGCGTCCGGCAGCTTGGCCAGCACCAGGTGGATGATGTTCTCGGTCAGGTCGTGTTCGCCGCCGGTGATGAATATCTTGGTCCCGCTGACCTTGTAGGAACCATCGGCCTGCGGTTCGGCCTTGGTGCGGATAATGCCCAGGTCGGTGCCGGCGTGCGGCTCGGTCAGGCACATGGAGCCAGCCCAGACACCCGCGTACATGTTCGGCAGGTAGGCCGCCTTCAGCTCTTCGCTGGCATGGGCGTTGATCGACAGGCAGGCCCCGGCGGTCAGCATCGGATACAGGCCGAACGACAGGCTGGCCGAGTTGACCATTTCTTCGACCTGCGCCGACACCGCCTTGGGCATGCCCATGCCGCCGTAGGCAGGATCGCCGCCCACGCCTACCCAACCGCCCTCGGCATAGGTTTTATAAGCCTGCGGAAAACCTGCCGGCGTGGTGACTGCGCCAGCGCTCCAGTGGCAGCCTTCTTCGTCGGCGCCGCGGCTTAGCGGGGCGATCGTTTTCCCGGTGACTTTACCGGCTTCTTCAAGAATCGCTTCGACGGTTTCAGCGTCGACAGTGTCCGCCAAGGCAGGCAGTTCGGCCCAGAGTCTGGCGACCTCGAACACTTCATTGAGGACGAAGCGCATATCGCGCAGGGGCGCTTTGTAGTCAGCCATGGCAAACCTCACAAGATCTAAACAGGTGGGCTCGAACGGCCCTATTTACGAAAGCTCGAGTGTAACCGAACAACTTTTAAGACACATAGGGTCAACACATGACTTTATTGTTAATTTTGGTCACCGACGATAATCGCGAGCAAGCGTGTTCCTGCAGCCTTCTGCAGGAGCACGCTTGCTCGCGATAAACGACGGCCCGTATCAGAGCGCAAACAGCTGCGCCGGCAACTTCATCAGGCAGTCGCTACCTGCCTCGATCGCCGCCCGATGGGCAGCCGTGCGCGGCAGCAGGCGCTTGAAGTAGAACTCGCAGGTCGCCAGCTTGGCCTGGCAATAATCGGCATCGCCCTCTCCGTTATCGAGCTGGGCCTGGGCCACCAGCGCCATGCGCAACCACAGGTAGGCAAGGACGATGTAGCCGCTGTACATCAGGTAATCCAGCGCCGCGGCGCCGACCTCGTCGGGATTCTTCAGCGCCGCCATGCCCACCTGGGTGGTCAGCGTGCCCCATTCCTGGTTAAGCCCGTTGAGCTGCGCCACATAAGCCTTGAGCTGAGGATGGTCGGCATTGGCCGCGCAGAACCTGTGGACGATCTTGGTAAAACCCATCAGCAACTTGCCCTGGCTACCGAGCACCTTGCGCCCCAGCAGGTCCAGGGCCTGGATGCCGTTGGTACCTTCATAGATCGGGGCGATGCGACAGTCGCGCACCAGTTGCTCCATGCCCCACTCACGGATGAAGCCATGGCCGCCAAACACCTGCATGCCGTGGTTGGTCACCTCTAGCCCGGTTTCGGTCATGAAGGCCTTGCAGATCGGTGTCAGGAAAGCCAACAGGTTCTCGGCGTCCTGACGCTGGTCTTCATCGGCAGACAGGTGCGCCATATCCAGTAACTGTGCGGTGAAGTACGTCAGGGCGCGGTTGCCTTCGTTGAAGGCCTTCATGGTCAACAGCATGCGCCGTACATCGGGGTGGACGATGATCGGATCGGCGGCCTTGTCCGCTGCCTTCGGCCCGGTCAGAGAGCGCATTTGCAAGCGGTCGTTGGCGTATCTGATTGCCCCCTGGAAGCTTGCCTCGCCCAGGCACAAGCCCTGCATCCCGGTGCCGAGGCGCGCGTGGTTCATCATGGTGAACATGCAGTTCAGGCCCTTGTTGGCCTCGCCGATCAGGAAGCCCCTGGCGCCATCGAAATTCAGCACGCAGGTGGCCGAGGCCTTGATCCCCATCTTGTGTTCGATGGAGCCGCAGCTCACGCCATTGCGCTCCCCCGCCTCGCCTTGGGCATCGGGCAGGAACTTGGGCACGATAAACAGCGAAATGCCCTTGGTCCCTGCTGGCGCGTCCGGCAGCTTGGCCAGCACCAGGTGAATGATGTTCGCGCTCATGTCGTGTTCGCCGGCCGAGATGAAAATCTTGCTGCCGGAGATCTCATAGCTGCCATCGGCCTGGGGTACAGCACGGGTCTTGATAAGGCCCAGGTCGGTGCCGCAATGGGCTTCGGTCAGGCACATGGTGCCGGTCCATTGGCCGACGGTGAGTTTGCTCAGGTAGGTCTGCTTCTGTTCCGCGCTGCCGTGGGCATGAATCGCCGACATCGCGCCGTGGGTCAGGCCCGGGTACATGCCCCAGGAGGTGTTGCTGGAGCCGACCATCTCGCTGATCACCAACCCCAGCGAATGCGGCAGGCCCTGGCCGCCGTAGCTCGGGTCCGCCGCCAGGCCATGCCAGCCGCCCTCGACATACTGGGCAAACGCCTGCTTGAAACCCTTCGGCGTGGTGACCACGCCATTGTCGAAGTGACAGCCCTCTTCATCGCCGGAACGGTTCAGCGGCGCCAACACGTTCTCGCAGAACCTGGCCCCTTCTTCGAGGATCGCGGCAACCATGTCCGGGCTGGCGTCGTTGGCCCCTAGGGCGGCATAGCGGGTGTGGAAATCGAAGACGTGGTCGATCAGAAAGCGCATGTCGCGCAGGGGAGCTTTGTACTCGGGCATGGTCGTTTCTCCGGCGGCAGATCGACCCAACCTACTGCCGCTCCCAAGACCTGCCAATCACAGTCCAAACGCTGAATGCGCCGTCATCACTCAACCCGCGGCGGCATCCATGCGCACCGCGCCACGGCGGTTCTGGCCGAAAGCCATGACGCAGTTACGCCCCGCGCCCTTGGCGCTGTACAGCGCCTGGTCGGCGGATTTGAGCACTTCTTCCGGCGAGCGGTGCTCCACCTGCCGCTCGGCGACACCGATACTGACGGTCACCGATACGCTGGAAGCCGCAACCACGCCGCGGCGCTGGCGCCCCTGCTGGTCGTCCTGGGGGCGGTTCTCCTGATTGCGCAACTGGATGTTGTAGTTGGCGATAGTCTCGCGGATGACCTCCAGGTGCGGCATGCATTCCTCCAGCGTCTTGCCGGCGAACACCACCGCGAACTCCTCGCCGCCATAACGATAGGCACGGCCGCCGCCGGTGACTTTCGACAGTTTACTGGCCACCAGGCGCAGCACCTGGTCGCCGACATCGTGACCGTGGGTGTCGTTGAATTTCTTGAAGTGGTCGACGTCGCTCATCGCCAGCACGTAGTTGCGCCCCAGCCGCTGCATGCGTTCGTTCAGCGCCCGACGCCCCGGCAAGCCGGTCAGCTCATCGCGAAAGGCCATCTGGTACGCCTCATGGGCAACAGCCGACGCGATCATCAACATCACCTGGCTGCACATGATGTTCAGGGTGAACGGCAGGATGAAGGTCTTGGGCAGCATCCAGAACAACCCCAACAGCCCCACCAACTGCGCCGCATGCAACGGACGCGGGTTGCGCCAATACTGGATCGTCAGCAACAGGAAGGCGGCGAAAAACACCGGGTACGACAACTGGATCAGGCTCATCCAGGCTCCGTGCAGCGCTGGCCAGCGGATTTCCGCCAGCCAATTCAGCAGCGCCTGGGGATAACTCTGCTCGAGCCCCAGCGCCACACTGCCAAAGGCGAGCAAGACAGCGAAGCGCGCCACCATGTCCTGGAACAGGTGGGTACGCTCCTGCCAGGCCGCGAACAGACCGAACAGCAGCGGCAGCAACAGGCAGACCAGATGAAACACCACGGCAGCGTCTTCGCGCACCTTGCCGTTGTCGCGGTAGTAGTCGGTCTGGGTATCGAGCAGGAAATAGGCGATGTACACCGTGACCATCAGGAACAGCTCGCGCTGGCGCCGGTACACCGCGCAATAAGCCCCGCCGAGCAGCAGCACCAGGGTCGGCAAGACATTGAACAGCGAGGTGAAGAAGACGTTGAGATCCTTGACGTAGGCAGCCGCGAGCCCCGCAAGCAAGAGTAACAATGACGGTAGAAAATGACTGAAACGTACAGCGGAAGAACGCGGCAAGGGTAAAGCTCCGACGCGGCTAAACAGTAGATAGCACTATGCCTTCAGCCGGCATAGTAAAACAGGAAGAATGTGACACGTGTCACATTGCCACTTCTGTAACGGCAGGGAGCAAATTCTCTTAACGTTTTAGTCGGATTAATTTTCAGATTCATCTCGCGCACAAAAAAGCCGCTTCTCCCGAAGGAGAAGCGGCTTCTGCAACGACGCCGGAAGTGCTTAGTAAGCCAGGCCGAAATCGTCTTCTTTCATGTCCATCAGGTTGTTGGCACCCGAGAGCATGGTTGCAACGTGAGTGCGCGTACGCGGCAGGATGCGCTGGAAGTAGAAGCGCGCAGTCTGCAGCTTGGCGGTGTAGAACGCCTCTTCGGTGGTGCCGGCAGCCAGCTTCTCGGCAGCCAGGCGAGCCATGTCGGCCCAGAAGTAAGCCAGGCAGGCATAACCGGAGTACATCAGGTAGTCCACGGACGCGGCGCCAACCTCTTCACGGTCTTTCATGGCCGCCATACCGACCTTCATGGTCAGCTCGCCCCATTCCTTGTTCAACGCAGCCAGCGGTGCGACGAATTCTTTGACGGCATCGTTGCCTTCGTTGCTCTGGCAGAACTTGTGGACGATCTTGGTGAAGCCTTTCAGGGCTTCGCCTTGAGTCATCAGCACTTTACGGCCCAGCAGGTCCAGGGCCTGGATACCGGTGGTGCCTTCGTACAGCATGGAAATACGGCTGTCGCGAACGTTCTGCTCCATGCCCCACTCGGCGATGAAGCCGTGGCCGCCGTAGATCTGTACGCCGTGGTTGGCGGACTCGAAGCCGACTTCGGTCATGAAGGCCTTGGCGATCGGCGTCATGAAGGCCAGCAGCGCGTCGGCTTTCTTCTTCTCTTCTTCGTCCACGCCGTACTTGACGATATCGACCTGCTTGGCGGTGAAGTAGACCATCGCGCGGTTGCCTTCGGCGAAAGCCTTCATGGTCAACAGCATGCGACGTACGTCAGGGTGCACGATGATCGGGTCAGCGGCCTTGTCCGGCGCTTTCGGGCCAGTCAGGGAACGCATTTGCAGGCGATCGCGAGCGTATTTCAGGCCACCCTGGAAACCGATTTCGGCGTGGGCCAGGCCTTGCAGCGCGGTCCCCAGGCGAGCGGTGTTCATGAAGGTGAACATGCAGTTCAGGCCTTTGTTCGCCGGGCCGATCAGGAAACCGGTGGCCGCGTCGAAGTTCATCACGCAGGTGGCGTTACCGTGGATACCCATCTTGTGTTCCAGGGAACCGCAGCTCACTGCGTTGCGCTGGCCAACAGTGCCGTCGGCGTTCGGCAGGAACTTCGGCACGATGAACAGCGAGATGCCTTTGGTACCGGCCGGTGCATCCGGCAGGCGAGCCAGAACGATGTGGACGATGTTGTCGGCCATGTCGTGTTCACCGGCCGAGATGAAGATCTTGGTGCCAGTGACTTTGTAGGAACCGTCGGCCTGAGGTTCGGCCTTGGTACGTAGCATGCCCAAGTCGGTGCCGCAGTGCGGTTCGGTCAGGCACATGGTGCCGGTCCACTCGCCGGATACCAGCTTGGTCAGGTAAGCCTCTTGCTGCTCGGGGGTGCCGTGCTCGGAGATGGTGTTCATCGCGCCATGGGACAGGCCTGGGTACATGCCCCACGACCAGTTGGCTTCGCCGACCATTTCGCTGACCGCAAGACCCAGGGATTCCGGCAGGCCTTGACCGCCGTGCTCGACGTCGTGCGCCAGGCTTGGCCAGCCGCCTTCGACGAATTGCTTGTAGGCCTCTTTGAAGCCAGTCGGGGTCTTAACGCCGGACTCGCTCCAGGTGCAGCCTTCCAGGTCGCCCACGCGGTTCAGAGGGGCCAGTACCTGCTCACAAAACTTCGCGCCTTCCTCGAGGATGGCGTCGACCATGTCTGGAGTAGCGTCCTGGCAAGCCGGCAGGCTCTGATAGTGCGCTTCATAACCGAGCAGCTCGTCACGAACGAAGCGAATATCACGCAAGGGGGCCTTGTAGTCAGGCATAGCGATAAACCTCTGCTGATGTAACCGGGAATGAACGACCGCGTCGATTTATTGTGGCGGTCAAACAGTTGTTTGAAACATACGTTTACGCCCAAATCTTGTCAAGCACCACGCAAACACCGTTCGTCATCGATCCTCTGCAAGCCTTGCGCGCAAAGGCCCGCAGCGAATGCCGCGAAAGATCCGGGAGCAAAATAGAGTGTAGGAGCTGGCGGGCCAGCAAGGAGGGGGATGGCGCCGTATCGAGGGAATCTTGCGCAGGTCACCGCGCTCGCAAAAGGAGCGCGGCTACCGAAGGGAGATCAAGCGTAGGTGTCGATCAGCGTACCGAGCACTTCATCGGCGGCCTTGGCGACTTTCACGCCCAGCTCCGCCTGAACCTTGCCCATGGACATCTCGGCCATGCTGCTGGCCAGGTCCGATTGCTGGCTGCGATCGACCGAGCGCAGGCGTTCGGCCTGAACCTCGGAAGACTGGCTGGTGACGGAACGTTCGATGGTCGTACTGGCGATCTGGCCGGCAGCCTGATCGACGCGGTTCTGCCCGGCCTGCACCGTACTCAGGCCGGCGTAGAAAGCGGTATTCCCGGTAATTTCCATGGGAGAACTCGACCCTGAAAAGAATGGACGGCGTCCATTGAAGCAGACGCGTCAAAAAAAGACCCGTCAAAAACACTAATGGCACAGTGCCTGACCATAGGCAAAATCTAGTCAAGCAAGTCCAGTTGCAGATGTTCGGCCACCGCTTCGGCACTGAGCGCCTTGAGTCTTGGGACCCGGCCCAGGCACGGCGCGGGCAGGCGCTCGGCCAGCGTGGCGAGGTTCTCCTCGAGCCGCGCAGTCTTGGGTTCGATGATATTGGCCACCCAGCCGGCCAGCTGCAAACCGTCCTGGGCGATGGCCTCGGCCGTCAGCAGGGCATGGTTGATACAGCCCAGGCGCACGCCCACCACCAGAATCACCGGCAGATCCAGGGCCATGGCCAGGTCGGACAGATTGTCCTGGCCAGCCAGCGGCACACGCCAGCCGCCCGCGCCTTCGACCAGGGTAAAGTCCGCGCCCTTGGCCAGCAGCTGACGCATGGGGGTCAGCAAGCTCTGCACGGTCAACACCACGCCGGCCTCGCGGGCCGCCAGATGAGGGGCGATGGCCGGCTCGAAGGCCAGTGGATTGACTTCATCGTAGGTCAACGGCAACGAGCACTCGGCCAACAAGGCCAGTGCATCGGCATTGCGCAGCCCCTTGGGCGTCAAGTCGCACCCCGAAGCCACCGGTTTCCCGGCGGCGGTGCTCAGCCCCGAAAGCCGCGCCGTATGCAATAACCCGGCGGCAATCGTGGTTTTGCCGACATCGGTGTCTGTTCCGGTGATGAAATAGGCTCGGTTCATAGCGGCTTCTCCAGTACGGCGTAGACCACCTGATAGGTCGCCGGCAGCCCCTGAGTCTGACGAAACTGTTCATAGGCGTCGATCAGGCCCTTGATCCGCGCCCGCCCCGTCAGCCCGCCAGGCCGGCCGGGGTTGAGGTTGTGCGCGCCCAGGGCCTTGAGCTCATGGGTCAGGCTGCGCACGTCCGGGTAGTGCAGCACATGCGGGCGACTTTCCAGGCTCAGCACGCGCAAACCGCTTGCCGCGCACAGCTGTTGATAAGTGCCGAACTCGCGAAAGCGGTTCACATGCACCATACCGTCGACCTGACGCCAGCTGTCGCGCAACTCGTACAGCGTACCGACGCACAGGCTGGCGAAAGCCAGCACGCCGCCCGGTTTCAGCACCCGCTGCGCCTCGCTGAGGACCGAACGAAAATCCGCGCACCACTGTACCGCCAGGCTGGAAAAAATCAGCTCGCAACTCTGCCCCTGCAACGGCAGGCGCTCGGCGTCGCCGGCAATGAAGTGCTGCGCTCCGCCCAATGGGCGGGCATGTTCGAGCATGCCTTCGGCGATATCCAGCGCCAGCCCTTCGCTGGCCAGAAACCGCTCGCTCAACAGACGACTGAAATAACCGGTGCCGCAGCCCATGTCCAGCCAGCGACCAGGCTCGCGACCCGGCGGCAGGCGGCTCAACAACTCGTTGCCGACATCGCGTTGCAGTTGCGCCACGCTGTCGTAACTCGACGCGGCACGGGAAAAGGAGGCTGCGACCTGGCGCTTGTCGGGCAAGTTGCCGGGCAGTTGGGGAAGGGACAGATCAGTCATCACCGGACTCATGCAAAAAAGCCTGGATCGCCCCAGCCACTCCGTGGGGGTCCTCCAGAAGAAACGCGTGACTGGCCTGTTCGATCAGACCAACTTCGACATCGGGCAACAGCGCCAGCAACTCGCCCGCGGCTTCGGCCGGTACCAGGCCGTCGAGCCCGGCGAACAGATGCAACTGCGGGCCACGAAATGCCTGCAAGGCCGCGCGGGTGTCCAACTGCGCCAACAACTCCAGGCCAGCCATCAGCACCGGGCCCGAGGTGTGCGGCGCGCCGCCCGATAGCAAGCGCGACAGGCCGCGCGGATCGCCAGAGCCCTGGGCGCACAGCAGGCCGAAACGCTTGAGGGTGGTGCGCGGGTCGGCGTCGCAGCCGGCCAGAAACCCGTCGAAGGTCTCCTCCGGCATCGCGCTCGACCATTGGGCATGGGCCACGAAGCTGGGGTTGCTGGCCAGGGTCAGCAGCCCGCAGCAGCGCTCGCCGCGCCGCGCCGCCAGCTCGGAAGCCAGCATCCCGCCCAGCGACCAGCCGCCGAGCCAGGCATGCTCCGGCACGCTGGCGTCCAGTTCGGCGAGCCATTCGTTCAGGTCGCGGGACTCCAGCGCCGGCAACGGCTCGATCTCCACCCGCAGGTGCTCGTCCAGCCCTTGCAGCGCCGCCGCCAAGGGCTCCAGCGGCGATACGCCGAGGCCCCAACCGGGCAACAGAATCAGTCGATCACGCATGGCTTGGCTCCGGCCCCAATTCGCTAAAACACTGCGCCAATGCATTCAACAATAGCTGCACCTGAGCCTCGCTGTGGGCCGCGGACAGGGTCACCCGCAAGCGAGCGCTCCCAGCAGGCACGGTGGGCGGGCGGATCGCGGTGACCATCAGGCCGCGCTCGCGCAGCATCTGCGACAAGCGAATCGCCCGTGCGCTGTCGCCGATCAGGATCGGCTGGATCGGCGTGAAACTGTCCATCAGCGTCAGGCCGATCTGCTCGGCGCCCTGGCGGAACTGGCGGATCAGTGTCTGCAAGTGCTCGCGCCGCCAATGCTCGCTGCGCAGCAGCTCCAGGCTTTTCAGGGTGGCGCAGGCCAAGGCCGGCGGCTGGCTGGTGGTGTAGATATAAGGACGGGCGAACTGCACCAGGCTTTCGATCAGCTCTTCGCTGCCGGCGACAAAAGCGCCAGCGGTGCCGAACGCCTTGCCGAGAGTCCCGACCAGTACCGGCACATCCTCCTGGCTCAAGCCGAAGTGCTCGACGATACCGCCACCGTTGGCCCCCAACGGCCCAAAGCCATGGGCGTCGTCGACCATCAGCCAAGCGCCCCTGGCGCGGGTTTCACGGGCCAGCGCCGGCAGGTCGGCGAGGTCGCCGTCCATGCTGAACACCCCGTCGGTGACCACCAGGGTATTGCCCGTGGCTTTCTCCAGGCGCTTGGCCAGGCTATCGGCGTCGTTATGCAGATAGCGGTTGAAACGCGCGCCGGAGAGCAGGCCGGCATCCAGCAGCGAGGCGTGATTGAGACGGTCCTCCAGCACCGTATCGCCCTGCCCCACCAACGCGGTGACCGCACCGAGGTTGGCCATGTAGCCGGTGGTGAACAGCAACGCGCGCGGACGGCCGGTGAGATCGGCCAGGGCCTCTTCCAGTTCATGGTGCGGCGTGCTGTGGCCGATCACCAGATGCGAAGCGCCGCCGCCCACACCCCAACGGGATGCGCCAGCGCGCCAGGCTTCGATCACTTGCGGGTGATTGGCCAGGCCCAGGTAATCGTTGTTGCAGAACGCCAGCAATGGCTGGCCGTCGACCACCACTTGCGGCCCTTGCGGGCTTTCCAGCAGCGGGCGCTGGCGATAGAGATTTTCGGCGCGACGGGCAGCGAGACGCGCGGCGAGATCGAAAGACATGCAGGCCTCGCAGGCAAGAAAAAAACATCATCCGTGTAGGAGCGAGGCTGGCCGCCAAGGGTTCACCGCGTGAGCCAAGAACACAGAGGTGCCTGGATCGCGGGTAATCGAGCGTCGACCGGCCTCTCCTACAGAGGAAGCAGAGTCAGACAGCGGCGTTGTAGAACTGCTCGCTGCTCTTCTGCTCCACCAGCGCCTGCTCGATGGCCGCCTGATGCACCTCGTCGGCGTGCTCTTCGCGGGCTTCGGGCTGGATACCCAGGCGCGCGAACAGTTGCATGTCCTTGTCGGCCTGCGGGTTGGCAGTGGTCAGCAGTTTGTCGCCGTAGAAAATCGAGTTGGCGCCGGCGAAGAACGCCAGGGCCTGCATCTGCTCGTTCATCGCCTCGCGGCCGGCGGACAGGCGCACATGGGATTGCGGCATCAGGATGCGGGCCACCGCGAGCATGCGGATAAAGTCGAACGGGTCGACGTTGTCGGCGTTTTCCAGCGGGGTGCCGGCGACTTTCACCAGCATGTTGATCGGCACCGACTCCGGGTGCTCCGGCAGGTTGGCCAGTTGGATCAGCAGGCCGGCGCGGTCATCAAGGGACTCGCCCATGCCGAGGATGCCGCCGGAGCAGATCTTCATCCCGGCATCGCGCACGTAGGCCAGGGTCTGCAAGCGCTCGCCGTAGGTGCGGGTGGTGATGATGTTGCCGTAGAACTCCGGCGAGGTGTCGAGGTTGTGGTTGTAGTAGTCCAGGCCGGCCTTGGCCAGCGCTTCGGTCTGGTCCTGATCCAGGCGGCCGAGGGTCATGCAGGTTTCCAGGCCCATGGCCTTCACCCCTTTGACCATTTCCAGCACGTAGGGCATGTCTTTGGCCGACGGATGCTTCCACGCCGCGCCCATGCAGAAGCGGGTCGAACCGATGGCCTTGGCGCGCGCGGCCTCCTCGAGGACCTTCTGCACTTCCATCAGCTTTTCTTTTTCCAGGCCGGTGTTGTAGTGGCCGGACTGCGGACAATATTTGCAATCTTCCGGGCAGGCGCCGGTCTTGATCGACAACAGGGTGGAAACCTGGACGCGGTTGGCGTCGAAATGCGCGCGGTGCACGGTCTGCGCCTGGAACAGCAAGTCATTGAACGGCTGGACGAACAGGGCTTTGACTTCAGCCAAAGTCCAGTCATGACGCAGAGTGGCGGTGGTGCTGGCGCTCATGGGCGGTTCCTTGATTATGCTTGGCAGGCTGGCGTGGGAAGGGAATACCCACAGCCACGACACGGATGTTCGGCATATTTAAGGAAGCGCCATGCACTGTCAACCCAAATACCAAGGACCGGTTTACATCTGGTTAAAAAACAAACAAATCTGTTTACTTTGCGACGAATCCACCGACACGCCCCAGCCCATCTGTACCGCCTGCGAAACCGAATTGCCGTGGCTCGGCGAGCAGTGCCAGATCTGCGCCCTGCCCCTGCCCATGGCCGGCCTGACCTGCGGCGAGTGCCTCAAGCGGCCGCCGGCTTTCGCCCGGGTGGTGACGCCCTGGCGTTATGGGTTCCCGGTGGACAGCCTGGTCAGCCGTTTCAAGCACAACGGAAAATGGCCCTTTGGCCGTCTGTTGGCCGAACTTCTCGCGCAATCCCTGCTACATCGCTTCATCGAAGACCTGCCACGCCCCGACGCCCTGCTGCCGGTGCCCCTGGCCAGCCAGCGCCTGCGCCAGCGTGGCTACAACCAGGCCGCGATGCTCGCGCATTGGCTGAGCGAGATCCTGCATATCCCCTGGGACGAAAGCGTATTGCAGCGCATCCAGGACACGCCGCCACAGCAAGGCCTGGATGCCCAGGCGCGGCAACGCAACCTGCGCCATGCTTTTGCCCTGACGCCGGGCGCACCGGTCGCGGGCCGGCACCTGGCACTGGTGGACGACGTACTGACCACCGGCGCGACGGCCCACGCCCTGGCACGGCTGCTGCTCAGGGCCGGGGCGCGACGGGTCGACGTGTATTGCCTGGCACGCACGCCGAAACCCGGCGCACCCGACTGAACTTGACTCTCGGCCCTCAAACCGCACACTCCCTGTCCATCCCCAGCGCGCAAAGCATCCAGCCATGTCCCTGCCTACCTTGTTGACCCAGCACATCGTCCGCCGCCCGCAGCGCATTGCCCTGCTGCAACACATCGCCGAGCAGGGCTCGATCACCCGCGCGGCGAAAAGCGCGGGCTTGAGCTACAAGGCCGCCTGGGACGCCATCGACGAGTTGAACAACCTGGCGCAAAAGCCTTTGGTCGAACGCAGTGTCGGCGGCAAGGGCGGCGGCGGCGCCCGGCTTTCCACCGAGGGCGAGCGGGTGCTGCGTCTCTACCAGCGCCTGCAAGCCTTGCAGGCCCAGGTGCTGGAAGCGGCGGAAGACGCCGCCGACCTCGACCTGCTGGGACGCCTGATGCTGCGCACCAGCGCCCGTAACCAGTTGCACGGCACGGTGCTGGCCGTCGCAGCCCAGGGCCGCAACGACCTGGTGCGCCTGGCACTGGCCGCGGACCTGGTCGTCCAGGCGCAGATCACCCACGACAGCACCCTGCGCCTGGAGCTGGAGCCCGGCACCGAGGTGGTCGCGCTGATCAAGGCCGGCTGGCTGGAATTGCTCGCCGGCGAACAGCCCGCAACACCTGGACACAATTGTTTGCAAGGCACCCTGGAGGAAATCCTCGATGCCGAGGACGGCCCCAGCGAACTGCGGATCGTCCTGCCCAGCGGCCAGACGCTCTGCGCCCTGGCCGAACCGCTGCAACTGAGAACGCTCGGCTTGAGCGCCGGAAAACCCGTGCGCGTGCAGTTCTCACCGTCCAACGTGCTGCTCGGCACACCGCTGTAAACCCGCCCGAATGGGGCCGGTCGCGATGCAGGCGCCGCTCCTGCAACCGCAGGAGGTCCTGCGGACCTGGCGCAGCCTGCGGCAGCGGCAACAAAGACCACAGATCCCTCTGTAGCCGCTCGATCCGGGCGGCATTCCAACACAGCGGGCGCGCTCTTGCAGGCGGTACACAAGGCTCAACGCTGCAACATGTTCGTCATCGACGCTGATTAAGGTGGCTGCAAAAACCTGCAGGGAGCCTGTGATGAGCCTATTAGAAGAAGATCAACCCACCGACCTCGAGAAGATGGTCGGCCTCAGCCGCCGTGGTTTCATCAGTGCCGGCGCCCTGTGCGGCGCGGCCATGTTTCTCGGCGGCAACCTGCTGAGCCGCAGCGTGCTGGCCGCCAGTGTCAGCGCCGGCTCCAGCAAGCTGCTGGGCTTTGAAGGCATTGCCGCCGCCACCAGCGACAGCATCACCTTGC
Source organism: Pseudomonas chlororaphis (assembly GCF_001921865.1). GTDB lineage: Bacteria > Pseudomonadota > Gammaproteobacteria > Pseudomonadales > Pseudomonadaceae > Aquipseudomonas > Aquipseudomonas chlororaphis_D. The sequence goes on from NZ_MSCT01000021.1 coordinate 134,825, forward strand.
CGCCGGGCTACAAGTCCTCGGTCCTGATCAGCTGGGGCCAGCCCCTGCAGAAGAACGGCCCGGCCTTCGACCCGAGCGGCAATGGCACCGCCGCCGCCCAGGAAGTCCAGTTCGGCGACAACAACGACGGCATGAGCCTGTTCGCCTTCCCGGACGACAGGAACCGGGCGCTGATGGCGATCAACAACGAATACACCAACTACCGCTACCTCTACCCCCACGGCGGCATGCCGCAATCGGCCGAAGACGTGCGCAAGGCCTTGGCCAGCGAAGGCGTGTCGGTGATCGAGGTGCAGCGGCGCAACGGCCAGTGGCAGTTCGTCCAGGGCTCGCGCTACAACCGGCGCATCCACGGCAACGCGAAACTGCGCCTGAGCGGCCCCGCTGCTGGCCACGCGCTGATGAAAACCAGCGCCGACAAGAGCGGCCGCAAAGTCCTCGGCACCTTCCAGAACTGCGCCAACGGCAAGACGCCGTGGGGCACCTACCTGACCTGCGAAGAGAACTTCACCGACTGCTTCGGCAGCAGCAATGCCCAGCAGAGCTTCGACGCCGCGCAGAAGCGCTACGGTGCCTCGGTGGCCAGCCGCGACATCAACTGGCACCAGCATGACCCGCGTTTCGACCTGGCGAAGAACCCCAACGAACTCAACCGTCACGGCTGGGTGGTGGAGATCGACCCGTTCGACCCGCAGTCCACGCCGATCAAGCGCACCGCCCTGGGCCGCTTCAAGCATGAAAACGCCGCCCTGGCCGAAACCCGCGACGGTCGCGCCGTGGTGTACATGGGCGACGACGAACGTGGCGAGTTCATCTACAAGTTCATCAGCCGTGACCGCATCAACCATCGCAACCCCAAGGCCAACCGCGACCTGCTGGACCACGGCACCTTGTATGTGGCGATCTTCGACAACGGCGACGGCAACCCGGACCACCCCAAAGGCCAGGGCAAGTGGGTCGAACTCAGCCATGGCAAGAACGGCATCGACGCCAGCAGCGGCTTCGCCGACCAGGCCGAAGTACTGATCCACGCCCGCCTGGCGGCCAGCGTGGTCAAGGCCACGCGCATGGACCGCCCGGAATGGATCGTGGTCAGCCCGAAAGACGGCCAGGTCTACTGCACCCTGACCAACAACTCCAAACGCGGCGAAGACGGCCAGCCGGTAGGCGGCCCGAACCCGCGGGAGAAAAACGTCTACGGGCAAATCCTGCGCTGGCAGACCGCTCGCGGCGACCACGGCTCGATGAACTTCACCTGGGACCTGTTCGTGGTGGCCGGCAACCCGAGCGTGCATGCGGGCCAGCCCAAAGGCGGCTCGTCGAACATCACCCCGCAGAACATGTTCAACAGCCCCGACGGCCTGGGCTTCGACAAGGCCGGCCGGCTCTGGATCCTCACCGACGGCGACGTCAGCAACGTTGGCGACTTCGCCGGCATGGGCAACAACCAGATGCTCTGTGCCGACCCCGCCACCGGCGAGATCCGCCGCTTCATGGTCGGACCGGTAGGCTGCGAAGTCACCGGCATCAGCTTCTCGCCGGACCAGAAGAGCCTGTTCGTGGGCATCCAGCATCCGGGCGAGAACGGCGGATCGACCTTCCCCGAGCACCTGCCCAACGGCAAGCCGCGCTCCTCGGTGATGGTCATCACCCGGGAAGACGGCGGTATCGTCGGCGCCTGATAGAACGCATCGCGAGCCAGCCCGTTCCTACGATTGTCGCCGACCTGTAGGAGCGAGCTGGCTCGTGATAGCGTCGCCCAGCCACCACCTCATCCCTCGCCTGCGTTACCATGCCTGGCCGGACGCAGCAGCCTGCTGCTCGCAGGAGTCAGCATGTCGCACCCGTTTGATAGCCTTACCCCCGATCTGGTCCTCGATGCCGTCGAAAGCCTCGGCTTTCTCAGCGACGCCCGCGTCCTGGCCCTCAACAGCTACGAAAACCGCGTGTATCAGGTCGGCATCGAAGACAGCGAGCCGCTGATCGCCAAGTTCTACCGCCCGCAGCGCTGGACCAACGAAGCGATTCTCGAAGAGCACCGTTTCACCTTCGAACTCGCCGAGTGCGAAGTGCCGGTGGTCGCACCCATGATTTATCAAGGCGAAAGCCTGTTCGAGCATCAGGGCTTTCGTTTTGCCCTGTTCCCCCGCCGTGGCGGCCGGGCGCCGGAACCCGGCAACCTCGACCAGTTGTACCGCCTCGGGCAATTGCTCGGCCGCCTGCACGCAGTGGGCGCCACCCGCCCGTTCGAGCATCGCGAAGCGCTGGGGGTGAAGAACTTCGGCCACGACTCGCTGGCCACCCTGCTGGAAGGCGACTTCATTCCCAGAAGCCTGCTGCCGGCCTACGAATCGGTGGCCCGCGATTTGCTCAAGCGGGTGGAGGAGGTCTACCAGGCCACGCCGCACCAGAACATCCGCATGCACGGCGACTGTCACCCCGGCAACATGATGTGCCGCGACGAGGTGTTCCATATCGTCGACCTCGACGACTGCCGCATGGGCCCGGCGGTGCAGGACCTGTGGATGATGCTCGCCGGCGATCGCCAGGAATGCCTCGGGCAGCTGTCGGAACTGATGGACGGCTACAGCGAATTCCACGACTTCGACCCGCGCGAACTGGCGCTGATCGAACCGCTGCGCGCCCTGCGCCTGATGCACTACAGCGCCTGGCTGGCGCGGCGCTGGGACGATCCGGCTTTTCCCCGCAGCTTTCCCTGGTTCGGCAACGAACGTTATTGGGGCGACCAGGTGCTGGCGCTGCGCGAACAGTTGGCGGCGCTGAACGAAGAGCCGTTGAAGCTGTTCTGAACCGTCCTGCCTGGACTGTAGGAGCGAGGCTTGCCCGCGATGAACGATAACGCGGACCTGCCTTAAGAACGAGGCGCTCCCTTCGCGGGCACGCCTCGCTCCTACGACAATGGATTGACCGCGGAATCGGTCAACCGTGACTACGCCGACAAAGACATAGTCAGACAAATCTCCTTACAATCACTGCCTTTGTTAGCTGCCTAAGCAAGGACTCTGCATGCAAGCCGCCAACCCGCGTCGCGGGTACATCCTGGGCCTGAGCGCCTACATCATCTGGGGCCTGTTCCCGATCTACTTCAAAGCCATCGCCAACGTGCCCGCCGTGGAAATCATCATCCACCGGGTGCTCTGGTCCGCGCTGTTCGGCGCGCTGCTGCTGATGGTCTGGAAACACCCCGGCTGGTGGCGCGAACTGCGGGACAATCCCAAGCGCCTGGCGATCCTGGCCCTGAGCGGCACCCTGATCGCGGCCAACTGGCTGACCTACGTCTGGTCGGTGAACAACGGGCGCATGCTCGAAGCCAGCCTGGGTTACTACATCAACCCACTGGTCAACGTACTGCTGGGCATGCTGATCCTCGGTGAAAAGTTGCGGCGCATGCAGTGGCTGGCCGTCGGCCTGGCGGCAGTCGGCGTGGCGCAGCAGGTGTGGCAAGTCGGCAGCCTGCCCTGGGTGTCGCTGGTGCTGGCGCTGACCTTCGGTTTCTACGGGCTGATCCGCAAGCAGGCACCGGTCAAGGCGCTGCCGGGGCTGGTGGTGGAAACCTGGATGCTGGTGCCGATTGCCGTGGCCTGGCTGCTGCTCAACCCGGGCGCCACCAGCGCCCAGTCGGCGTTCTGGACCAGCTCCGAAGCCTGGTGGCTGGTGGCAGCCGGCCCGGTCACCCTGGTGCCGCTGGTGTGCTTCAACGCCGCCGCCCGCCACCTGCCCTACACCACCCTGGGTTTCCTCCAGTACCTGGCGCCGACCCTGGTGCTGTTGCAGGCGGTCCTGCTGTTCGGCGAGCACCTGTCATCGAGCACCCTGGTGGCGTTCATGTTCATCTGGGCCGGCCTGGCGGTGTACAGCGTGGATGCCTGGCTGAGCCTGCGCAAGCGCGCCTGATCAATAAACGTACAAAGCCCTGCAGGCCACGACTGGCATGGCCTGCAGCTATCCTTCCCAAGGTTATCCACAGCGTGATCCCCGCCGTTTGTGCACAAGCCCTTGAAACTGCTGGTTTTTTGATCAGATCACGAAGAGCCGCAGCCGGCCTGGTCCAGAGCCCGGTCTCTACAGGTTATCCACAGGCGCATGCACGTTAATACTGGATAACCCAACGCCCGTCCCGGCTCACACCTCGCTGCGCAGCACCAATTCCACCATCAGGTCGTCCGCCAGGGTTTCCAGGCGCGACTGCAAGACATCCAGGGACAAGGTCAACGGCACCGCCAGGATCGCCTCGGCGTGGAACAGCGGTTCGCTGCTCATGGGCGCCGGACGCACTTCGGTGACCAGTCGCTCCAGGTTCACCCCCTGCTCGCTCAACAACCGAGTGATATCACGCACGATGCCCGGCCGGTCGTTGCCCACCAACTCCATGGCGATCGGCTTCCAGGTGCAGGCTTGCTCGATGCCGCTTTCGGCGATCAGTACCCGGATGCCCTGGGTCGCCAATCCCTGCAAGGCGTCCACCAACTCGTCGTAGGCTTCCGCCGGCACGCCGACCCGCAGGATGCCGGCGAACTGCCCCGCCATGCGCGACATGCGGCTCTCCAGCCAGTTGCCGCCATGCTCGGCGATGCATTGGGCGATGCGCTCGACCTGTCCGGGTTTATCCGGGGCGAATACGGTGAGTACGAGGTGGTCCATGGCGCAGCCCTCTGTCATGACGTTTGTTATAGAAGGCCAAGTATAGGCAAGCCACAGGGTCGCAGCGGCTCGGTAGGAGCGAAGCTTGCTCGCGACAAGGATCACTCGGCCGACATCGTCGACGACCGTCAGGACGCCATCGCGAGCAAGCTCCGCTCCTACAAGGAACATGGGGACAAAGACGAATCGTGTACATGTTTTTAGAATTCTATGGAACAATCCGCGAGTTTTTTGAGAACATCCCATCTTCCGGCGTGACCGGAGCGCGAAATTGGGTCGCGGAACGACGTATTTAGTCTAATTTTCACAACCGCAATTCATCATGTAGTATGCCGCAGCGCGCACTACATAACGTTGGATCGATGTCTGCCAAGGCGCAGTCGCAACCCTGAAAGCCCCGTCAGCAAGGCTTCAAGCCGTTGATTGGAACCATCCCAGCCGCCAGCGATGGCATGTACTGGTAGAGGGGTTTGTGGTTTAAATGGCCAGAGGCTTCATTGTCAATTTGAAGAGCTGAAAAGCGAAATAGCTGAGCAGAGTGAGGCAAGCAATGACTGAACACGTTCAAGTCGGTGGCCTGCAGGTCGCCAAAGTCCTGTTCGACTTCGTGAACAACGAAGCCATTCCCGGTACCGGCCTCACCGCCGACACGTTCTGGGCCGGCGCCGACAAGGTCATCCATGACCTGGCGCCGAAGAACAAAGCCCTACTCGCCAAACGCGACGATTTCCAGGCGCGTATCGATGCCTGGCACCAGTCCCGTGCCGGCCAGGCCCATGACGCCGTGGCCTACAAAGCTTTCCTGCAAGACATCGGTTATCTGCTGCCAGAAGCGGCGGACTTCCAGGCCACGACGCAAAACGTCGATGACGAGATCGCCCGCATGGCCGGTCCGCAGCTGGTGGTCCCGGTGATGAACGCGCGTTTCGCCCTCAACGCCTCCAACGCCCGCTGGGGCTCGCTGTACGACGCGCTCTATGGCACCGATGCCATCAGCGAAGCCGACGGCGCAGAAAAGGGCAAAGGCTACAACAAGGTCCGCGGCGACAAGGTCATCGCCTTCGCCCGCGCCTTCCTCGACGAAGCCGCGCCACTGGCCGCCGGCTCCCATGTCGACTCCAGCGGCTACAAGATCGTCGGCGGCAAGCTGGTGGTCGCCCTCAAGGGCGGCAGCAACAGCGGCCTGCGCGACGACGCCCAGCTGATCGGCTACCAGGGCGATGCCGCGGCGCCCACCGCGGTCCTGCTGAAACACAACGGCCTGCATTTTGAAATCCAGATCGATGCGTCCACCCCGGTCGGCCAGACCGACGCCGCCGGCGTCAAGGACGTGCTGATGGAAGCGGCCCTGACCACCATCATGGATTGCGAAGACTCGGTCGCCGCGGTCGATGCCGACGACAAGGTGGTGATCTACCGCAACTGGCTCGGCCTGATGAAGGGCGACCTGGCCGAAGAGGTGGCCAAGGGCGGCAAGACCTTCACCCGCACCATGAACGCCGACCGCGAATACACCGCGCCCAACGGCGGCAGCGTCAAGCTGCACGGCCGTTCGTTGCTGTTCGTGCGCAACGTCGGCCACCTGATGACCATCGACGCGATCCTCGACAACCAAGGCAACGAAGTGCCGGAAGGCATCCTCGATGGCCTGGTCACCAGCCTGGCGGCGATCCACAACCTCAACGGCAGCACCTTGCGCACCAACAGCCGCACCGGCTCGGTGTACATCGTCAAACCGAAGATGCACGGCCCTGAAGAAGCCGCGTTCACCAACGAGCTGTTCGGGCGCATCGAAGACGCGCTGAAGCTGCCGCGCAATACCCTGAAAGTCGGGATCATGGACGAGGAGCGCCGCACCACGGTCAACCTCAAGGCCTGCATCAAGGCGGCCAGCGAGCGCGTGGTGTTCATCAACACCGGCTTCCTCGACCGTACAGGCGACGAAATCCACACCTCCATGGAAGCCGGCGCCGTGGTGCGCAAGGCCGAGATGAAAGCCGCCAAATGGATCGGCGCCTACGAGAACTGGAACGTCGACATCGGCCTCTCCACCGGCCTGCAAGGTCGCGCGCAGATCGGCAAGGGCATGTGGGCCATGCCGGACCTGATGGCCGCCATGCTCGAACAGAAAATCGCTCACCCACTGGCCGGCGCCAACACCGCCTGGGTACCGTCGCCGACCGCCGCGGCCCTGCACGCCCTGCACTACCACAAGGTCGACGTGTTCGCCCGCCAGGCCGAACTGGCCAAGCGCGCCCGCGCTTCGGTAGACGACATCCTGACCATCCCACTGGCCACTAACACCAACTGGTCGGCCGAGGAAATCAAGAACGAACTGGACAACAACGCCCAGGGCATTCTCGGTTACGTGGTGCGCTGGATCGACCAGGGCGTGGGTTGTTCCAAGGTGCCGGATATCAACGATGTGGGCCTGATGGAAGACCGCGCCACCCTGCGCATTTCCAGCCAGCACATCGCCAACTGGCTGCGCCATGGCGTCGTCACCGAAGCCCAGGTCATGGAAAGCCTCAAGCGCATGGCGCCCGTGGTGGACCGGCAGAACGCCGGCGACACCCTGTACCGTCCGCTGGCGCCGAACTTCGACAGCAACATCGCCTTCCAGGCCGCGGTCGAGCTGGTGATCGAAGGCACCAAGCAACCGAACGGCTACACCGAGCCGGTGCTGCACCGTCGCCGTCGCGAGTTCAAGGCGCGCAACGGCCTGTAAAAAGCATGCGCTAAACGACAAAGCCCCGATCGCGAGATCGGGGCTTTTTTCGTTTCTGCCGGAAAATCGCTATCGCGAGCAAGCTCGCTCCTACAACGATGGCGTCATAAGCAACACCACCGACCTAAGGCACCACTCCCAGTTCATGCTTGACCAGCGCCAGCAACTTGCCGGTATCGATCGGCTTGAGCAGGAAGTCCACCACACTCAAGTGCATGGCGGCGATGGCGTCACGCACATCGGCGTCGCCGGAAATGATGATGATCGGCAGCGCCGCCCGTTCCGATTCGCGCACCAGGCGGATCAGGTCCAGGCCGCTGCCGGGGGCCATGCGCAGATCGGTGATCAGCAGGCCGATCGACTTGTTCGAGTTCAACAGTTCAAGCGCGGCCATGCCGTTGGCGGCGGTCATGCAGCGAATGCCATCCAGCCCCAGGATCTCCGACAACAACTCGCGGGCATCCTTGTCGTCGTCGGCAATCAACACACGCTGGGCCGGCAGGTCAGGCTCGAGCATCACGGCGTTCAGCGCCTCACGCTCGGCATCGCTCAAAATATCGTGGTCGGACATGGCGTTCTCTACATATTCGGATCAATCCCCTAGCACAGTGGTCAGACATCGCTAAGCAGGCCTTCAATGTGCACTTCGTCGGATTTTTTTCCAAGAGGGCCGATAAGTACTTTTTGCACGGTTTCGACAGCGCCTTGAAGCGAATTAACAGGTGCCGGACCGCTACCTAGACTTACGTCCAATGGGCACCCCGCACCGGGCGACCGACCATGGCCAAAGACCCGACCACGACAAATCCAAAAAGACTGCGGTAATGGTTATGAGTAAAGCGGATGCCTTCACCCAGGCAGGGAAAACCGCGGTGTTGCAGAACATCCACGGCACGATGCAATTCCTCCAGCGGTTCCCCCCTTTCAATCAGATGGAAAACGCTCACCTGGCGTACCTGGTCGAGCAATGCCAGCTGCGTTTCTACGGCCCCGGCGAGAGCATCATCAAGCCCACCGACGGACCGGTCGAACACTTCTATATCGTCAAGCAGGGCCGGGTGGTCGGCGAGCGCCAGCACGCCCTCAAGGGCGGCACCGAGACCACCTTCGAAATCACCACCGGCGAGTGCTTTCCCCTCGCCGCGCTGCTCGGCGAGCGCGCCACCCGCACCGAACACCTGGCGGCCGAAGACACCTTCTGCCTGCAACTGAACAAGCCGGCCTTCATCAAGCTGTTCGCCCTGTGCGCGGTATTCCGCGACTTCGCCTTGCGCGGCGTCAGCAGCCTGCTGGACCAGGTCAACCAGCAGGTCCAGCAGAAGGCCGTGGAAACCCTCGGTACCCAGTACTCCCTCAACACCCGGCTGGGCGAATTGGCGATGCGCCATCCGGTGACATGCAGCCCGTCCACCCCGCTGCGCGAAGCCGTGAGCCTGATGCATGAACAACAGGTCGGCAGCATAGTGGTCGTCGACGAACGCAAGGCACCGCTGGGGATCTTCACCCTGCGTGACCTGCGCCAGGTGGTGGCCGACGGCACCAGCGATTTCACCCAGGAGATCGAACGGCACATGACCCAGGCGCCGTTCGCCTTATCGCCGGACCACAGCGCCTTCGATGCCGCCATCGCCATGACCGAACGCCACATCGCCCACGTCTGCCTGGTCAAGGAGCAGCGCCTGTGCGGCGTGGTCTCCGAGCGCGATCTGTTTTCCCTGCAACGGGTCGACCTGGTGCACCTGGCGCGGACCATCCGCAACGCGCCGCGCGTCGACAACCTGGTGGCGCTTCGCGGCGAGATCGGCCAGTTGGTGGAACGCATGCTGGCCCACGGCGCCTCCTCGACCCAGATCACCCACATCATCACCCTGCTCAACGACCACACCGTGTGCCGGGTCATCGAGTTGACCCTGGCCGACAAGGGCGACCCCGGCGTGCCGTTCAGCTGGCTGTGTTTCGGCAGCGAAGGCCGGCGCGAACAGACCCTGCACACCGACCAGGACAACGGCATCCTGTTCGAGGCCCGCGATGCCGTGCACGCCGCCGAAATCCGCGGCAAGCTGCTGCCCCTGGCGCAGCAGATCAACCACAGCCTGGCGCTGTGCGGTTTCAGCCTGTGCAAGGGCAACATCATGGCCGGCAACCCCGAGCTGTGCCTGTCCCGGGCCGAATGGGCGCGGCGCTTCGCCGCCTTCATTCGCGAAGCCACGCCGGAAAACCTGCTGGCGTCGAGCATCTATTTCGACCTGCGGGTGGTCTGGGGCGACGAGCAGGGCTGCGCGCAACTGCGCCGCGGCATCCTCGACCAGGTCGGCGACAACCGCCTGTTCCAGCGCATGATGGCCGAGAACGCGCTGCGCCAGCGCCCGCCGGTGGGGCGTTTCCGCGAGTTCGTGCTGGCCCGGAAAAATGGCGAGAAGGCCACCCTGGACCTCAAGGTCCAGGGACTCACGCCCTTCGTCGACGGCGCGCGCCTGCTGGCCCTGGCCAACGGTATCGACGCCAACAACACCCTGGAGCGCCTGCGCCAGCTGGTGGCCCGAGAGGTCATCGAGACCCTCGACGGCGCTGCCTATGAAGAGGCCTACCACTTCATCCAGCAGACCCGCATGCAACAGCACCAATTGCAGACCCGGCAGAACCAGCCGTACTCCAATCGCGTCGACCCGGACAGCCTCAACCACCTGGACCGGCGGATCCTGCGCGAGTCGCTGCGCCAGGCCCAGCGCCTGCAAAGCAGCCTGGCGCTGAGGTATCAGCTATGAGCCTGTTCGCTTGGTTGCGCCCGGCCAGCGCGGCGCTCAGCGTCGAACAGCATCAGCGCCGCGAACGCCTGGCCGCCGCGGCGGCGCTGGGCGAATGCAGCCTGCGCGAACAACGCTGGGTGGTGCTGGACCTGGAAACCACGGGGCTGAACCTCAACCGCGACCAGGTGTTGTCCATCGGCGCGGTGGTCATAGAAGACGGTGCCATCGATTTGGGCCAGCAGTTCGAGCGCACCTTGCAGCGCGTCGACCACAAGCTCAGCCCCAGCGTGCTGATTCACGGCCTGGGGCCCAGCGCGATCGCCGCCGGCAGCGACCCGGTGGAAGCCTTGCTCGACTTCATGGCGTTCGTCGGCGACAGCCCGCTGCTGGCGTTCCACGCATCGTTCGACCAGCACATGCTCGGCCGGGCCCTGAAGGACAGCCTGGGCTATCGCCTGCAGCATCCGTTCCTCGACGTCGCCGAGATGGCCCCGCTGCTGTGTCCGCACGCCCCTATCCGCGAAGCCGGGCTGGACGACTGGCTGGCCCACTTCAAGCTGCACGTCGGCGAACGCCACCATGCCGCCGCCGATGCCCTGGCCACCGCCGAACTGGCGCTGATCCTGTTCCACCGCGCCCGCCAACAGCAGATCCACAGCCCGCTGAACCTGCAACAGCGGCTCGGCCAATGGAAACGCCGACAACAGACCCCCTCCTTCTAACCTGTGGCCGCTGCCGAGCCAGAGCGAGGCTGCACCCAACAACGCCGTGGCCGCAGCGGTGCATCAGACAGAACGCACAACCCCGACAGCGGCCAGGTATCAGATTAATCGCAGCCGACCAGCGCCCATTGCGCGGCTCATTGCGCCCTGCCACAATCGCGAATAATTCTCGTTAGTTTCAACTTCTCGATTGGTGATACGCCGTGTCGTCAGCCCAAAGCCCCCACAGTGACCTCGTTGGCGCGTTGTATCGCGACCATCGCGGCTGGCTGCTGGCCTGGCTGCGGCGCAACGTGGCCTGCCCGCAGCGGGCGGAGGACCTGAGCCAGGACACCTTCGTGCGCCTGCTCGGCCGCGACGACCTGAAAGCCCCGCGCGAGCCGCGGGCGTTCCTGGTGGCCATCGCCAAGGGCCTGCTGTTCGACTACTTCCGCCGCGCCGCGCTGGAACAGGCCTACCTCACCGAACTGATGCTGGTCCCGGAAGAGGAACAACCCTCGCCGGAAGCCCAGCAGTTGATCCTCGAAGACCTCAAGGCCATCGACCGCCTGCTCGGCAAGCTGTCGAGCAAGGCCCGCGCGGCCTTCCTCTATAACCGCCTCGACGGCCTCGGCCACGCCGAAATCGCCGAACGCCTCGGCGTGTCCGTGCCGCGGGTCCGCCAGTACCTGGCCCAGGGCATCCGCCAGTGCTACGTCGCCCTGTACGGGGAGCCGCTATGAGCGCGCTCAACGCCAAGCCGGTATCCGCCCGAGTGCTCGACGCGGCGATTGCCTGGCAGCTGTCGCTGGACTCCGGCGAAGGCAGCCCGATGGCCCGCGAAGAGTTCGCCAAGTGGCACGCCGCCGACGAAGAGCACGCCCGCGCCTGGCGCCAGCTGGGCATGCTCGACCAGCGCTTCAGTGTCGCCAGCGGCCCGGCCCGCAACGCCCTGCTGCAATCGCGCGAGGGCGTTCGCCGGCGCGTGCGCAAGCTCGGTAGCGGGCTGGCCAGCATCGCCCTGCTGCTGGGCCTGGCCTTGTTCGCCGGCGAGCGCTACGGCCAGCTGGACTACTGGCTCGCCGACCAGCGCACCGCCACGGGCGAGCAGCGCACCCTGCGCCTGGCCGACGGCACGGTGATCAACCTCAACACCCACAGCGCGCTGGATGTGCGCTTCGATGAAAAACAGCGACGCATCGTGCTGCAGGAAGGCGAGATCCTGATCGAAACCGGGCACAACGACGCCCGGCCCTTTATCGTCGAAACCCGCGAAGGCCATATGCGTGCCCTGGGCACGCGGTTCCTGGTCAAGCGCGAGGAACAGGGCACGCGTCTGAGCGTGCTGCAATCGGCCGTGGCCGCGCGACCGGAGTCGAGCCCGGACGAGCAGATCCTCAAGGAAGGCCAGCAGGTGCTGATGCGCCGCGACGGCCTTGGCCCGTTGCTGGCCCTGAGCCCCGGCGCCGATGCCTGGACCCGCGGCATGTTGGTGGTGGACAACGCGCGCCTGGCGGACCTGGTGAGCGAGCTGGGGCGTTATCGCCGCGGCCACCTGGGCGTGGCCGACGACGTGGCCGACCTGCGCATCACCGGCAGCTTCCCGCTGCACGACACCGACCTGGCCCTGAGCGCGCTGTTGCCGACCCTGCCGGTGCAAATCGAGCGGCACACGCCATGGTGGGTAACGGTGGCGGCGCAGGCCAAGGGCAAGCCTTGACTAGCGCCGGAGCCATCGGCGCGCCGCCGTCCCTGTAGGAATAAGGCCACCAGGAACACCGCCTCACCCACCTGAAACGCCCCGTTTTTGCGAAATCGAAATTATTTTCAATTCGCCCTATCACTTTTTGAATCTCGTCCGGCACATAGGCAATTGAGAAATACTTCCATTCAGGAGCCACCGTATGTCCCGTTCGCTAGACACCCTGTTGCGCCCCAGCCTGTTGGCCGTGGCGATTGCCCTTTGCGCCCCGCTGGCCAGCACCACGCTGATCGCCGCCGAACAGGCGTCCAGCGTGCGCGCCTACAACTTGCCGGCCGCGCCCCTGGCCAGCACCCTGAACCAGATCGCCAGCCAGGCCGGCCTGGCCTTGAGCCTCAACCCGGGCCTGGCCGCCGGCAAGACCTCGGCCCCGGTCAAGGGCCAGTTCGACGCCGCCGGCGCCCTGCGCGAGGCCCTGCGCGGCACCGGCCTGCAACTGGAACAGAGCAGCGCCGGCACCTACAGCCTGGTGGCGATTCCCGAGGGCGTGGTGGCCTTGCCGGAGACCAGCATTACCGGGCAGGGCAGCTACGAAAGCGCCTGGGGTCCGGTCGAAGGTTATGTCGCCAAGCGCACTGCCGCTGGCACCAAGACCGATACCGCTCTTGCCGAAGCGCCCCGTTCGATTTCGGTCGCCACTCGCGAGCAAATGCAGGACCGTGCCGTCCAGAACCTCGATGACGCCGTGCGTTATATGCCGGGTGTCACGGCCAGCAGCTATGGCAGCGACAGTCGCGCCGAGTGGCTGAAAGTCCGTGGCTTTGAACCGACCCAGTTCCTGGATGGCCTGCCGTTGCCCAAGGGCACCTACACCATGCCGAAGATGGAAACCTGGGACCTGGAACGCGTTGCCCTGCTGCGTGGCCCGGCTTCTTCGGTATATGGCCAGACGCCTCCCGGTGGCCTGATCGATATGGTCAGCCGTCGCCCGGAAGCCACCAACAGCAACGAAGTCCAACTGCAAATCGGTAGCTACCAGCGTAAACAGATCAGTTTCGACAGCACCGGCCCGATCGACGACGAAGGTCGTTTCCTCTACCGGGTCACCGGTGTGGTGCGGGACAGTAACTCGGCCATCGAGCACAACGACGACAAGCGCTACAACATCGCTCCCAGCCTGACCTGGAACATCGATGAAGACACCAAGCTGACCTTCCTCAGCCAGTTCAACCGCGACGATACCGGCATCACCAGCCAGTTCTTGCCATTGCAAGGCACCAAGCTGTCGACGCCTGCCGGTGAGGTGAAGTACCACAAGAACCTTGGCGATCCAGAATGGGAGTTCTACGACAAGACCTATTACGCATTGGGTTATGCCTTCGAACACCGCCTGGACGATGTCTGGCAGTTCCGCCAGAACCTGCGTTATACCAAGAGCGACCTGTCCTTCCAGGGCATTACCGCAGGTGGCTACTACGGTTCGGTAAGCGACGACGGCACCGTTGCCCGTGGCGCCAACATCGTCAATGAAGACATCAGCCAGTTCGCCGTGGACAACAACTTCCAGGCCGACTTCCAGACCGGCGCCATCAAGCACACACTGCTGCTCGGACTCGATCACCAGCGCGTCAATACCAACTACAAATGGCTGTACGGCAACGCGCCGACCAGCAACATCATCAACCCGATCTACGGCCAGGACTTCAGCAAGGTCCAATACACCGCTTACAACGACTACAACCAGAAAACCCGGGACACCGGTTTGTATCTGCAGGACCAGATGGCCCTGGATAACTGGCGCCTGACCCTCGGTGGCCGCCAGGACTGGCTGCACACCGATTCGACCTTCTACAACCTGAACGCCAAAGACACCCGCGACGACAGTGCCTTTACCGGCAACGCGGCGCTGAGCTATGTCTTCGACTCCGGGTTCACCCCTTACATTTCCTATGCCGAGTCCTTCCAGGCCGAAGCCGGCGGCGCTAACGGTGCCGCCTTCCGCCCAGGTACAGGCAAGCAATACGAAGTGGGTCTCAAGTACCAACCACCGGGCATGGACATGCTGTTCACCGTGGCAGCCTATGACCTGACCCGTAAGGACATCGTTCTCAGCGACACCCTGGGTGTATCGCGTCCGCTGGGCGAAGCCAAGGTGCGCGGCCTGGAACTGGAGGCGACTGGCAACGTCAACGAGAACCTCAAGCTGACAGCGTCCTACACCTACGCCAACAGTAAAATGACCAAAGTCAGCGACCCCCTGGATAAAAACCGCCCACTGCCGCTGACCCCGGAAAACCAGGCCTCGGCCTGGGCCGACTACACCTGGCACACCGGCGTGCTGGACGGCTTTGGCATCGGCTTCGGCGTGCGCTACATCGGCGAAACGGACAATATCGCCATCGGCAGCATGGGCTACGTACGCGATAAGTCGGATGGCCATACCGACTCCTATACCGTCTACGATGCCGCCGTCCATTACGACCTGGGTCGCCTGAACAATACGCTCAAGGGTGTCAGCGTCGCCGTTAACGCCAATAACGTATTCGACAAGGAATACATATCGACCTGCGACGGCTTCTATTGCTACTACGGCGACCGCCGAAACGTCATGGCCAGCGTCAACTACAAGTGGTAACCGGCTAAGCTCATTGCGTCGAAACAAGGGTCACGGCCGCGCCGTGGCCCTTTTGCATTTGGATGATTCATGAAAAGCAAAACCATCCGCCGCTGGTCCTTTATCCACACCTGGACCAGCCTGATCTGCACGGTGTTCCTGCTGATGCTGGCCCTGACCGGGCTGCCGCTGATCTTTCACCATGAGATCGACCATTTGCTGGGCGACGCGCCGGAACTGCGCGAGATGCCCGCCGACACCCCGAAACTCGACCTGCAACAGCTGGTGCGCGCCGCCGAGGCCCATCGCCCGGGCGAGGTCATGCAGTACTTCGGCTGGGACGAGGAAGACCCCAACGGCGTGCTCACCATCATGGCCAGGACCGCCGGCACCGAGCCCAACTCGTCCCATACCTTCATGCTCGACGCGCGCACCGGCGAAGCCGTGGAAACCCCTTCGGCCAACGGCGGGCTGATGATGTTTTTCCTGCGCATGCATGTGGACATGTTCGCCGGCCTGCCGGGCAAGCTGCTGCTGGCCTTCATGGGGCTGCTGTTCGTGCTGGCGATCATTTCCGGGGTCGTGTTGTACCTGCCGTTCATGCGCCGGCTGACGTTCGCCACCGTGCGCCACGATAAATCCAGCCGCCTGCGCTGGCTCGACCTGCATAACCTGATCGGCGTGGTGACCCTCACCTGGGCCCTGGTGGTGGGCGTCACCGGGGTGATCAGCGCCTGCGCC
Source organism: Pseudomonas chlororaphis (assembly GCF_001921865.1). Taxonomy (GTDB): domain Bacteria; phylum Pseudomonadota; class Gammaproteobacteria; order Pseudomonadales; family Pseudomonadaceae; genus Aquipseudomonas; species Aquipseudomonas chlororaphis_D. Next base: position 150,720 of record NZ_MSCT01000021.1, read on the forward strand.
GACCTGCTGATCGCCGCCTGGCGCAACGACAGCCTCAGCGCGATGATCGAGCCATACCGCGATGCACCGCCACTGACCCAACTGGCACCCGCCAGCCGCTTGCTGGACATTGCCCAAGAGGTGGCCCCGGGCATGCAGCCGGACTTCATCGCCTTTCCCGGCACGCGCTTTTCCAGCGAGCACCACTACGCGGTGTTCATGAAAGGCAGCACCCACCTGACGTCGCACCTGCTGACCCCGGTGCTGATCGACGCCAGCACCCTGCAGGTCACGGCGGTGGCCGAACGCCCCTGGTACATGGACGCCATGGGTATGTCGCAACCGCTGCACTTCGGCGATTACGGCGGCATGCCGATGAAAATCCTCTGGGCGGCCCTGGATGTGCTGACCATCGTCGTCCTCGCCAGCGGCCTGTACCTGTGGATCGTCCGGCGCCGTGCCGCCCGGCCGGCCCTGGGCGCGCAAGCCGGGGCGACGCCATGAAGCCGCGGCAATCGAGTTTCTGGAAGGTCTTCGGCGCGCCGCTGTTCATTGCCGTGCTCAGTGCCGCGGGGCTGTTCTCGGCACTGCTCGGCGACGGCATCTGGGACGCCCTGAGCTGGCTCGGCCTGGGCGTCCCGGCGGGGCTGGCGCTGCGCGGGTTGTTCAGTCGCAGGCGGGCGGCCTGACCCCGGCGGGGAAACCGCGCCACAGGTACAGTGCCAGCCCCAGGCCGATCGGCAGCACCGGGATAAAGACGCGGTTGTCCTGTTGCGCCTCGGCGGCGACCAGGACGCAGAACAGCGCCAGGGCCAGCAGCGGTACATAGCTGGCCGCCAGGCCCCAGCGCCAGGCTCGCGTCAATGGTCCGGGGCCGCGCAAGCCCAACAGGGCACACCCCAGGGCCGGCAGGGCCAGCGCCGGCAGCGCCCAGTACCGGGCCATCCAGGCAAACGCCAGGATCAGCTCCGGCTCGCCCTCGCCGTGGCGGCGAAACTCGTACTGCAAGGCCAGGTACACCGCCAGCACGCCCAACAGGCTCAGGGCCAGGCTGTACAACCCATGTCGAAGATAAGACCTGCGCATTCATCACTCCTTGTCTGTTCTGTTCGCCGCCCCGGTGGCCAGAGCCACCGGCTGCGCTAAGATCCCCGGGACCTGTGCTCCAACTTCCACCCGCGAGGAGTATTCATGTCCGCCCCAAGCCTGACGCTGTTCCACAACCCGGCATCACCTTACGTACGCAAAGTCATGGTGCTGCTGCACGAGACCGGCCAGCTGGACCATGTAGCCCTGCAAGGCTGCCAGCCAACCCCGGTGAACCCCGACGCCGCGCTCAACCAGGGCAACGCGCTGGGCAAGGTTCCCGCGCTGCGCCTGGCCGACGGCAACGTGCTGTACGACAGCCGGGTGATCCTCGAGTACCTCGACCAGCAACACGCGGGCCGCCCGCTGATCCCCCGCGAAGGCCCGGCCCGCTGGCGGCGCCTGACCCTGGCGGCGCTGGCCGACGGGATCATGGACGCCTCGGTGCTGATCCGTTACGAACTGGCCCTGCGTGCCCCCGAGAAACACTGGGAGCAGTGGCTCGATGGCCAGCGCGAGAAGATTCGCCGCGCCCTGGCCGTGCTCGAGGCCGATGCCCTTACCGAACTGGCCGGCCCTTTCGACGTGGCCGCACTCAGCGTCGCCTGTGCCCTGGGCTACCTCGACTTCCGCCACCCCGACCTGCGCTGGCGCGATGCCCAGCCGCGGCTCGCGACCTGGTACGCCGAGGCCAGTCAACGGCCGTCGATGCTGGCGACCCAGCCGCCGGCTTGAGGCTGGGAGGCCTTATCGCGAGCCAGCTCGCTCCTACCCAAAGCGTCGCTGCCCCTGTAGGAGCAAGCTTGCTCGCGATAGCCGCACAGCGGCGCCTCGGGCAACGACTCGACAATCCACACCAGCAAGGCCCGGGCCGCCTGCCGATCTTCACGCAGCCCCAGGTTACTCATGGGCCACCGCCTTATCCTGCGCCCGGGCCGGCTTGCCCTGGCCCACGCCGTACCAGTCGAGCTTGCGGGTCAGCACCATGAACACGCCGAGCAGGCCGAACAGCAGCAGCGAGCCCATCAGCAGCGCGTAGTCCTCGGCGCTGAGCAAGCCGTACAACAGGCCGTACAGGGCGGCCAGGCCGACGGCGAAACTCAGGCCGTGGCCCAGGCTGCGCAACACATGGCAGACGTAGAAACCGATCAGCGTCACGCAGGCACCGGCCGACAGCAGGTAGGCCAGGGCGAAGCCGATGTGTTCCGACAGCGACAGCAGCAACAGGTAGAAGAACGCCAGGGCCACGCCCACCAACGCGTATTGCACCGGGTGCACCGCCAGGCTCTTGAGCACCTCGAAGAGGAAGAAGCCGGCAAAGGTCAGGGCAATGAACAACAGCGCGTATTTGATCGCCCGGTCGCTCTTGAGGTACTGGTCCACCGGGTCGATGAAGCTCACGCCGAACGTGCGGTTCTTGAATTCCTCGCACCGTTCGCTGCTCAGGCAATTGACCAGCGCGCTTTCCAGGTTGGTGGAGAAAAACGAGGCCTGCCAGTTGGCGACGAAGCCCAGGTCGGAGATTTCACGCTGGGCCGGCAGGTAGTCGCCGAAGAAGCTCGGATGCGGCCAGTCGGCTTGCAGGCGCACCTTGCTGGTCTTGCCCACCGGCAGCACTTGCAACTGGCCGGTGCCTTGCAATTGCAGATTGAAGGCGAAGTCCAGGTTGGTACCGCGCTTGCCGTCCAGCAGCGGCAACTCGACGTGCACACCCTCCCCCAGCCAGTCGAGCTGGGTGCCCGGGGCGAACGCCAGGTTCTGCCCGTTCAGTTCGAGGGTCAGCGCCTGTTCGATACCGCGGATGTCGCTGATGCCCACAGCGAGATACGGCGGCTCGAACCGGTAGTCGGCGAAGTCTTCCTTGATGCCCATCTGCTCCGGTACGGCAAACTGCCCGCTGATACGGTTGTTGGCGTGGAACAGCCGGGCCTGGTAAATCCCCCGGGCCCGCACTTCGGTGCGTACCTGGCCGTCGAGTTCGAAATGCTCCGGCAGGAAATACAGCTGCCCGCGCTCTTCGCCCAATTCCTGGTAGCGCTGGTTGGTTTTCTCGTTGGTTTTCCAGGTCCGCACCACCTTGCGGTAAGGCACCACCATCAGCGGGCCGCTGATCTGTTGGCGGTAGCTGGAGCTGCGGGCAATGTCGGTGAGCACGCCGTCGCGCAGCTCCTGGCGCTCCTGGATCAGCCCGTCGATCATCAGCAGCGGGACCAGCAACAACAGGATCAATAGGGCGATGGCCCCGAGTTTTATCGTCAGACTGCGGTTCATGGGTTCTCTCCCTGTTCGAATGGGGGAGAGTCTGGGAGACCGGTGTGGGGGTTTTATGGGGGGAATGTGGAGAGTCTGTGGAGATTCGATCCGCTGAATCATCGATCACATCCAGCTGTAGCCGCTGGCGCAGCCTGCGCACGGCCGCGCAGCGGTCGTAAAACCGGACGGCGCGTTTTATCAGGTAAATCGCGGACTCAGGGCTGACGGCCGCTTCGCGACCGAGCGCAGCCTCGCAGGCTCGGCAGCGGCTACAACGGCTCCGTGCATCCTTCGCCGTTGGATCAGGCCGGAAACTGCAGCGTCACTTCAACGCCTCCAGGCACATTGCCGATCCGCATCCGGCCGCCGTGCAACTGCACCACCTCCTCGACGAAGTTCAGCCCCAAACCCGTGCTTTTACGCCCGCTGTCGGGCCGCGGCAGGGAATAGAAACGCTCGGTCAGGCGTGCCAGGGCATAGTCGGGAATGGGCTCGGCCTGGTTGTACAGGCTCACGCTCAGTTGCTCGCCCGTGTGGCAGGCAGTCACCCGCAGCACGCCGCCGACGGGGGTGAAGTCCAGGGCGTTTTCCAGCAGGTTGCCCAGGGCCTGGCGCAACAGGAAAGCCTCGCCCGACAGCGCAAGCCCTGGCTCGATGGACTGCTCGACCTGCAAGCGCCGGCCTTCGATCCGCGCTTTCTGGCTGTCCAGCACCTGTGCCACCAGGTCCGCCAGCGGCACCGCCACCCGCTCTTCCAGGCCCTGGCGCTGCTCGACTTGCGCCAGGTTGAGCAAGCGTTCGATCAGGTGCTGCATGCGCGCGCTCTCGCTGTCGATATTGCCGACAAAACGCGCGCGCTGCTCGCCGGGCATGTCGCCCTGGAGCAGCTCCGCCGCGCCGCGGATCGCCGCCAGCGGGCTTTTCAGTTCATGGGTCAGGGTGTGCACGTAGCGCTCGACATAGGCCTTGCCCTCCAGCTGGGTGCGCATGTGCTCCACCGCCGTGGCCAGTTGCTCCAGCTCGCCGCCGCGATAGTGCGGCAGCGCGGCGCGGCGGCCTTCGCTGACCGCCTGGGCGTAGCCGGTAAGCCGGCGCAGGGCCACGCTCAGCCACCACGACAGCAAGGCGCCGAACAGCAGGCCCAGGCCGATCAGCCCGGCGCCGTACCACAGCAGGCGGCGCTCGGTGCGGTCGACATAGGGCTGCAAGGAACTGTTGGGCTTGGCCACGGTGACCACGCCGATGATCCGGCCGTTATCGCGGATCGGCGCGCCGACATGCATCACCGAGGAGTTCGGGTCGTCCGCCACGCTGCGCGAGGAGCGCGCGCCGTATTGGCCGCGCAGGGTCAGGTAGACATCGTTCCAGCGCGAGTAATCCTGGCCCACCGCCAGGCCGCTGGAGTCCAGCACCACCTTGCCCTGGGCGTCGGTGACGTAGATCCGGTGGTTGACCTGGTTTTTCGGCAGGCCCCAGATAGTCGCCGCCGGCTGGCGCTCGCCATAGGCCTTGAGCAGCTCCGGCCAACGGTTCTCGTTGAGGGTGCCGGCCTTGAAATCGTCCCGCAGGATTTCCGCCAGCAGGTTGGCGGTGTCCACCAGGGTTTCCTCGGTGGACTGGCGCACGCCCGGGCGGATCTCCTCCATCACGGTGTTGAGCACGAAATAGCCGGTCAGGCCGACGAACAGCACGTAGACCAGGAAAATCCGGATGGCCAACGGCATCAGCCGTGCCCCGGGCTGTAGCTGTAGCCCAGGCCGCGATGGGTCTGGATCGGTTCGGCAGCGGCCGCCACCAGGCGCAGTTTGGCCCGCAGGCTCTTGATATGGCTGTCGATGCTGCGCTCGTAGCCGGCATCCGCCGCCACCCCCAGGGCGTCGAGCAGTTGCTCGCGGCTGAACACCCGCTCGGGTTGCTCCAGCAGGCAATGCAGCAGGCGGAATTCATGGCGGGTCAGGCTCAACGGCTGGCCGCGATAGCTGATCTGGAACTTGTCGGTATCGACCTGGAACACCGCGGCCGGCGCCTCCACCGCAGCCCGCGGCGCCATGCGCTTGAGGATGGCCTTGACCCGGGCCGCGACCTCACGCGGGCTGAAGGGCTTGATCACATAATCGTCGGCGCCGATTTCCAGACCCACCACCCGGTCGATCTCCCCATCGCGGGCGCTGAGGAACATCACCGGCACCTCGCTGAAGCGCCGCAGTTGCTTGCAGGTTTCAAAGCCGCTGATGTCCGGCAGGCCGATGTCGAGAATCAGCAGGTCCGCCGGGGTACTGCGCTGATAATCCAGCGCCGCCTGCCCGAGACTCAGCCAGGTGGTGCCGAACCCTTCGCCCTGCAGGGCAAAAATCAGCGTATCGGCAATCGCCGCTTCGTCTTCGACAATCAGGATATGA
>NZ_MSCT01000022.1 GCF_001921865.1 Pseudomonas chlororaphis
CTACCACCTTAAACTTGGACAACCAACGCCAAGCTGGCCTAGCCTTCTCCGTCCCTCCATCGCAATAACTAGAAGTACAGGAATATTAACCTGTTTTCCATCGACTACGCTTTTCAGCCTCGCCTTAGGGACCGACTAACCCTGCGTCGATTAACGTTGCGCAGGAAACCTTGGTCTTTCGGCGTGGGTGTTTTTCACACCCATTGTCGTTACTCATGTCAGCATTCGCACTTCTGATACCTCCAGCAAGCTTCTCAACTCACCTTCACAGGCTTACAGAACGCTCCTCTACCGCATCACTTACGTGATACCCGTAGCTTCGGTGTATGGTTTGAGCCCCGTTACATCTTCCGCGCAGGCCGACTCGACTAGTGAGCTATTACGCTTTCTTTAAAGGGTGGCTGCTTCTAAGCCAACCTCCTAGCTGTCTAAGCCTTCCCACATCGTTTCCCACTTAACCATAACTTTGGGACCTTAGCTGACGGTCTGGGTTGTTTCCCTTTTCACGACGGACGTTAGCACCCGCCGTGTGTCTCCCATGCTCGGCACTTGTAGGTATTCGGAGTTTGCATCGGTTTGGTAAGTCGGGATGACCCCCTAGCCGAAACAGTGCTCTACCCCCTACAGTGATACATGAGGCGCTACCTAAATAGCTTTCGAGGAGAACCAGCTATCTCCGAGCTTGATTAGCCTTTCACTCCGATCCACAGGTCATCCGCTAACTTTTCAACGGTAGTCGGTTCGGTCCTCCAGTTAGTGTTACCCAACCTTCAACCTGCCCATGGATAGATCGCCCGGTTTCGGGTCTATACCCAGCGACTAAACGCGCTATTAACACTCGCTTTCGCTACGCCTCCCCTATTCGGTTAAGCTCGCCACTGAATATAAGTCGCTGACCCATTATACAAAAGGTACGCAGTCACAGAACAAAGTCTGCTCCCACTGCTTGTACGCATACGGTTTCAGGATCTATTTCACTCCCCTCTCCGGGGTTCTTTTCGCCTTTCCCTCACGGTACTAGTTCACTATCGGTCAGTCAGTAGTATTTAGCCTTGGAGGATGGTCCCCCCATATTCAGACAAAGTTTCTCGTGCTCCGTCCTACTCGATTTCATGACTAAGAGACTTTCGCGTACAGGGCTATCACCCACTATGGCCGCACTTTCCAGAGCGTTCCGCTAATCTCAAAGCCACTTAAGGGCTAGTCCCCGTTCGCTCGCCACTACTAAGGGAATCTCGGTTGATTTCTTTTCCTCAGGGTACTTAGATGTTTCAGTTCCCCTGGTTCGCCTCTTGCACCTATGTATTCAGTACAAGATAACCATCTTATGATGGCTGGGTTCCCCCATTCAGAGATCTCCGGATCAAAGTCTGTTTGCCGACTCCCCGAAGCTTATCGCAGGCTACCACGTCTTTCATCGCCTCTGACTGCCAAGGCATCCACCGTATGCGCTTCTTCACTTGACCATATAACCCCAAGCAATCTGGTTATACTATGAAGACGACATTCGCCGAAAATTTGCATTCTTAATTAAAAGAGAACTCACAAATTTTACCTTAGCCTGATCCGTTACCAGTGAAAGTAACGTTCAGTCTATCTTTCTATCACATACCCAAATTTTTAAAGAACGATCTAATCAAAAGACTAGAAATCAACATTCAATTTGAATGCTCATTTCTAAGCTTTCCGAAGCAGTTTATGGTGGAGCCAAGCGGGATCGAACCGCTGACCTCCTGCGTGCAAGGCAGGCGCTCTCCCAGCTGAGCTATGGCCCCATAACAAAATTGGTGGGTCTGGGCAGATTCGAACTGCCGACCTCACCCTTATCAGGGGTGCGCTCTAACCAACTGAGCTACAGACCCAATTTCGAGCTTGTAACTGTTAGCTTGGAGCTATCAGCTTGGAGCTTAAAGCTGCTTCTATCGTCTTCTTCAATGAATCAAGCAATTCGTGTGGGAGCTTATGAAGCAGCTGATGTCGTCGATTAAGGAGGTGATCCAGCCGCAGGTTCCCCTACGGCTACCTTGTTACGACTTCACCCCAGTCATGAATCACACCGTGGTAACCGTCCTCCCGAAGGTTAGACTAGCTACTTCTGGTGCAACCCACTCCCATGGTGTGACGGGCGGTGTGTACAAGGCCCGGGAACGTATTCACCGCGACATTCTGATTCGCGATTACTAGCGATTCCGACTTCACGCAGTCGAGTTGCAGACTGCGATCCGGACTACGATCGGTTTTATGGGATTAGCTCCACCTCGCGGCTTGGCAACCCTTTGTACCGACCATTGTAGCACGTGTGTAGCCCAGGCCGTAAGGGCCATGATGACTTGACGTCATCCCCACCTTCCTCCGGTTTGTCACCGGCAGTCTCCTTAGAGTGCCCACCATTACGTGCTGGTAACTAAGGACAAGGGTTGCGCTCGTTACGGGACTTAACCCAACATCTCACGACACGAGCTGACGACAGCCATGCAGCACCTGTCTCAATGTTCCCGAAGGCACCAATCTATCTCTAGAAAGTTCATTGGATGTCAAGGCCTGGTAAGGTTCTTCGCGTTGCTTCGAATTAAACCACATGCTCCACCGCTTGTGCGGGCCCCCGTCAATTCATTTGAGTTTTAACCTTGCGGCCGTACTCCCCAGGCGGTCAACTTAATGCGTTAGCTGCGCCACTAAGAGCTCAAGGCTCCCAACGGCTAGTTGACATCGTTTACGGCGTGGACTACCAGGGTATCTAATCCTGTTTGCTCCCCACGCTTTCGCACCTCAGTGTCAGTATCAGTCCAGGTGGTCGCCTTCGCCACTGGTGTTCCTTCCTATATCTACGCATTTCACCGCTACACAGGAAATTCCACCACCCTCTACCATACTCTAGCTCGCCAGTTTTGGATGCAGTTCCCAGGTTGAGCCCGGGGATTTCACATCCAACTTAACGAACCACCTACGCGCGCTTTACGCCCAGTAATTCCGATTAACGCTTGCACCCTCTGTATTACCGCGGCTGCTGGCACAGAGTTAGCCGGTGCTTATTCTGTCGGTAACGTCAAAATACTCACGTATTAGGTAAGTACCCTTCCTCCCAACTTAAAGTGCTTTACAATCCGAAGACCTTCTTCACACACGCGGCATGGCTGGATCAGGCTTTCGCCCATTGTCCAATATTCCCCACTGCTGCCTCCCGTAGGAGTCTGGACCGTGTCTCAGTTCCAGTGTGACTGATCATCCTCTCAGACCAGTTACGGATCGTCGCCTTGGTGAGCCATTACCTCACCAACTAGCTAATCCGACCTAGGCTCATCTGATAGCGCAAGGCCCGAAGGTCCCCTGCTTTCTCCCGTAGGACGTATGCGGTATTAGCGTCCGTTTCCGAACGTTATCCCCCACTACCAGGCAGATTCCTAGGCATTACTCACCCGTCCGCCGCTCTCAAGAGAAGCAAGCTTCTCTCTACCGCTCGACTTGCATGTGTTAGGCCTGCCGCCAGCGTTCAATCTGAGCCATGATCAAACTCTTCAGTTCAAACATCTTTGGGTTTTGAGAAAACCCTAAACTTGGCTCAGCAATCGTTGGTTACATCTTTGATTTCTCGCGGAGTAACTTGTGATGCTGATAATCTTTCTGACTATCAGTCTGACTCCACAAGCACCCACACGAATTGCTTGATTCAGTTGTTAAAGAGCGGTTGGTTAAGTCTTTCGTCTCAACCGAGGCGCGCATTCTACAGCAGCCTCATTTGCTGTCAAGTGATTATTTTCAGAAGTTTTTGAAGATTTCCTCAACAACTTCAACCACTTGCGCTTCCGATCTCTCGTCAGCGGGAGGCGAATTCTACAGCGTTACACGCTGTTGTCAACACCTCTTTTTCTCCGCTTTCGACCGAGACGATCGAATCGTTAACAAGGTGAAAACTGACTACCTTATCAACTCCTTCGGGCTTCGATGAACCGAAGCGCAACCGCTGTCGAAAACCATGTAACTCGTTGAATCTCAAGGAGTTTTCCGTTTCGACTGCGCCGGAAGTGGGGCGAATTATAGACCTCTGGAATCTGCCGTCAACACTTAATTTGCTTTTACTATGAAGAAACCTGAAAACACCCCGACAAGGGATGTTTTCAGGCTACCTATATAGAAGGAAACCAGCCGCTCTATATATAGAAGAGCGTATTCACAATACGCCCGAGGCTCGCAAGGCATCCACGGACTCAAGCTCAAGCCCCAACACCCTCTGCAGAACCTGGGCGGTATGCTCACCCAATAGAGGGGGCGCATGACGGTATTCAACCGGCGTCTCGGAGAGACGGATAGGGCTGGCCACCTGTGGAACCAAACCTGCCAACGCATGCGGCAGCTCGATCGCCAACCCACGCGCCTTGACCTGAGGATCCTCGAACATCTGCGCCAGATCATTGATAGGGCCGCACGGCACACCTGCAAGCTCCAGCTGGGCAACCCACTCGGCAGTGGTCTTGAATACCGTGGCCTGGCGGATCAGAGGAATCAGCACCGCCCGGTTGGCTACCCGTAGCTTATTGGTGGCGAAACGCGGATCATCCGCCCACTGCGGCTGACCCGCCACCTCGGCGAACTTGCGGAACTGACCGTCATTACCCACGGTAAGGATGAAATCGCCATCCGCTGTAGGAAAGTCCTGGTAAGGCACGATATTCGGATGAGCATTGCCCAGGCGCTTGGGAGCGACGCCCGTCGTCAGGTAGTTCATCGCCTGGTTGGCCAGGCACGCGACCTGCACATCCAGCAGCGCCATATCGATATGCTGCCCGCCACCGTCATGTTGCCGATGCGCCAAGGCAGCGAGGATCGCGACTGTCGCATACAGCCCCGTCAGGATATCCGTCAACGCTACCCCTACCTTCACCGGTCCCGCCCCCTCATCCCCCTCGGGGCGTCCGGTCAGGCTCATCAGCCCGCCCAGCCCCTGGATCATGAAATCGTAGCCGGCACGCTTGGCGTAAGGCCCGGTCTGACCGAAGCCGGTAATGGAGCAATAGATCAGATTAGGGTTGAGCTCCTTCAGCGACTGATAGTCCAACCCGTAGGCCGCCAGACCGCCAACCTTGAAGTTCTCGATCAGGATGTCGGACTTGGCCGCCAACTCACGCACCAGCCGCTGGCCTTCCACCTGGGTGAAGTCGATGGTCACCGACTGCTTGTTACGATTGGCCGACAGGTAATAAGCAGCCTCAGTGGTGTTCTCGCCATAGGCGTCCTTGAGGAAGGGCGGGCCCCAGGCGCGCGTATCGTCACCACTGCCCGGGCGCTCGACCTTGATCACCTCGGCCCCCAGGTCTGCAAGAATCTGACCAGCCCAAGGTCCGGCCAGCACTCGCGACAAGTCCAGCACCCGCAAATGCGATAACGCGCCCATGCTCGCTCTCCTATTAGTAGAACGCCTGAATGCCGGTCTGCGCACGCCCCAGGATCAGCGCATGGACATCATGGGTCCCTTCGTAGGTATTCACCACCTCCAGGTTGACCAGGTGACGGGCAATACCGAACTCATCGGAGATGCCGTTGCCGCCCAGCATGTCGCGCGCTACGCGGGCGATGTCCAGCGACTTGCCGCAGGAGTTGCGCTTCATGATCGAGGTGATTTCAACCGCCGCCGTGCCTTCATCCTTCATCCGCCCCAGACGCAGGCAACCTTGAAGGGCGAGGGTGATCTCGGTCTGCATGTCCGCGAGCTTTTTCTGGATCAGCTGGGTAGCCGCCAGAGGGCGACCGAATTGCTGACGGTCCAAGGTGTACTGGCGAGCGGTGTGCCAACAGAACTCGGCCGCGCCCAAAGCCCCCCAGGAAATACCGTAGCGGGCAGAGTTCAGGCAGGTGAATGGGCCCTTCAGGCCGCGCACGTCAGGGAAGATGTTCTCCTCCGGCACAAAGACGTTATCCATGACGATTTCGCCAGTGATGGAGGCTCGCAGACCGACTTTGCCGTGAATCGCCGGAGCACTCAGACCTTTCCAGCCTTTCTCCAATACGAAGCCTCGGATATCGCCGGCATCGTCCTTGGCCCAAACCACGAACACATCAGCGATCGGGCTATTGGTAATCCACATCTTGCTGCCAGTCAGGCTATAACCGCCGTCTACCTTGCGGGCACGGGTAATCATCGCGCCCGGATCGGAGCCATGATTTGGTTCAGTCAGGCCGAAACAGCCGATCCACTCACCGGAGGCCAGCTTCGGCAGATACTTCTGTTTCTGGGCTTCGGTCCCGAATTCATTGATCGGCACCATCACCAGGGAAGACTGCACGCTCATCATCGAGCGGTAACCAGAATCCACACGCTCCACTTCACGGGCAATCAGGCCGTAACAGACATAGTTCAGGCCGCTGCCACCATACTGCTCGGGAATGGTCGCCCCCAATAGGCCGACTTCACCCATTTCACGGAAAATCGCCGGGTCGGTCTTTTCATGACGGAAAGCTTCAAGCACCCGCGGCGCCAGTTTGTCCTGAGCAAATTGCTCAGCACTGTCGCGCACCATGCGCTCTTCTTCAGTGAGCTGTTGATCCAGCAGAAGGGGATCGATCCAGTTGAAGCTTGCTTTGCCGCCCATGAGTGAGTCCTCGTGAAATAGGTCAAGGTTCGTGGGCTGATCCTAGGCCGGGTTGCCGGCCACGGCAAACGAGGATTTCGCATACTGTTGTGCTAATTTATCACTCCGAAACAGCTGTAAACGCCTCTTAGCCAAAATATTAGTGAGATTGCCGTACATGCGCAGGAAGATCCCCAGCACTGCCGCCCTGGTCAGCTTCGAAGCAGCCGCGCGCCACGAGAGCTTTACCAAGGCCGCTCAAGAGCTTTCCCTGACCCAGGGTGCGATCTGTCGGCAGATCGCCAGCCTGGAGGAGTTCCTGGGCGTCGAGCTGTTCCGACGATCCCGGCGCGGCGTCAAGCTGACCGAAGCCGGACTCTCCTACAGCCGCCGCGTAGCCACCCAATTGGATGCAGTGGAGCGCGACACGCTTTCGGTCATGGGCCAGCAGGGCGCCAACGTCATCGAACTGGCGGTGGTCCCAACCTTTGGCACCCAATGGCTGCTGCCTCGCCTCAAGGACTTCCAGCACCGCCACCCGGAAGTCACGGTCAACCTGACCAACCGCACACGGCCCTTCCTGTTCGCCGATACCGACTTCGACGGCGCCATCTACTTTGGCGATGCCGATTGGTCAGGCACCCAATCCCATCGCCTGATGGGAGAAAACCCAATGCCGGTCTGCAGCCCGGCGACTCTGGGCAGTCGCGCCCGGCTGAGCGCCGAGGAAATCGCCGAACTGCCGCTGCTGCAACAGACCACACGCCCCTATGCCTGGCGACAATGGTTCAACTCACAACACTTGAATATCCCGCGAGACATGACAGGCCCGCGTTACGAACTATTCTCCATGCTGGCCCAGGCGGCCATGCACGACATGGGGATTGCCCTGATTCCACCGTTCCTGATTCAACGAGAACTGCGCGAGAAACGCCTGGTGATTGCCAACCCTGAAGCACTGGCGAGCATCAAGGCGTATTACCTGATGATTCCCGAGCGCAAGGTCGAATCGGCGTCTTTACGGGCTTTTCGCGATTGGTTGGTGGAGCAGGCACAAAGCTACAGCCTAGAGAAATAGCAGGATAGCAACGAAAACTGACCCCGTAGTCAAACAAATAAAAGCACTACAGATATAATGAAATGTCGCATTTAGGCAGACTGTATCGACAAACTGAACAATCGTCCTATAAGCGCCTAACCACGTGGCTTGTAGGGTTTTTTACGAGCACATGAGCACTCATTCACGTCGACAATGTAAAAATTGTTTTTTCCCAGGAAAAATCCTTACAAGGCACGTCCCATAAGGGATTGAGTACAACCGTTGCGACATTCGGTCACGGGGTGACTTGTAGTTAATTTTCCGTCACCCCTCATAATCCCTTGAAGGGTGCAATGTTCGCCTGCAAAATGCCGCGCCCCGCCTTGATTCTGGCGGGGTCGTGCTGATCGCGCCCCAGCTGCACCATCCGTAGTGCACTGGCCTTCTAAAAAAGATCGAAAGCAATAAGATCACGCAGGAGATTTGACGTGCACATTGGTGTCCCTCTCGAGACCCAGACGGGTGAAACACGGGTTGCTGCAACCCCGGAAACCATCAAGAAACTGATCGGCCAGGGTCATAAAGTCACTGTGCAAAGCGGCGCCGGCGTTAACGCCAGTGTTGTCGACAGTGCCTATGAAGCGGCAGGCGCGACCATTGGCAGTGCCAACGACGCCTTCGGCGCCGAGCTGATTCTCAAGGTTGTCGCCCCCAGCGACAGCGAGCTGGCCCTGGTCAAAAGCGGCACCGTCCTGGTGGGCATGCTCAATCCGTTCAGCAACGAAACCATCGCCAAGATGGCCGAACGCGGCATCACTGCCTTTGCCCTGGAAGCCGCGCCCCGTACTTCGCGGGCCCAAAGCCTGGATGTGCTGTCTTCGCAAGCCAACATCGCCGGTTACAAGGCTGTGTTGCTGGCTGCCCACCACTATCCGCGCTTCATGCCAATGCTGATGACCGCGGCGGGCACGGTGAAAGCCGCGCGCGTACTGATTCTCGGGGCTGGCGTCGCCGGTCTGCAGGCCATCGCCACCGCCAAGCGCCTGGGCGCCGTGATCGAAGCCTCGGATGTGCGCCCGGCGGTCAAGGAACAGATCGAGTCCCTGGGCGCCAAGTTCGTCGACGTGCCTTACGAAACCGACGAAGAGCGCGAGTGCGCCGTCGGCGTCGGCGGTTACGCGCGCCCCATGCCTGCCAGCTGGATGCAGCGCCAGGCACAGGCGGTACACGAGCGCGCCAAGCAGGCCGACATCGTGATCACCACCGCACTGATCCCGGGCCGCAAGGCGCCGGTGCTGCTCAGCGCCGAAACCGTGGCCCAGATGAAACCCGGCTCGGTGGTTGTCGACCTCGCCGCGACCCAGGGCGGCAATTGCCCGCTGACCGTGGCGGACCAGATAGTCGTCGAAAATGGCGTGACCATTGTCGGCCCGACCAACCTGGCCGGCGCCGTCGCAGCCGACGCTTCGGCGCTGTACGCCCGTAACCTGCTGGACTTCCTGAAGCTCGTCTTCACCAAAGAAGGACAGTTCGAGGTCAACCTGGAAGACGACATCGTCGCCGCGTGCCTGATGTGCCGCGATGGCCAAGTCATCCGTAAAAACGCCTAAGCAGGGATTCAGACGATGGAAGAGCTTATCTCCCCCGGTATCTACAACCTGATCATCTTCGTGCTGGCTATTTATGTCGGTTACCACGTGGTCTGGAACGTCACACCCGCACTGCACACTCCGCTGATGGCCGTCACCAACGCCATTTCCGCCATCGTCATCGTCGGCGCCATGCTGGCCGCCGCCCTGACCGTGACTCCGCTGGGCAAGACCATGGGCACCCTGGCCGTGGCCCTGGCCGCAGTCAATGTGTTCGGTGGTTTCCTGGTCACCCGCCGCATGCTTGAGATGTTCAAGAAAAAAGCCCCGAAAGCAAAAGAAGAGGCGCCCAAGTAATGAGCATGAACCTCGTAACGACGCTCTACCTGATCGCGTCGATCTGCTTTATCCAGGCCCTCAAAGGCCTGTCGCACCCGACCACTTCGCGGCGCGGCAATCTGTTCGGCATGCTCGGCATGGCGCTGGCGATCGCCACCACCGTCGGCCTGGTGTTCAAGCTCGGCGCGGAACTGGCCACCGTTGGTATCGGCTACGTCATCGTCGGCCTGTTGATCGGCGGCACTGCCGGCTCGATCATGGCCAAGCGCGTGGAAATGACCAAGATGCCGGAGCTGGTGGCCTTCATGCACAGCATGATCGGTCTGGCAGCGGTGTTCATCGCCATTGCCGCGGTGGTCGAGCCGCAGTCCCTGGGTATCGTCAAGCAGCTGGGCGACTCGATCCCGGCTGGTAACCGCCTGGAACTGTTCCTCGGTGCAGCCATCGGTGCCATCACCTTCTCCGGTTCGGTGATCGCTTTCGGCAAACTGTCGGGCAAGTACAAGTTCCGCCTGTTCCAGGGCGCACCGGTACAGTTCAGCGGCCAACACAAGCTGAACCTGATTCTCGGCCTGGCTACCCTGGGCCTGGGCGTGACGTTCATGCTCACCGGCAACCTCGCGGCCTTCGCCCTGATGCTAGCCCTGGCCTTCGTCATGGGCGTGCTGATCATCATCCCGATCGGCGGTGCCGACATGCCGGTGGTGGTATCGATGCTCAACAGCTACTCGGGCTGGGCGGCGGCGGGGATCGGCTTCTCGCTGAACAACTCGATGCTGATCATTGCCGGCTCCCTGGTGGGTTCGTCCGGTGCGATTCTCTCGTACATCATGTGCAAGGCAATGAACCGCTCGTTCTTCAACGTGCTGCTCGGCGGCTTTGGCAATACTGCCGATGCGGGTGGACCTGCAGGCGCTCAAGAGGCCCGTCCAGTGAAGTCCGGCTCGGCTGACGACGCGACCTTCCTGCTGACCAACGCCGATACCGTGATCATCGTCCCGGGTTATGGCCTGGCGGTCGCTCGGGCGCAGCACGCACTGAAAGAGCTCACCGAGAAGCTGACTCACCGCGGCGTGACCGTGAAGTACGCCATTCACCCGGTAGCAGGGCGCATGCCCGGCCACATGAACGTACTGCTGGCCGAGGCCGAAGTGCCGTACGACCAGGTGTTCGAGATGGAAGACATCAACTCCGAGTTCGGCCAGGCCGACGTGGTGCTGGTGTTGGGTGCCAACGACGTGGTCAACCCAGCGGCGAAGAACGACCCGAAATCGCCGATCGCCGGCATGCCGATTCTCGAAGCGTTCAAGGCCAAAACCATCATCGTCAACAAGCGTTCGATGGCCAGCGGCTATGCCGGCCTGGACAACGAACTGTTCTATCTGGACAAGACCATGATGGTGTTCGGCGACGCCAAGAAGGTCATTGAAGACATGGTCAAGGCCGTCGAATAAACCCTGCTCCAGCGCAATACCCCAAACCTCAGCCTTTAGTAGGCTGGGGTTTTTTATTTACTCCATAAAGCCGACAGAAGGCTCTAAATCAGGGGCCTTCATTCGACTTTTGTCGCGGGGCGTTTTTTTTTGAAATCACTAGACTGCGCTTCTTGCTTCCGTTGCCCGAGATAACAATCCATGTACCGTGATCGTATCCGCTTGCCTTCGTTGTTGGATAAGGTGATGAGCGCCGCCGACGCTGCCGCTCTGATTCAGGACGGCATGACCGTCGGCATGAGCGGCTTCACCCGTGCCGGCGAAGCCAAGGCCGTGCCCCATGCGCTGGCCGAGCGCGCCAAGGTAACCCCCCTGAAAATCAGCCTGATGACCGGCGCCAGCCTGGGCAACGACCTCGACAAACAACTCACCGAGGCCGGTGTCCTGGCCCGGCGCATGCCTTTCCAGGTCGACAGCACCCTGCGCAAGGCGATCAACGCCGGCGAGGTGATGTTTATCGACCAGCACCTGTCGGAAACCGTGGAACAACTGCGCAACCAGCAGCTCAAGTTGCCGGACATCGCCGTCATCGAAGCCGTGGCGATCACCGACCAAGGCCATATCGTGCCGACCACCTCGGTGGGCAACTCCGCCAGTTTCGCGATCTTCGCCAAGCACGTGATCGTCGAGATCAACCTGGCGCACAACCCGAACCTGGAAGGGCTGCACGACATCTATATCCCGACCTACCGGCCTACCCGCACGCCCATCCCGCTGGTGAAGGTCGACGACCGTATCGGTAGCACGGCTATCCCGATCCCGGCGGAAAAGATCGTCGCCATTGTCATCACCAACCAGGCGGACTCGCCATCCACTGTTTCGACCCCGGACAGCGAAACCCAGGGCATCGCCAACCACCTGATCGACTTCCTCAAGCAGGAAGTCGACGCTGGCCGCATGAGCAACAAGCTCGGCCCGCTGCAGGCCGGCATCGGCAACATTGCCAACGCGGTGATGTGCGGCCTGATCGAGTCGCCGTTCGAAGAGCTGACTATGTACTCCGAAGTACTGCAGGACTCGACTTTCGACCTGATCGACGCAGGCAAGCTACGCTTCGCCTCGGGCAGTTCGATCACCCTGTCGAGCCGGCGCAATGCCGATGTGTTCGGCAATCTGGAGCGTTATAAGGACAAGCTGGTGCTGCGTCCGCAGGAAATCTCCAACCATCCGGAAGTGGTGCGTCGCCTGGGCATCATCGGCATCAACACCGCGCTGGAGTTCGATATTTACGGCAACGTCAATTCCACCCATGTCTGCGGCACGCGGATGATGAACGGCATCGGTGGCTCGGGAGACTTCGCGCGCAACGCACACCTGGCGATCTTCGTCACCAAGTCGATTGCCAAGGGCGGGGCGATTTCCAGCGTGGTGCCGATGGTCAGCCATGTCGATCACACCGAGCACGACGTCGATATCCTGGTGACCGAAGTCGGCCTGGCCGACCTGCGCGGTCTGGCCCCGCGGGAGCGGGCCCGGGTAATCATCGACAACTGCGTGCATCCGGACTATCGCCAGGCCCTGAACGACTACTTCACCGCGGCCTGCGCCCTGGGCGGGCATACACCACACATCCTGCGTGATGCGCTGCGCTGGCACATGAACCTGGAAGAAACCGGGCACATGCTCGCTGTGTGACGAGTACAGTCGAGGGCTGGCGCAAATGCAGTTGCGTCAGCCCCTCGACAACCTTGTATAGACCTTAAAAAACTGTACTACTGTACTGGTATTTTACTCGCAAAAATTGAGCGTTTTTTAATCAATACCTACAGATTCGCACCTAAATGGTGCCGACAGGTACAGTTGCATCATTTCTGAACAGTACAGCACCTATAAACAGTTAACTGGCCCCTCACAATACAGATGAACTGTATCTAGAGAGACTGGCGCGAGAGGAGGATCATGGGCACCAGTTAAACCACTACCTAATCCCGCCACAAGCGGAAGGATGCACACCATGGAACGTACACTCAGTTCCGAACTGTTCTTCGAAGACAAAGCTGCAAAAACCCAGGCTTCCATGCCTCTGCGCGTACTCGCCAACCTGATGCTGTGGCAGCGCCGCATCTCCAGCCGCCACCAACTGGCTCGCCTGGATTCTCGCCTGCTGGCTGACGCAGGTATCAGCGAAGCTCAACGCTACGAAGAGCTGAGCAAGCCGTTCTGGCGCTAAATCAGCGTCGCTGGCCCTGACCCACTGGGTCCACCGCCAGCACCCGAATTGAAAAAACAAAACCCGTCGCGGGTAACCGCGACGGGTTTTGTCGTTTCAGGGTCGGTAACGCAGGGAGGGCACGGTACAGATAGGGTTACCCAGGACAGGTACAGTCTTAATTAAAAAACAACTGAACCCGTACAATTTCATGGTGGTGTATCTGTATGCTCACCTGCGCGAGTAGCAATATGGTGTCCCAAGTCCCTGACTTCGGCCTGCCGAAAGGACCGCACCATGAATCACTTACCAGGACGTATTGCCCCTCTTAGCCTTTCCCATTCCCAGGCAAGTGCCTGGAAACGCGGGTACCAGATCTTTTGCCAGATGCTCCAGAACGCCCGAACGCGTCGTGTACTGGCAGGACTCAACGACCAGCAATTGTCCGATGTCGGGATCAGCCACAGCGACCGCATGGCCGAACTGGAAAAGCCTTTCTGGCGCTAATTCGCCGCCTGACAACGCGAAGAGGGCTATTCGAGCAGAGCAGGGTGGGCCTAATATTCAGCAACGCGTAGCAATTTTCCTGAAGGGGCGTTTGATTCATCTGCCCCACAGTGCTGCCCGGTGCCCACTCAGCACCACCCTTACCTGCTCAAGGAGTTCTACCTATGTCCCGTCTTCGCCTGCTCAGCGCTGCTGCCTTGCTGGCCCTGGCTTCCAACGCCCACGCCACCAGCTTTATCGTCACGACCGATGCCGTCGTCGGCGCACTCAAGGCCACTTCGGACGCGACATCCGACGTCACATCGTCGTTTCGCGACAACAAAATCGTGCGCGCCGCTCGTGACGACGCCGCCAGTTTCGTCGCCACCGACGGCGCCATTCGCGGAGTGAAGCTGGAAAGCGCGTTCGACCATATCCGCCAACAGTTGCCACAACTGGGCGCTACCGACGCTCAGCTCGCCCAGGCCATCCTGACGATCTGACCGCCGGTCCGGTGACGGGTGCGCCCAGCGCGCCCGAAACCCTGGGCGCTGGCTCTCGCCCGGGCATTACGCTAGCCTTGCCGCTGGTTTTCCAGCTGTCGAGACTCATGCGTTTTTTCAGATCCTTGCTTATCGTTCCTTCGTTGATCGCTGTGTGCTGGACCGGCTCGGTCGCGGCTTTCGACTTGACCACCGAAAGACTGGTCATTAGCGGCTACGCCACCAGCAAGGTCAGCTCCGCACCTTTCGACAATAAGCGGATACTCGCGGCCCAGGATGACGCCGCGGCCTTCATCGCCACCGACGGCGACCTGCGCGGAGCCCGGCTGGAATCAGCCCTGACATACCTGCGTAGAACCCAACCGCAACTTCATGCCGGCGACCTTGAACTGGCGCAGGCAATTCTCGTCCAATAACCATCCCTGTCATCCCGGAGTCGTTCCATGCGTAGCCCGCTGCTCGCTGCCACCCTTGGCCTGTTGCTGTTGGCCGATGTGGCCCAGGCGCAAACCCTGGTAGCCACCAGTAACATCATCGTTCGTGCCTTTGGCCGTACCATCGATTTCACCTCGGACACCACCACCTCCATCCGCGACTCGAAAATCGTGCGTGCTGCCCATGACGACGCCGCCAGCTTCGTCGCCAGCGACGGCGACATTCGTGGCGCGCAGCTGGAAGCGGCTTTCGATACCTTGCGTGACCGCGTGCCGCAAGCCCGCGACGCCAGCGATCAGGTGCTCGCCGAAGCCATCCTCGCATTGTGAGGCCGCTCGCTGCCTGGCTGCTGAGCGCGGCGCTGTTGCTTGTGGGCAACAGCGCTCAGGCCGACCTGCAACTGCGGCTCAAGACCGACGGTTTGAGCCCGGAACAGCAGCGCGCCAGCCAGACGCTGCTGGATGAAGCGATGCAGGCGCTGCCGCCGCGCTTCATCGAGCAGTTGGACCGGCGCATCGACGTTGGCTGGACCGACGACATGCCTCATAACGCCTATGGCCAGGCGTCGCTGGTGGCCGAACTCGACCTCAACCGTAAACTCTTGGCCAGCCTCACCGACGGCAGCGCAGCCACCCAGAAAACCTCCCGTCCCCACGGCACCGTGCGCCGGGAAATGCTCGCCACCGTGCTGCACGAACTGACCCATATCTATGATCGCTCGCGCCTGTGGTCAGGCGCCGAGCGCACGCTGATCCAGCGCTGCAGTCGCCAGAACAACGCCTCAGGCCTGATCGGGCTGCCGGATCAATGCCGCGGCCAAACCACGCGGCGCTTCACCCTCAGCGACGACCCGCGCCTGCTCGATCTCGCCGGCTGGCCGCAATACGTCGGCCGCCGCGGCGAACGCGAGCAACACAACCGCCAGGTCGCCCGCAGCCCGGACCTCTACGAAACGACCAACCCGAAAGAGTTTGTCGCGGTGAACATGGAGTACTTTCTCCTGGACCCGAGCTACGCCTGCCGCCGACCGGCGCTGTACCGCTATTACCAGGAGCATTTCGGCTGGGCGCCGAAGGCCAAGGACACCTGTGCGCAATCCTTCGCCTTCCTCAACGCTGGCAACGACTTCGCCAAGCAACCGTTGGGGCAGGTCGACCCGGAACGGGTCTATGCCGTGGATTACCTGCTGGCCGAGGCCAACCAGAACTGGGTCAGCCGCTGGGGGCACAGCATGCTGCGCCTGGTGATCTGCGCCCCGGGCCGGCCGCGCGGACCGGACTGCCGGCTGGACCTCGACCAGCATCTGGTGTTGTCCTACCGGGCCTTTGTCGGCGACGTGCAGCTATCGAGCTGGGACGGCCTGGTCGGCAAATACCCGTCCCGCTTGTTTATCCTGCCATTGGCCCAGGTCATCGACGAATACACCAAGACCGAGCTGCGCAG
Source organism: Pseudomonas chlororaphis (assembly GCF_001921865.1). Taxonomy (GTDB): domain Bacteria; phylum Pseudomonadota; class Gammaproteobacteria; order Pseudomonadales; family Pseudomonadaceae; genus Aquipseudomonas; species Aquipseudomonas chlororaphis_D. The sequence continues at coordinate 16,040 of NZ_MSCT01000022.1, forward strand.
CCTGGCATCGGTGCCGCTGAATCTGTCGCGCAGCGAGATCGAAGAGGTGGTCGAGCACGCGGCGGAGATGCACTGGAGCTACGACGGCAACTACTACTTCCTGTCCAATAACTGCGCAGTGGAAAGCCTGAAGCTGCTGCGCAGCGGCAGCAACAACGCCCAGCTCACCGGACTCGACAGCATCATGCCCAACGGCCTGCTGGAAGTGCTCAAGGGCCGCGGCCTGGCCGACACCAGCGTGCTGGACGATCCTCGCGAAGCCTTGCGCCTGGGGTATCGCTTCGACTCCTTCCGCGACCGTTACCAGGCCATGTTCGCGGTGCTGAAAAAGCACCTGCCGATCAAACAGGACAGCGTGGAAGACTGGCTGTCCCTGAGCGCCGAACAACGTCGCCAGTGGTTCGAGCAGGCAGACCTGCGCACCAGTGCCGCCTTGCTGCTGCTCGAGCAGGCGAGCTTCCGGCGCCAGTTGCTGCTGGCCCAGGACGAGGTCAAGCAGCGCTACCTGGGAGCCCGCGACCTGCAGAACGGCGGCATGGACAAGGCCGACGGGACCCTGCGGGAAATCCTCGCCAACAGCGGCTTCCTCAGCCGCCCGGCGGAGCTGCTGGGCAGCAGCGGCTACGGTTTGCCGCAGCCTGGCGAATGGCAGCGCCTGGAAGCGGAAAGCAGCCTGCGCCAGAAGCGCCTGCAAGCCCTGACCGGCGACTTGGACAAGGAAGTACGGGCCCTGCTGGAACCGAGCCGCGCCGCCGAAATCGCCGCCAACGAAGCCAACCTGAAACAGCTCGGCGAACACCTGCGGGCCCTGCATAAGGCGGCGGGTGGGCTGGAGTTGCCCTGACGCATCGCGAGCAAGCTCGCTCCTACAAAACAGCCTCCTGTAGGAGCGAGCTTGCTCGCGATAAGCCCTCGCCAATCTACAACGTCTCTTCGGCCTCTTCCGGCAACTGCTCGTCCAGGTGCAGCCACGGCAAACGGCTGTCGGTCCAGATATGCCGATCGGCCGCGGCCTGCTCCGGATGATCCAGGGTAGCGATGGTCACATCGATGCTGCTCGGGCTCAGTTGGCTGACCAGCGCCAGATGCGCCCCGCAGTTAGGGCAGAAATAGCGCGCGCAACCAGGCGAGGAGTCGTAGCGCGCCGGCGCCCCCGCCAGCCACTGGAACGCCGCGCAGGGCAGGGTGATCCAGGTGGTCACCAGGCCGCCGCTGACCCGCCGGCAGATCGAACAATGGCAATGGGCGATATCGCGCAGCGGCCCGCTGAACTGATAACGCAACTGACCGCAGTGGCAACCACCGGTATGTATCAGGCTCATGCCAAGACCTCCATCGAACGGCCAGCCCCTGCGGGGAAACCCCGACGGCAGCCCGACCTGGTTATTTTTTGACCGCACGTCGGCTCGCGGCACTTCTCATCGACGCTTTGCATAACGAAAGGTAGCTGAAAGCTTCCGCGATTAGGATCGCCTCCACTACCGGCAACAGACCGGTTGGCCAACGAGCGCGTTGCACGCCTCCTGGCCCAATTAACAACAACAATTTGGTGATTCTGATGTCCGTTCCTACCCGCCTTTTCGCCCCGCTTCCTCCAGCACGTCCCGCGCTTCCCGTTCTGCGCTGATCCCATCCGGTTCGCCATTCCCTAGCCGCGCTACGCCTGGAGTATTCCCATGCTGACTTTCCTTGGCTTTGCCATGGTCATCACCTTCATGTTCCTGATCATGACCAAGCGCCTGTCCGCGCTGATCGCCCTGATCATCATCCCGATCCTGTTCGCCCTGTTCGGCGGCTTTGCGCCGAAGATCGGCCCGATGATGCTCGAAGGCATCACCAAGCTGGCGCCGACCGGCGTGATGCTGATGTTCGCCATCCTGTATTTCGCCCTGATGATCGACTCCGGCCTGTTCGACCCGGCCGTGCGCAAGATCCTCAAGCTGGTCAAGGGCGACCCGCTCAAGGTCTCGGTCGGTACCGCGGTGCTGGCGCTGGTGGTGTCCCTGGATGGCGACGGCGCGACCACCTACATGATCTGCGTGGCGGCCATGCTGCCGCTGTACAGCCGCATCGGCATGAGCCCGCGGATCATGGCCGGCCTGATCATCCTGGCCGGCGGCGTGATGAACATGACCCCCTGGGGCGGCCCGACCGCCCGTGCAGCCAGCGCGCTGCATGTCGACCCGTCGGACATCTTCGTACCGATGATCCCGGCGATGGCCGCGGGCGTGGTGGCGATCCTGGTCATCGCCTATTTCTACGGCAAGCGCGAGCGTGCGCGCCTGGGCGAACTGCACCTGGTGGGCGATGAGATCGATCACAGCGAAATCAGCGTTTCGCAGTTCCCGGATGCCCGTCGTCCGAAACTGATCTGGTTCAACGGCCTGCTGACCCTGGCCTTGATGTGCACCCTGATCGCCGGCCTGCTCCCGCTGCCCGTGCTGTTCATGGTGGCATTCAGTATTGCCATGATCGTCAACTACCCTTGCCTGCAAATGCAGAAGGATCGCGTCTCGGCTCACGCCGGCAGCGTGCTGTCAGTGGTCAGCCTGATTTTCGCGGCCGGTATCTTCACCGGTATCCTGAGCGGCACCGGCATGGTCGACGCCATGTCCAAAAGCCTGCTGGCAGTGATTCCGGACTTCCTCGGCCCGTACCTGGCGGTGATCACGGCGCTGGTGAGCATGCCGTTCACCTTCTTCATGTCGAACGACGCGTTCTACTACGGCGTGTTGCCAGTGCTCTCCGAAGCGGCCAGCCATTACGGCATCACCGCCGTGGAAATGGCGCGTGCCTCGATCGTCGGTCAGCCCGTCCACTTGCTGAGCCCGCTGGTGCCGTCGACTTACCTGTTGGTGGCACTGGCCGGTATCGAGTTCGGCGATCACCAGCGCTTCACCCTCAAGTGGGCAGTGCTGGTCTGCCTGTGCATACTGGTTGCAGCATTGTTGCTGGGGACTTTCCCACTGTTCAGCACGTTGTAACCGGATCAAACTACTGCGCCACCAGCCGATTGCTGGCGGCGCGGTTTAACATTCGCTCAAAGGAATACACATGGAATGGCTGACTAACCCGGAAATCTGGGTTGCCTTCTTTACCCTGACCGCCCTGGAAATCGTCCTGGGTATCGACAACATCATCATGATCTCGATCCTGGTCAGCCGCATGCCCAAGCACATGCAGGCCCGGACCCGGATTTTCGGCCTGGCGCTGGCCATGATCACGCGGATCCTCCTGCTGCTGTCGATCACCTGGGTCATGCGCCTGACCGCGGACCTGTTCGTGGTGTTCGGCCAGGGTATTTCCGGGCGTGACCTGATCCTGTTCTTCGGTGGCCTGTTCCTGCTCTGGAAGAGCTCCCAAGAGATGTACCACGCCCTGGAAGGCGAGGACGAAACCGCCGAAGAGCCCAGCGGCAAGGGCGGCAACTTCCTCTACACCATCATCCAGATCGCCATCATCGACATCGTGTTCTCCCTGGACTCGGTGATTACCGCCGTCGGCATGGTTTCCCACGTGCCAGTCATGGTCGCGGCGATCGTCGTCGCGGTGCTGGTGATGATGCTGGCTGCCGGCACCATCAGCGAGTTCATCGACAAGCACCCGTCGCTGAAAATGCTCGCGCTGTCGTTCCTGCTGGTGGTCGGTACCGTGCTGATCGCCGAGGCGTTCGAAGTGCATGTGCCAAAAGGCTACGTCTACTTCGCCATGGCCTTCTCGCTGGCAGTGGAGGCGGTCAACATCAAGATGCGTACCGCCATCGCGAAAAAGAAAAAGCAGCAGGAGCCGGTGAAACTGCGCAAGGACATCCCGGGTCAATAACCCGAGGGCGCAGCAAAAAAGGGGCTTTCGAGCCCCTTTTTCACGCCTGTAAAAAGCCGCCTTATTTATGACGGTTTTGTTTCAATCGGCGTGTCAGCTATGCGATGCTGGCGCACAGACCGTTAGCCAACTACAGCTTAAGTACAGAACGTAGAAAGACGCGCGGCACCGTCAACTTGCCCCTCTGGGGCGCTATTCACCACAGGGGGCCGTCATGCTCACCCTGCTCAATTTGCTGTCCGCCGTGGCCTTGCTGATCTGGGGCACGCACATCGTCCGTACCGGCATCCTGCGGGTCTATGGCTCGAACCTGCGTCACGTTATCGGCCAGAACATGGCCAAGCGCCCACTGGCGTTCGCCGCTGGCATCCTGGTCACCGCCATGGTCCAGAGCAGCAACGCCACGGCGATGCTGGTGACGTCGTTCGTCGGCCAGGGCCTGATGGCGCTGACGCCCGCTCTGGCGACCATGCTGGGCGCCGACGTCGGTACCGCGCTGATGGCCCGGGTGCTGACCTTCGATCTGTCCTGGCTGTCGCCGCTGCTGATCTTTCTCGGGGTGATTTTCTTCCTGTCGCGCAAACAGACCCGGGCCGGCCAGCTTGGGCGGGTGGGTATCGGCCTGGGGCTGATCATCCTGGCGCTGCAACTGATCGTCGAGGCGGCCACGCCCATCACCCACGCCCAGGGGGTGAAAGTGCTGTTCGCCTCGCTGACCGGCGACATCCTGCTCGATGCCCTGATGGGCGCGCTGTTCGCCATGGTTTCCTACTCCAGCCTGGCGGCCGTGCTGCTCACCGCGACCCTGGCCGGTGCCGGGGTGATCAGCCTGCCGGTGGCCATCGGCCTGGTGATCGGCGCCAACATCGGCAGCGGGGTGCTGGCCTTTCTCAGCACCAACATGCAGAACGCCGCTGGCCGCCAGGTAGCGCTGGGCAGCCTGCTGTACAAGCTGATCGGCCTGCTGCTGATCATCCCGGTGCTGGACCCGCTCGCGCAATGGATGGACAGCCTGGACTTCAGCCCGCAGGAAGTGGTGATCGGTTTCCACTTGCTCTACAACACCCTGCGCTGTCTGCTCCTGCTGCCGACGGTCGGGCCAATGGCGAAAATCTGCGCCTGGCTGCTGCCGGAACGCCCGGAAACCAATGGCCGGGCCAAGCCGCGGCATCTCGATCCTACGGCGCTGGCCACCCCTAGCCTGGCCTTGGCCAACGCGGCCCGGGAAACCTTGCGCATCGGTGACCTGATCGAAAACATGCTCGAAGCCATGCTCGATGTGCTGCACGGCAAGCAGACCGCGATCACCCAGGAAATGCGCAGCCTCAGCGACGACGTCGAAGTGCTCTACAGCGCGATCAAGCTCTACCTGGCGCAGATGCCCCGCGAAGACCTCGGCGAGCAGGACAGCCGGCGCTGGGCCGAAATCATCGAGCTGGCGATCAACCTGAAACTGGCCAGCGACCTGATCGAACGCATGCTGCGCAAGGTCCAGCAGCAGAAGACCGCGCAACGTCGCTCGTTCTCCGAAGTCGGCCTGGAGGAACTGGCCAGCCTGCACGCGCAACTGATCGCCAACCTGCGCCTGGGGCTGTCGGTGTTCCTCAGTGCCGACCCGGAAAGCGCCCGGCAGTTGCTGCGGGAAAAACGCCGTTTTCGCGCTCAGGAACGTCGCCTGGCCCATGCCCATGTCAGCCGCCTGCAGCGTAAAATCGTCCAGAGTATCGAGACCAGCTCGCTGCACCTGGAACTGATCGCCGACATGAAACGCTTGAATTCGCTGTTCTGCGGCAGCGCCTACGTGGTGCTGGGCAGCTCCGAAACCGGCGCGCTTGCCGTGGACGATATGGCTGACATCACCCATTCACCCTGAACATCCAGAGTTGCCTGGAGTCTGTTGAACTTACGCGCGCCGTAAGGAAACCTGTTATGCGTTGCCTGTTATTCGCCTGCCTGCTGCTCGGATCAGCCTCCTCGTTTGCCCTGGATCGCTTCCAGGTCGAGGGCTATCTGTTGCCCAACGGTTTGCAACTGCTGCTCAAGCCAGGCACCGAACGCGGCCATGTGGCGATCCGCCTGGTGGTCGGAGTAGGGCTGGACGACTTCGACTGCGCCGACAAGGAACTGCCGCACCTGCTCGAACATTTGCTGTTCAGCGGTATCGACGCCAGCGGCGAGGGTGGGCTGGAAGAACGCATGCAGACACTGGGAGGCGAGTGGAACGCCTACACCAGCAATGCCGATACCACCTTCGTCATCGAAGCCCCGGCGAAAAACCAGCGTAAGGTCCTCGACCTGTTGCTCGCGGTACTGACCCGCACCGAACTCGACGACAGCGCGCTGCAAGCGGCAAAACGGGTGGTCGAGCGTGAAGACGGCGGGCATTACTCGCACCTGCAACGCTGGCTGGACCGCCAGGACCTGGGCCACACGGCCAGCAACCAGCTGGCGGTGGAGCTGGGTCTCAAGTGCGCCGAACGCGCCGAAGTCGGGCACCTGACCCTCGAGCGCTTGAAGCAACTGCGCAAGGACTGGTACGCGCCGAACAACATGACCCTGATCATCGTCGGCGACCTTGACCGCCTGCTGCCCGCCTACCTGGAGCGTACCTTTGGCGAGCTGGAGCCGGTGGAGCCCAGCGAACACCCGGGCCTGCCGGACATTCAACAGACCGCCGCCGCCGAACGCAGCCTGATCCATGGCTGGGTCGGCGACAGCGCCAAGCTGCACTGGCTGTTCCCGGAGCCGACCCTCGAGCGGCAGCACGATGAAACCTTCGACCTGCTCAAGGACTACCTGGACTGGGCGCTGTACCGCAAGCTGCGCCTGCGGCACGAACTGTCGTATGGGCCTTCGAGCGAACGAGAGGTGTTCGGCGGCGTCGGTTTTCTCAGCTTGAACGCCGACCTTGAACGCGCGGACGTGCCCCAGGCCCGACAAGCGATCGAAGACCTCAAGGCGCGACTGCTCAAGGACGGCCTGGATCCGACAACCTTCGCCCGCTTGCAACAGGCGGCCATTGCCCGCCAGGCCTGGGCGGTGCAGGGCAACAGCGCGCTGGCGGACTACTACTGGGGCGCCCTGGGCGGCTACGCGGATGGGCGTTTCAGCGATCCGGCCGAGCGCTTGAAGGCGGTCAGCCTGAAGCAGGCCAACCTGGCCCTGCACGAGCTGTTGACGCAACCCGGTTACCTGCGCATCGAAAAATCGTTGCTGAGCTATGCGGCCCTGAGCGGGCTGATTCTCGCGGCCCTGGCGCTGATGGTCCTGGCGCTGACCGGCTGGCGGATCCATCGCAAACGAAACAGCGGCTGATGCGTCTTTTACCGGGCTAAACCGTTATTCTGTCGGGGATTTTTTTCTAGTGTGAATCGCCGAATGCCGAACCTGACTCTATACCTACAGCGCGTCCTGGAACTCATGAAGCGCTATCCAGGGGTCATTGCGCTGGGCGGCTTCATTTCCGGCGTCGGCAGTTTCATCCTGGTGGACCGCCAACAGGGCCTGGCCACCTGGATCGCGGTGATCATGCTGGTGAGCTGGATCTGGCTGATGCTGGAAAACAGCCTGACCCAGCTGTTCGCCAAGGTCTTCAAACGGGAGATTCCCCAGCCGCTGCTGCGTTATGCAACGCAGATGATTCATCAGGAGAGCCTGTTTTTCGTCCTGCCGTTCTTCTTCATCACCACCGCCTGGAACAGCGGGCAGCTGGTCTTCACCGGCCTGCTGGGGGCCGCGGCGCTGATCTCGATCATCGACCCGCTCTACTACAAGTGGCTGGCGCCGCGGCGCTGGCTGTTTCTCGCCCTGCATACCCTGACGCTGTTCGCCGCCTTGCTGACCGCGCTGCCGATCATCCTGCACCTGACCACCGCGCAAAGTTTCAAGCTGGCCCTGGGTATTGCGATGCTGCTGTCGTTCCCCAGCCTGGCGTCGATCTTCCCGATCCGTAACCTGCGCGGCGTGCTGATGCTGCTGGGCATGACCCTGGCCATCGGCGGCACCGGCTGGCTGCTGCGTTCCTGGGTGCCGCCGGCGACCTTGTGGATCACCGAAGACGCCATCAGCACCCAACTGCAGGACCGCACGCCGGGCAAGAGCCTCAAGGAGGTCAGCGCCAGCGACGTGCGCAGCGCCGGCCTGTATGCCTACACGGCGATCAATGCGCCGCGCGGGCTGGACGAGCGCATCTATCACGTCTGGCAGTTCAACGGCCAAGAGGTCGATCGGGTGGCCCTGGACATCCACGGCGGGCGCAAGGAGGGCTACCGCGCCTGGTCGCACAAACAGAATTTCCCCGGCGATCCGACAGGCAACTGGCAGGTCCGGGTATTGACCGAAGACGGGCAAGTGATCGGCGTGCTGCGCTTCAAGATCACCGGCACGGATCAAAACCCGACACATTAGGACAAGCCACAAGGCCGCCGATCATGCTATTACGTACCCCCTGCGTAACAGCCACACAAGCACGGAGCTTATGACCCAGAGCGCGACGGCCGGCAGTGCCCAACTGGATGCCTCGAGTTCCCCCTCGCGATTGCGCGTCTCGGGGGACTGGACGCTCGCCCATTACACCGAGCTCAAGCACCAGTGCGAAAAGCTCGCCGGGCAGTACGATGGCAATACCCACATTGACCTCAACCAGCTCGGCACCCTGGATACCGCGGGCGCCTCGCTGCTGGTGGAGCTGCTGGGCGCCGAACGCCTCGGCAAATCCGCCGAGCACCCCGACTGCACCCTCTCCGCGGCCGACCGCGCGCTGCTGCAAACCGTCTACTGCTCGCTGACCGACTTCTGCGTACCGATCAAGGAACCGGAAATATCGGTCGGCATCCAGCTGCTGACGCGAATCGGCAAGGCGGTCGATACCGTCTGGCAAGACAGCCTGCAGCTGCTGGGGTTCGTCGGCCTGATCCTCGAGACCCTGGCCCGCGGCCTGCTGCGGCCCAAGCGCTGGCGCATCACGCCGATGGTCGCCCATATCGAGCAGACCGGCCTCGACGCCGCGCCCATCGTCGCCTTGCTGACCTTCCTGGTGGGCGCCGTGGTGGCCTTCCTCGGCGCCACGGTGCTGAAGAGTTTCGGCGCCAGCATCTTTACCGTGGACCTGGTGGCGTTCTCCTTCCTGCGTGAGTTCGGCGTGCTGCTGACCGCGATCCTCATGGCCGGCCGAACCGCCAGCGCCTTCACCGCGCAGATCGGCTCGATGAAGGCCAACGAAGAGATCGACGCGATCCGCACCCTGGGCCTGGACCCAATGGAACTGCTGGTGCTGCCGCGGGTGCTGGCGCTGCTGGTGGCGCTGCCGATGCTGACCTTCCTGGCGATGCTCTCGGGGATCGTCGGCGGCGGGGTGGTCTGTGCATTGTCGCTGGATATCTCGCCGGCGATGTTCCTGGCCTTGTTGCAGTCGGACATCGGCGTGCAGCACTTCCTGGTGGGCATGGTGAAAGCCCCGATCTTCGCCTTCCTGATCGCCGCCATCGGCTGCCTGGAAGGCTTCAAGGTCAGCGGCAGCGCCGAGTCGGTCGGCGCCCACACCACTTCCAGCGTGGTGCAATCGATCTTCGTGGTGATCGTCCTCGATGCCGTCGCCGCGCTGTTCTTCATGGAGATGAGCTGGTGAGCCGTGCAGTGCGTCCGCCCGCCGAGGCGGTGATCGAAGTCCGTGGCCTGTGCAATCGCTTCGGCCCGCAGAGCGTGCATGAAAACCTCGACCTGGACCTGTACAAGGGCGAGATCCTCGCCGTGGTCGGCGGTTCGGGCAGCGGCAAGTCGGTGCTGCTGCGCAGCATCATCGGCCTGCGCCAGCCCAGCGAAGGTTCGGTGCGGGTGTTCGGCCAGAACCTGCCGAGCCTGTCCGAACATGAGCGCTCGCTGATCGAACGGCGCTTCGGCGTGCTGTTCCAGAAGGGCGCGTTGTTCTCGTCGCTGACTGTGACCGAAAACGTCGCCCTGCCATTGATCGAGCACGCCGGCCTGAGCCGCGCCGACGCCGAACACCTGGCAGCGGTGAAACTGGCGCTGGCCGGGTTGCCGCTGTCGGCGGCCGACAAATACCCGGCCTCGCTGTCCGGCGGCATGATCAAGCGCGCCGCCCTGGCCCGGGCGCTGGCCCTGGACCCGGACATCCTGTTTCTCGACGAACCCACCGCCGGCCTCGACCCGATCGGCGCGGCGGCCTTCGACCAACTGATCCTGACCCTGCGTGACGCCCTGGGCCTGAGCGTGTTCCTGGTCACCCACGACCTGGACACGCTGTACACCATCACCGACCGGGTGGCGGTGCTGGCGCAGAAAAAGGTGCTGGTGGCGGATGCCATCGACAAGGTCGCCGAGACCGACGACGCCTGGATTCACGAATACTTCCATGGCCCTCGCGGCCGCGCGGCGTACCAGGCCGCTACACAGCTCAACGAGGTATGACATGGAAACCCGAGCCCATCATGTATTGATCGGCCTGTTCACCGTGATTGTGGTGGTCGGCGCCCTGCTGTTCGGTCTGTGGCTGGCCAAGTCCAGCGTCGACACCGAGTTCCAGGACTACGAGGTCGTGTTCAACGAGGCCGTCAGCGGCCTGTCCAAAGGCAGTTCCGTGCAGTACAGCGGGATCAAGGTCGGCGATGTGGTCAGCCTGCGCCTGGACCCGAAAGACCCGCGCCGGGTCCTGGCGCGGATCCGCCTGAGCGGCGAAACCCCGATCAAGGAAGACACCCAGGCCAAGCTGACCCTGACCGGCATCACCGGGACCTCGATCATCCAGCTCAGCGGCGGCACTCCGCAAAGCCAGCCGCTCCAGGGCAAGGACGGCAAGCTGCCGCTGATCGTCGCCTCGCCGTCGCCGATCGCCCGCCTGCTGAACAACAGCGACGACCTGATGACCAACGTCAACCTGCTGCTGCACAACGCCAACGGCATGTTCTCGCCCGAAAACGTCGAGCGCATCAGCAACACCCTTGAACACCTGGAGCAGACCACCGGGGCCATCGCCGAACAACGTGGCGACGTGCGCCAAGCCATGCAGCAGCTGGCGTCCATCGGCAAGCAGGCCAGCGCCACCCTGGAGCAGACCACCGCGCTGATGCGTAACGCCAACGGCCTGCTCAACGAGCAGGGCAAGCAGATGTTCGGCAGCGCCGAGCAGGCCATGCAATCGCTGGAACAGAGCAGCGCCACCATCAACAAACTGCTGACCGACAACCAGGACTCGCTGAACAACGGTATCCAGGGCCTCAATGGCCTGGCGCCGGCGGTGCGTGAGCTGCGCGATACCCTGAGTTCGCTGCGGGCCATATCCCGCCGCCTGGAAGCCAACCCCAGCGGCTACTTGCTGGGCAGCGACAAGAACAAGGAGTTCACGCCATGAAGCGTGCCTATCGCCCCTTCGGCTGGCTGGCCCTGGCCGCCGGCTTCGCCTTGAGCGGCGCCTGCTCGATCCTGCCCCAGGCCGACCCGGTGGACATCTACCGCCTGCCCACGACCCAAAACGCCACAGCCAGGCCTTCGGGCCATGCGCAGGCCTGGTCGCTGCGCCTGACCAAGCCCCAGGCGAGCGACGCCTTGAACAGCGCGAGAATCGCCGTGATTCCCCATGGCGATGTGATCAGCAGCTACAAGGACTCGCGCTGGAGCGATCCGGCACCGCTACTGCTGCGCAATCGCCTGCTGGACGCGTTCCTCGCCGACGGCCGGGTGCCGCTGCTGGGCACCGACGACAGCAACGTGCAGACCGACCTGGAGCTGGGCGGCAACCTGCAGGCGTTCCAGAGCGAATACCAGGGCCAGGCCGTGGCGGTGGTGATCCGCCTGGACGCGCGCCTGGTGCGCGGTTACGACCAGAAAATCCTCGCCAGCCAGCGCTTTGAAGTGCGCCAGCCGTTGAGCGACACCCAGGTGCCGGCGGTGGTCGCCGGGTTCGGCCAGGCCGCGGATGCCTTGGGCCGGCAGGTAGTGGAGTGGACAGTGACACAGGGGCAGCGCCTGGTGCCGCCGACCCGAAAACCCTGACCTCTTTCGCGAGCAAGCTCGCTCCTACAAAACGGGGTCCCTGTAGGAGCGAGCTTGCTCGCGATAACGCTCGCGCGTCTTAACCGAAGAACCAGTAGCACACCGCAATCGCCGCCACCACGCCGGCCAGCTCGGCCAGCAGGGCGCAGCCAACGGCGTGGCGCGCGCGCTGGATGCCCACCGAACCGAAGTACACCGCCAGTACATAGAAGGTGGTTTCCGTACTGCCCTGAATCGTCGCCGCGACCAATGCCGGGAAGCTGTCCACGCCCTGGGTCTGCATGGTCTCGATCAGCATCGCTCGCGCCGCGCTGCCGGAGAACGGCTTGACCAGCGCGGTCGGCAGGGCATCGACGAAACGCGTGTCCCAGCCGGCCCATTCCACCAGGTGGCGGATGCCGTCCAGGCCGAAGTCCAGCGCGCCGGACGCCCGCAAGACGCCCACCGCGCACAACATCGCCACCAGATACGGCAGCAGGTTCTTGGCGACGTCGAAACCTTCCTTGGCGCCTTCGACGAAAGCCTCGTAGACCTTGACCTTGCGTAACGCGCCTATCACCAGGAACAGCATGATCAGGCCGAACAGCGTCAGGTTGCCGAGGATCGACGACAGCGACGCCAGCGCGGTGGCCGACAGCGTGGCCAGCAAGGCCATGAAGCCGCCCAGGGCCAGCGCGCCGGGAATCAGGTAGGCCAGCACCACCGGGTCCCACAGGCGCAGGCGCTGCATCACCGCGACCGACAGCAGGCCGACCAGGGTCGAGGCGCTGGTGGCCAGCAGGATCGGCAGGAACACCAGGGTCGGGTCGGCGGCGCCTTGCTGGGCGCGGTACATGAAGATGGTCACCGGCAGCAGGGTCAGCGACGACGCGTTGAGTACCAGGAACAGGATCTGCGCGTTGCTCGCGGTGGTCGCGCTGGGGTTGAGGTCCTGCAGGGCGCGCATGGCCTTGAGGCCGATGGGCGTGGCGGCGTTGTCCAGGCCCAGGCCGTTGGCCGCGAAGTTCAGGGTGATCAGGCCGATGGCCGGGTGCCCTGGCGGCACTTCCGGCATCAGGCGAGTGAACAGCGGGCCCAGCACCTTGGCCAGCCAGTCGACGATCCCGGCCTTTTCGGCGATCCGCAGAAAGCCCAGCCACAGGGTCAGGGTGCCGAACAGCAGCACCATCACTTCCACCGACAGCTTGGCCATGGCGAAGATGCTTTCCACCATCGCCGCGAAGATCCCGGCGTTGCCGCCCACCAGCCACTGCGCCAGCGCTGAAACGGCCGCCACGATGAAGAAGCCAAGCCACAGGCCATTGAGCATCAGTTATTCCCCCCAAAGATGCGGCGAATGATAGCGGGGCGGACAGAAACGACAAACCCCGGATTGACCGGGGTTTGTCGAAGAGCGCCAGTGGCGCTGATCGCGAGCAAGCTCGCTCCTGCAGGCGCTCTATCGTCCTTGTAGGAGCGAGCTTGCTCGCGATAGGCCCGCAGGGCCTCAGTTGTTGGAGGTCTCGCCGGCCGGCAGCGGCTCCTTGCTGCGCCAGTGCGGCAGGGAGTTCCAGTAGCGCTGGCCCTTGGCGTCGTCGTACATGCCTTCCCAACGAGCGATGACCAGTACCGCCAGGGCGTTGCCGATCACGTTCAGGGCGGTACGCGCCATGTCCATGACCCGGTCGACACCGGCGATGAAGGCCAGGCCTTCCAGCGGGATGCCCACGCTGCCCAGGGTCGCCAGCAGCACCACGAAGGACACGCCCGGTACGCCGGCGATGCCTTTGGAGGTGACCATCAGGGTCAGGACCAACAGCAGTTGCTGGCTGATCGACAGGTCGATGCCATACAGCTGGGCGATGAAGATGGCCGCGATGCTCTGGTACAGGGTCGAACCGTCGAGGTTGAACGAGTAGCCGGTCGGGACCACGAAGCTGCAGATGGCCTTCGGCGCGCCGTAGGCTTCCATCTTCTCGATCACCCGCGGCAGCACGGTTTCCGAGCTCGCGGTGGAGTAGGCCAGCACCAGCTCATCCTTGAAGATGCGCATCAGCTTGATCACCGAGAAGCCGAACAGGCGGGCGATCAGGCCCAGCACCACGAACGCGAAGAAGATGATGGCCACGTAAACCAGGATCACCAGCTTGGCCAGCGGTAGCAGGGAGGCGAAACCGAAGTTGGCCACGGTCACCGCGATCAGGGCGAACACGCCGATCGGGGCGTAGTTCATGATCATGTGGGTGACTTTGAACATGCTTTCCGAGACGCCCTGGAACATCTTCACCAGTGGCTCGCGCAGGTCGGCCTGCAGGCTCGACAAACCGAGGCCGAACAACACCGAGAAGAAGATGATCGGCAGCATCTCGCCGCGGGCCATGGCCGCGAAGATGTTCGACGGAATCAGATTGAGGATGGTTTCGATGAACGCGTGTTCATGCTGTACCTCGGCGGCGGTCGCCTGGTACTTGGAGATGTCCACGGTCCCCAGGGTGCTCATGTCGATGCCGGCGCCCGGGTGGAACACGTTGGCCAGCACCAGGCCGACCAGGATCGCGATGGTGGTGACGATCTCGAAATAGATGATGGTCTTGAGGCCAATGCGCCCGAGCTTCTTCGCGTCGCCCACGCCGGCGATACCGACGATCAGCGAGGAGATCACGATCGGGATCACGATCATCTTGATCAAGCGGATAAAGATATCGCCCGCAGGTTGCAGGACGTTGCTGATCCACCAGGCTTTTTCGGCACTGAAATGGTTGAGCAGCGCACCAATTGCAATCCCCAGCACCAGACCGATGAGGATCTGCCAGGCGAGGCTTAGTTTTGCCTTCTTCATATCATTACCCTTACTTCAGTTGGACTCGGGCTGATGCGCGAACTGGAACGCTCAATGGCGGAAAAGTCTGTGCATCGGCCCCCGTATAAGGTCACCCCGAGCGAGCATTTACGGCTCTCTTCAGGCGAAAAAAGGCGCAACTATTCCGACGCAGGGGGAGCACGTCTAATGCCGTAAACGCCTACCCTATGCCGAATCGGCATGAGTTTTTCTAAACAAAACGGGCGTCCCAACCGGTTCGAATGCGACATTTCGGCACGACAAAGTACCGTGAAACGGCCATTTCAGGCGGCACTCAGGGTTTTTGAGTGGGTCGGGGATGACTGTTGAAAGAAGAGAAAGTTCTTACGTTAGAACCAGAAATAACGTCTGAAAAAAGACAAAAGTTTCTCGATGTACGGTCACAAGGAAACACGGTGAAACGCTTCGGCAGGCTTTGCCAAGCCCTTCCCCGGCCATTCACCCCGCGCTGCGCCACGAAGGTTGATGCCGCTCAAGCACGACGCCAGTCACCAAGCCTTGGCGACTGGTGAACTGGCGTCGCCGTTTTTTCCTGACCCGGCCCTCGCGGAGGCACTCCCTGTACCCCTAGGTCACTCCGACCCCGTATCGATCAGAACGTCCCGGCCCCCTGGTCATGCGCTACCCCTCCTCGGGGCGGTGCAACGGAAAGCAAGCCAGGTGGGCGCATGCTTTCCCTCATCGAACCCGAAACCGCGAACTCAGTACCAGTTCGGGTCCTTTTTCAGCTGCTCCTTGAGCAGGCCCTGCATGCCGGCATCCGGTTTGCCGAGAAAACGGTATTCGGCATGCCGGGTCGGCGACTTGTCGGCGGGCAAGCCCGCCGGTACTTCGACCAGCATGGCGTAGGCGTCTTTCTTGTCGAAACTGAACGCCACGATCAGGCGTTGGTTCAGGCAGGTATCGCGGGTTTCGCAGAGCGGGCCGACCAGGTACTGGTCGCCGTCTTCCGTCACCGCGTTCATCTGCTGCGCATCGCCGGAGAGGTTCATCACCCATTCCGGCAGCCGTTCTTCCTGCTTGACGACGTGCTGCCAGGTTTCACGGTATTGCGGGTCGCTGTTCAACAACTGGTTGACCCGCGCCTGCCCATCGTTGGCCGCCATCGCCGTGGCCGCGCCGCCCAGTAACAGGGCGGCGGCCAATGCTTTCAGGGAAACGCTCATGTTCAACCTCGACCGCGACGGCCAAAGAAGAAGGAAGCGATGAACATCACCAGGAAGACCACAAAGAGAATCTTGGCGATACCCGTGGCGGTGCCCGCGATACCACCGAAGCCCAGTACCGCGGCGATGATGGCAATGATCAGGAATGTGATTGCCCAGCTCAACATGGTCATTCTCCTTACGCTTCTATTTAAAGGTGCTGCCTGACCGGTCCGCTATCGCGCGCCGGCTGTCTTGCCTAGAACACCCAGCGCTGCTGATCGGGCATATCGACGACAGGCCGGGCCTGGTCGACCTCCATCAGGAGCGTCGGGGTGGAATCCGCAAAGCCGCTGCTGGCCGCACTGAAATGGCTTTGGCTGACGTGATGAACCGGCAAGCTCAGCGCTGCTTGCGGCTGGCTCTGCTCCCAACGCGAAAACTGCTGGCCGCCGATCAGGGTTACCAGCAATGCCAGGCTGGCGAACAATCCCTGCTGCAGATAGCGAGGCGAAATGGGCAATTGGCCGAGACGTTGGCGATTCATCCTGAAGCTCCTCCCACGCGGGTCATTGTTCTTTAGCGCTTACGGCTGCGCTTGTGGCTTGTCCAGCCAGGTCTGATCAGATTGTTGCACCCTGCATGCCAGTTTTTTCCTACAAACAAAATCAATAAAAACAATGAGTTACAAACATAAAGAGAAAATATATAGACGCATCCTGCACGATGCGGCCGCGAACATCGGGCGATTTGCACGATCGGGCGGTTCGGGAGAGGGAAAAACATCACGGGAAATACGTCGGGTACGGAGACCCCGCCGGGGGAACATTTCGAACAGGCACAAAAACAAAACAATCCCCAATGTTTTCAACGAATTAGCAATAAGCCCCGGAGATAGCTAACCTGCACGACCTGGAATCAATCAAAATCAATCATGCAACTCGCCCGATTTTTCCGGGACTAAATAAGATCATTCACTTTAGGAGCCTGGGTCATGGAATCAACACCGGAAAATCAAGGCCGCATTCTTCTGGTGGATGACGAGTCCGCGATCCTGCGTACGTTCCGCTATTGCCTGGAGGACGAGGGCTACACCGTCGCCACGGCCAACAGTGCCGCCCAGGCCGATGCCTTGTTGCAGCGCCAGGTGTTCGATCTGTGCTTCCTCGACCTGCGCCTGGGCGAGGACAACGGCCTCGACGTGCTGGCCCAGATGCGGGTCCAGGCCCCCTGGATGCGCGTGGTGATAGTGACCGCCCACTCGGCCGTCGATACCGCGGTGGACGCGATCCAGGCCGGCGCCGCCGACTACCTGGTCAAACCCTGCAGCCCTGACCAGCTGCGCCTGGCCACCGCCAAGCAACTGGAGGTGCGCCAACTCTCGGCGCGCCTGGAAGCCCTCGAAGGCGAGGTGCGCAAACCCAAGGACGGCCTGGACTCCCATAGCCCGGCCATGAAGGTGGTGCTGGAAACCGCGCGCCAGGTCGCCGGCACAGACGCCAATATCCTCATCCTCGGCGAGTCCGGCACCGGTAAAGGCGAGCTGGCCCGGGCCATCCACGGCTGGAGCAAACGCGCGCGCAAATCCTGCGTCACCATCAACTGCCCGTCGCTGAACGCCGAGCTGATGGAGAGCGAGCTGTTCGGTCACAGCCGCGGGGCCTTTACCGGCGCCAGCGAAAGCACCCTGGGCCGGGTCAACCAGGCCGATGGCGGCACGCTGTTTCTCGACGAGATCGGCGATTTCCCCCTGACCCTGCAACCCAAGCTGCTGCGCTTTATCCAGGACAAGGAATACGAGCGGGTCGGCGACCCGGTGACCCGCCGCGCCGACGTGCGCATCCTCGCCGCGACCAACCTCAACCTCGAGGACATGGTGCGCGACGGGCGCTTTCGCGAAGACCTGCTGTACCGCCTGAACGTCATCACCCTGCACCTGCCGCCGCTGCGCGAGCGCAGCGAAGACATCCTGACCCTGGCCGACCGTTTCCTCGCACGCTTCGTCAAGGAATACGCGCGGCCCGGCCGCGCTTTCAGCGACGAAGCACGCGAAGCGCTGCTCAACTATCGCTGGCCGGGCAACATCCGCGAGCTGCGCAACGTGGTGGAGCGCGCCAGCATCATCTGCCCCCAGGAAAAGGTCGAGATCAGCCACCTGGGCATGGCCGAGCAACCCGCCAACAACACCCCGCGCATCGGCGCCGCGCTGAGCCTGGACGAGTTGGAAAAAGCCCATATCGGTGCGGTACTGGCCACCAGCGACACCCTCGACCAGGCCGCCAAGACCCTTGGCATCGACGCCTCGACGCTGTACCGCAAACGCAAACAGTACAACCTGTGAGCCGCCCCTCATGAAGCTGGCGATAAAACTGCGCACGCGGCTGTTTCTGAGCATTTCCGCGCTGATCACCGTAGCGCTGCTCGGACTCTTGCTCGGGCTGGTCAGCGTGATGCAGATGGCCAAGACCCAGGAAGTGCTGATCCGCGACAACTTCATCACCCTGGACCTGGGGCTCAAGCTGCGCCAGACCCTGGGCGACCAGTTGATCATCATGCTCAATCGCAACCCCGACCGGGCCGCGCTGGACGCGTCCAGGCAGCAATACCTGGCCCTGCTCGACCAGGGCATCGAGCACGAGCGGCAGAACAATGTGCACAACGGCTTCACCCAGGCGCGCAACGACTACCAGAGTTTCTTCGAGGCCTTCGAGCGCGCCGACGGGACCTCGGCCGGGGCCAACGGCAACACGGAGCTGACCCAGCGCTTCAATACCCTGCGCAACGGCCTGATCAGCGAGCACAAGCGGGCCCTGGACACGATCAACGACATCGAGCACCGGGCCCGCGACCGTGCCTTGCTGATCGCCGGCCTGCTCGGCCTGGTGGGGCTGGCCGTGCTGATCATCGGGTTCATCACGGCCCACGGTATCGCCCGGCGCTTTGGCGGCCCCATCGAGGCCCTGGCCAAGGCCGCCGATAAAATCGGCCAAGGCAACTTCGACGTGACCCTGCCCCTGTCTTCGGGGCCCGAGATGAACCTGCTGACCCGGCGCTTCGGGATCATGGCCCAGGCCCTGCGCGAGCATCAGGCGACCAACGTCGACGAACTGCTCGCCGGCCAGCAACGCCTGCAATCGGTGCTCGACAGCATCGACGACGGTTTGCTGATGATCGACCGCCAGGGCCGCCTGGAGCACCTCAACCCGGTGGCTCAGCGGCAACTGGGCTGGGACGAGGAGCGCCTCGGGCAGGGGTTGGGCAGCGCCCTCGAGCGACCGGAACTGGACGAGCAGCTGCAACTGGTGCTGCGCGGCGGCAACCTGGAACGGGCGCCGGAAGACCTCAGCGTCGAGGTCGATGGCGAATCGCGCCTGCTGACCTACAGCCTGACCCCGGTCAGCCATCCCCAGGGGCATATTCTCGGCGCGGTGATGGTGTTGCACGATGTCACTGAGCAGCGCGCCTTCGAGCGCGTGCGCAGCGAGTTCGTGTTGCGCGCCTCCCATGAGTTGCGCACCCCGGTGACCGGCATGCACATGGCGTTCGGCTTGCTGCAGGAGCGCCTGCACTTCCCGGAAGAGTCCCGCGAAGCCGACCTGCTGAATACCGTCAACGAAGAAATGCAGCGCCTGATGCAACTGATCAACGACCTGCTGAATTTCTCGCGCTACCAGAACGGCCTGCAGAAACTCACCCTGGCCCCCTGCACCCTCGAAGAGTTGCTGGAACAGGCCCGCAGCCGCTTCGCCGAGGCTGCCGCGGCCCAGGAAATCGACCTCGTGGTGGAGATCCAGGCGCCACTGCCGCGGCTGCACGCCGACCGCATGCAGCTGGAACGGGTGCTGGACAACCTGGTCGACAACGCCCTGCGGCACACTGCCCGCGGCGGCTCGATCCGCTTGCAGGCGCGTCGGCATGGCGAGCGGGTCATCATCAGTGTCGAAGACAACGGCGAAGGCATCGCCTACGGACAGCAGGGGCGGATTTTCGAACCTTTCGTCCAGGTCGGCCGCAAGAAAGGCGGCGCCGGCCTGGGCCTGGCGCTGTGCAAGGAAATCGTGCAATTGCACGGCGGGCGCATGGGGGTCTATTCGCGGCCCGGGCAGGGCACCCAGTTCTATCTGGCCCTGCCGCTCTAGGCTTCGTCGTCCAGACGCCGCGAAACCAGACGGCGGCCGCGAGTGATCAGGTCGATGAACTGCACCGCGCTCAGGGCATGGGCGAACAGCCAGCCCTGGCCAAAACGCACGCCCTCGCTGCTCAGCAGCAACGCCTGGTCCTCGAATTCGATACCTTCGGCGATCACCTTGAGCTGTAGCGCATGGGCCATGCGAATGATATGCGGGGCCACGCCGCTGCTGGCCGCGTCATGCCCCAGGGCATCGATAAACGCCTTGTCGATCTTCAGGCAATCCACCGGCAGGGTCTGCAGGTAGGCCAGGCTGCAATAACCGGTGCCGAAGTCGTCGATCAATACCTGATGGCCAACATCCCGCAGGGCTTGCAGGTTATGCCGCGCGACCACCACATCGATCAGCCCGCGCTCGGTGACCTCGAAGGCAATCTGCCGCGCTGCCACACGGTGCAGCGCCAACAGGCGCGCCATGACCTTGCCGATCCGCGGCACCATGACATCGCAAGCGGCCAGGTTGACCGAGATGTACAGGTGCGGGTTGGCGCGCAGTAGATGCCCCAGCTGTTCGAGCAGGCGCTGCAAGACGAAATCGGTGATCTGGCGGATCTGCCCGGTGTTCTCCGCCATGGGAATGAACAACTCCGGGCTGGTCAGGGTGCCGTCCGGACGACGCCAGCGCAGCAGGGCCTCGGCACCCACGCATTGGCGCGTATGCAGGTCGAAGATGGGTTGATACAGGACCTGCAACTCGCCCCGGTGCAACGCCCCTTGCAACTCGGCGCCCAGGGATTGGCGCTGCCGGGCCAACTGATAGACCAGCCCGCCGATGAAGAGCGCCAGCACCAGGCTGCTGGGCAGCAGCCACCACCAGCCTTCAAACATTTCGCGCTGCATGCTGGTGCGAGGACTGACGAGAACCAGCTGGTATTCCGGGTTGGTGGTGGGCATCCGATAAATCAGCTGGCTCTGGGTCACTTGCAGCGGGCTGCGACCGCTCGGCGGCCAGGGCCAGGCGGGCGGCCAGGCCAGCGCCGGCCCCAGCACCGGGATGGCCCGCGTGCCATGGTCGAGCACC
Organism: Pseudomonas chlororaphis; assembly: GCF_001921865.1. GTDB lineage: Bacteria > Pseudomonadota > Gammaproteobacteria > Pseudomonadales > Pseudomonadaceae > Aquipseudomonas > Aquipseudomonas chlororaphis_D. The sequence goes on from NZ_MSCT01000022.1 coordinate 37,063, forward strand.
ACCATCAGGCTGCTGTTGTCCGGCAGGTCGACCATATCCGTCAGGTGCCCGCGAGACGTCGCCACCCGGAAATTGCCGCGCCCGAGCATCAGCACGGCGCGGTTCTCGTCGGGCTCCTCGGAGGTGTTCAGCCAGTAGCTGTAGGTCGGGCCACGGATATCCGGCGGCCGCACCATGGCCAGATTGTCCTGGCGCGGCCAGTTGGTGCAGGCCTGGAACGCATCGATGTAGGCTGCTTCATAAATGAAGCGATAGCTGAAGCTGATCTGCTGCAGGGCCATGATCATGTCGGCGCTGCATTCGCGCAGGGGTTGCGCCTCGAGTACGTCCAACCCCTCGCGCAACTGGCCGAACAGCTGCTCCAGGCGCTCGAGGAAACGTTCGCCCTGGGCATTCATCTGCTCGCTTTCGCGCAGTTGCACCTCGTGCATCGCGATGCCCAGGCTCGCCGCCAGCAGCAGGACCGCGCTCAACGCAGCCGCGCACATCGCCAACAGCCAGGGGCGATAGAACCAACTGCGTAGGGGTTCGCGAGCGGCCGGCATCATTGGATATCCGAAGGTTACCAATGAGTTATAGCTACTGATTGAGAAAAAGCCCTGACCGTCGGGCGGGCGTCATTATTTTGTCTGGTTGAGAACCTGCAGGATCGCCGCGCTTTGCGCGTCCGGCTGACCATCGAAACGCGACGGCCGATAGTGCATCTGGAACGCGGCCAACACGTGCCGGGTCGCCACGTCCAGTTCGCCAGTTTGCGGCGTCTCATAACCCAGGCGAGCCAGCTCTTGCTGGAACCAGGCAATGCTCGGCAGCGATGCGGCAAAGAACGCTTGCTGACGCGCCACTGCCTGGGCGTTCGGCCACAGGCCCAGGCCGGCGTCGGCCAGGCGCTTCCAGGGAAACAACGGGCCCGGGTCGAGCTTGCGCAGCGGGGCGATATCGCTGTGGCCGATGATGTGCCGTGGCTCGATGTTGTTGCGCTTGCTGATGTCCTTGAGCAACACGATCAGGTTCTGGATCTGCGCCTCGCTGTAGGGATACCAGACACGGCCGGTCGGCAGGTCGCGAAAGCCCGGGTTGACGATTTCAATGCCGATGGAGCTGGAGTTCAGCCAGGTACGGCCTTGCCACTGGCTCTCGCCGGCGTGCCAGGCGCGGTATTGCTCGTCCACCAGTTTGTAGATGGTCCCGGCCTTGTCGTCGCCGATCAGGTAATGGCTGCTGACCTGACCGTGGGTCAGCAGTTGCAGGGAGCGCTCCATCGAGGCCGAGGTGTAGTGCACCACCACGAATTGCACCCGTTGGTCGAAGTTGACCGAAGGGTGGCTGGTGTCGATACGCGGGCCGCTGGCGCAGCCGGCGAGCAATAGAAGGGACAGGCCGAGGACAAGAGCTTTCATGGCGGAGGGCAGTACGCTGGAGAAAATAATGCAACAGTGTAACGTACTGCCTTCGCGGAAAACCGGCAAAAGCACCGGTTTGTACAAAAATGGAACAAAATAGCCGTCAGCCCAGTTCCACCCGGTTACGCCCGGCATCCTTGGCCCGGTAAAGCGCCTGATCGGCTCTTTTAAGCACCAGTTCGCTGCGTTCTCCCGGCTTGAACGCAGCCATGCCGATGGACATGGTGATCGTCACGCGCTCGCCCTTGAAGTGGAACGGACAGGCCTCGATCGCCGCCCGCAGCGTTTCCGCCAGACGCGCCCCGACGGGCCATGCGGTATCGGGCATCAGCAGGACAAACTCTTCACCGCCGAAACGCGCAATGAAATCGCTGCCGCGCAGGCGCTTGCGCAGCACCCCGGCAATGATCTTCAGCACCTTGTCGCCGGCCAGGTGGCCATAGTTGTCGTTGATGCTCTTGAAGTGATCGAGGTCGAGCATCGCCAGCAGCAAAGTGTTGCCATGCTGCTGCCACTGGGCCACTTCCTGCTCCAGGCGCTCACTCCAGGCCGCGCGATTGGGCAGGCCGGTCAGGGGATCGATCAGCGCTTTCTGCCGCTGCTCTTCCAAATGCTCGCGGTAGCCCTGGGCTTCCTGTTCCATGCTCGACACACGCTCGACCAGGCTCTGCAGACGGCCGGCCACTTCCTTCTCGCGTTCGTCACGCTGCTTCTGGTGCAGGTCCATGGTGCCAAGCAGGCCTTCCAGGTGGCTTTCCAGCACCTGCTTGAGATCGTCCAGGTCGGCCGCCTCCTGCATGCTGCTTTGCAGGCCATCGACCTGTTCGCGGATTTGCGTATCCATCTCCCGCGCCGCCGAATGGCTGTCGGCGTGACCCTCGCTGGCGGCCTGCAGGTTGCTCTGGAACGATTCCAGGCGCTCATTGAGTTGCTTGAGATAAGCCTCGAACTCATGCTGGCCGCTGTCGGTGATTGCCAGCATCAACACCGCCAGATCGTCGAGGATCGGCAGCAATTCATACCAGTTCAACCCATGTTGCAATCGATCGCGCATCGACTCGGCTTGCGGCCGATGCCGTTCCGGCAAACTCAGGTCGTCCAGCAGGCCGAGCAGGGTGTGCTCGATATGCTTGGCCACCGAGCTGTAGGACGGCTCCGGCGAGTCGGGCAGGGCATACAGCACATCCCCGACCTGCTGCGGATTGATCGCCGCCAACGCCTCGGCCATGGCCGCCGGCAACGGCAGGCGGTCCAGCAACACCGGCGCCGGGGCCATCTCGGTGGGGGCAACGACGACCCACTCGTCCGGGTTGGAAGGGGCGGCGACGGACGCTGCTTCCACAACGGTGGGCGGCAAGGCCTCGACAGGCTCGGAGACGGCTGTCGGTGCTGGTGCTGGTGCTGGTGCTGGTGCTGGTGCTGGTGCTGGCGAATCTGGGGCCTGCTGCGTCGGCTCAGCGATAGCTTCTTCGCGTTCCAATACCGGCTGTACATAGGTTGCGACCTGGGCAGCGGCAGACTTCTCAGGAACGGCTTCCGGCTGCGGTTCGAGCCGCTGACTGACAACAGCAGCGGCTTTCTCCTGCACCGGCGCGGACGCCGGTAACGGCTCCGCGGGCGGGCGCACGGGCGCAGCCTCGCTACGGGATGCTGGCGCGGCCACCGGAGCCGGTTCAACAGCGGGCGGCGGCTGAACCGGAGCCGGGCTCGGCGCCGCCACCGGCAGCTCGGCGTCGATCGATGCCGACGCGTCGTCACCCTCGCGACCGCCGAACAGACGTTGCAGCAAGCCTGGGCGGTTCGGTTCCGTGGGGCTTTCCAGCTGGCTCAGCGCCTTGTTCTGCAGGCCGCTCAACTCACTCAGCAATAGCGGAATCTCGCGGGCTTGGCCAACGCGACCGTCCAACTGCTTGGCAAAACTTTTCAGTGGCCGACTGACCTCGCGCGGCAACGGCAACTTCTGCAACTGGCTGACCAGCGAGGTCAGCGCAGTGCTCATTTGCTCGACACGGGTTTCGCGGCGCTGCTCGGAGTCCAGCACGGCTTTTTCCAGGCGCGGCAGCAGGGCGGCCAGGGCCGCGTCCATATCGTCGCTGCGCACCACCTCGCGCATTTCCTTCATGCACTGGTCGACAGCCCGGTCAGTGCCCTCGGCCGCCAGCGTACTGCGCACCAGGCCACGGCGAAGCAGGTCGAGACGAGCGTTCCAGCGCCGCTCGAGCTTTTCCTGTTGCTCGATACTCTTGAGGTATTTCTCTTTCCAGCGCTGGGCGTCGTCGCTCATTCATGGGATCCGCGAGGGGCAGGACTCAACGCGGGCAATGCATCGGCCGTGAGCGAACCCGGCAGACGAATCTCTACCGCGACCGGCAGGTGATCGGAAATCGGTTGGGCCAGAACCTCGACCCGTTCCAGCGTCAGGCTGGGGCTGAGCAAAATATGATCAAGACAGCGTTGCGGGCGCCAGCTGGGAAACGTCGCTTCCAGTTGCGGAGCCAGCAAACCGAGGTCGCGCAACGGCGAATGTTCCAGCAGGTCGCTGGCATGGGTATTCATGTCGCCCATCAGCACCTGGTGCTTGTAGCCGCCGATCATCTCGCGGATATACGCCAGTTGCCGGGTGCGGGTACGCGCGCCCAGGGCCAGGTGCATCATCACCACCACCAGTGCCTCGGGCCCGTCGCCGAAGCGCACGAGGATCGCCCCGCGGCCCTTGGGGCCTGGCAACGGATGATCTTCGATCGCCCAGGGACGCAGGCGGCTGAGCACGCCATTACTGTGCTGGGCCAGGCGGCCAAGGTTGCGATTGAGCTGTTGATACCAGTAGGGGAAGGCGCCGAGCTGGGCCAGGTGTTCGACCTGGTTGACGTAGCCCGAGCGCAGGCTGCCGCCATCGGCCTCCTGCAGGGCGACGAGGTCGAAGTCGCCCAGCAGATCGCCGATCTTTTGCAGATTGTCGGCGCGCCCGTTGTGCGGCAGCAGGTGCTGCCAGCCACGGGTCAGGTAATGCCGATAACGTTCGGTACTGATACCGACCTGGATATTGAAACTGAGCAGCCGCAGACGGCTGTCTGCCGGCAGGCCGGAGGATGCTACATGATGCTCGTTGACCCGCGGATCATGCAGGCCAACGATGCGCTCCGTACCCCAACGTCGCATGGCAGGGGCTCGCTTACTTGGCCGCTCGCTCTTTGGCGATCAGCTGGTCGGCAACGCTCAGGGCACCTTCAGGACCACCAGCGGTACCCAGGTCGAAGCGGTACTTGCCGTTGACGACCATGGTCGGTACGCCGGAGATCTGATAAGCCTGGGCCTTCTTCTTCGCTTCCTCGACCTTGCCTTTGACGGCGAACGAATTGTAGGTGCTCAGGAACTTGTCCTTGTCGACGCCTTCGCCGGCCAGGAACTCGGCCATTTCTTCTGGGGACGCGAGTTTCTTGCCGCCGTGGATGGCTTCGAATACCGCTTTGTGGACCTTGTGCTCGACTCCCATGGTTTCCAGGGTGATGAACAGTTGGCCGTGCACGTTCCAGATACCGCCGAACATGGCCGGGATACGCACGAAGTTGACGTCGGCCGGCAGCTTCTCAACCCATGGGTTGATGGTCGGCTCGAAGGCGTAGCAGTGAGGGCAGCCATACCAGAACAGCTCGACCACTTCGATCTTGCCAGGCACCGCAACCGGAACGGCGCTGCTCAGCTCAACGTATTGTTTACCGGCTTCAAGGGGCTCGGCGGCTTGAGCGGTCACGCCAAACAGGCTGGCGGTGACGAGAGCGGCGCTGAGAATCAGATTACGCATGCTTTACTCCTGGACAAGTAGGTCGCCTCGCGCGGCCTGTCGACAGACAGGTCATGGCGGGCTTGAGTTCGCTAGTGTAGCGGCAGACGCCATAAAAAAGGGCGGCCTGGGCCACCCTTTATGCTTTCATCGACAGATTAATCAATCATTAACGTTGCGCGGGACAGACCCTTTCGCAACATGATTGCCGGCCTCAGTGCAGGCCCTGGATGTAGCTGGATACGGCTTCGATGTCCTTGTTGCTCAGCTTGGCGGCGATGCTGCGCATGATCATGCTGTCGCCGTCGTTGGTGCGGTTGCCTTCGCGGAAGTCGGTCAACTGCTTGGCAACGTACTGGGCGTGTTGGCCGCCCAGGTGCGGGAAGCCGGCAGCGGCGTTACCCGTACCGCTTGGCGAGTGGCAACCGGTGCAGGAAGGCATGCCTTGATCCAGCTTGCCACCACGGAACAACTCTTCGCCGCGCGCCACGACTTTCGGGTCTGCCGCGCCGACGCTGCCTTTCTGGCTGGCGAAATAGGCGGAGAGGTCGGCCAGGTCCTGATCGCTCAGGTTGGTCAGCAAGCCGGTCATTTCCAATACCTGGCGCTTGCCGGACTTGATGTCGTGCAACTGCTTGTTCAGGTAACGCTCACCCTGACCCGCCAGCTTTGGAAAGTTAGGCGCCATGCTGTTCCCATCCGGACCGTGGCAAGCGCCACATACTGCGGCTTTCGCCTGACCGGCAGCAGCGTCGCCTGCAGCATGGGCGACACCTGTGATGCCCAAGGTCAACAGCAGACTCACGAGTAATTTGTTCATCAGCTAATCCAACTACGGCTAAGGGTTAAGAGTTATGGACCGGGATCACTCGCTCATCCAAAGGATGATGGCTTGGTAATCCTCGGCACTGCAGTCCATGCACAAACCACGCGGCGGCATCGCCTTGAAACCCTGGGTCACGTGTTGCACCAGCGTCTCCATACCTTGCGCCAGTCTCGGCGCCCAAGCTCCCTGGTCTCCCTTGCGGGGGGCCGTTGGTAGTTGGCCGGAATGACAGGCCCCACAAACACGGTTGTACACAGCTTCCGGATCCTGTGTAGCCTGAGCGCTGTAAAGCGGTATCAAGAGACCGGGAGCTAGCAGCCATTTCGTCATAAAACGACCTTTTCAGGGTTGAGAGCGTGCTGCGTTCTAATGCGCAATCAAGGTCTATCGCTCTCGTGAACTTCATCCTACGCTGGGACAAAGCGCACACAAAATCTGCGGCATTATATACTGGCGTCACTGAAACGGAAACGACACCGCTCGCCGCGTCCACTCCCGGCACCGCCCCTATCGGAAATCCCATGCAACTGAAAAACCCCATTCTTGGTCTGTGCCAACAGTCCACTTTCATGCTCAGCGCCGCCAAAGTCGATCAATGCCCTGATGACGAAGGCTTTGAAGTGGCCTTCGCCGGGCGTTCCAACGCCGGTAAGTCCAGCGCCCTGAATACCCTGACCCATGCCAGCCTGGCACGCACCTCGAAAACCCCGGGCCGCACGCAGCTGTTGAATTTCTTCAAGCTAGACGACGATCGCCGACTGGTCGACCTGCCGGGCTACGGTTATGCAAAAGTACCGATCCCGCTCAAGCAACACTGGCAGCGTCACCTGGAGGCTTACCTGGGCAGCCGCGAGAGTTTGAAAGGGTTGATCCTGATGATGGACATCCGCCATCCGATGACCGATTTCGACCTGCTGATGCTCGACTGGGCTGTTGCCAGCGGCATGCCGATGCACGTCCTTTTGACCAAGGCCGACAAACTGACCTACGGCGCGGCCAAGAACACCTTGCTCAAAGTGCAGTCGCAGATCCGCAAAGGCTGGGGCGACAACGTCACCATTCAACTATTCTCGGCCCCCAAGCGCATGGGCCTGGAAGAGGCCTACACCGTCCTGGCCGGCTGGATGGAACTGGCAAACAAAGACGCGGAAACCGAAGCCTGAGAGAGGCACGCATAAAACTGTCTGTGGTGCGGTCAGGCAAGGCAAAAACCGGCGGGAAAGCGGAGTTTAGGGACCTAAATGAGCATTTCCCGCCGGTTTTTAACGCAGCATGAACGCATCACAGGCAGTTTTGGGGCAAAAAAAACCCCGGACTTCGTATGGGGAGGGGAAGTTCGGGGTCCAAGTTCCGGACCGCTAGGGCGGGGTCCAGATATCTGCCAACACTTAACACAACATAGGAGCATCGAAGGGCTTCACCAGCCATTCAGTAACTCTGAGTGGGCTTGGACCGATTAAGTTCCGGCGGGTTGCAAAAACTATTGGCAATAGCCGATGAAAGTTTCCGTGCTAATAGCCCTTCGCCAGCTTTTGCCGCGACACCATGCCGCGGCAAAACGACAGTAATTTCTCCTTAGTGGGCCTCGTCCCAGTTGCTGCCCACCCCGACTTCGACCAGCAGCGGCACGTCCAGGGTCGCGGCCTTGCTCATGTAGTCGCGAATCTCGTTGCGCACCTGGTCCACCAGGTCCTCGCGCACTTCCAGCACCAGTTCGTCGTGTACTTGCAGGATGACTTTGGCGTCCAGGCCCGAGCTCTCCAGCCAGTTGTCCACCGCCACCATGGCTTTCTTGATGATGTCGGCCGCGGTGCCCTGCATCGGCGCGTTGATCGCCGTACGCTCGGCGCCGGCGCGCTCCTGCGGCTTGTTGGAGTTGATCTCCGGCAGGTACAAGCGACGCCCGAACAGGGTTTCCACATAGCCCTGGTCTGCGGCCTGGGCGCGGGTGCGGTCCATGTATTCGCGCACACCGGGGTAACGAGCAAAGTAGGTGTCGATATAAGCCTTGGCGGTCTTGGTATCGACGCCGATGTCCTTGCCGAGCTTCTGCGCGCCCATGCCATAGATCAGGCCGAAGTTGATCGCCTTGGCACTACGGCGCTGCTCGGAACTGACGTCCTTGAGCTCGACCTTGAACACTTCGGCCGCCGTGGCGGTGTGCACGTCGAGGTTATTGCGGAAGGCATTCATCAAGCCTTCGTCGCGGGACAGGTGCGCCATGATCCGCAGCTCGATCTGCGAATAGTCCGCCGCCAGCAGCTTGTAGCCGGGCGGCGCGATAAAGGCCTGGCGGATGCGCCGACCTTCGGCGGTACGCACCGGAATGTTCTGCAGGTTCGGATCGCTGGAGGACAAGCGCCCGGTCGACGCCACCGCCTGGTGATAGGAGGTGTGGATGCGCCCGGTACGCGGGTTGATCTGCTCTGGCAGACGATCGGTGTAGGTGCTCTTGAGCTTGCTCATGGAGCGGTACTGCATCAGTACCTTGGGCAGCGGGTAGTCGTCCTCGGCCAGCTTGGCCAGCACCTCTTCGGCGGTGGACGGCTGGCCTTTGGCGGTCTTCTTCAACACCGGCAGGCCGAGCTTCTCGTAGAGAATCCCCCCCAACTGCTTGGGCGAGCCCAGGTTGAATTCTTCGCCGGCGATCTCGAAGGCTTCACGCTCCAGCGCCACCATCTTGTCGCCCAGCTCGATGCTCTGCACGCCCAGCAGGTCGGCATCGACCAGCGCGCCCTGGCGCTCGATCCGCGCCAGCACCGGCACCACCGGCATTTCGATGTCGCTGAGCACGCAGGCCAGGCTCGGGATCGCAGCCAGCTTGGCATGCAACACCTGATGCAGGCGCAGGGTCACGTCGGCGTCCTCGGCGGCATAAGGCCCGGCCTGTTCGAGAGCGATCTGGTCGAACGTCAGCTGCTTGGCGCCCTTGCCGGCGATGTCCTGGAAACTCACGGTGGTGTGGTCCAGGTACTTCTGCGCCAGGCTGTCCATGTCGTGGCGGGTGGCCGTGGAATTGAGCACATAGGATTCGAGCATGGTATCGAAGGCCACGCCGCGCACCGTGATGCCGTTGGCTTGATCGCCGCCAATGGCGCAGTTGGCCAGGATGTTCATGTCGAATTTGGCGTGCTGGCCGACCTTGAGTTTGTCCGGGTCTTCCAGCAGCGGCTTCAGCGCCCGTAGCACGCTATCGCGATCCAACTGCTCCGGCGCGCCGATGTAGGAGTGGGTCAGCGGAACATAAGCCGCTTCGTGGGCCTGCACGGCGAAGGACAACCCCACGAGCTGCGCCTGCTGCGCGTCGATGCCGGTGGTTTCGGTATCGAAGGCGAACAGCTTGGCGTTGCGCAGTTTCTCCAGCCAGACGTCGAAACGCGCCTGGTCGAGGATGGTTTCGTACCGCGCCTCGATCACTTCCGGCGCCACTGCCTCGGCTTCGACGACCGCGAACAGGTCACCCGCCGGCTCGGCTACCTCGGCGGCGCTCAGCTCAAGGCGCTTGGCGTCGCGCTGCAACTCGTCGAGCCAGCTCTTGAACTCCAGCAGGCTGTACAGCTCGGCCAGCTTGTCGCGATCCGGCTCGCCCAGGTGCAGGTCGTCCAGGCCGACGTCCAGCGGCACATCGACCTTGATGGTCGCCAGCTGATAGGAAAGGAAGGCCATTTCCTTGTGCTCTTCGAGCTTGGCCGGCAGGGTCTTGGCGCCGCGGATCGGCAGGCTCGGCACGATATCGAGCTGCGCATACAGCTCGTTCAGGCCGCCGTTCACCCCGACCAGCAGGCCGGACGCCGTCTTGGGACCGATGCCCGGCACGCCGGGAATGTTGTCGGAAGAGTCGCCCATCAGCGCCAGGTAATCGATGATCTGCTCGGGAGCGACGCCGAATTTCTCCTTCACGCCTTCCACGTCCATGCTGCTACCGGACATGGTGTTGACCAGCGTAATGTGCCCATCCACCAGCTGCGCCATGTCCTTGTCGCCGGTGGAGATCACCACTGGTCGGTCGGCGGCGGCGCTGCTGCGGGCCAGGGTGCCGATCACATCGTCCGCCTCGACGCCTTCGACGCACAATAGCGGAAAACCCAGGGCGATCACGCTGGCGTGCAGCGGCTCGATCTGCACCCGCATATCGTCGGGCATGCTCGGGCGGTTGGCCTTGTACTCAGCGTACATGTCGTCGCGGAAGGTTCCGCCCTTGGCGTCGAACACCACCGCGAACGGGCTGTCCGGGTACTGCTTGCGCAGGCTCTTGAGCATGTTCAGCACGCCCTTGACCGCGCCGGTCGGCAGGCCTTTGGAAGTGGTCAGAGGTGGCAGCGCGTGGAAGGCGCGGTACAGGTAGGACGAACCGTCCACCAGGACGAGGGGGGCTTGGCTCATGAGCAGGATCAACCTTTTCGGCGGGTCCGGCGCTAGAATAGCGGGACCGTTGACGACAAAGGGACAAGGTTATCATGCGTACACTAAATCGCTTGCTGCTGGCCGGCCTGATTGCAATCGTACCGATGGCCGTGATTGCGGCGGAGGATGCGCCGTCGGCGGATCCGGAAGTGACCATTCGCACGGAAGGCGACAAGACCATCCAGGAGTACCGGCAAAACGGTTTCCTGTACGCCATCAAGGTCACACCGAAGGGCGGCAAACCCTACTTTCTGGTGCGCGCCGACGGTTCCGATGGCAACTTCATCCGTTCGGACCAGCCGGATATGCTGATTCCGTCATGGAAAATTTTCGAGTGGTAAACCGCTCCTAACTTCACTCGGCGCTGGCTCGACAGCAGCGCCCTCGTACTGGCAGCTTTGAACCATGTCTGTGTTTACCCCCCTGGCTCGGCCCGAGCTGGAAACCTTTCTCGCCCCTTACGGGCTCGGCCGCCTGCTTGACTTCCAGGGGATTGCCGCTGGTAGCGAAAACACCAATTTCTTCATCAGCCTGGAACAGGGCGAGTTCGTCCTGACCCTGGTCGAACGCGGCCCGGTCCAGGAAATGCCGTTCTTCATCGAACTGCTGGACGTGCTCCACGACGCCGACCTGCCAGTGCCTTACGCACTGCGCACCACCGACGGCGTAGCCCTGCGCGAACTGGCCGGCAAACCGGCGCTGCTGCAACCGCGCCTGGCCGGCAAGCACATCAAGGACGCCAACGCCCAGCATTGCGCCCAGGTCGGTGAGCTGCTCGGCCATCTGCACCTGGCCACCCGGGACAACATGATCAAGCGCAAGACCGATCGCGGGCTGGACTGGATGCAGGAAGAGGGCGCGCAGATGCTCTCCCATCTCGACGCCCAGGCGCGGGACCTGCTGCAACGGGCGCTGGACGAAATCGCCGAGCAGAAGACAAAAATCCTCGCGCTGCCGCGGGCCAACATCCACGCTGACCTGTTCCGCGACAACGCGATGTTCGAAGGCACGCACCTGACCGGGTTGATCGACTTCTACAACGCCTGTTCCGGACCGATGCTGTACGACGTGGCCATCGCCCTGAACGACTGGTGTTCCGACGCCGACGGCCTGCTCGACGGCCCGCGTGCCCGGGCGCTGCTGGGCGCCTATGCGGCGCTGCGTCCGTTTACCGCGGCCGAAGCCGAGCTGTGGCCGACCATGCTGCGGGTGGCCTGCGTGCGCTTCTGGCTGTCGCGCCTGATCGCCGCCGAGTCGTTCGCCGGGCAGGATGTGCTGATTCACGATCCGATGGAATTCCAACTGCGCCTGGCCCAGCGTCAGCAGGTCAGCGCACCGTTGCCGTTCGCCCTTTAACAGCATCGCGAGCAAGCTCGCTCCTACAGGTTCAATGCTGCTCTGTAGGAGCGAGGCTTGCCCGCGATAGCGTCAGCGACAGTTACAACGACTCCAGGCAGCCCGCCAGATCGTTGCCCAGCTTTTCCAGGACTTGCTCATAACCCTGCGCGCTAGCCGGGGTGTAGCCACCCAACGCATCGAGTTCGGCCAACTTCACCGGCAACCCGGCCACCAGGGTTTCGGCCAGGCGCGGACGCAGCGGCGGCTCGCTGAACACACAGGTCTTGCCGACTTCCTGCAAGCGCTTGCGCATCGCCGCCACGTGCTGCGCCCCCGGCTGCACCTCGGCCGCCACGCTGAACACGCCCGCGTGCTTGAGGCCATAGGCGTCCTCAAAGTAATCGAAGGCTTCGTGGAAGACGAAGTACGGCTTGCCGGCGATAGGTGCCAGGCGGGTTTTCAGGCGCGCGTCCAGAGCATCCAGGCGTTTGTCGAAGGCCTGGGCGTTGCTCTGGTAACGCGCGGCATTGGCCGGGTCCGCCGCAGCGAGGTCGGCCGCCATGCGGTCGGCGATGACCCGGGCGTTGACCGGCGACAACCACAGGTGGGCATCGAGGCTGCCTGGGCGGTGATCGTGGTCGTGCTCGTCAGCTTCTTCGGCGTGGGAGTGGTTATCTTCGGCGAAACGGCGAAGTTTCAAACCCGGCAAGTCCTGCACCGCCACCGACGACTGCGTGCGTCCCTTGAGGACCCGCGGCAGGAAGCTTTCCATGTCCGGGCCGATCCAGTACAGCAGCTCCACCGACTGCACCTTGCGCACGTCGGACGGGCGCAGCGCATAGTTGTGCGGCGAAGCACCGGGCGGCAGCAATACCTCGGGCACGGCAACGCCATCCTGTACGGCGGCGGCGATCAATTGCAGGGGCTTGATGCTGGTCAGGACCCGGACTTCGGCCTGGGCCGAGCCGATCACGAACAAACTGGTGGTAAAAGCGACAAAAAGGGTAAAAAGTCGGGACACGATGACCACTCGAAGAGGCGAGAACGGGTAACATAATAACGTCTCTCACAATGATCGTCGCCGCCCATGCCTAAAACTCCCCTCGCCAGTCGCCCCCACGACCACTCTCACTGCGTGCACAGCGCGCTGTCCGAGGCCGATGTCTTGTGCGCACGCCAAGGCCTGCGCCTGACCGCCCTGCGTCGGCGGGTACTGGAGCTGGTCTGGCAAAGCCACAAGCCGCTGGGTGCCTACGACATCCTCGCCGTGCTCAGCGAGCAGGACGGCCGCCGCGCCGCGCCGCCAACCGTGTACCGCGCCCTGGATTTCCTCCTGGAAAACGGTCTGGTGCACCGCATCGCCTCGCTCAACGCCTTCGTCGGCTGCAACCACCCGGAGCACGCGCACCAGGGCCAGTTCCTGATCTGCCGCGCGTGCCACGCCGCCATCGAGCTTGAACAGAAATCCATCAGCGATGCGATCATCAGCAGCGCGCACGACGTCGGTTTTGTCGTCGAAGGCCAGACCGTCGAAGTGATCGGCCTCTGCGCGGGCTGCCAGGGGGCTTGATGAGCACAGCCTTGATCCGCCTCGATCAAGTCGCGGTGACCTTTGCCGGGCAGGCCGTGCTGGACAATATCCAGCTCAGCGTCGAGCCGGGGCAGATCGTCACCCTGATCGGGCCCAACGGCGCCGGCAAGACCACCCTGGTACGCGCCGTGCTCGGCCTGCTCAAGCCCGACAGCGGCAGCGTCTGGCGCAAGCCGAAACTGCGGGTCGGCTACATGCCGCAGAAACTGCACGTCGACCCCACCTTGCCGCTGTCGGTGCTGCGCTTTTTGCGCCTGGTGCCAGGCGTGGACCGCGCGGCCGCACTCGCCGCGCTGAAGGAAGTCGGCGCCGAACAGGTGATCGACAGCCCGGTGCAAAGCATTTCCGGGGGCGAGATGCAGCGCGTGCTGCTGGCCCGTGCCCTGCTGCGCGAACCGGAACTGCTGGTGCTCGACGAGCCGGTGCAAGGCGTGGACGTGGCCGGCCAGGCCGAGCTGTACAGCCTGATCACGCGCCTGCGCGACCGCCATGGCTGCGGCGTGCTGATGGTTTCCCACGACCTGCACCTGGTCATGAGTACCACCGACCAGGTGGTCTGCCTCAACCGCCACGTCTGCTGCTCCGGCCACCCGGAACAGGTCAGCGGCGACCCGGCGTTCGTCGAGTTGTTCGGCCAGAACGCGCCCAGCCTGGCGATCTACCACCACCATCACGACCACGCCCACGACCTGCACGGCTCGGTAGTCACCGGGGCCGCGGCCGGTCACGTTCATGTTCACGGAGATAGCTGCAAGCATGGCTGATTTTCTGCTCTACGCCCTGCTCGCAGGCCTGGCCCTGGCGCTGGTGGCTGGTCCCCTGGGCTCCTTCGTGGTCTGGCGGCGCATGGCCTACTTTGGCGACACCCTGTCCCATGCCGCGCTGCTCGGCGTGGCCCTGGGTTTTCTGTTGGATGTCAGCCCGGCGGTGGCGGTGACCGTCGGCTGCCTGCTGCTGGCGGTGCTGCTGGTCACCCTGCAACAGCGCCAGCCGCTGGCTTCCGACACGCTGCTGGGGATTCTCGCCCCGAGCACGCTCTCCCTCGGCCTGGTGGTACTAAGCTTCATGCATGACGTGCGGATCGACCTGATGGCCTATCTGTTCGGCGACCTGCTGGCGATCAGCCCCGGCGACCTGGCGTGGATTCTCGGCGGCAGCGCCGCGGTCCTGCTGCTGTTGGTGGCCTTGTGGCGACCGCTGCTGGCGATCACCGTGCACGAAGAGCTGGCCAAGGTCGAAGGTTTGCCGGTGGCTTCGCTGCGCCTGGCGTTGATGCTGCTGATCGCGGTGGTGATCGCGGTCGCGATGAAAATCGTCGGGGTGTTGCTGATCACTTCGCTGCTGATCATTCCCGCCGCCGCGGCCCAGCGTCACGCCCGCTCCCCGGAGCAGATGGCCCTGGGCGCGAGCCTGCTGGGCATGCTCGCGGTCTGCGGCGGGCTGGCGTTGTCGTGGTTCAAGGACACCCCGGCGGGTCCGTCGATTGTGGTCACGGCCGCCGCCTTGTTTCTGCTGAGTTTTGTTCTGCCCCGTCGAGGGGTGTAGACTTGCTCGCTTTTTGCGCAATTAGAGAGTCGCAGGAATGAAGCCGTTCGCCTCCCGTTATCTGCTCCTTGTCGCATTTTCCCTGCTGCTGGGCGCCTGCCAGAGCACGCCGCCAGCCGAAGTCCCGGACGCCCGGGCCACGGCCATCGCGCAGCTGCAACAAAATATCGCCAGCAGCGAACTGGCCACCGCCGAAGACCAGCTGAGCGCCTTGCAGGCCCAGTCGCCCAACGACCCGCAGTTGGAGCCTTACCAGCGCCAGCTGGCCGAAGCCTATCTGCAGCGCAGCCAGATCGTGCTGCAAAAGGGCGACGTCAATGCCGCCGCCACCGCCCTGAGCCGTGCCCGTGCGTTGATGCCCAAGGCACCGGCCCTGACCGGCGGCGTCAACGGCGCCATCACCCAGGCCCGCAAAGCCGAGTTGGAAAAAGCCGAAGCGGCGCTCAAGGCCGCCGAAGCCCGGCCGCCGGCCAAGCTGATCGACCCGGCCGCCGAAAGCACCACCGTTGCGCTGAACCTCACCGATATCAAGCAACTGCGCCGGCAACTCGACGCGATCGCCGCCGATGTGGTGAATTATCAGTGCGCCGTGAGCATCCAGGCCCCGCGCACCGAGGACTTCCCTTGGCTGAAGACCCTGCTGAGCAAGCGGGTGAAGAAGCTCGACGGCGAGTTCGACCTGCAGATCGAACGGCAGATCCTGCGCCACATCCCGGCCCAGATGGTGTTGAGCCCGCGCAAGATCCAATGACGCTGATCGCGAGCAAGCTCGCTCCTGCACGACCCCGTCGTCCTGTGGGAACGAGCTTGCTCGCGATATCCATCCCCCTCCTCGTTTCCAGCCCGTCCTTGTGTATGACCTTTGATCGCGTTATTGCCAAATCGAAGGATGAATACAAAATAAATGCTAAGAACCTCTATACGGACAGGCTAAAATGCGCGCCCGGCTAACCGCTGATCCTTTTCCAACGCGCCCCACAAGGTTCGCTACGTGATCGAGTTTCAAAACGTCCATAAAACTTACCGGGTCGCCGGTAAGGATATTCCCGCGCTGCATCCGACCAGTCTTACGGTCGAAAATGGCCAGGTCTTCGGCCTGATCGGCCATTCCGGCGCGGGTAAAAGCACCCTGCTGCGCCTGATCAACCGCCTGGAAAACCCCAGCGGCGGAAAGATCATCGTCGACAACGAAGAAGTCACCGCCCTGGACGCCAACGGCCTGCGCCGCTTCCGCCAGCAGGTCGGGATGATCTTCCAGCACTTCAACCTGCTGGCCTCCAAGACCGTGGCCGACAACGTCGCGCTGCCGCTGACCCTGGCCGGCGAACTGTCGCGCGGCGAGATCGACCGGCGCGTCGCCGAGCTGCTGGCGCGGGTCGGCCTGTCCGATCACGCGAAAAAGTACCCGGCCCAGCTGTCCGGCGGGCAGAAACAGCGCGTCGGCATCGCCCGCGCCCTGGCGACCCAGCCGAAGATCCTGCTGTGCGACGAGGCCACCAGCGCCCTGGACCCGCAAACCACCGCGTCGGTCCTGCAACTGCTGGCCGAGATCAACCGCGAGCTGAAACTGACCATCGTGCTGATCACCCATGAAATGGACGTGATCCGTCGCGTCTGCGACCAGGTGGCGGTGATGGACGCGGGGACTATCGTCGAACAGGGTTCGGTGGCCGAGGTGTTCCTGCATCCCAAGCACCCGACCACCAAGCGTTTCGTCCAGGAGGACGAGCAGGTCGACGAAAGCGAACAGCGCGACGACTTCGCCCACGTACCGGGCCGCATCGTGCGCCTGACCTTCCAGGGCGACGCCACCTACGCGCCGCTGCTGGGCACCGTGGCCCGCGAAACCGGGGTGGACTACAGCATCCTCGCCGGCCGTATCGACCGCATCAAAGACGTCCCTTACGGGCAACTGACCCTGGCCATCACCGGCGGCGACATGGAGGCGGCGTTCGCCCACTTCAGCGCGGCGGATGTCCACATGGAGGTGCTGCGCTAATGGAACTGCTGACAAGTTTCTTCGCCAATATCGACTGGTACGAAATCTGGCTGGCCACCGGCGACACCCTGCTGATGCTCGGCGGCTCGCTGCTGTTCACCGTGCTGCTGGGCCTGCCCCTGGGTGTGCTGCTGTTCCTCTGCAGCCCGCGCCAGTTGCTGGAGCAGAAGGGCCTCTACGCCCTGCTGTCGCTGCTGGTGAATATCCTGCGCTCGCTGCCGTTCATCATCCTGCTGATCGTGATGATTCCGTTCACCGTGCTGATCACCGGCACCTCGCTGGGCGTCGCCGGGGCGATCCCGCCGCTGGTGGTCGGCGCCACGCCGTTCTTCGCCCGCCTGGTGGAAACCGCCCTGCGCGAAGTGGACCGCGGCATCATCGAGGCCACCCAGTCCATGGGCGCGAGCACCCGGCAGATCATCACCAATGCCTTGCTGCCGGAAGCCCGTCCGGGCATTTTCGCGGCCATTACCGTGACGGCGATTACCCTTGTTTCCTACACCGCCATGGCGGGCGTAGTGGGCGCGGGCGGTCTCGGCGACCTGGCGATCCGCTTCGGCTACCAGCGTTTCCAGACCGATGTGATGGTGGTGACCGTGGTGCTGTTGCTGGTGCTGGTTCAAGTTCTGCAAACCGTCGGCGACAAGCTGGTGGTGCACTTTTCCCGAAAATAAGTCGGCCCTGGCCGGCGGGCGTCCGGCACCGGGCGCCTCACAAGGAGCTAGCTGGATGAAAAAACTACTCGTCGCTTTCGCCGCCGTTGCCGCGTTTTCCGCGCACGCCGCTGACACCCTGACCGTGGCCGCCACTCCGGTGCCTCACGCCGAGATCCTCGAATTCGTGAAGCCGGCGCTGGCCAAGGAAGGCGTGGACCTGAAGGTCAAGGTCTTCACCGACTACATCCAGCCGAACGTGCAAGTCGCCGAAAAGCGCCTGGACGCCAACTTCTTCCAGCACCAGCCGTACCTGGATGAGTTCAACAAGGCCAAGGGCACTCACCTGGTGAGCGTCGCCGGCGTGCACCTGGAGCCGCTGGGCGCCTACTCCAACAAGTTCAAGAAGCTCGAAGAACTGCCGGGCGGCGCCACCGTGGTGATCCCCAACGACGCCACCAACGGCGGCCGTGCCTTGCTCCTGCTGGCCAAGGCCGGGGTGATCAAGCTCAAGGACGCCAACAACATCCTGTCCACGGTCAAGGACATCACCGAGAACGCCAAGGACCTGAAATTCCGCGAACTGGAAGCCGCGACCATCCCGCGCGTGCTGACCCAGGTCGACCTGGCGCTGATCAACACCAACTACGCCCTGGAGGCCAAGCTGGACCCGGCCAAGGACGCCCTGGTGATCGAAGGCAAGGACTCGCCTTACGTGAACATCCTGGTGGCCCGTCCTGACGACAAGGACTCGGACGCCATGAAGAAACTGGTGGCCGCCCTGCACAGCCAGGAAGTGAAGCAATTCATTCTCGAGAAGTACCAGGGCGCGGTAGTGCCGGCGTTCTGATCGATCGCACCCATACAAACGGGGCGCCTCAGGGCGCCCCGTTTCGTTTCAGTTTCCACCCGCCCTATAGCCGCTGCCGCAAGCGATAAACCTGCCAACGCGGTGCGTAGGGCAGAACGCGGTCGCCTGGTTTACGGTCGCTTCGCGCCCGATCGCAGCCTGCGGCAGCGGCTACAGGAATCTGATCCATCACCTGTAGGAGCGAGCTTGCTCGCAATAGCCGCAAAGCGGTGATTCATCTCGCTATACGGCGTCATCGTCGACGATCTTTTCGCGAGCAAGCTCGCTCCTACAAAGAGGTCGTTATTTACGCTGCAGCATCACCGGCAGCTGGGCCACCAGCTTCTGGTTGTTCAGCGGGGCGCGGATGAAGCCGCGCTGGGTGCCGTCCGGGCCGATCACCGCGAGGTTGCCGCTGTGGTCGACGGTGTAGTTGGGCTTGCTGGTATCGGCCGGGATGAACGGGATGCTCACCGCGTTGGCGAGTTTCTGCACGTCTTGCACCGAGGTCGCGGTCAGGCCCTTGAAGTCCTTGTCGAAGTAGCCCAGGTACTGTTTCAGCTGCTGCGGCGTGTCGCGGTTGGGGTCGACGCTGACCAGCACCACCTGCAACTGGTCCACCGCCTCCTTGGGCAGTTCGCTCTTGATCTGGCGCAGCTGGGCGAGGGTGGTCGGGCAGATGTCCGGGCAGAAGGTGTAGCCGAAGAACAGCAGGCTCCACTTGCCCTTGAGTTCGTCGAGCACCACCGGCTGGCCTTCCTGGTCGGTCATTTTCACGTCCGGCAGGTTACGGCTTTGCGGCAGCAGGATGATCCCGGCGTCAATCAGCGCGGTGGGGTCGCCCTGGTTCTTGCCGCTCAGCACTTTGTTGACGGTAAGCCCCAGCACCAGGGCCACCAGCGCCACGAGAATAAAGACGGTTTTCTGAGTTCGAGTCATAGGTTCAACAATAGGTAATGGTCTACGAGCAGGGCGATAAACAGCAGGAACAAGTAATAAATAGAGTACTTGAAGGTGTCGATCGCCGCATGCGGCCGACTGCCACGGTACAGCACCCAGGCCCATTGCAGAAAGCGCGCGCCCAGGCCCAGGGCACAGATCAGGTAGAGCAGGCCGCTCATGTGGATCGCATAGGGCAGCAGGCTGACCGCCAGCAGGGCGAAGGTGTAGAGCAGGATATGCACCTTGGTGTAGTGCTCGCCGTGGGTCACCGGCAGCATCGGGATATCGGCCTTGGCGTATTCCTCCTTGCGGTGGATGGCCAGGGCCCAGAAATGCGGCGGGGTCCAGGCGAAGATGATCAGTACCAGCAGCAGCGGTTCGGCGGTCACATGCCCGGTCACCGCGACCCAGCCCAACAGCGGCGGCGCGGCGCCGGCCAGGCCGCCGATGACAATGTTCTGCGGCGTCGCGCGCTTGAGGAAACCGGTGTAGATCACCGCATAACCGAGCAGCGACGCCAGGGTCAGCCAGGCGGTCGCCGGGTTGGTGAAGGCCAACAGCAAGGCCTGCCCGGCGATGGCCAGCAGCAGGGCGAACGCCAGCGCCGCCAGCGGCGAGACCCGGCCTTCGGCCAGCGGGCGCTTGTGGGTGCGCGCCATGACCGCGTCGATCCGCCGGTCCACCACATGGTTCACCGCCGCGGCCGCGCCCGCGCACAGGGCGATGCCCAGGTTGCCGAACACCAGCACCGTCCACGGCACCCCGGCGCGGGTAGCGAGGAACATGCCCACCAGCGAGGTGATGAGCATCAGCACCACCACCTTGGGTTTGGTCAGCTCCAGGTAGTCACGCCAGATCGCCTGGGCGTGACGTTCGCCGATCAGAGTCGCCATGGCATTTCTCCTTTAATGGTGATGGGCCCGGCCGCATGCCTGCGCGGGCTCAGGCGCCAGCCCAGCGGCAGGTGCGAACGAGCACGGACCAGGCTGGTGCGGGCGTGATAGTTGACCAGCACCATGGTCAGCAGCAGCGCCGCGCCGCCGGCGTTGTGCGCCACGGCCACCGGCAGCGGCAGATGGAACAGCACATTGCTGATGCCCAGGCCGACTTGCGCCGCCAGCGCCACCAGCACCAGCCCGGCGAGGCGGGTCATGCCCACGTGTTTCAGTTGCCAGGCCAGGCCGAGCAGCACCAGGGTCACCAGCAGCGCGCCGATGCGATGGGTCAGGTGGATGGCGGTGCGCGCATCGCTGTCGAGCTGCCCGCCCAGGTAGTTGGGGCCGATGTGCTGGGTCAGGTGGAAGCCGTTGGCGAAATCCGCCGCCGGCCACCATTGGCCGTGGCAAGTCGGCAGGTCGATGCAGGCCACCGCCGCGTAGTTGGAACTGACCCAGCCGCCGAGGGCGATCTGCCCGATCACCAGCACCAGCGCCGCCGTGGCCCAGTATTGCAGGCGCCGCGGTACCACCAGCGCCGGCAGGACTCCGGACAGCCGCAGCGTCAGCAAGAACAGCAGGCTCAAGGTGGCGAAGCCGCCCAGCAGGTGCGCGGTGACCACCTGCGGCCACAGCTTGAGGGTCACCGTCCACATGCCGAACAAGGCCTGGGCGAACACCACCGACAACAGGAACAGCGGCAGCTTCAGCGGCTGCCCCGGGTGGTGCCGATGGCTCCAGGAACGGGCCGCCAACAGCACGATCAACAGGCCCAGGGTGCCGGCGAAATAGCGGTGGATCATCTCGTTCCAGCCCTTGTGGGCTTCCACCGGGGTGTCGGGAAAATGCAGTTCGGCATGGGCCAGTTGGGCTTCGCTTTTCGGCACGCTGATAAAGCCGTAGCAACCCGGCCAGTCCGGGCAGCCGAGGCCGGCGTGGGTCAGCCGGGTGTAGGCGCCGAGCAGCACCACGATCAGCGCCAGCAAGGTGGCGAACAGGGCGAGGCGAAATCCGGGTTTGGCCATGACGGTGCCCCTATCCGATGTTCGACAGTTTCAGCAGGTGGCGCAGGTCGTTGAGCAAGTCCTTGCCCTTGACCCGAGCGTCGTAGCGCAGCACCAGGTTGCCGTGCGGGTCGACGATCCACAGCTGCGGCGCGCCCTGGTCGTTGGCGCCCTTGGCGAAGGCCGCCGGGTCCAGCGGGTAGCGTTGCAACTGCGGGTACTCGCGTTGCAACCGAGCGGCGTATTCGTCGCTCAGCGGCTGGGCGGCGGCCAGGGCATGGCTGGCCCGCGAGGCGTCGCGGCCCAGGGCGATCTGGATCTGCCGCGCCAGGTACACCAGCTGCTGGCAATCCACGGCGCAATCGCGAGGCGCGGTGACCAGGATCTGCCAGCGCGTCTCGTCGGCCTGTACGCCGATGTCGGCGCGGCCCTGGCCGTTGCCGATCATCTCGCCGTGGTAGCTGCGGCTGTCCGGCACCCAGAACTGCAACTTGTACATGCCGGTGGCGAGGATCATCGGGCCGATCACCACCGCGACGATCAGCAGCAGCTGCCAGCGCCCACGGCGCCGATCAGCGGGCGCCGGAGCCTCAGAAATGTTGGGTGGATTCATGGCCGCTCCCATGGTTTTTCTCCCTTGCGTTATGCCATCCGAGATAGAGGTACAAAGCGCACAGGGCCAGCGCCATGGCGAACCACTGCACGGCATAGCCCAGGTGTTTTTCCGGCCCCATGGCCACCACCGGCCATTCGGTCATGTAGGCACCCGGGCCGCGCTCCTGGCGCAGCTCGTAGGCAAAGCCGGCGCGCCCCAGCTCGCTCCACAGCTTGATCGGGGCGACCGCGGTCACCAGCCGCGGCCACTGGGCGTTCGCCGGGTCGGCATGCAACTGGAAGGCCGCGCCGGGGGCGACGTAGACCCAGGCGTCGAGGTCCAGCGCCTGTTCCGGAGTGCTGAACGCCGGCGGCGTGCGCCGGTCCGGCCAGGGCAGCCAGCCGCGATTGAGCAGCAGCCACTGGCCGCTGGCCTGGTCGAGAAAGGGTTGCAGCAGCTCGACCCCAACCTTGCCGTCGTGCAGGCGGTTGTCCAGCAGCAGGCTATGGGCCGCATCGAGTTGGCCGTGCAGCCGCACCCGGCGAAACGCCGGGTCGGCGGCGGCCTGCAATTGCTCCACGCTCAGCGGCTCGGCAGCCCGGCGTTCGGCGTAGCTGGCCAGCAGCTCGCGCTTCTGCTCGCCGCGGCCCAGCTGCCAGAAACCCAGCGCCACCAGCACCGGCAGCAGCGTCAGCACCACCAGGGTCGGCAGCACGCCCGGGCGAAATCCGTTCATGGCAACGCCAGAAAGTGGCGAGATCGACTGGCTATACTCAAGCGCATCGCGTTTCCCCCGGAGCCCACCATGCTTAAAGCGGCCATCGTCCTGATGTTGATCGCCACGCTCGTCAGCCTGTTCAGCGGCCTGTTCTTTCTGGTCAAGGACGACAGCAGCTCCCGGCGCCTGCTCACCTCGCTGACCATCCGTGTGTGCCTGGCCGCGATCACCGTCGGCCTGATCGCCTGGGGCTTCTTCAGCGGCCAGCTGGTGTCGCACGCCCCCTGGTAACCCCCGCGCTCAGAGCACGTAGACGAAGACGAACAAACCGATCCACACCACATCGACGAAGTGCCAGTACCAGCTGGCCGCCTCGAAACCGAACTGGTGCTCGGCATCGAAGTGCCCCTTCATGATCCGCATCAGCATCACGAACAGGATCAGCGTGCCGATGGTCACGTGGGCGCCGTGGAAGCCGGTGAGCATGAAGAAGGTGGCGCCGTAGATGCCCGAGCCCAGGGTCAGCCCCAGCTCGTGGTAGGCGTGCAGGTATTCCTCGGCCTGGAAACCGAGAAAGGCGCAGCCCAGCAGCACGGTCAGCGCCAGCCAGATTTTCAGCGCGCCGCGATGGCCTTTCTTCAGGGCGTGGTGGGCGATGGTCACAGTGACGCTGGAACTCACCAGCAGCACGGTGTTGAGCAGCGGCAGGCCCCAGGGGCTGATGACTTCCTTGGGCGGCGGAAACAGCTTGGAGTCGGGGTTGTTGAGCAACGGCCAGACGAACTCGAAGTTCGGCCAGAGCATGTGCGCGATGCCCTTGCTGCCTTCTCCGCCCAGCGCCGGGCCGGAGATGTGGCGCACGTAGAACAGCGCGCCGAAGAAGGCGATGAAGAACATCACTTCGGAAAAGATGAACCAGCTCATGCCCCAGCGGAACGAGCGATCCAACTGGGCGCTGTACAACCCGGCGCGGCTTTCCTTGATCACCGCGCCGAACCAGCCGAACAGCATGTACGCCAGCAGCAGGCCGCCGACGAAGAAAATCAGCGGGCCATGGGATTCCGGACGCGCGGCCTTGAGATCGTTGAACCAGGTGGCCAGGCCGAACACGGTAACGAACATGCCCAGCGTGGCGATGATCGGCCACTTGCTCTGGGCGGGAACGTAATAATGCTCATGAGTTGCCATTTATTGTTCTCCTTATCGGGCACTGTCTTAACCGCCGGTATTGGTGCTCACGGCCACCGGTGGATGACGCGCGGTGATATCGAACAGCGTGTAAGCCAGCGTCAGGTGCTTCACATCCTTGGGCATGTCGCGGTCAACGATGAAACGTACCGGCATCTCGATCTGCTGACCGGGCTGCAGCACTTGCTGGGTGAAGCAGAAACATTCGGTCTTGTGGAAATACACCGCGGCGCTGCTCGGCGAAATGCTCGGGATCGCCTGGGCGCTCATCGGATGGTCGCTGGGGTTGCGGGCGATGAAGATCATCTCGTTCACCGCGCCTGGATGAACCACGATGTCGTCGGACTTGGGGTAGAAATCCCAGACCATGTCGATCGCGTTGGTCGACAGGAACTGCACGCGCACCTGGCGCGAGGCGTCGACCTGCTGCTCGCCGGAATACTGCCCGCCGGTCTTGCCGTTGATGCCCAGCGCCTTGCACATCACGTCGTAGATCGGCACCAGGGCAAAGCCGAAGACGAACATCGCCACCACCACCAGCAGCAGCCGGGTGACCAGTTTCTTCAACGAGACCTCAGCCATGACTCCATCTCCCTGTAGGAGCGAGCTTGCTCGCGAAAAAATCGCCGACGAAAATCCGCGCTGGCTGACGGATCGCCGCTGCGCGGCTATCGCGAGCAAGCTCGCGCCTACAGCCGCGGAGAAGGGTCAGGCTGTTCATTTGACTTCCGGCGGCGTGGTGAAGGTGTGGTATGGCGCCGGCGACGGCACGCTCCACTCCAGGCCTTCGGCGCCGTCCCATGGCTTGGCCGGAGCAGGCGGGCCGCCGCGGATGCACTTGATGACGATGAACAGGAAGAAGATCTGCGTCGCACCGAAGGTGAACGCGCCGATGGACGACACCATGTTGAAATCGGCGAACTGCAGGTTGTAGTCCGGAATCCGCCGCGGCATGCCCGCCAGGCCGACGAAGTGCATCGGGAAGAACGCCATGTTCATGCCGATGAAGGACAGCCAGAAATGCAGCTTGCCCAGGGTTTCGTCGTACATGTGCCCGGTCCACTTCGGCAGCCAGTAATAGGCCGAGGCGAAGATGCCGAAGATCGCGCCCGGCACCAGCACATAGTGGAAGTGCGCGACCACGAAATAGGTGTCCTGGTACTGGAAGTCCGCTGGCGCGATCGCCAGCATCAGCCCAGAGAAACCGCCGATGGTGAACAGGATCACGAAGGCCACGGCGAACAGCATCGGCGTCTCGAAGGTCAGCGAGCCCTGCCACATGGTGCTGACCCAGTTGAAGACTTTCACTCCGGTCGGCACCGCGATAAGCATCGTCGCGTACATGAAGAACAGCTCGCCCACCAGCGGAATGCCGACCACGAACATGTGGTGCGCCCAGACGATGAACGACAGGAAGGCGATGCTCGCCGTGGCGTAGACCATCGAGGTGTAGCCGAACAGCGGTTTGCGCGAGAAGGCCGGGATGATCGAGCTGACGGCGCCGAAGGCCGGCAGGATCATGATGTACACCTCGGGGTGGCCGAAGAACCAGAACACATGCTGGAACAGGACCGGGTCGCCGCCGCCCGCGGCATTGAAGAAGCTGGTGCCGAAATGGATGTCCATCAGCATCATGGTCACGCAGCCGGCCAGCACCGGCATCACCGCGATCAGCAGGAAGGCGGTGATCAGCCAGGTCCAGACGAACAGCGGCATTTTCATCAGGGTCATGCCGGGGGCGCGCAGGTTGAGGATGGTGGCGATCACGTTGATCGCGCCCATGATCGAGCTGATGCCCATCAGGTGGATGGCGAAGATAAAGAAGGTCACGCTTTCCGGGGCGTAGGTGGTCGACAGCGGGGCGTAGAAAGTCCAGCCGAAGTTGGGCCCGCCGCCGGGCATGAACAGGGTCGAGACCAGCATCAGGAACGCCGCCGGCAGCAGCCAGAAACTGAAGTTGTTCATCCGCGGCAGGGCCATGTCCGGCGCGCCGATCATCAGCGGCACCATCCAGTTGGCCAACCCGACGAAGGCCGGCATCACCGCACCGAAAACCATCACCAGGCCGTGCATGGTGGTCATCTGGTTGAAGAACGCCGGCTCGACGATCTGCAGCCCGGGCTGGAACAGCTCGGCGCGGATCACCATGGCGAACGAGCCGCCGAGCAGGAACATGCAGAAGGCGAACCACAGGTAGAGGGTGCCGATGTCCTTGTGGTTGGTGGTCAGCACCCAGCGCATCAGGCCCTTGGCCGGGCCATGGGCATGGTCGTCATGGCCGGCGTGGCCGTGGTCGTCGATCACAGCGCTCATGACCTGTCTCCTGTGAACGGGTGGGCTGGACGATCGAGGGCGATACGCCCCGAGCGGTTGCGGGAACACGCAATAGACCGGGTCATTTGCTTTCCGCCTGTTTCAGAGCCAGGACATCCTTGGGCGTCACCATGTCGCCTTTGTTGTTGCCCCAGGCGTTGCGTTCGTAGGTGATCACCGCGGCCAGGTCGACTTCCGACAGCTGCTTGCCGAAGGCCGCCATGGCGGTGCCGGGCTTGCCGTGGAACACCAGATTCAGGTGACCTTCCTTGGGACCGGTGGCGATCTTCGAGCCCTTGAGCGCCGGGAACATCGGCGGCAGGCCCTGGCCTTCGGCCTGGTGACAGGCCACGCAGGTGGTGTGGTAGACCTTGTCGCCACGGGCCACCAGCTCTTCGAGGGTCCATTCCTTGCTGGTCAGTTCCTTGAGCTTGAGCGCCTCGGCCTTGCGTTCGCCCAGCCAGGTGTCGTAGTCGGCCTGGGTCTTCACGTCGACCACGATCGGCATGAAACCGTGGTCCTTGCCGCACAGCTCGGCGCACTGGCCGCGATACAGGCCGGGCTTGTCGACCCGGGTCCAGGCTTCGTTGACGAAACCGGGGATCGCATCGCGCTTGACCGCGAAGGCTGGCACCCACCAGGAATGGATAACGTCGGCGGAGGTCACCAGAAAGCGCACCTTGGCGCCGATCGGCAGCACTAATGGCTGATCGACTTCCAGCAGGTAATGCTCGCCCTTGGCGCTCTTGTTATGAATCTGCTCGGCGGGAGTGGCCAGGTTGCTGAAGAACTCGACGTCCTGGCCCAGGTATTTGTAATGCCATTTCCACTGGTAGCCGGTGACCTGGATGTCCACGTCCGGCTCGCTGGCATCGTACATCTTGATCAGGGTCGCAGTGGCGGGCACGGCCATGGCCACCAGGATCAGCAGCGGCACCACTGTCCAGAGGATCTCTACCGTCGTGCTTTCGTGGAATCTGGCGGCGATCTGGCCGGTGGAGCGGCGGTGCACGATCATCGACCAGAACATGGCGCCGAAGACGATGACGCCGATCACTACACAGATCCAGAAGATGGTCATGTGCAGGTCGAATACCGCGTGACTGATTTCAGTCGCTCCAGGCGCCATATTCACGGTCCAGGCAGCCTGCGCCTGGCTGAATACCGACCACAACAGGAGGCCCATCCAGACTTGTGGATGTCGCATCATTGCGGGTTCCCCTTATCGTTCTTGTTATCCCGTAGGCTTAACGCCTGCGGCCAAGGGAGCGGCTGCCTAGACTACGAACTTAAACCGCCGAGCCCTCGCTGCACATGCAGTTGGGCGTCATCAGCTAACTTCATACAGACCCGAGTATAGACAGCGACTTCGACCTCGCAACGCGGGGTCGTAAATCTGCTGAAACAGTTTGTCGCTGCCTTATAGGCCGCGTCTGGAAAGGGATTGGGGAGCAATGGTGGCCAAGCGATATAACTTCGGCGTCTAACTGTGACGTGATTATGAAAAATGCGTCTTAAGCGTTTTCGTGAGCAGGCTAACTTATGTCTTCCCTATTTAATTGCCCTTGTTTCCTGGAGTATTCATGAACACCGCCGCATTGCGCGAGCAGATCCAACGAGCCCACCAACATGAGTCCGGCACCGGCCATCTGCGCCGCCAGCTGGAAACCCAATTGCCGCACCTGCACCCCGCCATCCAGCTCCCCGAAGTGGACGCCCAGGGGGTGATGACCCGTTTTGTCGCCGCTTATATCGAGCAGGTCCCGGACATGCTGGACGCCGCCAACCAGGTGGCGCGCGAGGCCGGCATCGAGTCGCAGATCAAGCCGGTGCTGAAGATCGCCGAACAGTTCTTCCTCCAGCCGCCCGCCATCATGGCCGGCCACGAAGGCCTGGACGGCCTGCTGGACGAGGCCTACCTGGCCCATCGCCTGGTGGAAGAGGTCAACGACCTGTACATCACGCACTTCGGCCAGCCGCTGATCCCGCTGGATACCACGGTCGCCAACCTGATCGCCCACCAGTTGATCGGCGAAACCTTCGCCAACCAGCTGGACGAAGCGGTGCACCACGCCGTCGACACCCTGCTCGACGAAGAAAGCTTCGCCCTGGAGTCGGTCGAGGCCTACCGCGAAAAGCTCAACAGCCCCGACACCGACGCCGCGTGGAAGCGCTGGCCGTGCCTGTCGCGCCAGCTCGGCGTGGAGCTGGAGCTCGACCAACCGGCGGCCTGAAGCCGACGGGCAGCGGCCCTGTAGCCGCTGCCGCAGGCTGCGATCGCGGCCGAAGGACGCGCAATATCTCAAGATCGCTGGAGGCCCTGCGGGCCTTGCGCAGCCTGCGGCAGCGGCTACAGGGTGACCTCTACGCCCGACTCCAGCCTTTCACATCCATCTTCGAGGCCGGGCTGACGCCCACGTTGGTGTGCAAGCGCCCTTCCAACCGGCGCTTCAAGCCGCGCGACTCGATCACCAGCTTCGACCCCTTGGCGGCGTTGGCCCGCCCCCATTCCTCGAGCAACTCCAGGCAGGCATGGTCGATGTAGCCCAAGTGGTTGAGCGGCACGTGTACCGTGGTGCCCGGCGGAATGCCGCCGAGCGCCTGGGTCAGGGCCGGCACCTTGAGGAAGGTTGCGGCACCCACCAGGCGCAGTTCCATTTCGCCTGCGGCCGGCAGGTCGGTCAGGCTGACTTTCAGCCGCGAAGCGCCCCACGCCAACTTCACCAGGGTCAGGCCAAAACCGATCAACACCCCGGTCAACAGGTCAGTGAAGACTATCGCCAACGCGGTCACGCCATAGGTCAGCATCGGCATCGGCCCGTAACGGCCCAGCTTGCGGAACGACTTGAGGTCCACCAGCTTGAAACCGGTGTACACCAGCACGCCCGCCAGGCTGGCCACCGGAATGCTCTGCAACACGCTGGACAGCAACAGCACGAACGCCAGCAGCCACAGGCCGTGGAAAATCGCCGACAACCGGGTGGTCGCGCCCGCCTGGACGTTGGCCGAGCTGCGCACGATCACCCCGGTCATCGGCAAGGCGCCGAGCAAGCCGCAGAGCATATTGCCGATACCTTGCGCCGACAGCTCGCGGTCGAAATCCGAGCGCACGCCGCTGTGCATGCGGTCCACCGCCGCCGCAGACAGCAGGGTTTCGGCGCTGGCAATAAAGGCCACGGCAAAGGCCGCGATCAGCAGCGTCGGGTCCGCCAGGTTGAGCAAGTCGGCCGGACGCAGCCAGTCAATGGCCTCGGCGAGGTTGTCCGGCACCTCGACCCGCTTGACCTGCAGCGCCAGGGCCAGGCTGGCAAAGGTCGCCAGGCCCACCCCTAGCAGCGCGCCAGGGATGAAGCGCAGTGAATGCGGACGCAGTTTGTCCCAGAGGAACATCACCGCCATGGTCGACAGGCCGAGCAACCCGGCCTGCCAACCCAGACCGCCGCCCAGGCTCGGCAGGGCCTGCACCACCGCCGCCGGGAAAGCCGCGAGGTTATCCAGGCCGGATGCCTGGGGCTGGGCGTCGAGCATCACATGCACCTGGGAGAGCACGATCAACACCCCGATCCCGGCGAGCATGCCGTAGACCACAGCCGGTGCCGTGACCCGGAACCAGCAACCCAGGCGCAAGCGCCCGGCCACCAGCTGGAGCAACCCCGCCAGCAACAGGATCGGCCCGAGCATGGCGATGCCGTGCTGGCGTACCAGCTCGAACACCAGCACCGCCAGGCCCGCGGCCGGGCCGCTGACCTGCAAGGGCGAGCCGGCCAGCCAGCCCACCACCAGGCCACCGATGATCCCGGTGATCAGGCCCTTGGCCGGCGGCAGGCCGGACGCGATGGCGATTCCCATGCACAAGGGCAGGGCCACCAGGAACACCACCACGGACGCCAATAGCTCCCGCGGCAAAACAGCTTTCAGTTGTGCAGCACGCATGACGATTCTCCCGAAGCTTTCTTCAGGGCGTGGCAAAGCCTGGCCGCGCTGACGGCAGCCATGGCAGAACCACACAGGGATTTAAGAGGGTTTAGAAACGCGCTTTAGGCGTCGCCACCGGGATCGGATGGCTGCCGTCCAGCGGCAGGAAACACCCTTGGTCCGCGTCGTAGGCCTTGATCGAACTGGTTTCGATGTCATAGACCCAGCCATGGATGAACAACTGCCCGTTGGCCATGCGCGAGGCCACCGAAGGGTGGGTGCGCAGATGCTGCAACTGGGCGATGACGTTCTCTTCGGTCAGCACATGCATGCTGGCGTTCTCGTCGGCGCAGTCGCAGTTCTCGTCGACCATGGTCTTGGCTACTTCGGCGTGACGCAGCCAGGCCTTGACCGTCGGCATCTTTTCCAGGCTCTGCGGGTTGAGCACCGCCCGCATGGCGCCACAGTCGGAGTGGCCGCAGACGATGATGTGATGCACCCCCAGGGCCATGACCGCGTATTCGATGGCCGTGGACACGCCGCCGTTCATCTGTCCGTAGGGCGGTACGACGTTACCGACGTTGCGGGTCACGAACAGGTCGCCGGGGGAGCTCTGGGTAATCAGTTCGGGGACGATGCGCGAATCCGCGCAGGCAATGAACATCGCCCGTGGCCGCTGGGCGGTGGCGAGTTTCTTGAACAGTTCTTCCTGTTGCGGGAAGACCTCGTGATGAAAATGCAAAAAGCCGTCGACGATGATCTGCAGCGCTGCATCGGCGCTTTCCGCGACCTCTGTGGTCGCTGAAACCGACGCAGCCAACGGCTGTTTATCCTTGTCACTCATGATTCATCCTCTTTGACGGATTAGGCGCTGTCGAAAAGTGGCTGCGCGTTGGGCGCCTTCGGCGCTATGCAGGCCATACCGACTTTTCGCTCAGACCTTTCGGTGAATTTTCCAGTTTTATCCGGCACGACGCCAGCGCTTGATTAAAAAACAACCAGCCCGCTGACAGCGACCCACAGGTCGCTCGATGAACACGGTAGCCTTGCAAACTTAACTCAAACTGAACCGAGCGCTCTAAAACGCCACTATTGGCGATGCCAAAAGGCGACCAGCCTATACAGCCCGACGCATCGGCACCACTCAACCATAGGCCAATACTTCCTACAGCAACGACATCTGCCCACCCGGCGGACAAAAGGCCGTGCAGTCGAGGTTGTAGCCTTCACGCCGGTCGAGCCCCAGGCGTTTGCTGGCCTTGGTGAAACGTTGCGCCAGCAGCGCCGCGAATGGTCCCTCGCCGCGCATCCGGCTGCCGAATCGGCTGTCGTACAGCTCGCCGCCGCGGCATTGGCGGATCAGGCTCAGGACATGGGCCGCGCGTTGCGGATAGTGGGCGTTGAGCCACTCCTCGAACAGCGGCGCCACTTCCAGGGGCAGGCGCAGCATCATGTAGGCCGCGCTTTGCGCCCCCGCGGCATGGGCTTCGGCCAGCAGGTTTTCCAGCTCGCTGTCGTTGATCATCGGGATCATCGGCGAACACAGCACGCCCACCGGAATCCCCGCCTCGCGCATCACCCGGATCGCCCGCAGCCGCGCCTTGGGCGCCGCCGCCCGGGGTTCGAGGATGCGCTTGAGCTCGTCGTCCAGGGTGGTCAGGCTGATCATCACCGCCACCAGCCGCTGCTCGGCCAGCTCCGCCAGCAGGTCGAGATCGCGCAGGATCAGCGAGCCCTTGGTGACGATGGTCACCGGATGCCGGTAACGCAGCAGCACTTCCAGGGTCCGACGGGTCAGCTGGTGTTCGCGTTCGATGGGCTGATAGGGGTCGGTATTGGAGCCCAGGTTGATCGGCGCGCACCGGTAGCCGGGTTTGGACAGCTGCTGCTCGAGCATCGCCGCGGCGTTGGTCTTGGCGATCAACCGGGTTTCGAAATCCAGCCCCGGCGACATGTCCCAATAGGCGTGGCTGGGCCGCGCATAACAGTAGATGCAGCCGTGCTCACAACCGCGATAGGGGTTGATGGAGCGGTCGAAGGGCAGGTCCGGCGAGCTGTTGCGGGTGATGATGGATTTCGCCGTCTCCAGCATGACCTCGGTGCCCTGGGTCAGTGGCGCCTCTTGGTACCAGCCGTCGTCGAAGGCCACCGAGCGCCGGGGTGCGAAACGGTTGTGCGGGTTGGTCGCGGTGCCACGGCCGCGTGGGGGGAGAGGGGTGAACATGGGAGGCGCTCCATTACTGTATTTATATACAGTAATGGAGGTTTGGGCTTCTGCAAAGCGCCGCCTGGCGGAGCGCGCCTTCGGCGCCGATAGCGGTCGATCAGCCGCCGCTGTGCTTCGTCACCTGCCCCAGGTCGTCGTTGGAGGTACTTTGCAGGTCGCCCTTGCGCAGCCCCGCCACGTCCGCGGCTTTCACCTCGGAACCCTGGTTGCCCCAGCTGGTGCGGATGAAATTGACCACATCGGCCACCTCCTGGTCCGACAGGCGCCAGGCGAACGCCGGCATGGTGAAGGTCGACGGCGCGCTGTGGGTGGCCGGCAGGGTGCCGCCCTTGAGCACGATATGGATCAACGAGGTGGCATCGGCGCTTTGCAGCACCGGGTTGCCCGCCAACGCCGGGAACACCCGGGTGTAGCCATGGCCATCGGTGCGGTGGCAGGCCGCGCAGTTGTCGATGTACACCGACGCCCCCGGCTTGCTGTCGTCGCCTTTCCACAAAGCCTCGGCCACGGCCTTGTCGTACTGGTGCGGCTGGTCGTTGGTATCCACCGCCGGCAGCGACTTGAGGTAACGGGCGATAGCCGTCAGGTCGTCATCGGTCATGTACTGCATGCTGTGCACCACCACGTCGCTCATGCCGCCGAACACCGCGCTGCGGTCGCTGCGGCCGGTCTTGAGGAACTGCACCAGCTGCTCTTCGCTCCAGCTGCCGAGGCCGTCCTTGTGGTCGCCGCGCAGGCTCTTGGCGATCCAGCCCTCCAGCGGCGCGCTGCCGGCCAGGAACTGGCTGCCGTCGCCGGCGCTCAGGGCTTTCTCCTGCATGGTCAGGGCCCGTGGCGTGTGGCAGGCACCGCAGTGGCCGAGGCCCTCCACCAGGTAGGCGCCGCGGCTGACCACCGGGTCTTCAGCCTTGGCCGGGGTGCTGCCTTGCAGGTCCGCCACGCTCGGCGCGAACAGCCAGCGCCAGCCCGCCAGCGGCCAGCGCATGCTCAACGGCCAGGGGATGTCGCTGTCGCGATTTTCCTGGGCCACCGGCGCTACGCCTTTCATGAAGTAGGCATACAGCGCTTGCATGTCGGCGTCGCTGACCCGCGCATAGGACGGGTAGGGCATGGCCGGGTACAGCGTGCCGCCGTTCTTGGCCACGCCATGGCGCACGGCCTTGTCGAAGTCCTCGAAGCTGTAGTCGCCGATGCCGGTCTTGTCCGGGGTGATGTTGGTGGAATAGATCGCGCCGATCGGGGTTTCCATCGGCAGGCCGCCGGCGAACGGCTTGCCGTCCTTGGCGGTGTGGCAGGCCACGCAGTCACCGGCGCGAGCCAGGTATTCGCCTTGCTTGATCAAGGCTTGCTGATCAATTTCCGCGGCGCTGAGGGACGCGCTGCCGAGCAGGGCCAGGGTCGCGATAACGAGGTTTTTCATGGTCATCGCTCCTTATGCCTGGACCAGCGGGCCGGGGTTCTTCAGGTACTGCTCGCGAATCGCGCGGGCCGACCAGTAGGTCAACGCGGCCACCAGGCCGGTCGGGTTGTAGCCCAGGCCCTGGGGGAAGGCAGAGGCGCCCGGGACGAACACGTTGTGCACGTCCCAGCTCTGCAGGTAGCGGTTCAGGGCACTGGTCTTCGGGTCGGTGCCCATGATCGCGCCGCCGTTGAGGTGGGTGGTCTGGTAGGACGCGGTGTTGAAGTGCTCGCCGACCTTCTTGCCCAGCAGGGCGATGGCCTTGGGGTTCATCGCCTCGGCGATCTTGCCCATCTTCTCGACCATGAAGCGGTTCATCTTGATGTCGTTTTCCTGCCAGTCGAAGGTCATGCGCAGCAGCGGCAGGCCGTAGGCGTCGCGGTACACCGGGTCGAGGTCGAGGTAGTTGCCGCGGTAGGACTGGTGGGCGCCGTGGGCGTCCATCGACACCTGGTGGGTGTAGTAGTCGGCGGTGGCCTTCTTCCAGGCGCTGCCCCAGGCCGGGGTCCCCGGCGGGTTGGAGGTACCGGCGATCGGCCGGCTGCCGGCCTGGTTGACCCAGAATGGCGAGCCGCCGACGAAGCCGTGGGGGCCGTGGTCGAAGTTGTCGGCGTTGAAGTCGTCCACCGCCACGCCGTTGCCTCCGGCGCCGATGAAGTTGTTGGTGTGCACGTCCTTGTCGAAGTAGGCCTTGATGGTGGCCATGTTCTGGTAGGCGAAGTTCTTGCCCACCACGCCTTCGCCGGTGATCGGGTCGTACGGCTTGCCAATGCCGGACAGCAGCATCAGGCGCACGTTATGGAACTGGAACGCGCCGAGGATCACCAGGTCCGCCGGCTGCTCGATCTCGCGACCCTGGCCGTCGACATAAGTAACGCCGGTGGCGCGGGTCTTGGTGCTATCGAGGTTGACCTTGAGCACGTGGGAGTTGGGGCGCAACTCGAAATTCGGCAGCGGCTTGAGGGCCGGCAGGATGTTCACGTTCGGTGAGGCCTTGGAGTACATGTAGCAGACGTAGCCGCTGCAGAACCCGCAGAAGTTGCACGGGCCCATTTGCGCGCCATAGGGGTTGGTGTAGGGCCCCGAGGTGTTGGCCGACGGCAGGTTGTAGGGCTTGTAGCCGACTTCGCTGGCGGCTTTCTGGAACAGCTGGGCGGAGTAGGTGTTCTTCTGCGACTCCAGCGGGAAATGCTCCGAACGGTCCGGCGCATAGGGGTTGCCGCCCTTGCCTTCGCCCACCAGCTGGCCCTTCACGGTCCAGGCCTGGCCCGAGGTGCCGAAGACTTTTTCCGCGTAGTCGAAGAACGGCTCCAGCTCTTCGTAGGTAACGCCGAAGTCCTGGATGGTCATGTCCTTGGGGATGAAGTTTTTGCCGTAGCGCTCTTCATAGTGGCTGCGCATGCGCAGCTCGATCGGGTCGGCGCGAAAGTGCACGCCGGACCAGTGCAGGCCGGCGCCGCCGACGCCGTTGCCCGGCAGGAACGCGCCGAGCTGGCGGTTCGGCAGGGCCACGTCGTTGACGCTGTGGCGAATGGTCACCGTCTCCCGGGAAATGTCCTGGAACAGCTTTTTACGCACGCTGTAGGTCAGTTCGTCGATCACCTGCGGGTAGTTGCCGTCCGGGTAGGTGTCCTGCATCGGCCCGCGCTCCAACGCCAGCACGTTGAGTCCGGCCTCGGTCAGTTCCTTGGCCATGATCGCGCCGGTCCAGCCAAACCCGACGATCACCGCGTCGACCTTCTTCATTACCGTTGCCATGCTCAAGCCCTCTCGCCGCGAATCGACACTGCCGGGAAAGGGTATTGCTCGTTGCGTTCCACCCAGTCCATGAAATCGGCGCGCGCGCCGGGGAAGCCGATCATCGTCCAGCCGACCATGCCTTTATTGCCGCCGTGGATCGGGTCGCAGAAGAACCCTTCCTTGGTGTTTTGCAGCAGCAGGTTGAAGAAAATCTTCGGCGGAACGCTGTCGAACTGGGGTTTTCCGGCTTCAAGCTGCTTGAGCAAATCGTCTCGGGTAGCGCTGTCTTGCGCGGCAAATGTTTTACCGTTGAAGGCTTTCGACCAAGCGTCCGTCGCGGCAATGCCCAGGCGATAGATCTCCTTGGGCACCAGCTTGCTCTGCCAGCCCATCTCCGGCGCGGCATCGGCATTGAACGGGCCTTGCATGTACCACAGGGCGCCGGCGGCGTAGGGGGTGTTCATCTGCCGGTCGATGTATTCCGGCACCCCGGCTTCCAGGGCGCCCGGGCCTTGTTCGTCGGCCGGGATCAGGCGCGCGACCGCCGCCTGGATAAAAGCCCACTCTTCGGCGGTGAAATAGGTCGGCTGATATGCCTCGGTACTGGCCGGGGCCCGAGCCGGTTCGGCGGGCTTGGCCGCTTCGGGAGCGGCCATCAGCATCGAGCTGCCAAGGCCGGTACTGGCGACCGTGACCACCGGGATCAAGGTCAGGGATTTGCGCAAAAACTCACGCCGCGGGTTGTCTTGCTCGTGATCAGACATGGGGGTGCACCTCACTAGGCATTCACGGGTTGGGCAGCCGACGTCATGGCGTGGCTTGTCGTTCTGGCGGCGACAGGGGTCGACCCCGACACCGGAAAAAGCACAGTTCAGCAAAATCTGGTTACAAATGATAGCAGCCTAAGTATTCAAATGAATCGTTTGCGCAGGAAAAAAGTCGCAATTGGCGGGAAAACAACCGTCATTGCCTGTGCTTCACGTTTCTTTGACATACCCCTCACAGGGCTTTGACCGGGCCGGACGGAAGCTACGCGCTTTCCATCCTCATCCCCGGTCACGGCCCCTGCATGCACAACTCTCGCGTCCTTCCAGCCCTCTGCCTGTCCCTGCTGACACTGCTTGCCTGGCCCCAGGCGCAGGCCGCCGACGCCGGTTCGACCCGCCCGGCGCAGTGGGCCCAGCCCGTGGCAACCCGCTACAACCTGTTCCAGATGTCGCCGACGCTCTACCGCAGCGCCTTGCCGGATAGCGGTGCGGTGCCCCTGCTGGAGCAGCTCAAGGTGGGAACAGTGATCAACTTCCTGCCGGAGTCCGACGCCAGCTGGTTGAAGACTCCGGGGATCAAGCAGGTGCAATTGCCTTACCGGACCAACCACGTGGACGACGCCGACGTGCTGGCGGCCTTGCGGGCGATCCAGACCGCCGAAAGCGAAGGCCCGGTGTTGATGCACTGCAAGCACGGCTCGGACCGCACCGGCCTGATGTCGGCGATGTATCGAGTGGT
Source organism: Pseudomonas chlororaphis (assembly GCF_001921865.1). GTDB lineage: Bacteria > Pseudomonadota > Gammaproteobacteria > Pseudomonadales > Pseudomonadaceae > Aquipseudomonas > Aquipseudomonas chlororaphis_D. The sequence continues at coordinate 73,995 of NZ_MSCT01000022.1, forward strand.
GGTGCAGGGCTGGAGCAAGGATGAGGCGCTGAATGAAATGACCGCCGGCGGGTTTGGCGACAGTTCCCACTTCAAGGACGGCATTCGCTACATGATGCAGGCCGATATCGACAAACTGCGCACCGCCCTGGCCAATGGCGATTGCAGCACCAGCGTGTTCGCCACCTGTTCGGTGAAAAGCTGGTTCGAGACGGTGAGCGCCAGCAAGCCGGCGAATTGAATGCGGGACGGGGCATCGGATCGATGCCCCGGATACCTGCGGATTACTGGGGTTCGTCGGTTTTTTTCTTCAACTTGGGGTTGGGGAAAAACTGCACCGACTGGACCTTGGCGTCCGGCGCCTTGAGGGCCGTGGTGTTGACCCGCGTGCCCAGCTCCTTGGGCACCGACAGGCCCTGCTCGTTCAGGGTGTCGGAGTAACCGCACGCCACGCACTCGCGATGGGGAACGTCGTCTTCGCTCCACATCATCAACTTGTCCTGCTCGCTGCACGCCGGGCAGACCGCCCCGGCGATAAAGCGTTTTTTCGTCTTCACAGGCCCTTCGCTCATGCCGCTGCGTCCTCGGTCAGGCCGCTGTGGCGCAAGAGTGCGTCAATCGACGGCGCGCGGCCGCGGAAATCGACGAACAGCACCATCGGCTCCTGGGAACCGCCGCGGGCCAGGATCGCCTCGCGGAAGGCGCGACCGGTCGCGGCGTTCAGCACGCCTTCTTCCTCGAACTTCGAGAAGGCGTCGGCCGACAGCACTTCAGCCCACTTGTAGCTGTAGTAACCCGCCGCGTAACCGCCGGCGAAGATGTGCGCGAAGCTGTTGGGGAAACGGTTGTAGGCCGGCGGACGCATCACCGAAACCTCGTCGCGCACGCCTTCGAGCACCTGCAGCACGCCGCGGCCGTCGCCGTGGGTGGCATGCAGCTCGAAGTCGAACAGCGAGAACTCCAGCTGGCGCACCATCATCAGGCCGGACTGGAAGTTCTTCGCCGCGAGCATTTTTTCCAGCAGGTCCTGGGGCAGCGGCTCGCCGGTTTCATAGTGGCCGGAGATCAGCGCCAGGCCCTCGGGCTCCCAGCACCAGTTCTCCATGAACTGGCTCGGCAGCTCCACCGCGTCCCAGGCCACGCCGTTGATGCCGGAAACGCCGGCATGCTCGACGCGGGTCAGCAGGTGGTGCAGGCCATGGCCGAATTCGTGGAACAGGGTAGTGACTTCGTCGTGGGTCAGCAGGGCAGGCTTGCCGCTGTCGGCCGGGGTGAAGTTGCACACCAGGTTGGCCACCGGGCTTTGCAGCACGCCGCCCGCGGTGCGGCGCCGGTCGCGGGCGCCGTCCATCCAGGCACCGCCGCGCTTGTTGGCGCGGGCATACAGGTCGAAGAAGAAGCGGCCCACGTGCTGGCCGTTTTCCTTGATCTCGAACAGGCGCACGTCAGGGTGCCAGCTGTCGAAGCCCTTCAGCTCGGCGATCTCGATGCCGTACAGGCGCTGGACGATGGCGAACAGGCCGCCGAGTACCTTGTCGATCGGGAAGTAGGCGCGCAGGGTTTCCTGGGCCACGCTGTAGCGCTGCTCGCGCAGCTTCTCGCCGTAGAAACCACTGTCCCAGCTCTGCAGGTCCGGGCAGCCCTGTTCGGCGGCATAGGCTTTGAGCTGTTGCAGGTCCTGGACGGCGAACGGCTTGCTGCGCTTGGCCAGGTCGCGCAGGAAACTCAGCACCTGGTCACTGGACTCGGCCATCTTGGTGGCCAGGCTCAGTTCGGCGAAGTTGGCGTAGCCCAGCAGGCGGGCCAGCTCCTGGCGCAGGTCGAGGATCTCTTCCATGACCGGACCGTTGTCGTTCTGGCCGGCGTTCGGGCCCTGGTCCGAGGCGCGGGTGCAGTAGGCGGCGTAGACTTCTTCGCGCAGCGCGCGGTCTTCGGCGTAGGTCATCACCGCGTAGTAGCTGGGGAATTCCAGGGTGATCAGCCAACCTTCCAGGCCCTTGGCCTGGGCCGCGGCAGCCATCTGCGCCTTGGCCGAAGCCGTCAGGCCGGCCAGCGCCGCGGCGTCGGTGACGTGCTTGGTCCAGGCCTGGGTGGCGTCGAGCAGTTGGTTGGAGAAACGGCTGCCCAGTTCGGAAAGCTTGCTCTGTACTTCGGCGTAACGCTTCTGCTGCTCCGGCGGCAGGTCGATACCCGACAGGCGGAAGTCGCGCAGGGAGTGTTCCAGGATGGTTTTCTGCGCCACGTCGAAACCGCCGGCTTGCGGGCTATTGGCCAGGGCCTCGAAGGCCTGGAACAGCTCGCGGTTCTGCCCCAGTTCGGTGGAGTAGGCGCTCAGGGCCGGCAGGCAGGCCTCGTAGGCCTCGCGCAGTTCGGCGCTGTTGCACACGGCATTGAGGTGGCTGACCGGGCTCCAGGCCGCGCCCAGGCGATCGTTGAGTTCATCCATGGCCAGGACCAGGCCGGCCCAGGTCGGTTGCGCGCCCTGGTGCTTGAGGATATCAGCGATGGCGGCGCGGTTGTCAGCCAGGATCTGTTCGATGGCCGGCTGTACGTGCTCGGCGCGGATCGCCGAAAATGGCGGCAGGTCGTAGGGCTGCAGAAGAGGGTTGTTCACACTCACGGTGGGCACCTTGGCAGGAAGAAACGTGGCCCCATCTTAATTACAATCGACGCACACCGCAGCTATCGACTCCATTAATAAATATCAGAGCAGGTATCCAACTTGGCCATTCGCAGCTACCAGCACCACACGCCCGCCCTGGGTCCCCGGGCCTTCGTCGACCGCTCGGCGGTGGTCATCGGCGACGTCGAAATCGGCGCCGACAGCTCGGTCTGGCCGCTGACGGTAATCCGCGGCGACATGCACCGCATCCGCATCGGCGCACGCACCAGCGTGCAGGACGCCAGCGTGCTGCACATCACCCACGCCGGCCCCTTCAACCCGGACGGCTTCCCGCTGCTGATCGGCGACGACGTGACCATCGCCCACAAAGTCATGCTCCACGGTTGCAGCATCGGCAGCCGGGTGCTGATCGGCATGGGCAGCATCGTCATGGACGGCGCGGTGGTGGAGGACGACGTGATCGTCGGCGCCGGCAGCCTGGTGCCGCCGGGCAAGCGCCTGGAAAGCGGCTTCCTCTACGTCGGCAGCCCAGTGAAACAGGCGCGCCCGCTAACCGACAAGGAGCGCGCCTTCTTCACCTACAGCGCCGCCAACTACGTGAAGCTCAAGGACCTGCATCTGGCCGAAGGCTACGACCAGGCTTGAGCCCCGCCCCACTGCCCAGGAATTCCCATGCATTACCAAACCGTACTCTTCGACCTCGACGGCACCCTGACCGACCCGCGCGAAGGCATCACCCGTTCGATCCAGTTCGCCCTCGGCAAGCTGGGCATCGACGAACCGGACCTGAGCAAACTGGAGCACTTCATCGGCCCGCCGCTGTTGCAGGCGTTCATGCAGTTCTACGGCTTCGACGAAGCCCGGGCCTGGGAGGCGGTGAATTTCTACCGCGAGCGGTTCAAGGTTACCGGCCTGTATGAAAACCGCGTGTTCGACGGCGTCACGCCCCTGCTGGAAACCCTCGCCGGGCAGGGCCGCCAGCTGTATATCGCGACCTCCAAGCCCTGGGTGTTCGCCCGCGAGATCGCCCGGCATTTCGATTTCGCCCGGCACTTCAAGGTGATCTACGGCAGCGAACTGGACGGCACCCGCACCGACAAGGTCGAGCTGATCCGCCACCTGGTGAGCGAGGAAGGCCTGGACCCGCGCGACACCCTGATGATCGGCGACCGCAAGCACGACCTGATCGGCGCCCGCCGCAACGGCCTGGACGCGGCGGCAGTGGGTTACGGCTTCGGCAGCCACGAAGAACTGAGCGCCGAGGCGCCGGCGTATCACTTCCGGACCCTGGATGAATTGCATCAAGCGTTTTTGCGGCGTTGATCCGAGCGGATCGCGAGCAAGCTCGCTCCTACAGTGATCGGTGTGCTTCTGTAGGAGCGAGCTTGCTCGCGATGGCGCCCTCTCAGGCGCTGCCCATCAAGGCTTTCAGCGCCGCCTTGCGCTCCATCGCCGGTAACCCGCCCAGCTTCTCCACCGCCTGATAGAACGCCGGCCACTCGCCGCCCACCTGCTTGAACAGCGCGGCGAACGCCGGTACCCACTGGTCGTACAGGCCAAAGGGCAGCAGCCGGGCATTGTTCAACGGGGCGTTGATCCAGAAGTCGTAGCGCGAGTCACCGTGCCATTGGCTGTCCTTCATCTGCTGGTAATCCCGGCGCAGTTGTTCGAACTCGGCGGCCTTGCGCTGGCGCATCGGCTCGGCGGGCAGCGGCAGCGTATAGAGGCGTTCCAGGCGCTGGCGGGTATCGAGAATCAGCTGGATGAACTGGTCGCGCTGCTTCACCTGGGCATCGCTGGCCGGCGGCAGGCCGCGGGCCGCGCGCCATTGCCGGGTGCCTTCCTGCTCGACGAAGGTGGCGAAGGACTCGTTGAATTCGGTGTCGTCCTGCACATAGAAGCGTTGGTGGGCCAGTTCGTGAAAGATCAGGGTCGCCAGGCGTTCGTCGCCCCAATGCAGCATCGAACTGAGGATCGGGTCGTTGAACCAGCCCAGGGTCGAGTAGGCCTCGACCCCGCCGATGGCCACGTCCATGCCCTGCTGCCGCTGCAAGGCCGCCTCGCCCCGGGCCGCGCCCTGGCTGTAGTAACCGCGATAGGCCACGCAGCCGGCAATCGGAAAGCAGTGGGTCTGGGGGCTCAGGGAAAACTCCGGGGTGCTGAACACATTCCACACCACATAGGGCCGGCCGATGTCGGCGTAGAGGCGGTAGCTCTGGTTGTCCGGCAGGTGCAGGTGCTGGCTGGCAAAAAGCCGGGCTTTCTGCGACTGGGCCAGACGGGCGCGCAGTTGCGGGTCGCGAGCCGGGTCGGCGATCACTTGCTCGACCGGGGTACGCGCCTGGAGCAGCTGCCACTGGCCGCTGGCCAGCTGGCCGTAATAGCCGATGCTGGAACAACCGTTGAGCGACAAAAGCAGCAGGCCCGGAAACAAAAAGCGCAAAAGACGATCAAGTAACCCATGGCTTGAACGCGGCCTAATCAAATCGAATCATCCTTCGAGAGTCTGCCCACAAGACTATCTCGCCAGCCTGGAGTTTCGCTATGCGCGTGTTGTTGCTGACCACCGGACTCTTGACCCTGAGCGGTTGCGCCGGATTGCCCGCCCCCGATCCGACGCAAGCCTGGATCGACCTCGACACCCACCAGGACACCGCCTTGCAAGCGCTGGAGGTCGACGAAAAGGCCTGGGTGGACCGCCGCTATTTCGAGGTCCAGCCCGGCAACCATGAGCTGAAGGTGCGCTATCAGTTCGCCGTGGAGCCCACCAATATCGGCCCGGACAGCGAGCCCTTGTGGCGTGACTGCCAGTTGAACGTGAAGTACAAGGACTTCAACGCCGGCCAGCGCTACCAACTGCAGACCGGCAACATCGGCTTCCGGCCCTGGGCCAAGCTCTACGACCAGCAGCGCAATCTGGTGGGCACCGGCCAACCCGCGGGCTGCCAGCGCACCTGATCGGCGCTATGCTTGCGGCTTCTCCCCGGACGGCCGACGCCATGCGCCAACCCTTGCTGCTGCTTGCCCTGACTGGCCTCGCTGCCTGTACCAGCCCCCTGCCGGCGGTGGACCCGCAACAGGCCTGGGTGGATTTTTCCACGCCGACGCCAGGCGGCAAGATATTGATGGCCGAGCGCCTGGACAACCAGCGCCTGAGCGACGGCCGCTACTTCCAGGTCACCCCGGGCAGTCATGAGTTGATGGTGCGTTTCGATTTCGAGGTGTTCGGCGGACGCCCCGGCCTGCTGAACGATCCGGCGGAGCGCCTGTGCTACCTGAGCATCCGCTACGACCATTTCGAAGCGGGCCAGCGCTATCTGCTGGAGGCCCGCTCGCTGGGGTTCACCCCCAGCGCCCGGCTGTACAACGCCAAGCGCGAGTTGCTGGCCGAAGACCGCATGGTCAACTGCGTGATCTGATCAGCTGTCGTTGCGCTGATAGATAATCGCCTTCGTGCCGTTTTCGCAGGAACCGACCACCATGGCCACGTCATGCTTTTCGGCTTCTTCCTTGCTGACAATCTCCAGGGTGTAGGAGGGCACGGCGTTGGCCTGGATCTTGATTTCAATCTCTTTCTTGAGTTCTTCGCAATCCTTCGGAGCCGCCAGGGCCGAGGTGGCCAGCACGCTACAAACAACTGCCAGGACAAAACGTTTCATGATGTGGAGCTCCCTTGATGCAGCGCCCAAGGTCATGGGCTGAGCCTGCAGTCATCTATTCGACCACATTTTCATGAAGCGAGTTCTGATCCCGCGCATCTCTGGCACGCCGGTGTCAGGAAGCACGCCATCGCGAGCCATCGAACGTCGACCGGCTGCTCCTACAGGCGGACGACGTTCACCTTGTAGGAGCGAGCTGGCTCGCGAAGCGATCTGACAGGTTAAGCCACCCTCAGCCGAGCAGCGTCGCGTCCAGGCTGATCTTGGCGTTCAGCACCTTGGACACCGGGCAACCTTCCTTGGCCTTCTTGCTCAACTCGTCGAACTGCTGCTGGCTGGCGCCGGGGATCTTCGCCTTGAGAATCAGGTGCACCGCGGTGATCGCAAAACCGCCGTCGACCTGGTCCAGGGTCACTTCGGCGTTGGTGTCGATGCTGTCGGCCTTGAGCCCGGCCTCGCCGAGAATCATCGAGAAGGCCATGGAGAAACACCCGGCGTGCGCGGCGCCGATCAGTTCTTCGGGGTTGGTGCCCCGGCCGCCTTCAAAACGGGCCTTGAAGCCGTAAGGCGCTTCGCGCAGCACCCCGGTTTCGGTGGAAATCGACCCGATGCCGGTTTTCAGGTCGCCTTCCCAGTGAGCCGATGCTTTCTTGATGATGCTCATGTCTGCCTCCTCGAGAACGGGTGCGCACGCCGCACCCTCAGGGTTTTCTGTGCCTCAGGGTTCTAGAGGATAGAAGGGCCGGCGAAGTTCATCCTGTCTGAATCCGCCGTTTATCCGATCAGCAAATTCACCCTGGCTATTGAAACTCGGGTATATGCCCACATTGCATGAAACAGGCTTACAGCACTCGGCAGGTTTTGGCTCATGACAAAGGCCTGCACACCCACAGGAGAAGCAGGTTCATGAAACCACTGTCCGACGTAAAGTTTTCCACCCTCGACCTGGTCCCCGTACGCGAGGACGGCAGCCCGGCGCAGTCGCTGCGCAACTCCCTGGACCTGGCGCGGCATGTAGAAAAGTTCGGCTACACCCGCTTCTGGGTCGCCGAGCACCACAACATGGACGGTATCGCCAGCTCCGCAACCTCGGTGCTGCTGGGCTACCTGGCCGGCGGCACCTCGAGCATCCGCGTCGGCTCCGGCGGCGTGATGCTGCCCAACCATGCGCCGCTGGTGATCGCCGAACAGTTCGGCACCCTGGAAAGCCTGTACCCGGGGCGTATCGACCTGGGCCTGGGCCGCGCGCCGGGCTCGGACCAGATGACCGCGCGCGCCCTGCGCCGCGAACGTTCCGGCAGCGCCGACGACTTCCCCGAGGACGTCGCCGAGCTGATGGCCTACCTCGGCCCGCGTACCCCGGAACAACGGGTGATCGCCGTACCGGGAACCGGCACCCAGGTGCCGATCTGGCTGCTGGGTTCGAGCCTGTTCAGCGCGCAGCTGGCGGGCGAACGCGGCTTGCCGTACGCCTTCGCCTCGCATTTCGCCCCGCGCTACATGCACGAAGCGATTCGCGTATACCGCAACCACTTCAAGCCTTCGGCGGTGCTCGACAAACCCTACGTGATGCTCGGCGTGCCGCTAGTGGCGGCCGATACCGACGAACAGGCCGATTACCTGGCGACTTCGGTGTACCAGCGCATCCTCGCGCTGATGCGCGGCCAGAGCCTGGTGCAGCGCAAACCGGTGCAGAGCATGGATGGCCTGTGGCTGCCCCATGAAAAAGAAGCCGTGAGCAGTTTCCTCGGCCTGGCCATGATCGGCAGCCCGGCGAAAATCCGCGCCAAGCTCGAAGTCCTGATCGAACAGACCGGCGCCGACGAGCTGATCTTCACCTGCGATCTGTACGAACATGCCGACCGCCTGCATTCTTATGAGCTGCTGGCGCAGGTCATGAAGGGCTGAGTCTGCAATCGGGCGCAAGGCCTCTGTGATCCAGAGCCTTGCGCGCCCTTCGGCCGCGATCGCAGCCTACGGCAGCGGCTACAATCGCCGGGCACAAAAAAGCCGACGCACGCGTCGGCTTTGTTCATTTCTACAAAGGCTCAGCCGCGCTTGTAGACGATCTCCTTGGTACCGCCTTCGCAGGTACCGACCACTTTGCCGTCAGCCGCGCTGCCTTTGCCGACGATTTCCAGCGAATAACCCGACGCGCCTTTGGCGTCGATCTTCGCGGCGATTTCGCTTTTCAACTCTTCGCAGGGTTTGCCGGCAGCAAAGGCTGATCCCGCAACACCCAACAACGCTAAAGCCATAACCAGTTTTTTCATCGGTCACATTCCCTGGGCGAATCAAAAAAAAGCGTCAAACCCCGGCCCGCTTGGGTCTGGGCAGATATAGCGCTTTGCCATTTCCTATGGCAATCCGCCAGCGCACAAGTTCAACAGCCTGGTTCAGGTTCAGCTGTTGGCAATCCGGAAACCAACCTTGAGCGTGACCTGGAAATGCGCGGCCTTGCCATCCTTGATATGCCCGCGGGTTTCCGTGACCTCGAACCATTCCAGGTGCTTGATGCTCTTGCTGGCCTCGGCCAACGCATTGTTGATGGCGTCTTCGATGCTGGTGGGGGACGAGCCGACCAGCTCGACTTTCTTGTAGGTGTGATGATCAGACATGGCGTTCTCCTTATGAGGTAGATCAAAGCCTAGCAGCGATTGCAGGTAACACTTGGGTGGGCTCCTGCCCTGGCAAGTTCAGATTTAATGCACTTTCGCCAGGCCGCGCAGTCGGACCCTACAGACCCCTCATCCACAATGCAGGAGAGCCACCATGGCCAACACCTCGCTACGCAAAGCCTCATTGGAAAGCATGGAAGCCGAGATCGAAAGTCTGCTCAAGTCGCTGGAAAGCCTGAAGGACGACGCGTCGGACGAGTCGCGCAAAACCCTCAAGGCGCTGAAAAGCAACGCCGAGAGCGCGCTGAAACATTCGCGCAGCCTGCTCAGCGACGCCTACGAAGAAGTCAAAGTGAAAACCCGTGAAACCGGGATCGCCACCCGCGATTACGCCCAGCAGCACCCCTGGACGACGGCCGGCGTGGCGGTCGGCGCGTTGGGCCTGCTGGCCGCTTACCTGCTGTGCAAGCGCGGTCATTAAGCGCTCTGGCGCAGCTCGTTGCTGAGCCACTGCGCCAACTGCCGGGCGCGCCCGTCCGCGGCGCGCTTGGGTAGCCACAACGCCAGTTGCCCCGGGGTTTCGCAGAAGCCCCACGGGGCAACCAGGCGTCCGGCGCGCAGGTCCTCGGCCACCAGCGGCTGCGGCGCGATCGCCACGCCCAGCCCGGCCACCGCGGCCTCCAGCAAGTAATACAAATGCTCGAAACCCTGCCCGAACTTCAACGCCCCGGCGTCGATGCCGTTTTGCCGTGCCCAGCTGGGCCAGGCCTGCGGGCGCGACGTGGTCTGCAGCAACGCCTCGCCGAGCAGCGCGCTGGCCGGGGCTTCGCGCAGCTGTTCGTAACGACCGTAGCGCGGGCTGAGCACCGGGCCGATACGTTCGCTGGCCAACTCGTAGACCTGCATGTCGACCGGCCACGGCGGCTCGGCAAACACCAGCAGGGCGTCCAGCCCCGGCCGGCGCGGATCAAGATCGCCTTCGCCGGCCGACAGGTGCAGGCGCAAGTCCGGCAGGTCGGCATTCAGCCGCCCCAGGCGCGGGATGAACCAGCGCGCCAGCAGGCTGCCGGAACAGCCGAGCACGAACGGCGCGTCGGCGGTGCTCTGGGTCAGTTCGGCGCAGACCGTGCGCAGGCGCTCGAACGCATCGCTGCTGGCATCGCGCAGGCGCACCCCGGCATCTGTGAGTTTCAGGCCGCGGCCTTCCTTGACGAACAGGCTCAGCCCCAGATGCTCCTCGAGCAGCTTCAACTGCCGGCTGACCGCGCCGTGGGTAACGTGCAGCTGTTCGGCGGCCTGGCTGACACTGTTCAGGCGGGCGGTGGCTTCGAAGGCCCGGAGGGCGTTCAACGGGGGCAGGTCGCGGCTCATGGGATAGGTGAGTTTTCCTGACAGGTTGCGGCGATCTTATCGGTTTTCAGCCCCGGGCGTCAGGGGTAGAGTGAACGCCATTGTCTTTCCCCTTTTGACCCATTACCGGGAGCGCCCCAATGACCCAGACCAACCTGCGCAACGGTCCTGACGACAACGGCCTGTTCGGCGCGTTCGGCGGCCGTTATGTGGCAGAAACCCTGATGCCGCTGATCCTCGACCTGGCCCGCGAATACGAGAAAGCCAAGGAAGATCCGGAATTCCTCAAGGAGCTGGCCTACTTCCAGCGCGATTACGTCGGCCGTCCAAGCCCGCTGTACTTCGCCGAGCGCCTGACCGAACACTGCGGCGGCGCCAAGATCTACCTCAAGCGCGAAGAGCTGAACCACACCGGCGCGCACAAGATCAACAACTGCATCGGCCAGATCCTCCTGGCCCGGCGCATGGGCAAGAAACGCATCATCGCCGAGACCGGCGCCGGTATGCACGGCGTGGCCACCGCCACCGTGGCCGCGCGCTTCGGCCTGGACTGCGTGATCTACATGGGCACCACCGACATCGAGCGCCAGCAGGCCAACGTATTCCGCATGAAGCTGCTGGGCGCCGAGGTGATCCCGGTGGTCGCCGGCACCGGCACCCTGAAGGACGCGATGAACGAAGCCCTGCGCGACTGGGTGACCAACGTCGACAGCACCTTCTACCTGATCGGCACCGTGGCCGGTCCGCACCCTTACCCGGCGATGGTTCGCGACTTCCAGGCGGTGATCGGCAAGGAAACCCGCGAACAGCTGCACGCCCAGGAAGGCCGCCTGCCGGACAGCCTGGTGGCGTGCATCGGCGGCGGCTCCAACGCCATGGGCCTGTTCCATCCGTTCCTCGACGACCAGAGCGTGCAGATCATCGGCGTCGAAGCGGCCGGCTACGGTATCGAGACCGGCAAGCACGCGGCCAGCCTGAACGGCGGCCTGCCCGGCGTGCTGCACGGCAACCGCACCTTCCTGCTGCAGGACGACGACGGCCAGATCATCGACGCCCACTCAATTTCCGCCGGCCTCGACTACCCCGGCATCGGCCCTGAACACGCCTGGTTGCACGATATCGGCCGGGTCGAATACACCTCGGTGACCGACGATGAAGCCCTGGCCGCGTTCCACCAGTGCTGCCGCCTGGAGGGCATCATCCCGGCCCTGGAAAGCGCCCACGCCCTGGCCGAAGTGTTCAAGCGCGCGCCGAACCTGCCCAAGGATCACCTGATGGTGGTCAACCTCTCGGGCCGCGGCGACAAAGACATGCAGACCGTGATGCACCACATGGAACACTCTCAACACGAGCCAGCCCAGCAGGAGAAACACTGATGAGCCGCCTGCAAACGCGTTTTGCCGAACTCAAGCAACAGAACCGCGCCGCCCTGGTGACCTTCGTCACCGCCGGCGACCCCGGCTACGACGCCTCCCTGGCGATCCTCAAGGGCTTGCCGGCGACCGGCGCCGACGTGATCGAGCTGGGCATGCCCTTCACCGACCCGATGGCCGACGGCCCGGCGATCCAGCTGGCCAACATCCGTGCCCTGGCGGCGAAGCAGAACCTGGCGAAAACCCTGCAGATGGTTCGCGAGTTCCGCGCCGGCAACCACGACACGCCGCTGGTGCTGATGGGCTACTTCAACCCGATCCACCACTACGGCGTGCCGCGCTTTATCGCCGAGGCCAAGGAAGCCGGGGTCGACGGCTTGATCGTGGTGGACATCCCGCCCGAGCACAACGCCGAGCTGTGCGACCCGTCCCAGGCCGCCGGCATCGATTTCATCCGCCTGACCACGCCGACCACCGACGACGCGCGCCTGCCGAAAGTACTGAACGGCAGTTCGGGCTTCGTCTACTACGTATCGGTGGCCGGCGTGACCGGCGCCGGCTCCGCCACCCTGGAGCACGTGGAAGAGGCGGTGACCCGCCTGCGGCGCCATACCGACCTGCCGATCAGCATCGGTTTCGGCATCCGTACCCCGGAGCAGGCCGCGGCCATCGCGCGCCTCGCCGACGGTGTGGTGGTGGGCTCGGCGCTGATCGACCAGATCGCCAATGCCGCCAGCCCGGAGCAGGCGGTGGACGGTGTGCTGAGCCTCTGCGCGTCGCTGGCCGAGGGCGTGCGTCAAGCCCGCGTCAGCTGAGGGTAAAGATCCTGATACAGAGGAATTAGCCTCGGGATCCACAGACTAACCAGCAAGACCCAGGGGCTCGGAACCAGGTTCCGGGCCCCTTTTTGTTGTTCGTGCTCTGAGGAAGACCCGATGAAAATGCCCAAACGCCTGATTGCCGGCCTCGGCGTGCTGATGCTCAGCGCCACCCCGTTGCTGCATGCGGTAGCGGACCCGCGCGACGACCGCGATCGTGGCGGCCCGCAACAGGGTCGCTACGACAACCGCGGGGACAACCGTGGCGACGAGCATCGCGGCCCCCAGGCCGACCGGCGGGGCGGCCCGCCCCAGGATTTCGGCCCGGTGCGCCAGACCATTCGCGACAATCGCGCCTACTTCGTGCGCGGCGCGCCGCCGCCCCGCGGCATCCAACTGGTCCGCGGCCAACCGCTGCCGCGCGGTTACTACGGCGAACGCCTGGACAACCGCGCGCTGGCACACCTGCCGTACTACCAGGGCTATGAATGGCGGCGCACGGGAGCCGATATCGTGCTGATCGCGGTAGGCACGGGGATCGTCTACCAGATTCTCGACGGCGTGCTGTATTGATCGGCTGTTGATGGCGCCTGGGAGGACGCCCTCGCGAGCAAGCTCGCTCCTACAGGGGGGATTGCGTGGCAATACCTCGCGAAAACACCCTCATCGCGGTAGGAGCGAGCTTGCTCGCGAAAGGTTTTTTCAGAGGCCTCCTACTTAGAAAATCGACAGATCCAGCGGCCTGATCGCCCCCATCCACACCGCGTGCTCGGTGTGGTCCTTCAGGTCGTCGCCGGTATCCGGGTGCAGAAACACCACCAACCCATTGCGATTGAGCGCCAGCCACGGCAGCACTACGCCCAGGTACTGCGGCTCGAACGCCAGCTGGCAACTCCAGTCGGGGTGCGGGCCGACCGGCCGCTCGTGCACCCGCCCCATTTTCAAGGGAAACAACTGCGCCGCCTGCTCGCACAAGGCCCGTGCCTGGTCGATGGTGCCGGCGTCGAAATAGACGTGGGCGTGGTAGCCCTTGATACGTTGCATGGAAAACCCTCATGACAAAGTCGAACCCTGGCGACAGCCCAAGGGTCATCTGCCAGCCAGTGTAAAGAAACCGGCCGGCCCATGAAAAATGCCGGCCTCAGACGGCAATCGACGGCAAGGCCAGCCCGGCCAGGGATTGCGCGCTGTCGGCTTGTTCCGTCATCAGCCAGTCGAAGAACCTCTGGATCAGCGGTCCGCGGCGTTTGCGCTGGGGCAGGACCACGTAATAGCCGTAGCGGGAAATCACCGTTTCATTGATCGGCCGGCACAGCAGGCCTTGCGCCAGCAGGTTATCCACCAGGTGGCGCCAGCCGATCGCCACGCCCTGGCCGCCGATCGCCGCCTGGATCAGCAGGGTGTAATTGTCGAAACGCAGTGGCCCCGGCGCCGGCGGGGTGGCGATACCCAGCTCGCGGAACACGCCGCTCCAGTCGAACCAGTGGCTGCTACTTTCGCCCCGCAGGTGCAGCAGCGGAAACTCCAGCAAGGTAGGGACCGGCAGGGGCAGCGGCCGCTCCTTGAGCAGCAGCGGGCTGCAAACCGGAAACACTTCCTCGCTGAACAGCCAATGGCTTTCGCCCTGCCGGAAACGCCCGTCGCCGAACAGCACCGCGATGTCGATATCGCTGCGCAGCATGTTGTGACTACGCTCGCTGGTGACCAGGCTCACATCCACCTGCGGGTTGGCGGCGTGGAAACGGTGCAGGCGCGGCATCAGCCAATAAGCGGCGAAAGCGAAGTCGGTGGCCACCTGCAACACCTCGTGCTGGTGCTGGGCGGTGATGGCGCTCAGGCCGCTGTCGATGCTCTGCAAGCCGACCTGCACCTGCTCGAACAACAGGCTGCCGGCCTCGGTCAGCTCGATGCCGCGGTAGATACGGTCGAACAGTCGGGTGCCGAGCTGTTCCTCCAGGCGTTTGATCTGCTGGCTGATGGCCGGCTGGGTGGTGCCCAGTTCCACCGCCGCGGCGGTAAAGCTGCGCTGGCGCGCCGCCGCCTCGAATACGCGGAACAGGTCCAGGGACAGGTCGCCAAGCGCTTCATACATAAGCTGTGCTTATCCTAGTCATTGCCGTACAGGGGCTTTACCGTAAAAGCCGTGGGTTACATGCTCGATTGCAGCACTTTCGCATAACTGCCCACTATGGAATGCCGCGAAGACATGAAGCGCAAGAACATTCTTTTCATCATGGCCGATCAGATGGCCGCGCCAATGTTGCCGTTCTACGGCCCGTCGCCGATCAAGCTGCCGCACCTGAGCCGCCTCGCCGCCGAGGGAATGGTATTCGATGCCGCCTACTGCAACAGCCCGCTGTGCGCGCCTTCGCGTTTCACCCTGGTCAGTGGCCAGCTGCCGAGCAAGATCGGCGCCTACGACAACGCCGCGGACTTTCCCGCCGACGTCCCCACCTACGCCCACTACCTGCGCCGCCTGGGCTACCGCACCGCGCTGTCGGGCAAGATGCACTTCTGCGGCCCCGACCAGTTGCACGGCTACGAAGAGCGCCTGACCAGCGATATCTACCCGGCCGACTATGGCTGGGCGGTGAATTGGGACGAGCCGGATGTGCGCCCCAGCTGGTACCACAACATGTCCTCGGTGCTGCAGGCCGGGCCGTGCGTGCGGACCAACCAGCTGGATTTCGACGAAGAGGTGGTGTTCAAGGCCCGCCAGTACCTGTTCGACCATGTGCGCGAAGACGGCGACCGGCCGTTCTGCCTGACCGTGTCGATGACCCACCCGCACGACCCGTACACCATTCCCAAGGCCTTCTGGAACCTGTACCGCGACGAGGACATCCCGTTGCCGCAGACCCCACCCCAGGCCGAGCTCGACCCGCACTCCCAGCGTCTGCTCAAGGTCTACGACCTGTGGGGCAAGCCGCTGCCCGCGGACAAGATCCGCGACGCGCGGCGCGCCTATTTCGGCGCGTGCAGCTATATCGACAGCAACGTCGGCAAACTCCTGGAAACCCTGGAGGAAACCGGGCTGCTCGACGACACCCTCATTGTCTTCTCCGGCGACCATGGCGACATGCTCGGCGAGCGTGGCCTCTGGTACAAAATGCACTGGTTCGAGATGGCCGCGCGGGTGCCGCTGCTGATCAGCGCCCCGGGGCAGTTCGCGGCCGGCCGCGTGGCCAAGGCGGTCTCCACCGCCGACCTGCTGCCGACCCTGGTGGAACTGGCTGGCGGCCAGCTGGAAGCGGGCCTGCCGCTGGATGGCCGCTCCCTGGTGCCGCACCTGCAAGGGCAGGGCGGCCATGACGAAGTCTTCGGCGAGTACATGGCCGAAGGCACCATCGGTCCGCTGATGATGATTCGCCGCGGCCCCTACAAATTCATCTACAGCGAAGACGATCCGTGCCTGCTGTTCGACGTGGCCAACGATCCGCGCGAGCAGGAAGAACTCAGCCAATCGCCACACCATCGCCAGCTGTTCGAGGACTTTCTTCGCGAAGCCCGGGCCAAATGGGATATTCCGCAGATTCACCGACAGGTACTCGCCAGCCAGCGCCGCCGTCGCTTCGTCGCAGGCGCGCTGAGCCTGGGCACACTCAAGAGCTGGGACCACCAGCCGCTGGTCGACGCCAGTGCGCAATACATGCGCAACCACATCGACCTCGACGACCTGGAGCGCAAGGCTCGTTATCCACAACCCTGCCAAAACCAATAAAACGTAAGGGGAAGAGAGCATGCAGAAGTTATCCACAACCGTCGCCGCCACGCTCCTGGCGCTGGGCAGCGTTTCATTCGCGGTCCTGGCCTCGGCCGAGCAGGGTTGCGAGACCGTGAAGATGGCCGATCCGGGCTGGAGCGATATCGCCGCCACCAATGCCATCGCCGGTTTCCTGCTGGACGGCATGGGCTACAAGGCCAAGGTCGACACCCTGGCGGTGCCGATCACCTTCGGCGGGCTGAAGGACGGCCAGGTGGATGTGTTCCTCGGCAACTGGATGCCGGCGCAGCAAGGCTTCTACGACAAGTTCGTGGCCAACGGCGACGTCACCCAGCTGGCGAAGAACCTGGAAGGCACCGAGTTCACCCTGGCGGTGCCGGACTACGTCTGGGACGCCGGTGTGCATGACTTCGCCGACCTGAACCAACACGCGGACAAGTTCGACAAGAAACTCTACGGCATCGGCTCCGGGGCCCCGGCCAACCTGTCGTTGCAGGAGATCATCAAGAAGAACGACTTCGACCTCGGCCAGTGGAAGCTGATCGAGTCCAGCGAGCAGGCGATGCTCGCGGAAGTCTCGCGGGCGGTGAAACGGCAGAAGTTCGTGGTCTTCCTCGGCTGGACCCCGCACCCAATGAACGTGCAGCTGAAAATGCGCTACCTCAAGGGCGGCGAGAAGTACTTCGGCGACACCGGCAGCGTCTACACCCTGACCCGCAAGGGTTACGCCCAGGCCTGCCCGAACGTCGGCAAGCTGCTGACCAACCTGAGCTTCACCCAGGACATGGAGAACAGCATCATGGCCGAGGTGGCGAACAAGAAAGTCAGCAACTTGGATGCGGCCAAGGCCTGGATCAAGGCCAACCCGGCCGTGCTCGACAAATGGCTGGACGGGGTCAAGACCGTCGATGGCCAGGATGCGCTGGCCGCGGTGAAAGCCAAGCTGTAACGCCCACTGTAGGAGCGAGGCTTGCCCGCGATCGGCTACGCAGTAGCCGCAAAAACCTGCGCACGCGTTCCTCCTGAAGGAGCGTGTCGCCCGCATCGCGAGCAAGCTTCGCTCCTACAGGAACCCTGCCGGAATGGCGCAAGCCTTCCGGCAATGCTTTACCCTGACGCCTCGAACCCGCCCATCCGCGAGGACCCATGGCCTGGCCCAATCGCCGTTCACTCCTGCCCTTTCTGAGCTGGCTGCCGCGGCAGACCCGCGCCAGCGTGGGGCGCGACCTGCTGGTGGGCCTGAGCGGCGCCATCCTCGCGTTGCCGCAATCGATCGCCTATGCGCTGATCGCCGGCCTGCCGCCGGAATACGGCTTGTACGCCGCCATCGTCCCGGTGCTGATCGCCTGCCTGTGGGGTTCTTCCTGGCACCTGATCTGCGGCCCGACCGCGGCGATTTCCATCGTCCTCTACGCCAGCGTCAGCCCCCTGGCAGTGCCCGGGTCCCAGGACTACATCACCCTGATCCTGCTGCTGACCCTGCTCGCCGGGATCTTCCAGTGGTTGCTGGGGCTGCTGCGTTTCGGCGCGTTGGTGAACTTCGTCTCGCATTCGGTGGTGCTCGGTTTCACCCTCGGCGCCGCGGTGGTGATCGCCCTCGGGCAGTTGCCCAACCTGCTGGGCCTGGACTTGCCGAGCGAAGCCACGGCGCTGAACAGCCTGACCTCGTTGATCGCCCATCTCGACGCGGTGGATAACCCCTCATTGATCCTGGGCCTGGGCACGCTGCTGGTCGGCGTGGCCCTGAAACTGCTGGTGCCACGCTGGCCCTCGCTGCTGCTCACCCTGGTCCTCAGCGCGCTGGTGGTATGGCTGTGGCCGGCGATGTTCGGCCATGTGCAGCTGGTCAGCGCCTTCACCGGCCGGCTGCCGCCGTTCAGCCCGCTGCCTCTGGACCTGGACATGATCCTGCGCTTGCTGCCCAGCGCGGTGGCCGTGGGCATGCTGGGGCTGGTGACCAGCCTGTCGATCGCCCGCTCGCTGTCGGCGCGCTCCGAACAGCTGCTTGACGCCAACCAGGAAGTACGCGCCCAGGGCCTGTCGAACATCGTCGGCGCGTTCTTCTCCGGTTACCTGTCGTCCGGCTCCTTCACCCGTTCCGGCCTGAGCTACGAGGCCGGCGCCTGTTCGCCCCTGGCAGGGGTGTTCTCGGCGCTGTGGGTGGCCTTGTTCGCGGTGGCCGGCGCGGCGCTGATCGCCCATATCCCGATCCCGGCCATGGCCGGGAGCATTTTGCTGATCTGCTGGGGCCTGGTGGACCACCGCGGCATTCGCGCGCTGTTTCGCGTGAGCCGCGCCGAGTTCGTGGTAATGAGCCTGACCTGCGTCGCCACTTTGCTGCTGGAGTTGCAGACGGCGATCTACGCCGGGGTCCTGGCGTCGCTGTTCTTCTACCTCAAGCGCACCTCGCAACCGCGGGTGCAGCATGGCCGCGAAGGCGACGAGGATATCCTGCGGGTCGGCGGCTCGATCTTTTTCGGCGCCAGCCATTACCTGCAAGTACGCATGCAGCGCTGCCACGCCCCGCGCCTGGTGATCGACGCCCGGCAGATCAACTTCATCGACTATTCCGGGGTCGCCATGCTGCACCAGGAAGCGCGCCGCCTGCTGCGCCAGAACCGCAGCCTGACCCTGCGCCGCGCACGGGCGTCGGTGGTCGAGGAGTTGAGGAAACTCGACGGCGCGGAGCACTGCCCGATCCGCTTTGAGGATTGAGCCGCGCCGCATATCCCTTGTAGGAGCGAGCTTGCTCGCGATAGCCGCGAAGCGGCGGTATATCAACCACACCGCATCATCGTTGACGTTTATCGCGAGCAAGCTCGCTCCTACAGGGGAAGAGATGCGGCGTCAGACCGCCAGCTGGCGCCGCAGTTCGGCCAGCACCGGGGCGGTGTCCGGGCGCACGCCGCGCCACAGGAAGAAGGCTTCCGCCGCCTGTTCGGCGAGCATGCCCAGGCCGTCGATGGCCATCGCCGCGCCGTGCTCGCTGGCCCAACGGCAGAAGACCGTCGGCTCCTTGCCGTACATCATGTCGTAGCAGAGGGTCTTGCCCGGCTCGATCAGGCTGGCGGCAATCGGCGGCACGTCGCCGGTGAGGCTGGCCGAAGTGGCATTGATGATCAGGTCCACCGGCTCGCGCAACCAGTCGAAACCGCTGGCGGACACGGGGCCCAGATCGTCGAACAGCTCGGCCAGCAGCTCGGCCTTTTCCACCGTGCGGTTGGCGACGATCACCGATGCCGGCTGCTCCGCCAGCAACGGTTCCAGCGCGCCGCGCACCGCGCCGCCGGCCCCCAGCAGCAGGATGCGCTTGCCCTTGAGGCCGAAGCCGGCGTTGACCATCAGGTCGCGCACCAGGCCGGCGCCGTCGGTGTTGTCGCCCAGCAGGCTACCGTCGGCGAGTTTGCTCAAGGTGTTCACCGCGCCAGCGCGCTGGGCGCGGGCGGTCAGGCTGTCGGCCAGGCGATAGGCGTCTTCCTTGAACGGCACGGTGACGTTGGCGCCACGCCCTTCGACAAAGAAGTCGCGGGCGCAACCGACGAAATCGTCGAGGGGCGCCAGCAGGGTGGTGTAGGCCAGCTGTTGCGCGGTCTGTTCGGCAAACAGCCGATGAATCAGCGGCGACTTGCTGTGGCCGATCGGATTACCAAAAACGACGTACTGATCCATCTATCAACCCTCATGCACACACCTCCCCCTGTAGGCGCCAGCTTGCTGGCGATAGGGGGCGTCTTTCTTCCAGATCAGGCCGAGCCTGCCAGCCAGTCGCGGTCCTGCAGGAAATATTCGGTCAGGCGCGCTTCTTCGCTGCCCGGCTCGGCTTTCCAGTCGTAGCCCCAGCGCACCTGCGGCGGCAGGGACATGAGGATCGACTCGGTACGCCCGCCCGATTGCAGGCCGAACAGGGTGCCGCGGTCGTAGACCAGGTTGAACTCGACGTAGCGGCCGCGGCGGTATTCCTGGAACTCGCGCTGCTTCTCGGTATAGGCCTGGGCCTTGCGGCGCTGGACGATCGGCAGGTAGGCCTCGATGTAGGCATCGCCGATGGCGCGCATGAAGGCGAAGCTGGTGTCGAAGTCCCACTCGTTGAGGTCGTCGAAGAACAGGCCGCCGATGCCGCGCGGCTCGTTGCGGTGCTTGAGGTGGAAGTAGCTGTCGCACCAGGCCTTGTAGCGCGGGTAGACGTCCGGGCCGAAGGGCGCGCAGGCCTTTTCCGCAACTCGGTGCCAGTGCACGCAGTCCTCGACGTTGCCGTAGTAGGGGGTCAGGTCGAAGCCGCCGCCGAACCACCAGACCGGCTCCTCGCCGGCTTTTTCGGCGATGAAGAACCGCACGTTGGCGTGGGACGTCGGCACATGGGGGTTGTGCGGATGGATCACCAGCGACACCCCCAGCGCCTCGAAACCACGGCCGGCCAGCTCGGGCCGGTGGGCGCTGGCGGACGGCGGCAGGCCGCTGCCGAACACATGGGAAAAGTTGACGCCGCCTTTCTCGATCACGGTGCCGTCGGCAATCACCCGGGTACGCCCACCACCGCCAGCTGGCCGGGTCCAGGCGTCTTCGACGAAGCGCGTCCCGCCGTCTTCGGCTTCCAGGGCGGCGCAAATGCGATCTTGCAGGTCGAGCAGGTAGGCTTTTACGGCCTCGGTGCGGGTTGTCATGGCATCACCTTGAATCGGGCAAAGCTACGCGGCGCCAGGGGTGCAGCCAGGGGGCCTGCGCAAACGGGCGCGTAGCATAACACTGCGCGGGGGCCGGTCGCAGTTGACGACGGTCAAGCATAGGAGTCCGATAAGGCACTTTCGCGACATGACCTGAGGAGAGCAGTGCAGATGGCCAAGCGTATCCAGTTCCGAGCCCATGGCGGCCCCGAAGTGCTCGAATATGTGGACTACCAACCCGCCGAGCCGGGCCCGCAACAGGTCCGCGTCAGCAACAAGGCCATCGGCCTGAACTTCATCGACACCTATTTCCGCAGCGGCCTCTATGCGCCGCCGGCCTTGCCGTCCGGCCTGGGCGCCGAGGGTGCCGGGGTGGTCGAGGCCGTGGGCAGCGCCGTGACCCGCTTCAAGGTCGGCGACCGCGTGGCCTACGGCAGCGGCCCGCTGGGCGCCTACAGCGATGTGCATGTACTGCCCGCCGACAACCTGGTGCACCTGCCCGACAGCATCGGCTTCGAACAAGCCGCCGGGATGATGCTCAAGGGCCTGACCGTGCAGTACCTGCTGCGCCAGACCTATGTGCTCAAGGGCGGCGAAACCGTGCTGTTCCACGCCGCGGCCGGCGGCGTCGGGCTGATCGCCTGCCAATGGGCCAAGGCCCTGGGCGTGAAACTGATCGGTACCGTCAGTTCGCCGGAAAAGGCCGCCCTGGCCAAATCCCTCGGTGCCTGGGAAACCATCGACTACAGCCATGAAGACGTGGCCAAGCGCGTGCTGGAACTGACCGACGGCAAGAAATGCCCGGTGGTCTACGACGGCGTGGGCAAGGACACCTGGCTGACGTCCCTGGACTGCCTGCAACCGCGGGGCCTGATGGTCAGCTTCGGCAATGCCTCGGGCGCGGTGGACGGAGTCAACCTGGGGATCCTGGCGGCCAAGGGCTCGCTGTACGTGACGCGCCCGTCCATGGCGGCCTACGCCAACAATGCCGAAAACCTGCAGGCCATGGCCGACGACCTGTTCGCCATGGTCGCCAGCGGCAAGCTGAAGATCGAGATCGGCCGGCGCTATCCGCTGGCGGACGCGGCGACGGCGCAGACCGAACTGGCGGCGCGACGCACCACGGGGTCGACCATCCTGTTGCCGTAACGGCTATCGCTGTAGGAGCCCGCTTGCTGGCGATCCAGGCAACGCGCTGGATCTATCGCGAGCAAGCTCGCTCCTACACCGTGACGGGAGGTATCAGGCCGGACGAACGATCTTGCCGGTCGCCAGGTCGCGGATCAGGCTCGGGTTCTTGCGCCCGCCCAGGCTGCCGCCCAGGACCATGTCCAGATCCCCGCGGAAATACTGCTCGACCCGAATCCGCGTACGAGCGGCAGGGCGGCCCTGGGGGTTGGCCGAGGTGGAAATCAGCGGCCCCACCAACGCGCACAACTCACGCACCTGCGGATGATCGCTGACCCGCAGCGCCACGGTGTCGTGGACCCCGGTGACCCACTCCGGCAACAGGTCCTGATGGGGCACCAGCCAGGTATTCGGCCCCGGCCAGGTGCTGGCCATGCGGTCGAGCCATTCCTGGGGGAAGTCCTCGAACAGGAAGTCGAACTGGCGGATGTTGTCGGCGATCAGGATCAGGCCTTTATCCACAGACCGCGACTTGATGGCCAGCAAGCGATCCACCGCCTCTTCGTTCCACGGGTCGCACCCCAGCCCCCAGACCGCTTCGGTTGGATAGGCAATCACCGCCCCTGCGCGAATTTCTCGTGCGGCTTGTTGCACACGCCAACTGCTGACCATTGCTGACTCTCCGGATTAAGGCTGTGCGCAGTTTACCGATCTTGCTTATAAAACCTAGCTCAGCCTCGCAAACCAGCGGCCGCCTTCGCTGACCGCGCAGCCTTCCAGCTCCAGTTCGGTGAGCGCCGCCAGCACTTTGGCGAGCCCCCAGCCGCTGGCACCAACCAACTCCTCGCTGGTCTGCGGCGCGGCATGCAACAGCGCCAGCAACGGATGAACGGGTGCGACCGGGGACGGAGCTGTGGATAACGGCAGCCGTTGCCAGCCCCGCAGGGCTTCGAGGATATGTTCGATGGTTTCCACCAGCACCGCGCCATCGCGAATCAACTGGTGGCAACCCCGGGCCCCGGGGTGATGGATCGACCCCGGAATCGCGTACACCTCACGGCCTTGCTCGGCGGCCAGCCGGGCGGTGATCAGCGAACCGCTGGCGACACTGGCCTCCACCACCAGCACACCGAGGGACAGGCCGCTGATGATCCGGTTGCGCCGGGGAAAGTGACTGGGGTGGGCGCCGGTCTCCAGCGGAAACTCGGAAACCACCGCGCTGCCCTGGGCAATCATTGCCTCGGCCAGCCGCCGGTTGCGCTGTGGATAAAAATTTTCCAGGCCAGTGCCCAACACGCCCACGGTTTGCCCGCCGACGTCCAGCGCGGCCTGGTGCGCCGCGCCATCGATACCCAGCGCCAGGCCGCTGGTGATGACAAAACCGGCCGCGGCCAGGCTGCGGGAAAACGCCGCGGCGGTGTCCATGCCGGGCCGCGAAGCACGGCGGCTGCCGACCACTGCCAGTTGCGGTTTTTCCAGGATCCGCGGGTCGCCGGCGACAAACAGCAGCGGCGGCGCGTCGGCGATTTCACGCAGCAGCGCCGGGTAGTCGGGCTGGTCCCACATCAGTAAATGCTGGCCCGGGCGCGTCAGCCAGGCCAGGGCATGGCTGGCGCCGTCGCGAACCAGGGTATTGCGGCGCGACTCGGCCGCGATCGCGGGCAAGCCCAAGGCACGCCAGGCACTGGCCGGCGCACTGAGGGCCCGGGAGGCCGAACCGAACGCTTCGAGCAGGACCAAGAAGCGCTTCGGCCCCAGCTCCGGTAAGCGCTGCAAACGTAGACGGGCTTCCAGTTCCGCGGGGGAAACCGGAGCCCGGGCAGGCAGTGACATGGGATCGTCCTTGATCTTCATAAGCCCAGTGGCGACCGGGACAAGCTGTGGATAACTCTGTTGGTAACTTGTTGAGGGTTTTACGGGTTGCGTACTTTGTCCAGCACCGCCAGGGAGTGCGAAGCATTGAGCACCAGGCCGTAGCTGAGCTTGTCGTACGTACGGAAAACCATCAGCAGACCGGCGCGTTCGTCCGGCATTTTCAGCGAACCGCCGGCCACCCGGTCGCGCACGGTTTCGCCGGTTTTCATCACCGCCAGCACATTGCCTTCGACGAGGCCATCGCGCCGTCCCTTGTTCAGCGTCACCACATCCAGCGCGCCGATCTGGGTGACGCCCCGCGGTACGTCGATGATCAAGCCGTCCACCGCCTGACTCGGCGGGCTCGGGGCGAAGGTGGCGTTGACCGCCCGCGGCTCGCCACCGAACAAGCGGTCGCCCAGGCGCACTTCCTGGGTGGTGCGCTGCAATCGCAGGGTGGCGATATCGCCTTCGACCGCAACCACCTCGCCGCCGCCGATCTCGTCGGCGTTGATCCCCAGCAGCTCGCCGCTCTGTGGGTCGGTATACGTCTTGCCCTGGCGGAAGATGCCGTAGGCGGGTCGTTCCGGGTCGAAGCGGCCGCGGGCGAAGATCCGGTCGCCAGTCCCGCTGAGCACCCGCTCGGCATCGCCGGCGACGACGTAGGGCGCGCTGGCGAACGCGTCGGCCCCTTCGAGGATGCGGTTGCCCAGCAGGAAACTGTCGATGGCCTGCAATGGAATGCTCGGGATCGCCTCGGCCAGCGGCGTGCGACGCACCTGCGGCGACAGCTTGAGGGTGCCGTGCGAGGCGCCGCGCTCCAGGGTCAGGCGCGGTTCGCCGGCGACCCGCACCAGCGCCAGGGAATCGCCGGGGTAGATCCGCGAGGGGTCGGCAACATTGGAATTGGCCTGCCAGAGCGCCGGCCATTGCCAGGGATCGCGCAAAAAGCGGCTGGCGATGCTCCACAGGGTATCGCCCGCCACCACCGTGTAGCGCTGTGGATGGTCCTCCCGGAGCGGCACCTGGGCCTGGCCGATACCGGCCCAGCCCATGAGCAGCAAGGCGAGTAGTGATTTCCTCATGCGGTGAATCCCTTTATCATGTGCGTTCGCGTGAAACGCCAGAGCCCGCGGGCTCACTGCTCCTGACCGAGCACGTTTTACAACGGTTGCCCGGTCCACAACCCGCAAGGCCTCCGACTCCGAACTCACTTCACACGTGCAGCAATTACGCTTATGGCCATTTTAAACATCCTCGAATTCCCCGACTCGCGCCTGCGCACTATCGCCAAACCAGTGGCCGTAGTGGACGACGAAGTGCGTCAGTTGGTCGACGACATGTTTGAAACAATGTATGAGGCGCCCGGCATCGGCCTGGCCGCTACCCAGGTCAACGTGCACAAGCGCATCGTGGTCATGGACCTGTCCGAAGACCGCAGCGAGCCGCGGGTTTTCATCAACCCCGAGTTCGAACCGCTGACCGACGAAATGGGCCAGTATCAGGAAGGCTGCCTGTCGGTGCCGGGCTTCTACGAAAACGTCGATCGCCCGCAACGCGTGAAAATCAAGGCCCTGGACCGTGACGGCAAGCCTTACGAGCTGATTGCCGAGGGCCTGCTCGCGGTGTGCATCCAGCACGAATGCGACCACCTGAACGGCAAATTGTTCGTCGATTACCTGTCCACGCTCAAACGCGACCGGATCAAGAAGAAACTGGAAAAGCAGCATCGCCAGCAGGCTTGATCCTCTTCTTCCAAAGGCTTGCAGCGGCAAGCCTTTTTCTTTTCCGCGTATGACTACCGAGAATTCCCCATGACTGAGCCACTGCGCATCGTCTTTGCCGGCACCCCGGAATTTGCCGCCGAACACCTCAAGGCCCTGCTCGCCAGCCCCTACGAGATCGTCGCGGTCTACACCCAGCCGGACCGGCCGGCCGGGCGCGGGCAAAAGCTGATGCCGAGCCCGGTCAAGCAGCTGGCGCTGGAACACGCCATCCCGGTGCTGCAACCGCCGACCCTGCGCAATCCCGAGGCCCAGGCCGAACTGGCGGCCCTCAAGCCGGACCTGATGGTGGTGGTCGCCTACGGCCTGATCCTGCCGCAGGCGGTGCTGGATATCCCCCGCCTGGGCTGCATCAACAGCCATGCGTCGCTGCTGCCGCGCTGGCGCGGGGCGGCGCCGATCCAGCGCGCCGTGGAAGCCGGCGACGCGCAAAGCGGCGTGACCGTGATGCGTATGGAAGCCGGCCTGGACACCGGGCCGATGCTGCTCAAGGTCAGCACCCCGATCAGCGCCGACGACACCGGCGGCAGCCTGCATGACCGTCTCGCCGAGATGGGCCCACCGGCCGTGGTGCAGGCCATCGCTGGCCTCGCCGCCGGGACGCTGCAAGGCGAAGTGCAAGACGACAGCCTGGCCACCTACGCCCACAAGCTGAACAAGGACGAAGCGCGGATCGACTGGAACCGTCCGGCGGTGGAACTGGAACGCCTGGTGCGGGCCTTCAACCCCTGGCCGATCTGCCACAGCAGCCTGAACGGCGAAGCCCTGAAGGTGCTGGCCGCCAGCCTTGGCGAAGGCCGGGGCGTACCGGGGACCATCCTCGGCGCCAGCAAGGACGGCCTGCTGGTTGCCTGTGGCGAACAGGCGCTGTGCCTGACCCGTCTGCAACTGCCCGGCGGCAAGGCGCTGAACTTCAGCGACCTGTTCAATAGCCGTCGCGAGAAGTTCGCCATCGGCAGCGTGCTCGGCCAAGCGGCGGACGCCCAATGAACCCGCGTCTGGCCGCCGCCAAGGCCCTGACCTCGGTCCTCAACGGCAAAGCCTCGCTCAACAGCTCGCTGCCGACCCAGCTGGACAAGGTCGACGCGCGCGATCGCGGCCTCACCCAGGACCTGGCCTTCGGCACCGCGCGCTGGCAGCCACGGCTGGCGGCGCTGGCGGCCAAGCTGTTGCAGAAACAGTTCAAGGCCGCCGACGCCGACGTCGAGGCCCTGCTGCTGGTGGGCCTCTATCAGTTGCTCTACACCCGTGTCCCGGCCCACGCCGCCATCGGCGAAACCGTGGGCTGCGCCGACAAGCTGAAAAAGCCCTGGGCCAAGGCCCTGATCAACGCCGTGCTGCGCCGCGCCCAGCGCGAGAGCGAAGCGCTACTGGCCGAACTGGAGCGCGATCCGGTGGTACGCACCGCCCATCCGCGCTGGCTGCAAAAATCCCTCAAGGCGTTCTGGCCCGAACAGTGGGAAGCCATCTGCGCCGCCAACAATGCCCACCCGCCGATGATCCTGCGGGTCAACCGCCGTCACCACACCCGGGACGCCTACCTGGCACTGCTGGCCGACGCCGGCGTGGCGGCCAAGGCCTGCGTCTACAGCCAGGACGGCATCGTGCTCGACGAGGCCGCCGATGTGCGCAGCCTGCCGGGCTTCGCCGAAGGCTGGATCAGCGTGCAGGACGAAGCCGCGCAACTTTCCGCCGAGCTGCTGGAGCTGGCGCCCGGGCAGCGGGTGCTGGATGCCTGCTGCGCGCCCGGCGGCAAGACCTGCCACATCCTCGAAGTCGAGCCTGCGCTGGCCGGCGTGGTGGCGGTGGACCTGGAAGCCAAGCGCCTGGTGCGGGTGCGGGAAAACCTCGACCGCCTGGGGCTGGACGCCGAGCTGATCGCCGCCGACGGCCGCGACACCGCCACCTGGTGGGACGGCAAGCCGTTCCAGCGCATCCTGCTGGACGCGCCGTGTTCGGCCACCGGGGTAATCCGCCGCCACCCGGACATCAAGCTCACCCGTCAGCCCGACGACATCGTCGCCCTGGCCACCCTGCAAGGCGAACTGTTGGACGCCATGTGGTCGACCCTGGAGGTCGGCGGCATCCTGCTGTACGCCACCTGCTCGACCCTGCCGACTGAAAACACCGAGGTCATCGCAGCGTTCCTGGGACGCACCCCGGGCGCTCGCGAACTGGACATCGCCGGGCAACTGGGTCAGCCTGCGGCCGGCCTGAAGCAGCCCCACGGGCGCCAGCTGCTGGCGCAAGAGGGCGGCCACGACGGGTTCTATTACGCCAAGCTGATCAAGATCGCCGCCGCGCGCGGTTAAGAAAGGTTTTAAGGGAGTGAGCGGATGAAAATCATCATCCTCGGAGCAGGGCAGGTGGGCGGTACCCTGGCGGAGCATCTGGCCAGCGAAGCCAACGACATCACGGTGGTCGACACCGACGGCGAACGCCTGCGCGACCTCGGCGACCGCCTGGACATCCGCACCGTCCAGGGCCGTGCTTCGTTCCCGACGGTGCTGCGCCAGGCCGGCGCCGACGACGCCGACATGCTGGTCGCGGTGACCAACAGCGACGAAACCAACATGGTCGCCTGCCAGGTCGCCCACACCCTGTTCCACACCCCGACCAAGATCGCCCGCGTGCGCGAAGCGGCCTACCTGACCCGCGCTGGGCTGTTCGACAACGACGCGATTCCGGTCGACGTGCTGATCAGCCCCGAGCAAGTGGTGACCCACTACATCAAGCGCCTGATCGAACACCCCGGTGCCCTGCAGGTGATCGACTTCGCCGAGGGCAAGGCCCAACTGGTGGCGGTCAAGGCCTATTACGGCGGGCCGCTGGTGGGCCAGCAACTGCGCCAGCTGCGCGAACACATGCCCAACGGCGATACCCGCGTCGCGGCGATCTTCCGGCGCGACCGAGCGATCATGCCCAAGGGCGATACGGTGATCGAAGCCGACGACGAAGTGTTCTTCATCGCCGCCAAGGCCCATATCCGCGCAGTGATGAGCGAGATGCGCCGCCTCGACGAGTCGTACAAGCGCATTGTCATCGCCGGCGGCGGACAAATCGGCGAACGCCTGGCCGAGGCCATCGAAAGCCGCTACCAGGTCAAGATCATCGAGATGAACCCGGCGCGCTGCCGTTACCTCTCGGACACCCTGGACAGCACCGTGGTCTTGCAGGGCAGCGCCTCGGACCGCGACCTGCTGCTGGAAGAAAACATCGCCGACGCCGACATCTTCCTGGCCCTGACCAACGACGACGAGGCCAACATCATGTCTTCGCTCCTGGCCAAGCGCCTGGGGGCGAAAAAGGTGATGACCATCATCAACAACCCGGCCTATGTCGATCTGATCCAGGGCGGCGACATCGATATCGCCATCAGCCCGCAACTGGCCACCATCGGCACCCTGCTGGCCCACGTGCGCCGCGGCGATATCGTCAGCGTGCACTCGCTGCGGCGCGGTGCGGCGGAAGCCATCGAGGCGATTGCCCATGGCGACGCGAAGTCGAGCAAGGTCATCGGCCGCGCCATCGAAAACATCGTGCTGCCGCCGGGCACCACCATCGGCGCGATCATCCGCGACGAGGAAGTGCTGATCGCCCACGACGACACGGTGATCGAAGCCGGCGACCACGTGATCCTGTTCCTTGTGGATAAAAAACATATCCGCGATGTGGAGAAGTTGTTCCACGTGGGATTGAGTTTCTTCTGATCCCGGGCCTGCGTTGCCGGGGCCGGCCAATCGCGAGCAAGCTCGCTCCTACAAGGATTGCACCGTACTTGTAGGAGCGAGCTTGCTCGCGATAGCTCTCTCGAACACGCCACATCACCACCGAAGGAACCCGCTCATGCTCGAATCCCTGGAAAAAATGCTCGCCAAGGGTGTGGATAACTCGCTGCTGCGCTTCGGCCTGGGCAAGGGTTATCTGGATCTGCACGAATACGCCAAGGCCGCCGAGCACCTGCAACGTTGCGTCGCGTTCGACCCGAAGTACTCGGCGGCGTGGAAGCTGCTGGGCAAGGCCTGGCTGGGGCTGGAGGATTACCCGGCGGCGCGCGGCGCCTGGGAGCAGGGCCTGGAAGCGGCCCGCGGGCATGGCGACAAGCAGGCGGAAAAAGAGATGACGGTGTTTCTCAAGAAGCTCGGGCGCCAGGCTCAAGGTTAAGGCATTCCCTGTAGCCGCTGCCGCAGGCTGCGATAAGGCCCGAAGGGCCTTCCAAGGGCTTCAAGAGCACGTCTCCTGCGGAGCCGATCGCAGCCTTTGGCAGCGGCTACAGGCAGGCGCCCAGCGCACCGCACGGTTTCACAGGTAACGCAGGCCAATCCCCTCGGCATCCACCAGCACCACCTCCATCTTCACTCGCGGCGCGGTCATCGGCAGGCCTTGCACCTGGCCATAGACCACCGCGCCCTTGGGCAACGCCGCCAGCACCGGGTGCTGGACGTAGACCCCGCTGGCCGACAGGTTGCGCGTCTGCCCCAGACACTCGCCGAAGCTTTCGTGCTGGATCTTGATCCTCAGGGATTTGCGCGAATCGGGCATATGCTGTGCTCTGCTTCAGCCTTTGTGGATAACCTTGGGCCCAAGGTTATCCACAGATCGTGCCAGACGGGTCAGTACCAGCGTTCTTCGCCGGGCGGACGTTTCTTGAAACGCTTCATGCTCCACATGTACTGGCTCGGATACGCCCCCACATAGCGCTCGACCACCTGGCTCATCGCCGCGCAGGACGTCTCGGTATCGGTGCTGTACATCGCTTCCGGCGCGGCTTCCAGGATCACTTTGTAGCCGGAACCGTCGGGCAGGCGCAGGGCATGCAGGAACACCCCGACCGCCTTGCCGCCGGCGAGCATGTTCGGCACGAACTTGCTGGTCAGCGCCTTGGTGGCGAAGAAGGGCACGAAGATCCCCGCGGATTCGGCCGGTTCCGGGTCGGCGGGAATACCCACCGCACCGCCTTTGCGCACTTCCTTGATGACGCTGAGGATGCCTTCCTTGGTCGAGGCCGCCACCCGGTTGCCCAGCTGGACTCGCTGTTTGCGCAGCAGCTCGTCCACCGCCTTGAGCTTCGGCGGACGGTAGAAAATGATCGGTTTGCACTGGCTGCAATAGAAGTGGTTGAGCACTTCCCAGTTGCCCAGGTGGCTGGTGATGCCGACCACGCCCTTGCCCGAGGCCAGGGCTTCCTTGAGCACCTCCAGGCCCTCGACTTCCCGCACCAGGGCGATCGAGCGCTCGGCCGGCCAGATCCAGGCGCAGGCGCTTTCGGTCAGCGACTTGCCGATGTCTTTCAGGCTCTGCCCCACCAAACGCTCGCGTTCGGCGGCGTCCATCTGCGGAAAGCATTTGGCCAGGTTGATCCGCACCACGTCGCGGGAGCGGTTGGGGGTCTTCCACATGATCCAGCCGATGGCCGAACCGACCGCCTGCACCGCGCGCCAGGGCAGCAGGGCGAACAATCGCAGAGCGCCCACCAGCAGGGCGCCTTTAAACTTTTCCACAGGTGACTCCTGATATCCGGGTCATGAACCTTGTCGCGAGCCGGCTATTCTAACCGGCCGTTTGTGAGGATGGCGTAGCGATCGCAGTCACGGGTGTGATCCATGACCATGCCCGAAGCCTGCATCAGCGCGTAGCAGATGGTCGGTCCGACAAAGGTGAAGCCGGCCTTTTTCAATCCTTTGCTCATCGCTTCGGCCTGGGGGGTCACCGCCGGGACTTCGCTGCGATCCTTGAAATGATTGACCCTGGGCACCCCGCCGACGAACGACCAGAGGAACCCCACCGGGTCTTCCAGCGCCATCCAGGCCTGGGCGTTGCGCCGGGCGGCATTGAGTTTCAGCCGGTTGCGGATGATCCCCGGGTCGAGCATCAACGCGTCGATTTGCGCGTCGCTCAACTGCGCCACGCGTTGCACATCGAAGCCGAACAGCACCTGGCGATAACGCTCGCGCTTCTTCAGCACCGTGATCCAGGACAGGCCGGCCTGGAACCCTTCGAGCAATAACAACTCGAACAAGCGCTGTGCATCGCGCAGCGGCACGCCCCACTCCTGGTCGTGGTAAGCCATGTACAGGGGATCTTCGTTGCACCAAAAGCAGCGTGGCATAAGGCTCCAGTGGGCGTGCGCACAACTGAATCGGGTATACTCCCGCTCTTTAAATCGCAGCCCAAGTAACAGGTGAATTTCGTGAGCCAGCCTACGCCAGCCGTGCGTACCTTCCAAGACTTGATCCTCGCCCTCCAGCAATACTGGGCCGAGCAAGGTTGTGTGGTACTTCAGCCCTACGATATGGAAGTAGGCGCCGGCACTTTCCACACCGCTACATTCCTGCGGGCCATTGGCCCGGAAACCTGGAACGCCGCTTATGTGCAGCCCAGTCGTCGCCCGACTGACGGCCGCTACGGCGAAAACCCGAACCGCCTGCAGCACTACTACCAGTTCCAGGTGGTCCTGAAACCGAACCCGGAAAACTTCCAGGAACTGTACCTGGGCTCGCTCAAGCACGTCGGCCTCGACCCGCTGGTGCACGACATTCGTTTCGTCGAAGACAACTGGGAATCGCCGACCCTGGGCGCCTGGGGCCTGGGCTGGGAAGTCTGGCTCAACGGCATGGAAGTGACCCAGTTCACCTACTTCCAGCAGGCGGGCGGCATCGAGTGCTACCCGGTGACCGGCGAGATCACCTACGGCCTGGAGCGCCTGGCCATGTACCTGCAGGGCGTGGATTCAGTGTACGACCTGGTCTGGGCCGACGGCCCGTTCGGCAAGGTCACCTACGGCGACGTGTTCCACCAGAACGAAGTGGAGCAGTCGACCTACAACTTCGAACACGCCAACGTCGAGAAGCTGTTCGAGCTGTTCGATTTCTACGAAAGCGAAGCCAAGCGCCTGATCGAGCTGGATCAGCCGCTGCCGTTGCCGAGCTATGAAATGGTCCTCAAGGCCTCGCACACCTTCAACCTGCTGGATGCCCGTCGCGCCATCTCCGTGACCGCGCGCCAGCAGTACATCCTGCGTGTGCGCACCCTGGCGCGTTCCGTCGCACAAGCCTACCTGCTGGCTCGCGCCAAGCTGGGCTTCCCGATGGCGACCGAGGATTTGCGTGATGAAGTGTTGGCTAAGTTGGAGGCGGCACAATGAGTGCGCAAGATTTTCTGGTTGAACTGGGCACTGAAGAACTGCCACCCAAAGCCCTGAACACCCTGGCCGAAGCCTTCCTGGGCGGTATCGAAAAAGGCCTGCAGGCCGCCGGCCTGAACTTCAAGGCCAAGCATGTATACGCCGCGCCGCGCCGCCTGGCCGTGCTGATCAGCGGCCTGGCCACCCAGCAGCCGGACCGCAGCATCAACCTCGACGGCCCGCCGCGCCAGGCCGCCTTCGACGCCGACGGCAACCCGACCCAGGCCGCCCTGGGCTTCGCCAAGAAATGTGGCGTGGACCTGAGCGAAATCGACCAGAGCGGGCCAAAGCTGCGCTACAGCCAGAGCATCCAGGGCAAGCCGACCGCCAGCCTGCTGCCGACCATCGTCGAAGACTCGCTGAACGACCTGCCGATTCCCAAGCGCATGCGCTGGGCCGCGCGCAAGGAAGAGTTCGTGCGCCCGACCCAATGGCTGGTGATGCTGCTGGGCGATGACGTCATCGACTGCACCATCCTTGCGCAGAAAGCCGGTCGCGACTCCCGCGGCCACCGCTTCCATCACCCGCAAAACGTGCGTATCACCTCGCCGGCCAACTACCTGGCCGACCTGCGCGCCGCCTACGTGCTGGCCGACG
Organism: Pseudomonas chlororaphis; assembly: GCF_001921865.1. Lineage (GTDB taxonomy): Bacteria > Pseudomonadota > Gammaproteobacteria > Pseudomonadales > Pseudomonadaceae > Aquipseudomonas > Aquipseudomonas chlororaphis_D. Next base: position 107,346 of record NZ_MSCT01000022.1, read on the forward strand.
CCACCGAGCGTCGCGAGCTGATCAGCAAGCGCACCGAAGAACTGGCGCGCCTGCAGGAAGGCACCGCCATCGTTCCGGCCGACCTGCTGGACGAAGTGACCGCCCTGGTGGAATGGCCGGTGCCGCTGGTGTGCTCGTTCGAGGAGCGTTTCCTCGAAGTGCCGCAAGAAGCCCTGATCACCACCATGCAGGACAACCAGAAGTACTTCTGCCTGCTGGACGTCGACGGCAAGCTGCTGCCGCGTTTCATCACCGTGGCCAACATCGAAAGCAAGGACCCGCGCCAGATCATCGAAGGCAACGAGAAAGTCGTTCGCCCACGCCTGACCGACGCCGAGTTCTTCTTCAAGCAGGACAAGAAGCAGAAGCTCGAAGACTTCAACCAGCGCCTGCAGAACGTGGTGTTCCAGGAGAAGCTGGGCAGCGTCTACGACAAGGCCGAGCGCGTTTCGAAGCTGGCTGCGTTCATTGCCCCGCGCATCGGCGGCGACGCCCAGCGCGCAGCCCGCGCGGGCCTGCTGTCGAAGTGCGACCTGGCCACCGAAATGGTCGGCGAGTTCCCGGAAATGCAAGGTATCGCCGGTTACTACTACGCCCTCAATGACGGTGAGCCGGAAGATGTCGCCCTGGCGCTGAACGAGCAGTACATGCCGCGCGGCGCCGGCGCCGAACTGCCAAGCACCGTCACCGGTGCCGCCGTGGCCATCGCCGACAAGCTCGACACCCTGGTCGGCATCTTCGGCATCGGCATGCTGCCGACCGGCAGCAAGGACCCGTACGCGCTGCGTCGCGCCGCGCTGGGCGTGTTGCGCATCCTGATCGACAAGAAGCTCGACCTGGACCTGACCGAAGCCGTGGCGTTCGCCGTCGGTGCGTTCGGCAGCAAGGTCAAGAACGCGGGCCTCGCCGACCAGGTGCTGGAGTTCATCTTCGACCGCCTGCGCGCGCGTTACGAAGACGAAGGCGTGGATGTCGCCACCTACCTGTCGGTCCGCGCCCTGAAGCCGGGTTCGGCCCTGGACTTCGACCAGCGCGTGCAGGCCGTCCAGGCCTTCCGCAAGCTGCCGGAAGCCGCCGCGCTGGCCGCGGTGAACAAGCGCGTCTCGAACCTGCTGAGCAAGGTCGAAGGCAGCGTGCCGACCACCGTGGAAGCCAAGTACTTCGACAACGCTAACGAGTTCTCCCTGTATTCGGCGATCCAGCAAGCGGACCAGGCCGTACAGCCAATGGCCGCGGCGCGTCAGTACAGCGAGACCCTGGCCCGCCTGGCGGCCCTGCGCGAGCCGGTCGACGCCTTCTTCGAGGCGGTGATGGTCAATGCCGAAGACGCCAAGGTACGGGCCAACCGCTACGCGCTGCTGGCGCGCCTGCGGGGCCTGTTCCTGGGTGTGGCCGACATTTCGGTCCTGAGCTGATTCACGTAAGGAAGTGCTTTTGAAACTGCTGATTCTCGATCGGGATGGCGTGATCAATCACGACTCCGACGCTTACATCAAATCGGTGGCGGAGTGGATTCCGCTCCCCGGCTCGATCGAAGCCATCGCGCAGTTGAGCAAGGCCGGCTGGACGGTAGCGGTCGCTACCAACCAGTCCGGCATCGCTCGCGGCTACTACGATGTCGCCACCCTGGACGCCATGCACGAGCGCCTGCGCACGCTGGTGGCCGAGCAGGGCGGCGAACTCGGCCTTGTCGTCTATTGCCCGCACGGCCCGGACGAAGGCTGCGCCTGCCGCAAACCCAAGCCCGGCATGCTGCAGACCATTGCCCGGCACTACCAGGCGGATCTTGCGGGGCTATGGTTTGTCGGTGACAGTCTCGGTGACCTGGAAGCCGCAAAAGCCGTCGACTCTCAGCCAGTTTTGGTAAAGACCGGGAAAGGCGAAAAGACCCTGGGGAAAACCCTGCCGGTAGGTACCTTGATTTTTGACGACCTGGCGGCTGTTGCCGCTGAACTTATCCACAATTAGAGTTTCTTCTGACATCCTGGCCAAGGACTGTTCGGGAGTGCGCTTTTTTAGAGGCGGGCAGTGCCCGCAACGGTAAACGCCACTATGTCGATCGTGCAGGCAATCAGAACCTTCTTCTTTTACCTGCTGCTGGGCACCAGTTCGTTGCTGTGGTGCTCCCTGAGCTTTTTTATCGCGCCCTTCCTGCCGTTCAAGGCGCGTTATCGCTTTATCAACGTCTACTGGTGCCGCTGCGCGTTGTGGCTGACCAAGGTATTCCTGAACATCCACGTGGAAGTGAAGGGGGCAGAAAACATCCCCGAGCGTCCTTGCGTGATTGTCTCGAACCACCAGAGCACCTGGGAGACGTTCTTTCTCTCGGCCTATTTCGAGCCGCTGAGCCAGGTGCTCAAGCGCGAACTGCTGTACGTGCCGTTCTTCGGCTGGGCCATGGCCATGCTGCGGCCGATCGCCATCGACCGCGACAACCCCAAGGCCGCGCTCAAGCAAGTGGCCAGCAAAGGCGACGAGCTGCTCAAGGATAAAGTCTGGGTGCTGATCTTCCCGGAAGGCACCCGAGTGCCCTATGGCCAGATCGGCAAGTTCTCCCGCAGCGGTAGCGCCCTGGCGGTGAACGCCGATCTGCCGGTGCTGCCGGTGGCGCACAACGCCGGCAAGTTCTGGCCAAAGACGGGTTGGATCAGGCACCCCGGCACCATCACTGTGATGATCGGCGCGCCGATGTACGCCGAAGGCTCCGGCCCCCGCGCCATCGCCGAGCTCAACGACCGGGTCGCGGCCTGGAACGAACAGGCGCAACGGGACATGGGTTCGCTGCCTCCGGTCGCGGTGAAACCGGACCAGCTGGCGAGCTGAAGATCTGTGGATAACCTGTGTACCGTTTTATTGAAAATCGCTATATCGATTTCACAACCTTATGATTTATATACATATTTCATAAAGCCATAAAAGTCCGGAAAACGTGCATAAGTTTTTCGGACGCTCAAGACCGGCCCTTGCGGCCGGTCTTTTTTTTGAGCCGATATTCAGTCTGCGAGCAGGGGCAACTGGAGGCTGAACGTGGTGCCCTGGCCGACCACGCTGCGGCAGAGAATCCGCCCCTCATGCCGGTCGACCACCGCCTTGACCATCGACAAGCCCAGCCCCAGGCCTTCACTGCCCTGGGCCGAGGCGAAGCGCTGGTACTGCACGAACAACTGCGGCAGATCGTCAGCCGCAATGCCTTTGCCCTGGTCACTGATCTCGCAGGTCAGCCAACCCTCCGTACAGGCGACCTGCACCCGCACGGTCGAACCCGCGGGGCTGTACTTGACGGCGTTTTCCAGCAGGTTGAACAACGCCCGGGTCAGCAGCGACTGATCGGCCAGCACCATGCCTTCGGCATCGTCGTCGAGGTCGTGCAGCAGCTGGATGTTTTTCAGTTGGGCAATGGTCATGGCCTGGTCGAAGGCATCCAGTACCAACATGGCGAACATGCTCGGCTGGAACTGATAGGCCTCGGACTCGGCCTTCGCCAGTTGCACGAACGCCTCGGTAAGCCCCAGCGCGCGGCGCACCTGCAGTTCGATCTGGCTGTAGATCCGCATGTCCCCCAGGCCTTGGTGCCGCTGTACGTCGAGCAAGGCGAGGATCGCCGAATGCGGCGCGCGCAGGTCGTGGGACAGGAAGCGCAGCAGCGTCGCCCGCTGCTGTTCGGCATCCCGCTCCAGGCTCAGGTCGGTGAGGCTCAGCAGCCAGCCGATCGGCGTGTCGCTGTCGGTCGGCAGCAGGGGCGCCAGGTCCACGCGCAAGCTGCGCTGTTCGACGTCACGGAATTCCAGGGCCTGCAATTGCGCCAGGGCAGGGCGCTGCCCGTCCTGCAAGCCGGGGTAGCCAAGGGCCGCCAGCTGCTGCACCAGGTCTTCGCCAATCAGGGCGTTGCCGAACACGTCGCGGGCGTTGCGGTTGGCCAGCAGCACGCAGCCGTCCGGATCGCTGATCAGGGTCGCCACCGGCAGGTATTCCAAACCGTCGGCAATGAACCGGCGGGTGTCGCGGGTACGGCTCAGAGCCTGCTCCAGCGCCACGATCTGCCCCTGCAGCACGTCCCCGGCAGGCGCCTGGATACGCCGGCGTTCGGGCAAGACCTTCGGCTCGTGGTCCAGGCGCTCCAGCTCCCAGCCGAAGTAGGCCAGGATCACGCTCAGACGCCGCCAGTTCCAGATCAGGTAAGCCAGCAGCATGCCCAGCAGGCTGGCCACCGGCGGCCACCAGAGGCCCAGGCGCAACAGCCCGGCCGAGCCGAGCAAGGCAACGGCCATGCAGCCGAGGGTCAACCATAAGGCGTGCCGCGGCTGTACCAGGAGCAACCCCAGCAAGGCCGCCACCAGCAACAGCGACAACGCTGCCGCCGGCCATTGCCCCAGGGTCACGATGCTGCGCTGCTGCAACAAGCCGTTGAGCAGGTTGGCCTGGATCTCGATGCCGGGGGTCGTGCCGACGCTGGCCGACTGCGGGGTGACATACCGGTCGCCAAGACCCGGCGCGGTGGTGCCGATCAGGATCAGCCGGTCGCGCAGCAACTGCGGCGGGACTTCGCCACGCAATACGCTGACATAGGGAACGCTGGGAAAACCGGCATGCGGGCTGATGAAGGGGATGCGTATTTCGTTGCTGCGCAGCCAGCCCTGGGCAATCTGCGCCGTGTCCGAACCCGGCATCGACAACGCAGTGCCCGGGTGCGCCTGTTGATAAAGCAGCCAGGCCAATTGCGCCTTGGGCGCCTGCGGCGGACCCTCGCGCAGGTAGACGCTGCGGACTGTGCCATCGGTGTCGGCTTCGGCATTGATATGCCCGACTGCCTTGGCGCACTGGCTCAACGGTTGCACCGGCTCGATTTCGCCCAGGGGCTGGCCGTAGCGGGCCACGCTCTCGCGCAGCAGGGGCAGGAACACCTCGCCGTTGCGGCAGACCGCCTGCGCCAAGCGTTGGTCGTTCTCAGAGATGCTGTCGGGCTCGCTGAAGATCACGTCGAACAACACGCCCTGGACCTTGGCCGCCGTCAGCCGATCCAGCAGGTCGGCGTGCAGGGTGCGCGGCCAGGGCCACTGGCCCAGTTGCTGCAGGCTGTAGTCGTCGATGGTGATCATCAGCAGGCGCGAATCGACCGGCAGCGGGCTGAGCCGCCGCAGGTTGTCGTACAGCAGGTTGTTCAGCGCCAGCCCATGACTCAGCGACAGCAGCGCGGTCAACGGCAGGAGAACCAGGCTGACCCAGGCCCATTCCCGCACCAGACCGCCGAACAGTCGCTGGGCTTGCGTCGGCTCCCTGCCCTCGGGTCGGCGCCAGCGCCTCACCGACACGCCACCGCGCACTTACTGAACACGCGTGGTCCTGGGGTAATAGAAGATGTCATAGACCCCCGTCTCTCCTTCGAGTCCCTGCTCATCGAAAGCAGACAGGCGGACATGATAAAAAAACGCTTCCAGGCCGCTGAAGTTGACTTCCGGCGTGCTGGAAAACTGTTCCTGCTTGATATTGAGGAACGCCTTGTCGGTCGCCACCTGGGCGCGGTAACGCTTGGCGCCCGGCAGAGGTTTCATGATCAGTTGCCAGACCGGCAGATCGCCCCTCTGGCCAGCCTGGCCCATCAGCTGCGGCGCAGGCAACAGATCGACCGGTTTCAGCGGGCCTTCCTTGTGGATACGCAACCCTTGCCGCCCCATGACCTGAACCTCGCCGGCCACCGGCCCTACCGGTTTATCCACAGGGCGTTTCTTGCCCTTGGTCTTTGGCGGTGCTTCGCCGTCTTCACGGTTGACCGCTACCTGGCCGTTGAGCACTTCCACCAACGACTGCTGATCGTCGTTGCGTACCCGGAAGTGCGTACCGCGCACACCCAATACGCCAATCGGCGTAACGATCTGGAAACGGTCGTAATCGCTGGCGCGCTTGATCACATAGGACTCGATCTGGCCCTGCTCGAGCGCGATCTGAGGGATCGCATGCTCTTCGTTCAGGTGCAGGGTGATCTGCGAGCTGGAGGGCAGTACCACCAGCGAGCCATCGCCCAGGGACAAGCTGACAAACGCCGAAGGCGAGGTCTTCACCCCTTCGAGCTCATCGACGCTCATGCCCTCTTCCAGGGGCACCTGGTTGCCTTTGGCATCCAGCTTCCAGGCTTCGCCCGTGAGGTGCTCGACCGTTGCCGGCAGCGGCTGGCCGCGGCATTGCTGGTTGTCATCGATATAAGGAGGACGCTTGGGCGCCGCAATGGCAGCCTGCGCGGTGGTAAAGGCCATGGCGCTGCCGAGAAGAAACGACGCGAGCAGGGCCCGGTGGCGGATGTGCAAAGAGGTCATGGGTTCATTCGGTCCGTAGTCGCGCTCTTCTGAAGTCCGTGCCATTAGAACTGCATTATTAGCGTTCTGACCATACCTCTCGAGCAAGGCGGCCAGTGTCATTTCCTGCCAGGGACAAACAGCACAACCGCTCAAGAGCGGCTGTGCTGTCTGGCGCGATGATCGGCCGGATGCACTCGACGCATCCAGCCGCTCCGGTCAGTCCCGCTCGCTGGAGATCAAGCGATAGGCCAGCGCGCCCAGGCCGGCGCCCAGCAGAGGCGCAACCCAGAACAGCCACAGCTGGGACACCGCCCACTCGCCGGCGAAGAAGGCCACCGCGGTGCTGCGAGCCGGGTTGACCGAGGTATTGGTGACGGGAATGCTGATCAGGTGGATCAGGGTCAGCGTCAGGCCAATGGCGATCGGTGCGAAGCCGGCGGATGCGCGCTTGGCGGTGGCGCCCAGGATGATCAACAGGAACATCGCGGTGAGCACGACCTCGGTCAGCAGCGCGGCGAACATCGAGTAACCGCCCGGGGAGTGTTCGCCATAACCGTTGGCCGCGAAGCCCGCCGAAGCATCGAACCCGGTCTTGCCGGAAGCGATCAGGAACAATACGCCGCCAGCGGCCAGGCCACCGAGCACCTGGGCGACGATGTAAGGCAGCAGCCGGCTAGCGGGAAAGCGCCCGCCCAACCACAGGCCAACCGAAACCGCGGGGTTGAAGTGTCCACCGGAAATCGGGCCCACGGCGTACGCCATGGTCAGGACACTCAGGCCAAAGGCCAGGGCCACCCCCAGGTAACCGATCCCGAACTGTGGAACGCCGGCCGCCAGCACGGCGCTCCCGCATCCGCCCAGGACCAACCAGAACGTACCGAAAAATTCAGCGCCGAATGTCTTCATCAGAGATTTTCACCGATAGAAAATGAGGAGTTGTTTGTTGGTTGGCGACGCATGGGGCCGCGCGGGAGAGGAGGGATGACACATCCCTGTGTCGAAGCATTACGTCCTGAGGAGGCACTCCCTGTATTCCCCTGTACTGCAAGCCGCGGACGAACCCCGACCTGACGCCCGCCAATCCGGCGGATGACACTCCCTGTGTCGGAGCAATTCCGGTTGCCCCCTGTGTGCCACTCAGCAACTGCGAATTTACCGGCACGCCGTGGGGGCCGGGCCGATTTGCAATATTTGTTCAGAATTGTCTGATCTAGAACACCCAACGCTGCTGCTCCTGGTGCACGACAGGCTGTGCCATCTGTGGAGCAGCGATCGGCGCGAATCCCTGGGAGTCGCTGAAGCCGATGGGCGTCACGGATGGGCTGAAATAGCGCTGCACCGGCAAGGCATAGTCCGAAGACGGCAGCGCGGGTTGTTCCGCGGTCGCCCCCAGGCCCAGGCCCAAGCAAACCGCGAGCATCAGTGTGGCAAATCGAGCCAGGCCCGGCGCATGCGCAATACGTGCGACCAGCAACCGCCCCCTCCCCAGCATCTTCCCCATAGTCCTTTTCCTTGCACGTTCGAGCCGGTATCGTTCTGCAACGCATGCAGGCCGCGACAGTGCTCCTGTCGGCTACCGGCCATATGACATCAGCGTACCGAGCAACGGTATGAGTCGGAGCAATTCGCCACAATTGTTCAGATTCCTCCGAACGGCCTAAACTCAGCGCCATAAAGGCCTCAAGAAAAAGCCATCAGCACTCTCTCGTGATAGAAGGAACTGCCCCGCATGCGTGTCGCAATACTGGATGACGAGCCCGCCGAACTGGCGCGGGTGGAACAGACACTGCGACAGATCCCTGCCTCTGGGGAGCAGCCATGGACGCTGCACAGCTTCGAGCGCGGCGAAGACCTGCTGCGACAGTTGCGGCGCGAAACCTTCGACCTGCTGATTCTCGACTGGCAGTTGCCGGACCTCAGCGGCCTGTCATTGCTACGCTGGACCCGCGAGCACATGGAAGCGCCGCCAGCGGCCATCATGCTCACCAGTCGCGATGCCGAGAGCGATATCGTCCAGGCGCTCAACACCGGTGCCGACGACTATGTGAGCAAACCCTTCCGTCCCAACGAGCTCAAGGCCCGGGTGACCGCGGTCCTGCGCCGCCATGGCTTGCAGCGCTCGGCGGCGGTCGAGGTGCAAACCTTCAACGACCTGGTCTTCGACGATGCCGAGTTGACCGTAACCCGCGCCGGCAGCCCGATCAGCCTCACCGAACGCGAGTACCGCCTGGCCCGCTGCCTGTTCGCCAATCTTGGCCGTCCGTTGTCCCGGGAATACCTCTACGAGCGTTTCTGGACCCACGAGGAAATCGTCTCTTCGCGTCCGCTGGACACGCACATCTACCGCTTGCGCAACAAGCTGGGGCTGACCGCGGATCGTGGCTGGCAATTGCTGACCATCTACGGCTACGGCTATCGCCTGGAAAGCGTGACGGGCGCGACGGAGTAGGGCAATCGCGCGTCGGCTGATACACCGCTATCGCGAGCAAGCTCGCTCCTACCGATAAACAAAAAGGCCGCGATCGTGAGATCGCGGCCTTTTTGTTTCGGCGATACAACCCGGATCAGAAGTCCAGGTTGGAGACCGCCAGGGCGTTGCTTTCGATGAAGTCGCGACGAGGCTCGACCGCATCACCCATCAAGGTGTTGAAGATCTGGTCGGCGCCGATGGCGTCTTCGATGGTGACCTTGAGCATGCGGCGCACGGTTGGGTCCATGGTGGTTTCCCACAGCTGGTCAGGGTTCATCTCGCCCAGACCTTTGTATCGCTGGATGGTGTGGCGCTTGGTGCTTTCAGTCATCAGCCAGTCCAGGGCTTCCTTGAACTCGGTCACCGACTTCTTGCGCTCGCCGCGCTGAACATAGGCGCCTTCGTCCAGCAGGGTGCTCAGTTGCGCCCCGAGGGAAACGACGGTCTTGTAGTCGTTGCTGCCGAAGAAGTCGCGGTTGAAGGTGACGTAGCTCGACAGGCCGTGGGAAATCAGTTCGACCTCCGGCAGCCAGACGTTACGCTCGCGGTCTTCGCGCAGGCTGGCCTTGTACACCAGGCCGGATTTCTCGACGTTACGCAGACGGGCTTCGAACTTGCCCAGCCACTCCTGCATGGCCGCGTGATCGGACAACTGCTCCAGCGTCACCGCCGGCAGGTAGATGAAGTGCTCGGTCAACTCCTGAGGGTACAGGCGCGATAGACGCTTGAGGGTCTTCATCACCATGCGGAAGTCGTTCACCAGGCGCTCCAGCGCCTCGCCGGAAATGCCCGGGGCGTCTTCGTTCAAGTGCAGGCTCGCATCTTCCAGGGCCGATTGCGTCATGTACTCTTCCATGGCGTCGTCGTCTTTGATGTATTGCTCTTGCTTGCCTTTCTTGACCTTGTACAACGGTGGTTGAGCGATATAGATGTAGCCACGCTCGATCAGCTCCGGCAGCTGACGGAAGAAGAACGTCAGCAGCAGGGTACGGATGTGCGAACCGTCGACGTCGGCGTCGGTCATGATGATGATGTTGTGATAACGCAGCTTCTCGATGTTGTACTCTTCGCGACCGATGCCGCAGCCGAGTGCAGTGATCAAGGTGCCGACCTCTTGCGAGGAGATCATCTTGTCGAAACGCGCTTTCTCGACGTTAAGGATCTTGCCCTTGAGCGGCAGGATCGCCTGGGTCTTGCGGTTGCGTCCCTGCTTGGCGGAGCCGCCAGCAGAGTCACCTTCCACCAGGTACAGTTCGGAGAGGGCAGGGTCCTTCTCCTGGCAGTCCGCCAGTTTGCCCGGCAGGCCAGCGATATCCAGCGCGCCTTTGCGACGGGTCATTTCACGGGCTTTACGCGCCGCTTCACGAGCCCGGGCGGCGTCGAGCATCTTGCCGACCACCAGCTTGGCTTCGTTCGGGTTTTCCAGCAGGAAGTCGGAGAAGTACTTGCCCATTTCCTGTTCGACCGCGGTCTTCACTTCGGAAGACACCAGCTTGTCTTTGGTCTGGGAGCTGAACTTCGGATCCGGCACTTTGACCGAAATGATCGCGGTCAGGCCTTCGCGGGCATCGTCACCGGTGGTGGCGACCTTGTGCTTCTTCGCCAGACCTTCCTGCTCGATGTAGTTGTTCAGGTTACGCGTCAGCGCCGAACGGAAGCCCACCAGGTGGGTACCGCCGTCGCGCTGCGGAATATTGTTGGTAAAGCACTGCAGGTTTTCGTTGAAACTGTCGTTCCATTGCAGGGCGATTTCCACGCCAATGCCATCTTCGCGCTGGATGTTGAAGTGGAACACCTGGTTGACCGCGGTCTTGTTGGTGTTCAGGTATTCAACGAACGCACGCAGGCCGCCTTCGTACTTGAACAGTTCTTCCTTGCCGCTGCGCTCGTCCTTGAGGACGATGCCGACACCGGAGTTGAGGAAGGACAGTTCACGAATCCGCTTGGCCAGGATGTCCCAGCTGAAATGGATATTCTTGAAGGTCTCGCCGGAAGCCTTGAAGTGGATCTGGGTACCGGTGGTTTCGCTGTCGCCAACAATAGCCATGGGCGCCTGAGGCACGCCATGAACGTAGGTCTGTTCCCAGATCTTGCCGCTACGGCGCACGGTGAGGATAAGCTCCTCGGACAGCGCGTTCACTACCGACACACCTACGCCGTGCAGGCCGCCGGATACTTTGTAGGAGTTGTCGTCGAACTTACCGCCGGCGTGCAGCACGGTCATGATGACCTCGGCCGCGGAAACGCCTTCTTCCTTGTGCACATCGACCGGGATGCCGCGACCGTTGTCACGCACGGTAATGGATTCGTCCGGGTGGATGGTGATGCTGATGTCGTCGCAATGGCCGGCCAGAGCTTCGTCGATCGAGTTATCGACCACCTCGAACACCATGTGGTGCAGACCACTGCCATCGTCGGTGTCACCAATGTACATACCGGGACGTTTGCGTACGGCATCCAAACCTTTCAGCACTTTAATGCTGCTCGAGTCGTACGTGTTTTCTTCGCTCATGCCTTCACTCCCGATGGTCGTGGGTCTGGGTGATACGGCCCTGTTCCACGTGGAACAGAGCGACTGGCGTTTCCGTCTGCCAGCCTTCCCTCAATAATTCGTGGTCTACACAGGTGATAAACACCTGGCAGCGTAAGTCTTCCAACAAGCGACAAAGTGCGCGGCGATGCTGCTCGTCCAACTCGGACGGCAAGTCGTCCACCAGATAAATACACTGACCGCGCCGGGCCTGGCTGACCAGGTGTCCCTGGGCGATCCGCAAGGCACAGACCACCAACTTCTGCTGACCGCGGGACAAAATATCCGCCGCGTTATGTGCACCCAATCTGAGGCGCAAATCAGCACGTTGGGGACCAGCCTGGGTATGACCCATTTGCTGATCACGATGGAGGGAAGCGGCGAGCACTGCACTGAGCTCTCGCTCTTTATCCCAACCACGGTAATAGCTAAGCGTTAAGCCCTCGAGCGCTACCAGTTCGCTCAAGGTCTGCTCAAAGACTGGTTTCAAGGCTTTGATGTAAGCGCGGCGGTATTCATCGATTTCAGCGCTGGCCTGACACAGTTCCCTGTCCCAGGCTGCTTGCGAAGCGGCGTCAAGTGTACCATGCCGCAGCCATGAGTTTCGCTGCCGCAGGGCCTTCTGCAAGCGCTGCCAGGTTGACATGAAGCGGGGTTCCACGTGGAACACGCCCCAATCCAGAAACTGCCGCCTGATTTTCGGGGCGCCTTCCAACAGGCGGAAGCTGTCCGGGTTGATCAACTGCAAAGGCAGGATTTCCGCCAACTGCGCCGCGCTGCGAGCGTTCTGCCCATCGATGCGGATCTGAAACTCGCCCTGGCGGTCGCGCGATATCCCCAGGTTGCTGTGCCCGCCTTCCGCCAGCTCAACCTGGCCAAACACCGTGCACGCCAGCTGTTCGTACTGGATCACCGGCAACAAACGGGCACTGCGAAACGAGCGAGCAAGCCCCAGCAAGTGGATGGCTTCCAGCACGCTGGTCTTGCCACTGCCGTTGGCGCCGTAGAGGAGGTTGATGCGGGGGGAGGGGGAGAAGGTCACCGGGTGCAGATTGCGCACCGCGGTGACCGAGACGCGACTGAGGGACATCTAGCTTCTGCTGGACATGATTACAGGCGCATCGGCATGACAACGTAGGCCGAGTCGTCGTTATCGGACTCCTGAACCAGCGCGCTGCTGTTGGAGTCGGACAGGATCAGGCGGACCTGTTCGGTGGTCATCACGCCCAGCACGTCAAGCAGGTAGCTCACGTTGAAGCCGATCTCCAGCGAACCGCCGTTGTATTCCACGCCGACTTCTTCTTCCGCTTCTTCCTGCTCCGGGTTGTTCGCCTGGATTTTCAGCTGACCGTTGGCCAGTTGCAGACGGATGCCGCGGTACTTCTCGTTGGACAGGATCGCGGTACGGCTGAACGCTTCGCGCAGCGCCTGGCGGTCGCCCAGTACCAGCTTGTCGCCACCTTTAGGCAGTACGCGCTCGTAGTCCGGGAACTTGCCGTCGACCAGCTTGGAAGTGAAGGTGAATTCGCCGGTGGTCGCGCGGATGTGGTGCTGGCCCAGCACGATGCTGACGTTGCCGTCCGGCTCGGTGAGCAGGCGGGCGAGTTCCAGGATGCCTTTGCGCGGCACGATGACCTGGTGGCGATCCGGCTGACCGATATCGGCCTGCATGGAGCACATGGCCAAGCGGTGACCGTCGGTGGCCACGGCGCGGATAATACCGGCGGAGACTTCCAGCAGCATGCCGTTGAGGTAGTAGCGCACGTCCTGCTGGGCCATGGCGAAGCTGGTGCGTTCGATCAGGCGACGCAGCTTGCTCTGCTCAAGGCTGCAGGTCAGCGAGCCCGGGCCTTCTTCCACCGTCGGGAAATCGTTGGCCGGCAGGGTGGACAGGGTAAAACGGCTACGGCCGGCCTTGACCACCAGCTTCTGCTCGTCGACCTTGATGTCGATCAGCGCGTCGTTCGGCAGGCTCTTGCAGATGTCCATCAGCTTGCGCGCCGGAACAGTGATTTCGCCCGGTTCCGCCGGCTCTTCCAGCTGTACGCGACCGACCAGCTCGACTTCCAGGTCGGTACCGGTCAGAGACAGCTGCTGGCCTTCGACGACCAACAGCACGTTGGAAAGTACCGGCAAGGTCTGACGGCGTTCGACGACGCCGGCGACCAGTTGCAGGGGTTTCAACAGGGCTTCGCGTTGAATGGTGAAATGCATGGTCTAGTCCCTTGCCTTAATAAGCTGCGCTGGAGTCATCACGTGGTCAGAGTACGCAGCAGGTTCTTGTAGTCCTCGCGGATGTCCGCGTCGGATTCCTTAAGTTCGTTGATCTTGCGGCATGCATGCAAGACCGTGGTGTGGTCACGGCCGCCGAAGACATCGCCGATTTCCGGCAGGCTGTGGTTGGTCAGTTCCTTGGACAAGGCCATGGCCACCTGGCGCGGCCGCGCGACAGAACGCGAGCGGCGCTTGGACAGCAGATCGGAGATCTTGATCTTGTAGTACTCGGCGACGGTGCGCTGAATGTTATCCACAGAGACCAGCTTGTCCTGCAGGGCCAACAGGTCTTTCAGCGATTCGCGAATCAGCTCGATGGTGATATCGCGCCCCATGAAGTGCGAGTGAGCGATGACCCGCTTGAGCGCACCCTCCAGCTCACGCACGTTGGAGCGAATCCGCTGGGCAATGAAGAACGCCGCATCGTGGGGCAGTTCAACCTTGGCCTGGTCGGCCTTCTTCATCAGGATCGCGACCCGGGTTTCCAGCTCCGGCGGCTCTACCGCCACGGTCAGGCCCCAGCCGAAGCGCGACTTCAGGCGTTCTTCCAGGCCTTCGATCTCCTTCGGATAACGGTCGCTGGTGAGAATCACCTGTTGGCCGCCTTCGAGCAGGGCGTTGAAGGTGTGGAAGAACTCTTCCTGGGAACGCTCCTTGCGGGCGAAGAACTGAATATCGTCGATCAGCAGGGCATCCACCGAACGATAGAAACGCTTGAATTCGTTGATCGCGTTGAGTTGCAGCGCCTTGACCATGTCAGCCACGAAACGCTCGGAATGCAGGTACACGACCTTGGCATTCGGGTTCTTCTTTAATAGATGGTTACCCACAGCGTGCATCAAGTGCGTCTTACCCAAGCCAACGCCGCCATAAAGGAAGAGCGGGTTGTAACCGTGCTTGGGGTTGTCGGCTACCTGCCAGGCCGCGGCGCGGGCCAGCTGGTTGGACTTGCCTTCCACAAAGTTTTCGAAGGTGAAGGTGCGGTTCAGATAACTGGTGTGCTTGAGCGCGCCTTCTACCTGCACGGTGCGCTGTTCGGCACGCACTGGAGCCTGCTGCGAGCTGGCGCCCGCCATCGGATCGAAGCTGTCACGAGAGGGTTCTTCGCTGACTTCGGCGACTTTCTGAGCCGCAGGCTTTGCCGGGGCGACCGGCGCCGGAGCACTGACCGGAGCTGCCGCGGCGGCCTGCTGGGCTTGAGAGGCAGCGGCGGCCAACGGCGCATTGGGCGCAGCACGAGGGGCGGAACTGCGTTTGCTGCCTATTAATAAGGAAAGCGCCGGAGTCATGCCATTGCCATGCTCATCCAGCAGTTCGAGCACACGGCCCAGGTACTTTTCGTTGACCCAATCGAGAACAAAACGATTCGGTGCGTATACACGCAACTCGTCGCCTTCGGCTTCGACCTGTAGCGGACGGATCCAAGTGTTGAATTGCTGGGCAGGCAGCTCATCACGCAGAAGCTCCACGCACTGCTGCCAAAGTTCCACTGACACGGATATCCCCTAAGTCGAAAGCCGGTGAGGCAAAAACAAGCCGACATTGTAGCGAGCAGACGCCCACTTATCCACATGTAGGTTCATCACAGAGCACTATGAATCAACGCTTTATCCTGAAAAAACACGACCAATGGTATGTGCATAAGCTCTGTGGATAACCCCACTTAAGGGCATTGCACAACTGGGGGTTGAAATCAGTGGATAACCCGCCTGTGGATAACTGACCTTTTCACCCACAGCTTTTCCGCGGGTGCGGCACAGGCAGAGCACCGCTTCTCGACAGTGTTGTCATTCTCTGTACATCACGATTTATAAGGCTTTAAGCTGGTTATCCACAGAAGGATGCTGCCCTAGCCTTTATAAGCTTTACAGAAAAGCTTTAAATAATTCCCTTCTTTATTTTTATCTTTGGCCAGACCTGTTTGTATTTGCCGGGCGGACATACCCAGATAAAGGAAAAGCTGGTTGGAAATTGACCTAGAGGCTTGCTTTCTCTAGAATCGCCGATCTCTTAAAACGGGGGCCATTCCGGCCCGTTGTGGACGAACCAGGTAACACGACATGAAACGTACTTTCCAACCAAGCACTATCAAACGCGCTCGTACCCACGGTTTCCGTGCTCGCATGGCTACCAAGAACGGCCGTGCCGTCCTGTCGCGCCGTCGCGCCAAAGGTCGTGCGCGTCTGGCAGTTTGATACTCCGGCACTGGAGGTGAGTCAGGACTTCAGTCGGGAAAAGCGTCTGCTTACTCCCCGGCATTTCAAGGCAGTCTTTGACTCCCCTACCGGCAAGGTTCCGGGGAAAAATCTCCTGCTCCTTGCGCGCAACAACGATCTGGATCATCCCCGTCTGGGGCTGGTTATCGGCAAAAAGAGCGTCAAGCTCTCCGTTGAGCGCAATCGTCTCAAACGTCTTATGCGCGAATCGTTTCGCCTGCACCAGGATTCTCTGGTCGGCTGGGACATCGTTATCGTCGCGCGCAAAGGTTTGGGCGATGTAGAAAACCCCGAATTGATTCAGCATTTCGGCAAACTCTGGAAGCGTCTGGCCCGTAACAAGCCGGCATCAGCAGTTCAAACCGAAACTGTAGGGGTAGACAGTCCCAATGCGTAAACTGGCCCTCGTTCCGATCCAGTTTTATCGCTACGCCATTAGTCCTCTGATGGCCAGTCACTGTCGTTTCTACCCCAGTTGTTCCTGCTACGCGTATGAAGCCATCGAAAATCATGGCCTTCTGCGCGGAGGCTGGCTGACCTTTCGTCGTTTAGGTCGCTGTCATCCGTGGAATCCCGGTGGTTATGACCCGGTTCCACCTATCCCTACCTCCCGTTCTTCTTCGATGGCCGAGTAATCATGGATATTAAACGCACGATCCTGATCGTCGCCCTGGCAATCGTGTCCTACGTCATGGTCCTTAAGTGGAACCAGGACTATGGCCAGGCTGCCCTGCCGACTCAGAATGTTGCTGCCAACACTGCCACCCCGGCCCTGCCGGATACGCCTGTTGGTAACAATGCTTCCGCCAGTGCCGATGTACCCAGCGCGAATACCGATACCAGCACCCCTACCGAAACTCCGGTAGCGGCAAGCAAAGACCTCATCCAGGTAAAAACGGATGTGCTCGATCTGGCTATCGATCCTCAAGGTGGTGATATTGCCCAGCTGAAGCTGCCGCTGTATCCACGTCGCCAGGACCATCCGGAAATTCCGTTCCAGCTGTTCGATAACGGTGGCGAGCGTACTTATCTGGCGCAAAGCGGCCTGACCGGTACCAACGGTCCGGATGCCCGTCCTGCCGGACGCCCGGTTTACTCGACCGCGCAAAAGACTTATCAACTGGCTGATGGCCAGGACCAACTGAACGTCGACCTGAAATTCAGCGACGCCGGCGTCAACTACATCAAGCGTTTCACCTTTACCCGCGGTCTGTACGATCTGAAAGTCACTTATCTGATCGACAACACCAGCGACAAGGCCTGGACCGGCAACCTGTTTGCCCAGCTCAAGCGCGACGCCAGCTCCGATCCTTCTTCCAGCACTGCCACCGGCACCGCGACTTACCTGGGCGCCGCCCTGTGGACAAGTTCCGAGCCGTACAAAAAAGTGTCGATGAAAGATATCGACAAGGGTTCGCTGAAAGAAACCGTGCAAGGTGGCTGGGTTGCCTGGCTGCAACACTACTTCGTGACTGCCTGGATTCCGGCGAAGAACGAAAGCAACACTGTTCAGACCCGCAAGGACAACCAGGGCAACTACATCATCGGTTTCACTGGCCCAGCGCTGACCATTGCTCCGGGCGCCAAGGCTGAAGCCACTGCCACTCTGTACGCCGGTCCGAAAAGCCAGGCGGTGCTGAAAGAGTTGTCCCCAGGCCTGGAATTGACCGTCGACTACGGCATTCTGTGGTTCATCGCCCAGCCGATCTTCTGGCTGCTGCAACATATCCACAGCATCGTGGGTAACTGGGGTTGGTCGATCATCTTCCTGACCATGCTGATCAAAGGGATCTTCTTCCCATTGTCGGCAGCCAGCTACAAGTCGATGGCGCGCATGCGCGCAGTGGCGCCGAAACTGGCGGCGCTGAAAGAGCAACATGGCGACGACCGGCAGAAAATGTCGCAAGCCATGATGGAGCTGTACAAGAAAGAGAAGATCAATCCGCTGGGTGGTTGCTTGCCAATCCTCGTGCAGATGCCGGTGTTCCTGTCCTTGTACTGGGTACTCCTGGAAAGCGTGGAAATGCGCCAGGCGCCGTTCATGCTGTGGATTACCGACCTGTCGATCAAGGATCCGTTCTTCATCCTGCCGATCATCATGGGCGCCACCATGTTCATCCAGCAGCAGCTGAACCCGACTCCTCCGGACCCGATGCAGGCCAAGGTGATGAAAATGATGCCAATCATCTTCACCTTCTTCTTCCTGTGGTTCCCGGCGGGCCTGGTGCTGTACTGGGTTGTGAACAACTGCCTGTCGATCGCCCAACAGTGGTACATCACTCGTAAGATCGAAGCTGCTACCAAGAAAGCAGCTGCCTGACCTACGCTGTGGATAACCACTCAAGACGCCCCCTAGTGGGGCGTTTTGCTGTCTGTCTCTTTTGTTTGCCTCTTTATGTCTGGAGCGGGTTATGAATGTCCCTCGTGAAACCATCGCAGCCGTCGCCACTGCCCAGGGGCGCGGCGGCGTGGGGATCGTGCGTATCTCCGGACCGTTGGCCGGCGTTGCCGCCAAAGCCATCAGCGGCCGCGAGCTGAAACCGCGCTACGCCCATTACGGAGCGTTTTTCAGCGATCGGGACGAGGTCCTGGACGAAGGCATCGCCCTGTATTTCCCGGGGCCGAACTCCTTTACCGGCGAAGATGTGCTGGAACTCCAGGGGCACGGCGGCCCGATCGTCCTGGATATGCTGCTGCAGCGTTGCCTGCAACTGGGCTGCCGCCTGGCCCGGCCGGGAGAGTTCAGCGAGCGCGCGTTCCTCAACGACAAACTCGACCTGGCCCAGGCCGAGGCCATCGCCGACCTGATCGAGGCCAGCTCCGCACAGGCGGCGCGCAATGCCTTGCGCTCCTTGCAGGGGGCGTTCTCCAAGCGTGTGCATAACCTGACCGAGCAACTGATCGCACTGCGTATTTATGTCGAGGCGGCCATCGATTTCCCCGAGGAGGAAATCGATTTCCTTGCCGATGGCCACGTCCTGCAGATGCTCGATACCGTGCGCGAGGAGTTATCCACCGTGGTCCGCGAAGCCGGGCAGGGGGCCTTGCTGCGGGACGGCATGACAGTGGTGATCGCCGGCCGGCCGAATGCCGGCAAATCCAGCCTGCTCAATGCACTGGCCGGACGCGAAGCGGCAATTGTCACCGATATTGCCGGCACCACCCGGGACGTCCTGCGCGAACATATCCACATCGACGGCATGCCGTTGCATGTCGTGGATACCGCAGGGCTGCGCGATACCGAAGACCAGGTTGAAAAGATCGGTGTGGAACGTGCGCTCAAGGCCATCAGTGAGGCCGACCGGGTGTTGCTGGTAGTCGACGCTACTGCGCCTGAAGCCCTGGATCCCTTTGCCTTGTGGCCGGAATTCCTGGAACAGCGGCCGGATCCGGCCAAAGTGACGCTGATCCGCAACAAGGCCGACCTGAGCGCCGAAACCATTGGGCTGGAAGTCAGCGACGACGGCCACGTCACCATCAGCCTGAGCGCCAAGGCCGGGGGCGAAGGCCTGGAACTGCTGCGCGAACACCTCAAGGCCTGCATGGGTTACGAACAAACTTCCGAGAGCAGTTTCAGTGCGCGCAGGCGTCATCTGGAAGCGCTACACCACGCCAGCGCCGCCCTCGAACATGGTCGTTCACAATTGACCCTGGCCGGGGCTGGCGAGCTGCTAGCGGAAGACCTGCGCCAAGCCCAGCAATCCTTGGGCGAAATTACCGGTGCCTTCAGTTCGGACGACCTTCTGGGGCGGATCTTTTCCAGCTTCTGTATCGGTAAATAGTCCCATCCTCCTGTAGGAGCAGTCGGCCGACGCTCGATTGCAATGATCAATAGCGCCGTCATGCTTGCATGGCGGACAGCCTGCTCCTGCATCTCCCCTCCTTTTCGAATTTGCCGAGCGCCATCGAGCGGCCCGGGCGTTCTCGGCTGAGCGCCATTTGGCTGCCTGAGCCATTTTCTGTGGATTAAGCCCTGTGAATAAATGCCCTTGGGCTCAGTTGATAACAGGGCCTGAAAAGTGAGGAAAACTCCTTCTGTGGATAACCTGCGCTTTAATCCACAGGCTTAGACCGGTTATCCAACGCCCTCATGAGTAGCTAACCACAGACTTTTAAATCTCTGTACATATTGAAAATAAAGGCCTGTGTAGATCTATCCACAGAAAGGGTGGTGCCTAAGAATAAACATAAAAACAAAGATTTAATAAATTTCTCTCTTTTTAATTTCTATTATCCGCGAGTCATCCACAGCTGGTTAAATTTTGTGCAAAGGGTTCTTTAGGGAGGGCGAAGACCCTATACTTGTCCGTTATCCCAAGAACCCATCCTTTTTTACCCATATAAGCAGGCACGAGGTGCGTGGTGGATTTCCCTTCCCGTTTTGAAGTGATCGTCATCGGCGGCGGTCATGCCGGTACCGAGGCAGCACTTGCATCAGCACGCATGGGGGCAAAAACCCTGTTGCTGACGCACAACGTGGAAACCCTCGGAGCGATGAGCTGCAACCCCGCGATTGGCGGGATCGGTAAAAGTCATCTGGTCAAAGAAATCGATGCCCTCGGCGGCGCGATGGCCATGGCTACCGATAAAGGCGGTATTCAGTTTCGTGTGTTGAACAGCCGCAAAGGCCCGGCCGTACGCGCCACCCGCGCCCAGGCCGACCGTGTCCTGTACAAGGCCGCTGTCCGCGAAATCCTGGAAAACCAGCCGAACCTGTGGATATTTCAACAGGCTGCGGACGACCTGATCGTCGAACAGGACCAGGTACGTGGCGTCGTGACCCAAATGGGCCTGCGCTTCTTCGCCGAATCCGTGGTGCTGACTACCGGGACCTTCCTCGGCGGACTTATCCACATCGGAATGCAGAACTATTCCGGCGGCCGCGCCGGCGATCCACCCTCGATCGCCCTGGCCCAGCGCCTGCGTGAATTGCCACTGCGTGTCGGCCGCCTGAAAACTGGCACGCCGCCACGTATCGATGGCCGCTCGGTGGATTTCTCGGTGATGACCGAACAACCGGGTGATACGCCAATTCCGGTGATGTCGTTCCTGGGCTCGAAAGAACAGCACCCACGACAGGTCAGTTGCTGGATTACCCACACCAATGCCCGGACCCACGAAATCATCGCGTCCAACCTTGATCGTTCGCCGATGTATTCCGGGGTGATCGAAGGCATCGGTCCGCGTTACTGCCCGTCGATCGAAGACAAGATCCATCGCTTTGCCGACAAGGAAAGCCATCAGGTCTTCATCGAGCCGGAAGGCCTGACCACCCACGAGCTGTACCCGAACGGGATATCCACATCCCTGCCGTTCGATGTGCAGTTGCAGATCGTGCAATCGATCCGCGGTATGGAAAACGCCCATATCGTGCGTCCCGGCTACGCCATCGAGTACGACTACTTCGATCCGCGCGACCTGAAGTACAGCCTGGAAACCAAAGTGATCGGCGGGCTGTTCTTTGCCGGCCAGATCAACGGCACCACCGGTTACGAAGAGGCCGGTGCACAAGGTTTGCTCGCCGGTGCCAACGCCGCCTTGCGCGCGCAGGGCAAAGACAGCTGGTGTCCGCGTCGCGACGAAGCCTACATCGGTGTATTGGTCGACGACTTGATTACCCTGGGAACCCAGGAACCGTACCGGATGTTCACATCCCGGGCCGAATACCGCCTGATCCTGCGCGAAGATAACGCCGACCTGCGCCTGACCGAGAAAGGTCGGGAACTGGGCCTGGTGGACGATGTCCGTTGGGCTGCGTTCTGCAAGAAACGCGAAGGCATTGCCCTGGAAGAGCAGCGTTTGAAAAGTACCTGGGTTCGCCCAGGCACCGAGCAAGGCGACGCGATTGCCGAGAAGTTCGGCACGCCGCTGACCCATGAGTACAACTTGCTGAATCTGCTGAGCCGTCCGGAAATCGACTACGCTGGTCTGGTCGAAGTGACCGGGCAGGGCGCGGAAGATCCACAGGTCGCCGAACAGGTCGAAATCAAGACCAAGTACGCCGGTTACATCGATCGCCAGCAGGACGAGATCGCTCGCCTGCGGGCCAGCGAAGACACCCGACTGCCTGTGGATATCGACTACACCGGTATTTCCGGGCTCTCGAAAGAGATCCAGAGCAAGCTTGGCGCCACCCGTCCTGAAACCCTGGGCCAGGCGTCGCGGATTCCGGGCGTTACGCCGGCGGCGATTTCCCTGTTGATGATTCACTTGAAAAAACGCGGCGCGGGCCGTCAGTTGGAGCAAAGCGCTTGAGTTCGCAGGTCACCTCGCAACATGCAGAAGAGTTATCCACAGGTGCTCGCCAACTCGGTGTCAACCTGACAGCTGCCCAGCACGAGTTGCTGCTGGGTTATCTGGGCCTGTTGATCAAATGGAACAAGGCTTACAACCTGACCGCCGTGCGCGATCCGGACGAAATGGTCTCGCGTCACCTGCTCGATAGCCTGAGCGTGATGTCGTTCATCGAAGACGGTCGCTGGCTGGACGTCGGCAGCGGCGGCGGGATGCCTGGCATCCCCCTGGCGATCCTGTTTCCCGGGTCGCAGGTCACCTGCCTGGACAGCAACGGCAAGAAAACTCGCTTCCTGACCCAGGTCAAACTCGAACTCAAGCTGGATAACCTGCAAGTTATCCACAGCCGGGTCGAAGCCTTCGCACCTGAGCAGCCATTCAACGGGATCATTTCCCGGGCGTTCAGCAGCATGGAGAACTTCACCAGCTGGACTCGCCACCTGGGCGATCGCGATACACGCTGGCTGGCAATGAAGGGCGTTCATCCCGCCGATGAGCTGGTAGCATTGCCGGCAGACTTCCACCTCGATAGCGAACACGCCCTGGCCGTACCCGGTTGCCAAGGCCAACGCCATCTGCTGATACTGCGCCGCACGGCATGATTGGGAACACAAGCAAGAATGGCTAAGGTATTCGCGATAGCGAACCAGAAAGGTGGTGTGGGCAAGACCACCACCTGCATCAACCTCGCAGCATCGCTGGTCGCTACCAAGCGCCGGGTGCTGTTGATCGATCTCGATCCACAGGGCAACGCCACCATGGGTAGCGGTGTGGATAAACACGGCCTGGAAAATTCGGTCTACGACCTGCTGATCGGCGAATGCGATCTGGCCCAGGCCATGCACTACTCCGAGCACGGCGGTTATCAACTGCTGCCAGCGAACCGCGACCTGACCGCGGCCGAAGTCGTCCTGCTGGAAATGCAGATGAAGGAAAGCCGTCTGCGCAGCGCCCTGGCGCCAATCCGCGAGAATTACGATTACATCCTGATCGACTGCCCGCCGTCGCTGTCGATGCTTACGCTCAATGCCCTGGTTGCCGCCGATGGGGTAATTATCCCCATGCAGTGCGAGTACTTTGCGCTCGAAGGCTTGAGCGACCTTGTGGATAACATCAAGCGCATCTCCGAATTGCTGAACCCGAACCTCAAGGTCGAAGGCCTGCTGCGGACCATGTACGACCCGCGCCTGAGCCTGATGAACGACGTTTCCGCCCAGCTCAAGGAACACTTCGGCGATCAGCTGTACGACACGGTGATCCCGCGCAATATACGCCTGGCGGAAGCCCCGAGTTATGGCATGCCGGCGTTGGCCTACGACAAACAGTCCCGCGGTGCCATCGCTTATCTGGCCCTCGCTGGCGAGATGGTGCGTCGGCAACGCAAAAATTCACGCGCAGCCGCTGCCCAGCCAACTTAAGGAATCCCCATGGCCGTCAAGAAACGAGGTCTCGGACGTGGACTGGATGCACTGCTGAGTGGTCCGACTGTCAGCGCGTTGGAAGAACAAGCCGTTCAAGCTGATGCGCGCGAACTGCAGCATTTGCCGCTGGACCTGATCCAGCGTGGCAAGTATCAGCCGCGCCGGGACATGGACCCGCAGGCGCTGGAAGAGCTGGCGAACTCGATCAAGGTTCAGGGCGTCATGCAGCCGATCGTGGTGCGTCCGATCGGTTCCGGCCGTTTCGAGATCATTGCCGGTGAACGCCGTTGGCGCGCCAGCCAGCAAGCGGGTCAGGAAACCATCCCGGCGATGGTCCGCGACGTACCGGACGAAACCGCCATTGCCATGGCGTTGATCGAGAATATCCAGCGCGAAGATCTCAACCCCATCGAGGAAGCGATTGCCCTGCAGCGCCTGCAGCAGGAATTCCAGCTGACTCAGCAGCAGGTTGCCGAGGCTGTGGGTAAGTCCCGCGTCACGGTGACCAACTTGCTGCGCCTGATCGCCTTGCCTGAAGTGATCAAGACCATGTTGTCCCACGGCGACCTGGAAATGGGTCATGCCCGTGCCTTGCTCGGTTTGCCGGAAAATCAACAGGTTGAAGGGGCGCGACACGTTGTCGCACGCGGTCTCACCGTACGCCAGACCGAAGCCCTGGTTCGCCAGTGGTTGAGTGGCAAACAGCAGCCTGCCGAACCGGTCAAACCCGATCCCGATATCGCGCGCCTCGAGCAGCGCTTGGCCGAGCGCCTAGGCTCTGCGGTGCAGATTCGTCACGGAAAGAAAGGGAAAGGTCAGTTGGTCATCGGGTATAACTCCCTCGATGAGCTTCAAGGCGTCCTCGCACACATCCGCTGAAACATTTCCTTATGTAGCGTGCAGTCGGAAATCACTACCCGGCAGTTGAATAGGGGCTGAACCGCCCCTATACTCTGCGCGCATTTTGTCGGCACAAATTATGCCAAGTTATTGAATTCTGGCAGCCGACCCATGAGGAGCAAGAGTGATGGAAACCCGCACGCCAAACCGCTTGCCGTTCCATCGCTTGGCGGTTTTCCCGGTTTTATTGGCTCAATTTGTCGTTTTGTTGCTGGCTGCCTTGGCGCTCTGGCAATGGCATGGAGTCGTAGCCGGATATTCAGGCCTTTGCGGAGGACTGATAGCCTTGCTACCCAATGTGTATTTCGCTCACAGGGCCTTTCGGTTTTCCGGCGCCCGAGCAGCTCAAGCCATCGTCCGGTCTTTTTATGCCGGCGAGGCGGGCAAATTGATTTTGACGGCAGTGCTCTTTGCATTGACGTTCGCAGGTGTGAAGCCATTGGCGCCGCTAGCTGTATTCGGCGTCTTCGTGTTGACCCAACTGGTCAGCTGGTTCGCTCCCCTGCTTATGAGAACAAGACTTTCGAGACCTTAGGGCGTTTGAGGCAACCATGGCAGAAACAACCGCTTCGGGCTATATCCAGCACCACTTGCAGAACCTGACCTTCGGTCAGCTACCTAATGGCGGCTGGGGCTTTGCCCACACCGCAGCAGAAGCCAAGGAAATGGGCTTCTGGGCATTCCACGTCGATACGCTCGGCTGGTCCGTAGCCTTGGGTCTGATCTTCGTCCTGCTTTTCCGCATGGCGGCCAAGAAGGCAACTTCCGGTCAGCCAGGCGCTTTGCAGAACTTCGTTGAAGTACTGGTCGAATTCGTCGATGGCAGCGTGAAAGACAGCTTCCATGGCCGTAGCCCGGTGATCGCACCGCTGGCACTGACCATCTTCGTCTGGGTGTTCCTGATGAACGCCATCGACCTGATTCCGGTCGACTGGATTCCTCAGCTGGCCATCTGGATCTCCGGCGATGCGCACATTCCTTTCCGTGCCGTCTCGACTACCGACCCGAACGCGACCCTGGGCATGGCCCTGTCGGTGTTCGCGCTGATCATTTTCTACAGCATCAAGGTCAAGGGCATCGGCGGCTTCATCGGCGAACTGACCCTGCACCCGTTCGGCAGCAAGAACATCTTCGTTCAGGCGCTGCTGATTCCGGTGAACTTCCTGCTCGAGTTCGTGACGCTGGTAGCCAAGCCAATCTCCCTGGCACTGCGTCTGTTCGGCAACATGTACGCTGGCGAACTGGTGTTCATCCTGATCGCCGTGATGTTCGGCAGCGGCCTGCTCTGGCTCAGCGGCCTGGGCGTGGTGCTGCAATGGGCGTGGGCTGTGTTCCACATCCTGATCATCACCCTGCAAGCGTTTATCTTCATGATGCTGACCATCGTCTACCTGTCGATGGCGCACGAAGAGAACCATTAAGACCAGTCTCGACTTGTCTGATGTCCCTCCCGGTCAAACGGGAGGGGGCCCGTATAGGGCACGATGAAACGATTTGTTTTACCGCTTTAATCTAAAAAACCTAAACCATACGACGTAAAAGTCGGGAGGAAAGATGGAAACTGTAGTTGGTCTAACCGCTATCGCTGTTGCACTGTTGATCGGCCTGGGCGCACTGGGTACCGCAATTGGTTTCGGCCTGTTGGGCGGCAAGTTCCTGGAAGGCGCTGCGCGTCAGCCAGAAATGGTTCCAATGCTGCAAGTTAAAATGTTCATCGTTGCCGGCCTGCTCGACGCCGTAACCATGATCGGCGTTGGTATCGCTCTGTTCTTCACCTTCGCGAACCCCTTCGTTGGTCAACTCGCTGGCTAATCACTCGAATTTTCGAGTTGATTGGTGTGATGGACAACGAACGAGCGAGGTGTTGGCGTGAACATTAATGCAACCCTGATTGGCCAGTCCGTTGCGTTCTTCATTTTTGTACTGTTTTGCATGAAGTTCGTGTGGCCTCCGGTCATCGCGGCTTTGCACGAACGTCAGAAGAAGATCGCGGATGGACTGGACGCTGCCAGCCGAGCAGCTCGCGACCTGGAACTGGCCCAAGAGAAAGCGGGTCAGCAACTGCGCGAAGCAAAAGCTCAGGCAGCCGAGATCATTGAGCAAGCCAAGAAACGCGGTAACCAGATTGTCGAAGAGGCTGTTGAAAAAGCCCGTGTCGACGCTGACCGTGTGAAGGTTCAGGCTCAGGCCGAGATCGAGCAGGAACTCAATGGCGTCAAAGACGCGCTGCGTGCCCAACTGGGTGTGCTGGCCGTTGGCGGTGCCGAGAAGATCCTGGGTGCCACAATCGATCAAAACGCGCACGCGGAGCTGGTTGACAAACTGGCTGCTGAAATTTAAGCGAGGGCGATCATGGCAGAACTGACCACGTTGGCCCGACCTTACGCTAAGGCGGCCTTCGAGCACGCTCAGGCCCACCAGCAGCTGGCCAATTGGTCAGCCATGCTCGGCCTGGCCGCTAAGGTGTCGCAAGACGACACCATGCGGCGCGTGCTCAAGGCCCCGCGACTGACGAGCGCAGACAAGGCCGCCACGTTTATCGACGTGTGCGGCGACAAGTTCGATGCCAAGGCACAGAATTTCATCCACGTCGTTGCCGAAAACGACCGTCTCCTGCTTCTGCCGGAGATCGCCGCTCTGTTCGACCTGTACAAGGCCGAGCAAGAGAAGTCGGTAGATGTGGAAGTCACCAGTGCTTTTGCGTTGAACCAAGAACAGCAAGACAAACTCGCCAAGGTTCTCAGTGCACGACTCGACCGGGAAGTGCGCCTGCAAGTTGCGGAGGATGCCACTCTCATTGGTGGTGTCGTCATCCGCGCCGGCGACCTGGTTATCGATGGCTCGATTCGCGGCAAACTCGCGAAACTTGCCGAAGCATTGAAATCTTGAGTTTGAAGGGGCAGCAGAGCAATGCAGCAACTCAATCCTTCCGAAATAAGTGAAATTATCAAGGGCCGCATCGACAAGCTCGATGTGACCTCCCAAGCCCGTAACGAAGGCACTGTCGTCAGCGTTTCTGACGGTATCGTGCGGATTCACGGTCTGGCCGACGTCATGTACGGCGAGATGATCGAGTTTCCGGGCGGCGTCTACGGTATGGCCCTCAACCTTGAGCAAGACTCCGTAGGTGCCGTTGTACTGGGCGCTTACCAGTCTCTGGCTGAAGGCATGAGCGCCAAGTGCACCGGCCGCATCCTCGAAGTTCCAGTTGGTAAGGAACTGCTGGGTCGCGTAGTCGACGCACTGGGTAACCCAGTCGACGGCAAAGGTCCGCTGAACAACACCGAGACCGACGCGGTCGAGAAAGTTGCTCCAGGCGTGATCTGGCGTAAGTCGGTAGACCAGCCTGTACAGACTGGCTACAAGGCTGTCGATGCCATGATTCCTGTCGGCCGTGGCCAGCGTGAGCTGATCATCGGCGACCGTCAGATCGGTAAGACCGCTCTGGCGATCGACGCGATCATCAACCAGAAAGACAGCGGCATTTTCTGCGTCTACGTCGCTATCGGTCAGAAGCAATCGACCATCGCCAACGTGGTTCGCAAGCTGGAAGAAAACGGCGCCCTGGCCAATACCATCGTGGTAGCTGCCAGTGCTTCCGAATCTCCAGCGCTGCAGTTCCTGGCACCGTACTCCGGTTGCACCATGGGCGAATACTTCCGCGACCGCGGTGAAGACGCGCTGATCGTTTATGACGATCTGTCCAAGCAAGCAGTGGCTTACCGCCAGATTTCCCTGCTGCTGCGCCGTCCACCAGGCCGTGAAGCTTACCCAGGCGACGTGTTCTATCTCCACTCCCGTCTGCTGGAGCGCGCATCCCGCGTTTCGGAAGAGTACGTAGAGAAGTTCACCAACGGCGCGGTAACTGGCAAGACCGGTTCCCTGACTGCACTGCCGATCATCGAAACCCAGGCTGGCGACGTTTCCGCGTTCGTTCCGACCAACGTGATTTCCATCACCGACGGTCAGATCTTCCTGGAATCGGCCATGTTCAACTCGGGCATCCGCCCAGCTGTGAACGCCGGTGTTTCGGTATCCCGTGTAGGTGGTGCCGCTCAGACCAAGATCATCAAGAAGCTGTCCGGTGGTATCCGTACCGCTCTGGCTCAGTACCGTGAACTGGCAGCATTCGCCCAGTTCGCTTCTGACCTGGACGAAGCGACCCGTAAGCAACTTGAGCATGGTCAGCGCGTTACCGAGCTGATGAAGCAGAAGCAATACGCGCCAATGTCGATCGCCGACATGTCGCTGTCGCTGTATGCCGCTGAGCGTGGGTTCCTGACTGACGTCGAAATCGCCAAAGTCGGCAGCTTTGAACAAGCGCTGATTGCTTACTTCAACCGCGATCACGCCGATTTGATGGCCAAGATCAACGTGAAGGGTGACTTCAATGACGAAATCGACGCTGGCATGAAAGCCGGTATCGAGAAGTTCAAGGCCACCCAAACCTGGTAAGCCGCAGCGGGAGCCGCAAGGCTCCCGCTTGCTAACCTGATAGGTGTTACATGGCAGGCGCAAAAGAGATTCGCAGTAAGATTGCGAGCATCAAAAGCACGCAAAAAATTACCAGCGCCATGGAAAAAGTGGCGGTCAGCAAAATGCGCAAGGCACAAATGCGCATGGCTGCTAGCCGTCCTTATGCGGAGCGTATCCGCCAGGTAATTGGGCATCTGGCCAACGCCAACCCGGAATACCGCCACCCGTTCATGATCGACCGTGCTATCAAGCGCGTCGGTTATGTCGTCGTGAGCAGTGACCGTGGTCTGTGCGGTGGCTTGAACACCAACCTGTTCAAGGCCCTGGTCAAGGACATGGCGGTAAACCGCGAAAACGGCGTCGAGATTGATCTGTGTGTCGTTGGTAGCAAGGGTGCGGCCTTTTTCCGCAACTTCGGCGGTAACGTCGTTGCAGCTATCAGCCACCTGGGTGAAGAGCCGTCGATCAATGATCTGATCGGCAGCGTCAAGGTGATGCTGGATGCCTACCTGGACGGCCGTATCGACCGTCTGTGCGTAGTGTCCAACAAGTTCATCAACACCATGACCCAGCAGCCTACCGTGGAGCAGTTGATTCCACTGGTGGCGACCCCGGATCAAGAACTCAAGCACCACTGGGACTACCTCTACGAACCAGACGCCAAAGAGCTGCTTGACGGCCTGATGGTGCGCTACGTGGAGTCGCAGGTGTACCAGGCGGTGGTCGAGAACAACGCGGCCGAACAAGCTGCGCGGATGATCGCGATGAAGAACGCTACCGACAACGCCGGTGATTTGATCAGCGATTTGCAGCTGATCTACAACAAGGCGCGTCAGGCTGCGATCACCCAAGAGATCTCGGAAATCGTCGGCGGCGCTGCCGCGGTTTAACGGTTCAAATATTCAGAGGATCCAGCTATGAGTAGCGGACGTATCGTTCAAATCATCGGCGCCGTTATCGACGTGGAATTTCCACGCGACAGCGTACCGAGCATCTACAACGCGCTGAAAGTACAAGGCGCGGAAACCACCCTGGAAGTTCAGCAGCAGCTGGGCGACGGCGTGGTGCGTACCATTGCGATGGGTTCCACCGAAGGCCTGAAACGCGGCCTGGACGTTGTCGACACCAAGGCAGCCATCTCCGTACCGGTCGGTAAAGCGACCCTGGGCCGGATCATGGACGTGCTGGGCAACCCGATCGACGAAGCGGGTCCGATCGACACCGACGAGCGCTGGGGTATCCACCGCGCTGCTCCGTCCTTCGCAGACCAGGCAGGCGGCAACGACCTGCTGGAAACCGGCATCAAGGTTATCGACCTGGTTTGCCCGTTTGCCAAAGGCGGCAAGGTGGGTCTGTTCGGTGGTGCCGGTGTGGGCAAAACCGTAAACATGATGGAACTGATCCGTAACATCGCCATCGAGCACAGCGGTTATTCCGTGTTCGCCGGTGTGGGTGAGCGTACTCGTGAGGGTAACGACTTCTACCACGAGATGAAGGATTCCAACGTTCTGGACAAAGTGGCACTGGTCTACGGCCAGATGAACGAGCCGCCGGGAAACCGTCTGCGCGTAGCCCTGACCGGCCTGACCATGGCCGAGAAGTTCCGTGACGAAGGTAACGACGTTCTGCTGTTCGTCGACAACATCTATCGTTACACCCTGGCCGGTACCGAAGTATCCGCACTGCTGGGCCGTATGCCTTCGGCAGTAGGTTACCAGCCGACCCTGGCTGAAGAGATGGGCGTTCTGCAAGAACGTATCACTTCGACCAAGGAAGGTTCGATCACCTCGATCCAAGCGGTATACGTACCTGCGGACGACCTGACCGACCCGTCGCCAGCGACCACCTTCGCCCACTTGGACGCCACCGTCGTACTGTCCCGTGACATCGCTTCCCTGGGTATCTACCCAGCGGTAGACCCACTGGACTCGACTTCCCGCCAGCTGGACCCGAACGTGATCGGCAACGAGCACTACGAGACCGCTCGCGGCGTTCAGTACGTGCTGCAGCGCTACAAAGAGCTGAAGGACATCATTGCGATCCTGGGTATGGACGAACTGTCCGAAGCCGACAAGCAACTGGTATCCCGCGCTCGTAAGATCCAGCGCTTCCTGTCGCAGCCGTTCTTCGTGGCTGAAGTCTTCACTGGTTCTCCAGGCAAATACGTTTCCCTGAAAGACACCATCGCTGGCTTCAAAGGCATCCTCAACGGTGACTACGACCACCTGCCAGAACAAGCGTTCTACATGGTCGGCGGCATCGAAGAAGCGATCGAGAAAGCCAAGAAACTGTAATCCCGGCGCCCGGAAACGGGCGCTAATTTAGGTTGAGGCAAGCAGATGGCTATGACAGTCCATTGCGATATCGTCAGCGCGGAAGGAGAAATCTTCTCCGGTCTGGTCGAGATGGTGATCGCACACGGCGAACTCGGGGATCTTGGTATCGCCCTGGGCCACGCGCCGCTGATCACTAATCTGAAACCAGGTCCGATCCGCTTGATCAAGCAGGGCGGGGAAGCCGAGGTGTTCTACATCTCCGGTGGTTTCCTCGAGGTTCAGCCGAACATGGTCAAGGTTCTTGCCGACACCGTGCAACGTGCTGCCGACCTGGACGAAGCCTCCGCTCAGGAAGCCGTCAAGGCTGCTGAGAAGGCCCTGAATGAAAAAGGCGCAGATTTCGACTACGGTTCTGCTGCTGCACGTCTGGCCGAGGCCGCAGCCCAGCTGCGCACCGTCCAGCAGATCCGCAAGAAGTTCGGCGGCTAAGCCGCGGGATTTCCGCGTGATTGATTAAAAAGGGTAGCCTCGGCTACCCTTTTTCTTTTTTTGCAATTCACCTCTTGGTCACAGTCGCTGACCACCCAGGATTGGTAGCCAGTCATGTCTCTCGAAATCGTTATTCTCGCTGCCGGTCAAGGCACCCGCATGCGCTCGTCGTTGCCCAAGGTCCTGCACCCGGTGGCGGGCAACTCCATGCTCGGCCATGTTATCCACAGCGCGCGGCAACTCGATCCACAACGCATTCATGTGGTCATCGGCCATGGCGCCGATGCGGTTCGCGAGCGCCTGGCGGCGGATGACCTGAATTTCGTGCTGCAGGACAAGCAACTCGGCACCGGCCATGCCGTGGCCCAGGCCGTGCCGTTCATCAGCGCCGATACCGTGCTGGTGCTCTATGGCGATGTACCGCTGATCGAAGTGGAAACCCTGCAACGCCTGCTCAAGCAGGTCGGGCCTGAGCAATTGGGCCTGCTCACCGTCGAACTGGCCGACCCGACCGGTTATGGCCGTATCGTTCGCGATGCCGCCGGCAAGGTGGCGGCTATTGTCGAGCAGAAAGACGCCAACGAAGCCCAGCGTGCGATTACCGAAGGCAATACCGGGATCCTCGCGGTCCCGGCCAAGCGCCTGGGCGACTGGATGGGCCGGCTGTCGAACAACAACGCCCAGGGCGAGTACTACCTGACCGACGTGATCGCCATGGCGGTCGGCGATGGGCTGGTGGTGGCCACCGAGCAACCGCACGACGCCATGGAAGTGCAGGGCGCCAACGATCGCAAGCAATTGGCCGAGCTGGAGCGCCATTACCAGCTGCGCGCGGCTCGCCGCCTGATGGCCCAGGGTGTGACCCTGCGCGATCCGGCGCGTTTCGACGTGCGTGGCGAAGTCAGCGTCGGCCGCGATGTGCTGATCGACATCAACGTGATTCTCGAAGGCCGCGTGATCATCGAAGACGACGTGGTGATCGGTCCGAATTGCGTGATCAAGGACAGCACCCTGCGCAAGGGCGCGGTGGTCAAGGCCAACAGCCACATCGAAGGCGCGGTACTGGGCGAAGGCAGCGATGCCGGTCCGTTCGCCCGCCTGCGCCAGGGCACCGTGCTCGAAGCCCGGGCCCATGTGGGTAACTTCGTCGAGCTGAAGAATGCCCGCATGGGCGAAGGCGCCAAGGCAGGCCACCTGGCGTACCTGGGCGATGCCGATATCGGCGCGCGCAGCAATATCGGCGCCGGCACCATCACCTGCAACTACGATGGCGCCAACAAGCACCGGACAGTGCTGGGCGAAGACGTCTTCATCGGCTCCAACAACTCGTTGGTGGCGCCTGTGGATATCCACGACGGTGCGACCACGGCGGCCGGTTCGACCATCAACCAGACGGTGGAAAAAGCTCAGCTGGCCGTGGCCCGTGCCCGGCAGAAGAACATCGACGGCTGGAAACGCCCGGTGAAAATCAAGAAAAGCTGAGTTATCCACAGTTCGGCGCAAGGCCGAGTCGATACGATCGCGAGCCAGCTCGCTCCTATAGAAAAGTGACAAACCTGTAGGAGCGAGCTGGCTCGCGATAAGGCCGTCCCCCTGTGGACAACTTTTTCGTTTCTCGCGCTTGACGAATTTCCAGCGATAGGTTTTGATTGCTTCCGTTATCTTTCGAATCGAAACTTAAAGTGCTCATGTCGAAACGCAACACCCCCCAACGTCGCCACAATATTCTTGCCCTGCTCAATGAACAGGGCGAGGTGAGTGTGGATGAGCTGGCCAAACGTTTCGAAACCTCGGAAGTTACGATCCGTAAGGATCTGGCGGCCCTGGAGAGCAATGGCCTGTTGTTGCGGCGTTACGGCGGCGCCATCACCCTGCCCCAGGAACTGGTCGGCGATATCGGCCAGCCGGTGTCTCGCTACAAGCAAGCCATTGCCCGCGCTGCCGTGGCGCGGATACGCGAACACGCGCGCATCATCATCGACAGCGGCAGCACCACCGCGGCCATGATCCCCGAACTCGGCCAGCAGCCGGGCCTGGTGGTCATGACCAACTCGCTGCCGGTGGCCAATGCCCTGAACGAGCTGGAGCACGAGCCGGTGCTGTTGATGACCGGCGGCACCTGGGACCCTCATTCCGAGTCGTTCCAGGGGCAGGTCGCCGAGCAGGTACTGCGTTCCTACGATTTCGACCAACTGTTCATCGGCGCCGACGGCATCGATCTGGTGCGTGGGACCACTACCTTCAACGAGTTGCTCGGCCTGAGCCGGGTGATGGCCGAGGTGGCGAGGGAAGTCGTGGTGATGGTCGAGGCCGACAAGATCGGCCGCAAGATTCCCAACCTGGAACTGCCCTGGAGCAGTGTCCATACCCTTATTACCGATGATCGCCTGCCTGCAGAGGCCCGCGACCAGATTCAAGCCCGCGGCATCACGCTGATTTGCGCGGCAATCATCTAGGAGAAGAAACCATGTGTGGAATTGTTGGCGCCGTTGCTGAACGCAATGTCACGGCCATCCTGCTGGAAGGCCTCAAGCGTCTTGAATACCGCGGCTACGACAGCGCCGGTGTGGCGGTCTTCACCAACGGCGGCAAGCTCGAGCGCATGCGCCGTCCGGGCAAGGTCAGCGAGCTGGAGCAGGCCCTGGCCGGCGAACCGCTGGCAGGCCGCCTGGGCATCGCCCACACCCGCTGGGCCACTCACGGCGCGCCGTGCGAACGCAATGCCCACCCGCATTTCTCCGGCGACCTGGCGGTGGTGCACAACGGCATCATCGAGAACCATGAAGCCCTGCGCGAACAGCTCAAGGCCCAGGGTTATGTGTTCACCTCGGACACCGACACCGAAGTCATCGCCCACCTGCTGAACCACAAGCTCAAGGACCTGGGCGACCTGACCGTGGCCCTCAAGGCCACCGTCAAGGAGCTGCATGGCGCCTATGGCCTGGCCGTGATCAGCACCAGCCAGCCGGACCGTCTGGTCGCCGCCCGCAGCGGCAGCCCGCTGGTGATCGGCCTGGGCCTGGGGGAAAACTTCCTGGCCTCTGACCAGTTGGCCCTGCGCCAGGTGACCGACCGCTTCATGTACCTGGAAGAAGGCGATATCGCCGAGATCCGCCGCGACAGCGTGCAGATCTGGGATGTCGATGGCCAGGCGGTGGAACGCGAAGCCGTGCAGTACCGCGACGGCGCCGAAGCCGCCGAGAAAGGCGAGTTCCGCCACTTCATGCTCAAGGAAATCCACGAGCAGCCGTCCGTGGTGCAACGTACCCTCGAAGGCCGCCTGAGCCCGAACCAGGTGCTGGTCCAGGCTTTCGGCCCACAGGCCGCCGAACTGTTCGCCCAAGTGCGTAACGTGCAGATCGTCGCCTGCGGCACCAGCTACCACGCCGGCATGGTTGCCCGTTACTGGCTGGAAGAACTGGCCGGGATCCCGTGCCAGGTCGAAGTGGCCAGCGAGTTCCGCTACCGCAAGGTGGTGGTGCAGCCGGACACCCTGTTCGTCACCATCTCGCAGTCCGGCGAAACCGCCGACACCCTGGCCGCCCTGCGCAATGCCAAGGAGCTGGGTTTCCTCGCCAGCCTGGCGATCTGCAACGTCGGCATCAGCTCGCTGGTGCGCGAATCCGACCTGACCCTGCTGACCCAGGCCGGTCGCGAAATCGGTGTGGCCTCGACCAAGGCCTTCACCACCCAACTGGTCGGCCTGCTGTTGCTGACCCTGGCCCTGGGCCAGGTGCGCGGCACCCTGGGCGCTGGCGTCGAAGCCACCCTGGTGGAAGAACTGCGGCGTCTGCCGGCGCGCCTGGGCGAAGCCCTGGCGATGGACAGCACGGTGGAGAAAACCGCCGAACTGTTCGCCGAGAAGCACCACACCTTGTTCCTCGGCCGCGGCGCGCAATTCCCGGTGGCGATGGAAGGGGCGCTGAAGCTCAAGGAAATCTCCTACATCCACGCCGAAGCCTACCCGGCCGGCGAGCTCAAGCACGGTCCGTTGGCCCTTGTGGATAACGACATGCCGGTGGTCACCGTGGCGCCGAACAACGAGCTGCTGGAGAAGCTCAAGTCCAACCTGCAGGAAGTCCGCGCCCGCGGCGGCGAACTGATCGTGTTTGCCGACGAGAAGGCCGGCATGACCAACGGCGAAGGCACGCATGTTATCCACATGCCGCATATCCACGACATCCTGTCGCCGATCCTCTACACCATCCCGTTGCAGCTGCTGTCGTACTACGTGGCGGTACTCAAGGGCACCGACGTCGACCAGCCGCGCAACCTGGCCAAGTCGGTCACGGTGGAATAAGTTACCCACAGGGCGCTGGCCGGTTCGACCGGCCAGCGCCCTGGCGTTTTCCCTTCCCCGACGCTCGCGGGCGGATCCGTAGAGGATCCAGCCCGCGATCGTGTCTTTGCAGCACAACTTATCCACAAGCCGGTATCCATCACAGGCTCGTTCCCTTCGCGTTGGCTCGTTCGTGCGAATCGATTTTGTGGGGCACCGGGCGATGCGGATAAGCTGTGGTTCCCGTTGAACCGGAGCAGCGCCCATGGACCGATTCCAGGAAATGCAGGTGTTCGTCAGCGTCGCCCAGGAGCAGGGTTTCGCTGCCGCGGCGCGGCGCCTGGGGTTGTCTGCGCCCAGCGTGACCCGGGCGGTGGCGGCGCTGGAACAGCGGATCGGCACCCCGTTGCTGACCCGCACCACGCGCAACGTGCACCTGACGGAAGCCGGCCAGCGTTACCTGGAAGACAGCCGGCGCATTCTCGCCGAATTGCAGGATGCCGAGGCCTCGGCCGCCGGCATCCATGCTCTGCCTCGCGGGCAACTGACAGTCACCGCGCCGGTGCTGTTCGGCGAGCTGTTCGTGACCCCGCTGATGGTGGATTACCTGGGGCGTTTTCCCGAGGTCAGCATCAATGCGCTGCTGGTCGATCGGGTGGTGAGCATGGTGGAGGAGGGGGTCGACGTCGCGGTACGTATCGGCGAGTTGCCCGACAGCGGCCAGCATGCGATGCGGGTCGGCGAGGTGCGGCGGGTGATCTGCGCTTCGCCGGCGTTTCTCGCTCGCCAGGGCCGGCCACGGCACCCGCAGGAACTGCGCCAGGCGCCGGTGATTGCCCCGTCGTCCATCGGCCAGTCCAGAAGCTGGTTGTTCGACGATGGCGGAACGCCCTTGAGCGTTCGTCCCGAGCCGCGGCTGGTGGTCACTGCCAACCAGCCGGCGATCGCTGCTGCGTGCCTGGGGTTGGGCCTGACCCGGGTGCTGTCGTACCAGGTGGCGGGCAAGGTGGCGGCCGGCGAACTGGAGATCGTCCTGGCGGAGTTCGAGTTGCCGCCGTTGCCGATTCACGTGGTGTACCAGGGCGGACGCAAGGCGTCGGCGCGGGTACGCAGCTTTGTCGACTTCGCCGTGCAGGCGCTGCGGGCACACCCGGCCTTGCAGTCGTAGTTCGGATCATTGCGCCGGATGAAATGATGGATTGTATTTTTTGACGATTCTGTTGTTTTGATCGAAGCGAGAAGATGGCCTCCGTCAGCGCTGCCCCTGTGAGCCGCGCACCTGCCCAACGGAGTTCGCCATGCCTGCCATCAAGCTCTACAACTTTCCCCGCTCCGGCCATGCCCACCGCGTCGAACTGATGTTGTCGCTGCTGGGGCTGCCGTTTGAATCGATTTTCGTCGACCTGGCGAAGGGCGAGCACAAGCAAGCGGATTTCCTGGCGCTGAACGCGTTCGGCCAGGTGCCGGTGATCGACGACGGCGGCGAGGTGCTGGCTGACTCCAACGCGATCCTGGTGTACCTGGCGCAGAAATACGGTGAGGGCCGCTGGCTGCCCAGCGATCCGCTCGGCGCGGCGCGGGTCCAGCGCTGGTTGTCGGCGGCGGCGGGGCCGATTGCGTTCGGTCCGGCGGCGGCGCGGCTGATCACCGTTTTCGGCGCCACGCTCAACGCCGAAGAGGCCATCGCCCGTTCCCATGCGCTGCTCAAGGTCGTCGAGCAGCAACTGACGGCCAGCCCCTACCTGGTGGGCAGCGAGCCGACCATCGCCGATATCGCCGGCTACAGCTACATCGCCCACGCGCCCGAGGGCAATGTGTCGTTGGCGGATTATCCACAGGTGCGTGCCTGGCTGGCGCGTATCGAAGCCTTGCCCGGTTTCGTCGGCATGCCACGTACCGCCGTGGGCCTGCAAAGCGCCTGAGACGGCTTTGCCCAGATCGCTGCGTCATCGACGCAGGGGAGAAACATCATGAACAGCGGTTCTCCCTGGCATGCGGGCGAAAAACGCCTGCAGGCCCAGGCCGGCGTTGTCGAGCGCATGGACGTTGTCGGGCGCAAGGTGATCCGCAGCGAGATGCCCGACCAGCACCGGCAGTTTTTCCAGCAACTGCCGTTCATGCTCGCGGGCACTGTGGATAACCACGGCAACCCCTGGGCCAGCTTGCTCGAAGGGCCTGTGGGTTTCGCCCATTCGCCGACCCCCGGGCTGCTGCAACTCGATAGCCTGCCTGCCGCCGAGGACCCCGGGCAGATCGAAGCGGGCGCGGCCATCGGCCTGCTGGGTATCGAATTGCACACACGGCGGCGCAACCGCCTCAATGGCCGGGTGCTCAAGCGGGACGACAGCGGTTTTACCCTGGGTGTGGAGCAGTCTTTCGGCAATTGCCCGCGTTATATCCAGCTGCGCCAGTTCGAGTCGGTGCCGTTGGCCGTACCACGCTCGGTACAGCGCCTGGACGCGCTGGATGAGGCGGCGCGCGGGATGATCCGCGGCGCCGACACGTTCTTTGTCGCCAGTTACGTGGAAGTCGAGGGGCGGCGCTGGGTCGATGTCTCGCACCGCGGTGGTCCAGCCGGTTTCGTGCGGGTCGAGGGCAATCGCCTGAGCATTCCGGATTTCGCCGGCAACCTGCACTTCAACACCCTGGGCAACCTGCTGCTCAACCCGCGCGCTGGCCTGTTGTTCATCGACTTCAGCCGTGGCGACCTGTTGCAACTCAGCGGCCGTACGGAAGTCGTCCTCGACGACCCGCAGATCGCCACGTTTCCAGGCGCCGAGCGGTTGTGGCGTTTCGAGGTCGAGCATCTGGTGCGCCGGCCCGCGGCCCTGGCGTTGCGTTGGCGATAGGGACCGCGGCGTCAGCATCGCGAGCAAGCTGCGCTCCTACAGGTACTGCGGTGTTCTTCCAGCTTGTGTAGGAGCGAGGCTTGCCCGCGATGGGGCCGTGCCTGACTCACCGCGGCGCCTGCATCGCGAGCAAGCTGCGCTCCTACAGGTGTTGCGGTGTTCTTCCGGTGGACAGGGCTTTTTCTTCCAGCAGCTCGCGGTACAGCTCGTTCCACTTCTGGCCCATCCGGTCGGCGGTGAACAGCTGCCGGTAGCGGGCTTCGGCCTTGAGGCCCATCTGCGCCGCCTGTTCGGGATTGTCCCAGAGCTGGCGCATGGCCGCGCGAAAGGCCAGGGGATCGCTGGGCGGCACCACCAGGCCGGTTTCGCCGTGGATATTGATGTAGCTGGTGCCGGTGCCGATCTCGCTGGAGATCATCGGCTTGCCGTACATCGCGCCCTCGAGCAGCGAGATGCCGAAGGCCTCGGAGCGCAGGTGCGAAGGGAAGACGATGGCGTAGCTCAATTGCAACAGGGCGACCTTGTCTTCGTCCCCCAGGCGTCCGAGGAAATGCAGGTTGCGCAGGCCCAGGGCCGCGGCCTGGGCATGCAGTTCGGTTTCCAACGGGCCGGCGCCGACGATCACCACCGGGTAGTCCACGTCCTTGAGGGCATCGAGCAGGATGTGCAGGCCTTTGTAGTAACGCATCACCCCGACGAACAGGAAAAACCGCTCGCCCAGGCGCTCGCGCCAATGGGCCATGCGTTCGCTGTCGGCCTGTGGATAACCGGCCTTGTCCAGGCCGTAGGGGATGACCCGGGTCTTGTCGCGAAATTGCTGCAGCACATCGCTGGTGTGCAGGTAGTTCGGCGAAGCGGCGACGATCCGGTCGACGCTGCCCAGGAAACGGTTCATCAACGGCCGGTACAGCTTGAGCAGATGCCGCTGGCGAATGATGTCGGAGTGATAGGTCGCCACGCAGGGTTTGTTCATGCCGCTCATGAAATGCACCAGGTCCATGAACGGCCAGGGGAAGTGGTAGTTGACCACGTCGGCCTCGGCGGCCATTTCGCGAAACTGCTTGAACACGCTGTAGGAGAAGCCGGTGGAGGCGAACTGGAAGTCCAGTTTGGCTTGGTGCACGGCGTGTTGGCCGACCTTCAAGGCGGCAGGCGAGGGGCTGGCGCTCAGCGTCAGGACCTGGCCGTCGATGCCGTGGCGGACGCCGCTTTCGCAGAGCTGGAAGATCACCTGTTCGGTGCCGCCGACCGAATCGGGCAGGTAGGTTTTGTAAAAGTGTAAGACCCGCATTCAGCCTCCCATGGCCTGACGGTAGGCACGCGCGGTAATTCGCGCGCAGCGCCCCCAGGAAAAAAGTGTTGCCTGCGCCAATCCCGCTTCGCGGCATGCGCGCCAATGGCCGTCGTCCTCGATCAGGCGCAGCATGGCGTGGCGCAAGCCGTGTACATCGTCGGCTTCGACATAGTTGCCCGCCGGCCCCGCGACTTCCGGCATCGCCGAGCACCGCGTGAGCACCACCGGCGTCCCGCTGGCCATGGCTTCCAGGACCGGCAGGCCAAACCCCTCGTAGCGCGAAGGAAAGACCAGGGCCCTGGCCCCGGCCACCAGCTGCGCCAGCTGTTCGTCCGGCAAGTAGCCCAGCAGGCGCACATGGCCGCTGGCCAGGGCGCGGCAGAGGATTTCGTCGAATTGCCCCTGTTCCCAGCCCGCCATGCCGGCGATCAGCAAGGGATACCGCTGGCGCAGGGTTTCCGGGAGCAGGGCGTGGGCCTGCAGGGCCAGGGCCAGGTTCTTGCGCGGCTCCAGGGTGCCGACGCAGAGCAGATAGCCCCCGGGTTGCAGGCCGTGGCGGGCGAGGTCGTGCTCCAGTTCGGCCGGCTTCCGGGGATGAAAGCGCGGCGCGGCGCCCAGCGGCGCGACGACGAAACGATCGCGCGGCAGGCCGAAATAATCCTGGGCCTCGTCGGCGACGAACTGCGAGTCGGTCAGGATCACCCGGGCCTGTGCCATGCCTGCGCCCAGGCGGCGCTCGATTTCCTTCAGGCGCGCCGCCGGCTGGGTGGTGGGGTAATGCAGGTGAGTCAGATCGTGCAGGGTCATCACGGTTGGGCCGTCGAACTCCAGCGGCCACAGGCTGGGCTCGTGGTAGAGGTCGATGGCAGCGTGCCGGCCCTGGTCGAAGCGGCGCTGTTCCAGCCAGCGCCGGGCCTGGTAGGCCCCGGGCACCCGCCGCAGCCAGGGGCTGAGCCGGGAATAACCGGGCACGGCGGCGGCCGGCAGTTCGCTGCTCCAGCCCCAGCCATGGAACAGCGACAGTTCGAGCCCCTGTTCGCCCAGCAGGGCCGAGGCCAGTTCCGCCACGTACTGGCCGATACCGGTGCGCGGCGCCTGGAGAATGCGCGCGTTAAGGGCTACACGCATCGTTCATCTCCAGGGCCGCGGGGGCCTGCTGTTGCTGGCGGACGATGCGTTCGATCAACTGCTTGCTGGCGTCGCGCCAGGTCAGCCAGCGCCATTCGTCGACACTGCGGGCGGCGGGGAATACCCCGGTGCGCTCCTGCTGGATGACCAGATCGGCCAGGCTCTGCGGATCGTCGAGATCGAAATACGCCATGAACTCGCCGCCGATTTCGCGGAACACCGGAATGTCGCTGCCCATGGCCGGCAGGCCGCGCTGCATGGCCTCCACCAAGGGCAGGCCGAACCCCTCGACGTAGGACGGGAAGACCAGCGCCGTGGATTTCGAATAGGCGTATTCCAGGCTGTTGTCGTTCAGCGAGTTGAACATGAACAGACGGCGATTCAACTCCGGGTGGCGGCGGATCCGCTCGATCAGCGCCTCGCACTTCCAGCCGATGCGCCCGGCGATGCACAGGCGGGCCTGGGACCCGTTGGCCCAGACACGCTCGAAGGCATCGATCAGGAAACCGTGGTTTTTCCGCGGCTCGATGGTGCTGACCATCAGGAACACGGGGGCGCGCTGCTTGAACAACTGCGTCAGGTCCGGATCGATCCGCGAGTGTTCGTTGCACTGGTCCAGTTCCGAACCCAGCTGGAAATAGTCGAACCAGCGCTCGGCCACCTGCTCGCGGCCGACCCGGCGGAGCATTTCCGCGTGTACCTGATCGCGGATGGTCGCGGAAATGGCGATGTAACCGTCGGCGGTGCGCGCGATCCAGTCGAACCAGCGGTTGAACACCCGGACCAGCCCGGCGTCGCAGAACTGCGGGTGCGTCAGGGGAATCAGGTCGTAGATCACCGAGACGATGCCCACGCCGTCGCGCTTGAGCTGTTCGGCCAGGGGGAAGAAGTCGTCGTGCCAGGACGAGTCCAGCAGCACCAGTTGATCGCCCGGCTGATGTTGCAGCGGTACGCAGCGCTGGGGGATTTGGTCCACGTTCACCAGGCGGTTGCACAGGCGCAGGGGAATGCTGAGAAAGGCGAAGGCGGTCAGGCGGCACGCTACATAGAGCAAGCCCCGGGCGATCTTCGAGTCGGCGAAGGGTTGGCGCCGCTCCAGCGTCCGGTGGCGCAGCCAGAAGACGTTGGCGATCTGCTCCAGGCGCACCCGCAGGCTCATCAGGTCCCAGCGCTTGGTCGGCAGCGGCTTGAGGCTCAGCACCCGGTACAGCTTGCCGCCGCGCATCGCCACCGGAATGCATTCCTGGGCGCCGCTGGCCGCGGGCAATTCGCGAATGACGTTACGCACCACGCGCTGGATGCCGGAGTTGACCTCGGGGTGCTCGAACACATAAGTGCATTCGATCAACAGGCGGCTCATGGTTCCACCTGCTGGCTGACCGGGGCGGGGCTTGCGCGGTCCGCGGGGGTACGCTCGATGCGCGTCCGCGCCTGCAGCCAGGAGCAGCCGACGAAGTCTTCCTGGCGGTTGTTGATGACATGGAAGACCAGGCCGTAGTCGCGCCATTCGAAATTGCGATCCAGGTGCGAATCCAGCCGCGACAGGCTCAACGCCACCGAATAGTTACCCTTGCCCAGGCCCATGGTGAAGGCGAAGCGGAAGGTGACCCGTTCGCCCGCGCTCAAGTCGGTCAGGGCCTGGTCCTGGCGGTGGGTGTTGATGCCGTACATGGGCTGGCCGAGGCGGTCTTTGATCAAAAAGCCCAGCACCAGCCGCTCGATGTCCTGGCGTACCTCGACCTGCACCTCGAGCACCACCGGCTGGCCGACCTCGGCCACCTCGATCGAACGCTCGCGTTCGTCGCGCAGGTGCACGCCGAGGATGACCGCCTCGCCGGTGCCGGAAATGGTCCGCACCTGGCCGTTGGCGAGCATTTCCTGGCGCACCGTCTGGCCTTCGCGTTCGGCGAGCATGGCGTTGTAGTAGTCCATCACCTCTTCGGGCTTGCCGTGCATGGCCACGCGGCCCTGTTCCAGCAGGATCGCGGTGTCGCAGATCGACTGGATCGCCGAACGGTCGTGGGAAACGATCAGCAGGGTGGTGCCGGAGCGGCGGAAGCTGCGGATGCGCTCGAAACTCTTGTGCTGGAAGTAGGCGTCGCCCACCGACAGCGCTTCGTCGACGATCAGGATGTCCGGGCGCCGCGCCGTGGCCACGCTGAACGCCAGGCGCATCTGCATGCCGCTGGAATAGGTGCGCACCGGGTGGTCGATGGCCTCGCCGATTTCGGCGAAGGCTTCGATGTCCGGCATCAGCGCTTCGATCTCCTCGACCTGCATGCCCAGCAACTGGCCGGCCATGACCGCGTTCTGGCGCCCGGTGAAGTCCGGGTGAAAGCCCATGCCCAGTTCCAGCAACGCCGCCACCCGGCCGCGCAGCTGGATCTCGCCGCAGGTCGGCTGGGTGGTGCCGGTGATCATTTTCAGCAGGGTGCTCTTGCCGGCGCCGTTGACCCCGACGATCCCCACGGCTTCGCCGGGCTCGATCTCGAAGTCGACGCCCTGCAGCACCCAGTGCAGGTGATGGCGCGGCGGGGAAAACGGCACCAGCCACTCGAAGAGCCGGCTCCAGCGGTTCGGGTACTGCTTGTAGGCCTTGCCCAGGCCGGTGACGCGTATATGTCCCATCAGAGCTCATCCACCATTTCACCGACGCGCTGGCGGAAAAGCCGCAGCCCCATGGCACAGAACAACAGGCTGATGACCAGCATCGGTACCAGCGAACTCCATTGCGGCCACTGGCCGTAGAGGAACAGGTTCTGATAGCTGTGCATCAGCGCGGTCATCGGGTTGAGCCCCAGCAGGCGCTGGATCGGCTCGGGCAGGATGCTGATCGGGTAGACGATGGGCGTCAGCCAGAACCAGAACTGCAGGACGATGCCGAAAAACTGCCCGACGTCGCGGAAGAACACGTTGAGTACCCCGAGGATCATCCCCAGGCCGGCGCAGAACAGGATCTGCAACAGCAGCAGCGGGATCAGGGCCAGCAACGCCAGGCCCGGCAGGCGTCCGGTGATCAGCAA
Source organism: Pseudomonas chlororaphis (assembly GCF_001921865.1). GTDB lineage: Bacteria > Pseudomonadota > Gammaproteobacteria > Pseudomonadales > Pseudomonadaceae > Aquipseudomonas > Aquipseudomonas chlororaphis_D. The sequence goes on from NZ_MSCT01000022.1 coordinate 151,555, forward strand.
GAAGCCGAGGAACAGGCCGAGGATGATCGCGAAGTTGATGCCGGCGTTGAGCAGCACGATCACCGGCAAACAGATGCGCGGGAAGCTGATCTTCTTCAGCAGGTTGGCGTTTTCCAGGAACATGTTCTGGCTGCGCAGGGTCAGCTCGGAAAACAGCCCCCAGGTCAGCAGCCCGGCGCACAGGTAGACGCTGTAGGCCAGGCCGTCCTCGACGCCCGGCAGGCGGGCGCGCATCACGTGGGAAAAGATCACCGTGTAGACGACGATCATCGACAGCGGATTGAGCACGGTCCACAAGGCGCCGAACAGCGAGTTGCGATAACGCGCCTGGAACTCGCGCTGCACGCTGCCGAGGATGAAGCCCCGGTAGCTGCGCAGGGATCGATACAGATTCAGCAGCATTCAGGCGATCCTGCCGTATTGGTCTTCGAAGCGGACGATGTCGTCCTCGCCCAGGTATTCGCCGCTCTGCACTTCGATGATGACCAGGTCGATCACCCCCGGGTTTGCCAGGCGATGTTTGTGCCCGGCGGCGATGAAGGTGGATTCGTTGCTGTTGACCAAGTGCGAGCCGTCGCCGTTGTTGGTGACCATGGCCGTGCCCTTGACCACCACCCAGTGCTCGTTGCGGTGGTGGTGCATCTGCAGCGACAACGCGGCGCCCGGCTTGACCACGATTCTCTTGATCTTGAAGCCCGGGCCTTCCTCCAGCACGGTGTAGCTGCCCCAGGGGCGGCTGACCGTACGGTGCAGGCGATAGGCCTCGTGGTTGCGGTCCTTGAGCTGGCGCGCCACCTGGCGTACGTCCTGGGCGCGGTCGGCATGGGCCACCAGGATGGCGTCGGCGGTCTCGACCACGATCAGGTTGTCGACGCCCACCGTGGCGATCATCCGGCCTTCGCTCTGCACGAAGTTGCCGCGGCTGTCGATGAACAGTGCTTCGCCGCTGGCGCGGTTGTCTTGGGCATCGGCATCCACCAGGGCGCTGATCGCGCCCCAGGAGCCGATATCGCTCCAGTCGAACCGGGCGGGCACGACCGCCACCCGGTTCGACACTTCCATTAACGCATAGTCGATGGAAATGTCCGGCATCTCGGCGAAGTGCTCGGCCGACAATTCATGCTGGGTGATACGCCCGGTGTCCACCGGCGCGCTCGCCGCCAGGCACGCGCGCCCCAGCTCCAGCAACTCGGGGGCATGCTGTTGCAGTTGCTCCAGCAGGGTGGCAACGGTGAAACAGAACATGCCCGAGTTCCACAGGAAGCGGCCGCTTTCGAGGTACCCCAGGGCGGTCTGCAGGTCGGGTTTTTCCACAAAGCGATACACGCTGGTGGCACCGCGATCGTCGAGGGCGTCTCCCGACTCGATGTAGCCAAAACCGGTTTCCGGTGCGTTCGGCGTGACGCCGAAGGTGACCAGATGCCCGGTTTCGGCCAACTGCGCGGCATGGGCGACGGCGTTTTTGAAAGCGTCCTCGTCGCGGATCAGATGATCGGCCGGCATGACCACCATGGTTGCCTGCTCGCCGTGCCGGGCCTGCAGGGCCAGGGCCGCGATGGCTATTGCAGGAGCGGTATTGCGGCCCGAAGGCTCGAGGATGAAATGCCCGTGATGTCGATCCAGCTTTGCAGCCTGGAAGTGATCCTTGCTTTGAAAGTAGTGGTCGCGGTTGGTCACGGTGACGATGTCGCCGCTGCCGGCCAGCAACCCGGCCGCTCGACGATAAGTCTTGCCCAGCAGACTCTGGCCGTCGGGCAGGATCATGAACGGCTTGGGATGGCCTTCGCGTGAAACCGGCCATAAGCGGGTTCCGGCACCGCCGGAAAGAATCACGGGAATCAGCATGCCTTACTCCTTGGCGACGCGTTGCATGTCCGCATCCATCATCATGCGAATCAGGGTTTCCAGCTGGGTCTTGGGTTTCCAGCCGAGCACCCGCTGGGCCTTGGCCGGGTTACCCAGCAGCACATCGACTTCGGCCGGGCGCAAGAACGCCGGGTCGATCTTCACGTAGTCGCGGTAATTCAGACCGACGTGTTCGAAGGCGATCCGGCACATGTCGCGCACAGTGGTGGTCACACCGGTGGCCACCACGAAGTCGTCGGCCTGCTCCTGTTGCAGCATCAGCCACATGGCTTCGACGTAATCGCCGGCAAACCCCCAGTCGCGCTTGGCGTCGATATTGCCCAGGCGCAGTTCCTGCTGCTTGCCCTGCTTGATCCGGGCGGCGGCGTCGGTGACCTTGCGGGTCACGAACTCGATGCCGCGCAGCGGCGATTCGTGGTTGAACAGGATGCCGCTGCTGGCGTGCAGGCCGAAGCTCTCGCGGTAGTTGACGGTGATCCAGTGCCCGTAGAGCTTGGCCACGCCGTAGGGGCTGCGCGGGTAGAACGGGGTGTTCTCGTCCTGCTGCTCGGCCTGGATCAGGCCGAACATCTCGCTGGTGGAGGCCTGGTAGAAACGGGTCTGCGGGCTGAACTGACGGATCGCCTCAAGCAGGTGGGTAACGCCCAGCCCGTCGACGATGCCGGTGGTTACCGGCTGGTCCCAGGAGGCGGCGACGAAGCTTTGCGCCGCCAGGTTGTAGACCTCGTCGGGGGCGGCCTTGATCACCGCGCGCTGCACGGAACAGGCGTCGGCCATGTCGCCGTCCAGGTAGCGGATCCCGTCCTCGATTCCCATCTCGCGCAAGCGCCAGCGCGAGTCGCTGCTGCGCCGTGCCACCAATCCATGGACCTCATAGCCTTTGTCCAGCAGCAACTTGGCCAGATAGGCGCCGTCCTGCCCCGTAATCCCGGTGATCAGTGCACTTTTTGTCATTCTTGTCGTACTCGTGACTCCCAGTCGGACAGGATCGCCCGCAGGGATTGTTCTAGGGTGATTTCAGGCGTCCATCCGGTGACCTGGCGCAGCCTGGCGTGGCTGCCGCGGACGCGACGCTGTTCTGCCCGGCGTAGACGGGCGGGGTCCTGAACCAGTTCCATGTCGACCTGAGCGATGTCGGCCAACTGTTGGATCAGGCTACGGATGCTGTGCTCCTGGCCGGAGCAGATGTTGTAGACCTGGCCCGCTGTGCCGCTGTCCAGCAGGGCCAGGTAAGCATTCACCACGTCAGCGACATCGAGGAAGTCGCGAGTGACGTCGATGTCGCCTACTTCCAGTTTGGGGGCTTGCAGGCCGAGCTTGATCCTGGCGATCTGGCGCGCGGCGCTGGCGACGGCGAAGCTGTCCAGCTGCCCCGTGCCGATATGGTTGAACGGTCGAGCCACCATCACCGGCCAGCCTTCGCTCATGCCCCATTGCAGGCACAGCAGTTCGGCCGAGGCCTTGCTGACGGCGTAGGGGTTGCGCGGAGAGGGTGGCTGGCGTTCGTCGACGGGTAGCGCGTCTTCGCCGACCTGGCCGTAGACGTCGCCGGAGCTGACATACAGGAAAGTGCCAGCGAAACCCCGGGCTTTCAGGGCTTGCAGCAGGTTGAGGGTACCCAGGAGGTTGATCTGCAAGGTCCGGGCAGGATCGCGAAAGGCTTCGGGGACGAAGGTCTGGCCGGCCAGGTGAATCACCGCGTCCGGCAACTCGGGCCAAAGGTCATGCAGGCTTTGCGGTTGGGTCAGGTCGAAAGGGACGGCAGGCAACAACTCCCACGCTGAATCGGCAGTGCTCAAGCGGGATCGCAGATGACGCCCCACGAATCCACTCAGGCCCGTTACAAACAGACGCTTTTTCAAACAGCAGCCCCTTACACGGAGACTTCGGCAATATTCGGACACATAAATCGTGTGAGAAATACGAAACCCCAGCTATGTATTCGGAGGTTTCCTATTGACGAAGGTTGTTGTAGTTGTTTGGCACTCAATCTGTGCCAATTGGGTTGGAATTTCAACAGGTCCTACCGTGACCGGTAAGTTCTCGTTTTCTAGCATAGGAAATATCTGGAATAGAGGTTCCCGAATCTTCAAAGGATGTGTTTAGAATGCCCCTCGTCTCGACCCAAACGATCAGCAACGGCTGTCCCTGAGCCGCTAAAAACTGACCAATAGAACAAGAACGTAGACGGGCATGAGGACGATGGACGCACGCCTTCGCATTCAGGGGCGTCGCCATGGCTCTACCGTCATTGTGTGAGGCTGCCAGGACGGCGACTTCATCGTGAGATGCCATGAATTTCATTCTTTACTCGGACGTCAACGACGGCTCCATCAGCCAGAGCCTCGGGCGGCCCGAATACAGTTACTACTTCGTGCTCAAGGCCTATCGCCCGGTGCTGGAAAGCCTTGGGCGGGTGCATGTGGTGCAGACCCCCGGCGAAGTCGACCGGCTGTACCACGAGCTGCAGCTCACAGGCGAAGACTGCCTGTTTCTCTCGTTCACCCCGCCGCAGAAAACCCCGACCGACCTGGACTGCCCGACGCTGTGCGTGGTGGCCTGGGAGTTCGACTCGATCCCCCACGAATACTGGGATAACGACCCGCATCAGGACTGGAGCCGTACCCTGGGCCGCCATGGCCGGGTGATTACCCTGTCCAGCCATACCGCCCGGGCGGTGCGCCGGGTGTTGGGCGAGAATTTCCCGGTGCTGGTGCTGCCCACGCCGCTGTGGGAGCGTTTCGACGCCGTGCGCGCCGACTACCCCGCGGTTCCGGTCAACGCCGGCACCCCGTTGCAGATCAAGGGCTGCATCATCGACAGCCGCGTGCTGGGGCTTTCCGCCGACGGCCTGATCGCCCCCTTGATCGAGGAGGCGCCCCAGCCTGTGGTCGAGGCCGTGGTGGTCGAAGCGCCTGTAGTCGAGGCCGCGCCGCCGCTGACGGCCCGGCGCCGCCTGTTCATTGCCAAGCACTACCTGCGCGAGTGGTATCGGGCGCTGGTCGGCGGCGAATGGCGCCGGCCGTTGTTCATCAGCAAGCACTATGTGCGCGAAGGTTATCGCGAGGGGCTGCGCGACCTGGTTCCCGAGCGCCTGCGGGCGTTGATGGCCGGGGAGCGCGCGCCGGAGCCGGCGCCGCCTGTCGAGTTGCCGCCGCCGTTGCCTGTGCCAGTCCCCGTGCCCGCGGCGGAAGCGGAACATCCCCAGGCCAGCCTGCCGGCCACCGACCAGTTGGTGGAGCTTCAGGTCGACGGCGTGGTGTACGTCAGCGTGTTCAACCCCGACGACGGCCGCAAGAACTGGCATCAACTGATTACCGCCTTCTGCTGGGCGATGCGCGACACCGAGGACGCGACCCTGGTGCTGAAGATGACCCAGAGCGACCTGTCGAGCTATTACGTCGAGGTCCTGACCCTGCTGTCGCAGCTGTCGCCGTTCAGCTGCCGGGTGGTGGCGCTGCACGGTTACCTGGACGACGAACAGTTCGCCCGGCTGTACGGCGCGGCCAGTTTCTACGTCAACGCCTCGCGCTGCGAAGGCCTGTGCCTGCCGCTGATGGAGTTCATGGCCTGCGGCAAGCCGGCGATCGCGCCGCTGCACACGGCCATGCTGGATTACATCGACGAGGACGTGGCCTTCGTCGTCAAGTCGAGCCAGGAGCCGGCGATCTGGCCGCAGGATTCGCGGATCCTGTTCCGCACCCTGCGCCATCGGCCGGATTGGGGTTCGTTGAAAACCGCCTACCAGGACAGCTACCGCCTGGCCAAGGAAAACCCCGCGGGGTACCAGGCGATGTCCCAGGCCGCGGCCGCGCGCATGCAGCAATACAGCAGCTTCGCCAGCGTGCAGGGGCGTCTGCGGGGCTTCCTCAAGCTGCCCGCCCCGAGCGCGGCCGACGGCCCTTCTTCCCTGGCTGTAGCGGGTAACGCCTGATGCTGATCATCATTCATTCGGAAACCAACAAGAGCAATATCCAGCAGAACCTGGGCCGCCCCGAGTACAGCTACTACTTCGTGCTCAAGGAATTCAGGCCGGTGCTGGAGCGCCTCGGCCAGGTGCTGGAGGTGAGCCATCCCGACGAGCTGGTGGACCGCCTGTATGCCGATTGCCAGAGCCGCGGCGAAGCGTGCATTTTCCTTTCGTTCTCGCCGCCCCATCGCACCGCCGACCATTACGCCTGCCCGACCATCCCGGTGTTCGCCTGGGAGTTCAGCACGATTCCCACCGAGAGCTGGCAGGGCGAACCCCGGCACGACTGGCGGCGGGTCCTGGGCCGCTCCGGCGCGGCGATCACCCACTCGCGCTTCACCGTGCAGGCGGTGCGCGACGTGATGGGCGCGGACTACCCGATCCGGGCGATCGCGGCCCCGGTCTGGGATCGTTTCGCCAAGCGTGGCGCGCAGCTGGACAAGCAGCCGCGGGCGTCCCGGGTGACCCTGAACCTGCGCGGCCTGTTGTTCGACAGCCGTACCCTGGACCTGGACGCCTACGGCCCGAACCCGCTGCGCGAAGGCTCGCCGCTGCTGTTCGATGCCCCGGCCGGCGATTGCCAGCTGGTGCTCGACGGGGTGATCTACACCTCGGTGCTCAACCCCTACGACGGGCGCAAGAACTGGCAGGACATGATCAGCGCGTTCTGCAGCACGTTCCGCGACTGCGACGACGCCACCCTGGTGCTGAAGCTGACCCACCACGATATCGGCAACGCGCTGAACGACATGCTGCACCACCTGTACAAGAACCAGTCCTATCGCTGCCGGATCGTGCTGATCCACGGCTTTCTCGCCGACCCGGACTACGAGCGGCTGGTGGAGGCCACCAGCTATGTGGTGAATTCCTCGTTCGGCGAAGGGCAGTGCCTGCCGCTGATGGAGTTCATGTCCTGCGGCAAGCCGGCGGTGGCGCCGTGCAACACCGCGATGGCCGACTACATCGATGCCGACAACGCCTTTATCGTTGACTCCACCGACGAGCTGAGCGCCTGGCCCCACGACCCGCGGGCCGCCTACCGGACCCTGCGCTATATCACCAACTGGGATTCGCTGTGCTCGGCCTATCGCGCCAGCTACGACGTGGCCCGGGAGGACCCGCAGCGTTATGCGCGGATGTCCGACCATGCCATCGAAAGCCTGCGGCGTTTCTGTAGCCAGGACTCGGCGGAGCAGGCGCTGGGTGAGTTTTTCCGGCAGGTGCTGGAGCAACGCGCCGCGCCGGCCACACCCGGGCTTGCCGGGTGATGCGCTCGTTTCTGCGGCGTTTGCGCCGGGGCGCGCCGTTGCCGGCGCCGCTACCGGCCGACGTACCCAGGGGCGCGGTTTCCCCCCGTGATTGCGGCTTGCGCGACGCCATGCTCGACGGCTGGTTCCTGTCCGCCAGCGGCGAGCTGCTCAAGGGCTTTGCCCTGGGGCCTGAGGACACGCTGCTCGATGTCGGTTGCGGTGAAGGCGTGGCGACCCTGTTCGCCATGCGCCAAGGGGCCTCGGTGATTTTCACCGACAGCGAGTTCGACAAGGTTCGCGACCTGGCCCGGCAAGTCGCCGAGCAGTCCGGGGTGCCGGCCCTGGGGCTGGTCAGCAACAGCCTGCCGTTGCCGCTGGCATCGGCCTGCGCCAGCAAAGTGGTGTGCATGGAAGTGCTGGAGCACATCGAACAGCCGGAACCGTTTCTCGCCGAGCTGGTGCGTATGGGGCGTCCGGGCGCGCAGTACCTGATCAGCGTTCCGGACCCGGTGGGCGAGCATTTGCAGCAGGGCATCGCGCCGCCGGGCTATTACCGTGCGCCGAACCACGTACAGATCTTTTCCCGCGAGGGCTTCGGCCGGATGATCGAGGACGCCGGGCTGGTCATCGAGCATCGCCAGGCCACGGGCTTTTTCTGGGTCATGGGCATGATCTTTTTCTGGGCCAGCGAACGGGCCGCCGGACGCGAGCCGCCGGGCGCCGTGCGCGACCGCATCCAGGCGCCTTACCCGGCGTTGATGGAAGGCTGGGCGCGGACCTGGGAGGACCTGCTGGCGCAACCCGACGGGCTGGCGATCAAGCAGGTGCTGGACGGCTTCATGCCGAAAAGCCAGGTCATCATCGCGCGCAAGCCGTTGGCCGAGCCGTCTTGAACGACAGGCGAATCATCGACATCGAGCTGCTGCGCGGCGTCGCCGTGCTCGGCGTGGTGTTCCATCATCTGCGCGGCAGCCTGTTCAGCGAAGGCTCCGGCTGGCTGGACCGCGCGGCGGCCTACGGGCAGTTCTGGTGGGGGGTGGACCTGTTCTTCGCCATCTCCGGTTTCGTCATCGCCCGCAGCCTGATCCCGCAGTTGCGCGCCTGCACCAACGGCACGCAGTTCTGGCAGCGGACCCGCGACTTCTGGATTCGCCGGGCCTTTCGCCTGCTGCCCTCGGCCTGGTTGTGGTTGCTGCTGATGTTGCTGGCGAGCCTGTTCTTCAATCGTTCGGGGGCCTTCGGCAGTGTGTCCGCCAACCTCTGGGCGACCCTGGCCGGGGTGCTGCAATTCGCCAACGTGCGTTTCGCCGACAGCCTTTTCCGCTACGAATACGGCGCCAGCTTCGTCTACTGGAGCCTGGCGCTGGAGGAGCAGTTCTATCTGTTGCTGCCCTTGCTGGTGCTGCTGAGCCGCAAGTACCTGGCCTGGGTGTTGCTGGCGTTGGTCCTGGCGCAACTGTTCACCTGGCGTTCGGTGCTGCTGATGTTCGTGCGCACCGATGCCATGGCCCTCGGCGTGCTGCTGGCGCTGTGGACGGCGCGCCCCAGCTACCGGCGTTGGGAGCCCAGGTGGTTGGGCCGTGCGGGGCTCGGCCCGCTGCTGCTGGTCCTGTGTGGCCTGGGCCTGGGCTGGCTGGCCACCGACGGCTTCAATGTCACCCACTACCGGATTGGCGCCCTGGCCGTGATCTGTGCGTTGCTGGTGTGGATCGCTTCGTACGACCGCGACTACCTGTTGCCTCGCGGCCGGCTGAAAAACCTGCTGGCCTGGGTCGGCAGCCGCTCCTACGGGATCTACCTGATTCATGTACCGGCGTTCATGCTGGTGCGCGAAGCCTGGTTGCGCCTGGCGCCCGCGGCGAGCGGCGGGCCCAACGAGCAGCCGCTGCTGGCCCTGGCCTGCGCCGCGGGCCTGATCCTGTTGCTGAGCGAACTCAACTACCGTGTCATCGAGTCGCCCCTGCGCAGTCGCGGCGCCGAGCTGGTACGACGCCTGGGCACCTCCCGCCCGCCCGTTACTTCCACTGGAGTCACCTCATGCTGAGCCTTCTGAAAAAACTCACGGCGAGCGCTCCGGCAGCCGTGCCGGTCGAGACACCACCGCCGGCCAAGGTCGACCCCTACATGCTCGGCCTGCACGACGCCATGCTCAGCGGCTGGTTCAACCAGCAGACCAACGAGCTGTTCACCGGCTTTGCGGTGTCGGCCGACGACACCCTGCTCGACGTCGGCTGCGGCGACGGCGGCAACGTGCATTTCTGCGCGATGCGCGGGGCGAAGATCATCATTGCCGATATCGACGCGGCCAAGGTCGAGGCGACGCGCCAGCGCCTGGGCGATACGCCGGCCCGCGAGATCGAATGCCACGTCACCGACTGCAACCCGCTGCCGATTGCCGACGGCACCGCCAGCCGCGTGGTGTCTACCGAGGTCATCGAGCATGTCGACGACCCGGCGCAGTTTCTTTCCGAGCTGGTGCGGGTCGGCCAGCCGGGCGCGCTGTACCTGTTGAGCGTGCCGCACCCGAGCTCCGAGGACTTGCAGAAGGACATCGCCGCGCCCGAGTACTTCCAGAAGCCCAACCACATCCGCATCATCAGCGAAGCGCAGTTCAAGCAGATGGTCGGCGACGCCGGGCTGGAGGTGCTCAGCCATAGCCAGTACGGCTTCTACTGGTCGATGTGGATGCTGTTGTTCTGGGAAGCCAAGGTCGAATTCAGCAACCCCGACCATCCGCTGCTCGAGCACTGGGCGCAGACCTGGCAGACCATCCTCGACTCGCCGCGCGGCGCGCAGATCAAGCAGGCGCTGGACGCGGTGGTCGCCAAGAGCCAGGTCATCATCGCCCGCAAGCCAGGTTAGGCACGTCCCTGTAGCCGCTGCCGAGCGACGCGAGGCTGCGATCGCGGCCGCAGGACGCGCAAGGTTTCAACACCGCTGAGGCCCTGCGGGCCTTACGCAGCCTGCGGCAGCGGCTACAGGGTTCGCTTCAGGCCTGCTGGACGAAGGTCAGGCGTAGGGCGAAGCCGATCAGCAGGCTGCCGAACAGCCATTGCTGGGCCCGCTGGGCGGCGCGGTTGTGCGCCAGCCAGCGGCCGATCCAGGCGCCGGCCAGGGCGTAGGCGCTGTCGAACAGCAAGCCCACCAGCACCAGCAGCAGGCCTAGGCTGGCGAACTGCACGGCCACGGGGCCGGCCTGCGGGTCGACGAACTGCGGCAGCAACACCGAGCAGAACAGCAGCGCCTTGGGGTTGAGCAGGTTGGTCAGCAGGCCGCGGCGGATCGCTTCGCCCCAGCGCAGGGCCTGCGCCGCCTGGCCTTCTTGCAGGCTGGGCAGTAGGTTGGCCCGTAGGCACTGTACGCCGAGCCACAGCAAGTACGCCGCGCCGCCCAGGCGCACCACGTCGAAGGTCCAGGGCGCGGCCTTGAACAGCGCGGCCAGGCCCAGCCCCGCCAGCGCCACATGGCAGCCCCGGGCCACCGCCAGGCCCAGCGCGGTGGCCAGCGCCAGGCTCCGGCCCTGGCGGGCGCCGGTTTGCAGCAGCAGGATCATGTCGGGGCCGGGCAACAGATACACCACCGCCAAGGCCAGGAAAAACATCCACAGGTGTGCCACGTTGCCGCCCCTTTCGTTGTCGATTCGGTCAGCAGAGTCTAGGGCCAAGGGGCAGGGCAGGTGCTTGCGTAGTCAGCCAGCAGATGGGCAGAAATTGGCATAATCTTCCAGTCGAACCCGGAATGACTATCGGAATATGCCAAACATGAAACTGGACGCCTACGACCGCAAGATTCTCGCTGCCCTGCAACGCGACGGTCGCCTGAGCAACGTGCAACTGGCGGACGAGATCGGCTTGTCCGCCTCGCCCTGCCTGCGCCGGGTGCGGATGCTGGAAGAAGCCGGAGTGATCCGCGGGTACCAGGCCGTCCTCGACCGCGACGAGGTCGGCCTGGGGCTGACGGTGTTCGTCGGGGTCAGGGTCGAGCGCCATACCGACGAGCATTCCGAGGCTTTTCACCGGGCGGTGACGGCGCTGCCGGAGGTGATTTCGGCGTTCCTGGTGTCCGGCGAGTCGGACTTCCTGCTGCAAGTGGTGGTGCCGGACCTGCGCGCCTACGACCGTTTCCTCACCGGCAGCCTGCTGAAACTGCCGGGCGTCAGCGATATCCGCAGCAACTTCGCGATCCACACGGTGAAAACCCCGGGGGCTCTGCCCCTGGGGCATCTGCCGGCATGACCCTGGGTCGCCGCTGGCGCGTCCTTCGGCCGCGGCTACAGGGTTCTTCGGGGCGCCTCGATCCTGCTTTTGTAGCCGCTGCCGAAGGCTGCGCAAGGCCCGTAGGGCCTCTGGCAATCTTGTGGCCTCGGTCTACATCTGCGTGGCCATGCCCTCCACATCCATCGCCGCCTGGCGCAAGGCCTCGGAGCGGGTCGGGTGCGGGTGGCAGGTCAGGGCGATGTCTTCGGCGGAGGCGGCGAACTCCATGGCCACGCAGTATTCGCCGATCATTTCGCTGACGCTCGGGCCGACTAAATGCACGCCGAGGATTTCGTCGGTCTGCGCGTCCGCCAGGACCTTGGCGAAACCCTCGGTCTCGTGGTTGATCTTGGCCCGGCTGTTGGCCGTGAAGGGAAACTTGCCGGCCTTGTAGGCACGGCCTTCGGCCTTGAGCTGCTCCTCGGTCTTGCCGACGCTGGCCAGCTCCGGCCGGGTGTAGATCACGCTGGGGATCAGCGCGTAATTGACCTCGCCGGCCTTGCCGACGATTTGCTCGATGCAGGCCATGGCTTCGTCTTCGGCCTTGTGCGCGAGCATCGGCCCGGAGGTGACGTCGCCGATCACCCAGACCCCGGCCGCCGCGGTGCGGTGCCGCTGGTTGGCGAGCTGGCCGCGGGCGTCGGTGCCCAGGCCGACGTTCTCCAGGCCCAGGCCCTGGGTATAGGGCCGGCGCCCGATGGCCACCAGCACGTAGTCGGCCTCCAGCTCCTCCGGCGTGCCGCCCGCCGCTGGCTCGACGCTCAACTGCACACCGTCGGCCGAGCTGCTGGCGCGGGTGACCTTGGTCCCGAGCCTGAAGGCGATCCCCTGCTTGGCCAGGGCTCGTTGCAGGGTCTTGCCGGCCTCGGCGTCGACCCCGGGGCAGATCCGGTCGAGGTATTCGATCACCGTCACCTCGGCGCCCAGGCGCCGCCATACCGAGCCCAGCTCCAGGCCGATCACCCCGGCGCCGATCACCACCAGGTGCCTGGGCACCTCGCCGAGGGCCAGCGCCCCGGTGGAATCGAGAATGCGCCGGTTGTCGATCTCCACCCCGGGCAGCGGCGTCGGTTCGGAGCCGGTGGCGATCACGATGTCCTTGGCTTCCAGCCGGGTCTGGGCGCCGGCGCTGTCGGTCACCGTGACCTGGCCCGGGCCGTCGATATGGCCCCAGCCCTTGATCCAGTCGACCTTGTTCTTGCGAAACAGGAACTCGACGCCCTTGGTCAGGCCCGCCACGCTGTCGTCCTTCTGTTTCATCATCTGGGCGAGGTTGAGGCGCGGCTGGACCTCGATGCCCAGCTCGGCGAATGCCTTGCCGGTGGCCGCCTCGTACAGCTCCGAAGCATGCAGCAAGGCCTTGGACGGCATGCAGCCGACGTTCAGGCAGGTGCCGCCGAGGGTCGCGCGGCCTTCGACGCAGGCTGCCTTGAGCCCCAGCTGGCCGGCGCGGATGGCGGCGTTGTAGCCACCGGGACCTCCACCGAGGATGACGACGTCGTAGCGGCTCATGGCTGTTCTCCTGCAATCGACAAAGAAAGGGTTCAAGGCGAGTCGAATAAAAAATTACGACCGTAATATGAGCGCGCGAAACCGCTGCGGTCAAGCAGGAGAGCACGCCCCTGTGTAGGAGCGAGCTTGCTCGCGATCCGCGCAGCGGCCATTGATCGCGGTGTTCGATCTGGCGCTATCGCGAGCAAGCTCGCTCCTACAAGGGGTGGTGGGGGGTGTTCAGGTCCACCAGTAGCGCACCAGGTGGAAGAAGATCGGCGCGGCGAAGCACACCGAATCCAGGCGGTCGAGCATGCCGCCGTGGCCCTCGATCATGTGGCCCCAGTCTTTCACCCCGCGGTCGCGCTTGATCGCCGACATGACGATGCCGCCGGCAAACCCCAGCAGGTTGATCAATAGCGCGATAAGGAACGACTGCCAGGCGTTGAACGGGGTGATCCACCACAGCGCGCCGCCGATCAGCGAGGCCAGCAGGATGCCGCCGACAAAGCCTTCCACGGTCTTGGACGGCGACAGGCGCGGGGCGATCTTGCGTTTGCCGAAGAGTTTTCCACAGACGTACTGCAACACGTCCGACATCTGCACCACGATCACCAGGTAGGCGATCAACAGCAGGTTGCGCCCTTCGTAGCCGGCGATATCCAGGGTCAGCAGCGCCGGCACGAACGACACGCAGAACACCGCGATCATCAGGCCCCACTGGACCTTGGAGGCGCGCTCGAGGAAGTGTGTGGCGTCGCCGCCCAGGGACGCGAGGATCGGCAGCAGCAGGAACACATAGACCGGGATGAAGATCGAGAACAGCCCGTACCAATCGAAATAGATCAGCAGGTACTGCACGGGCAGCGCCAGGTAGAAGGCCGCCACCAGCGCCGGGTAGTCGCTGCGCCGGGTCGGCATCAGAGTCAGGAACTCGCGCAGGGCGTAGAAGGACACCGCGTAGAACAGCAGGATCACCGCGCTGGTGCCGAGCCAGAAAGCGATGCCGATCACCAGCACCATCACCCACCAGGCGTTGATACGGGCGTTGAGGTTATCGATCACCGAGTTCGGCGCGCCGCCGGTGCGCAGCTTGAGCACGAAGCCGATCAGCGAGGCCAGTACCAGGACCGCGCCGATCCCGCCGAACAACATCAGGGTTTGTCTATCCATCTCAGGAATGCTCCGGGGCCAGGGCCAGCAGCGCCGCGCGGCTGCGTTCGAGGAAGTGCGCCTTGCTCTCGTCGTCTTCGAGGGACAACGGCGCGCCGAAGCTGGTGGTGCACAGCAGCGGCAGGGGCAGGAAGCGGCCCTTGGGCATTACGCGGTTGAGGTTGGCGATCCACACCGGAATCACCTGGGCCTGTGGGTAACTTTTCGCCAGGTGGTACAGGCCGCTCTTGAACGGCAGCAGGCCGTCTTCCTCCAGGTTGCGCGTGCCCTCGGGAAAGATGATCAGCGAATCGCCGTCGGCCAGGGCTTCGAGCATCGGTTGCAGGGGGTTATCCACAGGCTCCCTGGGCTCGCGTTCGATCAGCACGCCGTTGAACACGCGGTTGATGATGTAGCGGCGCAGCGGGCTGGCCTGCCAGTAATCGGCGCCGGCCACCGGCCGCGTCATCTTGCGCAGCGCGGGCGGCAGCGAGGCCCAGAGCAGCACGAAGTCGCCGTGGCTGCTGTGGTTGGCGAAGTAGATGCGTTGCACCGCCTGCGGCCCGCAACCGAGCCACAGGCTGCGGGCTCCGGTGATGGTACGGGCGGCGGAGGTGATGAGGGTGGCGACCAGGGGTTCGAGCATGAGAATTCCTTATCCGGCGACGACCAGCCAGGGGCTGGCGAGGATGAAGCCCAGTGTCAGCAGTACTTGCGCGGCCAAGAGTTGGGTCTGCCGGCGCAACAGGTTCAGGGCGCCGCGGCTGCGTTGTGGCCAGGCCCGGCCGCCGGCGCCCGGCGGTTGCAGGCCCAGCGCCGCCAGCGCCTCGTCCACGGCAATGCTGCGTTCGACCAGCGGCAGCGGGCTGTCCGCCACGCGCTGGAACAGCTCGGCGTCGAAGGCCACCCGTAGCGCCCAGTACTTTTGCAGCACGCCCAGGAGCAGCAGGGCCAGGCTCAGGGCGATGGCCCACGGGCTAGAGAGGCCGAGCAGCCATTGGCCGAGGCCGAACAGCGCGCCGAGCAAGGCCAGGCCTGTGGATAACAGGTCCAGCGCGTGCCCGCGGCGCAGCAGGCTGGCCACGGCGTGCAATTCCATATCAGTGGTCATGGGCAGGCTCCGCAGCGGTGGATAACGCTTCCAGGGCCTGACGGTGCGCGGGGTGCAGGACGATGTGCGGGCGCGCGCGGCGGATCTGCACGATGGCCGCGTCGACGCTGGCGGCGCGGCCTGTGGACAACAGCCAGGCGGCGATGGCGGTGGCGCTGCGCGAGTAGCCCAGGGCGCAGCAGACCAGCAGCGGCCCCTGTTCGCGCAGGCGCTCGATGGCCTGCGCGGCCTCGCGGCACTGCTCGGGGGTGGGCGCGGTCAGGTCGAGCACCGGCACGCAGCGATAAGGCAGATGGCGGCCGTCCAGGGACAGCTCGGCGCACAGGTCGACCACCGCGCTGAACGGGCTGTCCTGCAACTCGCCCGGGGTCGGAATGCGCCCCAGCCAGACGTTATCCACAACTTCGTCGGGCTGGGGATGGGCTTTCGTCCACCACCGCGAATTGATCCAGGCCGCTGCCAGGTACGGCGCCAGCAGCCAGCGGGTGGCGCTGCCCAGGCGGCCGTCCGCGCCCTTCTGGAAACCCTGGGCGTCGAACAGCGCGTAGTTCAGCGCCACCAGCAGCAACGCCAGCGCCGGCCACAGCAACCACAGCCAGGCGCCGCCGCAGGACCACGCCAGCACCGTGAACGCCGCGGCGCCGAGGGCATAGCGCAGCGCCAGGCGCCAACGTTGGCGATCGCGGGCCAGGCGCAGGCTGTGCAGCATCCCGGGACGGTCCAGCGGCCACAGCCAGACGCACAGCCAGCCGGCCAGGGCGCCTGTGGGTACGTCGATAAAGTGGTGTTGATAAGTGGTCAGCACCGACACCCCGATCAGGGCGAACCAGCCATGCACCAGCCAGCGCCAGACGCCCTGGGTATGCCGCGCGTAGCAGGTCCAGAGCACCACCAGCAGGGCGATGTGCAGCGACGGCGCCTGGTTGAATGGTTTGTCGAAGCCGGCCAGCACATCGAACAGCCAGCCGAACACGCCGTCCAGTTCCGGCCGGGAGAAGGTGAAACGCAACGGCCAGAGCAGGAAGCAGCTGACGGCGATGACCTGCGCGGTCAGCAGGCGCAAGGCGTGGCGTTTAAGCTCCAGGCGGCTGTTGGGCAACAGCAGGGAAAAGCCGTACAGCAGGTCGATCGACCAGTAGGGCACGATGCTCCAGGCCCAGAACGGCATATGCCGCTCCCAGTCGAACACCAGGCTGCCGACGTCGGCGCGCTGCGCGGTGACCCAGGTGGCTAAGCCATAGGTGCTGAAAAACAGCGGTGCCAACAGCAGCAGCCAGAGCACCGCGGGTTTCAGCAGGCCGGGTTCGCGGGTGGCGGCGCCGCTCATCATTGCACCCGCTGCGCCAGCGACACGCTGAAAATGCCCCACTGGTCGACGCGCAGGGTGATCCGGCGAAAGCCCGCGGCCTCCACCAACTGGTCCATTTCCGCCTGGGTCCGCCGGCGCATCACCCAGGCCTGCCCCTCGCGGTGGCTGGTCAGGGCGCGGGCGATCAGCTCCAACTGCGGGTGCCACGGCTGCCCGGTATAGACCAGGTAACCGCCGGGTTCCACGGCGGCGGCCAGGCCCGCCAGGGAGTCGCCGACCATCTGGTTGTCGGCGAACAACTCGTACAGGCCCGAAACCACCGCGAGGGTCGGTTTGGGCTCCAGGGCCGCGAGGTCCTGGCGGTCGAAGGCGTCGCCTTTGACGAAACGGGCGATCTGGCCCAGGCCCTTCTCGGCGATCAGCGCGCTGCCGTCGCGCACGTTGATGTCGCTGTAGTCGCGCAACAGGATCGACTCGGGCAGCGGGCTGACGCCTTGCAAGGCTTCGAGAATGTAGCGCCCGTGGCCGGCGGCGATGTCGACGATGCGTACTTCGCGGCTCTGGTCGCGGAGTTTTTCCATGGCCAGGCGCAGCAGTTCTTCCACATGCAGCTTGCGTTGGCGGATGCCGCGCCAGCCGATGGAGTCCAGGTAGTTGCGGTCGATTGCCCGGCCCAGGGCCGAGGTGCCGGTCGGCTGGTTGCGGTACACGTAGTCCAGGGTGCTGCCGGAGTCGAAACCGGTGTCGAAGCCCAGCTTGACCCCGGCCGAGAGCCGGCTGCCCAGGCGCATGCTGGCGCGGGTCAGGCGCCAGTAGAGGTCGCGCGGGGAGTTATGCGGCAGCGGCGCCGCCAGCGCCTCGGACTCGGCGCAGGTGGCGCCCAGGCGGTCGGCGTCGAGCAGGGCAGGGCGCTGCAGCGGCCGGGCGAAGTTCTGCAGGATGAAGCGCCGGGCGCTGGCGACGGCCGGACCCCGGGCCCGTTCGCCGAGGGTGTCGTGGAAGAACCCCGGGAGGAGGTGTTTTTCCTTGTGCAGGCTGCCCAGGCGCTCGAAGAACTGCTCCTGGGGCTTGCGATGGACAACGAAGTCGGCGCCGGAAATCAGCAACTGGGTCGGCACCTGGATCGCCTGGGCGTCGGCCACCACCCGTTCGGCGGCTTCGTACAGGCCCAGCAGCACGTTGACCGAAATGGCCTTGGTGATCAGCGGGTCGCTGTCGTAGGAGGCCACGCGCTGCGGGTCGTGGCTGAGGAAGCGCGCCTTGACGTAGCTGTTGACGAAGAAGTTGCCGCGAAAGCGCCGCATCAAGGCCAGCCCGGGGCGGGCGAAAGGCACGTAGAGCTTGACCTTGAACGCCGGCGACGCCAGCACCAGGGCGCGAATGCGCGGCGCATAGTCATGGACCCAGGTGGCGGCGATCACCGCACCGACGCTCTGGGCCACTACCGCCATGTGCTCTTCGTCGATGCCGTGGCTGGTCCGCAGGTGGTCGCAGAAGGTCTGCACGTCGCGCACGCTGGTGGCAAAGCTTGGGCTGTCGCCCCGGGCGCCGGGCGACTGGCCGTGGCCGCGGGCGTCCCAGGCGAAGAAATCGAATTGCGGCAGGTCCAGTTCGTCCACCAGGTGGGCGATGCGCGCCGAGTGTTCGTGGCCGCGGTGGAACAGCAGCACCGCCTGGCGCGGCGCGTCCGCCGCCGGCGCGGTGGCCGGCCAGTGGCGGTAGAACAGCTCGACGCCGTCGTGGGTGGTGAAGGTCTGGTTCTGAGCTTCGCGCATGGCAACTTCCTTATTCCGA
>NZ_MSCT01000023.1 GCF_001921865.1 Pseudomonas chlororaphis
CAGGTTCTGGAAGCGCGGTTTGAGCTGGTAGATCGAGAGCATGGCGAGACGTTTCCTTGTCACGAAGAGAGGCCAGCGGATTATGGCCACAGATAACCCGGGCTGGCATCCGCCCAGCACCGGTTTTGCCTGCCTTTATGACGCGCCGATGGCAAATAAAGGCATAGGTAAGCGACGAAAATTTCACTACTATCGTTATATCGTAACGATTTGTGACGGATGCAGCGGCCTGCCCTAAGGGTTATCCACAGGCCGGAAACGGGTTAACGACCAGCGTTGGGGTGGTATGCAAGTCGATCTTGAGACTGAAGGGGCGGGGGTCGAAGCCTTGCCGAGGTTTCAGCAGGCAGCCTTTCACGAGCGCCGCTTGCGGCGCTGGGGCATGGGCCTGGCGGGGCTGGCCGGGGTGGGGTTGGTGGTGGCGTTCTTCGTCGATCTGTTCGCCCCGCAATCCTTGTGGCCGGCGTTGCTGGTCAATCTGGCCGCGGCCTTGCTGGTACTGGTGGGCGGTTTGCAGGCGGCAGGCTGGGTCAGCGCCTGGCGCGCCGGGGTATTGCGACCGCCTGAAGCTCCGCCGGCCCTGCCGCCGGTCGCCGAGGAACCGCTGGCCGACGAAGGCTGGTACGAGCGCCTGCTGGACGGCATTGGCCGGCGTTGGTCCGGGTGGCTGGCGCAGATCGGCGCGCCGACCTTGTGGCTGGCCGGCTGGGCCCTGCTGGTGCTGGTGGTCGTCGAGCTGGTATGGAACCTGAACCTGCCCGCCGCGGCCCTGGGCCTGGCGGGCAATGTCGGGGCGGTGCTGGCGTTGTTGCTGGCGTTCGGTTTGCTGGTGTTCGAGCGCCAGTTGAGCCAGGAGCATCCCGGCGAATGGCCGGAAGCCGCGCCATTGGCGCAGCTGGCGCGGGTGGCGATCATCAGCCTGGCGCTGGCGGCGCTCTGCCTGCTGTTCAGCAGCGACACGGCGCTCTGGCCGGTGCGCCTGGGCGTGCTGCTCGGCGCCTTGCCGGCGCTGGTGGCCCTGGAGTTCCTGCTGCGCGCGGTGTTGTCGCTGTTCAGCCCGCGGCGCGAACGGCTGGAGCCGCGCATGCTCGCCCACAGCGTGGTCGCCGATCTGTTGCGCTGGCCGCCGCAGCCGCTGCTGGCCTTGCAGCACGAGTTGCACAACCGCTTCGGCATCGACCTGCGGCAGATCTGGGCCTTCACGTATATGCGTCGGGCGTTGCTGCCGGTGCTGCTGGTGGTGCTCGGTGTGGGTTGGCTGCTCACCGGCCTGCATGAAGTGCCGTTGCAGGGGCGCGGCATCTACGAGCGTTTCGGCAAGCCGGTGGAAGTCTTCGGCCCCGGCCTGCATGCCGGTTTGCCCTGGCCGCTGGGCCGCGTGCTGAGCGTCGAGAACGGCGTGGTGCACGAACTGGCCACCAGCGTCGGCGAGGCGCCTGTCGCGCCCGAGCCGGCATCCGCCGAAGGTCCGCCGCCGCTGGTGGCCAACCGTTTATGGGACGCCAGCCACGTCAACGACAAATCCCAGGTCATCGCCAGCGGCGGCGCCGACCAGCAGAGCTTCCAGATCGTCAACATGGATGTGCGTTTCGTCTATCGCATCGGCCTGAGCGATCAGGCGGCGCTGGCGGCGACCTATCGCAGCACCGACATTGCGCAGCTGATCCGCAGTACCGCCAGCCGCATCCTGGTGCATGACTTTGCCTCGCGTACCCTCGACGGCCTGCTGGGCGAAGACCGTACCCGCCTGGCCGAAGACATCGGCCGCGCGGTGCAGGCCGACCTGCAAGCGCTCGACAGCGGGGTGGAGATTCTCGCCACCGTGGTCGAAGCCATTCACCCGCCGGCGGGCGCCGCCAATGCTTATCACGGTGTCCAGGCCGCGCAGATCGGCGCCCAGGCGCTGATTGCCCGCGAGCGCGGCGCGGCCAGCGAACAGACCAACCAGGCGCAGTTGCAGGCCAGCATCGCCCGCGATCAGGCCCAGGCCACGGCCCATGAAACCCAGGCCACCGCGCAAGCGGCCGACCTGCGTTTTGGCGCCGAGCGCAAAGCCTATGCCAGCGCCGGCCAGGCCTTCGTGCTGGAGCAGTACCTGAGCCAGTTGAGCCAGGGCCTGGGCAACGCCACGTTGCTGATCCTCGACCACCGCCTGGGCGGCGCCAATGCGCCGACCCTCGACCTGCGTACTTTCGTCTTGCCGACCGAGCCCTCGGCGCCCGGTAAAACCGCTCAGCCAGGAGCCGTCCATTGAGCCAGTCCCATTCCCACGATCATCAGGATCACGCCGGCCACGATCACGGCCACGGCGGCCATCACCACCATGGGCACCACCATCATCACCATCACGGCGCGCCGGAAGAGGCGGGGCCTTTTCCCTGGCGGCGCATGGGCTGGGCGCTGTTGCTGGTGCTGTTCGCCGTCGCCGCCGCGAGCCTGGTGCAAGTGCGCTCCGGCGAAGCCACGGTGATCACCCGTTTCGGCAACCCGGCCCGGGTGCTGCTGGAACCGGGCCTGGGCTGGCGCTGGCCGGCGCCGTTCGAGGCGGCGATCCCGGTGGATCTGCGCCTGCGCACCACCTCCAGCGGCTTGCAGGATGTCGGCACCCGAGACGGCTTGCGCATCATCGTCCAGGCCTATGTGGCGTGGCAGGTGCAGGGCGACGCAGACAACGTCAAGCGCTTCATGCGCGCGGTACAGAATCAGCCGGACGAAGCGGCGCGGCAGATCCGCACCTTTGTCGGCTCGGCGCTGGAAACCACCGCCAGCAGTTTCGACCTGGCGAACCTGGTGAACACCGATGCCAGCAAAGTACGTATCGGCGATTTCGAAGCGCAGTTGCGCAAGCAGATCGAGCAACAGTTGCTCAGCACCTACGGCGTGCGCGTGCTGCAAGTTGGCGTCGAGCGCCTGACCCTGCCTTCGGTGACCCTGACCGCCACGGTCGATCGCATGCGCGCCGAGCGTGAAACCATCGCCACCGAACGTACGGCCATCGGCAAGCGCGAAGCGGCGCAGATCCGTTCCGCCGCCGAGCGCGATGCGCGCATCGTCCAGGCCGACGCCACGGTGAAAGCCGCCGATATCGAGGCCCAGTCCCGGGTACAGGCCGCTGAAATCTACGGCCGCGCCTACGCCGGTTCGCCGCAGCTGTATAACCTGCTGCGCTCCCTGGACACCCTGGGCACCGTGGTCACGCCCGGCACCAAGCTGATCCTGCGCACCGACGCGGCGCCGTTCCGGGTGCTGGTGGACGGCCCGCCGACCCTCGGCAATAAAGCCGCCGGGGCGCAGCCATGAGTTTTGTTCCACGTGGAACAGATGAATCCGGCAGCCCGTGGATTCAGGCCGGGCGCCTGGCGTTTCTCGCGTTGTATGCAGTCACCGTGCTGGCCGCGCTGGCCTGGGCGTTTTCCAATGTGCGGCAGATCGACCCCCAGGATCGCGCGGTGGTGCTGCACTTCGGCGCCCTGGACCGGATCCAGAACGCCGGCCTGCTGTTGGCCTGGCCGCAACCCTTCGAGCAGGTGGTGTTGTTGCCGGCCGCCGACCGGGTGATCGAGCGGCGGGTGGAAAGCCTGCTGCGTTCCGACGCGGCCTTGAAAGGCGACAAGGTGGCGAGTTTCGCCGTGCCCCTGAGCGATGCCCTGGCCGGTTCGGGTTACCTGCTGACCGGCGATGCCGGGGTGGTGCAACTGGATGTGCGGGTGTTCTACAAGGTCACCGAGCCTTATGCCTTTGTCTTGCAGGGCGCGCATGTGCTGCCGGCGCTGGATCGACTGGTGACGCGCAGCGCCCTGGCCCTGACCGCCGCGCGCGATCTGGACACCATCCTGGTGGCGCGCCCGGAGCTGATCGGCGCCGACAATCAGGCTGCCGAGCGGCGCGAGCGGCTGCGCGGGGATCTGGTGCAAGGCATCAACCAGCGTCTGGCGGACCTGGCGGCGACCGGGCAGGGGATCGGCATCGAAGTCGCCCGGGTGGACGTGCAATCGAGTTTGCCGACCCCAGCGGTCAGTGCCTTCAACGCGGTGCTTACCGCCAGCCAGCAAGCCGACAAGGCGGTAGCCAACGCCCGTACCGAAGCCGAGAAACTCACCCAGGCCGCCAACGAGCAGGCCGACCGCAGCGTGCAGGTGGCTCATGCCCAGGCCGGCGAACGCCTGGCCAAGGCCCAGGCCGATACCGCGACCATCCAGAGCCTGGCCCAGGCGCAACGCAACGGCACTGACCCGGAAATGCTCCTGCGTATCTATCGCGAACGGTTGCCGAAGATTCTCGGCCAGGCCGGCTCGGTGACCACGGTCAACCCTCAAGACGATTCCCGCCTGATCATTCAGGGAGCCCAACCATGACTGCGCACACCCATGCCGCCGCCCCGGCGAGCATGCTGACCTCTGCCGAACAACGCAGCGCCGCGCGCCAGCTGACCCTGGCGATGCTGGCCCTGGGGCTGCTCGGCCTGGGCCTGGCCTGGCGCTGGCTGGCTCCGCAGCAGACCGGTGTCAGCCAGTTGCTGCTGGGTTTCGCCTCGTTGCTGGTCGCGTTGCCGGTGATGCGCTCGGCCTGGTTCAGCCTGCGTTACCCGAGCCTGCACGGCATCACCGACCAGTTGATCGCCCTGGCCATGCTCGGCGCCTGGGCCACGGGCGACCTGCTGACCGCCGCCTTGCTGCCGATCATCATGATCTTCGGCCATGTGCTGGAAGAGCGCAGCGTCATCGGTTCCCAGGAAGCGATTCACGCCCTGGGCCGCCTGACCCGCAGCCATGCGCGGCGGGTAGAGGCCGACGGCAGTGTCCGCGAAGTGGATAACGCCACGCTCAAGGCCGGCGATATCGTCGAGGTGCGCGCCGGCGACCGGGTGCCCGCCGACGGCCTGGTGCTGTCCGGCCAGGCCAGCCTCGACACCGCGCCGATCACCGGCGAGTCGGTGCCGCTGGAGGCCGGGGTCGGCATGCAGGTGTTCGGTGGCTCGATCAACCTCGACGGCCTGTTGCGCCTGGAGGTGACCCGCACCGGCCACGAGTCGACCCTGGGCAAGGTCATTGCCCTGATGCAGAACGCCGAGCGCGCCAAGCCGCCGATCACCCGCCTGCTGGAGCGGTATGCCGGCAGCTACATGGTGCTGGTGTTGCTGTTGGCGGCGGTCACCTGGTTCATCACCAACGATGCCCAGGCGATGCTCGCGGTGCTGGTGGCGGCTTGCCCCTGCGCGTTGGTGCTGTCGGCGCCGGCCACGGCGATTGCCGGGATCGCGGTGGCGGCGCGCCACGGCATCCTGATCCGCAGTTCGGCGTTCCTCGAAGAGCTGGCGGACCTGACCTCGCTAGTGGTGGACAAGACCGGCACCCTGACCTTCGGCACCTTGCGCCTGCAATCCATCGACAGCCCGCGCGAAGACCGCGAGGCGCTGTTGAACCTGGCGGCCAGTCTCGGTTCGGCCAGCAGCCACCCGGTCAGCCGGGCGTTGGCCGGGCTGGTGGCCCAGGAGCAGTTCCTGGCGCTGGCGGATATTCGCGAACGCCAGGGGCTTGGTGTGGTGGCCCGGACGGAGCAGGGCGAGGCGGCCCTGGGGCGTCCCGAGCTGTTCGACCAGCTTGGCATCGCCACGCCCGCGGTGCCCGTGCATGACGGGCCGATTGCCGGGCTGGCGCTGAACGGCGAGTTTCTCGCCTGGTTGCTGCTGGCCGACAGCGTCAAGCCCGAGGCCCGTTTTGCCCTCGAAGAGCTGCGCGAGCTGGGCCTGGGCCGTCAGTTGCTGTTGACCGGCGACCGCCGGAGCGTGGCCGACAGCCTGGCTCGGGATGTCGGCATAGGCGAGGTCGAAGCCCAGGCGCTGCCGGAAGACAAGCTCCAGCGCGTGCTGGGGGAAATCGACAGCGGTTTCCGGCCGATGGTGGTGGGCGACGGGATCAACGATTCCCTGGCGCTCAAGGCCGGCGTGGTCGGGGTGGCCATGGGCGCGGGCGGGGCGGACATTGCCCTGGCGTCGGCCGACGTGGTGTTGATCGGCAGCGACCTGCGGCGCTTGGGCACCTGTGTGCGGCTGAGCCGCCAATGCCGCCAGACCCTGCAAGTCAATGTGGTCATCGGCCTGGGCTGGACCCTGGCCATCGTCGCCTTTGCCGCGTTCGGCTGGCTCGGCGCGGCGGGGGCGATGATCGCCGCGGTGCTGCACAACTTGAGCACCTTGCTGGTGCTGGGCAATGCCGGGCGCTTGCTGCGTTTCCAGGAGCCCCTGCTCAAGCTGGAAGAGCCGGCGAGCTAAGGCTGTTTTTCCCTGCTGCCTTAGCGGTGGCGTTCATGAAAAATTTTTCCGGCGGGCTGTAACGGCCGCCGGGCTCCTCTCTCTAGTGACATGTCGGGACTGAACAACCCTTTAGCCGACACCCCTAGCGATTATTGAGGATATGAACATGACCATGAAAAACGCCGCTGCCGGTGCTGCCCTTGCCCTTGCGGCCGCCACGATGTTTGCCGGTGTCGCCACTCAGGTTTCCGCTGCCGATGCCCAGGTGCATTGTTATGGCGTGAACGCCTGCAAGGGCCAGAACGACTGCAAGACCAAGGACCACGCCTGCAAAGGCATGGGCGCCTGCAAAGGCCAGGGCTTCAAGGCCATGACTCAGTCGGCCTGCGAAAAAGCCGGCGGCAAAGTCGGCGAGTAAACGGCGATCGAGTGCTGCCGCGGCGACGCCATCGGTCGCCGCGGCCACCTCGCGAGGAGTCCGCGATGTCTGCTACCGCTAGCTGCCTGGGTTATGGCCTGGGTTTGCGCAGTGCCTACTATCAACAGATTCTCGAACAGTCGCCGGCTGTGGACTGGTTCGAGATCATTTCCGAGAACTTCCTGGTCCAGGGCGGCAAGGCCCTGTATTACCTGGACGCCATCGCCGAGCGTTATCCGCTGGTGATGCACGGCGTGTCGTTGTCCATCGGCGGCCCGCATGCCCTGGACCGGGACTACCTGCAACAGCTCAAGCAACTGGCCGAACGGGTCAGGCCGGCGTGGATCTCCGATCACCTGTGCTGGAGCCGGGGCAATGCCCACCAGCTCCACGACCTGCTGCCGCTGCCCTACACCGAAGAGAGCCTGGCCCATGTGGCCGAACGGGTGGAGCAGGTGCAAGACGTCCTGGGTCGGCCGCTGGTGCTGGAGAATGTCTCCAGCTATGTACGGGCCGCGGGGGACGAGTTCAGCGAGTGGGCGTTTCTCGCTGCGCTGAGCGAACGCAGCGGTTGCGAGCTGCTGCTGGACGTGAACAACGTGTATGTCAGCTCGCGCAATCACGGCTTCGATCCCTGGACCTTCATCCAGGGCCTGCCGGCGCACCGCGTGCGGCAGTTGCACCTGGCCGGGCATCACGACTACGGCAGCTACGTGATCGATACCCACGACCATCCGGTCAGCGATCCGGTCTGGGACCTCTATCGACGGACCCTCGAACACCTGGGCCCGGTGGCGACCCTGCTCGAGCGCGACGATCATTTGCCGCCGCTGGAAGAATTGCTCGCCGAGCTGCACAAGGCTCGGGAACTGGGGCAGGCGGAACTGGCCGGGAGGCGGATATGCGCTTGAGCGACTGGCAAGCGGCGTTCGAGGATTACCTGCTGGCCGAGTCCCCGAGCGCCAATCCGGCGTTGTTGCACAGCCTGGTCGGCGGGCCGAGCCTGGATATCGCTACCGGGCTGGCGATCTACCACAACGCTTACCACGCCCGGCTCGAGGAAGTGCTGCGGGGCGACTTTCCGACCCTGCACAACTGGTTGGGAGACGACGAATTCGCCCGACTGGCCGAGGCCTATATCCGTCGCCAGCCTTCGACCCATTACAGCCTGCGCTGGCTGGGGCAGGGGCTTGAAGCCTTCATCGGCAGCTATCTGGAGCCGTGCCAGAGCGCGCCGCTGGGCGAGCTGGCGGCGTTGGAGTGGGATTTTACCCTGGCCTTCGACGCGCCGCCCGGCGCCGCCTTGAGCCTGGCGGACATGGCGGGCCTGCAACCGGAGGAATGGGCGACCTTGCAGGTCGACCTGCAACCCTACGTGCAGTGGCGCGAATGCCGTTTCAACAGCGTGGCGCTGTGGCGCGCGTTCAAGGACGGGGCTGCTTTCCCGGGCAGTGTCGCGCTGGAGGAACCTCAGGTTTGCCTGGTCTGGCGGGACGCCAGGATCTGTCGTTACCGCAGCCTGCCGGCGGCTGAAGCGCGGGCGCTGGCAGGCATGGCCAGGCAGGGCTGGAACTTCGCTGAACTGTGCGCCGAGCTGGCAGTCACCTATAAGGAGGACACTGCGTTACAAGCGGTCAGCTGGCTGAAACAGTGGGTTCACGACGGATTGTTGCAGCGCAGGTATTGATGAATTTCAGCTATCAGATCGATAGCCTGCTATTTTTTCAGTATGGTCTAACCTCACTCAGACGTCTGAAACAAGGGGGGATTATCCATGCTCGCGCAACTTCCACCGGCCTTACAGAATCTGCAATTACCGCTGCGTCTGCGACTCTGGGACGGCCACGAATTCAACCTGGGGCCGGCGCCCAGCGTCACCATTGTGGTCAAGGACCCGCAACTGGTTACCCAACTCACCCATCCCACTCTCGACTCGCTGGGGGCGGCGTTCGTCGAGGGCAAACTGGAGCTTGAAGGTTCGATCAGCGATGTCATCCGGGTCTGCGACGAACTGAGCCAGGCCCTGCTGGCGGGGGAAGAGGACGCGCAGCCGGTGCGTTCCTACCATGACAAGGCCACGGACGCGGCGGCCATTTCCTACCATTACGACCTTTCCAACGAGTTCTATCAGCTGTGGCTCGACAGCGACATGGCCTATTCCTGCGCCTATTTCGAGACCGGCAGCGAGAGCCTGGAGCAGGCCCAGCAAGCCAAATTCCGCCACCTGTGCCGCAAGCTGCGCCTGCAGCCCGGCGAGTACCTGCTGGATGTCGGCTGCGGCTGGGGTGGGCTGGCGCGTTATGCGGCGCGGGAATTCGGGGTCAAGGTCTTCGGCATCACCCTGAGCAAGGAGCAGCTGGAGCTGGCCCGCGAGCGAGTGGCCGCCGAAGGGCTGCAGGACCAGGTGGAACTGCAACTGCTGGACTACCGCGATCTGCCGCAGGACGGGCGTTTCGACAAGGTGGTGAGCGTCGGCATGTTCGAGCATGTGGGCCACGCCAACCTGGCGCAGTACTGCAAGACTCTGTTCGGCGCGGTGCGCGAAGGCGGCCTGGTGATGAACCACGGCATCACCGCCAAGCACACCGATGGACGGCCCGTGGGCCGCGGTGCCGGGGACTTCATCGAGAAGTACGTGTTCCCCAACGGCGAGCTGCCGCACCTGTCGATGATCTCGGCCGAGATCAGCGAAGCGGGGCTGGAGATCGTCGACGTCGAAAGCCTGCGCCTGCATTACGCCCGCACCCTGGACCACTGGAGCGAGCGCCTGGAAGACAACCTGGAAGCCGCCGCCCGGATGGTGCCCGAGCAGGCCCTGCGCATCTGGCGCCTGTACCTGGCCGGCTGTGCCTACGCCTTCGCTCGCGGCTGGATCAACCTGCACCAGATTCTCGCGGTCAAGGCCCACGCCGACGGTGGTCATGAGCTGCCCTGGACCCGCGACGACTTGTATTACCCCTGAATCGCCGGTTTTAGAGGATCGGTGAAATAAGCCGGGCGACCCGCATGCCGAGCTGTTGCAGACGGTGGGTTTGCCGGCTTTCGTCCTTGGCGATTTCCCGGGAGCGCTCGAAGTCGAGGTTGAGCATATGCTCCACCTCGCTGGCGAAGGCGTCGTCGACGGTCAGCAACATCACCTCGAAATTCAGGCGGAACGAACGGTTGTCCAGGTTGGCGCTGCCGATCGCGCTGATTTCGTTGTCGATCAGCACCACTTTCTGGTGCAGGAAACCCGGTTGATAACGGAATACCCGGACTCCGGCGCGTACCGCTTCGAAGGCGTACAGGCTGGACGCCGCGTAGACGATCCGGTGGTCCGGGCGCGAGGGCAGGAGGATGCGTACGTCCACGCCGCGCAGCACCGCCAGGCGCAAGGCGGCGAAGACGGCTTCGTCGGGCACGAAGTACGGGCTGGTGATCCACACCCGTTCGGTAGCTGCGTGGATGGCTTCGACGAAGAACAGCGAGCAGGTTTCGTACGGGTCCGCGGGGCCGCTGGCCAGCACCTGGCACAACACGCCCTCGTCGGGGTAGGTGTCCGGCAGGATCAGCGGCGGCAATTGCCGCGAGGCCCAGAACCAGTCCTCGGCGAAGGACTCTTGTAGGCAGGCCACCACCGGGCCGCTGACGGCCACGTGGGTGTCGCGCCAGGGGGCCAGCGGCGGCTTCTTGCCCAGGTATTCGTCACCGACGTTATGCCCGCCGACAAAGCCCAGCAGGCCATCGACGACCACGATCTTGCGGTGGTTGCGAAAGTTGATCTGGAAGCGGTTGAGCCAGCCGCTGCGGGTGGCGAAGGCATGCACCTGGGCCCCGGCATCGCGTAGCGGCTGCACGTAGGAGTGGGGCAGGGAATGGCTGCCGATGCGGTCGTAGAGCAGGTGGATCGCCACGCCTTCGCCGGCCTTTTTCAGCAGCAGGGCTTGCAGGCGCCGGCCAAGGTCGTCGTCGTGGATGATGAAGAACTGGATCAGCACCGCAGTGCGGGCGCGCTCGATGGCGGCGAAAATCGCTTCGAAAGTGGCGTCGCCGTTGACCAGCAATTGCACGTGGTTGCTGGCCAGGCACGGCATGCGCCCCAGCTTGGGCATGGCCCGCAGCGAGGTGTAGGCCTTCGAGGCGCGAGCGCTCAGCGCTTCCTCGACCCAGGGCCGCCAGTTCAGGTCGTTGATGGCCTTGCGCATCTCGACGTTGGCCTGGCGCCGCGCCTTGATATAGGCATCGAAGGTGCTGCGGCCAAACACCAGGTAGGGGATCAGGGTCAGGTACGGCATGAACATCAGCGACAGGGCCCAGGCAATGGCGCCTTGGGCGGTCCTGACGGTCAACACCGCGTGGATGGCGGCGATCAGGCCGAGAAAATGCAGCGTGGCAATCAGATAGCCGAAAATGTGCGGGCCAAAATAATCCATGGGGCAACCTTGCTCCTGAAGATTCAATGCCTGGGGTCTGGACGAAAAGTGACTACGCGCTGGGCGCCTTCGGCGTTACGCAGAAGCAGACTCGCCTGAGCGCCGCTCGCCGACGTTCCATACAGACCCTAACAGACCATGTTCCACAGCGATTGTCGCTAATTAATTCCCCATGCAACGCCGCTGCGTTTTTGACGTCTAACGGCCACTACTGTCTAGGAGTCATTCGATGAAGCTTCGTCTACTGGGTTTGGCCATGGCTGCCGTTGTGTCGCTTCCGCTGGCCGCGCAGGCCCAGATGCTGCAACCGGGCCTGTGGGAGCTGACCACCAGCAATATGAAAGTCGACGACCAGAGCCTGCCGGATCTGTCGTTGATTCTTGGCCAGTTGCAGCAACAGCTGACCCCCGAGCAACGGGCGCAGTTGGAGAAGCAGGGCGTGACCATGGGCGGCAAGGGCATCCGTGTGTGCCTGACGCCGGAGCAGGTGAAGTCCGACACCATTCCGCTGCAAGACCCGCAATCGGGCTGCCGCCAGGAGGTCACCGACCGGACGTCCAACCAGTGGAAATTCCGCTTCAGCTGTCCGAAAGCCCAAGGTTCGGGCGTGGCGAAATTCCTCAGCGACCGCGAGTTCACCACTAACGTCAACGGCACCTTCAATGCCACCGGGTTCCAGCAGAAGGGCAGCATGGACACCCGCGCGGTGTGGCTGGGGCAGGACTGCGGGACCGTCAAGCCAAGGGCCTGAAAAGCATCGCGAGCAAGCTCGCTCCTACAAGGATCTACGTGATCCCCTGTAGGAGCGGGCTTGCTCGCGATGGCCTCCTCGCTACAACGCCAACCGCATGCGTTCCACCACCTCGCTCACTGCCATCCGCCCTAGGTCTTCGCCGTGGCGGCTGCGCAAACTGACAAATCCTCCGTCCTTTTCCTTGTCGCCGATCACCAGCAGGTACGGCACCTTTTGCAGGCTGTGCTCGCGGATCTTGTAGCTGATCTTCTCGTTGCGCAGGTCGGTGCTGGCGCGCACGCCGTGCTGGCGCAGGGTGTCGCACACGGCTTGGGCGTAATCGGCCTGTCCCTCGCTGATGTTGATCACCACCGCCTGGCGCGGGGCCAGCCAGCACGGCAGGGCGCCGCTGTAATGCTCGATGAGGATGCCGATGAAGCGCTCCAGCGAACCGAACAACGCCCGGTGCAGCATCACCGGGCGCTGGCGTTCGCCCTGTTCGTCGATGTAGCCGATATCGAAACGTTCCGGCAGGTTGAGGTCGACCTGCAGGGTGCCGCATTGCCAATCGCGGCCGATGGCATCGCGCAGCACGAATTCCAGTTTCGGGCCGTAGAACGCGCCCTCGCCGGGGTTGACCCGGTAGTCGATGGCCATCGTGTCCAGGGCGCCGGACAACGCGCCTTCCAGCTGATCCCAGACCGCGTCGCTGCCGATGCGATGGTCCGGCCGGGTGGACAGCTTGACGGCTACGTCGTCGAAGCCGAAGTCGCGATAGATGTCGAACACCAGGGCGATGGTGCGTTCGCATTCGGCCTGCATCTGCGCCGGGGTGCAGAAGATGTGGGCGTCGTCCTGGGTGAAGTGGCGTACCCGCAGCAAGCCGTGCAACGCGCCGGAAGGCTCGTAACGATGGACCTTGCCGAACTCGGCGATGCGCAGCGGCAGGTCGCGGTAGCTCTTCAGGCCACGAGCGAAGATCGACACCGCGCCGGGGCAGTTCATCGGCTTGAGGGCGAATACCCGCTGATCCTCGGTGGTGGTGCTGAACATATGGTCGCGGTAGTTCTGCCAGTGCCCGGAGGTTTCCCAGAGGCCGCGGTCCATCACGTCCGGGGTATTCACTTCCTGGTAGCCGGCCTGGTCCTGGCGCCGACGCATGTAGCCGAGCAACTGCTGGAACAGGGTCCAGCCCCGGGGGTGCCAGAACACCGAGCCGGGCGCGCAGTCGTCGAAGTGGAACAGGTCCAGTTGCTGGCCGAGCTTGCGGTGGTCGCGCTTGCCGGCTTCTTCCAGGCGCGTCAGGTAGTCCTTGAGGTCCTTGGGCGTGGCCCAGCAGGTGCCGTAGATCCGTTGCAGCGGCGCGTTCCTGGCGTCGCCGCGCCAGTAGGAACCGGCGACCTTGGTCAACTTGAACGCTTGCAGGATGCCGGTGAACGGCACATGCGGGCCGCGGCACAGGTCCTCGAAGTCGCCCTGGCGGTACAGCGACAGCCGCTGCCCCGGCGGCATGTCGCGGACCAGCTCGACCTTGTAGCGCTCGCCCAGGCTGGTGAAATACTCCAGGGCCTCATCGCGGGACAGCTCGCGCCGGCGCACCGCGTGGTTGGTCGCCGCCAACCGGACCATGCGCGTTTCGATGCATTGCAGGTCGTCGGGGGTGAAAGGCCGCTCGTAGGCGAAGTCGTAGAAGAAGCCGTCTTCGATCACCGGGCCGACGGCGACCTGGGCCGTGGGGTACAACTCTTTCACGGCCATGGCCAAGAGGTGCGCGCAGGAATGGCGCAGGACCTCCAGGCCCTCGGGCTCGCGGGCGGTGACGATGCTGACCTGGGCATCGCCCTCGAGCATGAAGGCGCAATCCTCCAAGTGCCCATTGACCCGGCCGGCCACCGCGGCCCTGGCCAGGCCGACACCGATACTGGCGGCCACCTCGTAGACGGAAAGCGGCTGGTCGTACTCACGGTGCGAGCCGTCTGGCAGGGTGATGCGGATCATCGAGGGTGTTCCTTGGCGTTTCATGGGGAGGTCATCGGGCGATAGGGTCAGCGGGTAAAGCGCAGCGGCAGGCCCTGGCAGTTGTCGTACAGGCGCCCGGCGTGCCAGGCGAGTTGCCCCGACACCAGGGTGGTGGCGACGCTGTGGCGAAAATTTCGTTCGGCAAAGGGCGTCCAGCCGCACTGGGCGAGGATCGGCTGGCGGGCCACGGCCAGGCCCTCGGGTTCGGGCCGGATCAGCACCAGGTCGGCCCAGTAGCCTTCGCGCAGGTAGCCGCGGTCGGGAATGGCGAACAGGTCGGCGACCCGGTGGCTGGTTTTCTCCACCAGGGTGGTCAGGGGCAGCACGTTGTCGGCCACCAGTTCCAGCAGGGCGGGCAGGGCGTGTTGCACCAGCGGCAAACCGGAGGGCGCTTGTCGGTAGGGCAGCTGTTTTTGCGCCCAGGTATGCGGCGCGTGATCGCTACCGATCACATCCAGGCGGTTGTCGAGCAGGGCCTGGCGCAAGGCGTCGCGATCGCCGCGGGTCTTGATCGCCGGGTTGCATTTGATCAGGTGCCCGAGGCGCGCGTAGTCGCGGTCGTCGAACAGCAGGTGGTGCAGGCAGACCTCGGCGGTGATGCGTTTCTGTGCCAGGGGCTTGTCCTCGAACAGCGCCAGTTCGCGAGCGCTGGTTAAGTGCAAGACGTGCAGGCGCGTTCCGTGGCGCTTGGCCAGGGCCACGGCCAGCGACGAAGAGCGGTAGCAGGCTTCGGCATCGCGGATCAGCGGGTGGGCGACGGCGGGAATCGCTTCGCCGAAACGTTCCTGCATGCGCTGCTCGTTGGCCAGGATGCTCGGTGTGTGTTCGCAGTGCGCCAGGAGGATGGTCGGCACCTCGGCGAACAGGCGTTCCAGGACCTGCGGATCGTCCACCAGCATGTTGCCGGTGGAGGCGCCCATGAACACCTTGACCCCGGCCACCAGGCTCGGGTCGAGGGCGGCGACGGTGTCGAGGTTGTCGCGGCTGACCCCGAAGTGAAAGCCATAGTTGGCCACCGAGTTGATGGCCGCGCGGCGCTTCTTGTCCTCCAGGGCGGCCAGGCTCAGGGTCGCGGGCTGGGTGTTGGGCATGTCCATGAAGCTGGTGATGCCGCCCGCCACGGCCGCTCGCGACTCGCTGTGGAAGCTGCCTTTTTCCGGCGCGCCCGGGTCGCGGAAATGCACCTGGTCGTCGATCATCCCGGGCAGCAGCCACTGGCCCTGGACGTCGATCTCGGTGCGGGCGTTCTCGCCCTCGATGCTGCTGGCGATCTTCACGATGCGCCCGTGGTCCACCCGCAGGTCGGCCTCGAACTCACGTCCTTCGTTGACCAGCCGGGCATTGCGAATCAGCACGCTGTCCATGCTCAGAACTCGTTCTGCAGGGCTTTGTAGCCCCGCACCAGGTCGACGTTGGTGCGCGCCACGTCTTCGGAAAACTCCGAGGCGCTGACGCTCACCGGGGGAAATTGCGAGAGGTCGGTGTTCGGCCCGATGCGGGTGGTGGAGGGCACGTAGAAACCCTGCGGCAGGTCGCGGCCGTCGACCACCGAGTTGTGCCGGACCACGCTGCCGTTGCCGACCGCGCAGTTGAACAGCACGCTGTTGAAGCCGATGAATACCCGGTCGCCGACCGTGCACGGGCCATGGACGATGGAGCGGTGGGCAATGGAACTGAACTCGCCAATGGTCACCGCCGCGCCGGATTTGGAGTGGATCACCACGCCGTCCTGGATGTTCGAGTTGGCGCCGATGACGATCGGGTCCATGGCGCCGTGTTCGTTGACCTCGTCGGCGCGGATCACCGCGTAGGGGCCGACGAAGACGTTCTCGCCGATGACCACCTTGCCGCAGATGATGGCGGTCTTGTCGACGTAGGCCGACTCGGCGATGACCGGCAGATCGCCGGAAGGGTTCTTGCGAATCATGCAGGGAGCTCCTGGAGCGACGCGCCGATGACCTGTACCGCACCGTCGCGAATGGCGTTGTAGAAACAGTTGGCGCGCCCGGTGTGGCAGGCCGGGCCTTGTTGGTCCACCAGCAGCAGGACCGCGTCGCCGTCGCAGTCCAGGCGCGCCTCGATCAGCAGTTGGCGGTGCCCCGAGCTTTCGCCCTTGCGCCACAGTTTTTGGCGCGAGCGCGACCAGTAGCAGACCTGTTCGCTGGCCAGGGTCTCGACCAGCGCCGGCCGGTTCATCCAGGCCAGCATCAGCACCTCGCCGGTGTCGTGCTGCTGGGCGATGGCGGCGATCAGGCCGTCGGCGTTCCACGGCAAGGCATCGAGCACTTCGGCTAGTGGCCAACGGCTGCCCGCAGGCGCAGTTTCCAGGTCGAGCATCGACAACGGCGGGCGTGGATTCATGGCTGGCTCAGGGCGTCGTACAGGGTGTTCAGGTTGTATTCGAACAACCCGGTGAAGGTGCTGGCCGGCCCTTGGGCGGCGAGGGCGTCGGAGTAGAGGGTGCCGCCGATGCGCGCGCCGCTTTCGTCGGCGATCTGCTTGAGCAGGCGCGCGTCCTTGATGTTTTCCATGAACACCGCCTTGACCTTGGCGTCGCGGATCTGGGTGATCAGCGTCGCGACTTCGGCGGCCGAAGGTTCGCGTTCGGTGGACAGGCCCTGGGGCGCCATGAAGTCGATGCCGTAGGCCTGGCCCAGGTAACCGAAGGCGTCGTGGGAGGTGACGATCTTGCGGTTGCCCGGCGGCAGCGCGCCGAACTTGGCCTTGGCCTCGGCGAGCAGGGCGTAGATGCGTTGCAGGTAGGCCTGGCTGTTGCGCTGGTAGTCGGCCTGGTGCGTCGGGTCGGCGGCGACCAGCGCCTTGGTGATGTTGTTCACGTAGAGCTCAGCGTTCGCCAGGTTATGCCAGGCGTGGGGGTCGGGCACGGTCTCACCGTCTTCGTCCAGGGAGCGCGGGATTACCCCGCGGCTGGCGGTGACCAGCGTGGCCTTGGTGCCGGTGCTGGCCACCAGGCGATCCAGCCAGGGCTCGAAACCCAGGCCGTTCTTGATGATCAGCCGGGCCTTGAGCAGGGCCTTGGCATCGTCCGGGGTCGGTTCGTAGGTGTGGGCGTCGGCATCCGGGCCGACCATGTCGGTGACCTGGATATGCTCGCCGCCGATCTGTTGGGTGATGTCGGCGAGGATGCTGAAGCTGGTGACCACGGCAAGCTTGTCCGCGGCCTCGGCGGTCGATAGCGACAGCGGCAGCAGCAGACTGAACAGCACGAGTAGAGCGCGCATCGGGAAGCACCTCATGGGGATGTGAGCGAAGGCGGGCGGCGCAACAAACCGTGCACCGGACCGAACAGCACGGACAGCAAGTACAGGCCGCCCGCGACCAGGACGATGGCCGGGCCGCTGGGCAGCGAGTAGTGGAACGACAGCAGCAGGCCGAGCCACACCGCGAGGCAGCCGAACGCCGCGCTGATGGCGATCAGCGCCGGCAGGCGTCGGCTCCAGAAGCGCGAGGCGGCGGCCGGCAGCATCATCAGGCCGACCACCATCAAGGCACCGATGGCCTGGAAGCCGATCACCAGGTTCAGCACCACCAGGGTCAGGAACAGCCCGTGGGCGAAGGGACCGAGGCGGCTGACGCTGTTGAGAAACAACGGGTCGAGGGTGTCCAGCAGCAGCGCCTTGTAGATCAGCGTCATGGCCACCAGGCTGAAGCCGGCGACCCAGAGCATGCCGTCGAGGGTCGGTGCGTCCACCGCCAGGGCCGAGCCGAACAGCAGGTGCAGGAGGTCCAGGCGCTTGCCGGCCAGGCCGAGAATCAGCACACCGCTGGCCAGGGAAATCGGGTAGATGGCCGCCAGGCTGGCATCCTCGCGCAAGCCAGTGTGGCGGGTGATCCACGCGGCCAGGCCGGCCATGCCCAGGCCCGCGCCGAGGCCGCCGAAGGTCAAGGCCGGCAGGCTCAGGCCAGCGAACCAGAAGCCCAGGGCCGCGCCGGGGAGAATGCCGTGGGCCACTGCGTCGCCGATCAGGCTCATGCGCCGCAGGATCAGGAACACCCCCAGGGGCGCGGTGCTGCAGGCCAGCGCCAGGCCGCCGAGCAACGCCCGGCGCATGAACACGAACTCGTGGAAGGGTTGCCAGAGCTGGGCGGCGACGAGCATCAGGCCACCTGCATCCGCGGCGGCGCAATGATCAGCTCATGGCTGGCGCCGAACAGGCAACCGGCGGGTTTGAGCAGCAGCGTCTGCGGCATGTGCTGGCGCACGGCGGCGAGGTCATGGCAGACCACGACCTGCGTGCGACCCTGCTGGTGCCAGGCGTGGATGTGTTGCCACAACAGGGCCTGGCCCGGTTCGTCGAGGGCCGCGTGGGGCTCGTCGAGCAGTAGCAGCGGTGCGTCGGCGAGGCTCAGGCGGGCGAGCAGGGCGCGCTGCAATTCGCCACCGGACAAGGCCATCAGCGGGCGCTGCTCCAGGCCGCTCAGGCACCAGTCTTCGAGCGCCTGCTGCAAACGTTCGGCGCGTTGCCGCGAGCTGTGCTGGCGTCCCCAGAAACCGGCGGCCACCAATTCTTGCAGGGTGATGGGGAACTGCCGGTCGAGGTATTGCTGCTGCGGCAGAAAGGACAAGCCGCCACGGCGAGGCACTTGCAACTCGACCTTCCCGGCCAAGGGCTTTTGCAGGCCGGCGATGACTTTGAGCAAGCTGCTTTTGCCCGAGCCGTTGGCGCCGACGATGGCGGTCAGGCTGCCGGCGGGCAACTGCAGGTCGAGCGCCGGCGTCAGCGGCTGGCCGGGCGCGCCCCAACGCAGCGCTCGCAGGCCGATCATGCGGTCTCCCAGTTCCAGCGGCTTTCGGCCACGGCGTCGTGGGCGTGCAGGCTTTCGGCATGCACCACGCGCAGCTGGAAGGCGTGAATGCCTGGGGTGCGTTGCAACGCCAGGTTCAGGCGACGCGCAGCGTCTTCGCAGAACATCAGGTTCTGTCCGTTGGCCAGGGCGAAGGCTTGTTCGTCGGCGCGTTTCACCGCGGTTTGCACGGCGGTGCCGAGGGCGGCTTCGGTGTCGTTGATCGCGGCGATCAGCGGCAGCTCGTCGAGGAAATCATCCAGGCGCAGCTGTAGATGCGCGCTGCTGCGCTGGCTGTGGGGCGTGGCGACTATGCCTTTAGGCGAACCGAGCCACGCCAGCACATCTTCGTGTTGCAGCGGCCGGTTGGCGAAATCGTCGATGAATTGTTGCTGGATCAGCTGCCTGGATAGCGCCGCCGAGCAGGGGCAAGTCGAGGAATAAGGCACCTCGATTTTTAGTTCCACGTGGAACATTGCGTTTTTCAGGCGTGCCTCGATGCTCACCGGATAGTTTTTCCAGCCGGCCAACGGGCTGATCAATGCCGGGCGTTTCAACAACAGATCGGCATGAATCCGCAGGTAGGCGCTGCTGGCCAGGCCGTCGTGGCTGTCGAGAAAGCGTTGCAACAAACGCCGCATCAGGGCCGGGGTGAGGTTTTCCCGTTCGAGCATTTCCAATGCCAGGTACAGGCGCGACATATGAATGCCACGGGCTTCGCCGTCGTCGAGGCTGACGCCGGCATCCGCTGTCGCGCCAATCCGCTGGCCGTCAAACAACACAGGTAAGGCAATGCCGCACATGCCTACCCACTCGAGGGGCAGGGCCTGGCGTGCGGCCTGCGCGGCGATATCCGGCAGAGTCAGCGCATTCATGAGCAGGTCCATCGTGGGAAACAGTTCTACATGTTATATTATAACAATGCAGCCGATGAAGCCTTTTCCAGAACGTTTTTTCATCAAGCCTTATCGAGTACGGACGCTCCTCACTCTGCGGTGTAAGTCATGCACAGACGTCAATTGCTCAACCTGTTGCTGGCCAGTGCGGCCCTGATTCTTCCGCTGGGGGCGTCCGCCACCCAGATTCGCAATGTGCGGCTGTGGAATTCGGCCGACAAGCTGCGCCTGGTGCTCGATCTGAGCGGACCGGTGCAGTACAAGACCTTTTCCCTGAGTGCGCCGCAGCGGTTGATCATCGACCTCAGCGGCGCGCAACTGAGCGGCGACTTCAGCCAGTTGGCGCTGAAGGACACGCCGATCCGTGCGATCCGCTCCGGGCACTTCGGCCGGGGCGACACGCGGATCGTCCTCGACCTGGCCGAGCCGTTGCGCCTCGACAGTTTTCTCCTGCCGCCCCAGGACGGCCAGGGCCATCGCCTGGTGCTCGACTTGAGCCGTAGTGCCGCTAGCGCCCCGCAGCAGATCGCGGCGGCCAGCGCGCCCGCCTTGCAACGGGAAACGCCGGCAGATCGGGCGCACCCCAAGCGCGACATCGTCGTCGTGGTCGACCCTGGGCACGGCGGCAAGGACCCGGGGGCGGTCGGTGCGCGGGGCGAGCGGGAGAAGGACGTGGTGCTGGCGATCTCCCAGCTGCTGGCCAAGCGGCTCAAGCGCGAAAAAGGCTTCACAGTGAGGTTGGTACGCAACGACGATTTCTTCGTGCCGCTACGTAAGCGGGTGGAGATCGCGCGCAAGCACAAGGCTGACATATTCATATCGGTACACGCTGACGCGGCGCCGCGCCTGACGGCGTCCGGGGCCTCCGTGTATGCCTTGTCCGAGGGCGGCGCGACCTCGGCCACTGCGCGCTTCATGGCCCAGCGCGAGAACGGCGCCGACCTGCTGGGCGCC
Organism: Pseudomonas chlororaphis; assembly: GCF_001921865.1. GTDB lineage: Bacteria > Pseudomonadota > Gammaproteobacteria > Pseudomonadales > Pseudomonadaceae > Aquipseudomonas > Aquipseudomonas chlororaphis_D. The sequence goes on from NZ_MSCT01000023.1 coordinate 20,492, forward strand.
ACCAGCCTGCTCAACCTGAAAGACAAGGATCCGATGCTCGCCGGGGTGATTCTCGATATGTCGATGAACGCCACCATCGCCGCCAGCCTGCAATTGGGCAACACCGTCCTGGGCAGCCTGGAGAGAATCACCACCCTGCATCAGAGGCGTGTGGAGCAAGCCGGTTTCGCGGTGCTCAAGTCGCCCGACGTGCCCTCGATCCTGGTGGAGACCGGCTTCATTTCCAACATTCGCGACAGCCAGCGCCTGGTCACCGCGCGGCACCAGCAGGCAATTGCCGACGGGTTGTTCGCCGGCTTGCAGAGCTACTTCCAGAAGAATCCGCCGGTGGACAGCTATATGGCCTGGGTGCAGGAGCAGAAGAAAGCGCAGGTGTAATGCGGCTCTTCCTGTAGGAGCAGCCGGTCGACGTTCGATTGCTCGCGATAGCCGCGAAGCGGCGGTTTATGCCATCACCTTCACGTCATCGTTAACGATCTTTTCGCGAGCAAGTTCGCTCCTACAGTTGCAGCCCGCGTCCATTCCCAGTGGGTGGATCAGCAACCCGTGATCCGGTTGCAAGTGAACGCGCCGCCGCTGCCGCCGGAGCTGGAAAAACGGTTGCGAGTGGTCCAGCCGACGCGCTGGCTGTAGCCGACCCAGGCTTCGCCGTCGGAGGCCAGGCCGGTATAGAAGGTCAGCTGGCCGTAGCGGCTGTTGGTCTGGGCCCAATAGCGTTTGCCCACCACCTCGAAGCCGCGCAGGTACGTGGTGCTGCCTGCCGCCGCGACGCTGTAGGCGTTGCCTTGGGCATCCACGCAGGCCAGCAGATTGGCGCTGCGGGTACAGGTGGCCAGGGCGCTTGGCACCTGGGCGGTAGCGGCCTGGGCGAGCAGCAGGGACAGGCTCAACAGCGTGTATTTCAGGGCGTTGCGCATGGGGTTTCTCGGCGAGGGACGCTCAAGCATCACGCCCTTCGTCGCGGGCGGCAAGAGAGGATTGGCTTATTTGTATTGTTATACTATAACATAAAATAAAGCCTGATCCGTGACCCACCATGACCCAGCACCCGATGACCGAAGCGCAACTGCTCGCCCAGCCTGCGGCGGACTATATGAACGACGCCCAGCAGGCCTATTTCCGCGAGCTGCTGCTGGCCCAGCGCGCCGAACTGCAAGAGCGCATCGACGGCGAGTTCGCGGTATTGCGCGAGCAGGAGCCCCACAGCGACCTCGCCGACATCGGCAGCGCCGAGGAGCAGCGCCAGTGGCAACTGCGCCTGCTGGAGCGGGAAAAGAAGCTGCTGGACAAGATCGACGAAGCCCTCGAACACCTGGCCCGCGGCGAATACGGCTGGTGCCGCGAAACCGGCGAGGCCATCGGCCTCAAGCGCCTGTTGCTGCGGCCCACCGCCACCCTGTGTATCGAAGCCAAAGAACGCCAAGAGCTGCGCGAACGCCATCAACGGGCGATCTGAGCCAGCCACCCAGCCCCGATGAGGACCCACCCATGACCGACCGTCTTCCCGTTACCGTGCTGTCCGGCTTTCTCGGCGCCGGCAAAAGCACGCTGCTCAACTATGTCCTGCGCAACCGCGACAACCTGCGGGTGGCGGTGATCGTCAACGACATGAGCGAAATCAACATCGACGGCAGCGAAGTGCAGCGCGATGTCAGCCTCAACCGCGCCGAAGAAAAACTGGTCGAGATGAGCAACGGCTGCATCTGCTGCACCCTGCGCGAAGACCTGCTGGAAGAGGTCGGCAAGCTGGCCAGGGACGGGCGTTTCGACTACCTGCTGATCGAGTCCACGGGGATTTCCGAGCCACTGCCGGTAGCCGAAACCTTCACCTTTCGCGACGAATCCGGGCAGAGCCTGGCCGATATCGCGCGCCTGGACACCATGGTCACGGTGGTCGACGGCCTGAATTTCCTGCTCGACTACCAGGCCGCGCAAAGCCTGGCCTCGCGTGGCGAAACCCTGGGCGAGGAGGACGAACGCTCGATCACCGACCTGTTGATCGAGCAGATCGAGTTCGCCGATGTGATCCTCATCAGCAAGATCGACCTGATCGGCAGTGCCGAGCGCGAAGAGCTGGTGGCGATCCTCGAACGCCTCAATTCCCAGGCGGAAATCATCCCCATGGTGATGGGCGAAGTGCCGCTGGCGAAGATCCTCGACACCGGCCGCTTCGACTTCGAGCGCGCCGCCCAGGCGCCGGGCTGGTTGCAGGAACTGCGCGGCGAACACGTACCGGAAACCGAGGAATACGGCATCGCCTCCACGGCCTATCGGGCGCGCCGGCCGTTCCACCCGCAGCGCTTCTTCGATTTCATCAGCCGCCCCTGGAGCAACGGCAAGCTGCTGCGTTCCAAGGGGTTTTTCTGGCTGGCGAGCAAGTATCAGGACGCGGGCAGCTGGTCCCAGGCCGGCGGGCTGATGCGCCATGGTTTCGCCGGGCGCTGGTGGCGTTTCGTGCCGAAGCAGCATTGGCCGCAAGACACCGAAAGCACCGCGGCGATCATGCAGAACTGGACCGCCGCCACCGGCGACTGCCGCCAGGAGCTGGTATTTATCGGGCAGCACATCGACTTCGCCCGGCTCACCGCCGAGCTCGACGACTGCCTGCTCAGCGACGACGAAATGGCCCAGGGCATGGAAGGTTGGCGCCTGCTGCGCGACCCGTTCGGCCCCTGGCACGAAGAGGCCGCCGCCTGATGCCGTACCTATCCTTGAGCCCGGTAAAGGCCGTCGGTCGACGTTCGCTCGCTCGCGCAGAAATCCTGAGGCCAATCCTGCAAAAACCGCCACGCCGCCACGCTTTCGGCCCGGCCCCCATCGTTCTGGCCGAGGTGCTGGACGACGGCGTCAACCTGGCCTTGTGGAAGCGTCGGTTGCCGGCGCATATCGCCGATTTCGGCGACTTGCTGCTGTCGCTGAACGAGCCGCTGGCCGAATCGCTGTCGCTGGAACTCGACGCTGAGGACGCGGAACCCGACCTGCGAGGCCTGGCGTCCGGTTTCAGTGATCTGCAGGGGTACGAAGGCTTTATCGCCGACGTCGCCTGGCTGGTCAGTGCCTTTGCCTGCCTGTTGGGCGCCAAGCGCGTCGGCCTGCGTTTGCGGGTGCTGGAGAAGGCCATGTGCCCGCGTTTTCATGTCGACCATGTGCCGGTGCGCCTGATCACCACCTATGCCGGCGTGGGCAGCCAATGGCTGCGCGAAGGCGCGATGGATCGCCGGCGACTGGGCCAGGCCGAGGCCGAGCCGAGCGATGCCGCGGCGATCCAGCAGATCGCCAGCGGCGAGGTGGCCTTGTTCAAGGGTGAGAAGTGGCTGGGCAACGAAGGTTTCGGCCTGATCCATCGCTCGCCGCAGCCCGCTCCCGGCGAGCGCCGCCTGATCCTCACCCTGGACTGGCTGGCCTGATCTTTTGTAGCCGCTGCCGCAGGCGATGCGCTCTTGAGGCCCAAGGAAGGCGTCGTGTGCGGTAGCGGCGACAGGAATTTCGTTGCCGCGGGTTAGCGCGTAGGATCAATGACCTCCTTTCCGAGCGCTCCATCCATGCTGCAAAACATCCCCACCCACGTCATCGCCGGCCCCCTTGGCGCGGGCAAGACCAGCCTGCTCCAGCAACTGCTGGCCCAGCGCCCGGCCGATGAACGCTGGGCGGTGCTGATCAACGAGTTCGGCCAGATCGGCCTGGACGCGGCGTTGCTGAGCCGCGACGCGGACGGCATCGCCCTGGGCGAAGTGGCCGGCGGCTGCCTGTGCTGCGTCAACGGCGCGCCGTTCCAGGTGGGCCTGGGGCGCCTGCTGCGCAAGGCCCGGCCGGATCGCCTGTTTATCGAGCCTTCCGGGCTGGGGCATCCGGCGCAGTTGCTGCAACAACTGCGCGAGGCGCCCTGGCAAAACGTGCTGGCCGTACAACCCTGTGTGCTGGTGCTCGATGCCCAGGCGCTGGCGGCCGGCAAGCCGCTGCCCCAGGCCCAGCAGCAAGCGCTGCCCAGCGCCGGGCTGTTGCTGCTGAACAAGGACGAAGGGCTCGACGCGTCACTGCGTCAGGGCATTGTCGGGCGCCTGCCGGCTTGCCCGCTGTTCTGGACCACCCGCGGCAAGCTGCCGCTGGAGCGCCTGCCGGGCATCGATGTCCGCGCGGGGGCTGCGACCCAGGCCTTCGAGGTACCCAAGGGCTTGGCCCAGCTACCGGCGATCTGGACCGATCCGGCCCAGCCCATCTGCCTGAGCCAGGCCCAGGAAGGTGGCTGGAGCATCGGTTGGCGCTGGCATCCGAGCCGCGAATTCGACGTCGGCCGCGTGCAGCGGTGGTTGGCGAATCTCGACTGGCGTCGGGCCAAGCTGGTGATCCACGGCGCGCAGGGCTGGGTGTCGGGCAATGCCCTGGAGAATGCCGCGCCGCAGTGGCAACCCAGCGAATGGCGCCGCGATTCGCGTATCGAGCTGATCTTCAGCCAGCCGCAGGATATCGCCGGCCTGCAAGCATCCCTGGCCGCGTGCTGCCTTTAGTCTGGCCTGATACACCGCATCGCCTGCATCGCGAGCTTGCTCGCGAAAAATCGTCAACGATGACGCGTTTTGCAGAAGAAATCGCCGCTTTGCGGCTGTCGCGAGCAATCGACCGGCTGCTCTTACAGGGGATGCTGCTTGCTGCGCTCTTCGCGCCACTGGCTCAGCTCGATCACCTCGGCGCTGTGGGTCGGCACGGGAGGGGGCGTCGGGGTTTGCATCGGGTAGGGCGCCAGTTCGATCTGCGCGCTGTGGGCGCCGAACTGGGTGATGGTCCCCGAGTGGCGGCTTTCGCCGGTGACGGTGAACTCGAAGTTATAGACCCGGGCCAGGCGCCGACGGCCGCTGGCGTCCTTGACGAAGCCGATGCGTTTCAACGCCACGTTGCCGTCCAGCAGTTCGATATCGAGCCGTGCGCAGTGCTGCTTGACCCTCTCCAGCGCCCGCTCGCGCAGGCCGTGGTTGTGCCACAGCCAGGCGGCGCCGGTCGCCAGCAGCATCAGCACGAAAATGTTTCCAAGGGTCAGCATGAGGTGAGCTCCAACGAAGTCGCATCAGCTTAACTGCGTCTTCGGTCTGTCGTACAGGTTGCGTTTAGTCGCATACTGCGCGGCTCGAATTTCAATCGTTTTACGGAATGACCCGAATGAAACGCACACCGCATCTGCTCGCAATCCAGTCCCATGTGGTCTTCGGCCATGCCGGCAACAGCGCCGCGGTGTTTCCCATGCAGCGGGTCGGGGTGAACGTCTGGCCGCTCAATACCGTGCAGTTCTCCAACCACACGCAATACGGCCAGTGGGCGGGCGAAGTGTTGTCGCCGCAGCAGATCCCGGAACTGGTGGAAGGCATTGCCGCCATCGGCGAACTGGGCAACTGCGATGCGGTGCTCTCCGGTTACCTGGGCAGCGCGGCGCAGGGGCGGGCGATCCTCAGCGGCGTGGCGCGGATCAAGGCTACCAACCCCAAGGCCCTGTACCTGTGCGACCCGGTGATGGGGCATCCGGAAAAGGGCTGCATCGTGCCGCAGGAAGTCAGCGATTTCCTGCTGGAGGAGGCGGCGGCCGTGGCGGATTTCCTCTGCCCCAACCAACTCGAGCTGGACAGCTTCGCCGGGCGCAAGCCGCAATCCCTGTTCGACTGCCTGGCCATGGCCCGGGCGTTGCTGGCCCGCGGCCCGAAGGCGGTGCTGGTCAAGCATCTGGATTACCCGGGCAAGCTGCCGGACGGCTTCGAAATGCTGCTGGTGACGGCCGAAGGCAGCTGGCATTTGCGGCGTCCGCTGCTGGCGTTTCCACGGCAGCCGGTGGGCGTCGGCGACCTGACTTCGGGTCTGTTCCTGGCCCGGCTGCTGTTGGGCGACAGCCTGGTGGCGGCGTTCGAGTTCACCGCGGCGGCGGTGCATGAAGTGCTGCTGGAAACCCAGGCCTGCGCCAGCTACGAGCTGCAACTGGTCCGGGCCCAGGACCGGATCGCCCATCCGCGGGTGCGCTTCGAGGCGGTGCCGATCAGCTTGTGATGGCCGCTGAGGCGGCCCTATCGCGAGCACGCTCGCTCCTACAGGTTTGCACCCGCCGTGTAGGAACGAGCGTGCTCGCGATGGGCGTGCGGACGATCAGGCGTCGGCCTTGATTTCCTGATAGCGCTTTTCCAGCTCCTGGCGAATCTGCCGGCGTTGCTGGGCTTGCACGAAGCGGCGCTTGTCTTCGCTGGTTTCCGGCTGCAGGGGCGGCACGGCGGCGGGTTTGCGCTGGTCGTCGACCGCCACCATGGTGAAGAAGCAGCTGTTGGTGTGGCGCACCGAACGCTCGCGGATATTCTCGGTGACCACCTTGATCCCGACTTCCATCGAGGTATTGCCGGTGTAGTTGACCGAGGCCAGGAAGGTCACCAGCTCGCCGACATGGATCGGCTCGCGGAAGATCACCTGGTCCACCGACAGGGTCACCACATAGCGGCCGGCATAGCGGCTGGCGCAGGCGTAGGCGACTTCGTCGAGGTACTTGAGCAGGGTGCCGCCGTGGACATTGCCTGAGAAGTTGGCCATGTCAGGGGTCATCAATACCGTCATCGACAGCTGGGCGTTTCCGGGTTCCATAGCACACTCACGGGTTTAGGCAGGGGTTGCGGGGCGCACCTCTGCGGGTGCTTGGTCAGGGTTTCAAACCATCGATAACGGGACGCTGCGCCCGCGGTCGCCGTCACGCGACGATCTATCTGTTTCCATATATTGCACCGCCTTCCTGGCACAAGTCGCGATGTTATCTTTCAAAAGCCCGTCCCCAGGGCTTTTCCCGCTGGCCGGCAGGTCGCACGACGATCCGCGCCGTCCGCAAGAACATGACCCCAAGGAGCCCCACGCCATGCATGCCATCAGCTTTATTCAGGACCTGGCAGTGATCATGCTGGTCGCGGGCGTGGTGACCATCCTCTTTCACCGGCTCAAGCAGCCGGTGGTCCTCGGTTACATCGTCGCCGGCTTCATCATCGGGCCGCACACCCCGCCGTTCGGGTTGATCCACGACGAAGACACCATCAAGACCCTGGCCGAGCTGGGGGTGATCTTCCTGATGTTCTGCCTGGGCCTGGAGTTCAGCCTGCGCAAGCTGTTCAAGGTCGGCGCCACGGCCTTTATCGCGGCGTTCATGGAAATCGTGCTGATGATCTGGATCGGCTACGAAATCGGCCGCTGGTTCGACTGGAACACCATGGACTCGCTGTTCCTCGGGGCGATCCTGGCGATTTCCTCGACCACCATCATCGTCAAGGCGCTCAACGACCTGAAGATGAAGAACCAGCGTTTCGCCCAGCTGATCTTCGGCGTACTGATCGTCGAGGACATCCTCGGCATTGGCATCATCGCCTTGCTCTCGAGCATCGCGGTCAGCGGCACGGTCAGTTCCGGGGAGGTGTTTTCCACCGTCGGCAAGCTCTCGCTGTTCATGATCGTCGCCCTGGTCATCGGCATCTTGCTGGTGCCGCGGCTGCTGGCCTACGTGGCCAAGTTCGAAAGCAACGAGATGCTGCTGATCACCGTGCTGGGGCTGTGCTTCGGTTTCTGCCTGCTGGTGGTCAAGCTGGAATACAGCATGGTGCTCGGCGCCTTCCTGATCGGCGCGATCATGGCCGAGTCGCGGCAACTGCTGAGGATCGAGCGCCTGATCGAGCCGGTGCGCGACATGTTCAGCGCCATCTTCTTTGTCGCCATCGGCCTGATGATCGACCCGCAGATCCTCCTGCAATACGCCTGGCCGATCGCGGTGATCACCGTCGCGGTGGTACTGGGCAAGATGCTGTCCTGCGGCCTGGGCGCCTTTATCGCCGGCAACGACGGACGTACTTCGCTGCGGGTCGGCATGGGCCTGTCGCAGATCGGCGAGTTCTCGTTCATCATCGCGGCGCTGGGCATGACCCTGCAGGTCACCAGCGACTTCCTGTATCCGGTGGCGGTCGCGGTGTCGGCCATTACTACTTTGCTCACGCCGTACCTGATCCGCGCCGCCGACCCGCTGTCGCTGAAGCTCGCCGCCGTGCTGCCGACCCGCCTGAGCCGGGTGCTGGGCATGTACGGCGAATGGCTGCGCAGTATCCAGCCCCATGGCGAAGGCGCGCTGCTGGCGTCGATGATCCGGCGGATCCTGTTGCAGGTCGGGGTCAACCTGGCGCTGGTGGTGGCGATCTTCTTCTCCGGCGGCTTTTTCGCGGCGCGCATCGGCAGCTACCTGCAGGACTGGATCAGCGATCCGGGCTGGCAGAAAGCGTTGATCTGGGGCGGGGCGCTGCTGGTGTCGCTGCCGTTCCTGATCGCCGCCTATCGCAAGCTCAAGGCCCTGTCGATGCTGCTGGCGGAGATGGGCGTGAAGCCGGAAATGGCCGGGCGCCACACCCAGCGCGTGCGCCGGGTGATCGCCGAGGTGATCCCGGTGTTGTCGCTGCTGGTGATCTTCCTGCTATTGGCGGCGCTGTCTTCGAGCATCCTGCCGACCACCGAGCTGCTGATGCTGATTGCCGTGGTGACGGCGGCGGTGGCCGCGCTGCTGTGGCGCTGGTTCATTCGCGTGCACACCCGCATGCAGGTGGCCTTGCTGGATACCCTGGACAACCACAAGGACGATGGCGCGCACTAATCGCTGGCGCAGTCCAGCGGCTGGTCGCGCCAGCGTTGCCAGGCTTCGCCCCAGCCCTGTTCGTGGCCGACCTCGGGCAGGCTGACGGACTGCACGCAGACGGCCCGTGGGCCCAGCGCCTGGCGATAGGTCGGGTACAGGCTGGCAGGCACGCTGCGGTCGGCCTGGCCGAGCAGATGCCGTTGCGGCACTCGGGCCAGTCGTTGCGCCTGGTCCAGCGGGTCGAGGGAGCCTTGCAACGGGCTTAGCGCCAGCGCCTCGGCCCACAGCCGCGGGCTCAGGTTGCCGGCCAGGGTCTGTACCTGGGCAATGTCATCTCGCCGCGCGGCCAGCAGCAACGCCAGTGCGGCGCCGCCGGAATACCCGACCAGCTCGAAATCCCGGTTGCCGTAACGCTGCTTGAGGCGGTCGAGGGCCTGGTCGAGGCTGTCCAATACCGCTGACGAGAAGCGCTGGTCGGTCCACAGGTTCGTGGTGCAGCCGGCGGCACTGACGAACTGGCAGGGGCGGGCCAGGTAGACACTCGGACGGGGATCGCTCAGCGCCAGTTGCGCCATCAGCAGGTGCCGTGGGCTGGGGTCGAGGCTGGGTTGACGGGACGTCGCCCAGGCATGGCCGTCGCCTTCGAGGTAGATGCGCAGGCGCGGCTGTTGCGTGGGTTGCACGGGCAGGCTGCTGGCCAGGGGGAAGGGCGAGGTGGGCAAGACGTCGACCCGATGGGCGTACTGGCTGCTCAGCGCTTGCAGCCGAGCCATCGGTGCCTGGCAACCCGCCAGCAAGCTGCTGGCGAGTAGCGTCGACCCGGCGATCAAGCGAATGTCGCGATAGCGGGCGGACACCGCCTGCCGGAGTTGGGCCAGCGGGGCTGAACCGGGCAAGGCCGATCAGCTTTCCAGCCAGACGTCCCGTGCCCAGTGCCACACCGATTCCCAGGAGTCTTCGGTGATCAGTTCTTCTTCGCCAGACCACAGCACCACGGTGCCGTCTTCTTCGACGCAGTAGTAGTCGTCGCCGTCCTGGCAGATCGGGATCAACTCGCGCGGTACGCCCATGTCCCAGGCGGTCGCGGCGACTTCCGGCAGGTAAGTGTGGGATTGCGGGTCGGTCACGGTGACCGGCTCGAGGCTGCCGTAGACCACATCGCTTACGGTCAACAGGAACTCTTTGAAGACGAACGGAATGTTGATGAACAGCTGTTCTTCGATTTCCACCAGCAGGTCTTCATCCGGCAGTTCCAGGGGAACGGGTACCGGTTCGTTGGCTTCACGGAGTTGCTCGATGACTTCTTCCACGGCCTGGGTCCTCTTAGCTCTATGGCGCGATTTGATAGACGGCGGTTTATACAGTAGCTCGCTATAAGTGCAATCGTGAAATGCAAAACCCCGACTGAAGTCGGGGTTTGCGATTACTGATGTGACACTGCAAAGGATCAGCCGTTCTGGCGGATACCCGCAACCAGCCAAGGCTGGTTTTCGCCTTGGGCGCGTTCCATGTTCCAGCTTTCGCTGAAGGCTTCGCCCTGGTCGAAACGCGAGGTCTTCGACACGCCGTTGAAGGTCAGGGTCGCGATGGTCTTGTCGGCGCGGTCGTCGACGCCTTCAAGCTGCACGCTGAGGTTGTCGATGTAGGTCGACTGGAAGCCGTCGCCCAGGTCGGCACGTTCCTGTTTCAGGAATTGCAGCATCTGCGGGGTCACGAACTCGGCGATCTTGTCCATTTCGTTGGCGTCCCAGTGTTGCTGCAGGGACTGGAAGTGGTTGCGCGCGGCTTCGACGAAGCGCTCTTCGTTGAACCAGGCCGGAGCGTTGATCACCGGACGGGCCGCTGCGGCAGGCGCGGCGGAACCACCGAAGATCGAACCCTGGGCCGGCTTCTGCTCGAAGACTTCACGCTGCATCGGCGCGTGGCCGGCCGGAGCGTATTGCTCCTGCTGCTTGCGACGACGAGCGGCGATGAAGCGGAAGACCAGGAAGGCGATGACCGCCATGATCAGGATGTCGAAGATCTGCATGCCCTGGAAGCCGTCGCCCATGAACATGGAGGCCAGCAGGCCGCCCGCGGCGATACCGGCCAGAGGGCCGAGCCAGCGCGAAGCACCGCCGGCCTTGGCGGCAGCGCCTGCGGCACCGGCCGCCCCGGCGGTCGCTGCAGTGGAGCCCATGCCGGAAGAGGACGGAGCCATCTGGCTGGTCTGGTGGGTCGGCGCGGCGCCAGCGCTTTTGCCGCCACCGAAGCGCTTGGCGTTGGCGTCGAGGCTCATCGTCAGGCCGATGCACAACGCCATGGCGATGCTAAGAAAACGTTTCATAAAGGGAATTCCCATTTGTGGATGGCACGCGCGCCATGTTGCACAGGTGAAGTGTCACTGGCTAGCGACAGAGTGTTTCGGGCTTTTGCCTGACAGCCGGGGTTCAGCTTCGGTCGAGGCAGCGGGCCCTGTACGGGTTTGTCCGTTGCCGGGCGGCGATGGTTCAGCGCCGACGACGCCTCAGCGTTTCAGCGCCAGGACCACGACGCCGGCGAAGATCAGGCCGATGCCGCTCCATTGCCGCAGGTCGAGTTTCTCGCCCAGGAGCAGCACGCCCAGGAGGGCGACGAACACCACGCTGAGCTTGTCGACCGGCGCGACGAGCGAGGCCGGCCCGACTTTCAGCGCACGGAAGTAGCAGATCCACGAAGCGCCGGTGGCCAGCCCGGAGAGCACCAGGAACAGGTAGCTCTTGGCCGAGATCGACCCCAGGGACTGATATTGGCCCGTGGCGTACAAAATCAAGGCCAGGCTGAACAGCACCACCACGGTACGCAGCAGGGTGGCGAAGTCGGAGTTGAGGTTTTCGATGCCGATCTTGGCGAAGATCGCGGTCAGGGCGGCGAACGCCGCCGACAGCAGGGCCCAGAATGTCCAGGAGGAAAAGAAGCCTGAGCCCATGTGTTACTCCCTTGCGCCTTGAATGGAGCATCCCTTGCAGGAGCGAGCTTGCTCGCGATAGCCGCGAAGCGGCTAATTCTCTCGGTAGAACGCGTCATCGTTGACGATTTTTTCGCGAGCAAGCTCGCTCCTACACCTACGGGGTTGTTCAGATGGCTTCGAGCTTGGCGTAGCCGAGCATCAGCCACTTGCTGCCTTCGCTGAAATTCACCTGGACCCGGGCCTGGGCGCCGGCGCCTTCGAAGTTGAGGATCACCCCGTCGCCGAACACCGAGTGGCGCACGGCCTGGCCGAGGCTGAGGCCGGTGTCCGGGATCTCGCTGCCGCCGAACAGGCTGCTGGTGCTTTGCGACTGGCCACCGCCGAACGGACGGCTGACGCTGTTGGACAGGCGCACTTCCTGGATCAGCCCTTTCGGTACTTCCCGTACGAAACGCGAAACCTTGTTGTAGGTCTCGCTGCCGTACAGGCGCCGGGTCTCGGCGTAGGTCATTACCAGGTTCTGCATCGCCCGGGTGATGCCGACATAGGCCAGGCGGCGTTCTTCTTCAAGGCGGCCGGGTTCCTCCAGGCTCATCTTGTGGGGGAACAGGCCTTCTTCCATGCCCACCAGGAACACGTAGGGGAATTCCAGGCCCTTGGCGCTGTGCAGGGTCATCAGCTGGATGCTGTCTTCGTGCTCGTCGGCCTGGGTGTCGCCGGCTTCCAGCGACGCGTGGCCAAGGAACGCCGCCAGTGGCGTCAGCTCCTCGTCCTCTTCGGTGTGTTCGAAGTTGCGCGCGGCGCTGACCAGTTCCTCGAGGTTTTCCACCCGGGCCTGGCCTTTCTCGCCTTTTTCCGCTTCGTGATAGGCGATCAGGCCGGATTGCTCGATCACGGCCTGGGTCATCAGGTGCAGCGGCATCTCGGCGGTGACGGTCGCCAGGTGCTCGATCAGTTCCATGAAGGCGTTCAAGGCGCCGGCGGCACGTCCGGCCAGGCCTTTATTGACCACCAGCTGGCGCATCGCTTCCCACATCGACACATGGCTGTGGCGCGCGTGTTCGCGAATCGCTTCGACGGTCTTCTCGCCGATGCCGCGGGCCGGTACGTTGATCACCCGCTCCAGCGCCGCGTCGTTGCCGCGACCTTCCAGCAAGCGCAGGTAGGCCATGGCGTTCTTGATCTCGGCGCGCTCGAAGAAGCGCTGGCCGCCGTAGATGCGGTACGGAATGCGCTCGCGCAGCAGGGCCTCCTCCAGCACCCGGGACTGGGCGTTGGAGCGATACAGAATGGCGATATCGCTGCGCGCCATGCCGGTTTTCAGGGCGCTTTCGATGGTTTCCACCACGTAGCGCGCTTCGTCGTGTTCGTTGAAGGCGGCGTACAGGTTGATCGCTTCGCCTTCGCCGCCGTCGGTCCACAGTTCCTTGCCCAGGCGCCCGGTGTTGTTGGCGATCAGGGCGTTGGCGGCCTTGAGGATACCGGCGGTGGAGCGGTAGTTCTGTTCCAGGCGGATCACCTCGGTATCGGGGAAGTCCGCGGAATACTGGTGGATGTTCTCGATTTTCGCGCCGCGCCAGCCGTAGATCGACTGGTCGTCGTCGCCCACCACCATCAGGCTGTCGCCGCCCTTGGCCAGGAGGCGCAACCAGGCGTACTGCACGGCGTTGGTGTCCTGGAACTCGTCCACCAGCACGTGGCGGAAGCGCTTCTGGTAATGCGCCAACAGGCCCGGGTGGTCGCGCCACAGGTCGAGGGCGCGCAGCAGCAGCTCGGAGAAGTCGATGACCCCGGCGCGCTGGCAGGCGGCCTCGTAGGCCTCGTAGATGCCGCGCATGGTGGCCAGGAACAGGTCGCCGCTGGCCTGGATGTGTTGCGGGCGCAGGCCTTCGTCCTTCTGCCCGTTGATGAACCACTGGGCCTGTCGGGCCGGCCAGCGCTGCTCGTCCAGGCCGAGGTCGCGGATCACCCGCTTGACCAGGCGTTGCTGGTCGTCGCTGTCGAGGATCTGGAAGGTCTGGCTCAGGCCGGCTTCTTGCCAGTGCGCCCGCAGCAGGCGGTGCGCCAGGCCGTGGAAGGTGCCGACCCACATGCCGGCCGGGTTGATGCCCATCAACTGCTCGATGCGCTGGCGCATCTCGGCAGCGGCCTTGTTGGTGAAGGTCACCGACAGGACGGAATGGGGCGAGGCGTTCTCGACCTGGATCAACCAGGCGATACGGTGCACCAGCACTCGGGTTTTACCGGAGCCAGCACCGGCCAGGACCAACTGACGACCCAAGGAGGCGGCTACGGCCTGGCGTTGGGCATCGTTGAGGGAGTTCAACAGGAGGGAGAGATCATCGCGCATCGGGGCATTCTAGGGGGCTGGCGCACCCCGGGCAAACCAAGCTTTGCTTTAGCCGATAAAAGAGCGTCGGGGACGACCGGTCGGTCACGGGCCGTAGCCGTTGGCCGGGCTTGGCTGTAGGTATTTCGCCCGGATCGACGCTTGGGCGTATTTACCGATTTTATGGTTCCAGGCTGTTTGGTCCGGGCGTTTGCTTGTGTATGCTCCGGCGACGTTTCGGGCTCAATCATTATAAGAACACTGCCTATGACACTCAGCACGGGCCCGTCCGGACCCTTTGTGGAACCTCGGATTGTTCGCAAGCATTACGCCATGGAAATGGCGGTCGAACGCACGCGCCTGCTTTACCAGGGCTCTTTGTTGCCGACCTTGTTCATGCTGCTCAACGGCCTGGTCTGCGCCTGGCTGTCGTGGAGCCCTGAGCGTTACTGGCTGGTCAGCGTATGGATGGTCTGGTTGCTGGCCCTGGTGGCCCTGCGCGTGATCCAGGTGGCGGCGTTCGACTCGGCGATCCCCAGCCGCCAGGCGCAGCCGATCTGGCGCCGCATGTTCCTGCTCGGCTCCGCCGTCAGCGGCCTGACCCTGGCCGGCGCCGGCATCGCCCTGATACCCACCGACAACTTCCTGCAACAGGCCTGGGTCTTCGGCCTGATCGGCGCGGCGATCCTCTCGGCCAGCGTGGCCTACGCGGTCAGCCTGCCGGCCTTCCTGTCCTTTACCTTGCCCTGCCTGTTGCCGGCGATCGGCTACCTGTTCTGGGGCGGCGACGAGCAGCAGCGCGGCTGGGGCTGGCTGGGGCTGATCCTGCTGGTGTCGCTGAGTGTGGTGGCCTGGCAGGTCAACCGGCTGATCCAGACCGGCCTGCTGCGGCGTTTCCAGAACCAGGCCTTGATCGAACACCTGCAACAGGCGCAAAGCCGCAGCGAGCAGCTCAACAGTGAACTGCTGCGCGAGGTCGAGCAGCGCCGCCACGCCGAAGAAGAGCTGCGCCAGGCCCAGGTCGGCCTGGAAAACCGGGTGGCCGAGCGCAGCCGCGAGCTGGATGCGGCCAACCAGGCGCTGAGCAAGAGCGAAGCGCGCCTGGCGCTGGCGTTGAAGGCCAGCCAGTTGGGGCTGTGGGACTGGAACCTGCAGACCGACGAAGTCCACCACAGCCATATCAAGGAACTGTTCGGCCTGGAGCCGGAGGTCGTGCGCGGGATGCTCAGCCATCTCAAGCCGCTGCTGCACCCCGAGGACCTGCCGCTGCTCAAGCGCGCGCTGGTGGAGCATCTGAAGGGGCGCACCGAGGACTATCTGGTGGAATACCGCGTGCGTCACAACGATGGCCACTGGGTATGGATCGAAGACCGCGGCCGGGCCGTGGAGCGCGGTACCGGCGGCCAGGTACTGCGCATGGTCGGCACGCGGCGCGACATCAGCGCCGGCAAGCAGCAGGAAGAGCAGCGCCGCCTGGCGGCGACGGTGTTCGAGGCGGCCAGCGAAGGCATCGTGATCCTCGACCCCGATTACGTGCTGCTGGCGGTCAACCAGGCGTTCAGCCGGGTCACCGGCTACCAGATCGAGGACATGCTCGGGCGCAACGTCGTCGGCCTGCCGTGCAGCCGCGATGCGCGCCGGCACTATCCAGTGATTCACCAGGCCCTCGAACAGCACGGCAGCTGGCAGGGCGAACTGGTGGAGGCGCGCAAGAACGGCGAGCTGTACCCGCAGTGGCTGCAATTGAACGTAGTGCGCGATTCGCGAGGAAAAGTCAGCCATATAGTGGGCTTCTTCGCCGATCTTTCCGCCAGGCGCGAATCCGAAGAGCGCATGCGCTACCTGACCCACTACGACGAACTCACCGGCCTGGCCAACCGTTCGCTGTTCCGCGAACGGTTGCGCGAAGCCCATCAGCGGGTGCGCCAGGGCGGTCGTAGCCTGGCGCTGGTGCATATCAACCTGGACCGTTTCAAGCTGCTCAACGACAGCCTGGGCCACGATGTCGCCGACCAGCTGTTGCAGAAAATGGCCCGGCGCCTGGTCAACGCGCTGCCGGAGGCCGACACCATTGCCCGGTTGTCCGGCGACGAGTTCGCGGTGCTGTTCGATGCCTACGGCAGCCTGTCGAGCCTGACCCGGGTGGCCACCCGGTTGTCGGCGAAGCTGCGTTTGCCGCTCACCGTGGACGGGCACGAGCTGGTGGTCAGCGCGTCCATGGGCATCAGCCTGCTGCCCGACAGCGCGCGGGAAGTGCCGGCGCTGATCAGCCAGGCGAACATCGCCATGCAACACGCCAAGCACCTGGGCGGCAACAATTTCCAGTTCTACACCGCCAGCCTGCAAGCCAGCACCCTGGAGCGCCTGCAACTGGAGAACCAGCTGCGCAAGGCCGTCGAGGAACGCCAGTTGAAGGTGTTCTACCAGCCGAAGCTGTGCCTTGCCAGCGGGCGCCTGAATGCCGCCGAAGCCCTGGTGCGCTGGGACCACCCCGGCATGGGGCGGGTGCCGCCGGGGGACTTCATCGGCCTGGCGGAGGAGGTCGGGCTGATCGGCCCGATCGGCGAATTCGTCATGCGCCAGGCCTGTTGGCAAGCCTGCGAGTGGCAGCGCCAGGGGCTGCCGGCCATCCGCGTGTCGGTGAACCTGTCGGTGCATCAACTGCGCCAGGGCAAGCTGGTCAGCCTGGTGCGCAATGTGTTGGAGGAAACCGGGCTGGCGCCGCATTTCCTTGAGTTGGAGCTGACTGAAAGCCATCTGCTGGACGGCGTCGAACACATCATTTCGACCTTCCAGCAACTGCGCGACCTGGGGGTCAAGCTGGCCATCGACGACTTCGGCACCGGTTATTCCTCGCTGAGTTACCTCAAGCGGATCCCGGTGGACTACGTGAAGATCGACCAGGCCTTTATCCGTGGCCTGACCGAAGGCGGCGCCGACGCGGCGATTACTCGGGCGATCATCGCCATGGCCCACGGGCTGTCGCTGAAAGTGGTGGCCGAAGGGGTGGAGCATCCGGGGCAGATGGCGTTTCTCAAGGAGCAGAAATGCGATGAAGTGCAGGGCTACCTGATCAGCCGGCCGGTGGAAGCCGAGGGCCTGGCCGCGTTGTTGCGGGCCCAGCCCTCGTAGCTGTCGCAGTGGCAGGCACGACCGTTTTCAGGCATGTCTGAAAAGCGCTTTTCATGAAGCCGGCGGCGGGGACGCAGGCCAGTGCGAGCATAGGCCGCGCCGATGGCTACAAAGAGCCCGTCAGGCCAAAACAGCGGGGTGCGAGGTGATTCAGTTACGCATTGAGCAGGCAAAAAGCGAATTCATGTAGTATAACTACAAAATTGCTACATCCTTGGGCGTCCGCCCCAATAACAATGAGTCCAGCCCTTTGAATCTGTTGCAGCACATAGCCCAATCACGCCATCTCTTGCGCAAGTCGGAGCTCAAGGTCGCCGATCATGTGCTGCTCGATCCTGCGGCCGTGATGCACAGTTCCATGGCCGACCTGGCCCACAGCGTGGGTATCAGCGAGCCGACCATCGTGCGCTTCTGCCGCGCCATCGGTTGCTCGGGGTTCCAGGACCTGAAGCTCAAGCTGGCGCAGAGCCTCGCCGCCGGCGCCAGCTTCGGCCAGTTCGCGATCCACGAAGACGATTCGGTCGCCGACTACAGCCTGAAAATCTTCGACACCACCCTGCACACCCTGATGGAGGTTCGCGAGAAGCTCGACCCGGTGGAATTGCAGCGGGCGGTGACGCTCATGTCCCAGGCCCAGCGCGTGGAGTTCTACGGCTTCGGCGCGTCCGGCGCGGTGGCGGCGGATGCCCAGCACAAATTCTTCCGCCTGCTGCTGACCGCGGCGGCCTATTCCGACCCGCATATGCAGGCGATGTCGGCGGTGACCCTCAAGCCCAGCGACGTGGCGATCTGCATTTCCCAGTCCGGGCGCTCCAAGGACCTGCTGATCACCGCCAACCTGGTGCGCGAGAGCGGCGCTTCGCTGATTACCCTGTGCCCGAGCCAGACCCCGTTGGCCGAGCTGTCCACCGTCAACCTGGCGATCGACGTGCATGAAGACACCGAGATCTACACCCCGCTGACCTCGCGTATCGCCCACCTGGTGGTGATCGATGTGCTGGCGATGGGCGTGGCCATGGCCCGCGGGCCGAGCCTGGTCAACCACCTCAAGAGCGTCAAGCGCAGCCTTCGCAGCCTGCGCCTGTCGCCCAAGTCGGTGAAAGCCCTCGACGACTGAATGCCTTGCCCCTATAGGTGTAGGAGCGAGCTTGCTCGCGATAGCCGCGAAGCGGCGGTTCATCCCGCGACACCGTGTCATCGTCAATATTTTTCGCGAGCAAGCTCGCTCCTGCATCAGGACGGGAATGGCAACTTTCATCGTCCTGTCATCCGCCCGCCGCCAAACCGTAATGCCCGACGTCCATCGTGAAACTCCCGTACTCGCATTGGGAGACCCGAAATGGCCCGGCCTTACGAAGAGAGCAGCAGCGCAGTCAAGACCCGCCGTCAGCAGGAAGACCAGCGCCGCATGGAATTCCGTCGCGCGATCGAACATCGCGGCGAGCTGCGTCGCTTGCAGCAGGAAATCAACGATTACCCCGAGCTGGAAGCCGTCAATTACTGGCAGGCAGCGTCAGCGGCTTCCCGTCAAAACGCTCAACCAACCCGCTGATCTGCACCCGTTCGCTGCGGATAAACCCCAGGAACGCATGCGCTACCGGTGACAGGCGCTTGGCCTTGGCCTGCACCAGGCACCAGCTGCGAAACAACGGCAGCTCTTCGACCGGCAGCTCCACCAGCCCCCCGGTCGCCAACTCAAGGTTCAGGGCATGGCGCGTCAACAGCGCCACGCCCAGACCCGCCCGCACACACTCGCGCTGAGCCTCGGCCGACGACACTTCCAGGGTCTGGGTGAAGTGCACGCGCTTTTCCTTGAAGTATTCCTCGCAGGCCAGGCGCGTGCCCGAACCCTGTTCGCGCACCAGCAGGTTGTAGGGTTCCAGGTCTTGCAGGCGCAAAGGCCCAAGGTGGCACAGCGGGTGGTCGGGCGGCGCCACGGCGACGATCGGGTTATTGAGAAACGGCAGGAATTCCAGGCCCATGTCTTGCGGGACCATGGACATGATCACCAGATCGTCGCGGTTGTCCGAGAGGCGGCGGATCACCTGGCCGCGGTTGACCACCGTCAGTTGCAGATTGACTTCCGGGTGCTGGCGCTTGAAGGCGGCGAACAAGTGCGGCACGAAGTACTTGGCGCTGGATTCCACCGCCAGTTTCAGCTGGCCCTGCAGCGAGCCCTGCATGTCCGAGAGCTGCATGTCGAGGTTTTCCAGGCGCCCGAAGATGTCGCGGCTGGCCCGTTGCAGGGCCTCGGCGGCCTCGGTCATGTAGAGCTTCTTGCCGACGTAATCGAACAGCGGCTGGCCGATCAGCTCCTCCAGCTGGCGAATCTGCAGGCTGACGGCGGGCTGGGTGAGGGACATTTCGTCGGCCGCCCGGCTGTACGAGCGCAGATCGCAGACCTCATTGAAAACCTGAAGTTGGCGTAATGTCATACGCATCAAGGACTTACGCATTATTTTGGGTCTCGCGCCGAGGGCTTTCGGATCAACTATAAGTCTTTACTTATGAGTGACCCAATAATTATTGATTTTTGTTAATTCATCGACAGGAATAGTGTGGGCCTGCGACTGGCTTGAAACATTTGGTCACGCGCCGACCTGGTCTAGCAGGTCGTGTGTTTCAACGGCTCAAGGGAACCTCCAAGTGATAAAAAAGATCCTGATCGCCAACCGTGGTGAGATTGCCGTACGTATCGTGCGTGCTTGCGCCGAGATGGGCATTCGCTCGGTCGCGATCTTCTCCGACGCCGATCGCCATGCCCTGCATGTGAAGCGCGCGGACGAAGCCCACAGCATCGGTGCCGAACCCCTGGCCGGTTACCTGAACCCGCGCAAGCTGGTGAACCTGGCCGTGGAGACCGGTTGCGACGCGTTGCACCCCGGCTATGGTTTTCTTTCGGAAAACGCCGAACTGGCGGACATTTGCGCTGAACGTGGAGTCAAGTTCATTGGCCCGTCGGCGGAAGTGATTCGCCGCATGGGCGACAAGACCGAAGCCCGCCGCAGCATGATCAAGGCCGGCGTGCCGGTCACCCCGGGCACCGAAGGCAACGTCGCCGATATCCACGAAGCGCTGACCGAAGGCGACCGCATCGGTTACCCGGTGATGCTCAAGGCCACCTCCGGCGGCGGCGGCCGCGGCATTCGCCGTTGCAACAGCCGTGAAGAGCTGGAACAGGCATTCCCGCGAGTGATTTCCGAGGCGACCAAGGCGTTCGGCTCCGCCGAAGTGTTCCTGGAAAAGTGCATCGTCAACCCCAAGCACATCGAGGCGCAGATCCTCGGTGACAGCTTCGGCAACGTGGTGCACCTGTTCGAGCGCGACTGCTCGATCCAGCGCCGCAACCAGAAGCTGATCGAGATCGCCCCGAGCCCGCAATTGACCCCGGAACAGCGCGCCTACATCGGCGACCTGTCGGTGCGCGCGGCCAAGGCCGTGGGCTACGAGAACGCCGGCACTGTGGAGTTCCTGCTCGCCGACGGCGAGGTGTACTTCATGGAGATGAACACCCGGGTGCAGGTGGAACACACCATCACCGAAGAAATCACCGGCATCGACATTGTTCGCGAACAGATCCGTATCGCGTCCGGCCTGCCGCTTTCGGTGAAGCAGGAAGACATCCAGCACCGCGGCTTCGCCTTGCAGTTCCGGATCAACGCCGAAGACCCGAAAAACAACTTCCTCCCGAGCTTCGGCAAGATCACCCGCTACTACGCCCCCGGCGGCCCCGGCGTGCGGACCGACACGGCGATCTACACCGGCTACACCATCCCGCCGTTCTACGACTCCATGTGCCTGAAACTGGTGGTCTGGGCGCTGACCTGGGAAGAGGCGATGGACCGCGGCCTGCGCGCCCTGGACGACATGCGCCTGCAAGGGGTCAAGACCACCGCCGCCTATTACCAGGAAATCCTGCGCAACCCGGAATTCCGTAGCGGCCAGTTCAACACCAGCTTCGTCGAAAGCCACCCCGAACTGACCAACTACTCGATCAAGCGCAAACCCGAAGAGCTGGCCCTGGCCATCGCCGCCGCCATCGCCGCCCACGCAGGCCTGTGAGGAATATAAGAATGAGCAAGAAGATCTTCGTAACCGACACCATCCTGCGCGACGCCCACCAATCGCTGCTGGCGACCCGCATGCGCACCGAAGACATGCTGCCGATCTGCGACAAGCTCGACAAAGTCGGCTACTGGTCGCTGGAAGTCTGGGGCGGCGCGACCTTCGACGCCTGCGTGCGCTTCCTCAAGGAAGACCCCTGGGAGCGCCTGCGCAAACTGCGCGCCGCGCTGCCCAACACCCGTTTGCAGATGCTCCTGCGCGGGCAGAACCTGCTGGGCTACCGCCACTACAGCGACGACGTGGTCAAGGCGTTCGTGGCCAAGGCCGCGGTCAACGGCATCGACGTGTTCCGCATCTTCGACGCGATGAACGACGTGCGTAACCTGCGCGTTGCCATCGAGGCGGTGAAAGCCGCCGGCAAGCATGCCCAGGGCACCATCGCCTACACCACCAGCCCGGTGCACACCATCAAGGCGTTCGTGGCCCAGGCCAAGCAGATGGAATCCATGGGTTGCGACTCGGTGGCGATCAAGGACATGGCCGGCCTGCTGACCCCTTACGCCACCGGCGAGCTGGTCAAGGCGCTGAAGGCCGAGCAATCGCTGCCGGTGTTCATCCACTCGCACGACACCGCCGGCCTGGCCGCGATGTGCCAGCTCAAGGCCATCGAAAATGGCGCCGACCATATCGACACCGCGATCTCCAGCTTCGCCTGGGGCACCAGCCATCCGGGCACCGAGTCGATGGTCGCGGCCCTTAAAGGCAGCGAATTCGACACTGGCCTGGACCTGGAGCTGCTGCAGGAAATCGGCCTGTACTTCTATGCCGTGCGCAAGAAGTACCACCAGTTCGAGAGCGAATTCACCGCGGTCGATACCCGGGTGCAGGTCAACCAGGTGCCGGGCGGGATGATTTCCAACCTGGCCAACCAGCTCAAGGAACAGGGCGCCCTGAACCGCATGAACGAAGTGCTGGCGGAGATTCCGCGGGTGCGTCATGACCTCGGCTACCCGCCGCTGGTGACCCCGACTTCGCAGATCGTCGGCACCCAGGCGTTCTTCAACGTGCTGGCCGGCGAGCGCTACAAGACCATCACCAACGAAGTGAAGCTCTACCTGCAAGGCGGCTACGGCAAGGCGCCGGGCGAGGTGGACGAGAAGCTGCGGCGCCAGGCCATCGGTAGCGAGGAGGTGATCGACGTTCGCCCCGCCGACCTGCTGAAGCCGGAGATGACCAAGCTGCGCGCCGACATCGGGGCCCTGGCCAAGTCCGAGGAAGACGTGCTGACCTACGCCATGTTTCCGGACATCGGGCGCAAGTTCCTCGAAGAGCGCGAAGCCGGCACCCTGACCCCGGAAGTGCTGCTGCCGATTCCGGAAGCGGGCGGCGTCGCCTCTGCCGGCGGCGAAGGCGTACCGACCGAGTTCGTCATCGACGTGCACGGCGAAACCTACCGCGTCGACATCACCGGCGTTGGCGTGAAAGCCGAAGGCAAGCGCCACTTCTACCTGTCCATCGACGGCATGCCGGAAGAAGTGGTGTTCGAGCCGCTCAACGAGTTCGTCGGCGGCGGCAGCAGCAAGCGCAAGCAAGCCTCGGCACCGGGCCACGTCAGCACCACCATGCCGGGCAATATCGTCGACGTGCTGGTCAAGGCAGGCGACACCGTCAAGGCTGGCCAGGCCGTGCTGATCACCGAAGCCATGAAGATGGAAACCGAAGTCCAGGCGGCCATCGCCGGCAAGGTCACCGCCATCCACGTGGCCAAGGGCGACCGGGTCAACCCGGGCGAAATCCTGATCGAGATCGAAGGCTGATTCCAGGCCTTCATCCGCAACGTTTTACCTCGGGGGGGCTACGGCCTCCCTTTTTTTTGCCCGTTATTCAGGAGGCGAGGTCAGAGGCCATGGTGGATCATGAGTGTAATTTAATGCATTTTTGGTTGCGCAGATGTGGAATAAATGCACTTTAATGCACTTATTTGGCCCGTTCTTCTAGGCGGATGTATTATAATGCAGATGATTTTACTCGACGGCTCGTTTAAGTGCACTAAATTGCAGGTGACCTAATGCTCCGCCTGACGCTACAACTCTACTGCGCAGGGGTGTGGAGCGACGCCATGACCCTGAGCTTCGACAGGCCTGAAGAGGGCCTGGCCAGCCCTTGCAGCTTTGGTTACGTGCCGCAGTATCTGGTGGATAACCTGGAGGCAGTGACCAGCCCGCTGGCCAGGTCCGTCAGTGCGCAGATACCTCTGGGTTGGGAGCCTTGGCGAGAAGCCCAGGCCCCGGCATTCCTGTATGACATTGCCCCTGCGGGCGCAGCCAAACGCTTTCTGCTCACCCACATGGGGCGTGAACGACCTGACGATTTGGCCCCCGATTTGTTCCTGTTGGCTCGATCCACACCAGCGCCGATCGGCAACCTGCGGATCAAGGAGTCACTGGCGGCCCTGGGCGGACGTCCGGCCCAGGGCTTCTCGCGAGAAGACGTGGTTATCCGCGACAACCGCTTTCTTGAGTACGCCCATGAGCAGGGCGCGGCGATTGGCGGGGCCACGGGGGCGGGCGGGGAAGCGCCCAAACTGCTGCTGACCGAAAGCCATGAGGGGCTGCTGTACCCCGATGCGGTACTCGACGATGGGTTGGCGGTTCAACACTGGTTCGTGAAGTTTCCTCGTAACCGGGCGACGCAGAACGACTGCGACATCCTCAGGAGCGAGTTCCACTATTACCGGGCGCTGCAGCAACTGGGAGTCGACACGGTGCCGGCCCAGGGCCTGGCTCTGGAGGAGGCTCGCAAACCCAGCCTGTGGATGCAGCGCTTTGATCGCCGAGTGGCAGGGGCAAGCGTCGAGCGCATGGCGGTGGAGTCGATCTATTCCCTGGCGGGGCTGGTCGGTTACGGCCACGGCATGCGGCACACCGAGGTGCTTGGGATCCTGGCCGAGCTTTGGCGAGTCACGGGCCAGGAATCGTCGATTCCGGAGCTGGTGGCGGACTACCTGCGCCGGGACCTGCTCAACAAGATCCTCGGCAACTCGGACAATCATGGGCGCAACACCTCGATCATCCGCACCGAGGACGGGGTGCGGCTGGCGCCGATCTACGATCTGGCCCCCATGGTCATGGACGACGAGGGCATAACCCGAACCATCAAATGGCCCGGGCGCATGGAAGTGGCGGGCGACGTGGACTGGCGCCTGGTGTGCGCGAGCCTGAAGCCGCTGCTCGATCCGGAAGCCGCCCTGACGCGTCTGCGCGAGGATGCCGAACACCTGCGGGCCCTGCCGGACTTGCTGAGCGCCAGTGGCTTGCCCGAGGTCACCCTGAATCACCCGCGCATTCACTTGCGCCATCTGGATCGACGCCTGCAGGAGTGGGGACTGCGATGAGTACAAGCCTGGAAGAGCGCGGCGCGCTGATCGACAACATCCAGCAGGAGCTGGCTGCCGGCCGCTTGCCGCTCGGCGATGCGGTCAGGCGCCTGCGCACCGAAGTCACGGGGCTGCATCAGAGCCAGTTCGCCAGGATGTGCCGGATTTCCCTGCGCACCCTGATCCACATCGAGCATGGCGACGGCAATCCGACCCTCAAGTCGTTGAACGCCGTGTTCAAGCCCTTCGGTATGCAGATGGGGGTGGTGAAAGTGCAGAAAACCAGCCGCGCCCGCTCGCTGCTCAATGATCTCGAGCGCCTGGACAAGGGCCCGGGCATGCCCGGACCCGCGGTGCCCAACTGAGCCTCAACCGCGCCGCACGTAACCCTTGCCGTAATGCTTTTCCATCCGCGCCTGGATCAGTTCCAGGCCGATCGACAGCAGCCAGTAGATGATCGCCGCGGTGCTGAGCATCTCGATGTAGCGGTAGCTGGAGCGGCCGTAGGACTGGGCCAGGAACATCACTTCCCAGACGCCCATTACCGAGATCAGCGACGAGTCCTTGAGCATCGAGATGAACTGGTTGGTGGCCGGCGGGATGATGGTGCGCATGGCTTGCGGCAGGGTGACGTGCCAGAAGATCACGCGGTCGCGCATGCCCAGCGCCAGGGAGGCCTCGTGCTGGCCGTGGGGCACGCCGAGGATGCCGGCGCGGAAGATTTCGCTGAGGTAGGCGCCGTAGTTCAGCGACAGCGCGATGATCCCCGCGGCAATGGCGCCCGGCACCACGCCCAGTTGCGGCAGGCCGAGGTAGATCAGCAGGATCTGGATCAGCAGCGGCGTGCCGCGAAAGAACGAGGCATAGAAGCTGGCGATGCCAAAGGCCACGGCGCTTTTCGACAGCCGGGCGAGGGCGGTGACGAAGCCCAGCAGCGACGACAGCACGATCGAGCAGAGGCACAGGAACAGGGTCAGCGCCGCGCCCTGCAGGAAGCCGTTGGGGGCCAGGGCGATGCCGAGCAGGTTGGGCAGCTTGTCGAGGATGATCGAGAACTTCAGGTCGAAGCTCAGGAAAAAACCGCCGAACAGGCCGAGCATTCCGGCCCAGGTCAGGTACAGGCGTGTCCGGAAACCCAGGAGGCGCTTGATAAGCGGCTCAGCCACCGGTTGCGGTGGCTGGGGGGCTGGCGGGAAAGAAGTCATTGGCTGATGTCGGCGCCGATCCATTTTTGCGAGAGCTTGCCCAGGGTGCCGTCCTGCTTCAGCTGGGCGAACACTTCACGCACCTTGGCGTTCCACTGGGTGTCGCCTTTCTCGATGGCCACCGCGTTGGGCTCGGCGTACAGCGGCTCGCCGGCGAGCTTGAAGCGCGGGTCCTGGTCCAGGCGCGGCTGGGCGGTCACCAGGTTGGTGAGGATCGCGTCCAGGCGTACGCCGGCGCCCAGGCCGAGGTCCTGGAAGGCCACGTTGTCGGTGTCGTAGGGGGCGATCTGCACGTTCTCGAACGGGTATTGCAGTCGGGTGTCCTCGGCGCCTTCGATCACCAGGTTCTTGTTCAGGTAGCTCTCGTAGCTGGAGGCGCTAGTGAGGCCGACCTTCTTGTCGCTCAGGTCCTTGGCGCCGTGGATGCGCTCGTCCTTGGCGTTGACCACGATCACCGCGGGCGAAGCGTAGTACTGCACCGGGAAGTCGAAGACTTCGGCGCGGGCCTTGCTCGGGGTCATGGAGCAGATGCAGATGTCGTAGCGACCGCTCCAGCGGCCGGCGGCGATCACGTCCCAGGACGGGGTTTCCAGGCGCAGCTTCACTCCCAGTCTGTCAGCCACGGCCTTGGCCACGTCGACGTCGAAGCCATCGAGCTGGTTCTGATCGTTGAGGAACGAGAAGGGCGGGTAGCTTTCCATCAGTACGCCCACCAGCTCTTTTTTCTGTTCGATACGGTCCAGGGTGGCGCCGGCGAAAGCCTGGCCGGAGGCCGCGAGAAGCGTCAGGCCGAGGGCCAGCAGCGGTTTGAATGTCATGGGAATACCGAGCGGAAAAAAGGTTGTTATTAACTGAATGGTGCGTATTAAATAGTTATAAGAACGGCTCAGATAGTGAGTTATTTTCATAAGCATATGAGTAAAAAGCATATGAGCGCAGACAGCAGGGTGATTCTGGATGGCGGCATGGGGCGTGAGTTGCAGCGGCGGGGGGCACCGTTCCGTCAGCCCGAGTGGTCGGCGCTGGCCCTGAGCGAAGCGCCGCAGGCGGTGGAGGCAGTGCACGCGGCGTATATCGAAAGCGGCGCCAACGTCATCACCAGCAACAGCTATGCGCTGGTGCCGTTCCATATCGGCGAGCAGCGTTTTGCCGCCGAGGGCCGGGCCCTGGCGGCGTTGGCGGGTGAGCTGGCGCGTCGGGCGGTGCAGGTTTCAGGCAGGGCGGTACGGGTTGCCGGCTCGCTGCCGCCGCTGTTCGGCTCTTACCGTCCGGACTTGTTCCAGGCATCCCGCGCCGCCGAGTTGCTGGCGCCGCTGGTTGACGGTCTGGCGCCCCACGTCGACCTGTGGCTGGCGGAAACCCAGAGTTCCACGGTCGAGGCGCGGGCAATCCATGCCGGCCTGCCCAAGGACGGCAAACCCTTCTGGCTATCGTTCACCTTGCACGACGAGCATCCCGACGAAGTGCCGCGCCTACGCTCCGGCGAACCGGTGGCGGACGCGGCGGCGGTGGCCGCCGAGCTGGGGGTACAAACCCTGCTGTTCAATTGCAGCCAGCCGGAAGTGATAGGTGCGGCGATCGATGCGGCACGAGCAACCTTCGAGCAGTTGGGGGTGAAGATCCATATCGGCGCCTACGCCAACGCCTTCCCGCCGCAATCCAAGGAAGCCACGGCCAACGACGGCCTCGATCCGCTGCGCGACGATCTCGACCCGCCGGGTTATCTGCAGTGGGCGGCGGACTGGCGGCAACGTGGCGCCAGCCACCTGGGTGGTTGCTGCGGGATCGGGCCGGAGCACATTGCCGTGCTGGCGCAGAAGCTGGCGTAAAAGCATCGCGAGCAAGCTCGCTCCTACAAGGCTGTGTGCTGAACCCTGTAGGAGCGAGCTTGCTCGCGATAGCGCCCGCTCAAGCCCCCGCTGGCTACCGGCTTACCCCCGGCACTCCGCCAACCCTTGCACCTGCCCCGAGCCGCTCTGGTTGCTTTCGCTCAACCAGCGCTCGAACCCGGCGCCGACCTTTGGCCACTCCGTATCGAGGATCGAATACCAGGCGGTGTCGCGGTTCTGGCCCTTGACCACCATGTGCTGGCGGAACACCCCCTCGAAACTGAAACCCAGGCGTTCGGCCGCGTACCGTGAGCGGGCGTTGGCGTTGTTGCATTTCCATTCCAGGCGGCGGTAACCCAGGGCGAAGGCTTCCTTGGCCAGCAGGTACACCGCCTCGGTGCTTTTCGGCGAGCGCTGCATCGGCGCGCCGAAGGTCACGTGGCCGATCTCGATGCGGCCCTGGGCGGGAACGATCGACATCAGGCTGAGAATGCCCTGGACCTCGCCGCTGGCGCGGTCGATCACGCTGAAGAAATACGGATCGCTGTGGGCCGCGTGATTGTTCAGCCAATCGTTGAAGGCGCGGCGTTCGGTAAAGGGGCCGTAGGGCAGGTAGTCCCACAGCTTGGGGTCGGCGCCCGGGCCCTGGAAGGCTTTCCACAGGTCGTCGCCGTGGCGCGCCGGGTCGAGTTTTTCCAGGCGGATGAAGCGCCCTTCGAGCAGGGTGGTCGACGGCGGCGGCACGCCTTGCCAGTCGGCGAGTGAGGTCGGCATGGGGTTCTCCTGGAACGCTTAGAGGACTTTTCGAAATTGAATGAAACCCGGGCGTTCGGCGATCCGCTCGTAGAGCTGGATGGCCGTGGCGTTGGTTTCGTGGGTCAGCCAGTGGACCTTGGCGCAGCCGTCGACCTTGGCGGTGGCATAGACGAACTCGATCAGCTGACGGCCGACCCCGGTGCCGCGTTGCTCCGGCGTCACCAGCAAGTCTTGCAGGTAGCAGGAGCTTTCGATGCTCCAGTTGGAGCGGTGGTAGATGAAATGCACCATGCCCACCGCCTGCTCGCCGTCCCAGGCCAGGGCGGCGTGGGTCGGCTCGGCCGGGTCGAGGAAACGTTGCCAGGTGCTGCGGGTCACCGCGTCGGGCAGCTCGGTTTCATAGAACCGCAGGTAGGCCTGCCACAGCGGCAGCCAGGCTGCGTGGTCGGCGGCGGTGACGGGACGGATCTGGATCGGGCTCATGGCTGCTCCTCGCGCATCAGGTTGGAAATGTGCTGGTCGTGGGGATCGGCGCTGGCGGCCAATCCATTGAGCACCCCGTCGATGTCGGCGGCGGTGCGGTTCTGGCTGAGTTTGCGTTTGCCCTCCAGACGCTGGATCGGCAGGGCGAAACCGACGATGGCGCGCAGCATGCTGTCCATGAACTCGGCGGGGGCGTCCTCGAATGTCCATGGGCTGGCGCGGCCGGCTTCATGCTGCCGGGTGAGGGCGCTGACCACCTCGCGGATGCGCTGCGGCTCGTGGAACACCTCGGCGCTGCCATAGGCGTGCACGCTCACGTAGTTCCAGGTCGGCACCACCTTGCCGTGCTCGGCCTTGCTCGGGTACAGCGACGGGCTGATGTAGGTGTCGGCGCCCGGGAAGATCACCAGGGCCTCGGCGCCGCCGGCCAGTTCCTGCCATTGCCCGTTGGCCCTGGCCAGGTGCCCGTAGAGGGTGCCGAAGGGGCCCTGGTCCGGGGCGAACAACAGCGGCAGGTGATTGGCCTGCAGGCCTTGCTCGCCATAGGTCACCAGGGTCGCCAGGCGGGTTTCCCCGATCAGCTTGTGCAGGGTGGGCAGGTCTTCTTCGGCAAAAGCGCGGGGTACGTACATGGAAAAATATCCTTGGCGAATGGCTGCATCCTAGGCAGGCTAATGGTCCGTTGTAAGAGCCATCTCCAGTCATTTTCATGGGTCCATTGGACCGATGAGAGGCCTTCCATGAACAGTCCGACGCTGCCGCTTTCCTTCAACCCCGCCGGTATCGAGCTGGACCGCGGCCAGGGCCTCAGCCGCCAGCTGTACCAGGCCTTGCGCCTGCGGGTACTGGACGGCCGGTTGGCCAGCGGCACCCGTTTGCCGGCCAGTCGCGACCTGGCCGCGGCCCTGGCGATTTCCCGCAACAGCGTGGTGCGCGCCTACGACCAGTTGTACGCCGAAGGTTTTATCGAAGGGCGGGTCGGCGATGGCACCTATGTGGCGCAATTGCCGGAAAGCCGGCTGCCGATCAAGAAGCCCGCGGGAAAACTATCCACAAAAGTATCCACAGGGTTATCACCAGGCTTACCCACAGGGTTATCCACAAAAAGTTCGGATTTACCTGGGATTACATCCAGTAAAGTTATCCACAGCGCGGCCTTGGGGCGGGTCGAACAGCACCATTTGGCGTTGCCTCAAGGCGGTCCGCCGCGGGCTTTTCGGGTGGGAATTCCGGCTTTCGATCTGTTCCCGTTCGAGGTCTGGGCCAAGCTGAGCGCGGCTTTCTGGCGAAAACCGGATATGAGTCAGCTGTGTTACGGCGATTCGGCCGGCGAAGAGCGGCTGCGCGGCCTGATCGCCGCCTACCTGCGCAGTTCGCGGGGCATGCAATGCAGCGCTGAACAAATTGTGATCACCAGTGGTGCGCAGCAGGGCATCAGCCTTTGTGCACAGTTGCTGGTGAACCCCGGCGACGGCGTGGCGGTGGAAAACCCCGGCTATCGGGCGGCGGGGCATGCCTTCGCGATTGCCGGCGCGCGCCTGCATGGCGTGGCGGTGGATAACGAGGGGTTCGACTGCGCGGCACTGGCGGCGCTGGGCGATTGCCGCCTGGCCTATGTCACGCCGTCCCACCAGTACCCCACCGGGGTGACCCTGAGCCTGGCCCGGCGCCTGGAGCTGCTGGCCTGGGCCGAGCGCAACGACGGCTGGATCGTCGAGGACGACTACGACGGCGAGTACCGCTACAGCGGCGCTCCGCTGGCGCCCCTGGCGGCCCTCGACCGGCAGGGGCGGGTGCTGTACGTCGGCACTTTCGGCAAGGTCGCGTTCCCGGCCTTGCGCCTGGGTTACCTGGTGTTGCCGCAGGCGCTGGTGCAGCCGTTCGCCCAGCGCCGGGCGCTGGATGTGCGCCATTCGGAGGTCAGTACCCAGGCGGTGATGGCCGAATTCATGGCCGCCGGGCATTTCCAGCGGCATATCCGCCGCATGCGCCGTGCTGCGCTGAGTCGGCGCGACGCCTTGCTGGCCGGCTGGCCGGTGGATATCCCCGGGGTGGGCACGTTGCCCAACGTGGCGGCCGGCCTGCATTTGACGATCCCGGTGGCCAGCCTGGCCCGGGAACGCGAACTGGTGGCGCAGGCCGCGGCCGTGGGGGTCGAGATCAACGGCCTGAGCCACTACTGGTTGCCGGATTCGCCGCTGCCGGAAGATCGGCGCGCCGGGTTGGTGCTGGGCTTCGCCGCGGTGCCCGAGGCCGATATCGCCGATGCCCTGCGCCGGTTGCGCCGGGCCTGGGGCGTGTGACGGTTTATACTCGCGGCCATTGTCTTTGCCGAGAACCCTTATGAGCCAGACCCTTTCCGCGGCGCCCGAACGCACGTTCGGCGCGCCTTTGTTCGCCTTGCTCGTGCTGCTGGCCGGCGGCGCGTTCCTGCAGGCCCAGGTGGGCCCGCGCCATGTGTGGCTGTTGCTGCTGGGCGCGGCCCTGGGCCTGACCCTGTATCACGCCGCGTTCGGTTTCACCTCGGCCTGGCGGGTGTTTATCCGCGACCGTCGCGGCGCCGGCTTGCGGGCGCAGATGGTCATGCTGGCGTTGGCGGTGCTGCTGTTCTTCCCGGCCCTGGGGGCGGGTTCGCTGTTCGGTTCGCCCGTCACCGGGCTGGTGGCGCCGGCCGGGGTCTCGGTGATTGTCGGCGCCTTCATCTTCGGCATCGGCATGCAGCTGGGCGGCGGTTGCGCGTCCGGCACGCTGTTCACCGTGGGCGGCGGCAACGCGCGGATGCTGGTGACCTTGGCGTTTTTCATCTGCGGTTCGTTGATCGCCACGCACCATGTGGACTGGTGGTTCGCCTTGCCGTCGTTGCCGCCGGTGTCCATCGTGCAGCGCTTCGGCGTGGCACCGGCGCTGGGGCTCAGCCTTGCGCTGTTTGTGCTGATCGCCTGGGTGACGGTGCGCCTGGAGAAGCGTCGCCATGGTGCGCTGCAAGCCCCGGTCGACAGCGCGCATCGAGGCTGGCGCCGGCTGCTGCGCGGGCCCTGGCCGCTGGTGTGGGGCGCGGTCGCCCTGGCGTTGCTGAACTTCGCCACCCTGGCGCTGGCCGGGCGGCCCTGGGGCATCACCTCGGCGTTTGCCCTGTGGGGCGCCAAGGTCGCCAGCGGGTTGGGGGTGGATGTCGGCAGCTGGGTGTTCTGGCAGGGCGCGGCCAACGCCAAGGCCCTGGCCGCACCGGTGTGGCAGGACATTACCAGCGTGATGGACGTCGGTATCGTGTTCGGCGCCTTGCTGGCGGCAGGGCTGGCCGGGCGCTTCGCGCCGAACCTGAGGATTCCCCCGCGTTCGCTGGCGGCCGCGGTCATCGGCGGTTTGCTGCTGGGCTACGGTTCGCGCCTGGCCTACGGCTGCAACATCGGCGCCTATTTCAGCGGCATCGCCTCGGGCAGCCTGCACGGCTGGCTGTGGCTGGTGGCGGCCTTTGTCGGCAACGGCGTGGGCGTGCGCCTGCGGCCGTGGTTCTTTGCCGAAGAGCGCGCGCCGCAAGGGCTGACGGGCTGCTGAAGCACCTGGCCTCTGTAGGAGCGAAGCTTGCTCGCGAAAACGATAACGCGGTGCGGCAGACCAGTCGCCGCTGCGCGGCTATCGCGAGCGAGCTTCGCTCCTACAGGGGATGGGTGCTCAGGTCCCGGCCTTGATCTTGGTCCAGGCCCGGGTCCGCGCGCGTTCCGCGTCGCGCGGCAGCGGTTGCAGGGTGTACAGCGTGCCCATCGCCGCGTCGGTCGGGTACAGGTTGGGGTTGTTGCGGATCGACGGGTCGACCAGCCCGGTGGCGTCCTTGTTCGGGTTCGGGTAGCCGACGAAGTCGCTGACCGGCGCGATTACCTGCGGTTGCAGCAAGTAGTTGATGAAAGTGTAGGCATCGTCCGGGTTCTTCGCGCCCTTGGGGATCGCCAGCATGTCGAACCAGATCGGCGCGCCTTCCTTGGGCAGGCGCATGTCCACCACCACGCCGTTCCTGGCTTCCTTGGCGCGGTTGGCCGCCTGGGAGAAGCTGCCCGAGTAGCCGACCGCCACGCAGATATCGCCGTTGGCGATGTCGGCCATGTACTTGGACGAGTGGAAGTAGGTGACGTACGGGCGGATCTTCAGCAACAGCGCTTCGGCCTTGGCGTAGTCCGCCGGCTGCCGGCTGTTGGGGTCCAGGCCCAGGTGCTGCAGGGCCAGCGGCAGGATCTCCGACGGCGAGTCGAGCAGGGCCACGCCGCACTGCTTGAGCTTGCTGATGTTCTCTTCCTTGAAGATCAGGTCCCAGCTGTCCACGGGCGCGTTGTCGCCCAGCGCCGCCTTGATCTTGGCGGGGTTGAAGCCGATCAGGATGGTGCCGTACATGTAGGGCACGGCGAACTTGTTGCCCGGGTCGTTGGCCTCGATCAGCTTCATCAGCTTGGGGTCGAGGTGGTTCCAGTTCGCCAGCTTGCCGCGGTCCAGGGGTTGGAACACCCCGGCTTCGATCTGCTTGGCGAGGAACACGTTGGACGGCACCACCACGTCGTAGCCGGAGTTGCCGGTCAGCAGCTTGGCTTCCAGCGCTTCGTTGGTGTCGAAGATGTCGTAGATCAGCTTGACCTGGCTGTTCTGGGCCTTGAAGTCTTCCAGGGCCTTGGGGGTGATGTAGTCGAACCAGTTGTAGACGCGCAGGGTGCGTTCTTCAGCGTGCGCGACACCGCCCAGCAGCGCCGCGCAAAGCGCGGGCGCGAGGTAATTCTTGAACCTGTTCATGTGGCGGGTTTCCTTCACTGGCCGCTTTGAAAGCCTTCGAGAACGTTCACGGCGTTGATGCCGATTTCTGCCACCGCGTAGCCGCCTTCCATGACGAACAGCGTCGGCGTGCCCAGGGCGGCGATGCGTTGGCCCATGGCCAGGTAGTCCGGGCTGTCGAGCTTGAACTGCGAGATCGGGTCGTCCTTGAAGGTGTCCACGCCCAGGGAGACCACGACTATGTCGGCGCCGTAGCGCTGGATTTCCCCGCAGGCCTGTTCCAGCGCCGCGCTCCAGCGGTCCCAGCCGCTGCCGGCCGGTAGCGGATAGTTGAAGTTGAAGCCAACGCCCGCACCTTCGCCAAGTTCGTCCGCGTACCCCAGGAAGAACGGGAATTCGGCTTCCGGGTGGCCGTGGATCGAGGTGAACAGCACGTCGCTGCGCTCGTAGAAAATCGACTGGGTGCCGTTGCCGTGGTGGTAGTCGACGTCGAGGATCGCGACCTTCTTGTGGCCCTGGTCGAGGAACGCCTGGGCGGCGATGGCTGCGTTGTTCAGGTAGCAGTAGCCGCCCATCAGGTCGCCGGCGGCGTGGTGTCCCGGCGGACGGCAGAGGGCGAAGGCGCTGCGCGCGCCGCGCTGGATCACCGCCTGGGCGGTGAGGGCGACCTGGGCGGCGCTATAGGCCGCTTGCCAGGTGCCGGCGGTGATCGGCGCGCCGCCGTCGAAGCTGTAGTAGCCGAGCTGGCCGTGCAGGCTGGTGGGGACCACGCTGCGCAGGGTGCGCGCCGGCCAGGTGTAGGGCAGCAGGTCGCCGTCGATGCCCTGGGCGGCCCAACGGTCCCAGGCGCCCTTGAAGAAGTCCAGGTAGGCGCGGCTGTGGACGCGCTCGATCGGCCCCAGGCCGAAGTCCTTGGGTGCCTCGACCGGGCCCAGGTTGCGATAGCGCACGCGGTCCAGCACATGGTCGGCGCGCGACGGCATTTCGAAGCAGGGCATCAGTTGCCCGTCGATCAGTTCGCAGCGGCCGTGGTGCAGGTGGTGATCGTCCGAGTAGATCGTCAGCATTTGTTGTTCTCCGCAGGCTGTTTTTCGTGTTCCACAGTCTTGCGGCGCGCGGGCCTTTGGAGAACGGCAGGAGCGGCCAAAAGGGGATGTATATGGCCAAAGTATGTGTCCGTAATTCGCCCCTCGCAGGCGACACCGTCCCATGTAGCCGCTGCCGCAGGCTGCGATCGACTGCGCAGCAGGCGTTGCTCTTGAGGCCCCTGAAGGCCCTTCTGCGGCAGCGGCTACAGGGATGTGGCGGTACGGCTCACGGCCGGAACTGGCTCGGGGCGACGCCGCTCCAGCGCACGAAGGCGTGGCGAAAACTGGCAGTTTCGCTGAAGCCCAGGGCCTCGGCGATACGGTAGATCGGCAGGTCGTCCTCGCACAGCAGCTGCTTGGCCCGCTCGAAGCGCAGCTCGTCGAGCAGTTCTTGATAGCTGCAGCCCAGGTCCTTGAGGTGCCGACGCAGGGTGCGCGCCGAGCAGTTCATCTGTTCGGCCAGGCCTTCCAGGCCCGGCGCGGCGTCCAGTTGCGCCGCCAGCAACTGGCGGATGCGCCCCAGCCAGGCCTGGCGCCCGGTGAATTCGGTGTTCTGCTTGCGGCAGCGCTCGGCCATGGCCTGGTGGGTGATGGCGTCCGCCAGGGGCAGCGGCTGGTCGAGCCAGCGCCGGTCGAAGGCGAAGGCGTTGGAAGGCCCGTCGAAGCGCAGCGGGCAGTCGAAGCGCTCGGCGTAGCGGCCCTGGTAGTCGGGGGCGGGGTACTCGAAGCGGGCGCCGCGCAAAGGCAGCGGATGGCCCAGCAGGTCGTCGCAGATGACTTTCATCGACACCAGGCAGAACTCGATGTTGAAGGTCGCCAGCGCCGGGTTTTCGCGGTAGTCGGCGGCGGTCAGCCAGATCAGCTCGCCGTCGGCTTCCAGGCTCAGCTCGAAAAGTGTTCCCAACAGCGCCGGATAACGCAGCGCCAGGCGCAAAGCGTCACCTAAGGTGGCACTGGTGAGCAGGGCATAACCGAGCATGCCGTAGCTGGAAACGTGCATGCGCCGACCCAGCTCCAGGCCGATGTCGTGGCGCAGCGCGACGGCGTTGGCGCACACCAGCATTTCCTGGTTGGTGGTGATGCGGGTGTCGGCCCGGCTCAGGTCGGCCGCGTTGATGCCGCTGCCGGCCAGCAGCGCGTCGCTGGGCAGCCCTTGGTCCCTGAAGGTGTCGAGCACCAGCGAGACGGCGTTGAGGGTGGTGAGGTGGGAATGTAGCATGTCCGTTTCCAGCCCTGAAGGAGCTGAAAACGGAGCAATTTGTATGCCGCGCGGTGTGCCGCTCTTCTGTAGGAGCGCAGCTTGCTCGCGAAAAATCGTCAACGATGACGCGTGGTGGCTGACGAATCGCCGCTGCGCGGCTATCGCGAGCAAGCTCGCTCCTACAGGGAATGCCAACCTGCGCAGGAGCGCGCTGAATGCGCTGTCAGCTCAGCTCGCCGCACAGGTCCAACTCGACCAGGCGCCGCACTTCGGCGGTGTCCAGGCCGGCGCCCAGCAGGGCATTGAGCTTGCCGAACGCCGCTTCGCGGGTCATGCCGCCGCCGGACAGCACGCCGACGCCGCGCAGGCGGCTGCCGGCCTCGTAGATGCCCAGCTCGACGCCGCCTTCATGGCATTGGGTGATGGCGACCACCACGATGCCCTGGTCGTGCGCCCGTTGCAGGCTGGCCAGGAACTGCGGGTTGTCGCTCGGCCCGGTGCCGCTGCCGAAGCACTCCAGCACCAGCGCCTGGATGCCGCTGCCCAGCAGGGCGTCGAGCTGTTCGGCGGCGATCCCCGGTACCAGCGGCAACACGCCGACCTTGGCCAGTTGCCTGGCCTGGCGGTAATCCAGCTGCGGCGGAATCGACGTGGCCTTGGTGCCGCCGCCCTGGCGTTGCAGCGCGGCGAACGGGTGGCGGCCGAAGCTGCGGATCTTCGCGCAGCGGGTCGGCGCCAGCAGCTCGCCGTGGAAATACAGGTGCACGCCGGGGGCCAGGCCCCGGCCGAGGGCAACCAGCGCGCCGCTGAGGTTTTCCCAGGCATCGCTGTCGGCCACGCCGGCCGGCAGCATGGAGCCGGTGAACGCCACGCGGGCGTGTAGGCCCAGCAGCTGGAAGCTCATGGCCGCGGCGCTGTAGGCCAGGGTGTCGGTGCCGTGCAGGACCAGCACGCTGTCGCAGCCTTGGTCGACCGCCTCGACCACGGCTTCGCGCAGGCGCTGCCAGTAGGCGGGGGTCATGTTGGCGCTGTCGATCAGCGGCGCCATCTCGCGAAAGCGCCAGTCGGGCACCACCAGTTCGGGCTGGCTGTGCAGGTAGTCGCGCATCCGTGCCTCGAAACCCGAGGCCGGGGCCAGGCCGTGGGCGCTGGCTTGCATGCCGATGGTGCCGCCGGTGTAGAGCACCATGACGTGCTGCGCGCCAGGGTAGGTCGAAGGGTTCATGGGATTCTCCGAAACGGTGAGTTCCTGTGGGAACGGGCAAGCCCGCTCCACATTTATCGCACTGTAGCCGACGGGCGCAGAGGATGCGCCCGCCGTTCACCCGTCAGCGTTGCGCTGCGGGCACGCCTTGCGGCTCGGCCTGGGCGGGGGCCGCAGGTTCGGCGGGCCAGGCCTTCAGGTCCAGGTCCAG
Organism: Pseudomonas chlororaphis; assembly: GCF_001921865.1. Lineage (GTDB taxonomy): Bacteria > Pseudomonadota > Gammaproteobacteria > Pseudomonadales > Pseudomonadaceae > Aquipseudomonas > Aquipseudomonas chlororaphis_D. The sequence goes on from NZ_MSCT01000023.1 coordinate 57,666, forward strand.
ATCGGCGAATTTGCGCGAGTCGAACACCGGCTGGTCGACGCCGGCGCGGCGCTGCTCGTCGTAGTCGCGCATCACGCGCAGGCCGACCTTGAACAGCATGGCCAGGGCCATCAGGTTGACGAAGGCCAGGCAGGTCATGGTGATGTCGGCGAAGGCGAACACGGTCGACAGGTCCTGCATCGAACCCCAGACCACCAACGCCAGCACCAGGCCGCGGAACGTCATCAGCGCAGCGCGGTTGCGGGTGAGGAACTGCAGGCTGTTCTCGCCCAGGTAGTAGTTGTAGAGGATGCAGGTGAAGACGAACAGCGACAGCGCGACGCTGACGAACAGGCGGCCCCAGTCACCGACCACGGCGGCCAGCGAGTTCTGGGTCAGGACGATGCCGTCGCCTTCGAAGCCCGGGGTGTAGAAGCCCGACAGCAGGATCAGCAGCGCGGTGCAGGTGCAGATCACGAAGGTGTCGAGGAACACGCTGAAAGCCTGGACCACGCCCTGGGCGCCCGGGTGCTTCACGGCGGCCACGGCGGCGACGTTCGGCGCACTGCCCAGGCCCGCTTCGTTGGCGAACACACCACGCTTCACGCCCATGACGATGGCGCTGCCGAGCAGGCCGCCGAAGGCCGGGTCGAGGCCGAAGGCGCTCTTGAAGATGGTTTCCAGCATGGCCGGCACGTGTTCGATCTGGGTGCCGATCACGTACAGGGTCACGGCGATGTAGGCCAGGGTCTTGATCGGGACCAGCAGGTCGGACACCGAGGCGATGCGCTTGATGCCGCCGATGAAGGTGATGGCCAGCAGCACCGCCAGGACGATGCCGGTGTGGCGTGGGTCGAAGTCAAAGGCGTTCTGCAGCGAGTGCGTCACGGTGTAGGACTGCAGGCCGATGAAGGCGAAGCCGTAGGTGACCAGCAGCAGGATCGAGAACACCACCGCCATGCCTTTGAGCTTCAGGCCGTGCTGGATGTAGTAGGCCGGGCCGCCGCGGTACAGGCCGTCGCCGTCGGCGCGCTTGTAGACCTGGGCCAGGGTGCATTCGAAGAAGCTGCTGGACATGCCGACCAGTGCGGTCACCCACATCCAGAACACCGCGCCCGGGCCGCCCAGGGTCACGGCGATGCCGACGCCGGCGATGTTGCCTGCGCCGACGCGGCCGGCGAGGCTGAGCATCAGGGCCTGGAAGGAGCTGAGCTGGCCGGCGTTGCCCTTCAGGCTGTCGCGAAATACCGCGAACATATGGAAAAAATGGCGCAATTGAACGAAACGCGAGCGGATCGTGAAGTAGCTGCCGAGCCCGACGATGAGCACGATCAGTACTTTCCCTGAGAGGAAGTCGTTGATGACTTCGAGCATGGATTATTCCTCGCTGTTTTTTGTAAAGGCAGAAGCTGGGTGGTCCGAAACATTCGGTTACACGCTGGCGTGCGGGCAGCACGACAGGTGGGGCGAGCGTTCGTCCCGGTTCCAATTCGCGGGTTGTTATTAGTTCGGGTTTCCCGTGAGGTCGAGCCTCGTTACCGACGGCTTCCTACGTGAAGAGGGGGCGCACTATACCGGTGCGCGCGCTCGCCGTCTGCATGTAGCGCGTCGAGCCGAGGAACGGCAGGTTGGGGAAGGGGCTGAATCGGTTCTTGCAGGAGCGTGGATCAGGTCAGGCAGAGGCCGCTTTTGTAGGCGCCAGCTTGCTGGCGATGCGGGCGCCGCGGTGGGGCAGGCAGGCCGCCATCGCGAGCAAGCTCGCTCCTACAGGGAGATGAGCCGGCTCGCGGTTGGTCTCAGAAGTAGTAGCCGATATTGACGTTGGTCCGGTAGTACCACTCATTGCTGCCCACCGAGCTGGTGTTGGTGAAGCCGCTGCCGTTCTCCGCGCCGCCGTAGGGGTTGGCGTTGCGGGCCCAGGTCAGGTCGACCCAGGCCATGATCGGCATGGCCAGGAACTGCGCGCCCACGGTGTACATCTGCGAGTCGTCCCAGCCGCTCTTGTCCTTCATCAGGCGGCTGTAGTCGTTGTACAGCTTGATCTTCTTCAACTGCCCGAGCTTCGGTGTGTAGATGTCGTAGCCGACGTTGAGCGAGACCATGCTGGCCTTGGCGGCGATCAGGTAGGCCGGGGTCAGGCCGTTGCCGCCCATCAGCACCGAGTCGTCGCTGACGCCGGCCGGGTTCTTGGGGTCGTACTCATAGCGGATGCCCTGGGTGGTGACGGACCACGGCCCCTTGCTGACGATCGCGTGCACCCCCGCGGCCCAATAGTCGCCGTCGTCCTTGGTGGTGGCGTTGTAGAGCTGGGCGGTGGCCAGCGAGGCGCCGATTTCGGTCTTCCAGCCATCGTCGCTGCTGAAGGTGCGTGCCACACGGGCGTTGAATTGGTTGCGCTTCTCGTTGTCCTGGCGCGACTGGGTGAAGGCGACCGCGTTGTCGTCAAGGTCGGCGTAGCGCCCGACTTCCGGCGAGTAGCGCAGGTCGCTGGGCAACATGCGCGGGAAGTAGCCGAGTTGCACGTCCCAATCCTGATCCTTGTAGCTGTACTTGAGGCCTGAGCCTGCGCTTACGCCGTAGCCCATGAAAAACGGGATGTGGTAACTCCAGCCGAATTGCGGATAAGGCTCCAGGCCGAACGGCTTGAACGGCGCCCCCAGTTGCAGGTTGGACTTTTCATTGAGCCGGTAGCCGACGAAGCCGCGGTCGATGGAGCGCTTGCCGTCGTCCTGGAACCAGTAGCCGATATCGCCGTAGAGGTTCTTGTAGGTGGCTTGCACGTCCAGGCGGAAAGTGTCGAAGAGAAACCGACCGTTGTTCTCGGTGGTGTCCCAATGTTCGTCGCGGTAGTTGGTACGCAGCGCGCCGCCGATATCCAGGCTGCTGTCGCCGTCGTCGCTGCGCCAGGAAATATGCGGGAAAGGCTTATTGGCGGCGTTGGCCCGCACCACGGCGGAAGGAATGGGCTCGACAGCGAAACTGGCGCAACTGACCAACAGCAATCCTGCACATAAGACATGACTCTTCATTTTCGACCTCACCTTTAATACTCGGTGCTACCTGACGATCGGCAACACTCGTCCGCTTGCCTGATAAGGCAACTGCGGCGGGAGCGGGTCTTGCCGGGTTAAGTACTGGCTATTGTTGTTTTATCGGCGATACGCCGTTTGGCCTGTGGACTCACAGGGGGAGGGAGCAGGAACTGTGCCAGGCGCCGGCGGGCTTGCCGGTTAATAAAATATCCAAGCAAAAACAATGGTTTATATAGGAAACAAGGAATTTTGTGCAGCCGGTGAAACAGCGGGGGAAGTGGGTAACAAAGTTGCCAGTTAGAGGTGCGTCGTAATTGCACGCCGTAATGAAAACGGGCACGAAGTTGTTTTACCAGTGAACAGAAAGAGGCTGCCCAGTTGCATTGAAAGTGTCGACGTTCAATTAAACACTGCCATAAAAAAGGCCGGCATCACTGCCGGCCAAGTCTTCGATGCGCACGCTCAAACCTGAACCTGAACCTGAACCTGAACCTGAACCTGAACCTTGTAGCCGCTGCCGAGCCCGCGAGGCTGCGTACGGCTGCGCAGCAGCCGCAAAACCTGACAGCGCGATTCGACTGATGCACCTATCGCCTGGGTTGCGGCTGCTTCGCAGCCGTACGCAGCCGCGCTGCGCTTGGCAGCGGCTACGTGCGGCTACGGGCGTTGGTCTCGCAACGATTACGTAGGGATTACGTAACGGTTACATGGCGATTACGTAGCGGGGCTACAGGTCCAGCACCAGGCGCCGGCTTTTGCAGCCGGAAACGCAGACCATCATCGACCGGTTGGCCGCTCGTTCGGCCTTGGTCAACACGCCGTCGCGGTGGTCGATTTCGCCTTCCAGAACCCGGGTTTCGCAGGAGCCGCAGACCCCTTCGCGGCAGCTGTGGTCGATGTCGCAACCGGCTTCGAGCAGCACGTCCAGCAGGCTCAGGCCGGGCTCCACAGACAGGGTCTTGCCGGACTTTTTCAACTCCACGCTGTAGCTGCTCTGGGCGTCTTCGCTGGGCGGCAGTTCGGCGGCGGCGAAGCGTTCGATGTGGGCGTGGGGGTAACCCAGGCGCTCGCAAGTGGCCTCGAAGGCATCGAGCATCGGCGTCGGCCCGCAGCAGTAGAAATGCGTATCTGCGGGCTGCCCCGCAAGGTAGGCGGCGAGGTCCGGCGGTACGCCTTTCTCGTCGTTGAAGTGGTAGACCACCCGGGCCTTGAGCCCGCCCAATTCCTCCACCAGCGCCGCTTCCTGGCGCGAGCGCGCGCAGTAGATCAGCTCGGCGGATTTTCCCAGGGCCAGCAACTGGCGGAACATGCAGTAGATCGGCGTGATGCCGATGCCGCCGGCCACCAGCACGCTGTGGCTGGCGCCCGGGTCCAGCTCGAAGTTGTTGCGCGGCGCCGAAATCGACAGCGACATGCCGACCCGCAGCTGGCTGTGCACGTATTCCGAGCCGCCGCGGCTGTTGCGGTCGCGCAGGATGCCGACCACGTAACGGCCCCGGTCGCTCGGCGAGTTGAGCAGCGAGTAACTGCGCACCAGGCCGTTGGCCAGGTGCAGGTCGATGTGCGAGCCGGCGTCGAACGGCGGCAGTACGGTATCGCCCAAGGGCCGCAGCTCGACGCTGACGATGCCCTCGGCTTCGTAGCGCAGGGTGTGCACGCGGGCGGTGAGGAGGGAAGGTTTAGACATCGTTCACCTCAATGACGGTACGCAGGTCGACATCGAGCCGGGCGTCGGCCTCGATCTCGACCCGTAGTTCGGGAAACACCAAGGCGCTGACTTCCACCAGGGTGGAGGTCGGGAACAGCGCCTGCCCGGCGAAGAAATGACGCCGGGCGCGGCCTACCTGGTCCTTGTCGGCCATGTCGGTGAGGTACACCGTCAGCCGGCAGATATTGCCGATATGGCCGCCGGCGGCTTCCACCAGGGCCTGGATCTTGCCCAGCACCAGCATGGTCTGGGCGTAGCCGTCCAGGGCCGTGCCGGCTTGCGCGGCCTCGCGGGTGGCGGGGTGCGCGGTCATGCCGGACAACAGCACCTCGCGGCCGACCACCAGGGCGTTGGACCAGCTGGCGCCGGCCGGCTCGGCCACAGCGGCGCTGCGTACCCGTTGCACGGTCTGGCTCATGGCAGTTGCTTCGCTTCGATCAGTTCGAGCTGGGCCTTGGCGGCGTTTTTCAGGTAGCGCCGCAGCCGCACCACGCCCAGGTCGTGCTGGTAGAGGTTCTCGCGCTGGTTGGCGTCCGGCTCCATGAACTCCAGCAGCACCCGGTCCTGCTCCAGCACCGCCCAGTGCCGCGCTTCCAGGCGGTTCTTGTAGAGGAAACGCCAGGTGTCGCGCTGCCAGCCGGTCAGCGGCCGGCAGCGCCAGTGGAACACCGCCGCCAGCGAGCGGCTGCTCGGGGTGTAGCTGCCGATGATGGTGAAGTTGCCGCCGGGGCCGCCGGTTTTCGGGTAGGGGATTTCCAGGCGCAGCCAGTGGCAACCGTTGTCGAGGAATTCGGTCCAGTCGAAGTTCACCCCGCGCTGGCCTTCCTTCTCGAAGAAGAAGCCCTGGTCGGTGTCGCGGGTGACGAACTTGGCGGTGGCTTCGCCTTCGCTCATCGAGTGCGACATCTTGTGCAGGTAGGTGCCGTGCATCGGGTCCATGACGTTGTCGAGCACGTAGCGGTAGTCGCCCTTCCACTCGGTGTAGCAGACGAAGCTGCTCCATTCGGGGGAGGTCAGTTGCTCCGGCAGCACCAGCTCCGGCGGGGTTTGCAGGTGCGGGTCGGTGGCGTTGAACAGGAAGATCGCGCCGGCGGCTTCGCGGGTGTGGAACATCCGCGTCGGCCGGCTGCCTTCGAGCTTGCAGCCGGGGCTGCCGGGGACCTTGGTCACGGTACCGTCGCAGCGCACTTCGACGCCGTGGTAAGGGCATTGCAGGCGATCGCCCAGCACCGGCCCCTGGGACAGCGGCGCGCCGCGGTGCGGGCAATGGTCCTCCAGGGCGTGGACGCGGCCATCGTTGTCGCGCCACAGGGCGATCTTGTAGCCCAGGCGGCGCACCGAAACCGGTTTTTCACCCAAGAGGTCCGAGGGCAATACCGGGAACCAGAGGTCCTTGAGGCCATTGGCCAGGTGCTGTTCAACAGGGTCGACGGTCAATTGCATAGTCATTGTTTTATTCCTTCTGCCGGGTCATTCGCCCAGCCGGGCCATCAGGGTTTGGTAGGCATCCGCGGTCCACTCGCCGCTGGTCAGCGGGCAGGGCGGCCCGGCCAGGTTGAGGTGGGCGAGCAGGGCGGGCAGCTCGCTCACGCCGTTGCCGAACGCGCGCTCGATGGAGTCGCCCAGCAACTCCTCGAACTGGGTGTTGGGCCGTTTGCGCGCCTGATGGGGCTCGAGGAATCGTTCGTGGGTGCTCATCTCATTGACCTCCGTTGCGTACCCGTTCGCGGATCGTTTCGCGCACGGGGATAAAGTCGTAGGTGGGGAAGACCTCAGTGCTGAACACGCCCCAGGCCGAGCGTTCGAGCTCGACGTTGAGGGCTGGCAGCAGGCTCGGCGGCAAGCGCAGGGTGACGATCTGGCCCAGGCCCATGGCCACGGTCCACGACACCAGCTCGACGCCTTGCGGTGGGAAGCGCTCCCACCAGTCCTGCTGCTTCATGTGGCGCTGGATGTCTTCCAGGTTTTTCGATTGGTCGTGCTTGAGCAGCACGGTCACCAGCAAGGTCTCGTTCATGTTCAGGCCGCGTCGTCGGTGGGCACGGCCCAGGCGTCGTAGCCGTAGACCCAGTCGGCGTTGCCGCCGTCCTTGAGCCACTGGTTGCCCCGCGAGCCGACCTGGATCCGGCTGGTGCGTTCCAGGCGCGCCTGCTGGTAGGCCTGCAAGGCCGCGGCGACCGCAGCCGGGCTGTCGAGGTCTTGCAGGAAACGGGCGAGCACCACCGCGTCCTCGATGGCCTGGCCGGCGCCCTGGGCCATGAACGGCATCATCGGGTGGCAGGCGTCGCCCAGCAGGGTGATCGCGCCCTTGGACCAGAACGGCAGCGGGTCGCGCTCGTACAGCGCGGTCTTGAGCACCTCGGTGCAGGCGTCGAGCAGGGCGCGGGCGTCCGGGTGGAAGTCCCGGTAGTGGCTGCGCAGTTCCTCGGCATCGCCGGCGCCGGTCCAGGATTCCTCGTGCCAGCTGTCCTGGGCGGTGGTGGCGAAAATGAAGATGTCCTTACCCTGGTTCAGCGGGAAGGTGACGATCTGGCTCTGCGGGTTGGGGCCCCACCATTTGGTGAAGGCCTGGATATTCGGCACCTGGGCCACGCGTTCGGCCGGCACCACCGCGCGGTAGGCCACCACCCCGGTGAAGCGCGGATGCTCTTCGCCGAACAGCGCGCTGCGCACCACCGAATGAATGCCGTCGGCGCCGATCAATACATCGCAGCGATGCCGGCTGCCGTCCTTGAAGTGCAGCTCGATGCCGTCGTCGTCCTGCGCCACCCGTTCGGCGCGCTTGGCGAAGCGCACCTGTTCCAGCGGGAACACCTCGGCCAGGGCGGCCAGCAGGTCGGCGCGGTGAATGGTCAGTTGCGGCGCGCCGTACTGGCGCTCGGCGGCGTCGGCCATTTCCAGGCACGAGGTCTGCGCGCCGCTGTCCCACATCCGGCTGATGCGGTGGGTCGGCCGGGCCGCGGGGATCCGCACCGCGGCGCCTATGCCCAGGCCGTCCAGCGCACGCACCGCGTTGGGGGTCAGGTTGATGTCGGCGCCGACCCGCAGGAAGGCCTTGGACTGCTCGAAGACGGTGACCCGGTGGCCGGCGCGGTGCAGGGCGATGGCGGCGGTCAGGCCGCCGATACCGGCACCGGCGATGGCGATGTTCAGGGAAGACATGGGCGACTCCTGCTCAGGGTTTCGGTTTGTCGGTGAGGAACTTGCCTTGCGGCGCCTCGACGTGTTGCTGGCGCCGGGTGTGGCCGTCGATGCCGCCGGCGATGGCCCATTCGGCGAACACCGTGGGCCCCGGCTCGAAGGTGCGCGGCTGCCATTCGCCGGTCAGCTGGTCTTCATCGGCGTAGTACTCCACCAGCGCGCCGGCGGGGTTCTTGAAGTACCAGAAGAACGCCGAGGACACCGGGTGCCGCCCCGGGCCGATCTCGGTGGCCCAGCCGCTGCGGGAGATGTGCATGCCGCCGCCGAACACTTCGTGCACGTCGCGCACGGTGAACGCTACATGGTTCAGCCCGGCCCGCGGCGCCGGCAGTTGCAGCATGAACAGGTCGTGGTGGCCGCCTTCCTCGGCGGTGCGCAAGAACGCCCCGCGGTTCGGGTAGCGGTCCGAGGCCTGGAAGCCGAAACGCTCGTGGTAGAAGGCTTCGCAGGCGTTCACGTCCTTGACGAAAAACACCACGTGACCGACTTCGATCGGCGTCGCGCGCTCGTAGACGGGCGCCGGCTTGTTGATCCGGCCCTTGGTCTGCCAGGTGTTGTGGCCGCTGCACTCGACCTCGATCTCGCGCTTGCGGGTCACTTGCAGGCGGATCGCCAGGCCGTTGGGGTCGGTGCAGCCGATGCGCCCGTCGGCCTCGACGAAGCCCGGGTCGTGGGCGATGCGCTGGCGGTAGAGCGCCAGGTCCGCCGCGCTGGCCACGCCCCAGACCACTTCGCGCACGGTGCTGCCGGCCTCGATGGCGGGCGGCAGGCCGGGCTTGTTCAGGTCGGCGAGGACCACCCGGCAACCGTTGAGGGTTTCGAATACCGCCTCGTCCGGTTGTGCGCTGACTTGCTTGAGGCCCCAGTCGCTGAAAAAACGCACGCAGGTGTCGAGGTCCTCGACGCCATAGGTGACTTCATCGATGCCTAACACGCTCATGACGCTACCTCGTGTGGCACACCGGCCCAGGCCAGCGGCTGTTGGTTCATGCCCCAGTAGAGGCTCTTCTGTTCCATGTATTGCAGGATCCCCAGGCGGCCTTTTTCGCGGCCCAGGCCGCTGTCGCGCCAACCGCCGAAAGGCGTGGAAATCGAGAACTGCTTGTAGGTGTTGATCCACACCGTGCCGGCCTGCAGGCGCCGGCCCAGGGCCCAGGCGCGCTTGTAGTCGCGGCTCCAGATCCCGGCGGCGAGGGCGTACAGGCTGTCGTTGGCCTGCTCCAGCAACTGCGCTTCGTCGTCGAACGGCATGGCCACCAGTACGGGGCCGAAGATTTCTTCCTGGCACACCTGCTGGCCGTTGTGCAGGCCTTCGAGGATGGTCGGCGGGTAGTAGTAGCCCTGGTCGTAGAGCGCGCCGCTCGGGCGTTGCCCGCCCAGGCGCAGGCGGCCGCCTTCGGCCAGGCCGAGGGCCACGTAGCGCTCCACCGATTCGCGATGGCCGGCGCTGATCAGCGGGCCCATCTGGGTGCTTTCGTCGGCCGGGTCGCCCACCCGCAGGTTGGCCGCGGCCGCCACCAGGCGCTGCATGAACGGCTCGTACAGGGCGCGGGCGACGAACAGCCGCGAGCCGGCGATGCAGGCCTCGCCCGAGGAGCTGAAGATGCCGTACAGCACCCCGGCCACGGCGTGGTCGAGGTCGGCGTCGTCGAGGACGATGGTCGGTGACTTGCCGCCCAGCTCCAGGGACACCGGCATCATCTTGTCGGCGGCGATATGGGCGATGTGCTTGCCGGTGCGGGTGCCGCCGGTGAACGACACGCGCTTGACCAGCGGGTGACGGGTCAGGGCGTCGCCCAGCAGCGAACCCTTGCCGGGCAGCACGCTGATCAGGCCCTTGGGCAGCCCGGCATCGATGCACAGGCGGGCCAGGCGCAGGGCCAGCAGCGGGGTGATTTCCGCCGGTTTGATCACCACCGCGTTGCCCGCCGCCAGGGCCGGCGCGACTTTCTGCGCCTCGCTGGCGATCGGCGAGTTCCACGGGGTGATCGCGGCGACCACGCCCATCGGCTCGTAGACGCTCATGCTGACGAAATCGCCGCGCGACGGGGTGATGGTTTCCTCCAGGGTTTCGCAGGCCGCGGCGAAGAACTGGAAGGTGCCGGCGGCGCTGGCCACCAGGGCGCGGGTTTCGTTGATCGGCTTGCCGTTGTCCTGGCGTTGCAACTGGGCCAGCTCTTCGCCGTGCTGGCGGATCAGCTCGGCGATGCGGTACAGCACGGCCGCCCGCTCGTGGGGTTTGCGCTGGGCCCAGCCGCTGTGCAGGAACGCCTGGTGCGCGCCCTGCACGGCGT
>NZ_MSCT01000024.1 GCF_001921865.1 Pseudomonas chlororaphis
CTCGACCATCGCCGAGTACGGCCCCAGGTCAGCCACCAGCTGACTGCGCGATTGTTCGCGGACCGCCTTGAGTTCGGCGAGGAAGTCCGGGTCGGTCCGCAGGCGGCCTTCGAGGCGGTCGGCCAGGCCGTCCAGGGCCAGCGCGGCGTCGCCGCAGATAAACAGTTCGCTGGCGTAGCCGCGGCCTTCGACGGCCGGGTTGGCGTCGATGCGCAGGGTGTTCTGCGGCAGCTTCAGGGCGTACTTGAAGGTTTCGTTGCTGCGCAGGCGCGAGCCGGCGATCAGCAGTGCATCGCAGGTTTGCAGGAACTGCTCGACCCGCTTGTTCTGCGAGAAGGCGCCGAGGCAACGCTCGTCGTCTTCGTTGACCACGCCGCGGCCCTGGGTCGAGGTGATGACCCCCACGCCCATGGCCAGCAGGCGCTTGACCTGCGCCCCGGCGTGCCGCGCGCCGCCGCCGAGCCAGAGCAGCGGGCGCTTGGCCCCGGCCAGGCGTTCGGCGACCAGGTCCAGGGCCTCTGGCGCCGGCACCGCGACCGGGATCGGCAGCGGCGACAGGTCGGTGGGCATCGGAATGAATGTGGACTGGATGTCGATCGGGATTTCCACGCTGACCGGGCCGGTCGGCGCGGTCAGGGCAGTCTGCACCGCGAGCTTCAGGGTGCTGATGGCGGTCTCGACGCTGCGCACGCGGAACGCGGCCTTGGACACCGCCTTGAGCATGTTCAGCTGGTCGCGGGCTTCGTGGATGTAGGCCAGTTCCTGGTCGAGGTACGGCGTTTCGATCTGCCCGGTGATGTGCAACAGCGGGGTGCCGGCGGTCTGCGCCTCGACCATGGCCCCGGCGGCGTTGCCGGCCGCGGTGCCGGTGGAGGTCAGGCACACGCCCAGGCCGCCGGTGGTGCGGGCATAGGCGTCGGCCATGTTGGCCGCGCCGGCCTCGCCGCGGGCCATGACGAAGCGGATATTGCCGCGTACGGCGAAGGCATCGAGGATCGGCATGTTGTGGATCGAGATCACGCCGAACGCGGCCTTGACCTCGCATTGTTCGAGAAAGGCGGTGATGGCAGCGCCCACGGTGACAGTGTTTTCGTTACGCATGGCGGGACAGGCCTCCGGATACATCGATATGGCTGCCTGTGGTGTAAGCCGACAGAGGCGAGGCCAGGAACAGGATCGCGCGGGCCGCTTCCAGCGGCAGGCCCAGGCGCCCAAGGGGAATGTGTTTTTGTTGGGCCAGGCGGGCGGTCCATTGCGCCCAGTCGAGGTCGCGTTCTTCGCGGGCCTCGAAGCGCCGGCGCCATTGCCCGGACTCCACCAGGCCGATGAGGATGCCGTTGACCCGGATGCCCTGCGGGGCGAACTCGGTGGCCATCGAGCGCACCAGGTTCTTGATCCCGGCGCGGGCGGCCGAGGTGGCGACCATGTGCGGCTCCGGCTGGCTGGCCAGCAGCGAGTTGACGCAGACGATGGCGGCCTCGGCCTGGCTTTGCAGCTGGGCCTTGAAGGCGCGGACCGGGTTGATCACCGAGAAGAATTTCAGGTTCAGCTCTTCGGTCCAGGCCGCGTCGCTGGTGTCGGCGAAGGTCGAGACCCGGCCCTGCCCGGCGTTGTTGATCAGCACGCTGGCGGCGCCGAGCGCGGCCTGGCTGGCGGCGGCGAAGGCGTTTACCGATTCGGCGTCGAGCACGTCGCACGCCTGGGCCAGCAGCCGCGCTTCTGGGAAGCGTTGGCGCAGCCCGGCTTCGGCGCTGCGCAGGCGTTCGCCGTCGCGTCCGCAGAAGGCCACGGCGGCGCCGGCTTCCAGCAGCAGCTCGACGCAGGCCAGGCCGATGCCCGAGGAGCCGCCGGTGACGATCGCGGTACGGCCCTGGAGTTGATAAAGGCTCATCTCAATCCCTCATCAAGGCGGTGACGCGGGATTGCCCGTCGTGGGCCACGCCGTTGTAGTTGAGCAGGCGCGACAGCTCGTCGGCGCTGCGGCGCACCTGCGACAGCAGCTCCTCGAAATTGACGTGGCCGATCTGCGTGGTGGGGATGGTCACGCCCAGGGCGGCGGCGATGCGCCCGCTCTGGTCGCGCACCGGGGCGGCCACCGTGGAGATCGCCGACTCGAAGAAACCTTCGCCGCTGACGAACCCGCGCTGGCGGTCGGCCTGGACCATGTCGAACAGCTCCAGCACGGTTTTCGGTGTGCTGTGGGAGTGCTGTTCCAAGTGCTCTTCGGGGTACAGCTCGCGCAGTTCGGCCAGCGACAGGTCTTCCAGGAGGATGCGCCCGAGCACCGTGGCGTGGGCCGGCAGGCGGGTGCCGACGTTGACCGCGTTGGAGAACACCGAGGGCGGCGAGACCTTGGCCACGTAGACGATCGAGCGGCCGTCGCGCACCACCAGGTTGCTTGGGTAGTTGAGGCGGTCGCACAAGCGTGCCAGCAGCGGTTGGCCGAGCTCGGTCAACTCCAGCGACGCGAGGTACTCGAAGCCCAGGCGCAGCACCGACATGCCGAGGCGGTACTCGTTGCCGCTGCGGGTGACGAAACCCATGGTTTCCAGGGTGGTGAGCAGGCGGAAAATAGTCGAGCGCGGCAGGGCCAGGCGGCGTGCCAGTTCCGGCGCGGTCAGGGTGCGGTTGCGCCGGCTGAACTCGCAGAGCAGCAACAGGCCGCGTTCCAGGCCCGGCACTATGTATTTGTCCTGAGCGTCCTTCAGCAGATCGGAATCGTTCATAGGGTTCTACCTGTCAGGGATTCTTTGATGGCAAAGGCCAGGCGGCCCGCGACCACCAGCGGTTGTTCGATGGGGCTGGCGTGGCCCGCGTCGGCGATCAGGTCGAAGCGGGCGCCCAGGGCCTTGGCCAGGGTCAGGCAGGCCTCGGCCGGGGTGATGCGGTCGGCTTCGCCGCAATGCACTTCGCAGGGCATGGCGGGGCGGCCGTGGCGCAGCAGGTCGTCGCCGCACAGCAACTCGATGGCCTGGCGGTAGCCGCCGGGGTCGAGCCGCGCCATGTTCCAGCGCACCCAGGCCAGGGCCTGCGCGCTGGCGTTGGACGACAGCATGTGGGCGCTGCGCTGTTCGGCCAGGCCGGCGATGCCCAGGCGGTCGAGGTTCTCCAGGCGTTGCTGGCGCACCTGCTGGCGTTGCCCGGCGCGTTCCGGGGCGCCATAACCGCGGGCCGGGCTGATCAGCAGCAGGCGGCTCACGCGGTGTGCCTGGGCGCTGCGGGCGAAAGCCATCGCCGGCAACGCACCGAGGGAATGCCCCACCAGCACGCATCGCTCGACCTCCAGCGCGTCGAGCATCTGCACCAGGCGCGCGGCGTACTGCTCGGCCTTGGGCGCGGGGGACTCCAGCGGGCTGGAGTCGCCGTAGCCGGGCGCGTCCCAGGCGATGACCCGCGCCTGCGAGGCCAGTTGCCCGGCCACTTGCAGCCAGGACGCCGCCCCGGAGCCGATGCCGTGCAGCAACACGATCGCCGGCCCCGCGCCGCATTCGCGCAGGGCCTGCTGGCCCCCGGCCACGGGCACCCGGCGCTGGGCGAAGTCGCGGTCCAGTCGGGCTTCGAGGGTCGCCGCCGGCGCGGCGTGAGAGAGGCCAGGCAACATGGGCTTATCCGCGCTTGATCGAGGCCAGAGGGTGCTCTGGCGGGTAGGTCGGGGTGATCGGCTTTTTCGCGCCGAGCATCACGCACATCAGCGCGTCTTCGTCGCCGATGTTGATCTCTTCGCGGTACACCCCCGGCGGCACGGAAATCACGTCGCGGTCGGTGAGGACGGTCTCGAAGCGTTCGCCGTCCTTTTCCAGCACCACCTTGAGCTTGCCGCGCAGCACGAAGAACACTTCCTCGACGTCGATGTGCAGGTGCGGCGGGCCTTCGTGGCCGGCCGGGATGACCATGGTGGAGAAGGTGAAGTGCTCCGACGGGATGGTGTTCATGTCGCTGCTGACGCCGGTGCCGCCGGTGCCGATGTAGCGCATTTGCGCGCGGCGGAATTTCGGGTCGTAGTCGGCCTGGAACTTCAGCGCGTCCCAGTCGTACTTGCGCGTCTGGTAGCGGGCGATGCGGGTGTTCATCCAGCTTTCCAGGCTGGCGCCGGCAGGCCGCTCCCAGCTTTTCGGGGCGTCGTTTTGGGCGGATAGATCGGTCATGGCAGTCTCCAGATCAAGGCATGACGAACCCGCCGTTGACCGGCAGGGTTTGTCCAGTGATGAAGCGGGCAAGGTCGGACAGCGCGAACAGCACGGCGCCGCTGACGTCTTCGGGCAGTTGCGGGCGCTGGATGGCCCGCTGGTCGTTGTACAAGCGGTGGCGGGCCTCGGGCACGTAGGCGGTGGCTTCCACCAGCACCAGGCCGGGGGCGATGGCATTGACCGTGATGTTGTCGGCGCCCAGCTCGCGGGCCAGGCTGCGGGTCATGGCGATGATCGCGCCCTTGCTGGCGACGTAGGCCAACAGGTTCGGCGCGCCCCACAGCGGGGTGTCGGAGGCCAGGTTGACGATGGCGCCGCGGCCGCTGGCGCGCAGGGCCGGCAGGCAGGCGGTGGTCATCAGCCAGGTGCCGCGCACGTTGACCTGCATCACCTGGTCCCAGGTGTCGATGCTCAGTTCTTCGCAGCCCTTGCCGCCGGAGTTGGTGATCGAGGCGTTGTTCACCAGGCCGTCGAGGCCGCCGAGCAGGCCCACGGCGCCCGCGACGCAGGCGTCGATGGAGGCCGGCTGGGCGAGGTCGAGGCCCAGGGCCTGGACGTCCAGGCCCTGGGCCCGCAGTTCGCCGGCGGCCTGCTGCACGCGCTCTTCGAGCACGTCGGCGATCGCCACCCGGGCGCCGGCCCGGCCGATGGCCTGGGCGAAGGCGTAGCCCAGGCCGCGGGCGCCGCCGGTGACCAGCACCCGGCGACCTTCGAGCAAGAGGTTCTGGCTGTTCATCATTGGGTGCTCAACATGGCTTTGGGCAGGTAGTGCAGGACGCGTTTTTCCGCCCAGACCACGGCGCCGTAGGCGATCACCCCGATCAGGGTGAGCATGACGATGGCGACGAACACCCCGGCGGTGTTGCCCTGGCCCTCGGCGTCCACCAGCAGGAAGCCCAGGCCCTGGTTACCGCCGACCAGCTCGCCGACGGTGACGCCGATCACCGCCAGGGTCGAGGCGATGCGCAAGCCGGAGAACAGGGCGGCCATGGCCGAGGGAAACTCCACCAGGCGGAAGATCTGCCAGCGGCTGGCGTTCATGGTGCGCACCAGGTTGATCATGTCCGGGTCGACGGTGCGGATCGCCGAGAGCACGTTGATCATCACCGGGAAGAACACGATCAGGATGGCGATCAGGATCTTCGGGTAGATGGTGTAGCCCAGCCACATCACGAACAGCGGCGCGAAGGCGACTTTCGGGGCGATCTGCAAGGCCAGGATGTACGGCGACAACATGGCTTCGGCGGCGGGCGACAGGCCCAGCGAGACCCCGATCGCCACCCCCAGCAGGGCGCCGAGACCGAAGCCGACGACGATCTCCAGCGCGGTGATCAGGGTGTGCTGCGCCAGGCCGCCGCTGTGCCACATCACCAGGCTTTCCTGGGCGACGCGGCTCAGCTGCGGCATGACGAATTCGGGCATGCCGAGCAGCCCCGGGCCCCATTGCCAGAGCACCAGGAACAGGACCAGCAGCGCGGCGCTGCCGAGCATGGAGTGATTCAGGCTTTTCATCGTGTGCGTACCTTGTGGTCCCGGTGGCTCATTGCGCGGCGACCGGGTTGTCGACGAACTGGTTGGTGAACAGGTCTTCGAGCTTGGGCTCCTGGCTGACGATGCCTTCGCTGACGTAGAACTGGCGGACCTTGTCCAGGCGCTGCGGGTCGATGCGGCCGAGCACGCCCTGGTTGGTGTAGACGTGCTCGACGTAGAGCTTGAAGACCTTCTCCAGCGAGTCTTCCTTGCCGGCGTAGGCCGGTACCGCCTTGGCGAAGGTCACCGCGGCGGCGCGCGGGTCCTGGATGATGTCGCGCATGCCTTGCAGGGTGGCCTGGACCACGCCGCGCACGACCTTGGGCTGATTCTTGATGGCGTCGTCGGAGGCGAGGATCGCCTGGGCCATGCTGTCGAAAATCTGCGCCTGGGGAATCAGCTTGATCGGCACCCCGGCCTCTTCGGCGTTGACCACCCAGTCCGGCACGCCGGCCATGGCCTGGGCCTTGTCGGCCGAGAACAGCTGCCAGACCCCGGCGGGGCCGGCGGCCTGGATATTCACGTCGTTCTTGCCCAGGCCGGCTTTGCGCAGCGAGGCGAGCAGGGCGTAGTAGGTGGTGTCGGAATAGGACATCACCGTCAGGGTCTTGCCCTTGAGGTCGGCGATGGAGCCGATGTTCTCGCGGGCATTGGTGGCGATCATGGTCACCCCGCCCGCGCCCAGCACGGCCACGGCGCGCACCGGGATGCCATTGGCCCGGACCACGATCGGCGTGTCGCCGATGGCGCCGCCGAGCAGGGCGTTGCCGGCACCGATCTGCTTGGCCACGTCGACACCGCCCTTGGCGGCGATAAAGGTCAGGTTCAGGTCCTGGGCGGCGTAGTAACCCTTCTCCTTGGCGATGATCCAGGGCGCGAATGCCGGCGAGTTGGGCGGCGCCGGCAGCAGGTAGGTGACATCGGTCGGCTGCGCCTGGGCGACGCCGGCCAGGCCGAGGCCCAGGCTGACGGCGCAAAGGTGGTGGAACAGAGACTTGAGCATGGGGACTCCTGAATCGGTTAGGGGGCCGCGAGGGCGGTGATCAATGCAGTTCGGTGTCCGCGCCGACTTGCAGCAACTCCATCAGGCGGCCCACCAGCGGGCCGATTTCCGGCAGCTTGCGGCGCTCCAGCGGGTTGTCGCGAAACGGCAGGTCGATGCTGATTTCTTCGATGATGGTGCCGGGGCGGGCGCTCATGACCAGCAACCGGTCGGACATGGCGATGCCCTCGATCAGGTCGTGGGTGATGAACAGGGCGGTTTTCTTTTCGTCGAACAGCATCCGCGCCATGTCCTGTTGCAGGATCATCTTGGTCTGGGCGTCGAGGGCGGAAAACGGCTCGTCGAGGAACAGCACCTGCGGGTCGATGGCCAGGGTGCGGGCCAGGGCCGCGCGTTGGCGCATGCCGCCGGACAGCTGGAACGGGTAGTGATCGGCGAAGCCCTTGAGGTGGCAGCGTTCGAGCAGGTCGTTCGCCACCGCCTGGCGGGTCGCGGCGGCCACGCCCTGGATCTCCAGCCCCAGCTCGACGTTGCGGCGGATGCTGCGCCAGGGCATCAGCAGGTCCTTTTGCAGCATGAAGGCGACCTGCGGCACCGGCCCGGTGACCGGCTCGCCGCCGACGAACACTTCGCCTTCGCTGGGGCGGTACAGGCCGGAACCCATATTGAGGATAGTGCTCTTGCCGCAACCGGAGGGGCCGATGATCGAGACCACTTCGCCCCGGCGGATCTTGAAATTCACCTCGCGAATCGCGAACGGCGCCGAGGACTGGCCCTTGGCCGGGAAACATTTGCCGACATTGCGAAACTCGATTTCAGTCGGCTCCAGATCTTCCTTGGGAGCGGGCTTATTCCATTGCGGGGCGACGGCGTACATCTCTTTCACAGCCATTGGGAAGGTTCTCTGGTCTGTTTTATAGGTGATACGCCGTTTAGTGCATGAACAATGCCAGTGCTTTAAGCACGGTTGTTTTTGTCAAAAAGTCCTTATGTATTAATCGGTTAAGAGCAGTTAGTTGAAAATGCAATGTTTTATATATGAAACACGGTTTCTTATCTGGCACGAATTTGCACACTGCCCGGGCATGGCCTGGGAAGTTGCAAGAAGTTGGGGCTGTTTCAGGTAACGCCAAAGGGCGATAACAGGCTTATTTGTTTTATATATAAAACGTGCGGCTCGGAAGTTTCGGCGCTCTTTATATAGAAGCAATCGGCCAAGGCGGGGAGTTGGGAACGGCAGGCAAAAAAAAGGGCCTGGAGACGAATCTCCAAGCCCTCAAAAGGTGAGAGGTGTCTAGTCCCTCGACCTGGTGAGCGTTGCCCTGTCGCCAGGGCGGGCGTTGGTCAGGCTTTGAGCGGGACCAGACGCGGGGCAATCATGTTTTCCGGACGCAGGATGTCGGCGAGCATGGCTTCGTCGAGCAAGCCTTCTTCGCGCACCAGCTCCAGCACGCCGCGGCCGCTTTCCAGCGCGATGCGGGCGATACGGGTGGCGTTTTCATAACCGATGTACGGGTTCAGCGCGGTGACCAGGCCGATCGAGTGCTCGACCAGTTCGCGGCAGCGCTGCTCGTTGGCGGTGATGCCGGTGATGCAGTGCTCGCGCAGCATGTCCATGGCGCGTTGCAGCAGGCGGATCGAGTCGAAGATCTTGAAGGCGATCAGCGGCTCCATCACGTTCAGTTGCAGCTGGCCGCCTTCGGCCGCGATGGTCAGGGCCAGGTCGTTGCCGATGATCTGGAACGCCACCTGGTTGACCGCTTCCGGGATCACCGGGTTGACCTTGCCGGGCATGATCGAGCTGCCTGGCTGGCGGGCCGGCAGGTTGATCTCGTTGATCCCGGTGCGCGGGCCGCTGGACAGCAGGCGCAGGTCGTTGCAGATCTTCGACAGCTTGACCGCGGTGCGCTTGAGCATGCCGGAGAACAGCACGAAGGCGCCCATGTCGGAGGTGGCTTCGATCAGGTCGGCGGCCGGTACCAGCGGCTGGCCGCTGATGGTGGCCAGGCGTTGTACGGCCAGGGCCTGGTAGCGCGGGTCGGCGTTGATGCCGGTACCGATGGCGGTGCCGCCCAGGTTGACTTCGGTCAGCACTTCCGGCGCCAGGGTCTTCAGGCGGGCCAGGTCTTCGCCGAGGGTGGTGGCGAAGGCCTTGAACTCCTGGCCCAGGGTCATCGGCACGGCGTCTTGCAGCTGGGTACGGCCCATCTTCAGGACGTGGCTGAATTCCTCGCCCTTGGCGGCGAACGACTGGATCAGGCTGTCGAGGCTGGCCAGCAGCGCGTCGTGGCCCAGCAGCAGACCCAGGCGGATCGCGGTCGGGTAGGCGTCGTTGGTCGACTGCGCCATGTTCACGTCGTTGTTCGGGTGCAGGTACTGGTATTCGCCTTTCTGGTGACCCATCGCCTCGAGGGCAATGTTGGCGATCACTTCGTTGGCATTCATGTTGGTGGAGGTACCGGCGCCACCTTGAATCATGTCCACCACGAACTCTTCGTGGAAATCGCCGCGGATCAGACGGGCACAGGCTTCGCTGATGGCAGCGTGCTTGGCTTCGCTGAGGTGACCCAGCTCGCGGTTGGCGTCAGCAGCTGCCTGCTTGACCATTGCCAGACCGACGACCAGCTTCGGGTAATGCGAAATCGGAACGCCGGAGAGACGGAAGTTGGTCACCGCTCGCAGGGTCTGGATGCCGTAATACGCTTGAGCCGGTACTTCGAGTACGCCAAGCAGGTCTTTTTCTGTGCGGAAAGATGCAGCGGAGGACATGATAGAAATCATCTCGATATGGACCCGGTCTGTGCCGGAACGCTGCGAATCCTAGGCCTGTGGGAAAATTTGGGCCAATGCTGTTAAACACTGCCCTATGCATAAACGGCATAATGTCCGTGTGACGCCGCTTGCGCGGCAAACGTGTGACCTAAAATGGTGCGCCCCCTGGAGGACGTGATGAATCTGGAAAGCAAATGGCTCGAGGACTTCAGTGCCCTGGCCGCCACCCGCAGCTTCTCGCAGGCCGCCGAACGGCGCTTCGTGACCCAGCCGGCCTTCAGCCGGCGGATCCGCAGCCTGGAAGCGGCGTTGGGGCTGACCCTGGTCAACCGTTCGCGCACGCCGATCGAACTGACGGCGGCGGGGCAGTTGTTCCTGGTGACCGCGCGCACGGTGGTCGAGCAGTTGGGCGAAGTGCTGCGGCATTTGCATCACCTTGAAGGCGGGCAGGGCGAAGTGATGCAGGTCGCCGCGGCGCACTCCCTGGCCCTGGGCTTCTTCCCGCGCTGGATCGCGCAACTGCGCAACGAGGGCTTGAACATCGCCACGCGGCTGGTGGCGACCAACGTTGGCGACGCGGTGCACGCCCTGCGCGAAGGCGGCTGCGACCTGATGCTGGCCTTCTACGACCCGGACTCGGCGATGCAGATGGACCCGGAGATCTTCCCTTCGCTGCACCTGGGGCACACCGAGATGCTGCCGATCTGCGCGGCGGACGCCGCCGGCAAACCGCTGTTCGACCTCGAGGGCGAGGCCAGCGTACCGCTGCTGGCGTACAGCGCCGGGGCCTTTCTCGGGCGTTCGGTGAACCAACTGCTGCGCCAGCGCAACCTGCGCTTTACCACGGTGTATGAAACCGCCATGGCCGACAGCCTCAAGAGCATGGCCCTGGAAGGCCTGGGGATTGCCTGGGTGCCGCACCTGAGCGTGCGCGCCGAATTGGCCCGCGGCGAGCTGGTGGTCTGCGGCGGCGCGCAATGGCATGTGCCGCTGGAAATCCGCCTGTACCGCTGCGCCCTGGTGCGCAAGGCCAACGTCCGGTTGTTGTGGCGCAAGCTCGAAGGCGGCGCGGCACAAAGCACCAGCAACCCATGACCCTGTAGCCGCTGCCGCCGGCTGCGCCGTCGTTCGCAGCCTGCGGCAGCGGCTACAAGGAGCAGGTCAGGCCGCAAGGGATTTCCAGTCCGGTTTGACTGACTTCAAAGTCAATAAAACCGCCGCTTTGCGCCTGAAATACGCTGTATGACAGATGGTCGGCAAAAGTGCGTTTAACTCACCTTTTTCGGTATACTGCGCGGCCTCCGGCCGGTTCCACTGGCCATAATTTGTACAATCAAGCCACGCCTATCGCGTGGCTTGTTGTTTTTTGACGCGCCCGCGGGCGCCCAGAGAGAAGAGGCACGACGATGAGTGCACTGGTTGGCGTGATCATGGGCTCCAAGTCCGATTGGTCCACCCTTAGCCACACCGCCGATATGCTGGAAAAGCTCGGCATCCCCTACGAGGTGAAAGTGGTCTCCGCCCACCGCACCCCGGACCTGCTGTTCCAGTACGCCGAAGAAGCCGAGTCGCGTGGCATCGAGGTGATCATCGCCGGTGCCGGCGGCGCGGCGCACTTGCCTGGCATGTGTGCGGCCAAGACCCACCTGCCGGTGCTGGGCGTTCCGGTGCAGTCGTCGATGCTCTCGGGCGTGGACTCGCTGCTCTCCATCGTGCAGATGCCCGCGGGCATCCCGGTCGCCACCCTGGCCATCGGCAAGGCGGGCGCGATCAACGCCGCGTTGCTGTCGGCGAGCATCCTTGGCGCCAAGCACCCGCAATTCCATAGCGTGCTGAAAAAATTCCGTGCTGAGCAGACAGACAGCGTCCTGGACAATCCAGACCCGCGCGTCGCCTGAGGTTCTTGACGATGAAGATCGGTGTAATCGGTGGCGGCCAGCTGGGCCGCATGTTGGCGCTGGCGGGCACCCCGCTGGGGATGAACTTCGCTTTCCTCGACCCCGCTCCGGACGCGTGCGCCGCGGCCCTGGGCGAACACCTGCGAGCCGATTACGGCGATCAGGACCACCTGCGCCAGCTGGCTGACGAGGTCGACCTGGTGACCTTCGAGTTCGAAAGCGTACCGGCGGAGACCGTGGCCTTCCTGTCGCAGTTCGTCCCGGTCTACCCGAGCGCCGAAGCCCTGCGCATCGCCCGCGATCGTTGGTTCGAGAAGAGCATGTTCAAGGACCTGGGGATTCCAACCCCGGCGTTCGCCGACATCCAGTCGCAAGCCGACCTGGACGCCGCGGTGGCCAGCATTGGCCTGCCGGCCGTGCTGAAGACCCGCACCCTGGGTTACGACGGCAAGGGCCAGAAGGTCCTGCGCACCCCCGCAGACGTAGTCGGCACGTTCGCCGAGCTGGGCAGCGTCGCCTGCCTGCTGGAAGGCTTCGTGCCGTTCACCGGCGAAGTCTCGCTGATCGCCGTGCGCGCCCGTGATGGCGAAACCCGCTTCTACCCGCTGGTGCACAACACTCACGACAGCGGCATCCTCAAGCTGTCCGTGGCCAGCAGCGACCACCCGCTGCAGGCCCTGGCCGAAGACTATTCCAGCCGGGTGCTCAAGCAACTGGACTACGTTGGCGTGATGGCGTTCGAGTTCTTCGAGGTCGACGGCGGCCTCAAGGCCAACGAAATCGCCCCGCGGGTGCACAACTCTGGGCACTGGACCACCGAAGGCGCCGAGTGCAGCCAGTTCGAAAACCACCTGCGGGCGGTGGCTGGCCTGCCGCTGGGTTCGACCGCCAAGGTCGGCGAGAGCGCGATGATCAACTTCATCGGCGCCGTGCCGGCGGTGGAAAAAGTCATCGCCATCGACGATTGCCACCTGCACCACTACGGCAAGGCCTTCAAGGTCGGGCGCAAGGTCGGCCACGCCAACTTGCGCTGCAAGGACAAGGCGACCCTCGAAGCGCAGATTCTCAAGGTCGAAGCCCTGATCGGCGAGTAACTTCTGTGGGGCCGCGGTGGAACCAATCGGGGCCGCCGTTCTCTGATGGCAGGATGCCAAAGCTCTGACTAGGCTTTGGCATATCTCACTCATACAGAGGGAAATGCCATGGGAATTATTGGAACCATCTTTATCGGCTTGATCGTTGGTCTGCTGGCGCGCTTCCTGAAACCGGGCGACGACAGCATGGGCTGGATCATGACCATCCTGCTCGGTATCGGCGGTTCGCTGGCGGCCACCTACGGCGGTCAGGCCCTGGGCATCTACCAGGCGGGCCAGGGCGCGGGTTTCATCGGCGCGCTGGTCGGTGCGATCGTGCTGCTGGTGATCTACGGCCTGGTCAAAAAGAACTGATTTAGCGACAAAGCCCTCTCTGCTGCGCAGGTAGAGAGGGCTAGAATGCCCGGCGTTGTCTTGTCCCTTTCTTGCCGAGCTCCTCCATGCGCCGTCTTCTGTTGACTCTCGTTCTGCTGGGCTCAGGCCTGGCCCACGCCGGCGACCTGCCGGAAACCGACTGGCTCGAACTGATGCCCAAGTCGGACCAGAAAGCCCTCGAACAAATGCCGGAAATCGACCACAACTCGCCCGAAGCCAATGGCACCTTTACTGAAAAGGGTGGCTTGAAGCAGAGCAAAGGGTTGCCGGCAGTGATGTATTCGACCAAGACCGTGGCGGCCATGAACGGCAAGGACATCCGCATCGGCGGCTACCCGGTGCCGCTGGAAGCCGACGCCAAGGGGCGCAGCACCCTGTTTTTCCTCGTGCCGTATCCGGGTGCCTGCATCCACGTGCCGCCACCGCCGCCCAACCAGCTGGTCCTGGTGCGGTTCCCCAAGGGTGTGAAGCTGGACGATATCTACACGCCGCTGTGGGTAACCGGACATTTGAAAATCGAGACGGTCAGCAACGACCTGGCCGATGCGGCCTATGCGCTGGATGCCCAGAAAGTGCGGGTGGTGCAGGAGTCGGATCTGTAAGACGTGACGCCTTGCCCTGTAGGAGCGAGCTTGCTCGCGATCGAGACGCCGCGGTACGTCAGGCAGACGCATCGCGAGCAAGCTTGCTCCTACAGGAGGGTGTTGGTCAGAGGGGGATGCTGGTAACGCTTACGCCCAGGGTGTGGCTGGCGCCTGGCGCCAGGGTCACCACATCGTCCATCACGTTGGCGGTTTCGATGCACAGCATGCGCTGCCAGCCGTCGTTGGCCATGTCGCTGAACTGCTCGGCGCGGGCGATCCACGGGTTCCAGATCACCGCCGAACGCGAGCCGCTGCTGGTCAGCTGGATGCGTCGCTGCCAGTCCGGGTCGACGATGCTCAGCTCTGGCGGCGGATCGAGATAGATGCGGTCGGTCTCGCCGTTGAAATGCAGGTCGCCGGCTTGCTGCAGAGTTTTCCAGTCGTCCAGCGTCTCGATGTAGTTCAAGCCGTCCAGCCCTTCGATATGCACCTTGCGTACGTCGCTGACCGCGAAGTAGCTGTGCAGCGCCTGGCTGATGCTGACGGTGTCGTTGCCCTGGTTATGGCTGGTGAGGCTGATGTGCAGCTGGTCGTCGAGACGGATGCCGAGTTTCAGCCCGACCTGATGCGGCCAGCCTGGCAGGCCACCTTCGGGGATTGGCAGTTGCAATTCCACCAGCAGGCTTTCGCCGTCGCTCTCGATGCCCAGCAGTTCCCAATCGGTGGCGCGGACCAGGCCGTGGGCCGGGGCCGGCTCGCTGCCCTGGCGCATGGCCTGGACGCTTTGCGGGTTGCGCGCGAAGTTGCCGAACCACGGCCAGCACACCGGGACGCCGGCCCGGATGTTCTTGCCGGTCTTGAACACCGCCTCGTCGTTGAGCCAGATCAGCGGCGGCTGCCCGGCCAATTGATAGCTGAGGATGTGCGCGCCCTGCTGGGCCACCAGCAACTCGGCCTGACCGTGGCGGATGCGCCAGCAGTTCAGCTCATCCAGTTTCACCGTTTCAACGTGAGGGGTAGACATGGTGCGGTTCTCGTTCAAAAGCAGGGCTGCCATGGACCACGGGACAGCCGCCGGGTTTAACCCGCGCCGGATTCAACGGGCTCTGGGCGGAACCGAGCGGGTACGTCCGCTGCCGTCGATGGCAACGAACACGAACACCGCCTCGGTGACTTTGCGCCATTCGCTGGACAACGGATCGTCGCTCCAGACCTCGACCATCATCTGGATCGAGCTGCGACCGATTTCCAGGGTCTGGGTATAAAAGGACAGTTGCGCGCCCACCGCCACCGGCACCAGGAACGCCATGCGGTCGATGGCGACCGTGGCCACGCGCCCGCCGGCCACGCGACTGGCCATGGCGGTGCCCGCCAGGTCCATCTGCGCCACCAGCCAGCCGCCGAAAATATCGCCAAAACCGTTGGTTTCACGGGGAAGCGCGGTGATTTGCAAGGCCAGGTCGCCTTGCGGGATCGGATCTTCTTGTTCGAGCTCTATCATGCCGGGGGTGCCTCTGACCCGTGACTCTTCATTGGTACTTCAGGTGAATAGCCGTCTTGAGGAAAAACGATTCAGCCCGAACATACTACGTTCGTCACGTTCTTCGTAAGGCGTACTAAAGGGAAACTCTGCGAAACCGGCTGGCCCAGTCAGCGCCTGGGACGCCCAGCGGCGTTTTCGCACAGCAACCCTTGCCGGGGACGGCTTTGCTCCAATGCTCGCGAGTATATCGGTCGACAGGCTCCGCGACGACCATCGGGTTCTGATTTTGACCGGCTATTGTGCGCATCTATGTGCTTTTTCGAACAATTTGCTATCGTGCCGAACCTGCCAGGCCACAACCAGCGCTGTTGCGGCTTCCAGAACCGACTATAAGAGAAGCCCTTGCCATGACCACTGTGCCCTCGAGCCTTGCGCAGCCCGCGCAACCTGCCCGCCCGTTGACCCGCAACGACTACAAGACCCTGTCGCTGTCCGCTCTGGGCGGGGCGCTGGAGTTCTACGACTTCATCATTTTCGTGTTCTTCGCCACCGTGGTCGGCAAGCTGTTCTTCCCCGCGGACATGCCCGAATGGCTGCGCCTGATGCAGACCTTCGGCATCTTCGCCGCCGGTTACCTGGCCCGGCCCCTGGGCGGGATCGTCATGGCGCACTTCGGCGACCTGCTGGGGCGCAAGAAGATGTTCACCCTGAGCATTTTCATGATGGCGGTGCCGACCCTGATCATGGGCCTGCTGCCGACTTACGCGCAGATCGGCATGTGGGCGCCGATCCTGCTGCTGTTGATGCGGGTGATCCAGGGCGCGGCCATCGGCGGCGAAGTCCCGGGCGCCTGGGTGTTCGTTTCCGAGCATGTGCCGCAGCGGCATATCGGTTACGCCTGCGGTACCCTGACCTCGGGCCTGACCGCCGGCATTCTCCTGGGTTCGCTGGTGGCCACCGCGATCAACAGCCTCTACACCCCGGTCGAAGTCGCCGACTACGCCTGGCGGATTCCTTTCCTGCTGGGCGGCGTGTTCGGTCTGTTCTCGGTGTACCTGCGCCGCTGGCTGCACGAAACCCCGGTGTTCGCCGAGCTGCAACTGCGCAAGGCCCTGGCCGAGGAAGTGCCGCTGCGGGCGGTGCTGCGCGACCACCGCAGCGCGATCATTCTCTCGATGCTGCTGACCTGGCTGCTGTCCGCCGGGATCATCGTGGTGATCCTCATGACCCCGACCGTGCTGCAGACGGTCTATCACTTCACCCCGACCGTGGCGTTGCAGGCCAACAGCCTGGCGATCGTGTTCCTGAGCCTGGGGTGCGTGGCGTCCGGCGCGCTGGCCGACCGTTTTGGCGCGGGCCGGGTGTTCGTGTTCGGCAGCGCGCTGCTGCTGGCCACGTCCTGGACTTTCTACCACAGCCTGCTGGATCACCCGGACTGGCTGTTCCCGCTGTACGCGCTGACCGGTTTGCTGGTGGGCACCATCGGCGCGGTGCCTTATGTGATGGTCAAGGCCTTCCCGGCGGTGGTGCGTTTTAGCGGGCTGTCGTTCTCCTACAACCTGGCCTACGCAATTTTCGGCGGCCTGACGCCGATGGTGGTGACGGCGCTGCTCAAGGAGAGCCCGATGGGCCCGGCCTATTATGTTGCAATTATTTGCAGCATCGGGATTCTGGTCGGCCTGTATTTGTGGAAGAAAGGTCGCTGATCCTGGCCTTGCGCATGATCCTGTAGCCGCTGCCGAAGGCTGCGATCGACCCGAAGGGGCGCGGCGATCTTCAGGGCCCAGGAGGTCCTGCGGACCTTTCGCAGCCTGCGGCAGCGGCTACAAAAGCGTGTTTCGCCCTCCTATAAAGAAAGGCCAGCCTTCCTTCGCGGATGCTGGCCTTTCATCTAATTGTCATATTTCAGCCATAGAGTGTTCACACGGCCTACAGATACTTGGCCCCGACTTAACACACCCTATCTGCTAGGAGTAAGGCATGAAACTGAAGCGTTTGATGGCGGCAATGACTTTTGTCGCTGCTGGCGTTGCGACTGCCCACGCGGTTGCCGCTGTTGACCCTGCTATCCCGAGCTACACCAAGACCACTGGTGTGTCGGGCAACCTGTCCAGCGTCGGTTCCGATACCCTGGCCAACCTCATGACCCTGTGGGCTGAGCATTACAAGAAAGAATACCCGAACGTAAACATCCAGATTCAGGCCGCTGGCTCCGCCACCGCGCCACCTGCGCTGACCGAAGGCACCTCCAATCTGGGCCCGATGAGCCGCAAGATGAAGGACACCGAACTGGCTGCCTTCGAGCAGAAGTACGGCTACAAGCCAACCGCTATCCCGGTGGCCGTGGACGCCCTGGCCGTGTTCGTGCACAAGGACAACCCGATCCAGCACCTGACCATGGAACAGGTTGACGCAATCTTCTCCTCGACCCGTCTGTGCGGCGCCAAGGAAGACGTCAAGACCTGGGGCGACCTGGGCGTGAAAGGCGACCTGGCCAACAAGCCAGTGCAACTGTTCGGTCGTAACTCGGTATCCGGCACCTACGGCTACTTCAAGGAAGAAGCCCTGTGCAAAGGCGACTACAAGCCTAACGTCAACGAACAGCCTGGCTCGGCTTCGGTGGTTCAGTCCATCAGCTCCTCGCTGAACGGCATCGGCTACTCGGGCATCGGTTACAAGACCGCTAGCGTGAAGACCGTGGCCCTGGCCAAGAAAGGCAGCAGCGACTTCATCGAAGACACCGAAGAAAACGCCCTGAACGGCAAGTACCCGCTGTCCCGCTTCCTGTACGTCTACATCAACAAGGCCCCGAACAAGCCTCTGGCCCCGCTGGAAGCCGAGTTCGTGAAACTGGTTCTGTCGAAACAGGGCCAGGAAGTGGTAGTGAAAGACGGCTACATCCCACTGCCAGCCAAAGTCGCCGCCAAGGCACTGGCTGACCTGGGCCTGCAGGAAGGCGCTCCAGTCGCCAAGAAGTAACACCTTGGGTCCGGGCTAGTCCCGGACCCTTGTAGGAGCGAGCTTGCTCGCGATGGCGATCTCCCAGGCGCACACGCTGCGTCGGATTCGCCCTCGATTCGCGAGCAGCCTCGCTCCTACACCCCCCAATTTCCGATTCGCTGCCAGCCTCGCTAGGCGGCGGATTTGTTGCGTCACTGCATTGTCATCTTTCTGTCATACAGGATCGCTAGGGTGTGCGCATGAATGATCTGGCCAACTCCACCATGACTCCGACTTCTCCCCCCAAGCGCATTGACTTCAATACGCCTGAGCTGCAACGCAAGCGCCGCATCCGCGCGCTTAAAGATCGCCTGACCCGCTGGTACGTCCTCGTGGGCGGGCTGGCCGTGTTGGCGGCGATCACCCTGATCTTCTTCTTCCTCGCCTACGTGGTCATGCCCCTGTTCCAGGGCGCCGACCTGACCGCCAAGGACCCGCTGACCCCCGCCTGGATGCAGGACGCCGGCAAGCCGCTGATGTTCTCCCTGGAAGAGCAGAACCAGGTCGGCATGCGGGTTTCCGACAAGGGGCAGGCGCTGTTTTTCGACATCGACAACGGCGCCGAGCTGCGTCGCGTCGACCTGCCGGTTCCAGCCGGCGCCAGCGTAACGTCCATCGGCAAGGACCAGCCGGGCAGCCCGCTGGTGGTGGTGGGCCTGTCCAACGGCCAGGTGCTGGTGTTCCGCCACACCTACAAGGTCAGCTACCCGGACGGCAAGAAGACCATCTCGCCGGCCATCGAGTACCCCTACGGCGAAACCCCGATCGTGCTGAACGAACAGGGCGCCGCACTGGAGCACGTCAACCTCAATGCCAGCGATTCGGCGTTGGTGCTGGCAGGTTCCAGCGGTTCGCAACTGCATGTACTGCAGTTGACCCGCGAAGAAAACATGATGACCGGCGAAGTCACCAGCGAGCAGAACCGCATCGAGCTGCCGCAGATGACCGAGCCGGTCAAGGCCATGTACATCGATCCGCGCCAGCAATGGCTGTACGTGATCAACGGGCGTGCCCAGGCCGACGTGTTCAGCCTGCGCGACAAGAGCCTCAACGGTCGCTACAAGTTGCTGGAAGACGCCAACGCCGAAGTGACGGCCAGCACCCAACTGGTGGGCGGCATCTCGCTGATCATCGGCACTTCCAAAGGCGGCCTGGCCCAGTGGTTCATGGCCCGCGATCCGGACGGCGAACTGCGCCTGAAGCAGATCCGCGATTTCCAGATGGGCACCGCGCCGATCGTCGAGATCACCGCCGAAGAGCGGCGCAAGGGCTTCGTCGCGCTGGACGCGGCGGGCAAGCTCGGCGTGTTCCACAGCACCGCGCATCGCACCTTGCTGGTGGACCAGGTGGTCGACGGCGAAGGCCTGTTCGGCCTGTCGCCGCGGGCCAACCGCGTGATCGTCGAAGCTGGCGGCAAGCTGCACCCGCTGGTGCTCGACAACCCGCACCCGGAAGTGTCCTGGAGTGCGTTGTGGAGCAAGGTCTGGTACGAGAACTACGACGAGCCTAAATACGTCTGGCAGTCGACCGCGGCCAACACCGATTTCGAACCCAAGCTGAGCCTCTCGCCGCTGACCTTCGGCACCTTGAAGGCGGCGTTCTACGCCATGCTGCTGGCCGCGCCGCTGGCGGTGGCTGCGGCGATCTACACCGCCTACTTCATGGCGCCGGGCATGCGCCGCAAGGTCAAGCCGGTGATCGAGCTGATGGAAGCGATGCCGACGGTGATCCTCGGTTTCTTCGCCGGCCTGTTCCTCGCGCCTTACGTCGAAGGCCATCTGCCAGGCATCTTCAGCCTGCTGATGCTGCTGCCGATCGGCATCCTGGTGGCCGGTTTCGTCTTCAGCCGCCTGCCTGAGTCGGTGCGCCTGAAGGTGCCGGACGGCTGGGAAAGCGCGATCCTGATCCCGGTGATCATCCTGGTGGGCTGGTTCTCGCTGTACATGAGCCCGTTCATGGAGAACTGGTTCTTCGGCGGCGACATGCGCATGTGGATCTCCCACGACCTGGGCATCACCTACGACCAGCGCAACGCCCTGGTAGTGGGCCTGGCCATGGGCTTCGCGGTGATCCCGAACATCTACTCGATCGCCGAAGACGCCGTGTTCAGCGTGCCGCGCGGCCTGACCCTGGGCTCCCTGGCCCTGGGCGCCACGCCGTGGCAGACCATGACCCGCGTGGTGATCCTCACCGCCAGCCCGGGCATCTTCTCGGCGCTGATGATCGGCATGGGCCGCGCGGTCGGCGAAACCATGATCGTGCTGATGGCCACCGGCAACACCCCGGTCATGGAAATGAACCTGTTCGAAGGCCTGCGGACCCTGGCGGCCAACGTCGCGGTGGAAATGCCCGAGTCGGAAGTCGGCGGTAGCCACTACCGCGTGCTGTTCCTCTCGGCGCTGGTGCTGCTGCTGTTCACCTTCGTCATGAACACCCTCGCCGAGCTGATCCGTCAGCGTCTGCGCAAGAAATACTCGTCGCTTTAAGAAAGGTAGAAGTCTGTGAAACAGAACTCCCTGAAAGGATGGTTCAAGAGCGGCGCCCCAGGTGTCTGGATCAGCGGTGGCGCGGTGTCCATCGCGGTCATCATGACGATCGGCCTGCTGGCGGTGATCGCCGTGCGCGGCCTGGGCCACTTCTGGCCGGCGGACCTGGTGCATGCCAGCTACGACGTGCCGGGCCAGGCCCAGCACCTGGTCATCGGTGAAGTGGTACAGAAGGAAGAAGTGCCGCGGGCCCGGTTGAAGAGCGCTGGCTTGCCGGTGCCGGACGTCGGCCCCGAGTTCATGACCCGCGAGCTGATCAAGGTCGGCAACCGTGACCTGAACGGCAACGATTTCACCTGGATCGTCGGCGACTGGTTGACCAACCAGACCACGCCGCCGGAACTGATGGCCATCGAGCGCCGCGAGTGGGGCAACTTCTACGGCTACCTGGTCAACGTCAAGCAGGATGGCAAGGTGGTCGCCGAAGGCGAAGCGGCCTGGCCGGAACTGCGTGCGCGGATCGACCGGGTGAACGCGCTGGCCGCCCAGCTCAAGAGCCTGGAGAAAACTGACATCGGCGCGATCAACGCCGGCCTCGAGCGCATCCGCCTGCACAGTCGCAAGCTGGAACTGGACGGCAAGCTCGACGCCGCCGCCCAGGCCGACATGGAAAGCGAGCGCGCCGAGCTGAACGCCCGCTACCAGGACATCGAAGCGCGCCTGAGCGACCTGCATGCGCAGTTCAACCGCGACAGCCTGACCGCGCGCGACGCCAACGGCAAAGAGCTGGAAATCAGCCTGGGCAAGGTGGTGCACGCCTACCAGCCGAACGCCATGGGCACTTTCACCAAGCTGGGCTTCTACTTCAGCAAGGTCTGGGAGTTCCTCAGCGACGACCCGCGTGAAGCCAACACCGAAGGCGGTATCTTCCCGGCGATCTTCGGCACCGTGATGATGACCCTGATCATGGCGATGATCGTCACCCCGTTCGGCGTACTGGCGGCGGTGTACCTGCGCGAATACGCCAAGCAGAACGCCCTGACCCGGGTCATCCGCATCGCGGTGAACAACCTGGCGGGCGTTCCGGCGATCGTCTACGGCGTGTTCGGCCTGGGCTTCTTCGTCTACGTGCTGGGCGGCTCCCTCGACCGGCTGTTCTTCCCCGAAGCCTTGCCGGCACCGACCTTCGGCACCCCGGGCCTGCTCTGGGCGTCCCTGACCCTGGCGCTGCTGGCGGTGCCGGTGGTGATCGTGGCCACCGAAGAAGGCCTGGCGCGGATTCCCCGTACCGTGCGCGAAGGCTCCCTGGCCCTCGGCGCGACCAAGGCGGAAACCCTGTGGAAAATCGTGCTGCCGATGGCCAGCCCGGCGATGATGACCGGCATGATCCTCGCGGTGGCCCGCGCCGCCGGCGAAGTGGCGCCGCTGATGCTGGTGGGCGTGGTGAAACTGGCGCCGTCGCTGCCGGTGGACGGCAACTACCCGTACCTGCACCTGGACCAGAAGATCATGCACCTGGGCTTCCACATCTACGACGTCGGCTTCCAGAGCCCGAACGTCGAGGCCGCGCGGCCGCTGGTGTACGCCACGGCGCTGTTGCTGGTGCTGGTGATCGCCTTGCTCAACCTGTCGGCGGTGGCGATCCGTAACCACCTGCGCGAGAAATACAAGGCTTTGGATAGCTGATTACTGCTGTACCGGTAGGAGCGAGCTTGCTCGCGAAGTGATGGTGAGACCGACGCAGCCTATGTGTCTGGAAGATCCCATCGCGAGCAAGCTCGCTCCTACGGGAAACGGCGTCACCGCTGGCGAGGCCAGCGGTTCACTGAAACGAATTTGTTAGCGTAGGGAGTGACCCATGCAGCAAGAAGCACATACCCACGGCATCAACATGTCGGCCCTGGGCCGCGACAAGCAGAGCCTGAGCCTGGACCAGGAAACCGTGGCTATCGAAGTCCCGGGCCTGAGCCTGTTCTACGGCGAGAAGCAGGCGCTCTACGACGTCAGCATGAACATTCCGAAACAGCGCGTGACCGCCTTCATCGGGCCGTCCGGTTGCGGCAAGTCCACACTGCTGCGCACCTTCAACCGTATGAACGACCTGGTGGACGGTTGCCGCGTGGAAGGCGAGATCAACCTCTACGGCAACAACATCTACCGTAAGGGCGAAGACGTGGCCGAGCTGCGCCGTCGTGTGGGCATGGTGTTCCAGAAGCCCAACCCGTTCCCTAAAACCATCTACGAGAACGTGGTCTACGGCCTGCGCATCCAGGGCATCAACAAGAAGCGCATCCTCGACGAAGCCGTGGAGTGGGCGCTCAAGGGCGCGGCGCTGTGGGAAGAGGTCAAGGACCGCCTGCACGACTCGGCGCTCGGCCTGTCCGGCGGCCAGCAACAACGTCTGGTGATCGCTCGCACCATCGCCGTGGAGCCTGAAGTGTTGCTGCTCGACGAGCCGTGCTCGGCACTCGACCCGATCTCCACCCTGAAAGTCGAAGAGCTGATCTACGAACTGAAATCCAAGTTCACCATCGTTATCGTGACCCACAACATGCAGCAGGCCGCGCGCGTTTCCGACTACACGGCGTTCATGTACATGGGCAAACTGGTGGAATTCGGCGACACCGACACCCTGTTCACCAATCCGGCGAAGAAGCAGACCGAAGACTACATCACCGGTCGCTACGGCTAGGAAGCCGTTGTTTGCTCACTGAACTGACGCTGCGGCCCGCCGCACCTTACCGGACGCTCCAAGGACGCCAACATGATTAGTAAAGAAGGCCTCACGCATCACATCTCCCAGCAGTTCAACGCCGAACTCGAGGAGGTGCGCAGCCACCTCCTGGCGATGGGCGGGCTGGTCGAGAAACAAGTCAACGACGCCGTCACCGCGCTGATCGAGGCCGATTCGGGGCTCGCCCAGCAAGTGCGCGAGATCGACGACCAGATCAACCAGATGGAACGCAATATCGACGAGGAATGCCTGCGCATCCTCGCCCGTCGCCAGCCGGCGGCTTCCGACCTGCGCCTGATCATCAGCATCTCCAAATCGGTGATCGACCTTGAGCGCATCGGCGACGAATCGACCAAGATCGCTCGCCGCGCCATCCAGTTGTGCGAAGAAGGCGAAGCCCCGCGCGGTTACGTGGAAGTGCGGCATATCGGCGACCAGGTGCGCAACATGGTGCGCGACGCTCTGGACGCCTTCGCCCGTTTCGACGCCGACCTGGCGTTGTCGGTGGCGCAGTACGACAAGATCATCGACCGCGAGTACAAGACCGCGCTGCGCGAGCTGGCCACCTACATGATGGAAGATCCGCGCTCGATCTCGCGCGTTCTCAGCATTATCTGGGTATTGCGCTCCCTGGAGCGGATCGGCGACCACGCGCGCAACATTTCCGAGCTGGTGATTTACCTGGTGCGCGGCACCGATGTACGCCATCTGGGCCTGAAGCGGATGAAGGAAGAAGTTGAAGGCACAAGCGCCGAAAGCGCTAATGTTCCAGGTGAAGCTGACGATAAGTAAGGTTGCCCGAGAGAAGCGCCCGGCCCTTTCGGCCGGGCGTTTTTGTTTAGGGAATCGAACTTGAAAAGCAGCGCCCGCGAACGCAAAGTCCCGGCGTGACTGAAGAGTTTTGGCAAAGTGCCATCAGTAAAGCGTTATGCTAGCCGGGATTTTTAAAGGGGTGGTCGATGAGTAAGGTAAGTGTGTTGGTGGTGGATGACGCTTCGTTCATTCGTGACCTGGTGAAGAAATGTCTGCGCAACTACTTCCCTGGCATCAAGATCGAGGACGCCATCAACGGCCGTAAAGCCCAGGCCCTGCTGGCCCGCGAATCCTTCGACCTGGTCCTGTGCGACTGGGAAATGCCGGAAATGTCCGGCCTGGAGCTGCTGACCTGGTGCCGCGGCCAGGAAACCATGAAAGCCATGCCGTTCATCATGGTCACCAGTCGGGGCGACAAGGAGAACGTGGTACAGGCGATCCAGGCGGGCGTTTCCGGCTACGTCAGCAAGCCTTTCACCAACGAGCAGTTGCTGACCAAGGTCAAGCAGGCGCTGAACAAGGTCGGCAAGCTCGACACCCTGATGAACAGCGCCCCGGCCAAGATGAACTCGGCCTTCGGCAACGATTCCCTGAGCGCCCTGACCGGCGGCAAGGCGGAGGTCGTCGGCACGGCGCCGGCTGCTGCGGCGGTCAACCCGTTCGCCAAACCGCCGGTTGTCGCGGCTCCCGCTGCGGCCCCTGCGCCTTCCCGCGGTTTGCTCAACAGTCCGCCAGTCAAGGCACCGGCGCCGGCAGCGGCTGCACCGTCCGGTGGGCGTGGTCAAGGCCAGTTGCGGCTGCCCAACGGTACCCAGCAGTGTGTGATCAAGGCGCTGAGCATCAAGGAAGCGCTGCTGGTAGTGAAGCGTACCGACACCTTGCCGCAGGTGCTGGACAGCGCCGTGCTGGATCTGGAGCAGGGCGACAATGCCGAGGTGGCGCGCCTGAACGGTTACCTGCATGCGGTAGTGGCTTACGAGCCGAAGCCGGATAGCGAGTGGTTGCAACTGACCTTCCGTTTCGTCGACCAGGATGCGCAGAAGCTCGACTACATCTCCCGCCTGATCGCCCGCGGCACCGCGCAAAAGCACTTCGTTCCTGGCGCTTGAGCCTTTCTCAGACTCGCTTCTACCCCCTGTAGGAGCGAGCTTGCTCGCGATGGCGTCGGTTCTGGCGCTGCATATTTTTGATGGTGTACATATCCATTGCTGCGGTCACGGCCACTTAGGGTTCCGCCCTTACGGCGGGTCACTTTTGACAACCGTCTGTAGGAGCGAAGCTTGCTCGCGATGGCGTCCGTTCTGGCGCTGCATATTTTTGATGGTGTACATATCCATTGCTGCGGTAACGGCTGCTTAGGGTTTCGCCCTTACGGCGGGTCACTTTTTACAAACGCCCGGAATGCCGGCCCAGTAAAAAGTAAGCAAAAACGCTTGCCCCCGCGTACGGCCCTCGCTGCGCTCGGGTTCCCTCCCTCCGGCGTCCCTCAGGGGGCATCGCCGCCGGCGATGTCCTCGACTGCGTCGAGGGGCGCTGCGCGCCATCCCCCTGATGAACACCTCCACTCGGCCTGCCGAAGGGGCAGGTAGATCAAGATCAAAAGCTGGCGTTGGCGCGACCTACCGGTCGGCGCATTTGTAGCCGCTGCCGAGCCTGTGAGGCTGCGAACGGCCGCGCAGCGGACGCAGGGTCTTGAGATCGCCGGAGGACCTTCGGTCCTTGCGCAGCCTTCGGCAGCGGCTACAGGGTGACATCCCTACACCTACGTTTGAATGCCGGGCGAAACCTGCTGCAAACACTTTCCTGTGGCGGGCTTTTGCACGCTGACGAGGCTGATTTGGGGCATGTTGCCCAGGCGTTGTATCTGTTGCTGGATGATGGCTGCGATGTGTTGCAGGCCGCGCAGTGCAAGGCATTGGGGGGAGGGCGTCGGGGTTTGATGCCGTGCGTCTGATTCATCGGTTTTCGGGTTGATTTATATCTGTTTGGATATAGATTGTGGCTGGCGTCGCTGTGCTTTCTCGTACCCGGCCATGCCTTGAAACAACCCGATCGCGCGCTGTGGCGTTCGGGTTGTTTAACCTCTCCTGAGTTCGCAACGGGAGAGGTTCGATGCCTAGGCACAAGGATGTGGTGTTTGTCGGGAGTGCACTCAGGGACCTCCGGGCTTTTCCGCTGGATGCGCGACGGGCTGCGGGTTTTCAGCTGGATCTTTTGCAGCAGGGCGAGCAGCCCTATGACTGCCGGTCGATGAAAACCGTGGGGCCGGGCGTGTTCGAGATCAGGATCAGCGAGGAATCAGGGGCGTTTCGGGTGTTTTACGTGGCCAGCCGGCCCGCGGCCATTTATGTGCTGCACGCCATGCGCAAGACCACCCGCAGAACCGAAACGCAAGACATCGAGCTGGCTCGCGCCAGACTTCAGGAGATAGGTTCACACCATGACCGATCACATGCACACCGAGCGTTTCGCCAGCGTCTGGGACGCGCTCGAGGGCTCGCCCCAGGAGGCCGCCAATATGCGCCTGCGCTCCAAGCTCATGCTGGAGCTGGGCAAGACCGTCAAGGCCTGGGGCATTTCGCAGAAGGCGGCCGCCAAGCGGCTCAACATCACCCAGCCGCGTCTCAACGACGTGCTCAGCGGCAAGATCAACAAGTTTTCCCTGGATGCGCTGGTGAATCTTTCCGACGCCGCGCAACTGGGCGTCGATATCAGTTTCAGCCCGTCGGAAACGGAACCTCTGGTGCCGGGCTGATTCATACAAAGTCCATGTCGGGCTGCTAGCCTCACGTAAGGACTATTCCAAGAATCTTGCCCATGCTCACACGCCTGCTGTTCTGCTGCGGCCTGTGGGTGGTTGCCACCTCGACGCTGGCCATGACCATCTACAAGTCCACCGATGCCAACGGAGTAGTGTCCTATAGCGACCGACCGTCGCCGGGCTCCCAGGTGTTCGTGTTTCGCGATCGTATGGTCGAGCACCTGGAACGCCAGGTGCGCCTGGATATCCAGAAAAATCGCGGCGTGGAGAGCGTCTTCGTGCGCAACGACCTGTACGCGCCGGTGGAGGTCGAGCTGGGCTTCAGCGGCTTGAAGAATGTCAGCGGCGCGCCCCGGCAGCCGGTGCGTCGGGTCTTGCCGGCACGCAGCCGGCAGCGCCTGGCGCTGCTCACGCCCACGCAGGCCGGCAGGCCGCTGGTCTATACCCCACAGTTCCGTTATTCCCTGGGCGACCCTTCAGGGGCCGCCCAGGCCTATCGTTACCCGTTGCCCTGGCGTGGCGGGCCGTTCCGCCTGACCCAGGGCGCCAACGGCCAGTACAGCCATTTCGGTCCCAAGAGCCGTTACGCCATGGACATCGCCATGCCCGAGGGCACGCCGATCATCGCCGCGCGCGGCGGGGTGGTGGTGAAGACCGAAAACAGCCAGACCGGACGCGGCACCGACCCTTCCGGCAACTTCGTGCGCGTGCTCCACGACGACGGCACCATGGGCGTGTACCTGCACCTCAAGCGCGGATCGGTGACGGTGCGCGAAGGCCAGCGGGTGGCGGTGGGCAGCCCGCTGGCGCTGTCGGGCAATACCGGCAACAGCAGCGGCCCGCACCTGCACTTCGTGGTGCAGCGCAATACCGGCCTGGGGCTGGTGTCGATTCCCTATCAGTTCAACCAGCCCATCGGCAGCCTGCCGAATTTCGCGCTGGGCAAGAAGTAGCCGTGGGCGCCAGTTGGCTATGACAGGCATGGGGCCTGAGACCGCCGAGGCCTTCGGCCTTGCGCAGCCTGCGGCGGCTACAGGGAGGGCGTTGAAATGATCGCGAGCACGCTCGCTCCTACACGTCCGATGCGATCCCTGTAGGAGCGAGCTTGCTCGCGATGCGGTGTCGGGCCTTGCTCAGTCGAGCATCAACACCTTGGCCAGGACGATTTTCGGGCCTTTCATCTTCTTGATGATGATCCGCAGGCCTTCGACTTCCATGACCTCTTCTTCTTCCGGCACCCGCTTGAGGGTCTCGTAGACCAGGCCGGCGAGGGTTTCGGCCTCGATATGGTCCAGGTCGATGCCCAGCAGGCGCTCGACCTTGAACAGCGGGGTATCGCCGCGCACCAGCAGTTTGCCGGGCTGGTAGGCGAGGATGCCGCGCTCGGCCTTGCGGTGTTCGTCCTGGATATCGCCGACCAGTACTTCCAGCACATCTTCCATGGTCAGGTAACCGATGATCTTGCCGTCGGCTTCCTCCACCAGGGCGAAGTGCGAGCCGCCTTTACGGAACTGTTCCAGCAACTGCGACAGCGGCATATGCCGGGAAACGCGCTCCAGCGGACGGGTCAGCTCGGCCAGGTTGAACGACTCGGGAATGTGGTCCAGCGCCGCCAGTTCCAGCAACAGATCCTTGATGTGCAGCAGGCCGACGAACTCGTTGCGTTCACTGTCGTAGACCGGGTAGCGGCTGAACTTGTGGCGGCGGAACAGGGCGAGGATCTCCTTGAGCGGCGCGTTGAACTCCACGCTGATCAGGTCTTCCCGGGAGTTGGCCCAGTCGACGACTTCCAGCTCGCCCATTTCCACGGCCGAAGCCAGTACGCGCATGCCCTGGTCGCTGGGGTCCTGGCCACGGCTGGAGTGCAGGATCAGCTTCAGTTCTTCGCGGCTGTAGTGATGTTCGTGGTGTGGGCCGGGCTCGCCCTGGCCGGCGATGCGCAAAATGGTGTTGGCGCTGGCGTTGAGCAGGTAGATCGCCGGGTACATCAGCCAGTAGAACAGGTACAGCGGCACTGCCGTCCACAGCGACAGCAGCTCGGGCTTGCGAATCGCCCAGGATTTGGGTGCCAGCTCGCCGACCACGATGTGCAGGTAGGAAATGATGAAGAAGGCGGTAAAGAACGACACGCCCTTGACCACTTCCGGGGAGTCCACGCCCACGGCGCTGAGCAGCGGCGCCAGCAGGTGCGCGAAGGCCGGCTCGCCGACCCAGCCCAGGCCCAGGGAGGCCAGGGTGATACCCAGCTGGCACGCGGAAAGGTAGGCATCCAGCTGGCTGTGCACGGTGCGCAGGATCTGCCCGCGCCAGCCGTTCTTATGGGCGATGGCCTCGACCCGGGTCGAGCGCAGTTTGACCATGGCGAACTCGGCGGCAACGAAGAAGCCGTTGAGCAGAACCAGGATCAGTGCAAAAAGAATCATGCCGAAGTCGGCGAAAAGAGACGCGAGGGTAATACCAGGGGAAGGGTCCATGATGGAGTTTTGCGGGTTCCGTGTATGCGAAAAAGAGAGAAGTACGCGGCCAGAATGGCCGGCGCAAGCCAGCCAATGTAGCGGCTGGCAGGGCGATTGCCTAGTGGCGCGTGGCTGTCACCGCTGGTCGGTCAGGGTGTCGGCGCGGAATTTCTTCACCTGGGCCGGGGCGAAATGGCAGGTGAAGGTACTGCCATGGCCCGGCACGCTGCTGATCTCCAGGCGCGCCCGATGGCGCAGCAGCACATGCTTGACGATGGCCAGGCCCAGGCCGGTGCCACCGGTGTTGGAGTTGCGGCTGGAGTCCACCCGGTAGAAGCGTTCGGTCAGGCGCGGCAGGTGTTTGTTGTCGATGCCGATCCCCGAGTCCTGCACGCTCAGGTGCGCCCCTTGCTCGTCGCCCCACCAGCGGATGCGGATATTGCCCTCGGCCGGGGTGTATTTGACGGCGTTGAACACCAGGTTGGAAAAGGCGCTGCGCAGTTCCGCCTCGCTGCCCTTGAGCTGGATTTGCCCATCGGCTTCCAGGGTGATGCGCTGGTTGCGTTCCCCGGACAGGGCCTGGGCATCGCTCTTGATCGACTTCAGAAGCACGTCGATCGGCACCGGCTGGTTGTCCGACGGGTAATCGGTGGCTTCCAGCTTGGCCAACAGCAGCAGGTCGTTGAGCAGGGTCTGCATGCGTCCGCCCTGTTGCTGCATTTGTTGCAGGGCGCGGCTCCAGCGCGGGTTCACTTCCTCGACGTTGTCGAGCAGGGTTTCCAGGTAGCCGCAGATCACCGTCAGCGGCGTGCGCAGTTCGTGGGAGACGTTGGCGATGAAGTCCTTGCGCATCTGTTCCAGCTGGTGGATGCGGGTCACGTCGCGCACCAGCATCAGGTGTTCGTTGTTGCCGTAGCGGGTGATGTACAGCTGGATGCGTACGCGGTCGTTGGTCGGCGAGGGAATTTCCAACGGCTCGTTGTAATTGTCCTGCTCGAAATATTCCTTGAAGCGCGGGTGGCGCACCAGGTTGCTCACCGGCTGGCCACTGTCCTGTGGGGTCTTCAGGCCGAGCAGGGTTTCCGCGGCGCGGTTCCACCATTCCAGGTTGCCGTCGCTGTCGAGCATGATCACCGCGTCTTTCAACGCCGCGGTGGATTCCTGGACCCGGTCGATCACCGCTTGCAAGCGCCCGCGCACCCGCTGGTCGCGGCGTTGCAGGTGATAGATGCTGTCGAACACCTCGCCCCACAGGCCGTAGCCGTCGGGCGGCGCTTCATCGGGTTGGTGCAGGCGCAGCCATTCGTGCAGGCGCAGCAGTTGCTTGAGGGTCCAGGCCAGGTACATGCCCAGGCCGATGGCCAGGCTCCAGCCGTAGTAACCGCTGATCAAGCCCACCAGCAGGCAGCCGGTGACCAATAGCAGCATGTGGCGAATCAGGGTGCCATGCCAGTTCTGGTTCACTTAACACGCGTCCTTGTAAGCGTCTGGCGAATGAGGGCCGGCTTCAGGCCTTGGTGGAAAAACGGTAGCCGGTGCCGCGCACGGTTTGTACCAGATTCTCGTAGGCATCGCCCAAGGCTTTGCGCAGGCGGCGGATGTGCACGTCGACGGTACGCTCTTCGACATAGACGTTGCCGCCCCAGACCTGATCCAGCAACTGGCCGCGGGTGTAGGCGCGCTCCTGGTGGGTCATGAAGAATTGCAGCAGGCGGTATTCGGTCGGGCCCATCTCGGCCGGTTTGCCGTCGATGGTCACGCGGTGGCTGATCGGGTCCAGCAGCAGGCCGCCGACTTCGATCGGCGCTTCGCCGTCGGTCGGGCCGGCGCGGCGCAGCACGGCTTTCAGGCGCGCGACCAGTTCGCGAGGGGAGAACGGCTTGGTGATGTAGTCGTCGGCGCCGACTTCCAGGCCCTGGATCTTGTTGTCCTCTTCGCCCTTGGCGGTGAGCATGATGATCGGGATGTCGCCGGTCAGTTCGTCGCGTTTCAGGCGGCGGGCCAGCTCGATGCCGGAGGTGCCGGGCAGCATCCAGTCGAGCAGGATCAGGTCCGGCTTGCGGTCGACGATGATGGCATGGGCCTGCTGGGAGTTCTCCGCCTCCAGGCAGTCGTAGCCGGCCATTTCCAACGCAACGGCGATCATTTCGCGAATAGGCGCTTCGTCGTCAACGATCAGAATGCTCCTGCCAACCATGCTTAATCCTCTTGTCATTTAACTGTCTTGCGCCGCATTAGATAACGGAATTATTGCAGTCGTGTGACAGTATTTTAGGTGCTGCGGCGAGTGCCGCATTCGTGGACTAAGCTTTGGGTCCGAATCCTGACAACCACCAAAGAAGGTTTCCATGACTCAACTGACGCAATCCTGGAAAGCCCTGTTGCTGAGCGCCGCGCTGGCTTTGCCGGGGCTGGCGTTCGCCGCGGAACCGGCGATGACCAAAGACGGCATGTTCGTCGATCACCAGGGCATGACCTTGTACACCTTTGCCAAGGATGCCGGCGGCAAGTCGATGTGTAACGACAAGTGTGCCGCCAACTGGCCGCCGCTGAAGGCCGCCAGCGGCGACAAATCCATGGGCGAGTGGACGGTCGTCACCCGCGACGACGGCTCCATGCAATGGGCCTATGACGGCAAGCCGCTGTACACCTTCGTGATGGACAAGAAAGCCGGCGACATGACCGGCGACGGCAAGATGGAAGGCGCCTGGAAGGTCGCCAAGCCCGACTGACCGTTGATCGCGAATAAGCTCGCTCCCCTGTCGGGGCGAGCTTGTTCGCGATAGCGCTCCTCAGCGCAACGCGTAATCCAGGACAATCCCGATAAAGATCGCCAGCCCCGCCCAGTGGTTATGCAAGAAGGCCTTGAAGCACTTCAGCCGGTCGCGATCGCGGGTGTAGTGGAACTCCCAGGCAAAACACCCGGCCGCCACCACCAGGCTGAGGTGGAACCACAGGCCCAGCTCGAAGCGCGCGCCCGCCAGCAGCAGGCAGCCCAGCGCCAACCCCTGCAAGCTCAGAATGATGATCCGGTCGGCGTCGCCAAACAGGATCGCGGTGGATTTCACCCCGATCTTCAGGTCGTCGTCGCGGTCGGTCATCGCGTAATAGGTGTCGTAGCCCACGGTCCACAGCACGTTGGCGATGAACAGCAGCCAGGCGACGGCCGGCAACTCGCCGGTTTCGGCGGTGAAGGCCATCGGAATGCCCCAGGAGAACGCGGCCCCCAGCACCACTTGCGGGTAGTAGGTGTAGCGCTTCATGAACGGATAGGTGGCCGCCAGCGCCAGGCCGCCCAGCGACAGCCAGATGGTGGCCGCGTTGGTGCACAGCACCAGCAGGAAGCTGATGAACATCAGCGCCACAAAGAACACCAGCGCTTCCCGGGACGTGATCTTGCCGCTGGCCAGCGGACGATGCTCGGTGCGCTTCACATGGCCGTCGACCTTGCGGTCGGCCCAGTCGTTGATCACGCAGCCGCCGGCCCGGGTGAGGATCACGCCGAGGACGAAGATCGCGATATTGGCCAGCGACGGCGAGCCTTTGCCGGCGATCCACAAGGCCCAGAGGGTCGGCCAGAGCAGCAGGTAGATGCCGATCGGCTTGTCTATGCGGGTCAGCTGGATAAAGTCCCAGGCGCGCGGGTGCAGGCGGTTCAGGGATTTGAGCAGGCTCTGATACATCAGCGATTCTCCGGCGGGACGCTGGCGGCGCTCCATAGGGTCGGCAGGAAGATTTCGGCGACCAGCACGCTCAGCGTCCCGCGATCGAAGCGCGAGCGTCGGGCCCAGAGGTCGTCGGCCTGCACCGCGGCGGGTAGCCAGTGACGAGGGTAGTGGCAGACCTCGATGGGGCGTCGCGCAAAGGCCTGGTCGCAGAACAGCAGTTCGCCCAGGGAGCGGCTGCCCAACTCGTCCAGGTTCAACCCGCCGTGTTCCAGGGCGCTGCGGGCCGCCACGCTGCGGGCGAACACCCAGGCCTGGCCGCGACCGCGCAGGTAGGTCTCGCGGACCCAGCCCTGGCTCGCCGGGGGCAGGTCCAGCGCGGCACATTCGTCGTCGCGCAAGGTCTGCCAGCCTTCGAGCAACGGGGTAATGCTGAAGCTGTCGTCGCTGAGGTGGGTCAAGCGCCGGGTCAACGAGCCTTCATCGAACAGCCAGTCGAGGATTTGCGGGGCGGGGAGGGGCATCAGCCGGCTTTGCGAGAGCCAGTCCGGGGTAGAAAATGGAGGCATTGAGTGCGGCACGGTGGGTCGTTATTGGCAGCAAATGAGGCCGCGAGCTTACCATGGCGCCAGGCGATTTTGCGGCAACGCCGCGGCTGTCCGCGGCGAACGTGCTTGCATCCGCCGGTGCTCATCAGTACAAAACGCGCTGGGCCGGACACGCCTTTCTGGCGTCGAGCAGAGTCGATTCATCGACCATCCCGCCGGCAACAGCCTGAGAATCCGAGGAAATGCGTAAATGAAAAAGTGGCAATGTGTGGTCTGCGGACTGATCTACAACGAAGCCGACGGCTGGCCGGACGACGGAATCCTGCCGGGTACCCGCTGGGAAGATGTGCCTGAAGACTGGCTCTGCCCGGATTGCGGCGTCGGCAAAATGGATTTCGAGATGATCGAAATCGGCTGATCACCCTCGGTGATCCCCAAAGTGAAGGAGTGATGAATGAGTGCGCCTGTCGTAATCGTGGGAACCGGCCTGGCCGGCTACAACCTGGCCCGGGAGTTTCGCAAGCTTGATAGCGAAACGCCCCTGCTGCTGATCACCGCGGATGACGGGCGTTCCTACTCCAAGCCGATGCTGTCCACCGGCTTTGGCAAGAACAAGGAAGCCGACGGCCTGAGCATGGCCGAGCCGGGGGCCATGGCCGAGCAACTGAAGGCCGAGGTGCGTACCCATACCCGCATCAGCGGCATCGACCCGGGCCACAAACGGCTGTGGATCGGCGAAGAAGCGCTGAATTATCGTGACCTGATCCTGGCCTGGGGCGCGGAAACCGTGCGTGTGCCGGTGCAGGGCGATGCCGGCGAGCTGATTTTCCCGATCAACGACCTGGAAGACTACGCACGCTTTCGTGCAGCCGCTGCCGGCAAGCGTCGGGTGCTGCTGCTGGGCGCCGGCCTGATCGGCTGCGAGTTCGCCAACGACCTGATCCTCGGCGGCTATGAGGTGGACCTGGTGGCCCCGTGCGAGCAAGTCATGCCGACACTGCTGCACCCTGCGGCCGCCGCCGCGGTGCAGGCCGGGCTGGAAAGCCTGGGGGCGCGTTTCCACCTGGGGCCGGTGCTCAATCGCCTGCAGCGCACGGCCGAGGGCCTTGAGGCCCATCTGTCCGACGGCCAGACCATTCCCTGCGATCTGGTGGTGTCGGCGATCGGCCTGCGTCCGCGCATCGACCTGGCCGCGGCCGCGGGGCTGCTGGTCAATCGCGGCGTGGTGGTGGACCGCCATCTCAAGACGTCCCACGCCAATATCTACGCCCTGGGCGACTGCGCCGAAGT
Source organism: Pseudomonas chlororaphis (assembly GCF_001921865.1). GTDB lineage: Bacteria > Pseudomonadota > Gammaproteobacteria > Pseudomonadales > Pseudomonadaceae > Aquipseudomonas > Aquipseudomonas chlororaphis_D. The sequence goes on from NZ_MSCT01000024.1 coordinate 34,680, forward strand.
CGACGGGCTGAATCTGCTGTACGTCATGCCCCTGATGAGCTGTGCGCGAGCGCTGGCACAGACCCTGGCCGGCACGCCGACGGAGGTCAGCTACGGCGCGATGCCGATCACCGTGAAAACCCCAGTCTGCCCACTGGTGGTTTCGCCGCCACCACGGGGCCTGGAGGGCTCGTGGACGGTGGAGGGGCAGGGCGCGGACATCAAGGCCCTGTGTCGCGATGCCAGCGGCCGGCTGCTGGGTTACGCCCTGACCGGTACCGCGGTCATGGAGAAATTGGCCCTGAATAAGGAGCTTCCCGGCTTGTTGGCTTAAATACTGGTCGTTCTGTCGGAATAATCGCGTGTTTGCCACTACAAAGGTCGCGCGGAGACTGGCGCCTCTCCAAACCGCGTGCCATCCTCACACCCGTCTGCCGCAGAGTAGAGCCTGCGGCGCCTTGGGCGCTGTTCCGGAAGAACAGCACGGACATAACAACAAAAAACCGTCAAAGAGGCTTCACTATGCGTAAACCAGAACTCGCCGCTGCAATCGCTGAAAAAGCGGACCTGACCAAAGAACAGGCCAACCGCGTTCTCAACGCCGTTCTCGAAGAAATCACCGGCGCCCTGCACCGCAAAGACAGTGTCACCCTGGTAGGGTTCGGAACCTTCCTGCAGCGCCACCGTGGAGCCCGTACCGGCAAGAATCCGCAAACCGGCGAGCCGGTGAAGATCAAGGCCAGCAACACCGTAGCCTTCAAGCCAGGCAAATCGCTGAAAGACAGCGTCAATCCATAACAGTTGCGAACTCCCTGGATAACGGGGAGAAACGTATTGAAAAATGGGCAGGCCGAATAATTCGGATGCCCATTTTTTATGGATGCCTATTAGGCATATAAAAATCGGGAATGCATAAGACACGTGTCGTAGAACTGCGACGTGGCTGTTCAAAAAACACACAACTTGCGTTAGTGGCAAACTACTATCAGTGGTGCCATCATATTAGTGGCACTTTCTGAAGTTTCATGTGGCTTTCTCTGATCGAGATTTTTATAAAAGTTCAGAATTATCATTATTGCCGTATCCGGCAGTTTTCGACTCTGTGGGGACATTGCCCATTATTCATTGGGGCTACCTCTGGTTTATATCGCGCAAGGCTCTGGCTCAGGGCTTTCGGCGTTTCTGGTTGAACTAGGGATTCAACTGGTTATCTAGGGGGAACCCCTGTCATATATAGGGCGATCTCTTACGAATAACGGATGACAGTTCGTCTTGTTGTCTGAGTCGATGCTTGCTAGTGGCCATCATACTGATTACGATGCGCGCTCTTGAAAGAGCAAGACTCAATTGGATGAGTAGCAACAAATGCTCTTTGATACTGTCCCCGGCACGTGGCAAGTCTCGCGTGCGTATAGACCGTAATCTCAAAAAAGGCCATGGATGTCCTACTCAAGCAAACTTTCTGCCCATTACCTCGACCTCGCTAAAGTCTCTATTTCCAAAGAGAGTTTTGCGGGCGAGGACGTTCGCTTCTCCAGCGAATACGAGGCGCTGGAAAGCGAGCTGGGCAAAGCCCAATCCATGCACGAAAGCGGTCAGATCGACTGGCTGAAAATCCTCGAAAACAGCGAAGCGCTGCTGCGTACCCAATCCAAGGATCTACGGGTAGCGGCCTGGCTCACCTGGGCCTTGTACCAGCGCGAATCCTTCTCCGGCCTGCTGGCCGGCTTTGGTCTTTTGCAGCACCTGTGCGAGCAACACTGGGCGCAACTGCACCCCGCCAAATTGCGTACCCGGGCCGCCGCCATCGGCTGGCTGGTGCCGCGTCTCGAACAAGTGCTGAGCGAAAACGTCGCGATCAAGGAGCAACTGCCGCTGTTCCGCCGCCTGGTGGAGCACCTGGAAGGGCTCGACGCCGTGCTCACCGAGCACTTGGGCGACGATGCGCCCTTGCTGCTGCCGATCTGCCGGCGCTTGTCGACCATGGTCCAGCGCGCCGCCGACAACCAGCCGGAACCCGGTGCCGTCGGCACGGTGGTGGCGCAGGTCAAGCAGGCCGCGACCCAGTTGTTCACCCCTGGCGCGCCTATCGATAACGAGAAGGAAGCGCAGAAGGCCCTGCGCGCGTTGCAGGAAAGCGCCCGCCCGCTGGGCGCCTGGTGGCTCAAGCAGAAGGCCACCGATGTGCGCGCCCTGCGCTTGAACCGCACCATGCTGTGGCTGCCGATCGATGCCGTTCCCGAGCGCAATGCCGAGCAGGTCACCGCGCTGCGCGGGCTGCCGCCAGACAAGCTCAAGACCTATCAGGAACGTTACGCCAACGGGCAATACGCCGACCTCTTGGTGGAGCTCGAGGCCAGCCTGGCCAGGGCACCGTTCTGGTTCGACGGCCAGCGCATGGTGTGGGAGTGCCTGCAGGGGCTGAACGCCGACCAGGCGATGCGCGAGGTGGAGTTTCACTTCGCGCTGTTGCTGCAACGCCTGCCGGGCGTGGTCGAGTTGCGCTTCCACGACGGCGCGCCGTTCGCCGACCCGGCCACCCGCAGCTGGATCAGCGCCAACGTCATGCCGCACCTGCAAAGCGCCAGCGCGCCGCGCAAGGTCGAGGCCAGCGCCAGCCAGCCGGCCTGGGAAGAAGCCCTCGAAGAGGTGTTGCCGATCTTGCGCAAGGACGGCCTCAAGGCGGCCGTGCAGGTCCTCAAGCAAGGCCTGCAGAGCGCCCATGGCGGGCGCGTGCGGTTTTTCTGGCAGTTCAGCCTGGCGCGGCTGTGCTTCATGGCCAAGAAGTACGAGCTGGCCAAGACCCAGCTGGAAACCCTCGATCAAGAATTACAGAACTCAGGCTTGCATGCCTGGGAGCCGGATCTGGCGTTGGAAGTGCTGCACCTCCTGCATAGCAGCTGTGAGTTGTTGCCGCAGAACCACGCCGTGCGAGAACGCAAGGAAGAGATTTATCGCAGGCTGTGCCACCTCGACCTCGAAGTGGTACTCGAATAGGCCCCAGGGCCAACAACCGCAAGGAGAAAAGCCATGGCCAAAGAAGGCTCGGTAGCCCCCAAGGAACGCATCAACGTCACCTTCAAACCCGCCACCGGCGGTGCTCAGGAAGAGATTGAACTGCCGTTGAAGCTACTGGCAATCGGTGATTACACCCAGCGCGTGGACGAGCGCAAAGTGGAAGACCGCAAGCCGATCAGCATCGACAAAATGACCTTCGACGAAGTGCTGGCCAAGCAGGAGCTGAGCCTGACGCTGAGCGTGCCTAACCGTCTTCAGGAAGAGGGCGACACCGAAGAGCTGGCGGTCAAGCTGCGCGTCAACTCGATGAAGGACTTCAACCCGGCCAGCCTGGTCGAGCAAGTGCCTGAGCTGAAAAAACTGATGGAACTGCGCGACGCGCTGGTGGCCCTCAAGGGCCCGCTGGGCAACGCCCCGGCATTCCGCAAAGCCATTGAAGGCGTACTCGCCGACGACGAATCCCGCGGTCGCGTACTCGGCGAGCTGGGCCTGAACGCCGCAGCCCCGGAAGCCTGAGCCCCCATCAGTCAAGGAAGCCAACACCATGAGCACCAGTGCAGCCCAACAGAAAAGCAACGAGAACGGCGAATACAGCATTCTCGACAGCATCATCGCCGAAACCCGCCTGACCCCGGACGACGAAGCCTACGACATCGCCAAGCGCGGCGTGTCGGCCTTCATCGAAGAGCTGCTCAAGCCGCAGAACGACGGTGAGCCGGTCAAGAAGGCCATGGTCGACCGCATGATCGCCGAGATCGATGCCAAGCTCAGCCGCCAGATGGACGAGATCCTCCACCACGAAGATTTCCAGTCTCTGGAATCGGCCTGGCGCGGCCTGCAACTGCTGGTCGATCGCACCAACTTCCGCGAAAACATCAAGATCGAAATCCTCAACGTCTCCAAGCAGGACCTGCTGGACGACTTCGAAGATTCGCCGGAAGTGATGCAGGCCGGCCTGTACAAGCACATCTACACCGCCGAATACGGCCAGTTCGGTGGCCAGCCGGTGGGCGCGATCATCGCCAACTATTTCATGTCGCCAAGCTCGCCGGACGTGAAACTGATGCAATACGTGTCCAGCGTGGCCTGCATGTCCCACGCGCCGTTCATTGCCGCGGCCGGTCCGAAGTTCTTCGGCCTGGAAAGCTTCACTGGCCTGCCGGACCTGAAGGACCTGAAAGATCACTTCGAAGGCCCGCAATTCGCCAAATGGCAAAGCTTCCGCCAGTCGGAAGACTCGCGCTACATCGGCCTGACCGTACCGCGCTTCCTGCTGCGCAACCCGTACGATCCGGAAGAGAACCCGGTCAAATCCTTCGTCTACAAGGAAACCGTGGCCAACAGCCACGAGCACTACCTGTGGGGCAACACGGCCTACGCGTTCGGCACCAAGCTGACCGACAGTTTTGCCAAGTTCCGCTGGTGCCCGAACATCATCGGCCCGCAGAGCGGCGGAGCGGTGGAAGACCTGCCGCTGCACCACTTCGAAAGCATGGGCGAAATCGAAACCAAGATCCCGACCGAAGTACTGGTCAGCGACCGTCGTGAATACGAACTGGCCGAGGAAGGTTTCATCTCCCTGACCATGCGCAAAGGCAGCGACAACGCGGCGTTCTTCTCCGCGAGCTCGGTGCAGAAGCCGAAGTTCTTCGGCATCAGCGCCGAAGGCAAGGCCGCGGAGCTGAACTACAAGCTCGGCACCCAGCTGCCGTACATGATGATCGTCAACCGCCTGGCTCACTACCTGAAGGTGCTGCAGCGCGAGCAACTCGGTTCGTGGAAAGAGCGTACCGACCTCGAGCTGGAACTCAACAAGTGGATCCGCCAGTACGTCGCCGACCAGGAAAACCCGAGCGCCGAAGTCCGTGGCCGTCGTCCGCTGCGCGCCGCGCAGATCATCGTCAGCGATGTGGAAGGCGAGCCGGGCTGGTATCGCGTCAGCCTGAACGTGCGCCCGCACTTCAAATACATGGGTGCTGATTTCACCCTGTCGCTGGTAGGCAAGCTGGACAAAGAGTAACCAGGAGCAAGGTCATGACCGGATACGGCAGCCTTTTCGAGCGCCTGAGTGGCGAGGCCGACAAGCGTGTCGGCTGGAGCCGCGAGGTTTCCGCCATGGCGTCGGTGGCTGCCCATCTGGGCAAGATGCTCAGCACCCGTGCGGGCAGCGTGCAGACGCTGTCCGATTACGGGCTGCCCGATCTCAACGACATGCGCCTGAGCTTGCACGACGCCTTGAGCCAGGCTCGCCTGGCCATCGAAAGCTTCATCGAAGCCTACGAACCGCGCCTGAGCAATGTGCGTGTCGTTTCCCTGCCGCGCGATCACGACCAGCTCAAGCTGGCTTTCAATATCGAAGGCCTGCTTGAGGTGGACGGGTTCAAGCGCCAGGTCAGTTTTTCCGCGCGCCTGGATGGCAGCGGTCAGGTCAAGGTGACATGAAGATGAGCGAAGACAATTTCACGCGTTTGGGCGAGGTAGCCAGCCGCACCGTTGAAGCGGTCGACCATGTTGCATTTGGTAAGCCCGATGCAACCATAGGGCTGACCAACCTGCTGGATCTGGACACTCATGAGATCGTTCAGGAAGAAGGCCGGCAGGTTCACCGGCTGACCTTCAAAAGTGGCCACAGCGTAACTATCGAGGCCAATGACAAAGCCGTTGAGGTGAAAGGCGCACGCCTCTCGATTATTGCCACTACACAAGCGGTATTGCTGCATGACCCGGCACAACCGGTCCCTGCGGCAAAGCTGGCAGCATCGCCAACGCTCACGCCGCCCATCCTGCCCATGGGAGGTGAGCATGTCCGGTAAACCTGCCGCTCGGGTTTCAGACCCGACCGCTTGCCCATTGCCGGGTCACGGCACCAACCCGATCGTCGCCGGTTCCGGTGACGTGTTCTTCGACGGCCTGCCCGCCGCCAGCCAGGGCGATGCCTCGGCCTGTGGCGGGGCGATGTCTGGCGGCTTGGCGACTACTGTGCTGATCAATGGCAAGCCGGCGGCCACGGTTGATTCAGTTGGGACGCATGGAAATATCGTTACCGGTGGCTCGGCGACGGTGGTTATTGGCAACTCGCATTCGCCGGCGCCGTTTGTTCCTCCAGTGCCGCTGATTATTCCTGGGTTTGATGAGCAGTTTGCGCTGACAGATGAGTCGGGGGCCCCGATTGCTAATCGCCGGTATCTGCTTGTCCGCGAAGATGGCACGCAGGAAGAAGGAACTACCAATGATGCCGGGCTTACTCATCGGCTTGCTCGACATGTGCGAGCAGAGAAAGTCGAAGTCTACGTAGCAGCGGGAAGTTGACGAATGGCTACTGATAGCATCAGCACTTCAAGTGGCACTTTCAAAAAAGTTGCTACAGTGCAAAGTTCCCCGACTAAAGAGCTTGTCCCCAAGCCGGTTGTAGTTGAGCCGGGGCTGACCGTATTTTTGGGTGGCGCTGGGATGATCGGTGGTTATAACGCCGATATGATCAATGCATTTACCGAGGTCGGTATTGCTAACGCCGTCTACGGAAACTACTCATCCCTGATCACAGGGGCAGATGAGCATGTTCATCCAATGATTGATATGCTCGCTGACGCATCGGCAGTTATTTTTTATAACCAGGACAGTAGTCGGCCAGCAGAGTTTGAATATGATCAGTTGGGCGTTGTAAAAGAAAGAACCGATTTGTATGGTTTGGTCGCTGTCAAAAGCACTATGCCAGTTGTAGAAAGCCAACCTGCGGATTTCTCCCTCGCTGCCATTGGCATATCAAAAAAGATACCGACTTCCGGACAGTTCAATATTGTTGGGTACTCATGGGGAGCGGTGATTGCAGCGCGTAGCGCTATGTATCATGCGCGCAAGGATATTATTGTGGATCACTTGGTTCTCATCGGTGCGCCGATCAACCAGGATCTGAAGGATGCGGTAACCGAGCATCCGAAAATAATCAAAACAACAATTATTGACCTGACGGATAAGGGCGACCCGATTTATGCCGGGATGACGGATGCCGAGTTAGTCAGCGTTGCGCCCGAACTTGCGGGGCAGATGTCAGGCACTAACCAAGGACATTTTTACTACTCAGGCGATGATGCGGACGGTCAATTAAGACATCGGGAGCTTGCAAGGCGGCTGTATGACGAAGGGCTTCGTTAAAATGATGCGATATTTCGTTATCTTCATTTCTCTTGTCATGCTGTCTTTGAGCTTTACCGAGCCCAAAGCCCCGTGGGGATTCAGTATCGACCTTATGGGATTGTCGTTTCCTCAGTCGGCGTATACGTTCTTTTTCGTAGTTTGTCTTTTTCTTTATCTTCCGATGATAGTTGTCGGTTTTTATTATCTTGTAAAAAGCATAGTTCGTTTGGTTAGGTTTCGAGACTTCCGGGTCGGGCTCGATTCGTTTGTTTTATTTGCGGTCATTGCGGTGAGTTTGAGCCGCTTCGGTGATTGGGTTGTTTATGAGATTTTCTAAGTTAGTGCTAAGTCCGAATACGGCCAGGGCCCAGTAGCGGTTTTCTGAAGTCCATAAAACAGCGAACTCAAACGAATTTAATACCAGGCAGCCAGAAATGTCCTTTAACCACTACTACCAAAGCGAACTCACCGCGCTGCGCCAGTTGGGTCGCCGTTTCGCCGAGCGTAGTCCGGCCCTGGCGCCGTTCCTGGGGCAGGCCGGGCGGGACCCGGATGTGGAGCGCCTGCTCGAAGGTTTCGCCTTCCTCACTGGCCGCCTGCGGCAGAAGCTCGACGACGAGCTGCCGGAGCTGAGCCACTCGCTGATGCACCTGTTGTGGCCGAACTACATGCGGCCGTTGCCGGCGTTCAGCATCTTGCAGTTCGACCCGCTGAAGCAATCCGGGCCGGCGCTGCGCGTGGAGCGCGATACGCCGGTGGAGAGCGAGCCCATCGACGACGTGCGTTGCCGCTTCCGCACTTGCTACCCGACCGAAGTCCTGCCGCTGGACCTGACGGCGCTGAACTACTCGGTGAAGGGCGACGGCGCGCTGCTCAGCCTGCGCCTGGAGATGAGTTGCGACGGCCACCTCGGCGAGCTGAACCTGAGCCGCCTGCGCCTGCACCTGGCGGGCGAGCGCTACATCAGCCAGATGCTCTACCTGAGCCTGCTGCGCAACCTCGAAGGCATCGAGCTGGTGCCGCTGGGCATGGACGGCAGGCCGTTCCCCGGCGTCAGCGGCGACCCCATGTCGTTCAAGATGCCGGGCAACCGCGTGCAGCCGGTGGGGTTTGCCGAAGAAGAGGCGTTGATCCCGTACCCGCTGAACACCTTCCGCGGCTATCGCTACCTGCAAGAGTATTTCGCCTTCCAGGACAAGTTCCTGTTCGTCGACCTGAATGGCCTGGACCTGCTCAAGGCGCTGCCGGAGGACACCCTCAAGCAGCTGCACGGCCTGGAAGTGCGCTTCGACATTCGCAAGAGCGGCATCCAGCGCCTGCGGCCGACCCTGGACAACGTGAAGCTGTATTGCACGCCGATCGCCAACCTGTTCAAGCACGACGCCTTGCCGATCCGCCTCGACGGCAAGCAGGACGAGTACCTGCTGTTGCCGGCCGAGTACGACCTGGAAAACTGCGGCGTGTTCTCGGTGGAAACCGTGACCGGCTGGAAGCCGGGCGGCCTGGGCTACCAGGACTACGTGCCGTTCGAGTCGTTCGAGCACGACCCGAGTTTCGACGTGCCGCAAAGCCGCCCGCACTACAGCATCCGCCAGCGTTCCTCGTTGCTGCACGACGGCCTGGACACCTACCTGAGCTTTGGCATCCGCCACACCGAGGCCCATGAAACCCTGTCCATCGAGCTGACCTGCACCAACCAGAACCTGCCGCGCCGGCTCAAGCTCGGCCAGATCAACCAGGCGTGCGAGGAAACCCCGGAATTCCTCAGTTTCCGCAACATCACCCCGGCCACGTCCAGTTACGCGCCGCCGCTGAATCGCGACTTCCTGTGGAAGCTGATCAGCAACATGTCGCTCAACTACCTGTCGCTGGCCAACGTCGATGCGCTCAAGGTGATTCTCGAAACCTACGACCTGCCGCGCTACTACGACCAGCACCTGGAAAAAGTCAGCAAGCGCCTGCTGGGCGGGCTCAAGTCGATCCGCCACGAGCATGTCGACCGCCTGCACCGGGGCCTGCCGCTGCGCGGTTTGCGCACCGAGCTGACGATCGATCCGGAAGGCTATATCGGCGAAGGCGACATGTTCGTCTTCGCCTCGGTTCTCAACGAGTTTTTCGCTCTTTACGCCAGTCTCAACTCGTACCACGAGCTGCGGGTAAAAAGTACACAGGGAGAGGTGTACCAATGGACACCACGTATGGGTCTGCAGCCCCTGCTTTAAGCGGGCTGACCCAGGGCATTCGCGAGTACTCGCTGTTCCAGGCCGTGCTGCTGGTGGTGGACCGGCTGCGCGATTCCCATCCGGGCCTGAGCGAAGAGGATCTCTACGACCAGCTGGAATTCCAGGCCAATCCGAGCCTGGGGTTCCCCGGCAGCGACGTCGATCGCGTGGAGTTTTTCGAGGAGCGCGGGCAGATGCGCGCGCGCCTGCGCTTCAACCTGATCGGGCTGTTCGGCTCCGGTTCGCCGCTGCCGGCGTTCTACGGCGAGCAAGCCCTGGGCGACAGCGAAGACGGCAACCCGACGCGCAACTTCCTCGACCTGTTCCACCATCGCCTGCAACGGCTGATGCTGCCGATCTGGCGCAAGTACCGCTACCGCGCGAGCTTCGAGAGCGGCGCCCTGGACCCGTTTTCCGCCCAGCTGTTCGCCCTGATCGGCCTGGGCGGCGAAGAAATCCGCCAGGCCAAGGAACTGAACTGGAAGCGCCTGCTGCCGTACCTCGGCCTGCTCAGCCTGCGGGCTCACTCGGCGGCGCTGATCGAGGCCGTGCTGCGTTACTACTTCAAGCACGCGGACCTGGTGATCGAGCAGTGCATCGAGCGTCGGGTGGAGATTCTCGAAGAGCAGCGCAACCGCCTGGGCCGCGCCAACAGCCAGCTCGGCGAAGACCTGGTGCTGGGCGAGCGGGTGCGCGACCGCAGCGGCAAGTTCCGCATCCATATCCGCCAGCTCGACTGGCAGCGTTTCCACGAATTCCTGCCGATCGGTTTCGGCTACCAGCCGCTGTGCGCGCTGGTGCGGTTCACCCTGCGTGACCCGCTGGACTACGACATTCGCCTGGTCCTGCGCCAGGAAGAAATCCGCGAACTGCGCATCGGTGAGCAGAACGCCTGTCGCCTCGGGTGGACCAGTTGGCTCGGCCGCGAACGCGCGGACGGCGTGGTGACCCTGGGCAGCAAAATTCATTAAGGACAGATGATCATGATCAACGTAGACCTGCAGCAATTGATCCAGGCGCTGGACGCCGAGACCCGCCGCGACCTGGAAAGCTCCGCCGAACGCTGCGTGGCCCGGGGCGGTAGCAAGATCCTCGTGGAAGACCTGCTGCTGGGCCTGCTGGAGCGCCCCCAGGGCTTGCTCGCTCGCGCCCTGCAGGACGCCGAAGTGGATGCCGGCGAGTTGAGCGCGGCGTTGCAGTCGCGGGTCGAGCACAGCGCTTCGCGCAACCCGGTGTTCGCCCCGGAACTGGTGCAGTGGCTGCAGGACGCCTTGTTGGTGGCCAACCTCGAACTGGGCCAGAGCCAGGTCGAGCAGGCGGCGCTGATCCTCGCGCTGCTGCGCAACCCGATGCGCTACGCCGGCAGCCGCTACCAGCCGTTGCTGGCCAAGCTGAACATCGAGCGCTTGAAGGATTTCGCCCTATCGCAAAAGGAAGAGCCGGCCAGCGGCAAACCGGCGGCGCCGGGCGAGTCGCTGCTACAGCGCTTCACCCACAACCTGACCCAGCAGGCCCGCGACGGCAAGCTCGACCCGGTGCTGTGCCGCGACGGCGCGATCCGCCAGATGGTCGACATCCTCGCCCGGCGCCGCAAGAACAACCCGATCGTGGTCGGCGAAGCCGGCGTCGGTAAAACCGCGGTGGTCGAAGGCCTGGCCTCGCGCATCGCCGCCGGCGAGGTGCCGCAGGTGCTCAAGGGCGTCGAGCTGCTGTCGCTGGACATGGGCCTGTTGCAGGCTGGCGCCAGCGTCAAGGGCGAGTTCGAGCGTCGCCTCAAAGGCGTGATCGACGAGGTCAAGGCTTCGCCCAAGCCGATCATTCTGTTTATCGACGAAGCCCACACCCTGATCGGCGCCGGCGGCAACGCGGGCGGCTCCGACGCGGCCAACCTGCTCAAGCCGGCCCTGGCCCGCGGCGAGCTGCGTACCATCGCCGCCACCACCTGGGCCGAGTACAAGAAGTACTTCGAGAAAGACCCGGCCCTGGCCCGGCGCTTCCAGCCGGTGCAACTGCACGAACCGACCGTTGGCGAAGCGGTGACCATCCTCCGTGGCCTGGCCCAGGTCTACGAGAAGAGCCACGGCATCTACCTGCGCGACGACGCGGTGGTGGCCGCCGCCGAGCTGTCGGCCCGTTACCTGGCTGGTCGCCAACTGCCGGACAAGGCGGTGGACGTGCTCGACACCGCCTGCGCCCGGGTGCGCATCAGCCTCGCCGCGGCGCCGGAAAGCCTGGAGCGCCTGCGTGGCGAACTGGCCGAAGGCGGCCGCCAGCGCCAGGCCCTGCGCCGCGATGCCGAAGCCGGCTTGCCGATCGACCATGAGGCGCTGGATGCCCTGGAAGCGCGCCTGGACGAAGCCCAAAGCGAAATGGCCGCCCTGGAAACCCAGTGGACCGAGCAGAAGCAGTTGGCCGAGCGCCTGCTGGAGCTGCGCCAGCAACTGGCCAAGGCCCGCGATGCCGCGGCGGTCGAGCCGAGCATCAGTGTCGAGGAAGACGCCGAAGGCACCGTGATCGAGACCTTCGCCGCCGAGGTTGCGCAAGGCCCGAGCGTCGAGGCGCTGGAAGCCGAATTGAACCAGACCCACAGCGCCCTGAGCGCCGCGCAAGGCAAGGAGCGCCTGGTCAGCTTCGAAGTCTGCCCGCGGCTGGTGGCCGAAGTGATCAGCGCCTGGACCGGCGTGCCGCTGGCGCAACTGGCCCGCGAACACAACGCCAAGGTGGCGAGCTTCGCCACTGACCTGCGCACGCGCATTCGCGGCCAGGAACAGGCGGTGCACGCGTTGGATCGTTCGATGCGCGCCACCGCCGCCGGCCTGAACAAACCGGACGCGCCGGTGGGGGTGTTCCTGCTGGTGGGCCCGAGCGGCGTCGGCAAGACCGAGACCGCCCTGGCCCTGGCCGACCTGCTGTACGGCGGCGATCGTTTCATCACCACCATCAACATGTCCGAGTTCCAGGAGAAGCACACCGTGTCGCGCCTGATCGGCGCGCCGCCCGGCTATGTCGGCTACGGCGAAGGCGGCATGCTCACCGAGGCGGTGCGGCAGAAACCCTATTCGGTGGTGCTGCTCGACGAGGTCGAGAAGGCCGACCCGGACGTGCTCAACCTGTTCTATCAGATCTTCGACAAGGGCGTGGCCAACGACGGCGAAGGGCGTGAAATCGACTTTCGCAACACGTTGATCCTGATGACCTCGAACCTGGCCAGCGAGCGCATCGCCGCGCTGTGCGAGAACGGCGAGCGGCCGAGCGCCGAGACCCTGGAAGAAACCATCCGCCCGGTGCTGAGCAAGCACTTCAAGCCGGCGCTGCTGGCGCGCATGCGCGTGGTGCCGTACTACCCGGTGGGCGGCCCGGTGCTGCGCGAGCTGATCGAGATCAAGCTGGGCCGTCTGGGCGAGCGCCTGAACCGCCGCCAGCTGGATTTCAGCCACTGCCAGAACCTGGTGGACCACCTGGCCGAACGTTGCACCCAGAGCGAAAGCGGCGCGCGCCTGATCGACCACTTGCTCGACCTGCACGTGCTGCCGCTGGTGGCCGACCGCCTGCTGGAAGCCATGGCCAGCGGCGAGAACCTCAAACGCGTGCACGCGACGCTCGACAGCAGCGGCGGCGTGACCTGCGAGTTCGCCTGAGGTGGGTGTGATGTTCACTCGTGTACCGCAACCGCTGATCTATGCCGAGGCGCTGCTGGCGCAGTTCGCCAGCCTGTCTCGCGCCGCCGACGGCGCCGCGCTGCTGGGCGACTTCGTGCGCGGCGTGGCCGAGCTCAGCGGCTGTGAGCTGAGCCAGCTGTACTTGTTGGACGCCACCCACACCCGCCTGGGCCTGAGCGCCGAATGCCTGGGCGGCCTGCTGCAACCGCGGGAAGCGGCGAGCCTGCCGGCGGACTACAACGGCGAACAGCTGCTGCAATTCGCCCTGTGCCAGAACCGCGTGGTGAGCCTGGTGGGCCTGAGCGGCAGCCTGCACGAAACCAGCTTCCTGCCGACCCGGGACAGCCCCTGGCAGTCGCTGTTGTGCGTGCCGCTGGTGAACACGCAGAAAGCCGTCGAAGGCTTGCTGCTGTGCGCCAGCCGCGAACATGTCGACCTCCAGGGGTTCGCCGATTCCATGGGGCAGCTGGGTTCGTTCGTGCTCGGCCAGTTGCATCTGCTGCACCGTCTGCGTCGGCCGGTGGGCGACGCGGCGCCTGTGGCCGCCACCCCGGTCAGCGCCAGCGGTTACGGGCTGATCGGCAACAGCGCGGCCATGCGCCAGACCTACCAGTTGATCAGCAAGGTGCTGCACAGTCCCTATACCGTGCTGCTGCGCGGCGAAACCGGCACCGGCAAGGAAGTGGTGGCGCGGGCCATCCACGACTACGGCCCGCGACGGTCCCAGGCGTTCATCGTGCAGAACTGCGCGGCGTTCCCGGAGAACCTGCTGGAGAGCGAACTGTTCGGCTACCGCAAGGGCGCCTTCACCGGCGCCGACCGCGACCGCCCGGGGCTGTTCGACGCGGCCAACGGCGGCACCCTGTTGCTCGACGAGATCGGCGACATGCCGCTGTCGCTGCAAGCCAAGCTGCTGCGCGTCTTGCAGGAAGGCGAGATCCGTCCGCTGGGTTCCAACGACACCCACAAGATCGACGTGCGGATCATCGCCGCGACCCACCGCGACCTGGCGGTGCTGGTCAGCGAAGGCAAGTTCCGCGAAGACCTGTACTACCGCCTGGCGCAGTTCCCGATCGAGTTGCCGGCGTTGCGCCAGCGCGAGGGCGACATCCTCGACCTGGCCCGACACTTCGCCGACAAGGCGTGCAGCTTCCTGCAACGCGACCCGGTGAGCTGGTCGGACACCGCCCTCAATCACCTCTCGGGCTACACCTTTCCGGGCAACGTGCGCGAGCTCAAGGGCCTGGTGGAGCGCGCGGTGTTGCTCTGCGAAGGCGGTGAGCTGCTGGCCGAGCATTTCTCCCTGAGCAGCGAGGCGCTGCCGGAAGAACCGGGGCTGAACCTGCGCGAGCGCCTGGAGAAAGTCGAGCGCCATCTGCTGCTCGATTGCCTGCGCAAGAACGACGGCAACCAGACCCTGGCGGCCCGCGAGCTGGGCTTGCCGCGGCGCACGCTGCTGTACCGCCTCGGGCGGCTGAATATCAATCTTGGCGACTTCGAGGGTTAGCGCGACATGACTTTCCCCAGCGCCTTTCGCGTTTCTCGCAGCGTCGCCCGCCAGGGTCGGCGCTTTGTGCATTGTCTATCCATGGAGACCCTCTGATGTCTGTTCGTCACTGGCAAGCCGCCCTGTTGGCCCTGCTCGTTCTCAGCGGCCTCGGCGGCTGTAGCGGCAATTACAAATTCAACGACAACACCTATCGCCCCTTGGGTGATCCGCAGGCGGTCAATCGCGGCAAGTGACCGCAAGGAGCATCATCATGGAACTGGTTTTCGAAATGCTGAACACCAAGCAGTTCGTGCCCACGGAGTTGAGCAGCAAAACCTTCAAGCAGGCCGGCGGGGTGATCGGGCGGGGCGAGGATTGCGACTGGATCATTCCCGATCGCAAGCGCCACCTGTCCAATCACCACGCGATCGTCAGCTTCCGCGACGGGGTGTTTTTCCTCACCGACACCAGCAGCAACGGGATCCAGGCCAGCGATAGCGGCGCCCGTCTGCGCAAGGGCGAGCCGCAGCGGATCGAGCACGGCAGCGTCTACGTGCTGGGGGATTTCGAAATCCGTGCGCGGCTGGTGCGCGACCCGGCGACCTTCGACACCGAAGTCGGGCGTCCGCAAGCGGCCGGCAGCATCATTCCCGATGACGCGTTCCTCGACCTCGACCCGCTCAACGCGCTGGAGCAGCAGGAGCGGGTGTATTCGGAAATCGACGAGCTGACCGCGCTCAACACGCCGCGCCAGGAACCGCGCCAGCGCGCCGACTATGCGCGCATCGACATGGAAAGCCTGCTGGTGCCGGAACTGGTGGCGCAGCCCGAGGCGCCGGTCGCCGTCGAGCCGGCCCCGGTGGAACGCCAGAGCGAAGGTTTCTGGGAGCGCTTCGGCGCGGCGCTGGGGGTCGACCTCAAGGGCCTCGACCACGAGCAGCGCGAAGCCTTGGCGCTCGATGCCGCGCGCCTGCTCAAGCAGAGCATTGGCGGTTTGCAGCAGAGCCTGCGCACCCGCAGCGAGCTGAAAAACGAACTGCGCCTGGCCCTGACCACCGCCCAGGGCGGCAGCAAGAACCCGCTCAAGTTCGCCGTGGACGCCAGCGAAGCGCTGGGCATCCTGTTGCAGGGCAACAAGCCTGGCCAACTGCCGGCCGACCAGGCCATCTCCCGCGCCTTCCGCGACTTGCAGGCGCACCAGGTGGCGCTGCTGACCGCCAGCCGTGCGGCCGTGCGCGGCACCCTCGAACACTTCTCGCCGCAGCAGCTGACCCTGCGTTTCGAGCGCGACAACAAGCCGCTGCTGGCCACCTCCGGCAGCCGCTGGAGAGCCTTCAACCGCTACCACCAGGCCCTGCGCCAGGACGACGACTGGAGCGAGCGCCTGCTGGCCCGCGACTTCGCCCAGGCCTACGAAGAACAGATCCGCCTGATCTCCACCCTTCACACCGAACATCAAGGATGATCCGCATGTCTCGCTGCTCGACCCTGTTCCTCAAGATGCTGGCCGCGCTGACTGCCCTGGCGTTGCTGGCCGGCTGCTCGTCGCTGTCGCCGTATTCGACCATGACCAAGCTCAACCTCAAGTTGACCGCCAGCGACCAGCTCAACCCGGACCTCAACGGCCGGCCGTCGCCGATCGTGGTCCGCCTGATCGAACTCAAGCACCCGGTGGCGTTCGAGAACGCCGATTTCTTCAGCCTCTACGAGCGCGCCAAGGAGTCCCTGGCGCCAGACATGGTGGCCAGCGAAGAACTGGAGCTGCGCCCGGGTGAAACCGTGGAGCTCAAGCTCAGCGTCGAAGAAGGCAGCCGCTACGTCGGCGTGCTGGCGGCCTACCGCGACATCTCTGAAGCCCAATGGCGCTATGTGGTGCAGCTCACGCCGGTGGAGCTGACCGACGCCGACCTGACCCTCGACCAGGCCGGTATCCGCTCCAGCAACGCAACGCTCGCCAAGGCGGACAAGTAATCATGAACGTGCATAAAGTCATTTGGCAGGAAGGCATGCTGCTGCGCCCGCAGCACTTCCAGCACAACGATCGTTACTACGACTACCAGATGAAAACCCGCACCCAGTTGCTGGGCAGCTATTGCTGGGGGTTCCTGGGGCTGGAGATCGACCTGCAGTTCCTCAACATGGGCAAGCTGGTGATCAGCCAGGCCTCCGGCATCCTGCCCGACGGCAGCCTGTTCGAACTGGGCGGCAACACCGAGCCGCTGGCCCTGGACGTACCGCCGAACACCGGCAATACCCCGGTCTACCTGGCCCTGCCGCTGGTCACCGGCAACCATATCGAGTCGCGCCGCCCGGAGCAGTCCGACGTGCTGGCGCGCTACACCGCCTACGAGGCGGAAGTGGCCGACTCCAACGCCGGCGACGATTCCAGCAGCCAGGTCAGCTGCGCCCGGCCGGACTTCCGCCTGCTGCTCGGCGAGCAACAGAGCGACCAGGCCTATGTGAAGCTCAAGCTCTGTGAAGTCCTCGACACCACCCCCGACGGGGTCATCAGCCTCGACCCGGACTTCGTGCCGACCTTCATCCATGCCCACGCCTCGAGCTACCTGCTGTCGTGCCTGAAAGAAGTGATCAGCATGCTCAGCCACCGCGGCGACACCATCGCCGACCGCATCCGTTCCAACGGCAAGGTCGGCGGGGCGGAAGTCGGCGACTTCATGATGCTGCAACTGATCAACCGCACCGAGCTGCTGCTGCGCCACTACCTGGGCCTGGAGCAGGTGCACCCGGAAGAGCTGTACCGCACGCTGCTGACCATGCTCGGCGATCTGGCGACCTTCGCCAGCGACAGCAAGCGCCCGCGCCTGGACAGCCGCTACCAGCACAGCGACCAGGGCGCGAGCTTTCGCAAGTTGATGGACGCGATCCGCCAGGTGCTGTCGATGGTGCTCGAGCAGCACGCCATCGAGCTGGTGCTGCAAGCACGCCAGTACGGGATCATCGTGTCGCCGTTGCACGACCACAAGCTGCTGGGCTCGGCCTCGTTCGTCCTGGCCGCCAGCGCCAACTGCGACTCCGAAGAACTGCGCCATCGCTTGCCGGCGCACCTCAAGGTCGGCCCGGTGGAGCGCATTCGCCAACTGGTCAACCTGCATCTACCGGGAATCAAGGTCAAACCCTTGCCGGTGGCGCCGCGGCAGATCGCGTTCCACTCCAACAAAACCTATTTCATCCTCGAACTCAGTTCCGAAGACCTGGCGCAACTGGAGCGTTCCGGCGGCTTCGCCTTCCACGTGTCCGGCGAATTCGCCGAGCTTGAACTGAAATTCTGGGCCATCAGGAACTGACCGACATGATCAAGGACATGGAACACAACCAGGACGACAAGACCGTCCTGCTCGATCGTCAGGGCCATGGCCCGGCGCAGAGTCCGCTGACCGATTTCGCCGCGCCGCCGCGTTTCGAGCAACTGGAAGAACGGATGATCTACGCCGCGCGCCTGCGCCCGGCCGAAGCCTTCAACATCAGCCTCAACGCGCTGGTGGCGGCGGCTTCGGACCTGCTGTCGGAAGTGGTGCGCCTCAAGCACAGCGACACCCGCGAAGACCTGTATGCGCTCAACGAGCGGCTGACCGCCAGCCTGAAACTGTTCGAGGTGCGCGCCCTGCACAACGGCGCGGAAAGCAGCCAGGTGATGGCTGCCCGCTACGTGCTGTGCACCGTGGTCGACGAGGCGGTGGTCACCACCCCCTGGGGCAACGAAAGCGAGTGGTCGCAGATGAGCCTGCTCAGCAGCTTCCACAACGAGACCTTCGGCGGCGAGAAGTTCTTCCAGCTGCTGGACCGGTTGTCGAAGAACCCGGTCAAGCACCTGCCGATGCTGGAACTGATGTACCTGTGCCTGTCGCTGGGCTTCGAGGGCAAGTACCGGGTCATGGCCCGCGGCATGCTCGAACTCGAAGGCATTCGCGATGCGCTGTACCGGCAGATCCGCCAGCTGCGCGGCGACGTGCCGCGCGAGCTGTCGCCGCATTGGGAAGGCCTGCACGACAAGCGCCGCAGCCTGGTGCGCATCGTGCCGTGGTGGATGGTCGCGCTGTTCACCCTGGTCTGCCTGGTGGTGATGTATTCGGGGTTCGCCTGGGTTCTGGGCGAGCAGCGCGAGACCGTTCTGCAACCTTATCAGCAGCTTGACCCGGCCGTGGTCCAGCCCCAGCCGTAATACAGGGACGTGTGATGAAAAACTTCTTCAAGAAAGTCGGCGCCTTTCTGCGCAAGACGTGGGTCTGGACGCTGTTGCTGGTGCTGTTCGTGGCGTTGCTGGTGTGGTTCGTCGGGCCGCTGCTGGCGGTCAACGACTACAAGTTCTGGGAAAGCGCGACCTCGCGCCTGCTGACCATCAGCGTGCTGTTCCTGATCTGGGGCCTGACCATGGTCTTCGTCAGCTGGCGCGCCGGGATCCGCAAGAAAGAAATGGAAGACAGCGAAGACGGCCAGGAACGGCTGCGCCGCGAAGAGCTGATCGACGAGGAACAGAAAGAGCTGCGCAGCCGCTTCAAGGAAGCCATGCGCACCCTCAAGACCTCGAGCCTGTATCGCGGGCGCAGCGAGCGCTGGCGCAACGACCTGCCGTGGTACCTGCTGCTGGGGCCGCAGAACAGCGGCAAGACCAGCCTGCTGGACTTCTCGGGCCTGGAATTCCCGATCAACAAGATCGACCGCAAGCTGACCCGCGACACCATCGGCACTCGGCATTGCGACTGGTACTTCGCCGACCACGGCGTGCTGATCGACACCGCCGGGCGCTACCTGACCCAGCCTGACGCGGAAGTCGACGGCAGCGCCTGGAACACCTTGCTCGGCCTGCTGCGCAAGCGCCGTCGCGGGCGTCCGCTCAATGGCGTGCTGGTGACCATTCCGGTGGAGCTGCTGCTGAGCGGCAACGAGCAGGACCTCGACACCCTGGCGCGCCAGGTGCGCGCGCGCTTGCAGGACGTGCACCAGAAACTGCACGTCGATGTGCCGGTGTACCTGGTGCTGAGCAAGGCCGACCAACTGCTGGGCTTCGACGAATTCTTCGATCAGCTGAGCCGCGAGGAAAGCGACCAGGTGCTTGGCACCAGCTTCCGCAAGGAACAGAACGGCACCGACGTCGCCGTACTGCGCCAGGAGTTCGAAGAGCTGCTGCGCCGCCTCAACAGCCAGGTGATCATGCGCATGCACCAGGAGCGCGACACCCAGCGCCGCGGGCGCATCCTCGACTTCCCGCACCAGCTGGGGCAGATCGGCGAGCGCCTGTGCCTGTTCGTCGACATGGCGTTCACCGGCAACCGCTACCAGCGGGCCAGCCAGCTGCGCGGCTTCTACCTGACCAGCGCGCCGCACCTGACCGAAAAGCTCGACCGCGACACCGCCAGCATCGGCGCCAGCCTGGGCATGGCGGCCGGCGTGCTGCCGACCCTGCGCAGCGGTCGCTCGCGCTTCATTCACCACCTGCTCAGCCGGGTGATTTTCCCCGAGGCCGACCTCGCCGGCCTGGACAAGCGCGAGCGCAACCGCATCCATTGGGGCCAGCGTGCGTTGTACGTCGGCGCGCTGGTGGCCCTGGCGGTGTTCGGCCTGCTCTGGGCCGGCGGTTTTTCCGCCAACTACGAGCGCCTGGAAAACCTGCGTTCGCTGGCGCAGAACTGGGGCCAGCAGCGCACGGCCCTGACCGCCCGCGACGACGCGATGGCGGCGCTCAAGGCCCTCGACACCAGCTTCGCCGCGACCAAGGTGTTCCCGGCCAAGGGCGACGTCTCGCTGCACGAGCGGCTCGGCCTGTACCAGGGCGAGGAAAGCAACCCGGTGGTGCTCGGCGCCTACGAGCGCGAGCTGCAAGCGCAGCTGCTGCCGCGGGTGGCGCAGATGCTGGAAGGGCAGATCCGCACCAACATGCGCGACCGCGAGCGCCTGCTCAACAGCCTGCGGGCCTACCTGATGCTGAACATGCAGGACCGCCGCGATCCGTCCTGGCTCAAGGACTGGGTGGCCACCGACTGGTCGACCCGCTACGCCGGCAACACCGCGGTGCAGAACGGCCTGAACGGGCACTTCGAGCGCCTGCTCAAGCTGCCGTTCAGCTACCCGCTCAACGACACGCTGGTGGCCCAGGCGCGCCAGGTACTGCGCAGCGAGTCGCTGGCCAACGTGGTCTATCGCGTGTTGCGCGAACAGGCCCGCAGCCTGCCGGAATACCGCCTGAGCCAGCACCTGGGGCCGCAGGGCAGCCTGTTCGTCGGCACCGACTACGCCATCCCGGGGTTCTATACCCAGCAGGGCTACCAGCAGTATTTCTCGGTCCAGGGCACCGCGCTGGTCACCGATATCCTGCGTGACAACTGGGTGCTGGGCGAAGGCAGCGGCATCAGCGGCATGGACCTGCGTCGCCTGATGGTGGAGCTGGAGCAACTGTACTTCCGCGACTACGCCAACTACTGGAGCGAAGCGGTGGGCCAGGTCGGCCTGCAACCGTTCAACGATGCCGGCGAAGGCGCCGATCAAGTCGCCGGCCTGACCTCGGCCAACTCGCCGGTCCTGCAACTGCTGGTGGAAGTGCGCGAGAACACCCGCTTCCAGGCCATCGCCGAAAGCGCCGAAGACGTCACCGCCGCGGCGGACAAGGCCGCCGAGAAGGGCGGGGCGCTGGGCAAGGTCGCGGCGGCTGCCGCCGGCAAGGCCCAGGAAGCCCTGGCCAAGAACCTGCCGGACACCGCGAAGAAGTCGCTGCAACGGCGCTTCGAGCCGCTGCACCGCCTGCTGGACGACAACAACGGTCCGGCCGCCGACCTGACGCCGGCGCTGCAAGCGCTCAACGAACTGCAACTGCAATTGGCCGGCCTGGCCCGTGCCAGCGCGCCTGAGCAGGCCGCGTTCGAGATGGCCAAGACCCGCATGAGCGGCCAGCGCGATGCGCTGAGCAACCTGCGCAACGCCTCGGTGCGCCTGCCGCGTCCGGTCAGCGTGTGGTTCAACGTGCTGGCCGAGGACACCTGGCGCCTGGTGCTCAACGATTCCTACCAGTACCTCAACCAGCGCTACCAGAGCGAGCTGTACAGCTTCTACGGCAAGGCCATCAGCAAGCGTTATCCGTTCAGCGCCCACAGCACCAGCGACGTCGCCATCAGCGATTTCCGCGAGTTCTTCAAGGCGCAGGGGATTGCCGATCGCTTCTTCGACACCTACATGCGGCCTTTCGTCAGCGGCGATCCGGGCAACTACCGCCTGCGCAGCATCGACGGCCACAGCCTGCCGATGTCCAAGGTCTACCTCGACCAGATGGCCGCGGCCCAGGTGATCCGCCAGAGCTTCTTCTCGGAGAACCCGGCGGAACCCCAGGTGCAGTTCAAGCTGGAGCCTTACACCCTGGACCCGGCGGTCAGCCGTTCCGAGTTCCGTTTCGGCGACAAGACCATGGAATACCGCCACGGTCCGATCGTGCCGGTGGCCTTCAAATGGCCGACCGACGCCGAAGACGGCCGCACCAGCCTGGTGCTGGACAAGATGGCCGGGCGCCCGGTGGGGATCGAGAAAAACACTGGCCCCTGGTCGCTGTTCCGCCTGTTCGACCTGATGCAGACCGAGTACCTGACCGGCCGCGACGTGCTGGTGCTCAAGGCCGACCTGGGCGGGCTGCGTGCCAACTACCTGCTGATGAGCCAGCGCACGCCGAACCCGTTCGACATGGGCGTGCTGCGCACCTTCCGCATGCCGGTGCAGCTCTGATGCTGGTGGCCAGCCCCTGGCGCAGCGCGGCGCGCACCGATCCGGGCAAGGTTCGGGCGCGCAACGAAGATGCCTTCCTCGACTGTCCGGAGCAGGGGCTCTGGGTGGTCGCGGACGGCATGGGCGGGCATCAGGGCGGCGATATCGCCAGCCAGTTGATCGTCGCCAGCCTGGCCGAGTTGCCGGCGCAAGACAGCTTCGACGAACGCCTCAAGGGCCTGCGCCAGTGCCTGCACTGGCTCAACCGGCGCCTGGGGCAGGAGTTGACCGTCACCGCCGAGCGGCACGACAGCATCATGGGCAGCACCGTGGTCGCGCTGTTGCTGGAAGGCGACCGCGCGGCGTGTATCTGGGCCGGCGACAGCCGCTGCTACCTGTGGCGTGGGCAGCGTTTGTACCAGCTGTCCAGGGACCATTCGTTGCAGCAGCAGTTGATCGACGAGCAGCAGATGAGCGTCGAGCAGGCGCGCGCCCATCCGGCGGCCCAGGCCCTGACCCGGGCGGTGGGCGCCAGCGAGCAATTGACCCTGGATGTCCTGGAGTTGCAGGTCTACCCCGGCGATGCCTTCCTGCTGTGCAGCGACGGCCTGTACCAGGGGCTGAGCAGCGACGCGCTGGGCAATGCCTTGAGCCTGGCGTCGCCGCAGGTGGCGCTGGAACGTCTGTTCGACGGTGCCCTGCGCGGCTCGGCGCGGGACAACCTGACCGCCGTGGTGATCCGCCAATGAGTGAGCTCGAGTCCGCGCTGGACGGCATCCTGATGAGCGAGGAAGAGGCCAGCAACCTGACCTATTTCGCCTTCGCCAAAGCCACTGCGGCGCCGCGTCCCGTGGCACCCGCCAAGGCCAAGGGCAAAGGCCGCAACCGTTCCAGGAACCGCGGCAAGAGCAAGCCCGCGGCGCCGGCGGGCGGACTGCCGGAGGTGCTGGGCGGACGTTACCGCCTCGAGCGCCTGCTCGGCGCGGGCGGCATGGGCGCGGTCTACCGCGCGCGGGACCTGCTGCACGAGCAGTTCGGCGACCCCGACCCTTACATCGCGCTCAAAGTCATGGGCGAAGAATTTTCCGCGACGCCGGATGCCAGCGCCTTGCTCTACAGCGAGTTCGCCCTGACCCGACGCCTGCGCCACCCGAACGTCGTGCGCCTGCACAGCTTCGAGGTGGACACCCAGTGCCAGCGCGCCTTCATCACCATGGAGCTGATGCGCGGCCTGACCCTGGACAAACTGCTCTGCGAGAGGCCGCTGGGCCTGCCCTGGAAAGAGCTGCGCGACGTCGTGCTGCCACTGCTCGATGCCCTGGCGTACAGCCACGCTCGCGGTGTGCTGCACGGCGACCTGAAGCCGAGCAACGTGATGCTCTGCGAAGACGGCGTGCGGCTGTTCGACTTCGGCCTGAGCCAGGCCGAGGAGGGCGTGTTGCCCGGCCTGCCGCAACTGAGCCGCAGCCGCTTCAACGCCTGGACGCCCGGCTATGCCGCCCCCGAATTGCTGGAAGGCGGGGCCTTGTCGGCCAGCGCCGACCTGTACGCGGTGGCCTGCGTGATCTACGAGCTGGCCGGCGGCAAGCACCCGTATCGCCGGTTACCGTCGACCCAGGCCCGCGACGAGCAGTTGCACCGCTCGCTGCAAGCACCCACGCACCTTCCCAGACACTGTTGGCCAGCCCTGCGCGCAGCGCTGGCCTTTGACGCGGCGGACCGCAGCATTTCCGCCCAAGCATTGCGCGACGCCATGCGCGCGGATTCGTCCTGGCTGCAACGCTGGTTCCATCGGCGTAACGGATGACCACCGAACAGGGAGCACGACATGTTCAATCCTTCCAATGAAACGCATTTCAGCCTGACCGTCGACGACTTCCAGGGCGACTTGCAGGTGCTGTCTTTCAAGGGCACCGAAGGCATCAGCCAGCCGTTCCGTTTCGACCTGGAGCTGGTCAGCGAGAACCCCGACCTGGACCTGGAAACCCTGCTGCACCAGCAGGCGTTCCTCGCCTTCGATCCGCAAGGCAGTGGCATCCACGGCCAGATCTACCGCGTGGCCCAGGGCGATGCCGGCAAGCGCCTGACCCGCTACAAGGTGTCGCTGGTGCCGCAGCTGGCTTACCTGGCGCACCGCACCAACCAGCGCATCTACCAGCAGCTGTCGGCGCCGAAGATCATCGCGCTGATCCTCGAAGAGCACGGCATCCAGGGCAACGCCTACCAGTTCCAGCTCGGCACGCCGTGCCCGGACCGCGACTACTGCGTGCAGTACGACGAGACCGACCTGCATTTCATCCAGCGCCTGTGCGAAGAAGAAGGCCTGCACTACCACTTCCAGCACAGTGAAAGCGGCCACCTGCTGGTGTTCGGCGACGACCAGACCGTGTTCCCCAAGCTCGGCCAGCCCACGGCGTATATCCAGGGCAGCGGCATGGTCGCCGACGAGCCGGTGATCAAGGGCTTCAACCTGCGCCTGGAAACCCGCACCAGCCGTACCACTCGCCGCGATTACGACTTCGAGAAACCGCGCCTGCAACTGGAGGCCGCCTACCAACCCGAGGCGGAAAGCGAAGAGCCGGACCTGGAAGATTACGACTACCCGGGGCGTTTCCTCGACCGTGCGCGCGGCAAGTTTCTCAGCCAGCGCGCCCTCGAGCGGCATCGTGCCGACTACCAGCAGGCCGAAGGCTGGGGCGACCAGACCACCCTGGCCAGCGGGCACTTCCTGGAACTCTCCGAGCACCCGCGCGGCGAGTGGAACGACCTCTGGCTGCTGACCGAAATCGTCCACGAAGGCAAGCAGCCGCAGGTGCTGGAAGAGTCGGTGACCAGCGACACCACGGATGAGAAGGACGACTTCCACCAGGGCTATCGCAACCGCTTCCTCGCCACGCCCTGGCAGGTGTTCTACCGCCCCGCGCTGAACCACCCGAAACCGCGGGTGCTCGGCAGCCAGACCGCGGTGGTCACCGGACCCAAGGGCGAAGAAATCCACTGCGACCAGTACGGCCGCGTGAAGGTGCAATTCCACTGGGACCGCGAGGGCGTGGCCGACGATAAGACCAGTTGCTGGCTGCGCGTCTCCAGCAGCTGGGCCGGCGACCGCTACGGCGCCATCGTCATCCCGCGGATCGGCATGGAAGTGTTGGTGACCTTCCTCGAAGGCGACCCCGACCAGCCGCTGATCACCGGTTGCCTGTACCACAAGGAACACCCGGTGCCTTACCCGCTGCCGGCGAACAAGACCCGCACCGTGTTCAAGTCCATGAGCTCGCCGGGCGGCGCCGGGTTCAACGAACTGCGCATCGAAGACAAGAAAGGCGCCGAGCAAATCTTCATCCACGCCCAGCGCGACTGGGACGAAAACATCGAGCACGACCAGAAAATCCGCATCGGTAACGAACGCCACGACACCGTGGTGAAGAACACCTACACCGAGCTCAAGGCCGAAGAACACCGCATCACCCACGCCGACCGCAAGATCGAAACCCGCGTCGACGACCACCTGACCGTCGGCGAAAACCAGCACATCAAGCTCGGCACCGCGCAACTGACCAAGGCCGGCCAGGAAATCCACCTCAAGGCCGGCGCCAAGATGGTGATCGAAGCGGGCAGCGAACTGACCATCAAGGCCGGCGGCAGTTTTATCAAGCTCGATGCCGGCGGCGTCACGGTGGTGGGGCCGGTGGTCAAGATCAATGCCGGGGGTTCGGCGGGGAACGGCACCGGGATCGGCATCAAGCCGCCGACGCTGCCGGGCGCCGCGGACAAGGACAAGGCCGGCGACCTGCCCCTGGTCGCGCCGAGCAACATGCCGATGCCGCCGCCCCCGGTGTGCAAGGAATGCCTGGCCCGGGCCAAGCGCAATAGCCAAGCCCTGGCGGCACGCTAAAGGACCCCGACATGTACGCAAGCAATCTGCAGTGGCACGAGCTGTTATGGGACCAGACCCAACAAGTGGGCCTGGAGCATATCGACCTGCTGATCGACGCCACCAGCCTCGACTACCCGTTGCTGGAAGAGCTGGCGAACCAGCCGGACGCGCCGGTATTGGCCAAGCTGTTCGACAACACCCCGGAAGTGGCGATCGCCGATTTCGGCCCGCTGCTGCTGCGCGTGAACAAGGCGCAGAAGCCCTGGCTGAAAACCTTTATCGGTGCCGTCGACTGCAACCAGCACGTGCTGGCGCTGTTCAGCCCCTGGCGCTTCGAAACCCTGGCCGCCCACCTGCGCGGTTGCACCCAGGCACGCTGGAACCAGGGCCGTGCCGAAGGCGTGCTGCGCTACTACGATCCGCGTATGTTCGTGCCGGTGTGCGAAACCCTGACCCCGGCCCAGGGGAAGGTATTCCACGCCCCGGTCATTGCCTGGCACTGGCTCGACCGCGACCAGCAACCCCAGAGCCTGCCCGGCAACCACGTGCGCCACACGCCGCCGCCGGCCATCGAACCCTTCATGTTCGACCACCCGCAAGTGGCCAACCTGCTGGCCTGGACCGAAGCCGACAACTACCGCGTCGAGCGCTGCGCCACCCCGCAAGACTACGGCATGAGCCGCAAGGAAGGCCTGATCCGCCACCTGTTCCACAGCCAGCTGGCCGCCAACAAACAAGG
This sequence comes from Pseudomonas chlororaphis, assembly GCF_001921865.1. GTDB lineage: Bacteria > Pseudomonadota > Gammaproteobacteria > Pseudomonadales > Pseudomonadaceae > Aquipseudomonas > Aquipseudomonas chlororaphis_D. The sequence goes on from NZ_MSCT01000024.1 coordinate 61,498, forward strand.
CCTCAAGGAACCGGAAGAGCGCCAGCCCTTTATCCAGGAATGGCTGCTGGACAACTCGCCGTTCGTCATCGACGAGCCGCCGAGGCCGTTGATATGAAGCGGACTTTCATGGGCAGCACCAACAGGCTGGTGCTTCGGCTGTTATTGGGCGCGAGCAGCGTGCTGATGCTCGCCGCCTGCCAGAGCCAACCCAAGATGTTGGGCGCGCCGGTGACGGGCTACAACCACACGTCCGCGGCGATCAATCGTTTTACGGTCAACGGCGCGGGCGGCCCGAATATCGGTCCCCACCAAGGCGGAGGAAGCGAAGTTTGCTGCGGTCTGGTGCCTCGCGAGTGGGTGCCGGGGCTTCGGGCGATTGTTGAGTGGGAGAAGGATCCTGAACCGTATTCTTATGCAAAATGGCCTGAGCGTCCTTATTCAGATGCGTGGAATAAGCGTATGGAGAAGGCAAAACAAGAATACTCACGTCATAAAGTTGTTGTCGATATCCCAAGGTACGAAGTGGCAGGAAGTCTGAAGGTCCACTTTCTATCCTGTGATCAAGTTCGTGTTTCTGCGGATAATATCAATCGAGGTGATCCCCGCTATCCGTATAATTATCCAATGAATATGGAGGAACCGAAGGTATGTCCAGAGTCGTAATTGAAGTTACTGGCGAGCGTTTTTGTATTGTTGTGCGAAGACTATGTTCTATTCCGCACCATCGTATGAAGAGTGTTGGCTGTGGAAAGTTGTTGTGTATGCATATTTTTTTGCTGCTTACCAGTGTCCTGAGTTTGAGTGCGTGTCAGGCTGACTCAAAGATGCTATCTGCACCAGTGAGCGGTTATAACCACACCTCGGCAGCAATCAATCGGTTTACTGTTAACGGAGCTGGTGGGCCGAACATCGGTCCTCACCAAGGTGGGGGTAAAGAGGTCTGCTGTGGCGTTGTCCCTCGCCAATGGACTCCGGGATTAAGAGCAATTGTCGAATGGGAAAAAGATCCAGACCCTGGAGGTTACATAAAACGAGATCAGTATGGGCAGCTTGATTCTCAGGACTATAAACGTCATGCAGCTAATTATTCTCATCATAAAGTTACCGTTGAAATTCCAAAATATGACGTTCCGGGAAGTCTAAAGGTCCACTTTCTTCCATGTGATCAAGTGCGAGTTTCCGCTACCGCTATAACCCCAGGCTACCCTGGTTATCCCTATAACTATCCATTGCGTATGGAGGAACCAAAGGTATGTCCGAAGTGATGATAGGTAGAGAGAAACCAATGCCCGAGGCTGCGATGATTGCTCCTGTTTTCCCTCAAGGTAGGCGTCTGCCTAGGGACCCTAGGCAACTTTCAGAAAACATAACTCGTCAGAAGCGTGACGAAGTTGCGTTTGGTGCTCAGCAAAGAAAATTGTTGCAAGCCAAAGGGGATACATCTAGTGGGGTGCCGTGCTGTAAAACACTCCATGTCACAATTGCGTTCGACGGAACCAATAACAACGACAAAGCCGATAGTGCATCAACCCCTTCATCATGTAGTAACATCTCCAGAATTTTTCACGCTAGCTTGGGAGCGAACTCATTTAGCCAAGAAGTAGGATTCTATAGTTACTATAGTCCTGGGGTAGGAACAGTATTTCCTGATATCCGCGAGTTTACACCTGATGGAATGGGGCTTATCGGTGCCCGAGGCGGGGAAAACCGAATCAATTGGGGGCTAACGCGCTTGATTGACGTGCTGAAGAATACGCTGACTCCTGAAAAGCCACTGCAACTTCCGGAAACTCAAGCTCTCGTTGATGCGATGGCCACTAGTTGGTTGGGTAATGTAGTTACAGTGGGGCTGCAGAAGAGTGGTGAAGAAAAACGCAAAGCTGCCATGCGTCCGTATATGGACGATTTGGAAAAGGTACTGAAGCAACGCCAAGAGGCGGAAGAAAAGCCACATATCCTCGCGATACGTCTGTATGTCTATGGGTTCTCCCGTGGGGCAGCACAGGCACGTACCTTTGCCAATTGGCTACAAGCACTCACACGTTGCCAAGGTGCTAACGACAAGGTGGAGTACCGCTTCGCAACATTACCGATTTCCATTGAGTTCCTTGGTATTTGCGACACCGTAGCGGCTGTTGGACTTGCGGATAGTGCACCTTTTGCTGCCGGGCACATGGACTGGGCTGATGGCACTATGCGTTTGCCAGATGAGGCCATAGAACAGTGCATGGACACCTCGTTACCTGAGGACTGTCATTTTTTAAAGCGTTGTGTGCACCTCGTGTCAGCGCATGAGCAACGTGCCAGCTTTCCAGTAGACTCAATTCGCCGACGTCCTAAGGATGCAAATGGCAAGCGAGATGCAAGTAAGGCATCTGGTTACCGCAGTGGAACCGTTGAATATCTTTATCCTGGTATGCACTCAGATGTAGGTGGTGGATATCCGCCAGGCGATCAAGGTAAAGCTATGGCAGGTAGTGAGCATCTGCTGTCGCAGATTCCATTGCAGCATCTTTACGCCGAGGCTTTTATGGCTGGAGCTCCATTACAAGTCCCACAAACAATTGTGCAGCCTGATATTCATGAAGACTGGCGCAAGATGACTCCGGATACTGAAATAGAATTCAACGTATCTGAAGAGCTCATCAAACGCTTCAACGCTTGGCAATCCGATGCCGCTAGCCAAGGTGGCGGCCCGCTCGAAGACATGATCAAGCGCCAACAAGCATTGATTACCGCCTGGCGTATCGACCGCTACGCGGGTGGCCTGGCACAGCGTGACTTCTTCAAGAACGTATCCGCCGATATGCCTCAGTCCAAGATCGATGCATGGAAGGCGTTGGAGAAACGCCACAATGCTGAAGCTACAGCTGCTGCTCAGGGCAAGCCGGCGCCGACTTACACTGAGGCGGAAGAGAAAGAGCACCAGCTCAACATACAGATCGTCGGCCAGGACAAGTACGAAAGCGCCCGCTGGGAAAAAGCCTTCGAGCCTTCGCTCGATACTCGGCAGTTGCTCGGCGCGGCTGCCGAGTTCCGCCATGACTATCGGCGCGAGTGGGGGTTGGTCGGCGACGGCCATACCAGCGTTGCGGTAATCGACATGCTGCTTGGCGGTACGGTGTACCTGATCAACGAAGAGGATGAAGCCGAGGAGTACGCCTACCTCTATAAAGAAGGCACGGCCCGTTACGAAAAAATGTTCAGCGCGCCCAACAAGCCGGCAGCGGGCCAGGAAACGCTGGTAGCGCTGTTCGACGATCAAGTGCACGACTCTCGCGCATGGTTCATGAACAGTTCAGGGTTCGTGCCTCGTGAGCCCTTCACCGATTACTTCCGTATTCGCCTGGTGCACTTCGACAACGAATCGAACAAGCAGCTGTCGTTGCTGGCCACTGCTGGCCGGGTCATCGGGCTCGGTATTGCCGTGGCCAGCGTTGGCCTGAGTATCAAGAAAAAGGACCCACGCATGCTGTTGGGGCTGTTCCTGCCGTCCCTGGCGCTGCCAGTGCTCAGTGGCAAAGTCGGCCTGCCGGAAGTCAGCGCTTTCGATCCGCTCACCAATATCGCCCTGCCAATGATGAACAATCTGGATTCGCTGCGGACCTTTACCAAGGCCCCCGGAGACATGACCGCCAAAGTCGCGGCATTACCGCCGCTATTGCCATTGAACGAGGCCACCGCCAACACGCCGGCGTTGCAGAAAATCCTGGTGGCGCATCAGGCCCTGGAGGCTGTGGAGGCCGCGCGCAACAAGGATGCCGGAGCATTGGCCGGGATGTTGGCAAAAGCTGCCAACGACGAGGGCAAGTCCGGTGGGTGGAAAGACATGCTGGCGAATCAGGTCGGCAATCTGAAGCCGTCCGAGAAGAAGGTGTAGCGCTCAGGCAGCGAAGGGCGGCTCTCGTCGAGTTGCCCTTCGCTTGCCGTTTCGATTGCGCTCTGCTCACGGCCGAGGCCGTATCACCTTCAAGTGATGGCTCCCAAACGACGACTTTATTTGTCGCGCGCCGAACAAGAATCATCGTTCCGCAGAATTAGCGTTTTCCTACATTCGCCGGGTGCTCAAGTTGGTAGCGTCTTGTGAGTTTCTCGTGCGGACGTCGATCAGTGCCGCTTCATGGCTTTACCGACGTGATGGATCGCTATTGGGTAGGGAGTAGCCATGTTCACCCTTTTTAACGACAAGTGTTTGCCCAAGAAACGTGGTTTTGAATGCGATGGCGTATGCCGCTGTGTGCTGGTTGCGAACAAGGAGTTGAATTCCTGGGTTGTCATCAGCGAGCGGGAGCGGTGATAGGGATGAAGCAGGGGCTCTTGGCTGTAGGGGTGGTGCTTGGAACGGTGGGTGCGTTGATGATCTCGGCATGCCAGGCCCGTCAGGAGATGCTGAGTGCGCCGGTGACCGGGTACAACCACACTTCGGCGGCTATCAACCGGTTTAGTGTGAATGGAGCGGGTGGTCCGAACCTTGGAGCCCATGAAGGCGGGGGGTCAGAGGTTTGCTGTGGTGTTCTTCCTCGTCGCTGGCATTCAGGGATGAAAGCTATTGTGGAGTGGCAGAAGGACCCCGATCCATATGCTTACAGTGAATGGAAAGAAAAGCCTTTCTCTGACGCCTGGAGTGGTCGCATGAAAGAGCATAAGCAAGGTTACTCGCTGCATCGTGCAGTTGTAGATATCCCGAAGTACGAGGAGAAAGTCTGTGCACTGCAGGTTCATTTCCTGCCCTGCGATCAGGTGCGGGTATCGACAACCTGCTACACACCAAGCCATCCCGACTACCCCGACCGGGCTTACTTCCAGATGAAGGAGTCGGCTACATGCCCGGCTCTTTGATCGGCCAAGTCGTTCGTCGTCTATTTGAAGATGCTCGCGGGGTTTTAATGCTTGCGGGCTTGGTGGTTCTGGCTGCTTGCAACGGTGCGCCATCGAAGATGCTAACGGCGCCTATGACGGGCTACAACCACACCTCGGCCGCAATCAACTGGTTCAGTATCAATGGCGCAGGAGGCGGAAATTTGGGGCCTCATGAGGGCGGAGGCAGCCAGGTTTGTTGTGGGGTGGTACCGAGATACTGGACACCAGGGCTGAGGGCGATTGTCGAGTGGGAAAAGGATCCTGCTCCTCGTGCAAAGATAAAGCGCGACAAGTATGGCCAGCTTGAGCCTGAGGCTTATCAACGTCATGCAGCAAATTACACTCGCCACAAGGTGACGGTAGGAGTTCCCAAATACGATGAACCGGGAAGTTTGAACGTTCACTTTCTCCCCTGTAATGAAGTTCGGGTTTCGGCTACAGGTATTACTCCTGGGTATCCTGGTTATCCCTACAACTTTCCGATGAATATGCCGGAGCCCAAAGTATGCCCGGACTGATGAGGCGCGCTATGAGGTGGGGAGCGTTGCTTGGGCGAATGAACGTCGGGATAGCAGCGCTGCTGCTTTTGGCGTGTCAGACCGGCCCGGAAATGCTGGCTGCGCCGGTGACTGGCTATAATCACACCTCGGCCGCAATCAATTGGTTCAGCGTCAATGGTGCAGGTGGCGGAAATGTGGGGCCTCATCAGGGAGGAGGCAGCCAGGTTTGTTGTGGGGTGATACCGAGACACTGGACGCCAGGGCTGAGGGCGATTGTCGAGTGGGAAAGGGACCCTGACCCATACTCTTCGAGTATGTGGTTGGAGCAACCTTACTCAGATGCTTGGACTAAGCGGATGGAAGCCAAAAAGCGACAGTACGCACGTCATAAGGTAGTGGTGGAAATTCCGAGGTATGACGAGCCAGGAAGCCTGAAGGTTCACTTCCTCCCCTGTAATGAAGTTCGGGTTTCGGCTACAGGTATTACTCCTGGATATCCTGGTTATCCCTACAACTTTCCGATGAGTATGCCGGAGCCCGAAGTATGCCCGGACTGATGAGACGCGCTATGAGGTGGGGAGCGTTATTTGGGCGAGTGACAGTCGGGATAGCAGGGATGCTGACGCTTTTAGCGTGTCAGACCGGCCCGGAAATGTTGAGTGCGCCGGTGACTGGGTACAACCACACTTCGGCGGCTATCAACCGGTTTAGTGTGAATGGAGCAGGTGGTCCGAATCTTGGCCCAGATCTGGCCGGAGGGGGGGAGGTCTGTTGCGGTGTTCTGCCCCGTCATTGGCGCCCGGACTTGAAGGCGACAGTGAAGTGGGAAAAGGATCCGTACCCAGGTGAGTCAATAGATTGGCCTCCCCTTGGAACCGATGCTTATCGAGAGGCATACCGAAAGCACGCCGCCAAGTACACCCGACACAGTGCTGTTGTGGATATTCCTCAATATGCGGAGCGAGTATGTGCGCTGCAGGTTCACTTCCTGCCCTGCGATCAAGTGCGGGTATCAACAACCTGCTACACCCCCAACCATCCCGCGTACCCCGACCGGGCTTACTTCCAGATGAAGGAGTCGGCCACATGCCCCGCTCTTTGACTGACCGGGTCGTTCGTCGGCTATTTGAAGGTGCCCGTGGGGTTTTATTGCTTGCGGGATTGGTGGTTCTGGCTGCTTGTAACGGGGGGCCATCGAAGATGCTGGCTGCACCTGTGACGGGCTATAACCACACTTCAGCCGCCATCAATCGTTTTACGGTCAACGATGCAGGTGGCCCCAATTTGGGGCCGCATCAGGGTGGAGGAAAGCAATCCTGTTGCGGTTCTGTTCCTCGTACGTGGAGACCGGGGCTTACGGCAGTGGTTGTATGGGAAAAGGACCCCGATCCCTATTCGTATGGTGAATGGACTGAACGCCCTTACTCGGATGCCTGGGCCAAGCGTATGGAGGAGCATAAGCGGCACTACTCACACCATAAGGCGGTGGTCGATATCCCGAAGTACGACATAGCAGGAACCCTGAAAGTGCACTTCCTCCCCTGCGATCAAGTGCGTGTCTCTGCGGATAATGTGAAGCCGGGTGATCCGCGTTACCCCTACAACTACCCAATCAATATGCCGGAGCCCAACGTATGCCCGGAGTGACAAGGAGTGCCATGACGCTGTCGCGAGTCCTGTTCTTTGAAGGTAAAGCCTCCACGCGGTTCGCTGTCCGGTCTCCTGCCCTTGAGGCATCGAAAGGCGGGTTCTCTGTAAAGCGCTTGGGAGGGCTCGGTGCTGGAATATTGCTCGGAGCACTGCTGCCAATCACGACATGCTCGGCTGAAGACCGAGCGACGGGGGAGGGCTGTTACGGCTATCTCACGGAGTTGGTCAGGAGCAGCAATTTTCCTTTTCGGGAGGTGGCCAGGGAGAAAGCCAATCTGCTGATCGATGAGGACGACGGCGAGACGATCCGAGCCAAGGTGTTTTTCGAGACGCAGGGGACGGGGACGCTGGGATGGGTGAGGTATGGGGTGAATGACGGATCGCTGGTGGATATCAGCGTCGATCCCGAGGAGCCGGTGGTGTTGCGGTATGACGAGCGTTTTGCGCAGGGCTATAACCAGTGCCTGGAGCAGCGATAGTGTGGGTTGTCGTCCGCTGGCGAGTGCTGCGCACTCGATCGCAGCCTGCGGCAACGGCTACAGGGTGTTTGAGGTGACTTGGTGGTCATTTTCAGTAAAAAGAGGTTCATCTTCTTCTAACGCTGCATAACTGTGGCGTTCCCCCCTGAAGCCGCTACACTGCGCCAGCCGTTTATTTTTCCTTTGGGGCTTTGCGCATGAAATTTCGTTTTCTTCTGTGGATGCTGGGTCTGTTGATGGGCAAGGCCAGCCGGACCAATCCGGCGTTCCAGCAGCAGTTGGGTGACAAGGAGCTGGTGTTTCAGTTGCAGACGCTGGATGGCAAGGTGGCGCGGCATTTCCGGGTGAAGAACCAGCGGATCACCAGCCAGTCGGGCCTGTACCCCGAGCCGGCGTTCGCCATTGCCTTTAAGGATGCGGCCTATGGTTTTGCGACGATGCAGGCCAAGAACAAGCAACTGGCCTTTATGACCGGGATCCAGGACAAGTCGATCCAGATCAAGGGCAACCCGGCGCTGGTGATCTGGTTCCAGGGGCTGACCAAGTACTTGAAGCCGAAGAAGACCAAGCCGAAGGCTTGAAGGTAAGCCGTATATAAGCGCAAGCGTATCGCGGGCAAGCCTCGCTCCTACAGGAGCGGGGCTTTTTTCTGGGCGTCAGTGCTGGCTGAACTGCGAGGCCAGTTCCCGCAGCAGGACTTCGGCTTCGAGGACTTTGCTGACCACGTCGTCGGCTTTGTCGCGGGACAGGCCGACGCGATCGAGCAGGGCGTCGGGGATGTCTTCGACGGGGCCGGAGCCGATGCCGCGGCTGCGTAGCAGGCGCACGGCCAGGCACACCAGGTTCGGGTATTCGGCGTAGGCGCCGTCGTAGCTTGGGTCGTGCTGGAAGCGCAAGGCGGTGGACAACTCGTCCGGCATGTCCCAGTAGCGCATCAGCCAGGCGCCGATCTGCTCGCGGCTGATGCCCAGCAGGTGCTGTTCGACGTAGCTGTGGCACAGGTGCGGGTTGACCTCCAGGTGGCGGCAGATCAGCGAGAAGTGCGGCGGGAAAACGTGGGCCAGCAGCAGGTAGCCGAAGTTGTGCAGCAGGCCCGCCAGGTAGGTCAGGCCGGCTTCCGGCCGCTGGGCCCGGGGCATGGCGCGGGTCAGGCCTTCGATGACGGCGGCGGTGTAGATCGACTGCTGCCAGTACGGCGTGCTGTGTTGCGGGTGGTCCTTGGGCAGGCTCAGGGTCTTGCCCAGGGCCAGGCCCAGCGCCAGGTTGATCACCAGGTCGAAGCCCAGCACACGGACTATGGCGTCTTCCACCGAGCGGATCTTGCCCGGCGAGGCGTAGTAGGGCGAAGCGGCCCAGCTCACCACTTGCGCGGCCAGGGCCGGGTCGGTTTCCACCACGCCGGTGATGTCGTCGATGGTGGCGTTGGGGTCGACCCGCAGCTTGATGATCTTCTGCGCGGTTTCGGCGAGCGGCGGGATCTCGATGGTCGCTTCCAGGCGTTGCTGGATGCGCCGGGCGGTGAAGGCCTGCATCGCCTGGGTGATTTCCTCGCGGTCGTCGTCCGGACGGTCGAGGTTCGGGCGGATGCGGCTCAGGGCTTCGCCGAAATTGCCGGCGCTGGCCTTGCTCAGCATGCTCTTGAAGGCCTCGCTGGTGATTTCCAGCAGCAGGCCCGACTCGCCGGAGTTGATCAGCAGGCTCGGTTCGCGCAGCAGGCTTTCTTCATACAGGCAGGGCGAGCTGGTGAGCGCCGGCAGGCCGGGCAGCAGGCTCAGGTTGTGTTTGCCGAGCATGCGCTCCAGGCGTTCCGTCGAGACGGCGGTCAGGCGGCGGCCGGTCAGTTCGGCGAGGCGGTTGAGGTCCAGCAACTGGCTCTGCGGGAACAGCACCATCAACGCGCCGACGGCGTCGTCCAGCAAGACCGCCTGGACCTTGCGCGCGGCCGGCAGGCCAGGGTGGTCGAGCACTTCCGTGAAGCTGATGTTCAGCTTGCCGAGCAGCAGCCGGATTACAGACGGAGCGTGCGGGGCTGCAGTGGCGAGGGCGACTTCTGTCATGGTCTGTGTCCGTTTTCAAACAATTTCAGGAGTATAACCAGCTTGATCGGGGCACTGGTCCAATAACTGAGACGCGGCTCACACTTGGCCGTATTGCTGTCCGTGGCGCAGCCAGCGCTCCAGCAGCGGGCTGACATGATGCGGCCAGCGCTCCAGCAAGGCCTGGGCGGCATCGCGCACGGCGGGCAGCAGGTCGGCGTCGCGCATCAGGTCGGCGACCTTGAATTGCAGCAGGCCGGTCTGGCGGGTGCCGAGCATTTCGCCGGGGCCGCGCAGCTCCAGGTCCTTTTCGGCGATGACGAAACCGTCGTTGGTTTCGCGCATGATGCCCAGGCGCTGGCGGCCGATCTGCGACAGGGGAGGATGGTAGAGCAAGACGCAGTGGCTGGCGGCGCTGCCCCGGCCGACGCGGCCGCGCAACTGGTGCAGTTGGGCCAGGCCCAGGCGCTCGGGGTTCTCGATGATCATCAGGCTGGCGTTGGGCACGTCGACGCCGACTTCGATCACCGTGGTGGCCACCAACAGTTGCAGTTCGCCGGCCTTGAACTGGCCCATGACTTCGGCTTTCTCCGCCGGCTTCATGCGGCCGTGGATCAGGCCGACCCGCAACTCGCCGAGGGCGCTGCTCAGGTCTTCGTAGGTGGTCTGCGCGGCCTGGCAGGTCAGCTCTTCGGATTCCTCGATCAGCGTGCACACCCAGTAGGCCTGGCGCCCTTCGGCGCAGGCGGCGCGCACCCGTTCGATGACTTCGACGCGCCGCGAGTCGGTGACCAGCACGGTGTTCACCGGGGTACGGCCGGGGGGCAGCTCATCGAGAATCGAGGTGTCGAGGTCGGCGTAGGCGCTCATGGCCAGGGTCCGGGGAATCGGCGTGGCGGTCATGATCAGCTGGTGCGGGCACAGGCGCCCGCCCACGCCTTTCTGGCGCAGGGCCAGGCGTTGCTGGACGCCGAAACGGTGTTGTTCGTCGATGATCACCAGCGCCAGGTTCTTGAACTGCACTTCGTCCTGGAACAGCGCGTGGGTGCCGACCACCATCGGCGCGCCGGCGGCGATCTGCTCCAGGGCCGCCGCGCGGTTCTTGCCCTTGAGCTTGCCGGCCAGCCAGGCGACTTCCAGCCCCAGGGGCTCCAGCCAGCGCTTGAAGGTGATGAAGTGCTGCTCGGCGAGGATCTCGGTCGGCGCCATCAACGCCACCTGATACCCGGCTTCCAGCGCTTGCAGGGCGGCGAGGGCGGCGACCACGGTCTTGCCGGCCCCGACGTCGCCCTGGACCAGGCGCAGCATCGGCTCGGACTGGCTGAGGTCATAGGCGATCTCGTTGCCGACCCGCTGTTGCGCGCCGGTGGGTGCAAAACCGAGGTTCTTCAGGTACTGCGCCGGTAGCCGGGTGGCCTTGGGCAGCGCCGGGGCGAGTTGCGAGCGCAGGCTTTCGCGCAGGCGCTGCTGGGACAACTGATGGGTCAGCAGTTCCTCGAACGCCAGGCGGTGCTGAGCCCAATGGTGACCCAGGGCCAGTTCGTCGACATCGGCGTCGGCCGGCGGGTGGTGCAGGTAGCGGATCGCATCGTCCAGCGGCGCCAGCTGGTAGTCCCGCGCCAGCTCTTCCGGCAGCCAGTCCGGCAGGCTGCGCGGGCCGAGCAGGGCCAGGCTCTGCTGGCACAGCATGCGCAGGCGCTGCTGGGTCAGGCCTTCGGTGAGCGGGTAGATGGGCGTGAGGGTCTGGTCCACGGGCGGTGGTTCGTCGCCGCTGATGGCGCGGTATTCCGGGTGGTAGATTTCCAGCCCCGAGGCACCGGGGCGAGCTTCGCCATAACAGCGCACGCGGGTGCCGCGCTTCAGTCCTTCCTTCTGCGCATTGCTGAAATGGTAGAAGCGCAGGCTGAGCCCGCCGGTGCCGTCTTGCAGGCGCACCAGCAGGCTGCGGCGCTTGCCCATCACCACGTCGGCGCCGCTGACGGTGCCTTCGATCACCGCGTCCTGCCCGGGGCGCAGCGCGCCGATAGGGACCACGCGGGTGCGGTCCTGGTAGCGCAGGGGCAGGTGGAACAGCACGTCCTGCAGGTTTTCCAGGCCGACCTTGGCCAGCTTTTCGGCCATGGCTTCGCCGACACCCTTGAGTGCCGTGACCGACACGTTCGACAGCTCAGTCATTGCGCCGGCTTAGTTCACGGCAGGCGGCTTGGCCACCGAGCACAGGCGGATCGAGTCGGCGAGGATCTCGATGGCTTTCGGCCGCGGGAAGCTCGCGCGCCAGGCGATGGCCACGGTGCGGAACGGTACGGGCGGGGTCAGTGGGCGCACTTCGATCACGCCGGGGGCGTAGTGATGGCTGTCCACCGCGGAGAGCGGCAGGATCGAGATGCCCAGGCCCGAAGCGACCATATGGCGAATGGTTTCCAGCGAGCTGGACTCCACCGTGGTGTGCTTGGCGCCGTCGCTGCCCTTGGTCAGGGTCGGGCAGGCTTCCAGGACCTGGTCGCGGAAACAATGGCCTTCGCCCAGCAGCAACAGGCTCTTGTCGTTGAGCAGGCTGGCGTCGATGGTTTCTTTCTGGGTCCAGGGGTGGGTGCTCGGCATCAGCACGTAGAACGGTTCGTCGTACAGCGGCAGGGTCAGCACGTCGGCTTCGTTGAACGGCAGGGCGATGATGATCGCGTCCAGTTCGCCGTTACGCAGCTTGTCGCGCAGCACGTGGGTGAAGTTCTCTTCGATGTACAACGGCATCTGCGGGGCGACCCGGTGCAGTTGCGGGATCAGGTGCGGGAACAGGTACGGGCCGACGGTGTAGATCGCCCCGACCTTGAGCGGCGCGGTCAGCTGGTTCTTGCCGGCCTGGGCCAGTTCGCGGATGCCCTGGGCCTGTTCAAGGACCTTTTGCGCCTGGGCGACGATGCCTTCGCCGACCGGGGTCAGACGTACCGCACTCTTGCTGCGCTCGAAAATCAGCACACCGAGTTCGTCTTCAAGCTTCTTCACGCCCACCGACAGGGTCGGCTGGCTGACATGGCAACGCTCGGCCGCGTGGCCGAAGTGCTGCTCTTGGGCGAGGGTAACGATGTAGCGTAATTCTGTAAGAGTCATAGCGGACGTCCATGAGGTTGCGGGCCAAGCATACCGGCTGCAATCGATAGACGCACGTTATCAGACGGAGTACTCGCTGTGACACCGGGCAATGCATGCCGGCCATGGGCACAAAAGCAAAAAGGCACCTTGCGGTGCCTTTCATAAGAGTTGCCGTACCCTTGTAGGAGCGAGCTTGCTCGCGATCCGCGCAGCGGCCAAGCGCCTGTACTGTCCGGCATTGCCCACGCTGGCCTCATCGCGAGCAAGCTCGCTCCTACAAAGGCGATGGTGCTGTCAGCGGCGACGTTTCTCCAGGGAGTAAACGAAGGGCGCGACGATTTCGATCGAGCCGTTGTTGAGCATGTCCGACGGTGGCTTGGGCAGCGGCTGGGCGCGGCGGATCATTTCCAGGGTGGCCCGGTCCAGATCGGCGTTGCCCGAACGGCCTACCAGTTCGTAGGACAGCACGTTGCCTTGGGCATCGACCACGAAACGCAGGCGGTTCAAGCCTTCCTTGCCGCGAGCCTGGGCGCCTGGCGGGTACTTCTTGTACTTGGCCAGGTGCGCCAGCAGCGTGCCTTGCCAGCTTTCCTTGGCGGCGACCTGTGCCGGCGAAGGGCCGGGCGCGGGGGCCGACGACGGAGCCGAAGTCGGCGTAGGCGGAGCGTCGCTGGGTTTCTCTTCGCTCGGCTTTTCCTTCACCGGTTCCGGCTTTTTCTCCACAGGCTTGGGCGGTTGCGGCTTGGGCTTGGGTTTGACCGGCTTGGGCACGGAAATCGTCGGTTTCGGCGCTTCCGCGAGTTTCGGCAACGGCAACTCCTCGACCGGAGCCGGAGGCTGCGGTGGCGTCACGACCTTGGGCGGCGCGGGCGGAGGCGGTGCCGGAATCGGCGCCAACTCGACCATCATCGCCTGGGGCGGCAGTTCGACCGGCATCGAGGAATGCCAGTTGAGCGCGAGCAGGATCGCGACCGCGTGGACGCCCAGGACGATGGCCAGGCTACCGCTGTAACGCGTCAGTTTTTGGCGCGTCGTGATCATTTCTTGGTAGCCGTCTCAAGTCCGACCAGACCGACCTTCAGGTATCCGGCGGCCCGCAGGGCATCCATCACGCTCATCAGGTCGCCGTAATCCACGCCTTTGTCGGCCTGGAAGAAGATCGTCGTATCTTTTTTGCCCTGGGTCTTGGCGTCGAGGGTGGCGCCGAGGGCTTCGGCCTTCACTTCGTCGTCGCCCAGGTACAGGCGTTGGTCGGCCTTGACGCTGAGGAACACCGGCTTCTCCGGGCGAGGCGCCGGCTTGGCCGTCGAGGCCGGGAGGTCGACCTTGATGTCCACGGTGGCCAGGGGAGCGGCAACCATGAAGATGATCAGCAGCACCAGCATCACGTCGATGAACGGCGTGACGTTGATTTCGTGGTTTTCGGCGAGATCGTCTTCTGCGCCTTCTTTCAAATGCAGGCCCATGGCTGATTACCCTACTTTGACCACATGGGGTTGCGCAGTGCGCTCGGCGGTCGGCAGGTGATCCAGATCACGGCTGACCAGCAGCAGGACTTCCGCGGAGGCGTCGGATACCTGGGCCTTGTAGCCGGCGATGGAGCGGGCGAAGACGTTGTAGATGACCACCGCCGGGATTGCCGCGACCAGGCCGAGGGCCGTTGCCAGCAGGGCTTCGGCGATGCCGGGGGCGACGACGGCGAGGTTGGTGGTCTGGGTTTTGGCGATGCCGATGAAGCTGTTCATGATGCCCCACACGGTACCGAACAGGCCGACGAAGGGCGCGGTGGAACCGATGGTGGCGAGCACGCCGGTGCCGCTGCTCATGTTGCGGCCGCAGGCGGCTACCAGGCGCTCGAGGCGGAAGCTGACGCGTTCCTTGATGCCTTCCTTCTCGCGGCTGTTGGCCGACAGGCGCATTTCTTCCAGCGCATCGTGGACCAGCAGGTTGGCCAGGGTGCCTTCTTTGGCGGCGGTGGCGCTGGCTTCCTTGAGGGTGGTGGCCTTTTTCAGGTTGAGGATCTCGCCGCGCAGACGACGCTTGGCGCCCATCAGCTCGAAGCCTTTGGCGATCCAGATGGTCCAGGTGATGATCGAGGCGATGGCCAGGCCGATCATCACGATCTTCACGATGATGTCGGCGTTCTGGTACATGCCCCAAGGGGACAGGTCGTGGGCCATGCCCAGGGTGTTGTCCGCTTCGAGGACTTCCGGCGCGTCCTCGGCAGGCTCGCCTTCGGCCGCCGCTGGCGCCACCGCGACCGGGGTGGCTACCGGTGCCGCGGCGTCGGCAGGCGCGTGGGCCGCCGCAGGAGCCGGGGTGCCGGCCGGCGCTTGCTCATCGGCGAAGGCCGCGGTCGGGGCCAGCAGCAGGCTGAACAGCAACGCGGCGGCCGCGCTCAGGGCGCGCAGCGGGCTTGGGCGTTGGGTTGGCGAAGCGGGGAATTGATTGCGTGTCATGCTGGCCGGACCTGAGAGGGAAAAGGGTAAATGTCCTTCTAGGCCTCGCAGGGCCGAGAACAAATGGGTCGTCATTATTGCAACTAATTCTTGTTAACAGAAGTAATAGAGTATCTTTTTTTCTTTGATTGCTAGCCGCTCGTCCATTGCCGACGCTAGTCTGTGCCTTTCTGATAGGAGTTTTCTGATGTCCGCCCCCTCTGTTCTGATCGCTGGCTGCGGTGATGTCGGCAGCCGTCTGGCGAATCAATTACTGGCTGAAAACTGGCAGGTCCATGGCCTGCGGCGCACGGTGGCGCAATTGCCAGCCGGGGTGATCGGCGTGGCGGGCGATCTTTTCAGTGAGCAGTGCCCGTCCGCCTGGCCCACCGCGCCCCTGGATTACCTGGTGTACTGCGCGGCGGCCACCGAACACGACGAAGCCGGCTATCGCGCGGCGTACGTCGAGGGGTTGACGCATGTGCTGGCTTGGCTCAAGCAGAACGGGCAATCGCCGAAGCGCCTGCTGTTCGTTTCCAGCAGCAGCGTCTATGGGCAGAAGGATGGCGAGTGGATCGACGAAACCTCGCCCGCGCAGGCCGACGGTTATTCCGGGCGCGTGATGCTCGACGCCGAGCAGGTGGCATTACGCAGCGGCATTCCGGCCAGCCTGGTGCGCCTGACCGGTATTTACGGGCCGGGGCGCGAGTGGCTGTTGAGCCAAGTGCGCCAGGGGTATCGCGTGGCTATCGACCCGCCGCTCTACGGCAACCGTATCCATGCCGACGATGCCGCGGGGTTGCTGGCCTTTCTGCTGCAGGCCGATCGACGCGGCGTGGCGCTCGAAGATTGCTATATCGGCGTCGACGATGCCCCCGCACCGTTGGCGGACGTCGTGGGCTGGCTACGTGAGTACCTGGGGGTGACCGAGTGGGCGGACAATTCGAGCGTGCGCCGCTCGGGCAGCAAGCGCTGCAGCAACGCCCGGGCCCGGGCCCTGGGCTGGGAGCCGCGCTATCCGAGCTTTCGCGAGGGTTACGCGCAGATTCTCGAAGGCTGAGCCTGTGCGGGAGCGAGTGTGCTCGCGATAGCGGTGGCCTGATACGCCGCTGATCGCGAGCGAGCTCGTTCCTACAGGAAGGTGGGGATTATTGCTTTTCCAGCAGCCACTGACGCGCGCCTGGGGTGAGGGAAGGCACCTCGTCCGCCCGGGATGCGTTGATGGGCTGGAAGATCTCCAGCTGCTTGCCGTTACGGGCGAAGATCCATGGGTTGCCCTGGCCGTTGAGCTGTAGCCACAGGCTGTCGTAGCCGCCGCTCATTGATGCGCAGTCGCCGGCCAGGCACAGTGCGTAGCGATCGGCGCCCGGCAGGCCCATGACCTGGCCGTTGGGCTGGAACCGCACGATGCCGCCTTCGCCCGGGCCGTTGGCGATTTTCCACTCGCCGCCCAGGTAGGCCGAATACAGGGCTCGCTCGAAATTGGCGCCCAGGGGAGCACCTTCCGGCGCGGGGTCCTTGGGACGATCGAACACTTGTTCCGGCTCGTTGTCGTTGGCTTCTTGCTGCAACTGCTTGCCGTCGCGCTTCAGCACGCTGGCGGAGCTGCCGTAGAAATCGACCTTCCAACTGTCGGACTCTTGCGCCAGCACCTTGCCTTCGACGTTTTCGAAGCCATTGGTGTAGCGCGCCTGGCTGGCCTTGGTGTTGACGTCCCATTCCAGGTTCGGGCCATAGCCTTGCAAGGCTTCGCGCAGCGGTCCGCCCTTGGCGGCGGCGTCGATGGCGACCTGATTGATCCAGGTGCCGCTGATGTCGCGGTCAGCGGGATCGCTGGCGCAGCCACCGAGGAACAGGGCGCATAACGAGAGGGCTAGCGCTTTGCGCATGGGGGAAATCCTTTCAGAACGAAGACGGCGCGGCGTGGGTAGCCGCGCCGGGCGTGTTACTCGATGACCAGGATGGCATCCATTTCAACCTGCGCGCCCTTTGGCAGAGCGGCAACGCCGATGGCGGCGCGGGCTGGGTAAGGCTGCTGGAAGTACTTGCCCATGATCTCGTTGACCTTGGCGAAGTGGCTCAGGTCGGTGAGGAAGATGTTCAGCTTGACGATGTCCTTGAACGAACCACCGGCGGCCTCGGCCACGGACTTGAGGTTCTCGAAGACCTGGACGGTCTGGGCTTCGAAGCCTTCCACCAGTTCCATGGTCTTTGGGTCGAGCGGGATCTGGCCGGACATGTAGACGGTGTTGCCGGCCTTGATCGCCTGGGAGTAGGTGCCGATCGCGGCGGGTGCCTTGTCGCTGGTGATAACGGTCTTGGTCATGAATGACTCCTTGTAAGAGATGGGTTATGCACGCATGCGGGTGATGCGGATGACCCCGGTCAGGGCGCGCAGTTTCTTGATCACGCGGGCCAGGTGCACACGGTCGTGCACGCTGACCACCAGTTGGACCACGCTGATACGACCATCGCGTTCGTCCATGCTGATTTTCTCGATATTGCCGTCGGCCGCGTTGACGCTACTGGCCAGCAGGGCGATCAGGCCGCGCTGGTGCTCCAGTTCGACGCGCAGCTCGACGTTGAATTCGCCGGTGACATCCTTGGCCCACGACAGCTGGATGCATTTTTCCGGGTTGTGGCGGATCTCGCTGATATTGCGGCAGTTGTCTAGGTGCACCACCATCCCCTTGCCGGCGGACAGGTGGCCGACAATCGGGTCGCCCGGAATCGGCGTGCAGCATTTGGCGTAGCTCAGGACCAGGCCTTCGGTGCCGCGGATGGCCAGCGGGCCTTCCGGGCTCGGCAGCTGTTCGCCTTCGCCGAGCAGGCGGCGGGCGACCACGTAGGCCATGCGATTGCCCAGGCCGATGTCTTCCAGAAGGTCCTCGATCAGCTCCAGGCGGTACTCGCTGAGCATCGCTTGCACGCGTTCGGCGGGGATTTTTTCCAGCGAGCTGTCGAAGCCGTTGAGCACCTTGTTCAGCAGGCGTTCGCCCAGGCTGATGGATTCGGAGCGGCGTTGCAGCTTCAGCGCGTGGCGGATATGGGTGCGCGCCTTGCCGGTGACCACGAAGTTGAGCCAGGCCGGGTTGGGGCGTGCGCCCGGAGCGCTGACGATTTCCACGGTCGAGCCGCTTTGCAGCGGTTCGGACAGCGGCGCCAGGCGCCGGTTGATGCGACAGGCGATGCAGCTGTTGCCGACGTCGGTGTGCACCGCGTAGGCGAAGTCGACCGCAGTGGAGCCTTTGGGCAGCTCCATGATCCGGCCTTTGGGCGTGAACACGTAGACCTCGTCCGGGAACAGGTCGATCTTCACGCTTTCGATGAATTCCAGGGAGTTGCCGGCGCGTTGCTGCATCTCCAACACGCCTTTGACCCACTGGCGGGCCCGAGCGTGGGTGCCTTTGGGCTGTTCGTCGCCGCTGGATTTGTACAGCCAGTGGGCGGCGATGCCGTTGTTGGCCATCTCTTCCATTTCGCGGGTGCGGATCTGGATCTCGATCGGAACGCCATGCATGCCGAACAGCGTCGTGTGCAACGACTGGTAGCCGTTGGCCTTGGGGATCGCGATGTAGTCCTTGAAGCGTCCCGGCAGCGGCTTGTACAAGTTATGTACAGCGCCGAGCACGCGGTAGCAGGTGTCGACCTTGTCGACGATGATCCGGAACGCGTAGACGTCCATGATCTCGTTGAAGGCCCGGCGCTTGCCGCGCATCTTCTTGTAGATGCCGTACAGGTGCTTCTGGCGGCCGCTGACCTCGCCCTGGATGCCGTCGATGGCCAGGCAGTGGCTCAGGGACTCTTCGATCTTGTTGACGATTTCCTTGCGGTTGCCCCGGGCGCGCTTGACCGCCTGGTAGATCCGCGCGGAACGCATCGGGTGCATGGCCTTGAAGCCGAGGTCTTCGAATTCGATGCGGATGCTGTGCATACCCAGGCGATTGGCGATGGGCGCGTAGATCTCCAGGGTTTCCTTGGCGATCCGCCGGCGTTTTTCGCCGGACAGCACTTCCAGGGTGCGCATGTTGTGCAGGCGGTCGGCCAGCTTGACCAGGATCACGCGAATGTCGCGCGCCATGGCCATGGCCATTTTCTGGAAGTTTTCCGCCTGGGCTTCGGCCTTGGTCTCGAAGTTCATCTGGGTCAGTTTGCTGACCCCGTCGACCAGTTCGGCCACGGTTTCGCCGAACTGCGCTTGCAGCGCTTCCTTGGCGATACCGGTGTCTTCGATCACGTCATGCAGCATCGCGGCCATCAGGCTCTGATGGTCCATGTGCATGTCGGCAAGAATATTCGCGACCGCTAATGGGTGCGTGACGTACGCCTCGCCGCTGCGACGGCGCTGACCGTCATGGGCTTGTTCGGCGTAAAAATACGCTCGGCGGACCAGGTTGACCTGGTCCGTGCCGAGATAGGTCGATAAGCGATCGGCGAGGGCGTCTATGCTCGGCATGATAACTCCTGCCGTAAGCTGTGATCCTGCGCCGTGCTACGTCGACCAGGCATAGGCTTAGACGGCCTCGTTGGACTCGTCCTCGAAAGCAGCAAAAAGCGGTTCATCTTCAACGATTTCGGCTTCGGCGATAGCTGCGTAGTCGATCAGGCCTTCAGCGATTTCACGCAGGGCGACGACGGTAGGCTTGTCGTTTTCCCAGGCTACTTTCGGCTCTTTGCCGCCGGTTGCCAGTTGACGGGCACGCTTGGTAGAGAGCATGACCAGCTCAAAGCGGTTATCCACGTGTTCTAGACAGTCTTCAACGGTTACGCGGGCCATGGTCTTCCTCGTAGCAAATGCAATGTGCGCGCTGCCCGGATGGGCGAGCGGACTCAACAGTTTAAAAAATCACCAGCGATTAGGGAAGCGCTGATTTTTTAACCAAGCTCTTCAACGCGCTGCAAGTGCCAATGTAAAGCGCTTGCAGCGGTTTTGGGAAGTGCTGTTTAACCGAGCAATTCAGCGAGCAATTTGCCAAAGCGCTGTTGCTGGCGCTTCTGTTGCAGCTGGTTGGAGCGGAAAATCGCCTTCAGATCGTCCAGCGCGTGGGCGAAATCGTCGTTGATGATCAGGTAGTCGTAGTCGACGTAGTGGCTCATTTCGCTGACGGCTTCGCGCATCCGGCCGTCGATGACCTCGTCGCTGTCCTGGCCACGGTTGGTCAGGCGCTGGTGCAAGGCTTGCAGCGACGGCGGCAGAATGAAGATCGAGCGTGCCTGGGGCATCAGCTTGCGCACCTGCTCGGCCCCTTGCCAGTCGATCTCGAGGATCAGGTCGTGGCCTTCGTCCAGGGTCTGCTGCAGGTGGCTTTGCGAGGTGCCGTAGAGGTTGCCGAAGACTTCCGCGCGTTCGAGGAAATCGCCGTGCTCGATCATCTTCACGAATTCGCTGCGTTCGACGAAGTGATAGTTCACGCCGTTCACTTCCCCCAGGCGCATGGCGCGGGTGGTGTGGGAGACCGAGACGCGGATCTCCTGGTCGGCGTCGGTCAGGGCCTTGACCAGGCTGCTTTTGCCCGCGCCCGACGGCGCGGAAATGATGTACAGGGTGCCGGTGCTGTGGGTCATGTCAGTTGCCTTACTCAATATTCTGTACTTGTTCGCGCATCTGCTCGATCAACACCTTGAGGTTGACCGCAGCCTGGGTGCTGCGCGGGTCGAAGGCCTTGGAGCCCAGTGTGTTGGCTTCGCGGTTGAGCTCCTGCATCAGGAAGTCCAGGCGCCGGCCGGCGGCACCGCCGGACTTGAGCACACGGCGCACCTCGATGATGTGGGTGCTCAGGCGGTCGAGTTCTTCGGCGACGTCACTCTTCTGGGCGAGCATCACCATTTCCTGTTCCAGGCGCACGGGGTCGAGTTCGGCCTGCATGTCGGCAAAGCGATCGAGTACCTTCTGGCGCTGGGTGGCGAGCATCTGCGGGACCAGTTCGCGCAGGGTCGCGACGTCTTCCTCGATGGAGCTCAGGCGTTCGTCGATCAGGCGGGCCAGTTCCGCGCCTTCGCGTTCGCGGCCGTTCTTCAGCTCTTTCAGGCCCTGGTTGAACAGGCTCAGGGCTTCGTTGTTCAGCGCCTGTGGGTCGCTGGCGTCGGCCACCAGCACGCCCGGCCAGGCCAGGACTTCCAGCGGGTTCAAGGCCGCGGGCTGCTTGATCAGGCTGGCGACGGATTCGGCTGCCGCCACCAGTTGCGCGGCGCGCTCGCGGTCGACCTGCAGCGGTTTGCCGGTGGTTTCCTCGGTGAAGCGCAGGGTGCATTCGAGCTTGCCGCGCGACAGCCCCTGGCGCAGGGCTTCGCGGACGGCGCCTTCGAGGTCGCGGAAGGATTCGGGCAGGCGCAGGTGTGGCTCCAGGTAGCGGCTGTTGACCGAGCGCAATTCCCAACTCAGGGTGCCCTGAGTGCCGGCCCGTTCTACTCGGGCGAAGGCGGTCATGCTGTGCACCATGGAGGTACCTCCGATACAGGTCCGCCGCCAACCGCGATGGGTTGCACGGACCCGCTATGAATGAATTGAAGCCGACTGGCCATGAAGGCGCAGGATTGTAGCGCAGTGCGGCGGGTGCTCCCAAACGGTGGGTGTGACAAAGCACTGCGGAGCGACCGGAGGGCTGTTCCAGGGGTGTTGCCGACGGGCCGGGTTTTTTAGAACTGCCCAGGCAGGGCCATGGGCTCTATAATGATCGGCAGTTTTCCGTCCCCGTACAGGTATTCCCCTATGAAACGTCCAAGTGGTCGCGCTGCCGATCAGCTCCGCTCGATCCGCATCACCCGCAACTACACCAAACACGCCGAGGGTTCTGTACTGGTCGAGTTTGGCGATACCAAAGTGATCTGCACGGTCAGCGTCGAGAACGGCGTGCCGCGCTTCCTCAAGGGCCAGGGCCAGGGTTGGTTGACCGCCGAATACGGCATGCTGCCGCGCGCCACCGGCGAGCGTAACCAGCGTGAGGCCAGCCGCGGCAAGCAAGGCGGCCGGACCCTGGAAATCCAGCGCCTGATCGGTCGCTCCCTGCGCGCCGCGCTGGACATGACCAAGCTGGGCGACGTCACCCTGTATGTCGATTGCGATGTGATCCAGGCCGATGGCGGTACCCGTACCGCGTCGATCACCGGCGCCATGGTGGCGTTGGTGGATGCGTTGAAAGTGATCAAGAAACGTGGTGGCCTGAAAGGCGGCGACCCGATCAAGCAGATGATCGCGGCGGTGTCCGTGGGCATGTACCAGGGCGAGCCGGTGCTGGATCTGGACTACCTGGAAGACTCGGCGGCCGAGACGGACCTCAACGTGGTCATGACCAGCGCCGGTGGTTTCATCGAGGTCCAGGGCACCGCCGAAGGCGCGCCGTTCCAGCCGGAAGAGCTGAATGCCATGTTGGCGCTGGCGCGCAAAGGCATGAGCGAGATCTTTGAATTGCAGCAGGCAGCCCTGGCTGACTGATTGCCCGGCGAATCCCAGCAAGGAGAGCAGCATGAGCGACGACCAGCTTCCGCAACCTGTCCCAAACCAGGAGGTGCGCCAGTGGGCAATGTTCTGTCACCTGTCGGCCTTGCTGGGCATCTGGATTCCCTTCGGTACCCTGATCGGCCCGCTGGTGCTCTGGCAGGTGAAGCGCGAGACGGACCCGTTCATCGATGCCCAGGGCAAGGAAGCGCTGAACTTCCAGATTACGGTCGCCCTGGCCTCGCTGGTCTGTTTCCTGCTGATGGTGGTGCTGGTGGGGTTCCTGCTCTTCGGCGTGCTGGCGATCGGTGCGTTGGTGCTGACCATCATCGCCGGGGTCAAGGCCAACGAAGGGGTGGCGTATCGCTATCCGTTCACCTGGCGCTTGATCAAGTAGGCCGTACGCGCACAAAAAAGCCGACAGCGATGTCGGCTTTTTTTGGGCTGCGAAAAGACGCTTAGATGGTCAGCGTCCAGTCGTAGTCCACGATCAGCGGCGCGTGTTGCGAGAAGCGTGGCTGGCGCGGCAAACGTGCGCTGCGGACGAAGCGACGCAGGCCCGGGGTCAGCAACTGATAGTCGAAACGCCAGCCGAGGTTGAGCATCTCGGCCTGCTCGTTGTCCGGCCACCAGCTGTACTGGTCGCCTTCGCGGCTGACTTCGCGCAGGGCGTCGACATAACCCATGTTGCCGACAATCTCGTCCATCCAGGCGCGCTCGGGTGCCAGGAAGCCTGGAGATTGTTGGCTGTCACGCCAGTTCTTGATGTCCAGCTTCTGTTGCGCCACATACAGCGAACCGCAATAGATGTACTCGCGACGTTTGCGCCGCTGTTTATCCAGATAGCGGGCGAAGTCGTCCATAAGCTTGAACTTCTGGTTCAAGTCTTCATCGCCGTTCTGCCCGGAAGGAAGCAGCAAGGTCGCGATGCTGACCTTGTCGAAATCGGCTTGCAGGTAGCGCCCGTAGCGGTCGGCCGTCTCGAAACCGAGACCGCTGATGACAGCCTTCGGTTGCAACCGCGAATACAAAGCCACACCGCCTTGGGCGGGAACTTCGGCATCGCAGGCATAAAGGAAGTAGCCATCCAGTTGGAAGGCTGGGTCGTCCAGTTCAAAGGCGGAGGCGCGGGTGTCCTGCAGGCAGATGACGTCGGCATTCTGTGCTTGCAGCCAACTGAGCAAACCTCGCTCCACTGCAGCCTGAATACCATTGACGTTCACACTGATGATCCGCATAAATGGCCCCAAAAATCACGTGCGTGTATGATACCCGAGGTCTACTTAATTAGCTAAATCCGTGGTATTTGGGGTTTTTTCATGCAGGCGTATCAGCGCGATTTCATTCGTTTTGCCATCGATCGCGGGGTTTTGCGCTTCGGTGAGTTCACCCTGAAGTCCGGGCGTACCAGTCCTTACTTCTTCAATGCGGGCCTGTTCAACAGCGGCTCGGCCCTGGCGCAGCTGGGGCGTTTCTATGCCGCGGCGATCGTCGATAGTGGCATTCCCTTCGATGTGCTGTTTGGCCCTGCGTACAAAGGCATTCCTTTGGCGGCGACAACGGCCGTGGCGCTGGCCGAGCATCATCAGCGCGATCTGCCATGGTGCTTCAATCGCAAGGAAGCCAAGGCTCACGGCGAGGGCGGCAGCCTGGTGGGCGCGCCGCTGACCGGCGAAGTGCTGATCATCGACGACGTGATCACCGCCGGCACGGCGATTCGCGAAGTGATGCAGATCATTGGGTCCCAGGAAGGCGCCAAGGCGGCAGGCGTGTTGATCGCCCTGAACCGCCAGGAGCGCGGCAACGGCGAGTTGTCGGCGATCCAGGAAGTCGAGCGCGACTTTGGCATTCCAGTGGTGAGCATCGTTTCCCTGACCCAGGTCCTGCAGTTCCTGGCAGACGACCCGGCGCTCAAGCAGCACCTGCCGGCGGTGGAAGCCTACCGCGCGCAATTCGGCGTTTGACCCGGACCCTGTAGGAGCGAGCTTGCTCGCGATAGCGGTGAATCAGACAAACCGCTGATCGCGAGCAAGCTCGCTCCTACAGACGGCGCAATAAAAAAGACCCCGCCAGGCGGGGTCTTTTTTTGCGTGGCGTTTAAGGACGCTTGCGATTGCTGATCAGGGTGCCGACACCGGTATCGGTGAAGATTTCCAGCAGGATCGCATTCGGTACGCGGCCGTCGATGATCAGCGAGCTGCCCACGCCACCTTGTACCGCTTCCAGCGCACAGCGAATCTTCGGCAGCATGCCGCCGTAGATGGTGCCGTCTTCGATCAGCGCATCGACCTGCTGGGTGGTCAGGCCGGTCAGGACCTTGCCCGACTTGTCCATCAGGCCGGCGATGTTGGTCAGCAGCATCAGCTTCTCGGCTTTCAGGGCCTCGGCCACCTTGCCGGCCACCAGGTCGGCGTTGATGTTGTACGACTCGCCGTTGGCGCCGACGCCGATCGGAGCGATCACCGGGATGAAATCGCCTTTGACCAGCAGGTTCAGCAGGTCGGTGTTGATGCCGACCACTTCGCCTACATGGCCGATGTCAATGATTTCCGGGGTGGTCATTTCCGGCGTCTTGCGGCTGACGGTGAGCTTCTTCGCGCGAATCAGCTCAGCGTCCTTGCCGGTCAGGCCGATGGCGCTGCCGCCATGCCGGTTGATCAGGTTGACGATGTCCTTGTTCACTTGGCCGCCGAGGACCATCTCCACCACATCCATGGTCGCCGCGTCGGTGACGCGCATGCCGTCGATGAAGTGGCTTTCGATGGACAGGCGCTTGAGCAGGTCGCCGATTTGCGGGCCGCCGCCGTGCACCACCACCGGGTTGATCCCGACGGCCTTCATCAGCACGATGTCGCGGGCGAAGCCGGTCTTCAGCTCCTCGCTTTCCATCGCGTTGCCGCCGTATTTGATCACCAGGGTCTTGCCGACATAGCGGCGAATGTAAGGCAGCGCTTCGGACAGGACCTTGGCGGTATTGGCAGCGGCATCGCGTTCGAGGGTCATTCGGGGCTCCGGCACTTCAATAAAATCAGAACGGTAGTTGGAGATCAGGTGCAACACGTTTCAGCTGGCGGTGGAACACATCCTTGATGCGCTGCAACTCGGCTTCGTCATCGGCCTCGAAACGCAGCACCAGCACCGGCGTGGTGTTGGAGGCGCGAACCAGGCCCCAGCCTTTGGGGTAGTCGACGCGTACGCCGTCGATAGTGGTCAGGTCGGCGCCTTCGCCCCATTGCGCGTCGTGCAGCGCATCAATGATGCTGAATTTGCTCTCTTCGGTCACATGGATATTGATTTCCGGCGTGGAAATATCGTTCGGGAAGGTCGAGAACAACTCTTCCGCGGTGGATTTTTCCTTGCTGAGGATCTCCAGCAGGCGCGCGGCGCTGTAGATACCGTCATCGAAACCGAACCAGCGCTCCTTGAAGAAGATATGCCCGCTCATTTCGCCGGCCAGCAACGCGCCGGTCTGCTTCATTTTCTTTTTGATCAACGAGTGGCCGGTCTTCCACATTAGCGGGCGACCGCCATATTCCTTGATCAGCGGCGTCAGGCGGCGGGTGCATTTGACGTCGAAGATGATCTCCGCGTCCGGGTTGCGCGCTACCACGTCCTTGGCGAACAGCATCAGCAAGCGGTCGGGGAAGACGATGCTGCCGGTATTGGTCACCACGCCGACGCGGTCGCCGTCGCCGTCGAACGCCAGGCCGATATCGGCGTTGGTCTCGGCGACCTTGGCGATCAGGTCCTCCAGGTTCTCGGGCTTGCCCGGGTCCGGGTGGTGGTTGGGGAAGTTGCCGTCGACCTCGCAGAACAGCGGGATGACTTCGCAGTTCAGCGCTTCGATCAGTTGCGGGGCGATGACCCCGGCCGCGCCGTTGCCGCAATCGACCACCACTTTCAGGCGGCGGGCGAGTTTGACGTCGGCGGTGATTTCCTTGCCGTAGCGATCGAGGATGTCGACCCGGGTGATGCTGCCCTGGCCGCTGCTCAGGTTATTGGTCTTGAGGCGGTCGTGCAGGGCCTGGATCTGTTCGTTGGCCAGGGTGTCGCCGGCGATGACGATCTTGAAGCCGTTGTAGTTCGACGGGTTGTGGCTGCCGGTCAGCATCACCCCGGATTTGCCAGCCAGCACATTGGCTGCGTAATACAGGGCTGGCGTCGGTACCAGGCCGACATCGCTAACATGGCAACCACTGTCGTGCAGACCCTGGATCAACTGCGCCACCAGCTCGGGGCCGGACAGGCGGCCATCGCGGCCTACGGACACATTCGGCTCGCCCTGGGCCAGGCTCTGGGAGCCGACGGCGCGACCGATCCAGTAGGCCGTTTCGGCGTTCAGGGTTTCCGGAACGGTTCCGCGAATGTCGTAAGCGCGAAAGATGCTTTCGGGGAATTTGGGTACGACGTGGGCTGCGTTGCTCATCACAGGGTGCTCCGTCTAAAAGGGGGCAGGACAGGCCGGGAATATTGGCCGGAAGGCTCAAACTGAAGGGTATGACGGCGTTTTTGCCCTTGGGTTCATGCTGCAAAAAGGCCATCTGATGAGCGTCAGCTCTCTTCGATCGTTTTGTGCCTCGGCTCTGGGCCGCTCGGTCCGTGGGTAAACCTGCTGAATTCTAGTAGGGAAACACAGCATGCCCACCTCGGGCCGAGCGATTGGCGCGGCCCGAGTTTTTGCTCAATGGCTGCCGGAGTGGCCGAAGCCGCCTGCGCCGCGCTGGCTTTCGTCGAAGGCCTCGACTACCTCGAAGTGCGCCTGCACCACAGGTACCAGCACCAGCTGGGCGATGCGTTCGCCCACCGCGATGTTGAACGCGGTCTGGCCACGGTTCCAGCAGGACACCATGAGCTCGCCCTGATAATCGGAGTCGATCAGGCCGACCAGGTTGCCCAGGACGATGCCGTGCTTGTGGCCCAGGCCCGAGCGCGGCAGGATCAGCGCCGCCAGGCCCGGATCGCCGATATAGACCGACAGGCCGGTAGGAATCAGCAGGGTCTGGCCCGGTTCCAGGACGGTGTCCTGCTGGAGCATGGCGCGCAGGTCCAGGCCGGCGGAGCCTGGCGTGGCGTACTGCGGCAGGGGGAATTCGTTGCCGATGCGTGGGTCGAGGATCTTGGCTTGTAAAGCGTGCATGCGAGTTAAACCTGGTTCAGCCGTTCGGCGATAAAAGAGATCAGTTGGCGGGCAATCTTGCCCTTGCTGGTCTGGGCGAAGAGAGTTGCGTGCAACTCCCGGTCAATCACGCTGCAGGCATTTTCCTCGCTGTTGAAGCCAATGCTCGGGTTGGCCACGTCGTTGGCGACGATCAGGTCGAGGTTCTTGTCTTTGAGTTTGCGCGCAGCGTAGTCGAGCAAATGTTCGGTTTCAGCGGCGAAGCCGACGCTGAACGGACGGTCGGGGCGGGTGGCGATGGTGGCCAGGATGTCCGGGTTGCGCACCATCTGCAGCAACAGGCCGTCACCGTTCGTAGGGTCTTTCTTCAATTTCTGCGGGGCGACGACTTCCGGGCGGTAGTCCGCGACCGCGGCCGAGGCGATGAACAGGTCGCACGGAATGGCGGCTTCGCAGGCGGCGAGCATGTCGCGTGCGCTGACCACGTCGATCCGGGTCACCCGGTCCGGGGTCGGCAGGTGCACGGGGCCGGTGATCAGGGTCACCCGAGCGCCGGCTTCAACGGCGGCTTCGGCCAGGGCAAAACCCATTTTCCCGGAGCTGTGGTTGGTGATATAGCGCACCGGGTCGATGTTTTCCTGGGTCGGGCCGGCGGTGATCAGCACGTGTTTGCCGGTCAGCGCCAGATGCTGGAAGCAGTCGGCGGCGCACAACGCCAGGTCGCTGGCCTCGAGCATGCGGCCCAGGCCGACATCGCCACAGGCCTGGCTGCCGGAGGCCGGGCCGAAGACTTTCAGGCCACGGCTTTGCAGCAGTTGGGTGTTGGCCTGGGTGGCTGGGTCGCGCCACATGGCCTGGTTCATCGCCGGGGCGATGGCGACGGTGGCGTCGGTGGCCAGGACCAGGGTGGTCAGCAGGTCGTCGGCGATGCCTTGGGCCAGGCGCGCGATCAGGTCGGCGGTGGCCGGGGCGATCAGCACCAGGTCGGCCCATTTGGCCAGTTCGATGTGGCCCATGGCGGCTTCGGCCGCGGGGTCGAGCAGGTCCAGGTGGACCGGGTGCCCGGACAGGGCCTGCATGGTCAGCGGGGTGATGAACTCGCTGCCGCCACGGGTCATGACCACGCGCACTTCCGCGCCCTGGTCGAGGAGTCGGCGAACCAGCTCGGCGCTCTTGTAGGCGGCAATGCCGCCGCCGACGCCGAGAACGATGCGTTTCCGATACAGCCGCTGCATAGGCCTGCCTTTCAGTTCAATGATTGCTGCGTGTAACACCCCCTCCCCAGGGGAAATTCCACGCAAAAAGATGGGCTAAGATAGCACAGCGACCGCTATGGAACAGCGGCGCCCACACACATGGAGGTGCTATGAGCATTCGCGACTGGCCTGCGGCGGAGCGCCCGCGGGAGAAGCTTCTCGAGCAGGGCGCGCGAGCCCTTTCCGACGCCGAATTGCTGGCGATTTTCTTGCGCACCGGTGTTGCTGGAAAGAGCGCGGTCGACCTGGCGCGACACCTGTTGCATCAGTTCGGCAGCCTGCGTGGCCTGCTCGAGGCGGACCAATTGACCTTCAGCCGACAGCTGGGCCTGGGCCCGGCAAAGTTCGCGCAATTGCAGGCTGTGCTGGAAATGGCGCGGCGCCATCTGGCGGAAAAGCTCAGTCGCAATTCGGTGCTGGAAAGTCCCGTGGCGGTTCGCGACTACCTCAAGGCGCTGTTGCGGCATGAGCCCCATGAAGTCTTCGGTTGCCTGTTTCTCGACTCAAAGCATCGGGTGTTGGCGTTCGAGGCGCTGTTCCAGGGCTCCATCAACACCACCAGCGTCTATCCACGGCAGGTGGTCAAGCGTGCCCTGGCGCACAACGCCGCCGCGCTGATCCTGTGCCACAACCATCCCTCGGGCGTCGCCGAGCCGAGCCAGGCGGACCGGGTGCTGACCCGCCGGCTCACGGAGGCGCTGGACCTGGTGGATGTGCGCGTACTCGACCACTTCATCGTCGGCGAGGGCGAGCCCCTGTCGATGGCCGAGTACGGCTGGATGTAGCCCGCGGTTCAGGGCTGGAGGCTGACCTTCGAGTAGTCCTGGCGCCCGAACGGGCTGACCTGATAACCCTGGACGTCCTTGCGCGTCAGGGCGAAGGCGGTCGGGTGGGCCAGCGGCAGCCACAGGGCCTGCTGCTGGATCTGGGTTTGCGCCTGCTGATAAAGCTTGCTGCGTACACCCTGCTCGGTGGTGGTCTTGCCGGCTGTGATCAGCTTGTCCAGGCCGGGGTCACAATAACGGGCGAAGTTGGTGCCGGACTTCACCGCCGCGCAGGTGAATTGAGGGGTAAGGAAGTTGTCCGGGTCGCCATTGTCACCCGCCCAGCCCATGAACAGCAGGTCGTGCTCGCCGGCCTTGGCCCGGCGAATCAGCTCGCCCCATTCGATCACGCGGATTTCCGCCTGGATCCCGACCTCCGCCAGGTCCGCCTGCAGCTGTTGCGCGCCCAGGCTCGGGTTGGGGTTGAGCAAACTGCCGGAAGGGCGGGTCCAGATGGTGGTCTGGAAGCCGTCTTTCAGGCCCGCCTTGGCCAGCAGTTGGCGCGCTTTCGCCGGGTCATGGGCGTAGCCCGGCAACGCCTTGGCATAGCTCCAGGTGTTGGGCGGGAAGGGACCGTTGGCGGGTTCCGCGGTGTTTTCGAACACGGCCTTCAGATAACTGGCCTTGTCGAAGGCGAGGTTGATGGCTTGGCGCACTTCAGGTTTATCCAGCGGCGGGTGCTGGCTGTTGAGGGCCACGAATGCGGTCATGAAGGCCGCGGTTTTCTCGACCTTGAGCGCAGGCTCTTCAAGTGCGGCAGTCACATCCAGTGGCTTGGGCGAGAGCGCGATCTGGCACTCGTTGCGACGCAGCTTCTGCAGGCGCACGTTGGCGTCCGGGGTGATGGCGAAGATCAGCGGGTCCACCGCCGGCTTGCCGGCGAAGTAGTCGGGGTTGGCCTTGTAGCGAATCGACGCATCTTTCTGGAAACGATTGAAGACGAACGGGCCGCTACCGATTGGCTGGCTGTTGAGCTTGTCCTGAGTGCCGGCCTTGAGCAATTGGTCGGCGTATTCGGCGGAGTAGATCGACGCAAAGCCCATGCTCAGGGTGGCGAGGAAGGTCGAGTCGGCGTGGTCGAGGGTGAAGCGCACGGTCAACGGGTCCAGGGCATCGATCTTCTTGATCAGCGCGGGCAGTTGCAGGGACTGGGCGTGGGGATAGCCGCTCTGCGCCACTTTATGCCAGGGGTTGGCCGGGTCGAGCATGCGGTCGAAGCTGAACTTCACGTCTTCGGCGGTCAGCTCGCGGCTCGGGGTGAAGTAGGCGGTACGGTGAAACTTCACGTTCGGGTGCAGCTTGAATACATAGGTCAGGCCGTCGGCCGAGACTTCCCAACTGTCGGCCAGGCTCGGCACCACTTTGCCGCTGCTGGCGTCAAAGTCCACCAGGCGGTTCATCAGCACATCGGCCGAAGCATTGGTGGTGGTCAGCGAGTTGTACTGCACCACGTCGAACCCTTCCGGGCTGGCCTCGGTGCACACGCTTAACGCAGCGGCATGGGCCAGTGGGCTCAGAAGAAGAGGGGTGAGCAACAGCGGGAGGGCAGCGAGGCGCATGTTTGGCTTCCTTTGCAGATCGAAGGCCCATCTGCGAGTGCAGTCTGGAAAAGGCTTACCCTAGTGGCCTCGCTGGAAAATGACTATCCCCTTTTTTGTCTCCCGGGGCGGATACTTCGACACCCGTTAAGCTCGCTGTCGTGGGGCGGACGGTTCTGTCCTCGCATCATTAGCCATCAATTGACGCGATTTAATGGGCATGAATTGACCGGATTCAGGTACGTAGGGGCGCTGCAAGGCCGGGGCGGCGGCTTGGTTCGCGAGGTTCTAGCGCATTCTGCGTCGGCTTCAATCGTATTCTTCGACGAGCGGTCAGTGGCGTCGCCAGCCTTTGGCGCCAACGTTCGGCGCAAGAAAATCGGGGCTTTTGCAAAACCAAAGCACTGTGGCTGTTGTTGCTACGGGGTCTTTCTGGTATAAAGCAGCGCTCTTTTCTAGGGGCCCGGTTCCTTCGCTTGTAGGTGTAGCCGGTAAGACCCTAAAGAAACGCGGCGCCTGGCGCCAAATGACTGAGAGATTAAGCGGCCAACCCATGCCGGGTTGGGCATGTGGTTTTAGAGGGCTGAGGCATGTCGAGAGTCTGTCAAGTTACCGGTAAGGGTCCGGTGACTGGGAATAACATTTCCCACGCAAACAACAAAACCCGTCGTCGTTTCCTGCCGAACCTGCAGCATCACCGCTTCTGGGTTGAGTCCGAGAAACGTTTTGTGCGTCTGCGCGTATCTGCCAAAGGCATGCGTATCATCGACAAGCGTGGCATTGATGTCGTGCTGGCCGAACTTCGTCGCGATGGCAAGGTTTAAGGGAGCTAATCATGCGTGAATTGATTCGTTTGATTTCGAGCGCCGGTACTGGTCACTTCTACACTACCGACAAGAACAAGCGCACTACTCCGGACAAAATCGAGATCAAGAAATATGATCCGGTTGTTCGTAAGCACGTGATCTACAAGGAAGGCAAAATCAAGTAATTGATTTTTCTTCTGACAAAAAAACCCGCCTTCAAGCGGGTTTTTTTGTGCCTGCGGTTCAGGCCTTGGGTTCGAAGATCACGTAGATCTTGCGGCACGGCTCCAGCACTTCCCAGGTGCCCCGGAAACCGGCGGGGATGACGAAGCGATCGCCGGCGCGCAGTGTCTTGGCATTGCCCTCGCCGTCGCGCAGTACCGAAACGCCCTGCACGATTTCGCAGTATTCGTGCTCGGTGTAGTTCACCGTCCACTGGCCGACCGCGCCTTCCCACACGCCAGCGTTCATCTGGCCGCACGGGCTGTTGTAGTGGTTGAAGACGGCTTGCTCGGGGTCGCCCTTGAGGATTTTTTCCTGGGCGGGGCGGTAACGTTCGGCGGCGATGTTGGCCTGGTTGAAGTCGACGATGTCCTGGATGCTCATGCTGGTATTCCCCCCTGATTGCGACGCGAATGGCTGGAAAGCCCAAAGTCTATGTTTATTAAAATGAACATGGCAATGGCGTTTGCCGGCCTTTCTGTCAAATATATTGAAACTTCGGGTGCCGCTGGTTTAGGGTGGCGGATGCCGTGGGCCGACGCAGCTGGCCGGGCAGAATTCCTGAAGGTGCCGGTGTCGAACACGTGGCGCCTGTATCCAATAAGAGGAGGACACTCGCATGACCACCCTGACTCGAGCCGATTGGGAACAACGTGCCCGCGAGCTGAAAATCGAAGGCCGCGCCTATATCAACGGCGAATACACCGCCGCCGTCTCCAACGAAACCTTTGAATGCATCAGCCCGGTCGACGGCCGTCTGCTGGCCAGTATTGCCAGCTGTGACGCCGCGGACGCGCAGCGAGCCGTGGAAAACGCTCGCGCTACCTTCAATTCCGGCGTCTGGTCGCGCCTGGCGCCGACCAAGCGCAAAGCCACCATGATTCGTTTTGCCGGCCTGTTGAAAAAGCACGCTGAAGAACTTGCCCTGCTCGAAACCCTGGACATGGGCAAGCCGATCGGCGACTCCCTGGGGATCGACGTTCCGGGCGCGGCTCAAGCCTTGAGCTGGAGCGGCGAAGCCATCGACAAGATCTACGACGAAGTCGCCGCCACGCCCCACGACCAGTTGGGCCTGGTGACGCGCGAGCCGGTGGGTGTGGTGGGCGCCATCGTGCCGTGGAACTTTCCGCTGATGATGGCCTGCTGGAAGCTCGGCCCGGCCCTGTCCACCGGTAACTCGGTGATCCTCAAACCATCGGAAAAATCGCCGCTGACGGCCATCCGTATCGCCGCCCTGGCGGTCGAGGCCGGGATTCCGGCCGGCGTGCTCAACGTGCTGCCAGGTTATGGCCATACCGTGGGCAAGGCCCTGGCCCTGCATATGGACGTCGATACCCTGGTGTTTACCGGCTCGACCAAGATCGCCAAGCAACTGATGGTCTATTCCGGCGAGTCGAACATGAAGCGCGTGTGGCTGGAGGCCGGTGGCAAGAGCCCGAACATCGTGTTCGCCGATGCTCCCGACTTGCAGGCCGCGGCCGAGTCGGCGGCCAGCGCCATCGCCTTCAACCAGGGCGAAGTCTGCACCGCCGGTTCGCGCCTGCTGGTGGAACGCTCGATCAAGGATAAATTCCTGCCGCTGGTGCTCGAGGCCCTCAAGGCCTGGAAGCCGGGCAACCCGCTGGACCCGGCCACCAATGTCGGTGCGCTGGTGGATACCCAGCAGATGAATACCGTGCTGTCGTATATCGAGGCCGGGCATGCCGACGGCGCCAAGCTGCTGGTGGGCGGCAAGCGCACCTTGCAGGAAACCGGTGGCACCTACGTCGAGCCGACCATTTTCGACGGCGTCAGTAACGCGATGAAGATCGCCCAGGAAGAAATCTTCGGCCCGGTGCTGTCGGTCATTGCCTTCGATACGGTGGAAGAGGCCATCCAGATCGCCAACGACACGCCTTACGGCCTGGCGGCAGCGGTGTGGACCGCCAATATCTCCAAGGCTCACCTGACCGCCAAGGCGCTGCGCGCCGGCAGCGTCTGGGTCAACCAGTACGACGGCGGCGACATGACCGCGCCGTTCGGCGGCTTCAAGCAGTCGGGCAACGGTCGCGACAAGTCGCTGCATGCGTTCGACAAGTACACCGAACTGAAGGCGACCTGGATCAAGCTGTAACTCAAGGGCTGCGGGTGTTGGGCGTCTGAAACGACGCCATCGCGAGCCTGCTCGCTCCTACAGGGAAACGCATTTCAATGTAGGTACGCGCAGGCTCGCGATCAGCGCAACGCGCTGGCAACAGAACGACGACTCGATCCACGGCGCAGCCGGGCTTTTCGCAAGGGAAGCCCGGCTGCGCTGTCTCTGTCTTGAAAAAACAATCCACAGGAGCGTGGTAATGCGCTGGGCAACGTATTTCGCCGTTCTGTCGGCTGTCCTGAGTGTGGGGCTGGCCCTGGGCGTGAGCATGCCGTTGGTGTCGTTCCGCCTGGAGAGCTGGGGTTATGGGTCCTTTGCGATCGGAGTGATGGCCTCGATGCCGGCGATCGGCGTCCTGTTCGGGGCGAAGCTTTCCAGCCGCCTGGCGGCGCGCTTCGGCACGGCGGGGTTGATGCGCCTGTGCCTGTGGGGCGGGGCGATCTCCATCGGCCTGCTGGCGCTGCTGCCGAGCTATGCGTTGTGGCTGGTGCTGCGGCTGATGATCGGCATGGTGTTGACCATCGTCTTCATCCTCGGCGAAAGCTGGATCAACCAGTTGGTGGTGGAGCAATGGCGTGGTCGCCTGGTGGCGCTGTATGGCAGCAGCTATGCCCTGAGCCAGCTGGCCGGCCCGCTGTTGCT
Source organism: Pseudomonas chlororaphis (assembly GCF_001921865.1). Taxonomy (GTDB): domain Bacteria; phylum Pseudomonadota; class Gammaproteobacteria; order Pseudomonadales; family Pseudomonadaceae; genus Aquipseudomonas; species Aquipseudomonas chlororaphis_D. The sequence continues at coordinate 96,503 of NZ_MSCT01000024.1, forward strand.
GGGCGCCCTGGGCACCGAGCATGACTACGGCTTCTGGGTCGGCGTCGTGCTGCTGGTGGTATCGCCGTTACTGCTGATGGGGCGCAGCGGAGCGCCGAGCAGCGAGGCGTGCAGCGTGACCTTCGGCGATCTGTGGCGGTTCTGCCGCGGCTTGCCGGCCATTGGCTGGGCGGTGGCGCTGTTCGCCGCGTTCGAGGCGATGATCCTGACCCTGCTGCCGGTCTATTGCCTGCGCCAGGGGTTTACCGAAGAGATTGCTCTGGCGATGGTCAGCACCGTGGTGGTCGGCGATGCCTTGCTGCAACTGCCGATCGGTGCGCTGGCCGACCGCGTGTCACGGCGCACCTTGTTTGCAGGTTGCGCGGTGATCCTGCTGCTGTCGAGCCTGGCCATCCCGCTGCTGCTCGAGACCCTGCTGATCTGGCCGCTGTGGGTGCTGTTCGGCGCCAGCGCTGGCGGCTTGTTCACCTTGTCGCTGATCCTGATCGGCGAGCGCTACCGCGACGACGCGCTGGTCCGCGCCAACGCCCACGTTGCCCAGCTCTGGGGGATCGGTTGCCTGGTCGGGCCGTTGGTGGCGGGGGCGGGTAGCCAGTGGGTCAGCGGGCATGCCTTGCTGTTGCTGATGGCGGCCGGGGCCCTGGGGCTGATCGTGCTGTTGTTGCGCGAGGGCGCGTTTGGCGCGGCTCAACCACAAACCCTGTAATCCCCATACCCTCTGTAGGAGCGAGCTTGCTCGCGATAGCGTTCGCTCAGGCATCACGATGTGTCAGGAAGGATGTCATCGTGAGCAAACTCGCTCCTACAGAGGAAGGTCAGAGCATGCGTTCGAGGCCGACCGTGGTGCTCAGCCAGGCGTTGAAGCGCCGCCACCAGCTGCCCGGTTCGCGGGTCAGAGTGTGCAATTGCCCGTTGTCCTCGGTGACCCAGGCCAACTTGCCGTCCTGCAGTTTCGCTTGGTAGCTCAGTGCTGGCGCCATGCCTTGCAGCGCCAGGGCGCGGACGTGTTCGGCCAGATCCGGGCTGTCCACCAGCACGCCGACCTCGGTGTTCCACAGCACCGAACGCGGGTCGAAGTTGAAGGAGCCGATAAAGGACTGCCTTCGGTCGAAGATCATCGCCTTGCTGTGCAGGCTGGAGTCCGATCCGCTGTGGAACAGATGCGGTCCGCTGCCGCCGCTGCCCTTGTCGCCGGGCTGGCGCCGCAGTTCGTAGAGTTTCACCCCGTGTTGCAGCAGCGCCTTGCGGTACGGCGCATAACCGCCGTGGACCGCCGGCACGTCGGTGGCTTCCAGGGAGTTGGTCAGCAGGCTCACCGCAACCCCGGCGTCGGCGCGTCCGGTGAGGTACACCAGGCCCGGCTGGCCGGGGACGAAGTAGGCCGAGATCATCATCAGCTCCTGGCTCACGCCTTGCAGCTGCGGCGCCAGCTGGGTGGTCAGCAGCAGGCGCGGATCGGGCTCGTCCTTGGCCAGGACCTTGCTCGGCGCGTCCCACAGCGCCTGGTTCCAGGCCCAGATCAGTTCTTTGCGCCAGATGTCCATGCGCGGCTGGGTCCGATAGGTCTTGAGCGCCTGGAACAGCGCATGGTTCTGCTGCTCGGCCTCGTCCAGCGATTGCTGCAGGCGCAGCCGGGTGTTGGCCAGTTCCTTGGCCGACGGCAGGCGCGAGAGGAATTCGCCGATGGGTTTGCTCAGGGCGCTGTTCCAGTACTGGTCGAAGCTGTGCCCGAGTTGCTCGGCCACCGGGCCGACGCCGAGGATGTCGATGTCGGTGAAGTTCATGTTGGGTTCGGCGTCGAAGTACTCGTCGCCCAGGTTGCGCCCGCCGACGATGGCCACGCTGTTGTCCGCCAGCCACAGCTTGTTGTGCATCCGCCGGTGTTGCAGCGACAGGTTGAACAGGCGCCCCATGGCGCGAGTCACGCCGGTGCTGCGGCCCAGGTGCAGGGGGTTGAACAGGCGGATCTGCACCTGCGGATGGGCGGCGAGGGTGGCGATGATCTGGTCCAGGCCGTCGCTGGTGGTGTCGTCCAACAGGATGCGGATGCGCACGCCGCGGTCGGCAGCCTTGAGCAACTCGTCTACCAGCATCCGGGTGCTGATGCCGTCGTGGACGATGTAGTACTGCAAGTCGAGGCTGCTTTGGGCGTTGCGGATCAGCTCGGCGCGGGCCATGAAGGCCTCGGCGCTGTCGGGCAACAGGCGAAAGCCCGAGCGTCCCTGATAGGGGGCGGCCTGGGCCTGGATCGAGCGGCCGAAGGCCGAGCCGGCGGCCGGCAGCGCCTGGCTGGGCACGTGGGGCACGTCGAGGCTGGCGCAACCGCTCAGGCACAGCGCGATCAGCATAAGGAAGGCCAGGGCCTGTCTGGGTCTCAAGTCAGGTCGTCTCGAATCTCGGCGATGGTCCAGTTGTGACGCCAGGCTCACAGGAACAGGTCAGTCGGCGGCGCGGTCTTCAGCCAGCAGCTTGATGGCCGCGGCGCCTACTTTACGCACCGCGTCCTCGATCTGCGCGGTGGGCTTGGCAGCGTAATTCATCCGCAGGCAATTGCGGTACTTGCCCGACGCCGAAAAGATGCTGCCCACGGCGATCTGTACGCCCTGGCCGAGCAGCGCGCGGTTCAGACGCAGGGTGTCGAAGCCTTCCGGCAGTTCGACCCACAGCATGAACCCGCCTTGCGGGCGGCTGGCGCGGGTGCCGGCGGGGAAGTAGCGGCTGACCCAGTCGATCATCAGGTCGCGGTTGCGCTGGTACTGGGTACGCATGCGCCGCAGGTGCGGCTCGAAATTGCCGCTCTTGAGGAATTCGGCGATGGCGATCTGCGGCTGCGGCGCGGTAGAGCCGGTGCTGATGTATTTCATGTGCAGCACCCGTTCCAGGTAACGCCCGGGGGCGACCCAGCCAATGCGCAGCCCCGGCGCCAGGGTCTTGGAGAAAGAACTGCACAGCAGCACCCGGCCGTCGTCGTCGAACGACTTGATGGTCCGTGGGCGCGGGTAGGTGTAGGACAGTTCGCCATACACATCGTCTTCGATGATCGCCACGTCGAAGCGCTGGGCCAGGGTCAGCAGGGCCCGCTTGCGCGACTCCGGCATGATATAGCCCAGCGGGTTGTTGCAGTTCGGGGTCAACTGTATGGCCTTGATCGGCCACTGTTCCAGGGCCAGCTCCAGGGCGTCGAGGCTGATGCCGGTGAGCGGGTCGGTGGGGATTTCCAGGGCCTTCATGCCCAGGCCCTTGAGGGTCTGCATGGCGCCGTGGAAGCTCGGCGAGTCGACGGCGACTATGTCTCCGGGTTCGCAGGTGGCGCGAATGCTGGTGGACAGGGCCTCGTGGCAGCCGGTGCTGATCACCAAGTCGTTGGCGCCGATCTGGCAGCCGGAGTCGAGCATCAGCCGCGCCAGCTGTTCGCGCAGTTCGAGCACGCCGTAGATGGTGTCGTAATACAGGCCGGGCATATCCTGGCGTCGGCTGATGCGGGCCAGCCCGCGCAGCAGGGGCTTGAGGGTCGGCGTGGTGACGTCGGGCATGCCGCGGCCCAACTGTACGATGTCCTTGCGCGGCACGCTGCGGATCAGTTCGAGCACCTGGTCCCACTGCGAGATCTCCACCGGCCGCTGTGCCGGACGCCCCACTGCGGGCAGCGCCGGCAGCTCGCGGCTGACCGGCACGAAGTAGCCGGACTTGGGCTTGGGCGTCGCCAGGCCACTGTCTTCCAGCACCCGATAGGCCTGTTGCACGGTGCTCAGGCTGACCCCGTGTTCGACGCTCAGGGCGCGCACCGACGGCAGTCGGTCGCCGGGGCGATAGAAACCTTGTTCGATGCGGGTGCCCAACAGTTCGGCGAGATTGACGTACAGAGTCATGGCGCAGCCTCGGGGTAAATTGATCAGGTAACCAGTACAGATGGGGCAAAATTACAGGATTCAGCCCGGATAGGGGAAATTCTGTATGGAAATAATAGCGGAGCTTTGAATCTGTAATGGTTTTTGCGACCCGCGCATGATGTCTGCTCATAGCGACCCAAGTAAACAGGAGCAGCAAAAATGAACGGCTTGAGCGATGTGCGTTTGTCGTTACACAGTCAGGAACTGGCGGCTGAGCAGGAGCGGGCAGCAGGGGCGACAACTGCCCGCAATGCGCCGGCCGGCCTCGGTCTCTGGGGCCTGTACTGGCATCGGCTGCGTACACGCAAGGCGTTGCTCGAGCTGACCAGCGAACAGTTGCGCGATATCGGCCTGAGCCGCGAGCAGGCCCGGCAGGAAGGGCTCAAGCCGTTCTGGCGGCTTTGAATCTGCGCTGACAGGTCTTTGCTGAAGCAGCAACCGCAAAAAGGCCGCAGCCGGTTTCGCCGGATGCGGCCTTTTTCATGCCGGCCGCGTAGCGGCTACAGCCTTCAGAGCAACTCTTTCAACCGATGCCAGAGCATCCCCAGCGCCAGCAGCGGCGAGCGCAGGTGCTTGCCGCCGGGGAAGGTGATGTGCGGCACCTTGGCGAACAGGTCGAAGCCGCCGCCTTGCTGTCCGCCGATGGCTTCGGCCAGCAGCTTGCCGGCCAGGTGCGTGGCGTTCACTCCATGGCCCGAATAGGCCTGGGCGTAATACACGTTGGGCTGGTCCTTGAGGCGGCCGATCTGCGGCAGGCGGTTGGCGCCGATGCCGATCATGCCGCCCCATTGATAGTCGATCTTCACCGACGCCAGTTGTGGGAACACCTGCAGCATCTTCGGCCGCATATAGGCGGCGATGTCCTGCGGGTCGCGGCCGGAATAATGGCAGGCACCGCCGAACAGCAGGCGGCGGTCGGCGGAAAGGCGGTAGTAATCCAGGGCCACGCGCTGGTCGCAGACCGCCATGTTCTGCGGCAGCAGGCTGTGGGCCAGTGCTTCGCTCAAGGGCTCGGTGGCGATGATGTAGCTGCCGGCGGGCAGGACCTTGCCGCCCAGTTGCGGGTTGAGATCGTTGAGGTAGGCGTTGCACCCCAGTACCAGGGTGTTGGTGCGCACCGTTCCCTGGGCGGTATGGACTTTGACTTGCGGGCCGTACTCGATACGGGTCACCGCCGAATGCTCGAACAGGCGCACGCCCAGCTGCTGCGCGACCGCAGCCTCGCCAAGGGCCAGGTTCAGCGGGTGCAGGTGCCCGGAGCCCATGTCGATCAGGCCGCCGACATAACGCTCGGACCCCACCACGCTGTGCATTTCATGGGCTTGCAGCAGCCGGGTTTCGTAGCGATAACCCAGGTCGCGCAGTTCTTCGGCATCTTCGGCGAACCCTTCGAGGTCGCGCGGCTTGTTGGCCAGGTCGCAATAACCCCAGGTCAGGTCGCAGGGAATCTGGAAGCGTTCGACCCGCTGGCGAACGATTTCCACCGCTTCGAGCCCCATCAGCTTCATCTGGCGCACGCCGTCTTCGCCGATCACCGGAGCGAACTGCTCGAGGCCGTGGCCAACCCCGCGAATCAACTGCCCGCCGTTGCGCCCGCTGGCGCCCCAGCCGATCTTGCGCGCTTCCAGCAGGATGACGCTGAGCCCGCGCTCGGCCAGCTCGATCGCCGTGTTCAGCCCGGAGAAGCCGCCGCCGACCACGCACACGTCGGCCATCTGCTCGCCGGCCAGGGCCGGGTGGTCGGGCTGGGTCAGGCTGCTGGCAGCGTAATAGGAGGCGGGGTGCGAATTACCCGAGGGCTGAACACGGGAGTGCATGTGGATCATCCTGATTCGTGTGTTTGGAAAAATGGACGGAGCATAAGCCGGACCTTTCCGGCGCGGCAACACTGGTCGGCCGGCGCTGTCTGCAACAGGGCTTTTAGGGCAGAATCGACGCCTCCATCTTCTCTTGGTAAGCGCTTCGATGAGCTGCAACAGCCAGAAAATCCGCCTGCTCCGGCAGCAGATCCCCTCGTTCGAGTGCGTGCCCGGCTGTCACGATTGCTGCGGCCCGGTCACCACCTCGAGCGAAGAGATGTCGCGCCTGCCGCGCAAGACCCGCGCCGAGCAGGACGCGGCCATGGAAGAGCTGAACTGCGTGCACCTGGGGCCCAACGGTTGCACGGTGTATGACGAGCGGCCGCTGATCTGCCGACTGTTCGGCACCACCCCGAGCCTGCCTTGCCCCAATGGCCGGCGCCCGGTGGAGATGATCCACCCGCGGGTGGAAAAACAGATCCATGACTATATGGCGAGCACCCGCCAGGTGCTGGTCTGACCCGAAGCCATCGCGCGCGGCCTTAATAATGCAGGAGCGAGCTTGCTCGCGATGGTCTCTTCAAATCCCGCTGCGGCTCAATCCGGAATCGGCAGGTTCAGGCTCTCCTTCACCTCTTCCATCACGATATAGCTCTTGGACTCGCGCACGTGGGGCAGCTTGAGCAGGATGTCGCCCAGCAGCTTGCGGTACGAGGCCATCTCGGAAATCCGCGCCTTGACCAGGTAGTCGAAGTCCCCCGAGACCAGGTGGCACTCCAGCACGTGGGGCAATTTCAGCACTGCGCGGCGAAACTCCTCGAAGGTATCGCCGGACTTGTAGTCCAGGCTGATCTCGACGAATACCAGCAGGCTCCCCTTGAGGTGCTGCGGGTTGAGCCGGGCGTTGTAGCCCATGATGATGCCTTCGCGCTCCAGGCGGCGGACCCGCTCGGTGCAGGGCGTGGTCGACAGTCCGACCTTTTCCCCCAGCTCGGTAAACGAGATGCGCCCATCGGCCTGCAGGATGCGCAGGATATTGCGATCTATCTTGTCTAGTTCGCGCTTTGTCTGATGGTTAGTACGCATAGGGGATGCGCCTCCGTGAAAAGGGTTTTTGCCGAGAATTCTCGCCAAATATAGGCGTTTATATAGTGAAAAGCACTGGTCGTTGCTTCTTATACTGCGCGCATCTTCGCTCTGAATAACAACGTCAGCGGTTCTCCGCGATGAGGGATATGAAAATGCGCGTTCTGGTCTTGGGTAGCGGCGTGATCGGTACCACCAGTGCCTACTATCTGGCCCGTGCCGGTTTCGAAGTGACCGTGGTCGACCGCCAGCCAGCCGTTGCCATGGAAACCAGCTTCGCCAACGCCGGCCAGGTCTCGCCGGGTTATGCCTCTCCCTGGGCCGCGCCGGGCGTGCCGCTCAAGGCCATCAAATGGTTGCTGCAGCGTCACGCGCCGCTGGCGATCAAGGCCACCGCCGACATTGATCAATACCTGTGGATGGCGCAGATGCTGCGCAACTGCACCGCTGCCCGTTATGCGGTGAACAAGGAGCGCATGGTTCGCCTGTCCGAGTACAGCCGCGACTGCCTCGACGAACTGCGCCTGGAGACCGGCATCGCCTATGAAGGCCGCAGCCTGGGCACCACCCAGCTGTTCCGCACCCAGGCGCAACTGGATGGCGCGGCCAAGGACATCGCCGTGCTCAAGGAGTCCGGCGTGCCGTTCGAGCTGCTGGACCGCGAAGGCATCGCCCGCGTCGAGCCGGCCCTGGCCCAGGTCACCGATATCCTGGCCGGCGCCCTGCGCTTGCCGAACGACCAGACCGGCGACTGCCAGATGTTCACCACGCGCCTGGCCGAAATGTGCACCAAGCTGGGCGTGGAATTCCGCTTCGGCCAGGACATCCAACGGCTGGACTTCGCCGGCGACCGGGTCAACGGCGTGTGGATCGACGGCAAGCTGGAAACCGCCGACCGCTACGTGCTGGCCCTCGGCAGCTACTCGCCGCAGTTGCTCAAGCCGCTGGGCATCAAGGCCCCGGTGTACCCGCTCAAGGGTTACTCGCTGACCGTGCCGATCACCAACCCGGCCATGGCCCCGACGTCGACCATCCTCGACGAGACCTACAAGGTCGCGATCACCCGTTTCGACAACCGTATCCGCGTCGGCGGCATGGCTGAAATAGCCGGTTTTGACCTGTCGCTGAACCCACGCCGGCGCGAAACGCTGGAGATGATCGTCAACGATCTTTATCCTCAGGGCGGCGACTTGTCCCAGGCTGGTTTCTGGACCGGCCTGCGCCCGACCACCCCGGACGGTACGCCGATCGTCGGCGCCACGTCCATGCGCAACCTGTTCTTGAACACCGGCCATGGCACGCTTGGCTGGACCATGGCCTGTGGTTCCGGTCGCCTGCTGGCCGATCTGATGGCGAAGAAAAAGCCGCAGATCAGCGCCGAAGGTCTCGATATTTCTCGTTACGGTAATCCCCAGGAGCCTGTAAAACATGTCAATCCAGCGCCAGCTCACCAATGAGCGCATGAGCCAGATCGTCGTTCACAGCGGTACCGTGTATCTGGCGGGGCAAGTCGGCGACGACATGAACGCCGGGATTGAGCAGCAGACCCGCGAAACCCTCGCCAATATCGAGCGTTTGCTGGATCTGGCCGGCACCGACAAGTCGCGGTTGCTGTCGGTGACGATCTACCTGAAAGACATCGATGCGCACTTTGCCGGGATGAACAGCGTCTGGGACCAGTGGCTGCCGAAAGGCGTCGCTCCGGCCCGCGCCACCGTCGAGGCCAAGCTCTGCGAGCCAGAAATCCTGGTCGAGCTGTCCGTCGTGGCCGCCCTGCCTTAAAGCAAGATCCCTCTCCCGGTGCCTATGGCGGCTAACCCTGTCGGCGGGCGCCGGTTTTTTCTTCCCACATGACCGCCTAGAAGTCTGCCGCCATGCGTCCTGCCCGTGCCCTGATCGATCTTCAAGCCCTGCGTCACAACTACCAACTGGCCCGCGAAGCGTCGCCGGGCGCGCGCGCGCTCGCGGTGGTCAAGGCCGATGCCTATGGCCATGGCGCGGTGCGCTGCGCCCAGGCGCTGGAAGCCGAGGCTGACGGTTTTGCCGTGGCCTGCATCGAAGAGGCCCTGGAGTTGCGGGCGGCGGGGATTCGCGCGCCGGTGCTACTGCTCGAAGGTTTTTTCGAGGCCGACGAGCTGAGCCTGATCGTCGAACATGACTTTTGGTGCGTGGTGCATTCGCTGTGGCAACTGGAAGCCATCGAACAAACCGCGATCGCCAAGCCGCTGACGGTCTGGCTCAAGCTGGACTCGGGCATGCACCGCGTCGGCCTGCACCCCAAGGATTACCAGGCGGCCTATCAGCGGCTGCTGGCCAGCGGCAAGGTGGCGAAGATCGTGCTCATGAGCCACTTCGCCCGTGCCGACGAACTCGGTTGCGCCCGTAGCGACGAACAGGTCGCGGTGTTCGAGGCGGCGCGCCAGGGGCTGTCGGCACAGATCAGCCTGCGCAATTCGCCGGCCGTGCTGGGCTGGCCGAACATCCCCAGCGATTGGGTACGCCCCGGCATCATGTTGTACGGTTCGACCCCGTTCGAGGACAGCCACCCGCTGGCCGCGCGCCTGCAACCAGTGATGACCCTGGAATCGAAAGTGATCTGCGTGCGCGAGCTGCCGGCCGGCGAGCCAGTGGGGTATGGCGCCAAATTCGTCACCTCCCGGCCGATGCGCATCGGCGTGGTGGCCATGGGGTACGCCGACGGTTATCCGCGGCATGCGCCGACCGGCGCGCCGGTGCTGGTGGCGGGGCAGCGGACCCAGCTGCTTGGCCGGGTTTCCATGGACATGCTGTGCATCGACCTGACCGACGTGCCGCAGGCCGGGTTGGGTTCCAGCGTCGAACTGTGGGGCAGGAACATCCTCGCCAGCGAGCTGGCGGCCGCCGCCGACACCATTCCCTACCAGCTGTTCTGCAACTTGCGCCGGGTACCACGCATCTATTCCGGGGACTGAGTAGGGCCGCCCGCGGCCGAAGGTCGCCTTGCCCTGGGGATTGGGGCTCAAGTGTTGTAAATACTGAACGCTATCGCCATGATGACGCTCAATTACAACAACGCCTGATTCCCTAGGAGGCCGCCGCATTGGACGTCGGTGAACGACTGCAATCCATCCGTAAACTCAAAGGCCTTTCCCAGCGTGAACTCGCCAAGCGCGCGGGCGTCACCAACAGCACCATTTCGATGATCGAGAAGAATAGCGTCAGCCCCTCGATCAGTTCGCTGAGAAAGGTTCTTGGCGGCATTCCCATGTCGATGGTCGAGTTTTTTTCGGAAGAAATCCTCCAGGAAAAGCCCACCCAGATCGTCTACAAAGCCAATGAGCTGATCGACATTTCCGATGGTGCGGTGACCATGAAACTGGTCGGCCGGGCGCACCCGAGCCGGGCGATCGCCTTTCTCAACGAGATCTACCCACCGGGCGCCGATACCGGCGAAGAGATGCTCACCCACGAGGGCGAGGAAACCGGAATTCTCGTGGAAGGGCGCCTGGAACTGGTAGTGGGCCTTGAGACATTCGTGCTCGAAGCGGGCGACAGCTACTATTTTGAAAGCACCAAGCCACACCGTTTCCGTAATCCGTTCGATGCTCCCGCGCGACTAATCAGCGCAGCCACGCCCGCGAACTTCTAACATAAGAGGCGTCCTGCAAGGATTGCAGCGGTGCCCGAAGCCGTGTTTCGCCCCGCTCTAATCCCCCTTTGAATCTAGGGTTGTTTCGGAGTGGCGGGCTAACCGTTATACTTGCGCCCGCCCGCGAAACCGTGGCCGTGGGCGTGACTAGCCACCATTGAGGGTGTACGCGTGAACCTAATTATGAAAATGCTGGCCGCACCAGCAACCGTATTGGCCCTCTGGGCTGTCAGCGCTCAAGCTGCAACCAACGACGACATCGCCAAGCGCCTCGAGCCGGTTGGCCAGGTCTGCGTTCAAGGTCAGGAATGCAAGGGCATGGACGTCGCTGTTGCCGCGGGCGGCGGCGGTGCGAAGACGCCTGACGACGTGATCGCCAAGCATTGCAACGCTTGCCATGGCAGCGGCCTGCTGGGTGCGCCGAAAATTGGCGACGCGGCGGCCTGGAAAGACCGTGCCGATCACCAGGGCGGCCTCGACGGCCTGCTGGCCAAGGCCATCACCGGCTTGAACGCGATGCCGCCTAAAGGCACCTGCGCCGACTGCTCCGACGAGGAGCTCAAGGGCGCCATCCAGAAGATGTCCGGTTTGAAATAAGCCTGCATCTTCCGCAAAAAAGCCGCTTACGAGCGGCTTTTTTGTGCCTGCGATCCGGCCTGGGACTGTTCATCGCAACCAAGACCCGGCAAGCTCGGTCCAACCTCAATTCATGGAAGGTTCAGGAGGATCGGATGGTGCAGTCGTGTTCTATCGAGCGGGCGGTCGACGAGGTCCTGGCCCGTTTGCCGGCGCATATTCACATGGGCATGCCCCTGGGGCTGGGCAAACCCAACCGTTTCGCCAATGCCCTGTATCGTCGCGTCGCGCAATTGCCCGAACGCCGGCTGACCATTTACACCGCCCTGAGCCTGGGCCGGCCGCCGCTGGGGGACGGACTGCAACGGCGTTTCCTCGAGCCCTTTATCGAGCAGGTGTTCGGCGATTACCCCGAGCTGGATTTCCTCGCCGACCTGCACCGCGACCAGGTGCCGGCCAATATCCATATCGAACAGTTCTTCATGCAGCCCGGCAGCCTGCTCAACAGCCCGGCGGCGCAGCAGGACTACGTGTGCAGCAACTACAGCCATGCCGCGCGCGACATCAACGCCGCGGGCCTGAACCTGGTCGCCCAGCTGGTGGCCCGCGACCCGCAGCAGGCCGAACGCCTGAGCCTGAGCTGCAACCCGGACATCACCCTCGACCTGCTGCCGATGATCGCCGAGCGGCGGGCCGCGGGCGAAACCATCCTGCTGCTGGGCCAGGTGCACCGCGACCTGCCTTACATGCCGGGCGACGCCGAGATCGACGCCGCCCGTTTTGACCTGCTGCTCGACGAAGAGGAAGGCAGCACGCTGTTTTCCACGCCGAACATGCCGGTGGGGTTCCAGGACCACTTTATCGGCCTGCACGCCAGCACCCTGGTGCGCGACGGCGGCACGCTGCAGATCGGCATCGGTTCCATGGGCGACGCGCTGACCGCGGCGTTGCTGGCGCGCCAGGCGGACAACGACGGTTATCGGGCGCTGCTGGCGGACCTGGAGGTCCAGTGCTGGAAGCCGCTGATCGAGCGCGAAGGCGGGGTCGAGCCGTTCGCCAAGGGGCTTTACGGCTGCAGCGAAATGTTCGTCAACGGCCTGCTGGCCTTGGCCGACGCGGGCATCGTGCGACGCAAGGTCTACCCCTCGGTGGCCCTGCAACAGCAGGCCAACGCCGGGACTTTAGACGAAGGCCAGGCTGAGGGCGGGGTGTCGGTGCACGGCGGTTTCTTCCTCGGCCCGCGCAGTTTCTACCAGCGCCTCAGGGACCTGCCCAAGAGCAAGCTCGGCGAGTTCAACATGACCGCCATCAGCTACATCAACGAGCTGTACGGCCACGAGGAACTCAAGCGCTTGCAGCGCCTGGACGCGCGGTTTATCAACAGTTCGATCATGGTCACGCTACTGGGGGCCGGGGTGGCGGATCAGCTGGAAGACGGCCGGGTGCTCAGCGGTGTCGGCGGGCAATACAACTTCGTCGCCCAGGGCCATGCGCTGCACGGCGCGCGTTCGATCCTGATCCTGCGCAGCTGGCGCGAGTCGGCCGGCGTGGTCAGCTCCAACATCGTCTGGGAATACGGCCACTGCACCATCCCGCGGCACCTGCGGGACATCGTGGTCACCGAGTACGGCATTGCCGACCTGCGCGGCAAGAACGATGCACAGGTGATCGAAGCGCTGCTCAATATCAGCGACTCGCGTTTCCAGCCGGGCCTGATCGAGCAGGCGCAGAAGGCCGGCAAGCTGCCCAAGGATTTTCGCCTCGACCCGCGCTTTACCGACAACCAGCCGCAGCGCCTGCTGGCGATCCAGGCGCAGCATCGGCATCTGTTTCCGGAGTATCCGCTGGGCAGCGATTTCAGCGCCGAGGAACGGGACCTGCTGCGCGCGCTGAACTGGCTGAAGAGCAAGTTCAAGCTCAGCGAGATTCTCGAACTGGGCAAGGCCGCGCTGGACGCGCCGCCACCGGAGGCGTTCCCGGCGCATCTGCAGCGGATGCGGCTGGAGAAGCCCGACGGCTTGCGCGAGGAGTTGTACCAGCGCTTGCTGCTGGCGGCGTTGCGGGAGACGGCGCAGCCGTAGGGTGTCATCGCGGGCAAGCTGTCCTCCGTAGGAGCGAAGCTTGCTCGCGATAAAGAGGCGAAGCCTCTTAGATAAAAGTCACCACGCCACCGGCGAGGGACTTGACCCGGGCCAGGGATTCCACGCGATAACCTTGCGCATCCAGCTCGGCGCGGCCGCCCTGGAACGACTTCTCGATCACGATACCCAGGCCGGCCACGGTGGCGCCGGCCTGCTTGATGATCGAGATCAGCGCCTGGGACGCCTTACCGTTGGCCAGGAAGTCGTCGATGATCAGCACGCGGTCGCTGCTGGTCAGGTGGCGCGGGGAAATCGCCACGGTGCTTTCGGTCTGCTTGGTGAACGAATACACGGTCGCCGACAGCAGGTTCTCGGTCAGGGTCAGGGACTGGTGCTTGCGCGCGAAGATCACCGGCACGCCCAGGTTCAGGCCAGTCATGATGGCCGGGGCGATGCCCGAGGCTTCGATGGTGACGATCTTGGTGATGCCCGAGTCCTTGAACAGCGCGGCGAATTCGTCGCCGATCAGCTTCATCAGCGCCGGGTCGATCTGATGGTTCAGAAAGGCGTCGACTTTCAGGACTTGATCGGAAAGCACGATGCCTTCTTCGCGAATTTTCTTGTGCAGTGCTTCCATGAAGCTTTCCTCTACTGGCGCCATGTGCGCCGAAGGTCTAGTAAAAAGTGGTCAATTCTAGCGCTTTAACATCGCGCGTATATCCGCCAATGCGCTATTGCCGCGCACGGCTTTGACTTCGGTCGGGGTGTCGTCGTTGCCTTCCCAGGCCAGGTCGTCCGGTGGCAGTTCGTCGAGGAAGCGGCTTGGCGCGCAGTCGATGATCTCGCCGTACTGCTTGCGCTTGGCAGCGAAGGTGAAGGCCAGGGTCTGGCGGGCGCGGGTGATGCCCACGTAGGCCAGGCGGCGTTCTTCCTCGATGGTGTCGGCTTCGATACTGGAGCGGTGGGGGAGGATTTCCTCTTCCATGCCCATGATGAACACGTAAGGGAATTCCAGGCCCTTGGACGCATGCAAGGTCATCATCTGCACGCCCTCGGCACCGTCTTCCTCTTCCTGCTGGCGCTCCAGCATGTCGCGTAATACCAGCTTGCCGATGGCGTCCTCGACGGTCATTTCGCCGTCTTCGTCTTTTTCCAGGGTGTTCTTCAGCGCCTCGATCAGGAACCAGACGTTACCCATGCGGTAGTCGGCGGCCTTGTCGCTGGAGCTGTTGGTGCGCAGCCAGTTCTCGTAGTCGATGTCCATGACCATGCTGCGCAGGGCGGAGATCGGATCTTCGCCGGCGCACTGCTGGCGCACCTTGTCCATGAAGCGCTTGAAGCGCGCCAGGCGGTCGGTGAACCGGCTGTCCAGGTGCTCGCCCAGGCCGATTTCGTCGGTGGCGGCGTACATCGAGATCTTGCGTTCGGTGGCGTAGTTGCCGAGTTTTTCCAGGGTGGTCGAGCCGATTTCCCGGCGCGGTACGTTGATCACCCGCAGGAAGGCGTTGTCGTCGTCCGGGTTCACGATCAGGCGGAAGTAGGCCATCAGGTCCTTCACTTCCTGGCGCCCGAAGAAGCTGTTGCCGCCGGACAGGCGATAGGGAATCTGGTGATGCTGCAACTTCAGCTCGATCAGCTTGGCCTGGTAGTTGCCGCGGTAAAGGATCGCGAAATCGCTGTAGGGGCGGTCGGTGCGCAGGTGCAGGCTGAGGATTTCCATGGCCACCCGCTCGGCCTCGGCGTCTTCGTTCTTGCAGCGGATCACGCGGATCTCGTCGCCGTGGCCCATCTCGCTCCACAGTTGTTTCTCGAACTCGTGGGGGTTGTTGGAGATCAGCACGTTGGCGCAGCGCAGGATACGGCTGGTGGAGCGGTAGTTCTGCTCGAGCATTACCACCTTCAGGGACGGGTAGTCCTCCTTGAGCAGCATCAGGTTTTCCGGACGCGCGCCGCGCCAGGCGTAGATCGACTGGTCGTCGTCGCCCACCACGGTGAACTGGTTACGCTTGCCGATCAGCATCTTCACCAGCAGGTACTGGCTGGCGTTGGTGTCCTGGTATTCGTCCACCAGCAGGTAGCGCACCTTGTTCTGCCACTTCTCGAGGATGTCGGCGTGTTCCTCGAACAGCTTCACCGGCAGCAGGATCAGGTCGTCGAAGTCCACCGCGTTGAACGCCCTGAGCGTGCGCTGGTAGTGGGTGTAGACGATGGCGGCGGTCTGCTCCTTGGGGTTGCGCGCGTTTTCCAGGGCCTGGGCCGGCAGGATCAGGTCGTTCTTCCAGGCGCCGATCATGTTCTTGATCTCGTCGACGCCGTCGTCGCCCGAGTATTCCTTTTGCATGATGTCGGTCATCAGGGCCTTGACGTCGGTCTCGTCGAAGATCGAGAAGCCCGGCTTGTAGCCCAGCCGCGCATGTTCCTTGCGGATGATGTTCAGGCCCAGGTTGTGGAAGGTGCAGACCGTCAGGCCGCGCCCTTCGCCGCTGCGCAGCAGGGTGCCGACCCGTTCCTTCATCTCGCGCGCGGCCTTGTTGGTGAAGGTCATGGCGACGATGTACTGCGCGCGGATGCCGCAGTTCTGGATCAGGTGGGCGATCTTGCGCGTGATCACGCTGGTTTTGCCGGAGCCAGCGCCGGCGAGCACCAAAAGAGGGCCGCCGACGTAGTTCACGGCTTCTTGCTGCCGGGGATTGAGTCGGGACATGACGAAAAAAGGAGTCTGTAACGAAATGGGCGGGCATTTTAACAGGCTGGACGGATTCTGCCGCTCTCTCCGACTTGTGACGCAGCACGCTATCTAAATTTGCCGGTTTTGATACTTTCCCTCAGGATGCGCGCTGAATATGCGTCTAATGTTCGAGTTAGAGCGGTACAAGAAATAGCGTTTGATAATCAATATCATTTGTCATTGTTTATCCGCGCGTCATAATGCCGACCGCAAATTTCTATTACAGAGTCTAGGGAGCTAGCTTGTCCAAGCCTGTCGAACCCTTGCGCTTGCTGCTGCTGGCCGAAGAGCCGGCGTGGGCGGCCTTGTTGCGCGAGTGTCTCGCTCCGTTGGGAGACTCGGTGGTGCTGATCAGCGCCCCGACCTGGGAATCTGTCAGCCGTTTGTTCGATGAAGATCGCTCGGCGATTCTGCTAACCGTTCCCCAGTTGCAGCCGGCCCCCGGGCGTTGCAGCCTGCCCACGGTGTTGCTCCTGGAGCAGGAGCCGCAGGGTACGCCGGCGGGCGCCAGCGACTGGCTGGTGAGTAAAAGTCTCAACGCCGATACAGTGCGTCGCTGCCTGCGCCATGTGCGCGAGCGCGGGGTGCTGGAAAACACCCTGCTGCGCCTGGCCGAACAGGACCCTTTGACCGGCATCGCCAACCGCCAGGGTTTCCAGACCCTGCTGGCGGCGCGCCTGGCGGAAAACGAAGGGCGCGGGCTGGCGCTCGGGCACCTGGACCTGGACAACTTCCGGCACGCCAACGATGCGCTGGGCCACCAGGCCGGCGACCGGCTGATCCTGCAAGTGGTCTCGCGGCTCAAGAGCCAGCTCGAGGCCGGGGACCAGCTGGCGCGCCTGGGCAGCGACGAATTCGCCCTCTTGATCGATACCCGCCGGGCGCCGCAACGCGCCGAGTGGATGGCCGAGCGCATCGCCGAAGTCATGGCCGAGCCCTACTGGATCGACGGCGAGAGCCTGTTGATCGGCTGCAGCCTGGGCATCGCCCATGCCCGGGCGAATGCCGGCGCCGACCCGCTGATGTGGCACGCGCACATCGCCATGCAGCAGGCCAAAAGCACCCAGGGTTGTACCTTTCATATCTTCAACGAACGCATCAACCGTAACGCCCGCAGCCTTGCCGACCTGGAAAGCGAGCTGCGCCGGGCCTTGCGCCGCGACGAGCTGGAGCTGCATTACCAGCCGCGCCTGAACCTGCACGACGGGCAGATCGTCGGCCTCGAGGCCCTGGTGCGCTGGCGCCATGGCGAGCGCGGCCTGTTGCCGCCCAGCGAGTTCGTGCCGCTGGCCGAGCAGAGCGGCCTGATCGTGCCGCTGGGCTACTGGGTGATTTCCCGGGCGCTGCGCGACATGCAGGCGCTGCGCGAGCGTGGCCTGGCGCCGCTGCACATGGCGGTCAACCTGTCATTCCGCCAGTTCCAGGACAGCCAGTTGCTGTCGACCCTCAGCCGGCTGATTGCCGAGCGCGGCGTCGAGGCGCAGTGGCTGGAGTTCGAGCTGACCGAAACCGCGGTGATGCGCCGCAGCGACCTGGTCAAGCAGACCATGGACGCGCTGGGGCGGCTGGGGGTGCGGTTTTCCCTGGACGACTTCGGCACCGGGTTCTCGTCCTTCGTGCACCTTAACAGCCTGCCGATCGCCCTGCTGAAGATCGACAAGAGCTTCGTCGGCGGCATGGAGCTGCGCGAAGAGAACCGCAAGCTGGTGCACGCGATGATCAACCTGGCCCACAACCTTCATCTGGAAGTCGTGGCCGAAGGTGTGGAAACCCCCGAGCAACTGGCCTTGCTGCGCAGCTTCGGCTGCGATCAGGTCCAGGGTTACCTGATCAGCAAACCGCTGCCGCTGGCGGAGCTGGTGGAGTACCTGACGTTCGGCCGGAACCAGCAGATTCTCGCGGGCGAAGTCATCTGACGGCTCCGCCCTGTAGGAGCGAGCTTGCTCGCGATAGCGGTTTAACAGTCGGTATCCATGTTGAATGTGAGTCCGCCATCGCGAGCTCGCTCCTACAGAGAATCCCGCGCCGCCTGGAAGCCGTCCTGGGAACGGCTGCCGGCGCCTTCGCGGCGGATCATCCGCCGCATCTTCCACTCGAACGCCAGGGTCAGGCTGATGGCGGCGCAGGCCAGCCCCGAAGCCAGGCCCCACCACACGCCGGTCGGCCCCCAGCCGAAGGTGAAAGCCATCAGCCAAGCCGTTGGCGCGCCAATCAGCCAGTAGCAGCCCAGGCCCACGAGGAAGGTGGTCTTAGCATCCTTGAGCCCGCGGATCGCGCCCATGGCGATGGTTTGTGTACCGTCGAACAGTTCGAACCAGGCCGCGACCGCCAACAGGCTGACCGCCAGGTTGATCACCTCGCGAAAGGCCGGGTCGTCGTGATCCAGGAACAACCCGATCAATTGGTTCGGCAGCAACCAGAAAATCATCGCGAAGCCGAGCATGGCGGCGGCGCCGAAGGCGATCCCGACCCGGCCGGCCAGGCGGGCGTCGAGCAACTGGCCGGCGCCGTAGTGCTGGCCGATACGCATGGTGATTGCGTAGGAAATCCCGGCAGGGACCATGAAGGCCACGGAGACGATCTGCAGCGCGATCTGGTGCGCCGCCAACTGGGTGCTGCCCATGGTGCCCATGCACAGCGCGGCGAAGGCGAACAACCCGACTTCCACCGCATAGGTACCGCCGATGGGCAGGCCCAGGCGCCACAGTTCCCGCAGGTACTGGCGGTTGGGCCGCGACAGGCCCTGGCGCAGCGGGTAGGCGGCATACGCCGGGTGGCGCTTGATATGCCAGGCCAGGGCCAGGGCCATGCAGTTGGCGACGATCGCGGTGACCAGGCCGATGCCCACCAGCCCCAGTTTCGGCAGGCCGAACATGCCGGTGATCAAGGCGTAATTGAGCAGGAAGTTGGCCACGGTACCGGCCAGGCTGATGACCATCACCGGCGTGGCGCGGCCGATGGCGCTGGTGAAGCCGCGCAGGGCCATGAAGCTCAGGTAGCCGGGCAGGGCGAACGGCAGGATCAGCAGGAACTGGCCGGCGGCCTGCACGTTGCTCGCGGTCTGGCCGAACAGCAGCAACACCGGCTTGATGTTCCACAGCAGCAGGCCGGCGCCCAGGGCCATCAGCCACGCCAGCCAGAGCCCGGCCTGGGTCAGGCGAGCGGCGCCGGGGATGTCGCCGGCGCCCTGGCGAATCGCCACCAGAGTGCCGACCGCCGCGATCACGCCGATGCAGAAGATCGACACGAACGAATAGGTGGCCGCGCCCAGGCCGCCGCCGGCCAGGGCTTGCGGGCTGAGGCGGGCCATCATCAGGGTGTCGGTCAGCACCATCAGCATGTGCGCCAACTGCGAGGCGATCAACGGCCCGGCCAGCCGCAGGATGGCCCAGAGTTCGGTGCGTGCTGGATGCTGCATGATCATCGGTCTCGATCGGGAAGAGGGAGGCAAGACCGTTGATTCTCGGCGCTCCGGGCTGGTTGCACAAAGGGATAAAAACGATTGGTGGCATGATTAAAACTCATGCTGGATGAATTCTGCTAAGTTGCCGCGATTGCGCCTGTGGAGTACTGCCATGCCCCGTCGTCTTCCGCCTTTGTATGCCTTGCGCGCCTTTGAAGCCGCGGCGCGCCACAGCTCCTTCACCCGCGCGGCGGAGGAGCTGTCGATCACCCAGAGCGCGGTCAGCCGGCATATCCGCACCCTGGAAGAACACTTCGCCTGCCGGCTGTTCCAGCGCAGCGGGCGCAACCTGCAACTGACCGAAGCCGCGCGGTTGCTGCTGCCCGGCATCCGTGAGGGCTTCAGCGCCCTCGAGCGGGCCTGCAACACCCTGCGCGCCGAAGACGACATCCTGCGCATGAAGGCGCCCTCGACCCTGACCATGCGCTGGCTGCTGGCGCGCCTGAGCCGGTTCCGGCATTTGCAGCCGGGCAACGAAGTGCAGTTGACCAGCGCCTGGATGGACGTCGACTCCGTGGACTTCAACCAGGAACCGTTCGACTGCGCGGTGCTGTTGAGCAACGGCCACTTTCCGCCGGACTGGGAGGCCAGTTACCTGTTCCCGGAACTGCTGATCCCGGTGGGCGCGCCGAACCTGCTCAACGACCAGCCGTGGGACGTGGCGCGGCTGGCCGCCACTGAGCTGCTGCACCCGACCCCGGATCGCCGGGACTGGCGCAACTGGCTGGAGCGCACGGGCCTGTCCGGGCAGGTGTCGCTCAAGGGCGGGCAGGTGTTCGATACCCTGGAGCTGGGCATGATCGCCGCCGCCCGGGGCTATGGCGTGTCCATGGGCGACTTGCTGATGGTGGCCGAGGATGTGGCCCAGGGACGCCTGAGCCTGCCCTGGCCGACGGCGGTGGCCAGCGGTGAGAATTACTACCTGGTCTGGCCCAAGACCCGGCCGGGAGGCGAACGTTTGCGCCGCCTCAGCGATTTTCTCCAGAACGAGGTGCGGGCCATGCAATTGCCTGCCGTAGAGCGTCTCGGCTGAAACGTTGAAGGTCCCGTGGCAAACGGCCTGCGCGATACCCGTCCGATTCGCTCAAGTATTGCCCGGCGCCGCCGAATCCATGAAAGTGGAACCTTCGTTCTGAACGTTTCCAACGCCTCATTCTTACTTAGAACCATTGCCGAGCGTGTGACGAGATCAGGACGATCCGGTCTCTCGGCCAGGAGCTGTCATGCCTCAACCTCGTGCCCGGATCGCCTCGCAGCTTGGTCTCGCACTCGCCGTGGTACTGGCGGTCGTGATCAGCGGCAGTACCGTCTTCGCCCTGCGTTCGCTGGACGCCGCCAACCTCGACACCCGGGAAGAACACCTGGCCAGCGAGGCCCGGCTGCTGGCCGACCAGCTCACGACCTTCCACAGCGCCTTGCGCGAGAGCACCCAGCGCCTCAGCGGCTTGTTCGAGAAGCGTTTCAGCGGCGGCCTGAGCCTGCACCCGGACCAGCCGGTGGCCGTGGCCGGCACCCAGACCCCGGGCCTGCACCTGGGCGACGTGGTGTTGAACAACAACTTCGAGGAAGTCGACGAGTTCAAGCAAATGACCGAGGGCGTGGCGACCGTGTTCGTGCGCAGCGGCGAGGACTTCGTCCGGGTCAGCACCTCCCTGAGCAAACAGGACGGCAGCCGCGCCATCGGCACCTTGCTCGATCACGCGCACCCGGCCTACCAGAAACTCATGGCCGGGCAGAGCTATGTCGGTCGCGCGCTGCTCTTCGAGCGCCTGTACATGACCCAATACACCCCGGTGCGCGACAGCGCCGGCAAGGTGATCGCGGTGCTGTTCGTCGGCTTCGACTACACCGACGCGCAGAACGCCCAGTTCGACAACCTCAAGCGCTTCCGCATCGGCCAGACCGGTTCCCTGGCGCTGCTGGACGAGCAGGGCAAATGGCTGGTGCCGCCGGCCGGCGTGCAGGCCCCGGAGCAGTCCGTCGCGGCCATCGGCGATCTGGCCAGGCAGCCAGGCAAAGGGCGTTTCTGGAGCGACAAGGCCGAGGACTTCTATAGCGTCGTGGTGCCGTTCGAGGGCGGCCCCTGGTCGGTGGTGGCGAGCATGCCGAAAACCGAGATCCGCGCGGTGACCTGGAGCGTCGGCTTGCGCCTGGTGATCGGCAGCCTGTTGGCGATGCTGCTGGCGGTGGGCGCCACGGTCTGGCTGCTGCGCAGCAAACTCGCGCCGCTGGGCGACCTGGTGCGCCAGGCCGACGCCCTGGGCAAAGGCGATTTGAGCGCGCGCCTGAATGTGGCCAGCCAGGACGAAATCGGCCAGTTGGCGAGCAGTTTCAACCAGATGGGCCAGGCCCTGTCGACCATGGTCGAGCACATCCGCCAGGCCGCCGAGGAGGTCAATGGCCGGGCCCAGGCACTGTCCGGGCTGTCGGGCGGGGCGTATGAGGGCATGGAGCAGCAGTCGGGCGAGATCAGCAGCATGGCCGGGGCGGTGGAAGAGTTCAGCGCCACGTCGCTGAACATCGCCGACAACATGGGCAACACCGAGCGCCTGGCCCAGGAGAATGCCCAGCAGACGCGGATCGGCCGTACCTCGATGGAAGAGGCGTCGTCGTCGCTGGAGCAGATTGCCGGCGCCTTGAACAGCACCGCCACGGTGATCAATACCCTGGGCCAGCGTTCCGAGGAAATCGGCGGCATCGTCGGGGTGATCACCGCGATTGCCGACCAGACCAACCTGCTGGCGCTCAACGCCGCCATCGAGGCCGCGCGGGCCGGCGAGCAGGGGCGCGGGTTTGCCGTGGTCGCCGACGAGGTGCGCAACCTGGCGTCGCGGACCCGCGAAGCCACCGACGAAATCTCGGTGATGATCAACAGCATCCAGCAGGAAACCGGGCACGCCATCACCACTATGGAGCAGGGTAATGCGTTGATGCAGGAAGGCCTGTCGCGCAACGCCAATGTCGCTTCGGCCCTGGCGCGCATCGACGAACAGAGCCGCTCGGCCGGCCAGCAATTCGCCGCGATCACCACCGCGACCCAGGAACAGAGCAGCACCGCGACGCTGCTCAGCAGCAACCTGCAAAGCATCGCCCTGGCCAACAGCGAGCAGCGCGAAGTGGTGTCGAACCTGGCGATTACCGCCAGGGAACTGGAGAAGCTGGCGGCGGACCTGCGCCAGGAAGTCGACCGGTTCCGCTGATAGCGGTCGGTGACCGGCGGCGGGGACGTTCGATTGCAAATGCGCGGGGCTGGGCTAAAACATAGGGGCGATTTTCCTAAAGGACGCCTTCCCGGCAGGAGCTGATATGTCCCCTCTCACGCGTTTTGCCCGCCGCATCGCCGTATTGCCCCTGGCGCTGGCCAGCCAGATGGCGTCGAGCCAGGAGGCCGTGGATTTCATTTCCCCGGCTGCCTGGTACACCGCCTTCAACGGTATTGCCCAGGTGGCGTGCCATAACTGCTACGAAAAACAGTACGCCGGCACCTTCACCAGCGTGCTCGACAGCGTGCGGACCCTGGAGCTGGATTTCTGGGACCAGCGCGATGCGGTCACCGGCGGTTCGGCCCTCCACTGGTTCGTGCGGCACAACCCCGGCACCCTGCTGCAGTCCGGCAATGACAACAACTGCACCGGCGACGGTAAAGGCACCAACGACCTCGAGGCTTGCCTCAACGACATCAAGCTCTGGAGCGACAGCCATCCCGGGCACTTCCCGATTACCGTGATCCTCGACAAGAAGCAGGGCTGGTCGAAGGCCAGCTCCGGGCGGACGCCGCAAGACTTTGATGACCTGGTCGGGCGAATTTTCCAGGGCAAGCTCTACACCCCGGGCGACCTGGCCCAACACCTGGGTGTCAGCAGCGGCGCCTTGCAGGGCTCGCTCAAGGGCAAGTCCTGGCCGACCGCCAGCCAGTTGCAGGGCAAGGTGCTGCTGGTGCTCAACCACTCGGAGAACCAGAAACTCTCGCAATACGCCGAGGCCCGCACCAGCAGCGCCAAGGTGTTCATTTCACCGGTCACCAACGGCCAGAACGATGTCAGCGGCAAGGTCAGCGGCATGTCCACCCAGTCGTCCGGCTACGTGGCCATGAACAACATGGGCAAGGGTGACAAGCAGTGGGCCGCGCAAGCCTTTGCCTACAGCCACATCGGCCGGGTGTGGGGCGACGACGGCGTGTCGTTCACCCAGCACATCGCCGAGAAGGTCAATCTGTCGGCGTATTACAAGTTCGCCGCGGCCAAGGATGGCAACGGCTACCGCATCCGGCCGTTCTGACGTTTCAGCGGGGTTCGGCCGGTTCGCCGAGCCCCGGGTCGACCCGCTTGCCGATATCCCGCAGGCGCGCCAGTTGGTCGACCATGCCCGGCGCTTCGTCGAGGCTGCTGACGAAGGTCCACAGGTAAGTCATCACCGCGTACACGTGGCCGGCCTTGACCCCTTCGGTCAGGGCCAGCTGGCTGATGGCGATCACGAACAGCAGCGCCGCCGCCACGCCCAGGAACAGGTAGGCCGCCGCCTCGCGGTCCGACAGCCAGACGCGCAACCGCGACAGCAGCCGGTAATGCCGTTGCAGCGATATCGCGCCGACCTTGGCCACCAGGCCGATTTCCTTTTCCAGCCGGTCGTTCAGGCGCTCGTGCAACTGCTGGTTGCGCCGGGCGAAACGTGGCAGCAGGACCAGGCACAGCAGCAAGGCCACCAGGCAGGCCAGGCCGACCCAGGGCTCGATCACCAGCAGCATTACCGCCGCGCCGACGATCGACACCAGCGCGGTGGCGATGGTCGGTACGTGCTTCTCGAAGAAGTCGACGAACTCCCGCGCCAGCACCACCCGCGCCGCGGCGGTGGAGGTGCTCTGGTTCTGCAGGCGCTGGTTGAGGATCACCGGCACCGCGAGGTCGGCGTAGATCCGCGTGAAGGTGCGGGTATCCACCGCCCGCCGCGCGGCCCCGACCACCCAGAACGCCAGCACCACCAGCGCATAGAACAGCGCGCTGCCGGCATCGCCGCGGATGATCGAGTCCACGGCGAACCCGGCGAACAGCGGGTAGGCCAGCAGCAATGCGTTCTCCAGCGCCACCAGCGACAGGGTGCAGAACAGCTTGCCGGGGTAGGCGCGGGCAATGGCCTTCAGGGTCTGGCTGGCGGATTGCTGGCCGATCTTCTTGCTTTCATCGATCAGGGTTTGCGGGGTAACGGACGACATGACTGCACCGAGGGGAAGATAAACGCTACTATTGAGCGACTGCTCAATAATATTTGAGCGATCGCTCAAAATGCAAGCGCCGTCCATCTACCGGCGCCGCGAGGTAATGCCCGTATGTCCCGTACCGACCGCAAAGACCAGATCATCGCCGCCGCCCTGGAGCTGTTTCGCCGCAAGGGGTTCGCCGATGTCTCGACCCGTGACCTGGCGGACCACGCCGGGTTGTCCCGCAGCCACGTCTATCACTACTTCAGCGATTGGAAGGAATTGCGTCGTGAGGCTTTCCTGAGCTTTGCCAACCAGCAGCTCGACGAAGTGCGCGACGCAATCCGCGATGCGCCGCCGCTCCAGGCGTTGCAGGGGTTCCTGCGCTACTGCCTGCCAGACACCGCCGAGGACGATTGGGCGCTATGGCTGGACGCCTGGGACGAGGCCATGCACGACGCTGCCATGGCCGAGGTCTACCTGGCGGTGAATGCGCAGTGGCAGGCGCTGCTGGGCGGTATCGTCGAGGCCGGGGTGCGGGCTCAGGCGTTCCGCTGCGCCGCGCCCGCGCGTGCGACCCGGCAGATCTTCGCCCAGACCATGGGCTACGGCGACGACCTGTTGCTGCAACCTTCGGTCGAGGCCGCCGAAGCGGCGCTGGATGAGGTGATGGAAGTGGCCGGGCTGTTGCTGGGCTTTACCCCGGCGACGGCCTAGTCGCACTTGGTGCTGCTGGAGACTTCCTTGCTGGCCATCTTCAGGGCCTTGCCCAGGCCGGCCGCGTCGCTGCTGCTGTAGACCCGGCCGCCGGTGTTCTCGGCGATGCAGCGCGACGGGCCGCCGACCCCGATGTTCACCACATTGACCCGCAGGCGCGGCTGCTGGGCGGCAATCTGCCGGGACACGGCGCAGACGTCCTTCTGGCAGCCGTCCTCGCCGTCGACGAACATCACGATCACCGCGTCGTTCTTGCGCCCGTCGACCGTGCTCGCCGCCTTGGCCAGGCTGTCCGCCAACGGTGTGCCGTCGTTGGCCTGGAGGCCGCGAATACCGTTGATCAGGCGCGGTCGGTCGGCCGCCCTGAACACGCCATGGTCGATCTGGCTGGCGCAGCCGTTGAAGGTGATCAGGCGCGTGTCGATCTTCGGGTCCAGCCCCTTGATCATGCTGGTCAGGGATTCGGTGGCGACCGACAGCCGGCTGGGGGGCGTGAAGATCCGGTCCGCGCGGATCGGGTCGAGGTACTGGTTGACCGGGCTGCCGAAGAACCACTCTTCATCGGCGCGCACCGACTTGATGTTCATGTTCATCGAGCCCGAGGTATCCAGGACCACCACGAACTGCGGCGGTATGGCGTCCGGCGCCTGTTTGCGGCAGGCGTAGTTGTCCAGGGTCGGTGCCGGCGCGGGCTTGGGCTTGGGTTTGGGCGGCGGTGGCGGTGGCGGCGGTGCGGGTTCCGGCTCAGGCACAGGCGTCGGTTCGGGAGCAGGTTCTGCAACGGTCGCGGGCACGACCGGCTCGGCGACCGGTTCCGCGGCCTTGACGGGAGGCTCGACGGCGACAGGGACCGCCGGCTCCGGAACCACGGGGCGGTTTTCCGGGCAGAAGAACCAGTAGGCCGCCCACAGCAGAAGCAGCAATAGCAGCAGGGCCAGCAGCGCCGCGGCGAGCTTCCACCAATTGCGGCCCGGCGCTACCGCCGCCACGGGTGGGATCACCACCGGCGGCGGCAGCGGTTTCGGCGGGCGTAGCCCCCAGCGGATCACCAGCGGCTCGCCGTTGAGGCTGTAGAGGTCTTCCAGCTCGGGCGGGCCGATCAGCGTGCGCAGGCTGGCCGCCTCGGGCTGGTTACGGTTTTGCAACTCGTCTGCGAGTCGGCCCAGGGCCTCCTGGCGCTGCTGGTAGAGGTCCAGCAAGCGTCGTTGCTGGTCTTCGTTCAGCTCGGCATAGGGCGTGGGCTGGCCGCCCAGTTCGGTCCACCACTCCAGCACCTCGCCGCTGCCTTTGCGGGGAATGGCGTAGAGGCTGGCGACCGTGGGCGGGAAGTGTTTCTGGATCAGCGCGACCTTGGCCGACAGCGCATCGGCCTTGTCGACGGTGAACTGACCATCCCTGATGACCCGTTGCATGCAGACGATTCCTGAAAAGGGTGCAGGCCCGCCGAAACAGGCCTGCGCGGTTTAAGAGAGCGGGTTATTCGTAACCCAGGCTGAACTGCAGTTGGTTGACCTTCTTCTGCAGCGCCTTGAGCTCTTGCTGCTTGGCCGCCAGGGCCGCCGGAGTGTTGCTGGTGGTCTTGGCCTGGGCGGTCTTGAGTTGCTGCTCGAGCGCGGCGATCTGCTGCTGCACCTGGCTCTCGTTGCCATGCCGGGCCTTGAGCGACTTGAGCAACTGCCCCAGGGACTGGTTCAACGCGGCCTGGGCCTGTTGCTGGCTGGCCAGGTCCTGGCGGGTGCTGGTCTGCTGGGCGGCGATATTGTCGTAGACCTGGCGGAACATGGCGTTTTCCTGGCGGGACGCGGTCAGGGCCTGTTCCTTCTGCTTGATCTGTTCGCTGTAGCCGCCGGAATAGTCGCAGTTCATCTTGGTCAGCAGGCTGGCGTCGCGGTTGGTCGCGTCGCAGTCGCCGGGCTGGCTGGCGCAGCCGCCCAAGGCCAGCGCCAGGGCGAGCGCCGCCGCGTGTTTTGCCGTGGTCATGGTCATGATCTCAACCCAGGGTAATTGCCGAACGCTGGCTGTACAGCGCGTCCACTTCTTTCTGCAGCGAAGCGACTTTCTCGTTCATTTTCATAATGCTCATGTCCACCTGTTTGATCTCCGCGCCGGCGCCCTGGGAGCGTTCCATGTCGGCCACCTTGGCGTACTCGGTCACCTTGTTGCGCATGTTGCCCAGATCCTTGCGCAGGCGGGCGATG
This sequence comes from Pseudomonas chlororaphis, assembly GCF_001921865.1. Taxonomy (GTDB): domain Bacteria; phylum Pseudomonadota; class Gammaproteobacteria; order Pseudomonadales; family Pseudomonadaceae; genus Aquipseudomonas; species Aquipseudomonas chlororaphis_D. Next base: position 123,863 of record NZ_MSCT01000024.1, read on the forward strand.
TTCTGGTCGATCTCGGCGATCTGGGTTTGCGCCCGGGCCTTGTCCAGCCTCTTGTTGGCCATGTCCTGCTTGATCTGGGCGATGCGCGCCTGGTCGTCCTTGATCACTTGCTGGGCGGTAGCGGTACGGGTGATGACGTTCTGGGTGTCCTGCTGGACGTCGGCGTTCATCTTCTGCAGGCGGGTGCTGGTGTTGGCGTACTCGCTGCGGCGCTGGTCCAGGTAGTAGTTGGCGCCCATGGCCACGCCACAGGCGGCGATGCCCGCGGCGACGGCGCAGACCGCCTTGTTGTTGCTGTTGGACAGCGCGCAGCTCAGGATGCCGACGCCGGCGCCGACGGCGCAGGCCTGATAGCCGGACTTGCTGAAGAACTGCGCGTCGTTGCCCTGGGTCAGGCGCGGGTCGGCGCCGTCGCCGCCGAGCATGGAGCTACCGGTACTGGCGCAACCGCCCAGCAGCAGGCTGGCGGCGAGGGTGAAAGCGATCTGTAGCTTGAAGCGAGTCCAAAGGCTGCGCGACATGGTGGTGCTCCTGGTTAACGGTGTTGGCGTTTTTAGCGCTGTTGGCATTTCTTATTGGGTCACCGACTTGCAGCTTTTCAGCCAGGCCTCGGTGTCGATCTTCTGTTTTTGCAGGAAGGCTTTCTGGTTGGCCCAGTGGGTGCGCAGGTACGGCTTGAGGTCTTGCAGTTGCTTGTTGCGCGAGATGATCTCTTCCATCACCGGCACTTGCGGCTCGATCAGCGGCTGGCCGTACAGCGACGCCGACTCCACCAGGCTGCTGGCGTAGTAGCGGCTGAGTTTGTGCAGGCGGTCCTTCTGTTCGTCGAGCTTGCCCTTGCGCATGTCGCAGGTGCTGTCCTTCTCGGCCGACTCGCAGTTGAGGGCGTAGTTTTTCTGCAGGAAATCCACGTACTGGCCGTCGTCGAGCATCTTGGTGCACAGGAAGGCGCCGAGGTTGAGGCTGGCGCGGATCGCCTGGTCGCGGGTTTCTTCCTGCTGCTGGTTGCTGGCGCGCAGCTGGTTTTCCAGGGCCTGGAGCTTTTCCTTGAGGGCCTTGTCCTCGACGCCCGAGGCCAGGGTGCCCAGGGCCTGGGCGGTACCCGGTGCCGAAGGGGCGGCGGCGCCGGTGCCGAGCTTCTTCCAGCTGCTTTCGATACTGGCCACCCGGTCGCGGGAAGTCAGGGTCGGCGACACCAGGGCCAGGCGCAGGCCGGTGGTCTTGTTCTTCACCTGGCCGTCGCTGTTGTAATAGGGCTCTTCCTTGCGCAACGAGGTGCGCAGCTCGGCCTGGGAGGTCAGGTAGTTGCCGCCGCGCACCACATAGCCGCCGGCCTGGCCGTGCTGGCGGTCGAGCTTGTTCAGGCGGAACGGCTCGAAGATCATTTCGTCGGCGTTGCCCAGCATGTCGTGCAGGCCCAGGGGGTTGGGTTTTTGCAGGCCGGTCAGTTGCAGCTTGCCGTTGGACGATTGCGCGCCGGCAAACCATTCGTAGGCATTCAGGCCTTCCGGCATCGGGTAGCGTGTATCGCGAAACTCGGCGGTGCCGACCTCGATCCCGCCGCGGGCGGCGAACTCCCACTCGACCTCGGTCGGCAGCCGCAGGAAACCCAGCGCGCCGTCTTCCTTGGGCAGCTTGTCGGCGGCGTTCTTGCGTAGCCACAGGTTGTATTTGTCCGCCGCTTCGACGGCCTGGACCCAGCTGATGGCCACTTGCGGCAGGCGCAGCTTGGTCGAGGCGGTGGGGCAGGTTTCCTCGGTCAGGGCGGCGTATTGCAGCTGGCTCATCTCGTACTTGGCCAGCAGGTAGTAACGCGATTTTTCGCTCTTGGCCCCGGTGAAGCTGCCGGCGATGAAGGTCGGGCGGGTCTGCTCGACGTAGCCGTACTCCGAGCCGTCCTGGCCGATGTTGGTCGGGTAGTCGTCCAGCGGCCCGGCCACCGGAATGAACACCTTGCGAAACACCATCGAGCCTTCGCAGGGCATGGGCAGGACCACGTCGTTGTCCTGGGGCATGGGGTTGTAGAACTTCTCTTCCCAGCCCGCGGCCGAGGCGTCGAGCAGGTAGCCCAGGCTCAGGGGCAACAGCCAGCCGAAACGTTTATAGCTCACGCAGACTCTCCGCAGGTTGGATGCTGATGGCGCGTGCAGCGCCGATGACGGCCACCAGCGCAGCGACCAGAAAAGTGATGAGCAGGGCCGCCAGGCCGTGCCAGATCGTAATGTGACAGACAAAGGTGCCGGTGGCCTGGCTGCTGCCGAGCAGGCTGTCGAACAATTGGCTGCCGACAAAATAGAACCCCAGCCCGCCGAGGTAGCCGGCCAGGCTCAGGAGCAGGGCCTGCAGCACCACGAAGCCGGCCACCGCCGCGCGGTTGAACCCCAGCAGACGCAGGACCGCGAGGCTCTTGCGCTTGCGATCGATGTTGGCCAGGAAGGCCCCGACCATCGACGCGACGCAACCGATCAGCGCGGCCAGGGCGATGACCCCGAAGATCAGCCCCAGCACATGGTTGATGGCCTTGACGTTGTCGATGTCGGCCAGGCGGCTCGAGGTTTCGATGTGCTGCTGGTTTAGCCAGCGTTCCAGATCCGCCACCTGGTCGATGTCGCGGGCATACAGGCGGGCCCGGGCGTACAGCGGTTGCAGGCTGCCCAGGGGCTTGCCGCTGTCGACCCCGAATTCGCCGACCTGATAGCCGTCGCGAAAACGCTCCAGGCTCAGCAACAGGTCGGGCGCGACGAACCCGGCGGCGCGACCGAAGCGCGCGGCGTCGAGGATCGCGATCACCTCCAGCGCCACTTCGCCGCGTTCCTGGTTGCCTTCCAGGCGTCGTTCGGCGCGCAGGCGCACGCTGTCGCCGACCTTGGCCTGCAAGCGCTGCGCGGCGCGTGCACTGAGGATCACTTGGCGGCCGCTGGGGGCGACCCCGGGCAGGTCCAGCTGCGGGTCGCCGGCGTCGGTGGGGATGATCTCGGCGTTTTCGACGAAGCGTTGCAGGCCGACGAACAGGTCGGCCTGGGTGTTGAGCGAGCGCGTCTGGCCGATGGCGAAGCCGGTCTGTGGCTGCTGGCGCAGGCGCTCGATCCAGGCGTTGTCGTAGTTGCCGCTGCTGAGCATCTTCACTTCAAGGTTGCGCGGGTCGCGCAGCAACTCATCCTGCAACTGGCTGACCACCCCGTGCTTGAGGCCGAACAGCAGCAACAGCGGAGCGATCACCGCCACCAGCGAGGCGGCGATGCACAGCGACACCTTGCGGTCGTGCCAGAGGTCTTCGGTGGCCAGCTTGCCGAGCAGGCACAGGCGATCAATCCACAGGTTCAAACAGCGTTTCTCCCTGACGGCTGGTCGCGCCCAGGCGCGGCAAGCCAAAGTCCTTGAGCAGGGCCCAGTCGTGGGACACCACCAGGGCGCTCAGCCCGAGGCTCGAGACCAGGCTCAGCAGCAGCTCGAACAGCCGCCTGGCGCTATGGGGATCGAGGGCGGCAGTGGGTTCGTCGGCCAGCAGCAACAGCGGCTCGTGGGCGATCGCGCGCACGCAAGCGACCCGCTGGCGCTCGCCGATCGACAGGGCCTGCGGGCGTTTGTCCAGCAGGGTTTGCAGGCGCAGGGTGGCGATGGCCTGGTCGACGTGTTCGCTGTGCAGCGGCATGCCGAGCAGGCGGCGAGGCAGGAGGATATTGTCGCGGACGCTGAGAAAGGGCAGCAGGCCGCCGCTTTGCAGGATGAACCCCAGGTAGCGCGAGCGCACCGCGGCCAGGGCCGGCTGGTCGTCGGCGGCGAGCAGCTGGCCGATGTCCAGCGGCGCCGCGGCCGGCGAATCCGCGGGGCTCAGGCTGAAGCGCTGCAGCTCCACCGGCCGCAGCAGCAGGCCGATGGCTTCCAGCAGGGTGCTTTTGCCGCAGCCGCTTTCGCCGGTGATGGCGAGGATCTGGCCGCTGCCAATGCTCAGCTCCGGCAGGCGCACCTGATGCGCCTGGGCGCCTTCGCCCCGGCGCACCAGCAGGTTCTTGATATCCAGCATGGGCGTCTCGTTAAGGCATCATTTCCAGCGGCACCGGGTAGACGTTGTCCCGGGCGTCGCTGTCTTTGGCCAGGGCCACCCAACGGTCGACGTCGGCGTTGTAACGCTGGTAGTGACGCAGTTTGGTGTTCAGCGTCCGGATGAATTTCTCCTGGGCCAGGCCATCCCAGCTCTTCCAGGTTTCCTCGTCCAGGTTCAACACCTCGCTCTGGTACGGCAGGTCTTCCAGGTACTCGCCGAGCACGCCCATTTCGGCGAGCTTGGCGTTGCCGTTCTGTTTCAGCTGGTTGGGGTCGGCGCCCATGGTGGCGGCCACCGAGCGCAGGCGCTCGAACATTTCGGTCGGCGAAATCAGGCCTTCGTTGGCGGCGTCGAGGATCTTCTTCAGCACGTCGCTGAGGTCGCTGAGCTGGGCCTTGGTCAGCAGCACGCGGACGTCGGTGGTGGGGATGTTCTGCTTGATCAGGTCGCGGTCGGTGATCCAGGCCTGGAACACCGGCGGCGCCTTGCTGTTGGTCTTCTCGCCGAGGTAGGCCAGCTGCATGGCGTGGCCGATCAGCGCGGCGTCCTCGAGCATTTTCTTCTCGGCCGGGTCCTGCTTGGCGTTGAGGGCGCTGCCGATGGCGTCTTCGCCCATGTACGCGGCTTTCACCTGGGAGGTGATGGCGGTGGCCAGGGCATCGACCTTGCGGCCGAAGGCCTGCACGTCGCCGGCGTCGACCGGGTAGTACAGCGAAGTGTTGGTGCCCGGGTAGGTCGACAGGTTCTGGTACTGCGCCTCGGCCTTGCTGTGGTCCTTGAGCCCCGCCGGGGTCTTGAGGTGCAGGGTGTAGATGGCCACGCCGGGCTTGGCCGCTTCGAGGCGCACCTGGGTGGCGCTGAGGCCGGTGTTGGAGAGCTTCTCGTCGCCCTCGATGGCCCCGGCGTCGGTGATCAGCACCACGTAACGGGCGCCGAACTGGCTCCAGTCGACCTGGTCGATGCTGTGCATGACGCCGGCATAGGCGTCCTCGTCGAAGCTGCTGCTGGAGACCTTGGCCTGCTTCAGGTCGGCGACCTTGGCCAGGAAGTCGGCGCTGTCTTTGACCTGGTTGGGGTCGGCGTACATCTTGCTGACGTACTCCAGACCCGGCACCGCCTTGGTGCTGGAGCGGAAGGCGATCAGGCCGAACTTGACCTGCTTGCCCAGGTTCTGCGACTCGATCTGCTGGTAGACCTTGCGGATCGCCTCGCGGGTGCGGTCGATGTAGGGGTCCATGGAAATGGTCGAGTCGATGACGAACACCACCGCGGCGCTGAACTCCTTCAACTGGCTGCTGGTACTGACGTCGCCGCCGGCACCGCCGTTGGCGCCCGTACCGCTGCCGCCCTTGGCGTTCTTGTCGTCGTCCTTGCTGACCGAGGCCACGTTCAGCAGGCGGGTGCGGAAGCCGCTTTCGGTCATCACTTCTTCGCCGCTGAGAATCGGCAGCAGGTAGAACTGCTTCTGCAGGTCGACGAAGTACTCCGGCTCCTCGGCCAGCACGCCAGGAGCCTGGGCCCCTTGCTTGAGCTTGGCGCGCAGCGGGGCGACCTTGCTCACCGGGTCCGGCGCGTCGAGGATGCCTTCGACGGTGGCGCGGTCCTTGAAGAACAGCAGCCGATCGCGGTTGGCCGGGTTGGTGAAGGCCAGGGTCAGCTGCATTTTCCAGTCGGTGGTGCAGCTGGCCGGCAGCCAGCCGACGGTCTTGCCGTAGCTGTCGGGGCCGACTTTCAGCCACTCGGCATTACCGGCCTGGGCGCGTTCGTACACATAGAAGCGCGAGAAGGTCGGTTGGGCCTCGCCCGCCGCGCCGCCCGCCGACGGGCTGAGGTGGCAGCCCGGGGTGGTCAGCACGCGCTGGAACAGGGTTTTCTTGCCCGCCTGGATCAACGGCTGGTCGGCGGCCTGGGCCGGCGCGCCGGCGCCCAGCGCCAGGAGCGCGGCGCCGCAGAGCAGGAAGCGGTTCAGGGATGCGCGACTCACTTCTGCAACTCCTCGAAGCGCTGTTTGGCTTCCGCGTTGTCCGGCTCGTGGCTGAGGATGGTTTCGTACCAGTAGGCGGCAGTGGCCTTGTCGGGCTCGGCGAAGCAGCTGCTGGCCTTGTGATATTTGGGGTCGTATTCGTGGGCGTAGGCGCTGGCGATCTGCAGGTCGCCGGCCTGGGCGCGGTTGGCGTACAGGCGCTGGGCCACGCCGCAATGGTTGTTGCTCTTGGCCAGGGTGATGATTTCCAGCAACTCGGCGCTGGCTGGCGCGGCCTTGATGCAGGCCTGGACGAAGGTCAGCTCGGGCTGGCTGCTCATGCTTTCCAGGGTGCAGGCACCGGCTTCGGCGGGAGTGGCGGCGCTGGTGACCGGTACCGGGGCGTCGGGCTTTTTCAGCCAGAACCAGGCCGCGGCCGCGATCAACAGCGCCAGGATCAGCAGCAATGGCCAGATCCAGCGGCGCTTTTTCTGCTCTGCCGGCGCGGGCGCCAAGGGTTCGGTTTCGCTGATGGCGAAGCTCGGCTCGGGCGCTGCCGGCTCGGGTTCCGGCTCGGCCAGGGGCAGCTCCGGCAATTGTGGAATCTCCGGGGCGGCGGCTGCCGGGGCGGCCAGGTGGCCGGCGTCGTAGGTCGAGCGGGTCTGGCCGCCCGCGGTGGACGGCAGCAGGCCGGCGCCGGGGCGAACCACGCCCTTGTCGCTGAAACCCGGGCCCTGTTCGCGTAGCTCGATCTGGAAGTTGGAGTTGGCGCTGCCTTCCAGCAGCGGATCGACCACCTCGGGACCGGCCTGGGTCTGCAGGGTTTCGCCGCTGGCGTCCAGGTCGAAGCTGGACACCTGGAACCAGTAGGGATTGTTGCTCCACTGCTGGCCGTTCTGCAGGTAGAAAGCATCCTGGTTGCGCTGGATCGAGAACTCCAGGTTCTGCGCAACGCCTTGCCATTTCTTCACCGTCAGGCGGGCCTGGCCGGGTGCATTGGGCTCTAACGCGAGCAGGTCGACTCGAATGGGCATTGCTTATCTCGCTGTGAAGGCTGTGAGCACGCGGCCCAGCTTTTCGTTCTGTTCGGGGGTGATTTCGCGGCCGGCGCCATGGCCGGCATTGTCCAGCGTGATGTAGGCCAGGCCCGAGAGCCAGTCGCCAAGGAACAGCTGCGCCTGGTTCGCCGGTTGCGCTGGCAGCACCGGGACCTGGCCCGGGCCGACATCGGTGTAGAAGGAGAACAGCGGCGCCTTGGCGCCCGCGCGGCTGTTCGGCCGCTGGGCCACCGGCTTCTGGATGTAGCCGAACCAGGAGACGAAATCGCGCAGCACCCGCTGCACTTCCAGCACCTGGCGCTCCACCAGCTGGTCGCGGCGGGCGCCGCTCTGGGCCCGCTTGAGCACGGCCCGGCTGAGTTGGCCCGGCAGGTCCTGGCGATAGCCGGCGGTGACCAGTTCGTCGACCACCGCTTCGATCAGGGATTTTTCCAGCCCCAGCAGATTCAGCAGGCTCTGGCGGGTCGGCAGGTCGCGCAGGTGGGCGATCCAGGCGGTGAAGGCGGCCTTGGCGAAGCGGTGTTCGTTGCTTTGCGCTTCCGGGGCCTTGGTGGCAGAGGCCGGGCTGGCCGGGCTGCTGTCCGCGAGGTCGTCGCCCAGGTCGGCGAAATCGAATCCGCCTTCGTCGCCGTACAGGCTCGGGCTCGCTGCCGGGGCGGCCGCTTCGTCGCTGGCCGTTTCGGCTTCGTCGCTTTCGTAGACGCCGCTGAGGTAGAGGTCGCGGACTTCTTCGCAGGGCACATCGAGGTGGTCGATCAGCTCGCCGAGCACCGCCGGGCGACGGCCCAGCTGGCTGAGGATCATCTGCGCCTGGGCCTTCTTGGCCGCCGCAGCACCGTCGCCGTCAGCGTGGTACCAGGTGCTCAGGCCGTGGACGGTCAGGCTCTCGATGCATTCGTCCAGTTGCTCGCGAATACGTTGCAGCTTGAACTCGGTGTTGGCGACGCCGGTGAAGCTGGCGCTGAAATGGCTGATGCCGCCGTCGTCCGTCTTGAGCATGGCTTGCCAGGCCTGGTCCGGGGCCTTGATGTGCTTGCACACCAGGGCGTTGCTGGCAAAGCTCTGCCCCAGCTCGGCGAGGCGCTCCTGGTAATCCGGGTTGATCCCGCTTTCCGCGCCCGAGGCGTCCTGCTTGATGAAGGCCGCGTCCATGCGCGGCTTGCGCACCAGGAAGGTGTTCTGGAACGGGGTGCCGGCCCAGTCGTTCATCCACGGCAGGCTGCCGAAACGTTCGAGCATGGTCAGCTTGATCATGCCGTCCCAGCTTTCGTCGTACTGCGCCGGGGTCAGCTTGAGCGAGGTGCTGACCCGCAGGTCGAGCATGGTCAGCGCCCAGATCAGCCCGATTTCGCGCTTGGCGCGGGTCGCCGCGTCGCCGCCCTGGGTCTTTTCGATCCAGCGGGTCAGCACCGGGCCCACATCGTTGACATCGCTCTGTTTGGTCGAGCCGGTGCAGACCACCAGTGCGTTCATTTCCTGGTTGTCGGTGTAGCGCTCGAACAGGTAGGCGACCTTGCCCCGCAGGATCAACTGGGAAACCGAGTTGTCCTTGCCGCTGGCGTCCGGGTCGTTGGAACTGGCGATTTCATGGAGCTTCTTGCGCCCGCGGTAGCCGGGGAAGTCCAGCAGGTCGACCTGATCGACGATCTCGTCGCTGGGCGCCTCGATCAGGCGGAAGGTCATCTCCGCAGTCAAGGCCGCGAGCTGCGCCACCGGGATACCCTGGCTGTTTTGCAGCTGCCCGGCCAGTTGCGGACGGACTTCGATCGGCAGGTCTTGCGGGGTGCCGAAACGCTCGAGGATATCCACGTTCATGATGCTGTCGCGCTGGCTATAGGCATCGTTGTCGAAGCGCACCAGGGCGTGCAGCGGGGCGAACACGGTCTCTGGCAGGCCGAGCTTGTGCAGGGCGCCGGCCAGTTGTTGATAGGCGCGGACCAGCTCGCGCTGCTCGCCCCAGAGAATCGAGAACAGCTCGGCGCGTTCCTGGAAGTTCAGGCGCGGCGCCAGTTGCAGTGCCTTGGGCCAATACAGGTGCTCGAGTTTTTTCACCGAGTTGCGGAAGTTGTCCCGCAGGTAATCCCACAGCGACACCAGGTCATCGGCGCTGACCCCGGGTTGCACGGGGCCGGTTTCCCGCCCTTCAAAGGGCTTGAGCACGCGCTGGATGCGCTCTTCGTCGATCTCGTAGGAGATCCGCTCCAGGTCGAAGTCCTTGAACCAGGAGTTGGCGAGGATCTTCGCCAGCTCGATCTCGTTGAACAGCTTGAGCTCGACCGGGAAGTGCGGGTCGTCGCCGGGTTTGGCCCGGCGGCTGAAACGCGTGACCAGGCCGGTGGCTTCCTTGCCGCCGCCCACCGGGTTGATGTGTTCGATGAAGTCCAGGCGCTTGCCGCCGAAATCGGTTTCCAGCTTGCCGTTCCGGCCCGCGGCCAGGGCCGAGATCAGGTACGACTTGCCGGCCTGGGACAGGCCGAAGAAACCGATGGTCATCGGCGTGCAGGCGACGCGCCCGAGGCTGTGCGCCAGGTTGCGCGCGCGATGCAGGCGCAGGTTCAGGTTGTCGGCTTCGCCGTCCAGCCGAGGGGCGTTGCCGCGGGTCTGGGCGATCCATTCCAGCGCCTGACCGGCACCTTCGTAAACCGCGGCCCAACGGGTGGAGAGCTGAGTTTGTTCGGGGGTCAGGTCGTTCATTTGCGTTTCACACTTCCACTGTCGAGCCAGTACTTGGTCTCGCTCAGGCTGGCGTCAAGCAGAGTGTTGAGCTCCAGCTTGAGGTCGCTGCGCGGGTTGAAGCTGACGTTGCTGCTGTTGGATTCGATACCGCTCACCGAAAGCCGGTCGCTGACCAGCCCATGCTTGCGCGTGTGCTTGTCCGGACCCTTGACCTCGAAGCGCACCTTGAGCAACGGCGCATCGCCGTTCTCGCCAATGGCCCGGGAGAACTTGTCGCGGCCGGCGGCGGTGAAACTCAAGGTGTAGAGCGGCGACGCGGCCCAACGATCGGCGGCCAGCTGGCGGAAGCCCAGGCGCAGGTCGCCGCGCATTTCCAGCTGCGGCGTGTCGGCGTCGTCGCCACTGCCGATCACTGGCAGCTTGATCTTGTTGTCTTCGGACTGGATGTCGCGGTACAGCACGTCGGCATCCTTGATCACATTGTTCTGGTCGATGATGCCGATGTGCTTGACCGTCGAGTACGGCTTGAGCGCCGCGGAGCGGAAGTAGAAGTTCGGCATGCTGTGGTTGGCGCACAACAGGCAGAGCATGGCGCCGACCGAGGCGGTACTTTTCGGGTCGTCGATGCGGCCGTTCTTGTGGAACGGGTACCAGCCACCGGTGCGGTAGTTCTGCAGCGCCAGGATGCGCCCCGGCGGCAACGGCAGGACCTTGCGAATGAACGCCAGGACGCCGGGCAGGCGCGAGGGCCGGCCGGTGAGCAGCAACACGTCGCAAGGGTACTGGGCCACCACTTCGCAGAGCGCGCCGAGGATCTTGGTGATGTTGATCTGGTCGTTGAGGAACGCGGCATGCAGGCGTTGCAGATCGAAGCTGATCGAGGCCTGGTACAGGTCGAAGGTGCTGTGCCCGCCGACTTCGCGGCGCACCGCGCTGTTCACATAGTCGAGCACGGCCTGGCCGATGGCGTTGTCGCCCAGCAGGTCGCGATAGACGTGATTGGCCACTTGCGCCTGGTCTTGCGGGTCGTAGTGCTCGTAGGCCTTGAGCAGCGCCAGGCCCAGCGGGACGAAGACTTGCAGGTTGAGCTGCTGACGGAGGATTTCGTCTTGCACGCTCACGGTCTCGCCACCGCACAGGCGCGACATCAGCGAGTCGGGGGCACGCACGCCGGCGCTTTGCAGGGCTTTCTCGAAGCTGGGGAGAATGAAGTCCTGGATCACGTCGAGCAGGATATCGTCGCCGGCCACCTTGAAACCGTCGCGAAAACGCTGCTCGGGCACGATGTGCACGTTGCTGCCGGTGCCCATGTTGCCGGCGCGGTCGAGGCGGTAGTCGGTGATCACCAGGTCGGTGGTGCCGCCGCCGATATCGATGGTCGCCAGGGTGATGCGTTCGCGGTCGGTCTTGTCCGGGCGGGCGAGGGTGTCGAAGAACTCTTCCGGGTGGCCGGCGAAGTTCTCGTTGACCTCGGTGTACAGGTAGACCAGTTGGCCGCAGGACGCCTCGTCCCACTCCACGCGGATACTCGGGAGCGGCGTGCGCGGCTTTTGGCTTTCATCCTGGTGCGGATCTTCTTCGCCGGCGTGCCAGCCAAGGCTTTTCCACACCAGGCCGATGGCCTGGAGCAGGCGTTCGTTGAGGATGCTGCGCTCGGCCTGGGGCATGCCCGGCGGCACGGTCAGGGTCACGCTGTTGAGCTGGCGCGGCACCCGGGTATGGCCCTGGCGCGAACGCTGGGCCGGGCTGTTGATCTGCGACAGCGCCTGGGCCAGGACCTCGGCCAGCATGAAGGTCATCAGCGAGCTGCGCGAGTAGCGCGGCATGAACACCGGCAGGCGGTCGTCTTCGTCGAGGGCGTAGAGCGCCTCGCCGGTTTCGTTGATCAGGTGCGAGAACGGCGCGGCGGTGGCGTAAGGCTCGTTGTCGGTCTTGACATAGGCGCAGTTGAAGCGCCAGCCGTGACCATAGGCGCTCTCGTCCCACAGATAGCGTTTCGGGCTGGAGAGCCCGGTGGAGCCCTCGGTGCCGCGACGACGGCTGGCCAGGCGTCCGGCCTCGCTGCCGACGCGGGCGATGGTGGCCCACTGGAAGGCGTCGTGGCGGCCGCTCTTGACCGAGCAGTGGTCCTTGCCGAAGTAGGCCTGGGAAAACTCCACGCGGCTCTCGAACGGCTGGTTGTAGGTGTGTTCGGGGGTGATCAGGTCGCGCAGTTCCAGCACGTAGTTCTGCTTGAGCCCCGAGCCGGCCTGGCCGTGGTTCTCGATCAGGATCCCGCAGGTGCGCGAGTTGCCGACGTCCAGAACCAGGTCCACCGGAATCGGCTTGACCAGGCCGTTGCTGTCGTTGGCGACCACCTTGAGTTCGGGGATCTCGACCTTCGGTGGTTTGTCGGACTGCTGCGCCGCGCTGGGCTTGCCCAGCAGGCTGAGCACGTTCAGGTAATGGGCCAGGTGGTGGCCGGCGCGGATGTCGATATCCAGTTCTTCGCGGGAGCGATGGGTGTTGCCCTCGTTGAACACTTCCAGCAGCCATTCGTTGACCCACGGCTGGGCCAGGAACCAGCGCAGTTCGCGGGCCTTGCCCGCCAGCTTGAAGGACACGCCGGAGCTGATGTCTTCCTCGTTCGGGGCCAGGTAGGCGGTGCCTTCGCGCTTGGGCATGACCCGGCTGTCGAACGCCAGCGTCAGGCGATGGGTGTTGCCGTCGATGTCCGGGGCCGGCAGCTTGACCAGGCGCATCCGCGACCAGTTGCTCGGGCCTTCGTCGAAACGGTGCGGCGGCATGAAGCGGAAGAACGGGAGCGGCAGCCAGACGCCGTCCAGCAGGTCGAGGCTGCTTTTCATGTCGACGCTGAACACCGGCTTGGTCTTTTCGAGCTTTTCCGGTTCGGGTTCGTAGAAGTAGAAATCCTTCTCTTCGTTGTACAGCAGGCGGCAGATCAGCCCGCTGATCATCGGGGCGAACTCGCCGGCGGGTTCCTTGCGCGGATCGAGGCGCAAGGCGAAGTCCATGAACTGGATGCCGGTGTCGCTGACGAGAGTGACGGTATCTTCGAATTGGGTGACTTCAGGCAACATGTCAGGGGTTTCCAGTCTTATTCGCCCGTCTGCCGCATGGACAAGGGGAATTTCTCGTTTCCATAACCGCCGGTGCAGTCCGCGACGCTGGTCGCGCCCTGCCGACAGTCGACCTTTGGCATGTCGTAGGTGCTGCCGTCGGCGCAGACGGCCTGGCCTTGGCTGTCGATGGACAGGCTGCCTTTATTCATGGCTGCGGTGACCGGGCCGGTGCAGTTGACGCCATTGGCGCGCCGCACGGTGACCTGGCCCTTGCCGTCCTTGAACTGGTACTCCAGGCGCAGCGGCTTGCCGGTACGTCGGTCCTGGATGCCGGCGCCCGCGCGGTACTGGCCGTTGAGGAAGTCGGCCACGCCGTCGGCGCTGTTGGCCGGGATGCTCAGGGGCGGACCCGCGGGCGGGGTTGCCGGGGGCGGCACGGCGGCTGACGGGTTTTGTGCTGGCGCAACAGCGGCGTCTTGCGCCGGGTTGTCTGGTGTTGGCGCGTTCGATGGGGCGGCCGGATCGACCTTGACGTCCGCCGGCGCCGCGGCTTCGTTTGCCCCGCCCACCACTGGAGTCTCGGTGGCCAGGGTTGCGCCGTTGCCGACCACGGTCGTGCCGGGTGCGACCACACCGTTGACCGTAGGCAGGGCCGTGCTGTCCAGCGTCGCGTCGGCCACGGGTTCTTCATGCTGTATGCCCAGCGTCGGCAACGTCACCAGCGGTACGCCGGGGATGCAGCCACGCAGGCCCAATAGCAGCAGGAGTAGTAGCAACAGGAGCAGCGGCAACAGCCACCACCAGCGCCGCCACCAGGGACGGGCGACGACAGGCGCTACGGCGGCCGCGGCGGTCAGGGGCGCCACAACGGGAGCCACCGGCGGTGCCGCGGCGGGAGCCTGCAGGCAGTGCAGCGGATCGCGGTTGCGATCGGCGTCGGCGTGCTCGAAGCCCCAGAAGGTCAGGACCGGCTTGCCGTTTACCAGGTATACGAAGTTTTCGTCGGGGAAATGAATCACGCGCTTGAGCAGTTTGCCGAACACGGCCTTGTCGCCCTGCTGTTCGGCGGGGTCGTCGCCGAGGAAGCGCTGGCTCAGCTCTTCGAGCGCGGTCTTGAGGGCCGCGAGCTGGACGCGGGCGGGCGCGCGCTCCTCTTCGGTCGCGCTGCTCCAGGGGATGACGTCGCCGGGCATGCCGCTGTACCAGTCGATCTGGTTGCCCAACTCGTCGCTTTGCGGGATGGCCAGGTGGTCGACCATCTCGGGGTTCTTGCGGCGAATGGCTTCGCGCAATTGCAGGGCCGCTCTATAGACCGGCTGGCCTGTTTCGCCCAAGGCAGTGAATGACCCGCTCTTACCGCTGCGTAATAGTGCCCCGCGCATCCAGACTCCATGTGCTCATTCGCGCAAATTAAAGACAGGCAGGACGCCTGTGCTTGCTCCCTAAATTTAGCTGGCGACCTTAATGTCAGAATGATGTCGTCGTCAATGTGACATTGGTGGCCGCGCTGGCGAGTGTGTCATGGGATGACAAGCGTGTGCACTGATTTGACGGAGAAGCTGACCAGCCGTGGCTTGAGGGGTTGGCGAGGACGTTTGTCCAAGTGTTTGCTGAAACGATTCATCCGCGCTATAAAAACCGCACAACTCCAATAAAGGCTGATCCCCATGACACTGCTCAAACTGCTGGTCGCTTTCTGTGCATTCGCCGCCGCTTCCCACGCCATGGCCTGGGATTATGTCCTGCTCGATAGCGACAAGGCCGCGCAGGACGTTCATATCACCAGCGCGCAGTTGGGGGTGAAAAGCGCCACGCCCTTTTCGATCAGCCTGCGCACCCTGCATGGCGGGCGCCAGGAGGGAGTGAGCATTGTCGATATCGACAACGGCACGATGAAACTCTCGGTGGTGCCGACCCGCGGCATGAACGTCTTGCAGGCGTCGGTGGGGAATGTCCGCATGGGCTGGGATTCGCCGGTCAAGGAAGTGGTCAACCCGGCGTTCATCGAGTTGAACGGTCGCGGCGGCCTTGGCTGGCTGGAAGGCTTCAACGAGCTGGTGACCCGTTGCGGCTACGAATGGGTCGGGCACCCGGGCGTGGACAACGGCGAGCTACTGACCCTGCACGGCCGCGCGGCGAACATTCCGGCCAGCAAGGTCACCCTGCATATCGACGAACAACCGCCTTACGCCATCAGCCTGCGTGGCGAACTCAAGGAGCAGGCCTTCAAGAAGGTCGACTTCTTGGTGGCCACCGAACTGGTGACCGAGCCGGGCAGCACCCGTTTTGCCCTCAACGACACCCTGACCAACAACGGCGACTATCCGAAGGAGTACCAGGCGCTGTATCACAGCAACTTCAGCACGCCGTTCCTCGAAGAGGGCGCGAAGTTCGCTGCCCCGGTGAAGCAGGTCTCGCCGTTCAACGACAAGGCCAAGGCCGACCTCGCGGACTGGCAGACCTACCGCGGCCCGACCCGGGACTACGACGAAACCGTCTACAACCTGGTGCCTTACGCCGATGCCCAGGGCGACACCCTGACGGTGCTGTACAACAAGGCCGGCAGCCTCGGCGTGGCAGTGGGGTTCAATACCCGGGAGTTGCCGGTGTTCTCCCTGTGGAAAAACACCGACACCCGGGGCCAGGGCTACGTGACCGGCCTGGAGCCGGGCACCAGCTTCTCTTATAACCGCCGCTACCAGCGTCCGCTGGGCCTGGTGCCGACCATCGACGCCGGGCAGAGCAAGCAGTTCCAGATCCGCTACAGCCTGCTGGCCGACAAGGCGGCTGTGGATAAGAGCCTGGCCGATATCAAGCAGATCCAGAACGGCCGGCAGACCGAAGTCCGCTCCATTCCGCTGGTGGACCTGAGCAAGGAGTGACCGTCCTCAACTGGCGGGCGGACGGTATTGCAGGGCTTCGGCCAGGTGCTCGCGGCTGATTCGTTCGGCCTGTTCGAGGTCCGCCAGGGTGCGGGCGACCTTGAGCAGGCGGTGGGCGGCGCGCAGCGACAGGGTCAGGCGCTCGCAGGCGGTTTCCAGCCAGGCTTCGTCGGTTGTGGATAACTTGCAGTGCCGGCGCAGGCCGGGCAGGTCGAGAAAGGCATTGGCGCAACCCTGGCGTCGTTGCTGGCGTTCCCGGGCGCTGGCCACCCGCGCTGCGGCCTGTGCGGTGTTATCCCCAGGCTGTGGCTCGGGGTTGAGGGCGGTGGTTTCCCGGGCGACGGTCAGGTGCAGGTCGATGCGGTCGAGCAGCGGCCCGGAGAGTTTGTTGCGATAACGTTGGATCTGTTCCGGGGTGCAACGGCAGCGACCGCTGGGTTCACCGAGATATCCACAGGGGCAGGGGTTCATCGCCGCCACCAACTGAAAACGCGCCGGAAAATGCACCCGGTCGCGGGCCCGGGCAATGACGATCTGGCCAGACTCCAGCGGCTCGCGCAGCACCTCCAAGACCTTGCGATCGAACTCCGGCAATTCATCGAGAAACAGCACACCGTGGTGGGCCAGGGTGATTTCCCCAGGCTGCGGTTTCGAGCCGCCGCCGACCAGCGCCGGCCCCGAAGCCGAGTGGTGGGGCTGGCGAAAAGGCCGTTGCGGCCAATGGCTCAAGGGAATGTGGCTGGCGACCGACTGGATGGCGGCCACTTCCAGCGCTTCCTGTTCTTCCAGGGGTGGCAGCAGGCCGGGCAGGCGGCTGGCCAGCAAGGTCTTGCCGGTGCCCGGCGGGCCGCTGAACAGCAGGTTGTGCGCGCCGGCCGCGGCCACCAGCAGCGCCCGCTTGGCGGCCAGTTGGCCCTGCACTTCGTTGAGGTCGGGGTAGGGCTGGCTCCGGTAGGCCAGGCCGTTCGAGGCATAGGGCTCGATGGGCGTGTGGCCGTTGAGGTGGGCGGCGGCTTCGAGCAGGTGCTCGACCGCGATCACCCGCAGCCCCGAGGCCAGGCAGGCTTCCTCGGCATTGGCGCGCGGCACCATCAGCGTGCGTCCGGCCTGGCGCGCGGCGAGGGCCGCTGGCAGCACGCCGCGTACCGGGCGCACCGCGCCGGACAGCGCCAGCTCGCCGAGGCATTCGACCTCCTCCAGAGCCAGGGTCGGCACCTGCACGCTGGCGGCGAGAATGCCCAGGGCGATAGCCAGGTCGAAGCGTCCGCCGTCCTTGGGCAGGTCGGCCGGGGCGAGGTTGAGGGTGATGCGCCGGGCGGGGAAATCGAAACCGGAATTGAGAATGGCGCTGCGCACCCGGTCCTTGCTTTCCTTGACCGCGGCCTCGGGCAGGCCCACCAGGGTCAGCGCCGGCAGGCCGTTGGCGAGGTGTACTTCGACCGACACGGCTGGCGCTTGCACGCCGGTCTGGGCACGGCTGTGGACGATGGCCAGAGACATGACTCGTTCCTTGAGGCTGGGAAACCGCGTCCTGCGGTTGTGCAAGCCTAGCCCCGGCGGGGGCATTGCCGTGTCGGTAAATGGACTCAGGATGTTGCGGCGGGCGCTTCAGCCGAGCCGGTCATGGGACCGACCCGGTTCGATGCGGCGAATCGTCATGTGGCGGCGGGGGTTATTGCTCGCTCGGATTGAGCCTGGTTTCCAGCTCGGCGACTTTCGCTTCCAGGCTTTCCAGGCGGGCCCGGGTGCGGGCGAGCACGACCATCTGACTGTCGAATTCTTCCCGGCTGACCAGGTCCAGCTTGCTGAAACCGCTTTGCAGCAGGGCCTTGAACTGGCTTTCGATTTCGGCGCGGGGCAGTGGGGTGTCGCCGCTGAACAGGCGGGAAGCATGGCCGCTCAGGGCGTCGAGGAGGTCTTTGGGCGCAAGCATGGGAGGTGTCCTGAAAACAATGGCGGGCAGTGTATCACGCGCTGTCTATAGTCAATCGGGCAGGCGCGATGCACGTTTTTCGCGCATTGCTCCGGGCGGCGGCGCACCGTTGTTGTGCGTATCCGCGGCGATGATGGCGAAGTGGTTTTGCGCACGATGAGCAAAGGACTGAAATCAATGGGTTTTCACGAAATGGCAAGGTTTCTGCTTAGTCGCTGATGACCCATGCACTGATGCAGTCGTTGTGGCGAATGCAGTGCGACAGGCGGAACGGGGGAAGTGTTTCGCCAGGAGCGGTTAGCTGGCGTCGGTCTGGTCGAGGACGGCCGACGATGCGTTACAAAGCCAGGCACTGCGCTTAGACTTGAGTCGGGTTTGTTTTCCTGGGGCAAGTCCACCAATTCGGGAGAGAGTTTCATGAAGCTAGTCACTGCCATCATCAAGCCGTTCAAGTTGGACGACGTGCGCGAGTCGCTGTCCGAAATCGGCGTGCAGGGCATTACCGTTACCGAGGTCAAAGGCTTCGGTCGGCAGAAGGGGCACACCGAGCTGTATCGCGGTGCTGAGTATGTGGTCGACTTCCTGCCCAAGGTGAAGATCGATGTCGCCATCGACGACAAGGATCTTGACCGGGTCATCGAGGCGATAACCAAGGCCGCCAACACCGGCAAGATCGGTGACGGCAAGATCTTCGTGGTCAATCTGGAACAGGCTATTCGCATCCGTACCGGCGAAACCGATACCGACGCGATCTAAGCCGCCCCAAACCCAACGCCCCAGGAGAAAACAATATGACTCTGCGTAAAATCGCAGGGCTAGGAGCCCTTTTGTCCCTCGTAATGCCCGGCCTGGCCATGGCGGCAGACGAAGTGGCGGCTCCAGTCCTCAATTCCGGTGACACCGCCTGGATGCTGACCTCGACGGCCCTGGTGCTGTTCATGACCATTCCCGGCCTGGCGCTGTTCTACGGCGGCATGGTGCGCTCGAAAAACATTCTTTCCGTGATGATGCAGTGCTTCGCCATTACCGGTCTGATCAGCATCCTGTGGGTCATTTATGGCTACAGTATCGCGTTCGACACCACCGGCATGGAGCAGGGCGTCGTCAACTTCAACTCCTTCGTCGGCGGCATGGGCAAGGCGTTCCTCGCCGGCGTCACGCCAGCCAGCGTGACCGGCCCCGCGGCGCTGTTCCCCGAGGCGGTGTTCATCACCTTCCAGATGACCTTCGCCATCATTACTCCAGCACTGATCGTCGGTGCCTTCGCCGAGCGGATGAAGTTCTCCGCCATGCTGGTGTTCATGGCTATCTGGTTCACCCTGGTCTACGCGCCGATCGCCCACATGGTCTGGTCCGGCAACGGCGGCCTGATGTGGGACTGGGGCGTGCTGGACTTCGCCGGCGGCACCGTGGTGCACATCAACGCCGGTGTCGCGGGCCTCGTGGCTTGCCTGGTACTGGGCAAGCGTAAAGGCTTCCCGACCACGCCGATGGCGCCGCACAACCTCGGCTACACCCTGATGGGCGCGGCCATGCTGTGGATCGGCTGGTTCGGTTTCAACGCCGGTTCCGCCGCCGCCGCCAACGGCACCGCCGGCATGGCGATGCTGGTGACCCAGATCGCCACCGCCGCCGCGGCGCTGGGCTGGATGTTCGCCGAGTGGCTGACCCACGGTAAGCCAAGCGCCCTGGGGATTGCTTCGGGCGTGGTCGCCGGTCTGGTCGCCATCACTCCGGCCGCCGGTACCGTGGGCCCGATGGGCGCCCTGGTGATTGGCCTGGCGGCAGGCGTGGTGTGCTTCTTCTGCGCAACCACCCTGAAACGCAAGCTGGGCTACGACGATTCCCTGGACGCCTTCGGCGTGCACGGTATCGGCGGCATCCTCGGCGCGATCCTTACCGGTGTGTTCGCCGCGCCGTCGCTGGGCGGCTTCGGCACCGTAACCGACATCGCCGCACAAGTGTGGATCCAGTGCAAAGGCGTGGGCTTCACGGTGATCTACACCGCGATCGTGACCTTCATCATCCTCAAGGTGCTGGATGTGGTCATGGGGCTGCGTGTCACCGAGGAAGAAGAGTCGGTCGGCCTCGACCTGGCGCAACACAACGAGCGCGGTTACAACCTGTAATCTCGCGAGAAAAAAGTGCCCGGCTTGCCGGGCATTTTTTTGCCCGGGTTTTGTCATTGATAGACAGCTGAAAGGTTTTTTCCAGAGCTTGCCAGCCTGTTTGCCGACGGCTTTTTTTTCGAGTCAATGACTTACAGCATTGGAGGAATATTCGACACTTTGTTTTTTTCCAGAGCGCGCTAGAATGCGCGCCGAATGTGCGGAGAACTGTATGTGGCAACAGACTCTGATTACCCTGCGGGCAAGGCCCCGGGGCTTTCATCTGGTAACGGACGAGTTGCTCGCCGGCCTGCCCGAACTGAAGGCATGTCGGGTCGGTCTGTTGCATTTGTGGCTGCAGCATACCTCGGCCTCGTTGACCATCAACGAGAACGCCGATCCTGCTGTTCGTCGGGACTTCGAGCGTTTCTTCAACACCCTGGCGCCACAAGGCGTAGCCGGGTATGAACATGACGACGAAGGGCCCGATGATCTGCCGGCGCACTTCAAGGCCAGTTTGCTAGGCTGTCAATTGAGCTTGCCGGTCTCGGCGGGTCGCTTGGCGTTAGGCAGCTGGCAAGGCGTTTATCTGGGCGAGCATCGTGATCATGGCGGTGCCCGCAAAGTCCTTGCCACCTTATACGGTGATAAGGCATAAGCCGCTGGTTATCAGTGGACGTTGAATTTTTTCCAGCGGCCTTCGACAGTCGGCTCAGCTGGGCTATAACTAATCTGCTTTTCGCAAGTCATGAGGTAGAACATGAGCGACGATGATCTGGAAAACGACGACCTCGAAGTAGGCGACGAAGACGAAGCCGAGGAAGGTCTTGAAGCGGCCGCCGACGATGCGGCGGAAGACGATGGCGGTGATGCTCCTGCCCCGGCCGCCAAAGGCAAGGCCAAGGCTGCCGTCTCGGTAGACGAACTGCCGAGCGTCGAAGCCAAGAACAAAGAGCGTGATGCCCTGGCGCGCGCCATGGAGGAGTTCCTGGCCCGTGGCGGCAAAGTGCAGGAAGTCGAGGCCAATGTGGTTGCCGACCCGCCCAAGAAGCCCGATAACAAGTACGGTAGCCGGCCTATCTGAGCCCTCGCCACTTGCTTGCTGAAAAAGCCCGCCGTCGCTGCGGGCTTTTTCATGGGCGCCTTTCAGGGAATGGCAGCGCTGCACGGTGATCGCGAACGAGGAGTACGCAGTCGTCTGTAGGAGCGAAGCTTGCTCGCGATAACCTCAGGTCAGGCGCCGCTGTGCCAGCGCGCCAGCAGCTTCGGCAGCTCGGTCAGGCTGCGGATTTGCGCATCCGGCAGGCGGTCGGCCTCCCAGGTCCTGCCCGTCGGGTTGAACCAGATGGCCCGCAGTCCAGCCTGCTGGGCTCCGGCGATGTCGTCGCCCGGATGGTCGCCAATGTGCACGGCGGTATCCGGGGTGGCCCCGCCCCGCTGCAGGGCCTCGTGAAACAGCCGCGAATCGGGCTTGGCGATGCCGATATCTTCCGCACACAGGGCGAACTTGAAGTAGTCCGCCAGCCCCAGGCGACGCACATCGGCGTTGCCGTTAGTGACCACGCCCAGGGCGAAGTGGTTGGCCAGCGCTTCCAGGGTCGGCTGGACCTCGGGGAATATCTCCAGTTGATGCCGCGCCTGCAAGAACACTTCAAAACTCTGGTCGGCCAATGCATTGGCTTGGCCCTGCTCGTAGCCGGCCTCCTCCAGGGCATGGAACAGCACCTGGCGGCGCAGGGCGCTGATGCGGTATTTGAGTTCCGGCCTGGCGTTCAGCACCCGCTCGCGAATGGCCCATAGATGCTCCACCGGCACGCCGCCCAGCTGCGGCGCGTGGTCGGTCAGCCATTGGCGCAGCACGGCTTCGGCGCTGACGATCACGGGCGCGGTATCCCACAGCGTATCGTCGAGGTCGAAGGTGATCAGCTTGATCGTCATTACTCACCGCCTTTGTTGCGTTTGGCCCGTGGGTGGGCGCTGTCGTAGACCGCCGCCAGGTGCTGGAAGTCCAGGTGGGTGTAGATCTGGGTGGTCTTGATGTCCGAGTGCCCCAGCAGTTCCTGGACGGCGCGCAGGTCCTGGGAGGACTCCAGCATATGGCTGGCAAAGGAGTGACGCAGCATGTGCGGATGCAGGTTCTGCCCCAGCTCGCGTTCGCCGGCGGCCTTGACCCGCAGCTGGATCGCCCGCGGCCCCAGGCGCCGGCCCTGCTGGCTGACGAACACCGCGTCGTCCGGCGGGTTGCTCAGGGCTCGCAGTGGCAGCCAGAGCTGCAAGGCCTCGCGGGCTTTCTTGCCGACCGGCAGGACCCGGGTCTTGCTGCCCTTTCCGTGGACCTGGACCAGGCCATCGGCCAGGTCCAGCTGATCGAGGTCGAGGCTGGTCAGCTCCGACAGGCGTAGCCCCGAGGAATAGAACAGTTCGAGAATCGCCTGGTCGCGGTGCGCGAGAAAATCATCCTCTACCGCGCCGTCGAGCAGCTGCAAAGCCCGGTCAGTGTCCAGGGTCTTGGGCAGGCGACGTTCGCCCTTGGGTGGCGCCAGGCCGTTGGCCGGGTCGTGATCGCACAGGCCTTCGCGGTTCAGGTAGTGGTACAGGCCGCGCACGGCGGAGAGCAGGCGCGCCAGGCTGCGGGAGGACTGCCCTTGCTGATGCAAGCGCGCGATCATGCTGCGCAGGCCTTGGATATCCAGGTCGGACCAGCTGGAAACCTGCTGTTTGGCGCAGAACGCCAGCACCTTGTCGAGGTCGCGGCGGTAGGCCGCCAGCGTATGGGGCGACACTTGGCGCTCACTGCGCAGGTGCGCGCAGTAGGCGTCCAGCTGCCGTTCCACGGTCAGCGTACCGAGCGTAGCGAGTGAGTGAAGCGCGGCAGCACGCGGCCCATGACTTCGGCGATGTAGCTGAGGAACAGCGTTCCCACCGAGCTTTTGTAGTGCTGCGGATCGCGGCTGGCGATGGCCAGCACGCCATGAATGCCCTGGTGGGCGATGGCGACCACTGCGCTAGAGCCGATCTGCTGGCGCTGTTCTTCGCCGAACAGGAAGTCCAGTTCATGCTCGCGCAGGCTGCCGCTGACGCTCTTGCCTTCGGTCAGCAAACCGCCGATGGCGGTCTGGGCGTCTGCCGCGGTGACCCAGCGGCCTACCGGCAGGGTGCTGTCGCTGAACAGGATCAGGCTGACGAAAGGCACCTGGAAATCCTGGCGCAGGCTGTCTTCGACACTGATCACCACGTCTTCCAGGCTGTTGGCATCCATCAGCGCCAGAATCAGGCGGCGGGTCTTCTCGAAGAGCCGGTCGTTGTCGCGGGCCACATCCATCAACTGCGAAAGCCGGTGGCGCATCTCGATGTTGCGCTCGCGCAGGATCTTCATCTGCCGCTCCACCAGCGAGATGGTGTCGCCGCGCTGATGGGGAATGCGCAAGGCCGGGAGCAGTTCTTCGTGCTCGACGAAGAAGTCCGGGTGAGCCTCCAGGTACGCGGCGATCGCCGCGGCCTCCAGGTTTTCGGAAGGGCATTCGTCGGGTTGTTCGGCTGGAACCTGAGGCTTATCGGTCATGGTTTTCGCTCATTCAAAGACGCACCTGTCCTTCGTATACGCGTACTGCCGGGCCGGTCATCTTCACCGGTTGGCCAGGGCCCGCCCATTCAATGGACAGGCGCCCGCCCGGCAGGTCGATCAATAGCGGCGAATCCATCCACCCCTGGCTGATCGCAGCCACTGCGGCGGCGCAGGCTCCGGTACCGCAGGCCTGGGTTTCCCCAGCGCCGCGTTCCCAAACCCGCAACTGCGCGCGCTGCCGGTCGATGACCTGGAGGAAACCGACATTGACCCGTGCCGGGAAGCGCGGGTGATGTTCGATCTTCGGTCCCAGTTCATGCACCGGCGCGCTGTTGATATCGCTGACCCGTAGCACGGCATGGGGGTTGCCCATGGAGACGGCGGCCAGCTCGACGCCCTGGCCGTCGACGTCGACCTGATAACTCGGGGCCTGGGCCGACGCCACGAACGGAATCTGCTCGGGCACCAGGCGCGGCGCACCCATGTCGACGCTGATTTGCCCGTCATTGCGCACATCCAGTTCGATGATGCCGCTTTTGGTCTCGACGCGGATCTGGCGCTTGGTGGTCAGGCGTTTGTCGAGGACGAAACGGGCGAAGCAACGGGCACCGTTACCGCATTGCTCCACTTCGGAACCGTCGGAGTTGAAGATCCGGTAGCGGAAATCCACGTCCGGGTTGCTCGGCGCTTCGACGATCAGCAACTGGTCGAAACCGACACCGGTATTGCGATCGCCCCATTGCTTGGCATGTTTGGGCAGGATGTGCGCGTGCTGGCTGACCAGGTCGAGGACCATGAAGTCGTTGCCCAGGCCGTGCATCTTGGTAAAACGCAGCAGCATGGGCTTACTCCGGCAGCAGGCTTTCGCCAGCGAACAACTCGGCTACCGTCTCGCGGCGACGCACTTCAACAGCCTGTTCACCATCGACCAGCACTTCAGCAGCGCGACCGCGGGTGTTGTAGTTGGAGCTCATGACGAAACCGTAGGCGCCGGCCGAATGCACGGCCAGCAGGTCGCCTTCTTCCAGTGCCAACTGACGTTCCTTGGCCAGGAAGTCGCCGGTTTCGCAGATCGGGCCGACGATGTCGTAGGTGCGGGCTTCGGCGGTGCGCGGGCGTACGGCGCTGACATCCATCCAGGCCTGGTACAGGGCCGGGCGGATCAGGTCGTTCATCGCCGCATCGACGATGGCGAAGTCCTTGTGTTCGGTGTGCTTGAGGTACTCGACCCGGGTCAGCAGGACGCCGGCATTGGCGACGATGAAGCGGCCAGGCTCGAAGACCAGCTCCAGGTCGCGACCGTCGAGGCGCTCGCGCACGGCCTTGACATAGTCGGCGGCCAGCGGCGGCTCTTCATCGCGGTAACGCACGCCCAGGCCGCCACCGAGGTCGATGTGGCGAAGGTAGATGCCGCATTCGCCCAGGCGGTCGACCAGGTCCAGCAGACGATCGAGGGCATCGATGAACGGGGCCAGGGTGGTCAGTTGCGAGCCGATATGGCAATCGACGCCGATCACTTCCAGGTTCGGTAGTTGCGCGGCGCGGATGTACACATCCTCGGCGGCGGCAATGGCGATACCGAACTTGTTTTCCTTGAGGCCGGTGGAGATGTACGGGTGGGTGCCGGCGTCCACGTCCGGGTTGACCCGCAGCGAGACCGGCGCACGAACGCCCAGCTCGGCGGCCACCTGTTGCAGGCGCTCCAGCTCGTCGCTGGACTCCACGTTGAAGCAGTGCACGCCGACTTCCAGGGCGCGACGCATGTCGTCGCGGGTCTTGCCGACGCCGGAGAACACGATCTTGTCGGCCGCGCCGCCAGCTGCCAGGACGCGTTCCAGCTCACCCCGGGAAACGATGTCGAAACCGGCGCCCAGGCGCGCCAGGACATTCAATACGCCCAGGTTGGAGTTGGCCTTTACCGCGAAGCAGACCAGGTGCGGCATGCCGGCGAGGGCATCGGCGTACGCACGGTACTGGGCTTCGATATGCGCTCGGGAATAGACGTAGGTCGGCGTGCCAAAGCGCTCGGCAATGGCGGACAACGCTACACCTTCCGCGAACAGCTGACCGTCGCGGTAGTTAAAAGCGTCCATGGGGTTCCCTTAGTTGGTGTCGTGCTTGTGCGACTGGGAATGACCCTGCTCGTCAGCGGATTTGCTGTCATCGGGTAGATACAACGGGCCTTTTTGGCCGCAGGCAGTGACAAGGCAGGCAACCGCGACGAGCGCAGCAAGGGAAGAGATCAGGCGCTTCATGGCGAAATCCTTGAGAATGCGTTAATTGCGCCCGAGTATACCGGCCACCCGGCGGCTTGCCTATGCGCTGGAATACCCGTCGGGCGGGCCTTTGCCCCGGGTGCAGGCGCTGAGAGCGCTGGGCGCGGGGATATTTTCTGTCCTGTGCGCGCCCATGATCGGTATCCTTTGCATTCGCCTGGATGCGCCCGTATCTTGCGGCGCTTGAGCGTGAGTAGACACTTTCCGAGGTTCCCGCAATGAGTTTGACTGAAGCCCGTTTTCACGATCTGGTCGATGCCACCCAGCAGACGCTGGAGGACATTTTCGACGAAAGCGACCTGGATATCGATCTGGAGAGTTCCGCCGGCGTGCTCACCGTCAAGTTCGAAAACGGCAGCCAGGTGATCTTCAGCCGCCAGGAACCGTTGCGTCAGCTGTGGCTGGCGGCGCGCTCCGGCGGTTTCCACTTCGACTACGACGAAGAAAGCGAGCGCTGGATGTGCGACAAGAGCGAAGAGCAGCTTGGCGAGATGCTCGAGCGCATCGTCCTCGAGCAGGCCGATATCAAGCTTGAGTTCGAAGGGCTCTGACGCGTGACGCAAGCCGCCCCCGTACGACCGCCCAAGCCGCTGTACAGCAATGTCAGCCCGGCCGTGGCCTCGCCCTGCATCAGCCTGTGCCGGCTCGACGAGGAAAAAGTCTGCAAGGGCTGTTTCCGGCATGTCGAAGACATTCGCGAATGGCGTTCGGCGGACGACGCGCGACGGCGAGAGATCTGTACCCAGGCGCTGCAGCGCAAGCGGGCCGTAGCGGCAGGGGAGCTGTAGGTTCGTACTTGTACGGTTTGTTTCTTCAGGATGCTGTGATAGTGTCCAGCTTCGCCTCGCCACATCGAGGCCGGTGAAAACCCCGTCTTATCTGGACGGGGTTTTGTTTTTTTGTGCCGAAAAAAGGAGTCTTCCTGGATCATGAGCACCGAACCTTCCATCATTCTCACCCGCCTTGACGTGCAGCGTCTGGAGCGCCTGATCGACAGCCTGGACGACACGCTGCCTGGCGTCGTCGCGTTGCAGGCCGAGCTGGACCGCGCCGAAACCCTGGTGGGCCACGATGAAGTCCCGGCCGGTGTCGTGACCATGAATTCGCGCGTGCATTGCCGCGAAGAGGGCAGCGGCAAGGACTACCACCTGACCCTGGTGTACCCACAGGACGCCAACGCCGACGAAGGCCGGATCTCGATCCTCGCACCAGTGGGCAGCGCCCTGCTGGGCCTGCAGGTCGGGCAGTACATCGACTGGCCGGCTCCTGGCGGCAAGACCCTGAAGCTGACCCTGCTGGAAGTGGAATACCAACCGGAAGCGGCGGGCGACTTTCACCTCTGATCGGGCCCGCGAGCAGCTAGACCTGTTCGAGCGCGTCGTTCAAGGCGCGCTCCAGGTCGGCCTTGTAACGCAGGTAGAGGTTGCTTGAGCCGTGGTGGTCGCCGAGCAGGCCGGACAGGTCCAGGTCGGTGATGTAGCAGCGATAGCGTTCGGTTTCACGACGTTGGCCGACAATTTCCTGAGCGACCGCGGCAAACAACTGGTCGCCATGCTCCAGTTCGGAAAACTCCCGCTGATTGCAATACAGGGTGACTTGCACCTGCCCCGGTGCGGCTTTGCCGATGATGCCCTGTACGTCATAGAAGGGTTTGTCGGCCGGCGTCTGCGGTGCCGGGCGCGGTTCGACCCGGCGGGCCCGGGTGCTGCCCGAGGGCAATATCTGGTAATACAAAATATCCAGCGGGACCAGCGCCTGCGCGGCATCCATCGGCAGCTGGGCGTCGCGTCGATAGAGAATCGACTGCAAGAAGCGTTGCAGGGGCACCAACAGGCTCTGCTCGTCGTGGTAGGGCAGGCTTTGCTGCCAGAGCGCATCGAACTCATCCAGCACATACAGCTCGGCCTGGGCTTCGATGACGCGGTAGAACACCTGGATGCAGTCAGGCTGGCCCATCGGCAGGATCAGCGCCAGGTCGTGCTCCTCCAGGGCCATCGGGTCCAGGTACAGCGGGCTGTAGCTCGACTGTTCCTCGCTCAGGTAATCGACCAGCGCCGGTAGGCTCGCCAGTGCCACATGGTTGACTTGGCCCGGCACCAGCTCCAGCACGTGGTAATGCTGTTGTACCTGGATCAGGTAGCGATGATTGAGCTGGCTGAGCAGCAGGTTCTGCGCCATGTCGAACAACTCTTCGACCCGTTGGGCGATGAACTGTGCCCGGTTGTGGCAGAAGCAGCGCACCCGCAGCTTCGGTTGTTCGGGGCCGCGCGGCAGGTTGTTGAGGTAGTCGCGCAGGCAGTCGAGCAGGGCATGGGCGCCGTCGTAACGGCTCACCAGCACTTCGTTCCAGCTGTTGAGCGTCACCTGGTCGAGGGTCAGCACCAGGTTTTCCCGGACCCCGGCGTAGCTCAGGGAGTCGGTGCGCTCGGTGGTCATCAGGATATTCAGGTCGCGGTGGTGCTTGAGCGGATCGCGGCCGACGTTAACCAGGACCAGCACTTCGCTGGGCACGCTGGCGTGAAGCAGGCGCTCTTCGCTGACAGTGCCCAGGGGCAGGGCGATGGTCTGTTGCAGGCAGCCCAGCAGATTGAACAGCTCGAACTCGCTCAGGTCGCTGCTGCCGGGATGCAGCGCCAGGCGCGTGCTGCTGTCGATTACGCCGTTGCGATGGCACCAGGTCAGCAGCTCCAGCAGTTCGCGGCTGCGCTTGATCGGCGCGAAGTGCTCCCATTCAAGGGCGTTCAAGTTGCCGTTGTACAGGCCCCAGAGGGTTTGCCCAGGCTCTTTCTTGTTGGGCGATTGCACCAGGGTCAGGGTGTCTTCGGCCAGATCCGGGGCGATGCCGGGGTTGATGAATTCGACCTTGCCCGCTTTGCGCTCGAAGGCTGCGTACAGGCGGCGGCCCAGGACATTCAGGTCGCGTTTGTTGATCAGGCCGAGGGTCTGCTCGGTGCGGGCGAACTGGGTCAGGAAGCGATAGCTGTAGTTCAGTTCGTTGACCAGGGCCCGGCGCTCGGCGCTGACCTGGCGGACTTTCCACTGGCTGCGGCTGTCGAGCATGGCCAACTGGCGGTGATCCCAGCCCCATTCGTGGGCCAGTCGTTCGAGCAGCGTGCGCTGCCAGCTCGGGTTGCGCGCGCCGCTGTTGCCGGTGAGCTTGCGGTTGACCTTCAGGTACAGGCTGCGCCGTACCAGCTCCAGGCGCTCCGGCTCGCCGCGCGCCTTGAGGTATTCCTCGATGCGTCGGTAGACCACGACGTACGGGTCCAGCTCGTCGAGGTCCAGGCGATTGGCGAAGACTGCCTGCTTGAAGCGCAGGCTCAGGCACTCCACCCGCGGATGTTCGCTGGCATAGACCTCGGTCAGCAGCAGCTTGAGCACGGACTTGTACGGCGACTCGATGCCCTTGAACAGTTGCCAGAGCCCGGCGCCGATGAATTCGCCCGGCGGAATATGAGCCAGGTGGCCAAGGTCGAGGTTTTCATCGGCCGGAATGAAACGCTTGGACAGCAGCGTATGGGTGTACTGGTGATAGCGGGCCTCTTCGTACACCGGCACCAGCCACCACAACGGCGTGCGGCCGGCCAGCCAGATGGCGGTGCGGTAGAACTCGTCCAGCAGCAGATAGTGCTGGGTGGTGCCGCAATCGTCGGAGCTCAGCTGGGTGTCGCGATCGCCGCGGATAAACCGGCTGGGATCGATCAGGAAAAAGTGCGCCTCGGCGCCCTGGCTGGCAGCCCAGGCCTCCAGCAGCAGGCATTTCTTGCGCAGTTCGGCGAGTTCGTTTTCGCCGAGATCGGGAGCGTGGCAAACCCACACGTCCATGTCGCTCTGGTCGGCCTGGGCCAGGGTGCCCAGACTGCCCATCAGGAACAGGCCGTGAATCGGGCGCGGAGCATTGCCGGGACGGACCTTGTAGGAAAACGAGCGGGTCAGGCGCTGGGCTTCGTTGAGCGTCGATGCATCGGGCTCGTAGTTGGACAGCCCGGCGGGGGTGCCGCCCGATACGTAGCCCGGCAATAGCGGGTGGTTGACGTGAAAGAACAGCGGCAACAGGTTGAGCACCAGTTGCTGGCGCAGCGACAACCCTTCCATGGCCCGCCCCAGGCGTCCTTCGTTGAGCTTCAGAAAGCGCGCACGCAGTTGGCTGAGAACCTTGCGGTCGATTCCCTCGTCCAGATCTGGGCGTATTTCATGGGTGCGGGTCATTCAAACAGGCTCGCGAAGCTTGGACGTGGGAGGTCTGAGATGGGGAGCAGTTTACAGTCAGTCGAGGGCGAGCTTTAAGCTGAATTTTATTTTTGACGTCAGATTTACAGCGTCTGGCTGAGGGCTTGCCCGCGGAATCCGACAGGCGGGGATTCCGAGGGCTGTAGGGGAAAACCCTCAGGCGAGTTCTTTGACCGCCAGGATGGTCAGCAGACCTTGCGCATGCTCGGCGGCATCGCGGCCCAGGCTGGTCAGGTAACCGCCATCGGGCTGGGTAATAAGCTCTTTTTCGAACAGGCGTCGTGCGGCGGCGATAGCTTGGGGGGCGGCGGTCTGATGGATTTTCAGGCCTTCCTGGGAATTGTCCAGGTTGAAGAGTGCAAGGATTTCCAGTTCGGCAACCAACTCAGGGGTATACGACATAAGGACTCCAGACTTTCTAGGAATTAGACGACAGCGTCCTTAAGGTGACCGCAGTTAGGCAGCCTGTCCAGTGTCCGCTGCGGACTTTTGCGCCTCTGGACGGCGGTATTTGGCCGCAGGGCGCGTACCAGTGTAGTCAAGGCCGGCAGTCGCGCCGGCCGGTTGCGGGTGCGAGGCGTGGCGGGCTTATTTCTTCTCGGGCGGCAGCTCGGGCAGGGCGCGCAGCGCGGCTTCGTACCATTGGGTGTCGAACGCGCGGTCTTCTTCGAGGATCGCGTCGATTTCCACCGCCAAGACGTGGGCCATGAGGTTGAGGATTTCGTCACGCTCATAGCCGACCAGAGTCAGCTTGTTGAACGTGGCCTTGGCCGCCGGTGGGTTATCGCTTTCGATCTGGTTCTCGATCGCTTCGATCAGGGTGTTTTCGGCGAACTCTTCTTCGTCGTTGTCGATATCAACTGGCTCGCTCATGGCAGGCTCCTCAAGGAAAGGCCGCCAGTTTACCCGTATTCAGCCGGCTGATGCTGCTGGCGAGCAGGCTGCCGAGGATCTATAAGAAGGGCTGCCAACCCCGTACCCGGCCTGGAGGCTACGTGATGCTCAAGCTTTATGGATTCGCCGTCAGCAACTACTACAACATGGTGAAACTGGCGTTACTGGAAAAAGGTCTGCCTTTCGAAGAGGTACCGTTCTACGCCGGGCAAAGCCCCGAAGCGCTGGCCATCAGCCCGCGCGGCAAGGTGCCGGTGCTGGGGGTGGAGCAGGGCGTTATCAATGAAACCAGCGTGATCCTCGAATACCTCGAGCAGAGCCAATCCGGTCCGGCGCTATTGCCGAACGATCCGTTCGAGCGCGCCCAGGTGCTGGCGCTGGCCAAGGAGATCGAGTTGTACATCGAGCTGCCGGCGCGAGCCTGTTACGGCGAGGCGTTTTTCGGCATGGCGGTGCCCGAGGCGATCAAGGATAAATCCCGTAACGAATTGACGCTGGGCTTCGCCTCGCTGGCCAGGCACGCGAAGTTCGCCCCCTATGTGGCAGGTGGCAGCCTGAGCGTGGCGGACCTGTATTTCCTTTACAGCGTCAGCCTGGCCTGCGCGGTGGGGCAGAAACTGTTCGGGGTGGATTACCTGGCCGAGATCCCGGCGGCCAAGGCCCTGATGGCGCGCCTGGAGCAGATGCCGAATGTGCAGCGGGTCGCGGCGGACAAGGATGCGGCGATGCCGCAGTTCCTGGCGATGATCGCCAGCAAGAAGTAACTCGTTGGTCACGAGCAAGCTGGCTCTTGTAGGAGCCAGCTTGCTCGTGATGCTTTTAACGGCTGGCCAGCAGCGCCTGGCCGCGAACCGCCGCCGCCCTGACCTGGGCGGGCGCGGTACCGCCGATATGGTTGCGGGCATTGACCGAGCCTTCCAGGGTCAACACGGCGAACACATCCTGATCGATCTGATCGCTGAACTTACGCAGTTCTTCCAGGCTCATTTCCGCCAGGTCCTTACCGGTTTCCACGCCGTATTTCACGGCATGGCCAACGATCTCGTGGCAGTCACGAAATGGCAGGCCGCGGCGCACCAGGTAGTCAGCGAGGTCGGTGGCGGTGGAGAAACCGCGCAGCGCCGCTTCGCGCATTATCGCGTGCTTGGGTTTGATTGCCGGGATCATGTCGGCGAAGGCGCGCAGCGAGTCGCGCAGGGTATCGGCGGCATCGAACAGCGGTTCCTTGTCTTCCTGGTTGTCCTTGTTATAGGCCAGGGGTTGGCCCTTCATCAGCGTCAGCAAGCCCATCAGGGCGCCGAACACGCGGCCGCTCTTGCCACGAACCAGCTCCGGAACGTCCGGGTTTTTCTTCTGCGGCATGATCGAGCTGCCAGTGCAGAAACGGTCGGGCAGGTCGATGAACTGGAACTGCGCGCTGGTCCACAGCACCAGCTCTTCGGAGAAGCGCGACAGGTGCATCATGGCGATGCTGGCGGCCGCGCAGAACTCGATGGCGAAATCGCGATCAGACACATTGTCCAGGGAGTTGCCGCCGACGGCGTCGAAACCCAGCAGCTGGCTGGTCAGCTCGCGATCGATCGGGTAAGTGGTGCCGGCCAGCGCGGCGCTGCCCAACGGCATGCGGTTGGTGCGTTTGCGGCAATCGACCAGGCGCTCGTAGTCACGGCTGAGCATTTCGAACCAGGCCAGCATGTGGTGGCCGAACGTCACGGGCTGTGCGGTTTGCAGGTGAGTGAAGCCCGGCATGATGCTGTCGGCTTCGCGCTCGGCCTGCTCCAGCAGGCCTTTTTGCAGGCGGGTGATTTCCGCCAGGATCAGGTCGATCTCGTCGCGCAGCCACAGGCGGATATCGGTGGCGACCTGGTCGTTGCGGCTGCGGCCGGTGTGCAGCTTTTTGCCGGTGACGCCGATACGGTCGGTCAGGCGCGCCTCGATGTTCATGTGCACGTCTTCCAGGTCGACGCGCCAGTCGAAGGTGCCGGCCTCGATTTCGCCCTGAATGGTTTTCAGGCCGTCGATGATGCTGTCGCGCTCGGCGTCGGTCAGTACACCGACTTTGGCCAGCATGGTGGCGTGGGCGATCGAGCCCATGATGTCATGACGATAGAGGCGCTGGTCGAAAGTGACGGAGGCGGTGAAGCGGGCGACGAAGGCGTCGACGGGTTCACTGAAGCGGCCGCCCCAGGACTGATTGGTCTTGTCAGTGCTCATGAATTCGCTCGTGATCGGCTGGAAGGAAAATGGGCTGAAAAGTTGCCGCGGATAATAACAGGGTTGCCAATCCTGTAGCTGGCGCCGGTCGGCAGGTTTTTATTTCTGCCACGGGCTTGCGGGCGCTTGTCGCCGGCCTCGGGCGCGCAGAGACTAGGTGAGCGAAGGTCGGGTGCTAAGAGTGATGTAACGATATTTATCGATTGAGCAATATCGTCTTGGCAACCGTCTACAGTTGGACTGGAAGGAGCAGCGCTGCCTTGGATCTTTCATCGAATCCGGGCGCTGACCACTCAGCCGTTGTCGCACGCGCTTCGGTTCCGACGCCACCCAGGATTCAAGGGGGAGGCGGCCGGGGTAGAAGCCGACTATAAGAGAGGGGGTGTTTGTGTCCTGTATCAGCAATCCCCATGACCATGTCGTGCAGTGGCGGGCCTTGAGCGGTATCGCTCAGGGCCGGGTAAATATAGGTGCCCGCGGCAGGGCACTTTTTGGCCCTCGCACTAGTCTTAGCGTGGATCGCGGTGACGGATGTCACTCCACCTGTCTACGCTATCCTTGTGCGAGACTCACGCAGGAATCCAGCGCAATATGAATGTCCTGATCGTTGATGACGAACCCCTAGCCCGCGAGCGGCTGAGCCGTATGGTCAGTGAGCTTGAGGGATACAGTGTCCTGGAGCCCAGCGCCACCAATGGCGAAGAGGCATTGGCCCTGATCGACAGCCTGAAGCCGGATATCGTGCTTCTCGACATCCGCATGCCGGGCCTCGATGGCCTGCAGGTCGCTGCCCGCTTGTGCGAGCGCGAGGCGCCTCCGGCGGTGGTCTTCTGCGCCGCTCCCGACGAATTTGCTCTTGAAGCCTTTGATGTCAGCGAGGTCGGCCACCTGCTCAAGCCCGTGCGTTCCGAGCATTTGCTCGAGGCGTTGAAAAAGGCCGATCGTCCCAACAGGGTGCAGCTTGCGGCCCTGACCCGGCCTGCCGCCGAAAGCGGCAGCGGCCCACGCAGCCATATCAGCGCGCGTACTCGCAAAGGCATCGAGCTGATCCCACTGGGTCAGGTGGTCTATTTCATTGCCGACCACAAGTACGTGACCTTGCGCCACGAGGGCGGCGAAGTCCTGCTGGACGAGCCTCTGAAAGCGCTGGAAGACGAATTCGGCGAGCGCTTCGTGCGGATCCACCGCAACGCCCTGGTAGCCCGCGAGCGTATCGAGCGTCTGCAGCGTACGCCTCTGGGGCATTTCCAGTTGTTCCTCAAGGGTCTCAACGGCGATGCATTGATCGTCAGCCGACGGCATGTGGCCGGCGTGCGCAAGATGATGCAGCAGCTCTAGGCCAGGGCGACCAGACGGATCGCCCATTACGCCTGCAACGTTCCTGCGGCCAGGGAGGGCTGCTGTCCTGATACAAGTCAAAGCTGATTTGGCTGAGCTGTTATCATCTGCCGTATTTTCTTCAGTACGGATTGATCCATGTCCTCTCGCGAAATCCGCATCGCTACCCGCAAAAGTGCCTTGGCCTTGTGGCAGGCCGAATACGTCAAAGCTCGTTTGGAAGCCGCCCACCCGGGGTTGATCGTGACGCTGGTGCCGATGGTCAGTCGCGGCGACAAGCTGCTTGACTCGCCGCTGTCGAAAATCGGCGGCAAGGGCCTGTTCGTCAAGGAGTTGGAGACCGCGCTGCTCGAAAACGAAGCGGATATCGCCGTACATTCGATGAAAGACGTGCCCATGGATTTCCCCGAAGGCCTGGGCCTGTTCTGTATCTGCGAGCGCGAAGACCCGCGCGACGCCTTTGTCTCCAATACCTATTCCAGTCTTGACGACTTGCCTGCGGGCAGCGTGGTGGGTACTTCCAGCCTGCGTCGCCAGGCGCAATTACTGGCTCGTCGTCCGGACCTGCAGATCCGTTTCCTGCGTGGCAACGTCAACACGCGCCTGGCCAAGCTCGACGCCGGCGAGTACGACGCCATTATCCTGGCCGCCGCGGGCCTGATCCGTCTTGGTTTTGAAGAGCGCATCACTTCTTCGATCAGCGTCGATGACAGTCTCCCAGCCGGCGGCCAGGGTGCGGTGGGCATCGAATGCCGCACGGCCGACAGCGAGATCCACGGGCTGCTGGCACCGCTGCATCATGCCGATACGGCGGATCGGGTCGTTGCCGAGCGGGCCCTCAACAAACATCTGAATGGCGGCTGCCAGGTGCCGATCGCCTGCTATGCGGTGCTTGAAGGCGACCAGCTGTGGTTACGCGGCCTGGTCGGCGAGCCGAGCGGCGGTGTGCTGCTCAGTGCCGAGGCCCGGGCCCCGCGTAGCGCGGCGGCGACGTTGGGAGTGCAGGTAGCGGACGATCTGCTGGCCCAGGGTGCCGACGATATCCTGCGCGCAGTCTATGGCGAGGCTGGCGAAGAGTGACCGGCTGGCGTGTGCTGCTGACCCGGCCCACGGACGAGTCGGCTCTGCTGGCCGAGACGCTGGGCGAAGCCGGTGTGTTCAGCAGCAGCCTGCCTTTGCTGGACATCCAGGCGCTGCCTTTTGACGACGCCCAGCGCGCCAAAGTGCTCGACCTGCCGGGCTATTGCGCGGTGATTGTGGTCAGCAAGCCGGCGGCGCGAGCGGCCGTGCAGTTGCTCGAACGGTTCTGGCCGCAGCCGCCCCGCCAGCGCTGGTTCAGCGTGGGCGCCGGTACGGCGCAGGTTCTGGCCGATCACGGCCTGGAGGTATTTTTCCCCGAGCAGGGCGACGACAGCGAAGCCTTGCTTGAACTTCCCCAGTTGCGCGAGGCTATTGCACGGCCTGCTCCGCGCACGTTGATCGTGCGCGGGGAGGGCGGTCGCGAGTGGCTGGCTGAGCGTTTGCGCGGCCAAGGTGCTAGTGTCGATTATCTGGAACTGTACCGCCGCGAGCTGCCGCGCTACGCCGACGGCACCCTGCTGCAACGCATTCGAGCGGAACGCTTGAATGGGCTGGTGGTCAGCAGTGGGCAGGGTTTCGAGCACTTGCAGCAGCTGGCCGGCGAGGCCTGGCCAGAGGTGGCACGGCTACCGTTGTTCGTGCCGAGCCCCCGGGTCGCCGAGATGGCGCGTGCCGCCGGGGCCGAGAAAGTTGTGGATTGTCGTGGCGCCAGCGCCGCGGCCTTGCTAACGGCGTTACGGGAGCAACCCGTGCCCGTTCTCTAAACGCAAAGGATGGATACGTGAGCGAAACAGCCTTGCCTAAAGATGATGTCCAGCCGGTACTCGATGCACCGGCCGAGCCCGCCACTCCTGTTGCGCCGCGCCGTGGCAACGGCTTGGCGATCCTGGCCCTGCTGTTGGGGGCGGCCGGCGTCGCCGTCGGCGGCTGGGGTGTCTGGCAGGTGCGTCACCTGCAGGCCAACCATCAACAGCAGTTGGGGCAATTGCAGGCCCTGGGCGATGAGACCCAGAACCTGAAGCTCAATGAGCAGCGTCTGACGGCGCGCCTGGAGCAATTGCCGGCGGCCGGCGAGTTGGAAGATCGACGTCGTCTGGTCGCGCAGTTGCAAGGCGACCAGCAGCGACTCAGCCAGAAACTGGAAAGCGTGCTCGGCGCCAGCCGCAAGGACTGGCGACTGGCCGAGGCGGAGCATCTGCTGCGCCTCGCCAGCCTGCGTCTTTCGGCCTTGCAGGACATCAGCAGCGCCCAGGCCCTGGTGCAGGGCGCCGACGAGATCCTGCGCGAGCAGAACGACCCGGGCTCTTTCGCCGCTCGCGAGCAGTTGGCCAAGAGCCTCGCGGCCCTGCGTAGCACCGAGCAGCCGGACCGCACTGGGCTGTTCCTGCAATTGGGGGCGTTGCGCGATCAGGTCGTCGAGCTCACCGAACTGGCCCCCGAGTACCGCGACCGTGGCGATTCGCTGCTGGGCCTGACCGCCGATGGCGATGGCGCCAGTCGCTGGGCGCAGTGGTGGGAGCAGATCTCGCGCTATATCCGCATCGACTTCAACGCTGACAAGAACGTGCGGCCATTGCTGGCTGGGCAAAGCCTGACGCAGGTACGCCTGGCGTTGAGCCTGGCCCTGGAGCAGGCTCAGTGGGCGGCGTTGAACGGCCAGGCGCCGGTGTACACCCAGGCCCTGGCGGAAGCCCGGGATGTGTTGAAGGGCAACTTCAACCAGGACAACCCGCAGAGCAAGCTCATGCTGGAGCGAGTGTCCGAACTGAGCAAGCAGCCGGTCACCGTGTTGACGCCGGACCTGAGCAAGACCCTGAGCGCCGTTCAAGCCTATCTGGAGCGGCGCAACCTGAGTGTTGAAGAGTCGGTGAAACCACCGGCCAAGCCTGCCGCGGGTACCGCGCAGGAGACCAGCCCATGAAGCGCCTGTATGTGATTCTGTTCCTGGTCATTGCCGCTTCGGGGTTGTTGGGGTTGGCGATTGCCGAACATTCCGGTTACGTCCTGGTTGCCTATGACAGCTTCCGTTACGAGTCGAGCCTATGGGCGACCCTGGCGCTGGTCGCAGTGATCTGGCTGGTGATCTGGGGGATCAAGACGTTGGTCGAGCTGGTGATGGCTTCCAGCGGCGTGGTCAATCCCTGGTCGCGGCGCAACCGCAGCCGCCGCGTGCAGATCGCCATCGAGCAAGGCCAGATGGACCTGGCCGAAGGTCGCTGGGCCAGCGCCCAGCGGCATTTGCACCGTGCCGCGGAAGCCGAGCGCCAGCCGCTTCTGTATTACCTTGGCGCGGCGCGAGCAGCGAACGAACAGGGACACTACGAGGAATGCGACAAGCTCCTGGAGCGCGCCCTCGAACGTCAGCCCCAGGCCGAGCTGGCGGTGGCCTTGAGTCATGCCCAACTGCAGACCGATCGCGGCGATACCGAAGGCGCGCTGAACACCCTGCAAGCCATGCATGAGCGCCATCCGCACAGCGTTCAAGTGCTGCGGCAATTGCAGCGCCTGCAACAGCAGCGGGGCGACTGGTCGGCGGTGATTCGCCTGTTGCCCGAGCTGCGCAAGGATAAGGTCCTGCCCGCCAATGAGCTGGCCGAGCTGGAACGTCGGGCCTGGGGCGAGAACCTGACGCTCGCGGCGCGCCGTGAAGAAGACGGCGCGGTTGGCCTGCAATCGCTCAATCGCGCCTGGCAGCAACTGACTGCGGCGCAGCGTCAGGAGCCGCAGCTGGTGCTGGCCTATGCCGAGCAGCTGCGACAACTGGGCGCCGAGGCCGAGGCTGAAGAGGTGCTGCGCGGTGCCCTCAAGCGCAAATACGACAGCCATCTGGCACGGCTCTACGGTTTGTTGCGTGGCAGCGATCCGGCGCGGCAACTGCAGTTTGCCGAGCAGTGGCTCAAGGATCATCCCAACGATCCGAGCTTGCTGCTGACCCTGGGCCGCCTGTGCCTGCAAAGCAGTCTCTGGGGCAAGGCGCGGGATTACCTGGAAAGCAGCCTGCGCATCCAGCGTAACCCTGAGGCGTGCGCCGAACTGGCCCGGCTGCTGGCGCAGTTGGGCGATACCGAGCGCAGCAACCAGTTGTTCCAGGAAGGCCTGGGGTTGCTGGACGAACGTTTGCTGGCATCGCCCTTGCCGGTTCCGGCCAGGGTCTAGATCCGCAGGGCAGGCACGACCCGAGAGGGTCGGCCCGCCTGGCGAATTGGCCGATCCGGCCGCAGTGTCCGTTTGCCGCGCCGATCTTGTCATGGCGCGCCTTGAAAGGGCCGGGCGCTTTCTCTACCGTGGCAGCCTGTTTCTTCCGTTGCGGATACCTCATGTCGCTGGCCGGCTCGCGCTTGCTGTTTTTCCTGGTGTTTTTTACCGGGGCCTTGGCCCTGTGGGCTTCGTTTCACCTGGAGTACGGGGTTGGGCTCGAGCCTTGCCTGTTATGGGTGTTGCAGCGCTTCTGCGCGTTGCTGTTGACCTCGATCAGCCTGGTCGCCCTCCTGCATGGCCCACAATACCCGGCAAGTGCCTTGTACTGGCTGCTGGAACTGCTTGGCAGCCTGGCGGGCGTCGTCACGGCTGGGCGCCATGTACTGTTGCAGAACATTCCGTCGGATCAACTGCTGGCGTGCTTGCCGGACATGCCGTTCATGCTCGGCAATCTGTCCTGGGGGCGTGCCCTGCAGCTGGTTTTTACCGGAACGGCACAGTGCGCGGAGGTCACCTGGACGTTGCTGGACATGAGCGCCGCGGAGTGGAGCCTGTTGTTTTTCATCAGCGTGTTGATTCTGAGTGCTTGGCGTCTGGCGTGGCTTCTATCGCGGGGCCGGCTCAAGGCGGCCGGGGCCTGAGTCGTCGATTTGCGACGGGGCTCAAGATTAAACACTTGTATGAACTTTATCTCCTGCGTACCTTGAAGCGGCTGTCGAGCGGGCATAATCTGGCCCGCACGTGTCACCGCAATTACGTTGCTCGATGCTGTTCTGCCTGGGCGGATGCCGATGTTCAGTCCAGTGGCGGATTCAGAGCAGCATGACCCATATAGGGAAGAGAGATCGCCATGCTGGAAAGTTGTCAGAATGCTCAGGAACGCTGGGGTGGAGTGCATCTGCTGATCGATCGCTGGTTGCAGGAGCGTCACGAACTGGTTCGAGCCTATGATGCTCTCGGCGCGGAGCCTGAGGCGCTGGCGGAGAATCGACAGCCGTTGCAGGAGTTCTGTGGAATCCTTGTCGACTACGTTTCTGCCGGGCACTTTGAAATCTATGAACAACTGACCGGCGAGGCCAAGGCCTTCAACGACACGCGTGGGCTCGAACTGGCCGAAACCATTTATCCGCGGATCGACGTCATCACCGAAAAGCTGCTGGCGTTCAACGACCTGTGCGACGAAGGCAAATGCGTGGCGGAAAAGTTCAAGGAGCTGGGCGGCCTGTTGCATGAGCGCTTCGAGTTGGAAGATTGCCTGATCGAAGTGCTGCACAACGCTCACAAGGAAGAGGCCGCCGTTCAGGCCTGAGGTGCAGCGAAAGGTTTACCGAAACGGTGCGCATTGCGCGCCGTTTTTCATTTCTGCGGCGCCCTAGCCGGTAGCTCCCAGCAACTCGATTTCAAATACCAAAGGCGTATAGGGCGCGATCAGGTCGCCGGCGCCGTCGGCACCGTATGCCTGGGCCGAAGGAATCACCAGGCGCCACTTCGCGCCTGTCGGCATCTGTTGCAAGGCGCTGCGCCATCCGGCAATCACACTGTCCAGACGAAACCACTGCGGCTGCTGGTTCTGATCGAACACCGTGCCGTCAGGCAGGCGCCCGGTGTAGCGCACCTGTACCGAGCCGTCAGGTCCGGGTCGTGTGCCGTTGCCCGGCGCCAGTTCGGTCAGCAGGATGCCGTTTTCCAGCTCGCGCACTCCCGGCCGTTTTTTCTCGGTCGCCAGAAAACGCTGTTCGTTTTCCAGCGCCACTTCGATCTGCGGTTTGCCTGCCTGCTCGTTGGACTGGGCTTCATGCTGGGCGAGAAGCTGCTCGATGCGCTCGTCCTTGAGTGCCAGGGGCTTGCCCTGATAGGCCTGTTTCAATCCCTCCACCAATGCCTGGATCTGCAGGTCCGGCACCTCTTGGCGCAGGCGTTCGCCGAGGCTCGCGCCGAGGCTGTAGGCCAGGTCGTGGGCATCGTTTTTCTGCGGATCTTCTGCGGCCTGAGCCAGCGGCAGGAACACGCACAGGGATAAAAAAAGGTAACGCGACATGGGCGCACTCCGGCCTGAGATGGGGTGAATTATGCCAGCGTGAATGTGCCGGCTGCTGAGTAACTTTCTGGTGTACGAAGAACATTTTCAATCGTCTGCAACGCATGGCATTCGATACTGTCAACATGCCCTAGCGGCGGTAGCAGCAGAGGTCTAGTATGAGCCGCAACTCACGTCAGCCAGGAGGTAACCCATGTCGGCCAATAAGAAGCCTGTAAATACTCCGTTGCATTTGCTCCAACAGCTTTCGGGCAGCCTGCTCGAACACTTGGAAAACGCTTGTTCCCAAGCCTTGGCTGATGCTGAAAAGTTGCTCGCCAAACTGGAAAAACAACGCGGCAAGGCACAGGAAAAACTGCACAAGTCGCGCACTAAATTGCAGGACGCCGCGGCGGCCGGCAAGGCCAAGGCACAAGCCAAAGCCAAGGACGCGGTGAAAGAACTTGAAGACCTGCTCGATGCACTTAAGGGGCGTCAATCCGAAACCCGCACCTACATTCTGCAACTCAAGCGCGACGCCCAGGAAAGCCTGAAACTGGCCCAGGGTGTAGGCCGGGTCAAAGAAGCCGCAGCCAAGGTGCTGAGCACTCGCTCCGCCAAGCCAGCAACTGCTCCAGCAGCGAAAGCTGCAGCCAAGCCAGCGGCCAAAGCGCCTGCCAAACCTGCTGCGAAAGCCCCGGCCAAAGCGGCCAGCAAACCTGCCGCCAAACCCGCGGCCAAACCAGTGGCAAAAACCGCCGCCGCCAAACCTGCCACAGCCAAACCCGCCGCCAAGCCTGTTGCGGCAAAAGCCCCCGCTAAACCTGCTGCCAAACCCGCAGCGGCCAAACCTGCCGCCAAGCCAGCGGCAAAACCCGCTGCCAAGCCTGCTGCAGCCAAGCCCGCCGCCAAGCCGGTAGCTGCCAAACCAGCCGCCAAGCCAGCCGCTAAACCTGCTGCGAAGCCGGCCGCCAAACCTGCTGCGGCAAAAGCTCCCGTGAAGGCAGCAGCCAAGCCCGCGGCTAAACCTGCAGCTGCCAAACCCGCCGCTTCCGCTGCGGCCAAGCCTGCTGCAGCCAAGCCCGCCGCCAAACCGACTGCTGCCAAACCTGTAGCCAAGCCAGCGGCGAAACCCGCGGCCAAGCCGGCAGCCAAACCTGCGGTGAAGAAGCCAGTCGCCGCCAAACCTGCTGCTGCCAAACCGGCAACCGCTCCAGCGGCCGCCAAGCCAGCGACTCCGGCTGCTCCTGCTGCCAAGCCTGCGGCCCCTGTAGCTTCGCCAGCTCCGGCAGCGAGCACTCCAGCTCCAGCTACTGCTACCAGCACCACGCCAACCAGCGCTTCCTAAGCGCCGGTCGCCGCGACGCGCAGCACCTGCAGCGCGTCGCGGTCAAGGTCGGCGGCTTCGGCCGCCAGCCCTTCCAGCCAGTTCGTCAGATCCTGCGCCGCACCTTCCGACCATTCCCCCGCCAGTGTCTCCAGGCGCAACAGCAGTTGCCGTTCGGCTTCCAGTTCCAGTGCCTTGATCTGTTCGCGCAACGCCGCCAGTTGCGGGTCCGTACTCGCGCCCGCGCGCCATTGCGTGCGCAACTGTCGTAGCGGCTTGACGACGTCGTCGTGCCAAGGCTGGCCCAGGGCTCGCAGTTGTTCCACGCGCTGGGTGTTGCAGGCCACTCCGCGTGCGCCCAGCCAGGCCGCACAGAGCAAAAGGCAGACATTGGCCCCGGCCGCCTGCAGGTTCAGGCAGGCCTCCTCGACGCCCGGACGGGCGTAGGTCTTGAGGGTGAAACTCCACAGGTCAGGGGACATATCGCTACTCGCGCCAGTTGCCAACGAAGCTGGTAGACTCCGCCGCCATTATGATTCGACTTCAGAACCTGACTTTACAGCGTGGTCCGC
The DNA here is from genome assembly GCF_001921865.1 of Pseudomonas chlororaphis. Lineage (GTDB taxonomy): Bacteria > Pseudomonadota > Gammaproteobacteria > Pseudomonadales > Pseudomonadaceae > Aquipseudomonas > Aquipseudomonas chlororaphis_D. The sequence goes on from NZ_MSCT01000024.1 coordinate 166,301, forward strand.
AACGTCTGCTAGAAGACGCCGAGCTGACCCTGCACGCCGGCCAGAAAGCCGGCCTGATCGGTGCCAACGGCGCCGGCAAATCCAGCCTGTTCGCTTTGCTGCGCGGCGAGTTGCACCCGGATTCGGGCGACTGCTTCCTGCCGGCTGACTGGCGTATCGCCCATATGCGCCAGGAGGTCGATACCCTCGAACGGCTGGCGGTCGACTATGTGCTCGATGGCGACCTGCGCCTGCGCGAAGTGCAGCGTGATCTGGCCGCCGCGGAAGCCGCCCACGACGGCGCGGCCCAGGCACGCCTGCATGCCGAGCTGGACAGCGCCGACGGTTATACCGCCGACGCCCGGGCGCGCAAGTTGCTGGCGGGCCTTGGCTTCAGCAACGAGCAGATGGACCGCCAGGTTGGCGATTTCTCCGGCGGCTGGCGGATGCGCCTGAACCTGGCGCAGGCCTTGATGTGCCCGTCGGACCTGCTGCTGCTCGACGAACCGACCAACCACCTGGACCTGGATGCGATCCTCTGGCTGGAAGACTGGCTCAAGGGTTATCCCGGCACTTTGCTGCTGATTTCTCACGACCGTGATTTCCTCGATGCCGTGGTCGACCATGTAGCTCACGTCGACCAGCGCAAGATCACGCTTTATCGCGGCGGCTATAGCGCCTTCGAGCGCGCCCGTGCCGAGCGCCTGGCGCAGCAGCAGCAAGCCTACGAGAAGCAGCAGGCGCAACGCGCGCACATGGAAAAGTACATTGCGCGCTTCAAGGCCCAGGCCACCAAGGCCCGCCAGGCCCAGAGCCGGATCAAGGCCCTGGAGCGGATGGAAGAGCTGTCCGCCGCCCATGTCGATTCGCCGTTCGACTTCGTGTTCCGCGAGTCGGAGAAGATCTCCAGCCCGCTGCTCGACCTGTCCGACGCGCGCCTGGGCTACGGCGAAAAAACCGTCCTGGAGAAGGTCAAGCTGCAATTGACCCCGGGTGCGCGTATCGGTCTGCTAGGCCCGAACGGCGCGGGCAAGTCGACCCTGATCAAGAACCTCTCCGGCGAACTGTCGCCGCTGGGCGGCCGCCTGACCCGTGGCGAGAACACCGTGGTCGGCTACTTCGCCCAGCACCAGCTGGACTCCCTGGATTCCAAGGCCAGCCCGCTGCTGCATTTGCAGCGCCTGGCGCCGACCGAGCGCGAGCAAACCCTGCGCGACTTCCTCGGCGGCTTCGACTTCCGCGGTGCGCGGATCGACGAGCCGGTGCTGAACTTCTCCGGCGGCGAAAAGGCTCGCCTGGCCCTGGCGCTGATCGCCTGGGGCAAGCCGAACCTGTTGCTGCTCGACGAACCGACCAACCACCTGGACCTGGAAATGCGCCTGGCGCTGACCATGGCCCTGCAAGAGTTCAGTGGTGCGGTATTGGTGGTTTCCCACGATCGTCACTTGCTTAAAAGCACCACCGATAACTTCTTCCTGGTGGCCGACGGCAAGGTCGAAGAGTTCGACGGCGACCTGGAGGACTATGCGCGCTGGTTGGTGGACTTCCGTCTGCGCAACGCGCCGGTCAGCACGGCCACGGTCAACCCGGACAAGACCGACAAAAAGGCCCAGCGTCAGGCTGCCGCTGCCTTGCGTCAGCAACTGGCTCCACACAAGCGCGAGGCCGACAAGCTGGAAGCCGAGCTGGGCAAGGTTCACGAGCGGTTGGCGAAAATCGAGACCAGCCTCGGCGACAGCGGCCTTTATGAGGCGGCGCGCAAGGACGAATTGCGCGACCTGCTGGCCGAGCAGGCCAGGCTGAAGGTGCGCGAAGGCGAGCTGGAAGAAACCTGGATGGAGGCCCTGGAATTGCTGGAAAGCATGCAGGCGGAACTGGAAGCCTTGTCCTGATGGACGCGTTCAAGCTGCCGTTGCCAATCCAGTGGGTCGAGCCGCTGTGGGTCGCGGTGCAGATCCTGCTGATCCTGCTGGCCGGCTACATTGCCCAGCGCTTTGTCGCACGTGGCCTGACCCGCCTGGGCGAACGTTATCCGTTCCCGCCGCAGTTGCTGATGCCGCTGCGGGGCGGCCTGCGGTGGCTGATCATGGGCAGTGCGCTGATCTTCGTGCTGGAACGCCTCGGGGTGTCGGCGACGGTGCTCTGGACCGCCTTGTCCGGGTTTGTCGCCGTTGCCGCGGTGGCCTTCTTCGCCATGTGGAGCGTGTTGTCCAACCTGCTCTGCGCGATCCTGATCTTCACCGTGGGCCCGTTCCGCATCGGCGATGTGGTCGAGTTGGTGGACACCCTCGACAAGCCGGGTATCAAAGGCCGGGTGGTGGCGATCAACCTGTTGTACACCTCGCTGATCGAAGCCGAAGAAGCCGGCACCGGCAGTGTCATGGTGCAAGTGCCCAACAGCCTGTTCTTCCAGCGTTCGGTGCGCCGCTGGCGCGGTAGCGATGTACTGCCGGGCGCAGGCGAGAAGTAAGCGTCCTTCGCCCTCTCTGTAACCGCGGCGCTTGCCCGACAAAAATCTATGGTCATCCGCTGGCCGGCGCATTAGCTTAGGCGTCTACGACGAATTCGAGCCGAGGTGTGCGATGGTTCTTGAGACATGGCTGGCGTTTTTCGCCGCGTGCTGGGTGATCAGCCTTTCCCCGGGGGCCGGCGCGATTGCGTCGATGTCCTGCGGCCTGCAATACGGTTTCTGGCGCGGTTACTGGAACGCCCTCGGTCTGCAACTGGGCTTGGCCATGCAGATTGCGATTGTCGCGGCCGGCGTGGGGGCGATTCTCGCTGCGTCCTCGACGGCCTTCTACGCAATCAAATGGTTCGGCGTGGCGTACCTGGTCTACCTGGCGGTCAAACAATGGCGCGCGCTGCCGAGCAACCTGAGCGACGACGCGGCGATCCGGCCGATCGGCAAGCCCCTGGCACTGGTGTTCCGCGGCTTCCTGGTCAATATCAGCAACCCCAAGGCCCTGGTGTTCATGCTGGCGGTCCTGCCGCAGTTCATCGATCCCCACGCGCCGCTGGTGAAGCAGTACCTGATCCTCGGGGCGACCATGATCGTCGTCGACCTGATCGTCATGGCCGGCTACACCGGCCTGGCCTCCAAGGTCCTGCGCCTGCTGCGCACGCCCACCCAGCAACGCCGCATGAATCGCACCTTCGCCGGGCTGTTTCTCGGGGCCGCCGGGTTGCTGGCGACGATTCGCAAAGCGCCGGTCTAAGACGTCGGCTACTGAACAAGGCGCCCCAAGAGGCGCCTTTTTCATGGGGGGTGGATACGCAAGCTGCAAGGCGATTTCCGCCTGAGCGGCGGCGCCTGGATTTATTTCACTTTTCTTCAGGAAACCCCAGGCCCCAGGCGACACAAGGCTTTGCGCCAGCATTGGGTCTTTGCGGATGGCCGGGGGTTACGCGACAACGCTTGAGTGAAAGTCACTCTAAGTGAACAATGTGTTACTTCGTATTTCCATTTGAGATTCGTTCATGACTGCCCCCTCCCGTTTCCTGGCGTGGCTCGTGCTGCCGCTATTGGCCCTGTGCAGCGCCAACCTGCTGGCGGACACCGTAGAAGGCGCGCCCAAGGCGCTGCATCTGCTCGACTACATTGGCGCGGACTATCCGCCGACGGTCGAGGCGGGCAAGGTGATCGACGAGTCCGAATACCGGGAGCAAGTGGAGTTTCTCGGCGTGCTGCGAGGCCTGGTCGCCGACCTGCCGGCCAAGCCGGAAAAGGCCGAGCTGGAGCAGGGCATCGCCAGCCTGGACAGTGCCGTCAAGGCCAAGGCCGACGGCGCGCTCGTTGCCCGCCAGGCGCGGCAGCTGGGGGCGAAACTGGCGGTGGCCTATGAGGTCAGCCAGGCTCCGATCATCACGCCCGACCCGACCCGCGGCGCACCGCTGTACGCCCAGCACTGCTCGGTGTGCCACGGCGAAACCGGTGCCGGCGACGGCCCGGCGGGCGTTGGCCTGACGCCGCCACCGGCCAACCTTCGGGATACGGCGCGCACGGATCACCTGAGCCTCTACGCGATCTACAACACCCTCGGCCTGGGCGTCGAAGGCACTGATATGCCGGCGTTCGCCGATCAGTTGGACGACCGTCAACGCTGGGACCTGGCGACCTACATCGCCGGCTTCACGGCGAATCCGGCCGCGGCCAAAGGCGACAAGAGCTACAACCTCGCCGACCTGGCCCGCCAGACCCCAAGCGAAGTGCAAGCCGCCGAAGGCCCCGAGGCCGCGGCCACATTCCGCGCCCAGCGCGCGCAGCCGCCGCAGGTCAAGCGCGGCCCGGCGCAACTGCTCGACTACACCGCCTCGACCCTGGACAAGAGCCTGGCCGCCTACCGCGCCGGCGACCGTGAACAAGCCTACGACCTGTCGGTAGCAGCCTACCTGGAAGGTTTCGAGCTGGTGGAAAGCTCCCTCGACAACGTCGACGCCACGGTACGCAAGGACACGGAAAAAACGCTGATGGCCTACCGCCAGTCGCTGCAGGACGGCTTGCCGGTGGCGCAAGCCGAGCAGCGCCTGGATGCGGCCAAGGCCAAGCTCAAGGAGTCGGCGGGGCTGTTGGGCAGCGATGGCTTGAGCTGGTCGCTGAGCTATATCTCCGGCCTGCTGATCCTGTTGCGCGAGGGCCTGGAAGCCATCCTGGTGCTGGCGGCAATCCTCGCTTTCCTGCGCAATACCGGCCAGCAATCGGCGGTGCGCAGCGTCAACGTCGGCTGGGGCCTGGCCCTGCTGGCCGGCTTGGCGACCTGGGCGCTGGCGGCGTATGTGATCGATGTCAGCGGGTCCCAGCGCGAGCTGCTGGAAGGCGCCACGGCCTTGTTCGCCAGCGTCATGGTGCTGTGGCTCGGGGTGTGGATGCACGACCGCCGGCACGCGGCGGCGTGGCAGGATTACATCAAGAGCAGCCTGGTGGGCGGCGGCGGACGCTTCGGCTTTGCCGTGCTGGCGTTCTTCTCGGTCTATCGCGAGCTGTTCGAGGTGATCCTGTTCTACGAAACCCTGTGGCTGCAAGCCGGCCCGGCGGGCCATAACGCGGTGCTGGCGGGCGGCGCCACGGCGCTGGTGCTGCTGGTCGGCCTGGCCTGGGTGATCCTGCGCGGTTCGGCCAAACTGCCGCTGGCCTTGTTCTTCGGCGTCAACGCAGCGTTGCTGTGCGCCTTGTCGGTGGTCTTTGCCGGGCATGGCGTCAAGGCGTTGCAGGAGGCCGGGATCTTCGGGACGCGGCCAGTGGCGTTCTTCGACTTCGACTGGCTGGGCATTCACGCCGATGCTTACTCGTTGACGGCGCAGGCGATCGCGATCGTGGCGATCATCGTGCTCTACAGCCGCAGCCGTATGGCCGAGAAGCGTCGAACTCAGGTTTCCTGAAGCATCCGCTTCGCTCATGATCGCGGGCAAGCCGCGCTCCCACAGAACGGTGTGTTTCTGTCGGAGCGAGGCTTGCCCGCGATGCTTTTAGAGGAATGATGCAATGCGTGTATGGATCGATGCCGACGCCTGCCCCAAGGCGGCGAAGGATCAGGTGGTGAGGTTCGCCCTCAAACGCCAGTTCGAGCTGGTGCTGGTGGCGGGACAGGCGCAGATCAAGCCGGCCTTTGCCTGCGTCAAGCTGATCGTGGTGCCCAGCGGCCCGGATGCGGCTGACGATTATCTGGTGGAACACGCCGTGCCCGGCGAGCTGGTGATTTGCAGCGACGTACCCCTGGCCGACCGGCTGGTGAAGAAGGGCGTGGCCGCCCTCGACCCGCGGGGCAAGGAGTTCGACGAGCAGAACATGGGCGAGCGGCTGGCGGTGCGCAATCTGTTTACCGATCTGCGCGAGCAGGGGCAGGTCGGTGGCGGGCAAGGCCCGTACGGCGATCGCGAGAAGCAGGCCTTCGCCAATGCCCTGGACCGGATCCTGACGCGGCTGGCGCGTCAGGCCTGACGAACCGCGGCGAGGGCGCTTGCCTGCTCGCCGCCGTGGGGTTATTCGTCGTTTTCGTGGGTCAGTTCCAGCACCCGATCCACCAGCTTATTAATGCCGGCCGCGGCTTCGCCGATGGACTGCGCGAGCATGTAGGCCGGGGTGCTGACCAGTTTGCGCGCCTTGTCTTCGACGATGTCGCCGACGGTGCATTCGGCATGGGTCGCGCCCATCTTGCTCACGGCGGCCGCGGTCGCCGTGTCGTTGCCGATGGTGCAGGTCACGCCCGGGCCGTAGATTTTCGCCGCCAATGCCGGCGAGATGCAGATCAGGCCCACCGGCTTGCCAGCTTCGGCAAAGGCTTCGGTCAGCGCCAGGACATCGGGCTGGACCGTGCAGCCAGGGCCTTCGACGGCGAAGTTGGAGAGGTTTTTCGCCGCGCCAAAACCACCGGGCACGATCAGCGCGTCGAAGTCCTCGGCGTTGGCTTCGCGGATATCCTTGACCTCGCCGCGGGCGATGCGCGCCGATTCCACCAGGACGTTGCGCGACTCGGGCATCTCTTCGCCGGTCAGGTGGTTGATCACATGCAATTGGGCGATGTTCGGGGCGAAGCACTGCACCTGCGCGCCGCGCTGGTCCAGGCGCAGCAGGGTGATGACGCTTTCGTGGATCTCGGCGCCGTCGTAGACGCCGCAGCCGGAAAGGATCACTGCAACTTTTTTGCTCATGGTTTTTCCTCCAGATTCATGGCGTTAAATGTCCACTAATTTGTCGCCCGTTGCCATAGGGTTATCCCGCCGCCCGACCTAATCTTCCTTCAGGATTACCTTGGGTCGTGCCATGAATTTCATCCTTTACGCGGTGCCGTTTTTCTTTGTGCTGATAGCCCTCGAGCTGTTCGTCGATCGCTGGCGAGGGGTGAACAACTATCGGGTCGCGGACGCCATCAACAGCCTCAGTACCGGCGCCTTGTCGACCACCACCGGGTTGCTGACCAAGGGCGTCGGCCTGGTGACCTACGCCTTTGCCCTGGAACACCTGGGGCTCTTTACCCTGTCGGCCGAGAGCGCCTGGGTCTGGGTGTTCGCCTTTATCCTCTACGACTTCTGCTACTACTGGCTGCACCGCATGGGCCATGAGCGCAACATCCTCTGGGCGGCGCATTCGGTGCATCACCAGAGCGAGGACTACAACCTGTCCACGGCGTTGCGCCAGACCAGTACCGGCTTCCTGCTGAGCTGGATCTTCTATCTGCCGATGGCCGTGCTGGGGGTGCCGCTGCTGGTGTTCGTCAGCGTCGGGGCGCTCAACCTGCTGTACCAGTTCTGGGTGCACACCCGGCACATTCCGAAGCTGGGCTGGTTCGAGTGGTTTTTCGTCACGCCGTCCAATCATCGGGCTCACCATGCGCAGAACGCTCTCTACATGGATCGCAACTACGGCGGGGTGTTCATTATCTGGGACCGGTTGTTCGGCACCTTTCAGGAGGAAGACGACAACGAGCCGGCGGTATTCGGCGTGACCACGCCCCTGGCCAGTTGGAACCCGTTGTGGGCCAACCTGCAGTTCTATGCCCAGCTGTTCGACGATGCGCGGCGTGCCGAGCGCTATTGGGACAAGCTGCGGATCTGGTTCATGCGCACCGGCTGGCGCCCCGCGGACGTGGCGGCCCGGTATCCGATGCGCAAGCCCGACCTCGGCCAGTTCCGTAAGTTCGAGGTGCCGCTGGATGCCCGGCAGCAGGTCTATGTGGTGGCGCAGTTCGCGGTGTACGCGGCCTTCGGCAGCTACTTGATGAACCTGGGCGAGAGCCTGCCGACCGCGGCCCTGGTGTTGGGCTGGAGCGTCATGGCCCTGGGGCTGTTCGTGCTGGGGGTGGCACTGGAGAACCGCCCGTGGGCGCTGAAGATGGAGGGGCTGCGGTTGGCGTCGAACCTGGCGCTGGTGTGGCTGGCGCCCCTGGCCGGGTTGTGGCCGGCCAGCGCCCTGGGCTGGGTCGGCCTGGCCTGCTACAGCCTGCTTAGCGTTATCGGGCTTTACTGTTGCCGGGGCCGCCTTACTCGACTGGCGTCTTAGGCTTGCAACAGCCGCTCTGTGCGTTCTGCTTGACCTGTTCGGCCTCGTAGACCGCCTTGGCCAGCCGCGCATTCTTGAAGCGGCGACGCAGCCACAGGGCAAAGCCCAGGACCAGCAGGGCGCCGAGCACCCACAGCTCGTATTTCTTGATGCTGCCCAGCATGCCTTCGAGCACGGCGCCGAAGTGATAGGCCGCGGCAGCCAGGGCCGCGGCCCAGATCGCCGCACCAATACCGTTGAGCAACAGATAGCGACCCGGCGGGTACCCCGACAGGCCGATGGCCACCGGCATCACCGTGCGCAGGCCGTAGACGAAGCGGAAGCTCAGCACCCAGATGTCCGGATGCTTGCGGATATGCTCCAGCGCCCGATCGCCCATCATCTGCCAGCGCGGCTTGCGCGCCAGCAGTTTGCGTCCGTGCTTGCGGCCCAGGAAGTACCACAGCTGGTCGCCGGCATAGCTGCCGAAGAACGCCACGACCACCACCAGGTTGATGTCCATGTATCCGCGAAACGCGAGGAAACCGGCCAGGACCAGGATGGTCTCGCCTTCGAAGAACGTGCCGAGAAAGAGGGCGAAGTAGCCGAATTCCTGAAGAAATTGTTGGAGCATTGTCTGGATGCTGGCGAAATGAACGCGCAGCCTAACCCTTCGAGCCCATGGAGGAAAGTATCCAAATGTGTCTCGACGTGAACAAATGCCGGCCTGACAATGTCTGCGACTACCGGTCACAGGGTTAAGCACAACTGTCATCCGTTCGTCATAATGGCCGCTTATAACTGTCACGCTCGCCCGCTTGCGCGGGCTCAGGAGTCTGTCGTGAGCTTTACCCCAGCCAACCGTTTGTTTCCCGCCACTCGCCTGCGCCGCAATCGTCGCGATGATTTCTCTCGTCGCCTGGTTCGTGAAAACGTCCTGACCGTCGACGACCTGATCCTGCCGGTATTTGTGCTTGAAGGCGAAAATCGTCGGGAAGCGGTGGCGTCGATGCCGGGCGTCGAGCGCCTGACCATCGACCTGCTGGTCGAGGAAGCGGCGAAATGGGTCGAGCTGGGGATTCCCGCGTTGGCGCTGTTCCCGGTGACGCCGCCGGCGCTCAAGTCGCTGGACGCCGCCGAAGCCTGGAACCCGCAGGGTATTGCCCAGCGCGCCACCCGTGCGCTGCGCGAGCGTTTCCCTGAGCTGGGGGTGATCACCGACGTGGCGCTCGACCCGTTCACCACTCACGGCCAGGACGGCATTCTTGATGAAGACGGTTATGTGCAGAACGACATCACCGTCGACGCCCTGGTCAAGCAGGCCTTGTCCCATGCCGAGGCCGGCGCCCAGGTGGTGGCGCCTTCGGACATGATGGACGGGCGTATCCAGGCGATCCGCGAAGCCCTGGAGCTGGCCGGGCACGTCAATGTGCGGATCATGGCCTATTCGGCCAAGTACGCCAGCGCCTATTACGGCCCGTTCCGCGATGCGGTCGGTTCGGCGCTGAACCTGGGCAAGGCCAACAAGGCCTCCTACCAGATGGACCCGGCCAACAGCCACGAAGCCCTGCATGAAGTGGCCGCCGACCTCGCCGAAGGCGCGGACATGGTCATGGTCAAGCCGGGCATGCCGTACCTGGACATCCTTTTTCGGGTCAAGGATGAATTCAAGGTGCCGACCTTTGTCTACCAAGTCAGCGGCGAATATGCCATGCACATGGCGGCGATCCAGAATGGCTGGTTGGGTGAAGGGGTGATCCTCGAATCCTTGACCGCCTTTAAACGCGCGGGTGCCGATGGCATCCTGACTTACTTTGCCGTTCGTGCTGCTCAATTGTTACGAGAGCAAAAATAGCCCTCCCAGGAACACGCGATGAATACCGAAGGACTCACTGAAGTTGCCGTAAAAGAAGCTCAACCCGTGGTCGAGCAGGTGGCTGAAACGCCACCGGAGCTGGAAGCCCCGCCCGTGCAGGCGGATGCGCCGCATGTGGCGATGCCGACCCTGGCCATCCCGAGCCTGGATGACAGCAGCCTGTACATCCATCGCGAGCTGTCGCAACTGCAGTTCAACATCCGCGTGCTGGAACAGGCGCTGGATGAGTCCTATCCGTTGCTGGAACGCCTGAAGTTCCTGCTGATCTTCTCCAGCAACCTGGACGAGTTCTTCGAGATCCGCGTCGCCGGCCTGAAGAAACAGATCACTTTCGCTCGCGAACAGGCCGGCGCCGACGGCCTGCAGCCGCACCAGGCGTTGGCGCGCATCAGCGAGCTGGTGCACGGCCATGTGGACCGCCAGTACGCAATCCTCAACGACATCCTGTTGCCGGAGCTGGAGAAACATCAGGTTCGCTTCATCCGCCGCCGCTACTGGACCACCAAGCTCAAGACCTGGGTACGCCGCTACTTCCGCGACGAGATCGCGCCGATCATCACCCCGATCGGCCTCGACCCTACGCACCCGTTCCCGCTGCTGGTGAACAAGAGCCTGAACTTCATCGTCGAGCTCGAAGGGGTCGACGCTTTCGGCCGCGATTCGGGCCTGGCGATCATTCCGGCGCCGCGCCTGCTGCCGCGGATCATCAAGGTGCCGGAAGAAGTCGGCGGCCCTGGCGACAACTATGTGTTCCTGTCGTCGATGATCCACGCTCACGCCGACGACCTGTTCCAGGGCATGAAGGTCAAGGGCTGCTACCAGTTCCGCCTGACCCGTAACGCCGACCTGGCGGTGGATACCGAGGACGTCGAAGACTTGGCTCGCGCCCTGCGCGGCGAGCTGTTTTCCCGGCGCTACGGCGACGCGGTGCGCCTGGAAGTGGCCGATACCTGCCCCAAGCATCTGTCCGACTACCTGCTCAAGCAGTTCAACCTGAGCGAGACCGAGCTGTATCAGGTCAACGGTCCGGTGAACCTGACGCGCCTGTTCAGCATCACCAGCCTGGACAGCCACCCGGAGCTGCAATACACGCCGTTCACGCCGCAGATTCCCAAGCTTCTGCAGAACAGCGAGAACATCTTCAGCGTGGTCAGCAAGCAGGACATCCTGCTGTTGCACCCGTTCGAGTCCTTTACGCCGGTGGTCGACCTGTTGCGCCAGGCAGCCAAGGACCCGCATGTGCTGGCGGTACGCCAGACCCTGTACCGCAGCGGCGCCAACTCGGAAATCGTCGATGCGCTGGTGGACGCGGCGCGTAACGGCAAGGAAGTCACCGCGGTGATCGAGTTGCGCGCGCGGTTCGACGAAGAGTCCAACCTGCAACTGGCCAGCCGCCTGCAAGCGGCCGGCGCGGTGGTGATCTACGGTGTGGTCGGCTTCAAGACCCACGCCAAGATGATGCTGATCCTGCGGCGCGAAGCCGGCGAGATCGTGCGTTACGCCCACCTGGGTACCGGTAACTACCACGCGGGCAACGCTCGCCTGTACACCGACTACAGCCTGCTGACATCCGACGATGCCCTGTGCGAAGACGTCGGCAAGCTGTTCAGCCAGCTGATCGGCATGGGCAAGACCCTGCGCATGAAGAAGCTGCTGCACGCGCCGTTCACCTTGAAGAAGGGCATGCTCGACATGATTGCCCGGGAAACCCAGTTCGCCCTGGACGGCAAGCCGGCGCACATCATCGCCAAGTTCAACTCGCTGACCGATCCGAAGATCATCCGCGCGCTGTACAAGGCCAGCCAGTCGGGCGTGCGTATCGACCTGGTGGTGCGCGGCATGTGCTGTCTGCGTCCGGGGATTGCCGGTGTGTCGCACAACATCCATGTGCGCTCGATCATCGGCCGCTTCCTGGAGCACACCCGGGTGTTTTACTTCCTCAACGGCGGCGAGGAGCAGATGTTCCTGTCCAGTGCCGACTGGATGGAGCGCAACCTCGATAAACGTGTCGAGACGTGCTTCCCGGTCGAGGGCAAGAAGCTGATCCTGCGGGTCAAGAAGGAGCTGGAAAGTTATCTCACCGATAACACTCACAGTTGGAGCTTGCAGTCGGACGGTCGCTATATCCGCAACACGCCGACCGGCAACCAGAACCCGCGCAGCGCCCAGGCCACCTTGCTGGAGCGCCTGAGCAACCCGGTGCTGGCGGTTCGCTAAGGCCTATGAAAAAGCCGGCTTGCCGGCGATGGAGTCCTGCTAGAGGAGCCCATCGCCGGCAAGCCGGCTTTTTTGTGCGTGGGTGTATCAGCGCACGTTGAGGGTGATGCCGACCCGGGTCAGCCATTCCGCTTCCAGGGCGAAGTCGGCCTGGGTCAGCTGGTTCTCGTCCAGCCACTGCTGCGGGAAGATCACATCCAGGCTGTCGCCGGCGGCGCGCAGTTTCACCTGGGGCATTTCCTGGGTGCCGCGGATGTGATGGAACAGGATGGCGAAACGCAGCAGCACACACAGGCGGATCAGCTTGCTGCCTTCCTCGCCGAATTCGGCGAACTTGTCCTTGGGAATGTTGCGGCGGTGGCCGCGTACCAGGAGCGCGAGCATTTGCTGGTCTTCGCGAGAGAAACCGGCCAGGTCGGAGTGTTCGATCAGGTAGGCGCCGTGCTTGTGGTAGTGATAGTGGGCGATGTCCAGGCCGACTTCGTGGACCTTGGCCGCCCAGCCCAGCAACTCGCGCCAGACGCCGTCTTCCAGGTCCCAGTCCTTGGCCACCTGGTCGAAGGCATGCAACGCCTTGCGCTCGACCCGGGCGGCCTGTTCCAGGTCGACGTGGTAACGCTCCATCAGCGAGCCGAGGGTGCGTTCGCGCACGTCTTCGTGGTGGTGGCGGCCCAGCAGGTCGTAGAGCACGCCTTCGCGCAGGGCGCCTTCGCAGTGGTCCATGCGCTGCAGTTCGAGGGCATCGAAAATGGCTTCGAGAATCGCCAGGCCAGCCGGGAAGATCGTGCGGCGGTCCGGCTTGATGCCTTCGAAGTCGATTTTCTCGGCGTCGCCGAGCTTGAACAGTTTGCGCTTGAGCCAGGCCAGGCCCTCGGCGTTGACCTCGCCGGTGCCGTGGCCGCCGGCCTTGAGCGCCAGGCCGATGGCGCGGATGGTACCCGAGGAGCCGATGGCTTCGTCCCAGGTCAGGCGGTGCAGGGCGTGTTCGATGCTCATGATCTCCAGGCGCGCCGCGGTGTAGGCCTGGGCGTAGCGCGCCGGGGTGATCTTGCCGTCCTTGAAGTAGCGCTGGGTGAAGCTGACACAGCCCATCTGCAGGCTTTCGCGCAGCAGCGGCTCGAAGCGCTGGCCGATGATGAACTCGGTGCTGCCGCCGCCGATGTCGGCGACCAGGCGTTTGCCCGGGGTGTCGGCCAGGGTATGGGACACGCCCAGGTAGATGAGGCGGGCTTCTTCACGGCCGGAGATGACTTCCACCGGATGGCCGAGGATTTCCTCGGCGCGGCGGATGAATTCGCCGCGGTTGCGGGCTTCGCGCAGAGCGTTGGTGCCGACGATACGCACTGCGCCCAAAGGCATGCCGTTGATCAGTTGAGCGAAGCGCTTAAGGCAATCGAGCCCGCGCTGCATGGATTCTTCGTTGAGTTGACGGTCTTCGTCGATCCCGGCGGCCAGTTGAACCTTTTCACCGAGCCGCTCGAGAATGCGGATTTCATTATGGTGAGCCTTGGCCACGACCATGTGAAAGCTGTTGGAGCCCAGGTCGATGGCGGCGATCAGGGACAGATTCTTGGCTTGGGATTGCGGCATGGTTTGGGGGTCTCGGTCGATAACCTTGCCATCCTGCCACTTTCAATCGCCCGCGCCAACGCGCAGTGTCCAATGCGTTGACTCAACGCAGGAAACCTCGCGCCGCTGGCCCCTGTAGCCGCTGCCGCAGGCTGCGATCGACTGCGAAGCAGGCGCTGCTCTTGATGGCCCTGGAAGGCCCTGCGGGCCTTATCGCAGCCTGCGGCAGCGGCTACAGGTGAACGATCAATGGTTCTCGTTGAGGCCGATGAAATTCGCCAGCTCCGCGGTCTGCGGGTTGGCGAACAGCACTTTCGGGTCGCCTACCTCATGCACCTTGCCCTGGTGCATGAACACCAGCTTGTCCCCCACTTCCCGGGCAAAACGCATCTCGTGGGTCACCATGATCAGGGTCATGCCGTCCCTGGCCAGCTGGCGCACCACGCTCAGGACTTCGTTGACCAGTTCCGGGTCCAGGGCCGAGGTGATCTCGTCGCACAGCAGCACCTTGGGCGACATGGCCAGCGCCCGGGCAATCGCTACCCGTTGCTGCTGGCCGCCGGACAGGCGATCGGGGAAGGCGTCGAACTTCTCCTCCAGGCCGACGCGCTTGAGCATCGCGCGCGCCAGCTCGGCGGCCCTGGCCTTGGGCACCTTCTGCACCACCTGCGGGGCGAGCATGACGTTCTCGCCGACGGTCAGGTGCGGGAACAGGTTGAACTGCTGGAACACCATGCCGACCTTCTGCCGCAGGCTGCGCAGGTCGGCGCGGGCGGCGTCGAGGTACTCGCCGTCGACTTCGATGACCCCGTCGTTGATCGACTCCAGGCCGTTGAGGGTGCGCAGCAGGGTGCTCTTGCCCGAGCCGCTGCGGCCGATGATCGCCACCACCTGGCCTTCCTCGATGCTGAGGTCGATGCCCTTGAGCACATGGTGGTCGCCGTAATACTTATGCAGGGCGGAAATTCTAAGCAGAGGCATGCAGTCTCCTTTCCAGGTAGCGCGCACTGAGGGATAGGGGGTAGCAGAGCAGGAAGTAACCGAGCGCCACCAGGCCGTAGACCATGAAGGGCTCGAAGGTGGCGTTGGCGAGCATGCCGCCGGTCTTGGTCAGTTCGGTGAAGCCGATGATCGAGGTCACCGCGGTGCCTTTGACCACCTGTACCGAGAAACCCACGGTGGGTGCCACGGCGATGCGCAGCGCTTGCGGCAGGATCACATGGCGCAGCTGTTCATAGGGGTTGAGCGCCAGGCTCGAGGACGCCTCCCACTGGCCGTTGGGAATCGACTCGACGCAGCCGCGCCAGATCTCCGCCAGGTAGGCGCTGGTGAACAGCGTCAGGGCGATGGCCGCGGCCAGCCAGGGCGAGATATCCACCCCCAGCAGGGCGATGCCAAAGAACACCAGGAACAATTGCATCAACAGCGGCGTGCCCTGGAACAGCTCGATGTACAGGCGGGCAGCGTTGCTGGGAAACGCCTTCCTGGAAATGCGCAGGGCCATCACCAGCAAGCCGATCAGGCCACCGCCGATAAAGGCCACCAGCGACAGCACCAGGGTCCATTGCAGGCCGGTCAGCAGGTTGCGCACGATGTCCCAGAAACTGAAGTCGCTCATTGGCTGCTCCTCGCGATATAGCGGCGCCCGATCCAGTTCAGCAGTTGTCGGATCAGCAGGGCCATGCACAGGTAGATGAGCGTGGTCAGGGCGTAGGTTTCAAAGGCGCGGAAGTTGCGCGACTGAATGAAGTTGGCGGCGAAGCTCAGCTCCTCGGTGGCGATCTGCGAACACACCGCCGAACCGAGCATGACGATGATGATCTGGCTGCTCAGGGCCGGCCAGACCTTGCCCAGCGCCGGCAGCAGCACCACGTGGCGGAAAGCCTCCAGGCGCGTCATGGCCAGTGCCGCCGCGGCTTCCAGTTGGCCGCGGGGGACGGCCTGGATACCGGCGCGGATAATTTCCGTGGAGTAGGCGCCCAGGTTGATCACCATCGCCAGCACCGCGGCCTGCCACTCGGAAATCTGCATGCCCAGGGACGGCAGGCCGAAAAAAATGAAGAACAGCTGCACCAGGAACGGGGTGTTGCGGATCAGCTCGACGTAGACGCTGAAGAGGGTCGAGAAGGGCTGGATCTTCCAGGCCCGCACCAGCGCACCGGTTATGCCCAGGCCAACCCCGAGCACCGCGCCGATGGCGGTCAGCTCAAGGGTGAACAGGGCGCCGCGCAGCAGCAGGCCGGTGTTTTCCAGCACCGGTAGAAAGTCGAACTGATAAGCCATGGCTAACCTCCGGGAGCGCGATCAGAGGCCGGCCGGCAACGGTTGCTTGAGCCACAGCTGGGCGTTCTTTTCCAGGCTGCCGTCGGCCTTGGCGTTGGTGAGGATCTGATTCACCTTGCCCAGCAGCTCGGGCTGGTTCTTGTTGACGCCCACGTAGACCGGGGAGTCCTTGAGCTTGACCTTCATCGCCGGAATGCGTTTCGGATTGCGCTCGCTGATCGCCACCATCACCACGTTGCCGCTGGCGATCAGGTCGACCTGGCCGGCCAGGTAGGCGGCGATGGTCGAGTTGTTGTCCTCGAAACGCTTGATGGTCACGCCTTGCGGGGCCACGGCGCTCAGCTCGATGTCTTCGATGGCGCCGCGGGTGACGCTGACGGTCTTGCCCTTGAGGTCGTCGAGGCTGGCGACCGGCGCCTCGGGCGGGCCGAACACTGCCAGGTAGAAGGGCGCGTAGGCCTGGGAGAAGTCGATGACTTTCTCGCGCTCGGGGTTCTTGCCGAGGCTGGAGATCACCAGGTCGACCTTGCCGGTGGTGAGGAACGGAATGCGGTTGGTGCTGTTGACCGGGGTCAGCTCGAGCTTGACCTTGAGCTGATCGGCCAGCAGTTGCGCGGTGTCGATGTCCAGGCCGCGGGGTTGCATGTCCGGGCCGACCGAACCGAACGGTGGGAAGTCCTGGGGCACCGCCACCTTGAGGGTGCCACGGGTGACGACATCGTCCAGGCCGCTGGCGTTGGCGGGCGTCTGGCTCAGCAGCAGGCTGGCAAACAGGGCAGAGAGCAGGGCGCTGAAACGCTGGGTCATGGCAAATCTCCGGGTTCACGGGGAGTGATTTCTGCGCTGGCACACAGCACAGCCCGTGCCAAACGCCGGAAAAAGCCCTGGAGCGCAGGGTTTTACTGGCTTTTATCGGTCTTACTGGTCTGAACAGTTGATGGTTTTCCTGCCCCCTTATCGAGCGTTCGGCAAAGTGCCCGAACCCCCGTGGGGCACGACTTGCCGGGCTTGGCGAATAGCTTTACAACTAGGTTTTTCCTGGACCGGCCAGCCTGAATTTTATGAACTCGATCTCCCGCGCCGTACCTGAAGTGGCGCTGCAAGCCATCCGCCAATTGATCAGCGAACGCGGCTTCGGCCCGGGCGACGCGCTGCCGTCGCAGCGCGATCTGGCCGTGCAGTTGGGCGTCAGCCGGGCCTCGTTGCGCGAGGCGCTGTCGTCCTTGAGCGCCTTGGGAGTGATCAGCGTGCAGCCGGGCAAGGGCGTCTTCGTGCAGGCGGTGGAATCGCCGAACAATGGTGCCGGCCTGAACTGGCCATTCGCGGCCCAGGCCTCGCCCGCGGACATCTTTCAACTGCGTTACGCCCTGGAAGGCTTCGCCGCGGGGCTGGCGGCCGTGACCCTGACCGCCGACGAGCTGGATGCGTTGCAGGATAATGTCGAGGCGATGCGCAACGAGTTGCGGGCGGCGGACTTCGAGGCGGCGGCGCGGCTGGACTTTGAGTTTCACCAGAAGATCCTGCTGGCCAGCGGCAATCAGGCGATGCTGAGCATCCTCAGCACCAGTGCCGAGATCTTCCTGGAGAGCCAGAAACTACCGTTCATCCGGCCCGAGCGGGCGATGGAGACCTGGCAGGAACACCGCAAGATCCTGCGCGGGCTGGCCCGGCATGCCTCGGGGGCGGCGCAGAAAGCCATGCAGGAACATGTGCGCGGCGCGGCCCTGCGCACTGGAATCGCCTTTGTCACCCCCGCGTAGCCATGAGTTGGGCTATACCCAAACTCATCGGCCACCATAGCGAGAGTCAATCAACTCCGGCTTCCTGAACGCGGGAAGGGCGGCTATGATGGGCCACGTTTTTTTGCTTACAACCTGGAGACTTCCATGAGCAGCGATCTTATCAAACACGTTAGCGACGCTAGCTTCGAGGCTGACGTACTCAAGGCCGAAGGCGCTGTACTGGTCGACTACTGGGCTGAGTGGTGCGGCCCATGCAAAATGATCGCTCCGGTCCTGGACGAAATCGCTGAAACCTACAAAGGCAAGCTGACCGTTGCCAAGCTGAACATCGACGAAAACCAGGAAACCCCGGCCAAGCATGGCGTGCGCGGTATCCCGACGCTGATGCTGTTCAAGAACGGCAACGTCGAAGCCACCAAGGTCGGCGCCCTGTCCAAGTCGCAACTGGCTGCTTTCCTCGACGCCAACATCTAAGCGTCGTTGTAAATGGCATCAAAAAAGCCCCGTAAATAGCGGGGCTTTTTCATTATTCAGGGCTAGACGCTCAGAAACTCAGGTGTTACATTCGGCCCCGCACTGGTTTCTCCTCTGCCCCCTGCAAGCCGTCGCCGACGCTCTCCTTTTCGAATAAGTACGCGATCCTGTCGCCTTCTCCGCGGCGCGGCCTCATTAAGCCAGAAGCTTAATTTCTCCCCCCCTCCATAAATGATTACGTCATTCCTATATGAATCTGACTGAACTCAAGCAAAAGCCGATTACCGAACTGCTCGAATTGGCCGAACAGATGGGCATAGAAAATATGGCCCGTTCGCGCAAGCAGGACGTGATTTTCTCCCTGCTGAAAAAGCACGCGAAAAGCGGTGAGGAAATCTCCGGTGATGGCGTGCTGGAGATCCTCCAGGACGGCTTCGGCTTTCTCCGTTCCTCCGACGCTTCCTATCTGGCCGGCCCAGACGATATCTACGTCTCCCCGAGCCAGATCCGTCGTTTCAACTTGCGCACCGGTGACACCATCGTTGGCAAGATCCGCCCTCCAAAGGAAGGCGAGCGTTACTTCGCGCTGCTGAAGGTCGACACGATCAACTACGATCGTCCCGAGAACGCGAAGAACAAGATCCTGTTCGAAAACCTGACGCCGCTGTTCCCGACCGTGCGCATGAAGATGGAAGCCGGCAACGGTTCCACCGAAGACTTGACCGGTCGTGTCATCGACCTGTGCGCCCCGATCGGTAAAGGCCAGCGTGGCCTGATCGTTGCTCCGCCAAAAGCGGGCAAGACCATCATGCTGCAGAACATCGCGTCGAACATCACCCGTAACAATCCTGAAGTTCATCTGATCGTGTTGCTGATCGACGAGCGTCCGGAAGAAGTGACCGAGATGCAGCGCACCGTGCGCGGCGAAGTGGTCGCCTCGACTTTCGACGAGCCGCCGACCCGCCACGTGCAGGTCGCCGAGATGGTGATCGAGAAGGCCAAGCGCCTGGTCGAGCACAAGAAGGACGTGGTGATCCTGCTCGACTCCATCACCCGTCTGGCCCGTGCCTACAACACCGTGATCCCGAGCTCCGGCAAGGTGCTGACCGGTGGTGTCGATGCCCACGCCCTGGAAAAACCGAAGCGTTTCTTCGGCGCCGCGCGGAACATCGAAGAAGGCGGCTCGCTGACCATCATCGCCACCGCGCTGGTCGAGACCGGCTCGAAGATGGACGAAGTGATCTACGAAGAGTTCAAGGGCACTGGCAACATGGAGCTGCCGCTGGACCGTCGCATTGCCGAGAAACGCGTGTTCCCGGCCATCAACATCAACAAGTCCGGCACCCGCCGCGAAGAGTTGCTGACCGCCGACGACGAGCTGCAGCGCATGTGGATCCTGCGCAAGCTGCTGCATCCGATGGATGAAGTCGCCGCCATCGAGTTCCTGGTCGACAAGCTGAAGCAGACCAAGACCAACGATGAGTTCTTCCTGTCGATGAAACGCAAGTAAGTCGAGCGGGACCGAAAAAGCCGGGGAAACCCGGCTTTTTGCTATCTGATTATCGATGAACGGGCAGTTCACTGTTCTGAACAGTCGGGTTCGGCGCTAAACTGCCAGCCCCGAACGCCACGGCCAAAACGAGGCTCACGCATGCAGTATCGCGACTTGCGCGACTTTATCAGCGGCCTGGAACAGCGCGGCGAACTCAAGCGCATCCAGGTTCCGGTGTCCCCAGTGCTGGAAATGACCGAGGTCTGCGATCGCACCTTGCGCGCCAAAGGTCCGGCCCTGCTGTTTGAAAACCCCACCGGCTACGACATCCCGGTGCTGGGCAACCTGTTTGGCACCCCGGAACGCGTGGCGCTGGGCATGGGCGCCGAAGCAGTCAGCGAGCTGCGGGAAATCGGCAAGTTGCTGGCGTTTCTCAAGGAGCCCGAGCCGCCCAAGGGCCTGAAAGACGCGTGGTCCAAGCTGCCGATCTTCAAGAAAATCATTTCCATGGCGCCGAAAGTCGTCAAGGACGCGATCTGCCAGGAAGTGGTCATCGAAGGCGACGCCGTCGACCTGGCGATGCTGCCCGTGCAGACCTGCTGGCCGGGTGACGTCGGCCCGCTGATTACCTGGGGCCTGACCGTCACCAAGGGCCCGAACAAGGACCGGCAGAACCTCGGCATCTACCGCCAGCAGGTGATCGGCCGCAACAAGGTGATCATGCGCTGGTTGAGCCATCGTGGCGGCGCGCTGGATTACCGCGAATGGTGCGAAAAGCACCCGGGCCAGCCGTTCCCGGTGTCCGTGGCGCTGGGGGCGGACCCAGCGACCATTCTCGGCGCCGTGACGCCGGTGCCGGACAGCCTCTCCGAATATGCCTTCGCCGGCCTGCTGCGGGGCAACCGCACCGAGTTGGTGAAGTGCCGCGGCAACGACCTGCAAGTACCGGCCACCGCGGAAATCATCCTCGAAGGTGTGATCCACCCGGGCGAGATGGCCGACGAAGGTCCCTACGGCGACCACACCGGCTACTACAACGAAGTCGACAGCTTCCCGGTGTTCACCGTCGAACGCATCACCCATCGGCAAAAACCGATCTATCACAGCACCTACACCGGTCGGCCGCCGGATGAGCCAGCGATTCTCGGTGTGGCGCTGAACGAGGTGTTCGTGCCGATCCTGCAGAAGCAGTTCCCGGAAATCACCGATTTCTACCTGCCGCCCGAAGGCTGCTCGTACCGCATGGCGGTGGTGACCATGAAGAAGCAGTACCCCGGCCATGCCAAGCGCGTCATGCTCGGTGTCTGGTCGTTTTTGCGACAGTTCATGTACACCAAGTTCGTTATCGTCACCGACGACGATATCAACGCACGCGACTGGAACGACGTGATCTGGGCCATCACCACGCGCATGGACCCCAAGCGCGACACGGTGATGATCGATAACACGCCGATCGACTACCTGGACTTCGCCTCGCCGGTTTCCGGTCTGGGGTCGAAGATGGGGCTCGATGCCACGCATAAATGGCCCGGCGAAACCACCCGCGAGTGGGGCCGGGTGATCGTCAAGGATGAGGCGGTGACCCGCCGGATCGATGCCATCTGGAATCAGTTAGGAATAGATTGATGCGTGTAACCTTGCAGCCCTCCGGAGCGGTGCTTGAGACGCTGCCCGGCGAGCGGATTCTCGATGCGGCGCGACGCCTGGGCTACGAATGCCCGCAAAGCTGCCGCAATGGCAACTGTCATGTGTGCTGTGCCCTGCTGGTGGAAGGCCGGGTCCGGCAAGCCGGTGAGGTGCGTGACCACGGCGAGTTCTACACTTGCATTGCGGAGCCGCTGGAAGACTGCATTGTGCTGTGGG
The DNA here is from genome assembly GCF_001921865.1 of Pseudomonas chlororaphis. Lineage (GTDB taxonomy): Bacteria > Pseudomonadota > Gammaproteobacteria > Pseudomonadales > Pseudomonadaceae > Aquipseudomonas > Aquipseudomonas chlororaphis_D. Next base: position 187,768 of record NZ_MSCT01000024.1, read on the forward strand.
ATGGCGTCCTTGCGCTGGGAGAACTGCCGGTGCGCAGTCTGTCATGTCAGGTCAGCGAGTGTCGGGAAATCGGCGGCGATGTCTGGCGGGTTCGCCTGCGCGCGCCAGCCGGCAAACCACCGCGCTACCACGCCGGCCAGTACTTGATGCTCGAGCGCGAAAACGGCGAAAAGTCGGCATTCTCCCTAGCCTCAGCCCCGCATTCCGGGCGCGAGCTGGAGTTGCACGTGCTGGTGCGCGAAAGCAGTGCGCACACCCTGATCGAACAGCTGCAACGCAATGGCAACGTGCGCGTCGAACTGCCGTTCGGCGATACCCACCTGGCCGAGTTGCCGGACGGGCCGCTGGTGCTGATCGCCGCCGGGACCGGCATGGCGCAGATGCACAGCCTGATCGAGCATTGCCGGGCCGAGGGTTTCAAATACCCGGTACACCTGTACTGGGGCGTGCGCCGGCCGGACGACTTCTACCAGATCGACCACTGGGACGAATGGAAGAAGCTGCCCAACCTGTTCCTGCACCGGGTGGTCAGCGATCTCTGCGGCTGGGAAGGGCGCTGCGGCATGCTGCATGAAGCGGTGAGCGAGGACATCGCCGACCTCTCGGCGGTGCATGTCTACGCCAGCGGCTCGCCGGCGATGATCTACGCGACCCTCGACGCGCTGGTCGAAGCCGGCATGGACGCCCACCAGATGCGCGCGGATGTATTTGCCTACGCCCCTCGCTCCTGAGTTCGCGGGACGCTGTCGTTATAACTTCCCATATAGCCTATCGGTATTTATTCAATTGAATAAATACCGGTAGGTTATATGTCACATCTTGTTCAAGTTGGAACTCTTCACTGGCATCTAACTTGCCTTGAAACATATGTGTCTTGAAGTTACCGCCGGGCGTTCTATTAAGTAACTCTTTATACGCGGGGAGCCGAACGCTATTCGCCATGACAGCCATTGAATCCAGTTTCCTGAATCTGGCTTACCCTCCGCGGCTCGACCTTGGGCCGCAACTTACCCACGAACAGCTCCTCAGCTCGATGCAGTCCACCATGGCGCGCCACAAGGGCGGCCCGGTCTGGTTGTTCGCCTACGGTTCGCTGATCTGGCGCCCCGAATGTTCGGCGGTCGAGCGCTTGCGTGGGCGAGTCCATGGCTACCATCGCGGTCTGTACCTGTGGTCCCACGAGCATCGCGGCACGCCGGAGAAACCGGGGCTGGTGTTTGGCCTGGATCGCGGCGGTTCCTGTAGTGGCTTTGCCTACCGCTTGCCGGAAGAGCAACTGGAAACTTCGCTGTATGCGCTGTGGCAGCGCGAGATGCCTTACCCGTCCTATCGCCCGCACTGGCTCAACTGCCGTCTTGAAGACGGTAGCCGGGTTCAGGCCCTGGGGTTCGTGCTGGAGCGGCACCTGCCCAGCTATGCCGGCAATCTGCCGGACCATGTGCTGAGCCAGGTATTCGAAAGCGCTTGCGGGCGCTACGGCACTACTCGCGATTATGTCGAGCAGACCGTGCACGCCCTGCGTAGCCACGCCATGCCAGACCGTAATCTGGAGGCGCGGCTCAAACGCTGTAAATCAGCGGCTCATTAAGCAACGGCTTCGCGGCTCTGGCTGGCAACCTGTTTGTGCCACAGGGTCGGGGCCAGGAAGGCCATGGCCAGCAGGCACGCGCCTATCAGCAAGACGAAACCGCCGTCCCAGCCGAAGTGGTCCACGGTGTAGCCCATTGCCGCGCTGGCCGCGACCGAGCCGCCCAGGTAGCCGAACAGGCCGGTGAAACCCGCGGCGGTACCGGCGGCTTTCTTCGGCGCCAGTTCCAGGGCCTGCAGGCCGATCAGCATGACTGGGCCATAGATCAGGAAGCCGATGGAGAACAGCGCGATCATGTCGACGGTCGGGTTGCCGGCCGGGTTCAGCCAGTACACCAGGGTCGCCACGGTCACCAGCGCCATGAACACCATGCCGGTCAGGCCACGGTTGCCGCGGAAGATCTTGTCCGACATCCAGCCGCACAGCAGGGTGCCCGGAATCCCCGCCCACTCATAGAAGAAGTAGGCCCAGGAGGTCTTGTCCACCGTGAAGTGCTTGGCTTCCTTGAGGTAGGTCGGCGCCCAGTCCAGCACGCCGTAGCGCAGCAGGTAGACGAAGACGTTGGCCATGGCGATGTACCAGAGCATTTTGTTGCGCAGCACGTATTTGACGAAGATTTCCTTGGCGCTGAATTCTTCTTCGTGGCTGGCGTCGTAGCCTTCCGGGTAGTCGTTCTTGTACTTCTCGATCGGTGGCAGGCCCACCGATTGCGGGGTGTCGCGCATGGTGACGAAGGCGAACAGCGCCACCATCAGCGCTACCGCGGCCGGTACGTAGAACGCCGCGTGCCAGTCGTTGAACCAGCCCATGCCCAGCAGGAACAGCGGGCCGATCAGGCCGCCGCCGACGTTGTGCGCGACGTTCCATACCGACACCACGCCGCCGCGTTCCTTCTGCGACCACCAGTGCACCATGGTCCGTCCGCTCGGCGGCCAGCCCATGCCCTGGGCCCAGCCGTTGATGAACAGCAGGATGAACATCATGGTCACGCTGGACGTGGCCCAGGGCGCGAAACCGAAAATGAACATGACCCCGGCCGATACCAGCAGGCCGAAGGGCAGGAAATAGCGCGGGTTGGAGCGGTCGGACACCAGGCCCATGAGGAACTTGGACAGGCCGTAGGCGATGGCGATCGCCGACATGGCCAGGCCCAGCTCGCCGCGGGTGTAACCCTCTTCGATCAGGTACGGCATGGCCAGGGAGAAGTTCTTGCGCAGCAGGTAGTAACCGGCATAGCCGATAAAGATCCCGGCGAAGATCTGCCAGCGCAGGCGGCGGTAGGTACTGTCTATTTTTTCGTCGGGCAGAGGCGCCCGGTGTACGGCAGGTCGAAAGAAAGCAAACATTCAAGAGCTCCAAATTTCTTGTTTTGACTGCGGATGTGAATGTTACAGTTTCGTTAACGAAAATAGCACTGCAACTTATTCACAAGCACTGCAAATCGGAGCGATGGCATGTTCTTTTACGAACCTGTCGCTAAAAGATAAGTAGGGGACGTATCCAGTATTCCTTGTAGGAGCGAGCTGGCTCGCGATGGCGATCCGGCAGCCGCCATTGAAGTCGACTGTCACAGCGCTATCGCGAGCCAGCTCGCTCCTACATAGATAGAAGGGGGACGCTCAGCGAACCTGCACCACCACCTTGCCCACTGCCTTGCGCTGGCCAAGATCGTTGATGGCGCTGGCAGCGTCGGCCAGCGGATAAACCTGCGAGACCAGCGGCTTCAGCTTGCCCTCGGCGAACCAGGCGAACAGTTGCTGGAAGTTCGCGGCATTGTCCTGGGGCTGGCGCTGGGCGAACGAGCCCCAGAACACGCCGACCACCGCGGCGCCCTTGAGCAGCGCCAGATTGACCGGCAGCTCGGGAATGCGCCCGCTGGCAAAACCCACCACCAGCAGCCGGCCGTTCCAGGCGATGGAGCGGACGGCCTGGTCGAACAGGTCGCCGCCGACCGGGTCGTAGATCACATCGGCGCCCTGGCCGTCGGTCAGGCGCTTGATCTCGTCCTTCAGGCTGGTTTCGCTGTAGTTGATCAGCTCGTCGGCGCCGGCGGCCTTGGCCACCGCGAGTTTCTCGGCGCTACTGGCGGCGGCGATGACCCGTGCGCCCATGGCCTTGCCGATCTCCACGGCCGCCAGGCCGACGCCTCCGGACGCGCCGAGTACCAGCAGGGTTTCGCCGGGTTGCAGGTTGCCGCGTTGCTTGAGGGCGTGCATCGAGGTGCCATAGGTCATGCTGAACGCGGCGGCCGTGTTGAAGTCCATCGACGGCGGGATCGGCAGCACGTTATAGCCCGGCACTGCCACTTCCTCGGCGAAGCTGCCCCAGCCGGTCAGCGCCATGACCCGGTCGCCGGCCTTGAGGTGGCTGACCTTCTCGCCAACGGCGCCGACCACGCCGGCGGCCTCGCCACCGGGGGAGAACGGAAAGGGCGGCTTGAACTGGTATTTGCCCTCGATGATCAGCGTGTCCGGGAAGTTCACCCCGGCTGCGTGCACCTGCAGCAGGATTTCGTTCTTCTTCGGCACAGGGCTCGCGACCTCTTCCAGCACCAGCGTTTCGGCGGGGCCGAAGGCTTTGCACAGCACGGCTTTCATCAGGGCTATTCCTTTGGGAGTGATGGCCGATAAGTGTAGGTGGGTGAAAAACGCGGTCAACGAGCATGCCCCGGCCTGATAGCCAGCCATAAGCTTTGTGCTTGGGCGCAGGCGCGGGGGCCTTTATGCTAGACCGCCTACCGGATAAGGAGCGAACTGTGAAAGCGTGGATCATGTTGATGCTGGCCCTGTCTCTGCCCATGGCAGCCATGGCCGAAGAAGCCAAAGAGGGCGAAGCACCGAAAGTCAGTTACATCAGCCTGAACCCGCCGTTCGTGGGCAACTACGGGCTGGACGGCGGTCCCAAGCTCAAGGTGTACAAGGCCGACGTCGCCCTGCGGGTGACCGGCGATGCTGCCGCCCAGGCGGTGAAGGCCAACGAACCGTTGATCCGCAACCAGCTGGTGGCGTTGTTCGCCCAGCAAACCGTGGAAACCATGAACAACGTCGAGGCCAAGGAAAAGCTGCGTCAGGAAGCCCTGAAGCAGACCCAGCAGGTGATGAACGACGAAACCGGCAAGCCGGTGGTGGAAGACCTGTTGTTCAACAACCTGATCATCCAGTAATGCTGGATCTGTAGGAGCGAGCTTGCTCGCGATAGCGATCGTGATCACCCCGCCAAACCTTCAGCCTGGCGGCTGATCGCGAGCAAGCTCGCTCCTACAGGTCGCCATGGTCGAGGCTTGCTCAAGACGCCAGACTCCTGCGAAACCTCGCCAACGCAATCCCGAAGAACAGCAAGCCAATCGTTCCCAGGGCCAGCAGGTCTGGCCAGACCACGTCGAGGCCGGCCCCGCGGAACAGGATGGCCGCGCTCAGGCTGACGAAGTGGGTCGACGGCGACCCCTGCATCACCCATTGCAGCCACTGGGGCATGCTGTCCAGCGGCGTGCTGCCGCCCGACAACAACAGCATCGGGATGATCACCGGAATCGCCAGCAAGCCGAATTGCGGGGTCGAGCGCGCCAGCGTGGCGAGAAAGATCCCCAGCGCGGTGCTGGCAAACAGGTAAAGCGCGGTTACGCCGAGAAACAGGGGTAGCGACCCGGCCAGCGGTATGCCCAGCGCGCCCTTGACGATCACCTCCAGCGACAGCCAGGTGCAGAGCACCACCACCAGCATGTTGCTCCAGATCTTCGCCAGCATGATTTCCAGCGCCGTCAGCGGCAGCACCAGCAGATGGTCGAGGGTGCCGTGCTCGCGCTCGCGCAGCAGCGCGGTACCGGTCAGGACAATCGCCAGGATGGTGATGTTGTTGACGATCTGAATCACCGCCAGGAACCAGCCGCCCTGCAGGTTGGTGTTGAATAGCGCGCGGCTGGTCAGTCGCGCCGGCATCGTGCTGGTCGGGTCGGCCTGGTTGCCGTAGCTCAACAGCTCGCGCTGGAAAGTCCGCCCGATGTAGCCGGCGCCCATGAACGCCTGGCTCATGGCCGTGGCGTCGACGTTCACTTGCACGCTGGGTTGGCGCCCGGCCAGCAGGTCGTTCTGGAAGTTGGCCGGCACGTTGATGACGAAGGTGAATTGACCGCTGTCCATGACCTGGTCCAACTGGTCGTAGGGCAGCTGCACCGGGTTCTGGAATTCCGGTGGCTGCAAGGCCTCGGCCAGCTGGCGCGAGAGTTGGCTGTGGTCCTCGTCCACCAGCGCCACGCTGGCGTTGTGCACGCCGATCACCGAACCGGCTGCTGGCATATAGATAGCCACGGTGAAGGCGTACAGCAGGAACAGCAGCAACACGCTGTCGTGCCGCAGGCTGGTGAGCTCCTTCAGGCCCAAGCGCAGGATATGGCTGAACGAGTGCATCAGGCCTCCTGCTTTTTCAGCATCGCCAGGCTCAGCCCGGTGAACCCGAGGAAGAACCCGAACAGCGCCAGGCACTGCGGCCACAGCTGGCGCAGGTCCAGGGCCTTGGTGAAGGTGCCCACGGCAATGTCGAGGAAATAGCCGGCGGGGAACAGCTGCCCCATCAGCGCCGCGGAGCCTTCCAGCGACGAGCGCGGCACGATCAGCCCGGAGAACTGGATGGTCGGCAGGCTGGTGATGATCATGGTGCCGAGGATCGCCGCGATCTGGGTACGGGTGAAGGCGGAAATCAGCAGCCCCATGCTGGTGGTGGCCAGTACGTACAACAGGCCGCCGAAGGCCAGCGTCAGGCCGCTGCCCTTGAAGGGCACGCCGAACAGCCAGCGGTTCATCGCCGCCAGCAGCGCCAGGTTGATCAGGCTGAGGGCCAGGTAGGGCGCCTGTTTGCCCAGGAGAAACTCCAGGCGCTTGAGCGGCGTGGCGTAGAAGTTGGTGATCGAGCCCAGTTCCTTTTCGCGCACGATGCCCAGCGCCGTGAGCATCGCCGGGATGAACGCCAGGATCAGCGCCATCACCCCGGGGCCGATGGCGTTCACGCTGACCACGTCCTGGTTGTAGCGAAAGCGCGTTTCCAGCCTGGCCGCCGCCGGTCGTCCGAGAGCGGGGCTGCTGTGGGCGGCCAGCTGTTCGAGGTTGTCCTGGTGCACGGCCTGGACATAGTTGCGGCTGGTCTCCGCGCGAAACGGCATGCCGCCGTCGAGCCAGGCGGCCACCGTGGGCTGGCGCCCGGCGTACAGGTCGCGACCGAATCCAGGAGGGATCTCCAAGGCCAGCTTGATCTGTGAGCGTTGCAGCCGCCGATGCAGTTCGGCGGCGTCGCGGATCGGCTTCTGCTCCTTGAAGTAGCGGGAGCTGCGAAAGGCTTCCAGGTAGGCGCGGCTTTGCGGTGTCTGGTCCTGGTCGTAGACGGCGAAGGCGAGGTTTTCCACGTCCAGGGAAATGCCGTAGCCAAAGATCACCATCATGAACAGCGCCCCGAGCAGGGCGAAGCTCAGGCGCACCCGGTCGCGCAGCAGCTCCTTGCCTTCGCGGGTGGCCACGGCGATCAGGCGCGACAGGCGCATGCGCTGGCTATTGTCATGGATGGTGCTGGCGGCCTCAGGCTGGGGCGCGGCGGGCGCAGAAGGTGGCGGCGCGCCCTGGGCGTCTTCCAGGCAGCGGACAAACGCGGCCTCCAGGGTGTCGCCGGCGAATTGTCGTTGCAGGGCGGCCGGTGTATCGCACGCCAGCACCTTGCCGGCGTGCATCAGCGAGATGCGGTCGCAGCGCTGGGCTTCGTTCATGAAGTGAGTGGATAAAAAGATCGTCACCCCCTGTTCTCGCGACAGCTCGATCAGCAGGCGCCAGAAGTCGTCGCGGGCTGCCGGGTCCACGCCCGAGGTCGGCTCGTCGAGGATCAGCACTTCGGGGCGGTGCAGCACGGCCACGGCCAGGGACAGGCGCTGGCGCAGGCCGAGGGGCAGGGCGCCGGAGGGTTGTTCGGCGATGTCCTGAAGGTCGAAGCGCTGGATCAGCTCTTCGATCCGCGGGCCGCTCTCGGCCTTGGGCAGGTCGAACAGCCGGGCGTGCAGCGCCAGGTTCTGGCGCACGCTGAGTTCGCCGTACAGCGAAAAACTCTGGGACATGAACCCCACCCGCTTGCGGGTGGCCAGGTCCTTGGCGTCCACCGGGTTGCCCAGCAGCCTGGCGCTGCCCTCGGTGGCCGGCATCAGGCCGGTCAGGACTTTCATGGTGGTGGTCTTGCCACAGCCGTTGGAGCCGAGAAAGCCGAAGATCTCGCCGCGGCCGATGGCGAAGCTGACCTTGTTCACGGCGGTGAAATCGCCAAAACGCAGAGTCAGTTCATGGGCTTCGATAGCGATTTGCTGGTCGCCGGCGACTCTTGGCGGAATCACCAGCGGGTCGCTGTCATGCCCGCTGTCGCCCTGGAAGTGGGTGAAGGCATCGTCGAGCTTGCCGCTGGGCGTGGCGGCCGCCAGTTCGCGGCTCAGGCCCTGGGCAATCAGCCGGCCGCGGTCGAGCATCAGGCAATGCTCGAACTGCTCGGCCTCCTCCATGTAGGCCGTGGCCACCAGCAGCGTCAGTTGCGGGCGCTGTTGGCGCACCTCGTCCACCAGTTCCCAGAAGCGCCGGCGGGACAGCGGATCGACGCCGGTGGTGGGTTCGTCGAGGATCAGCAGGTCCGGTTCATGGATCAGCGCGCAGCACAGCCCGAGCTTCTGTTTCATCCCGCCGGACAGCTTGCCCGCGGGCCTGTCGGCGAAACGCGCGAGGTCGGTGGCCAGCAGCAGGTTGTGCATGCGCTGTTCGCACTCGGTTTTCGACAGGCCGAACAGGGTGGCGAAGAAACGGATGTTTTCCTGGATCGACAGCTCGGGGTACAGGTTGCCGCCCAGGCCCTGGGGCATGAAGGCGATCCGTGCATACAGGCTGTTGCGATGGCGGCGTTGCTCGATGGAGCCGCCGAGTACCTGCAGTTGGCCTTGCTGAAGTTTTTTAACCCCGGCGATCAAACCCAGCAGGCTCGACTTGCCGGCGCCGTCCGGGCCGATCAGCCCGCAGCGGGTACCGCCGGGCAGGCTGAAGGCCAGGTCGATCAGGGCCTGTTGCGCGCCGTAGCGATGGTTGATGCCCGTGGCTTGCAGCGCCAGGCCGCTCATTGCAGGTTGGCCGGCCAGTCCACGTTCGCCGTGCGCACATAGCCGGCACCGGGCATGCCCGGCTTGGCCTGTGGTACGGCACTGGGTTGGGTCAGCCGCAGCTTGACGCGAAACACCAGCTTCTGGCGCTCGTCGCGGGTTTCCACTTCCTTGGGCGTGAACTGCGACTTGGCCGCGACAAAGCTGATTTTCGCCGGCAACGGCTGGTCGGGCAGGGCGTCGAGGAGGATTCGCGCCTCGCTGCCGACGGCCAGGCGGCCGGTCACCGAGGCCGACAGATAAAGGTTCATGTACTGATCGTTGGGGTCGATCAGCAACAGCACGCGGCCGCCGGCGCCAAGCACTTCGCCGGGTTCGGCCAGGCGCAACTGGATGATGCCGTCGATGGGCGCGCGCAGGCTGCTGTCGTCGACTTCACTGGTCAGTTGGGCCACCAGTGCCTGGGCCGAGCCAATGGCAGCGCGTACCGCGGCGACCTGGGCCTGGGCTGCCTGGACGGCGGCATTGCCGGTGTTCAGGCGCGCTTGCTGCTGGTCGATGATCTGCTGGCTGGCGAAGCCGCGTTTGAACAGTTCCCGCGAGCGCTTGAGCTCCTGGGTGGCCAGCAGCAGTTCGCTCTGGCGCAACTGCACGTTGGCCTCGGCCGCCGCCAGGGTTTCCCGGGTGCGCACCACCTCGGCCTCGGCCTGGGCGCGCTGGGCCTCCAGGGTGCGGGTGTCCATGCGGGCCAGCAGCTGGTCCTTGGCGACTTTGTCGCCCTCGTCGACGAGTACCTCGGCCAGGCGTCCCGGGGTCTTGCTGGCGATCTGCACTTCGGTGGCTTCAAGGCGGCCGTTGCCCACGTTCAGGCCTTCGGGCAGGCGGTCCTGCCTGGACTTCCAATAGCCGAAGCCGCCGGCGATCAACAGCAGGGCCAGCAAGGCGAAGGCGAAAAGACGGGAGGAAAGCTGATTCGTCGACATTGGGGCATCCTGCGGCTGTAGCGTCCTAGTCTGGCGGCTCAGGTCGCTGGGCGACTTGATGTCCGTCAAATGAAGGGAGCAAGCCTAGTCCCGTTGTGCGCAGGATGCCTCTTTGCGTAGCGCGCACGTTCCGTTCAGCGCAGCGCCAGCACCGCCGCCCACTGCTCGGCGCTCACCGGCATCACGGACAGCCGGCTGCCTTTTTGCACCAGCGGCAGCTCGGCGAGGGCGGCCTGTTGTTTCAGGTAGTCCAGGCGCAGCACCTTGGCGAAGGTTTCGACGTGGGTGACGTCGACGGCGCTCCAGGGGTTTTTCTCGCTACTGGCCTTGGGGTCGAAGTGCGGATTTTCCGGTTCCAGGGCCGTGGGGTCGGGGTAGGCGGCCTCGCTGATCCGGCCGATTCCGGCAATCCCCGGTTCGGGGCAACTGGAGTGGTAGAAGAAGAATTGGTCACCTACCGCCATGTTCCGCAGGAAATTGCGCGCCTGGTAATTGCGTACTCCGTCCCAGCGCGCGTGGCCCTTGGTGCCCAGGCCTTGGATCGAGAGTTCTTCCGGTTCGGATTTCATCAGCCAATAGGCCATTTTTTGCTCTCCAGAGGGGTGGCTGGGCAGGTTGTTGGGCAATTTTATGACAAACCGACAGTCGGTTGACGCCAACATTTGCGTGTCGGTTCACGTTGTCGCAGAATGCCGGAATTTTAAGCTTGACGCTGCTGCACGGCCTGTTATGGAAACCGTTGCTGTCATCGTGTGTGATTTGCCTGAGGGGGGCAATCGATGCAACGCAAACCGGATTTACTATGGATTTTGGTTATTTTGTTCGGTTTGGGCGTCGTGACAACCGGTTATGCGCAAAGCCTGTGGGCCAACAAGACCGATGCACCGGTCGAACTCGCGCAACAACAGCAACCTTACAAGCGTTGATTCCTTCCTGGGCGTCGCTGTCTGTCGGCGGCGCCTATTCGGCGAAATACCATTGCCTGTCCGTCACCGTTCCTTGCAGCGGTACGTCCCAGCTTGCCTGATCCAGCTTCGCGACTTTCTGACATTCATGGGCCAGCCCCAGCAGCGTCGGCTTGCGCCAGCTTTGCCGCCGCGCCAGATACGCCAGGCTGCGATCGTAGAAACCGCCTCCCATGCCCAGGCGCCCGCCTGACTCATCGAAGCCGACCAGCGGCAACAGCACCAGGTCCAACGCCCAGACCTTGCGTTGCCGGGCCAGGTTGACCCGCGGTTCGAGAATGCGGAAGCGGTTGGGGCGCAGCTTTTCCCCGGGGCGAACGCGCTGGAACACCATCTTGGTCCGGGGCCAGGCGCTGAGTACCGGCAGATAGGTCGCCTTGCCCCGGCGTTGCGCGGCACGCAGCAGCGGGCGCGGATCGATTTCACCGTCGGTGGGCAGGTACAGGGAGATATGCCGGGCGCGGCGGAACAACGGATGCTGCGTCAATTGCCGATAAAGCCCGCGGGCGGCCTGGCGTTGCTCGGGGGGGCCGAGGGCGCGGCGGGCCTTGCGTAGCATGCGGCGAAGTTGCGGGCGGGAAAGCGGCGCCGGTTCGGTCATGGTCGCGGTGGTCCGGGTCGGATACGGCAGGATAGCGTACCGCTAAATAATCCTGGCGCCGAAAAAAACAATGCCAGCTATGGACATAGCTGGCATTGGCTTGGAATTCAGGCTCCCCGGATGAACCGCTGCCGGCTTAGCCCTTGAACCCGAAAGTTCAAGGCGGAAGATGCAGTAGGCGTTAAGGCTTTCCGTCTAGCGGACATGCACACCGGCCCAACGTGCAACTTCCAGGGTAGTGCAAATCGGCTCAGGGACATCGCCAACTGGCAAGCACCCCAGGGAGTGGCGGGATTATACCGCAACCACTTTCAGGAATCAGCTTTGCTTGTGTCGGTATCGGTAGCGAGTACCAAGTCCACGCGATCGAGCAGGTCGCGCACCTGTTCACGGGTCGAGCCGCTGGCCTGGATGTCGGGGCGCTCTTGCTTGTGCAAGAGATCGTGAGTGATGTTCAGGGCGGCCATCACGGCAATGCGGTCGGCGCCAATGACTTTGCCGCTGCTGCGGATCTCGCGCATCTTGCCATCCAGGTACCGGGCGGCGCTCACCAGATTGCTGCGTTCTTCCTGGGGACAGATGATCGAATACTCTTTATCGAGGATCTGCACGGTAACGCTATTGCTTGAACTCATGAGTCTTGCTCCAGGGCCTTGAGGCGCGAAATCATCGATTCGACCTTACGCCGGGCGATTTCGTTTTTTTCAATGAGGTGCGCGCGTTCCTCGCGCCAAGTCTTTTCCTGAGCTAGTAAGAGTGCGTTTTGACTCTTTAGTTGCTCGACCCGGTCAATTAGCAATTCGAGTCTGGCCATCAGCGCTTGCAGGTCGGTGTCTTCCATTGGATCCCACTGGATTTGTCTGATGAGTGGCAACTGCCTGGGCAAACGAGTTGACGCCCTCGATGGTCTTGGCGCGTCTGCCGATGCTAGGATACAAGGCCTCCATTCTAGACATTGCGCCGCTTGGCGCCTAGCTGCCCATGCCCATTCAGAATTCCCCGTACAACGCCTTCGCCACCCTGCTCAGCAGCAGCGGTCACCCTGTCTCGCCCGCCGAATTGCATGGCCTGTTGCTGGGTCGCAGTTGCGCCGGAGCCGGCTTTGAAGTCGAAGGCTGGCTGATCGACGCTGCCGAGCTGCTCGAAGGCGAACCGCAGGACAACGTCCGTAACGCCTTGATCGGCTTGCAGGAAATGGTCAAGGGCGAGTTGACCAGCGACGACATGACCGTCGTCCTGTTGCTGCCCAGCGACGATGCGCCGCTGGCCGAGCGCGCCGCGGCCCTGGGGCAATGGTGCCAGGGCTTCCTCAGCGGTTTCGGCCTGAACTCCCGCGACAGTAGTGCCCTGAGCACCGAGGCCACGGAAGTGTTGCAGGACCTTGCAGCGATTTCCCAGGTACAGGACGCCCTGGAAGAATCCGACGACGGCGAAAGCGACTACATGGAAGTCATGGAGTACCTGCGGGTCGCGCCGCTGCTGCTGTTCACCGAGACCAACAAGACGGTTGAACCGGCCGCCAAGCCTTCCCTGCACTGATCGCTCGATAGGAAGATCCGTCTGCCCATGATCCATATCCCGAAATCGGAATACACCCGCCGCCGCAAGGCGCTCATGGCGCAGATGGAACCCAACAGCATCGCGATCCTGCCGGCCGCCGCCGTGGCGATCCGCAATCGCGATGTCGAGCATGTCTATCGCCAGGACAGTGACTTCCAGTACCTCAGCGGCTTCCCCGAGCCCCAGGCGGTGATCGTGCTGATGCCGGGCCGCGAGCATGGCGAGTACGTCCTGTTCTGCCGCGAGCGCAATGCCGAGCGCGAACTCTGGGACGGGCTGCGCGCCGGCCAGGAAGGCGCGATCCGCGATTACGGCGCCGACGATGCGTTCCCCATTACCGATATCGACGATATCCTGCCGGGCCTTATCGAAGGCCGCGACCGGGTGTACTCGGCCATGGGCAGCAACCCCGAGTTCGACCGCCACCTGATGGAGTGGATCAACGTGATCCGTTCCAAGGCGCACCTGGGCGCCCAGCCGCCGAACGAATTCGTTGCCCTGGATCATCTGCTGCATGACATGCGCCTGTATAAATCGGCGGCGGAAGTGAAGGTGATGCGCGAGGCCGCGCGGATTTCCGCCCAGGCGCATATTCGCGCCATGCAGGCCAGCCGCGCCGGGTTGTACGAGTTCAGCCTGGAGGCCGAACTGGATTACGAGTTCCGTCGCGGCGGGGCGAAGATGCCGGCCTACGGCTCCATCGTCGCCGCCGGGCGTAACAGCTGCATCCTGCATTACCAGCAGAACGACGCGTTGCTCAAGGACGGCGACCTGGTGCTGATCGACGCCGGTTGCGAGATCGACTGTTATGCCAGCGATATCACCCGCACCTGGCCGGTGAACGGCACGTTTTCCGCCGAGCAGAAGGCGATCTACGAGTTGGTGCTGGCGTCCCAGGAAGCCGCGTTTGCCGAGATCGCGCCGAACAAGCACTGGAACCAGGCGCATGAGGCGACGGTCCGGGTGATTACCGCCGGGCTGGTCGAGCTGGGGTTACTCGAAGGTGACGTGGACGAATTGATCGCCAGCGAAGCCTACAAGGCGTTTTACATGCACCGCGCCGGCCACTGGCTGGGCATGGATGTGCATGATGTCGGCGAATACAAGGTCGGCGGCGAATGGCGGGTGCTGGAGGTCGGCATGGCCCTGACGGTCGAGCCGGGCATCTATATCGCGCCGGACAACCAGAACGTGGCGAAGAAATGGCGCGGCATTGGCGTGCGCATCGAGGATGACGTGGTAGTGACCAAGCAAGGCTGTGAAATTCTCACCGGCGGCGTGCCCAAGACCGTGGCCGAGATCGAGGCCCTGATGGCTGCTGCGCGGAGCCATGCGGCATGAGCCGGGTCAACCTGGCGATCATCGGCGGTGGCCTGGTCGGTGCCAGCCTGGCTTTGGCCCTGCAGGCCGGGGCCAAGGCGCGCGGCTGGAAGATCGTGCTGATCGAGCCGTTCGCCCCGGGCAATACCTATCAGCCCAGCTACGATGCGCGTTCTTCGGCGCTGTCGTTCGGCGCACGGCAGATCTATCAGCGCCTCGGCGTGTGGCAGGAGATTTCCCGCCGCGCCGAGCCGATCAAGCAGATCCATGTGTCCGACCGCGGGCGGTTTTCCACCGCGCGCCTGTCGGCCATGGAAGAGGGCGTGCCTGCCCTGGGTTATGTGGTGGAGAACGCCTGGCTCGGCCAGTGCCTCTGGCAGGGGCTGGACCAGGACGTGGTCAGTTGGCGCTGCCCGGCCGAAGTCACGCGCATGGAGCCGTTGGAAGACGGTTACCGCCTGACCCTCAACGACGAAACCAGCCTGGACTGCGAGTTGGCGGTGCTGGCCGACGGCGGTCGTTCCGGGCTGCGCGAGCAGTTGGGCATCGGGGTGAAAAAGCGCCCCTACAACCAGAGCGCGCTGATCGCCAACATTACCCCGAGCGAAGCCCATAACGGCATGGCCTTCGAGCGTTTCACCGACGACGGGCCGATGGCCTTGCTGCCGCTGCCGGACAACCGCTGCGCGCTGGTCTGGACCCGTCTGGGCATGGACGCGCAGCGCCTGGCCGAACTGGACGAGCGCAGCTTTCTCAGCGAGTTGCAGGGGGTCTTCGGTTATCGCCTGGGTACCCTGAAACAAGTGGGCGCGCGGCACCTTTACCCGCTGTCGCTGGTGGAAGCCGAGGAACAGGTACGGCCGCATCTGGTGGTGCTGGGCAACGCCGCCCATAGCCTGCATCCGATTGCCGGGCAGGGTTTCAACCTGTCGCTGCGCGATGTCGAGGCGCTGGCCGATGCCTTGCTGGTCAGCCCGACGGCGCCGGGCGATTTCAGCATCTTGCAGGCCTACCGCGAGCGGCAGCGCCTGGACCAGGACCTGACCGTAGGCTTCTCCGACCAGGTCACCCGCTTGTTCGGCAGCAAGCTGCCGCTGGTGTCCCTGGGGCGCAATATCGGGTTGCTGGGCCTGGACCTGCTGCCGCCAGCCAAGCGCTGGTTCGCGCGGCAAGCCATGGGCCTGGGCACTCGTCCCGATGCATGAGTGGCCGCGCCGTCGGCCAGGCATGTCGATCCAGTACCGCGTCGGTCGCCCCCTGGGAGCGCGGCTCGACAACTCTTTTTATCCGCGGCTCACGCCGCACGCGAGACAGGCTTAAAGCATGGAAATGCGCGCAGATCTGCTGATTGTCGGGGCCGGAATGGTCGGGAGCGCCCTGGCGCTGGCGTTGCAGGACAGCGGCCTGGAAGTGCTGCTGCTCGATGGCAGCCCGCTGAAGGTCAAGCCCTTCGACGACGAAGCGCCGTTCGAGCCACGGGTGAGCGCGCTGTCGGCGGCCAGCCAGCGGATTCTCGAACGCCTGGGGGCCTGGGAAGGGGTGACCCGACGCCGCAGCAGCCCGTACTCCGACATGCAGGTCTGGGACGGCAGCGGGACTGGGCAGATTCACTTTTCGGCGGCCAGCGTGCATGCCGAGGCGCTGGGCCATATCGTCGAGAATCGCGTGGTCCAGGACGCGTTGCTGGAACGCCTGCACAATTGCGATATCGGCCTGCTGGCCAACGCTCGCCTGGAGCAGATGCGCCGTTCCGGCGACGACTGGTTGCTGACCCTGGCCGATGGCCGCAGCCTGCGCGCCCCGCTGGTGATCGCCGCCGACGGGGCCAACTCAGCCGTGCGGCGCCTGACCGGTTGCGCCACCCGCGAATGGGATTACCTGCATCACGCCATCGTCACCAGCGTGCGTTGCGCCGAGCCGCACCAGATGACCGCCTGGCAGCGCTTCACCGACCACGGTCCGCTGGCGTTCCTGCCGCTGGAGCGCGACGGGCAGCACGACTGGTGCTCGATCGTCTGGTCGACCACGCCGGCCGAGGCCGAACGCCTGATGGCGCTGGCCGACGCGGATTTCTGCCAGGAACTGGAACGCGCCTTCGAAGGTCGCCTGGGCTCGGTGCTGAGCGCCGACCCACGGCTCTGCGTACCGTTGCGCCAGCGCCATGCCAAGCGTTACGTGGCCGAAGGCCTGGCGTTGATCGGCGACGCGGCCCATACCATCCATCCGCTGGCCGGGCAGGGGGTCAACCTGGGCTTTCTCGATGCCGCGGTGTTGGCCGAGGTGCTGCTGCAGGCGGCCAGCCGCGGCGAGCGGTTGGCCGACGCCAAGGTCCTGAGCCGTTACGAGCGACGGCGCATGCCGCACAACCTGGCGCTAATGGCAGCGATGGAAGGCTTCGAGCGGCTGTTCCAGGCCGATCCGCTGCCGCTGCGCTGGTTGCGTAACACCGGCTTGAAAATGGTCGAGCAGATGCCCGAGGCCAAGGCGCTGTTCGTGCGCCAGGCGCTGGGCCTGACCGGCGACTTGCCGGAGCTGGCCAAGGCCTGATCTCACGGGGCTCATCGCCCGGCCCATGGGCCTCGGCTGTTTACGCAACATCTGGTAACGCCTCGGCCTGCTGTTCAGTTTGAGAAGCCAAATGGTAGTCCTTATCATTTGCTTCCCTTTGATCTCGAGAGACCGCTCCCATGTTGGCACCGAAGCGTCTACTGACCGCCCTGGCCCTCACCCTCATCGGCGGCACCGCCCAGGCAGCCGACGAAGTCGTGGTCTACTCCTCGCGCATCGACGAGCTGATCAAGCCGGTCTTCGATCTCTACACCCAGAAAACCGGGGTCCAGGTGAAGTTCATCACCGACAAGGAAGCCCCGTTGATGCAGCGGATCAAGGCCGAAGGCGAGAACGCCACCGCCGACCTGCTGCTCACCGTGGACGCCGGCAACCTGTGGCAAGCCGAGCAGATGGGCATCCTGCAACCGTTCACCTCCAAGGTGATCGACGCCAACATTCCCCTGCAATACCGCGCTGCTTCCCACGCCTGGACCGGCCTGAGCCTGCGGGCACGGACCATCGCCTACTCCACCGCGCGCGTGAAACCGTCCGACCTGAGCACCTACGAGGCCCTGGCCGACAAGCAGTGGGAAGGCCGCCTGTGCCTGCGCACGGCGAAGAAGGTCTACAACCAGTCGTTGACCGCGACCCTGATCGAAACCCACGGCGCGGCGAAAACCGAAGAGATCGTCAAAGGCTGGGTCAACAACCTCTCCACCGATGTGTTCTCCGACGACGTCGCGGTACTCGAGGCGATCAACGCCGGCCAGTGCGACGTGGGCATCGTCAACACCTACTACTATGGCCGCCTGCACAAGCAGAAGCCGGACCTGCCGGTGAAACTGTTCTGGCCGAACCAGGGCGACCGCGGCGTGCACGTCAACCTCTCGGGCATCGGCCTGACCAAATACGCCCCGCACCCGGAAGCCGCCAAGGCCCTGGTGGAGTGGATGACCTCCGCTGAAGCGCAGAAGATCTTCGCCGACGTGAACCAGGAGTTCCCGGCCAACCCAAGCGTGCCACCGTCCGCCGAAGTGGCGGCCTGGGGCAAGTTCATCGCCGACACCCTGCCGGTGGAAGTCGCCGGCCTGCGTCAGGCCGAAGCCATTCGCCTGATGGACCGTGCTGGCTGGAACTGATCCGCTGGTTATACTGCGCCCCGCCTTTGCGGGGCGTTTTGCTTATCAAGGACGCCGCGAGCAAGGTTTGCCCAATCCCTGTAGGAGCGAGCTTGCTCGCGATCGTTCGTCACTGACCCACCTCGCCTGAGAGTCTTTCGTGGCCCATCCCGCCCAACGCCGCTGGTACCCGCTGGTCTTTGCTGTCGCCGCCCTGGTCCTGTTGCCGTTGAGCGTGCTGTTGCTGTCGTGGCAGACGGTCGACCAGCAGATCTGGTCGCACCTGTGGGAGACCCAGATGCCGCGTCTGCTGGGCAACACCCTGACCCTGGTGCTGGGCGTTGGCGTGGGCGTGACGCTGCTGGGCGTGAGCCTGGCCTGGCTGACCAGCCTCTGCGAGTTTCCCGGGCGGCGCTGGCTGGATTGGGCGTTGATGCTGCCCTTCGCGATTCCGGCCTATGTGCTGGCCTTCGTCTTCGTCGGCCTGCTGGATTTTTCCGGCCCGGTGCAGACCCTGCTGCGCGAATGGTTCGGCGCGGGGCTGCGCCTGCCGCGGGTGCGCTCCACCGGCGGGGTGATCCTGGTCCTGGTGCTGGTGTTCTATCCCTATGTGTACCTGCTGGCGCGCACCGCGTTCCTGGCCCAAGGCAAAGGCCTGATGGAAGCCGCGCGGGTGCTCGGGCAAACCCCCTGGCAGGCGTTCTGGCGCGTGGCCCTGCCCATGGCGCGCCCGGCCATCGGCGCCGGCGTGGCGTTGGCGCTGATGGAAACCCTGGCCGACTTCGGCGCGGTGGCGGTGTTCAACTTCGACACCTTCACCACGGCCATCTACAAGACCTGGTATGGCTTCTTCAGCCTGTCCAGCGCCGCGCAACTGGCCAGCCTGTTGCTGCTGGCGGTGATGCTGGTGCTGTACGGCGAGCGGCGCGCCCGCGGCGCCAGTCGCTCTGGCAACGAACGGCCGCGGGGCAAGGCACTGTACCCCTTGCATGGCATCAAGGCCCTGGCGGCCACGAGCTGGTGCGTGCTGGTGTTCGCCTGTGCCTTCGTCATCCCGTTGCTGCAACTGCTGGTGTGGTTCTGGCAGCGCGGCCGCTTCGACCTCGACGAACGTTATGCCGGGCTGATCCTGCACACCCTGTACCTGGGCGCCATGGCGGCGTTGATCACGGTCAGCGTGGCCTTGCTGCTGGCGTTCGCCCGGCGGTTGGCGCCGACCCGGGCGATCCGCTCCGGCGTCAGCCTGGCCAACCTGGGTTATGCCTTGCCGGGCTCGGTGCTGGCGGTGTCGATCATGCTGGCCTTCAGTTATCTGGATCGCGAGCTGGTGATCCCGTTGTCGGGCTGGCTCGGCGGGGCGGGCAAACCCCTGTTGCTGGGTAGTCTGGCGGCCTTGTTGCTGGCCTATCTGGTGCGCTTTATCGCGGTGGCCTACGGGCCGCTGGAAAGCAGCCTGGCGCGTATTCGCCCTTCGTTGCCGGAAGCGTCGCGCAGCCTGGGGGTCGGCGGTCCACGACTGTTTTTCAAAGTGTATCTGCCGCTCTTGCTGCCCGGGACACTGAGCGCGGCGCTGCTGGTGTTCGTCGACGTGCTCAAGGAAATGCCCGCCACCTTGCTGATGCGCCCGTTCGGCTGGGACACGCTGGCGGTGCGGATCTTCGAGATGACCAGCGAGGGAGAATGGTCGCGTGCCGCGCTGCCGGCGCTGACCCTGGTCCTGGTGGGATTGCTACCGGTGATTGGCCTGATCCGCCGCTCCGCTCATCGAATCGGTTAGGTGCCAGTGTCACACCTTGCAGCTACAATGCGCGGCATTCGGTGCGGTCGATCTTTCTGATCGGGTCGTCGGCGTTGTCTGAAAACCATCTATTTCAAGGCTTTCAGCCCATACCGCGACCGCCTGCGCCTTCGCCACGCCCGGAAGGAGAAACCCATGGGACAGCGCACGCCTCTGTATGACCTTCATCTCGCCCTGGGCGCGAAGATGGTCGATTTTGGCGGTTGGGATATGCCTCTGCATTACGGCTCGCAGGTCGAGGAGCACCATCAGGTGCGACGCGATTGCGGGGTTTTCGACGTATCCCACATGACCGTCATCGATGTCGACGGTCCCCAGGCCAAGGCCTGGCTCCAGTACCTGCTGGCCAATGACGTCGAGCGCCTGCAAAGCCCCGGTCGGGCCTTGTACAGCACCATGCTCAACGAACACGGCGGTATCGTCGACGATATGATCGTCTACCGCAGCGAAGCCGGTTATCGGCTGGTGGTCAACGCCGCCACCCGCGACCAGGACATCGCCTGGATGCAGGCCCAGCTGGGCACGTTCCAGGTGCAGTTGCGCGAGCGTTCCGAGCTGGCGATGCTGGCCATCCAGGGACCCCAGGCGCGGCACAAGATCGCCGAACTGGTGAGCCAGGCGCGCGGTGCGTTGATCCAGCAACTCAAGCCCTTCGAGGGCCAGGCCGATGGCGACTGGTTTATCGCGCGCACTGGTTATACCGGCGAGGATGGCCTGGAAATCGTCCTGCCGGCCGACCAGGCCCCGGCGTTTTTCAACGACCTGGTGGGCGCGGGCATCTCGCCGATCGGCCTCGGCGCCCGCGACACCCTGCGCCTGGAAGCGGGCATGAATCTCTACGGCCAGGACATCCACCAGGACGTGTCGCCGCTGGTGGCCAACATGGCCTGGAGCATTGCCTGGGAGCCGGCGTCGCGCAAGTTCATCGGGCGCATGGCCCTGGAGGCCGAGCGCGCGCGCGGGGTACAACACAAGCTGGTCGGCCTGGTGCTGGAAGAGCGTGGCGTGCTGCGGGCCCACCAGGTGGTGCGTATCGCCGATGTTGGCGAAGGGGAGATCACCAGTGGTAGTTTCTCTCCTACGCTTAGCAAATCGATCGCGCTGGCGCGGGTGCCGATGGCGACCGCTGACCGTGCCGAAGTGGAAATCCGTGGCAAGTGGTACCCGGTCCGGGTGGTCAAACCGACCTTCGTGCGTCATGGCAAAACCTTGATCTAACTTAATTTCCGGCGGGATCTACCGCTGACATTTCTTCTTGAGGACACAGAACATGAGCGATATCCCTGCTGACCTGCGTTTTGCCGAAAGCCATGAATGGGCCCGTCTGGAAGCCGACGGCAGCGTGACCGTGGGCATCAGCGACCACGCACAGGAGGCCTTGGGCGACGTGGTGTTCGTCGAGCTGACCGAGGTCGGCAATGTGTTCGGCGCGGGCGACCAGGCCGGCGTGGTCGAATCGGTGAAAGCCGCTTCCGACATCTATGCGCCAGTGGCCGGCGAAGTGATCGCGGTCAACGAGGAGCTGAGCGCCAGCCCCGAGCTGCTCAACAGCGACCCGTACGGTGCCTGGATCTTCAAGCTCAAGCCAAGCAACAGCGCCGACCTGGACAAGCTGCTGGACGCCGCCGGCTACCAGGCCGCCATCGGCGAATAAGGCTTCCCCTCGATCGCGAGCAAACCCGCCCCCCTAGGGGCGAGCTTGCTCGCGATGGCCTTCAGCGTTGCAAGACTTCCTTCACGGTCGCCACCGACCGTTCCACATCGTCCTTGGTCATCGCCGTGAACATCGGCAACGAGACGATCAGGCGTCCCACCCGTTCCGCCACCGGGAACATCCCATCCTTGAAACCGCGCTCGCGGTACAGGCTCAGCAAGTGAATCGGCGGGTAGTGATAGCCGATGCCGACCCCACGTTCCTGCATCCGCTCCATGAAGGTCGCGCGTGCCGGCAGGCCGTCTTGCCGTTCCGGCAGGACCAGCTGGAACAAATGCCAGTTGCTGTTGCTGAAGTCCGCCGGCGGCAATTGGGCGCCATAGCGGGATTCGAAGTCGCTGCCGAAACACTCGAAGTAGTGCCGGGCCAGCTCGCGGCGGTGCGCGGTGAGGGTCTCGATATGGGCGAACTGGCCCAGGCCGATGGCGGCGGCGATATCGGTCATGTTGAACTTGCCGCCCAGCACATCCACGTCCAGGCCGTCGAAGCCGCTGCGGGTCACGCCCTGCAGGCGGTACTTCTCCGCCAGGCGCGCCTCTTCGGCGTTGTTCAGGACCAGGGCGCCGCCCTCGCTGCAGGTGACGTTCTTGTTGGCCTGGAAACTGAACGAGACAAAGTCGCCACTGGCGCCGATGCGCTCGCCGTTCCAGCTTGAGCCCAGCGCCTGGGCCGCGTCTTCCAGCACCCGCAGGCCGTGTTTGTGCGCCAGGGCATACAGGCGCGTCATGTCCAGCGGCAGGCCGGCGAGAAACACCGGAATGATGGCCTTGGTCCGCGGCGTAATGGCTGCTTCCACCTGGGCCAGGTCAAGGTTGCGGGTGATCGGGTCGATATCGGCGAACACCGGGGTGGCGCCGACTTCGAGGATCACATTGGCCGTGGCCACCCAGGAAATCGGCGTGGTGATGACTTCGTCCCCCGGGCCGATGCCGGCGATACGCAGGGCGATCTCCATGGTGCAGGTGCCGGAGTTGAAGGTTCGCACCGGGCGGCCAGCGCAAAACTCCGAGAGTTGCGCCTCGAAGGCCTGGACCTTGGGCCCGCTGGTGATCCAGCCCGAACGCAGGACTTCGCTGACGCTGGCGATGGTCGCTTCGTCGATGGTGGGTTTGGAGAACGGCAGGAAAGGCAGCTGGCTCATGACGATGGGGTACCCGATAAGCAGAGGTCGAGGCAGGGCGGCGGGCCGCGCCGGAGTCGAGCATCATGCTACCGGTTCGCGCACGGTGCCACCCCGTCGGCGTCCGGGATCGGCTGCTATGCTGCCTTGACCGTGTTGCATCGACGCCGAGCGCCGCCTGAGAGAGAGCCCGTCATGTCCCAGTTGCCGTCCTTGAGCCAGTTACGCGACCCCAATGCCTTTCTACGGCGACACCTCGGCCCCGACGCCGCGGAGCAGCAAGCGATGCTCGACAGCCTGGGGCTGGGCAGCCGGGTCGAACTGATCGAGCAGACGGTGCCGCCGGGCATCCGCTTCAACCGGGCGCTGGATCTGCCGCCGGCGCTGGACGAGCAGGCCGCCCTGGCCAAATTGCGCGGTTATGCCGAGCAGAACCAGGTCTGGACCAGCCTGATCGGCATGGGCTATCACGGCACCCTGACGCCGGCGGTGATCCTGCGCAACGTGCTGGAGAACCCCGGCTGGTACACCGCCTACACGCCCTACCAACCGGAAATCGCCCAGGGCCGGCTCGAAGCCTTGCTCAACTTCCAGCAACTGACCATCGACCTCACCGGCCTGGAGCTGGCTAATGCCTCGCTGCTGGACGAAGCCACGGCCGCCGCCGAGGCCATGGCCCTGGCCAAGCGCGTGGCCAAGTCGAAAAGCAACCTGTTCTTCGTCGACCAGAACTGCCACCCGCAGACCCTCTCGGTGCTGCAGACCCGCGCCGAAGGGTTCGGCTTCGAGCTGGTGATCGACACGCTGGACCACCTCAAGCAGCACCAGGTATTCGGCGCGCTGTTGCAGTATCCGGACACCCATGGCGAGATCCGCGACCTGCGGCCGTTGATCGGTCACCTGCATGCGCAGCAGGCGCTGGCCTGCGTGGCCGCCGACCTGCTGAGCCTGTTGCTGCTGACGCCGCCGGGCGAGCTGGGGGCCGACGTGGCGTTCGGCTCGTCCCAGCGTTTTGGCGTGCCCATGGGCTACGGCGGGCCGCACGCGGCGTATTTCGCCAGCCGCGAGGAATACAAGCGGGCGATCCCGGGGCGGATCATCGGCGTGTCCAAGGATGCCCGGGGCAACGTGGCGCTGCGCATGGCCCTGCAAACACGCGAGCAACATATCCGTCGCGAGAAGGCCAACTCGAACATCTGCACCGCCCAGGTG
This sequence comes from Pseudomonas chlororaphis, assembly GCF_001921865.1. Lineage (GTDB taxonomy): Bacteria > Pseudomonadota > Gammaproteobacteria > Pseudomonadales > Pseudomonadaceae > Aquipseudomonas > Aquipseudomonas chlororaphis_D. Next base: position 211,399 of record NZ_MSCT01000024.1, read on the forward strand.
CTGCTGGCCAATATCGCCAGCTTCTATGCCGTCTATCACGGCCCGGAAGGTCTGCGGCGTATCGCGCAGCGGGTCCACCGGCTGACCTGCATCCTCGCCGCCGGCCTCGAACGCAAGGGCATCGCCCGGCTGAACCGGCATTTCTTCGACACCCTGACCCTGGACGTCGGCGGCAGCCAGACGGCGATCATCGAGAGCGCCAAGGCCGCGCAGATCAACCTGCGCATCCTCGGCCGCGGGCAGTTGGGCCTGAGCCTGGACGAAACCTGCGACGAGGCCACCGTCGCCCGGCTGTTCGATGTGTTCCTCGGTGCCGACCACGGGTTGGACGTGGCGCAACTGGACGCCGAGAGCCTGGCTTCGGGCGTTCCCCAGGAGCTGCTGCGCAGCACGCCGTACCTGAGCCATCCGGTGTTCAACAGCCACCACAGCGAAACCGAGATGCTGCGCTACTTGAAGCAGCTGGAGAACAAGGACCTGGCGCTCAACCAGTCGATGATCCCGTTGGGCTCCTGCACCATGAAGCTCAATGCCAGCAGCGAGATGATCCCGATAACCTGGCCCGGCTTCGCCAACCTGCATCCCTTTGTCCCGCCGGAGCAGGCCCTCGGCTATGCGCAGTTGATCGAGGAGCTCGAACGCTGGTTATGCGCGATCACCGGTTTCGATGCGATCTGCATGCAGCCCAACTCCGGGGCCCAGGGCGAGTACGCCGGGTTGCTGGCAATCCGCAAATACCACGAGAGCCGCCAGCAGGGCGGGCGCAATATCTGCCTGATCCCAGCCTCGGCCCACGGCACCAACCCGGCCTCGGCGCAGATGGCCGGCATGCAGGTGGTGATCGTCGATTGCGACGAGGCCGGCAACGTCGACCTGCAAGACCTCAAGGACAAGGCCCATGCCGCCGGCGAACAGCTGTCGTGCCTGATGGCGACCTACCCTTCGACCCACGGAGTGTATGAGGAAGGCATCGGCGAGATCTGTGAGGTTATCCACAGCCACGGCGGCCAGGTGTACATGGACGGGGCGAACCTCAACGCCCAGGTCGGACTGGCGCGGCCGGCGGATATCGGCGCCGACGTTTCCCACATGAACCTGCACAAGACCTTCTGCATTCCCCACGGCGGCGGTGGCCCGGGCATGGGGCCGATCGGCGTGCGTGCGCACCTGGCGCCGTTCGTGGCCAACCACCCGGTGGTGGCGATCGACGGGCCTTTGCCGCAGAACGGCGCGGTCAGCGCGGCGCCCTGGGGCAGTGCGAGCATCCTGCCGATCAGCTGGATGTACATCGCCATGATGGGGCCGCAGCTGGTGGATGCCAGCGAGGTGGCGATCCTCGCGGCGAACTACCTGGCCGAGCAATTGAGCGGCGCGTTTCCCGTGCTCTACAGCGGGCGCAATGGCCGGGTTGCCCACGAATGCATCCTCGACCTGCGACCGCTCAAGGCCCAGACCGGCATCAGCGAGGAGGACGTGGCCAAGCGCCTGATGGATTACGGCTTTCATGCGCCGACCATGTCGTTCCCGGTGCTGGGCACGCTGATGGTGGAGCCCACCGAAAGCGAATCCAAGGCCGAGCTGGACCGCTTTATAGAGGCCATGCTGAGCATTCGCGCCGAGATCGCCCAGGTCCAGGAAGGCAACTGGCCGGCCGAAGACAACCCGCTCAAGCGCGCGCCCCATACCCTGGCCGACGTCGCCGGCGTCTGGGAGCGACCCTACAGCATCGAGCAGGCGGTGATCCCCAGCCCGCACACCCGGGCGCACAAGTATTGGCCGACAGTGAACCGGGTCGACAACGTCTACGGCGACCGCAACCTGTTCTGTGCCTGCGTGCCGGTGGATGCCTATCGCTGAAGGCTCGAACGGCGGACAAAAAAATGCCGCTCGGGGGAGCGGCATTTTTTCTGCTGCCGGCCTGGCTACAGGCCAGCCATCACTGCGGGGCGACGGCGTTCTTGGCCAGGATGGCGTTGGCCAGTTCCATGTCGGTGGCCTGCAGGCCCGGGTTGTCGGCACGGACTTTTTGCATCGCGGCTTCCAGGTAAGGACCGCGGATGCTGCCTTCGCTGGCAACGAAGCTGCCGGCGTCGTCCTGGGCGGCGACGATCAGCTTGTGATCCTTGAACGTCAGGTAGGTGGAACCGGTGGTGGCACCGGAGGAAATGACGTTACGCCAGAAGCTGTCGGCCATTGCCGAACCTACGGGCAGGGAAAGCAGGGCCAGGGTGGCGACAGCTATTTTGAGACGCATGGTGGGTGACTCCAACTGGGGGTTAACTGACTCCTTTGATAGGGCATTTACCGATTCGGTTCCGTGACGGCAGTCGGCTCGTTTGCCCTGATGCAGCCTGCGTTTGCCTTACAGCTGAAAACGCGTCACTGACGTCTGCAGGGTGGCGACGGAGCGCTCCATGTGCTCGACCGTCGTCGCCAGTTCAGACATGGCCTGGCTGTTGCGCTGGGCGACCTGATTGATCATTTCCACCTGTTGCGCCACTTCGTTGCTGGCCTTGGACTGCTCGCCGATGGTGTGGGAAATCTCCTCGACCATCAGCGCCGAGCGTTGCGCACCTTCGCGTATTTCATTGATCGAGGTACCGGCCTGCTGGGCCATGCTCACTCCGTCGTTCACCCGGCTGACCCCGGTCTGCATGCTGCGCACCGCTTGCCCGGTGGTTTCGCGGATACGCTCGATCATGTCGGTGATCTCCCGGGTCGATTGCGCAGTGCGCGCCGCCAGGCTGCGCACTTCGTCGGCGACCACGGCGAAGCCGCGGCCGGCCTCGCCCGCGCGGGCCGCCTCGATAGCGGCGTTCAGGGCCAGCAGGTTGGTCTGTTCGGCGATGCTGTTGATCACCTGGATGATCGAGTGGATTTCCTCCGAGGACTGGCCCAGGGCGGTAATGCTCTGCGACGACTGGTTGACCGCCTCGGCAATGTGGGCCATGCCGTCGACCACGCCGAGGATGACCTGGCCGCCGCTGCCGGCGAGGGATTCCGACTGCGCCGAAATATCCTGCGCGTTACGTGCGTGCTCGGCGACCTGGGCGATATTGCTGATCATCTGCTCCATGGCCGCGGCCATGCTGTGCGCCCCATGGGCCTGCTCGTTGGCCCCGTCGGCGATGCCTTGGGAGGTCTGGCTCAGGTTGTGGGAGGTGCCTTGCAGGCCTTCGCTTTCGCGGCGAATGGTGGTGATCATGTCCCGCAGGCTGGCCTGCATGTCGCCCAGGGCCTTTTGCAGCTGGCCGGCCTCGTCGTCGCTGTCGATGCCGATCGGCAGGCTGAGGTTGCCCTGGGCAATGGCCCGGGCCGTGTTGACCGACTTCTCCAGGGGGCGCAGGACCGAATGCAATAACCGGCGAGTCAGCAGGCAGAGCGTCAGCACCGCCAGCAGGCTGCCGCCGATCAGCCATCCGCCGGCCCGGCGCACGGCTTTCGCGCTGGCTTCGCTGGCCTGGGCGCTGCTCGTCTCGATCTTGCTGCTCAAGGCCTCGTTGCGGGTCTCCACCTCGGTGAAGCTCTGGGTGAAGGCGGGCATGTTGGCGCGAGCGGCGACGGGGTCTTGAAGGGCTTCTGCGGCGATCTTTTCGGCGGCGCCAATGTAGTTTTCCAGTACCGGCT
>NZ_MSCT01000025.1 GCF_001921865.1 Pseudomonas chlororaphis
TCGTGCATCATGTCGGCTTCCAGGTGGTTGCGCAGCGCACTGGCGTTCAGCTGGCTGTCCGCCAGGGCGTTGGCCAGCTGCGTCTGACCCCACCAGCCGATACCCGCTACGAGGGCGATGGCCAGCACGCTGACTGCTCCAGAGACGATCATTTTCTGACGGATGTTCATGCCTGTTCCCTGCTTGCCTTGATCTGTGGCTAAGCGTAGTCCAGGGTCGCGCAACGTGGCTGGGAGGGAGGCTATCGCTGCTCGCTTTGTGGCGTGACGCGCAATATTTCCTCAAGCGTTGTCAACCCGGCCGCGACTTTCTGCGCGCCCGACAGACGCAAGCTGCGCATGCCTTCCGCAAAGGCCAGGCGGCGTATGGCGAGCAGGTCGGCATCGGCGGTTATCAGGTCTTTCAGGCGATCACTCAATGGCATGATTTCATACACTCCGGCGCGGCCCCGATAACCGGTATCGCGACATTCCGCGCAGCCGGTGGCCTGGTGGGCGTGGCCGGGCAACGGCGCCTGCCAGGGCCGGGTCAGGTTTTGCCAGTCACTTTCCACCAGCGTCATCGGGGTCTTGCAGTGCGAGCATAGGGTGCGCACCAGGCGTTGGGCCATGACCCCCAGCAGCGTGGCCTTGATCAGGTAGGGCGCGATGCCCAGTTCCAGCAGGCGGCTGATGGCGCCGGGCGCGTCGTTGGTGTGCAGGGTCGACAGCACGAGGTGGCCGGTAAGCGCGGCCTGGATCGCCATTTCCGCGGTTTCCAGGTCGCGGATCTCGCCGATCATGATGATGTCCGGGTCCTGGCGCATCAGGGCGCGCACGCCGCTGGCGAAGGTCAGCTCGATGTTGGGCTGGACCTGCATCTGGTTGAACGCCGGCTCGACCATCTCGATCGGGTCTTCGATGGTGCAGAGGTTGACCTGCGGCGTCGCCAGTCGTTTCAGGGTGGTGTACAGGGTGGTGGTCTTGCCCGAGCCGGTGGGGCCGGTGACCAGGATGATGCCGTTGGGCTGGCGGGTCATGTCCTGCCAGCGGCGCAGGTCGTCGCTGGAGAAGCCCAGCTGGTCGAAGTCCTTGAGCAGCACCTCGGGGTCGAAGATCCGCATGACCATTTTCTCGCCGAAGGCGGTGGGCAGGGTCGACAGGCGCAACTCCACTTCGCCGCCCTCGGGGGGCTTGGTCTTGACCCGGCCATCCTGGGGTTTGCGTTTTTCCGCGACGTTCATCCGACCCAGGCTTTTCAGGCGGCTGACGACGGCCATGGTGACCTGGGGCGGGAACTGGTAGACGTTGTGCAGCACCCCGTCGATGCGAAAACGCACGCTGCCGTGCTCGCGGCGCGGTTCGATGTGGATATCGCTGGCGCGCTGCTGGAAGGCGTACTGGAACAGCCAGTCGACGATGTTGACGATGTGTGCGTCGTTGGCGTCCGGCTCCTGGTCGCTGGCACCGAGGTTGAGCAGTTGTTCGAGGTTGCCCGGGGCGTGGCTCTTCTGCTCGGCGCTGGCGCCGGTGACCGATTTGGCCAGGCGGAAGAATTCCACGGTCAGGCGCTGGATCTCCAGCGGGTTGGCCACCACTCGCTTGATCGGCAGTTTCAGCACGTGGGTCAGGTCGGCTTCCCAAGCGCCGACATACGGCTGGGCGCTGGCCACGGTGACGGCCTCGCGATCGATCGATACCGCGAGGATCTTATGGCGCTGGGCGAAGGCGTAGGACATCAGCGGGGTGATGGCGGCGACGTCGATGTGCAGCGGGTCGATGCGCAGGTACGGCTGGCCGGCCTGGTGTGCCAGCCACTGGGTCAGGGTTTCCAGGTCCAGGCGCTTGCCGGGGCGGCTGAGGTCGTTCAGGTGCTGGCTGGCGAGAAATTCCAGCGGGTGCAGTTGGCTGTTGGCGGCGCTGCGACGCGTGCTCAGGGCCTGTTCGGCCGAGTCCTGGCCGATGAAACCCTGGGCGACCAGATCGCGCAGCAGATCGTTGAGATCCAGCCAGCGATCCTGGGTGACGAGGGGAACGGACATGCGGGCTCCTTGTGAACAATCCGGCGGCAGCGGCCTGGGTAGATGCGCCTCTGACCACGGATTGCCAAGAATAGTCCCGGGGCGGCGACCGCCAGTCGCTCAAGCGTTGCCGGATTTTGCCGGGAGCCCTCAGCCGACCGCCTGCAACGCCTCGTGCTCGGCACGTTGCAGTTGCACCGACGACACGCTGATCAGGTTGCGCAGTTTTTCTGCGATGACTTGCGCGCGGTGCCAGCTCAGGCCGTCGAGCACGATGTCCATCAGCAGCGAATCGTCCTGTTGCCGTACCTGGACTTGTTGCGGCAGCAGGGATTGCAGGGCGAAATGGTTGAGCACTCGGCACAACACGTCCGTCTCGGCATCGCTGACCAACTGGTAGTGCACCCGGCAATGGGTGTTGGCGACATTCCACACATCGGCGCGGGAACTGACAGCTTCAAGACGGGGCATGGGATTCTCCTGGGAAGTGGAGAAATTTTTACATTCGGTTTCGGGTATTTCTTATCTAAGATGAAGGAGTTTTCGCAATTTACGAATCATCTGATTCGTCTTGATAAGTTATTGGGGAATTTATATGCATAGCGAGCTGGACGCTTACGACCGGCGCATTCTGGCACTGCTGCAAGAGGACGCTTCGCTGTCCAGCGCGCAGATCGCCGAGCAGGTGGGGTTGTCGCAGTCGCCGTGCTGGCGGCGTATCCAGCGGCTCAAGGAAGAGGGAGTGATCCGCGGTCAGGTGACCTTGCTCGACCGCAAGAAAATCGGCCTCAACACGCAGATCTTCGCCGAGGTCAAACTCAACGCCCACGGCCGTTCCAACTTCACCGAGTTCACCGAGGCGATTCGCGGTTTTCCGGAAGTGCTGGAGTGTTATGTGCTGATGGGGGCGGTGGATTTCTTGCTGCGCATCGTGACGGCGGACATCGAGGCTTACGAGCGTTTCTTCTTCGAGAAACTGTCGATGGTGCCGGGGATCCAGGAGGTGAATTCGATCGTGGCGCTGTCGGAGATCAAGTCCACCACCAGCTTGCCAGTATTGCGCTAAGCGGGATGGTGTTGCGGCTGACGCTATCGCGAGCAAACTCGCTCCTACAGGGACTACGCAGGTCTTGTAGGAGCGAGCCTGCTCGCGATGAAGCCCTTACATGCGCAGCAAGGTTTTCCAGGCGCGGTTCTGGAACACCGTGATCGCCTGCTGCTTGCGGGCGTCCAGGGCTTCGTCGGTGATCGGTTCGTTGGCCAGTTGCGCCAGCTTGTTCAGCTCGCCGTACAGACGGTCCAGCTCGGGGATGTCCAGCGCGTTGCGCGCGTGGTGCAGCCAGGCCTGGATACGTTCGATACGCGGCAGTTGCTCGGCGAGGTCTTCCGGCTGCTGCTGGTAGCGCGGCAGTTGCAGGGAGCTGGCTTCCTCGGCCAGCAGGCGTGGCAACCAGCTGCCCAGTTGCGCCGCACCCTGGCGATTGCCGCGGGTATTGCGCTCGGCGGCCCAGCTGCGGGCCAGCAGCCAGCGCGAGGTGTTCAGCGAGAACAGACCCCAGCGCACGTCTTGCAGCTCTTCGACGAACTGTTCCGGCGCGGCCTTGCGCACGTCTTCGTCGTCCTGGCCGGCTTGGACCAGCGGGCGCCAGTCTTCCAGCAGGCCGTCCAGCGCGGCGCGCAGTTCGGCGGTTGCCTGGCGCGGCGCGGCCTGGCCCAGGCTGCTGGCCAGGGCGCGCAGTTCCGCCAGGTTGTCGACCCAGTCCTGCAGCAGGCGCCAGTGACCGTTGAAGCGATATTGCTCGGCCAGGCGCTGGCTGCTGCCCAGCAGGTGCCAGGCCAGTGCCGCGAAGGCATCGTCCAGCGGCATCTCGGCACTCAGCTCCGGCGCGGGCAGGCTCAGGGAATAGCTGTTGGCATCGAACAGGCGGTAGCCGCGCTCGGCCTTGCTGATGTCGCAGGGCATCAGCGGCAGGCTGGCCGCGAGTTCTGCCGCCAGTTCCAGCAGGGCGGCCGGTTCGCCTTCGCGCAGTTCCAGCTCCAGTTCGCAGATTTCTTCTTTCTGCTTGCCGGCAATGACCTGGCCCAGGTCCAGCGCGGCTTCGATCACTACCTTGGCTTTGCCGCGGCCCCAGGCGATTTCCGCGCGTTCGCGGACGAAATCGGTGGTGAAGATCGGCTTGAGGGTTTTCTTGTCCAGCTCGGCCAGCTGTTCCGGCCAGCATTCGCCGTCGAGTTTCTTCAGGTCGAGCTTGGCTTTGGCCAGGTGCCAGTCGTACTCGTTGCGCTCCGACAGGCCGGCGATGCTCTGGCCGCGGGTCTTGAGGGTCTGGATCACTTCTTCGCCGTCGCGGCGCAGGCGCAGGGCGACCTTGGCGCGGGCCAGGTCGCGCTCGGGCGTGTCGAAGTACTGGTTCATCAGCTCACGGTGTTCCCAGCCACTTTTGTTGCGTTTTTTCAGGAGCGGGTGCTCACGCAGGGCGGCGAGGGTTTCGCGGCTGACGCGGAGTTTGATTTCGGTTTCTTTCTGCATGGCCGGAAAATCCAGGATCGGGGATGCAGCCGGGGGAATGTGTGGCTGCCAAGGCCGTGCAGTGTACAGGACTCGCCGCATCGAGGCGCCGTGACGGTTTATTCCTGTTGCAGGATGGCTCTATGATGGGCCTCGTCTTGCAACCAGGGAGCCAGCGCATGCCATTGCCGTCCATGAAAGAGCAGTTCGCTGCGCTGATTGCCGCACCTTCGGTCAGTTGTACCCAGCCGGCGCTGGACCAATCCAACCGCACGGTCATCGACCTGCTGGCGACCTGGCTCGGCGACCTGGGTTTTGCCTGTGATATCCAGCAAGTCAGCCCCGGCAAATTCAACCTGCTCGCGAGTTTCGGCAGCGGCCCCGGCGGCCTGGTGCTGGCCGGGCACAGCGACACCGTACCCTTCGACGGCGCGCTGTGGCAGACCGATCCGCTGAAACTCACCGAGGTCGACGGGCGTTGGGTCGGCCTGGGCAGCTGCGACATGAAGGGCTTTTTCGCCCTGATCATCGAGGCCGTCCGGCCGTTGCTGGACCAGCCGTTCAAGCAACCGCTGCTGGTGCTTGCCACCTGCGACGAAGAAAGCTCCATGGCCGGCGCCCGGGCCCTGGCCGAAGCCGGCCGGCCCCTGGGACGCGCCGCGGTGATCGGCGAGCCGACCGGGCTCAAGCCGATCCGCATGCACAAAGGCGTGATGATGGAGCGCATCGATATTCTCGGGCGCAGCGGCCATTCCTCCGACCCGAGCCTGGGCCGCAGCGCCCTGGAAGCCATGCACGACGCCATCGGCGAACTGCGGGGCCTGCGCCTGTCGTGGCAGCGCGAGTTCCGCAATCCGCAATTCAGCGTGCCGCAGCCGACCCTGAACCTGGGTTGCATCCACGGCGGCGACAACCCGAACCGCATCTGCGGCCAATGTTCGCTGGAGTTCGACCTGCGGCCTCTGCCGGGCATGGACCCGCAAGCGCTACGGGCGGCGATCCGGCAGAAGCTGGTGTCCGTGGCCGAGCGGCACCAGGTGCAGATCGACTACGCGCCGCTGTTTCCCGAGGCGCCGTCGTTCGAGCAGGTCGAAGATGCCGAACTGGTGCGGATCGCGGAGCGCCTGACCGGCCATCGCGCCGAAGCAGTAGCGTTCGGCACCGAAGCGCCTTATCTTCAGCGCCTTGGCTGCGAGACGCTGGTGCTGGGCCCGGGCGACATCGCCTGCGCGCACCAGCCGGGGGAATACCTCGAAATGTCACGCTTGCAGCCTACCGTGCATCTATTACGTGAACTGATTAACCATTACTGCCTGACGCCGGGCTGATTTTTCGCTAAATCACCGACGATCGAGCCCGTACCTAAAGGAGAGCGAGCGTGTCGCCAAGCCTGTTCCGACGATAACCACCAGCCCGCTGTGCGTTTTTCCGTTTCGTCCTTTTATAGGCTGCTCTTATTTACAGGCTCAGGTTATGCCCGAATACGTCAATTGGCTGCGTCACGCTTCTCCCTATATCAATGCCCACCGCGACTGCACCTTCGTCGTCATGCTGCCCGGCGACGGCGTCGAGCACCCGAACTTCGGCAATATCGTCCACGACCTGGTGCTGCTGCACAGCATGGGTGTACGCCTGGTGCTGGTGCACGGCTCGCGTCCCCAGATCGAAACCCGCCTGGCCGCGCGTGGCCTGACCCCGCACTACCATCACGGCATGCGGATCACCGATGCGGCGACCCTGGAATGCGTGATCGACGCCGTCGGCCAGTTGCGTATCGCCATCGAGGCGCGGCTGTCCATGGACATGGCGTCCTCGCCGATGCAGGGCTCGCGGCTGCGGGTAGCCAGCGGCAACCTGGTCACCGCCCGGCCGATCGGCGTGCTCGAAGGCGTCGACTATCACCACACTGGCGAAGTGCGTCGGGTCGACCGCAAAGGTATCAACCGTCTGCTGGACGAGCGTTCGATCGTCTTGCTGTCGCCGTTGGGCTACTCGCCGACCGGGGAAATCTTCAACCTCGCCTGCGAAGACGTCGCCACCCGCGCCGCCATCGACCTGGGAGCAGACAAGCTGCTGCTGTTCGGCGCCGAGCAAGGCTTGCTGGATGCCAGCGGCCATCTGGTGCGCGAGTTGCGCCCGCAACAGGTACCGGCGCATTTACAGCGCCTGGGCGGCAACTATCAGGCGGAATTGCTCGACGCGGCGGCCGAAGCCTGCCGAGGCGGAGTGGGGCGCAGCCATATTGTCAGTTACGCCGAAGACGGCGCGCTGCTGACCGAACTGTTCACCCGCGACGGTGGCGGTACGTTGGTGGCCCAGGAGCAGTTCGAGCTGGTGCGCGAAGCGGCCATCGAAGACGTCGGCGGTTTGCTGGATCTGATCAGCCCGCTGGAAGAGCAAGGGATCCTGGTGCGGCGCTCGCGCGAGGTGCTCGAGCGTGAAATCGAACAGTTCAGCGTGGTCGAGCGCGAGGGCATGATCATTGCCTGCGCGGCGCTCTACCAGATTGCCGACTCCGATGCCGGCGAGTTGGCCTGTCTGGCGGTGAACCCCGAATACCGCCACGGCGGTCGTGGCGACGAATTGTTGGAAAGGATCGAGACCCGGGCCCGGGCCCAGGGCCTGAAAACCCTGTTTGTCCTCACCACCCGTACCGCCCACTGGTTCCGCGAGCGCGGTTTTGCGCCGAGCAGCGTCGAGCGCCTGCCTTCTGCGCGGGCCTCGCTGTACAACTACCAGCGCAATTCGAAAATCTTCGAAAAAGCCCTCTGAACGATCGTTAGCCCAGAAACCCGCTCTTGACAGGAGCGGGTTTTTTGCTGTGTTTGCCGGGCACGGTTTTTATTTCAGAAAAATAAATGTCGGCGATACAAAAACTGTAACAAATTGACGAGAGCATTCACGTTTAGCCATTATTGCGTCGCCTTTTTGATACTGGTTGACGTATCTGGCTTATGTTGTAACTGATCGATCTAAGGCTTAGCAGGGAAATACCATTCAGGAATCAGATAGGGCGCCGATACCTTGTGCCACGGCTCAAGACGTGCACCTTGGCATATTTCCGAATGGCATGAAAAAGAACGAAATAATTCTTTTTGGGTTTATGAGAAATTCATTACCCTGCAAGGACCCAATCAATGCGATTAGACCTTGGTCGTAGACACAGATAGTTACGATTGACTTATCGGTCACGGTCTGGCGCTAATCGCCCACCGATGGACCCGGGGCATAAGACCCTGGGCCTGAGTACACAAGAATTAGAAACGAGAGGAGCGAAACATGAACAAGTCCACCTTGGCCCTGGCTGTGGCCGTTGGGGTTCTGGCGCAGCAGGCAGGCGCCGCCGGTTTCATCGAAGACAGCAAGGCCACTCTGGGTCTGCGTAACTTCTATATCAACACGGATAACCGCGACAGCGACACCAAAGCGTCCGGTGCGCAGAGCAAGCAAGAAGAGTGGGGCCAAGGCTTCCAGCTCAACTTCACTTCCGGCTACACCGAAGGCACCGTGGGCTTCGGTCTCGACGCCATCGGCCTGCTGGGCATCAAGCTGGATTCGGGCGGCGGCACCAACGGCGCTACCGCTACTTCCTATGGCGGCACCGTATTCCCAAGCAAGTCCAACGGCGAAGCGGTAGACAACTACTCCAGCCTGGGCCTGACTGCCAAGGCCAAGATCTCGCAAACCGAACTGAAGCTGGGCACCCTGCAGCCAAAACTGCCGGTCATCGTGACCAACGACGGTCGTATGCTGCCGCAGACCTTCCAGGGTGGTCAGATCACCTCGAACGACATCAAGGACCTGACACTGGTCGGTGGTCAGATCGAGCACGCCAAGGGCCGTAACTCGAGCAACAACGAAGAACTGTCGATCGCTGGCGCCAACGCGCACACCGCTGCCGGCCGCGATAGCAACAAGTTCATCTACGGTGGTGGCGACTACAAGATCACCAAGGATCTGACGGCTCAGTACTACTACGGCAACCTGCAAGACTTCTACAAGCAGCACTTCGTTGGCCTGCTGCACAACTGGGCGATCGGCCCGGGCGTATTGAAGTCTGACTTGCGCTACTTCAACAGCCGCAACGACGGTGCCAACGGCCACGATCCGGCCTACTACACCACTGGCGACTACGGCACCGGCATCACCAAGGGCAAGGTCGACAACAACCTGATCAGCGGCCTGTTCCTGTACTCGGTCAACGGCCACACCTTCGGTGGCGGTTACCAGGTGAGTAACGGCGACAGCGACTTCCCTTGGCTGAACCAGGGTGACGGCTCGTCGGCGTACCTGACCACCGACATGCAGATCGCCAAGTTCGCCCGTGCCGGCGAACGTACCTGGCAAGCTCGCTACTCCTACGATTTCGCCAAGGTCGGCGTACCTGGCCTGACCGCCGGTGTGATCTACCTGCGTGGCGACAACATCGACACCACCGGCAAAGAAGGCTCGGTCCTGCCTCAGCGTACCGTTTCGGCGACCAACGCCAGCGAATGGGAACGCGACCTGACCGTGGCCTACGTGATTCCGGAAGGCCCGCTGAAAAACCTCGGCCTGACCTGGAAGAACGCCATGTGGCGTAACGACATCCCGGGCCAGCGTTCCCAGGATGAAAACCGTCTGATCGTCAGCTACTCGATTCCGCTGTTGTAATCCGACGTTAAAACCTCGCCCGGCGCAATGCCGGGCGAGGTGTTGTCATCCAGGTCGGACCCACCCCCGCAGGTCCTCCCTGAAACCCCTCTTTACAGCTACTCAAGGCCTTCTCGAACCTTGTCGAAGATGGTGTGCCCTGAGCGCGCGCGAATCCAGTGAAGAGATTTTTAATATTCACTTTCGATCTAGATAAATCGACATTTATTCTTTTTAAATATCCTTCGGCGCAGGCAGAGTAGAGCTCATAACGCACTCACAGGAGCAGCAACATGAGCCTCAGACTGGGCGATATCGCCCCCGACTTCGAACAGGATTCCAGTGCCGGCAAGATTCGTTTCCATGAGTGGCTCGGCGACAGCTGGGGCGTGCTGTTTTCCCATCCGGCGGACTTCACCCCGGTGTGCACCACGGAGTTGGGGTTCACCGCCAAGCTCAAGGAGCAGTTCACCCAGCGCGGGGTGAAAGCCATTGCCCTGTCGGTGGACCCGGTGGACTCGCACCACCGCTGGATCGAGGACATCAACGAAACCCAGGACACCGTCGTCAATTTCCCGATCCTGGCCGACGCCGACCGCAAGGTCTCGGACCTGTACGACCTGATCCACCCGAACGCCAGCGACACCCTGACCGTGCGTTCGCTGTTCGTCATCGACCCGAACAAGAAGGTGCGCCTGACCATTACCTATCCGGCCAGTACCGGGCGCAACTTCCACGAGATCCTGCGGGTGATCGACTCGCTGCAACTGACCGACAACTACAAGGTGGCCACGCCGGCCAACTGGCAGGACGGCGACGAGGTGGTGATCGTGCCGTCGCTCAAGGACGAAGACGAAATCAAGCAGCGTTTCCCCAAGGGCTATCGCGCGGTCAAACCCTACCTGCGCCTGACGCCGCAGCCCAACCGTTAACACCACGGACCGCAGGAGCGAGGCTTGCCCATGGCGCGATATCGCGGATGACGCTGTCGCAGGCCGGCCTCGCCTCTACAGGTCGTGTATCGCATCCACAAAGCAGGGGTTTTAAGGCCGTTTCGACGGCCTATTTTTTTGTCTGGAAAATTTGAATTTTTATATTCATTTGTGGAATAAACAAATGAATAAATAAGATTTATGGATATATAAATAGGCTGTTAAGGTCTGCTCAGCTCAGCGAGATCGCAAACCGCGAATCGCCCATCACCGTAAAGGATATCCCTGCATGCTGGTCGTCTCACTCGGTGGCAGTCCTAGCCAACGCTCCCGTTCCGGGGTGCTGCTGGAACACGCCAAACGCTGGTTGCAGCAACAAGGTGTGGAAGTGGTCGATTACCAGGTACGGGATTTTCCGGCCGAAGACCTGCTCCACGCACGCTTCGACAGCCCGATGGTGATCGACCTGTTGCAACAGATCGAACAGGCCGATGGCCTGCTGATCGCCACTCCGGTCTACAAGGCATCGTTTTCCGGCGCGCTGAAAACCCTGCTCGACCTGCTGCCGGAGCGCGCCCTGAATCACAAGGTAGTGCTGCCGATGGCCACGGGCGGTAGCATCGCCCACATGTTGGCGGTGGACTACGCGCTCAAGCCGGTGCTGTCGGCCTTGAAGGCCCAGGAGATGCTCCAGGGCATCTTCGCCGAGGACAGCCAGATCGCCTACGGCGAAGGCAGCGCCCAGGCACAGTTGGCACCCGCCTTGGAACAGCGTTTGCGCGAGGCGCTGGAGCAGTTCCACAGCGCCATGGCGCGACGTCCCAAGCCGCTGGACCCGAATCTGTTGAACGACCGTTTGTTGAGTGCTCGCTGGAGCATTTGAGCCCTACCCGGAATTTGCATCACTCACCTTACTCAGCCGCTAACGGCTTAGCAGGTGCAGCCAAAACCCAACAGCAAAAAGGAGAGCGCCATGCGCCCTGTGATTTTGCGTCGTGGTCTGGTCGCTCTGCTTGCTGCGGCTGTGTCCTTCGGCGCCATCGTTCAAGCCCACGCGGCCGAGACCCTGCGTATCGGTTATCAGAAGTACGGCACCCTGGTGCTGCTCAAGGCCAAGGGTTCGCTGGAGAAGCGCCTGGCGGAGCAGGGCGTGCAGGTGCAATGGACGGAATTCCCCGGCGGCCCGCAGTTGCTGGAAGGCCTGAACGTCGGCTCGATCGACTTCGGCGTCACCGGCGAAACCCCGCCCGTGTTTGCCCAGGCCGCCGGCGCCGACCTGCTGTACGTGGCCTACGAGCCGCCGGCGCCGACCAGCGAAGCGATCCTGGTGCCCAAGGGCTCGCCGATCGAATCGGTGGCGCAGCTCAAGGGCAAGAAAGTCGTCCTCAACAAAGGCTCCAACGTCCACTACCTGTTGGTCCGCGCCCTTGAAGACGCCGGCCTCAAGTACAGCGACATCCAGACCGTGTTCCTGCCGCCGGCCGATGCCCGCGCCGCTTTCGAGCGTGGCAGCGTCGATGCCTGGGTGATCTGGGACCCTTACCAGGCGGCGGCCGAGCAACAGCTGCAAGCCCGCACCCTGCGCGACGGCAGCGGCATCGTCGACAACCACCAGTTCTACCTGGCGACCAAACCCTATGCGCAGCAGCACCCCGAGGTGATCAAGACCCTGGTGGAAGAAGTGCGCGCGGTGGGTGAATGGTCCAAGGCCAACCCGAATGAGGTGACCCAGCAGGTGGCGCCGCTGCTCGGCCTGCCCGCGGACATCACCCTGACCTCGGTGAAACGCCAGGGTTATGGCGCGCAGTTCCTGACCCCGGAGGTGGTGGCGGCCCAACAGAAAATCGCCGACAGCTTCCACCAGCTCAAGCTGATCCCCAAAGCCCTGAGCATCAAAGACGTGATCTGGACGCCGCCAGCCGCCGTTGCCAAAGCGCCGTAATTCGATTCCCTTAGGAGACAACTCCATGAGCCTCAATATTTTCTGGTTCCTGCCTACCCACGGCGACGGCCATTACCTTGGCACCGCCGAAGGCGCTCGCGCCGTCGACCACGGTTACCTGCAACAGATCGCCCAGGCGGCCGACCGTCTCGGTTTCGGCGGCGTGCTGATCCCCACCGGGCGTTCCTGCGAGGACTCCTGGCTGGTGGCGGCCTCGCTGATTCCGGTGACCCAGCGCCTGAAGTTCCTGGTGGCGCTGCGCCCGGGGATCATTTCCCCGACGGTGGCGGCGCGTCAGGCGGCGACCCTGGATCGCTTGTCCGGCGGCCGGGCGCTGTTCAACCTGGTGACCGGCGGCGATCCGGACGAACTGGCCGGCGACGGCCTGTTCCTCAGTCACGAAGAGCGCTACCAGGCGTCGGTGGAGTTCACCCGCATCTGGCGTCGTGTGCTGGAAGGCGAAACCGTCGACTACGACGGCCAGCACATCAGCGTGAAGGGCGCCAAGCTGCTCTATCCGCCGATCCAGCAACCGCGTCCGCCGCTGTATTTCGGCGGCTCTTCGGAGGCCGCGCAGGACCTGGCCGCCGAGCAGGTGGAGATGGTCCTGACCTGGGGCGAACCGCCGGCCGCGGTGGCCGAGAAGATCGAGCAGGTCCGGGCCAAGGCCGCCAAGCAGGGGCGCAGCGTGCGCTTCGGCATTCGCCTGCACGTGATCGTGCGCGAAACCAACGCCGAAGCCTGGCAAGCGGCCGAACGCCTGATTTCCCATCTGGACGATGACACCATCGCCCGGGCCCAGGCGTCCCTGGCGCGTTTCGACTCGGTCGGCCAGCAACGCATGGCGGCCTTGCATGGCGGGCGCCGCGACAAATTGGAAGTCAGCCCCAACCTCTGGGCCGGCGTCGGCCTGGTACGCGGCGGCGCGGGCACCGCGCTGGTCGGCGATGGTCCGACCGTGGCGGCGCGGATGAAGGAGTACGCGGACCTCGGTATCGACACCTTTATCTTCTCCGGTTATCCGCACCTGGAAGAGTCGTATCGAGTGGCCGAGTTGCTGTTCCCGCACCTGGATATCGAACGTCCCGAGCTGCCCAAGGGGGCCGGGTACGTCAGCCCGTTCGGCGAAATGGTCGCCAACGACATCCTCCCCAAAGCTGCGTCCCAGAGCTGAGGCGTGGCCATGAATAGACAAACCTTGCTGCATCGCCTGGCGCCCTGGGCCCTGCCGCTGCTACTGCTGGCGGTGTGGCAGCTGTCGGTCTCGGCCGGCTGGCTGTCGACGCGCATCCTGCCGGCACCCAGCGCGGTGATCGCCGCTGGGGTCGAACTGGTCCGCAGCGGCGAAATCTGGACTCACCTGGCCATCAGCGGCTGGCGCGCGGCGATCGGTTTCCTGATCGGCGGCGGCATCGGCCTGGCCCTGGGTTTCGTCACCGGCCTGTCGAAGTGGGGCGAACGCCTGCTGGACAGCTCGGTGCAGATGATCCGTAACGTGCCGCACCTGGCGCTGATTCCCCTGGTGATCCTGTGGTTCGGCATCGACGAGTCGGCGAAGATTTTCCTGGTGGCCCTGGGCACGCTGTTCCCGATCTACCTGAACACCTATCACGGCATCCGCAACGTCGATCCGGCGCTGGTGGAGATGGCGCGCAGTTATGGCCTGAGCGGTTTTGCCCTGTTCCGCCAGGTGATCCTGCCCGGCGCCTTGCCGTCGATCCTGGTGGGCGTGCGGTTCGCCCTGGGCTTCATGTGGCTGACGCTGATCGTCGCGGAAACCATTTCGGCCAGCTCCGGCATCGGTTACCTGGCGATGAACGCCCGGGAATTCCTGCAGACCGACGTGGTGGTGCTGGCCATCGTCATGTACGCCGTACTCGGCAAACTGGCTGACCTCGCCGCACGGGGCCTGGAACGCGCCTGGCTGCGCTGGCATCCGGCCTATCAAGTGGCCAAGGGCGGTGCGCAATGACGGCTCAACAACCTCCACGCCTGCTGCGCGGTATTCCGCTGGCGGTGCGCAAACTGCAAAAGACCTTTGGTTCGCGCCAGGTGCTGCGCGAGATCGACCTGCATATCCCGGCCGGGCAATTCGTTGCGGTGGTCGGCCGTAGCGGCTGCGGCAAGAGTACCTTGCTGCGCTTGCTGGCAGGCCTCGACAAGCCCACTGGTGGGGAGCTGCTGGCCGGCGCCGCGCCGCTGAGCGAGGCCATCGAGGACACTCGCCTGATGTTCCAGGAGGCGCGCCTGCTGCCCTGGAAGAAAGTCATCGACAACGTTGGCCTGGGCCTCAAGGGCAACTGGCGCGCGCAGGCCCTGGAAGCCCTGGAAGCGGTCGGCCTGGCCGATCGCGCCAACGAGTGGCCAGCGGCTTTGTCCGGCGGCCAGAAGCAGCGGGTGGCCCTGGCCCGAGCGCTGATTCACCAGCCGCGCCTGTTGCTGCTGGACGAGCCGCTGGGCGCGCTGGATGCCCTGACCCGGATCGAGATGCAGCAGTTGATCGAGCGCCTGTGGCAGCAGCATGGCTTCACCGTCCTGCTGGTCACCCACGATGTCAGCGAAGCGGTGGCGGTGGCCGATCGGGTGATCCTGATCGAAGAAGGCGAGGTCGGTCTCGACTTGCTGGTGGAGCTGCCGCGTCCGCGGGTGCGGGGCTCCCATCGCCTGGCCGCGCTGGAAGCCGAAGTCCTCAACCGCGTGTTGTCGCTGCCCGGGTCGCCACCCGAGCCGGAACCCGTTTCACCCTTGCCCACGCAATTGCGTTGGGCGCAGTAACAACCTCACACCCTCTACCACGACAGGAATCAACACCATGACTATCAAGGCCATCAACGTTCGCAACCAGTTCAAAGGCACCATCAAGGAAATCGTCGAAGGCGACGTGCTGTCGGAAATCGATGTACAGACCGCCTCTGGCATTGTCACGTCGGTGATCACCACCCGTTCGGTCCGCGAGCTGGAGCTGGCGATCGGCAGCGAAGTGATCGCGTTCGTGAAGTCCACCGAGGTGTCGATCGCCAAGTTGTGATCGGTGCGCGACAACCGGCCCCGGACGGCGCGAGCCCTTCGGGGCTTTTTGTTGGGGTGGGATGGCGTTTGGAGTGAGTGGCGTGGAGAGGTCGAGGCCGTTATCGCGAGCAAGCTCGCGATGGGGTATCAGCCCGCCCGCGGCAGCTCGCGCTTGGGCAGGTAGGGCGGCAGGTACAGCCCCAGGTAGGCGTCGAACACGCGCATGCCTTCCTCGGCCATGCGCCCGGTGATCTGCCCGTGCTGCTGCACCGAGCGTGCGTAGACACGGTCGCCCAGCTCCATGGCCAGGGCGAACACATCGACATCCTCGGGCAGCGCCGGCAGTTGGAAGTGCTGGTCGAACAGCTTGTGCATCAGGTCGCCCAGTTCGATGTCGTGCTGGCGGTCGGCCTGGGTGACCTCGGTGAGGCCGTGCTGGGCGAGGATCAGTTGGCGAGCTGCGGCGTCGTCGCTGTAGATCTCCAGCATGCGCTGTTCGACCAGGCGCGACAGGTCGCGCCAGTCGCGCAGCGAGGCGTGCTCGATGGGCTCTTGCAGGCAGGCGCGGAACGCCGCGTGAACGTCGGCGGTCAGGGCCTCGAGCAGGGCAGGAACGCTGGCGAAGAAGTGATAGACCGAGGAGGGCGGGATGTCCGCGCGTTCGGCCACGCTGTAGATCGACAGGCTGGCCACGCCCTCGGCGGCGAGCAGGGTGCGGGCGGCGTCGAGTATCGAGTCGATCCGGGCCTGGCTGCGCGCGCGGGGTTTGCGAAGGGGGGCGGGGCGGGTCATTACGGTCTCCTCACAGGGCAGCGGGCATTGTACGAGGCGTGTTGTGCGTTGTCTGCCAGGACGCCTTCGCGGGCAAGCCTCGCTCCTACAAGGTTTGCGTTGCTTCTGTAGGAGCGAGGCTTGCCCGCGATCCGCCGGAAGGCGGCCATAAAAAAACGCCACAGGCTTGTGCGGCCCGTGGCGTTTTTTTAGTGGCAACCGCTTACACGGTATGCAGGTACCAGTTGTACTCGAGGTCGGAGATGGAGTGTTCGAACTCTTCCAGCTCGCTCTCTTTACAGGCCACGAAGATATCGATGTATTTCGGGTCGATGTACTTGGCCATGACTTCGCTGTCGTCCAGCTCGCGCAACGCGTCGCGCAGGTTGTTCGGCAGGCTTTGCTCGTTCTGCTCGTAGCTGTTGCCTTCGGTCGGGGCCGGTGGCTCGATCTTGTTGGTCAGGCCGTGGTGCACGCCCGCCAGGACCGAAGCCATCAACAGGTACGGGTTGGCGTCGGCGCCGGCCACGCGGTGCTCCAGGCGGACTGCATCGGCCGACCCGGTCGGCACGCGCAGGGCCACGGTGCGGTTGTCCAGGCCCCAGCTCGGCGAGTTCGGTACGTAGAACTGCGCGCCGAAACGACGGTAGGAGTTGACGTTCGGGCAGAGGAAGGCCATCTGCGCCGGTAGGGTCTCGAGCACACCGCCGATCGCGTGACGCAGTGCGGCGTTCTGCTCGGGATCCTCGCTGGCAAAAATATTCTTGCCGTCTTTGTCCAGGACCGAAATATGGACGTGCAGGCCATTGCCCGCCTGGCCTGGGTAAGGCTTGGCCATGAAGGTGGTGTCCATCTCATGGTCGTAGGCGATGTTCTTGATCAGGCGCTTGAGCAGTACCGCGTAGTCGCAGGCTTTGATCGGGTCGGCAACGTGGTGCAGGTTCACTTCGAACTGCGCCGGGGCGCTTTCCTTGACGATGGCGTCGGCGGGGATGCCTTGTTCTTTCGCGCCTTCGAGAATGTCCTGCAGGCAGTCGACGTATTCGTCGAGGTCGTCGATCAGGTAGACCTGGGTCGAATGCGGGCGCTTGCCGGAGATCGGCGAGCGTGGCGGCTGTGGCCGGCCGTTCACGTTCTCCTGGTCGATCAGGTAGAACTCCAGCTCGAACGCGGCGCAGATGGTCAGGCCGAGTTCGTCGAACTTGGTCACGACCTGGCGCAGTACTTCGCGAGGGTCGGCGAAGAAAGGATCGCCTTCGAGTTCGTGCATGGTCATCAGCAGTTGCGCGGTCGGGCGCTTTTGCCAGGGTTCATTGCACAGGGTGTCGGGGATTGGATAGCAGATCCGGTCGGCATCGCCGATGTCCAGACCCAGGCCGGTGCTTTCCACCGTCGAGCCGTTGATATCCAGGGCAAATAAAGAGGCAGGCAGGTTAATGCCCTTCTCGTAAACCTTGTGGAGGCTGGTGCGTTCGATGCGCTTGCCGCGCACCACACCATTCATATCCGCAATTAGAAGGTCTACGTACAGAACCTCAGGATGATCCTTAAGGAACGCGTTCGCTTCGTTAAGCTGAACGGCACGCGGGGGTACCGACATGATGCAACACCTTTGTTATTAAAAATAACCGTTGTTAAAAATATCAATCATTGATCTTTTCAGGTTTCAGTCAACCCGAACGGCATGCCGAAGTCAAGCGAGGCCTTTTTTGCCCTAAAAAAGCGCTCGCAGGGCATTTTTGGGGCGCTTTTAAGGCTGTGCAGGCCTTGGTTGCCGCAGGCTTGAGCGGGCCGTGTTGTATTTTTTACGGGGGTGTTGTGTAAAAAAATGAACAAGGCTAAGCTCGAATCAAACCCATAACAGCAATAATACCGGGGTGTTTCATGTCTCGCCTGCCGTTAATCGGCATCACCGCCTGCTCCAGGCAGATCGGTCTGCATGCTTGTCCCATCGTTGCCGACAAGTCCGCTCGCGCAGTGGCAACAGCAGCCAGGGGCGTGTCCATGATCCACCCGTTCCCGTCCGATATTCTGGACGGTCTGGACGACATCTTCTTTACCGCCTCGCCCTCCAGAACCGCATTTTTGCTCTGCCACGGTCCCGTCGGCGCACGGGGGATTGCCGCCGCTTCTGCGCATGCAGCAGGAATGCGACGGCGCTCGCCAGGGCAGGTAAGCTCTTACGCTCCCGGTCTTGTCGCTTTCCAGGCATCTGGCGATGCTTTTCGCGAGCGGGCACTACCACGCGGCGCCAACGCGTCAAACATCCCTGGCTTATAAGAGCCAGGAAACTCACGCCTAGAGGCATTTATGAGTAACAACCTCGACCAGCTCACCGATTGGTTGAAAGACCACAAGATCACAGAAGTCGAATGCATGATTGGCGACCTGACCGGGATCACCCGGGGCAAGATCTCGCCGACCAACAAGTTCATCGCCGAGAAAGGCATGCGGCTGCCCGAGAGCGTGCTGCTGCAGACGGTTACCGGCGACTATGTCGAAGACGACATCTATTACGAACTGCTGGACCCGGCCGACATCGACATGGTCTGCCGCCCGGACCAGAACGCGGTGTTCATGGTGCCGTGGGCCATCGAGCCGACCGCCCAGGTGATCCACGACACCTACGACAAGCAGGGCAACCCGATCGAGCTGTCGCCGCGCAACGTGCTCAAGAAGGTCCTGAAACTCTACGCCGACCACGGCTGGCAGCCGATCGTGGCGCCGGAAATGGAGTTCTACCTGACCAAGCGCAGCGACGACCCGGACTACCCGCTGCAGCCGCCGGTCGGCCGCTCCGGTCGCCCGGAAACCGGTCGCCAGTCGTTCTCCATCGAAGCCGCCAACGAATTCGACCCGCTGTTCGAGGACGTCTACGACTGGTGCGAGTTGCAGGAGCTGGACCTCGACACGCTGATCCACGAAGACGGCACGGCGCAGATGGAAATCAACTTCCGTCATGGTGACGCACTGTCCCTGGCCGACCAGATCCTGGTGTTCAAGCGCACCATGCGTGAAGCCGCGCTCAAGCACGACGTGGCCGCTACCTTCATGGCCAAGCCGATGACCGGCGAGCCGGGCAGCGCCATGCACCTGCACCAGAGCATCATCGACATCGAGACCGGCAAGAACGTCTTCTCCAATGACGACGGGACCATGAGCCAACTGTTCCTCAACCACATCGGCGGCCTGCAGAAGTTCATCCCCGAGCTGCTGCCGCTGTTCGCGCCGAACGTCAACTCGTTCCGCCGCTTCCTGCCGGACACCTCGGCGCCGGTGAACGTGGAGTGGGGCGAGGAGAACCGTACCGTGGGCCTGCGCGTACCGGATGCCGGGCCGCAGAACCGTCGGGTGGAAAACCGCCTGCCGGGCGCCGACGCCAACCCATACCTGGCCATCGCCGCGAGCCTGCTATGCGGCTTCATCGGCATGGTCGAAGGCCATAACCCGAGTGCTCCGGTGGTTGGTCGTGGTTACGAGCGACGCAACCTGCGCTTGCCGTTGACCATCGAGGACGCCCTGGAGCGCATGGAAAACAGCAAGACCATCGAGAAATACCTGGGCAAGAAATTCATCACTGGCTACGTCGCGGTCAAGCGGGCCGAGCATGAAAACTTCAAGCGCGTCATCAGTTCGTGGGAGCGCGAGTTCCTGCTCTTCGCCGTCTGATGCGCGGGGCGCCGCCCTGACCGGCGGCGCTCTCACCGGAAAACTAGGAGAGTTCCAATGACCAGCAACAACCCGCAAACCCGTGAGTGGCAAACCCTCAGCAACGAGCATCACCTGGCGCCGTTCAGCGACTTCAAGCAATTGAAGGAGAAGGGCCCGCGAATCATCACCAACGCCGAGGGCGTTTATCTCTGGGACAGCGAGGGCAACAAGATCCTCGACGGCATGGCCGGCCTGTGGTGCGTGGCTGTCGGCTACGGTCGCGAGGAGCTGGCCGAGGCCGCCAGCAAGCAGATGCGCGAGCTGCCTTATTACAACCTGTTCTTCCAGACCGCCCACCCGCCGGCGCTGGAGCTGGCCAAGGCGATCGCCGATGTCGCGCCGAAGGGCATGAACCATGTGTTCTTCACCGGTTCCGGTTCCGAAGGTAACGACACCATGCTGCGCATGGTCCGCCACTACTGGGCGGTCAAGGGCCAGCCGAAGAAGAAAACCATCATCAGCCGCGTCAACGGTTACCACGGCTCCACCGTGGCCGGCGCGAGCCTGGGCGGCATGACCTACATGCACGAACAGGGCGACCTGCCGATCCCGGGCATCGTGCATATCCCGCAGCCTTACTGGTTTGGCGAAGGCGGCGACATGACCCCGGAAGAGTTCGGTATCTGGGCGGCCAACCAGCTGGAAGAGAAGATTCTCGAAGTCGGCGTCGATAACGTCGGTGCCTTTATCGCCGAGCCGATCCAGGGCGCGGGCGGGGTGATCGTGCCGCCGCAAAGCTACTGGCCGCGGATCAAGGAGATCCTCGCCAAGTACGACATTCTGTTCGTCGCCGACGAGGTGATCTGCGGTTTCGGGCGCACGGGTGAGTGGTTCGGTAGCGATTTCTACGACCTCAAGCCGGACATGATGACCATCGCCAAGGGCCTGACCTCCGGCTACATCCCCATGGGTGGCCTGGTCGTGCGCGACGAAGTGGTGGCGGTGCTCAACGAGGGCGGCGACTTCAACCACGGTTTCACCTATTCCGGGCATCCGGTGGCCGCCGCCGTGGCCCTGGAAAACATCCGCATCCTGCGCGAAGAGAAAATTATCGAGCGCGTCCAGGCAGAAACGGCACCCTATTTGCAGAAGCGTCTGCGGGAACTGAACGATCACCCGTTGGTGGGCGAGGTTCGCGGAGTCGGCCTGTTGGGCGCCATCGAGCTGGTTCAGGACAAGGCTACCCGGGCGCGTTATGTCGGAAAAGGCGTGGGCATGATCTGCCGGCAGTTCTGCTTCGACAATGGCCTGATCATGCGTGCCGTGGGCGACACCATGATCATCGCGCCGCCGCTGGTCATCAGTAAGGAAGAGATCGACGAGCTGGTGAGCAAGGCGCGCAAGTGCCTGGACCTGACCCTGAGTGCGCTGCAAGGCTAAGTGCTAGGCTCTGAGCGGAGTACCCTGCGGTACTTCGCTCGGGGCGGTCATGAAGGATGGGTCTTTTCTTGAAAGCCTGCCTTGGAACTTGCCAGACTACCGCCTGTTTTTAGTTGCCCGGCAACCGGTCGCTGAACACAAGGTTAAAAAGAATAATTGGAGCATTACGCATGAAGGCATTAGGTATGAAGATAGCTGGCAAGACCCTCCTCGCCATGTCCCTGATGGGCGTGATGGCGGCGGCAGCGCAGGCGGACGATAAGGTGCTGCACGTTTACAACTGGTCCGACTACATTGCGCCGGACACCATCAAGAAGTTTGAAGCGGAGTCGGGCATCAAGGTCGTCTACGACGTGTTCGACAGTAACGAAACGCTTGAAGCCAAGTTGCTGGCGGGCAAGTCCGGTTACGACATCGTCGTACCGTCGAACAACTTCCTGGCCAAACAGATCAAGGCCGGCGTCTATCAGGAGCTGGACAAGTCCAAGCTGCCTAACTGGAAAAACCTCAATGAATCGCTGCTCAAGGCCGTGTCGGTCAGCGACCCGGGTAACCAGCATGCCTTCCCTTATATGTGGGGTTCGATCGGTATCGGCTTCAACGCCGAGAAAGTCAAAGCCGCACTGGGCGCCGATGCGCCGACCAACTCCTGGGACCTGCTGTTCAAGCCGGAGAACGCAGCCAAGTTGAAGTCGTGCGGTATCAGCTTCCTCGATTCGCCAACCGAAATGATTCCGGTGGCCCTGCATTACCTCGGCTACCCGACCGACAGCCAGGATAAGAAGCAACTGGCCGAGGCCGAAGCGCTGTTCCTGAAGATCCGTCCTTCGATCGGCTACTTCCACTCCTCCAAGTACATCTCTGACCTGGCCAACGGCAACATCTGCGTAGCCGTCGGTTACTCGGGCGACGTCTACCAGGCCAAGGCGCGCGCCGCCGAAGCCGGCGACAAGGTCAAGGTCAGCTACAACATTCCGAAAGAAGGCGCCGGCAGCTTCTACGACATGGTCGCGATCCCCAAGGATGCGGAAAACGTCGAAGGCGCCTACAAGTTCATGACCTTCCTGCAGAAGCCGGAAATCATGGCGGAAATCACCAACGCCGTGCGTTTCCCGAACGGTAACGCGGCTGCAACAGCGCTGGTCGATAAAGACATCACCGCCGACCCGGGCATCTACCCACCTGCCGACGTGCAGGCCAAGCTGTACGCCATTGCCGACTTGCCGGCGGCGACCCAGCGGATCCTGACTCGCAGCTGGACCAAGATCAAATCCGGTAAGTAAGGCAAACCTGTAGCCGCTGTTCCTGGCGGCGATGGCCCTGAAAAGGGCCAGGCACTGTTCGAGGCAGCGGTGTCGATTGCAGCCTCACGGCGGCGGCTACAGGTCCTTGCAGCAATTAAATGACAGAAAGTTTTGCCGGATCGGTTTATCGAGGGTAAGTTGCGCGCCGGTTTTGTTGCCGGGCGGCCAGTGGCTGTCATGTAACGCGAGCAACTCAGGCCCAATTATTGAGAGGACCTCCACTTGCCTATTTCTTTATTTCGCAAAGCCATGCTGGTGGGTGCCGGACTGACGCTGGCCGTCAGCGCCTATGCCGCGCCGACCGTGCATATTTATAACTGGTCTGACTACATCGGTCAGAGCACATTGGCCGACTTTGAAAAAGCCACGGGCATCAAGCCGCTGTACGACGTGTTCGACTCCAACGAAACCCTGGAAGGCAAGTTGCTCGCCGGGCGTACCGGTTACGACGTGGTGGTGCCGTCCAACCACTTCCTGGGCAAGCAGATCAAGGCCGGGGCGTTCCAGAAGCTCGACAAGTCTTTGCTGACCAACTATTCAAACCTTGACCCGGCGTTGCTCAAGCGCCTGGAAAAGAACGACCCGGGCAACCAGTACGCCGTGCCGTACCTGTGGGGCACCAACGGCATCGGTTACAACGTCGATAAAGTGAAGGAAGTGCTGGGCGTCGACCATATTGATTCCTGGGCGGTGTTGTTCGAGCCGGAAAACATGAAGAAACTCGCCACCTGCGGCGTGTCGTTCATGGACTCGGCGGACGAAATGCTGCCGGCAGTGCTCAACTACATGGGGCTGAACCCCAATAGTACCGACCCGGCCGACTACAAGAAGGCCGAAGAGAAGCTGCTCAAAGTGCGGCCCTACGTGACCTACTTCCATTCCTCCAAATACATCTCGGACCTGGCCAACGGCAATATCTGCGTGGCCGCCGGCTTCTCCGGCGATGTGTTCCAGGCCAAGGCCCGCGCGGCCGAGGCGGGCAAGGGCGTAAACATCGCCTACGCGATTCCGAAAGAAGGCGGCAACCTGTGGTTTGACGTGCTGGCGATCCCCAAGGATGCCACCAACGTCAAGGAAGCCCATGCCTTCATCAACTATTTGCTGCAACCTGAGGTGATCGCCCAGGTCAGCGATTACGTCGGCTACGCCAACCCTAACCCGGGGTCGGACAAACTGATGGAGCAATCGATACGCACCGACGAAGCGGTTTACCCACCGCAGGCGGTTCTCGACAGGACATTCGTCAACTTCGAGCTACCCCCGAAAGTGCAACGTTTGATGACCCGTAGCTGGACCAAGGTCAAGACGGGCAAGTAAGGCTTAAAGCTCTAGCTATCCTGGGTTCGCCCGCCTCGGGCGAACCGCACTCTTTTTTTCTGGGAGTTTCGTAAATGGCAGTTGCCTCCGGCGCCTACAAGAAAGCCCTCGAGGGCGACCAGACACCGAAGCAGGTGCTGGTCAAAATCGACCGGGTCACGAAGAAGTTCGACGAGACGATTGCCGTGGACGACGTGTCCCTGGAAATCAAGAAAGGCGAGATTTTCGCCCTGCTCGGCGGCTCGGGTTCGGGCAAGTCCACCCTGCTGCGCATGCTCGCAGGCTTCGAGCGGCCCACGGAGGGGCGTATCTACCTGGACGGTGTGGACATCACCGACATGCCGCCCTACGAGCGGCCGATCAACATGATGTTCCAGTCCTATGCGCTGTTCCCGCACATGACCGTGGCGCAGAACATTGCTTTCGGTTTGCAGCAGGACAAGATCCCCAAGGCCGAGATCGATGCCCGGGTGACCGAGATGCTCAAGCTGGTGCAGATGAGCCAGTACGCCAAGCGCAAGCCGCACCAGCTGTCCGGCGGCCAGCGCCAGCGCGTGGCCCTGGCCCGCTCCCTGGCCAAGCGCCCGAAGTTGCTGCTGCTCGACGAACCCATGGGCGCCCTGGATAAAAAGCTGCGCTCGCAGATGCAGTTGGAACTGGTGGAGATCATCGAGCGCGTCGGCGTGACCTGCGTGATGGTGACCCACGACCAGGAAGAGGCCATGACCATGGCCGAACGCATCGCCATCATGCACCTGGGCTGGATCGCCCAGATCGGCAGCCCGATCGACATCTACGAAACCCCGACCAGCCGCCTGGTCTGCGAGTTCATCGGCAACGTCAACATCTTCGAGGGCGAAGTGATCGACGATGCCGAAGGCCACGCGACCATCACCTGCAAGGATCTGGACCGTAATATCTACGTCGGTCACGGCATCAGCACCTCGGTGCAGGACAAGTCGGTGACCTACGCCATCCGCCCGGAAAAACTCCTGGTGACCCCGGACATGCCGACGTGCGAGTACAACTGGTCGAGCGGCAAGGTGCACGACATCGCCTATCTGGGCGGGCATTCGGTGTTCTATGTCGAACTGCCGAGCGGCAAGCTGGTGCAGTCGTTCGTGGCCAACGCCGAGCGTCGCGGCGCGCGTCCGACCTGGGGCGACCAGGTGTACGTGTGGTGGGAAGATGACAGCGGCGTGGTACTGCGCTCATGAACATGCGAAAGCTCAAGCGCCGCCTCAATCGAATAATTCCCGGTGGCCGTCAGTTGGTCATCGGGGTCCCGTTCATCTGGCTGTTCCTGTTCTTCATGCTGCCGTTCTTCATCGTCCTGAAGATCAGCTTCGCCGAAGCCGACGTGGCCATTCCGCCGTACACCGAGATCTACAGCTTCGTCGACCAGAAGCTGCAAGTGCTGCTCAACCTGGGCAACTACGCGATGCTCGGCGACGACGAGCTGTACATCGCCGCCTACCTCGGCTCGCTGAAAATGGCCTTCTTCAGCACGCTGCTGTGCCTGTTGATCGGCTACCCGATGGCCTATGCCATCGCCAGCGCCCGTAAAGAGATGCAGACCGTGCTGGTGCTGCTGATCATGATGCCGACCTGGACCGCGATCCTGATCCGCGTCTACGCCTGGATGGGCATCCTCAGCAACAACGGCCTGCTCAACGGCTTCCTCATGAGCATGGGCTGGATCAGCGAACCGCTGCAGATCCTCAATACCAACCTGGCGGTCTATATCGGCGTGGTCTATTCCTACCTGCCGTTCATGGTCCTGCCGCTCTACGCCAACCTGGTGAAGCACGATACCAGCCTGCTGGAAGCCGCCTCGGACCTGGGTTCGAGCACCTTCAACAGCTTCTGGAAAATCACCGTGCCGCTGTCCAAGAACGGCATCATCGCCGGCTGCATGCTGGTGTTCATCCCGGTGGTGGGCGAGTTCGTGATTCCTGAACTGCTCGGCGGTCCGGAAACCCTGATGATCGGTAAAGTGCTCTGGCAAGAGTTCTTCAACAACCGTGACTGGCCGGTGGCTTCGGCCCTGGCAGTGGTGATGCTGGCGATCCTGATTGTGCCGATCATCCTCTTCAACCGCAGTCAGGCCAAAGAAATGGAGGGCAAGGAATGAAGCGCTTCAGTTTCTCCAACCTGATGCTGGTGCTCGGGCTGACGTTCATCTACCTGCCGATGCTGATCCTGGTGATCTACTCGTTCAACGCCTCCAAGCTGGTGACAGTCTGGGGCGGTTGGTCGGTGAAGTGGTACGTCGGCCTGCTCGACAACTCGCAATTGATGGGCTCGGTGGTGCGTTCCCTGGAGATCGCCTGCTACACGGCGATTGCCGCGGTGGCCCTGGGCACCCTGGCGGCCTTCGTACTGACCCGTATCACCCGTTTCAAGGGTCGCACCCTGTTCGGCGGTTTGGTCACTGCGCCGCTGGTGATGCCTGAGGTGATCACCGGTCTGTCGCTGTTGCTGCTGTTCGTGGCCATGGCGCAGATGATCGGCTGGCCCCAGGAGCGTGGCATCGTCACCATCTGGATCGCCCACACCACGTTCTGCGCGGCCTATGTGGCGGTGGTGGTGTCGGCGCGCCTGCGCGAGCTGGACCTGTCCATCGAAGAGGCGGCCATGGACCTGGGCGCGCGGCCGTGGAAGGTGTTCTTCCTGATCACCATCCCGATGATCGCGCCGTCGCTGGCGGCGGGCGGCATGATGTCGTTCGCCTTGTCGCTGGACGACCTGGTGCTGGCGAGCTTCGTTTCCGGCCCGGGTTCCACCACCTTGCCAATGGAAGTGTTCTCGGCGGTGCGCCTCGGGGTGAAACCCGAGATCAACGCCGTGGCCAGTCTGATTCTGCTGGCGGTGTCGCTGGTGACCTTCCTGGTCTGGTACTTCAGCCGCCAGGCCGAAGAGCGCCGCAGACGTGCGATCCAGCTGGCCATCGAAGAGGCTGCGGCCGATTCCTGGAAACAGCCGGACGTGCGCCGTGCCCAGGCCCCGGAAGCGGCCTGACAGCCGACAGTAACAACGAACATCGCCCCGACTCCGGGGCGATGTCGTTTCTGGGGAGCGCCTCAGCTTTTCAGCGTGTCGTAGGCCTCCAGGGTGCGCAGCGAATAGATATAGGCCGCGCCGGCATTCAGCGAAATGGCGGTGGCCAGGGTCGCCGCCACCTCTTCGCGGGTGGCCCCGGCCTTGATCGCGGCATCGGTGTGCACGCCGATGCAGCCGTCGCAGCGGGTGGTGATGGCCACGGCGATGGAAATCAGCTCGCGGGTCTTGGCATCGAGCACGTCGTTCTCGGCTGCCGCTTCGCCCAGGGCCATATAGGCCTGGACCATTTTCGGGTTGCTCTTGCCCAGGGAGCCGAAGGCTTTCTTGACGGTGGGCAACAGCTCGGACCAATTGTTGAACATGGCATTCACTCCAGAAGGGGATGGGGGTGTACTGTCGCGACACCTACAGTCTTGACCATCCTGGAGCTCCGGGTTTGTCCGATCCGCTCACTTACCGACGCGATGCGCTCAAATGAATTCGATCGATACCCTCATCGCCCTGGCCAATGTCCGCGGCAGCCTCGACCTGCGCTGCCAGTTTCAGGGCGACTGGGCCCTGGAGCATCCTCAGGAGGCGCTGGGCATGGCGCCGTACCACATCGTCCTGGCGGGGCATTGCCGGGTTGCGCTGCCCGACGGCCAGTACCTGCGGCTGCAAGCCGGGGACATCCTGCTGCTGCCGGAGGGTGCGCCCCATGTCTTCCTGAGCCCGGGCCAACGGGTGGCGGCCGGCACGCCGAGGGTGGAGGAGCGCGGGTTGCTGCCGGTGCATCGGCTGGGCGGCCCGCAGGTCGAGCTGGACATGCTCTGCGGGCGTTTTTTCTACAACCGCGCCTCGCTGCTGTTCGGCGCCTTGCCGCCGTACCTGCTGATTCCAGGCTCGGCCCTGCCCGATCAAGGGCCGCTGGCGGCGCTGGTGGGCCTGTTGCGTGGCGAGGCCGATGGCGACCAGGCCGGTGCCCGATTCTTGCTGGATGCGCTGTCGTCGGCGCTCTTCACCCTGATGCTGCGGGCATACCTGGCCAGCGCGGCGCCGGGCAGCGGCGCCTTGGCCTTACTCGGCGACAAACGCCTGGGGCGTGCCTGGCAGGCAATGCTCGCCGACCCCGCCCACGAGTGGACCATCGACAGCCTGGCCCAGGCCGCGGCGATGTCCCGGGCGACCTTCATGCGGGCGTTCGTGCGGGTGGCCGGGGTGTCGCCCTGGGCGCTGCTGACCCAGGTCCGCATGGAGCGGGCATTCGGTTTGCTCAGGCATTCGCACTTGAGTTTGAGCGAGATCGCCGACCAGGTTGGCTACCAGTCCCTGGCGGCCTTCAGCAAGAAGTTCAAGCAGGCCTACGGCGAAGCCCCGGGCAAGCTCAGGCGCCAGCTCTGACGGCATATGCGAGCCCCTGTAGGAGCGAGCTTGCTCGCGATAGCGTTGTACCTGATACAACGCGGTGCCCGCATCGCCAGCAAGCTGGCTCCTACAGATGCGAGGCGTTTATTGCGCCGCCCGCGCCGGCAGCAGCTTCAGGGTGCTGTGGGTATTGGCCGTGACTTCTTCCTCGCTGAAGTGCGCCTGCTGGTACACCCCTTCGATGTAGGCCTCGGCCTGGTCCTGGTAATGCTTGTCGAACGGTACGCCGCTTTGCCCGACCGGGTTGATGGTCAGGCTGTGGGCCGGGTCGGCGAAGTCGATCAGGCGCCGGGTCGAAGGGCCGTAGGTCACCGGCCAGGGCGCTGGGCCGATCTTCGCCGACTGGTTGTTCGGTACTTCGTGGGTACCCGGCGCGGCGAACGGGCCGACGTTGAACACCCGGTCCAGGGGCTTTTGCAGGCCCAGCGGGTGGCCGTGGGTCAGGGTATGCGCCTGGCCCCAGAGCCATCTTGTCGAATCGTCGCCGAAGGTCGCCTTGAGGTGGGCGAGGCTGGCGCACCAGGCGGCCTTGACCGTGTCGGCGCGGGTTTCCTTGCCCAGGGTGTTGCGGTTGTCCCACCACGGCGAGTCGGCGGAAGCGGCCAGCCGCGGCAGGGCGGCGTCGATCACCCGGGTGGTCAGCAGGGTGTCGAAGAAGGCGTCGCCCAGCTCGTCGTGGAAAGCCGCGTCGGTGAGGTCGAAGAGGAACTGGTTGAACAGGGTGGCGCTGGTCGAATCCAGCGGATAGTCGCCTTTCCACTGCGCCAGTTGTTCCACCAGCTTGAGCTCCTGCGGGTCGCTGACCACCTCGCGCAGCACCGGCAGCAAGGGTGCCAGCAGGCGCGGGCCGTAGGCGGTGACGGTGCCCAGCTGGAGTTTCTGGCTGGTTTCGAGATCCCATTTCACGCTCTTGTCGCTGAGCTGGCGGTCCAGTTGCTGGCCGCGGTCGGCGAGGTTGTAGTAGCCGGGGATCTCCATGCCGGTGGGCGAGAGCGGCTGGAAGTTGGCCGAGACGATATAGCCGCGCGCCGGGTTTTCTTCCTGCGGGTTGGCGCTGAACGGGTAGAAGCCGTCCTTGTCCGCCAGCGAGGTGCTGCCGTCGAGGATGAACGCGGCCTTGGCTCCGGTCGGGCGTTTGGGCAGCAGCGCCGCGGCCCACCAGCCGATGTCGCCCTTGGCGTTGGCCCAGACGATGTTCAAGCCCGGCGCCTGGACCTTGGCCGCGGCGCTGCGGGCCTTGGCCAGGGTGTCGGCGCGGTTGAGCTGGTAGAAGCCGTCGAGGATCGGGTTCGGCGTCTCCAGGAACGCCCACCACATGGCGATCGGCGTCTTGCCGGCGTTGGCCCCGAGCACGTCGTTGACGATCGGCCCGTGGGGCGACTGGCGCAGGATCTGGGTGACCGGCGGCTGGCCCTTGACCGCGATCTGCTGCTCGCTGGTGACCAGGTCGACCCACTTGCCGCGGTACCAGACCTGGTTGGAGTTGTTCGGGTTGACCTTCTCGGCGATCAGGTCGAGGTCGTCGTTCTGGAACATCGTCAGGCTCCAGCCGAAGTCCAGGTTGTGACCGAGAAAGGCGAAGGGCACCAGCGCCTGGTGATGGCCGTAGAGTTCGAAGCCCGGCGCCGACAGTTGCGCCTCGTACCAGACCGACGGCACCGCGAAGCGGATGTGCGGGTCGCCGGCCAGCAGCGGCTTGCCGCTCTTGGTGCGGCTGCCGGAGACCGCCCAGGCGTTGCTGCCCTCGAATTGCGGCAGGCCGGCGTCGGCCAGGGCCTCTTCGCTCAGCCGGGCGATGGCACCCAGGTCCTGCCAGTCGCTGGCAGCAAGGCTGGGTGCCTGCGGGGTGCGGCCCTTGGCCAGGACGCCCTTGGGTTGCCAGTCGAGGTCGAAGACTTTCAGGTAGTCGCTGCCGAGCTGGTCGCGCACATAGGTCAGCAGCGGCTCGGTACGGAAGGCCGCGGCGAAGCTGTAGGCCATGTAGCCGGCGACGCTGATGCTGTCTTCGGCGGTGAAGGAGCGCTTGGGAATGCCCAGGACGTCGAATTCGATCGGTTGCGGGTGCGTGTTCTGATATTGGTTGATCCCGTCCAGATAGGCTTGCAGGCCCTTCCAGGCCGGGGACTGGCGGTCGAGCCCGGCGACGTAGCTTTCGGCGCGCTCGCGGATGCGCAGGCTACGGAACAGTTTGTCGGTATCGAGCAGCTTCGGCCCCAGCACTTCGGCCAGCTCGCCGCGGGCCAGGCGCCGCATGATCTCCATCTGGAACAGCCGGTCCTGGGCATGGACGTAGCCCAGCGCGCGGTACAGGTCGGCTTCGTTTTCCGCGCGGATATGCGGCACGCCGCGTTCGTCGTACCGCACCGTGACCGAGCCCTGCAGGCGCTCCAGCTCGACCTGGCCCTGGCGCGACGGCTGCTTGCTGTACAGGTACCAGCCCCCTCCCGCGGCAAGGGCGAGGATCAGGACGGCGAGTACGGTCAGGGCGCGTTTCATGGTGACTCCTTGTTCTTTTTGCGATTGCCTACCGCGGGGAAGGCAAACATTTAGCACAGGCCTTCTGTGCCGGGCATCCATCGTCTTGGAAAAGTCAGGAATGCCTCAATCCGTCGAGTTCGGCCATGGACAATAACAGCCCACCGCCAGGGTGTGGGTGGCGTCGACCGTGCGGCCTTCGTGCAGGGCCTGGAGAATCGGTTCGATGAAGCTGTTGCTGGAGTTGCAGGTCAGGCCCTCGCTGTAGGGGCCGAAGTAGGCCAGCTTGCCGCTGCGGTCCCAGATCGCCACGGCCGGGCTGGCGGGGATCTGTTCCGAGCCGGGCAGGCCGTCGAGGATGTTCAGGCGGCTCAGGGTGGCGGGCAACTGACCATGGCTGCCGGCCTTTTGCACCGAGTAGAACTCCACGCCCTGTGGGCCATAGTGTTCGATCAGTTCGGCCAGGTGCTGCTGGTTGCCGACGTTGCACGGGCAAGCCGGGTCCCAGAAGTGCACCAGGCGGATGGCGCCTTCGCCGGCCAGCTCCGCCGGCAATTGCAGCGGGTCGCCGGAGAACACCGCGGTGTGCTCGCTGAAGGCCCGCAGAAAACGTCCCTGGAACCAGTCGTAGGCACTCCACAGCACCCCGGCGCACAGGAGGGCGAGCAGGCTGGCAAGCAGGGTCGTGCGGTAGGGCAGACGCATACGGATCATTCCTCGAAGGTCGCGTAGCTTGCCATGCTTGCCCCGACAGATGAATATCGCAGGCCGATAAAGCCTGTTTCGCGTTCCGCGCCACCCTTGGAAAATCCTTATGTCC
Source organism: Pseudomonas chlororaphis (assembly GCF_001921865.1). Lineage (GTDB taxonomy): Bacteria > Pseudomonadota > Gammaproteobacteria > Pseudomonadales > Pseudomonadaceae > Aquipseudomonas > Aquipseudomonas chlororaphis_D. The sequence continues at coordinate 31,269 of NZ_MSCT01000025.1, forward strand.
GCGACCTTCGACCCCGATCTTCTGCGTGCCAGCCTGCGGCCCTTGGCCGAGGCGCAGCCGCTCTCGGCACAGGCGCAGGCCTATCAGCGCTTCTACGGGCTGGATTTGCCGGCCAGGCGCGGGCTCGGGCGTTTCACGGTCGGCGGCTACGAGGTGGTCGGCCAGGTCTGGTGGCCCGAACAACCGGTGGCCACGCTGTTTCTGTTGCACGGTTTCTACGACCATATGGGCCTGTACCGGCATGTGATCGAGTGGGCGCTGCGGCGGCAGTGGGTGGTGATCGCCTGCGACTTGCCGGGCCACGGCCTGTCCAGCGGCGAGCGCGCCAGCATCGATGACTTCGCGGTCTACCAGGCGGTGCTGCAAGGCTTGTTCGACGAGGCCCGCGCCCTCGATCTGCCCCAGCCCTGGCACCTGTGTGGGCAAAGCACGGGCGGCGCGATCGTCATCGACCATCTGCTCAACCAGGGCGCGCAGAGCCCGGCCCAGGGCCAGGTGATTCTGCTCTCGCCCCTGGTGCGGCCGCGTGCCTGGGGTTGGTCGAAGCTCAGCTATTACCTGCTGCGGCCCTTCGTCAACGGCATTGCCCGACGCTTCAGCGAGAACTCCACCGACCCCGGTTTCCTGCCGTTCCTGCAGAGCGACCCGTTGCAGCCCCTGCGCCTGCCGACCGCCTGGGTCGGAGCGCTGGCGCGGTGGATCAAGCGCATCGAGTTGGCCCCGCGCAGCAACCGGCAGTTGCTGATCGTGCAGGGGCAGGCGGACATGACGGTGGATTGGCAGCACAACCTGCAAGTGATCCGGGAGAAATTCCAGCAGCCCCAGGTGCTGATGCTGCCCGAGGCGCGGCATCACCTGGCGAATGAGGCGGCAAGCATTCGCCAGGAGTACTTCGCGTTCCTCGATCAGCGCCTCTGAGCGGCCCCGAGCAGCCTCAAGAGCGCGACCGCTGCGCGCTCGATCGCAGGCTTCGCCAGCGGCTACAAAGGCATGCAGAGGCTGCGGTAGGTCCGCAGGACCTCGGCGGTGGCAGGTTTTAAGGGGCGAGGCTGGAAGCGCTCTGGCCGACGGCCAGCCCGGCGCGGATCGCGGCGAGGGCGGCCTGGTAGTAGGCCTTGCCTTCGGCGGATTCGGCGAAGTTGGCGAACTCTTCCAGCTCAGGGTCGGACAGGTCGCGATAGACGTACAGCAGGGTGTTGTTCAGGTCGTTGCCGATCTGCGCCATCAGCCGCTGGCGCTGGCCGTTGAGCATGTTCTGCGCCTGGCCCGCGCCCAGCAGGCCGGGAATCATCTGGCTCAGGCTGTCGGCCGCGACCCCGGCGATCGCCAGGCTGACCTCGGCGCCGGCTTCGCGTGCCGGCAGCGCCTGGGCCAGGTGGCCGATGATCAGTTGGCGGGTATCGCTGGCCTGCATCTTCGGCAAGCCCTGGGCATTTTTCGCCAGCTGGTCGCGGCGGGTCGCCAACAGTTCGGCGGCGATGATCTTGCGCCCCAGCGGCGACTGGAAAAACGCCAGCGCCGGCTTCGGGTCGGCGAGGTTCTGCCGCAGTTGCGTCTGGGCGCGTTGGTCCATGGCCTGCGGGGCGAAGCGCTGGTTGCTGTTGTTGACCAGCGCCTGATAGACCGCTGGTGGCAGGCTATTCTGGTAACGCTGTTGGGCGGCGGTGAGGGCATCGTTGAAATGCGCGCGTTGTTCCGGCCAGCCGGCGACCTTGTACAACTGGTCGTGGCCGTCTGCCCAGGCGGGCAACACACAGAACATCAACAGTGAAAAAAGCAAACGGCGCATAAGGACTCCTGTCGGCAGCCCACTATTCTCCGGGGCCAGGCGATGGTTGTCGAGAATTCGTATCAGGTTCAGTACGCAAACTGTCCGATCAAACGATGAGTGTCGCGGTCATCGAGGTGTTGGTCAGAATTTTCTTTGGCATCTGTTGGATTTATCTAGCTGTGGATACTATGCGCGCCATGCAAATACCCTCTGATCACCCACTGCTGTTACGCATCGTCGATGACCTGGCCGCCAGTGGCTGGTCGCAGCAGAATATCTTCCTGCCAGAAGCTCTGACCCTGGAGCTGGCGGCCGAGTGCCGTAAACGCGCGGCTGAAGGCGAACTGGCGCCGGCGGCGGTGGGCCGGGGTTTGGCGCAGGAGATTCGCGAGGGTATCCGCGGCGATCATATCCAGTGGCTCGAGCCCGGCCAGGCCGACTGTTGCGACGTCTACATGGGCTTGATGGACAGCCTGCGCGAAGCGCTGAACCGGGGCCTGTTCCTCGGCCTGGAGGACTTCGAAAGCCACTTCGCCCTGTACCCGCCGGGGGCGTTCTACCTCAAGCATGTCGACCGCTTCCGCGATGACGACCGGCGCATGGTCTCGGCGGTGATCTACCTCAACCAGGACTGGTTGCCCGAGCAGGGCGGGCAGTTGCGCATGTACCTGGGCGACGGGGCCGAGCACGATGTGGATCCCGCCGCCGGCCGGCTGGTGGTGTTCCTGTCCGGCGAAGTGCCCCATGAAGTCCTGCCCGCGACCCGCGAACGCCTGTCCCTGACAGGCTGGTTCCGCCGGCGCGGCAACGAGCCGTTCTGAACATGCACAAGATCCTTGTCAGCCGTTGCTTGCTGGGCCACCGCGTGCGCTACGACGGTGGGGCCAGCGGGCCGTTTGACGTATTGGCGCGTTGGCAGGCCGAGGGGCGGGTGGTCGCGTTGTGCCCGGAGGTCGCCGGCGGCTTGCCGACGCCGCGGGCCGCCGCGGAAATTCCCGGTGGGCAGGGCGGCGAAGTGCTCGATGGCCTGGCGCAGGTCATCACCACCGAGGGTGAGGATGTCAGCGCCGAGTTTCTCAGCGGTGCGCGGCAGGCGCTGGAGTTGGTGCGCGCGAACGGCATCCGCGTCGCGGTGCTCAAGGCCAACAGCCCGTCCTGCGGCAACCTGCTGACCTACGACGGTACCTTCAGCGGGACCAAGGTCAGCGGCGAGGGCGTGACGGCGGCGTTATTGAAACGCGCCGGAGTGCTGGTGTTCAGCGAGCTGGAACTGGCCGAAGCGGCCGCCGCCCTGGCGGCTCTCTAAACCCTGCGAACTCAAGGCTTGGGCGGCTTGCTCGCATCCATGCCGAACCATTTTTCCGACAATGCCATCAGCCGGCCATCGGCCTTGATGCGCTGCAACGCGCCGTCGAGGCTGGCCTGGAACGCCGGGTTTCCTTTCTGGAACGGGATCGCCAGGCTCAGCGTCGGCCCGACCTTGGCGCCTTCTTTTACCGGCAGGCGGCTGTCGCGGATGGCGTAGGGGATCAGCAGGCGGTCGCTGATGGCGGCGTCGAGCTGCTTGTCCGCCACATCCTTGATCGGCTGCTGGGCGTTCGGGTAACTGCGCAGGTCGATACCTTCCACGGTACGCGCCTGCTCGACGAACTGGCTGCCCTGGGCTACGCCCAGCGCCTGGCCCTGGAGCGCTTGCAGGCTGCCGAGCGGGCGCTGTTCTTCCTTGCGCACGATCAATTGCGCGCTGGAATAGCTATAAGGTTCGCTGAAGTCGAAACGATCCTTGAGTTCCGGGGTCATTGCTATGTGATTGATGGCGACGTCGTAGCGGCCGCTTTCGACGCCGGGCAGCAAGTCGGCGGCGTCGGTGACCACGAAGTCCGCGCGTACATCCAGCTCGCGGGCCAGCAGTTGGCCCAACTCGACCTCGAAGCCGGCGAGCTTGCCGTCGTCCTTGAAGTTGAAAGGCGGGGTATTGGCTTCCAGGGCGATCCGCAGCTCCCCGCGGTCATTCACGTCGTCGATCAGTTCGGCTTGAGCGTAAGTGCTCACAAGAGGCAGCAAAAGTATCAGGCCAGGCAGAAAACGCATGGTCACTCCTTGAATTTATATGGGCGATGCGCTGTTCAGGCTCGCTTTGCTATGGTGTTGATTGCCCTTCGACAACGATATGCCACGAAGTTGTCATAACCGTACCGATTTTGCGGAAAAACTGGAGAAGAGAATGAAAACCTTTATGTCTCGTGCTGCATTGGCCGGCCTGCTGCTGGGGGCTTCGATGCTGGCTTCTGCGGCGGATATTCCTCGTACCAAGGCGCCGGAAGGGGCGTCTGTATTCATCGTCACCCCGGTCAATGGCGACACCGTGGCCAAGACCTTCAAGGTCAAGTTCGGCGTCAGCGACATCGCCCTGGCGCCCGCCGGCGACCAGACTCCGCACACCGGGCACCACCACTTGCTGATCGACGTCGACAAGCTACCGGCCGAGAACCTGCCGATCCCGGCCGACGCCCAGCACATCCACTTTGGCAAGGCGCAGACCGAGACCGAAGTGACCCTGGCCCCGGGCAAGCACACCCTGCAACTGGAGCTGGGCGACAAGAACCACATGCCGTTCGACCCGCCGATCGTTTCGGAAAAGATCACCATCACCGTCAAGTAAAGGCGGGCGGCAGAAGAATCCGCGCAATAAAAAAAGGGAGGCCCGAAGGCCTCCCTTTTTTATCGCAGGCGACTGCTTAGAACAGTACGCGGCTGCGGATGGTGCCGTTGACGTGTTGCAGCTTCTCTTGCGCCAGCTCCGAGTATTCGGCGTCGACGTCGATCACCACGTAGCCGACTTTCTCGTTGGTCTGCAGGAACTGACCGGAGATGTTGATGCCGTTTTCGGCGAAGACCTTGTTGATCTCGCTCATCACGCCCGGGATGTTCTCGTGGATGTGCAGCAGGCGGTGTTTGCCAGGGTGCGCCGGCAGGGCCACTTCCGGGAAGTTCACCGACGATACCGACGTACCGTTGTCGCTGTACTTGACCAGTTTCTCCGCCACTTCCAGGCCGATGTTGGCCTGGGCTTCGGCGGTCGAGCCGCCGATGTGCGGGGTCAGGATCACGTTGTCCAGGCCGCGCAGTGGGCTGGCGAACTCTTCGTCGTTGGAGCGTGGCTCCACCGGGAACACGTCGATGGCCGCGCCGATCAGGTGCTTGTCCTTGATCGCTGCAGCCAGATGGTCCAGCTCGACCACGGTGCCGCGCGCGGCGTTGATCAGGATGCCGCCTTTCTTGATGGCGCGGATTTCCTTCTCGCCGATCATCCACTGGGTGGCAGCGGTTTCCGGAACGTGCAGGGTGACGATGTCGGACATGCCCAGCAGCTCGTGCAGGTTGCCGACCTGGGTGGCGTTGCCCAGCGGCAACTTGGTCACGGTGTCGTAGAAGAACACCTGCATCCCCAAGCCTTCGGCCAGGACCGACAGTTGGGTGCCGATCGAGCCGTAGCCGACGATGCCCAGCTTCTTGCCGCGGATCTCGAAGGAGTTGGCCGCGCTCTTGATCCAGCCGCCACGGTGGCAGGAGGCATTCTTCTCAGGGATACCGCGCAGCAACAGGATCGCTTCGGCCAGCACCAGTTCGGCTACGGAACGGGTGTTGGAGTACGGGGCGTTGAACACGGCGATGCCGCGCTCGCGAGCCGCGTCGAGGTCGACCTGGTTGGTGCCGATGCAGAAACAGCCAACAGCCACGAGCTTCTTCGCGTGATCGAAGATCTCTTCAGTCAGCTGGGTGCGGGAGCGAATGCCGATGAAGTGCGCGTCGGCGATCTTTTCCTTCAGTTGGGCTTCCGGCAGAGAACCGGTGAGGTACTCGATACTGGTGTAGCCCGCGGCCTTGAGGACGTCGACAGCCGATTGGTGGACGCCTTCGAGAAGAAGGAACTTGATCTTGCTCTTATCGAGAGAAGTCTTGCTCATCTGCGTAAACCTGTGTCCCGGAGAAAAATGGCAGGAAATGGTCAACAGATGCTGACCCGGACGGCAGGAAAGCCGTCGCCGCAGAACGCCCTTCGGCACTATTCTGCGGGGGGTCGTATGCTAGCATACGGGCCCCGCTAAACACTCATTCCTGCGACGTGAAGCGTTCTCAGGATGACCATGAATTGTTCGAGAGTTCTGTCGATGACCAATCCCGCGCTGATTGATGAGCTGAAGACCCTGGTTGAGGCTGGCAAGGTCCTGACCGATGCCGACTCCCTCACTGCTTACGGCAAGGATTGGACCAAACATTTCGCCCCGGCGCCGAGCGCCATTGTCTTTCCCAAGACCATCGAGCAGGTCCAGGCCATCGTGCGCTGGGCCAACCGGCATCGGGTCGCGCTGGTGCCGTCCGGCGGCCGTACCGGCCTGTCGGCCGCGGCGGTCGCGGCCAATGGCGAGGTGGTGGTGTCCTTCGACTACATGAACCAGGTCCTCGACCTGAACCTGACCGACCGCACCGCGGTTTGCCAGCCGGGCGTGGTGACCCAGCAATTGCAGAACCTCGCCGAAGAAAACGGCCTGTATTACCCGGTGGATTTTGCTTCCGCCGGTTCCAGCCAGATTGGCGGCAATATCGGCACCAATGCCGGCGGGATCAAGGTGATTCGCTACGGCATGACCCGCAACTGGGTGGCCGGCATGAAAGTGGTCACCGGCAAGGGCGACCTGCTGGAATTGAACAAGGACCTGATCAAGAACGCCACCGGCTACGACCTGCGCCAACTGTTCATCGGCGCCGAGGGCACCCTGGGCTTTGTGGTCGAGGCCACCATGCGTCTGGACCGGGCGCCGAAGAACCTCACGGCGATGGTGCTTGGCACCGCCGATTTCGACTCGATCATGCCGGTGCTGCATGCCTTCCAGGGCAAGCTCGACCTGACCGCCTTCGAATTCTTCTCCGACAAGGCCCTGGCCAAAGTCCTGGGCCGTGGCGACGTGCCGGCGCCGTTCGAGTCCGAGTGCCCCTTCTACGCGCTGCTGGAGTTCGAGGCGACCACCGAAGAAGTGGCCAACCAGGCCCTGGAGACCTTCGAGCATTGCGTGGAGCAGGGCTGGGTCCTGGACGGCGTGATGAGCCAGAGCGAAACCCAACTGCACAACCTGTGGAAGTTGCGCGAGTACATCTCCGAAACCATCTCCCACTGGACGCCGTACAAGAACGACATTTCGGTGACGGTGTCGAAAGTCCCGGCTTTCCTGCGGGAAATCGACGAGATCGTCGGCAAGCACTACCCGGACTTCGAGATCGTCTGGTTCGGCCACATCGGCGACGGCAACCTGCACCTGAATATTCTCAAGCCGGATAACCTCGACAAGGACCAGTTCTTCGCCAAGTGCGCCACCGTGAACAAGTGGGTGTTCGAAACCGTCGAGAAGTACAACGGTTCGATTTCCGCCGAGCACGGCGTGGGCATGACCAAGCGCGATTACCTGACTTACAGCCGGTCGCCGGTGGAAATCGAATACATGAAGGCGGTCAAGGCCGCGTTCGACCCGAACGGCATCATGAATCCGGGCAAGATCTTCGCTGTCTGACCCACGGGGTGTTCCAGCAGCGGTACCTGATGAACCAAACGAGCAGGAGTCGGTAATGAGCTATCAGCACCAGTATGTCGACGGTACCCGTATTCATTTCCCGGTCGGCAAGATCGTGTGCATCGGTCGCAACTACGCCGAGCACGCCAAGGAACTGGACAACCCAGTGCCGACCGAGCCGCTGCTATTCATCAAGCCAGGCAGTTGCGTGGTGCCGCTGGAAGGCGGCTTTGCCATCCCCACTGAACGTGGCTCCGTGCATTACGAGGCGGAAATCGCGGTCTTGATCGGCAAGCCGTTGTCGACCAAGCCAAGCCGCGAAGAAGTGCTGGATGCCATCTCCGGCTTCGCCCCGGCCCTGGACCTGACCCTGCGCGACAAGCAGGCCGAGCTCAAGGCCAAGGGCCTGCCCTGGGAAATTTCCAAGTGCTTCGACGGCGCCTGCGTGCTGGCGCCCTTTGTCGTTGGCAGCACTTTTCCTGACCTTACCGACATCAACATTCGCCTGACGATCAACGGCGAGGTCCGCCAGGACGGCAACAGCAGCATCATGCTCAACCCGATCGTGCCGATGATCCAGTACATGGCCGGCTGCTTCTCCCTGCAGGCGGGCGACGTGATCATGACCGGTACGCCAGTGGGCGTCGGCCCGTTGAACGTGGGCGACGAACTGGTGCTGGAATTGCCGGGCGTGAGCCGCTTCGACAGCCGCGTGCGCTGATCTCCTGCAGGCGTTCGACACGAGGCTCGCCCGCAATGGGCGGGCCTCGCTTGCGAAAGAGCCGATGATTTTTAAGGTATTTCTGCCCATTTTTCGTTTTTTTCACATCCTGTCTGGATAATTTTCCGGTTCCAGGCGTCTGAGCCTGCCCCGATGTGCTATTACCCTTAGCCGACTATCTGGAATACGTTCCCATGGCCACGTCCCACACCCCCGAGCTTCATACCGTTCGCCGTCGCGGTTTGCGTGCCATGCGCTGGTACTCCTGGCTGCTGCTAGTGGGCGTGGTGACGTATGGCATTGCGATTGCCATGCACTGGGACGACCGGGGCCTGCTCTGGGTGCTGGAGCGTTTCGAAACGCCGGCCGAGCGTCAGGAAAGCGTCTGGCTGCCGGACTACCGCGCGGTCATCGACGCCAAGGCGCTGCCAGGCATGGAGAAGGACGAGGCCTCCGACCTGAGCTACAACCCGCAGACCAAGACCCTGTTTTCGGTGATGGGCAAGAACCCGTTCCTGGCCGAGCTGACCTTGCAGGGCGACGTGCTGCGCAAGATCCCGCTGGTGGGCTGGAGCAACCCGGAAGGGGTGGCGGTGATGGAAAACGGCCTGCTGGGGATTGTCGACGAACGCAATCACCTGCTGACCATCGTCAAGGTGGATGCCACGACTCGCGAGTTGAATGTGGCCGACTTCCCGCAGTACGACCTGGGGCCGTCGAAAGATCAGAACAAGGCCTTCGAAGCCATCGCCTGGGACCCGCGCAAGCAGCAGCTGTTGCTCGGCGAGGAGCGTCCTCCGGCGCTGTTCACCTGGAGCAGCGACGGTAGCCAGGTGCTCAAGGGCGACAAGCGGAAGCTGGACAGCGATGAGTTGGACTTGCGCAACCTGTCTGCCCTGGGCATCGACCCGCGCACTGGCCACACCCTGGTGCTGTCCGCCGATTCGCACATGCTGCTGGAGCTGGACGAAACCGGCGAGCAGGTCAGCTTCATGACCTTGCTGGGCGGTTTCAACGGCTTGAAGAAAACCATCCCGCGGGCCGAGGGCGTGGCCATGGACGACCAGGGCGTGCTGTACATCGTCAGCGAGCCCAACCTGTTCTATCGCTTTGAAAGGGATTCAGACGTTTCCGCACAGAAAAAGCCGTAATCCGGCATACGCCTGCTGCGATTAAGCTTAAATTCATCCGGCCGTGATATTTCATCCGCCTGATTTGTATTTGAGCTTGCCAGCATGCGTCGACTTGCCTACCCCAAACCGCTTTTCCTCCTCCTGTGTTTTATCGCGCTGGTGTTGCTCGGCATTGCCGGCCAGCACCATCGTTTCTTCGAGCGTCTTTGGTTCAACTGGCGGGTTATGTCGCAGCCGGCGAACGCCGACGCCATTGGTCTGGACGGGTATCGAGTGACGCTCGAAGCGCAGAAGATCGAAGGCCTGGACGATGTTTCGGCGCTGACCTTCGATCCGGTGCGCAAAAGCCTGTTCACCGTGACCAACAAGAATTCCGAACTGATCGAGCTGTCGCTCGACGGGCGCATTCTGCGGCGTATCGCCCTGACCGGTTTTGGCGATCCGGAAGCGGTCGAGTTCATCAGTGCCGACACCTACGTGATCACTGACGAGCGCCAGCAGCGGCTGATCAAGATTCACTTGCAGGAGGACACGGCATTCCTCGACGCCGCGGACGCCGAGCAGATGACCCTGGGTGTGCATATGAGCAGCAACAAGGGCTTCGAGGGGCTGGCCTACGACTCGGTGGGCAAGCGCCTGTTCGTCGCCAAGGAGCGCGACCCGATGCTGATCTACGAGGTCAAGGGCTTCCCGCATTACGATCCGGAGAAGTCCTACGCGGTGCATGTGGTCAACAACCCCAAGCGCGATGCCGGGTTGTTCGTGCGCGACCTGTCCAGCCTGCAGTACGACGAGCGTACCGGGCACCTGCTGGCGTTGTCGGACGAGTCCTGGCTGGTGCTGGAGCTGGACGTGGATGGCCGGCCCCTGAGCACCATGTCGCTACGCAAGGGGCAGCAAGGCTTGCAGGCAACGGTGCCGCAGGCCGAAGGCATCGCCATGGACGACGAAGGCACCCTGTTCCTGGTCAGCGAGCCGAACCTGTTCTACGCCTTCAAGAAGCCCGCCGCCACCCCGTAGCCCTGTAGCTAGGCAGCGGCGACAGGGTCCCTCCTAGAACTGCCACTGCACGCCGAGGGAATAGCCGGTCTGGCTGCCTTCGGCGTGACCGATCCGGCTATTGACCTCGGCGTACAGCCCCAACTGCGGGGTGATCGCCAGCTGGCTGCCAAGCTGGGCGCGGCCGAAGCTCTTGTCCACGCCGCCGAGGCGGGCCACGCGAACCTGGCCGTCGGCGAGGCTGGTCAGGTCCAGGTCATCCAGGCGGCCGTCCGCCAACTCCTTGACCCAGGCCAGGTCGCCATAAGGCAGCAGGCTCATGCCATAGGGCAGGGCGACAGTGCCGCGCACGCGCCAGCCAAGGCTGGCTTCCAGCGACTCGAACGCTTGCTCCTCATAACCGAGCGCGGTCCGCAGGTTCTGTTTCTCGTGGAACGAGTCGATGCGGTAGTGGCTGTAGTCGAGACCCGCGAAAGGGCCGCTCTTGAGCGCGCCGAAATCCAGGTCGTAGCCGCCGAGTACCCGGGCGCCGAGGGTCAGGGCGTCGGTGTCGCCGGTCAGTCGCTGGTTCAGCAGCACCGGGCCGCCGTTGGCCTGGATGAGCAGATTGCGCTTGGATTCGAAGCGGGTGCGGCCGACGCTCAGGTCGCCCGCCAGCCATTGCGGGCCGCCGTCGTTAAGCAGGGCATAGATCGCGGCCTGCCAGGTGTCGCTGTCGAGCTTGCCGCGGTGTTCCAGCTTGTCGCGGCCGTTCTGGTAACTGAGGCTGGCGCCGATATTCAGGCTTCCATTGAGCTGGTAATCGCCAAGGGCATGCACGCCCAGGCGGCGGGCCTCGGGGTTCGGTGCGCTGTCGAAGCCGCTGTCGGGGCTGTATTCGCCGTCGATGCCGATTTCGCCGTCGAAACTGCCGACCTCCCGGCCCATCGCCTGCAAGCTCAGCCAGCGTCGGTCGTGCAGGCGAACCATGGCCTGATGCAGGCGTTGCAAGTGATCCTGCTGGTTGCGCGCTACGGCGCCGCCGGACGCGGTGGACGCCAGCAGGTCGGCATTGGTCAGCTCCAGAACCAGGCGGCTGAGCAGCCGCGAATAGTCGCGCAGGCGCTGGTCGATGCGTTCCTGGCCGAACGCGTTGGTCAGCACCGCCTTGTTGTCCTCGGCCGGGTCGTGCCAGGTCGAGCCGCCGGGGATGGCCGGGTTGGTGGTCTGGGTGTAGCCGTCCAGATCGCCGATTTCCCAATTGGTGGCCTCGATATACAGGATCGGGATATTCAGCCCCTCGAAGGCTTCGCCGTCGCTGCAACAGCCGGTGCCCGCGGGGTATGCGGGGTCGAGGCCGGGGTTGGTGAACAGATTGATCTGCAGTTCCCTGGCGATTTGCAGGGTGTGTTCGCGCAACGAGGCCAGGGCCGGGTTGGTGCTGCTGTTCTGCCCGGCATGGGCGTACATCATGTCGCCAGTGATCAGGCTGTCGAGGTTGATCATGGCCAGCATGTTGGCGCGCTGGCTGGCGCTGAGGGAGTCGACGAACGCCTTGGAGCCGCGCAGGCCTTCCTCTTCGGCGCCGAAGCCGACCACCTGCAAACCGTTTTCCAACGGCAAGCCGCCGAGGTTGCGGGCGATCTCGGTCAGCACGCTGGCGCCCGAGCCGTTGTCGTCCAGGCCTTGCAGGGTCGGGCGGCCGAAATAGGTATCGAAATGCGCGCCGAGCACCACGTATTGCGGCTTGGTCCCGGCGGCGTAGGCCACCACGTTTTGCGAGCTGCGGCGGCTACCGCCGGCGGTCCAGGAAAAGTCCTGGCGGCTGATGTCGTAGGCGCTGCCCATCTGGCTTTGCATCCAGTCGGCGGCGCCGGCGAAGTTGGCGGTGCCGCGATAGCGGCCGGGGTAGTCGTTGATCAGCTTGTCCAGGGTAGTGGCGGCATGTTCGCCGTACTCGTAGGCGAGGGCCTGGGTGGACAGCAGGGCGCTGGCGAGACTGACGGCGAACGCGAGGGGTTTGAGCACTGTGATCTTCCTTGAGGGGAGGGGAGCGGGGGGTATTGCACGATGCGCGCCTCATTCCTTGGGCGACCCGGTAGTGGCGCATTGCTAAAACCGGGCGTCGCCTGGCTGTAATTTGTAACGGATTTGATACTGGAAGTCGTCCGCGGTACTGAGAACAGGTGCGCGAATCTGAAGATTCATGCGGCTAAATGCGGCGAAAAGTAGCAGTACGGGCGAATTTGGTGCGGGGGGAAGGAGGAAGGTATCGAGTCTGGTACGAATCGAGGGCATTCGCCCCCGCCATGGCGGCAGGGGCAAAGCAGGCAGTATCAGGCGGTGAGGGTCTTCACGCCTTCGCTGGTGCCGAGCAACAGCACGTCGGCCGGGCGGGCGGCGAACAGGCCGTTGGTGACCACGCCGACAATCGCATTGATCTGCGCTTCCAGCTCCACCGGGTTGGTGATCTGCATGTTGTGCACATCGAGGATGATGTTGCCGTTGTCGGTGAGCACGCCTTCGCGGTAGACCGGGTCGCCGCCCAGCTTCACCAACTCGCGGGCCACGTGGCTGCGGGCCATCGGGATCACTTCTACCGGCAGCGGGAAAGTACCCAGCACAGGGACCAGTTTGCTGGCATCGGCGATGCAGATGAAGGTCTTGGCCACCGCCGCGACGATCTTCTCGCGGGTCAGGGCCGCGCCGCCGCCCTTGATCAGGTTCAGGTGCTCGTCGCTTTCGTCGGCGCCGTCGATGTAGAACTCCAGGTCGCTGACGGTGTTCAGTTCGTACACCGGGATACCGTGGCCCTTGAGGCGCGCCGCAGTGGCTTCGGAGCTGGCGACCGCGCCGTCGAAGGCGCCTTTGTGCTGGGCCAGGGCATCGATGAAACAGTTGGCGGTGGAGCCAGTGCCGACCCCGACGATGCTCTTGTCATCGAGTTTCGGGAGGATGAGGTCGACGGCAGCCTGGGCCACGGCCTGTTTGAGTTGATCCTGGGTCATGCGGGCTCCGGAAGCGGGCAAGGGGGAACGGAAAGGCCGGCATTATAGGCGCCGCCGCGAGCAAGGTCATTGCCCGATTGGCGGGTCAAAAGCGCGCGGTGCGCCGTAGGGCCGGGGCCGGACGCTCTAAAACCTCTGTATTCGTGTGGTCGCCCGGGCAAACGCTGGGTTAGACTCGCTGGCCCTGCCCAACCCGCCCAGTGATGCTTTCCGATGCTCGAACAGTACGTCAAGAAGATCCTCACCTCGCGCGTTTACGACGTTGCCGTAGAAACCCCGTTGCAGACTGCCCGCCAGCTCTCCGAGCGGCTGGGCAATCAGGTCTGGCTCAAGCGCGAAGACTTGCAGCCGGTGTTCTCGTTCAAGATTCGCGGCGCCTACAACAAGCTGACCCAGCTCAGCGATGCGGAACGCGCCCGCGGCGTAGTTACCGCGTCGGCCGGCAACCATGCCCAGGGCCTGGCCCTGGCGGCCAAGGTGCTGGGGGTGAAGGCGACCATCGTGATGCCCAAGACCACCCCGGAGATCAAGGTCGAAGGCGTGCGCTCGCGCGGCGGCAAGGTGGTGCTGCACGGCGATTCCTTTCCGGAGGCCCTGGCTTACTCGCTGAAGCTGGTGGACGAGAAAGGCTACGTCTATATCCACCCGTACGACGATCCGCACACCATTGCCGGGCAGGGCACCGTGGCGATGGAGATCCTGCGCCAGCACCCGGGTCCTCTGGACGCGATTTTCGTTCCGGTCGGCGGCGGCGGGCTGATCGCCGGGATTGCCGCCTACGTGAAATACCTGCGCCCGGAAATCAAGGTCATCGGCGTCGAGCCGGACGATTCCAACTGCCTGCAAATGGCCATGGCCGCTGGCGAGCGCGTGGTGCTGCCGACGGTGGGGCTCTTCGCCGACGGCGTCGCGGTGGCGCAGATCGGCCAGCACACCTTCGACATCTGCAAGGACTACGTGGATGAAGTGATCACCGTCAGCACCGACGAAATCTGCGCGGCGATCAAGGACATCTACGACGACACCCGCTCCATCACCGAGCCGGCCGGCGCCCTGGGCGTGGCCGGGATCAAGAAATACGTCGAGCAGCGCGGCGTCAGCGGGCAGACCCTGGTGGCCATCGACTCCGGCGCCAACGTCAACTTCGACCGCCTACGTCATGTCGCCGAGCGCGCCGAGCTGGGCGAAGGCCGCGAAGCCATCATCGCTGTGACCATTCCCGAGAAACCGGGCAGCTTCAAGGCGTTCTGCGAGGCGGTGGGCAAGCGCCAGATCACCGAATTCAACTACCGCTATAACACCGGCAGCGAAGCGCACATCTTCGTCGGCGTGCAGACCCACCCGGAAAACGACCCGCGCAGCGCGCTGATCGCCAGCCTGTCGGAACAGGGCTTCCCGGTGATCGACCTGACCGACAATGAACTGGCCAAGCTGCACATCCGTCATATGGTCGGTGGGCACGCGGCGCATGTGGTCGATGAAGTGGTCCTGCGCTTCGAGTTCCCGGAGCGTCCGGGCGCGCTGTTCAACTTCCTCAACAAACTGGGTGGGCGCTGGAACATCTCGATGTTCCATTACCGCAACCATGGCGCGGCCGATGGCCGGGTGGTTGCGGGGCTGCAAGTGCCGGCAGACGAGCGGCATCTGGTGCCGGCGGCGCTGGAGCAGATCGGCTACCCCTATTGGGACGAGAGTGATAACCCGGCGTACCAGCTGTTCCTCGGCTGAACGGCTACGCTGGTGGGCAAGGCCTAAGGAGTCATTACATGGAAACGCTGACCGTCCTCAAAATCGTACATATCCTGGCCACTGTGCTGTTGCTGGGCAGCGCGCTGGGGCTGGCCATCTGGACCTGGCGCGCTCGGAGCAAGGGCGATGCGGGCATCTACGGCCGGTTGCTGCGCCGGCCCCTGGTGTTCGTCTGGCTATTGTTGGTGATGTGCCTGGCCAGCCTGCCGTTCAGCGGCTGGTGGCTGGTGCACCTGATGGGCTGGCCGCTGGGGCAAACCTGGATCCTGGCGTCCAGCGTGATCTACACCGTGGGTGCCTTGAGCTGTTTCTGGTTGCTGGCGCGGCTCAACCGCGTGCGGATCGCCTCCGGGGTCGGCAGCCCGAAGTTCACCCTGGCATTGGCGGTGTTCAGCTTTGTGTGTTTCTTCGCCATTGCCGGGCTGATGGGCGCCAAACCGGTCTGATGGCCTGATCGCTCGCTCCTACAAGGTTTTCAGTAATTCCTGTAGGAGCGAGCTTGTTCGCGATGGCGTCTTCAGTCGCGCAGGCTGATCACCGGCCAGCCACGTTGCTCGGCGTGGGCCCGCAGGTTCGGGTCCGGGTCCACGGCGATCGGGTTCGCGACTTGTTCCAGCAGCGGCAAGTCGTTCATCGAGTCGCTATAGAAGTAGCTGTCTTCCAGGCTGTGGCCGGTTTCTTCGAGCCAACGCGCCAGGCGAGTGACCTTGCCTTCGCGAAAGCACGGGATGTCGGTGCTGCGGCCGGTGTAGCGGCCGTCCTGCATCTCGCACTCGGTGGCGATCAGGGTTTCCACGCCCAGGCGTTCGGCGATCGGTGCGGTGACGAAGCGGTTGGTGGCGGTGATGATCACCAGCTTGTCGCCGGCGGCCCGGTGCTTGGCCAGCAATTGCGCGGCCTTGGGCAGCATCAGCGGTTCGATGCAGTCGCGCATGTAGTCGCGGTGCCACTGGTCGAGCACATCCATCTCGGTGCGGCCGAGAATCTCCAGGCAGAAATTCAGGTACGCGGCATTGTCGAGCGTGCCGGCCAGGTAGTCCTGGTAGAACTCGTCGTTGCGGGTCTTGTACGCAACGGCGTCGAGGAAGCCCCGTTCGCACAGGTAATCGCCCCAGGCGTGGTCACTGTCGCCGCCCAGAAGGGTGTTGTCCAAGTCGAATAAAGCCAGGCGCATCGCGGTTACTCGCTGATAAGTCTGAAAAAAGGCCATCAGAATACGGTCTTTTCACAAGAGTGCACATAAGGTAGGAAGCCTCGTTGCTGCTTTCACAACCTTTGTGGAACAATGCGGCGACATGCGTTTGCGAGGTTGTTGCCGTGATCGACCCCGATGGTTTCCGCCCCAATGTCGGGATCATTCTGACGAATGATGCCGGCCAGGTGCTATGGGCTCGCCGTATCAATCAAGATGCCTGGCAGTTTCCGCAAGGGGGGATCAACCCCGAAGAGACGCCGGAAGACGCTCTGTACCGCGAGTTGAACGAAGAAGTCGGCCTGGAGCGCGAGGATGTGCAAATTCTCGCCTGTACCCGAGGCTGGTTGCGCTATCGTTTGCCGCAGCGTCTGGTCCGGACCCACAGCCAACCGCTGTGCATCGGCCAGAAACAGAAATGGTTTCTTTTGCGCCTGATCTCCAACGAGCAGCGGGTGCGGATGGATTTGACCGGTAAACCGGAGTTCGATGGCTGGCGCTGGGTCAGTTATTGGTATCCGTTGGGCCAGGTGGTGACATTCAAGCGCGAGGTTTACCGCCGCGCTCTCAAAGAGCTTGCCCCGCGCCTTCTTGCGCGCGACTGACGACGGAGTTCGACCCCGAGCCATGCTCAATACGCTGCGCAAGATCGTCCAGGAAGTTAACTCCGCCAAGGATCTCAAGGCGGCGTTGGGGATTATTGTGTTGCGCGTCAAAGAGGCCATGGGCAGCCAGGTCTGCTCGGTCTATCTGCTGGATCCCGAGACCAACCGTTTTGTCCTGATGGCCACCGAGGGCTTGAACAAGCGCTCGATCGGCAAGGTCAGCATGGCACCCAACGAAGGTCTGGTCGGCCTGGTCGGTACGCGCGAAGAACCGCTCAACCTCGAAAACGCCGCCGACCACCCGCGTTATCGCTACTTCGCCGAAACCGGTGAGGAGCGTTATGCCTCCTTCCTCGGCGCGCCGATCATTCACCACCGCCGGGTCGTCGGCGTCCTGGTCATCCAGCAAAAGGAGCGCCGTCAGTTCGACGAGGGCGAAGAGGCCTTCCTGGTGACCATGAGCGCCCAGCTGGCGGGGGTTATCGCCCATGCCGAGGCCACTGGTTCGATCCGTGGCCTGGGCCGCCAGGGCAAGGGTATCCAGGAAGCCAAGTTCGTCGGTGTGCCCGGGTCGCCAGGCGCGGCCGTAGGGACCGCGGTGGTGATGCTGCCGCCGGCCGACCTGGACGTGGTGCCTGACAAGAGCATCAGCGACATCGACGCCGAGCTGGCGCTGTTCAAGACCGCCATCGAAGGCGTGCGCGCCGACATGCGTACGCTTTCCGAAAAACTCGCCACCCAGCTGCGTCCCGAAGAGCGGGCGCTGTTCGACGTCTACCTGATGATGCTCGACGACGCTTCCCTGGGCAGCGAAGTGACCACCGTGATCAAGACCGGGCAATGGGCCCAGGGCGCGTTGCGCCAGGTGGTCACCGATCACGTCAACCGTTTCGAGCTGATGGACGACGCCTACCTGCGCGAGCGCGCGTCGGACGTCAAGGACCTGGGCCGTCGCCTGCTGGCCTACTTGCAGGAAGAGCGCCAGCAGACCCTGGTCTACCCCGACAACACCATCCTGATCAGCGAAGAACTGACGCCGGCCATGCTCGGCGAGGTGCCGGAAGGCAAGCTGGTCGGCCTGGTGTCGGTACTGGGTTCGGGCAACTCCCACGTGGCGATCCTGGCGCGTGCCATGGGCATCCCGACGGTGATGGGCCTGGTCGACCTGCCGTACTCCAAGGTCGACGGCATCGACATGATCGTCGACGGCTACCACGGCGAGGTCTACACCAACCCCAGCGACGTGCTGCGCAAGCAGTTCGCCGATGTGGTCGAGGAAGAGAAGCAGCTGGCCCTGGGCCTGGATGCGTTGCGCGACCAGCCGTGCGTGACCCTCGATGGCCACCGCATGCCGCTGTGGGTCAACACCGGCCTGCTGGCGGACGTGGCGCGGGCGCAGAAGCGCGGCGCCGAAGGCGTGGGCCTGTACCGCACCGAAGTGCCGTTCATGATCAACCAGCGCTTCCCGAGCGAAAAGGAGCAGCTGGCGATCTATCGCGAGCAACTGTCCGCCTTCCATCCGCAACCGGTGACCATGCGCAGCCTGGACATCGGCGGCGACAAGTCACTGTCGTATTTCCCGATCAAGGAAGACAACCCCTTCCTCGGCTGGCGCGGCATTCGCGTCACCCTCGACCATCCCGAGATTTTCCTGGTCCAGACCCGCGCCATGCTCAAGGCCAGCGAAGGCCTGAACAACCTGCGCATTCTCCTGCCGATGATCTCCGGCATCCACGAGCTGGAAGAAGCGCTGCACCTGATCCACCGCGCCTGGGGCGAAGTGCGCGATGAGGGCACCGACGTGCCGATGCCGCCGGTTGGGGTGATGATCGAGATCCCGGCCGCGGTCTACCAGACCAAGGAGCTGGCGCGTCAGGTCGACTTCCTGTCGGTCGGTTCCAACGACCTGACCCAGTACCTGCTGGCCGTGGATCGCAACAACCCACGGGTCGCGGACCTCTACGACTACCTGCACCCGGCGGTGCTGCAAGCCTTGCAGACCGTGGTGCGCGATGCCCATGCCGAAGGCAAGCCGGTGAGTATCTGCGGCGAGATGGCCGGCGATCCGGCGGCGGCGGTGCTGCTGATGGCGATGGGTTTCGACAGCTTGTCGATGAACGCCACCAACCTGCCGAAGGTGAAATGGATGCTGCGCCAGATCAATCTCAGCAAGGCCAAGGAGTTGCTGGCCGAGTTGATGACCATCGACAACCCGCAAGTTATCCACAGCTCGCTGCAACTGGCACTGAAGAACCTGGGCCTGGCGCGAATGATCAATCCGGCGTCGGTCAAGACGCTTTAATCCCATTACCGCGTCGTTTCAATCGCGAGCAAGTTCGCTCCTACAGGTGTTTCATCGATCCCTGTAGGAGCGAGCTTGCTCGCGATGGCGTCCTCCCGGACCTCGCTAAACCCGCAACTCCACCTCGCCCAAATGCCCGCCATAGGGCCCGAAACTGCGCTCGACCATATGCCGCGAACCGTCGGCCCCGACGATCAGCGCCGTGCTGGCTCGTGTGCCATAACTGGGGCTGGCGATAAACACGCTCGACAGCAGGCTCTCGGTGGCCAGGCCGACTCCGGTATCGGGCAGGTCGGCGAACGGCGCGGTCTGCGCATCGCTCAGCAGGGCCAGCAAGGCCTGGGGTTGCGGGTCGTCCAATACTTCGTGCAGCGCGGCCCTGGCCTTGAGCAGCTTGGGCCAGGGCGTATCGAGCCCGGCGTTCGACAGGCCGTACACTCCGCTGTCGAGTCGCTGCGGTTCATGGCTGTGAGCGTTGTAGTGCCAGAGTTGGTCGGGGGTGCCCACCAGCAGGTTGAAGCCGGCATATTCCAGCGATCGGCCGACAACGTCGGTCAAGTAGTCGTCTATCGACAGGTTCGCGCTGAGAAATCGCGCCACCAGTTCGCCCCGTGAGCGGCGTGCCGGGGGCTGGTGCGGATTGCGGATATTGGTCAGGGCGGCGAAGCGCCCTCCAGCGCCTACGCCGAGCCAGGTGCCGCCGGCTTCCAGGTCGCGCCCGGCATAGATATCGGGGGTTTCGGGCCATTGTGCCAGCGGCAGGCTGGGGCGGGCGTAGAACTCGTCGCGGTTGGCCGCAACGATCAGGGGCAGGGCGTGGCCCGGCCGCCAGGCGAATACGATCAAGCACATCAGGTCGTCCCTTTTGTGTTTTTGCCCACTTTACGCACAGATCGGCTGGGTATCCATCGCCATCCAGTGGAGCCAGGGGCCATGCATCCGTTACCATGCCGCTCTCTTTTCGGGATGCCTCCATGGAATTTCTGCTCTATCTGCTGCTGGGTGCCTGCGCAGGCATATTGGCCGGTCTGTTTGGCGTGGGCGGCGGCATCATCATCGTTCCCGTGCTGGTGTTCAGCTTCACCCTGCAAGGTTTCGATCCGTCGATCCTGACCCACTTGGCGGTCGGCACGTCGTTGGCGACCATCATCTTCACCTCGGTCAACGCGGTACGCGAACACCAGCGCAAGGGCGCGGTGCGCTGGCCGATCTTTGCCTGGATGACCGTCGGCATCCTGCTCGGCGCCGGAGTCGGGGCCCTGACGGCCGAAGCGATCTCCGGGCCGAACCTGCAGAAAATCATCGGTGTCTTCGCTCTGGTGGTCGCCCTACAGATGACCCTGGACCTCAAGCCCAAGGCCAGCCGCGACGTTCCCGGCAAGCTCGGGTTGACCCTGGCGGGTAGCGTGATCGGCTGGGCCTCGGCGATTTTCGGCATCGGCGGCGGCTCGCTGACCGTGCCGTTCCTGACCTGGCGCAGCGTGCCCATGCAGCAGGCGGTGGCCACGTCTTCGGCCTGCGGTTTGCCGATTGCCGTGGCCAGTGCCATAAGTTTCATGATTCTGGGCTGGCATGATCCGCTGTTGCCGGCTCATAGTCTGGGTTTTGTGTATTTGCCGGCGCTGTTGGGCATCGCCCTGACCAGCATGGTCTTTGCCCGCTTCGGCGCGCGGCTGGCCCATCGGCTGTCGCCGCGCCTGTTGAAGCGTTTGTTCGCCGCCCTGCTGTTTGTGGTCGGCCTGACGTTCCTGGTCTGACTGGTTTCGCAATCCTGGCTTAATCCGCGCGTGGCATGGTCCGGCGCACATCGAGTTTCACGCTAACGAGGAGTCGCAATGCTGCCTTACCCGCAGATCGACCCGGTGGCCTTGGCCATCGGTCCGCTGAAAATTCACTGGTACGGCCTGATGTACCTGATCGGCATCGGTGGCGCCTGGCTGCTGGCGTCGCGCCGGTTGAACCGCTTCGACCCGACCTGGACCAAGGAAAAACTTTCCGACATGGTGTTCTGGATGTCGATGGGGGTCATTGTCGGCGGGCGCCTGGGGTATGTGCTGTTCTACGACCTGAGTGCCTACCTGGCCAACCCGACGCTGATCTTCGAGGTCTGGAAAGGCGGTATGTCGTTCCACGGCGGCTTCATCGGGGTGATGCTGGCAGCCCTGTGGTTCGGCAAGAAGAACGGCAAGTCGTTCTTCCAGCTGATGGACTTCGTCGCGCCAATGGTGCCGATCGGCCTGGGCGCCGGGCGCATCGGCAACTTCATCAACGCCGAGTTGTGGGGCAAGCCGACCGACCTGCCGTGGGCGATGATCTTCCCGCCGTTCAGCGATCCGGCGCAGTTGCCGCGTCATCCGTCGCAGCTGTACCAGTTCGCCCTGGAAGGCGTGGCGCTGTTCCTCATTCTCTGGCTGTTCTCGCGCAAACCTCGCCCAACCATGGCAGTTTCCGGGATGTTCGCCCTGTTTTACGGTATTTTCCGCTTTGTCGTCGAGTTCGTCCGGGTCCCGGATGCGCAGCTGGGTTACCTGGCGTGGAACTGGCTGACCATGGGCCAGGTGCTGTGCCTGCCGATGATCGTCGGCGGCCTGTTCCTGATCTGGCTGGCCTACCATCGCGCTCCAGCGGCACCGGTGGCGAAAGACGCCGCGCTCTAAATTCGGATCGCAGGGCGCAAGCCCTGCCTTCAAGGACACAGGTAATACATGAAGCAATATCTCGATCTGGTCGCCCACGTCATCAAGAACGGCACCAAGCAGGCCAACCGCACCGGCGTGAACACCATCAGCTTTCCCGGCGCGATGTTGCGCTACGACCTGAAGGAAGGTTTTCCGGCGATCACCACCCGCAAGATGGCCTTCAAGTCGGCCATCGGCGAGATGTGCGGTTTCCTTCGTGGGGTGAACAACGCCGCCGAATTCCGCGCCCTGGGCTGCAAGGTCTGGGACCAGAACGCCAACGAAAACGCCCAATGGCTGGCCAACCCGTTCCGTCAGGGCGAAGACGATCTGGGCGAGATCTATGGTGTGCAATGGCGCAAGTGGCCGGCGTACAAGCAGATCCCCCTGAGCAATCCGGCCGCCATCGAGCAGACCCTGGGCCAGGGCTACCGGCAGATCGCCGAAGGCGAGGAAAACGGCCAGGCCTACGTGGTCCTGTACAAGGCTATCGACCAGGTGCGCCAGTGCGTGGACACCATCATCAAGGACCCGGGCAGCCGCCGCATCCTGTTCCACGGCTGGAACTGCGCCCAGCTGGATGAAATGGCCCTGCCGCCGTGCCACCTGCTGTATCAGTTCCACCCGAATGTCGAGACCCGGGAAATCTCCCTGACCCTCTACATCCGTTCCAACGACCTGGGCCTGGGCACGCCGTTCAACCTCACCGAGGGAGCCGCGCTGCTGAGCCTGATCGGGCGCCTGACCGGCTACACCCCGCGCTGGTTCACCTATTTCATCGGCGATGCCCACGTCTACGAAAACCACCTGGACATGCTCAACGAGCAGCTCACACGCGAGCCGTTCCCGATGCCGAAACTGGTGATTTCCGAGCGCGTGCCGGAGTTCGCCAAGACGGGCGTGTACCAGCCGGAATGGCTGGAAAAGGTCGAGCCGAGCGACTTCTCCCTGGACGGCTACCAGCACCACGCGCCGATGACCGCGCCGATGGCGGTCTGAGACACACCCTTTGTAGGAGCGAGCTTGCTCGCGATCAGCCGTCAGGCTGAATATTGCGGCGTTTTCACCGTCGCTATCGCGAGCAAGCTCGCTCCTACAGGGCTTGTTTAATGGCCGTGGCTGCGGCCTACGTGAGAGTTCTCGGCCTCGCTGGGCGCCACCGAGCCGCTGACTTCCAGGCGCTGCAAAATCCCGCATTGATCCAGGTCCGGCCCTTCGCTGCAGCGTTGGCGCAGGTCGATCAGCTGTGTCTGCAAGGCCAGCAGGCCGTCGATCCGCGCCTTGACGTGGTGGATATGCTCGTCGATCAGCGCGTTCACGCTCTGGCACTGGTCTTGCGGGCTGTCGCGCAGGTTCAGCAGGCTGCGGATTTCCTCGAGGGTCATGTCCAGGCTGCGGCAGTTGCGGATAAAGGTCAGGCGTTCGGTATGGGCCTGGGTGTAGAGGCGGTAATTGCCGTCGCTGCGGGCCGGTTCTGGCAGCAGGCCTTCGCGTTCGTAGTACCGGATGGTTTCGACCTGACAATCGGTCAGTTTCCCCAGCTCGCCAATTTTCATCGCGACAATCTCCGAAAGGGTGCTTGACCCTATAGTGGCTACAGGGTGTTCACTTGGCAACAGGCACCTTTTCGGACGCGACCTCATGAGCGATTCCCTGCACACCCACGGCAAGCCCGGCGCTGATTCCAAGCATGCTGGCCACGACCACGACCACGACCACGACCATAGCCATGGCGCCAAGTTGCAGCCGGTCAAGCCCCATGACCACGCGGGCCACGGCGGCTCCTGCTGCTCGTCGCCGTCGCTGGTCCAGTTGAGCGAGCCGCAAGCCGCCGGCCATGGCGATTCGTGCTGTTCGTCGGCCGCCGCGCCGTCGCTGATCAAGCTCAGCGCCGCGCCGAGCGCCAATGCGCGCCTGAGCAGTTTCCGCATCGACGCCATGGATTGCCCGACCGAGCAGACGCTGATCCAGAACAAGCTGGGCAAGCTGGCTGGCGTGCAGCAGCTGGAGTTCAACCTGATCAACCGGGTGCTGGGCGTGACCCATGACCTGGAGGACGTCGCGCCGATCGTCGCCGCCATCAAGTCCCTGGGCATGGAGGCTGAGCCCATCGGCCTGGGAGGCGAGTCGGATGAGCCGGCCCCGGTGCCGGTGAAAAAGCCCTGGTGGCCGCTGGCGCTTTCCGGCGTCGGCGCGCTGGCCGCGGAAGTGATCCATTTCACCAGTGCCGCGCCGACCTGGGTGGTGGCGGTGGTCGCCCTGGTGTCGATCCTCAGCGGCGGCCTGGGCACCTACAAGAAAGGCTGGATCGCCCTGAAGAACCGCAACCTCAACATCAACGCCTTGATGAGCATCGCCGTCACCGGCGCCGTGCTGATCGGCCAGTGGCCGGAAGCGGCGATGGTGATGTTCCTGTTCACCGTGGCCGAGTTGATCGAAGCCAAGTCCCTGGACCGCGCCCGCAACGCCATCAGCGGCCTGATGCAGATGACCCCGGAACAGGTCACGGTGCAGGCCGCGGACGGCAGCTGGTTTGAGCAGGATGCCAAAAGCGTCGAGCTGGGCGCGTTGGTGCGGGTGCGTCCGGGTGAGCGTATCGGCCTGGACGGCGAGGTGATGGCCGGCAGTTCGACCATCGACCAGGCGCCGATCACCGGCGAAAGCCTGCCGGTGGAAAAGACCGTGGGCGACAAGGTCTTCGCCGGCACCATCAACCAGGCCGGTTCCCTGGAATACAGGGTGACCGCGGCGGCGAACAACTCCACCCTGGCGCGGATCATCCATGCCGTGGAGCAGGCCCAGGGCGCCCGCGCGCCGACCCAGCGCTTCGTCGACAGCTTCTCGAAAATCTACACCCCCGCCGTGTTCGCCTTCGCATTGGCGGTGGCGGTGATTCCGCCGCTGTTCATGGGCGCCGCCTGGTTCGACTGGATCTACCGCGCCCTGGTGCTGCTGGTGGTGGCGTGCCCTTGCGCCCTGGTGATTTCCACCCCGGTGACCATCGTCAGCGGCCTGGCCGCGGCGGCGCGCAAAGGCATCCTGATCAAGGGCGGCGTGTACCTGGAGGGCGGCTACAAGCTCGACTACCTGGCGCTGGACAAGACCGGCACCATCACTCACGGCAAGCCGGTACAGACCGATTTCCTGGCCCTCGACCCGCTGGCGCAAGACAGCGCCCCGGCCATCGCCGCGAGCCTGGCATCCCGTTCCGACCACCCGGTGTCTTTGGCCATCGCCAACGCGGCTGTGGATAAACAACTGGGCCTGCACCTTGTGGATAACTTCGAGGCCCTGGCCGGGCGCGGGGTGCGTGGCGAAATCAACGGCCAGCTCTACCACCTGGGCAACCACCGTCTGGTGGAGGAACTGGGGCTGTGCTCGCCGGCGTTGGAAGAGAAGCTGTTCGCCCTGGAGAAACAGGGCAAGACCGTGGTCTTGCTGCTCGACAGCGCAGGCCCCCTGGCGCTGTTCGCCGTGGCGGATACGGTCAAGGAGTCCAGCCGCGAGGCCATCGCGCAGTTGCACGAGCTGGGCATCAAGACCCTGATGCTCACCGGCGACAACCCGCACACCGCCCAGGCCATCGCGGCCCAGGTGGGCATCGATCAGGCCCGCGGCGACCTGCTGCCGACCGACAAGCTGCAAGCCATCGAGGACCTGTACGCCCAGGGGCATCGGGTCGGCATGGTCGGCGACGGGATCAACGACGCCCCGGCCCTGGCCCGCGCGGAGATCGGTTTCGCCATGGCGGCAGCCGGTACCGACACCGCCATTGAGACCGCCGATGTTGCCCTGATGGACGACGATCTGCGCAAGATCCCGGCGTTTTTCCGGCTGTCGCGCCAGACCTCGAACATCCTCGTGCAAAATATCGCCCTGGCCCTGGTCATCAAGGCGATCTTTCTTGGGGTAACCTTCTTCGGGTTGGCCACCATGTGGATGGCCGTGTTCGCCGACATGGGCGTCAGCCTGTTGGTGGTCTTCAACGGTTTGCGCCTGTTGCGCAAATAGAGGGTGAGAGGATGCGGTGCTGAGTGCCGAGCTGAAGGCGTTTTACATGGTGGCCCGCCTGGGCAGCATCACCCTGGCGGCGAAAAAGCTCGGCCTGAGCCAGCCCACGGTGACCACCCAGATCCGTCATCTGGAAAGCCAGTACGCGGTCGAGCTGTTCTATCGCGGCGGCCGCCGCCTGAGCGTCAGCGAAGAGGGCGCCCGGTTGCTGCCGATGGTCAAGGCGCTGTTGCAGCAGGAAGCCGATATCGAGTTTTTCCTGCGCAACAGCGGCCAGCTGCAAGGCACCCTGCGGATCGCCGCCACGGCGCCGTATTACATCCTCGACCTGGTGAAGACCTTCCGCGAACGCCTGCCCCAGGTGGAGGTGTCGGTGGAGATCGGCAACTCCCAGCAGGTCCTGGAGTCGCTGGAGGAGTACCGGGTCGATATCGCCGCGTCGTCGCAACTGCTGGAAGATGCGCGGCTGATCCGCCGGGTGCTCGGCAGCGACCCGCTGGTGTTGGCGGTGCATCGCAATCATCCGTTGGCGGCCCTCGACCATGTGCCGTTGAACGCCCTGGCCGGGCACACCCTGCTGATGCGCGAGCCGGGTTCCACCACCCGGCGCCTGACCGAGGAGTTGCTCGCCGGCGCCCGGGTCGGCTTCGGCCCGCTGCTGGAAATCGGCAGCCGCGAGTCGATCCGCGAAGCGGTGCTGCGCAATATCGGCATCAGCATCATTGCCCGCCAGGAAGTGCCTCACGATCCGCAGTTGCGGGTGCTGACCATCGAGAATGCGCCGCAGATCGCCGAGTACCTGTACTGCCTCAAGGAACGCAAGGGCGCGCGCCTGCCGGCGGCCTTTCTCGGTTTGGCCCAGGAAATGGCCCCGGCCTGATCCTCACCTCACCTCTCGTCCTGTAGCTGCTGCCGAGCGCAGCGAGGCTGCGAACGGGTGCGTAGCGCCCGCAGAAGGCCCCCTGCAGTCACCTCGTCAAACGGCGTTGTCAGGCTTGCGGTTGCTGCGCAACCGTTCGCAGCCTCGCGGGCTCGGCAGCGGCTACAAGGTTCTGTGTTCTCTTGAACCCAAATCCGCCAATACCACTATCGGCAGCTTTTGCCTCGTTGCCACAGTAACTACGCATTCGCTCCTTAGGATGGCCTGCATCTGCTTGATGAGGCCTGTCCATGAACAACCCGATCGCAACTGCCCTGAGCAACCCCGGCGCGCCGATGAAAGTGCGCGGCATGCAGAAACGCTTTGGCGCCTTCACCGCCCTGGATAACGTCTCCCTGGACGTGGCGGCCGGCGAGCTGGTGTGCCTGCTCGGCCCGTCGGGCTGCGGCAAGACCACTTTGCTGCGTTGCATCGCCGGCCTCGAACGCCAGGACCAGGGCGAGTTGTTCCTGGGCGCCCGTGACGTCTCTCACCTGGCGCCCCAGGCCCGGGACTACGGCATTCTGTTCCAGTCCTATGCGCTGTTCCCCAACCTCAGCGTCGAAGCCAACATCGCCTATGGCCTGGCCGGCAGCGGTCGCGACGAAGTGCGCCAGCGCGTGGCGCAGATGCTGGAACTGGTGGGCCTGACCGGCAGCGAAAAGAAATACCCCGGCCAGCTTTCAGGCGGCCAGCAGCAGCGCGTGGCCCTGGCGCGTGCCCTGGCCCCGGCGCCATCCCTGCTGTTGCTCGACGAACCGATGTCGGCGCTCGATGCCCGGGTCCGCGAGCACCTGTGCACCGAGTTGCGCCAGCTGCAGCGGCGCCTGGGCATCACCACCCTGATGGTCACGCACAATCAGGACGAGGCCATGCTGATGGCCGACCGCATCGCGGTGATGAACAACGGCAAGGTCGAGCAGTACGCCACGCCCCAGGAAATCTACGATCGTCCGGCGACTCCGTTCGTCGCCGAATTCGTCGGCCAGGGCAACTGGTTGCCGTTCCGCCGCAGCAGCGACAGCCATGCCCAGGTCGGCGGGATGAACGTGCGGCTGGCGGCCGACTCCGGCAAGGCCGCGGCGGGCCGGCTGTTCTGCCGCCCGGAAGCCATCAGCGTCAACCCGCCGGTGCACGAGGAAAACCTGTTCCCGGCCAAGGTTCGGGAAATCACCTTTCTCGGCAACCGCTGCCGCATGAGCTTCGAGCTCAACGAACTGCCCGGCCATCCGCTGCTGGCCGAACTGGCCCCGGAAGCCATGCCGCGCCTGGGCGCCCAGGACATCTGGGTCGCCCTGCCGCCGCGCAGCCTGCAGGTGTTTGCCTGATATGGCCGTTGACCTGACCCTGCCGCTACCCGCGAAACGGGCGCGCCAGGCGGCCCGCGCGCAAATCGGCGACCGCCTCTTCGTGCTCGGCGGCAAACTGCTCTTGCTGGTGTTGCTGGGCCTGGCGGTGCTGCTGCCGCTGCTGGCGATCTTCTGGCGCGGCTTCAGCGGCGAAGCCGGGCAGGGCGGCGGCCTGGCCGCGGCTCGCGAACTGCTGGCCAGCGCCAACTTCCACTGGCTTTTGGGCAACAGCCTGAAAGTCTCCCTCAGCGTCGCCGCCATCGTGGTGCCGCTGGCTTACCTGTTCGCCTATGCCCTGCAACGCACGCTGATTCCCGGCAAGGCGATCTGGCGCGGCCTGTCGCTGCTGCCGCTGATGGCGCCGTCGATGCTGCCGGGGATCGCCCTGGTCTATCTGTTCGGCAACCAGGGCCTGCTGCGCGGGCTGCTCTCGGACAATATCTACGGCTTCTGGGGGATTGTGCTGGGCGAGGTGATCTACACCTTTCCCCACGCCCTGATGATCCTGCTGTCGGCCCTGTCCCTGGCCGACGCACGGTTGTTCGACGCCGCGTCGAGCATGGGCGCGAGCCCCGCCAAGGCCTTTCGCAGCATCACCTGGCCGGCCACGCGGCAGGCGGTGTTCGCCGCGTTCTGCCTGGTGTTCACCCTGACCATCACTGACTTCGGCGTGCCGGTGGTGGTGGGCGGCGACTATCAGGTGCTGGCGCTGGAAGCCTACAAGGCGGTGGTCGGCCAGCAGCAGTTCGGCCGCGGCGCCCTGATCGGCATGGTGCTGTTGCTGCCGGCATTGTTCAGCTTTGGCGTCGACGCCTGGCTGCGCCGTCGTCACGGCGACTCCATGAGCGGTCGCGCCCAGGTGTTCCAGCCAGCGCCTTCGCGGCTGCGGGACAACTGTTACCTGGCGATCGTGCTGCTGATCTGCGCGGCGCTGCTGCTGGTGTTCGGCATGGCGGTGTTCTCCTCGCTGGTCAAGTTCTGGCCGTACAACCTCTCGCTGTCGCTCAATCACTACCAGTTCAACGACACCGCCGGCGGCGGCTGGCTGGCCTATCGCAACAGCCTGACCATGGCCCTGTGCACGGCGCTGATCGGCAGCGTGCTGATCTTCACCGGCGCCTACCTGATGGAGAAGACCCACACCCAGCGCGGCCTCAACCTGGCGCTGCGCATGCTCAGCTTCGTGCCGATGGCGGTGCCGGGGCTGGTGTTGGGCCTGGGTTATGTCTTTTTCTTCAACCTCGGTGGCAACCCGCTGCATGTGTTCTACGGCAGCATGACCCTGCTGGTGGTGTGCACCATCGCCCACTACCTGACCACCGCGCAGATGACCGCCACCACCGCGCTGCGCCAGCTCGACGCCGAATTCGAGGCCGCCGCGCTGTCGCTCAAGGCACCGCTGTACCGGCATTACCTGCGGGTCACCGTGCCGATCTGCCTGCCGGCCCTGCTGGACATCGTGCGCTACCTGTTCGTCTCGGCCATGACCACCGTCTCGGCGGCGATCTTTCTCTACAGCCCCGACACCATCCTCGCGGCGGTGGCGGTGCTGAACATGGACGACGCCGGCAACGTCGGCGGCGCGGCGGCCATGTCGACCTTGATCCTCTTCACCTCGGCGGGCGTGTCGCTGCTCCTGGCCTGGACCTCGCGCGGCTTGCTGCGCCGTTCCCAGGCCTGGCGCCAGACCGCGCCCGGCCACTGAATCTGCCCAACCCACACCTTCACCTCAGAAAAGGAACCGCACCATGTTCAAGCCCCTGGCCGTTGCCGCTGCCGTGCTCACTGCTTTCAGCATGAACGCCTTCGCTGCGAAGACCGAACTGACCGTCTACACCGCCCTCGAAGCCGAGCAGCTCAAGAGCTACAAGCAGGCTTTCGAAGCCGCCAACCCGGACGTGGAAATCAAGTGGGTGCGCGACTCCACCGGGATCATCACCGCCAAGCTGCTGGCGGAAAAAGCCCGGCCGCAGGCGGACGCGGTGTGGGGCCTGGCCGCTTCCAGCCTGGCGATCCTCGACCAGCAGGGCATGCTGCAAAGCTACGCGCCGAAGGATTTGGGCAAGATCGGCGGCAACTACCGCGACGCCGCCAACCCGCCGGCTTGGGTCGGCATGGACGTGTGGGCCGCGACCATCTGCTTCAACACCGTCGAGGCCGAAAAGCAGGGCCTGACCAAGCCGGTGAGCTGGCAGGACCTGACCAAGCCTGAGTACAAGGGCAAGATCGTCATGCCGAACCCGGCCTCGTCCGGCACCGGTTTCCTCGACGTCAGCGCCTGGTTGCAGACCTTCGGCGAGAAGCAGGGCTGGCAGTACATGGACGATTTGCACCAGAACATCGGCCAGTACGTCCACTCCGGCTCCAAGCCGTGCAAGCTGGCGGCGGCCGGCGAGTTCCCGATCGGCATCTCCTTCGAGTACCCGGCCGTGCAGCTCAAGCGCCAGGGCGCGCCGCTGGACATCGTGCTGCCGAAGGAAGGCCTGGGCTGGGAAATCGAAGCCACCGCCGTCATCAAGGGCACCCCCCATGAAGAAGCCGCGAAGAAACTCGCCGACTTCTCCGCCAGCCCCGCGGCCATGGAGCTGTACAAGGAGAACTTCGCGGTCCTGGCCCAGCCGGGCATCGCCAAGCCGCAGACCGAACTGCCGGCCGACTACGAGCAGCGCCTGATCAAGAACGACTTCGCCTGGGCCTCGAAGAACCGCGACGAGATCCTCGCCGAGTGGCGCAAGCGCTATGACGGCAAGTCCGAGAAAGTCGTCGCCAAGTAACCAATAGACCGCTATCGCGAGCACGCTCGCTCCAACAAGGGACAACCCTGTAGGAGCGAGCGTGCTCGCGATCGACCTCGCAGAGGTCATCTCTCAAGGACCACACCCATGAGCAACCACAACGACCTGCTGATCGTCGGCGCCGGCATCCTCGGGCTGTCCCACGCCTATGCTGCCGCCAAGCGCGGTTTGCGGGTCAGGGTTTTCGAGCGCAGCGCCACGCCCCTGGGCGCGTCGGTGCGCAATTTCGGCCAAGCCCTGGTGACTGGCCAGCCGCCCGGGGTCATGCTCGACCTGGCCCGGGCCAGCCGCGGCATCTGGGGCGACTGGGCGGAACTCGCCGGCTTGCCCCTCAAGCGCAACGGTTCCTACCTGTTTGCCCGCACCGAGGCCGAGGAACACGTGCTGCAGGCCTTCTGCGCCGGTCGCGCGCAGGAGCATGGTTACCGCGTCGAACTGCTGCGCGGCGCGGCGCTGAACGACCTGTACGGCGGGCGCTTTCGCCATCACCGCGCGGCGCTGCATGGCCTGGACGACCAGCAGCTGTATTCCCGGGAAGCCATCCCGCAGCTGATCGACTACCTGCGCCGCGACCTTGGGGTGGCGTTCCATTTTTCCACCCTGGTGCGCGATATCGAGCCCGGCCGCTTGCACAGCACTGCCGGCAGCTTCGCCGCGGCACAGATCCTGGTCTGTTCCGGCCACGACTACCAGACCCTGCTGGCCGAGCCGATCGCCGCGCTCGACCCGCAGATCTGCCGCCTGCAAATGCTCCGCGTCCGGCCCGAGGCGCCGCTGGACCTGCAACATGCACTGCTCACCGGCCTGAGCTGCGTGCACTACGGCGCTTTTGCCGACCTGCCCGAAGCGGCGGCGGTGCAGGCGCAGATCCTGCGGGACACGCCGCACCTGCACGAAAACGGCATTCACCTGCTGATCAGCCCGACGCCTTATGGCGAACTGATCATCGGTGATTCCCACCATTACGGCAGCGACCCGTCGCCGTTCAATGCCGAGCAGGTGGATAACTGGATGCTCGAGCTGGCCGAGCACACCCTGGGCTGCAAGGTGCAGGTGGTCGAGCGCTGGCAGGGGGTCTACGGCGCTCGCGGGCCGGGGCCGTTCTCGTTCCTGCAACCGGCTGCCGGGGTCAGCGTAGCCCTGATGCATACCGGGGTGGGCATGAGCGTCGGGCCGGCCATGGCCGAGGGCAATATCGCCCGTTTGCTGGAGGAAGCCTGATGGCACCTGAACAGCGGATCGCCGAAGTGTTCGGCCTGTACGAACGCTTTGGCGACAGCGACTACATCGGCGAGCCGGTGTCGCAGATCGAACACATGTCCCAGGCCGCGCAATTGGCGATGGCCGAGGGGTTCGACGACGAAGTGGTGCTGGCGGCGTTCTTCCACGATATCGGGCATATCTGCGAGAAGGACCCGCAGAGCATGGGCGGTTTCGGCACGGTCAGCCATGAGCGGCTGGGCGCCGACTACCTGCGCCGCGCCGGCTTCAGCGAGCGCCTGGCGCGGTTGGTGGAGTATCACGTGCAGGCCAAGCGTTACCTGACCTTCAAGGAGCCGGGCTACTACCAGCGCCTGAGCGAAGCCAGCCGCCTCACCCTGGAATACCAGGGCGGGATGATGAGCGCCGAGGAGGCCCATGCCTTCGAGCAGGACCCACTGTGCGCGGTGAGCCTGCGTTTGCGCCACTGGGACGAACAGGCCAAGGAGTTGCGGGTGCCGGTGCTGGACTTGCAGGTGCTCAAGGACAAGGCGGCGCGGCTGCTGAACGCCTGATCTGAATCCTGTAGTGCTTGGGAAATGGCTATCGCGAGCACGCTCGCTCCTACGGACAGCACGTCCCCTGTAGGAGCGAGCTTGCTCGCGATGGCGTCCTAACGGTCGAGCGCCACGCTCTGCGCCAACACCTCGATCTGCTCCTGGCGCTCGGCCTGGCTCAGGCGCGGCGCCGGGTTGAGCGACGACCACTGCGGATGGGCGCGGGCCTTGTTCAGCGCTTCCGGCAGCTTGCCTTCGCGCCAGGTCTGGTCCTGGGGCGTGGCCAGCTGGATGCTGTCCAGCGCCGCGTGGCCGCGTACGTTCAGCGCCTGCACCAGCTGTCGTTGGCGCAGGGCCAACAGACGCAGCACGCTGTCGTCCACGGTCAGCTCGCGCTGACCCTTGATCTTGCCCAGCAGGCGGCCGCCGTAGCTGCGCGCGGTTTGCAAGGCGCCGCCGGCGATGGCCCCGGCCAGCGCCGCCGCGCCCAGGGTCAGGCCGCCCACCAGCAGATCGACGCCGGCCCCGGCCGCGGCGCCGGCGGCGATCCCGCCGCCGACCCGGACCCCGAGCTGCTTGAGGGTTTCCGGGTTGAACAGGTCGTCGCCCCAGCGCCCGTCGAGCAGCGGCAGATCGCTGGCGGCGGCGTCCTGCGGGCGGAAGGCGTAGAGCTTGAGCAGCGCCTCGACGCAGCGCTGTTCGCGTTGGCGCACGGCTTTGCGCAATTCGCCGATGGCTTGTTGTTCCTGGGCGGCATCGCTCGCCACGCTACGCCGGCAGGCGGCGCAATCGATCAGCAGTTCGGCGATCAGCCGCGCGGCGCTTTGCTGGCGGGCCAGGCGTTGCGCCTGCTGGTCGGCGATCAGCCGTTCCAGTTGCGGCCGCGAGCTTTCCAACAGCAGCGCCAGGCTTTCATACAGCCGTCGCTCGCCGTCCTCCGGCGGCGCCACGCTGTCGAAACGCACCAGCGCATGCAGGCCCAGGCGCGCCAGGGCTTCGCGCCAGTCCGGCTCGCGATGGTCGGCGCTGCTGACGAAGTTCAGCACTGGCAGCAGCGGCTTGCCACAGCTGGCCAGGACTTCCAGCTCGTCGCGGTACTTGGCCAGGACCGGCTCGCGGGCATCGACCACGTACAGCCCGGCGTCGCAGGCCAGCAACTGGCGCAGCACCTTGGCTTCCTGCTCGAAACGCTGGCGCGCCTCGCTGCCGTCGAGAAACCGTGCCAGCCGCGCCGGGCCGTCCAGGCGCTCGCCCGGGCGCTCCAGGCGTTCCAGGTAGTCGAGCAGGGCGATAGCGTCTTCCAGGCCGGGGGTGTCGTACAGGTCCAGCAGCGGCTCACCGTCCACCGACAGCCGCGCGCCCTCGACATGGCGGGTGGTGCTGGGACGATGGGACACCTCGCCGAAGCCGACGTCCCGGGTCAGGGTGCGCAGCAGCGAGGTCTTGCCGACGTTGGTGTGGCCGACCACCGCCAGTTTCAACGGCGGTTTGCGAGTCTCAGTCATGCCCGGTCTCCAGCCAGTTGAACGGCGCGCTATCGGCGAACGGCAGTTCCAGTTGTTGCAGGGCCACGTGCCAGTCGCCCAGGCGTTCGGCGTCCAGCGCCTGGCCCGGCGGCGCCTGCAACAGCCAGACCCGGGTGGCCGTGGCGCTGCGCGCCAGCTCGGCGATCAGCGCCAGGCTGCCGCGGTCCGGCGAGCGCCGCGGGTCGCAGGCGATGGCCAGGCGCGCCGGAGGAAAACGGGTCAGTTGCTCCAGCAGGCGGTGCCGCGATTCGCGGCTGTCGAGGATGCCAGCGTCTTTCACCGTGGCCGGCAATGACGGCGGCCAGGGGCGCTGGTCGTCCAGCTCGATGGCCACCAGCAGCGCGCCGTCGCTGTCCTGCGCGCTGATGCCGCCTTCGACGCGGTGCAGCCGTTCGGGCGCGGCATCGTTGATCCCCAGGCGTTCGCTGCTGGGCATCAGCGCTTCGCGCAACTGGCTGTAGCCGGGGAGGTTGAGGTCCAGGCGCAGACGCGCCTGCCCGTGCTTCCAGCGCCAGCGACACAGCAGCATCAGCAACAGGCGCGGCAGCACGCCGTAAATGATCAGCGAACCTACCAGCCAGACGGCCCAGGACTGGCGGACCAGCTCGGTGTTGTAAACGTCCCGGGTGCTGGCGTGGATCATCTCGACCGTCGGCGCGCCGAAACCGATGGCGCGGGGGATGGCGGCGAGGGCGTTGGTCATGGCCACGAAGGCGTCCGCGCCAAGCAGAGTGCTTTCCCAGTAGAACCCGTAGCGCCGGGTGATCAGCAGCATCAACAGGATTGCCACGGCGCTGAGCAGGGCCAGCAGCCACAGGCCGTGGACCAGGGTGCCGATGGCCCAGCGATTGAGTTTGCGCCGTTGCAGCAACAACAGCAGGGCCGGCATCAGTTGCGCGGCCTTGGCGTCGCGGGCGAGTTTTTCGCTGAGCCACAACCACAGGCGGCCGAGGCTGGCGCCGTGTTCGCCGGCGAACAGCAGGCCCAGGGCCCAGCTCAGCAGCAGGATGAGGTTGAGGCCCAGCAGGCTGCCCAGGGCCCAGAACACATTGACCGGCGCCTGCCCGTCGCCCAGGGCGGCGAAGGCCAGGCCGGCGCCGCTGACGATGGCCAGCAGCGCCAGCAACAATAGCGCCAGGCGCGCGCCCTGGACCCAGTGGCGCAGGGCGGCGACCAGGCCGTCGCGTTCGGCCAGCCACAGCGCGCGGTAATGGATGCGGTTCGCCAGGTCGCCGCCGGCGGTGCGGGCCAGGCGATTGGCTTCCTGGTCCTCCAGGGGGCCGGCGTGTTCCTCGCGCAGGCGCACGGCTTCGGTGAGCCAGAGTTTTTCCAGTGGGGTCAGGTCGCTCACGCGTCATTCCGTTGCTTAAATGAGCGCTGAGCATAACCGCTGTGATGCCGATCGGGGTACGTTGCGGGGCGCCGAGCCTCTGGTATCCTCGCCGGCATGAAAAAAACTCTCCCTCTCAGCCTGATCGCGGCCCTCGGTGAAAACCGCGTGATCGGCGTCGACAACAGCATGCCCTGGCACCTGCCGGGGGATTTCAAATACTTCAAGGCCACGACCCTGGGCAAGCCGATCATCATGGGGCGCAAGACCTGGGATTCGCTGGGGCGGCCGCTGCCGGGCCGGTTGAATATCGTGGTCAGCCGCCAGGCCGACCTGCGCCTGGAAGGCGCCGAGGTGTATCCGTCGCTGGAAGCCGCGGTGGTCCGCGCCGAGCAGTGGGCACTGGAGCAGGGCGTCGACGAATTGATGTTGATCGGTGGCGCGCAGTTGTATGCGCAAGGCCTGGAACAGGCCGATCGGCTGTACCTGACCCGCGTGGCGTTGAGCCCGGAAGGGGATGCGTGGTTTCCGGAGTTCGATCAGCAGCGGTGGACGCTGGTATCGAACGTGCCGAACCCGGCGGAAGGCGACAAGCCGGCCTACAGCTTCGAAGTCTGGGAGAAGCGTTAAAAGCATCGCGGGCAAGCTCCGCTCCTACAGAAGACACCTTCATCTGTAGGAGCGGAGCTTGCTCGCGATAGCGTTCTAAAGGTCGCAGCCCTTAAGCCTGCGCCAGCTCCGCATGCTCGTCGGCATCGAGCTTCTCTTTATCGGTCTGCTGCATGATCTGGCTGGTGATCGCCCCGGCGGTCATCGAGCCGCTGACGTTCAGCGCGGTACGGCCCATGTC
Source organism: Pseudomonas chlororaphis (assembly GCF_001921865.1). GTDB lineage: Bacteria > Pseudomonadota > Gammaproteobacteria > Pseudomonadales > Pseudomonadaceae > Aquipseudomonas > Aquipseudomonas chlororaphis_D. The sequence goes on from NZ_MSCT01000025.1 coordinate 67,510, forward strand.
GATCAGCGGCTCCACCGAAATCAGCAACGCCACCAGGGATACCGGCAAGCCCATGGCCGGCAGCACGATCAGCGCGGCGAAGGTCGCGCCGCCGCCGACACCGGCCACGCCGGCCGAACTCAGGGTGACGATCGCCACCAGGGTCGCGATCCACAGCGGGTCCAGCGGGTTGATGCCCACGGTCGGGGCAACCATGACCGCGAGCATGGCCGGGTACAGGCCGGCACAGCCGTTCTGGCCGATGGTCGCGCCGAACGAAGCGGCGAAGCTGGCGATGGACTGCGGGATGCCCAGGCGGCTGGTTTGCGCCTCGATGCTCAGCGGGATGGTCGCGGCGCTGGAGCGGCTGGTGAAGGCAAAGGTCAGCACCGGCCAGACCTTGCGGAAGAAGCGCAGCGGGTTGATCCCGGCCAGCGACACCAGCAGGCCGTGGACCACGAACATCAGGCCCAGGCCGATGTACGACACCACCACGAAACTGCCGAGCTTGATGATGTCCTGCAGGTTGGAACCGGCGACCACCTTGGTCATCAGCGCCAGCACGCCGTAAGGCGTCAGCTTCATCACCAGGCGCACCAGGCGGGTCACCCAGGCTTGCAGGGTGTCGATGGCGTTGACCACTTTCTGGCCTTTTTCCACATCGTCCTTGAGCAGTTGCAGGGCGGCGATGCCCAGGAAGGCGGCGAAGATCACCACGCTGATGATCGAGGTCGGCTTGGCCCGGGCCAGGTCGGCGAACGGGTTCTGCGGAATGAACGACAGCAGCAGCTGCGGGATATTCAGGTCGGCGACCTTGCCCGCGTAGTCGCTCTGGATCACTTGCAGGCGCGCCATTTCCTGGGTGCCGGCCACCAGGCCTTCGGCGGTCAGGCCGAACAGGTTGGTCAGGGCAATGCCGATCACCGCGGCGATGGCGGTGGTGAACAGCAGGGTGCCGATGGTCAGGAAGCTGATCTTGCCCAGGGACGAGGCATTGTGCAGGCGGGCCACGGCGCTGAGGATCGAGGCGAACACCAGCGGGATCACGATCATCTGCAGCAGTTGCACATAACCGTTGCCCACCAGGTCGAACCAACCGATGGAGGTTTTCAGGACAGGGTTGCCGGCACCGTAGATGCTGTGCAGGGCAACGCCGAAGACCACGCCGAGCACCAGCGCCAGCAGGACCTTCTTGGCCAGGCTCCAGGTGGTGTGACGGGTTTGTGCCAGGCCCAGCAGCAAGGCCAGGAACACCAGCAGATTGAGGATCAGCGGCAGGTTCATTGAGGCTCCGATAAGACTTGTGCCAATCGCGTATGGCGGCGATTGCGAACCGGCAAGCCTAACAGCTTGAAATCTATTGAATTAATATCAAAAACGCATTGAGACTGTCGTTTTTGGAATAAGCGATTGACGCTCAGGCACATGCCGGTGGCGGAATCAGGACGCGATCGGTCGCGCACAGGCGAAAGTTGTCACAACGATTTGTTAGCGTCGGTCTCTTTATGTCAGGGAGAAAACGCCGATGAAACTCGCTCCGAAATTTCTGCTTGCCGCACTCTGCCTGGGCCTTGCCGGCCAGGTTTTCGCCACCGACTTGAAGCACTGGCCCGCGGACCAGGCCAAGCAACTGGACGCGATGATCGCGGCCAATGCCAACAAGGGTAACTACGCGGTGTTCGACATGGACAACACCAGTTACCGCTACGACCTGGAAGAGTCGCTGCTGCCGTTCATGGAGAACAAGGGCCTGATCACCCGCGAGACCCTCGACCCGTCCCTGAAACTGATGCCGTTCAAGGACACCGCCGAGCACAAGGAAAGCCTCTTCAGCTACTACTACCGCCTCTGCGAAGTCGACGACATGGTCTGCTACCCCTGGGTGGCGCAGGTGTTCTCAGGCTTCACCCTCAAGGAACTCAAGGGTTATGTCGACGAGCTGATGGCCTCGGGCAAGCCGGTGCCGGTCACCTATTACGAAGGCGACGTGGTCAAGAACAGCGAGGTCAATCCGCCGAAAGTCTTCACCGGCCAGACCGAGCTGTACAACAAGCTGATGGAGAACGGCATCGAGGTCTACGTGATGACCGCCGCCTCCGAAGAGCTGGTACGCATGGTCGCCGCCGATCCGAAGTACGGCTACAACGTCAAGCCGCAGAACGTGATCGGCGTGACCACCCTGCTCAAGGACCGCAAGACCGGCGAGCTGACCACCGCGCGCAAGCAGATCAGCGCCGGCAAGTATGACGAGAAGGCCAACCTCGGCCTGGAACTGACTCCTTACCTGTGGACCCCGGCGACCTGGATGGCCGGCAAGCACGCGGCGATCCTGACCTACATCGACGAGTGGAAAAAACCGGTGCTGGTGGGCGGCGACACCCCGACCAGCGACGGCTACATGCTGTTCCACGATGTCGACGTGGCCAAGGGCGGCATCCACCTGTGGATCAACCGCAAGGACAAGTACATGACCCAGCTCAACGGCATGATGGCCAAGCACGCCGCGGCCCAGGCCAAGGAAGGGCTGCCTGTGACTGCGGATAAAAACTGGGTGATCGTCAAGCCGGAAGATATCCAGTAAGACCGGGTCTGCCCGCGGGAGCCGGTTCGCTGGCGCCCGCGGGCAGGTTCGTCGGTAAAAATAGATATCAATTGCGAACAAATCTCATTATTTGCTAGCGTGCGCGCTTCCTGAACGTCCTGTTCTTCTAAAGGTAGTGTCGTGCCCTCCTGGAATTCGCAGATCGCGCGCCTGTTCGCGGAGCAGAAGAAAGCCCTCGAAGCCTTCGTCATCCGCCGTACCGGCAGCGCCCAGGTGGCGGCAGACCTGACCCAGGAATCCTTCCTGCGCCTGGCGCGCCTGGATTCCGGCGAGAAGATCGACAACCTCCCCGCATTCCTCTTCACCATCGCCAGCAACCTGGTGCGCGACCATCAGCGCCAGGCCATCCGCCGCGAGCGCCTGGACGCGGGCGAGCCCAGCGAAGAACTGCCTTGCGCCAACCCCGGAGCCGACGAGCAATTGGCCGCCTATCAGCAGGAACAGCTGATGCAGGATGCGATCCGCGCGCTACCCGATGCGACTCGGCAGATCTTCCTGCTCTATCATGTCGACGAATGTTCCTACCGCGAGATCGGCGAGCGCCTGTCGATCAGCCCGCGCAGTGTGGAATACCAATTGCGCCGGGCCTTGATCGACTGCCGTGCCTACATCACGGCGCGCCTGGCCGGCGATAGACAAGGACGTCGGCCATGAATCCCACGTCTGCTGCTGTGGACCCCCTGATGAGCCAAGCTGTACCGACCTTTGAAGAGCTGTTCGCCGAAGCGTCCGGCTGGTATTTCCGCCTCCAGGCCGATGATGTGACGCCCGCAGAAATGGAGGCCTTTGCACAGTGGTTGGGGCAGGGCAGTGCCCAGGACGAAGCCTGGCAGGAAGTGCAGGCGATGCTCGGTGGCTTGCGGGAACCGGCGCGAGTGGTGCGTCGCGCCGAACAAGCCGCCTGGCGCCGACCGGCGCGGCGTTGGCGGCCCTGGGCCTGTGCCGCGGCGGTGCTGCTGGCGGTCGGGCTGACCCTGCACGGCGGGCCGTGGCTGGATCGCCTGCGCGCCGACTATGCCACTGGCACCGGGGAGTCGCGGAGCATCGAGCTGGCCGACGGCTCCCACCTGCAACTCAACACCGACAGTGCGATACAGGTGCGCATGAGCGCCGGCGAACGGCAGATCCGCCTGCTGCGCGGCGAGGGGTTTTTCCAGGTGGTCAGGGACCCGGCGCGGCCGTTCATCGTGCGCTCCGGCGATGGCTGGGTGAAGGTGGTCGGCACCCAGTTCAGCGTCGCCCGGCGTGACGAGCAGACGCGGGTGCAGGTAGCCCAGGGCAAGGTCGAGGTCAATGCGGGCAGCGGTGCGCCGGTGTACCTGGAGCCGGGGCGGGCCGTAGAGTTCCAGGGCCAGCGGCTGGCCGAACCCCATGGCTTCGACCCTGCCAGCGGGTTTGCCTGGCGTCAGCGGCAACTGGTGTTTCGCCAGCAGCCGCTGTCGCAAGTGGTCAGCGAATTGAACCGCTACTGGCCCGGCAAGACCTTGGTGCTCGGCGAGGCGTTGCGCAACCGCGTGGTGTCCGGCGTATTTGAAATCGACAAGCCGGAGGCGGTGATCAAGGCGCTGGAATACACCCTCAATCTGCGCGCGGAGCATTACACCCCGTACTTGCTGGTGCTGCGCGAAGGCAAGGCGTCCTAGGACGCCATCTTTTTTAAAATCTTTCAGGGTTTCTCCGCAGGCGGTCGTCCTTGATCACTGAGGCGCAAATAATAAGCACTCTCAAATAGTGCGGCGCCCGATCACTGACTTTGTACTGGGGAGCTCCATCCATGGCACACCGATTTGCTGCGCGGCCCTTGCTGGCCTTGGCTATTTCCTTGGCCGGCGGCACCGCGCCGCTTTACCTGCAGGCGGCCGAAGCCACCCAGGCGCAGACCTATCGTTTCGATATCCCGGCACAATCCCTGGATGGCGCGTTGGCGGGGTTTTCGGCGGTGACGCGGATTCAGGTGCTGGTCTCCGGCGAGCTGACCCAGGGCCTCGCTTCGCCCGGTGTCAGCGGCAACCTGGGCCAGCGCGAAGCCCTGGCCCTGCTGCTGGGCGGTACCGGGCTGAGCGCAGCCTTTATCAATGCCGACACCGTGACCCTGGAAAAGCGCGTGGCTTCGCGTCCGGCGCTGGAAGTCGGCGCCACCACCATCAGTTCGGAACGCCTGAGCGCGACCACCGAAGGCAGCGGCTCCTACACCACCGGAGCGGTCACCCTGGCCCGGGGCGAGCAGAAGCTCAAGGATATTCCGCAATCGGTCAGTGTCATGACCCGCAAGCAGATGGACGACCAGAACACCACCAAACTCTCCGAAGTGGTGAAGCGCACCCCGGGCCTGACGGCGACCAAATCCCCGGGGCCCGGCATGTTCATCTTCTCCCGGGGGTTCGAGATTGGCACCTTGCAGTACGACGGCGTGCCGATCCCGCGTAATACCTACACGCTGGGCAGCTACCTCACCGAAAACATGGCGATCTACGACCGCGTGGAAACCCTGCGCGGTCCCGCCGCCCTGCTGCAAGGCGCCAACAGCCCCGGCGGCACCATGAACCTGGTGCGCAAGCGCGGCGGCGCGGCGCCGGCGGTGACCATCACCGCCAAGGCCGGCTCCTGGGACCACTACGGCACGCAAGTCGATGCCGGTGGCCCGCTGAATGCCGAGGGCACCTTGCGTGGCCGCTTCGTGGCGGACTACGACACCAGCAATTCCTTCGTCGACTACGCCGGCAGCTGGAACCAGACGATCTACGCTGCCGTCGACTATGACTTCACCCCGGATACCACCGTCGGCGTGGGCGTCAGCAACCAGAAGGGCCATGCCCGGCCCAACTTCATGTCGTTGCCGCGCTACGCCAATGGCGACGATATCGGCCTGCCGCGCTCGACCTTCGTCGGCGCCAGCTGGAACCGCAGCGTCAATAACCAGACCCAGGTGTTCGCCGACCTGGAGCACCGCTTCAACGACGACTGGAAGTTGAAGGCGGCCCTGGTGTACATGGACGAACACAACGATGCGACCTACCAGGCGACCTGGGACGAAGTCCCCAATCCGGGCACGACCGGCAATATCCGCTATGTGGATTGGGTCACTGACTTCAACACCAAGAGCCGGGGCGTGGACGTCTATGTCGACGGCAAGTTCGAAGGCTTGGGGTTCCAGCAGGAACTGGTGCTGGGCGCCAACTACTCCAAACTCACCACCAATGACCTGTGGGCGCGGGATGCCACGGACGGCGCGGATATCTTCAATATCGACCATCACCGTCCGCAACGGGACAAGTACCAGTTGTTCCAGGAAGGCTCCGGCTCCCAGAGCTGGTATGACATTCGCCAGAAGGGCATTTACGGCACCTGGCGGGTGAAGGTGCTGGACCCGCTGACCCTGATCGTGGGCGCCCGCACCAGTTGGTATGACTATTCCTATCGCGATCGGAGCGGCTTCCAGGGGGTGTACGGCGATCTCTCCGAAAGCACCACGCAAACCACCGGCCGGGTCACGCCGTACGCCGGCCTGGTGTATGCCCTCGATGACCAATGGTCGGCCTACGCCAGCTACGCCGATGCCTTCGAACCGCAGACCAACCTGACCACTTCCGGCGGCTTGCTCAAGCCCATCGAAGGCAAGAACTACGAGCTGGGCATCAAGGGCGAACTGGCGGATGGCCGGCTCAATACCTCTTTTGCGATCTTCCGCTACGACCAGGAAAACCGCGGGGTACAGGACCTGCAAGGGCCGATGAACTGTGGCGGTTGGTACTGCTCCGTGGCGTCGGGCAAGGTCCGCAGCCAGGGGTTCGAAGCCACCTTGAGCGGTGAAGTGCTGACGGGGTTGCAACTGGTGTCCAGCTATACCTACAACACCACCAAGTTCCTCAAGGACGACACCTACGAAGGCAAGGTCTTCAGTACCTGGACACCCAAGCACCAGCTCAAGGTCTGGGGTGATTACCAGTTGCCGGGCGACTGGCAAAAAGTCAGCGTCGGTGCCGGCGTGACCGCGCAAAGCAGTACCGAAGCCTACGACCGCAACTTCAGCGTGCCGGGCAATGCTCTCTGGGATTCGCGCGTGGCCTACAAGATCAACCAGGAGTTCACCGTGGCGGCGAACCTGAACAACATGTTCGACAAGAAGTACTACATCCCTGCCTACAACGCGACGTGGGGCAGCAACTACTACGGCGATCCGCGCAACGTGATGTTCACCCTGACCTATACGCCGCAGTTCTGATTCATCCAGGCAAAAAATACCCCGCGCCTGGCGGGGTATTTTCATTTCAGCGGCTGAGGATCACAGGCCGTCGAGCAGCGCCTTGTTGCGCACCGCGCCCTTGTCGGCGCTGGTGGCCAGCAGGGCGTAGGCTTTCAGCGCGGTGGTCACCTTGCGTGGGCGTTTTTCCACGGGCTTCCAGCCTTTCTTGTCTTGCTCTACGCGGCGGGCCGCCAGTTCTTCGTCGCTGACCAGCAGGTTGATCGAACGGTTGGGGATGTCGATCAGCACCTTGTCGCCGTCCTGCACCAGGCCGATGGCACCGCCGGCGGCGGCTTCCGGCGAGGCGTGGCCGATGGACAGGCCCGAAGTCCCGCCGGAGAAGCGGCCGTCGGTCAGCAGGGCGCAGGCTTTGCCCAGGCCCTTGGACTTCAGGTAGGAGGTCGGGTACAGCATTTCCTGCATGCCCGGGCCGCCTTTCGGGCCTTCGTAGCGAATGATGACGATGTCGCCTTCCTTCACTTCGTCGGCAAGGATGCCGCGTACTGCACTGTCCTGGCTCTCGAAGATCTTCGCGTTGCCTTCGAAGACGTGGATCGACTCGTCGACGCCGGCGGTCTTCACCACGCAGCCGTCCAGGGCAATGTTGCCGTACAGCACGGCCAGGCCGCCTTCTTTCGAGTAGGCGTGCTCGAAGCTGCGGATGCAGCCGTTTTCACGGTCGTCGTCCAGCGTCGGCCAGCGGGTCGACTGGCTGAACGCGGTCTGGGTCGGGATGCCGGCCGGGCCAGCCTTGAAGAAGTGGTGCACCGCTTCATCCGTGGTCTGGGTGATGTCCCACTTGGCGATGGCTTCCTCCATGCTGCGGCTGTGCACGGTCGGCAGGTCGGTGTGCAACAGGCCGCCGCGGGCCAGCGAACCGAGGATGCTGAAGATGCCGCCGGCGCGGTGCACGTCTTCCATGTGGTACTTCTGGATGTTCGGCGCGACCTTGCACAGCTGCGGCACGCTGCGAGACAGGCGGTCGATATCGCGCAGGTCGAAATCGATCTCGGCTTCCTGGGCGGCGGCCAGCAAGTGCAGGATGGTGTTGGTCGAACCGCCCATGGCGATGTCGAGCATCATGGCGTTCTCGAACGCCTTGAAGTTGGCGATGTTGCGCGGCAGCACCGACTCATCGTTCTCGCCGTAGTAGCGCTTGCACAGCTCGACGATGGTCCGGCCGGCCTGCAGGAACAGCTGTTCGCGGTCGCTGTGGGTGGCCAGGGTCGAGCCGTTGCCCGGCAAAGCGAGGCCGAGGGCTTCGGTCAGGCAGTTCATCGAGTTGGCGGTGAACATGCCGGAGCACGAACCGCAGGTTGGGCAGGCGCTGCGCTCGTACTCGGCGACTTTCTCGTCAGAAGCGCTGGAGTCGGCGGCGATCACCATGGCGTCGACCAGGTCGAGGCCGTGGGAAGCGAGCTTGGTCTTGCCGGCTTCCATCGGGCCGCCGGACACGAAGATCACCGGGATGTTCAGGCGCAGGGCGGCCATCAGCATGCCGGGGGTGATCTTGTCGCAGTTGGAGATGCAGACGATGGCGTCGGCGCAGTGGGCGTTGACCATGTACTCCACGGAGTCGGCGATGATCTCGCGGCTCGGCAGCGAATACAGCATGCCGTCGTGGCCCATGGCGATGCCGTCGTCCACGGCGATGGTGTTGAATTCCTTGGCCACGCCGCCGGCGCGTTCGATTTCGCGGGCGACCAGCTGGCCCAGGTCCTTGAGGTGCACGTGGCCCGGGACGAATTGGGTGAAGGAGTTGGCAATGGCGATGATCGGCTTCTTGAAGTCGTCATCTTTCATCCCCGTGGCGCGCCACAGTGCACGGGCGCCGGCCATGTTGCGGCCGTGGGTGGATGTTTTCGAGCGGTAATCAGGCATGGAGCACTCCGGGCGGCTAATCAGGTGACAAATGGGGAGTGAGCTTCTATTGACCTCGGGAACACTCAGAAATGGCCGTGTGTCCGAAAGCTGCCGATAACGCCGCGGGATCGCCGCGTGCCTCAGCCTGAGCTCATAAACCCGCCGGGGGATGACTGGCGATGAATCTCGCGATTCTACACCGCTGGCGCCAGGAAGGAATGCCGCGAATGACGGGCAGCACGAACACACAACCCCTGTAGGAGCGAGCTTGCTCGCGATAGCGGTACAGGGTGCGCCGCTGGATTTCAGCCTGGCGGCTGATCGCGAGCAAGCTCGCTCCTACAGGTTGATCGGTGCATCAGAACCAGATGGCATCCCAGAGCGGATAGTCGCCGATGCGCTGGGCCAGGCCTGCCCGCAACGGGTTGGCGATGAGGTAGCGGGCCATGGTTTTCAAATCCTCTTCGCGGCGCAAGGCACGGTCGAAGTAGCCTTTTTGCCAGACAGGTTCCGAGCTCTCCCGGGCCCGGTTGATGGCTCTGGCGCTGCGGGATTTGGTGCCTTGCATCAGCCGGGGCAAATCGCCGTTGTGCAGTTCGACCAGCCAGTGAAAGTAGTCGGGCATGACCACCCAGGCCAGTGAATTTGCTGCGTCCGTTTGTTGAGCGTGCCTGAATTCCTTGACCAGCAGACGGCCAATGCGCCAGTCGTGAAAGATCGGTTCGCGGTTTCGGGTGACAGCCGTGAGCAGGTAGATACGGCCCGGTTCCGCGTAGCGGCCAAGGCGCAGGCGGTGGGCATGGGGCAGGCTGGACATTCCGTTGTCCTCCTCGGTGGATGGAAGAGCAACGGTAAGTGCTGTGCAGAAGGTTGTCGTAGCGACAATGGGACGGGATGTAACTGTAGGAGCAGCCGGTCGACGTTCGATTGCTCGCGAAAAAAATATCAGGCACCGCGATCAGGCAGGGTGCACGCGTCATCGTTGACGTTTTTCGCGAGCAAGCTCGCTCCTACAGGGTTTTGTGTCGCGTTGTGTAGCGGTTAGCTATTAGGCAGCAACCGGCAGGTGATGCTCTTGATGTAGCGGGTTTCCGGGATGGCCGGGTGTACCGGGTGGTCCGGGCCCTGGCCGCCGCGTTCCAGCAGCTGGATATTGCGGTCCAGGTGACGGGCGCTGGTGAGCAGGATGTTCTGCAGGTCGTCTTCGGGCAGGTGCATCGAGCACGATGCGCTGACCAGGATGCCGTCCTTGGTCAGCAGGCGCATGGCCTGCTCGTTCAGGCGACGGTAGGCGCCTTCGCCGTTCTTCAGGTCTTTCTTGCGTTTGATGAAGGCGGGTGGGTCGGCCACGATCACGTCGAAACGCTCTTCGGCGGCCTTGAGTTCCTTCAGGGCCTCGAACACGTCGCCTTCGACACAGGTGACTTTCTCGGCGATGCCGTTGAGCGCGGCGTTACGCTCGACACCGTCGAGGGCAAAGCCCGAGGCATCGACGCAGAACACTTCGCTGGCGCCGAAGGCACCGGCCTGCACGCCCCAGCCGCCGATGTAGCTGAACAGGTCCAGCACGCGCTTGCCTTTGACATACGGCGCCAGGCGAGCGCGGTTCATGCGGTGGTCGTAGAACCAGCCGGTCTTCTGGCCTTCCATGACCGGCGCTTCGAACTTCACGCCGTTCTCTTCCAGGGCGACCCATTCCGGCACCAGGCCGAACACGGTCTCGACATAACGCTCGAGGCCTTCGGCGTCGCGCGCGGCTGAATCGTTCTTGAACAGGATGCCGCTTGGCTTGAGGACCTGGACCAGGGCGGCGATCACGTCGGCCTTGTGCTGTTCCATGGTCGCCGACGCCAATTGCACCACGAGGATGTCGCCGAAACGGTCGACCACCAGGCCTGGCAGCAGGTCGGAGTCGCCGTAGACCAGGCGATAGAACGGCTTGTCGAAGAGGCGCTCGCGCAGCGACAGGGCCACGTTCAGGCGGTGCACCAGCAGCGACTTGTCCAGCGCCAGCTTGGCGTCGCGCGACAACAGGCGGGCGCAGATCAGGTTGTTCGGGCTCATGGCGACGATGCCCAGCGGCTTGCCGCCGGCGGCTTCCAGCACTGCCTGGTCGCCTGCCTTGAAGCCGTGGAGTGGGGTGGCGGCTACATCGATTTCGTTGCTGTAGACCCACAGGTGGCCGGCGCGCAGGCGGCGATCGGCATTGGCTTTGAGGCGCAGGCTTGGCAGGGACATGACGTCGCTCCGAAAAAAAAGAGCGGGAGTATAACGTGTTGCGATCCTCCCGAGGCCGGCGAGTGGATATGCGGCGACAGGGCGAACCACGGGGGATGGGCGGTGGGGCACTGTTATAAAGTTCCTTTTCACTGGCCATGGGCGCCGCGTTAAGGGTTAGAATCGCCGCCTGACCCAGAGTGTGTACTTATGTCCCAAGAGCTTTCCGCCGAACAGATCCAGCAAGCCCTGCAAGGCATCAGCGTGCCGCCCCAACCGCAAATCATGGTGGATTTGCAGATGGAGCAGTACATGCCCGACCCGGACCTGGAAGTGATCGCGCGGCTGATCGCCCAGGACCCGGGGCTCTCCGGGGCCCTGCTGAAAATCGTCAACTCGCCGTACTACGGGCTGAGCAACAAGATCGCCTCGATCCAGCGCGCGGTGAACCTGCTGGGCAGCCGCTCGATCATCAACCTGATCAACGCGCAGTCGATCAAGGGCGAAATGAGCGACGAAACCATCGTCACCCTCAACCGTTTCTGGGACACCGCCCAGGACGTGGCGATGACCTGCCTGACCCTGGCCAAGCGCACCGGCTCGCAAGCGGTCGACGAAGCCTATGCCCTGGGGCTGTTCCACGATTGCGGCGTGCCGCTGATGCTCAAGCGCTTTCCCGATTACATGGCGGTGCTGGAAGAGGCCTATGGCAGCGCCGGCCCCGAAAGCCGTGTGGTGGATACGGAAAACCGCGCGTTCAACACCAACCATGCGGTGGTCGGTTATTACACGGCCAAGTCCTGGCGCCTGCCGGAGCATGTGACCAACGCCATCGCCAACCACCACAATGCCCTGGCGATCTTCAGCGACGAGTCGTCGCGCAACAGCCAGCTGAAGAACCTGCTGGCGATCCTGAAAATGGCCGAGCATATCTGCGCGTCTTATCGGGTCCTGGGCAACCAGGCCGAAGACCACGAATGGAATAGCATTGGCCACCTGATCCTCGATTATGTCGGCCTGTCCGACTACGACTTCGAGAACCTCAAGGAAACCGTGCGCGAACTGGGCGCGCGCTGAATCCCGGCCCTATAGAGAGCACACGAGGCGCAGATGCCTGAATTACCGGAAGTCGAAACCACCCGGCGCGGTATCGCGCCGCACCTGGAAGGCCAGCGCGTCAGCCGCGTGATCGTGCGCGACCGGCGCCTGCGCTGGCCGATTCCGGAGGACCTCGATGTGCGCCTGTCCGGGCAGCAGATCGTCAAGGTCGAGCGCCGCGCCAAGTACCTGCTGATCAATGCCGAGGTCGGCACGTTGATCAGCCACCTGGGCATGTCGGGCAACCTGCGCCTGGTGGAGGTCGGCCTGCCGGCGGCCAAGCACGAGCATGTCGATATCGAGCTGGAGTCCGGGCTGGCCCTGCGCTACACCGACCCGCGGCGTTTCGGCGCGATGCTCTGGAGTCTCGACCCGCTCAACCACGAACTGCTGGTCCGCCTGGGGCCGGAGCCTTTGACCGACCTGTTCGACGGCGAGCGCCTGTATCAGCTGTCGCGGGGGCGCTCGATGGCGGTCAAGCCGTTCATCATGGACAACGCGGTGGTGGTGGGGGTGGGCAATATCTATGCGACCGAAGCGCTGTTCGCCGCCGGCATCGACCCGCGTCGCGAAGCCAAGGGGATTTCCCGGGCGCGCTACCTGAAGCTGGCCATCGAGATCAAACGCATCCTGGCCGCGGCCATCGAGCGCGGCGGCACCACCCTGCGCGACTTTATCGGCGGCGACGGGCAGCCGGGATATTTCCAGCAGGAACTGTTCGTCTACGGGCGTGGCGGGGAACACTGCAAGGTCTGCGGCAGCGGGCTGCGGGAGGTCAAGCTGGGGCAGCGGGCGAGCGTTTTCTGCCCTAAGTGCCAGGGCTGAAAAGCATCGCGAGCAAGCTCGCTCCTACAAGGACGGCGTTGTACCTGTCGGTGTAGGAGCGAGCTTGCTCGCGATAGCGTCTGTACCGACGCCGCAAAACCATCGATTTACGCCTTGCCGGTGATCTTCCGGTACTTGGCCATCAACTCTTCTTCGGTTTCCGGGCGGGCTTCGTCCAGCGGGATGCAATCCACCGGGCAGACTTGCTGGCATTGCGGCTCGTCATAGTGGCCGACGCACTGGGTGCACAGGTTCGGGTCGATCACGTAGATCTCTTCGCCTTGAGAGATCGCGGCGTTCGGGCACTCGGGTTCGCAGACGTCGCAGTTGATGCAATCGTCGGTGATGATCAGGGACATGGGGCACTCCGGCCGGGGCGGCGGGCCCAGGCATTTGAAAAACCAAGGGCGCAATTGTGCCGTATTGACGAGCGCAGTGCACGCGGGCTCGATGGGAGGGGCGTTTGCGGGGCTTGTTGCGCGGGAGCTGGCGCAGGCCTGGCCAGCTCCCTCGAGGGGTTATTTCTTGAAGCGCAGGGTCAGGGCCTCGGCCACGGCCGGGTGCACGAACTTGCTGATATCGCCGCCCAGCGCCGCGATTTCCCGGACCAGGGTCGAGGAAATGAACGAGTAGCGCTCGGATGGCGTGAGGAACAGGCTTTCCACGTCCGGCGCCAACTGGCGGTTCATGTTGGCCAGCTGGAACTCGTATTCGAAGTCCGAAACCGCCCGCAGCCCCCGCAGGAACACATTGGCGTTCTGCTCCTTGGCGAAATGCGCCAGCAGCGTGGAGAAACCGACGACTTCAACGTTCGGCAGGTGCTTGGTGACCTCGCGAGCCAGTTCCACACGCTGTTCCAGGGGGAAAAGCGGGTTTTTCTTCGGGCTGGCGGCGACGGCGATGATCACATGATCGAACAGGCGCGAGGCGCGCTCGACCAGATCGCCATGGCCCTTGGTAATAGGGTCGAAGGTACCTGGGTACAACACTCGGTTCATCGCGTCGTCCTGGCGGGAATCCGTTGGGGAGTCGGATGGTATCGCAGCCTTTCCGGTGGGCCAAGTCGCCTGTAACGGAAGAAAGCCCTATAGACGACGAAAATAAGCGACTTTTTCATCCGGTTTTCAGCCGTTCGGCCAGGGCCGTGGCCAGTTGCGCGGTCAGGCCGTAGACCGACAATTGCGGATTGGCGCCAATGCTGGTGGGGAACAGCGAGCCGTCGTGGACCGACAGGTTGGTCAGTTGGTGATGGCGGCCCAGGCTGTCGGTGACGGCGTTCCTGGGGTCTTCGCCCATGGCGCAACCGCCCATCACATGGGCGCTGCCCAGGCGGGTGCGGTACAGCTCCAGGCTCAAGCCGTCGATCAGCGTCCGCGCCTCGCCCAGGGTTTTCACGTAGCGGGCATCGCTGTGCAGCGGCATCACCGCCTTGGCGCCGCCGGCGAACTGGATCTGCGCCATGCTGTGGAATGCCCGGCGCACGCCATCCCAGGCGTAGTCCGACACCTGATAGTCGAGCACGGGCGAGCCGTCGCCGCGCAGCTCCACGCTGCCGCCGGGGCTGTCGGGGTGAAAACCGTCGCGCAGCAGCGCGAGCATGGCGTGGGTGTGGGGCAGTTGCTGCATGTCCAGGGCGCTCTGCGGGCCGAAACCGCCGAGCAGGGTGGCGGCCAGCGCCGGTTGCAGCGGCGGCACTTCCAGCTTGTAGGACATTTTGCCGGTGGTGCCGTCCTGCCATTGGAAATGGTCGGAGTAGATCGACTGCGGCGCGCCGTAGAACGGGTTGATCACCTGGTCGAACTGCCCGGCGGAGAAATTCACCAGATGCAGGAAGGTGCGTTTGCCCAGGCGCTTGTGCGGGTCGGCCGCGTCGGAGCGCAGTAGCAGGGCCGGGCTGTTGATCCCGCCGCCGGCCAGCACGTAGTGCCGCGCCCTGACCTGGATGGTGCGCCCGGTGGGCGCCACGCAGCGCGGGTCCATGGCCAGGCATTGCAGGCTCTCGACCCGGTCGCCCTTGATCCGCAGGCGCTCGGCGCGGGCCAGGTACAACAGCTCGCCGCCTTTCTCCAGAGTCGCGGGAATGGTGGTGACCATCATCGATTGCTTGGCGTTGGTCGGGCAGCCCATGCCGCAATAGCCGAGGTTCCAGCAGCCGCGCACGTTGCGCGGGATCACGTGCCAGCTGTAGCCGAGTTTTTCGCAGCCGATGCGGATCACGTCGTTGTTGGCGTTGGGCGGCATGATCCACGGCGCGACGCCCAGGCGCTGTTCCATCTTCGCGAACCAGGGCGCCATCTCGGCCGGGCTGTGGCCCTTGACGTCGTGCTCGCGGGCCCAGTGTTCGAGGGTCGGGTCGGGCGTGCGGAAGCTGGAAGTCCAGTTGATCAGGGTGGTGCCGCCGACCGCGCGGCCTTGCAGGATGGTGATGGCGCCGTCCTTGCTCATGCGGCCGATGCCTTCCTGGTAGAGGCTGGCGTAGGCCTGGTCCTCGAGCATCTTGAAGTCGTCACTGGTCTTGAGCGGGCCTTCCTCGATCAGCAGCACCTTGTAGCCGGCGGCGCTGAGGATCTCGGCGGTGGTGCCGCCGCCCGCGCCGCTGCCGATGATCGCGACATCCGCTTCGAGGGTCAGGTCCTGCTGCAATTGTGAACCGTCGTAGGTTTTCCAGCCGCGGGCCAGGCCTTCGCGAAACAGATCGGGTACGGGCATATCAGGCGCTCTCTTGTTATGGATGTTGTGGCCGCCACCGTTCCTGTTGCGATCGGCTCCGCAGGAGACGCGCTCCTGAGGTCCTTGGCAGGTCCTTCGGACCTTATCGCAGCCTTCGGCAGCGGCTACAGAGTGAACAGTCTTCAGATTTTGGGTGGGCCGGGATAGCCGCAATGGGCCCAGGAGTCGGGGCATTTGTACCAGGCCATCATCACCAGTTGCAGCAGCGACGCGTGGCCCATGCGCAGCAGGCTGAGGGCGCTGTTCTGCCAGCGTTGGAGAAAATGCCGGATGTCCTCGGCGCTGGCATTTTCCCAACTGCCCCAGATGCCGGTCAGCGGACCGCGGGTGATGCCCATGCCCAGCACGTCGAACAACTGGCGGGTGAGCTTGAGCATTTCCGGCGACAGGTGATCGAGGCCGCGGTCCAGGCTGTTCAGGGTGGCGTCGACGGCGGCCGGCAGTTGCCCGGCGGCCACAGCGCCGTCGAGCATCACCGGGATCAGCGCCCGCAGAAACGGCAGGTCGCTGCTGCGCAGCACGACGAAGCCGCTGGCCGCGCTGCCGGACGAGCAGCCGCTGAGGCTGGCGCCGATGCCGGCAGTAGTCAGGAACGCGCTAGCGCACAGGCCGATTTTCAACAGCCCTCGGCGCGACAGGGCGGGTGCTACAGGCAGGCTGGGGTTCATTGTTGTTATTACCCGGCAATGGTCTGGTTAACGGATGAACAATTTCTGGATCAGTTTCTGGATCGGCTTGCCGTAGGGCGGGTAGATCAGGCGCGCGGCATTCAGGCGTTGCTTGCTCAGCACGCCCTTGGCCTTGCTGAAGGTCAGGAAGCCCTCGTGGCCGTGGTAATGGCCCATGCCCGAAGGGCCGACGCCGCCGAACGGCATGTCGTCCTGGGCCACGTGCAGCAGGGTGTCGTTGAGGCACACGCCGCCCGAGTGGGTTTCGTTGAGTACCCGGTTCTGCTCGGCCTTGTCGTAGCCGAAGTAGTAGAGCGCCAGGGGCCGCGGGCGCTGGTTGATGTAGGCGAAGGCCTGGTCGAGCCCGGTGTAGGGCACGATCGGTAGGATCGGGCCGAAAATCTCGTCCTGCATCACGATCATGTCGTCGCTGACATTGAGCATCAGGCTGTGGCCCATGCGCCGCTCCTGGTTTTCCTCGAACAGCGGGATCAGCAGCGCGCCCTTGCTGGTGGCGTCGCTGATATAGCTGTTCAGGCGCGCCAGCTGCCGCTGGTTGATGATCGCGGTGTAGTCGGGGTTGTCGACCAAGGTCGGGAAGAAACCGCGGACCACCTGGCGATAGGCGTCGACGAAGGCGCCGACCCGGTGTTCCGGGACCAGCACGTAGTCCGGGGCGACGCAGGTCTGGCCGGCATTCATGGTCTTGCCGAAGGCGATGCGCTCGGCGGCGTCCTTGAGCGGCACATCTTCGGAAACGATGGCCGGCGACTTGCCGCCCAGTTCCAGGGTCACCGGGGTCAGGTTTTCCGCCGCGGCGCGCATCACATGCTTGCCGATGCTGGTGGCGCCGGTGAACAGCAGGTGGTCGAAAGGCAGTTTCGAGAAGGCCATGCCCACTTCGGCTTCGCCCAGCACCACGGCCACCAGGTCTTCGGGGAACACCTTGGCCAGCAGGCGCTTGAGCAGCAGGCCGGTGGCGGGCGTGGATTCGCTGAGCTTGAGCAGCACCCGGTTGCCGGCGGCGAGCGCACCCACCAGCGGACCGATGGCCAGGTACAGCGGGTAGTTCCACGGCACGATCACCCCGACCACGCCCAGCGGCTGATAGACGACCTTGGCCGAGGCCGGCTGGAAGGCCGCGCCGACCTTGCGCCGCGAAGGTTTCATCCAGCCCTTGAGGTGTTTGCTGGCGTAATGGATGCCGTGCAGGCTGGGCATGATTTCCGCGAGCAGGGTTTCGTCGGCGCTGCGATGGCTGAAATCCTGGCTGATGGCGTCGACCAGGGCCTGGCGTTCGCTGGCCAGCAGTTCGCGCAGGCTCTTGAGCCATTGCTGGCGCTGGGCGGCCGGCGGCATGGGGTTGGCGGCGAAGGCCTGGCGCTGGGCGGCGAACAGGCTGTGCAGCTCGTCCAACTGTTGGTGGGCTTCCGGCAAGTAGGCGATTTCGGCAGACATGGGCAGCTCCGGTTTTTATTGGGGTGGGCGATTTTTAGAGTTTATGCTCTAAAATGTCAAATGACTTCCCGGGCCGGCTCTGATTTATCCCGTCGATGATAGGTCGTAAGATGCCGGGCAACGCCTTCTCGATTAAAGCCCACGCTCATGGCCCCACGCATAAAAACCCGCGAACGTATCGTCCAGAACAGCCTGGAGCTGTTCAACCAGCAAGGCGAGCGCAGTGTCAGCACCAACCACATTGCCGCCCACATGGAGATTTCGCCGGGCAACCTGTATTACCACTTCCCCAACAAGCAGGCGATCATCGCCGTGCTGTTCTGCGAATACGAGGCCCTGGTCGACAGCTTCCTGCGCCTGCCCCCGGACCGCGCCGTGACAGTGGAAGACAAGCGCTATTACCTGCAAGCGGTGTTGTCCGCCATGTGGCGCTATCGCTTCCTGCACCGCGACCTGGAACACCTGCTCGACAGCGACGCCGAGATGGCCGCGCGTTACCGGCGCTTCTCCCAGCGTTGCCTGATCCACGGCACGGCCATCTACACGGGGTTCGTCGAGGCCGGCATCCTCAAGATGGACAAGGTGCAGATCGAATCCCTGACCCTCAATGCCTGGATCATCCTCACGTCCTGGGTACGTTTCTTGTGCACCACTCGGGAAAACGCCACGCACCTGAGCGAAGAGGCCGTCAAACGCGGTGTGTATCAGGTGCTGGTGCTGGAAGCCGGGTTTGTCACCGATTCGGCGCGGGAGGCGGTCAGCGCGCTGTTCGACGAGTTTTACGTACCCCTGGGGCAAGCCCTGGAAGAAGTGCAGGCCTAGATCCCTTCAACCCCCTCGATTACCGGAGTCCGTCATGCCCATCGCGCAACTGATCAGCCCACCGCAATTGGCCGCTCGCCTGGAGCAGCCCGGGTTGGTGATTCTCGATTGTCGTTTTGCCCTGGAAGACCCGGATTACGGTCAGCGCAGCTATTCGGAGGGGCATCTGGCCGGCGCGCATTTCGCCGATCTGGAGCGCGACCTCAGCGGCCCGGTGGTCAAGGGCGTGACCGGCCGCCACCCGCTGCCGTCGCCGTCGGCGCTGATCGCGCGCCTGCAAGCCTGGGGCATCGACGCCGACAGTGACGTTGTGCTGTACGACGACGGCCCCGGCGCCTTTGCCGCCCGGGCCTGGTGGCTGCTGGCCTGGCTGGGCAAGCGCGACGGGGTGTTTATCCTCGATGGCGGCCTGAAAGCCTGGCACGCGGCAGGCCTGCCGTTGAGCCTGGATGCGCCGTCCGGCGTACCGGGGAATTTCACCGGACAGCCCGACCCAGCCTTGCTGTTGAGCGCCGAAGCGTTGCAAAAACGCCTTGGCCAGCCCGCGTTGACCCTGCTCGACGCACGCGCCCAGCCGCGCTTTCGCGGCGAAGTGGAGCCGATCGACCCGGTGGCCGGGCATATTCCCGGCGCGCAATGCGCAGCCTTTACCGACAACCTGGGCAGCGACGGCCGTTTCCTGCCGGCCGAGCAGCTCAGGCAGCGTTTTGCCGCGAAGCTGGGCACGCGTTCTCCCGCCGATCTGGTGGCGTACTGCGGTTCGGGCGTGACGGCCTGCCATAACCTGTTCGCCCTGTGTCTGGCCGGTTACCCCCTGGCCAGCCTGTATGCCGGCTCCTGGAGCGAATGGATCACCGATCCGCAACGCGCGGTGGCCACGGGCGACTGAGCCACGCCACCCGTCGTGACTCGTTGCAACTGTAGGAGCGAAGCTTGCTCGCGATCCGGTCTTCCAGACGCCGCGTACGGCCTGACGGACAGCGTTGCCGGGGGATTTTTCGCGAGCAAGCTTCGCTCCTACAGGAGGAGAGGCTTCAGCGTGACTGCCGGGCGCTGCGGTAGGCCGCCGGCCCCACGCCATAGACCTGCTTGAACTGCCGGCTCAGGTGGCTCTGGTCGGCGAAGCCCAGTTGGGTCGCCACTTCCAGCGGCAGGCAGCCGTCGCGCAGCAGGGCCCGGGCCTGGGCGATGCGTTGTTGCATCAGCCAGGTGTGCGGCGGCATGCCGGTGGCGCGGCGGAACACCCGGGCGAAATGAAAAGGCGAAAGGTTCACCGCCGCGGCCAGTTCTTCCAGGGACGGCGGGGCGGCCAGCTGTTCTTGCAACAGCTCCTTGGCGAGGAGAATCGCCCGGTGTTCCCGCCCGGGTTCGCCCGGTGCCTTGACCCCGGCATGGCGCCGCAGCAGCAGGAGCATCATTTCCCGCCACAGGGTCTGTTGTTGCAGGGCGGTGGCCGGACTCTCCAGCAACTGGTGCAACTGGCAGAAACCGCTGACCAGGTCCGGGTCGCGATACAGCGTGGCGCCGAAGGCCGGCAGGTTGTCGCAAGGCAGTTCCAGCTCGTCGAGCAAGGATAGGATCTGCCTGTTATCCGGATAGAACGCGCGGTACAACCAGCCGTCCTCGGTACCCTTGTGCCCGGTGTGCAGCTCGTCCGGGTTGATCAGCACCAGGGTGCCGCGCCCTGCCAGGTGCTCGGCGCCGCGGTAACGATAGCGCTGGGCGCCGGCCATGATCATGCCGATCACATAACCGTCATGCACGTGGGGCACGAAGCGATGCTCGATATACCGCGCGGCCAGCAACTCGACGCCGGCCAGGGGCGCGGTTTGCCAGAAACGGATCGACTCGCCCCGGTCGTCGTTCATCGCTGCTCGCCTTCCTGCCCGGACAACCACTGCGGGATACGGCGCTCCAGGTAGTAACCCGGGGTCTTCATCGAGCCCTCGACAAACCCTACGTGCCCGCCCTTGGCCTGCAACTCGAAATGGGTGCTGCTGGACAGCTCGCCGGCCTCCGGCAGGCTGTGGGGGAACACGAACGGATCGTCCGCGGCCTGGATAATCAGGGTCGGCGTACGGATTTCCCCGAGAAAATAGCGGCTTGAGGCGCGCCGGTAGTAGTCCTGGGCGTCGGCGAAACCGTTCAGCGGCGCGGTGACCCGGCCGTCGAAGTCCCAGAAAGTGCGCATCTTCTCCAGCGGGCCGAGCCGCTCCAGCACGGCCAGGCCTTCATGGCGCCCGTCGTGCTGGAACTGGCGCTGCTTGTCCTTGATATAAGCCAGCATCTCGCGCATGAAATGCGCCTGGTAGACCTTGGAAAAGCCCTGGCCGATACGGTCGGCGCACTGGTCCAGGCGAAACGGCACCGAGACCGCGACCGCGCCCTGCAATTGGCTGGCGCTGCCGCTTTCCCCCAGGTGCTTGAGCAAGACATTGCCGCCCAGGGAGTAACCCACGGCGAACAAGGGCGCCAGTGGGCGCTGGCGGCGCAGGTGGTCGATGGCGGCGGCCAGGTCTTCGCTGGCGCCCGAGTGGTAGCTGCGCGGCAGCAGGTTGGGTTCGCCCGAGCAGCCGCGCCAGTTCAGCGCCACGCTGGCCCAGCCGCGGTTCGCCAGGGCTTTTTGCAGACCGGCCACATAAGGCGAATTGGAGGAGCCGGTCAGGCCGTGCAGCACCAGCACCAGGGGGGCGGTAGCGGTGTGCGGGCCGTGCCAGTCGAGGTCGAGAAAGTCGCCGTCGTCGAGCCACAGGCGTTCGCGCTGGCGGTCGAGGTGCGTGGTCTTGCGCCACAGCGGGCCCCACAGGGTCTGCAGGTGCGGGTTGCCGAGGCCGAAGGCGGGAATGAAACGATCTGGCGAAGTAGGCACGGTGATTCTCGTCGCAGCGGTGCGTATCCCCGGTGGGCTACGCACTTTGTTCAGGCCGCTCGCTTAGCCGGCGATCTCTGCCATACGTTGCCACAACGAGTAGTACACCTGCCCGGATTTCTGCTCCCGGTGCAGGCGCCAGTTGGCCGGCAGGCCCAGAGTCGAAGGCGCGGTCTCGCTTTCGGTGTAGACCCAGGCGTCGTCGGCCAGCCAGCCGCGCTCTTCCAGCAGGGCGCAGGCGCTGGGCAGCAGGTTCTGATGGAACGGCGGGTCGAGGAAGACCAGGTCGAAGCGGTTGGCCGGCTGGGTTTCCAGGTAACGCAGGGCGTCGGCGGTCTGCACCTGGCCGACGGTGCAGCGCAGGGTGCCCAGGTGTTCGCGCAGGCGCGACACGGCCAGGTTGCTGGCATCCAGCGCCTGGCCCATGGCGGCGCCGCGGGACAGGGCTTCGAGAAACAGCGCGCCGCTGCCGGCGAACAGGTCCAGCACCTTGGCTCCTGGAACGTAGGGCGCCAGCCAGTTGAACAGGGTTTCGCGCACCCGGTCCGGCGTCGGGCGCAGGCCCGGCACATCGGGGAAGCTCAGGCGGCGGCTGCGCCATTCGCCGCCGATGATGCGCAACTGACCCACGCCGTTGTGCGTATTGTGGGCGGGTTTCTTGCTGTGGCGCGATGGGCTGGCCATTAGTGCTCCGGAACCCCGAGCGGCTGCTCGGCGGGTTTGTCAGTAGGGGCCGGCAACGGCTTTTGCGGCACGGTCGGACCGGCGGTGACGATCACCATCTTGTCCGTGCTCAGGTGTTTGTTCAGCACGTCGCGGACCTGTTCCACGGTCAGGTTCTGGGACTGCTGCATGAAGTCTTCAAGATAGCTCAGCGGCAGGTCGTAGAAGCCGATGGCGCCCAACTGGCCGACGATATCCGCGTTGCTGGCGGTGGCCAGCGGGAAGCTGCCAGCCAGCTCGCGCTTGGCGTCGTCGAGTTCTTTCTGGGTCGGCCCGGTCTTGAGGTAGTCGGCCAGCACGTCCTGCACCAGCTTGAGCGTGCCCTGGCTCATTTCGGCGCGGGTTTGCAGGCTGATCATGAACGGACCGCGGACCTGCATCGGGCTGAAGCCGGAGGAAACGCCGTAGGTCAGGCCGCGCTTCTCGCGCACTTCGCTCATCAGCCGGGTGCCGAAACCGCCGCCGCCGAGGATCTGGTTGCCCAGGGACAGCGCGGCGTAATCCGGGTCGTCGCGGTCGATGCCCAGTTGCGCCAGCAGCAGGGTGGTCTGGCTGGACGGGTACTCGATATGGCCGATGCTGGCCTGGGGCTCGCTTGGCTGGGGGATTTTCGCCAGCGCCGGGCCTTTTGGCAGGGCGGCGGAGACCTGGGCGGCAATCGCCTCGGCTTCGCTGCGCGAGAGGTCGCCCACCAGCGCGATCACCACGTTGCCGGCGGCATAGGCCTTGGCGTGGAACGCCCGCAGTTGGGCCAGGCTGATCGGCGGTACGCTCTGCGCGTTGCCGTCGGCGGAGTGGGCATAAGGGTGGTTGCCGTACAGGCGCTTCATCAGCTCCAGGCTCGCCAGCTTGCCGGGGCTCTGTTTCTCGTATTCGAAACCGGCGAGCATCTGGTTCTTGATGCGCTTCAGGGAGTCGGCGGGGAACGTCGGCTGGCCGATGACTTCGGTGAACAGTCGCAGGGCCGGCTCGCGTTTATCCGCGGCGCTCAGGCTGCGCAGCGAGACGATGGCCATGTCCTTGTAGGCACCGTTGCCGAAGTCGGCGCCCAGGCCCTCGAAACCTTCGGCGATCGCCCCGACATCCTTGCCGGCCACGCCTTCGTTGAGCATGGCGTTGGTCAACTGCGCCAGGCCCGGCGCGTCGCCGTCCTGGCTGCTGCCGGCGGCGAATGTCAGGCGCATGTCGAACATCGGCAACTCATGGGCCTCGACGAACAGCACCTTGGCGCCTTCGGCGGTGTTCCAGGTCTTGATATCGAGGCTGCGGTGGCCCGGGGCCTTGCCGTCGAGTTCGGCCAGGGACTGCAGTTTCTGGCTGCTCTTGGCGTTCTCCAGGGCCTGGCTGGCGTCGGAGTCGCCCGCGCGCAGCAGATAAAGGCCGGCCGCGACGATCAGGGCCACGAGTGCCAGGCCAAGCAGGACCGGGCTGGCGCCTTTGCGCTTACTCATGAGCGGACTCCTCAGGCAATACATGGGCAACGCTCAGGCGTTCGCGAGTGAAATAAGTACGGGCGGCCTTCTGGATGTCTTCAGGGGTCACGCTTTGCAATTCGGCAAGCTCGGTGTCCATGAGTTTCCAGGACAGACCGACGGTCTCCAGTTGGCCGATGGCGGTGGCCTGGCTGGTGATGGAGTCGCGCTCGTAGACCAGGCCGGCGATCACCTGGGCGCGCACGCGTTCCAGTTCCTCGGCGGTCGGCGGAGCGGCTTTCAGCTCCTCGAGCAGGCGCCACAGGCCGGCTTCGGCCTGGGCGACGGTTTTTTTCTTCTGGCTGTTGGGGATTGCCGAAAGCAGGAACAGGCTGTCACCCCGGGTGTAGGCGTCGAAACTCGACGCGCCGCCGGAAACCAGTTCTTCGCCGCGTTCCAGGCGCGTCGGGATGCGGGCGCTGTAGCCGCCGTCGAGCAGCGCGGCGATCAGGCGCAGGGCGTGCACCGAATGCTTGTCTTCGGCCGTGGCGATGCTCGGCACGTTGAAGGCCAGCATCACGCTCGGCAGCTGGGTCTTCACTCGCAGGGTGAGCTGTCGCTCGCCAGGTTCGGCCAGTTCCAGGGGGATCTTCGCCGCCGGCACGGCGCGCTGGGGAATGGCGCCGAAATAACGCTGGGCCAGGGTTTTCACTTCGTCCGGGGTGACGTCGCCGACCACCACCAGGGTGGCGTTGTTCGGCACGTACCAGGATTCGTACCAGTGGCGCAGTTCCTCGACCTTCATCCGATTGAGGTCGGCCATCCAGCCGATGGTCGGCGTGTGGTAGCCACTGGCCGGGTAGGCCATCGCCTTGAAGCGCTCGAAAGCCTTGGACATCGGCTTGTCGTCGGTGCGCAGGCGGCGCTCCTCCTTGATCACTTCGATTTCGCGGCTGAACTCGTCCGGCGGCAGGCGCAGGCTGGCCATGCGGTCGGCTTCCAGCTCGAAGGCCACGCCCAGGCGGTCGCGAGCCAGCACCTGGTAATAGGCGGTGTAGTCGTCGCTGGTGAAGGCGTTTTCTTCGGCGCCCAGGTCGCGCAGGATCAGCGAGGCTTCGCCGGGGCCGACCTTTTCGCTGCCCTTGAACATCATGTGTTCCAGGGCGTGGGACAAGCCGGTCTGGCCCGGGGTTTCATAGCTGGAGCCGACTTTGTACCAGATCTGGGAGACCACGACCGGGGCCCGATGGTCTTCCCGGACCACGACCTTGAGGCCGTTGTCGAGGGTGAATTCGTGGGTGGGTTGTGGATCGGCAGCCAGGGCTGAAAGGGGCAGACAAACCGTACTGAGCAGCAGGCCTGCGGCATGGCGGGCTAGAGCATTCATTCGTTTTTTAAACCTGTTGGGCTGCCCGCTGGTCTTAGCCTGCGCGGGCGAGGAGATGCTAGGATACTGATCCGTTTTACTGGCGGCCACGCCTATCAGGCCTTCGCAGATCAGAGTGTGCTTGAGCAGGTTGTATGGGTTTCCGGCAAGAAGTCTGGATTTACCAGCTAAACTTCGACTTTTCGCCGATTTTGCCGTTTCAGTCCTTTAGTAAAATCGATCTTTAGAGGTGCCGTTGGGCACTTCGACAAAATGTTGCGCGTGAACAAGCCAGCGGAAACGCAGTCTGTTCTGCATCGAATATTTATTTGCCGAGGCGCCTCAATGGCGCATCGCTACCTTGAGATAGCCGTCCTCCATGTTTGGTTCCAACGACGACAAGAAGACCCCAGCTGCGGCTGGCGAGAAGAAAGGCCTGTTCGGATGGCTGCGCAAAAAGCCGCAGGAAACCGTTGTCGAGCAGCCGTCAGTACCGGTTGAGCCTGCCCCGGCTCCTCTCGTGGAAGCGGCGCCGACCGCTGAAGTCGCGGCTCCCGTGGTATTGCCGATCGCCGAGCCGGTCCTGCAACCCCTGGTCGAACCGGCGCCCGAGCCGACCCCCGTTGCCGTGGCGGCTGCGCAGGCCGAACACAAGCCCTGGTTGACCCTGCCGGTGGCGGAAGAGCCAGTGGCCCTGGTCGAAGACGAACAAGCCCCGCACGTCACCCCGCCGATTCCGGCTGCGACCGATGTGCAGCAAGCCGCCAAGCTTTTGACCGCCGAGCCGGTACGCCACAGCGAAGCCCCCGAGGCCCAGGCGCTGCCCGAAGAAGATGACGTGCCGCAACCGGTGATTGCGGCCTTCGTGGAACCTGAGCCGGTCCGGGCACCTGAACCCGCGCCTGTTGTCGCAGCTCCAGTTGCTCCAGTTGCTCCAGTTGCTCCAGTTGCTCCAGTCGAGGTGGTCGAGGCGGTCGAGGCGCCTGCCGTCGTCGAAGCGCCCCGCGCCGAAGACAACAAAGTCGGTTTCTTCGCCCGCCTCAAGCAGGGCCTGTCCAAGACCAGCGCCAGCATCGGCGAAGGCATGGCCAGTCTGTTCCTGGGCAAGAAGACCATCGACGACGAGTTGCTGGAAGACATCGAAACCCGCCTGTTGACCGCCGACGTGGGCGTGGAAGCCACCGCGGTGATTATTCAGAACCTGACCCAGAAGGTTGCGCGCAAGCAGCTGACCGACGTCGACGCGCTGTACAAGTCGCTGCAGGCCGAGCTGGCGAGCATGCTCAAGCCCGTGGAGCAGCCGCTGCAGATCGCTTCGCAGACCAAGCCGTTCGTGATTCTGGTGGTCGGCGTCAACGGCGCCGGCAAGACCACCACCATCGGCAAGCTGGCCAAGAAGCTGCAGCTCGAAGGCAAGAAAGTCATGCTGGCCGCGGGCGACACCTTCCGCGCCGCCGCCGTGGAGCAGTTGCAGGTCTGGGGCGAGCGCAACAAGATCCCGGTGATCGCCCAGCACACTGGCGCCGATTCGGCCTCGGTGATCTTCGATGCCGTGCAGGCCGCCAAGGCCCGTGGCATCGACGTGCTGATCGCTGACACCGCCGGTCGCCTGCACACCAAAGACAACCTGATGGAAGAGCTGAAGAAGGTTCGCCGGGTGATCGGCAAGCTCGACGCCGACGCGCCGCACGAAGTGCTGCTGGTGCTCGATGCCGGCACTGGCCAGAACGCCATCAACCAGGCCAAGCAGTTCAACCAGACGGTCGAGTTGACCGGCCTGGCCCTGACCAAGCTCGACGGCACCGCCAAGGGCGGGGTGATCTTCGCCCTGGCCAAGCAGTTCGGCCTGCCGATCCGCTACATCGGCGTCGGCGAAGGCATCGACGACCTGCGTACCTTTGAGGCCGAACCCTTTGTCCAGGCACTGTTTGCCGAGCGGGAGCGTTCATGATTCGTTTCGAACAGGTCGGTAAGCGTTACCCGAACGGCCATGTCGGCCTGCACGAGCTGAGCTTTCGCGTGCGTCGCGGCGAGTTCCTGTTCGTCACCGGGCATTCCGGCGCCGGCAAGTCCACGCTGCTGCGGTTGCTGCTGGCCATGGAGCGCCCGACCAGCGGCAAGCTGCTGTTGGCCGGCCAGGACCTGAGCACCATCAGCAACGCGCAGATCCCGTTTCTGCGGCGGCAGATCGGCGTGGTGTTCCAGAACCACCAACTGCTGTTCGATCGCACCGTGTTCAACAATGTTGCCTTGCCGCTACAGATTCTCGGCCTGTCCAAGGCTGAAATCGCCAAGCGCGTGGACTCGGCCCTGGAGCGCGTGGCGCTCTCGGACAAGACCGACCTCTACCCGGGCGACCTGTCCACCGGCCAGCAACAGCGTGTCGGCATTGCTCGCGCCATCGTGCACCGTCCGGCCTTGCTGCTGGCGGACGAACCCACCGGTAACCTCGACCCGCGTCTGGCGGCGGAAATCATGGGCGTATTCGAAGACATCAACCGTTTGGGCACCAGCGTGCTGATCGCCAGCCACGACCTGGCGCTGATTGCGCGCATGCGCCACCGCATGCTGACCCTGCAGCGCGGCCGATTGATCGGCGACGGGGAGGCTGGCGTATGAGTGCGACCCGCAGCCCTAAAGTGGCCGAACGCGTGGCTCCGAAGGCTTCCGAGCAGCCGCCGCCGAAGAAAAAACGCGACGAAGACGACGGCCCGGATTTCGGCACCCTGTTGCACGCCTGGATCGAAAACCACCGTGCCAGCCTGCTGGACAGCCTGCGCCGCCTGGGCAAGCAGCCGATCGGCAGCTTCTTCACTTGCCTGGTGATGGCCGTGGCCCTGAGTTTGCCGATGGGTTTGTCGCTGCTGCTCAGTAATGTCGAACGCCTGGGCGGCTCCTGGCAGCGGGCGGCGCAGATCTCCCTCTATCTGGAACTCAACGCCAGCGCTACCGAGGGCGAGAGCCTGAGCGAGCAGATCAAGGCCATGCCGGGTGTGGCGGACGCCGAGTTCATCAGCAAGGACAAGGCCCTGGACGAGTTCCAGCAGCAGTCCGGGCTGGGCGAGGCACTCAAGGAGTTGCCGCAGAATCCGCTGCCGGGCGTGGTCCTGGTCACGCCGAACGAAGTGGACAAGGCTACCCTGGAAGCCTTGCGCCAGCGCCTGGCAGAAATGCCCAAGGTGCAGCAAGCGCAACTGGACCTAGTGTGGGTTGAGCGTCTGGCGGCGATCCTCAAGCTGGGCGACCGGTTTGTCTTCGGCCTGACGGTGCTGCTGGTTTCTGCATTACTTTTGGTGATAGGCAATACCATTCGTCTTCATATTGAAAACCGCCGCACAGAGATAGAAGTGATTAAACTCGTCGGCGGCACGGACAGTTATGTACGGCGTCCCTTCCTTTATATGGGCGCCTTGTATGGCTTCGGTGCGGGGATTCTGTCCTGGGGCGTCCTGGCGTTCGGCCTCAACTGGCTGAACGATGCGGTAGTGGGGCTGGCCGGCTTGTACGGCAGCGATTTCGCCCTGGCCGGGGTGCCGGTTGCCGATGGTCTGTCGCTCTTGCTTGGCGCGGTGTTGTTGGGGTATATCGGTGCGTGGATTGCGGTCGCCCGCCACTTGCGGGAGCTGGCGCCGAAATAGTGTCTTTTTGCTTG
Source organism: Pseudomonas chlororaphis (assembly GCF_001921865.1). GTDB lineage: Bacteria > Pseudomonadota > Gammaproteobacteria > Pseudomonadales > Pseudomonadaceae > Aquipseudomonas > Aquipseudomonas chlororaphis_D. The sequence continues at coordinate 96,037 of NZ_MSCT01000025.1, forward strand.
TATTGACCTTTCGTTATTTTTGGGAACTTGTTTTGCGGTTCCCGGTCAATTTTCAGCAGTGCTGAATAAGCACGAGTTATGTGAGTCGGAGGTTTTTTCGTATGACCACTTCTTTGCAACCTGCATATGCCTTGGTCCCGGGTGCGAACCTGGAGGCCTATGTGCACACGGTGAACAGCATTCCATTGCTGACGCCCGAGCAGGAGCGTGAACTGGCCGAGAGTCTCTACTATGAGCAGGATCTTGAGGCGGCTCGGCAGATGGTGCTCGCCCACCTGCGTTTTGTCGTACATATCGCCCGTAGCTATTCCGGCTACGGTCTGGCCCAGGCCGACCTGATCCAGGAAGGCAATGTCGGGTTGATGAAGGCTGTAAAACGTTTCAACCCGGAAATGGGCGTGCGTCTGGTTTCGTTCGCCGTGCACTGGATCAAGGCGGAAATCCACGAGTTCATCCTGCGCAACTGGCGCATTGTGAAAGTCGCGACCACCAAGGCCCAGCGCAAGCTGTTCTTCAACCTGCGCAGCCAGAAAAAACGCCTGGCCTGGTTGAACAACGAGGAAGTCCACCGCGTGGCCGAAAGCCTCGGCGTGGAGCCACGCGAAGTGCGCGAGATGGAAAGCCGCCTGACCGGCCATGACATGGCCTTCGACCCAGCCGCCGAAGCGGATGACGACAGCGCGTTCCAATCGCCGGCCAACTACCTGGAAGACCACCGGTACGATCCGGCGCGTCAACTGGAAGACGCCGACTGGACCGACAACTCCACCAGCAGCCTGCACGAGGCCCTGGAAGTGTTGGACGACCGCAGCCGCGACATCCTCTATCAGCGCTGGCTGGCGGAAGAGAAAGCCACGCTGCACGACCTGGCGCAGAAGTACAACGTCTCGGCCGAGCGTATCCGTCAGCTCGAGAAGAGCGCGATGAACAAGCTCAAGCTGTCGATTGCGGCCTGATACACCGCGCAATAAAAAACGCCCCGATCTCTTGATCGGGGCGTTTTTGTTTGGGAGCTCCATCGCGAGCAAGCTCGCTCCTACAAAGAGTGTGCAATACCTGTAGGAGCGAGCTTGCTCGCGAAAAGAGTGCGGATCACTGCGCCCACAGCGCCTTGCGCGAATCGTTCAGGCCGATCAGGTAACTGTCCCCGCCCAACTGGCTCATCTGCCGACGGATCCAGCCGGCCCGCTGCGCGACGTAAACGCTGGGGTGGCTGGCGCTCCAGACCCGCGGGTTGGGCAGGACCGCGGCCAGCAGGCTGGCCTGTTGCCGCGACAGCGCGCCGGCGCTGACGCCGAAGTGATGCCGCGCCGCGGCCTCGGCGCCGAATACGCCTTCGTCCCACTCGACGCTGTTGAGATAGACCTCGAGAATTCGCTGCTTGGGCCAGAAGATCTCGATCAGGCCGGTGAACCAGGCCTCCAGCCCTTTGCGCAGCCAACTGCGTCCGGACCACAGGAACAGGTTTTTCGCCACCTGCTGGCTCAAGGTGCTGGCGCCGCGAATCGAGCCGCCGCGCTCGTTATGGGCGAAGGCGGCCTGGATCGCGCCGATGTCGAAGCCCCAATGCTCGGGGAACTTCTGGTCTTCGCCGGCGATGACCGCCACCTTCAGGTCGTCGGAGATTTCGTCCCAGGGTTTCCAGCTGCGCTGCAGGTCGATGGGCTCGCCGTCTATCCAGGATTCGACCTTGCGTTCGACCATCAGGGCCGTGCCCGGAGGCGGCACGATGCGAAACAGCAGCACCAGCAAGACGCTGCCGACCACGAACCAGAGCAGGGCTTTAGAGAAACGACGGAAAAGTAAACGCAGCATAGAGATGGCTTGGCCGAACCCGTTGAGCGGGCCATTATACAGACCCGCCCGACGATTCTGACTGGAGTTCCTCATGCTGCGTGGCTTCCTGATGCTGGCCGCCTTTTTCGGTTTTACCGGCGTTGCCCTGGGGGCATTCGCCGCCCACGGCCTGAAAAATCGCCTGAGCGCCGAATACCTGGCAATTTTCCATACCGGCGTCACCTACCAGTTGGTGCACACCCTGGCGCTGCTGGGCGTGGCGTTGCTGGCCACGCAAATTCCCGGCCGCCTGGTGACCTGGGCCGGCGCTTCGTTTGCCCTCGGTATCCTGCTGTTTTCCGGCAGCCTCTATGTGCTGACCCTGAGCGGTATCGGCAAGCTGGGCATCATCACGCCCATCGGCGGCCTGGCCTTTCTCGTCGGTTGGTTGTGCCTGGGGCTCGCCGCCTGGCGGTTGAGCTGACCGCTTGACGCTTGTAGCTGACCTTTAGGTCATGATCGGGCTAGAATGCTGGCCCCTAAAAATGATGGCGGCATCCGGCATGCGCATTCAGTTGAACGGCGAATCCTTTGAACTGCCCGACGGCGAGACCGTCGCGGCCCTGCTGACCCGTCTGGACCTGACCGGACGCCGGATCGCGGTCGAGCTCAACCTGGATATCGTTCCACGCAGCCAACATGCCGAGACCGCCCTCAGCGAAGGCGATCAGGTCGAAGTTGTCCACGCCATCGGCGGCGGCTAGGCACTGGCCTCAAGCGCGCTGCCGATCATCGCCGCAGCGCCCAGGTCCGGCCCCGGACCAAGGCCCGCCAGTACCTCGGGCCCGATAAAGAATTCTGCAAGAACCTCACCCCAACAGAGGATTTCCGATGAGCAACGTTCGTAGTGACAAGCCTTTCGTCCTGGCCGGTCGGACGTACCAATCGCGTTTGCTGGTAGGTACCGGCAAGTACCGTGATATGGAAGAAACCCGCCTGGCCATCGAGGCCTCGGGCGCCGAGATCGTCACCGTCGCCGTGCGCCGGACCAATATCGGCCAGAACCCGGGCGAACCGAACCTGCTGGATATCCTGCCGCCGGATCGCTACACCATCCTGCCGAACACCGCCGGTTGCTACGACGCGGTCGAGGCCGTGCGCACCTGCCGCCTGGCCCGCGAGCTGCTCGACGGCCACAACCTGGTGAAACTGGAAGTGCTGGCCGACCAGAAAACCCTGTTCCCCAACGTGCTGGAAACTCTCAAGGCCGCCGAAGTGCTGGTCAAGGAAGGTTTCGACGTGATGGTGTACACCAGCGACGACCCGATCATTGCTCGCCAACTGGCGGAAATGGGCTGCATCGCGGTCATGCCGCTGGCCGGCCTGATCGGTACTGGCCTTGGGATCTGCAACCCGTACAACCTGCAGATCATCCTTGAAGAAGCCAAGGTCCCGGTGTTGGTGGATGCCGGTGTCGGCACCGCCTCCGACGCCACCATCGCCATGGAACTGGGCTGCGAGGCGGTGCTGATGAACTCGGCCATCGCTCACGCGCAACAACCGGTGCTGATGGCCGAAGCCATGAAGCACGCCATTGTCGCAGGCCGCCTGGCGTACCTCGCCGGCCGCATGCCGAAGAAACTCTATGCCAGCGCCTCCTCGCCGCTGGATGGTCTGATCAAGTAAGAGCCATTGATGACTGAATCGAACGACACGCCGCTCCAGCCGGAAGCGGGCGACGAGCGCCAACACCGCCGTATCAAGAGTTTCGTGATGCGCGCCGGGCGCATGACCGAAGGCCAGCAGCGCGGCCTGGACCAGGGCACGCCGCTGTACGTGCTGCCCCTGGCCGACGCACCGGTGGATTACGACCAGGTGTTCGGCCGCTCGGCGCCGCGCTCCCTGGAAATCGGCTTCGGCATGGGGCATTCGCTGCTGGAAATGGCCGCGGCCGCGCCGGAGCAGGATTTCATCGGTGTGGAAGTGCACCGTCCGGGTGTCGGCGCGCTGCTCAACGGCGTGCTGACCCAGGGCCTGACCAACCTGCGGGTCTACGATTGCGACGCGATCGAAGTGCTCAACCGCTGCATCGCCGATAACAGCCTGGACCGCCTGATGCTGTTTTTCCCCGATCCGTGGCACAAGAGCCGGCACCACAAGCGGCGTATCGTCCAGGCGTCCTTCGCCGAGCTGGTGCGCAGCAAGCTGAAGGTCGGCGGCATTCTGCACATGGCCACCGACTGGGAGCCGTACGCCGAGTACATGCTGGAAGTGATGAATGTCGCACCGGGTTACCGCAACCTGGCCGAAGACGGCCAATGCGTGCCGCGCCCAGCCGAACGGCCGATCACCAAGTTCGAGCGCCGCGGCGAGCGTCTCGGCCATGGCGTGTGGGACCTGAAGTTCGAAAAGCAGGCTTGAGCTGTAGCGAGCTTGTTTACGATCAACCGTCAGGCTGAAAGATAGCGGTAGTCGTTAAACCGCTATCGCGAGCAAGCTTCGCTCCTACAGGGAATTCGCAGGTCTGTAGGAGCGAGCTTGCTCGCGATTGGCCATTAAGGCCGGGATCAGCGGCGGTCGGCGACCACGCCGATCAGCACCAGCACCACCAGCAGCACGGGCGCCAGGCTGTAGTTGTTGAACTGGCTCAGCCCGCGGACGATCCACGGCGTGGCATAGATCAGCGCAGCGCCGCTGCCGATCATGCACAGCAACGCCATCATCGGTACGCGCAAGGCGCCGGCGAGGTTGCCCAGGCGTGCTTCGACCCAGCCTTTGATATCTGCGCCGAACAGCACCAGCAGGCAGCCCACCAGGGCCAGGGAGATTTCCGAAAGGTTGCTGCGGCTCCAGCGGGACACGGTGGCGAGCAGGTCGAGTATCAAATCCATGCGTTTTCCCTTAGGGCTGAAATCAGCTCAGAAATTTCTGCAGCAAGTCGTTGAGGAAGAGCTGTCCGCGCGCGGTGGCGGCCAGGCGTGACGGTTCGACCTGCAACAGGCCGCTTTGTTCGGCCTCGCGGCGACCTTCGGCGAGGCTGTCCAGGGGCAGCCCGGTGCGCTGCGGATACAGTCGCGCCTCGACGCCTTCGGTCAGGCGCAGGGCGTTCATCAGGAACTCGAACGGCAGCTCATCGTTAGTCAGGGCCTTTTCGCCGGCCTTGAAGCTTTTCGCCGGGTTGAGGTAGTCCTTGGGCAGGCGGGTCTTCCAGGTGCGCAGGATGCGCCCGTCCGGATGGCTGAGCTTGCCGTGGGCGCCGGCGCCGATACCGATGAAGTCGCCGAAACTCCAGTAGTTGAGGTTATGCCGCGCCGCGCGGCCGGGCTGGGCGTAGGCCGAGACTTCGTACTGGGCGTAACCGTGTTCGGCCAGCAGGGCCTGGCCGGCTTCCTGGATGTCCCACAGGGTGTCGTCTTCCGGCAGCGTCGGCGGCTGGTTCCAGAACACCGTATTGGGTTCCAGGGTCAGCTGGTACCAGGACAGGTGAGTCGGCTTCATTGCGATGGCCTGGCGCAGGTCGCCCAGGGCATCGTCCAGGGACTGATCCGGCAGGCCGTGCATCAGGTCCAGGTTGAAGTTGTCGAACCCGGCCTGGCGCGCCATGCCGGCGGCGCGCACGGCTTCGTCGCCGTTGTGGATGCGGCCCAGGGCCTTGAGTTTGTCTTCCTGGAAGCTCTGGATGCCGATCGACAAGCGATTGATGCCCAGGGCGCGATAGGCCGTGAATTTTTCCTGCTCGAAGGTCCCGGGGTTGGCTTCCAGGGTGATCTCGATGTCGGCGGCGAACGGGATGCGTTGCTCCACGCCCGCGAGCAGCCGGCCCAGGGCCAGGGCGCTGAACAGGCTCGGGGTGCCGCCGCCGAAGAAGATCGAGCTCAGCTCGCGGCCGTAGACGGCGGGCAGGTCCTGGTCGAGGTCGGCCAGCAGGGCGTCGACGTACTCCTCTTCCGGCAGCGTCGGGCTGGCGGCGTGGGAGTTGAAGTCGCAGTAAGGGCATTTGCGCACACACCACGGGATGTGGATGTACAACGCCAGGGGCGGCAACTGGGGCAGGGCCGCCCGGGGCGTTTGCGCGCCGCCGAGAATCAGCGGCGACGCGGACGAATCGATGGTCATTGCAGGCCCAGGCGTTGTCGCAAGATGGCCATGGCGCGGGCGCGATGGCTGAGTTGGTTCTTTTGCGCCGGGTCCAGCTCGGCGCTGGAGCACTCGCGCTCCGGCACCCAGAACAGCGGGTCGTAGCCGAAACCGTGCTCGCCGCTGGCCGCCGTGAGAATGCGCCCGTGCCACAGGCCTTCGCAGAGGATCGGCAGCGGGTCGTCGGCATGCCGCACCAGGGCCAGCACGCAGACGAACTGCGCGCCGCGCTCGGCTTCAGGCACGTCCTTCAGGGCCTCCAGCAGCTTGGCGTTGTTCGCCGCGTCGCCCTGGCCGTCGGCATAACGCGCCGAGTAAATGCCCGGCGCGCCGCCGAGGAAGTCCACCGCCAGGCCCGAGTCGTCGGCCAGGGCCGGCAGGCCGGAAATGCGCGCCGCGTTACGCGCCTTGAGGATGGCGTTCTCGACGAACGACAGGCCGGTTTCTTCCGGTTCGACGCTGCTGAACTCGCCGATCGAGCGCAGTTGCACCGAGCCGCCGAGCATGGCCTGGAGCTCTTTGAGTTTGCCGGCGTTATGGCTGGCCAGTACGAGTTGGGTAAAAGTCATCATTCGCCGGGGAAAAGCTCTTGGTTGAAATTGATGGTGTTGATCGCGTCGCCGGTCTGCACCTTGATCTCGAAGGTGCGGGTTTCCTGCTGTTCCACCGGGTATTGGGCGATGTAGTAGACCGCGCCCTGTTCGGTGATCTGCTTGAATTTCAGCGGCACGGAATTGCTGGTCAGGTCCTTGACGGTGCCGGTGACCTGGGCGACCAGCGGCTTGCCGGCCTTGAGCACGGACACGTTGATCACGCCCTGGTTCTTGCTGCGCACCAGCTCCGCGGCCTTGGCGATATCCGGTTGCAGGAAGGTGGAGTTGAAGGTGTTGTAGTGCACGGTCACGTCACCGAACACTTCCTGGCGCTCGCCCTTGATGGCGTCGGCGGCCATCGCCGATGCGCCGAGGCACGCTGCCAATAGAAAAGTAACCAAGCGACCCATGATCGTTCTCCTTGCTGTAAACCTGGTTTATACCGCGATCTGGTGGTCTTGCAGGCCGGGGCTGCTGACGCGGTAGATGCCGATCTCACCTAACAGATTAGGCCATAGCTTGCTGGCCCACCCGTGGCGGTGCTGTTGATCCACTGCAAGGCGATCGATGACCTTGGCTTCACGTTCGCGGCAAAGCTCTTCAAAGTCCTCGAAGGTGCAGAAGTGGATGTTCGGTGTGTTGTACCAGGTGTACGGCAGGAATTCGGAGACCGGCATGCGGCCCTTGCTGGCCAGGTACCAGCGGCAGCGCCAGTGGCCGAAGTTGGGGAACGTGATGATGCACTGGCGACCGACCCGGAGCATTTCGTCGAGGATCCGGTCCGGGTAGTGCACGGCTTGCAGGGCCTGGGTCATGACCACGATGTCGAAGCTGTTGCTGGCGAAGTTGCCCAGGCCCTTGTCCAGGTCCTGTTCGATGACGTTGATGCCCTTGGCCACGCACTCGGCGATGTTGTCCGCGTCGTTTTCCAGGCCGTAGCCGGTGACTTGCTTGTGGTCGCGCAGCCAGGTCAGCAGTTCGCCGTCGCCGCAGCCGAGGTCGAGCACGCGGCTGCCGGCGGGGATCCACTCCTGGATGATTTCCAGATCGGCTCTCATGACGGGGTCCTCACAGCGAAATTCGGTTCATGTAGTTGCCGAACGCCTGCAAGTAACGCGGGATCGGAATCAGGAAGGCGTCGTGGCCCTGGGGGGCGTCGATTTCCAGGTAGCTGACGTCCTTGCGCGCGGCCATCAGGGCGTCCACCAGCTCCCGCGAACGGGCCGGGGAGAAACGCCAGTCGGTGGTGAAGGACATCACGCAGAACTTGGCCGTGGCCCCTTCGAAGGTTTTCGCCAGGTTATTGTCGAAGTTCGCCGCCGGATCGAAGTAGTCCAGCGCCTTGGTCATCAGCAGGTAGGTGTTGGCGTCGAAACGCCCGGAGAACTCCTCGCCCTGGTAACGCAGGTAGCTTTCGACCTGGAACTCGACGCTGTGGAAGTCGTAGTTGAGCTTCTCGCTCTTCAGGCCGCGGCCGAATTTCTCGCCCATGGAGTCGTCGGACAGGTAGGTGATGTGCCCGACCATCCGCGCCAGCATCAGCCCGCGCTTGGGGATCACGCCCTGTTCCTGGAACGAACCGCCGTGGAATTCGGGGTCGGTGAGGATGGCCTGGCGCGCCACTTCGTTGAAGGCGATGTTCTGCGCCGACAGTTTGGGCGCCGAGGCGATGGCCAGGCAATGACGTACCCGGTCGGGGTAGGTGATAGTCCATTGCAGGGCCTGCATGCCGCCCAGGCTGCCGCCGATTACCGCGGCCCACTGGTGGATGCCGAGGCGCTCGGCCAGGCGGGCCTGGCTGTGCACCCAGTCTTCCACGGTCAGCACCGGGAAATCGGCGCCGAACGGTTTGCCGGTGTCCGGGTTGATGCTGCTCGGGCCGGTGGAGCCGTTGCAGCCGCCGAGGTTGTTCAGGCTGACGACGAAGAACTTGCTGGTGTCGATCGGTTTGCCCGGGCCGATGCAGCTGTCCCACCAACCTGGCTTGCGGTCGTCGGCGCTGTGGTAGCCGGCGGCGTGGTGGTGGCCGGACAGGGCGTGGCAGATCAGCACGGCGTTGCTCGCCGTGGCGTTCAACTGGCCATAGGTTTCGTAGATCAGATCGTAGGCTGGCAGGGAGCGGCCGCAGGCCAGGGCCAGGGGCTCGCTGAAATGCGCCACTTGCGGCGTCACCAGACCAACGGAATCGGCGGGAAAGGCAGTTGGCATCGACCCTGCTCTCGTTTAAATGAGGCGTAAGTCTAAAGACCGCTGCCCCCAGCGGCAAGCAAAGGCCAGCGTGGGTTGCCTCAATCGTTGTAGCCGCTGCCGAAGGCTGCGATCGACCGCGAAGCGGGCGCTGCTTTTGAGGGCCCCGGAAGGCCCTGCGGGCCTTGGCGCAGCCTTCGGCAGCGGCTACAAAGAGCGGCGGCGCATCAGGTCGGACGCACCAAGCCGGGCAGATCCGGGAGCTTCTTCGGCGCGCCGATCCGCACCCGTTTCTGCCGGTTCAGCTCGCCGCTGATCAGGCTCACCTGGCTCTTGGATACGCCAAAAGCCTTGGCCAGGAACGCCATCAGGTAGGCGTTGGCCTTGCCTTCGACCGGCGGTGCGGTGAGGCGGATCTTCAGGCGCTCGCCATGCAGCCCGGCGAAGTCATCGCTACGGGCCGCGGGTTGCAGGTGGCACTCCAGGACCAGGTCGTCGCCGTCCCAGCGAAAGTAGCTCATGACGGGTCAGATCAGCAGGCGCAGGATGTCCGGCATCATGGTCATTGCCGCCAGGTTATTGATCACCAGCATGTCGATCAGCTTGAGCACCATGAACGCGAGGATCGGCGAGATATCCAGGCCGCCCATGCTCGGCAGGATGCGGCGGAACGGCGCCAGGGCCGGTTCGCAGATCTGGTTGACCAGCTCGGCGCCCGGGTTATGGCTGCCCGGGGCGACCCAGGAGAGGATCACGCTGATGATCAGGGCGAAGAAGAAAATCTTCAGGAACAGCGCGGTTACGCCGATGATCGACCAGATCAGCAGTTGCACCGGGTTGCCAGTGGTGCCGTAGGTCAGCAGCAGGGTCAGGGCCATCAGCAGCAGTTGCACGACGATCGCCAGGACCAGCGACGACATGTCCAGGCCGAACACGCTCGGGATGATTCGGCGCATCGGCTTGAGCAGCGGCTGGGTGGCGCGCACGGCGAACTGGCACAGCGGGTTGTAGAAGTCGGCGCGCACCAGTTGCAGCACGAAGCGCAGCAGCACGATCAGCAGGTAGAGGCTGCCCAGGGTTTGCAGCACGTACACCGCCGCAGTGTTCAATCCAATCATCATTGGCTCCTTATTGGCCCAGTTGTTCGGCCATTTCGGCCGAGCGGTGCGCTGCGGCACCCAATGCTTTTTCCACCAGGGCTTCAAAGCCGCTGGCCTGGAACGATTTGATCGCCGCTTCCGTGGTGCCGGCCGGCGAAGTCACACGGCGGCGCAGTTCGGCGGCGTCGACATCGCTGGCCACCGCCATCTGCGCGGCGCCCAGCGCGGTCTGCAGGGTCAGTTGCGCGGCGGTTTCCCGCGGCAAGCCGAGCTTCTCGCCGGCGGCGGTCATGGCTTCGATCAGCAGGAAGAAGTACGCCGGGCCGCTGCCGGAGACGGCGGTCACCGCATCCAGCTGCTGCTCCTGTTCCAGCCACAGGACGATGCCCACGGCCGACAGCAGTTCTTCGGCCTGCTGGCGTTGCTCCGCGTTCACCGCGGCAGTGGCGTACAGGCCGCTGGCACCCTGGCGCAGCAGGGCCGGGGTGTTGGGCATGCAACGCACGATCGGCTGCTCGCCGAGCCACTTGTTCATGCTGGCGCAGGTGATGCCGGCGGCGATGGACACCACCAACTGGTGCGGTTTCAGGCTGGGGCGCAGGGCTTCGCACACGGCCTTCATGGCCTGTGGCTTGACCGCCAGCACCACCACGTCGGCGCCGTCGATGGCCTCGGCGTTGTCGGCGAACAGTTCAATGCCGTGCTCGGCCCGGACCTTGGCCCGGGTTTCGGCGCCCGGATCGCTGGCGCGGATCCGGCTGGCCTCCAGGCCCTTGGCGCGCAGGCCGCCGATCAAGCTGGCAGCCATGTTGCCGGCGCCGATAAAGGCGATACGAGTCTTGCTCATGACAGGTCCTTATAGAGAGGTGAGTCAGCCACGGTCATGGCTGGCCGTCTGGCCATAATCGCGTGCGCCAAACAGCGCGGTACCGATACGTACCCAGGTGGCGCCCTGGGCGATGGCCGCTTCAAGGTCGTGGCTCATGCCCATGGAAAGTGTGTCGGTTGCCAGGTTCAGCTGGTCGCGCAGGGTGTCGTTCAGGCTGCGCACGGCCGCGAAGGCGACGTCCTGGGCGACGCGATCGTCGGTCGGTTCGGGAATCGCCATCAGCCCGCGCAGCTTCAGGCGCGGCAAGGCGCCGATGGCGCTGGCCAGGGCTGGCAGGTCGGCCGGGGCGCAGCCGGACTTGCTGGCTTCGCCGCTGACATTGACCTGGATGCAGATGTTCAGCGGCGGCAGGTCGGCCGGGCGTTGTTCGGACAGGCGTTGGGCGATTTTCAGGCGGTCCACGGAATGTACCCAGTCGAAGTGTTCAGCAATGGAACGGGTCTTGTTCGACTGAATGGGGCCGATGAAGTGCCAACTCAAGGGCAGGTCGGCGAGTTCCTCCTGCTTGCCCAGGGCTTCTTGCAGGTAGTTCTCGCCGAAGTCGCGCAGGCCCGCGGCGTAGGCTTCACGCAGCGCGGCGGCGGGTTTGGTCTTGCTCACGGCCAGCAGCTGGATACTTGTTTCATCACGTTGCGAAGCCTGGGCCGCCGCGCGGATCCGAGCACTAACCAGGGAAATGTTGTCTGCTATCGTGGACATTCGATGTACGCCGGCGGCTCTTGGGTTCGCGGCATTCTACTGGAATTGGGGAGCGCTATGGATATCACCGAGCTGCTGGCCTTCAGCGTCAAACAGGGCGCTTCGGACCTGCACCTCTCGGCCGGTTTGCCGCCGATGATCCGCATCGACGGCGATATTCGCCGGATCAACCTGCCGGTGCTGGAAGCGCAGCAGGTGAATGAGCTGATCCTCGCCAGCATGAGCGAGTCGCAGCGGGCCGAGTTCAAGGTCGCGCTGGAGCTCGACTTTTCCTTCGCGGTGCCGGGCGTGGCGCGCTTTCGGGTCAATGCCTTCAATCATCAGCGCGGCCGCGGCGCGGTGTTTCGCAACATCGCGGACCGGGTGCCGAGCCTGGACGAGCTGGGCATGGGCGAGGTGTTCCGGCGCATCAGCGAGGTGCCGCGCGGGCTGGTGCTGGTGACGGGTCCCACCGGTTCGGGCAAGTCGACCACCCTGGCGGCGATGGTCGATCACCTGAACCGGCATCGGCATCAGCACATCCTAACCATCGAAGACCCCATCGAGTTCATCCACGAGCCGAAGAAGTGCCTGATCAACCAGCGCGAGGTACATCGCGATACCCGCAGCTTCTCCAGCGCGTTGCGCTCGGCCCTGCGCGAAGACCCGGATGTGATCCTGGTCGGCGAGCTGCGCGACCTGGAGACCATTCGCCTGGCGCTGACTGCCGCGGAAACCGGGCACCTGGTGCTCGGCACGCTGCACACCACCTCGGCGGCGAAGACCGTGGACCGGGTGGTGGATGTGTTTCCGGGCGAGGAGAAGGCGATGGTCCGCTCCATGCTCGCGGAATCCCTGCAGGCGGTGATTTCCCAGGCGCTGGTGAAGCGGGTCGGCGGCGGCCGGGTGGCGGCTCACGAGATCATGCTGGGCACCGCGGCGATCCGTAACCTGATCCGCGAGGACAAGGTGGCGCAGATGTACTCAGCGATCCAGACCGGCGGGGCGCTGGGCATGCAGACCCTGGACATGAGCCTGAAGGCGTTGGTGGAGGCGGGGCTGGTCAGCCGGGAGCACGCGCGGGAGCAGGCGCGGACGCCGGAGAGTATTTGAGCTCGGGGATGGGGCGGCAGACGCCATTGCGAGCAAGCTCGCTCCTACAGAAGGTCAATACAAGACCTGTAGGAGCGAGCTTGCTCGCGATAGGGATTGAGGATCAGCGCTGAACGATGCGCAGGGTGTTCTGCTCTTTCGGCAGGACACGCTTGGCCACGACGTAGTTCTTGTCCCAGTACGGCTTCTTCAGGGTGTCGATGGTCACCGACTTGCCGCGCCGTGGTGCATGGATGAAGCGGTCGTTGCCCAGGTAGATGGCAACGTGGTTGACCCGGCGGCTCTTGAGGTTGAAGAACAGCAGGTCGCCCGGCTTGAGGTCCTTGCGCTCGACTTTCTGCCCGTGGCCGCTGGCCATGGCGTTCGAGGTCCGCGGCAGATCGACGGCGGCGACGTCGTTGAAGGCGTATTTCACCAGGCCGCTGCAGTCGAAGCCTTTACTTGGGCTGCTACCGCCCCAACGATAAGGAGTGCCCAGGACGTTGACGGCGCGGCTGAGCACAGTGCTGCTCTGCTTGGCCGCCATTTGCGGCACTTGCTTGCTGCTGACGCTGCTCAGGTGAGTCGGGCGTTTGACCGACTGTTTGTTCTTGCTGCTGTTCTTGCTGATTTGGGTAACGTGGGCTTTTGGAGTGAAGCCGTTCACGTTGGGAAGACGTTGCTCACGATTGGTGGCGTGGGCGGCCAGTGGCATCAATAGGCAAATGGTTAGCCATGTCTTGAAAAATGGACGCATTAGGCAAGGCTCATATGGGTTAGCGCGCAACTTTATAACAGCTTTTTTGTCACTTCTCAGGCCGTTGGTCGATTCAACCTGGGAGTCAAATTCGCTGAAGAGGCGACAATTTGGCGCAATTGTCCGACAGAAGTCAGGCGGTACAAGGGTTTCACGGCAGCGACCTTAACATTTGCCACACGTCGGGCGCCTGTAAAAAAGTCACAAAGAATCAAAGAAAATTTATCTATTGCATGGAACGAGGTACTCAATGAACACCTATCGCCCGGATGGATCGCCCCATGACACCCACAGCAAGGTGATCGGTTACCTGCTGTGGATTTTCGGTTTTACTGGCGCTCACCGCTTCTATTACGGCAAGCCGATTACCGGAACCCTGTGGTTTTTCACCTTCGGGCTGCTGGGGATTGGCTGGCTGATCGACCTGTTCCTGATCCCGGCCATGGACCGCGAGGCCGACCTGCGGTTTACCCCGGGGCCTATCGAGTACAGCGTCGCCTGGATCCTGCTGACCTTTCTCGGGGTCCTGGGCGTGCATCGCATGTATCAAGGCAAATGGCTTAGCGGCCTGCTGTACCTGGTAACGGGCGGGCTGTTCTTCCTGGGGGTCTTGTATGACTTCTGGACGCTGAACGACCAGGTGTCGTTGCGTAACGCGCAGCGGCGTTAAGTTTTAAGATTGTCATCGCGAGCAAGCTCGCTCCTACAGGGCCTGCGTGGTCCTTTGTAGGAGCGAGCTTGCTCGCGATCGAGGTCATCAGCCCTTGTGGCTGATCCGTCCGTCCACCAGGGTGTAGCGCACCGCGCCCGGCAGGCTATGGCCGAGGAACGGGCAGTTCTCGCCTTTGGACAGCCAGTGTTCGCCGGCCACGGTAGACGTAGCCGGGTCGAACAGCACCAGGTCCGCCGCGGCGCCCACCGCCAGCTTGCCGGCCGGCAGGCGCAGGGCGTCGGCCGGGCCGCTGCTCAGGCGCGCGAGCAGGGTTGGCAGGTCGAGCAGGCCGTCTTCCACCAAGGTCATGGCCAGCGGCAGCAACAGCTCGACGCTGCTGATACCGGGCTCGGTGGCCCCGAACGGCGCCAGCTTGGCATCGCGCTCGTGGGGCTGGTGGTGGCTGGAAATGGCCTGGACCACCCCGGACTTCACCGCCTCGCGCAGACCCTCGCGGTCGGCGCGCGAGCGCAGCGGCGGCTGGACGTGATAGAGGCTGGAGAAATCGATCAGCGCATCGTCGGTGAGGATCAGCTGGTACAAGGCGACATCGGCGGTCACCGGCAGGCCACGGGCCTGGGCCTGGGCGATCAGGGCCGCGCCCCGGGCGCTGGTCAGCTGGCTGAAGTGCGCGCGCACGCCGCTTTGTTCCACCAGCAGCAGGTCGCGGGCCAGGGCCACGGTTTCCGCGGTTTCCGGAATGCCCGGCAGGCCGAGGAAACTGGCGGTGGCGCCTTCGTGGGCCAGGCCGCCTTCGGCCAGGTCGCGGTCCTGGGAGTGGAAAATCACCGTCAGGTCGAAGGTCGCCGCGTATTCCAGCGCCCGGCACAGGGTGCGGGTATTGCGGAAGCTTTCCAGGCCGTTGCCGAAGGCCACGCAACCGGCGTCGCGCAGGGCGATCAGCTCGGCCAGCTGTTCGCCGTCCAGGCCTTTGCTCAGGGCGCCGATCGGGAACACCTTGGTGTTGCCGGCTTCGCGGGCGCGGTCGAGGATCAGCTCGGCCACCGCCGAGGTGTCCAGCACCGGCTTGGTGCGGGGCGGGCAGCACAGGCTGGTGACGCCGCCGGCCGCGGCCGCGCGGGTTTCGCTGGCGATGGTGCCTTTGCGGCTGTAGCCCGGCTCGCGCAGGGAGACGTTCAGGTCCACCAGTCCGGGGGCGGCCACCAGGCCTTTGGCGTCGATGCTTTCAACCGCGCTGAAACCGGCCGGGGCGGCGCCGATGGCGACGATCTTGCCGGCTTCCAGGTGGATATCGCTGACGTGATCCAGGCCGCTGCTTGGATCGATGACACGGGCGCCGAGAATGCTGAGCTTCACTGGGCGTTCTCCTGCTCGAATTGTCGCTGGGCGGTCTGCCCGCTCATGGCCATGGACAGTACGGCCATGCGTACCGCGATGCCGTAGGTCACCTGGTTGAGGATCACCGAATGCGGGCCGTCGGCCACTGCCGATTCGATCTCCACGCCGCGGTTGATCGGCCCCGGGTGCATGACGATGGCGTCCGGCTTGGCGCCGGCCAGGCGCGCGGTGGTCAGGCCGAACAGGCGGTAGAACTCGCCTTCGCTGGGCAGCAGGCCGCCCTGCATGCGTTCGCGTTGCAGGCGCAGCATGATCACCACGTCGACGTCTTTCAGGCCTTCGGCCATGTCGGTGTAGACCTTCACCCCGTATTGCTCGATGCCGATCGGCAGCAGGGTCTTGGGCGCGATCACGCGGATATCCGAGCAACCGAGGGTTTTCAGGGCCAGCATGTTCGAGCGCGCCACCCGCGAGTGCAGGATGTCGCCGACGATGGCCACCGAGAGGTTCTCGAAGCCGCCCTTGTGCCGACGGATGGTGAGCATGTCGAGCATGCCCTGGGTCGGGTGGGCGTGCCGGCCGTCGCCGCCGTTGATGATCGCCACCTGCGGGCATACGTGTTCGGCGATGAAGTGCGCGGCGCCGGAGTCGCCGTGGCGCACCACGAACATGTCGGCGGCCATGGCTTCGAGGTTGCGCAGGGTGTCGAGCAGGGTTTCGCCTTTGCTCGCCGAGGAGGTGGACACGTTGAGCGTGATCACGTCCGCCGACAGGCGCTGGGCCGCCAGTTCGAAGGTGGTGCGGGTACGGGTGGAGTTCTCGAAGAACACGTTGCACACGGTTTTACCGCGCAGCAACGGGACCTTCTTGACCGCCCGGGCGCCGACTTCGAGGAAGGAGTCGGCGGTGTCGAGGATTTCCGTCAGCAACTCGCGACGCAGGCCGTCGAGCGAGAGGAAGTGGCGCAGCTGGCCCTGATCGTTGAGCTGCAGCGGGCGCTTGGCGTCTAGAGGCGTCATCGCAATGGACTCTGTTGAAAGGGCGAATAATTAAGGCGCGAGGTCTTGAAGCTCGAGTTGGAGCGGCGCAGGACCGGACAATTTTACCCGTTCGTGGGCCGCCAGCGACAGGGTGGCGCCAACCACGTTGGGGCGAATCGGCAGCTCGGCGGCGTCCAGGTCGAGCAGGCAGACCAGGGTCACGCTGGCCGGGCGGCCGTAGTCGAACAGTTCGTTGAGGGCGGCGCGGATGGTCCGACCGCTCATCAATACGTCGTCGATCAGGATCAGGTGCTGGCCCTCGATCTCGAACGGCAGTTCGGAAGGGCGCACCTGTGGGTGCAGGCCGTTCTGGCTGAAGTCGTCGCGGTAGAACGACACATCCAGGGTGCCCAGCGGCGCCTCGCTGCCCAGTTCGGCGAGCAGCGCTTGGGCGACCCAGACGCCGCCGGTACGAATACCGATGAAGCGGGGTTCGCTGATGGCGCGTTGTTCCAGGTGGGCCTTGAGGCGCACGGCCATCTGGCTGATCAGTTCGGCGGGGTTGGGCAGGCTCATGGTTGCTCCTTCGTGGGCCCGCGCCTCGTTGCATCCAGCAAGGCGCAGGGTCTTACGGCTGGTGTTGGGGCCAGGAAGCGCGGGTGAGCGCGCCTCTACAGGATTCGGCGTTTCAGGTGTTCAACAGCGCTGCGTTTTCGTCGAGCCAGCCTTGCAGCAGCAGGGCGGCGGCGATGGCGTCGAGCGGGTTGTCGCGGTAACTGCCTTTCTGGCCGCCGCGGGCTAGGCGTTCGCCCTTGGCCTCGAAAGTGGTCAGGCGTTCGTCGTGGGTATAGAAGGGCACGTTGAAGCGGCCGTTGAGACGTCGGGCGAACTTCTCGGCGCGCACGCACATCTCGCTCGGGGTGCCGTCCATGTTCAGCGGCAGGCCGACGACCACGGCGTCCGGTTTCCATTCCTTGATCAGGGCTTCGACCTGGTTCCAGTCGGGCACCCCGTTCTGCGCCTTCAGGGTGCACAGCTCGCGGGCCTGGCCGGTAATCGCCTGGCCGACCGCCACGCCGATCTGTTTGGTGCCGTAGTCGAAACCGAGGATCAGTCGCAGGGCCATCAGGCGTGGCCCGCCTGGCTGGTCAGCAGGGCGAGGTTGACGCCCAGGTGCCGGGCCGCCGCTTCCAGGCGCAGCTCGCTGCTGGTGTTGAACAGGATGTCGGCGTCGAACGGGCAGGTCAGCCAGGCGTTGTCCGCCAGCTCGGCTTCCAGTTGCCCGGCTTCCCAGCCGGCATAACCCAGGGCGATCAGGCTTCTGGCCGGGCCGACGCCGTCGGCGATGGCGAACAGCACATCCTGGGACGTCGACAGCGACAGGCCTTCAAGCTCCACCGTGGCCTGGAAGGTCGGGCCGCTGGGGTGCAGGACAAAACCGCGATCGGGCTGCACCGGGCCACCGGTGAAGATCGGCACATGCTGGCACAGCGCCGGCGGCTCGATGTCGGGGCGCAGTTGCTCGAGGATGTCGGCGAGGTTCAGGTCTTGCGGGCGATTGACCACCAGCCCCATGGCGCCATTGGCGTTGTGCTCGACGATGTAGGTCAAGGTGTGCGCAAAGTTCGGGTCGGCCATATGCGGCATGGCGATCAGGAACTGATGCTTGAGGTAGCTGGGGCTGACGTTTTTCATGAGCGCTAGTGTGGCGGTGGAGGGGCCGGCTGACAAGCTGGCGATGTGCGGCAATGTCCCTGCGTCTAACCCTGTAGCCGCTGCCGCAGGCTGCGATCGACAGCGGCTACAGGATGTATTGCCAGACAGATTGCCGTGTGGGGGTCAGTTGCTGGACAGCTTGTCGCCGCGGGCGAATTTCCAGGTGCGGATGATTTCCAGCCGGTCGATGTCCGACAGGTCGCCGGTAAAGGGCGCGAACGGCGCCGCCAGGCGCACGATGCGTTGCGCCGCCTGGTCCAGCAGCGGCTGGCCGGAAGACTCCAGCACCAGCACTTCGTACAACGAACCGTCGCGGTTGATCGACACCATCAGCCGCAGGTTGCCGTAGATCTGCTTGCGCCGGGCTTCCTCCGGGTAGTTGAGGTTGCCGATGCGCTCGACCTTCTTGCGCCACTCGTCCTTGTACCAGGCACCCTTGTCGCGCATGGTCGAGGCCGCGCTCAGGCGGTGGATGCGCGGGCGCTTGGCATAGAGTTGCTGTTCCTGGGCCAGTTCGGCTTCCAGGCTGGCGATATCGCTGGACAGCTGCGAGCTGTCGAACGTCGGCACGGGAACCTTGGGTTTGGCCTCGGTCTTGACCTCTTCGCGCTGGGTGACGGTCTTTTTCGGCTTCGGCGCGGTGGTGGCGACCGCGGCCTTGGGCGCGGCCTCCTTGACTTCGGTCTTGGCCGGAGGCGGCGGAGTGACCTTGTTCACCTTGTTTTCCTGGAACGGCGCGACTTCGGTGGTCTTCGGAATCGCTTTCTTGTCCAGGGTGCCGCTGCCCTGCTGGTTTTCCTGGGCGAGGAAATCGGCCTTCTTCGGCTTGGTTTCGCTCTTGAAGGTGGCCAGGGTGATTTCCAGGGTCTTGCTGATCTGCTTGGGTTCGGCGAAGGAAAACCCCAGGCCGAGGATCAGCGCGATATGCAGCAGGGCGGCCAGGAACAGGGTAAATCCCAGGCGATCGGCCGGGCGCACGCCGCTGTGGGCCAGCTCGGGGGGCAGGTCGGCAAGGAGTGTCATTGGTGGTTCAACATCACAGGAAGCATCACAGGACCAACATCGCGCGTTTCACAGGCGGCGCATGATAACGCAATGTTGGTTTCAAGCCGTAAGCCTCAAGCTTCAAGCGACAAGCTGCATGTGACGCCGGTCAAGCTTGTGGCTTGCGGCTCGCCGCTTGCAGCTTCTTCTCGATGGCATCCATCAGCATCGCGCCGATATGGGTGCCGAAGGCGTTGTCGATCTCACGGATGCAGGTGGGGCTGGTGACGTTGATTTCGGTGAGGTTCTCGCCGATCACGTCGAGGCCCACGAACAGCAGGCCTTTCTCGCGCAGGGTCGGCCCGACCTGGGCGGCGATCCAGCGATCCTTGTCGGTCAGCGGGCGGGCTTCGCCGCGACCGCCGGCGGCGAGGTTGCCGCGGGTTTCGCCGCTGGCTGGAATCCGCGCCAGGCAGTAAGGCACCGGCTCGCCGTCGATCATCAGGATGCGCTTGTCGCCGTCCTTGATCGCCGGCAGGTAGGCCTGGGCCATGATCTGCTGGGTGCCGAGGGCGGTCAGGGTCTCGAGGATCACCGACAGGTTCGGGTCGCCCGCGCGGTGGCGGAAGATCGAGGTGCCGCCCATGCCGTCCAGCGGCTTGAGGATCACGTCGCCGTGCTGCGCGGCGAACTCGCGCAGGATGTCGGCGCGGCGGCTCACCAGGGTCGGCGGGGTGCATTGCGGGAACAGCGTGGCGAACAGCTTTTCATTGCAGTCGCGCAGGCTCTGCGGCTTGTTGACCACCAGCACGCCGTCACGCTCGGCCTGCTCCAGCAGGTAGGTGGAGTAGACGAACTCCATGTCGAACGGCGGGTCCTTGCGCATCAGGATCACGTCCAGCTCGCTCAGGGCGCTGTCAGTCTCGGCTTCCAGCTCGAACCATTTGTCCGGGTTGGCGAACACCTTCAGCGGACGCATCCGCGCCCGGGCCACGCCGCCTGCGGCCTGATACAGGTCCTGCTGTTCCATGTAGAACAGGGTCCAGCCGCGTTCCTGGGCGGCCAGCAGCATGGCCAGCGAGCTGTCCTTCTTATAGGAGATGCTGGCGATAGGGTCCATGACAATCCCGACGCGAACGCTCATGGGCGGTTTCCTCGAAAATTTAGTGGGCGCAATGGCTTGAAAAGTGGCGTCAGAGTGGCGCTCGGGCGGTTCCCGGTCAAGGAAAAACCACCGTGCCGGCCGGCCGATAGATTGCGTAGGGAGAGTATGCTAAAAAGGCTCGCATGCCGGGCCCAGGCCTTGAACATCAAGGGCTTGAGGCACTGACAACCCGTACGGGCAGAAAATCGGTTCGCTGTGGCGACGGTAGAGAGATATGGAACAGCAATCCAGTGCCCTGAAGGTGATGGTGATCGACGATTCGAAGACGATTCGTCGCACGGCCGAAACGCTGTTGAAGCATGTGGGGTGTGAAGTCATTACCGCGGTCGACGGTTTCGAGGCCCTGGCCAAGATCGCCGACCACCACCCGGGCATCATCTTCGTCGACATCATGATGCCGCGGCTCGACGGCTATCAGACCTGCGCGCTGATCAAGAACAACAGCGCGTTCAAGTCCACGCCGGTGATTATGCTGTCCTCCAGGGATGGCCTGTTCGACAAGGCCAAGGGTCGCATCGTCGGCTCTGACCAGTTTTTGACCAAGCCTTTCAGCAAGGAAGAGCTGCTGAGCGCGATCAAGGCCCACGTGCCGGGGTTCGCCGCAGTAGAACAAGCACATTGAGGTTCGGCCTGCGGGCCGCGCGCCTATTCGTATGGGGAAGACCATGGCTCGTATTCTGATCGTCGATGATTCGCCGACTGAAATGTACAAACTGACCGGCATGCTGGAAAAGCACGGCCATGAAGTCCTGAAGGCCGAAAACGGCGCCGACGGCGTGGCCCTGGCGCGCCAGGAGAAACCCGACGCGGTACTGATGGACATCGTCATGCCCGGGCTCAACGGTTTCCAGGCCACCCGCCAACTGACCAAGGACGCGGAAACCAGCCATATTCCGGTGATCATCATCACCACCAAGGATCAGGAAACCGACAAGGTCTGGGGCACCCGCCAGGGCGCCAGGGATTACCTGACCAAGCCGGTCGAAGAAGACACCCTGATCAAGACCCTGAACAACGTCCTGGCCGGCTGACCGCCCGCGCCATGGCCGAGTCGCAAACCGCCTTCGAACTGCTGCTCGAGATCGACCAGCGCTGCCGCCTGCTGGCGGCCGACCTGCCTTCCCAGGAAACCCGCCAGCACGGCTGGAGCGGCATCGGCTTTCGCCTCGGCGAGCACTGGTACGTCGCGCCGATGGGCGAAGTCAGCGAAGTCCTGCACGAGCCTCGCTACACCCTGTTGCCTGGGGTCAAGCCGTGGGTCAAGGGCGTGGCCAACCTGCGCGGGCGGCTGCTGCCGATCATGGACCTGTGCGGCTTCTTCGGCCACGAGCTGTCGGCCCTGCGCAAACAGCGGCGGGTGCTGGTGGTCGAGCATAAAGAGGTGTTCGCCGGCTTGATGGTGGACGAAGTGGCCGGCATGCAGCATTTCCAGCAGAGCCGCCTGGAAACCGGCGCCGACGATGGCGAGCAGGGCGGCATTGCGCCCTATTTGCGCGGGTACTTCCCGTGCGAGCCGGTCTGGCGGGTATTCAGCCCTTTTGCCCTGGCGCAGTCGCCGGGCTTTCTCGACGTAGCGATTTGAGTGGTGTGATCGACCGATAGGCGCGGGCTCGCTCGCGATAGCCTTCTCGCAGACCACCCCTATAAACAGTGGCGCACAACCAGGCCGGGGGCCTGAACGATGACCAAAGCCAGACCAGGCAAGCCAATGGAAGGAACGCGCAGCCGCTCGCAGATCATCGTGCTGTTCATCGCCCTGATCGTGTTCATCATGCTGCTGTTCGCCAACTTCGCTTACCTCAACACCCAGGCCACTTACGACAAGCAGTACATCGGCCATGCCGGCGAGCTGCGGGTGCTGTCCCAGCGCATTGCCAAGAACGCCACGGAAGCTGCGGCGGGCAAGGCCGCGGCGTTCAAGCTGCTGGGCGATGCGCGCAACGATTTCGCCCAGCGCTGGGGCTACCTGAAAAAGGGCGACCCGGCCACCGGGCTGCCCGGTGCGCCCGTAGCGGTGCGCCAGGAAATGCACGCGGTGCAGGAAGACTGGGACAAGCTGGCGCATAACGCCGACGCGATCCTGGCCAGCGAACAGACCGTGCTGTCCCTGCATCAGGTGGCCGCGACCCTGGCGGAAACCGTGCCGCAGTTGCAGGTCGAGTATGAAAAGGTCGTGGAAATCCTCCTGCAACGCGGCGCCCCGGCGGCCCAGGTGGCCATGGCGCAACGCCAGTCGTTGCTGGCCGAACGGATTCTCGGCGCGGTGAACACGGTGCTGGCCGGCGACGAAAACGCGGTGCAGGCCGCCGATGCCTTCGGCCGCGACGCGGCGCGCTTCGGCCAGGTGCTCAGCGGCATGCTCCAGGGCAACCCGACCCTGAAGATCAGCCAGGTCGAGGACCGCGATGCGCGGGCGCGCCTGACCGAAATCAGCGAGCTGTTCCAGTTCGTCTCGGGTTCCGTGGACGAAATCCTCGAGACCTCTCCCGAACTGTTCCAGGTCCGCGAATCGGCGAGCAATATCTTCAGCCTGTCGCAGACCCTGCTCGACGAGGCCTCGCGCCTGGCCATCGGGTTCGAGAACCTGGCCGGCGGGCGCTCGCTGGACACCATCGGCGGCTACGTCCTGGGCCTGGCGGCGCTGGCCTCGATCATCCTGATCGGCCTGGTGATGGTGCGCGAAACCAACCGCCAGTTGCGCGAAACCGCCGAGAAGAACGAGCGCAACCAGAACGCGATCATGCGTCTGCTGGACGAGATCGAAGACCTGGCCGACGGCGACCTCACGGTGACCGCCTCGGTGACCGAGGATTTCACTGGCACCATCGCCGACTCGATCAACTATTCCGTGGACCAGTTGCGCGACCTGGTGGCGACCATCAACCTTACCGCCGGCCAGGTCGCCGGCGCGGTACAGGAAACCCAGGCCACCGCCATGCAGCTGGCCGAAGCCTCGGAGCACCAGGCCCAGCAGATTTGCGAAGCCTCCACCGCGATCAACGACATGGCCCAGTCCATCGACCAGGTGTCGGCCAACGCCGCCGAGTCCTCGGCGGTGGCCGAGCGTTCGGTGGAAATCGCCAACAAGGGCAACGAGGTGGTGCACAACACCATCCACGGCATGGACAACATTCGCGAGCAGATCCAGGACACCGCCAAGCGGATCAAGCGCCTGGGCGAGTCTTCCCAGGAAATTGGCGATATTGTCAGCTTGATCGACGACATTGCCGACCAAACCAACATACTGGCACTCAACGCGGCGATCCAGGCGTCGATGGCCGGCGATGCCGGACGCGGGTTCGCCGTGGTCGCCGACGAAGTACAACGCCTGGCGGAGCGTTCTTCGGCGGCGACCCGGCAGATCGAGACCCTGGTGCGGGCGATCCAGACCGATACCAACGAGGCGGTGATCTCCATGGAGCAGACCACCTCGGAAGTGGTGCGCGGCGCGCGGCTGGCGCAGGATGCCGGAGTGGCCCTGGAAGAAATCGAAGGCGTCTCCAAGACCCTGGCGGCGCTGATCCAGAGCATCTCCAACGCCGCCCAGCAACAGACCTCGTCGGCTGGGCAGATCTCTTTGACGATGAACGTGATCCAGCAGATTACTTCGCAGACCTCGTCCGGCTCGACTGCGACGGCCGAGAGCATCGGCAACCTGGCGAAAATGGCCAGTCAGCTGCGGCGCTCGGTGTCCGGTTTCACCTTGCCGGCGAGTCGCGGGCAGACGCCGCGTGAAAACCGCTGAGGCCGGGGCATGATGGGAGTGGTTATGGGTGATCGGCACGACTACGTGGCCCTGGAATGGGTCAAGGGCGAAATTGCCGAAACGCTGAAGCAGGCCCACCAGGCGCTCGACCATCTGGTCGACGAGCCCCAGGCGGTGGCGGCGCTCGACCAGTGCCTGGCGTGCATCCACCAGGTCCACGGCAGTTTGCAGATGGTCGAGTTCTATGGCGCGGCGCTGCTGGCCGAAGAAATGGAAGCCCTGGCCCTGGCCCTGCGCGAGTCCCGCGTGGCCCAGCGCGAGGAAGCCATCTACCTGCTGCGCCAGGCCATCAGCCAGTTGCCGCAGTACCTCGAACGGGTGCAAAGCGCGCGCCGCGACCTGCCGCTGGTGGTGCTGCCGCTGCTCAACGACCTGCGCAGCGCCCGCGGCGAAAGCCTGCTGAGCGAAACCAGCCTGTTCAGTCCGCAGCTGCCGGACGTGCCGGCGCTGGACGAAGCGGCGCTGCACCGCCTGGCGCCTCCCGACTTGACCATCCTCTTGCGCAAACTGCGGCACATGTTGCAGACCGCACTGGTCGACCTGCTGCGCGAACAGGATGTGAAAGCCAGCCTGGGCTACATGGCCAAGGTCTTCGAGCGGCTCCAGGGGGTGTGCCAGAACGCGCCGCTGGAGCCGTTATGGCAGATCGCCCTGGCCCTGGTCGAAGGCATGGGCAGCGGCGCGATCGCCAACAGCCCGGCGGTGCGCAGCCTGCTCAAGGATGCCGACCGCGAACTCAAGCGCCTCTATGAACAGGGCATGGTCGGGGTCAACCAGGCGGCTCCCGAGGAATTGCTGAAAAGCCTGCTGTTTTACATTGCCAAAGCCCGCTACCCCACCGCGCAGATGCAGACCATGAAAGAGCTTTACGGACTCGACGAGGCGTTGCCCGACACGGCGCTGGTCGATCAGGAACGCGCGCGCATGGCCGGCCCGGACCGCGACGCCATGCGTTCGGTGCTGGCGGCCTTGTGCGAGGAACTGGTGCGGGTCAAGGAGCGCCTGGACCTGTTCGTGCGCAGCGACCGCCAGCATGCGGCGGACCTGGACAGCCTGCTGGCGCCGCTGCGGCAGATCGCCGACACCCTGGCGGTGTTGGGGTTCGGCCAGCCGCGCAAGGTCATCATCGACCAGCTGGCGGTGGTGCTGAGCCTGGCCCAGGGCCAGCGCGAACCGAACGACGCGGTGCTGATGGACGTGGCCGGAGCCTTGCTGTACGTCGAGGCGACGCTGGCCGGCATGGTCGGCCCGGCCGAACCCGAGAGCCGCGAGGACAGCCGCCTGCCGACCACCGACCTGACTCAGATCCACCAACTGGTGATCAAGGAGGCGCGGATCTGCCTGCAACAGGCCAAGGACCTGATCGTCGACAGCCTCGACGCCGGCTGGGACCGCGAGCGCTTGCAGGCGCTGCCAGAGTTGCTGACCCAGGTGCGCGGCGCCCTGGCGATGATCCCCCTGGCCCGGGCGGCGGGCCTGCTGCAAGCCTGCATCGGTTTCGTGCGCGAACGCCTGCTGCCGGCCCCGCGCCGGCCCGGCGGGCAGCAGCTGGACAACCTGGCCGACGTGATCACCAGCATCGAGTACTACCTGGAGCGCTTGAGCGACGATCATCAGGCACCGGGCGAGAAGATCCTCGACGTCGCCGAGCAGGGCCTGGCCGCGCTGGGCTATGCGCCGCAAGAGCGGGCGCCGCAGGAGCTGTCGCCGAACGAACAGGTGCCGTTGCTCAGCGACGTGCTCAGCCCCAACGAAGCCCTGGTGATGCAGGACCTGCAAGAGCTGGACAGCCCGGAAGTGGCGCAGTCCCTGGCCGCGGTGCTGGCCAGCCCGGTCTCGGCGCTCAACCCGCCGGCGCTGGATACGCCGGGCAGCCTGTTGCCGCCGCCGGGCGACGAAGAACCGGTGGACGACGAGTTGCGCGAAGTCTTCCTCGAAGAGACCGAGGAAGTGCTCGACGTACTGCGCGAGTACCTGCCGCTCTGGGCCGCCGACCCGCACAGCACGGCCGCGCTGGGCGAACTGCGCCGGGCCTTCCACACCCTCAAGGGCAGCGGGCGCATGGTTCGCGCCCTGGTGCTGGGGGAACTGGCCTGGGCTGTGGAGAACCTGCTCAACCGGGTCCTGGAACTTAGCGTGGCGCCGGGCCCGCGGGTGCTGCAACTGCTCGAAGAGGTGTTGCAACTGCTGCCGGAGCTGATCGACGAGTTCGCCGCCCAGGCCCAGAGGCAGCGCGACGACGTCGACCGCCTGGCGGCCCGCGCGCATGCCCTGGCCAAGGGCGATGCCGCGCCGGCAGCCGGCGAGGAGCAGGACGACGAGTTCGATCCGCAGCTGCTGGAGATCTTTCGCAACGAAGCCGACAGCCATCTGCAGAGCATCGAGCGCTTTCTCGAACAGGCCTCCGAACACCTGCCCTTGCAGGCCAGCGACGCACTGCAACGCGCCTTGCACACCCTCAAGGGCAGCGCCTACATGGCCGGCGTCTTGCCGATCGCCGAACTGGCGGCGCCGCTGGACCTGCTGGCCCGGGAGTACCGGGCGCACTTGCTGCCCCTGGACCTGGACGAGGTCGAGCTGCTGCTGGAAGCCGAGGGCCTGTTGCGCCGCGGCCTGCGCCAGCTGGGCAACGATCCGCTGGCGCCCATCGACGGCGCCGACGACCTGATCGAGCGGGTTCGCGCGCTGACCGCCGAACGCCTGGAAGCCCTGCTCAACACCCCGAATACCGGGCTGCGGGTCAAGCGCGATGCGCAACTGATCAGCAACTTCCTGGCCCAGGGCATGGACATCCTGCTGGATGCCGAGAGCCTGTTGCGTCGTTGGCGGCAGCACCCCGGCGAGCGTCAGGAACTCAGCGCCCTGCTGGACGAATTGACCACCCTCGGCGAAGGCGCGCACCTGGCCGACCTGCGGCCGATGGACGAACTGTGCGAAGCGCTGCTGGACCTGTACGGCGCCGTGGAGGAAAGCAGCCTGGCGGTCGGCGAGCGGTTTTTCCATGAGGCGGAAAGCGCCCACGAAGCCCTGCTCAACATGCTCGACGAACTGGCCGCGGGGCAGGAAGTCAGCCCACAACCGACGCTGATCCGCGCGCTGCGCGAACTGCTGGAAGAAGGCCTCGACCCGGCGGCCATGGGGCTGATCCGCAGCGACGGCAGCCGCACCCTGAGCATCAGCGACCTGGCCAGCGTCACCGCCGAGCTGGAGCAACAGATACCGCCCGAGACACCCGGCCCGGACGCTGAAATCGTGGCGATCTTCCTCGAAGAGGCGGTGGATATCCTCGACAGCGCCGGGCAAGCGCTGGAACGCTGGCTGGCCGACCCGGACAACGGCGCGCCGCTGTCGTCCCTGCAACGCGACCTGCACACCCTCAAGGGCGGCGCGCGGATGGCCGAAGTCGGGCCCGTGGGCGACCTGGCCCAGGAACTGGAAAACCTCTACGAAGGCCTGGTGGACCGCCGTTACCAGCACGGCGAGGCCCTGGCCGAGCTGCTGCGACGCAGCCACGCGCAACTGGCGTTGCAGCTGCAGCAGTTGCAGGCGCAA
Source organism: Pseudomonas chlororaphis (assembly GCF_001921865.1). Lineage (GTDB taxonomy): Bacteria > Pseudomonadota > Gammaproteobacteria > Pseudomonadales > Pseudomonadaceae > Aquipseudomonas > Aquipseudomonas chlororaphis_D. Next base: position 123,420 of record NZ_MSCT01000025.1, read on the forward strand.
CAGGAGCTGGACGATCCCAAGGCACTGATCGAGGCGATTCGCGGCGTGCGCCAGCGCAGCGGGGTCGCCAGCGAAGGGCTGCCCGAAGCTGCGGCGGCCGACGATTCGGCGGCGCACGACCCGGAACTGCTGGAGATTTTCCTCGAAGAAGGCTTCGACATCCTCGACAGTTCCGGCGCGGCGCTGACCCGCTGGCAGGCCGAGCCGAGCAGCCGCCAGGAAATCGAAAACCTGCTGCGCGACCTGCACACCCTCAAGGGCGGCGCGCGCATGGTGGAAATCGCACCGATCGGCGACCTGGCCCATGAGCTGGAGTTTCTCTACGAAGGCCTGTCCAGTGGTCTGTTGCAGGCGACCCCGACGGTGTTCCGCCTGTTGCAGAAGAGCCACGACCGGTTGGCGCAGATGCTCGACGCCGCCCGGGCCGAGCAGCCGATCAAACCGGCCGACAGCCTGATCGAGGCGATCCGCGGGGTCAGCCACCCGGCCCAGGCCGAGGCGCCGCCCTTGCCGCCGACCGAGGCGCCCGCGGGCAAGCCCGAGACGCCGCTGCTGCCGGCCGATGCGGCGGTGGCCGGGGACATGGTCAAGGTCTCGGCCGAGCTGCTCGACGATCTGGTCAACCTGGCCGGGGAAACCTCGATCTTTCGTGGGCGTATCGAACAGCAGGTCAACGATGCGCGGGTGGCCCTGAGCGAAATGGAAACCACCATCGAGCGTATCCGCGACCAGTTGCGGCGCCTGGACACCGAGACCCAGGGGCGCATTCTCAGCCGCCAGCAGGTCGAGGCCGAGCGCCTGGGGTACGAGGAGTTCGACCCGCTGGAGATGGACCGCCATTCGCAATTGCAGCAGCTGTCGCGGGCCTTGTTCGAGTCGGCCTCGGACCTGCTCGACCTCAAGGAAACCCTGGACCGGCGCAACCAGGACGCGGAAAACCTGTTGCAGCAGCAAGGAAGGGTCAACACCGAGCTGCAGGAAGGCCTGATGCGTACGCGCATGGTGCCGTTCGAGCGCTTGGTGCCGCGTCTCAAGCGCATCGTTCGTCAGGTGGCCGAAGAACTGGGCAAGGACGTGGCGTTCAGCGTCGGCAATGCCGAGGGCGAGATGGACCGCAACGTCCTGGAACGCATGGTCGCGCCCCTGGAGCATATGCTGCGCAACGCCGTCGACCATGGCCTGGAGTCCGTCGAGGCGCGCCGCGCCGCGGGCAAGCCGGAGCAGGGGCGGATCACCCTGGACCTGTCCCACGAAGGCGGCGATATCGTCTTCGACATGCGCGACGACGGCGCCGGGGTGCCGCTGGACGCGGTGCGGCGCAAGGCGATCAAGCGCGGCCTGCTCGACCCCAATGCGCAGATCAGCGACCGCGACGTGCTGCAATTCATCATGCAGCCGGGGTTTTCCACCGCGGAGAAGATCACCCAGATTTCCGGGCGCGGGGTGGGCATGGACGTGGTCCATGAAGAGGTGCGCCAGCTCGGCGGCTCGATGACCATCGATTCGATTCCGGGGCAGGGCGTACATTTTCGCATTCGCCTGCCGTTCAGCGTGTCGGTCAACCGGGCGCTGATGGTGCAATGCCTGGATGAGCAATACGCGATCCCGCTGAACACCATCGAAGGCATCGTCCGTGTGTTGCCCCACGAGCTGGAAAGCTACTACCAGCTCGATTCGCCCCACTATGAATACGCCGGCCAGCGCTATGAACTGTGCTACCTCGGCGAGCTGCTGCACACCGTGCCGCGGCCGAAACTGCTGGGCCAGAGCCTGCCGCTGCCGGTGCTGCTGGTGCATTACAACGAACACCGAATCGCCGTGCAGGTGGATGCCATGGCCGGCACCCGGGAGATCGTGGTCAAGGGCCTGGGGCCGCAGTTCGCGGCGGTGCAGGGGCTGTCCGGCGCGACCATTCTCGGCGACGGCCGGGTGGTGCTGATTCTCGACCTGCTGGCGCATATCCGCGCCCTGCAAACCCGGCTGCCGCTGCCGCGTGTGGTGGCTGGCGACGAAGCGCCGGTTGAGGTCGCGCCGCTGCGGCCGCGGCTGGTGCTGGTGGTCGACGATTCGGTGACCGTGCGCAAGGTCACCAGCCGCCTGCTGGAGCGTCACGGCATGAATGTGCTGACCGCCAAGGACGGGGTCGACGCCATGGCGTTGCTGCAGGAGCACACCCCGGACCTGATGCTGCTGGATATCGAGATGCCGCGCATGGACGGCTTCGAGGTGGCGCTGCAGGTCCGCGCCGATCCGCGCCTGCGCCAGCTGCCGATCATCATGATCACCTCGCGCACCGGGCAGAAACACCGCGACCGGGCGATGGCCATCGGCGTCAACGATTACCTCGGCAAGCCTTACCAGGAGTCGGTGTTGCTGGAGAGCATCGCCCAGTGGAGCAGATCCCATGCATGACTACCGCGCCAGTTCCCTTACCGGGTTGCTGCTGCCCCTGGCCGACCGCACGCTGATCTTGCCCAATGTCGCGGTGGCCGAGTTGATCGACTACCAGCGCGGCGAGCCGGCCAGCGATGCGCCGCCCTGGTACCTGCGCCCGGTGGCGTGGCGCGATCGGCAGTTGCCGTTGATCAGCTTCGAGGCTGCATGTGGCCAGCCGATCGCCATCGGCGAGCGGGCGCGCATCGTGGTGCTCAATGCCTTGGGCGGTCGGCCTGAGTTGAAGTTCATTGCCTTGGTGATCCAGGGCATCCCGCGCTCGTGTCGGCTCGACAGTCAGTTGAGTTATGTCGATGTGCCGTTGGCGCCGCTGGAGAAAGCGGCGGTACAGGTGGGGGAGCAGGTGGCGAAGATTCCGGATTTGTTGGGGTTGGAGGCTTTGCTGGTGGCGGCGGGGGTGTCCTAGGGCCTTTCGTTCCGCGACCGTTTTTTACGATGGCACCGGACCTGTAGGAGCGAGCTTGCTCGCGATGACGTCTGTGTTGGCGCTGCATTTTTTTGATCGTGTACATATCCGTTTCTGCGGTCACGGCGGCTTAGGGTTCCGCCCTTACGGCGGGTCACTTTTGGCAAACGCCCCAAAAGTAACCAAAAAGTCTTGCCCCCGCGTACGGCCCTCGCTGCGCTCGGGTTCCCTCGTTCCGGCGTCCCTCAGGGGGCATCGCCGCCGGCGATGTCCTCGACTGCGTCGAGGGGCGCTACGCGCCATCCCCCTGATGAACGCCTCCACTCGGCCTGCCGAAGGGGCAGGTAGATCAAGATCAAAAGCCTGCGCTGGCGCGACCTACCGGTCGGCGCAGATCCCTGTAGCCGCTGCCGAGCCCGCGAGGCTGCGTACGAGGACGCAGTCCTCGCCAAACCTGGCGATGCGGTTTATCGGGAGGAATGGGGTGTCCGCCTTTGCGCCCGCTGCGCGGTCGTACGCAGCCTCGCTATGGCTCGGCAGCGGCTACAGGGCGTGGTGTTAGCAGGCATTTCAGTTGTAGGGAGTGGCAACAGTTTGCCGGTTGCTGGGGTGGGTATCAGGCGCCATAGTCCGGGCTGTCGCCGACGCATCGGCGGCCGATCTTAGCCGGTCGAAATGTGGGGCTATGAACGCTTAAGCGCCATCCATTACCATGCTGGCGCTTTTTGCTGCACGGCATCCTTTATGGCAGCTGTGCGCGGGACACCTCTGGGTGTGCCGGGGAATGTTCATAGCTCCATCCCTGGTCGGCTAACCCTCGCACAGCTGCCTCCCATTTGTTTAGCCGCAAAGAGTGGCAGCTCTTTATGCAACTAAGGAGCTATGACCATGACGGACTTCATCCCGCTGCAAAGCAACCTCACCTCCACCCCGGTGCTCTACCTCAACCCCAAGGCCTCTGCGGCCGACCTGCATGGCTGCGCTGTGCAGCGCGTCAAGGCCACTCGTGACTTGATGCACAGCCTCAACTGCCTGGGCCTCAAGGGCGTCCACGACCAGGACTTGCAACACATCGTCAATGCGGCCCATCTGTTGTTGCAGGACGGCTGCGATGCGCTGGATGCATTGCAGTGGCGAATTGAAGGGTAAGAACAACGCCGTTGCCGGGGCGTAGGCGTAATGGCCTAGGCCCCTCAACCATTACGCTCACCGTAACGATCCGCCGCTGTGCTTGATTGATGCCTTGCCTCCTGTGCTCCTAAGGTAGCGGCCACGACAGCGAACCCGTGGAGTGAGCATGACAACAACAATATCCCCCGACTCGCGCTGGACGCGGCGGCGCAGTGAGAAGCAGCGCCGGCTCGAGCAGGTGCGGGCGCTGGCCGATGGCGCCGTGTTGCCCACCGACAAGATTGTCGCGGCGTTGGAGGCGTTGATTCTGCCCGGCGACCGTGTGGTGTTGGAGGGCAATAACCAGAAGCAGGCGGACTTCCTCTCTCGCTCCTTGGCCAAGGCCGATCCGGCGAAGTTGCACGATTTGCACATGATCATGCCCAGCGTCGGCCGCTCGGAGCATCTGGATCTGTTCGAGCGCGGCATCGCGCGCAAGCTCGATTTTTCCTTCGCCGGTACCCAGAGCCTGCGCATCAGCCAGTTGCTGGAAGACGGCCTGCTGGAAATCGGTGCGATCCATACCTACATCGAGCTCTATGCGCGGCTGGTGGTGGACCTGATTCCCAACGTGGTGCTGTCGGCCGGGTTCATGGCCGACCGCGCGGGCAATATCTACACCGGGCCGAGCACCGAGGACACCCCGGCGCTGATCGAGCCGGCGGCGTTCAGCGACGGTATCGTCATCGTCCAGGTCAATCAGTTGGTGGACGACGTCAGCGAGCTGCCGCGGGTGGATATCCCGGCGTCCTGGGTGGATTTCGTGGTGGTGGCCGACAAGCCGTTCTATATCGAGCCGCTGTTCACCCGTGACCCGCGCCATATCAAGCCGGTGCATGTGCTGATGGCGATGATGGCGATCCGCGGCATCTACGAGAAACACAACGTCCAGTCGCTGAACCACGGCATCGGTTTCAACACCGCGGCCATCGAGCTGATTTTGCCGACCTACGGCGAATCCCTGGGGCTGAAAGGCAAGATCTGCCGCAACTGGACCCTCAACCCGCACCCGACGTTGATCCCGGCCATCGAAAGCGGCTGGGTGGAGAGCGTGCATTGCTTCGGCACCGAACTGGGTATGGAAAACTACATTGCCGCGCGGCCGGATGTATTTTTCACCGGGCGCGACGGTTCGTTGCGTTCCAACCGGATGTTCTGCCAGCTGGCCGGGCAGTACGCGGTGGACCTGTTTATCGGCGCGACCTTGCAGGTCGACGGCGACGGCCATTCCTCCACCGTGACCCGCGGCCGCCTGGCCGGCTTCGGCGGCGCGCCGAACATGGGCCACGACCCCCGCGGCCGGCGCCACGGCACCCCGGCCTGGTTGGATATGCGCCACGACGACTCGCCGCAACCGATGCTCGAGCGCGGCAAGAAGCTGGTGGTGCAGATGGTCGAGACCTTCCAGGAGGGCGGCAAACCGACCTTCGTCGAGACCCTGGACGCGGTGGACGTAGCGAAGAAAAGCGGCATGCCCCTGGCGCCGATCATGATCTACGGCGACGACGTGACCCACCTGCTGACCGAGGAAGGCATCGCCTACCTGTACAAGGCGCGTTCGCTGGAAGAGCGCCAGGCGATGATCGCCGCGGTGGCCGGGGTCACCGCCATCGGCCTGCGCCACAACCCGAAAGACACCGCGCGCATGCGCCGCGAAGGCTTGATCGCTCTGCCCGAAGACCTCGGCATCCGCCGCACCGACGCCACCCGCGAGCTGCTGGCGGCGAAGAGCGTGGCCGACCTGGTGGAGTGGTCGGGTGGCCTGTACAACCCGCCCGCCAAGTTCAGGAGCTGGTAAATGCACGCCTTCAACCTGCAAAGCAAACCCCTGAGCCTGGCCGAGCGCCTGGCGGACCTGGCGGTGGACGCGCTGATCGACGAAGCCGACCTGTCGCCCAAGCCGGCCCTGGTCGACCGTCGCGGCAACGGCGCCCACAGCGACCTGCACCTGGGGCTGATGCACGCCTCGGCCCTGTCGTTGTGGCCGGCCTTCAAGGAAATGGCCGAAGCCGCCCGCGAGTTCGGCGACGTCGGCTTGCCGCTGCGCGAAGCCCTGGGCCGTATCGGCCGCGAGGGCGAAGCGGCGATGCTCGCCACCACCAATGGAGTGAACACCCACCGCGGGGCGATTTGGGCCCTGGGCCTGCTGGTGGCCGCCGCCGCGCTGGAACCCGAGGCCAATACGGCCGGCGCCGTCAGCCTGCGGGCCGCGCGCCTGGCGCTGCTGGACGACCGTTACGCGCCGCGGCCCCTCAGCCACGGCGCGCAAGTGGCGCTGCGTTATGGCGTGCGCGGCGCCCGCGAAGAAGCCCAGCTGGGCTTTCCGGCGGTGCTGCAACGCGGCCTGCCGCAACTCCAGCGCAGCCGCGCCCAGGGGCACGGCGAACAGAACGCCCGGCTCGATGCGCTGCTGGCGATCATGAGCGGCCTGGCCGATACCTGCGTGCTTTATCGCGCTGGCGAAGAAGGCTTGCAGGCCATGCAACAGGGCGCCCAGGCGGTGCTCGAGGCCGGCGGCAGCGCCAGCCTCGCCGGGCGTCGTCGGCTGCATGAGCTGGACCAGTGCCTGCTGGCCTTGAATGCCTCGCCCGGCGGCGCCGCGGACTTGCTCGCGGCCTGCCTGCTGATCGACCGGATCGCCTCCGGCGCCGCCTTTATCCAGGGAGCAGAGTGATGGAAACCTTGTCTTTCGAATTTCCCGCCGGGCAGCCTGCCCGGGGCCGGGCGCTGGTGGGCTGTGTCGGCTCGGGCGACCTGGAAGTGCTGCTCGAACCCGGGCAGCCGGGCAAGCTGAGCATTCAGGTGCAGACCTCGGTCAACGGCAGCGCGTCGCGCTGGCAACACCTGTTCGCGCGCATGTTCGACGGCCAGACGCCGCCGGCGCTGAGCATCGACATTCACGATTTCGGCGCCACCCCGGGGGTAGTACGCCTGCGCCTGGAGCAAGGCTTCGAGGAGATCGGCCATGACTGACAGCGCCCGTTTGCTCAACAAACACAGCTTCGTCGAACTCGGCGCCCGGCAACGGGCCAAGGCCTTGCTCGACGCCGGCAGCTTTCGCGAACTGCTCGACCCGTTCCAGCGCGTGATGTCGCCGTGGCTGGCCCGCCAGGGCGTGGTGCCCCAGGCCGACGACGGCGTGGTCATCGCCAAGGGCAGCATCGACGGCTTGCCCGTGGTGATCGCCGCCATCGAAGGCGCGTTCCAGGGCGGCAGCCTGGGCGAAGTCGGCGGGGCGAAGATCGCCGGCGCCCTGGAGCTAGCCGCCGAAGACAACCGCAACGGCATTGCCACTCGCGCCGTGCTGCTGCTGGAAACCGGCGGCGTGCGCTTGCAGGAGGCCAACCTCGGGCTGGCGGCGATTGCCGACATCCATGCGGCCATCGTCGACCTGCGCCAGTACCAACCGGTGATCAGCATTGTGGCCGGCAGCGTTGGCTGTTTTGGCGGCATGTCGATTGCCGCGGGGTTGTGCAGCTACCTGCTGGTGACCCAGGAGGCGCGCCTGGGCCTCAACGGCCCGCAAGTGATCGAACAGGAAGCGGGCCTGGAGGAATACGACTCCCGCGACCGGCCCTTTATCTGGAGCCTGACCGGCGGCGAGCAGCGTTTCGCCAGCGGCCTGGCCGACCGTTATGTGGCCGACGACGTGGCGCAGATCCGCCAGCAGCTCGGCGAACTGCTGGCCCAGGGCTTGCCCGATGTGCAACGCAGCCGTCAGGCCGAGCTGTACCTGCAACGCCTGGCCCGGCTGGACACCCAGCCGCAGATCGAACCGGCAACGGTTCGCCAGCTGTATCGAGGAGACCGCTGATGAGCGCTTATTCCCTGAGGGGCCTGCACTGGTTCGCGGCGTTGAGCGCCGGGGCGACCCCGGTAGATGGTTTGCCCGCGTCGTTGCGGGTGGCGGACGGCACGCTGGGCGAACAGCCGGCGCGCTTTATCGCGGTGGTCGCCGACCCGGCCAACCCTTTCGTCCGGGCGCGTAAAGGCGAGGTCGGCCTGTTGGAAGGCTGGGGTCTGGCCAAGGCGGTGGACGAGGCGATCGAAGCCGATCGCGAGCAGAGCGCCAAGCGCGCATTGATCGCCATCGTCGATGTGCCGAGCCAGGCCTATGGGCGGCGCGAAGAAGCCCTGGGTATCCACCAGGCCTTGGCCGCGGCCGCCGACAGTTATGCCCGGGCACGGCTGGCCGGGCATCCGGTGATCGGTCTGCTGGTGGGCAAGGCCATGTCCGGGGCCTTCCTGGCCCACGGCTACCAGGCCAATCGCCTGATCGCCCTGCGCGACCCGGGGGTGATGGTGCATGCCATGGGCAAGGCCTCGGCGGCGCGGGTCACCCTGCGCAGCGTCGAGGAACTGGAAGCCCTGGCCGCCAGCGTGCCGCCCATGGCCTACGACATTGACAGCTACGCCAGCCTTGGCCTGCTCTGGGAGACCCTGGAGGTCAGCCGGATCGAACAGCCGAGCGCGGACGATCTGGCCCGGGTGCGGCAGTGCCTGAGCCAGGCGATTGCCGATGTGCGGGCCCATGGCCGCGACCTGTCGAGCCGCCTGGGCGCCAGCAACCGCGGCGCTTCCAGCCGCGTCCGCCAGTTGTTGCGCGAGCAATGGTGAGCGCCCTGCATGGCACCTTGTTGCCCCATGACCTGCTCTGGGGCCTGACCCCGGGGCAGTTGCCCGCCGAGGTCCCGGCCTGGGCGGTGGCGGCCATGGCCGCGGGGCAGCCGGTGGTGGTGCGCCGCGCGCTGACCGCGCCGGGGCAGGTGGCGGTGGGCGTGCGCGGCGCGTTGCGCGAGCAGCGTTATGCAACGCTGATGGCGGTGGCGGACATCCAGCGTCGGGTGCGGCCGGAAGACCTGTGCCATGTCGAGTCGGATCGTGGCTGGCCGGCGCTGCAAGCACTGGCTCAACTCCGCGCGTCGCTGGATAGCGGCAGCTGGACCTGGGGTGTCAGCGGCAGTGCCGGTTTCGAACTGGCCAGCGGTGTGCCGGCGTTGCATCAAGCCAGCGACCTGGACCTGATCCTGCGCACCGAACAGCCCATGAGCCGGGAGCAAGCCCGGACATTGCTGGCATTGCTTGACGGCGCCGCCTGCCCGGTGGACATGCAATTGCAGGTGCCCAATGGCGCCGTGGCCCTGCGCGAGTGGGCCGGCGCTTCGCCCCGGGTACTGCTGAAAAGCGCCAGCGGCGCGCGGCTGGTCGACGACCCGTGGCAAGCCCTGGAGCAGGTGGCGTGAGCAGCCTGCTGGTATTTCCGGGCCAGGGCGCGCAGCAGCCGGGGATGCTCCATCGCCTGCCGCCCAGCGCCGTGGCGCAGGCCTGCCTGCAACAGGCCAGCGAAGTGTTGGGCGAGGATGCCCTGGGCCTGGATACGCCCGCGGCCCTCGCCAGCACCCGTGCCGTGCAGTTGTGCCTGCTGATCGCTGGCGTGGCCAATGCCCGGGTGCTGCTGGAAAACGGGGCGCAGGCGGATTACGTGGCCGGCCTGTCGATTGGTGCCTACCCGGCTGCGGTGGTGGCTGGGGCGTTGGATTTCAGCGATGCGCTGCGTCTGGTCAGCCTGCGCGGCGAACTGATGCAGCAGGCCTATCCCCAGGGATATGGCATGACCGCGATCATCGGCCTGGAGTTGGCGGCGGTGGAGGCTTTACTGGCGCGGGTGCACAGCCCGGAGAACCCGGTGTACCTGGCCAATATCAATGCCGACAGCCAGGTGGTGATCGCCGGCAGCGAAGCGGCCATGGCCCAGGTCGCCGAGCTGGCCCGGGGCTGCGGGGTCGGTGTGGCCAAGCGCCTGGCGGTCAGCGTGCCGTCCCATTGCCCGCTGCTGGAGCAACCGGCCCGGGCCTTGGCCGAGGCCTTCGCCGGGGTGACCTTGCAGCCGCCGCGCCTGGGCTATCTCAGCGGCAGCCGGGCCCGGCCGTTGCGCACCCCGGAGCAACTGCGCGACGACCTGGCCTTCAACATGTGCCGGGTGGTGGATTGGCGCGGCACCGTGCAAAGCGCCTACGAGCGCGGCGTGCGGTTGCAGATCGAGCTGCCGCCCGGCGCGGTGCTCACGGGCCTGGCGCGCCGGGTGTTCGAGCAAGGCACCGTGATTGCCTGCGACGGCGCCCGGCTCGACACCTTGCAAGCGCTGCTGCGTGAGGAGGGAAGCCGCCGACCCTAGACACCGACTCAAGCTGGCGAAGCACAAAAACAACAACTTCGACGATGCACTTTGAGGATTACAACAATGATTATCTACGGTGTGGCGCTGCTGGCGATCTGTACGCTGGCAGGGGTGATTATCGGTGACATGCTCGGCGTGCTGCTGGGGGTGAAGTCCAACGTCGGCGGCGTGGGCATCGCGATGATCCTGTTGATCTGCGCGCGTTTGTGGATGCAAAAGCGCGGCGGCATGACCAAGGACTGCGAGATGGGCGTCGGCTTCTGGGGCGCCATGTACATCCCGGTGGTGGTGGCCATGGCCGCGCAACAGAACGTGGTCACCGCCCTGCGCGGCGGCCCGGTGGCGGTGCTGGCGGCCATCGGTTCGGTGCTGCTCTGCGGCTGCACCATCGCCCTGATCAGCCGTACCCACAAAGGCGAACCGTTGCCGGACGAGCCGGACGGTGCCGCTCCCGATGCCGCGCCGGCAGGGGGACGCTGATATGTGGGACCTGATCGAGAAAGGCCTGGAACACAACGGGTTGGTCACCGCCTTCGCCTTCGTCGGCGTGATCATGTGGATTTCGGTGCTGCTGTCCAAGCGCCTGACCTTCGGCCGGGTGCACGGCTCGGCCATCGCCATCGTCATCGGCCTGGTATTGGCCTGGGTCGGCGGTACGCTCACCGGCGGGCAAAAGGGCTTGGCGGACCTGGCGCTGTTTTCCGGGATCGGCCTGATGGGCGGCGCCATGCTGCGCGACTTCGCAATTGTCGCCACGGCCTTCGAGGTACAGGCCACCGAGGCGCGCAAGGCCGGAATGATCGGCGCCATCGCATTGCTGCTGGGCACGGTGCTGCCGTTCATCGTGGGCGCGAGCATCGCCTGGGCCTTCGGTTACCGCGACGCGGTGAGCATGACCACCATCGGCGCCGGCGCGGTGACCTATATCGTCGGTCCGGTGACCGGCGCGGCGATTGGCGCCAGTTCCGATGTGGTGGCGCTGTCCATCGCCACCGGGCTGATCAAGGCGATCCTGGTGATGGTCGGCACGCCCATGGCGGCGCGCTGGATGGGCCTGGACAACCCGCGCTCGGCGATGGTCTTCGGCGGCCTGGCCGGCACCGTCAGCGGCGTGACCGCGGGGCTGGCGGCGACCGACCGGCGCCTGGTGCCTTATGGCGCGCTGACCGCGACCTTCCATACCGGGCTGGGGTGCCTGCTTGGGCCTTCGTTGTTGTTTTTCATCGTGCGTGGGTTGGTGGGCTAGGGCCTTCTGGCCTTATCGCGAGCAAGCTCGCTCCTACAGACGCCGTGTACCTTGTAGGAGCGAGCTTGCTCGCGATGGCGTCCTCATGACCCGCGCGAATACATCCGGCATTCCGCCAACAGCGCCAACAGGTTCGGATCGCGTTCCTTGGCCTTGAGAAACACCACGCCGATATGCTGTTGCAGGCGGTAGCGCGCCTGCAGCGGAATCAGCTTCACGCGGTTTTCGTACACCGCCGCGATCCTTCCCGGCAGCAAGGCATAGCCCACCCCCGAGCTGACCATGCTCAGCAGGGTGAAGATGTCGTTGACCTGCATCGCCACCTTCGGCTCGAAGCCTGCCTGCTTGAACACCCGCACCCCGTCCTGGTGGGTGGCGAAACCCTGGGTCAGGGTGATGAAGGTCGCGTCGCGCACGTCGCTGAGGTCGACTTCGGCCTGCTGGGCGAACGGCGAGTCGGCGGGCGTCGCCAGGAAGATATCGTCGGAGAACAGCGGGATCTGCTCGCAGTCCGGGTCGCTGACGCTGTCGTCCAGCGACACCAGGATCGCGTCGACTTCCATGTTCTTGAGCTTGTACAGCAGGTCGATGTTGGAGCCCAGGATCAGGTCGATGTTCAGCTCGCTGCGGCGCAGCTTCAGGCCCATGATCAGCTGCGGCACGGTCTTCACCGTCAGCGAATACAGGGAGCCGAGCTTGAAGCGCTCCGCCGAGAACCCGGCGGCTTCGCGGGTCAGGCGCACGCTTTCGACCACGTCCTGGATCAGCTTCTGCGCCCGCTCTTCCAGGACGAAGGCGCTTTCCAGTGGCGTCAGGTTGCGCCCTTCATGCTTGAACAGCGGGCAGCGCAGGGCGCTTTCCAGGGAGTGGATGGCCCGGTGCACGCTGACATTGCTGGTCTGCAACTCGGCGGCGGCGCGGGCCAGGTTGCCGGTGCGCATGAAGGCGAGAAACACTTCGAGCTTTTTCAGGGTCAACTCTTCGTCGATCAGCATGGTCGGCACTCTTGGTCGAATGGTTCGATTGTGCCTGCCGGGTCATGACTTGGCTGGAGGTTTTTTCGTCCATACCTTATTCGGAAACATTGCGCTTGCAGGCTACAGGCCTGAGCCTTGCGCAGATTTCGCCTTGGGAGGTGAGTGGCACATGTATCACGGGGAACGACTCAACGCCTGGACGCACCTGGTCGGCGCGGTGGCGGCGCTGGTCGGGGGGATCTGGTTGGTGGTGCTGGCCAGCCTCGACGGCAGCCCGTGGAAGATCGTCAGCGTGGCGATCTACGGCTTCACCCTGCTGGTGCTGTACAGCGCCTCGACCGTGTACCACAGCGTGCGCGGGCGAGCGAAGAACATCATGCAGAAGGTCGACCACTTCTCCATCTACCTGCTGATCGCCGGCAGCTACACGCCGTTCTGCCTGGTGACCCTGCGCGGGCCCTGGGGCTGGACGCTGTTCGGGATCGTCTGGGGGCTGGCGCTGATCGGCATCTTGCAGGAAATCAAGCCGCGCTCCGAGGCGCGCATCCTGTCCATCGTGATTTACGCGGTCATGGGCTGGATCGTGCTGGTGGCGGTCAAGCCCCTGCTGGCGGCCCTGGGCACGGCCGGCTTCACCTGGCTGGCCATGGGTGGGGTGCTCTACACCGTCGGCATCGTCTTCTTTGCCCTCGACAGCCGTTTGCGCCACGCCCATGGGATCTGGCACCTGTTTGTGATCGCCGGCAGTCTGTTGCACTTCGTGGCGATCTTCTTTTACGTGTTGTGATCGGGAACCGCGTCATCGTTCATCGCGGGCAAGCCTCGTTCCTACAGGTGCGGCGCAGGTCCTGACGTTTCGCGTGCTTCTGTAGGAGCGAAGCTTGCTCGCGATGACGTCCTGACAGGCAACCTCAATCTGCGGCCATCAACCGATCCAGCTGCTCCTGCGCCTGTTTGGCGAAGATCTCCAGCAGGCTGCTCAAGGTGTGCGGCAGCGCCTCGGCGGCGCGGGTCACGGCGTACAGGGTGATCGGCAGCGCGGGCATCAGCGGGCGGATCGCGGTGCTGGCGGGGGAGGCGCCGAGGGCGGTGAACGGGTCGATCACCGCCAGCCCGGCCCCGGATTCGACCATGGCCCGGGCCAGGGAATAGGTCTGCACGGCAATGCCGACCCGCGGCGCCGGTTCCACGGCTTTCAGGTAACCGTCGAGTTTCGCCGCCAGCGGGTCGGCGCTGGACAGGCCGATCAGCGGCGCGCCCGCCAGTTCCTGCAACGGCAGCGGCGTGCCCCTGGCAGCGTGCGGCCAGTAGTCCAGCGGCGCCAGCGCCACCAGCACGCCGCGAGCCAGGGCCTGGGCGGTCAGCCCCGGATGGTCCGGGCGTTGCAGGGTCAGGGCGACGTCGATCTCGCGCATCAGCAGGTTCTGCACCAGTTCGCGGCTGTGGGCGCTGGACAGCTCGCAGACGATATCCGGGTAGCGCCGGGTCCACTGGTGGATGGCCGGCGGCAACAGCGACAGGGCCAGCGCCGGCGTGGCGCCGATGCGCAGGCTGTGGCCCGGCTCGCGGCGCAGGCTCTGGGCCAGGCGCCGCACCCCTTGCAGGCTTTCGCTGACCTTGTCGACCTCACGCTCCAGCTCCAGGGCCTCGGGAGTGGCCTGCAACTTGCCCTTGACCCGCAGGAACAGCGGGAAGCCCAGTTGCTGCTCGGCGTGTTGCAAGACCTTGGTCACCGCCGGTTGGGAGACGTGGAGCAATTGAGCGGCGCCGCTGACCGAGCCGGTCTGGCGGATGGCCTGGAAAATCTCGATATGGCGCAGTCGCATGATCAGTCCATAACCTTTGTTTATGGGTGGCTCATCTTTATTCATTGTCCCGCGCCTGTCATCTGCTCCTAACCTGAAGCCCGCTCAACACCGGTTTAAGGACTGACATGGCACAGCGGGTTTGCATCATCGGCGGCGGGGTCATTGGCCTCGCCAGCGCCTATGCCCTGGTTCGCGAGGGGTTCGAGGTCAGCCTGGTGGAGGCGCGGGAGTCCTTCGCCAGCCAGACCAGCTTCGCCAACGGCGGCCAGCTGTCGTACCGCTATGTGGCGCCGCTGGCCGATGCCGGCGTGCCCTGGCAGGCCCTGGGCTGGATGCTGCGTGGCGACTCGCCGCTCAAGCTGCGCCCGCGCCTGGACCCGGCGCAATGGCGATGGCTGGCCGGGTTCCTGGCGGCCTGCCGCGGTTCGGTCAACCGACGCAACGGTGCCCATCTGCTGCGCCTGGCGCTGTTGAGCCAGGCCACCTTGCAGCGCTGGCGCGACGAGGACGGCCTGGACGGTTTCCACTGGCGGCGCAACGGCAAGCTGGTGACTTTCCGCGAAACCGCCAGCTTCGAGCATGCCCGTCAGGGCCTGGCCGACCCGCGCCAGCAGCAGGTGTTGTCCGCCGGTGAATGCGTGCATCTGGAGCCGACCCTTGGCGGCGCGCCCTTCGTCGGCGGCATCTTCACCCCGGACGAAGAAGTGGCCGACTGCCACGCCTTCTGCCAGCAGCTGGTGGCGCGGCTGCACGCTTCCGGGCGCTGCCAGCTATTGGCGGGGCGCCAGGTCACGGGCATTCGCCAAGCGAACGGCCAGGTGCAGGCTATCGAGCTGGGCGACGAGGTACTGGCGGTGGATCAGCTGATCCTCGCCGCTGGCCATCGCAGCGGCGAACTGGCCTTGCCCGGCCTGAAGCTGCCGCTGTACCCGCTCAAGGGCTACAGCCTCAGCGTGCCGATCGGCGCGGGGCACCGGGCGCCGGACATCAGCATCACCGACTACAACCGCAAGATCGTCTACGCGCGGATCGGCCAGCAGCTGCGGGTGGCGGCCATGGTCGATATCGTCGGCTTCGACCCGGCCCTGGACCCCAAGCGCCTGGCCCTGATGCAGCGCCAGGCCCGGGAAACCTTTGGCAACGCCGGCGATTACGACGCCGCCGTCGAATGGGCCGGCATGCGCCCGGCGACCCCCAGCGGCGTGCCGCTGATCGGCGCCAGCGGTTTTCGCAACCTGTGGCTCAACCTCGGCCATGGCGCCCTGGGTTTCACCCTGGCTTGCGGCAGCGGGCGCCTGTTGGCCGAGCTGATCGGCCAGCGCCGGCCTTCCATCGACATGCAGGGCCTCGCGCCCCATGCCGCCTGACTTTTTCTGCGTACAAGGAGCGGTTCCATGACTATCCAGCGTCTTCACACCAACGAGCGTCTCAGCGGCGTCGTGAGCTTTGCCGAGCTGGTGTTTCTGTCCGGCCAAGTGCCGGGTTCGGCCACGGATGCGGCGGGCCAGACCCGCGAAGTGCTGGCCAAGATCGATGCCTTGCTGGCCGAGGCCGGCAGCGACAAGGATCATCTGCTCAGCGCGACTATTTACCTGAAAGACATCCAGCAGGATTTCGCGGCGATGAACGAGGTCTGGTCGGCCTGGCTGTCGCCCGGGCAGGCGCCGAGCCGCACCACGGTGCAGGCCGCGCTGGCGCGCCCGGAAATATTGGTGGAAATCACCGTCATCGCGGTTCGCCGCTAACGCCTTCACCCACAACGGAGAATAACAATGCAAAAAATCACGTTGCTTGGCTGCACCCTCGGCCTGTTGCTCGGCTCGCCACTGTACGCCAGCGAGGCGCCGCTGACCGGCACCCTGGGCAAGATCGCCAATGCCGGCAGTATTACCCTGGGTTATCGCGATGCCTCGGTGCCGTTCTCTTACGTGGGCGACAACAGCGGCAAACCCATGGGCTACTCGGTGGACCTGGCCAGCAAGATCGTCGAGCGCATTCGCGACAAACTGGCGCTGCCGCAACTGGCGGTGAAGTACAACCTGGTGACCTCGCAAACGCGCATCCCGCTGGTGCAGAACGGCACCGTCGACCTGGAGTGCGGTTCCACCGGGGTCACGGCCGAACGGCAGAAGCAGGTGGCGTTTTCCTATGGTTTCATCTACGTCAAAGGCCAGTTGCTGACCGCCAAGGACAGTGGGATCAAAAGCTTCGCCGACCTGCGCGGCAAGAACGTGGTGACCACCGCCGGCACCACCAACGAGCGGTTCCTCAAGAGCTACAACGTCGAGCACAAGATCGATATGTTCGTGATCAGCGCCAAGGACCACGGCGAAGCCTTCCAGATGCTGCAATCGGGGCGTGCCGCAGCGTTCTACATGGACGACGCGCTGCTCTACGGCGAACGGGCCAAGGCCCGCGATCCGCACAACTGGGTGGTGGTCGGCGAGGAGCAGTCGCGGGAGATCTACAGCTGCATGGTGCGCAAGGATGATCCGCAGTTCCTCGAACTGGTCAACGCCACCCTGGCGGACCTGTACCGCTCCGGGGAGATCAACGGCATCTACCAGCGCTGGTTCGAGCAGCCGATTCCACCCAAGGGCCTGAACCTGGAATTCCCGATGACCAGCGAGTTGAAGGCGATCATCGCCAAGCCGGTGAGCGACCCGGTGGAGTAAACGCTGCGTACGGAGGCGGGGCTGCTGCCGACGGGCTTCTGTAGGAGCCCAGCTTGCTGGCGATGGCCGCGCCGCGGTGTGTCAGGCAAAACGCCTCGCGGGCAAGCCTAGCTCCTACGCAGGCAGATGTGGGTTAGAAATCGCCCCAGAGTTGTTGCGCCACCGCCAGCGCCACCACGGGCGCGGTCTCGGTGCGCAACACCCGCGGGCCGAGGCGCGCCGAATGAAAGCCTGCCTGTTGCGCCTGCTCCACCTCGGCGTCGGACAACCCGCCTTCCGGCCCGATCAGGAACGCCAGGCTTGTCGGCTTGGCATGGCTGAGCAGCGGCTCGGCCACTGGGTGCAGCACCAGCTTGAGGTCGGCCTGGGTCTGTTTGATCCAGTCGGCCAGCAGCAGTGGTGGATGAATCACCGGCACCCGCGAGCGCCCGCATTGTTCGCACGCGCTGATCGCCACCTGGCGCCAGTGGGCCAGGCGCTTGTCGGCGCGTTCGTCCTTGAGCCGCACTTCGCAGCGCTCGCTGAAGATCGGGGTGATTTCATTGACCCCCAGTTCAGTGGCCTTCTGGATCGCCCAGTCCATGCGCTCGCCCCGGGACAGGCCCTGGCCGAGGTGGATCTGCAGCGGCGACTCGACCTGGCCGGCGAAGCTGTCGTCGAGCTGGACCACCACGCGTTTCTTGCCGACTTCCAGCAGCGTGCCGCGAAACTCGTTGCCCGAGCCGTCGAACAGCTGCAACGCATCGCCCTCGGCCATGCGCAGCACGCGTCCGATGTAATGGGCCTGGGCTTCGGGCAGTTCGTGCTGGCCGAGGCTCAGGGGGAGGTCGATAAAGAAGCGGGACAGTCTCATGGTGGTTCTCTGGGGAAGATTCTTGAGCGTTGTGGGGCAGTCGGATTTTTTCGCGAGCAGTCTCGCTCCTACAGGGGAGCGAGACTGCCCACGAAAGCGTCAGCCCGGATCGCGGAAGCCCGGGTGGAAGTCCTTGGGCACGGCCACGCTGACCTTGTCGCTGGTGGCGATGTCGATGCCTTCGCTGGCGACTTCTGCGAGGAAGTCGATCTGCTCCGGCGTGATCACGTAAGGCGGCAGGAAATACACCACGCTGCCCAGCGGGCGCAGTAGGGCCCCGCGCTCCAGGGCGTGCTGGAAGACTTTCAGGCCACGGCGTTCCTGCCACGGGTAGGCGGCTTTGCTGGCCTTGTCCTGGACCATCTCGATGGCCAGCACCATGCCGGTCTGGCGCACTTCGGCGACGTGCGGATGGTCCGCCAGGTGCGCGGTCGAGCTGGCCATGCGCTGGGCCAGGGCCCGGTTGTTCTCGATGACGTTGTCCTGCTCGAAGATATCCAGGGTCGCCAGCGCCGCCGCACAGGCCAGTGGGTTGCCGGTGTAGCTGTGGGAGTGGAGGAAGGCGCGCAGGGTCGGATAGTCGTCGTAGAAGGCGCTGTAGACCTCGTCGGTGGTCAGGCACGCAGCCAGCGGCAGGTAGCCACCGGTCAGGGCCTTGGACAGGCAGAGGAAGTCCGGGCGGATACCGGCCTGCTCGCAGGCGAACATCGTCCCGGTACGACCGAAACCAACGGCGATTTCGTCGTGGATCAGGTGCACGCCATAGCGGTCGCAGGCCTCGCGCAGCAGCTTGAGGTACACCGGGTGGTACATGCGCATGCCGCCGGCGCCCTGGATCAGCGGTTCGATGATCACCGCGGCGATAGTTGCATGGTGTTCGGCCAGGGTCTGTTCCATGGCGGCGAACATGTTGCGCGAGTGTTCTTCCCAGCCCATGCCCTCAGGGCGCAGGTAGCAGTCCGGGCTCGGCACCTTGAGGGTGTCCAGCAGCAGGGCCTTGTAGGTTTCGGTGAACAGCGGCACATCGCCCACCGACATCGCGGCGATGGTTTCGCCGTGGTAGCTGTTGGTCAGGGTGACGAAGCGCTTCTTGTCTTTCTGGCCGCGGTTGAACCAGTAGTGGAAGCTCATCTTCATCGCCACTTCGATGCACGACGAACCGTTGTCGGCGTAGAAGCAGCGGGTCAGGCCTTCCGGCGTGATCTGTACCAGGCGCTCGGACAGCTCGATCACCGGCTGGTGGCTGAAACCGGCGAGGATCACGTGCTCCAGCTGGTCGACCTGATCCTTGATGCGCTGGTTGATGCGCGGGTTGGCATGGCCGAAGGCGTTGACCCACCAGGAGCTGACGGCATCGAGGTAGCGTTTGCCTTCGAAGTCTTCCAGCCATACGCCGTCGCCCCGCTTGATCGGGATCAGCGGCAGTTGCTCGTGGTCTTTCATCTGGGTGCAGGGATGCCATAACACCGCGAGATCGCGTTGCATCCACTGTTGGTTGAGGCCCATGTTCAGTCTCCAGGAGGGGGTGTCGAAGCACGCCGGCAAACAATCGCGCAAGCCTATGCAATGCCTGGCTGTGTCACAACCCATTGCATGGGGTGCGAACCCATTCGACGCGGTGGCAGAACGCTCCGTCACGTTTGCCCCACGTAGACCTTAATGCCTGGTTAATTTACTGTTCGTACCCTCAACATCGTATTTCTCGATATTTCAAAGCGAAAATTTCCGCTTTAATTCGATAGTTAAACCGATAGTCTTGGCCAGCAGTTCTTACAGGATTCAAGCAATGCAGCTACGTAATTCGTCTTCCCGCTACGGCTGGGTCAGCATTTTTCTGCACTGGAGTGTGGCGCTGGTCGTCTTTGGATTGTTCGCCCTGGGCCTGTGGATGGTGGGGCTGGATTACTACAGCGCCTGGCGCAAAGACGCGCCGGAGCTGCACAAGAGCATCGGCCTGACGCTGTTCGCGGTCATGTTGCTGCGGGTGTTGTGGCGCTTCGTCAGCCCGCCGCCGCCCGCGCCGGCCAGCCACGGCCGCCTGACGCGCCTGGGTGCCCTGTTCGGCCATGCCTTTCTGTATCTCAGTCTGTTCGTTGTGATGATTGCCGGTTACCTGATTTCCACCGCAGACGGTGTCGGGATCCCGGTGTTCGGCCTGTTTGAAATTCCTGCCTTGGTTTCCGGTCTACCGGACCAGGCGGATGTGGCTGGCGAGGTGCACCTGTACCTGGCCTGGGCCCTGGTGATCTTTGCCGGGCTGCATGGTCTGGCCGCGCTGAAACACCACTTTATCGATCGTGACGCGACCCTGACTCGAATGCTGGGGCGCAAAGCCTGATGTTCAACCTCAACTCAAAAGGAATAGAAAGCATGTTGAAAAAGACTCTCGCCGCTCTGGCAATCGGTTCCGCCCTGCTGTCTGCTGGTCAGGCGATGGCCGCGGACTATGTGATCGACAAGGAAGGCCAGCACGCCTTCGTCGACTTCAAGATCAGCCACCTGGGCTACAGCTTCATCACCGGGACCTTCAAGGACCTGGACGGCAAGTTCAGCTTCGACGCAGCCAAGCCTGAAGACGCCAAGATCGAAGTCAACGTGCGTACCGCCAGCGTGTTCACCAACCACGCCGAGCGCGACAAGCACGTCAACAGCAAGGACTTCCTGGAGTCGGGCAAATTCCCTGACGCGAAGTTCGTGTCCACCAGCGTCAAGCCTACCGGCAAGAATGCTGACGGCAAGCAGACCGCTGATGTAGCTGGCGACCTGACGTTCCACGGCGTGACCAAGCCAATCGTGGTCAAGGCCACCTTCCTGGGTGAAGGCAAGGACCCATGGGGCGGCTACCGCGCAGGTTTCGAAGGCACCACCAGCATCAGCCGCAAAGAGTTCAACAAGGATGGGATGGATGTTGGCCCGCAGTCCGACACCGTTCAGCTGTACATCACCTTCGAAGGTGTGAAAGCGAAGTAATGCTTCGCCGTAGCCGCTGCCGAGCCTGCGAGGCTGCGTAAAGGTCCGCAGGACCTTGGGCCCTCGAGGCCTGCGACCGGTTCCCGCTCGATTGCGGCCTCGGCACCGGCGACAGAAGCAAAGAAATGCCCCAGGCATAGCGCTTGGCCTAAACAAAAACGCCCCTGATCTTGCGATCAGGGGCGTTTTTTATTGCCGTGGAAAACTCAGCGGTTGCGGGTCAGCAAGGCTGGTTTCTCGCCACGCGGACGGCTTGGCAGTTGATCGAGCTGCTCGGGTGTCGGGAAGCGGTCGGCTTTCGACTCCTTGTGCATGATCTTTGGCTGGTTGCCGCGAGGGTTTTGCACCGCCGGCTCCTGACGCGACTGGTCGTCACGGGCCGGGCGGCGATTGCGCGACTCTTCGCGACGGGCCTGGCCGTCACGTGGAGCGCCACTGCGCGGGCCGTTGCGCTTGGCGCCTGGGGTGCCGCTACCACCAGCCCCCCCGCTATTGGCGCCATTGTTGTTGCGCTGACCGCCGGTGCGACCCTGGCCGCCGCTGCGTGGGGCATTGTTGTTGGCCGCGCCCTGGCTTGGCGCGCCCGGACGGCGGCCGCGACCCTGGTTCTTGTTCTGGTACGGGCTGACGTAGTCGGCTCGGTTGCCGAAGTTATCCACGTCGTCGTCCAGGAACTCTTCCGGGTCACGGTCGGCGCTTGGCTTCGGCTGGCGCTGCTCGCGCGCCGGGGTGCCTTCGCGCGGCTTCTGTTCGCGGGCCGGACGGTCGCCGCGAGCGGCTGGTTTTTCCTTGTCCTTGCCTTTGTCCTTGCCTTTGTCTTTGCGACCGCTGCCACCGCCACCGCCGTTCGGGCCATCGCCGCGCGAGCTGCGGGAGTTACGCGGGTTGCGCACGTCCGGACGCTCGCGCACTTCCGGTTTCTCGGCTTCCACGGTGCTGGCGTCGAAGCCTGCCAGATCGCCGTCGGGGATCTTCTGCTTGGTCATGCGCTCGATGCTTTTGAGCAGCTTCTCTTCGTCCGGCGCAACCAGCGAGATCGCTTCGCCCGAGCGACCGGCACGGCCGGTACGGCCAATGCGGTGCACGTAGTCTTCGTCGACGTTCGGCAGCTCGAAGTTGACCACATGCGGCAGTTGGTCGATGTCCAGGCCGCGGGCAGCGATATCGGTGGCGACCAGGATGCGCACTTCACCGGCCTTGAAGTCGGCCAGGGCCTTGGTGCGGGCGTTCTGGCTCTTGTTGCCGTGGATGGCGACGGCGGTCAGGCCGTGCTTGTCCAGGTACTCGGCCAGGCGGTTGGCGCCGTGCTTGGTACGGGTGAAGACCAGCACCTGTTCCCAGGCGCCGGCGGTGATCAGGTGGGCCAGCAAGGCACGCTTGTGGCTGGCGGGCAGGCGGAACACCCGTTGCTCGATGCGCTCGACCGTGGTGTTCGGCGGCGTGACTTCGATGCGCTCGGGGTTGTGCAGCAGCTTACCGGCGAGGTCCGTGATGTCCTTGGAGAACGTCGCGGAGAACAGCAGGTTCTGGCGCTTGGCGGGCAGGCGCGCGAGGACTTTCTTCACGTCGTGGACGAAGCCCATGTCGAGCATGCGGTCGGCCTCGTCGAGCACGAGGATTTCCACGTGCGACAGGTCGACGCTGCCCTGGCCGGCCAGGTCGAGCAGGCGGCCGGGGCAGGCCACCAGCACGTCGACGCCGCGGGCCATGGCCTGGACCTGGGGGTTCATGCCGACGCCGCCGAAGATGCAGGCGCTGACGAACTTCAGGTCGCGGGCATAGAGCTTGAAGCTGTCATGCACCTGCGCGGCGAGTTCGCGGGTTGGGGTCAGGACCAGGACGCGCGGTTGGCGCGGGCCGTGACGCTGGGATTTGTCCGGGTGACCGTTGGGAAACAACCGTTCCAGGATCGGAAGGGCGAAACCGCCGGTTTTACCAGTACCTGTCTGTGCCGCCACCATCAGGTCGCGACCTTGCAACACGGCGGGAATGGCCCGCTGTTGCACCGGAGTAGGCTGGGTGTAGCCGGCGGCTTCGATGGCGCCGACTAAAGCCTCGGAGAGACCGAGGGAAGCAAAGGACATGAGTAATCCTGTTTTAGTGAGGGCTTGGCCCAAAGGGATAGTCTTGCCGGGCGCGAATGGCGTTCAAGAGGACGCAATCCCGTCCGGTCCTGCTGGCTCCTGAAGGCTCTTCGCGAGGGCTCGCGCGGGCCTTGTGGCTGCGCTGTAGCGGTATCGAGAGGCCTTGAACAGGGTCGAGCGTCCGGGCGTGAGCCTGGCGGGAAGGCCGGAGTATAACAGAGCAATCAGCGCGCGCTGCGTTCCTGCTGCTCAACGGTTTTCAGCGGCCTATCGAGCGCAGGGGTGTCGGAGCCGGCGACGGCCGGCGCCGCTCCATAACGAGCGCTCAACTCGGCGTAGGCCGGTTCCTGCTTGAAACGCTTGAGTTCGGCACCGAAACGTTGCACCAGCAGGTCCATGCCGGCGTTGCGCCGCACGGCCAGGAACTGGCTTTGCCGGCTGATGACCACGGGGTTTTCGCTGATCTGCTGGCGAATCTGCAGTTGGTCCAGCAGGTACTGGCCGACCCGCCGGTCGGTGATCAGCAGGTCGATGCGACCGCGCAGCAGCTTGCCGAAGTTGGCTTCGTGGGTCGGCGCCGGCTCCTGGGTGAACAGCGTGGACTCACGAAATTCCTGGCTGTACAGGTAGCCGGGGGAGGTGCCCACCGTCAGCCCGCGCAGGTCCTCCAGGGTGCGGAACGGGTGGGGCCGGGCGTTGGCGTAGAACATCACGAACTCGACGTCCGACAACGGTTCGTTGGGGTAGAGCAGGCTGCTTTCGCGCTCGTCGCTGTGGAAGATGTCCAGGGCGCCGTCGGCCTGGCCCTGCTCGAGCATGGCCAGGCAGCGCTTCCAGGGCAGGAACTGCCATTCGACCTCGATCCCCAGGCGCTGGAAGACAATGGCCGTGGTTTCGTAATCCAGCCCCCGGGCCTTGCCCTGTTCTTCGTAGACGTAAGGGGCCCAGGGCTCGGTGACAATGCGCAACTTCTCGCCATGGGCGGTCAGGCTCAGGCAAGCGAGGAAAAAGGCTGTCAGCAGTTGGACAATGGCGGGCATCGCTGGAGATTACGACGAGAGGTTGTCCAATGGCTAGAGGCTGTCTATCTCAAGCTTCAGTCGGCTTTTGTCTCGATCAGGTGCAGGTAGATCGCCCTGCGCCGCCGGCCCAGTACCAGGCGAATGACCGGATGGTTGAACCAGCGTTCGAGTTGGTGGCTGTTGAGTGGCTTTTTCAGCCGGCCTTCGGCGTTTTCCCGGGCCTTTTCCCACCAGACCGGGGCGCAGGCCTGATCGAATTCGTTGGTGTGGCGGTAGCAGCCATAGAGGATCTCGCGCATGAACTGGCGCTGGTGTCCGGGCAGGGCCAGGGTCACGACCTTGTAGGCCAGGCGCAGCAGTACCGGCGGACGTGGCAGCGTCGCGGTGACCAGGCGGGTTTCGTCCAGGGCGACCGTGCTGGTGGGGGCTGCGCTGTGCTTGTTCAGCCAGGCCTTGGTCTTGGCGCGAAACAGCTGCTTGCGGCTCCAGTAGTGGTGGATCAGGTCGGGGCATTCGCGGACCTGCTGGTTGCGGTAGGCCGCCACCGACAGGCAGAACTCTTCCAGGGTGTAGGCGCCATGGGCCAGGGGATACAGCTCGTCCATCAGGGCGATGGAGCGCTCCAGCACATCGGCATCGGTGCGGTGCAGGCCGATGACCCCGGAGTTGAGCAGCGGCATCCGGTCGTCGGCCAGTGAGCGTTCACGCAGCAGGTCGGCCAGATGCTGGTAGAGGCCGGATTCCTTGTTGGCGCCGTAGCACATGCCAAAGGCGTTGCACAGCAGGGTACCGGGCTCGATACGGCGGAACAGCTCCAGCGGCGAACAATGGAAGAAGGTGTCGGTGTCGATCAGCAGTGCCAGTTCGGATTCTTGCAGCACTTGGCGCATCACCACATGTTTGGCGCGGAAGTGGTAACCGTGCGGTGCGATCCACGCCTGACGGGTATTTTCGTCCAGTGGACGCACGCGCACGGGCAGGTCGCGATAAGGCGCGGCATTGTCGGTGAAGACCTGGATGTCGAGGGCCTCTCCCGGTGTTTCACGCAGCCCGGCCAGCGCGCTGGCGATACTGAACACGGCTTCCTGGTGGTAGGTCGCGGCACCGTAAACCAGGTAGATCAATTGCGGGCGCGCTGCGGTACTGCCTGTGGACATCTACGGCGATCCTTCGGATGGATAGGGGGATAAAAAAAGGCCTTGGATTTCGCCAAGGCCTTTTTCTGATGCGGTCGTGCGTTTAGCGCGGCAGCTTCAGATTGTTCCAGACGGCGAGGCTCGGCTCAGCCTGGTTCAGGGTATAGAAATGCAGCCCTGGCGCACCGCCCTGCAACAAACGTTCACACATTTCGGTGATGACCTGTTCGCCGAACGCCTGGATGCTTTGGCTGTCGTCGCCGTAGGCTTCCAGTTGCTTGCGGATCCAGCGTGGGATCTCCGCGCCGCAGGCATCCGAGAAGCGTGCGAGCTTACTGTAATTGGTGATCGGCATGATGCCCGGAACAATCGGAATGTTTACGCCCATTTTCTGAATGCGCTCGACGAAATAGAAGTAGCTGTCGGCGTTGAAGAAATACTGGGTGATCGCACTGTTGGCCCCGGCGTTGGCCTTGCGCACGAAGTTGTTGAGGTCGTCTTCGAAATTGCGCGCTTGCGGGTGCATTTCCGGATACGCCGCCACTTCGATGTGGAAGTGGTCGCCGCTCTCTTCGCGAATGAAGCTCACCAGGTCGTTGGCGTGACGCAGCTCGCCGCTGGCCATGCCCATGCCCGAAGGCAGGTCGCCGCGCAGGGCGACGATACGCTTGATGCCGGCTGCCTTGTATTGGCTCAGCAGGCCGCGCAGGTCGGCTTTGCTGTCGCCCACGCAGGACAGGTGCGGCGCGGCCGGAACCTTCACTTCGCTCTCGAGTTGCAGCACGGTGTTGATCGTGCGGTCGCGCGTCGAGCCGCCGGCACCGTAGGTGCAGGAGAAGAAGTCGGGGTTGTAGCTGGCCAACTGACGGGCAGTGGCGAGCAGTTTTTCATGCCCAGCATCGGTCTTGGTCGGGAAGAACTCGAAGCTGTAGCGACGGTCTTGGGACATGGAGGAAACCTCCAGCTACAAGCCGCAAGCCACAAGCTGCAAGAGTAGCGGAGGTGCGCTCAGCTCTTGTGCCTGGAACGGGCCGCTTGAAACTGTTTAAGCAAATAGGGACGAAGCCGCAAGCTTCGAGCGGCAAGTACGGCTTGTGGCCTTTGCTTGCCGCTTGAAGCTCAAAGCTTGCAACTGCTTTTAGTACCGATAAGCGTGTGGCTTGAACGGGCCTTCGACGGTCACGCCGATGTAGTCGGCCTGGGTCTTGGTCAGTTGAGTGACCACGCCACCGAAGCCGCGGACCATTTCCAGGGCCACTTCTTCGTCGAGTTTCTTCGGCAGTACTTCAACGGTCAGGCGCTCGGCTTTCTGGGCCGGCGACAGGTCGGCGTACTTCTGGCCGAACAGGAAGATCTGCGCCAGTACCTGGTTGGCGAACGAGCCGTCCATGATGCGGCTCGGGTGGCCGGTAGCGTTGCCCAGGTTCACCAGGCGGCCTTCGGCCAGCAGAATCAGGTAGTCGTCGTTCTGGGCGTCGAAAGCACCGGCGCCGGTACGGTGGATCTTGTGTACCTGTGGCTTCACTTCTTCCCATGCCCAGTTCTTGCGCATGAAAGCGGTGTCGATTTCGTTGTCGAAGTGACCGATGTTGCAGACCACGGCACGCTTCTTCAGGGCCTTGAGCATGTTGGCGTCGCACACATTGACGTTACCGGTGGTGGTCACGATCAGGTCGATCTTGCCCAGCAGGGCCTTGTCGATGCTGGCTTCGGTGCCGGTGTTGATCCCGTCGATGAACGGCGAAACCAGTTCGAAACCGTCCATGCAGGCTTGCATGGCGCAGATCGGGTCGACTTCGGAAACCTTGACGATCATGCCTTCCTGACGCAGGGACTGGGCCGAGCCCTTGCCCACGTCGCCGTAGCCGATGACCAGCGCTTGCTTGCCGGACAGCAGGTGGTCGGTACCGCGCTTGATCGCATCGTTCAGGCTGTGACGGCAGCCGTACTTGTTGTCGTTCTTGCTCTTGGTCACCGAGTCGTTGACGTTGATGGCCGGGATTTTCAGCTCGCCCTTGGCCAGCATGTCCAGCAGGCGGTGTACGCCGGTGGTGGTTTCTTCGGTCACGCCGTGGACGCGATCCAGCACCTGCGGGTACTTCTTGTGCAGCAACTCGGTCAGGTCGCCGCCATCGTCGAGGATCATGTTGGCGTCCCAAGGCTGGCCATCCTTGAGGATGGTCTGCTCCAGGCACCACTCGTACTCTTCTTCAGTCTCGCCCTTCCAGGCGAACACCGGGATACCGGCAGCGGCGATGGACGCAGCGGCCTGGTCTTGAGTCGAGAAAATGTTGCAGGACGACCAGCGTACTTCGGCGCCCAGGGCAACCAGGGTTTCGATCAGCACGGCGGTCTGGATGGTCATGTGGATGCAGCCGAGGATCTTCGCGCCCTTGAGCGGTTGTTCGGCGGCGTACTTGCGGCGCAGACCCATCAGGGCCGGCATTTCCGACTCGGCGATGATGGTTTCGCGACGGCCCCAGGCGGCCAGGGACATGTCGGCGACTTTGTAGTCGGTAAAATCTGCGGGCGTGATTACAGCGCTCATGAAGAGCCTCCATTCGTAAGTATGCGAATGGGCGCCGTTGTGCGTTTAGTGACTGATCGAACCTTCGCGACCAGACAACGCCCCATCCGAGCCTGACAGGTCGAACCTGCTGCAGCGCCCCTCGGACAGGTGGCGGGAAAACGGTACCAGCTGAGCGTTACCGTTTTGAAACGGAGGCGATTATAGCCGGGTGCCTGCGACTTCCCAAGGATTTCCGTCGGACGATGCGCGAACAGTAATCGCGACCATAGTAGAAGCCCAATAGAGCTCTGCGCCGGGGTCTGCCATGATGCCGGCATCAATCGGCAAGACGGTCAGGAGTGAGCATGAATTTCCACACCCGCAAATGGGTAAAACCCGAAGACCTCAACCCCAACGGCACGCTGTTCGGCGGCAGCCTGTTGCGCTGGATCGACGAAGAAGCGGCGATCTACGCCATCGTCCAGCTGGGCAACCAGCGCGTGGTCACCAAGTACATTTCCGAAATCAACTTCGTCAGCGCCTCGCGCCAGGGCGACATCATCGAGCTGGGCATCACCGCCACCGAGTTCGGCCGCACCTCGATCACCCTGACCTGCGAAGTGCGCAACAAGATCACCCGCAAGAGCATTCTCACCGTCGAGAAGATGGTCTTCGTCAACCTCGGCGAGGACGGCTTGCCGGCGCCTCACGGCCGTACCGAAATCAGGTATGTGAAGGACCAGTTCAAGGACGACGAGCCCGTCGCCTGACCCGCAAACCCCTTCCCCTTGTAGGAGAGAGCAAGCTCGCTCCTACAGGTACAGGTACAGGTACAGGTTCGGGAGTGTCAGTGAGCCTCGGGCACGGCGGGCGGTGCGTCCTTGGTGACATGACGCACCAGCTTGCCGATGGTCAGGCCCTGCAAGAGGATCGACGACAGCACCACGATGTAAGTGATGCTCAGCACCAGGTCGCGCTCCGGGCCCAGCGGCAAGGCCAGCGCCAGGGCCACCGAAACCCCGCCGCGCAGGCCGCCCCAGGTCAGGACCCGGATAGTGCCGCGCGGCACGCTGCGCCAGCGGCGTAGCAGGACGATGGCCGGGGCCACGGTGAGCAGGCGCGAGAGCACGATGGCCACCGCCAGCAGGCTCGCGGCCAGCAAGTGCAGCCAACTGAACGGCAGCAGCAACAGCTCCATGCCGATCAGGGCGAACAGCAAGGCATTGAGCATGTCGTCGAGCAGCTCCCAGAAACCGTCCAGGTAGCGCCGGGTCATCTCGTTCATCGCCAGGTTGCGCCCAAGGTTGCCGATGATCAGGCCCGCCACCACCATCGCGATCGGCGCCGAGACGTGCAGTTCGCTGGCCATCGCCGAACCGCCGATCACCAGGGCCAGGGTCAGCATCACCTCGATCTGGTGCTGCTCGATGCTCTTGATCATCAGGTACACCAGGTAACCGATCAGCCCGCCGAACACCACGCCGCCGATGGCTTCATGGGCGAATAGCAGGGCGGTGGCGCCAATGGTCGGGGTCTCGCCGAGCTGGGCGATGCCCAGCAGCACGGTGAACACCACCACCGCGGTGCCGTCGTTGAACAACGATTCGCCGACGATGGTGGTTTTCAGCGGTTTGGACGCGTTGGCGGTGCGCAGCACGCCGAGCACCGCGATCGGGTCGGTCGGCGAGATCAGGGCGCCGAACAGCAGGCAATAGAGGAAGCTCACGTGCCAGCCGAACAGGCCGAAGATCCAGTAGGCCAGGCTGCCGATGACGAATGTGGCGATCAGCACGCCGACCGTGGCCAACAGGCCGATGGGCCAGCGATAGCTGCGCAGGTCGTTGAGGTTGACGTGCAGGGCGCCGGCGAACAGCAGGAACGACAGCATCCAGTTCATCAGCAGGTCGCCGAAGTCGATCTGGCCGATCAGCTGTTGCACACGCTCTTCCAGGCCGGGGTAGCCGAGGAAGCTCAGGCCTTGCAGCAGCAGGGAAAACAGCAGGGCGGTGACCATCACGCCGATGGTCGGCGGCAGGCCGATAAAACGGAAGTTGACGTAGGTCAGCAGGGTGGTCAGGCAGATAAAGGCAGCGACAAGCTCGAGCATCCGGACTCCTTTGGATCAAAGCGTGAACAGAACGCCCGAACACCATCGGGCACAAGATTGGATGGACCGCTGGCGGGCGGGGGCACACCGGCCAGGAAAGTTCAGATTGTTCTATTGGCGCGTCGGCCCGAGGCGCGGCCCAGACTCAACCTGATACGTTGACCGCGGCAGTGCCGCGACGTTGCAGGTAAATGAAGAACAGCGCGGTCAGCACTGTCAGCCCGCCGACCAGGGCGCCGGTCCACGGCAGGTCGGCCAGGTCGGCGCCGCTGGCGACCACCAGGCCGCCGATCCAGGCGCCGGCGGCGTTGCCCAGGTTGAAGGCGCTCTGGTTCAGGGTCGAGCCCAGGTTGGGCGCCTCCGAGGCCTGGTCGATGATCAGCAATTGCAGGATCGGGCACAGGGCGAAGGCGAAAATGCCCCACAGCACCAGGGTGATCGCCGCCGGGATGACGGCCTGGCTGGTCTGGCTGAATGCCGCCAGCACCAGCACCACGGCCAGCGCCATGGCCACCAGCGACGGCAGCAGGCGGCTGTCGGCCAGGCGTCCGCCGAGCATGCTGCCGGCAGTCAGGCCGACGCCGAACAGCAGCAACATGATGGTCACGCCATGGGGGCTGACGCCGGTGACGTCCTGCAGGATCGGCGCGATATAGGTGAAGACGCTGAACAGGCTGGTGGACGCCAGTACGCTCATGCCCAGGGCCAGCAGCACATTGGCCTTGCCCAGCACCTTGAATTCGCTGGCCAGGTTGGCCTTGTCCATGGCGATATGCCGGGGCAGCCAGAGCCATTGGGCAATGGCCGCCAGCACGCCGATCACCGACACCGCCCAGAAGGTCGAGCGCCAGCCGGCGTATTGCCCCAGCGCGGTGCCCAGGGGGACCCCGAGCACATTGGCCAGGGTCAGGCCGGTGAACATCATGGCGATTGCCTGGGCCCGCTTGTTCGGGGCTACCAGGCCGGCGGCGACCACTGAACCGATACCGAAAAACGCCCCGTGGCACAGCGCGGTAATCACCCGCGCGGCCATCAGCGTGGCGTAGTTCGGCGCCAGCGCGCAGAGCACGTTGCCGAGGATGAACATCAGGGTCATGCCCAGCAGCGTGGCTTTACGCGGCATGTTGGCGGTGCCGACGGCGAGGATCGGCGCGCCGAATACCACGCCCAGGGCGTAGCCGGTAATCAGCAGGCCGGCGTCGGGAATGCTGACGGACAAGTCACGGGCGACATCGGGCAACAGGCCCATGATGACGAATTCAGTGGTGCCGATGCCGAAGGCGGCAACGGCCAGTGCAAGCAAGGCGAGTGGCATGCAAGGATTCTCTGTCTGTAGTCTTGACGCGCTGATCAGGCATACGCATGCCGGCTGTGTCCCTCCAGTGGATCGAGTCCAGCGGATCGGGCAGCGGCAGACATTATTGGAATAGGTACATGCGCAACTGAGTGCGGCGTGGTCGGCGTCAGTATAGACAGCCGCCGCGTTCAGGTGAATCGATTCTCTTCAAGTAAACAGGGAGTGTGAGGTGCTGGCGACAACTCTGGTTCTGGTGGCGGCGTTGCTGCATGCGGCGTGGAATACCCTGATCAAGTTCAGTGGTGAGCGGTTACTGGTGGTGGCTTGCATGGACAGCGTCGCCTTGCTGTTCGTGGCGCTGATGCTGGGGTTCGTCGAATGGCCGCCGCTGGCGCTCTGGCCGTGGATCCTGGCGTCGGCGGTCTTCGAGTTGCTCTATCGCTACCTGTTGATCCAGGCCTATCGGGTCGGCGACCTGGGCCTGGTCTATCCGCTGATGCGCGGTCTTTCGCCGTTGGTGGTGCTGGCCCTGACCCTGATCTTCGCGGGCGAGGTCCTCAGCCTCCAGCAGATCTTCGGCATCCTGCTGATTCCTTTCGGCATGCTCTGCCTGCTCTGGCAGGGCGGAGGCGGCGACCGCCTGCCGTGGTCGATGCTGCCGGTGGTGGCGCTGATCGGCCTGTGCATCGGTTGCTACACCTTTATCGACGGCCAGGCATTGCGCCGCTGGTCCCATCCGCTGGATTACCTGGTGTGGGTGACGCTGCTCAGTGCCTGGCCGTTTCCGCTGCTGGCGCTGCTGCGCAAGCGGGCGGCCTTCACCCTGTTCTGGCGCGAGCAATGGCAGCTGGGGTTGAGCGTCGGGTTCTGTGTGTTGTTCAGCTACGCTCTGGTGCTGTGGGCGATGCAACTGGGATCGATCGCCGAGGCGGCGGCGCTGCGGGAGATCAGCGTGATCCTGGTGGTGCTGTTTGGCATGCGCTACCTGAAAGAGCCTTTCGGCCGGCCCCGGCTCCTGGCTTGCGGCCTGGTGCTGATCGGCATGCTGGTGATGAAATTCTGACCCCGCTCCCTTCCTATAACGTTAAAAAAGGACCCTGCCATGACTGTCGCTTTCTGGTGTGTATTGATCGCAATCGTTCTGCCTTACCTGTGTGTCAGCGTCGCCAAGTTCAGCGGAGGCACCTACGGCGCGCAGCATAACCATGACCCGCGGGCCTATCTCGCGACCCTCGAGGGGTTCGCCAGGCGGGCGCATGCGGCGCAGCTCAACAGTTTCGAAGTGACCCCGGCCTTTGCGGCCGGGGTGATCATTGCCCATATCGCCAATGTCGCCGAGCTGGTGACCATCGATGTCATCGCGGTGCTGTTT
This sequence comes from Pseudomonas chlororaphis, assembly GCF_001921865.1. Taxonomy (GTDB): domain Bacteria; phylum Pseudomonadota; class Gammaproteobacteria; order Pseudomonadales; family Pseudomonadaceae; genus Aquipseudomonas; species Aquipseudomonas chlororaphis_D. The sequence continues at coordinate 155,684 of NZ_MSCT01000025.1, forward strand.
ATCACCAGCCGCCTGCTGTACATCATCTGCTACCTGGCGGACTGGTCGATCCTGCGTTCGCTGGTGTGGTTCGTCGGCATGGCGCTGATCGCCAGCTTGTTTTTCGTCTCGATCTGACCTGTCGCCGCTGCCGAGCCTGAGCGCGCAGCGCTCCGACGAGTGTCAATGCATGCTCAGGTTTGCGCCTGCTGCGTCGAAATGCCGCCCAAGTCGATCGCAGCCTCGCGGGCTCGGCAGTGGCTACAGGCTACTTGCTGTCGGCGACCTCGGGCACTTTTGGCAGCGTGGCGCCCTTGGGCCAGAGCATCCAGATCTGGCCCTGCTGTTTCATGTCTCCCGCCAGTTGCCCGGCCGCCTCGCCAGTGCCCCAGAACAAGTCGGCGCGCACTTCGCCGGTAATCGCGCCGCCGGTGTCCTGCGCCGCCACCGGACGGATCAGGCTGCTGCCGTCCGGGCGGGTGGTGGAGAGCCACAACAGGCTGCCCAGGGGAATCACCTTGCGGTCCACTGCCACGCTGTAGCCGGAGGTCAGCGGCACGTTCAGCGAACCGCGCGGGCCTTCGTTGCTGTCCGGGTTGCGGTTGAAGAACACATAGCTGGGGTTGCTGCCCAGCAGTTCCGGGATGCGGTTCGGGTTGGCCTTGGCCCAGGCCGCGATGGTGCCCATGGTCACGTCTTCTTTCTTCAGCTCTCCCTGGTCCACCAGCCAGCGGCCGATGGGCCGGTACGGATGGCCGTTCTGGTCGGCGTAGCCGATGCGCAGTTGGCGCCCGTCGTCCAGCTGGATGCGGCCCGAACCCTGGATCTGCAGGAATTGCAGGTTCATCGGGTCGGTCAGCCAGGCGATCACCGGCGCCTTGACCCCGTTGGCCTCGATGGTCGCGGCATCGTCGTAGGGTTTCAGCACCCGGCCTTCAAGGCGACCGCGCAGGCGCTTGCCCTTGAGTTCGGGGTAAATGCTGTCGAGGGCGACGACGATCATGTCTTCCGGCACGCCATAGACCGGCACCGACGCGGTCTTGGTCTGGCTCAGGCTGCCCGGGTAGACCGGTTCGTAGTAGCCGGTGATCAGGCCGTTGCTGCTGCCGCTGGCCGAGCGCAGGCCATAGACGTCCAGGTGTTGCTTGAGGAAGCTGCGCACGTCGAGGGCGGTGAGCGGGACGCTGGCCGCGGTGGCGCAGGTCGGGCCCCAGACTGGGTCGGCCTTCAGCCGGGTACAGGCGCTGCGCCAGGAGCCGAAGCCGGCCAGCAGGTCGTCGTCGGACACGCTGGGCAAGGCTTCCCAGGTGGCGCTGGTATAGGTGGCGATGGCGTGGGTCTGGGGCGGCTTGCCGACTTCGCCGCCATTGCAGCCGGCCAGCAGGATCGCCGTTGGTAGGGCCCAGGCCAGGTGTCGGCGCCACAGTTTGAAGCGGGTATTCATGGGGTATTTCCTTTGTGGCTTGCCCGGGCGGATTAGGCCGTCGGGCAACCCATATTATTAATAGGGCTATTGGTCTTTGCCGGGCAGGCGAGGATACTGGCGGCCGTTTCCCGTGACCCGAAGCCACCATGACTCTTAAAAGACTCTCTGTTGTATTGCTGGCCTGCCTGACGTTGTCCGCCTGCGGCGGCGTCGATCCGAACTCTCCGCTGGGTCAGCGCAAGGCGATCTTCAAGCAGATGCTCAAGACCGGCGAAGACCTGGGCGGCATGCTCCGCGGCCGCATTCCGTTCGATGGCCCGCGTTTTACCGAGGGTGCGATCAAATTGGACAGCTTGTCTCACGAACCCTGGAAGCACTTCCCGCAGGTCAAGGAACAGGACCACACCAGCGCGACCGACGATGTCTGGCAGAAGCAGGCCCGTTTCCAGGAACTGGCCCGCACCCTCGAGGCGGCCACCGGTGAATTGGTGATCGCAAGCCGAGTCCAGCCCTACAAGGCCAGCAACCTGGGGCCGGCGGTGCAGAAGGTCGAAGATGCCTGCAGCGCCTGCCATAAAGAGTTTCGCGATCACTGATCCCGTTGCCTGAGGCGACGGCGGCCGGTGCTAGCGCCGCCGTCGCGCCGACTTACTTGTCCAGTTCGTCGAGGGCTTCCTGCAGTTCCTTGCGGGATTCGGCCAGCTTGTCCTTGCGTTTGTTGATCTTCTCGGCGTCGCCTTTCTTCATGGCCTTTTCCAGGTCGGCCTGACGCCGGCTGACTTCATGCTTGGCTTCCAGCACTTTGTTTTCGCGCTCCTTTTTCAGCGAGGCGTCGGTGCAGTTGGCGGTGGTTTCGCTCAGGGCTTTTTCCAGGCCGGCCTGTTGTTCGCTGTTGCCGTGGGCCTTGGCCTGCTCGATCTGGGCGCTGATGGCCTGGCGCTTGGCGGCGCAGCCGGTCAGTTCGGGGGCTTGCTCGGCGGCCATCAGGGCGGAGGCGCTGAGACTGAGCGCGGCGAAAAGGGTGAACGGTGCAAGAAATTTCATAAGGGCTCCGTGTGAAAAAGGTCTGCATGTCAGGTGCGGGCGGTGGGCTGTTTGAGCCTGTCGCACCACTTGGGTTCAACTCCGCGGGAAGCGAGGGCTCAGAAGCCTTCGATCCCGGCGGCACGTAATTTTTCACTCAAGGCCAGGACCTGCGGATCGCGGAAGAAGGCACTCAACTGAGCGGCGCGTTCCGGGCCGATAGCGCTGTGGGTCTGCCATTGTTCGGTGGTTCTGGCTGCCAGTGCTTCCCAGCTGGATTCGAGCCTGGCGTTGCCGGTCGGGGGCAATCCGAGGGCCTTGAGCCATCGATGAAACGGCTGTTGGCGAGCACTGTGCAGGCTCTTCAGCAGGCGCGCGACGCTGCGCTCGCCCAGGCCGGCAATGTTAGCAAGCTCCGCGGGGTCGAGGGTCAACCAATCGACCAGCCCGTGGATCAGTTGTGCGTCTAGAAGTGTATTCCAGGTTCCGGGCCCTACATGCGGCAGGTTCAGCCCGGATTTGCCGCTGAGCCAGGTCAGGCGTGCCAGGAACTGGCTTCTGCAGCCGGGCAGGGGCTGCCAGCAACTGAGGGTGTGGAAGGCTCCGGCATCCGGGGGGTGTACCGCCAGACGCTGGCTTGACCGCAGGACCACGGTATCCAGGCGCGGTATGGTCAGGCCGGCCAGGCTGATCGACACGTGGTCGCCGGGGCGGATGTCCAGCTCCTGCCAGCGTGCCAACGACCCTGTACTGACCCGTCTGACCTGGCGGTCGTCGAGTTGGACCGGCTCGAGTTCGAGCACCGGGGTGATCCGGCCTGTGCGACCGATTCTGAAATCGACCTTGCGCACCACGGCCAGGGCCTGGGCGAACGGGTACTTCCAGGCGGCGATCCAATAGGGGGCCTTGGCTTGCCAGCGTTGTGCCTGCGGGCGCCTGCCCTGGCGCAGGACGATACCGTCGCTGGCAAAGGGCAGGGCCGAGCGGTACCAGGACTCTCGCCAATGCCGGACCTCGGCGAACGTGCTGGCGCGCTGGCTGTATTCGCTGCTTTCGGGAAACCCCAGGGCTTTGAGGCTGGCCAGCCGCTCCGGCAGGGTGTCCGGGCCTTGTGGCCAGTCCCAGACGAACAGGCCGATTTGCCCGGCCTGATCCCTGTCCAGCGTGTTTCGGGCGAGCAGGCCGGCGACCTGGCCACGGGCATTCAGGCTACCGGCATTGGCTTGTATGTGGTCGTTCTGGCGCCAATAGAGTTCGCCCTGCAGTAACAGGTCCCGCGGTTCGGGCAACTGCTTGGGGATGGCGCTTATCAAGCGAGCGGGAGCGGTCCAGTCCTGGCCCTGTAGGCCATCTCCGCGGCTGATGGCTTGCTGGAACTGTCCCCGGCGATAGATCAGCGTTACTGCCACGCCGTCGATCTTGGGTTGCAGCCAGACGTCCTCGCGCCCGGCGAGCCAATGCCGCACCGCGCTTTCGTCGGCCAGTTTCTCCACGCCGGTATGGGGAATGGGATGGCGGACGGTGCCGCGGGCGCTGCGCAGTGGGTTGTCGGGTTCCTGGATAACGCCGGGAAAGCAGCGTTGCCACTGCGCGAGCCGCGCGCGGGATTGGTCGTAAAGCTCGTCGGCCACCGGCGACTGGCCCGCGCGGTGGTAACTGTCGTCCCAGTGGTCGATTTGCCGGTGCAGGGCGTGCATTTCGGTGTGCGCCTGGGAGGCGCTCCAGTCGGGGCAAGTGCTGGCGGCGCCCGGCGAGGAGAAGGCGGTCAGGAGGCCGGCCAGCAGAAACGATCGGTAGGGCATGGGGAGCATCCTTGCTCGGGGGAATCTGCTTGCAGGCTAGAGGGGCGGGCTGGCGAGTGAAAGCGCCGATGGGTTGCCGGGTATTTCTCGGGAGTGGCTGGCGTGCTCGGCAGCGAGGCTGAGCGGGTTGGCGCGATAAACCATGACACCTTCAGGCACAAAAAAGCCCCGCAAGGCGAACCTTGCGGGGCTTGGGTGCTGCGGTGCCGGTGGTTACAGGCTGGCAGCGGCGCGCAGGGCTTCGGCGCGGTCGGTCTTTTCCCAGGTGAAGGTGGTGAAGGTGTCGTCGCCCACGGTCCGGGTTTGCGGGGTACGGCCGAAGTGGCCGTAGGCCGCGGTTTCGCGGTACATCGGGTGCAGCAGGTCGAGCATGGTGGTGATCGCGTACGGGCGCAGGTCGAATATTTCGCGGACCAGCTTGATGATCTTGTCGTCGCTGATCTTGCCGGTGCCGAAAGTGTTCAGCGAGATCGACGTCGGTTGCGCCACGCCGATGGCGTAGGACACCTGGATCTCGCAGCGCTCGGCCAGGCCCGCGGCCACGATGTTCTTGGCCACGTAGCGACCGGCGTAGGCCGCCGAACGGTCGACCTTCGACGGGTCCTTGCCGGAGAACGCGCCGCCGCCGTGGCGAGCCATGCCGCCGTAGCTGTCGACGATGATCTTGCGTCCGGTCAGGCCGCAGTCGCCCACCGGGCCACCGATGATGAACTGGCCGGTCGGGTTGATGTGGAACTGGGTGTCCTTGGACAGCAGCTCGGCAGGCAGCACGTGCTTGACGATCAGCTCCATCACGCCTTCGCGCAGGTCCTTGTACGACACTTCAGGGTTGTGCTGGGTCGACAGGACCACGGCGTCGATGCCGACCACCTTGCCGCCTTCGTAGCGGCAGGTGACCTGGGACTTGGCGTCCGGACGCAGCCACGGCAGCAGGCCGGATTTACGGGCTTCGGCCTGGCGTTGCACCAGTTGGTGCGAGAAGGTGATCGGGGCCGGCATCAGCACGTCGGTTTCGTTGCTGGCGTAGCCGAACATCAGCCCCTGGTCGCCGGCGCCCTGGTCTTCCGGCTTGGCGCGATCCACGCCCTGGTTGATGTCGGGGGACTGCTTGCCGATGATGTTCATCACGCCGCAGGTCGCACCGTCGAAACCGACGTCGGAGCTGGTGTAGCCGATGTCGGTGATGACATCGCGAACGATCTGCTCCAGGTCGACCCAGGCCGAGGTGGTGACTTCGCCGGCGACAATGGCGACGCCGGTCTTGACCAGGGTTTCCACCGCCACGCGGGCGTGCTTGTCCTGGGCAATGATGGCGTCCAGCACCGCATCGGAAATCTGGTCGGCGATTTTGTCCGGATGCCCTTCAGACACGGACTCGGAGGTGAAAAGGGAGTATTCGCTCATCTCGACGTTTTCCTAAATTTTACCGATGGTGAGTGTCGCCAGCCGGCCGCTGAAAATGGCGGACCTGGATCTGGAAACCATTACGTAAGCCTACATAGAGACTTTCCCCGGGAACGAGTCCCGCAGCGGTGGCCCAACGGGCCAGATCATCCTGGTCAAACCCCAGCCAGAGATCACCGCAGGCCTCCCTGGCCCAACTCTGGTTGTGGCTGCATAACTCTGTCACTAGCAGGCTGCCGCCCGGTTGCAGCAAACCGGCCATGGGCTTGAACGCGTCGGCCGGCGCGGCGAAATGGTGCAGGACCATGTTCAGCACCACGCAATCGGCGGTCAGCCTCACGCCATTCAATGCATCGGCCAGTTGCAGGCTGACGTTAGCCAGCGCTTCGCGGTCGCAGACCTGGCGTGCCAGGTCGAGCATCGCCGAGCTGTTGTCCAACGCGGTCACCCGGGCGAAGCGGCGGGCCAGTTCCGGCAGGAAACCGCCATCCCCGGGGCCGACTTCGATCGCCGTGGCGGTGTCCGTGAAGTTCAGCTTGTCGAGCAGTGCCAGCACGCTTTCGCGGTATTGCGGCAGTCCTGCGATCAGGTCCTGCTGGGCGCGAAACTTGTCCGCGACCCGGGAGAAAAAATCCTGGCTGGCGGCCGCTCGCTGGCGGTGCACCAGGCCGATACGCGACTGGACTTCACCGGGCAGCGCCAGGTTGTCCACTTCATCCAGCAGCGCGGCATGCAGCCGGCCGCCCAGCAGTTCGGTGTGGGGCAGGGCGCGGCGGTAGAAGATCGCGTTGCCTTCGCGGCGGGTCGCCACCAGGCCGGCCTGGGCCAGGACCTTCAGGTGGTGGCTCATGCCGGACTGGCCGATGGCGAAAATCTGCGCCAGTTCCAGTACGCCGAACGAGTCGTTGGCCAGCGCGCGCAAGACATTCAGCCGCAGCGGATCGCCGCCGGCCTTGCACAGGGCCGCCAGTTCGTCGCAATCGTCATGGCTGATGGAGGGCGCGCGTAGATTCATAAGGCCAGCAGTCTAGTGACGGCCCCCTAACCTCGCAAGACCAATATCAAAAAGTTTTGATATTGGTCGATAGATGGCACTTAACCGAGGGCGCTGTGTTCTACAGACGAACGGCGGAATGGTTTCATCAACCGATTGCGCCTTTATCCACGGGAAAAACGCCTCAGAGTGACTATCTGTCATTGCCCCCGGCCTACCGGCTGAGGGAAAATGCTCGCCTTTTTCCGATTCGTTTTATTCAACTCGATTTAGATAACCTCCAGGAGATCAGCGATGCCAAGCCGTCGTGAGCGTGCCAACGCCATTCGTGCCCTCAGCATGGATGCCGTGCAAAAAGCCAACAGCGGCCATCCCGGTGCCCCCATGGGTATGGCGGATATCGCCGAAGTACTTTGGCGCGATTACCTGAAGCACAACCCGAGCAATCCGTCTTTCGCCGACCGCGACCGCTTCGTGCTATCCAACGGCCACGGCTCGATGTTGATCTACTCGCTGCTGCACCTGACTGGCTACGACGTCACCATCGACGACCTGAAGAGCTTCCGCCAGTTGCACAGCCGTACCCCGGGCCACCCGGAATTCGGCTACACCCCGGGCGTCGAGACCACCACCGGCCCGCTGGGCCAGGGCCTGGCCAACGCCGTGGGCTTCGCCCTGGCGGAAAAAGTCCTGGCGGCGCAGTTCAACCGTCCCGGCCATAACGTCGTCGACCACCACACCTATGTGTTCCTGGGCGATGGCTGCATGATGGAAGGCATTTCCCACGAAGTTGCTTCCCTGGCCGGTACCCTGGGCCTGGGCAAGCTGATCGCTTTCTACGATGACAACGGCATCTCCATCGACGGCGAAGTCGAAGGCTGGTTCACCGACGACACGCCGAAGCGTTTCGAAGCCTACAACTGGCAGGTGATCCGCAACGTCGACGGTCACGACCCTGAAGAGATCAAGACCGCGATCGACACCGCGCGTAAAAGCGAGCAGCCAACCCTGATCTGCTGCAAGACCACCATCGGTTTCGGTTCGCCGAACAAGCAAGGCAAGGAAGACTGCCACGGCGCGCCGCTGGGGCTTGAAGAAATCGCCCTGACCCGCGCTGCGCTGAAGTGGAACCACGGCCCGTTCGAAATCCCGGCCGACATCTACGCCGAGTGGGACGCCAAGGAAGCCGGCCGCGCCGTGGAGGCCGAGTGGGACCAGCGTTTCGCGGCCTATTCCGCTGCCTTCCCAACCGAAGCCAACGAACTGGTGCGTCGCCTGAGCGGCGACCTGCCGGCCGATTTCGCCGAGAAGGCCGATGCCTACATCGCCGAAGTCGCCGCCAAGGGCGAAACCATCGCCAGTCGTAAAGCCAGCCAGAACGCCCTGAACGCGTTCGGCCCGCTGCTGCCGGAATTCCTCGGCGGTTCGGCCGACCTGGCCGGTTCCAACCTGACCCTGTGGAAAGGCTGCAAGGGCGTCAGCGCCGAAGACGCCAGCGGCAACTACATGTACTACGGCGTGCGCGAGTTCGGCATGACCGCGATCATGAACGGCGTGGCCCTGCACGGCGGCCTGGTGCCTTACGGCGCGACCTTCCTGATGTTCATGGAATACGCGCGTAACGCGGTGCGCATGTCGGCCTTGATGAAGCAGCGTGTGATCCACGTTTACACCCACGACTCCATCGGCCTGGGCGAAGACGGCCCGACTCACCAGCCGATCGAGCAGATCGCCAGCCTGCGCTGCACCCCGAACCTCGACACCTGGCGCCCAGCCGATGCCGTGGAATCGGCAGTGGCCTGGAAAAACGCGATCGAGCGCAAGGACGGCCCTTCGGCGCTGATCTTCTCCCGCCAGAACCTGCAGCATCAGACCCGCGATGCCCTGCAGATCGCCGACATCAGCCGCGGTGGCTATGTGCTCAAGGACTGCGCCGGCGAGCCTGAGCTGATCCTGATCGCCACCGGTTCCGAAGTCGGCCTGGCGGTGCAAGCCTTCGACAAACTGACCGAGCAAGGCCGCAAGGTGCGTGTGGTTTCCATGCCATGCACCAGCGTGTTCGACGCCCAGGACGCCGGCTACAAGCAGTCGGTCCTGCCGTTGCAGGTCAGTGCCCGTATCGCCATCGAGGCCGCTCACGCGGACTACTGGTACAAGTACGTGGGCCTGGAAGGTCGTGTTATCGGCATGACCACCTACGGCGAGTCGGCCCCGGCGCCGGCCTTGTTCGAAGAGTTCGGCTTCACCCTGGAGAACATCCTGGGCCAGGCTGAAGAGCTGCTGGAAGACTAAGCCCGGAAACAGGGTTGTCTGGCCTGACGCTATCGCGAGCAAGCTCGCTCCTACAGGAACGGTTGCAATCCCTGTAGGAGCGAGCTTGCTCGCGATGACGACGGAACAGTCAATCCGAAGCTGGCGGTTTCATCCCCGGTCATCGAGAACCCCATGCCTCAAGCGCGTCCTTACAAAGTTGCACTCAACGGCTACGGCCGGATCGGTCGTTGTGTCTTGCGTGCCCTGTTCGAGCGGGGGGCGGCGGCCGGGTTCGAGATTGTCGCGATCAACGATCTGGCCGACATGGCCAGCATCGAATACCTGACACGCTTCGACTCCACCCACGGCCGGTTTCCCGGCGAGGTGACGGTCGACGGCGATTGTCTGCATATCAATGGCAACTGCGTGAAAGTCTTGCGCAGCGCCACCCCCGAAGGCATCGATTGGGCGTCCCTGGACGTCGATCTGGTGCTTGAGTGTTCCGGTGCCTACCACACCCGCGAAGACGGCCAGCGTTTCCTCGACGCCGGCGCGCCGCGGGTGTTGTTTTCCCAGCCGATGGCTAGCGAGGCGGATGTCGACGCGACTATCGTCTACGGCGTCAACCAGGACTGCCTGACCGGCGCCGAGCTGCTGGTGTCCAACGCGTCCTGCACCACCAACTGCGGCGTGCCGCTGTTGCGCCTGCTGGACCAGGCCATCGGCCTGGAATACGTGTCGATCACCACCATTCACTCGGCGATGAACGACCAGCCGGTGATCGACGCCTATCACCACGAAGACTTACGCCGCACCCGTTCGGCGTTCCAGTCGGTGATCCCGGTGTCCACCGGCCTGGCGCGCGGCATCGAACGCCTGCTGCCGGAACTTGCCGGACGAATCCAGGCCAAAGCTGTGCGCGTGCCGACCGTCAACGTGTCCTGCCTCGACATCACGATGCAGACCGTGAGCGATACCGACACTGGCGAGGTCAACCGGATCCTGCGCGAGGCCGCCACCGGTGGTCCGCTCAAGGGGCTGCTGGCCTACACCGAGCTGCCGCACGCCAGCTGCGATTTCAACCACGACCCGCATTCGGCCATCGTCGATGCCAGCCAGACCCGTGTTTCCGGCCCGCGGCTGGTGAACATCCTGGCCTGGTTCGACAACGAATGGGGTTTTGCCAACCGAATGCTGGACGTTGCAGGGCATTACCTGCGAACAGCTGCTCCGCTCTCTGATTCTTAACTTTCCGTTTCCAGAAAACAGTAACCCAGGAATTGCGACCCATGACCGTGTTGAAGATGTCCGACCTCGATCTGCAAGGTAAGCGCGTACTGATCCGCGAAGACCTCAACGTCCCAGTCAAGGACGGTGTTGTCACCAGCGATGCGCGTATCCTGGCTTCGCTGCCGACCATCAAGCTGGCCCTGGAAAAAGGCGCGGCGGTGATGGTCTGCTCGCACCTCGGCCGTCCGACCGAAGGCGAATTCTCGGCCGAGAACAGCCTCAAGCCCGTGGCCGACTACCTGAGCCGCGCCCTGGGCCGCAACGTGCCGCTGGTGGCCGACTACCTGGGCGGCGTCGAGGCCAAGGCCGGCGACATCGTGCTGTTCGAGAACGTGCGCTTCAATAAAGGCGAGAAAAAGAACGCCGACGAGCTGGCCCAGCAATACGCCGCCCTGTGCGACGTGTTCGTGATGGACGCCTTCGGCACCGCGCACCGCGCCGAGGGTTCGACCCATGGCGTGGCCAAGTTCGCCAAGGTCGCCGCCGCCGGCCCGCTGCTGGCCGCCGAGCTGGATGCGCTGGGCAAGGCCCTGGGCGCTCCGGCCAAGCCGATGGCCGCCATCGTCGCCGGCTCCAAGGTGTCGACCAAGCTCGACGTGCTCAACAGCCTGAGCCAGATCTGCGACCAACTGATCGTCGGTGGCGGCATCGCCAACACCTTCCTCGCCGCTGCCGGTCACCCGGTCGGCAAGTCGCTGTACGAGCCGGACCTGCTGGACACCGCCCGCGCCATTGCTGCCAAGGTCAGCGTGCCGCTGCCGGTGGACGTGGTCGTGGCCAAGGAGTTCGCTGAAAGTGCCGCGGCGACCGTCAAGCTGATCGCCGACGTGGCCGCCGATGACATGATCCTGGATATCGGCCCGCAGACCGCGGCGAATTTCGCCCAACTGCTCAAGTCGTCCAAGACCATCCTGTGGAACGGTCCGGTCGGTGTGTTCGAGTTCGACCAGTTCGGCAACGGCACCAAGGTGCTGGCCCAGGCCATCGCCGAAAGCTCCGCGTTCTCCATCGCGGGCGGCGGCGACACCCTGGCGGCCATCGATAAATATGGCGTGGCCGAGCAGATCTCCTACATTTCTACCGGCGGCGGTGCCTTCCTCGAATTCGTCGAGGGCAAGGTGCTGCCAGCGGTGGAAGTCCTGGAAAGCCGGGCCAAAGCCTAACGCCCCAATGGCCAGGCAAAGGAGTGTTCATATGGTCAAGACAGTAGTGCCGTTGATTGTCGCGGGTTTGCTGGCCGGTTGCGGCAGCAGTCCTGTCCAGTCGCAAGCCGATTCGGCGGAGCCGGAGAAGGGCTGTTACCAGGCTGACTGGCAGGCCGAGACCGCGCCGGTGATCAACAAGCGCATGGGCCCCGAGGGTCTGGACAAGTACGAGACTCCAGCCAAGGCCAAGGAACATGGTTGCCCTTGACGGGTCTGATTCGATAACGCGTTGTGCTGACGGCCTTGGGCCGTCGGCCGAGGAACACCGATGAAAGGCTTTATCGCCGTGGCGGCGTTGGGATTGCTCGCAGGTTGCAGCAGCTTCGACCTGTTCAAGTCGTCCGAGACGGACCACTGGACGACCTGGGTCTGCGACAGCCAGGCCCAAGTGGTCTGGCGCTACACCGACGGCAGCCGCAAGGAAGTCGATGTGCGCCTGGGCGGGGCCGATCAGGTCTATCGCCTGAAACTGGAGCCGAGCGGTTCCGGCGCGCTGTACAGCAACGACATGCTGGCGTTTCACGAAAAAGGTGACGAGGGCCTGGTTTACTGGGTCGCCACCAACGATTTGATCGGCCGCGGCTGTAAAGCGCCGTAGGCCGGGAACCGATGCTGAACCTGTAGGAGCGAAGCTTGCTCGCGATAGCGATCCAACCATTCACAGAGATGTCGAATGTGACGACCCTGATCGCGAGCAAGCTTCGCTCCTACAGAGAGAGGCGCGGCTCTTGAGATTGATGAAGTAACGAATCCGCAGGCCGGGCCGACCCCCGATCTGCAATCACTTGAATAGCAGCCGCCGCTACGGCAGGCTTGCACGATTAACGACCCTCGACCGGGAGAGACACACACAATGGCACTCATCAGCATGCGCCAGATGCTGGACCACGCAGCCGAGTTCGGCTACGGCGTTCCAGCCTTCAACGTCAACAACCTTGAACAGATGCGCGCCATCATGGAAGCAGCTGACAAGACTGACTCTCCGGTGATCGTCCAGGCTTCGGCCGGTGCCCGCAAATACGCCGGCGCGCCTTTCCTGCGTCACCTGATCCTGGCCGCGATCGAAGAATTCCCGCACATCCCGGTGTGCATGCACCAGGACCACGGCACCAGCCCTGACGTCTGCCAGCGTTCGATCCAGCTGGGCTTCTCCTCGGTCATGATGGACGGCTCCCTCGGCGAAGACGGCAAGACCCCGACCGACTACGAGTACAACGTGCGCGTGACCCAGCAGACCGTGGCCATGGCTCACGCCTGCGGCGTTTCGGTGGAAGGCGAGCTGGGCTGCCTGGGCTCCCTGGAAACCGGCATGGCCGGTGAAGAAGACGGCATCGGCGCCGAAGGCGTGCTGGACCACAGCCAGATGCTGACCGACCCGGAAGAAGCCGCGGACTTCGTCAAGAAGACCCAGGTCGACGCCCTGGCCATCGCCATCGGCACCAGCCACGGCGCCTACAAGTTCACCAAGCCGCCTACCGGTGACGTGCTGGCCATCGACCGCATCAAGGAAATCCACAAGCGCATTCCGAACACCCACCTGGTGATGCACGGTTCGTCTTCGGTTCCGCAAGAGTGGCTGGCGATCATCAACCAGTACGGTGGCGACATCAAGGAAACCTACGGCGTGCCGGTCGAGGAAATCGTCGAAGGCATCAAGTACGGCGTGCGCAAGGTCAACATCGACACCGACCTGCGCCTGGCGTCCACCGGTGCGATGCGTCGCCTGATGGCCACCAACCCGAGCGAGTTCGACCCGCGCAAGTTCTTCGGCGCCACCGTGACTGCCATGCGCGACGTGTGCATCGCCCGTTACGAAGCCTTCGGTACCGCGGGCAACGCTTCGAAGATCAAGCCGATCTCCCTGGAAGCGATGTTCCAGCGTTACCTCAAGGGTGAGCTGAACGCCAAGGTCAACTAAGACTTGGTGTTGAACGAAAAAGCCCGCAGCGATGCGGGCTTTTTTGTGCCTGTGGTAAATGCTTCACCTTGTAGGAGCGAGGCCTGCACGCGATAGCTATTTGTCAGGCGACATCATTCGTTGAATGATCGTAAGCGCGCCATGAACCCCAGATTCAACTCCGGTAGTTGATCCCCGATGCTGTGTTCCCGAATTTTCTCAGGAGCCAGCTCACCATGATGCGACCCGGCGCAAAGGTCGAAAAACGTACCTATACCCCAAGTCCGTGGATTTTCGAAAATCCATCGACGGCCTCGAGGCCCCGATCGAGCTGGATATCAAGGTGGCGGTTTCCACCCCATCTCAGGCGCCGCCTGTTTGGATAGGTGGGGTTTATGGATCAGTTACATAAACAGACAAAGCCTGACGACTAATCTAGAATCGCCGGCGGCCAACCAACGACAATAAAAACTGTGGTGCGGGCAGCACCTACGCTCGTGCAGGATTCCAGAGAGTGCAACACATCGTGAGCCTGACTTCAGCAACCGCAAATAACGAAAAGTTCAGACGCGACATCAATGGGCTGAGAGCCTGGGCTGTCGTGGCGGTGATGCTTTACCACTTCAATATTCCGGGGATCACTGGCGGATTTATCGGCGTAGATATATTTTTCGTCATTTCAGGCTTGCTGATGACAAAAATAATCATCGAAGACCTCGAGAAGAAAAAAAGTGAAAACTACAGTTCGTTGTTGTGGAGTTTCTACCTGGCACGGGCAAAGCGAATTCTCCCAACGTTATTGGTACTCTGCGCAACATTACTAGCGGTAGGCTGGTTTTGTCTCGCTCCACTGGAATATGGAATTCTCGGTGAACACGCCATAAGTGCGGTTCTGTTTTTTTCAAATATCCAATTTCAGCAGGAAGCTGGATATTTTGATGCCGCGTCTCACGAAAAGTGGTTGCTGCACACTTGGTCTCTGGCGGTGGAGTGGCAATTCTATTTGACTATTCCATTGGCACTGCTTGCAGCCTGGAAAATAAAGGCTGGCAGATCACTCATCACAATCATGATCGTGCTCGTCTTTCTTGTTTCTTTGGGCGCTTCGATACATTACGCGAGTGTGGACCCTAGCAAAGCTTTTTATTATCTTCCGATGCGGATCTGGGAAATGCTTGCGGGCAGTTTGACATTTCTGCTCGGAGCCCATGTCAATTTTTCTCCGGTAAAACGTCGTGTAGTTGAAGTCGTCGGTTTGACTTTAATTGTTTTCAGTATCCTTGTATTCGACAAGAACACCGTTTGGCCGGGCAGTCATGCTTTAGTGCCTGTATTGGGTTCGGCTCTGGTATTAGCCGCCGCCCGTAATGACTCATTATTTACCAGTAACTTTTTTGTGCAATGGTTGGGGACCCGCTCTTATTCACTCTACCTATGGCACTGGCCCGTGGTCGTGGGGCTGTACTTTCTGGAATATCTGAACCTTCAAGCTGCTTTCATCGGCCTAGGTATAACGATCGTTCTGGGGCATTTTTCATATCGATTCATCGAGCAAAAGTCCCAGAAGGTGCTCAATAGTAGAAGCCGCATATTCTCCGCCTCAATGTTGCTCTTAGGTGTGCTTGCGGTACCTATTATCGGCAAAGTCATCGCGATGAATAGTGGATTCTCTGCTCGACTACCGGAAAAATATGTACAGATTTTAAGCGAGGCTCAAAACATTCATCCACGCAGGATGGTGTGCCATGTGGGGGGAACATCGAAAACCCCAGAGTGTACCTACGGAGGTGATCAACTTGGCGTGGTAGTCATCGGTGACAGTCATGCGGCGTCCATCATGACGGCAGTCGAAAATGCGCTGCCTGATAAGAAGCTGAATGTGCTGCACTGGACATTCAGTGCCTGCCCAACCTTCATGGGCGTGAAGCAGCTCAATACCACTTGCGGTGAGTTTGTCAGTTGGGCATTGGAAAAACAGAAAAGCCTGCCTTCCAATGTCCCCGTGGTCATCATGAATGAAACGTCTGCATATATACATGGGTTTTCAGAAGGCCAAAAGCCAACGGTGTATTTCGATAAACAATATGCGGAACGAACGCCTGAGTTTTTGCACGAGATGCGAGAAGGCCTGATTAATGCGGCTTGTGAAATCGCAAAATATCACCCGGTGTTCATGGTTCGTCCAATTCCAGAAATGAAGTCCTCTGTACCGACGGCCACAGCACGGGCTTTTTTACTCGGGAAGAATAGCGGTACCTCTATCAGCATGGAGGAGTACCAAGCGCGAAATGCGTTTGCCTGGGAGGCTCAGGACGCAGCAAGACAAAAGTGTGGAATCACCATTCTGGATCCCCTGCCGTACCTCTGCCACGATGGAAGGTGTTACGGCTCAAAGGATGAATGGCCCATTTACTACGATGACAATCATCTTAGTGAGCGAGGAGCCAGAATCGTTTCACCGTTGTTTCGGGAAGTATTCAAGGACTATCCACGTTCTTCCCAGGCAAAATTGACTCAATGACTGCTGGACTGGGCGGTTAGTTTATTTATCTATTTAAAATTTTCCCCGCTGTGTTTGCGGGGCTTCTAGATAAAAAACTAACCGTACGGACCGTTGGTGTTGTTTTTCCGAAATGGCTTGCCCGTTCATCTGCGCTTCCATCGCATCGCGGGCTTGCCGGGCATTGTTCAAAATTTCCTCTGCCTTTGCGTTCCAAACGCATTGGGTCGTCGTAATGATCCGCCCTCATCGCGAGCAAGCTCGCTCCTGCAGGGAGGGGCTCAGGTCTTGTTGTGGTCGATATCCAGCTTGTAGAAGGTCACCTTGCCGCCCTCGCTGGTGTAGCCGGTGTTGTCCTGTACGTAGACGCCGGCCTTGAAGTACAGCGGCTTGTCGCGCCAGGTGGCGCTGATCTGGGTGTCCCACTGATAACCCGCGGCGCTGATGCCCAGGGCGCCGCCCGGGCTCAGGTGGATCAGGTAGGAGAACTCGCGGTCCAGCGGCACGTTCTCGGCGACCATGATCACCCGGCTTTCACTGTCGTCCGGCCGCATGCGGACCTTGGCGACGATGTTGCCGTTCTGTTTGCTGGCCTTGTACTGGTACTCGACCTTCACCAGCGGCTTGGTGCTGTTGTAGGCGTGGATCTGGCCGATGACGATCTTGCCCGAGGACGGCACCTGGTTCACCGCCAGGGTGGCGTAGAGCAGGTTGTCGGCCTGCGGGTAGGTCCAGTTCCTCAGGGTGCCGTCGGCGTAGGTTTCGCGCAGTTCGCTGCGCGGGTAGATGGCGTTGGCGGTACGGGAGCCGGTGACGGGCGACCAGAAGAACAGCGTGCCGGTGTCGGAATGGAAGTACTGATCCTTGAAACCGCTCACCAGCTTGGGGGTGTCGATGGTCGCTGGTGGGCTGCCGACGGGAATGCTCAGATTCCAGGTTGCGAGGTCGATCATGGTCGAAGCTTCCCGATTGAATGCCGGATACGGACCGGCAAAGGCTTTGGCCTGCATTTTTGAGGGCGGTCTTTATAAGCGTAGAAGGCGTCTTTGTTAATGCCCGTCTGGCGGACAATTGACGTCAACCCTCTGTCGAAGTGCCATGTCGTCCGGTTTCAGCGGGCTGCAGGGCTGACCGTTAGTCGGGTGCCCGGGGCTTTGGTTAAATGATGGCGCTGTGACAGCTTCTGCTTTGGCGGATCCGGGTCTAGAGTGAAGGCTCAGTTTTTGTCCGGTCTTCTCGCGGGCCGGCCCTACACAGACAAGAGAAGCAGCATGGAATGCGCGCAACCTCGGCCAGGTGAAGCCAGCTCAGTCTTACTGATTGTCGATGATTACCCCGAAAACCTGATCAGCATGCGTGCGCTCTTGCAGCGCCACGATTGGCAGGTCATTACCGCCGCCTCTGGCATCGAAGCCCTGAGCCTGTTGCTGGAGCACGATATCGATCTGGTGCTGCTGGATGTGCAGATGCCGGAAATGGACGGCTTCGAAGTCGCCCGCCTGATGCGCGGCAGCCAGCGGACCCGCCTGACCCCGATCATTTTCCTCACCGCCAACGAGCAGTCCAAGGACGCGATGATCAAGGGCTATGCCAGCGGCGCGGTGGATTACCTGTTCAAGCCGTTCGACCCGCAGATCCTCAAGCCCAAGGTCCAGGCGCTGCTGGAGCACCAGCGCAACCGCCGCGCGCTGCAACGCTTGAGCCACGACCTGGAGAACGCCCGGGCCTTCAATGCCTCGGTGCTGGATAACGCCGCGGAAGGCATCCTGGTGGTGGACGAAAGCGGGACCATCCGGTTTGCCAACCCGGCGGTCTCGCGCTTGCTCAATGCCCAGGTGAGCGAGCTGGAAGGCTCGGGCCTGCTCGACTACCTGCACAAACCCCATGTGCCGCAGTGGGCTGAATCCGAGCTGTATGCCAGTTATCGCAAGGGCGAAACCTATCGCCTACACGACGCCACGCTGCGTACCGTACCGGGCCAGCAGGTCTCGGTGGCCTTGTCCTGCGCGCCGCTGCCGAGCGAACAGAAGGCCATGGTGGTGACGCTGCTCGACATGTCGGAAGTTCGCCACCTGCACCAGCAACTGGAATACCAGGCGGTCACCGATCCGCTGACCGGCCTGCTCAACCGCCGCGGTTTCTACCAGACCGTGGAAAGCGTGCTGGTGCGCAGCGAGCGTTCGGACAAGTCGCTGGTGCTGTTGTACATGGACCTGGACGGTTTCAAACGGGTCAACGATTCCCTGGGGCACGACGCCGGCGACCGGGTACTGCGCTGGGTGTCCGAGCAGTTGAAGGCCTGCCTGCGTTCCTTCGATATCCTCGCGCGGATGGGCGGCGACGAATTCACCGCCTTGCTGGAGCTGGAGTTTCCGGAACAGGCGGCGAAGATTTCCGAGAAGCTCATCGAGCGGATCTCCATCTGCCAGCAGATCGACGGCCTGGAGGTCGCCCTGGGGGCCAGCATCGGGATCGCCATCTACCCCGATTGCGGTTCCAACCTCGATGGCCTGATGCGTGCGGCGGATATCGCTATGTACGAGGCCAAGCGCGCCGGGCGCCAGCAATATCGCTACTACGACCATGAAATGAACGGCCGCGCCCGCTCGCGGCTGATGCTCGAGGAAAGCGTGCGCAGTGCCGTCGAACGCAAGGAGTTCAACCTGGTGTACCAGCCCCAGGTAGCGATTGCCGACGGACGCCTGCGCGGTTTCGAAGCCTTGTTGCGCTGGCAGCACCCGAGCGTTGGCGACGTGCCGCCGGGGTTGTTCCTGCCGCTGCTGGAGGAAGCGCGGTTGATCAGCCGCCTGGGCAGTTGGATCTATCAGCAGAGTACGCGTCAGCGCGCGGCCTGGAAGGGGTTGTTCGCCGAGCAGACCGTGCTCGGCGTGAGCTTGAGCGGCACCCAGTTCGCCATGCCGAACCTGGCCGCCGAACTGCGCCAGGTCTTGCAGCGGCATGGCCTGGAACCCTGGCAACTGGAGGTCGAGGTCACGGAAGATGCCCTGACCCAGAACCTCGACGAGACGCGCAAGCAACTGCGCCTGTTACGCCAGCTCGGCGTGCGAGTGGCGCTGGACGACTTCGGCTCCGGCGCCTGTTCGCTGGCCCACCTGCGGGATCTGGACCTGGATACCCTCAAGCTCGATCGGCACCTGATCGCCAGGCTGCCGGACTCGGAGCGGGATGCGGCGCTGGCGCGTTGCGTGATCGACCTGTGCCGGATGCTCGGCGTGCTGGTGATCGCCGAGGGCGTGGAAACCCTGGAGCAGTACCGCTGGCTGCAGGTCAACGGCTGCGAGTACGTGCAGGGTTTCCTGGTGGCGCGACCGCTGATGGCGGCGGATGTCGAGCGCTTCGCCAAGCCGTTCGACTGGAGCGCGTTGCCGGGCTGAATTCGCTACACTGGCGGCCTTTCGTGATTGCGTTGCCGCCCCATGACCGCGTTGAAATACCTCCAGGCCTATCCCGCTACCCTGCAAGAACAAGTGCGCCAGCTGATCGCGCAAGGGCGGCTGGGCGATTACCTGAGCCAGCGTTATCCCGGTCGGCACACAGTGCAGAGCGACAAGGCGCTGTACGGCTATGCCCTGGAGCTGAAGCAGGAATACCTGCGCAACGCCCCGGCCATCGACAAGGTGCTGTTCGACAACCGCCTGGACCTGACGCACCGCGCCCTGGGGCTGCACACCACGATTTCGCGGGTCCAGGGCGGCAAGCTTAAGGCCAAGAAGGAAATCCGCATCGCCTCGCTGTTCAAGGACGCGGCACCGGAATTCCTGCGCATGATCGTCGTCCACGAGTTGGCGCACTTCAAGGAAAGCGACCACAACAAGGCGTTCTACAAGCTCTGCGAGCATATGCTGCCGGGCTATCACCAACTGGAGTTCGACCTGCGGGTCTACCTGACCTGGCGCGACTTGCAAGGCGGGGCGGGCGGGGTCGAATAATCCGCGGCACAAGGAGCGGGCGATGGACGTGAGCAAGACCAAGAGCAGTTTTTACCGCCGGCTGTACGTGGCGTACCTGATCGACAGCGGCCTGGCCAGCAACGTCCCGGCCCTGACCGAGGCCACCGGCATGCCGCGGCGCACGGCCCAGGACACCATCGCCGCCCTGGCGGACCTGGATATCCTCTGCGAGTTCGAGCAGCAGGACGGCGCCCGCAATCATGCCGGCAGCTACCGGATCAACAGC
This sequence comes from Pseudomonas chlororaphis, assembly GCF_001921865.1. GTDB lineage: Bacteria > Pseudomonadota > Gammaproteobacteria > Pseudomonadales > Pseudomonadaceae > Aquipseudomonas > Aquipseudomonas chlororaphis_D. The sequence goes on from NZ_MSCT01000025.1 coordinate 175,654, forward strand.
TGGGGCGCGATCGACAAGCGCTGGATCGAGGCGAACCTGCCACGGATCAAGGCGGTGCTGGAGTATCCCTGAGGGATCGGTGGCGGCTGGTTGACCTGATCGCGAGCAAGCTCGCTCCTACAGGGGATTGCACGCTTTTCTGTAGGAGCAGCCAGTCGACGCTCGAGTGCTCGCGATAGCGGTATCAGTCCCGGCGCATGCCGATATGGGGAATATCGTCTTCCAGGTATTCCTCGCCAACGACGACAAAGCCGTAGCGTCCGTAATAGCCCTGCAAATGGGCCTGGGCCGACAGATAGATCGGCATTTGCGGCCAGTGCTTCTCGGCCTGTTTCAGGGCGTGTTCCATCAGTTCATGGCCCAGGCCCTGGCCGCGGGCCTGTGGGGCGATCACTACGCGGCCGATCACCACGTCGCCGCCCTGGGAGTTCGGGTCGAGCAGGCGCAGGTAGGCCACCAGTTGGTCATCGTCCCAGGCCATCAGGTGGCAGGTATCGCCTTCCAGGTCCAGGCCGTCGACTTCCTGGTAGGCGCATTTCTGCTCGACCACGAAGACCTCGGTGCGCAGTTGCAGGATCGCGTACAGCTGTTCTTTGCCCAGGTCGGTGTGATGTTTGCAGAGCCATTCGATTGTCATCGTTTCATCCCTTTAGAAGCTGTGCCCGGATGTTAAGCGCCTGGCGCAGGCTTGTCTTGCCCGGGAACGGGCCGGTGTTTTTGTGAGGTAGGTCAAAATGCCATCATCGCAATGGTTCACCGCTGTCTGGTTTGTGTAATCTGCGTTGAAGCGCTGTGCTGTGGCGCCCATGAGCTACTGTTAGGACCTGGGTCGCGGCCTTTTCACCGGCCGGAAATCCTCGAGTCTGGGCAAAAAAACGCAGGGCTGTCCGCCCGCTAAGGATCTTTTAGCATGCCGCGATTGCATCGAGCTTTTGCTTTGATCGGATTGCTGTTGCTGGGCCAGAGCGCTTATGCGGAAAAATTGCGGTTGGTGGCCGATGCCTGGCCGCCCTTCACCGATGCGACGTTGGTCAATGGCGGGTTGGCCACCGATATTGTCAGTACCGCGCTGGCGCGGGCCGGTTATGCCAGCGAATTCGAGCAGGTACCCTGGGCGCGGGCGCTGCTCGGTGTCGGCGAGGGACGTTACGACGTGCTGGTGAATGCCTGGTTCAACGAGGAACGCACCCGGTTGGGGCAATTCTCCTCGGAGTACCTGGTCAACCGGGTGCGTTTCATCCAGCGCAAAGACGCGCCCGTCGAATACAAAAACCTCAAGCAGTTGCACGGCTACCCCATCGCGGTGGTGCGCGGTTATGCCTATTCCCCCGATTTCGACAGCGATCCGGACCTGCAGAAAGTCCCGGTGCACAACTTCGCCATGGCGGTGCGGATGCTGGCGGTCGGTCGGGTCAAGCTGACGCTGGAAGACGAGTACGTCGCCCGCTATTACCTGGCGCGGGAGTCGCCGCGGGTACGTAATGCAGTGGAATTCCTGCCCAACTCCCTGAGCGAGAACGGCCTGCATATCCTGGTCAGCTTGAAGAACCCCGAGCATGCGCAGATCGTGGCGAAGTTCGACCGGGAGATCGCGGCGATGAAAGCCGACGGCAGCTACGACCGATTGTTGCGTCAGCACGGGATGTAGCCGCTACGCGACCTGTTCGTCGCCGGTGTCCTTTATCAGATGCGCCGCCAGGGTCCGCAAGGGGCCCAGCTGGCGGCAGATCAGCGCCAGCTGGGTCTGCACCAGACGCTGGCCTTCATCGATCTCGTCCGGCATCTGCTCCAGTTCGTTGGCCAGCGCTTCCTCGGCATCGCTCTGGATCGCCACTGGCTGCTTGCTCGCCAGCCCCTGGGCGATTTCATCGATACTCCTGGCCAGGCTGACCCCGGCGCCGTCGATCAGCTGTTCGCGGACTTCCGCCGGCAGCTGGGTTTCGCGGTGCGCGCCGAGGCCGGAGAGGTAGCTGAGCAGAGTGTGCGAGAGCACCAGGAAGCGAAAGCCGACGTCCGCTTCCTTCCGGAAGTGCCCAGGCTCCATCAGCATGTTGGCCAGGGTGGTGGACAGCGCCGCGTCGGCATTGTGGGCATTGCGCCGGGCCAGCCGATAAGCCAGGTCGTCGCTTTTGCCGGCCGCGTACTGCTGCATGATCTGCCGCAGGTAGATGCTGTTGCAGGTCAGGGTATTGGCCAGCACCTTGTTCAGGCGTCGGCCCTGCCAGTCGGGCAGGAACAGGAACACCGCCAGGCCGGCGATCAGGCTGCCCAGCAGGGTATCGAACAGCCGTGGCAGCAACAGCCCGTAACCGTCGCCCACCTGGTTGAAGCAGAACAGCACCATGATGGTGATGGCGGCCGTGGCCAGGGTGTAGCGGGTGGTGCGGTTGGTGAAGAACACCACCCCGGCGGCGATCGCGAACAGCGACTGCACCAGCGGGCTGGGGAACAGGTCGAACAACGCCCAGGCGACCACCAGGCCGATGGCCGTACCGATGATCCGCTGGCCCAGCTTGCGCCGCGTGGCGCCGTAGTTCGGCTGGCAGACGAACAGCGTGGTGAGAATGATCCAGTAGCCCTGGGACGGGTGGATCAAATGCACCATGCCGTAGCCGACGGTCAGCGCCAGGGGCAGGCGCAGGGCGTGGCGGAACAGCAGCGACGTCGGCGTCAGCTGGGTGCGCAGGCGGGTCCAGACGTCCCTGAGGTTGCGCGGCGAACGGTCCAGCAGGCTGCTGTCGGTGGCGTCGGCGAGGGCGTCGGGGTTGCTCGCGTCGCTGAGCAGGCGGTCGAGGGTGCCGAGGTTGGCGGCCAGCGCCCGCAGCGAACGCAGCAGGCCGCGCCAGGCCGGGTTGCTCTGGATGCGCAGGTGTTCCAGGGAGGCGTGCAGGTCGCTCAGGGCCTCGGCGAAACCGGCGTCGTAGACGAATGGCTGGCGCAACTGGATGGATTCGCCCAGGGCCCGGCAGGCCTTGCCTTGCTGGCGCAGCAGGCGCTGGCAACGGAACAGCACGTCGCTGTGGAAGAACGCGTCGGTCAGGGCGTTGTAGGGGTAGTGGGACGAGCTGGCGCGTTCGTGGATGTCCTGGGCGAGGAAATACAGCTTCAGGTAGCGGCTGACTTTCGAGCCCGGGCGGCCGTTGCCGACCCGGTGCAGGATGATCTCCTTGGCGGTGTTCAGGGCTGCCACCACCTTGCCGTTCTGCTGGGCCAGCTCCAGGCGGCGGGCTTCCACGTCCAGTTGGCGGATCGGCTCGAACAGCGACGACTTGAGCTTGAGGTAGTAACCCAGCTCGCGGAACAGCCGCGCCAGGCTCTGCTGCACCGGCTGGTTGGAAAACAGCGCTTGCCACAGCACCGACAGCAGGCCGTACCAGGCGGCGCCGGCCACCAGCAGCAGCGGCTCGTGCCAGAAGTCGGTGACCGCGCCGCCGCGCTGGTCCACGCCGATCATGGTGTAGACCGACAGGATCAGGGTCGCCGAGGCAATCGCCCCATAGCGTTCGCCCAGGGCGCCGAGCATGGTCAGGCCGAAGCTCGCCAGGGCCAGGGCGATGATGAAGATCCAGGGGTAGGGGAACAGCAGTTCGACGGACAGGGCGGCGACGCTGAAACACACCAGGGTCACGGCCAGGGCATTGATCCGGCCTTGCCAGCTGTCGTCGGTCTCGGCCAGGGCGCTGGCGATGATCCCCAGGAACAACGGGATCAGCAACGTCATTTCGTCCTGGTACCAGCACAGCGCCATGCTGCCGGTCAGGGCGATGAACACCCGCACGCTGTAGCTGAATTTATCCAGCGCCCAGAGGCGCCGCAGGGACTGGCGAAAGGTGGTCGAGGACATGAAGTGAGAAAGGCCTTCCGGGGCGATGCCGCTAAATTGAGCCAGTATTGACGACCGCGCAATGGGGGCGTCACATCTGCCAGCAAATTCTGTTCCTTGAGCGCGGGGGGCTGTTCACAAATCCTCTGCCGGATCCCTAAAACTGTAGGCGCGAGCAAGCTCGCTCCTACAGTTTTATCGACGGGCTCAGGCGTACTGCGCGGCCGCGTAGCCGGAGGCCCAGGCCCACTGGAAGTTGAAGCCGCCCAGGTGGCCGGTGACGTCCAGCACTTCGCCGATGAAATACAGCCCCGGGCTTTTCAGCGATTCCATGGTCTTGGACGACACCTCGCGGGTATCGACGCCGCCCAGGGTGACCTCGGCGGTGCGGTAGCCTTCGGTGCCGGCGGGCACCAGTTGCCAGCTCGCCAGCTTGTCGGCAATGTCCGCCAGCTCGGCGTGGGTGTACTGCTTCATCGGCTTGGAGACGAACCAGTTGTCGGCCAGCAGGTTGGCCATTTTCTTGGTGAAGATTTCGCCGAGCAGGGTTTTCAGCTCGCTGTTGGGGCGTTCGGCCTGCTGCTGTTGCAGCCAGCCCGGCACATCGTGGTCCGGCAGCAGGTTGATCTCGACCGTGTCGCCGGGTTGCCAGTACGAGGAAATCTGCAGGATCGCCGGGCCGCTCAGCCCGCGGTGGGTGAACAGGATGTTCTCGCGAAAGCTCATGTCGTTGCAGCTCACCAGGCAATCCACCGAGGTCCCGGAGAGCTCGCCACACAACTCCTTGAGCTGGTCGGTAATGGTGAACGGCACCAGCCCGGCGCGGGTTGGCAACAATTCATGGCCGAACTGCTTGGCCACTTGATAGCCGAAGCCGGTAGCGCCCAGGGTCGGGATCGACAGGCCGCCGGTGGCGATCACCAGGGATTGGCACTTCAGCTGGCCGAGGGTGGTTTCCAGCAGGTAGCCGGGGTCGAGCTTCTCGATCTGCTGGATCGAGGTGTCCAGGTGCAGTTGGACGCCGACCTGTTCGCATTCGTCGAGGAGCATGCCGAGGATGTCGCTGGACTTGTTGTCGCAGAACAGCTGGCCGAGTTTTTTCTCGTGGTATGGCACGCCGTGCTTGGCCACCAGGCCGATGAAATCCCACTGGGTGTAGCGGGCCAGGGCCGACTTGCAGAAGTGCGCGTTCTGCGAGAGGAAGTTGGCTGGCTCGGTATACATATTGGTGAAGTTGCAGCGCCCGCCGCCGGACATGAGGATCTTCTTGCCGGCCTTGTTGGCGTGGTCCAGCAGCATGACCTGGCGCCCCCGGCCGGCCGCGGTCAGCGCGCACATCAACCCTGCGGCGCCAGCGCCAATGATCACGACTTCGGTAGAGCGCAAAACGGTGTCCTCACACAAAGTTTCGAGGCGACCCCGTTCCCGTAGGAGCGAGGCTTGCCCGCGATGAACGATAACGCGGTCATGCCTGACAGACCGCGGTGCCTCGATCGCGGGCAAGCCTCGCTCCTACCAGAGCAGGAATTGGCCGCGGCGGTATTACAGGATGCGTACGCGCAGCGAACGACCCTTGATCTTGCCACTGTTCAGGCGTTGCAGGGCCTGCTTGGCAATGGCGCGGTCGACGGCGACATAGGCCTGGAAATCGAAAATCGCGATCTTGCCGACCTGGGCACCGGGGATGCCGGCGTCGCCGGTCAGGGCGCCGAGGATGTCGCCCGGGCGCACCTTGTCCTTGCGCCCGGCGGCAATGCACAGGGTGCTCATGGCCGGCAGCAGCGGGCCGCCGCCCTGGGATTTCAGGCTGTCGATCTGTTCCCAGTTCAACGGCGCCTTCTGCAACTGCTCGATGGCCTGGGCGCGGTGCGCTTCGGATGGCGCCACCAGGCTGACGGCCAGGCCTTTCTCGCCGGCGCGGCCGGTGCGGCCGACGCGGTGGATGTGGATTTCCGAGTCCCGCGCCAGTTCGACGTTGATCACCATGTCCAGGGCATCGATGTCCAAGCCGCGGGCGGCCACGTCGGTGGCCACCAGCACCGAGGTGCTGCGGTTGGCGAACATCGCCAGCACCTGGTCGCGGTCGCGCTGTTCCAGGTCGCCATGCAGGCCCACGGCGGACATGCCCTTGGCGGTCAGGTGGTCGACGGTGTCCTGGACCTGCTGCTTGGTGAAGCAGAAGGCCACGCAGGATTGCGGGCGGAAGTGGTTCAGCACCTTGACCACCGCGTCGATGCGCTCGTCCGGCGAGATCTCGTAGAAACGCTGCTCGATCTCGCTGTCGGCGTGCAGGGCTTCGGCTTTCACCTGCTGCGGGTCGCGCATGAATTTCGAGGCCAGTTGCTTGATGCCCACCGGGTAGGTGGCGGAGAACAGCAGGGTCTGCCGGCGCTCGGGGGTGTAGGCGATGATTTCTTCGATCGGGTCGTAGAAGCCCATGTCGAGCATGCGGTCGGCTTCGTCGAGGACCAGGGTGTTGAGGCCGTCGAGTTTCAGCGAGCCCTTGCGCAGGTGCTGGGACAGGCGGCCCGGGGTGCCGACGATGATGTGCGCACCGTGTTCCAGCGAGGCGATCTGCGGGCCGAAGGACACGCCGCCGCACAGGGTCAGGACCTTGATGTTGTCTTCGGCGCGGGCCAGGCGACGGATTTCCTTGGCCACCTGGTCGGCCAGCTCACGGGTCGGGCAGATCACCAGCGCCTGGCAACCGAAGTAGCGCGGGTTGATCGGGTTCAACAGGCCGATGCCAAACGCAGCGGTCTTGCCGCTGCCGGTCTTGGCCTGGGCGATCAGGTCCATGCCCTTGAGGATCACCGGCAAGCTTTGCGCCTGGACCGGCGTCATCTGGGCGTAACCGAGTGAGTCGAGGTTAGCCAGCATGGCGGCGGACAGCGGCAAAGTATTAAAAGCGGTGGCGATGGTGGTCACGGGACGGGCCTGCAAAACAAAATGTCGCGCAGTGTATCAGTCCCGCTCCCTCAACCTGCAATTTCTGGACGAAAAGTAGCCAGAAAGCACCGCCGCCCACGTACCTCCTACAGGGGGGCGTCAGTGTTCGATGTGCTGCTCCTGGACCTTCTTCGCCCGCCGGCCGTCCTTGGGCGACAGTTGCAGGAAGATCGCCGCCGCCAGCATCGCCATGATGCCCACGGTGAGGAAGGTCAGCTGGAAAGCACCGAGCACGGTATTCACGCCGTCGTTGCCGGCTTCGGCGGTGAAGCCGCCGAGCAACGCGCCGGCGCAGGCCACCCCGAGGCTCAGGGACAGTTGCGCGACCACCGACAGCAGGCTGTTGCCGCTGCTGGCGGCTGCGTCGTCGAGGTCGATCAGGGTCACGGTGTTCATCGCCGTGAATTGCAGCGAGTTGATCGCCCCCAGCACCGCCAGCATGCCCAGCAGCAGCGGGTAGGGCGTCTGCTGCGTGACCAGGCCCATGCTGGCGAGCATGATCCCCAGCGCCAGGGTGTTGCCGGTGAGGACGATGCGGTAGCCCAGGCGCTCGATCAGCGGGCGGGCGATGGATTTGGCGAGCATCGCCGCGGCCGCCAGCGGCAGCATGCTCATCCCGGCCTGGGACGGCGTGTAGCCGAGGGCGACCTGCAACAGCAGGGGCACGAGGAACGGCAAGGCGCCGCTGCCGAGGCGGGCGAACAGGTTGCCGAGGATGCCCACGGCAAAGGTCCGCACCTTGAACAGCGAAGGCGCGAACAGCGGGTTGTCGATATGCCCGGCCCGCAGCCAGTAGGCGGCCAGGCAGGCCAGGCCGCCGAACAGCAGCAACATCACCCGCAGGTGCGGCAGGTGCAGTTCGCCCAGGCCCTCCATGGCAATCGTGATCAGCACCATGGCCGCGCCGAACAGCAAGAAGCCCAGGCCGTCGAACCGCGTGCGCTCGCTGCCGCGCAGGTCGGGAATGAAGCGCCACACCGCGTAGCAGCCGATGGCGCCCACCGGCAGGTTGATCAGGAAGATCCAGTGCCAGGACAGGTACTGCACCATCCAGCCGCCCATGGTCGGGCCGAGCAACGGGCCGAGCAGCCCGGGAATGGTGATGAAGCCCATGATCCGCACCAGCTCCGAACGCGGGTAGGCGCGCAGCACCACCAGCCGCCCCACCGGCAGCATCAGGGCGCCGCCCAGGCCCTGGATCACCCGGGCGCCGACCAGCAGGCCCAGGGAGTTGGACAGCGCGCAGAGCAACGAGCCAATGCTGAACAGCAGGATGGCGCCGAAGAAGATCTTCTTGGTGCCGAAGCGGTCGGCGATCCAGCCCGACGCCGGGATCAGCAACGCCACGGTGAGCATGTAGGCGATGACCACGCCCTGCATGCGCAACGGATCTTCCGCCAGGTCACGGGCCATGGCCGGCAGGGCGGTGTTGAGGATGGTCCCGTCGAGGGATTGCATGAAAAAGGCGATGGCCACCACCCAGGGCAGCGAGCGGGCGGTGGTGGCGTCAAGCTCGGCACGGTTGGGCATGGGACCTCTTTCTCGTTATGAACACGTACCCCTGTTGCTGTAGGAGCGAGCTTGCTCGCGATAGCGTCCGAACAGCCAGCATCGAGGCTGAAGCTAACGCCGCCATCGCGAGCAAGCTGCGCTCCTACAAGGTCAGCGTCAGCCGGCTCACCAGCGCCCCCGGCAGTTGCGCCGAAGCCGTCTGGCGCTGGCTGTAGGTGCTGGCCGACAGCAGCAGTTCGCGCTCCCGGGTCAGGCCTTCCAGGTGCGAACCCAGCAGGCTGTAGACGCTGTCGTCGAAACGCATGGTGCTGACCGGTGCCTGGATCTCGCCGTTCTCCACCCAGAAAGTGGCGAAGCGGGTCATGCCGGTCAGGCGCGCCGCCGGCTGGTCCGAGTAGTTCAGGTACCACAGGTTGCTGATGTACAGGCCGGTGCCCAGTTGCTTGAGGATGTCTTGCTGCGACAACTGCCCGGCCGCCATGTTCAAGGCGGTGGGGTATTCGCCGCTGCTTGCGCCATTGGTCGCCAGGCCGTATTCGGCGGCGCTGCGGGAGTTGATCAGTTGCCCCTGGGCCACGCCGCCGGCGATCAGCGACAGATCACTGCGCGGGTAACCCTCGTCGGAAAACGCCGGGCTCAACGAGCCGCTGACCTGTTCGTCCAGCGCCACCATGGGGCTCAGGCGGGCATCACCGGCATAGAGTTTCTGCAACGGGCTGTGCTTGCTGGCGATGGCCTGGGCGGAAAAACCGCCCCAACTGAGCATGCCGACGATTTCTTCCAGGGCCGCTGGTGCCAGGTAGGCGCGATAGTGCCCGGGCGCCAGGGTGCGCAGCGGCCGCCCGAGGAATTCCAGCTGCTCGCGGGCCTGGCGCAAGCGCTGGGCCAGGCCGTCGCTGCTCCATTGGTGCCCGGCGTAGCTGGCCTTCACGGCCTGGCCGTTGTCGTGGAACAGGCTGAAATCGAAATTGAAGCTGTTGGCCTGATGCCAGCCAAATGCCCCAGAGGAGCTGGCGAAGCCCCGGCTGATCGGGCCGGCGGCGTAGAACCCCACCAGGTCCAGGCCGGCGGCGGCCGTGGCGATTTCGGCCACTACCTGCTCGCTGGGCGGCAGCGGCTGTTCCTGTACATCATGGGTTTTCCAGCCGTTGTGGTTGAGCTGCAGGTACGGGTCGCGGGGCAGCAGCGGCAGGGTTTCGCGCAACTGTTGCAGGCCTTCGGCCAGGCGCTGGACATCGACCTGCGGATCGCCGGCGAGGGTGATGGCGAGGTCGGCATGGCGTCCGTCATCGATCAGCTTGAGGTCGAGGCTGGCTTGCTGCACTTGCCCGGCCTGGCGCACCTTGGCGTGGTTGAAGCGGATGAACTGCGAGGATTCGGCGGCGTAGCTCAGGGTGAATTGCTCGGGTTCGCGCACGGCGTCGCCCAGCCACTGCACCAGCGCCTTGAACTGCTCGGCCTGACTCATGGACGTACTCATCAGGCGTCTCCTCCAAATACATCGACATTGCTGAAAACACAGGCCGGCGAGGCATGGCCGACGCGGATCACCTGGTTCGGTTCGCCTTTGCCGCAGTTCGGCGTGCCCAGCACCTTGAAGGTGCTGGCGTCGCCGACGGCGCTGAGGCTTTTCCAGAAGTGCGCGGAAATCGCCCGGTAGTTGGGGTTCTTCACCACGCCCTTGAGTTCGCCGTTCTCGATCAACTGGCCCCATTCGCAGCCGAACTGGAATTTGTTGCGCGCGTCGTCGATGGACCAGGAGCGGTTGGTGGACATCAGGATGCCGTGCTCGATGCCGCCAATCAGCTGCGCCAGCGGCTGGTCGCCGGGCTCGATGTTGAGGTTGGCCATGCGGTCGATGGGCGGACGGTTCCAGCTGCAGGCGCGGCTGTTGGCCACGCCGTCGAGGTCGGCGCGGAACTGCGAGAGCGCGCCGCCCAGCGGACGCAGCAGCAGGCCCTGCTTGATCAGGAATTGCTTGCTGGCGGGCGTGCCGTCGTCGTCATGGCGGTAGCTGGCCAGTTGCTCGGGAATGTCCGGGTCGAAGGTCACGTTGAGCAGGCTGGAGCCGTATTGCAGGTTGCCGAAGTCACTGCGTTTGACAAAGCTGGTGCCGGCGTAATTGCGCTCGTCGCCGAGGATGCGGTCCAGTTCCAGCGGATGGCCGATGGACTCGTGGATTTGCAGCATCATCTGGTCGGGCATCAACAGCAGGTCGCGCGCGCCTTGCGGGGTGTTGGGCGCCAGCAGCAGTTGCAGCGCCTGGTCGGCGACCTGGGGAGCGGAGCCGATCAGCCCGCAACGGCTGATCACGTCGGCGCCGCCCTGCTGGCCGAAGTTCTCGCGGCCCAGGCTGCGGGTCTGGCTGTCATTGCCGTCGTAGGCAGTGACGTCCAGGCCCGGGTAGACGAAGCGCTGGGCCTGGCGCAGTTCGGCGCCGGCGCTGTTGAGGTAGATCTGCTCGACCTGGGTGAGGCCGATGCTGACCTGCCAGTTCACCAGCCGCTCGTCCTTGGGCACCGCCGCCGACTCGTCGCCGAGCAATTGGTAGCAGTCGCTCAGGGACGGAAAGGGCTGTTCGAGGTTGGGCGAAAAATAATCGCCGCGGTCGCTGGAGACCGCCTGCTGGCGCAGGTCGAGCAGGGCGTGGGCGGCAATCAGCCGGGCCTGTTGCTCGGCGCGCTCCAGCGCCGTCTGCAGGCCATGTTGCGACAGGTCGTTGGTCGCGGCGTACGCTTCGACGCCCTTGACCCGCACGGTCAGCATCGCGCCTTCGTCGCGGCTCAGGCTCGGCGGCTCCGCCACGTTCTTGCGTACCGACAGGTACTGGCCGGACTCGCGCACGTAGCGCAAGGAAAAGAATTCGGCGCCCGTGCGCAAGGCAGCGAAGCGCTGCTTGAGCTGGGGGTGGAAATCGAACATGCGGGGAACCTCCATGTGAACAGCGTCGCTTTCGAGGGCCTTGTCGCCAGCCAGCTTTGTAGGAGCGAGCTGGCTCGCGATAAAGCACGAAGGGCTCGATACAGGCCGGAAACGAAGCGAAAGAAATGGGTGCCGCGGAGCATTGGCAGGCGCCTAGATTAGGCCTGTGCGGCGGGTGGTATCAAGCGCGGATGGGGAGGGGAATGTAGGAAATGTGTAGCGCTGGCCCGGACAGTAAAACGGCGCCGATCGTTGCGATCGGCGCCGTCTTGGCTTACTGCGCGGTGGCGCTCACTTCACGCACCGGCTTGCCGCGTACCGGGGCTTCGCCCGCCACGTAGTACGGCGCCTTGCTGCGTGGCAGCGGCTGGCGGCCGCGGATCTTGTCGGCGATTTTCTCGGCCATCATGATCGTCGGCGCGTTCAGGTTGCCGGTGGTGATGATCGGCATGATCGACGCATCGACCACCCGCAGGCCCTGCATGCCATGCACGCGGCCTTCGCCATCCACTACCGCCATCTCGTCGGTGCCCATCTTGCACGAGCAGGACGGGTGGAACGCGGTTTCGGCGTGCTCGCGGATGAACTTGTCCAGTTGTTCGTCGGTTTGCACTTCGATGCCCGGGCTGATTTCGCGGCCGCGGTACTGGTCCAGTGCCGGTTGCTGCATGATTTCCCGGGTCAGGCGGATGCCGTCGCGGAATTCCTGCCAGTCCTGCTCGGTGGCCATGTAGTTGAAGAGGATGCTCGGGTAGTCCCGCGGGTTCTTCGACTTCAGTTGCACGCGACCGCGGCTCGGCGAACGCATGGAACCCATGTGCGCCTGGAAGCCGTGTTCTTGTACACCGTTGCTGCCGTTGTAGTTAATCGCCACCGGCAGGAAGTGATACTGGATGTTCGGCCATTCGAACTCTTCGCGAGTGCGGATGAAACCGCCGGCTTCGAACTGGTTGCTGGCGCCGATGCCGGTGCCGTTGAACAGCCACTCGGCACCGATGGCCGGCTGGTTGTACCAGAGCAGCGACGGGTACAGCGAGACCGGCTGGGTGCAGGCGTATTGCAGGTACAGCTCCAGGTGGTCTTGCAGGTTTTCGCCGACGCCCGGCAGGTCGTGGACCACCGGGATGTCCAGGCTTTCCAGGAGCTTGGCCGGGCCGACGCCGGAGCGTTGCAGCAGTTGCGGCGAAGCGATGGCGCCGCTGCACACCAGGACTTCCTTGCGTGCACGGGCTTCGACGCGCTCTTCGGCGGAGCCGACCAGATAACGCACGCCGACGGCGCGCTTGCCGTCGAACAGGATCTTGTCGGTCAGGGCGTGGGTGACGATGCTCAGGGTCGAGCGCTTTTTCGCCACGTCGAGGTAACCGCGAGCGGTACTGGCGCGACGGCCTTTAGGCGTCACGGTACGGTCCATCGGGCCGAAACCTTCCTGCTGGTAGCCGTTGAGGTCTTCGGTACGCGGGTAACCGGCTTGCACACCGGCTTCGACCATGGCGTGGAACAGCGGGTTGTTGCCCGCTTTCGGCGTGGTCACGCTGACCGGGCCTTCGCCGCCGTGGTAGTCGTTCGGGCCGATGTCGCGGGTTTCCGCCTTGCGGAAGTACGGCAGGCAGTCCAGGTAGGTCCAGTCTTCCAGGCCTGGCAGTTTTGCCCAACCGTCGTAGTCCATGGCGTTGCCGCGGATGTAGCACATGCCGTTGATCAGCGAGGAGCCGCCCAGGCCCTTGCCGCGACCGCATTCCATCCGGCGGCCGTCCATGTGCGGCTCAGGATCGGTTTCGTAGGCCCAGTTGTAGCGACGGCCCTGCAGCGGGAACGCCAGGGCGGCTGGCATCTGGGTACGGAAGTCGAAACGGTAGTCCGGGCCGCCTGCTTCGAGCAGCAGTACGGTGACGCCGGCGTCTTCGGTCAGACGGGTCGCCAGGGTGTTACCGGCGGAGCCGGCACCGATGATGATGTAATCGTATTCTTGGGACATTGAATGCACCCTCTTTGAAGTTGGTCAGGTCTGGCCATGACGAGTGCTGCGCACTCGATCGCGGGCGAGCCTCGCTCCTGCAGGTCATACACTGTCCTTGTAGGAGCGAGGCTTGCCCGCGAAGGCGGCCTCGCAGGCAAAGCGAGTTTTGCCTTAGAACACCGAGGCGTAGTCGCCCAGCTCGACCTGTACCGATTTGATGCGGGTGAAGTTGTTCAGCGAACTGATGCCGTTCTCACGGCCGACACCCGACTGCTTGTAGCCGCCCACCGGCATCTTGGCGTCGGATTCGCCCCAGGCGTTGATCCAGCAGATACCGGCTTCGAGCTGATGAATCACGCGGTGCGCGCGGTTCAGATCCGTGGTCACTACACCGGCGGCCAGACCGAAGTCGGTGTCGTTGGCGCGACGGATTACTTCTTCTTCGGTTTCGTAGGTCAGGATGGCCATGACCGGGCCGAAGATTTCTTCACGAACGATGGTCATCTCGTCGGTGCAATCGGTGAACACGGTCGGCGCGACGAACGCGCCCTTGCCGAATGCGCCGTCGGTCAGGCGTTCGCCGCCGCACAGCAGGCGGGCGCCTTCTTCCTTGCCCTTGGCGATGTAGCCCAGCACGCTTTCCATGTGGGCGAAGCTGACCAGCGGGCCGAAGTTGGTGTTTTCGTCTTCCGGGTTACCGATACGGATGCGCGCGACGCGCTCGGCGATCTTGGCTTCGAAAGCAGCTTTCAGATGGCTCGGCACGAACACGCGGGTGCCATTGGTGCAGACTTGGCCGGAGCTGTAGAAGTTGGCCATCATCGCGGTGTCGGCGGCGCGGTCCAGGTCGGCGTCGTCGAAGATGATCAGCGGCGACTTGCCGCCCAGTTCCATGGTCACGTCTTTGAGCGAGGAGCTGGAAGCGCTGGCCATGACTTTCTTGCCGGTGTCGGTGCCGCCGGTGAACGAGACTTTCTCGATGCGCGGGTGCTCGGTCAGCCAGGTGCCGACTTCACGGCCGCTGCCGGTCAGGACGTTGAACACGCCAGCCGGAACACCAGCCTCGGTGTAGATCTCGGCCAGTTTCAGGGTGGTCAGCGAAGTCACTTCGCTTGGCTTGAAGATCATCGCGTTGCCGGCCGCCAGGGCTGGCGCGGATTTCCACAAGGCGATCTGGATCGGGTAGTTCCACGCGCCGATACCGGCGACCACGCCCAGGGGCTCGCGACGGGTGTAGACGAACGAGGTGGTGCGCAGCGGGATCTGCTCGCCTTCGATGGCCGGTACCAGGCCTGCGTAGTATTCCAGGACGTCGGCGCCAGTGACGATGTCGACATAACGGGTTTCGGAGTAGGCCTTGCCGGTGTCCAGGGTTTCCAGGGCGGCCAGCTCGTCGTTGCGCTCGCGCAGGATGTCCACGGCGCGACGCAGGATGCGCGAGCGCTCCATGGCGGTCATGGCGGCCCAGATTTTCTGGCCTTTTTCGGCGCTGACGACGGCGCGTTCCACGTCTTCCTTGGTCGCACGCTGCACTTGTGCGAGAACTTCGCCGTTGGCCGGGTTGATGGCCTCGAAGGTGGCGTCGCTGCCAGCGTCGGTGTAGCCGCCGTCAATGTAGAGTTTTTGCAGTTCGAAACGGGCCATAAAGTCCTCGCAAGTGCATGAGTGTGGCGGGCTGATAACGATGGCGGGCAGGGCACGCACCTGATGCTGCGTGGAAACCTTCGCTCGCTACGTTTTCAAGCCACGTAGTTATTAATGTTGCTGGCTATGCATTCGTGCCGGTGCGCTCTTGCTTAGCCAATTGAAGATCCATGTATTCGTAAGCAATCCGTATCGCCTGGTCGGTGTCGAATGCATCACCCGACAGGGCGCCACGCAGCCACAAGCCATCGATCAAAGCCGCCAGGCCGCGGGCTGCCTTGCGCGCATGGTAGAGCGGCAGGACGCGGCGGAACTGGCAACACAGGTTGGAATACAAGCGGTGGTCGTTGATCCGCTGCAACCTGTGCAAATCGGGCTGGTGCATGCTGGAAGCCCAGAAAGCCAACCAGGTTTTCATTGCCGGGCCGTTCACCTGGCTGGCATCGAAGTTGCCCTCGATGATCACTTTCAGGTGAGCGCGCGGGCTGTCGTCCGTGAGGGCCTGGCGGCGTGCTCTGACGCCTTCGTTGAGCATGCTCATGATGTAACCCATCGTCGCTGCGATCAGGCCGTTCTTGTCCTGAAAGTAGTGACTGATGATGCCGTTCGAGACACCGGCCAAACGGGCGATCAGCGCAATGCTGGCGTCTCCCATTCCGACCTGGTCGACCGCCTGCAACGTGGCTTCGATCAACTGCTGGCGGCGTATGGGTTGCATACCGACCTTGGGCATCTTGCACATCTCCTTAGGCCTGCCGGCAGTCGTGAAACGGCTACCGGCGTGAGGGCCAGTCTATTTTGTTTTGATTGAACGTTCAATCAACAAAGAATAAGATCTGCGACAAATCGTCGCTGCCTCCAGGTCCTTCCTGCATGTAGATGGCGGAAAAGCGACCTCCGAAAAAGCCTGAAACCCAAGCAGGGCATGGCGTGAACCAGTGAGGACGGATGTGTTGAATGGGCAAGACGCTTAAGGCCGGGTGACGAACTGCATGTTTGCACCAGGCCTTCGACGCTGGTTCTCAACGCAGCTTCTGCAGGTTCGGGCTTTTTTCGGGGTGTCTTTATATCACCCGTCGGTCGGCTGCCAACTAACCGATTGGTCGGGTGGAGCATTGCCTTGCGTTCTTCTCTCGCACTGCCTGGAGCATCTGTGCCATGAGTTCTGCCTCTCTTATAAAGACCCCACCGGAAAAGGTGCGGGTCAACGGTTGGGTGTTCTACACCTCGACCGCGTTGATCCTGCTGCTGACTGCCATCCTGATCGCCGCCCCGCAAGAAGCCGGCAGATTGCTCGGCATTGCCCAGGCCTGGCTGTCCCGCAGCTTCGGCTGGTACTACATGGTGGTGATCGCCGCCTACCTGGTATTCGTCGTCGGGCTGGCGTTTTCCTCCTACGGCAAGCTCAAGCTGGGGACCAAGCAAGACACCCCGGATTTCAGCTATGGCGCCTGGGCCGGCATGCTGTTTTCGTCCGGTATCGGTATCTCGCTGCTGTACTTCGGTGCTTCCGAACCGTTGGACCACTATTTCAACCCGCCTGAAGGCGTGCCGGGCAGCAACCTGGCAGCGCGCCAGGCGTTGCAACTGACGTTCCTGCACTGGGGCCTGCATGGCTGGGCGATCTACGCCCTGGTCGGCCTGGCCGTGGCCTACTTCGCCTATCGCCACAACCAGCCGCTGGCGTTGCGTTCGGCGCTGTATCCGCTGGTGGGCGAGCGCTGGGTCAAGGGCGCGGCCGGCCACGCGGTGGACGGCTTCGGCATGTTCGTGACCCTGCTGGGCCTGGTGACCAACCTGGGCATCGGCTCGATGCAGGTGTCGTCCGGCCTGGAAAACCTGTTCGGCATGGAACACAGCAACACCAACCTGCTGATCGTGATCATCGTCATGAGCACCGTGGCCACCATCGCCGCGGTATCCGGCGTGGAAAACGGTATCCGCCGCCTGTCCAACCTGAACATCGTGCTGTTCAGCGGCCTGCTGATCTTCGTGCTGTTGTTCGGTCCGACCCTGCACCTGCTCAACGGTTTCGTGCAGAACGTCGGCGACTACCTCAACGGCGTGGTGCTCAAGACTTTCGACCTCTATGTGTACGAAGGCGACAGCGCCAAGTCCGACCGCTGGCTGGGCCTGTGGACCCTGTTCTACTGGGCCTGGTGGATTTCCTGGGCGCCATTCGTGGGCATGTTCATCGCGCGTATTTCCCGTGGCCGTACCGTGCGCGAACTGGTGGCCGGCGTGCTGTTGATTCCGCTGGGCTTCACCCTGGCCTGGCTGTCGGTGTTCGGCAACTCGGCCCTGGACCTGGTGATGAACCACGGCGCGGTGGAACTCGGCAAGACGGCGCTGGAGCAGCCGTCCATGGCGATCTACCAGTTGCTGGATCATTACCCGGCGTCGAAAGTGGTGATCGGCGTGTCGATTTTCGTCGGTTTCGTGCTGTTCCTGACCCCGGCCGACTCCGGCGCGGTGATGATGGCCAACCTTTCCTGCAAGGGCGGCAACGTCGACGAAGACGCCCCGCACTGGCTGCGGATCTTCTGGTCGGCGGTGATCACCCTGGTGACCATCGGCTTGCTGTTCGCCGGTAACTTCGAGGCCATGCAGACCATGGTGGTGCTGGCCGGCCTGCCGTTCTCGGTGGTGTTGGTGTGCTTCATGTTCGGCCTGCACAAGGCCATGCGCCAGGACACGCAGATCGAACAGGAACAGGCCGAACTGGCGGCCCGCGGCCGTCGCGGTTTCAGCGAGCGCCTGACCCAACTGGAACTGCAACCGACCCAGGCGGTGGTCCAGCGGTTCATGGACAAGCACGTGACGCCTGCCCTGGAAGAAGCCGCGACCCAGTTGCGCAGCCAGGGCCTGGACGTGCAGACCCTGCTCGGCAAGTCCAAGCGCTGCATGGGCGTGCGGATCGAGATGGAAGAGGGCAATCCGTTTGTCTATGAAGTGAGCCTGGACGGCTACCTGGCGGCGCCGAGCGAATCGGCCGATGTGCCGGAAGAGCGTGCGCGCTACTACCGTGCCGAGGTCTACCTGCACAACGGCAGCCAGGAATACGACTTGATGGGCTTCACTCAAGAGCAGATCACCCGTGACGTGCTCGATCAGTTCGAAAGCCATCGGCAGCTCCTTGGCCGGGTTTATAGCTAAGGCGTAAAGGATGCGGTGTAGTCCTGCTGCACCGCGTTGCGAAGCGTCATCCTTGGCCCACCGCGGTGCCTGCATCGCCAGCAAGCTGGCTCCTGCAGGTCCCGATAAACAAAACGCCGCGATCGATGTCGCGGCGTTTTTGTTTGCGTGTCGCTGTCAGCCCAGGTTCTTGCCGAGCAGCGCGTGGTAGAGCTCGCTGTCGCCGAGAATCCCCACCACTTTGTTGTTGTCGTGCAGCACCAGTTTGTTGCCGGTCTGGTAGCGGATCTGCAGCGCGTCGCGCATGCCGATGTTCGAGTCCACCAGGGTCGGCTTGCGCCCCAGGCCTTCCACCGCCTGGCCCGGCACCCAGTTCTGCAGGTCGAGGCTGGCGCCGTTCTGGCGCGCGCCCTTGATGGTGTTGCCTTCGGCCAGGTCCAGCCAGGAGTCGCCGCCCGGGTCCAGGCACACCGAACCGTTGATGCGCTTGCAGTTGTCCAGGGTACGCATCAGGCTGCGGCCGCAGAGCACGTTGAGCGGGTTGGTATGGGCGACGAAGGTGCGCACATAGTCGTCCGCCGGGTTCAGCACGATCTCTTCCGGCTTGCTGTACTGGATGATCCGGCCGTCTTTCATGATGGCGATGCGGCTGCCCAGTTTCAGGGCTTCGTCCAGGTCGTGGCTGACGAACACGATGGTCTTGCTCAGCTTGCGTTGCAGTTCCAGCAGTTCGTCCTGCAGGCCCTGGCGGATCAGCGGATCGAGGGCCGAGAAGGGTTCGTCCATCAGCAGGATGTCGGCGTCCATCGCCAGGGCGCGGGCCAGGCCGACCCGTTGCTGCATGCCGCCGGACAATTCGTCGGGCTTCTTGTTGCGCCACTGGGTCAGGCCCACCAGTTCGAGTTTCTCGTCCACCAGCTTGCGCCGTTCCTTCTCCGGACGGCCCTGCATCTCCAGGCCGAAGCTGATGTTTTCGCGAACGGTCAGCCAGGGCATCAGGGCGAACTTCTGGAACACCATGGCGATGCGCTTGGTACGCATCATTTTCAGTTCCGCCGGGGTGCAGGAGGCGATATCGATCTGCTTGCCTTCATGCTCGACGAACAGCTTGCCGCGGCTGACGGTGTTGAGGCCGTTGATGCAACGCAGCAGGCTCGACTTGCCGGAGCCGGAGAGGCCCATCAGCACGCAGATTTCGCCTTTCTCGATGTCCAGGCTGGCCTTTTCCACGCCGACGATCAGCCCGGTCTTTTTCAGGATCTCGTTGCGGGTCATGCCCTGGTCCAGCAGCTTGAGCGCCTCGCGTGGGTCCTTGGAGAAGATAACGTCGACGTTATCGAAGCGGATTATGCTCATGCGTCACCCCCTACTTTGCCTTCGGGTTGTTTGCAGATGCGGTCGAGCATGATTGCCAGCAGGACGATTGCCAGGCCTGCTTCGAAGCCCAGGGCGATATCGGCGGTGTTCAGTGCGTTGACCACGGGTTTGCCCAGGCCGTCGGCGCCCACCAGGGCAGCGATCACCACCATCGACAACGACAGCATGATGCACTGGGTGATACCGGCGGCGATGCTCGGCATGGCGTGGGGCAGTTCGATGCGCGACAACAACTGACGGCGCGAGCAGCCAAAGGCTTTGCCGGCGTCCATCAGCTCTTGTGGAACATCGCGGATACCCAGGTAGGTCAGGCGGATGGGCGCGGCAATCGCGAACACCACCGTAGAGATCAGGCCGGGCACCACACCCAGACCGAACAGGGTCAGGGTAGGAATGAGGTAGACGAAGGTCGGTACGGTCTGCATCAGATCGAGCACCGGACGCATCATGGTGTAGAACATCGGCTTGTGCGCGGCGACGATGCCCAGCGGCACGCCGATGACCACGCAGACCAGGGTGGCGAACAGCACTTGGGCCAGGGTTTCCATGGTTTCCTGCCAGTAACCCAGGTTGAGGATCAGCAGGAAGGAAGCAATCACGAAGACCGTCAGGCCCCACTTGCGTTGGATGACGTGCGCGAGCAAGGCAATCAGGCCGATCAGGGCCAGTGGGTTGAACCAGGTCAGCGCAAACGTCACGCCGTGGATCATCGTTTCCAGGGTCGATGCGATCGCATCGAAAATGTTGGCGCCGTGTTGCGTCAACCATTCGACGAAGGCAGCGATGTACTGGCCTAGAGGGATTTTCTGATCAATAAGCATGGTATTGAACGTCCGCATGCAAGGAATAAACAGCCCGGGCGGGCAAGCCCGCCCGGCATAAGCGAGTTACTTAATTAGCCTGCGCCAGCTTGGCTTTCACGGCCTCCAGGCCTGGTTTTCCGTCAATGGTGGTCACGCCAGCGAGCCAGGTATCGAGTACCTCGGGGTTTTTCTGCAACCAGGCCTTGGCGGCGGCTTCAGGCTTCATCTTGTCGTCCAGGACGTTGCCCATCAGGGTGCTTTCCATGTTCAGGGTGAACGACAGGTTCTTCAGCAACTGGCCCACGTTGCTGCATTCCTCGGCGTAGCCCTTGCGGGTGTTGGTATAGATGGTCGCCTGGCCGTAGTTCGGGCCGAAGAACTCGTCGCCGCCGGTCAGGTATTTCATCTTGAAGCGGGTGTTCATCGGGTGCGGTTCCCAGCCCAGGAACACCACCGCGGTGCTGCGCCGTTGCGCGCGTTCGACTTGCGAGAGCATGCCGGCCTCGCTGGACTCGACCACCTTGAAGCCGGCGTCCTTGAGGCCGAAGGCGTTCTTGTCGATCATGCTCTGGATCATGCGGTTGCCGTCGTTGCCCGGCTCGATGCCGTAGATCTTGCCGTCCAGTTCCTTCTTGAACTTGGCGATATCGGCGAAGTCTTTCAGGCCCTTGTTGTACAGCTCTTCCGGGACCGCCAGGGTGTACTTGGCGTTTTCCAGGTTGGCGCGCAGGGTGGCCACGGTGCCGGCATCGCGGTAGGGCTTGATGTCGTTTTCCATGGTCGGCATCCAGTTGCCGAGGAACACGTCCATGTTCTTGCCGTCGGCCAGGGACTTGTAGGTCACCGGCACGGAAATCATCGTGGTCTTGGTCTTGTAGCCCAGTGCCTCGAGGACGACGCTGGTGGTCGCGGTGGTGACAGTGATGTCGGTCCAGCCGACATCGGAGAAGTTTACGGTACTGCACTGTGCCGGTTCTGCGGCGTGCGCCAGAAACGGCAGACTCAGCATGGCGGCCAACAACAACGACGGGGAACCTTTCATGGGGTGGACTCCTGGGTGTTTTCTGGCGGTGTGACCGCACTTATAAGTATTGCGGTTGGGGCGAGTGGGACAGCTCTACCACAGTGCCTTGCAATCGAGTCGAGACTGATCATGTACCAGTGAAAATCTGTCGCCTACAGGGTGCGTCGTATCCAGTACAGGGAGGGTCGCATCCAGTGTCGGTGAGGTCGCTTACAGCTTTTTTCAGCACTTTTTACCCCTCTGAACCGCAAAAAAACGGCCGAAACCGGAGGTCGGCAGGCCACGGCGTTGGTGGGCATGAGTGAGTCGGTGTGAGACGTCGAACGACCGCGCAAAAACCGGATGATGCGCGTATCTCGGCGGATTGCAGCTTGAGCGTAGCAGCTCCGTCACCGGGCGCCTGGCCGCCCGGAGTGTGCTCATCGAGGAGTCTTGCAGTCATGGCAATCAGCGTTTTCGACCTGTTCAAAATCGGCATCGGCCCCTCCAGTTCGCACACCGTCGGGCCCATGCGCGCCGCGGCGTTGTTCGTCCGGGCGCTGGGCGAAAAAGGCCTGCTCGAGCAGGTGCGGCGCGTCGAGGTCCGGCTCTACGGTTCGCTGTCGGCGACCGGCATCGGTCACGGCAGCGACAGCGCGGTGATCATGGGCTTGATGGGCGAATGGCCGGACGCGATCGACCCGTCGCAGATCGGCAGCCGCATCCAGACCCTGCGCGAAACCGACACCCTGCAACTCGACAACCGCCTGCCGATTCCTTTCGTCTGGGCGCGCGACATGCTGCTGCTCGACGAGAACCTGCCGTTCCACCCCAACGCCATGACCCTGGTGGCCGAAGGCGAAGCCGGGGAGCTGTACCGCGATACCTATTATTCCGTGGGCGGCGGTTTTGTCGTCGACCAGGCCCAGGCCAGCAGCGGCGTGGTCGATCTGGACCGCACCGAATTGCCCTATGACTTTTCCAGCGCCGTGGAGCTGTTGAGCCTGTGCCAGAAGCACAACCTGCGGGTGGCCGAGCTGATGATGGCCAACGAGTTGGTCTGGCGTTCGGAGGAGGAAATCCGCGGCGGCCTGATGAAGCTCTGGCAAGCCATGCAGGACTGCGTCGAGCATGGCCTGAAGCATGAAGGCATCTTGCCGGGCGGCCTGAACGTGCGGCGCCGCGCGGCCAAGCTGCACCGCAGCTTGCAGGAATTGAACAAACCCAATGTGATCGGCTCGACCCTGAGCGCCATGGAGTGGGTCAACCTGTACGCCCTGGCGGTCAATGAAGAGAACGCCGCCGGCGGGCGCATGGTGACGGCGCCGACCAACGGCGCGGCGGGGATCATTCCGGCGGTGCTGCATTACTTCATGCGTTTCAGCGAAGAGGTCACCGACGCCAACGTGGTGGATTTCTTCCTCGGCGCGGCGGCGGTGGGCATCCTGTGCAAGAAGAACGCCTCGATCTCCGGCGCCGAAGTCGGTTGCCAGGGCGAGGTCGGCTCGGCCTGCGCGATGGCCGCCGCCGGGTTGGCGGAGATCCTCGGCGCGTCGCCGGAGCAACTGTGCAACGCCGCGGAAATCGGCCTGGAGCATAACCTCGGCCTGACCTGCGACCCGGTCGGCGGCCTGGTGCAGGTGCCGTGCATCGAGCGCAACGCGATTGCCGCGGTGAAAGCCATCAACGCCGCGCAAATGGCCCTGCGCGGCGACGGCCAGCACTTCATTTCCCTGGACCGGGTGATCCGCACCATGCGCGATACCGGCGCCGACATGCACGACAAATACAAGGAAACCTCCCGCGGCGGGTTGGCGGTCAGCGCGGTCGAGTGTTGAGGTTTTAAGGGCCGCTGCGCGGCCCATCGCGAGCAATGCAGACCTGTAGGAGCGAGCTTGCTCGCGATGACGTCGGATAGTTCACCGCCATCGCCAATCCGCTGCGCATAAATTGAACACCCAGCGACACCCGCGCCACCTTTTGGCGCGTCGCAAACAGGCAAGTCGCCGCCTGCAACGGTCAGGTTTTTCGCCTGCTCTCGGGATGCGCCCGACTGTGCTTGCGGTGACACTCTTTTCGCGGGACGTTCCTCGCCGTTCCCACAAGTGCTACCGATTTGCTCACGGCCACCGGGCCAGGGCTCCCTACGTACGATTCGACGCTTATAACCCATACATTGCGCGCGGCTTATATAGACGCATCGCGACGTCGTTTTCAGGAGTTATTGAATGGCCATTCAACTTTAGGCATGGCAATTGCTCTGTCATCACAAAGCCCGTCTCCCACGTGAGAACGATGGCAATAACAAGAGCCTCCGCCTGAGGCCATCACCCGCTTTGTGTGAGGAGATACTGCGATGACGTCGTTCAACTCCGGGGCGCAGCCCCAGAACCGTGCGCCTCAATCCATCGGCTTTCTGCTGCTGGACAATTTCACGCTGATTTCCCTGGCTTCCGCGGTCGAACCGCTGCGCATGGCCAACCAGTTGTCCGGCCGCGAGCTGTATCGCTGGAGCACCCTCACCGCCGACGGCGGCCAGGTCTGGGCCAGCGACGGTCTGCAGATCACCCCCGACGCCTCCATGCACAAAGCGCCTGCCCTGGACACCGTGATCGTCTGCGGCGGCATCGGCATTCAACGTACCGTGACCCGCGAGCATGTGTCGTGGCTGCAGAGCCAGGCGCGCCAGTCGCGCCGTCTCGGCGCGGTCTGCACCGGCAGCTGGGCCCTGGCCTGCGCCGGCCTGCTCGACGGCTTCGATTGCAGCGTGCACTGGGAATGCCTGGCCTCGATGCAGGAAGCCTTCCCGCGGGTGGCCATGAGCACGCGCCTGTTCACCCTCGACCGCAACCGTTTCACCAGCTCCGGCGGCACCGCGCCGCTGGACATGATGCTGCATCTGATCAGCCGCGATCACGGCCGCGAACTGTCGGCGGCGATCTCGGAAATGTTCGTCTACGAGCGTATCCGCAACGAGCAGGACCACCAGCGCGTGCCGCTCAAGCACATGCTCGGCACCAACCAGCCGAAGTTGCAGGAAATCGTCGCGCTGATGGAAGCCAACCTGGAAGAGCCGATCGACCTCGACGAACTGGCGGTCTACGTCTCGGTGTCGCGCCGGCAGCTGGAGAGGCTGTTCCAGAAATACCTGCACTGCTCGCCGTCGCGCTACTACCTGAAGCTGCGGCTGATCCGCGCCCGCCAATTGCTCAAGCAGACGCCGATGTCGATCATCGAAGTGGCCTCGGTCTGCGGCTTCGTGTCCACGCCGCACTTCTCCAAGTGCTACCGCGAATACTTCGGCATTCCGCCGCGCGACGAGCGCGTGGGTTCCAATACTGCCCAGCAGGTGGCGATGATGCCGATCCCGCAGGCGCTGGTGTTGGCCGGGCCGATGTCCTCGCTGAGCCAGGCGCGCAACGAATCGACCTTCGCCAGCGTCCGGCTGTAGTCAGAGGGTTTTCTTGAAGTACACGACGCGCTCGGTTTCCGCGAAACCGAGCGCCTTGTGCACGGCCTGGCTCGCCAGGTTTTCCAGGCCGGTGTCCGATGCCATCTCCACGCAGCCTTGCTCGCGTCCCCAGTGGGCGACGGCCTCGATCAGCCGCTCGGCAATGCCCTGGCGGCGTTGTTCGGCGCTGACGTACAAACCTTCCAGGAACACCACCGGCGAATGTTCGGTGCCGTTGACGTAGTCGCGGCGCAACGAGGCTTCGGCCAACCCCACGGGCAGGCCATCGGCGGTGTAGGCCAACAGGTTGAGATAGCGCTGCGGGTTGTTGAAAAGGTCGGCGATTTCGTCCTGGTGTTCCTGGGCCGGGCAATGCGGCCAGAGTGCCTGGCGCAGCGCCAGCCAGCCCGCTTGACGGGCCGACTGGCAAGGTTCGATACGAATCATGGGAGCGGCTCCACCTGTCAGAAGAACCGCACTCTACCCCGGGAGCGCCTCCCGGCGAAGGCTCAGGCGCGGCTGCTCTGGAAGTGGGCCAGGGCCGGCAACAGCTGTTTGTCGATGGCCTGGCGCACGGCCGGGAGGATGGTCGCGTTACCGGTGAGCATCTGCTCGACCATGCCCTTGAGGGCCTTGGCCCGGGCATCGCTCAAGCCGCGCACCGCGCACTCGCAGGCCTGGTCGGCGGTGGCGCCGGCCGGCATTTCGAAACCCAGGGCCCGGAGTTGGCCGAGCAGGTCGTCCTGGTCAATCAGATCCGCGTGCATCATGACTCTTATCCTTGTTCAGGGAGCGTGGTCGTGGGTCGATTCTGGTAGCCGTCCAGACCGTCGGCAAGGGCGATTTGTCGCAATGTCCGGGATGCCTATGAACAGGTCGTTTTCGGCTAACTTGCGGCATGGGCGACTGTGCACACTGGACGCAAGCTCGGTCATCGAAGGTTTGGTCACCCTCGTGTCGGCTCCTCAGAAACCCTCCTCAGCCCCGGTCCTGTCACGGCTTGACCGGGGTCTTTTTTTGCCTGGAGAAAGGTGGCGCCTGGGCCATTTTTTCGCGAGCAAGCTCGCTCCTGCAGGGGTACGCCGTCGTTTCCGCGAACGCCGCCGAACTTGTAGGAGCGAGCTTGCTCGCGATTGACGCGACGCGGTCTAACGCTGCAACACCAGGATCCGCGACAACAGCTCGTCGCGGTCGATGTAGCAACCCTGGAAATGCCGCGCGCCGCTGGCGGGGTCGAAGGCGTTGCGCGCGTGCAGGGTACGGCGGTTGTCGAAGCACCACAGCTCGCCGGGCGCGAGGCGTCGGACCAGGCGAAAGCGCGCTTCGCGGGTCATGGCGATAAAGCGTCGATAGGCGCGGTAGAGCCGGGGCATGTCGTCCACCGAGGCCTCGAACGGCCCGCGCAGGAAGTTGGCCATGCGGATCTCCGCGACCTCGCCCACCGCGTTCAGGGCGATCACCGGCGCCAGGCAGCGGTAGTCGCTGTGGCGGTCCTTGTTGCGAAACTCCACGGGGATCTCGCACAGCGCGCGGAATGCCTCGGGGTCTTCGCGGCGCAGGGCGTCGGCGATGGCGAAACCGTCGACGAAGATGCTTTCGCCGCCCTCGGCGTCGTTCACCAGGCAGTGCAGGAATTGCAGGCCCGGTTGCAGCTCGCGGGTCGGCAGGTCGGTGTGCAGCGGCAGGTTGAAGGCGGTGTAGGCATTGCTGTCGGCATCGGCCTTGGATTGCACGTTGAATAGCACGCCGAAATTGCTCTCGCGGATAAACGAAATGCGCCGCGCGACCTCGGCCAGCGAACCCGGTTCGGTGGGCACGCCGCGGACCTGGGTAAGGCCGACGTCGCGCAGCGCCAGCAGCCATTGCAACAGCGCCTGCGGATCGTCCTGCAGCGCCTGGTAGTCGAACACCGGCAGTGGCAGGTGGCTGTCCCACAGCTGGCTCTGGGGGCGGCGCGCGCGGCGTTCGGCGCGACTGGCGTCGTCATAGGCGTGGGCCCGCAGCCAGCCCGGGTCGAAGCGGCTCTGGTGGCCGTCCTGCCAGTCGACGCTCAGGCAACCCTGGGCGTCGATGCGGCTGGCGGTCGGTGCGAGCTCTTCGGCGACGTCGACGATCTCCAGCACCTGCTCGCGGGTCACGCTGTAGACGCACTGCGGACAAGGGCAGTTGTCGCGCAGCCACTGGTGATGGAAGGGGCTGGCGCGGCCGTCGGCCCACTGCACCTGAACACGGTCCGCCAAGGCTTGTACGGCGGTCAACGCGCTGATCAACGGATAACGGCGAAAGTCGGCAAAAGCGGTGGCGGTATTCACGGTGCGCTCCTTTTTTTGGGTGTTTATTTTTCCGGCGGCAGGGCTATCACTCGACCGATCCAGGCCGGGGCGGGGAGGTCAGCTTGTTCCGCGGCGATGGCCTGCAAACGTTGCAGGACGGCTTCGCTGAACGGCGCCGAACGCGGGCCGGCGAGGTCGACGTGGAGCAGCATCTGTTCGTTGCCGGCCAGCTCCAGGTCGTCGCCGATCTTGTACAGGCTGTGGTACAGGTGCAGGCGTTTGCGGTCGTGGCCGATGATCTGCGTGCGGACCTCGACCTCGGTGTCGAGCTTCACCTCGTGCAGGTAATTGAGGTGCAGCTCCAGGGTGAACAGCGAGTGGCCGCTGGCTTCGCGGTTGTCGCTGTCCAGGCCGAGACGGTCCATCAAGGCGTCGGTGGCGTAGCTGAAAATCAGCAGGTAGAAGGCGTCCCGCAGGTGGCCGTTGTAATCGACCCAGTCGGGGCTGATGCGGGTGCTGTAGGTGGTGAGTGCGGGCATGTCATGGCTCACGAAAATGGTGGGCTGAAACCCTGTAGCCGCTGCCGCAGGCTGCGAAAAGGCTCGAAGAGCCTTCCGAGGGCCGCAAGAGCGCGTCTCCTTCGGAGCCGATCGCAGCCTACGGCAGCGGCTACAGGGAACGTCAGAAATTACTCGCTGAAGCTCATGCCATGCTTGGCCTTGGTGGCTTTCACCGCGTCGAGCACGGCCAGCAGGCAGTCGTCACGATAGCGCTCCAGGGCCGAAATGCTGTGGGTGCCGAGCTGCTCGGTGGTGCCTTCGACCACGTCGTCGATCAGCTTGTCGGTCAATTCCGGCGCCGGCAGGTAGGTCCACGGCAGCTGGAGGGCCGGGCCGAACTGGGCCATGAAGTGGCGCATGCCGGCATCGCCCCCGGCCAGGGTGTAGGTCAGGAAGGTACCCATGAACGACCAGCGCAGGCCGGCGCCGAAGCGGATCGCGTCGTCGATCTCGCCGGTGGTGGCCACGCCATCGTTGACCAGGTGCAGGGCCTCGCGCCACAGCGCTTCCAGAAGACGGTCGGCGATAAACCCCGGGACTTCCTTGCGCACGTGCAGCGGGCGCATGCCGAGGGATTCGTAGACCTTGATCGCGGCCTGGATCGCCTCCGGCGCGGTGTTCCGGCCGCCGACCACTTCCACCAGCGGCAGCAGGTACACCGGGTTGAACGGGTGGCCGACCACGCAGCGTTCCGGGTGGGTCGAACCCTCGTAGAATTCGCTGGGCAACAGGCCGGAGGTGCTGGAGCCGATCAACGCATCGGGCTTGGCCGCGGCGCTGATCTTGGCGTGCAGGTCGAGTTTCAGCTCCAGGCGCTCCGGCGCGCTTTCCTGGATGAAATCGGCGTCTTTCACGCACTCCTCGATGGTCGCCACGAACCGCAGGCGGTCCTGCGAGGCGCCCGGTGCCAGGCCTTGTTGCTCCAGGGCGCCCCAGGCATTGGCCACGCGCTTGCGCAAGGCCGCCTCGGCGCCGGGCGCCGGGTCCCAGGCCACCACGTCCAGGCCATGGGCGAGGGCGCGGGACACCCAGCCGCTGCCGATGACACCGCTGCCCAGGGCGGCGAAGGTTTTGATTTCGGTGATAAAGCTCATGGCAACTTCCTGAAGGTTAAAGGTGAGCGTATCTGTAGCCGCTGCCGAGCAACGCGAGGCTGCGTCCGGCGGCGAAGCCGTCGTAAAACCGGACGGCGCGGGGTGTCAGGTAACTCGCGGTTGCCGTTGTGGCGACTGCGTTGCAGCCGTGCGCAGCCTCGCGGGCTCGGCAGCGGCTACAAGGCGGAGGCGGTTATCCGCGCTTTTTCAGGCCCATCCTGGCCCGGCCCTCGGCCGGGGTCAGGACGCGGGCGCCCAGGCGGCTGAGGATCTCGCCGGCGCGCTCCACCAGTTGGCCGTTGGTCGCCAGCACGCCCTTGTCGAGCCACAGGTTGTCTTCCAGGCCAACCCGCACGTTGCCGCCCAGCAGCACCGCTTGCGCGGCCATCGGCATCTGCATGCGGCCGATGCCGAAGCCGGCCCAGACCGCGTCCGGCGGCAGGTTGTCGACCATGGCTTTCATGGTGGTGGTGTCGGCCGGCGCGCCCCAGGGAATGCCCAGGCACAGCTGGAACAGCGGGTCGTCCAGCAGGCCTTCCTTGATCATCTGCTTGGCGAACCACAGGTGGCCGGTGTCGAAGATTTCCAGCTCGGCCTTGACCCCCAGTTCCTGGATGCGCTTGGCGCCGGCTCGCAGTTGCGCCGGGGTGGACACGTAAATGGTGTCGCCGTCGCCGAAGTTCAGGGTGCCGCAGTCCAGGGTGCAGATTTCCGGCAGCAGTTCCTCGACGTGGGCCAGGCGGGTCAGGGGGCCGACCAGGTCGGTGTTCGGGCCGAACTCCATCGGGTTCTCGCCGGCGCCGATCTCCAGGTCGCCGCCCATGCCGGCGGTGAGGTTGACGATAATGTCGATGTCCGCCTCGCGGATGCGCTCCATCACTTCGCGGTACAGCGCCACGTCGCGGCTGAACTTGCCGGTCTGCGGGTCGCGCACATGGCAGTGGACCACCGTGGCGCCGGCCTTGGCCGCTTCCACCGCGGCGGCGGCAATCTGTTTCGGGGTGACCGGCACGTGCGGGCTCTTGGCGGTCGTGTCGCCAGCACCGGTGAGTGCGCAGGTGATGATGACGTCGTGGTTCATGGTGCGGTTCCTTACAGGCGTGGTGGGTCGCTGCGCAGCCGGTTGGTGCTGCGCAGAGGGAGTCCGGGTCGGTTATTTACTGGTGAGTTTGAGGTTGTCGGCGGCCGGCTTGCCGTCGAAGGTGGTCACGCCTTCGAGCCAGCGGTCCTTATCCTGCGGGTGGTCGGCCAGCCATTGCCTGGCCGATTCCAGGGCGTCCTTGTGGTCGAGCAGCGGTTGCATCATGCGGCTCTCGTCCTCGGCGCTGAAGGTCAGGTTGCTCAGCAGCCGGCTTACGTTCGGGCACTGCTGGGCGTAGGTTGGCGCGGTGACGGTCCACACGGTGGCCATGCCTTCGTTCGGGCCCAGGGCGTCGTCGCTGCCGGTGAGGTAGGTCATCTGCACATTGACGTTCATCGGGTGCGGCGCCCAACCGAAGAACACCACGGCTTCCTTGCGCCGCACGGCGCGATCGACCGCGGCGAGCATGCCGGCCTCGCTGGACTCCACCAGCTGGAATTTGCCCAGGCCGAACTGGTTCTTGGTGATCATGGCCTTGATCTGCGTATTGGCGCCTGAGCCGGGCTCGATGCCGTAGATCTTGCCGCCCAGTTCTTTCTCGAACCTGGCGATGTCGGCGAAGGTCTTCAGGCCCTTGTCGGCCAGGTAAGTCGGCACCGCGAGGGTGGCGCGGGCGTCCTTGAGGCTCGGCTCGGCCAGGACCTTGACCTGCTTGGCGTCGACGAACGGGGTGATGGTCTGGGTCATCAGCGGGTTCCAGTAGCCCAGGAACAGGTCCAGGCGCTGGTCGCGGATGCCGGCGAAAATGATCTGCTGCGAGGCGCTGGTCTGCTTGGTCTTGTAGCCGAGGCCGTCGAGCAGGACCTGGGCCATGGCACTGGTGGCGATCACGTCGGTCCAGTTGACCACGCCCAGGCGCACGTTCTGGCAACTGGCGGCGTCGGCGGCCATGGCGCCCGAGCTGAGAAAGACGGTACCGCTGAGTGCAAGAACACAGCTGCTGATCAGTCGTTTCATGAGGGTTTCCTCGGCAGGTCGTTATTGTGAGTTCCGGCGTCTTTGTGCGCCGGTGATGCCACGTTACGCAGCTGGCGAGGGGCGAAAACGCACAGCGGCGACCGGCTCTTGCACTGCAGCGACCTTGTGTCTTGAACACGCCACGGAAACGGCGTATCACAGGGGCCACGCTGCCCGTCACCCGAGTGCGTCCCATGTCCCAGGATTTCTACTTCTTGCTGATGCCCGGCTTCTCGGCCATCGGCTTCATCTCGGCCATCGAACCGCTGCGCGTGGCCAATCGCTTTCGCGGCGAGCTGTACCGCTGGCATGTGCTGAGCGCCGACGGCGGCGCGGTCCTGGCGAGCAACGGCATGTCGGTCAACGCCGATGCCGCGCTGGAGCCGCTGAAGAAAGGCGCGACCTTGCTGGTGGTGGCCGGCTTCGAGCCGCTGAAGTTCGCCAGCCCGGCGCTGGCGCACTGGTTGCGCCGCCTGGATGTGGAGGGCGTGACCCTGGGCGGCATCGACACCGGCAGCGTGATCCTGGCCGAAGCCGGGCTGCTCGAAGGCCACCGCGTGACCCTGCACTGGGAAGCGATCGAGGCGTTCAAGGAGTCTTATCCCCAGCTCAGCGTGACCCAGGAATTGTTCGAGATCGACCGGCGACGCATCACCTCGGCCGGCGGCACCGCGTCAATCGACATGATGCTCGACCTGATCGGCCAGGCCCACGGCCCGGAACTGGCGATCCGGGTTAGCGAACAGTTCGTGCTCGGGCGCATCCGCCCGCGCAAGGACCACCAGCGCATGGAAGTCGCCACCCGCTACGGCATCCGCAACAAGAAACTGGTGCAGGTGATCGGCGAGATGGAGCAGCACAGCGAGCCGCCCCTGAGTACCCTGCAACTGGCCGAGTCGATCAAGGTCACCCGGCGCCAGCTCGAACGCCTGTTCCGCCTGCACCTGAACGACACCCCGAGCAATTTCTACCTGGGCCTGCGCCTGGAGAAAGCCCGGCAACTGCTGCGCCAGACCGACATGAGCGTGCTGGAGGTCAGCATTGCCTGCGGTTTCGAGTCACCCTCGTATTTCACCCGCAGCTACCGCGCGCGGTTTGCCCAGTGTCCGCGGGAAGATCGGCGGCAGAGCCAGAAGGCCTGACCCACTTGATCCTGTAGGAGCAGGGGGGGACGCCCAGTCCTTGCCCGCGATGGCGGCCTGTCTGACGCCGCGCGTTGTCTGCATCGCGAGCAAGTCAGGCTTATTTCTTCAGCAACGCCGCGCAGGCTGCCTTGTACGCCTCATGCTGATACTTGTTCAGCGTCGCCGGCAGGTCGAAGTTGTGCTTCTTGTGCTGGGCGTTGAGGGTCTGCGGCGACAGCAGGGTCACCTCGCAGCCATCCAGCAGCTGGAACACGCCTTCGATCTTGAAGGTGGTCGGGCCGCCGGCGAATTCGCCTTTCTTGCTGCGTTTCTTGATGGCGATGCGCTGGATGCCGTGGTCGCGCACGAAAGCGCCGACCTGGCTGGCGAAGGCCTTGACGTTGGCGGCTTCGTCATCGTCGTCCAGGGCGATTTTCTTGCAGGCGACCGCCTGGTGTTGCAGCGTGCCGTCTTGCAGGGTGGCGATGGCGAAGATGGCTTCGCTGCCTTTGATTTCGATGCCGCAGATGCTCATGGGAAGACCTTTTCTCGGTGAATGGCGTGCAGCTTACAGTTCCAGCTGGTCGGCGCGAATGCCGAAGGCCGCGGCAATCTTCTCGCGGGTGGCGCGGCGCGGCTTGGCGACGCTTTCCTGCTGGGCGAAGGCCGGCTGGGAAATGCCCAGGCGCTGGGCGACCTCATCCTGGGTCAGGTGCAGGTGCTCGCGCCAGGCGCGGATCGGCGTGGCGCCGTCGACGATGCGGCTGACCACGTCATGGGGGATCAGGTCCGGCGCTTTCTGTTGCGCCACATACTGGGCGTAGGGAATGACCACGAAGGCCGGCTGGCCGTCCGCGCCCTTGATGATCTGGATGTCAGTCGGTGCGTTCGTCACGTTTCTTGACCTCTTGGATACTGACCACTCGGATAGCGCCGTCCCAGTCGAACAGGATTCGGTAATTGCCCACTCGCAGGCGGTAGGCATAGGTGTGGCCGCTGAGCGCCTTGACGTTGCCGGTGTCGGGCATGTCGCCGAGCAAGGTCACCGCGTCGCGAATCTGTACCTGGTGGGCGCTGTGCAATCGCAGCAGTTGTTTGACGGCCTTGCGGGTCCACAGAATGCTGTTCATGAGCGAATATAAGCCTTTTATAAGATTAATCAATCTTTGCTTATATCTGCCCGAGCGCCAAGGAAGGAACCTTGTCCGGGTATTACTCATGTCTGGTTACAGCGGTGGCCGGGCGATTTTTCGCGAGCAAGCTCGCTCCTACAGAAGCGAGCTTGCTCGCGATGGCGGTATTACAGGCGCAGAAGAACTGTTATTCCTGCCCGATCGACTCGAGAAACTCCGACCGCTCGTCGCTCATCCGCGCCAGGCAGTCGTTCTGGGCAATGTTGTAGGCCTTGCTCCCGGGCTTGGCGGGGAAGGTGTCGACGGCGCAATCGGCGTCGCGCTGTTTCTGCCACAGCTGCTGGGCGGCCCGGACCTTGGCGGTGATGTCGGCCAGTTGCGCCTTGTCGCTGCCGTACTGCGTGCCCAGGCGTTCCAGCAGGCCCTGCAGGTTGTCGTTCAGCAGTTGCTCGGCTGTGGTCTTGTTGAAGGTGGCGCATTCCAGGGTTTGCTGGTCGTTTTCGATGGCGTCGCAAGGGGAGGTGTCGGCCTCTTCAGCCGCGTGTACGCCAGTCGCCAGCAGTGCCAAAGCCAGGAGGATCGGTTTCATTGCGTCGCCCTAAATCTGATGATGCGGCGGATTCTGGCCCATGCCGATGACAAAGAACAGATGGGGCAAGGAGCGCCCGGCAGACCCTTTGTCGCTCCTTGACGCTTTCGGCAATTCCCCTGTCGTTTTTGCACCCGGCTGCCCAGGCACCGAGGCATATGCTGACCCCAAAGCGCCGGCAGACGATTCGGCGCATGAATCGCCAATAAGGGGACTGCCTGATGAGCCCAGCCGAATTGCACGCCGACAGCATCGTTATCGACGGGCTGATCATTGCCAAGTGGAACCGTGAGCTGTTCGAGGACATGCGCAAGGGCGGCCTGACTGCCGCCAACTGCACCGTGTCGGTGTGGGAGGGCTTCCAGGCCACGGTCAACAACATCGCCTCCAGCCAGAAACTGATCCGCGACAACAGCGACCTGGTGATGCCGGTGCGGACCACCGCCGACATCCGCAAGGCCAAGGAGCAGGGCAAGACCGGCATCCTGTTCGGCTTCCAGAACGCCCACGCTTTCGAGGACCAGATCGGCTACGTCGAGGTGTTCAAACAGCTGGGCGTGGGCATCGTGCAGATGTGCTACAACACCCAGAACCTGGTGGGCACCGGCTGCTACGAGCGCGACGGCGGCCTGTCGGGTTTCGGCCGCGAGATCGTCGCCGAGATGAACCGCGTCGGCGTCATGTGCGACCTGTCCCACGTCGGTTCCAAGACTTCTGAGGAAGTCATCCTCGAATCGAAGAAGCCGGTCTGCTATTCCCACTGCCTGCCGTCGGGCCTCAAGGAGCACCCGCGCAACAAGTCCGATGAAGAACTGAAATTCATCGCCGACCACGGCGGTTTCGTCGGCGTGACCATGTTCGCGCCGTTCCTGGCCAAGGGCATCGATTCGACCATCGACGACTACGCCGAAGCCATCGAATACACCATGAATATCGTCGGCGAAGACGCCATCGGCATCGGCACCGACTTCACCCAGGGTCATGGCCAGGACTTCTTCGAGTACCTGACCCACGACAAGGGCTACGCCCGGCGCCTGACCAACTTCGGCAAGATCATCAACCCGCTGGGCATCCGTACCGTGGGCGAGTTCCCCAACCTCACCGAGACCCTGCTCAAGCGCGGCCACCCCGAGCGCGTGGTGCGCAAGATCATGGGCGAGAACTGGGTGAATGTCCTGAAGGACGTCTGGGGCGAGTGAATACCTCTGGAGCCTACTCCGCTCGCCGATAGCTGCGTCAGGTCCTCACGCCAAGCTCGCCGTACGTTCCGTACTGTCTCGCTTGTCGTTCCGGTCCTTCCTTGCTCTCGACGTGCTCGCTACGGCTCCAAAGGCATTCACACAGCTTTTCATGAATGCAAAGCCAAGGCTTTGCTAAGCCAAAAACGAATTTTCCGGAGTTAAGTTTCCATGGCCAAGATCGCCCCGCAACTGCCTATCGAAGTCGACAGCGAAACCGGTGTCTGGACCTCCGACGCCCTGCCGATGCTGTACGTGCCGCGTCACTTCTTCGTCAACAACCACATCGGCATCGAGGAAGTGCTGGGCGCCGACGCCTACGCCGAGATCCTCTACAAGGCCGGCTACAAATCCGCCTGGCACTGGTGCGAGAAAGAAGCCGAATGCCACGGCCTGGAAGGCGTCGCGGTGTTCGAGCACTACATGAAGCGCCTGTCGCAGCGCGGCTGGGGCCTGTTCAAGATCCAGGACATCGACCTCGACCAGGGCACCGCCAGCGTCAAGCTCGAACACTCGGCCTTCGTCTACGTGTACGGCAAGGTCGGGCGCAAGGTCGACTACATGTTCACCGGCTGGTTCGCCGGCGCCATGGACCAGATCCTGGCCGCCCGCGGCAGCAAGATCCGCACCGTTGCCGAGCAGGTGTACGGCGGTTCCGAAGAAGGCCACGACGATGGCCTGTTCACCGTCAAGCCGTTGTAAGCGGAGTTAAGAAAAATGGCTTTCGAAGCGATGTTCCAGCCGATCCAGATCGGCAAATTGACCATCCGCAACCGCGTGCTCAGCACCGCGCACGCCGAGGTCTACGCCACCGACGGCGGCATGACCACCGACCGCTACGTGAAGTATTACGAAGAGAAAGCCAAGGGCGGCATCGGCCTGGCGATCTGCGGCGGCTCGTCCGTGGTGGCGATCGACAGCCCGCAGGAATGGTGGAGCTCGGTGAACCTGTCTACCGACCGCATCATCCCGCACTTCCAGAACCTGGCCGACGCCATGCACAAGCATGGCGCCAAGATCATGATCCAGATTACCCACATGGGCCGCCGCTCGCGCTGGGACGGTTTCAACTGGCCGACCCTGATGTCGCCGTCGGGCATCCGCGAACCGGTGCACCGCGCCACCTGCAAGACCATCGAGGTCGAGGAGATCTGGCGGGTGATCGGCAACTACGCCCAGGCCGCGCGCCGCGCCAAGGCCGGCGGCCTGGATGGCGTCGAGCTGTCCGCCGTGCACCAGCACATGATCGACCAGTTCTGGAGCCCGCGGGTCAACAAGCGTACCGACGAATGGGGCGGCAGCTTCGAGGGCCGGATGAAGTTCGGCCTGGAAGTCCTGAAAGCCGTGCGCGCCGAGGTCGGCGACGATTTCTGCGTGGGCATGCGTATCTGCGGCGACGAGTTCCACCCGGACGGTTTGTCCCATGAGGACATGAAGCAGATCGCCAAGTATTACGACGACACCGGCATGCTCGATTTCATCGGCGTCGTGGGCTCGGGTTGCGACACCCACAACACCCTGGCCAACGTGATTCCGAACATGAGTTACCCGCCGGAGCCATTCCTGCACCTGGCCGCCGGGATCAAGGAAGTGGTCAAGGTCCCGGTGCTGCACGCGCAGAACATCAAGGACCCGAACCAGGCCACCCGTATCCTCGAAGGCGGCTACGTCGACATGGTCGGCATGACCCGCGCGCACATCGCCGACCCGCACCTGATCGCCAAGATCAAGATGGGCCAGATCGACCAGATCAAGCAGTGCGTGGGCGCCAACTATTGCATCGACCGCCAGTACCAGGGCCTGGACGTGCTGTGCATCCAGAACGCCGCGACCTCCCGCGAATACATGGGCGTGCCGCACATCATCGAGAAATCCACCGGGCCCAAGCGCAAGGTGGTGATTGTCGGGGCCGGTCCTGCCGGGATGGAGTCGGCGCGGGTGGCGGCCGAACGCGGCCACGACGTGACCCTGTTCGAGAAGAAGGAAGCGATTGGCGGGCAGATCACCACCGCCGCGAAAGCCCCGCAGCGCGACCAGATCGCCGGCATCACCCGCTGGTACCAGCTGGAGCTGGCACGGCTGAAGGTCGACCTGCGCCTGGGCACCGCGGCCGATGCCGAGACCATCCTCGACTTGCGTCCGGACATCGTGGTGCTGGCCGTCGGCGGGCATCCGTTCCTCGAGCAGAACGAGCACTGGGGCGCCGCCGAAGGGCTGGTGGTCAGCAGCTGGGACGTGCTCGACGGCAAGGTCGCGCCGGGCAAGAACGTGCTGGTCTACGACACCATCTGCGAGTTCACCGGCATGTCGGTGGCCGACTTCCTCGCCGACAAGGGCAGCCAGGTCGAGATCGTCACCGACGACATCAAGCCGGGCGTGGCCATCGGCGGTACGTCGTTCCCGACCTACTACCGCAGCATGTACCCCAAGGAAGTGATCATGACCGGCGACATGATGCTGGAAAAGGTCTACCGCGAAGGTGACAAGCTGGTGGCGGTGCTGGAGAACGAATACACCGGCGCCAAGGAGGAGCGGGTGGTCGACCAGGTGGTGGTGGAGAACGGCGTGCGGCCGGACGAAGCGATCTACTACGCGCTCAAGGAAGGCTCGCGCAACAAGGGCCAGGTCGACGTCGAGGCGCTGTTCGCGATCAAGCCGCAACCATCGTTGAGCCAGGCGGGCGACGGTTACCTGCTGTTCCGCATCGGCGACTGCGTGGCCCAGCGCAACACCCACGCGGCCATCTACGACGCCCTGCGGATCTGCAAGGATTTCTAAGCCATACCTGTAGCCGCTGCCGAAGGCTGCGATCGACTGCGAAGCAGTCGCGCTCTTGAGTCCGCCGGGAAGTCCTGCGGACTTCATCGCAGCCTGCGGCAGCGGCTACATCGACCGAAACGGTCTTTGGGAGCTTCATCATGCTCAACACCCTTCTTCCCATCCTGCTGTTCGCTGCCCTGGGCCTGGCGGTCCTCGGCGCGTTGCGGCGGGTGGCCATGTGGCGCCGGGGCCGCGCGTCCAAGGTCGACCTGATCGGCGGCCTGCTGGCCATGCCCAAGCGCTACATGGTCGACCTGCACCACGTGGTGGCGCGGGACAAATACATCGCCAACACCCACGTGGCCACGGCCGGCGGCGCGGTGGCGTCCATCGTCCTGGCGATCCTGGTGCACGGTTTCGGCCTGCATAACCGCATCCTCGGCTATGCGCTGCTGCTGATGTCGGCGGTGATGTTCGTTGGCGCGATCTTCGTCTACCGGCGCCGGCGCAACCCGCCGAGCCGCTTGTCGAAAGGCCCGTGGATGCGCCTGCCGAAAAGTCTGCTGGCGTTCTCGGCCTCGTTCTTCCTGGTGACCCTGCCGGTGGCCGGCATTCTTCCGGAAAACTTCGGCGGCTGGGTGTTGGCGGTGGTCCTCGGGGTCGGTGTGTTGTGGGGCGTGTCCGAGCTGTTCTTCGGCATGACTTGGGGCGGGCCGATGAAGCACGCCTTCGCCGGTGCCTTGCATCTGGCCTGGCACCGCCGCGCCGAGCGCTTCGGTGGCGGCCGCTCCACTGGCCTCAAGCCGCTGGACCTGGAAGACCCGAACGCGCCGCTGGGGGTGGAAAAACCCAAGGACTTCACCTGGAACCAACTGCTGGGCTTCGACGCCTGCGTGCAGTGCGGCAAGTGCGAAGCGGCGTGCCCGGCCTTTGCCGCCGGCCAGCCGCTGAACCCGAAAAAGCTGATCCAGGACATGGTGGTCGGCCTGGCCGGCGGCAGCGACGCCCAGTTCGCCGGCAGCCCGTACCCAGGCAAACCGATCGGTGAGCATTCGGGCAACCCGCACCAGCCGATCGTCAACGGCCTGGTGGATGCCGAGACCCTGTGGTCCTGCACCACCTGCCGCGCCTGCGTCGAGGAGTGCCCGATGATGATCGAGCACGTCGATGCCATCGTCGACATGCGCCGGCACCTGACCCTGGAAAAGGGCGCGACGCCGAACAAGGGCGCCGAAGTCCTGGAAAACCTGATCGCCACCGACAACCCGGGCGGTTTCGCCCCGGGCGGGCGGATGAACTGGGCGGCGGACCTCAACTTGACGCTGATGAGCGACAAGCCCGACGCCGACGTGCTGTTCTGGGTCGGCGACGGGGCCTTCGACATGCGCAACCAGCGCACCCTGCGCGCCTTCGTCAAAGTGCTGAAAGCGGCCAAGGTCGACTTCGCCGTGCTCGGCCTGGAAGAACGCGACAGTGGCGACGTGGCCCGCCGCCTGGGCGACGAGGCGACCTTCCAGCTGCTGGCCAAGCGCAATATCCAGACCCTGGCCAAATATGGCTTCAAGCGCATCGTCACCTGCGACCCCCACAGCTTCCATGTGCTGAAAAACGAATACGGCGCCCTGGGCGGCGAGTACCGGGTGCAGCACCACAGCACCTACATGGCCGAGCTGATCGCCGCTGGCGCCCTCAACCTGGGGCAGCCCAAGGGCAACAGCGTGACCTATCACGACCCGTGCTACCTGGGCCGCTACAACGGCGAGTACGAAGCGCCGCGCGATGTGCTGCGGGCGCTGGGCATCGAGGTCAAGGAAATGCAGCGTTCGGGCTTCCGTTCGCGCTGCTGCGGCGGTGGCGGCGGAGCGCCGATCACCGACATCCCGGGCAAGCAGCGAATTCCCGACATGCGTATGGACGACATCCGCGAAACCGGCGCTGAGCTGGTGGCCGTGGGTTGCCCGCAATGCACCGCGATGCTCGAAGGCGTGGTCGAGCCGCGGCCGCTGATCAAGGACATCGCCGAACTGGTGGCCGATGCCTTGCTCGAAGACGCCGCGCCGACCAAGCCGAGCCCAGCCAAACGTGAACCCGCGGAGGCCCACTGATGAGCGACATTATCCGCCGCGACCCTCGCGCCGAGTGGATCGCCCGTAACCGCCTGCACCCGCTGCACGCGGCCATGCAGCCGGCGCAACACAGCTGGATGGGGCCCAACGGCGTCATCCGCAAGAACCCCCACGGGGTCGGCTTCATCGGCCCCAACGGCCTCAAGCGCATCGACCGCAGCGGCGCCCAGCAGGGCGGCGCGGTCAAGCGCAGCGCCGCGGTCGAAGTGCAACTGCCGCTGCATCAAGTGGCGCAGCCGGCGTTCTACATCGGCGTGGTGCCGGACATGGTCGGCGGCCGCCTGAGCAGCCACGACCGCGACCTGCTGGGCCTGGCCCATCAGCTGGCCGGCAAGGACGGCGCGGTGCTGGCCGTGGTGTTCGGCGAGCACAAGGAAACGAGTTTCGCCACGGCCGGCGTCGACCGCCTGTTGGTGCTCGACGGCAACGAATTCGACGGTTATGCACCGGAGCAACGGGTGCAGGGCCTGCGGGCTGTGGATAACCAGTTCGACCCGCGCCACTGGTTGCTGCCCGACAGCCGCACCGGCGGTGGCGAGCTGGGCCGGCGTTTCGCCGCGGCCCTGGGCGAGCGCCCGGCCACGCGGGTCTGGCAGGTCAAGGACGAGCAGTGCGTCGGCCGCGCCGGCGCCGGTTTGCAGGACCTGGCCCGGCCGGTCGCGCGGTTGCTCCTGGCTGCCGCCGAATGCGCCGAACCGGTCAGCGAAACCCGCCACGAAGCCCTGCCGGTGGAGTTATCCACAACAGTGGCGCGCAGCCTGGCGCGGATCGAAGACCTGGGCGCGGTGGCGGTGGACCCGGCGGCGATTCCCATGGCCGAGGCTGAATTCATTTTCTCCGGCGGCAACGGGGTCAAGGACTGGGAGCTGTTCCACCGCACCGCCGCGGCCCTGGGCGCCACCGAAGGCGCGTCGCGGGTGGCGGTGGACGACGGCTTCATGGCCCGCGACCGTCAGGTCGGCGCCTCGGGCACCTGGGTCACGGCCCGGGTGTACGTGGCGGTGGGGATCTCCGGGGCGATCCAGCACCTGCAAGGCATCGGTGCCTGCGACAAGGTGGTGGCGATCAACCTCGACCCGGGCTGCGACATGATCAAACGCGCCGACCTGTCGGTGATTGGCGAAAGCGCCGAGCTGCTCCAGGCCTTGATCGCCGCGGTCGAGGCTTACCGCAACGGCGCCAAGCGCGATGCGGCTTAAGGGAAGGATAGGGTTATGAGTACTCATGTGATCAGCCTGGTGTCCATTGGCGCCCACCCGACTTCCGGCCGGCCGCGGCGTGCCGAGCAGGATGCGCGGGCGGTCGAGCTGGGGCTGCAACTGGCCGGGGACCAGCTGCAAGTGCTGCACGCCGGGGATGTCGCCGAGCCGGCCCTGCGCGCCTACCTGGGCATGGGCCTGGAACAGATGCATGTGCTGGAGCAGTCGGCCGGGGCCGACGCGCTGCCGGCCCTGACCGATTACCTGCGCGATGCCGGGGCGCAAGTGGTGCTCACCGGCAGCCAGGCGGAAACCGGCGAAGGCTCGGGCATGCTGCCCTTCCTGCTGGCGGAAAACCTCGGCTGGCCGTTGGTGGTGGGCCTGGCCCAGGTGGAATCCATCGATGGTGGCGTGGCCCTGGTGCTGCAAGCCCTGCCGCGCGGCCAGCGGCGTCGGCTGAAGGTGCGCCTGCCGTTCCTCGCCACTGTGGATAACGCCGCGCCCAAGCCGCGGCAGAGCGCCTACGGCCCGGCCCGGCGTGGGGTGTTGCAGGCGCGGCAGGTGGAGGTGCTCGACGACGAGTTGTTCGCCAGCGCCAGCCTGCAACCGGCCAAGCCACGGCCCAAGCGCTTGAAAGTGATCAAGGCCAAGAGCGGCGCCGACCGCATGAAAGCCGCGACCGCCAAGGCCAGCGGTGGCACCGGCCAGGTGCTCAAGGGCGTCAGCGCCGAGGCCGGGGCCGAGGCCATCCTCAAGCTGTTGATCGAAGAGGGCGTGGTCCGCTAGGGCCTTATCGCGAGCAAGCGTGCTCCTGCAGGAGCACGCTTGCTCGTGATCAATCCTCCCAAACACCCCATACCTTCCAGGTTTACCCACAATCCCTGTGCGCGCCTCTGTGGATAAGATGTTTGTCCCTCTCTACAACCCTCACCCATCAAGCGCCGCAGCGCGCTGTACAAAAAACGATCAAGCTAAGTCGAGGTTTTTATGAAGGTTTTTCTGTGGATAAGGCATTCCTTCGGACCTCGGCCGCTGCCGAGTTGCCCCCAAAGTCTGTTGGCCTCTTTGTGGATAAGATGTTCGCTATCCGCTGAAAGCCTTATAAATAGCGGCCTGCAAAGTGATGATCAAAAAATAAGCAAAGCCAGGGTTTTATCCCGTCGGCGCCCCTGAATCTTCGATATTTCGTGCTATTCCGTGGTTTTCCACAGCTCGCCGGGTTTTACCGCGAAGTTGCCCCCAAACTCTGTTGGCGCTTCTGTGGATAAGGTGTTCGCCTTCGTCTAGATGCCTTTAAATACGTGGCTTACAGCGGCCTGATCAAAAAGTGAGCAAAGCCTTGCAGGAACGGCCTTTCTGAATAAGTCACGGATTTTCTTCGGATTTTGCCAATGAGTCGGCGGGCTGAAAGCCGAGTTGCCCACATTTGCTGTGGGTGGAGATGTGGATAACTTGTTCGCGAAAGGCTGGGGGCCTTGCCGGCCATGGCCGAGAGGGCTTTAGATCAAATTTTGTACAGGGACGCCGCTCTTCCGTAGGAGCGAGGCTCGCCTGCGATGGGGACGATGCGGGCCGTCTGGCAGACCGCGTTATCGTTCATCGCGAGCAAGCTTCGCTCCTACAGGTACAGAGGGTGGATCAGCCGTGGACGGGCACGCCCTTGAGGTACGGCGCCGGTTCGGCGCCGAGGTTGCTCAGCATGCGCTCGCTGTACCAGTCCACGAAATTGACCACGCCGAACTCATAGGTCTTGGAGTACGGGCCGGGCTGGTAGGCGGTGGAGTTGATGCCGCGCTGGTTTTCCTCGGCCAGGCGACGGTCCTGGTCGTTGGTCGCGTCCCACACCTGGCGCATGCGTTCCACGTCGTAGTCCACGCCTTCGACCGCGTCCTTGTGCACCAGCCACTTGGTGGTGACCATGGTTTCCTGGGCGCTGATCGGCCACACGGTGAACACGATGATGTGGTCGCCCATGCAGTGGTTCCACGAATGCGGCAGGTGCAGGATGCGCATCGAGCCCAGGTCCGGGTTCTTGATCCGGCCCATCAGCTTGGCGCAGCCCTGCTTGCCGTCCATGGTCATGGACACGGTGCCCTTGAGCAGCGGCATGCGCACGATACGGTTGCGCAGGCCGAAGCTGGCGTGGGCGTAAGGGATCTTCTCAGCGTCCCAGGCGGCGGCGGAGGCGGCCACATGGTCCTTGAATGCCTGGTCGGCGCGCGGGTCGGTGACGTCGTCCCATTCCAGCAGGGTTTTCAACAGTTCAGGGTGCGAACCGCCGCAGTGGTAGCACTCGCGGTTGTTTTCCAGCACCAGTTTCCAGTTGGCTTTTTCCATCAAGGTGGTCTGCACCGCCACCTTGGTGTTCTCCATGTCGTAGGGTTCCATGTAGTGCGTCAGGGTCGACAGGAAGTCGTCGATGGCCGGCGGGTTCTCGGCCAGCGAGATGAAGATGTAGCCGCCCGCGGTCTTCACGTTCACCGGCTTGAGGCCGTACT
This sequence comes from Pseudomonas chlororaphis, assembly GCF_001921865.1. Classification (GTDB taxonomy): domain Bacteria; phylum Pseudomonadota; class Gammaproteobacteria; order Pseudomonadales; family Pseudomonadaceae; genus Aquipseudomonas; species Aquipseudomonas chlororaphis_D. Next base: position 218,925 of record NZ_MSCT01000025.1, read on the forward strand.
GCTTCATGTCGAAGTCGGCGCCCATCTCGGTGCCGGCGAACAGCAGGCGGCCGTCCAGTTCGTAGGTCCACTGGTGGTAGTGGCAGACCAGCTTGGCGACCTTGCCTTTTTCGCTGGTGCACAGGCGCGAGCCACGGTGGCGGCAGACGTTGTGGAAGGCATGGACTACGCCGTCGGCGCCGCGGATCACGATGATCGGGTTCTTGCCGACCTGCAGGGTCAGGTAGTTGCCCTTGGTCGGGATCTCGCAGGTCATGCCGGCGATCAACCATTCCTTCTGGAAGATCTCCTGCATGTCGATATCGAACAGGCGCTCGTCGCAGTAGAACGGCTGCGGCAGGGAGAAGGTCCGCTCGCGTTCTTGGAGCATCTGTGCGGTGGCCTTGCGTGCGGGTTCCAGCGGATCGCCCAGGCTCAGGGTTGCGGTGACGTCCATCGTTTTAGTCCTCATGGCCATCTGTGTGGCCGGCGAAAGTGGCTACGGGTGTGCTACGCAAGGCTGAAAAATCAGCGGTTATCAGTTGAGGCGAGTGTGCGGCCGGCGCGCCCCTCAACCTTATCCATGGGCGACACGGCCCAATCTGTTCCCGACGCGCAAGCCCCGGTGGTTGGGGGCTGGTCGCGATAAGCATGTGAATGTCGCGGATAGGTAAATGGGCGTTCATGGGCCTGCGCACAATCGCCACATGAGGCCGGCAGTCGGCCGTGGAGAACAGCATGTCCAACAACTTCCTGAACCCGGTAACCACCCAGACCTGGGCCAATGGCCGACACATCGTCCGTTGCGTCAAGGTCATCCAGGAAACCTGGGACGTGCGAACCTTCTGCTTCATGGCCGACCAGCCGATCATGTTCTTCTTCAAGCCGGGGCAGTTCGTCACCCTGGAGCTGGAGATCGACGGCCAGCCGGTGATGCGTTCCTACACCATTTCCAGCTCGCCCTCGGTGCCCTACAGCTTCTCGGTGACCATCAAGCGCGTGCCGGGCGGCAAGGTCTCCAACTGGCTGCACGACACCCTGCACGAAGGCCAGGAACTGGCGGTGCACGGGCCGGTGGGGCTGTTCAACGCCATCGACTTCCCGAGCCCGAAAATCCTCTACCTCAGCGGTGGCGTCGGCATCACTCCGGTGATGTCCATGGCGCGCTGGTTCTACGACACCAACGGCAATGTCGACATGGTGTTCATCCACAGCGCCCGTTCGCCCAAGGACATCATTTATCACCGCGAGCTGGAGCACATGGCGTCGCGGATCGACAACTTCAGCCTGCACCTGATCTGCGAGAAGCACGGCCTGGGTGAGCCCTGGGCCGGCTATCGCGGCTACCTGAACCACAAGATGCTGGAGCTGATGGCGCCGGACTTCCTCGAGCGCGAGGTGTTCTGCTGCGGCCCGACGCCTTATATGAACGCGGTCAAGCGCCTGCTCGAAACCGCCGGCTTCGACATGTCGCGCTACCACGAGGAGTCCTTCGGCGCGACGCCGGCGGAAGCCCGCGCCGATGCGGTGGAACAGGCGGAACAAGCGGCCGAGGCGCCGGAAGTCGACGCCGCCGACTTGCATCAGGTGGAGTTCACCACGTCGGGCAAGAGCATCCGCGTGGCGCCGGGCGAGACCGTCCACGCCGCCGCGGCCAAGCTCGGCCTGATGATCCCCAAGGCGTGCGGCATGGGCATCTGCGGCACCTGCAAGGTGCTCAAGCTGGGTGGCGAGGTGGAGATGGACCACAACGGCGGCATCACCGAGGAAGATGAAGCTGAAGGCTACATCCTGTCCTGCTGCAGCGTGCCGAAGGGGGATGTGCGGGTCGAGTATTGAGTGGCGGTTGCCGATCCCGGGGTCAGCCCGGGGTCGACCGCGCAATGACGCCAGCGTCGCAATGGCTGCCTGGACATATTGCAGAAAGTCGTAATGCGGATAACCGAACTTATGAGTCGTTGAATTAGTTACTTGAGGTGACGAAGTTAAGTTGGTTTTTTATGGGGTGGAGCTTGAGCCTCAGAAGGGCAGGATAAAGATTCGTCAATCTATACGTGCGCTGTGTTTTGGTATGAACACCGGGCGACTATATTAAAGCCGCCCAATATTCATGACGCCAGGGATTAAGGGAAGATTCCAATATCCCCAGCATCTACGCACTGGCCGCTTGGGAAGCAAATGCACTTGGGCTCGCCATATTCGCAAGGGTTTTTTGCTGCGTACGCCACGCTGTTGATCGACAAGAGCGAGAAAGCCAATATCAGGTACTTCATTGTTACCTCTCTTTAAGTTGGGGGTTGATAGGGTTCACGAGAAGGAACTGAAGTCTGGCGCAGGGGCCGTATCCTATCCATAGGACGAGTACTAAGTTCATGCTGTTGCTTGCTGGATAGTTGATGCTCCGAGTAGGGAAGTGTCTTTTGTCGACTCAAGTTGATGAAGTTGAGGCAACCGTCATCAAACTTCTGTCCTGGTCTGTCATGCAAAAGGGCACCGTCGGTTTACGACGGCGGCGCCGGAATGCTAGTCGCCGTCGGGCCGACCCCTTCAATCGACAAACAAGTCAGTCATCAGCGTTTCGCTGCCATCGGGATCGAAGCGGTAATGGCTGAAGTCGCTCACCCCTTGTTCGCGCAGGATTTCCTCGTCGATCAATAGCCGCCCGGTGATGCGGCGCTGGCCGCTGGAGAGGATCGCGTGGGCGGCGTCGGCCATGATCGCCGGGGTGCGCGCATGCTTGAACGATTCGCGGCTGCCCAGTTGGAACTCGATGGCGGCGGTGGCGATCATGGTCTGCGGCCACAGCGAGTTGACGCTGATGCCGTAGTTGCCGAATTCCTCGCTCATGCCCAGGGTCAGCATGCTCATGCCGTATTTGGTCACGGTATAGGGGCTGTACTGGGCGAACCATTTGCTCGCCAGGTTCAACGGCGGCGACAGGTTGAGGATGTGGCCGGCGCTCTGTTTCAGGTAGGGCAGGGCCGCCTGGCTGCACAGCAGCACCGCGCGGGTGTTGATCTGGTGCATCAGGTCGAAGCGCTTGAGTTCGATGTGCTGCACCCCGGTCAGCTTGATCGCCCCGGCATTGTTGACCAACGCATCGATCGCGCCGAACCGCTCGGCGGCCTTGGCCAGGGCTTGGCGCACCGCGTCTTCGTCGCGCACGTCCAACTGCAAGGCCAGGGCCTGGCCGCCGGCCGCCTCGACTTCGCGGGCGACGCTGAAGATGGTGCCGGGAAGCTTGGGATGGGGTTCGGCGCTCTTTGCCGCGATCACGATATTGGCCCCGTCTCGCGCCGCTCGCAGGGCGATCTCGCGGCCGATGCCGCGGCTGGCGCCGGTGATGAACAGGGTCTTGCCTTGTAAGGACATGGAAACGCTCCTGAATCATTGTCGTTGTCCGAGCGGATGCAGCGGCTCGCCAGTCAATCTAGTCGATGTCTGGCGATGCGCGCGATTCAGGGGCGAAAAGGCCGGGACCGCGCAGCGGCCCACAGCGGGGGCGGGATCAGTACAGCGCCGGGCGACGGTCGAGGTGGACGTGGTTATGGCGGCTGATGTGCTTGTGCCGCGCATCCGCCAGAGGCAACTCGGCCAGCAGCAGTTGGCCCTGGGCGTTGCGCATGGCACCGGCCAGCGGATAACCGTCGGCGTCGACGATCAGCGAGCCGCCGACCCAGGCCACGCCACGTTCGTCGCCGCAGCGGTCGCAGGCGGCGATGAACATACGGTTGACCGCCGCGTTGGCCTGGACCCGGACCATTTCCGCCGGGCGCTCGCCCGCGGGGCGCGGTCCGTCCGGCCAGTTGACCGGCGCGCAGAGCAGGGCGGCGCCGGCCAGGGCTGGCAGGCGCACCCATTCCGGGAACTCCAGGTCGTAGCAGATCATCAGCGCGATGGCGCCGAAGCGCGTCTCGACCACTGGCGGCGGCTGCTCGCCGACCGTGAACACGAGTTTTTCCCGGTCCCACAGATGGGCCTTGCGGTACACCGTCACCCGCCCTTCAGGTTCGACCAGCGCGGCGCTGTTGGCCACGGCCTGGTCATCCAGGCGTTCGCAGAAACCGCCGACTATCACCACCTGCAGCTCTTCGGCCAGGGCTTTCCACAGGCTCAGCGTCGGCCCGTCGAGGGTCTCGGCCAGGGCCAGCGCTTCCTCCCGGTCGTTGAACACGTAACCGCTTTGCACCAGCTCCGGCAGCACGATGACCTGGGCGCCCAGGGCTGCCGCTTCGCGGATGGCGCGCTGGCCCAGCTCACGGTTGTAGGCGAGGTCGCCGACCCGCGGGGCGACCTGCTGGCAGGCGACTTTCAGGGTGTCGGGTGCGGTCATCGGGCTTCTCCTTCCAGTTGGCGTTCGCTGGCCTGGATCGCCAGGCGCTCGGCGTCGAGGTCCAGGCCGCGGGTCAGGGCCCAGTAGGCGACGCCGGCCACGGCCAGGCCGACGACGAAGGCGATGTCCGCGCCGTCAAGCGCCTGGGAAACCGGGCCCTGGTAGAAGCTCAGGGACATGAACGGAATCATCGCGATCAGGCCGAGGAAATAGGCGACCAGGCCGGGCATGGCCCAGCGGCCGTAGATCCCGGCCGGGTTGAAAATGTCGTTGATGGCGTAGTGACCTTTGCGCACCACGTAGAAGTCCGCCAGGTTGACCGCGGTCCAGGGCACCAGGAAATACAGCATCAGCAACACGAAGGTGTTGAAGCTTGCCAGGTAGCTGTCGGGAATGTTCATGGCGATCAGGAAGATCACCACCGCCACCAGGGCGATGCCCACCACCCGGCTCTTGAGGGTCGGCTGGACTTGCAGGAAACCGTCGATGGCGCTGATGCCGGTGAGCATCGCGCCGTAGCAGTTGACCGCCATGATGCCGACCAGCGCCGGCACGGCGATCAGCACGGTAAAGGTGCCGAAGCCCGGGATCACTTGGTTGCCGACTTCACGCACGCTGCCGATGGCGTCGGGCGAGGGCAGGGCGGAGGCGAGGAAGGCGCCCAGGGACATCAGCCACAGCGCCGAGCCCGCGGCGCCCAGGTAGGTCCAGAAAATCACCTGGCGCGACGGGGTCTTGTGCGGCAGGTAGCGCGAGTAGTCCGAGACGTACACCGAATAGCTGATCTGGTAGCCGGCGGCCGCCGACAGCTGGATCAGGAAGGCCGACCAGGAGAAATGTGCGTCGGCCACGGCGGCATCGGCGTGCAGGGTCATCAAGGCGCTGACGGTCAGCACGGTGAACACGCTGATCATGAGGTAGGTCAGCCAGCGCTGCACGGCGTGCAGCAGGTCGTGCCCGACCACGGCGATGATCACCGCGATGACGATCATCAGGCTGTACCAGGGCGCGCGGGTGCCGGGCATCACGGTGTTGATGGCGTCGGTGGCGAGGATCACGTTGAACACGTTGAAGCCGATGTAGACGAAGACCACGGCGGTGAAGGGCACGATGGCCCCGCGCAGGCCGAATTGCGCCCGCGACTGGATCATCTGCGGCAGGCCCATGCGCGGTCCCTGGTTGGCGTGGAAGGCCATGCAGAAGGTGCCCAGGCAGACGCCGATGACGATGGCCAGGATCGAGTAGTACAGGCTCAGGCCCAGGGCCGCGCCGGTGAAACCGGTGACCATGGTGGTCAGGACGAAGTTGCCGGTGAACCAGAAAGGCCCCTGGTGCCAGACTTTGCCGTGGCGCTCGTCGCGCGGTACGTAGTCGATGGAGCGGGTTTCGATCTTGAGCGTCGGTGACGGGGCTTTTTCCGTTGCCGCAGGCAGGCTGGTCATGGGGTCGTTGCCTTGTTTTTATAAAATTGACCCGGAGTCTCGGATATACGCCTGTGATGTTGAATCAGCGAGGGGAAATAATCAGTTTAGAAATCTGTGAACTGATGCCGGATCCACGGCTTGTCGCCCGGCGCCTGATGCTGGCAGGAGCCGGGCGGCGCGCGGGTTTCAGCCGGCCATGACCAGGCGAATGTCCGCCGCCAGTTCGCGCACCCGCGCTTCTTCGGTATCCCACGAGCACATGAAGCGCGCGCCGCCTTTACCGATGAAGGTGTAGAAGCGCCAGCCCCTGGCGGTCAGCGCGGCGATGGCCGGCTCCGAGAGTTGCAGGAACACGCCGTTGGCCTGCACCGGGAACATCAGTTCCACGCCGGGAATGTCCGCCACCAGCTGCGCCAGCAACTGCGCGCAACGGTTGGCGTGGCGGGCGTATTTGAGCCAGGCGTCGTTCTCCAGCAGGCCGACCCAGGGCGCGGACAAGAAGCGCATTTTCGAGGCCAACTGGCCGGCCTGCTTGCAGCGGTAGTCGAAGTCTTCGGCCAGCTTGTGGTTGAAGAACAGGATCGCCTCGCCCACCGCCATGCCGTTTTTCGTGCCGCCGAAGCACAACACGTCGACCCCGGCCTTCCAGGTCAGGTCGGCGGGCGAGCAGCCGAGGAAGGCGCAGGCGTTGGAGAAACGCGCGCCGTCCATGTGCAGGTTCAGCCCCAGTTCCTTGCAGGTGGCGCTGATGGCGCGGATTTCTTCCGGGGTGTAGACGCTGCCGACCTCGGTGGCCTGGGTCAGGGTCACCACCCGGGGCTTGGGGTAGTGGATGTCCTGGCGCTTGAGGGCGATGTCGCGGATCGAGGCTGGGGTCAGCTTGCCGTTCTCGGTGCCGGCGATCAGCAACTTGGAACCGTTGGAGAAGAATTCCGGGGCGCCGCATTCGTCGGTTTCGACGTGGGCGGTTTCCGAGCAGATGACGCTGTGGTAACTCTGGCACAGCGACGACAGGGCCAGGGAGTTGGCGGCGGTGCCGTTGAAGGCGAAGAACACTTCGCAGTCGGTTTCGAACAGTTTGCGGAAATAATCGGAGGCGCGCGCGGTCCACTGGTCGTCGCCGTAGGCGCGTTCGTGGCCATGGTTGGCCTGTTCCATGGCCGCCCAGGCCTCGGGGCAAATGCCGGAATAGTTGTCGCTGGCGAATTGTTGGCTCTTGTCGGTCATGGCCGTCTTCCGTGCTAAAGGTCCGAGAAGGGAGCCCTTCGATAAAAGGCCCCGGATAAGGCGCTCCAGGGTAAGGAGCCCTTGGGTAAAGCTGCGCAACGAGGTTTGACCCGGCAGGGCCGGCAAAGGTCGGTGGTGCGCCACTTTACCCAAGATTGGCGAGGGAGCACACGCACTGTTTATGGGCGAAAAATGCACAGGCCATGAGGATTTATGCCAGACCCGATACCGACCCCGATTGCCGCCCGGCGCGAGGGCGCCCTGGACCTGCTCAAGTGGCTGGCGCTGCTGTGCATGCTGCTCGACCACCTGCGCTATGTCGGCTGGAGCCTCGATGGGCTGTACGTGCCCGGGCGCCTGGCGTTTCCCTGGTTCTGCCTGGCGCTGGCGGCCAATGTGGCGCGCGCTGGCGCGGCGGACCGCGAGGGCGCCGGGCAGTGGCGTTACCTGGGCTGGCTGCTGCTGTTCAGCCTGCTCAGCGAGGTGCCGTACCGGCTGTTCATTCCCGACCCCGACACCCTCAATGTGCTGCCGACCCTGGCCCTCGGCCTGCTGGTGGCCCGCGCCTGGCAGCGCCCCAGCGGACCGACATTATGGCTCGGGGTGGGGGCGGGCTTGCTGGGCGGGCTGTTCGACCGGCAGCTGATGTTCGGCCTGTTCGGTGTATTGCTGCCGTTGGCGCTGTTGCTGGCCCTCCAGCGGCGCTGGTACTGGGCGCTGTTGCCGGGGCTGCTGTGCCTGGCGGCCAACCAGTGGGAAAGCCTGCTGCCGGCGGCGCGCCAGGGCAATCAGCTGGCGGCCTGGGCGCTGGGCGTGTGCCTGTTGGCGCCGGGGTTGGGGTTGCTGGTCCTGCGGCGATTGCGCGAGGTGTCCGTGCCGCCGATGCGGCGGTGGGCGTACCTGCTGTATCCGGGGCATTTCCTGCTTCTGCTGGCGTTGCGCAACCTGCTGGCCTGACGGCTGCGCCATCATCGCGAGCCAGCGTGCTCCTACAGAGACGGCGTCGTTCCTTGTAGGAGCGAGCTTGCTCGCGATCGGTCGCGCAGCGACCTCCGGGCCATTCCCCGCCACCGCTCCACTGGCGCCGCCAAGCCACGGAACTAGAGCCTTCGCCGTGGGCCATGCACGGGGCTGGGTCTGTCTGCGCCAGGCCATGTCGTAAACGCACCTTTGCGTGGCGTCCATAGGCATTTGGCCGGTTGGCGCCGGTCATACCATCGCATCCAAAGGGCACTGCCGCAGGGTACGTGCCTCACCGAGACGAAAGGCGCACAGCCGCCGCTGGGAGAGACGCGATGTTCAGCAAGCAAGACCAAATCCAGGGTTATGACGATGCACTGCTGGCGGCGATGAATGCCGAGGAGCAACGTCAGGAAGATCACATCGAGCTGATCGCGTCGGAAAACTACACCAGCAAGCGGGTGATGCAGGCCCAGGGCAGCGGTCTGACCAACAAGTACGCCGAAGGTTATCCGGGCAAGCGCTACTACGGCGGCTGCGAGCACGTGGACAAGGTCGAGGCCCTGGCCATCGAGCGCGCCAAGCAACTGTTCGGCGCCGACTACGCCAACGTCCAGCCGCACTCCGGTTCCTCGGCCAACAGCGCGGTGTACCTGGCCCTGCTGCAAGCCGGCGACACCATCCTGGGCATGAGCCTGGCCCACGGCGGCCACCTGACTCACGGCGCCAAGGTGTCGTCCTCGGGCAAGCTGTACAACGCGGTGCAATACGGCATCGACACTAACACCGGCCTGATCGACTACGACGAAGTCGAGCGCCTGGCCGTCGAGCACAAGCCGAAGATGATCGTCGCCGGCTTCTCGGCCTACTCCAAGACCCTGGATTTCCCGCGCTTTCGCCAGATCGCCGACAAGGTCGGCGCGCTGCTGTTCGTCGACATGGCCCACGTCGCCGGCCTGGTCGCCGCCGGCCTGTACCCGAACCCGCTGCCTTATGCCGACGTGGTCACCACCACTACCCACAAGACCCTGCGCGGCCCGCGCGGCGGCCTGATCCTGGCCAAGGCCAACGAGGAAATCGAGAAGAAGCTCAACGCCGCGGTATTCCCCGGCGCCCAGGGCGGCCCGCTGATGCACGTGATCGCCGGCAAGGCCGTGTGCTTCAAGGAAGCGCTGGAGCCCGGCTTCAAGGCCTACCAGCAGCAAGTGATCGAGAACGCCCAGGCCATGGCCGGCGTATTTATCAAACGCGGCTACGATGTAGTGTCCGGCGGCACCGATAACCACCTGTTCCTGGTCAGCCTGATCCGCCAGGGCCTGACCGGCAAGGACGCGGACGCCGCCCTGGGCCGTGCCCACATCACCGTGAACAAGAACGCCGTACCGAACGATCCGCAGTCGCCGTTCGTGACCTCCGGCCTGCGCATCGGCACCCCGGCGGTGACCACGCGCGGCTTCAAGGTGACCCAGTGCGTCGAGCTGGCCGGTTGGATTTGCGACATCCTCGATCACCTCGGCGATGCCGATGTCGAGGCCAATGTCGCTCGCCAGGTCTCGGCCCTGTGCGCGGACTTCCCGGTTTATCGCTGAGTGCGGTTTTGGAGTAAATGACTATGCAACGCTACTCGGGCTTCGGCCTCTTCAAGCACTCCCTCAGCCACCATGAAAACTGGCAGCGCATGTGGCGCACGCCGACCCCGAAAAAGGTCTACGACGTGGTCATCGTCGGCGGTGGCGGGCATGGCCTGGCGACCGCCTACTACCTGGCCAAGGAGCACGGCATCACCAACGTCGCCGTGGTCGAGAAAGGCTGGCTGGGCGGCGGCAACACCGCGCGCAACACCACCATCGTGCGGTCCAACTACCTGTGGGACGAGTCGGCGCACCTGTACGAGCACGCGATGAAACTGTGGGAAGGCCTGTCCCAGGACCTCAACTACAACGTGATGTTCTCCCAGCGCGGCGTCTACAACCTGTGCCACACCCTGCAGGACATCCGCGATTCCGAGCGTCGGGTCAGCGCCAACCGCCTCAACGGCGTGGACGGCGAACTGCTCAACGCCAAGCAGGTGGCGGACGAGATTCCGTACCTGGATTGCTCGAAGAACACCCGCTACCCGGTGATGGGCGCCACCGTCCAGCGTCGCGGCGGCGTGGCCCGTCACGACGCCGTGGCCTGGGGCTTCGCCCGGGCCGCCGACGCCCTGGGCGTGGACCTGATCCAGCAGACCGAAGTGATCGGTTTCCGCAAGGAAAACGGTGTGTGCATCGGCGTGGAAACCAACAAGGGTTTCATTGGCGCCAAGCGCGTCGGCGTGGTCACCGCCGGTAACTCCGGGCACATGGCCAAGCTCGCCGGTTTCCGCCTGCCGATCGAATCCCACCCGTTGCAGGCGCTGGTGTCCGAGCCGATCAAGCCGATCATTGACAGCGTCATCATGTCCAACGCGGTGCACGGTTACATCAGCCAGTCCGACAAGGGCGACCTGGTGATCGGCGCCGGTATCGACGGCTGGGTCGGCTACGGCCAGCGCGGTTCGTACCCGGTGATCGAGCACACCATCCAGGCCATCGTCGAGATGTTCCCGGTGCTTTCGCGGGTGCGTATGAACCGCCAGTGGGGCGGCATCGTCGACACCACCCCGGACGCTTGCCCGATCATCTCCAAGACCCCGGTGCCGAACATGTTCTTCAACTGCGGCTGGGGCACCGGCGGCTTCAAGGCCACTCCGGGCTCGGGCAACGTATTCGCCGCGAGCCTGGCCAAGGGCGAGATGCACCCGTTGGCCGCGCCTTTCTCCATCGACCGTTTCCACAACGGCGCCCTCATCGACGAACATGGCGCCGCAGCCGTCGCCCACTAACAGGAGACACACTCATGTTGCATATCTTCTGTCCTCACTGCGGCGAACTGCGCTCCGAAGAGGAATTCCATTCGTCCGGCCAGGCGCACATCCCGCGTCCGCTGGACCCGAACACCTGCACCGACGAACAGTGGGGCGACTACATGTTCTTCCGCGACAACCCGCGCGGCCTGCACCACGAGCTGTGGATCCATGCCGCCGGTTGCCGCCAGTACTTCAACGCCACCCGCGACACCGTGACCTACGAGATTCTCGAAACCTACAAGATCGGTACCAAGCCGCAATTCACCGACAAGACCGATAGCCCGAAAGCGGCCACGCAGGCTCTGGGAGAGAAGGTATGAGCCAGTCCAATCGCCTGTCCAACGGCGGACGCATCGACCGCAACAAAGTCCTCAGCTTCAGCTTCAACGGCCAGACCTATAAAGGCTTCGAGGGCGACACCCTGGCCGCGGCCCTGCTGGCCAACGGCGTCGACATCATCGGTCGCAGCTTCAAGTATTCCCGGCCGCGCGGCATCTTTGCCGCCGGTGCCGAAGAGCCGAACGCGGTGCTGCAGATCGGCGCCACCGAAGCCACCCAGATTCCTAACGTGCGCGCCACCCAACAGGCGCTGTACCAGGGCCTGGTCGCCACCAGCACCAACGGCTGGCCGAGCGTCAACAACGACATGATGGGGATTCTCGGCAAGGTTGGCGGCAAGCTGATGCCGCCGGGCTTCTACTACAAAACCTTCATGTACCCGCAATCGTTCTGGATGACCTACGAGAAGTACATCCGCAAGGCCGCGGGCCTGGGCCGTTCGCCGACCGAGAACGACCCGGACACCTACGACTACATGAACCGGCACTGCGACGTGCTGGTCGTCGGCGCCGGCCCTGCCGGCCTGGCCGCGGCCCTGGCGGCCGCGCGCAGCGGCGCGCGGGTGATCCTTGCCGACGAGCAGGAAGAATTCGGCGGCAGCCTGCTGGACAGCCGCGAAAGCCTCGACGGCAAGCCGGCGGCCGAATGGGTGGCCACCGTGGTCGCCGAACTGAAATCGCTGCCGGACGTGACCCTGCTGCCGCGGGCCACCGTGAACGGCTACCACGACCACAACTTCCTGACCATCCACGAGCGCCTGACCGACCACCTCGGCGACCGCGCGCCGATCGGCCAGGCGCGCCAACGTATCCACCGGGTCCGCGCCAAGCGCGTGGTGCTGGCCACCGGTGCCTGCGAGCGTCCGCTGGTCTATGGCAACAACGACGTGCCGGGCAACATGCTGGCCGGCGCGGTGTCGGTCTACGTGCGCCGCTACGGCGTGGCGCCGGGCAAGAAACTGGTGCTCAGCACCAACAACGACCATGCCTACCGCGTGGCCCTGGACTGGCTCGACGCCAGCCTGCAAGTGGTGGCCATCGCCGATGCCCGGCACAACCCACGCGGTGCGCTGGTGGAAGAAGCCCGCGCCAAGGGCATCCGCATCCTCACCTCCAGCGCGGTGATCGAAGCCCGCGGCAGCAAGCACGTGACCGGCGCCCGTGTCGCGGCGATCGACGTCAAGGCGCATAAAGTCACCAGCCCCGGTGAGTGGCTGGACTGCGACCTGATTGCCAGCTCCGGCGGCTACAGCCCGGTGGTGCACCTGGCGTCCCACCTGGGCGGCAAGCCGACCTGGCGTGAAGACATCCTCGGTTTCGTACCGGGCGAAGCGCCGCAGAAACGCGTGTGCGTCGGCGGCATCAACGGCGTCTACGGCCTCGGCGATTCCCTGGCCGACGGTTTCGAAGGGGGCGTGCGCGCTGCCAGCGAAGCCGGTTTCAACGCCGTGGAAGCCGTGCTGCCCAAGTCCCTGAGCCGCCTGGAAGAACCGACCCTGGCGCTGTTCCAGGTGCCCCACGAGAAAAGCACCGCGCGGGCGCCGAAGCAATTCGTCGACCTGCAGAACGACGTCACCGCCGCCGCCATCGAACTGGCGACCCGCGAGGGCTTCGAGTCGGTCGAGCACGTCAAGCGCTACACCGCGCTGGGCTTCGGCACCGACCAGGGCAAGCTCGGCAACGTCAACGGCCTGGCCATCGCGGCGCGCTCGCTGAACGTGAGCATCCCGCAGATGGGCACCACCATGTTCCGTCCGAACTACACGCCGGTGACCTTCGGCGCCGTGGCCGGCCGTCACTGCGGGCACATTTTCGAGCCGGTGCGTTTCACCGCGCTGCACGCGTGGCACGTGAAGAACGGCGCCGAGTTCGAGGACGTCGGCCAGTGGAAGCGCCCCTGGTACTTCCCGAAGAATGGCGAAGACCTGCATGCCGCGGTCAAGCGCGAGTGCAAGGCGGTGCGCGACAGCGTCGGCCTGCTCGACGCCTCGACCCTGGGCAAGATCGACATCCAGGGCCCGGATGCCCGTGAATTCCTCAACCGCATCTACACCAACGCCTGGACCAAGCTCGACGTGGGCAAGGCGCGCTACGGCCTGATGTGCAAGGAAGACGGCATGGTCTTCGACGACGGCGTGACCGCCTGCGTCGGCGACAACCACTTCATCATGACCACCACCACCGGTGGCGCCGCGCGCGTCCTGCAGTGGCTGGAGATCTACCAACAGACCGAGTGGCCGGACCTCAAGGTGTACTTCACCTCGGTCACCGACCACTGGGCGACCATGACCCTGTCCGGGCCGAACAGCCGCAAGCTGCTCAGCGAAGTCACCGACATCGACCTGGACAAGGACGGCTTCCCGTTCATGACCTGGAAAGAAGGCTTGGTGGGCGGCGTGCCGGCGCGGGTGTTCCGCATCTCCTTCACCGGCGAGCTGTCGTACGAAATCAACGTCCAGGCCGACTACGCCATGGGCGTGCTGGAACAGATCGTCGAGGCCGGCAAGCAGTACAACCTGACCCCGTATGGCACCGAGACCATGCACGTGCTGCGGGCCGAGAAGGGCTTCATCATCGTCGGCCAGGACACCGACGGCTCGATGACCCCGGACGACCTGAACATGGGCTGGTGCGTGGGCCGCACCAAACCGTTCTCGTGGATCGGCTGGCGTGGCATGAACCGCGAAGACTGCGTGCGCGACCAGCGCAAGCAACTGGTGGGCCTCAAGCCGATCGACCCGAACCAGTGGTTGCCGGAAGGCGCGCAGCTGGTGTTCAACACCAAGCAGGCGATCCCGATGAGCATGGTCGGTCACGTGACCTCCAGCTATGCCCACAACTCCCTGGGCTATTCGTTTGCCATGGGCGTGGTCAAGGGCGGCCTCAAGCGCATGGGCGAGCGAGTGTTCGCGCCCCTGGCCGACGGCACGGTGATCGAGGCGGAGATCGTTTCCTCGGTGTTCTTCGACCCGAAAGGCGATCGCCAGAACGTGTAACAAGGTCCATGTAGGAGCGAGCTTGCTCGCGAAAAGATCAGCGACCACCACCCGTTGTCGCAGGATCGACCGCCGCTTCGCGGCTATCGCGAGCAAGCTCGCTCCTACAGCCATTTGCGGTTCGCCGCGAAACAGAATTCAAGACAGGTGCTCTATGACCGCAGTCAACGTTTACCAACAGCGCCCGACCACTGGGGCCAAGGCCGAGTCGTCGCTGCACCATGCCGACCTCGCCAGCCTGGTGGGCAAGGGCCGCAAGAACGCAGGCGTGACCCTGCGCGAGAAAAAACTCCTCGGTCACCTGACCATCCGCGGCGACGGCCATGACCCGGCCTTCGCCGCCGGCGTGCACAAGGCCCTGGGCCTGGAACTGCCGGTGGCCCTGACCGTGGTCGCCAAGGGCGAAACCAGCCTGCAATGGCTGGGCCCGGACGAATGGCTGCTGGTGGTGCCGAGCGGCGAAGAGTTCGCCGCCGAGCAGAAATTGCGCGAAGCGCTGGGCGAGCTGCATATCCAGATCGTCAACGTCAGCGGCGGCCAGCAGATCCTCGAGCTGTCCGGCCCCAACGTGCGCGACGTGCTGATGAAGTCCACCAGCTACGACGTGCACCCCAACAATTTCCCGGTGGGCAAGGCCGTCGGCACCGTGTTCGCCAAGTCGCAGCTGGTGATCCGCCGTATGGGCGAAGACACCTGGGAACTGGTGATCCGCCGCAGCTTCTCCGATTACTGGTGGCTGTGGCTGCAGGATGCCGCCGCCGAATACGGCCTTAGCGTCCAGGCTTGAAGCCGGACCCTGTAGCCGCTGCCGCAGGCTGCGAACGACCCCACAGGGGGGCGCCGCTCTTGAGGGCCCGGGAAGGCCCTTCGGGCCTTATCGCAGCCTGCGGCAGCGGCTACAAGGATATGCCGCCTACCGAGGCATTCACGAACAGGAGTTATCCGCATGAGCCGCGCCCCCGATACCTGGATTCTGACCGCCGACTGCCCCAGCGTGCTCGGCACGGTGGATGCGGTGACCCGCTTTCTGTTCGAGCAGGGCTGCTACGTCACCGAGCACCATTCCTTCGATGACCGCCTTTCGGGGCGTTTTTTCATTCGCGTGGAGTTCCGCCAGCCCGAGGATTTCGACGAGCAGGCGCTGCGTAACGGTCTGAGCGAACGCCTTCGGGCCTTCGACATGAACGTTGAGCTGACCCCGCCGCACCATCGGCCGAAAGTGGTGATCATGGTGTCCAAGGCCGATCATTGCCTCAACGACCTGCTCTACCGCCAGCGCATCGGCCAGTTGGCGATGGACGTGGTGGCGGTGGTGTCCAACCACCCGGACCTCAAGCCCCTCGCCGACTGGCACCAGATCCCGTACCACCACTTCCCCCTGGACCCCAACGACAAACCGTCCCAGGAGCGCCAGGTGTGGCAGGTGATCGAGGACTCCGGCGCCGAACTGGTGATTCTTGCGCGCTACATGCAAGTGCTGTCGCCGGAGCTGTGCCGCAAGCTCGACGGCAAGGCGATCAACATCCACCACTCCCTGCTGCCCGGTTTCAAGGGCGCCAAGCCCTATCACCAGGCCTACAACAAGGGCGTGAAACTGGTGGGCGCCACCGCGCACTACATCAACAACGACCTGGACGAAGGTCCGATCATCGCCCAGGGCGTGGAGGTGGTGGACCACAGCCATTACCCCGAGGACCTGATCGCCAAGGGCCGCGATATCGAGGGCCTGACCCTGGCGCGGGCCGTGGGTTATCACATCGAGCGGCGGGTGTTCTTGAACGCCAATCGCACGGTGGTTTTATAACCTGTAGGCGCAGCCTTCGGCAGCGGCTACAGCGATAACGATTTTGAAAACGAAACAGCATCTGTACCCGAGCACTCTGCGCGCTGCCCCTTTCCGGCAACGCGGTTTCATAAAAACAACAGCGAGGTGAAAGCATGTCTGGTAATCGTGGTGTCGTGTATCTCGGCAGCGGCAAGGTCGAAGTACAGAAAATCGACTATCCCAAAATGCAGGACCCGCGCGGCAGGAAGATCGAGCACGGCGTCATCCTGCGCGTGGTATCCACCAATATCTGCGGCTCCGACCAGCACATGGTGCGCGGCCGTACCACCGCCCAGGTCGGCCTGGTCCTGGGTCACGAAATCACCGGCGAGGTGGTGGAGAAGGGCAGCGACGTCGAGAACCTGAAACTCGGCGACCTGGTCTCGGTGCCGTTCAACGTTGCGTGCGGGCGCTGCCGTTCCTGCAAGGAGCAACACACCGGGGTCTGCCTGACCGTCAACCCGGCCCGCGCCGGCGGTGCCTACGGCTACGTCGACATGGGCGACTGGACCGGCGGCCAGGCCGAATACGTGCTGGTGCCGTACGCCGACTTCAACCTGCTGAAACTGCCGGACCGCGACAAGGCCATGGAGAAAATCCGCGACCTGACCTGCCTCTCCGACATCCTGCCGACCGGCTACCACGGCGCGGTGACCGCCGGCGTCGGCCCGGGCAGTACGGTCTACATTGCCGGCGCCGGTCCGGTAGGCCTGGCGGCAGCGGCTTCGGCGCGCCTGCTGGGCGCGGCGGTGGTGATCGTCGGCGACGTCAACCCGGTACGCCTGGCCCATGCCAAGGCCGTCGGTTTCGAGATCGCCGACCTGTCCAAGGACACCCCGCTGCACGAACAGATCGCTGCCTTGCTCGGTGAGCCGGAAGTGGATTGCGCGGTCGACGCGGTGGGCTTCGAAGCTCGCGGCCATGGCCATTCCGGTGCCCAGCACGAAGCGCCGGCCACGGTGCTCAACTCGCTGATGGGCGTGGTGCGGGTCGCCGGCAAGATCGGTATTCCCGGCCTCTACGTCACCGAAGACCCGGGCGCGGTGGATGCCGCGGCCAAGATCGGCAGCCTGAGCATCCGTTTCGGCCTCGGCTGGGCCAAGTCCCACAGCTTCCACACCGGCCAGACCCCGGTGATGAAGTACAACCGCCAACTGATGCAGGCGATCATGTGGGACCGCATCAACATCGCCGAAGTGGTCGGCGTGCAGGTCATCAGCCTGGACGACGCACCACGTGGCTACGGCGAATTCGATGCCGGCGTACCGAAGAAATTCGTCATCGACCCGCACAAGCTGTTCAGCGCGGCGTAAGCCGATAGCGCAGGAAAAAGGGCGGCCTTCGGGTCGCCCTTTTTATTGGCGGTGGCCGGGGAGAGTGGGGTGGCCTGGTGTTTTTTCGCGAGCAAGCTCGCTCCTACAGGGTTCGAGGTTGCTTTTCTGTAGGAGCGAGTTTGCTCGCGATAAAGGTTGACCGGCCGTGCGCGGAGATTGCACCTCGTCGTGCAAGCTTGCATCCTTTCGTCGGTGTCTGGAGCGTCGCCGGGCCGAGATCGGCATGGCGGGCGCGCCGGAATAATATGAATGTGCCGGTACGGAACATTAGCCCGGCTTTTCCGGTCAAAATCGCAGTTTTCCCGCCGTTGTCACGGCGTTTTCCTGGTCAAGAGGTTGTCTCGATGAAAATTTCCCGCAGTGTTGCACTGGCTACGTTGCTGACCCTGGGAGCCAGCCCGGTTTTTGCTGGCGGCTTCAGCCTGAGCGATGCCGCCAACGCGGTGTCCAGCCTGCAGGGTGGCGACAAGGCCGCTGCTGCCGCGCCGACCTCGCAGACCGCCGGCCTGCTCAGCGCGCTGTCGAA
>NZ_MSCT01000003.1 GCF_001921865.1 Pseudomonas chlororaphis
GCGCAACGTACCGACCAGCGCTCGCCCATGGCCAAGGCCTTTGTCGAGCTGCTGACCCGCAAGGTCGAGCCTTCGTTGTAGGGGCTGCCTACTGCAAACGCACCAGGTCGCCACGCAACGCCACGCCGGCCATCAGCACCCCGGCGTGGCATTCGTAGGTGTTCAAATCCTTGCGCACATGGTGCTTGTAGTAACTGACGATATTGATCACGGCGTTGGCGCCCACCCGTTTGGCGGCGTCTTGCAAGGCAATCAGCGTGGATTGCACCACCCATTCGCAGGCATCGTTGTCGCTCTTGTTGAAGCCGTTGGTTTTGCGGTTGCTGGCCACGTCCGTCAGCAGCACCTGGACCACCTTGCCGTCGGGGTCGTTGCCCGCCAGGTAGAACTTCACGCTGCCGTCCAGGCGCCCGGCGCGGATCGCGTCGGACACCACCTTCTCGAACGGCATGTACAACAGGTTGGTCGCCTGGCTGGCGCTGGGCAGGAGGGTGAACAGGGTGGCGGCAATCAGGGCTTTGACTTGCATGGTCGTCTCCTTGACGGGAAAGGAGAACCGCGATCATCCAGCCGCCCGTGCACCTTGAACCCACACCGTGACGGTCGCTTCGCAGTTCGCCCGGGCGCTCTCGCAAATGCCCGGTTCTGCGAGTGTAGACGGGGAAGCGAGCGGGGCGCGGGCGTTGGACATCTTGGGTAACGGATCGGGTTTGATCATCCGCAGGAGCATTGCGCAGACTGAAGTTCTTTGCGCGAGTGCCACGGATGTCACTTCACTATCAGCCCAGGGAGGGCAGTGTCCTGATCTGTGACTTCAGAGGTTATGAAGTTCCCGAGATGGTCAAGGTCAGGCCCGTAGTCGTCATCCGCAGGCACAGGAGCAACCGGCATCTGGTGACGGTCGTGCCCTTGAGCACCACGGCGCCGGACGTGGTCCTGGGGCACCATCTGCAACTTGCCAATCGCCTTCAGGGACGAGCCTGTGTCTGCTGGGCGAAATGCGACATGCTCGCTACCGTCAGCCTGCCGCGACTGGATCGGATCAAGCGTAAAGACCGTCAGGGCCGACGCGTTTACGAAATCTTGCAACTTACCGACGAAGAGTTCGCTGCCATCAAAGCCGCGGTACGCAAGGCCTTGGGGATCTGATACCGGCTTTTCTCGGGGCCAGGGCAGTTGGCCACGGTTGCCGGACGGGAGGTTTCGAGCAAGACTGGCCCAGTACCCGAAAGGGACTTGTGAGACTCTGAGGATCCTGGGCAACCAGCCATCGCAGAGCCGGACAGGCATAGCGCGATGACAAGCCAGCCTGTTTGTGAAAGGGCGCCGAAAGGCGCCCTTTGTCGTTTCCAGCTCGCATCGCGATGCAGGGGAATTTACCCGCCTCTGTAGGCGCGAGCTTGCTCGCGACAGGGCGTCGCCTTATTGCACCTTCGCCAGGTCGCCGCGCAGGGCGACGCCGGCGATCAACGCGCCGGCGTGGCACTCGTAGGTTTTCGGGTCCTTGCGCTCGTTGCTCTTGTAGAAGCTGGCGATGTCGGTCACGGCGTTGGCGCCGACTTTCTTCGCCGCCTGGTGCAGGGTGATCAGCGCCGATTGCAGGGCCCATTCGCAGGCTGCTTCGTCGCTCTTGTTGAAGGCGTTGGTCTTCTTGTTGGTGACCGCGCCGGGGCTGACCACCGTGACCTGGCCGCTCGGCTTGTTGCCCGCCAGGTAGAACTTCACGCTGCCGTCGATCTTGCCGGTGCTGATGGCCTCGGCGACCACCTTGTCGAATGGCAGGTTCAGCGTGGTGTCGCGGGCCTGGCTGACGCCGGGCAGGGTGCAGAACAGCAGGGTGGCGGCCGCGGCCAGGGTCTTCAAGCGCATGGTGGTCTCCTTGACGTAGAAAAGGGCAATGCGCTGCCGCGGGCCGGGCCCGGGCAGCGAGCGAATCAGTTAGGCGCGGGAATCGCCTGGGCCGAGCCGGACAGTTGTTGCGCGGTCCGCTCGTTCTGGTTGTCCTTCAGCTCGCGCAGGATGCCCTTGTCCAGCAGGCGCACCCAGCGGATGTAGTTCTTGTGGATCTTGCCGTCCTTGTAGTCCATGCCGCGGCTGTCGCGGTAGAGGATCTTGTAGTGCGTCGGCGCGTACTGGATGTCGATTTCCACGTGGTACTGCTCGCGCACGGTGATCTCGGCCTGGATCAGCTCCGGGCTGATGCGTTGCACGGTCCATTTGCGTGCGACCAGGTTTTTCAGGATCGCCTGTTTCATTTCCTCGTGGTCGGCGTGGATGGTCGCCGGGACGACCCGGGTCGGGGTGTACATGCGTTTGCTGGTACACGAGACGGTGGTCAACAGCGCCAGGGCGATCAGGGTTGCGCGAAGCAGGGAAGACATTCCATTTTCTCCAGGGGTAACGTCATTGAGGCCAGCGGCGGAAAATCAGCGAAGTGTTGACGCCGCCAAAGGCAAAGTTGTTGTTCATCACGTAGTCGCAGCTCATCTGCCGGAATTCGCCGCGCAGGTAGTCCAGCTCGCCGCAGGCCGGGTCCACGCTGTCGAGGTTGAGGGTGTGCACGTAGAGGTCGCGGTTGAGCATCTCGATGCTGAACCACGACTCCAGCGCGCCGCAGGCCCCGAGGGTATGGCCGAGGAAGCTCTTCTGCGAACTGATGGGCATGCGGCTGCCGAACAGGCTGCTGGTGGCCAGGGTTTCGGCGATGTCGCCCTGTTCCGTGGCGGTGCCGTGGCCGTTGACGTAGCCGATGGCGGCGGGGGCAAGACCGGCGTCTTCCAGGGCCAGTTCCATGGCCCGGCGCATGGTGGCCTGCTCCGGGCGGGTGGTGTGCTGGCCGTCGGCGTTGCTGCCGAAACCGACGAGCTCGGCATGGATGCGCGCGCCGCGGGCCAGGGCGTGTTCCAGTTCTTCGAGCACCAGCATGCCGCCGCCTTCGCCGATCACCAGGCCGTCGCGGCCGCTATCGTAAGGGCGCGGGCTGGTGTGCGGGGCGTCGTTCTTCAGGCTGGTGGCGTAGAGCGCATCGAACACCATGGCTTCGGTCGGGCACAGCTCTTCGGCGCCGCCGGCGAGCATCAGCGGCAGGCGGCCGAACTTGATCGCCTCGTAGGCGTAGCCGATGCCCTGGCTGCCGCTGGTGCAGGCGCTGGAGGTCGGGATCAGCCGGCCGGTGAGGCCGAAGAAGATGCTGATATTGGCCGCGGTGGTGTGCGGCATCATGCGCACGTAGGAGTTGGCGTTGAGGCCTTCGGCCACCGAGTTCAGCAGCATGTTGCCGAAGGCCTTGATCTCGTCGGTGCTGCCGGTGGACGAGCCGCAGGCCACGCCCATGCGCCCGTCCTTGATCGACGGATCGCCCAGCAGCCCGGCATCGGCCAGCGCCTGTTCGGCGGCGCCCACGGCGAGCCGCGAGACCCGGCCCATGCTGCGCAGCTGCTTGCGGGTCCAGTGGCCCGGCACCTTGAAGTCGTCGATGGGGCCGGCCAGGCGGGTGTTGAGTTCGCTGAAGCGGTCCCACTCGTCCATCCGGCGGATGCCGCTGCGGTTGGCGCCGAAGTTGCCGGCGATGGTGGGCCAGTCGCTGCCCAGTGAGGTGATGCCGGCCATGCCGGTGACGACCACGCGTTTCATCAGCACAGGCCTCCGTTGACCGCCAGCACCTGGCGGGTGATATAGCCGGCCTCGGCGGACATCAGGAAGTTCACCGCGCCGGCGACTTCTTCCGGGGTGCCCATGCGCTGGGCCGGGATCATTTTCAGTAGCTCGTCCACCGGCACGTTCTCGTCGAGCATCGCGGTGTCGATCAGCCCCGGCGCCACGCAGTTGACGGTGATCTTGCGTTTGCCCAGCTCGATGGCCAGGGCCTTGGCGGCACCGATCAGGCCGGCCTTGGAAGCGCTGTAGTTGACCTGGCCGCGGTTGCCGATCAGCCCGGAGACCGAGGTGATGCAGACGATGCGCCCGGCGGCGCGGCGGCGGATCATCGGCATCATCACCGGGTGCAGCACGTTGTAGAAACCGTCGAGGTTGGTGCGCAGCACGGTGTCCCAGTCGTCTTCGCCCAAGGCCGGGAAGGCGCCGTCGCGGGTCAGGCCGGCATTGAGGACCACGCCGTAGTAGGCGCCGTGGGTTTCCACGTCGGCTTCGAGAATGGCCTTGCAACTGGCGCGGTCGGCCACGTCGAATTGCAGGATGCGCGCCGAGCGCCCGAGCGCCTCGACCTCGGCCTGCACGGCTTCGGCCTCGCCGCGGCCAGTGCGGCAATGCAGGATCAGGTCATGGCCGGCCTGGGCCAGGCGCAGGGCGATGGCGCGGCCGATACCACGGCTGGAGCCGGTGACCAGTACGGATTCAGTCATGGCTGGATTCCTGTTGTCGGAGCGGGTGATTCGTTCAGGTAGCTGTCCGCCTGGGGCGGACGGAAGACGTTGAGGCGGGCCACGGCGTGGATGCCGGGGCCGCTCAGGTGGCACTCGAAGACGCCCATGCCGCTGTCGTCCTGCAAGGAGCGCAGGGCGTGGATGTGCAGCTCGCTGCCGGCCGGGAAGTGTTCCACATTGCATTCGAATTTGCGCGTGCCGAGCAGGAACCCGAGTTCCACGGGCTGGCCGTCCTGGCGTGCGTGGCACCCGGCGTAGGCGGCGACGCTCTGGGCCATCAGCTCGACGCCGACCCAGGCCGGCAGGCTGCCGTCGGCGCGGTTGAACAGGCCACCGGGCCTGACGGTGAGGCGGGTGCGGATCTGCTCTTCGTCGAACGCCAGGACCTGATCGATGAGGATCATGTCGCCAGCGTGGGGCAGCAGTTCGGCGAGCGGCCAGTCAATCATGGGGCGTCTCCGATAATCAGGCTGACGTTGTTGCCGCCGAAGGCGAAGGAGTTGCTCATCAGGCAGCGCGGGGCGTGTCGTTCCAGGCGCGTGCTGGCGTCGACCCAGCGCAGCGGCGGCAGCGCGGGGTCGGCCTGGGTGTCCCAGACATGGGGCGGCAGGGCGTGGGCGCTGTTGTCGGCGCACAGGCTCAGCCAGCAGAACGCCGCTTCCAGGGCACCGGCGGCGCCCAGGGTGTGGCCGCTCATGGGTTTGGTCGACGAGCAGGGCACGCCGTGCGGGAACAGTTGCTCGACCGCCAGGCTTTCCATGGCATCGTTGTGCGCGGTGGCGGTGCCGTGCAGGTTCAGGTAACCGATCTGCCCGGCTTGCAGGCCGGCGCTGCGCAGGGCCTTCTGCATCGCTTGCAGGGCGCCGCGGCCGCTGGGTTCGGGCGCGGAAATATGGTGCGCGTCGGAGCTGGCGCCGGCGCCCAGCAGGGCGATCGGTTGCGTGCCGAGGCGTTCTTTGCTCATCAGGAACAGCACCGCCGCTTCGCCGATATTGATGCCGTCGCGGTTGACCGAGAACGGATTGCAGCGCTGCCCGGAGACCGCTTCCAGAGACGAGAAACCGTTGAGGGTCAGCTTGCACAGGCTGTCGACGCCGCCGCACAGCACCGCGTCGCACAGGCCCAGGTCGAGCAGGCGCCGGGCGCTCATCAGGGCGCGGGCGCTGGAGGTGCAGGCGGTGGAAATCACGTAGGTCGGGCCGCTCAGGTCGAGCCAGTCGGCGAGAAAGGTCGCCGGCGCGCCGAGCTCCTGCTGCCGGTAGTCGTAATCGGCGGGGAAGCGCTGGTCGCGCAGGTAATGGGCGATCCCGCGGCTGGCCTCGTCGATGCCCGAGGTGCTGGTGCCGAGGACGATGCCGATGCGGCCGCGGCCGTGGCGGGCGATGGCCTGGTCGATGTCGTCGCGGATCTGCAGGGCGGCTTCCAGCAGCAATTGGTTGTTGCGGCTGCTCTGTTGCGCCAGCGGCGCCGGAAGGCTCGCCAGCGGCCCCTGGACGGCGGCCACCGGTACGCTGCGCTCCGGCACCCAGCCGGCTTCGACGCGCATGCCGGAACAGTCGCCGGCAAACAGGCTGCGGGCTACTTGCCGCTTGTCGCGGCCCAGGGCGCAAATCACCCCGAGGGCGTTCAGGTAGGCCGTCATGGGGCGGTCTCGGCGGTCAGCGGGTTGATGCGGTAGTGCAGGCCTTCAGGCAGGTCCAGCTGGAAATCCAGGGGCTGCCGGTAATGGACCTGCCAGCGCGGCGCGAGGCTGCGCCCGGCGTCCTGTTGCCGGGCGTCGGGGTAGTTGGCGCGCAGTTCGCCCGCGGGCGTCAGGGCGAACAGCAGCGCGGCGAACAGCTCGCGGGCCTCCGGGTTCGGCGGCAGCAGGCCGTCGGCCTGCCAGCGGCGGTCGATCAATTGCTGGCGCGCCAGGGGAATGCCCAGCGGGTCGATCAGCGACCAGCGGATGCCCGGCCCTTCGGCCTGGATCACCAGCAGCCAGTCCTGGCGCTGCCCGGCCTGCTGGCGCTCGACGTGCAGTTGCAACGGCAGGGCCAGGCTCGGGGTTTTCTCGGGCAGCGGCGGCTGGCTGGCGCAGGCGCCGAGCAACAGCAGGCAACCGACGAGCAGGGCACGGATCATCCGGCGACACCTTCTTGCAGGGGTTTGCGAGCGACCACGTTGACCAGGGTTTCTTCGCGCTGGCCAAAGGGTTTCGGGCGGCGCAGGCCGAAGCGTTCGAGCAGTCCGAAGTCCTTGGCGCGGCTCCACCACAGGTAGGGATAAGACAGGTTTCGCGGGCCGAATTCAAAGCCCTGCCGTCGGATCATGTCCAGGTACTGCGCGGCGCTTTTCTGCACATGCATCGGGTGGCGGAACAGCCAGCGGATGACCCAGGTGTCGATGTAGGCTTCGGTGGACTCGGCGAACAGCAGGTAACCGCCGGGCTTGAGCACGCGGTAGAACTCGGCGAGGGCTTTTTCCTGTTCCACCAGATGGTGAAAGGTCTGGTGGCAGAACAGCAGGTCGACGCTGGCGTCCGCCACGTCCAGGGTCGCGCAGTCGCTGCCGATCAGCTCGACCTGCAGGCCCTGGCGCTCGGCTTCCTCGGCGCTGAGCCTGAGGCTGTGGGGGTCGGCGTCGAGGCCGATCAGGCGCTGCGGGGCGAACGCCTGGCGCAGGTACTGGAACGACTTGCCCTGGCCGCAGCCGGCATCGAGCAGCACCGGGTTGGCCGGCGGTTCGCGGTCGAACAAACCGCGCAGGTCGTTGATCGCTACCCGCAGCACATGGTGCTGCCAGGTATGGCTGCGCAGGAACCAGAAACCGAAGCGGGTTTCCTCGACGTAGCTGGGGCTCAGGTACTGTGGCTGGGTCTCGTTCATGGGGCCTCCGTGGCGCAGATTTCCGACAGCATGCGCAGCCGCCGCTTGGGTTCGCTGACGAACGGGTTACGTTCGTCCCAGGCGTAGCCGGCGAGAATCGAGCTGATCATCCGGCGGATCTCCGGCGAGCTGCCCGGGTGGTAGATCACGTCCTGGAAGGTGCCGGCGTACCAGCCCTCGACATAGCAGCGGAAGGTGTCGACGCCGCGCTTGAGGGGCCGCGCGAATTCGCTCTCCCAGTCGACGCTTTTGCCTTGCAACTGTCGGTGCAGCACGGCGGCGGCCATGCTGGCCGAACGCATGGCGATGGTCACCCCGGAGGAGAACACCGGGTCGAGGAACTCCGCGGCATTGCCCAGCAGGGCGAAGCCCGGGCCGTGCAGGGTCTTGACGTTGGCCGAGTAGCCGCCGATGGTCCGCGCCGGGGTGTCCCAGACGGCGTTGCGCAAGACCTTGGCCAGGCTCGGGGCCTCGTCGATGAAACCGCGCAGGCAGGCGTCCAGGTCGTCGCCGCGCCCGGCGAAATGCTCCTTGGCCGCGACCACGCCGATCGAGCAGCGGCCGTTGCTGAACGGGATGGTCCAGAACCAGATATCGCGGTGTGTCGGGTGCGTGGTGATGAGGATCTTTTCCCGCTCGAAGCCCGGGCTGTCGATGCGGTCTTCGATATGGGTGAACACCGCCTGGCGCACCGGGAAGTTCGACGGCGCCTCCAGGTCCAGCAGGCGTGGCAGTACGCGGCCGTAGCCGCTGGCGTCGAGGACGAACGCCGCCTCCACGCCGTACTGGCTGCCGTCTTCGCGCAGCACCTGCAATCGCGGTTTGGCCGGGGAGAAATCGGCGCTGACGACGGCCTCGCCGTAACGCACTTCAACCCCTTGCAGGGCGGCCTGCTCGGCCAGCAGCTGGTCGAAGTCGGCGCGCTGGACCTGGAAGGTAGTGGGCTTGCCCTCGCTGAAAGTGTCGCCGAAATCGAAGGCGCTGTAGCGCTCGCCCCAGGCGAAGGCGGCACCGTTCTTCACTTGGAAACCGGCGGCGTTGACGGCGTCGAGCATGCCGGCTTCCTCGACGAAATCCAGGCAGTGGGACAGCAGGCTTTCGCCGATGGAGAACCGCGGGAAATGCTGGCGTTCGACGATCAGCACGTCGTGGCCCTTGCCCTTGAGCAGCGCAGCGGCGATGGCGCCCGATGGGCCGGCGCCAATCACCACGACCTGGCGGCGTTCCATTTCAACTGTTGGCACTGGGGCTCCTTGCCGGTTCGGCGATGTTCAGATTCAGAGGGACCAAAGGTGTTCGGTGCAGCCCGGCCAGCGCCGGCAGCAAGGTGGCGATCAACCCCATGAGCATCAGCGCGAAGTACAGCGCCGGGCTGATCAGCTGTTGTTGCAGCAGCAGGTTGAGAAAGACGATCTCGCTCAACCCGCGAATGTTCAGCAGCAGGCTTTCCCGCCAGCGGCTGGCGCCCTTGAAGGAGGCGCCGGCCCAGCCCAGGCCGAGCCAGTTGCCGAGCAGCTTGCTGGCGATCGGCAACAGCAGCAAGGCGCCCAGCTGTACCCAGCCGAGGCTGCCCATGGCGCTGTGCACGTCGATCTGCACGATGCCGAAAGTGAGGATCAGCGGGATCGCGACGACGTTCTGCAAACGATTCATCCAGGCTGCCTGTAACGGCAGCACCAGCGGTACCTTGAGTGCCGCCATGCACAGCAAGTAGCCGATGCCGAAAATCAGCGCATTGAGCTTGTAGTGCTCGGCCACCATCAGCAGGCCGAAGAAACCCAGGCTGTGCAGCAACGGTTGGCGCAGGCCGAGGCCGCGCAACAGCAGCGGCAGGCAGGCCCCGGCCAGCGGCAGCAGTAGGCTGCTCAGGTGCAGGCTGCCCTGGGCGATGCCGAACAGGGTCCAGCAACAGAGGTCGATGAGGATCGCCGTCTGTACCAGGCGCCGGGTGGCCAGCGGCGGGTA
>NZ_MSCT01000004.1 GCF_001921865.1 Pseudomonas chlororaphis
CAGCAACAGCAGCAGGAGAATGCCGGCGGTGGCGCCGCCGCCGACCCAGGTGATCTCGCGGGTCGCCTGCTGCTGGCCGTTGGCGGCGTAGAGCAGGCCGCTGGCCGCCAGCAACTGGACGTCGGCCCGGGCGGCCTGTTCGCGGCTGTTTTTCAGCAGTTCGGCGACCTGCAGCGGCAGGTTCATGTCGAAGGCGTTGCCGGTGGTGAGCGCGCGCAGCAGCACCCAGCTCTTGCCGTCGGCCTCGGCGATCAGCGCGCCGCTACCGACGTCCAGTTGCACCGCGCCGCGTTGCGGCTGGCTGTTCTGGATGCGGCCGGTCAGGCCCAGCCAGTCGTCCTGGCTCGGCACCAGGCTGAAACCGCCGAAGGGGTCGAACAGTGCCTGGACGCGCTGCTGGATAAACGCCGCGGGTTGTTCGACCAGCTGCTGGCGGTCGGCGGCGGAAAGCATCGCCAGGCGCCCTTGCAGCAATTGCGCCCGCAACGCCGGCAGGTCGGCTTGCAGGTTCCACTGGACCTTCTCGAACAGCCCGCTGGCTTGCCACTGCTCGCCCAATTGGCGGGCCATGGCGATGGCCTGCTCGCGCTCGGCGTGGCCCACCAGCACCAGCATTTCGCGGTTCAGCGGTTCTTGCATGCGCTGTTCGGCCTTGAGCTCCAGGGCATCGGGGGCGGTGCCCGGTACCAGCTCCATGAGGTTGGCCGACAGCGGCGCGCCGTGGCGCCATTGCCAGCCGGCCAGGGCCAGTACGGCCACCAGCAGGAGCAGGAACAGGCGCGGCCAGCCGCGTTCACTCGGCAAAATCATGCTGCTCCGCATCGCTCAAAGGCAGGTTGCTGACACTGTCGTGCATAGTCAGTACGGTGCTGTCGCCCTGGGTTTCCAGCAGCTCGATACGCTGTACCAGTTCGCCGCCGTCGATGTTGATCTGGTCGAACACCTGCTTGAGCAGCAGCGAGCGCGGGGTCAGGGTCAGTTTCCAGTGCTGCGCATCGCCGCTCAGGGCCAGCTCAAAGTCGCGTTGCAGGCCGCTGCTGTCGCCTTGCAGCACGGCGAGGAACAAGCGGTTCTGCTGCGCCCCGGCGCTCTTGTTCGGCAGCATTTGCCAGCTGCTGGCGTCGCGCCGGGCGATGCCTTGGGCGCTGATGCGGTAGTCCTGTTGCAGCGGGGTTTTCAGCAGCCACAGCAGGCCGTGGTTTTTCGCCAGGACGAAACGGCCCTTGCTGGTCAGCGGCTGGGGCAGGGCGCGCAGGCGTTTTTCCTGGACGAAGCCGCCGTGGATCACCTCGGGTTTGGCCAGTTGCTCGCTGAGCTGTTGCAGGTCGAAGGCCTGGGCCAGGCCAGAAGTAGCCAGCAGCGCGAACACTGTAGGAGCGAGCTTGCTCGCGAAAAACCGCAGGGCGCCGCGGGGTGTCAGGTGACCTGCGTAAAGGTTGGCGATTTTCGCGAGCAAGCTCGCTCCTACAGGAAGCGGACGCGTCATGGCAGTGATCTCTCGACGGCATCCACAAACACCTTGGGCGAAGCCAGCTGCATCTCGCGGCTGGCGATCTCTACCGCCACCTGCACCGAGCAGGCGCGGGTCAGGCGTTCGCCGCTTTCCAGGTCGCTGATCAGGTAGTTGATCTTCAGGCGGTTTTCCCACTCCACCAGGCTTGCGCGGACGTTGAGCTTCTGGCCGAACACCGCGCCGCGCACGTAGCGCAGTTGCAGGTCGATCACCGGCCAGGCGTAGCCGGACTCGAGCATCTGGTTGTAGTTGTGGCCGAGCTTGTCGAGCAGGGCGCAGCGGGCCACTTCCAGGTACTTCACGTAGTGCCCGTGCCAGACCACATGCATGGTGTCGACGTCGAAAAACGGCACCTGGATCTCGGTGTCCGCGTGCAGCACGCCCCGGCTACGCATGCAGCCTCCAGTGTTGTGCGGAGATACGTTGCAGGCACAGGCGCAGCTCGCCTTCCAGGGCGCGGTCCTCGATCACCGGGGCGAAGTCCTTGGCCAGTTCGGCGTGCATGGCGGCCAGGGCTGGCGGCAACGGCCGCGCCGCGTCGGCCTGGCCGCGCAGCCAGACGCCTTGCTGGGCGGCCAGCAGGGTCGCGGCGGCGACCTGCTCGGTCAGCTCCAGGGTGCGCAGCGCATCGCGGGCGGCGATGGTGCCCATGCTCACCTTGTCCTGGTTGTGGCATTCGGTGGAGCGCGAGAACACGCTGGCGGGCATGGTGTTTTTCAGCGCTTCGGCGGTCCAGGCGCTGGCGCCGATCTGCACCGCCTTGAAGCCGTGGTTGAGCATGGCGCGGTCCGCCGGGGCGCCCGACAGGTTGCTCGGCAGGCCGTGGTTGTAGCGCTCGTCCACCAGCAGCGCGAGCTGGCGGTCCAGCAGGTCGGCGACGTTGGCCACCAGGTTCTTCAGGCTGTCCATGGCGAAGGCGATATGCCCGCCGTAGAAGTGCCCGCCGTGCAGCACGCGTTCGGCTTCGGCGTCGATGATCGGGTTGTCGTTGGCGCTGTTCAGCTCGGTCTCGATAAAGCCGCGCAGCCAGCCCAGGCTGTCGGCCAGCACGCCCAGCACATGGGGCGCGCAGCGCAGCGAGTAGCGGTCCTGCAAACGGTGCAGCGGCGCGGTCGGGGCGTCGATGGCCAGGTCCTGGCGCAGCCAGGCGGCGACCTGCATCTGCCCCGGGTGCGGCTTGGCGGCGAACAGGCGCTCGTCGAAGTGCTCCGGGTTGCCTTGCAGGGCGACCACGTTCAGCGCGGTGATGCGCGTGGCCAGTTGCAGCAGGTAGTCGGCGCGGGCGAAAGCCAGGCAGGCCAGGCCGGTCATCACCGCGGTGCCGTTCATCAGCGCCAGGGCTTCTTTCGGGCGTAGCACCAGCGGCTCCCAGCCCAGTTCGCGGTGGACCTCGGCCGCGCCGCGGCGCTCGCCGCGGAACATGACGTCACGCTCGCCGGACAGGGTCGCGGCCACGTAAGACAGCGGTGTCAGGTCGCCGCTGGCGCCCACCGAGCCCTCCTCGGGAATCAACGGCAGGATGTCGTGGTCGAGGAACGCTTGCAGGCGTTCCAGCAGCTCCACGCGCACCCCGGAGACGCCGTGGCACAGCGACTGCAAGCGCGCCGCCAGCACCGCGCGGGTGGCTTGCGCGTCCAGCAACTGGCCCAGGCCGCAGCCGTGGAAGGTGTACAGATGCCGCGGCAGTGCCTCGACGTGCTGCAGCGGCACCGCGACCACGCAGGAGTCGCCGTAGCCGGTGGTCACGCCGTAGATCACGCCTTCCTTGTCCAGCAACGAGTCGAGGAACTGCGCGCCCTTGGCGATGCGCTCGCGGAAGGCGCGGTCGCCCTGCAATTGGCTCGGCGCCCGACGGTTGGCCAGGGCCAGCACGTCTTCGATGCGCAAAGGGAGTTCGCCGAAGGTTACCGGCTCAAGCGGATGCGTCGTCATCGGTCTTCCAGAAAGGGTAAAAGTTGAACCATTGTTGGGGCGCTTCGAGGCAGTACTGGCCCAGGCGTTCGGCGTAGCGGGCGGTCCACTGGGCGATCACCTGCTCGCGGTCGCTGCGCTTCCACGCCACGGCTTCGGCAAAGGGTTCGAGGATCACGCGGTAGCGGCCGTCGCGCTTCAGGCACAGCAGCAGGTTGACCGGGCATTTCAGCAGCCCCGCCAGCAGCCACGGGCCCTGGGGGAACGGTGCCGGGTGGCCGAGGAAATCCACCCGCACGTTGCGCCCGCCGTGCAGCGGCACGCGGTCGCCGGCAATCGCCAGCCATTCGCCGCGGTCCAGGCGCTGGCTGAGTTGCAGCATGATCGCCGGGTCCAGCTCGCTGACCTGGATCAGCCGCAGGTTGCTGGCCCCGGCCTCGCCCAGCAGACGGTTGAAGCGTTCGGCGTGCTTGGTGTGCACCAGCACGTTCATGGTGACCTTCTCGCCCAGCTCGGCCAGGGCCCGGCAGACTTCGAGGTTGCCCAGGTGGGCGCCCACCAGCATCTGCCCGCGGGCGCCGCGCAACTGGTCGCGCAGCAGGGCCGGGTCGACTATCTCGATCTGTTCCAGGCGCAGCTTGCCGTTCCACACGTCGAGCTTGTCCAACAGCGCGTCGGCGAACGCCATGAACTGGCCGAACACCCGCCAGTGGCTGGGGCGCAGTTCGGCCTTGCCGCTCCATTGCGCCAGGCGCTGCTGGTACAGCCAGGCGCTGGCGCGGGCACTGCGGCCGAACAGGAAGAAGTAGAACACGATGACGTACAGCACCGGGCTCAGCACTCGGCGCCCGAGCACGCGCACGCCGAAGGCGGTGAGCTTCATCAGCCAGAAGCTGCCGCGCTCCTGGTGTTCGGCCCAGTGCTGTTGGTCTTGTTGCATTGTCATGCCTGCCACCGTCGCCAGAGGATCAGCGGCGCGCGCAGCAACATGCCGAAGAACAGCCTGGTGTGCATGCCGGAAATCAGCGCGTTGTCATGGAACAGGCGAAAGTGCGACAGGCCGTCCTGCGGGTAGTGGACCTGGGTCGGTAGCCAGCGCATCGGCTGGTTGCGCCAGGCCAGGCGCACGAGGATTTCCGGGTCGAAGTCCATGCGCTTGCCGAGTTTCACCGAGTCGATCAGGGCCAGGGTCGGCGGCAGCGGGTAGACGCGAAAACCGCACATGGAATCGGGGATCTGTAGCGACAGGCTGTTGATCCAGACCCAGACGTGGGTCAGGTAGCGCGCGTACAGGCGGCCCTTGGGCACGCTGGCGTCGTACTGCGGGTAACCACAGATCAGGGCGTCGGGATGGGTCCGCGAGTGGTCGATGAAGGCTTCGACGTCGCGCAGGTCGTGCTGGCCGTCGGCGTCCACTTGCAGGGCGTGGCTGAAGCCCAGGCGTGCCGCTTCGCGCAGCCCGGCCATGACCGCGCCGCCCTTGCCCTGGTTGACTGCGAGCTTGACCAGGAACACCTGCTCGCGCTCGGCCAGGTGCTCCAGCACGGCGGCGCAGGCCGGGCTGCTGGCGTCGTCCACCAGCACGCAGGGCAGGCCGCTGGCGAGCAGCGCGTCGACCACCGCCGGCACGGCGGTTTCGTGGTTGTAGACCGGGATGACCGCGCAGGGGTTATGCATCGGTGGTGGCCTTATCGCGAGCAAGCTCGCTCCTACAGGATTTGCGCAGGCCCTTGTAGGAGCAAGCTTGCTCGCGATCGAGCGCGCAGCGCTCGCCGAGGGCCAACAACTTATCCACAGGCGTTCTCCAGCAGAATGCGGCCGCTGGAGCAGGCGGCGGTGGCGTTGCGATAGGCGAAGTACAACTTGCCGCGCTCGGCATCGAAGCGCAGGTGCAATTGCACCTGATCGCCCGGCCGCACCAGTTGCTGGAACTTCAGCACTTCCATGCCGGCAAAACGCCCCGGCAAGGCGAGCAACTGCTGGCCCAGCGCCAGGGCCCAGTCCACCTGCACCACCCCCGGCAACACCGGGGCCTGGGGGAAGTGGCCGCTGAAATAGGCCAGGTCCGGCGGGATCGCCAGTTGCAGGCTCCACTCGCCCTCGGTTTCGAGCTGCTCCAACACTTCCGGCGCCTGCGGACGCGGGGCCAGCAGCAGGGCGTCGACCTCGGCCTGGGGCAGCTTGCCCTGATTGTTCAGCGGCAACTGCCGCAGCAGGCGCCAGCGACGGGGCAGGGCCAGGGTTTCGCAATGCTGGCTCAGGTGCTGGCGCAGGGTTTGCGTCAGTGCCCGGCGGCCCTGGTTGCGCAAGGCGTGCAGGCCTTGCTCGCTAAGGACCAGCAGCGCGCCGAGGGAGGCGCGGTTTTCCCGGACTACGCCCAGGCGTGCTTCGGCGACCCAGGCATGTTCGGCCAGGGCCTGTTCGAGCATGGGCAGGGAAATGCGTTTTTCTTCCAGCTTGACGATCCGGTCCAGGCGTCCGAGCAGCTCGAAGCGCCCGTCGGCGGCGATGCGCACGGCATCGGCGGTGTGTTCGACATGCCCGGCCGGCAGGTAGGGCGAGGCGATCAGCAAGGCGCCGTCACGGTCCTGGCTCAGCTCGACCCCGGCAAAGGCCTGCCACAGGCTGTCGCCCTGGCGCCAGGCGATGCCGCCGGTTTCCGAACTGCCGAGGATTTCCGTCGGCCACTGCTGCAGGCGCTGCCGTAACAGTTGCGCGGCTTCGGCGGGCAGGGCGCCGCCGGAGGAAAACACCCGGCGTACCGGGCCGAGGGCCGGCCAGTCGAGGTTGTCGCCCATGCGTTTGAGCAACGCCGGGCTGGCGACCCAGGCGAAAGCCGGCTGTTGGCGGCTGGCGCGTTGCAGGTCTTCCGGAAACGGCAATTGGCGCCGCACGAACGCGCGCCTGGCGCAGAGCGGCCAGAGCACGCGGAACAGCAGGCCGTAGATATGTTGGGTGGCGACGCTGCCAATGATGCAGGCCTGGCCCAGGCCTTCGCCCCACAGCTGCTCCAGGGCCTCGACTTCGTTGGCCAACTGGCGCAGGGATTTGTCGATGCGCTTGGGTTCGCCGCTGGAGCCGGAGGTGCACAGGCTCAGGCGGCAGGCGTCGAGGTCGAGCGCGGCGGCGGGCAACGGCGGCTGCTCGAAGTCGCCCAGGCAGGCGTCGCCGGGTTGGTCGGTCAGCCATAGATCGACCTGGGTCGACCAGCGTTGCCGGGTCTGCGGTTGCAGGTCGGCGGGCAACAGCACCTCGACCCCGGCGCGCCAGGCGCCGAGCAGGGCGACGGCCAGCTCGGCGGCGTCTTCCAGGTGCAGGGCCAGGCGCTGTACGCCCTGGGCCCGCAAGCCCGCGGCCAGGCTCAGGGCCTGGCGTTGCAGGGTGCTGTGATCGAGTGCCGGGTCGAGCGCGACGGCCCGTTCCGGCAACGACTTGAGCAACAGTTGCTCAAGTTTTATCCAATTCATGCGCGGCCTCGTACGCGTTGTCGTAACAGCCATTCAATGGCAAACAGCAAACCCATCAGCCCGTAGGCGATCAGGCCGTTGTACAACGTCCACCAGCTCAGCGGCGCCCACAGGGTCAGGGCGGCGGCGAGCAATCCGTTACAGAGGAAAAACACACTCCAGGCGACGGTCACCTGGCGGGTATAGCGAATCGCTTTTTCCGGCAGCTCCGGCTCGCTCAAGCGGGCCAGGCGTTCGGCCACCGGCGGGCCGTATTTCAGGCTCAGGCCGAACAGCGCGAGCATGAAGCCGCTGATCAACACCGGGTACCAGCGCAGCAACGCCGGGCTGTCGAACAGCGCCAGCAGCAGGCAGAAAAGCAGGGCGGCGAGCGCCATCCACAGGCTGCCGGGCCGCCGCTCGCCGGTCAGCGCCCGGGCCAGCCACAGGCCGCCGAGCAACAGGCCGAACTGCCATGGAGCGAAATGCTCCATGCCGAAATACACCGCGAAGGGATACAACAGGCCCGCCAGCAGCAGGCCAAGGCCGACCAGACGGCTCATGCGGCCGGCTGGACCAGACGATAGACCGCCTCGACCACGTCGTTGACGGTCCGCACCGACTTGAATTCCTCGGCGGCGATTTTCTTGCCGGTCTTGCGCTTGATGTGGTCGATCAGGTCGACGGCGTCGATGCTGTCGATTTCCAGGTCCTGATACAGGTTGGATTCCAGGCTCACGCGTTCCGGTTCCAGTTCGAAGAGTTCCACCAGGGCATCACGCAGGGTGTTGAAGATGTCGTCACGAGTTTGCATGGTCCGGTCTCAAGCTGCCTGTTTTGCAGTGACGAACGCCGCGAGGCTCGCCACGTTGGAGAAGTGGTTGCGGGTGTCCTTGGCGTCGGCGTCGATCTTGATGCCGTAGCGTTTCTGGATCGCCAGGCCCAGTTCCAGGGCGTCGACCGAATCCAGGCCCAGGCCCTCACCGAAGAGCGTCTGCTCGTCGCCGATGTCGTGCACGCTGATGTCTTCGAGGCCGAGGGCGTCGATGATCAACATTTTAATTTCCTGGTGCAGATCGCTCATCTTCGGCGAGCTCCTTAATGAAGTAATGATGCAAATAATCGTTGAGCTTGCGCGAGGCCTGGGGGGCGGGGCCCTGGTCGGCAAAGACGTTCGGGTCTATATCGGCGCCGACGCGGAAACTGAAGTGCACGCGGCGCAAAGGGATGCGATACCAGGGCTCGGCCTTGGTCAGGGTGGTCGGGCTGACCTTGATGACCACCGGGGTGATGATTCTCGCACCCCGCAGGGCAATTGCCGCGCCCCCCCGATGAAAGGCCGGCGCCTCGCCTGGCTGGGTGCGGGTGCCTTCGGGGAAAATCACCAGGGTCTGGCCGCCGCGCAGGGCTTCGCCAGCGGCGTCGAGCATGTCCATGCTGCCGTCGTTGCTGATGTATTCGGCTTCGCGGACTGGGCCGCGGGTAAAGGGGTTCTGCCACAGGCTCTGCTTGACCACGCAGTTGGCGTTGCGCACCAGGCCGATAAGGAACACCACGTCGATCAGCGACGGATGGTTGGCGATGATCATCTGTCCGGGGCGGCCGAGCCGGTCCGCGCCCTGGACTTCATAGGTCAGCACGCCGCTGCGGGCCATGAACCGGATGAACAGCCAGAACAGCCGGCTGATGGTTCGGCGCGCGCGCTGGCGATGGGCTTCGGCGTCGCCGGGCAGGCAGGCGAGCAGGGGGAACACCGCCAGGCGCAGGCACAGGCCGCCGAGGCCGAACAGGGCGAAGCTCAGCGCCGTGGCGACCAGGCGCCAGTAATAGGCGTCGCGAGGTTTCGCGGTTACCGGTTGCGTTGCCAGTTCCATACACGGTTCTTCCAGGCATGTTGGCAAAAAGTCTGCTCGCCGAGCAGGGTACGCAAGAGATTCAAGGCATGGGGCCAGTCGGCTGGCGGTATTTCCCCGGTAGCCGTACCGAGGCTCAGTTGCCACTGCGTGCCCGGAGTCAACAGCAGGCCCAGCGCATAGGGAAACGGAACGTCGTCGATCCAGCGGGCATAGGCGGCGGGGGGCTGCTCTTCGGCGATCACCAGCAGCACCGCCGGCGCGCCTTCGGCAAGCAGGGCCGCGGCCTCTAGCAGGCCGTGTTCGAGGCCGTCGCGAGCGGCGGCGAGGGCGGTCATTTCGCTGGTTTCGCCGCGCATGATCGACCACAGGCCGATCACTGCGTTGTGCACCGAAAGGCTGAACTGGGTCGGCGACAGCGGCTGTTCGGCCGCCAGGTCGCTGAGAATGTCCAGGGTCCGCGGCGTTTCGCCATGGCGGGAAATAAAGACCAACGGTAGCTGTTCCAGGCCTTCGGCCAGGGGCCAGCCGACGCTGAACGCCATGCGGGCCAGGCGGCTGAGGCGCCGGCGCTGCATGGCCGGGAGAAACGACACGTCGGGGGCCGCATCGCTGCTCTCAAGCACGACCGGCTGTCGGCTCCAGGCCTGCCAATCGTCCACGCTTTCGAGCCCAGGGGCCCACGCGCGCCATTGGGCGATGTTGAAGTTGATCACTTGAAGATTCATCCCGCCCCTG
This sequence comes from Pseudomonas chlororaphis, assembly GCF_001921865.1. Lineage (GTDB taxonomy): Bacteria > Pseudomonadota > Gammaproteobacteria > Pseudomonadales > Pseudomonadaceae > Aquipseudomonas > Aquipseudomonas chlororaphis_D. The sequence goes on from NZ_MSCT01000004.1 coordinate 9,462, forward strand.
CGGGCTTCCTTGACGTGTCAGGCGTGCAGGGAGCTACAGCCGAGTGGCGCGCATTATCCCGGTGTGTCTGGCTTGTAGCAAACATTGGTTACGTTTTACCCAGTGAAAATGGCAAATTCGACAGCATAAAGATGTCTCTTGGCCATTATTTGCCGGAGCAGACCGAAACCACGGAAAACGCCAGCGGCCCCGAGCTGTTTTTCCAGCCCGCGGCCCTGACTCGTCAGTCTGTGGCTGGCAAGGTAGCGAAGCAGCGCTACTCACTACTACACTCGGTGATCTTTGATGCAGGGAGGTTCTGACATGCGGCGCGTGGTGTTCAATCAGAAGGGCGGGGTCGGCAAATCCAGCATCGCCTGCAATCTGGCGGCCGTGAGCGCCAGCGAAGGGTATCGCACCCTGCTGGTGGACCTGGACGCCCAGGCCAACTCCACTCAATACCTCACCGGGCTGACCGGCAGCGATATCCCGATGGGGATCGCCGATTTTTTCAAGCAGACCTTGTCTTCCGGACCGTTCTCGAAGAAAAACCAGGTCGATATCTACGAAACGCCGTTCGATAACCTGCATGTGGTAACGGCCACCGCGGAACTGGCGGACCTGCAGCCCAAGCTTGAGGCGAAACACAAGATCAACAAGCTGCGCAAACTGCTGGATGAGTTGGCCGAAGACTACGATCGGATCTACCTGGATACGCCGCCGGCCTTGAACTTCTATGCGGTTTCGGCGTTGATCGCCGCCGATCGCGTGTTGATTCCCTTTGACTGCGACAGCTTTTCCCGGCAGGCGCTGTATGGCCTGCTGGCGGAGATCGAAGAGCTGAAGGACGACCACAATGAGGACTTGCAGGTCGAAGGCATCGTGGTCAACCAGTTCCAGGCCCGCGCCAGCCTGCCCCAGCAGATGCTCGACGAACTGATCGCCGAAGGCCTGCCGGTCTTGCCGGTGTACCTGGCCAGTTCGGTGCGGATGCGCGAGTCCCACCAGGCCAGCCTGCCGCTGATCCACCTCGACCCCCGGCACAAGCTGACCCAGCAGTTCGTCGATTTGCACAATCTGCTGGAAAGCGCCTGACCCTGCTTGTCGCGATGATGGCCTGACACCTGGCAGCGGTGTTGGCTGTCAGGCCTTTATCGCGGGTAAGCCTCGCTCCTACACGTCCAGGCGATTCTGCAATGACCCTCAGATGCCCTGGCTGCGCAACCAGCTCATCAACTGCGGTAACGGGAAGGCGCCACTCTGGCGTGCCACTTCCCGGCCGTTCTTGAACAGGATCAGGCTGGGAATCGAACGAATCCCCAACTGCGCCGACAGTTGCTGATTGGCCTCGCTGTCGAGCTTGGCCAGGCGGCACTTGCCCGCCAGTTGCGCGGCGGCCTGCTCGAAGACCGGCGCGAAGGATTTGCACGGCCCGCACCAATCCGCCCAGACATCCACCAATAGCGGCAGGTCGCCTTTGATCTGGCTGGCGTAGTCGCCCTGTTTCAGCTCGAAGGGCTGGCTCAACAGCACCTGGCCCTTGCAGCGCCCGCATTTGGGCGCATCGCCCAGACGCTCGGCGGGGATGCGGTTCAAGCCGTTGCAATGGGGGCAGGGGATCAGCAGTGGGGCGGGCATGAGGGGCTCCTGGATAAGGGGTCGATGGCTTCGATCTGGAGTCTGTGGGCCGGTTTATCAAGCTGTCGCATACGCTCATACATCTTTGCGCAGTCATCGCCTGCTCGGTTCTAGGCTGATGAGAGGCGATGCCTCAGGCCCATTGGTCTGGATGCATCTATAGCAACTTGCGATAAGTTGCTTCACCCTCTAGGCTGCCATAGCAGTATGCGATAGGGACTTTGCATGCGTGTAATCACGGCTAAACGAATTTGGGATGCTAAGGAAAAATGGCCACACTCGGCCAAGGCACTGGATGACTGGTATCGCGCGCTCAAGCGCAATCGGCTGGCGGATTTTTCTGCCATGAGGGCAATGTTTCCAGCAGTGGACAAGGTCGGACCGTTCCATGTGTTCGATATCGGCGGCAATAAGATACGGGTGATTGCGTTGGTCCGTTACGCCACGCAAAAGCTCTTTATCCGCCATGTGCTGGACCATCGAGAATATGACCGGGGCAAGTGGAAGGAGGATCGAGGATGAGTGCGTTGATCAAGCAAGTGGCCGAACACTGGGAGTTCGTTGCGCCGTTGCTGCGTAAACCGAAAACCGAGGCTGACTACGACCAGTTGGTCGAGGCCCTTGACGAGTTATTGGATCTGACCGGGGAAGACGAAGCCCACCCACTCAACAGTCTGGTGGACATCATCGGCGACTGGATCGAAGCCTACGATCTTGAGCATCGCCCGATGCCGGTTGCCAGTGGCGTGGATGTACTGCGCTACATGATGCGCGAACACGGCCTGACCCAGAGCGACCTGCCCGGCGTCGGCGCGCAGTCGGTGGTCTCGGAGGTCCTGAGCGGCAAGCGCCAGCTCAACCTGCGGCAGATCCGCTGGCTGGCCGAGCGCTTTGGCGTCTCGGTGGAAACCTTTATCTGAAGGCTCAGGAAGAACAGCTGATTTCCAGATGCTTGCCCCATTCCGGCGGGCGCTCGGCGTAGCTGTCCATGCCGGGTTGCTGCTCGAACGGTTGGCTCAGCACCGCATGCAGGCGGCGCACCTCGGAGTAGTCCCCTTGTTCGGCGGCATCGATGGCTTTCTGCGCCAGGTAATTGCGCAGGACGTACAGCGGGTTGACCGCATGCATGCGGGCGCGCCGCCGTTCCTGGTCGAGGTCCGGCTCGCGGGCGACGCGGGCCAGGTAGCGTTCGGCCCAGCCGTCGAAACCCTGCCGGTCGACGAAGTCGTCGCGCAGGCGGGCCACGGCCAGCTCCGCCGGCTCGTCGCCCAGGCGGCGGAAGAACAGGCTGTAGTCCACGCCGCTGCCCTGCATCAGTTGCAGCAGGCGCTCCAGCAGTTGCTGGTCTTCGTCTTCGGCGGTGGTCAGGCCGAGGCGGCGGCGCATCAGGTCCAGGTAATGGGCCTGGAACAGCGGCAGGAACAGGCCGAGGGTTTCGCGCAGGGCATCGACGCTGATGAACGGCGTCAGCGCCTGGGCCAGGGCGCTGAGGTTCCACTGGCCGATCGGCACCTGATTGCTGAACGAGTAGCGGCCCTGGTCGTCGGAATGGTTGCAGATGAAGTTCGCGTCGAAGTCGTCGAGGAAGGCGAACGGCCCGAAGTCGAAGGTGATGCCCAGGATCGACATGTTGTCGGTGTTCATCACCCCATGGCAGAAACCGTAGGCCTGCCATTTGGCGATCAGTTCGGCGTTGCGCTCGACGATTTCGCGGAACATCGCCAGGTAGGGTTCCGGCTGCTCCAGGCACTCGGGAAAATGCAGGGCCAGCACATGCTCGCCCAGTTGCTTCTGCTGCTCGGGGCGCTTGGTGTAATAGAAGTACTCGAAGTGGCCGAAGCGGATATGGCTGGGCGCCATGCGCAGCAGCATGGCCGCGCGCTCCTGTTTTTCGCGCCAGACCGGGGTGTCGGAGCCGATCACGCACAGCGCCCGGGTGGTGGGAATGCCCAGGGCGTGCAGCGCCTCGGAGGCGAGGAATTCGCGGATCGACGAACGCAGCACGGCGCGGCCATCGCCCATGCGCGAGTAGGGCGTCTGGCCGGCGCCCTTGAGGTGCAGGTCCCAGTGCTCGCCGGCGGCGTTGTACACCTCGCCCAGCAGCAGCCCGCGGCCGTCGCCCAATTGCGGGTTGTAGGAGCCGAACTGGTGCCCGGAATAGACCATGGCCCGCGGTTCCGCTTCGGCCCACAACTTGTGCCCGCCGAACAGTTCGGCGAATACCGGGCTTTCGGCGACGTGCGGGTCCAGGTCCAGCAGCGCCATGGCGGCCGGGCTGGCCACCACCAGGCGCGGACGGTCGATCGGCTCGGGCAGCACATGGGTTGAGAACGCGTCGCCCAGGCGGGCGAAGCGATTGTCGAAGCTCAGTTCGTCGAGGGCTTTCAACGGCCATCTCCAGCAAAATGTCCGAGCATTCTGCTAGGGATAGCGGCCTTAGTCGAGCTTGGCGGGCGGCGGTTCCGGCAGCGCTTTGCCGTCGGCCGTCGCGACGACGGTCTTGGCCTCCGCTTCGATCGGCACCAGCTTGTATTCCTGGCCGTGGAGGTTCTTCAGGTAGACCTCCATCTGGCGGAACGAGATGTTGATGTGCTGCTTCTTGAACTCGCGGTTGATGAAGCGGTTGACCTCGTCGATCACTGGGTTGCGGTCGCCCAGTTCGCGCACGTGCATGCGCAGTTCGTGGTCGAGGGTGCTTTCGCCGAAGTTGAGGAAGTACACATGAGGCTCGGGTTCTTTCAGTACCCGCGGGTTCTCGCGGGCCGCCTTGAGCAGCAGTTCCTTGACCAGGTCCAGGTCCGAGCCGTAGTCGACGCCGAGCTTGAGGGTCACCCGGGTGATGGTGTCGGTCAGCGACCAGTTGATCAGTTGCCCGGTAATGAAGGTCTGGTTCGGGACAATGATGTCCTTGCGGTCGAAGTCGGTGATGGTGGTGGCGCGGATGCGGATCTTGCTCACCGTGCCCGACAGGTTGCCGATGGTGATGGTGTCGCCGATCCGGACCGGGCGCTCGAACAGGATGATGATGCCAGAGATGAAGTTGGCGAAGATCGCCTGCATGCCGAAACCCAGGCCCACCGACAGCGCCGCCACCAGCCATTGCAACTTGTCCCAGCTGACGCCGAGGGTCGACAGGGTCGAGACGAAACCGACGCCGGCGATCACATAGGACAGCAGCGTGGTGGTCGCGTAGGCGCTGCCCTGGGCCAGGTTCAGCTTGGACAGCACCAGCACTTCCAGCAGGCCGGGCAAGTTGCGCGCCAGGGCGAAGGTGATGCCGACGATGATCAGCGCGCCGAGCATGTCGCCGATGCTGATGGGCACCATGCTCATGTTGGCGCCGGTGCCGCTGGTGTATTCGTAGAGGGTGACGTTGTCCAGGTAGGAGAAGACGCTGATCAGGTCCGACCAGGCCCAGTACAGCGCGGCGATGAAACCGCCGAGCAGGGCCAGGCGGATCAGGCGCAGGGACTGTTCGTTGACCTTCTCGATGTCCATGGTCGGTTCTTCGACCACCGCCTCGCCGTCTCCGGATTCCCGGGCGGCCTGGCGTTTGCTCAGAGCCCGCTGGTAGGCCAGGCGCCGCGCGGCCACGGCCAGGCCGCGGACGAAGGTGGCTTCGATCACCAGCCAGAGCATCAGCAGGTACAGAGTGTTGATCAGGCGGTCGCTGAGTTTCAGCGCGGTGTAGTAGTAGCCGAAGCACACCGCGACGAACAAGGCGATCGGCAGCACGGTGAACAGCACCGCCACCGCCTTGCGGAACAGCGAGGCATTCTGATGGGTCGGGCTGCTCAGCAGCAGGCGGCTGAGCAACCAGGCCATCAGCGCGTAGCAGGTCAGCACCACGCCGATGCCGAGCACGTCGTCGGCCAGCGCCGCCGGTTGATGCTCGGCCACGGCGACCACGGCGACCAGCGCCATGACCACCAGCCCGAGGCGTCGGACCCAGCCCTGGAGGAACTCGACCTGGGGTTTTTCCCAGCGGAAATGCAGTTCGGCCACGCCGCCGGGGGCCAGGGTCCGATAGGCGGTGTAGAACACCAGCCAGGCCTGGGCCATCTGCACCAGCGCCGCGCCAAGGTTGGCGTTCTGCCCGCGGGCGTCGATCTGCAAGGCCAGGCCGCAGAGCGCCAGGCCCAGGGCGACCGGCATCGCCAGCAGGATGTTGATCAGGATCGCCTGCGGCGTGTGCCACTGGCTGTCGCGCTTGAAGTGGCCGATGTCCTGGTGAACCTTGTTCAGGCGTCGGTACAGGTGCTTGCGCCGCCACAGCAGGGCGGCGATCAGCAACAGCAGGGGCAGGAACAGCAGCGGCCGTTGGGTCAGGCCGTCAGCCAGTTCGCTCAAGCTGGACGACCAGGGCAGGGTGACGACCTGTTTTTCCATGCGCAGCGGCACCGCTTGCAGCCATTCGAGGTCCAGCGGCTTGTTGCTGGGAATCCAGAACATCTGCTCGTCGAGGGTCGCGCGCAGGCTCTGCGAAGTGCTCAGCAGTTGCTTCTGGTTGAGCTGCAAGGTGATGGATTCGTTAAGCAGCGCGCTCAGTTCGCGGCTCAGGCGCTCCAGCAGGTCGGCGCGGGTGATGGCCAGGTCCAGCAGGGTCTTGCGCAACTGCGGCGTGACCTGCTCGGACGGTTGGGTGGCCAGCAGGTTTTCGACATAGCTGCTGGGGCTGCTGATCAGCTCGCGTTGCTGGTTGATCTCGAACTGGTACAGGCGGATGTCGGCGATCTGGTCGGCCAGGTCGCGGTCGAGCCGCAAGTGCGGTAGCGCCTGCTTCTGCTTGTAGAGGATCTTCGACAGCAACAGGCTGCCCTTGAGCACGTTGATCTGCTCGTCCAGGGTGGCGTCGCTCTGGGTCACGCTGTCGAGTTGCTGCTTGGTCTGCAGGTTCTGCTGGGTCAGCTCGTTGAGGCGGTCGGTGCTTTTGAGCAGGTAGTCGGAGAGCTTCAGGTTGGCCGCGCTCTCGGTGGCCAGCAGGCTGCTACTACCGGCTTTCTGCGCTTCGATCGATTGCTGGGTGACGGTTTCCTGGGACTGGGCCAGGCGCTTCTGGTTGATCAGGGTCTGCAGGTCCTGGATTTCCTGTTCCAGGCGCGCGGTCTTTTCCATCAGCAGGTCGTGCTGGCTGTTGCCCAGGTCCTGCAACTGGTTGTTGCCGGCCAGCTCCTGGCGGCGCAGCGGGATCAGCGCATTGATGGCCGCGAGTTCGGCATTGAGCTGGTTGCGCTGGTCGGCGGTGATCGGCTTGCCGGCGTCCTTGCCGATCTTGAGGATCGTGTTGATCTGCTGGGTGCGGGTCTGGCTGCTGCTGATCTCGGCCTGGGCGCGCTCGGGCCGGGTCTGCGCGGTAATGGTCAGGCTGTTGGCCTCGGCCAGGGCCTTTTGCAGCTCGCCCTGCTGGGTGGTGCGTTCGGTCAGCAACTGTTCGAGCTGCGACACCGGCAGGCTGGCGTAGCGCTGGGCCACCGGCACCACCTTGGTGGCTTTCAGGCGGGCCAGTTCGCGCTGGTTTTCGCTGGTCTGGCGCGGTGCGCCGTTGAGCTGTTGCTTGAGATCGCTCAGGCGCTGCTGGTAATCCTGCTGGTTCGACAGCTGCGTGAGGGTCTGTTGCAGCACCGCTTGCAGGGCCTTCTGATCGGCCTCCGGCAATTTGCGCTCGGCTATTTTATCCAGGCTCTGCTGGACGGACTCGGCGCTGGGCGGTTCGGCCGCTTGCAGTGGGCCGACAGAAAGACTCAAGCCCAGCAGGGCAGTGGCGATAAGGGTACGCAGGGTTGGCATAGAGACCGGTCGAGCAGGATGAGAAAAAAGGCAGTTTAGAGGAAGAGCCCGGGGCCCGGGCGACTTCCTTCGGGGAATCTGACGCCCACTTTGCTGATCTTGTTCCCGTCCATCACGGCAACTGTCCAAATGGTCGCGTTCCATTCCACCTGGTCGCCGACCACTGGCGCGCCCCCGACTTTCTGGGTGATGAAACGGCCGAGCGGCATCTGCGGATCGACCCCTTCGAGCTGGAGCCCGTACAGGGCTGAAACCGCGCCCAGCTGGGCGTCGCCCTCCAGTACGAAGTCGCCGAAGAAGCGCAGATCCAGGCCCCGTTGCGGGGCCTGGCTGAACAGTTTGCCGAGGGCGGAAAGGTTGTGTTCATGGCCGATTACGCACAGCAAATCATCGACTTCCAGCACCGTACTACCCGACGGATGGAGTAATTGCTGACCGCGAAACAGAGCAGCGATACGCGTGCCTTCGGGCATTTTCAGCTCGCGCAGCGCCGCGCCGATGCACCATTTCTCCGCGCCGAGGCGGTAGACGAACAGCTCCCACTCGCTGGTGACGTGCACCTCCAGGGCGGCCCGGGAAATCGGCGCCGGCTCCGGCGGTACCGTGACCTTCAGCAGCTTGGCGATCCACGGCAGGCTGGTGCCTTGCACCAACAGCGACACCAGCACGATGAAGAAGGCCAGGTTGAAATACAGCTGGGCCTCGGGCAGCCCGGCCATCAACGGGAACACCGCGAGAATGATCGGCACCGCGCCGCGCAGGCCGACCCAGGAAATAAAGGCTTTCTCGCGGCCGTGGAAGGCCTTGAACGGCAGCAGGCCGACCATCACCGACAGCGGCCGGGCAAACAGAATCATCCACAGCGCCAGGCCCAGCGCCGGCAGGGCGATGGGCAGCAGGTCGTGGGGCGTGACCAGGAGGCCCAGCACCAGGAACATGCCGATCTGCGCCAGCCAGGCCATGCCGTCGAGCATATGCAGGATGCCGTGGCGGCTGCGCACCGGGCGGTTGCCGATCACCAGGCCGCACAGGTAGACCGCGAGGAAGCCGCTGCCGTGCAGGGCGTTGGTCAGGGCGAAGATCAACAGGCCGCCGGCGATCACCAGGATCGGGTACAGGCCGGTGGCCAGGTTGATGCGGTTCACCAGTTGCAGCATCAGCCAGCCGCCGCCGAGGCCGATCAGGCCGCCGATGCCGAACTCGCGCACCAGGTGCCCCAGCAGGCTCCAGTGCAGGCCGGTCTGGCCGCTGGCGAGCATGTCGATCAGGGTCACGGTGAGGAACACCGCCATCGGGTCGTTGCTGCCGGATTCGATCTCCAGGCTGGCGGTGACCCGTTCGTTCAGGCCCTTGCCGCCCAGCAGCGAAAACACCGCCGCGGCATCGGTGGATCCGACGATGGCGCCGATCAGCAGGCCCTGGATCAGGTTCAGGTCGAACAGCCAGGCAGCCACCATGCCGGTCAGGCCGGTGGTGATCAGCACGCCGACCGTGGCCAGCGACAGGGCGGGCCACAAGGCCACGCGGAAACTCGAGACCCGGGTGCGCAGGCCGCCGTCGAGGAGGATCACCGCGAGCGCGAGGTTGCCCACCAGGTAGGCGGTCGGATAGTTGTTGAAGATGATGCCGCCGCCGTCGACGCCGGCCGCCATGCCCACGGCCAGGATGATCACCAGGATCGGGATGCCCAGGCGGGACGAAAGTGAACTCACCAGAATGCTCGCACCTACCAGCAACGCGCCGATCAAGAACAGGCTGTTGATGGTCGTCGCATTCAAAGGCAGTACTCCAGAAGCGTAAAAGGCGGGCACAGACTGACCATGCAGTCTGCGTGCCAGCGATTCTAACCTGTTGAAATACGATGCTGTCAAAGAGCTTTTTGCGCCTGTTTGCAGGCGGCAAAAAAACGTCGCCGGCCGCCGACGGAATCCATATGGCTCCGTGGTGGCCGGCGCAGGCGACGGTGAGCGGGGTGTTACAGGGCGAATCGCGCCACCATGCCGTTCAGGTCCACGGCCAGGCGCGACAGTTCGTGGGCGGCATCGCTGGTCTGGTTGGCGCCGGTGGCCGATTGCACCGACAGGTCGCGGATGTTCACCAGGTTGCGGTCGACTTCGCGGGCCACCAGGGCCTGCTCTTCGGCGGCGCTGGCGATGACCAGGTTGCGCTCGTTGATTTCGTTGACCGCGGTGTTGATGGTGTCCAGGGCTTCGCCGGCGCCACGGGCGATGCTCAGGGTCGAGCCGGCGCGCTCGGTGCTGGTGCGCATCGACTCGACCGCGTGTTCGGTGCCGCTCTGGATGCTGCCGATCATGCGTTCGATTTCGCTGGTGGACTGTTGGGTGCGGTGGGCCAGGGCGCGTACCTCGTCGGCCACCACCGCGAACCCGCGTCCGGCGTCGCCGGCCCTGGCTGCTTCTATCGCGGCGTTCAAGGCCAGCAGGTTGGTCTGGTCGGCCAGGCCGCGGATCACGTCCAGCACTTTGCCGATGTCCCGCGACTCTTCGGCCAGTTCGCTGATCATGTTGGCCGAGCTCTGTACTTCGCTGCTCATGAACTCTATGGCGTTGACGGTTTCGAGTACCAGGTTGCGGCCTTCGCCGGCCGATTGCGTGGCATCGCTCGAGGCCTCGGCGGTGCTTACGGCGTTGCGCGCGACTTCCTCGACGGCGCAGGTCATTTCGTTGACCGCGGTGGCCGCCTGTTCGATTTCGTTGTTCTGCTGGGTCAGGCCGTGGGCGCCTTCGTCGGTGACGCTGTTCAACTGTTCCGCGGCCGAGGCCAGCTGGCTGGCGGAGCCGGAAATATGCAGCAGGGTCTGGCGCAGTTTTTCCTGCATGGTCGCCATGGCCTGGAGCAGGCGCCCGGGTTCGTCGCGCCCGGCGACTTCGATGGCCTGGGTGAGGTCGCCTTCGGCGATGTATTCCGCGGCATGCAGGGCATTGGCGATGGGCCGGGTAATGCTGCGGGTCAGCAGCCAGGCGAACGCCACGGTCAGAGTGGTGGACAGCACCAGCAGGACGACCACCAGATTGAACGCCGACGTGTATTCCTCGGCGGCTTGCTGGTTGGCCTCCTGGGAGCGCTGGCTGTTGATCTGGACCAGCAGGTTCAGCACCTTGTTGATCTCGCGCGAGTTGCTCATCAGCTCGTTGTTGAGCATCTGCTGCAACTCGTCGAGGTGGTTGTTGCGCGACAGGTCCTTGACCCGCTCTTCAAGCTGGCGGTACTCGCCCAGCAGCTTGAGGAAGTGCTCGTAGGCTTCGCTTTCCTCCGGGCTGCTGACCAGTTTTTCATAGGTTTCGCGGGTCTTTTCCACCGCCTGGTTGCCCTGTTCGAGCGATTCGCGGGTCTTGGCCTGCACCTCGGGGCCGCGGTTGACCACCAGGCGATAGGACAGCACTTGTAGCCGCAGCATCTGCTGCGTGAACTCGTCGATGCTCTGGATGCTGGGCATGTTGTCGGTGGTGATGGTGGTGGTCGCCGCGCGAATCTTGCTCATCTGGTTCAGGGCGAATATACCCAGGCACAACATCAGGCCGCCGATGAAGGCAAAGCCGAGAAACGCCCTCGGCGCGATGTTCATGTTGCGAAGAGACATGGGGGTCTACCTCAAGTGTGCGCAATCCCTGCCGCGGTGGTTGATAGGCTCCCCTGACCTATCGCGCGCAGAAATGGATTCTTGAAGCAGGGGCGCGAGTTTCAGAAAGTTCTGATGAACGACGAAGTGTCAGGAACCAGAAAGGCGAATGGCAGTCTTTAAAGCTCGCAGGCAAGGTCGCCCGCCAGGCATATCAAGGCGTTGCGCCGGGATAAGCCTGGTATCCGGGGTGACTTTTCTTTATCGTACGCGCCCTTTGAAAAACGCTCGGAAAATCAAAATGTTGGAAGCATCCCTAAGCCAGTTGGAACAGCTTGTCGGTGACCTGGTGCAACAGAACCAGGAATTGTCGGGCACGAACGAAACCCTGAAGGCAGAACTGGCCCAGGCCAAGGATGAGAACGAAAGCCTGCAACTGAGCCTGATGGAACAGGAAGAGAAGCAAGGTGCCACGGCGGCCCGTATCCAGGCCCTGGTCGAGCGCGTCAGCGCAGGTCCTGTCGGCGCATGAGGCAGGGTGTCGACGGAGTCAAGGTCGTCTCGATTCTCGGCGAGGACTACTCGATCAAGGCGCCGGCCGGGGAAGAGCAAACCCTGCTGGATGCTGCGTTGATGTTGAAGGCCACCCTGGCCGAGACCAAGAAGAAATACCCGACGCTGATTGGCGACCGCCTGCTGGTACTGGCGGCGATGAACCTGTGTTCCCAGCAGCTGGAAATGCAAAAGCGCCACAAGCAGGAACTCGACCGTTACCAAGAGCAAGTCAGCGCCACGGTCGAGGTGATCTCCAAGACGATCAGCCAGAACTGACCGGGTTAAGCGCAGTCGTAGCGCGGTTGTATCAGGGGAGTCGTTATCGCGAGCAGGCTTGCTTCTTGTAGGAGCGAGCCTGCTCGCGATGCGGTTTCAGGGCTTCAGAACCACGCGTCCTGCATGCCCAGGCAGGTATCGTCCCGCGCTTCCAGCAAGGCCAGTTCGTGGTGGCAGGCCGGCACTTCCCAGGTCAGGAAGTACCGCGCCGCCTGCAGCTTGCCCTTGTAGAACCCCTCGTCCGCCGCATTACCCCGGGCCAGGCCTTCCTGGGCGCGGATCGCCTGCTCCAGCCAGCGCCAGCCGATCACCGCATGACCGAAGGCTTTCAGGTACAGCGCCGAGTTGGCCAGGCTGCTGTTGACCTTGCCCTGGGCCAGGTCGGCGAGCAGGCCGAGGGTCACGCCTTGCAGGCGCGCCACCAGTGTTTCCAGCGGTTGGCGCAGGGCGCTCAGCACGTCGTGGGCCCGGGCCCGTTCGCTGGTGTCGGCGATCAGGCGGATCAGTTGCTTGAGGCCGGCGCCGCCGTTCTGCGCCAGCTTGCGCCCCAGCAGGTCCAGCGACTGGATGCCGTGGGTGCCTTCGTGGATCGGGTTCAGGCGGTTGTCGCGGTAATACTGTTCCACCGGGTATTCGCGGGTGTAGCCGTGGCCGCCGAGAATCTGGATCGCCAGCTCGTTGGCCTTCAGGCAGAACTCCGATGGCCAGGATTTGACGATGGGGGTCAGCAGGTCCAGCAGTTCGTGGGCCTGCTTGCGCGCATCTTCGCTGGCCAGGGTGGTGGTGTCGTCGAACAGTCGCGCGGCATACAGGCCGAGGTCGAAAGCGCCTTCGACATAGGCCTTCTGGGTCAACAGCATGCGCCTGACGTCGGCATGCTGGACGATCGATACCGGCGCGGTGCTCGGGTCCTTGCTGTCCGGTAGGCGGCCCTGCGGGCGTTCGCGGGCGTATTCCAGGGAGTACAGGTAGCCGGCATACCCGAGCATCACCGCGCCCATGCCGACGCCGATCCGCGCCTCGTTCATCATCTGGAACATATAGCTCAGGCCATGGTGCGGCTTGCCTACCAGATAACCCACGCACTCCCCGTTATCGCCGAAGTTCAGCGCCGTGGAGGTGGTGCCGCGCCAGCCCATCTTGTGGAACAGACCGGCCAGCAGCACATCGTTGCGTTTACCCAGGCTGCCGTCGTCGTTGACCAGGAACTTGGGCACGATGAACAGCGAGATGCCTTTCACCCCGGCCGGCGCGTCCGGCAGCTTGGCCAGCACCATGTGCACGATGTTCTCCGACAGCGGGTGGTCGCCGCCGGAGATGAAGATCTTGTTGCCCTTGAGCCGGTAGGTGCCGTCCGCCGCGGGTTCAGCGCGGGTGCGGATATCCGACAGCGACGAGCCGGCATGGGGTTCGGTCAGGGCCATGGTGCCGAAGAAGCGCCCGTCGATCATCGGTTGCAGGAAGCGCTGCTTCTGCTCGTCGGTGCCGAAGCTTTCGATCAGGTTGGCCGCGCCCATGGTCAGGAACGGGTACGAGGTGGACGCCGCGTTGGCCGCCTGGAAGTGGGCGAAGCAGGCTTGGGACAACAGCGTCGGCAGTTGCATGCCGCCGGCCTCGAAGCTGCGCGCGGCATTGAGAAAACCGGCTTCGAGAAAGGCGTCGACCGCGGGTTTGACTTCCGGAATCAGGATCGCCTGGCCGTCTTCGTAACGCGGTTCGTTTTCGTCGCCCTTGCGGTTGTGCGGGGCGAAGAACTTCTCGGCGATGCTGCGCGCGGTGCCGAGGGCGGCGTCGAAGGTTTCGCGGTTGTGCTCGGCGAACCGCTCGCGCTGGGTCAGGCCTTCGGCATCGAGGACTTCATACAGCTCGAAAGCCAGATTGCGGGAACTGAGCAGCGTCTCGGACATGGCGGCCTACCTGTTTTATCGGGAATGCAGCGAGTCTAGGCGGGTGAATAAAAGCTGAATAGCAAGATTGATTGCGGTGATAAAGGCGCCAAACGAGGGGCAGAGGTGTGTCAGTCACAACGCTTCGCGGGCAAGCCTCGCTCCTACAGGTATCGCGTAATCCTGTAGGAGCGAGGCTTGCCCGCGATGGCGATTTATCAGGCGCAGAAATGGGGCGGCATGAAAAAGGGCGCCGATGAGGGCGCCCTTCGTGTACCGCTACCGCCGGCTTAGCCGATGGTCATCAGGCTGGCGTTGCCGCCGGCCGCCGCGGTGTTGACGCTCAAGGCGCGCTCGATCACCAGGCGCTCCAGGGCAATCGCGGTTTCGCCTTGCGACAGGCCGTGCACGCCGACGATGGCGCCGGCGCGCTTGGCCACTTGCTGGCAGACCGCGCGCAGCTGGTCGGAGTCGCCGTGGTGCAGGACAGCGTCGAACACCACCTCGTCCTTGGTCCAGTCGGCCACACGCTGGATGCGCGCCTGTACGTCTTTCGGCAGGCGGGCATACAGCGTCTTGCCCGGCTCGCCTTCCGGCCATACCGCCGAACCGCCGACGGCCAGCACGGCCGCCAACTGGGCCAGCAGGTCGCCTTCGACTTCCGCCAGGCACAGCACGTGTTCGCGCGGCAGGATGGTGTAGCTGTTGCGCTCGCCGGTCGGGCCGGCCAGTACGCGGCTGACACCGCTCTGCGATTGCGCGGCGAACTGGCTGCACAGGGCGCCGAGGTCCGTCAGCTTGTTGCTCTCGGCCCAGGCTCGCAGGGCGCCGAGCGGCTTGCTCATTGCGTCGCGCAGGCGCACGTCCGGGGCGTTCAGCGCGTCGCCACGGGCGAAGGACTGCTCGATGGCATCGCTCGGACGGGTCGACAGCAGGCGGTACAGGTACAGCGGGCCGCCGGCTTTCGGGCCGGTGCCCGACAGGCCTTCGCCGCCGAACGGCTGCACGCCGACCACGGCGCCGACGATGTTGCGGTTGACGTAGACGTTACCGGCGTTGACGTTGTCGATCACCTTGGCGATGGTCTCGTCGATGCGGGTGTGCACGCCCAGGGTCAGGCCATAGCCGGAGGCGTTGATCTGCGCGATCAGCTGGTCGATGTCCTTGCGCTTGTAGCGCACCACGTGCAGCACCGGACCGAAGATTTCGCGTTGCAGCTCGTCGAAGCTTTCCAGCTCGATCAGGGTCGGCATGACGAAGGTGCCGCGCTTGATTTCCTCGCCGTCGGCGATCGCCACCTGATACACGTTGCGGCCTTTGTCGCGCATGGCCTGGATATGTTTCTCGATGCCGGCCTTGGCCTCGGCGTCGATCACCGGGCCGATGTCCACCGACAGGCGCTCCGGGTTGCCCAGGCGGCTTTCGGCCATGGCGCCCTTGAGCATTTCGATCACGCGGTCGGCGGAATCTTCTTGCAGGCACAGCACGCGCAGGGCCGAGCAGCGCTGGCCGGCGCTGTCGAAGGCCGAGGACACGACGTCGATCACCACTTGTTCGGTGAGCGCCGAGGAGTCGACGATCATCGCGTTCTGGCCGCCGGTTTCGGCGATCAGCGGGATCGGCCGGCCCTGGGCATCCAGGCGGCCGGCGACGTTGCGTTGCAGCAGGCGCGCGACTTCGGTGGAGCCGGTGAACATCACGCCCTTGACCCGATCGTCGCCGACCAGGCGCGCGCCGACGGTTTCGCCGCGGCCCGGCAGCAGTTGCAGCACGCCTTCGGGGATGCCGGCCTCGAGCATCAGGCGCACGGCTTGCGCGGCCACCAGCGGCGTCTGTTCGGCCGGCTTGGCCAGTACCGGGTTACCGGCGGCCAACGCGGCGGCGACCTGGCCGCTGAAGATCGCCAGCGGGAAGTTCCACGGGCTGATGCAGACCACCGGGCCCAGCGGGCGGTGGGCGTCGTTGCTGAAATCGTTGCGCGCCTGCACAGCGTAGTAGCGCAGGAAGTCCACGGCCTCGCGCACCTCGGCGATGGCGTTGGCGAAGGTCTTGCCGGCTTCGCGGGCCAGCAGGCCCATCAGCGGCTGGATCTCGCCTTCCATCAGGTCGGCGGCGCGTTCGAGGATCGCGGCGCGCTCGGCCGGCGGCGTGGCCTGCCAGATCGGCGCGGCGTTCAGCGCGCACTGGATGGCATTGTCGACATCTTCGACCGTGGCCTCTTGCACGTGGCCGACCACATCGCGATGGTCGGACGGGTTCAGCACGGGGGCCGGGGTCTCGCTGCTGGAAGCACAGCCGAGCATCGGCGCGGCTTTCCAGTTGTTGTGGGCGGTGGCCAGCAGTGCGCAGGACAACGACGCCAGGCGGTGTTCGTTGGCCATGTCGATGCCGGCGGAGTTGGCGCGCTCGCTGCCGTACAAATCGCGCGGCAATGGAATGCGCGGGTGCGGCAGGCCGAAGCCGCCTTCCAGGGTGGCCATCTGCTCGATCTGGCTGACCGGGTCGGCCACCAGTTCCTGGATGGAGATCGACTGGTCGGCGATGCGGTTGACGAACGAGGTGTTGGCGCCGTTTTCCAGCAGGCGGCGAACCAGGTAGGCCAGCAGGGTTTCGTGGGTGCCGACCGGCGCGTAGACGCGGCACGGACGGTTCAACTTGCCTTCGGCGACCTTGCCTACAACCTGTTCGTACAGCGGTTCGCCCATGCCGTGCAGGCACTGGAACTCGTACTGGCCCGGGTAATAGTTCTGACCGGCGATGTGGTAGATGGCCGACAGGGTGTGGGCGTTGTGGGTGGCGAACTGCGGGTAGATGACTTCCGGCACCGACAGCAGTTTGCGGGCGCAGGCAATGTAGGACACGTCGGTGTACACCTTGCGGGTGTAGACCGGATAGCCTTCCAGGCCCTCGACCTGGGCGCGCTTGATTTCGCTGTCCCAGTAGGCGCCTTTCACCAGGCGGATCATCAGGCGGTGACGGCTGCGGCGCGCCAGGTCGATCACGTAGTCGATCACATACGGGCAACGCTTCTGGTAGGCCTGGATCACGAAGCCGATGCCGTTCCAGCCGGTCAGCTGCGGCTCGAAGCACAGGCGCTCGAGCAGGTCCAGGGACAGCTCCAGGCGGTCGGCTTCCTCGGCGTCGATGTTCAGGCCGATGTCGTATTGCTTGGCCAGCAGGGTCAGCGACAGCAGGCGCGGGTACAGCTCGTCCATCACGCGTTCGTACTGGGCGCGGCTGTAGCGCGGGTGCAGGGCCGAGAGCTTGATCGAGATGCCCGGGCCTTCATAGATGCCGCGGCCGTGGGAGGCCTTGCCGATCGAGTGGATGGCCTGCTCGTAGGACGCCAGGTATTTCTGCGCGTCGTGCTCGGTCAGCGCCGCTTCGCCGAGCATGTCGTAGGAGTAGCGGAAGCCCTTGGCTTCGAACTTGCTGGCGTTGGCCAGGGCTTCGGCGATGGTTTCGCCGGTGACGAACTGCTCGCCCATCAGGCGCATGGCCATGTCGACGCCCTTGCGGATCATCGGCTCGCCGCTCTTGCCGATGATGCGGCTCAGGGACGAGGTCAGGCCGGCTTCGTTGTGGGTCGACACCAGCTTGCCGGTGAGCAGCAGGCCCCAGGTGGCGGCGTTGACGAACAGTGACGGGCTGTTGCCCAGGTGCGGCTGCCAGTTGCCGGTGCTGATCTTGTCGCGGATCAGTGCGTCGCGAGTGCCTTTGTCCGGGATGCGCAGCAGCGCTTCGGCCAGGCACATCAGCGCCACGCCTTCCTGGGACGACAGGGAGAACTCCTGCAGCAGGCCCTGGACGATACCGGCGCGGCCGCCGGCGCTCTTCTGGTTGCGCAGCTTCTCGGCGATACCGGCGGCCAGCTTGTTGGTGGCTTCGGCCATGGCGGCTGGCAGGCGTGCCTGCTCCAGCAGCATCGGCACCACTTCCGGTTCCGGACGGCGGTAGGCGGCGGTGATGGAGGCGCGCAGTACCGATTGCGGCAGGATGCTTTCGGCGAATTCGAGGAAGCACTGGTGGGCGTGGTCGGTCTGCACTTCGCCGGCGTCGTCGCTGTCGGCGCGGGTCGCACCGCTCAGCTCGGTCAGGGTTGCACCACCCTCGAGTTTTTCCAGGTAATTGAAAATTGCCTGCTTGATCAGCCAGTGCGGCGTGCGATCGATCGAGGTTGCGGCGGCCTTCAGGCGTTCGCGGGTCGGGTCGTCGAGTTTGACCCCAAGGGTGGTGGTAGCCATATTTTTATCCTCATGTTTGCCACGGTCGCGTGGCATCAGCTGGCGGCAAGATTAGCCGCGCGCCGAAAGAGGTGCAACCGGGTGCAACCGGTTTTTTATCGGAATAATAGGCAGCTCATCAGGAATTAAATTCCGGTTGTCTGGCAGCGCCTCTGCTTGGTGCTTTTAATTCTGGCGCTGCGGTTTTTTGCTCCCAAAAGGAGCAAAAAAGCCGCGTTCGCCGGAAAAACAGACTAGGTGCAACTTATTCGCACAAAACAGGTTGCACCTTCTTTGAGTTGTTGAATAGCATTCGCGCCCAAGGTGCAACCGGTTCTCGAGCCGGTTCATCGGCTGATGGCTTTCCTGGGGAAACATCAGTCATAAATGCGCGGAGTACCGAGTCGTCTTTCAAACGTAAGCGTTTGCAGAGCGGTGGTACTGACCGCCGCTACATAAAAACAAAGCCAGGGCGTAACTCAATGAGTGCAAGCAATCCAACCTTGATCACGTTCGTGATCTACATCGCAGCTATGGTGCTGATCGGCTTCATGGCCTATCGCTCGACCAACAACCTTTCCGACTACATCCTGGGCGGCCGCAGCCTCGGTAGCGTGGTGACCGCGCTTTCCGCCGGCGCTTCCGACATGAGCGGCTGGTTGTTGATGGGCCTGCCGGGCGCCATCTACATGTCCGGCCTGTCCGAGAGCTGGATCGCCATCGGCCTGATCGTCGGTGCCTACCTGAACTGGCTGTTCGTCGCCGGTCGCCTGCGAGTACAAACCGAACACAACGGCGATGCATTGACGCTGCCGGACTATTTCTCCAGCCGCTTCGAGGACAAGAGCGGGCTGCTGCGGATCATCTCCGCGATCGTGATCCTGGTGTTCTTCACCATTTACTGCGCTTCCGGCATCGTCGCTGGTGCCCGTCTGTTCGAAAGCACCTTCGGCATGTCCTACGAGACCGCGCTGTGGGCCGGCGCCGCGGCGACCATCGCCTACACCTTCGTCGGCGGTTTCCTGGCGGTGAGCTGGACCGACACCGTGCAAGCCACGCTGATGATCTTCGCCCTGCTGCTGACGCCGATCATCGTGCTGCTGGCCACCGGTGGCGTCGACACCACCTTCCTGGCTATCGAAGCGCAGGACCCGAGCAACTTCGACATGCTCAAGAACACCACCTTCATCGGCATCATTTCGCTGATGGGCTGGGGCCTGGGCTACTTCGGCCAGCCGCACATCCTGGCGCGTTTCATGGCCGCGGATTCGGTCAAGTCGATCGCCAACGCCCGTCGCATCTCCATGACCTGGATGATCCTGTGCCTGGGCGGCACCGTGGCGGTGGGCTTCTTCGGCATCGCTTACTTCTCGGCGCACCCGGAAGTCGCCGGTCCCGTGACCGAGAACCACGAGCGTGTGTTCATCGAACTGGCCAAGTTGCTGTTCAACCCGTGGATCGCCGGTGTGCTGCTGTCGGCCATCCTGGCGGCGGTCATGAGCACCCTGAGCTGCCAACTGCTGGTGTGCTCCAGTGCCCTGACCGAAGACTTCTATAAAGCCTTCCTGCGCAAGAACGCCTCCCAGCTGGAGCTGGTGTGGATCGGTCGCGCCATGGTGCTGGTGGTGGCCCTGGTCGCCATCGCCATGGCCGCCAACCCGGAAAACCGCGTACTGGGCCTGGTCAGCTACGCCTGGGCCGGTTTTGGCGCGGCCTTCGGCCCTGTGGTGCTGATCTCGGTACTGTGGAAAGGCATGACCCGCGACGGCGCGCTGGCCGGGATCATCGTCGGCGCCCTGACCGTGGTGCTGTGGAAGCACTTCAATCTGCTGGGCCTGTACGAAATCATCCCGGGCTTTATCTTCGCCAGCGTGGCCATCGTGCTGGTGAGCAAGATGAGCGCGCCGAGCGCCGGCATGGTCCAGCGTTTCGAAGCGGCCGAGCAAGACTACAAGCTCAACCACTGATCGGCAGTCGCTGACGCGGCGACCCCGCCGTGACGATAAAAGCCCGCATTCCCTGGGATGCGGGCTTTTTTGTGGGCGGGTGCCGGCCAGGCATGTGCCCGGCGCGACCTGACGCGGGCGATGGCACAGGGTAAACTTCGCCCCCTGCGCAGGAGCAACCATGAACTATCGTCACGCCTTCCACGCCGGTAACCACGCCGACGTCTTCAAACACCTGACCCTGACCCGCCTCATCGCCCTGATGTCGCGCAAGGAGCAGCCGTTCGCCTACCTCGACAGCCATGCCGGCATCGGCCTGTACGACCTTCAGGGCGATCAGGCCAACCGTACCGGCGAGTACCTGGAAGGCATCGCGCGCCTGTGGGGCGAGCAGGACCTGCCGGCGTTGACCGCCGACTACATGGCGGTGCTGCACAAGATGAACCCCGACGGCGAACTGCGTTACTACCCCGGTTCGCCCGAGCTGGCGAGGCGCCTGACCCGCTCCCAGGACCGGGTGCTGCTCAACGAAAAGCACCCTGAAGACGGCGTGCTGCTCAAGGACAACATGAAGGGCGACCGCCGGGTGGCGGTGCACCTGGGCGAGGGCTGGCATGTGGCGCGGGCGCTGCTGCCGGTGGCCGAGAAGCGCGCGGTGATGTTGATCGACCCGCCGTTCGAGCAGCTCGACGAGATGCAGCGTTGCGCCGCATCGCTCAAGGAAGCCATCGGCCGCATGCGCCAGACCGTGGCGGCCATCTGGTACCCGGTGAAGGACCAGCGCGCGCTGCGCCGTTTCTATCAGGACCTGGCCGGCACCGGCGCGCCGAAGCTGCTGCGCGTGGAGTTGCTGGTGCATCCGTTGGACACGCCGAACAGCCTGAACGGCTCGGGCCTGGCGATCGCCAACCCGCCGTGGGGCCTGGAGGAAGAGTTGCGCGAGCTGCTGCCGTGGCTGTCGCAGAAACTGGGGCAGACCCAGGGCGGCTGGCAGATGGACTGGCTGATCGCCGAATAGCAGTGGCGAGCTGCAAGCTACAAGCCGCAAGCTGAAGCGGGATCGCTTGCAGCTTGCAGCTAGAGGCTTGCAGCTGTTTTCAAATCGGACAGGTCACGCCCGTGCCGCCGATCCCGCAATAGCCTTCGGGGTTCTTCGCCAGGTATTGCTGGTGGTACGCCTCGGCGAAATACACGGTCGGCGCCTGTTCGATTTCAGTGCTGATTTCGCCCAGGCCGGCCTTCGACAGCTCGGCCTGATAGGTCGCTTTGCTTTTCAGGGCCGCGTCCAGTTGCTCCGGGGTGGTGGCGTAGATCACCGAGCGGTACTGGGTGCCGATGTCGTTACCCTGGCGCATGCCCTGGGTCGGGTTGTGCAGTTCCCAGAACATTGCCAGCAGTTCTTTGTAGCTGACCTTGGCCTTGTCATACACCACCAGCACCACTTCGGTGTGGCCGGTCAGCCCCGAGCAGACCTCTTCATACGTCGGGTTCGGCGTGAAGCCACCGGCGTAACCGACCACGGTGCTGACCACGCCCTCGCGCTGCCAGAAGCGACGTTCGGCGCCCCAGAAGCAGCCCAGGCCGAAGATCGCGAAGTCGACGTCCTGGAAGAATGGGCCCAGCAGCGGGGTTTCTTCGAAGACAAAGTGCCTTTCAGGCAGGGCCATCGGGGTTTCGCGGCCAGGCAGAGCTTGTTCTTTGGTCGGTAGCACGTTTTTGTTCACCAGAATTTCCGAGCGCAGAACCATGATCAGTCCTCTCAGTCAGGTTGGGGATTCAGTAAGGAGATAGACCTGCAGTTTGCCCGAGTGTTACAGCGCTGTCAGGCGATTGGGCCGCGGGGATAGCGTTTGAGCTTGTCGATCAGATCCGAGCCGGGGATCGGCCGGTCGAACAGGTAGCCCTGGCCGACATCGCAGCGGTGGCGGCGCAGGAAAGACAGCTGCTCCGCGGTTTCGATACCTTCGGCGACCACCTGGATCTTCAGGTTATGGGCCATGGCGATCACCGCCGAGGTGATTTCCATGTCGTCCTGGTTGGCGGGGATTTCATGGATGAAGCTGCGATCGATCTTGATGATGTCGATCGGGAATTTCTTCAAGTAACTGAGCGACGAATAGCCGGTACCGAAGTCGTCCATGGCCAGGGTCAGGCCGAGCTTTTTCAGCTGGTCGAGTTGCTGGTGGGTGTCTTCGGTGGCTTCCAGCAGCAGGCCTTCGGTCAGCTCCAGCTCCAGCAGCGAGGCGTGCAGTTGTTCTTCCTTGAGGATGGTGGAGATGGACGCCACCAGGTCCGGGTCGGAAAACTGCTTGGGCGACAGGTTGATCGCCACTTGCAAGTTGCCCAGGCCGGCGGCGGTCAAGCGCTTGCTCATGCGGCAGGCCTGGCGCGCGATCCATTTGCCGATCGGGATGATCAGGCCGGTCTCTTCGGCGACGCTGATGAACTGGTCGGGGCGGATCATGCCCTTTTCCGGATGGTTCCAGCGCAGCAGCGCTTCCATGCCCAGCAGGCGCCCGCTACGCAGGCACAGCTTGGGCTGGTAGAACACCTCCAGCTCGTTCTGGGTCAGGGCGCGGCGCAGGTTGTTTTCCACGAACAGCTTGTAGCTGGCCTCGGCGTTCAGGGCCTCGGTGAACACCTGGACCTGGTGTTTGCCGTTGGCCTTGGCCTTGTGCAGCGCCAGGCCGGCGTTGCGCATCAGGGTCTGCGGGTCGCGCCCGTGCAACGGCGCGCTGGCCAGGCCCACGGAGCCGGTGACGCTGATCAACTGGTTGTCGACGAACATCGGCTTGTCGAGGGTCATCAGCAACTGGCTGGCGATCTGTTGGCCGGCCTCCAGATCGGTGTCGTCCAGCAGCACGGCGAACTCGTTGCTGGCGAAGCGCGCCAGGCTGCCGCTCGGGCTCAGGCTGTTGCGCAGGCGCCGGGCCAGGCTGATCAGCAGCTTGTCGCCGGTCTGGTGGCCGAGGCTGTCGTTGATCCGCTTGAAATTGTCGATGTCCACCAGCAGCAGGCTGATGGGGCTGTCGCTGTCGCGGGCGAAGCGCTCGTCGAGGTTGCGGATGAACGCCGGGCGGTTGCCCAGGTTGGTCAGGTTGTCGGTGTAGGCCAGGCGCTCGATGCGTTGCTGGGCGAGCTTGGTCTGGGTGATGTCTTCGTAGATGCCGATGTAGTGGGTCAGTTCGCGGTTGTCGCCGTAGACCTTGGAGATCGACAGCTGGCCCCAGTACGGCTCCAGGTTCTTGCGTCGGCTCTTGAACTCGCCCTGCCAGCTGTTGCTCTTGGCCAGGCTGGAGGGCGCGTCGAATAGCAATTCGCTGAGGTTTTCCAGGGCCGGCAGTTCCGCCAGCCGATGGCCGTGGACTTCTTCGGTGCTGTACTGGGTGATCGCGGTGAAGCTCGGGTTGACGTACTCCACCACGCCGTCGCAGTTGACCAGCAGAAAGGCGTTGGCGCTCTGCTCGACCGCCCGCTGGAACAGGTGCAGGGCGCTGGTGGCGGTGCGCCGGTTGTGGTTGTTGATGACCTGGGCGAACTGGTCTGCCAGCTCGCCGGCAAAGGCGATCTCGTCGGATTGCCAGGCGCGGGTGGTGCCCACTTGTTCCAGGCACAGCACGCCGACCACCTGGCCGTCGATACGGATGCTGGCGTCGAGCATCGCGTTGATATTGCGTGGGCGCAGGCTCTCGGCCATTTCCCGGGTGCGCGGGTCGCGCATGGCGTTGTGCGCGTCGATGGCGCGGCTGGTGTGCAGGGCTTCGAGGTAGTCGGGGAAATCGCTGGCGTCGATCGCTTCCGGCAGCAGGTATTGCTGCAGGTCGCGGTGGTAGGCGCAGATGGGCACCAGCAGCTGGCCTTCGAGGTTCCAAATGCTGGCGTAGTCGATTTCGTAGATATCGCAGGCGCTGCGAGTGATCAGCTCGGCGGCTTCCAGCAGGGGGTTGTTGGTGCTGTAGCGCTGGCGGGCCAGGAGCAGGATGAGGTCTTGCTGGGCGCGCACCCGTTCGAGGTGCTGGAGTTGTTCCTGCTGGGCACGCTGGTTGAGTTCCAGGGCAATCTGCAGGCGGCTGTTCTGGGTTTCCAGGTCGAGCGCGGGGAGCTGCGGATCGTTTTCGAACAGGCCGTCGACGACCAGGAAGTAGCCGCGCAGCAGATGTCGATTGTGCTGTTTGTAGGCTTCGCCGAGCTCCAGCAGGCTGAGCGGGCCCTTGGCGGTGTGCAAGGTGTAGCGGATCAGGTAATGCGGACCGTGGGTCAGTTGCTGCTGGATCGTATCGTGCAACTGATAGCGGGCTTCCGGTTCCATCAGGCTGGCGTAGGGCGAGCCGACCAGGGCGCAGAGCTCGACGGCAGGCAGGCCGAACTGACGTTCGCAGTTGGGATCGAGAAACAGCAGGGCCCAGCTAGCTTCATTCAGCCGTTCGAAACGCAGCATGCCGAGCCGCGAGGGCACGGGCAACTGCGTCACTACCTCGGCCACCATACGGCTGGCGGCATCGGGTTGGCTTTTCATGGGGAAACTCGCTTGGTAAATGCAGATCGCGCCGGGCTCGCGCCCTCTTTACTGTTGCCTGCGGCAAGGTTGCATCATGCGGCACTGGCTGACAAGTGAGATGAAGGCTAAGTGCTATAAGAATCTATCGGCAGCGCGGCGGATTTCTGAAAACTAATAGTTGCCGGTATTTTGCCGGGCGTTAGCGGTGGGTCGGGGCCATTTTTCGCTAAAAAAAGCCCCGCCAAATTGGCGGGGTTGAGGTACGAGCGTGGCGCTCGAAAAGGTGCGGCGACCGGCTCCCTGATGACCAGGGAGCCGGCCGGCGAGTTACAGCAGAATGGTGCGGATATCCGCCAGCAGATCGCTCAGACGCTTGGTGAAGCGTGCGGCAGCGGCGCCATTGATCACTCGGTGATCGTAGGACAGCGACAGCGGCAGCATCAGTTTCGGCTGGAAGGCTTTGCCGTCCCAGACGGGCTGGATGGTTGCCTTGGAAACGCCGAGGATCGCCACTTCCGGTGCATTGACGATCGGCGTGAAACCGGTGCCGCCAATGTGCCCGAGGCTGGAAATGGTGAAGCAGGCGCCCTGCATGTCGTCGGCCGAGAGCTTCTTGGTCCGGGCTTTCTCGGCCAGGGAAGCGGCTTCGGCAGCCAGTTGCAGCAGGCTCTTCTGATCGACGTTCTTGATCACCGGTACCAGCAGGCCGTCCGGGGTGTCGACCGCGAAGCCGATGTTCACGTACTTCTTGCGGATGATCGCTTTGCCGCTAGGCGCCAGCGAGCTGTTGAAGTCCGGCAGTTCCTTGAGCAGGTGCGCGCAGGATTTCAGCAGCAGCGGCAGGATGGTCAGCTTGACGCCGGCCTTTTCCGCCACGGCTTTCTGAGCGATCCGGAAGGCTTCCAGCTCGGTGATGTCGGCCGAATCGAACTGGGTGACGTGAGGCACGTTCAGCCAGCTGCGATGCAGGTTCGATGCGCCAGCCTGCATCAGGCGGGTCATCGGCACTTCTTCGGTCTCGCCGAAGCGGCTGAAGTCCACCACCGGAATCGGCGGGATGCCTGCGCCGCCGGTTGCGCCGGCCGCTGCTGCCGGGGCTTCCTTGGCTTTCTGCATCATGGCCTTGACGTAAACCTGTACGTCTTCCTTCAGGATGCGACCGTGCGGACCACTCGGGCTCACCGCGCTCAGCTCGACGCCGAACTCGCGCGCCAGTTGACGCACGGCAGGGCCGGCGTGAACTTTCGCGCCCGCTGGGGCCGGGGCTGCGGCAGGTGCTGCGACTGGCGCGGCGGCGGCCGGTGCGGCTTCAGGCTTGGCGGCGGCAGCCGGGGCTGCGGCGGGCGCTGGAGCGGCTGCTGGAGCGGCGCCTTTGACCTTCAGCTTGAGGATCAGGTCGCCGGTGCCGACTTCGTCGTCCAGCTTGATCGAAACGCTTTCCACCACGCCGGCGGCCGGCGATGGGATTTCCATGCTGGCCTTGTCGGATTCCAGGGTGATCAGCGACTGGTCGGCTTCAACGCTGTCGCCAGCCTTGACCAGCACTTCGATGATCTTGGCCTTGCCGGCCGAACCGATGTCCGGAACGTGGATGTCCTGAACACTGTCAGCCACTGGAGCGGCCGGGGCTGCTGCAGGAGCAGGCGCAGCGGCAGCGGCCGGAGCAGCAGCCTGGGCTGGCGCGGCAGCAGCAGGAGCGGCAGCACCCGCCACTTCCAGGTCCAGGATCAGGTCGCCGGTGCCGACTTCGTCGTTGAGCTTGACGCTGATGGCCTTGACCACGCCAGCGGCAGGCGACGGGATTTCCATGCTTGCCTTGTCGGATTCCAGGGTGATCAGCGATTGATCAGCCTCGACCTTGTCGCCGACCTTGACCTGGATCTCGATGATCTGCGCCTTGCCCGACGAACCGATGTCCGGCACGTGCACTTGCTGAACCGAAGCGGCAGCAGGGGCTGCGGCTGCGGCTGGCGCTGCAGCAGGAGCAGCAGCCGGTTTGGCTTCAGCTTTTGCGGCAGGAGCAGCAGCCGGGGCCGCGGCAGCGGCACCCTCGACTTCCAGTTCCAGCAGCTCGTCGCCTTCTTTCAGGCGATCGCCCAGCTTCACTTTCAGGCTCTTGATGATGCCGGCCTTGGGGGCCGGAACTTCCATGCTGGCCTTGTCCGACTCCAGCGTCAGGATGCTCTGGTCGGCTTCGATACGGTCGCCGACCTTCACAAACAGCTCGATTACTTCACCTTCACCGCTGCCGATGTCAGGTACGCGAATGAGTTCGCTCACAAAAAATCTCCTCAGCAGTCCAGTGGGTTGCGTTTTTCCGGGTTGATACCGAACTTGGTGATGGCTTCGGCCACGACCTTAGGTTCGATGTCACCACGGTCAGCCAAGGCTTCCAGGGCTGCCAACACCACGAAATGACGGTCGACTTCGAAGAAGTGACGCAGCTTCTTGCGGCTGTCACTGCGGCCGAAACCGTCGGTGCCCAGGACTTTGAATTCCTTGGACGGGACCCACTGACGAATCTGTTCGGCGAACAGCTTCATGTAGTCGGTAGAGGCGATGACCGGACCTTTACGGCCGCTCAGGCACTCTTCGACGTAGCTCAGCTTAGGCTTCTGGCCCGGGTGCAGGCGGTTGCTGCGCTCGACTGCCAGGCCGTCGCGGCGCAGTTCGTTGAAGCTGGTCACGCTCCATACGTCTGCCGCCACGTTGAATTCGTCGCGCAGGATCTTCGCCGCTTCACGGACTTCGCGCAGGATGGTGCCGGAGCCCATCAGCTGTACGTGGTGCGCCGCTTCGCGGGTGTCTTCCTCGAGCAGGTACATGCCCTTGACGATGCCTTCCTCGGCGCCGGCCGGCATGGCTGGCTGCTGGTAGGACTCGTTCATCACGGTGATGTAGTAGAAGACGTCCTGTTGCTCTTCGGTCATCTTCTTCATGCCGTCCTGGATGATCACCGCCAGCTCGTAGCCGTAGGTTGGATCGAAGGTGCGGCAGTTCGGGATGGTAGCGGCCAGGATGTGGCTGTGGCCGTCTTCGTGCTGCAGGCCTTCACCGTTGAGGGTGGTACGGCCGGCGGTACCGCCGATCAGGAAGCCGCGGGTGCGGCTGTCGCCAGCGGCCCAGGCCAGGTCGCCGATACGCTGGAAGCCGAACATCGAGTAGAAGATGTAGAACGGCAGCATCGGCTGGTTGTGGCTGGAGTACGAAGTGCCGGCGGCGATGAAGGAGCTCATGGCGCCCGCTTCGTTGATGCCTTCTTCGAGGATCTGGCCCTTCTTGTCTTCCTTGTAGAACATCACCTGGTCTTTATCGACTGGCTCGTAGAGCTGGCCGACGGACGAGTAGATGCCCAACTGGCGGAACATGCCCTCCATACCGAAGGTACGGGCTTCGTCCGGGATGATCGGGACGATGCGCGGGCCGATTTCCTTGTCCTTGACCAGCTGCGCGAGGATCCGCACGAAGGCCATGGTGGTGGAGATTTCACGGTCGCCCGAGCCGTCCAGGATAGCCTTGAGGGTATCCAGCGACGGGGTCGGAACGCTGAAGCTCTGGGCGCGGCGCTGCGGCACGAAACCGCCCAACGCGGCACGCCGCTCGCTCAGGTAGCGGGCTTCGGCGCTGTTGGCTTCAGGCTTGAAGAACGGCAGGTTTTCCAGTTCTTCGTCCTTGACCGGGATGTCGAAACGATCGCGGAACGACTTCAGGCTGTCGACATCGACTTTCTTGGTGTTGTGCGCGGTGTTTTTCGCTTCGCCGGCGCCGGTGCCATAACCCTTGATGGTCTTGGCCAGGATCACGGTCGGCTGTTCTTTGTGGTTGACCGCTTCGTGGTAGGCCGCATAGACCTTGTACGGGTCGTGGCCGCCGCGGTTGAGCTTCCAGATTTCGTCGTCGGACAGATCGGCAACCATCGCCTTGAGTTCAGGCGTGTTGAAGAAGTGTTCGCGAACGAACGCGCCGTCTTTGGCCTTGTAGTTCTGGTACTCGCCGTCGATGACTTCGTCCATGCGGCGTTGCAGGATGCCGTCGACGTCTTTCGCCAGCAGCGGGTCCCAGAAACGGCCCCAGATGACTTTGGTCACGTTCCATTGGGCGCCGCGGAACACGCCTTCGAGTTCCTGGATGATCTTGCCGTTGCCGCGAACCGGGCCGTCGAGGCGCTGCAGGTTGCAGTTGATGACGAAGATCAGGTTGTCCAGCTTCTCGCGGCCGGCCAGGGAGATCGCACCCAGGGATTCCGGCTCGTCGCACTCGCCGTCGCCCAGGAAACACCAGACTTTCTGCTTGCCTTCCGGGATGAAGCCACGGGCTTCCAGGTACTTCATGAAGCGTGCCTGGTAGATCGCCTGGATCGGGCCAAGGCCCATGGACACCGTCGGGAACTGCCAGAAATCGGGCATCAGCCAAGGGTGCGGGTAGGACGACAGGCCAGTGCCATCGACTTCCTGGCGGAAGTTGTTCATCTGGTCTTCGCTGATGCGGCCTTCCATGAAGGCGCGGGCGTAGACGCCTGGCGAGGTGTGGCCCTGGAAGTAGATCAGGTCGCCGCCGTGTTCGTCGGTCGGGGCCTGGAAGAAGTAGTTGAAGCCGATGTCATACAGGGTCGCGCTGGAAGCGAAGCTGGAGATGTGACCGCCCAGGTCAGAATCTTTCAGGTTCGTACGCATTACCATGGCCATCGCGTTCCAGCGTACCAACGAGCGAATGCGGCGTTCCATGAACAGGTCGCCAGGCATGCGTGCTTCGTGGGTGACGGGGATCGTGTTGCGGTAAGGCGTGGTGATGGCGTAGGGCAGTTGCGAGCCGCTGCGGGTCGCGAGTTCGCCCATACGGGTCATCAGGTAGTGAGCACGGTCTTCGCCTTCTTTGTCGAGAACCGATTCCAGGGCGTCCAGCCATTCCTGGGTTTCGACGGGATCGAGGTCTTGCATGGCTTGCTCCAGGGCGGAAAGGCTTCCAGAATCGGTTGCCTGAGTTTGCGACTGGCCTTGTGGGCAGACGATAAAATTCTTGGATTGCCGGGGGTTGATACGGCGGCGTGTAGTTTTACTACAAATCGTCGGCCATTTCAGCCTTTCGGATGTATAGACGAGTAGTAAAACTACAGAAGATTGGCTTGTGGCCTCCCGCTGCGTTGTGAGAATAATCGTTACTGTTGGTCGATTTCCAACACCAATGAGTAAGAACTTGATGCTGGCTGCCAAAATAATAAAAATTTCAGCTATTTCTAACTTTTGTTCGACAGTCCTTCAAGGGCCACGCCCGCAGTATTTGCCCCGACCGCCTCTTTCTACGCCGATCAAGGATAGCCCATGAGCCTGCCCGCGCTTGCCGAAGTCCCAGCGATTCTCCTGCCTTTTGTCAGCCGTTCGGAGCAGTCGTTCCGTAGCGCGGTGGCGGCCCTGGAGGACGATCACGGACTGGGCGCCTGGACCGCCGAGCGCTGGGCCGGGTTCGCCCGGGTCAGCGCCGCCAGCGACTTTTTCATTGAACAGAGCCTGCGTGACCCTTTGATGTTGCTGGAGCTGGTGCGCGAGGACGAACTCGACCGCAGCTTCGGCGCGGGCGAGCTGTGTGCGCAGATCGCCGCCGCGGTGCAGCAGGCGGCCAGCGAAGACGAACTGGGGCGGATCTTGCGGCGCCAGCGCAACCGTCATCAGGTACGGATCATCTGGCGCGACCTGACGCGCCAGGCGGATCTGGTGCAGACCTGCCGCGACCTCTCGGACATGGCCGACGCCTGCATCGACCAGGCCTATCGATGGCTGTACCAGCGCCACTGCGAGCAGTTCGGCGTTCCCACCGGGCGGCGCAGCGGCGAGCCGCAGCAAATGGTCATTCTCGGCATGGGCAAGCTGGGCGCGGTCGAACTCAACCTGTCGTCCGACATCGACCTGATCTTCGCCTACCCCGAAGGCGGGGAGACGGTCGGGGTGAAACGCGCGTTGGACAACCAGGAGTTCTTCATCCGCCTGGGGCAGCGCCTGATCAAGGCGCTGGACCCGATGACCGTTGACGGTTTCGTGTTTCGCGTCGACATGCGCCTGCGGCCCTACGGCTCGGCGGGCGCCCTGGTGCTCAGCTTCAATGCGCTGGAGCAGTACTACCAGGATCAGGGGCGCGACTGGGAGCGCTACGCGATGATCAAGGCACGGGTGGTGGCGGGCGACCAGGTGGCCGGTACGCAGTTGCTCGACATGCTGCGGCCTTTTGTCTATCGGCGTTACCTGGACTTCTCGGCGATCGAAGCGCTGCGCACCATGAAGCAACTGATCCAGCAGGAAGTGCGACGCAAGGGCATGGCCGACAATATCAAACTGGGTTCCGGCGGGATTCGCGAAGTCGAGTTCATCGCCCAGGCCTTCCAGCTGATTCACGGCGGGCGCGACCTGAGCCTGCAACAGCGGCCTCTATTAAAGGTGCTGACTACCCTGGAAGGGCAGGGTTACCTGCCGCCGGCGGTGATCGCCGAATTGCGCGAAGGCTACGAATTCCTGCGTTACACCGAGCATGCGATCCAGGCGATTGCCGACCGGCAGACGCAGATGCTCCCCGACAACCCGCAGGATCAGGCGCGCATCGCCTTCATGCTGGGGTTTGCCGACTGGGCGGCGTTCCACGAGCAATTGATGTATTGGCGCGGTCGGGTGGAATGGCATTTCCGCCAGGTGATCGCCGACCCGGACGAAGACGAAGGCAGCGAGTGCGAAGTGGTGGTCGGCGGCGAATGGCTGCCGCTGTGGGAGGAAGCCCAGGACGAAGAGGCCGCCTGCCGGCAGTTGCAGGAAGGCGGTTTCAACGACGCGCCCAAGGCGCTCAGGGCGCTGGCCGGCCTGCGTGGCAGCCCGCAATTGCGGGCCATGCAGCGTCTGGGGCGCGAGCGTCTCGATGCCTTTATTCCACGCCTGCTGGCCCAGACGGTGGAGCATGCCAACCCGGACCTGGTGCTGGAGCGCGTGTTGCCGTTGGTGGAAGCGGTCGCGCGGCGCTCGGCCTATCTGGTGCTGCTCACCGAGAACCCCGGGGCCCTGCGGCGCTTGTTGACCCTGTGCGCGGCCAGCCCGTGGATCGCCGAACAGATCACCCGCTTCCCGCTGCTGCTCGACGAATTGCTCAACGAAGGCCGGTTGTTCAAGCCGCCGTTGGCGCCGGAGCTGGCCGCCGAATTGCGCGAACGCCTGACTCGCATCCCCGAGGACGATCTGGAGCAGCAGATGGAAGCGTTGCGCCACTTCAAGCTGGCGCACCGCCTGCGGGTGGCGGCTTCGGAAATCGCCGGCAGCCTGCCGTTGATGAAAGTCAGCGATTACCTGACCTGGCTGGCCGAGGCGATCCTCGAACAAGTGCTGGCCCTGGCCTGGCGCCAGACTGTGGCCAAGTACGGCGCGCCGCAGCGCAGCGACGGTACGGTGTGCGATCCCGGCTTCATTATTGTCGGTTATGGGAAAGTCGGCGGCCTGGAGCTCGGGCATGGTTCCGACCTGGACCTGGTGTTCATCCACGACGGCGACCCACAGGCGGAAACCGACGGGCCGAAACCGATCGACGGCGCGCAGTTCTTCACTCGCCTGGGCCAGCGGATTATTCACCTGCTGACCACCCAGACCAACTCCGGCCAGCTGTACGAAGTGGACATGCGCCTGCGACCGTCCGGGGCATCGGGATTGCTGGTGAGTTCGCTGGGGGCGTTCGCCCGTTATCAGGAGAACGAAGCCTGGACCTGGGAGCATCAGGCGCTGGTGCGCGCACGGGTGCTGGTGGGCAGCCAGGATGTCGGCCAGGCGTTCGAGAAAGTGCGCGCGGCGGTGCTGGGCAAGGCCCGCGATTTACCCAAGCTGCAGCAGGAGGTCAGCGAGATGCGGGCCAAGATGCGCGACAACCTGGGGACCAGGGCGACCGCGGCCGGAACCGCGGCAAATGCCTTCGAGGCCTCGGCGCCGTTCGATCTCAAGCAGGACGCCGGAGGTATCGTCGACATCGAATTTATGGTGCAATACGCGGCCCTGGCGTGGTCGCAAGAGCACCCGTCATTGCTGCGCTACACCGACAATATCCGCATTCTGGAAGGTCTTGAGGACGTCGGGCTGATGCCCGCCACCGACGCCAGTCTGCTGCGCGAGGTCTACAAGGCCTATCGCTCCGCGGCTCACCGCCAGGCCTTGCAGAACGAGGCCGGGGTGATTGCCGGCGACCAGTTCGCCAGCGAGCGACGGGAGGTATTGCGGATATGGCGCGAGCTGGGGCTAAGCTAGCGTTGTCACAAAATGTACCCGACGAGCCGTGCGCGGCTCGTCCACAATGAGCTGGCGGTGAATGCCGCAGGGCTGGATTCTCGAGGCGGGGAGGCGTAAGCCTCCCCGGTTCGTTTTTGGAAACCACATGAATATTCTGATCGTTGGGCCCAGTTGGGTCGGTGACATGGTGATGGCGCAGACACTCTTCCAGTGTCTGAAACAGCGCCATCCTCAATGCGAGATCGACGTGCTGGCCCCCGAGTGGAGCCGGCCGATCCTGGAGCGCATGCCGCAGGTGCGCCAGGCCTTGAGCTTTCCGCTCGGCCACGGCGTGCTGGAGCTGGCGACCCGCCGGCGCATCGGCAAATCCCTGGTCGGCCAGTACGACCAGGCCATCCTGTTGCCCAATTCGCTGAAATCGGCGCTGGTGCCGTTCTTTGCCGGTATCCCGAAACGTACCGGCTGGCGCGGCGAGTTCCGCTACGGCCTGCTCAACGACGTGCGTACGCTCGACAAGGAGCGTTATCCGTTGATGATCGAGCGCTTCATGGCGCTGGCCTACGAGCCAGGCGCCGAACTGCCCAAGCCCTATCCGCGCCCGGACCTGCGGATCGACCCGCAGAGCCGCGACGCCGCCCTGGCCAAGTTCGACCTGACGCTGGATCGGCCGGTGCTGGCGCTGTGCCCGGGGGCCGAGTTCGGCGAGGCCAAGCGCTGGCCGTCCGAGCATTACGCCAAGGTCGCCGAACTGAAGATTCGCGAAGGCTGGCAGGTCTGGCTGTTCGGCTCGAAGAACGATCACGTGGTCGGCGAAGACATTCGCGCCCGGCTGATTCCAGGGCTGCGCGAGGAGTCGGTGAACCTCTGCGGCGGCACCTCCCTGGCCGAGGCCATCGACTTGCTGGCCTGCGCCGACTCGGTGGTGTCCAACGACTCCGGGCTGATGCACGTGGCGGCGGCGCTGAATCGCCCGCTGGTGGCGGTGTACGGCTCGACGTCGCCGGGCTTCACCCCGCCGCTGGCCGACAAGGTCGAAGTGGTGCGCCTGGGCCTCGAGTGCAGTCCGTGCTTCGACCGTACCTGCCGTTTCGGCCACTACAACTGCCTGCGCCAGTTGCTGCCCGACTCGGTGGGCGAAGCCTTGCAGCGGTTGCAGGGCACCGCGGTCGAGGTCCGGTAAGTGCGGGTACTGTTGATCAAGACCTCTTCCCTGGGCGATGTGATCCATGCGCTGCCGGCGTTGACCGACGCGGCGCGGGCGATCCCGGGGATCAAGTTCGACTGGGTGGTCGAGGAAGGTTTCGCGGAGATCCCGACCTGGCACCCGGTCGTCGACAAAGTGATTCCGGTGGCGATCCGGCGCTGGCGCAAGGATATCTGGCAAACCATCAAGAGCGGCGAGTGGCGGCGCTTCAAGCAGAGCGTGCGCGCGACTCAATATGACCTGGTGATCGACGCCCAGGGCTTGCTGAAAAGCGCCTGGCTGACGCGCTACGTCAAGGCGCCGGTGGCCGGCCTGGACAAGCAGTCGGCGCGTGAGCCGCTGGCGGCGCATTTCTATTCGCGGCGCCTGGCCGTTGCCCGTGGCCAGCATGCGGTGGAGCGGGTGCGCCAGCTTTTCGCCGTGGCGCTGGGCTACGACCTGCCCCAGGGCCTGGGCGATTACGGCCTGAGCGTCGAAAAGCTGATCGAGTTGCCGCGGCCCAAGCCGTTCGTACTGTTTCTGCACGGCACCACCTGGGACACCAAGCACTGGCCGGAAGCCTACTGGCGCGAGCTGGCTGAGCGCATGGGGCAACTGGGCGTCGACGTCCGGCTACCCTGGGGCAACCCGGCGGAAAAGGCCCGCGCCGAACGTATCGCCAAAGGCCTGGGCAACGCCACGGTGCTGCCCAAGTTGAACCTGGCGGGCGTCGCCAAGGTGCTGGCGCAAGCCCAGGCCTGTGTCGCCGTGGATACCGGGCTGGGGCATCTCGCCGCGGCGCTGGACGTGCCGACCATTTCCCTGTTCGGCCCGACCAACCCGGGCCTGACCGGTGCCTACGGCAAGGTGCAGATCCATGTGGGCAGCGATTTCCCCTGCGCCCCGTGCCTGCAGAAAAAATGCACCTATCAACCGACTGCCGAAGATCAGCGGCGGTTTGACCTGAAACGCGAGTGGCCGCTGTGCTTCACGCGCCTGAACCCTGAACGTGTCGCCAGCCGGCTGAGCAGGTTGTTACTGGCTGAGGAGCTGCGCTGATGCAATTGGCTTTTGTACTTTATAAATACTTCCCGTTCGGCGGCCTGCAACGGGACTTCATGCGTATTGCCCTGGAGTGCCAGCAGCGCGGGCATCAGATCCGTGTCTACACGTTGATCTGGGAAGGCGACGTGCCGCCGGGCTTCGAGGTGCTGGTGGCGCCGGTCAAGGCGTTCTTCAACCATCACCGTAACGAGAAGCTCAGCGCCTGGATGGAGGCCGACCTGGCCAAGCGTCCGGTGGACCGCCTGATCGGTTTCAACAAGATGCCCGGGCTGGACGTGTACTACGCCGCCGACGGCTGCTTCGAGGACAAGGCGCAGAACCTGCGCCATTCGCTGTACCGCCGCTGGGGCCGCTACCGGCACTTCGCCGAGTATGAGCGGGCGGTGTTCGCCCGCGACGCGAAGACCCAGGTGTTGATGATTTCCGAGGTCCAGCAGCCGCTGTTCATCAAGCATTACGACACCCCGGTGGAGCGCTTCCATCTGTTGCCGCCGGGGATCGCCCAGGACCGTCGCGCGCCGCCCAACGCCGCCGAGATCCGCGCCGAGTTCCGCCGCGAGTTCGCCCTGAAGGACGACGACTTGCTGCTGGTGCAGATCGGTTCGGGCTTCAAGACCAAGGGTGTGGATCGCAGCCTCAAGGCGGTGGCCGCGTTGCCGCCGGAGTTGCGCAAACGCACCCGGCTATTTGTAATTGGCCAGGACGACCCCAAAGTATTCCAATTGCAGAGCGCGGCATTGGGCCTGGGCGAGAACGTGCAGTTCCTCAAGGGGCGCAGCGATATCCCGCGTTTCCTGTTGGGCGCCGACCTGTTGATTCACCCGGCGTACAACGAAAACACCGGCACCGTGCTGTTGGAAGCGCTGGTCGCCGGCTTGCCGGTGCTGGTCAGCGCGGTCTGCGGTTATGCCCATTACATCGCCGAGGCCGACAGCGGCCTGGTGCTGGACGAACCACTGGAGCAGGGACAGCTCAATCAGTATCTGAACACCATGTTGACCGACGACGCTGCACGCGCGACCTGGAGCCGAAACGGCCTGGCGTTCGCCGAGACGGCCGACCTCTATAGCATGCCGCAGCACGCTGCGGATGTGATTCTGGCGGAGCAACACTGATGAAGCTGATTCTTGCCGAACCGTTCAAGACCCTCTGGGCCGGAGGCGATGCGTTCGCCGAAGTCGAGCGTCTGGACGGCCAGGTCTACCGGGAGCTGGAAGCCCGCCGTACCTTGCGTACGGAGGTCGCCGGCGAAGGGTTCTTCGTAAAGATTCACCGTGGCATTGGCTGGGGCGAGATCTTCAAGAACCTGCTCACCGCCAAGCTGCCGGTGCTCGGCGCGGGCCAGGAATGGCAGGCCATCCAGCGCCTGCAGGAAGTCGGCGTGCCGACCATGACCGCCGTGGCTTACGGCGAGCGGGGCAGCAACCCGGCCAACCAGCATTCGTTCATCGTCACCGAAGAGTTGGCGCCGACCATCAGCCTTGAAGACTTCAGCATCGACTGGGTCAAGCAGCCGCCGCAGCCCGCACTCAAGCGCGCGCTGATCGCCGAAGTGGCGCGGATGACCGGGATGATGCACCGCGCCGGGGTCAACCATCGTGACTGCTACATCTGCCATTTCCTGCTGCACACCGACAAACCGGTCACGGCCGATGACTTCAAGCTCTCGGTGATCGACCTGCACCGCGCCCAGACCCGCCCGGCCATCACCCGGCGCTGGCGCGACAAGGACCTGGCGGCGCTGTATTTCTCGGCCCTGGATATCGGCCTGACGCGGCGCGACAAATTGCGCTTCCTCAAGGGCTATTTCCAGCAGCCGCTGCGCCAGATCCTGCGCGACGAGGCGACCCTGCTGGCCTGGCTGGAGGGCAAGGCCAATAAACTCTATGCACGCAAACAGCGATACGGAGATGCGCTCTGATGGCGGGTTGGAACCTCGAGCCCGGGTATTCGGAGCTGGCGCAGGACTTCGGCAGCCTGGAGGCGGTGTTCGCCCTCGAGGGTGAACACCTGACCCGCGATCCGCTGTCGGAAGTCATCCGGGTCGAACGCAATGGCATCAACTATTACGTCAAGCGTTACACCGGCGCCGGCAAGAACCTGCGGCGCTACCTGGGCAAGCCGCGGGTCAAATCCGAGTGGCAGAACCTCAAGCGTTTCGCCAAGTGGGGCATTCCCACGGCAGAAGTGGTGGCCTGGGGGCTGGAGCGCCGCGGCCTGGCTTACGACCGTGGGGCGCTGATCACTCGCGAACTGCCGCACACCGAGGACCTGGCGATCCTGGCCGAGCGCAACGACCCGTTGCTGGCCGACCGGGCCTGGGTCGAGCGGGTCAGCCAACAGCTGGCGCGCTGCACGCGGATCATGCATGACCACCGTTTCACCCATAACGACCTGAAGTGGCGCAACCTGCTGATCGACGACGATGCCCGGCTGTACCTGATCGATTGCCCGAACGGCGATTTCTGGCGCGGTTTCTGGCTCAAGTACCGGATCACCAAGGACCTGGCGTGCCTGGACAAGGTGGCCAAGTATCATCTGTCGGCTACCCAGCGCCTGCGCTTCTATTTGCAGTACCGCCAGCGCAACCGGTTGAATGCCGCGGACAAGCAGCGCATCCGGCATGTGGTGAGATTTTTCGAGGGACGCGAATGACTGACTATCTGGCGGCCGAGGACCGTGCGCTGCTGGAGCGCCACGGCCTCGCCAGCTTCGACGCCCTGTGGGCCAAGCAGCTCGACGCGGTGGACGAACCCAACACCGCGGGCGGGGGTTGGAGCAGCGTGTATCGCCTCGACCTGGAAGGCCACGGTTATTACCTCAAGCGCCAGAGCAATTACCTGACGCGCACCCTGCACCGGCCTTTCGGTGAGCCGACCTTCGCCCGTGAGTTCCGCAATATCAGTCGCTACCGGCAGTTGGGGATCCCGGCCTTGCAGGCGGTGTTCTTCGGTGAGCGCAAGGTGGCGGGGGAAACCCGGGCGATCCTGCTGACCCGGGCCCTGGACGGCTGGAACGACCTGGACTCGCTGCTGCAGCAGTGGAGCCAGCTCAGCGAGGCCCAGCATGCGGCGATCCTGCGCGCCTGCGGCCTGTTGGCGCGGCAACTGCACGGGCTGCGCCAGGTGCATGGCTGTTTCTATCCCAAGCATATTTTCCTGCGGGCCACCGGCGACGGTTACCAGGCGCAATTGATCGACCTGGAAAAGACCCGTCCGTTGTTGTTCGGCCAGCGCGACCGGGTCAAGGACCTGGAGCCGCTGTTGCGCCGCGCCCCGGCCTGGGGCGAGGACGATGTGCGGGCGTTGCTCGCCACTTACCTTGAACAGCCGCGGGACAGCACGCTGGTCGATGCCTGGCTGGACCGCCTGAGCGCGCGTCGCAGCCATAAGGAGACCCGCTGATGCGCCTGTCCGAACTCCAGCGGGCCGGCCGTGCGCCAAGCCTGCCGTTGAGCCTGGAACTGGCCGACGCCGCCGGCCCGGCCACCCTGCAATTGCTCAGCCTGTTGCGGGTGCTGCCGGGGCAGCGTTATGTCGGCGCGGGTGTCTGGCGCGGCCGGCCGGTACTGGCCAAGTTGCTGGTGGGCGCCAAGGCGGCGCGGCACTTCCAGCGCGAGCTGCAAGGCGTGCGCTTGTTGGAGCAGCAGGGCCTGACCACGCCGCGGTTGCTGGCCGACGGTCTCCAGGAAGGCGAGGGCGGCTGGCTGCTGTTCGAGTTTCTCGAAGGTTCCGAGAGCCTGGGCGATGCCTGGAAACAGGTGGAGTCGTTGCCGGTGCTGGCCGATGAGCAGCAGGCGGTACTCGCCGAGGCGCTGGCGGCCATCGCCCAGTTGCATGGCCAGGGCTTGTGGCAGGAAGACCTGCACCTGGACAACCTGCTGCGCCATGCGGGCCAGCTGTACCTGATCGACGGCGCCGGGATCTGCGTGGAAGAGGCGGGCAAGCCGCTGTCCCGGCAGAAGGTGCTGGAGAATCTCGGGGTGTTTTTCGCCCAGTTGCCCAAGAGCCTGGAGCCTTTCACCGAAGAGTTGCTGGTGCATTACCTGCTGAGCAACGCCGAACATGCCTTGCCGCTGGAAGCCTTGCAGAAACAGGTGGACAAGGTGCGCGGCTGGCGCCTGAAGGACTTTCTCAACAAGGTCGGTCGCGAGTGCACGCTGTTCAGCGTGCAGCGTGGGCCTTTCGCCTTGCGGGCGATCCGCCGCGAAGAAGAGGCGGCGATGCTGCCGGTGCTGGAGCAGGCCGATGCGCTGCTCGATCGGGGGCATCTGTACAAGACCGGTGGCGCCGCCAGCGTCGGCCGGGTCGAGGCGCAGGGTCGAACCCTGGTGGTCAAGCGCTACAACATCAAGGGTTTCGCCCATTGGCTCAAGCGCTTCTGGCGCCCCAGCCGGGCCTGGCATTCGTGGCAGGAAGGCAATCGCCTGGCGTTCCTCGGCATCGCCACGCCCAAGCCGCTGGCGTTGCTGGAAAAGCGTTTCCTCTGGTTGCGCAGCCGGGCTTACCTGATTACCGAATACCTGGCGGGTCCGGACATCATCGAGCGCTTCACGCCCTACATCGACAGCGGCGCGGCGCCGGAGGCGGAGCTCAAGGCCCTGGACCAGTTGTTCGCCGGGTTGATCCGCGAGCGCATCAGCCATGGCGACTTCAAGGGGCACAACCTGTTCTGGCAGGAGGACCGCTGGGCGCTGATCGATCTGGACTCCATGTGCCAGCACCACAGCCTCGGCAGCTTTGCCCCGGCCTACGCCCGCGATCGCGCGCGCTTCATGCGCAACTGGCCGCAGGACAGCGCGCTGTATCGGGTGATCGACCAGCGCCTGCCGAAAACCGCCGAGCCTGTCGCGGCCTGACCCGTAAGCAGCCTGCGACCTGTAGCCGCTGCCGCAGGTTGCGCTCGACTCCGCAGCAGGCGCTGCTTTTGAGACCCTCGGAAGGCCCTTCGGGCCTTATCGCAGCCTGCGGCAGCGGCTACAGGTAACGAAGCGCCTGGAGGCTGGCGCTTGCCGCTAGAGGCTTGCCCCGGCTTTTACGTTATAATCCCGCCCTTTCGTTGTTTCTCGCCCCTTGCGAGCACACATTATTTTCAAGGCGCATCGCGCCCGTATGCAGACTAAACGAGGCTAGACCCCTGTGGCATTGACGATTCTTGGCCTGTCCGGCGCCCTTAGCCATGATCCTTCCGCCGCGCTGTATATCGACGGCAAGCTGGTGGCGGCTGCCGAAGAAGAGCGTTTCGTACGCGATAAACATGCAAAGAACCGCATGCCCTACGAGTCGGCGAAGTTCTGTCTGGAACAGGCCGGCATCAAGCCTTCCGACGTTGACGTAGTGGCGATTCCATTCGCCCCGATCAGCTTGTTCGGCAAGGCCCGCTGGCACTACGCCAAGCGTTACTGGTACGCCCCGGACCGTGCGCTCGACGCGATCCTGATGGGCAACCGTCGCTACAAGCGCTACCGCAACAAGATCGTCTGGTGCCTGGAGCAATTGGGCTTCGATCCGAAGAAAATCAAGATCGAGCCGGTCGAGCACCACCTGGCCCACGCGTCCAGCGCCTACCACTGCTCGGGCTTCAAGGAGAAAACCGCGATCCTCGGGATCGACGGCAAGGGCGAGTACGCCACGACCTTCTTCGGCTACGGCGAAAACGGCAAGATCCACAAGATCAAGGAATTCTTCGACCCGGACTCCCTGGGCGGCCTCTACGGCGCGATCACCGAGTTCCTCGGTTTCGAAATGCTCGACGGCGAGTTCAAGGTCATGGGCATGGCGCCTTATGGCGATGCCAGCAAATACGATTTCTCGCGTCTGGCCAGCTTTGAAAACGGCGAACTGGTGATCAACACCGACTACGCCAACGTCATCGGCCTGCGTCGCTACAAAGAGAAGGGCAAGGGTTTCTACTTCTCGCCGAAACTGATCGAGTGGCTGGGTCCGAAGCGCGAAGGCGACATCGCCGACGAGCCGTACATCCATTACGCGGCGAGCATGCAGGCGCTGTTCGAGAAGCTGGCGTTGCAGATGATCGATCACTACCTGGGCGACGTGCTCAAGGAAACCGGCAAGCTGGCCTTCGCCGGCGGCTGTGCGCTGAACGTCAAGCTGAACCAGAAGATCATCGCCCGCGACGACATCAAGGAACTGTTCGTGCAACCGGCGTCCGGCGATGCCGGCACCGCGGTCGGCGCGGCGGCCTATGTGTCCCACGCCCGTGGCGTGCCGGTGGAGAAGATGGAACACGTCTACCTCGGCCCGTCCTACAGCAACGAAGACGTGATCGCTGCGTGCGCCCGTCACGAGAGCAAGCCGACCTGGCGCAAGCTCGACAACATGCCGGAGCAGATCGCCAAGATCATGGTCGACGGCAACCCGGTGGCCTGGTTCCAGGGCCGCATGGAGTTCGGTCCGCGCGCCCTGGGCGGTCGTTCGATCATCGGTTGCCCGAGCGTGGCCGGCGTGGCCGACCGTATCAACCACCAGATCAAGTTCCGCGAGCGCTGGAGGCCTTTCTGCCCGTCGATGCTCGACACCGTCGCGCCGCAGATGATCAAGATCGATCATCCGGCGCCGTTCATGACCTTCACTTTCGAAGTCGCCGAAGAGTGGAAGACCCGCGTGCCGGAAGTGGTCCACGAAGACGGCACCTCCCGGGCCCAGGTGCTCAAGCGCGAATACAACCCGCGCTACTACGACATGATGAAGGCCCTGGAAAATCTGACCGGCAACGGCGTGTCGCTGAACACCTCGCTCAACCGTCGTGGCGAGCCGATGATCTGCTCGCCGACCGACGCCCTGAACATGTTCTTCGGCTCCGATCTGCAGTACCTGATCATGGAAGACATCCTGGTGGTCAAAGAGGGCGCAAACGCTTATGACACGCTCGGCTGAACGCCATGTGCTGCAGTTCTGCCACGGCTATGACGGGCCGTTCCTGGACTGCGCGCGGCAGTACGCCAGCCTGTTCGCGGGCACCGGTTATCGGGTGACCACGGTCTTTTTGACCGGGGCCGCCGATAGCGAGGTGGCCGCGGCCTGCGCCTCCGACGAAGTGTTGTTCATGGAGTACAGCTCCAAGGCCATTCGTGGCCTGAAGCTGGGGGCGATCCGCGACCTGCGCAAGATCGTCGCCTCGCGCAATTTCAGTTTCTGCATCGCTCACCGGTTCAAGCCGATCTACATCGCGTTGCTGGGCACCGGGTTGCCGGTGATCGGCGTACACCACGCGTTTGGCGATTACCGCCGCGGCAGCCGTCGGCTGTTCGCCAATCTGTTTCGCAAGCGCCTGAGCCTGCTCGGGGTGTCCGATGCGGTACGCGACGACATGCGCGCCTGCCTGCCGCAGTGGCCGGCGGCGCGGATTCAGACGCTGTACAACCGGATCGATGTCGAAGCCTTGCAGGCGACCCAGTTGCCAAGGGCCGAAGCTCGCCAGGAACTGGGGCTTTCGTCTTCTGCCTGGATCGTCGGCAATGTCGGGCGCCTGCACCCGGACAAGGACCAGGCCACCTTGCTGCGCGGCTTTGCCGCGGCGTTGCCGGGGCTGCCCCGGGAAAGCCAGCTGGCGATTCTGGGCAGCGGGCGGCTGGAGCAGAACCTCAAGGACCTTTCACGCGAGCTGGGCATTGCCGACCGCGTACTGTTCCTTGGCCAGGTGGCTGAAGCCCGGCGTTATTTCCGCGCCTTCGACGCGTTTGCCTTGAGCTCCGACCATGAGCCGTTCGGCATGGTGCTGCTGGAGGCCATGGCCGCCGGCGTGCCGCTGTTGGCGACGGCCTGCGGCGGGGCGAAGGAAGTGGTCGAGGGCGTTGGCATCCTGTTTCCGCTGGGCGATGCCGAGCATATGGCCCAGGGCCTGCAACACCTGGCCGGGATGGACGAGAACCAGCGCCTGTTGTGCGCTGAGCTGATGTTCGAGCGCTTGCGCGAGCGTTTCTCCGACCGCGCCGTCCGCGATGCTTTCTGGCGTCTGCCGCAAGTCACCGACCTGACTGCGAGGTCTTGATGCTCAATCGATTCCAAGGCTGGCGCGAGCGTGGCTGGTCGGTTGTCGACGCCTCGACTTATGCTTCCGCCTGGCAGCGTTTTGGCGGCAGCGTCGCCACCCATCCGCTGGTGGTGGAGCGGCTGGCGAACCTGGCGGGCATTCCGGTGCGCTACCTGGCCTGGGAGCAGGCCGGCGAGCTGCAAGCGGCGATTCCCACCTGGGGGCGCGACCTGGCGCTGTCCAAGGACGTGCTCAAGCGCCGCGGCCAGAAAGGCCTGTTCGACCTGGGCAACGCCGAGCTGATCCTGCCGGCCGCGCCTGCTGCCGAGGCTCCTCTGCGCCATCGCGGGCGTTACCTGTCGGCGCTGAACGAGGGGCGTTTCAGTACCCTCAAGCCCCAGGTCGAACAGCTCGCCATGGCCCGTACGCCGGAAGAGTTGTCGAAGAAATTTCGCTACAACCAGCGCCGCGAGCTGCGCCTGCTGGAAGAGGCGGGCGGCGTGGTACGCCCGGTCGGCGAGTTCTCCAGCCAGGAACTGGCGACTATCTACTGCGACCTGTTCCAGCGCCGTTGGGGCTTTGCCGCTACCGGTGCCGAGCGCATGGCCGAAGTCGTCGAGCTGCTGCGTGAGTTGCTGATCGGTTCGGTGATTTTCCTCAACGATGCGCCCATCGCCATTCAACTGGTGTACCGGGTTGAAGCGCCGGAGTGGATCAGTATCGA
The DNA here is from genome assembly GCF_001921865.1 of Pseudomonas chlororaphis. Lineage (GTDB taxonomy): Bacteria > Pseudomonadota > Gammaproteobacteria > Pseudomonadales > Pseudomonadaceae > Aquipseudomonas > Aquipseudomonas chlororaphis_D. The sequence goes on from NZ_MSCT01000004.1 coordinate 53,034, forward strand.
ATACATCAACGGTGGCGTCGACCCCGAAACCCGTGAGTTCAGCCCCGGCAGCGTCTTGAGTTTCCTCAATACGCAAAGCGCCTGGGAGCAGGCGCGGGCGGTCGACAAGCCGCTGCGTTTCTCCTTCGGTCGCGCTGATCGTGAGTACAAAGATCGCTGGTGTAACCCGGTTCCGGTGTTCCGGGTATGAGCCAGCCGAGCCGCAAGCAACAGTTGCTCAAACGCCATCGCCGGCAGAAGCGCCTCGGCCTGCTGATCGGTCTGTTGGCGCTGGCCGCCGTCGGTGTCTTGGTGGCCTGGTGGCTGCCGCTGTTGCTGGCGGTACTGGCCTGGGTGATCCATGAGGCCTGGTTTGCCGATCACCTGTTCTACTCGCCACGGGACGATTACCAGTACAGCTTCCCGTTCGGCACCGAGCAGCCCAAGGTCCACCTGGACAAGGAGCGCCTGGTGCTGGATCAGGCGATCGACCTCGCGGGGGACGAAACCCTGATCCTGGCGGTACAGGTCAAAAGCAGCTGGCTGGGCCGTTTTTTCGACCCCTCGGTTTCCTTGGCGGGGGAAGACCGGCAGACCTTCGAGCGCGGCGTGAACGGCCTGCGCTATCTCAATCTCAGTGGCTTGTCGCGGCCTCTGGCCGGTGGCGAACTGCAATTGCGCGGGCGTTTCTGCCGGGTGCACGGCGAGCCGCTGTTGTCGGTGTTCCGCGAGCCGGACTATCGCCGCCAGCGGGTGATGGTCATCGCGCCCCACGCCGACGACGCCGAGCTGGCTGCTTTCGGTCTCTATAGCCAGGCCGCCGAAGCCTGGATCGTTACGCTGACCGCGGGCGAGATCGAGGCCGAGCATTACCGGCAGATGGGCATGAACGCTGCGGAGGCGGCGCGGATCAAAGGCCGGCTGCGGGCCTGGGACAGCGTCGCGGTGCCGCGCTGGGCCGGGGTCGCGCAAGAGCGCTGCGTGCAGCTGGGGTATTTCTGCCTGCAACTGCCGGCCATGCAGGCGGCGCCGAGCCGGGCCATCGAGTCCCGCGAGGCCGAACTGTCGGATATCCGCCTGTTCCGCCAGTTCAACCCTTTCCCCTTGCCGGCGGATGCCGATGGCGCGCCGACCTGGAACAACCTTCTGGCCGACCTGCGGGCGCTGCTGCTCAAGGCGCGCCCTGAGGTGATCGTGCTGCCACACCCGACCCTCGATCCGCACCCGGACCATATCTGCGCCAACCAGGCGGTCCTGGAGGCGTTGCAGGGGCTGGAATGGCAGCCGACCACCTTGCTCGGCTATGCCAACCATCTGCACGACAACGACCGCTGGCCGATGGGCGATTCGGGAGCGGGCATCGCCCTGCCGCCGGTGTTCGACCCGGCACAGGCGCTCAGGCCCTGCAGCTTGCCGCTGTCGCTCGAGCAGCAGCGAGACAAGGCAATGGCCCTGGGCATGATGCACGACCTGCAACCGCGCGCGCCGTTCAAGCGCCGCCTGCGTCGGGCGTTGCAGCGGGTGCTGGCCGGTCGCGTCGGTTCGCCTTATGGCGAGAACGAATTTTTCCGCAAGGCGGTACGTCGGCATGAGCTGTTCTGGCGTTTGTAAATTGATATTGCATGACACCCTTTTGCCGCTCGGCCAGGGTAGTTTCGATCTTTTGTCGGGTTGCTCACGGCTGCAAGGAAGATGATGAAGGTTCTATTTCTGGTGCAGAAAGAACAGCGGGCCATTCTGGACCGCCTGTACGAAGGCGTTGCCGCCCATTGCGAATGCGACCTGCGGTGGTTGAGCAGCGACGAACAACGCAACCTGCGCGGCTATTTTCGCCGCGAGGTGGATGTGACGCGCTACGACCGCATCGTGTTCTTCCTGCGCTTCAAGCAGGAAATCCGCCAGGCGAGCTTCATCCGCAGCATTCCCAATCTGGTGATCCTTGAGCACGACGCCTACCAGAACTACATCCCCTGCAAGTACACCGGCAAGTTCAGCGCGCATTACCGCCGCCTGCCGTGGGCGCGGGTGATCAGTTCGGGGTTCATGGTCAGCGAGCGCCTGCGCGAGGAAGGCTTCGACGCGATCTTCGTGCCCAAGGGCTACGACCAGACCCTGCTCCAGGACCAGGGCCGCGAGCGGGATATCGAGCTGGCGTTCGTCGGCAGTACCAACAGCGTGGCGTACAGCGGGCGCAAGGCGCTACTCGACGAGCTGGGCCAGGTCGAGCCGCTGGTGGTGACCCGCACCAAGTCGGGCGAAGAGTATTGCGCGACCCTCAACCGCATCCGTTTCTTCGTCAGTGCCGACGTCGGCATGGGCGAATACATGATCAAGAATTTCGAGGCCATGGCCTGTGGTTGCGTCTTGCTGGCATTCGACCAGGGCGAGGCGGAAAACCGCGCGCTGGGCTTGCAGGATATGCACAACGTGGTCTTTTATCAGAACATCCCGCAACTGCAGGAGAAACTCGCCATGCTGCGCGCCGATCCGGCATTGGCGCAGGGCATCGCACAGCAGGGGCGCGATCTGGCGGTTTCCCAGTTCAGCTTCGCCCGTATCGGGCAGCGCATTGTCGACGAGATGCGGCCCGCATTGCGGTCACGTGCGCCCTTGAGCTTTATCGAGCGCGTTCGCTCAAAGCTTGGTGTTTGACAGCTATCCCTAACCCATTGATAGTGATGGCACTTTGTTGCAGGTGATAATCAAGTGCAGTTTAGCCAAGAGAGTGACATCACCCTGGTGGTCACCAGTTGCGGCCGTCTGGATCTGCTCAAGCTCACGCTTGAGAGTTTCGATCGCTTCAACAGCGCTCCAATTCGCGAAGTCTTCATCACTGAAGATGCTGGCGACGAGCGGGTGCGCGCGGCTGTGCCCGTCCATTGGAAGGACCACTGTACGTTCTTCGTCAATCGCCCGAAGCTCGGGCAGTTGGCGTCTATCGATCTTGCCTACGGGCACGTCAAGACCCCCTATATCTTTCACTGCGAAGACGACTGGGAGTTCTACCGCCCGGGTTTTGTCGAAGACTCGAAAGCGATTCTCGAGCAGCGTCCGGACATCCTGCAGGTCTGGTTGCGCAGTTATGCCCATGACTTGCGCGTCCACAGTCCGTACATCCATCTGGGGGCGCGCGAGCTGATCGGCGGTGTGCCGTGCTACCCGCTGATCTCCGACAAGCCCGAATGGCAAAGCTTTTCCCTGAACCCGGGGCTGCGGCGTATGGAGCAATATCGTTTGTGCGCGCCCTATGCCGGGCACGGCGGCGAGAAAGCGCTGTCCAAACGCTATGCTGAACTGAACCTGATGGCCGTCAGCCTCGAAGGCGACGCGGTGCTGCATACCGGCTTCGGCCTGCATGTGGAAACATCCGTGGAGCGTCAGCGCAAGGCCCGACGCAGTCGTCGAGAGCAAATCAAGCTGGTTTTAGTCCTGCTGCTGGGAGTCGGTATTGGCTGGTTTATCAATTGGTAGTACCGGTTTCACTGTCATGAATACGGCGAAAGGGCTGTGTGCCCAATGAGCATTCTCAACGTCATGTGGGCGGGAGGCAGTGCGTTTGCCTCCGTTCACAAAGTGCACCAGCAGATCCTCTCTCAGTCCGAGCCAGGCACTGTGATCAAGACCTGGCTGCTGCAAGGCACGTCCGCCGGATGTGGTGCCGACGTCGGTGAGTGCCGGGAGTGGAACCTGTCGTCGGCACGTCTGAAGGGCAAGCACTTCTGGCGCTTGCTCAAGCCTTGGTTGCGGGCCGGCTTTCGCAAGGCCCTGCAAGAAAGCGACGCCCAGGTGCTGCTGCTCGATGGCTTGGGGGTGGCTCGTACCCTGCTGCCGGTGCTCAAATCATTGCCGCACATACGTGCGGTGGTGGTGATCCACGGTTCCACGCGGCTGCATCGCAAGGATCAACGGCTGTTCCGTCAGTTTTCTACTTCGCAACTGACCCTCGCGGCGGTATCGCAAACCCTGGCTTCCTGCCTTGAAGACGATTTGCAGATGCCGGTGACGGCCTTGCGCAGTGCGTTCGATCCGCGGGCGTTCAACGCCAGGCTGCTGTCGCGTGCCGAGGCCCGGGCGAAACTCTGGTTGCCCGCGGACGATACGCCGGTATTGGGCGCGGTCGGACGCCTGGTGGACGATAAGGGGTTTGCCTGCCTGCTGGAGGCCTTTGCCAAGGCGTTGGCGAGCCGGCCGGAGATGCGCTTGGTGATTATCGGCGAAGGTTCGAATCGCACGGTGCTTGAGGCGCGTATCGATCAGTTGGGGCTACGGGACAAGGTTTCGCTGCCCGGGCATCTGAAACATGCCGCGACGCTGTACAAGGCATTCGACTGGGTCGCCATCCCGTCGCTGGACGAAGGCCTGGGGCTGATCCTGCAAGAGGCAGTGATGTCTGGCGTACCGGTGTTGACCAGCGATTTGCCGGTATTCCGCGAGCAATTGGCCGATACCGGGCGTTATGCGCCGGTGAATGACATCGACGCCTGGCGGGAAGCCATTCTTCAGGCCCTCGATTTGCCTGCGCAAACCATCGCTGCGGATCAATACGTTGCGCTGGCCCCTGACCTGTCCTGGCAACGTTTCAGCCAGGCCGCCGCTGCCCTGTTGTCATGCCGGGAGTAAGGCTTGCTCCAGGGCGTGCATTGGAAAGCTACCGTTCAGCTTCTCTCGGGCAATATAGCGCGCGAAGTGTTGCAGGTTGCGCTTGACCAGATGGCGCGGTAGCGGCCCACGGAAAAAGCGCATGTCCGCCACATCGATCAGGCCGAAGTGATTGTCCGGGGTGATAACGATATTGCCCAGGTGCAGCGAGCGAAAGTAAATCCCGGAGGTGTGCAAGCCGCGAATCAGCTCGACCAGGTCCGGCAGGGCCTGTTGCCAGTCGAAGCCTTCCTTATTGGCGACCTGGCGCAGGGTTTCGCCAGGTAGCGGCCGGTAGAGCACGGCGGTCATGCCGGGTTGTTCCAGGCGGTAGAACTCCAATACCTGCAACGTCGGGACCCCGAGTTGTTCCAGGCGTGCAGCGTTGTCGATAAAGCGCTTCGAATAAGGCCGAAACAACGCGGATGAAAAAAGACGTTTGCGGCGGAACAGTTTAAGAATATTCCCGTCCTGCAGCAGGTAGACTTTCGGGCCGTAACTGTCGGCCTCCAGAATTCTGGCGCCTTCAATCATCTGATTCAAAGTGGCTTGGGGAAGCCGGGAGCATTGCATCGTAGGAAGCCTTGTCGAAGTGGCGGGCACTGTGGCGGGCAATGATGCCGAAAAGTTGTTGTTTTAACCATGCCAGGTTGGCTGGGTGAACCATTTAGGAGCGAATAGATGCAGGCTACACGCTGGGCGCAGGTATGGATGACAATCGGGTTGCTATGGTTTTTGCTGGCCATCGCCCTGGCGCCCACCAACAAGCTCTATCAGCAGGGACTGGTTGCCTTCTTGTGGTTGCCGGCAATGATCCTGGCCTGGCCCGCGCGCGAACGCCTGGTCGAGTGGTGGCGCGCCCAGCGCTGGCTTGGCCTGGCCTTGCTCGGGCTCGCCGCCTGGGGGCTGATCAGCCTGTTCTGGACGCAGGCAGAGGACCCTTCGCGGGAGGCCAAGCGCCTGTTGTATATCGCGGTGTTCCTGCTGTTTTTCCCGATTTTCGCTAATGCCCGGCCTGAGCGGGTGATCCGCGTCATGCAGTGGGGTGGGGTGGGGCTGGCGGTCACGGCGTTGTTGGCCATTATTCAGTTCTACGGGATCAAGGGAAATGTCTGGTGGGATCGCCTAGTGGGGTTGGGGGAGCTGGCTCACCCGATCCTGGGGGGATATGTCATTGGCCTGGCCGCTATCTGGTTGCTGCATTGGGCACCGCGTACCCGCGCCCTCCAGGCAGTATGGCTGGTGGCGCTGGCCTTGCTCGGAGGGTTTGTCGTGTTGTCCCAGAGCCGTGGTGCGGCCCTGGCGCTGTTCCTGACCGTGCTGGCGATGCCTATCTGGTGTCGCGACCGGCCCAGTCGAATTTTCGCGGCAGCGGCATTGCTGCTGGCGATGCTGATGTTCTGGTTTTTCGAACCCTTGGTCCTGGCGCGGGGTGTTTCCTTTCGCCCGCAGATATTAATGGCCAGCCTGCATATGATTGCCGAGCACCCATGGACGGGCTTTGGCCTGGGCTCGAGCTATGGCGTATCGGCAGAAGGGATACTGTTCGATCACGCCCATAATCTGTTCACCCACATTGCCATTGAGCTGGGAATCCCCGGATTGCTGCTCTGGGTCGTGGTCTGGTTCGGGGTCCTGTGCGAAGCCTGGCGCGCCCGGGACACCCTCTATGGTCGTGGCATTATCGGAATCTGGCTGTTCTCCTTCCTGGCAATGCAGTTCGACGCGGCCAGCTTGAGTGGAACCCCCCGCGCCGAATGGTTCATCAGTTGGCTGCCGATCGGCCTGGCCACAGTTTTGGTCTGGGCGCGGGCCGGTAACACAGGCTGTGATAAAATCCCGCGTTCCTCCTAACCAGTGAGCTCGACGATGAGTGACGCACCGCCCAAAGCGGAACAGGATTCCAGCCTGAAAATCTATTTTCGGCTGTTGGGGTATGTAAAACCCTACATAGGCATTTTCCTGCTGAGTATCGTGGGCTTCGTGATATTTGCTTCCACCCAGCCGATGCTGGCGGGCATTCTCAAATATTTCGTCGACGGTTTGAGCAACCCCGAAGCGGTGCTCTTCCCCAGCGTTCCCTATCTACGTGACTTGCAGCTATTGATGGCGGTGCCGCTGCTGATCATCCTGATCGCGGCGTGGCAGGGGTTGGGCTCCTTCCTCGGCAACTACTACCTGGCCAAGGTTTCCCTGGGGCTGGTGCATGACCTGCGGGTCCAGCTGTTCAACAAGCTGCTGGTCTTGCCGAACCGCTATTTCGACACCCACAACTCCGGGCACCTGATCTCCCGCATTACCTTCAACGTCACCATGGTGACCGGCGCTGCCACCGACGCTATCAAGGTGGTGATTCGCGAAGGCTTGACGGTGGTCTTCCTGTTCATTTACCTGCTGTGGATGAATTGGAAACTGACCCTGGTGATGCTGGCGATCCTGCCGCTGATTGCGCTCATGGTCGGCAACACCAGCAAGAAATTCCGCAAGCAGAGCAAAAAGATCCAAGTGGCGATGGGCGACGTCACCCATGTCGCCTCCGAGACTATCCAGGGCTATCGCGTGGTGCGCAGCTTCGGCGGCGAAGGCTACGAGCAGCAGCGTTTCGTCGATGCCAGCCAGAGCAACACCGATAAACAGTTGCGCATGACCAAGACCGGGGCGGTCTACACGCCGATGCTGCAGCTGGTCATCTACTCCGCCATGGCGGTGTTGATGTTCCTGGTGCTGTTCCTGCGTGGCGATGCCACGGCAGGCGACCTGGTGGCCTACATTACCGCGGCGGGCCTGTTGCCCAAGCCGATTCGCCAACTTTCAGAGGTCAGTTCGACCATCCAGAAAGGCGTGGCGGGCGCGGAAAGCATTTTCGAGCAACTGGACGTCGAGCCTGAAGTCGATCGGGGCCAGGTCGAGCGCGAGCGGGTCGAGGGTCGTCTCGATGTGCGTAACCTCAGCTTCAGCTACCCGGGCACGGACCGGGAGGTGTTGAAGGACATCAGCTTCTCTGCGGCACCCGGGCAGATGATTGCGCTGGTCGGCCGTTCCGGCAGTGGCAAGTCGACTTTGGCCAGCCTGATTCCGCGCTTCTACCATCACGAAACCGGGCAAATTCTGCTCGACGACGTGGAAATCGAAGATTACCGCCTGCGCAACCTGCGCCGTCATGTGGCCCAGGTAACCCAGCACGTGACCCTGTTCAACGACAGCGTGGCCAACAATATCGCTTACGGCGACCTGGCCGGGGCACCGCGGGAAGATATCGAAAAGGCTGCGACGGATGCCTATGCCATGGATTTCATCTCGCAGTTGCCTGAAGGCCTGGATACCCAGGTCGGCGAGAACGGCGTGCTGCTTTCCGGCGGCCAGCGCCAGCGCCTGGCGATTGCCCGAGCCCTTCTGAAGAATGCGCCGCTGCTGATTCTCGACGAAGCCACCTCCGCCCTGGACACCGAGTCCGAGCGGCATATCCAGGCAGCCCTGGACAAGGTAATGAAGGGGCGCACCACCCTGGTGATCGCTCACCGGTTGTCGACCATCGAGAAGGCCGACCTGATCCTGGTCATGGACCAGGGGCGGATCGTCGAGCGCGGTACCCACGTCGACCTGCTGGCGCAGAATGGCTATTACTCGCGGCTGCATGCCATGGGCCTGGACGAGCCCGCGTCCGAAGGCATCGCCTGAGTTGCGCTTCAGGGTGGGGTAAAGCCCGCCCTGAAGCGGCTTCCGGCGCGCAATGCGCCAGATGGTCTTTTGTATCCAGATCCTTACAGTCTTGACCAAGCCTAAATAATTCGGCGCTCCACGCTTGTTATGGTTCCAGCCTCAATCGTCGGCTGAATCGAGGGGGTCAACCCCGTCGCGTGGGTGCTGGAATGCTGCAACGTTATCTGTGGAAATTATTGCCCAAGCCGCAACGGGCATTTCTGCTCGGACGCCTGTCGGTGGTGGATCGGCAGGTGGTGAACAAGTCGATGTCGGCCAATGTCCATTTCCCGGCGCCATTCCGTCACCGCGGCTGTGTGTTCATCCATGTGCCCAAATGCGCGGGCAGCAGCCTGTGTTCGGCCTTGTTCGACGGCTGGACACCGGGGCACCTGCCGCTTTACTGGTACGAGCAACAGTTTCCCCAGCAGTTCGCCAGCAGTTTCAAGTTCGCCGTGGTTCGCGATCCCCTGGAGCGGGCCTATTCGGCCTATGCCTTCCTGCGTGGCAACGAGCTGAGCCATCGCGACCAGGCCGCCCAGCGACTGGTCAGCCACTACCGCGACTTCGACGACTTCGTCGGGCGCTGGCTGCACCCGGAAAATATCCACAAGCAATTGCACTTCGCCCCGCAGACCGATTTCCTGGTGGACTCCATGGGGCGCCTGGGCATGGACTTCATCGGCTATCAGGAGCACCTGCAGCGCGACTATCAACTGCTCAGCGAGCACCTGGGGGTGAACAGTGCCCTGCCGCATCTCAATGAGTCGCGACAGCGGCAGCAGGCGCCCGCCCGGGAATTCTGCTCGGTGCGTACCCGACGCCTGGTACGTCGGGCCTACCAGCGCGACTACGAGATGCTCGGTTATGAATGAGCCCCTTTCGTTGCACGGCCTGCAAGCGGATATCCGCCCCTACGGTTTGTCGTTGAGCGCCATCGAGCGGGCGGCGCTCAAGCATCAGCGTCCGTGTTGCATCTGGCTGACCGGTCTTTCCGGCGCCGGCAAGTCGACCCTGGCCAATCTGCTGGAGCTGCGGTTGAGCGGGCAGGGCCGGCATACCTTTGTCCTCGACGGCGATAACGTGCGTGGCGGCCTGTGCCGTGACCTGGGCATGGGCGCCGAGGCCCGCAAGGAGAACATCCGACGGCTGGCCGAGGTGGCACGGCTGATGGTGGAGGCCGGGCTGATCGTGATCGTCTCGGCGATTTCGCCGTTTCGCGCCGAGCGTGCCGCTGCCCGGGCCCTGTTCGCGGCGGACGAGTTTCTCGAGGTTTACGTGAGCACATCGTTTGCTGTCTGCGCTAGGCGCGATCCCAAGGGCCTGTATCAGGCTGCGAGCCAGGGGCGCATCCGCGACTTCACCGGGCTCGACAGTCCTTACGAGGCCCCCTTGAACGCCGACTGCGAGATCGACACCGAAACGGTCGGACTGGCCTGTGCGACAGACCGGCTCATGGAGCTTTTGCTCAAAAAATGAACAGCCTACGGCGATCGCGAATACTCGTGCAGCGGTAGAACTAGGCAGCGTTCACCCTGTGTTAATATCGCGCCCCTGTTCATTTTGTATGTGGGTTGCTCCATGAAGTTGTCCATGCCGCGATTCGATCAAGCCCCTGTCTTGGTGGTCGGCGATGTCATGCTCGACCGTTACTGGCATGGTGGTACCTCACGGATTTCCCCTGAGGCGCCGGTACCGGTAGTCAAGGTCGAGCAGATCGAGGACCGCCCGGGCGGTGCCGCGAACGTTGCCTTGAACATTGCCGCGCTCGGCGCGCCGGCCTCGCTGGTCGGCGTCACCGGCGACGACGAGGCTGCCGACAGTCTCTCCAATAGTTTGCAGGGCGCCGGCGTGCGTGCCTTGTTCCAGCGCATTGCCCACCAGCCGACCATCGTCAAGCTGCGGGTCATGAGCCGGCACCAGCAATTGCTGCGTATCGATTTCGAAGAACCTTTCGCCACCGACGCCCTGGCGTTGGGCGCCGAAGTCGACCAGTTGCTGGACGGCATCAAGGTGCTGGTCTTGTCCGACTACGGCAAGGGAGCGCTGAAGAACCACCAGGCGCTGATCCAGGCCGCGCGCGCGCGCGGCATCCCGGTGCTGGCCGACCCGAAGGGCAAGGATTTTTCGATTTATCGCGGCGCCAGCCTGATCACCCCGAACCTCAGCGAGTTCGAAACCATCGTCGGCGGCTGCGTCGACGAACACGACCTGGTCGGCAAAGGCGCGAAGCTGATGCACGATTTGGAACTGGGCGCGCTGTTGGTGACCCGTGGCGAACACGGCATGACCCTGTTGCGCCCTGACCATCCGGCGCTGCATTTGCCGGCCCGGGCGCGTGAAGTGTTCGACGTCACCGGTGCCGGCGATACCGTGATTTCCACCCTGGCGGCGGCGATCGCGGCGGGCGAAGAGCTGCCGCACGCGGTGGCCCTGGCCAACCTGGCCGCCGGCATCGTGGTCGGCAAACTGGGTACCGCGGCCATCAGCGCTCCGGAACTGCGTCGCGCGATCCAGCGTGAGGAAGGCTCCGAGCGCGGCGTGCTGAGCCTCGACCAGTTGCTGTTGGCGATCGACGACGCGCGGGCGCACAAGGAGACGATCGTCTTCACCAACGGCTGCTTCGACATCCTCCACGCCGGCCATGTGACCTACCTCGAGCAGGCGCGGGCGCAAGGCGACCGGCTGATCGTGGCGATCAACGACGATGCCTCGGTCAGCCGCCTGAAGGGACCGGGGCGCCCGATCAACAGCGTCGACCGGCGCATGGCGGTACTGGCCGGCCTGGGCGCGGTGGATTGGGTCATCAGCTTCCCCGAGGGAACGCCGGAAAACCTGCTGGCCCAGGTCAAGCCGGACGTGCTGGTCAAGGGCGGGGATTACTCGGTCGACCAGGTGGTCGGCGCCGATATCGTCAATGCCTACGGTGGCACGGTGAAGGTGCTGGGCCTGGTGGAGAACAGCTCCACCACCGCCATCGTCGAGAAGATCCGCAAGACCGAATGACGCGACTGGCCGCCTCGCCCGCTTGCGGTAAGCCCGCGACGGGCGAGGCGCAGCTCAACGCTGCCGGCTGGCCTTGGCCGGCACGATCTTGCGCAATATCTGCCGCGCCTTGCCGGTCAGGCGCTTGAGCTTGGAGTCTTTCTCCGGTGCGCTCAGACCCTGCTGCTTCAACCAGTCCTTCCAGCGAATCCGCTCGTCATGCACCAGCCAGCCTTGCTGCCGGGCGAAGCTTTCGGCCAGGTACAGGCCGCGGGTGCTCGCCGGGTGCAGTTGATCCTTTTTCAAGGTATACAGCTCGGCGCACGGCTGCCCGTCCTTGAGTGGCATCAGGTACAGGTCCGGGCGCTTGCGATCCAGGCGCGCCACCAGTTGGTCGCCTTCCAGGCGTTCGTCGACGTGGAACAGGCTCAGGGACTTGGCTTCCTTCGGTACGTCCAGGCGCAGGTCGTAGATCAGCTGTAGCGACGCGGTGGGCAGGTGCACGTAAGCCTGGGGCCGTTCGAGCAGTTGCAGGTTGGCGCAGCGCACCGGCCGCGCCGCGCCCGACAGCGGCGTCAGGCGAAAGGGCAGGGCCTCGCGATAGTGCAGGGCCGTCGAATAGGGCGCGGGCAGCCAGGTGTCGTTGAAGCGCCCGCCGAGCCAGCCTTCCGGGGTTTCCAGCAGGCACTCCTCGGCGATTTCCTGGATGGCGGTATGCAGCGGCAGGTTCAGCTCGTGGGCCGGGACGTAGCCGGAAATTAGCTTGAGCACCACATCGCCGCGGTCCTGGCGGCGCTGGCGGACCAGCACCCAATAGTCGCGGTTCTGCCAATGCAGGGTCAGGCGCACCGAAACACCGAGGTTGGCCAGCTCCAGGGAAAAACGCTCGGCATCGGCCACTACCACCGGGCGCCGGCGCTGCAGGGTCTGGGCAAAGTTCAGCGGCATGCCGACGCTCTGGTAACTGAGGCCTTCGGGCGTCGCTTCGACGAACAGGGGCAGCGTCTTGAAGTTGCTGGGGTTCTTTCTTATGAGCGTACGCGGCATGTCGGCTCCTTCTTGCGTCGGGGTCGGCCGCGTCGGCGGCATCAGTTTTTGCGCAGTACCTGCGCGACAGTGGCGACATTATGGGCCAGGTGCAACGGGTTGATGGTCCCGACAATGGCGCTGGCGACGCCCGGCTGCCCGAACAGCAATTCGAAGCTGGCGCGAACCGGGTCGACGCCGGGGGCCAGGCACACATGACCGCTGGCCAGGGCTTTTTTCACCAGGATGCCTTTGCCATGGGCGGCGGCATAGTCGATGACCGCCTTCTCGTGCTGTTCGTTCAGATTGTAGGTGACCATGGCGCAGTCGCCTTGTTCCAGGGCCTTGAGCCCGCCCTCGACGGTCTTCCCGGAAAAGCCGAAGCCGCGGATCTTGCCTTCGCGCTTGAGCTCGGCGAGCGTCTGGTAGACCTCGCTCTCATCGAGGATCGCCAGGTCGTTGCCGTCGGAGTGCACCAGCACCAGGTCGATGAAGTCGGTTTCCAGGCGCTGCAGGCTGCGCTCCACCGACAGGCGAGTGTGCGCGGCGCTGAAGTCGTGGCGCGACAGGCCGTCTTCGAATTCTTCGCCGACCTTGCTGACGATCACCCACTCCTGGCGCTGCCCGCGCAGCAGCGGGCCGAGGCGTTGTTCGCTGCGGCCGTAGGCGGGGGCGGTGTCGATCAGGTTGATGCCCAGGTCGCGGCTCAGCTTGAGCAGCAGGCGGGCTTCGCTATCGTCCGGAATCTGGAAGCCGTTGGGGTATTTCACCCCCTGGTCGCGCCCGAGCTTGACGGTGCCCAGGCCCAGCGGCGAGACCCGCAGCCCGGTGTTGCCCAAGGGGCGATGCAAGTCGTGCAGGGTGGGTTGGCTCATGGCAGCAGTTGCTCCCACGCCGGTTGCGCGATGGCGGGCTTCGGCAGGGCCGGCAAGGCGGCCGCGGGGCCCGGCTGGATACCGTCGCGCTCGAGGGCGGCGAACACCCGGTCGGCGAAATCCGGGGCCAGGGCCAGCTTGGTCGGCCAGCCGACCAGCAGGCGATCCTGCTCGGCGAGGAAGGCATTGTCCGGACGGGTCAGCCCCGATTGCGCAGGTTCCGCCCGGTCCACCCGCAAGGTGGCCCATTGCGCCTGGCTCAGGTCGATCCAGGGCAGCAAGTTGCCGAGTTCTTTTTGCGCGACGGCAATCTGTGCCGCGGGCTCGCGCGCCACGCCCTCGGCTTCGGCGATGTCGCCGCCGAGGTACCAGACCCACTGGCCGTCGGCCGCCGGGTGGGTGGTGACGGTGATGCGCGGTTTCGGCCCGCCGCCCAGGCAATGGGCGTACAGCGGTTTCAGGCTCGGGCCCTTGACGATCACCATGTGCAACGGCCGGCGTTGCATGGCTGGCTGGCTCAGGCCGAGGCTGCCGAGCAACTCGGCATTGCCGGCACCGGCGCTGAGGACGATGCGTTGCGCGCGGATGTCCCGTTCGTCGACCCGCAGGCCCACCAGCTGTCCGTTCTCCAGCAGGGGTTCGATCTTCTGCCCGGCCAGCAGGCTGTCGCCGCCGAGTTCGGCCAGGCGCTCGATCAGGCTTGGCACGTCCACCACCAGTTCGGCCAGGCGATAGACCTTGCCCTTGAAGCGTCGGTCCTGCAGGGCTGGCGGCAACTGGTCTCCCTTGACCTGGTCGACGCGGCCGCGTACCGCCTTGCTGGCGAAGAAGCTGGTGAGGTTGCCGGCCAGGGTGCCGGGGGACCACAGGTAATGCGCCTCGGACAACAGGCGCACGCCGGACAGGTCCAGCTCGCCGCTGCCGGCCAGGGCCTCGCGCCAGCGGCGCGGCATGTCGGCGATGGCTTCCGAAGCGCCGGTCAGGGCGCCGTGCAGGGCGTATTTGGCGCCGCCGTGAATGATTCCCTGGGACTTGACGCTTTGTCCGCCGCCGAGGCTGGCGCTCTCCACCAGTACAGTGGAAAAGCCCTGGCGACGCAGGCGCGCGTTCAGCCAGAGGCCGGCGACTCCAGCGCCGACAATCAGCACGTCGGTGGAAATAACGGATGGCATGCAGCGACCTCAGAGAACCAATCGAAGCCGCAAGTTTCAAGCCTCAAGCCTCAAGCTGCAAGCCTGGCGCTCACTCTTGCCGCGTGTAGCTTGAAGCTTGCCGCTGCTTTTAATGCCCCGCGGTTTTCGAAAACAGCTGGATCACCACCACCCCCAGGACGATCAGCGCCATGCCGAGCATCGCCGGGATATCCAGCTTCTGCCCGTAAAGGAACAGCGCGGCCACGCTGACCATGACGATGCCCATCCCGGCCCAGACCGCGTAAGCCACGCCCACCGGCACGGTGCGGACCACCAGGGTCAGCATCCAGAAGGCCACGCCGTAGCCGACGATGATCAGCAGCAGGGGAATCGGGGTGCTCAGGCCCTTGACCGCTTTCATCGAAACAGTGGCGATCACTTCGGCGCAGATGGCGATAGCCAGGTAGGTGTAAGCGTTCATGGGAGAGTCCTCGTGTTTGGGCGTGCTTGATGAGGTCGGCATTCTAGAGATTGTTGAGATGGGGTAAAGTCATTACCTATCTGTTTTAAAGATGGGTTGGGCCATGAGCATGCAGTGGAATCTGGAGCAGATGCGGCTGTTCGTCAGCGTCGCCGAGCAGCGTTCGTTTTCGGCGGTGGCGCGGGAGCGGCGCAAGGCGCAGTCGGCGATCAGCGGTGCAATTGCCTTGCTCGAGGCGGACCTGGGGGTGAGCCTGTTCGAGCGCAGCAGTGGGCGCCAGCCGAAGCTCACCGAAGCCGGCGCGACCCTGCTGGAGGAGGCGCGGGAGGTCCTGCGCCAATGCGAACGTCTCAATGGTCGGGCGCTGGCCTTGCTGCGCGGCCAGGAAGCCCGCTTGCGCCTGGCTCAGGACGAAGCGATGCCGTATCAGCCGGTCATCGACAGCCTCGAGGCGCTGGCCGAGCACTTTCCCAGCCTGGAGGTGCAACTGACCAGCTCCGCCCAGGGCGACGTGGCCCGCAAGCTGGTGGAGCGCCGCGCCGACCTGGGCCTGCTGTTTTATCACGAGCGCATTCCCGAAGCCCTTGAGCGCCGGGTGCTGGGCAGCATCGAGATGGTCACGGTCTGCGGCGTCGACCATCCCCTGGCCCGCGAAGCCACGGCGGATTGCCAGCAACTGGCGCAACACCGACAGTTGCTGATGGCCACGCAATCGAGCGTCTACCCCGGCAGCGAACCGGCCAGCCCGCAGGTCTGGCGCGCCGACAGCTTCTACGTGATGGCCGAATGGCTGACCCGCGGCCTGGGGTGGGCCTGGCTGCCGCGGCATGTGGTGCAGTACCCGACTTACCAGGGGCAGATGGTCGAGTTGGCCAGCGAATGGACCCCCCCGGCGCTGGTGGTGGAGCTGGTCTGGCGCCGCGACGAACCCCTGGGGCCGGCGGCACGCTGGCTGGCGGAGCGTTTTGCCGTGCACTTGCGGGCGATTGGCTGAAAAAGCCGATAAACTCCGCCGCCATGAATAGAACTCTCTACACCGCGCTGTTTTACCTGGGGCTGCCATTGGTGGCGATTCGTCTATGGCTGCGGGCGCGCAAGGCGCCGGCTTATGCCCAGCGGATCGGCGAGCGTTTTGCCTGGGGCCTGCCGGCGATGCAGAAGGGCGGCATCTGGGTGCACGCGGTGTCGGTGGGCGAAAGCATCGCCGCCGCACCGATGATCCGCGCCTTGCTGGCGCGTTATCCACAGCTGCCGATCACGGTCACCTGCATGACCCCCACCGGCTCGGAACGCATCCAGGCACTGTTCGCCAACGAGCCGCGGATCCAGCACTGCTACCTGCCGTACGACCTGCCTTGCGCCGCTGCGCGTTTTCTCGAGCGGACCCAGCCGAAGCTGGCGGTGATCATGGAAACCGAGTTGTGGCCCAATCACATTCATCAGTGCGCCAAGCGCGGGATTCCCGTGGCGCTGGCCAATGGGCGGCTGTCGCAGCGTTCGGCCCGGGGCTATGGGCGTTTCGCCAAGTTGACTGCACCGATGCTCGCCGAAATGAGCTTGTTCGCGGTGCAGACCGAAGCCGAGGCCGAGCGTTTTCGGCAACTGGGCGCGCGGCCCGAAACGGTCGAGGTGACCGGCTCGATCAAGTTCGACCTGAGCATCGATCCGCAACTGCTGGCGCGCGCCAACGAGTTGCGCCTGCAGTGGCATGCCAGCGAACGCCCGGTATGGATTGCCGCCAGCACCCATGAAGGCGAAGACGCCGTGGTGCTGGATGCCCATCGCCAGTTGCTGGCCAGTTATCCGAATGCCCTGCTGATCCTGGTGCCGCGTCATCCGGAGCGTTTCAACGCGGTGTACGAACTGTGCCGCCAGCAGGGATTCGCGACCGTTCGCCGTTCCGCCGCCGAGCCGGTGAGCGCCGCTACCTCGGTGCTGCTGGGCGATACCATGGGCGAGTTGCTGTTCCTGTATGCCTTGGCGGACAGCGCCTTCGTCGGCGGCAGCCTGGTGCCCAACGGCGGCCACAATCTGCTGGAGCCGGCGGCCCTGGCCAAGCCGGTGCTGAGCGGGCCGCACCTGTTCAATTTCCTGGAGATCGCGGCGCTGCTGCGCGAGGCGGGCGCCTTGCAGGAAGTCGACGATGCCCATGGCCTGGCCGTGGCGGTGCAGCGCCTGTTCGAGTTGCCGCGGGATGCGCAGAAGATGGCCGACGCCGGCTTGCAAGTGATGCGCAGCAACCAGGGCGCCCTGCAGCGCCTGCTCGATGGGTTGGGGCGTTTGCTGTAGACCCTGGCGCAGGCTGGGTAATAAAAAAGGCCGCCGTCATTCAATCGAATGGCGGTGGCCTTTTTGCGTCCTGCGGCTACAGGTTTATTGGCCGGGGCGAGCCTTGAGCTGTTCCGCGGCGGCCTTGGCCAGGTCCGGCGGCAGGAAGTCGCGGTCCGGGTTGTAGTCGGCCTTCAGGTAGCGCGCCAGGTCTTGCAGATCGCCCGGGTTGAGGGTGCCGGCGGCCTGCTTGAGGCGCAGGTTGTCGAGGATGTAGTCGTAGCGGCTGTTGTTGTAGTTGCGCACCGAGGTGTACAGCTGGCGCTGGGCGTCGAGCACGTCGACGATATTGCGCGTGCCGACCTGATAACCGATCTCCGTGGCTTCCACCGCGCTCTGGTTGGAGATGATCGACTGGCGCCGGGCCTGGACCTGTTCGACGTCGGTGTTCACCGCGCGGTGCAGGTTGCGGGTGTTTTCCACCACCTGCCGGCGCAGCGCCTCGCGCCGCTGCTCGCTCTGGTTCAGGCGCGAGTAGGACTCGCGGACCTGGGAGCTGGTCAGGCCGCCGCTGTAGATCGGGATGTTCAGTTGCAGGCCGACGCTGCGTTGTTCGACGTCGCTGCCGTAGCGCTGGCCCAGGGGGGCGGGGTTGCTGAAGCCCAGGGCGTCGTTGTCGCCTTTCTTGTATTGCGCCACCGCGTCCAGGGTTGGCGCGTGGCCGGCCTTGCGCTGCTTGAGGGTTTCCTCGGCGGCGCTGACCGCGTAGTTGCTGGCCAGCAAGTTGAGGTTCTGCTTGGCCGCGGTATCGACCCAGGCCTTGGCGTCGTTGGGGGTCGGCGCCAGCACCGGCAGGCTGTGGACGATGCCCTGGATCGAGTTGTACTGACGGTTGGTCAGGGTGATCAGGGCTTCGAAGGCGTCGTCCACCTGGCGTTGGGCGAGGATCCGGTTGGCTCGCGCGGTGTCGTAGCTGGCCTGGGATTGCAGGACGTCGGTCTTGTCCGACAGGCCGACGTCGAAGCGTTCGTTGGACTGGTCCAGTTGGCGCTTGAAGGCCGCTTCCTCGGCCTTGGTCGAGGCCAGGTTGTCCTGGGCGCGCAGGACCGAGAAGTAGCTGTCGGCACTTTGCAGGATCAGGTTCTGCTCGGTGGCCGAGAGTTCCAGCGCGGCCTGTTCGTTGACGTCCTTGGCCGCTTGCAGCTGGAACCAGCGGTCGGCGCGGAAAATCGGCTGGGCCAGGGTCGCCTGGTACACGGTGCCGCTGCGTGTCGCGGTCATCGACGGCTCGTCGAACTTGGTCCGGGTGTTGTTCAGGTCGGCACCGGCCGAAAGGTTGGGCAGCAAACCGGCGCGGGCCTGGGGCACCACTTCCTTGCGGGCGTCGTAGTCGGCGCGGGCGGCGGCGAGGTCGGCGTTGTTGTCCACTGCCTCCTGGTAGACGCTGACCAGGTCGGTTTTGTTGGTCAAGGGCGCTTCTGCTGCCCAGGCCATTCCATTGGACGCACAAGACACGGCGATGGCCAGTGAAAGTTTGCGCAGCATTCGGCGATCCCTAGAGTTGATATTACGAGGATAATTCTGGCGCCAAGGCTAAGTCTCGGCCTGTGCAGCGTCAAGGTCGGACGCAGCCCAACGAGTGTAGATGCGCGTGCCGATGGCAACAATCCTGCATTTACGCCATTCATCACGCTGTTTGCCGAGGGGTTGGCGTTCTGTATCGGCTTTGTCTAGACTGGCCGGGTTCTTGTCGGGGTGCCTTGCTATGAGGCTGAGATCGGATAATCCGGATCCCGTTGAACCTGATCAGGTTAGCGCCTGCGTAGGGAACAAGATTTCTCGTCACCCGGCGAGTCCTCTTGTGCTTCGTCCGGGATGTTGTTCGACAATCGAACACCCCTCGAGCACCAAGCACTGCACCCGCTGGTTTTCGCCTTTGGCGCCAGCGATGGCTGCGTCCGTTCGTGACAGGTTCGCTCCGACAAAAATCCACTGCCTGGATGCTGTCTGGAGAGCCCGTGATGACGACAAAATTAAAAAACGCTAGCAACCTGAGTGAGTCGGCCCAAGTCGACCAGCAATCGGTTCAGCCCTTTACCCGCTCGCAAAAAATCTATGTCCAGGGTTCGCGCCCGGACATCCGTGTGCCAATGCGCGAGATCAGCCTGGACGTGACCCCCACCGACTTCGGCGGCGAGATCAACGCCCCGGTGACGGTGTACGACACCTCCGGTCCCTACACCGACCCCAACGTGGTGATCGACGTGCGCAAGGGCCTGGGCGATGTGCGTTCGGCCTGGATCGACGACCGCGGCGACACCGAGCGCCTGTCCGGCCTGAGCTCCAACTTCGGCCAGGAACGCCTTGCCGATCCGGAGCTGACCAAGCTGCGTTTCGCCCACGTCAACAACCCGCGCCGGGCCAAGGCCGGGGCCAACGTCAGCCAGATGCACTACGCGCGCCAAGGCATCATCACCGCCGAGATGGAATACGTCGCCATCCGCGAAAACATGAAGCTTCAAGAAGTCCGCGCCGCCGGCTTGCTCAACCAGCAGCATGCCGGCCACAGCTTCGGCGCCAGCATTCCGAAGGAAATCACCGCTGAGTTCGTCCGTGAGGAAATCGCCCGCGGTCGCGCGATCATTCCGGCCAACATCAACCACGTCGAACTGGAACCGATGATCATCGGCCGCAACTTCCTGGTGAAGATCAACGGCAACATCGGCAACAGCGCCCTGGGTTCGTCCATCGAAGAAGAAGTGGCGAAGCTGACCTGGGGCATTCGCTGGGGTTCGGACACGGTGATGGACCTGTCCACCGGCAAGCACATCCACGAAACCCGCGAGTGGATCATCCGCAACTCGCCGGTGCCGATCGGTACCGTGCCGATCTACCAGGCTCTGGAAAAGGTCAACGGCGTGGCCGAGGACCTGACCTGGGAGCTGTTCCGCGACACCCTGATCGAGCAGGCGGAGCAGGGCGTGGACTACTTCACCATCCACGCCGGCGTGCTCCTGCGCTATGTGCCGCTGACCGCCAAGCGGGTGACCGGCATCGTTTCCCGCGGCGGCTCGATCATGGCCAAGTGGTGCCTGGCGCACCACAAGGAGAACTTCCTCTACACCCACTTCGACGAAATCTGCGAAATCATGAAGGCCTACGACGTCAGCTTCTCGCTGGGCGACGGCCTGCGTCCGGGCTCGATTGCCGATGCCAACGACGAAGCGCAGTTCGGCGAACTGGAGACTCTCGGCGAGTTGACCAAGATCGCCTGGAAGCACGACGTGCAGTGCATGATCGAAGGCCCGGGCCACGTGCCGATGCAACTGATCAAGGAGAACATGGACAAGCAGTTGGAATGCTGCGACGAGGCGCCGTTCTACACCCTCGGCCCGCTGACCACCGACATCGCGCCGGGCTATGACCACATCACCTCCGGGATCGGCGCGGCGATGATCGGCTGGTTCGGTTGCGCCATGCTCTGCTACGTCACGCCCAAGGAGCACCTGGGCCTGCCGAACAAGGATGACGTGAAGACCGGGATCATCACCTACAAGATCGCTGCCCACGCAGCCGACCTTGCCAAGGGCCACCCGGGCGCGCAGATCCGCGACAATGCCCTGTCCAAGGCGCGTTTCGAGTTCCGCTGGGAAGACCAGTTCAACCTCGGCCTCGACCCGGATACCGCGCGCGCCTATCACGACGAAACCCTGCCCAAGGATTCGGCCAAGGTCGCGCACTTCTGTTCCATGTGCGGGCCGAAGTTCTGCTCGATGAAGATCACCCAGGAAGTCCGCGAGTACGCGGCCAACCAGCGCATCGAAGCGGTGGACGTGGACGTCGTCCAGGGCATGGCCGAGCAGGCCGAGCGCTTCAAGCAGGAAGGCAGCCAGCTGTACAAGAAGGTTTGATCCGGACCGTCGAGCGCTGAGGCGTTCTGATCGCGAGCAAGCTCGCTCCTGCAGGTAATGCGTCTCCTGTAGGCGCGAGCCTGCTCGCGATAGCGGTCTGGCAAACGCAACAAGAACAATGTTCCTTCGAGATAGCACCCTTGAACACAACCAGCAGCACTTACTCTCCCGATCTCGCCGTCCCGGCCGAACGCCGTGTATTCGGCGCGCGCGATCTGTTTTCCCTGTGGTTTTCCCTCGGCATCGGCCTGATGGTGTTGCAGACTGGCGCGTTGCTGGCGCCAGGCCTGGGCCTGTCCGGCGCATTGCTGGCGATCTTTCTCGGTACGGCAGTGGGCGTGCTGTTGCTGGCGGCGGTCGGGGTGATCGGCAGCGATACCGGCCTGTCGTCCATGGCGGCGCTCAAGCTCAGCCTCGGCACCCGCGGCGCGAGCCTGCCGGCGCTGCTCAACCTGCTGCAATTGGTGGGTTGGGGTTCGTTCGAAATCATCGTCATGCGCGATGCCGCCAGCCTCTTGGGCACCCGCGCATTTAGCGAAGGCAGCTTGCTGGCCAATCCGCTGTTGTGGACGCTGTTTTTCGGCGCGCTGGCGACCCTGCTCGCGGTCAGCGGACCGCTGACCTTCGTGCGCAAGGTCCTGCGCAAATGGGGTATCTGGCTACTGTTGGCGGCGTGCCTCTGGTTGACGTGGAACCTGTTCGCCAAGGCCGATCTTGCCGCGCTCTGGGCCCAGGCCGGCGACGGTTCCATGCCGCTCGGCGTAGGGTTCGACATCGCCATCGCCATGCCGTTGTCGTGGTTGCCGCTGATCGCCGACTACTCAAGGTTCGGCAAGCGTGCGCGTAACGTTTTCGGCGGTACGGCGCTGGGCTTTTTCATCGGCAATCTGTGGCTGATGAGCCTGGGCGTGGCCTACACCCTGGCCTTTGCGCCGAGCGGCGAAGTCAATGCTCTGCTGTTGGCGCTGGCCGGCGCGGGCCTGGGGATTCCACTGTTGCTGATCCTGTTGGACGAGTCGGAAAACGCCTTTGCCGATATCCACTCGGCGGCGGTTTCCAGCGGCATTCTATTGCGCTTGAAAGTCGAGCACCTGGCCCTGGCCATCGGCGTGCTCTGCACCCTGATCGCCTGCCTGGCGCCGCTGGCCCAATACCAGAACTTCCTGCTGCTGATCGGTTCGGTGTTTGCGCCGCTGTTCGGCGTGGTGCTGGTGGACCACTTCATCCTGCGCAAGCGCAGCGCCCAGGTGACGCCCGTGGGGTTGCGCTGGCCGGCGTTGCTGGCTTGGCTGGGCGGGGTCAGCACCTATCACTTGCTGGCCAACTTCTACCCGGATGTCGGCGCGACCCTGCCGTCGCTGGTGCTGGCAGGGCTGCTGCAAGGGCTGTTGGGACGGGCTTTCAGCTACGGCCGGGAAACAGCTCGGGTTTGAGGATGCCGTTCAGGCGGTTGTAAGGGATCTTCAGTTCGATGTGGCCCAGCGCGTAAGGCGCGATCACCGAGACGTTGTACTTGAGGATCACGCCGCCGTAGGTCAGCGCCACGTTCGGGGTCTTCTGGAAGGGCCAGGTCTTGATGAACTCAGGCTCCTGGTCCAGCTTGGTGCTGATCAGCCAGCTGTTATGGGCCACCTGGGCGGCCTTCCAGAACGCGTCTTCCTGGCCTGGGCGCAGCATGTCGGCCAGGGTCAGTTCCTTGTGCAGCTCGCGCGAGTAGTTGATGAAACCGCGCCCAGGCGTGCCGTGGGCGGTGCCGGTGTCCAGGTAGCTGGCCAGCTCGATGATCACCAGGCCGTCATGCTGTTCGCGTACCTTGGCTTGCAGGTACATGCTGTGGCGGCTGTCGGCCTCACGCAGAAACTGCTCGCGATAGGCGCTCAGGGTGGCGGGAACAGCCTGGTTCGCACTGGCGCGGGTCATCTGCAACAGGCGCTTTTCGATCAGTGCATCCAGCTGCGGCTCGTCGGCGAAATGTACGGTGTCGATGTTCACCAGCGGGCAGTCCTGATTGCTGCAGCCGGGCTTGATCTGTTCCGACTTGTCGCTGGTGCTTTGCAGGGGCTTTTGATGGCTGGGTTGAAACAGGCTTTGGCAGGCGCCCAGGGTCAGGGCCAGGCAAGCCACGGAAGCGATTTTAAGAAGCGACATGTGCGTCCTTGATAAACCAGAGGTAGGCAAAAGTTACCGGCTTCGACTGCCTGCGGGGCAATCAGTTCGCCACTAAGCTCAATAGAGGCAATTAGATTAGGTTTGCCCCCTTGCCGTCTATCCCGCTGACGGCAAAGGGGCTGCATCCGTGGTCGCGAGCGCGTTAGGATGGCGCGAATATCGAGGCGGAGCCTCGGATCGGACTCAGGATACGAGGAGTGTTATGACGGATTTTGCCAAGACCACGCCGACCGCCGTCGAGATCGTGCGACGCGAGAAATGTTTCCAGGGGTTTTATCAGCTCGACCGCGTACAACTGCGCCACGAGCTGTTCGCCGGCGGCATGGGGCGCGAGATCAGTCGTGAAATATTTGTCCGTCACGATGCAGTCTGCGTGCTGCCATACGATCCGCAGCGCGACGAAGTGGTATTGATCGAGCAGTTCCGCATCGGCGCCATGGGCAAAATCGCGAATCCCTGGCTGATCGAACTGGTCGCCGGTCTGATCGACAAAGAGGAGCAGCCGGAAGAAGTTGCTCACCGCGAGGCGCAGGAGGAAGCTGGGCTGACATTCTCGGCACTGTGGCCGATGCTCCAGTATTTCCCGTCGCCGGGGGGCAGCACCGAGTTCGTGCATCTGTACCTGGGGCGCTGCGACAGCAGCGGTGCCGGCGGCCTGCATGGGCTGGCGGAAGAAGCGGAGGACATTCGCGTGTCGGCCTGGGCTTTCGAAGACGCGCTGCAAGCGGTAAGGGATGGGCGGATTTCCAACGCGGCGAGCATTATCGCCTTGCAATGGCTGGCTTTGAACCGCGTTGAAGTGAGGGGGTTATGGTCGTAAACAAAGCGCGCGATCGCTACCGGGTCGACCTCGTGGGGCTGCAAGCGTCCTGCGAGGCCAACTATGCCCGGCTGATGCGCCTGCTGCCCGACATGCGCAACCAGCCGGTGGCGCGGCGGATCGCCGTGACCCAGGGCGACCAGATGCTTGGCGTGCTGGCGCTGGAAGTGCTGCTGGCCTGTCCCTACACCACCACCTTGCAGGTGCGCCAGGAACACAGCCTGCCCTGGCTGCCGGTGCCGCAACTGGAAGTGCAGGTCTACCACGACGCGCGCATGGCCGAGGTCGTCAGTGCCGAGCACGCCCGGCGTTTTCGTGGGATCTACCCCTATCCGAATGCGTTCATGCACCAGCCGGACGAGAAGGCCCAGCTCAATGTGTTCCTCGGCGAATGGCTGAGCCACTGCCTGGCGTGCGGCCACGAGTTCGAGGCGGTGCGGTAGATGTGAACTGCGTCCGGTTCGCCGGTTTCCTCTTTTGAAATTCCCCCAGCATAATTGCCCCAATCCTCACTTCCCACGATCACGCCCCGGGAGACCACCTTGCCGAGCGTATCCACTGTGACCACCGACGATCCCGTGTTGTTGGTGCAACTGTCCGATAGCCACCTGTTCGCCGAGGCGCATGGCACGCTGCTGGGCATGAATACCCGCGACAGCCTGCAGCGGGTGATCGATCTGGTGCTGGAGCAGCAACCGCGGATCGACCTGATGCTGGCCACGGGCGATCTGTCCCAGGACGGTACGCTGGAGTCCTATCGACTGTTTCGCGAGATGACCCGGCAGATTCCGGCGCCGGCGCGCTGGATTCCGGGCAACCACGACGAGCCGCAGGTCATGGAGCAGGCGGCGGGCCAGAGTGCGCTGCTGGAACCGGTGGTGGACCTTGGCAACTGGCGCATCACCATGCTCGACTCGGCTG
The DNA here is from genome assembly GCF_001921865.1 of Pseudomonas chlororaphis. Lineage (GTDB taxonomy): Bacteria > Pseudomonadota > Gammaproteobacteria > Pseudomonadales > Pseudomonadaceae > Aquipseudomonas > Aquipseudomonas chlororaphis_D. The sequence continues at coordinate 77,939 of NZ_MSCT01000004.1, forward strand.
TGCCGGGTTCGGTGCCAGGGTATCTGCGGGACGATCAACTGCAATTGCTGGCCCGCGCCCTGAGCGAAGCGCCCGAGCGCCACCACCTGGTGTGCCTGCACCATCACCCGGTATCGATCGGCTGCGCCTGGATGGAGCCCATCGGGCTGCGCAATCCGCAGGCGCTGTTCGCGGTTTTGGAACGGTTTCCCCAGGCGCGCGCGGTGCTCTGGGGGCATGTGCATCAGGAAATCGACCGTCGCCAGGGGGATTTGCGCCTGCTGGCATCGCCTTCGACCTGCATTCAGTTCGAGCCCGGCAGCGAGGATTTCAAGGTCGGCGACACCGCGCCGGGCTACCGCTGGCTGCGCCTGTTGCCCGACGGCCGCCTGGAAACGGGGGTCGAGCGGGTCGCAGGCTTCGACTTCCAGGTCGACTACGCCAGCGACGGCTACTGACCCGGCATCTGTAGCCGCCTGCGCGGCAACGGTAAAGGCACGCCGACAAAGCGATACGCCTGAACACGAGTCAAGCGGCGATACACCCTGTAAACTGCGCCTTTTTGCACGGTGCAGAGGGAGTACGCATGTCCGGTTCGATCCTGTATATCCACGGTTTCAACAGCGCGCCGGCGTCGACGAAAGCCAGCCAGTTGCTGGCCGTCATGGACGCGATCGGCCGCGGCGAGCAATTGCGGGTACCGGCCCTGCATCACCACCCGCGCGAGGCCATTGGCCAGTTGGAGCAGGCGATTGCCGAACTCGGACGGCCGCTGCTGGTCGGCAGCTCGCTCGGCGGCTACTATGCGACTCACCTTGCCGAGCGCCATGGCCTGAAAGCCCTGCTGATCAACCCGGCGGTCAGCCCGCACCGGATGTTCGACGGCTTCCTGGGCACGCAGACCAACCTCTACACCGGGGAAACCTGGGAACTGACCCACGACCATGTGGCGGCCCTGGCCGAGCTGGAAGTGCCGGCGCCCCAGGATCCGCAGCGGTATCAGGTCTGGTTGCAGACAGGTGACGAGACGCTGGACTATCGCAGCGCCCAGCTGTATTACCGAGCCTGTGCCTTGCGCATCCAGGCCGGCGGCGACCATAGTTTCCAGGGTTTTGCCGGGCAATTGCCGGCGTTGTTGAATTTTGCCGGCATTGGCCCGGATCAATACCAGGCGATCGACTTCACCTCGCTGTGAACCCTCGCTTCTATTTCATTGAACGACTGACGACGAGACCCCATGGCCACTCCCAGCGCTAGCTCTTATAACGCAGACGCCATCGAAGTCCTCTCGGGCCTCGACCCGGTGCGCAAACGCCCGGGCATGTACACCGACACCACCCGGCCGAACCACCTTGCCCAGGAAGTCATCGACAACAGCGTTGACGAAGCCCTGGCGGGGCATGCCAAGTCGATCCAGGTCATCCTGCATGCCGACCATTCCCTGGAAGTGTCCGACGACGGCCGCGGCATGCCGGTGGACATCCACCCGGAAGAGGGCGTGTCCGGTGTCGAGCTGATCCTCACCAAGCTCCATGCGGGCGGCAAGTTTTCCAACAAGAACTACCAGTTCTCCGGCGGTCTGCACGGGGTGGGTATTTCCGTGGTCAACGCCCTGTCGACCCAGGTGCGGGTGCGGGTCAAGCGTGACGGCAACGAATACCAGATGACCTTCGCCGACGGTTTCAAGGCCACCGAACTGGAAGTGCTCGGCAGCGTCGGCAAGCGTAATACCGGGACCAGCGTGTACTTCGCCCCGGACCCGAAATACTTCGACTCGCCGAAATTCTCCGTCAGCCGCCTCAAGCATGTGCTCAAGGCCAAGGCCGTGCTGTGCCCGGGGCTGCTGGTCAGCTTCGAGGACAAAGGTACCGGTGAGAAGGTCGAATGGCATTACGAAGACGGCCTGCGTTCCTACCTGGTGGACGCGGTCAGCGAATTCGAGCGCCTGCCGGCCGAGCCTTTCTGCGGCAGCCTGGCCGGTAACAAGGAAGCGGTGGACTGGGCCCTGCTGTGGTTACCGGAAGGCGGCGACAGCGTGCAGGAAAGCTACGTCAACCTGATCCCGACTGCCCAGGGCGGCACCCATGTCAACGGCTTGCGCCAGGGCTTGCTGGATGCCATGCGCGAGTTCTGCGAATTCCGCAACCTGCTGCCGCGCGGCCTGAAGCTGGCCCCGGAAGACGTCTGGGAGCGCATTGCCTTCGTCCTGTCGATGAAGATGCAGGACGCGCAGTTCTCCGGCCAGACCAAGGAACGCCTGTCGTCCCGCGAGGCGGCGGCCTTCGTTTCCGGGGTGGTCAAGGACGCCTTCAGCCTGTGGCTCAACGCCAACCCTGAGCTGGGCATGCAACTGGCGGAGCTGGCCATCAGCAACGCCGGCCGTCGCTTGAAGGCCAGCAAGAAAGTCGAGCGCAAGCGCATCACCCAGGGCCCGGCGCTGCCTGGCAAGCTGGCGGACTGCGCCGGCCAGGACCCGATGCGCTCCGAGCTGTTCCTGGTGGAGGGCGACTCCGCCGGCGGTTCGGCCAAGCAGGCGCGGGACAAGGAGTTCCAGGCGATCCTGCCGCTGCGCGGGAAGATCCTCAACACCTGGGAAGTCGACGGCAGCGAAGTCCTGGCCAGCCAGGAGGTGCACAACATCGCGGTGGCCATCGGCGTCGATCCGGGCGCCGAGGACATGAGCCAACTGCGCTACGGCAAGATCTGCATCCTCGCCGACGCCGACTCCGACGGCCTGCACATCGCCACCTTGCTCTGTGCGCTGTTCGTCCAGCATTTCCGCCCGCTGGTGGAGGCTGGCCACATCTACGTGGCGATGCCGCCGCTGTTCCGCATCGACCTGGGCAAGGAGATCTACTACGCCCTCGACGAAGCCGAGCGCGATGGCATCCTCGACCGCCTGGTGGCCGAGAAGAAGCGCGGCAAGCCGCAAGTCACCCGATTCAAGGGCCTGGGCGAAATGAACCCGCCGCAACTGCGTGAAACCACCATGGACCCGAACACTCGGCGCCTGGTGCAGTTGACCCTCGGTGAGGACTACGCCGCGACCTCGGAAATGATGGACATGCTGCTGGCGAAGAAACGCGCCGCCGATCGCAAGAGCTGGCTGGAGACCAAGGGCAACCTGGCCGAGGTTGTGGCCTGATGCGCAGAGGCTTGGCCCTGGCGTTGCTGTTATTGGCTGGTTCGGCGATGGCCGATGCGGTGCCCGAACTGAAGTTGCTGGCCGAGCATCCGGTAGACGGCATGCGCGGCGGCAACCTGTCGGGCCTGGCTCAGTGCGGCAACGAGTTGTGGACGGTATCCGACCGCGACGATGACCAGATCTACCGGCTCGATACCAGCGACCGCGTGTGGCAGGCCGAAACCGTGCGTATCGACGTGCCCGCGGTGCCGGACACCGGCTTGCCCTGGGGCCTGAACTCGCGCACCTGGGCGGCGTCGTTCATCCGCGGCGGCGACCTGGACTTCGAAGGCATCACCTGCGACAGCGCCGGCAACAAATATGTGGTCAGCGAGTCCCATGCGGCTGTGCTGCAGCTGCCGCCGACAGGCTCGGCGGCCTGGCTGAAGATTTCCCCGATCATGGTGCGCGAGGCACGGGCCAGTGGCATGTTGCTGCACTTCAACGCCTTGTTCGAAGGCCTGGCGGTGAACCCGGCCGGCGACCGGATCTGGCTGGCCGCCGAGCGCGAGCGCCGCGGGCTGCTGTTGATCAAGCGCCAGCAGAGCGTCTGGGACTGCGACGGCGGCTGTGTGCTGCTCAGCGAGGCGGGGCTGGAAATGCAGCCGCCGCAGATGCCCAAGGCCAAGGCGGTGTCCCGTGATTTCGCCGACCTGTCGCTGTTCGAGGGCAAGCTGTTCACCCTCGAGCGCAATGCGTTTCAGGTCTGCCGGCGCGATGCGTTGACGGCCAAGGTCGAGCGTTGCTGGTCGTTTGCCGCCGAAGCGCTGCAGGAGCACAGGCGTTATCCACAGGCTTATGGCCTGACCGAGGCGTTGGTGGTGGATGCCGAGGGCGCCTGGATCGGTGTGGATAACAACAATGGCGCCCGTGCCGACGGCGAAAAACGCCCGATCGTCTGGCGCTTCGCCGCGCCCGAAGGCGGCTGGAGTGCCAAGCCGTGAGCCAGCAGCCACCGGGCAAGCGCGCCGGGCGCGTGCTGCTGGTGCTGGCCTGGGGCGCCGGATTGTTCCTCGCCACGCGGTTTTTCGGCGAGTGGGAGCAGCGTCAGGAAAACCCCAACGCTGTCGTCACCTCGCAACAACATGAGGGTTACATCGAAGTGAAACTGGTCGGCAACGGCCAGGGGCATTTCGTCGCCAGTGGCCGGATCAACGGCCAGCCGGTGGATTTCATGCTCGATACCGGAGCGACCGATGTGTCGATCCCGTCCGGGCTGGCCGAGCGTCTTGGCCTGGAGAAGGGCGCGCCGGTGACCCTGAGTACCGCCAACGGTCGCAGCGAGGGTTATCGAACCCGCCTCGACCGCCTGCAATTGGGCGATATCGTCCTGCGGGATGTCCGTGCGCTGGTCGCGCCGGGCCTGGGCGGCGAGCAGGTGTTGCTGGGCATGAGCGCTTTGAAAAAACTTGAATTTACTCAGCGTGGCGGCACCTTGCTGCTGCGCCAGACAACGAACTGATGAGGCCCGCATGAGCGACTCCCTGGATCTCAGCCTGGATGGCGTAGAACGCCGATCGCTGGCTGACTACACCGAAAATGCCTACCTCAACTACTCCATGTACGTGATCATGGACCGTGCTTTGCCGCATATCGGCGACGGCCTGAAACCGGTACAGCGTCGTATCGTCTACGCCATGAGTGAGCTGGGGCTGGATGCCGATTCCAAGCACAAGAAGTCCGCCCGTACGGTCGGTGACGTGCTGGGTAAGTTCCATCCCCACGGTGACTCGGCCTGCTACGAAGCCATGGTGCTGATGGCGCAGCCGTTCAGCTACCGCTACACGCTGGTGGACGGCCAGGGTAACTGGGGTGCGCCGGACGATCCCAAGTCCTTCGCGGCCATGCGTTACACCGAGGCGCGCCTGTCGCGCTATTCCGAAGTGCTGCTCAGCGAACTGGGCCAGGGCACCGCGGATTGGGGGCCGAACTTCGACGGCACGCTGCAGGAGCCTTTGGTATTGCCGGCGCGTTTGCCGAATATCCTCCTCAACGGCACCACCGGTATCGCCGTGGGCATGGCCACCGACGTTCCGCCGCACAACCTGCGCGAAGTCGCCACCGCTTGCGTGCGCCTGCTGGACGAGCCCAAGGCCACGGTCGAGCAACTGTGCGAGCACATCCAGGGGCCGGACTATCCGACCGAGGCGGAAATCATCACGCCGCGCGCCGACCTGCTGAAAATCTACGAGACCGGTCGCGGCTCGGTACGCATGCGTGCCGTTTATCGCGTCGAGGACGGCGATATCGTTGTCACCGCGCTGCCGCACCAGGTGTCCGGCGCCAAGGTATTGGAACAGATCGCCGCGCAGATGCAGGCCAAGAAGCTGCCGATGGTCGCCGACCTGCGCGACGAGTCGGACCACGAGCACCCATGCCGGATTGTGATCATCCCACGCTCCAACCGGGTCGACCCCGACGAGCTGATGCAGCATCTGTTCGCCACCACCGAGCTGGAGTCCAGCTACCGGGTCAACGTCAACATCATCGGCCTGGACGGCAAGCCGCAGTTGAAGAACCTGCGCGCCCTGCTGGTGGAGTGGTTGGAGTTCCGCGTACTCACGGTGCGCCGCCGCCTGCAATTCCGCCTGGACAAGGTCGAGCGTCGCCTGCACCTGTTGGACGGCTTGCTGATCGCATACCTCAACCTCGATGAAGTGATTCACATCATCCGTACCGAGGACCAGCCGCGAGCCAAGCTGATCGAGCGTTTCGCCCTGAGCGAAGTGCAGGCCGACTACATCCTCGATACCCGCCTGCGCCAGTTGGCGCGGCTGGAAGAGATGAAGCTGCGCGCCGAGCAGGACGAACTGCTCAAGGAGCAGGCCAAGCTGCAAGCCTTGCTCAACAGCGAAGCCAAGCTGAAGAAACTGGTGCGTACCGAGCTGCTGCAGGATGCCGAAATCTACGGCGACGAGCGTCGTTCGCCGATCGTCGAGCGTGCCGAGGCCAAGGCCCTGTCGGAAAACGAGTTGATGCCGACCGAGCCGGTCACCATCGTTCTGTCGGAAAAAGGCTGGGTCCGTTGCGCCAAGGGGCATGATATTGACGCCACTGGTTTGTCATACAAGTCCGGCGATGGTTTCAAGACCTCGGCTATTGGGCGTTCCAACCAGTTCGCGGTGTTCATCGACTCCACCGGGCGCAGCTACTCGGTCGCGGCGCATACGCTGCCATCGGCCCGCGGCCAGGGCGAGCCGCTGACCGGACGTCTGACGCCGCCGCCGGGGGCGAGTTTCGAGTGCGTCTTGCTGCCGGACGACGAGGCGCTGTACGTGATTGCGTCTGACGCGGGCTATGGTTTCGTGGTCAAGGGCGAGGACTTGCAAGCCAAGAACAAGGCTGGCAAGGCGCTGTTGAGCCTGCCGAACAACGCCAAGGTCTTGCTGCCGCGGCCGGTCAGCGATCGCGAACAGAACTGGCTGGCTTCGGTGACCACCGAAGGGCGCTTGCTGGTGTTCAAGATCAGCGACCTGCCGCAACTGGGCAAAGGCAAGGGCAACAAGATCATCGGGATTCCGGGCGAGCGGGTCGCCAGTCGCGAAGAATACGTGACCGATATCGCCGTACTGCCCGAGGGCGCGACCCTGGTGCTGCAGGCCGGGAAACGTACCTTGTCGCTCAAGGCCGATGACCTGGAGCATTACAAGGGTGAACGCGGGCGTCGTGGCAACAAACTGCCACGCGGCTTCCAGCGAGTGGATGCGTTGTTGGTAGAAACTCCCAATTAACGCGGGTCAGAGTGGCCGATCTGCCATTTAACCGGTGGATCGGCGCTACAACACTGGAGTCATGGCGCATATTCACGGATGATATGCGCTTTCAAGCGCCGGCGTGGCTGAGCGTTATTCAGGGTTATTTTTGCGTATTTACACTGTGGCTAGCCTTGTGGCCGCCACCTGGATGGGATGATGACTGCTCTGCGCCTTCCTTTTGTTTTTTTGCTCGCTGGCGTTCTTGGCCTGGCGGGTTGCAGCGTGCACCAGCCGGTGTCGCTGTATCAGCTGGACAGCGGAAGTCCAGCGCAACCGGCACAAAGTACCGGTATGGCGGTATTGCTGGGGCCGGTGTTGGTTGCCGACTATCTGCAACGTGAAACGCTGCTGCAACGCCAGAACGACGGCAGCCTACAAGCTTCGACCGACGGTCGTTGGGCCGGCAGCCTGTCTTCCGATATCGACCAGCTGCTGTTGCGCCAGGTGGCTGGCCAGCTGGACAGCCAGCGGGTCGTGCTGGCGCCGGCGAGCACGGGTTTCACCCCGGATGTGCAGGTGCTGCTGTCGATCACTCGCCTGGACTCGGGCGCGTCCCAGCCAGCGGTACTCGATGCGCAATGGCGCCTGATCGATCGCCGTGGGCAGGTTCGCGACAACCGTATCGTCCATCTGCAAGAGCAGCATGCGGGAACCACCGCTTCCCAGGTCCAGGCCCAGGGTGTGTTGCTGCAACGCCTGGCCGAGCAGTTGTCTGGTGCGCTCAAGCCGTTGGCCAACCAGCCTACGGTCGCCGAGGTGCCTCGCAAGGCAGCTCCTGCGCCAGTGGCGAAGCCGGCCGAGCAGGAGAAGCAGCCGAAGATTCCGATGGCCACGCCGATCCGCACGGATATGGAAGTGTTCCGCTTCTGAGCCTTGCCGCTCCAGGACAAAGCCCGCTGATCAGCGGGCTTTGTCGTTTCTGGAGGGCAGTGGTGGTCTGGAACGGTTATCGCGAGCAAGCTCGCTCCTACAGGGGAGCGGCATATCTTTGTAGGAGCGAGCTTGCTCGCGATAGGCTGCGCAGCGGCCACAAAAAAGCCCGCATCGCTGCGGGCTTTTTCATTGGGTTGGCTCAGAGCCTGGCCCGGGTCTCGTGCATCCGCGCCAACTGCCGCTCCAGCATCGACGGATAAGGCTCCATCAACCGCTCGACGCAGCAGGCGCCTTCCGGGCTGGCGATCGGACGGATGCGCGCACGCTGGCGAATCAAGACGTCGTCGCTGATCTTGCGCTCGACCAGCAGCAGGTTGCGGCTGTGCTGGGATAGCGCCAGGGCATCCTGGGCGGTTTCGGTCAGCAGCAGGTCGATCTGGCTCAGGCCGAACAGCTCGTCACCCAGGGTCAGGCCCAGTTGCAGTTGCAAGGTGATGCCGCTGTCGGCCACTTCGATTTGCAGGGCGTGGCCCAGGGCGCGCAGCAATTCGCCACAGCAGATGGCGTTGGTCAGGTAGTCGTCGCCGCTGTCCTCGCTGTGGAACAGCATCAGCGTGCTGCCGTCGTTCAGGGTGTGCAGTTCGCTCTGGTACAGCGAAGCGGCCTGGTCGAGGCAATCTCGATAACGCTCCAGCAACTCCGTCAGCCGGGCGCGGGGCAGGCGGCGCAACTGGTCCTGGGCGCCCAGTTGTACGGCCAGCACGGCACTGTGCTGCGGCTGCGCGGGAACGGCGGGTTTGGCGACTGGCTTGGCGACGGCTGCGGTGCTGTCGCGAAGATCGGCGAAGGGGTCTTCTTCCTCGTCCTGATCTTCTTCGGCGTTGATTACGTGCCGGGGAGCAGGCTTGAGCCCGGCCACGGGAGCGCTTTCATCGAAGCTCGGGTCGCGCAGGTTGCGCACCTCGAAGCTCGGTTCCGCGTCCTCGGTATCGTCGTAGTCGGTGTCGTCGATCTCGGCTTCCGGTTCGGGCTCCGGCTCGATCTTCTCCGGCGCGAAGCTGGCGTGCAGCTGGCGCGCCAGGTCGCCGATTTCGTCCTGGCGCTGGGTGGCCGGGGTGTGTTCGTCGATATCGCGCAGCCAGACCCGCAGTTGCATCAGCGGCGTGGAGATATGCCGGCCCAAACGCAGGCTCAGGGCCAGGGCCAGGGCCAGCAGGATGGCGCTGAGAATGCCCATGCTCTGCAGGCTGATGGTCATCGGCTGCTGGAACTGTTCCATGTCTAGGCTGATGCGCAGGTTGCCCGCGGTCACGTCCTGGAAGGTGATCTTGGTCTGGTAGACGCCCTCGGTTTCGCCCAGCAGGCTGCTTTTCGGGCGCTGGCCGGCTTCGGCGAGGATGCGGTTGTCCACGCTGTAGATCGCCGCATGGGCCACCAGCGGGTTCTTGGTCAGGTTGTTCAGCAGCACGTTGAGGCTGAGGATGTCGTTGGACACCAGCAGCTCGGTGGCCGAGGTCGCGGTCTGGGTGGTCAGGCTCTGACCCAGGGCGTCGGCTTGCTCGTGCATGGCCTGCTTGAATTGCAGGCCCATCACGCAGGCATAGATCACCAGGGCCAGGGCGACCAGGATCACGTTATGGCTGGCGATGCGCAATGCAATCGGTACACGGCGGTGGCGCAGTGCACGGAAGATCAGCAGGAAGAAGTTATCGGTTTTAACTGGCGTGGGCCGGTTCACTGAGCTCGGCTCTTTTGTCCGTGAAGTTGAGGCGCAGTATAGCGACAGGCCCTAGACCGGCAAAGCGCTGGCTGTGCCCGATGGTCACTGAAAGTGGTTAGAATGCGGTTTTTTTCCACCTGCGGGGGTGCGCCTTGCGCGAAATCGTCCTGATAAACATCACTGGTGAGGACCGTCCGGGTCTCACTGCGGCCATTACCGGCGTTCTGGCCCAGGGTGGTGTGAACATTCTCGACATCGGCCAGGCGGTGATTCACGACACGCTGTCGTTCGGCATCCTGGTTGAAATCCCGGACAACGAGCAAAGCTCGTCGGTCCTCAAGGACATCCTGTTCACGGCCTATGAGCTGGACCAGCAGGTCCGCTTCACGCCGGTTTCCGAAGAGGATTACCAGCAATGGGTCGGCGGCCAGGGCAAGAAGCGCCATATCGTCACCTTGCTGACCCGCAAGGTCACCGCCGAGCAGTTGCAGCGCGTCAGTTCGATCACCGCCAAGTACGGCTTGAACATCGACCATATCGATCGTCTTTCCGGACGCATGCCGCTGGACACCCCGGCCGACAAGGGCAAGGGCTGCATCGAGTTTTCCGTGCGTGGCGAAGCCGCCGATCCGCAGGCGTTGCGTGCCGAATTCCTCAGCGTTGCCCAGGAACTGAACGTCGATATCGCTTTCCAGGAAGACTCGCTGTTCCGTCGCAACCGCCGCCTGGCGGTATTCGATATGGACTCGACGCTGATCGAGGCGGAAGTCATCGATGAGCTGGCCAAGGCCGCGGGCGTGGGTGACCGCGTAGCGCAAATCACCGAGCGGGCCATGGCCGGCGAGCTGGATTTCCGAGCCAGCTTCAAGGAGCGCCTGGCTTTGCTCCAGGGCCTGGATATCAAGGTGCTGGATTCCATCGGCGCATCGCTGCGCCTGACCGAGGGCGCCGAAACCCTGTTCGCCGAACTCAAGCGCCTGGGCTACAAGACCGCGATCCTCTCCGGTGGCTTCACCTACTTTGCCAAGCAATTGCAGACCAAGCTGGGGATCGACTACGTGTTCGCCAACGAGCTGCAAGTGGTCGACGGCAAGGTGACCGGCGTTGCGGTCGAGCCGATTGTCGACGCCCAGCGCAAAGCCGATCTGCTGCGCGAACTGGCAGCCAAGGAAGGTTTGCGCCTGGAGCAGACCATTGCGGTCGGCGATGGCGCCAACGACCTGCCGATGCTGGCGATTGCTGGCCTGGGCGTGGCCTTCCGCGCCAAGCCGCTGGTCAAACAGTCGGCCAAACAGGCGATTTCCACCCTGGGCCTGGATGGCGTGCTTTATTTGCTGGGCTTTCGCGACCGCGACGGCCAGCTCTGAGCTAAAGCGCAAGCCAAAAAAACGCCGCGATCTGCGGCGTTTTTTTATGCGTGGGGTTTATGCCCGGATATCAAGCCTTGCCCAGGCCCATGCCTTGGCCCATCTGTACCGGCGAGCCGGCTACCAGTTCTTCGGCCCACTGCACCTGATCCGGTCCGAACAGCACGATCGCGGTTGAACCCAGCTTGAAGCGGCCCAGTTCGGCGCCTTTTTCCAGGTGGATCGGCGCGCGGGCGGCCTCGTCGTAGCGGAAGGTTTTCAGCTCGCGCTTCGGCGGAGTCACCAGGCCGGCCCAGACGGTCTCGATCGAAGCCACGATCATCGCGCCTACCAGGACCACGGCCATCGGGCCACGCTCGGTATCGAAAACGCACACCACGCGTTCGTTGCGGGCGAACAGCTCCGGCACGTTCTCCGCGGTGGTCTGGTTGACCGAGAAGATCCGCCCCGGCACGTAGACCATTTCCCGCAGGGTGCCGGCCAGCGGCATGTGCACGCGGTGGTAGTCCTTCGGCGACAGGTAGACGGTGGCGAAATCGCCGCCCATGAACGGAGCTGCCAGGGCCGAGTCGCCACCCAGCAGTTCAAGCACGCTGAAACTGTGGCCCTTGGCCTGGAACACTCGGCCATGTTCGATCGGGCCCAGCTGGCTGATCGCGCCGTCGGCCGGGCTGAGGATCGCGCCCGGGGTCGGGTCCAGCGGGCGGGCGCCGTCTTTCAGGGCGCGGGTGAAGAATGCGTTGAAGTGTTCATAGGCGCTCAGGTCTTCCACCAGCGCTTGTGACATGTCCACCTGGTAACGCTTGGCGAACCAGGCGGTGAAGGCATTCTTGAACCAGCGTACGCGGCACTCGGCAATGCAGCCGGCCAGGCGCGACAGCAGGTGGTGGGGCAGCAGGTACTGGCTGAGGATAAACAAACGCTTTTTCATTAACTGTCCTTAAACCTTAAATCTCTACGGGCGTGTCAGGGTGGTTGCCCCATTCGCCCCAGGAACCGGCGTAGCCTTTGACTCGCGGATAACCGAGCGCCTTGGCCACCAGATAGGTGAAGCCAGAACGGTGGTGAGTCTGGCAGTGGGTAATCACTTCTTTGTCTTTGCTGATGCCGAGCTGTTCGAGGATCTGTGGCATATCGCTGCGGATCCGCAGGTTGCGCGCCGGGTCCATGCCCGCGGTCCATTCGAAATTGACCGCGCCGGGAATATGCCCGCCCTTGGCCGCGAGGACTTTCTCCCCCGAGTACTCCAGAGGGCCGCGCGCGTCCCAGATCGCCAGGTCGGCCGCGCCCAGCCGGCTTTGCAGGTATTCGCGGGTGGCCGTCGGCTCGTCGTGCAACGTCAGGGCGACAGGCCCGCCGACGGCTGCCGGGACTTCGTTCGACACCGGCAGGCCTTCAGCCAGCCAGGCCAGCAGGCCGCCGTCCAGATAGTGGTAGTGGGAGTGCCCGATCACGTCCAGCAGCCAGATGAAGCGTCCGGCCCAGCCGCCGCCTTCGTCGTCGTAGACCACATAGACCGCATCCGGGTTATGCCCCAGTTCGCCAAACAGCGCTTCGAGGGCGGCCTGCGGCGGCATCAGCCCGGGCGCTGGCGCCTGGCCGAGCTGGGTGCGCTTGGGGTCGACGAAATGCGCGCCGGGGATATGCCCCGCGGCATAGCGGGCGGCGCTGGTCAGGTCCACCAGAATCAGTTCGCGGGCGTTCAGGCGAGGGAGCAAGTCGCTCGGCTCGATCACCAGCGGCAAGCCAGAGAAGTCAGACATGTGAGGTCTCCAGGGCACAAAGGGGAAGATTGTAGCGCAAGCGTCAGCGGCTGCGGTTGGTAAAGCTGTGCAGGGCTTTTTCGATGCACTGCACGGTCTTGCCAAATGCCTGTACGGAGATTTCCGAGAAAGGCAGGCCGCCCTGGTCGGCGACGACCAGCATGATTGCCCGGCCGTTGCAGGGCACCGAGCGCATCAACAGGTGCTCGCCACGAAACAGCGTACGCAGGCTGCCGGGCAGGCGGGCAGAGAATTGAGCGTTATTGGTTGGCGTCAGGCGCACCTGGGCCGGTGCCTCCAACAGCCGCTGCAGCACGCTGCTCTGATCGACCCTCAAGGCCAGGCTCGTGGCTGGAGTGGGTAGCCCGGCGATCTGATGCACCCGCAACTGGGTGCGTGTGCGGTCGATCATCAGCAGCATCACCCGGCGCATGCCGCAGGCCACCAGAGCGTCGCGGGCCAGGGTGGTCAAGTGCATGGCATTGCTGAAGCGGCTGGGCTCCACCAGCAGTTCGCCGCACAGTTGGCGCCATTTGGCCAGTTCTTCGGCCGTTGGGGCGGGGGCCGTGAGCTCGCCGCGCTGCAGGCGCCGGGTTTCCCAGGGCCAGAGCAGCGCTTCGGCCGGGTGCCACAGGTCGGGCATGCTGTGATGGCGGGCGCTCTGCGCGGCCTGCTGGTGCAACTGTTGTTGCAGTTCGTCCATCGACATCTGCAGATACAAGCTGGTCAGGTATTGCCAGCGTATGCAGTGCGGGCCGGTCCAGGACTCTTGGGCCGAGAGGGCCAGGGCGTTGGCCAGCAACACGCTGTTGGCCGGCTGGTTCAGCCAGCGCTGCAAGGCCGGATCGGCATCCAGGCATTGTTGCTGGTGCAGCGGGTGGGCATTGTCGCGGGCAATATGCAGGGCCTTGACCAACTGGTCCTGCTCATCCATCAGCAGGCGGTAACCCTGCTGCACCCAGATCGGCAAATACCACAGCTCTACCAGGGCCTGGCACAGCTCGAGCAAGCCGATGCCGAACAGTTCCTGTTCCACCTGCCGGGCCGGCTCGGCCTTGTGGATGACCCGCAGTTCCCATTCTTCGAGGAGTTTTGGATAGACCAGCGCCATGGGCCACAGCGGCGAAAGAAACAGCAGGCTGCCCCAGTGGATGTCCTGCCAGAGCCTGGCCAGGCGCCCGGCGAAAAAGCCGTTGGCCTGTTGGGTCGCGTGCTGGCTGATCAGTTGCAGCTGGCGCAGCCCGGCCGGAATCTCCTGTTCGGGCTGGGCGGGCAGGCGGGCAAGCAATTCTTCGGTGCGCTTGAGACCCAGGCGGTTGAGGGCGATCTCCAGGTTCTCGGCCGGTTCGCCCATGCTGCCGTGGGTGTGGCGATTGGCTTCGCGAATCACGCTCAAAGCCAGAGCGGGGCTGTCCTGCATCAGGTCGGCAATATCACGCAACGAACTGCGATTGTCCCGGATGGCTTTGCAGACCCGGTCGTGGCTGGCCTGCGGCACTGGCAGGCTGACCGAGTCGAGCAGTTTTATCCAGGCATCGAGGGTGCTGGGTGCGGTAGTTGGGACGGTCGTTTCATTAGACATGGCTGGGCGCAATCATCGTTTGCTGTAAACACGCCCAGAGCGGGCCAAACTGGCTTTTCGCCTTAACGGCCTATAGTCTGGCGCAGTTTTGCCGATAAGTAGAAGAAGAGTTTTAAGAACTTCCGAATATGACCTTGAACCCGACTCAATAAGTACTTTCCTACCTATGGCTAAAATTATCGGCATCATCGTCGTGTTCGCGAGCGTGCTCGGCGGATACGTGCTTTCCCACGGCAAGATTGCCGCTCTGATCCAGCCTTTCGAGGTCTTGATTATCGGCGGCGCAGCCTTGGGCGCGTTCCTCCAGGCGAACCCTGGCTACATGACCATGCACGTGCTCAAGAAGTCCTTGGGGATGTTCAGTTCGCGCTTTTCCCAGACGTTCTACCTGGAAGTGCTGGGGCTGATCTACGAGATCCTCAACAAGAGCCGCCGCGAAGGCATGATGGCGATCGAAGGCGATATCGAAGATGCCGCGGCCAGCCCGATTTTCGCCAAATACCCGGCGGTGCTCAAAGACGAGCGCATGACGGCCTTCATCTGCGATTACCTGCGCATCATGTCCTCCGGCAACATGGCTCCCCACGAACTGGAAGGCCTGTTCGACATGGAGCTGTTCAGCCTCAAGGAAGACCTCGAGCATCCGTCCCATGCGGTCAACGGCATCGCCGACGGCATGCCGGGTTTCGGTATCGTCGCGGCGGTACTGGGGATCGTGGTGACCATGGCGTCCCTGGGCGACGGCGACCAGAAATCCATCGGCCTGCACGTAGGCGCGGCGCTGGTCGGTACCTTCTTCGGTATTCTCGCGGCCTACGGCTTCTTCGGCCCGCTGGCCCACTCCCTGGCGCACGATGCCAAGGAAGAGCTGAACGTCTACGAAGCCATCAAGGCTTCCCTGGTGGCCTCGGCTTCCGGCATGCCGCCATCGCTGGCGGTGGAGTTCGGCCGCAAGGTTCTGTACCCGGCGCACCGTCCGAGCTTCGCCGAGCTGGAACAAGCGGTTCGCGGTCGCTAAGCCATGGAAAACAATCAGCCGATTATCATCAAGCGCGTCAAGCGCTTTGCCGGCGGGCACCATGGCGGGGCATGGAAGATCGCCTTCGCCGACTTCGCCACGGCGATGATGGCGTTCTTCCTGGTGCTGTGGCTGTTGTCCACCGCGACCCCGGAACAGAAGATCGCCATCGCCGGTTACTTCAAGGACCCGATCGGCTTCTCGGAAAGCGGTACGCCCTACATCATCGACCTGGGCGGCTCTCCCGAGGTGGCGCCGGACCATACGCTCAACCCCGAGGTCCAGTCGCAACCGCAGCCGGACAAGGTGACGGTCGATACCGACCAGGTCGAGGGCATGGCCGAGCAGGTTGAAAAAGAGCGCCTGGAACTGCTGTTGCAAGAGTTGCAGAACAAGGTCGAGGAAAACCCGCAACTGCAGAAATTCAAGGACCAGATCCTGTTCGAGATCACTCCGGATGGCCTGCGCATCCAGATCATCGATTCGGAAAACCGGCCGATGTTCGACTCTGGCAGCGCGCGCCTGAAACCGTATTTCGAGGACATCCTGCTGGCCATGGCCGACACCATCAAGGCGGTGCCGAACAAGATCAGCATCAGCGGCCACACCGATGCCAAGCCTTACGCGGGTGCTGGCGATTTCGGCAACTGGGAACTGTCGGCCAACCGGGCCAATGCCGCGCGTCGTGCGCTGGTGGCGGGCAGTTATCCCGACACCCAGGTGGCTCGCGTGGTGGGGTATGCCTCGTCGTCACTGTTCGATCGCAAGGACCCATTCAACCCGGTCAACCGGCGTATCGACATCGTGGTGCTGACCAAAAAGGCCCAGCGCGCGATTGAAGGCGAAGTGGCTCCCGAGACACCGGTGCCCACCCAGGGCCAGGGCGCTCCGGGCGAAGTACCGGCCGACCCGAACGCCCTGCCGCCGGAGCAGGAACCCTTGCCGGCCCATGAGTTGCGCGAACGGCTGAATATCTTCGACGACCCGGCGCCGAAGCCGGCCGAACCGCCG
The DNA here is from genome assembly GCF_001921865.1 of Pseudomonas chlororaphis. Classification (GTDB taxonomy): domain Bacteria; phylum Pseudomonadota; class Gammaproteobacteria; order Pseudomonadales; family Pseudomonadaceae; genus Aquipseudomonas; species Aquipseudomonas chlororaphis_D. The sequence continues at coordinate 94,191 of NZ_MSCT01000004.1, forward strand.
AAGTAGTGACCCACAAAAAAGCCGACATCCGTGTCGGCTTTTTTGTGGGCGGCGCAAGGCTCAATAACCGCGGCGAATCCTGGCCTTGAGTTCCGCGTGGAAGTGGTCCGCATTGGTCTTGTTGTGGGTGTGCAGGGATTCGCTGCCATCCACCGACTCCAGGGACAGCGAGCGCTTGAGTGCCGACTCGTTGCGATAGGTGTCGATAAACAGCTCGATGTCGCTGGCTTTGCTCAGCTTCGGCCATTTGTCGAGGTATTCCGGCAATTCGCTGGCGCCGGTCCTGAACGAGCAGATCCGCCGATTGCTGATGGTCGCTTCGCCGATCTCGAACGGCACCCACCAGGACAGCGCGGTCTTGTCCGACACCAGGGCCAGCAAATGCGTGCACTCGGTGATGCGGCGGGTGATCACTGCGGTGATGTCTTCGGTGCTCAGGGATTCGATATCCTGCACATCGAGGTAGGTCTGGATACCGGCTTCTTCCAGGCGCTTGTTGATGTTGATGGCCAAAGGGCGGTCGGTATGTCGGTAGCTGATAAAGACAGGCATCAGAAATGTCCTTTGATCGCCAGTTCGCGATAGTAGGCACCGAACGCCGTGAGGCGGCAGCCGGTGGAGTGGATGGCGGCGTAGTACATGTGTTCGGCGTCCACCGGCTCGATCAGGCTGTGCCGGTTGCACTTTTGCAGTTGGGCGAAGACGTCGCCGTGATCGGGGTTGAATGCCGGGTCCGTGGGCTCGTAGCTGGGCGCGAGGGCGAACACTGACTGGGCTTCGGGAAACCACTCGGGTAGCCGACGCAGGATTTCTTCCGGGATCAGCGGCGGGACTTCGCGCAAGGCGATGAATTGGGAAACGTTGGTCTTGAACACTGGCCGCTGTTCCCAGGCGCCGAGCGCGTTGTCGACGAATGAGTACAGGCTGCCGGGTGTGATCGCGCCCAGGACGTTGGCCGCACCGCCGTGCAAGGCTTGCAGCAGCAACCCGGTGAAAACGCCATGGCCGCTCTGTTCCAGGGCGGGCTGGGCTTTCTTGCAGGCGGTAAGAATGGTCATGCCTTCGCCGATGGTGCTGACGCCGCCCCTCAGGCCGCGCGCCTCTGCGGCGGCGCCGGATTCGCAGCAGTCGAGAATGATCACCTTGTTCTTGATCTTCTCGGTCGCATTGGCCCATTGCAGGACATCGCTGATACGAATGCCGTCGTTGCTGCCCCGGTAGTCCTGCGCAAGCAGCGTGCCCTCTTCGATACTCTTGTCGAAGTTGCCATGGCCGGCGAAGTACAGAAGAGCCACGTTACAGTCGCCGGAGAACAACTCCTTGATGCTTTCTTCAAGGAGTTGGCGACTCAGGTTTGTTTCTGCGGACGTCAAGACCTGGTTCTTGAAGTTGGGTTTGCCGGTGGCGTGACGCTCCAGTATCGAAGCCATGGCAATGGCGTCGTTATTGCAGCCGCTCAACGGGTTTATATAGGTGTAGTTGTTGATGCCGATAAATAATGCCTTGCGCATGATTACACCGCCGTATACAGGCGAATGGCATTGACGATGCTATTGGTGTTCCACGCGCATTCGACATGGGCGGCCTCGCGTACCACGTTGGAAATTCGCTCCGCGCCAAACGGCTTGATGGCAATGATGACTTTGCCCAGGCGTTGGGCAATGGCGATTTCCTTGTTGATCCACTTGCTGTACGTGGAATACATGCCAGCCATGATCAGCACAGCGGAACAGGGGCGTATCTGGTTCTCGATGGCTTCTTCGAGTTGCTTGTCCGTTCGGGCGCCGACGATCGGGTCCTGCCAGGGTACGGAGAAGTTCTTGAAGTTGAATCCAGAGTGTGTACCGAGCAGCTCGACGAGTCTGTCGTGCTTGTCCGAGTAACTCCACGAGTGGCTGATGAACAGATGGTAGGTTTGCTGCATGAATGACTCCTCGAGAACGCAAGTCAATGCGTATCCACGCCGGCTGAATGCTGGTGTGACGAGAAATCAAATGTATTTGAACAATGGCGGCTAACAAGGTCGCGGGATAAAAGCAGATACTTCCTTTTTGTGGGAAAGATAATTCCTACAAAAAGTTGTCCATCGCAATGCATGTATCGGGCGAGCGCCACCAATAAGTAACTCCGCGCATGGCGAAGTTACTTATTGTTCTTTCAGTAGCTGTTGTCCGGCAGGCTGGCGATGATCGAGCGGTAGCTGTTCATTCGTTGTTGCTGGATCCGCCCGTCTTCCAGGGCCTTGAGCAGGGCGCAACCCGGTTCGCGGTCATGCTTGCAGTCGCGGAAGCGGCAAGTACCCAGCAGGTCGTTGAATTCGATGAAACCCGCCTCGACATCGGCGCGGCTGACATGGCCCAGGCCGAATTCGCGAATCCCCGGGGAGTCGATCAACTCGCCGCCGCCCGGGAAGTGGAACAGGCGCGCGGTGGTGGTGGTGTGGGTGCCCTGGCCGGACAGCTCCGACAGCGGGCCGACGCGGGTTTCGACTTCCGGCAGCAGGCTGTTCACCAGCGACGACTTGCCCACGCCGGACTGACCGACGAATACGCTGATCCGCCCGTCCAGCTGAGCTTGCAGCTGTTCCATGCCATTGCCGTGGTGGGCCGAGACTTCCAGCACCGGATAACCCAACTGCCGATAGACCGCCAGCAAGGCATTGAGGGCCGGGGCATTGTGCTCGTCGATCAGGTCGAACTTGTTGAGCAGCAGCAGCGGGCGAATCCCGGCATGCTCGGCCGCCACCAGGTAACGGTCGATCAGGTTGGCGTGGGGCTCGGGCAGCGGGGCGAAAACGATCACGATCATGTCGACGTTGGCGGCGACCGGCTTGAGCTGGCCGCGGCTGTCCGGGCGGCACAGCTCGGTGTGGCGCGGCAGTTGCGCGACGATCACCCCGATACCCTGGTTGCCCGGACGCCAGACCACCTGGTCGCCGGTCACCAGCGCCGGCAGGTTGGCCCGCAGGTGGCAGCGGAATACCTGGCCGGCCAGCTCGCCTTCACGCGCCTCGACTTCGACCTGCACACCGAAGTGGGCGATCACCAGGCCGGTCTGTTCGGGGCCGAGATCGCCGCCTTCCAGTGCTTCCACGGCAGAGGATTCGCGTTTGGCGGCGCGGGCGGCGCGTTCGCCTTGAATCTTTTCGATGCGCCAGTTTTGGCGACGATTGAGCTGGCGTTTGGCCATTGGTGTTCCGTGTCGATAATGCAGCGGTTGGGTAAAAACGGCGGCGAGTTTAGCACGCCGGCAGGCCCCTCTAGGCTAAACTGCGCAACTACGCCGAGGAGCCCACACATGCAAAACCCGCAGAATCTGATCTGGATCGATCTGGAAATGACCGGTCTGAACCCTGACACCGACGTCATCATCGAGATGGCGACGATCGTCACCGATAGCAATCTCAATACCTTGGCTGAAGGCCCGGTCATCGCCATCCACCAGAGCGATGAAATCCTCGCCGGCATGGACGAGTGGAACACCCGCCAGCATGGCGGTTCGGGGCTGACCCAACGGGTGCGTGAAAGCCGCATCAGCATGGCCGAGGCAGAGGCACAGACCATCGCGTTCCTGGAACAGTGGGTGCCCAAGGGCAAGTCGCCGATCTGCGGCAACAGCATCTGCCAGGATCGGCGTTTCCTGTATCGCCACATGAAGGCGCTGGAAAGCTACTTCCACTACCGCAACCTCGATGTCTCGACCCTCAAGGAACTGGCCGCCCGCTGGGCGCCGGACGTGCGCGACAGTTTCAAGAAGGGCAGCACCCACCTGGCACTGGACGACATTCGTGAATCCATCGCCGAGTTGCAGCATTACCGCAAGCACTTCATCAAGCTCTGACGCTATCGCGAGCAAGCTCGCTCCTGCAGATACACGCTGTCCCATAGGAGCGGGCTTGCTTGTGATAGGCCGCACAGCGTTCTCCAGCCATTCAGTCAGCGCCCCCTTTTGGTGCCATCGCCAACTGAGTAGACTGCGCGCCTTCCTGAAAGGACCGCCATCATGCTGCTGATGCTTTACCTGATTGCCATTACCGCTGAAGCCATGACCGGCGCGTTGTCTGCCGGGCGTCGCGGCATGGACTGGTTCGGCGTGGTGCTGATCGCCTGCGTCACGGCCCTGGGCGGCGGTTCGGTGCGCGACGTGTTGTTGGGGCACTACCCACTGACCTGGGTCAAGCACCCGGAATACCTGGTGCTGACTTCGGCCGCGGCCCTGGTGACGATCTTTATCGCGCCGCTGATGCGCCACCTGCGTTCGCTGTTCCTGGTGCTCGACGCCGTGGGGCTGGTGGCGTTCACCCTGATCGGCTGCATGACCGCCCTGGAAATGGGCCACGGTATGCTGGTGGCCTCGGTCAGCGGGGTGATTACCGGGGTGTTCGGCGGGATTCTGCGAGACATCTTCTGCAACGACATTCCGCTGATCTTCCGTCGCGAGCTGTATGCCAGCGTCTCGTTCGCCGCGGCCTGGTGCTACATGCTCTGCATCTATCTGCAGTTGCCTGGCGAGCAGTCGATCCTGATCACTCTGTTCGGCGGTTTCCTACTGCGTTTGCTAGCGATCCGCTTTCACTGGGAAATGCCCAAGTTCGTCTATAACGACGAGCAGTGACGGCCGGCGTGCTGGTTCAGCGCCCATTCCACATGTTCGCGCACCAATTCTGACGGGTAGTCCCGGCGGGCCTTCAGGGCTTCCAGCACCGGGATGCTCGACGGCGCATTGCCCAGTCCTACCGCCAGGTTGCGCAGCCAGCGCTCGTAGCCGGCGCGGCGCAGCGGCGAACCTTCGGTGCTGCTGAGAAAGGTCTCCTCGTCCCACATGAACAATTCGGCCAGCTCGGCATTGTCGAGGTTGTGCCTTGGCTTGAAATCGCCTTCGCCGGACGGGCGAGCGAAGCGGTTCCACGGGCAGACGATCTGGCAGTCGTCGCAACCGAAGACACGGTTGCCGATCAATGGGCGCAGGTCCTCGGGAATGGCGTTTTTCAGCTCGATGGTCAGGTACGAAATGCAGCGCCGGGCGTCCAGGACGTAAGGGCCGACGAAGGCATTGGTCGGGCAGATGTCCAGGCAGGCGGTGCAGCGGCCGCAGTGCTCGGTGGCGTGGGGGGCGTCCACCGGCAGCGGCAGGTCGACGAACAGCTCGCTGAGGAAGAAGTAGCTACCGGCCTTGCGGTTGAGCACCAAGGTGTTCTTGCCGATCCAGCCGAGCCCGGCCTGTTCGGCGATGGCTTTTTCCAGCACCGGGGCGCTGTCGACGAAGGCGCGATAGCCGAACGGGCCGATTTCCTTCTGGATGCGCTCGGCCAGTTGCTGCACGCGCTTGCGGATCAGCTTGTGGTAGTCGCGGCCCAGGGCATAACGCGAGACATAGGCTTTTTCCGGTTGGGCCAGGCGCTGCGCCATCTGGGTGTCGCCGGGCAGGTAATCCATGCGCAGGGAGACCACGCGCAGGGTGCCAGGCACCAGCTCGTCCGGGTGGGAACGTTTGCTGCCGTGGGCGCCCATGTAGTCCATTTCGCCGTGATAGCCCGCCGCGAGCCAACGCTCCAGGTGCTGCTCATGCTCGGCCAGGTCCAGGCCGCTGATGCCGACTTGCTGAAAGCCCAGCTCGCGGCCCCAATCCTTGATCGATTGGGCGAGGGCGGGAAGATCGGTGGTAATGGCAGGCATGAGGCGAGAGAAACCGGGGCTGAGGTGCGTATAATTCTGCCAGACATCGGAGCCCGAAGACGCATGGCGCAGACAAAACACCCTTTACCCGACATCCAGCCGCTGGTGCCTGGCACTTTGCCGGCGCTGTGTGCTCGCTTGCCCGATGCCCATAAAGGCCAGTTCGGACACCTGTTGCTGATCGGCGGCGATCGCGGTTTTGGCGGCGCGGCCCTGCTCTGTGCCGAAAGTGCCCTGCGCAGCGGGGCCGGGATGGTTTCGCTGGCCACTCGCAGCGAACACGTTGCCGCCGCTCTGGCACGGATTCCCGAGGTCATGGCCCTGGGCGTGGATTCGGCCAACCAGTTGATGGGCTTGCTGGATCAGGCGTCGGTCATCGTCGCCGGCCCCGGCCTGGGGCAAGCCGCCTGGGGCCGTAGCCTGTTGTCTGCCGCGGCCAACGCGCCACGGCCGCAAGTCTGGGATGCCGATGCCCTGAATCTGCTGGCCAGCGGCGGCCTGACCTTGCCGCCGGGCAGCGTGATCACTCCGCATCCGGGGGAGGCCGCCCGGTTGCTGGGCCTGTCCACTGCCCAGGTGCAGGCGGATCGTCCGGCAGCTGCTGTGGCCTTGAGCAAAAAATATACCGCTGTCGCTGTCCTGAAAGGCGCCGGGAGCCTGATCGCCAGCCCCGACGGGTGCCTGGCTGGTTGCGAGCGTGGGCATCCGGCCATGGCCACCGCCGGGTTGGGGGATGTGTTGGCTGGGCTGGTCGGAGCTCTGCTGGCGCAAGGGATGACGGCGTTCGACAGCGCTTGCCTGGCGGTCTGGCTGCATGCGGTCGCGGGCGAGCAGCAAGGTAAATTGGGCCGGGGGCTGGCGGCCAGCGATTTGATCCCGGCCATTCGTCAGTTGTTGGAGGAGCAGTCACCGTGTCTGAAATAACCCTGTATATGGCGGACGAAAACGCCATGGTCGCCTTTGGCGCGCGCCTGGCGCAGGTCACCCAGGGGCTGGGCGTGATCTTTCTCGAGGGCGATCTGGGGGCAGGGAAAACCACGCTGTCGAGGGGCCTTATCCGTGGCTTGGGGCATGTCGGCGCGGTGAAGAGTCCGACCTTTACCCTGGTCGAGCCTTACGAAATCGGCGATGTGAGAGCGTTCCACTTCGATCTCTATCGCCTGGTCGATCCCGAGGAGCTGGAGTTTCTCGGTATTCGCGATTACTTAGAGGGCGATGCACTGTGCCTGATCGAGTGGCCCCAGCGTGGTGCGGGCTTTTTGCCAAAGCCGGACCTGACCATTACCATTAGCCCGCATAACAGCGGGCGTTCCCTGCATTTGTTGTCGCAAGGCTCGCGTGGCGAGTCCTGGTGTGCCGCTTTGGCGTTGGAATTCAAATAATTGATGGGGTTAGGTATGCGCATTCGCGCGTTGGTTGCTGTCGTAGGACTGTTGCTTACGGCATTGGCCGTCGACGCTCTGGCTGCTACACAGGTCCGCAGCGTTCGCCTGTGGCGGGCGCCGGACAACACTCGGCTGGTATTCGACCTGTCGGGCCCGGTCCAGCACAGCGTCTTCACCCTGACGGCCCCCGATCGTCTGGTCATCGATATCAACGGCGCGACCCTCGGCGGGCCGCTGAATGTCGCCACGGCGAACACGCCGATTACCGCCATGCGTTCGGCCCAACGTACCCCTACCGACCTGCGGGTGGTCATCGACCTGAAAAAGGCTGTCACCCCCAAGAGCTTTACCCTGACGCCCAATGCTCAATACGGCAATCGCCTGGTGGTCGACCTGTTCGATAACCCGGCCGATGCCGCGCCGACGCCGCCACCCGCGCCGAGTGTCGCGACGGTGCCCGCGGTTCCGGTAACGCCGGCCAAGCCTGAGATCAAGCTGCCACCGGCCCCGGCCGGCAAGCGCGACATCGTCGTGGTCATCGATGCTGGCCATGGCGGCGAAGACCCGGGCGCCTCGGGCTCTCGCGGCCAGCATGAGAAAGACGTGGTACTGGCCATCGCTCGCGAGTTGCAGCGCCAGATCAATGGCCTCAAGGGCTTCCGCGCCGAGTTGACCCGTACCGGCGACTACTTCATTCCGCTGCGCGGCCGTACCGAGATCGCTCGCAAGAAGGGCGCCGATCTGTTCGTCTCGATCCATGCCGACGCGGCGCCTTCGCGCGCGGCGTTCGGTGCCTCGGTGTTTGCGCTCTCCGACCGCGGTGCCACGTCCGAGACCGCGCGTTGGCTGGCGGACAGCGAAAACCGTTCCGACTTGATCGGCGGGGCCGGCAACGTCAGCCTCGATGACAAGGACCGGATGCTTGCCGGCGTCTTGCTCGACCTGTCCATGACCGCCTCGCTGACCTCCAGCCTCAACGTCGGCCAGAAAGTGCTCAGCAACATCGGCCGGGTCACGCCGCTGCACAAGCAGCGCGTCGAGCAGGCCGGGTTCATGGTGCTCAAGTCACCGGACATCCCATCGATCCTGGTGGAAACCGGCTTTATCTCCAATGCCAACGAAGCCTCCAAGCTGGCCACGGCCAGCCACCAGCAGGCATTGGCGCGTTCTATCAGTAGCGGTGTGCGGCAGTTCTTCCAGCAGAACCCACCGCCGGGCACCTACATCGCCTGGCTGCGCGACTCCGGGAAAATTGCCCAGGGCCCTCGCGACCACCGCGTGAGCCCGGGCGAAACCCTGGCGATGATCGCCGTGCGTTATCAGGTCTCCGCCGCCACCTTGCGCAGCGCCAACAACCTGAGCAGCGATGAGCTGAAAATCGGTCAGACCCTGACCATCCCGGGTACGGAACTGGCGGCCAAGGAATGAATGAAGCAGTTATCAGCAGCGCCCGCATCGAGCTGCTCAGTCCGCGCCTGGCGAACCAGATTGCCGCCGGCGAAGTCGTCGAGCGCCCGGCATCGGTGATCAAGGAGTTGCTGGAGAACAGCCTGGACTCCGGAGCCAAACGCATCGATGTGGATGTCGAGCAGGCGGGCGTCAAGCTGCTGCGAGTGCGCGACGACGGCGGCGGGATCTCCGCCGATGATCTGCCGCTGGCCCTGGCGCGTCACGCCACCAGCAAGATCCGCAACCTCGAGGACCTGGAGCAGGTCATGAGCCTGGGGTTCCGCGGTGAAGCCCTGGCGTCCATCAGTTCGGTCGCGCGCCTGACCCTGACGTCGCGAACCCGCGACGCCGAGCAGGCCTGGCAGGTCGAGACCGAAGGCCGTGACATGGCGCCGCGCGTGCAGCCAGCCGCTCATCCGGTCGGAACCTCGGTGGAGGTTCGCGACTTGTTCTTCAATACCCCGGCCCGGCGCAAATTCCTCAAGGCGGAAAAGACCGAGTTCGATCACCTGCAGGAAGTGATCAAGCGTCTGGCCCTGGCGCGGTTCGATGTGGCTTTTCACCTGCGCCACAACGGCAAGAGCGTGCTCAGCCTGCATGAGGCCAACGACGACGTGGCGCGTGCGCGGCGGGTGGCGGCGGTCTGCGGTTCGGGTTTTCTCGAGCAGGCGCTGCCGATCGAGGTCGAGCGTAACGGCCTGCATCTATGGGGCTGGGTCGGCTTGCCGACCTTTTCCCGCAGCCAGGCGGACCTGCAGTATTTCTACGTCAACGGCCGCGCGGTGCGCGACAAGCTGGTCGCCCACGCGGTGCGCCAGGCTTATCGCGACGTGTTGTTCAACGGGCGGCATCCGACGTTCGTGCTGTTCTTCGAGGTCGATCCGGCAGTGGTGGACGTCAACGTGCACCCCACCAAGCACGAAGTGCGCTTCCGCGACGGGCGCATGGTCCACGATTTCCTGTACGGCACCTTGCACCGCGCTTTGGGCGACGTCCGCCCGGAGGACCATCTGGCGGCACCGGCTGCGACGGCGGGGATTGTCCGCCCGACGGGTATCGAAGCCGGCGAGTTCGGCCCCCAGGGCGAGATGCGCCTGGCCGCGAACATGGCGCTGGAGCAGCCGCAGGCCCAGCCGGCCTTCAGCCCGCCGGGCTCTGGCGCCGGCGCAGGCTATCAATACCAGTACACGCCACGCCCGCAGCCGACGCTGCCGGCGGCCGAGGCGCAGAGCGCCTATCGCGAGTTTTTTGCGCCGTTGCCTGAGTCGGGCGCGGTGTCCCTGCCGGACTCCCAGGGTGATATCCCGCCGCTGGGCTACGCGCTGGCCCAGCTCAAAGGCATCTATATCCTTGCGGAAAATGCCCAGGGCCTGGTGCTGGTGGATATGCACGCGGCCCACGAACGGATCATGTACGAGCGCTTGAAGGTGGCGATGGCCAGCGAAGGCCTGAGCGGCCAGCCGCTGCTGGTGCCGGAGTCGATTGCGGTCAGCCAGCGCGAAGCCGATTGTGCCGAAGAGCACGTCAGCTGGTTCCAGCGCCTGGGGTTCGAGTTGCAGCGCCTGGGGCCGGAGTCGCTGGCGATCCGGCAGATTCCGGCCTTGCTCAAGCAAGCGGAAGCCAATCGCCTGGTGCATGACGTTTTGGCCGACCTGATGGAATACGGCACCAGTGACCGTATCCAGGCGCATCTCAACGAGCTGCTGGGCACCATGGCCTGTCACGGTGCAATCCGGGCCAACCGGCGACTGGCCTTGCCGGAGATGAACGGCTTGTTGCGGGACATGGAAAACACCGAGCGCAGCGGCCAATGCAACCATGGCCGACCGACCTGGACCCAGTTGGGCCTGGACGATCTGGACAAACTTTTCTTGCGCGGTCGTTGATGAGCCAGTTTCCTCCCGCGATTTTCCTGATGGGCCCGACTGCCGCCGGCAAGACCGACCTGGCCATCGAACTCACCAAGGTCCTGCCTTGCGAGCTGATCAGTGTCGATTCGGCGCTGGTCTACCGCGGCATGGACATCGGTACCGCCAAACCGTCCAGGGAAATCCTCGCCGAGTTCCCGCACCGCTTGATCGATATCCTCGACCCGGCCGAAAGTTATTCGGCGGCGGATTTTCGCAGCGATGCGTTGGCGGCCATGGCCGACATCACCGCCCGCGGCAAGATTCCGCTGCTGGTCGGCGGGACCATGCTCTATTACAAGGCTCTGCTTGAGGGGCTGGCGGACATGCCGCCGGCCGATCCGCAGGTGCGCGCCGAGCTGGAAGAAGAGGCGGCGCGCCTTGGCTGGCAGGCTTTGCACGACCAGTTGGCGGCGATCGACCCCGAGTCGGCGGCGCGGATTCATCCCAACGATCCGCAACGCCTGACCCGGGCGCTGGAAGTCTATCGGGTCAGCGGCCTGAGCATGACCGCCCACAGACTGCGACAATCTGCGCAAAGTACTGAAGCAGCCGCGTCGGGACGGGGACAATTGCCCTATACTGTCGCGAACTTGGCCATTGCCCCGGCAAACCGTCAGGTACTGCATCAGCGTATTGCACAAAGATTCACAATTATGTTGGAACAGGGATTCGTCGACGAGGTCGTAGCTCTGCGCTCTAGAAGTGACCTGCATGCCGGGTTGCCGTCTATACGTGCTGTAGGCTACCGACAAGTCTGGGATCATCTGGATGGCAAGCTGACATTCGCCGAGATGCAGGAGCGCGGCATCATTGCCACGCGCCAATTGGCGAAACGCCAGTTCACCTGGTTACGCAGCTGGGCTGATTTACACTGGCTGGACAGCCTGGATTGCGACAATCTGCCGCGCGCCTTGAAATACCTGGGAACGGTCTCCATATTGGGCTGAGTCCTTGCAATTGCCGTCTATCCTTGGGGGTGGGGCGGCTTGAGCCATCTGTTTTCCGATTTTTATTATTGATCCTTAAAGGAGTACGGCACATGTCAAAAGGGCATTCGCTACAAGACCCTTACTTGAACACTTTACGTAAAGAGAAAGTTGGGGTTTCCATCTATCTGGTCAACGGCATCAAGCTGCAAGGTACGATCGAGTCTTTCGACCAGTTCGTCATCCTGCTGAAAAATACCGTCAGCCAAATGGTTTACAAGCACGCTATCTCGACAGTGGTGCCGGTTCGTCCAATTCGCCTGCCTAGCGCATCCGAATCCGAACAGGGCGACGCTGAACCAGGTAACGCCTGATAGGAGTCTCCTTTGTTCTTTGAGCGCCACGGTGGTGGTGAGCGGGCAATTCTCGTTCACTTGGATGGTCAGGACCCTGAGGCGCGCGAAGATCCGCAGGAGTTTCAGGAGTTGGCAATATCGGCCGGCGCCGAGACCGTCGCGTTTGTTAACGTGCCGCGTCATCGGCCAACCGCCAAGTACCTGGTTGGCAGTGGCAAGGTCGAAGAGTTACGCGACCTGGTCCAGGCCGAACAGGTCGACCTGGTGATTTTCAATCACATCCTCACACCCAGTCAGGAACGCAACCTCGAACGTGCTTTCGAGTGTCGCGTGATTGATCGCACGGGTCTGATTCTCGATATTTTCGCCCAGCGCGCCCGTACTCATGAAGGCAAGCTCCAGGTAGAACTGGCCCAGCTTGAGCACATGAGCACGCGTCTGGTTCGTGGCTGGACTCACCTCGAGCGGCAGAAAGGCGGTATCGGTCTGCGCGGCCCGGGTGAAACCCAGCTCGAGACCGACCGGCGTCTCCTGCGGGTTCGCCTGCGGCAGATCAAGGGCCGGCTGGAGAAGGTCCGCAGCCAGCGCGAGCAGGCCCGTCGCGGGCGCAAGCGCGCGGATATCCCTTCGGTGTCGTTGGTGGGTTACACCAACGCCGGCAAGTCTACTTTGTTCAACTCCGTGACCGAGTCCGATGTGTTCGCGGCCGATCAACTGTTCGCCACCCTCGATCCGACCCTGCGCCGGCTCGAGCTGGACGACCTGGGGCCGATCGTGCTGGCCGACACCGTGGGCTTCATCCGTCACCTGCCGCACAAGCTGGTGGAGGCGTTTCGGGCTACGCTCGAGGAGTCGAGCAACTCCGACCTGCTGCTGCATGTCATCGATGCCCATGAGCCCGAGCGCATGGCGCAGATCGAGCAGGTCATGGTGGTGCTCGGCGAGATCGGGGCCCAGGACTTGCCGATCCTGGAGGTCTATAACAAACTCGATTTGCTCGAGGGCGTGGACCCGCAGATCCAGCGTGATGCCGACGGCAAGCCGCAGCGGGTCTGGTTGTCGGCCCGCGAAGGGCAAGGGCTGGACCTGCTCAAACAGGCCATCGCCGAGCTGTTGGGCGAGGATTTGTTCGTCGGCACCTTGCGCTTGCCGCAGCGTTTTGCTCGACTGCGAGCGCAGTTCTTCGAGTTGGGCGCGGTACAGAAGGAAGATCACGACGAGGAAGGTGTCAGCCTGCTGGCTGTTCGCTTGCCACGAGTCGAGCTGAATCGACTGGTAAGCCGCGAAGGCATGCAGCCGCTGGAGTTCATCGAGCAACACACTTTGCAATAAAAGCCTGAAAAAGCGGTTGTGCCGCTGTAGCAGGCATTCTGTAGCATTGGTCGGCGCGCCGTGGGTGCGTCTTTGCTTTATCAGATGGAGAGCGCTATGGCTTGGAATGAGCCGGGTGGCAACTCGAATAATCAGGATCCTTGGGGTGGTAAACGCCGCAACAATGGCGACCGCAAGGGGCCACCGGATCTCGACGAGGCCTTCCGTAAGCTGCAGGAAAGCCTGAATGGGTTGTTCGGTGGTGGTAAGAAACGTGGTGACGATGGTGGCGGTTCCGGTAAGGGCGGCGGTCTTGGCCTGCTCGGTATCGGTCTGGTCGTGCTGGCGGCCGTGTGGCTGTACAGCGCGGTATATGTCGTGGACGAGCAGGAGCAAGCCGTGGTGCTGCGCTTCGGCAAGTACTACGAAACCGTCGGCCCGGGCCTGAACATCTACTTCCCGCCGATCGATCGCAAGTACATGGAAAACGTCACGCGTGAGCGTGCCTACACCAAGCAGGGGCAGATGCTGACTGAAGACGAGAACATCGTCGAAGTGCCGCTGACCGTGCAGTACAAGATCAGTAACCTGCAGGACTTCGTGCTGAACGTCGATCAGCCGGAAATCAGCCTGCAGCACGCGACCGACAGTGCCTTGCGCCACGTGGTGGGCTCCACCGCGATGGACCAGGTGTTGACCGAAGGTCGTGAATTGATGGCCAGCGAGATCAAGGAGCGTCTGCAACGTTTCCTCGATACCTACCGCACCGGTATCACCGTGACCCAGGTGAACGTACAGAGCGCGGCGGCACCGCGTGAAGTGCAGGAAGCCTTCGATGACGTGATCCGTGCCCGTGAAGATGAACAGCGTTCGCGCAACCAGGCTGAAACCTATGCCAATGGCGTCGTGCCGGAGGCTCGCGGTCAGGCCCAGCGCATCATCGAAGATGCCAATGGTTATCGCGGCGAAGTGGTTTCCCGCGCCAAGGGTGAGGCCGATCGCTTCACCAAGCTGGTGGCCGAATACCGCAAGGCGCCTGAAGTTACCCGTGAGCGTCTGTACCTGGACACCATGCAGGAAGTCTTCAGCAATACCAGCAAGGTACTCGTGACCGGCAACAAGAACGGCCAAAGCAACCTGCTGTATCTGCCGTTGGACAAGATGGTCGAAAGTGGCCGCAGCACCAGCGCTCCGGTGACTGGCGCAGCAGCGAGCAGCAACGAAGCGAATGCGCGTGCGGCAGCTGATCTGCAGCAACAGCAAGCGCGTACCAGGGAGAGTCGCTGATGAGCAATAAATCGCTGATCGCCCTTATCGTCGGCGTCGTCGTGGCGATCGCTGCCTGGAACTGCTTCTACATCGTCGCTCAGACCGAGCGCGCGGTGTTGCTGCAGTTCGGTCGTGTGGTCCAGGCTGACGTTCAGCCGGGCCTGCATGTGAAAGTGCCCTATGTGAACCAGGTGCGTAAGTTCGACGCTCGCCTGATGACCCTGGATGCACCGACCCAACGTTTCCTGACGTTGGAAAAGAAAGCCGTGATGGTCGATGCCTATGCCAAATGGCGCGTGAAGGACGCGGAGCGTTTCTACACCGCGACTTCCGGCCTCAAGCAGATCGCTGACGAGCGTCTTTCTCGTCGTCTGGAGTCGGGCCTGCGCGACCAGTTCGGTAAGCGCACTCTGCACGAAGTGGTTTCCGGCGAGCGCGACGCGCTGATGGCGGATATCACGGCGTCGCTCAACAAGATGGCCGAGAAAGAATTGGGCATCGAAGTGGTCGATGTCCGGGTCAAGGCCATCGACTTGCCGAAGGAAGTCAACCGCAGCGTCTTCGAGCGGATGAGCACCGAGCGTGAGCGTGAAGCTCGCGAGCACCGCGCCAAGGGTAACGAGCTGGCTGAAGGTATTCGTGCCGATGCCGATCGTCAGCGCCGCGTACTGTTGGCTGAGGCCTATCGCGAGTCGGAAGAGATTCGCGGTGACGGCGACGCCCAGGCCGCAGCCATCTACTCCAAGGCCTACGGCCAGGACCAGGAATTCTACGGTTTCTACCGTAGCCTGCGCGCCTATCGTGAAAGCTTCGCGAACAAATCCGACGTCATGGTCCTCGACCCAAGCAGCGACTTTTTCCGTTACCTGGAAAAGGCCAAGCCTTGATACGTCGTTGACCTGAATCACCCCCGCCTGGCGGCTAAAACGTCTGGCGGGGTGATCCTTTGGGAAAACGAGTGTATGATGCGGCAGCCGGGAAATTCCCGGCTTTTTTGCGTCTGCACGTTTGATTGTGGTTGTTGGTGCAAGACGGCGAGTTGAACGACTCGACAGCTTTTTTCGAGGAAAGTGAGTGGCGAAGCCGGTTTCAGGCTTTTTGCCGTGTCGCCCATGCGCGGGGTTTGCGTAAGGGCGCTTCATTTTCTGCTTCACTCAAGGCCCGCCCATAGGCAGGCCGCCTGGTCACAGGGGAATGGCGTAATGGCAACGGTAGACCGCTGGCTGCTGCCAGATGGCATCGAAGAAGTACTGCCACCTGAGGCGGCGCGTATTGAAGTCGCGCGTCGTCAGGTGTTGGATCTGTTCCAGAGCTGGGGTTACGAGTTCGTCGTGACTCCCCATATCGAGTACCTGGAATCCTTGCTGACTGGCGCGGGCCAGGACCTCGATCTGCGTACTTTCAAGGTCATCGACCCGCAATCGGGTCGGCAGATGGGGTTCCGCGCCGACATTACGCCGCAGGTGGCCCGCATCGATGCGCATACCCTGCGTCGCGAAGGTCCGAGCCGCCTGTGCTATGCCGGTAGCGTGCTGCATGCCCAGCCGCGTGCCTTGTCGTCCTCGCGCAGCCCGATCCAGTTGGGTGCCGAGTTATACGGCGATGCGAGCCCGAGCAGCGACGTGGAAGTCATCAGCCTGATGCTGGCGATGCTGCAACTGGCCGACGTGCCGGATGTGCACATGGACCTGGGGCATGTCGGTATCTACCGTGGCCTGGCTCGAGCGGCCGGTCTGTCCGGTGAGGTGGAGCAACAACTGTTCGATGCCTTGCAACGCAAGGCCATCGACGAGGTCATTACCCTGACCGAAGGCCTCCCGGCCGAGCTGTCCGGCATGCTGCGGGCGCTGGTCGACCTGTGCGGCGGCCGCGAAGTACTGACGGCGGCCCGCGAGCGCCTGGCGAACGCGCCGGCGCCGGTATTGGCGGCACTGGACGACCTGCTGGCGATTGCCGAGCGTCTTTCCGTGCGATTCCCCGAGTTGCCGCTGTACTTCGACCTGGGCGAGCTGCGTGGCTACCACTACCACACAGGTGTGGTGTTTGCCGTGTTCGTGCCGGGTGTTGGCCAGTCCATCGCCCAGGGCGGTCGTTACGACGACATCGGCGCCGACTTCGGTCGCGCCCGTCCGGCAACCGGCTTCTCCACCGATTTGAAAACCCTGGTGACCCTGGGGCGTGCTGAGATCGAGCTACCGTCTGGCGGTATCTGGATGCCGGACAGCACGGATGCGGCTCTCTGGCAGCAGGTTTGCCAGTTGCGCAGCGAGGGTCAGCGTGTCGTCCAGGCCCTGCCTGGGCAACCATTGGCCGCCGCCCGTGATGCGGACTGCGACCGGCAATTGATTCAGCAGAACGGGCTTTGGCAAGTATTGCCGCTGGCTTCTTGAGTTTTCCCGCCGGCCGTTGCCGGCACCAAGTTTGCGCGAATGAGGACAAGTGTTATGGGTAAGAATGTCGTAGTCCTGGGCACCCAGTGGGGTGATGAGGGCAAAGGCAAGATCGTTGATCTGCTGACCGAACATGCTGCCGCCGTAGTGCGCTACCAAGGTGGCCACAACGCTGGCCACACCCTGGTGATCGACGGCGAGAAAACCGTCTTGCACCTGATCCCTTCGGGTGTGCTGCGCGAAGGCGTTCAGTGCCTGATCGGCAACGGCGTGGTGGTAGCACCGGATGCCTTGATGCGTGAAATCGTCAAGCTGGAAGAGAAAGGCGTGCCGGTGCGCGAGCGCCTGCGTATCAGCCCGTCCTGCCCGCTGATCCTGTCCTACCACGTAGCACTGGACCAAGCCCGTGAAAAGGCCCGCGGCGAACAGAAGATCGGTACCACCGGCCGCGGCATCGGCCCGGCGTACGAAGACAAGGTCGCCCGTCGTGGCCTGCGTATCGGCGACCTGTTCCACCGCGAGCGTTTCGCCGCCAAGCTGGGTGAGTTGCTGGACTACCACAACTTCGTCCTGGTCAATTACTACAAAGAGCCGGCCATCGACTTCCAGAAGACCCTGGACGAGTGCATGGAATACGCCGAGCTGCTCAAGCCGATGATGCTGGACGTGACCGCCGAGCTGCACCAGCTGCGCCGCGCGGGCAAGGACATCATGTTCGAAGGCGCCCAGGGCTCGCTGCTGGACATCGACCACGGTACCTATCCGTACGTCACCAGCTCCAACACCACCGCCGGTGGCATCGCTACTGGTTCGGGCGTTGGTCCGATGTACCTGGACTACATCCTGGGCATCACCAAGGCCTACACCACTCGCGTGGGTTCGGGCCCGTTCCCGACTGAGCTGTTCGACGACATCGGCGCCTTCCTGGCCAAGCGTGGCCATGAGTTCGGTGCGACCACTGGCCGTGCCCGTCGTTGCGGCTGGTTCGACGCCGTCATCCTGCGTCGCGCCATCGACGTCAACAGCATCTCGGGCCTGTGCCTGACCAAGCTGGACGTGCTGGACGGCCTGGAAACCATCAACATCTGCGTGGGCTACAAGAATCAGGATGGTGCGGTCATCGACGCGCCGACCGACGCCGACAGCTACATCGGCCTGGAGCCGGTGTACGAGCAGATGCCAGGCTGGAGCGAGTCGACCCTGGGTGCCAAGACCCTGGAAGAGTTGCCAGCTGCCGCTCGTGCCTACATCAAGCGTATCGAAGAGCTGGTCGGCGCGCCGATCGACATTATTTCGACAGGCCCGGATCGCAACGAGACCATCGTTCTGCGTCACCCGTTTGCTTGATAAGTCGTTGATGTAAAAAACAAAGGCCCCTCCATAGGGGCCTTTGTCGTTTCTGTCTGCCTGGCGGCACGACCCTTGCTGTGATTTCTGCTTCCTGAGTGCCATCAATTTAATGGCGTCAAAGTAGAGGGATTTCCTGTGTCGGCCGTTCTCTCACTGTTACAAAGCCGTTTATTGCGGCCTGTGTTCGTTACCCTTGGTATCGCCCTTTTGGTGCAGGTGCTGGTTGCCGTTGCCCTGACACGGAGCACCGTGACGGCGCTGGAGGCCGATCTTGCCGCTCGTCTGGGCGCCGACAGCCAGAAGCTGTCCGGCGAGCTGGAGCAGGCGGCTCGCGAAGTCACTTCGAGCCTGGAAAGCCTGTCCAGCAGTACCCGGCAGCGCCTGACCGAGGGGTTGTCATCGCGGCTCAAGGAAGAGCAGGTGCAATTGCGTGCGACGCTGGAAAAGGATCTCAAGGATTCGGCCAACGATATGGCCCAACTGCTCGCTTCGGTCGCACCGCGCGCTATGTGGGACAGCGATGTTCCGACCCTCTCCGAGTTCGCTCGGCGCGCGCAGCGTAATCCCAATGTGCTGTTCGTGGTGTACGACGACGCAGCGGGCGAGCATCTGACCCGCTATCTGAACCGGGAAAACCCGATCAACAAGGCGCTGCTGGAAAAGGGCAAGGGCGATCGCGCCCTGGACAAAGTGCTGGACGCAGCCAAGAACGATCCTTCGGTCTATTACCTGGAGGCCTCGATCAGCCCTAACGGTGTGGAAATCGGCAAGGTGTTGATGGGGGTTTCCACGGCGTCGGTCGAGGCCGACGTAGCGGCCCTGGACAAGCGCTTTGGCGCCTTGATCGCCAGCAGTGATCAGTTGGTCGGCGATAGCCTCAAGGGGGCTTCGGCGGACAGTTCGGCGGCCATGCGCGCGCGCTTGCAGTCAGCGCAGACCACCGCCTCGGACATGCAAGCGAACACCGCGGGCACTGTACAGGACGCCGCGGCTACCCTGCGCTGGCGGATCGGTATGGGGCTGGCGTTGGTCGGTTGCGGGGTCTTGCTGTTGCTGGCGGTGGTGCTGGGGCGGCGGGTGGTGAGCAAGCTGCACCTACTGATCGCGGCGCTCAACGATTTGGCGGCGGGTGAGGGGGACCTGACCAAGCGCGTGCCGTTGAGTAGCAATGACGAGATCGGCGATATGGCGTCGGCAGTCAATCGCTTTGTGGATAAGTTGCAGCCGATCGTGCGTGAGGCGGGCGATGTGGCGCAGCGTACCGGCGTCGAAATTGGCGCGATGAGCTTGCGTAATGCCGGGGCGGACGCCGCAGCCGAAGCCCAGCGTGACGAGGTGGCGGAGAGTCTGCGAGCCTTGTCGCAAATGGCCGATGAGGCGCAGGCGGAAAGCCAGGCGATGCAGTCGGCTTTGCAACAGGTGGTGGAGATCCGCCAGGCGACCGACGAAAACACCCGGACCTCGGCCCAGGTGGGCGGCTTGATCGAGGCGCTGGCGGGGCAGGTCGACACGGGGGCCAGGGTCATCGAGCGGCTGGCGCAGCAGAGCGAGCAGATCGAGGTGGTGTTGACAGTGATCCACGGCATTGCCGAGCAGACCAATCTGCTGGCCTTGAACGCGGCCATCGAGGCGGCGCGGGCCGGGGAAACCGGTCGCGGTTTCGCGGTGGTGGCGGACGAGGTCAGGGCGCTGGCCAGCAAGACGCAGAGCTCTACTGGAGATATCCAGGCGCATATCGGTGCCCTGCAACAAGGTGCGCGCGAGGCGGTTGCGGCGATTGGGCAGGCCGGACGGCAGGCCAGCGAAGGTTTGCTGGTGCTGCGCGACAGTGCTCGGTTGCAGCAGTCGGTGCAGTCGTCGGTGGAGCAGGTGCATGCGGCGATCGGCCTGGCGACCCAGGCGGCGGCTCATCAGGCCCAGGGTGCGCAGGCGGTGCGGGGGCGGGTCGAAACGATCCATGCCCAGGCTGAGCGGGCGGCTCAGGCCGTGGTGGAGACCACGGCCAGCGGCAAGGTGCTGGATAACCTGGCGGCGCAACTCAAGGCCAGCCTGGGCCAGTTCCGGGCTTGAAGGTCCACATCGCGAGCCAGTCCGCTCCTGCATGGTGGGGGGGGGCTGGCTTGCGATAGCGTCCTCAGCGGCTCAGGTACATCCGCGTCGTCAACAGATAGACCGGTAACCCCGACACCAGAATCAGCAGCGCCGCATAGGGCGCAGCGGCTGCGAACTCGACATTCGCGGTGTGCGCCCAGACTTCCGTTGCCAGCGTGGTCAGCCCGGTCGGGCTGAGCAGTAGGGTGGCTGTCAGCTCTTTCATGGCATCCAGAAAGACCAGGGCAAAAGCAGCGCCCAGCGCAGGGAAGATGATCGGCAGGGTCACTCGGCAGAACGCCGTAAACGAGGAGGCGCCCAGGGTGCGGGCGGCTTCCTCGAGTTGCGGCGCGGCCTTGTTCAGCGCCGTGCGGATCGGAGCCTGCGCCAAGGGCAGGAACAGCAGCGCGTAGGCGACCAGCAGCAACGCGGAGGTTTGGTACAGGGCCGGTACGTAATGCAAGGCAAAGAACACCAGCGTCAGCGCGATCACCAGGCCTGGCAGGGCATGCAGTAGATAAGGCAGGCGCTCGGCCCAGAGCGCCAGGCGGCCTTTATAGCGCACCACCAGCAGCCCGACCGGGACCGCCAGAACCAGGCACAGCGCTGCGCCGCCCAGTGACAGTGCCAGGGAGGAGAACAGCGCCTCGCCAATGGCGGCCACCGGGAACGCGGCCGACGAACCGACCGCCAGCCAGTAAGCCAGCATGCCCAGCGGAATGCCGCTGCCGATCAGCGCCAGCAGCGCGCAATACAACTGTCCGCCAATGGCCCATTGGCCCAGGCGCACCTGTTCGGCATGCCGGGCTGCGCCTTGGCCGATGCGTACATGGCGGCCTTTGCCGCGAACCCGCAGTTCCAACCACAACAAGGCCAGGCAAAGTACCAGCAGTACGGCGGAGAGCATGGCCGCATTGGCGTTGCTGAACTCCAGTTCGAACTGTTGATAGATCGCCGTGGTGAAGGTTTGCAGGCCGATGATCGACAGCGCGCCGAACTCCACCAGCATGTGCAGGGCGATCAATAGCGAGCCGGCCAGCAGCGATGGCCAGAGTAGGGGCAGGGTGATCTTGAAGAACACACCCCAGCGGTTCTGTCCGAGGGTGCGGGCCGACTCTTCCAGGGCAGGGTCGAGATTGCGTAAGGTGGCCGCGACAGGCAGGAACACCAGCGGATACTTGGACAGGCTCATGACCAGGATCGCTCCGCCCAGGCCTTCGAAGCTGGCGCTGAGGGAAACCCAGGTGAAGCTGCTGACGAAAGCGGGTACGGCAAAAGGCAGGCACAGGATCACGCCCCAGAGGCGCCGCCCCGGCAAATCGCTACGTTCCAGCAGCCAGGCCAGGGACAGGCCGACGATGGCGCAGGTGGCTGTCACGCCGATGAGCAGCAGCAGGGTGTTGCGCAGCAGGCCGAATACATAGGGTCGCCACAACAGATGCAGGGCTTCGGCCCAGCCGGCCTGCCAGGCCTTGATGCCGACATAGAGCAAGGGCAGCAGGCTGAGTCCGACCAGTAGCAGGACCGGGAGCAGCAGCCAGATCGATGGCCTCTTGCGCCTGGGTATGTGGCGCGCGGGCGAGGCCGGGGCGGGCAGCGATGTGCTCATCAGTTCAAGCCGACTTCACGTTCCAGCTCCAGGGCCTCTTCGGCATTGCCAAGGTCGGCCGGAGTGACTTTCGGTGCCTCTAGTTCGTTGAACGGCTTGAGGCCGCGATCCGATTCCAGGCCTTTGCGCAGTGGATATTCAGCAGTGGTCTGGGTGATCACGCGCTGTCCTTCCTCGCTGACCATGTAGGCCAGAAATTGCTGGGCTTCCTTGGGGTGCTTGCTGGATTTGAGTACGGCCGCGCTGGAGACAGTGATCAGTCCGCCGGCATCGCCACCGGTGAAATAGTGCAGCTTCGAGTCCAGTTGGCCTTTCTCGCGTTGCAGGGCGAACCAGTAATAGTTGTTCACCAGTACGGTGGCGACTTCGCCGTTTTCCACCGCCTTCAAGGCCACCATGTTATTGCTGTAAGTCTTGCCGAAGGCGCGCAGGCCCGTCAGCCATTCTTCGGCGGCGTCCATTCCATGCAGTTTGATGATGGCTACAGCCTGTTCCTGAAAGGCGCCGCTGGTGGGAACGAAGCCGACCTTGCCTTGCCATTGCGGCTGGGAAAACTCCATCACGGACGCAGGCAGATCTTTTTCGTCGATCAGCTTTGGATTGAAAGCCACCACGCGAACGCGAGCGGTGATGCCGATCCAGGTGCCGTTCCCGGCAACGTAATCCTTGGGCAGTACTTCAAGAGTCGTTGCGTCGGCTTTGGCCAGCAGGCCTTGTTCGCCGAGTTTATTCAGAGGCGGCGACTCTTCGGTATAGATCACGTCGGCGGGCGAGCGCTCGCCTTCTTCCACGACCTGGCTGGCAAGCTGGTTGCTGCTGCCTTTGCGCACGTTGACGTGAATGCCGGTCTTGGCTTCGAAAGCCTTGGCGATGGCATCGCCGACTTCCTTGTGCTGACCGTTGTAGAGCGTCAGGGAAACCGGGTCGGCGGCTTGGGTGAGTGGAGATGCCAGGGCCAGGCCCAGCAAAGTGATAGTCAAGCCACGCAGAAGGGATGTTGGAAGGGTGGTGTTTCTAAACATCATTCGCAGGGTTCCTCACTGTTGTGCCGCAAAAACTTGTAACAATCATAAACGATATTGTTTCTCATGTGCCTTTTGGGGAGGAGCAGGGACTTGAGCGGGCTTGAGGTCGAGGAGGTGGGAGGTGGGATTCTTGAGTCCCGGAAACGCAAAAACCCGCTTTCGCGGGTTTTTGTGAAGTTTCACAGCAATGCCATGAAGCTTGAATATGGTGCCCAGAAGAAGACTCGAACTTCCACGGCCTTGCGGCCACCAGCACCTGAAGCTGGCGTGTCTACCAATTTCACCATCTGGGCAATATCAGCAGCGTTGCCGCTGTCGATGGGGCGAACTATACGGAGCGTCTTTGGATCTGTAAAGCCCTGTTTTGACTTAGATTTAATAAATCAAACACTTAGAATGCAAAAACCCGCTTTCGCGGGTTTTTGTTAAGCTTCACGGCAGCGCTGTGAAGCTTGAATATGGTGCCCAGAAGAAGACTCGAACTTCCACGGCCTTGCGGCCACCAGCACCTGAAGCTGGCGTGTCTACCAATTTCACCATCTGGGCAATATCGAGATGCGTCTGCGTCGTCGATGGCGCGCACTATACGGACCACCTTTTGAGCTGTAAACCCCTGATCTTGAAAATAATGGAAAAAAATCGCCGACGGCTTCTGACAGATGCTTCCGGTGCTTCTAAAGGACTTTTCAGAGCCTGTCTGAGCCTGAAATTTCCCGTTTCAATACGCGTATGCCAAACTAACCCGCATATAGACAAGGTGAAATTTATCTAATGGCCGATTGGCAGTCCCTCGACCCCGAGGCCGCTCGTGAAGCGGAAAAATACGAAAACCCTATCCCTAGCCGCGAACTGATCCTTCAGCACCTTGCTGACCGGGGTTCGCCTGCTAATCGCGAGCAGCTGGTCGAAGAGTTTGGTCTGACCACCGAAGACCAGATCGAAGCCCTGCGTCGCCGCCTGCGCGCCATGGAGCGCGATGCTCAACTGATCTACACCCGCCGCGGCACTTATGCACCGGTGGACAAGCTCGACCTGATCCTCGGCCGCATCAGCGGGCATCGCGACGGCTTTGGCTTCCTGGTTCCCGATGATGGCAGCGACGATCTGTTCATGAGCCCGGCGCAGATGCGCCTGGTGTTTGACGGCGACCGTGCGTTGGCCCGGGTTTCCGGCCTGGATCGCCGTGGTCGTCGTGAGGGCGTGATTGTCGAAGTGGTGTCCCGTGCTCACGAGAGCATCGTCGGTCGTTATTTCGAAGAGGGCGGCATTGGTTTTGTGGTGGCCGACAACCCGAAGATCCAGCAGGAAGTGCTGGTGACTCCGGGGCGTAACGCCGGTGCCAAGATCGGTCAGTTCGTCGAGGTGAAGATCACCCACTGGCCGACTCCGCGCTTCCAGCCGCAAGGCGACGTGGTCGAGGTCGTGGGCAACTACATGGCCCCGGGCATGGAAATCGACGTTGCCTTGCGCACCTACGATATTCCTCATGTCTGGCCTGAGGCGGTATTGAAGGAAGCCGGCAAGCTCAAGCCGGAAGTCGAAGAGAAGGACAAGGAAAAGCGCATCGACCTGCGCGACTTGCCGTTCGTCACCATCGACGGTGAAGACGCTCGCGACTTCGATGACGCGGTCTACTGCGAAGCCAAGCCTGGCAAGCTGCGCCTGTTCAGCGGCGGCTGGAAGCTGTATGTGGCGATTGCCGACGTTTCCAGTTACGTGAAGATCGGCTCGGCGCTGGATGCCGAAGCCCAGGTGCGCGGCAACTCGGTGTACTTCCCCGAGCGCGTGGTGCCGATGCTGCCGGAGCAGTTGTCCAACGGCCTGTGCTCGTTGAATCCAAAAGTCGATCGTCTGGCCATGGTCTGTGAGATGACCATCTCCAAAACCGGCGAGATGACTGACTATCAGTTCTACGAAGCGGTGATCCACTCCAAGGCGCGCCTGACCTATAACAAGGTCAGCACCATCCTCGAACAGCCGAAAACCAGCGACGCCAAGCAGCTACGTAGTGAGTACGCCGACGTTGTGCCGCATCTCAAGCAGCTGTATGCGCTGTACAAGGTGTTGCTCGGTGCTCGTCATACCCGCGGTGCGATCGATTTCGAGACCCAGGAAACCCGGATCATCTTCGGTTCCGAGCGCAAGATCGCCGAAATTCGGCCGACCACCCGCAACGATGCCCATAAGTTGATCGAGGAATGCATGCTGGCGGCCAACGTGGCCACCGCCGAATTCCTCAAGAAGCACGAAATACCTGCGCTTTATCGCGTTCACGACGGCCCGCCGCCGGAGCGTCTGGAAAAGCTGCGTGCCTTCCTCGGCGAACTCGGCCTGTCCCTGCATAAAGGCAAGGATGGCCCGACGCCGAAGGACTACCAGGCCTTGCTGGAAACCATCAAGGATCGTCCGGATTACCACCTGATCCAGACTGTCATGCTGCGTTCGTTGAGCCAGGCGGTGTACAGCGCTGACAATCAGGGCCACTTCGGCCTGAACTACGAAGCCTATACCCACTTCACCTCGCCGATCCGTCGTTACCCGGACTTGCTGACGCACCGGGCGATTCGCAGTGTCATCCATTCCAAGCAGAACACGCCTCACGTGCGTCGTGCGGGTGCGATGACCATTCCTAAGGCGCGTATCTATCCGTATGACGAGGCGGCCCTCGAGCAGCTTGGCGAGCAGTGCTCGATGAGCGAGCGTCGTGCCGACGAAGCGACCCGCGACGTGGTGAACTGGCTCAAGTGCGAGTTCATGAAAGATCGCGTCGGCGAATCGTTCCCGGGCGTGATCACCGCGGTGACCGGTTTTGGCCTGTTCGTCGAGCTGACCGATATCTATGTCGAAGGTCTGGTGCATGTCACGGCGCTGCCGGGCGACTACTACCACTTCGACCCAGTGCATCACCGTCTGGCGGGTGAGCGCACCGGTCGCAGCTTCCGCCTGGGTGACAGCGTGGAGGTTCGGGTCATGCGCGTCGATCTGGACGAGCGCAAGATCGACTTCGAGATGGCGGAAAAAACCATCAGCGCACCGATCGGTCGCAAGAAGCGCGGTGCGGTCGACGCTCCACCAGCCAAGGCTGCTGCCGAGCCGGCTCCGGCCAAGGCTGGGCGCCGTACTTCGGCCAAGGAAAAACCGGCCGAGGCTTATCGTTCCAGCGATGCGGCGGCAAAAAACGCCGAAGTGCGCAAAAGTCGGGAAATGAAGAAGGCGTTGCTGGCGGAAGCCAAGAGCGGCGGTAAGGCGGCGCCCGGGGGCAAATCCGGAAAGCCCGCGGCCACCGGCAAGCCGAGCAAACATCGTAAAGGTCCGCCAAAAGCGGGCGCAGGTCCTGCGTCGAAAAGCGGCGGGGCGCGTAAACCCAAGGCCAAGTCATGAGTCAGTTGGAAAAGATCTACGGCGTGCACGCTGTAGAGGCATTGCTGCGTCACCATCCCAAGCGCGTGAAGCAGGTCTGGCTGGCCGAAGGCCGCAGTGATCCGCGGGTGCAGGTGCTGGTGGAGCTGGCTGGACAGAACCGCGTAGCCGTCGGTCAGGCCGAGCGGCGCGAAATGGATGCCTGGGTCGAAGGCGTTCACCAGGGGGTCGTGGCTGAAGTAAGCCCGAGCCAGGTCTGGGGCGAGGCGATGCTCGACGAGTTGCTCGACCGCACCGAGGGCGCGCCGCTGCTCCTGGTGCTGGACGGCGTGACCGATCCGCATAACCTCGGCGCTTGCCTGCGCACCGCCGATGCGGCGGGAGCGCTGGCGGTGCTGGTGCCAAAGGACAAGTCCGCGACCCTGACCCCGACCGTGCGCAAGGTGGCGTGCGGCGCTGCGGAAGTGATTCCTCTGGTGGCTGTGACCAACCTGGCGCGTACCCTGGAAAAACTCCAGCAACGCGGCTTGTGGATCGTCGGTACCGCCGGCGAAGCCGAGCAGGAACTGTACGACCAGGACCTGACTGGGCCGACCATCCTGATCATGGGCGCTGAAGGCAAGGGCATGCGTCGCTTGACGCGCGAGCATTGCGATTTCCTGGTGCGGCTGCCAATGGCGGGTAGCGTCAGCAGTCTCAACGTGTCCGTGGCGACCGGCGTGTGCCTGTTCGAGGCCACGCGTCAGCGGGCGGCCAAGGCCAAGGCTGGTATCAAGAAGGCCTGATTTTGTAGGAGCGAGCTTGCTCGCTCCTACAGGTTTGCGGGTGTTGTGCCCGATTGTTCAAATAATCACCAATTGCCTTGCGTCGCTGTTTCCCCTTCTCTACAATTGCGCCCCTTGCCGTTGCGGCAGGCGCATATGTGCCTATCTCTGGCAAGACACACCAGTGTCATTCACTCCTTGTCTGACCGCTTTTGAGCGGCAGGCTACAACCCGTAAGGAGCATTCATGCGTCATTACGAAATCATCTTTCTGGTCCACCCTGACCAGAGCGAGCAAGTCGGCGGCATGGTTGAGCGTTACACCAAGCTGATCGAAGAAGACGGCGGCAAAATCCACCGTCTGGAAGACTGGGGCCGTCGTCAACTGGCCTACGCAATCAACAATGTTCACAAGGCTCACTACGTGATGCTGAACGTTGAGTGCACTGGCAAAGCCCTGGCTGAGCTGGAAGACAACTTCCGTTACAACGATGCAGTGATCCGTAACCTGGTCATCCGTCGCGAAGAAGCCGTTACCGGCCAATCCGAGATGCTCAAGGCTGAAGAAAACCGCAGTGAGCGCCGTGAGCGTCGCGACCGTCCTGAGCACTCCGACAGCGCCGATGGCGTTGATGGTGATGACAGCGACGCCAGCGATAACGCTGACGAGTAATCCACGGACCTTTTGAGGAGCCAATTACATGGCACGTTTCTTCCGTCGTCGTAAATTCTGCCGCTTCACCGCTGAAGACGTGAAGGAGATCGATTACAAAGATCTCAACACTCTGAAAGCCTACGTATCCGAGACCGGCAAAATCGTTCCAAGCCGCATCACCGGTACCAAAGCTCGTTATCAGCGTCAGCTGGCCACCGCTATCAAGCGCGCCCGCTTCCTGGCCCTGCTGGCCTACACCGACAGCCACGGCCGCTGAGACCGGGTCGTCGACAAGTAGTAAGGGATTGAATGCATGCGCGCCTTAGCTGAGTTCATCATGCGCGGTCGTATGCAGGCCACTCTGGTAGTGGCCGGATGTGCGGCATTGCCGTTGCTGTATTGGTTGGGTGCTGCCGCGGGGAGCCTGGTGCTCCTGCGGCGCGGTTTGAGCGACGCCCTTGGCGTGCTTGTCCTGGGATTGCTGCCGGCTTTGTTCTGGTGGCTGTATTCCGCAGATCCACGCGCACTCATGGTGCTGCTCGGGTCTTCGGGCCTTGCGTTGGTTTTGCGCGCAAGCGAATCCTGGAACCGTGTGCTGCTGGTCAGCATAGCGCTGGGCCTGGTGTTTGCTGGAGTGCTGGGTGTGGCTTACCGCCCCCAGATCGAGATGCTCTCGCAGGAGTTGGTAAAAATCCTGCCGCTGGCCCTCGGTGATCTCTACCAGCAGTTGTCGGTTGAAGAGCGGGCTCGTCTCGCCTCACTGATCGCACCGGTCCTGACCGGCCTGATAGCGGCCTTGTTGCAGATCGTCAGTGTGCTGAGCCTGATTGTCGGGCGCTACTGGCAGGCGTTGTTGTACAACCCGGGTGGTTTTGGGCGCGAGTTTCGCGCCATCAGACTCCCGCTGGGACTGGCGATGTTGCTGCTGGCCTGCATGCTGCTGGGACCGAACTTCGGTCCGCAGATGGCAATGCTGACGCCGTTGTGCAGCGTACCGCTGGTGTTCGCCGGGCTGGCCCTGATTCACGGGCTGGTGGCGCAAGGGCGACTGGCCAGGTTCTGGCTGGTGGGGTTGTACGTAACGCTGTTGCTGTTCATGCAGCTGATCTATCCGTTGCTCGTGGTGTTAGCCATTGTCGACAGCCTGATTGATTTTCGCGGTCGTTTTGCGCCGAAAGACGCAGATAGCGCGAACGGTGAAGGTTAAAAGTTAAGAGGATTTTCACATGCAACTGATCCTTCTGGAAAAAGTCGCCAACCTGGGCAACCTGGGCGACAAAGTGAACGTTAAGGCTGGTTACGGCCGTAACTACCTGCTGCCTTACGGCAAAGCTACCGCTGCGACCGCTGCCAACCTGGCCGCGTTCGAAGAGCGTCGCGCTGAGCTGGAAAAACTGGCTGCAGACCGCAAGGCTTCGGCTGAAAGCCGCGCTGCCCAACTGGCTGAGCTGGAAGTGACTATCACTGCCACCGCTGGTGACGAAGGCAAGCTGTTCGGTTCGATCGGCACCCACGACATCGCTGACGCACTGACCGCCTCCGGCGTTGAAGTGCAGAAGAGCGAAGTTCGTCTGCCGAACGGCACCATCCGCAACGTAGGCGAATTCGACGTAGCCGTGCACCTGCACGCCGAAGTTGAAGCCACCGTACGCGTTGTCGTGGTAGCAGCTTAAGCAGCACTTGTCGGCTGGCACCCTCGGGTGCTTGCCGGTAACATCGGGCACGATCCTGTTCACAGGTCGTGCCCTTTGTCTTTCTGCCGATCCTGATTTTCACCCTCGAATTCCAAGTGGCCATGAACGATATCTCCGCTCCCGAGCAATACGATCTGCAAACCGCCGCCCTGAAGGTGCCGCCGCACTCCATCGAGGCCGAACAGGCCGTGCTCGGTGGTCTGATGCTGGACAACAACGCCTGGGAACGCGTGTTGGATCAAGTATCCGACGGCGATTTCTATCGACATGACCACCGTTTGATCTTCCGCGCGATCGCCAAGCTGGCCGATCAGAACATGCCGATCGACGTCGTGACCCTGTCCGAGCAACTGGACAAGGAAGGCCAGACGTCCCAGGTCGGCGGCCTGGGTTACCTCGGCGAGTTGGCGAAGAACACGCCGTCGGTGGCCAACATCAAGGCCTATGCGCAGATCGTCCGTCAGCGCGCCACCTTGCGTCAGTTGATCGGCATCAGTACCGAGATCGCCGACAGTGCCTTCAACCCCGAAGGCCGCACCGCCGAAGAGATCCTCGACGAAGCCGAGCGGCAGATCTTCCAGATCGCCGAGGCTCGTCCGAAGACCGGCGGTCCGGTCGGGGTGAACGACCTGCTGACCAAGGCCATCGACCGTATCGATACCCTGTTCAACACCGATAATGCGATCACCGGCCTGTCCACCGGCTACACCGACCTCGACGAGAAGACCAGCGGCTTGCAACCGGCCGACTTGATCATCGTCGCCGGCCGTCCGTCGATGGGTAAGACCACCTTTGCGATGAACCTGGTGGAAAACGCCGTGCTGCGCAGCGACAAGGCGGTGCTGGTGTACTCCCTCGAGATGCCAGGCGAATCGCTGATCATGCGTATGCTGTCGTCCCTGGGGCGGATCGACCAGACCAAGGTCCGTTCCGGCCAGCTGGAAGACGACGACTGGCCGCGCCTGACCTCGGCGGTCAACCTGCTCAACGATCGCAAGCTGTTCATCGACGACACCGCCGGCATCAGCCCGTCGGAAATGCGCGCGCGGACCCGGCGCCTGGTGCGCGAGCACGGCGATATCGGGTTGATCATGATCGACTACCTGCAGCTGATGCAGATTCCCGGCTCCAGCGGCGACAACCGGACCAACGAGATTTCCGAGATCTCCCGTTCCCTCAAGGCCCTGGCCAAGGAATTCAACTGCCCGGTGGTGGCGTTGTCCCAGCTCAACCGTTCCCTGGAACAGCGCCCGAACAAGCGCCCGGTGAACTCTGACTTGCGGGAATCCGGAGCGATCGAGCAGGACGCCGACGTGATCATGTTCGTGTACCGGGACGAGGTGTATCACCCCGAGACCGAGCACAAGGGCATCGCCGAAATCATCATCGGCAAGCAGCGGAACGGCCCCATCGGCTTTATCCGCCTGGCGTTCATCGGCAAGTACACCCGTTTCGAGAACCTCGCGCCGGGCAGCTACAACTTCGACGACGACGAATAACAGCCGTCGGACCTGATACGACCTCATCGCGAGCAAGCTCGCTCCTGCAAGAGCGGTGTTGCACTCTGTAGGAGCAGCCGGTCGACGCTCGATTGCTCGCGATGAAGGCGCCGCCGATTTCCGACCATAGTCGTCGGAATTGGTCATTTTTTGTGCTATATTCCGCGCCCGCGAATTTCTCTGTAAATAAACGCGCCCCTCTCTACACCTATACCGGTCATCGACATGCAAGCAGCCAAGCCGTTATTTGACTATCCCAAGTACTGGGCCGAATGTTTCGGGCCAGCACCTTTCCTGCCGATGAGCAGGGAGGAGATGGATCAGCTCGGCTGGGATTCCTGCGACATCATCATCGTCACCGGCGATGCCTACGTCGATCACCCGTCGTTCGGCATGGCGATCATCGGCCGGCTGCTGGAGGCCCAGGGTTTCCGTGTCGGGATCATCGCCCAGCCGAACTGGCAGTCCAAAGACGACTTCATGAAGCTCGGCGAGCCGAACCTGTTCTTCGGCGTCGCGGCCGGCAACATGGACTCGATGATCAACCGCTACACCGCGGACAAGAAGATCCGTTCCGACGACGCCTACACCCCTGGCGGCCTGGCCGGCAAGCGTCCGGATCGCGCCAGCCTGGTGTACAGCCAGCGCTGCAAGGAAGCCTACAAGAACGTGCCGATCGTCCTCGGCGGCATCGAAGCGTCCCTGCGCCGCATCGCCCACTACGACTACTGGCAGGACCGGGTGCGCAACTCGATCCTGATCGACGCCAGCGCCGACATCCTGCTCTACGGCAACGCCGAGCGGGCGATCGTCGAAGTTGCCCAGCGCCTGTCCTACGGGCACAAGATCGAAGACATCACCGATGTGCGCGGTACCGCGTTCATTCGCCGCGATACACCGCAGGGCTGGTATGAAGTCGACTCCACGCGGATCGACCGTCCGGGCAAGATCGACAAGATCATCAACCCGTACGTGAACACCCAGGACACCCAGGCTTGTGCCATCGAGCAGGAAAAGGGCCCGGTGGACGATCCCCAGGAAGCCAAGGTGGTGCAGATCCTGGCCAGCCCGCGCATGACCCGGGACAAGACCGTGATACGCCTGCCGTCCATGGAAAAGGTGCGCAACGATCCGGTGCTCTACGCCCACGCCAACCGCGTGCTGCACCTGGAGACCAACCCGGGCAACGCCCGTGCGCTGGTGCAGAAGCATGGCGAGATCGACGTCTGGTTCAACCCGCCGCCCATCCCGATGACCACCGAAGAGATGGACTACGTGTTCGGCATGCCATATCAGCGCATCCCGCACCCGGTGTACGGCAAGGAGAAAATCCCGGCCTACGACATGATCCGTTTCTCGGTGAATATCATGCGCGGCTGCTTCGGTGGCTGTACCTTCTGCTCGATCACCGAACACGAAGGGCGGATCATCCAGAACCGTTCCGAAGAATCGATCATTCGCGAGATCGAAGAAATTCGTGACAAGGTCCCCGGTTTTACCGGCGTCATTTCCGACCTTGGCGGCCCGACCGCGAACATGTACCGCATCGCCTGCAAGAGCCCGGAAATCGAATCCGCGTGCCGCAAGCCGTCGTGCGTGTTCCCCGGCATCTGTCCGAACCTGAATACCGACCATTCGTCCCTGATCCAGCTGTACCGCAGTGCCCGTGCCCTGCCAGGGGTGAAGAAGATCCTCATCGCTTCCGGCCTGCGCTACGACCTCGCGGTCGAGTCGCCGGAATACGTCAAGGAGCTGGTGACCCACCACGTCGGCGGCTACCTGAAGATTGCCCCGGAGCACACCGAGGAAGGCCCGCTCAACCAGATGATGAAACCGGGCATCGGGACCTACGACCGGTTCAAGCGGATGTTCGAGAAGTACTCCAAGGAAGCAGGCAAGGAGCAGTACCTGATTCCGTACTTCATCGCCGCGCACCCGGGCACCACCGACGAAGACATGATGAACCTGGCCCTGTGGCTCAAGGGCAACGGTTTCCGCGCCGACCAGGTGCAGGCGTTCTATCCGTCGCCGATGGCCTCGGCCACCGCCATGTACCACTCGGGCAAGAACCCGCTGCGCAAGGTCACCTACAAGAGCGACGGCGTGACCATCGTCAAGAGCGAGGAGCAGCGCCGCCTGCACAAGGCGTTCCTGCGCTATCACGATCCCAAAGGCTGGCCGATGCTGCGTGAGGCCCTGTTGCGCATGGGCCGCGGCGACCTGATCGGGCCGGGCAAGAACCAGCTGATTCCGTTGAACCAGCCGTCCACCGACAGCTACCAGAGCGCCCGGCGCAAGAACTCGACGCCGGCCGGCAGCCACAAGGTGGCCAAGGACACCACCCGGATTCTCACCCAGCACACCGGCCTGCCACCGCGCGGCAGCGACGGCAGCAACCCGTGGGACAAACGCGAACAGGCCAAGGCCGCCGCGATGGCCCGCAACAAGCAGGCCGCCAAGGAGCGTACCGATGCAGCCAAGGGCAAAGGCAAGAAGCCAGCCCGCAAACCGGTCGTGCCGCGCTAAGGCCATTGCCCGAAAAAGCCGACGCCAACCCCAGGGTTGGCGTTGTGCATTGTGGCGGCGGGGTTTGCTAAGGTGCATGCCAGGATTGGCCCCGACTCAAGGAAGAAGTGCGTGTCGCGTCGCAGGAAAACCCAGCAGCACCAGCAGCTCGAAGAACAGCTGCTGCGCCTCAAGACCGCCGAATGGCTTGCCTGGCAACCCTATGTATGGCGTTTCGGCACGATCCACATCGCCGTGATGATGCTCGCGGTCTTCAGCCTTTCGCTGACGGCGGCGCAGGTGCCGGCGCTGTATTTCCCCCATGACTTCCAGGTCGCCAACTACGCCGCGATGAGCATGCTGGGTGCCGGCCTGCTGCTGAGCCTGTGTTTCCTGCTGGTGATCCGCGGATACCCGCGCGGGGCCTGGGCGTTGTTTGGCGCACTGGTGTTCTGCCTGGCGTGTGCGGTGCTGGCACTGCTGGACTCCCGCCAACGGCTGTTTCCGGCCGTTGTCCTGTGCCTGCCCCTGGGCGGCCTCTACCTGATGAGCACCCGGCGCTATCAGCGCGGGCTCAAGGTGCTGCAAGTGGCGGCGCGCAAACGCCGGCGCCTGCGGCAGCTGGAAACCGGCTTGAAACGGCGGCGCTGAACCCGGTTACATCCTGTCGCCACATTTATGTGCAAGCCTGCGCACGCCGGGGCGAGCGTCGCTCGTTTTTGGTGCTGTACTGCCAGCAGCGGTTCGGCAAAGTGCCGGGGCGGGAGCCCTGGCATAAGTCTTGCGCGCTTTCAGCTACGTTCAGGCCCGCAGGAGGCACGCCGTGTCGATCCATGTCGCATTGCACCATGTCACGCACTACCGCTACGACCGCGCGGTCGAACTCGGCCCGCAGATCGTGCGCCTGCGCCCGGCGGCCCATAGCCGCACGCGGATTCTTTCCTACGCGCTGAAGGTCCAGCCCGAGCAGCATTTCATCAACTGGCAGCAAGACCCCCAGGGCAACTACCTGGCGCGCCTGGTGTTCCCGGAAAAGACCGACGAATTGCGGATCGAGGTCGATCTGCTGGCGGAGATGGCGGTCTTCAACCCATTCGACTTCTTCCTCGAACCCTATGCGGAGCAGATTCCCTTCGCCTATGCCGCCGACGAGCAGCGCGAGCTGGCGCCTTATCTGGAAACCCTGCCGCTGACGCCGACATTCAAGGCCTACCTCGACGGTATCGACCGTACCCCGATGCCCGCGGTGGATTTCCTGGTGGGGCTGAACCAGCGCCTGAGCGAAGACATCGGTTACCTGATCCGCCTGGAGCCGGGCGTGCAGACGCCGGAACAGACCCTGGGCAAGGCGTCCGGCTCGTGCCGCGACTCCGCCTGGCTGCTGGTGCAACTGCTGCGCAACCTGGGGCTGGCCGCGCGCTTCGTTTCCGGCTACCTGATTCAGCTGACCGCCGACGTCAAGGCCCTCGACGGTCCGTCCGGCACCGAGGTCGACTTCACCGACCTGCATGCCTGGTGCGAGGTGTACCTGCCGGGCGCCGGCTGGATCGGCCTGGACGCCACGTCCGGGCTGTTCGCCGGCGAAGGCCATATTCCTCTGGCCTGTAGCCCCGATCCGTCCTCGGCGGCGCCGATCAGCGGCGTGGTCGAGCCTTGCGACTGCGAGTTCAGCCACGAGATGTCCGTGGAGCGGGTCTGGGAAGCGCCGAGGGTCACCAAGCCCTACACCGAGGAGCAATGGCTGGCGATCCAGGCCCTGGGCCGGCAGATCGATGCCGACCTGCTGGCCGGCGACGTGCGCCTGACCATGGGCGGCGAGCCGACCTTCGTGTCTATCGACGACCCGGACGGCGCCGAATGGAACACCGCTGCCCTGGGGCCGGACAAGCGCCGGCTGTCCGCCGAGCTGTTCCGGCGCATGCGCAACCACTACGCGCCCAAGGGCCTGGTGCATTTCGGCCAGGGCAAGTGGTACCCGGGCGAGCAGTTGCCGCGCTGGTCGCTGAACTGCTATTGGCGCCGCGACGGCGTGCCGATCTGGCACAACGCTGCGCTGATCGCCGACGAACAGGAGGACTACGGCGCCGACAGCGAGCTGGCCGGGCGTTTCCTGGCCAGCGTCGCGCAGCGCCTGAAGCTGCCGCCGCGCTTCGTGTTCCCGGCCTACGAAGACAACTTCTACTACCTGTGGCGCGAGGGCGCCCTGCCGCAGAACGTCACGGCCGAGGACTCGCGGCTGGCCGACGAGCTGGAGCGAGCGCGCTTGCGCAAGGTCTTCAGCCAGGGCCTGGACAAGGTCATCGGCCAGGTGCTGCCGCTGGCCCGTACCGCCAGGGGCGACCAGTGGCAGAGCGGCCGTTGGTACCTGCGCGACAGCCATTGCCGGCTGATTCCGGGGGATTCGCCCCTGGGGTATCGCCTGCCGTTGGCCTCCCAGCCCTGGGTGACCGCGGCGGAATACCCCTACGTACACCCCACTGATCCGAACCAGGACCTGCCGGAGCTGCCGGACAGCGCCCGGTTGAACAGCCATGGCGCAGCGGCCGAAGCCGACGAGCGGGTGCCCCAGGTCGACCAGTCCGCCGACTGGCTGACCCGTACCGCGTTCTGCGCCGAGGCGCGGGGCGGGCGCTTGTACCTGTTCATGCCGCCCCTGGAGCGCCTGGAAGATTACCTGGAGCTGGTCAGCGCCATTGAAGCCAGCGCCGAAGCGCTGCATTGTCCGGTGTTGCTGGAGGGCTACGAGCCGCCCAGCGATCCGCGCCTGAGCAACTTCCGCGTCACCCCGGACCCGGGCGTGATCGAGGTCAACGTGCAGCCGTCCGCCAGTTGGGACGAGCTGGTGGAGCGCACCGAGTTTCTCTACGAAGAGGCCCGGCAAACTCGCCTGACTACCGAAAAATTCATGATCGACGGGCGCCACACCGGAACCGGCGGCGGCAACCATTTCGTGCTGGGCGGCGCCACGCCGGCGGATTCGCCGTTCCTGCGCCGCCCCGACCTGCTGCGCAGCCTGATCAGCTATTGGCACAACCACCCGTCGTTGTCCTATCTGTTCTCCGGGCTGTTTATCGGCCCGACCTCCCAGGCGCCGCGGATCGACGAAGCGCGCAACGATGCGCTGTACGAACTGGAAATCGCCTTCGCGCAGATGCCCGCGCCGGACGAGGAATGCCCGCCGTGGCTGATCGATCGTTTATTGCGCAACCTGTTGATCGACGTGACCGGCAACACCCACCGCGCCGAGTTCTGCATCGACAAGCTGTACTCGCCGGACGGCGCCACCGGGCGCCTCGGTTTGCTGGAGCTGCGGGCCTTTGAAATGCCGCCCCATGCGCGCATGAGCCTGACCCAGCAACTGCTGCTGCGGGCCCTGGTGGCGCGTTTCTGGAAAGAACCCTATGCGCCGGCCAGGCTGGCGCGCTGGGGCACCGAGCTGCACGACCGCTTCCTGCTGCCGCATTTCATCGAGCAGGATTTCGCCGATGTCATCGTCGAGCTCAACGCCGCCGGTTACCCGCTGCGGGCCGAGTGGTTCGCCGCGCACCTGGAATTTCGCTTCCCCAAGGTCGGCGATTACGCGGTGGGCGGGGTCGAGCTGGAACTGCGCCAGGCGCTGGAACCCTGGCATGTGCTGGGGGAGGAGGGTTCCGGCAGCGGCACGGTGCGTTACGTCGACTCGTCGCTGGAGCGCCTGCAGGTCAAGCTCAGCGGGCTGGCGCCACAGCGCTACCTGCTGACCTGCAACGGTGTCGCGGTGCCGTTGCAGCCCACCGGGCGGGTCGGCGAGTTCGTCGCCGGGGTGCGCTACCGGGCCTGGCAACCCTTCAACTGCCTGCAGCCGACCATTCCCGTGCACGCCCCCCTGGTGTTCGACCTGCTCGACACCTGGATGCAGCGTTCCCTGGGCGGCTGCCAATACCATGTGGCCCACCCCGGCGGGCGCAACTACGACAGCCTGCCGGTGAATGCCAACGAGGCCGAAAGCCGGCGCATGGCGCGCTTCTTCCGCCTTGGGCACAGCCCCGGCACCCTGGCGGTGCCGAGCTTGACGATCAACGACGAGTTGCCGATGACACTCGATTTGCGACGTTTCTAAAGCAGACGCGACGCCCGGAGGTTTCGCATATCCGGGTGTCATGTGTCTGCGTTAATCTGATCGACCTTGCCGTCTGCCGAGCTTTCCATGCCTGACCCGCTTGACCATTACCCGCTGACGGCGGGTACCTATCACGAACTGCTCGACGCCAGCGGCGCGGTGCGCCCGCACTGGCGGCGGCTGTTCGACCAGTTGCAGCGCAGCGCCCCGGCGCAGTTGATGCAGCGCCAGGCCCTGTTGGCCCGGCAGATTCAGGAAAACGGCGTCACCTACAACGTCTATGCCGACCCCAAGGGCGCCGACCGCCCGTGGGAGCTCGACTTGCTGCCCCACGTGCTGGCCGCCGACGAGTGGCAGCAGCTGTCGGCCGGGATCGCCCAGCGCGCGCGTTTGCTCAACGCGGTATTGGCCGACCTGTATGGCCCCCAGCGGTTGATCAGCGAAGGGTTGCTGCCGGCCGAGCTGGTCTTCGGCCATAACAACTTTCTGTGGCCCTGCCAGGGTATCGCGCCGCCGGATGGCGCCTTCCTGCACCTGTATGCGGTGGATCTGGCGCGCACCCCGGACGGGCGCTGGTGGGTCACCGCCGACCGGACCCAGGCGCCGTCGGGGGCCGGTTACGCCCTGGAAAACCGCATGATCGTGTCGCGGGCCTTTCCGGAGCTGTACCGCGACTTGCAGGTGCAGCATCTGGCCGGGTTCTTCCGCACCCTGCAGGAAACCCTGGCTCGCCAGGCGCCGCGGGACGACGAAGCGCCGCTGATCGTGCTGCTGACGCCGGGGCGCTTCAACGAGAGCTATTTCGAGCACCTGTACCTGGCGCGCCAGCTCGGTTATCCGCTGGTGGAGGGCAACGACCTGACCGTGCGCGATGCCACGGTCTACCTCAAGACCCTGAGCGGCCTGCGGCGGGTCCACGCGATCATGCGCCGGCTCGACGACGACTTCTGCGACCCGCTGGAACTGCGTACCGACTCGGCCCTCGGCGTGCCGGGGCTGCTGGAGGCGGTTCGGCGCGGCCGGGTGCTGGTGGCCAACGCCCTGGGCAGCGGCGTGCTGGAGTCGCCGGGGCTGCTGGGGTTCTTGCCGAAGATCAGCCAGCACCTGTTCGGCGAAGAGCTGATCCTGCCGTCCATCGCCACCTGGTGGTGCGGCGAGGCGCCGGTGCTGGCCCAGGCCCTGGAAAAACTGCCGGAACTGCTGATCAAGCCGGCCTTTCCGTCCCAGAGTTTTGCCCCGGTGTTCGGCCGCGACCTGGACGAGAAAGAGCGCCAGGCCCTGGCCGAGCGGATGCGGGCGCGGCCTTACGCCTATGTCGCCCAGGAGTTGGCCCAGCTGTCCCAGGCACCGGTCTGGCAGGCCGAGGACGGGCAGTTGCAGCCTCGGGCCATCGGCATGCGGGTCTACGCGGTGGCCAGCCGCAACGGTTATCGCGTGCTGCCGGGAGGCCTGACCCGGGTGGCCGCCGAGGCCGATGCCGAAGTGGTCTCGATGCAGCGCGGCGGCGCCAGCAAGGACACCTGGGTGTTGGGCGAGCGTTCTCCCAGCGGTGAACAGTGGCAAGGCCAGCGGACCATCGGCGTGCGCGATCTGGTGCGGCGCGATCCGTACCTGCCGTCGCGGGTGGTGGAAAACCTGTTCTGGTTCGGCCGTTACTGCGAGCGCTGCGACGGCAGCGCGCGGCTGCTGCGCATCATGCTGGCGCGTTATGTCGACGGCGATAACCCGCAGGCCTTGCAGGCGGCGGTCGGCCTCGGCAAAAGCCTGATGCTGCTGCCCGACGAAGGCGAATTGCCCGAGCGCCTGCTGGCGGCTCTGCTCGGGGACGACTGGTCGTTCAGCCTGCGCTCCAACTTGCAGCGGTTGCAGTGGGCGGCGTCCCAGGTGCGCGGCAAGCTCTCGCGGGAGAACTGGCAGGCGCTGGTGGAGTTGCAGCGCGAAGCGCTGGCGCTGGAAGCCCGCGAGCCGGACTTTGGCGAACTGCTGGATTTCCTCAACCGCCTGGTGATGTCCCTGGCGGCGCTGTCGGGTTTTGCCCTGGACGACATGACCCGCGACGAGGGCTGGCGCTTCCTGATGATCGGCCGGCGCCTCGAACGTTTGCAGTTCCTCAGCAGCAGCCTGGCGGCCTTCCTGCGCGACCCTAGCGCATTCGACCAGGCTGGCCTGGAGTGGCTGCTGGAGCTGGGCAACAGCAGCATCACCTACCGTTCGCGCTACCTGGCGGTGGCGCAATTGATCCCGGTGCTCGACCTGTTGCTGCTCGACGAGCAGAACCCCCACGCGGTGCTGTTCCAGTTGAAGCTGGTGACCCGGACCCTCAATCGCCTGCACGACGACTTCGGCGTGCCGCGCGAGTCCGGCTTGCCCAAACTGGTGGGGCGCCTGGGGCGTTTCGACCTGGGGTGTCTGGAAAACCCGCTGTTCGGCGAGTCCGGCGTGCGCGCGGCACTCGAAGGCCTGGCCGACCTGCTGCAGGAAATTGCCGATGCCAGCGGGCAGGTTTCCGATCGCCTGGCGCTGCGGCATTTCGCCCATGTCGACGATGTCAGCCAACAAACGGTGTCCGTCTGATGAGCGCCCACTACCAGATTTTTCACGATACCCATTACCACTACGACAGCCCGGTTTCCCTGGCCCAGCAACTGGCGCACCTGTGGCCCCGCGCCTGCACCTGGCAGCAGTGCAGCCGCCAGGAGCTGCTGATCAGCCCGGAGCCCACCACCCGCCGCGACGAGCTGGATGTGTTCGGCAACCCGCTGACCCGGCTGGCGTTCGAGCGGCCGCACGACGAGCTGCTGGTCAACGCGCAACTGACGGTGGAGGTGCTGGCGAGGCCAACGTTGGACTTCGCCTTGTCGCTGCCCTGGGACGCCACCCGCAGCGCATTGACCTACAGCAGCCAGCCGCTGTCCGCGCCCGTGATGGAGGCGTGCCGTTACCGTTTCGAGTCGCCTTACGTGCACTTGAAGAAAAGCTTCGTCGAGTTCTCCGAAAGCTGTTTTCCCGCCGGCCGGCCGCTGTTGCTCGGCGTCCAGGCGTTGATGGAAAAGATTTTCAGCGAGTTCACCTTCGACGCCGAAGCCACCCAGGTGGCGACGCCGCTGGTGGAGGTGCTGGAGCGTCGGCGCGGGGTCTGCCAGGACTTTGCCCACCTGATGCTGGCATGTGTGCGCTCCCGCGGGCTGGCGGCGCGGTATGTCAGCGGTTACCTGCTGACCCAGCCGCCGCCGGGGCAGCCTCGGTTGATCGGCGCCGACGCTTCCCACGCCTGGGTCTCGGTGTTCTGCCCGGTGCTCGGCTGGGTGGATTTCGACCCGACCAACAACGTGCAGCCGGCGCTGGAGCACATCACCCTGGCCTGGGGCCGGGACTTTTCCGATGTGTCGCCGTTGCGCGGGGTGATTCTCGGCGGCGGCAGCCACGACCCGGAAGTGCGGGTCACCGTGATGCCCTTGGGCGAAAACATTTCCCTGTAGCCGCTGCCGCAGGCTGCGTCCGGGCGCGTAGCGGCCGGGCTTTTAAGGCCACAGGAAGGTGCTTCGAACCTTATCGCCGCCTGCGGCAGTGGCTACATCAGGAATGACAGGAGTTTCTTATGTTCGCGGTATCGATCAAGGGCGTGTTGCAGTCTCCCGAAGGCCTGGTGGTGCTGATGCTCAACGAGCGCGACGAGTGGGAGCTGCCCGGCGGGCGGATCGAACTGGGGGAAACGGCGCCGCAGTGCCTGGCGCGGGAGATCGAGGAAGAACTGGATGTGCAGGTGGTGGTGGGCGAGCCGCTGGACTCGTATCTGTTCGAGGTTATCCCCGGCAAGCACGTGTTCATTTCGACCTATCGCTGCCGGCTGATGGGTGGTTTCGTGCCGACCGTCAGCCATGAGCACAAGGCAATCGGCCTGTTCGCCGCGGACGAATTGCCGGCCAATTTGCCGCGGGGGTATCGCGAGTCGATTGTCAAAGCTTTGGGGCTGTGAGGGCCAGCAGTGGAATGCCGGCCCTGGACACAGATCCTTGAAGGCCTGATCGGAGTCGGGCCCGGCGGGTCTCAGGCCCGGGGAGCCTGATCGTCTGCTGCGTCGTCGACGGCCACGTCACCTTCCGCATCCGGGCTCGGGGCGCTGGCTTCTTCGGCGGCGGCTTTCTTGCGTTGCAGCTTTTCCTCTTTCTTCTGCTCCTTTGCCAGGTCGCGTTGACGTTTGGCGAAGGAGTAATTGGGTTTGGCCATGGGCGATCCTCTGGGGTCGAAGGTGAGGTTGAGCGGCGCGTATTCTGCCGGTTATCGGAGTTTGGTGGTTAGTCGGGTTTCTGATCGACCCATTTTGGCACTACCGTGGGTTGCCAGGACTCCAGCGCAGCCAGCAGATCCTGCGGCGACTCGCTCACTTGCAGCATGTCACGGTGCGGAGCGCGGACGAAGCCTTCGCCGACGATATGATCGAGAAAACCCGTGAGTTTTTCGTAGAAGCCATTCACCTCCAGCAAGCCCAGCGGTTTGGCGTGGTAACCCAACTGGCCCCAGGTCCAGACCTCGAACAGTTCTTCAAGCGTGCCCAGGCCGCCCGGCAGTGCGATAAAGGCGTCGCTCAGCTCGGCCATGCGCGCCTTGCGCGCGTGCATGCCGTCGACCACTTCCAGGCGTGTCAGCCCCGGGTGGCCG
The DNA here is from genome assembly GCF_001921865.1 of Pseudomonas chlororaphis. GTDB lineage: Bacteria > Pseudomonadota > Gammaproteobacteria > Pseudomonadales > Pseudomonadaceae > Aquipseudomonas > Aquipseudomonas chlororaphis_D. The sequence continues at coordinate 136,171 of NZ_MSCT01000004.1, forward strand.
ATTTCCTTGTCCTTGAGGCTCTGGGGAATGATGCCGATGACTTCGCCGCCGGCCGCCAGGGCCGCGTCGGCGACGATGCCCATCAGGCCGACGGCGCCACCGCCGTAGACCAGGGTCAGCTTGCGCTCGGCCAGCTGGCGGCCGAGGGCCTGCGCCGCTTCGCGGTAAGCCGGGTGGGTGCCGGTGCTGGCACCGCAGAATACACAGACAGATGTTAAAGGCATGCCTTGCTCCGGGGTCGGTGAGGCACACAGAGTAATGGCTGGCCGGGCGCGCTCCAAGGGTCAATCCTCGCGCGTGGGGTTCTCGTAGGTACCGCTGGCGCCACAGGCGTAGGCGGCGAGCAAGCTGCGGAACAGGCTGTTGAGGTGCATGGCGGACACTCCGTTGGTGAGGTGCGCCGAGCATAGGCCCGGAGCCGGCCACAGGCTGTTTGATTCTCTCGATCAGGTCGATAGCGCAAAGTTGTATACAATTTCTTGATGTAAATCATAGGAACTTGCGAAAAATTCAGGCAGTCTTCACCCCCATGGATTTCAGATGGATTTTGTTAACCCTGCCTTGGAGATTCACCATGTTTGCCAAACTCGTCGCGGTATCCCTGTTGACACTGGCCAGCAGCCAGCTGATGGCCGCCGAATGCAAGGTCGATGTCGACTCCACCGACCAGATGTCCTTCAACACGAAGGAAATCACCATCGACAAGAGCTGCAAGACCTTCACCGTGAACCTGACCCACTCCGGCAGCCTGCCGAAGAACGTCATGGGCCATAACTGGGTGCTGAGCAAAAGCGCGGACATGGCCGCTATCGCCACCGATGGCATGGCTGCCGGCATCGACAAGAACTACCTGAAAGAAGGCGACACTCGCGTCATCGCCCATACCAAGATCATCGGCGCTGGCGAGAAAGACTCGGTGACTTTCGACGTATCGAAGCTGACCGCTGGCGAAAGCTACGAGTTCTTCTGCTCGTTCCCGGGCCACAACTCGATGATGAAAGGCGCCGTGGTGCTGAAGTGATCGGTTGATCCCGTGTGATGAAAAAGCGCCCTTCGGGGCGCTTTTTTGTGGGCGGGCAGACAGTCCGCGCCATCGTTCATCGCGAGCAAGACGGATCGCCGCCCGCTCGCTCCTACAGGGCGCTCGCTGCCCTCTGTAGGAGCGAGCTTGCTCGCGATAGCGTCCGCCCAGCCACCCCCAAAACAAAAAGCCCGCCGAGGGCTTCCCCCGGCGGGCTTTTGCATGGCCTCCGTCACCTCAAGGCGCGAACGGCATCACCCGCTTGTGGTGGGTCTTGTTGTAGGTGTTGCAGATGATCTTGAACGCTTCTTCGCGCACCGGCTGGCCGTGCAGGAAGGCATCGATCTCGGTATAGGTCACGCCGTGGGAGGCCTCGTCCGGCTTGCCGGGCGACAGGTCTTCCAGGTCGGCGGTGGGGATCTTCTCCACCAGCGATTCCGGCGCGCCAAAATGCCGGGCAATGGCCCGTACCTGGTTTTTCACCAGGCCACTCAGCGGCGCCAGGTCGCAGGCGCCGTCGCCGAACTTGGTGAAGAAGCCCATCACCGCTTCGGCGGCATGGTCGGTGCCGATCACCAGGCCGTGGGCGGCGCCGGCGATGGTGTACTGCGCGACCATGCGCATGCGCGCCTTGGTGTTGCCGAGGACGAAGTCCCGCGCCACCGCCTGATGGCCCTCGAAGGCCGCCACTTCATTGGCCAGGGACTTGACCGCGGGGCCGATGTTCACGGTATGGCGCTCGTCGGGTTCGATGAAATCCACCGAGGCCTGGGCGTCATGTTCGTCGAACTGCACGTCGTAGGGCAGGCGCACGGCGATGAAGCGATAGCTAGCATCGCCGCTGCTCTCGCGCAGTTCGCGCATTGCGCGCTGGGCCAGCAGGCCGGCGGTCAGCGAGTCGACGCCGCCGCTGATGCCCAGCACCAGGGACTTGAGCCCGGAATCGAGCAGGCATTTCTGGATGAAGGCGACCCGCCGGGCGACTTCCGCCTCGAGATCGGCCTGGTCCTTGAAAGGCGGTTGGACCTTGAGCTGTTCAGCAATCTCACGCTGTACGGCTTGCATGATTCACTCCTTGCTTGATGTGCCAGAAAGGGCGGCAGGTACTTGGAAAACGTGGCGCAGATAAGCGACGAAGTTGGGATCCGTGCAATGGGTCTTGCCCGCTTCGTCGGAGATCTTGGCGACGGGCTGGCCATTGCAGGCGGTCATTTTAAGCACGATGCTCATCGGCTCGACACCGGGAATATCGCACGTCAGGTTGGTGCCGATACCGAAGCTGACGTTGATCCGGCCGAGCAGCGCGCGAAAGATCTCCAGCGACTTGGGCAGCGTCAGGCTGTCGGAGAACACCAGGGTCTTGCTCATCGGCTCGATCCCCAGCTTGAGGTAGCGAGCGATGGCTTTTTCCGCCCAGACGATCGGATCCCCCGAGTCGTGGCGCAGACCGTCGAACAGCTTGGCGAAGTACAGATCGAAATCGTTGAGGAAGGCGTCGGTGGTGATGCAGTCGGTCAGGGCGATCCCCAGCAGGCCGCGGTATTCGCGGACCCAGCAGTCGAGGGCGGCGATCTGGCTGTCGATCAGCCGCGGCCCCAGTTGCTGGTGGGCCATGATCCATTCATGGGCCATGGTGCCCAGGGGTTTCATGTCCAGTTCGCGGGACAGGTGCACGTTGCTGGTGCCGACGAAACGCCCGGGGAAGTCATGCTTGAGCACGCTCACCACTTCTTCCTGGACCCGGTACGAGAAGCGCCGGCGGGTGCCGAAATCGGCCACCTGCAACTGCGACAATTCATCGGCGCTGGCGTTGGCGGTCAGCCAGTCGAATTTGCGGTACAGCTGTTCGCGGGCCTGTTCCAGGACGGTCTCGCGGTAGCGATAGCGGTTGCGCACCTCGCTGACGATCGCCAGCATCGGCACCTCGAACAGAATCACATGCAGCCACGGCCCACGCAGGCGGATAAACAGCTCGCCGTTCTCGATGCCGGTATGGACGTAGCGCAGATTGAAGCGGAACAGCCCGAGAAAACGCAGGAAATCCGGCTTCAGGAAACTGATGCGCTCAAGGAAACCCAGTTGATCGGGGCTCAGGCTCAGGTCGGCCAGGCGCTCGAACTGATAGCGGATCTCCGCGAGGTAAGGGCGCAGGTCTTCGCTGTTGCGGCAGCGGAATTCCCATTCGACTTCCACGTTGGGGTAGTTGTGCAGCACCGCCTGCATCATGGTCAATTTGTAGAAGTCGGTGTCGAGCAGGTTCTGCACGATGCGATCGGCAAACACACTCTCGCTCATAACGGGAATCTCCAGGCTGGCCGCGCTAAAGGGCGCGGCTTTGCAGCTTTTTCAGTGAAGGCAGTAGTGGCGCATATCCATCGAGGGTTTTGCCAGCGTTTTTTGCTTGGGCTCTTTGGCCCTGTCGCGAGCAAGACGGTTCGCCGCCCGCTCGCTCCTACAAGGATCATGTTGCCCCCTGTAGGAGCGAGCTTACTCGCGATGGCGCCTGTCAGGGCGCCGCGGGGCTGTCGATCTGCTCCAGCATCCAGCGGATGAAATCCCGCACCTTGGGCACTTCGGCCGCGTGTTCCGGGTAGGCCAGGTAGTAGGCGTCGCGGCTGGGCATGGCGTGGTTCCAGGCGAGCACCAGCTTGCCCTCGGCCAGTTCTTCTTCCACCAGGAACCGCGGCAGCAGGGCCACGCCGCAGCCGACCTGGGCGGCGCGGATGCACATGTAGAAGGTTTCGAAGCGCGGGCCGTGATAGCTGTGTTCGGTGTGGTAGCCCTGGCTGTCGAACCAGTCGTGCCAGGCCTGGGGGCGCGAGGCCAGTTGCAACAAGACCAGCTCGGCCAGTTGCGTCGGCTCGGTGAACGGCGTATCCGGCAGGCTGCCGGGGGCGCAGACCGCCACCAGTTCTTCGCCGAACAGCTTCAGGCACTCGGTGCCGGGGCGCGAACCCTGGCCGAAATAGAACGCCATGTCGCTGCGGCCCTGGAGCAGGTCGTCGGCTTCCTGCTCGTTGCACAGGTCCAGATGGATCTGCGGGTGGCGCATGCGCCAGCCCTTGAGACGCGGCACCAACCAGCGCGCGCCGAAGGTCGAGGGGGTGGACACGCGCAAGACTTCGGTCTCGCCGCCGTAGGAGCGCAGGTAGTGGGTCGACATCTCGATCTGCGAGAGGATCTTGCGCACTTCCACCAGGTACAGGTCGCCGGCCGGGGTCAGTTGCAGGCGCCGGCGCACCCGGCGAAACAGCAGGTGCTGCAAGAGCTCTTCGAGCTGCGCGACCTGCTTGCTGACCGCGCTCTGGGTCAGGTTCAGCTCTTCGGCGGCGCGGGTGAAGCTCAGGTGCCGGGTGACGGCCTCGAAACACTGCAGGGCGGTGATCGAGGGCAGGTAGCGTTTATTCAGCATCGAGGGTTCCTTGTTCTTGTCTCGGCTGCCGCCTGCGCAGCATGAATAAACGGAATGATATCTCGCCTAATCGTCGTTTGTTGGCAAGTCTCGGGCCGGCTACAACTACAGTCCTGAATGGCTGTGTCCGCAGCTACGACTTTTGCTGTCCATTTGTAAGGAGTGACCCATGGTTGCCGCATTGCTTGATCGTCTCGGTGTGAACCCGGCCCTGTATCAGTCGGGCACGCAGCCCGTGCATTCGCCGATCGACGGCAGCCGCATCGGCCTGGTGAACTGGCAGGGCGCGGCCGAGGTGGAGCAGCAGGTCAGTCGCGCGGAGCATGCGTTCGCGCTGTGGCGCAAGGTGCCGGCGCCGCGCCGCGGCGAGTTGGTGCGCCAGTTCGGCGAAGTGTTGCGCGAATACAAGGCCGACCTGGGCGAGCTGGTGTCCTGGGAAGCCGGCAAGATCACCCAGGAAGGCCTGGGCGAAGTGCAGGAAATGATCGACATCTGCGACTTCGCGGTCGGCCTGTCGCGCCAGCTGTACGGCCTGACCATCGCCTCCGAGCGTCCAGGCCACCATATGCGCGAAACCTGGCACCCGCTGGGTGTCGTCGGGGTGATCAGCGCGTTCAACTTCCCGGTCGCGGTCTGGGCCTGGAACACCACCCTGGCGCTGGTCTGCGGCAACCCGGTGATCTGGAAACCTTCGGAAAAGACCCCGCTGACCGCGCTGGCCTGCCAGGCGCTGTTCGAGCGTGTATTGAAGAACTTCAGCGACGCCCCCGACTACCTGAGCCAGGTGATCATCGGCGGCCGCGACGCCGGCGCAGCGCTGGTGGACGATCCGCGCGTGGCCCTGATCAGCGCCACCGGCAGCACCCGCATGGGCCGCGAAGTGGCGCCGAAAGTCGCCGCACGGTTCGCCCGCAGCATCCTCGAACTGGGCGGCAACAACGCGATGATTCTGGGCCCGAGCGCCGACCTGGACATGGCCGTGCGCGCCATCCTGTTCAGCGCCGTCGGCACCGCCGGCCAGCGCTGCACGACGTTGCGCCGACTGATTGCCCACGAGTCGGTGAAGGAAGAAATCGTCACCCGGCTCAAGGCCGCCTATTCCAAGGTGCGTATCGGCCATCCGTTGCAAGGCAACCTGATCGGCCCGCTGATCGACAAGCACAGTTTCGACAACATGCAGGACGCGCTGGAGCAGGCCCTGAGCGAAGGCGGCCGGGTGTTCGGCGGCCAGCGTCAGTTGCAGGACCAGTTCCCCAACGCCTATTACGTGTCGCCAGCGATCGTCGAGATGCCGGAGCAGAGCGACGTGGTGTGCAGCGAGACCTTCGCGCCGATTCTCTATGTGGTCGGCTACAGCGATTTCGCCGAGGCGCTGCGCTTGAACAACGCCGTGCCGCAAGGCCTGTCGTCCTGCATCTTCACCACCGATGTGCGCGAAGCCGAGCAGTTCATGTCAGCGGTGGGCAGCGACTGCGGTATCGCCAACGTCAACATTGGCCCGAGTGGCGCGGAAATCGGCGGCGCGTTCGGCGGCGAGAAGGAAACCGGCGGCGGTCGCGAATCCGGTTCCGATGCCTGGCGCGCCTACATGCGCCGGCAGACCAATACCGTGAACTACTCGCTGGAGTTGCCGCTGGCCCAGGGTATTACCTTCGACTGATCGGCATTGAATGCGCCCTACAGCGGAGGTGCTGGTTCATGGTCTGTGGTTCGTTGATTTCGGAGTCTGGCAATGCCGTTACGCGAAGAATGCTTATGGGAAAAACTGACGCCGCAAAGGCCTGACAGCACACCGCTCAGGGGCGAGGTCACGGTGGACGTCTGCGTGATCGGCGCCGGGTTTACCGGCCTGTCGGCCGCCGTGCACCTGCTGGAGCAGGGCAAGCGGGTCTGTGTGCTGGAAGCCCATCGCACCGGCCACGGCGGTTCGGGGCGCAATGTCGGGCTGGTCAATGCCGGGATGTGGATCCCCCCGGACGAGATCGAAGCCGGTTTCGGCGAGGCGGTCGGCAGCCAGCTCAACCGCATGCTGGGGGCCGCGCCGGCCCTGGTGTTCAGCCTGGTCGACAAATACCGCATCGACTGCCAGCTGCGCCGCGAGGGCACCTTGCACATGGCGCACAACGCCCGCGGCGAGGCCGACCTGCGCAGCCGCGAAGCACAATGGAAACGTCGCGGCGCGCCGGTCGAACTGTTGACCGGCGCGGCCTGCGAAGCGGCCACGGGAACCCAGAAGATCGCCGCCGCCTTGCTCGACCGCCGGGCCGGCACGCTCAACCCGATGGCGTATGTCAGTGGCCTGGCCAAGGCCGCGGTCGATCTCGGCGGCCAACTGTTCGACCATTCGCCGGTGAGCCGCCTTGAGCGCCAGGGCCAGCGCTGGTCGGTGCAGACGGCGCAGGGCTCGGTGCTGGCCGAGCAAGTGGTGATCGCCTCCAACGCCTACACCGAGGGCGACTGGACCGAACTGCGGCGCAATTTCTTCCCCGGCTACTACTATCAGGTCGCCTCCCAACCGCTGACCGACGACGCGGCGCAGCGGATCCTGCCGGGCGGCCAGGGTTCCTGGGACACCCGCCAGGTGCTCAGCAGCATCCGCCGCGACGCCGACGGCCGCCTGTTGCTGGGCAGCCTGGGCAACGGCAACCAGAAACCGGCCTGGTTCCTCAAGGCCTGGGCCGACCGGGTGCAGCAGCATTACTTCCCCTACCTGAAGGCGGTGGAATGGGAATGCACCTGGACCGGCTGCATTGCCTTTACCCCCGACCACCTGATGCGCCTGTTCGAGCCAGCGCCCGGTTTAGTGGCGGTCACCGGCTACAACGGCCGGGGCGTGACTACGGGCACGGTAGTCGGCAAGGCCTTCGCCGATTACCTGTGTAACGGAAATCCTCAAGCGCTGCCGATTCCCTTCGCCCCCATGCAGCCCCTGGCCGGCGTGGGCTTGCGCAGCTGCCTGTACGAGGCCGGATTCTCGCTGTATCACGCGGGCCAGTGCCTGCGGATTGTGATCTGACAGAGGAAAGATGTTGCTGGATGCGGCGCTTTTCAGCGCAGCGACTAGCCTGTAGTGGTGCGGGGCGTAGCAGTCCTGCACCAGCAGTGTGCAGTTCGGTTACGCAGGCTGTTACAGGCTGGTTGCACGTTGATTTGCACCGCGGTTGCAATGATGGCGCGGGCTGGTTGCGCCTGATGTTTTGCAGGGTTTCACCTTCCGCGGTTTAGACGGTTGCACGCCCAATGAAAAAGGGCTCGAAACAGTCGAAATAACAATAAAAGAGCGACTTTTTTCAGAATAAAAAACCAATGGCACGGCCCTTGCTCTGAGCATTCGGTGAAGTCGCAGTGCCAACTAAAAAACCTTGGAGCACCACCTCATGTCCCAGACGTTTTACAAGAAAGGCTTTCTGGCCCTCGCAGTGGCAGCTGCGTTGGGTGTTTCTGCGTTTGCTCAGGCCGACCTCAAGATCGGCGTAGCGGGTCCCATGACAGGTGCCAACGCGGCATTTGGCGAGCAGTACATGAAGGGTGCACAGGCAGCGGCTGACGAGATCAACGCCAAGGGCGGGGTCAATGGCGAGAAGATCGTCCTGGTCAAGGGCGACGACGCGTGCGAGCCGAAACAGGCCGTGGCCGTGGCCAACCGTCTGGTCGACCAGGACAAGGTCGCCGGCGTGGTCGGTCACTTCTGCTCGTCGTCGACCATCCCGGCTTCCGAGGTTTACAGCGACGCGGGCGTGATCGCCATCACCCCGGGCTCCACCAACCCGCAGGTCACCGAGCGCGGCCTCTCCGCGATGTTCCGCATGTGCGGGCGCGACGACCAGCAGGGCATCGTTGCCGGCGACTACATCGTCGATGTGCTCAAGGGCAAGAAAGTCGTGGTGCTGCACGACAAGGACACCTACGGCCAGGGCCTGGCGGATGCCACCAAGGCCCAACTGACCAAGCGCGGCGTCACCCCGGTGCTGTACGAAGGCCTGACCCGCGGCGAGAAAGACTTCAGCGCCGTGGTCACCAAGATCCGCGCCGCCGGCGCCGACGTCGTCTACTTCGGCGGCCTGCACCCGGAAGCCGGCCCGCTGGTTCGCCAACTGCGCGAGCAGGGCCTCAAAGACGTCAAGTTCATGTCCGACGACGGCATCGTCACCGACGAACTGGTGACCACCGCTGGCGGTCCGCAATACGTCGAGGGCGTGTACATGACCTTCGGCGCCGACCCGCGCCTGCTGCCGGACAGCAAGACTGTGGTCGATGCCTTCCGCAAGGCCGGCACCGAGCCTGAGGGCTACACCCTGTACGCCTATGCCTCGATCCAGGCCCTGGCCGCGGGCTTCGGCGGCGCCAAATCCAACAAGGGCGAAGATGCCGCCAAGTGGCTCAAGGCCAACCCGGTCAAGACTGTGATGGGCGAGAAGACCTGGGACGCCAAGGGCGACCTGAAGATTTCCGACTACGTGGTTTACCAGTGGGACAAGGACGGCAAATACCACCAGCTGGAAAAACAGAAGTGACATGAGCGCTTGAGCAGGCCGACCCTCCTGCCTTCAAGGGGGAGGGCGCGGGCCTGCCGCTTGCGTGTCCGTGCAGTACCTGTCTTTTCTCGTAGAGCTGCACAACTGTTGTGTTGCGCGGGTGGTTGAACCCCAGGCCGTCGTATCCGAGGTGTGCAGTCTCTCAACTGCGTGAGATTGCGTTATGGATGGTATTTTCCTGCAGCAACTGATCAATGGGCTGACCCTCGGGTCGGTCTATGGTCTGATCGCCATCGGCTACACAATGGTCTATGGCATCATCGGCATGATCAACTTCGCCCATGGCGAGGTTTACATGATTTCCGCTTACCTCGCGGCAATCAGTCTCGCTCTGCTGGCCTATTTCGGCATCGAATCCTTCCCGCTGCTCATTCTCGGTACCCTGGTCTTCACCGTCGTCGTGACGGGGATCTATGGCTGGGTCATCGAGCGCGTCGCCTACAAGCCCCTGCGCAACTCCACCCGCCTGGCGCCGCTGATCAGCGCCATCGGGATCTCGCTGATCCTGCAGAACTACGCGCAGATCAGCCAGGGCGCCAAGCAACAAGGTGTGCCGACGCTGCTGGCCGGCGCCTGGAAGGTCGACATCGGGACCGGTTTCGTCCAGCTCACCTACACCAAGATCTTCATCCTGGTGGCGGCTTTCGCCGGCATGGCGTTGCTTACCTACATCATCAAGTACACCAAGCTCGGTCGCATGTGCCGGGCTACCCAGCAAGACCGCAAGATGGCCTCGATCCTCGGGATCAACACCGACCGGGTGATTTCCTACGTGTTCATCATCGGCGCCGCCATGGCCGCGCTGGCCGGCGTACTGATCACCATGAACTACGGCACGTTCGACTTCTATGCCGGCTTCGTCATCGGCATCAAGGCGTTCACCGCGGCCGTGCTCGGCGGCATCGGTTCGCTGCCCGGGGCGATGCTCGGCGGGATCATCCTCGGGATCTCCGAGTCGCTGTTCTCCGGTCTGATCAACTCCGACTACAAAGACGTGTTCAGTTTCTCGCTGCTGGTGCTGATTCTGATCTTCCGTCCCCAAGGCCTGCTGGGTCGCCCACTCGTGGCGAAGGTATAAGTATGTCTGCTGCCAATAAACCGATTGATATCAAAAAGAGCGTCATCGACGCCGTGCTGGCGGGGCTGATCTCGCTGATCGTGTTCGGCCCTATCGTGGGCGTGGTCCTGGATGGCTACAGCTTCAACCTGCAACCGGCTCGCGTCGGCTGGCTGGTGGCGATCGTGATGGCCGGCCGTTTCGCCTTGAGCCTGTTCCTGCAGACGCCCAAGGGGTTGAAGATCCTCCAGGGCTTCGAAAGCACCGGCTCCGGCGTGCATGTGCGGCCGCCCGACTACAAGTCGCGGCTGCGCTGGATCATCCCGGCGCTGATCGTGATCGCTATCGTCTTCCCGTTCTTCGCCAACAAGTATCTGTTGACCGTGGTCATCCTCGGCCTGATCTACGTGCTGCTCGGCCTCGGCCTGAACATCGTGGTCGGCCTGGCCGGGCTGCTCGACCTGGGCTACGTGGCGTTCTACGCCATCGGCGCCTACGGCCTGGCCCTGGGTTACCAGTACCTCGGCCTGGGCTTCTGGAGCGTGCTGCCGCTGGCGGCCATCGCCGCGGCGCTGGCGGGGTGCATCCTCGGTTTCCCGGTGTTGCGCATGCACGGCGACTACCTGGCCATCGTGACCCTGGGTTTCGGCGAGATCATCCGCCTGATCCTCAACAACTGGTTGTCCTTCACCGGCGGCCCGAACGGCATGCCGGTGCCGTCGCCGACCTTTTTCGGCCTGGAGTTCGGGCGGCGGGCGAAGGATGGCGGGGTGCCGTTCCATGAGTTCTTCGGCCTGGAATACAACCCCAACCTGAAGTTCCTGTTCATCTACATCGTGCTGTTCATCGTTGTGCTGCTGGTGCTCTACATCAAGCATCGCCTGACCCGCATGCCGGTCGGCCGAGCCTGGGAAGCGCTGCGTGAAGACGAGATCGCGTGCCGCGCCATGGGCTTGAACCATGTGCTGGTCAAGCTCTCGGCGTTCACCATCGGCGCGTCCACCGCGGGCCTGGCCGGGGTGTTCTTCGCCAGCTACCAGGGCTTCGTGAACCCTTCGTCCTTCACCTTCTTCGAGTCGGCGCTGATCCTCGCCATCGTGGTCCTGGGCGGCATGGGGTCGACCGTGGGCGTGGTGATCGCGGCGTTCGTGCTGACCGTGGCGCCGGAGTTGCTGCGCAGCTTCTCCGAGTACCGGGTGCTGCTGTTCGGCATCCTCATGGTGCTGATGATGATCTGGCGACCCCGCGGCCTGATTCGTATCAGCCGTACTGGCGTGACCCCGCGCAAGGGCGCCATGACCGAGAGGAGCGCGTCATGAGCGATGAAGTCATCCTGAAGGTAGAGAACCTGATGATGCACTTCGGTGGCATCAAGGCCCTGAGCGACGTCAGCCTGCAGGTCAAACGCAATTCGATCTTCGCCCTGATCGGCCCCAACGGCGCTGGCAAGACCACGGTGTTCAACTGCCTGACCGGTTTCTACAAGGCCACGGGCGGGCATATCGCCCTCAATACCCGCGGTACGCCGACCAATGTCATCAAGCTGCTGGGCGAGCCGTTTCGCGCGAGCGACTTTGTCTCGCCAAGGCGTTTCGCCAGCCGGCTGTTCTACAAGATGTTCGGCGGCACCCACCTGGTGAACCGGGCGGGCCTGGCGCGGACCTTCCAGAACATTCGCCTGTTCAAGGAAATGTCGGTGCTGGAGAACCTGCTGGTGGCCCAGCACATGTGGGTCAACCGCAACCTGCTGGCCGGCATCCTTAATACCAAGGGTTACCGCAAGGCTGAAAGCGATGCGCTGGACCACGCCTTCTACTGGCTGGAAGTGGTGGACCTGGTGGACTGCGCCAACCGCCTGGCCGGCGAGTTGTCCTACGGCCAGCAACGGCGCCTGGAGATCGCCCGGGCCATGTGCACCCGGCCGCAGATCATCTGCCTCGACGAACCGGCCGCCGGCCTCAACCCCCAGGAAACCGAAGCGCTCAGCGCGATGATCCGGCTGCTGCGCGACGAGCACGACCTGACCGTGGTGCTGATCGAACATGACATGGGCATGGTGATGAGTATTTCCGACCATATCGTGGTACTCGACCACGGCAACGTGATCGCCGAGGGCGGGCCCGAAGCGATCCGCAACGATCCGAAAGTGATTGCCGCCTACCTGGGTGCGGACGAAGAGGAGCTGGCATGACGACTGGACCTATCCTCGAGCTCAAGGACCTGGACGTGTACTACGGGCCGATCCAGGCCCTGAAGAAAGTCTCGCTGCACATCAACGAAGGGGAAACCGTGAGCCTGATCGGCTCCAACGGCGCCGGCAAGTCCACGCTGCTGATGTCGATCTTCGGCCAGCCGCGGGCCGAGTCCGGGCAGATCCTCTACCGCGGCGTGGACATCACCCACAAGTCCTCGCACTACATCGCCTCCAACGGCATCGCCCAGTCGCCGGAAGGGCGGCGGGTGTTTCCGGACATGACGGTGGAGGAAAACCTGCTGATGGGCACCATCCCCATCGGCGACAAGTACGCCAGCGAAGACATGCAGCGCATGTTTGAGCTGTTCCCGCGGCTCAAGGAGCGCCGGACCCAGCGGGCCATGACCATGTCCGGCGGCGAGCAGCAGATGCTCGCCATCGCCCGGGCATTGATGAGCCGTCCCAAGCTGCTGTTGCTCGACGAACCGAGCCTGGGGCTGGCGCCGATCGTGGTGAAGCAGATTTTCGCCACCCTGCGCGAACTGGCGGCCACCGGCATGACCATCTTCCTGGTCGAGCAGAACGCCAACCACGCGCTGAAGCTGTCGGACCGGGCCTATGTCATGGTCAACGGCGAGATTCGCCTGAGCGGCACCGGCAAGGAGCTGCTGGTCAACGAGGAGGTGCGCAACGCTTATCTTGGCGGCCACTAGCGGTCTGTTGTGGATAAAAAATGCCCCGCCGGCCCGCGCCGCCGGGGCATTTTTTTATCCACACCCGATCCTTGCAATCCCCTCTCTGTAGGAGCAGCCGGTCGACGCTCCTACAGGAAAGGAGGAATAAATGGCCTTGTCCACAGCTGACAGCGGAAATTGTGGAAAACCTTCAGCGCAAGCTCGCGAAACGCGACATAAAGCCGCTGCAAATAGTTGTTTTACCAGGCTTTTGACTTGTCCCCGTTTGCTGTGGAGCGGGCTGTGGGTAACGTGGGAGTAGCTGGCTGCATGCCTTGAACCGCGTGGCTTGCAGACGTGTGGTTGTTTTTTGATCAGGCTGTTTTGCCGAACCGCGAGCTGTACTTGTCAACCTTTTTATTGTCGCAGCCCAGGGCTGGAAACAGCCTGGACAAGCCTGTGGATAAGTCTGTGATTAAACTCTGGAAAGAGTCGCCCAGGCGGCGTAGTTACTGGCTTGACGCCATCCCATGGTTGACCGCCCGGTCACCTGGGGCGGGGCGTGCGGCATGGACGCGTTGCCCGGGTCAAGCAAAAAACTTTCTAAAACCGCCTGCAGGCCCTGTGGACAGCGGCGTGCAGCTTTTTGCACTTGCCCCCAAAGACTGTGGACCGGACTGTGGATAAGGTGCGTGCATATGGCTACAGGCCAGAAGGGCCGGGGCTTTGCGTGGGTTGAGCGTTTTTTGTACAGCGCGCCACCTGTAGCCGCTGCCGCAGGCTGCGATAAGGCCCGCAGGGCCTTCAGCGATCTCGAAGAGCACGCCCTCTTCGAGGTCGATCGCAGCCTGCGGCAGCGGCTACAAGGACAGGCGGTATTCATTCCAGCGGAACAACCTCCGGTTGCCGCTGCGATTCAGGCCGGGCATGCTGCGAAACGATTTTCTATTTCCACGGCGGCTCGACGCCCAGCAAGGAGAACACCATGACTTCCACCCTGTTTATCACCGGCGCGACCTCCGGTTTTGGCGAAGCTTGTGCCCGTCGTTTTGCCGAGGCCGGCTGGTCGCTGGTGCTTACCGGACGTCGCCAGGATCGTCTCGACGCGCTGTGCGCCGAATTGTCGAAGCAGACCGAAGTGCACGGCCTGGTGCTCGATGTGCGTGACCGCAAGGCCATGGAAGCCGCCATTGCCAACCTGCCGCCGTCCTTCGCCAAGCTGCGCGGGCTGATCAACAACGCCGGCCTGGCCCTGGGCGTCGATCCGGCGCCCAAGTGCGACCTGGACGACTGGGACACCATGGTCGACACCAACATCAAGGGCCTGATGTACAGCACCCGCCTGTTGCTGCCCCGGCTGATCGCCCACGGCCGCGGCGCCGGCATCGTCAACCTGGGTTCCATCGCCGGCAACTACCCGTACCCGGGTAGCCACGTGTATGGCGCGAGCAAGGCGTTCGTCAAACAGTTCTCCCTGAACCTGCGTTGCGACCTGCAAGGCACCGGGGTACGGGTGACCAACATTGAGCCGGGCCTGTGCGAAAGCGAGTTCTCCCTGGTGCGCTTCAAGGGCGACCAGGAGCGTTACGACGCCACCTACGCCGGTGCCGAGCCGATCCAGCCGCAGGACATCGCCGATACCATTTTCTGGGTGCTCAACACCCCGGCCCACGTCAATATCAACAGCCTGGAACTGATGCCGGTCAGCCAGACCTGGGCCGGCTTCGCCATCGAGCGCAACAAGGGCTGATACGGATTGCCCGGCCACCGCTTCGCGAGCTCGACAGCGGCTACAGTTGTACTCGGATACACATAAGCTGAGTCGTTTCAGCTTGTGGTCAGCCCTGACAGGTTAGAATCCCCGCCGGAAATTTCGCCGCCGCCTCACACGAGGCGGCGTTTTTGAAGTTCGATAGGAGGAATCGTGAGTAACCGAGGTGAGCAGGCACTGCTCAAGCAATCGACCATCCTGATGTTCGCCGTGGCGATCGCCGGGATCGTCACAGGTTTTGTTTCTGGCGCCCAATCCATCCTGTTCGATGGATTTTTTTCGCTGATCGCGACCTTCATCAAGGTCCTGATGCTGATCACCGCCAAGCTGATCGCCAAGGAAAGCAACCACCGCTTCCAGTTCGGCTTCTGGCACCTGGAACCCATGGTGCTGCTGATCGAGGGCAGCTTCCTGCTGCTGATCGCCATCTACGCGTTTCTCAACGGCGTGTTCGGCATCATCAATGGCGGACGCGAGATCGAGCTGGGGCTGGTGATCGTCTACGCGGCGGTGTTCACCGTCGTCGAGTTCGGCTATTTCTTCTACGTCCGGCATCGCAACCGTAAGCTCAAGTCGTCGCTGATCCAGTTCGACAACATCAGTTGGCTGGTGGACGCCATGCTCTCGGTGGGGCTGTTGATCAGTTTCGTCACGGCCTTGCTGCTCAAGCAGTACGGACACGGCGAATGGGCGGCTTATGTCGACCCGCTGATCCTGATCGTGTTGGCCCTGAGCATGTTGCCGCCGGCATTCAAGATCCTCCGGCCGGCCCTGCGCGATGTGTTGGGCATCGCTCCGGACCAGCTGGACGACAAGGTCCGCGGGGTGATGGAGGAGGCCAAGGTACGACACGGCTTCGCCGACTACATCTCGTATGTGCAGAAGCATGGCCGGGCGCGGTTCATCGAGATCCACATCGTGTTGCCAGCGGGATATCCGCTGCACAGCGTGGCGACCCTGGATGCGTTGCGCGAAGAGATATCCACAGCCCTCGGCCAGGCCGACGCCGCGCGCTGGCTGACCATCAGCTTTACCGGCGACCGCAAGTGGATTGCCTGAGGCATTTCTGAGCCCCGAGCGCAGGCGCTCGATCGCGAGCAAGCTTCGCTCCTACAGGAGAATGCCTGTTTCTTTGTAGGAGCGAGCTTGCTCGCGATAGTGTCTGGAAGATCAGCCGAAGTATTCAGCCAGGCCCAGATAACAGGTCGCCAGGTGATACGGCGTGGTCGACGGCATGTCCCGGCGGCTGAGTACGCCGTTGGCGTCCAGGCACTCGTTCCAGCCCTTGGCGTGCAGGAAGTGTTGTTGCAGCCCCTGCAACTGGCGCTGCAGGCGCGCGGCGCTGTCCGGGCGCAAGGTCAGGGCGCGCAGGTATTCGGCCTGGGCCCAGATACGCTGGGTGGCGTCGAGCACACCGCCGTCGATGTCCAGCATGGCGCTCACCGCGCCGCTGCGGCTGTCCACCCCAACCTGTTCGGCATGGGCAAAGGCTTGCTCCAACGAGGCGTGCAGGGGGCTGCTGCGCAACAAGGACGAGGATTGCAGCAGGAAAAACCACTCGAACTGATGCCCCGGCTCGAACCAGTTATCCACAGCGCCCAGGGGTTTTTCCATCATCACCCCGTGCCGCGGCTCGACGAAGCGCTGTTGCAGGGCGTCGCACAGGTCCAGCAGCGAGTGTCGCACGGCGGCGTCGTCACGCACGGCCAGGGTCGCGAGGAAGGCTTCGGCCAGGTGCATCAGCGGGTTCTGCAAGGGGCCGCTGGCCAGGGACGACCAATCCTCGGCGAGGACCGCCTCGTACAGGCCGTCGTCGCTGGCGAAACGCTCGGTCACCACCTTTAGCGCGGCATTGAGCACCGACTCCACCAGCGGCTCGCGGACCCTGGCCCAGTAATGGGCGCAGGCGAAGATGATGAAGGCGTGGGTGTAGAGGTCCTTGCGCCGGTCCAGCGGCGCGCCCTGGGCATCGATGCTGTAGAACCAGCCGCCGTGCTCGGCGTCGTGGAAGTGCCGTTGCAGGGAACGGAACAGCGTCGCCGCCCGCTCCGCCGCGAGCGGGGTGCGGGCGTCGCCGATCAGGCTGGAAAACAGGTACAGCTGCCGGGCGCAGGCCATGGCCCGGTACCGTTGCGGCGCCAGCGGGGCGTTGTCGGCGTCCAGTGCCTCGAAGGGCAGCGCCAGCTCGGGGTTCCAGCCAGGTCCCTGCCAGAGCGGCACGATCACGCTGTGAAAATGCTGCTGCGCGGCCGAAAACAGGGCGGTCGATTCAGACAGGGAAGGGGAGGTGGAAGCATTGGACATTGGCTGGCGTCGTCACGGCAGGGTGGAATGCGCGACATGGTAGCAGAGAAGGTGTGGGGGCCGTGGGAGGGGAGGCGCGAAGCATGCACGCGATGCATTCCAGGCAACACTGCGTGTTGCCTGGATCGCGAGCAAGCTTCGCTCCTACAGGTGTTGCGTCAGCCTGCCAGCAGCCATACGCCGGTGGCGGCCGACGCGGCACCCGCCACACGCACCAGCGGTGCCGCGGCCTGGGGCAGTACGCGTACCACCGCATAGCCAGCGGCGTGCAGCGCCGCAGTCGCGGCGACGAAACCGGCGGCGTAGGCCCAGGGGCTGGACATGTCCGGCAGCTCCAGGCCGTGGGCGACGCCGTGGAACAGGGCGAACAGCGCGGTGGCGGCCAGCGCCAGGCTCAGCGGCGGGCGCACCGCCAGGGCCACGGCCAGGCCCAGGGCCAGTACCGACGCGGCGATCCCACTTTCCAGGGCCGGCAGGTTCAAACCTTCAAAGCCCAGCACGCCGCCGACCAGCATGGTGCCGACGAACGTGCAGGGCAGTGCCCAGCGTGCCGCGCCCTGTTGCTGCGCGGCCCACAGGCCGACCGCGACCATGGCCAGCAAGTGGTCGAGGCCGCCGATCGGGTGGCTGATGCCGGCCATCAGGCCGTTGTCGCCGTGGCCCGGATGGGCGAAGGCCAGGGCGGGTGTCAGCAGCAGGGCGAGGGTGCCGAGAATGCGTTGCAGTGTCATGGATGGGCTTCCTTGTTGAGCAGGTTGAAAATAGCGATCAGGCCGCGGTCAGCAGGCCCTGGCGTTCGATAAAGGCAATGATTTCCTCCAGGCCCTGGCCGGTCTTCTGGTTGCTGAAGACGAACGGCTTGCCGCCGCGCATGCGCTGGGTGTCGCTGTTCATCATCTCCAGCGACGCGCCGACCAGGGGCGCCAGGTCGATCTTGTTGATCACCAGCAGGTCGGACTTGCAGATGCCCGGGCCGCCCTTGCGCGGCAGCTTGTCGCCGGCCGACACGTCGATCACGTAAATGGTCAGGTCGGACAGTTCCGGGCTGAAGGTCGCCGACAGGTTGTCGCCGCCGGACTCCACCAGGATCAGGTCGAGGCCGGGAAAGCGCCGGTTCAGTTGATCCACCGCTTCGAGGTTGATCGAGGCGTCTTCGCGGATCGCCGTGTGCGGGCAGCCGCCGGTTTCCACGCCGATGATGCGCTCCGGCGCCAGGGCCTCGTTGCGCACCAGGAAGTCGGCGTCTTCGCGGGTGTAGATATCGTTGGTCACCACCGCCAGGTTGTAGCGTTCGCGCAGGGCCAGGCACAGGGCCAGGGTCAGGGCGGTCTTGCCGGAGCCCACCGGGCCGCCGATACCGACGCGCAGAGGTTGTGTGTTCATGTGACTCTCCAAAATAAAAGGCACTAACTTAAAGCCCTAGGAACGGAACAGGCGGCTGTATTGGCGCTCATGGGCCATGCAGGCCAGGGACAGGCCGAAAGCGGCGCTGCCGTAATGTTCGGGATCGATGTGCGTGGCCTGTTGCTGGGCCTGTTGCAGCAGCGGCAGCAGTTCGCTGGTCAGGCGCTGGGCGGCCTGCTGGCCCAGGGGCAGGGTTTTCATCAGCACCGCCAACTGGTTTTCCAGCCAGCTCCACAGCCAGGCGGCCAGGGCATCCTGCGGGCTGATTCGCCAGGCGCGCGCTGCCAGCGCCCAACCCAGGGCCAGGTGCGGCTCGGCGATACTTTCGAGAAAGGCCCGGGCCGGCGCGTCGAGCTCCGGCAGGCCGTTCAGCAGTTGGTGCAGGGAATAGCCCATCTGCCGGCTTTCCTGATGCAGTTCGCGGGTTTCGCGGCTGGCGCGGTGCTCCTCGCACAAGCGCAAGAGGCGCGCCCAATCCTGCTCCGCCGCGGCCTGACAATGGGCCAGCAACAGCGGCGCCTCGAAGCGGGCGAGGTTGAGCAGCAACTGGTCGCCGATCCAGCGCCGGGCGCTGTGCGGGTCGCTGACGGTGGATTGTTCCACGGCCATTTCCAGGCCCTGGGAATAGCTGTAGCCGCCAATCGGCAGTTGCGGACTGGCCAGGCGCAGCAAGGCCCAGGCCGGATTCATGGGCGCACGCCGAACTGGTGCAGGCGCGGCGGGTAGTTGAAGTCTTCGTCGCCGTGGCGCGAATGATGGTGGCCGCCGCCATAGGCACCGTGTTCCGGCTGGAACGGCGCCTCGATGGTTGCGGTGCTGGCGCCGAGTTGTTCGAGCATGGCCTTGAGCACGTAGTCGTCCAGCAGGCGCAGCCAGCCGTCGCCGACTTGCAGGGCGACGTGGCGGTTGCCCAGGTGATAGGCGGCGCGGGTCAGTTCGAAGGCATCGCGGCAGGTGACATGCAGCAGGGTTTCCGGGCGTGCGCAGACCCGTACGATCCGCCCGTCCTCGGCTTGCAGGCATTCGCCGTCGTGCAGCGGCGGCTGGCCACGCTCCAGAAACAGCCCGACGTCTTCGCCGTCGGCACTAAAACAGCGCAAACGGCTTTTGCTGCGGGCCTCGAAGGTCAGGTGCAACTCGGCGGACCAGTCAGGTTGCGGCTCGATTCTGCGATGAATCACCAGCATGTGAAGGCTTCCAGCTATGAGCGATGCAGGGGTAGAGCAAGGGCCTTGCCAATCGCCCGGTCTGATCGGAAACAGACGGCAAGTGCCTGAAAAAGGGGCAGGCGTCTGTTTTATTTTGTTACAAATTCCGAGATTGTCCTGATTTATAGCACTGACTTGGTGCGCCGTGCGTTTTTTTGAGGCGTGGCAAAGCGCCGCTCTAGCGCAGGCTATGGCGGGTGGACGGGAGGTGCGGGGAGGTGTGCGGTGTCAGCGGCGCGACGGGCTCATTCCGTGCTGCCGAGTCCCTGCCAGTGCTTGAGGCCGATAAAGATGAAGCGCAGTTGCTGGGTGATTTTCGCCTGCGGCGTGAGGTGTTCGGGCAGGGCTTGCGCGGGCGGATCGATGATGTCCGGCAAGGTGGCGAACACGCTTTTGACGATCAGGTCGGCCATCACCGTCAGGTCGGCGATGTTCAGGTGTTGCAGCTTGGGCATCAGGGTCAGGTCGGCGGCGAGGTCGGCGCTGATGTTTTCCCGCAGGCTGGCGATCGCCTGGCGCACCGGCAGCGAACCGCCGTACTGCTCGCGGGCGAGAAACAGGAACTGCGAGCGATTGGCCGCCACCACATCGAGGAAAATCCGCACCGAGGCGTCGATGATGCCGCCCATGACGAATTCGTTATGGCGCACCAGGCGGATGGTTGCGCGGAAGGTCTGGCCGACTTCGCTGACCAGCTCCAGGCCGAGTTGATCCATATCGGCAAAATGCCGGTAGAAACCGGTCGGCACGATGCCGGCGGTCTTCGCTACTTCGCGCAGGCTCAGGCTGCCGAATCCGCGGCCGCATTCCATCAGGTGGCGGGCAGCGTCCATCAAGGCGTGGCGAGTCTGTTGTTTCTGTTCGGCGCGGGGCAGCATCGGCTGGTTGGCTTTCTGATCGAGAGAGCGGCGCACTCTAGCAAATCAACTTTGCCGGCGTCGAACCTGGCAGGGCGTCGTGCTTGAGGCGGGGCAGGATGGGGAGGCGGGGTTCAGGCAAAAACAAAGCCCGATCCAGGGACCGGGCTTTTCTGTAAAGGCATCATAGGCTTGACTCACAGCTGGGTTGCATTAGGCCAAACGGTCGTTGCCGTCTTACACCAGACCTTTCTCTTCCAGGCGATCACGGCCGCCTTCGGCTACAGCTTGGCCCAGGGGAGTGCGATCGAAGCCGTCAGCAGCCAGGGTCTGGCCTTGTGGGGTGCGGTCGCCACCGTCGGACGCCAGGGTCTGGCCTTGTGGGGTACGGTCGCTACCGTCGGACGCCAGGGTTTGGCCTTGTGGGGTGCGGTCGCCGCCGTCGGACGCCAGGGTCTGGCCTTGTGGGGTGCGGTCGCCGCCATCGGACGCCAGGGTCTGGGTGAATACCGAAGTGCTGGCCTTGACTTGTGGGGTAGCCTGTTCGGCCGCTGGCAGGGCGAAAGCGTTGGCGGCCAGGATCGAGAGGGTCAGGCTGAGCAGTAATTGGCGTTTCATGATGGGTTGCTCCTTGGGAGGGCGATAAAGTGGGTACGGAGCCAATGTTACGCGCGCTAAATCGATATAAAAGTTCATAAACACAATGGTAATAATCAACAGAATTGATTGTTCCGCCCGAAGGCTCTAGAACGGGCGTTTCCGCGAATGGTTTTTGCACCGTGGTGGGTATTTTCGACCCATTGGCGCCTCGCAAAAGGGCGCGCGGGGTAACACTAAGCTGGCGCTTTGGTCAGAAAAATCCGTGCTTTTGTGGTCGATTCGCGGCTTCGGGTTAAACCTGCGGGCCGTTTGTCAGTCGTAGTTTTCATGACCGGTGGATTTCAACCCCGGCAGTTCATCGAGGCGTCGTTATCCAGGCGCCCGTCAGGTATCCAGGAGCTCCGTGCAATGACGCGCACCCGTAAAATTCTCGCCTGGACCGTCGGTAGCGTTTTCCTGCTGCTGGCCGTGCTGGTACTGATCATCGCGTTCTTCGATTGGAACCGGATCAAGCCGCCCCTCAACGCCAAAGTCTCCGAAGAGTTGCATCGCCCCTTCGCCATCAACGGCAACCTGGCGGTGATCTGGCAGCGTGAGCCCGACGAGGGCGGCTGGCGCGCCTGGGTGCCGTGGCCGCATGTAGTGGCCGAAGACCTGACCCTGGGCAACCCCGAGTGGTCCAAGGCGCCGCAGATGGTCAGCCTCAAGCGTGTCGAATTGCGTATTTCGCCCCTGGCCCTGCTGGCGCAGCGCGTGAGCATCCCGCGCATCGACCTCACCGAGCCCAACGCCGCCCTGGAGCGCCTGGCCGACGGCCGCGCCAACTGGACCTTCCAGTTCGACCCGAAAGACCCGGATGCCGAGCCCTCCAACTGGGTGGTGGACATCGGCGCCATCGGTTTCGACAAAGGCCATATCACCCTCAACGACCAGAGCCTGAAAACCCGTCTCGACCTGCTGGTCGATCCGCTGGGCCAGCCGATTCCGTTCAGTGACATCGTCGGCGACAAGGCAGCGAAAAAAGCCCTGGAGAAGGGCTCCGCACCCCAGTCCTATGCTTTTGCCTTCAAGGCCAAGGGCCAATACCACGGCCAGGCGCTGAGCGGTTCCGGCAAGATCGGTGGCCTGCTGGCACTACAGGACGCGGCCAAGCCGTTCCCGCTGCAGGCCCAGGCGAAGATCGGCGACACCCGCGTCGAGCTGGCCGGCACCCTGACCGATCCGCTCAACCTCGGCGCACTCGACCTGCGCCTGAAGCTGGCCGGCAGCAGCCTGGGCAACCTCTACCCGCTGACCGGCGTGACCCTGCCGGACTCGCCGGCCTACGCCACCGATGGCCACCTCTCCGCACAATTGCGCGATCCGGCCGGGGCGACGTTCAGCTATCAGGACTTCAACGGCAAGATCGGCGACAGCGACATCCACGGCAACCTGACCTACGCCGCCAGCCAGCCGCGGCCCAAGCTGAGTGGTGCGCTGGTGTCCAATCAACTGCTGTTCAGCGACCTGGCGCCGCTGATCGGCGCCGACTCCAATGCCAAGCAGAAAGCCCGTGGCGGTGACAGCAAGCAGCCGGCGGACAAGGTCTTGCCGGTGGAAGAGTTCCGCACCGAGCGCTGGCGCGATATGGATGCCGATGTCGAGTTCACCGGCAAACGTATCGTCCACAGCGCCGAGTTGCCCTTCACCGACCTCTACACCCACCTGGTGCTCGACGACGGCCGCCTGAGCCTGGAGCCCCTGCGTTTCGGCGTGGCCGGCGGTAAGCTCGATGCGCAGATCCGCCTCAACGGCCAGGCCACGCCGATGGAAGGCCGGGCCCGGCTGACCGCGCGCAACTTCAAGCTCAAGCAACTGTTCCCGACCTTCGAGCCGATGAAAACCAGCTTCGGCGAGCTCAATGGCGACGCCGATATCGCCGGACGCGGCAACTCGGTAGCGGCACTGCTCGGCACTGCCAACGGCGATTTGAAGATGCTGATCAACGACGGTGCCATCAGCCGCAGCCTGATGGAAATCGCCGGGCTCAACGTCGGCAACTATGTGGTCGGCAAGATGTTTGGCGACAAGGAAGTGAAGATCAATTGCGCCGCCGCCGACTTCGGCATCAAGACCGGCCTGGCCACCAGCCGCCTGTTCGTGTTCGATACCGAGAACGCGATCATCTACATCGACGGCACCGCGAACATGGCCAGCGAACAGCTGGACCTGACCATCACCCCGGAGTCCAAGGGCATGCGTCTGTTCTCCCTGCGTTCGCCGCTGTATGTGCAGGGCAAGTTCATCAAGCCGTCCGCCGGGGTCAAGGCCGTGCCGCTGATGTTGCGCGGCGCCGGCATGCTGGCGCTGGGGGTGATCGCCGGGCCGGCGGCCGGTTTGCTGGCGCTGGTGGCGCCCAGCGGCGGCGAGCCGAACCAGTGCGCGCCGCTGCTCGAACAGATGCGTTCGGGCAAGGCGCCCGTCACCGTCAAGCCAACCCGCTGACGCGGTGTGCCAGGCATTCGGCGGTGCGGCCATCTCGAGCAAGCTCGTTCCTAAAGGGGCGTATGCGGTCTGCTTGTTGTCGGAGCGCAGCTTGCTCGCGATGAACGATGACGCGCTAGATCGGCGTGACCGTGGCGCCGCTGTCGCGGGCACGCCTTGTTCCTATCGGTCAGCCAGCGGTGAGCAGGGGATGCCCGGCCGCCTGGGCTTCTTCACGCAACCACTGGAAAAACGCCCGCACCGGCGGATGCCGCTCGCGTCCCGGTACGCATAAGGCGCTGTAGCCGGCGCCGTCGACGTGGATCTGCGGGCGGTAGGGCACCAGCAGGCCGCTGCCCACGCTTTCCGAGACCAGGATGTTGCTCGCCAGCACCAGGCCCTGGCCGGCAATGGCGGCCTGCAGGGCGTAGTGCTCTTCGTCGTATTCGCGAACCACCGGGTGCTCCTGCATCCAGCGTTCTCCGGCGCTGTCGCACCAGGCCTGCCAGCCGTGGGCATACAGCTTGGAGTTGTGCCAGCGCACGCTGATCAGCGTCGGCGTCCGCTCTTGGGCCAGGGCCACCTGTTCCGGCGAGCCATAGACGGCGAAGCGCTCGTCGAACAGGCACAACCCGTGAAGGTTCGGATAGTCGTCCAGGCTGTAGCGGATCACCAGGTCGACGCTCGCGTCCTGATGCAGGTCGATGACTTCACAATTGGTGTCCAGGCGCAGGTTGATGGTCGGGTGCCGGGCATAGAAACGCCCCAGCCGCGGCACCAGCCACAGCGCAGCGAAGGCCGGCGTGGTGGAGAGCATCAGGGTCGCGCCGCTGCGTTGCGGGCGCAGGCTGTCGACGCTCTGCGCCACTTCCAGCAAGGCGCCGTGCAGGCTGTGGAACAGGCGCTCGCCGCATTCGGTCAGGCGCACCTGGCGCGGCAGGCGTTGGAACAGCGGCACGCCGAGCCAGCTTTCCAGGGCGCGGATCTGGTGGGAAATAGCCGTGGGCGTGACCGCCAGTTCTTCGGCCGCGGCCTTGAAACTCAGCAGCCGCGAGGCGGACTCAAACGCGCGCAGGGCGGTCAACGGCAGGTTGGCAAACATGCGATGCACCTCTATGGATGAAATGGATTCATCCTGATCAACTATTGCTCATTTGTTCTATGGGAGCGCTATCAATAGCTTTATTCCTCACCGAGGAAGGCCTTTCAGGCTTCCTTGACCTACCCGCGACGAGGAATGACAGATGAGCAGAATTCTAGCAGTACATGGCAGCCCCCGTGGCGAACGTTCCCATTCGCGACGTTTGACGGAGCGCTTTCTCCAGGCCTGGCTCGAGGCCCACCCCCAGGGCCGGCTGACCCGCCGCGAAGTCGGCCGCGCCGCGTTGCCCCACGTCAGCGAGGCTTTCGTCGCCGCGGCTTTCTACCCCGAGCCGCAGGCGCGGCCGCTGTCGATGCAGGCCGACCTGGCCCTGAGCGACGTGCTGGTGGGCGAGTTGCTGGAGCACGACCTGCTGGTGATCTCGGCGCCGATGTACAACTTCAGCGTGCCCAGCGGCCTCAAGGCCTGGGTCGACCAGATCGTGCGCCTGGGCCTGACCTTCAACACGGTCCAGGACAACGGCATCGCCCAGTACCAGCCGCTGGTGCTGGGCAAGAAGGCGCTGATCGTCACCAGTCGCGGCGGTTTCGACTTTGGCCCGGGCGGCGAGCTGGAAGCCATGAACCACGCCGATCCCTGGTTGCGCACCGCGCTGGGCTTTATTGGCATCGACGATGTGACGGTGGTCGCCGCCGAGGGCGAGGAGTCGGCCGAGCGTACCTTCGAGGTGTCATGCGCCGAGGCCGAGCAACGCCTGCTGACGCTGGCGCGGACGTTCTGAGGAGGCGACATGGCCTGGCTGTTCTTGCTGATCGCCGCTGCCTTCGAAGTCACCTTCGCCATGGGCATGAAGTACGCCGAAGGCTTCACCCGCCTGTGGCCGTCGTTGCTGACGGTGGCGGCCGCGGTGGGCGGCATCTATTTCCTGACCCTGGCGATGCGCGAGTTGCCGGTAAGCGTCGCCTACCCGATCTGGACGGCCATCGGCTCCCTGGGCACGGTGTTTCTCGGCTTTGCCTTGCTGGGAGAGAGCCTGACGTTGGTCAAGCTGGTGTCAGTGGGGCTGATCGTGGCCGGGGTGGCGGGGTTGAAGTAGCCGGTCGGGGTGGCCGGGAGATTTTTCGCGAGCACGCTCGCTCCTGCAGAGGCTTCACGAGCCTGTAGGAGCGAGCTTGCTCGCGATGTCATACAGTTGTCGCGAAGCTGTCACCTTGGCTGTCGATGCTCTTGGCTGCTGTCTTGCATCCAGCCTTGGGCGTTTTCCCGACACCGGCCCGACCACAAGGATGTCCACATGTCCCAAGAGCTCGCCACGCGTTATCCGCTGGTCCTGGTCCCCGGTATGCTCGGGTTTGTCCGGCTGGTGCTGTATTCCTACTGGTTCGGCATCGAGGCGGCGTTGCGCCGCGGCGGGGCCACGGTGATCGCGGTGCAGGTTTCGCCGCTCAACTCCTCCGAGGTCCGTGGCGAGCAACTGCTGGCGCGGATCGAGCAGATCCGTCGCGAAACCGGCGCCGACAAGGTCAACCTGATCGGCCACAGCCAGGGCTCGCTCACCGCCCGCTACGCCGCGGCCAAACGCCCGGACTGGGTGGCCTCGGTGACCTCGGTGGCCGGGCCCAACCATGGCTCCGAGCTGGCCGACTACATCGAGCGCCACCATTCCATCGAGACCTTTCGCGGGCGGGTGCTGAGCCTGGTCCTGCGCATGATCGCGGTGCTGATGGGCTGGCTTGACACCGGCTATCGCGGGCCGAAGCTGCCGGCGGATATCCACGCCTCCCACCGTTCGCTGACCAGCGAGGGCGTGGCGCTGTTCAACCGTCAGTATCCCCAGGGCTTGCCGCTGACCTGGGGCGGGCAGGGGCCGGAAGAGGTCGATGGGGTGCGCTATTACTCCTGGTCCGGCACCTTGCAGCCGGGCAAGACCGATCGCGGGCGCAATCTGTTCGACGGCACCAACCGCAGTTGCCGGCTGTTCGCTAAAAGCTTCGTCCGCGAGGCCGGACAATGCGACGGCATGGTCGGGCGCTACAGCTCGCACCTGGGTACGGTGATCGGCGACGACTACCCGCTGGACCACTTCGATATCGTCAACCAATCCCTGGGGCTGGTGGGCAAGGGCGCCGAGCCGATCCGGCTGTTCGTCGAGCATGCGCGGCGGTTGAAGGCGGCGGGGGTGTAGCCAGAAGGGGGGGCGGTCTTGGGATTTATCGCGAGCAAGCTCGCTCCTACACAGACAGCGCCCTACCTGTAGGAGCGAGCTCGCTCGCGATTCAGGCGACACCGGCCTTGCGCCCGAGCACCGTGGTCCAGCGCTCCGAGAGAATCACCCCGCCCAGGGTCAGCACGCCGCCCACCAGGTGATACAGCGCCAGTTGCTCGCGCAGCACCACCGCGGCGATCAGCGCGGTAATCAGCGGCAGCAAGTTGAAGAACAAGGTGGTGCGGCTCGGGCCCAGGCGCACCACGGCCTGCATCCACGCCAGCGGCGCGAGCATCGACGCCAGCAGGCAGGCGTACAGCACCAGGGGAATGTTGTGCAGGGTCAGGCCGGTTTTCGGCGAGGCCAGGAACAGCGGGAACAGCACCACCACGGCCACCAGCACTTGCAGGTACAAAAGCACCAGCGGCGGCAGGCGCAGCTGCCATTTTTTCAGCAGGGTGCTGTAGATCGCGTAGGCCAGGGTGGCGACCAGCATCATCGCGTCACCCAGGTTCACGCCGTGTTCCAGCAGTGCGCCGAGGCTGCCGGACGACACCACCACCAGCACCCCGGCGAACGACAGTACCGCCCCGACCAGGGCCCCGGCGGTCAGGCGCTGGCCGAGGCTGGCGATCGCCATGGCCAGCGACATCAGCGGCATCAACGAGAGAATGATGCCCATGTTGGTGGCCGAGGTCAGGGTCGCGGCGAAGTAGGCCAGGCTCTGGTACACCGCCATGCCCAGCACGCCGAGGACGAAGATCTTGCCCAGGTTCGGGCGGATCGTCGGCCAATGGGCGAGCACCGGCTTGAGCATGAAGGGCGTGAACAGCAGGCCGGCCAGCAGCCAGCGATAGAAACCGATCTCCGCGGGGAAGATCGCCCCGACCGCCAGCTTGTTGATGACGGTATTGCCGGCCCAGATAAAAATGGCCAGTAATGGATAAGCGTATTGCATGGGGAAAACCACAAGGTTGATGAACGCCGATTATCCGCCTGTCTGGATGCAAGCCTATACTCCGAACCAGACAACCCGCCCTTGAATCCGGACACATGAGCAGAAAACACATCGACCTGCTGCCCTTCAGCGGTCTGCCGGCGCCGGTGTATTTCCGCTACGCCGATTTCGACGCCCACAGCCATGCGCTGGAGCACCGTCACCCCTGGGGTTGCCTGGAGTACTCGGCCCACGGCGTGATGCACATGGAGATCGCCGGCCAGCGTTTCATGGCGCCGCCGCAGTACGCCATCTGGATTCCGCCGGACACCGAGCATAGCTTCTACAGCCCGCAGCCGATCGTGTACCGCGCCGTGTGCCTGGCCCCGGAGCTGTGCCGGGCGTTGCCGCCGCAGGCTTGCACCCTGGCCATCAGCGACATTCTCAAGGCGATCCTCAAGGACTTCGCCGCGCGCGACGTGCAGATCCCCGAGCAGGCGGCGGACAATCGCCTGGCCCAGGTGATGCTCGACCAACTGCAACAAGCGCCGGTGCACCACGGCTACCTGCCGTATGCCAGCAGCCCGGCGCTGATCGCGGTGCTGGAAGCGTTGCAAGCCGCGCCGGGGGATAACCGCGCGCTGGCCGACTGGGCGCGGCAGATCCATGTCAGTGAGCGCACCCTGGCCCGGCAATTCGTGCGCGAGCTGGGCATGAGTTTCGGCGAGTGGCGCCAGCGCCTGCGTTTCCTGGCGTCCATCGAGGCCCTGGACAGCGCGCGCAGTATCCAGGAGGTGGCGTTCGACATGGGCTACAGCAGCGCTTCGGCGTTTATCGCGATGTTCCAGCGCCAGGCCGGTTGCACCCCGGAGCAGTACCGGCGCGCCAGCCTACAGAACAGGTGAACCTGTAACAGGGTTTGTCTACACTGCGCTGGAGGCCGTACCCATCGGTGCGGTAACAAGGAGAAAACTCCATGAAGATGCTGCGTATCCCTTTGTTGATGGTCGGTCTGCTGCTCTGCTCCCAGGGGTTCGCCGCCACGGCTGCCCAACAGGCCCAGCAAGACAAGATGAAGTCCTGCAATGCCGACGCCACCACCAAGGCCCTCAAGGGTGACGAGCGCAAGGCTTTCATGAGCACCTGCCTGAAGGCAGCTCCGGCCGCGGCCGCCGTTCCGGCCACGCAACAGGAAAAGATGAAGACCTGTAACGCCGACGCCACCACCAAGGCCCTCAAGGGCGACGAGCGCAAAGCCTTCATGAGCACCTGCCTGAAGAAGAAATAACCATCCCCCTCGCGGGCGCGCGTTTGCCTTCGATCCGGTGGCGGCGGTTTGCCTGACACACCCTGTATCGTTGATCGTCGGCAAACCCGCGCCTGTCGGTCCGGGTGCGCTCGCGTCGCCAGTGCAACGCTGGCAGACTGCCAATCCTTTCACGCTGTTTGTTTTGAGGCTGTATGCCAACGTTTTCTCAGCGTCATCTGTTGTTGTTCAGTTGGGTAATAATCTTCGGCGGCCTGTTGCTGGTACTTCCCTTGCGGTTGTTGCCGAGCCTGCTGGCGGGCCTGCTGGTGTTCGAGCTGGTCAACATGCTCACCCCGCAACTGCAACGGCTGATCGAAGGGCGGCGGGCGCGCTGGTTGGCGGTGGCCCTGCTCGGCACCCTGGTGGTCAGCGTGCTGACGCTGCTGTTCGCCGGCGCCATCAGTTTCCTGCTGCACGAAGCGGAAAACCCGGGCGCGTCCCTGGATAAATTCATGACCGTGGTCGACAAGGCGCGCGGCCAGTTGCCGCCGTTCCTCGATTCCTATTTGCCAGCCAGCGCGGCGGAGTTCCAGGTGGCCATTGGCGCCTGGGCCAGCAAGCACCTGAGCGAATTGCAGTTGGTGGGCAAGGACGCGGCGCACATGTTCGTGACCTTGCTGATCGGCATGGTGCTCGGGGCGATCATCGCCTTGCAGCGCGTGCCCGACGTGACCAAGCGCAAGCCACTGGCGGCCGCGCTGTTCGACCGCCTGCACCTGCTGGTCCAGGCCTTTCGCAACATCGTCTTCGCACAGATCAAGATCTCCCTGCTCAACACCTTCTTCACCGGGATCTTCCTCGCGCTGATCCTGCCGATGTTCGGCGTCAAGCTGCCGCTGACCAAGACCCTGATCGTGCTGACGTTCCTGCTGGGCCTGTTGCCGGTGATCGGCAACCTGATCTCCAACACCCTGATCACCATCGTCGGCCTGTCGCTGTCGATCTGGGTTGCGGCGGCGGCGCTGGGCTACCTGATCTTTATCCACAAGCTGGAATACTTCCTCAACGCGCGGATCGTCGGCGGGCAGATCAGCGCCAAGTCGTGGGAGCTGCTGTTGGCGATGCTGGTGTTCGAGGCGGCGTTCGGCCTCCCGGGGGTGGTGGCCGGGCCGATCTATTACGCCTATCTGAAGAGCGAGTTGAAGCAGGCGGGGTTGGTCTGACCTGACGCTATCCCTGTAGCCGCTGCCGAAGGCTGCGATCGGCCGCGTAGCGGACGCGCTCTTGAGGGCCTCGGAAGGTCCTGCGGACCTTATCGCAGCCTGCGGCAGCGGCTACAGGCAATGCTTTTTCAGCCGTAACGCTTCTTCGCTTCGATCGCCAGGCCGCTGCCGATGCTGCCGAAGATATTGCCTTCGACGTGGCGGGCGTTAGGCAGCATCGCCGCGACGCTCTGGCGCAGGGCCGGGATGCCGCTGGAGCCGCCGGTGAAGAACACCGTGTCGACCTGGCCGACGCCGACGTTGGCGTCGCCGAGCAGTTGGGTGACGCTGGTGCGGATGCGTTCGAGCAGGCTGTCGATGGACGACTCGAACAGCGCCCGGCTCAGGTCCACGCTCAGGCCCGCCTCGATCCGGTCCAGGGGCACCGTGCGCTGGTCGGCGTGGGTCAGCTCGATCTTGGTCTCTTCGACCTCCATGGCCAGCCAGTGCCCGGCGCGTTGCTCGATCAGCTTGAACAGGCGGTCGATGCCGCCGGTGTCTTCGATGTCGTAGCGCATGCTGCCCAGGGCCAGCTGGGACTTCTGCGAATACACCGAGTTGATGGTGTGCCAGGTCGCCAGGTTCATGTGGGTGCTGGTGGGCATGTAGGCGCCGCTTTTCATCCGGCTGCCGTAGCCGAACAGCGGCATCAGGCCTTGCAAGCTCAGTTGCTTGTCGAAGTCGGTCCCGCCGATATGCACGCCGCCGGTGGCCAGGATGTCGTCGTGGCGGTTGTCCTGGTCGCGGCGTTCCGGCGACAGGCGCACCAGGGAGAAGTCGGACGTACCACCGCCGATGTCGACGATCAGGACCAGCTCTTCGCGCTCCAGGGTCGACTCGTAGTCGAAGGCCGCGGCGATCGGTTCGTACTGGAAGGAGACTTCCTTGAAGCCCAGCTTGCGTGCGACCTCGGCCAGGGTGTCCTGGGCCTCCTGGTCGGCGGCGCTGTCGTCGTCGACGAAAAACACCGGGCGGCCCAGCACCACTTCCTCGAATTCCCGACCGGCGGCGGCTTCGGCGCGGCCCTTGAGCTGGCCGATGAACAGGCCCAGCAGGTCCTTGAACGGCATCGCCGTGCCCAGCACGCTGGTGTCGTGCTTGATCAGCTTGGAACCCAGCAGGCTTTTCAGCGAGCGCATCAGCCGGCCTTCGTAGCCTTCCAGGTACTCGTGCAGGGCCAGGCGGCCATACACCGGACGGCGTTCTTCGAGGTTGAAGAAGACCACCGACGGCAGGGTGATCTTGTCGTCTTCCAGCGCAATCAGCGTTTCCATGCCGGG
This sequence comes from Pseudomonas chlororaphis, assembly GCF_001921865.1. GTDB lineage: Bacteria > Pseudomonadota > Gammaproteobacteria > Pseudomonadales > Pseudomonadaceae > Aquipseudomonas > Aquipseudomonas chlororaphis_D. The sequence continues at coordinate 167,707 of NZ_MSCT01000004.1, forward strand.
GCGCAGCCAGCCGACGGTGGAGTTGGACGTGCCGAAGTCGATACCGCAGGCACGGGCCGCAGATGCGTTTTTCATGTCTTTCGAGTTCCGGTTAAAAAAACGGCCGCGCAGTGTATGCCAGTCGTTGGCAGAATCGAAGGCCGGTTATCCGCTAAATCGGCAGCCGGCAGCCTTGAAAGACTATTCTTCACCCCAAACTTGCAGGCATGGGCCGGGCAGCGATCGGGCGGTCGCAAGAACCGCCGCCAGCTGCCGATAAACTTCTGCCGCGTCGCGTGAGTCACAAGTATTGAGATCGGTCAGCCCGCAGGCTGGCCAGGAGCGCATGCTGTACGTCACGCCGCGCGATATCGATAACGGATGGTGATCCTTAGATGGACTTCAAAGACTATTACAAGATTCTCGGGGTGGAGCCGACCGCGGACGACAAGGCGATCAAGGCCGCCTATCGCAAGCTGGCGCGCAAATACCACCCGGACGTCAGCAAGGAAAAAGACGCCGAAGCCAAGTTCAAGGACGCGTCGGAAGCCTATGAAGCGCTGAAAAGCGCGGACAAGCGGGCCGAGTACGACGACCTGCGCCGCTATGGCCAGCACGGCCAACCCTTCCAGGGCCCGCCGGGCTGGAAAGGTCGCGCTCAGGCGGACGGTTTTGGCGAGGGCGGCGATTTTTCGGACTTCTTCAGTTCGATCTTCGGCAACCGTGGGCCGGGTTTCGGCGGTGGACAATCTCGCAGCGCCGGGCGCCGAGGGCAGGACGTGGAAATGGAATTACCGATCTTCCTGGAGGAAACCCTGTCGACCGAGTCGAAGAAGGTCAGCTTCCAGGTGCCGCAATACAACGCCGCGGGCCAGCACGTGAGCAACACCAGCAAGAGCCTGAACGTGAAGATCCCGGCCGGCGTCACCGACGGCGAGCGCATCCGCCTCAAGGGCCAGGGCGCGCCGGGCATCGGCGGCGGGGCCAATGGCGACCTGTACCTGACCATTCGTTTCGCGCCCCACCCGAAGTTCGACATCGAGGGCGAGAACCTGATCATCACCTTGCCGCTAGCCCCCTGGGAGCTGGCGCTGGGGACCGAGGTCGCGGTGCCGACCCTGACCGGCAAGATCAACCTCAAGGTTCCGGCCGGCAGCCAGAACGGTCAGCGCATGCGCGCCAAGGGCCATGGCTTGCCGAACAAGGCGGGGCAGCGCGGTTACCTGTTCGTGCAGCTCAAGGCCGTGATGCCCAAGGCGGCCAGCGATGACGTCAAGGCGTTGTGGCAGGAACTGGCGAAGAAGGCCGCCTTCGACCCGCGGGAGCATTTCTGATCCGCAACCACTTCTGACCTGAAACCTAGGAGTCGCTGACCATGAGCACCCTGATCGTTCAGCTGGATATGGAAGAGTTCTGCGAGGTGGCCAATTTGCCGGCCGCCTACGTGATCGAAATCGTCGAGCACGGGATCCTCGATCCCCACGGCTCGGCGCCGCGGGACTGGCGCTTCACCGACTACGAACTGGCGGTCGCCAAGCGCGCCGCCAAGCTGCAGCGTGACCTGCAACTGGAGTGGGAAGGCGTCGCCCTGGCGCTGGAACTGCTCGACGAAGTGCGCGAACTGCGCAGCGAAAACCGTATGCTCAGGCAACGCCTGGGGCGCCTGCTAATCGACTGAGCCGTTTTCTGTCGGCACGGGCGCCGCGTTTCTGCCGGCTCACCGCGTCATCGTTCATCGCGAGCAAGCTCGCTCCTACAGGTTTGGGGGCTACAACGACGTGGCGCGGGAGACCCGGGGCAGGGTCACGCTGAAGGTGGTGCCGGCGCTTTCGCTGGAGCTGACCTCGATGCTGCCCTGGTGGGCGTCGATCACTTCCTTGACGATGAACAGGCCCAGGCCGAGGCTGGTGGAGGTATCGCCGAGCTCTTCGCCGGAGCTGCGGACCAAGGGGTCGAAGAGCGTGGCCAGGGCGTCCTGGGGAATCGGCAGGCCCTGGTTGTGGATGCTCAGCAGCACCTGCTCGGCACCGCCGGTAATGCTCAGGGTCACGCTGCGGTTGGCGCCGCCGTGTTGCAGGGCGTTGCCGATCAGGTTCTGCAGCATCTGCTCGATGCGCCCGCGATCCCAGATGCCGTGGCTGTCGCCCTCGAAACTCAGCACCGGCGTGCACTCCGGATGGCCGGCGCAGGCTTCGTCCATGGCGGCCTTGGCGGCGCTGGCCAGGTCCATGGGCGCCGGCTCGATGGGCAGGCCGCTGCCCAGGCGGCTGCGCACGAACTCCAGCAGGTCGCCGACCATCGCCGTCATATGCCGGGAACCGCTCTTGATCCGCGCCACATACGCCAGTGCCTCGGTATCCAGGGCAAATTTGCGCGCCAGCAATTCGGTGGACATGCTCACCGCCTGTAAGGGCGCCCGCAGGTCGTGGCCGAGAATCGCCAGGAAGATATCCCGCGAGCGCGCGACCTGTTCGGCATAGGCCGTGGTGGATTCGGCCATGGCTTCGTCGATGGCTTCGTTGAAGCGGACCATGTCCTGGAAATAACCCAGGTCCGGCGTCCCCAGGCTGGCGACCCAGAGGCGGATCACACAGGCACGCAGGTGGCGGAACTCGGCAATCGTCTCGACCAGGTCGAAGCCGACGTCATGGCGCAACGCGCCATGGCTGGCGGCGGCTTCGTCGAGGCGCGGGCTGTTTTCCGGGCCTTCGCCCCGGGCCTTGGCTTCCTGTTCGCTGGCGCTCTGCGCGGTGCGCATGTCTTGCGCGGCGGCGAGCAGGATGGACTTGGCGTGGTCGCGCAGTTGCAAGTGGCTCAGCGCATCGGTGTGCGGGGCGATGGTCCTGGCGAACTGCTCCCACTCGTCAACGATGCGGTCAACCTGTTGCACGATGAAGTCGGATAGACGCATGGCCGGGAACCCTTTCAGGCTGCTGGAGAGAGAAACGCGTTTCGAATTCTAGCCGCTCTCCGGCGTTTCGACACGGGGCGGCAGCCGGTCTTCCTGACCGGCGGGCGGCCCTCGCGGCCGGGTTGCTAGAACAGGAAGTAGCGCTGCGCCATGGGCAGCACATCCGCCGGTTCGCACCACAGCAGCACGCCGTCGGCCTTGACCTGATAGGTCTGCGGGTCGACCTCGATCTCGGGCAGGTAGTCGTTGTGGATCAGGTCGGTCTTGCGCACGGCGCGACAGCCCTTGACCACCGCGATCTGCTTTTTCAGCCCCAGTTGCTGCGGCACTCCGGCCGCCAGCGCCGCCTGGCTGATAAAGGTCAGGCTGGTGGCGTGGCGGCTGCCGCCGTAGCTTGCGAACATCGGCCGGTAATGCACGGGTTGTGGGGTCGGGATCGAGGCGTTGGCGTCGCCCATCAGGCTTGCGGCGATGGCACCGCCCTTGAGGATCAGGGTCGGCTTGACCCCGAAGAACGCCGGACGCCAGAGCACCAGGTCGGCCCATTTGCCGATTTCGATGGAGCCCACTTCATGGCTGATACCGTGGGTGATCGCCGGGTTGATGGTGTACTTGGCGATGTAGCGCTTGACCCGGAAGTTGCTGTTGCCGGCGCCGTCGCCCGGCAGCGGGCCGCGTTGGCGGTGCATCTTGTCGGCGGTCTGCCAGGTGCGGGTGATGACCTCGCCGACCCGGCCCATGGCCTGGCTGTCGGAGCTGATCATGCTGAAGGCGCCCAGGTCGTGGAGGATGTCTTCGGCGGCGATGGTCTCGCGGCGGATGCGGCTTTCGGCGAAGGCCACGTCCTCGGCGATGCTCGGGTCCAGGTGATGGCAGACCATCAGCATGTCCAAGTGTTCGTCGATGGTGTTGCGGGTGAACGGCCGGGTCGGGTTGGTCGAGCTCGGCAGCACGTTGGCGAAGCCGCAGGCCTTGATGATGTCGGGGGCGTGGCCGCCGCCGGCGCCTTCGGTGTGGTAGGTGTGGATGGTGCGGCCCTTGAACGCGCCGAGGGTGGTTTCGACGAAGCCGGACTCGTTGAGGGTGTCGGTGTGGATCGCCACCTGCACGTCGTACTGGTCGGCGACGCTCAGGCAATTGTCGATGCTGGCCGGGGTGGTGCCCCAGTCTTCGTGCAGCTTCAAGCCTATGGCCCCGGCCCTGACTTGTTCGATCAAGGGTTCGGGCAGGCTGGCGTTGCCCTTGCCGGTGAAGCCGATGTTCATCGGGAACGCGTCCGCGGCCTGGAGCATGCGCGCCATGTGCCACGGCCCCGAGGTGCAGGTGGTGGCGTTGGTGCCGGTGGCCGGCCCGGTGCCGCCGCCGATCATGGTGGTGACGCCGCTCATCAGCGCTTCTTCGATCTGCTGCGGGCAGATGAAGTGGATATGGGTGTCGATGCCGCCGGCGGTGAGGATCATGCCCTCGCCGGCGATCACTTCGGTGCTGGCGCCGACGGCGATGGTCACGTCGGGCTGGATGTCCGGGTTGCCGGCCTTGCCGATGGCGGCGATGCGCCCGTCCTTGAGGCCGACGTCGGCCTTGACGATGCCCCAGTGATCGACGATCAGCGCGTTGGTGATCAGGGTGTCGACCACCTCGGCCGCCAGCAACTGGCCCTGGCCCATGCCGTCGCGGATCACCTTGCCGCCGCCGAACTTCACTTCTTCGCCGTAGGTGGTGAAGTCCTTCTCGACTTCGATCCACAGCTCGGTGTCGGCCAGGCGCACCTTGTCGCCGACGGTGGGGCCGAACATGTCGGCGTAGGCTTGTCTTGAAATCTTCATGTGCTTGCCTTGGGATTCAATTGGATTTGAGACCGCTCGCGTAGCTCGCTATTCGCGGGCAAGCCTCGCTCCTACAGGTGATCGCATTTCCCTGTAGGAGCGAGGCTTGCCCGCGATAGCGTCAGAACAGGCCATACACCTCAAAGGTCGCCCATGACCCGCCCGGCAAACCCGAACACCCTGCGATGCCCAGCCAGGTCGACAAGCTCGACTTCCCGGGTCTGTCCCGGTTCGAAGCGCACGGCGGTGCCGGCCGGGATATTCAGGCGCATGCCTCGCGTGCTCGGTCTATCAAAAGTCAGGGCGTCGTTGGTTTCGAAGAAGTGATAGTGCGAGCCCACCTGGATCGGCCGGTCGCCGCTGTTGGCGACGCTCAGGCTGAGGGTGCGGCGGCCGGCGTTGAGTTCGATGTCGCCGGGCTGGATCTGGTATTCGCCTGGAATCATACGGGTTGCCCCAGAGTCTTGAAGTAAATGGCGGTCGGGCTGTAGGTGCCGTCCGGGCTTTGGCAGTAGTTGGGCAGTTCGCCGACGCGGGTGTAGCCCAGCGAGCGGTAGAAGGCTTCGGCGTCCGAGCCGGCTTCGGTGTCCAGGTACAGCAGGCCGCGCTTGTGCTGGCGCGCCGCGTGTTCCACGGCGTTCATCAGTTGCTGGCCCATGCCGCGGCGGCGGGCGTCGTGGCGTACTTGCAGCTTCTGCACCTCGGCGCGGTTGAGGCCGTTGGGCTTCTGGCACAGCGCCAGTTGCACGCTGGCCAGGACCTTTTCGTCCTGCACCACCACCCACAGCAACAGGCTGCCGTCCGCCACGCTGGCCTGGACGCTGGCGACATAGGCGCGGGCTTGTTCCTGGTCGAGGTCGGCCAGGAAACCGACCGAGGCGCCGTGCTCCACGGCGTCGAACAACAGATCAATCAAGCCCTGACGATAGTGGGCAAAGCTCTCCGCATGGACTCGACGCAAGTGGGCAGCGTTCATCGGTGTTCACTCCTTGTGGACGGTGGGCGGCAGCGCCCCCGGATCGAGGGTCAGCTGCATGAACGTCAGGTCCAGCCAGCGACCGAACTTGGTGCCCACTTGCGGCATCTGTCCGGTGGTGACGAAACCCAGGCGTTCGTGCAGGCGGATCGAAGCGGCGTTGCCGCTTTCGATGGCCGCGACCATCACGTGTTTGTCGCAGGCGCCGGCGCGTTCGATCAGCGCTTGCATCAGGCGCGGGCCGAGGCCGTTGCCGCGCTGGTCGCTACGGATATAGACCGAATGCTCGACGGTATGGCGAAAGCCCTCGAAGGGCCGCCAGTCGCCGAACGAGGCATAGCCGAGCACACCTTGGTCGGCGTCGACCGCCACCAGGATCGGATAACCCTGGGCCTGGCGGGCGCTGAACCAGGCCTGGCGGTTGCCCAGGTCCACGGGCTGTTCGTTCCAGATCGCCGTGGTATTGAGCACGGCGTCGTTGTAGATGTCGCGGATCGCCGGCAGGTCGGCGTGCACGGCATCGCGCAGGGAGTACGTCATGGTGCGGCCTCAGGCGATCGGTTGGTGGACGGTGACCAGCTTGGTGCCGTCGGGGAAGGTCGCTTCCACCTGGATCTCCGGGATCATTTCCGGGATGCCTTCCATCACCTGCTCGCGGCTGAGCAGGGTGGTGCCGTAATGCATCAGCTCGGCCACGGTCTGGCCGTCGCGGGCGCCTTCGAGCAACGCCGCGGAAATGTAGGCCATGGCCTCCGGGTAATTGAGCTTCACACCGCGCGCCAGGCGCCGTTCGGCCACCAGGCCGGCGGTGAAGATCAGCAGTTTGTCTTTTTCGCGTGGGGTCAGGTCCATCGTTGGCAATCCGTTGTGAGGCCATTGAAAAATGGGCGGGCAGGTCTTTGTAGCCGCTGCCGCAGGCTGCGCACGACCGCGCAGCGGGCGCCGCCCTTGAGATCGCAGGAGGTCCTGCGGACCTTACGCAGCCTGCGGCAGCGGCTACAGGTTCGTGGTGCGGTCCTGCCAGTGCTGTTCATGTGCTCCAGATCCTCGGCGGCACGGCTTCGCGGCCCAGCAGGGCGGGGCGCAGCAAGCGCCACAGCTCGATCAGCCAGGCGCGGGCTTGCAGCGCTTCGCTGGCCAGGCAGCGGGCCACCAGCAGGCCGGGCAGTTGCGTCAGGTCGCCGCGCACCGGGTGCGGCAACGAGCGGCAACGCTCCAGCAGCTCCGGGTCGACCTCGCCGGTCACCAGCAAGGTGGCGAACACCGGCTGGCCGCCCAGGCCGATCGGCGAATCGAGCAAACCGTCGCCGCCGACAATGCGCTGGCGTTCGTGCCAGAGCAACTGGCCGTCGCGGCGGATATCCAGGTGCGCCTGGAAATGCCCGCGCTCGAAACGCTCGCCGCTGGCGGGCCGGCCCAGGGCGACCACGTCCCAGTAGAACAGCCGCGCATTGCCTTGCAGTTCGATGCGCGTGCCCAGCTCGGCCTGGGCGGCGCTGAACACGATAGTTTCCTGGGGCAGCCATTCCAGTGTGGCACCGGCGGCGACGCGCAGCGCCAGGGTCTGATAGGCGGGGCCGGTGGCGCGATACCACTTGGCCGCGCCGGGGCTGGTCAGTTGGGCCCAGGCCCCGCTGTCGACGCTGGCGCTGATCGCCAGGCGGTCGCCGCCGGCAATCCCGCCGGGCGGGTGCACGATGATGTGCTGGCAGACCTCGGGGCCTTCGGCGTACAGGTGCTTCTGCACCCGCAGCGGCCCCTGGTGCCGGCGCAGCACCGGGCGCGTGCAGTCGCCGCGGCGGGCATAACCGAGCTCCAGTTCGGCGTGCCAGCTGGGGGTGAACAGGGCAGTGTGGGCAGGTTGGTTCATGGTTCGTGTTTATGGTCTGGATGCTACAGGTTAGATCCTAACTTAGATCGTGACTAAGCCGCGCACACCCTCGGCCTCCATATTTTCGCCGCGGCCCTGCTGGACGATTTCGCCGCGGGACATCACCAGGTACTGGTCGGCCAGCTCGGCAGCGAAGTCGTAGAACTGTTCCACCAGCAGGATCGCCATGTCGCCGCGGGCCGCGAGCTGTTTGATCACCGCGCCGATTTCCTTGATCACCGAGGGTTGGATGCCTTCGGTGGGCTCGTCGAGGATCAGCAGCCGTGGCCGACTGGCCAGGGCCCGGCCGATGGCCAGTTGTTGCTGCTGGCCGCCCGACAGGTCGCCGCCGCGCCGCTGCTTCATTTGCAGCAGCACCGGGAACAACTCGTAGATGAAGGCCGGCACTTCCCTGGCCTCGGAGCCGGGGAAGCGCGACAGCCCCATCAGCAGGTTTTCCTCCACCGTCAGGCGGCCGAAGATCTCCCGGCCCTGGGGCACGTAGGCGATGCCGGCATGCACCCGCTGGTGCGGCTTGTAGCCGGTGATGGCCTGGCCTTCCCAGCGCACCGCGCCGTCCTTGGCCGGCAGCAGGCCCATCAGGCACTTGAGCAGGGTGGTCTTGCCCACCCCGTTGCGCCCGAGCAGGCAGGTGACTTCGCCGATCTTCGCCTCGAAGCTCAGCCCGCGCAGGATATGGCTACCGCCGTAGTACTGGTGCAGCGTGTCGACTTGCAGCATGTCGAATTCCTTCTGTCTTGTGCCGGACCTTGTAGCCGCTGCCGAAGGCTGCGCACGACCGCGCAGCGGGCGCCGCTCTTAGATCGCAGGAGGTCCTGCGGACCTTGCGCAGCCTTCGGCAGCGGCTACAGGGATGTGGTGTTCGTGAGGTCAGCGGCCGAGGTAGACCTCGATCACCCGTTGGTTTTCCTGCACGTGTTCCAATGACCCTTCAGCCAGCACGCTGCCCTGGTGCAGCACGGTGACGTGGTCGGCGATCGCGCCGACGAAGCCCATGTCGTGCTCCACCACCATCAGCGAATGCTTGCCCGCCAGGCGCTTGAACAGTTCGGCGGTGAATTCGGTCTCGGCGTCGGTCATGCCCGCCACCGGCTCGTCGAGCAGCAACAGTTGCGGGTCCTGCATCAGCAGCATGCCGATCTCCAGGAACTGCTTCTGGCCGTGGGACAGCAGGCCGGCCTGGCGCTCCACCGAAGCCGTCAGGCGAATGGTCTCCAGCACCTCGCCGATGCGGTCTTTCTGCTCGCCGGAGAGTTTCGCCCGCAGGCAGGCCCACACCGACTTGTCGGTCTTCTGCGCCAGCTCCAGGTTCTCGAACACGCTCAGGGCCTCGAACACCGTGGGTTTCTGGAACTTGCGGCCGATCCCGGCCTGGGCGATCCGCACCTCGCTCATCTGCGTCAGGTCCAGGGTTTCGCCGAACCAGGCCTTGCCGTGGGTGGGCCGGGTCTTGCCGGTGATCACGTCCATCAGGGTGGTCTTGCCGGCGCCGTTGGGGCCGATGATGCAGCGCAACTCGCCGACGCCGATGTAGAGGTTCAGGTCGTTGAGGGCCTTGAAACCGTCGAAGCTGACGCTGATGTCTTCCAGGGTCAGGATGGTGCCGTGGCGGGTATTGAGGCCCTTGCCGGCGGCCTGGCCGAGGCCGATGGCGTCGCGGCTGGCGCCCGCATCCTTATTGGGATCGAGGATGGGTTCGAGCATGAAGTCCGCCGTCGGTGTGATTCTCATGATTCGCCCCTCTTTTTCAGCAAGCCGATCACGCCTTTAGGCAGGTACAGGGTCACGACGATGAACAGCGCGCCGAGGAAGAACAGCCAGTACTCGGGAAAGGCCACGGTGAACCAGCTCTTCATGCCGTTGACCACGCCGGCGCCGAGCAGCGGGCCGATCAGCGTGCCGCGTCCGCCCAGGGCGACCCACACGGCGGCCTCGATGGAGTTGGTCGGCGACATTTCGCTGGGGTTGATGATGCCCACCTGCGGCACGTACAAGGCCCCCGCCAGGCCGCACAGCACTGCGCTCAGGACCCAGACGAACAGCTTGAAGCCGCGCGGGTCGTAGCCGCAGAACATCAGGCGGTTCTCGGCGTCGCGCAGCGCGGTCAGGACCCGGCCGAACTTGCTCCGCGCCAGGCGCCAGCCGCTGTACAGGCTGGCCACCAGCAACAGCACGGTGGCCAGGAACAGTACCGCGCGGGTCCCAGGCTCGGTGATGCCGAAACCGAGGATGCTGCGAAAGTTGGTGAAGCCGTTGTTGCCGCCAAAACCCGTCTCGTTGCGAAAGAACAGCAGCATGCCGGCAAAGGTCAGGGCCTGGGTCATGATCGAGAAATACACGCCCTTGATCCGCGAGCGGAAGGCGAAGAAGCCGAACGCCAGGGCCAGCAACCCCGGCGCCAGCACCACCAGGCACAGGGCCCAGAGAAAATGCTCGGTGCCGGTCCAGTACCAGGGCAGTTCGCTCCACGAGAGGAAGGTCATGAACGCCGGCAGGGCATCGCCCGAGGCCTGGCGCATCAGGTACATGCCCATGGCATAGCCGCCGATGGCGAAGAACAGCCCGTGGCCCAGGGACAGCAGCCCGGCGTAGCCCCAGACCAGGTCCAGGGCTAGGGCGACGATGGCGTAGCAGAGGATCTTGCCCACCAGGGTCAGGGTGTACGCCGAGACGTGCAGCGGGTTGTCCGCCGCCAGCAGCGAGAGCAGCGGCAGGGCCAGCAGTACGGCGAGGATCAGGGCGCCGACGGTGACCGTGAGTTTGGGGCCGGCCTTTTGCGTTGCGGTTATCAATAGAGGCTGGTTCATCAGTCGATCACCCGTCCCTTGAGAGCGAAGAGTCCCTGCGGACGTTTCTGGATAAACAGAATGATCAGCGCGAGGATCAGGATCTTGCCGAGCACGGCGCCGATCTGTGGTTCGAGAATCTTGTTGGCGATGCCGAGGCCGAACGCGGCGAACACGCTGCCGGCCAACTGGCCGACGCCGCCGAGCACCACCACCAGGAACGAGTCGATGATGTAGCTCTGGCCCAGGTCCGGGCCGACGTTGCCGATCTGGCTCAGGGCCACGCCGCCCAGGCCCGCGATACCGGAGCCGAGGCCGAAGGCGAGCATGTCCACCCGGCCGGTCGGCACGCCGCAGCAGGCGGCCATGTTGCGGTTCTGGGTGACGGCGCGCACGTTCAGGCCCAGGCGGGTCTTGTTCAGCAGCAGCCAGGTGAGGACCACCACGAACAGCGCGAAGGCGATGATCACGATGCGGTTGTACGGCAGCACCAGGTTGGGCAGCACCTGGATGCCCCCCGAGAGCCAGGCCGGGTTCGACACCTCGACGTTCTGCGCGCCGAACACCAGGCGCACCAGCTGGATCAGCATCAGGCTGATGCCCCAGGTGGCCAGCAGGGTTTCCAGCGGCCGGCCGTACAGGTGGCGGATCACCGTGCGTTCCAGGGCCATGCCGATGCCGGCGGTGACGCAGAACGCCACCGGCAGGGCGAGCAGCGGGTAGAACTCGATGGCTTGCGGGGCATAGCGCTGGAACAGCAACTGCACCACGTAGGTGGCGTAGGCGCCGAGCATCAGCATCTCGCCGTGGGCCATGTTGATCACCCCGAGCAGGCCGAAGGTGATCGCCAGGCCCAGCGCCGCGAGCAACAGGATCGAGCCCAGGGACAGGCCGCTGAAGGCCTGGCCGAGGACCTCGCCCACCAGCAGCTTGCGCTTGACCTGGGCCAGGCTGGTTTCGGCGGCGGTGCGTACCGCGGCGTCGGTTTCGGCCCCGGCTTCGAGCAGGCCTTCGAGACGGGTGCGGGCCAGCGGGTCGCCGGTTTCGCCCAACAGGCGCACCGCAGCCAGGCGCACGGCCGGGTCGGCGTCCGCCAGTTGCAGGTTGGCCAGGGCCAGGCTCAGGGCGTCGTGCACGCCCGGGTCCTGCTCGGCGGCCAGTTGCGCGCCGAGGAATTTCAGCTGCGCCGGCTTGGCGCTTTTCTGCAATTGCCGGGCGGCGGCCAGGCGGATCCTGGCGTCGGCGGCGAGCAGTTGATGGCTGGCCACGGCGGTGTCGATCAGGCCGCGCAGGCGGTTGTTCAGGCGCAGGGTCTTGGCTTCGCCGGCGATGTTCAACTGGCCTTGTTGCAAGGCGCCGAGCAGTTCGAGGCGCGCCGGGTCGGGCTGTGCGGCCCAGCTTTCCAGGAGGCTGGCTTGCTGGGCAGGGTTGGCCGCGACGAAGTCTTCGGCGTCGCCGGCCCTGGCCACCAAGGGCAGCAACAGCAGGCAGGCGAGGATGAGTCGGTAAAAGGCAGTGGGCATATCGTTAGCCTTACGCGGACAGGCGTGGACCTGTGCAGGGTTCTGTAGCCGCTGCCGCAGGCTGCGATAAGGTCCGCAGGACCTTCCGAGGGCCTCAAGAGCACGTCCTCTTCGAGGCCGATCGCAGCCTGCGGCAGCGGCTACAGGGGTTGTGCCGGACCTGGGAGGGCCGGCGTCCATCCGGTGCTTAGTTGCTCTTCACCGCGTAATCCGGCTTCTTGTCGTTGCCCGGGATGAACGGGCTCCACGGCTGGGCGCGGATCGGGCCTTCGGTCTGCCAGACCACGCTGAACTGCCCGTCGGGCTGGATCTCGCCGATCATCACCGGCTTGTGCAGGTGATGGTTGGTCTTGTCCATGGTCAGGGTGTAGCCCGACGGCGCGGCGAAGGTCTGCCCGGCCAGCGCTTCGCGGACCTTGTCGACGTCGGTGGACTTGGCTTTTTCCACCGCCTGGGCCCACATGTGGATGCCGACGTAGGTGGCTTCCATCGGGTCATTAGTCACGGCTTTATCCGCGCCCGGCAGGTTCTTGGCCTTGGCGTAGGCTTTCCAGTCGGCGACGAACTTCTGGTTCACCGGGTTCTCCACCGACTCGAAGTAGTTCCAGGCCGCGAGGTTGCCCACCAGCGGCTTGGTGTCGATGCCGCGCAGTTCTTCCTCGCCCACGGAGAAGGCCACCACCGGCACCTCGGTGGCTTTCAGGCCCTGGTTGGCCAGTTCCTTGTAGAAGGGCACGTTGGAATCGCCGTTGACCGTGGAGATGACCGCGGTCTTGCCGCCGGCGGAGAACTTCTTGATGTTGGCGACGATGGTCTGGTAGTCGCTGTGGCCGAACGGGGTGTAGACCTCTTCGATGTCCTTGTCGGCCACGCCCTTGGAATGCAGGAACGAGCGCAGGATCTTGTTGGTGGTGCGCGGGTAGACGTAGTCGGTGCCGAGCAGGAAGAAGCGCTTGGCGCTGCCGCCGTCTTCGCTCATCAGGTATTCCACCGCCGGGATCGCCTGCTGGTTCGGCGCGGCGCCGGTATAGAAGACGTTTGGCGACATCTCTTCGCCTTCGTATTGCACCGGGTAGAACAGCAGGCCGTTGAGTTCCTCGAACACCGGCAGCACCGACTTGCGCGACACCGAGGTCCAGCAGCCGAACACCACCGCGACCTTGTCCTGGGTCAGCAACTGGCGGCCCTTCTCGGCGAACAGCGGCCAGTTGGAGGCCGGGTCGACCACCACTGCTTCGAGTTTTTTACCGTTGACGCCGCCCTTGGCGTTGATCTCGTCGATGGTCATCAACGCCATGTCCTTGAGCGAGGTTTCGGAGATCGCCATGGTCCCCGACAGCGAGTGCAGGATGCCGACCTTGATGGTCTCGGCGGCCTGGACGGTCCAGGCCATGCCCATTGCGGCAATGCTTGCCGAGAGTGTGAAAGCCTTGATCAAGCTGCGACGCTTCATTGTGCGATCTCCATGAACTTATGAGTTTTCTAAGTGGGCAGATGCGGACTACTGAAGGGCTGTTTTGCAAGGGGTGTGCCGAGTCGGCGCGGGGCATGGAAATGTCGCTTTTACGGCGCGGAGCAGCAGGGGCGGCGCACCATTGCGGGGCCATGAAGAGTCCGTGGTGCGCCCTGGTGCGCCGGGTTGGTGCTGCCGGCCTTGGCTTGTGTAGCCGCTGCCGCAGGCTGCGATAAGGCCGAAGGCCTTCGGCGATCTTGAAACCTTGCGCGCCCTTCGGTCGCGATCGCAGCCTTCGGCAGCGGCTACAGAGAGCCGTCCGTCAATAGGTGTGAAGCGTTCAGCGCCGACGCATCAGGCCGATGAAAAACAGCCCGCCGATGGCCGCGGTGGCGACGCCGATGGGCAGGTCTTCGGGGGCGATCAGGGTGCGGGCGGCAACATCCACCCAGACCAGGAATACGCTGCCCAGCAGCACGCACACCGGCAGCAATCGACGATGCTCGGCACCGACCAGGCGTCGGGCGATATGCGGCACCATCAGCCCGACGAAACCGATGGAGCCGCTGATGGACACCAGTACCCCGGTCATCAGCGAGGCGATCAGGAACACTTTCAGGCGCACGTTGCGCGCGTTCAGGCCGAGGGTCACGGCGGTCTGCTCGCCGGCCATCAGCGCGTTCAACGGCCGCGCCATGCCCAGCAGCAAGGCCAGGCCCAGCAGCACGCTGGCCGCCGGCACCGCGAGCAGCTCCCAGCGCGCCAGCCCCAGCCCGCCGAGCATCCAGAACATCACCGCCGAGCTGGCGCGGTGGTCGCCCATGAACAGCAGCAGGTTGGCCGCCGCCATCATCACGAACGACACCGCCACCCCGCACAGCAGCAGGCGGTCGCTGTCGAGCCGGCCATGGCGCGCGGCGATCCCGAGCACCAGCAGCATGCTTGCCAGCGCACCGATAAAGGCCGCGATGGGCAGGGTCAGCAGACCGACGATTTCGCCCACATGCAGCACCACGATCACCGCCCCCAGGGTGGCGCCGGAGGTCACGCCGAGCAGGTGCGGGTCGGCCAGCGGGTTGCGCGTCACCGCTTGCAGCACCGCGCCGATCAGCGCCAGCCCGGCGCCGACCAGCGCGCCCAAGAGCATGCGCGGCACGCGGATCAGCCAGACGATGTGTTCCTGGCCGGCGCTCCAGTCCACCTCGCCCAGGCCAAAGACCTTGTGCAGCAGGATCCGCCATACCACGTCCGCCGGCACCCGCGCCGAACCGAAACCCAGCGACAACACGCAGGACGCCAGCAGCAACACGCCGAGGGCCGCCAGCAACCCGGCATAACGACGATCGATCATGCGCCGTGGAAACCCTTGGCCAGGGTTTGTACCGCTTCGACGTTGTCGATGCCCGGTGTGGCCTGCACGTAGGGGATCACGATAAAGCGCTGGTTCCTGATCGCGTCCACCGCTTGCAGCGCCGGGTTGTCCATCAGGAACCGCTGTTTCTGCTCGGCGCTGATTTCGCTGTAGTCGACGATCACGATCACCTGCGGGTTGCGCTCGACCACGGTCTCCCAGTTGACCCGGGTCCAGCTGGCCTCGACGTCGTCGAGGATATTGCGCCCGCCGGCGGCGGCGATCAGCGCCTGGGGCATGCCCAGGCGGCCGGAGGTCATGGCGCGGTCTTCGCCGCTGTCGTAGAGGAACACCCGCGGTTTTTCCGGCGCCAGGTCCTGCTGGATCGCGGCGACCTGTTGCTGCATGTCGGCGATCAGCTGGTTGGCGCGGTCCTGCACGTCGAAGATCTTGCCCAGGTTGCGCAGGTCGTTGTAGGTGTCGTCGAGACTGGCCGGCGGGCGCTTCATCACGAACGCGCAGGACTCGGTGAGCTCCAGCACCTTGATGCCCAGCGGCGCCAGGGTCTGTGGGGTCAGGTCGCCGCCGACGCGCATGCCGTAGTCCCAGCCGGCGAAGAAGAAGTCGACGTTGGCGTCGAGCAGGGTTTCCACCGAGGGGTACTTGGCCGCCAGTTCCGGCAGGCCGTCGAGGATGCTGCGCATCTGTGGGGTCACCGCCTTCCAGCCGCTGATGCCGCTGTAGCCGACCATGCGCGACTTGAGGCCGAGGGCGAGCATCATCTGGGTCATGTTGATGTCGTGGCTCAGGGCGTGTTTCGGCGCCTCCTTGAAGGTCACCTCGCGGTTGCAACTGTGGATGGTCAGCGGGTAACGGGTGGCTTCGGCGAAGGCCTGGCCGGCGGCCAGCGACAGGGCGAGGCACAGGCTGGAGCGAAAGAGCGCGCGCAGGGTCATGGTTGGGTTATCCAGGTGATTCGTGGGTAGCCGGAGAGTGGGTGTTGGTCGACCAGGGCCTCGACGCCGAACACCTGTCGCAGCAGCTCGCGGGTCAGGACTTCGGCCGGGGTGCCACTGGCGACGATGCGACCGTGGTCGAGCACGTACAGGCGGTCGCAGAAGGCCGCGGCCAGATTCAGGTCGTGGATGCTGGCGAGGGTGCCGATGCCCAGGCGCTTGACCCGTTGCAGCAGTTCCAGCTGGTAGCGCGGGTCGAGGTGGTTGGTCGGCTCGTCGAGGATCAGCAACTGCGGTTGCTGGGCCAGGGCGCGGGCCAGGATTACCCGCTGTTTTTCGCCGCCGGACAGGGTGGCGAAGGCATGCTGCTGGAAGCCCAGCAGGCCCACCGATTCCAGGGCCTGGCGGGCGATGTCGCGGTCTTGCGCGCTGTCGCCGTCGAACAGTCCCTTGTGCGGCGTGCGGCCCATGGCGACCACCTCTTCGACGGTCAGGCCGAAGGCGTCGGGAAACTCCTGCAACACCACCGCGATGCGTTGGGCACACCAGCGCGGCGGTTGTTTCCAGACGTTGTAGTGATCGAGCAGGACTTCGCCCTGTTGCGGTTTGCTGAAGCGATAGCTGCACCGCAGCAGGCTGGTCTTGCCGCTGCCGTTGGGGCCGATCAGGCCGACGAACTCACCCGGCGCCACCCGCAGGCTGGCCTCACGCAGCTGGAACTGGTGATGGCAGCGGCCCTGGCCCAGGGGTGTCCAGGTCAGGTCGGTGAGGGTCAGCGAGGTCATGCAGTGTCCATGTGATTTGTAGCCGCTGCCGCAGGCTGCGATCGGCCGCGTAGCGGACGCGCTCTTGAGGGCCTGAAGGTCCTGCGGACCTTAGCGCAGCCTGCGGCAGCGGCTACAGGTGGTTAAAAGGTGTAGTCGGCGGTCACGAAAAACGAGCGTGGTTCGCCGAGGATCCATTGCTGGCCCTCATTGTATTGGCTTTGCGCGTACTGCCGGTCGAACAGATTGTTCAACTGCAAGCCCAGGGTGGTATTGCGCAAGGCCTGCCACGACAGCACGGCATCGACCACGGTGTAGCTGGGCAGCTCGTTGCGGTTGGCCAGGTCGGCGTAGCGGGCGTCGACATAACGCACCCCGGCGCCGGCGCGCAGCTTATCGGTCACGGCCTTGTTCAGCCACAGGTTGGCGGTACGCCGCGGCACGTCCACCGGGCGGTTGCCGCTGCGCGAGACGAACTGGTTGCCCACCTGCTCTTCGAAGTCGTCGTACTGGGCCCTGACGATGGCGGCGTTGGCCTGCAGTTGCCAGGCGTGGGGCAGCTGCACATCGAGGCTGGCTTCCAGGCCGCTGGACGATTGCTGGCCGACCTGCTGCTTGAGCGTCGGGTTGCCCGGGTCGTCGGTCAACAGCTTCTTCTTGACGATGTGATAGGCCGCCAGGGTCCACTCGCCGCGCTGGTCCCAGAACATTTGCTTGAGGCCGATCTCGCTCTGCCGGGCAGTGGCCAGGTCGTACTGCTGCTGGCTCGGGCTCAGGGAAATCAGGCCGCCGACGCCGTCGGTGCTGGTGGCGTACTGGCCGTAGAGCGAGGTGTCCGGGGTCAGGGCGAACACCAGCCCGGCCTTCCAGTTATTGCCGGTCAGGGTCTTGTCGCTCTGGCTGCCGTCCACCAGGTTGTCGCGGTCTAGGTGTACGTAGTCGCGGCGCACGCCGGTCACCAGGGACCAGCGCTCGCTGAGCTGGGTGCGGTTTTCGGCGAAGGCCGACATCTGCTGGGTGGTGCTCTGGAACTGCGCGCGATAGGCCGAGGCGCTGTCGAAGCGGCCCTTGTCCGGGTGCTGCAGGTCCAGGGCTTCGCCACCCGGCAGCGCATCGATGAACGGCGAGTTGCTGTTGAGCTGGAAGCGGATGCGGTTGTAGTCGACGCCGGTCACGGTCTGGCTGTCGAGGCCGAACAGGCTGTGCTTGAAGGTGAAGGTCTGGCGGTCGCCGACCTGTTCCTGCTGGTGCTTGATGGCGAAGTTGCCGCTGCGCAGCAGCTGTTGGCCGGCGCTGTCCCAGTTAAAGTTTTCGGCGTTCTGCCAGCGGCGCTGGGCCTTGAGGTAGTACAGCTCGTTGTTGGCGCTGACGCTGTCGGAAAGCTGCCACTCGCTGGTCAGGCGCGTCCACTGGTCGTTGTAGTGCTGCTTGTCGTTGCCGATGTTGTAGTTCTTGTCCCGCAGGCCCTCGTGGAAGCGGCCGTTGATCAGCGGGGTGCCGAAATCATTCATCGGCCGCTGGTCGCCGTAGTCGTGGGCGAGGGTGAACGCCAGGTCGTCCGTGGCCTGCCAGCGCAACGCCGCGCTGATGAAGTCGCTGGCGCTGTCGCCGCGGTCGATCCAGCCGTTGCTGCGCAAGCGGTTGAGGTTCAGGCGGTAGCTCAGGGTGTCGCTCAGCGAGCCGCCGCTGTCGAGGGCCTGCTGCTGGCGGTCGTAGGAGCCGTAGCCCAGGCGCAGGTGGTTTTCGATCTCGCCGGCAAAGGGCTTTTTGGGAATCGTGTTGACCACCGCGCCGGTGGCGCCTTCGCCGTACAGCACCGAGGCCGGGCCGCGCAGCACGTCCACCCGTTCCACCGACCAGGTGTCCACCGGGAAGGTCACGGTGCCCATGCCGCTGTACAGGCGGTTGCCGTCGTACAGCTGCATCACCGAACCCTGGCCGGTAAAACCGCGGGCCGACAGCGAGGTGCCGCCATCGCCCGGGGTGCCGGTGCGGCTGATGCCGGTGCTGCGCGACACCGCGTCCTGCACGCTGCGGTCGCCGCGCTGGCGAATCCGTTCACCGCTCAGGCTCTCGGTGCTGGCCGGGGTTTGCAGGGCGCTCAGGCCCAGGCGCGAACCGGCCGTGGTCGGGGTGTGCAGGTTGATGTCCTGGCTATCGACGGCGGGCGCGCTGATGGTGCCGGTGGGCAGGGTCAGGGGCGCGCTGTCGGCCTGGGCGGAGGGGTTCAGGGCCAGCAGGCAGAGGCTGGACGCCAGGTACTTATTCTTCATGGGGCAGTTCATCGGGGCGCTGCGATCGCTTCTTCGAGAGGGTTACCCGCAGCGTGGGCGGCTGCGGGTAGGGATCTTACCTGTAATTGTTATAAAGTAACATTATGCAGGCGAGAAATTGAAGCGACAGCAGTCTACAGATCGCTCTACATCGTGCATCTCGCCTGATTCATGATGAAGATGAAGCCGATTCAGCCGAGCGGTTCCAGCGCGACAGCAGCAGCTTGTCCAGTAGCCACACGGCCACCAGCGAAGCCCCCACCAGCGGGAAAATCAGCGCCAGCGCGAGCATGATCGCCATCGCGGTTTTCCATTTCGGCAGGTCGTGGCGCAGCGGCGGCACGCCCAGGCGTCCCTGCGGGCGGCGCTTCCACCAGATCACCAGGCCGCTGACGGCGCTCAGCAGGATCATCAGGCAGATCAGCAGCACGGCGATCTGGTTGAGCGGGCCGAACATCTTGCCTTCGTGCAGCATCACCCCGATCTCGGTGGCGCGGGCGACGTTGCTGTAGTGCTCGAAACGCACGTCGGCCAGGACCTTGCCGGTGTATTGGTCGACATGCAGGGTGGCGTCGTTGCGCGGGTCGTCGGCGAACACGGCGATGGTGAACACACCACTGGCGGTGGTCGGCAAGGTGATGCTGTAGCCGCGCTCGACCCGGCGCTGGGTGGCGATGTCCTGCACGTTCTGCAGGCTGATCGCGGGGGCCGCCGGGCCTTCGTGCGCGGCGCCGTGGGCCATGTGTTCGGCGTGGTCGCCGGACATCGGCATCGGCGTGTTTTCCAGGGCCCAGGGCACGGTCTGGCGGCTGGCGGTGTTGAGCGTCCCGGCCTGCTGGTCGGAGGTGGGCACGTCGTTCCACATCGCCGCCGGGAAGCGGTTCCACAGCTCGGCGTACTGCTTGCCCCAGAAACCGGTCCAGGTCATGCCGCTGAGCAGCATCACCAGCAGGAAGGCCGCGCCCCAGAAACCGACCACGGCATGCAGGTCGCGCCAGAGCACGCGGCCGCGGCTACTGAAGCGCGGCCACAATACCCCGGCCGACGACTTGCCGCGCGGCCACCACAGGTACAGGCCGGACACCACCAGGACAATGCCCCAGCCTGCCGCCAGTTCTACCAGCCGGTCGCCGAGGGTGCCGATCATCAGCTCGCCGTGAATGGCCCGGGCGATGGCTTGCAGATTGTTCTTGGCGTCCTGCTCGCCAAGGATGTCGCCGCGGTACGGGTCGACGAAGACATTGAGTTCGCTGCCCTCCTTCTGCACCACGAACTGCGCGCTGCGGCCGGCTTCGAGCGGCGGCAGGTACTGCTTGACGTGGCCTTGGGGGTACGCCGCCTGCACGCGCCGGAGTTGCTCGTCGGCGCTGAGCAGGTGATGGCCCGCCGGCACGTGCAGCAGGTTGCCGTACATCAGCGGATCGAGTTGCGGCTTGAACAGGTAGATGATCCCGGTGAGGGACAACATCACCATGAATGGGGCCACGAACAGCCCGGCGTAGAAATGCCAACGCCAGGCCAGGTTATAGAAAGACACTTTGGGTGGGTTCATCAGGGCACGCTCCACATTGGCGATGCAGCTATTGTTTTATCGGTTCGCGTGGCGGCTTTGCCGCCTGGATCGCGAGCAATCGAGCGTCGACCGGCTGCTCCTACAGGGTTTCGTGTGTCCTGTAGGAGCGAGCTTGCTCGCGATGCTGTTTAGAAGCTCAAGTCCACCTTGGTCCAGAGCGTGCGCCCCGGTTCGTTGATGGCTTGCGGGTCATTGGCCGGGTAGCCGAACCCGGCGTTGCCGGCCAGGTTCAGGTGCTCTGCGTAGGCCTTGCCGAACAGGTTGTCGACGCCGGTGCTGACCTTCAGGTTCTTGTTGATCCGGTAGGCGCCGTTGAGCGAGAACACGCCAAAGCCGCCGCTCTTGCCGAAGTCCTTGCCGACCACGTTGCCCTTGTTTTCGTCGATGCGGTTCTGTGCCGCCACCACCCGCCACAGGGCGCCGGCGCTCCAGTCGTCCTCGCTGTAGGTCAGGCCGAAACGCGCGTCCAGCGGCGGCATCTGTGGCAACGGCGTGCCGTCGCTGCTGTTCTTGCCCCAGGCGTAGGCCAGGGTGGCGTCGGCCTTCCAGTTGGCGGTCAGCTTGTAGGCCGCACCGAGTTCGCCGCCCATGATCCGCGCGTCGATGTTCTCGGCTTGCGAGGTCATGCCCATCATGCCGGGGCGGTAGTTGAACAGGATGTAGTCGCGGACCTGGCCGATGTAGCCCGAGGCCCAGGCTTCCACGTCGGCGGTCTTGTATTGCAGGCCGAAGTCGAGCTGGGTGGTTTTTTCCGGCTTGATCGAATCGAAGGCGTTGACCGAACCGTTCGGGCCCCTGTTCGGCGAGAACAGCTCCCAGTAGTCCGGGAAACGTTGCGCGTGGCCGAGGCCGACGTAGGCGGTGGCCGGGATGTCGGCCAGGTCGTGCTCGTAGCGCACGAAGCCGCTGGGCAGGGTGTCGGCGCGGGTATCGCCGGCGGTCGGGTTGGGGCGGGTCATCATCCCGGAGCCGATGCTCTGGCGATAATCCTTGGCCGAGGCGCGGTCCAGCCGGGCGCCGCTGATCAAGCGTTCGCGGTCGGCGGCGTACCAGGTCAACTCACCGAAGGCTCCGTAATTGTGGAAGTCGGCATCTTTGGTGCGCGGCTGCTCCTTGTAGGTGTCGATGCCCATGCCGCTGCGCTGGCGATGTTCGTTGGTCTGCGCGTCGAGGCCGCCGATCAACTGCACGTCGGCCCAGCGCCAGGTGGCCTTGATCCGCGCGCCGAGGGTGCGGCGGTCGACGTTGCTGGCCATGGGGCCGGCCATCATCCCGGTGCCGGACGGCGTGCGCAGGGTGTAGTTGTCCATCACGTGGTCGGCGTAGTTGTAGTAGACCTGCGCCTCGACCTTATCCAGCACCTCGCCGATATTCGAGCGCTCGAAACGCAGCCCCAGGCTTTCGCGCTTGAACTGCGAGCCGTCCATGCCGCGCCCGGCGTAACGCGCTTCGCCGTCGCCCTTGCCGGCGGTGAGCTCCAGCAGGGTGTCGGCGTCCGGGGTCCAGCCCAGGGCCACGTCGCCGTTCCACTTCTCGTAGCGCGACGGCACGGTGTCGTTGTTGCCGTCCTTGTAGTCGTCGGAATGGGCCTGGTTGCCGATCACCCGCACATACCCCAGCGGTCCGCCGGCGGCAGCATCCACCACCTTGTCGAAGCGGCCGTTGGAACCGGCCAGGACGCTGGCGTTGACCCGGGTGCCGAGTTCGCCGAAGTTTTCCGGCTCGCGGTCGAAGAGGATGGTCCCGGCGGACGCGCCCGGGCCCCAGAGCACGGTTTGCGGGCCCTTGATCACCGTCAGCTTGTCGTAGGTTTCCGGCGAGATATAGGAGGTCGGCGCGTCCATGCGGCCGGGGCAGGCGCCGAGCATCATGCTGCCGTTGGTGAGGATGTTCAGGCGCGAACCGAACATGCCGCGCAGCACCGGGTCGCCGTTGGTGCCGCCGTTGCGCACCAGGGCGAAGCCGGGGATGGTCTTCAAGTAGTCGCCGCCGTCGCTGGCCGGCACCGGCTGGCGCGGGTCCTTGGGGTTGGTGACCACGGTCAGCGGCGAGCTGGGGGCGATGGCGGTGATCACCGTCGGGCTCAGTTCTTCGCCGTGCTGGCTGTGGTCGACCGGCTGTTCGGCCGCCAGGGCCAGCGGCGCGAGCAGGGCGCCGCAGAGGGCGGCGAAGGCGTGGCTGAATCGCACACGCGACGGGTTCAGGGCGAAGGTTGCGGATGCCTGTGCAGGGCACAGGCGAGTGTCAGCAGAAAACCTGGACATAAAGGTTCCATCGATCATTTCGTAAACAACACGGCCAGCAGCCTGCGGCTGTCTTTTCTACAGTTGGCCGGGTGATGTGGCGTCGCGGGAGGGTTTACGAAGCGATGGGCGGGGCGCGGGTACGCGCGCCGGGGAACACCGTTTGCCGGGCATGGCCCAGGCGCGGCGAGGGGGTGAGGAAGTGACTCGATGGCGAGCTGTCGAGCGCGCTGAACGACAGGCCGCCAGGCAGCGCCGGGCAGTTGAACAGCAGGCCGCAATAGCCGCATTTTTCCCAGAGCGCGTGGTGCTCGCCCTGGGGCTTGCCGTGCTCTGTGCCGTGTGGGGCTTCACCGTGGCAGCCGGGCTCGCCCATGCGCATGTCCATCGACATGGACATGTTCATCGGCATGGCCCGATCCATCGGCATCGCCTGGGAAATCAGCGGACCGATAAAGATCATCAGCATGGCGAACAGGCTGATCCAGCTGCCGCGCCGTACCTTCAAGGTGTGGTGGCGCGGCGCGGATCGCCGGTTGCCGGGCGAGCGCAAGGAGTTCACGGGAATGACCGCCGGCGCTTATGGGGCGTGCATGTGTTCCTGGGTGCCCGCGGGCGCCTCTTTCTGCACCGCGACATCGACCGTCACGTCGCCGGATTTCTCGAAGTGCAGGGTCAGCGGGAAGCGCTTGCCGTCGCGCAGCAGGCTGCGGTCCTTAAGCTCCAGCAGCATCACGTGATAGGCCATGGGCGCGAAGGTGACCATGGCGCCAGGGGCGATGGCCACGCTGGGCACCTGCTGCATCTTCATCAGGTCGCCCTCTTGCACATGCTCATGCAACTCGGCCTTGGCGGCGATGGGCGAGTCGACGCCCAGCAGGCGGTCGGCATTCGCACCGGTGTTGTGGATGACGAAATAGGCCGCCACCGTCGGTGCATTGGGCGGCAGCTCCTGGGACCAGGGGTGGGCGATCTGCAACTCGCCGGCCTTGTATTCGTGGGCGGCGGCAAAGCCTGTGGGCAACAGCAGGGCGGCCAGCAGCAGGGCTTGCAAGACCGGGGCGGATTTCAACATGGCAGTTCTCCAGAACGATTCAACACGCAGTTCGTTTGCGAGGTGGAATCACACCAGAGGTGAGGCTCGGGGGTTGAGGCTCGGCCATTGCTGGCGCGGGGTGGGCAGGGCCAGTGCTGGCGGCGCGACGCCGCGGTTGGACTCGAAACGGGCGAAATACAACTGCGGCACATGGCCGGGCAGGGCGACCAGGGGCGCCGAGCCGGAGCAGCACCAGCAGTGCTGCATGTTGGAGTGATCGTCGTTCTGCGGGGCCTGCTGTTCCAGCTTGCCCAGGGAAATCGCCACCAGCTTGGTGCCGCTGGATGAGCAGAAGCTGCCCCACAGCAGTTGCTCGGCGGGTGCTCGATCCGTCTGCTGCATGGCTCCCGAAAGCGGCATGGCAAGCATGTTGAACAGCACTGCGAAGCAGGCGATCCAGGCAAATGCGAGCCGTTGTCGGGACATGGTGACAATCCGTCAGGTTGAGCGAACAGGGCGTATTTAGCCTGATCGCCGTGGATAAGTAAAAAGGCGCTGTGCGGTGTGGTGTCGCAGCGCTGCCTGGTCTGCCTTCCTCAGTGAGCCGGCACGGCACGGACTTCCATGGCCACGCCGAGCTGGGCGCGAATGGCGGCGAAGATCGCGGCCAGGTTGTCCATGCTCGGGTTGCCGCTGGCGGACAGCATGCGATGCAGGCTCTTGCTCGGCTTGGCGGTCTCGCGGGCCAGGGCTTCGAAGCCGACAGTGGCATTGACCAGGTCGCGCAGGATGATCCGCGACATCTCCGGCTCGCCGTTGAGGAACAGCGTAGCAGCCTCGTCCAGCAGCGCCTGGGTAAACGCCGGGTCGCGCTCGGCACGTTCGGCAATGCTGTGTTTGAAACTTCGAGTCAGTACCATGGGGGTTACCTCGCTTTCAGTTCGGCCTTCTTGCGGTGATGGAATTCAGCGATCAGTCGTTTCGCCTGCCTGATATCCGCCTGCTGCGTGGACTTGTCGCCACCGCCCAACAGGATCACCAGGTGCCTGCCTTCCTGGATCAGGTAGATCCGGTAGCCCGGGCCCCAATCGATGCGGTACTCGCCCAGGCCGTCGAACCACTTGATGTTGGAAGTGTTGCCCATTTCCAGACGCAGCAGCGCGGTGGAAACCTTGACGGCTGCCTGGGTATCCAGCGTGGCGAACCAACGAGCGAAGGGGCTGCGCTGGTTCTCTTGCTGGTATTCCTCGACTGTGATCATCGTCGGCCTTGAAGGTAACAAATAAGTTACTTTGTGGGTAGGCCTGTGATCGTGACGCAAAGCCTGTCCGTGGCCAATGCGGCAAGTGTTTCCTCGCTCTTCAATACGCAAGAGCCCCGTGCCGCGCAGGCTCGGGCTGTGCTTTGCCGTTCGGCGGAAGGCCCCTGAGGGTTTGGTTACTCGATGTATCGACCTGCGCGTTGCTCAGGAGAAACGCCGTTCAGCCGGTCAGTGCAGGGCCTGGAGCAGCTCGTTCAGGTGGTGGAACTCCCGATCGACCGCCGGCAAGGGCGGTCGCTGCAGGATCAGCACCGGTACCCCGCGCTCGCGGGCTACTTCCAGCTTGGGTTCGGTGGCGCTGCTGCCGCTGTTCTTGCTGATCAGCACATCGATCCGGCGGCGCTCGAACAGCTGGCGTTCGTCGTCGATCAGGAAGGGCCCGCGGGCGCCTATCACTTCGCAGCGGGCGTTGCCGGGGTACACGTCGAGGGCGCGCAAGGTCCAGAACTGTTCGGCGGGGATCTCATGCAGGTGCTGCAAAGGCTCGCGGCCCAGGGTGAACAGCGGGCGCTTGAAGGGCTTCAGCGCCTGGATCAGCCCGGCCCAGTCGCGGATGTCGCGCCAGTCGTCGCCAGCCTGCGGCTGCCACGCCGGCCGGCGCAGGGCCCAGCAGGGGATGCCGCTCAGCCGCGCGGCGCGGGCAGCGTTCTGGCTGATCTGCGCGGCGTAGGGGTGCGTGGCGTCCAGCAGCAGGTCGACGCCCTGCTCGCCAACGAACTGCGCCAGGCCCTCCGCGCCGCCATAGCCGCCGACCCGCACCTGGCACCTGAGGTCGTCGGGCACGCGGCCGATGCCCGCCAGGCTATAGATATGCTCCGGGCCCAGGGTGCGGGCGATGGCCAGGGCCTCGGTGACCCCGCCCAACAGCAGGATGCGTTTCATCGAACAACCCCCGCATGGCCGACGATGCCGCCTTGGCGATCGATGGCGAAGACTTCGACCTGGACCTGTTTCGGCACCACGCTGCGGGCAAAATCCAGGGCGTGCCGGCACACCGCATCGCCCAGCTTGATGCCGGCGGCGCTGGCCATGGCCAGGGCTTGCTGGCTGGTGTTGGCGCCGCGGATGGCGGCTTGCAACGCTGGGTCGGCGCCGACCGCGGCGGCCCACTCGGCCAGTTGCGGCAGGTCGATGCTGGAGTGACGGCTGTGCAGGTCCATGTGCCCGGCGGCGAGCTTGCTGATCTTGCCGAAGCCACCGCACAGGCTGAGTTTTTCCACCGGCACCTTGCGCAGGTGCTTGAGCACGGCGCCGACGAAATCGCCCATTTCGATCAGGGCGATTTCCGGTAGGTCGTAGACCCGGCGCATGGTGTCTTCGCTGGCGTTGCCGGTGCAGGCGGCGATGTGCTGGTAGCCGTTGGTCGTGGCGACATCGATGCCCTGGTGGATCGAGGCGATATAGGCCGAGCAGGAAAACGGCCGCACGATGCCGCTGGTGCCGAGGATCGACAGGCCGCCCAGGATGCCCAGGCGCGGGTTCATGGTCTTCAGCGCCAGGGCTTCGCCGTCCTCGACGTTGACCGTGACCTCGAAACCGCCCGGGTAACCCTTCTCTTGCGCCAGCGCCGCCAAGTGCTCGCTGATCATCCGTCGCGGCACCGGATTGATCGCCGGCTCGCCGACTCCCAGCACCAGGCCCGGACGGGTCACGGTGCCCACGCCTTTACCGGCAACGAAACGGATGCCGCCGACCGGGCTCAGGCGCACCTGGGAATAGAGCAGGGCGCCGTGGGTCACATCGGGGTCGTCACCGGCGTCCTTGATCGTCCCGGCTTCGGCGCCGTCGCCGGTGAGGCGGCAGAACTCCAGGCGCATCCGCACCTGCTTGCCCTTGGGCAGGACGATTTCCACCGCATCGGCGCGGGTGCCGCCCAGCAACAGGCGCGCCGCCGCCAGGCTGGTGGCGGTGGCGCAACTGCCGGTGGTCAGGCCGCTGCGCAGCGGAGCCGGTTGCTCCGCGGTTTCCTCACGCATGCACGGCCCCCTGTAGGCGCGAGCGTGCTCGCGATAGCGTCCGCCAGAGGGACCGCGTTGTCTGGGTCACGAGCAAGCTCGCTCCTACAGGACAGGGAAGGGTGGTCATAGCGGTTTGACGAGGTCGAGCACGGTAATCGGCAGTGCCTGGCGCCAGGTGTCGAAATCCCCCAGCGGCTGGGCCTGGGCGATATGGATACGGGTCAGCTCGCCGCCATGCCGGTCGCGCCAGGCCATCAGGGCCATTTCGCTTTGCAGGGTCACGGCATTGGCCACCAGCCGGCCGCCGGGCTTGAGCCGGGCCCAGCAGGTGTCGAGCACGCCTTCGCGGGTCACGCCGCCGCCGATGAAGATCGCGTCCGGCGCCTCCAGGCCGTCCAGCGCCTGGGGCGCGTGGCCGCGAATCAGCTGCAGGCCGGGTACGCCCAAGGCATCGCGGTTATGTTCGATCAGTTGCTGGCGCCCGGCGTCGGCCTCGATGGCCAGGGCCCGGCAGCTGGGGTGCGCGCGCATCCATTCGATGCCGATCGAGCCGCTGCCGGCGCCGACATCCCACAGCAGTTCGCCCGGCACCGGCGCCAGGCGCGCCAGGGTGATGGCGCGGACGTCGCGCTTGGTCAGTTGGCCGTCGTGCTGGAACGCCGAGTCGGGCAGGCCGGCCAGGCGCGACAGGCGTGGGGTCGCGGGTTCGGCCAGGCATTCGACGGCCACCAGGTTGAGGTCGGCGACCAGCGGGTCGCTCCAGTCGTGGGCGTGGCCGTCGATCCGCCGTTCGGCCGCGCCGCCCAGGTGCTCCAGCACGCTGAGGCGGCTCGGGCCGAAGCCGCGTTCGCGCAGCAGCGCGGCGATGGCCGAAGGGCTGAGGCCGTCGTTGCTCAGGACCAGCAGGCGCACGCCGCTGAACAGCTGGGCGGCGAGGGCGGCCACCGGGCGGGCGACCACCGAGAGCGTCACGACTTCTTGCAACGGCCAGCCCAGGCGCGCGGCTGCCAGCGAATAGGAAGAAGGCGCGGGCAGTACCTGCATTTCTGCCTGGGCCACCTGGCGCGCCAGGCTGGCGCCGACGCCGAACAGCATCGGGTCGCCGCTGGCCAGCACGCACACCGGCTCGCCCCGTTTGGCCAGCACCGGCTCCAGCGAAAACGGGCTCGGCCACAGCTGCCGCTCGCCGCGAATGCACACGGGCAACAGGTCAAGTTGCCGCTGGCCGCCGACGATCCGCGAAGCGCCCAGCAGGGCGCGACGGGCGTTCTTGCCCAGGCCCTTGAAGCCGTCTTCACCGATTCCCACTACCGTCAGCCAGGGCGACATCTTTATTCCTCGAACGCGAAAACTGTTCTTCCGACAGGCAGGCTTTTCATGCCTTCGGACAAAGCAGGCATAATACCGCGCCTTCGCCCGCGAAGCGCCTTTCCCACACAGCCGGTCGCCCCCTTGAACGAACGCCCGATGTCCGCTGCCATACGCCCCTCGGCCTGTCCGGGGTTGCTGCGTATCGTCCCGGCGCTGGACGGTGGCATTTGCCGGATCAAGCTGGCCGGCGGCGCTATCAGCGCCGCCCAGGCCCGCGCGGTGGCCGATGCGGCCCAGCATCATGCCGGCGGGGTGATCGAGGCGACCAACCGCGCCAATCTGCAGATCCGCGGGATCGGCAGCGAGCATCAGGCGCTGATCGCCGATCTGCTGGCGGCGGGCCTGGGCCCGACCACCGCGGCCGGCGACGATGTGCGCAACCTGATGCTCAGCCCCACGGCCGGGATCGACCGGCAGATGATCGTCGACACCCGTCCCCTGGCCGCGCGGATTCTCGTCACCCTGCAAAGCCATCCGCGCTTTCATGAGTTGTCGCCCAAATTCGCCGTGCAGCTCGACGGCGGCGAAGCCCTGGCCATGCTCCAGCATCCCCATGACCTGTGGCTCTCGGCCTTCGAGGACGCGGGCGAGCCGTGGCTGGCGTTCGGCCTGGCCGGCTGCCCGGGGGACCCGCCGCTCGCCAGCGTGGCGCTGGCGGACGGGCATGCCCTGGTGGTGGCGGTGCTGGAGCTGTTTCTTGACCTGGCCCGCCCCGAACAGACGCGCATGCGCCAGCTGCTGGCGGAGCATCCGGCTCAGGAACTGCTGGCGCGCTTGTCTGCGCGGCTGGCGGGGCCTGTGATCAGCGTCGGGGATTGGCAGCGCGCGGCCCCTGCCGAGGCGCTGCATATCGGCACTTATCCACAGCGGGAAAACGCCCGGGTCTATATCGGAGCCGTCGCACCCCTGGGGCGGCTCGATCCGTCCATGCTGCGCGGCGCGGCAGAGCTGGCCGAACAATGGGGTGATGGCAGCCTGCGGTTCACGCCCTGGCAGAGCCTGCTGCTGCCGAACCTGCGGGCCGAAGATGCACCGGGTGTCACGCAGCACCTGCAGCAGCTGGGCTTTCTCTGGGCGTCGGACCAGGCCCTGGCCCACCTGATCGCCTGCACCGGTTCCAGCGGCTGCGGCAAGGCCCTGGCCGACACCAAGGGCGACGCCCTGCAACTGGCGGCTTTGCTCCAGCGCCATGCGCGCTACCTGGACGTGCACCTGTCCGGCTGTTCGCGTTCCTGCGCCGCTGCCCATGTGGCCCCGGCCACGCTGCTGGCCGTCGGCCCCGGTCGTTACGACCTGTATTTTCGCGATGCCGCGCAGCCGGGTTTCGGCTCGCTGCACGCGCGCAACCTTTCCCTAGAAGCGGCCGGCGCATTGCTCGATGCCCGCCCACGGAGCAACACCGATGATTGATTACATCCGCGACGGTCAGGAGATCTATCGCAACTCCTTCGCCATCATTCGCGAAGAGGCTCGGCTCGAGCGCATTCCCGCCGACCTGGAAAAGCTTGCGGTGCGGGTGATCCATGCCTGCGGCATGGTCGATGCCATCGATGGCTTGCAGTTCTCCGAAGGCGCAGGCTCTGCCGGGCGCGCCGCGCTGGCGGCCGGCGCGCCGATCCTCTGCGACGCGCGCATGGTGTCCGAAGGCATCACCCGCGCACGCCTGCCGGCGAACAATCAGGTGATCTGCACCCTGCGCGACGACAGCGTGCCGCAGCTCGCCCGCGAGCTGGGCAACACTCGCTCGGCGGTGGCCCTGGAACTGTGGCGGCCGTACCTGGAAGGCAGCGTGGTGGTGATCGGCAACGCGCCGACCGCGCTGTTCTATCTGCTGGAAATGCTCGACGCCGGCGCGCCGAAACCGGCGCTGATCCTTGGCTTCCCGGTGGGCTTCGTCGGCGCGGCCGAGTCCAAGGCGATGCTCGCCGCCGACAGCCGCGGCGTGCCTTTTGTGATCATGCAAGGCCGCCTGGGCGGCAGCGCCATGGCCGCCGCCGCCGTCAACGCCCTGGCCACGGAGATCGAATGATGCAGCAACCTGGACGTTTGATCGGCCTCGGCGTGGGCCCCGGTGACCCGGAGCTGATTACCGTGAAAGCCCTGCGCCTGCTGCGCGAGTCGCCGGTGGTGGCGTACTTCGTCGCCAAAGGTAAAAAGGGCAATGCCTTCGGCATCATCGAAGCGCACTTGCAGGACGCGCAGACGCTGTTGCCGCTGGTCTACCCGGTGACCACCGAGGCGCTGCCGGCGCCGCTGTCCTACGAGCAGGTGATCAGCGACTTCTACGACAGCGCCAGCGAGCAACTGGCCGAGCACCTGGACGCCGGTCGCGATGTGGCGGTGATCTGCGAAGGCGACCCGTTCTTCTACGGTTCCTACATGTACTTGCACGACCGCCTGGCCGAAAGCTACGAGGCCGAAGTGGTGCCGGGGGTGTGCTCGATGCTCGGCGGCGCCTCGGTGCTGGGCGCGCCGCTGGTGTACCGCAACCAGAGCCTGTCGGTGCTGTCCGGCGTGCTGCCCCACGACGAGCTCAAGCGCCGTCTGGCCGACGCCGACGCGGCGGTGGTGATGAAGCTGGGGCGCAACTTCCCCAAGGTGCGCCAGGTGCTCGCCGAGCTGGGCCTGGCCGAGCGCGCGCTGTACGTCGAGCGCGCGACCATGGCCAACCAGAAGATCGTGCCGCTGGATGAGGTGGACCCGATGTCCTCGCCGTACTTCTCGCTGATCATCGTCCCCGGCGAAAGGTGGCAAGGTTGATGGCCCGTTCCGCACCGGCCATCGTCATCCTTGGCCAAGGCAGTCTGGCGACCGCGCGCAAGCTGCAGCAGCTGTACCCGGACGCACTGATCCACGGCCTGGCCGGCCGGGTCGAGGGCGCCGACCGTTCGTACCAGGAATTCGGCGCGACCCTGCGCCAGCTGTATCAACAGGACACGCCGATCGTCGCCCTGTGCGCTGCGGGCATCGTCATCCGCACCCTGGCGCCGTTGCTGCTGGAAAAAGGCGCGGAGCCGCCGGTGCTGGTGGTGGCCGAAGACGGCAGCGCCGTAGTGCCGTTGCTCGGCGGCCTGGGCGGGGTGAATGTCATGGCCCGGGAAATCGCCGCCGGCCTGGGTGTGGCGGCGGCCATCACCACCAGCGGCGAGCTGCGTTTCGGCACCTGCCTGCTCAACCCGCCCAGCGGTTACGCCCTGGGCGACCTGGAGCTGGGCAAGCGCTTCGTCTCCGACCTGCTGGGCGGGGAAAGCGTGCGTATCGAAGGCGCCGCGCCGTGGCTGGCCGAGGCCAAATTGCCGGAAGACCGGCAGGCTCGGCTGACCATTCGCGTCGGCTCCGCGGAGTGCGAGCCATCCGCCAACGAACTCTTGATCTACCCGCGCAGCGTGCTGATTGCCTGCAACGGCAAAATCGCCGGCGCCGACGCGTTGCGCGATGCCTTGCATCAGAAGAAAATCGCCGCCCAATCCGTCGCCTGCCTGCTGGCCGCCGACACTGAAATGGCCAGCCCGGCCTTGCGCGAAGCCGCCGCGGAGCTGGGCGTACCCCTGCGTTTCGCCCCGGCGGCCAGCAGCGTGGCCGAACTGGCGCAACAGGCCGTGCCGCAACTGTTGCCGCCGCTTTGCGTGGGCGAGGACATCGCCATTGCCGTGGCCAGCCAGCCGCTGGACCCGCAACAGATTGGTCGTCCGCGTGGGCGCCTAGCGGTGATCGGGCTGGGCCCTGGCGCCGCGGAGCTGATGGTGCCGGCGGTGAAAGCCGAGTTGGCGTGGGCCAATGACATTCTTGGCTACGAGACCTATGTGCGGATGGCCGGGCCGTTTCGCGCCGACCAGGTGATGCACTGCACCGATAACCGCGAAGAGATGCAGCGTGCCCGGCATGCGTTCGAGTTGGCGGCCCAGGGGCGTTCGGTGGTGGTGGTGTCGTCCGGTGACCCGGGGGTGTTTGCCATGGCCGCGGCGGTGCTCGAAGCCTTGCATGAGTCCAGCGAGCCGGCGTGGCATCGGGTCGAGCTGGAGATTCTTCCGGGGGTTTCGGCGTCGCTGGCTACTGCGGCGCAGGCCGGTGCGCCGTTGGGGCATGACTTCTGTGTATTGTCGCTGTCGGACAACCTCAAGCCTTGGGACATTATCGAGAAGCGTTTGGACTTGGCGTCCCAGGCGGATCTGGCGTTGGCGTTTTACAACCCGATTTCGCGATCGCGTCCGTGGCAGTTGGGGCGGGCGTTGGAGATTGTGCGTCAGCATCGCACCGCGCAGACGCCGGTGGTGTTGGGGCGGGATATTGGGCGGCCGGGGCAGACGTTGCGGGTCATCACCCTTGGCGAGTTGACGCCGGAGCAGGTGGATATGCGGACCATGGTGTTGGTTGGTTCATCCACTACCTGCGTGTTCCCCAGGGCTGAAGGTGGGGAGTGGGTGTACACGCCGAGGTGGTACGGCCAGAAGCCTTAGGTCAAACCTTGTAGGAGCGAGGCTTGCCCGCGATGGCGTCTGCCCTGTCGCCACATTTTTTGGACGGTGTACATATCCATTCCTGCGGTCACGGCGGCTTATGGTTCCGCCCTTACGGCGGGTCACTTTTGGCAAACGCCCCAAAAGTAACCAAAAGGTCTTGCCCCCGCGTACGGCCCTCGCTGCGCTCGGGTTCCCTCCCTCCGGCGTCCCTCAGGGTGCATCGCCGCCGGCGATGTCCTCGACTGCGTCGAGGGGCGCTGCGCGCCATCCCCCTGATGAACACCTCCACTCGGCCTGCCGAAGGGGCAGGTAGATCAAGATCAAAAGCTGGTGCTGGCGCGACCTACCGGTCGGCGCATTTGTAGCCGCTGCCGAGCCTGCGAGGCTGCGTACGAGGACGCAGTCCTCGCCAAACCTGGCGACGTGATCTGTCGGGGAAAATGGGGTGTTCGCCTTTGCGCCCGCTGCGCGGTCGTGCGCAGCCTCGCAGGCTCGGCAGCGGCTACAGGTCCAGTGGCGTCAGTCTGGTTTGCGGAAGGCAATGGCAACACATTGAGGGTTGTCGCTGATTTTTTGCACAGCCATAGTGGGTCGGTCGCCGACGCATCGGCGGCCGATCTTAGCCGGTCGGAAAGCAAATCTATGGATACAGAAATGCTAACCATGGAGCTTCCTAATGACCGACTTCATCCCACTACAAAGCAATCTTACCCCCACCCCGGTGTTCCACCTCGACCGCAACGCGCCTGCCATCGATCTGCACGGCGGCGCAGTACAGCGCATCAAAGCTTCCCGCGATCTGCTGCACAGCCTCAATTGCCTGAGCCTCAAAGGTGTGAGCGACCGCGACCTCAGCCATTTCGTCAACGCCGCTCACCTCTTGCTGCAAGACGGCTGCGATGCGCTGGATGCGTTGCAGTGGCGTATTGACGGTTAAGGCACTGGATAGCGCTGGCCGCTCTAGGAGGAGCGGCTGGTTGCTGGCGATGTTTTTCGATCAGTCTTGCGGCTCTTCGGCTGTCGGTAGTCAGGTGACTAGGTCCCTATAGGCTCGGTACCAGCAGGAAGCCAGAATAGTAGGCGCAATGCCCGGGGTAGCCAGGCCGTGCATCGCAGGGCTTGAGGCAGCCTTGGGCGCCGCCGGGGAAGCGCGCCGCCACCGACATGGCAAAACCATAAGTTGGCGTGGTCACCGCAAAGCTGTTATCGCAGACGGCTTTGGTGGTGTAGCTGAAGGTCATGGCCTCTCGTCTGCCGCCACGGGCAAAGGCCACCTCGAAGCTGTTGAGGCTGCGCCAACCCGACAACGGCAGTACCACAAAGCGATAGCGGGTGCTGTCCAGGCGCTGGCCCATGACCCGCAGCGAGTTGGTGGATGAGTCGGTCTTGGGCGAAGGGTAGGGTAATGCCAGCAGCGCCCGAGGGTCACCGAGCACGCCCAGCTCGAAGCCGATACCCTTTTGGTAAAACGGGATCTCGATGTTCGGGTAACCCTCGATCTTCACGTATCGGCTATGTGCATGGGGCCCAGACGTGTCCGGCTTGTAGTCCGGTGCCAGGGCAAAGGTGACCTCAAGCTCCAGCACCACATCGGAGGCTTTGGCGTCTTCGGTGCGAACATCGCTGGGGTGCTCGCTACCATGGCTGGCGCAACCGCTCAGCAGCACGGCGGCGGTGAGTTGCAGGAGGCGTTGCAATCGAGAGGTCGGCATCACTCAATGCTCGGTCTTGAGAGGGCTGGAGGTCAGGTCCAGGCCTTTGAGTTGCCACGTCCCTTGTACCTGCTGCCAACTGAACTGCTTGGCGAACCAATCAACCTGAAGGGCATGTTGCAGACGCGTCTGATCAATGCGCCGGCCTTCGTCCACGGCTTTTTGGGCGCGGGCGCTGGCTTCCTTGAGCAGTGGCCTGAGCTGGCTCACATTCAGCTCCTTGGCGATCGGCAATTGGGCGTAGACGCCGTGGTCCGCCGAGCTGAGCCGCAAGCCCTCCCTGTCCAGGAACGCCGCGCTGCGATTGTCCGGGGAAACGGATACCAGCATGGCGTAGTGCGAGCCTCCCCATCCGGGAAGTCGTTCGTCGAACCACAGGACCTGCCCCGTCGAGGGCACGAAGGCGCGCGCACCTTCGGGAAATAGCAGCAGGTCAGCGCGTCCGGGCTGGGGTTGGCCCCAGTCGGGCTCCTCCTTGCTTTTGACGGGGCTGAGGATACGGGCCAGCGGTGTGTCGTTCTGCACCGCGATTACCACTGTGCCGACGCCCATCCATTCGATGGTGGTCGCCAGTAGTACGGGTTGCCCGCCCTGAGTCGCGCCTGTAGGCCGGACATCGGTGATCTGCCAGGCGTTCAACGGGTGATAAGGCCTGCCTTTGTAGGTGACTTCCAGGGTGTTGATGGATGACTTGCCGCGAAACACCTGGAAGTCGCCAAAGCGCTCGCTGTAGCCGCTAAGGTAGTCAAGCTTGTTCTGCTGCTTGACCTGCGTCGGGTCGCTCGCCATGACAGGCTGGGTTGCAAGTAACAGTAGGGTCAGCCAGCAGCTCGCTCTTGGACCGATCGGGTCGCTCAGTTGTGCAAGGAGCTGACGGAAAGCCAGGGCGCAGCCTGTGCCTGGAAATCTTTGACGCGTTTGCATTCCGTTGCCTATCAATCCATTTGAGTATTGCTGGAGGTGTCCCTGGCCGCTTAGGGCACCAAATACCCCTTCACCCCGGTAAAGATGATCTGCGCCGCCAGCGCGCAAACAAACAAACCCATCAGCCGGCTGACGATTTGCAGGCCTTGTTCGCCGAGGAGGCGTTCGATGCGGTTGGACAGGTACAGCACCACGCCGACGGTGAAGCTGGCGAGGGCGATGCTGAGGATGGCGGTGAGTTTGTCGTCCCAGTGCGGTTGGCCGACGCCCATTACCAGCAGGGCGCCGATGGTGCCGGGGCCGACGGTGAGGGGGATGGTCAGCGGGACGATGGTCACGTCTTGCTGCACGTTGTCGGTCTGGATCGCCGACTTGCCTTGGGCCATGCCCAGCGCCGAGATGAACAGTACGCTGCCGGCGCCAATGCGGAAGGCGTCTACGGTGATGCCGAATACGCTGAAGATCACCCG
This sequence comes from Pseudomonas chlororaphis, assembly GCF_001921865.1. GTDB lineage: Bacteria > Pseudomonadota > Gammaproteobacteria > Pseudomonadales > Pseudomonadaceae > Aquipseudomonas > Aquipseudomonas chlororaphis_D. The sequence continues at coordinate 203,464 of NZ_MSCT01000004.1, forward strand.
TCCGAACAGGTACAGCAGCACACTGGAAACCAGGGTCGCCAGGGCCACGTTCCAGGCCAGGCGCCGGCGTTCCTTGCTGGAGTAACCGCGGGTCAGGCTGATGAAGCAGGACAGGACGAAGAAGGGGCTGTAGAGCACCAGCATCTTCAGGTAAACGCTGAACAGCACATGGAGCATGGCGCAAACTCACAGCGAAGGAGGGCGAGCGGAGTTTAACAGGCGTTTGCCGCGCTGTCGGCTCAGGAGGGCTGAGCCGTGGTGCGGTTCTGCTGGTCGCGCTGCGCCACCCAATGTTCGATCAGTTCGCGCAGTTGCGACAGCTCCACCGGCTTGGCCATGTGCCCGTCCATGCCGGCCTGGCGCGCGCGTTCCTTGTGTTCGGTGAGGATGTGCGCGGTCAGTGCCACCACCGGCGTGCGCACGCGCTGGTTGCCGACCTCCCAGGCCCGCAGTTGCTGGGTGGCGGAGAAGCCGTCGAGGATCGGCATTTCGCAATCCATCAGCACCAGGTCGTAGCGCTGGGCTTTCATCGCTTGCAGGGCTTCCTCGCCGTTGCTCGCGGTATCGGGTTGCAGGTTGAGCTTGCCGAGCATGCCGCGGATCACCTTGGTCGAGATGCTGTTGTCCTCGGCCACCAGGATGCGGAAGTCGCTCGGCACCTTGACCGGCGCAGGCACCCCGGCCAGAGCATGGGGGGGCTGCTGGGTGACCAGTTGGCCCTTGTTGCGCTGGGTCAGCTCGTCGGCCAGGGTGGTCTTGAGGGTATAGCCTGCCACCGGCTTGGCGAGGATGCGCTTGACCCCGGCGTTGCGCGCGATGACCTTGCTCGGCGCGTTGCTGATGCCGGTGAGCATGATCAACAGGATGTCGTGGTTCAGGCTTGGGTCTTCCTTGATCTTGGCCGCCAGTTGCATGCCGGTCATGCCGGGCATGTTCTGGTCGAGCAGCACGATATCGAAGTAGTCGCGCAGGTGCGCCTTGGTGCGCAGCAGGGCCAGGGCTTCCTTGCCCGAAGGCACGGCGCTGACGTTCAGGCCCCAGGCGCTGCATTGCTGCACCAGGACCTTGCGGCAGGTGTCGTTGTCGTCTACCACCAGCACCCGCGCGCCTTGCAGCGGGCCGTCGAGGTCGGAGGTCGGATGCTCCAGGCGTTCCGGGTCCAGCGGCAGGGTCAGCCACAGGGTGCTGCCCTGGTTGGCGCTGGTCTTGATCCCGAATTCGCCGTGCATCAGCAGGATCAGCTGGCGGGCGATGACCAAGCCCAGGTTGCCGCCCAGGCGGGTGCTGGCGAGGAAATTCTTGCTGTGCAGTTCCGAGTGCAGCAGGGCTTCGCGCTCTTCGGCTTCCATCGGCTGGCCGCTGTCCTGCACGGCGATGCGCAGGCGCGGCTTGCTGGTGCGTTCGTCCAGCGCGACCACCACCAGGATCTCGCCTTCGTCGGTCTTCTTCAGGGCGTTTTCCAACAGGCTGAGCATGGCCTGGCGCAGGCGTGTCGGGTCGCCGCTGATGACCCGCGGGACCTGCGGCTGGATAAAGCTGATCAGCTCGACGTTCTGTTGTTCAGCCTTGGCGCGGAAAATACTCAGGCAGTCTTCGATCAGCGCGTTGAGGTCGAACTGCACGTCGTCCAGCTCGATCTGCCCGGACTCGAGCTTGGAGATGTCGAGGATCTCGTTGATCAGGGTCAGCAGTTCGTTGCCGGCGCTGTGGATGGTCTGCACGTAGTCGCGCTGCTTGACCGACAGCGGCGTGCCCAGCAGCAGCTCGGTCATGCCCAGCACGCCGTTCATCGGGGTGCGGATCTCGTGGCTGATCTTGGCTAGGAACTCGGCCTTGGCATTGACCTCGGCGTTGCTCGCGGCGAGGTCGCGGCTGACGCTGAACTGGTCCTCGGTGATGCTGCGCTGGCGTTCGCCGAGGGAGACGCTCATCGCCAGCCCGCTCAGGCACATGGTCACCAGCAGGGTAACGATCAGCCCCTGGGGCGCGACCATGGTCAGCCCCAGCAGCGCCGGCAGTACGATCAGCGCGCCGATGTTGAAGATGGCCATGCCGGCGACGAAGAAGCGCGCCGGGCGGTAGCCTTTCTGCCAGTGATAGCTGGCGATGAACAGCATGCTCAGGCCGACCAGGGCCACCAGGCCGTAGGTGATGAGGTTCAGCGGCAGCGAGTCGACGAACAGCAGCAACAGGGCGCACAGGCTGACCATCAGGATGTTGACCAGCAGCAGCTTGTTCAGCGGGTGCGGGCCCAGCGGCGCAAAGAAGCGGTAGACGAACATCAGCCCGCACGGGGTGGTCAGCAACAGCGCCAGGTAGGCGCCGGGGGTCTGGATCGCGTGCCAGTCCGGCAGCCAGGGGCCGAACAGATTGAGCATCAGCGCCAGGCTGAGCATCACCAGCGCTTCGCAGGCGGCCAGCCACAGGCTGCTGCGCGAACGGGTGTAGGCGTAGCGCACGAGGTTGTGCAGCATCAGCATGCCCATGCAGCCGAACAGCAGACCGTAGAGCACGCTCTGGCCCTGGTTGGCCGCGGTCATGACCGCTGCTTGCAGGGTGATGTAAGGGCGCAGTTGATGGTCGGAAATCAGCCGCAGGTAGACATCCAGGGTCTTCTGGCTTTGTGGCAACGGCAGCATGAAGTCGCTGCTGGGCAGGGGCCTTTCGGCCTGGGCCTGCTGGGTGCCGGTGGTCAGTTGCTCGACCAGGTTTTCGCCTTCGAGCACATACATGTCTAGACGTGACAGGTCGGGGGCGAAGATCCGCAGCAGTTGTTCGTGCGTGCCCGGTTGCAGTTTGAAACGCAGCCATAACGCGCCCCCGGGCTCGGCGGCGGTGATGCGCTCCAGTTCGGTCGGGCTGAATTGGTTGGTGTAGCGGGGGGAGCGGATATCGCTCAGTTGCAGGTCGGCTTGATCATCGAGCAAAACGGCCCAGTTACTGCCCTGCGCGGCATAGGCCGGAACGAGGCAGAGCAGGGTCAGCAGAGTGACGGTGAAACCTATGGCAGTCCTGAGCCAGCGCACGGCGAAATCCCTTCGTAGGTTGATGCCAGATTGTAACTATGCGCGGCGCTGGAGCCGTCCGGCAAGGGCCTGGGGCCCCTGCCTGACGGGAAGACAGGATTACTCCTGATTTTCGCCACGTTCGCGGGCAATGGCCCGGTAACCGATATCTTTGCGGTAGAAGCAGCCTTGCCAGTCGATCTTAGCTGCCAGTTGGTAAGCCTGCTGCTGCGCGGCACCCACGCTGTCGCCCAGGGCGGTGGCGCAGAGCACACGGCCACCGGAGGTTACCACTTGGCCGTCCTTGAGCGCGGTGCCGGCGTGGAAGACTTTGCCTTCCAGGCTGGCGGCCGCGTCCAGGCCTTCGATCACGGCACCTTTGGCATAGTCGCCAGGGTAGCCGCCGGCGGCCAGGACGATGCCCAGGCTCGGGCGTGGGTCCCACTGTGCCTCGACCTTGTCCAGGGCCTGGGCCAGCGCGGCTTCCACCAGCAGCACCAGGCTCGACTGCAGGCGCAGCATCACCGGCTGGGTTTCCGGGTCGCCGAAGCGGCAGTTGAATTCGATGACTTTCGGATTGCCGGCCTTGTCGATCATCAGGCCCGCGTAGAGGAAGCCCGTGTAGACGTTGCCTTCCTCGGCCATGCCGCGCACGGTCGGCCAGATCACCAGGTCCATCACGCGCTGGTGCACGTCGGCGGTGACCACCGGGGCCGGGGAGTAGGCGCCCATGCCGCCGGTATTCGGGCCGCTGTCGCCGTCGCCGACGCGTTTGTGGTCCTGGCTGGTGGCCATCGGCAGCACGTTCTTGCCGTCGACCATGACGATGAAGCTGGCTTCCTCGCCGTCGAGGAACTCTTCGATCACCACGCGCGAACCGGCGTCGCCGAAGGCATTGCCGGCCAGCATGTCGCGTACGGCGTCCTCGGCTTCGGCCAGGGTCATGGCGACGATCACGCCTTTACCAGCGGCCAGGCCGTCGGCCTTGATCACGATCGGCGCGCCTTTTTCCCGCAGGTAGGCCAGGGCTGGCTCGATCTCGGTGAAGTTCTGGTAGTCGGCGGTCGGGATCTTGTGACGCGCGAGGAAATCCTTGGTGAAGGCTTTCGAGCCTTCCAACTGCGCGGCGCCGGCGGTCGGACCAAAGCAGTCCAGGCCACGGGAGCGGAATAGGTCGACCACGCCCGCCACCAGCGGCACTTCCGGGCCGACGATGGTCAGGGCAACGTTCTTCTCGGCAAAGTCTGCCAGCTGTTCGAGGGCCAGGACGTCGATGGCGACGTTCTCGCACTTGGCCTCGATGGCGGTACCGGCGTTGCCCGGGGCAACGAAGACTTTCTCGACCCGTGGGTCCTGAGCCACTTTCCACGCCAGGGCGTGTTCGCGGCCACCGCTGCCAATGATCAACACATTCATTTCAAAAACCTCGGATGACGCAAATTCTGTTTGAAACCTAAAGCGCTTCACGCCCTAGGAGGTTGCAATGACGCCGGTAGATGCAAGGCGGAGCCGACCTCGATGAGCGGAGTTGCCTTCTGGCAATGAGCATCATCGAGGTCGGCTCCAACGCAGCAGATGCCGGCGTCAGTGCGACCGTCGTCTTGTTAGTGGCGGAAGTGGCGCATGCCGGTGAAGACCATGGCGATGCCCGCTTCGTCGGCGGCGGCGATCACTTCGTTGTCGCGCATCGAGCCGCCAGGCTGGATCACCGCGGTGATACCGACCTTGGCCGCGTTGTCGATGCCGTCGCGGAACGGGAAGAACGCATCGGACGCCATGACCGCGCCCTGCACTTGCAGGCCGGCGTGTTCAGCCTTGATCGCGGCAATGCGCGCGGAGTTCACGCGGCTCATCTGGCCGGCGCCGACACCAATGGTCTGGCGGTTCTTGGCGTAGACGATGGCGTTGGACTTGACGTACTTGGCGACTTTCCAGGCGAAGATCAGGTCGTTGATTTCCTGTTCGGTCGGGGCGCGCTTAGTCACCACCTTCAGGTCTTCGCTGCCGATCATGCCGATGTCGCGGCTCTGCACCAGCAGGCCGCCGTTGACGCGCTTGTAGTCCCAGGCCGGAACGCGGTCCGCCGACCATTGGCCGCAGGCCAGCAGGCGTACGTTGGCCTTGGCGGCGACGATGGCGCGGGCTTCTTCGCTGACCGACGGCGCGATGATCACCTCGACGAACTGACGCTCGACGATGGCCTTGGCGGTCTCGGCGTCCAGTTCACGGTTGAAGGCGATGATGCCGCCGAAGGCCGACTCGGTGTCGGTGGCGTAGGCCAGTTCGTAGGCCTGGCGGATGCCGCCTTCGGCGTCCGGGCTCACGGCCACGCCGCACGGGTTGGCGTGCTTGACGATGACGCAGGCCGGCTTGACGAAGCTCTTCACACATTCCAGCGCGGCGTCGGTGTCGGCCACGTTGTTGTACGACAGTTCCTTGCCTTGCAGCTGAGTGGCGGTGGCGATGCCGACTTCAGCAGGCTTGGCTTCCACGTAGAACGCCGCGCTCTGGTGCGGGTTCTCGCCGTAGCGCATTTCCTGGGCCTTGACGAACTGGCTGTTGAAGGTGCGCGGGAATTCGCTGCGGCCTTCGGTGGTCAAGGTCTCGGCCGCCTGGTTCACGGTGCCCATATAGTTGGCGATCATGCCGTCGTAGGCCGCGGTGTGCTCGAAGGCCTTGAGCATCAGGTCGAAACGCTGGGCGTAGGTCAGGCCGCCGGCCTTGAGGTTTTCCAGCACCTGGCCGTAGTCGCTGGCGTTGACCACGATGGCCACGTCTTTATGGTTCTTGGCCGCCGAGCGGACCATGGTCGGGCCGCCGATGTCGATGTTCTCGATGGCGGTCGGCAGGTCGCAGCCCGGTTTGGAGATGGTGGCTTCGAAGGGGTAGAGGTTGACCGCTACCAGGTCGATCGGCTTGATGCCGTGCTCGTTCATGATGGCGTCGTCGATACCGCGACGACCGAGGATACCGCCGTGGATTTTCGGGTGCAGGGTCTTCACCCGGCCGTCCATCATTTCCGCGAAACCGGTGTAATCCGCGACTTCCACTGCGGCCACGCCGTTGTCCTGCAGCAGTTTGAAGGTCCCGCCGGTGGAGAGGATCTCCACGCCCAGGGCTTCCAGCTCCTTGGCGAATTCGAGGATCCCGGTCTTGTCGGAAACACTGATCAAGGCGCGGCGGATCGGCAGGCGGGTAGTCTGGTCGGTCATCTCAATTTCCATCAAAAGCAAAGGATGTCAGCAAAAAAAGCGACCAGTTTTAGGTTCTGTACGCAAACTGCCTGCGCGACGATCATGCTGCGTTAAAAACAGGCTCGGAATGCTCATTTAGTGGACTAAACTCCGCTTCCTCGCCTGTTTTGCCTTGCCTGATCGCCGTTCGGCGAGTTTTCGTACAGACCCTGGGGCGCCTTTCTGGTTTGATTGAATGCTTACAGCAAATCGTACTGCTTGAGTTTCTTGCGCAGGGTGCCGCGGTTCAGACCGAGCAGCTCGCTGGCTTTGGTCTGGTTGCCCTTGACGTAGTTCATCACGCTTTCGAGCAACGGAGCCTCGACTTCGGAGAGCACCAGGTTGTACACGTCCGTGACGGCCGCGCCCTCAAGGTGGGCGAAATAATTGTGCAGCGCCTTCTCGACACTCCCGCGAAGGGTCTGGCCTTCTTCGCTCGGTGTATTGAGGTGCTGTTTCAAATTCACGTTGTCGCTCACGGGTGCTGTTCCACTCACTAAAGTCTCGGTCATCATCGTCACGCGGCCACCCCCTCTCCGTCCCCTGTCACCAGGCTCTTGTAACGCTCGGCAAAGAACTCACGAACGTTGGCGCACTGTGCTTCCGTATCGTCCAAACGATTGAAGTGGGCGCGAAACTCCCTGGCGCCCGGCAGGGTTGCGAGGTACCAGCCCACATGCTTGCGAGCAATGCGTACGCCCATGACATCCCCATAAAAGGCATGCAGCGCGGCCAGGTGCTCAAGCAGAATACGTTCCACTTCGAGCAGCTCCGGTGCCGGCAGGGTTTGTCCGGTACGCAGGAAATGCTCGATCTCGCGAAAAATCCATGGCCGCCCCTGGGCGGCCCGGCCGATCAACAGCCCGTCGGCGCCGGTTGCGTCGAGGACGTAGCGGGCCTTTGCGGGTGAGTCGATATCGCCGTTGGCGAAGACCGGTATCGACACCGCCTGCTTGATCGCGGCGATGGTGTCGTACTCGGCCTCGCCGGTGTACAGATCGGCCCGGGTCCGACCATGGACCGCCAGCGCCGTGATGCCAGCCTGCTCGGCGATCTTCGCCACCGTCAGGCCATTCTTGTTTTCCCGGTCCCAGCCGGTACGGATCTTCAGGGTGACCGGTACATCGACTGCGGCCACCACGGCCTGCAGGATCTCGTTCACCAGATCTTCATCTTTCAGTAACGCGGAACCGGCGGCCTTGTTGCAGACCTTCTTCGCCGGACAACCCATGTTGATATCAATAATCTGCGCGCCCAACTCGACGTTGGCACGGGCGGCATCCGCCAGCATCTGCGCGTCGCCACCGGCGATCTGCACCGAGCGCGGCTCGGGATCGCCCTCGTGGATCATGCGCAGGCGCGATTTGCGGCTGTTCCACAAACTCATGTCGCTGGTGACCATTTCCGAGACTACAAGGCCTGCACCCAACCGCTTGCAAAGCTGACGAAAGGGCTGGTCGGTGACGCCCGCCATGGGGGCGAGAATCAAGCCGTTGTGCAATGTATATGGGCCGATGCGTACCGCCGACATAGGACTTCCCTGTTGTGGGGCCGGATCATGAGAGTTCGAAAAAGGGTTGGCATGATACCCGCTCTCGATGACCGGATAAAGGCTGAATTGGATAAAATCTGAACAGTTATTCTGTTATTGCCAACGGTTTGGTCCACCGCGCAGCAGTCAGAAAACCGCCGTCAATCCAGCATGGCCTCTGGTCGGGCGGGGCGCTTCACTCGGGCGAGTGGAAGCTCAGGCTGTAGTTGACGGCCTTGGGGCCCGGATCGAGGATGTCCAGCGCGATATGGATCGGCGTCTGCGGCGGCATCTCCGACACGCCTTCGAGTTCGCCTTTCACGTATTCGCCGGGCTTGAAGCGACGGCTGGCGATCAGTTGGCCGTTGAGGTCGGCGAAGCGCAACTCCAGCAGCGGGAAGGGTTGGGAGAACGGCGCGCGGTTATAGATGATTGCGTCCACCACCAGTGCGCCGCTGAAGTCCGGGTGGCTGCGCACCACCAGGTTGCTGCTTTTGATGCGGTCGATATCGACCTTCGACGGCACGGTGCAACCGAGCTGTGGGCACAGTTGCTGGAACCAGGGGCGGTACTGGTCCTGGCGGGCCAGTTCCTCGAAGTGATAGGCAATGTACTGGCCCGCCAGACCGGCGGCGGCCAGCAGGATCAGCAGGCTCCAGAGCAGGCGGCGGCCCCAGGGCGAACGGCGCTTTTGCCAGTCCAGCTGGATCGGGTCGTCTTCCAGCTCCAGCAGCGCGGCCTCCGGTGCTTCGGGTTCGCTGCGCCCACGCTTGTTGCGCGGTGCCGGTGCGACCGGCGGCTCGATGTCGTCGGGCTCGTCGACGCGCAGCGGAGCGTGCTGAGGCATGGGTTCCAGGTCGTCCAGCTGCAGGGACGGCACCTTGGGTTCGTCTTCCAGGTCGTCCAGGCTGAACGACAGTGAGGGTTCGGTGCGCCCGGACCGGTCGGCGGCTGGCTGCCCGGGTTTTTCATCGAGTTCGTCGCTGGCGCCTGGCGCCTGGCTGAACAGGCCGTCGGGCCAGTGTTCTTCATCGGCGTCCGGCTGGTCGCGGCGCGCGCTGAGGCTGTCTTCCCGCGGTGCGCGCTCCTGGCCGAAGGCCTTGGTCGGCTGGATTTCCCGTTGCTCGAGCTTGGCCAGTTCCTCGTCGAGGTCGAGGTTGTCCAGGTCCAGCTCGGCGGCGTTCCACTGTTTCTGGTTGATGGCGCGCTGCGCTGGAACCTGAGGCTCGGCGGCCTCTGGTGGCTCGGCACTGGCCGGAGCGGGAGGCGCATCCTTGCTGGCGCGTTGCTCGAGCAACTGCCGAGCGGCGTTGAAAACCTGCAGGCACGAACCGCACCGCACCACGCCACGGGCCACGCTCAGTTGGGCGTGGCTCACGCGAAAGCTGGTCTGGCAATGCGGGCACTGGGTGACGAAACTGTCGGTCATGCGGCGATCCGGTTTATGCAGGCGGCCATTCTAGCGCCGACGGCCGGTGATGCGTACCCAGCCATCGAGATTGGCGATCGGATCCAGGTCGAAGTCCTGGGCATAGGCGGCGGCGACTTCTTCGCCCTGTTCGGCGAGGATGCCCGATAGCGCCAGGCGCCCGCCGCTCTTGACCAGGCTGGACAGCTGCGGCGCCAGGGACACCAGCGGGCCGGCGAGGATGTTGGCGACCACGACATCGGCCTGGACCTGCGGCAGGTCTTGCGGCAAGTAGAGCGGGAACAGCGCGTCGGCGATATTGTTGCGCCCGGCGTTGTCGCGGGAGGCTTCCAGGGCCTGCACATCGATGTCGGTCCCCACCGCCTGCTTGGCGCCCAGCAGCAGGGCGGCGATCGCCAGGATCCCCGAGCCGCAGCCGAAATCCAGCACGTTGCAGTCTTTCAGGTCCTGGCCGTCGAGCCATTGCAGGCACAGCGCGGTGGTCGGGTGGGTGCCGGTGCCGAAGGCCAGGCCCGGGTCGAGCAGCAGGTTGACCGCGTCCGGCTCGGGGGCGGCGTGCCAGCTCGGGACGATCCACAGGCGCTGGCCGAAGCGCATCGGCTGGAAGTTGTCCATCCAGCTGCGTTCCCAGTCCTGGTCTTCGATCACTTCGCTGTGGTGTTCGGGCAGCGGGCTGCCGGTCAGCAGTTCGAGGTGGGCCAGCACGCTGGCGGCCTCGGTGCCGTCTTCGAACAGGGCCAGCAGATGGGTGTGATTCCACAGCGGGGTGGTGTTGAGTTCCGGCTCGAAGATCGGCTGGTCTTCGGCGTCCATGAAGGTCACCGATACGGCGCCTACTTCGAGAAAAGCGTCTTCGTAGGTTTCGGCCTGTTCTGGGCTGATGGCGAGACGGACTTGCAGCCAAGGCATGGCGGGCACCTTTGAAATATGTAGTGTGCAGCCTAGCGGGCTGCGAGAAGCGCGCAAGTTTACGCGAGCAGGAGGCAGAAGACGACATGGAAGGCGCCATTTCCGCGTGCCGACACCGCCTCTCTGCAGGAGCGAGCTTGCTCGCGATCCGCGCAGCGGCCATTACCGGCATTACCCGATAATCGCTATCGCGAGCAAGCTCGCTCCTACAAGGTTTTCGCCAGAAACGACAAGGCCGCTCGAAAGCGGCCTTGTCGATACAGGCGGTGCGATCAGTGCTGACCGGCCAGCTTGTGTTCCAGGTAGTGAATGTTCACACCACCCTTGCAGAAGCCTTCGTCGCGGGTCAGGTCGCGGTGCAGCGGGATGTTGGTCTTGATCCCGTCGACCACGATTTCGTCCAGCGCATTGCGCATGCGCGCCATGGCTTCCTCACGGGTGGCCCCGTAAGTGATCAGCTTGCCGATCAACGAGTCGTAGTTCGGCGGAACCGCGTAACCGCTGTACAGGTGCGAGTCGACGCGCACGCCATTGCCGCCCGGAGCATGGAAATGCTTGACCGTGCCTGGGCTTGGCATGAAGGTTTTCGGGTCTTCGGCGTTGATCCGGCATTCCAGGGAATGGCCGCGAATGACCACGTCCTTCTGGGAGAACGACAGCTTGTTGCCAGCGGCGATGCTCAGCATCTCCTTGACGATGTCGATGCCCGTGACCATTTCCGATACCGGGTGTTCTACCTGCACGCGAGTGTTCATCTCGATGAAGTAGAAACGACCGTTCTCGTACAGGAACTCGAAGGTGCCGGCACCGCGGTAGCCGATGTCGATGCACGCCTTGACGCAGCGGGCGAAGACTTCCTGGCGAGCGGTTTCGTCGATGCCCGGGGCCGGCGCTTCTTCAAGCACCTTCTGGTGGCGACGCTGCAGGGAGCAGTCGCGGTCGCCCAGGTGGATCGCATTGCCCTGGCCGTCGGACAGTACCTGGACTTCCACGTGGCGTGGGTTGGTCAGGAACTTCTCCAGATAGACCATCGGGTTGCCGAACGCCGCGCCTGCTTCGGAGCGGGTCAGCTTGGCCGAGGCGATCAGGTCTTCTTCCTTGTGCACCACACGCATGCCGCGACCACCGCCGCCGCCAGCGGCCTTGATGATCACCGGGTAGCCGACTTCACGGCCGATGCGCAGGGCGGTTTCTTCGTCTTCCGGCAGCGGGCCGTCGGAACCTGGAACCGTCGGTACGCCGGCAGCGATCATGGCGTGCTTGGCCGATACCTTGTCGCCCATCAGGCGAATGGTCTCGGCTTTCGGGCCGATGAAGGCGAAGCCGGAGTTCTCGACCTGTTCGGCGAAGTCGGCGTTTTCCGCGAGGAAGCCGTAGCCTGGGTGGATGGCGGTGGCGCCAGTCACTTCGGCGGCCGCGATGATCGCCGGAATGTGCAGGTAGGAGTGCGCGGCGGAAGCCGGGCCGATGCAGACGGATTCGTCTGCCAGACCCAGGTGCATCAGTTCCTTGTCGGCCTTGGAGTAAACGGCGACGGTCTTGATGCCCATCTCTTTGCAGGCACGCAGGATCCGCAGGGCGATTTCACCGCGGTTGGCGATCAGAACTTTTTCCAACTTCGCAGACATCGTTGGCTCTCCGCGGTTCAAACGATGGTGAACAGCGGTTGGTCGTACTCAACCGGCTGGCCGTCTTCGACGAGGATGGATTCGATCACACCGCTGGTTTCAGCTTCGATGTGGTTCATCATCTTCATGGCTTCGACGATGCACAGGGTGTCGCCTTTCTTCACGCTCTGGCCGACTTCAACGAAGGCTGGCGAGGTTGGCGAGGATTTGCGATAGAAGGTGCCGACCATCGGCGAACGGGCAACGGTGCCGTTCAGCGCTGGGGCAGCCGGAGCTGCGGGGGCGGCAGCGGCGGCTGGAGCGGCAGCGGCAGGTGCGGCGGCCGGAGCAGCCATCGGGGCCGGTGCGTAGTATTGCTGGGCTGGAGTCTTGCTGTGACGGCTGATGCGTACGGACTCTTCGCCTTCCTTGATCTCGAGCTCGTCGATGCCGGACTCTTCCAGCAGTTCGATCAGTTTCTTAACTTTACGGATATCCATGAATCATCAACTCCCAAGGGTCGGTCAGGGGCGTTTATTACTTGTCGTTCAAGCTGTCGCTTGTCGTTCAAGCTGTTCTAAGGCGGCCTCCAGGGCCAGTCGGTAACCGCTGGCGCCAAGGCCGCAGATCACTCCCACCGCAACGTCGGAGAAGTAGGAGTGATGGCGGAAAGGTTCGCGTTTGTGCACGTTGGACAAATGCACTTCGATGAATGGGATGCTCACCGCCAGCAGCGCGTCACGTAATGCGACACTTGTATGCGTAAAAGCTGCTGGATTGATCAGAATGAAGTCCACGCCTTCATCGCGGGCGGCATGGATACGGTCGATCAATTCATACTCGGCGTTGCTTTGCAGGTAGAGCAAATGGTGGCCGGCCTCGCGTGCCTGGCGTTCCAGGTCCTGGTTGATCTGGGCCAGGGTGGTCGCGCCGTAGACGCCCGGTTCGCGGGTGCCGAGCAGGTTGAGGTTGGGGCCGTGAAGCACCAGTAGGGTCGCCATCTGCTGTTCCTTGTTGTCGCGCAGTTATTCGAGTGTGCTGTTATCAGAACCCGGCGACTATGCCGCAAAGCCTTTGTGACTGTCCAGTTCTCTGCAATAGGCAGCACGATGACCGATGTTTAGCCTAAATGTGTGACTAAGTGACTAAATCCGGTCATTTGCCGAAGCAATGCGTTCGGCGAAGTTCGCCGCGTCGATTTCGCCGATGACCCGCACATTGCTGCGTTCTACGTGTTCTTTGCCGAGAAACATCAGCGCCGGCGGTGGCGACCAGCGAGCCTGGGGGCGGGGTCGGGCGATGGTTATACGCGGAAGGCCTGGACCGCGGTGTGCAACTGGCCGCCGAGGCTCAGCAGGTTCTCGCCTTGTTCGCGGCCTTCGCCGATGCGTTGCAGGTTGTCCCCGCCCAGTTGATGGATGCGTTCGCTGTGGTCGCGGATTTCGCTGACCGCGCCGCTTTGCTGGGCGGTGACATCGGCGATGCGGATGGCGGTGTCGGAAATGGTCCGGATCGCCCCGACGATCTCATCCAGCGCGCCGTCGGCGGCCTGGGCCTGGCCGGCGGTGGCTTCGGCATGTTCGACCTGGGCGCGCATGCCCTCCACCGATTGCCGCGCGGCGCTTTGCAGGCCGGCGATCAGGGTCTGGATCTCGGCGGTGGCGCCAGCGGTGCGCTGGGCCAGGGAGCGGACTTCTTCGGCGACCACGGCAAAACCGCGGCCCATTTCGCCGGCTCGCGCGGCTTCGATGGCGGCGTTCAGGGCCAGCAGGTTGGTCTGGTCGGCAATCGAACGGATCACCGTCAGCACGCCGCCGATGGTTGCCGATTCCTCGGCCAGTTGTTCGATCATCTGCGCGTTGCCCTGCACTTCGCCGACCAGGGCGTGCAGCCCGGTCAGGCTCTGGCCGATTACTTTCTGCCCCTGTTGCACCGCCAGCCCGGCGCTGCGGCTGGCGTCGGCGGCCTGGCTGGCGTCGCCGGTGACCTGCTGGATGGTCGCCTCCAACTCGCCGAGGGCATCGCGGATCTGCGCGGTGTCGCCGGCCTGGCGCTCGGCGCCGCTGTGCAGGCCGCTGCTCAAGTCGGCCAGGGCGCGGCTGCTGCCGGCGACCTGTTCGGCGTTCTGCCGGATGGTGCCCACCAGGTCCACCAGGTAGGCGCGCAGGCGGTTCAGGGACTCTTCGATGTCATGCAGTTCGCGGTTGGTCCGGCCCAACTGAATGTCGCGGCCGAAGTCGCCCTCGGCCCAGGTCGACAGGGCCGGTGCCAGGTTGGTCAAGACCCGCGCCAGCCTGCGCTGCAGGGTGTCGATGACCAAGGCGATCAGCAGGATCAGGCCGATCATCAGCCCCTGCATCAGCCGCACTTCGCCCTGGATCTGCCCGTGCTGGGCGCGCACCGTTGGTTCCAGTTCGGCGATGGCTTGCTGCACGGCGGCGATTTTCAGGTGGGTGGCGGTGCCGAGGTCGGCGCGTTTCTGGATCTGTTCGCGGGTGCGGTTCAGCTCGGCGGGGTAGCGTCCGAGCAGGCTGTTGAGCTCGCGCTTGAGGCCGATGCCGGCGTCTTCGGCGGTGGTTTTTTCGCTGTTTTCCAGGCCCATCATGGCGGCGAAGTCGTCGGTATTCGAGGCGTTGCTGGCGGCGACGCCCAAGAGCGGCAGGGCTTCCAACTGCTCGGCCTGGGCGCGCATGTTGGCCACTTCGCGCTCGACATCGGCGGCCAGTTCGCTGCGGCCGCTGCTCACCAGCTTGTCGCGTGCCAGGGACAGCTTGCCCAGGTGCTGGGAGGCGCCCAGCAGCAACGGCAGATACGCCGCGGCATTCGGGTTGCCGGCGGCGCCGGTGGCGTACTGGCTCAGTTGTTCGAGGCTGGCGCCCAGCTCGCGCTCGGCTTGCAGCAGCAGGGCTTGCGGGTCGCCGGCCAGTTTGCCGGCGGCCAGCAGGTCGGTCTTGCTGAACTCGTCCAGGCCCGACAGGCTCGGGCGCAGGCTTTGCGCCAGCTCCGCAGGCAATTCGCCGAGCTGGGCCTGCTGGGTTTCGATGGCCTGGCTGGCGCTGCTCAGGCGCAGGGCGTCGCCGCTGGCCAGATAGTCATCGATGTTGCGCGCCACCTGGTTCTGGAACTGCTGGGACAGGCCCAGGTAGCGCTCCATCAATAGATAAGGGCGTTCGAGGGCGCGTTGCGACCACCAGAGCGTCGCCCCCAAGGCCAGGCACACGGCAACTAATAGCAGGGTATTGAGATTGGTCAGCAGCTTCAGGCGCATCGCGTCTACCAACGACTTGAATGGTAAGCGCCTGAATTTATTGCGTTTGTATTACAAGGTTATGACCGAATCGGTGGGGTCCGATGAAAAAGTGGCGCTTTGATGGCGCGCCGCCTGGACTCGGTTACGCCCGCCGTCCTTGGCGCGGTAAAGCGCTTCGTCGGCCTGGCTGGCCATCATCAGGCTGTCGGAGTCTTCCCGCAGTTCGACCACGCCGGCGCTGAAGGTGCACCACAGGTCATGCGGCTGGGCCGGGTAGTGGATTTCGGCAAAGCGCTGGCGGATTTCGTCGAGCACCTTACAGGCCGATTCCAGGTCGGTGTCGGGCATGACAATGGCGAATTCCTCGCCGCCGTAGCGGCCGATGAAGTCGGTCTTGCGCAGGCGTTGCTTGAGAAACAGCGCCAGGCTCTTGATCACCCGGTCGCCCATGGGGTGGCCGTGGCTGTCGTTGACCCGCTTGAAGTGGTCGATGTCGAGCATGGCGAAGCTCAGCGGCTTGTTCTCGCGGCGCGCGCGAAAGCTGCAGTCTTCGAGCAATTGCAGGATATGGGTGTGGTTGTACAGCCCGGTCAGGCTGTCGCGGACCATGCGCGCCTTGAGGTTGCGCGCCCGCGCTGCCCGGTTGCGCACGGTGGTGATCAGGTGGCGTGGCTTGATCGGTTTGGTCAGGAAGTCGTCGCCGCCTTCGCTCATGGCGTCCAGCTGCTTGTCCAGGTCATCTTCGGCCGACAGGTAGATGATCGGCACGCTGACATAACGATCGTTGTGCCGGATCACCTTGGCCAGTTCGGTGCCGGTGCAGGCCGGCATATACATGTCGAGGATGATCAGGTCCGGCTGGAAGTCGGCGAGCTCGGCCATGGCCTGGATCGGCTCGATCAGGGTGCGGGTGATGATCCCGGCGCTGTTGAGCAGGCGTTCGGTGTGCAGGGCCTGGGCGCGGGAGTCGTCGATGATCAGCACTTTATAAGGCTCGTACTGGGCGACGCAGGTCAGGATCTCGATTTTTTCCAGCAGGCTGGAGGCTTCCAGGGTGCCGGTGAGGAACTCCTGGCCGCCAGCGCGCACGGCGGCCAGGCGGGTCGGGGTGTCGGTTTCATGGAGGCTGAAGAACAGCAAGGGCAGTTTCTGCTCCAGGCCTTCCTGGGCTTCGGCGGCCAGTCGCAGGCCCATGCCGTTGCCGCAGAAATCGACGTCGATGACGATCGCCGCGGGCAGGCGCTCGACCATCGAGGAGCGGAACGCGGCGATGCTGTCCAGGGCCAGGGCACTGAGGCCGAAGAACTCCAGCTGCTTGGCCAGGCGTTCGCCGCGATCGTGATCTTGCAGCATCACGTAGATCGGCTTGCGCAGGGGCGGCAGGAAGGTCTGTTCCAGCTGGTCGCCGTGACGCAGGCCGGTGCGCGACAGGCGTTGCATCAGGCGGTTGAGGTCGGTGATCAGGCCGCTGCTCAGGCGCCCGCGGTTGGCGTCCACGGCGCTCAGCGAATCGCTGATGCTGCGGGCCAGTTGGGTATGTTCGGGTTGCTCGAAGCGTTCGGCGAAACGCAGCAGGCGCAGGTTGGCCTCACTGAGTTCGGACATGTCGGCGGTTGACCATTCGCTGCGCTGCAAGCGCTGCCAGATCTCGAGGATCTGCCGGGCCTGATGAATGACCCGCTGGGCAAAGTGGTGCTTGAGGCGCTCACGGCTGGGGTCTTCTGGCTCGGTCATATCCTGACTACTAGTTAGGGTGCATGCTGAGATCGACTGGTGGCTCTATGCTAGCACCTCTTATGAAATGTACGAGTGTCGTACGTCAACAATCTTCCAGGCGACCTTATTCAGTTCCCGACCGACTGGTCGCATAGGCTCTAGACTGTGCTTCATTTATAGTGGCCGTTCGATGTGCAGCCAGCCTGTGGCGCCCGTGGGGCGGACAGCTCGTTAATCCGCCTGGCCCGAGGCACGATGGCGGCGGGTTGTGGTCGAACCGATGAACCCAAGTGATCGAAAGGATATAGCCATGCTGGACTGGAAGAACCGCGCAGACCGCGCGCCGGATCGCGCCGCCGAACCCAAGTCGGCGACCCGCAGTTACTTTGGCGGCCTGCTGTTCAGCCGTGCCCTGGGTACCCTGCTGGCGTTGTATCTGCTGGTGGCTGGAGCCCTGGGTTGGTACTGGAGCCAGGAGCCGGCGCTGTTCCCGGTCCAGCAAAACGCGCAGATCGCCGCCGAGAAGGAAGGCAAGCAGATGGTCGTGGGCTACACCACGGTGGAAACCCTCAAGACCGTGGCCGGCACCCTGCTGAACAAGCCGGGCGGCTATATCTCCAACGACCGTTTCCCGCCGGGCCTGTGGATGGACAACATGCCGAGCTGGGAATACGGCGTGCTGGTGCAGGTTCGCGACCTGACTCGCGCCTTGCGCAAGGACTTCGCCCGTTCCCAGTCGCAGTCCGCCGAAGACGCCGACCTGGCCAAGGCCGAACCGCGCTTCAACTTCGACAACAAGAGCTGGGTGCTGCCGTCCAGCGAGTCTGAATACCAGGAAGGCATCAACTCCCTGAGCCGCTACCAGGCGCGCCTGTCCGACCCGAACCAGAAGAGCGCGCTGTTCTACGCCCGCGCCGACAACCTGAACAACTGGCTCGGCGACGTCGGTACCCGCCTGGGCTCGTTGTCCCAGCGCCTGTCGGCCAGCGTCGGCCGGGTCAAGCTCAATACCGCGCTGAAAACCGAAACCCCGGCGCCGGGCGAGTCGCCGCAGGTCGATGAAGAAGTGGTGGAAACGCCGTGGATGCAGATCGACAACGTGTTCTACGAAGCCCGCGGCCAGGCCTGGGCCTTGTCTCATCTGCTGCGCGCCATCGAGGTCGACTTCGCCGACGTGCTGGCCAAGAAGAACGCCACGGTCAGCGTGCGCCAAATCATCCGCGAGCTGGAAGCGTCCCAGGAGCCGGTGTGGAGCCCGATGATCCTCAACGGCAGCGGTTTCGGCGTGCTGGCCAACCACTCGCTGGTCATGGCCAACTATATTTCCCGGGCCAACGCCGCGGTCATCGATTTGCGTCAGTTGCTCAATCAGGGTTGATTCATGGTGGCCACTTCCAATGAAGCCGCGCACCGCGCGGCCTCCGATGCCGAACAAATCGCCTGGGTCGATGGCGAAGACCAACTGCTCGGCGCGATCGCCCGTTCGGAGCTGCGCGAGCGCGGCCTGATCGGGCGCGGCACCTATATCCTGCTGTTCAACTCCGCCGGCGAGCTGTGTGTGCACCGGCGCACCCTGAGCAAGGCCATCTACCCCGGTTACTGGGACGTGGCCGCCGGCGGGATGGTGCAGGCTACCGAGAGTTACGCCGAGTCGGCGGCCCGCGAGCTGGAGGAGGAGCTGGGGGTGAGCGGGGTAGAGTTGACCGCCCACGACCATTTCTTTTTCGAGGATCCGGACAACCGCCTCTGGTGTTCGGCTTTTTCCGCGGTCTGGGACGGGCCCCTGCGCCTGCAGCCGGAAGAGGTGCTGGAAGCGCGCTTCATCACGATTGACCAAGTGATGCGCGAAATCACCGAAAAGCCCTATTGCCCGGACTCCCTGGCGGCCTTGCAACGCTATCTGGCGCGACGTCGTTAAAGTTGCATAAATTGACGCGGTTTGGCTCTTAGCAAGTCGGCTTTTTGCCGTTACACTGCGCGACCTTTTTCAAGCTGAGCCGGCTTGCTTTTGTAGGAGCGAGCTTGCTCGCGAAGAACGCAAGGATGATGGGTGCTATCTGAAAGCACGCGTTATCGCTGACGTCCATCGCGAGCAAGCTCACTCCTACAAAGTGTACCGGCCCAGTAGCGCTGCCCCTGCCTGAGTGGGGCTTCGCGGTCGATGGCACAGGCCATGTGCTTCGACCAGTCTTTGGTCCTCCCGAGAGGATTGCCGGTGGCCAAAAAAGCCGCATCCTTCGCCGCCCTTGGTGGCCTGGTGTTTTCCACCGACGCAGGTCGACATTGCCCGGACTGTAGCCAGCCGGTGGCAGCCTGCATCTGCAAACAAACCGTTATCCCTGCCGGCGACGGCATCGCTCGCGTGCGCCGCGAAAGCAAGGGCCGTGGTGGCAAGACGGTGACGACCATCACCGGCGTGCCGTTGGCCGAGGACGCGCTCAAGGAACTGGCGACCACGTTGAAGAAACGTTGTGGCACAGGTGGCGCGTTGAAAGACGGCGTCATCGAGATCCAGGGTGATCATGTCGAGCTACTCTTGGCAGAGCTGGTCAAGCACGGTTTCAAGGCGAAGAAGTCCGGCGGCTAGCAGCCTCTGTGAAGACCACCCCCGACTTGATGCAGCCCCGAACGTTCAGGGTTGCCGTCGTCGCCATGGTTTTCACAGAGCCTGTTCATGACCGGTTTCTAAACTCAGCGTTGCAAACGAGGTCTATCGCCTCGTTGCAGGCTAATCGTCATTTTCATTCTTTAGACTGCGCCAGCCCCGGACCGGGGTGGCGCTCTATGACTTCTTTATAGGGGACTTCGATGTCCGTACGACGCACACGCAAAGACGATGGCAGCCAATGGACAGTTGCGGACAGCCGCAGTGTTTATGGGATTCGCCATTG
>NZ_MSCT01000005.1:0-62500 GCF_001921865.1 Pseudomonas chlororaphis
GAGGAACCAGCCGACCAGGGCCATGCTGGCCAGTGCCGCGGGCAGTCCGAGCAGGCGGGTATGGAAGAAGGTGCGGGTCATCTCGTCCAGTTCGGCCGAAGGCTGCATCAACTGCAAGGCCGCGCCGCTCAGCGGCACGCCGATGGCGCTCAGCAACAGGGCCAGCCCCATCGCCAGCAGCAGGCCTTGCACCAGGATCTGCCGCAATGCCGCACCGTCGGCGCGCCCGGCGGCCTGGGCGGCGAAACCGGTGGCGCCCATGCGCAGGAAACCCATGGCCCAGGCCAGGACGGTATACAGGCTGGCGCCGACCGCCACCGCGCCGAGTTGGTGGGCGTGGGGCAAGTGGCCGATGACGGTGCTGTCGACCAGGGCCACCAGCGGCACGGAAATATTGGAAAGAATCATCGGCGCGGCCAGCGCCCACACCCGGACATGGGTCGGGCGATGGTGCCAGGCGGAAATCAGGCTGGACATGCAGGCTCCTTGCGAGAGCCGGCATTGTAGCCAATGCACCGCTGACCTTTGTAGGAGCAACCGGTCGACGCTCGATTGCTCGCGATGGCGTCGGCCCTGTCATCGAATCTCTGTGGGCTTGTACAAATTGGGGGGAGCGCCGCTTTGCGGCTGATCGCGAGCAAGCTCGCTCCTACAGGGAGAGCGGCGGGCACGCCCTCCGTCGGTCAATGTGCGCCACGGCGCAGTCGCGCGGGCGTGCGGTGATATATAGTTCACACCTTCGATACTCCTGCCAACGAGTGCCCCCCATGCTTAACAAAGGATTGTTCCTGGCCTGTGCGCTGGCCCTGCTGAGCGCCTGCGATTCGTCCACCTCCGACAAGGCGACGACCACCCCGGCTCCGGCAGCGGCGACGACCGCGGGCAAGGCCCGGCCCGTGCAGGATGTCGCCGCGCTCAAGCAGCGCTACGCCGGCCGCGAGTTGAGCGTGGTGGATGTGTCCGAGGTGCAGCTCGACGGCGCCAGCACCCTGTCGGTGAGCTTCTCGGTGCCCCTGGACCCGCAGCAGAAATTCGCCGACAAGTTGCATCTGGTGGACAGCAAGAGCGGCAAGGTCGATGGCGCCTGGGAGCTTTCCGACAACTTCATGGAGCTGCGCCTGCGCCATCTGGAGCCGCAGCGCAAACTGGTGCTGACCGTCGATGCCGGGTTGCGCGCAGTGAACGACGCGACGCTGGCCGCCGAGTACGTTAGCCGCCTGGAAACCCGCGACCTGCAAGCCACGGTCGGTTTCGCCAGCCGCGGCACCCTGTTGCCGACCCGCCTGGCCGAAGGCCTGCCGGTGATCGCGCTGAACGTTGACAAGATCGACGTCGAATTCTTCCGCATCAAGCCCGAGTCGCTGCCGGCGTTCCTCGCCCAATGGGGGCGCAGCACCAGCCTGCAAAGCTACGAGTCCCGCGAGCTGCTGCCGATGGCCGACCTGGTGTACGGCGGCCGCTTCGACCTCAACCCGGCGCGCAATACCCGGGAAACCCTGCTGCTGCCGATCTCCGGCCTCAAGCCGCTGCAACAGCCGGGCGTGTACCTGGCGGTGATGCGCGCCTCGGGCACCTATAACTATTCACAGCCGGCGACCCTGTTCACCCTCAGCGATATCGGCCTCTCGGCGCATCGCTACCAGAACCGCCTGGATGTCTTCACCCAGGCCCTGGAAGGCGGCAAGGCGCTGGACGGCGTCAGCCTGGAGCTGCTCGACGGCGAAGGTCGGGTGCTCGGCCAGGCCACGACCGAGAAGGGCGGCCATGCCGAACTGCCGCTGCCGAAGAAAGCCGAAGTGCTGCTGGCCCACCAGGGCGAGCAGACCAGCCTGCTGCGCTTGAACAGCGCCGCCCTGGACCTGGCGGAATTCGACATCGGCGGCCCGTCCGCCCACCCGCTGCAGTTCTTCGTGTTCGGCCCGCGCGACCTGTATCGCCCGGGCGAAACCGTGCTGCTCAATGCACTGCTGCGGGACAAGGACGGCAACGCGGTCAAGCCGCAGCCGGTGAGCGTCGAGGTGCGCCGGCCCGACGAACAGGTCAGCCGCAAGTTCGTCTGGGACGCCGACGCCTCGGGGCTCTATCAATATCAACTGCAACTGGCCGGCGAAGCGCCGACCGGGCGCTGGCAACTGGTGTTCGACCTCGGCGACGGCAAGCCGCAGCTGTACGAATTCCTGGTGGAAGACTTCCTGCCCGAGCGCCTGGCGCTGGAGCTCAAGGGCAGCGACGCGCCGATCAAGCCTGCCGATACCGCCGAGATCAGCGTCAACGGCCGTTACCTGTACGGCGCTCCGGCCGCCGGCAATCGCCTGAGCGGCCAGGTCTATGTGCGACCGCTGCGCGAGGCGGTCAAGGCCTTGCCGGGCTACCAGTTCGGTTCGGTCACCGAAGAGGAGCTGAGCCAGGACCTGGAGCTGGAGGAGTCCGTGCTGGACGCCGACGGCGAGGCGACGATCGCCCTGGAAAGCAAATGGGCCGAGGCCCGTTCGCCGCTGCAACTGATCGTCCAGGCCAGCCTGCAGGAGTCGGGCGGGCGGCCGATTACCCGGCGCGTGGTGCAGCCGGTATGGCCGGCGGAGCGCCTGCCGGGGGTGCGTGCGCTGTTCGACGGCGCGGAAACCGACGGCGACGGCCCGGCGGAATTCGAGTTGCTGGTGGCCGACAACGACGGCCAGAAACTGGCGGCGGATAACCTCAAGGTGCGCCTGGTGCGCGAGCGCCGCGACTACTACTGGAACTACTCGGAAAGCGACGGCTGGAGTTATCACTTCAACGAGAAATTCCTCACCCAGGACGAAGAGACCCTGAGCATCAAGGCCGGCGACACGGCGAAGATCAGCTTCCCGGTGGAGTGGGGCCCGTACCGCGTCGAGGTCGAAGACCCGCAGACCGGGCTGGTCAGCAGCCTGCGCTTCTGGGCCGGCTACCGTTCCCAGGACAACGCCGAAGGCGGCGCGGTACGTCCCGACCAGGTCAAGCTGGCGCTGGACAAGCCGCTGTACGGCGACGGCGATACCGCCAATGTCACGGTGACCCCGCCGGCGGCCGGCAAGGGCTACCTGCTGGTGGAGTCCAGCGAGGGGCCGCTGTGGTGGCAGGAAATCGACGTGCCGGCCGAGGGCAAGAGCTTTGCGGTCAAGCTCGATCCGAAGTGGGCGCGGCACGACCTGTACGTCAGCGCGCTGGTGATCCGCCCGGGCGAGCGCAAGGCCAACATCACCCCGAAACGCGCGGTGGGCGTCTTGCACCTGCCGCTGGACCGCACCCAGCGCAAGCTCGGCCTGACCCTGACGGCACCGGAAAAGATGCGTCCCAAGCAGCCGCTCAAAGTGAAGATCCAGGCGAAAAACGCCGATGGCAGCGTGCCGAAGCAGGCCCATGTGCTGCTTGCGGCCGTGGACGTCGGCATTCTCAATATCACCGAATACCCGACCCCCGATCCGTACTCCAGCCTGTTCGGGCGCAAGGCCTACGGCGCCGACCAACTGGACATCTACGGCCAGTTGATCGAAGCCGGCCAGGGGCGCCTGGCCAGCCTGGCCTTCGGTGGCGACGCGGCGCTGGCCAAGGGCGGCAAGCGCCCGGATACCAGCGTCACCATCGTCGCCCTGCAAAGCGCGCCGGTGACCCTCAACGAGCAGGGCGAGGGCGAAGTCAGCGTCGATATTCCCGACTTCAATGGCGAGCTGCGTTTGATGGCCCAGGCCTGGACCGACGAGCGCTACGGCATGGCCGAAGGCAAGACGGTGATTGCCGCGCCGCTGATCGCCGAACTGTCGGCGCCGCGCTTCCTCGCCGGCGGCGACCAGACCACCCTGGCGCTGGACCTGTCCAACCTCTCGGGCAAGGCGCAGAAGCTCGATGTGCAACTGAGCGCCGAAGGCCAGCTGGCGCTGGTCAACGACACCCGCCAGAGCGTGCAACTGACCCAGGGCCAGCGCACCACGCTGCGCATCCCGGTTCGGGCGCTGGGCGGTTTCGGCCAGGGCAAGGTCAAGGTGCTGGTCAATGGCCTGGACCTGCCGGGCGAAAACCTGCCGCCGTTCACCCGCGAGTGGACCCTGGGCGTGCGCCCGGCCTATCCGGCGTTGCTCAAGCATTACCGCGCAGTGCTCAAGGAGCAGCCGTGGAGCCTGCCGGAAGGCGAGCTGGCCGCCTTCGAGCCGGCGGGGCGCGAGGCGCTGTTGAGCCTGTCGAGCCGGCCGCCGTTGAACCTTGGCGAGCAGATCCGCGCGCTCAAGGCCTACCCCTACGGTTGCCTGGAACAGACCACCAGCGGCCTGTACCCGTCGCTGTACGCCGATGCCGTCAGCCTGAAACGCCTGGGCCTGGAAGGCGAACCGGACACCGAGCGCAAGCGCAAGATCGAGCTGGGCATCGAACGCCTGCTGGGCATGCAGCGCTACAACGGCAGTTTCGGCCTGTGGGGTGCGGACGGCGAAGAGGAGTTCTGGCTGACCGCCTACGTCACCGACTTCCTGCTGCGGGCCCGCGACCAGGGCTTCGCGGTGCCGGCCGATGCGTTGAAGAAGGCCAACGAGCGCCTGCTGCGTTACTTGCAGGAGCGCAACCTGATCGAGGTCAACTACAGCGAAAACGCCGAGCACACCCGCTTTGCCGTGCAAGCCTATGCCGGTCTGGTGCTGGCGCGCAGCCAACAGGCGCCGTTGGGCGCGCTGCGCAGCCTGTTCGAGCGCCGCACCGACGCGCGCTCCGGCCTGCCGCTGGTGCAGCTGGCCATCGCCCTGCAGAAAATGGGCGACCAGCCGCGGGCCGAGCAGGCCCTGACCGCCGGGCTCGCGGCTTCGCGCAGCAGCAAGGACTGGTTGGCCGACTACGGCAGCCCGCTGCGGGACCAGGCGCTGATCCTGGCGTTGCTGGAAGAAAACGACTTGGCCAAGGGCAAGCGCGAAGAGCGGCTGTTCGAGTTGTCCGACCAACTGGCGGCCAGCCCGTACCTGTCGACCCAGGAACGCAACTCGCTGTTCCTCGCCGGTCGCGGCCTGCTGGGCAAGCCGGAGGCCAACTGGAGCGCGCAACTGAACAGCGGTGGCGAAAGCCGCGAGCTGAACAACAGCCAGCCGGGCCTGAAGCTTGAAGGCGCGTTACTGGCGTCGCCGCTGTCGGTACGCAATGAAGGCAGCGAACCGGTGTACCAGCAACTGACCCTTTCCGGTTATCCACAGCAGGCGCCGGTGGCGGGGGGCGAGAACCTGAGCATCCGTCGCCAGTACCTGGGGATGAATGGTCAGCCGCTGGACCTGCGAGCCCTGGACAGCGGCGACCTGGTGCTGGTGCATCTGGCGGTCAGCGCCAAGCAGCGGGTGCCGGATGCGCTGGTGGTGGACCTGCTGCCGGCCGGCCTGGAGTTGGAAAACCAGAACCTGGCGCAGAGCGCCGCCAGCCTGGAAAACGCCAGCAGCCAGGTCAAGGAGTGGCGCGAGTCGATGCAGAACGCCAGCCTCAAGCACCAGGAGTTCCGCGACGACCGCTACGTGGCGGCGCTGAATCTGGACGGCTACGACAGCGTCACGCACCTGCTGTACCTGGCCCGTGCGGTCACCCCTGGCACCTATCGCGTGCCGCCGCCGCAAGTGGAGTCGATGTACCGGCCGAACTGGCAGGCGGTGGGGGAAACCCTGCCGGAGATGGTGATCAAGGGCCGTTGAAGGTTTTATCGCGAGCACGCTCGCTCCTGCGCGGTCCCTGTAGGAGCGAGCGTGCTCGCGATGTCTGTCAATGCACCACCCAGCTCAGCAGCCACAACCCCAGCAGCAACCAGATGATGCCCATGACGATCGAGGCGCGCATGAACGCGCGGACCGCCGAGTACAACAGCATCAACCCGACGATCAGGGTGACGATGCTGATGATCGAGGTGTCCATGCCCAGCGTGCGCGACAAGCCTTCGACAAAGTTGCCGCCGGCGTTGGTCAGGGCGTTGAACAGGCCGCTGAGGCCGTCGACGATAAACCGGATGACCGACCCCAGCGCCTGGCCGAGCCATTCAAAAAAGCTTTCTACCTGCATGCGTGCATCCTGATGAAAAAGTGGGCGTGCTTGCCAGACCTGAGCCTTGGGCCATCGATGGCGCTGGCGAGTTCCGTTCAAGCATAGAGGTTCGCGGGTTTGATTTTTCGATTAGTTGTAGCGCGCCTGCGGGGTTGGCGGGGGCGAATATCCCGCTCGGCGATGCCGCCCGGCGGGCCCTCTGGGCAACCGCGCGGCGGGCGTGGCTGGCGCATCCTGCGGAGCGTCCTGGGCGGGCTGTTGCTGCTGTGGGCCGGCCTGTGGCTGGCCGACCGGCTCTGGCCGCTGCCGCTGCCCAAGGACGACCTGGCGCGCGTGGTGCTGGCCGAGGACGGCACGCCGCTGTGGCGCTTTGCCGATGCCAATGGTGTCTGGCGCTACCCGGTGCAGGTCGACGAAGTCTCGCCCTACTACCTGGACGCGTTGCTGACCTACGAAGACCGCTGGTTCTACCGTCACCCGGGGGTCAACCCGATGGCGCTGGGGCGGGCCGCCTGGCAGAACCTCACGGGGGGGCGGGTGTTGTCCGGCGGCAGCACCTTGTCGATGCAGGTGGCGCGCCTGCTCGATCCGCACTCGCGGACCTGGCACGGCAAGTTGCGCCAGCTATGGCGCACCGCGCAGCTGGAGTGGCATCTAAGCAAACAGCAGATCCTCACGCTCTACCTCAACCGCGCGCCGTTCGGCGGCACCCTGCAAGGGGTGGCGGCGGCCAGCTGGGCGTACCTGGGCAAGTCGCCGCAGCACCTGACCCACGCCGAGGCGGCACTGCTGGCAGTGCTGCCCCAGGCGCCGAGCCGGCTACGCCCGGACCGCCACGCCGGCCGGGCCCAGGCCGCGCGGGACAAGGTGCTGCAGCGCCTGGCGCAGTTCCAGGTCTGGCCGCAGTCGGCGGTGGATGAAGCTATGCAGGAACCGCTGCTGCTGGCCCCCAGGCTGGAGCCGAGCCTGGCGCCGCTGCTCGCGCGTCGGCTGAACCGCCCGGACAGCCCGCCGCTGATTCGCACCACCCTCGACGCCAACCTGCAACGGCGCCTGGAGGACTTGCTGCTGGGCTGGCGCGCGCGCCTGCCGGAACACACCTCGGCGGCGATCCTGGTGGTCGAGGAACAGACCATGGCGGTGCGGGCCTACCTGGGTTCGGTGGACATCAACGATGCCCGGCGCTTCGGCCATGTCGACATGATCAGCGCCATGCGCTCGCCGGGTTCGACCCTCAAGCCGTTCTTGTACGGCATGGCGCTGGACGCCGGGCTGATCCACTCCGAGTCGTTGTTGCAGGATGTGCCGCGGCGTTACGGCGACTACCGGCCGGGCAACTTTTCCATGGGTTTCAGCGGCGCGGTGTCGGCCAGCAGTGCCCTGGCCACGTCGCTGAACTTGCCGGCGGTGCAACTGCTGGAAGCCTACGGGCCGAAACGTTTTGCCGCCGAAATGCGTATCGGCGGCATGCCCCTGGCCTTGCCGGCACTGGCGGAACCGAACCTGGCGCTGATCCTGGGCGGCGCCGGCAGCCGCCTGGAGGATCTAGTCAGCGGCTACAGCGCCTTCGCCCGTGGCGGCAAGAGCGCCACTATCCGTCTGCAACCGGACGATGAATTGCGCGAGCGGCCGCTGTTATCCCCCGGCGCGGCGTGGATCGTGCGGCGCATCCTCAGCGGCCAGGCCCGCCCCGACCGCGACCCGCGGGCCGAACTGGTGCAGCGCCCGGTGCTGGCCTGGAAGACCGGCACCAGCTACGGCTTTCGCGACGCCTGGGCCATCGGGGTCGGGCCGCGCTACCTGATCGGCATCTGGATCGGCCGCCCGGACGGCACCCCGGTGCCTGGGCAGTTTGGCCTGGCCTCCGCCGCGCCCTTGATGCTGCAAGTGCACGATGTGCTGATCAACCGCGACAGCCAGCGCGGGATCGGCGCGCCGGTACAGCCGGTGCCGATGAACGTCGGGGTGGCGGCGATCTGCTGGCCGTTGGGCCAGCCCATGGCTCGCAGCGATCCGAATTGCCGCCGCCAGCGTTTTGCCTGGACCCTGGACGGCACCACGCCGCCGACCTTGCAGGCGCTGGACCAGCCGCTGGGTGTCGGCCTGCTGGAAAAGGTCTGGGTCAACGCCAAGGGCCTGCGGGTCGATGCCAAGTGTCCGGGCGCGCAGCCGCGGGATATCGCCCTGTGGCCGGCGCCGCTGGAGCCCTGGTTGCCGCGGATCGAACGTCGCGAAGCGCGGCTGCCGGGCAACGACCCGGAGTGTCCGGGCCCGGCCCTGGCGGCGGCCGCGCCCCTGTCCATCGTCGGCGTGCGCGACGGCGATCGGTTGCGTCGCCCGGCGGCCAGCCAGGAACTGCTGCGGCTCAAGTTGTCGGCCTTGGGCGGGAGCGGCCGGCGCTGGTGGTTCGTCAACGGCGAGCCGCTGGGCGACAGCGCCAGCCAGGACAGCATCAACGCCAGTTTCGAGCGCGCAGGGCCCTATCAGCTCAGTGTGCTGGACGAAGGCGGACAGACTGCGCGGGTCGAGTTCAGCGTCATCGATTGACGCGCCCGGGGATGCAGCGACAGCTTGCCTTCATGCGCCATCCCCCCGAAGCTATACGCCTTCAGGAGGCCCCGATGAACCTAGACGAACTGACCCAACGCCTGCACGCCATTCGCGACCGCAATGACTGGCGGCAATTCCACAGCCCGAAGAACCTCGCCATGGCCGCCAGCGTGGAGATGGCCGAGCTGGTGGAAATCTTCCAGTGGCTGAGCGAAGACCAGTCGCGCCAGCTGCCGGCGGACACGCTGGCCCACGCCGGCCAGGAAGTCGGTGACATCGTGCTCTACCTGTTGCTGCTGTGCAGCGAGTTGGGGCTGGATATGGAGCAGGTGGTGCGCAGCAAGCTGGCCGACAGCGAACGGCGGTTCAGCTGATGAGCGACCGTCATTTCGACCAGTTGGCGACTCGCTTCGCGGAGAAGATCTACGGCGGTGCCAAGGGCGCGATCCGCCTGGCGGTACTCCAGGCCGACCTGGCCGAAACCTTGCCGGACCGGCCGCTGCGGGTGCTGGACATCGGCGCCGGGCTGGGGCACATGTCGTTGTGGCTGGCCCAGCGCGGCCACCAGGTGACCTTGGCCGAGCCGGCCGAACCGATGCTCGAAGGCGCCCGCCAGCGCTTCGCCGAAGCCGGGCAGGACGCGACCTTTATCCAGGCGCCCTGGCAGGAGCTGCTGGGCCAGCTCACCCAACCCTACGACCTGGTGCTGTGCCACGCCGTGCTGGAATGGCTGGCCGAGCCCCATGCGATCCTGCCGGTGCTGCACCAACTGACCGCCCCGGGCGGCTGGCTGTCGCTGGCGTTCTACAACCGCGACGCGCTGATCTATCGCAACCTGCTCAAGGGCCACTTCCGCAAGATGCGCAAGAACGACATGGCCGGCGAAAAACAGAGCCTGACCCCGCAGCAGCCGCTCGATCCGCGGGAGCTGGCGGCGCAACTCGACGGCTTGTGGCAGGTCGAAAGCCAGAGCGGGGTGCGGGTTTTCCACGACTATATGCCGGTGGAATTCCAGGCCCGCGCCGAGTTGCCGGATCTGTTGGAAATGGAGTTGGCCCATCGTCGTCACCCAAGCTTTGCCGGGCTTGGGCGTTACCTGCACTGGATTTGCCGTCCGGTCTGAGCGGAGCCTTGAATGAAACGCCACGCTGGTTTGCTTGTGTTGTCCCTGGGCCTGGCGGCCTGCCAGAGCTCCAACCCCTATGTCGCCAGTTCCAATCCGCTGCCGCCCGCGCCCGCGCAAGCGGCCAGCACCTTCGATCGCAGTGCTTATCCGGCGCCGCAGCGCGACTATGGCCGCTATCGCAGTTGGGCCTGGCTCAACGGACGCCTGCCCAATGGCTCGGCCTGGGCCGATTCGGCGCAGGTCGCCGAGGCTGTCAGCAACGCTCTCGACCAGCGCGGTCTGCGCCCGCTGCACGACCAGCGCCCGGCGGACCTGTGGGTCAGCGCCGACCTGCACCTGGAAAGACGCCTGCGCCAGGTCCAGGACGACTATGGCTACGGGTACGGCGGTTACGGTTACAACCGCTACGGCCCTGGCTACGGCATGTACAACACGGTGCCGGTGGTACGCACCTACGAGGAGGAAGTGCTGGTGGTGCGGGTCAACCTGTTCGACGGCGGCACGGGCCAGCCGGTGTGGAGCGCCAGCGCGGAAACCTCGAGCCAAGGCAGCCTGAGCGAGCGCGCCGATGCGTTGCGCGAGGCTGTGGAAAAGGCCATGGCGGCGTATCCTCCTTCTTAGCGACATCCCTTCAGGTGCACCCGCTCTTGTGGAGAAATATCATGTTCCGCCCTCTTGCTTTACTGGCCCTGGCCGCGCTGCTCAGCGCTTGCGCCGCCAATCAGGTCAACCATGACTTCGATGCCAGCCGCGACTTCGCGGCCTATCGCAGCTGGAGCTTCAAGGAACCCGCCCTGCAATATCGCCCCGACGATCCGCGGATCAAGAGCGACCTGACCGAGCAACGCATCCGCCAGGCCGTCAGCGAACAACTGGACCAGCGCGGCCTGCGTCCGGCCGCAGCGGGCAGCAAGGCCGACCTCAGCGTCCAGACCTACCTGATCGTCGAAGACCGCCAGCAGCAGGTCACCACCAACTACGGCGGCGGTTGGGGCGGCCCGTGGAACGGTTACTGGGGCGCGCCGATGTACAACGAAACCCGCAACGTCACCTTCAAGGTCGCCACCATCCAGATCGACTTGCTCGACGGCAAGGACGGCAAGCTGGTGTGGCGCGGCAGCGACGAACAGATGCTCAGCAGCACGCCGAAACCTGCCGATCGCAGCGCGGCGATCAGGGAGACCGTCGGCCGCATCCTGGCGAACTACCCGCCCCGGTAGGTCTCTATTCCCGCATGGGCTGAAGGTCGCCCGGACCTTGGCCCATGCGGGCCATTATCCGTCGCCGCGGATGGCAAGTTGCCAGCGTTGTGCGCGAGCCTTGACTACACTTCTTTCACCTAATGGAGGTCGTGCTCGGCAGCGCGCCGGCAAAGGAGTGCTCCATGTTTCCCCGCACAGGTTTTCCCGGGCCGACCCGGCAGCGCGGCGCCATCGGCCTGATGGCCGCCGCCGGGCTGGGGCTGGCGTTGTTGACGATGCTGGTGGTGGTCGACAGCGGTCGTTTGTACATGGAGCAGCGCAAGCTGCAGCGTGTCGCCGACAATGCCGCGCTGGAGGCGGTCAGCCGTGGCGGCACCTGCCAGGCCGGGTTGAGTGCGGCGGCCTATGCGGTACAGAGCGCAACGCGCAACGGTTTCGTCGTCGATGCCGACAGCACTGTCGCCACCAGCTGTGGTTCCCTGTTGACGGGAACCGACAGCCTGCGGACCTTCACCGTCGATGCCAGCAAGTCGAGCGCCGTCCGGGTGGTGGTCAGCGATACCGTGGCCACCAGCGTGGCGGCGGGGGTCAGCTCCTTGTTCTCGACCGGCGCGGTCGCGCTCAATACCCCGATCAGTGCGACCGCCGTGGCGGCCGTGCCCACCCCGTCCCTGGCGCAATTGAGTATCCGCAGCACCCTGGGTGTGGTGGACACGGCCAAGTCCAACCTGCTCAATCCCATTGTCGGCGGGTTGCTCGGCGGCAGCGTCAGCCTGACGGCCGCGGGCTGGAACGGGCTGCTCAACAGCAACATCAACCTGCTCAGCTATCTCGACCGGCTGGCGATCAACCTGAACGTGGCCGCCGGCAACTACACCCAGTTGCTGAACACCACCGCCACCGCAACCCAACTGATCCAGGCGGCGGTCAACGTGGTGCAGGCCAATGGCGCTACCGCGGAAGTGATCACCGCGCTGGGCAATTTGCAGGTGGCCGCGATCAGCGGCGCGCCGCTGAAGATCGGTGAAATTCTCAACCTGCAGACCGGTACCCCGACCACGGGCCTGGATGCCAATGTCCAGCTGTTTCAGTTGCTGCAGGCGATCGTCGAGCTGTCCAACAGCAAAAGCGCCGTGGCCGCGACCTTGCCCGTCAATGTGCTGGGGCTGGTCAACGCCACGGTACGGGTCAAGGTGATCGAGCCGGCGCAGCTTTCCGCGGTGGGCGATCCCAAGCTGGCCAAGGCCGACCCCTTGGGGGCAAACCGGATCTATGTACGTACGGCGCAGGTGCGGACGCTGATCAGCATCAACCTGCCGGTGCTGTCGACGGTTTTGGGGCTGACCACCGCCGTGAGTAACCTGGTGGCGCCCCTGACGCCGGTGGTGAACGGTTTGTTGAGCCTGAACCTGGTGTCGACCCTGGGCTCGGCGTTGTGCCTGCTTGGCGCCGGCTGCCAACAGATCTATCCCGACCTGGTGCCGTCCACCGCCATCGATATCAGCCTGGACGCCGGCGGGGCCGTTTCCTATGTCACCGATTACAGCTGCCCGACCGCGGGCGCCGGGACCAAGAGCTTGACGGCACGGACCAAGACTTCCTTGGCGGATCTGAAGATCGGCAAGATCGACCCGACCAATGCATTTTCCTCTTCCGCCGAACCCACGGTCGCGCCATTGCCGCTGGTGGACTTGGGCATCCGCACTTGTTACCAGTTCCTGGTGTTGCCGGGGCGTTGCGATCCGGTGGTGCATTTTGCCGCCGGGGGCATCGCGGTGATGGTCGATAGCAAGGTGGCCGGGACAGGGACCACCCAGGACCTGGTGTTCGCCAGCAACGCGGCGCCTTACCCGACGCCGCCGAACCTCAAGCAAACCACGGTCTATCAGAGCGCCACGCCCAGCAGCAATGTGGTGACCAGCCTGGCCGGTACCCTGGCGGGGATCAGCCTGACGATGTACGAACCGGTCAACACCACCCCCCTGGGGGCTATCGTCAACGGCGTGGGGAGCTTGATCAGCGGCGTCAGCAATATTCTCCAGCCGCTGATCAGCAACCTGTTGGGCCCCTTGCTCGACCCGCTGCTCAATAACCTGTTGTCGGCCCTGGGGATCAACCTGATGAGCGTGGAGGTGGGCGCCAACCTGACTTGCGGCCAGACCGGCAAGGCTTACCTGGTGATCTGATCCGGGTTGTCCAGTGGCAGTTCGATGCAAAAACGCGCGCCGTGCTCGCCGTTGTCGACGCTCAGGCGCCCGCCCATGTTTTCGATGATGCCGTGGCTCACCGACAGGCCCAGGCCGGTGCCGATACCCACCGGCTTGGTGGTGAAGAACGGCTCGAAAACCCGTTCCAACAGGCGCGAATCGATACCGCCACCGTTGTCTTCGACCCACAGCCGCATGCACGAAGCGTCGCACTCGGCCTGGATCGAAATCCAGGGCGGCGTGTCTTGGTACTCGCCGTGGCTCGACAGGGCGTCGCGGGCGTTGACCAGCAGGTTGATCAACACCTGTTCCAGCTGGTCGGCATGGCCCCGTACCCGAACCTGTAGCGGCATCGGCCCGACCCGCAGTTCCACGCCCTTGCCTCGCAGGCTTTCGCCCAGCAGGGCCAGGGTTCCCTCCACGGCCTGGATCGGGTCGAAGGGCAGCTGCTCGACTTCCGAGCGCCGGCCGAACACCCGCATGTGATCGACCACCCGCGCGGCCCGCTGGACCTGGGCCTCGATGCGCTTGAGTTTGTCTTGCAGGTAGTCGATCGGCGCGTCGCCGTTGTTCAAGCGCTTGAGCACGTTGATCACGGCCATGCGCATCACATTCAGCGGCTGGTTGATCTCATGCGCCAGGCCGGTGGCCATTTCCCCGAGGGTGGCCATTTTCGCGCTCTGGGTCAGTTGCTGCTGGGAGCGGCGCACCTCGGTGTTGTCGCGGCCCACGGCCTGGATTTCCTGAAGCTGGCCCTGCTCGTCGAATACCCCGCGGTCCGACCAGACCCACCAGGCATGTTCGCGCCCGGGCAGTTGCAGATTGATTTCGGCGGTGCTCACCGGGAACTCGACGCTCAACTGGCCGATGCGCTGCACGAACGCCTCACGCTGTTCGTGGGACATCCAGGTGCCGAGGTTGATGCCGGGCAGTTGCTCCGGAAGTTGCTCCAGGTAGGTCGCCAGTGGCCGGTTGCCGAAGGTCAGGGTCAGGTCCGGCAGGTAGCGGCAGATCATGGCCGGTGAGTCTTCCACCAGGATCCGGTAGCGCTCCTCGCTCTGGCGGATCTGCTCGGCGGCCAGGGTGGCGTCGGTGACGTCCAGCCACAGGCCGACCGCCTCCACCGGCAGGCCCAGGTCGTCGCGCAGCAGCCGGGCTTCGTCGAGCACCCAGTGGTAGCCGCCCTGGGTATCGGCCAGCCGATAGCGGCTGCGCACCGTGCCTTCGCGCAACAGCTGGCGGTTGCGGGCGAAGTACAGCTCGCGGTCGTCGGGGTGTACCCGCTCGGCCAGCGGCGTCCGCTCGCAGTCGGCCAGGGTCCAGCCGAGCAGGGGCTGCAGGCTGTGGCTGAAGAAGCTCGGCAGCAAGGCGCCTTCCTGGTAACGCTGGACATAGATCACCGCGGGCGAGCTGGCAATCAGGTTGTCCAGGCGCGCGTGGGCGGCATCGGCCTGGCGTTCCTGGTTCTTGATGTCGCTGATGTCGAGCATGAAACCGACCAGGCGCTGCTGCTCGCCCAGGCCAATGGCCTGCCCTTGCAGGCGGTACCACGCCGGTTGCGGGCTGCCGGGGCGATGCAAGCGCACACACAGCAGCAGGGGCTTGCCGTATTGCAGGGCGCGCAGCCGGCTGCTCAGCTCCTGGCGGTCCGCGGGGTGGATCGATTCCAGCCAGCGTTCCAGCGGCAGTCTGGCGTGGTCGCCGTTCGGGTACAGGCTGAGGGCCAGTTGCGGGGCCAGTTGTATTTCGCCGCTCTGCGCGAAGAACTCCCACCAGCCGGTGCCCAGCAGCCCTTGCAGGGCCTCCAGGCGCTCCAGGTGTCGATGGTGCTGCTGCTCGCGCAGGCGCCCGAGCAACGGGCCGGCCAGGGCGGCGGCGAGCTGTAGCCAGTGTGTATCGTCAAGGTCCGGGGCCCGCTGGTGCGCCGGGTAGTTGCCGCACAGCAGCCAGGCGGCGGTACCGTTGTCGTCTCGGTAGGGCACCAGGAAGGCTTCGTGGCTGCCGAACAGGTTTTGCAGGCGTGGGTATGGGCTGATGCCCTGGGCGCTTGCCAGTTGCAGCGGCGCATCGCCGTCGAGGTTGTCCAGGAGGGTGCCCAGGGATTGCTCCGGCTGCCAGAGCCGGGGGGCGTCGTGAGCGCAGTATTGGCTACTGATTTTCCAGCCCTGATGTTCGTCCAGCAGGGCCAGGGCCAGGCTCGGGATACGCCAGTGCTGGGCCAGTTCCTGCAATTGCTCGTGCAAAACGTCCGACAAGCGCGCCAGGCTGCACAGGCGCAGCTGTTGGCTCATGCGGGCGGCGAGTTGCTGGCATTGCTCGTGGCTGCGCAACTGTCGGCGCTCTTGCAGCAAGTCGCCGATATCCACCAGTTGCAGGAGCCAGCCGGCGTTCCAGGGCTGGACCCAGCCGCGCAGGTGCAGATTGTTTTCGTCCAGGCCGCGAAATTCCATGTCCAGCAGTTGCCCCTCCCAATCCGCCGGCATGCCCTCCAGGGCCAGGGAGTGGCTGGCGGTCAGGTATTCGAGCAGTGGAACAGGGGTGGTTGCGCAGTGCGGCCGGGCCAGGGCGTGGCGCAATGGCCCGAGCATTTCCAGGACCCGGCCCTGAGGGTCCAGGAACACCAGCAGGCCGTTGGCGGGAATGTTTGGCGGGGTCGAGGAGTCGCCGGCATTGGCTGGCTGGCGTCCGATAAAGCGGGCGAACAGCTTTTCCCCTGGATTCAAAACTGCAGACTCGAAATGGCGCTCAGGTTGGTCGGCAGGTTGGGCACCGTCCCGACTCCTGGCAGAACCAGCAGCGGTATGACCTGATTCAGTTTGCTGGTGGGGTAGTCGACCCGCACGGTCAGGACGCCGCCACTGTAGACCGCGCTGTAATCCGATGCGCTGAAGTTGAAGGCCGGGGGAATCCACGATAACTGGCTGCTGATAACGCTTTTGGCGAGGGTTTCGACGGTCGTTCCGTAGTTGGCGGTCGTCGGGTCGACCGCAACGCTGCGGCGCACCGCTTCGGCGGTGGCCTGGTTGAAGGACTGCATCATCAGCAGTGGCAGGCTGTAGCTGACCAGGCCATAAAACACCGCGAAAAAGATCACGAAGACCGCGGCGAACTCGATCGCCACGGCACCTTTTTGCGTTCTGGGAAGGCCTGCTTTCATCAGTGTGTCTACCCTGATAAGCACTACGTGCTATCAGCATAGAATCATTCGCCGGAAAGGGACGGTTTTTAGCCTATGGATACTTTGCTCGTCTTCGGTTGGCTGACGGCGTGCGCGGTGCAGGATATCTCCCAGCGTCGGATCGCCAATCTGCTGACCCTGGGCGTGGCGGCTCTGGCGCTGGCGTACCTGCTGCTGAGTGGCAGCACCTGGTGGGGCGCCAGGGCGGCCGAGGGTGGCTGGGCACTGCTGTTGGCCCTGGTTTTCACCTTGCCCGGCTATGTCCTGGGACGCATGGGCGCCGGCGACGTGAAGCTGATGGCGGCGCTGGGGTTGCTCACCGATCCGCTGCATGTGCTGGGTACTTTTATCGGTGCCGGCGCCACCAGCCTGCTCTGGTTTCTGCTGATCCCCAGGGGCTGGGTGTATATCGGACAAGGGCTTAGAACACACCTGCGTTACCTGGACCCGCAACAGTCAAAAAAATACGCTTTTGCCCCCTTCGTTTTGCTGGGGATGGTTTTGACTGTCCTCTTGATCCACTAGTCGCGAGATGCCAGCACTCCTATGTACATAGTCGGAAAGTAGTCTACGTTTTAATCAGAACCTGCCCGCATGCCGCCGGGCCAGGTAGGGCAGTCTTGGGTTTTCCAGGCATGGAGCTGTGTGTGGACGGGGTGAGGTCTCAGATGAAAGTGCTTGTTGTCGATGATCAACCGCTGGTTGTCGAAGAACTCTGCGAATTTCTTGAAAGCAGTGGTTACCGTTGTGTTCCTTGCGAGTCGAGTCGACAAGCCATCGAACGCTTCAATGAAGACCCGGAGATCGGACTGGTGCTGTGCGACCTGCACATGCCGGATCTCGATGGCATCCAGCTGGTCCAGGAACTGCAACGGATCGCCGGCAAGCTGCGGGTGTTCGAGGCGATCATGTTGACCGGCTGCGCGGACAAGCAGGATGTGATCAAGGCCCTGCGCGCGGGCATCGCCGACTACTACCAGAAACCGATCAACCTGGACGAACTGCTCGAAGGCCTGCAACGCCAGGAAACGGAGCTGCAGGAACGGCAAAAGAACCTCCATCTGGGGCACCTGAACCAGAAATTGCAATTCCTCTCCGAATCCATCGACGACCTGTACCAGGACCTCGACAAGGTGCGGCGCCAACCGCAGCGGGCCCAGGCCGCGGAGCCGTCCGGCGAGGAAGGCGGCGAGGCCGAGCGGCTGGAAATCCCGGCGATCTTCAATCACTTGTCGCCGCGCCAGCTGGATGTCGCGCGGCTGGTGGGCAAGGGCCAGACCAACTACCAGATCGCCTGTGAGCTGGGTATTACCGAGAACACGGTCAAGCTCTATGTCTCCCAGGTGCTGCGCCTGACCCATATGCACAACCGCACCCAGCTGGCATTGGCCCTGTCGCCGAGCAATTCGGGACTGCGCCAGCGAGTGACTGCCCACTAGCCGGTATCCCGGCGCCGCCATCCCCGAGGGATGGCGGCGCCGTGGAAAGCCGTCAGGCGTTACTTGGCATCTATTTTCCCGCCCGCATCCTGCTCGTAGAAATCCGGGATTTCGTCGTTATAGCTTTTCAGCCAGCGTTGCATTGCCAGTTCGCGTTCGGTGGCGCTCGCCGTCTGCGGTTTCGGCGAGGCGGCCTTGTTGCGGTTCTGCAACAGCAGCCAGCCTTCAGTCTCCTGCTGCTGGGCCGAGGCGGGGCCGGGGTCGATGGCCTGGGCGCCCAGCGGCAGCGTCAGCATCGCCATGCAGGCGAGTATGTGCAGTTTCATATGGCCTCCTTCACTGATTGACGCCGGCGGCCGCCGATTCGGCGACCGCGGCTATCCGGGCATTGGCGGCGTGGCTCTTGCCCGGCGCCTTGAGTTGTTCCGCACGGGCCTGGGCATGGCTGAACTGCTCGGGGCTCAGGCCGGCGCGGCTGACCACTTCGGCCGCCTGCTTCCAGTTGTCCTGGTAGATCAGCAAAGTCACCAGGTTGGCGGCGGCCAGCGTGTCGCTCTGCTGCAGTTCGATGGCGGTGAGAAATTCGAAGCGGGCGTCTTCCAGGCGCAGTTGGTTGAGGTAGACCACGCCCAGGTCGTTGCGGATTTTTTCGTCGGTCGGCGACAGCCGGGCGGCGCGTTGCAGGTGGGCCTGGGCCAGGCCGTTGTCGCCCCGGGCGGCGGCCAGTTGCCCCAGGCCATGCTCGGCCTCGGCCGCCACGCAGGTGCCCAGCAGGCTGCGGTACAGCGGCTCGGCCTGGGCCGAGCCCAACTGCCGGTAGACCTTGGCCTTGCGCAGGCGCACCTCGCTCAGGTCGTCCGGCAGTTTCTGCAGATTGGCCAGGCTGGCGTGCAGTTTGCCGTCCTGGGCCATGTCGTCCGCCAGGTTCAACGCCAGCTCCTGGTCGGCGTCGAGCTTGCCGCAGCTGGAGGAGGCGGTCAGTGCCGACCATGGCGCCTGACCGTTGCTGGCGCAGCCGCCGAGCATTAACAAGCTGAGTGCTGCAATCATTGCTTTCATCAGATTCCCTCTAGGAAGCAAAGGCTCGGGCGATCGCGGTGAATCCCGGCCCCGCCAGAACGATAAGCAAGGCGGGGAAGAGAAACAGCATCATCACCACCGACATTTTGGCCGACATTTTCGAAATGTATTCCTGCAGGCGCGTCAGGCGCCGGTCATCGAGCAATTGCTTGAGCGCCAGCAGCGATTTCATCGCGCCGCCGCCTTGCTGGATGAGTTGCTGGAGGATGACGCAGGTATCGGTGAACTCGTCGACCGCCAGCACCGTGGCCGTCTTGTTCAGTTCCTGGCCGAGTTCGAGACCCGAGTCGACCCGGGCCAGGATCAGGCGGATCTCATGGGTCAGTTCCGGCAGCAATTTCTGCGCTTCGTGGCCCAGCACCCGCAGCGCCTGTTCCACCGCCATGCCGGACTCGAAAAGAATGCGCAACAGGGGAATGAAGGTGGAGATTTCGATGGCGATGATCCGCTGCCGGCGTTTCGCGGCGAACGCCAGCAGGCGCTTGGGCAACAGGTAGCCCAGGCCGGCGCCGAGAACCGGCAGCAGCCACTTGTTCGAGGCGCCGGAGAAGAACAGTTCCTGAAGGAACAGCACCACGCCGAGCATCACGATCGGCATGCCGATCTGGCTGGCGGCGTACAGCGAACGCTGGCTGGCGCGGCGCCAGCCCAGGCGGTTGAGCAGGGTCTGGGTTTCGCTGTCCATGCTGACCGAGCGCTGGCCGAACTTGCTGTCTCCGATAATTCTCAGCCAACTGCCCAGGCGGCTCTCCCGCACCATGTGGCCTTGCAGGCGTTGCGCGACCTGCCGTTCGCGCCGACGGCGCTCCAGCAGGCTGCTGGCGATCAGCAGCAGGGCGCCGAGAAACAGCATCGCGCTTGCCAGGAGCACCATTTCAGATACTCCGCAGCATGCGCCAGAGCGCAATGCAGCCGCAGACCTGGAGCACCAGGGCGGTGATCAGCATGCGCTGTCCGGCCGGGTCGTTCCACATGCCAAGCATGTAGCCGGGGTTGGTTATCATGAAGTAGGCCACCAGCAGCAACGGCAGGAGGCCCAGCACCCAGGCGGTCATGCGGGTTTCGCCGGTCATGGCGCTGAGTTGTCGCGCGCCCTGCTCGCGTTCGCGGATCAGTTTGATCAGGTTTTCCAGCAGTTCGCTGGCATTGCCGCCGTAGCGGTGATTGACCTTCAGGCCCAGGGCGAACATGCGCAATTCGTCCTGTTCGTAGAGCTCGGCGAAATCGTGGACCGCATCGGGCAGGTTCACCCCCAGATGGACATTGCGCTGGACGCGGCCCATGGCGTTTTTCAGCGGTGGGCTGCTGGCCTCGATGCCGCCCAGGACCGCATCGGCCAGGGTGCGTCCGGATTTCAGGCTGCGCACGGTGTGGTCCAGCAGTTGCGGGAGCTGGGCGATCATGCGTTTGAGCCGCCGCTGATACAGCCAGGACACATACAGGCGCAGCAACAGCGGTGGCAGCACCAGCAACAGCAGGGCCCCGATCCAGCCGGCGCTGAAAAAACCCAGCAGCATCGCCAGCACCCAGAGGGTCAGCCACAGGCCGATGCGTTCGGTCGGCCGGCCCAGGCCGGCGCGCAGGAAGGCCCGTTCCAGGGCGAGCCAGGAGGTTTTCGGCGGGCTCGACAGCGGTTGCCCCTGGGACAGCCGGCTGAGGATCTTTTCGTTGTCGGTCTTGCGCAGGCCGCTGAAAAACAGCCAGCCCGACAGGCCCAGGAGGATCAGGCAGGTCAGCGCCAGGATAAGGGGAGCGATCATGGGCAGGCTCCGCGTCAGTCGAGTGTCAGGCCGGTATCCCGGCGCAGCTTGTCGCCGGCGGGGTTGATCGCCTCGCGCAAGAAGCCGAAACCGGTGCGCCGGTCGAGCCGGAACAGGGTGTTGGTGACGTAGATGTCCTCGCGCACTCCCACCACTTCCACCACTTCGCTGACACAGCGCCGGCCATCGGGCATGCGCGTCAGCTGAATCACCACGTCCAGGGCCGCGCAGATCATCTGCCGCAGGGTGCGCTCGGCCACCTGGCGTCCGGTCAGGCCCACCAGGGTTTCCAGGCGCAGCAGGGCGTCCTGGGCGTTGTTGGCGTGTACGGTGCTCATCGAACCGTCGTGGCCGGTGTTCATCGCGGTCAGCACATCGAGCACTTCGACGCCGCGGATCTCGCCGAGGATGATCCGGTCCGGGCGCATCCGCAGGGCGTTGCGGATCAGGTCGCTGGCCTTGACCTCGCCATGCCCCTCGGCATTCGGCGGGCGGGTTTCCAGGCGCACCACATGGGGGTGGCCCAGTTGCAGTTCGGCCACGTCCTCGATGGTCACCAGGCGTTCGTGGGGGTTGATCAACTGGCTGAGAATATTCAGCAGGGTGGTCTTGCCGGTGCCGGTGCCGCCGCTGATCAGGATGTTGCAACGCTTGCCCACGGCTTCCTGGACGAACTCGAAGATCGCCTGGTCGATGGTCTGCATGGCCATCAGGTCGCTGCTCTTGAGCATGTCCTTGCGAAACTTGCGAATCGACAGGCAAGGGCCGTCCAGGGCGATCGGCGGGATGATGGCGTTGACCCGGCTGCCGTCGGGCATGCGTGCGTCGACCATCGGCGAGGACTCGTCCAGGCGCCGGCCCAGGGGCGCGAGGATGCGTTGCATCACTCGCTCCACATGGTGGGAGTCGACGAAACGCAGGTCGCTCTGATGCAGCACGCCATCGCGTTCGACGAACACCCGGTGCGGTCCGTTGACCAGGATCTCGGTCACCGCCGGGTCGCGCAGCAGCACTTCCAGCGGTCCGAAACCGGTGAGTTCGTCCACCAGTTCCTCGGCCAGGCGCTCCATCTCATAACGCGAGATCGCCAGGTGCATGCGGGCGATGTATTCGGCCACTTTGTCGGTGACGAACTGCGACAGGTTCTGGCGCGAGCCCTCCAGCAGGTTTTTCCCGGACTCCTCGATGGCATCGATGATGTAGCGATGCATCACCAGCTTGAGGCCTTCGTGATCGGTGTTTCCTGCCTGACTGCGCACGGGCGCGCCGAACAGCTTTTCCCCGTTCATCGTCCGCCTCGCAGCCGGTCGAGCCAGCCCAGCTTGGGTTTACTCAGCCCTTCCGAGC
This sequence comes from Pseudomonas chlororaphis, assembly GCF_001921865.1. Taxonomy (GTDB): domain Bacteria; phylum Pseudomonadota; class Gammaproteobacteria; order Pseudomonadales; family Pseudomonadaceae; genus Aquipseudomonas; species Aquipseudomonas chlororaphis_D. The sequence continues at coordinate 21,905 of NZ_MSCT01000005.1, forward strand.
GCTTGGCCAGGCGTTCGCCCAGGGCCTTCAGGCTTTGGGTCAGTTGCTCGCGCGGGGCCATTTCAAACAGGGTCACCCCCTGGTTCTTGGCGTTCAGGCGGACCTCGGGGCTGTTGGCCAGGACCGTAATGACCTCCAGGCCGAAGGTTTTGCCCAGGGTGTCGGAGTCCGGCGTCACGCCACGCAGGTAGTGATCCACCAGCAGGTGCGCGTGTTCCAGTTTCATGCCTTTGTCGCGCCACAGGTTCAGCACCGCCAGGTTGCGCCGACAGTCGAGCACGTTCTGGTCGACGCACCAGATCAGCTTGTCGCAATGGCTGACCAGGGTGCGCAGCGCCTCGCTGTCCGGTTGCCCGGTAAGGTTCACCACGATGTGCTGGAAATGTTGGCGCAGGGCACTGAGCAGCATGTACAGCTCGGCGGCGCTGGTGCGTTCCAGAGGCTCGTCGCTTTCGGCATAGGCAAGAATGCGCAGGCCCGCTTCGGCGCTGGTGAAGGCGCTGTCGATCAGGGTCGCATCCAGGCGTCGCAGATGGCGCAAGGCATCGCCGAAATGGAAGGAGCTTTCCAGGCCGAGCAGCGCCAGGCTGTCGCCGCGCGGCAAGCCGAGATCGAGCAGCAGGGTCTGTTGCCCGAGCTTTTGCACCACCAGCGCCAGGTGGTTGGCGATCAGTGCGCCATCGGCGCTGGCCTGGGTGCCGTAGAGCACGGTGAGGCCGCCGCCCTGGGTGCTGGGGGCGACGGGCGGCAGGCGTTTGCTCAGGCGCCTGACCAGCCCGCCGACCTCGCTGGGGCGCGAGCCGTAGGCGACGAAATCCCGGGCGCCGGCGCGCATGGCGTTGAGCACCAGCTGGTTGTCCATGCCGTCGCCGAGGGCGACGATGGCGAGCATCGGCTTGGCTTCCAGGGCGCCTTCGATCAACGCGGTCTGGGCCACCACATGCTCGCGATCGAGGCCGACGAACACCAGGTTGGCAAAGGTCACGTCGACCAGCGCCAACAGTTCGTCCAGGCTGCCGTTGCCGGCGCTGACGACTTGCCCCAGCGGCGCCAGGGCACCCTGCAACCACTCAAGATCGGTGGTGTTGCGGGTGATGGCGAGGAACGTCTGGTTCAGGTGTTGGCTCATTGCGATAACCCACTGCGTTTATCGAAGTTGCCGTTTTCCATGAAGAACATGCGGTAGAAGTTCGGGTCGTAGTTGCGCAGCCGCTCGCCCGGCAGCGACGGCAGCCGGGCATTGGCGGCCAGCGGCTGGACCAGGTGCGGCGTCACTACCATCAGCAGTTCGCGTTCTTCGCGGTTGATGCGCGAGTCGCGAAAGAATGCCCCCAATACCGGAATATCGCCCAGCCCGGGGAATTTGTTGACCTGCGAACTGTTGGTGGTGCTGATCAAGCCACTGATGACGAAGCTTTCGCCGTCGGCCAGGGAAATGCTGGTGTCGGTACGCCGTATCGTCAGGGCCGGCACCTGGGTGCCGGCAATGATCACCGCGTTGCTGAAGTCCAGTTCGCTGACCTCGGGCGCCACCTTCAGGGCGATGCGGTTCTGGTCGATGATGGTGGGGGTCAGGGTCAGGCGAATCCCGAATTCCTTGTACTCGATGGAGACGCTGTCGCTGCCGGAGCTGGGGACCGGAATCGGGATCTCGCCGCCGGCCAGAAAGCTCGCGCTCTGGCCGCTGAGCGCCACCAGGCTGGGGCGCGCCAGGGTGTAGGCAAAACCGCTGCCCTCCAGGGCATTGATGATCATCATGGTCTTGCCGCCGATCCAGGAAAAATTGAACTGGCTGTTGTCCACCGGCAACTTGGGCGTCGGTACGCCATCGACGCTGGGCAGGGTGCCCGGGGCGCCGAACAGGAAGTTGCCGCGGGTACCGATCAGGTGGCTGCTGGCCTCCTTGAGCTTGGTCCGGCTGACTTCGACGAAGCGCACGTCGGTCTGCACCTGGCTGGGCAGCAGGGCATCCTGGGAGGGTTCGACGGCGGCGCTGGTCAAGGCCGTGGTGGCCTTACCCTGAACGAACACCATGCTCTGGCGCGGGGTGCTGGCGCAGGCGGTCCAGATCATCAGGCTGGTCGCGCCCTGGGCCATGCCGGTCAACAGAAAGGCCTTGTTGCCATTGGCGTGCACGTCGGCAATCTTGGGGTCGCCCACGGCCAGGCGAGTGATCGCGACCGGCGATTGCAGCTCCCGTTGCAGCCCTTCGCCAATCTCCATCACTGGCGGGAGCGGCCCCAGGTTGCTGCAGCCCGCGGCCGGGCTGGCCTGAGCCATGACGGGGATCAGGTTGCCGAGCAGCATGGCCAGGATCAGGGTAGGGCGAGGCGGCATGGAACGGCTGCGCATGTAGAGGCATCCTTGCTCAATCAGGGAGTTTGTTGGGTGATCTGGTTGCCGCGAATGATCTCCACGGCAGGCCGCGCCGCGGCTGTGGGGCTTGCCGATGAAGGGGTTCTGGGAGCGCTGCCCAGTGCCAGTTGGGTGAACTGGAAGAGGTTGCTGTTGCTGGCGTCGATATGGGCGGCCGCCGCATCCTCGCCGGCCCAGTAGCGGGCCAGCCGTTGTTCTTCGCTACTGCGCACGGCCAGGCGCAGCGTGCCGACCTGAGTGGCCAGCATCAGCCGGCTGAGCAAGGCTTCGGGGACCGCCAGCACCACGGTGCGCGCCATCAGCCGGCGCTGATCCTGCTTGAGCCGGTCGTCGGCGCTCATGGCGGCCGAGCCCGGCGTGCCGTCGTTGGTGAGCCCAAGCTGGTCGCCTACCGCCAGCACCCGCATGGCGGGCACCGCGACCTGTGCCGATTGTTGCGGATTGCTGGTGTCCTGGCGCAGAAACAGCAGTACGTCGACGTAATCCCCGGGGACCAGTTGGCCGGCGGCGCCTATCACCTCGTCGACCGCGACCGCCAGGGCACGTTCGTCCGGATGGATCATGCGCGCCAGCGAACCGCCGGCGGCGAAGCTTTCTTCGTTGAGCCAGGTGCCGGCGCGCAGTTGCCGCCAGGGTGTGCGGCCAATGGCCTGGTCCAGGCTGGCGAGGCTGCCGGGGGGAGCGGTCTGGAGTTTTTCCAGGCGCAGATCGGCGGCGGCGAGGGCGACGAAGGGCGGCACGTCGCGGCTCAGCACCACGACGGGCTGGCGTGTCTGGTCTTCAGCGCTGGCGACGGTCTTTTCCACCACGGTCGGGGTGACCGGCTGGACAACGACAGGAGGGGAGGGCTCCGGTTGACGGCTGAGTACCAGCCCCCAGTAGCCGACAAAAAGTGCCCCCAGTAACAGCAGTCCTGCAAGGGCCATGGTAACGCGACTGTTCATGACGGCTCTCCCTTTCCTGCTGCATTATCAGCCCGCTTTCGAATGAGTTGATTTCGCAATCAGGCAGCTATGAACATTCAACTATTTCGCTATTTGAAAGTAGTCGAGCTAGGACGAAATGCCATCACGGAGGGAAAAATAACCCACTAAAGTAGGGGCGGTGGCGAGCAGACGCCCTGTTTATGGCGTCAACTTTCCAGCTAATACTTAGTGATTAGTTGGTTCTTACAGTTGTTGCCCCTGACTTTGTTGACAATGCTCTGATGGCACAGAGGAATGATGTTGCAGGTCCTTTACATCTGTGCCCTAGCGTTTCAAGGAGAAGTCTGATGATCCTTCAATATCTCTTGCTCAGAGCCCGTCTCTTCTTCAACCGTACCGATGGCGCTTCGGCGATCGAATACGCGATCGTGGTGGCCATGGTCGCGGTGGTGGTCGTGGCGTTCGTGACCCCCATGGGCGGCAGGGTTCTGGCCATCTTCAACAATATTTTGACCTCCCTGGGTGGCACCACTGTCGTGCGGCCGACGATTCCTTGATGGACCGAGCTTCAGGCCGTAGGTGTTCCGACTTGTAGTTACCGAACGGAGAGGCTCCCCATGATTCTTCACTATCTTTGGCTCAAGGCCCGTCTACTGCTCGCCGGCAACGACGGGGCATCGGCAATCGAGTACGCGATCGTGGTGGCGATGGTCGCCGTGGTGGTCGTGGCGTTCGTGAGCCCGCTGGGGGACCGCGTGCTGGCGGTCTTCAACAATATACTGGTGACTTTGCAGGGGACGGCGGTGGTTCGACCGACGCCTTGATAGCGCTCTATTGATTGTCTTGAATGGCGCGTTATGTTCGGCTCAACCACCGGCTTTAAGGTATTCCCCATGAACGCCTCTTCCGTTGCGCGTCAGCAGCTTCTTCTCGTGGACGATGAAGAGGACGCCCTGCTCGAGCTGGCCGAATGGCTGGAGGGCGAGGGCTTCTGTTGCTTCACCGCGACCTCGGTCAAGCTGGCCCTGGCCCACCTCACTCGTCATCCGGACATCGCGCTGGTCATCACCGACCTGCGCATGCCGGAGGAGAGTGGCCTGTCGCTGATCAGGCGGCTGCGTGAACACACCTCTCGCCAACACTTGCCGGTGATCGTGATGTCGGGCCATGCCGACATGGACGACGTCAGCGACCTGCTGCGCCTCCAGGTGCTGGACCTGTTTCGCAAACCCATCTACCACGTGCGCCTGCTGGAAACCCTGAACAACCTGTTTCCACAGCCACGCCTGCACCTGATCAACCCCTGAATTGTCCTGCCTGCTCGTTGCCTGGTTTTTTGGCGCCGTCGGTTTGACTTTTTGATGGTGTCATAATGATGGCTACTGTAAATTGCCTGCCGCTTGTTTCGGCATCGTGCCGATCAGCCGGCAGCGATGCCTGAAAGCGTCGGCACGCCTGCTGAAACCCGTCGTCGAGTTTCTGGAAGGGATACCCATTGAATACTTCATACCTGCGCCGTTCGTGGCTGGCGCTGTCTGTGGCTGCTGCTGTCACCCATGCTCCGTCCTCGATCGCCGCCGACCTGAACTACGACCTCGGCGGCGGGACGTTGAGCAGTACGTTGCAGACCTTCGACAAGGTGCTGCTGAGCGGGACGTCGCAGAACACTGGGGCTGATTTCAGAGGGCTGACGGTGCAAGGCGGTTTTATCAATGAGGGCGCGATCAACCTCAGCAGCGGTTCGACCCTGGCCGGGTTGTTGTTCTCCTCCCAGGCGTCGACCGCCGCGACCGCGTCGACCTTTACCGGTGACTTCATCAACCGGGGTTCGATCAAGATCGAAGGCCTGGACGAGTCCGTGATTCCGGCCGGCATTCTGCACGCCAGTAGCCGGATCGGCGGCAACCTGACCAACGAAGGCCACATTTCCGTGGCGGGCACCGGCGCCGTGGGTGTGGATCTCTATCAGTCGACCATCGCCGGCCAACTGCTCAACAGAGGAACGATCGCGGTCGAGGGGACTGACGCCTATGGGCTGCTGGCGTTCTCCTCCCGGACGGTTATCGACAACAGCGGCACTATCACCGCTCGCGGGCAAGGCTCCAAGGGGCTTGAGATCGAGAACGCCCTCTCCAGCCGCCTCGACAACAGCGGCACGATTTCGGCCGATGGCATCGGCGTGCACCTGATCAGCTTCGCCAGCGGTAACCCGCTGTTCTCCATCACGCAGACCGCCGGCCTGATCGAAGGCACGACGGCGGCGATCCAGGCAGACCAGAAAAACGCCTATTTCTACTGGCACGGCGGCGCGGTCAAAGGCGACCTGCTCGGACTTTCCGGGGTGCTGGTCAGGAACGATGTGGCCTTCGACGGTTCGACCATTCGGGCCGGGTATGTGGATATCGACGGCGGTCGCCTGACCCTGTTGCGCCCGCAAACCACCCTCGACGGCGAGCTCGACCTGGACTCTTCTTCCGCCATCCTGCGCCTGCTCCTGGACAACTCGACCCATCCGACGACGCCGATCCTCAAGGTCACGGGCCTCACCTATTTCAGCGAAGGCAGCCAGATCGAACTGGCGGCGCGTTCCAACGACTTCCGCACCTCCGCCGACGGCACGCGATACACCCTGATCAACAGCGCAAGCTGGGAGAACCCCGAGAACGTGAACGTGGTGTCGTCTTCGGCGCTGCTGGAAGTGAAAAGCTTCGGCATCGAAGGCAATGACTTGAAGGCTTTGGTCAGCACCAAGAACGCCGCGGTCGTCGAGGAAAACATCATCAAGGCCGACGGTTCGCAAAACGCGGCGAACGCGATCAAGCCGCTCTCGAGCACGCTGATGGCACGGCTCGATGAACGCGACCCGGTGTTCCGCTCGTTTGCCGGCGCCGCCTCGGATACCGAGCTGGCCAGGCTTTCCGAGGCCCTGAGCCCGGATGTCAGCCGCGGGGTGATTCAGGCCGCGACCAATGGCCAGACCCTGGTCAATAGCGTCATCAACAACCGCTCCAGCAGCGCTCGCAATGGCTTGTCTTCGGGGGATGCACTGGCCGAGAAGGGGGTGTGGCTCCAGGCGTTGTCCAGCGACGCCGACCAGGACCGGCGCAAGGGTGTCGACGGTTACGACGCCAACAGCCACGGCATCGCCGTCGGTGCCGATGGCAAGCTCAATGCCGACACCACGCTGGGCCTGGCCTACAGCTACCTGGACACGGACGTGAAGTCTTCCAGCGGCAACAAGACCGATGTCTCCGGCCACGCCCTGACCTTGTATGGCGACTGGACCCACGACAACTTCTTTGTCGACGCCTCGTTGATGTACGGCTGGAATGACAACGAATCCAAGCGCTACGTCGCCGGTACCCGGGCCAAGGGCGACTACGACAGTGAAATGTTCGGCGTCAATGCGTTGGCCGGCTACACCCTGCATCTTGCTCGGAACGTGCTGCTCGAACCGCAGATCGGTGCCCGCTATGCCAACGTGGCGATTGACGCGTACCGGGAGAAAGGCAGCTCGGCGGCATTGAATGTTGCCAGCCAGCGCTACGAAGTGGGCGAGATGGGCGTCGGCGCGCGTCTTGCCGCTGCCTTCGATCTGGGCCAGGGCAGCCTGGAGCCGGAAGCCAGGGTCATGGCCTGGCACGACTTCATCGGCGACAGGTCCGGCACCACGTCGACCTTTGTCCTGGGCGGTACGCCGTTCACCACCAGCGGCGCGTCGCCGGTACGCGATAGCTACGAAACGAGCCTGGGCGCGACCTATCGCGTGGGAGCCTGGAGCGTTGGCGGTTCGTATGCCTACGTGACTCGCACGGACTTTTCCGCCGACACCTTCACCGCCAAGGTGCGCTACGACTTCTGAGTCGTCGCCGGAATAAAACGACCCGCCTTCGAGCGGGTCGTTTGGTCTGTGGGGGCTACAACTGGTAACTGAAGCTCAGGGTGTAGCGCGGGCGTCGGTTGTAGGTGTCCAGGGCTTCATCCGACATCGGTTTGGCCGCCTCCAGGGAGACGTTGTAGTACTTGGCATCGCCAAAGCGCAGGCCGAGGGCGGCCGATGACAGGTCGTTGCCCTTGACCGGCAGCTCGTTGAACCAGGTGCGCGAGCGGTCCAGCACCACATACGGCTGGAGGATGCGCAACCAGCGGCCGTCGCGGTTGAAGCTGTAGTTCACCTCATAGGCCACGCCCCAGCCTTTGTCGCCCGACGCTTGATCGTCGGGGTAGCCGCGGCCGAAGTTCTGCCCGCCGAACACCGCGCGCTCGCTGTCGGGCAGGTTGTCGCTGGTCCAGTACAGGGCGGCCGAGAGGACGCCTTGCCAGTTGTCGAAGAACTTGTCGCTCTGCACGCCGGACAGGCGCGCGCGGAAGAAGTCCAGGTCGTACAGGGTGTTGTTGGTCTTCGCGCCCATGGCGTCGAGGCCCTGGTACACCCCGGCACTGAGAATCCGCAGCTGTCGGGCATTGGCCTTGCGCCATTCGCCCTCGAAGGCCAGGGCGCGGATGTCGGTTTTATCGTCGAAGCTGAGCGGATAGCCCAGCACCTGATAGCGGGTTTTGTCGTTGACCGCGTACAGGCGCGACCCCAGGGTCAGGATCTCGTTCGGCGCGGCGATCAGCGGGTGGCTCAGGCCGATGGAGTAACGGTCGTTTTCCCGATGCCGCTTGAGCTCGATACCGTTGTCCAGTTGCACGTTGCTCGCCGGATCGGCGCGGTACCGCGTGCCGTACAGGCTCAGTTGGGTGCCCTCGGCGTTGAGGAACTGGCTGTAGTCCAGGCGGTAGTAATGCTCATGGTCGTCCCCGGGCGGGAACAGGCCGCTGAGGGTGACTTGCTCGCCCATGGAGGTTTGCGAATTGCTGCTCGCCGACAGCAGCGCCTGCAGGCCGTTGCGGTTGTCGTCGGTGGTGTTGAGGCTGGTGGTGAAGGGTTTGCGGCTGGCCTGGGCAATCAGGTAGGACGCGCCGTCGGTGGTTCCCGGCGGCGGTACCTGGGCTTGCACGGTGACCCCGGGAATACGGCTCATCAGGGTGGTGTAGTGCTCGAAGGTCTTGCGGGTCAGCGGCCGTTCGGCCTTGAGTTTTTCCACCAGCTTTTCGAGGTAGGCCGAGACCGGGCCGATATCGCCCTGCAGTTGGTAGCCCTTGATGTAACCCTCCACCAGCACCACGCGCACCGTACCCTGCTCGAAGTTCTGCTGTGGCAGGAAGGCATAGGACAGCAGGTAACCGTCCTGCTGGTAGCGGCGAGTGATTTCCCGGGTGGCTTCGATCAATTGCCCCAGGGTGCTTTCATGGCCGATCAGCGGCTGGTAGACCGCCGCCAGCTCGCTCAGGGGGTAGAGGGTCCCGCCTTCGATCTGTACCGTGCTGACGTTGATCCGGGTGCTCATCATCAGCGGCTGGGCCTGGGGCGCCGCGGGCACGGCCAGTTTTGGCGCGGGTGTCGTGGGGCGATAGGCATCGACCGGTAGGTTGGGTGTTGGCAGGTTGCGGATGGTTTCGTTGCTATTGAGAAAGGTGGGAAGGTTTTCAGCCTGGACGTACGAGCAAAGGGACAATAACAGCAAGGGGGCCAAAGCGCGCATAGGACACTCCATGGTCAAGTCGCAGCACTGCGGGAGAGACTTGAACTGGCGGTGCTCGTCAGGGTCTTGGCCTTGATCGAGGACTGCCACCGTCATACTCCGGACAAGAAAAAGACGAGAGACTCAATCGAATCCCTCGTCTCCAACCAAGCGTAGGCGCTGTAGGTAGGGCCGTCGAATCGGCCAGGTGCAAAACTGTTATTTGTTGCCGCCCAGTGCGCCGGTCAGGCCGCCGAGGACACCGCCCAGGCCTCCAGTGGTGCCAGTACCAGTGCCGCTCCCGGTTCCGGTGGTGGTACCGCCGGTGACCAGGCCACCCACCGCGCCGACGGTAGCCCCCACGGTGCCGACAGTCTGGCCGACTGCGGCGACCACTGGGTTGGGAGCGCTGGCGGCGATGGTGCTGCCTGCCCCGCTGACGGTGGCGCCGACCTGGCCGAGCAAGCCTGCGACGGGAGCACCGGCACCCGTTGTGCTACCGGCTTGTTGGGTGAGGCCCGAGACGGCGCTGGTGACCGGGTTCAATGCTGCGCCAACCGTGGCGCCGACACCGGCCAGCGGCGCAGTGGCGGCGACGTTGGCGACACCTGTACCGCCCAGGGCACCGCCGACCGAGGCCACGACGTTGCCGGCCGAGGCACCGCTCACCCCGGCGGCGCTGACCACGCCGTTGGTGTTACCAGCGTTCAAGCCGTTGCCCAGGTTGACCACGGCGCCGCCGACGGTTTCCAGCAGGCCGGTGCCGCCAAGGGATCCGCCACCGGTGCCCGGTGCGGCGGTGGTCAGCCCATCGACCTTGCCAACGGTGGTGGCGACGTTGCCCAGGGCGCTGCCCAGGGTATTGGTCAGCGGGTTGCCGTTGCCGGCGGCGGTGACTTTATCGCCCAGTCCGTCGACAGTCGTTGCGACCTTGCCCACCAGTCCGTTGACTGGCGCGCTCAGGCCGGTGGCGCTGGCCACCTTACCGGTCAGGCCTTCGGTCAGGGTCACCACCGGCACCAGGACGTTGTTGCCGACCCCGTTGCTCAGCGCGCCCAGTGGGCCGCTGCCGGTGACGGTGTTCAGGGTATTGCCCAGCATGGTGACCTTGTCGCCGACGCCGTCGAGGACCGGAGCCACTTTGGTGACCACTCCGCCGACCAGGGGAATGCTGCTGGTCGCGGTACTCAGCTTGCCGCTGAGGTCCGAAACGCCGCCGCCGACATCGCTTACCACGTTGCCGACTATGGCGGTGGTCTTGGTCACGGCCTGAGGATCGCTGCCCAGTTTGCCGAGGCCATTGGTCAGGCCGCCGCCCACGCTGTCGACCACATTGCCAGTGGTGTTCACCGCGCTCTGCACCACGCCGCCGACCACCGGAACCGGGGCCAGGGTGTTGCCGATGCTGCTGACGCCGTCGCCAATGCCACTGACGGTGGTGCCGAGGCTAGACACTATGCTCGAGGTGGTAAGTGGAGTCGTCGTGCCGCCCGTGCCGCCGCCGGTCCCACCGCCAGTACCACCGCCTGTGCCACCGCCGGTCCCACCGCCAGTACCACCGCCGGTCCCGCCAGTGCCACCACCAGTTCCGCCAGTACCGCCGCCGGTACCGCCAGTGCCACCGCCCGTTCCGCCAGTACCGCCGCCGGTGCCGCCCGTGCCACCGCCTGTTCCGCCAGTACCGCCGCCAGTACCGCCAGTGCCACCGCCCGTTCCGCCAGTGCCGCCACCGGTGCCGCCAGTACCTCCGCCGCTACCATCGCCAGAACCGCCACTGGCACCGCCGTCGGCGCCTGCTGCGCTGTCAGGCGAAGAACTGCTGGGGCTGCTCTTGTGGCCGCCACCGCCGCTGCTGCAACCGGCCAGGCCGAGGGCCAGGATCAGGGCTAACGCTGTGCTTGTTTTCAACCAGACTTGAGTTTTCATGAGAGGAATTCCTTGCACCTGTTACAACGTTTTTTTGTTTTCGATAACTCCCCAGTTCTGTCGCTGGAGATGTTTCGTCCGTTGCAGCTATAAAAGGCTCAAGGGTTCTTTCTCGCCATTCTCAACTTGGTATTAACAACTTATATATCGGCGGTTTTTACCCCGCGCAGGGACTAATACAAAAGGTGTGACGAGTACTTTTTTATTTTTAAATTCATTGTGGATCAGTGGGTTGTGTTTTTGTGTTGTCGGGCGATCGAAAGGTTTAACGAAAGTTATATATATACAATTAATGGTTTTTAATTTCGCCATGGGTTTGGCGTCAACTTATCTTATAATCCGCGCCCTGACTCTTCCTCTGGAGAACTATATGCCTGCCCCTGTCTGGTGGCTGTTGTGCGTGCCGGTGGTTGCCGGCGCTTTTCTACCCCTGCAAGCGGGCATCAACGGCCAATTGGCCAAGCAGGTTTCCAGCGTGCTGGCGGCGGCGCTGATCTCGTTTTTCGTCGGTACCCTGGCCCTGCTGATCCTGGCCCTGGCACAGCGGGAAGTGCCCAGTCTGAGCGCCTTGAAAGGCCTGACCTGGTGGCACTGGAGTGGCGGCCTGCTCGGGGCGTTTTTCATCGCCACGGCGGCCTTCGCCGGGCCGCGGATCGGCGCGATGCTGTTCATGGCCCTGGTGCTTGCCGGCCAGTTGGGCATGGCCATGACGCTGGACCATTTCGGCTGGGCCGGATTTCGCGAGGCACCGATCAGCCTCGGCAAGGTGGCCGGGCTGATACTGGTCCTGGTGGGAGTGGTGCTGATTCGTCGCGGTTGAAACGGTTCAGGCCAGCGGTCGCCAATACCCGCTCATATGTTCCAGGTCGCCCGTGCCAACCAGGCGCAGATCGCCGCTCGAACCCGCGGCGCTTGTCAGCAGGCGCACCTCGCTGGGCAGGCGCAGCGGTTTCTTGAAGTCCACGGCGATCTCGACGTTGGCCGCCGGCAAATGCTCGTTCAACGCTGCCAGGGCTCGCGCCTTGTTCCATAACCCGTGGGCGATGGCCTGGGGGAAACCGAACAGCCGGGCACTCATGGCGCTCAGGTGAATCGGGTTGTAGTCACCGGACACCCGGGCGTAACGCCGGCCGATGTCGGCGGGGGCTTGCCAGCGCGTCAGCTCACTGAGGCTGGCCTCGTTCGGGAGGTCTTCGGCAGGCGTCTCGCCCGACAGTTTCACGCCCCGACAGAGCATCCGGCTTTGCGCCTCCCACAGGGGGCCGAGGGCGTCGTCGACACTGGTCAACAGGTCGAAAACCGCCCCTTTGGCATGGGGTTGCAGGTTGTCCACGCGTACTCCGATGCTCAATTCGCCAACCCCGCCCATGGGCCGCAGCACGCGAATCCGGTTGGCCAGATGGACCAGCCCCAGCAGCGGAAAGGGAAAGTCCTTGCCGGTCAGCAGTTGCATCTGCAAGGCGAACGCCAGCACATGGGGATAGGTCGGCGGCAGCAGGCCGTTCTCGATAAAACCACAGACCTGGCGATAGGCCGCAAGCCGCTCCGTTTGCACCCTGACCTGGCTCCGCAGTCCGTCCCGAGGCAATTCGGTGCCGGTGATCTTGCGTCGGGTCGCGGCCTTCCAGTACAGCGCCGCCAGGTTGGGCGGGGTATCCAGTCGATGCCAGTGCAGGCTCATGTTCAAGCTCCCAATACGCTTTGTCCGCAGACCCGCAGGGCTTGCCCGCTGACCGCGCCGCTGCCCGGCTGGCCGAGCCAGGCCACGGCTTCGGCGACGTCCTGCGGCAGGCCGCCTTGGCCCAGCGAACTCATGCGGCGTCCGGCTTCGCGCAAGGCGAACGGAATATGCGCGGTCATCTGGGTTTCGATAAAACCCGGGGCCACGGCGTTGATGCTGATGCCGCGCGCCTGCAACCGCGGCGCCCAGGCCTGGGCCAGGCCAATCAGCCCGGCCTTGCTCGCCGCGTAGTTGGTCTGCCCGCGATTGCCGGCGATACCGCTGATGGACGCCAGCAGGATCACTCGGCCGTTGTCGTGCAGGGTGCCGCTGTCCAGCAACGCCTGGGTCAGCACTTGCGGGGCATCGAGGTTGACTGCCAGCACCGCGTCCCAGAACTCCGGGGTCATGTTGGCCAGGGTCTTGTCGCGGGTGATCCCGGCGTTGTGCACGACGATATCGATGCCGTCCGGCAATTGCTCCACCAGTCGGGTCGCGGCATCGTCGGCGCAGATATCCAGGGTGATGGCATGACCGCCCAGGCGTGCGGCCAGGGCATCGAGATCGGTCTTGGCCGGGGGGACGTCCAGCAGTACCACCTGGGCGCCATCGCGGGCCAGGGTCTCGGCGATCGCCGCGCCAATGCCGCGCGCCGCGCCGGTGACCAGGGCCCGCGCGCCGGCCAGCGGCCGGGTCCAGTCCCGGACCTCGGCGGCACAGGGGTTCAAGCGGATCACCTGGCCGGAAATGTAAGCGCTCTTGGGCGAGAGGAAAAAACGCAGCGCGCCTTCCAGCTGGTTTTCCGCGCCTTCGCCGACATACAGCAATTGCAGGGTGGCGCCGCCGCGCAGCTCCTTGGCCAGGGAACGGCTGAAGCCTTCGAGGGCGCGCTGGGCGCTGGCGGCGAATGGATCGTCGAGGGTTTCCGGGGCTCGGCCGAGAATCACCAGGTGTGCGCTGGGTTCGAGGTTCTTCATCAGCGGCTGGAAAAATTCGCGCAACTGTTTGAGCTCGTCGGTGCGCAGGAGGTCGCTGGCGTCGAACACCACGGCCTTGAGCCTGGGGCCGTGGCCGGGAATCCAGGCGGTGGCCAGGCTCGGGTCGGTGGCGTAGCCGTAGATGCTTTCGGTCAGCCGCGGGGCAATGGCGGCCACGTGTTGGGTCAGCAGGCCGCCGCCGATCAACAGCGCCCCTTCCACCGGACGCATGCGCCCGGCCTGCCAGCGCTCCAGGCGTACCGGCGACGGCAGGCCAAGGGCGCCCACCAGGCGGTGGCCGATGGGCGAGTTGGCGAAGTCGATGTAACGGTCTGACATGGAACGCTCTCCAATAACCGGGGTTCAAAGTGTGGACCACATAGATCCTTTGCTCGTTCGATCCGTGCGATACAACCTACGCTTGTCGTTTGTGCCACTCACAGAATAGGGAGCTTTCCATGACTCAGCTGCGTCGTGTTGCGATTATCGGCGGCAACCGCATCCCCTTTGCCCGCTCCAACGGGCCTTACGCCACGGCGAGCAACCAGGAGATGCTCACCGCGGCGCTGGAGGGGCTGATCGAACGTTACCGCCTGCACGGCCTGCGCATGGGCGAAGTGGCCGCTGGCGCGGTGCTCAAGCATTCCCGGGATTTCAACCTGACTCGCGAATGCGTGCTGGGCTCGCGGCTGTCGCCGACCACCCCGGCCTACGATATCCAGCAAGCCTGCGGCACGGGCCTGGAGGCGGCGCTGCTGGTGGCCAACAAGATCGCCCTGGGGCAGATCGAATGCGGCATCGCCGGTGGCGTCGATACCACCTCCGACGCACCGATCGGGGTCAACGAAGGGTTGCGCAAGATCCTGTTGCAGGCCAACCGCGGCAAGAGCCTGGGCGACAAGCTCAAGGCCTTCCTGGCATTGCGCTCCGGCCATCTCAAGCCGGAGTTGCCGCGCAACGGCGAGCCGCGCACCGGTTTGTCCATGGGCCAGCACTGCGAACTGATGGCCCAGGCCTGGAATATTCCTCGCGCCGAACAGGACCAGCTGGCGCTGGAGAGCCACCGGAAAATGGCCGCCGCCTATGCCGAGGGCTGGCACGACGATCTGCTGACGCCGTTCCTCGGCCTCAGCCGCGACAACAACCTGCGCCCGGACCTGACCCTGGAAAAACTGGCGTCCCTCAAGCCGGTGTTCGAGCGCAGCGACAAAGGCACCCTGACCGCGGGCAACTCCACGCCGCTGACCGACGGCGCGTCCCTGGTGCTGCTGGGCAGCGAAGAGTGGGCGAAGGAACGCGGTTTGCCGATCCTCGCTTACCTGCGCGACGGCGAAGCGGCGGCGGTGGATTTCGTCAACGGCGCGGAAGGCCTGCTGATGGCGCCGGTCTACGCGGTACCGCGCTTGCTGGCGCGCAACGGCCTGACCCTGCAGGACTTCGATTACTACGAAATCCACGAGGCGTTCGCCGCGCAGGTGCTGTGCACCTTGAAGGCCTGGGAGGATGCGGACTACTGCAAGACCCGCCTGGGCCTGGACGCGCCCCTGGGCGCCATCGACCGCAGCCGGCTGAATGTCAAAGGCAGCTCGCTGGCGGCCGGGCACCCGTTCGCCGCCACCGGCGGGCGCATCGTCGCCAATCTGGCGAAGCTGCTGGAGGTGGCGGGGCAGGGGCGCGGGTTGATTTCGATCTGCGCCGCCGGCGGCCAGGGCGTGACGGCGATTGTCGAGCGCTGAGGTGTTTGGGCTGTGACGATTGCATCGCGAGCAAGCTCGCTCCTACAAGGATCTGTAGGAGCGAGCTTGCTCGCGATCGAGGTCAGGTCTTGAAGCGCCGCACCAGGGCGTCGAGTTCGTTGGACAAGCCCACCAGGCTTTGCGAATCCAGGCGCGCCGAATTCGCCAGTTCCGCCACTAGTTGCGCGTCGCCATGGATCTGGCTGATGTGCCGGTTGATGTCTTCGGCCACCTGATGCTGCTCTTCGGCGGCGGTGGCGATCTGGGTGTTCATGTCGCGGATCACGTCCACCGACTCGCGGATCTGGCCGAAGCTTTCGCGCGCCAGGCCGATGCGGTTCACCGAGTCCTGGGAAACCTCCAGGCTGGCGTGCATCTGTTGGGTCACGGCGCTGGTGCGTTTGGCCAGGTTGCCCAACAGGCTGTCGATCTCGGCAGTGGAGTCGGCGGTGCGTTTGGCCAGGGCGCGGACTTCGTCGGCCACCACGGCGAAACCGCGGCCCTGCTCGCCGGCACGGGCGGCTTCGATGGCCGCGTTGAGCGCCAGCAGGTTGGTCTGCTCGGCGATGGAGCGGATGGTGCCGAGAATCGACTGGATGTCGTTGCTGTCGCGTTCCAGTTGTTGCATCGACTGCGCCGACTGTTCGATTTCCTGGCTCAACTGGTCGACGCTGTGCACCGCGGCATCGATCTGTTGCTGGCCTTCGCGGGCCTGGCGCTGGCCGCTGTCGGCCGACTCGGCGGCCTGGCTGCAGGAGCGCGCGACTTCGTTGGCGGTGGCGACCATCTCGTGGAAGGCGGTCGAGACCATGTCCACGGCTTCGCGCTGGCGCCCGGCGGCTTCGGCCATGTCGTTGGACACCTGGGTCGAGCTGTGGGAGGTGGCCAGGATGCCGTGCGCCGCCTGGCCGATGTTCTGGATCAGGTTGCGGATGGCGGCCAGGAACTGGTTGAACCAGTTGGCCAGTTGCGCGGTTTCGTCGCGGCCGCGGATGTCCAGGTTGCGGGTCAGGTCGCCTTCGCCCTGGGCGATGCCTTCCAGGCCGCTGGCCACGCCGCGGATCGGGCGCACGATCAGGCTGGCGAAACTGGCCCCGACCACCGCGAAGACCAGCGCCAGGACGCCGGCGATGATCGCCACCAGCCAGGTCAGCTGGGTCGCCGAACTCATCACTTCGCTCTGCTTGATCAGGCCGATGAAGGTCCAGCCCAATTGCTCCGATGGCCAGACATTGGCCATGTAGCGCTCGCCGTTGAGTTCCACTTCCACCAGGCCCTTGCCGGCCTTGGCCAGTTGCGCATACCCCTCGCCGAGGCTGCCCAGGGCCTTGAAGTTGTGCTCCGGCTGTTTCGGGTCGACCAGCACCGTGCCGCTGTTTTCCAGGAGCATCAGGTAGCCGGACTCGCCCAGCTTGATCTGTTTGACGATTTCGGTGAGCTGCTTGAGGGTCACGTCGATGCTGACCACGCCGCCGGGGTTGCCCAGCTTGTTGGCGACGGTGCGCACGGTGCTGACATAGGTCGCGTCGTCCGTGGCCCAGTAGTAGGCCGCGGTGCGGATCGGCTTGCCCGGGTTGGCCATGGCGGTCTTGTACCAGGGGCGTTGGCGCGGGTCGTAGTTGTTCAGTTTGGGGTCGTCCGGCCACGACACATAACCGCCGGCGTTGGTGCCGACGATCGCATAGGCGTAGGCCGGGTGGCTGGTGCCCAGGCGTTCGAGCAGGGCGAACACCGCCTTGTCCATGTCGCCCTGGGGAATCTGCTCGGCATTGGCGCTGCCGTAGTTTTTCAGGCTGTCGTCGGTGTTGGCGATCAGCGGCTGGGAGGCCAGGTAGTCGACGTTCTGGCTGATGCCGTCGAAGAAGATCTGCATGGCATTGCTGACCTGGCGGATCTCGCGAGCGCTGCTGTCGACGAAGGCGTCCTTGGCATCGCTGCGCAGATTGAGGACCACGAGGGTGGCGACCAGCACCACCGGCAAGCAGGCGACGATTGCAAACGCCCAGGTCAGTTTCTGTTTGATGTTCATTCGCGCTCCAGTTTTTTCTTGTATGCCCACGATGTGCGAATGATTCGCGGATTGGCGGCAGCCTTGGAATCTTGCGTTGGCGTGGCGCCCTTTTTGGCCGGGTGCCGGGTAAACCCTTGGGGTGCCGATTTCTTGCGGGTTGTCGAACAAGCTCCTTGGGTTCTGATAACGTCGGCCGTCGAAATGGAAAATTGAGGGCCGGGAACAAGAAAAAACAGTGGCTGGAAAAGGCCCGTTTTTCGACTTCTGTTCGGGCAGCGATGGCCTTTGCCGGCGGGTACCCGGCGATGAAACGGGTCGCTCGGGCGTGTCGGCATGCCGTAGCGATCTGGCACATTGAGTGCAT
Source organism: Pseudomonas chlororaphis (assembly GCF_001921865.1). Taxonomy (GTDB): domain Bacteria; phylum Pseudomonadota; class Gammaproteobacteria; order Pseudomonadales; family Pseudomonadaceae; genus Aquipseudomonas; species Aquipseudomonas chlororaphis_D. Next base: position 39,508 of record NZ_MSCT01000005.1, read on the forward strand.
CCATGCGGTCGTAGGTCGGTAACCTCTCCCCGTGGTGCGAGGATTGCCGTATAACGAGTGACATTCGCGTGTTTGGTAATAAAGGACCCCTGATAAAAGCTGATGAAGACTCCAAAACGCATTGAACCCCTGATCGAGGACGGTCTGGTCGACGAGGTGCTGCGCCCACTCATGAGTGGTAAAGAAGCAGCTGTTTATGTGGTGCGCTGCGGCAACCAATTGCGTTGCGCCAAGGTTTACAAGGAGGCGAACAAACGAAGTTTTCGTCAGGCGGCCGAGTATCAGGAGGGCCGCAAGGTGCGCAACAGCCGTCAGGCGCGCGCGATGGCCAAGGGGTCCAAGTTCGGCCGCAAGGAGGCCGAGGACGCCTGGCAGAACGCCGAGGTCGCGGCCCTGTTCCGGCTGGCCAATGCCGGCGTGCGGGTGCCCAAGCCGTTCGACTTCCTCGAAGGCGTGCTGCTGATGGAGTTGGTGGCGGACGAGTACGGCGATGCCGCGCCGCGCCTGAACGATGTGGTGCTGGAGCCGGAGCAGGCGCGCGAGTATCACGCCTTCCTGATTTCCCAGATTGTGCTGATGCTGTGTACCGGTCTGGTGCACGGTGACCTGTCCGAGTTCAACGTGTTGCTGGGCCCCGACGGCCCGGTGATCATCGACCTGCCCCAGGCGGTGGATGCGGCGGGCAACAACCATGCCTTCAATATGCTGGAGCGGGATGTCGGCAACATGGCGTCCTACTTCGGGCGGTTTGCCCCGGAGCTCAAGCGCACGCGCTACGCCAAGGAAATGTGGGCGCTGTACGAAGCCGGTACCTTGCATCCGGGCAGCGTATTGACCGGCGAGTTCGACGACCCGGAAGAACAGGCGGATGTCGGCGGCGTGCTGCGCGAGATCGAGGCCGCGCGTCGCGACGAGGAGCGTCGCCAGGCCATGCGGCTGGCCGACGATGCGCCACCGGGCAAATCAGAGGAACCGCCGCCTCCGCCCTGGATGCAGTGATTCTCGGGCACAAAAAATCCGGCCAAGGCCGGATTTTTTTGTGCCCGAGAATCACGTAGCTGCTGCCGAAGGCTGCGATAAGGTCCGCAGGACCTTCAGAGGCCCTCAAGAGCAACGCCCCTTCGGGTCGATCACAGCCTGCGGCAGCGGCTACAGGTCATGCGCGTCTTTCGCAGCAGCCACCCGAAGCCAGGTCCTTGAGGATCGGGCAATCCGGGCGGTGGTCGCCGTTGCAGTGCTGCACCAGGTCTTGCAGGGTGTCGCGCAGCCCGGCCAACTCGGCGATCTTGCGGTTGAGCTCGTCGATGTGCTGGCGGGCCAGGGCCTTGACGTCGGCACTGGCGCGCTGGCGGTCCTGCCACAGGGTCAGCAGCTTGCCCACTTCCTCCAGGGAAAACCCCAGGTCCCGCGAGCGCTTGATAAAGGCCAGGCTGTGCAGGTCGTCGTCGCCGTACAGGCGATAACCGCTGTCGCTGCGATGGGCCGGCCTGAGCAGGCCGATGGACTCGTAGTAGCGGATCATCTTGGCGCTCAGGCCGCTCTTGCGGGCCGCTTGGCCGATGTTCATCGCGCGTCCTCCAGGTCTTTGGGTTTCCAAGTTTTCAACAGTAGCGCATTGCTCACCACGCTGACGCTGGACAAGGCCATGGCCGCCCCGGCCAGTACCGGGTTGAGCAGGCCGAACGCCGCCAGCGGGATACCGATGAGGTTGTAGACGAAGGCCCAGAACAGGTTTTGGCGGATCTTCGCGTAGGTCTTGCGGCTGATCTCCAGGGCGGCCGGCACCAGTCGCGGGTCGCCGCGCATCAGGGTGATCCCCGCGGCATGCATCGCCACGTCGGTGCCTCCGCCCATGGCGATGCCGATGTCGGCGGCGGCCAGGGCCGGGGCGTCGTTGATACCGTCGCCGACCATCGCCACCACGCCGGTCTTTTTCAGTTCGGCGACGGTGGCGGCCTTGTCGGCGGGTAGCACTTCGGCGTGCACGTCGGTAATGCCCAGGGCCTCGGCGACCACTTTGGCGCTGCCGCGGTTGTCGCCGGTCAGCAGATGGCTACCGATGTGTCGCGCGCTCAGTTGCTGTACCGCTTGCAGCGCGCCGGGCTTGAGGGTGTCGCCGAAAGCGAACAGGCCGAGCACTCGCGATTGCGGTTGTTGTTCAATCAGCCAGGACAGGGTGCGGCCCTCGGTTTCCCAGGCTTGGGCCGAGGCCGCCAGGTCGCCGGCGTGCAGGCCGCTTTCTTCCAGCAGGCGCCGGTTGCCCAGGGCCAGCTGGCGTCCGTCGAGGGTGCCGGCGATGCCGCGGCCGGTCAGGGACTGGCTGGCGCTGACGTCGGCCACCGCCAGTTGGCGTTCGGCGCAGCGGTCGAGCACGGCCTTGGCCAGCGGGTGTTCGCTGCCGCGTTGCAGGGCGCCGGCCAGTTGCAGCAGGCGGTCCTCGTCGCCGTCGACAGCATGCAGGTGAGCGATGCGTGGCGTGCCGGACGTCAGGGTGCCGGTCTTGTCGAAGACCACGGTGCTGACTTCATGGGCGCGCTCCAGGGCTTCGGCGTCCTTGATCAGGATGCCGTGGCGGGCGGCGACGCCGGTGCCGGCCATGATCGCGGTCGGCGTGGCCAGCCCCAGGGCGCAGGGACAGGCGATGACCAGCACCGCGACCGCATTGATCAGCGCGGTTTCCAGCGGGGCGCCATACAGCCACCAGCCGACCAGTGTCGCCAGGGCCAGCAGCAGGACCGCCGGGACGAATACCTGGCTGACCCGGTCCACCAGTTTCTGGATCGGCGCCTTGCCGGCCTGGGCGTCCTCCACCAGGCGGATAATCCGCGCCAGCACGGTTTCCGCGCCGAGGGCCAGGGTTTTCACCAGCAGCCGGCCTTCGCCGTTGATGGCGCCGCCGGTGACCGGGTCGCCGGGCTGTTTCGGCACCGGCAGGCTTTCACCGCTGATCAGGGCTTCGTCGGCATGGCTCTGGCCCTCGACCACCTCGCCGTCCACCGGGAAGCGTTCGCCGGGCTTGACCAGCACCAGGTCGTTCAGGCGCAGGGCGCTGATCGCCACTTCCTGCTCGCGGCCGTCGATGACCTGGATCGCCCGTTCCGGGCGCAAGGCTTCCAGGGCGCGGATGGCGCTGGCGGTCTGGCGTTTGGCGCGGCTTTCCAGGTATTTGCCCAGCAGCACCAGGGCGATCACCACCGCCGAAGCCTCGAAATACAGGTGCGGCATGCTGCCGGCGGGGGCAATGGCCCACTGGTAGAGACTCAAGCCATAACCGGCGCTGGTGCCCAGGGCCACCAGCAGGTCCATGTTGCCGGCGCCGGCGCGCACGGCCTTCCAGGCGGCCACATAAAAGCGCGCACCGAAGATGAATTGCACTGGCGTGGCCAGGGCGAACTGCGCCCAGGCCGGCAGCATCCAGTGCAGGCCAAAGGGCTGTACCAGCATCGGCAGGACCAGCGGCAGGGCCAGCAGGATCGCCGCCAGCAGCGACCAGCGTTCGCGCCGCAGGCGTTGTTCCTGGTCGTTGGTTTCGGGACGATCGGCCTGCCACAGGCTGGCGGAGTAGCCGGCCTTGCTGACCGCGGCGATCAGGCTGGCGCTATCGACCTGGCCCAGCAGATCGAGGTGCGCGCGTTCGTTGGCCAGGTTGACGCTGACCCGGCTGACCCCCGGCACTTTGGCCAGCGCGCGTTCTACGCGGCCGGCACACGAGGCACAGGTCATGCCGCCGATATTCAGCTCGACGCTGTGGGCCGGCACGCTATAGCCGGCATCCTGCACCGCGGCCATCAGCGCCGGCAGGCTGTCGCTGGGCGCCTGGACGCGGGCCTGTTCGGTGGCGAGGTTGACGCTGACGGCTGCGGCGCCCGCCACTTTGCTCAATGCGCGCTCTACGCGTCCGGCACAGCTGGCGCAGGTCATGCCGGCAATCGGCAGGTCGAAGGTGGTTGATTCAGACATCACTGACGCTCCCTGTAAACGTTGTCTACAGGATCAACCTTGCCATGCTGGCAAGGTCAAGCGCCACGGATAAGGCTGCTTCAATCTGTCGCTGGCAATCAATCGCAGGCGCGATCCCGGCCTTTTTCTACAGCGCGCTTCAGTATTCCAGGGACGCGGGCTTGAGGTACATGCCGGAGGGGGTCATGGCGATGCGGAACTTCAGTACGTCGCCGGCCTTGAGCGTGATGTCCTGGGAACCCGGCGCGAGCATGCCCGGGTTGCAGCCCGGCATCTGCCCCGGCAACAGTTTCAGGCGCAGCGAAACTTTGCCCGGCGGCAGATTGAAGGACGTGGCTTGCTCCTGGAACAGCCGGCCTGCCAGTTGGTCCTGGATATACAGGCCGATTTCGCAGGAGGTGGCGACTTCCAGCCGTTCCCGGGAAATGATCAGGACGCCGTAGTCCTCGCCGGCGGCGTTGACCGAAGGGGAGGCCGCGATCAGGCCGAGGAGGCCGAACAGGCTGATAACCGACCAGCGCATGGCTGAATCTCCTAGTGTCGTGTCGTTGGAGGTGAAGCTTGGCCGAGCGCGCTGCCGATTGCCAGCCCGGCAGACGAATCCGGAACTTGACCTTGCCATGGTGGAAAGGTCGAGACTGGCGCCAACCCTCACTACAGGAGAAGCGTCATGCAAGTATTCAATGTCGAAGGTATGTCCTGCGGTCACTGCGTCCGGGCCATCACCCAGGCGGTGCAGAACAAGGATCCGGCGGCCAGCGTCAAGGTCGATCTCGGCGCCCGGGAAGTCGGTGTCGAAAGCCGCCTGTCCGCCGACGAGGTGATCAGCCTGATCAGCGAAGAAGGTTATGCGGTCAAGCTGGCCTGAGCGTCTGTTGCCAAGCCTTTTTAATAGTTAGCGACCTATCAGAATGTTCAAGGCCTCCAAGCGCGGCTAGACTGTCGGGCTGCCGACCGACCCGCACCTGGATGCCTGATGAACCTTCGCACAATCCTGATTCTTGGCGCCTTGAGCGCTTTCGGCCCGTTGGCCATCGACTTCTATCTGCCGGCATTCCCGGCGATGGCGCTGGCCTTCGGCACCGATGAAAAACACGTCCAGTTGACCCTGGCGGCCTACTTCCTCGGCCTGTCCATCGGTCAGTTGGCCTACGGCCCGGTGGCCGACCGTTTCGGCCGGCGCATTCCGCTGCTGACCGGGGTCGGGCTGTTCACCGTGGCGTCGCTGGGATGTGCCTATGCGCCGAACCTGGAGTGGCTGATCGCGGCACGGTTCGTCCAGGCGCTGGGCGGGTGCGCCGGCATGGTGATTTCCCGGGCGGTGGTCAGCGACAAGTGCGACGCGGTGGGTTCGGCCAAGGTGTTTTCCCAACTGATGCTGGTCATGGGCCTGGCGCCGATCCTGGCACCGATGCTCGGCGGCCTGCTGGTGAACGTCTACGGCTGGCAGTCGATCTTCATCATGCTGACCTTGTTCAGTGCCTTGGCCGGCCTGGCGGTAGCGCTGGGGTTGCCGGAAAGTCTGCCGGACCATGTGCCGCGCCAGCCGCTCTCCGGGGCCTTGCGTCAGTACGCGCGATTGCTGGCTGACCGGGTGTTTCTCGGCCATGCCCTGACCGGGGGCATCGCCATCGCCGGGATGTTTGCCTACATCGCCGGTTCACCTTTCGTCTTCATCAAGCTCTACGGCGTGCCGGCCGAACACTTCGGCTGGTTCTTCGGGATCAATGCCGGGGGCTTCATCCTGGTCGCGCAGATCAACGCGCGGTTGCTGGCCAAGCGCGGCCCGGCGTTCCTGCTGACCCGCACGGTATGGATCTACCTGCTGGCCGGCCTGGCCCTGCTGGCCGTGAGCTCGCTGCGTCCGGAACAGCTCTGGCCGTTGCTGGTGCCGCTGTTCGTTTGTATCGCCAGCCTGGGCTGCATCATTCCCAATGCGTCGGCGTGCGCCATGAACGGTCAGGGCGCGCGGGCGGGCAGTGCCTCGGCGATGCTCGGCTGCCTGCAGTTCAGCGTGGCGGCCGGCGCCGCGGCGCTGGTGGGTGTGTTGCACGATGGCAGCGCCGTGCCGATGGCCATGGTCATCAGCCTGTGTGGGGTCCTGGTGGTGACGCTGGCGATGGTCACCCGGAAATTGCAGAACGCCAGGGCGCTGCAAGCCGCTCGGCTGTAATCAGCCAGCGGCGCGCTGCTGGATTTCGGGGTATCGGTGGGGGGCGTGCAGACGTGCTTCCAGCGTATTGGCGAAGGCTCGGGCTTCGGCCTCGCTGCGGAAGGTCACCGCGTGCTGGTCGAGTTGAACCTGCCACAGAGGGCCTTTGGATTTTGCCAATTCTTTTATCAGGATCTTCATTGCTGACCTCCTCGGGTAAAAGACTGCAGTGCAAAGGCCCCCAGTGTAGACCCGAATACGGTCACAAGTATGACAAGGATCAACTGTCGGACTGACGGCATCCCGCCCCGCTGAGGCGCAGGCGGGACGCCATCTACCGGTGCCTCAGAAGCCCTCGAGCACGATCTTGCCTTTGGCCTTGCCGCTTTCCAGCAACGCGTGGGCGCGGCGCAGATTGGCCGCGTTGATCGTGCCGAAATGCTCGCCCAGCGTGGTCTTCAGGGTGCCGGCGTCGATCAGCCCGGCGACGCGATTGAGCAGGTTGTGCTGCTCCTGCATGTCTGGGGTCTCGAACAGCGAGCGGGTGTACATGAACTCCCAGTGCAGTGACAGGCTCTTGCGCTTGAGCTTGGTCACGTCGAGGGTTTTGGGATCGTCGATCAGCGCCAGCTTGCCTTGCGGCGCGAGCGCCTCGACCAGCTCGTCCAGGTGCACATCGGTCTGGGTCAGGCTGGCCACATGGGTGACGCTGGCCTGGCCGGCGTTCTTCAGTTCCTGGCTCAGGGGCTGGCTGTGGTCGATCACCAGGCTGGCGCCCAGCTCACGGGCCCAGCTGCGGGTTTCGGCGCGCGAGGCGGTGCCGATGACCTTGAGGCCGGTGAGCTGGCTGGCCAGTTGGGTGAGGATCGAACCCACGCCGCCGGCCGCGCCGACGATCAACAGGCTCTGCCCTGCATCGGCCCGGCCTTCGCTGATTTGCAGGCGCTCGAACAGCAGTTCCCAGGCGGTGATCGCGGTCAGCGGCAGGGCGGCGGCTTCGGCGAAACCCAGGCTCTTGGGCATATGGCCGACGATGCGCTCGTCCACCACATGCCGTTCGCTGTTGGCGCCGGCGCGGGCAATCGAGCCGGCGTAGAACACCTTGTCGCCAACCTTGAACAGACTGACGTCGCTGCCCACGGCCTTGACCACCCCGGCCACGTCCCAGCCCAGCACCTTGGCAGCGCCGCCTTCAGGCTGGACGTTCTGGCGGACCTTGGTGTCCACCGGGTTGACCGAGATGGCCTTGACCTCGACCAGCAGGTCGCGGGGGCCGGCGACCGGCTCGGGCAGTTCGATGTCTTGCAGGGACTTGGGATCGTCGATCGGCAAGGAGGCGTAGTAGGCAATGGCTTTCATAGTGGGTATTCCTGATGAGCGTAGGGAGAGGTCAGTCGATCAGCAGCAGGCGCTTGAGCTCGAAGTGTTCGATCGCGTCCTGGGTCCGGCTGAGAAAATTCTGGAAATGCGGCGTCGCGTTGTGAAACGCCAGGGCCGCTTCGTCGTCCCAGCGCTCCAGCACATAGAAGGTGCCTTGAACCTCGGCGTCCTGGTGCAGGTTGTAGTACTGGCAACCGGTTTCTTCGCGGCTCGGTTGCACCAGGGCAGTGAGTTCGCGCTGGAGCACGGCCTGCTGGCCGGGCTTGGCGACAAGGGTGGCGATGGCGGTAAAGGCTTGCGACATGGAGAGTTCCTTCAGGGCTGGCAGGACGATGAGGCGATCATTGGCTATTTCCAGTGCAGATAAAACCGGCTAAAAGAGCAGTCTCTTTCAATATTTTTTTGATAATGGCCGGTGAAACCCATGCTGCGATTCGATGACCTGCAGTTGTTCGTGCGCGCCGCCGACCTGGGTAGCCTGTCCGCCGCGGCGCGGGTCATGGACCTGTCGGCGGCGGTGGCGAGTGCCGCGCTCAAGCGTATCGAGCAGCAGTTGGGCGCGCGCTTGCTGGCGCGCTCGACCCGCAGCCTGCGCCTGACCGCCGAGGGCGAGGGCTTTCTCGAATACGCCCGGGCCGCCTTGGGCAACCTGGAGGAAGGCCGGCGCTTGCTGGCCAGCGGACAGGATCAGGTCAGTGGCGTTTTGCAGTTGTCCGCGCCTTCGGACCTGGGGCGCAATCTGTTGCTGCCCTGGCTCGATCAGTTCCAGCAGGAGCACCCCAGGCTGACCGTGCGCCTGTTGCTGGGCGACCGCATCGCCGATCTGTTTCGCCAGCCGGTGGACATCGCCCTGCGTTACGGCGAACCGGAAGACTCCAGCCTGGTGGCCTTGCCGGTCGCCGCGCAGAACCGCCGGGTGCTGGTGGCCGCGCCCGACTACCTGGCCCGCCACGGCGAGCCGCGTCAGCTGGAGCAACTGGCGCAGCACAATTGCCTGCTCTACATGCTCGGCAGCCGGGTCCACGACCACTGGAGTTTTCATGACGGCAAGCGCGAGGTCGGCCTGACGGTCAGTGGCGACCGCTTCAGCGACGATGCCGACGTGGTGCGCCTGTGGGCCGTGGCTGGGCGGGGCATCGCCTACAAGTCCTGGCTCGACGTATCCGCCGATGTGCTGGCCGGACGGCTCAAGGTGCTGATGCCCGAACTGCTCTGCGAGCGGGCACCGCTGAACCTGTTGTGCGCCCATCGGGCGCAGTTGAGCAAACCGGTGAAGTTGCTGCGGGACATGCTCCAGGCGCGTTGCGCCGAAATCCTCGCGCGCTTCCCGCGCCAGCTCCCCACGGATCGCTGACGCCAGCCCCGGCGTCGCTGCCGGGTGCGGGCAGGTCGTATCCAGCACTGAGCGGCGGCGTCGATCTTGCACACTCGATTGCAGACCATTCAATCGAGGGGACGGGGCATGGCAACTCAGGGATACAGTGCGGCAGAGCGGCTGGAACGCCTGCCCATCAGCGGTTATCACCGGGTCATTTTCATCATCATCGCCCTGGCGTTTTTCTTCGACTCCATGGACCTGGCGATGATGACTTTCCTGCTCGGCTCGATCAAAGCCGAATTCGGCCTGAGCACGGCCCAGGCCGGCTTGTTGGCCAGCTCGAGCTTCTTCGGCATGGTGCTCGGCGCATCGCTGTCGGGCATGCTCGCCGACCGCTTCGGGCGCAAGCCGGTGTTCCAGTGGAGCATCGTGCTCTGGGGCATCGCCAGCTACCTGTGCTCCACGGCGCAGACGGTGGACAGCCTGACCCTGTTCCGGGTCCTGCTGGGGATCGGCATGGGCATGGAGTTTCCCATTGCCCAGTCGATGCTCTCGGAGATGATCCCGGCCAAGCGGCGCGGGCGCTACATCGCCTTGATGGACGGTTTCTGGCCCCTGGGTTTCGTTGCCGCGGGCGTACTCTCGTACTTCCTGCTGCCGCTGATCGGCTGGCGCGACATCTTCCTGGTCCTGGCGATCCCGGCGGTGTTCGTCTTGGCGATCCGTTTCTTCATTCCCGAGTCGCCACGCTGGCTGGAACAGGCGGGGCGGTATGCCGAGGCCGACCAGGTACTGCGGCGGATCGAGGACAAGGTTCGCGCCTCCTTGCAACGCACGGATCTGCCGGAGCCGGTGCGCTTGCCGCGAGTGGAGAGCGCGCCGGGGCATTTCTTCTCGGCCTTGCGCCAGATCTGGTCGCCGCTCTACCGCCAGCGCACGATGATGATCTGGAGCGTATGGTTCTTTGCCTTGCTGGGCTTTTATGGCCTGACCTCCTGGCTCAGCGCCTTGTTGCAGCAGTCGGGTTTTGCCGTGACCCAGTCGGTGTATTACACGGTGCTGATTTCCCTGGGCGGGATCCCCGGTTTCCTCATGGCCGCCTGGCTGGTGGAGCGCTGGGGCCGCAAGCCGGTGTGCGTGATCACCTTACTGGGCGGCGGGATCATGGCGTTTTTCTACGGGCAGAGCGCGGTGTTCGGCGGCAACGTCGGGCTGTTGATCGGCACCGGCCTGCTGATGCAGTTTTTCCTCTTCGGCATGTGGGCGGTGCTCTACACCTATACACCCGAGTTGTACCCGACCTCGGCACGGGCCACCGGCTCCGGGTTTGCTTCGGCGGTGGGGCGCATCGGTTCGTTGCTCGGGCCGCTGGTGACTGGCTTGGTGTTCCCGATGACCGGGCAGGGCGGGGTGTTCGCCTTGGGCGCGCTGTGTTTCGCGGTCGCCGCGGGCGTGGTCTGGCTGTTCGGGATGGAGACCCGGGGCAAGACGCTGGAGGAGTTGAGCGAGGCCGAGGCCTGACTGTCGCCGCGGCTAAAGGTCTATCGCGAGCAAGCTCGCTCCTACAATGATCGTGTCGTTCGCATGACCTGTAGGAGCGAGCTTGCTCGCGATGCTTTTACGGCTTGACCAACCGCGCGTCCAGGCTGTTCTGCGCCAGGCGTCTGGCCTGGTCCTGGGTCATGCCCAGGTGGGTGTGCAGGGCGTGGAAGTTCTCGGTGACGTAGCCGCCGAAGTAGGCCGGATCGTCGGAGTTCACTGTGACCTTCACCCCGCGCTCGAGCATTTCCAGGATGTTGTGCTGCGACATGTGGTCGAACACGCAGAGCTTGGTGTTCGACAGCGGGCACACGGTCAGCGGGATCTGCTTGTCGATGATGCGCTGCATCAGCCGTTCGTCCTCGAAGGCGCGTACGCCATGGTCGATACGCTGGATCTTCAGCAGGTCCAGGGCTTCCCAGATGTACTCAGGCGGGCCTTCTTCGCCGGCGTGGGCGACGGTGAGGAAACCTTCGCTGCGGGCCCGGTCGAACACGCGCTGGAACTTGCTCGGCGGGTGACCCATTTCCGAACTGTCCAGGCCGACCGCGACAAAGGCTTCGCGGAACGGCAGCGCCTGGTCGAGGGTTTTCTGCGCTTCGTCTTCGCTCAAGTGGCGCAGGAAACTGAGGATCAGGCCGCTGCTGATGCCCAGTTGCTGTTCGCCGTCTTTGAGCGCGCTAGCGATGCCGTTGAGCACCACTTCGAAGGGAATGCCACGATCGGTGTGGGTCTGCGGATCGAAGAACGGCTCGGTGTGGATGACGTTCTGCTCTTTGCAACGCAGCAGGTAGGCCCAGGTCAGGTCGTAGAAGTCCTGGGACGTGCGCAGTACGTCCGCGCCCTGGTAGTACAGGTCGAGGAACTCTTGCAGGTTGTTGAAGGCGTAGGCCTTGCGCAGGGTTTCCACATCGCTCCACGGCAGGGCGATCTTGTTGCGTTCGGCCAGGGCGAACAGCAGTTCGGGCTCCAGGGAACCTTCGAGGTGCAGGTGCAGCTCGGCCTTGGGCAAGGCATTCAGCCAGTCGTACATGGTTCGTTCTCATCAGGATCAGTGGCGGCATTCTAGCGGTTGGCGCGCAAATATTCGGCAAAACCTGACCAGCCGACGCGGCGCGAGGTTTTCTGTCCGCAACGATCGGCGACCCTTGGGTGCACTAAGGTGTAACGAAACGTTAGTGACTCCAGGCAGTCTTTAGCTCATCTGTTTCTGCTCGATTCATTGGTTCAAAGGACTGCGATGTTCACTTCACTCAAGCAAGAAGGCTTTCTGTTATTGGCGCTGCTCGCGGCGCTGGTGGCCTACCCGTTGGAACATGCGCTGCTCAACAGCGGACAAGGCGTGGCCCTGATTGCCGGGTTGGTGCTGATCGGCTTTATCGTCGCCGCCTCGATGCGCGTCGCCCACCATGCCGAACTGCTGGCGGAGAAGGTCGGCGATCCCTACGGCACCATGATCCTGACCCTGGCCGCGGTCCTGGTGGAGGTGGTGATCCTGGCGATCATGATGAGCAACGAGGCGTCGCCGACCCTGGTACGTGACACCATCTACTCGGCGGTGATGCTCGATATCAACGGCATCCTCGGCCTGGCCGCGCTGATGGGAGGGATCAAGCATGGCGAGCAGGCCTACAACGACGATTCGGCCCGTTCCTACAGCGTGATGATCCTCACCGCGATGGGCGTGTCGATGGTGGTGCCGGAGTTCATTCCGGAGTCGAAATGGAAGCTGTATTCGGCCTTCACCATTGGCGCGATGGTGCTGTTGTACACCTTGTTCCTGCGCATGCAGGTCGGGGCCCATAGTTACTTTTTCAGTTATAGCTACCCGGAAAAGCGCCGCAAGAAAGAACCGACGGCAGACGAGCCGGCGCCTGTCAGCCTGGCATTCTCCATCGCCACCCTGGTGTTCGGCGTGGTGCTGATCGGTGCGCTGGCGGAAGTGATGTCCAAGACCCTGGACCTGGGGTTGGAAGGGACGGGGGCACCGCCGGTGATCACGGCGATCCTGGTGGCAGCGATTTCCGCGGCGCCGGAGATCCTCACTGCCTTGCGTGCGGCGTTGGCCAATCGCATGCAGTCGGTGGTCAATATTGCGCTGGGCGCGTCGCTGTCGACGGTGATCCTGACGGTGCCGGTGATGGAAGCCATGGCGCTCTACACCGGGCAGCCGTTCCAGATGGCCATGACGCCGGTGCAGACGGTGATGGTCTTCATCACCCTGATCGTCAGCGCGATCAACCTCAACGACGGCGAGACCAATGCCATCGAAGGCATGACCCACTTCGTGCTGTTTGCCACCTTCATCATGTTGTCGCTGTTGGGGCTCTGAAGCGTATCGCGAGCAGGCTCGCTCCTACAGGTGTTCATCGACCTCTGTAGGAGCGAGCCTGCTCGCGATAGCCATGGGTCAGGCGCCCGCGATCAACTGCCTCGCCGCCTGGCTGTGATCGGCGATCAAGCCTTTGAGGTCCAACCCCTCGACCTGTCCGTCGATCACCCGCCATTTGCCCGCGACCATCACTCGGTCCGCGCGATCCGCGCCGCACAGCAGCAACGCCGACAACGGATCGTGGCTGCCGGAGAAACGCAGTTCGTCGAGTTTGAACAGCGCCAGGTCGGCCTGTTTGCCGACCGCCAGTTCACCGATATCGCTGCGCCCCAGCAACTGCGCCGAGCCTTGGGTGGCCCAGCCCAGCACGCGTTCCGGGGTGATCTTCTCGGCGCCGTAGCGCAGGCGCTGCAGGTACAGGGCCTGGCGGGTCTCGAGGATCATGTTGGAGGCATCGTTGGAGGCCGAGCCGTCCACGCCCAGGCCCAGAGGCGCGCCGGCGGCGGTCAGTTCCAGGGTCGGGCAGATACCCGAGGCCAGGCGCATGTTGGAGCTCGGGCAGTGACAGATACCGGTGCCGGCCGCGCCGAGCCGAGCGATTTCATCCGGATTGAAATGGATGCCGTGGGCCAGCCAGGTCCGTGGGCCGAGCCAGCCGACGCTGTCCAGGTAATCCACGGTGCGCAGGCCGAAGCGTTGCAGGCAGAAGTCTTCTTCGTCGAGGGTCTCCGCCAGGTGGGTGTGCAGGCGCACGTCGAGTTTTTCCGCCAGCTCGGCGCTGTCCGCCATGATCTGCGGGGTCACCGAGAACGGCGAGCAAGGCGCCAGGGCAATCTGGATCTGTGCGCCGTCGCCGCGCTCATGGTATTCGGCGATCAAGCGCTGGCTGTCGGCGAGAATTACTTCGCCCTGTTGCACTGTTTGCTGCGGCGGCAACCCGCCGTCCGCTTCGCCCAGGCTCATGGAGCCGCGGGTGAGCATGGCGCGCATACCCAGTTCGCGCACGCTGGCCACCTGCACGTCGATGGCGTTTTCCAGGCCGTCGGGGAACAGGTAGTGGTGGTCGGCGGCGGTGGTGCAGCCGGATAGCAGCAGTTCGGCCAGTGCCACTTTACTGGCCAGGGCGAGTTTCTCCGGGGTTAGCCGGGCCCAGACCGGGTACAGGGTTTTCAGCCAGGGAAACAGCGGCTGGTTGACCACCGGCGCCCAGGCGCGGGTCAGGGTCTGATAAAAGTGGTGATGGGTGTTGATCAGCCCCGGCAGCAGTACGTGCTCGCGGGCGTCGAAGACCTGTCCACAGGGCTGGGCGGGTTGCTGGCCGGCACCGAGCACTTCGACGATCAGACCGTCTTGCAGCACCAGGCCGCCGCGGGCGTCGAGGGCATTGCCGGTGAAAATGGCGAGGGGATTTTTTAACCAGGTACGGGTCGCAGGCATGGTGGCCGGCTCCTCTGAAAGTAGGTTCAGGTTAGCCAGCTCAGTGTTGCCCTGTCTGCTGATCCAGGGGCGCCAGGATCGACGCGGGGTGCAGTTTACGGGGAGACCGCTGCGCGGTCTATCGCGAGCAAACTCGCTCCTGCAATGAACCGATGCCCCTGCAGGAGCGCGCTTGCTCGCGATAGCGCCAGATCAGGCGCCGCTTACCAGGGAATGGTTTCGCCCTTGTAGTTCACAAAATGATGCCCGCCTTTGCCGGCATAAGCCTTCACTTGGGCGATCAGGCCACGGGTGCTGGTCTCGACATCGATGTCCGCGCCTTCGCCGCCCATGTCGGTCTTCACCCAGCCCGGGTGCAGCGACAGCACGGTCAGCTTCTGTTCCAGCTGGGTCACGAAGCTGTTGGTCATGGAGTTCAGTGCTGCCTTGCTGGCCTTGTACAGCGCCAGTTCCGGAGCGTCCGGCATGGTCACGCTGCCCAGCACCGAACTCATGAACGCCAGCACGCCGCTGTCCGGGCGGATCTGCCCGATAAAACGCTGGGCCAGGTTGATCGGCGCCACGGCGTTGGTGAAAAACAACTGGCCGACTTGCGCCAGGGTCGCCTTGCCGGGTGTCTGGTCGTCCGGCCCCTTGACCCCGGCGTTGACGAATAGCAGGTCGAACACTTCGCCCTTGAGCTTCTGGTTCAGGGCGATCACCGCCTGCTGATCGTCCATGTCCAGCTGTTCGATGCGGACCGGGCCCAGGGCCTTGAGCGCCTCGGCTTTCTGCGGGTTGCGCACGGTGGCGGTGACTTGCCAGCCATCGTCCAGCAAGCGTTGCACCAGGCCCAGGCCCAGGCCTCGGGAGGCGCCGATGATCAGTGCGGTTTTTGGCGTAGACATGCAAAGATTCCTTGATAGATGAAAATCACGGATTTAATGGGCAGCGCTGGCCGAGTCGCTGTTGCAGCTCCTGGCGCAACCCGGTCAGTTCGCTGATGCGGGCCTCGATCAGGTTCAGTTTGTCTTGCAGCAGTTGCGTCACCGCGCTGTCCGGGTCGCTCGCCTGCCACAGAGCGGCAACGCTGCTGCCGATTTCACCGAGGCTGAACCCCAGGCGTTGCGCGGTCTTGATATAGAGCACCAACTGCACCATGTCGCTGGGGTAGTCACGATAGCCGTTGGCGCTGCGTTGCGCCGCAATCAAGCCGCGTTGCTCGTAGAAACGCAGGGTATCGCGGCTGACGGCGCAGGCCCGGGCAAGTTCACCGATACGCATGCTGGGGTCTCGCAAGGGCTTGACCCTGGAGCATACTCCAGGCTTTAGCCTGTACGCTCCCTGAATATCCGGAGCGGTCTTTTATGTGGAGCACAGCGCAATACCGTCAACTGGTGCGAGCCAGCGCCTGGTACGACCTGATCGTCACCGCCGCCTTTGTCACTCCCTGGAGTTTTCTCGCCCTGCACGGGCTGATGCAGCAGTGGAGTCAGGCGTTCAAGCTGCCCGGCGAACTGCCGTCGTTCGAGCCCATGCACATGCTGATGGTCAACCTGATGGGCTCGATCGTCTGCGTCTGGTCGGTGTTGCGCATCCGCGATCCGCAGCTGGTTTTCGGACGTTACGACGCAGCCGGTCGGCTGCTGTTTTCCACTTGGCAGATCTACGCCCTGGCCCATGGCGCCACAGCCTTGATCGGCGTGATTGTGTTTTTCGAGCTGGCCTGGGCGGTGGCGCAGTTGTGGCCGGTGGGCGATAAGGCGGGTACGGCTACCGCTGAATCTCCTGCTCGCCGCCTCTGCACATAAGCTTGATCGAAAAATGATCAAGCGCCCGCAAGCCTTGCGGCATCGGCGGCGGACGCAGCCTTGCACGGGTTATCCACAGCTTGCTCCACAGTATTTGTGTGCAAGCCGCCGACCCGGGCATAAGCGCTGCAGGGCTTTCTTCTAAAAGCGATAAACGAGGCTAACTAGCTGTTTTTAAATAAAAAACAAATTTACAGGCAATGATTGGGCGAAAAATGAACAACCGCCGCAAAGCCACGTTGCAAAAGGGTTACAGGCGAATGTACTCAGGTTATTCACAGCCGGGTACACAGCGGGTGTGGGCAAGTCGGCTATCCACAGCGCGGTTGTGCACAGCCTGCGTGGGCGATGCTGTCAGCGCTGCAAAAAGATGCGTCCGCGGCTCAAGTCGGCCAGTTGGCTCTGCAAGGCACCGATCTGGCTTTCACCCAAAGCCAGTTGCAGCTCTACGCCGTTGGCGGTGAAGTGTTCCTCGACCAGCAGCCCGCCGAGTTCGGCGACCCGCAATTTGACCAGCGCCAGTTCGCTGAAGCTGCAGGCGCAACGCAGGGCGACCCGGCTCACCAATTCGATGCGTTCGGCGCCTTGCAGGCACTTGTTGGCGCTGCCACCGTAGGCGCGAGCCAGGCCGCCGGTGCCTAGCTGGATGCCGCCGTACCAGCGGATCACCAACACCGCTACCTGGTCGCAATCCTGGGCGTCGATGGCGGCGAGGATCGGCCGGCCGGCGGTGCCACCGGGCTCGCCGTCGTCGCTGCTGCGGTATTGATCGGCAAGCTTCCATGCCCAGCAATTGTGGGAGGCGTCCAGGTCGCTGTGCTGCTCGATAAAGGCTTGGGCCTCGGCCGCGCTGGTGATGGGCGCGGCGAGAGCGATAAAGCGGCTTTTGCGAATCTCTTCGCGGTATTCGCAAAGGCCGGCGAGGGTAAAGGGCATACGCTGTGTTCTTGATCAGGCGAGCTTGAGGCCGCAGCCCTTGAGGATGATGCGGATCAGGTTGTTGCTGGCGTCTTCCATGTCTTGCTTGGTCAGCTTGGTGCGGCCGGTGACGCGACAGATCTGGGTGGCGAAATCGGCGTAATGCTGGGTGCTGCCCCATAGCAGGAAGATCAGGTGTACCGGGTCCACCGGGTCCATCTTGCCGGCGTCGACCCAGGCCTGGAAGACCGCCGCGCGGCCCTGGAACCAGGCACGGTAGTCCTGGCTGAAATACTCGCTGAGGCATTCGCCGCCGCTGATGATCTCCATCGCGAAGATCCGCGAGGCCTGCGGCTGGCGCCGAGAGAACTCCATCTTGGCGCGGATGTAGCGGGTCAGCGCCTCGGCCGGGTCGTCGTCGGCGGTCAGGGTGTTGAAGGTGCTGTCCCACTGCTCGAGGATATTGCTCAACACCGCGACATACAGCCCAAGCTTGTTGGTGAAGTAGTAATGCAGGTTGGCTTTGGGCAGGCCGGCATTCTGCGCGATGGTGTTCATGCTGGTGCCTTTGAAGCCGTGACGGGCGAACTCGTCTTCGGCGGCCTTGATGATCGCCTCTTGGTTTTTCTGGCGAATACGGCTGGCAGGCTTGGCGGTTTGAAGGCTGGCGTGGGCTGGAACTTCAACGGTCATAGGCGTTTCCGAGCTGTTCTGTGGGTGCAACCAGTGCGTTGATAGCGCACCCACAGGCGTCAGACAAGTCTTATGGGCAGAAAACCCGCAAAGCACTGCCATTCAGCGGGTGGCGGCCAGGCTTTCGAGGAAGCTTTCCAGCACCAGATGGGGACGACGGCCCTTGCGCGTGACCGACGCCAGGCTCAGGTCATAGAAGCGCGAGTCGGATTTGAGGGCGCGCAGTCGGCCCTGCTGGACCCACAGGCTGGCGTAATGGTCCGGCAGATAACCGATGTAGCGTCCGGTGAGAATCAGGAAGGCCATGCCTTCGCGGTCCGAGGCGCTGGCGGTGCAGTTGAGTGCCTGGTAATGGGCCTGGATCTCGGCGGGCAGGCGGAAGGTCGGGGCGATGGCGTCCTGTTCGTTGAGGCGCTGGTCGTCCAGTTGCGTGTCGTCGACATAAAACAGCGGGTGGCCGACGGCGCAGTAAAGCAGCGAACGCTCGCTGTACAAAGGCTGGTATTCCAGCCCGGACAAGGCGCTGGCCTGTGGCACCACGCCGACATGCAGGCGTCTGTCGAGCACGCCCTGTTCGACCTCGTTGGGCGCGATCATGCGGATCTGGATCTGTACGTCCGGCCCGCGCTCCTTCAACTGCGCCAGGGCGTGGGTGATACGCATGTGGGGCAGGGTGACCAAGTTGTCGGTCAGGCCGATAGTCAGTTCGCCCCGCAAATGCCGGTGCAGGCCGTTGACCTCGGTGCGGAAACTTTCCAGCGCGCTCAAGAGTTGCAAGGCCGACTGGTACACCTCGCGACCTTCCTCGGTCAGCGAGAACCCGGCGCGTCCGCGTTGGCACAGGCGCAGGCCGAGGCGCTGCTCGAGGTCGCTCATCTGTTGGCTGATGGCCGAGCGGCCGATGCCGAGCACCGTTTCCGCGGCGGAAAAGCCACCGCACTCGACCACGCTGCGAAAGATCCGTAGCAGGCGGATATCAAAGTCGCTGACTTGGGCCAGCGGGTCGGCGCGACGGCTGCTCATAGTTTAGTAGAAGCCTGACTGAAGGTTATAAAAGTTGAATTTCATCGACTTTATAGCCGTGGCAACTTAGCTGCAACTACGCTTTTCCGATCCCTGCGCCGCTTATTGCCCTGCGAGGTTTTGCCCCATGAACATGCCTGAAAACGCTCCAGCTTCCCTGGCCAGCCAGCTCAAGCTCGACGCTCACTGGATGCCCTACACCGCCAATCGCAATTTCCAGCGCGATCCGCGCCTGATCGTCGCCGCCGAAGGCAGCTGGCTGGTCGACGACAAGGGGCGCAAGGTCTATGACTCGCTGTCCGGCCTGTGGACCTGTGGCGCTGGCCACACCCGCAAGGAAATCCAGGAAGCGGTAGCCAAGCAACTGAGCACCCTGGATTACTCGCCGGGCTTCCAGTACGGCCATCCGCTGTCGTTCCAGCTGGCGGAGAAAATCACCGCGTTGACCCCCGGCAACCTGAACCATGTGTTCTTCACCGACTCCGGTTCCGAGTGCGCCGATACCGCGGTGAAAATGGTGCGTGCCTACTGGCGCCTGAAGGGCCAGCCGGCCAAGACCAAGATGATCGGGCGTGCCCGTGGTTATCACGGCGTGAACATTGCCGGCACCAGCCTCGGCGGAGTCAACGGCAACCGTAAGCTGTTCGGCCAGGCGATGATGGATGTCGACCACCTGCCGCACACCCTCCTGGCCAGCAACGCGTTCTCCCGCGGTATTCCGGAGCAGGGCGGTATCGCGCTGGCCGATGAGCTGCTCAAACTGATCGAGCTGCACGACGCCTCTAACATCGCCGCGGTGTTCGTCGAGCCTCTGGCCGGCTCCGCGGGTGTCCTGGTTCCGCCGCAGGGTTACCTCAAGCGCCTGCGGGAAATCTGCGATCAGCACAGCATCCTGCTGGTGTTCGACGAAGTGATCACCGGTTTTGGCCGTACCGGCAAAATGTTCGGCGCCGACAGCTTTGGCGTGACCCCGGACCTGATGTGCATCGCCAAGCAAGTCACCAACGGTGCCATCCCGATGGGGGCGGTGATTGCCAGTTCCGAGATCTACCAGACCTTCATGAACCAGCCGACGCCTGAGTACGCGGTGGAATTTCCCCACGGCTATACCTACTCGGCGCACCCGGTGGCTTGCGCCGCCGGCCTGGCGGCACTGGATCTCTTGCAGAAGGAAAACCTGGTGCAGAGCGTCGCTGATGTGGCCCCGCATTTCGAGAAGGCATTGCACGGCATCAAGGGGACGAAGAACGTCATCGACATCCGCAACTACGGCCTGGCCGGCGCGATTCAGATTGCCCCGCGGGACGGCGACGCCATCGTGCGTCCGTTCGAGGCGGGCATGGCCCTGTGGAAAGCCGGTTTCTACGTACGCTTCGGTGGCGACACCCTGCAGTTCGGCCCGACTTTCAACAGCAAGCCGCAGGATCTGGATCGCCTGTTCGATGCCGTTGGCGAAGTGCTGACCAAGATCGACTGATTGCAACAACTGTAGGAGCCGAGCTTGCTCGCGATGGCGTACTCATTGGCGCCATCGTGGCTTGGTTCATATCCAAAGCCCTCTCTATATAGCAGGCGCTCCCAGGCGGGCGTCTGTGGACAACTTCAGGAGTTCCCCGATGAGCGTTATCCCGCATTTGATCAATGGTGAACTGGTGGCCGAGAACGGTCGCGCGGTCGATGTGTTCAATCCGTCCACTGGTCAGGCGATCCACAAGCTGCCGCTGGCCAGCCGCGAAACCATCCAGAGCGCCATCGATGCTGCCAAGGCTGCGTTCCCTGCCTGGCGTAACACGCCCCCGGCCAAACGCGCCCAGGTGATGTTCCGCTTCAAGCAGTTGCTGGAGCAGAACGAATCGCGCATCGCCCAGTTGATCAGCGAAGAGCACGGCAAGACCCTGGAAGACGCTGCCGGCGAACTCAAGCGCGGTATCGAGAACGTCGAGTTCGCTTGTGCCGCGCCGGAGATCCTCAAGGGCGAGTACAGCCGCAATGTCGGCCCGAACATCGATGCCTGGTCCGACTTCCAGCCGTTGGGCGTGGTCGCCGGCATCACCCCGTTCAACTTCCCGGCGATGGTACCGCTGTGGATGTACCCGCTGGCGATCGTCTGCGGCAACTGCTTTATCCTCAAGCCGTCCGAACGCGATCCAAGCTCGACCCTGTTGATTGCCCAGCTGCTGCTGGAGGCCGGTCTGCCAAAAGGTGTGCTGAGTGTGGTGCACGGCGACAAGACGGCGGTGGATGCGTTGATCGAAGCGCCGGAAGTCAAGGCGCTGAGTTTTGTCGGCTCTACGCCGATTGCCGAGTACATCTACGCCGAGGGCACCAAGCGCGGCAAGCGCGTACAAGCGCTGGGCGGGGCGAAGAACCACGCGGTACTAATGCCGGATGCGGACCTGGACAACGCCGTCAGCGCTCTGATGGGCGCGGCTTACGGTTCTTGCGGCGAACGTTGCATGGCGATCTCGGTTGCCGTGTGCGTCGGCGACCAGGTAGCGGATGCCCTGGTGGCCAAGCTGGTGCCGCAGATCAAGGCGCTGAAAATCGGTGCCGGCACCTCCTGCGGTCTGGACATGGGGCCACTGGTGACGGGGCAGGCTCGGGATAAGGTCAGTGGTTATGTCGAAGACGGCGTAGCAGCGGGTGCGACCCTGGTGGTCGACGGTCGTGGTCTTAGTGTGCCGGGTCATGAAGACGGCTTCTTCCTCGGCGGTTGCCTGTTCGATAACGTCACCCCTGAAATGCGTATCTATAAAGAAGAGATCTTCGGACCGGTGCTGTGCGTCGTACGAGTGAACAGCCTGGAAGAAGCCATGCAACTGATCAACGATCACGAGTACGGCAACGGTACTTGCATCTTTACCCGTGACGGTGAAGCGGCGCGTCTGTTCTGTGACGAGATCGAAGTCGGCATGGTGGGCGTCAACGTACCGTTGCCGGTGCCAGTGGCGTACCACAGTTTCGGCGGTTGGAAGCGCTCGCTGTTTGGCGACCTGCATGCCTACGGTCCGGACGGCGTGCGTTTCTACACCCGCCGCAAGGCGATCACCCAGCGCTGGCCGCAGCGTGCCAGCCATGAAGCGTCGCAGTTCGCCTTCCCTAGCTTGTAATCAGTAGGGGCAAGCAAAGGCCGCCCCTTGGGGCGGCCTTTGCTTTCAGGGGCGTTTTTGACTGATATGACAGTTTTGTGAAAATAAGTGTTGACGGCAGATTCCAGAGGTCTATAATTCGCCCCACTTCCGGCGCAGTCGAAACGGAAAACTCCTTGAGATTCAACGAGTTACGCAGTTTTCGACAACGGTTGCGCTTCAGTTCATCGAAGCCCGAAGGAGTTGATAAGGCAGTCAGTTTTCGCCTTGTTAACGATTCGATCGTCTCGGTCGAAAGCGGAGAAAAAGAGGTGTTGACAACAGTGTGTAACGCTGTAGAATTCGCCTCCCGCTGACGAGAGATCGGAAGCGCAAGTGGTTGAAGTTGTTGAGGAAATCTTCAAAAACTTCTGAAAATAATCACTTGACAGCAAATGAGGCTGCTGTAGAATGCGCGCCTCGGTTGAGACGAAAGACTTAACCAACCGCTCTTTAACAACTGAATCAAGCAATTCGTGTGGGTGCTTGTGGAGTCAGACTGATAGTCAGAAAGATTATCAGCATCACAAGTTACTCCGCGAGAAATCAAAGATGTAACCAACGATTGCTGAGCCAAGTTTAGGGTTTTCTCAAAACCCAAAGATGTTTGAACTGAAGAGTTTGATCATGGCTCAGATTGAACGCTGGCGGCAGGCCTAACACATGCAAGTCGAGCGGTAGAGAGAAGCTTGCTTCTCTTGAGAGCGGCGGACGGGTGAGTAATGCCTAGGAATCTGCCTGGTAGTGGGGGATAACGTTCGGAAACGGACGCTAATACCGCATACGTCCTACGGGAGAAAGCAGGGGACCTTCGGGCCTTGCGCTATCAGATGAGCCTAGGTCGGATTAGCTAGTTGGTGAGGTAATGGCTCACCAAGGCGACGATCCGTAACTGGTCTGAGAGGATGATCAGTCACACTGGAACTGAGACACGGTCCAGACTCCTACGGGAGGCAGCAGTGGGGAATATTGGACAATGGGCGAAAGCCTGATCCAGCCATGCCGCGTGTGTGAAGAAGGTCTTCGGATTGTAAAGCACTTTAAGTTGGGAGGAAGGGTACTTACCTAATACGTGAGTATTTTGACGTTACCGACAGAATAAGCACCGGCTAACTCTGTGCCAGCAGCCGCGGTAATACAGAGGGTGCAAGCGTTAATCGGAATTACTGGGCGTAAAGCGCGCGTAGGTGGTTCGTTAAGTTGGATGTGAAATCCCCGGGCTCAACCTGGGAACTGCATCCAAAACTGGCGAGCTAGAGTATGGTAGAGGGTGGTGGAATTTCCTGTGTAGCGGTGAAATGCGTAGATATAGGAAGGAACACC
>NZ_MSCT01000005.1:65000-546704 GCF_001921865.1 Pseudomonas chlororaphis
TCACGTAAGTGATGCGGTAGAGGAGCGTTCTGTAAGCCTGTGAAGGTGAGTTGAGAAGCTTGCTGGAGGTATCAGAAGTGCGAATGCTGACATGAGTAACGACAATGGGTGTGAAAAACACCCACGCCGAAAGACCAAGGTTTCCTGCGCAACGTTAATCGACGCAGGGTTAGTCGGTCCCTAAGGCGAGGCTGAAAAGCGTAGTCGATGGAAAACAGGTTAATATTCCTGTACTTCTAGTTATTGCGATGGAGGGACGGAGAAGGCTAGGCCAGCTTGGCGTTGGTTGTCCAAGTTTAAGGTGGTAGGCTGGAATCTTAGGTAAATCCGGGGTTCTAAGGCCGAGAGCTGATGACGAGTTACCTTTTAGGTGACGAAGTGGTTGATGCCATGCTTCCAAGAAAAGCTTCTAAGCTTCAGATAACTAGGAACCGTACCCCAAACCGACACAGGTGGTTGGGTAGAGAATACCAAGGCGCTTGAGAGAACTCGGGTGAAGGAACTAGGCAAAATGGCACCGTAACTTCGGGAGAAGGTGCGCCGGTGAGGGTGAAGGACTTGCTCCGTAAGCCCATGCCGGTCGAAGATACCAGGCCGCTGCGACTGTTTATTAAAAACACAGCACTCTGCAAACACGAAAGTGGACGTATAGGGTGTGACGCCTGCCCGGTGCCGGAAGGTTAATTGATGGGGTTAGCTAACGCGAAGCTCTTGATCGAAGCCCCGGTAAACGGCGGCCGTAACTATAACGGTCCTAAGGTAGCGAAATTCCTTGTCGGGTAAGTTCCGACCTGCACGAATGGCGTAACGATGGCGGCGCTGTCTCCACCCGAGACTCAGTGAAATTGAAATCGCTGTGAAGATGCAGTGTATCCGCGGCTAGACGGAAAGACCCCGTGAACCTTTACTATAGCTTTGCACTGGACTTTGAATTTGCTTGTGTAGGATAGGTGGGAGGCTTTGAAGCGTGGACGCCAGTCTGCGTGGAGCCATCCTTGAAATACCACCCTGGCAACTTTGAGGTTCTAACTCAGGTCCGTTATCCGGATCGAGGACAGTGTATGGTGGGTAGTTTGACTGGGGCGGTCTCCTCCTAAAGAGTAACGGAGGAGTACGAAGGTGCGCTCAGACCGGTCGGAAATCGGTCGTAGAGTATAAAGGCAAAAGCGCGCTTGACTGCGAGACAGACACGTCGAGCAGGTACGAAAGTAGGTCTTAGTGATCCGGTGGTTCTGTATGGAAGGGCCATCGCTCAACGGATAAAAGGTACTCCGGGGATAACAGGCTGATACCGCCCAAGAGTTCATATCGACGGCGGTGTTTGGCACCTCGATGTCGGCTCATCACATCCTGGGGCTGAAGCCGGTCCCAAGGGTATGGCTGTTCGCCATTTAAAGTGGTACGCGAGCTGGGTTTAGAACGTCGTGAGACAGTTCGGTCCCTATCTGCCGTGGACGTTTGAGATTTGAGAGGGGCTGCTCCTAGTACGAGAGGACCGGAGTGGACGAACCTCTGGTGTTCCGGTTGTCACGCCAGTGGCATTGCCGGGTAGCTATGTTCGGAAAAGATAACCGCTGAAAGCATCTAAGCGGGAAACTTGCCTCAAGATGAGATCTCACTGGAACCTTGAGTTCCCTAAAGGGCCGTCGAAGACTACGACGTTGATAGGTTGGGTGTGTAAGCGCTGTGAGGCGTTGAGCTAACCAATACTAATTGCCCGTGAGGCTTGACCATATAACACCCAAGCAATTTGCGAACTCGAAAGAGGCCAGATTGCGGTGTGTGAAGACGATACAAACCGAAAGTTTGCACAACACACAAAGCTATTACATGCCCAATTTGCTGAAGCGAGGCCATCCGGTCACGAGTCAGTACCCGAATTTCTTGACGACCATAGAGCATTGGAACCACCTGATCCCATCCCGAACTCAGAAGTGAAACGATGCATCGCCGATGGTAGTGTGGGGTTTCCCCATGTGAGAGTAGGTCATCGTCAAGATTAAATTCCGAAACCCCAATTGCGAAAGCAGTTGGGGTTTTGCTTTTGGGCGACAAAAAATGCTTCATTCCTCGCA
This sequence comes from Pseudomonas chlororaphis, assembly GCF_001921865.1. GTDB lineage: Bacteria > Pseudomonadota > Gammaproteobacteria > Pseudomonadales > Pseudomonadaceae > Aquipseudomonas > Aquipseudomonas chlororaphis_D. The sequence goes on from NZ_MSCT01000005.1 coordinate 67,076, forward strand.
ACACTCGTGTTGTTCCTTTCGGCTGTCACTGCTGCGCGACGGTGCTAAGGTTCGCCCCTAGCTTTTGCATTTTCCAAGGAAGCCCTTATGCCGGACGCCATGTCCCTCAGCGCTGGTTTTATGGTGGTTCACGGCAACCGCCTGGATGAGCTGCGCAGCCTGGTGGTCAGCTGGATGCGGCGTTACCCCTTGGCGCCTCTGGAAAACGAGATCGCTCTGGTGCAGAGCAATGGCATCGCTCAATGGCTGAAACTGGCACTGGCGGAAGATCCTGAGGAAGACGACATGGGCGGCTGCGGCATCGCCGCGGCCATCGACGTACAGCTTCCGGGCAGTTTTATGTGGCAGCTCTATCGCATGGTGTTGGGGCGCGATGAAATTCCACCCAAATCCCTTCTGGATAAAGCCCCGCTGACCTGGCGTCTGATGCGGCTCTTGCCTGAGCTGATCGGCCAGCCGCACTTCGAACCCCTGCAACGTTTTCTCACTCATGACACGGATCTGCGCAAGCGCTATCAATTGGCTGAGCGCCTGGCCGACCTGTTCGACCAATATCAGGTCTATCGTGCCGACTGGCTGGAAGATTGGGCGGCAGGACGTCATCAACTGCGCAGTGCGCGGGGCGAAGCCAAGGCCCTGGCTCCGGCCAATTGCTGGCAAGCCGAACTCTGGCGCGCATTGTTGCTGGATGTGGGCGAAGAGGGCATGGCGCAGAGCCGCGCCGGTGTCCATCAGCGTTTTATCGAGCGTATTCTCACCCTGGAAAACGCACCACAGGGTTTGCCTTCGCGAGTGATCGTTTTCGGGATTTCTTCCTTGCCGGCACAAGCTCTCGAAGCCTTGGCCGGATTGGCTCGATTCAGCCAGGTCCTGCTGTGTGTGCATAACCCCTGTCGTCACCATTGGGCGGATATCGTCGCCGACAAGGATTTACTGCGCCATCAGTACAAGCGCCAGGCGCGCAAAGCAGGAATGCCTGTGGCGCTCGACCCGCAAACCCTGCATCAACATGCCCACCCGCTGCTGGCTGCGTGGGGTAAGCAAGGGCGCGACTACATCAGTCTGCTCGACAGTTACGATGATCCCAACAGCTATCGCTCGGCCTTTCGCGATGGGCGTATCGACCTCTTCAGCGAGAGCGAGCCGCAAACCCTGCTGAACCAGTTGCAGGACGATATTCTCGAATTGCGCCCGCTGGAGGAAACCCGTCAGCTGTGGCCGACAGTCGATCTGCGGCAGGACAAGTCGATCCGTTTTCACATAGCCCACAGTGCCCAGCGCGAAGTGGAGATCCTTCACGACCAACTGCTCGCGCGCTTCAGTGAGGACGCTGATTTGTGCCCGCGAGATGTGATCGTGATGGTGCCGGATGTCGACAGTTATGCTCCGCATATCCGAGCGATTTTTGGCCAGTTGGAGCGTGACGATCGGCGCTTCATTCCATTCACCCTGACGGACCAGGGCCAACGTGGCCGCGATCCATTGCTGATTGCCGTGGAGCATCTGCTCAAGCTGCCGGACAGCCGTTTTCCCGTCAGCGAAATTCTCGACCTTTTGGACGTTCCCGCATTACGCGCACGCTTTGGCGTCGATGAGGCCGACCTGCCGACCCTGCATCGCTGGATCGAAGGCGCGGGTATCCGCTGGGGGATGAATGCGCAGCAACGGGCCGACCTGGGGTTGCCAGAGAAACTGGAACAGAACAGCTGGCGTTTCGGCCTGCGCCGGATGTTGCTGGGATATGCCGTAGGGCGTTCCGACGCCTGCGAAGGGATCGAACCCTACGACGAGATCGGTGGCCTGGATGCGGCCTTGATCGGTCCGTTGGTGGCGTTGCTCGATGCGCTGGATGTGGCCTACCAGAGCCTTACCCTGCCGGCTACGCCGTCCCAGTGGGGGGAACGCCTGCAAGCACTGACGCAGCAGTTTTTCCTCGCCAGCACCGAGCATGACGACTATTTGCTGAGCCAGTTGGAAGACCTGCGCGAAACCTGGCTGGAAACCTGCGAGTCGGTCGGCCTGTACGATGAGTTGCCATTGACCGTGGTGCGGGAGGCCTGGCTGGCTGGCCTGGACCAGGGGCGTCTGTCCCAGCGCTTCCTGGCCGGCGCGGTGAACTTCTGCACGTTGATGCCGATGCGCGCGATTCCCTTCAAGCTGGTGTGCCTGTTGGGGATGAACGACGGTGACTACCCTCGGGCACAACCGCCGCTGGATTTCGACCTGATGGGCAGCGACTATCGGCCCGGTGACCGCTCACGGCGCGAGGACGACCGTTATTTGCTGCTGGAAGCGCTGCTTTCGGCGCGGGATCAGTTGTACGTCAGTTGGGTCGGCCGCAGCATTCGCGACAACAGCGAGCGTCCGGCTTCGGTGCTGATCGGTCAGTTGCGCGATCACTTGGCCAGCGGCTGGAAGCTGACGAGCGAGCCTGGCGAACTGCTTGAGGCCATGACCCAGGAGCATCCGCTGCAACCTTTCAGTGCCCGCTATTTCCACGAAGGCGACGACCTGTTCAGTTATGCGCGAGAGTGGCAACTGTTGCACCAGGCGCAGCCCGCTCCTCAAACGCTGGAGCCTCTGGTGCCCTATGTCCAGGAGGAGCCTTTGAGCCTGGGGCAGTTGCAGGATTTCCTGCGAAACCCGGTGCGGCATTTCTTCAGCCAGCGTTTGAAGGTGTTCTTCGAGGCGGCCGATGCGCCGTTAGCCGATGAAGAGCCGTTTGTGCTCGACGCGCTGCAACGTTACAGCCTGAGTGACAGCTTGCTGGAGGCGGCGTTGAACAGTGCCGGTGATCCAGAGCAGGCCCTGCTGGACCAGGCACAACGGCTACAGGCCAGCGGCCTGCTGCCCATGGCCGGTTTTGGCGAGAGTCTGCAAAGAGAGTTGATCGAGCCTTTGCCGGATCTGTTGATGCGTTATCGACAATTGCTGGAGCTCTGGCCGATCCCGCTTACCAGTGCCTTGCCAGTGACTCTGGAGCTCAAGGGCGTGAGCCTAGAGGGCTGGCTGAGCGGCTTGCATCAACGCAGCGATGGCGGGTTGCTGTCGGTCACGACCATCCCCAATAGCATCGGCTCGTCCAAGACTCGAAAGTGGCATCGCCTGACTCGTCCCTGGGTCAACCATCTGGTGGCCTGTGCCAGCGGCTATACCTTGACCACTGCGTTGGTGGCCAGTGATGACACGTTGTTGTTATCGCCTCTGGACCCTGGCTCGGCGTTGCAAAGCCTGGGCGACTTGCTGCTGGCCTGGCAGACGGGCATGTGCCAGCCGTTGCCGGTGGCGGTAAAAACCGCCTTTGCCTGGCTCGGCCAGAGCGATCCGGGCAAAGCCGAAGCGGCGGCGCGTAAAGCTTATGAGGGAGACGGCCAGACTACCGACGGCGAACGTCGGGAAAGCCCGGCCCTGGCGCGTCAATACCCGGACTACAACGCATTGATGGCCGATGAAACCTTCAGCGGCTGGGCCGACTCGCTGTACCGCCCACTGCTGCAAGCGCCTTGGCGCTCTGCGATTGATGGGGAGGCTGACGCATGACCCGGCAAGCACCTCTGGCCCTGGCGTTTCCGCTACGGGGCAGCCAACTGATCGAAGCCAGCGCCGGCACCGGCAAGACCTTTACCATCTCGGCGCTGTACCTGCGCCTGGTGCTGGGGCATGGCGGCGAAGAGGCCGGGTTCGGCCGCGAACTGCTGCCTCCGCAGATCCTAGTGGTGACCTTCACCGACGCGGCGACCAAGGAGCTGCGCGAGCGGATCCGCACCCGTCTGGCTGAGGCCGCACGTTTCTTCCGGGATGAAACCGCCGCGCCGGATGCGCTGATCGCCGAGTTACGCGAACAGTTCGCCGCCGAGCAATGGCCGGGGTGCGCCAGCCGGCTGGACATCGCCGCGCAGTGGATGGACGAGGCCGCGGTCTCGACCATCCATAGCTGGTGTCAGCGCATGTTGCGCGAACATGCGTTCGACAGCGGCAGCCTCTTTACCCAGACCCTGGAAACCGATCACAGCGATTTACTGGGCGAAGTGCTGCGCGACTACTGGCGCCTGTTTTGTTACCCGATGCAGGGCGATGCGCTGAACTGGGTGCGGGCCAACTGGGGTGGGCCGGCGGCCCTGCTACCCAGGGTGCGTGCGTTGTTCGGCAGCGAGCGGGAAGCGCTCGATGAACGCTCGCCGGCAGAGCTGATCGACGCCTGCCTGCTGGAGCGGCGCGAAGCCCTGGTGCAGCTCAAGGCGCCGTGGTTGCAATGGGCCGCGCAATTGCGGGAGATCTGCCTGCAAGGCGTCGCTAACAAGGCGGTCGATGGTCGGAAGATGCAGGCCCGTTACTTCGAGCCCTGGTTCGACAAGATCATCGCCTGGGCCGAAGACGAAACCATCGAGCAACTGGATATCGGCACCGGCTTCAGCCGCCTGACCCCCGAAGGCATGGCCGAGGCCTGGAAAGGCGAAGCACCGGATCACCCCGCACTGGCGGCCATGGCCGGCTTGAAAAGCGCGCTCGATGTCTTGCCAAGCCCTGATGCCGCGGTACTGCAACATGCCGCGCGTTGGGTCGGCGCACGTTTCGAGGAAGAAAAGCGTCGACGGGCCGAAATGGGCTTCGACGACATGCTGCTGCGCCTCGACGCGGCCTTGCAGGCCGAGGGCGGCGAGCGCCTGGCGACGCTGATTCGCGAGCAGTTCCCGGTGGCGTTGATCGACGAGTTCCAGGACACCGACCCGGTGCAGTACCGGATCTTCGAAAGCATCTACCGCATCGAGGACAACAATCCAGAGACCGGACTGTTTCTGATCGGTGACCCCAAGCAGGCGATCTATGCCTTTCGTGGGGCGGATATCTACACCTACCTGCGCGCTCGCCAGGCTACCAGCGGCCGCTTGCACACCCTGGGTACCAACTTCCGCTCCAGTCATGCCATGGTCCATGCGGTGAACCATGTGTTCGCGCGTGCCGAGTCCCGGGAGCAAGGGCGTGGTGCGTTCCTGTTCCGCGAACAGAGCGGAGAGAACCCGGTGCCGTTCCTGTCGGTGGCATCGCAGGGGCGTAAAGAACAGCTACAGATAGACGGACGACTAATTCCGGCACTGAATATCTGGCACCTGCCGACAGAGCAGCCCATTTCCGGCGCCCTGTACCGGCAACAACTGGCGGCGGCCTGCGCCAGCGAAATCGTCGCGCTGCTCAACGGCGGACAGCAGAACAGTGCCGGGTTCGCCCGGGACGGGCAGCCCTTCAAAGGGTTGTTGCCGGCAGACATCGCGATTCTGGTGCGCGATGGCAAGGAGGCCCAGGCCGTGCGTGGTGAACTGGCCGCGCGCGGGGTACGCAGCGTCTACCTGTCGGACAAGGATTCGGTGTTCGCCGCCCAGGAGGCCCACGACCTTCTGGCCTGGCTCAAGGCTTGCGCCGAACCGGATGTCGAGCGCCCGCTGCGCGCCGCGTTGGCCTCCATCACCCTGAACCTGCCGCTGGTTGAGCTGGAGCGCTTGAACCAGGACGAGCTGGCCTGGGAGAGCCGGGTCATGCAGTTTCGCGGTTACCGCCTGATCTGGCGGACCCAGGGGGTGCTGCCGATGTTGCGTCGCCTGCTGCATGACTTCCAGTTGCCCCAGGCCTTGATTGCCCGCAGCGACGGCGAGCGGGTCCTGACCAACCTGCTGCATTTGTCCGAACTGTTGCAGCAAGCAGCTTCCGAGCTGGACGGCGAACAAGCGCTGATCCGCCATCTGGCCGAGCATCTGGCATTGTCCGGCCAGGCTGGCGAAGAACAGATCCTGCGCCTGGAAAGCGACGAGCAGCTGGTCAAGGTCGTGACCATCCACAAATCCAAGGGCTTGGAATACCCGTTGGTGTTCTTGCCCTTTATCTGTTCGAGCAAGCCGGTGGACGGCAGCCGCCTGCCGTTGCATTACCACGATGCAGCGGGCAAGGCGCAGGTAACGCTGCACCCGACCGCGGAGCTGATCGCCCAGGCCGACGACGAACGCCTGGCCGAAGACCTGCGCTTGCTCTATGTCGCCCTGACCCGTGCCCAGCATGCCTGCTGGCTGGGGGTTGTCGACCTCAAGCGCGGCAACCACAGCAGTTCGGTGTTGCACCTCTCGGCCCTGGGTTACCTGTTGGGCGGCGGTGCGTTGTTGGGTGAGTCCAGTGCCCTGGCTCGCTGGCTGCAGGACCTGCAGCAAGGCTGCGAGGCAGTGAGCGTCGACGAAATGCCGAGTCCTTCCGAGAGCCGCTTCCACCCGCCGCGCAACGACGCCACCCTGTTGGCGCCCTTGATGCCCAAGCGGCGTGCCGCGGAAAACTGGTGGATTGCCTCCTACAGTGCCCTGCACATCGGCGACAGCCTGGGGGCCGGCAGCACCGAGGCCCCGGAAAACCCGCAGGCGCAAAAGCTTTTCGACGACGAGCGGCTCGACCCCGATGCGCCCCGCGAAGTCGTGGCCAGCGGTGTGGATATTCATCGTTTCCCCCGTGGGCCGAACCCGGGGACCTTCCTTCACGGCCTGCTGGAGTGGGCGGGCGACGAAGGTTTCGCCGCCGACCCCGCAGCCATTGAGGATGCCATCGGTCGTCGCTGCAATCGCCGGGGCTGGGAAGGCTGGATCCGTACCTTGAGCGACTGGTTACGGCATCTATTGCAACTGCCTTTGCCGGCCGGTGCGGGGCGACCGCCAGTGGTGCTCGCACAACTGACCCAGTACCGAGTCGAGATGGAATTCTGGTTCGCCAGCCACAAGGTCGATGTGCTCAAGCTCGACGAACTGGTACGCCAGCACACGCATCAGGGCGTGCCGCGGGTGACGGCCGAGCCGGTACTGCTCAACGGCATGTTCAAGGGGTTTATCGACCTGACCTTCGAGCACGAGGGGCGCTATTACGTGGCCGACTACAAATCCAACTGGCTGGGCGTGGACGACGCCGCCTATACCGAGCAGGCCATGGAACAATCGATTCTCGACAACCGTTACGACCTGCAATACGTGTTGTACCTGCTGGCCCTGCACCGCCAGTTGCGGGCGCGCCTGGCGGACTACGATTACGACCGGCACGTGGGCGGCGCCCTGTACCTGTTCTTGCGTGGCACGGGCTCGGCCAGCCGCGGCGTGTATTTCACCCGGCCGCCCCGTGAACTGATCGAGCGCCTGGACCGGTTGTTCCAGGGCAAGCCCGAGCAACCCAAGGCCGAGCCGGCGTGGGAACAGGGAGTATTGCTGTGAGCGAGGATCTGCTGACATCTCTTGAACCGCGGCCGCAGCCCGACCTGATGCCCCTGGTGCGGGCCGACGACCTGCTGTCATTGCTCGATCGCTGGGTCGAGCGGGGCTGGTTGCGTGCCCTGGACAAAGCCTTTGTGTCCTTTCTCCATGAGCTGGAACCGCAAGGCGATCCGCGGGTGCTGATGGCTGCCGCGCTGACCAGCCATCAGCTGGGCCATGGCCATGTCTGCCTGGACTTGTTCGAGACCCTCAAGGAGCCGGACTTCGCCCTGTCCCTGCCACCTGAAGGCGACCTGCAAAGCACGGCCGCGGTATTGCCATCGCAAGTGCTGGCGACGCTGGAGGGCGCGCACTGGTGCAAGGCCCTGGCGACCAGTGGCCTGGTGGCGTTGGCGGCCGATCAGAGCGAGCACGCTCGCCAGCGGCCTCTGGTGTTGTCGGGCAAACGCCTGTATCTGCGCCGTTACTGGGCCTACGAGCGGCGTATCGACAACGCCTTGCGCCAGCGCCTGGCGGTGCGGGAGGAAACCCCTGCGGATCTCGCCGAGCGCCTCGCCGGTCTGTTCGGTGCGGCCAAGGCGGCGGGGCCGGTCGACTGGCAGAAGCTCGCCTGCGCGCTGGCCACCCGTGGCGCCTTCAGCATCATCACCGGTGGGCCGGGAACCGGCAAAACCACGACCGTGGTGCGTCTGCTGGCCCTGCTCCAGGCTCCGGCCGTCGAAGCCGGCAAGCCGTTGCGCATCCGTCTCGCGGCGCCCACCGGCAAGGCCGCGGCCCGCCTGACCGAGTCCATCAGTCTGCAAGTACGTTCCCTGTCGGTTGCCGACAGCGTGCGCGAAAAAATTCCCAGCGACGTGACCACGGTGCATCGCCTGTTGGGCAATCGTCCGGGCACCCGGCACTTCCGTCACCATGCCGGCAACCGCTTGCCGCTGGATGTGCTGGTGGTCGACGAAGCCTCGATGATCGACCTGGAGATGATGGCCAACCTGCTCGATGCCCTGCCCATGCATGCTCGCCTGGTGTTGCTGGGAGACAAGGACCAGCTGGCCTCGGTGGAAGCCGGCGCGGTGCTCGGCGATTTGTGCCGCGACGCCGAAGCCGGCTGGTACAGTCCGCAAACGCGTAGCTGGCTCGAGGCGGTCAGCGCAGAACGCCTGGCTGATAGCGGCTTGCAGGAGGACAGCACAGGCGCTCATCCGCTGGCCCAGCAGGTGGTGATGCTGCGCCACTCCCGACGTTTCGGCGAAGGCAGCGGTATCGGCCAGTTGGCACGTTGGGTCAACCAGCAACAGGCAGAGGAAGCGCGCCGGCTGCTGGCTGCCCGTAGCCATGCCGACCTGTATGGCTTGAGCCTCAAGGGCGAACAGGACCGCGCCCTGGAGCGCTTGTTGCTGGAAGGCCACGGCGACGGGCCGCAGGGGTACCGGCATTACCTGAGCCTGTTGCGCGGTCAGCGCCCGCCCGCAGGTACCGTGCTGGAAGATCCGCGCTGGACCACCTGGGCCCGCGACGTGCTGTCGGCCTTCGATCAGTTTCAGTTGCTCTGCGCGGTGCGCAAGGGCCCCTGGGGCGTCGAGGGGCTGAACCAGCGGATCACCGCCGCCCTGTTCAAGGCACGGCTGATCGAAAGCGACCAGCAGTGGTATGAGGGTCGTCCGGTGCTGATGACCCGCAACGACTATGGCTTGGGCCTGATGAACGGCGATATCGGCATCGCCTTGAAGCTGCCCGAGCACGACGGCACCGAGGGTGGGCGTCAGGTGCTGCGGGTGGCTTTTCCGCGCAACGATGGCCAGGGCGGGGTGCGCTTCGTGCTGCCGAGCCGGCTCAACGACGTGGAGACCGTGTACGCCATGACCGTGCACAAGTCCCAGGGCTCGGAGTTCGCTCACACCGCGCTGATCCTGCCCGAGGCATTGAACCCGGTGCTGACCAAGGAGCTGATCTACACCGGCATTACCCGGGCCAAGGATTGGTTCAGCCTGATCGAGCCACGGGCCGGGGTATTCGAAGAGGCGGTGCGGCGCAAGGTCAAGCGCCTGAGCGGTTTGATGCTCGACCTGGGGTGAGCGTGGGGGCGCTGGTCTGCGGGAGGCGTTCGGTTGAAAACCAGCGCATTGTCACCCGGGGCATGGAGTACCCCTTCACGCGTTGCTTATCCGTGCGCAGCAACGAAGCGGCGGTCTGTTATCGCGTCCATTACGCCGGCTGTTTCTGTGGGCGTCACGGACGGCGAAAGGGCCTGGAGAGCAGCGGCTGTTGTCCCGTAGAAAAGTGCTGAATCCGCCGCGTTGGCGGGCTTGCAAAGGGGGCTGGGCTTTCATACCGTCGAACCCGCCGTCGCAGCTTGTCGACGGTCTCGCAGATTGACGAAATAGGCCATGAGCGGGCGACGTGTTTCTAGTGGTCTCAGCTAACCTCAAGGAGTCCTGGCGGCGTAGTGGCACCTGGTTGAGGTGGCGGGATGGGATCGATGGCAATCGACGCTCCGTGTAGCGGTTTTTTCACATCTCTGGTCGCGCTGGAGGTTCATCCGGATCTCGCCTTTGGGTGGGCAATACAGGCTATGACGAACAGGAAGGTTGAAATCGCCAGGTCACTTTTTTCCGCCTCAATCGCCTGCCCTGCATGGCTGGCAACCTCGCGGCGGTTTCGCCGGTTGTGCTATCGTTGCGGCATCATTGTATGAAGATCAAAGAGAATCCCTGCATGAACGTGGCTGTCTCGGCGACAGAGCGCTTTTCGGGCTGGAGGCAGGTACTGCTGTCTGCCCTGATCTGTCTGCTGAGTACTTTTGCCGTCGCGCAACCCGAGCCTGCTGCCAGCCCCGCGGAGCAGCGCGCCAAGGCTGTGACTCAAGTGGTGCTGGGCATCCTCAGCTATGCGCGCTGGCCGGTGGAGCCGGCGCAATTGCGTTTGTGCGTGGTGGGGCCGACCGAGTACACCGACGACCTGGTCAAGGGCACGACCCAGGCCACAGGGCGCCCGGTCCTGGTACGGCGGTTGCTGGCCGATAATCCGGCCATCGTCAGCGAGTGCGATGCGTTGTATATCGGCAAGCTGACGGACGACCAACGTACGCGGTTGTTCAATTCCCTGGTCGGTCACCCGGTGCTGAGCATCAGCGAGGGCGGCGACCAATGCACCGTAGGCAGTCTGTTCTGCCTGCGCGTCAGCGATAACCAGGTGTCATTCGAGGTCAACCTGGATTCCGTGGCCCGCAGTGGCGTGCGGATTCATCCGAGCGTGCTGCAACTTTCCCGTCGTCGAACGGCGGTGCCATGAGCTTCTTCAAGTCAACTGCCCGCCCTACGTTGCGTTCGGTTATTGGCCGCGGGAACCTGATCGTCGCGTTGCTGGCCATTTCCATGGCCAGCCTGTCCCTGACGTTTCTCGGGGTGCTGGCGTTGCGGGTGTATGCCGACCACAACCTGCACCTGATCGCGCGCTCGATCAACTACACCGTCGAAGCGGCAGTGGTGTTCAACGACAGTGCCGCGGCGACCGAGGCCCTGGCGTTGATCGCCTCCACCGAAGAGGTGGCCGATGCCCAGGTGCTCGATGTCCGGGGCCGGGTACTGGCGCGCTGGGAGCGCCCGGAAACCGGTTTGCTGACCGATCTGGAAATGCAGATTGCCAGGGCCTTTCTCGAGAAGCCCATCACGGTGCCGATCCAGCATCAGGGCCAGGAAATCGGCAGCATTGTCTTGACCGGGCATGGTGGCAGCCTGCTGCGGTTCCTGCTCAGCGGCCTGGTGGGGATTGTCCTGTGTATCGCCGTGAGCGCCTGGGTGGCGCTGTATCTGGCTCGGCGTCAGTTGCGCGGCATTACCGGGCCGCTGCGCAGCCTGGCCAACGTGGCGCATGCCGCGCGTCGCGAGCGGGCGTTCGACGTACGGGTGCCGCCGGCGCAGATTGCCGAGCTGGACAACCTGGGCAATGACTTCAATGCCCTGCTCGATGAGCTGGAAGCCTGGCAGAGCCACCTGCAAAGCGAAAACGAAACCCTGGCCCACCAGGCCAGCCACGACAGCCTGACCGGGTTGCCGAACCGGGCGTTTTTCGAGGGCCGGCTGATCCGCGCGCTGCGCAGCGCAAGCAAACTCAATGAGCGGGTGGCGGTGCTGTTTCTTGATAGCGACCGCTTCAAGGGCATCAACGACAGCTTCGGTCACGCCGCTGGCGACGCGGTGCTGATGGCCGTGGCGTCGCGCGTGCGGGCGCAACTGCGTGAAGAAGACCTGGTGGCGCGCCTGGGGGGCGACGAGTTCGCCATTCTGCTGAGCCCGCTGCATCGGGTCGAAGACGCCCAGCGCATCGCCGAGAAAATCATCGCCAGCATGGAGACGCCGATCGCCTTGCCTGGCAGCACCTCGGTGCTGACCTCGCTCAGTATCGGCATTGCCGTCTACCCTGATCATGGCACCACCCCGGGTGCGCTGCTCAACGCCGCCGATGCGGCGATGTATCAAGCCAAGCGTGTCTCGCGAGGCGGGCAACACACCGCGGGGGAGGATCCCCCCGTTGTTCACGTTCAATCCAGGAGCTAATCCTTTGTTTTCACTGACTCGACCTTCCTTGCGTTTTCTCACCGCCACGCTGTTGCTGGCGCTGCTTTCATTGACCGGTTGCCAGAGCGTGCCGCCCAAGGGGCTGACGCCGCAACAAGTGGCGGTGCTCAAGCAGGAAGGGTTCGAACTGACGGATGAGGGCTGGGCCTTCGGCCTGTCCGGCAAGGTGCTGTTCGGCAGCGACATCGAGCGCCTGAACGCCGCCAGTACCGATATCGTCGAGCGCATCGGCAAGGCCCTGGTCAGCGTGCACATCGATAAGGTCCGCGTCGATGGCCACACCGACGCTTCCGGCAAGGAAGCCTACAACCAGCAACTGTCCCTGCGTCGGGCGAAAAGCGTGAGCAAGGTCTTGGTGGGCACGGGCATGCGCGAAGAAAATATCCAGCTGCGCGGCCTCGGCAGCAGCGAGCCGGTGGCTCCCAACAACACAGTGGCCGGCCGCACCGAAAACCGTCGCGTCTCGATCGTGGTGATCGCCGACTAATCGGCGAACACCATCGCCCGGGTCTGCCCCATCAGCAGGCCCTGATTCTGCTCGGTCACGCTGCGTATGTAATCCCACAGCAGGGTGATCCGCTTGAGCTTCCTCAAGTCTTCCCGGCAGTACATCCAGAACTGTCGGGTAATGTTTATTTCTTCCGGCAGCACGGGCAGCAGGCGTGGGTCCTGGGCGGCGAGGAAGCAGGGCAGGATGGCCAGCGAGCGGCCTTGCTGCGCCGCCACGTACTGGGCGATCACGCTGGTGCTGCGCAGGTTGGCGCTGGCGCCGGGCAGCACGTTGGCCAGGTACAGCAGCTCCGAGCTGAACGCCAGGTCGTCCACGTAGCTGATGAATTGATGCTCGCCCAGGTCCGCCGGGCGGCGGATCGGCGGGTGCTGGTCGAGGTATTCCTGGGTCGCGTACAGCTGCAGGCGGTAGTCGCAGAGTTTGCAGCAGACGTAGGGGCCGTGCTCCGGCCGCTCCAGGGCGATGACGATGTCGGCTTCGCGCTTGGACAGGCTGATGAAGTGCGGCAGCGGCAGGATGTCCACCGAGATCGCCGGGTAGGCGTCGACGAAGTGGCTCAGCTGCGGGGTGATGAAAAAGCTGCCGAAGCCCTCGGTGCAACCCATGCGTACATGACCGGACAGCGCCACGCCCGAGCCCGAGACCTGTTCGCAGGCCATGTGCAGGGTGCTTTCGATCGACTCGGCATAACCCAGCAGGCGCTGGCCCTCGGCGGTCAGCACGAAGCCGTTGGTCCGGGATTTTTCAAACAGCAACGTACCCAGCGCGCCTTCCAGCGAACCGATGCGCCGCGACACGGTGGTGTAGTCCACCGCCAGGCGCTTGGCCGCGCTGCTGGCCTTGCGGGTGCGGGCTACTTCGAGGAAAAACTTCAGGTCGTCCCAGTTCAGCGAACCCAGGGAGGTGATGTTTTTTTGCATGATGGACCGGATTTTATGTGCGTTCTTGTTAGAAGTTTGCACATCTATACTCCAAAAACAGCCCGACAACCAATCCGGCGCACGCCTCGTTTCAAGGCGCTTCCACGCCTTGGCTCCCTGCATAAGAACCTCAAGAAGTCAGGAGACCCGCATGAACGCATCCCTCAAGCCCGAGGGCACCACCCTGCAAACGGTCAAGCTGCTGATCGACGGCCAGTGGGTCGAATCCCAGACCCGCGAGTGGCACGACATCACCAACCCGGCCACCCAGCAGGTGCTGGCCAAGGTGCCGTTCGCCACGGCAGATGAAGTCGACGCCGCCATTGACGCCGCGCAGCGCGCCTTCCAGACCTGGAAGCTGACCCCGATCGGCGCGCGGATGCGCATCATGCTCAAACTGCAGGCGTTGATCCGCGAACACTCCAAGCGCATCGCCCAGGTGCTCAGCGCCGAGCAGGGCAAGACCATCGCCGATGCCGAAGGCGACATCTTCCGCGGCCTGGAAGTGGTCGAGCATGCCTGCTCGATCGGCACCCTGCAGATGGGCGAGTTCGCCGAGAACGTCGCCGGCGGTGTCGATACCTACACCCTGTGCCAACCGATCGGCGTCTGCGCCGGCATCACCCCGTTCAACTTCCCGGCGATGATTCCGCTGTGGATGTTCCCGATGGCCATCGCCTGCGGCAACACCTTCGTGCTCAAGCCTTCGGAGCAGGACCCGCTGTCGACCCTGCTGCTGGTGGAGCTGGCGCTGGAGGCCGGCGTTCCGCCTGGCGTGCTCAACGTGGTGCACGGCGGCAAAGAGGTGGTGGACAAGCTGTGCACTCACCCGCACATCAAGGCGGTGTCGTTCGTCGGTTCGACCGCGGTCGGTACCCACGTCTACGACCTGGCCGGCAAACATGGCAAGCGCGTGCAATCGATGATGGGCGCGAAGAACCACGCCGTGGTGTTGCCTGACGCCAACCGCGAGCAGGCGCTCAATGCCCTGGTCGGCGCCGGTTTCGGCGCGGCCGGCCAGCGCTGCATGGCCACCTCGGTGGTGGTACTGGTGGGCGCGGCGAAACAATGGCTGCCGGACCTCAAGGCGCTGGCGCAGAAACTCAAGGTGAATGCCGGCAGCGAGCCGGGCACCGACGTCGGGCCGCTGATTTCCAAACGCGCGAAGGAGCGCGTGCTGGGCTTGATCGAAAGCGGTATCAAGGAAGGCGCCAAGCTGGAACTGGACGGTCGCGACGTCAAGGTGCCGGGCTTCGAGCAGGGCAACTTCGTCGGCCCGACCTTGTTCTCCGGGGTGACCACCGACATGCAGATCTACACCCAGGAAATCTTCGGCCCGGTGTTGGTGGTGCTGGAAGTGGACACCCTCGACCAGGCCATCGCCCTGGTCAACGCCAACCCCTTTGGCAACGGCACCGGCCTGTTCACCCAGAGCGGCGCGGCGGCGCGCAAGTTCCAGAGCGAGATCGATGTCGGCCAGGTCGGGATCAACATTCCGATTCCGGTACCGGTGCCGTTCTTCAGCTTCACCGGCTCCCGCGGTTCCAAGCTGGGCGACCTGGGGCCGTACGGCAAGCAAGTGGTGCAGTTCTACACTCAGACCAAGACCGTCACCAGCCGCTGGTTCGACGACGACAGCGTCAACGATGGCGTGAACACCACCATCCATTTGCGTTGAGGAGTCGCTCATGAAAATCGCATTCATCGGCCTGGGCAACATGGGCGCGCCCATGGCGCGCAACCTGCTCAAGGCCGGGCATCAGCTGAACCTGTTCGACCTCAACCAGGCCGTGCTTCAGGAACTGGCCGGGCTGGGCGGCAGCATCAGCGCCTCGCCCCGCGCCGCCGCCGAAGGCAGCGAACTGGTGATCACCATGCTGCCGGCCGCCGCCCATGTGCGCAGCGTCTGGCTGGGCGACGACGGCGTGCTGGCGGGAATCGCCCGCGGCACGCCGGCGGTGGACTGCAGCACCATCGATCCGCAGACCGCCCGTGATGTCGCCGCGGCCGCCGCCAAGCAAGGCGTGGTCATGGCCGATGCGCCGGTCTCCGGCGGGACCGGCGGCGCGGCGGCGGGCACCCTGACCTTCATGGTCGGCGCCAGCGCCGAGCTGTTCGCCACCTTGCAGCCGGTGCTGGCGCAAATGGGCCGCAACATTGTGCACTGCGGCGAAGTGGGGACCGGGCAGATCGCCAAGATCTGCAACAACCTGCTGCTGGGCATTTCGATGATCGGCGTCAGCGAGGCCATGGCCCTGGGCAACGCCTTGGGCATCGACACCAACGTGCTGGCGGGCATCATCAACAGTTCTACCGGGCGCTGCTGGAGTTCCGACACCTACAACCCCTGGCCCGGGGTGATCGAGACCGCCCCGGCCGCGCGCGGCTACACCGGCGGCTTCGGCGCCGAGCTGATGCTCAAGGACCTGGGGCTGGCCACTGAGGCCGCGCGCCAGGCCCATCAGCCGGTGGTACTGGGCGCCGTGGCGCAGCAGCTATACCAGGCCATGAGCCTGCGCGGTGAGGGTGGGCTGGACTTCTCGGCCATCGTCAACGGCTACCGCAAGCCGAGCTAGAAATGGCGAAGCCTGCGCTCGGCAATGAGCGCAGGCTTCGTCGACGTCTGTGGACGCTGCAAACTTTCCGGGACCCATGTCGGGTGGGCTCCCGGTTTTTTGTTTCTGGCGTAGAACAAAGACCCTGTAGGAGCGAGGCTCGCCCGCGAGGCAGGCAATACGGTGTGCCTGACGTACCGCCATCGCGAGCAAGCTTCGCTCCTACAGGTCTGCGGAGGGTCAGGCGAAGACGAAATACTTGCGCACGGTCTCGACCACTTCCCAGGTGCCTTTCATACCCGGTTCGACCACGAAGATATCGCCGGCGCGCAGGTGGATCGGCTCCATGCCGTCCGGGGTGATCACGCAGTAACCTTCCTGGAAGTGGCAGTACTCCCACTTCACGTAGTCCACGCGCCATTTGCCGGGCGTGCAGATCCAGGTGCCCATGATCTTGCTGCCGTCTTCGCTGGTGTAGGCGTTGAGGTTGACGGTGTGCGGGTCGCCTTCGAGCTTTTCCCATTTGCAGGCATCGAGCACGGGCAGCGGGTGGGTATCGCGCAGAACGGTAATCGGACGAGTCATGATGGCTCCAGGCAAGAGGGCTAACTGAAGTCGCACCCTATAGCGCCCGGCACGGTCTTGGTTGTCTGTGCTCGACATCGGGGTGTCCAGAAACGCAGTGTCGGCCACTGAAGCGCGATGGCGGTTTGCATTGAAATTTCCGAGCGCGAATCTGAGTTTTCCTGAAAGTTTTTGCGAAAGATTCCTTGGAGGCCGCAGCATTTCGCAAGAATATTCACGGGTTTCGCTCGTATGATTCAGCTCGAAGTGGCCGAGAACAGTGCGATGAATAAAACAACAACCTGGTGGGACATCAGCCCGCCCCTGAGTACCGCGACCCCGACCTGGCCCGGCGACACACCGTTCCAGGAAGAACGGGTCTGGCAGTACGGCCCGGAGTGCCCGGTGAACGTCGGGCGCATCACCCTGTCGCCGCACACCGGTGCCCACGTCGATGCGCCGTTGCATTACAGCGCCGACGGCGCGCCCATCGGCGAAGTGTCGCTGGACGTTTACCTCGGCCCGTGCCGGGTCGTGCATTGCCTGGACTGCGGCCCGCTGGTATTGCCCCGGCACCTGCAAGGCCAGCTGGACAACCTGCCCGAGCGCGTGCTGCTGCGCACCTATCGACAGGCGCCGCTGAGCACCTGGGACCCGGATTTCAGCGCCGTGGCCAAAGAGACCGTCGAGCTGCTGGCCAGCCACGGGGTGCGGCTGATCGGCATCGACACGCCTTCCCTTGACCCACAGCAATCGAAAACCATGGACGCGCACAACGCCGTGGCTCGCCATGGTTTGGCGATCCTCGAAGGCATCGTGCTCGACGAGGTGGCCGAGGGCGACTACGAGCTAATCGCGCTGCCGCTGCGTTTCGCCCATCTGGACGCGAGCCCGGTGCGCGCGATCCTGCGGCCTTTGCCGCGCTAGTCTTTACAACAACGAAGCGTCGACTCCGCGCGCCCTCGATCAAGTTCGGCGGCGGACGATCGACCCGCCGCCACCTGGCATGAGGAGCCCACGCGATGAGTCAATGTCCCTACTCGAATAATCCGCCGCCCGACAATTGGCATGACGCCGAGCTGAATTTTTCCGATTCCATGAGCTACGGCGACTACCTGGACCTGGGGCGCATCCTCAATGCCCAGCACCCTTTGTCGCCGGACCACAACGAGATGCTTTTCATCATCCAGCACCAGACCTCGGAGCTGTGGATGAAACTGATGCTGCACGAGCTCAAGGCGGCCCGCGAACATGTGCATCAGGGGCAGTTGCCGCCGGCGTTCAAGATGCTGGCGCGGGTCTCGCGGATCTTCGACCAACTGGTGCACGCCTGGGCGGTGCTGGCGACCATGACCCCGTCGGAGTACAAGTCGATCCGCCCGTACCTGGGGCAGTCGTCGGGCTTCCAGTCGTTCCAGTACCGCGAGATCGAGTTCATCCTCGGCAACAAGAGCGCGACCCTGCTGCGCCCTCACGCCCATCGTCCGGAGCTGCTCAAGGAGCTGGAGCTGGCCATCGCCACGCCGTCGCTGTACGACGAGGCCATTGGCCTGATGGCCAAGGCCGGGTTGCCCATCGACCCCGAACGCCTGGCCCTGGGCAGCCGCGCGCCGACCCAGCACGATGCGTCCGTGGAGGCGGCCTGGCGCGAGGTCTATGCCGATCCGTCGCGTTACTGGGACCTGTACCAGCTGGCGGAGAAGTTCATCGACCTGGAGGACTCCTTCCGCCAGTGGCGCTTCCGCCATGTGACCACGGTGGAGCGCATCATCGGCTTCCAGCCCGGCACCGGCGGCACCGAAGGCGTCGGCTACCTGCGCAAGATGCTCGACACCGTGCTGTTCCCCGAACTGTGGCGCGTGCGTTCGGCGCTGTAGGCGCCAGGCATGAAAAAGGCCCGGCATTCGCTGAATGCCGGGCCTTTTCGTTTATCACCAATCCCTGTAGCCGCTGTGGATCAGGCCACCGCGCGAGCGCCGGAGCGGGCCAGCCGCAGGCGGTAGAACACCCAGATCAGCGCCGCCCACACCGGGATGGCGTAGACCGACACGCGGATCCCCGGAATCATCAGCATCACGCTGATGATCACCAGCATGAAGGCCAGGCACAGGTAGTTGCTGAACGGGAACCAGAAGGTCTTGAACGCCGGCACCTGGCCCTGTCGATCCATGGACTTGCGGAATTTCAGGTGGGTCAGGCTGATCAGCGCCCAGTTGATCATCAGCGACGCCACGACCAGGGCCATCAGCAGCTCCAGCGCTTCGTGCGGCGCCAGGTAGTTGACCAGCACGCAGAGCAGGGTGATCAGCGCCGAGACGCCCAGGGCTAGCAACGGTACGCCCTGCTTGTTCAGCTTCATCATCGCCTTGGGCGCGTCGCCCTGTTCGGCCAGGCCGTAGAGCATGCGGCTGTTGCTGTACACGCAGCTGTTGTACACCGACAGCGCGGCGGTCAGGACCACGAAGTTCAGCACCTGGGCGGCGGTGTCGCTGCCGATCAGCGCGAAGATGCGCACGAACGGGCTGCCGCTGTAGGAGTCGCCGGACGCGTTGAGGCTGACCAGCAGATCGTTCCACGGGTACAGGCAGAGCAGCACGGTGAGGGCGCCGACGTAGAAAATCAGGACCCGGTACACCACCTGGTTGATCGCCTTGGGGATCACCTTGCGCGGCTCGCTGGCCTCGGCGGCGGTGATGCCCACCAGTTCCAGGCCGCCGAAGGAGAACATGATGAAGGCCATGGCCATCAGCAGGCCGGTGCCGCCGTTGGGGAAGAAGCCGTCGTGGGCCCACAGGTTGCTCACCGCGGCTTGTGGGCCGCCGCTGCCGCTGAACAGCATGTAGCAGCCGAGGACGATCATGCCGATGATCGCCACCACCTTGATGATCGCGAACCAGAACTCCATCTCGCCGAAGTTCTTCACGTTCATCATGTTGATCAGGTTGATCAGTACGAAGAACGCCGCCGCGCTGACCCAGGACGGTATCTCGGGCCACCAGAACTGTACGTACTTGCCCACGGCCGTGAGTTCGGCCATGCCCACCAGGACGTACAGCACCCAGTAGTTCCAGCCGGCGAGAAAGCCGGTGTAGCCGCTCCAGTATTTGTGCGCGAAGTGGCTGAAGGAACCGGCCACCGGCTCTTCGACGATCATCTCGCCGAGTTGGCGCATGATCAGGAAGGCGATGAACCCGGCAATCGCATAGCCGAGAATCATCGAAGGCCCGGCGGACTTGAGCACGCCGGCGGAGCCCAGGAACAGTCCGGTGCCGATCGCCCCGCCCAGGGCAATCAGCTGGATATGGCGATTCTTCAAGCCACGCTTGAGTTCGCCGGGTTTCAAGATCTCATCCACTACTCACGCTCTCTTTGTCGTTGTTATCCGATCTGCCCGTTGTCGCGAGCCGATCTTGGCTGAAGGCTGACGGATCAGATATTACTCTCGGTGAACTTCTCGTAATACAGCTGAACGCTCTCAAGTTGCTGATCTTGCAGCCAGATTCGGATCGATTCGACCATCGGCGGCGGTCCGCAGACGTACATATCCACTGGCGTGTCGCGCAGTTCGCTGCAATCGAAGTGCTCGGCGATGTAGCCGCGCTTGCCCGGCCAGTCCGCCGTCGGTTCGCTGACCACGGCAGTGTAGCGAAAGCCCGGCAATTGCCCGGAATACGCCTCGATGCGCGCGGTTTCGCACAGGTCGGCGACGTGGCGCACGCCGTAGTACAGGTGTACCGGCTGGGTGCAGCCGTCGGCGACCAGTTGTTCGAGCATCGCCAGCAGCGCCGAGAGCCCGGTGCCGCCGGCCACCAGCACCAGCGGCCGGGTGATATGGCGCAGGTAGAAGGCTCCCAGCGGCGCCTCCAGCCCGATGCGGTCGCCGACCTGGCAGCCTTCGCGCAAGTAGTTGCTCATCGCCCCGTCGGGCAGCAGGCGAAGCAGAAACTGCAACTGGCGTTCACCCGAGCGATTGGCGAACGAGTAGGAACGTTTGCTCGAGGTGCCGGGGATCGATAGTCGGGCGTATTGCCCCGGCAGGAAGTCCAGCGCCGGTTGATCCGGGTCGAGTTGCAGTTGCAGGATCGCCGTGTTGTCGGACACCTGGCGTACCTCGCTGACTGTGGCGTTCAGCGGCGTCGGCCCCGCGGCGCTGCACAAGCTGGAGTCGAAGTCGAAATAGAACGTTGCATCGGACTGCACCCGGGTCTGGCAACTGAGCATCTTGCGCTGCGCCAGATCGGCCGGGGTGAGTGCTTCCTCGTCCACGTAGTCCTGGCTGTAGCGGCCGGACTCGCAGCGGCCCTGGCAGGTGCCGCAGACGCCTTCGCGGCAGTCCAGGGGGATCTTGATACCGTTGCGCAAGGCGGCATCGAGCAGTATTTCGTTGGCGTGCACGGGGAAGAACAGCGTCTTGCCGTCGGCAAAACTGAACGCGACCTTGTGGTTCATGCCCGGTCTCCGTCAGAGGTGGTAGAAATCGAGCACCGAATTGATGCGGTCGTTGAGCAACAGCACGTGCTTGCGGGCGATCAGCCAGCTGTCGCCGTGGGGCTTGAGGCGATAAGTGGCATGGCCGAAGAACTGCTCGGCGGTGGCCAGGCGGTAGAACAGCGTGTGCCAGTTCAACCGCACTTGCAGGCTGCCGTCGGCCTCTTCGGCGATCCGCACATTGGCGATGTTGTGCAAGGTGCGCGGCATGGGAATGGTCGAGGCGGCCTTGCCGGTGCGGATGCGAAACACCCGGTCTTCCAGGCCCGAGCGGCTGGCGTAGTAGATCAGCGACATACCGCGCTTGGGGTCGGTGGTGTAGACATGCTCGGAGTCCCATTGCGGCAGGTGGAACTCGCTCTGCGGGTCGAAGAGCTCGAGGTAGGCGTCCCAGTCCTGAGCGTCGCACAGCTCGGATTTACGGTAGAAAAACTGCTCGATACGGTATTGCAGGTCGGCGTTCATCGTCACACTTCCTTGAGCTTGAGGGACTGTTCTGCGGCGGCCTTGCGGGCCAGGCCTTCGAGCAGGAAGCGCTGCCAGTTGCCATGCTGGTTCACGTACAACCCTTCGTGGGTGAATTCGGTGCCGGTCATGGCCGGCTGGATGCCGAGGGTCTCGCTGTTGCGGGTCGGCCCGGTTGCCCAGCGGTGGCTGCCGCGGGAGATGTCGCTCCAACGCTCCAGGCGGCCCTGGAAGCCGCGCTGGGCTTCGCGAAATTCCACCAGGTCGTCGGGGGTGCCCATGCCCGAGACGTTGAAGAAGTCCTCGAACTGACGGATGCGGTTCTCGCGGTCGGCGTCGGACTCGCCCTTGACCCCGATGCATTGGCTGACGATCTCGGTCTGGTTCCAGGCCAGCGGGCGGATGATCCGCAACTGCGAGCTGATCTGGTCGAGGAAGAACAGGCTGGGGTAGACGTTGAGGTTGCGCAGGCGGTGCATCATCCACTCGGCCCTGGCCTGGCCGTGCTCTTCCACCAGCCGCGGCATGATGCTGGCGTAGCCGGAGCGCACCGCGGGGTTGGGCATGTCGCTGAACAGCACGCTATGGCCGTTCTCGAAGGCGAACCAACCGTCGTCGGTATCGGCGTCGCCGGCGCCGAGCTTGCTGTAGTCCAGGGTCGCGCCGCTGCTGCCGTGCTCGCTGTTGACCTGCTGGCGGTGCTGCACGGTGGCCACGTAGTTGTAGTGCACGGTGCTCACGTGATAACCGTCCAGGCCATTCTCGTTCTGCAGCTTCCAGTTGCCGTCGTAGGTATAGGCGGACTTGCCCGGCAGTACCTCCAGCTCACCGGTGGGCGACTGGGCGACCATCATGTCGAAGAACACCTTGGCGTCACCGAGGAAGTCCTCCAGGGAATTGTCGGCCTGGGTGTCGAGGCTGATGAAGACGAACCCCTTGTAGCTGTCGATGCGCGCTTTCTTCAGGCCGCGGGTGGCCTTGTCGAAGCCCTCGGGGTATTCCCCCGGCGCCTTGACCTTCACCAGGCGCCCGTCGCTCTTGTAGCACCAGGCGTGGAACGGGCAGGTGAAGGTGGACTGGTTGCCCTTGCCGACCCGGGTCAGGGTGGTGCCGCGGTGTTGGCAGGCGTTGATCAGCGCGTTGAGCCGGCCTTCGCCGTCGCGGGTGATGATCATCGGCTGGCGTCCGGCGCGCATCGTCACGAAGTCGTGGTTATTGGCCAGCTCGCTTTCGTGGCAGGCGTAGATCCAGTTCTTCTCGAAGATCAGTTCCATCTCCAGGTCGAACAGCTCGGGCTCGGTGAACATGTCCCGGGCAATGCGGAATACGCCGTCGTCGGGGCGAAAGTCCAGGCAGCCGTCGATAAAGCTTTTCCATTGTTCTGCGTTTCTCGCACCACTCATGAGTGAGTACCTTTCTTGTTCAGGCCAATCGGTGCCTGCATTAGAGAGAGTGGGGCGCCTGGGTGGCTATCCGCTTAATCGGCCAAGGCCATCCACAAAATTGAATGCCCTGGATGCGCTCTTGTAGGAGCGCAGCTTGCTCGCGATCGAGGCGACGCAGTGGGTCAGGAGAAGCGCTATCGCGGGCAAGCCTCGCTCCTACAGGACTGCACAGTCGTTCGCAGCCCGCGGCAGCGGCCACAGGGGGCGTGGGTGTGGGGGAAATACCCAGGGCGCGCGCGGCAGGCGATCAACGGCTGCACCGCGCTGCACCGATGGGCTACTGTTTGGCGCAGCCTCGTTTGGGTTTTTAGCCAGGGTCGGGCCGGCTCTATCCACTTAGTTGGCGATTGCTATCCAGTTGGTTGGCAGTGCCGGGCGGTGGCGTAAAACTTGCTCTTCTTGCTGTCGACTGTTGCAAGCAAGCCGTACTTCAAGCCAGACGCGCCGTCAGAGCGCGCCAAAAAAATATTGCCGTGGGTGCGCCGTGATGAATAGCAAGGCCGATTCGCCGTTTCGCGACATTCGTATCGATCGCTACGACCTCGAAGGGGCGCGCACCTGGATGTCGGGAATCTGCGGGCCGCACCGGCTCGAGACCGCGACCCCCGAGCGCATCCGTTTTCACCACAGCGCCAATGTGTTCAAGTCGCGGGCCACGACCCTGGGCATCATCGAATACGGCACCGACGTCACCATCGATATCGAGGACGCCGAGCATTTCAGCAGCTACAGCCTGAGCCTGCCGCTGAGCGGCGACCAGGAGCTGAGCAAGGACGGCCGCCTGCTGCGTTCCAATCGCGACCAGGGGGTGATCATCGCGCCCAACGAAAGCCAGATGCTGGCGATCTCCGGCGACTGCCGCAAAGTCCAGGTGGTGATTACCCGCGCGGCCATGGGCGAGGCCCTGGAAGCCCTGTTGCAACGCCCGCCAGAGGCGCCGCTGCGTTTCGAGGCGGTGATGGATGCGGTGGACGGCGCGTCGGCGTCCTGGTGGCGCATGGCGCGGTACTTCATCGGCGAGCTTGAGCGCAGCAGCGAGCTGTACGAACAACTGGCGTTTACCCGCGACCTGGAAAGCTCGTTGATCAAGGGCCTGATCCTCGCCCAGCCGAACAACTACTCGGCGCAGTTGCGCGAGGTGCTGGAGGTCAAGTTGCCCCACTACCTGCTCCGCGCCCGCCAGTACATCCATGCCAACGCCCGCGAGCCCTTGTGCCTGGAGGACCTGGAAGCCGCCGCCGGGGTGTCGCGCTTCAAGCTGTTCGAGGCGTTCAAGAAGTACTTCGCCCTGTCGCCGATGGCCTACCTGAAGAAATACCGGCTCACCGCGGTGCGCCAGGAAATCCTCGAGCACGGCTCGGCGCGGACCATTTCCGAGATCGCCCTGGGCTGGGGCTTCAGCCACCTGGGGCGGTTCTCCGCGGAGTACCGCAAGCTGTTCGACGAGCCGCCCAGCGTCACCTTGCAGCGCCACGACGCGCGGCGCCTGGGCGGTTTTTGAGGCGCGCTACTTGCGCAGCACCAGGTCCAGCAGGCCGTCCTGTTCCTTGATTTTCTGCAGGATGATTTCCGAGCGGATGTCGGTGACCCCGGACGTACGGTTCAGGTGATTGACGATGAAATCCGAGAAGTGCTTGAGGTTGCGCGCCTGGATCCGCAGCACATAGTTGCTGGCGCCGGTGATCACATAGGCGCTGGCTACTTCCGGCCACTGCTGGAGCTTCTTGATAAAGGTCTCGTGCCAGTCGGCCACGTCCTGGCGCAGCGAGACATGGACGATCGCCTCCAGCTCGACGCCCAGGCGCTCGGCGTCGAGCACCGCGCGATAGCCGCTGATGATGCCTTCGCTCTCCAGCAGGCGCAGGCGTCGCAGGCAGGCCGAGGGCGAGAGGGCGACTTTTTCCGCCAGCTCCTGGTTGCTGATGCGGCCGTCCTGTTGCAGGAAGTGCAGGAGGCGCAGGTCTGTCGAGTCGAGAATCATGGTTGGCATTTATCCGCGTTTTTTTAAGTTGTAGTCGAATAATCTTCGAGGCTGTGCCGCACTCGTAGCGCATTTTGCATGAAAATTCTCCAAGGCTTCGTTCATTATTTTCCTCACCGTGCAGGCACCGATGCCCTTCGGGTATTGCGTGCGCTGTCGCCTGCCCAGCGAAAACAGGAACGCCCATGACAACAAGAAACCACTGCCTGGCCCTCGATGCCCAAGACCCGCTGGCGCCGCTGCGCGACCAGTTCGCGCTGCCCGACGGGGTGATCTATCTCGACGGCAACTCCCTGGGCGCGCGCCCGGTGGCGGCACTGCAACGCGCGCAGCAAGTGATTGCCGAAGAGTGGGGCAACGGCCTGATCCGTAGCTGGAACAGCGCCGGCTGGCGCGACCTGTCGCAGCGCCTGGGCGACCGCCTGGCGCGGCTGATCGGCGCCGATGCCAACGAAGTGGTGATCACCGACACCACCTCGATCAACCTGTTCAAGGTGCTTGCCGCGGCCTTGCGCGTGCAGGCGCTCAAGGCGCCGCAGCGGCGGGTGATCGTCAGCGAGAGCAGCAACTTTCCCACCGATTTGTACATCGCCGAAGGCCTGGTCGAGATGCTCCAGCAGGGTTATTCCCTGCGCCTGGTAGACGGCCCCGAGGAGCTGCCCCAGGCCATCGGCGACGACGTCGCGGTGGTCATGCTCACCCACGTCAACTACAAGACCGGCTACATGCACGACATGCAGGCGGTGACCGCGCTGACCCACGAATGCGGCGCGCTGAGCCTCTGGGACCTGGCCCATTCCGCCGGCGCGGTGCCGGTGGACCTCAAGCAGGCCGGCGCCGACTACGCCATCGGCTGCACCTACAAGTACCTCAATGGCGGGCCGGGTTCGCAGGCGTTCGCCTGGGTCTCGCCGGCGCTCTGCGACCTGGTCAAGCAGCCGTTGGCCGGATGGTTCGGCCATGCGCGGCAGTTCGACATGGACGCGCAATACCAGCCCAGCAGCGGCATCGCCCGTTACCTGTGCGGCACCCAGCCGATCACCTCGCTGGCCATGGTCGAGTGCGGCCTGGAGATCTTCGAGCAGACCGACATGGCCAGCCTGCGGCGCAAGTCCCTGGCGCTGACCGACCTGTTCATCGAGTTGGTGGAACAGCGCTGCGCGGCCCACGGCCTGACGCTGGTCACCCCGCGCGAACACGCCAGGCGCGGCAGCCATGTCAGCTTCGAGCACCCCGAAGGTTACGCGGTGATCCAGGCCTTGATCGCCCGAGGCGTGATCGGCGATTACCGCGAGCCGCGGATCATGCGTTTCGGTTTCACGCCGCTGTACACCCGCTTCAGCGAAGTCTGGGACGCGGTAGAGATCCTCGGCGAAATCCTCGACCAGCGAACCTGGGCCGAGCCGCAGTTCCAGATTCGCCACAGCGTGACCTGAACACAGCAACCCGATACCTGTAGCCGCTGCCGCAGGCGGCGTTCGGCGACGAAGTCGTCGTGAAGCCGATGGGCGCGGTTTTCCAGTGACACCGCGGACATCGGTTTACGCCTGCTGCGCAGTCGATCGCAGCCTGCGGCAGCGGCTACAGGAATGTTCGACGTTACAGCGTGCCAATAACAATAAAAGAGGCTCACACACGTGACCAATACCAACCAGGGTTTCGCCGCGATCTCCCATCGCGAACAGGGCTTGCGCCGCCAGCTCACGGCCGGGCAGATGAGCATGATCGCCATCGGCGGGGCGATCGGCACCGGGCTGTTCATGGGCAGCGCCTACGCCATCGGTTACGCCGGCCCCAGCGTACTGCTCAGCTACGCCATCGGCGCGCTCATCACCTTGCTGCTGATGGGCTGCCTGGCGGAAATGACCGTGGCCCATTCCACTTCCGGCTCCTTCGGCGCCTACGCCGAGTTCTACATCAGCCCGCTGGCCGGGTTCCTGGTGCGCTACGCCTACTGGGCGGCCATCGTCCTGGCGGTCGGCGCCGAGGTCACGGCCATCGCCATGTACATGAAGTACTGGTTCGCCCACGTGCCGGAATGGGTGTGGATCGTCTCGTTCTCCAGCGTGCTGATCCTGCTCAATGCCATCAGCGTGAAGACCTTCGGCAACTTCGAGTACTGGTTCTCGACCATCAAGATCGCCGCCATCGTCGGCTTTATTCTCCTCGCGGTGTACGTGGTGTTCGGCTCCGGCAACGCCGACTACGGCTTGCACAACTACACGGCCTTCGGCGGCTTTTTCCCCAACGGTATGGAGGGCATGTGGATCGCGGTGATCGTCTCGATCTTCAGCTACCTGAGCGTGGAGATGATCGCGGTGGCCGCCGGCGAAGCCGAGGACCCGCAGCAAGCGGTGAAAAAGGCCTTTCGCGCGACCATCGTGCGGCTGGTGGTGTTCTACCTGCTGACCCTGGCGCTGATGCTGGCCATCGTGCCCTGGACCCAGGCCGGCAAGGCGCAAAGCCCGTTCGTCACGGTGATGCAGACCCTGGGCATTCCCGGTGCCACCGGGGTGATGAACTTCGTGATCCTGGTCGCCGCGCTGTCGGCGATGAACAGCCAGCTGTACATCACCACGCGCATGATGTTCAGCCTGTCCCGAGGCGGCTATGCGCCCAAATCCATGGGCACGCTGAGCAAGAGCGGCATCCCGCTCAATGCCTTGCTGCTGTCCAGTTCGGGCATCGCCCTGGCGACCCTGGTCAACGTGCTGTACCCGGAAAGCTCGTTCACCCTGATGATGGCGATCTCGATGTTCGGCGCGATCTTCACCTGGTTCATGATCTTTCTCACTCACTACTGCTTCCGTCGTTACCACCAGCGCCATGGTGAACAACAGTTGTCGTTCCGCATGCGTCTGTTTCCCTGGAGCACGTTGTTGGGGCTGGTGTTGATGGGCGCGGTGATGGTTACCACTTACTTCACCGAGGCGTTCAAGATGACCCTGGTGTTCGGCGTGCCGTTCCTGGTGATCCTGACCCTGGTGTACGGGCTGTTCTTCAGGAAGCCCCGGGCGGCGGGCGCGCTGTCCAAGGTCTGATTAAAAACCTGTAGGAGCGCAGCTTGCTCGCGATCCGCGTAGCGGCCATCCACCGCAGCGTTGCGCCGAACGCTATCGCGAGCAAGCTGCGCTCCTACAGGGCCCTCAGGGCTTCCAGCAAGGCCTTGGCGTAGGCCGGCAACTGCGCAAAATCTTGCGCGCACAGCAGCAGTTTGCGTTGCGCCCAGTCCTCCTTCAGCGCCACGCAGCGGAAGGCGCGCGGCTGCGGCCAGCGCTCGACCGCCGCTTGCGGCACCACCGCCAGCCCGGCGCCGCGGGCGACCATGCGCAGTACTGCGTCGAAACCTTCGGCGCGGATGCGGATGTGCATGCGCAGGCCGAGGTGCAGCGCCTGTTCTTCCAGGTAGCCCGCCAGCGCACTGTGGGCAGCCAGGCCGACATAGGGGTAGGGCAGGGTCTCGGCGAAACCAGGCCGCTCGGCCTGGGCCAGGGGATGCCCGACGGGCAGGACCAGCACCAGCGGGTCGTCGCGAAACGGCCGGGTCTGCAAGCCCTGGGTTTCCACCGCGTCGGAGACGATGCCCAGGTCCGCCGCGCCCTGGCGCAACGCATGGGTGATACGCAGGCTGGGCAGTTCCTGCAGCTCGATATCGAGGTTGGGGTGGCGGCAGAGAAAGTCCGCCAGCGGCTCCGGCAGGTATTCGGTGATCGCCGTGGTATTGCACAGAAGGCGCACCTGGCCTTTGACGCCCTGGGCGTACTCGGCCAGTTCCTGTTGCAGGTGCTCGGCCTGTCGCAGCAGGCTGCGCGCGTGTTGGGCCAGGGCCTTGCCGGCGGGCGTGGGGCTCACGCCACGGCGGCCGCGGTGCAGGAACTCGGCGCCCAGGGACGCCTCCATCGCCCGGATTCGCGCGCTGGCGGCGGCCAGCGACAGGTGGCTGCGGCTGGCGCCGGCAGTGATATTGCCGGCGTCGAGGATGTTCAGGTACAGGCGCAGGTCGGTCAGGTCGAAGTGCATTAGAGGTGTCCTTGATAGCGCCGCGTTGCGGCTATCGCGAGCAAGCTCGCTCCTACAGGGGACGCGTTCTTCTGTAGGAGCAAGCTTGCTCGCGATAGGGCCATAACAGCCGCTGAAAATCTCAAGCCTCTGCCTAAACAAGAGGCTGCCTCAGTATATGGCAGATTTTCAGCCCGCCGCCGCGGGCGCAGGATGGCGCCATGAATACCTCTCTCGCGTTCTATCAACACCTCGGTTTAGCCCTTTCCCTGCTGGTGCTGGGGACTTTCGTCGTGGCCGGCATGATCAAGGGCGTGATCGGCCTCGGCCTGCCGACCATCGCCATGGGCTTGCTCGGCCTGGCTATGGCACCAACGCAGGCTGCGGCGCTGCTGATCATTCCCGCGACCCTAACCAATGTCTGGCAACTGGCGTTCGGCGGGCACCTGTGGGGGCTGCTCAAGCGCTTGTGGCCGATGCTGCTGGCGATCTGCCTCGGCACCGGCCTGGGCAGCCTGTGGCTGGGGATCGACGGCGGGCATTGGGTGGTGCGGGCGTTGGGGGCGGCGCTGCTGCTGTATGCCCTGAGCGGCTTGCTGCTGCCGACCCTGCGCCTGCCGCCGCGCCTGGAAACCTGGCTGGGCCCGGCCTGTGGCCTGGTAACGGGCGTCGTCACTTCGGCCACCGGGGTGTTCGTGATTCCGGCGGTGCCTTATCTGCAAGCGTTGGGGCTGCGCAAGGACGAGTTGGTGCAGGCGTTGGGGTTGTCGTTCACCGTCTCGACCCTGGCCCTGGCGGCCGGCCTGTACGGGCGCGGCGCCCTGGGCGGCGGCGAGCTCGGCGCCTCGCTGCTGGCGCTGGCTCCCGCGCTGCTCGGCATGTGGCTGGGCCAGGTGTTGCGCCAGCGCATCAGCGCGGTGCTGTTCAAGCGGGTGTTTTTCAGCGGCCTGGGGCTGCTGGGCGGTCACTTGCTGATCAGCGGCTAGCCGAGGACGGGCTGAGCATATCGATACGGCGGATATCGAAGTCGCGCTCCAGGTAATCCATGCGTTTGTCGAAGAACGCCTTCATGTGCGGCAGGTTGGAGTGCACGTCCAGATGCGCCTGGGATGCCCAGATCTCGTAGAAGATGAACAGGCTCGGGTCCTGCTGGTCGCGCAGCATGTGGTATTCGATGCAGCCGGGTTCGGCGCGGCTGGGTTCGACGTAGGCGCGAAACAGCGTCTCGAAGGCCTCGGACATTTCCGGGCGGGTCTTGGCGTGAAGGATAAAACCGTGCTGTTGGGACATGGTGCGGTTCCAGGAAGGGGGAGGTTGAAAAATTCTACGGCACGAATCCATTACCAATTCGTGCCGATTGGTCAAAAGTTTTTTGCCTGAACCGCGCTTATTCATATCGTCTTTCGCCGATATTCTGCGCCCCATCGTTTTCAAACTTCTCGACCCGGTCCTGCCTCGCAGCGCCAAAGGGGTCGTTCCTGATGAGGCCGGACCCATGAAAAAAGTGCTGTTGCTCAACGGTGGCAAGAAATTCGCCCACTCCGACGGTCGCTATAACGCGACCCTGCATGAAGCTGCGGTGGCGGTGCTGGACCGCGGCGGGGTGGACGTGAAAGTCACCCACATCGACGAGGGCTACGACATCCAGGAAGAAGTGGCCAAGTTCCTCTGGGCCGACGTGATCGTCTACCAGATGCCGGGCTGGTGGATGGGCGCGCCCTGGATCGTGAAAAAGTACATCGACGAAGTCTTCACCGAAGGCCACGGCAGCCTCTACGCCAGCGACGGCCGCACCCGTTCCGACGCTTCGCAGAAATACGGCAGCGGCGGCCTGATCCACGACAAGCAGTACATGCTGTCGCTGACCTGGAACGCGCCACAGCAGGCGTTCGACGACCCCACCGACTTCTTCGAGGCCAAGGGCGTGGACGCGGTGTACTTCCCGTTCCACAAGGCCAACCAGTTCCTTGGTATGTGCGGTTTGCCGACCTTCCTCTGCGTGGACGTGATGAAGCGCCCGGACATCGACAACGATGTGAAGCGTTACGAAGAACACCTCAAGGCGGTGTTCAACCTGCCGGCGTAAATCCGGCTACTATCGGTTTTTGCGCCGTATGCACGATGTAACCCCTGTAGCCGCTGCCGAAGGCCTTCAGCGATCTCACGGCCTTGCGCCCCCTTCGGTGGCGATCGCAGCCTGCGGCAGCGGCTACAGGTGCATGGCCAGCCAACCGATACAGAGGACTTACGTGAAAGCCAGATCCGACGAACTGCAGATCTTCGTCTGCGTCATCGAGTGCGGTTCGATCTCCGCGGCGGCCGAGCAGGTGGGCCAGACGCCGTCGGCGGTCAGCCGCACGCTGTCGCGCCTGGAGAGCAAGCTCGACACCACGTTGATCAACCGCACCACCCGGCGCATGGACCTGACCGAAGAGGGCAAGTACTTCTTCGAGCAGGCCAAGCTGATCCTCGACCAGATGGACGAACTCGAAGAGCGCCTGTCGTCCCGCCAGCAGACCCCGTCCGGACGCCTGCGCATCAACGCTGCCTCGCCGTTCATGCTGCACGCTATCGTGCCCTACGTTGCCGAGTTCCGTAGCCTGTACCCGGATATCCAGCTGGAGCTCAACAGCAACGACCTGATCATCGACCTGCTGGAGCAGAGCACCGATATCGCGATCCGTATCGGCACCCTGGCGGATTCGACCCTGCATGCGCGTTCCCTGGGGTGCAGCCCGCTGCATATCCTCGCCAGCCCCGCGTACCTGGAGCGCCACGGCACGCCGGCCACCGTGGCCGCGCTCAACGAGCACACCCTGCTCGGTTTCACCCAGACCGAAAGCCTCAACCACTGGCCGCTGCGCCACGTGCACGGCGACCGCTGGCCGATCCAGCCGGGCATCAGCGCCTCCAGCGGCGAGACGGTGCGCCATTTGGCGCTGGAAGGGCAGGGCATTGCCTGCCTGTCGCACTTCATGACCATCGACGACATCCGCGCCGGGCGCCTGACGCCGATCCTCGCCGAGTTCAACAGCGGCTATCGCCAGCCGATCAACGCGGTGTACTACCGCAACTCGCAACTGGCCCTACGCATCCAGTGCTTCCTCGACTTTATCCAGGGCAAGCTGGCCGATTACGCCAATCCGCTGTTCAGCGCCTGATTCCGACCAATGCCTGATCCCTGTAGGAGGTTGTTGGCCGCTGGAGTCGATGAAAATACGGCGGGTCGATTTTCATTATTCGCGACACGACATATCTATCCGCGACAAAGCGTGTCTCTCCACGAAAGTTACTTTCATGCGGTTTGAAAACTCTTTCATTAAATGATTAATGAGTTTCACAAACATTCGACGTGACCCTTTTTCGAGGAGTACCGCATGACACCTGCATCGGGCTATTGGCTGTTGGGCTATGCCGCCATTGCCATCATTGCGCTGATCGTCCTGATCGCGCGTTATCGGATCAATCCGTTCATTGTCATCACCCTGGTTTCGCTGGGCCTGGCGCTGATGGCCGGGATGCCGCCGTCCGGCGTGGTCGGTGCCTACGAGGCAGGTGTCGGTAAGACCCTCGGGCACATCGCCCTGGTGGTGGCGCTGGGCACCATGCTCGGCAAGATGATGGCCGAGTCCGGCGGGGCGGAGCAGGTGGCGCGGACCCTGATCGACCGTTTCGGCGAGCGCAACGCGCATTGGGCGATGGTCTGCATCGCTTTCCTGGTGGGTCTGCCACTGTTCTTCGAGGTCGGTTTCGTGTTGCTGGTGCCGATCGCCTTTACCGTGGCGCGGCGGGTCGGCGTGTCGATCCTGATGGTCGGCCTGCCGATGGTCGCCGGCCTTTCGGTGGTGCATGCCCTGGTGCCGCCGCACCCGGCAGCGATGCTGGCGGTGCAGGCTTATCAAGCCTCGGTGGGGCAGACCCTGCTCTACGCGATCCTGATCGGCATTCCCACGGCGATCATCGCCGGCCCCGTGTACGCCAAATTCATCGTGCCGCGTATTCAACTGCCGGCGGAAAACCCGCTGGAGCGTCAGTTCATCGAACGCGAACCGCGCACCCGCCTGCCCAGTTGCTCAATCACCATGGCCACCATCCTGTTGCCGGTGGTGCTGATGCTGATCGGCGGCTGGGCCAACCTCATTTCCACCCCGGGCAGCGGCTTCAACCAGTTCCTGCTGTTTATCGGCAACTCGGTGATCGCCCTGTTGCTGGCGACCCTGCTGAGCTTCTGGACCCTGGGCCTGGCCCAGGGCTTCAACCGCGAGTCGATCCTCAAGTTCACCAACGAATGCCTGGCGCCGACCGCCAGCATCACCCTGCTGGTGGGCGCCGGCGGCGGCCTGAACCGGATCCTGGTGGACGCCGGGGTCACCGACCAGATCGTCGGCCTGGCCCATGAATTCCAGTTGTCGCCGCTGCTGATGGGCTGGCTGTTCGCCGCGCTGATGCGGATCGCCACCGGCTCGGCCACCGTGGCCATGACCACCGCCTCGGGCGTGGTGGCGCCGGTGGCCCTTGGCCTGGGCTATCCGCACCCGGAACTGCTGGTGCTGGCCACCGGCGCCGGCTCGGTGATCTTCTCCCACGTCAACGACGGCGGCTTCTGGCTGATCAAGGAATACTTCAATATGACCGTTGCCCAGACCTTCAAGACCTGGACGGTGCTGGAGACCCTGATCTCGCTGGTCGCCTTCGCCCTGACTGTCGGTCTTGCCCAATTGCTTTGAGCCCAGGTGCCGTTTATGGACATCCTCTACCAGATCCGCTCCCGCCAGGATTCGTTCAGCGCCGGCGAAGGCCGCATCGCCCGGCTGATGCTCGACGACGTCGGTTTCGCCGCCTCCGCCAGCCTGGAAGACCTGGCGCAGCAGGCCGAAGTCAGCGCCGCCACGCTGTCGCGTTTCGCCCGCAGCGTGGGCTGCCGCGACCTGCGCGACCTGCGCCTGCAGCTGGCCCAGGCCAGCGGGGTCGGCAGCCGTTTTCTCGACCCCGCGGGCACCCCGGAACAATCGGGGTTCTACCGGCAGATCGTCGGCGACATCGAATCGACCCTGCATCGCCACCTGGCCGGGTTCGACGAGTCGCGCTTTCGCGACGCGGTCCGCCTGCTGGGCAAGGCGCAGATGATCCACGCCTTCGGCATGGGCGGCTGCTCCACCCTGTGCAGCGACGAGTTGCAGGTGCGCCTGGTGCGCCTCGGCTACCCCATCGCCGCCTGCCACGACCCAGTGATGATGCGCGTGACCGCCGCGGCCCTGGGCCCGCAACATGCGCTGATCGCCTGTTCGCTGACCGGCATCACCCCCGAGCTGCTGGAGACCGTCGAACTGGCTCGCAGCTACGGCGCCAGCGTGCTCGCCATCACCCTGGCCGACTCGCCGCTGGCCGAACTGGCGGACGTGGTGCTGCCGCTGCAAAGCGCCGAGACCTCCTTTATCTACAAACCCACCGCCGCGCGCTACGGCATGCTGCTGGCCATCGACGTATTGGCCACCGAGCTGGCCCTGGCGCTGCCCGAAGACAACCAGGAACGCTTGCGCCGGATCAAACTGGCCCTGGACGATTACCGCGGCGGCGACGATTGCCTGCCGCTGGGAGACTGACATGCTCTACGACACCCTGATCCGCAACGCCCTGGTGATCGACGGCAGCGACACCCCCGGCTACCCCGCCGACGTGGCGCTGCTCGACGGCCGCATCGCGCGCATCGGCGACTTGAAAGAGGCCCGGGCCAAGAGCGAAATCGACGCCGCCGGCCAGGTGCTGGCGCCGGGTTTCATCGACGTGCACACCCACGACGACACCGTGGTGATCCGCCAGCCGCAGATGCTGCCCAAGCTCAGCCAGGGCGTGACCACGGTGATCGTCGGCAACTGCGGCATCAGCGCCTCGCCGGTCAGCCTGCGCGGCGATCCGCCGGACCCGATGAACCTGCTGGGCACCCAGGCCGCCTTTGTCTACCCGCGCTTTCGCGACTACCGCGACGCGGTGGACGCCGCGCAACCGGCGGTCAACGTCGCTGCGCTGATCGGCCATACGGCGCTGCGCAGCAACCACCTGGACGACCTGTATCGCACGGCGTCGGCAGATGAAATCGCCGCCATGCGCGAGCAACTGCGCGCCAGCCTGGAAGACGGCGCCCTGGGGTTATCCACCGGCCTGGCCTACGCCAGCGCCTTCTCGGCCGAGACCGACGAAGTACTGCAACTGGCCGAAGAGCTGACGGCGTTCGGCGCGGTGTACACCACCCACCTGCGCAGCGAATTCGAGCCGGTGCTGGAGGCCATGGACGAAGCCTTCCAGATCGGCCGCCACGCCAAGGCGCCAGTGATCATCTCCCACCTCAAATGCGCGGGCGCCGGCAACTGGGGGCGCAGTCCGCAGTTGCTGGCCTCCCTGGAGCGAGCGGCCAAGGACCATCCAGTGGGCTGCGACTGCTACCCCTACGCGGCCAGTTCCTCGACCCTCGATTTGAAACAGGTCACCGACGCGTTTCGCATCACCATCACCTGGTCCACTCCGCACCCGGAACTGGGCGGGCGCGACCTGATGGACATCGCCGCCGAATGGGGCACCAGCCTGCTCGACGCCGCGCGGCGCCTGCAACCGGCCGGCGCGGTGTACTACGGCATGGACGAGGCCGATGTGCGGCGCATCCTCTCCCACCCGCTGTCGATGATCGGTTCCGACGGCCTGCCGGAAGACCCGTTTCCCCACCCGCGCCTGTGGGGCGCCTTCCCGCGGGTGCTCGGGCATTTCAGCCGCGACCTCGGGCTGTTTCCGCTGCACACCGCGGTGCACAAGATGACCGGCCTGTCGGCGGCCCGCTTTGGTCTCAAGCAGCGCGGCGAAATCCGCGAAGGGCACTGGGCCGACCTGGTGCTGTTCGACCCGGCGCGGGTCCGCGACGTGGCCGATTTCAAAAGCCCGCAACAGGCGGCCGAGGGTATCGAGGGCGTGTGGGTCAATGGCGTGCGCAGCTACGCCGAGGGTCAGGCCAACGGCCGCAGGGAAGGGCGTTTCCTGGCGCGGGAAGGGGATCTGCGCGATGGCTTCAAGGCTTGAATGGTGAGTTCGCCACAATGATGGCTCAATGATATTAAAGAAAATGAGCGTCGGGCCGAAGCGCTGACATCCACGTGTTGTACTGTGATGCATCTTTGATCAGGGAGTCGCGCAATGAGCTTCGGCAAAACCACCCCCATCCTGCGGATCTTCGACGAAGCCAAGGCGCTGGAATTCTACGTCGGCTTCCTGGGTTTCGCGCTCGACTGGCAGCACCGCTTCGAAGACAACTTCCCGCTGTACATGCAGGTGTCGCGCGGGGCGTGCGTGCTGCACCTGTCGGAGCATCACGGCGACTGCACCCCGGGCGCGGCGCTGCGTATCGAGACCGACGAACTGGAAGCCTTCCAGCAGCAGTTGCAGGCCAAGAACTACCGTTTTTCCCACCCGGGGATCGAGGCCACGCCTTGGGGCAGCCAGGACCTGACGGTGGTCGATCCGTTCGGCAATCGCCTGGTGTTCACCAACGCCATCAGCGTCTGAGCCAAGGCCTTCGGAACGCCTCGTCACCCCTGTAGGAGCGAGCTTGCTCGCGATGGCGTCCTGCCTGAGACACCGCGCCGTCCGGATCGCCAGCAAGCTGGCTCCTACAGGGAAGGGCGGGGCCGCTGGTGCTGGCGAAACTCCCCCGGCGTCATCCCCGTCCGGCTCTTGAAGGCCCGATGGAACGAGCGCGGTTCGGTAAAGCCCAGATAATGGGAAATGTCGTGGATCGCCAGGTCGCTGTGCAGCAGGTAATGCTCGGCCAGTTCCTGGCGCAGGTCGTCGAGGATCTGTTGGTAGGAGGTGCCGGCCTGCTGCAACTGGCGTTGCAGGGTACGCACCGACATCGCCAGCAGCTCGGCCACCTGTTCCTTGCGCGGCAAGCCTTCCTTGAGCAGCCGGCGCAGGGCGTTTTTCACTTGCAGCGCCAGCGGCGCTTCTTCCAGCGACGCCATCAGGCTCATCGCATGTTCTTCCAGGGTGCGCAGCAATTGCGCGTCGGCCTGGCGCAGCGGCAGTTGCAGGTAATCCAGCGGCGCGAGCAGGGCCGAGCCGCTTTGCTCGAACAACACCGGGCAGCCGAAAAACGCCTCGTATTGCGCCAGTGTGGTGCCGACCGGCAGCGGGTGCTCGAACCACACGGCGCTCGGCGAGAGCTGGGTGTCGGCGATCCAGCGGGCGTAGAGCAGCCAGGAGGCGAGCACGTTTTCCACCAGTTGGCGGCGGGTGTCGGAGGGCCGCAGGCGGCAGTTCCAGATCAGCCGCACCTGCTGTTCGGTCATCTCGACGCGACTGACACCCATGTCGCCCACCAGTTTCTCGAACGGCATGATCCGGCTCATGGCCTCGCCCAGGGTCGCGCAGTTCATGGTGATGTAACCGAGCACGCTCCAGGAGTTGGGCAGCACGTAGCGAGCGGCATTGAGGCCGAACAGCGGGTCGCCCGAGTGTTGGCAGAAATACCCCAGCAGGCGTTCGTGGACCTCGACGGGCAGGCGCAGGCTGTTGTCGTTCAGTTGCTCGGCCCCGATGCCGGTGGCGTCCAGCGCGGGGGCGGTGGGCAGGCCGAGGTGTTCGGCGTGGCGCAGGTATTTGAGCAGCGGTGGGACCGAGGTGTAGCCAAGGGGCTGCATGCGGGGGTTCCTGGCGGTGGGCGCGCTTTTTGACGTTAAGGTAAAGGCCCGCGGTCCTGGGTGCAACGCTGGTCTTGCCGTGGCTGTCCGGGTATTCGCCTTTCCCTGTAGGAGCGAGCTTGCTCGCGATGGCGTCCGCCCTGGCGCCGCATCTTCCGGACGGGACTCTATCCATTGCTACGGTTCAAGACGATGGGTCGCCAGCCGATTTATAAGAGGCGAGAAAATTCTTGAGGGGCTTGAACAGTGCTCCTCTCACAACGTCAGGAACGGAATCCAAAGATGAATACGACACCTGTATGGCCAGAGGTTTTTCTCGGGGCGTTTGACGCAATCAGTGAGCGCATGGCGCAGGTCCTGGAACTGGCCGATTGCCGGGAGCACTGGATTCAGGCGGAGCTCAGCCTGTATGCCTGGCAGCAGGGTCATCCGGATATCTGGACTGGCGGCAACGCCGGAGGGCGGACCAAAGTCGATCTGTACACGGAAGACTTGGACATGGCCGCCGAGGTGAAATGCCTGGGGGATGTGTCGTTTCCCAAGTGCCTGATGGGCAAGGGCATGGGCGAGACTCGCTCAGTGCTGCGAGAGGATGGCGAGGGGCGACTCTGGTTTCCGCAGGTCGATCCGCAGGAGTCCGTGGTGTGGTCGGTGTTTGCTGATCTGGGGCGGTTGCAGCGGATGGTGGGGGTGCGGAACAAGTTTCTGATTTTGGTGATTGCCAAGGATTATGTGGCTGAGACGGAGATGGGGGGGACGCTGCGGCGGCTGCGGTTGTCGGAAGAGGAGTGGTCGCTTGAGTTGGAGAGTGCGACGGTGCGGATTTGGCGGATTGAGTAAATCGAGTACGCCGGATTCTGTAGGAGCGAGCTTGCTCGCGATGACGTCCGTTCTGGCGCTGCGTATTTTTGACGGTGTACATATCCATTGCTGCGGTCACGGCCACTTAGGGTTCCGCCCTTACGGCGGGTCACTTTTGGCTGACGTCTGTAGGAGCGAGCTTGCTCGCGATGGCGTCCGGTTTGGCGCTGCATTTTTTGGACGGGGTACATATCCATTGCTGCGGTCATGGCGGCTTAGGGTTCCGCCCTTACGGCGGGTCACTTTTATCAAACGCCATAAAAGTAACCAAAAGGGCTTGCCCCCGCGTACGGCCCTCGCTGCGCTCGGGTTCCCTCGTTCCGGCATTCATCAGGGGGCATCGCCGCCGGCGATGTCCTCGACTGCGTCGAGGGGCGCTGCGCGCCATCCCCCTGATGAACGCCTCCACTCGGCCTGCCGAAGGGGCAGGTAGATCAAGATCAAAAGCGGCGCTGGCGCGACCTACCGGTCGGCGCGGAACCCTGTAGCCGCTGCCGAGCCTGCGAGGCTGCGTACGACCGCGCAGCGGGCGCAGGGGCTTGAGACCGCCGGAGGACCTGCGGTCCTTGCGCAGCCTTCGGCAGCGGCTACAGGGATCGATGCGTTCTCACGTTGTGCATTCGCCCTTTGTAGGAGTAGCTGGTCGACGCACGATTGCTCGCGAAAAAGCGGGTGGCGTGTACGGTTTTTCTCTTTGATTTGTAGGGTGTTTCCGAGAGAATCGCGGGGTTACATTTCTGTGGTTTTGGCGTCTTGTGCCTGCTGAATGTTCGGGGCTAGGCTGCCCCGGTCGCTGCAAAATCAGCGGCCGGGTTTGGTAGCCCGAGCGATTTCCAGGCGCATAGAGCGCCGCTATTTCTTTGGCAGATATCCATTCTGTCGTTGCGTTATGGCGGCTGTGCGCAGGGCACCTTGTGTGCGCTGGGTTCCTGGAGTCCCGGTCTACCAACCTGTGTACAGCCGCCACCCTGATCGTTTGGTAGCGATCTGTGGCGGCTCCATGACTCCGGGAGTTTGCCATGAAAAAAATTGTCCCCGATCCGCCCATGTACCAAGCATCAAAGAAGGCTGCTTGGACTTCTATGGTAGTTGCGTGTGAGAGGTTTCTGAACCTGCCAGGTTTGCTTCTTCCTGGTTTTGCAGGCTTGCATGCAACTGCCGCCTATCCTCTGTGTGATGCTTGCGACTGCCTTGCAAGAAGGGGCTTTGCATCATGAAGAAAATCATTTCTGAGTCGCTTATCCCTCAACCCAGCCGCGGCCTGATCACTGAACTGGAATCCCCCAATCGTTCACTGCTCGACGCTTTGCAGGACAACACGTCCGGTCTTCCCTTGCACGGAACCTTGCAGGAAACCGGCAGCACTTCTTTCGGCTGTCGCGATGGCAACGGCCGTCCGCTATTCGCCGTCCGCCCCGGGGTCAGTGCCGAGGAGGCGTTGTTGCATGTGTCGTTGTTGCTCAAGTGTGCCGAGGAGACGGCGGACGAGATCACCAGTGCCAGTGGCATCGAGCGTGGCCTGGTCTGGTCGATGATTCATTCGGTGGAGATGGCGCGGGCGGTGGTGGATGCGTTGCTGGATGGGGCGGGGAGGCAGGGGGTGTCGCGGGAGGGGTGAGCGGGGGATTGCAAGGTAGCCCACTTCCTTGTGGGCGCCTGGCTTTTCCCTGGGGGAAAGCGAGGGTCAGACGCGGAAGTGGCTGACCATCATTTGCAGCTGGTTGCCCAGGCGAGCGAGTTCGACGCTGGAGGCGGCGGTTTCGTCGCTGGCGGCGGCGGTCTGTTCGGAGACGTCGCGCACGTTGATGATGCTGCGGCTGATCTCTTCGGCCACGGCGCTTTGCTCTTCGGCGGCGGCAGCGATCTGCTGGTTCATCGACTGGATGTTCGACACCGTGCGGGTGATGTTTTCCAGGGAGGCGCCGGCCTTGCGGGTCAGGTCGACGCTGCTGTCGGTCAGGCTGCGGCTGCTGTTCATCACCTGGGCCACTTGCTGGGTGCCGTTCTGCAGGCCGGCCACCAGGCCTTCGATTTCCTCGGTGGATTTCTGCGTGCGTTGCGCCAGGGCGCGCACTTCGTCGGCGACCACGGCGAAACCGCGGCCGGCTTCACCGGCGCGGGCGGCTTCGATGGCGGCGTTCAGGGCCAGCAGGTTGGTCTGTTCGGCCACGGCCTTGATCACGTCCATGACGCTGCCGATCTTCTGGCTTTCCTGTTGCAGCACGGTCATGGCGTCGGTGGAGCGCACCACTTCGCTGGCCAGGCGTTCGATCTGGGCGATGGCTTCGGCCACTACCTTATCGCCTTCGCGGGCTTCGCCGTCGGCGGCGGCCGCGGCTTGCGAGGCTTCTTCGGCGTTGCGCGCGACTTCCTGCACGGTGGCGGTCATCTCGTGCATGGCGGTGGCCACCTGGTCGGTCTCGACCTTCTGGCTGTTGACCCCGGCGCTGGTTTCTTCGGTCACGGCCGAGAGTTCTTCGGCGGCGCTGGCGATCTGGGTCACGCCGTCGCGGATGCCGCCGATCAATTCGCGCAGGGTCACGCCCATGCGGCCGATGCCTTGTTGCAACACGCCGAGTTCGTCGCGACGGGTG
Source organism: Pseudomonas chlororaphis (assembly GCF_001921865.1). Classification (GTDB taxonomy): domain Bacteria; phylum Pseudomonadota; class Gammaproteobacteria; order Pseudomonadales; family Pseudomonadaceae; genus Aquipseudomonas; species Aquipseudomonas chlororaphis_D. The sequence goes on from NZ_MSCT01000005.1 coordinate 107,943, forward strand.
ACGCGCACGTCCTGGGTCAGGTCGCCGGAGGCGATGCGCTCGACCACGGTCATGGTTTCACGCAGCGGACGGGTGATCTGGCGGGTGATGATCACTGCGGCCAGGATGCCCACCAGCAGCGCCAGCAGGGTGCTGATCATTTGCAGGCTGCGGGCCTGGACGCTTTCTTCGTCGCGGCGGTCGAGCTGGAACTGGTACAGGTCTTCGCTCTGGCTGACGATCAGGGCGCCCTGGTCGGTCATTTCCTTGCGCGCCTGGGCGGCTTCGCTGACGGCCTTTTTGAAGGTCAGCAGGGAGCTGCGGTAATCGTTCAACGCGGCCTTGAGCTGGCGCAGGGAGTCGCCCTGGGTGCTGGCGAAGTGGCTGTCCAGGTCGCCCAGCGCGGCAATGGCCGCGTCCATTTGCTGGATGGCGTTGCGTTCGCTGTCGGCGTTGCTGTTGTAGATGTATTCGCGGGCTTCGAAGCGTGCCAGCAGGAACTCCTCGCGGGCCTTGGTGATGGCCTGGAACTGCTCGAAACGCTGGTCGCTGAGGGCCATCTGCTGGACCCGGGCGCTGATGGTGTTGATCAGGTTGCGCGCGGTTTCCGAGTTGCCGTTCATGGTCTGGCGGGCGGCGTTGGCGCTGCGGTAGGCGCCGCGCATCTGGTTCAGGGAGTCCTGATAGGCGGCGATGGTCGCGCCCTGTTCCTTGAGCAGCTTGACGTTGGCCGGGTTCTTGAAGCTGTTCTGCAGCTTCTGCTGCTGGGCCGAGAAAGCATCCAGGGTGGTCTGCACATTCTGCGCGGCGGTTTCGTCGCCGTTGGTCAGCATGTATTGCAGGCGGGTCACGCGCAGCTTGGTCAGCCCGGCGTTGAGTTGGGTGATGTCGCTCATCCAGTTGCTGCGGTCAATCAGACCGCCAAGGCTGGTCCAGCCCGTGATGGCGAGGATGGTGGTAAGGGCCAGGACCAGGCCGAAGCCCAGGCCTAACTTGAGATTGACGCTGATGTTGCCGAACCAGCTATTCATGCAATTCCTCCAGGAACGTTGTGCTTCTTGATCATGTATCGCTGGAAGATTGTTGTTATTGGTTGGCCAGCAAGGATTTGTTCGCAGGTGTGTATCGGCGGCCCGGGCAATAGCTGAAACGATTTCGTCGGATTAGTTTTTTGCACCATTTTGGGGCTTTTTCCAGGCCCCATTTGTCCCTTGCCGCCGCTTGGCTGATTGAGCTTTTTTTCACATCCGTTTCACTGGGCGGCCACGCCCTCCTGCCTAGAGTTCGCCCATCGATCGAGGCGTGCGCTCGATTGTCATGAGCGGCGGTTAGCTTCGCCTGCGCTGCTCGATTTCAATGTCTGGTGCTCATAGGGGCGGCTCGAACGTGGCGTCAGGACTCAGTCTTCCGGTGGCAAAACCCGCGCTTGGCGCGCGTCGTCTTGCCCGTTATCGCAATACCCTGGTGATCGCTCTGGTGGCCCTGCTGGTGCTGCCGTTGACGTTGTTCCTGCTCAAGCCCGCGGCGGTGCCGGACCTGGCCCACGGCAACGTGCCCGGGGCCACGGCCTTGAGCGCTGGCTGGGCCAAGGGCCAGATGATTGTGCTGATCCGCCATGTGGAACGTTGCGACCATTCCAGGGCCGCCTGCCTGAATGCGCCCGACGGCATTACCGACCGCGCCCGCGACGTCGCGGTGGGGGTCGGCGCGCGGTTCGAGCACCTGGGGCTGGCCAAGGCCGACATCTATCACAGCCCGCTGACTCGCGCGGTGCAGACCGCGGGTTATATGTTCAGCCAGGCCGGCAGCGGCGAAGACTGGCTGATCAACTGCAGGCAGCACCTGTTGCGCGATGCCCTGGCGCACAAGGTGGCGGGGCGCAACCTGGTGCTGGTCACCCACAGCGAATGCATGAACGCGTTGGAGAAGGAGCTGAAGCTGCCGTCTTCGACCCTGGGTTACGGCGCCTCCTTGTTCGTTTCCACCGATACCCTCGACGGGCGTCCGAAAATGCTCGGTTTCATCGAAGCCAGCGACTGGCGTTCCGTTGCCCTCAACCGTCCTTGATCCCTTGCCCGAGACTGTGAATATGCAGGCGCTTTCCCGCTCCCGCGCCGATGCGTGGCGCTTTTACACCTGGAACCTTGGCCTGCCGCTGCTGTGCGCGGCCCTGGTGTTCCTGATGTTCGACATGACCCGCATCGACATCGCCTTCAGCGACCTGTTCTACGACCCGGTGAGCCAGACTTTCCCGTTGGACCAGTCCCATCTGTTCGAGAAGATCACCCACAAATGGGCGCGGATCATTCCCGACTGGACCGGCGAGGCGGCAGTGATCGGCCTGCTGTTGTCATTCCTCTGGCCGCTGTTCAAGGGGGAACGGCGGGGCCGCGGCCAGGCGTTGCTGGAGAAACTCCGCGTGGCACCGCTGCTGCGCTTTACCGCGCGCCATCGCCGGGACTTTTTGTTCGTGGTGGTGGCCTTCGCCCTGTGCACCGGGGCGATTCACTTCCTCAAGAGCCACACCAGCGTGTATTGCCCGGTGGAAACCACCCAGTACGCCGGCAAGATTGAGCACAAGGAGTGGTACCAGAACTTCGAGCTGCTGAAGACCGCCGGCGATGGCCGCTGCTGGCCGGGCGGCCATGCCTCGGGCGGTTTTACCCTGCTGGCGCTGTACTTCGTGGCCCGGCGCTATCGCTGGCGCCATGCCAAAGCGCTGCTGCACGGGCCGCTGCTGCTGGGCTTCGTCTATGGCACCACCCGGGTGCTGCAGGGCTGGCACTACATGTCCCACACCTTCTGGGCGGGCATCGTGGTGTGGCTGGTCTGCCTGCTGACGGCGCTGCTGTTTTATGGACGGGAACGGTTGGAGCAGCCGCTGCTGAAACACAGCGGCCCTGAGCGTGCCGGCACGCTAGTCAGTAACTGACGAAGTAGTAGGCCTGGCGGCTGACGACGACTTTCTTCAACACCTTGAGCGGCGCGGAAGGGGGTTCTTGCGCTGCCAGCAGCGCTACGTGGTTGGGCGCGGCACTGAGGTATTCCTGCAACTGGGCTTCGGTCTGCACGTCCTTGAGCAGGCTCTGGGTATAGAACACGCTGGCGCCGGCCGTGCGTTCGTTGGCCTGGTACAGCGCCACTGGCTGGCCCTGGGCCTGGAATGCCTGGATCTCGCTGATCAGCGGCACGAACGACAGCTTGCGATCGGCGCGCGGCGCGGCCCATTGCGCCGCCGCCAGGTAACTGCCTATCACCAGCGCCAGCACGCCAATGGCCAGGCCGCGTCGCTGGCGCCCCACGGCGCTCCAGAAACCCGCGCCCGCCGCGCGCAGCCGCAAGCGTTGGTAGAGCACCGCGCCGTACTCGGCGGCGAGCACTGCCGCGGCCGGGGTCAGCGACATCAGGTACACGGTGCGCTTGCTCGACGCCAGGCACAGCAAGGTGAACTGCGCCAGCAGCCACAGGCTGAAAAACAGCAGGTAGCGGTTCTTCGCCAGGCTTTTACGGAAGTGCCACAGCCCCAGGTAGACCAGGATGTTCCACGGCAGGAAGGCTTGGGGCAGCTTGGCCAGGTAGTAATAGAAGGGTTCGTAGTGCCCGGCTTCCTCGAACGAGCCGTCGAAGCGCCCGACGCTGTTGGTCCACAGCACTTCGCCCAGCGCTTGCAGGCCGCCGCGCTGGTAGAGGAAACCCAGCCAGACCAGCAGCGGCACCAGGCCGAGCAGGGTCAAAAGGGCGGGCTTGAGCCAATGGCCGAAGGTGAAACGCTTGTCGATCAGGCTGTCGGCCAGCAGGTAGGCGAAGATCACCACGCCCGGCATCGCCAGGCCCAGCACGCCCTTGCTCAGGGTGGCGATGGCGATGCCGACGGCGAACAGCAACCAGCTCAGGGGCGCCGGCTGCTGTTCGGCCTGGCGCCGCTGCGCCTGGAAAAACGCCAGCAGGGCCAGGGTCACGCCGAGGCTGAGCAGGGCGTCTTCGCCGACCCCGCGCACGTTGCTCCAGTAACTCGCCATGGTCGCCAGCATGATGCCCGCGGCCCAGGCCACCGGCGCCGGGCGGCCAAAGCGGCGCAGCATGGCGTACACCAACAGCACGCTGAACAGGCCGGCGAAGGCCGACGCCAGGCGCACCGCCCACGGCGTGCCGCCGAAGACGCGGATGGCGCTGGCGTCGAGCCACAAACTCAGCGGCGGTTTTTCCAGGAACGGCTGGCCGAACAGGCGGGGCGTCACCCAGTCGTCGTCCAGGTGCATCTGCATGGCGATCCCGGCGACCCGGGCCTCGGTGGAACCCTGCAACTGGTGGTTGCCCAGGGCGAAGAAAAACAGCAGAGCGGCGAGCAGAAGCAGCAGCGGGGCGGGTCGCGACATGGAAGGAGTGCCGAAGAAGTTGCGCCGGGGAGAATCAGGCCGATCGAGTATACGGAGGCGATTCTTAACAAATCGTGAACGGGAGAGCGGCGAATGGGGGCAACCCGGTTGGGTTGGGCGTGCGAGCCCGCGCTCCCGGGCGCCAGTCCGATCCCTGGAGCTGGCGCCCGAACGCGGCCCTGCCGCCGGGCGCAAGGGGCAACACCCGACGGCGACGCTCAGGACTCTATTTGAGGTTGCCGGAAAGAAACTGTTTCAGGCGCTTGCTGCTGGGCTGTTCGAGGACCTGGGCGGGCGGCCCTTCTTCTTCCACCCGGCCCTGGTGCAGGAACATGACGTGGTTGGAGACTTCGCGGGCGAAGGCCATTTCGTGGGTGACCACCACCATGGTCCGGCCTTCTTCGGCCAGTTGCTGCATGACCCGCAACACTTCCGACACGAGCTCAGGGTCCAGCGCCGAGGTCGGCTCGTCGAACAGCATCACCTGCGGTTCCATGGCCAGCGCCCGGGCGATGGCCACGCGCTGCTGCTGGCCGCCGGACAGGTAGGAGGGGTACTGGCGCTCGACCTTGGCCGGCAGGCCGACCTTGTCCAGGTACTTGCGCGCCCGCGCGACGGCTTCGTCGCGCGGGATGCCGAGCACGTTCATCGGGCATTCGATGAGGTTGTCCAGCACGCTCATGTGGCTCCACAGGTTGAAGTGCTGGAACACCATCGCCAGTTTGCTGCGCATCGCCTGCAACTGTTTCGGGTCGGCCGCGCACAGCTCGCCCTGGCGGTTCTTGCGGGTGCGCAGTTCCTCGGCGTTGACCGTGATGCGGCCGCTGCTCGGTTGTTCCAGGTAGTTGATGCAGCGCAAAAAGGTGCTTTTGCCGGAGCCGGAGGAACCGATGATGCTGATCACATCGCCGGCCCTGGCCTTGAGCGAGATGCCCTTGAGCACCTCGTGGCTGCCGTAGTTCTTGTGCAAGTCTTCGACGATCAATTTGTACATGCGAGCCTCTCCCGCAAGGGATCAGTGAGTCTGTGGCTTGAGGTAGGCCAGCCAGCGCAGTTCGGCGCGGCGAAACAGCCAGATCAGGAAAAACGCGCTGCAGGCGTAGAGCACGCCGGCAATGCCGAAGGCGCTGAAGGACGCATAGGTGGCCGAGTTCACGTCGCGGGCGATCTTCAGCAGGTCCGGCACCGTGGCGGTGAAGGCCACCGAGGTGGAGTGCAGCATCAGGATCACTTCGTTGCTGAACGACGGCAGTGCCCGGCGCAACGCCGACGGCAGGAGGATGCGCCGGTAGAAGGTCCAGCGGCTCATGCCATAGGCCTGCGCCGCCTCGACCTCGCCGTGGGCGATGGAACGGATCGAGCCGGCGAAGATTTCGGTCATGTAGGCGCAGGTGTTGAGCCCGAACGCCAGCACCGTGCAGTTGAACCCGTCGCGGAAGAAGGCGTCGAGAAAATCCTGGGCGCGGACCACGCTCAGGCTGTAGACCCCGGCGTAGAAGAACAGCAACTGGATGTACAGCGGCGTGCCGCGAAACACATAGGTGTAGAGCCACACCGGAGCGCTCAGCAGCGGGTTGCGGCTGACCCGGGCCAGGGCCAGCGGCACCGCCAGGGTGAAGCCGATCAGCACCGACAGCACCAGCAGCCACAGGGTCATGGCCAGCCCGGACAATTGCGCGGCGTCGCTCCACAGGTACGCCTGCCAATACTCCTGGAGAATCTCGGTCATAGCGCGGCCCTCTTCACGCCGACCGAATAGCGCTGGCTCAGCCAGATCAGCAGCAGTTGGGAAACGCTGGTGATGGCGAGATAGATCAGGCCGCCGACCAGGGTGAAGTAGAAGAACTGCATCGAGCCTTTGCCGGCGTCCTGGGTGGCCTTGACCACGTCGCTCAGGCCGATGATCGACACCAGCGCGGTGGACTTGATCAGCACCAGCCAGTTGTTGCCGATGCCCGGCAGGGCATGGCGCAGCATCTGCGGGAACAGCACCTTGCGAAAGGTCTGGGCGCGGCTCATGCCATAGGCCCGGGCCGCCTCCAGCTGGCCCTTGGGCACCGCCTGGAACGCGCCGCGAAAGGTCTCGGTGAAGTACGCGCCATAGATGAAGGCCAGGGTCAGCACCCCGGCCAGGAACGGGTCGATGTCGATCTGCGCCAGGCCCAGCCGGTCGGTGAGCTGGTTGAGCAGCATCTGCAGGCTGAAGAACAACAGCAGCATGATCACCAGGTCCGGCATGCTGCGGATCAGCGTGGTGTAGCCGCTGGCGAGCGCCAGCAGGAGCCGGTTGCCGGAGGACTTGGCGCTGGCGCCGAGCAGGCCCAGCAGCACCGCCAGCAGCAGCGACGACAAGGCCAGTTTGAGGGTGGTCAGGGTGCCCTGCAGAATCTGCGGGCCAAAACCTTCCAGAAGCATTTCGCGCCCCTTGTTGTTATTAGAGTGAGCTGAAAAGGCCGCGACGCCGCTGCGCTGGCGGCGGGCGTCGCGCTTGGGGTCCGGCGCCGCGGTCAGGGGGCGCCGTAGATATCGAAGTCGAAGTATTTCTGGTTGATCCTGGCGTAGGTGCCGTTGGCCAGGATGGTCGCCAGCGCCTTGTTCAGGTCGTCGCGCAGTTCCACGTCGTCCTTGCGCAGGCCAATGCCGTCGCCCACGCCGAAAAACGCCGGATCGCCGAGGGTCGCGCCGGCGAACTCGAAATCCTTGCCGATGGGTTTGGACAGGAAGCCGTAGCTGGCCTGGATCGACGACTGCAACGAGGCGTCGAGGCGGCCGACGAGCAGGTCGGCGTAGACCTGGTCCTGGCTCTGGTAGGAGAGGATCTGCACCCCCTGGGCGCCCCACTTGGCCTTGGCGTAGGCCTCCTGGGCCGAGCCCTGTTCGACGCCGACGCGCTTGCCCTTGAGCGATTCGAGCGTTGGCTCAAGGCCCGCGCCGCGCTTGGCGATCAACCGCGCGGGAGCGTTGGAGACCTTGTCGGTGAAGGCGATACGGGTCATGCGCTTGGGGGTGACCGTCATCGACGAGGCGATGGCGTCGAACTTGCGCGCGAGCAGGGCGGGGATCATCCCGTCCCAGCTGCTTTCGACCCACACGCAGCGGGCCTTGAGTTCGGCGCAGAGGGCCTCGGCGATGTCGATGCCGAACCCGCTCAGCTTGCCGTCGGGGTCTTTGTATTCCAGGGGCGGGTAGGTCGGGTCGACGCCCAGCTTCAACACCTTGCCCGACCAGTCGGCCGCGCCGGCATGCGCCGAGAGCGCCAACAGAACCCATGAAACCGCAGCGATCGTTTTTCTCATTATTGTGTCCTCGGTTAATCGCCTATCTACAACGGTGGTAGCACTGCTACCGCGCCTTTGCTACCGGCCCTCGCCGAGAAAACGCTCGGCCAGCTTGACCCAGTAGGTCGCGCCGATGGGCAGGCAGTGGTCATTGAAGTCGTACCCCGGGTTGTGCAGCAGGCAGCTGCCTTCGCCCTGGCCGTTGCCGATCACCAGGTAGCTGCCGGGGCAGCGTTCCAGCATGAAGGCGAAGTCTTCGCTGGCGGTGAACGGCTTGAGGTCGTGGATCAGTTGGTCGTCGCCCAGCCATTCGCGTGCCACGTCCCGGGCCAGGGCGGTTTCGGCGGCGTGGTTGATCAGCACCGGGTGGCAGTGCTGATAGTCGATCTGCGCCTGGGCGCCAAAACTCGCGGCCTGGCCGTGCACCAGCTCGGTGATGCGCCGTTCGAGCAATTGCCGCACCTCGGGCGTCAGGGCACGCACGCTGATGCTCATGTCGGCCGAGGCCGGGATCACATTCGAAACGGTCCCGGCGTGGATCGCGCCGACGCTGATGATGGCTGTGTCCTGCGGGTCGATATTGCGCGCGACGATGCTTTGCAGGGCGACCACGATCGAGGCGCACACCAGCACCGGATCGACCGCCTTGTGCGGCACCGCGCCATGCCCGCCGTGGCCGAGGATCTTCACCGTCACCGTATCGGCCGAGGCCATGAACGGGCCGCTGTAGAAGCCCAGGTGGCCAGTGGGGTGGCCCGGCACGTTGTGCATCGCGAACACCGCGTCGCAGGGAAAACGCTCGAACAGGCCGTCGTCGAGCATGGCCCGGGCGCCGCCCAGACCCTCTTCGGCGGGCTGGAAAATCAGTTGCAGGGTGCCTTTGAAGTGGCGCGTGCGCGCCAGGTGTTGCGCCGCCGCCAGCAGGGTCGCGGTGTGCCCGTCGTGGCCGCAGGCATGCATCACCCCGTCGATCCGGCTGGCGTGGGGCACGCCGCTGGTTTCCTGGATCGGCAGGGCGTCCATGTCGGCCCGCAGGCCGAGCGCGCGGCCCACGCCGTTTTTCAGGGTGGCGACCACGCCGGTGCGGCCGACGCCGGTACTGACCTCATAACCCCATTCGCGCAATTGCCCGGCCACCAGCTCGCTGGTGACGAACTCGGCGAAACCCAGTTCGGGATGCGCGTGGATCTGGCGGCGCAGGGCGATCATGGCGCTCTGTTGCTCGGCAATCTCGGGTAGCACGTAGCGGGGGTTCATGGTGGGGCTCCTCGGTCAGGTCCTTGCCTGCTCGGACCCGTCGGGCGAATCGTTGAGGCGCTGTTGGGCCGATCTTAGGCATCGCTCGCGCTGCCGGGGAGGCTCAGTTTGGTTATGATGACAACCCGAAGTTGTCACCTGGGCACGCAGATGAAATTGCATCAACTCCAAGCCTTGATCGCCAGCGCAGAGACCGGAAGCATCCGTGGCGCCGCGCGTTCGTTGAACCTGTCCCAGGCGGCGGTGACCAAGGCGCTGCGCGAGCTGGAAACCGCGCAGCAGTTGCCGCTGTTCGTCCGCACTCCCAGCGGCCTGAACTTCACCGAGTACGGCAAGGTGCTGCTGACCCACGCGCGGCTGGTGCTCAAGCAACTGGAGCACGCCCAGGCCGAGCTGGACCAATTGCGCGGCAAGAACAGCGGCCGGCTGTGCGTCGGGGTCACGCCGTGGATCGCCCTGACCCTGTTGCCGGAAGTGGTGCTGGAGTTTCGCCAGCGCATGCCCCAGGTGCGGCTGGAGCTGTTCGAGAGCCTGATGGCTGTGGCCCAGCCGCTGCTGCGCGACGGCAGCATGGACTTCGCCATCGGCCAGTTGCACCCGTCCCAGGCGCCGCAGGATTTTTCCTGCGAAACCCTGCTGGACTATCAGACCTCGGTGCTGGTGCGCCAGGGCCACCCCCGGCAGGATGCGCGCTCGATCCATGAACTGCTCGACCAGGACTGGACCCTGAACTACGCCCCGGACGGCCACGACGCGCTGATGCAGGATCTGTTCTGGCGCCACGGTGCGCAGATCGACGAGCGGCGCATCGTCCAGGCGCATTCGCTGGCGATCCTGCAAATGCTGGTCGAGCGCGCGGACATGTGCACCTGGGGCCCGACCATCATGAGCACCGCGCCGCCGTTTCTCGGGCGCCTGGTGTCGTTGCCGTTGCAGGAACAGTTCGAGCCCCGGCACCTGAGCATCGTCACCCGCTGCAACGTCGCCCTCAGCAACCCGGCGCTGTGTTTCACCGATTGTCTGCTGCAAGTGATCCGCCGGCACGCGCGTTCGTCGCGCAAAGAGGACCGGGCGCTGTTCGAGACGGTACGCCTGCGGGTCTGAGGCGCCAGGCGCTTTGCCGCAATCGTCACTACGCTGGAATGTGCGCCTGCGCGGCCCCGAGGCGCACCTCTTCCCAGCAGCCGAATAGGTGCCTTGAACATGCGCAAACTATGGCGAAAGTATCTGGAGCTGCTGGACGGCGACCTGAATACGCGGGTCTTCGACAACTTCAAGAACCTGCTGGTCTGTGCCTTGCTGTTCGCCGCCGGGAGCAACGCACTGCACAGCGAGCAACATGTGTTCATGGGCCTGTTCGGCTCCAGCCTGACCGGCTGGGGGCTGATCGGGGTGTCGGCACTGCTGATGCTGCTTAATATCAGCGACGGCCTGCGCCGGCTGGCCAAGCTGCCTTATCACCGGCTGCTGCAGGTCGCGTTGTTCCTGGTGTACCTGGTCCTGGCCGTGCGGGTGGTGGAGATCGTCTGGAATTTCCGGGCCGAGTAACGCCAGTCAGTCCGGGGCTGTGTTGACCCGTACGGTGAGCACATGCTCCTGTCTGCGTCCGACGATCTTTAGATTGGCCCAGGCATAACCTTCGCGTTCGAACTCGGGCCTCAATTGGGGGGGTACTCAATCGAGCATTGGCTTCAAGATGCGGCTTTTAATATTTAATTAATTGATAAATAAAGAATTTATTTTTATTTAGGCATCGCGTCGTGGTGCCGTCTTTTTGTATCGATTGAGGGGTTGCTTATTTTTGGTGGGTACGATTACTGTATATAAAAACAGTGTTTGTGCTTGGTTTTGCTTTTCGCAAACCAGCAGAACCTCATCAGAAGGAGCAAAGGAAATGCTGGAAAACATTAACGAAATGGGTGGTGCGAGTCGGGTTGTCGACAGTATTCCAGCCCTGAAGGCACTTCCCGCAACCGGGAGTGAAGTGGTGTTTGTGCTGGGGTATTACACCGCGGGGGATGGCGGCGGAGGTACCTATCGTCAGGACCTGAACGACACCACTACGCCGGACAACAAAGGGAGCGTGATCATTGGCGATGACCTCACGCTTCGCTGGAAGCTCTGCCAGACCACGCCCTATACCCTGAAGCAGTTTGGCTGCAAGGGTGACGCCGTCACGGACGATACCGCCGGGTATCTGGCTTGCTTCAGCACAGGGCTGCCGGTGCATATCCCGGCCGGGCGATACAAGGTGGCGCCTATCGGACCGATTACCTCGTATCCAGGAGGACATGAGCCGAACCGCACGTCTGGCCTGACACTGAGTACTGGTCAGAACATCACGGGAGAAGGTGAAAGCTCGGAACTGATTTGGGGCAGTACGACCAAACAGGCGTTTTCGAGGGTGGTCAACGCCAGGGATATTGTAATCTCGGGCGTCAAATTCACGGGCGGTTACTCCGCGGTCATCGTCGACCCGGTCGCTGACGGATCGGTTGATAGTATCGGTCTGCAAAACTGCATTCTGGACGGACAGTTGATCGGGCTTCTCGGTGGTCGACAATATGCCCTGGACCCTGAAGGGTCCAAGTACTGCTCCAATATCTGGATGGAAAACTGCGATCTTCGGAACATCACCGTTCACGGGATGGTCGCTACTAATTGTTATCGCCCCAGGGCTACGAGCAACAACTTTGAGTCTTGCGCTGGTGGCTTCTGTATAGACTTCTCCCAGGGTTCTCGTGGGGGAGTCATCAACAACAATACCGGTAACAGTGTCCTGCATTTTTGCAAGGTTGAATCCTCGAATATCAACCTGAATGGGGAACCGTTGGTTACGGACTCCAATGTTGTTGCGAGCAGTGACTGTCTGATTTATGGGAATAACGTAACAGGCATACAGCAGCTGGGAATCTTCTTCAACAGCCATACTGAAAGGCTCATAGCGACCTCCAATAATCTGCAAGGCTCCTTTACCGTTGCGATAAGCATCGGTTCAGTAACTGGTTTTGCCCACGACGGCCAGATCATCATTTCAAAAAACATCGTGAAGATGCTTTCCACAAACGCCATCGGCATCAGGTCCCAACTCAATACGCCAAAGCAGCCACCCTTGATCGAAGGGAACAGTCTCACGGGCGGATCCATTGGGGTCGACTGGCAAACTTCACGCGGCAGATTTATTGGCAATAACATTGCCTCTATCAATATCGGGGTTCAGATAGGCGCAGCCGTTACAAATATCGATCTGCTCAATAACGATATAACCGCCACTTCTGCTGTAGCGGGTGTCGGTACCGCTTCGTGGAAGGGACTGAGGGCCAGGGGTAATACGCTGAATGTCACAGAGTGGTCATTCTATTTGGGAACGATCGCAGGTCTTGGTTTCTCCGAGTTCTTCGATAATAGCGTGAGCAACCCAACGACCAGAGCCAATGGCTCATTGTTGGTTAACAATCCAAGTTCCACGCGCTTCTCGATGAACTCCTTCAATATTCCGTCTGCATCGGGGTCTTCGATCGCAACGATTGGTAGTGCGATGAAGTGCTCTTTGCTGGGAAATATTGCGACAGTGGGTTTTAAAGTGGCAGGTCCCGATGCCACCACCACCGCACAGACGTTGAATAACATCACGGATGCGAGCTACGTGGCTTGATACCCGGGTACTTTCAAGGAGGGGGATCTCGGCACACAAATGCCCTACAAAAAAGCCGTGTCGGGCGCCCCGGAAATGCCCTATACAGATAGCGACCCGCAATCGCCCATGGAGGCTTTAGCGGGCACCGGTACCACCCACCACGCAGGAGATGGACATGTTCAGGTTCCTCACGGTCACTGAATTGGAACACACCCCTCGGCATCGTCATGGCGGCTCCGTCAGCGGAGCCATTGCGGCCTGGGAGCTGAAAAATCTGGCTCTCAATACCAAGGGGTTTGTCATATGTCCAAAGAATTACTCGGAGTTTCTGCTGTAGGGCTGATGGTGCTGGGCGAGTTCTGCGCGATCTACAGCGAAGTGGTTGCGGCCCGTCTGGCGCACACCGGCAATACGTCGTGGCCGGAGCTGGCGTTTCCGGTGCTGGTGATGTGTTTCGCCGGCATTTGCCTGATCGGCGCCTATTGGCTGGGGTACCTGGCGGTGGGCGACATCTGGATGATCACGGTGGTGTCGGTGACTTCGCTGTTGCTGCTCGAGCCGCTGGTGATCTGGTCGGTGTTCCATGAGTTGCCGGGGCGCGGCACCCTGATTGGCTGTTGCCTGGGGGCGCTGGGCATGCTCTCGGCGGTTTTGTTGTAAGTCGTGCAACGACTCGAATGCGGCCTGGCGGCGACCCCACCGGGCCGTTTTTTTGTCCATTGTTGGCCGCTCGGTGAGGGTTAAGTGGCCGTTTCGGTTTGCGCATCGAAGGCCGCCATGGCCATGGGAATCATCGCCAGCAGCCGTGACCGGCCGATGCCGTCCCGGGCCTGCACCGACAACCCATGCAGCACCGTGGCGTAGCAGTCGCCCAGGGACATCACGTCGGTGCGCTTGGGCAACTCGCCGGAGCGTACGGCCTGTTCCAGGCGCTCGATGATGGAGCGGGTCCTGTCGCGGCGGTGTTCGGCCAGCCATTCCCTGATGCTGTCGTTGTCCGCCGAACAGTTGGTGGCGGCGGATACCACCATGCAGCCCAGCGGCCGATCGGCCTGGGTATAGAGTTCGACGGCTTCCCTGAGCATCCGCTCGATGGCATCGCGGGCACTGATGTCGTCATCCAGGGCGGCATCGGCAAAGGCGCCGTCGCCCGACTCATAGAGTTCGATGGCTTCGCGAAACAGCGCTTCCTTGGAGCCAAAGGCCGCGTAGATGCGCGCTGAGGCGATGCCTAGCGCGTCCACCAGGTCGGACATGGACGTGGCTTCGAAACCGCGCTGCCAAAACACATCGCGTGCCTTGTGCAGGGCTTGCTGTCGGTCGAACTCTCGGGGTCTGCCTGCCATGGTCCATCTCTCGATTCAAAGGGTGCTGCGCCAATTATTGGTTGATCGACAAAAAAATCAAGGCTGCTGCATTGACGAGGCATTGAAAGTCGCTCTATTGTTTGTCGATCGACAAATAATAGGAGGTGAACGATGAAAACCCTCAAGGGCCCCAGCCTGCATCTGGCTCAGTTCAGTGATGCGGCGCCGCCATTCAATACGCTGCCCGCCATCGCCGAATGGGCGGCGGACCTGGGCTTCAAGGCGTTGCAGGTACCGGCCTGGGATGAGCGCCTGTTCAATGTGGGGTTGGCGGCCAGCAGCCAGGACTATTGCGACGAGGTGCGCGGCACCCTGGCCGAGCACGGGCTGGTGATCAGCGAACTGACCACTCACCTGTTCGGCCAGTTGGTGGCTGTCCATCCTGCCTACGACACCCTGTGCGATGGCTTCGCTCCGTTGGCGCTGCGGGGCGACAGCGGCGCCAAGACCCAATGGGCGCTTGAACAGTTGAAACTGTCCGCCAAGGCCTCGCGCCGGCTGGGCCTCAGCGACATGGGGACCTTTTCCGGCTCCTTCGCCTGGCCGTATTTCTTTCCCTTTCCGCAACGCCCGGAAGGCTTGATCGATTCGGCGTTCAAGGAGCTGGCCAGGCGCTGGTTGCCGATTCTTGATGCCTGCGACGAGGAGGGCGTGAACCTGTGCTACGAAATTCACCCTGGCGAAGACCTGCATGACGGCGTGACCTTCGAGATGTTCCTGGAGCGGGTCGGCCATCACCCACGCTGCAAGATGCTTTTCGACCCCAGCCATTTCGTCCTGCAGCAGCTCGACTACCTGGCCTACCTGGACATCTATCACGAGTTCATTGGCATGTTTCATGTGAAGGATGCCGAGTTCAATCCCTCCGGCCGCCAGGGCATTTACGGCGGTTATCAGCCCTGGGCCGACAGGGCCGGGCGGTTCCGTTCGCTGGGCGATGGGCAAGTGGATTTCAAGGGGATTTTTTCCAAGCTGGCGCTCCATGACTACACCGGTTGGGCGACCCTGGAATGGGAGTGCTGCCTCAAGGACCAGGAGCAGGGCGCGCGCGAGGGCGTGGCCTTTATCAACGAGCACATTATCCAGGTGACGGACAAAGTCTTCGACGACTTCGCCGGCGCTCCGCTGGACCAGGCCCAGCTCAACCGACTGCTGGGCATTGCCCAGCCCTCTCATCAAGGACGCTGACCATGGATCTTTTCGAGCAGCAGGCTTTTGCCGGGCGTGACTATCGCCATGGCTATGTGCAGGTGGACGGTGGGCGTATTCACTATGTCAGCGAGGGTCAGGGCCGGCCGGTGCTGTTGATCCCCGGGTGGCCGCAAACCTGGTTTACCTGGCGCCACGTCATGCAGGCGCTGGCCGGGCAGGGGTACCGGGCGATCGCGGTCGACCTCCCTGGCATGGGCCTGTCCGATCGACCCGAGCAGGGCTACGACACCGGGACCGCGGCGTCGTGCCTGCATGCCTTGATGCTGGAATTGGGTTACAGCCACTACTCGGTAGTGGGGCATGACGTCGGCATGTGGGTGGCCTATGCCCTGGCCAGCGATTACCCGCAGGCGGTGGAGAAGCTGGTGCTGACCGAGGCGGTGATTCCCGGCCTGGCCGACGCGCCGTCGATTTTCGCGCCCGCGGGGCAGAACATCTTTCTCTGGCATTTCATGTTCAATCAGTTGCAGGACCTGCCGGAGATGCTGATTAGCGGGCGGGAGGCGCAATACCTGAGCTACATGTTCGAGAAGTGGTCGGTCCATCAGGAGCGGGTCGCGGTCCAGGCCTATGTCAAAGCCTACTCGGTGCCCGGCGGGCTCCGGGGCGGGTTTGCCTATTACCGGGCCATTCCCGAGAGCATCCGACAGAACCGCGAGCGCGCCCGCCGCCCGTTGGCAATGCCGGTCCTGGCCATCGGCGCCGAACAGGCCACCGACGATGCGCCGCTGCTGACGATGAAGGGCAATGCGCTGAACCTCCAAGGGGTCAGGGTGCCCGGGTGCGGGCACTTCATTACCGAAGAGGCGCCCGAGGCATTTGTCGCCCATGTGCTGCCGTTTCTTGGGGCGGGAGGCTAATCGGGAGTGGGTTGCGACGGTCGCCTTCCTCCAGAGGGCGACAGGTTGGGCGATCAGAGAGTGTGGGGCGTCGGCCGGTCTTGGTCAGTGGCGCCGATGGAGGGGCGGGTATTTCGGGTGGCATTTTTTTGCAGCCTGTTCAGGGCTGGTTCAGGACCTGGCGCTGCAACATGGCAGCCGGCATGCCCAACCTCCGGGCAGCGAACCCTCTGACGGATCAACCATGGATCACCACCACCGCATTCGCGTCGAGATGTCAGGCATCTTCCTGCTGGCCCTGTTCCTGTTCACGTTCGGCATCTGGGATCAGCCGGCACAAGGCTTTGACGGGCGCTGGTGGCTGTTTCTCCAGGAGATGTTCCGTCACGGCGCTAGCCTGTTTCCCACGACCTATGGCGAGCCTTACCCGGATTACCCGAGCACCGCCACCTGGTTCAGCTACGGCTTTGCCCAACTGTTCGGCGCGCCCAACCAGTTGGCCAATATCCTGCCTACCGCGCTGGCCTCGGCCGGCGTGCTGGCACTGCTGTATCGCCTGCTGGCGCCGTTCGATCGCCACTGGGCGTTGCTGGCGGTACTGCTGACGGCCCTGACCACGCAGTTGCTGGAGAAGTCGCGCTCGGTGTGCCTGGACCAGATGGTCTCGCTGCTGTGCCTGGGCTGTTTCTACCTGCTGCACAGTGGCGAGCGGATGGGCTCGAAATGGCGCCAGTACGCGATTTTTCCTTTGTTCGTCGTCGCCTTCGCCATTCGCGGCCCCCTGGGCCTGATCGAGGTGTGCGGCGTGGCCTGTGTCTTCTGGGCGCTCGGGCCGCTCCGGGAACCGGGCAATGGCTGGCGTCTGCTCAGCAAGGTGCTGGTGCATGGCGCGATCGGCCTGTTCCTGCTCGGTGCCTGCTGGTGGTCGCTGATGCAATTGGCGCAGTTCAGCGGCGGTGAAGCCTTCGCCAGCCAGGTCTATCACATGCAGGTGGGCGGGCGTCTCGACGAAAGCGGCGAGCCGTTCTACTTCTACTTTCAGCTCAGCCTGTACCGTTATTTCCCGGTGGTGCCGCTGGCGCTGGCGACGCTGTTCGTGCTGCGCCGGTTATGGCCCGCGCGACACACCGACGAGCGCGTGCAGCTGTTGGTGCGTCTGGCGGCCTGCGGCTTGATGATCTTGCTCGGCTTGTCGCTGCCGCACTTCAAACGCGCCTATTACATCCTGCCCATGGTGCCGATGTTCGCCGCGGTCGCGGCTTACGGGCTGCTCAATCCGCGGCGCTGGCTGTTCGGCGTACAGCGCTTCTATCTCGGCCTGGTGGCGCTGTTGCCGGCGCTGTGTGCCGTGGCCTTGCTGGTCTGCCGGCACAGCTGGCAGAAGCACGGATACTGGCCGGCGATTTCGTTGCCGCTGACGATCGCGGTCTTTTTCGGCTTGCAGGTGCTGGCGCTGCATGGCTGGCAAAGCCTGCGCGGCTCGCCGGCGCGGCGCCTGGTGCTGCTCAGCCTGTTGGCGTTGGCGGCGCAGTGGTGGTTGCTGGTGAAGGTGATCGAGCCAGCCAAGGACCTGCAATTCGACACACGGGGTTTTGTCACTCAGGTGGAACAGATGCGTACGGAAAACCGCGGCACCCTGGTGTTTTTCAACCTGGGCAAGGACACCTGGGCGGTGCGCTACATGATGAACCTTGGGCGCGACGAGCAGCCGCTGTTTATCGGCCGGGACGATCGGGCGCGCTTGGCGTCGTTGCCGCGGCCGGCCTGGGTGATCGTGGCGCGCAAGGACCGGGCGTTGCTGGCGGGAACGCCGCTGGAGCAGGCGACCCCGGTGTTCGAGGGGCGCTTGAACGACAACCCCTGCCTGGTGTTCGAGCTGAAGTGAGCCCCACGCCGCCCCGGGCTGGGGCGGCCTGAGGGCGCGGATCATTTGTCCGATTTGATGCTGGTCCAGACCCGGGTCCGCACGCGTTCCAGCTTCTGCGGCAGTGGCTGCACTACATAGAGTGTCTTCAGGGCTTCGCGGGTTGGCGTCAGGTTCGGGTTGCCGGTGATCTCCTTGTTGATCAGCGGGATCGAATCCTTGTTGGCGTTGGGGTAACCGAGGAAGTCGCTGATGGGCGCGATGACTTTCGGGTCCAGCAGGGTGTTGAGGAACTCATGGGCCTCGGCGACATTCTGCGCGCTCTTGGGAATGGCGAAGGTATCGAACCAGATCGGCGCGCCTTCCTTGGGCAGCCGCCAGTCCACCACCACACCGTTGCCGGCCTCTTTGGCGCGATTGCCGAACTGGTAGAAGCTGCCGGAGTAACCGATGGCCACGCAGATGTCGCCGTTGGCGATATCGGTCATGTATTTGGCCGAGTTGAAGTAGGTGACGTAGGGGCGGACTTTCAACATCAGCGCCTTGGCCTTTTCGTAGTCCTGCGGGTTCTGGCTGTTGGGGTCCAGGCCCAGGTAGTGCAGGGCCAGCGGCAGGATTTCCGACGGCGAATCGAGCATGGCCACGCCGCAGGATTTCAGCTTCTCCATGTTCTCCGGCTTGAACACCAGGTCCCAGCTGTCCACCGGCGCGTTCTCGCCCAGCGCCGCCTTGACCTTGGCAGGGTTGAAGCCGATCAGCACCGTGCCGTACATGTAAGGCACGCCGTACTGGTTGCCGGGGTCGTTGCTGTCCAGCAGCTTGAGCAGCTCGGGGTCCTGGTGTTGCCAGTTGGGCAGCTTGGACTTGTCGAGCTTCTGGAACACCCCGGCCTTGATCTGGGTATCGAGGAACTGGTTCGACGGCACCACCAGGTCGTACCCGGAGTTGCCCGTGAGCAGCTTGGCCTCCAGGGATTCGTTGGTGTCGAAGGTGTCCCAGGTCACCTTGATCCCGCTGTTCTTGGCGAAATCCTTGGGCACCGACGGCAGGATGTAGTCGGCCCAGTTGTACACCCGCAGTTCGCGCTGCTCGGCCTGCGCCGCGCCGGCCAGCAGCGACAGTCCACAAACGGCGGTACTCAATATGCGTTTCATCGTGACCATGAATTGTTTCCCCAAGCGTGGCGATGGTTTTTATGTTCGGTGCACGGCAGGTGGTCCCTTGAAGGGCAAGGGACAAAGAGCTTCAAAGAAGGGGCTGCTGCAAGCGTAGGTCACTGAGTCAGAGGCCCGGGTTCGATTCTTGCCGAGGGTGCTTGTGATTCACAGCACGGGGTTGGCCAAAAGGGGATCGGGATGGCCATTGATCAGTGTCCGGACGAGCGGAATGCAATGAGGTTAAAGATAAGCGGCGCAACGACGATTATCTTGGAGAGAACAATACGGATCTTGTTTTACAGGTGAAAAACAACATGCCTGTACATGTCGTTTAGACCACTTGAAGAAACTTGGATCCAACTAACGCTACGGGTTTTTCCGGTTTTTTCCATAAGGAAATACCTGTGTGGGATTTTTGTTCGATTCTGCTTCCAGTATGAGGATTCGGCGTAGAGTGACGGCGTTGGGAGCACCATGCATCAGGATGAAGGGGAGGTTTTCAGGGAAGGTTAAAGGTATTGATAGGAGCGTAGCGGTTACCTCGCCAAGTATTAAGCGCTGTCAAAAACCGTACTTTTAGCTTTTGCCGTTCTTGCATAAAAAATCTGCAGTGTCAGGAATAATAAAATGAAAAAAGCCAGCAGTTCGAGAGCGATCCAGTACACGTTAGTTGTGATAGTCGCAACGTTTGCAGGCCTGCTATATACCTTCATGGCCCTCAAGCAATCGGCGAGTGATGCTCGCGAGGTCAGCGAAAAGCGTTATCGGTCCTACCTGTTGGCCGATGAGATGCGTCAGAGCTCCGATGACCTGACCCGTCTGGGGCGTACTTATGTGGTAACGGCGAACCCGGAATACGAGCGCGAGTATCTGAAGATCCTGGACATTCGCAACGGTAAGGCACCCCGTCCGAAAGACTACCACCGCATCTACTGGGACTTTGTCGCCGCGGGCAATACCCAGCCTCGTCCCGATGGAGAAACGGTGGCGTTGCAAACGTTGATGAAGCAAGAAGGGTTCACCGAGGAGGAATTCGCCAAGCTCCAGGAGGCGCAGAACAATTCCGACAGCCTGGTGCAACTCGAAGTCAAGGCAATGAACGCGGTCAAGGGCAAGTTCGCCGATGCCCAGGGCAACTACACAGTGGCCGGCGAACCCGATCTCGCCCTGGCCCGCACGTTGGTGCACAGCCCGCAATACCATGCCTTCAAGGCGCAGATCATGAAACCGGTGGACGACTTCTTCGGGTTGATGGAGAGCCGGACCCTGGCCGAAGTGACCCGAGCAAACCATGAGTTGGATGTCGCGCAGAACCTGTTCGTGGTGGTCCTGCTGATGCTGATCGGCGAGATCGGCCTGCTGATCTACCTGGGGCGCAGGCAGATCCTGGAGCAATTGGGCGGTGCTCCCGCCGAGCTCGATCGGGTGTTGAACGAGATCGCGGCTGGCAATCTGGGGGTGTCGATTCCCGATGCGCCGCAAAAAAGCGCCCTGGGCAGCGTGCGAGTGATGACCGATAAGCTGCGGTCGCTGATCGGCGCGGCGACCAAGACCAGCGAGCAGTTGTGTACCGCGGTCGCCCAGGTGGCCCAGGTGGTGGAAGACACCGCGGCCCGGGCCACTCAACAGCATGAGATGACCGATCTGGTGGCCACGGCGGTCCATGAGATGGGGCTGACCGTCCAGGAGATTGCCCGCAACGCCAACGGAGCGGCCCAAGCGTCGCAATCGGCGCGGCAGGAAGCGCAGCAGGCCAGCGACATCGTTGGCGAGTCCACGGCGCATATCGAGCGCATGGCCCTGGAAATCGGTACGGCGGACCATTCGGTGGGGGAGTTGGCCGGTCATGTCGGGTCCATCGATCAGGTGTTGGCGGTGATTCGCGGCATTTCCGAGCAGACCAATCTGCTGGCCCTGAACGCCGCCATCGAGGCGGCGCGGGCTGGTGAGCTAGGCAGAGGGTTTGCCGTGGTGGCCGATGAAGTCCGGACCCTGGCGGGGCGCACCCAGAATTCGACCGATGAAATCCAGCAGATGATTCTGGGGCTCAAGCAAGGGGCGGAAACGGCGGTGAATTCGATGCGTGCCGGCCAGGCCGCGACGCAGACTGGCGTGCAGGCCAGCCAGCGGACCAATCAGTCGCTGGAGGCGATCGCGGTCCAGATCGAGCAGATCAGCGATATGAATAGCCAGGTGGCCACGGCGACCGAGGAGCAGTCTTCGGTGACCGAGGAAATCAACCGCAACGTTCAGGGGATTGCCGACTTGGCGCACTCTACCTCCAGCGAAACCTTGCGCTGCCGGCAAGACTGCCAGACCCTGCGCCGGATGAGCGAAGAGTTGACGCAACAGATGGGCAGCTTCCGCTTGTAGCGGTCGACGGCGGATCGAAAACGCCCCGATTGAAGGGTCATGACCGTTCAATCGGGGCGTTTTTGTTTCCAGGAAAATCGAGCGGTTTCGGCGTGTTTTGCCCGCGTCCTTCTACTGCGATCAGGGCTTGAACCCGGGCAACTGCGCGATGTGCTCGGCAAGGTATTCCATGAGCAAGCGCACGCGCAGGGGCCGGTAGCGGCGCTCGGGGTAGATCAGGAACGCCTCGTTCGGCGGGCCGCTCCAGTCGGGCAGGACCCGCACCAACTGCGCGCTGTCCAGCAGGTCGCTGACCAGCCAGGCCGGGGTGACGCAGAGCCCGGCGCCTTGCAGCACACCGTCGCGGATGGCCAGCGAGCTATTGGTTCTATAACGACCTTGCAGGGGCACGCTGACCTTCTCGCCGCCCGTGCCGCTCAGCTCCAGGCGATCGCCCGTGGCCAGCCAGGCGAAGCGCAGGAAGTTGTGTGCGCCCAGGTCGGCCGGGCTGTTCAAGGGGTCGTGCTGGCGCAGGTATTCCGGTGCGGCCACCAGGTAGCGCGGCGACGTGGCGATGTGTCGGGCGATGGCGTTGGGCGGCAAGTCGCCGCCCAGGCGCAGGGCCAGGTCGACGTTTTCCTCGGTGAGGTCGACAAAGCGATCGTTGAGGATCAGCTCCACCTCGATCTCCGGATATTGCGCCATGAACCGCAGCAACAGCCCATTCAGGTGCAACACCCCGAGGCTCACCGGCACGTTGACTCGCACCAGCCCCTCGGGGCGCTCGGTCAGCCCGCGTACTTCGGCGACAGCCTCGCCGTATTCCTCCAGCACGGCCTTGGCCCGTTCGTAGAAGCGCTTGCCCTGCTCAGTGGGGGCCAGCCCGGTGGTGCCACGGGTAAGCAGGCGCGTGCCCAGCTGTTTTTCCAGGGCTGCGACCAGCTTGCTGACGGTGGGCTGAGTGCTGTCCAGCTCACGGGCGGCCGCCGACAGGCTGCCGAGCTCGACGGCGCGGACGAAGCAGTGCATGGCTTTGAGGCTGTCCATGGGTATTCGATATCGGAATGGCTGATATGGGGTTATGCCTTCTATCACGGTTATTTCGCATGGAGCAATCTGGCTTGCCTCAGCCTTATTGCTTCAAGGAGATACCTGGAATGAAAGCCCGGCACTCAAGATTTTCCCTGCCCCTGGCAATGACGGCGCTGCTGGCCGCAGGCCCGACCCTGGCCGAGGAACACTGGCTCACCACCTGGACGGCCAACCCGCAGCCCACCTGGGGTCACGAATTGCCGCTGCCGACACGGATTCCCGAAGCGCTGACCGACAGCACCGTTCACCAGCGGGTGCGGATCAGTGTCGGTGGCAGCCGGGTGCGGGTGGTGGTTTCCAATGAGTACGGCAAGCAACCGCTGCTGATCGGCGCTGCGCGGGTTGCCCGCGCCGATTCCGGGCAGCCCCTGACGTTCGGCGGCGAGGAGCAGGTCAGCATCGCGCCGGGCGAAACCCGCACCAGCGATCCCCTGGCACTGACGGTGCCGGACCTCAGTGATCTGCTGGTCTCGTTGTACCTGCCGCAACGCACACCGTTGACCACCTTCCACTGGGACGGCAAGCAAACCGCGTTTATTACCCCGGGCAACCACCTCGCCGCCCAGCAGCTAACGGGTGACCAGCAAGTGGAAGCACGATTGTTCCTCAGCGACGTCCTGGTAGATGCCGCACCCGACAGCCGCGCCCTGGTGGTGCTCGGCGACTCCATTACCGACGGCAACGCTTCGACCCTGGACCGCAATCGACGCTGGCCGGACTTCCTCGCCCAGCGCCTGGCCGCCAAGAACGTCGCCGTACTCAACGGCGGCATCTCCGGCGCACGCCTGCTCGAAGACGGCATGGGCGCCAGCGCCCTGGCGCGTTTCCAGCGCGACGTACTGGACAAACCCGGAGTGAAAACCGTGGTGCTGATGCTGGGCATCAACGACATCAGCTGGCCGGGCACCGCCTTCGCCCCAAACGCACCCCTGCCGTCGCTGGAAAGCCTGATCGCCGGCTACCGACAACTGATCGACCAAGCCCATCGCCATGATGTGCGCATCATCGGCACCACGTTGCTGCCCTTCGAAGGCGCCCTGGAGGGCAGTGTCATCGAGCACTATCACAACGCATCCAAGGAACAGCTGCGCCAGGCGCTCAACCAGTGGGTTCGCACCAGCCGGGCATTTGATGCGGTGATTGATTTTGACCGGATGACTCGTGATCCCGAGCATCCAACTCGCTTGCTGCCGCAGATCGATTCGGGCGATCACCTGCATCCGGGGGATGCGGGGAATAGGGCGATGGCGGAGGGGGTGGAGTTGAAGGCGCTTCTCTGAGCGCGCTAGCTCCTACAGGGGAAGTTACTTTCTGGAGGTCGGAAACGACAAAGCCCGCACAAGGCGGGCTTTGTTTTGCTTCGTATTTGGTGGAGCCGGGGGGATTTGAACCCCCGTCCGCCAGTACTCCGCTGTCGGTACTACATGCGTAGCCGTGTCTATTGAGTTAACCCTCAGCGACCCGACGGGCAGGGTGCTTTGGGCGAGTTGTGTAAGTTTTAGCCGCTTCGTCCACAACGTACTGCACGGCGATTCTGTTCTGTATGACAATCATTTCGGGTTTACAGACATCCCCTGATGATTGCTGGACCCGAAGGTACCAGGAGGAAGGCTAGCGCCGCTTACGCAGCGAGAGCGTATTCCCCGTAGGTTTCGTCATTGGCAACTATAGGAAGTTGCAACAGTGGATTTACGAGTTCTGTTACCAACTCGGCATGCACCTAAAGTTTCGCAACCGGCGTCGAATCCTAAACGGCCCCGAACCTGCTGTGCATTACCAGCAGGTTTGTGCAGTCTACGCCAAAATGGCTCGCAAGGCCATCCCGAAGGCTCGCTCCGTTAGCTGCCGCCCTCGCCCTTGGTGCTGTTCTGGATGCTCTGGATGGCGCGGGTGGTCAGGGCGATGCATTCCTTGGTGCCTTCCTCGGTGTTTTTCGCCTGGGCGGCCTGGGCCTGTTGCACGGTGGCCTCCATGTTGGCTTGCAGGTCCGGGGACTGGATGTTGGTGCGGGCGTCGCGGATGGTTTGCAGGTTCACCTGGCACAGGTCTTCCTGGTTCCCGGCGAAGCTGGGGGACGCGAGGATCGAAGCGGTGACGAACCGGCCTAACAGTATTGGATGTTTCATAGTGGTCTCCTTGAGCCGAAGGGCCAGGCGTCGCCGGCCATCAGCACGAACTGCCGAGTTTCAGGAGGCTCCCGTTTTCGGGGCCTTGATCGGTGGACTGTGCTGTTGCGGCAGGGTTCTATCTTTCTGCCCGACGTCCCGAGCACTGAGTCTGCGGGTGCAAGAAAACCTGTAGGAGCGAAGCTTGCTCGCGATGGTCGTTAAGGGTATCGCGCATTAACTGGCTAACCGTGGCGCTCTTCCGTCCATCGCGAGCAATCGAACGTCGACCGGCTGCTCCTACAATGGGGCATGCCGGTCAGGCTGGGCGGGCCCGGGTCACTCGATCCACCAGGTAGACCAGCCCGTGGTAGTCGATACCGCCGTGCTGGCTCAGGCCGATCTCGCAGGTACGGCTGGTGGAGATACCTTCGCTGCAATGTTGCACCGCGTTCTTGAGGCTGCGCAGGGAGTGGGCGTTGAGCTGCGGCGTGGTGAAGCCCTTGTCGCCGGCGAAACCGCAGCAGTGGATACCCTCCGGGATCACCACATTGGTGCTGCAACGCCGCGCCAGATCGATCAGCGCCTGGCTCTCGCCCAGGTGCTGGGTGCTGCAGGTGACGTGTACCGCCACTGGCGCTTCCTGGGGGGTGAACTCGAGTTTGTCCAGCAGGTGAGTGCGGATGAAACGCACCGGGTCGTACAGGTCCAGGCGCACCTCGCCCAGGTCTTGTACCAGGCGCAGGGTGCAGGGGCTGGTGTCGCAATAGATCGGATCGAGGCCGCCACGGCTGGCGTGGAGCAGGGCGCCGATCAGTTCCTGGCGCTTGTGTTCGGCCTGTTCCGCGTAGCCCTTGGAGGCGAACGGCTGGCCGCAGCACAGGTTCTCCACCTGCTCTGGAATCACCACCTGGTAACCGGCTTTTTCCAGCAGGCCGCGGGTCTTGTCGTAGAGCGAGCTTTGCTCTTTGTCCCCGGCCGCGGGACCCATTATCCGAGATACACAAGCCGCCAGATAAACTACGCGCGGCCGCTGATCGCCGATCGGCGGGCTGAAGCGAATGGCCCGTTCCGGCTGCGGCATGGCGTTGGTCCATTGCGGCACCTGGCCTTTGGACAGCTTGGTCAATGCCGCCGAAACCCTGGCCAGCCGCGGCGCCCCCAGCAGCATCCGCGCGCCATTGGCCACATGCAGGGTAAAACGCGCGCCCTGCAAGGTGGTGGCGAAGTGCGAGCCGAGCCAGTTGGCGGCCTTGGCATGGGTGGCGTGTTGGCTGCGCAGCTTTTTCACCAGCTCGCCGGTGTTGATGCCCACCGGGCAACGTTGGGCGCACAGGCCGGTGGCGGCGCAGGTGTCGAGGCCCTGGTATTGATAAGCCGCTTCCAGTTCGCTGGTGTCGATGCCGGCACGTTTGCGGGCCTGGATGTCGCGCCAGATCACGATGCGCTGGCGCGGGCTCAGGGTCAGCCCCTTGGACGGGCACACCGGCTCGCAGAAGCCGCACTCGATGCACTTATCCACAATCTCGTCGGCTGCCGGCAGCGGCTTGAGGTGCTTGAGGTGGATCTGCGGGTCCTCGCTGAGCACCACGTCCGGGTTGAGGATGCCGTTGGGGTCGAGCAGGCGTTTGAGTTGCCACATCAGTTGGTAGGCATCGCTGCCCCATTCCAGCTCGACGAAGGGCGCCATATTGCGGCCGGTGCCGTGTTCGGCCTTGAGCGAACCGCCGAACTCCACCGCCACCAGCTGCGCCACGTCGTCCATGAAGGCCTGGTAGCGCGCCACTTCCTCGGCACTGTTGAAACCCTGGGTGAAGACGAAGTGCAGGTTGCCCTCCAGCGCATGGCCGAACAGGATCGCCTCGTCGTAGCGGTGCTTGTCGAACAGCGCGATCAGGCGATTGACGCCGATGGCCAGCTGTTCCACGGGGAAGGTCACGTCTTCGATGATCAC
This sequence comes from Pseudomonas chlororaphis, assembly GCF_001921865.1. Classification (GTDB taxonomy): domain Bacteria; phylum Pseudomonadota; class Gammaproteobacteria; order Pseudomonadales; family Pseudomonadaceae; genus Aquipseudomonas; species Aquipseudomonas chlororaphis_D. The sequence goes on from NZ_MSCT01000005.1 coordinate 134,412, forward strand.
CGTGGTGCCGGTTTTGCGCACCGCGCCGACGGCAGGGAAGGTGTCCTTGCGGATCGCCCAGAGCTTGGCGTTTTCCTGCGGGTCTTCGGTGAAGTCGACCTGCTTCTCCACCGGGAAAGAGGCCAGGGACGCCATGATTTGCGCCAGTTGCTCCTGGAGCAAGGCAGAGGAGGCGGCGCGGGACTCGATCAGCAACGCACAGGCATTGGCCGACAGCTGCCGGACGAAGGCCGGCATCCCCGGTTTGTCCTGCACCGAGCGCAGGCTGCGGCGGTCCAGCAGTTCCACGGCGGACACCGGCTGGCTTTTCAGCACGGTCACCGCGTTGCAACAGGTTTCCACATCGGGGAAGACGATCAGCGCCGAGGCCTTGTGCGGATGATCGACCACCGTGTCGTAAGTCACCGCGCTGATAAACCCGAGCGTGCCTTCGGAGCCCACCAGCAGATGGCTGAGGATATCCAGCGGCTCGTCGAAATCCACCAGGGCATTGAGCGACAGGCCGGTGGTGTTTTTCAGGCGGTACTTGTGGCGGATCTTTGTCGCCAGTTCGCTGTTGGCACGAGTCTCGCGGCCCAGGTTCGCCAAGCGCTCCAGCAACTCGCCGTGGCTGGCGCGAAAGGCCGCGACGCTGGCGGCGTCTTCGGTATCCAGGCGAGTGCCGTCGGCCAGCACCAGGCGCAGGCCGGCCAGGGTGTGGTAGGTGTTTTGCGCGGTGCCGCAGCACATGCCGCTGGCGTTGTTGGCAACGATGCCGCCGATCTTGCAGGCGTTGATCGAGGCTGGGTCCGGGCCGATCTTGCGCCCGAACGGTGCCAGCCAGGCGTTGGCCTGGGCGCCGATCACCCCCGGTTGCAGGCGGATCTGTTGGCCCTGGTCGCGGATCTCGCGGCCGTTCCAGTTATCCCCAAGGACGATCAATACCGAGTCGCTGATGGCCTGCCCGGACAGGCTGGTGCCGGCGGCGCGGAAGGTCACCGGCACGCGGTCGCGTTGGGCCAGCTGGAGCAGGGCCACCACTTCGTCTTCGGACTCGACGCGGATCACCAGTTGCGGAATCAGCCGATAAAAACTCGCGTCTGTACCGAAGGCCAGCGTGGAGAGCGGATCGTCGAAACGCCGCTCCTGGGGAATCAGTCGCTGTGCATCACGCAGAAAAGCCGCCGGTAGACTCATTGGTCCTCCAGAATCAGCACCACCAGGTCTTTCGGGCCGTGGGCGCCGTAGGCCAGGACTTGTTCGATATCGGCGGTCTTCGACGGACCGGACACCAACAGCGCGTTGGTCGGCATGCCCTGGGCCCAGGCGTATTCCTGTTGCACCTGGTAGAAGTTGTCGCGGATTTCGCTGGCCTTGAGCAGGGCGAAATGCACGGGCGGCACCAGGCTCATCAGCCGCGGTTCTTCGCGGGTCGGCCAGATAATCAGGCTGCCGGTGGCAGCGATGGCGCCGAGGGTGGTGGTGAGGCTGGCCGGCGTGTCGTTGAACAGCTCGGCTTTCCATTCTTCTATCGGCCGGTCGTAGGCCTTGAGCGTCGGCAGGCCGGGATGTTCGGCCCAGTAGTGGCTGACGCGTTGGCCGTGGGGCGTGGTCGGCGCGATCAGCAGGCTTGGCAACTGGCGTTCGCCCAGCAGGCGGGCGAGCAGCGCCGGCCAGTCCTGGCCGGTGGTCAGGTGGATTTCGGTGTGCACCGCTTCCATCAACTTGCGCAACTGCGCAATGCGCTGCTCGGGCGCGTAAGTGTAAGGCTCGGTGACCAGCGCCTCGTCGAAGTTATCCACAAGCGGCGTGGTGCCGGTCAGGCTGCTGCGCAGCTTGTCGAGGATGTTCTGTTTGGCGCTCATCAACGGTCTCCCTGTTTGGCCAGATGCTCGCGCGCCAGGTCGTGCAGGGACCGGGCGGCGGGTTTCGGTGCGCTGTGGTTCTGTGTCCAGGGGCCGACGTTGCTCGGGGTCAGCGCGCGCAGCCGAGTGGCCGCAAGGCTGAACAGGCGATAAAGGGTCGGCGAGCTGTTGAGCCGGGCCCAGGCATTCCAGATAAAGCGTTCCTTGCGCGAATACTTGCTGCCCTGGCCGCGCATCACTTGGTGTGGGCTGTCCGGGGCCTTGACGTTTTCTTCGCGCAGGCGCCGCAGCAGGGCCGGGATCGGGATTTTCACCGGGCACACTTCGCCGCAGGCGCCGCACAGCGACGAGGCGCTCGGGTGGTCCGGGACCTTGGCCAGGCCGACCATGTGCGGGGTGATGATCTTGCCGATGGGGCCGGGGTAGACCTCGCCGTAGGCGTGGCCGCCGATGCGGGTGTAGACCGGGCAATGGTTCATGCAGGCGCCGCAGCGGATGCAGTTCAGGGTCTGGCGCAGTTCGCTGTCGGCGAAGGCCTGGCTGCGGCCGTTGTCCAGCAGCACCACGTGCACTTCCTGCGGGCCATCGAGTTCATGTTCCTGGCGCGGGGCCGAGATCATGTTGACGTAGGTGGTGATCGGCTGGCCCAGCGCCGAGCGGGTCAGCAGCGACAGCAGCGGCACCACGTCGCGCAGGTTCTCGACGACTTTCTCGATCCCGGTGACGGCGATATGCACCGGCGGCACCGTGGTGGACATGCGGCCGTTGCCTTCGTTTTCCACCAGCAGCAGGGTGCCGGTCTCGGCCACGGCGAAGTTGACGCCGGAGACGCCGATGTCCGCTTCGAAGAATTTCTGCCGCAGGACCCTGCGACCGATCTGAATGAGTTGGTCGACGTCCTTGGTGTACTCCACGCCAAGTGTGTCGTGGAACAAGGACGCGACCTGACCGGCGTTCTTGTGGATCGCCGGCATAATGATGTGTGAAGGCTTCTCGTGGTCGAGCTGGACGATGAACTCGCCCATGTCCGACTCAAGGCATTCAATGCCTTGTTCAGCGAGGACATGGTTCATCTCCATCTCTTCGCTGACCATCGATTTGCCCTTGATCACTTGCCGCGCCTCGTGAGCCCGGATGATCGAGAGGACGATGCCATTGGCCTCGTCCACCGTTTCCGCCCAGTGCACAGTCACACCGTTGCGGGTCAGGTTCTGTTCCAGTTGCTCGAGCAGGTCGGGCAGCTTGGATAACGCCCGGGCCTTGATCGCATTGCCCAGGGCCCGAAGGTGTTCGCGTTCATGGGCATCGCTGAACGACGCCGCACGTTTGGCCATGAGGGAATCCATGGCGCTGCGAAAGTTGTTTCGCAGTTGCTGATCGCCCAGGGCCTGGTGGGCCCGGGTGCGAAAATCGTCCGCCACCGTGGTGGTCGGAATAAGCTCCGGGGCGCTCATGCGGCACCTCCGGTTCGTTGCCAGAGGAAGCTGGCCAGGTGTTGGCCGCGCAGCGCTTCCCGTTGTTTCTCCAGCGAGCCGTTGATGTTCATCAAGCAGCCGCAGTCGGCGCTCAGCACTTGATGGGCGCCGGATTCCTTCAGCGCGCGGGTCTTGTCCGCGACCATCGCGCCGGAGATGTCTGGCATTCGGACGCTGAAAGTCCCGCCAAAGCCACAGCATTCGCTTTCGTGGCTGTGTTCGACTCGCTCCACGTTGCCCAGTTGCGCCAGCAGCTCGCGACCGTGCAGGTGGGTGTTCATCTCGCGCCGTGCCGAACAGGAGGTGTGCAGTGCCACCTTGACCGGCTCGCCGCGATCCTCAAGCCGCACCTTGCACACATGCAGCAGGAACTCGGCCAACTCGTAGGTGCGTTCCGCCAGGGCCCGCACCTGTTGCAGCGTGTGCGGCTCGTCCTTGAACAAGTCGCTGTAATGCTCGCGAAGCATGCCCGCGCAGGAGCCCGAAGGCACCACCACCGGATAGTCCCCGGCGAACAACGCCAGTTGCGAGCGGGCCACGGTGCGCGCCTGCTCGGTGTAACCCGAGGTGTAGGCCGGTTGTCCGCAGCAGCTTTGCCCTTGCGGGTACTCCACGCGAATGCCTTCGCGCTCGAGCAGGTGAATCGCATCCATCCCGGCTTCGGGATAGAACAGATCGACCACGCAGGTGCCGAACAGGTAGACCCGCGACGGTTTCTCGCTGGGGTACTGCCGCGGTTCGGCCAGGGGCGGTGCGACGCGGGTTGCGTTAGGCACGGCGTTGTAAAAAAGCTCGCTCATCAGGCGTGTCTCCGGGTGGTCCCGGTTATCCGTCTGTCGCGGCTGCCGAATATAGAGATCCAAGCTTTCAGCAACCTTGCAGACCGGGTTGTGAGTTGCAGACACCGGGGCAGGCCCGGCGTCGGTTCTTTCGGTGTTGCGGTTCTTAGCGCACCAGCATGCCAGTGAACCAGTAGGCCTGGGCCAGGGTGATCAGGCCGACGATGGTGGCAAAGAATAGGCTGTGCTTGAGAGTAAAGCGGAACAGGTCCGATTCCTTGCCCACCAGGCCGGTGGCGGCGCAGGCCACGGCGATCGATTGCGGCGAGATCATCTTGCCGGTCACGCCGCCGCTGGTATTGGCGGCCACCAGCAGAGTGTCATTGACGCCGATCTGATGCGCGGTGGTGGCTTGCAGCGAGCTGAACAGGGCGTTGGACGAAGTGTCCGAACCGGTCAGGAACACCCCCAGCCAACCCAGGAACGGCGAGAAGAACGGGAACGCCGCGCCGGTGCCGGCCAGGACCAGGGCCATGGTCGACGACATGCCGGAGTAGTTGGTGACGAAGGCGAAGGCCAGCACCATGCCGATGGACAGGATCGGCCAGCGCAGTTCGTAGAAGGTCTCTTTTAAAGTGGTCAGACCAGTTTTGAAATTGATCTTCAGCACTAGCATCGAGATCAGCGCGGAGAAGAAAATCGCCGTGCCGGTGGCCGAAATCGGGTCGAGTTTGAACACCGCTGGAATCGCGGTCGGGGTGGCGACGATGGGCGCGCTCTTGATCACCAGCTGATCCAGGTGCGGGATCGCAAAGTTGAAGACCCAGCTGTACATCGAGCCGCCGGCGGCGAACATCGCCTTGAACGGCTTGAGGGTCCAGATAGTGACCAGTACGGTGAGGATCAGGAACGGCGACCAGGCTTTGAAGATCTCGCCGAAGCTGTAAGGCGAAGGCTGGGTGGTGCGTGGCTGGCCGAAACCGCCGCTTTGCACGGCTGCGGCGCCGACGCTGGTGGTGGCCGAGGCGAACGAACGCTTGGGTTGCCAGACTTTGAGAAACAGGGTCAGGGCAATCAGGCTGGCCAGGGCCGAGGTGATGTCTGGCAGTTCTGGGCCGATGAAGTTGGAGGTGAAGTACTGGGTTACGGCGAAGCTCAGGCCGGCCACCAACGCTGCCGGCCAGGTTTCCTTGACGCCGCGCAGGCCGTCCATCATGAACACCAGCCAGAAAGGTACGAACAGCGACAGCAGCGGCAGTTGGCGGCCGGTCATGGCGCCGATCTTGAACGCGTCGATACCGGTCACCTGGCCGGCCACGATGATCGGAATGCCCAGCGCGCCAAAGGCTACCGGCGCGGTGTTGGCGATCAGGCACAGGCCGGCGGCGTACAGCGGATTGAACCCCAGGCCCACCAGCAAGGCTGCGGTGATGGCGACCGGCGCGCCGAAACCGGCGGCGCCTTCGAGGAAGGCGCCGAAGCAGAAACCGATCAGCAGCACCTGCAGGCGCTGGTCGTCGGTGATCGACAGCACGGAGCTGCGGATGACTTCGAACTGGCCGCTCTTGACCGTCAGTTTGTAGAGGAATACCGCGGCGACAATGATCCAGGCGATGGGCCACAGGCCATAGGCGAACCCATAGCCGGCGGCGGCGAGCGCCATGTCGGCGGGCATCTGGAAGGCAAGGATCGCCACCAGGATCGACAACGCCAGGGTGATACTGCCGGCGACATGTCCTTTGAGGCGGAACACGGCCAGAGCCAGGAAGAAGAAAACGATCGGGATGACAGCGGCGAGGGCGGACAGGCCGAGGCTGCCGAGCGGGCTGTAGAGCTGTTGCCAGGTTTGCATATGGGTGGCCCCTAATTGTTGTTGGTCAGGCACTGGACAGCGTATTTGGTTAATTGGTAAGACCAATTTACAGTCGCTGTTGGCTAGGGTAAAAGCCTTGTGAGCGGTGTGTCAATTTGCCGCCCTAAAACTTTTGTCGAAGATGCGGTGCAGATGGCTTCTGATCCGCTTGCCGAGATGCGTTCTGATAGGTGCCGGAGTAGCCCCGATAGGCCAGAATAGAGAGCCCGGCGCGCGGTCGGGATCGTGGAGAGTGAGTTATGGGGTTTGATCAGATTCGTCAGCGCCGTTTGTCTGACGATATTGTCGAGCGGCTCGAGGGGATGATCCTCGAGGGCACGCTGAAGTCCGGCGAGCGCCTGCCGGCGGAGCGTGCGTTGGCGGAGCAATTCGGTGTCTCGCGACCTTCGTTGCGCGAGGCGATCCAGAAGCTCACGGCCAAAGGCTTGCTGGTCAGTCGCCAAGGCGGCGGCAACTATGTGGTGGAGTCGCTGGGTTCGACCTTCAGCGATCCGCTGTTGCAACTGTTGGAGAGCAACCCTGAAGCCCAGCGCGACTTGCTGGAGTTTCGCCACACTCTGGAAGCTTCGTGCGCTTACTACGCAGCCTTGCGGGCCACCGCTGTGGATCGCGAGCGCCTTACCGCGGCTTTCGAGGGGTTGCAGGATTGCTATGCCCGGGCGGGCGATGCGGGCCGGGCGGAGGAGGGCGCGGCGGATGCGCAATTTCACCTGGCGATTGCCGAGGCCAGCCACAACGCCGTGTTGCTGCACACCATTCGCGGCTTGTTCGATCTGCTCAAGCGCAACGTGGTGACCAACATCGGCGGCATGTACAAACAGCGCACCGAAACCCGCGACATGCTGATCAGTCAGCACCGCGATCTGTACCAGGCCATTATCGAGGGGCGTGCCGAGCAGGCGCGCGAAATTTCCAGCCGGCACATTCTGTATGTGCAGGAAGTGCTGGAAGAAGTCCGTCAGGAAGTGCAGCGCGTGGCTCGGGCGGAGCGGCGCAAGGGGATCTAGCGGGTGTGGGATTCATCGCGAGCCGGCTCGTTCCTACAGGGAGCGAGCCGGCCTGCGATCATGGCATCAAGGCAGAAGAGCGTTACTCTTCCTTGCCCTTGTTGCGTACCGCGCGATGCAGCTCACGATCGGAATCACGTTCGCGTTCGGTATGGCGCTTGTCGTATTCCTTCTTGCCTTTGCCGAGCGCGATCTCGCACTTGACCATGTGCTTGCTCCAGTAGAGCGACAGGCATACGCAGGCATAACCCTTCTGCTGCACGGCGGCGAAAATCTTCTCTAGCTCGCGCTTGTTGAGCAGCAGCTTGCGCGAACGCACGGGGTCGGCGATCACGTGCGTGCTGGCGGTGGTCAGGGGCGTGAAGTGGCTGCCCAGCAACCAGGCTTCGCCATCCTTGAGCAACACATAACTGTCGACCAGTTGTGCCTTGCCTGCGCGCAGACTCTTTACTTCCCAGCCGGCCAGGACCATGCCAGCTTCGAACCGTTGTTCGATGAAGTAATCGTGACGCGCCTTTTTATTTTGCGCGATGGTCCCTGTGGGGTGTTTCTTCTGTTTAGCCATAGGGGCGGCATTATAGGCAGTTGCACGCGTGTCGGCTACGGTGTCGCGGCGTGCTTGAGCAGGTTGAGTGAATCCCGGACAATGCGCGCTCTTTTTTATCGGTTGGGCGCGTTTTTGATGTCGACGGACAAGGTTTCTGTCCACGGCGGCTGGGCCAGTCGCTGGGTGTTCATCCTCGCGGCGACCGGTGCGGCCGTGGGCCTGGGCAGTATCTGGAAGTTCCCCTACATGGTCGGCGTCTATGGTGGTGGCACCTTTGTCCTGGTGTTCCTTGCCTGTATTGCGCTGATCGGCGTGCCGGTGATGCTTGCCGAAACCCTGATCGGCCGTCGTGCGCGGCAAAGTCCGGCGAATGCCTTGAAGGCGCTGGCCCTCGAGGCCGGGCATTCGGCCAAATGGTCCTGGGGCGCGTTCGCCGGGATGATCACGGCGCTGTTGATTCTTTCTTTTTACAGCGTGGTCGGTGGTTGGTCGCTCGACTACATCATCGATATGGGGCGTGGCGACTTCCAGGGTGTAACGGCGGATCAGGTCGGCGCCCATTTTGACCGGGTGGTAGCCGACCCTTGGCGCCTGACGTTGTGGCATACGCTTTTCATGCTGTTGTCGGCCGCGGTCATCGCCAAGGGTGTAGTGGCGGGGCTCGAGCGCAGCCTGCGGATCATGATGCCGCTGCTGTTCGTGATGCTGGTGATTCTGTTGGGTTACAGCTTGAGCACCGGACACTTTATGGAAGGCGTGCATTTCATGTTCGACTTCAGTACCGACAAGTTGCTCGACGGTCTGTTGCCGGCCATGGGGCATGCGTTCTTTTCCCTCAGTGTCGGTGTCGGTTCCATCATGATTTACGGCGCTTACATGCCGAAGCATTCCTCCATCTCCGGCACTATTGTCGGCGTGGCGCTGCTGGATACCTTCGTTTCGCTGCTGGCGGGGCTGGCGCTTTTTCCGATTGTGTTTGCCGCTGGGCTGAATCCGAGTGAAGGCCCGGGGTTGATGTTCGTCAGTTTGCCGTTTGCCTTTGGTAATGTGGCATTCGGCCAGTTGATGGGCGTGGTGTTTTTTATCCTGGTGGCCATCGCCGCCTGGAGCTCGGCGATTTCGCTGTTGGAGCCGATGGTGGCTTACCTGGTCGAACGAACCCGGGTCCGTCGTGGCTGGGTGACTTTCTGGCTGGCGTTCAGCTGTTGGTTTGTCGGTTTGGGAACGGTGTTCTCCTTTAATATCTGGCAACAGGCCAAGTTTTTCGTGAACGAAGGCGGGGCTTTCCATCTCTACCAATGGGGAGCGGCAAGTGGTCTGGATTTCTTTGGGGTGATCGATTTTTTCACCTCGCGGATCATGTTGCCCTTGGGCGGCCTCTGCTTTGTGGTGTTTGCGGGTTGGGTGATGGGGCGCGAGGCGGTTCGCGATGAGCTGTCGATTCGCAGTCCGCTGATTTTTGCCCTGACCCTGTTTTTGATGCGCTATGTGGCGCCCATTGGCATCCTTATAGTGTTTGCCGCCCAGTTGTGGAAATGACGCTGACATGACGACACATATTCAACGCTCGGCCCTGCTGCCTTATCCGGCGCAGTTCTTGTACGACCTGGTCAATGACGTGGCTCGTTACCCAGAGTTCTTGCCCTGGTGTTCGTCGGCCGAGGTGCTGGAGAGCAGCGAGGTGCAGATGCGCGCCAGCCTGGCCGTTGCCAAGGGCGGGCTCAGTCAGCACTTCGTCACGCGCAATACCCTGGTCCCGGGCCAGTCGATCGAGATGAACCTGGAGGAAGGGCCGTTCAACCAGTTGCATGGTGTCTGGATCTTCAAGCCGCTGGGTGAAAAGGCCTGCAAGATCAGCCTGGATCTGTCGTTCGACTATGCCGGCCCCTTGGTTCGTGCAACCTTGGGCCCGTTGTTCAATCAGGCGGCTAACACGCTGGTCGATGCGTTTTGTCAGCGGGCCAAGCAGTTGCATGCCTGAGCCGATGATTGAGATCGAGGTGGTCTATGCCGCAGTCGAGCGGCAGCTATTGCTTACTATTGCGGTGCCATCAGGGACGACAGTTCGTGGGGCGGTGAAAAGCTCCGGGATAGGGGAGCAGTTTCCAGAGCTGGACCTGGACAGCTGTCCGCTGGGGATTTTTGGCAAGGCGGTGGCTGATCCAGAGGGGCGACAGGTTCTGGCAGGGGACCGTATCGAGATCTATCGTCCATTGCTGGCCGATCCCAAAGAGGTCCGGCGTTTACGTGCGGCAAAGGCGGCCTTGGCCCGGGCTCGTACTTCGGATTCCTGAGCAAATAGACAGGCAACAAAAAGCCCGGACTTGCCGGGCTTCTTTATTTCGCCACAAATTATTGCGGCGAGGTGTCCAGCGGTTCTGGTGTAGGGACCGGAACAGTCTCGACGTTGTCGACATCTTTCTGAATCTGGTCGAGCAGAGAGCCTGGTTTGGCCGGTTTTTCCGGTTTTGGCTGCTCGGCATTTTGGGCGGGGGTGTTTACGGTGGTGCCGCTTTCCTTGCCCAGAATGGCTTCGTCGCGGCTTACGCCAGGCATGAAGTCACCGGAAAGGCTTACCAGCTGGTCGCTACCGTTGAAGATAACGCTGACGCGTTCCTGTTGGCGTTCACCGCCACCTGGCTGCAGGCTGTACAGGTAATCCCAGCGATCGGCGTGGAACGTGTCGGTCAGCAGAGGGTTGCCCATGATAAACCGTACTTGCCGACGGGTCATTCCCGGGCGTAACTGGTCTATCATGTCCTGCGTGACGACATTGCCCTGCTGGATGTCGATTTTGTAAACCCCGGGGAATGAACAACCGGCGAGTGCGAGCAGTCCCACGAAGGTGAAACTGGTTAGCAAGAGCTTGGTGTTTTGCATCGGTGGGCGACTTCCACTATCTTGGCTGGGACAACGTAAACCCCGATCATACCCGCATTAAGAGAAGCTGCGAAGCAGCATCCGCGAGAAAGCTGACCATGGTTGAAAATAGCGAACTACGTAAAGCCGGCCTTAAAGTGACTCTGCCACGAGTCAAAATTCTACAAATGCTCGATTCCGCCGAGCAGCGACACATGAGTGCCGAGGATGTTTACAAGGCGCTGATGGAAGCTGGCGAGGATGTCGGTCTGGCCACGGTTTACCGTGTCCTGACTCAGTTTGAAGCAGCAGGCCTTGTGGTCCGCCACAATTTTGATGGTGGTCATGCTGTATTCGAACTGGCTGACGGCGGTCACCACGACCATATGGTCAACGTGGATTCCGGTGAAGTGATCGAATTCTTCGACGAAGAAATCGAGAAGCTGCAGAAGGCGATTGTCGAGAAGCATGGCTTCGAGTTGGTGGACCACAACTTGGTGCTGTACGTCCGTACGAAGAAGTAAACATGTCACGCGGATCCTGTCCGCGAAACGATCGAAGGCGACCTCAGGGTCGCCTTCGTGCTTTCTGCTCTATTAAAGAAGCAGGTTGTCAGGCCTTGGCGGTCACCACCATTTTTTTCGCATGGGCCAGCGACTCCTTGGTCAGGTCGATGCCACCCAGCATGCGCGCCACCTCTTCGATCCGCTCGGTCTTGCCCAGTTTGGATACGGCGGTGTGAGTCGCATCGTTGCCACGCACCTTGTGCACAAACAGATGTTGGTGGCCCTGGGCCGCCACTTGCGGCAAGTGGGTAACGGTCAAGACCTGGCCGCGCTCGCCAAGGCGACGTAACAGCTGGCCGACGATTTCCGCAGTCGGCCCGCCGATGCCGACGTCCACTTCGTCGAATACCAGGGTGGGGATGCGGGAGGTTTGCGCGGTAATTACCTGGATGGCCAGGCTGATTCGCGACAGCTCGCCGCCGGATGCCACTTTGGCCAGGGCCTTGAGCGGTTGGCCGGGGTTGGCACTGACCAGCAACTCGACCTGCTCGAGACCATTGGGCTGCAATTCGTCGCCATTGTTGGTATGAAGTTCGATGGTAAAGCGTCCCCCGGGCATGCCCAGGCGCTGGATTTCCTGTTCTACGGCGCTGGCCAGGCTGGTTGCGGCCTCTTGGCGCAGTTCGCTCAGTTCCCTGGCCTTTTCGTGATAGTGCCGGGCATAGGATTTCAGTTCGTCTCCCAGGCGCTCGATGGATTCGTCGTTGGCGTCCAGTGTTTCGATTTCGTCCAGCAGTTTCTGCTGCATGGCCACCACCTCGGTGGGCTGGATCCGGTGTTTGCGCGCCAGGGAATAGATGGCGTCCAGCCGCTCCTCCAGTTGCTGCAGGCGCGCCGGGTCCGCGTCGAAATGGTCGACGAAACGGTTCAGTTCACCGACGGCTTCCTCGACCTGGATCTGTGCGCTGGCCAGTAGATTGGTGGCTTCTGCCAGTGCGCCGGAGGCATTGCCAATGCTCGACAGGCGATTGAGGCTCACCGTCAGTGCACTGAGGACATTCCCCGAATCGCTTTCGCTGCAGTGCTCCACAACCTGTCGGCAGATGCCCAGCAGGCTTTCGGCGTTGGTCAGGTTCTTGTGTTCGAGCTCCAGTTGTTCGAGTTCGTTTTCGCCCAGGGCCAAATTCTCCAGTTCCTCTAACTGGTAGCTGAGGAGTTGGTGGCGAGCCCGCTGCTCATCCCCTGAATTGGAGAGGCGCTCCAGCTCTTGGCGGGTCTGGCGCCAGCGCTGGGCGGCCAGAGATACCTGGCGAGCGAGGTCGGTTGCGCCGGCGTATTCATCGAGCAGGCGGCGGTGGGTGTCGGTTTTCAGTAGCGACTGGTGCTCGTGCTGGCTGTGAATATCGATCAGCAGCTCGCCGAGAGCCTTGAGGTCGCCCAGCGGGCAGGGTGAGCCGTTGATGTAGCCACGCGAACGCCCTTCGGCGGTGATGACCCGGCGCAGGATGCAGGGGCTGTCGTTGTCCAGGTCGCGCTCGGCGAGCCAGATGCGGGCTTCGGGAATGTCCTCGAGGTCGAAGGTCGCGAGAATGTCGGCTTTGTCCGCGCCTGGGCGGACCACGCCGCTGTCGGCGCGATCACCGAGGGTCAGGCCCAGGGCGTCGAGCATGATCGACTTGCCGGCGCCGGTTTCGCCTGTGATGACGCTCATCCCGCGATCCAGTTCCAGATCGAGATGTTCAACGATGGCGTAGTTGTGTACGGACAGGTGCACCAGCATAAAGGCCGCTCCCAGGCTTTAGGTCTGGTTATTTATACAGTGTTTTGTTTTGGGCTGACAATGCCCGCTCTTAGCTCGATTCGCTTGAATCGTAGGGTTTTTTATCGCGTGCCGGAATGGTTGGTGGGCGGCGTTCTGGCCCGGGCAATGTTTTTTGCCGGCGGCACAGCCCTTGAACCTGGAAAATGCGGCCCCATATATCTGGGCAGAAGCGTGAGTTGAGCTCACGGACGATATTGAAAGGAGAGAATGGTATGGCTGACGAACAGACGCTGGACACGCAAAATCTCGACGCCAATCAGGCCCCCGAGGCTTCGGGCGAAGATCTGGCGGCTCGTGTGCAAGTGCTCGAAGAGCAGTTGGCTGGCGCTCAGGATCAGGCATTGCGTGTCGCGGCCGATCTGCAGAACGTCCGCCGTCGCGCCGAGCAGGATGTAGAAAAAGCCCATAAATTTGCCCTCGAGCGTTTTGCTGGTGACCTGTTGCCGGTGATCGACAGTCTCGAGCGCGGCCTTGAGCTGTCCAGTCCGGACGACGAAAGCATCCGTCCGATGCGCGAAGGGATCGAGCTGACCCTGAAAATGTTCCAGGACACCCTGAAGCGTTATCAGCTGGAAGCGATCGATCCGCATGGCGAACCGTTCAACGCTGAGCTGCACCAGGCGATGGCGATGCAGGAAAGTGCCGACGTCGAGCCGAACAGTGTCCTCAAGGTGTTCCAGAAGGGCTATCAGCTCAACGGCCGCCTGCTGCGCCCGGCCATGGTTGTGGTCAGCAAGGCCCCAGCGCCGGTTTCGCCTTCGATTGACGAGAAGGCTTGAAATCGCGCACAGGGCCCCCATTTATAGGTCAAGCGTTTGAGTGCTACCGCAGTTAGCCACCACTGCTGCGGCAACAAAATCTAAAGTTTCGGGAGAGTTAACATGGGCAAAATTATCGGTATCGACCTGGGGACTACCAACTCCTGCGTCTCCATTCTTGAAAACGGCAACGTAAAAGTTATCGAAAATGCTGAAGGCGCGCGTACCACGCCGTCGATCATCGCTTACGCCAACGATGGCGAAATCCTGGTTGGCCAGTCGGCCAAGCGTCAGGCAGTGACCAATCCGCATAACACCCTGTACGCGGTGAAGCGTCTGATCGGTCGTCGTTTCGACGAGGAAGTCGTACAGAAAGACATCCAGATGGTCCCTTACAAGATCGTCAAGGCTGACAACAGCGACGCCTGGGTTGAAGTGAACGGCCAGAAAATGGCTCCGCCACAGATCTCGGCTGAAATCCTCAAGAAAATGAAGAAGACCGCCGAAGACTACCTCGGCGAGGCTGTGACTGAAGCGGTGATCACCGTTCCGGCCTACTTCAACGACAGCCAGCGCCAGGCGACCAAAGACGCCGGCCGCATCGCGGGCCTGGACGTAAAACGTATCATCAACGAACCAACCGCGGCCGCTCTGGCTTACGGCATGGACAAGGCCAAGGGCGATCACACCGTGATCGTTTACGACCTGGGTGGCGGTACCTTCGACGTATCCGTGATCGAAATCGCTGAAGTCGATGGCGAGCACCAGTTCGAAGTACTGGCAACCAATGGCGACACTTTCCTCGGTGGTGAAGACTTCGACATCCGTCTGATCGACTACCTCGTGGACGAGTTCAAGAAAGAAAGCGGCATGAACCTCAAGGGTGACCCGCTGGCCATGCAGCGCCTGAAAGAAGCCGCTGAAAAAGCCAAGATCGAGCTGTCCTCGAGCCAGCAGACCGACGTCAACCTGCCGTACATCACTGCAGATGCGACCGGTCCTAAGCACCTGAACGTGAAGATCTCCCGCGCCAAGCTGGAGTCGCTGGTTGAAGACCTGGTTCAGCGCACCATCGAGCCTTGCCGCATTGCCATGAAGGACGCTGGTATCGACGTCAGCAAGATCGACGACGTGATCCTGGTTGGCGGTCAGACCCGTATGCCTCTGGTGCAGAAGCTGGTGACCGACTTCTTCGGCAAGGAAGCGCGCAAGGACGTCAACCCGGACGAAGCGGTTGCCATGGGTGCTGCGATCCAGGGCGCGGTATTGGCCGGTGACGTGAAAGATGTACTGCTGCTGGACGTCAGCCCGCTGACCCTGGGTATCGAAACCATGGGTGGGGTGATGACCGCGCTGATCGAGAAAAACACCACGATTCCTACCAAGAAATCGCAAGTGTTCTCGACTGCCGACGACAACCAGGGCGCAGTGACCATTCACGTACTGCAGGGCGAGCGCAAGCAAGCCGCGCAGAACAAGTCCCTGGGCAAGTTCGACCTGGCCGAGATTCCGCCGGCTCCGCGTGGCGTGCCGCAAATCGAAGTGACCTTCGACATCGACGCCAACGGCATCCTGCACGTAGGTGCGAAAGACAAGGCTACCGGCAAGACCCAGTCGATCGTGATCAAGGCCAACTCCGGTCTGTCCGAGGAAGAAATTCAGCAGATGGTTCGTGATGCTGAAGTCAACGCCGAGGAAGACCGCAAGTTCGAAGAGTTGGCCAGCGCGCGCAACCAAGGCGATGCCCTGGTTCACTCGACTCGCAAGATGATCGCTGACGCGGGCGACAAAGTGACCGCCGAAGAGAAGACTGCGATCGAAGCCGCCGTGGTTGCTCTTGAAGCCGCTATCAAAGGCGACGACAAGGCTGCTATCGATGCCAAGGTCGAAGAGTTGTCGAAAGTGTCGGCTCCAGTTGCGCAGAAGATGTACGCCGAGCAGGCTCAGCCGGCAGAAGGCGCTGCTTCGCAGGGCGAATCGGCGGAGAAAGCCGACGACGTCGTCGACGCCGAGTTCGAAGAAGTAAAAGACCACAAGTAAGACTGCTTGTTGGTCGGCCGGTTGACTGCCTTTGTGCAGTGACTGGTAGGATGTCGCCGCGCGGGAGCTTGCTCCCGCGTTGGCGTGTCTGGAGCAAGCGAAATTTTTACAGCGCGCGACGCTTTCGCGCGCTGGCGGTACGAGGGGAAATGCTCCTGCTTTCCGCTCGGGATTGCCGCAGTTGTCGGCCAGTCTGTTGGTCGTCTATCCAAGACCAGGATCGTTGAATTGACGTGAGTTGGGTCCGGGCCTGTATTGGGGCTCAACGAGTTTGGCGGGGCTCAGGAGAGCGTTGCCGAACGTCCTTAAGAGTGTGAAGACTTATGGCAAAGCGTGACTATTACGAAGTATTGGGTGTGGAGCGAGGTTCCAGCGAGGCGGACCTGAAAAAGGCTTACCGTCGCCTGGCGATGAAGCACCACCCGGACCGTAATCCCGGCGACAAAGCGTCGGAAGATATGTTCAAGGAGGCCAACGAGGCCTACGAAGTATTGTCTGACTCGAGCAAGCGCGCGGCGTATGACCAGTACGGTCATGCTGGTGTCGATCCGAGTATGGGTGGTGGCGGTGCCGGTTTCGGTGGTCAGAATTTCTCTGACATTTTTGGCGATGTTTTCAGTGATTTCTTTGGTGGCGGTCGTGGCGGTTCCCGTGGCGGTGCCCAGCGCGGCAGCGACCTGCGTTACACCCTGGAGCTGAATCTGGAAGAGGCGGTGCGTGGCACCACCGTGAATATCCGTGTTCCGACGCTGGTCAACTGCAAGCCTTGCGATGGTTCGGGCGCGAAGAAAGGCTCTTCGCCCGTGACCTGTCCGACCTGTGGTGGTATTGGCCAGGTGCGCATGCAGCAGGGCTTCTTCTCGGTGCAGCAAACCTGCCCGCGTTGCCATGGCCAGGGCAAGATCATTTCCGATCCGTGCGATTCCTGTCACGGCGAAGGTCGCGTCGAAGAATACAAGACGCTGTCGGTGAAGGTGCCTGCGGGTGTCGATACTGGCGACCGCATTCGCCTGTCCGGCGAAGGGGAGGCGGGTACCCAGGGTGGCCCTACGGGTGACCTGTATGTGGTGATCAATGTGCGCGAGCACGCGATCTTCCAGCGCGACGGCAAGCATCTGTTCTGTGAGGTGCCTATCAGTTTCGTGGATGCGGCGCTGGGCGGCGAGCTGGAAATCCCGACGCTGGATGGTCGGGTCAAGCTGAAGATCCCTGAGGGGACTCAGACTGGCAAGCAGTTCCGTGTGCGCGGCAAGGGTGTGGCTCCGGTTCGGGGTGGCGGCGCTGGCGATTTGATGTGCCGCGTTGCGGTGGAGACGCCGGTCAACCTGAGCCGCCGTCAGCGCGAGCTGCTCGAAGAGCTGCGCGGTTCCCTGGCGGATGACAATAGCCATTCGCCGAAAACCGCTGGCTGGTTCGAAGGCGTGAAACGCTTCTTCGGCGACCTGTAAGGAGCGGGGCATGCGACGTATAGCTGTGATGGGCGCCGCAGGGCGCATGGGCAAGAACCTGGTCGAGGCGGTGCAGCAGCGCTCGCCGCTTTCGGGGCTGACCGCAGCGATCGTGCGGCCTGGCAGTTCACTGGTTGGCGCGGATGCGGGCGAGCTGGCGTCTCTGGGGCGTATCGGTGTGCCAATGTCCGACAGTCTGGAAAAGGTGGCGGATGAGTTCGATGTATTGATCGACTTCACGCTGCCTGAGGTGATGCTGAAGAACCTGGCATTCTGCCGCAGGGCGGGCAAGGCCATGGTGATCGGTACCACGGGGCTCGGCGCCAAGGAGAAGCAGCTGCTGGCCGATGCGGGCAAGGATATTCCTATCGTGTTCGCTGCCAACTTCAGCGTGGGCGTCAATCTGTCGCTGAAGCTGCTCGACATGGCGGCTCGGGTCATGGGTGACGATGCGGATATCGAAATCATCGAGGCGCATCACCGGCACAAGATCGATGCGCCTTCGGGGACGGCCTTGCGTATGGGGGAGGTGATCGCCGATGCGCTGGGGCGCGACCTGGAGAAGGTCGCGGTGTATGGTCGTGAAGGCCATACCGGCGCCCGTGAGCGGGAAACCATCGGTTTTGCTACGGTGCGCGGTGGCGATGTGGTGGGTGATCACACGGTGTTGTTCGCTGCCGAGGGCGAGCGCCTGGAAATTACCCATAAGGCTTCCAGCCGCATGACCTTCGCCAAGGGGGCGGTGCGTGCTGCGTTGTGGTTGGACGGTCGTCCGGCGGGTCTTTATGACATGCAGGATGTGCTGGATCTACGTTGAGATGCATCCAAAACAGGGCTCGGCTTCGCGCTTGAGCCCTGTTTTACCCCGCTAAGCGATGTCCTGTCGCATTCCTCTGCCTTTAAGGCTCTTTAGCGGTGGACCGAAAAAGCCTTTTTCTGTAAGCTACAGCTTTAGTGTGTCCACTAAAAGCGCGCAGAATAATTCAGTGAAGAAGCGGGGTGACGTGTCCATACGTCACTCCGCTTTTTTACAACCTGCGATCGCCCTTTCAGGCTTTATTTACGGGAGGTCTTCTTGACTAAGCCAGCCATACTCGCCCTTGCTGATGGCAGCATTTTTCGCGGCGAAGCCATTGGAGCCGACGGTCAGACCGTTGGTGAGGTGGTGTTTAACACCGCAATGACCGGCTATCAGGAAATTCTTACCGATCCTTCCTACGCCCAGCAGATCGTTACCCTGACTTACCCGCATATCGGCAACACCGGCACCACGCCGGAAGATGCTGAGTCTGATCGCGTCTGGTCGGCCGGTCTGGTGATTCGCGACCTGCCGCTGGTCGCGAGCAACTGGCGTAACACGCTGTCCCTGTCCGACTACCTGAAAGCCAACAACGTTGTGGCAATCGCCGGTATCGACACCCGTCGCTTGACGCGCATCCTGCGCGAGAAAGGCGCGCAGAACGGCTGCATCATGGCTGGCGACAATATTTCCGACGAAGCGGCGGTTGCAACTGCCCGCGGTTTCCCAGGCCTGAAAGGCATGGACCTGGCGAAGGTCGTCAGCACCAAGGAAACCTACGAGTGGCGCTCGAGTGTCTGGAGTCTGAAGACTGACAGCCATCCGACCCTCGAGGCTTCCGAGCTGCCGTACCACGTGGTTGCCTACGACTACGGCGTCAAGTTGAACATCCTGCGGATGCTGGTCGAGCGCGGCTGCCGCGTGACCGTGGTGCCGGCGCAAACCCCGGCCAGCGATGTCCTGGCGCTCAAGCCTGACGGCGTGTTCCTGTCCAATGGCCCTGGCGACCCCGAGCCTTGCGACTATGCGATCCAGGCGATCAAGGACGTGCTGCAAACCGAGATCCCGGTCTTCGGTATCTGCCTGGGCCACCAACTGCTGGCGCTGGCCTCCGGTGCCAAGACCGTGAAGATGGGCCATGGCCACCACGGCGCTAACCACCCGGTCCAGGACCTGGACAGCGGTGTGGTGATGATCACCAGCCAGAACCACGGTTTTGCGGTGGACGAGGCCACATTGCCGAGCAATGTGCGGGCGATCCACAAGTCGCTGTTCGACGGTACCCTGCAAGGTATCGAGCGTACCGACAAGAGCGCATTCAGCTTCCAGGGCCACCCTGAAGCGAGTCCGGGCCCGAACGATGTGGCACCGCTGTTCGATCGTTTCATCAACGAGATGGCCAAGCGACGCTGACTGCTCGCCCCTGAAGGTGGCCCCGGCCTCGGCGGCCCCTTCAGCGCTTCAGAGATTTGATCAAGACGGCTTGCCGACTGACCTGCGGATTTGAGTGACAACCATGCCAAAACGTACAGACATTAAAAGCATCCTGATTCTCGGCGCTGGCCCGATCGTGATCGGCCAGGCCTGCGAATTCGACTACTCCGGCGCCCAGGCCTGCAAGGCCCTGCGCGAAGAGGGTTACCGGGTCATCCTGGTGAACTCTAACCCGGCGACCATCATGACCGACCCGGCCATGGCCGACGCGACCTACATCGAGCCGATCAAGTGGCAGACCGTTGCCAAGATCATCGAGAAGGAGCGTCCGGACGCTCTGTTGCCGACCATGGGTGGCCAGACTGCGTTGAACTGCGCCCTGGACCTGGAGCGCGAAGGCGTTCTGGAGAAGTTCGGCGTGGAAATGATCGGCGCCAATGCCGACACCATCGACAAGGCCGAAGACCGTTCGCGCTTCGACACCGCGATGAAGGCTATCGGTCTGGAGTGCCCGCGCTCCGGTATCGCCCACAGCATGGACGAGGCCAACGCGGTCCTCGAGAAGCTGGGCTTCCCTTGCATCATCCGTCCGTCCTTTACCATGGGCGGTACTGGCGGCGGCATCGCCTACAACCGTGAAGAATTCGAGGAAATCTGCGCTCGCGGTCTGGATCTGTCGCCGACCAAAGAGCTGCTGATCGACGAGTCGTTGATCGGCTGGAAAGAGTACGAGATGGAGGTGGTCCGCGATAAGAAGGACAACTGCATCATCGTTTGCTCGATCGAAAACTTCGACCCGATGGGCGTGCATACCGGTGACTCGATCACCGTGGCTCCAGCGCAGACCCTGACCGACAAGGAATACCAGATCCTGCGTAACGCCTCCTTGGCGGTACTGCGTGAGATCGGCGTGGAAACCGGTGGCTCCAACGTCCAGTTCGGCATCTGCCCGGACACTGGTCGCATGGTGGTGATCGAGATGAACCCACGGGTATCCCGTTCTTCGGCCCTGGCTTCGAAGGCTACTGGTTTCCCGATCGCCAAGGTCGCGGCCAAGCTGGCTGTGGGTTACACCCTGGACGAGCTGTCTAACGACATCACCGGTGGCAAGACCCCGGCGTCTTTCGAGCCGTCCATCGACTACGTCGTGACCAAGCTGCCACGCTTCGCCTTCGAGAAGTTCTCCAAGGCCGACGCGCGCCTGACCACTCAGATGAAGTCGGTGGGTGAAGTGATGGCGATCGGCCGGACCTTCCAGGAATCCCTGCAGAAGGCCCTGCGCGGCCTGGAAGTGGGGGTCTGCGGTCTGGATCCGAAGCTCGACCTGAGCAATCCGGAAAGCATGAACGTGCTCAAGCGCGAGCTGACCGTGCCGGGCGCCGAGCGTATCTGGTACGTGGCCGACGCTTTCCGTGCCGGTATGACCGTCGAGCAGATCTTCAGCATGAACATGATCGACCCTTGGTTCCTGGTACAGATCGAAGATCTGATCAAGGAAGAAGAGAAGGTCAAGACCCTGGGCCTGTCGGCTATCGACCGCGACCTGATGTTCCGACTCAAGCGCAAAGGTTTCTCCGATCAGCGTCTAGCCAAGTTGCTGGGTGTGACCGAGAAGAACCTGCGTACCCATCGCCAGAAGCTGGATGTGTTCCCGGTCTACAAGCGCGTCGACACCTGCGCCGCCGAGTTCGCTACCGATACCGCCTACCTCTACTCGACCTACGAGGAAGAGTGCGAGGCAGCGCCTTCGACCCGCGACAAGATCATCATCCTAGGCGGTGGTCCGAACCGTATCGGCCAGGGCATCGAGTTCGACTATTGCTGCGTACACGCGGCACTGGCGCTGCGTGACGATGGTTACGAAACCATCATGGTCAACTGCAACCCGGAAACCGTTTCCACTGACTACGACACTTCCGACCGTCTGTACTTCGAGCCGGTGACCCTGGAAGACGTCCTGGAAATTGTTCGCGTTGAGAAGCCAAAAGGCGTGATCGTCCAGTACGGTGGTCAGACTCCGTTGAAACTGGCTCGCGCTCTGGAAGCGGCCGGCGTGCCGATTATCGGCACCAGCCCTGACGCCATCGACCGTGCCGAAGATCGTGAGCGCTTCCAGCAGATGGTCGAACGTCTGAACCTGCGCCAACCGCCAAACGCCACCGTGCGCAGCGAAGACGAAGCGATTCGTGCTGCGGCCAAGATCGGTTATCCGCTGGTGGTGCGTCCGTCCTACGTGTTGGGCGGCCGGGCGATGGAAATCGTCTACGAAGAAGAAGAACTCAAGCGCTACCTGCGTGAAGCGGTGCAAGTGTCCAACGATAGCCCGGTTCTGCTGGACCACTTCCTCAACTGCGCCATCGAGATGGACGTGGATGCGGTCTGCGACGGCAAGGATGTGGTCATCGGCGCGATCATGCAGCATATCGAACAGGCTGGCGTGCACTCCGGCGACTCCGCTTGCTCGCTGCCACCGTACTCGTTGCCTGCGCATATCCAGGACGAGATGCGCGAGCAGGTCAAGAAGATGGCTCTGGAGTTGGGCGTAGTTGGCTTGATGAACGTACAGCTGGCCCTGCAGGGCGAACAGATCTACGTCATCGAGGTGAACCCGCGCGCCTCCCGTACCGTGCCGTTCGTTTCCAAGTGCATCGGTGTGTCCCTGGCCATGATCGCCGCGCGTGTCATGGCGGGTAAGACCCTGCAAGAGCTGGGTTTCACCAAGGAAATCATTCCTAACTTCTACAGCGTCAAGGAAGCGGTGTTCCCGTTCGCCAAGTTCCCAGGTGTCGATCCGATCCTCGGCCCAGAGATGAAGTCGACCGGTGAGGTGATGGGCGTTGGTGATACCTTCGGTGAAGCCTTTGCCAAGGCCCAGATGGGCGCCAGCGAAGTACTGCCGACAGGCGGTACTGCATTCATCAGCGTGCGTGACGACGACAAGCCATTGGTTGCGGGCGTGGCTCGTGATCTGATCAACTTAGGCTTCGAAGTGGTTGCCACTGCCGGTACCGCCAAGCTGATCGAAGCGGCCGGTCTGAAAGTGCGTCGGGTGAACAAGGTGACTGAAGGTCGTCCGCATGTGGTCGATATGATCAAGAACGACGAAGTCACCCTGATCATCAACACCACCGAAGGTCGTCAGTCGATCGCCGACTCTTACTCCATTCGTCGTAACGCTCTGCAGCACAAGATCTACTGCACCACGACCATTGCTGCTGGCGAAGCTATCTGCGAAGCGCTCAAGTTCGGTCCGGAAAAGACTGTGCGTCGCTTGCAGGATCTACATGCAGGATTGAAGGCATGATCAAATATCCAATGACTGTCCAGGGCGCTCGCGCCCTGGAAGAAGAATTGACTCACCTGACCAAAGTCGTTCGTCCGAAGCTCAGCCAGGACATCGGTACGGCCCGCGAGTTGGGTGATTTGAAAGAAAACGCGGAATACCACGCTGCGCGCGAACAGCAAGGCATGGTCGAGGCGCGGATTCGCGATATCGAAGGTCGCATGCAGAATGCGGTGATCATTGACGTCACCACCATTCCTCATACTGGAAAGGTGATCTTTGGTACCACGGTTGAAATCGCTAACGTCGAAACCGATGAAAGCGTCACTTACCAGATCGTCGGTGAGGATGAGGCCGACATCAAGCTCGGGAAAATCTCCGTAGGTTCGCCTATTGCTCGAGCCTTGATTGCCAAGGAAGAAGGCGATGTCGTTACCGTTAAAACGCCTAGCGGCGTGATCGAGTACGAGATTGTCGAAGTCCGCCACGTCTGAGCGAGGGCGCCTGCTTCGTGCAGGGGCCATGCTCTGGCAACTGACCCAGATGTTATGGGTGGGTGGCGTGTGGTTGTTGCATGTCGGCTTGTTGCCGGTGCTGGATCGGATCGGTCTGGCACCGCTGTTGATCGAAGAAATTGGCAGTGTGCTGAGTATGCTGCTGGTTGGTTTTTCGGCGGTATGCGTCGTTCTTCAGATGCTGGTATTAGTGCGTGCTGAAGGGTTGGCCAGCCTATGGCGGGATATGCGTGGGCAGTTGCTATTGATGGCGCTGTATGCGTGCGCGATGTATTTCGTGGTACGCATAGGGCTGCCAGATGCCGAGCGCTGGCAATTGTTCAGCTATCTTATCTTGGGTTTTTCCGGTTTGTTGCTGGTCTTGCAGCCAGTACCCGGATGGGGTGGCAGGGCACGCGAAGCGCACCCTTGACCCTTCCCGACGTCAGTGGAAACGATGGACGTTGGACAGTTGCTTGTTTACCTTGGCGTTTTTGCGATAAATCAGCGCCATTTTGCCGATGACCTGCACCAGATCCGCTTTGCCGGCCTTGCACAGTTCGGCGATGGCTTCCAGGCGGGATTCGCGCTCGAGGATGTTGAGCTTGATCTTGATCAGCTCGTGGTCGCTCAAGGCGCGTTCAAGTTCGGCCAACACACCTTCGGTCAAACCGTTGTCAGCCACAGTCAATACTGGTTTCAGATGGTGGCCAATGGATTTGTACTGTTTCTTCTGCTCTTGAGTGAGCGGCATAATCTGACCCCTGCGTCTGATCTTGTAAAAAGCGGCGGCCAGTTTACCCGAGCGCGTCCGGGACCGCCCAGTTAATCACGACCCGTTTTATTTTTGAGGTGGCCCGTGGCCCGTTCCAAAACAAGCCATAACTGGCTGAAAGAGCACTTCAACGACCCATTCGTCAAAATGGCGCAAAAAGATGGGTACCGTTCACGTGCCAGCTACAAACTTCTGGAAATTCAGGAAAAGGACCGTCTGATCCGCCCTGGAATGAGTGTGATCGACCTGGGGGCGGCGCCTGGTGGTTGGTCGCAGGTTACCAGTCGTCTGATTGGCGGGCAGGGGCGTTTGATCGCTTCCGATATCCTGGAAATGGACAGCATTCCCGATGTGACCTTTATCCAGGGCGACTTTACCGAAGACGCCGTATTGGCCCGGATCCTCGAAGCGGTCGGAAATTCCGAGGTCGACCTTGTGATTTCCGATATGGCCCCCAATATGAGTGGTACGCCTGCGGTGGATATGCCGCGTGCAATGTTTCTGTGTGAACTGGCACTTGATTTGGCGGGGCGGGTTCTGCGTCCCGGTGGCGACTTCCTGATAAAGATTTTCCAGGGAGAGGGCTTCGACGAATACCACAAGAACGTTCGCAAGATGTTCGACAAGGTCGTGATGCGTAAGCCAAGTTCTTCCCGTGACCGTTCTCGCGAGCAATATCTGTTGGGACGTGGCTTTCGCGGACGTATTGAATAACGATGCTTTTGACCGGGCTGATAGTTTTTTCGTATTTCGTCCTGGGGGTTTAAACGAATATTGTGTCATCCGGGTTTCACAAAGGGTTACAGACAGCGCCTGCCAGAGCTGTAGGTAATGTAGTAAGTTAGGTCGGTGAATATCATGCGAAGCGCGCGCCAGCAGCGGAGCTTGCTTCAGAGGGTAGTTAATTGAACGATATGGCAAAGAATCTGATCCTGTGGTTGATCATCGCGGCTGTCCTGGTGACGGTGATGAACAACTTCTCCAGCCCTAACGAGCCGCAGACCCTCAACTATTCCGACTTCATCCAGCAAGTTAAGGATGGCAAGGTCGAGCGTGTAGCCGTTGATGGCTATGTGATTACCGGCAAGCGCAACGATGGCGACAGCTTCAAGACCATCCGTCCTGCGATTCAGGACAACGGCTTGATCGGTGATCTGGTGGATAACCATGTGGTCGTCGAAGGCAAGCAGCCTGAGCAGCAAAGCATTTGGACCCAACTGCTGGTCGCCAGCTTCCCGATCCTGGTGATCATCGCCGTCTTCATGTTCTTCATGCGGCAGATGCAGGGTGGTGCCGGTGGCAAGGGCGGGCCAATGAGCTTTGGCAAGAGCAAGGCGCGCCTGCTGTCCGAAGATCAGGTGAAAACCACCCTGGCAGATGTCGCGGGTTGCGACGAGGCCAAGGAAGAAGTAGGCGAGTTGGTAGAGTTCCTCCGCGATCCTGGTAAGTTCCAGCGCCTGGGCGGTCGTATTCCTCGTGGTGTGTTGATGGTGGGCCCGCCTGGTACCGGTAAGACTTTGCTGGCCAAGGCCATTGCGGGCGAAGCCAAGGTGCCGTTCTTCACCATCTCCGGTTCCGACTTTGTCGAAATGTTCGTTGGTGTCGGTGCCAGTCGCGTTCGCGATATGTTCGAGCAGGCCAAGAAGCATGCTCCGTGCATTATCTTCATCGATGAAATCGATGCCGTTGGTCGCCATCGTGGTGCCGGCATGGGCGGCGGTCATGACGAGCGCGAGCAGACTCTCAACCAGTTGCTGGTCGAGATGGATGGCTTTGAAATGAATGACGGCATTATCGTCATTGCAGCAACTAACCGCCCTGATGTACTGGACCCGGCATTGTTGCGTCCTGGTCGTTTCGACCGCCAGGTCGTGGTCGGCCTCCCGGACATCCGTGGTCGTGAGCAGATTTTGAAGGTTCACATGCGTAAAGTGCCGATGGGCGATGATGTTGCCCCGGCAGTGATCGCACGCGGTACCCCTGGCTTTTCTGGTGCCGATCTGGCCAACCTGGTGAACGAAGCCTCGCTCTTCGCTGCCCGTAGTGGCAAGCGCATCGTCGAGATGAAAGAGTTTGAACTGGCCAAAGACAAGATCATGATGGGGGCGGAGCGCAAGTCCATGGTCATGTCTGAAAAGGAAAAGCAGAACACTGCTTATCACGAGGCTGGTCACGCTATTGTCGGTCGCGTAGTTCCTGAGCACGATCCGGTCTACAAGGTTTCGATCATTCCACGTGGTCGAGCCTTGGGTGTCACCATGTTCCTGCCGGAAGAAGATCGCTACAGCCTGTCCAAGCGTGCGCTGATCAGCCAGATCTGTTCGCTTTACGGTGGCCGTATCGCCGAAGAAATGACATTGGGTTTTGACGGTGTCACTACAGGGGCTTCCAATGACATCATGCGTGCCAGCCAGATTGCACGGAATATGGTGACCAAGTGGGGGCTTTCCGAAAAACTGGGTCCTTTGATGTATGCCGAAGAAGAGGGCGAGGTTTTTCTGGGGCGCAGTGCGGGTAGCCAGCATGCCAGCCTGTCTGCTGAAACAGCCAAGCTGATTGACTCCGAGGTTCGTAGCATCATCGATCAGTGCTATGGCACCGCCAAGCAGATCCTGACGGATAACCGCGACAAGCTTGATGCGATGGCTGATGCCTTGATGAAGTATGAAACCATTGATGCCGAGCAAATCGACGACATCATGGCTGGTCGTCCTCCTCGCGAGCCACGTGATTGGGAGGGCGGTTCGGGGACTGCCCCTCCGGTGGTGCAGAATGAGCGTCCAGAAACACCGATCGGTGGCCCGGCTGCTGACCACTAAGGTTTGAAATGACTTCTTTGTCGTCCTCGACCCGGTTGCCTTGCGGCAACCGGGTTCTTGATTTAGCCCGTACGCATGTTATGGGCATTCTTAATGTCACTCCTGATTCCTTCTCTGATGGCGGTCGTTTCAGTCAGCTTGATGCTGCCTTGCGTCATGCCGAGGCTATGGTGAGCGCGGGTGCGACGCTGATCGACGTGGGGGGGGAATCCACTCGTCCTGGCGCGCGAGCGGTGTCACCGCTTGAAGAGTTGGAGCGCGTAGCGCCTATCGTCGAGCGTATCCATCGTGAACTGGATGTCATTATCTCGGTCGATACATCCACGCCTGCGGTTATGCGCGAAACTGCGCGCCTCGGTGCGGGGTTGATCAATGACGTTCGCTCTTTGCAGCGAGATGGTGCGCTGGACGCAGCGGCGGCCACTGGCCTACCTGTCTGTCTCATGCACATGCTCGGTGAGCCTGGCGATATGCAGGACAATCCGCAGTATCGAAATGTGACCAGTGAAGTGAGTGAGTTCCTGGCTGGGCGTATGGCCCAATGTGCGGCAGTGGGTATCGGAGCGGAGCAAATTATTCTGGACCCGGGGTTTGGTTTCGCGAAAACCTTGCAGCACAACTTGAGCCTGTTCAAGCATATGGATGCTCTGCATGCCCTTGGTCGGCCATTGCTGGTCGGAGTTTCGCGAAAGAGCATGATAGGTCAGGCGTTGAATCGTCCTGTAACGGAACGGCTCTATGGCGGGCTTGCTCTTGCAGCCTTGGCGACTGCCAAGGGGGCAAGGATTCTGCGGGTCCATGATGTGGCCGAGACGGTTGATGTCGTGCGGATGATCGCTGCTGTGGAATCAGCCGAATAAGAATGATGGAGCGCTTATGAGCAAGAAATATTTTGGTACCGACGGCATTCGCGGTCGTGTGGGTGTGTATCCGATTACCCCTGACTTCATGCTCAAGCTGGGTTGGGCCGCGGGTATGGCCTTCCGTAGCATGGGCGCTTGCCGTGTGCTGGTGGGTAAAGACACGCGCATTTCCGGTTATATGTTTGAGTCCGCGCTTGAAGCGGGGCTCTCTGCTGCAGGGGCGGATGTCATGCTGTTGGGGCCGATGCCTACTCCTGCCATTGCTTACCTGACGCGCACTTTCCACGCTGAGGCGGGGATCGTGATCAGTGCTTCGCATAATCCTCATGATGACAACGGCATCAAGTTCTTCTCTGGTGAAGGCACCAAACTCCCAGATGAAGTCGAGTTGATGATCGAGGAGTTGCTGGATGCGCCGATGACCGTCGTGGAGTCGAGCAAGTTGGGCAAGGTCTCGCGTATCAATGACGCGTCGGGCCGTTACATCGAGTTCTGTAAGAGCAGCGTTCCTTCCAGCACCAGTTTTGCTGGACTGAAGATTGTCGTCGACTGTGCCCACGGTGCGACCTACAAGGTGGCGCCAAGTGTTTTCAAGGAGTTGGGTGCGGAGGTGGTGGTTCTTTCTGCGCAGCCTAACGGTCTGAACATTAACGACAATTGCGGCTCCACTCATATGGGGCAACTACAGGCTGCGGTATTGGCCGAGCATGCCGATTTAGGCATTGCTTTCGATGGCGATGGCGATCGTGTGCTGATGGTCGATCACACAGGGGCTGTCGTCGATGGTGACGAGTTGCTGTTTATCATCGCCCGGGACCTGCATGCGCGGAACAAGCTACAAGGCGGTGTGGTCGGCACCTTGATGAGTAATCTGGGGCTCGAATTGGCGCTGGCTGACCTGGGTATTCCATTTGTCCGCGCCAATGTCGGCGACCGCTACGTCATTGCCGAGTTGCTTGAGCGCGAGTGGTTGGTAGGTGGCGAAAATTCCGGCCATATCGTGTGCTTCCAGCACACCACCACGGGCGATGCGATTATCGCTGCTCTCCAGGTGTTGATGGCGCTGAAACGGCGTGATGAAGGGTTGGCGCAATCGCGTCAGGCGCTGCGCAAGTGCCCGCAGGTTCTGGTCAATGTACGCTTCGGCGGCGGGGCCAATCCTGTTGAGCATCCGGCTGTCAAAGAGGCCTGCGCGCGGGTTACTACAGCGATGGCGGGGCGTGGTCGAGTGTTGTTGCGCAAGTCGGGTACCGAGCCTTTGGTTCGTGTCATGGTTGAAGGTGACGATGAGGCTCAGGTTCGCGGCTATGCCGACGAGCTGGCAAAACTGGTTGCAGAAGTTTCTGCCTGATTTCGGCTTGCCAGTGTTGATGCGGTTGGGTAACATCTGCGCCCACTTTGACCGACGAGGTACAGCATGCGTCGCCCTATGGTAGCTGGTAACTGGAAAATGCACGGTACCCGCGCCAGCGTCGCTGAGCTGATCAACGGCCTGCGTCATCTGGCCTTGCCTAGCGGTGTTGATGTCGCGGTGTTCCCGCCTTGCTTGTATATCAATCAGGTGATTGATGGCTTGAAAGGCAAGTCGATTTCGGTCGGCGCGCAGAATTCTGCGGTGGAGCCCATGCAAGGTGCGCTGACAGGGGAAATTGCTCCGAGTCAGTTGGTCGACGCAGGTTGTTCCCTGGTGTTGGTTGGGCATTCCGAGCGCCGTCTGATGATGGGTGAGCGCGATGGTACGCTGAATCGCAAATTCGCAGCGGCACAGGCCTGTGGTTTGAAGCCGGTCTTGTGTGTAGGGGAAACCCTCGAGCAGCGCGAGTCTGGCAAGACTCTTGAGGTTGTCGGGCGTCAGCTGGGCAGCATTATCGAAGAGTTGGGTGTTGGTGCGTTTACCAATGCCGTTATTGCTTACGAGCCGGTCTGGGCTATTGGTACCGGGCTGACGGCTTCACCGCAACAGGCTCAGGATGTGCACGCAGCCATCCGGGCGCAGTTGGCGGCAGAGAATTCTGAAGTGGCACGAGGTGTGCGGCTTCTATACGGCGGCAGCGTGAAGGCGGCCAATGCGGTCGAACTGTTCGGCATGCCGGATATCGATGGGGGGCTCATTGGTGGAGCTTCCCTGAATGCAGATGAGTTCGGTGCGATCTGTCGCGCCGCGGGAAACTGAAAAAATGCTGGAAACAGTCGTAGTCGTTTTTCATCTGCTGGGTGCGCTGGGCGTAGTCGCCTTGGTATTGCTGCAGCAGGGTAAGGGTGCGGACGCTGGCGCGTCTTTCGGAGCAGGTGCTTCAAATACTGTGTTCGGAAGCCAAGGTTCCTCTACCTTTCTTAGTAAGTTTACTGCTATACTCGCCGCAGGTTTTTTCATAACCAGCTTGGGGTTAGGTTACTTTGCTAAAGAGAAAGCTCATGAGCTGACTCAAGTAGGTTTGCCAAATCCAGCGGTGCTTGAAGTACCAAAGCAACAACCGGCTTCTGATGATGTCCCGGTGCTCCAAGAGCAAAAGTCGGCAACTAATGCGACTGACGTACCTCCAGCTCAAGAGCAGAAGTAAGAAGAGATTCACGCAGTAACGTAGTCTATGCCGAGGTGGTGGAATTGGTAGACACGCAACCTTGAGGTGGTTGTGCCCATAGGGTGTAGGGGTTCGAGTCCCCTTCTCGGTACCAATTATCAGGAGAGCCCGCTGTTGCGGGCTTTCTTGTAGGTGGAAGGTTACATTGACCCAAAAAGGGATCAGTCGTATACTTCCGCCCCAGCTTTGTCGCGGGGTGGAGCAGTCTGGTAGCTCGTCGGGCTCATAACCCGAAGGTCGTCGGTTCAAATCCGGCCCCCGCAACCAGTTTTAGCGGAGCCCCTTTTCAGGGGCTTTTTGTTAGCTGGTCACTTTATAGCGCCGATGTTCAACGGCGTTTCCGGGATGGGCGTTTCGCCCATTTTTTATTTGCACAAGCATGCACGAGGGGGTTCAGGTGTCGAGCAAGCTAGAACAGTTGCAGGCCTTGTTGGCCCCGGTGGTCGTGGCCCTTGGCTATGAATGCTGGGGTATCGAGTTTTCGGCTCAAGGTCGCCACTCACTATTGCGCGTTTATATCGATAAAGAAGGCGGAGTGCTGGTGGACGACTGCGCCATCGTCAGCCGTCAGCTCAGCGGTGTTTTGGATGTCGAAGATCCGATCACTGTTGAATACACCCTTGAAGTTTCCTCTCCTGGCATGGAACGCCCGCTGTTCACTCTTGAACAGTTTGCCAAGTATGTCGGTGAACAAGTGAAGATCAAGCTGCGCTCGCCCTTTGAAGGCCGGCGTAATTTTCAGGGCCTTCTCCGCGGGGTGGAGGAGCAGGACGTCGTGGTGCAGGTGGAAGACCATGAGTTCCTGTTGCCGATCGATATGATCGACAAGGCCCACATAATTCCCAGTTTTGACTGAGACGCGGATCCCGCGGATCCAATGGCTTGCGAAAGGCGAGGCGTACGATGAGCAAAGAAGTACTGCTGGTTGTTGAGTCGGTATCCAACGAAAAGGGTGTACCGGCAAGCGTGATTTTTGAAGCGCTGGAGCTGGCTCTGGCCACTGCTACCAAAAAGCGTTTTGAAGACGAAGTTGATCTGCGTGTGGAAATCAATCGCCACACCGGTGCTTACGAGACTTTCCGTCGTTGGACGGTAGTCGAGGAAGCCGACCTGGACGATCCGGCGGTGGAAACCTGGCCGAGCAAGGTCCAGGAAACTCATCCCGGCGCGAAAGTCGGTGATGTCGTCGAAGAGAAGATCGAGTCGATCGAATTTGGCCGCATCGCTGCGCAGACCGCCAAACAGGTCATCGTGCAAAAAGTTCGCGAAGCCGAGCGGGCTCAAGTCGTCGATGCCTACCGCGAGCGTCTGGGTGAAATCATCTCGGGCACCGTGAAAAAAGTGACGCGCGACAACGTGATCGTCGACCTGGGTAACAACGCCGAAGCGCTGTTGGCCCGTGAAGACATCATCTCCCGCGAGACTTTCCGTGTTGGCGTGCGTCTTCGCGCGCTGCTCAAGGAAATCCGCACCGAGAACCGCGGTCCTCAGCTGATCCTGTCGCGTACTGCGCCGGAAATGCTGATCGAGTTGTTCCGCATCGAAGTGCCGGAAATCGCCGAAGGCCTGATCGAAGTCATGGCGGCGTCCCGGGATCCGGGCTCGCGTGCCAAGATCGCGGTTCGTTCCAAAGATAAGCGCATTGACCCTCAGGGCGCGTGCATCGGTATGCGCGGTTCGCGTGTCCAGGCCGTTTCCGGTGAGCTGGGCGGTGAGCGTGTGGACATCGTCCTGTGGGACGACAACCCGGCGCAGTTCGTGATCAATGCCATGTCGCCGGCCGAAGTCGCGGCAATTATCGTCGACGAAGATGCCCACGCCATGGACATCGCCGTCGGCGCAGACAATCTGGCTCAGGCCATCGGTCGCGGTGGTCAGAACGTGCGTCTGGCCAGCCAGCTGACCGGCTGGACCCTGAACGTGATGACCGAATCGGACATCCAGGCTAAGCAGCAAGCTGAGACCGGCGACATCCTGCGCAACTTCATCGAAGAGCTGGAAGTCGATGAGGAGCTGGCACAGGTGCTGGTCGATGAAGGTTTCACCAGCCTGGAAGAGATTGCCTACGTACCGTTGGAAGAAATGCTCAACATCGACGGCTTTGACGAAGACATCGTCAACGAGCTTCGCGCTCGTGCCAAGGATCGCTTGTTGACTAAAGCCATCGCTACTGAGGAAAAGCTGGCAGACGCCCATCCGGCCGAAGACCTGCTCTCGCTTGAGGGTATGGACAAGGATTTGGCGATGGAACTGGCGGTGCGCGGCGTAATTACCCGCGAAGACCTGGCCGAGCAGTCTATTGACGACCTGCTCGACATCGACGGCATTGACGATGATCGTGCCGGCAAGTTGATCATGGCCGCCCGAGCCCATTGGTTCGAGTAATAGGCGCGGCCTGAGGAGAGAAGTGCATGACGCAAGTCACGGTGAAACAACTGGCCGATGAGGTCAAAACACCGGTAGAGCGCCTGTTGCAGCAGATGCGTGAGGCAGGTCTGCCGCACACCGCCGCCGAGGAACATGTGACCGACAGTGAGAAGCAATCGTTGCTGACTCACTTGAAGAGCAGCCACAAGGCGAAAGTGGAAGAACCGCGCAAGATCACTTTGCAGCGTAAAACCACCAGCACCCTGCGTGTCGCCGGCAGTAAAAGCATCAGCGTTGAAGTGCGCAAGAAGAAAGTCTTCGTGCAACGCAGCCCGGAAGAAATCGAAGCCGAGCGCCAACGCGAACTGGAAGAACGTCGCGCAGTGGAAAATGCTGCACGTCAGAAGGCTGAAGAAGAAGCCAAGCGTCGCGCCGAAGAAGAAGCGCGTCGCCAGCCTGCTGCTGCGCAACCTGCTGTCGTTGAAGCTGTCGCTGCCCCGGCAGTGGTTGCCGAGCCTATCGTGGAAGACGCACCTGTTGCCGCTCCAGCGCCAGTCGCTGAAGTGCGCAAGAAGGACGAGCAGCGTCGCCCGGACAAGAGCCGTAACGACGACAACCGTCGTGGTGGCGATGGCGAGCGCAAAAACGCTCCGCATCGTGCTTCCGTGAAGGAAAAGGCTCCGGCTCCACGCGTTGCCCCACGTACTACCGATGAAGAAAGCGATGGCTTTCGTCGCGGCGGTCGCGGCAAGGCGAAGCTGAAGAAGCGTAACGCTCACGGCTTCCAGAGCCCAACCGGCCCTGTCGTGCGTGAAGTGAAGATCGGCGAAACCATCACTGTTGGCGATCTTGCCCAGCAGATGTCGGTCAAGGCTGCCGAAATCATCAAGTTCATGTTCAAGCTGGGCACCCCGGCCACCATCAACCAGGTACTGGATCAGGAAACTGCCCAGCTGGTTGCTGAAGAGCTGGGCCACAAAGTGACCCTGATCAGCGACACCGCCCTGGAAGATTCCCTGGCCGAGTCCCTGAAGTTTGAAGGTGAGGCCGTACCTCGTGCGCCAGTCGTGACCGTAATGGGTCACGTTGACCATGGTAAGACCTCGCTGCTCGACTACATCCGTCGTGCCAAGGTAGCGGCTGGCGAAGCCGGCGGTATTACCCAGCACATTGGTGCCTACCACGTTGAAACTGAGCGCGGCATGGTCACCTTCCTCGACACCCCAGGTCACGCCGCGTTTACCGCCATGCGTGCTCGTGGTGCCAAGGCGACCGACATCGTGATCCTGGTGGTTGCAGCGGACGACGGTGTGATGCCGCAGACCGTTGAAGCCGTTCAGCATGCCCAGGCCGCTGGCGTACCTCTGGTCGTTGCGGTGAACAAGATCGACAAGCCGGGTGCCGACCTCGATCGCATCCGTAGCGAACTGTCGGTTCACGGCGTGACTTCCGAGGACTGGGGTGGCGACACTCCATTCGTTCCGGTTTCGGCGAAGATGGGTACTGGTGTCGACGAATTGCTCGAAGCCGTGCTGCTGCAGGCCGAAGTTCTCGAACTGACCGCCACTCCTTCGGCTCCTGGCCGTGGTGTCGTGGTTGAGTCGCGTCTCGACAAGGGCCGCGGCCCGGTGGCGACCGTGCTGGTTCAGGACGGTACCCTGCGTCAAGGCGACATGGTGCTGGTCGGCTCGAACTATGGCCGCGTGCGCGCCATGCTCGACGAGAACGGCAAGCCGATCAAGGAAGCCGGTCCGGCCATTCCGGTCGAGATCCTCGGCCTGGACGGTACCCCGGACGCTGGCGACGAGATGAGCGTGGTTGCCGACGAGAAGAAAGCCCGTGAAGTGGCTCTGTTCCGTCAAGGCAAGTTCCGCGAAGTCAAACTGGCTCGTGCTCACGCCGGCAAGCTGGAAAACATCTTCGAAAGCATGGGCCAGGAAGAGAAGAAGACGCTCAACATCGTCCTCAAGTCCGACGTCCGTGGATCGCTGGAAGCTCTGCAAGGCGCTCTGAACGGCCTGGGCAACGACGAAGTGCAAGTGCGCGTGGTCGGCGGCGGCGTCGGTGGTATCACCGAAAGCGATGCCAACCTGGCACTGGCCTCCAACGCTGTACTGTTCGGCTTCAACGTGCGTGCCGATGCCGGCGCACGGAAGATCGTCGAGCAGGAAGGTCTGGATATGCGTTACTACAACGTGATCTACGACATCATCGAAGACGTCAAGAAAGCCCTGACCGGTATGTTGGGCAGCGACGTCCGGGAGAACATCCTGGGTGTTGCCGAAGTTCGCGACGTGTTCCGCTCGCCGAAGTTCGGTGCGATCGCCGGTTGCATGGTCATCGAAGGTGTCGTGCACCGTAACCGTCCGATCCGCGTACTGCGTGAAGACATCGTTATTTTCGAAGGCGAGCTGGAATCCCTGCGCCGCTTCAAGGATGACGCTTCCGAAGTGCGTGCCGGCATGGAGTGCGGTATCGGCGTGAAGAGCTACAACGACGTCAAAGTCGGCGACAAGATCGAAGTCTTCGAGAAGGTTCAGGTTGCTCGCAGCCTCTAACTCGCGCACTTCAAGAGCCATGATGGGCAGCGGCGTGCACTTGCGCAGCGCCTCATCCAGACTCTAAACGCAACGCCCGGTCTGGCTTTTGTCAGGCCGGGCGTTTGCCGCTTTCAGACCTTGCGGGTTTCGCCGTGAGGCAGCAACAGGTAACAAGACATGGCAAAAGAATACAGCCGTACCCAACGTATCGGCGACCAGATGCAGCGCGAGTTGGCTCAGCTGATCCGTCGTGAAGTCAAAGACCCGCGCGTCGGCCTGGTCACCATCACCGCCGTTGAAGTCAGCCGTGACGTTGGTCACGCGAAGATCTTCATCACTGTGATGGGCCAGGACAACCCTGACGATATCGCCCAGAGCATCAAGGTGCTCAATTCGGCCGCCGGCTTCCTGCGTATGCAGCTGGCTCGCGAGATGAAGTTGCGCAGCGTTCCACAGCTGCATTTCCACTACGACGAAAGCGTCGTGCGGGGCGCGCATCTGTCGGCCCTGATCGAGCGCGCCGTGGCCGAAGACAGCCAGCACGCCGCTGAACCCGAAGACGCCAAGGAGTAAGCGGTGGCTCAGGTCAAGCGTATCCGTCGTAATGTCAGCGGGATCATCCTGCTGGACAAGCCGCTGGGGTTTACCTCCAACGCGGCACTGCAGAAAGTCCGCTGGTTGCTCAACGCTGAAAAGGCTGGGCACACCGGTAGCCTCGATCCCCTGGCCACCGGTGTGTTGCCGCTGTGCTTCGGCGAGGCGACCAAGTTCTCGCAGTACCTGCTCGATTCCGACAAGGGTTACGAAACCCTGATGCAGTTGGGCAAGACCACCACCACGGCCGACGCCGAGGGGGAAGTCCTGCAGACTCGCGAAGTGACCGTTGGTCGCACTGATATTGAAGCGGTGCTGCCGGAATTTCGTGGGCAAATCAGTCAGATACCGCCGATGTACTCAGCCCTCAAGCGTGATGGCCAGCCACTTTACAAGCTGGCGCGTGCAGGCGAAGTGGTGGAGCGCGAAGCGCGTTCTGTTACTATTGCGCGCTTGGAATTACTTGCCTCTGAAGGCGATACTGCGCGGCTGGCGGTGGACTGCAGTAAAGGCACCTATATCCGGACCCTGGTGGAGGATATCGGTGAGAAGCTGGGTTGTGGGGCTTATGTCGCAGAGTTGCGGCGCACCCAGGCCGGCCCTTTCAGCCTGGCCCAGACCGTTACGCTGGAAGAGCTTGAAGCGGTACATGCCGAAGGCGGCAACGAAGCGGTGGATCGCTTCCTGATGCCATCGGACAGCGGCCTGTTGGATTGGCCGCTGCTGCAGTTCTCGGAGCACAGCGCGTTCTACTGGCTCAACGGTCAGCCGGTACGGGCTCCAGACGCACCGAAGTTCGGCATGGTGCGGGTACAGGATCACAATGGTCGCTTTATCGGTATCGGTGAAGTGAGCGAAGACGGGCGCATCGCGCCGCGTCGACTGATTCGGTCGGAATGACCGGAACCAGCCTGTGTAACAGCAGGCTGGAGAGGGTGGCTGTTAACAGGCACGGTCACAGCTCATTTATAGATACAGGGATTTGTCCCTGGCCTGTTGGTGGCGTTTCTCGGAACGTTGCCCTATGAGAGGAAAGCCAAATGGCACTCAGCGTTGAAGAAAAAGCTCAAATCGTAACCGACTACCAGCAAGCTGTTGGTGACACTGGTTCGCCAGAAGTGCAAGTTGCACTGCTGACCGCCAACATCAACAAACTGCAAGGTCACTTCAAGGCCAACGGTAAAGACCACCACTCCCGTCGTGGTCTGATCCGCATGGTTAACCAGCGTCGTAAGCTGCTGGACTACCTGAAAGGCAAGGACCTGAGCCGTTACAGCGCTCTGATCGGTCGCCTGGGTCTGCGTCGCTAATCAGCGATTGCGCTCTGAGGTTGGTTGTCTGTCAGGCGTCAGCGGGGTTCCGCCGGCGCTTGTCAGGCTTCCAGCCTCAAGTTTTATCTGCGGTACCGTTTTACCTGGACAATCAGCATCGGGCCGATTCCCGACATTGCCCAAGAATTTCGCAAGAAACCAGTTCCCCCAAGAGCCACAAAGAAGGTAGGACACCGTGAACCCGGTAATCAAAAAATTCCAGTTCGGTCAGTCGACCGTTACCCTCGAGACTGGCCGTATCGCCCGTCAGGCCTCCGGCGCAGTATTGGTCACCGTTGACGACGACGTCAGCGTATTGGTGACCGTGGTTGGCGCCAAGCAAGCCGATGCAGGCAAGGGTTTCTTCCCTCTGTCTGTTCACTACCAGGAAAAAACTTACGCTGCCGGTAAGATTCCTGGCGGTTTCTTCAAGCGCGAAGGCCGTCCTTCCGAGAAAGAAACCCTGACCTCGCGTCTGATCGACCGTCCGATCCGCCCTCTGTTCCCAGAAGGCTTCATGAACGAAGTGCAGGTTGTCTGCACCGTGGTTTCCACCAGCAAGAAGACCGATCCGGACATCGCTGCGATGATCGGTACCTCGGCTGCCCTGGCGATCTCCGGCATTCCTTTCGACGGCCCGATCGGCGCTGCCCGCGTAGCGTTCCATGAAAGCACCGGCTACCTGCTGAACCCGACCTACGAGCAGCTTCAGGCCTCCAGCCTGGACATGGTCGTAGCCGGTACCTCGGAAGCGGTGTTGATGGTTGAGTCGGAAGCCAAAGAGCTGACCGAAGACCAGATGCTGGGCGCCGTGCTGTTCGCCCACGACGAATTCCAGGCGGTGATCCAGGCCGTCAAAGAGCTGGCCGCTGAAGCTGCCAAGCCAACCTGGGACTGGGCTGCTGCTCCAGAAGCCACCGCGCTGCTGGGCGCTATCCGCGCCGAGTTCGGCGAAGCGATCTCCCAGGCTTACACCATCACCGTCAAGGCCGACCGTTATGCGCGTCTGGGCGAGCTGAAAGACCAAGTCGTAGCCAAGCTGTCCGGCGAAGAAGGCCAGCCTTCGGCTTCTGAAGTCAAAGCTGCTTTCGGCGAGATCGAATACCGCACCGTTCGCGAGAACATCGTTAACGGCAAGCCACGTATCGATGGTCGCGACACCCGCACCGTACGTCCGCTGAACATCGAAGTCGGCGTTCTGCCGAAGACTCACGGTTCGGCGCTGTTCACCCGTGGCGAAACCCAGGCCCTGGTCGTCGCGACTCTGGGTACTGCCCGTGACGCACAGCTGCTGGACACCCTGGAAGGCGAGAAAAAAGACCCCTTCATGCTGCACTACAACTTCCCTCCGTTCTCGGTGGGCGAGTGTGGTCGCATGGGCGGCGCCGGTCGTCGTGAAATCGGTCACGGCCGTCTGGCCCGTCGTTCGGTCCAGGCCATGCTGCCAGCCGCCGACGTGTTCCCGTACACCATCCGCGTGGTATCGGAAATCACCGAATCCAACGGTTCCAGCTCCATGGCTTCGGTCTGCGGCGCTTCCCTGGCGCTGATGGACGCAGGCGTACCGATGAAGGCCCCGGTTGCCGGTATCGCCATGGGCCTGGTTAAGGAAGGCGAGAAGTTTGCCGTCCTGACCGACATCCTGGGCGACGAAGACCACCTGGGCGACATGGACTTCAAGGTAGCCGGTACCGCCAAAGGCGTGACCGCGCTGCAGATGGACATCAAGATCAAGGGCATCACCGAAGAAATCATGGAGATCGCCCTGGGCCAGGCCCTGGAAGCTCGCCTGAACATCCTCGGTCAGATGAACCAGATCATCGGTCAATCGCGTACCGAACTGTCGGCCAACGCTCCGACCATGATCGCGATGAAGATCGACACCGATAAAATCCGTGATGTCATCGGTAAAGGCGGCGCGACCATCCGTGCGATCTGCGAAGAGACCAAGGCTTCGATCGACATCGAAGACGACGGTTCGATCAAGATCTTCGGCGAAACCAAGGAAGCTGCAGAGGCTGCGCGTCAGCGCGTTCTGGGCATCACCGCGGAAGCCGAGATCGGCAAGATCTACGTCGGCAAGGTTGAGCGCATCGTCGACTTCGGCGCGTTCGTCAACATCCTGCCGGGCAAGGACGGTCTGGTTCACATCTCCATGCTGAGCGATGCTCGCGTCGAGAAAGTGACCGACATCCTGAAAGAAGGCCAGGAAGTGGAAGTGCTGGTACTGGACGTGGACAACCGCGGCCGTATCAAGCTGTCCATCAAAGACGTGGCGGCAGCCAAGGCTTCGGGCGTTTAACACGACCGCAGCACTGAGCTGAACAAGCAAGCGCCCCGACTGATTCGGGGCGTTTTGCTATCTGCCACACCGCTATTCCCTGTAGGAGCGAGCTGGCTCGCGATCCAATCTCAAGGCCGCTACCTGCTCCGGGGCGACCGCTGCGTGGTCATCGTGAGCAAACCGCTCCTACAGGGGGGAGGCGATATGGCAAAACCTCGGCCTCGGTGCTAGGTTTAGCCCTGCGCCCGTGTAGCTCAGCCGGTAGAGCAGCGCACTCGTAACGCGAAGGTCGCAGGTTCGATTCCTGTCTCGGGCACCATGTTCACTTTCATTGGGTTCTGCAACGTTCAAATGATGCCCGCGTGCATCGCTATGATGCGTGTTCTCGGGGGAGGGCTCGAAATTGTCATAAAACGACGGGCCATCGGGACATCACTTAAAGAACCCGGTTACATTGATTTTACAAAAAAAGACGAGAAAGCGCACAGATGAAGTCGTTCTGCATATTGGTTTTTACTCTTGTTTTTTCATCGGTTTCGGTTGCGGCGCAAGAACTTCCGGTGGGTATAGAAGGAACAGTAAAGCTATTTAAGCTTGCACCCGTGAAGGTAGATGTCAGCGAGAGCAAGATCACTCTTGATTATGGGAAAGTATATTTTTCGAAGGTGACAATTACCCCTGATCAGGAGAATGTCGGCCGCGCGATAACCATAAAGCTAAGAGAAAGTAGTCAGCCAGACCCACTTCCAAGTACCGGCCCGGAAAAAATTGGCGTCCGCTACCTTGAAGAAAATATTACCTTGCGCAAAGGCTCACAGGAGCTGCCGCTTCCTGTCGCGGATAAGAGGTTGATGCCAGCGAGTATCGGCGCTGTAATGCCGTTCCGTTACATTGATATCTATGGATGGAAGGGAGAGTTTTCGGAAAAGTTCATCAAGGTCGAATTTTCTCGCTCATCGAAGTATGAGAACCGAGGCGTTATTAGTTTTTCCGGTGGTCAAACGGCTGATGAGTTAAATCGAATCCTTGAGTTGACGAGCCATACACTCGAAGCCACCAGTTTTGCGGGTGTATTCGTGGATGGGGATCGAGAGCGGCTACCGTACGAGGCTGATGCCTATATCAATATGCTTGGCTGGTTTGCCAGCGTTGGAGACGTTACCGTGCCTCGGCGAACGTTCGAGTATCTGGTTAAGCATCCAAGCTGGCCAACGGAGTGGCAGGCACACATGATATTCATGGCCTGGGCTGACTATTTACAGACCGGCGATATCAAGTTCTTGCGTAAGCATTACGACTGGCTCAAAACGTTGAGCCTTGGAGAGGCCATCTCGGAGTCAGGGATGGTGGATGTGACGAAAATTTCTCCGGAGTTGAAAGAAAAGCTCAAGGTAACCTACCCACTAGGAGATATTGTGGATTGGCCACCCAGTCAGCGGGACGGTCATGAAATGCTTGCAAACAACACGGTTACCAATGCATTTGTCTATATGGGTTTCAAGCGCATGGCGGATATCGCTCATGCTTTGGGAGAGGAGTCGGACCGTAGTCGATTCAGCGATTTGGCCAGCGGTTTGAAATCTGTCATGGACGTTAAGGTGAAGGGGCAGGACGGAGTGTATGTCGATGGTATTGGCTCCACGCATACATCAGCCCATAGTCTGTTTATCCCTTTGGCATTTGGCATGGTTGATAACAGCCAGCGCGGTGATGTCTTGAAGAGACTGGCCACGAAGATTGAAAGTTATGATGGTGGTTTCCCAGGTTCGGTTTTCACGGCCCAGTATCTATTGGAAGGGTTATTCGAATCGGGTGAAGACGATCTGGCTCTCGCGCTGATGCTGAATAAGACTGAGCGTGGTTGGATGAACATGTTGAATAAATATGATGCCACCATTACCCATGAGGCTTGGGATGTTCAGTTCAAGTATAACGAAGACTGGACCCATGCTTGGGGAGCCGCGCCAGCCAATATAATTCCGCGATTCATCTTGGGTGTTAATGCGACTGCACCTGGCTGGGCACGCTGGGAAATAAAGCCATCGAAGGTTTTGAAGTTTTCCGCGAAAGCGAAGATACCAACTCCTCATGGATTGATCGATATTGTTTATGATTATCCAAAACGGAAAATATTATTCAGTGTGCCAAAAGGTACAGTGGCTGAACTAAGCCTTAATCATCGTTCGCTGCAATTCAAGCCAGGTCGGCACGAAGCCGTATGGGACATCCAATGAGTTCGTCTGCATTGAATTTATGAGTTTTTACGAGAGTCATGCAGAAACATGTTTGGACGTTTTTGTGTGTGCGTGAGGTAAGGCGAGTTGTATGTAAGTGCAACCAACTTGGTTCGGTTGCACTTCTTGGATAGGAGGCCTAAATTTTCTACGGCATGATTTTTTGGAAGGCCTCTGGGTTTGCTGGTACAGGCAGGGTCAGGACTTAATAAAGTAAAATCTCTTGTTGCTGAGGTAGCTATTTATGCCAAGGATGGCGGACACCGCAATAAATACGGCAAAAATACTATTCCATGTCATAATGCTGATAAGGAAAGATGAATATGTATAAGCTATAAAGCACATGTATAGTGCAACGGAGATAACTGGTTTTTTTGCTTTTAGTATCGTGAGATATGCTAGATTGAAAATAAAGCCAGTGAGCGTGAAGTATATTAAAGATCCAATCATGGAGAAGTCGGTAATCAAGCCTCGAAACATGGTGTATATGTTTGACTGTATTATGTCGTGATAGTTGTAGTACTCATCATAGTAGCCCTCTGGGATGTAGGTTGTGTTGCCCATGGCTTTAAATATAGCCATGAATGTGTATAACCCATATGTGTTTTGTTTGAGTAGTGCGTACTCCATATTTGAGTGGCCTAAATAAACGCTGGAAAACCAGTCGGAAAACGCATAAAAACTACCGAAGGCATATGAAGATAAGTAGAACTCCAATTTTTTAATAGTTTCCTCTATAGTCCCTTCTCCAATGCCTCGCGCCAGAAACGAGGCTATTAAAATTGGGAAAAGCAAAACCACAGAAATGAATATTACTTTGTTGGTTAGTTTGTTTGTAAGGGAGTAGCTTCCTGCATGCATTCTTGCGACTAATACACCCGAGTAGAAAAAGGCTGCACATAGGAACAGAGTTCCCTTGTCAGCGTAAATTATCATGTGAAGTCCGGCAGGAATAAAGCTGCAAAGGAATATTAAGACTCTCTTGAAATTGCTTTTGTTGGCGATGATTAATCCGCCAATGCAGTTTGCAGTGTAATTTAGTACTACACCGATCTGTGCGAAAACGTTTGGTTCAATGTGCCCATTGTAGCGGTCGCTAAGGTATCGGTTTGCAGTTCCTATTAGGTCCGTAATAAACTCATAAGGCGAGTAACCTTGAATGGCTAAGTTTGCAAGCATGCAAAGAATTACAATTATTTGCATTGAAAAAAAGCTTAGTGTTAATATTTTATTGTTGTAAAGGTTTGGAGATGTCGTTTGCTTGTAATGGTTTGCTTCTCTGGCTCTGTTCCAGTTTGTAAGGAATGCAGGTATGGAAAACGCTAATGTGCAAGCAAATATGTAAAGCGTTGCCATCGGGGTTGATGGGACGTTAGTCATTACTACTAATGGGAAGAAAGTAAAGAGGAACCAGAATAAAGAGAATACAACGGGCGGCGCTACCCATGATCTACATTTGATTTTGAGTATATATGCTGACAATAGCATCGCTAGACTAAACCCGATGGACGCTACCTTAAATATGTAATCTTCTTCTGTCACTGGGCTACCACTAATTAAGTGTTGTTGAATGAGTGTTGCTATAATCATCACTATAAGGAAGAGTGCTAAAGCTTGAGGCATGGCTTTATGGGCCAATCTTTACTGTCGCTTTCCAGGGGGCATTCTTACCTGGAGTCCTTTAGTAGTTGTTGCTCAAAGACTTTTTCTCGTGGTTCCTTGAGCTCGAATACCGCCACGGTAGATTCTGGTGTCCAAGCTGCTACTCGTTACCACTTTGATCTCCAGCATGTCTGTATTAAGCATCGATATTGATGCCTAAGGATAGTCGAGGATTCTACAAGCGAACGCCGGGTGTGTCAGTGTCTGTGTCATGTAGGTACTTGTCTGGCTTGTGCTTAGCCGGCTGACTGGCTCGTGATCAATTAACGGGTGAGTTGATGAGCGACCCGCGGCAGTGAAAAAGTACACTAGCTGGGGACAACTGTTGATGCGTAGTCAGATAGAGTCGGTAGATATGGCTTGGGGGTACCAAATCTGATTCCTGTTTCGGGACTCGGTTAGTCGTTTCAAGCAATCAATGAATGCCTGTCAGCTACTTACAAAGCCCGCCCAGTGCGGGCTTTGTCGTTTCTGGTGGTCTTGTCTGTTTCTGGGTATCCGGACGGCTAGGGGGCATCCCGGTTTTGCAAGGTAACCTCTTCAAGCTCTCCCAGGGCCTTCGGCCAGCCAGTCGCAGAAGCCGCGAGTGAGGGTGTCGCCTTCGCTGCCGCGGTGCACCAGCCAGCTCCAGTTTGGGCCGGGTACAGTCGGTCTTCCAGCGGCAGGCAGAAGCTGCATTCGGCCTGAGTGCTGAGGTCGTCGCGCGCGGCGATGTCGATGGTCTGGGTAGCCATGTCGGGTGTTTCATCGGTGGTCAGTAGCCAGAGATCAACCTGCCGATGGAGCCGGTGAAAGTCCGCCAGGCGTGGCACAAGCCAGTGGTGGGCGAAGGCCGGGGTGGTGTTGACCACCAGTTGGTTGGGTTTGCGCTTCTGGTCCAGGCGGCGGATGCCCACGGCCAGTTATTGCAGCAGTGACTGGGTAGTGCTGAGCAGGTCGCAACCGGCATCGGTCAATGCCACGCTGCGGCTGTTGTGCAGGAACAGCGGCTGTTCGAGGAAGCTTTCCAGGCTGAGAATCTGCTGACTGATGGCCGACAGGGTAAGGTGCAGCTCTTTGACGGCCTTGTGGAAGCTACCCAGGCGGGCGGCAGCTTCTAAGCCGCGGAGGGCGTTCAGGGGGGGGGCAGTGTTTAAGCATGATCGATAAGCTAATCAAGTTTCGGAAAAATCTATCGTTCTGGATGGCTTTTCCTCATAATCAGGCCCTGTGGGAAACCACTTGGGGCGTGACCCTGGCCGATGTGTAAGTCGACTTCGCCCGAGTGGCCAACGCCATTGCCTGTTTCGAACCGCTGAAGATGGTGGTCGCCCCCTACGCTGTGGTGCAGGCCCGTGAGTTGTGCGCGGCG
This sequence comes from Pseudomonas chlororaphis, assembly GCF_001921865.1. Lineage (GTDB taxonomy): Bacteria > Pseudomonadota > Gammaproteobacteria > Pseudomonadales > Pseudomonadaceae > Aquipseudomonas > Aquipseudomonas chlororaphis_D. The sequence continues at coordinate 178,761 of NZ_MSCT01000005.1, forward strand.
AATATCGAACTGGTCGAACTGTCGATCAACGACAGCTGGTGCCGCGACACCGGTCCGAGTTTTGTCTGCCATCCGCATCTGGGCACGGCCGGGGTCAACTGGCGCTTCAACGCCTGGGGCGGCAAATCGGCCTTTGACCTGGACGCAAGCCTGGCGCGACGTATCTTCGACAGCCTTGGTCTGGAATGTTTCGACGTATCGCTGACCAACGAAGGCGGCGCGATTCATGTGGACGGGCAGGGCACCCTGATCACCCAGTACACTCGCGACAACCCGGATTTTGCGCCGGGCTACATCAACTTCCTGCCGATCAATGAAGCGGTGATCGCCCCGCCGTTCGGCGACGCGGCGGCTGACCAGTACTGCAAGGACCTGCTGGTCAGGCTGATCCGGGGCAATATCGACCCGATCGCCGCGGGCGGCGGTGGCATTCATTGCGTGAGCAAGCATTTGCCGCGGGCATGAGATGGCTTTGGTTGCGTAAGGCTCGGGGGCGGATCTGATTCGAACCTTCATGTACGACAAAGCCCGTATCGAGTGGGCTTTGTCGTACTTGCCAGACAGGCCCAGAGGGGCTGGGCAATTAGTTTTCTAATGTGAGTCATGACCTCGCGCAGCTAATTAGTGAGGCTTTTAGCTCTGGTAATGGGCAGCGTGATTCATGAGTCGCATAGGTCCATCATTGACAGCGGCCCGGGACTACATTGCAAGGCCGCATGTCAGATGCATATGGAACGTAACTTGGTGAGTTGGAGCGTACACGCCGGGATCTGTCACTCCCCGAACTTCTTGGTCTGAAGCGGCCCTCGGTCCAAGAGTGTTCGGGTATCAACTAGTAGTTGTAGAATCCAATGCCTGTTTTTCGTCCAAGTCGATTGGCTCTGACCATTTTCCTTAATAACGGATGGGCTCGATATTTTGGATCGCCCGTTTCGTTGTGAAGCGTTTCCATGATCGACAGGTTCACGTCATTGCCAATGAGGTCGGCAAGAGCCAGTGGGCCAATAGGGTGATTTGCCCCAAACTTCATTGCCTTATCGATCTCCTCAGCGCTAGCCACACCTTCAGCCAATATGCCGATAGCTTCATTGATCATCGGTATGAGCATTCGGTTAACGATGAAACCAGGTGCTTCGTTAACCAATACTGGCTCTTTGCTTAATTCTTTTGCGAAGTTGAATGCCCAAGTGGCGGTTTCATTGGAAGTAGATAGACCGACAATGACCTCGACCAGTTTCATCACGGGGGCGGGGTTGAAGAAGTGCAAGCCGACGACGTTTTCAGGGTATTTAGTAATGCTCGCAAGTTCGGTGATGGAGAGCGATGATGTATTTGTGGCGATCACCGACTGAGCATTGGCATGCTTGGCAATCTCTCGGAATACTTCGTGTTTGGCCGCCATGTCTTCGGTAATGGCTTCAAGAACCAGATCGCAATTTGAAATTTCTTCGAAGCTGCTGGCAACGGATATCTTGGCAGAATAACTTTGGGCATCTTCGCGCAAAAGTCTCTTTTTATTGATCATCCTTTCCCATTGGGAGTTCAGATCATCGAGCGCGGAGCGGCAGCCGGATTCGGAGCGGCCAAGCCATACCAACGAATAGATGATATTGGACTGGGCAAGAATCTGGACGATTCCTTTGCCCATCGTCCCAGACCCAATGACCGCAACTTTAATTTCTTTCATGCTGCAAGGAGTCCTTATTTGGAGATTTTGTTTAGAGGCTTCGCTGGGTTGCCGAATACTGTTGTATAGGGGGCGACGCTTTTTGTTACAACGGACCCCATCCCAACCACCGCGCCTTCGCCGATAACAATCGGCCTGTCGGGGGTTCCTTGGCGAATCATTGCGCCAGTCCCAATATAAGCGTGGTCTTCAATGACCACGCTACCGTTGCATTGGACATTGGGTGCGAATGTCACGTAATCACCAATCACGCAGTCATGTGCTATGTACGAATAGATGTTTGCGTGAAAGAACTTACCTATCTTGGCGTTGGCCGTGACTGTCGTGAATGGGCAAAATACCCCGCCTTCCCCGATGATGTTATGGCTCAGCTTTACTGAGTTGGTTGCGGATATAGAGAAGGGTTTTATTCCTGAGGCGATAAATTGCTCAGCAATTTTCTGTCTGACCTTACTGTTAGCGATTGTGATGTTGAAGAACTTTTCGCCATCCATGTTCAGGAAGCTGGTGGTGTCAACCACGTTGATTTCGTTGATGCTTTTTTCTGTCTGGTTATCGTCAACGAAAATTATCTGGAACTCTTCTTCATTACGCATGCTAATCATTTCTTGTGCTAGAGGTGCTACCTCACGCCCAAAGCCGCCAGCACCAACGATTGCATAAATCTTCATGTTCGATCCTTCAATTCTGTGTAAAGGGAAGCGTCTTGAGCCGTGACGGGCTTGAGTCGCTACCGACGCAATGGGCGCGGCCGGATTCTACATTCGAAACAGCTCAATGTCAGGGCGTCCAGATAGCTGGATGCAATACTGCGGTGCTGGCGGGTAGTGGCAATTCAGAGGAGAGCTGTACCTCACGATGCTCTTGTGAGGATGCGCTTGTGCATCCTGTGCTTCTTTTAGTTTGTCAGTTATGCCGGCAAGAGTGGCTGGCCAGTAGGGTGCGTTATGCGGCTGAATAAAAATGCAGGGATTGGAAAGTTCTGGCAGGCCATCGTTGAAGTCGAAAGCAGCCAGGGAGCTTGTTCTGTTTGTTCTTGTGTCTCCATGGGGGGAGCTCTAGCAGTCGATGATTGGCAGGCTCGCATCGTGCAAACAACAAAGCCCGCATAGGCGGGCTTTGTTGTTTCTATTAGCCTTGTCTCACTTCACCCTGCGGCTCAGGTCCTCGAGGCTGCGCTTGAGTTGTTCCAGGTCCCGGTCCTGGTTGCTGACCTCGCTCTTGAGGCTGGACAGCTCGCTGGAGCTTGCACTCGAGCCGGAGCTGCTACTGCGCTTGAGGTCATCGACCTGTCTTTCCAGCTTGTCCAGGGTGCTGGCCTGACTGCCGACCTCGTTCTTGAGACTGGACAGCTCGCTGGAGCTCGAACCGGAGCTTGAGCTGCTGCCGCGCTTGAGTTCATCGATCTGCCTCTGCAGCTTGTCCAGTTCGCCGGCCTGGCTGCCGACCGTACTCTTGAGGCTGGACAGTTCGCTGGAGCTCGAACTGGAGCTTGAGCTGCTGCCACGCTTGAGGTCGTCGATCTGCTTGCCGAGCTTGTCCAGGTCGTTGGCCTGGCTGCTGACGGTGCTCTTGAGGCTGGATAGCTCGCTGGAGCTCGAACTGGAGCTTGAACTATTGCCGCGCTTGAGTTCGTCGATCTGCTTGCCGAGCTTGTCCAGCTCATTGGCCTGGTCGCTGGTGACCCGTTTGAGGTTGTTCACTTCATTAGTGTTCGAGCTGGAGCTGGAACCGTTGTTGCGCTTGAGTTCATCGAGCTGTTTTTCCAGCTTGGTCAATTGGCTGGCTTGCTCGCCGGCGGCTTTTTTCAGGTTGCTCACTTCGCTGGCGTTGCTGCTGGAGCTGCTGCCAGTGTCGCGTTTGAGTTCTTCGATCAGGCGGGCCTGGCTGTCGATCGTGCCTTTGAGCTTGGCCAGCTCCGCGGTGTTGTCCTTGAAGCCAGCCTGCAGTTTTTCCAGTTCGTCCAGGGTGATCCCGCTGGAGCGCAGGTTGAACGTGCGGTCCGGTTCCTGGTGCAGGACCGGAATGTTGTCGTAAGACGAGGCGCTTCTGGAGTCGACATCTATGGCCAGGGCGGGAAGCGCCAGGCTGCCGAGCAGCAGGGTGGTCAGGCTGGTGGTGAGGTAGACGGACGAACGCTTGGAGCGATTGAACATCACTTCGATTCCTTGAGAAGTGCCGATATGGCACATCGCTATGACTGCGTTTCCCGATGCTTGTTCCTAGTGTCATCGGGGCTGCCGGGTTGAGGAATGTAACAGAGTATTTTTTGCTGAGCCGGTGTTGAACGAGTGGACAGGTTTTTGTCGACGCGGAGCAAGGATTCATAGGCATCCGCAGATAAAGGTCCTATATTCGCAGCCTGTCTGAATGGTTTTCAGATGATCCCGAATGGTTCACGGCCTCGGCCTTTACTACGGTTTTTTGCGGCGAAGAGATCCCAGCGATCCAGACCCATCTTCCATTCCCATGATCAGAGAGAACGAGATGATTCCTAAAGAAGCCAGAATTGATGTCGCCCTTGAGAAGTACCTGGCTGCCACCCCTTCCTTGCGGGAAGAAATCAGCGCCCTGAGCCCCCAGGAGCAGAAGCAGCAGGCCCAGTGGGCATTCGAGGACGAAGCGGAGTCGCGCGATATCGAGCCGTGGGAACTGGTGTTGGAGTTGGTGGCCGAGTCGCCAGAGGAACTCAAGGCCATGCGCCTGGAGGTTCATCAGGAAGTGGCCGAGGCCCTGGGCATGGACCTGCAGGACTACCTGGAACTCAACGAAATCGACGACTGATGCAAAAACGCCAGCCTTTCAGGGGCTGGCGTTTTTCGTTGGGTACCGCGCAAGGCTTCAGAGGCTCAAGCGCATCGACAGATCGACCGCCTTCACATCCTTGGTCATCGCCCCGATCGAAATGTAATCGACGCCGGTCTCGGCGATCGGGCGCAGGGTGTCTTCATTGATCCCGCCGCTGGCTTCCAGCTTGGCCTTGCCGGCATTCAGGCGCACGGCTTCGCGCATGTCGTCCAGGCTCAACTCGTCGAGCATGATGATGTCCGCGCCTGCCGCCAGGGCTTCCTTGAGTTCCGCCAGGCTTTCCACTTCGACTTCCACCGGCTTGCCCGGAGCGATCTTGTGCGCGGCGCTGATCGCCTGGGCGATGCCGCCGCACGCGGCAATATGGTTTTCCTTGATCAGGAAGGCGTCGTACAGGCCGATGCGGTGGTTGTGGCAACCGCCGCAGGTCACGGCGTACTTCTGCGCCAGGCGCAGCCCCGGCAGGGTCTTGCGGGTGTCCAGCAGCTTGACCTGGGTGTCGGAGACGAAGTCGGCGTAGTACTGCGCGCGCGTGGCCACGCCGGACAGCAATTGCAGGAAGTTCAGGGCGCAGCGTTCGCCGCTGAGCAGCGAGCGGGCCGGGCCTTCGAGGTGGAACAGAGCCTGGTTGGGGCTGGCGCGCTCGCCGTCGCGGACCTGCCAGTGCACGGCGACCCGCGGGTCGAGCTGACGGAATACCGCGTCGACCCAGGCGGTGCCGCTGACGACCGCGGCTTCGCGGGTGATGATGGTGGCTTTGGCCAGGCGCTCGGCCGGGATCAGTTGCGCGGTGATATCGCCGCTGCCGATGTCTTCCAGCAACGCACGGCGCACGTTGGCTTCGATTTCGGCGGTCAGGTCGGCGAGGCGTAGATTCGGCATAGCGGGCTCCACAAACAAAGTGGCCCGATTATAGGGCCATGGCACGAACGAACCCAAGGCGGCCACCCGTCGGCACCTGCATTTGGTCGCCTGGCATGAGCCTTTTGCGCAAAAGCCCGGTCGTTATAGAAGCGCTATTTCAAAGTGGAAGCAGAGTCTGCTGGCACAAGAAGTGACTTTTACCAGATAATCCGACTTCTAATTGACGTCATAGCTTTGACGTCTATTTGGCTCCCCGATATTTGAAATGCAGCGTGCGTACCGATACCCGCTGGGACTCGACCGTGAGCGTCGTCGGCGTCGCCGACCTTTCAGTGCGCGGCAGAGAAACACCTTCAGGAGGCTTGGATGCACAACGACGGGAATGTAGTGCCTTTGCACAAGGCGGCTACGGATCAGGCGAACGCTTCGCCGCTCGCCCGCCTGCCCGTGATTCTGCTTCAGGTTCGTGACAAGGCCGCCCAGCAACTGCGCCACGGTTTGCAGGAACTGTTCGATAACGCCGACGATACCTTGTTCGAAATGGCCGATCGGGCGCAGAACAATGTCGACCAGAACACCTTTTTCGAAGCCATGCGCGACCTGCGCCTGAAGCGTAAAAGCATCGAGCGCGGGTTCCTGGAGAAACTCTTCGAGGCGTTTGTCGGCCTGGTCCACTACGACCCCGCGCCCGCGATCGCCCAGGCCGTGGCCTGCGTCTCCCCCACTGAAACCTGCCGCGACGACCTGGAGCGTACGGTGGCCGTCGAGGCGATGGTCGCCAAGGTCGGCAACCGCGACGGTTTTGCCCTCGACCAACTGACCGCGCGCCTGAACGTGCTGCTGGGCAAGCGCCTGGACGATCGTTGCAACCCATTGGGGCCGGCCATGCTCTGCGAGTATTTCCTCGAAGCCGGGCGCAGCCTGGGAGTGGGGATCAAGGTCAAGCTGATCATTCTCAAGTTGTTCGAGCGTTATGTGCTCAGCGAGACCGATCAGCTGTACGCCGAAGCCAATCAGCTGTTGCTCGCCACAGGCGTGTTGCCGGAGCTCAAGCCCGCGCCGGCGCGCCGGGCCATCGACCAGGCGGCCGCGAGTATCCAGGCCACGCCCGACCCTGGCGTGGCGCAGATGGACGAAAGCGTGCAGGAAGTGTTCGCCGCCTTGCAGGAACTGCTGTTGCATGTGCGCGGCAGCGTGGTGCCGACCCTGGAGGCGAGCGCCGAGACCCAGCCCATTTCGACCCGCGACTTGTTGCGCCTGTTGTCGCACCTGCAGCACTACGTGCCGGCCGGTACGCAAGACGATTTCGACCTGCGCAACCAGCTGGAACAGCTGCTGACCCGGGTTAGCGTAAAAAGCGGCAAGTCGCGAGTGGTCGGGGTGGCCGACGAGGATGTGATCAACCTGGTGGCGATGCTCTTCGAGTTCATCCTGGCCGATCGCAACCTGCCGGAATCGCTGAAGACCCTGATCGGCCGCTTACAGATTCCCATGCTCAAGGTCGCGGTGCTGGACAAGAGTTTCTTCAGCCGCAGCAGCCATCCGGCGCGGCGTTTGCTCAATGAAATCGCCGCGGCGGCCATGGGTTGGGGCAGTTGCGACGATTATCAGCGCGACAGCCTGTACCTGCGCATCGAGCAGGTGGTGCAGCGGCTGCTGAGCGACTTCGTCGATGATCCGGCGATCTTTTCCGAACTGCTCGCCGAGTTTCTCGCGTTCACCAGCGACGAGCGCCGGCGCAGCGAATTGCTCGAACAGCGCACCCGTGATGCCGAAGAAGGGCGAGCCAAGGCCGAACTGGCGCGCCGTTGCGTCGAGCAGGCATTGAACGACGGGCTGCTGGGCAAGGTGCTGCCGCTGACGGTGGTCGAGTTCGTGCAGCAGGCCTGGAGCAAGGTCCTGCTGCTGACCTATCTCAAGCATGGCGAACACTCCGGCGAATGGCGCCAGGGCTTGCAGACCATGGAGCAACTGATCTGGAGCGTGCAGCGCCACGTCGATCCGGACGCAGCCCTGCAACTGCTGACGCTGGTGCCCGACCTGCTCAAGGCGTTGCGCGACGGGCTGAACAGCGCGGCATTCGATCCGTTCGCCACCAGCGAATTCTTCAGCCAGCTGGAAGCCTTGCACCTGCAGGTGTTCGAGGGCCTCGGCCAGAGCGCCGAAGTGCGCCAGCCGAATACGGCGGACACGGCGGACGAACGGCCGGCGATGGTCGCGGTCGAGGAAGAAATCGTCCTGCCCAGTGCCGAGGAGGGCCCGCTGGAGGCCGCTCCCCTGGCATTGGCGGCCAACGATCCCGGGTTGTTGCGAGTCGAACAGCTGCGGCTGGGGGCCTGGGTCGAATTCCTCGAGGAAGACGACAACAGCGTGCGCTGCAAACTGGCGGCCATCGTGCAACCCGGCGACAAGTACATTTTCGTCAACCGCACCGGCATGAAGGTGCTGGAGCGCACCCGGGTCGGCCTGGCCCTGGAGTTTCAGCGCGGCGCGGTGCGCGAGCTGGATGACACGCTGCTGTTCGACCGGGCGCTGGAGTCGGTGATCGGCAGTTTGCAGCGACTCAATCGCGGCAAGTGATCGCAACCCGGACGCGGAACGCGGCATACTGGGCCGTCACAGGCCTGGTTGAAGGAATCGGTATGCAGTTGGACCCCGCAAGCGGTTGGTGTCACGGCGTTCGCCATTGCCCGTCGCCCAATTTCAACGCGCGTCCCGCGGACGAAATTTCCCTGCTGGTGATCCACAACATCAGCCTGCCGCCGGCCCAGTTCGCGACGGGCAAGGTGCAGGAATTCTTCCAGAACCGTCTCGATGTCACAGAGCATCCTTATTTTGCCGGGATCGCCGATCTGCGCGTGTCCGCGCATTTCCTGATCGAACGTGACGGAAGCGTCACTCAGTTTGTCTCCTGTCTGGATCGTGCCTGGCATGCCGGCGTGTCGTGGTTCGACGGGCGCGAAAGCTGCAACGACTTTTCCCTGGGGATCGAGCTGGAGGGCACCGACGACTTGCCGTTCACCGATGCCCAGTATGACGCTTTGGTGGCCTTGACCTGGCAGTTGCAGCAGGCCTTCAAGGCCATCACCCCACGGCGGATCTGTGGGCACAGCGATATTGCTCCGGGGCGCAAGACCGATCCGGGGCCGGGATTCGACTGGGTGCGCTATCGCGCGGCCCTGGATAAAGGGGAAGGACAATGAGTTTTCTGGTGTTGCTGCTGGCGGTCTGGATCGAGAAGTTCTCGGCCTTGCGCCAGCGCGTTCAGCGCGACGAGCCCTGGTTGCGCCAATTGTCGCGCCGGGAAGCCAGCCCGCGGCTGGCCAAGCGCCCCTGGTGGGTGTTGGCGCTGCTGGTGCTGCTGCCGGTCGCGTTGCTCGGACTGCTGTTGTTGATGCTGGAGCCGCTGGCCTATGGCCTGCTGGCATTGCCGGTGCATCTGCTGGTGGTGATCTACAGCCTCGGGCGCGGCGATCTGCTGGGCGGCCTCGGGCCGTTCCGCGACGCCTGGCGCCGCGAAGACCTGCAAGCCGCGGCCCATGTGGCCAAACGCGACCTGGACATCTGCGCCGACAGCGGCGAGCAGTTGCTCGAGCAGGTCCAGGGACATCTGCTGTGGCAGGCCTACCAGAGCTTTTTCGCGGTGATCTTCTGGTACTTCCTGCTGGGGCCGGTGGCCGCCTTGAGTTATCGCCTGCTGGCGCTGGCCGCCGAACACAGCAAGAACCCGGCGGTCGCCGAACGGGCCGGGCAACTGCGGCACGCTTTCGATTGGTTGCCGGTGCGCCTGCTGGCGGCCAGTTTCGCCCTGGTGGGCAACTTCGTCGCGGTCAGCCGCGTGATGCTCCACGAATTGCTGAACTGGAACATCAGCGCCGCGCAGTTGGTGGAGAAGGTCGGCCAGGTCGCCGCCGAAATCCCCGCGCCGATCACCGGCCCGGAAGGCATTGTCAGCCTGGACCGGATCTGGGAATTGCTGCTGCGGGCCGCGGTGCTCTGGTACGCCGGCTTCGCCCTGTGGACGGTGTTGCCCTGACTGGGGCTTGAGCCAACGCCGGCGAGTTTTTGCGGCTTGCCGGCGTACAGCAACCTGCCTTTTATCCGCCGTCCGTGCGGTTAACCTTAAGTTACAAACCCTTTTGCCGATTTGAGCTATACAGAAGCAGCGCCGAATAGTGGCTATCTGCTTTCTTCGCGTGGCTGCCAATAAAAATAAAAGCAAAAAGGGAGACTTCCAGTGAAGAGCTTGCTCTATCCCGCCATTGCCCTGATGAATCGCCTGAGCTTCGGCATGAAGTTCAGCCTGATCAGCGTGCTGTTTTTTCTACCGATGCTGGTCACCAACTTCTATCTGGTGCGCGATTCCTACCGTGAATTCCAGGGTACCCAGGTCGAGCTGCAAAGCTTGGACCTGCTGGGCAGCAGCCTGACCCTGCGCCGGGACCTGGAAACCCTGAACAACATGGTGCAGATCAACGCGACCCTGGGCCAGTCCGGCAAGGCCGGGGATATCGAGAGCAAGATCGCTGCCCTGGAAAAGTCCGTGCTCGAGCGCTTGCAGGGCCTGGTCGCGGTCGCCGTGGACCCTGAGCAGATCGGTGTATTCGACGGCAAGCGCGATGAAATGATTGCCGCTTTCAAGGCGCAGCAGGCGGAAAGTTCGCTGCAGAGCAAAAGCGCGTTGATCGGCAAGCTGCTGGGTAGCGCGCAGATTTTCAGCCAGATCATCGCCAGCCAGTCCGGTCTCAGCCGCGACAGCCAGGGCGACATCCGTCAACTCAGCGAGCTGCTGACCAGCGTCACGCCCCAGGTCACGCAGCTGCTCGGCGAGGGGCGGGCGATGGGTGCCTACTCCCTGGGCCAGGGCTTTCTCAATTCGTCCGCCAGCACCCGCTTCGACGAACTGCTGGTGCAGATCGAGAAGCTCCAGGCCGAGTACGGCCTGAAACTCCAGGACGCCCTGGGTTCGAGCAAGGCCGCCCAGGGCGCGCTGGATGCCCTGGCCAGCGCCAGCAAAGGCAGCCTCAAGCAAGCCAGCGAGCTGTTCGAAGAGCAGGTGGTGATGGCCGATACCCTGGATGCGCCCTGGCAGGGCTTCTATGACCAGGTCAGCGGGCTGATGGCGCAGACCTACCAGCTCAACGAAGCGACCCTGAAACTCCTCGGCGACGAGCTGCAACAGCGGCTCGGGCAGAACCGCACGCACATGGTGTTGCTGGTGGTGGCGCTGGCGGCGGTGTTCCTGCTGATTTTCTACCTCTACGGCGCGTTCTACGTCTCCACCCGCACTACCCTCAAGCGCCTGGGCGCGGTGATGGACAAGGTGGCGGCCGGCGACATGACCGTCACCTTCAATGCCCAGAGCCGCGACGAGCTGGGTGAACTGGGCACAGTGTTCAACGGCACCGTGGCGAAGATCCACGACCTGATCGAACTGGTGGGCCAGACCGTTGGCGAGGTCGAGCGCCAGGCCGGGCAGGTGGAGGCCGTGTCGGCCCAGAGCAACCAGGCAGTGGCCGGTCAGCGCAGCCAGATCGAGCAAGTGGCGACGGCGATGAACCAGATGTCGGCCACGTCCCAGGAAGTCGCGCGCAGCGCCGCGGCGGCCGTCAGCAGCGCCCACAGCGTCAACGACGAGACCATCAGCGGCCGCGGGCTGGTGGAGTCCCAGCAAGGCAGCATCGCCCAGCTGGCCAGCGAGATCGACCAGTCAGTGCTGGTGATCAATCAACTGGCCAGCGACAGCCAGGCCATCAGCCGGGTGCTGGAAGTCATCAAGAGCATCGCCGAGCAGACCAACCTGCTGGCGCTCAATGCCGCCATCGAAGCCGCCCGCGCCGGCGAGCAAGGCCGCGGTTTCGCGGTGGTGGCCGACGAAGTGCGGACCCTGGCCAAGCGCACCCAGCAATCGACCGAGGAAATCGAGCAGATGATCCTCAAGCTCCACGGCGGCGTGGGTGCGGCGGTCAAGGCCATGGGCGTCAGCCATCAGATGGCCAACGGCACGGTGGGGCAGTCGGAAAAGGTCCAGCAGGCGCTGGAGAATATCCTCGGGGCGGTGGGCATGATCGTCGACCAGAATCAGCAGATTGCCGCGGCGGTGGAGCAACAGACTGCGGTAGCCCACGACATCGACCAGAACATCGTCGAGATCAACCGCGCCGGCGAACGTACCGCCGAAGGCGCCTACCAGACTGAAAACGCCAGCCGTCTGTTATCGGCGCAGGTGGTACAGCTCAAGCAACTGATCAGCGCCTTTCGCGTCTGATTCAGGCGTTGCACGGCCAGCCGAACAGCGCGCAGGCGTTGGCGGTACTGGCCGCCGCCAGCTGTTCGGGGCTCACCGCCATGATTTCGGCCAGGGCTGCGCAGATCGCCGGCAGGTGTTGCGGGCTGTTGCGCTGGCCGGGGAACATGGCCGGCGCCATGTCCGGCGAGTCGGTTTCCAGCACCACCGCGTCCAGCGGCAAATCGGCGATGACCTTGCGCAAGCGCAGGGCCTGCGGCCAGGTCGCGGCGCCGCCCAACCCCAACTTGAACCCCAGCTTGAGGTATTCGCGGGCTTCCTCGCGGCTGCCGGCGAAGGCGTGGACGATGCCGGCGCGCTTGAGCTTGAAGCGCTTCAAGGTGACGATCACCGCGGCATGGCTGCGGCGTACGTGGAGCAGGGCCGGCAACTGGAAGTCCGCCGCCAGTTGCAACTGGGCCTCGAACAGCTGTTGCTGGCGCGGGCGATCCAGTTGTTCGAGAAAGTAATCCAGGCCGATCTCGCCCACCGCGCACAGCTGCGGGTGGCCCGCCAGGCGGCTCAGCCAGTCGCCCAGCTCGCTCAGGTCGGCCGGTCGGTGTTCGTCGAGGTAGACCGGGTGCAGGCCGAAGGCGGCGTGCAGGTCGGCATCGCTTTGCACCAGCTCCCAGAGCCGCTGCCAATTGCGCTGATAGACCCCCAACACCACCATCCGGCGTACGCCGAGGGCGCGGCTGTCTGCCAGCAGCGCCTGACGGTCCGCGTCGAAATCCGGAAAATCCAGGTGGGTGTGGCTGTCGATCAGCTCCACGTTCAAGCCTCGTGAATACGCTGCTTGAAGGTCCGGGCGATGGCGTTCACGCCGGGTTGGTAATGGCCTTCCTCGATAGCGGCCAGGGCCAGTTGCAGGGCCTTGTCGGCAATCAGCTGGTGTTGCTGGGCCATCGCATTGACCGGCAGCGGCAGGAAGTCCAGCAACTGGGTATCGCCGAAGGTGCCCAGGCGCAGTGGCCGCGACTTGAGCGGGAAGTCGTGCAGCGCATCGAACACGCCTTGCAGCAGCACATAGGAGGTGGTCACCAGGGCATCCGGCAGATGGCCCAGGCGCTGCAACAGCGCCTCCATCAACTGGCGCCCGCAGTCGCGGCTGAACGCCTCGCCCTGTTCGATCAACACCTCGCCGTCGAAACTGGCCAGGGCTTGCTTGAAGCCGGCGGTGCGTTCCTGGCTGATGCTCAGCTCGGGGCGCGCGCCGATCAGCGCGATCTGTTTGGGCCGGGGCTGCAACAGGCTGTCGGTCAGGTGGCGGCTGGCTTGCTGGTCGTCGCTGATCACCGAGCAGAAATGCTCCGGCGCCATCACCCGGTCGAGGGCGATGATCGGCAGGCCCTGGGCCTGCAACAGGCGATAGGTATCGTCTTCGGGCGGCAGGCAGCTGGCGACGAACAGCGCGTCGCAGCGGCGCGCGCGAAACAGTTGCAGCAGTTGCCGCTCGCTGTCCGGAGCGTCGTCGGAGCTGGCGATCAGCAGTTGATAGCCACGGGCGCGGGCGCCTTGCTCCAGCAATTTGGCAATGCGCGCATAACTGGGGTTTTCCAGGTCCGGAAGGATGAAACCCAAGGTTCGGGTGCGCCGACTGCGCAGCCCGGCGGCCTGTGGATTGGGCGTGAAGCCGTGCTCCTTGACCACCGCCCGGACCCGTTCGACGGTCGCGCTGCTGATGCGTTGCTGTTCGGCCTTGCCGTTGATGACGTAGCTGGCGGTGGTCACGGACACACCGGCCAGTCTGGCGATATCGCTGAGTTTCAACCCGGGTTTTCCTTGTTTTCTGGAGCTTGCCCCGACATTTTCGCCAATCCTAACCGATATAGGCAGGCGACCAATGTCGCAACGTGCAACCGACAGGTAGGGCTTCAAGGATGATGGATTATCGAGTAACGTGCCCAACATTCTAGATTAAACGATTCAGCAGGCGTATTTTCTAGGGATATGAGCAAACGCAAACCGAGCCTTGCCAAGCCGACGGTCCCGTTTGTGGCGTTAAAGCCATCTGGCTGATTCACTCAAAACAATACCTAGCGTCCTGGCGCTAAATAGGAGAAAGCATGCTCGAGCTCACCATTGAGCAGATATCCATGGGCCAGTCGGCTGTGGATAAGTCTGCTGCACTGCACCTGCTCGCGGAAAAGCTGGTGGCCGACGGTCTGGTGGCCGATGGTTATCTGGCCGGCCTGCAGGCCCGCGAAGCCCAGGGCTCGACCTTTCTCGGCCAAGGTATTGCCATCCCCCACGGCACCCCGGAAACCCGCGACCAGGTCTTCGCCACTGGCGTGCGCTTGCTGCAATTTCCCGACGGCGTGGACTGGGGCGACGGCCAGATCGTCTACCTGGCCATTGGCATCGCCGCCAAATCCGACGAACACCTGCGTTTACTACAACTGCTGACCCGGGCCCTGGGCGAAACCGACCTGGGCCAGGCCCTGCGCCGCTCCAGCTCGCCCGAGGCGTTGCTGAAACTGTTGCAAGGCGCGCCGCAGGAACTGGCGCTGGATGCGCAGATGATCGGCCTGGGCGTGGCCGCGGAAGATTTCGAAGAGCTGGTGTGGCGCGGCGCCCGTTTGTTGCGCCAGGCCGATTGCGTCAGCAACGGTTTTGCCGCGGTGCTGCAACAGGTCGACGCGCTGCCCCTGGGGGACGGCCTGTGGTGGTTGCACAGCGAGCAGACCGTCAAGCGCCCGGGCCTGGCCTTCGTCACCCCGGACAAACCGATTCGTTACCTCGGCCAGCCCCTGGCCGGGTTGTTCTGCCTGGCCAGCCTGGGCGAGGCCCATCAGGCCCTGCTCGAACGCCTGTGCGCGCTGCTGATCGAGGGCCGCGGTCATGAGCTGGGTCGCGCCACCAGCAGCCGCGCCGTATTGGAGGTGCTGGGCGGCGAACTGCCGGCCGACTGGCCGAGCGCGCGTATTGTGCTGGCCAACGCCCACGGCTTGCATGCGCGGCCGGCGAAAGTCCTCGCGCAGTTGGCGAAAAGCTTCGACGGCGAGATTCGCCTGCGCATCGTCGACAGCCAGGGTTGCGCGGTCTCGGTGAAAAGCCTGAGCAAGCTGCTGAGCCTCGGTGCGCGACGCGGCCAGCTGTTGGAGCTGATCGCCGAGCCGAGCATTGCCGCCGACGCCTTGCCGGCGTTGTTGGCGGCCATCGGCGAAGGTTTGGGCGAAGAGGTCGAGCCGCTGCCGCAGGCCAGCGCGCCGCAGCCAGTGGCGGAGGAGGTCGAGACGCCGGTCAGTGCGCCGGCGGCCGGCAGCCTGGTCCAGGCCATTGCGGCGGCGCCCGGCATCGCCATCGGCCCGGCGCATATCCAGGTGGTCCAGGCCATCGATTACCCGCTGCGCGGCGAGTCCACCGCCATCGAGCGCCAGCGCCTGCAACAGGCCCTGGCCGAGGTGCGCCTCGATATCGACGGCCTGGTCCAGCGCAGCCAGGCCAAGGCCATCCGCGAGATTTTCATCACCCACCAGGAAATGCTCGACGACCCGGAGCTGACCGATGAAGTCGACACCCGCCTCAAGCAGGGCGAAAGCGCCGAAGCGGCCTGGATGACCGTGATCGAAGCCGCCGCCAAACAGCAGGAAGCCTTGCAGGATGCACTGCTGGCCGAGCGCGCCGCCGACCTGCGGGACATCGGCCGCCGGGTGCTGGCGCAGTTGTGTGGCGTCGAAACCCCGAGCGAGCCGGACGAAGCCTACATCCTGGTGATGGACGAAGTCGGCCCTTCGGACGTGGCGCGTCTCGATCCGGCGCGGGTCGCCGGGATTCTCACTGCCCGTGGCGGCGCCACTGCCCACAGCGCCATCGTCGCCCGCGCCCTGGGCATTCCGGCCCTGGTCGGTGCCGGGGCAGGGGTGTTGTTGCTCAAGCCGGGCACGCCGTTGCTGCTCGACGGTCAGCGCGGCCGCCTGCATGTGGACGCCGACGCCGCGACCCTGCAACGGGCCACGCAGGAGCGCGACAGCCGCGAACAGCGGCTCAAGGCTGCCGCCGAGCAACGGCATGAGCAGGCGCGTACCACGGATGGCCACTACGTCGAAGTCTTCGCCAATATCGGCGAAAGCGCCGGGGTCGCCAGCGCCGTGGAAAACGGCGCCGAGGGCATCGGCCTGCTGCGCACTGAATTGATTTTCATGGCCCACCCGCAAGCGCCGGACGAAGCCACCCAGGAAGCCGAATACCGCCGCGTGCTCGACGGCCTGGCCGGGCGGCCGCTGGTGGTCCGCACCCTGGATGTCGGCGGCGACAAACCGCTGCCGTACTGGCCGATCGCCAAGGAAGAAAACCCCTTCCTCGGCGTGCGCGGCATCCGCCTGACCCTGCAACGCCCGCAGATCATGGAAGCCCAGTTGCGCGCCCTGCTGCGTTCGGCCGACAACCGTCCGCTGCGGATCATGTTCCCCATGGTCGGCAGCGTCGACGAATGGCGCGCCGCCCGGGCGATGACCGAGCGCTTGCGCGAGGAAATCCCGGTGGCCGACCTGCAACTGGGGATCATGATCGAAGTGCCGTCCGCCGCCCTGCTGGCGCCGGTGCTGGCCCTGGAGGTCGACTTCTTCAGTATCGGCACCAACGACCTGACCCAATACACCCTGGCCATCGACCGCGGCCACCCGACCTTGTCGGCCCAGGCCGACGGCCTGCACCCGGCGGTGCTGCAACTGATCGACATCACCGTGCGTGCCGCCCATGCCCACGGCAAATGGGTCGGCGTGTGCGGCGAACTGGCGGCCGACCCGCTGGCGGTGCCGGTGCTGGTGGGCCTGGGGGTGGACGAACTGAGCGTCTCCGGACGCAGCATCGCCGAGGTCAAGGCCCGCATCCGCGAACTCAGCCTGGCCCAGGCCCAAACCCTGGCCCGGCAAGCCCTGGCCGTCGGCAGCGGCAATGATGTGCGCGCCCTTGTGGAGGCCCTGTAATGGCGAAGATTCTCACCCTGACCCTGAACCCGGCGCTGGACCTCACCGTCCAGTTGGCGCGCCTGGAGCCGGGGCAGGTCAACCGCAGCGAAGCCATGCACAGCCACGCCGCCGGCAAGGGTGTGAACGTGGCCCAGGTGCTGGCCGACCTTGGCCATCAGCTGACCGTCAGCGGCTTTCTCGGCGAAGACAACCCGCAGGCGTTCGAGGCGTTGTTTACCCGGCGCGGCTTTGTCGATGCCTTTATCCGCGTGCCGGGGGAAACCCGCAGCAATATCAAGTTGGCCGAGCAGGACGGGCGCATCACCGACCTCAACGGCCCGGGCCCGGAGGTCGACGAGGCGGCGCAACAGGCACTGTTCGAGCGCCTGGAACGCATCGCCCCCGGGCATGACGCGGTGGTGGTGGCTGGCAGCCTGCCGCGCGGCGTCAGCCCGCAATGGCTGCACGCCTTGTTGATGCGCCTCAAGGCGCTGGGGCTGAAAGTGGCCCTGGACACCAGCGGCGAAGCCCTGCGCGCCGGCCTGGCCGCCGGGCCCTGGCTGGTCAAGCCCAATACCGAAGAACTGGCCGAGGCCCTGGGCAGCCCGCTGCTCTCGGTGCGCACCCAGGCCGAGGCGGCTCGACGCCTGCACGCCCAGGGCGTCGAGCATGTGGTGATTTCCCATGGCGCCGAAGGCGTGAACTGGTTCAGCAGCGCGCCGGCCTTGCAGGCGCTGCCGCCGAAGGTCTGCGTGGCCAGCACCGTCGGCGCCGGCGATTCATTGCTCGCCGGCATGCTCCACGGCCTGCTCAGTACTCACGGTTTCGAACAGACCCTGCGCACCGCCACGGCCATCGCCGCCATGGCCGTGACCCAGATCGGTTTCGGCATCACCGATGCCGTGCAATTGGCACAACTTGAACAGGGGGTGCGCGTTCATCCCCTCATAGAACAATAAGAGGGTTGGTCATGAAGTTAGCCATTGTTACCGCCTGCCCGAACGGCATGGTCACCAGTGTGCTGTGCGCCCGGCTGCTGGACGCCGCGGCCCAGCGCCAGGGCTGGAGCACCAGTGTCGAAGTGCACGACGAGGCGCACCCCGAACGGCAGTTGTCGGCCGCCACCCTCGAAGCGGCCGAGTGGGTGCTGGTGGTCAGCACCGGGCCTGTGGATATGTCGCGCTTCGTCGGCAAGCGGGTGTTCCGGAGCACCCCGTCGGCGGCGTTGCAGGATGTTGATGGCGTGCTGCGCCGCGGCGCCGAGGAAGCCCGGGTGTATGCCCAGGCCGTGGCCGAGCCGGCGCCGAGCGCTCAACGCGCGCCACGGCTGGTGGCGGTCACCGCTTGCCCGACCGGCGTGGCCCACACCTTCATGGCGGCCGAGGCCTTGCAGCAAACCGCCAAGCGCCTCGGCTACGAGCTGCAAGTGGAAACCCAGGGTTCGGTCGGCGCGCGCAACCCGTTGAGCAGCGAGGCCATCGCCGACGCCGACGTGGTGCTGTTGGCGGCGGATATCGAAGTGCCCACCGAGCGCTTCGCCGGCAAGAAGATCTACCGCTGCGGCACCGGCGTCGCCCTCAAGCAAGCCGAAGCCACCCTGAACAGGGCGCTGGCCGAAGGGCAGGTGGAATCGGCGGCTGGCGCTACCGCGACGCCGGCCAAGCAGGAGAAGACCGGGGTCTACAAGCACCTGCTGACCGGCGTGTCGTTCATGCTGCCGATGGTGGTGGCGGGCGGCTTGATGATCGCCCTGTCGTTCGTGTTCGGTATCACCGCGTTCAAGGAGGAGGGCACCCTGGCCGCGGCCTTGATGCAGATCGGCGGCGACACGGCGTTCAAGTTGATGGTGCCGTTGCTGGCCGGTTACATCGCCTACTCCATCGCCGACCGTCCGGGCCTGGCCCCGGGGATGATCGGCGGCATGCTCGCCAGTACCCTGGGCGCCGGCTTTATCGGCGGGATCATCGCCGGCTTCATCGCCGGTTACGCGGCCAAGGCCATCAGCCAATACGCACGCCTGCCGCAGAGCCTGGAGGCGTTGAAACCGATCCTGATCATTCCGTTGCTGGCCAGCCTGTTCACCGGCCTGGTGATGATTTATGTGGTGGGCAAGCCGGTGGCGGGGATGCTCGCGGGCCTGACCCATTTCCTCGACAGCATGGGCACCACCAACGCCATTCTGTTGGGAGTGCTGTTGGGCGGGATGATGTGCGTCGACCTCGGCGGGCCGATCAACAAGGCGGCCTATGCCTTCTCGGTGGGGTTGTTGGCGTCGCAGAGTTACGCGCCGATGGCGGCGACCATGGCCGCGGGCATGGTGCCGCCGATTGGTTTGGGCATCGCCACCTTTATCGCCCGGCGCAAGTTTGCCCAGAGCGAGCGCGAGGCCGGCAAGGCGGCGCTGGTGCTGGGGCTGTGCTTTATCTCCGAGGGGGCGATTCCGTTCGCCGCCAAGGACCCGCTGCGGGTGATTCCGGCGAGCATCGCCGGCGGGGCGCTGACGGGGGCGTTGTCGATGTATTTCGGCTGCAAGCTGATGGCGCCGCATGGGGGGTTGTTTGTGATGTTGATTCCGAATGCGATCAATCATGCGTTGTTGTATGTGTTGGCGATTGTGGCGGGGAGCTTGTTGACGGCCGTGGTGTATGCGGTGGTGAAGCGGGCGGAGGCGACGGAGTTGGCGTTGGAGCCGGTCAAGGCCTGACCGTCGTTTCTGTCGACCACCGACCCTGTAGGAGCGAGCTTGCTCGCGATGGCGTCCGGCCTGGCGCTGCATTTTTTGGATGGTGTACATATCCATTCCTGCGGTCACGGCGGCTTATGGTTTCGCCCTTACGGCGACTCACTTTTTACAAACGCCTAAAAAGTAAGCAAAAACGCTTGCCCCCGCGTACGGCCCTCGCTGCGCTCGGGTTCCCTCCTTCCGGCATTCATCAGGGGGCATCGCCGCCGGCGATGTCCTCGACTGCGTCGAGGGGCGCTGCGCGCCAACCCCCTGATGAATACCTCCACTCGGCCTGCCGAAGGGGCAGGTAGATCAAGATCAAAAGCTGGCGCTGGCGCGACCTACCGGTCGGCGCCAATCTTTGTAGCCGCTGCCGAGCTTGCGAGGCTGCGCACGACCGCGAAGCGGGCGCAGGGTCTAGAGGTCGCTGGAGGACCTGCGGTCCTTGCGCAGCCTTCGGCAGCGGCTACAGGAATCGGGGTGTTTTCAGGTTGTGCTGGCCCTATGACCGGGACGGAAGCCGTGGTTTCTGGCTGACCAGGCTATGCCCAGGCTCAACAGGGCCAGTACGGCCAGCGCCCAGGGGAAGGATGCGCTTCCCGCGCGTTCCAGCAGCAGGCCGCCGACCAGGCCGCCACCGGCCACCGCCAGGTTGAAGACTGTCACCAGCATGGATTGCGCGACGTCGGCGTTGTCGCCCGCGGTATCGGCCAGCGCGGTTTGCAGCAGGGTAGGGGCGCCGCCGAATGTCAGGCCCCAGGTGGCGATACCCAGCAGCACGACGAGGGCGGAGCCGTTGGCGAAGCCCAGCAGCAGCGCGGCCAGGGCGAACAGCGCCAGGCTGAGCAGGGTCAGCCCCCGCAGCCAGCGGTCCACCAGCAGGCCGGTGATCCAGATGCCGACGATGGAGGACAGGCCGAACAGCAGCAGTACGCTGCCCACCCGCTGTTCCAGGCCCACGGTGGAGAGGAATGGGGCGATGTAGGTGTACAGAATGTTGTGCGCCAGGATCCAGGCGAACAGCGCCAGCAGCACCGGACGGATGCCGGGCATGAGGAAGATGTTGCGGATCGGCAAGCGCTGGCGTGCGGCCTGGCCGGCAAAGTCCGGTACGCCCAGGCGTACCCAGGCCAGCAGCACCAGGGCCAGCGCCGACATGATCCAGAACACTCCGCGCCAGTCGAACAGGCCGCCGAGCCAGGTACCCAGGGGCACGCCGATCGCCAGGGCAATGGGCTGGCCGATACCCACCACGGCCAGCGCTCGGCCTTGCAGGTGGTACGGCACCATGCGCCGCGCATAACCGGCCAGCAGCCCCCAGATCACGCCGGCCGCCATACCGGCGATAAAGCGCGCCACCAGCGTCAGGCCGTAGTAGGGGGATAGGGCCGTGACCGTGTTGAACACCAACAAGCCAGCGATGGCCAGCAGGAACAGCGGGCGCCGATGCCAACTGCGGGTGAGGGCAATCACCGGGATGGCCGCCAGTACCGAACCGAGGGCATAGAGCGTGACCAACTGGCCGGCCAGGGCCTCGGACACGTTCAGCCCCTGGCTGATCTGTGGCAGCAGCCCGGCCGGCATGGTTTCGGTCATGATGGCGATGAAGCCGGCCATGGTGAATGCCAGCAGTTTCCACACGGGAAGCCCCTGGTCGAGCTTGTCGAACTGAGCCGTCGCGATGGCTCCGTGGTTGCCCTGAATACTCATGCTCAATCTCTCTGTCTGTGAATGTCTGCCGGGCGCGCCGGCTCAGGCGAGGTAGGAGGCCGCCATGTCCTTGTCGCCATGGCCCGCTTCGAGCGCGCGCTCGAAGCGCGACAACCCGGCCTGGACGGCATCGACCCGGACGCCGGCCTGGGTCGCGGCCTCCACGACCAGACGCGCGTCCTTTACTGCATTGGCAACGGAAAAACTGGTGGTGTAGTCGTCCGCGAGGATCGCCGCGGCCTTGAGCCGGAAGTAGGCGCTGTCCATCGGCCCGTCCTTGACCACATCGACCACCAGGGACGGGTCGATGCCCAACCCTTTGGCGATGGCCAGGCTTTCGGCGATGCCGTGGGTCAAGGCAAAGGCCCAGCTGTTGAGCGCCAGTTTGAGTCGACTGCTGGCGCCGACCTGCTCGCAGACCCAGAGGGTGCGCTTGCCGATGGCATCGAAGACTGGCTGCACCTGCGTGCGCGCCGCGACCGGGCCGCTGGCGAGGATGATCAGTTGGCCCTGTTCCGCAGGCTGCCGGGTGCCCTGGACGGGGGCGTCATAGAACACCAGCCCGCGCTCCGCGGCGAACGCTGCCAGGGTGGCGGTGTCTTCGATGCCGACCGTACTCGACTGCAGCCATAGGGTGCCTTTTGCCAGCGCGGGGGCGGCGGCTCGCATGGCATCCAATACGCTGGGACCGTCCTTGAGCAGGGTTATGACGATGTCGGCGCCGCGAACAGCGTCGACCGGGCTGGCGAATGCCTGGACGCCGTCCGTTTCCAGTGCTTGGGCCTTGGTGGCCGTACGGTTCCAGGCATTGACCCGGAAACCGTGCTTGCTCAGGTTGCGGACCACAGGTGCGCCGATCAGGCCTGTGCCGAGCACGGCGACGGTGAGAGTCGGGTTGTCGATAGTCATGGTTGAACTCCGTGGGTGGGAAATGTGTGGGTGTCTAACTGGAACGATCAGTCCAAAACTGGGTAAATGAAAACCCGAGGGCTGCGCAGAGCGGTGTCGCGCAGCCGTCGGGCCTGGTCAAAGCGCTGCCAGCGCCACCTCGACGACATCCATCAGGCGTTCGCGCCGTTCCTGCGGTGCGCTGCCTTTGCTCAAGACCCGCATGCCCTGGATGGTGCTGACGAAAAAACGCGCCAGGGCTCGGGGATTTTTCTCGGGGGCAATCTCGCCCTCCTGCTGGCCACGCGTGACCAGTTGCTCCAGCGCCCTCTCCAGGCGCTGGAAGTTCTGGCTCACCAGGGCGGCGACCGCCGGGTCCTGACCGGCCAGCTCCAGCGTGGCGTTGGCGACCAGGCAGCCGCGCTGGCGGGTGTCGCCCATTTCGTCCTCGACGATGCGCATCAGCAGTTGGCGGACCAGCGCCGGTGCCGGCTCGGCTTGGGACAGCAGGGCGACATTGACTTCCGTCAGTTGGTGATAGCGGCGCAACGCTTGCTGATACAGGCCGTTCTTGCTTTCAAAGGCGTTGTACAGGCTGCTGCGCGACAGGCCGGTGCCTTCGACCAGATCCTGGATCGAAGTCGCGGCGTAGCCTCGCTGCCAGAACACCTGCATGGCGGAGTCGGCGACTTCCTCTGGCTCGAACTCTTTGGCTCGCACGGAATTTACCTTTTCTGGAATGATCGTTCCTGAAAAATTTAAGCGCTTATCCCGGACGAGTCAAGGCGCTTTATGCAGGGTCTCTTCCTGTGTGGTGCGGTGCCTTGTCATATGCGGTTCATCAGTGCTGGCTAAGGTTTGCCTTTTCGGGTTGATAGCGGAGGGATCCACCATGGGCGATTTCACTCTCGGGCGGCGGCGTCTGATCCAGGTGGCGGGGGCGGGGTTGTTGCTGCCGGGGTTGGCGCCGGCGGTGATCGCTTCGCCCAAGGACCGGCCGAAGATGGTCGACGGGGTGCAGTCCGGTGATTTGCTCGGCGACCGGGCGATGGTCTGGAGCCGTACCGACCGGCCGGCACGGATGGTGGTGGAGTGGGATACGCGCAGCCTGTTCAGTAACCCGCGCCGCTTTGTCTCGCCCCTGGCCGATGCCCGTACCGATTTCACCGCGCGGGTCGAGCTGGGTGGGTTGCCCACCGACCAGGCGATTTTCTATCGGGTGTATTTCGAGGACGCGCAGACCGGGGTGCGCAGCAAGCCCTGGTTCGGCCATTTGCGCAGCGTGCCGCAGACCCGTCGCGATATTCGTTTTGTCTGGAGCGGCGACACTGTCGGCCAAGGCTTCGGCATCAACCCGGACATCGGCGGCATGCGCATTTACGAGGCCATGCGCCGGCGCCTGCCGGACTTTTTTATCCACAGCGGCGACACCATCTACGCCGACGGCCCGGTGCCGGCGCAGCTGACCACCGAGGGCGGGCGGATCTGGCGCAATATCACCACCGAGGCCAAGAGCAAGGTCGCCGAGACCCTCGACGAATACCGCGGCAATTACCGTTACAACCTGCTGGACGAAAACGTGCGCCGCTTCAATGCCGAAGTGCCGCAGATCTGGCAGTGGGACGATCACGAAGTGGTCAACAACTGGTCGCCGAGCAAGGTGCTGGATGAGCGTTACACCGTCAAAGATATCCACACCCTGGTGGGCCGCGCGCGGCAGGCCTGGCTGGAATACGCGCCGATGCGTTTGCAGAGCGCCGACCAGGGCGGGCGGATCTATCGCAAGCTGAGCTACGGGCCGCTGCTGGACGTGTTCGTGCTGGACATGCGCAGCTACCGCGGCGGCAACGACGACAACCTCGGCGCGGCCAAGCCATTTCTCGGTCGTGAGCAGTTGGACTGGCTCAAGCAGGGGCTCAAGCATTCCAAGGCGCAGTGGAAGGTGGTGGCGGCTGACATGCCGATCGGCCTCGGCGTGCCCGACGGCGAGGTCAGCCCCGGCGTGCCGCGCTGGGAGGCGATCGCCAACGGCGACCCGGGCCCGGCCCAGGGCCGCGAGCTGGAGATAGCCGAGTTGCTGACGTTTCTGCGCAAGCACAAAGTGCGCAACCATGTGTGGCTGACGGCGGACGTGCATTACTGCGCGGCGCACCATTACCACCCGGACCGCGCGGCGTTCCAGGATTTCGAGCCGTTCTGGGAGTTCGTCGCAGGTCCCTTGAATGCCGGCAGTTTCGGGCCCAACGCGCTGGACAAGACCTTTGGCCCTGAGGTGGTGTTCCAGAAGGCGCCGCCGACGCAGAACACCTCGCCGTTCGCCGGTTTCCAGTTCTTCGGTGAAGTACAGATCGAGGGGCGCAGCGGAGAGCTGACGGTGGTCCTGCGTGACCTGGACGGGGTGTCGGTGTTCGAGCGCAAGTTGCAGCCGGTGGTGTAGGAGCGCAGCTTGCTCGCGATAGGCCGAAGGCCGGTAGTGGCCTTGATACCGCTATCGCGAGCAAGCTTCGCTCCTACAGGAGCATCGGGGTCAGTACACGTCGCGACGGTAGCGCCCTTGCTCGATCAGGCGTTCCACCTCTTCGGCGCCCAACATGTCGTTAAGCACCTGATCAACCCCCGATGCCATGCCTTGCAGGCTGCCGCAGATGTAGATCGAGGCACCGTCGGCCAGCCACTGCTTGAGGCGTTCGGCCTGTTGGCGCAGGCGGTCCTGCACGTAGATTTTCTGCTGCTGATCGCGGGAGAAGGCCAGGTCCAGGCGGCGCAGGTCGCCGGCGGTGAGCCATTCCTGCAACTCGTCCTTGCAGTAGAAATCATGCTCGGCGTTGCGCTCGCCGAAGATCAGCCAGTTGTCTTGCTGGCCGTCGGCGATGCGTGCCTTGAGCAGGCTGCGCAAACCGGCCAGCCCCGTGCCGTTGCCCAGCAGGATCAGTGGGCACGGCTCGGCCGGCAGGTGAAAGCCGCTGTTGCGTCGTACCCGCAGGCTGATGCCGGCACCGATCGGCGCATGTTCGGTGAGCCAGCCGGAGCCGATGCCCAGGCTGCCGTCGGCGCGGCGCTCCTGGCGCACCAGCAGTTCCAGTTGGCCGTCGCTGGCAATCGAGGCGATCGAGTATTCGCGCATCGCCAGCGGCACCAGGGATTCCACCAGCGCCTGGGCATGCAGGCCCACCAGATGGGCGCGGTTTTCCGGGAGCTGGCGGCTGGCCAGGGCCTGTTCCAGGGTTTCTGGCAGGCCGCCGAGGGTCACCGGCGTGGTGCCGGCGATGCCCAGGCCGTCGAGGAAATGTTCGATGTCCCAGGCGCTGTTGCGCGGCAGCACTTCCACCAGGTCGCCGGCCAGCCAACTGCTCGGTTGCGGCGCGGCCAGCCCCAGCAGGTAGACGCCCGAGCCGCTGCTGTCGGGGTTGAGCAGGACGCGCTGGTTCAGGGTCCAGTTGTCGTAGGCGGGTGCCTGCCACAGGTCCACCGGTGCCTGGCCGAGCAACTGGCCCAGTTGCTGCTGCCAGTGGCGCAGGGCGTAGCTGTCGCCGCTGTCGACTTCCACCGGGGCGAACAGGGTGTTGCCGCCATGCTCGGCCAGCCAGCCGTGCAGGCGTTTGGCAAAACCGCAGAAATGCGGGTACTGCCGGTCGCCCAGGCCCAGCACCGCGTACTTGAGGTTATCCAGGGACAACGCCCGGCCCAGCACTTTGCGCTCGAAGCCGCGGGCGCTGTCCGGGGCTTCGCCGTCGCCGAAGGTGCTGACCACGAACAGTACGTTTTGCGCGCTCAGCAGGTCCTGCTCGCTGACGCTGGCCAGCGGCCGGACGTTGGCCGGTACGCCGGCGGCCTGCAATTGCCCGGCGGTCTGCCAGGCCAGTTGTTCGGCGAAACCGCTCTGGCTGGCGAAGCCGATCAGCCAGGCCGAGGCGTCGCCGGTGTCGGCGCTCAGGCCCTGGCGCGCGTCCTTGACCTGGCGCTTCTTGCGCCGTCGGTCCAGGTACAGCAGCCAGCCGGTGATGAAGAACAGCGGCATGGTCAGCGACGCGACGGTCACCAGGATGCGCCCGACGATGCCGAAGTAACTGCCGACGTGCAGCGCATAGATGCTGGTCAGCAACTGCGCCTTGAAACTCTTGTCGCTGTAGCGGTCGTGTCGGCTGACGGCGCCGGTATTCGGGTCGAGGGTGATCTGGTTCAGCGCCCGGTCGTGAGGCGAATCCTTGAGCAGGTAGAACACGGTCGCCGGCTGGCCGGCCACCGGCGGCATGCGGATGTTGTAGGAACTCAGGTCCTTGCCGGCGGTGCTGTAGATGCCCAGCCACATGGCGTTGTAGTCGGCGGTCGGCGCCGGGCCCTTGGGCGGCGCGCCCCGGCCGCCCTTCATGCGCTGGCTCTGCGGCGAGTCGGCCAGCAGCTTGTTCAGGCCCTTGTTGTACCACTCGTAGGACCAGGACAAACCGGTCAGCGCCGCCAAGAGATAGAACAGCAGGCACCAGGTGCCGGCCACGGCGTGCAGGTCCCAGTTGAAGCCGCGGCCTTTTTTCGCCCAGTCCAGGGTCAGCCAGGCGCGCCAGCTCGCCAGCTGGCGCGGCCAGCGCAGGTACAGGCCGGAGAGGCAGAAGAAAATCAGGATCAGGGTGCAGGCGCCGGTGATTTGCCGGCCGCTGTCACCCATGGCCAGGAAGCGGTGCAGTTGCAGCATCAGGCCGAAGAAGTCCTGGCCCACGGCGGCTCCGACGAACTCGCCGGTGTAAGGGTCGAAGTAACGCATCTCGCCGCGGCGCTGGCCTGGCGGCGGGGTGAACCACACGCGAGCGGCGTTGCCGCTGTCGGCCTCCACCGTCAGCATCGCGACGGTCTGGCCCGCGGCGGCCTGGATCTTTTCCACCAGCTCGGCGGGCGGCAGGACCCCGGCCGGTTGTTTTTCAACCTGCAGGGTCGAGGGGTTGAGAGCACGCAGGATTTCGTCCTGGAACGACACGGTCGCTCCGGTGACGCCCATCAGGGCCAGGACCAGCCCGGCGCTGATGCCGAAAAACCAGTGCAGCTGGAACAGGGTTTTCTTCAACACATCGACCGCCTCGTTGTTCTTAAGTCTGTGCCACGGCGCGCATTATGCCGTGAGTTGTCGAGAAGCATTCTTTTTTACGCAGAAAAGCCCCACCTGCCGAAACAGGTGGGGCTTGTGCGTGTGTAGCTGCTGCCGAGGGCTGCGACAGGACCGAAGGTCCTCCAGCGATTTCAGGATCCTGCGCCCCCTTCGGGGTCGATCGCAGCCTGCGGCAGCGGCTACATTCGCCCGGCGGCGCCAGGCGTCGTTTTCACCTCGTCAGAAGTGGAAGTTGGTGGTGAACAACGCGGTACGGCCAGGTGCCTGGTTGGCGAAGTGCGCCGAGTAGGCCTTGTCGTAGTAGGTCTTGTCGGTCAGGTTCTGCACGTTCAATTGCAGGTCGACGTTCTTGCTCAGCTTGTAGCTGGCCATGGCGTCGTAGCGGGTGTAGGACGGCACGTACACGGTGTTGCCGGCGTCGCCGTAGACGTCGTCGACGTAGAACGCGCCGCCGCCCACGGTCAGCTTCGGCATCACCTCATAGGTGGTCCAGAGGCTGAAGCTGTTTTTCGGCGTGTTCGGCATTTCATTGCCTTTGTTCGAGCCAGCGCTGACCACGCCGTTACGCCCGTTCAGGCCGGCGTCCACCAGTTCGCTCTTCAGGTAGCTGTAGCCGGCGAACACTTGCCATTTGTCGGTGATCTTGCCGCTGGCCGACAGTTCCAGGCCGTCGACGCGGGATTCGCCGGCGTTCTGGTAGGTCAGGGAGTCGACCAGGATGCGGGTGTTCTTCTTCTCGGTACGGAACACCGCGGCGGTCAGGGACAGGCGGTCGCTGAACACGTCCCACTTGGTGCCCAGCTCGTAGTTGACGGTTTCTTCCGGTTGCAGGTCGCTGCTGGCGGCGCCGGCCGACAGCGGGTTGCCGTCCGCGCCTTCGCCGACCAGGCCGCCCGCCGGCGAAGCCGAAGTGGCGTAGGAAACGTAGACGCTGCCGTTGTCGGTCGGTTTCCACACCAGGCCGGCCTGCCAGTTCCAGAACTGGCTGTCTTCCTTGATCTTGGTGCGCCCGGTGGCCGAATCGGTATTGGCCACGGTGTCGAAGGTGTCGTAGCGCAGGCCGACGTTCAGTAGCCATTGCGGGTCGAGTTCGATGGTGTCGAACACATAGGCCGCGCGGCTGGTGGCCTTGGTGCTGGTGCCGTAGTAGTTGCGGTTGGTGGTGCCGGTCCAGGCATCGTCCGGGTTCGGGTTGCTCAGCGAGGTGCAGCTGCCGCCCGCGGACTTGCCGGGGGTGCAGGTCGGGTTGCTGTTCGGGCTGACGGTGTAGCTGCTGACGCGCGTTTCTTCGCCGGTGAATTCAAGACCGGTGGAGTAGTTGTGCTTGAAACCCAGGGCCTGGAATTCGCCGAACAGGTCGGTCTGGTTGGTGGTGGTTTCGGTGGTGGAAACCCGCGAGTTGGCGCGACGCCACACGGTGCCGAACTGGTTGACGTTGTGCTGGCTGTCGTCTGGCTGGGTGAGGATGTAGTCCTGGCCGGTGCTGCCATGACGCAGGGTGTTTTTCAGCGTCATGTTGTCGTTCAGGTCGTGCTCGATGGAAATGGTGCTGATGTCCGCGCGGGTCTTGCGGAAGTCGCGGTCCTTCAGGCCATAGAAGTTGTTGCTGTCGCCGCCGTCGGTCGGCTTGTCGTGCACGTGGACGGCTTTTGCGCCGCTGTTGCTGTAGCCGTACGGAATGCCCGAGTCCGGCAGGTCGTCGCTTTCCATGTGGTAGTAGCTGAGGTTGACCCGGGTCGGGGTGCCCAGGCCGAAGGTCAGCGACGGTGCCACGCCCCAGCGGTCGTAGTTGACGGCGTCACGACCGGCCACGTTCTGTTCGTGGCTCATCAGGTTGAGGCGGAAGGCGGCGCTGTCGAGGAACTGGCGGTTCACGTCAAGCACATAACGACGGGTCTGGTCGGAACCGTAGGTGAAGCCGCCATTGAGGAAGTCCTGCTGCTTGGGCGTCTTGCTCACCAGGTTGAGGCTGCCGCCGGCCGAACCGCGACCGCCGAAGGACGAGTTGGGGCCCTTGCTGACTTCGATGGACTCGATGTCGAAGATCTCGCGGCTCTGGCCGCCGGTATCGCGCACGCCATCGAGGTAGGTATCGCCCTGGGCATCGAAGCCACGGATGAACGGACGGTCGCCCTGCGGGTTACCGCCTTCGCCGGCGCCGAAAGTGATGCCCGGCACGGTACGCAGCGCATCCTGCAACGAGGTGGCGGCGGTGTCCTTGAGCACTTGCTGGGGAACCACGGTGACCGAGCGCGGGGTGTTGACCAGCGGCGCGGTGTATTTTTGCGACGAGGCTTTTTCGACCTGATAGGAGGTCTGGTCCTGGGCTTCGCCCGTGATGCTGGTGGCGCCCAGCGAGATGGCGTTGCCCGAGGCCTTGCTTTCGCTCGGTTCGGCGGCATAAGCCAGGTGTGCGGCGGAGCCGGCGGTAAGCGCCACGCCAATCGCAGACGCCAGCAGGCGTGGTGAACTGACCGGTAATTGTGGTTGTTGGCGTGACATGTGAATTCCCCTCCCCAAGGTTTTGAGGCGGCGGAATATAAGGTGAACAGGTATCTGTATCAATTGCGAAATATTACTATTCGCGGATAATTTACATTCTTTACAATTTGTCTTTACGGTTTTTACGTTTTCATTCGTCTGGGCATTTTACATCGTCAATAAGAATTAATATCATTGGCGATTCTTTCGCTTTCAGGTACCGCGCCATGCTGCTGCACATTCCTGGTCTGTTCTCCCGTGACGAAGTCCTGCGGATTCGCGAGGCCCTGGAACAGGCCGATTGGGCCGATGGCAAGATCACGGCCGGGTACCAGTCGGCCAAGGCCAAGCACAACCTGCAATTGCCCGAGGGCCATCCGCTGGCCCAGGAGATCGGCGCGGCGATGCTCGAGCGCTTGTGGCAGCACCCGCGCTTCATGTCGGCGGCGCTGCCGCACAAGGTGTTCCCGCCGCTGCTCAACTGCTACACCGCCGGCGGCAGTTTCGATTTTCACATCGACAACGCCGTGCGCCAGCCCAAGGGCAGCGCCGAACGGGTGCGCACCGACCTGTCGTCGACCCTGTTTTTCAGTGACCCGGAGGACTACGACGGCGGCGAGCTGGAAATCCAGGACACTTTCGGCACCCAGCGCGTGAAGCTGCCGGCTGGCGACATGGTGCTGTACCCGGGCACCAGCCTGCACAAGGTCAATGCGGTCACCCGCGGCACTCGTTATGCATCGTTCTTCTGGACCCAGAGCCTGGTGCGCGAAGACAGCCAGCGCGCCTTGCTGTTCGAGATGGACGAGGCGATCCAGCAACTGACCCGGGACCTGCCGGAGCACCCATCGCTGATCCGCCTGACCGGCACCTACCACAATCTGTTGCGCCGCTGGGTCGAGGTGTAAACGTGAGTTTTCAGTTGCGCCGCGAAGAAGTCCTCGACGGCGAGCAGCTCCGCGCCATGCTCGAGCAGAGCCCGGCCCGGGCCGCCCAGGCGGTGCTGCTGGCAGCCGGGGAGGGTGTGCTCGACGCCCAGGCGCTGCTGGGGCAGATCCTGCTCGACGGCCAGGGCATCGAGCGCGACCCGGTGCTGGCGCTGCGCTGGTTCGAGATCGCCGCGCGGGGCGGCCACCTGATGGCGCGGAACATGCTGGGGCGCTGCTGCGAGCATGGCTGGGGTCGGGAGGCCGATGCCGTCGCGGCGGCCGGGCATTACCGCCAGGCCGCCGAAGCCGGGCTGGACTGGGCGCTGTACAACTACGCGAATCTGTTGGCCACCGGCCGTGGCGTTGCCGAGAACCAGGCCCTGGCCTTGAGTTGCTACCGTCGCGCGGCGGCCATGGGCCATGCCAAGTCGATGAATCTTTTGGGGCGTTATCTGGAGGAGGGGTGCCACTGCCCGATGGATCTCGCCGCGGCCTGCGACTGGTATCGCCGCTCGGCCGAAGGCGGGGATTTCCGCGGGCAGTTCAGCCATGCCGCGGTGCTGGCCGATGCCGGGCGTCTCGATGAGGCGCTGGGTTGGCTGGACAAGGCGCTGGAAGGCGGCAACCTGAACTTCCTGCGGGTCGCGCGCGGCGCCTTGCTGCAGGCCGCCCATCCGCAGGTCCGTGGCCTGGCCCTGGCGTACCACCAGCGGGCGGCGCAACTGGGTGATGAAACCGACCGCGAAGCCCTGGCCCAATTGCCCCTGTAGGCGCGAGGCTTGCCCGCGATGCGGTATCAGGGCTCCAAACCACACTGCTTTTCTTGCAAGCACAAAAAAGCCCATGACCAGTCATGGGCTTTTTCATTACCGGGTATCGCTTACAGGTAGAAGGATTTCAGCGGCGGGAAGCCGTTGAATTCCACCGCGCTGTAGCTGGTGGTGTAGGCACCGGTGGACAGCCAGTACAGGCGGTCGCCGATGGCCAGGTTCAGCGGCAGGCCGTACTTGTAGTTCTCGTACATGATGTCGGCGCTGTCGCAGGTAGGGCCGGCGATGACCACTTCTTCCGTCTCGCCTTTCTTCTCGGTCCAGATCGGGAACTTGATGGCTTCGTCCATGGTTTCGATCAGGCCGGAGAACTTACCCACGTCGGTGTAGATCCAGCGCTCGACCGCGGTACGGGATTTACGCG
Source organism: Pseudomonas chlororaphis (assembly GCF_001921865.1). Taxonomy (GTDB): domain Bacteria; phylum Pseudomonadota; class Gammaproteobacteria; order Pseudomonadales; family Pseudomonadaceae; genus Aquipseudomonas; species Aquipseudomonas chlororaphis_D. Next base: position 210,338 of record NZ_MSCT01000005.1, read on the forward strand.
CCACCAGCACCACTTCGCTGACCAGGATGCCGGCGTTGGCAATCAGCGAACGGCCTGGCTCGAGGATGATTTCCGGCAGGTCGTCGCCGAAGTCTTCCTTGAGGAAACGGATGATTTCCTCGGCGTAGGTTTCCAGGCTGTTGGTGCGGGTGATGTAGTTGGCCGGGAAGCCGCCGCCCATGTTGATCAGCTTGAGGTGGATGCCGTCTTCTTCTTTCAGGCGCTCGAAGATCACCTTGACCTTGGCGATCGCCGCGTCCCAGACACTGATGTCGCGCTGTTGCGAGCCGACATGGAACGACACGCCGTAAGGCACCAGGCCCAGGTCGCGGGCGAGGATCAAGAGGTCCATGGCCATGTCGGTCTGGCAGCCGAACTTGCGCGACAGCGGCCAGTCGGCAGTGGTCGAGCCTTCGGTGAGGATCCGTACATAGACTTTCGAGCCCGGCGCGGCCTTGGCGATGTTGCGCAGGTCGGCTTCGGAGTCGGTGGAGTACAGGCGCACGCCCTTCTCATAGAAGTAGCGGATGTCCTTGGATTTCTTGATGGTGTTGCCGTAGCTGATGCGATCCGGGCTCACGCCCTGGTTCAGCACTTTGTCCAGTTCGTAGATCGAGGCGATATCGAAGTTCGAGCCCTTGTCGCGCAGCAGGTCGATGATCTCGACGGCCGGGTTGGCCTTGACCGCGTAGTAGACCTTGGCGAACTCGAAGCCGGCGCGCAGGTCATCGTAGGCCTGGGCGATCATCTGGGTGTCGATGACCACGAACGGGGTTTCTTGCTTGTCGGCGAACGCCTTCATTTTCTGAAAGGTTTCGCGCGCGAAATAGTCTTCGACCTGAATCGACATACCTGGGAGCTCCTACAGGGCAAACAGAAAAATAAATGGGTGCAAATGAACGTCCTCCGTATCCCCACTTTGGTTCGCCTACTTCCCAAGGCATTGCCGCCGAAAGCAAAAAGGCCATTGGAGGGACTCCCTATGGCCTTGCTGTCTCGTCGTCAGTACTTGAGCCGGATGGATCGTTTCCAGCATGGACGTTCGGCGCGAACTTTAGGGCGTGAGGGGCCTGAGATCAACAAAAAATGTCGCGTTTTTGTACTGGTCTGACGTACGTCGCGGGCATCCCTCTTTGTAGCCGACCGATATGACGGACAGATGTTCCAGTTGATTTATGAAGTGTTAAAAATACCTGCACGTTCGATGCTTTTGCATGCCAACTCACCGAAAACAATAATGTCGTCAACTTCGGCGACGTTGCCTGCGAGAAGGTCGACCAGAGGGAGATTTGGCAGGTTCCTGGCACCTATCCGAAGGCCCTTCACGAGAGCGGGTGTTTATATTTTTTTCCGCTCGGCGAAGGGCTTGCAGAATGGGCTGGCTGCCAGGGCTGAGCACCTCGGCAGCGACAGGGACGGGGCGCTTGTCAGGCCAGTGCGGTTTCCGCCGGCGAGACAATGTTGGTCTTCATCCCGCGCGAGCGCCCGGAGCTGAGGTAGGCGGCGATCGATTCCTGGGTCACCTCGCCGAGGAACACCCGCTCGGCATCCATCACCGGCAACCACGAACGGTTGAACTCGTACATCCGCGACAACAGGATCCGCAGGTGTTCGTCGTAGGCCGCGGTGGCGTTGAACTCGCGCAGGTACTGCACGCAGGTGCCGGTCTGGCGATGCAGGTCGCGGCGGCGTACATAACCCAGGGCCTTGTTGTCGGCGCAGGTCACTACCACGTAGCGGCGGTCGTGCTCGTCCATCAGTTCCAGGGCTTCGGCCACCGGCGTTTCGGGGCTCACCGATGGCGCGTTGTCGGCGGCGTCTTCGGCTTTCACCAGCAGCAGGCGCTTGAGGGTGCTGTCCTGGCCGACGAAGTTGCTCACGAAGTCGTCCGCCGGGTGCGCCAGCAGGGTGTCCGGGTGGTCGATTTGCAGCAGCTTGCCGGCGCGGAAGATGGCGATCTTGTCCCCCAGCTTGATGGCTTCGTCGATGTCGTGGCTGACCATGATCACGGTCTTGTTCAGGGCCCGCTGCATCTCGAAGAACTCGTTCTGGATCATCTCGCGGTTGATCGGGTCGACCGCGCCGAAGGGTTCGTCCATCAGCAGCAGCGGCGCATCGGCCGCCAGCGCGCGAATCACCCCGATGCGCTGTTGTTGGCCGCCGGACAGTTCGCGCGGGTAACGGTGCAGGTACTGCTTGGGTTCGAGCTTGATCATGCTCATCAGCTCGCGGGCGCGGTCGTGGCATTTCTGCTTGTCCCAGCCGAGCAGCTTGGGCACCACCACGATATTTTCCTCGATGGTCATGTTGGGGAACAGGCCGATCTGCTGGATCACGTAGCCGATATTGCGGCGCAGGGTCACTTCGTCGAGGTCGGTGGTGTCTTCGCCGTTGATCAGGATCTTGCCCGAGGTGGGCTTGATCAGGCGGTTGATCATTTTCAGCGTGGTGCTTTTGCCGCAGCCCGATGGCCCGAGGAACACACAGATTTCGCCTTCATTCACGGTCAGGCTTACCGAGTCCACGGCTTTCACATCTTTACCGTTGCTTTGGAAGGTCTTGCTGAGGTTTTGAAGTTCGATCATTTGAGTAATCCTTTTGGAGTCAAAGAGCGTTGCAGCCACTGCAAAAACAGATCGGCGAAGATCGCCAGGAGACTGACCAGCACCGCGCCGACGATCAGCATCGACATGTCGCTGCGGCTGATGGAAGCAAGAATGAGTACGCCCAGGCCGCCGGCGCCGATGGTGGCGGCGATGGTCATTACGCCGATGTTCATCACCACGGCGGTGCGTACCCCGGCGAGAATCACCGGCACCGCGATCGGCAACTCGACCATGCGCAGGCGCTGGCCGAAGGTCATGCCGATGCCGCGGGCGGCTTCGCGAATCCCCGGTTCCACGCCGGTCAGCGCCAGGTAGGTGTTGCGCATGATCGGCAGCAGCGAATAGAGGAATACCGCGGTGATCGCCGGCAGCGGCCCCAGGCCCTGGCCGAACCTGGAATAGAACGGCAGCAGCAGGCCGAACAGGGCGATGGAGGGGATGGTCAGCAGCACCGTGGCGCTGGCTTGCAGCGGGCCGGCGAGGGTCGGGAAGCGAGTCATCAGGATGCCCAGCGGCACGCCGAAAAGGATCGCCAGGGTCACGGCGACTCCCACCAGGGTGATGTGCTGCCAGGTCAGCTGGAGGACCTGCTGCCAGTCGAGATGGGAAAAGGCGTTGAGCAATTCCATGGCTTTTTCCTCCCTCAATTCAATGGATGCTGGCGCAGGAAGTCTGCGGCCACGGCGGATGGGCTTTCATGGTCGACGTCGACCCGGGCGTTGAGCTGGCGCATGGTTTCGTCGTCGAACAGTTCGGCCAGCGGCTTGAGATCGGCGGCCAGTTGCGGGTGGGCGTCGAGGTAGGCCTGGCGTACCACGGGGGCCGCGGTGTAGTCCGGGAAGTAGTGCAGGTCGTCTTCCAGGAGCTTGAGTTTGAAGGCGTTGAGCCGGCCGTCGGTGGTGTAGACCAGGCCGGCGAACACCTGGCCGTTGCGCAGGGCGGTGTAGACCAGGCCCGCGTCCATCTGCCGGATGTTGCGACGAGTCAGGTCCATGCCGTACAGCTCGACCATGCCTTGCAGGCCGTCGGAGCGGTTGGCGAACTCGGTGTCCAGGGCGATCAGGGGGTTGTCCTTGCGCTCGGCGTCGAGGACTTTTTTCAGGTCGCTGACGCTGTTGACCTGCGGATATTCCCGGGCGATTTTTTCCGGCAGGGCCAGGGCGTAGGTGTTGCTGAATTTCGACGGAGTCAGCCAGACCAGGCCTTTTTTTCCGTCGAGCTCCTTGACCCGTTCATAGGACTGTTGGCTGTCGAGTTTTTCCGTCACGTGGTTGTAGGCCACCAGGGACACCCCGGTGTATTCCCAGAGCATGTCCAGCTGCCCGCTTTCGTGGGCACTGCGGGCCAGGTTGCTGCCCAGGCCGCCGGTGACCCGGGTCTCGTAGCCCTTGCTGCGCAGGTATTGCGCGGTGATTTCCGCCAGCAGCGTCTGCTCGGTGAAAACCCGGGCGCCGATGCGGATCAGCGGCTTTTGCGCGGCTTGGGCAATGCCCGCGCACAGCAGGACGCAGCTTATGATCAAAGCTATTTTTTTCATGTGAGTTCCTTCGCGCAGGCTTAAGACGGGCGCAGGCCGCGTTCCAGCCAGAGGCGGCTGGCCAGTGTCACCAGACCGTCGAGCAGCAGGGCCAGCAAGGCGGTGCAAGCCGCGCCGAGCAGCAGTTGCGGCTGATTGTTCAGGGCGATGCCGGGGAAGATCAGGCTGCCAAGGCTGTTGGCGCCGATCAGGAAGGCCAGCGGCGCGGTGCCGACGTTGATCGCCAGGGCCACGCGCACGCCACCGACGATGATCGGCACGGCGTTGGGCAGCTCGACTTTCCACAGCACCTGGCGCGGCGTCATGCCAATGCCGACGGCGGCTTCCTTGAGGGAACCCTGGACGTTTTTCAGGCCCTCGTAGGTGTTGCGCACGATGGGTAGCAAGGAGGCCAGGAACAGGGCGAAGATCGCCGGCCCGCTGCCGATGCCGAGGATCCCCAGGGCGATGGCCAGGACGGCCAGGGGAGGGACGGTGTTACCGATGTTGAACACTTGCATGAAGCGCTCGGCACGCCCGACCATCGATGGTCGGCTGAGTAGGATGCCGGCGGGTATCCCCACCACGAGGGCGGCGAACATTGAAGCGAGTACCAGGTACAGATGGGCTTGCAGGTAAAACAGCAGATCGTCGCGGTAGTGTTCGATCGTTGTGATGCCGATCCAATGGACCAGCAGGGCCAGGAGCGCGATGACCGCGACGCCTCCTATCAGCCCTTTGCCATAGCGAATAGCCACAGGCGGACTCCTTTTCATGTCGGCGAGCATTCTTTCGTGTGGCAAAGCCATGCCTGGCTGCCAAAAGAACGTTCGCGAGAAGCAGCTCGTCGATGCGCTGGAAACAGCGTCGGATCGAGCCATACGCATAGCCCCGTCAGGCTAACTTGCTGATTTTTCTACCCCTGACGAAAGCTCGTAACAGGGGAGTGGACGCCTCCACCTTTTAAAAGGTTCCATATTTGGCAGCGCTTGGCCACCCTTTGTCCGGTAAGTCCGATACATCTGATGCCCCTTTGCCGCACCTGCGTCGAGTGATCGTTGCATGACCGTCCTGTAGCCGCTGTCGAGCGTAGCGAGGCTGCGAACGGCGGCGAAGCCGTCGCAAAACCTGCACCTTTGGCAGTGGTTACAGGGTTCGGCATTGAGGATTCGAGATGAGGTCGAGAGCAGACCTCGCGGCCATTTGAATCGCCGGCCAGACCTATGGACAGGCCCGGCCGGCTACCGGTTTACCCGGCGTGGGGATGGGTTCAGAAGGTGAAGTTACGGCCGATCATCGGTACCTTGGCGGCTTCGCCTTCGACGCTATTGAGTGACTGCTGGCCGAGGTTCACCCCAATCAGGCCGCCATACACGTTGTCGGCACCCAGGGACACGATCTTGCCGCTAGCCGACGACAGGCGAACCGAGCCGCTATTGCCACCCACCAGCCCGCCAATCGCCGAGCCGGTGTTGCCGGTGACTTTGCCTGACGCCGACGCGTTGCTGATCTGGCCGTTGTTCCAGCCGACCAGGCCGCCCACGTGGCTTTCGTTGCTGGCCTCGACATCGCCGGTGGCCGAAGAATTGGCGATGCTGCCACTGGCCAGGTTACCGACCAGGCCACCGGCCTGGGTGTTGGCCCCGCCGGTTACCGCGCCGGAGGCCGAGGTGTTGCGCAGGGTAGTGTTGCGGCCCTGGCCGATCAGCCCGCCGACGATCGACGAGTTGCCGGCAACGACCTGGCCACGCGCCGAGGCATTGCTCAGCGAGCCGCTGGTGTGCAGGCCGATCAACCCGCCGACATTGGCATTGGCGCCGCCGGTGACGTTTCCGGAAGCCTTGAGGTTGTTATGGCTGCCGCCTTGGCTGGAGCCGATCAGGCCACCCAGGTTACGACCATTCTTGTCCATGACCTCGCCAATGGCCGAGGCGTTGGTGAGCGAGCCCTGGATATGCTGGCCGATCAACCCGCCGATGGCCTGGGTGCCGTTGCCGGTCACTTTGCCGCTGGCGGAGGCGTTGGTCAGCGAGCTGCCGGAGTTGAGGCCGATCAAGCCGCCGACATTGGCGCCCGAGCCCCCAGTCACGTTGCCCAGGGCCTTGACGTTGGTCTGGTTGCTCGATTCGTTCAAGCCCACCAGGCCGCCGACATTCAGGCTGGCGGTATCCAGCACATCACCGCTGGCCGAGGCTCCGGTGAGCCTACTGGCCCGGTTCCTGCCGATCAGTCCGCCGATGGCCTGGGAGCCGTTGCCGGTCACCTTGCCGCTGGCGGAGACGTTGGTCACGGCGCTGGCGATGTTGAAGCCGATCAGGCCACCGATGTTCTGGGTGCGGACGCCACTCACATCGCCGCTGGCCGAGGCATTGGTCACCGTGCCGCCATTGTTGTAGCCGATCAGTCCGCCGATGGCCTGGGCATTGTTGCCGGTCACGCTGCCGGTGGCGGAGGCGTTGGTCACGGTGCCGCCATTGTTGTGGCCGATCAGCCCGCCGAAGAAACCGTCCTTGCCGGTTCCCTTGACGCTGACGGAGGAGCTGACGTTGGTCAGGCGGGTCGCGGAGGTACCTTCGTTGAGGCCGACCAGGCCGCCCAGTTCCTGGCTGTCGCCGCTCAGGGCGATCGAGCCGGCGCTGCTGCTGTTGGTGATCCGGGCGTTGCGGTTGACACCGACCAGGCCACCCGCGCTGATGTAGGACGAGTGCCCGCTCAGCGCCACGTCGGAGTGGCTGTTGTCGATGCTGGCAACGCCCCTGGCATTGCCGATGTTTTCTCCCACCAGTCCGCCCATGGCGTAGGTGTGGCTGTTGGCGATCACGCTGCCGCTGGCCGAGGAGTTGGCGATGCTGCCGTTCTCCAGGTTCAGCGCCACCAGCCCGCCCAGGGTGTTGAGGTGGTCGGCGCCGGTGACGCGTACATTGCTGGCCTTGACGTTATCGATACGGCCAATGTTGACGCCCGCCAGGGTGCCGACCTGGGTGTTGTAGTGGGTGGAGCGCGCGCCGCTGACCGAGATACGGTCGAGGTTCAGGTTACGGATTTCGCCTGCGTTGGAACTGAACAGGCCGACAAACGCCCCGGTGCCGTAGACCGACAGGTTATCGATGCTGTTACCCAGGCCGTCGAACACCCCGTAGAACCCGCTCCGGTCGGCCAGAGACAGGAAGCTGGCGCCGTTACCGGCGATCTTGTTGCCCAGTACGTAGCGCCCCTTCAGGTCCTTGTCGACGGCGCGCAATTGCGTCAGGTCCTGGATGACCAGATAGTCCTGGCCGTTGGCCCGGAAGGTTGCCCCGGCGCCCGACAGCGTCACCGCCTTGCTGTCCTTGATGGCGTGGCCTTGGTTGCCGGTATTCAGCTCCAGTCCCGCGCCCGCGCCAGTGAGGCGGATATCGTCGTTCAGGCGGACGCTGCCGTTACGGGCGCTCAGGGCCAGGCGGGCCTTGTCGCCGGTGGCGGTCAGCGCGGCATCGACACGGACGTCGCCGCGCTCGGCGTTCAGGCTCAGCGTGTTGCCGCTGCTCCAGGACAGCGGAGCCTTGACCGACAGATCGTTGCCGCTGGTCAGCTCGATATGGGTGTTGTTCAGGTTGGCCGTCAGGGTTTCGGTGCGCAGGGTCGAGTTGTTGCTGGTGAGCTTGCCCAGGTTGTTCTGGCCAGCTTGACCTGCCCCGCTTTCCTGGCTGGCAACATTGAGGGTGTTGGCGCGGATTTTCCAGGAACCGGTTTCGCCTTTGTCGGCCCGGGTATCCACTTGCGCGGCCAATTGCACATCGACTTGGGCGCCGCGGTTTTCCACGACGCCGCCGTTGCCCTGGGCGCCGAGAGCGCTGGCGTCCTGCTTGCCGGCGACCTGCACGATGCCGCGATCGCCGCCATCGAGGACGATCCGGCCCGACTTGCTCTGCAGCGTCCTGGCCTCGATCGTGCCCTGGTTGCTGACCACGGTCTTGAGCAGGCTGTCGGCGCTTTTGGCGGTCATCAGTACCTGGCCGCCGTCGGCCTTGATCAGGCCGCCGTTTTGCACCAGGGCATCCACCGCGCCGTCGCTGATCTGCAGGTTGAGCAAGCCGTTGCCGTCGAAGTTGAGGGTCATGTCCTTGCCCGCGCCCAGCACGACGTTACCCAGGTTGGCCTGGATCACGCCGTTGTTGCTGACCTGGGCGCCGAGCAGGGCGACACTGCCGCCGTCGCTGGCGGCGAGGGTGCCGGCGTTGCTGATACTGGCGCTGGAGTTGCCGGTGAAATGCAGGTTGCCGTCGAGGAAATCCTTGTCGGCGAGGTTTTGGGTCGAGACCACCAGGCCGCCGACATTGACCTGGGCCGACTTGCCGAACAGCACGCCGTTGGGGTTGATCAGGAACACCTGGCCGTTGGCGTCGATCCGGCCCTGGATGTCGCTGCCGTGGGTGCCGATGACGCGGTTGAGGGCGACGGCGTCGCGGCCGGGTTGCTGGAAGCTGACCCGCTCATCGGCACCGACGTTGAAGTCGTTCCAGTGGGTGATCAGCTTGTTGCTCTGCTGGTCGATGGTCAGATGCTTGCCGTCGACGGAGGTGCTCATGCCGCCATCGCCGGCGACTATATCGGCTCCGCTGGGCAGGGCGAAGGCCGGTGCCTGGGCGAGCAGGCCGAGCAGCGAGACGCCCGCGGCGATCACTGCCTTGCTGCGCCCGGCCTTGCCGCGTCGGCGGGTCCATTCGCTGGCAACGTTCCAGCAGCCCAGGGCCTGGTTCCAGACCAATGCATAGCTCTTGTTCATGATGCGTCCTCTTGTGTGAAAACTCTGCTGATCTCCCCAGCAGAATGGGTCGTGCTCAGAAAGTCCGGAGCGCCATGAGGCGGGTCGGCGGCGTGGGTTCCGGGCTGCTGTTGGCTCTTCCTGCCGGGCGGTCAGGCAGCACTGCTGGTGGAGCAGGCACAGATGAAACCGCTCGAGAACGTGCGATGGGATAGGTGAGTGACAGGAAGTCGTTGAGTTGGCGGGTTGAATCTACCAGCCGCCTGTTTGGGGGGAACTCAGAACAGTCTGAAGCTCTATAGGGGCGTTTCCTTAAATGGATGTGGTCCGCTGTCGCTGGTAGTCGTCAGTCGAATGGTTGTTCAGGCAGGCAAGTTTGTTGTTTGCATGAGAAGAGGGTTAATTAACCGCCATTAAAGGCGCGGTGGCCCTGGGGCGAGGCGTCGGGCGACACAGATAGGTTTGAACGTGTTCAGGTTGTTACTTGTCGGGGTTGTTGGCGCTTAGTTGATTTTTATATTGTCGATTGGAGTGTTGTTAATGGAGCATGTTTTTCTGTTTTAACTTTTTATCTTGAAGGGTGTTTGTTTGAGGGCAGAAGGAAAGTCTTGTCGGCGTTCGCTCGATAACCTGGTACCGGGATATTTGCATTGCTTCGGTTATCTTCCGGCGTTCTATTGTGTTTTTACGGCGCCCGGAAGCAGGCCTGCCGATTGGGCACGGAACAGCCGGGTGTCATCCTGGCGGGTATTTTCGAGCGCTATTTGTTAACATGCGCGGTTCTCTGTATTGGCCTTTGCAATCGGCCAAAGGTCATTTTTTAACTGCGTGCCCCGCGCTGCACGCAATCGAGATCCCAAGCGATGTCCGATAGTCAAATCGTCAACGAAGTCAACGCCAGACGCACCTTCGCCATTATTTCCCACCCGGATGCGGGTAAGACCACCATCACCGAGAAGCTCTTGCTGATGGGCAAGGCGATTGCCGTCGCCGGTACGGTGAAGTCGCGCAAGTCCGACCGCCATGCCACCTCCGACTGGATGGAGATGGAGAAGCAGCGGGGTATTTCCATTACCACGTCGGTCATGCAGTTCCCGTATCGCGATCACATGATCAACCTGCTCGACACCCCGGGCCACGAAGACTTCTCCGAAGACACCTACCGCACCCTGACCGCGGTGGACTCGGCGCTGATGGTGCTCGACGGCGGCAAGGGCGTAGAGCCACGGACCATCGCCCTGATGGACGTCTGCCGGCTGCGCGACACGCCGATCGTCAGCTTCATCAACAAACTCGACCGCGACATCCGCGACCCGATCGAGCTGCTCGACGAAATCGAAGCGGTGTTGAAGATCAAGGCGGCGCCCATCACCTGGCCGATCGGTTGCTACCGCGACTTCAAGGGCGTGTACCACCTGGCGGGCGACTACATCATTGTCTACACCGCCGGCCACGGTCATGAGCGCACCGAGACCAAGATCATCCAGAAACTCGACTCCGACGAAGCCCGCGCTCACCTGGGCGACGAGTACGAGCGTTTCATCGAACAGCTTGAACTGGTACAGGGCGCCTGCCACGAGTTCGACCAGCAGGAGTTTCTCGACGGCCAGCTGACGCCGGTATTCTTCGGGACCGCCCTGGGCAACTTCGGTGTCGACCATGTGCTCGACGCGGTCGTCGACTGGGCGCCGCTGCCGCTGGCGCGCGTCGCCAACGAGCGTACCGTGCAGCCGCAGGAAGAGAAATTCAGCGGTTTCGTGTTCAAGATCCAGGCGAACATGGACCCCAAACACCGCGACCGTATCGCCTTCATGCGTATCTGCTCGGGCAAGTACGAGAAGGGCATGAAGATGCGCCATGTACGCACCGGCAAGGACGTGCGCATCGGCGATGCCCTGACCTTCTTCTCCTCCGAGCGCGAACAGCTCGAAGAGGCCTATGCCGGCGACATCATCGGCTTGCACAACCACGGCACCATCCAGATCGGCGACACCTTCACCGAAGGCGAGGCCCTGGGTTTCACCGGCATCCCGCACTTCGCCCCGGAACTGTTCCGCCGCGTGCGCCTGAGGGACCCGCTCAAATCCAAGCAACTGCGCCAGGGCCTGCAACAGCTGGCCGAAGAGGGCGCGACCCAGGTGTTTTTCCCCGAGCGCAGCAACGACATCATCCTCGGCGCCGTCGGTGTGCTGCAGTTCGATGTGGTCGCCAGCCGCCTGAAGGAGGAATACAAGGTCGAGTGTTCCTACGAGCCGATCACCGTGTGGTCCGCGCGCTGGATCGAGTGCAGCGATAAGAAGAAGCTCGAGGAATTCTCCAACAAGGCTGTGGAAAACCTGGCGCTGGACGGCGGCGGTCACCTGACTTACCTGGCCCCGACTCGGGTCAACCTGGCGCTGATGGAGGAGCGCTGGCCGGACGTGAAATTCCGCGCGACCCGCGAGCATCACTAAGGTCTGAGCGACGTCTCACCCCAAAGCCCCGCTGCCCAAACAGCGGGGCTTTTTTATACCTGACATATATCCCCTGTAGGAGCGAGCTTGCTCGCGATGGGCTGCGCAGCAGCCCCAAACCGGCCACCGCGGGTTCTGCCTGGAGAAACCCATTGCCTGAGCGGGCGCCGTCGCGAGCAAGCTCGCTCCTACAAGGGGGAGGGGCATAACCAGCTGTTTTATGGCCTAGTCGAAAGCGGTCTATCCAATGGGCGAATAGCTAGCTTCCTATCTGGAAAAACACCGGCTTCGGGGCTAGGTTTCATACGAAGCCAGGCCCGGAAAACCAGGGCCTGTGGCCATCATTGATCCACCTATAAAGGACTAACCAACATGAAGGTTTTCCAACGGGTTGTGCTGTTGCTCAAGGTGCTGGTGATGCTGTCTTTGGGAACGTCCGCGGCCTGGGCCGGCAGCCAGCCGGCGCCTGGGTTCTGGGTGCCGGGGCATGCGCAGGGCGGCGTGCAGATGATCGCCAAGTCGGAGTCCGAGCCCGGGGATCAGGGCCAGGGCGGTAGCGAGGGCGACGACGATTCGACCACCGACGAACCGGATACCGATAACCCCGACGACGACAGTAAGGGTTGAGGCGGGATTGACCCGCTTTGACGGAAAAAGAAAACCCCTCCTGCCGGACTGATGCGCAATCCGGCAGGAGGGGTTGGGTCAACGCTGTGTGAGGCGCCGTGGGTGACCACGGCGCCTTTTTTTGCCGGTCAGCCGAGGAACTGTTCGGCGTAGTGGCAGGCCACCTGGCGGCTGTCGAGCTGGCGCAGCAGTGGTTCTTCGCTGCTGCAACGCTCGGTGGCGTACGGGCAGCGCTTGTGGAAGGCGCAGCCGGGTGGCGGGTTCAACGGGTTGGGCAGTTCGCCGACGATCTTGATCTTCGGCTTGTCCGGGTCCGGGTGGATGGTCGGCGTGGCCGACAGCAGCGCCTGGGTATAAGGGTGCAGGGGACGGGTGTAGATGTCCTCCTTCGGGCCCATTTCCACCGGTCGGCCGAGGTACATCACCATCACGTGGTCGGCGACGTGACGCACCACCGCCAGGTTGTGGGAGATGAACACGTAGGCAGTGTTGAACTCCTGCTGCAGGTCCATGAACAGGTTCAGCACCTGGGCCTGGATCGACACGTCCAGCGCCGAGGTCGGTTCGTCCGCCACCAGCACTTTCGGTTGCAGCATCATGGCGCGGGCCAGGGCGATACGCTGGCGCTGGCCGCCGGAGAACATGTGCGGGTAGCGCTGATAATGCTCGGGGCGCAGGCCCACCTGCTTCATCATCGCCTGGACCTTTTCCCGCCGCTCGCTGGCCGACAGCTGGGTGTTGATCAGCAGCGGTTCGGCCAACTGGTCGCCGATCTTCTGCCGCGGGTTGAGCGAGGCATAGGGGCTCTGGAACACCATCTGCACGTCTTTGCGCAGCTGTTTGCGCTGAGCCTTGTCGGCGCCGGCGACTTCCTGGCCGGCGATTTTCAGCGAGCCCGAAGACGGCTCCTCGATCAGGGTCAGGGCGCGGGCCAGGGTGGACTTGCCGCAGCCGGATTCGCCGACCACCGCCAGGGTCTTGCCGGCTTCGAGCTCGAACGACACGCCATTGAGGGCGCGCACGGTGGCGTGGCCCTTGAACAGACCGCGGGACACTTCGTAGTGGCGGGTCAGGTTGCGGGCGGTAAGAACGACGGCCATTACGCCACCTCCTGATTCAGCGGGTAGAAGCAGCGCGCGAGGCTGGCGGTTTTCGGATCGAGGCTGGGGCGCTGCTGACGGCAGTTTTCCTGCACGTACGGGCAGCGCGGCGACAGCAGGCAACCCTGCGGACGGTCGTAGCGGCCGGGAACGATGCCCGGCAGGGTCGACAGGCGCGCGGCGCCCATGCTGTGCTCGGGAATCGCCGCCAGCAGCGCTTCGCTGTAAGGGTGCGCGGGGATGTCGAACAGCTCCGGTACCTGGCCTACTTCCACCGCTTGGCCGGCGTACATCACGCACACGCGCTGGGCGGTTTCGGCCACCACCGCGAGGTCGTGGGTGATCAGCACCAGGCCCATGTTCTGCTCTTTCTGCAGGGCCAGCAGCAGCTCCATGATCTGCGCCTGGATGGTCACGTCCAGGGCGGTGGTCGGTTCGTCGGCGATCAGCAGTTTCGGCTCGCCGGCAATCGCCATGGCAATCGCCACGCGCTGGCTCATGCCGCCGGACAGTTGGTGCGGGTAGGCGTCCATGCGGCTGGCGGCGCCCGGGATCTCGACTTTTTCCAGCAGTTCGATGGCACGCTTGCGGGCCGCCTTGCCGGACATCTTCAGGTGCAGGCGCAGCACTTCCTCGATCTGGAAGCCCACGGTGTAGCTCGGGTTCAGCGCGGTCATCGGGTCCTGGAAGACCATGGCCAGGTCCTTGCCGACGATCTGCCGGCGTTGCCGGGCGCTGAGCTTGAGCATGTCGCGGCCGTCGAAGCTCAAGGCGTCGGCGGTGACGATGCCAGGGTGCTCGATCAGCCCCATCAGGGCCATCATGGTCACGGACTTGCCGGAGCCGGACTCGCCGACGATGGCCAGGACTTCGCCCTTGTCCACTTTCAGGTCCAGGCCATCCACCACGGGAACGGCCTTGGCGTCGCCGAAGCGTACGTTGAGATTCTTGATTTCTAGCAATGACATGGGAATCTCCTCAGGCGGCGTTCTTGAGTTTCGGGTCCAGCGCATCGCGCAGGCCGTCGCCCATCAGGTTGATTGCCAGCACGCTGAGCAAAATGGTCAGACCCGGCAGGCTCACGACCCACCAGGCGCGTTCGATGTAGTCGCGGGCCGAGGCCAGCATGGTGCCCCACTCGGGGGTTGGCGGTTGCACGCCAAGGCCGAGGAAGCCCAGGGCCGCGGCGTCGAGAATCGCCGAGGAGAAGCTCAGGGTCGCCTGGACGATCAGCGGCGCCATGCAGTTGGGCAGCACGGTGATGAACATCAGGCGCGGCAGGCCGGCACCGGCCAGGCGCGCGGCGGTCACGTAGTCGCGGTTCAGCTCGCCCATCACCGCGGCGCGGGTCAGGCGCACGTAGGACGGCAGGGACACCACGGCGATGGCGATCACGGTGTTGATCAGGCCTGGGCCGAGGATGGCGACGATCGCCACGGCCAGCAGCAGGGACGGCAGGGCCAGCATGATGTCCATCAGGCGCATGATGGTCGGGCCGAGCATACGCGGGAAGAACCCGGCGAACAGGCCCAGGAGGATGCCCGGGATCAGCGACATGACCACCGACGACAGGCCGATCAGCAGCGACAGGCGCGAACCGGTGATCAGGCGCGAGAGCAGGTCGCGGCCCAGTTCGTCGGTGCCGAGGATGAACTGCCATTGGCCGCCTTCGAGCCAGACCGGCGGGGTCAGCAGGAACTCGCGGTATTGCTCGCTCGGGTTATGCGGGGCGACCCACGGCGCGAAGATCGCGCAGAAGACCACCAGCAGCATGAACAGCAGGCCGGCCACCGCGCCTTTGTTGCGCGAGAAGGCTTGCCAGAATTCCTTGTAGGGCGAGGGGTACAGCAGGCTTTGATCCACGGCGACGGCGGATGTGGCCACTGAGGAGGTTGGAGTGCTCATGAGTAGGTCCTCAGCGCTGATGGCGGATGCGTGGGTTGGCGAAGCCGTAGAGGATGTCCACCACGAAGTTGACCAGGATCACCAGGCAGGCGATCAACAGGATGCCGTTCTGCACCACGGGGTAGTCCCGGGCACCGATGGCTTCGATCAGCCATTTGCCGATGCCGGGCCAGGAGAAGATGGTTTCGGTCAGGACCGCGCCGGCCAGCAGGGTGCCGACTTGCAGGCCGACCACGGTGAGTACCGGGATCAGCGCGTTGCGCAGGCCGTGGACGAATACCACGCGCGCCGGCGACAGGCCCTTGGCCTTGGCGGTGCGGATGTAGTCTTCGCGCAGCACTTCGAGCATCGAGGAGCGGGTCATCCGCGCGATCACCGCCAGCGGAATGGTGCCAAGCACGATGGCCGGGAGGATCAGGTGGTGCAGGGCGTCGAAGAAGGCGCCGGTGTCATCGGCCAGCAGGGTGTCGATGAGCATGAAGCCGGTTTTCGGCTCGATGTCGTAGAGCAGGTCGAGCCGTCCGGAAACCGGGGTCCAGCCCAGGCTCACGGAGAAGAACATGATCAGGATCAGGCCCCACCAGAAGATCGGCATCGAGTAACCGGCCAGGGAAATACCCATCACCCCGTGGTCGAACAGCGATCCTCGCTTCAAGGCGGCGATCACCCCGGCCAGCAGGCCGATGACGCCGGCGAACAACAGGGCGGCCATGGACAGTTCCAGGGTCGCGGGAAACAGGGACGTGAACTCGGTCCAGACACTCTCGCGAGTGCGCAGCGACTCGCCCAGATCGCCGTGGGCGAGCTTGCCGATGTAGTCCAGGTACTGGGCGTACAGCGGTTTGTTCAGACCAAGGCGTTCCATTGCCTGGGCATGCATCTCGGGGTCGACCCGGCGTTCGCCCATCATGACTTCCACGGGATCGCCGGGAATCATGCGAATCAATGCGAACGTCAGCAAGGTGATGCCGAAGAATGTGGGGATCAGTAACCCCACACGGCGGGCAATAAAACTAAACATCTTCTGGTGTACCTCATCAGCCGGTTAGGCGTGTCCGGCATCCCTGGGGTCAGGAATGCCGGGCGTTTCTTATCTACTTCACCTGGGTGGTAGCGAAGTTGTTGGTGGTCAGGGGGCTCTGGTGGTAACCCTCGACGTTCTTGCGCATCGCGGTGAACATTTTCGGATAGGCCATGGGAATCCACGGTTGTTCCTTGTCGAAAATGTCCTGGGCCTGTTCGTAGAGAGCGGTCCGTTTGGCCGGATCGGCCTCGGCCCGGGCCTGATCGATCAGGTCTTGAAACTCCTTGTTGCACCAGCGTGCGTAGTTTTCGCCGTTTTTGGCGGCCTCGCAACTGAGGTTGGGGGTCAGGAAGTTGTCCGGGTCCCCGTTATCCCCCGCCCAGCCGGCCGACACCATGTCGTGTTCGCCGTTTTTGGCGCGCTTGAGCATCTCGCCCCATTCCATGACACGGATATCGACCTTGAGGCCGATCTTGGCCAGGTCGGCCTGCATCATCTGGGCGCCGAGCAGCGGGTTGGGGTTGGTCGGGCCGCCGCCGTTGCGGGTGAACAGGGTAAACACCGTGCCTTCTGGCACACCGGCTTCCTTGAGCAGGCCGCGGGCCTTGTCCAGGTCGCGAGCCGGGTTGCTCAACGTGCTGTTGAAGCCCAACAGGGTCGGCGGATAGGGGCCGGTGCCGACCACCGCATTGCCCTTGCCATACAGGCTGTTGACGTAGGCTTCCTTGTCGAAGGCGATATTGATGGCGTGGCGTACCCGCGGGTCGCTCATGTATTTCTTGCTGGTATTGAGCGCGATGTAGCCCACGGTCATGGCGGCCAGGTCGTCGACTTTCAGGTTGGCGTCGGCCTTGATGCTCGGGATGTCATCCGGTTTCGGATACAGGGCCACCTGGCATTCGTTGGCCTTGAGCTTCTGCAGGCGCACGTTGTTGTCGGTGGTGATCGCCAGGATCAGCGCGTCCGCCGGCGGCTTGCCACGGAAGTAGTCCGGGTTGGCCTTGAAGCGTACCTGGGCGTCCTTGGCGTAACGCTGGAAGACGAACGGGCCGGTGCCGATCGGCTTGTTGTTCAGGTCGCCGGTCTTGCCGGCCTTGAGCAACTGGTCGGCGTATTCGGCCGGGAAGACCGAGGAGAAGGCCATGGCGATGTCGGCCAGGAATGGTGCTTCGCGGCGGGTCAGGGTGAAGACCACGGTGTGGTCGTCGGTCTTCTCGACGCTTTTGAGCAGCTCCTTGAAGCCCATGCTCTCGAAATAGGGGAAGCCCACGCTGGATTTGTCATGCCACGGGTGTTTCGGGTCCAGCTGGCGCTGGAAGCTCCAGACCACGTCGTCGGCGTTCATCTCGCGGGTCGGCTTGAAGTAATCGGTGCTGTGGAACTTGACGCCTTGGCGCAGGTGGAAGGTGTAGGTCAGGCCATCGGGGCTGATCTCCCAGGACTCGGCCAGGGCCGGCTCGATGTCCGTGGTGCCGGGCTTGAAGTCCACCAGGCGGTTGAAGATGGTTTCCGCCACCGCGTCGGCAGTGACTGCAGTCGTGTACTGGACCATATCGAAGCCTTCCGGGCTGGCTTCGGTACAGACCACCAAGGGTTTGGCCGAGGCGCCAGCGGCGATGCTCAGCACTGCGGCAGCGATGGCTGCTCTCAGGGAAATCATTTTCATCTAGAACCCTCTGCAATCGGTTGAACCAGAGTAGCTGGAATGGCGAATTCGTCATGAATTCGCCATTCGGCTGGCGCGTTAGAGAATGTTGAACGGGATGGTGGTGACCAGGCGGAACTCGTTGATGTTGCCGTCGGCCTGGTGTTCGCTGGCCCGGTGCGTGGTGTAGGTCGCACGGATAGCAGTGGCCTTGAGTGGGCCGCTCTGGACCGCGTAGGACGCGCCAATGCCGTATTCGTAGTGGGTTTCGCCGTCCATCAGGCTCAGGTCGCCGCGCTTGGCGCCCGGATCGGTGTAGGCGGTGCCGCGGTAGTGGGTGCCGTCGATGCCCCAGCCGCGAGCCTGGTAGATATTGAACTTCAGGCCTGGCACGCCGTATTCGGCCATGTTGATGCCGTAGGCGATCTGGAAGGACTTCTCGTTCGGGCCGTTGAAGTCCGACAGCAGGGAGTTGGCCAGGTAGATGCCGTTGGTTTCGTGCAGGTAGTCGAAGTACTCGTTGCCGTTCACTTGCTGGTAGGAGAAGGTCAGGCTATGGGCCTGGTGGGCCAGGCCCAGCGACAGCGAGTAGGTGTCGTTGTCGATCTCGCCCATCAACTTCTTACCTTCGTCGACGGTCTTGTAGTAGTTCAGGCCGGTGGTCAGGCTCAGTACCTGGCTGTCGCCCAGCTCGTGGGTGGCGCCGAAGTAGTACTGGTTCCAGAAGTCTTCGACGTTGGCGCCATACAGGCTGGTCTTCAGGCTCTTGAACGGCTGGTAGTTCACGCCGGCGGTGTAGACCTTGTCGGTTTCCACGCCAGTGGCGGAGTACTCGGTGCGGAATTTCGACAGGCTCTGCTCGGTACGCGGCGACACGCGATCGAAACCGGCCAGGTCGAACGACAGGTTGTTGAACTCTTCACTGTGCAGGCTCACGCCTTCGAAGCTCGAAGGCAGGGCACGGTTGCCGATGACGTCGACGATCGGCGTGCTGAAGTTCTGGCGGCCGGCGGTCAGGGTGGTGTTGGAGACGCGGAACTTGACGTTGGCCAGGCCCAGCTTGCTCCACTGGTCTACCGGATCGCCGCTGGAGTCGGCCAGGGTCCGGTTGGAACCGCCGGCGATGTCCTTGCGGTCGCGATCCAGGACGATGGCGTTGTAGGCCGCGACTTCGGTGCTGACACCGACGGTGCCCTGGGTGAAGCCCGAGGTGTAGTTGACGATGGTGCCCTGGACCCAGTTGATGCGGCGTGGCGTCGGGGTGCGAGGAGCCTTGGGGTCGTCTTTGACACTGTTTTTCTTGTAGCTGAAGGTGTCGTCGCGACGTTTCAGTTCGTTGGCGTACCAGTTACGGGTTGTGCCCCCAAGACTTTGACCGTCGATGAAGCCCTTGGCCTCGCTTTGCGCATTGGAACCGGCCAGGGTGGTCGGAACGAATTCCTGGCTGACGCTTTCGGCGTGAGCCGCAGCGGTGATGCTGCTGATTGCCAGGGCCAGTAGGGCGGTGCTGCTCAGTTTCATGGGTGAAGCTCCTTTAGTTTCTTTTTTTTTATGCCGGTCTTTTTGGGTTGACCGGCTATGGGTTTACAACTCATTCAAGGCATTGCAAACGTTTGCTGGAGGCCGGATCGCCGAATTCAGGCAACACGTTTGCGTGGGGGCGAACTTCGCCCCCAGCGGCCTGGCTAATCATTTATTGGTCGATACTGACGCCCGAGAAAACGTTGCGACCGAAGGGGCTGACCTTGAATCCCTCGACTTTGGCGCTCAACGGCTGGTTGACCGTCGAGTGGGCGACCGGGGTGATCGGCACCTGCTGCTTGAGCAACTGCTGGGCCTGTTGGTAGAGCTGCGTGCGCTGCTCGCGATCGGTGACGATCTTGGCCTGCTTGATCAGCTTGTCGTACTGCGGGTCGCACCACATGGAGTAGTTGTTGCCGCCGATGGCGTCGCAGCTGTACAGGGTGCCGAGCCAGTTGTCCGGGTCACCGTTGTCGCCGGTCCAGCCGATCAGGCTGATGTCGTGCTCGCCGTTCTTGGTGCGCTTGATGTACTCGCCCCATTCGTAGCTGACGATCTTCACTTTCAGGCCGATCTTGCCCCAGTCGGACTGCAGCATCTCGGCCATCAGCTTGGCGTTGGGGTTGTAGGGGCGCTGCACGGGCATGGCCCACAGGGTGATTTCCGTGCCTTCCTTGACCCCGGCGGCCTTGAGCAGCTCACGGGCCTTTTCCGGGTTGTAGGCGGCGTCCTTGATGCTGGTGTCGTAGGACCACTGGGTCGGCGGCATGGCGTTGACCGCCAGCTGGCCGGCGCCCTGGTACACGGCGTTGAGGATGCCCTGCTTGTTCACCGCCATGTCCAGCGCCTGGCGCACTTCGAGCTGGTCGAAGGGTTTGTGGCGAACGTTGTAGGCGATGTAGCCGAGGTTGAAACCTGGCTTTTCGATCAGTTGCAGCTTGGGGTCTTTTTTCAGTGCTTCGACATCGGCCGGCCGTGGGTGCAGGGTGACCTGGCATTCGCCGGCCTTGAGTTTCTGCACGCGGACCGAGGCGTCGGTATTGATGGCGAAGATCAGCTGGTTGAGCTTGACCCGGCTCGGGTCCCAGTAATGCTTGTTGGCGACGTAACGGATGTTGGAGTCTTTCTGGTAGCTCTTGAACACGAACGGCCCGGTGCCGATCGGCTTCTGGTTGATCTCGCTGGGCTTGCCGGCCTTGAGCAGTTGCTCGGCATATTCGGCGGAGAGAATCGCGGCGAAGCTCATGGCGATGTTCTGGATGAACGCGGCGTCCACCGCGTTCAGGGTCATCACCACGGTCAGCGGCCCGGTCTTCTCGACCTTGGCGATGTTCTTGTTCAGGCTCATCCCGTTGAAGTAGGGAAACTCGGTGGGGTAGGCCTTGCGAAAGGGCTGCTCGGGATCGAGCATGCGGTTGAAGGTGAAGAGAACGTCGTCGGCGTTGAAGTCGCGGCTGGGCTTGAAGTACGGCGTGGTGTGGAACTTCACCCCTTCGCGCAGATGGAAGGTGTATTGCAGGCCGTCCGCGGAGATGTCCCAGCGGGTGGCCAGGCCCGGCACCACATTGGTCGCGCCCTTCTCGAACTCGGCCAGGCGGTTGTACAACGGCTCCGCCGCGTCGTTGTCGGTGGCGGTGGTGTATTGCGCCGTGTCGAAGCCGGCCGGGCTGCCCTCGGAGCAGAACACCAGGCTGTTGCCGGCCGCCAGGGCGGCGCAGGTCGTGGTCAACAGACCGGTGCCCAGCAGGGCGGATAAAACCAGGGAATGACGCATGACGATCCCTCTCCTTCTTATTGTTTTGATCGATGAGCCATCGCCCCATCCGGAGGCGGTCGCGGTCATCGATCCCAAGTCTTCGCTTGCAGCCAATGTCGGGTAATGCAGGCACCGCTCCATGCGTCAACGGTAGGGGTCGACGCAGGGGTAGTAAATGCATAAGAGCCTGAAAGACATGTAGGGATCTTCCGAAATGCCCGTACTCACCGCGATGGGGCGCAGTAAAAGGGCAAGGCGTTGGGAATCTGCAGTCTTGGCAGGCGAGGCCAGGGCGACGTCAACCGACGTCGCCCTGGCGCACCCTTATTTGCTGATGCTGACGCCGTAGAAGGAGTTCAGGCCAAAGGGGCTGATCTTGAAATCCTGGACGTTGGCGCGCATAGGTTGGAACACCGTCGAGTGCGCGATCGGTGTCATCGGGACCTGGTCTTTGAGGAGGTGTTGCGCCTGCTTGTACAGCTCGGTGCGTTTAGCCACGTCCGGGGTGGCCTTGGCTTGCTTGATCAGTGCGTCGTACGGCTTGTCGCACCATTTGGAGAAGTTGTTGCCGTTCATGGCGTCGCAGCCGAACAGGGTGCCGAGCCAGTTGTCGGGGTCACCGTTGTCGCCGCTCCAGCCGATGATCATCGCCTGGTTCTCGCCGCCTTTGGAGCGCTTGATGTACTCGCCCCATTCGTAGCTGACGATGTTGATCTTCAGGCCGATTTTCGACCAGTCCGATTGCAGCATTTCAGCCATCAGCTTGGCGTTCGGGTTGTACGGACGCTGCACGGGCATGGCCCACAGGGTGATCTGGGTGCCTTCCTTGACGCCGGCTTCCTTGAGCAGCGCCTTGGCTTTCTCGGGATCGTACTTGGCATCCTTGATGGTGGTGTCGTAGGACCACTGGGTCGGCGGCATGGCGTTGACCGCCAGCTGGCCCGCGCCCTGGTACACCGAGTCGATGATCTGCTGCTTGTTCACCGCCATGTCCAGCGCCTGACGGACCTTGAGGTCGGCCAGCGGGTTGGCGTCGGTGCGGCCCTTGAGCACAGGCATGACGTTGTAGGCGATATAGCCGAGGTTGAAGCCGGCCTGTTGCGGCAGCTTGAGGTCCTTGTCTTCGCCCAGGGCCTTGAGGTCGGCCGGACGCGGGAACAGGGTGACCTGGCATTCGTTCTTTTTCAGCTTCTGGATACGCACCGACGGGTCGGTGGTGATGGCGAAGATCAGGTTGTCGATCTTCACGTCTTCAGGCTTCCAGTAATCCTTGTTGCCGGTGTAGCGGATGTTGGAGTCTTTCTGGTAGCTCTTGAACACGAACGGACCCGTGCCGATCGGCTTCTGGTTGATCTCGCCCGGCTTGCCTTCCTTGAGCAGCTGGTCGGCGTACTCGGCGGACTGAATGGAGGCGAAGCTCATCGCCAGGTTCTGGATGAACGCGGCGTCGACGGTCTTCAGGGTGAACTTGACGGTCTTGTCGTCGACTTTCTCGACCTTGGTGATGTTGGTGTCCATCCCCATGTCGGTGAAGTAAGGGAATTCGGTGGGGTACGCCTTGCGGAACGGCATGTCCTTGTCGAGCATGCGGTTGAACGTGAAGAGCACGTCGTCGGCGTTGAAGTTACGAGTTGGCTTGAAGTACGGCGTGGTATGGAACTTCACCCCATCGCGCAGATGGAAGGTGTAGGTCAGGCCGTCGTCGGAAATGTCCCAGCTGGTCGCCAGGCCAGGAACGACGGCGGTGCCGCCACGCTCGAACTGGCTGAGGCGGTTGAACATGGTTTCGGCCGAGGCGTCGAAGTCGGTTCCGGTGGTGTACTGGCCTGGGTCGAAACCGGCCGGGCTCCCTTCGGAGCAGAACACCAGGTTAGTCGCCGCTTGGGCGAACGGTGCGCTGGCGAGTAAGCCGGCGCTGACTAAAAGCGGAATGACTGCTTGTTTGAACATGGTTGCCTCATGATTTGTTGTCATTTTTGGTGTAGAGGGCGACCTTATGAGTCGACCCGCCGATACTTATGCAGGCCCCATACCCAATGCAAGATGCGGGGCTGTCACAAGTATCAAGGAGTGGAACGAACGTACATGGATGACGCATTTGTATAAATATTGACGCTTTTGACCGTATGCGCTGGTTTTTTCTGGTGCATCGGTTGCCTTCTTGCGGGGCGGCCAAGGGGAGTTGTGCCTCCGGTTGGTGCATCGCAGGGGCGGGCGTCGATCGGTTTCTGGTCGAGCCGCCTGGCTTCGCCTGCCAGGCGCAAATGGGTTGACCGGATGAAGTAGCAGGGCGGCTTGCTGGGGAGGCCGTGGAGAACGGATGCCCGGGATCTTGCAGGCGATGGCGAGTGAACAGCCCATCGGATGTTGTGGCTCGCAGTGAGGTTGTCACTGTAGAGGCTGCGGGTGGCGCATGACAGTGGGATGCCGAGGGTCAGCTCCGCTGTCTGCCAAACCTGAAGCGGAAAGGTCTTACGCATGCAAACCTCATTTTTTATTTTTCTAGGGCGTATCTGAGGATTGGCCTTGTGGGCCGGGGCAGCTCGCCTTCTACGGGGAGTGGATACAGCCCCATGGACCCTGTGCGGCGACGGCGATCGCTGGTTGTAGGGTTGGTTGACGATTCGCCGATGCCGAAATTAAGTCATGCTGAAATCGTGGTCAACGAAAATTAAGCATGGTTAACATTTCTCTTGCGCACGAGGTGTCTGTGAGGTCGCTCGGCCGGATTCAGGCCGCCGAATGGTCGTCGAACAGGCCCATGGTCGTGACGGCCAATACTTCTGCCGGGCCGTTGCTGGCATTAGCCAGGTAGTGCGGTTTGGTGGAGTCGAAGTGCACCGAGTCGCCGGGTCCGAGGGGATACTGGCGCCCCTCGATGGTGTAGACGATCTGCCCCGAAAGCACGTAGGCAAACTCGGCGCCATCGTGGGAGATCAGTTCCGACTGGTAGCCCACCGGTATGTTCATCTTCACCGCGTTGATCAGGTTGCCGGGAAAGGAACTGGACAGCCGCTCGTAGGCCAGGGGCTGGCCTTCGATGGTGTAGCGCACCCGCTTGCCGTCGTGGGAGTCGGGTTGTGCCTGGGGCGGCTGGTCGAACAGGGCGTTCAGCGGAACGTTCAGGGACTTGGCAATGCTGACCAGGGAGGAGATCGAGACGCCGGTAAGATTGCGTTCGGCTTGGGACAGGAAACTCGCGGTCAGGCCGGATTCGCTGGCAATCTGGCGCAGGGTTTTCTTGGCGGCGCGACGATAGCGGCGCAGGCGTTCGCCGATGCGATCTGCGGTCATTGGAGAGACTCTTATAGGAAAGGCGCAGTATACCCGGTGGACGTCAATGACGTCTGATAGGCGCAATACCGAGGTGCGTAACGTTGGCCATCACCGACAGGGTCGAACTCACTCCCCAAGGCGAGTTCCCGAAATGGTTGGTTGCCAAAAGCGCGGTAGCCTCATTTGTGCTGGAGGCTACCGCCGTTTGGGGCGAGAGGGAAAACGTTACTGCATCAGCACTTCGATCGAGCCGTCGGCGCTCATGCTGACCTGGCTGGTGCCGGCTTCGACTTCCGGGGTGACCGGTGCGGCATCCATGGCGGCGGCTTTCATCATCATTCCGCCACGCAGGTACGGCTGCGGGTAACCGTTGCTGTTGAGGTTCAGGTTGACGATCTTGTAGCCCTTGCCGCCCAGCGCCTCGGTGGTCAGTTGCGCGCGTGCCTTGAAGGCGTCGACCGCTTCCTTGAGCAGTTTGTCTTCGCTGGCCTTGCGGGTGGTGTCGGCGATGGCGAAATCCATGCCGCCCATTTTCAGGTCGGTCAGCAGTTCGCCGGTCAGCTTGGACAGGGCGGCGAAGTCCGAACTCTCCAGGCGCAGCTCGGCGCGTTCGCGCCAGCCGGTGATTTTCTGGCCCTTGGTGTCGTAGATCGGATAGCTGTTGCGGCTGCCCTGGCGCAAGGTGATGTCCTTGACCTGGCGTGCCTGGCCCAGGGCCTTGTTCATGGTGGCGGTGATTTCCGCGGCGAGCTTGGCCGGGTCGGCGTTTTGCGACTCGCTGTAGAGGGTGACGATCATCAGGTCGCGGGCCACTTCCTGGCTGACTTCGGCACGCAGGGAGATCTGGTTGTAATGAAGCTCATCGGCGGCCAGGGCCGGCAGGCTGGCGAGGGTGCCGACGCTGAGGGCGAGAAGGGCGGCGCTGCGACTGAATGTATGCATGAAAACTCCTTGAGTACGGTCCGCAGGTATCGGGTTCCCGGCCTGCGTGAAACCATCAGACTCTAGCCTTTATTGTCTGGTTCGGTCCGTTAACAACTTCTATACATCTGCTATGGCGAGCGTTTGCGCTCTATCGCGGAGGAGCCTCGCTGCGCAGAAACCCCGTTATCGCTGCAGGAGTGAGCTTGCTCGCGATAGCGGCCTGCGGGGCAACAGAAAACCTGTGGCGGTTTGCCGCAGTTTTGCCTGTCTGGGCCGCTGCTTGGTTATACTCGTCGCGATCCGCCTGGAGCGCTCATCAGGAGAGCTCATGCTCGCCCCCGTACAACTGCTTTCCGCCACGCGCCAGAACCTCTGGCGTCTGACTTTTATCCGCACCCTGGTTCTGGCCGCGCAGGCCGGTTCGGTGGGGCTTGCCTACTGGTTCGAGCTGTTGCCGCTGCCCTGGTTGCAGCTGTGGGTGACCCTGGGCCTGTCGCTGATTCTCTGCACCTTCACCGCCATTCGCCTGCGCACCTCGTGGCCGGTCACCGAGCTGGAATATGCCGTGCAGTTGGCCTGCGACCTGTTTATCCACAGTGCCTTGCTGTATTTCTCCGGCGGTTCGACCAACCCCTTCGTCTCTTATTACCTGGTGCCGCTGACCATCGCCGCGGTGACGTTGCCGTGGCGCTACTCGGTGGTTCTGTCCGGCATCGCGCTGACCATGTACACCCTGCTGCTGGCGCAGTTCTACCCGTTGCAGACGTTCCCCATCGCCCGGGAAAACCTGCAGATCTATGGGATGTGGCTGAGTTTCGCCTTGGCCGCGGCGGTGATCACCTTCTTTGCCGCGAGGATGGCCGAGGAGCTGCGGCGCCAGGAAGAACTGCGGGCGATCCGCCGCGAAGAAGGCCTGCGCGACCAGCAGTTGCTGGCGGTCGCGACCCAGGCCGCGGGGGCCGCCCACGAACTGGGGACGCCGCTGGCGACCATGAGCGTGCTGCTCAAGGAAATGCGCCAGGACCACCTCGACCCGCTGTTGCAGGACGACCTGAGCGTGCTTCAGGATCAGGTCAAACTGTGCAAGGAAACCTTGCAGCAACTGGTGCGCGCCGCCGAAGCCAATCGCCGGCTGGCGGTGGAAATGCAGGATGTCACCGTCTGGCTGGACGAAGCGCTGAACCGCTGGCACCTGATGCGCCCCGAAGCCAGCTACCGCTTCCAACTGCTGGGCCATGGTCCGATGCCGCGGCTGGCACCGCCACCGGACTTGACCCAGGCTCTGCTGAACCTGCTGAACAATGCCGCCGACGCCTGCCCGGAAGGGCTGGAAGTGCAGCTGGACTGGGACGCCGAGACCCTGACCATCAGTATTCGCGACCACGGCGCCGGTGTGCCGCTGGCCATCGCCGAGCAGATCGGCAAACCATTTTTTACCACCAAGGGCAAAGGTTTCGGCCTGGGCCTGTTTTTGAGCAAAGCCAGCGTGACACGCGCCGGCGGCTCAGTGAAACTCTACAGCCATGAGGAAGGCGGCACGCTCACCGAGCTGCGTCTGCCCCACGGCGCCCGAGGAGACCAACATGAGTGAAGAAATCCAAGTCGAAGGCGAAGAACTGCCGCATTTGCTGCTGGTGGATGATGACGCCACCTTCACCCGAGTGATGGCGCGAGCCATGAGCCGTCGCGGCTTTCGGGTCAGCACCGCGGGTTCCGCGGAAGAAGGCCTGGCCCTGGCCCAGCAGGACCTGCCGGACTTCGCCGCGCTGGACCTGAAGATGGACGGCGACTCTGGCCTGGTGCTGCTGCCCAAGCTGCTCGAACTCGATCCGGAAATGCGCGTGGTGATCCTCACCGGCTATTCGAGCATTGCCACCGCGGTCGAGGCGATCAAGCGCGGCGCCTGCAACTACCTGTGCAAACCGGCCGACGCCGACGACGTGCTGGCCGCGTTGCTCTCCGAGCATGCCGACCTCGACACCCTGGTGCCGGAAAACCCGATGTCGGTGGACCGCCTGCAATGGGAGCATATCCAGCGGGTCCTGACCGAACATGAAGGCAACATCTCCGCCACTGCCCGGGCCCTGGGCATGCACCGTCGAACGTTGCAGCGCAAGCTGCAGAAGCGCCCGGTCCGTCGCTGAACCGCGACTGAACGAATGTCCTCGGGACGCGTGAAAAAACGAGCCGATCCACTATGATCGGCTCGATGCTTGTCCCCATCCCAATCGAGCCTTGATGATGAATCAGAACGCTGAATATTCCGCGGTCAACGATACTGTGCGCGGGCAGTTTTTCCGTCGGGTCTGGGAAATGACCACGCCCTATTGGCGCAGCGAGGAGAGGGGCAAGGCCTGGTCGCTGTTGATCGCGGTGATCGCCCTGACGCTGTTCAGCGTGGCGATCTCGGTGTGGATCAACAGTTGGTACAAGGATTTCTACAACGCCTTGCAGAAGAAGGACGAAGCGGCGTTCTGGCAACTGATCCTGTATTTCTGCGGGATTGCCGCGGTGGCCATCCTGGCCGCGGTCTATCGGCTCTACCTGACCCAGATGCTGACCATCCGCTGGCGCGCCTGGCTCACGGAGAAACACTTTGCCCGCTGGCTGGGCCACAAGAATTACTACCAGCTGGAGCAGGGCGGCTACACCGATAACCCGGACCAGCGGATTTCCGAAGACCTCAACAGCTTCACCACCAATACCCTGGGGCTCGCCCTGGGCCTGCTGCGTACCATCGTCAGCCTGGTGTCGTTCTCGATCATCCTGTGGGGCGTGTCGGGCAGCATCGAAGTCTTCGGCTACAGCATTCCCGGCTACATGTTCTGGTGCGCGCTGGTGTATGCGGCCGTCGGCAGCTGGCTGACGCACCTGATCGGCCGGCGCCTGATCGGCCTGAACAACAACCAGCA
Organism: Pseudomonas chlororaphis; assembly: GCF_001921865.1. GTDB lineage: Bacteria > Pseudomonadota > Gammaproteobacteria > Pseudomonadales > Pseudomonadaceae > Aquipseudomonas > Aquipseudomonas chlororaphis_D. The sequence goes on from NZ_MSCT01000005.1 coordinate 238,347, forward strand.
ACGTTTCGAGGCCGACCTGCGTTTCTCCATGGTCCGGGTGCGCGAGAACGCCGAGAGCATTGCCCTGTACAACGGCGAGCCGAATGAGAACAAGCGCTTGAGCGCGCGTTTCGGCATGGTCTGGCACAACTTCTGGGACATCATGAAAGTGTCCAAGCGCCTGACCTTCTTTACCTCGGGATACGGCCAGATCGCGATCATCTTTCCGTTTATCGTCGCGGCCCCGCGCTACCTGTCGGGCAAGATCGAGCTGGGCGAGCTGATGCAGATCAACTCGGCGTTCGGCAACGTCCAGGAGAACTTCAGCTGGTTCATCTCCGCGTATTCCGATCTCGCGGCATGGCGCGCCACTTGCGACCGCCTGCTGAGTTTCCGCCAGGCCATGGGCGAAAACGAAGAACGCCCACCGGCCATCGACGTGCAAAGCGAGGGTGAAACCCTGCAGGTGCATGACCTTGGGCTGGACCTGGCGGATGGCCGGCACTTGCTGGCCGGCGCCGAGATGACGGTGGTCCCTGGCGAGCGCCTGATGCTCAGCGGCCGCTCCGGCAGCGGCAAAAGTACCCTGCTGCGGGCGATGGGGCGGCTCTGGCCTGCCGGTCACGGCAGTATCCGCATGCCTAACGAGCGTTACCTGTTCCTGCCGCAGAAGCCTTACCTGCCGATTGGCAGCCTGCGCGAAGCCTTGAGTTATCCACAGGCGGGCGACACTTACTCGCAAGAGCGGTATGCACAGGTGCTGGAAACCTGCCGCCTGCCCCATCTGGTGGCGCGCCTGGACGAGAGCAATCACTGGCAGCGCATGTTGTCTCCGGGCGAGCAACAACGCTTGGCCTTTGCCCGGGCGCTGCTTTTTGCGCCGCAATGGCTGTACATGGATGAGGCCACCTCGGCCATGGACGAAGAGGACGAAGCGAGCCTCTACCAAGCGCTGATCGACCAGCTTCCGGGCCTGAGCATAGTCAGTGTCGGGCACCGCAGCAGCCTCAAGCGTTTCCACCTGCGGCACATCCGTATCGAGCACGGGCATCTGGTCGACCAGGCGGTGACGGCGTAGTCAACAGTGATCGTACAACTTGGCTGAGCTATGATGCGCCATCAGTTTTCGGAGAAAGATCTTCACCATGGACAACCAGAACCCGGCGCCACGCCTTCCACGCAAGCGCCGTAGCCTCGCCCAGGAGCTGGTGGCCGTGCTGTCGGAGCAGATCCGCGACGGCCTGCTCAAGCGCGGGGACAAGTTGCCGACCGAGTCGGCGATCATGGAAACCCATGGCGTCAGCCGGACCGTGGTACGTGAAGCCATTTCCCGGTTGCAGGCCGCCGGACAGGTGGAAACCCGCCACGGCATCGGTACCTTTGTGCTCGACACGCCGAGCCCGAGCGGTTTCAGGATCGATCCGGCGACCGTGGTGACCTTGCGCGACGTGCTGGCGATTCTGGAGTTGCGCATCAGCCTGGAGGTGGAGTCGGCCGGGTTGGCGGCGCAACGGCGCAGCACCGAGCAGTTGGCGGCGATGCGCGCGGCGCTGGATGCCCTCAACGAAAGTGCGGCCCATGACAGCGATGCCGTGGCCTCGGATTTCCAGTTCCACCTGCAGATAGCCCTGGCCACCGGCAACCGTTACTTCACCGACATCATGACCCACCTGGGGACCAGCATCATTCCACGCACTCGCCTGAATTCGGCGCGCCTGGCCCACGACGACCAACAGCACTACATGGGCCGCCTGAGCCGTGAGCATGAAGAAATCTATGAAGCCATTGCCCGCCAGGATTCGGACGCAGCCCGGGCGGCCATGCGCTTGCACCTGACCAACAGCCGCGAACGGCTGCGCCATGCCCATGAAGAGGCGCAGGCGCAGCGCGGGTAAGCGCACAACCGGCGCCAGACCGGGGAGGTTTGGCGCTTGGGCTGAGGCTATTGCGAGCAAGCTAGCTCCTACAGAAACATTGCTCGTCTTCTGTAGGAGCAGCCTGTCGACGCTCGATTGCTCGCGATGCTTTTAGCCTTTGAGGATCGAGCGATCCACCCTCACCGCCAGTTGCCCGGCCCCGGGCTTGGCGTCGAAGGCAACGTGCCCTTTGGCGTCGACGGTCGCCCGGGCGACCGGGGTGCCGTTGAGCAGCAGTTCCAGGGGCGCGCCCTGCAGGGATTGGCCCGAGGCCAGTTCTAACGTCAGATTGATAGCCATGTCGATGTCCTTATCAGGCATTGCGGTCGATGTAGGTGGTGGTGCTCTTGTCGAGCGATGCGATCAGTTCCGGCGAGCTGCCGCGGAACTGGCGGAAGAGATTGCGTCCGCTGGAACCGTTGCCGCTGTCCAGCGGTACGTTCAGCGTCGGCTGGAAGCGCTCGCTCAATTCGGCGTAGGCGGACCAGGGGCCGATGTACGACTCGTTCAAGCCATTGGTGTAGCTGAAGGCGTAGCGCACGGCATGGCCTGGCAACCAGTTGGGTTCGCTCGGCGTCTGACTTTGCCAGCCGTCGGCCTGGATGCTCGGGGCAAGCGTCGGTGCCTCCAGATAACCTGCCGGCTTGTTGGGCTTGTAGTCCTTGAGCAGCAGGTAGGTGCTCCAACCCCACCAGTTATCGATGGTTTTCGTGTCGTTCAGGTTGTTCACGTCGTTGCGTCGCAGCACTTTGTCGCCCTGCATGACGAACAGCGGTGAGAAGTTGCCGCTCTTGGCCGCGTTCAGGTCGGGCAGCAGTTTCAGTGCGGTGAAGTTGCCGGGAGCAGGGGCCGTACCGCTGAGGTAGCTTTCGAAGACCTCGTCCGCCGAGCGTTGCACCGCCAGCTTGACCTGCTTGCGGTTGCTGCTGTCGATCGTGTCGAAGTAACGCTTGTCGCCATAGGCATGCCAGCGGTCGCCCTGGGCGTTGCTGACGTTGAGGCCGAACTTGCTGTCTTCGTCGTGCATGAAGCGGGTGATCAACGAGCCCAGGTCGCTCGGCGTGACCACTGCCGCCAGTTGCTTGCGCGGCACCCGCACATGCCCGGCGGAAAACAGGTCGGTGAGGAAGTGGTCGGCGAAGGCGTTCATGGCATAGGCCAGTTCCAGCTGTTTCTCGTCCGAGTTGTTGTGCGCCAGCACCGCTTGCTGCACGGCGGCGGTGTGCCCGGCCACGTAGGCCAGCAAGGCCCACTCGCCAAAATGGTCGGCATTGTTGGCCGCCAGTTTCAGGTAGCGGCCCAGGGGGAACAGGGCCGAGACGAAACTGCCGCCGCCGGTGATCTTGTTCCACTCTTCGGACAACGTATCACCCAGGGCGTCATACGCCTCGTGGGGCTGCTTGCCGTCTTTGATCGCCTGGTTGGCGGCAGCGATTTCTTTCTGCATGACCGCGAGAATCTGCTTCGCCTCGTCTTTGGCCGCCGGCAACACGGCGAGCGAGTTGAACGCGGCGGTAAAACGCTGCAGGCGATCCGCCGGCGTGGCGCCTTCGCAGATCGGCCGGTCGGGAATGCCATAGAAATCGCCGCCCAGCGCGACCACCTGGCCGTAGGTCAGGGCCAGGCCGTTGGGCAGGTGCAATTCGACCTGCCAGGCCGGAATGCCGGGGGCGTCCTTGGCGAAGCGCAACAGGGTGGCGTCGCCGATGGCGGTGTGCTCACCACCCTCGAAACGCAGCTGGGGCAGGGCTTTGAGGTTTTTTCCGGGGCGCGCGGGGAGAATCCCCGGCTGGTGGTACTTGATGGTGTGATGGCCGTCGGCGATCAGTACCAGGTGGTCGCCGTCACCGGAAATGGCGACGCCGCGTTCGCTGAAAAGGCTGTCCAGGTCGGCAACGATCTGGCCTTTGTGCTGCAGGTTTTCCTGCTGGTGAGTCTGTAGACCTGACATTTCTATCTCCTTGATATGTCGTGGGTACCTGATAATTTAACTGTATATATGTACAGTTGTTTTCGAGCATAAAGCAAAATATCGGAGCGTCAAGCAGGTATTTTTTACCGCACATTTTTCAAGGCAGGGGACGAATTGCTGTTGACGATTGTCTTTTAAGTTGTACGATGACTTACAACTTCAGCCAAGGCTGATGTGTTTTTCATCACAATGTGCGTCCAGGGTGTTCGAATAATGAATCCACAAGAACTGAAGTCCATCCTCTCCTCCGGCCTGCTGTCTTTCCCGGTGACCGATTTCAATGCCCAGGGCGATTTCCATCGCGCGGGCTATATCAAGCGCCTGGAATGGCTGGCTCCTTACGGCGCCTCAGCGCTGTTCGCGGCGGGCGGCACCGGCGAGTTTTTCTCCCTGGCGGCCAGCGAATATTCGGAAATCATCAAGACGGCGGTCGATACCTGCGCCACTAGCGTGCCGATCCTGGCCGGCGTCGGCGGGGCCACCCGCCAGGCCATCGAATACGCCCAGGAGGCCGAGCGTCTGGGCGCCAAGGGGCTGTTGCTGTTGCCGCATTACTTGACCGAAGCCAGCCAGGACGGGGTTGCCGCCCATGTGGAGGCGGTGTGCAAGTCGGTGAAGATCGGCGTGGTGGTCTACAACCGTAACGTCTGCCGCCTGACCGCGCCGTTGCTGGAGCGCCTGGCCGAACGTTGCCCGAACCTGATCGGCTACAAGGACGGCCTGGGCGATATCGAGCTGATGGTGTCGATCCGCCGCCGTCTCGGCGATCGTTTCAGCTACCTGGGCGGCTTGCCGACCGCCGAAGTCTATGCCGCGGCCTACAAGGCCCTGGGCGTTCCGGTGTACTCGTCGGCGGTGTTCAACTTCATCCCGAAAACCGCGATGGATTTCTACCACGCCATCGCCCGGGAAGATCACGCCACCGTCGGCAAGATCATCGACGACTTCTTCCTGCCTTACCTGGATATCCGCAACCGCAAGTCCGGTTATGCCGTGAGCATCGTCAAGGCCGGAGCGCGCATCGTCGGGCATGACGCCGGCCCGGTGCGGGCGCCGCTGACCGATCTGCTGCCGGAAGAATATGAGGCGCTGGCGGCGTTGATCGACGCCCAGGGCGCGCAGTAATCCATCCCCGGGGCCGCTGAGCGATCAGCGGCCTTTTGCGTAAGGTTTTGTGTAAGGAGAGGGCGTGTGGCAGAGATGAAACGCTTCGATAACTACATCGGTGGCCAATGGGTCGCCGGTGCCGACTGCTCGACCAATATCAACCCGTCCGAGTTGTCCGATGTCATTGGCGAATACGCCAAGGCCGACCTGGCGCAGGTGCAGGCCGCGATCGATGCGGCGCGCGCGGCATTCCCGGCCTGGTCGACCTCCGGTATCCAGGCGCGCAGCGATGCGCTGGACAAGGTCGGCAGCGAGATCCTCGCCCGCCGCGAAGAGCTCGGCACCCTGTTGGCCCGGGAGGAGGGCAAGACCTTGCCCGAAGCCATCGGCGAGGTGAGCCGGGCCGGTAATATCTTCAAGTTTTTCGCTGGCGAATGCCTGCGCCTGTCGGGGGATTACCTGCCGTCGGTGCGTCCGGGCGTCAACGTCGAGGTAACCCGCGAGGCCCTGGGCGTGGTCGGCCTGATCACGCCATGGAACTTCCCCATCGCCATCCCGGCCTGGAAGATCGCCCCGGCCCTGGCCTATGGCAACTGCGTGGTGCTCAAGCCGGCGGAGCTGGTGCCGGGCTGTGCCTGGGCCCTGGCGGAAATCATCTCCCGCGCCGGCTTCCCGGCCGGGGTGTTCAACCTGGTGATGGGCAGCGGCCGACTGGTCGGCGAGGCCCTGGTCAACAGCCCGAAGGTCGACGGCATCAGCTTCACCGGCTCGGTCGGCGTGGGCCGGCAGATCGCCGTCAGCTGTGTCTCGCGCCAGGCCAAGGTGCAGTTGGAGATGGGCGGCAAGAACCCGCAGATCATCCTCGACGACGCCGACCTCAAGCAGGCGGTGGAACTAGCGGTGCAGAGCGCCTTCTATTCCACCGGGCAGCGTTGCACCGCTTCCAGCCGGCTGATCGTTACTGCCGGTATCCACGACAAGTTCGTCGCGGCCATGGCCGAGCGCATGGGTTCGATCAAGGTCGGCCACGCGCTGAAGGCCGGCACCGATATCGGCCCGGTGGTGTCCCAGGCGCAGCTTGAACAGGACTTGAAGTACATCGACATCGGCCAGTCCGAAGGCGCGCGGCTGGTCAGCGGCGGCGGCCTGGTGACTTGCGACACCGAAGGCTACTTCCTGGCGCCGACCCTGTTCGCCGACAGCGAGGCCTCGATGCGTATCAGCCGCGAAGAGATTTTCGGCCCGGTGGCCAACGTGGTGCGCGTGGCCGATTACGAGGCGGCGCTGGCCATGGCCAACGACACCGAGTTCGGCCTGTCGGCGGGCATCGCCACCACCTCGTTGAAGTACGCCAACCACTTCAAGCGTCACTCCCAGGCCGGGATGGTGATGGTCAACCTGCCGACGGCCGGTGTCGACTACCACGTACCTTTTGGTGGCCGCAAAGGTTCATCCTATGGTTCCCGCGAGCAAGGTCGCTACGCGCAGGAGTTCTACACCGTGGTGAAGACTTCCTACATCGGATCGTAAGCCCCCGCTGCACCCCGCCCGGCCTTTGCCTGAGGCCTGGCGGGTCGATGAAAAAGCATGTTTACCCGCATAAAAATAACGAGTGGGAGTACATCCAAATGCAAGCGACCCAGCCGACTCGCGTCCGCTACCTGATCCTGTTCATGCTGTTCCTGGTGACCACGATCAACTACGCCGACCGTGCGACCATCGCCATCGCGGGCTCCAGCCTGCAGAAAGACCTCGGCATCGACGCCGTCACCCTCGGCTACATCTTCTCCGCATTCGGTTGGGCCTACGTGGCGGGGCAGATCCCCGGCGGCTGGCTGCTCGACCGTTTCGGCTCGAAGAAAATCTATGCCTTGAGCATTTTCACCTGGTCGCTGTTCACCGTGCTGCAAGGGTATGTCGGCGAGTTCGGCGTCTCCACCGCAGTGGTGGCGCTGTTCATGTTGCGGTTCCTGGTCGGGCTGGCCGAGGCGCCGTCGTTCCCCGGCAACGCGCGCATCGTCGCGGCCTGGTTCCCCACCGCCGAGCGCGGCACGGCGTCGGCGATCTTCAACTCGGCGCAGTACTTCGCCACGGTGCTGTTCGCGCCGCTGATGGGTTGGATCGTCTATCACTTCGGCTGGCAGCACGTGTTCATCGTGATGGGCGCGATCGGGATCGTCTTCTCCCTGATCTGGCTGAAGGTTATCCACAGTCCTCGCCAGCATCCGCTGATCAACGAGGCCGAGTTCAAGCACATCGCCGACAACGGCGGCATGGTCGACATGGACCAGGACGCCAAGGGCAAGCGCGGCGACGGCCCGAAATGGGACTACCTGCGCCAGTTGCTGAGCAACCGCATGATGCTCGGCGTGTACTTGGGCCAGTACTGCATCAACGGCATCACCTACTTCTTCCTCACCTGGTTTCCGGTGTACCTGGTGCAAGAGCGCGGCATGACCATTCTCAAGGCCGGTTTCATTGCGTCCTTGCCGGCCATCTGCGGTTTTATCGGCGGGGTGCTGGGCGGGGTGATTTCCGATTACCTGCTGCGCAAGGGGCATTCCCTGACCTTCGCCCGCAAGGCACCGATCATTGGCGGCCTGCTGGTTTCCAGCAGCATCGTGGCCTGCAACTACGTGCAGATCGAATGGATGGTGGTGGGTTTCATGGCCCTGGCGTTCTTCGGCAAAGGCGTGGGCGCGCTTGGCTGGGCGGTGGTGTCCGATACCTCGCCGAAACAGATCGCCGGCTTGAGCGGCGGGCTGTTCAACACCTTCGGCAACCTGGCGTCGATCACTACGCCGATCGTCATCGGCTACATCATCAGCTCCACCGGCTCGTTCAAATGGGCGCTGGTGTTCGTTGGCTGCAATGCGCTGCTGGCAGTGTTCAGCTACCTGGTGATCGTCGGCCCGATCAAGCGTGTGGTGCTCAAGGAGCCGCCGAGCAACGGCCCCGAACTGAGCCAACTTTCCCAAGCGCATTCCTGAAGGGGCGGGCGTCATGCAGTTGATTGAACATTCCGATTCGCCGCGCTACATCCGCCTGCACGAGCGGGATAACGTGGTGGTCGTGGTCAATGACCAGGGCGTGCCGCAAGGCACGGCGTTCGCCGATGGCCTGGTCACCCTGGAGTTCGTGCCCCAGAGCCACAAGGTGCTGCTGGAGGACCTGGCCGCCGGCGACCCGGTGATCCGCTACGGGCAGGTCATCGGCCATGCCCAGCAGCCGATCCGACGCGGCAGTTGGGTCAAGGAAGACCTGCTGCGCATGCCCGGCGCCCCGGCGCTGGACAACCTGCCGCTGGCCACCGAGGTGCCGGCCGCCCAGGCGCCGCTGGAGGGCTTCACCTTCGAGGGTTATCGCAATGCCGACGGTACCGTGGGCACGCGCAACATCCTCGGTATCACCACCACCGTGCAGTGCGTGACCGGGGTGCTCGATCACGCAGTGAAGCGGATCAAGGACGAGCTGCTGCCCCGCTATCCCCATGTCGACGACGTGGTGGCGCTGACCCACAGCTATGGTTGCGGCGTGGCGATCAGCGCCACCGATGCCTATATCCCGATCCGCACCGTGCGCAACCTGGCGCGCAACCCGAACCTGGGGGGCGAGGCGCTGGTGATCAGCCTCGGTTGCGAGAAGTTGCAGGCCGGCCAGGTGATGCACGAGGACGACAGCTCGGTGGACCTCAGCGAGCCGTGGCTGTATCGCTTGCAGGACGCCAGCCACGGCTTCACCGAGATGGTCGAGCAGATCATGGCGCTGGCCGAAGTGCGGTTGCGCAAGCTCGACCAGCGACGCCGGGAAACCGTGCCGGCCTCGGAACTGGTGCTCGGCATGCAGTGCGGCGGCAGCGACGCTTTCTCCGGGATCACCGCCAACCCGGCGCTGGGGTATGCCTCGGACCTGCTGCTGCGAGCCGGAGCGACGGTGATGTTTTCCGAAGTCACCGAAGTGCGCGATGCCATCTACCTGCTGACGTCCCGCGCCGAATCCGCGCAGGTGGCTCGGGAGCTGGTGCGCGAGATGGACTGGTACGACCGTTACCTGGCCAAGGGCGAGGCCGACCGCAGCGCCAACACCACGCCGGGCAACAAGAAGGGCGGGTTGTCGAACATCGTCGAGAAGTCCCTGGGCTCCATCGTCAAGTCCGGCAGCAGCGCGATCAACGGCGTGCTGGGGCCGGGCGAGCGGTTTACCCGCAAGGGCCTGATCTTCTGCGCGACCCCGGCCAGTGATTTTGTCTGCGGGACCCTGCAACTGGCGGCGGGCATGAACCTGCATGTGTTCACCACCGGGCGCGGCACGCCCTACGGGCTGGCGATGGCGCCGGTGGTCAAGGTCTCGACCCGGACCGAGCTGGCCCAGCGCTGGCCGGACCTGATCGACATCGATGCCGGGCGCATCGCCACTGGGCGGGCGAGCATCGAAGAGCTGGGCTGGGAACTGTTCCACTTCTATCTGGACGTGGCCAGCGGCAAGCAACAGACCTGGGCCGAACGACACAAGCTGCACAACGACATCACCCTGTTCAACCCGGCGCCGATCACCTGACCGTGATCGCTCTTGATATCGCAGGAGGTCCTGCGGACCTATCGCAGCCTACGGCAGCGGCTACAGAGTTCGTGTTAGGCCCGATTGGGTGGCACCCTGCAACCTCTGTAGCCGCTGCCGAGCAGCGCGAGGCTGCGATCGACCGCAACGCGGGCGTGGCTGTTGATCGCGATGGGGGCCTTGTGGCTCGATGGATTTGCGCCTGATCCGGGCAAATCTGCCAGGCTTAAGCGTGCCGGCTGGCTTATCATTAGCGACCTAACGACAGGCTCAAGGTTGACCCGGCATGCTGGCCATATTTCTCGAAACCCTGAATATCACCGCGCCGGTATTCGCCATGTTGTTTCTCGGGGTGCTGCTCAAGCGCATCGACTGGATCAACGACGGTTTTATCCACACCGCGTCGGCCCTGGTGTTCAACGTCACCATGCCGGCGCTGCTGTTCCTCGGCATCCTGCACGCCGACCTGCATTCGGCGCTCAAGCCCGGGCTGCTGATCTACTTCGCCGTGGCCACCCTGGCCAGCTTTGCCTTCGCCTGGGGCTGGGCGATCTGGCGTTGCCCGCGGGAAGACCGGGGCATCTATACCCAGGGCGCGTTTCGCGGCAACAACGGGGTCATTGGCCTGGCGCTGGCGGCCAGCATGTACGGCGACTACGGGATCTCCCTCGGGGCGATCCTCGCGGCGCTGGTGATCCTGTTCTACAACACCCTGTCGACCATCGTCCTGGCGGTGTACAGCCCGGTGATCAAGTCGGACCCGTGGAGCATCTGCAAAAGCGTGGTCAGCAACCCGCTGATCATCAGCGTCCTGGCGGCCACGCCGTTCGCCGTTTTGCAGATCGGCCTGCCGACCTGGCTGGAGACCTCCGGCCAGTACCTGGCGCAGATGACCCTGCCGTTGGCGCTGATCTGCATCGGCGGCACCTTGTCCCTGGCGGCGCTGCGCAAGAGCGGCAACCTGGCGTTGAGTTCGAGCCTGGTAAAAATGGTTGCCCTGCCGGTCATGGCAACCCTGGGCGCCTGGCTCTGCGGATTCCGCGGGGCGGAGCTGGGGATTCTGTTCCTGTATTTCGGCAGCCCGACCGCCGCGGCGAGTTTTGTCATGGCCCGGGCGGCCGAGGGCAATCACGAATTGGCGGCAGCGATCATCGTCATCACTACCTTGATGGCGGCGGTGACCACCAATATCGGGATCTTCCTGCTGCAGTGGGGCGGGTGGATCTAGCGGGCCCTTGTACTTGTAGGAGCGAGCTTGCCCGCGATCCGGCAGTGAATCCACAAGCGGCCTTCGGCCTATCGTGAGCAAGCTCGCTCCCACATAAAGGGGAGGGGTTATTCGGGTTTCTGGTAGGTGTCGATCACTTCCTGGGCGGCGCGGAATGCGTCGATCGCTGCCGGTACTCCGGCGTACACCGCGCAATGCAGCAACGCCTCGCGAATCTCTTCCACCGTGCAACCGTTGTTCAACGCGCCACGGACATGCCCCTTGAGTTCCTGCGGGCACTTGAGTGCGGTCAGGGCGGCGAGGGTGATCAGGCTGCGGGTTTTCAGCGGCAGGCCTTCGCGGTTCCATACTCCGCCCCAGGCATGTTCGTTGACGAAGTCCTGCAACGGTTGGGTGAATTCGGTGGCGTTACCCAGGGCGCGATCGACGAAGGCGTCGCCCATTACCTGGCGGCGTACTTCCACGCCCTGCTTTTTATTATTCCCGGTCATTGCGCTTCCCCTTTGTGGTGTTGGCGGCGCCAGGCTCGCAGCGAACTGAACAGCAGAAACGCCACCAGCACTGGCAGGACGAAAAACAGCATCAGGCGCTCCAGCTTGCCGGCCAGCGGCATGCCGGTGGTGAAGGACACCACGTGCAGCCCGTACGCCAGGTACAGGCCGAGAAACAGCAGGCCTTCGGCGCGGGTGACCCGGTAGCCCGAATAAAACACCGGCAGGCACAGCACGGCGACGCCCAACAGCACGGGCAGGTCGAAGTCCACGGCGTTGGGCGATACCGACAGCGGCGTTGGCGCCAGCAGGGCGGTGAAGCCCAGTACCCCGAGCAGGTTGAACAGGTTGCTGCCGATGACGTTGCCCACGGCGATGTCGCGCTGGCCGCGCAGCGCGGCGATCAGCGAGGTGGCCAGGGCCGGCAGCGAGGTGCCGACGGCGACGATGGTCAGGCCGATGATGCGCTCGGACAGCCCCAGGTCGGTGGCGACCTCCACCGCGGCCTCGACCAGCAGATGGCCGGCGAATACCAGCAGGAGCAGGCCGCCGATCATCCACAGCAGGCTGCTCAGCCAATGCGCGCGAGCAGGGGCGTCTTCCTGATGGGCGTGCGGGCGCATCGAATGCCGCGACTGGCGCAGCAACAGCCCCAGGTACAGGACCAGGGTGGCCAGCAGGATCAGGCCGTCCAGCGGTGTCAGTTCTTCGTTGTAGGCGAGGACGAACACCAGCAGGCTGGCGAGGATCATCAGCGGGATGTCCAGCCGCACCAGTTGCCGGGAGACCCGCAGGGGAATGATCAACGCCGACAGGCCGAGGGTGACGAGGATATTGAAGATGGCGCTGCCGATCACGCTGCCGACGGCGATATCGCTGTTCTCGGCCAGGGTCGCTTGCAGGCTGACGGCCATTTGCGGCGCGCTGCTGCCGAAGGCGACGATGCTCAAGCCGATGATCAGGGGGCGGACATGCAGGCGAGCGGCGAGGCGGACCGCGCCGCGGACCAGCAGCTCGGCGCCGGCGACCAGCAGGATCAGGCCACTGAACAACTGCAGGACGCTGAACAGCGGTAAATCGGTTAATCCGAAAATGGTCTGGGCTCCGTGGTCAGTCGCTGATGGCTTGCACGCGAACCTTCGCGGTGCCGCTTCTGATCATACCCAACTGTTGCGCGGCGGCACGCGACAAATCGATCAGGCGGCCACGGGTGTGCGGGCCGCGGTCGTTGATGCGGACCACGACGCTCTTGTCGTTGTTGAGGTTGGTGACCTTGACGCGGGTGCCGAAAGGCAGCTCGCGGTGGGCGGCGGTCATGCCATGCTGGTTGAAGGGTTCGCCGCTGGCGGTGCGCTTGCCGTGGTGCTTGGCGCCGTAATAGGAGGCGGTGCCGGTCTGGTCGTAACCCCGAGGGTCGATGACATGGCTGGCGCAGCCGGCCAGGAATGAAAAAAGGAGCAGACAGCCCAGCAGGCGTTTCATCGATCGGGACCCCAGATACAAGTGTAGGAACGAGCATGCTCGCGATAGCGTTCTGTCTGAGACAACGCATCGCGAGCAAGCTCGCTCCTACAGGGGGCGAAAAAAGTGAATTTCGCCTTCAGCACCGCACTCAGCCTTCGAGTTTGCTCTTGAGCAGTTCGTTGACTTGCTGTGGGTTGGCCTTGCCTTTGGAGGCCTTCATCGCCTGGCCGACGAAGAAGCCGAACATCTTGCCGCGCTTGGCTTCATCGGCGGCGCGGTATTGCTCGACCTGTTCGGCGTTGGCCGCGAGCATTTCGTCCAGCACCGCGGAGATCGCACCGGTGTCGGTGACCTGCTTGAGGCCGCGCTTTTCGATGATCTCGTCGGCCTGGCCTTCGCCGTTGGCCATGGCTTCGAACACGGTCTTGGCGATCTTGCCGGAGATGGTGTTGTCCTTGATGCGCAGCAGCATGCCGCCCAGTTGTTCGGCCGAGACTGGCGCCGCGTCGATTTCCAGGCCCTGCTTGTTCAACAGGCTGCCCAGCTCGACCATGACCCAGTTGGCGGCGAGCTTGGCGTCGCCGGCGATCTTCACCACTTGCTCGAAGTAGTCCGCCTGCTCGCGGCTCGAAGCCAGCACGCTGGCGTCGTAGACCGACAGGCCGAACTGCTCCTGGAAGCGCTCGCGTTTCTGCGGCGGCAACTCCGGCAGGGTGGCGCGTACCTGGTCGAGGAACGAGTCCTCGATGACCACGGGCAGCAGGTCCGGATCGGGGAAGTAACGGTAGTCGTTGGCTTCTTCCTTGCTGCGCATCGGACGGGTTTCGTCCTTGTTCGGGTCGTACAGGCGGGTTTGCTGGATGACCTTGCCGCCGTCCTCGATCAGCTCGATCTGACGCTGGATTTCCGAGTTGATGGCTTTTTCGATGAAGCGGAACGAGTTGACGTTCTTGATCTCGCAACGAGTGCCGAACTCAGCCTGGCCTTTGGGGCGGATCGAGACGTTGCAGTCGCAACGCAGGGAACCTTCGGCCATGTTGCCGTCGCAGATCCCCAGGTAACGTACCAACGCGTGGATCGACTTGACGTAGGCCACGGCTTCCTTGGCGCTGCGCATGTCCGGCTCGGAAACGATTTCCAGCAGCGGCGTGCCGGCGCGGTTCAGGTCGATGCCGCTGGCGCCGTTGAACTCCTCGTGCAGGCTCTTGCCGGCGTCTTCTTCCAGGTGTGCGCGGGTGATGCCGACGCGTTTTACCGTGCCGTCTTCCAGCGGGATGTCCAGGTGGCCCTTGCCGACGATCGGCAGCTCCATCTGGCTGATCTGGTAGCCCTTGGGCAGGTCCGGGTAGAAGTAGTTCTTGCGGGCGAACACGTTGTGCTGGCCGATCTCGGCATCGATGGCCAGGCCGAACATGACCGCCATGCGCACCGCTTCCTGGTTCAGCACCGGCAGTACGCCGGGCATGCCCAGGTCGACCAGGCTGGCCTGGGTGTTGGGCTCGGCGCCGAAAGCGGTGGAGCTACCGGAGAAAATCTTCGATTGGGTGGTGAGCTGGGTGTGAATCTCCAGCCCGATCACGACTTCCCATTGCATGTGTGTCTCCTCAGAAGCCGGTTGGGGTGCGGGTGTGCCAGTCAGTGTTCAACTGATACTGGTGCGCAACGTTGAGCAAGCGGCCTTCCTGGAAATACGGGGCGAGCAATTGCACGCCGACCGGCAAGCCGTCGACGAAACCTGCTGGCATGGACAAGCCTGGCAGGCCCGCGAGGTTGGCGGTGATGGTGTAGACGTCTTCCAGATACGCAGCGACCGGGTCGCTGCTCTTGTCGCCGATTTTCCAGGCCGGGTTCGGCGTGGTCGGGCCAAGGATGATGTCGACTTCATTAAAGGCAGCCATGAAGTCGTTCTTGATCAGGCGACGGATCTTCTGTGCCTTCAGGTAGTAGGCGTCGTAGTAACCGGCCGACAGCGCATAGGCGCCGACCATGATCCGGCGCTGCACTTCGCTGCCGAAACCTTCGCCGCGGGAGCGCTTGTACAGGTCGCTGAGGTTGAGCGGGTTCTCGCAGCGATAGCCGAAACGCACGCCGTCGAAACGCGACAGGTTGGAGGAGGCTTCCGCCGGCGCGATCACGTAGTACGCGGGGATGGCGTGCTGCATGTTCGGCAGGCTGATTTGCTTGATCACGGCGCCGAGTTTTTCCAGCGCCTTGACGCTGTCATGGATCAGCTCGGCGATGCGCGGGTCGAGGCCGGCGCCGAAGTATTCCTTGGGCACGCCGATGCGCAGGCCTTGCAGCGAACCGTTGAGGCTGGCGCTGTAGTTCGGCACCGGTTCGTCGATGCTGGTGGAGTCGTTCGGGTCGAAGCCGGCCATGCCTTGCAGAAGGATCGCGCAGTCTTCGGCGGTGCGCGCCAACGGGCCGCCCTGATCGAGGCTGGAGGCGTAGGCGATCATGCCCCAGCGCGAAACGCGACCGTAGGTCGGTTTCAGGCCGGTAAGGTTGGTCAGCGCCGCCGGCTGGCGGATCGAGCCGCCGGTGTCGGTGCCGGTGGCGGCAGGCAGCAGGCGCGCGGCAACCGCGGCGGCCGAACCGCCGGACGAACCGCCTGGTACGCGTTCCAGGTTCCAGGGGTTTTTCGCCGGGCCGTAATAGCTGCTCTCGTTGCCCGAGCCCATGGCGAATTCGTCCATGTTGGTCTTGCCCAGGGTCACGGTGCCGGCGGCGGCCAGCTTGGCGACCACGGTGGCGTCGTAGGGCGCCTTGAAGTTGTCGAGCATCTTCGAGCCGCAGCTGGTGCGGATGCCTTGGGTGCAGAACAGGTCTTTGTGGGCGATCGGCGCGCCGAGCAGGGCGCCGTTCTCACCGTTGGCGCGACGGGCATCGGCGGCCTTGGCCTGCTGCAGTGCGAGGTCTTCGGTGAGGCTGATGAAGCTGTTGAGCTGCGGGTCGAGCTGGGTGATGCGCGCCAGCAGGGTCTTGGTCAGCTCTTCGGAGGAAAACTTCTTGTCGGCGAGTCCGCGGGCGATCTCGGCCAGGGTCATGGAATGCATTGCAGGCTCTTTCCCTTTAGTCGATGACTTTCGGAACCAGGTACAGGCCGTTTTCGACCGCTGGCGCGATGGACTGATAGGCCTCGCGATGATTGGACTCGGTCACAACGTCTGCGCGCAGGCGCTGGCTGGCTTCCAGTGGGTGGGCCAGGGGCTCGATACCGTCGGTATCGACTGCCTGCATTTCATCCACCAGGCCGAGAATGCTGTTCAGGGCCGAGGTGATGTGTGGAAGATCGGCATCATTGAGGCCAAGGCTGGCCAGATGAGCGATTTTTTCCACGTCGGAGCGTTCAAGCGCCATGGGATTCTCCAGTGGAAAACAAAGACGGACCTTGTCCGTGTATTGGATTGTCGGAACACTACCGCATTTTTGCGGTCACATAGGCCGCGATCGTGGGGATTGGTGCACAGAAAAGCGGCCAATTTAACATATTGGCGCCTTGCCCAAAATCCCTGTCGTTGTTAGAGTTTGCCGCACTTTTTTACCCACGCGTTGCCTAGGGTCCCTTTCCCATGTTCAAGAAACTGCGTGGCATGTTTTCCAGCGATCTTTCCATTGACCTGGGCACTGCCAACACCCTTATTTACGTGCGCGAGCGCGGTATTGTCCTGAATGAGCCATCGGTTGTGGCCATTCGGACCCACGGTAATCAGAAAAGTGTTGTGGCTGTCGGGACCGAAGCCAAGCGCATGCTCGGTCGTACTCCGGGCAACATTGCTGCCATTCGTCCGATGAAAGACGGCGTGATCGCCGACTTCAGCGTCTGCGAAAAGATGTTGCAATACTTTATCAACAAGGTTCACGAAAACAGTTTTCTGCAGCCCAGCCCTCGTGTGCTGATCTGCGTTCCATGCAAGTCCACCCAGGTCGAACGTCGTGCCATCCGTGAATCGGCCCTCGGTGCCGGTGCCCGTGAAGTGTTCCTGATCGAAGAGCCGATGGCGGCTGCGATCGGTGCCGGCCTGCCGGTCGAAGAGGCCCGCGGTTCGATGGTCGTGGATATCGGTGGTGGTACCACCGAGATCGCCCTGATCTCCTTGAACGGCGTGGTGTATGCCGAATCCGTGCGTGTCGGCGGCGACCGTTTCGACGAAGCGATCATCACCTACGTGCGTCGCAACTACGGCAGCCTGATCGGCGAATCCACCGCCGAGCGCATCAAGCAGGAAATCGGTACGGCCTACCCGGGCGGCGAAGTCCGTGAAGTCGACGTCCGCGGCCGTAACCTGGCCGAAGGCGTGCCACGCGCATTCACCCTGAACTCCAATGAAGTGCTGGAAGCCCTGCAAGAGTCGCTGGCAACCATCGTTCAGGCGGTGAAAAGCGCGCTGGAGCAATCGCCTCCGGAACTGGCTTCGGACATCGCCGAGCGCGGCCTGGTGCTGACCGGCGGTGGTGCCCTGCTGCGCGACCTGGACAAGCTGCTGGCCCAGGAAACCGGTCTGCCGGTGATCGTCGCCGAAGACCCGCTGACCTGCGTCGCCCGTGGCGGTGGCCGTGCATTGGAAATGATGGACAAACACACCATGGACCTGCTCTCCAGCGAATAATCGCGCCGGATGCACCCATGCGTACCGCTCGCAGGCAGCACTTTGCAGTGCTGCCTGTTGGCGTTTATCTTCTGTCATTCTGCTCCAGGCCGGTTTGAAGCCGTATGAATAAAGAGAATATTTGCCTGGGAGGAGCGGCTTATTAAACCGCTTTTCGCCAAAGGCCCCTCATTGGGCGTACGCCTGTTGGTGTTGGTCGTGCTATCGGTCGCGCTGATGGTGGTTGATGCCCGCTTCACACTGCTCAAGCCAGTGCGTAGCCAAATGTCGCTGGTGCTGATGCAGTCTTACTGGATCACCGACCTGCCGCAGCGGCTATGGCAGGGTGTGGCCAGCCAATTCGGCAGCCGCACCGAACTGGTCGCCGAAAACGAAAAACTCAAGACCGAAAACCTGTTGCTCCAGGGGCGCCTGCAAAAGCTCGCCGCCTTGACCGAGCAGAACGTGCGCCTGCGCGAGTTGCTCAACTCGTCCGCACTGGTCAACGAGAAGGTCGAAGTGGCCGAACTCATCGGCATGGACCCCAACCCTTTCACCCATCGCATCATCATCAACAAGGGTGAGCGCGACGGCGTGGTGCTCGGGCAGCCGGTGCTCGACGCCCGCGGCCTGATGGGGCAGGTGGTCGAGTTGATGCCCTACACCTCCCGGGTGCTGTTGCTCACTGACACCACCCACAGCATTCCCGTGCAGGTCAACCGCAACGGCCTGCGGGCGATTGCCAGCGGCACCGGCAACCCGGAACGCCTCGAACTGCGCCATGTGGCCGACACCGCGGATATCAAGGAAGGCGATCTGCTGGTCAGCTCCGGCCTCGGCCAGCGCTTCCCGGCGGGTTACCCGGTGGCGACGGTCAAGGAAGTGATCCACGACTCCGGCCAGCCATTCGCCATCGTGCGTGCCGTACCGACGGCGGCGTTGAACCGCAGCCGTTACCTGCTGCTGGTATTCAGCGATAACCGTACCGCCGAAGAGCGCGCCAACGACGCCGCCCAGGCGCAGGAAGCCCAGGACCAACAGGGCGGCGCCGCAGCCCCGATCGTTCCGGCGACCGTGCCCAAGCCTGTCGTGCCTGCGGCCCCGGCTCCCGCGGCAGCTCCTGCCGCCGCGGCTCCCGCGACGCCAGCCGCTGCGACACCGGTGAAGCCCGCGGCCCATCCGGCCCCGGTCAAGCCGGCCGCCACCAGACCCGTCACGCCCAAGCCGCCAGCGGCGGCCCCGGCCTCCACGGGAGGAAGAGAATAATGTCCCGAAACGGCTGGATGGTCTGGTTGACCTTCGCCATCGGCATGCTGCTCAGCGTGTCGCCCTTGCCGCAATTCATGGAAATCCTGCGCCCGCTCTGGCTGGCCTTGCTGCTGGCGTTCTGGGCCCTGGCCCTGCCGCACAAGGTCGGCATGGTCACGGCCTGGTGCCTGGGGCTGGCCGAGGATGTGCTGTACGGCACGTTGCTGGGGCAGAACGCGCTGATCCTGACCCTGATCACCTTCCTGGTGCTGTCGTTGCAGCAGCGCCTGCGCATGTTCCCGATGTGGCAGCAATGCCTGGTGATCCTGGTGATCTTCGGCCTGGCGCAGCTGGTGCAGCTGTGGCTCAGCGCCCTGACCGGCAACCGTCAACCGACCCTCGCCCTGGTCCTGCCGGCGTTGGTCAGCGCCTTGCTCTGGCCCTGGGTCAGCTTCGGTTTGCGCGGGTTGCGCCGACGTTTCAAAATCAACTGATTCGGTCAGGCATTTGCCCGTACCTCGACAGGGAGATGTCTTGATGAAAACGCTTTACCTCGCCTCAGGCTCGCCGCGTCGACGCGAACTGCTCACGCAGATCGGCGTGCCTTTTACCGCCCTCAGCGCGGATATCGATGAAACCCCGCTCCCCGATGAAAGCCCCGCGGCCTATGTCGAGCGCCTGGCGCGCGGCAAGGCGGCGGCCGGGCATGCGCTGCTTGCCCATGACCGTTCCGGTGCCTGCGTGTTGGGGGCGGACACGGCGGTGGTCCTCGATGGGCGGATTCTTGGCAAGCCCCTGGACCAGGCCGACGCGCGGTCGATGCTCATGGCGCTGTCGGATCGCGAGCATGAAGTGCTGACGGCCATCGCGGTGCTCGACGGCCAGCGCTGCGAGTCGCGGGTCATACGCAGCCTGGTGCGCTTCCGGGCGATCGACGAGGACGAGGCGGCACGCTACTGGGCCAGCGGCGAACCGTGCGACAAGGCCGGCGGCTACGGGATCCAGGGGCTTGCGGCGGTATTCGTGGCAGGGCTCAATGGCAGTTATTCAGCCGTCGTCGGCTTGCCGGTATGCGAAACCGCAGAATTGCTTGGCCATTTCGGCATACCCTGTTGGCAAACCCTTGCAGTGCACTAAGCGCCGCACCCGACCGATGCGGCCATCCCAGTGAATATGCCTGAACGAGACCCTGCCATGAGTGAAGAGATTCTGATCAACATCACGCCGATGGAGTCGCGCGTGGCGGTGGTCGAAAACGGTGTATTGCAAGAAGTCCATGTCGAGCGGACTCAGCGTCGCGGCATCGTCGGCAATATCTATAAAGGCAAGGTGGTTCGGGTCCTGCCGGGCATGCAGGCGGCGTTCGTCGATATCGGCCTGGATCGTGCGGCATTCATTCATGCCTCGGAAATCTCCCTGCGAGAAGGGCCGGCGGTGGAAAGCATCGGCGCCCTGGTCCATGAGGGGCAGAGCCTGGTAGTCCAGGTGACCAAGGACCCGATCGGCTCCAAGGGCGCGCGGTTGACCACCCAGCTGTCGATCCCTTCGCGCTACCTGGTGTATATGCCGCGTACCGCCCATGTCGGCATTTCCCTGAAGATCGAGGACGAGGCCGAGCGCGAGCGCCTGAAGCAGGTGGTCAGCGATTGCGTGGCCCAGGAAGGCATCAAGGAAGCCGGCGGATTTATCCTGCGGACCGCCGCCGAGGGCGCGGGCGCCGACGAAATCCTCATGGACATCCGCTACCTGCGCCGCCTGTGGGATCAGATCGCTGCCCAGATCAAGACCATCGGCGCGCCCAGCGTGATCTACGAAGACCTGGGCCTGGCCCTGCGCACGCTGCGGGACCTGGTCAGTCCGAAGATCGAGAAGATCCGCATCGACTCCCGGGAAACCTTCCAGAAAACCACGCAGTTCGTCGCCGAGCTGATGCCGGAAATCGCCGACCGCCTGGAGCATTACCCGGGCGAGCGGCCGATCTTCGACCTGTACGGCGTCGAAGATGAAATCCAGAAGGCTCTGGAGCGCAAGGTGCCGCTCAAGTCCGGCGGTTACCTGGTGGTCGATCCGGCGGAGGCGATGAGTACCATCGACGTCAACACCGGCGCTTTCGTCGGCCATCGCAACCTCGAAGAAACCATCTTCAAGACCAATCTCGAGGCGGCGACCGCGATTGCCCGCCAGCTGCGCCTGCGCAACCTGGGCGGGATCATCATCATCGACTTCATCGACATGGAAGACGAAGAGCACCAGCGCCAGGTGCTGCGCACCCTGGAGAAACAGCTGGAGCGCGATCACGCCAAGACCAACATCATCGGCATCACCGAGCTGGGCCTGGTGCAGATGACCCGCAAACGCACCCGGGAAAGCCTCGAGCAGGTGCTGTGCGAGCCCTGCAGCAGTTGCCAGGGACGGGGCAAGCTGAAGACCCCGGAAACCATTTGCTACGAAATCTTTCGCGAAATCCTGCGCGAGGCGCGGGCCTATCAGGCAGAAGGTTATCGGGTCCTGGCGAATCAGAAAGTCGTCGATCGGTTGCTCGACGAGGAGTCGGGCAACGTGGCGGAACTGGAGGCCTTTATCGGTCGGACCATCCGTTTTCAGGTCGAGACCATGTATTCCCAGGAACAATACGACGTGGTGTTGCTCTGAGTCCGCGTACCCTACATTTACCGGATACAGCTGGCTCCGGCTTGTGTATGACTTTTGCCATGGGGGCCAACTGACATGGAGCGTCTGATGCGCTTTCTTGCCGCTCTGACCCGCTGGGGGCTGGGGCTTTGTGCGTTGCTGCTGGTGCTGACGGCGTTGTACGTCAGCCTGGGTCGGGAATTGACCCCGCTGGTGGCCGAATATCGGACCGAGGTCCAGGCCAAGGCCGAAGAAGCCTTGGGCATGCCGGTGCAGATCGGTCGCCTGGAAGGCAGCTGGAGCGGCTTTTCGCCGATCCTGCTGGCCCAGGATGTGATTGTCGGCGAGGGCGCCAATGCCCTGCGCCTGGATCAGGTGCGCGTGGCGCCCGACCTGCCGGGCAGCGCGTTGGCGCGCCAGTTGCGCATCGAGCATCTTGAGTTCAGCGGCCTCAACCTGAGCCTGAAAGAAGGCCCGGACGGGCGCTGGGCGCTCGAAGGCCTGCCGGTGCAGGACGACCAGCCCGTCGATCCCGAGCAGTTGCTCAACCGTATGCAGATGGTCAGCGAGCTGTCGGTGCTCAATAGCCAGGTGACCCTGCAACCACAGGATCATGCGGCGATCGCCTTGACCTATGTCGGCTTGAATCTGCGCACCGGCGCCAGCCGGCAACGCCTGGATGCGCGCCTGACCCTGCCGGACGGCCAGCCGCTGGCGATCAACCTGCGTACGCGAATCCGCGCCAGCGCCTGGCGCGAGGGGCAGGCCGACGCTTACCTGAGCCTGCCGCAAAGCGATTGGGCGAAATGGCTGCCGCCGCGCCTGACCCGACAATGGCGCCTCTCCGAACTCAAGGCCGGCGGTGAGTTCTGGCTCAGTTGGGGCGAGGGGACGTTGCAGAGTCTGGTTGCGCGCCTGAACGCGCCGCAGGTCAGCGGAGCCTACGACGAGCGCAAGCCGATCACTCTGAAGAACCTGGCGCTCACCGCTTACTTCCAGCGCAATGACCAGGGGGTCAATGTCCTCTTCGATTCGCTGGCCATGAACCTGGGCGAGACGCGCTGGGAATCCCATGTGCAACTGCAACAGAGTGGTACCGCCAACAGCGCCGAAGAGCGCTGGCACTTGCAGGCCGACCGTCTCGACCTGACACCAATCACCCCGATCCTGGATGCCTGGGCGCCGTTGCCGCAGGGTGTGGCGACGGCGATCGACAACCTCAAGGTCACGGGCGCGCTGCGCAATGTCTTGCTCGACTACCGTCCGCAAGCCAGCGGCGATCAGCGCCTGAGTTTTGCCGCCAACCTGGAGCAGGTCGGCTTCAACGCCTATCACGGCGCGCCGGCGGCCCGTAACGTCAGCGGCAGCATCAGCGGCGACCTGGGGCAGGGCGAGCTGCGGATGGACAGCAAGGACTTTTCCCTGCACCTGGACCCGATCTTCGCCAAGCCGTGGCAGTACCTGCAGGCCAACGCCCGGCTGACCTGGAAGCTCGACCAGCAGGGCTTCACCCTGATCGCGCCGTACCTGAAGGTCTTGGGCGAGGAGGGCAAGATCGCCGGCGACTTCCTGATCCGCCTGCATTTCGATCACACCCAGGAAGACTACATGGACCTGCGGGTCGGCCTGGTCGACGGCGACGGGCGCTACACCGCCAAGTACCTGCCCGAGGTGCTCAGCCCGGCGTTGGACGAATGGCTGCGCACAGCGATTCTCAAGGGTGCGGTGGATGAAGGTTTCTTCCAGTACCAGGGTTCGCTGAACCATGGCGCGGCCGATACGGCGCGCAGCATCAGCCTGTTCTTCAAGGTCCATGACGCTGAGCTGGCTTTCCAGCCGGGCTGGCCGCATATCGGCAAGGTCAGCGGCGATGTGTTCATCGAAGACAGCGGGGTACGCATCCTTGCGAGCCAGGGCCAGTTGCTCGATACCCGGGTGAAGGACGTCTACGTCAATATTCCCCATGTGCCCGAAGGGCAAAACAGCCACATGTTTATCGACGGCGAGTTTGCCGGCGGTTTGGGCGACGGCTTGAAGATCCTCCAGGAAGCGCCGATCGGTACGGGAGAGACCTTTGCCGGCTGGCAGGGCGAGGGTGACCTGCAGGGCAAGATGAAGCTGGATATCCCGCTGGCCAAGGGCGAAGAGCCCAAGGTGGTGGTGGATTTCAAGACAGCCAAGGCCCGGCTCAAGCTGAGCGAGCCGGAGTTGGAGCTGAGCCAGCTCAAGGGCGACTTCCGCTTCGACAGCAGCAAGGGCTTGAGTGGCCAGGGCATCAGCGCCCAGGCCTTCGAGCGCCCGGTGACCGCGCAGATTTTCGCCGACGGCCGCCCCGGCAAGCTCGACACCCGGGTCGTCGCCAAGGGCCAGGTATCGGTGAAGGCGCTCACGCAATGGCTGAAATACAACCAGCCGCTGCCGGTTTCCGGCGACATTCCCTATCAGTTGCAGCTCAACCTCGACGGCGCGGACAGCCAGCTGATGGTCAGCTCGAGCCTCAAGGGCGTCGCCGTCGACCTGCCCGCGCCGTTCGGCATGGCGGCCAGCCAGGGGCGCGACAGTGTGTTCCGCATGACCTTGCAGGGCGCCGAACGGCGTTACTGGTTCGACTACGGCGAACTGGCCAACTTTACCTTCGCCGCGCCAAGCAGCAATTTCGCCGATGGCCGTGGCGAGCTTTTCCTCGGTGAGGGCGATGCTGTATTGCCGGGCCCCAAGGGCCTGCGGGTGCGTGGCGTGCTGTCGGAGCTGGATGTGGAGCCCTGGAAGGCGCTGATGGATCGTTATGCTGGGCAGGACGCGGGCGGTAGCGCCAAGCAACTGCTCAGCGGCGCCGACTTCCGGGTGGGCAAGCTCAGCGGGTTCGGCACCGTGCTGGACGAAGCCCGGGTACAGCTGACGCGCAAACCGTCCGCCTGGGCCTTGCAGCTCGACAGCCAGCAGGCCAGAGGCAACGTGGCGATTCCCGATGCCAAGGCGGCGCCGATGGCGATCAACTTGCAGTACGTGCGCCTGCCGGCCGCCGATCCGACGGCGCAGGCCGACGAGAATGCACCGGACCCGCTGGCCACGGTGGACCCGAAGAAAGTCCCGGCGCTGGACCTCTCGATCAATCAGCTGTACCAGGGCGACGACCTGATCGGCGCCTGGTCGCTGAAAGTGCGGCCGACCGCCAAGGGCATGGCCTTCAACAGCCTCGACCTGGGCCTCAAGGGCATGGTCCTGCAAGGCGCCGGCGGTTGGGAGGGCGAGGCGGGCGCCAGCAGCAGTTGGTACAAGGGGCGCCTGGGCGGCAAGAACCTGGCGGACGTGCTCAAGGGCTGGGGGTTTGCCCCGACCGTGACCAGCGAAGAGTTTCATCTGGACGTGGACGGGCGCTGGCCCGGTTCGCCGGCCTGGGTCGGGCCCAAGCGCTTCTCCGGCAGCCTGGATGCGACCCTGCGCAAAGGCCAGTTCGTCGAGGTCGAAGGCGGCGCGCAGGCCCTGCGGGTCTTCGGCTTGCTGAACTTCAACTCCATAGGCCGGCGCTTGCGCCTGGACTTTTCCGACCTGTTCGGCAAAGGCCTGAGCTACGACCGGGTCAAGGGGTTGCTGGTGGCCAGCAATGGCGTCTACGTGACCCGCGAGCCGATCGTGCTGACCGGTCCGTCGAGCAACCTGGAGCTCAACGGTACCCTCGACCTGGTGGCCGATCAGGTCGATTCGAAGCTGCAGGTGACGCTGCCGGTGACCAACAACCTGCCGATTGCCGCGTTGATCGTCGGTGCGCCGGCCGTCGGCGGGGCGCTGTTCCTGATCGACAAGCTGATCGGCGACCGGGTGTCGCGTTTCGCCAGCGTCCAGTACAGCGTCAAGGGCCCCTGGAAAGACCCGAAAATCACCTTTGAAAAGCCTTTTTGAAAAAGCCTGGTCCGGGCCCATGGAGTAGCATGGCCTTCTATCCAACCTGGAGTGCGCCATGTCTCTTGCGGTGATTCAAATGGTCAGCCAGAGCGAGGTGCTGGCCAATCTGCAGCAGGCCCGGCACCTGCTGGAACAGGCCGCCGCCGGGGGGGCGCGCCTGGCGGTACTGCCGGAAAATTTCGCCGCCATGGGCCGTCGCGATGCGGCGGCCATCGGCCGTGCCGAGGCCCTGGGCGAAGGCCCGATCCTGCCCTGGTTGAAACAGACCGCCCGCGACCTCAAGTTATGGATAGTGGCCGGTACCTTGCCGCTGCCGCCGGTGGGCCAGCCCGAGGCCAAGGCCCGCGCTTGCTCGCTGCTGGTCGACGAGCAAGGCGAGACGGTGGCGCGTTACGACAAGCTGCATCTGTTCGATGTAGACGTAGCCGACAATCGTGGCCGTTACCGTGAGTCGGATGACTATGCTCATGGAGAGCAGGTGGTGGTGGCGGATACGCCGGTGGGGCGGGTTGGCTTGAGCGTGTGCTACGACCTGCGTTTCCCGGAGCTGTACAGCGAATTGCGGGCCGCTGGCGCGGAACTGATCACGGCGCCTTCGGCTTTCACCGCGGTGACCGGCGCGGCGCACTGGGAGGTGCTGATCCGCGCCCGGGCCATCGAAACCCAGTGCTACCTGCTGGCGGCGGCGCAGGGCGGTACGCACCCGGGGCCCCGGGAGACCTTCGGCCATGCGGCCATCGTCGACCCTTGGGGACGGGTGCTGGCGCAACAGGATCAAGGCGAGGCCGTGCTGCTGGCCGAACGCGACAGCAGCGAACAGGCGTCCATCCGGGCGTGCATGCCGGTGGCCAGTCACCGGCGCTTTTTCTCGCAAGGCGCGCAGCGACTTGCTTAAGAACGACGAATTTAAGGCGTAAAGCATATGAGCGGGTTGTTATCTTCAGTCAGCGAACACCTTCTGGCGCCCGGTGGCGTAACCCTCGAAAGCCTGCAGGGCGTACTTGGTGACCTGGCGGGTCCGGGCATCGATGCTGCCGACCTGTATTTCCAGGGGCAGATTTCCGAGTCCTGGTCGCTGGAGGACGGCATCGTCAAGGAAGGCAGTTTCAACCTCGACCAGGGCGTTGGCGTGCGGGCGCAGTCGGGAGAGAAAACCGGTTTTGCCTACAGCAATGCCATCACCCTTGAAGCTCTGGGCCAGGCGGCCCGGGCTGCGCGCTCCATTTCCCGTGCCGGGCAGAACGGCACCGTCCAGGCCTTCACCGCCCAGGACGTGGCGCAGTTGTATGCGCCAGACAACCCGCTGGAAGTCATCAGCCGGGCGGAAAAGGTCGAGCTGCTCAAGCGTGTCGACGCCGCCACCCGCGCCCTCGATCCGCGCATCCAGCAGGTCAGCGTCAGCATGGCCGGGGTCTGGGAGCGGATTCTCGTGGCTTCCACCGATGGCGGCCTGGCGGCGGATGTGCGGCCTCTGGTGCGCTTCAACGTCAGTGTGATCGTCGAGCACAACGGCCGGCGCGAGCGCGGCGGCCATGGCGGCGGCGGTCGGACCGATTACCGTTATTTTCTCAGCGAAGACCGCGCCATGGGCTATGCCCGCGAAGCGCTGCGCCAGGCGCTGGTCAACCTCGAGGCGATTCCTGCGCCGGCCGGTACCTTGCCGGTGGTGCTCGGTTCCGGCTGGTCCGGAGTGTTGCTGCACGAAGCGGTGGGCCACGGCCTGGAAGGCGACTTCAACCGCAAGGGCAGCTCGGCCTACAGCGGCCGCATGGGCGAGAGGGTCGCTTCCAAGCTGTGCACCATCGTCGATGACGGGACCCTGGCCGGGCGTCGCGGCTCCTTGAGCGTGGACGACGAAGGTACGCCGACCGAGTGCACCACCCTGATCGAGAACGGCGTGCTCAAGGGCTATATGCAGGACAAGCTCAATGCCCGCCTGATGGGCGTGGCCCGCACCGGCAACGGGCGTCGCGAATCCTATGCGCACCTGCCGATGCCGCGCATGACCAATACCTACATGCTGGGCGGCGAAAGCGATCCGGCGGAAATCATCGCCTCGGTGAAAAAGGGTATCTATTGCGCCAATCTGGGCGGCGGCCAGGTGGATATCACCAGCGGCAAGTTCGTGTTTTCCACCAGCGAGGCTTATCTGATCGAGGACGGCAAGATCACCGCGCCAGTCAAGGGCGCAACCCTGATCGGCAATGGCCCGGAAGCCATGAGCCGGGTGTCGATGGTCGGTAACGACCTGGCGCTGGACAGCGGTGTAGGAACCTGCGGCAAGGACGGGCAGTCGGTGCCGGTGGGTGTCGGCCAGCCAACCTTGAAGATCGATGCGATCACCGTGGGTGGCACGGGCGCTTGAGATGTGGAGCGGCGGATGGG
This sequence comes from Pseudomonas chlororaphis, assembly GCF_001921865.1. GTDB lineage: Bacteria > Pseudomonadota > Gammaproteobacteria > Pseudomonadales > Pseudomonadaceae > Aquipseudomonas > Aquipseudomonas chlororaphis_D. The sequence goes on from NZ_MSCT01000005.1 coordinate 265,817, forward strand.
TTGCCGGGCAACCCATCCGGATCGAGTCTTAACGCAAACCGCGTTGCGTCTCGTCCAGCTCGCGGATGTATTTGAAGATTTTACGGCTGGAGGCGGGCGGCTTGTTATGCGCTACCTCATGCTGGGCCTGGCGGACCAGGGAGCGCAGTTGCTGACGATCCGCTTCCGGATAGTCGGCGACGAACTTCTCCAGGACCGCGTCGTCGCCCGCGATCAAACGGTCGCGCCAGCGTTCCAGGCCATGGAAGCGTTCGTTGTACTGGCGAGTCGAGGCGTCGAGCTGGTCCAGCAGTTCGAGGATCGCGCCGGTGTCCTGATCGCGCATCAGCTTGCCGATGAATTGCATATGGCGTTTACGCGCGATATGGGCGACATGCTTGGGCGCATCCGCCAGGGCTCGGCGCAAGGCGTCGGTCAACGGCAGTTTGTTCAGCAAGTCGGGCTTGAGTGTTGTAAGGCGCTCGCCGAGATCAACCAGAGCATGCAGCTCGCGTTTGACCTGGGATTTGCTTTTCTCCCCATCGAGGGAGTCGTCGTAAGAATCAACCATGGTGGCAGTCCGCAAAGAAACGCCGCCATGATAACCAGTCGGGGGCCGCTTGTCCGGCCCGGTCGCTCGAAGGCCTTAACCGAAAGCAGAATTTGAGTGGAGAAAACCATGAGTGCAGCACAGAGCGTCGGCCCGCAGGCTTTGCCGGCACTGCAGGATCAAGTCGAGCAGATCATCGCCGAGGCCAAGCGCCAGGGCGCCAGTGCCTGCGAAGTGGCGGTTTCCCTGGAGCAGGGGCTGTCGACTTCGGTTCGCCAGCGGGAAGTGGAAACCGTCGAATTCAATCGCGACCAGGGTTTCGGCATCACCTTGTACGTCGGTCAGCGCAAAGGCTCGGCCAGCACTTCGGCCAGCGGCCCCGAGGCGATTCGCGAAACCGTCGCCGCGGCCCTGGCCATCGCCAAGCACACCTCGGAAGACGAAAGCTCGGGGCTAGCCGATGCAGCCCTGATGGCCAGGGACTTGCCTGACTTCGACCTGTTCCACCCCTGGGACATCACCCCGGAACAGGCCATCGAGCGGGCGCTGGCTTGCGAAGCCGCGGCCTTTGCCGCCGATAGCCGGATCAAGAATGCCGACGGTACGACCCTGAGCACCCACCAAGGCTGCCGGGTGTATGGCAACAGCCATGGTTTTGTCGGCGGTTACGCCTCGACTCGGCACAGCCTGAGCTGCGTGATGATCGCCGAGGGCGACGGCCAGATGCAGCGCGACTACTGGTACGACGTCAATCGCCAGGGCGACCTGCTGCTGGACCCGGCGACCATTGGCCAGCGTGCCGCACAACGGGCCGCGAGCCGCCTGGGCGCACGCCCGGTGCCAACCTGCGAAGTGCCGGTACTGTTTTCCGCGGAGCTGGCCGGCGGTCTGTTCGGCAGCTTCCTGGGGGCGATTTCTGGCGGCAACCTGTACCGCAAATCGTCTTTCCTCGAAGGCGCCCTGGGCCAGCGGTTGTTCCCTGAATGGCTGACCATCGACGAGCGTCCGCACTTGATGCGTGCCTTGGGCAGTTCGGCCTTCGATGGCGATGGCCTGGCCACGTACGCCAAGCCTTTCGTCGAGAACGGCGAACTGGTGTCCTATGTGCTGGGTACCTATTCCGGGCGCAAGCTCGGCCTGCCCAGCACCGCCAACGCGGGCGGCGTGCACAACCTGTTCGTGACCCACGGCGAGGAAGACCAGGCAGCCTTGCTGCGTCGCATGGGCCGGGGCCTGCTGGTCACCGAGCTGATGGGCCACGGGCTGAACATGGTCACCGGCGATTACTCCCGGGGGGCGGCGGGTTTCTGGGTCGAGAATGGCGAGATCCAGTTCGCGGTCCAGGAAGTGACCATCGCCGGCAATATGCGCGACATGTTCAAGCAAATCATCGCCGTCGGTAACGATCTGGAGTTGCGCAGCAACATCCGCACTGGCTCGGTATTGATCGAACGCATGACGGTCGCCGGCAGCTAAGCCTCGACTGTTTCGACACAAGCGCGCGTCCCGTCCGGGACGCGCGCTTTTTTATTGCCCGGCTTTTCAGTGAACGACGAATTGCCCTGTTCCTGTAGGCGCGAGCTTGCTCGCGATAGCGTTTCGCCTGACCCACCGCTGATCGCGAGCAAGCTCGCTCCTACAAGGCTGGGGCTTACCCTGGGCTTGTGTTGATTCTCAATGTCATATAATAATAAATCTCATTATCGAATGAGCCCAGGTCATGAGTTCTGCCTTGCACGAGCAGCCTTACCTTGAAAGCTGGCGTTGGATGAGTCGCCAGATCCGTTGTGCCCTCGATCCGGACGAGCCGCGCCTGATCGAGCACTACCTGGCCGAAGGGCGCTACCTGGCGTGTTGTACCGCCACCTCGCCCTGGCTGATCGCCGAAACCTCATTCCGCCTGTTGCTCGATACCGCCACCGATACCGCATTGCCCTGGCATTGGCGCAGCCAGTGCATCGACCAGGCCTGGCGCCCGCTGCGCGACCTGGAACGCCTGTCTTTCTGCAAATGCCGGCTCAAGCGCTGGCAAAGCCATGCCTGGCAACTGGCAACCTGCTCGTTGCTGCCTTCCATTCCCCTTATCGAACTGGTGCAAGGATTTCCCGATGAGTAATACCCGTATCGAACGCGACAGCATGGGCGAGCTGCATGTCCCGGAGCAGGCGCTGTATGGCGCGCAGACTCAGCGCGCGGTGGATAACTTCCCCATCAGCCACCAGCGCATGCCGGCGCAGTTCATCCGCGCGCTGATCCTGGCCAAGGCGGCCGCGGCCAAGGCCAACGTCGAGCTCAAGCAAATCAGCGAAGCCCAGGGCAAAGCCATAGTCGACGCTGCCCAGGGCCTGCTGGAAGGCGACTTCATGCAGCATTTCCCGGTGGATATCTTCCAGACCGGTTCCGGCACCAGTTCCAACATGAACGCCAACGAAGTCATCGCCACCCTGGCCAGCCGCCTGCTCGGCGAGCCGGTCAACCCGAACGATCATGTGAACTGCGGGCAGAGCAGCAACGACATCATTCCCACCACCATTCACGTCAGCGCTGCCCTGAGCCTGCATGAACAATTGCTGCCGGCGCTGGTGCATCTGGTGCAGGTCGTCGAGCACAAGGCGGTCGAGGTGCATCCGTTCATCAAGACCGGGCGAACCCACCTGATGGACGCGATGCCGGTTCGCATGAGCCAGGTCCTGGAAGGCTGGGCGCAACAGCTCAAGGCCAATATCGGCCACCTGCAGGACTTGCTACCGAGCCTGCAATCCCTGGCCCAGGGCGGTACGGCGGTGGGTACCGGGATCAACGCCCACCCGCAGTTCGCTGCTGGCTTCAGCCATCAGTTGAGCAGCCTGACCCGGGTGCAGTTCACCCCGGGCAAGAACCTGTTCGCCCTGATCGGCTCCCAGGACACCGCTGTGGCGGTCTCGGGCCAGCTCAAGGCCATTGCCGTCACCTTGATGAAGATTGCCAATGACCTGCGCTGGATGAACTCCGGGCCATTGGCCGGCCTCGGCGAGATCGAGCTGGAAGGGCTGCAACCGGGCTCGTCGATCATGCCGGGCAAGGTCAACCCGGTGATTCCGGAAGCCACGGCGATGGTCGCGGCCCAGGTGATCGGCAACGACACGACGATCACGGTGGCGGGTCAGTCGGGTAACTTCGAGCTGAACGTCATGCTGCCGATCATCGCCCAGAACCTGTTGAGCAGCATCGAGTTGCTGGCCAATTCCAGCCGCCTGCTGGCGGACAAGGCCATCGCCAGCTTCAAGGTCAACGAGCCCAAGCTCAAGGAAGCGCTGTCGCGCAATCCGATCCTGGTCACGGCGCTCAACCCGATCATCGGTTACCAGAAAGCCGCCGAAATCGCCAAGACCGCCTACAAGCAGGGGCGGCCGGTGATCGACGTGGCGCTGGAGCATACCGACCTGTCGCGCAGCCAGCTGGAGATCCTGCTCGATCCGGAAAAACTCACCGCGGGCGGCGTGTAAATCCCGACACTGCTTTGGAGGTTCACCATGGAGCACTGGAAACGCACGATCGAAAGGGCAAACCGTTTCTTCATGCAGGGCGACCTGGTGGACGCCCGCGAGTATTACTTGCAGGCCCTGGCCCTGGCGCAAGTGTTGTTCGAGCGCTGGAGCGATGCCGACGAAGCGGTGGCCGCCTGTGTCATTTCCCATCACAACCTGGCGGACCTGCACCTGCGCCTGAACCAGCCCGAGGAGAGCGCTGAATACCTTTGCGCCATCCACCAGCGGCTGTTGCAGGCCATGCAGGACAGCCGCCTGGCGCCGGCGCTGCGCGAAGCCGCGCTGCGCCAGAGCAGCAAGACCTACGTCGGGTTGCTCAACTTCATCAGTGAGCACGGTGAATACCCCCGGACTCACCGCCTGCTGGAAAGCAATGTCGCGCAATCGACTTCCGGCACCGCGACCCCGAATGCCCCTCATTACGGAGCACATTGAAATGTCCTTTACCTTGCCTGCATTGCCCTACGCCTACGACGCCCTGGAACCGCATATCGATGCGCAGACCATGGAAATTCACTACACCAAGCACCACCAGACCTATATCAACAACCTCAACGCGGCCGTGGAGGGCACTGAATGGGCAGGGTGGTCGGTGGAACGGCTGGTGGCCGGGGTCCAGCAATTGCCGGAGAAGCTGCGGGCCGCGGTGATCAACCAGGGCGGCGGACATGCCAACCACTCGTTGTTCTGGGCGGTGATGGCGCCGACCGGCGGAGGCAAGCCGGACGGTGCGCTGGCCAAGGCGATCGAGGAGCAGTTGGGCGGTTTCGAGAGTTTCAAGGAAGCCTTTACCAAGGCTGCGCTCACCCGTTTCGGCAGCGGCTGGGCCTGGCTCAGCGTGACGCCGCAAAAGACCCTGGTGGTCGAGAGCAGCGGTAACCAGGACAGCCCGTTGATGAACGGCAACACCCCGATCCTGGGGCTGGATGTGTGGGAACACGCGTATTACCTGCGTTATCAGAACCGGCGGCCGGAATACATCAACGCGTTCTACAACGTGATCAATTGGCCTGAAGTCGCTCAGCGCTATCAGGCCGCGCTGGTTTGAGCTCCCTCCTATAAAAAGATCTAAGGCTGACTATGGGCACTGAAACACTGACGATCAGCAGCGGACGGATGTTTCGCTACGCATTCGGTTCGCTGTTGCTGTTGGCCGGTACCGCGCTGCTGGTGGCCCAGGCCTTGTCTTGGCTGGACCTGGAGCCGCGCCTGCTGCGTGCATTGCAGGGCGGGGCGATCTGCGCCCTGGGAACCGCGCTGGGAGCAGTGCCGGTATTGGTCATTCGTAAGATGCCGGTGGCGCTGAGTGATACCTTGCTGGGGTTCGGGGCCGGGGTGATGCTGGCGGCGACGGCGTTTTCGCTGATCGTGCCGGGGATCGCCGCGGCGGAAAACCTCGGCTTGTCGGCCTGGGCGTCGAGTGGGCTGATCAGTTTCGGCATCATGCTCGGGGCTTTCGCCCTGTTCCTGGTGGACCGCAAGGTGTCGGCGGGCAACCCGGAGGCCTTGGTGGGCACCCTGGAGCATCCGGTCATCCCGCCGCGAATCTGGTTGTTCGTGTTTGCCATCATCGCCCACAACATTCCCGAGGGCATGGCCGTGGGCGTTTCCGCGGGCGGCGGCATGCCGGAGGCGGACAGCCTAGCCATGGGGATCGCCTTGCAGGATGTGCCGGAAGGCCTGGTGATTGCCCTGGTGCTGGCGGGCGCCGGCATGTCCAGGGTCAAGGCGTTCCTGATTGGCGCCGCGTCAGGCCTGGTCGAGCCGGTGTTCGCTTTGCTCTGTGCCTGGCTGGTGAGCCTGGCCGAGATGCTGCTGCCGTTGGGGCTGGCGCTGGCTGCGGGGGCGATGCTGTTGGTGGTGACCCATGAAGTGATCCCGGAATCGCGGCGCAACGGTCACGAAAAGCTGGCGAGCCTGGGGTTGTGTGTCGGCTTTTGCCTGATGATGGTGATGGATACGGCACTCGCCTGAGTGCCTTTCGGCAGGGTTGCCCTGCCGACTTACTCGCCTTCGTCGAAGAAGTTATTGATCAATGCTGCCAGAGCATCCAGCGCTTCCTGTTCCTGCTCGCCTTCGGTTTTCAGATGAATCCGGGTGCCCTTGCCGGCGGCCAGCATCATCATTGCCATGATGCTCTTGCCGTCGACCATCGACTCCGGCGTCCTGCCGGCGCGAATCTGGCAAGGAAATTGACCGGCCACGCCGACGAACTTTGCCGAGGCACGGGCATGCAGGCCCAGTTTGTTGATGATTTCAATTTCCAGAGCAGGCATCGCGGGGTAGATCCTTTCAGCTGAGGTCGCGGTGGCGGACCTGGACGTTCTTCAGGGACTTCTGCAGGACTTGGCCCAGGCGTTCGGTCAGGTAGACCGAGCGGTGGTGGCCACCCGTGCAGCCGATGGCAATAGTGACGTAGGCGCGGTTGCTGGCGGCAAACCGCGGCAACCATTTCAGCAGGTAGCTGGAAATGTCCTGGAACATTTCCTCGACATCCGGCTGGGCAGCCAGGTATTCGGCAACCGGCTGGTCGAGCCCGGATTGGGCACGCAGCTCGGGTTTCCAGTACGGATTGGGCAGGCACCGCACATCGAACACCAGGTCGGCGTCGACGGGCATGCCCCGCTTGAACCCGAAAGACTCCACCAGAAAGGCGGTGCCCGGCTCCGGCTGGTTCAACAGGCGCAGCTTGATGGTGTCGCGCAGTTGATACAGGTTCAGGTTGGTGGTGTTGACCTTGAGGTCGGCGAGGTCGGCGATCGGGCCCAGCAAGTGGCTTTCGTCCTGGATCGCTTCGGCCAGCGAGCGGTTGTTGTTGCTCAGGGGGTGCCGGCGGCGGGTTTCCGAAAAACGCTTGAGCAGGGTTTCTTCGTCGGCGTCCAGGTACAGCACATCGCACTGGATATGCCGGCTGCGCACTTCCTCAAGCAGTTCGGGGAAACGCGACAGGTGGCTTGGCAGGTTGCGGGCATCGATCGATACGGCGACCAGCGGTTGCGCCAGTTCAGTGTGGATCAGCGCGCGCTCGGCCAGTTCGGGCAACAGCCCGGCCGGCAGGTTGTCGATGCAGTAGTAGCCGCTGTCCTCGAGAACATCGAGGGCGGTGCTTTTACCTGAGCCGGAACGGCCGCTGACGATGATCAAACGCATGGCTACTGACCGTTCTGCTCGTTCAGGACGACGTTGTACAGCGCTTCGTTGCTGGTGGCGCTACGCAGCTTGTCGCGCACCTCCTTGCGGTCCAGCATGCTGGCGATCTGCCGAAGCAGTTCCAGGTGAGCATCGGTGGCGGCTTCCGGGACCAGCAGCACGAACAGCAGGTCGACCGGGGCGCCGTCGATGGCGTCGAAATCGATGGGAGCGTCCAGGTGCATCAGGGCACTGATGGGCGACTCGCAGCCTTTGAGGCGACAGTGTGGAATGGCGATGCCGTTGCCGAAACCGGTGGAACCGAGTTTTTCACGGGCAATCAGGCTTTCGAAGACATCTTGCATCTCCAGATCAGGCACTTCGCGGCTGATCAGGTTGGCAATTTGTTCGAGGGCGCGTTTTTTACTGCCGCCCGGCACGTTCACCAGGGAACGGCCGGGGGTCAGGATGCTTTCAAGTCGGATCATGGGAGGGGAGTATTAGCGACCCGTGCCTTGGAGAAGGTGGAGTTGCTTTTCCTTATGCTTTTTCAGTTGGCGGTCAAGCTTGTCCGTGAGCAAGTCGATTGCGGCATACATGTCGTCATGTTCTGCGTTCGCGACGACTTCCCCACCGTGGATGTGCAGCGTGGCCTCGATTTTCTGCTTCAGTTTCTCGACGGCCAGCGTTACCTGCACATTGGTAATCTTGTCAAAGTGCCGCTCCAGTCGGTCGAGTTTTTCGCCGATGTAAGCGCGCAGAGGTTCGGTCACTTCCAGTTGGTGTCCACTGATGTTGACTTGCATACAGCTTCTCCTTCGTTGCCAGTGCATAAAGCGGCAGGTCGATTGACCTGCCACTGGAACGCTGTGGCGAGCCCGGCGGCTACATCAACCGCTTCCGTTCGCTGGAAGGCGCGATCCCAAGGGATTCGCGGTACTTGGCGACGGTACGACGGGCTACCTGAATGCCTTGTGCCTCCAGTAAACCAGCGATCTTGCTGTCGCTCAACGGCTTTTTCTGATTTTCCGCGGCGACCAGTTTCTTGATGATCGCGCGGATCGCCGTGGACGAGCATTCACCGCCTTCGGAGGTACTTACGTGGCTGGAGAAAAAGTATTTCAGTTCATAAATGCCCCGTGGGGTATGCATGAATTTCTGCGTGGTGACCCGTGAAATCGTCGATTCGTGCATGCCGACCGCTTCGGCGATGTCATGCAGGACCAGGGGTTTCATCGCCTCGTCGCCGTACTCGAGGAAGCCGCGCTGATGCTCGACGATCTGGGTGGCGACTTTCATCAGGGTTTCGTTGCGGCTCTGCAGGCTCTTGATGAACCAGCGGGCTTCCTGCAACTGATTGCGCATGAAGGTGTTGTCGGCGCTGGTGTCGGCGCGCCGCACGAAGCCGGCGTATTGCGGGTTGACGCGCAAGCGCGGCACGGACTCCTGGTTCAGCTCTACCAACCAGCGTTCGTTGTCCTTGCGCACAATGACGTCGGGGACCACGTATTCGGCTTCGGTGGATTCGATTTGCGAGCCCGGGCGCGGGTTGAGGCTCTGCACCAGCTCGATGACCTGGCGTAGCTCGTCTTCCTTGAGTTTCATGCGGCGCATCAGCTGGCTGTAGTCGCGGCTGCCAAGCAAGTCGATGAAGTCGGTGACCAGGCGTTTGGCCTCCGCCAGCCACGGGGTCTTGGCGGGCAACTGGCGCAGTTGCAGCAGCAGGCATTCGCCGAGGTTGCGGGCGCCGATGCCGGCCGGTTCGAATTGCTGGATGCGGTGCAGGACGGCCTCGATTTCGTCGAGTTCGATGTCCAGCTCCGGGTCGAAGGCGTCGAGGATCTCCTCGAGGGTCTCGTCCAGGTAGCCCTGATTGTTGATGCAGTCGATCAGGGTCACGGCGATCAGGCGATCGGTGTCGGACATGGGCGCCAGGTTGAGCTGCCAGAGCAGGTGGCTCTGCAGGCTTTCGCCGGCCGATGTACGGGTGGTGAAGTCCCACTCGTCGTCATCGTTGCTCGGCAGGCTGCTGGCGCTGGTCTGGTAGACGTCTTCCCAAGCGGTGTCGACCGGCAGGTCGTTGGGAATGCGTTCGTTCCATTCGCCGTCCTCGAGGTTGTCCACCGTCGGGGCGGCTTCCTGGTAGGAGGTTTCCTGGATATCGGTGTTGGGTTTCTGCTCGGGGTTGTCGGCCAGCGGGTCGGTGTTGTCGAAGTCGTCGCCTTCTTCCTGGCGCTCGAGCATCGGGTTGGACTCCAGGGCCTCCTGGATTTCCTGTTGCAGGTCCAGGGTCGACAATTGGAGCAGGCGGATGGCCTGTTGCAGCTGCGGTGTCATCGTCAGCTGCTGGCCCATTCTGAGGACTAGCGATGGTTTCATGGCAGGGGCTTAACACCTTATTCGCCGGCGCACATGCGCCATCCACTACAGGGCGCGTGAGCGCCAAACATAAGCAAATTATATGCCTGAAACTGAAGTGTTTGCCTAGAGCGCTGTAACAATAAAAACAGCAGGGTTTTATTGGGGCAGGCGCTCTGGCGACCAGCCAAACACCTCAGGGCTTACAGGCGGAACTCATGGCCCAGATACACTTCCTTGACCAGATCGTTGGCGAGGATGGTTTCGGCGTCGCCTTCGGCGATCAGCTGGCCATCGTTGACGATGTAGGCGGTTTCGCAGATGTCCAGGGTTTCACGGACGTTGTGGTCAGTGATGAGCACGCCGATGCCCTTGGCCTTCAGGTGGTGAATGATCTGCTTGATGTCGCCTACCGAGATCGGGTCCACGCCGGCGAAGGGTTCGTCGAGCAGGATGAACTTGGGCGCGGTGGCCAGTGCACGGGCGATTTCCACGCGGCGACGTTCACCGCCGGAGAGGCTCATGCCGAGGTTGTCGCGAATGTGGTTGATGTGGAATTCCTGCAGCAGGCCTTCCAGTTCCTGGCGACGGCCGGCCTTGTCGAGTTCCTTGCGGGTCTCGAGGATGGCCATGATGTTGTCGGCCACCGAAAGCTTGCGGAAGATCGAGGCTTCCTGGGGCAGATAGCCGATCCCGGCTCGGGCGCGACCGTGCATCGGCTGGTGGCTGACATCCAGGTCGTCGATCAGGATGCGTCCCTGATCGGCCTGGACCAGGCCGACGATCATGTAGAAGCAGGTGGTCTTGCCGGCGCCGTTGGGGCCGAGCAGGCCGACGATCTGGCCGCTGTCGATAGACAGGCTGACGTCACGCACGACCTGGCGGCTCTTGTAGCTCTTGGCCAGGTGCTGGGCTTTCAGAGTTGCCATTACTGGGCCTTTTGCTCGTCGGTTTTCTTTTTCGGCTGGATGACCATGTCGATCCGTGGGCGCGACTCGGTCACCTTGCTACCGGTAGCGCGGCCGGCGCTGGCCAGCTTTTTATTCGTGTCGTAGACGATTTTCTCACCCTGGGTGATGTTGCCGTCCTTGTCGATGACCTTGGCGCGGTCGATCAGCACGACGCGGTTTTGCGCGGCGTGGTACTGGATGGTCACGCCGTAGCCCTGGACAGGCTTGGTGTCGCCCTGGGTCTGGATCTGTTCGAAGTAGGCCAGGTTGCCCACCGAAGTCACCACGTCGATGTCGCCGGACTGGGTGCGGGTGATGGTCACGGTGTTGCCGGTGACCTTCATCGAGCCCTGGGTGATGATCACATCGCCGCGGTAAGTGGCTACGCCGTTCTTGTCGTCCAGTTGCGCGTCGTCGGCCTGGATGCGGATCGGTTGCTGGCTATCGTTCGGCAGAGCCCAGGCGCTCACGCTTCCCAGTGCTGCGCTCAGGCCGAGCAAAATAGGGAGGGTTTTAACGAGCCTCATACTGTCCTCTTACGTTCGATAGCAGGTTCATCCTGCCTTCTTTCAAATACGCTTTCATTCCCTTGCCAGTCGTCACGCCGCCGGCGCCGTCGATTCTAACGTCTTGATCGGTCTGCGCATATTGCTTCTGCGGGAATACTGTCATGCGGGTCGTGGTGATCAGCAGGTCGCGATTTTTCTCGTCGGTGCGGGCAACCCGCACCGAGTCGATCAGCTCGACCTGGGTGCCGTCCGGGTTGACTTCGCCGCGCTTGCTCTGGACGTGCCAGGGGAAAGCGCTGCCGCGATACATGTGCAGGTCCGGGTTGGTCAAGAGCGTCACCTCGCTGGCCTTGAGGTGCTCTACCTTGTCGGCCGTCATGTCGTATTGCAGTCCGCCGTCAGGCAGGTACTGCACGCTATGGGCGTTGATGGCGTAGTAGTCGATGGCGCTTTCGTCGACTTGCGCGACCGGCTTGTCGAGGAAGCGTTCCGGGCTGATATTCCAGTACCCCACCGCCAGGAACAGCACGGTGATGATGCCGAAGATCAGGATGTTGCGAATCTTTTTGCTCAGCATGGGAGGCTCTATAAGTAGGCGGCGTGGGCCGCTTCAAGGCTGCCTTGGGCGCGCAGGATCAGTTCGCAGAACTCGCGGGCGGCGCCTTCGCCGCCACGGGCCTGGGTGATGCCATGGGCGTGTTCGCGGACAAAACCGGCGGCATTGGCGACCGCCATGCCCAGGCCGACCCGGCGGATCACCGGCAGGTCCGGCAGGTCGTCGCCCAGGTAGGCGACCTGCTCATAGCTTAGGCCCAGTTGGGCAAGAAGCCCGTCCAGCACCACCAGTTTGTCTTCGCGGCCCTGGAACAGGTGGGGAATCCCCAGGTTTTTCGCCCGGCGTTCGACCACCGGCGTCTTGCGGCCGCTGATGATTGCCGTCTGCACGCCCGCGGCCATCAGCATCTTGATGCCCTGGCCGTCGAGGGTGTTGAAGGTCTTGAACTCGCTGCCGTCTTCGAGGAAGTACAGGCGACCGTCGGTCAGTACGCCGTCGACATCGAATACCGCCAGCTTGATGTTCTTGCCGCGTTGCAGCAGATCCGTGCTCATTACATGACTCCCGCGCGCAACAGGTCGGACAGGTTGAAGGCGCCGATCGGGCGGTCCTCGGCGTCCACCACGACCAGTGCGTTGATTCGATTGTCTTCCATGATTTTCAGGGCTTCGGCCGCCAGCATTTCGGCGCGGGCGGTCTTGCCGTGAAGGGTCATGACTTCATCGATGGTGGTGTGATGGATGTCGATGGTGCGGTCCAGGGTTCGGCGCAGGTCACCGTCGGTGAAAACCCCGGCCAGGCGGCCGTCGGTTTCGACAATGACAGTCATGCCCAGGCCCTTGCGGGTCATTTCCATCAGGGCGTCCTTGAGCAGCGTGCCCCGTTGGACCTGCGGCAGTTGTTCGCCGGCATGCATGACGTTCTCGACCTTCAGCAGCAGGCGGCGGCCCAGGGCGCCGCCCGGGTGGGAAAAGGCGAAGTCTTCGGCGGTGAAACCGCGGGCTTCGAGCAGCGCCACAGCCAGGGCGTCGCCCATGACCAGGGCGGCGGTGGTCGAGGAGGTCGGAGCCAGGTTCAGCGGGCAGGCTTCCTGCTCGACCTGGACATTGAGGTTGACCTCGGCGGCCTTGGCCAGCGGCGAATCGGGATTGCCGGTGATGCTGATCAACTGGATGCCCAGGCGCTTGATCAGAGGCAAGAGGGTCACGATTTCGTTAGTCGAGCCGGAGTTGGACAGGGCCAGGATCACGTCGTCGCGGGTGATCATGCCCATGTCGCCATGGCTGGCCTCGGCTGGATGGACGAAAAACGCGGTGGTGCCGGTGCTGGCCAGGGTGGCGGCGATCTTGTTGCCGATATGCCCGGACTTGCCCATGCCGACCACTACGACGCGGCCTTTGCTGGCCAGAATCATCTCGCAAGCGCGTACGAAATCTGCGTCGATATAGGGCAGCAAGCCTTCTACGGCTTCTATCTCGAGGCGGATGGTGCGTTGTGCCGATTGAATCAGGTCGCTGGATTGGCTCATGTCAGAAATCGTATAGCCTGATGAAAAGGCGGCGATTATAGCGGTAATGATCGATTCCCTCACGCAAGTTCGTCAGCCTTTGACCTTCTATAGCCCGGAATTGTTCTGTAAAGCCCGTTTTAGCCTGTCGTGATCCTGAACATGGGTGGCTTCGGCCTTGGGGGCTCCGTATCAGCAGTGATATAGTTCGCCGCCAGTTCGGCCTGCCCTGGGTGCATGTACTCCCGGCAGGGAGCCAAGCGTCCGAGTGAGAGGCTGCATCGCAAGGAGTTTAGATGAGTGCCGATAACGCCTACGCGGTCGAGCTGAAGGGACTGTCCTTCAAGCGCGGTGCGCGCAGCATCTTCAATAATGTCGATATCCGTATTCCGCGGGGCAAGGTCACCGGCATCATGGGGCCTTCCGGCTGCGGCAAGACCACGCTCTTGCGGTTGATGGGCGCGCAACTGCGTCCCAGCAGCGGCGAAGTCTGGGTCAATGGCCAGAACCTGCCCAAGTTGTCGCGCGGGGACCTGTTCGACGCCCGCAAGCAGATGGGCGTGCTGTTTCAGAGCGGCGCGCTGTTCACCGATCTGGATGTGTTCGAGAACGTTGCCTTTCCGTTGCGCGTGCATACCGAGCTGCCGGATGAAATGATCCGCGATATTGTCCTGCTCAAGTTGCAGGCGGTCGGCTTGCGCGGTGCCATCGACCTGATGCCCGACGAGTTGTCAGGCGGTATGAAGCGTCGCGTGGCGCTGGCCCGGGCCATCGCCCTGGACCCGCAGATCCTTATGTACGACGAGCCGTTCGTAGGCCAGGACCCGATCGCCATGGGCGTGCTGGTACGCCTGATCCGCCTGCTCAACGATGCGCTGGGTATCACCAGTATCGTGGTTTCCCACGATCTGGCGGAAACCGCGAGCATCGCCGACTACATCTATGTCGTGGGCGACGGCCAGGTGCTGGGGCAGGGCACTCCCGACGAATTGATGGGGTCCGATAACCCGCGGATCCGTCAGTTCATGAAGGGTGACCCCGACGGCCCGGTACCCTTTCACTTTCCAGCGCCGGATTACCGCGCAGATCTTCTGGGGAAGCGCTGATGCGCAAAGTATCTTTACTGGAGCGGATCCGTCTGTTCGGCCACTCGGGCATCGACGTTCTCGCGGTGCTCGGCCGTTCGAGCCTGATGCTGTTTCATGTGTTGTTCGGCCGCGGCCGGGTGGGCGGCAGCTTCGGCCTGCTGGTCAAGCAGCTGCATTCGGTGGGCGTGATGTCCCTGGTGATCATCGTGGTCTCCGGGGTGTTCATCGGCATGGTCCTGGCGTTGCAGGGCTTCAATATCCTGTCTAGCTACGGTTCGGAGCAGGCGGTGGGGCAGATGGTGGCCCTGACCCTGCTGCGTGAACTGGGGCCGGTGGTCACGGCATTGCTCTTCGCCGGTCGTGCCGGCTCGGCGCTGACCGCGGAAATCGGCAACATGAAGGCTACCGAGCAGCTCTCCAGCCTGGAGATGATCGGTGTCGACCCGCTCAAATACATTGTCGCGCCCCGCCTGTGGGCCGGTTTCATTTCCCTGCCGTTGCTGGCGATGATCTTCAGCGTGGTGGGTATCTGGGGCGGTTCGTGGGTGGCGGTCGACTGGCTGGGTGTCTATGACGGCTCCTACTGGTCGAACATGCAAAACAGCGTGACGTTCAGCGCCGACGTGCTCAATGGCATTATCAAGAGCATCGTCTTCGCCTTTGTCGTGACCTGGATCGCCGTATTCCAAGGCTATGACTGCGAGCCCACTTCAGAGGGGATCAGTCGTGCCACTACCAAGACCGTTGTGTACGCCTCGTTGGCCGTACTCGGCCTGGACTTTATTCTGACCGCCTTGATGTTTGGAGATTTCTGATGCAAAACCGCACCCTGGAAATCGGTGTCGGCCTTTTCCTGCTGGCTGGCATCCTGGCTTTGCTGTTGCTTGCCTTGCGGGTCAGTGGCTTGTCCCCGACCTCGAGCACCGATACTTATAAACTTTATGCTTATTTCGACAATATCGCCGGTTTGACGGTCAGAGCTAAAGTGACCATGGCCGGTGTGACCATCGGCAAGGTCACGGCTATCGATCTGGACCGCGACAGTTTCACCGGTCGGGTCACGCTGCAGTTGGAAAAGCGCGTAGATAACCTACCGACCGACTCCACTGCATCTATCCTGACCGCTGGGCTGCTCGGCGAGAAATACATTGGCTTGAGCGTCGGCGGCGAAGACACGTTGCTCAAGGATGGCGGGACCATCCATGACACCCAGTCTTCACTGGTACTTGAGGACCTGATCGGTAAGTTCCTGCTCAATACCGTTAGCAAAGACGCTAAATGAGGAGTTTTTCATGATCTCTACCTTGCGACGTAGCCTGTTGGTGTTACTGGCGGCGTTGCCGTTGATGGCTAGCGCCGTGGCGGCACCTTCCGCGCATGATCTGGTCCAGGACACCACCAGCCGTCTGCTGGCAGACCTGGCCGCCAACAAAGAAAAGTACAAGCAGGACCCGCAGGACTTCTATGCGGCGCTTAACAGTATCGTCGGGCCCGTCGTGGATGCCGAAGGTATTTCCAAGAGCATCATGACGGTCAAGTACTCGCGCAAAGCCACGCCGCAGCAAATGCGTACCTTCGAGGAAAACTTCAAGAGGGGGCTGTTCCAGTTCTATGGCAATGCCTTGCTGGAGTACAACAACCAGGGCATCGTCGTCGATCCTCCGCGGGATGAGTCGGGCGATCGCACCAGCGTCGGCATGACGGTCAAAGGCAGCAACGGCGCGGTCTATCCCGTGTCGTACACGCTGGAGAAGATCAATGGCGAGTGGAAGCTGCGCAACGTGATCATCAACGGCATCAATATCGGCAAGCTGTTCCGTGATCAGTTCTCCGATGCCATGCAGCGCAACGGCAACGATCTGGACAAGACCATCAACAACTGGGCGGGCGAAGTGGCCAAGGCCAAGCAAGCCAGCGAAAACGCCGCAGAGAAGGTCACGCAATGAGCGAGTCGGCCGTCCGTCTGGGAGAGCCCGGCGAACTGTTGATCAGCGGTGTGCTGGACTATCGCTCCGGCCCGGGCCTGCGCAAGCAGGGGCAAACCCTGATCGCCTCCAGCCAGGCCGCGGCGCTGGTGCTCGATTGTTCGGCGGTAGAGAAGTCCAGCAGCGTTGGTTTGTCGTTGCTGCTGGCCTTCATGCGTGATGCGGCGGCGGCCGGCAAGGCGGTCAGTATCCGCGCCTTGCCCGAGGACATGCGCGAAATCGCCGAGGTTTCCGGTTTGACCGAGATTCTGGCGCATCCTTAACCACCCATCGACAGAAAGCCCCCCGTCAGAGTCCTGCTATGCGGGGTTCGCAGGCGCGGGGCTTTTTTGTATGATGTCCGACCCGCGCGCACAGGGCGCCGATTGAGGTTGAGCATGCAGGCCAACGAAGTGAAGAGCTTCCTTGAAGGAAAGCTGTCCGAGACTCTGTCATCAGTGCAGGTAGAAGTTGAGGGCGAAGGCTGCAACTTTCAGCTGAACGTAATCAGTGACGAACTCGTGGCCTTGAGTCCGGTCAAGCGTCAGCAGAGCATCTATGCCCATTTGAACCCATGGATCGCCGATGGCAGCATCCACGCGGTCACTATGAAATTTTTCAGCAGCGCGGCCTGGGCCGAGCGCACCTGAGCCCAAGGGCGTCGAGATTCTTATGGATAAATTGATTATTACCGGCGGCGTTCGTCTTGATGGCGAAATCCGCATTTCCGGGGCAAAGAACTCTGCCCTGCCGATTCTGGCTGCAACCCTGCTGTGCGATGGCCCGGTGACGGTCGCCAACCTGCCGCACCTGCACGACATCACCACCATGATCGAGCTGTTCGGCCGCATGGGCATCGAGCCGGTGATCGACGAGAAGCTCAGCGTCGAAATCGACCCGCGCACCATCAAGACCCTGATCGCACCGTACGAGCTGGTCAAGACCATGCGCGCCTCGATCCTGGTCCTGGGGCCGATGGTTGCCCGTTTCGGCGAAGCCGAAGTTGCGTTGCCTGGCGGTTGCGCCATCGGTTCGCGCCCGGTCGACCTGCACATCCGCGGCCTGGAAGCCATGGGCGCGGTGATCGACGTGGAAGGTGGCTACATCAAGGCCAAGGCGCCTGAAGGCGGCCTGCGCGGGGCGCATTTCTTCTTCGATACCGTGAGTGTGACCGGTACCGAGAACATCATGATGGCCGCTGCCCTGGCCAAAGGCCGCAGCGTGTTGCAGAACGCCGCTCGCGAACCTGAAGTGGTCGACCTGGCGAACTTCCTCAACGCCATGGGCGCCAAGGTTTCCGGCGCCGGTACCGACACCATCACTATCGACGGTGTGGAGCGTCTGCACTCGGCGACCTACAAGGTCATGCCCGACCGTATCGAAACCGGTACCTACCTGGTCGCCGCCGCCGTCACCGGCGGCCGCGTGAAGGTCAAGGACACCGATCCGACCATCCTTGAAGCCGTCCTGGAAAAACTCAAGGAATCCGGTGCCGAAGTCACCACCGGCGAGGACTGGATCGAGCTGAACATGCACGGCAAGCGTCCGAAGGCGGTCAACGTGCGTACCGCGCCGTACCCGGCGTTCCCGACCGACATGCAGGCCCAGTTCATCTCCCTCAACGCCATTGCCGAAGGCACTGGCGCGGTGATCGAGACCATCTTCGAAAACCGCTTCATGCATGTCTACGAGCTGCACCGCATGGGCGCGAAGATCCAGGTCGAGGGCAATACCGCCATCGTGACCGGCACCGAGAAACTCAAGGGCGCGCCAGTGATGGCCACCGACCTGCGGGCTTCGGCCAGCCTGGTGATCTCGGCGCTGGTCGCCGACGACGACACCCTGATCGATCGCATCTACCACATCGACCGTGGTTACGAGTGCATCGAGGAAAAACTGCAGATGCTCGGCGCCAAGATCCGCCGCGTACCGGGCTAGTTTGCGCGATGGGCACAAGGACGTGCCCGAAGGTTTCGTTCCAAGTCGAGCCTGTGTTCAGGCTCGATGCGTGTCTGGCGCCGTTTGCGACCGGGCATGAGTATCCTGATAAGGACTTACGTTTCCCATGTTGACCATCGCACTGTCCAAGGGCCGCATCCTTGATGACACCCTGCCGCTTCTGGCTGAAGCCGGCATTGTGCCAACCGAGAATCCGGACAAGAGCCGCAAGCTGATCATCCCCACGACCCAGGCCGATGTGCGCTTGCTGATCGTGCGCGCCACCGATGTGCCGACCTATGTCGAGCATGGTGCCGCCGATCTCGGCGTGGCCGGTAAAGATGTGCTGATGGAATACGGCGGCCAGGGCCTGTACGAGCCGCTGGACCTGCAGATCGCCCAGTGCAAGCTGATGACCGCCGGCGCTATCGGCGCGGTCGAGCCCAAGGGGCGCCTGCGCGTAGCCACCAAGTTCGTCAACGTTGCCAAGCGTTACTATGCCGAGCAGGGCCGCCAGGTCGACATCATCAAGCTGTACGGCTCGATGGAGCTGGCGCCGCTGATCGGTCTGGCGGACAAGATCATCGACGTGGTCGATACCGGCAACACCCTGCGGGCCAACGGCCTGGAGCCCCAGGAGCTGATTTCCATGATCAGCTCCCGCCTGGTGGTCAACAAGGCCTCCATGAAAATGCAGCACGCCCGCATCCAGGCCCTGATCGACACCCTGCGCAAAGCAGTGGAGTCGCGACACCGCGGTTGATTCACTCGCGCGGCGCGAGCCGCGCCCGTCTATCCGTGTCATAGCCAATTTTCTCAGGTGCCCGCGCGAATGGACTGGTAGCTTAGGGCGCCTGAGCATTAGCCATTCAATGAGGCCCTCGCTATGACCGCTCCCACTGCAATTGCCCGACTCAACGCTGCTGACCCGGATTTCGCGCATCATCTGGATCATCTGCTGAGCTGGGAAAGTGTGTCTGACGACTCGGTCAATCAGCGGGTGCTGGACATCATCAAGGCCGTGCGCGAACGCGGCGACGCGGCGCTGGTGGAGTTCACCCAGCGCTTCGACGGCTTGCAAGTGGCCTCGATGGCCGACTTGATCCTGCCGCGCGAGCGCCTGGAGCTGGCCCTGACCCGGATCACCGTGGCCCAGCGCGAAGCCCTGGAAAAAGCCGCGGCGCGGGTGCGCAGCTACCACGAAAAACAGAAGCAGGATTCCTGGAGCTACACCGAGGCCGATGGCACGGTGCTGGGCCAGAAGGTCACGCCGCTGGACCGCGCCGGCCTGTACGTGCCGGGCGGCAAGGCGTCCTATCCGTCTTCGGTGCTGATGAATGCCATCCCGGCCAAGGTGGCCGGTGTCGCCGAGGTGGTGATGGTGGTGCCGACCCCGCGTGGCGAAGTCAACGAGCTGGTGCTGGCCGCGGCCTGCATCGCCGGCGTCGACCGCGTGTTCACCATTGGCGGCGCCCAGGCCGTGGCCGCCCTGGCCTATGGCACTGAAAGCGTGCCGCAGGTGGACAAGGTGGTCGGTCCGGGCAACATCTATGTGGCCACCGCCAAGCGCCACGTGTTCGGCCAGGTCGGCATCGACATGATCGCCGGTCCTTCGGAAATCCTCGTGGTGTGCGACGGCCAGACCGATCCGGACTGGATCGCCATGGACCTGTTTTCCCAGGCCGAGCACGACGAAGACGCCCAGGCGATCCTGGTCAGCCCGGACGCCGCTTTCCTCGACCGGGTCGCTGCCAGCATCGACAAGCTGCTGCCGACCATGGAGCGCGCGGAAATCATCAAGACCTCGATCAATGGCCGCGGCGCGCTGATCCAGGTCCGCGACATGCAGCAGGCCATCGAAGTGGCCAACCGCATTGCCCCGGAGCACCTGGAGTTGTCCGTCGCCGATCCGCATGCCTGGCTGCCGCAGATCCGCCACGCCGGCGCGATCTTCATGGGCCGCCACACTTCCGAGGCCCTGGGCGACTACTGCGCCGGTCCCAACCACGTATTGCCGACGTCCGGTACGGCGCGCTTCTCCTCGCCGCTGGGCGTGTATGACTTCCAGAAACGTTCGTCGATCATTTTCTGCTCGGAGCAGGGCGCTTCCGAACTGGGCAAGACCGCGTCGGTGCTGGCTCGCGGCGAGTCGCTGACCGCCCACGCCCGCAGCGCGGAGTACCGCATCGTCGCCGACCAGGAACAGGGGCAATAAGCATGAGTAAATTCTGGAGTGCGTTCGTCAAGGACCTGGTGCCTTACGTGCCGGGCGAACAACCGAAGCTGACCAAGCTGGTCAAGCTCAACACCAACGAGAACCCGTACGGCCCGTCGCCCAAAGCCCTGGCGGCGATGCAGACCGAGCTGAACGACAACCTGCGACTGTACCCGGACCCCAACAGCGACCTGCTCAAGCAGGCGGTGGCCAGGTATTACGGGGTGCAGAGCAACCAGGTATTCCTCGGCAACGGGTCCGACGAAGTCCTGGCGCACATCTTTCACGGCTTGTTGCAGCACGACCGGCCGCTGCTGTTCCCGGACATCAGCTACAGCTTCTACCCGGTGTATTGCGGCCTGTACGGCATCGGCTTCGAGGCGCTGCCGCTGGACGAGCAGTTCCAGATCCGTCCGGCCGACTACGCCAGGCCGAACGGCGGGATCATCTTCCCCAACCCGAATGCGCCGACCGGTTGCCTGCTGGCCCTGGAGGCCATCGAGCTGATCCTCAAGGCCAGCCCGGATTCGGTGGTGGTGGTTGATGAGGCCTACATCGACTTCGGTGGCGAAACCGCCATCAGCCTGGTGGACCGCTATCCGAACCTGTTGGTAACCCAGACCCTGTCCAAGTCGCGCTCGCTGGCCGGTCTGCGAGTCGGTCTGGCGGTGGGGCACCCGGACTTGATCGAGGCGCTGGAGCGGATCAAGAACAGCTTCAACTCTTACCCGCTGGACCGCTTGGCCATCGTTGGCGCCGCCGCGGCGTTCGAGGATCGCGAGTACTTCGCCAAGACCTGCCAGTTGGTGATCGATAGCCGCGAGCAAGTGGTCGCGCAATTGCAAGCCAAGGGTTTTGAGGTGCTGCCGTCGGCCGCCAACTTCATCTTTGCCCGTCATCCCAAGCACGATGCGGCGGGCCTGGCGGCCAAGCTGCGGGAACAGGGAGTGATTGTGCGGCACTTCAAGCAGGAGCGGATTGCCCAGTTCCTGCGGATCAGCATCGGTACGCCAGAGCAGAACCAGGCCTTGATCGACGGTCTGGGCGAGCTTTAAACCGTTATCGCGAGCCAGTGCGCTCCTGTAGGAGCGAGCTGGCTCGCGATGCCTTTACTGTTCTTCCTTGACCGGCGCCGGTGGCGGGCGCAGGCCGATTTCGGCGGTGAGCTTGAGCTCCTTGCCGTTGCGCATCACCTGGATGTTGACCTTGTCGCTGGGCTTGATCCGCGCCACCTGGTTCATCGAGCGCCGGCCATCGCCAGCCGGTTCGCCGTCGATACTGAGAATCACGTCACCCAACTGCATGCCGGCCTTCTGCGCCGGACCGTCGCGGAAAATCCCCGCCACCACGATTCCCGGGCGCCCGGCCAGGCCGAATGATTCAGCCAACTCCTGGGTCAGCGGCTGCACTTCGATGCCCAGCCAGCCACGAATCACCTGGCCGTGTTCGATGATCGACTTCATCACGTCCATGGCCAGCTTGATCGGGATGGCGAAACCGATGCCCTGGGAGCCGCCGGACTTGGAGAAGATCGCGGTGTTGATCCCGGTCAGGTTGCCGTTGGCATCCACCAGCGCGCCGCCGGAGTTACCCGGGTTGATTGCCGCGTCGGTCTGGATGAAGTCTTCGTAGTTGTTCAGGCCCAGCTGGTTGCGCCCGGTGGCGCTGATGATGCCCATGGTCACGGTCTGGCCGACGCCGAACGGGTTGCCGATGGCCAGGGTCACGTCGCCGACGCGGATGTTTTCGGAGCGGCCCACGGTAATCGAAGGCAGGTTCTTCAGGTCGATCTTCAGCACCGCCAGGTCGGTTTCCGGGTCGCTGCCGATCACGTGGGCCAGGGTCTCGCGACCGTCCTTGAGCGCCACCACTATCTGTTCGGCGCCAGAGGTCACGTGGTTGTTGGTCAGCAGATAGCCTTCGGGGCTCATGATTACCCCGGAACCCAGGCTCGACTCCATGCGCTGCTGCTTGGGCAGGTTGTCGCCGAAGAAGCGGCGGAACTGCGGGTCCTCGAACAGCGGATGCGCCGGCTTGTTGATGACCTTGGTGGTGTACAGGTTGACCACCGCCGGGGCGGCGATCGTCACCGCGTCGGCATAGGACACCGGGCCCTGGCGCAGGGCCGTGGTTTGCGGAGCTTGCTGCAGGTTGACGTCCAGGCTGGGCAGGCCGACCCACTGTGGATAACGCTGAATAATCAGCAACGCGATAAGCACGCCGGCCAACAGTGGCCAGCCAAAAAAACGCAGAGCCTTGAGCATTGAGCAAATCCTGAGAGGTTGCAGGCCGCTCGGGACGGCCCATAATGTCGCGCATTATACGAGGCCGCGCGCGCCTCTGAACGGGATATTTAGGAGTCTTTTATGGCCGTTGCCCTGAGCACTCTGGTAGAGGAAGCGGACCGCTACCTGGGCAGTTCGCGAATCGCCGATTATTGCCCCAACGGCCTGCAGGTCGAAGGCCGGCCGCAGGTGATGCGCATCGTCAGCGGCGTCACGGCCAGCCAGGCCTTGCTCGACGCCGCGGTGGAGGCCAACGCCGACCTGGTGCTGGTGCATCACGGTTATTTCTGGAAAGGCGAGAACCCCTGCATCACCGGCATGAAGCAGCGCCGGCTGAAAACCCTGCTCAAGCACGATATCAGCCTGCTGGCCTATCACCTGCCGCTGGATCTGCACCCGGACGTTGGCAACAACGTGCAGTTGGCCCGGCAACTGGAGATCACCGTGGAAGGCCCGCTGGACCCGGACAACCTGAAAGTCGTCGGGCTGGTTGGTTCTCTCGCCGAGCCCATGACCGCGCGGGACTTTGCCCGCAAGGTCCAGGAGGCGATGGGCCGCGAGCCGCTGGTGGTCGAAGGCAGCAAGATGATCCGGCGGGTCGGCTGGTGCACCGGCGGCGGCCAGGGCTACATCGATCAGGCGGTGCAGGCCGGCGTCGACCTGTACCTGAGCGGCGAGGCCTCCGAGCAGACCTTCCACAGCGCCCGGGAAAACGACATCAGTTTTATCGCCGCCGGCCACCACGCCACCGAGCGTTACGGGGTGCAGGCGCTGGGGGACTACCTGGCCCGGCGTTTCGCCCTCGAGCACTTGTTCATCGACTGCCCGAACCCTATATAAAGCATGACTCTGTAGCCGCTGCCGCAGGCTGCGATCGACTGCGTAGCAGGCGCGGCTCTTGAGGAGCCCAGGACGCTCCTGCGGACCTTTTCGCAGCCTGCGGCAGCGGCTACAAGTCGACGGAATCACAACAAACAGGCGGGTATATTCATATACCGTTTCGATCTAGCCGGCGTCCTGATTAGAAGAGGTCGCTGTGCTAGCATGCCCCGCTCGAACACGGCCCGCAGGCCGTCCATAAGAAAGCTTTCGTGAGTAGCCATGGTCGACAAACTGACGCATCTGAAACAGCTGGAGGCGGAAAGCATCCACATCATCCGCGAGGTGGCCGCCGAGTTCGACAACCCGGTGATGCTGTACTCCATCGGTAAAGACTCCGCCGTGATGCTGCATCTGGCGCGCAAGGCGTTCTTCCCGGGCAAGCTGCCGTTTCCGGTGATGCACGTCGACACCCGGTGGAAATTCCAGGAGATGTACAAGTTTCGCGATCAGATGGTCGAAGAGCTGGGCCTGGACCTGATTACCCACGTCAACCCGGACGGCGTTGCCCAGGGTATCAACCCATTCACCCACGGCAGTGCCAAGCACACCGACATCATGAAGACCGAGGGCCTCAAGCAGGCGCTGGACAAGTACGGTTTCGATGCGGCATTCGGTGGTGCCCGGCGCGACGAAGAGAAATCCCGCGCCAAGGAGCGCGTGTATTCGTTCCGCGACAGCAAGCACCGCTGGGATCCGAAGAACCAGCGCCCCGAGCTGTGGAACGTCTACAACGGCAAGGTCAACAAGGGCGAGTCGATCCGCGTCTTCCCGCTGTCGAACTGGACCGAGCTGGATATCTGGCAATACATCTACCTCGAAGGTATCCCGATCGTGCCGCTGTACTTCGCCGCCGAGCGTGAAGTGATCGAGAAGAACGGCACCCTGATCATGATCGACGACGAGCGCATCCTCGAGCACCTCTCCGACGAGGAGAAGGCCCGCATCGTCAAGAAGAAGGTGCGTTTCCGTACCCTTGGCTGCTACCCGTTGACGGGCGCGGTGGAGTCCGAGGCCGAGAGCCTGACGGACATCATTCAGGAAATGCTCCTGACGCGAACTTCCGAGCGCCAGGGCCGGGTCATCGATCACGATGGCGCCGGTTCCATGGAAGACAAGAAACGTCAGGGCTATTTCTAAGTAGGGTCTAACATGTCGCATCAATCCGAATTGATCAGCGAGGACATCCTCGCCTACCTGGCCCAGCACGAACGCAAAGAACTGCTGCGCTTTTTGACCTGCGGTAACGTCGACGACGGCAAGAGCACCCTGATCGGGCGCCTGCTGCACGACTCGAAGATGATCTACGAAGACCATCTGGAAGCCATCACCCGCGACTCGAAAAAAGTCGGCACCACCGGCGACGATATCGACCTGGCGCTGCTGGTCGACGGCCTGCAGGCCGAGCGCGAGCAGGGCATCACCATCGATGTCGCCTACCGCTATTTCTCCACCGCCAAGCGCAAATTCATCATTGCCGATACCCCAGGCCATGAGCAGTACACCCGCAACATGGCCACCGGTGCCTCCACCTGCGACCTGGCGATCATCCTGGTCGACGCCCGCTACGGCGTGCAGACCCAGACCCGTCGCCACAGCTTCATCGCCTCCCTGCTGGGCATCAAGCACATCGTCGTAGCCATCAACAAGATGGACCTCAAGGGCTTCGACCAGGGTGTGTTCGAGTCGATCAAGGCCGACTACCTGAAGTTCGCCGAAGGCTTGAAGATGAAGCCCACCAGCCTGCACTTCGTGCCGATGTCGGCCCTCAAGGGCGACAACGTGGTGAACAAGTCCGAGCGTTCGCCGTGGTACACCGGCCAGTCGCTGATGGAAATCCTCGAGACCGTGGAAGTGGCGGGCGACCGCAACTTCACCGACCTGCGTTTCCCGGTGCAGTACGTCAACCGTCCGAATCTGAACTTCCGCGGCTTCGCCGGCACCCTGGCCAGCGGCATCGTGCACAAGGGCGACGAAGTCGTGGTGCTGCCGTCGGGCAAGAGCAGCCGGGTGAAATCCATCGTCACCTTCGAAGGTGAGCTGGAGCACGCCGGCCCGGGCCAGGCCGTGACCCTGACCATGGAAGACGAGATCGACATCTCCCGCGGCGACCTGCTGGTGCATGCCGACAACGTTCCGCCGGTGACCGACAGCTTCGAAGCCATGCTGGTATGGATGGCCGAAGAGCCGATGCTGCCGGGCAAGAAATACGACATCAAGCGTGCCACCAGCTACGTGCCGGGTTCTATCGCCAACATCGTCCACAAGGTCGATGTGAACACCCTGGAAGAAGGGGCTGCCAGCGCTTTGCAGTTGAACGAGATCGGCAAGGTCAAGATTGCCCTCGACGCCCCGATCGCGCTCGACGGCTACGACAGCAACCGCACCACCGGTGCGTTCATCGTCATCGACCGCTTGACCAACGGCACCGTCGGCGCCGGTATGATCGTCGCCCAGCCTGTGGTGCATGGCAGCGCCACCCAGCATGGCAAGTTGGCACATGTAGCCACCGAGGAGCGCGCCCAGCGCTTCGGCCAGCAACCGGCCACCGTGCTGTTCAGCGGCCTGTCCGGCGCCGGCAAGAGCACCTTGGCCTATGCGGTGGAGCGCAAGCTGTTCGACATGGGGCGTGCGGTATTCGTCCTCGACGGCCAGAACCTGCGCCACGACCTGAACAAGGGGCTGCCGCAGGATCGCGCCGGGCGTACCGAGAACTGGCGTCGTGCGGCGCATGTGGCGCGCCAGTTCAACGAAGCCGGGTTGCTGACCCTGGCGGCCTTCGTCGCCCCGAGCGCCGAAGGTCGCGAGCAGGCCAGGGACCTGATCGGCAAGGAGCGTCTGTTGACGGTCTATGTCCAGGCCTCGCCGGCGGTTTGTGCCGAGCGTGATCCGCAAGGCTTGTACGCGGCCGCCGGGGACAATATCCCGGGCGAGTCCTTCCCGTTCGACGTGCCGCTGGATGCTGACCTGGTGATCGACACCCAGTCCGTGTCGCTGGAAGAGGGCGTCAAGCAAGTGCTGGATCTGCTGCGCAAGCGCGGCGCGATCTAAGCCTTAGCGGTCATGAAAAGCCCGCGTCGAGCGATCGACGCGGGCTTTTTTGTGTTCCTGGGAAAGCTATCGCGAGCAAGCTCGTTCCTACAGGGGGTTAGCGTGGCTTTTCTGTAGGAGCGAGCTTGCTCGCGATCAGATCGATAGAACACCTCATTTCTTGCCGGGGTACTCGCGATGCATCTGGGCAAGCAGCGCATCCTTGTCTTGCCACAGCTGATTGATCCAGCCCTGGAACTCCAGGCGATAAGCGCCGTCCTGGTCGTAGTTCTTGCCGATGAACTGCGGCGGAATCGGCAACTCCTCGAAATGCACCACCACCTCGTTGACCTTGCCGCACAACAGGTCCCAGTAACCCGGCTGGCCCGCCGGGTAGTGGATGGTGACGTTGACGATGGACTCCAGCTGTTCGCCCATGGCGTCGAGGACGAAGGCAATGCCGCCGGCCTTGGGCTTGAGCAGGTAGCGCAGCGGCGAGGCCTGTTGTGCATGCTTGGCCTGGGTGAAGCGCGTGCCCTCGACGAAGTTGAAGATGCCCACCGGGTTGTCGCGGAATTTCGCGCAGGTCCGGCGAGTGGTTTCCAGGTCCTTACCCTTTTTCTCCGGGTGTTTTTCCAGGTAGGCCTTGGAGTAGCGCTTCATGAACGGGAACCCCAGGGCCCACCAGGCCAGGCCGATTACCGGGACCCAGATCAGCTCCTGCTTGAGGAAGAACTTCAGCGGGCGGATACGCCGGTTGAGCACGTACTGCAGGACCATGATGTCGACCCAGCTCTGGTGGTTGCTGGTGATCAGGTACGAGTGCTGGTAGTCCAGCCCGGCGAGCCCGCCTAAGTGCCAGCGGGTGTGCCCGAGCAGGTCCATCCAGGCCTTGTTGTTGCTGATCCAGGCCTCATGGATGTGGCTCATCAACCAGTCGGTGAAGCGCTGCGCGGCCGGGAACGGCAGCAGCAACTTGACGATCGCCACCACGAACAGCGGGGTGCAGCAGACGAGGGTGTTGAGCGCCAATAACAGCGAGGCGATCACACCGCGCAGCGGTGCAGGTAGGAAATCCAGCATTTACACATCCAGAGGTCGGTTGGCGGCTTGAATCGCGGTCAGGGCGATGGTGTAGACGATATCGTCGACCTGGGCGCCGCGCGGCAGGTCGTTCACCGGTTTGCGCAGGCCTTGCAGCATCGGCCCGAGGCTGACGCAGTCGGCGCTGCGTTGCACGGCCTTGTGCGTGGTGTTGCCGGTATTCAGGTCGGGGAACACAAAGACCGTGGCCTTGCCCGCGACCTGGCTGTTGGGCGCCAGTTGCCGGGCCACCGTTTCGTTGGCGGCGGCGTCGTATTGCAGCGGGCCGTCGATCAGCAGCGAACCCTGGGCCTCATGCGCCAGCAGGGTAGCCTCGCGGACTTTCTCTACCTCTTCGCCGCTGGCCGATTCGCCGCTGGAATAGCTGATCATCGCCACTCGCGGGGTGATGCCGAACGCGGCCGCCGAGTCGGCGCTCTGCAAGGCGATCTCGGCCAGTTCGCTGGCGCTCGGGTGCGGGTTCATCACGCAGTCGCCGTAGACCAGCACCTGCTCGGGGAACAGCATGAAAAACACCGACGACACCAGGGTGCAGCCCGGCGCGGTCTTGATCAGTTGCAGGGCCGGGCGGATGGTGTTGGCGGTGGAGTGGATCAGGCCGGAGACCAGGCCGTCGACTTCGTCCAGGGCCAGCATCATGGTGCCGATCACCACCGGGTCTTCCAGCTGTTGTTCGGCCATCGGTGCGTTGAGGCTCTTGCTCTTGCGCAGCGCCACCATGGGTTCGACGTAGCGTTCGCGGATCAGGTCCGGGTCGATGACTTCCAACCCTGGCGGTAATTCGATGCCTTGGGCCCGGGCGACGGCCTCGACGTCCGCCGGCTTGGCCAGCAGCACGCAACGGGCAATGCCGCGCGCCTGGCAGATCGCCGCGGCCTGCACGGTCAGCGGCTCGCTGCCTTCGGGCAGGACGATGCGCTTGTTGGCTTCCTGGGCACGCTGGATCAGCTGGTAGCGGAACACCGCCGGCGACAGGCGCATTTCCCGCGGCGTGCCGCAGCGCTGGTGCAGCCACTTGGCGTCCAGGTGGCTGGCGACGAAGTCGGTGATGATCTCCGCGCGCTCGCGGTCGTCGATGGGGATTTCCTTGTTCAGGCCGTTCAGCTGGTTGGCGGTGTCGTAGGAACCGGTGCTCACCGACAGCACCGGCAGGCCGGCGTTCAGGGCGCCGCGACAGAGCTCCATGATGCGCGGGTCGGGCAGGGTATCGCTGGTCAGCAGCAGCCCGGCCAGGGGCACGCCGTTGATCGCCGCCAGGCTCACGGCGAGGATGATGTCGTCGCGATCGCCGGGGGTCACCACCAGTACGCCGGGCTTGAGCAGCTCCACGGTGTTGCGCATGGTACGCGCGCAGATGATGATCTTGGTCATGCGCCGGCTTTCGTAGTCGCCGGCATTGAGCACCTGGGCGCCCATCAGCTCGGCCACGTCGCGGGTACGCGGGGCATTCAGTTCCGGCTGGAAGGGGATGCAGCCGAGCAGGCGGAAGTCGCCGCTGCGCAGCAACGGCGAATGCTCTTTCAGACGAGCGGAAAAGGCTTCCATGCTTTCGTCGGTCCGCACCTTGTTGAGGATTACCCCCAGCACTTTCGGGTCGCGTGGGCCGCCGAACAGTTGGGCCTGCAATTCCACGCGGCCGGACAATTCGGTGAGCACTTCGTTTTCCGGGGCGGACACCAGGATCACCTCGGCATCCAGGCTTTTCGCCAGGTGCAGGTTGACCCGCGCGGCGTAGCTGGCGCTGCGGGTCGGCACCATGCCCTCGACCACCAGCACGTCCTTGCCGACGGCCACCTGCTGGTAGAGGGTGATGATTTCTTCCAGCAACTCGTCCAGCTGGCCGTCGCCGAGCATCCGCTCGACATGGGCCAGGCCCAGCGGTTGTGGCGGCTTCAGGCCGTGGGTGCGGGCCACCAGTTCGGTCGAGCGTTCAGGGCCGGTATCGCCGGGGTGCGGCTGGGCAATGGGCTTGAAGAAGCCTACCTTGAGACCGGCCCGCTCCAGGGTACGCACCAGCCCGAGGCTGATGGAGGTCAGGCCCACACCAAAATCGGTGGGCGCGATAAAAAAAGTCTGCATGCGGATTCTCGAAGGGTGCATGGCAACGGCGGGCTGCCTATGTGTGGCGCTCCACCGGAAATTCAGGCGCCAAGATTATCGCTAACCGAGCCTTGAGCGCACCAGCCGCAGGCGAAGGGATGGCCTATTTTTTCCGCGCGCCGGCGCGGGTCCAGGACCCAGGCCCGGGATTGCCAGGGCGGTTGGTGGCGCAGGTGCTGGGTATGGCCGCAGGACAGCTCGGCGACCCAGTGACCCTCTTCGTCTTGATGAAAGCCGGTGATCGTCGCGCCTGGCGTGGCGTTCCGTTTGTCTGGGTTCCGTTCGCTTTCGGGCGATTGCTTCGCTAAACTTGCGCATTCTTCATTCTTATGCAAAAGGTCTCGCCCCATGCTGATCGCCGCCAATAAGGCTGTCTCCATCGACTATACCCTGACCAACGACGCCGGTGAGGTCATCGACAGCTCCGCCGGCGGCGCGCCGCTGGTCTACCTGCATGGCGCAGGGAACATCATCCCGGGCCTGGAAAAAGCCCTGGAAGGCAAGAACGTCGGCGACGAGCTGAGCGTTGCCGTTGAACCGGAAGATGCCTACGGCGAGTACGCTGCCGAACTGGTCAGCACCCTGAGCCGCAGCATGTTCGAAGGCGTCGACGAACTGGAAGTGGGCATGCAGTTCCACGCTTCCGCTCCCGATGGTCAGATGCAGATCGTCACCATCCGCGACCTGGACGGCGACGACGTGACCGTCGACGGCAACCACCCGTTGGCCGGCCAGCGCCTGAACTTCAAGGTCAAGGTCATCGATATCCGTGACGCCAGCCAGGAAGAAATCGCCCATGGCCACGTCCATGGCGAAGGTGGCCATCACCACTGATTTCTGCGCTAAGCTCAAGTTTGACTGGAGAGGCGCCTGCGGGCGCCTTTTTAGTCCGCGGCTTTTCTTGCCGGGCAACAGACGGTACTGTCGAGGGGCTGTTTTCTGCAAGAACACGGGAATCTGGAGTTCGTCATGAGTGCTTTTCACGACCTTAAATTGAAAGCCCTGGATGGTCAGGAGCTACCGCTCGCGCCCTTCAAGGGGCACGTCGTGCTGGTGGTCAACGTCGCCTCCAAGTGTGGTTTGACACCACAGTACGCGGCGCTGGAGAACCTCTACCAGCAGTACAAGGGCCAGGGTTTCAGCGTTCTGGGCCTGCCGTGCAACCAGTTCGCCGGGCAGGAGCCAGGCTCCGAGCAGGAGATCCAGGCGTTCTGCAGCCTCAACTACGGCGTGACCTTTCCCTTGAGCAGCAAGCTCGAGGTGAACGGTCCTGAGCGCCATCAGCTGTACCGTCTGCTGGCGGGCGAGGGTGCGGAATTTCCGGGCGACATCACCTGGAATTTCGAGAAGTTCCTGCTGGGCAAGGATGGCCGTGTCCTGGCGCGTTTTTCGCCGCGCACCGCGCCTGACGATCCGTCCGTGATCCAGGCCATCGAGAAAGCCTTGAGCTGAATCTGCACGCCGGGCGCTCTTGCCCGGCCGGTTTACCGCGCGTTCGCGCAACCTCGTATCCCTGCGCTTTGGCACCTTAATCACCCTGATCAATAGTGCTGGGCGTTACTCTGGGGACAGAATATTATCGCCATCATAAGGTCGTCGGCGCGCTCGCTCGACGTGCCGCCTCCCTGTGATTCCCGCGATTCAGACTGTCTGCCCTGGAGTACAACATGCCTGTTCAAGCTTTGTTCAAACCCTTTCAGCTGGGTGCCCTGGAGCTGTCGACCCGTGTGGTGATGGCGCCGATGACCCGCTCGTTTTCCCCGGGCGGCGTGCCGAACTCGAAAGTCATCGAGTACTACCGTCGCCGTGCCGCGGCCGGCGTCGGGCTGATTATCACCGAAGGCACCACGGTCGGGCACAAGGCTTCCAACGGTTACCCGAACGTGCCGCGTTTCTACGGCGAGGCTGCCCTGGCCGGCTGGAAGAAGGTGGTGGATGCGGTGCACGCCGAAGGCGGCAAGATCGTTCCGCAACTGTGGCATGTGGGCAATGTGCGCCGCCTGGGTACCGAGCCGGACGCCAGCGTGCCGGGCTACGGTCCGTCGGAAAAACTCAAGGACGGCCAGGTGGTGGTCCACGGCATGACCCAGGACGATATCCGCGAAGTGATCGCCGCCTTCGCCCAGGCCGCCAAGGATGCGCAGAGCATTGGCATGGACGGCGTGGAGATCCACGGGGCCCACGGTTACCTGGTCGACCAGTTCTTCTGGGAAGGCAGCAACCAGCGCACCGACGAGTACGGCGGCACCCTGGCCCAGCGCTCGCGCTTTGCCATCGAGCTGATCCAGGCCGTGCGCACCGCGGTGGGCCCAGGCTTCCCGATCATCTTCCGCTTCTCGCAGTGGAAACAGCAGGACTACAGCGCGCGCCTGGTACACACCCCGGAGGCCTTGGGCGAGTTCCTCAAGCCGCTGGCGGACGCCGGCGTGGATATTTTCCACTGCTCGACCCGACGTTTCTGGGAGCCGGAGTTCGAGGGTTCCGAACTGAACCTGGCCGGCTGGACCCGCCAGCTCACCGGCAAGCCGACCATCACCGTGGGCAGCGTCGGCCTCGACGGCGAGTTCCTGCAATTCATGGTCAACACCGACAAGGTGGCGCAGCCGGCGAGCCTGGAAAAACTCCTGGAGCGCCTGAACAACGATGAGTTCGACCTGGTGGCGGTAGGCCGCGCGTTGCTGGTGGACCCGGACTGGGCGCAGAAGGTGCGTGAAGGCCGCGAGCAGGACATCCTGCCGTTCAGTCGTGAGGCGTTGATGACGCTGGTTTAAGCGGTAAATCGATCGCGAGCAAGCTCGCTCCTACAGGTCACGTGAATCATGTAGGAGCGAGCTTGCTCGCGATGTTTTTATCAAGGCAACAACCGCCCCTCGGGCGCCGCCGTTGCTTCCGTGCAGGCGCCGCGCAACTGGGTCTCGAACTGCTCGATGATCGCCGCCCAGCCCTGGCGGCTGGCATGCTGGCGGGCATTGAGGCGTACCCGGCGCAAGGTCTCGGGCTCTTCCAGCAGCCAGTTGGTCGCGTCGCAAAACGCACTTTCGTCCCCCGGCATCGCCAGCACGCCGTTGTAGCCATGGCGAATGTGCTGGGCCGCCGCGGCCTGGTCGTAAGCCACCACGGCCAGCCCCGAAGCCAGGGCCTCCAGGACCACGTTGCCGAAGGTTTCGGTCAGGCTGGGGAACAGGAACAGATCCCCCGACGCATAGTGGCTGGCCAGCGCTTCGCCACGTTGCGAGCCGCAGAACACGGCATCCGGCAGCTCCTTTTGCAGCTCGGCGCGTTGCGGGCCGTCGCCGACCACGATCAATTTCATCGGCTGTTGTGGATAAGTGCGTTGCAACTGCTCGAAGCAACGCTTGAGCAGGCCGAGGTTTTTTTCCGGCGCCAGGCGCCCGACATGAATCACCGCGATGTCGTCGCTGCGCAGGCCCCAGCTTTCCCGCAACTCGCCGAGGCGCTTGGCCGGGTGGAACAATTGGCTGTCGACGCCGCGCGACAGCAGGGCCAGGCGCTCGAAATTACGCCGTTCCAGTTCCAGGCGCTGGCTGGCGCTGGGCACCAGGGTCAGCTTGGAGCGGTTATGGAACCAGCGCAGGTAATGGGTCAGCAGGCGCGTCAGCAACCCCAGGCCGTACTGGCTGGAGTACTGCTGGAAATTGGTGTGGAAGCCGCTGACCACGGAGATCCCCAGGCGCCGTGCCGCCCGCAGCGCGGACAGTCCCAACGGGCCCTCGGTGGCGATGTACAGCACGTCCGGGCGCTGGCGTTTCCAGCGGCGCAGCAGCTTGTGCATCGACGACTGGCCCCATTGCAGCCCCGGATAACCCGGCAGCGGCCAGCCCCGGCACAGCAGCAGGCCGTCGTCGCTGACCCGGCTCTGATCGCTGCCCTGGCGCGGGCGAATCAGCTCCACCTGATGGCCGCGGGCGCGCAAACCGTCGCACAGGCGGCCAAGGGTATTGGCCACGCCATTGATTTCCGGTGGGAAGGTCTCGGTGATCAGGGTGATATGCAGAGCTGTCGTCATGGCCTCAGTGTCAGCCGAGGCCATGTCGTCATTGTGACGTTGCAGTGATGGATTTGTGACCCGTCAGCCCTGGCGGGTCACCAGGTTTTCCGCGCCGCGTTCGCGCACCCAGAACAGCGTCGCCCCGGCCACGGCGGCCGGCATCATCAGAATGTTGACCACTGGGATCAGCAGCACCAGGTAGACGATCCCGCCGAAGCTCATGCTCTGCCAGCGCTTTTCCCGCAGCCAGGCGAGCATCTCGTTCCAGCCCAGCTTGTGGTTGTCCGCCGGGTAGTCGATGTACTGGATCGCCATCATCCACACCCCGAACAGCAGCCACAGCGGCGCGGCGACCAGGTTCACCACCGGAATGAACGACAGGATGAACAGGCCGATGGCCCGCGGCAGGAAGTAGCCCAGCTTGCGCATTTCCCGAGCCAGGGTGCGCGGGATCATGGCGACCAGTTCGCCCCAGCTGAAGGGTGGGAAGTCGTCGGTGCCGCGCACCACCACTTCGACCTTTTCCGCGAGAAAGCCGTTGAAGGGGGCGGCGATTACATTGGCTAGCATGGTGAAGGTGAAAAACACCATCAGCAGCACCAGCACCACGAACAGCGGCCAGAGGATGTAACCGAGAAAACTCAGCCAATCCGGCAGGGACGGCATCAGGGCATCGACCCACAAGCTGAACTGATGGCCGGCGAAATAGATCAATCCGACGAACAGCACCAGGTTGATGACCAGCGGTAACAGGACGAACAGGCGCAGGCCGGGGCTGAGCACCAGCTTGAGGCCTTCGCGCAGGTATTGCGGGCCAGACAGGACGGGGGCGGGCATAAGAGGCTCCAAGGTGGAAACGCGCCGACCTTACCGGCTTTGCCCCACAGGCGAAAGCGCGGTCGCAAGGTCGACATCAACTGTAACAAAGGCGCCGGTAAATACGCCGATACGGGATAGAGACCACCTATGAGCTGGATTGTTAAACCGTATTTCCTTAATCTTCGCCCCCTCTATACGCTGCACCCATTATTTTTTGGACGGCGAATCCGAAGCCTTCCCCAAGTGCTTTCGCTGTCCTTTTTTATTCCAGCCGGCAACCCGGCGTTCCGCGCCAGTTGTCCGGGCCGGTCGATAGGAGTGAGTCATGTCTGATGTACGTCATTCGCGTGTGATTATTCTCGGTTCCGGCCCTGCCGGTTACAGCGCCGCGGTCTACGCCGCCCGCGCCAACCTGAAGCCGCTGCTGATCACCGGCATGCAGGCCGGCGGCCAGCTGACCACCACCACCGAAGTCGACAACTGGCCGGGCGATGTCCACGGCCTGACCGGCCCGGCGCTGATGGAACGCATGCGCGAGCACGCCGAGCGTTTCGAAACCGAAATCGTCTTCGATCACATCAATGCCGTGGACTTCGCCGCCAAGCCTTACACCCTGACCGGCGACAGCGCGACCTACACCTGCGACGCGCTGATCATCGCCACCGGCGCCAGCGCCCGCTATCTGGGCCTGCCTTCGGAAGAAGCGTTCATGGGCAAAGGCGTATCGGCCTGCGCGACCTGCGACGGTTTCTTCTATCGCAACAAGCCGGTGGCTGTGGTCGGCGGCGGCAACACCGCTGTCGAGGAAGCCCTGTACCTGGCTAACATCGCCAGCAAGGTCACCCTGATCCACCGTCGCGAGACCTTCCGCGCCGAGAAGATCCTGATCGACAAGCTCAACGCCCGCGTGGCCGAAGGCAAGATCGAGCTGAAGCTGAACGCGAACCTGGACGAAGTCCTGGGCGACAACATGGGCGTCACCGGCGCGCGCCTGAAGAACAACGACGGCAGCTTCGACGAAATCAAGGTCGACGGCGTGTTCATCGCCATCGGCCATACCCCGAACACTTCGCTGTTCGAAGGCCAGCTGACCTTGAAAGACGGTTACCTGGTGGTGCAGGGCGGTCGTGAAGGCAACGCCACCGCGACCAGCGTCGAAGGGATCTTCGCCGCCGGCGACGTGGCCGACCACGTGTACCGTCAGGCCATCACCTCGGCCGGCGCCGGCTGCATGGCCGCCCTGGACACCGAGCGTTACCTGGACGGCCTGCAGAACGCTTCGTTCTGAAACCGTTGAAATGAAAAAACCGGCGCAAGCCGGTTTTTTTATGGGGCGACCTTGGGACCGCTATCGCGAGCAAGCTCGTTCCTACAGGGGGATGTGCAGTCCTTGTAGGAGCGAGCTCGCTCGCGATCGGGTCTTTCAATCAGCGCCGAGCCAGCGGCTGGGCGGCAAACTTCACGCCCGCCAGGCCATGGGCGATCAGCGCGCGGATATTGCCGTGGTCGCTGCCTTCAGGGGTCGCCAGCACCGAGCGGTAATGCTCGCCGAACGCCAGCAGTGTTTCTTCGTCGCTCAAGCCTTCCAGCAACGCCAGGCCCAGGGTCTTGCACGAGCCTTCGTTCTGCCCGGCGGCGTTTTCTACGCCGCCGTTGACGAAGGCCTGGGGCTGGTAGTCGTAGCCGGCGGCGACAAAGGCCAGGGTGTCGGCGAAAACGTGCTCGCCGCTCTTGAGGCTGGCGCGCAGGGTGTTCAGGTCAGTCATGGGGTTTTCCTTTGGCGAACGCCGCTTGCTGTTCGGCGCTGGCTTCTTTCTGGTAGAGATGCTTCCACTCGGCGTAGGGCATGCCGTACACCACTTCGCGGGCGTCATCGAGGCTGACCTCGATCTGGCGCTCGTCGGCCTCGGCCTTGTACCACTTGGACAGGCAGTTGCGGCAGAAGCCGGCGAGGTTCATCAGGTCGATGTTCTGCACGTCCTTGCGGCTGTCCAGGTGCGCGACCAGGCGGCGGAAGGCGGCGGCTTCGAGTTCCAGGCGTTGTTGGGGAGTCATAGGTCTCTCTGAGACAGCTTCAAGCGGCAAGCTTCAAGCTGCAAGATGGATTGCGGTGGCTGGAAGTTTACAGCTTGAAGCTTGCCGCTTGTAGCTAGCGGCTCGCTGCAAGCGTTATCGACACCGACTCGGCGAAACGCAGGGCATGGGGTTTGTCGACCTCGACCTCGGCGTACAGCACCGATTCGTTGGCCATGATCAGGTCGAGGATTTCCTGGGTCAGGCGCTCGAGCAGGGCGAAGCGGTTGCCTTCCACGTGGGCGATGATCGCCTTGGTGATGGTGCGGTAGTTCAGCGCATGGTCGATGTCGTTGTCGCGCACGGCTTCCTGCGCGGCGTACAGGATGGTCAGGTTGATCAGCACATCCTGCTTGTTGAGGATCTCGTCCTCGTTGATTCCGATGAAGGTCCGCAGGCACAGGTCCTTGACCCGGATGCGAGCCATTCCTGGCTGAAGTTGTGGCATTGCTACTTGCTCCGTCCGATCAATTGCAGGAATTCCTGGCGGGTGGTGCTCGAGTCGCGAAAGGCCCCGAGCATCACCGAGGTGTGCATGGTCGAGTTCTGCTTCTCGACACCGCGCATCATCATGCACATGTGCCGGGCTTCGATGACCACCGCGACGCCGGCGGCCCGGGTCACCTGCTGCACCGCATCGGCGATTTCCCGCGTGAGGCTTTCCTGGATCTGCAGGCGCCGGGCGAACATGTCGACGATACGCGCGATCTTCGACAGGCCCAGCACCTTGCCGGTGGGAATATAAGCCACATGGGCCTTGCCGATGAAGGGCAGCAGGTGATGTTCGCACAGGGAATAGAGTTCGATGTCGGCGACTATGACCATTTCATCGTTGTCGGAGGCGAACAGCGCGCCATTGACCACCTCGTCCAGCGACTGGCTGTAGCCATGACATAGGTACTGCATGGCCTTGGCCGCGCGTTGCGGGGTGTCGAGCAGGCCCTCGCGCTCGGGGTCTTCACCGAGACCCTTGAGGATCTCGCGGTAATGCTGGGGCAGGGAAAGAGTCATGCAACGTCCTCGCGGGAAGCCTTACTTGAGGTGCCGCCCGCCGTTGACGGTCAGGGTAGTGCCGGTGACATAAGGGTTGTCGAGCAGATAACGCAGGCTCTGGTAGACCACCTCGCAACCGGGCTCGATGCCCAGGGCGGATTTGGCCAGGGCCTTGGCGCGGTATGCCGCGTCGTCGTCGGGGTTGAACATTAACAGAGCCGGGGCGATGCCGTTGACCTTGATCGTGGGCGCATATTTGGCCGCGAAGGACAGGGTCAGGCTGTTGAGGCCGGCCTTGGTGGCGCAATAGGCAATGTGCTTGCTGCTGCCCTTGCGGGTGACATCGTCGCCGATATGCACGATGTCGGCGGGGCTGGAACGCCGCAGCAGCTCGGCGCAATGCAGGTTGATCAGGTAGGGCGCGAGCATGTGCACGCTGAACATGTCGGCGAAGGCCACGCTTTCCTGGCCCGGCGTTTCTTCCAGCCACTGCGAGGCGTTGTGCACGATCGCTCGCAGGCTGTCGGTATGGCTGCGCAACTGGGCGATGAAGGCCAGGATCCCGGCCTCGCTGGAAAAGTCGCCGAACAGCGTCAGCGCGCCGCGCTCGCGCAAGGTCTCGACGCCGGGGCGTTCGGTGCGATAGCTGACGATGACCCGATGCCCTTCTTCCAGCAGCCGCAGCGCGCAATGCAGGCCGACGCGCTGGCCGGCGCCGGTGATCAGGATCGGGGCGGGGGAAGTAGTCATGAACGGCTCGCGTCGCGGGTAGAGCAAAACTATACCAGCGGGCGCGGCGCTATGCGTGTCAGACCGGGTAATCGTTAATCGCGGGGGTCAATAATTCTGCGCAGAAGACACCGCCGGCAGCGGACGCGCCGGCGTGCTGTTCAGCCAACCGGACAACAGGTGGGTGGACAGCGGAATGAACCAGTAGACCATCAGCGGCGTCAGGGCCAGGGTGCTGACCAGCACGCGCGGCAGCAGGCTGAGCTCGCCCAGCAACGGGCTGAGGACAAAGTTGAAGATCAGCGACACCGGGAAGAACGCCAGCCAGATGGCTACCGCCTGCTTCCAGCGCGGCGGGCGCTGGCCGGCCGCGCCGAACCAGCCGTCGATACCGCTGACCCGATGTTCGTGGGGGTGGGCGAACAGGTCGCTGCCGCGGGCCAGCCAGGCGGTGCGCGAGGCGGAGTGTTCCCAGACGTGCAGGGTCTGCTCGTCGGCGAAGCGGAAGATGATCTGGAATTCGTTGTCGTCAGGCGGCGGGGCGAGCACGCCGGAACCCAGGTAACCGGGGAAGTCGGTGGCCAGTTGTTCGCCTTCGCGCAGCCATGCGATCAGGTCCTGGTAACGGCCGTCGGCGACGCGCCGAGCAACCATCAGGGTGACGGGTGAGGTAGACATTATGTATCTCCGTAAAACCAAACGCGTGGCCTGGGTAAGGCCGGACGCCGGACGCAGCGCCGGGGTGATGGGCTGTGTCGTGCAAGCAAGCAAGGATTATTCCTGATTGTGACAAATACACCAGAGGCAGCGGTCGATTCGCCCGCGTATTGAAGAAGTGTCATCGATGGGGGGTACAATGAGCGCCACTTCATCCACCGGTGTTTGCCGCCCAGATGCCCGTCATTACTGAACTTTCCTGCTCGACACAGCCCCTCGACGACCCCTCGCAGGACGATCTGTTTCCGATTCGGGAAGTTTCACGATTGACGGGCATCAACCCGGTGACCCTGCGGGCCTGGGAGCGTCGTTATGGGTTGATCCAGCCGACGCGCACCGAAAGCGGGCATCGCCTGTATTCGATGCTCGATGTCGAGACGGTCCGCGAGATCCTCGGCTGGATCGACCGCGGGGTCGCGGTGAGCAAGGTCGGCAAGATCATCGCCAAGACCCGGGCGGCCCGCGAGGCGCCGCCCCTGACGATCGGCGCCAGCGAGCCGGGCGACTACCGGCAGTGGCAAGGGCAGCTCAAGCGGGCGATCGGCGAGTTCGACGAGCCGCACCTGGAGCGGCTGTACGGCCAGATCTTCTCCAGCTATCCGCTGGCGGTGGTGTTCCAGGACATTCTCATGCCGTTCTGGAAGCAGCTGGCGCAGCAGCAGGAGTCTTACGGCCACGCCAGCGAATGGCTGTTCTTCGACCATTTCCTGCGTGTGCGCATCTTGCAGCGCTTGCTGTTGCAACGCGGCGCTGGCCAGGCGCGCCCGGTGCTGCTGGCGGCGCTGGCCGGGCAAGGCCGGGAGCTGGAACTGCTGGTGGCGGCGCTGATGCTGGGCAGCGCCGAGGTGGAGGTCAGAGTCCTGGCGCCGGGGCAGCCGTTCGACGAACTGACCCTGGTCTGCGAGAAGATCAAGCCCCAGGCGCTGGTGCTGTTTTCCAACCATGCCCCGGCGACGGAGTTGCCGCGCCGCTTGAACCGTTTGGCGATGACCCTGGATTGTCCGCTGCTGCTGGCGGGGGATGTCGCCGAACTGGCCCAGGACAGCCTGAACGCATCGCCCGTGGGCTGCCTGGGGAACGACGGGCGTTTGATGATGCAGCGCCTGCGCCAGTTTCTCAGCGGCACGCTCGATACCTGAGCCGCTGCCCAGGAAGAGCGCCGCGCCTCAGACGTGCAGGTTGGGGTGAGTCAGGCGGTGCTGCTGGAGAATGAACTGGCGCAGGCGTTCGGTTTCGTCCTGGTCGCTCTGGTTCAACCGATAGGCATAGAAGCCGGCATCGGTCTGGCGTTCGAACCGGCCGCGCAGGGCGATGCGTTCGTAACCCGAAGGGCTGAACCACTGGGCGAACTGCTTCGGCGGTTTGGTGTGGTTGCGGATCTCCAGCAACAGGCCGTTGAACGAAACCTCATGGACCCACAGTTGGGTGGGCTGGCCCCTGGTGTTTTCCAGCGCCACCGGCTCATCCAGCGTCAGGCGCCACGGCCGGACCCGCGGCCCGTCCTCGAAAATACTCGGCACGCCCAGGCGCAGGTGCAGCGCATGGAACTCGTCTTCCACCAGGTGCAGGGGAAAGGTCATCTGCTGGTTTTCAAAATGCGCCTGGATCGTCACCTGCTCGTTGGCCGCCAGGCGGGTGAGCAGGTCGCGGATCTGCGACCCCCCGTTGACCAGCAGGCTCGACGTCGCATCCCGCACATTGAGTTGCGGGTTGTGCTGCATGGTCTGGATGAAGTCCAGTTCATCCTGGGTGAGAAGAGCGTCACGGCGCATGATTCGGCTCGAAAGAAAAGGTTACGAAATCATTGGTGATTAAGCGTACTGACAACTAATTCTGCATCTTGTTAGCGCCGCTCGTCGCCTGGAAAACGGCGAGTTCCGCGCGGGTTTCGGCCAGTTCCTTTTCCACCTGCGCCAGCTTTTGCTGGGCCTTGACCTGGGCCGTCACATCTTTCTGCACACCGACGAAATACGTCAACTGGTCGCTTTCGTTGAACACCGGGGTGATCGACAACTCGTTCCAGAAATGACTGCCGTCCTTGCGGTAGTTGCGCAGTACCTGGCGGCACGGCCGGCCGCTGCCCAGGGCCTGGCGAATCGCCGCCAGCCCCGGCTGGTCGCGGTCGCCCGACTGGAGAAAGCGGCAGTCCTGGTAAAGCACCTCGTCGGCGCTGTAGCCGGTGAGCCGTTCGAATGCCGGGTTGACGTAAATGATGATGTTGTCTTCGCCTTCCTGCTCGGCGACGACAATCCCGTCGTTGGAGGCGTTGATCACCAGTTGCAGCAAGTGGGCATTGATCATCGGCGGCTTCCGCAATCGATCGGCAGGTGGCGGCAATTTTATGTCATGGCGCGGAGCTGTCTACTGGCCATTATGGGTAAATTTCACCCTGACGCAGGATTTTATCGCGTAGCTGCTAATATCCCACTCTTTTACTCAGCTTCAGGATCAGATTGATGAAAGTCGCCATCCTTTCCGGCTCGGTGTACGGCACGGCCGAAGAAGTCGCCCGGCACGCCGCCAAGCTCCTCAATGCCGCAGGTTTCGAGGCCTGGCACAACCCTCGCGCCACCCTGGAAGACTTCCAGGCGTTCGGCCCCGAAGCCTTTCTGGCCGTGACCTCGACCACCGGCATGGGCGAGCTGCCGGACAACCTGCTGCCACTGTTCTCGACCCTGCGCGACCAGTTGCCGGCGGCCTGGCGCGGTTTGCCTGGCGCGGTGATCGGCCTGGGCGACTCCAGTTATGGCGACACCTTCTGTGGCGGCGGCGAGCAGATACGCGAGCTGTTCGCCGAACTGGGCGTGCGTGAAGTGCTGCCGATGTTGCGCCTGGACGCCAGCGAAAGCGTGACCCCGGAAACCGACGCCGAGCCCTGGCTGGGCGAACTGGTCAGCGCCCTGCGCGGCTGACCGGACGCTCGCGCAGCAACGCCAGCCAGGCTTGCGCGGCCTTGGACAGGTAGGCGCCCTGACGCCAGATGAAGGCGATGTCCCAGCGCAGATAGTCGGGGGCCTGCAGCGTCAGGCGTACCACGCCGGGCCGCACCAGGCCGCGCGCCA
The DNA here is from genome assembly GCF_001921865.1 of Pseudomonas chlororaphis. Lineage (GTDB taxonomy): Bacteria > Pseudomonadota > Gammaproteobacteria > Pseudomonadales > Pseudomonadaceae > Aquipseudomonas > Aquipseudomonas chlororaphis_D. The sequence goes on from NZ_MSCT01000005.1 coordinate 307,887, forward strand.
CCACGCTGGGCAACAGCACCACGCCTTGCCCGGCGGCCACCAGGGCGACGAGAAAGTCCGCCTGGCCGCTGCGCCCGCCTTCCTTCGGCGTGAACCCCGCTTGCTGGCACGCCTGTAATAGCCGGTCGTTGAGCACAAAGCTGCGTTGATAGAGCAGGAACGGGGTGTCCGCCAGTTGTTCCAGGCGCACCTGGGTGTGGGTCGCCAGCGGATGCTCGGTGGGCAGCAGCACGTCCAGCGGTTCGTCGCAAAAGGGCTGGTAGGCGAAGGCCGGGTCCTTGGGCGTCAGGCTGCCGCCGATCTCCAGTTCGCCGTTGAGCACCGCCTGCTCGATATTCAGGCTGCCGCCTTCGAGCAGTTGCACGCTGATGTTCGGGTAGCGCCGGCGGTATTCGGCGAACAGGCTGGCGAACAACGTATCGCTGCCCAGCAAGGGCAGGCCCAGGCGCAGTTCGCCGCGGGCCAGCTGGCTGAGGTCGTCCAGTTCGCTGAGCAGCTCGTTGCGCAGGCGCAGCATGCCTTCGGCGCGTTGCAGCACCACGACGCCGGCGGCGGTCAGGTGAATGTGCGAACCCTGGCGGTCCAGCAGCGGCGTGCCCAGGCTCTGTTCCAGCTGGGCAATCTGCTTGCTGACCGCCGATTGGCTGATATGCAGGGTCTTGGCGGCCTGGGTGAAGCCGCCCTGGTGAATCACTTCGACAAAACTGCGCAGCTGTTTGAAGTCCATGCCATGGATTCCCGAGGTTGATTCCATTATGGAATGGCTTCCAGTCTAACAATTCGCTTCGGTGATGGTAGGCGCCTGCTTAAAATGCAGGCCTGCGAGGACCGAATTCCATGAACGCTTCCACCTTCAAATACCTGGGCCGCCTGTTATCCGAACTGGCGGTGCTGCTGGCTATTTATCTGTTCGGCTGCCAGTTGGCCGCCTGGCTGGCATGGCCGATTCCCGGCGGGGTGATCGGGCTGGCGCTGTTGCTGCTGGCGTTCGCCCTGGGCTGGGTCAAGCCGGCGATGCTGCAAACGGGGGCGGGGCTGCTGATGGCCGAGATGTTGCTGTTCTTCATTCCGGCGCTGATGAGCCTGCTCGATTATGGCGGCCTGCTACGCCAGGACGGCTGGCGCATCCTGCTGGTGATCGGCGTCAGTACGCTGACGGTGATGCTGGTCACCGCGTTCACCGTGGAAGGGGTGTGCCGCTGGAGGATGCGCCATGACGCTTGAGCCCATGCCAGTGTTCTGGCTGGCGCTGACGCTCGCGGCCTATCTGTTCAGCCGCTGGCTCTACCGGCGCACGGGGCGCTACCTGCTGTCGCCGCTGATCCTGGTGCCGGCCCTGCTGCTGGCGATCGCCGTGCCGTTGCACACCGCCTATGCCGAATACTCCGCCAACACCCATTGGCTGATGCTGGTTTTGGGGCCGGTCACCGTGGCTTTCGCGGTGCCGATCTGGCAACAGCGCCAGTTGTTGGTACGCCATTGGTCGGCCTTGCTCCTGGGCATGCTGGCGGGCAGCGCTGCGTCTATCGCCAGTTCCTTCGCGCTGGCGCGGGGGCTGGCCCTGGACAGCTCGGTGACGATGTCCCTGGTGCCGCGTTCGATCACCACCCCGTTCGCCATGCCGCTGGCCCAGGACCTGGGCGGCGTGCCCGAGCTGACGGCGGTGTTCGTGATGTTCACCGGGGTGTTCGGCGCCATGCTCGGCGGCGTCCTGCTCAAGTGGCTGCCGCTGCGCAGTGCCCTGGCCCGCGGCGCGCTGTTCGGGGTCGGGGCCCACGGCGCCGGGGTCAGCCGGGCCCATGAAGTGGGCGGCGAAGAGGGCTCCGTGGCCGGCCTGGTGATGGTGCTCACTGGCCTGCTGAACCTGTTCGCCGCGCCTTTATTGGCGTCGTTGCTTTGACGGTTGACTTGTACCGATTGGAACTAAAATAAGCACTGACCCGCTCGGTCAGTAAGCTGGCTGCCAAGGCAACTACCTGAACCCGAGCGGCTGACTAGACTGACCCCCACGTCCGAAAAACATAATAAAAACTGCCGTCACTGAGGTCATCGCCGTGAGCCTATCCTCTGTTCCGTCGACATCGAGTGTGAAAGACCAGGTCAGCGCTGCCGAATGGCAGACCCGCGTCGACCTGGCCGCCTGTTATCGCCTGGTGGCGATGCATGGCTGGGACGATCTGATCTTTACCCATATTTCCGCCAAGGTCCCTGGCACCGAAGACTTCCTGATCAATCCGTTCGGCCTGATGTTCCATGAGATCACCGCGTCCAGCCTGGTGAAGGTCGACCAGGCCGGCAATAAACTGATGGACAGCCCCTACGAGATCAACCCCGCCGGCTACACCATCCACAGTGCCGTGCACGAGGTGCGCCACGATGTGGCCTGCGTGTTGCACACCCATACCGCGGCCGGGGTCGCGGTGTCGGCGCAACGGCAGGGGGTGTTGCCGATCAGCCAGCAGTCGTTGTTCGTGCTCTCGAGCCTGGCTTATCACGCCTATGAGGGTGTGGCCCTGAACCACGAGGAAAAAGCCCGGCTGCAAGCCGACCTGGGCGAGAACAATTTCCTGATGCTGCACAACCACGGGTTGCTGACGTGTGGCGGCACCATCGCCGATACCTTCCTGATGATGTTCACTTTCCAGCGTGCCTGCGATATCCAGGTGCTGGCGCAGAACGGCGCGGCGCAACTGATCGCCATCGAGCCGCAGATCCTGGCCGGGGCCAAGGCGATGATCGCCGGGGTCACCAAGAGCGCCCAGGGCATGGGCGGCGCACTGGCCTGGCCGGCGCTGCTGCGCAAACTCGATAAACAAGACGCGGGTTATAAACTCTGATGCCTATCACCGAGATTCCTCTGTGTGTATGGCGCAAGCGCGGGCATGACTTCGAGTTTCGCGGCCAGACCATTCGCTATTGGACCACGGGGCAGGGCGAGCCGCTGCTGCTGATCCACGGTTTTCCCACCGCCTCCTGGGACTGGCATTACCTGTGGCAACCCCTGGCCCAGCGTTACCGGGTGATCGCCTGCGACATGCTCGGCTTCGGCGACTCGTCCAAACCGCGCAACCACCGCTACAGCCTGCTGGAACAGGCGGACCTGCAGCAGGCCTTGCTCGAACACCTGGGGGTGAACGCGCCCGTGCATCTGCTGGCCCACGACTATGGCGACAGCGTCGCCCAGGAGCTGCTCGCCCGGCACTACGAAGACCGCTGCGACATCGCCAGTTGTGTCTTCCTCAACGGCGGGTTGTTTCCGGAAACCCATCGGCCGGTGCTGATGCAGAAGCTGCTGCTCAGCCCGCTGGGCTGGATGCTCGGCCGGGCGTTCAGCCGCGAGGGCCTGGCGAAGAGCTTCAGCCAGATCTTCGGCCCGCAGACCCGGCCCAGCGAAAGCGCGCTGGACGATTTCTGGAGCCTGGTGGAGGCCAATAACGGCCCGCGGATCCTGCACAAGCTGATCGGCTATATCCCCGAGCGCCGCGTGCAGCGCGATCGCTGGGTGGCGGCGATGCAGCGCGGCGAGGTGCCGCTGCGGGTGATCGACGGCGCGGTGGACCCGATTTCCGGGGCGCACATGGTCGAGCGTTACTGCCAGCTGATTCCCGACCCGGACACCGTGCTGCTGGCCGGCATCGGCCATTATCCGCAGACCGAGGCCCCGGTCCAGGTGCTCCAGCATTACCTGGCCTTTCGCGAGAACCTGGAGTTGCCGCCGCAGAAGGTGGCCTGCTCCTGAAATAACCCGGCGCGGTCCTTGGCCAACCCGGCCCTGGCTTGCGCCGGACGAACAAGCGTCGATCATCCCCCTGCCTTATTGCGCACCATTCAGCCCCAGCCGTATTTATTGTGACCGTAAGCCGCGTGCCTGACACTCGGGCCTATTGTCCATCTGGCCTGTGGGAGTTCGGTATGAGTGAGTCTGTGCGCTTCGAGAATAAAGTCGTGATCGTCACCGGTGCCGGCGGCGGTCTGGGGCGGGCTCACGCATTGTTGTTCGCCAAACACGGGGCGAAGGTGCTGGTCAACGACCTGGGCGGCTCGGCCCAGGGCGAGGGCGCCAATGCCTCGGCGGCGGACCGGGTGGTGGCGCAGATCCGCGAGGCCGGCGGCATCGCCGAGGCCAACCACGATTCGGTGACCGACGGCGACAAGATCGTACAGAACGCCCTGGATGCCTTCGGCCGGGTGGATGTGGTGGTGAACAACGCCGGCATCCTGCGCGACAAGACCTTCCACAAAATGGAAGACGCCGACTGGGACCTGGTGTACCGCGTCCACGTCGAAGGCGCCTACAAGGTGACCCGCGCTGCATGGCCGCACCTGCGCGAGCAGGGTTATGGCCGGGTGATCTTCACCGCGTCCACCTCCGGTATCTACGGCAACTTCGGCCAGTCCAACTACGGCATGGCCAAGCTCGGCCTCTACGGCCTGACCCGGACCCTGGCCCTCGAAGGGCGCAAGAACAACATCCTGGTCAACGCCATCGCGCCGACCGGCGGCACGCGGATGACCGAAGGGCTGATTCCGCCCCAGGTGTTCGAGCAGCTCAAGCCGGAACTGGTCAGCCCGCTGGTGGTGTACCTGGGCAGCGAAAACTGCCAGGAGACCTCCGGCCTGTTCGAGGTCGGCGGCGGCTGGATGGGCAAGGTACGCTGGGAGCGCAGCCTGGGCCTGGGCTTCGACCCGCGCGCCGGTTTCTCCCCGGAAGACGTCGCCGCGCACTGGCAGCAGATCTGCGACTTCGAAGGCGCGGCGCACCCCAAGGACAACATCGAAGCCTTGAAAGAGATGATGCAGAACCTGCAGCAATACGCGATCTGAGGCGCCCGCTCGCCCGCCTGCAACCGCGGTCTGCGCGGTTGTACTCCTGATGCGTTGGTCACTATGCTCGATGCACATCGACCGCATAAGGAAGCGCCGCTCATGTACGAATCCAGGACCCAGCCGCTGTTGTCGCGGCTGCTGTTTCTACGTCGCCTGTTTTTGCACGTCCTCGCCACCCTGGCACTGGTGGGCGTCTCGTTGCTGCTGGGGATCGCCGGGCACCTGTATTTCGAGCCGGGCGTGGGCTGGGACGAGGCGCTGTTCAACGCCGCGATGGTGCTTGGCGGGATCGGCCCGGCGGCCATGCCGGAGACGGCGGGGGGCAAGCTGTTTTTCGCCAGCTACGGCCTCTATACCAACCTGGTGTTCGTCGCCGCCTTCGGCCTGATCCTGACCCCGGTGGCCCATCGCCTGCTGCATCGTTTTCACTTCGATCCCGACGAACGCAAAGGCTGACAGGCACCCTGTAGGAGCGAGCTTGCTCGCGATAGGGTTTCGCCTGACACACCGCTGATCGCGAGCACGCTCGCTCTTGCAGAAAGCACCGGGCATAAAAAAGGCCGCTGCAAAGCAGCGGCCGAAGGAAGACGTTAGATCAAGGAGCAACAAATCAACGTCAGTGAACACGTGCCGAAGATCTGAATATCGTTGCTTCAAACCTTCTCAATCCTCTTGCCCCCAAGGCGGCGCGATCACACCTCTGGGCGACTCTGCGTGGCTGTTTGCCGTGAGAGCGAGGCCAGAATAAGGCCTGCTGGACCTGGGAAAAATAGCGATTCGGGACAAGGACTGTTACAGCTTGGGCAACAGTGGTGCGCGCCGGACGGGCATGCACCGCAACGGTGCAATCCATCCACCTGATACCCGTCCATCCAGCCCGTCGATGCGTTGCGCAAAGGCCCGGCCGACGAGGGCATTCATCCTTTCGGGCGACAACGCGAATACCTCCTTGGTGCGCTTATCGCTCCTGTGCGCCGGCAGTAGGGTGAGGCCTTCTGTCACTCACCGGGGAAGACGCATGACAAAAACAACAATGCGCGCCATCTTCAAACCGCGGGCGCTGGCCGTCGCGGTGGCCTTGGGGTGCTGTGCCCAGGCACAGGCCGTTTCGTTCAACATCGGGGAAATCGAGGGGCAGTTCGATTCGTCGCTGTCCATCGGCGCCAGCTGGGGCATGCGCGACGCCGACAAGGATCTGGTGGGTGTGGCCAACGGCGGTCGCGGGCAGTCCTCCACCGGCGACGACGGGCGCCTGAACTTCAAGAAGGGCGAGACCTTCTCGAAGATCTTCAAGGGCATCCACGACCTCGAACTGAAATACGGCGACACCGGTGTGTTCGTGCGCGGCAAGTACTGGTACGACTTCGAGCTCAAGGACGAGGACCGCGAGTTCAAGCCCATCAGCGACCACAACCGCAAGGAGGGCGCCAAGTCGTCCGGCGGGCAGATCCTCGACGCCTTCATCTATCACAACTATTCCATCGCCGACTTGCCGGGCACCGTGCGCGTCGGCAAGCAGGTGGTCAGTTGGGGCGAAAGCACCTTCATCGGCAACTCGATCAACAGTATCAACCCGATCGACGTCTCGGCGTTCCGCCGCCCCGGCGCGGAGATCAAGGAAGGCCTGATCCCGGTGAACATGCTGTTCGCCTCCCAGGGCCTGACCGACCAATTGACCGTGGAAGGTTTCTACCAGCTGGAGTGGGACCAGACCGTGGTCGACAACTGCGGCACCTTCTTCGGCAACGACGTGGTAGCGGACGGCTGCACCAGCGGCTACACCGTCGGCAGCCCGGCGATCCGGCCGCTGCAACCGATTGCCGCGGCGTTCGGCCAGGGCTTCACCGTGGCCCCCGAAGGCGTGGTGATCGGCCGCGCCGGCGACCGCGACGCCCGCGACTCCGGGCAGTGGGGCACGGCCTTGCGCTGGCTGGGCGACGACACCGAGTACGGCCTGTACTTCATGAACTACCACTCGCGGACCCCGACGGTCGGCACCATCACCGCCGGCAGCAGTACCCTGGCGAGCATCCCGGGGATCGTCAGCACCGCCAACCGCATCGCCCCGGGCACCGGTGCGGCCCTGGCCCAGAGCGTGATGCTCGGCCGTGGCCAGTACTACCTCGAATACCCGGAAGACATCCGCTTGTACGGCGCCAGTTTCTCCACCACCTTGCCCACCGGCACCGCCTGGACCGGCGAGATCAGCTACCGGCCCAACGCCCCGGTGCAGGTCAACACCAACGACCTGACCCTGGCCCTGGTCAACCCGATCGCCGGCGGCGCCGCTTCGCCGGTCCAGACCAGCGCGGGCGCCGACAACACTGGTTACCGGCGCAAGGAAATCACCCAGATCCAGAGCACCCTGACCCAGTTCTTCGATCAGGTGCTGGGGGCCGATCGCCTGACCCTGGTGGGCGAGGCGGCGATCGTGCGGGTTGGCGGCCTGGAGTCCAAGAGCAAGCTGCGCTACGGCCGCGATTCGGTCTATGGCCAATATGGCTACGGCGGCGATACCGATGGCTTCGTCACGCCGATGTCCTGGGGGTACCGCGCGCGGGCGATCCTCGATTACAACAACGTGATCGCCGGGATCAACCTCAAGCCCAACCTGTCCTGGTCCCACGACGTCAACGGCTATGGGCCCAACGGCTTGTTCAACGAGGGCGCCAAGGCGGTGAGCCTCGGGGTCGACGCCGACTACCGCAACACCTACACCGCCAGCCTCAGTTACACCGATTTTTTCGGCGGCGACTACAACACCCTCAAAGACCGCGACTTCCTCGCGTTGAGCTTCGGCGTGAACTTCTGATCAAGCCTCGACAGGATGGATAACCTTATGCGCAAGACTCTTTTGCAATGCGGCGCCCTGGCCTTGACCCTGCTGGCGGTCAACGTGATGGCGGCGGTCACCCCGCAGGAAGCGGACAAGCTCGGCACCAGCCTGACCCCGCTGGGCGCCGAGAAGGCCGGCAACGCCGACGGCTCGATCCCGGCCTGGACCGGCGGCATCGGCAAGAACGCCGGGGCCGAGGATGCCAAGGGCTTCCTCGCCGACCCGTTCGCCAATGAAAAGCCGCTGTTCACCATCACCGCGGCCACTGTCGACAAGTACAAGGACAAACTGTCCGACGGCCAGGTGGCGATGTTCAAGCGCTACCCCGACACCTACAAGATCCCGGTCTACCCGACCCATCGCACCGTCGGCCTGCCGCCGGAAATCTACGAGTCGGCCAAGCGCAGCGCGTTGAACGTCACCTCGATCAACGACGGCAACGGCCTGGCCAATTTCACCGGCAACCGCTACTACGCCTTCCCGATTCCGAAGAATGGCGTGGAGGTGCTGTGGAACCACATCACCCGTTATCACGGCGGTAACCTGCGGCGCATCATCACCCAGGCGACCCCGCAGACCAACGGCAGCTACACGCCGATCCGCTTCGAGGAAGAGGTGGCTGTGCCGCAGCAGATCCCGGACATGGACCCGGAAAAAGGCGCCAACGTGCTGACCTTCTTCAAGCAGTCGGTGACCGCTCCGGCGCGCCTGGCCGGCAACGTGCTGCTGGTGCACGAAACCCTCGACCAGGTGAAGGAGCCGCGCCTGGCGTGGATCTACAACGCTGGCCAGCGCCGGGTACGCCGCGCCCCGCAAGTGGCCTACGACGGGCCGGGCACCGCCGCCGACGGCTTGCGCACCTCGGACAACTTCGACATGTTCTCCGGCGCGCCGGACCGCTACGACTGGAAGCTGGTGGGCAAGAAGGAGATGTACATCCCCTACAACGCCTACAAGCTGGATTCGCCGAGCCTCAAGTACGACGACATCATCAAGGCCGGGCATATCAACCAGGACCTGACCCGCTACGAGCTGCACCGGGTCTGGGAAGTGGTTGGCACGGTCAAGCCGAGCGAGCGGCATATCTACGCCAAGCGCCATATGTACATCGACGAAGACAGCTGGCAGGTGGCCCTGGTGGACCACTACGACGGGCGCGGCCAACTGTGGCGGGTGGCCGAGGGGCATGCGCAGTTCTATTACAACCACCAGGTGCCGGCCTACACCCTCGAAGCGCTGTACGACATCATCGCCGGGCGCTACATCGCCCTGGGGATGAAGAACGAAGAGAAGCACAGCTTCGAGTTCGGCTTCGCCGCCAAGGCCGCCGACTACACCCCGGCGGCGCTGCGCGCGGCGGGCGTACGGTAAGGCTGCGGATACAAACGCTGGCAAAAGGCGACCGATCGGTCGCCTTTTTTATGGCCGCGAATCAGCGCGCTGAATACTTCTCAACAAGCGCCGGCGACGGGGCTAGGGTGGCGGCACGCAGGTTAAAACGATAAAAAGGCCCGCTGTCATGACCGCCATGCTCCCCTGTCCCGGATTCCTGCCCCGCCTGTCGTCCCATCACCTGTCCCGCAGCCGCCTGAGCGCGCCGCTTCTGGCCTCCACGGCCCGGGTCAAGTTGCTGTGCGCGCCCGCCGGCAGCGGCAAGAGCGCGCTGCTCGCCGAATGCCTGTTGCAGGCGCCGGCCGAGTGCCGGGTGTACTGGCTGCCCCTGGCCGGCGCGGTGCAGACCCCCGGGCAATTGTGCGCCGAGCTGGCGCGGGTACTGGGTCTGCAAGACGCGAGCGAGGCCGCGTTGCTGGGGTATCTGGCGCGTATCCAGAGCCCTGCCTGGCTGTTCCTCGACGATTACTGCCGGGTGGCGGCGCCGCAGTGGGACGGGCTGCTCGACCGCCTGCTGGCCCTCGACAATCCGGCGCTGACCTGGTGGCTGGGCGGTCGCCGTCGGCCGCAATGCAACTGGCCGCGGCTGCTGCTCGACGACCAGCTCTACGAGTACGCGGGCCCCGAGCTGGCCTTCACCCAGGCGGACATCGAACAGTTGCTGCGGCAATTGCCGCAGGCCTTGTCGAGCCATACCGCCAGCCGGATTTTCCAGCGCAGCGCCGGCTGGTGCGCGGGGGTACGCATCGCCTTGCTCGAAGGCAGTGACCTGGCCGCGGTGCCGTGCAAGCAGGGGCGGCCCAATACCCTGCTGGAATACCTCGAGCACGAGCTGTTCAGTGTCTTGCCGGCGGAGCTGACCGAGGTCTGGCAGGTCCTGGCGCACCTGCCGCGCTTCAATGCGCCCTTGTGCGAGCACCTGTTCGGTGCCGGGGAGGGCGCTCGATACCTGCGGGAGTTGCAGGAGCTGGGCTGCTTTATCGAGCCCTGGGAAGACTCGCCGCAATGGCTGCAAGTGTTCGCGCCCCTGGCCCGGTTGATGCGCGACGAACCCTGGCCGGCGGGGCGTTCCTGGCATCGTCGCGCCTGCCAGTGGTTCGCCGCCGGGGAAGACTGGCAGGCGGCGTTCGAGCAGGCGCTGCTGGCGCAGGAACACGAAGTCGCGGCCAGCCTGTTGCAGCACTTCAGCATCGAGCACTTGTTCGAGCGTGAGAACGTCGCGTTGCTGTTGCGCCTGCATGAGCAGCAGGGCGACGAGCTGATGTTCGCCAGCCCGCAACTGCTGGGCTTGTTGACGTCGGCCTTGCTGTTCGCCGGGCGCTTCGACCGGGCGCGGCACGGCATTGACCAGCTGGCGCGTTTTGCCCCGCAACCCTCGGCCTCCGCGCAGCGCCAACTGGTGGCGCGCTGGCAGGCGCAGCAGGGGTGGCTGTTGCACCTGCAAGGGCAGATGGCGGCGGCGCGGGAGCACTTTCTCGAGGCCCTCACCGAGCTGTCTGCCAGTGCCTGGCCGATCCGCCTGCTGTGCCTTTCGGGGCTGACCCAGCAGGCCCTACTCAGGGGCGAGCTGGAAGCGGCCCATGCCCTGAGCCGCGAGGCGTTGTGCCTGGCGCGGGCGCAGGATTCGTTGCTGTTCGAAGCGTTGCTGGAGTTGGATCACGCCCAGTTGCTGGAGCAGCGCGGGGCGTCCCATCGGGCAGAGAGCCTGTTGGCGCATGTGCATGAGTTATTGAGTCGGCAGGGCAATCGAGCCAGTCCCCTGCTCGGGCGTATTGCCTTGCGCCGCGGTCGCCTGGCATTGCGCCAGGGCTATGGCGAACAGGCCGCCGAGCATTTTCAGCGCGGCCTCGAACTGTGCCTGCCGAGCCAGGACAAACGCGTGCTCTACGGGTTTCTTGGCCAGGCGCTGCTGGCCGCCAACCAGGGCGATTACGCCCAGGCTTTCGTGTGTCTGCGCGATGCCGAGCGGCTGATGCAACAACGGCAGATTCCCGACTCGGTGTACCGCGGCGTGCTACTGCAAGTCAGCAGCAGCCTGTGGTTGCAGCAGGGGCGGCCGGAACTGGCCCATGAAGCCTTGAGCCGGGTGCTGCGCCACTGTCGCGGACCCCAGGCGGTGCAGGCGCCGCCGGCGAGCCTTGAACTGATTCCGCGGGTCGAATACCTGCTGGTGCTGGCCGAGGTTTACCTGCACCGCGCCCAGGCCCCGGTCGAGGCCTTGCAGCGCCTGCTGGAACAGGCCCGGCAACGGGGCATGCTGGGCTTGCAGACCGAGTTGCACTTGGCCCTGGCCGAGGTCGCCTACTTGCTGGGCGAGTGGACATTGTCCGCGCGGGCGCTGGGGGAGGGGGTGGAATTGGGCGCGCGATGCAACCTGCAACAACCGCTGCACGAGCTGCGTCTGCGCCAGCCGGCAATGCTGGAGGCGCCAGGGGGAACGGAACCCGAGGCGCCGCTGCCGGCAAACGGCGAGGGCCCGCTGAGCCAGCGCGAGTTGGAAGTGTTGCGGCTGATTGCCCTGGGCAGCTCCAATCAGCAGATCGCCGAGCAATTGTTCATTTCCTTGCACACGGTCAAGACCCATGCGCGACGCATTCACAGCAAGCTCAATGTGGAGCGCCGTACCCAGGCGGTGGCCAAGGCCAAGGCATTGGGGTTGATGTAGCGCAGGCCGATTCGACCCGAACGGCGCGGCTGCTGGCGGTCGCTGTGCCGCGGCCGCAAATGCTGATGACGTGACCTGTCAGCTAAATTGCACGGCTCTCTTTTACGACGGCTGCGCCGCCGAACGCAGCCTTCGGCAGCGGCTACAGGGTTGGTGATATCCCTGCTACGCACGGGCGCGCAGCGGCCGCAAACGGGGCGGCGCGCGATCAGGGCTGATAACCCATCCGCCAACTCACCGCCTGGGATGCCGCCAGCAGGCGTTGCGCCGCCGGGCCGTGCTCGTCGGCATGGAACAACGAGGTCGGGCCGACCACGGTCAGCACCGCGGCGACCTTGCCGGTGGCATCGAACACCGGCGCCGACAAGGCATCCACCCCGGGCATCAGCAGGCCGTGCACATGGTGCAGGCCACGCTGGCGGATCTGTTCGCAAAGTGCGGCATAGGCCTGTTGGTCAGCCAGCGCATGGGGGGCGTGGGCCTTGAGTTCCTGCTCGCGCAAATCGACGGTTTCGCGGCTCGGCAGGTAGGCGCCGAACACCAGCCCGGTGGACGAACTGAGCAGCGGCAGCACCGAGCCCAGTTGCGTCACCACGGTCACCGCGCGCACGGCGGGTTCGATGTGCACCACGGTCGCGCCCTGGTTGCCCCAGACCGCGAGAAAGCAGGTCTCGTTCAATTCGTCGCGCAGCTCGGCCAGGGGCAGGGCGGCGACCTTCAGTACGTCCATGCTGCCCAGGGCGGCCATGCCCACCCGCAACGCCTCGCGGCCCAGGCCGTAGTGGTTGGTGGCGGTGTTCTGCTCGGCGAAACCGCTGGCGATCAGCGCTTGCAGATAACGGTGGACCTTGCTCGCCGGCATCTGCACATGTTCGGCCAGGCGCGACAGCGAGGTGGCCGGCGACAGCTCGGCCAGGGCCTTGAGGATGTCGGTACCGACCTCGGCCGAGCGGACTTTCTGTTTACCGTTGCTGTCGCTGGTGCTGCGCGGCTTTTCCATGGAGGCGGTGTGATCCCGGGACGAATGGGCGTCTTTATAGCTTGACGGTCAATACCAATCAAATTACGTTATCCGTAATTGGATTACGATAAAAATAACGCACGCGTGCCCGGAGCTCTTCCCATGGAGTCGCAGGCCGCTGCCTACTCCCTGCCCAGGAGGCTCCATGAACCGCGATTCCACGGCGTCCGCACTGCAGTACCAGTCGGGCTTCGGCAACGAATTCTCCAGCGAAGCCCTGCCAGGCGCCTTGCCCGTCGGCCAGAACTCCCCGCAAAAAGCCCCCTACGGCCTTTACACCGAACTCTTCTCCGGCACCGCCTTCACCATGGTCCGCAGCGAAGCGCGCCGCACCTGGATGTACCGTATCCAGCCGTCGGCCAACCATCCTGCGTTCGCCAAGCTGGCTCGCCAGCTGGCAGGCGGCCCGTTGGGCGACGTCACCCCCAACCGCCTGCGCTGGAACCCGCTGGAGATCCCCGACGAGCCCACCGACTTCATCGACGGCCTGGTCAATATGGTCGCCAATTCGGCCGCGCAGAAACCGGCCGGGATCAGCATCTATACCTACCGCGCCAACCGCTCCATGGAGCGGGTGTTCTTCAACGCCGACGGCGAATTTCTGCTGGTGCCCGAACAGGGCCGCCTGCGCATCGCCACCGAGCTTGGGGTGCTGGAGGTCGAGCCGCTGGAAATCGCCGTACTGCCACGCGGCCTGAAATTTCGTGTGGAACTGCTGGACCCGCAGGCCCGCGGCTACCTCGCGGAGAACCACGGCGCGCCGTTGCGCCTGCCCGACCTGGGGCCGATCGGCAGTAACGGCCTGGCCAACCCGCGGGACTTCCTGGCCCCGGTCGCCCATTACGAAGACCTCCAGCAACCGACCACACTGGTGCAGAAATTCCTCGGTGAACTCTGGGGCTGCGAGCTGGATCATTCACCGCTGAACGTGGTGGCCTGGCACGGCAACAACGTGCCGTACAAATATGACCTGCGCCGTTTCAACACCATCGGCACCGTGAGTTTCGACCACCCGGACCCGTCGATCTTCACCGTGCTGACCTCGCCCACCAGCGTGCACGGCCTGGCCAACCTCGACTTCGTGATCTTCCCGCCGCGCTGGATGGTGGCCGAGAACACCTTCCGGCCGCCGTGGTTCCACCGCAACCTGATGAACGAATACATGGGCCTGATCCAGGGCGCCTACGATGCCAAGGCCGAAGGCTTCGTGCCCGGCGGCGCCTCGCTGCACAGCTGTATGAGCGCCCACGGCCCGGACGGCGAGACCTGCACCAAGGCGATCAACGCCGAGCTGCAACCGGCCAAGATCGACAACACCATGGCCTTCATGTTCGAGACCAGCCAGGTGCTGCGCCCGAGCCAGTTCGCCCTGGAATGCCCGCAATTGCAGAACGACTACGATGCTTGCTGGGCTTCGCTGCCCGCCACCTTCAATCCGAACCGGAGATAACCGATGAATCAGCCAACCATCCACCGCAGTTGGGTTGCCTCCGCCAACGATCACTCGGACTTTCCGTTGCAGAACCTGCCGCTCGGCGTGTTCAGCACCCAGGGCTCGGCACCGCGCAGCGGCGTGGCCATCGGCGAGCACATCTTCGACCTGGAAGCGGCGCTGGACGCCGGGCTGTTCGACGGCGCGGCCAAGGCGGCGGCCGAGGCCACCCGCGGCGGCCAGTTGAATGCCTTTTTCGCCCTGGGCCGTCCGGCCCGCGTGGCCCTGCGCGAACGCCTGCAGGAAGTGCTCGGCGAAGGCAGCAGCCTGCGCGGCAAGGTTGAAGCCCTGGGCGCGAAACTGCTGCCCCTGGCCGCCGATTGCCAGATGCACCTGCCGGCGAAGATCGCCGACTACACCGACTTCTATGTCGGCATCGAACACGCGCAGAACGTCGGTAAACTGTTCCGCCCCGACAACCCGCTGCTGCCGAACTACAAGTACGTGCCGATCGGCTACCACGGCCGTGCCTCGACTATCCGCCCCTCGGGCGCCGATGTGCGCCGGCCGAAAGGCCAGACCCTGCCCGCCGGCCAGAGCGAGCCGAGCTTCGGCCCGTGCGCGCGGCTGGACTACGAGCTGGAGCTGGGCATCTGGATCGGCCAGGGCAACGACATCGGCGAACCGATCGCCATCGGCGACGCCGCCGAGCACATCGCCGGTTTCTGCCTGCTCAACGACTGGTCGGCGCGCGACATCCAGGCTTGGGAATACCAGCCGCTAGGCCCGTTCCTGTCGAAAAGCTTCATTACCAGCATCTCGCCGTGGGTGGTGACGGCCGAAGCGCTGGAGCCGTTCCGCCGGGCCCAGCCGGCCCGTCCCGAGGGCGACCCGCAGCCGCTGCCGTACCTGCTGGACAAGCGCGACCAGGCCGCTGGCGGCCTGGATATCGAGCTGGAAGTGCTGCTGCTCACCGCCGCCATGCGCGAGCAAGGCCTACCAGCCCATCGCCTGACCCTGAGCAATACCCAGTACATGTACTGGACCGTGGCGCAGATGGTCGCCCACCACAGCGTCAACGGCTGCCAGTTGCAGGCCGGCGACCTGTTCGGTTCGGGCACCTTGTCGGGGCCGCAGAGCACTCAGTTCGGCAGCTTGCTGGAAATCACCGAGGGCGGCAAAAAAGCCATCGAACTGGCGTCCGGCGAAGTGCGCAAGTTCCTTGAGGACGGCGACGAAATCATCCTGCGCGGCCGCTGCCGCCGCGAGGGTTTCGCCGCCATCGGTTTCGGTGAATGCCGCGGTATCGTCCAGCCAGCACGCTAAGGGGGGAGAACCATGGAACTCTATACCTACTACCGTTCGACCGCGTCCTACCGGGTACGCATCGCGCTGGCGCTCAAGGGCCTGGATTACCAGGCGCTGCCGGTCAACCTGGTGGCGGCCGGCGGTGGCGCCAACCGCCAGCCGGACTACCTGGCGGTCAACCCGCAAGGCCGGGTGCCGGCCTTGCGCACCGACGACGGCGAGGTGCTGATCCAGTCCCTGGCCATCATCGAGTACCTCGAGGAACGTTATCCACAGGTGCCGCTGTTGTCTCGGGAGCTGGCGACCCGGGCCCACGAACGGGCGGTGGCGTTGCTGGTTTGCAGCGATATCCATCCGCTGCACAACTCCAGTACGCAGAACCTGCTGCGCCAATGGGGTTACGACGAAGCCCGGGTGCTGGAGTGGATCGGCCACTGGATCAGCAACGGCCTGGCGGCGATCGAACAGTTGATCGGCGAGCGGGGCTATTGCTTCGGCGACGAGCCGGGGCTGGCCGACGCCTGCCTGATTCCCCAGTTGTACGCGGCCGAACGATTCAAGGTGGCGCTGGAGGGTTACCCGCGGATTCGCCGGGTCGCCGCCCTGGCGGCCGAACACCCAGCCTTCCGGCAAGCCCACCCGGCCAACCAGCCCGATACGCCTGCCTGACCCCCTGAAGCCGCTGCCTGCGGCGGCTACAGATTGACCGCGCCCGTCCAGAGGCGCGGCGTCCCATAACGATAAAAACCAACAGGTACCTTGCGATGCACAATCAGCTTGCCAGCTTCCGGGCGGCGCTCGACGCCCGTCCGGTGTCGCGTTATCAGTGGTTGCTTCTTTTGCTCCTGGCCCTGTTGCTGGTCACCGACGGCTACGACGCCCAGGTCCTGGGTTATGTGGTGCCGGCCCTGGCCCAGGATTGGGGCCTGGAGAAAGCCGCGTTCGGCCCGGTGTTCAGCGCCAACCTGCTGGGCCTGACCCTGGGCTCCCTGGCGGTGACGCCGCTGGCGGACCGTTTCGGTGTGCGCCGCATCCTGCTGGCCTGCGTGCTGATCTACGCCAGCCTCACGGTGTTGATGGTGTTCGCCGACTCGTTGAACACCCTGATGGCCGCGCGTTTTATCTGCGGCATCGGCATGGGCGGGGCGATGCCCAGCGCCATGGCGCTGATGTCGGAGTATTCGCCGCCGCGCCTGCGCACGCTGATGGTGACCCTGGCCGCCTGCGGTTTTTCCTTTGGCGGCGCGGCGGGCGGTTTTGTCGCCGCCGGGTTTATCGATCGCTTCGGCTGGCAGGCGGTGTTCCTCGCCGGCGGCGTCACGCCGTTGTTGCTGTTTCCGTTTCTAGTCTGGTTCCTGCCCGAGTCCTTGCCGCGCCTGCTGCGCGACCCACCGCCTTATGCGCGCTTGCGCAAAGTCACCGCGCGCATGCTGCCGGACTGGCAGCCGCCGGCCGCCTCGATGGCGCAGAACGAAGCCGAGCAGGGCAGCAAGCTGACGGTGATCGAACTGTTCCGCCACGGTTATGCGCGGCCGACGCTGCTGATCTGGGCGACCTTTTTCGTCAGCCTGATCCTGCTGTATTTCATGATCAGCTGGCTGCCGTCGCTGCTGCTGGAGAGCGGCCTGGGGTTGAACGAAGCGAACCTGGTGACCTCGATGTTCCTGTTCGCCGGAACCCTGGGGGCGATCTGCATGGCCTGGTTCGCCGACCGTTTGAAACGCAAGGTGCGGCTGCTCTCGGCGGTGCTGGCCGGCGCCGCGCTGTGTACCGTCCTGCTGGGGCTGAACCACGACAACCCGGGTTACCTGGTGGCCTTCGTCTTCGCCGCCGGTTTCTGCATCATCGGCGGCCAGTTGACCCTGAATGCCTTCGCCAGCAACTTCTACCCGGCCCAGGTCCGCGCCACCGGTACCGGCTGGGCCCTGGGCGTCGGCCGCTTCGGCTCGATCCTCGGGCCGCTGTTCGGCAGCATGTTGCTGGCGATGCACATCCCGGTGCAGCAGATCTTCTTCTTTTGCGCGATCCCGGCGGTCATCGCCGCGCTGCTGATTATCCAGGTGCGCTCGCCCCGAGAGCCGGCTACCCCCGAGCCCGACCTCAACGCCAAATTCGCCCGCGACCAACGCTGAGGTCTGTAGGCGCGAGCTTGCTCGCGATCCAGGCTCTGCGGTAGGGCAGACAGGACGCTATCGCGAGCAAGCTCGCTCCCACAGGAGGGTGGGGATCAATGCACGATGCTGTTGGGCGGCAGATGGCCCAGGCGTTCGGTCAGGCGCAGGCGCTGGATCGGGTCTTCGCTGAGCAGCAGGGCGTGCTCCAGGTCGAAGCGTTCGGCGTTGGGGCAGTCCAGGTGCTGGTACAGGCTGGCGCGGGCCAGGTAGTCGGCGGCGCTGCCATTGCCCAGTTCCAGCACCCGTTCGGCATCGATCAGCCCGTTGAGGTGGTCGTCGTGGCTCAGGTGCAGCTGGCGCAGGTTGCGCGACAGGCGCTGGAGCATCTGCTGCGGGCTGGCCGTGGCCAGGTGTTCGGCGCTCAGCTTGAGGTTCGGCCCGTACTGGCGCTCCAGCAGCTCGCGACAGTCGTTGGGGTACAGGCGCCGGCCGCCGCAGGGGTCGAGCAGATGGTCGGCACCGGGCACGCGCAAGAGAAAGTGCCCGGGGAAATTGACCCCGACCATGGGGATCTCCAGGCGCCGCGCCAGCTCCAGGGCGATCAGCCCCAGCGCCAGCGGTTGCCCGCGCCGGGTGTGCAGCACTTTGTCCAGCAGCGCCGCCTGGGGGCGCAGCGGCAGGAACTCGTCCTGCTGGAAACCCAGGTCGTTCATGCGCCGCAGCAGCGGCTGGCCCAGTTCGCTGACCGGCAGTAACGGCAAGCCGACGCTGACCCGCTGTTGCAGTTCCTTGAAGTCTTGCAGCAACTGTTGGGGCGACACCTCGGCATCATGTTCGGCGGCGATCCACAGCGCCGCCTCGAAAAGCGCGGGTGGGGACTGCTGCAGGCAGGCGAAAAAAGCTTGACGCGGGTTCATCGAAATCTCCGGCGGATGCCTCGTTTTAGCCCCGTCGCGGGCGTTCGTCCAGTGGCGGACACAGGCTGTAGCAGGTTATTTCTTAAAGCCCGGAACGCCCCGGGGCTTATTCCCGCGCGCTCCAGCAATTTTCAGGCGCAAGCCTATACTGGCGACTACAAGAAGTGATTCGGGAGCCCGACGATGTTCGCTCTCATGCAAAGCACTCGCCTTGAATCGCTGCACCTGAGCGTTGATCCGGCCACCGGGTTGAAGGCGGTGATTGCCATTCATAACAGCCGCCTGGGGCCCGCCCTCGGCGGCTGTCGTTACCTTGCCTACCCCGACGATGAAAGCGCCGTGGCCGATGCCGTGCGCCTGGCCCAGGGCATGAGCTACAAGGCCGCCCTGGCCGGCTTGCCGCACGGCGGTGGCAAGGCGGTGATCATCCGCCCGCCCCATGTCGAAAGCCGCGCCGCGTTGTTCGAGGCTTTCGGCCGTTGCATCGAGCAGCTCGAAGGTCGCTACATCACCGCCATCGACAGCGGCACCTCGGTCGCCGACATGGATTGCATCGCCCAGCAGACCCAGCACGTCACCAGCACCACCGCGGCCGGCGACCCGTCGCCGCATGCCGCCATGGGCGTGTTCGCCGGCATTCGCGCCACCGCCATGGCCCGCCTGGGCAGCGACAACCTCGAAGGCCTGCGGGTGGCGGTCCAGGGCCTGGGCAATGTCGGTTTCGCCCTCGCCGAACAGCTGCATGCCGCGGGGGCGGAATTGCTGGTCAGCGATATCGACCCCGGCAAGGTGCAACTGGCCATGGAACAGCTGGGCGCCCATCCGATCGCCAACGAAGCCTTGCTCAGCACCCCGTGCGACATCCTCGCGCCCTGCGGCCTGGGCGGCGTGCTCAACAGCCACAGCGTGGCGCAACTGCGCTGCTCGGCGGTAGCCGGGTCGGCCAACAACCAGCTGACCAACCTGCAGGTCGCCGACCAGCTGGAAAACCGCGGCATCCTCTACGCGCCGGATTATGTGATCAATGCCGGCGGGCTGATCTACGTCTCGCTCAAGCACCGCGGCGAAGAGCTGGCGACCATCACCGCCCATCTGTCGAAGATCAGCCAGCGGCTCACCGAAGTCTTCGCCCACGCCCAGGCGGAAAAGCGTTCCCCCGCGCGAGTGGCCGACGACCTGGCCGAGCGCGCGCTGTACCGCTAGTCGGCGCGCAGGCCTTACCTGGCCCAGGGGCTGGTGCGCCGACGTCCAGGCCCGCTCGATTCCGCCCGGGGAAATGATGGGCGCGACCCTGACCCTGTCCAACTTCGGCACCCTGTTCGGGCGTTATGCCAACCCGGTGGTGGTGTATCCGGTGTTGCCGCTGTCGCTGGAACAGCCTGGGCCGTAGTTTTCCACAGGCATGAAAAAGGCCCTGGGTGTACACCCAGGGCCTGTTCAATTCGCGCCTGCTTACTTGGCGGCTTTACTCGCCTTGGCGGGCTTGGCCGGTGCCGCGGGTTCTGCCGCTTCGGGCTCTGCCACGGGAGCCTCTGGCTCGGCTGCCGCGGTCGGCGCGCTGAGCAGTTCGGACAGGGCGTCCGGTTGGCTCTTGAACGCCTTGGCGAACACATCGCGGTTCTTCGCCATGTAGATCCCGGCTTCTTCCACCTGCTGTTCGCTCAGGGAAGGCACGGCTTTTTGCAACACTTGCGCCAGCAATTCAGCCAGTTCGAGCATTTTGTCATGACGGTCAGCTTCGGCTTTATCCATGAACAAGCGCTCCAGATCTCGGCTGCTGCGGTATACCACTTCGACGGCCATTCACCACCTCACATGCCTTCACGATAATGGGTCTTTGCTACTACTGTATTTATATACAGCACGCAGAATAAGCCAATCCTGCGGCTTTGAATAGTGGCTTTTCAATGTAGCCGGGTTTCGGGGTTTGTCAGCCTTTCCCCTGTAGGAGCGAGCTTGCTCGCGATGGCGTCCTTTCGGACAAGGGGGTGAATGGCTGGGCCGCTATGCGGATCGCGAGCACGCTCGCTCCTACAGATTGGCGCCTGCCTGAACGTGCCTCATCGGCAGCGGCCACCATCTCACTTCCCGACGCTGGCCTTTTTTCTGCATGCAGGACAACCGTCACGTCCAATCCGCATCATCCGGTCGAGCCGACCTAAGGAAGAACCATCGTGAAAATCAATTGGGCCGAGAAACTGCGGCAGAACGTCCATCAGTTGGCCGAGTCCCTGGGCAACCTGTTCGTCGAAAGCTTCCACTACCTGGCGCTGTTCGCCATCGGCGCGGTGACGGCCTGGGCGGCGGTGATGGAGTTCCTCGGGATGCTCGAGCAGGGCCATATCAAGATCGACGATATTCTCCTGTTGTTCATCTACCTCGAACTGGGGGCCATGGTCGGTATCTACTTCAAGACCAACCACATGCCGGTGCGTTTCCTGATCTACGTGGCGATCACTGCGCTGACCCGCCTGCTGATCTCCAACGTGTCGCACCACAACCCGCCGGACCTGGGGATCATCTACCTGTGCGGCGGCATCCTGCTGCTGGCCTTCGCCATCCTGGTGGTGCGCTATGCCTCGTCGCAGTTCCCGTCGGTGAAGATCGAACACCCGCAGCGCAAGGTCGGCGCGGGCTCCAGCGAGCATCCGGACGTCGAGAAGGGCGAGCTTTAAACGGCCACCCGCAGGAACGGCCTTTGGCCGGGCCGGCCCTTGGCGGCCGGCAGCGGCAGCTTGAAGGTGTCGCTGTCGGTCATGGCTTCGAGGATGGCCAGGGCGCTGTGGCCCTGTTCGATGGCGATGCCGAACTGAATGCTCTGCACCAGGCGCTTGAGCCGCTGAGGGTCGTCGCGCTGGTCGGCGCTGATCATGCGCTTGGCCACCACCCGGCCGGCCTTGGAGAGGGTCAGCATGATGCTGCCGTCCAGGCCCTGGATGCTCAGGTTGACCCGGTATTCCGGGGTGAAGGCGTCGGTAATCAGCTGAAAAGGGTTGTCCATGTGCGTCACCGCTTGATTGGATCGTGCAGTCATTGACCAGCCAGGATCGGGATTAGTTCGTCTTTCCGGACCACCGGCAGGCCGTTCGCCGAGGGTTGATAACGTCCGTATTCCTCGGCTCCTGCAAAGCAAGGGGCATGCCGGGAAAAGCGCCGGCCAGTAAAACCGGGGGTGAAAAAAAACGGACCAAACGGTCCGTTTTTTCATGGGCTACCCGTTTCAGGGCACAAACGAATAAATGATCGCTGACAGTGCGATCAGGCCCACCAACACCACGAACAGATTCGACAGCCGGCCCGAGTACTGGCGCAGCGATGGCACTCGCCGGATCGCGTACATCGGCATTAAAAACAACAGGCAGGCGATCACCGGCCCGCCCAGGGTTTCGATCATGCCGAGGATGCTCGGGTTGAACGTGGCCACGGCCCAGCAGGTCAGGACCATGAACAGCGCGGTGCAACGCTCCAGGGCGCGCGACGACAGGGCCCGGCCACGGCCGCGCAGGCCTTTCACGATCAGGCCCTGGAAGCCTTCGCTGGCGCCGATGTAGTGGCCGAGGAAGGATTTGGTAATGGCCACCAGCGCGATCAGCGGCGCCGCGTAGGCGATCACCGGCGTCTGGAAGTGGTTGGCCAGGTACGACAGGATCGAGATGTTCTGTGCCTTGGCCGCGGCCAGGTCGGCCGGCGACAGGGCCAGCACGCAACTGAAGCAGAAGAACATCACCGTCAGCACCATCATGCTATGGGCCACGGCGAGAATGCCGCTGCTCTTGGCTTCGGCCTGGGCGCCGTACTGGCGTTTCTGGTCGACGGCGAAGGCCGAGATGATCGGCGAATGGTTGAACGAAAACACCATTACCGGGATCGCCAGCCACAGGGTCTTGAGGAACAGCGGCATGGACATGCCGTCGTTGGCCGAGGCGAAGAAGGCGCCGTTCCAGTTCGGGACCAGGCTGACGGCCAGTAGCAACAGCGCGGCGACGAAGGGATAGACCAGCATGCTCATGGCTCGCACGATCACGCCCTGGCCGCAACGCACGATGGCCATCAGGCCGAGGATCAACAGCAGCGACAACACCGCGCGCGGCGGCGGGGTCATGTGCAGCTGGTGTTCCATGAAGCTGCCCAGGGTGTTGGTCAGCGCCACGCTGTACACCAGCAGGATCGGGAAGATGGCGAAGAAGTAGAGCAGGGTGATCAGCTTGCCGGCGCCGACGCCGAAGTGTTCCTCCACCACCTCGGTGATGTCTCCGGAACGCCCGGACAGCACGAAGCGGGTCAGCCCGCGGTGGGCGAAGAAGGTCATGGGGAAGGCCAGCAGCGCCAGCACGATCAGCGGCCAGAAGCCGCCGACCCCGGCATTGATCGGCAGGAACAGGGTGCCGGCGCCGATAGCGGTGCCATACAGGCCGAGCATCCAGGTGGTGTCGTGCTTGCTCCAGCCCTGGCGGGCGGTAGCGGTGTCGCGGGCGGTCTCTGCGGCAGGTGTTTCGACAGCGGGTGTGCGTGCATCGGTCATCGGTATTGCCTCGTTATTATTTTTGCTCGGGCTCACGTGGGGCGGACGGTCAGGCGAGGAGGGTTAGCACTCCACCCAACTCACGGCCAGGCCGCCCCGTGAAGTTTCTTTGTATTTGTCGTGCATGTCGGCACCGGTATCGCGCATGGTGCGGATCACCCGGTCCAGGGAAATGAAGTGCTGGCCGTCGCCGCGCAGGGCCATCTGGGTGGCGTTGATCGCCTTCACCGCGGCAATCGCGTTGCGTTCGATGCAGGGCACCTGCACCAGGCCGCCGACCGGGTCGCAGGTCAGGCCGAGGTTGTGTTCCAGGCCGATTTCGGCGGCGTTCTCCAGTTGCTCCGGGGTGGCCCCGAGCACTTCGGCCAGGCCTGCCGCGGCCATGGCGCAGGCCGAACCGACCTCGCCCTGGCAGCCGACTTCGGCGCCGGAGATCGAGGCGTTTTTCTTGCACAGGATGCCCACCGCGGCGGCGCCGAGGAAAAAGTCGACGACGTCGTCATCCGACGCTTCGGCTTCGAATTTCATGTAGTAATGCAGCACCGCCGGAATGATCCCCGCCGCGCCGTTGGTCGGCGCGGTGACCATGCGCCCGCCGGCGGCGTTTTCCTCGTTCACCGCCAGGGCGAACAGGTTGACCCACTCCATCGCCGACAGCGTCGAGCTGATGATGTTGGGCTTGCCGATTTCCAGCAGATTGCGGTGCAGCTTGGCGGCGCGACGCGGCACGTCCAGGCCGCCGGGCAGGGTGCCTTCGTGGCGCAGGCCCTGCTCGACGCATTCGCGCATCACCTTCCAGACCTGCAGCAGGCCGCTGCGGATTTCGGCCTCGCTGCGCCAGGCCCGTTCGTTGGCCATCATCAGTTCGGAAACCCGCAGTCGATGCTGCTTGCACAGGGCCAGCAGCTCGGCGGCGCTGTTGAAGTCGTAGGGCAGCTCGACGGCATTGGCCGCCGGAGCGCCATCGGCGATTTCCGCTTCCTCGACGATAAAACCGCCGCCCACCGAATAGTAGGTCTGCTGCCACAGCAGGCCGTCCGCGGCAAAGGCCGACAGCGACATGGCATTGGGGTGGTAGGGCAGGCTTTCGTCGAGCAGCAGCAGGTCACGGCGCCAGTCGAAGGCGATGCTCGAACGGCCGCCCAGGTTCAGCTGGCCGCTTTCGCGCAGTTGCTGGATGCGCGGGCCGATGCTGCTCGGGTCGATGCTGTCGGGCCATTCGCCCATCAAACCCATGACGCAGGCACGGTCGGTGGCGTGGCCGACACCGGTGGCGGACAGCGAGCCGTACAGGCGGATTTCCACGCGCTGGACCTGCTCCTGCAAGCCCTGCTCGAACAGTGCCTGGGCGAAGGTCGCGGCGGCGCGCATCGGGCCGACGGTGTGGGAGCTGGACGGGCCGATACCGACTTTGAAGAGATCGAAAACACTGATAGCCATGCTAAAGCCTTACAAGCAATGGAAGGGAAATCGCTGCCATTTTTTGTAGGCCGAGCGTCAGGTCGGCGATACTGCCTAGCTCGGTCAGTGCTGACCAACGAATTTTCCTAAGACAGCCTTTAGCAGGACTAAACGATGAGCCGTCAGTTTCATGCCCAGACCTACGTCTGGCTGCATGTATTTTCCTGTGCCGCGCGGCACTTGTCGTTCACCCGCTGCGCGGAAGAACTGCACATCACCCCGGGGGCGGTCAGCCAGCAGATCCGCTTGCTGGAAGAGCGGCTCGGCTTTCGCCTGTTCCACCGCCGCGCCCGCGGCGTGGAACTGAGCGCCGAGGGGCAGCGGTTGGCGATCACGGTGAACGAGGCCTACGGCAGCATCGACGCCGAGCTGCGGCGGCTGGATGCCGGGATGATCAGCGGTACCTTGCGTCTGCGCTCGATTCCCTCGTTTCTCGGCAAGTGGCTGACCCCGCGCTTGCCCCGTCTGCAGCAGCGCTTTCCGGATATTCAGCTGCGGCTGGTGGCCGAAGACAGCAGCGTGGCGTTGCACGAAGGCGATTTCGACCTGGCCATCGACCTCAACGACGGCAGCTACCCGGGGTTGTTATCCACAGCGCTGCTGGACGAGCAGATCTTTCCGGTCTGCGCCCCGAGCCTGCTGCGCGGGCGACCGCCGCTGCACGGGCCGGCGGACCTGGTGCACTTTCCCTTGTTGCACGACATCACCGCCTGGCGCGGCAGCTACGAATACGCCGAGTGGGAGTTCTACTTGAATGCCATCGGGTTCGAGGGCGCCGATGTGCGGCGCGGGCATACCTTCAACCGCAACCACCTGACCATCGAGGCGGCGATTGCCGGCATGGGCGTGGCGATCGCCCGGCGCACCTTGCTCAACGACGAGCTGGAGCGCGGCACCCTGATCGTGCCGTTCGGCCTCGCGGTGCCCAATCACAAGCGTTACGTGCTGTTGTACGCGCCGGGTGCGCTGAGCCATCCGGGCGTGCGCGCGGTGCATGACTGGCTGGTGGAAGAGGCGGAGATCTTTCGCGGGTTGCACCCGTTGGGAGAGGGGCAATCGTAAGCAAAAAAGACCAGGTCGCGGTGCAACCCAATTCCCGACCTTAACAGCGCTTTTGCTCGTTGTCTGGCTTTATTTGCCAATAAATATTTATCTTTTTCCAGGGCTTGAATTGTTCTTCGCCGTGCCTAATTGTGTAACCAAGAGGTCAGGAAATGCAGCCTCGGCAGCACGGGCCTGACCCTCTTACGAGCACGCTGAAATAAGGGAAGAACTATGCAAATCCAAGTCCATAGCGATAACCATATTCAAAGCAGCCTTCGGATGGAGGAGTGGGTGCGCAGCACCGTTGAAAGCACGCTCGAACGTTACGAGGAAGACCTGACCCGGGTGGTGGTCCACCTGCGGGACGAGAACGGCGGGAAGTCGGGTCCGGACGATATGCGCTGCCAGCTGGAAGCCCGTCCGAAAGGTCACCAGCCGGTTTCCGTGACCCACAAGGCCGGTAGCCTGGAGCAGGCGCTCGACGGCGCCACGATCAAACTGGAAAGTGCCCTGGAGCATATGTTCGGCAAGTTGCGCGGCAAACGCGCGACCGTCGCGCCGACCCACGATGAAGCCAAGGCCGATGCCTTGCTCGAAGAAGAATTCCTGGAAAACGAACAGGCCGCGCTCAATAGCTGACGGCTGATTCCCCACAGACAGGGCCTGCAAACGCAGGCCCTTTTTTGTGCTCCGCCTACCTGTAGGAGCCAGCTTGCTGGCGATGGCCACGACGCGGCGTGCCAGGCCACACGCCATAAAGAGCACCAATCTCAGGCTTCTACAGGAGCGAGGCTTGCCCGCGATGCAGGCGCTGCGGTGGCTCAGAACGCCACGGACGTCTGCACGTACAGGGTCCGCGGCTCGCCCACGTATTTGCCTTTGTTGTTGTCGTCGAACGAGCGGGTGAAGTACTGGTGGTTGAAGATGTTCTTCACCCCGACCGCCACGCTCAGGTCTGACAGTTGCGGGCCGAAGTCGTAGGCGGCGCGGCTGCTGAACAGCATGTAGCCGGGAATCCGCCCGGTGCTGCCGTCGGCGCTTTCGGCGGAGGTGTTGGCGTTGTCGGCGAACTGGCTGCTCTGGTAGCTGCTGTCGAAGTTGAGTTTCCACGGGCCTTCGGTGTAGCCGATGCCGAGGGTGCCTTTGTGCTTGGACGAGAACGGCACGCGGTTGCCCTTGTTCGGCCCGTCTTCGCGGATGGTGGCGTCGACGTAGGCATAGGTGGCGTAGACATCGAAACCGGCCAGCGCCGGGTTCAGGCCGTCGAGGGCGTAGTTGACGCTGGTCTCGATGCCCTGGTGGCGGGTTTCGCCGCGGGCGATCACCGAGTCGTTGGTCTGGTTGCTGTCGTACTGGTTGTCGAAGTTGATCAGGAACGCGCCGATCTCCGCACGCAGGGCGCCGTCGTCATAGCGGGTGCCCAGTTCCCAGGTACGCGCCTTCTCCGGCTTCACTTCGCCGCTGCTCACGCGGTTGGGCATCTGGCTGTACTGCACGCTGCCGAACGAACCTTCGGTGTTGGCGTAGAGGTTCCAGCTGTCGGTCAGGTGATACATCACGTTCAGCGCCGGCAGCGCGGTGTTGTAGTCGCCCTTGTATTTGACGTTGGTCAGGTTGTTGGTCTGCTGCGACTCGATCATCTCGTAGCGGATGCCCGGGGTGACGGTCCACTTGCCGATGTCGATGCGGTCGTCGACGAAGAACGCATTGGCCTCGGTGCCGCCGCGGGTGTCGCGGTCGTTGCGGCTGCTGGTGCTCGGCAACTGCTGGTTGGCGCTGATCGGCGTGCGGTAGCGCAATTCGTGGCCGGCTTCGTTGATGTAGCGGTAGCCGATGCCCAGTTCATGGCTGGTCGGCCCCAGGTCGAAGCCCTGGGCCAGGCGGGTCTCGACGCCGCGCACCCAGTATTCGCGAGGCGACAGCGAGAGGAAGCTGCCCTGGTCGAGGTAGCCGCTGCGCAGGGTCTTGGTGAAGAAACTGTTGACGGTGAATTCGCGGCGATCTTCCTGGTAGCGATAGCCGACGTTGAACATCGTGCGGCGGCCCCAGAACTTGTCGTAGGGTCGGGTCGACTGGTACGGATCGGCCTTGTAGTCGGCGACGTTCAGGCCGCCGGGCATGTCGGCCTCACCCTCGTAGTACTGGGCCATGGCGTTGAAGCTGTTGGCCTCGTCGAGCTGGTAGTGACCTTTGAGGATCAGGTCGTCGATCTGCGTGTCGCTGTGTTCGCGCCAGTCGCCGCCACGGGTGCCGGAGTACAGCAGGGCGCCGCCCAGGCCGTTGTCGGCGGTGCCGCCGGCCAGCAGGTTGCCGGTGCTCTTGAAGCCGTCGTGGCTGGAGGACGGGCTGGTTTCGGTCTGGAAACCGCCTTTGACCGTCGGTTCGTTGGGGATCGCGCGGGTCACGAAGTTGACGATACCGCCGACGTTCTGCGGGCCGTAACGCACGGCGCCGCCGCCACGGACCACGTCCACCGCGTCCATGTTGCCCATGCTCACCGGGGCGAACGACAGCTGCGGCTGGCCATAGGGCGCGAAGGGCACCGGGATGCCGTCCATCAGCACCGTGGAGCGCGAGGCCAGGCGCGGGTTGAGGCCGCGGATGCCGAAGTTCAGCGCCATGTCGTGGCTGCCGGTGCCGTTGTTTTCCGGGGCGTTGACCCCGGGGATGCGGTTGAGCACGTCGCGGGCCTGGGTCGCGCCCTGGCGCTCGAATTCTTCGCGGCGGATCACGTCGCGCGCGCCCGGGTGCTCGAAGACGTTGGTCTGCGCCGCGTCGCCGAGCCAGTCGCCGACCACGCTGGAAGCGCCCAGCTCAAGGGCGGCGGGCGCGCCGGCGGCGCTGGCCGGTTGCAGGCTGAAGGCATTGCCGCCTTCGGCGCGGGCTTGCAGGCCGGTGCCCTTGAGCAGCGCGTTCAGAGCTTCTTCGGTGGTGTAGCTGCCTTCCAGGCCTGGGCTCTGCACGCCGCTGGCGACCTGGGAGCCGAAGGAAATCAGCACCCCGGCCTCGCGGCCGAACTGGTTCAGGGCGTTTTCCAGCGACGAGGCCGCGATGTGGTAGCTGCGCGCCGGGCCGTCGGCGGCGACGGCCAGGACGCTGAAGCTCAGGCTGGCGCCCAGCAGCAATGGGCGCAGGGCGCGGGTAAGGGGCGTGAGACGAGTGGGGTGCTGGGGCATGGACATCGATCCTGAGAAGGTGGCGGTCAAGGTGGCTTTCCTTCTCTGTCACGCGAGTGCGGGAAAACAGCTCACACAAAATGAAAAAAGTTTTGCTTCCTCACAAAACCGTAGGAGCGAAGCTTGCTCGCGATAGGGCCCGGCCAGCCGATGAAGATGCCGGCTGACAGATCGCCATCGCGAGCAAGCTTCGCTCCTACAGGTTGCTTCGGGTTCAGGCGCGGGCTTCGACCGTCACCCAGTAGCGGGTGAAGCGCCGGACTTTCACCGGCAGGCTGATTTCCAGCAGGTCGAGGATCCGTTCGCTGTCGTCCAGCGGGTAGCTGCCGGAGATCAGCAGGTCGGCCACCCGCGGGTCGCAGTTGAGCTGGCCGCGCCGGTAGCGGCCCAACTCGTCGAGGAAGTCCGCCAGGCGCATACGGGCGGCCACCAGCATGCCTTCGCTCCAGGCGCCGCTGCCGGCGTCCAGCGGGCGCGGGCTGTCCCAGCCGCTGTGGGTGAAACTCACTTGCTGCGCCTTGCCCACTAACAATGGGGCGCCCGAATAGGCCGCGGGGCTGAGGCTGACAGTGCCCTCGAACACCGCCAGCTGGGTGCGCTGGCTGAACTGGCGCAGGTTCAGCCGGGCGTCTTTCGTTCGCAGCAGGCCCTGGGCGGTCTGCACCAGCAGCGGTCGGCTGTCGGCCGCGCCGGTCAGGAGCATTTCCCCGGCCAACAAGCGGATCAAGCGCTGCTGGCCGTCGAAATTCACGTCCACCGCGCTGTCGGTATTGAGCTGCAACTGACTGCCGTCGCTCAATTGCAGCGTGCGCCGCTGGCCCACCGGGCTGCGGTAGTCGGCCATCAGCGACGGCAGCGGATTGTGGTCGCGCAGGCCCCAGGCGGCCGCGGAGCCGGCGCCGAGGATCAGCAGCAGTTTCAGCGCCTGGCGCCGGCTGGAGGACTTCGGCGCGTTGAGCGCGGCATGGGCCAGGGGCGAAGACAGGCCGCGCAAGCGCTGGTTGACCCGCTGGATATGTTCCCAGGCCCGCTGATGCTCGCTGTGGGCGTCGTGCCACTGCTGCCACGCCCGCTGCTGGCGCGGGCTGAGTGGGCCAGCCTGGGTTTCGAGCAACCAGTGCACGGCCTGTTCGGCGACCTGGGCGGCGATATCCGGCGGGCCGGGCAGGTTCGGTTGCATGGGGTTGTTCACAGGGCGAAGTAGCAGCGCAGCGCTGCCTTGTGCAGGTGGCGCTTGACCGTGGCGACGGAGATGCCCAGTTCGCAGGCGATCTCGGCGTGTTTCAGGCCGTCGACCTGGGCCAGCAGGAAGGCGCGTTTGACCAGGAGCGGCAAGCCGTCGAGCAACTGGTCCAGCTCCAGCAGGGTTTGCAGGATGATGGCCTTGTCTTCCTCCGAGGGCGCCACCTGTTCCGGCAGTTGCGCCAGGGCCTCGAGGTAGGCCCGCTCCAGGTCCTGGCGCCGGTAATGGTTGCACAGCACCCGTTTGGCGATGGTGGTGAGGAACGCCCGCGGCTCGACGATCGACGGCGCCTCCCGGGCGTTGAGCACCCGCATGAAGGTGTCCTGGGCCAGGTCGGCGGCGTTGTCGGGGCAGCCGAGCCTGCGCCGCAACCAGGCGTTCAACCAGCTGTGATGGGCGTGATAGAGGACTTCGACGGTAGAGGAGTGGGCCAAGCCGAACGCTCCGACAGCATGCAGATGCTTAAGAGAACAAGAATTGTTCGCATTGTAGAGGCCTGACATGGCATTCGGCAATCAGCCCGGACCAGCGGAAGCGCGGGCGTATCGTCGGGGCTTTTTTGCATATGAGAATATTTATCATTAATATTGCGCCGACTTGAGCCCGGCAAAAAATCTCTGCGCCGGGCTGTTCCGGTTTCAAGGTCGACACATGAAAAGCAAAATTGCCGCGCTGCCCTTTTCCTACCGCCTGGCCGTGACCTCGCGGGTCCTGGCCGCCGTGTTCGGCGGTTACCTGTTGGCGGCGTTGTCCAGTGTCTGCATGACCCTGCTGCTCCCCGTTTCCCGCGCCGACGCGGTGGTCGGCGGCATGATGACCTCCTTCCTGTTCTACCTGGTGGCCGTGCTCTGGTGCTTTGCCTGCCGCACGGCCTGGCAGGCCTGGTACGGTTTGCTGCTGCCGGCGCTGGGGCTGGCGGTGGTTGGCGCGTCGGCCCACTGGGCGAGCCTGCCGTGAAGGCGGGGCTGCGCCAGTCCATGGCCTGGTTGCACACCTGGACCGGCCTGGTGTTCGGCTGGCTGCTGCTGGCGATTTTCCTCACCGGCAGCCTGGCCTACTTCAAGGACGAGATCAGCCACTGGATGCAGCCCGAAGTGCCGGCGCGCTCGGTCAGTAACGAAACCAGCCTGATCCTCGCCCAGAGTTATCTGCAGCAGCACGCCCAGGGCGCGTCGCGCTGGTTCATCGGCCTGCCCGATGCCCGCGATCCGGGGTTGTCGGTGATGTGGCAGTTTCCGGGCAAGCCCGGCGAGCGCGGCGCTTTCACCCGCAAAGTGCTGGACCCGGCCACCGGCGCCGAGTTGCAGGCCCGCGACACCCGCGGCGGCGAGTTCTTCTACCGCTTCCATTTCCAGTTGCAGATGCCCTATCCGTGGGGCCGCTGGTTGTCCACCGCGGCGGCCATGCTGATGCTCGTGGCCCTGGTCAGCGGCATCGTCACCCACAAGAAAATCTTCAAGGACTTCTTCACCTTCCGCCCGCGCAAGGGCCAGCGTTCCTGGCTCGACGGGCACAACGCGGTGGGCGTGCTGGTGTTGCCGTTCCATCTGATGATCACCTACAGCAGCCTGGTGATCTTCATGTCGATGGTCATGCCGGCGAGCATCCTGGCGATCTACGGCAAGGACACCCAGGCCTATTTCAACGAGGTGTTCCCCGCCAGCAACAATGCCCCGGCCGCGGGCCGGCCGGCGCCGCTGGTGCAGCTTGAACCGCTGTTGCAGCTGGCTCGCGAACAGTGGCCGGGCGGCCGGGTCGGGCGCATCACGGTGAACAACCCGGGGGACGCCAACGCTTCGGTGAATGTCGTGCGCCACGGGGGCGACCGGGTGGTGCGCGACTTTGGCGGCGTGGTGTCGTTCGACGGGGTCAGCGGCAAGCTGTTGCAGGTCTCGCCGCCGCAGTCGACGACCCTGGCGATCAACGGCGCTTTCTACGGGCTGCATATGGGCCAGTTCGCCGGGCCGCTGCTGCGCTGGCTGTACTTTGTCTGCGGCCTGGCCGCCACCGCGATGATCGGCACTGGCCTGGTGATCTGGCTGGGCAAGCGTCAGCTCAAGCACGCCAAGAGCGGCGCACTGCCTTTCGAGCTGCGCCTGGTGCAGGTGCTGAACATCGCCAGCATGTCCGGGCTGGTGCTGGCGGTCGCCGCGTTCTTCTGGGCCAACCGCCTGTTGCCGGCGAGTTTTGCCGAGCGTTCGGACTGGGAGGTGAACAGCTTCTTTATCGCCTGGGGCCTGAGCCTGCTGCACGCCGCGCTGCGCGGCGAACGCCGGGCCTGGGTGGAACAGTTGAGCCTGGCGGCGCTGCTGCTGGCCAGCGTGCCGCTGCTCGACGCGCTGACGGTGCCCGATGTGCTCGACGGTTTCCTGGTCCATGGCGACTGGGTCCGGGCCGGGTTCGACCTGACTTGCCTGGCGGCCGGCCTGTTCCTGGCCTGGGCGGCCTGGAAGATGTCGAGCCGTGGCGCTCGTCCGGCCGCTGCCCCCCGCACACGGCGGGCCACCCTTGAAGCCGAGGTCAACTGAATGCTCCTGGCGCTCTTGCTGTGTTACCCAGGTTTCGCCGGATTGTGCCTGTCGATGGAGCGGCACCACGCCGAACTCCTCGGGCATAAACCCACGGCCGGCCGGCGCCGGGCCTTGCGCGGCGCCGGCTGGTTGCTGCTGGCGGCGGCCCTGTGGACGGCGGTCGCGGCGGCCGGCTGGGGCCTGGGCCTGGTGCACTGGTGCGCGGCGTTGATGCTCAGCGCCTTGTCGCTGGTGCTGGTGCTGCCGTATCAACCGCGCCTGGCGCTGCTCGCGGCCGGACTGGGCCTGCTGGTCAGCCCGCTGGCCGCGTTGGCGCAATGAGCGCTTCGCAGGGCCCGGCTTCGATTGTTCATTGACACACACACCTCGCCAATCGTTATCTGGGCGCCCGTTGCAGCGGCTGGAAGGCTGTCGGCGCGGGTTCGAGGTCATCAAGGAAATACGTTTTTCATGGGTTCAACACATCGTTTTTACACTCGCGGGCTGGGGTTGTTCCTGGCCCTGTCGCTGGCGGCTTGCGCCAGCCATCCCGGCGCCCGGTACGCCGCCAACCTGGATCAGGTCCTGGCCGACCCGGCGCTCAAGGGCGCCACGGTGTCGCTGAGCGTGCGTGATGCGCAGAGCGGCGCGGTCCTGTATCAGCGCAACCCGGACAGCCGGCTGATCCCGGCCTCGAGCCTCAAGCTGCTGACCACCGCCGCGGCCATGGACGTGCTCGGTCCCGATTACCGGTTCGTCACCGAAGTGCTGGGCGACGGCGCGCAACAGGGCGAGCGCCTGCTGGGCAATCTCTACCTGCGCGGCACCGGCGACCCGAGCCTGCAAGCCGCGGACTACCGCGAACTGGCGGCGGCCGTGGCGCGCGGCGGCATCCGCCAGGTCAGCGGCGACCTGGTGCTCGACGACACGGCCTTCGACGACCAGCGGCTCGGCGTCGATTGGGCCAGCGACGATGAAAGCCTGTATTACGCGGCGCAGATTTCCGCCCTGAATATTTCCCCCAACAACGACTTCGATGCCGGCAGCGTGCTGGTTTCGGTTACCGCGCCGTCGTTGCCGGGCGCGCCGCTGGCGGTCAGCGTCAGCCCGGGCAACCGCCTGATGAGCCTGCGCAATCAGGGCCGGGTCGGCCCGCAGGACAGCCTGCAGGTCGGCCGCGAGCATGGCAGCAACCTGCTGCTGGTCAGCGGCGCCTTGCCGCCCGGGCAATTGCGGCGGCATTGGGTCAGCGTCTGGGAGCCGACCCGGCTGGTGGCCGATGTGTTCCAGCAGGCCCTGGCCGAGCAAGGGGTGACGGTGCAGGGCCAGGTGCGGATCGGCCAGCCCACGGCGCCTGCCGCCCGTGTGCTGGCCAGCCATGCCTCGATGCCGCTGGCGGGGTTGATCACGCCGCTGCTCAAGCTGTCGAACAACAACATGTCCGAAGTGCTGCTCAAGGCCATGGGCCGCAAGACCGCCAACGCGGGCACGGCCGCTGCCGGGGTGGCGGCCATCGAGGGCTTCCTGCGGCGCCAGGGCCTGAGCCCGGAAGGGTTGGTGCAGGTGGACGGTTCGGGGCTGTCGCGGCGCAACCAGATTTCCAGTCAGAGCCTCAGCGACCTGTTGCTGGCGGCGTGCAAGCAACCCTGGTTCGCCACCTGGTACGCGGCGCTGCCGGTGGCCGGCGATGCCGCGCGCATGAGCGGCGGCACCCTGCGTTATCGCCTGCAAGGCACCGCGGCGGTGGACAACCTGCACGCCAAGACCGGTTCGATGCAGGGCGTGTCGTCGCTGTCCGGGTACCTGCGCGGCGCCGACGGCCGCCAGTTGGTGCTGGTGATGCTGTCGAACAACTACCGGGTCGACGGCAGCCAGATCAAGGCCCTGGAAGACCGCGTGGCACAGGCTCTTATGCACTGACTGCCCCCCTGTAGGAGCGAGCTTGCTCGCGATGGCGGTGTATCAGGCACACCGCGTGGCGCTTATCGCGAGCAAGCTGCGCTCCTACAGAGAGGGTGTGGCGTTTAGCCGAGAAAGGCCTGGCGGTACTCGCCGGGCGTGCCGCCCAGGGCCTGGCGGAAGCGGTTGGCGAAGTGGCTGGCGTTGGCGAAACCGCAGGCCAGGGCGATTTCGCCGAGGGGCAGGCGGGTGCCGCGCAGCAGCTCGCGGGCATGGCTCAGGCGCCGCGCCAGCAGGTATTGATGGGGCGGCAGGCCGAAGCTTTCGCGGAACATCCGCGCGAAGTGGTATTCGGACAACGCGCATAAGCTGCTGAGCTGCCCGAGGCTGATTGGCTCGGCCAGCTGGCTGTCGATGTACTCCACCAGTTTCCGGCGCTGATGCGCCGCCAGCCCGCCCTTGAGGCGCAGGCCCTGGCGCTGGCCGACCTGGGTCAGCAGGGCATGGCCGAGCATTTCGTGGGCCAGGCTGCTGGTCAGCAGGCGCTCGCCGGGCTCGTCCCAGTTCAGGCGGATCAATTGGCGAAAACGCTGCGCCTGCTGCAGGTCGTCGAGGAAGGTGTTTTCCTGCAATTGCAGCGCGCGGGGTTCGCGGTCCAGCAGGGTCACGCAGCCGAGGGCGAATTGTTCCGGGCTGAAGTACAGGTGGGCCAGGCGGATCTCGCCGTTGATCACCCAGGCCGAGCGGTGCTCGGCGGGCAGGATGCACAGCTTGTCCGGGCCGCCCTTGGTGCCCGGCTGGCCGCGGCGAAAGGTCCCGGTACCGCCGGCGATGTAGCACGACAGGGTGTGATGGCTCGGCGCTTCGTAGTCCTGGGCGTCGTGATGGTTGCTCCACAGGGCTGCAGCCAGGCCGTCACCGAGCTCGGCGCTGTGCTCGAGACGAGCATGGGGCGAGCGGTTCAGGGCCTGGAAGACTTGCAGGGTGTCCAGTGTGGGCATGGCAATGCTGTCTGAAAAGTTGAAGTGTGTAGCCGCTGCCGCAGGCTGCGATCGACCGCGAAGCGGGCGCAAGAGGTTCAGATCCCTGAAGGCCTGCGGCAGCGGCTACAGGCGTGAAGTCGGATGTTTCGCATCCTACTCCGTAGCACCCGACCTGACAGCCCGGCAGCCGACAAAAGCGCAAGTTTATGCAAGCGCCCGGACGCCCCATGGCCTGAAACTGGGTTGCCCTGCACAGGAGTCCCGCGCCATGAACCTCTCGCTTTATCTGCTCACCGTCCTGATCTGGGGCACCACCTGGATCGCCCTTAAATGGCAACTGGGGGTGGTGGCGATTCCGGTGTCCATCGTCTATCGTTTCGCCCTGGCGGCGCTGGTGCTGTTCGTCGTGTTGCTGCTCAGCCGCAAACTGCAAACGATGAACCGGCGCGGGCACCTGATCTGCCTGGCCCAGGGCTTGTGCCTGTTCTGTATCAACTTCATGTGTTTCCTGCACGCCAGCCAGTGGATCCCCAGCGGCCTGGTGGCGGTGGTGTTTTCCACCGCGACCCTGTGGAACGCCCTGAACGCCCGAGTGTTCTTCGCCCAGAAGATTGCCCGCAACGTGTTGCTGGGCGGCGCCCTGGGGCTGCTCGGCCTGGGCCTGCTGTTCTGGCCGGAACTGGCGGGTCATAGCGCCAGCCCGCAGACCCTGCTCGGCCTGGGATTGGCGCTGGCGGGCACATTGTGTTTCTCGGCGGGCAACATGCTGTCCAGCCTGCAACAGAAAGCCGGCCTCAAGCCGCTGACCACCAATGCCTGGGGCATGGCCTACGGCGCGGCGATGCTGGCCGCCTATTGCCTGGCCAAGGGCATCCCCTTCGACATGGAGTGGAACGCGCGCTACATCGGATCCTTGCTGTACCTGGTGATCCCGGGCTCGGTGATCGGTTTCACCGCCTACCTGACCCTGGTCGGGCGCATGGGGCCGGAACGCGCGGCCTACTGCACCGTGCTGTTCCCGGTGGTGGCGCTGAACGTCTCGGCCTTTGTCGAAGGTTACCAATGGACCGCGCCGGCGCTGGCCGGGCTGGTCCTGGTGATGCTGGGCAACGTTCTGGTGTTCCGTAAACCCAAGCCGGCGGTTGTCGCCGGCCCGCGGCTGGCCTGACCGATCTTTGCGACGGCTGCGCCGCCGTTCGCAGCCTCGCGGGCTCGGCAGCGGCTACAGGTCCCGCGGTGTTGGTGTAGGAGCGAGCGGGCGGCGTCCGACTTGCCCGCGATCGGGGCGACGCGGTGTGCCTGACGAACCGCTATTGCGAGCAAGCTTTGCTCCTACGGGTTTGGCGTGGGGTCAGCCCTTCCACACTTGCGGGTTGACCAGGTCTTGCGGGCGTTCGCCGAGCAGGGCGCTGCGCAGGTTGGCCAGGGCGCGGTGGGCCATGGCGTCGCGGGTTTCAACGGTGGCCGAGCCGATATGCGGCAGGGTCACGGCGTTTTTCAGCTGGAACAGCGGCGACTCGGCCAGCGGCTCCTTCTCGTAGACGTCCAGGCCGGCGCCGCGAATCGTGCCGTTCTGCAGCGCCTCGATCAGCGCCGGCTCGTCCACCACCGGGCCGCGGGAGATGTTCACCAGGATCGCCCCCGGCTTCATCAGCGCCAGTTCGCGATGGCTGATCAGGTGATGGGTCTTGTCGCTGAGCGGCACCACCAGGCAGACGAAATCCGCTTCGGCCAGCAATTGCTCGAGTTCACGAAATTGCGCGCCCAGTTCCTGTTCCAGCGCGGTCTTGCGGCTGTTGCCGCTATAGATGACCGGCATGTTGAAACCCAGGCGCCCGCGGCGGGCGATGGCCGCGCCGATATTGCCCATGCCGACGATGCCCAGGGTCTTGCCATGCACGTCGCAACCGAACAGCGGCGCGCCGACGCTGGCCTGCCATTGCCCGGCCTTGGTCCAGGCGTCGAGTTCGGCGACGCGCCGGGCACTGCTCATCAACAGGGCGAAGGCCAGGTCGGCGGTGCTTTCAGTGAGCACGTCCGGGGTGTTGGTGAGCATGATCCCGCGTTCGTTGAAGTAGGCCAGGTCGTAGTTGTCGTAGCCCACCGAAACGCTGGAGACCACTTCCAGGCGAGCGGCGTTTTCCAGCTGCGCGCGCCCCAGCTTGCGGCCGACGCCGATCAGGCCGTGGGCATGGGGCAGGGCTTCGTTGAATTGCGCGGCGATATCACCCTGCTTGGGGTTGGGCACTATCACCTCGAAGTCCTGGCGCAGGCGCTCGACCATGTCCGGGGTGATGCGGCTGAAGGCAAGTACGGTCTTTTTCATCGCGGGAAGGCTCGTCAGGCGGGGAGAATGCCAAGCAAGCTAACATTCCCGGCAAGCTTTTTGTAGCGCAGGCAGAGTGAGGCAATGTAGCCGCTGCCGCAGGCTGCGATCGGCTCCGCAGGAGACGTGCTCTTGAGATCGCCAAAGGCCTTCGGCCTTATCGCAGCCTGCGGCAGCGGCTACAGAGCGGGGGCCTTGCTCACTTGGCCAGGCGCACGCCGCTGAGGCCGCCGCTCAGTTCGTAGGCTGCCAGTTCCGCCTGGTGGGCGGCGAGAATCTCCGGCAGGGTGTTGCGCAGGTACTCGACCCAGGTCTTGATCTTGGCGTCCAGGTACTGGCGCGACGGGTAGATGGCGTACAGGTTCAGCTCCTGGGAGCGGTAATTGGGCATCACCCGCACCAGAGTGCCGTTGCGCAGGCCGTCGATGGCCGCGTACACCGGCAACACGCCCAGGCCCATGCCGCTGGTGATCGCGGTTTTCAGCGCGTCGGCGGAGTTCACCAGGAACGGCGAACCGTTGATGGCGACCA
The DNA here is from genome assembly GCF_001921865.1 of Pseudomonas chlororaphis. Taxonomy (GTDB): domain Bacteria; phylum Pseudomonadota; class Gammaproteobacteria; order Pseudomonadales; family Pseudomonadaceae; genus Aquipseudomonas; species Aquipseudomonas chlororaphis_D. The sequence goes on from NZ_MSCT01000005.1 coordinate 346,094, forward strand.
TCTCCTGGCCTTCGGGGCCGTCGAACAGCCACTTGTCCAGGGCGATGACCGGGCTGACCAGGCGCAGGCAGGCATGGTTCGGCAGGTCGCTGGGCTTTTGCGGGCAACCGTTGGCTTTCACATAGGCCGGCGAGGCGCAGACGATGCTGTAGGTGATGCCCAGGCGCTGGGACACGAAACCCGAGTCCGGCAGTTCGCTGGCCAGCACGATGGACACGTCGTACCCCTCGTCCAGCAGGTCCGGCACGCGGTTGGCCAGGGTCAGGTCGAAGGTCACGTCCGGGTGCGACTTGCGGTAGCGGGCAATGGCGTCGATCACGTAGTGCTGGCCGATGCCGGTCATGGTGTGCACTTTCAATTGCCCGGACGGGCGCGCATGGGCGTCGCTGGCCTCCGCCTCGGCTTCTTCGACGTAGGCCAGGATCTGCTCGCAGCGCAGCAGGTAACGCTTGCCGGCTTCGGTGAGGGCGATACGGCGGGTGGTGCGGTTGAGCAGGCGGGTTTGCAGGTGAGCCTCCAGATTGGAGACCGCGCGCGAGACGTTGGCCGTGGTGGTGTCGAGCTGGACGGCGGCAGCGGTGAAGCTGCCGGCTTCGGCGACACAGCTGAAGGCGCGCATGTTTTGCAAAGTGTCCATGGGGTGCTCTCAGGGGAGATGGCAAATTGTGACACGAAGTAACAGGTTCTTGGCTATTCCACCAAGGGATTATCGCGTTAACGGTAACAAAGATTCACAGGAATCCCAGCTTATCGCGCTCAAGGCCGCCCCCTAGAATTGCCTCGATCTGTAGGGGCCGGCCGACGCAGACCCGTGCAATGCGCTGGGTCAGCGGCACCGTCTCGCGAGCCAGCTCGCTCCTGCAGAGGTCCGCCTCCCTCCCTATTTCAGGAATTCGCAGCAGTGCCGCGTCGCATCAGCAGAGAGCTGAAGACTCTCAGTGTTTGGGCTTTATCGTTAGCAATCAGCGGCTGCATCGGAACCGCGGGCATCGCCCCGCAGGACAAGGCACTACCGGCCAATACACTGGCCACCGACGACGCGATCCAGAGCGCCGCCCGCGACGCTCGCTGGCCCGCGGCCCAATGGTGGCAGGCCTATGGTGATGCCCAACTGAACCGTTGGGTGACGCAGGCGGTGCAGGGCAGCCCGAGCATGGCCATGGCCGCGGCCCGGGTGCGCCAGGCGCGGGCGCTGGCCGGGCTCGCCGAGTCGGCCGAGTCGTTGCAGATCAAGGGCGACGCCACCCTCAAGCGCCACAACTGGCCCACCGATCAGTTCTACGGCCCGGGCGAGCTGGCCAACAGCACCACCTGGGACAACAACGCCGCGCTGGGCTTCAGCTACGCCCTGGACCTCTGGGGCCGCGAAAGCAATGCCAGCGAGCGGGCCGTGGACCTGGCGCACATGAGCGTCGCCGAGGCCCGCCAGGCCCGCCTGGAACTGCAGAACAATGTGGTGCGTGCCTATATCCAGCTGTCGCTGCACTACGCCCAGCGTGACATCGTCCTGGCGACCCTGAAGCAGCAGGAACAGATCCTCGAGCTGGCGCAAAAGCGCCTGGCCGGTGGTATCGGCACCCACTTCGAAGTCAGCCAGGCGCAGACCCCGCTGCCGGAAACCCATCGTCAACTGGACGCCCTGGACGAAGAAATCGCCCTGAGCCGTAACCAGTTGGCGGCCCTGGCTGGCCAGGGGCCGGGGGCGGGCGCACAGTTGCAGCGGCCGAGCCTGTCCCTGGCCGCGCCGTTGAAACTGCCGTCGGCGCTGCCCGCCGAACTGCTCGGCCAGCGCCCGGACGTGGTCGCCAGCCGCTGGCAGGTGGCGGCCCAGGCGCGGGGCATCGACGTCGCCCATGCCGGCTTCTACCCCAACGTCGACCTGGTCGGCAGCCTCGGCTACATGGCCACCGGCGGCGGGGCGCTGGAGTTCCTCACCGGCAAGAAGCTCAACTACAACGTCGGCCCGGCCATCAGCCTGCCGATCTTCGACGGCGGCCGCCTGCGCGCCGAACTGGGCGAGGCCGCGGCCGGCTACGACATGGCCGTGGCCCACTACAACCAGACCCTGGTCGCTGCGCTGAAGGAGATCTCCGACCGGCTGATCCGCCGCGAGTCCATGGACAAGCAGGCGCACTTCGCCGCCGAATCGGTGGCCTCGGCGCAGCAGACCTATGACATCGCCATGGTCGCCTTCCAGCGTGGGCTGACCGACTACCTCAATGTGCTCAATGCCCAGGGCATGCTGTTCCATCAGCAGCAGATCCAGCAGCAGGTCCAGGCCGCTCGCCTGAGCGCCCATGCTGAACTGGCGACGGTCCTGGGCGGCGGCCTGGAGGCCGGGCGCGATGTGCCCGAGGACAGCAAGACCCAACCGGGCAAGACCCCGGCGGCGCTGGCGCTGTTCGACCACTAAGCGCCGATCACTGACTCTCGACACCTAACCCTTGCCCCCTGAAAGCCGATCACTGAGAAGGTTGTCATGACTCCCTTGCCTGCATCCCTGCGCTGGCTGTACTCCCTTGAATGGCGCCGGGGGTTCTTCGACTGGGCACGCAGCGACGGCGTGACCTGGGTGTATATCTTCAAGGTGCTGGCCGCCGCGTTCCTCACCCTGTGGCTGGCCATGCGCCTGGAGTTGCCGCAGCCGCGCACGGCGATGATCACCGTGTTTATCGTCATGCAGCCGCAGAGCGGGCAGGTGTTCGCCAAGAGCTTCTACCGCTTTCTCGGCACCCTGGCCGGGTCGGCGGTGATGGTGGCGCTGATCGCCCTGTTCGCCCAGAACACCGAGCTGTTCCTCGGCTCGCTGGCGATCTGGGTTGGCATCTGCTCGGCTGGCGCCGCGCGTTATCGCAACTTTCGCGCCTACGGTTTCGTGCTCGCCGGCTACACCGCGGCGATGGTCGGCTTGCCGGCCCTGGCCCACCCCGACGGGGCCTTCATGGCGGCGGTGTGGCGGGTGCTGGAAATCTCCCTGGGGATTCTCTGCTCCACGCTGGTCAGCGCCGCGATCCTGCCGCAGACCGCCAGCGCGGCCATGCGCAATGCCCTGTACCAGCGTTTCGGCGTGTTCGCGTTGTTCGTCACCGACGGCTTGCGCGGGCGCAGCCAGCGCGATGCCTTCGAGAGCGGCAACGTGCGTTTTATCGCCGAGGCGGTGGGCCTGGAAGGCCTGCGCAGCGTCACGGTGTTCGAGGACCCGCACATGCGTCGGCGCAACGGTCGCTTGAGCCGTTTGAACAGCGAGTTCATGGGCATCACCACGCGCTTCAATGCCTTGCACCAATTGCTCGAACGCCTGCGCAACAGCGCCGCCGAGCATGTGCTGGTAGCGATCAAGCCGGGCTTGCAGGACCTGGCCGAGCTGCTCGACGGTTTCTCCGGCCGGGCCCTGACCAGCCCCGACGCCGCGCGCCTGGCCACGCAGTTGGCGAGCTACAAGGCCGAGCTGCCGGCGCGGGTGCGCAGCATGCGCGCGCTGTTCCAGGAGCACGAACCGAGCGACGCCGAGCAGCTGGATTTCCACACCGCCTATGAGTTGCTCTATCGCTTCGTCGACGAGTTGCACAGCTACGCCCAGACCCACGCCTCACTGGCCGAGCACAGCCACGAGCGCGAGCGCTGGGACGAGCCCTACACCCCGCAGACCAACTGGCTGGCTTCGGCCGCCTCGGGCATCCGCGCCTCGTTCATCCTGATCGTGCTCGGCAGCTACTGGGTTGCCACCGCCTGGCCCAGCGGCGCCACCATGACTCTGATCGCGGCGGCCACCGTCGGCCTGTCGGCGGCCACGCCGAACCCAAAACGCATGGCCTTCCAGATGGCCTGCGGCACCTTGATCGGCGCGTTGGTGGGCTTCGTCGAAATGTTTTTCGTGTTTCCCTGGATCGACGGTTTCCCGCTGCTGTGCGTGATGCTGGCGCCGGTAATCGTGTCCGGTGCGTTCCTCGCCTCGCGGCCGCGGTACGCCGGCGTCGGCCTGGGGTTGCTGATCTTCTTCAGCACCGGCTCGGTGCCGGACAACCTGACCGTCTACAACCCTTACGCCTTTATCAACGACTACATCGCCATGGTCATGGGCATGCTGGTGTGCGCCGCCGCCGGGGCGATCATCCTGCCGCCCAACAGCCGCTGGCTGTGGCGCCGCCTGGAGCAGGACCTGCGCGGCCAGGTGGTGTACGCCATCAGCGGCAAGCTCAAGGGCCTGGCGTCGAGTTTCGAGAGCCGCACCCGTGACCTGCTGCACCAGGCCTACGGGTTGGCGGCGGGGCAGCCCCAGGTGCAGCGCGAGCTGTTGCGCTGGATGTTCGTGGTGCTGGAAGTCGGCCACGCGATCATCGAACTGCGCAAGGAGCAGGCGACTCTGCCGGTGCACCCGGCCTACGCCGAATCCCAGCCATGGCGCCAGGCGATCCGGGTCATGGGTCGTTCGCTGGTGCGGTTGTTCCTGCAACCGAGCCCGAGCAACCTGGAACGCGCGCTGGTCGCGGTCGACCACGCGATCGGCCGGGTCCAGGCCAGCGACGAACCCTTCGCCCCGCACTTCGACACCTCGGTCCTGCGCCGGGTGAAGAGCTACCTGCATTTCATCCGCACGTCATTGCTCGATCCGCAATCGCCGCTGGCGGTATACGCCGCCGTGCCGCCCCTCCAGGCCTCGCCCCAAGGACTTGAACATGCCTCGTGAAATCGCCTTCCACGGCGTGTACATGCCGACCATGACCCTGATGTTCTTCGTTGCCGCGGCCCTGGCCTGGGCCCTGGACCGCTTCATCTCGGGCTATGACCTGTATCGCTTCTTCTGGCACCCGGCGCTGCTGCGCCTGAGCCTGTTCTGCTGTCTGTTCGGCGCCATGGCGCTCACTGTCTACCGTTGAGAGTCCTTTGATGAAAAAGTTTTTCAGCCTGCTCGCGACCCTGCTGGTGCTGGCCCTGGCCCTGTGGATCGGCCGCACCCTGTGGGAGCACTACATGAACACCCCGTGGACCCGCGACGGCCGGGTGCGCGCCGACATCATCAACGTCGCCGCCGACGTCACCGGCGAAGTGGTAGACGTGCCGGTACGCGACAACCAGCTGGTGAAAAAGGGCGACCTGCTGATGCAGATCGACCCCGAGCACTACCAGATCGCGGTCAAGCAGGCGCAGTCGCTGGTGGCCTCGAAGAAGGCCACCTGGGAGATGCGCAAGGTCAACGCCCACCGCCGCGCCGACCTGGACAACCTGGTGATCTCCAAGGAAAACCGCGACGACGCCAGCAACATCGCCGACGCGGCCCTGGCCGATTACCAGCACGCCCAGGCGCAGCTGGAGGCGGCGGAATTGAACCTCAAACGCACCCAGGTGCGGGCGGCGGTGGACGGTTACGTGACCAACCTCAACGTGCACCGCGGCGACTACGCGCGCATTGGCGAACCGAAGATGGCCGTGGTCGATAGGCACTCGTTCTGGGTCTACGGCTTCTTCGAGGAAACCAAGCTGCCCCACGTGCGCGTGGGTGATGAGGCCGAGATGCAGCTGATGAGCGGCGAAGTGCTCAAGGGCCATGTGGAGAGCATTTCCCGCGGCATCTACGACCGCGACAACCCGGAAAGCCGCGAGCTGATCGCCGACGTCAACCCGACCTTCAACTGGGTGCGCCTGGCCCAGCGCGTGCCGGTGCGCATCCACATCGACGAAGTGCCGGACGGCGTGCTGCTGGCGGCGGGGATTACTTGCACGGTGGTGGTCAAGCAAGACAGCGAGGAGTGAGGCATTTGGTAGGAGCGAGCTTGCTCGCGATAGCGGTGTGTCAGGCAAACCGCGGCGCCAGCATCGTCAGCAAGCTGGCTCCTACAGGTCCATTAATCCCTCTTATAGCGTGCCGCCCAGGCCAAAGCGCTTCATCAATCCCTTCTCCAGCAAACCTTTGGGCAGCAGATTGGCCATCAACGGCAGCGCCCGGCTGCCGTTACCAATGCGTACCAAGCGCGGCGGCTGGCCCTGCTGCACTGCCTTGAGCAGTCTGGCGGCAAATTCGCTGGCTGGCGTCGGTTTGTCCTGGGACGCCTTGGCCCGTGCGCGGATGCCTTCGCGCAGGGGAAACCACGGCGATTGTTCGGTGATCAATTGCTCGGCCTCGTGACCGGCGTTTTTGGCGAAGCTGGATGCAATCGCGCCGGGCTGGACTTCCATCACACGGATGCCGAACGGCGCCAGCTCCATGCGCAGCGCATCGCTCAAGGCATGCACCGCCGCCTTCGAGGCGCAGTAGGCGCCGGCAAAAGGCGTCACCAGAACCCCCGACACACTGCCGATATTCACCACCAATCCCTTGCTGCGGCGCAGCACCGGGAACAGCGCCCGGGTCACCCCGACGATGGCGAACACATTGGTCTCGAACTGGCGCTGCATGGCCTCGACCCCGCCATCCAGCAACGGGCCCATGGCGCCGTAGCCGGCGTTGTTGATCAGCACATCGAGGCCGCCGTATTGCTGGTTGATCCGCTCGCTGAGCGCGCTGAGGGCCGGGCCGTCGTTGACGTCCAGTTGCACGGCGTTGAAGCCGGCGGCTTGCAGCATGGTCACATCCTCGGTCCTGCGGGCGGTGGGCAGGACGGTGAAACCGGCGGTCTTGAAAGCCTCCGCCAGGGCGCGGCCGATGCCGCTGGAACAACCGGTGATCAACGCGACGGGCATGGCGCGGTCCTTGTGCGGGTGGTCGGGGAGGGGAATCAGTCGGAGAAACTACCTTGCAAACGCTCGGCGCGAAACTCCAGGGTTTGCGGGCGATAGCCGGGGCGCAGCGGTGGCAGCGGCAAACAATCTTCCCAGTTGGCGCCGGCCTGCAGTTCACCGGGGCCGCGATAGCGTGGGGCGGTGTACTGGTTGTCGGCCAGGTTCACGGTGTCGCCCGGGGCGTAGGCCGCCACGCGCCAGCGCAATTCAGTCAGCGGCACGTCGTTGCCGTTGTTCATCTTCAGCAGCAGCGGGCGATCCGCCGGGCAATGCTCGGGGGCGTAGCTGATGCGCAACTCCAGGCGCGCCAGTTGCTGGGCTTCGCGGTTGTCCAGCCAGACCACCCACACCGCCACCAACCCCAGGCCGAAGGCCGCGGCCAGGGAGACGGGCAGGGCTTTGGCGGGGTAACGCACGAGCAGGATCAGCCAGGTGATAACCAGCAGAACGCCGATGAACATGACGCGAACCTCGGGGAAACGGGAGGGGCCATCCTACCTAAGCGTAGGTGGGGTTGGCCATGGTTGTGGCGTATCGCGGTTGCTCCTGTAGGAGCGAAGCTTGCTCGCGATGGCGTCCGTTTTGGCGCTGCACTTTTTGGATCGAGTACATATCCGTTGCTGCGGTAACGGCTGCTTATGGTTTCGCCCTTACGGCGACTCACTTTTTTCAAACGCCAAAAAAGTAAGCAAAAACGCTTGCCCCTAGCGTACGGCCTTCGCTGCGCTCAGGTTCCCTCGCTCCGGTGTCCATCAGGGGGCATCGCCTACGGTCGGCTTCGCTTCGACCTCCTCTCGATGCGTCCGGCTTCGCCGTACGGCGCTGCGCGCCATCCCCCTGATGAACACCTCCGCTCGGCCTGCCGACGGGGCGAGTGGATCAAGAGCAAGATCAAGAGCCAAAGCCAAAGCCAAAGCAGCGTCGCGAACACGATGTTGCGGTTTGATGGTGATTGGGTGGCTGGCGCTAATCTTGTAGCCGCTGCCGAGCTTGCGAGGCTGCGTACGACCGCGAAGCGGGCGCGGCGATTTTGGGTATTGAAGGGGCTTCAGGGCATCGTGGTTTGTAGAGGGGCTGAGAGCCATATAGGCCGTTTTCAGTATCAGCGAGTCAGTTTCAGCAACGCATACATGATCGAACCCCAGGTCAGTAGCACGACGTCCATCCAGTTTCTGATGGTCAACAGGCGTTGGAGATGGGGAGGGAAGTTGTCTATATCTTCCGAGGAAAGAAAGCCTCTGCGAACCGCAGGTCCAGGCCAAAGCATCGATCCTCGAACGGAGGCCAGCATAAAAAAATGGGTGAGCCGGCCCTCGTAGGGAAGGCTCTCGGCCCAGCGATAAAAGTGCTGGCTGCGTTGCAGGGCCTCCAGCATTTCTCTCAGGTAGCGACGGCTCAGGTAGTAGCTGAACGAGAGGTTTATTACGCCCAGTAGAAGTGGACTGGCGGCCAGTACGAAGCCTAACCATGAGTACCAAAAACTCTTTGCCATCATGGTCGGGTTACCCCGTAAATAACTTCCTCAGTCCTCTCCCGGTTCATCACCGGAATAGCTGTCTTGGATGCCTTCATCCAACGAAACGTGCAAAGCCCCATGAAGGTCATCAGCTATCCAGTTTCAAAAACGTATACACGACGGCTGTCCATACGATTACGATGCCGTCCAACGTATTTTTTACAGTCAGAAGGCGTTTCAGTCGTGGAGGGAAGTTGCGTACATCCTTTGCACAAAGGAAGCCTCTGCGGACTCCGGCGTTAGGGAAGAGCATCATTCCTCGAACGCTGACAAACATCAGAACGCGCTCGAACCATCCCTGATAGGGAAGCTTGTCGAGCCATCCATAGAAGTAAGAGCTCTCCTGCATGGCTACCAGCATCTCTTTCAAGTGGCGGCGACTCAGGTAGTAGCTGAATGTAAGGCTTACAAGAGCTAGCAGAATTGGACAGAGGAGCAGTACAAGAGCGATCCCTGAATACCAGAATTTCTCATCTACCATGGCTGCGCGCTCTCATAAATAATTTCCCCAACCCTTTGCCCAAGCACATCACCAGAATCTGTCCCCAGGGATGTTCCTACACCTACCAAGGTTGCAACACATATCACCCCGCCAATTGCAGTAGAGGCCCCGAGAGCAGCACAAATAAGCCTGCTTCCTGCCATTGCGGTTTCAGTACCCAGTATTCCTCCAGCGGTTGACCCCGCAAACTTCCCCGTCTCAGTAAACATCACCTTCCTGCAGCTCTCATCCCCCGAACCCGCCTGACAAACCTCCTGAACCTTTAACACCGACGAAACCCCACCCAGGGCAATCCCCACATACCCGCCTGCCTGCATGTATTTCGCCGCGCGACTGGTTGATTTTATGTGGGCGACATAACCGGGTATTTGCCCAGGCCCACCGGCCTTGTCCCATTGGTGGACCAGGCTGCGGCTGGAGAGGCCCAGGGCGGTTTTCAGCTTGGGGTGGTCGCCCAGGCTGGTGTAGCCGCGCAGGCGGGTGGAGTTCAGCAGTTGCGCGTCGAGCTGCTTTAGCAACTGCTGGCGCCGGGCGAAGAACTCGGGGGATTTGAGGTGGCCGTGTTGGCGGTAGCTGTCTTGATGCAGACGTTCCATGTCGTGCAGGGTCTCGCGCAGTTTGTCCAGGTGTTTGCCCATGGTCGCGGTGCCGATGCCCAGCCAGGTCGAGGCCTGGCCGGTGAAGCCGGCGATCTTGGCCTGGTGGCGGAGCATGAAGTCGGCTTCGGCGGGTGTCAGCGGTTCGAGGGCGATCTTAACCTGTTCGGCGGCCTGCATCAGTTGTGCTTCCTCGTAGGTGCAGGCGTGGTTGGCGGGATCGCTGAGCACGATCAGGCTGCCGGCCTTGACCGTATCGCCAAGGCCAGGATTGAGGGACAGGTATTTGGCCATGGCGCCGGGCGCGGGGCTGTCGAACAGGCGGCGCTGCAGTTCGGCCAGCGGCATGTTTTGGGGCACGATGTAGAAGCCGGGGGCCGTGGGTGGGACGGCCCCGACCGGCTCGGTGGCGGGAGATAAGGTTGGCGGCGTGCCCAGTATCGCGGCGTTCTTCGGCCGTGCTCCGGGTAGCGGCGGGTTGGGGTTGGCCGGGCGCGGCACGCGGGGCATCGGCGTTGGTTCGCCGCGGGAGTCGGTGGTGTATTTGTTGCCGGACGGTTGCTCGGCCATCGCTGTGTTCGCTGTGTGTTTTCGCCTGGCGAAACACTAAGCAGCGACAGAGATGAAGTCGTTGAGAGCTATCTGAAACGCCCGCTGGCGCTTTCTAAATGTCGCGTAGGAATGGGTGAAACACGACCCTGTAGCCGCTGCCGCAGGCTGCGTACGACCGCGTAGCGGGCGCAGGATTCGAGGGCGCCGGAGGACCTGCGGTCCTTGCGCAGCCTCGCAGGCTCGGCAGCGGCTACAGGGACCGGGGAATAGCAATATCGCGGGCAAAAAAAGCCCCGTCCAGTCGGCTGCGGATAGGGGACGCAGTCGGCTGGACGGGGGCAAGGGCTTGCTGATAACGACTCCCTGCTTTTACTTGCAGCTTGCCGCTCGAAACTCGCCGCTGCTCTTACTGGGCGATGGTTTTCACCGACACACCGCGCTCCACCGGCGTCGAGCGCCCGTAGATGTCTTCGAAACGTTCGATGTCGTCTTCGCCCAGGTAGCTGCCCGATTGCACTTCGATGATCTCCAGGGGGATCTTGCCCGGGTTGCGCAGGCGGTGCACCGAGGCGATGGGGATGTAGGTGGACTGGTTTTCGGTGAGCAGGAACACGTTCTCGTCGCAGGTGACTTCGGCGGTGCCGCTGACCACGATCCAGTGTTCGGCGCGGTGGTGGTGCATCTGCAGCGACAGACAGGCCCCCGGCTTGACCGAGATGTGCTTGACCTGGAAGCGCCCGCCCATGTCCACCGAGTCGTAGGAGCCCCACGGACGGTAGACCTCGCAGTGGTTCTGGGTCTCGCTGCGGCCCTGTTCGTTGAGGGTGTTGACCAGTTGCTTGACGCCTTGGACCTTGTCCTTGTGGGCGATCATCATGGCGTCCTTGGTTTCCACGACCACGATGTTTTCCAGGCCGATCACCGACACCAGTTTGCCGTTGCCGTGGATCATGCAGTTGCGGCTGTCCTGGATCACCACGTCGCCCTTGCTGACGTTGCCGTCGGCGTCTTTCTCATGCACATCCCACAGCGACGACCAGCAGCCGACGTCGCTCCAGCCGGCGCTCAGCGGCACCACGCAGGCGCGCTGGGTCTTTTCCATCACCGCGTAGTCGATGGAGTTGTCCGGGCAGCAGGCGAAGGTGGCGTCGTCGAAGGTCACGGTGTCGGCGTCCTGGGCGCTGCGCTCCAGGGTCAGCAGGCAGGTGTCGTAGATGTCCGGGTCGTGCTTTTTCAGCTCCTCGAGGAAGCGGCTGGCGCGGAACAGGAACATGCCGCTGTTCCAGAAGTAGCCGCCGGCCTCGACGAACTCGGTGGCGCGCTTGACGTCGGGTTTCTCGACGAAGTGCGAGACCCGGCTCACGCCTTCCGGCAGCAGCACGTCGTGGGTCGACTTGATGTAGCCGTAACCGGTTTCCGGCTTGGTCGCCGGCACGCCGAACAGCACCATCTCGCCGCGCTCGGCGGCCACGGTGGCCAGGGCCAGGGCGCGTTGCAGGGCTTTCTGGTCTTCCAGCACATGGTCGGCCGGCAGCACCAGCATCAGCTCGTCGCGGCCTTCGTTGACCAGCATCATCGCGGTCAGCGCCACGGCCGGCGCGGTGTTGCGCCCGAACGGCTCCATCAGGATGCGCTGCGCTTCGAGTTTGCGCGCCGCCAGCTGCTCGTTGACGATGAAGCGGTGGTCCTTGTTGCAGACCACGATCGGCGTGTCCATGCCCTCGAACACCAGGCGTTCGAGGGTTTGCTGGAACAAGGTGTGTTCGCCGGTCAGGGCGAGGAATTGCTTGGGGAATTGCTTGCGCGAAAGCGGCCAAAGACGTGAGCCGCTACCACCTGACAAGATTACCGGAATCATGTTGTTACTCCTTCACATATCGTTTGGGTTAGAGCTACTGCGTTCTGTCGTTTCACTCTCTTGTTGTTGTCCGGGGAGCAGCGGCAAGCGACAAGCTTCAAGCGGCAAGAAAAAGCGCTTCTCTTGCAGCTTGCAGCTTGCAGCTTGAGGCTTGCCGCTGCCGTTAACGGGTCGACACCGGGCGCTTGACCCAGACCGGCGACAGGCTGCTGCCGTTGCCGGTGACGTAGAGCACCGCGGCCTCGCCGCGCTCCAGGGCGACCGGCTTGAGGTCGCTGACTTTTTTCTCGCCCTCGTACAGCGCGAAGCTGACCTTCACCGGGTTGATCTCGCGTTCGCCGCGGCCCTTGGCGGCCACCGCCTGGACCACGTCGGTCTTGCCGTCGGCGGTCTTCAGGGTCAGGGCCTTGTCGCTCAGGTTCTGCACGCGGACCAGGGACTTCTGCTTGTTCTTGAACGGCGGTTCCTCGATCAGTTGCGGCTGGCCGCTGGCGTTGTTGACCAGGGTGTAATAGTGGTCGGCGGCGAGTTTCACCGGCACGCTCTGGCTGCCGACCTTGGCGGTGTAGTCGCCGCCGGGCATGAAGCTGAAGTCGCTGCTGGCCAGCGGCGCGACGTCGCTGACATTGGTGCTGCCGACGGTGGCGCTGACTTCCTGGTTGCTGGCGTTGTAGATGCGCACGAAGGACGAGCCTTTCGGCGCGGTGGGGCCGTAGAGGGCGGCGTCGCCGCCGGCGAAGGCCGACAAGGACAGCACGCTCATGCCGGCGGCCAGGGTGATTGCCTGGGCGAGACGACGCGGGTGGGTAGTGAAAGTCATGGGTGTCACCTCTCTTTTTTCAGTTTTGCGCCCGATCGGGCGTCTCGGATTTATTGATTGCAGCTACGTTCTGTTGGCGCGCGCCGGCTTGTTTGAGCTCTGCGACCCACTGCGGGTCGGCGTCGCCGATTTCGTTGTTGACCGGCAGATAGCGTTCGGGGAATTCCCAGATCAGCACCTGGGGCGGGCTGTTCTTGAAGGCGTCGCTTTTCAGGTAGCCGAGCATCGGCAGTACCGGGCCGTGGCCGTCCTCGGCGTAGCTGACCACGTCGCTGTGCAGGGCCTGCTTGAGGGCGCCGACGAAGTTCCAGCTGGGGTTGGCGCTGTAGCTGGTGCCCACCAGGGCCACCGGCACTTCGTGGTCGGCGAACAGCGCATCGTCGGCGGCCGGCTGCTCGTCGGCGGCACGGGTCACGCGTTTTTGCAGCGGCTCCTGGGCCGGCATCAGGTTCTCGAACAAGGGGTCCAGGGGCAGGAACAGGCGCAGGTCGCCCTTGTGCACCACGGTCTGCTCGGCTTCGGTGACGAAGCGTTGCGGCGGGCCCATCAGCGGCGCCTTGTCGGCAATCGCCTTGGCCAGCTGGTTGGCGGCGATTTCGGCGCCGGCCGGGGTCCAGTGGGTATCGGTGCGCAGGAACACTTGCTGGCCATTCTGCTTGGCCTGTTGCAGGGGGCCGAGCAGGTCGGGGGCGAGGATCTTGTCCGCCGCGACGCGGGCGTGGAAGTCCTTATAGAGGTTGGCGTGGATGCGGGCCGGCTGGACGTCGCCCAGGTGTTCCGGGTACAGGCGCGCCTTGGCCGGGACGATCGCCATCACCAGTTTCACGCCTTTGTCTTTCAGGGCCTGGCGCACGCCTTCGACCAGCGCGTAGTTGCCTTGCAGGTTGAGTTCTTCGTTGACCACCGGGTGGAATTCTTCGTCGCTGTACAGCCACTGGTCGCGGCCGAGCACCACGCCCGGACGGCCTTCGTTGAACAGCTTGAAGTCCAGCGCCGCCCACAGGTTGGTGCCCAGGCGCTTGATCGGGAACTGGTCGTCGTAGTGGGTTTCCACGGCCTTGGTCCAGCGGCCGTCGAGCACGGTGGCGTCGTTGTTGGTGCTGAAGTCGAAGAAGCTGCGCAGCGACCACAGGCCCAGGACCATCAGGGTCACCAGGAACAGGGCGATGTAGAAGATGCGTAATGAGCGGGTCATGGTCGGATCCCTCAGAACTGGAAGTAAAGGAACGGCGAGAAGCTTTGCGCCGAGAGTTTGAGAATCGAGGCGATGAATAGCAGCAGCACCAGGGCGCGCATGGCATAACGCGGCCAGTCGGCGACCCAGTAGGCCGGCTGGACCTGGGCTTCGACGCCGACGCTGTAGCCCGGCTGGTGGATGCTGCCCGGCTTGTCCCCCGGTACCGCCTTGATCAGGCCGGGCAGGGCAGCGGCCGGGCCGTCGGTGTCGGCCTCAGGCTTGCGCTTGACCGGCGCCGGGTTGCGGTACAGGTCGCGCAGGCCGAAGAACGCCAGGGTGGCGTAGGCCACGACCAGGGTCGCCACTTGCAGGCCGGTGAGGCTGGCGCGGTTGAGTTCCGACAGCGACCAGTCGCCGAAGCTGAACATGGCGCCGTACATGCGCCCGGCCACGTGCAGGTTCTCGGCGCGGAAGATCACCCAGCCCATCACCACCAGCAGGAAGGTCAGGGCCCAGCGGACCGGGTTCAGGCGGCGCGGGTTGGTGTCGATGCCCAGGGCCTTCTCGATCGCCAGCCACATGCCGTGCCAGGCGCCCCAGACGATGTAGGTGATGTTCGCGCCGTGCCACAGGCCGCCCAGCAACATGGTCAGGAACAGGTTGCGGTAGGTCATCAGCGTGCCTTGGCGGTTGCCGCCCAGGGTGATGTACAGGTAGTCGCGCAGCCAGGTGGACAGGCTGATGTGCCAGCGCCGCCAGAACTCGGTGATCGACTGGCTGATGTAGGGCTGCTTGAAGTTTTCCATGAAGCGAAAACCCATCATCAAGCCCAGGCCGATGGCCATGTCGCTGTAGCCGGAGAAGTCGAAGTACAGCTGCGCGGTGTAGGCCAGGGCGCCGAGCCAGGCGTCGCCCGTGGTCGGGTTCTGCAGGGCGAAGCAATGGTCGGCGACCACCGCCAGGGTGTCGGCGATGAACACCTTCTTGATGAAGCCCTGCATGAAGCGCGTGCAGCCTTCGGAGAACTTGTCCAGGGTGTGGGTGCGGTGGTTGAACTGGTCGGCCAGGTCGCGAAAGCGCAGCACGGGGCCGGCGATCAGGTGCGGGAAGATCGCCACGAACGCCGCGAAGTCGATCAGGTTGCGGGTCGCCGGGGTGTCGCCGCGGTAGACGTCGATGATGTAGCTGATGGACTCGAAGACGTAGAACGAGATCCCGATCGGCAGCAGCACGTGGGTCAGGATGAACGGCTCCAGGCCCATCGACTTCATCATCACGTTGATGCTGTCGACGCCGAAGTTGGCGTACTTGAAGTAGCCGAGGATGCACAGGTCCACCGCCACGCCGAGCAGCAGCCAGCGCTGGGCGGGCTTGGTGCGTACGCCAGCGGCGCCGACTTTCAGGCCGATCCAGTAGTTCCACAGGGTGACGCCGGCGAACAGCGCCAGGAAGTCCACCCGCCACCAGGCGTAGAACACGTAGCTGGCGATCAGCAGCAGCAGGTTGCGATAGCGTTGCCCGCTCAGGTAGTACAAGCCGAGAAAGATCGGCAAGAACAGGAACAGGAACACATTGGATGAGAAAACCATCCCGATCTCTCCATGTTTGACCAACAGTAAAGGGCCAGAGCCCCCCCAAACCCCCCGTGGAAAACCGGGGCGGCGTATTGCATTTCACTGACACCGTCTGGCGTTCGTCTTGAACGTTGCCGCGTCCTACAGGGTTTTGCGCTACGAACCTTTGTTGCCCTTGTCGAAGGCCGGGTCGTAGACCTTGGTCAGGTCGCCGCCCAGGCGGAAGGTCTTGAACGGCTGCATCTTGTGCTTGCGTTCGAGCACATCCGGGGCGCAGGTGTAGAGGCTGCAGAAGGGTTCGAGCCAGGCGAATTTCGAGTCGACCTTGAGGTCGGTCATGTCCTGGTCCTTGCCGTTCTTGCGCTCGAACTCGTCCGGGTCTTTGACCCCGGCCAGCACCCGCTCGCCCAGGCGTTTCAGCGCGCCGTGGTTTTCCTCGCGCAGGTCGACGCCGTTGACCTGGGCGAAGCTGGCGATCATCGCCAGCGGCGGCAGGGCGTAGTTGTGATAGGCCAGGGCGCGTTGCTGGCGCTTGAGTTCGTTGGGCAGGAAACCGTCGGCGTCGACCTGATTGACGCCGACCTTGTATTCCTTCACGGCCCAGTCGAACAGGTCGCGGCGGTTGGTCGCCACGGCGGTGGCCATCACCGACCAGGCGGCCCAGTACGAGTGGTTGTTGGTCTTGTCCAGCGGCAGGTTGTCCCAGTCGCTGACCACCTGGTCGGCCATCTTGCCGAACCAGGACTCGATCTGCTGCGCCTCTTTCTGGTGGGTGTCCAGCGGGTGCGAGTCGGAGAACTTCAGCCGCAGGTAGGCCGAAGCCATGCTGCCCAGGGCCCATTTGCGCATGGACTTGCCGGTGTGGTTGAAGTCCTTGGACATCAGCGCGTCGGCCTGGGCCCAGGCCGTGAGCCAGCTCAGGGTGCAGTCCAGTTGTTCCGGACGCCCGTCGCGCATGAATTGCATGACCCGCTTGCTGGTGCCGCGCTCGATCTTGGTGATATCGGCGGTGCTGTCGCGAAAGGCCTTTTCCGATTGCACGTTGAGGGTGGCGCGGGCCTTGTCCGAGCCTTCGTACTTGCTGCGAAATTGCAGCGAGCCGGTGTAGGGCGCGGGCATGGCGTCGCAGCCTTCGCTAGCGTCGCCACTCTTGAACTTATCCACCGGCGCGTAGTAACCCTGGGGTGGGCGCAGCGGGGCCGCGGCCTGGGTGGCGCCTGCGAACAGCGCCAGGCTCAACAGGCTGGGGGCCAATAACTGTTTCAGCGTTGTGCTTTGCATGGGAACCTCATTGCCCGATCTGCGCGGTGCGTTGCCCGGCGCTCGGGAATACGTTGCGTGTGCAAATTTTCGCTTCGACCTTTTGCGCCGCGGTGCCCGCTTGCGGGCCCTGGACTTCGACCGCCAGCAGGTTCTGCGAGGCCCAGTCTTCGTCGGTGCGCAGTTCAAAGGCGAAACGCCCGTCGGTGTCGGATGTTTCCGGCTTGTCGATCTTGATGTCCTCGTGGCGCCCGTTCATGTACCAGAGGGTGGCTTGCAGGGTTTTCACCGAGGTGTCGGCGAAGCGGATGTCGACCTGGTGGCCGCTGTTGCGCAGGTCCATGTTCTTGCTGTTGACCATCAGCTCGTTCTTGCCCGGCTTGAGGGTGGCGCTGGCGCTCATTTGCGTCGGCTTGCCTTCGCAGCCGTTGTCGAGCAGGGCCATCATCTGCCGGTAGATGGTTTCCTGGTCCAGGCGGTACAGCGGCGAGAATTCCCAGATCAGGACCTTCGGCGGCTTGCTCTGGAATTCCTCGCTGCCCAGGTATTGCAGCATCGAGCCCTCGAAGCCGCCGCCGGGGAAGGCGACGTTGAGAATGTCGGCGCCGATTGCTTCCTGCAGGAAACCGGCGAAGTTGTAGTTCTTGCCGCTGTGGCTGGTGCCCACCAGGGTGATCTGCGGGTTGCCGGAATCGCCGAACAGGTCGCCGTCGCCGGCTTCGCCCTTGGGCTCGGTGGTGAACTGGTCCATGTACTGGATCGCGTAGCTGGTGCCGCACAGTTGCCCGGCCATGTTGTGCAGGGTGCCGGTCTTGCCCATGCGTCCGGACTTGTGGGTCTCGAACTCACGCTTGGGAATGTCGGCGAAGGCCGGCAACTGCTTGACCTTCTGCGCCACGATCCTGGCCGTGCGCTGGGCGCCGTACGGGGTCCAGTGCTGGTCGCCGCGGAAGTAGAAGTCGTGGGCCGGCAGGGTTTCCGGCTGCTGCTCGTTGGTCAGCGGCGACAGGTCCGGCACCACGTAGCCCATGCGGGCGAAGCGGCCGAGCATGGCCTGGTAGTTCTTCAGCGCCTTGTCGTAGTCGAAGCTGGCCTTTTCCTGCGGGTTGAGCTTGTTGCGGTTCACCAGGCCGCGGGTCGGCTGGTAGACCAGCACCAGCTCCACGCCCTTGCTCTTGAAGGCGTCGTGCAGCTGTTGCAGGCGGCGATAACCTTGCGCCGTGGTGTCGAATTCGGTGCGCAGGTCTTCCTGGGTCCGGAACAGCCAGTCGCCCTGGGCCTGGACCAGGGTGGTGAAGTTCTGCTGGTAGCGGGTGGTGTAGTTCTTCGCGTCGTGCGCCGCCGGGCACAGGTTGCAGCAGGGCTCGGCGGTGAACTTCGGCGCAGCCGGCGAAGCGTCGGCGCGGGCGTTGTGGCCGGCGGCGAGCATGCCCGCGGTCAGGGCGGACAGGCTCAACAGTTTGATCAGGTGTGGGCGCATGACAGTCATCCTCAATCGCGCATTTCGGTCTGGCGTTCGACGGGGTCGATCAGCACCGCTTTCTGCTGGCGCACCAGCAGGTCAAGAATTTCGTCCTGGCGCTCGCCGAGGATCCCCGAGAAGCTGATGCCGCTGCTCTTGGTCGGGGCGAGCATGGACACCCGGTACAGCTCCACGCTCAGCGGCGAGTCGATGGACATCGGGCCGCTGCCGTTGGCCGCCAGCTCGCCGCCGACCACGATCAGCGACACCTGGGCGTCGAACGGGTCGAGCTTGATGTCGCGGTCGGTGTCGGAAAGGTCCTTGATGTGGCCGTAGACCCCGGTCAGGCCGTTGGCCATGGCGACGTTTTCGTACAGGCGGATGTTCACGCTGTTGCGGATGCGGATGCCGTGGCGCCGGTTGCTGATCACCTTGTTGCCCCACAGCAGGTTGTCGGCGCTCTCGTAGAGGGTGATGCCGTCGGTGTGGTTGCGGTAGATCTCGTTGTCGGCGATCACGTTGTTCACGCTGTTACGGTCGATCACCACGCCGGAGAGTTTGTTGTCGTAGCTGCGGTTGTTGAAGATGAAGCTGTCGTTCACTTCCCGGGAAATGATGATCCCGTGCTTCTTCTTGGTCCCGTACACGGTGTTGTCGGCGATGATCAGCCGGTGCGAACGGTCGTGGGGGTCGATGCCGTAGACGATGTTGTCCCGGTAGGTGTTGCCCTTGACCACGAAGTCGCGGGTTTCGTAGCAGTAGAAGCCGTACCACATGTCCGAGAACTCGGAGCCGATGATCCAGCCGGTGGGTTCGGGGCGCTTGAGCACCTTGGCCATGTTCGGCGTGTACTGGGAAATACTCACGCCGTAGGATTTACTGT
The DNA here is from genome assembly GCF_001921865.1 of Pseudomonas chlororaphis. Classification (GTDB taxonomy): domain Bacteria; phylum Pseudomonadota; class Gammaproteobacteria; order Pseudomonadales; family Pseudomonadaceae; genus Aquipseudomonas; species Aquipseudomonas chlororaphis_D. The sequence goes on from NZ_MSCT01000005.1 coordinate 365,011, forward strand.
TGGCATAGCCGAAGCTGGCCATCTTGCTGTTGACGATGTAGGTCTCGGTGCCGCCCCAGGCCAGCAGGAACGGCCGGAATTCCTTGGGCGAATTGAACGTCGCCGGGCCGTTGTCCTTCTCGCGCCAGCCGGTGACCTTTGTATCGCGCACGAACAGCTGGCCGTCGTTGACCAGGAACGAGCCGCCTTCCTGGGACAGGCGCAGCTCCCGGGTCTGGCCGTCGATGTCGAGGATGCCCTTGCGCCCGACCACGATCGGCAGCCGCGCCAGGTACACGCCCGGCGAGGTTTCGCTGATGTACTGCTTGGGCAGCTTCTTCACCAGTTCCTTGAGGTTGACGTAACCGTCGTCGATGAAGATCGCCTGGGGAATGCCGTGCTGGCGCACCACCCATTCGGCCATCTTGTTGTCGCCGCCGATAAAGTCCTTCAGCGCGTCTTCCTGCATCATGCGGCGCACGCTGATCTTGCCGGGCGTGCTGCGCACGATCTTCGCCGCCACCGCTTCGGCGGTGTAGCCGGAGAGGTCGGGCAGTGTGGGCTTGGCCAGCTTCAGCTGTTCGGTCGGTGCGCTGCTGACGGTATAGGTCTTGGCCTGTTGCAGCTCCTTGGCCACGGTCGGCTGCTTGCCGGGCGCGGCGGCCGGTTCGACATTGGCGAAGGCGACGCCGCTGGCCAGCAGCAGCGCGCCGGCCAGCAGGCTGATCGAGCCTCTGTTTATCGGGCTATTCATCTCGGGCACTCCCTTGGCGGCTCGCATCAGAAGCGCCAGATCACGTCGATGAAGGCGCGGTGCATGTACGAGTCGACGTTCTTGCCGTAGGCATCGCCGGGCTTGAACACGCCGCCACGGAAACGCACCAGGGCCGACGGCTCGTCGATCGACTGGCTGAGCGCGGCCGGCAGCAAGCCTTGCTTGAAGTACTTGGTGACCACCAGGTCCATCTCCTGGCCGAGGTCTTTGTTGCCGTCTTCCAGGGGCAGGGACGAGCTGGAGAGCAGGGCGCCGGTGGCGTCGTCGTAGTTGTTCTCGACGGCGTTGATGCCGTTGCTGCCCACCGGCTTGTTGCCGTCCACGCGCCAGAACTTGTGGTAGATCAGGCTGGCGTCGTATTCGTCGTTGAGCATCCAGGAACCGAACAGGGTGGCGGTCTGCATGTTGTTCATTTCGCCGCGGAAGGCTTCGCCGAAGCGGTGCACCCGCGAGCGGGTCCCGGTGTAGTTCGAGCGGTTGCTTTCCAGGCCGTTCTGTTCGTAGTCGCCGCTGGCCCGGGCATAGGCCGCGCCGACCTGCCAGTTCGGGTCCAGGCGCAGGCGCACGCCGAGGTCGGTGGCCCAGCCGTCGAGGTTCTCGCCGCTCTTGGCCTGGGCCGGGCGGGTGCCGTCGGCGTTCAGTGCGTTGACCTTGTCGCGGTCGCCGCTCATGCCGGTGACGCTGGCCCAGTAGTTCACTGTGTTGGTGTTGCGCCAGTTGTAGGCGTCGCTGTTGGCTTCCAGGCCGAGCCAGGTCAGGTCGCCGTTCTGGCGCTTGTCCAGGGAGTCGGTGGCTTCGCCCGGAACCGGGTAGTCGAGCTTGCCGTCGTCATGGCTGTGGTGGGCGCGGATCCCGGCCCAATGCCCGGGAGTCCACTGGTAGGCCACGTCGCCGTAGACGTGCAGGCGGTCCTTGTCTTGCGGCGACAGTTCCTTGAGGTCGGTGCGGTATTCGCTGAAGCGTTCGGCGAGGCCGAGGTTGGCGCGCAACAGGGTGGTGTCGAAGGTCCAGTTGAGGGCTTCGATATTGGTGTCGCGCCATTGGCCGTCGTCGTTGCGCAGGCGCTGGCGGCCGAATTTCAACTGCTCGCCCGGGTAGGGGGTGAAACCGCCGTAGCCGATCCAGAACTCGCGCAGCGCCAGGTAGTTCTTCTTGCTTTCGCGGTCGCTGTTGTTGCTGCTTTCGGTGCTGGTGCCATCGGCCTGTTGCAGGGTGTCGGTCTCGATGATGTCGGTGGAGGTCACTGCCTGGCCCATGGCGTAGGCGCTCCAGTTGCCGCTCTCGCCGTAGACCCAGGGGCGCAGGTCGAGGCCGACGCCGTTGACGTCGCCGCCGCCCATCGTGCCGAGGTCGCGGTCGTCTTCGGACTGGCCGGTGATCTTCACTTCCAGGCCGAAGTTCTTGGTCTCGGTCACGGCCGCCAGCGTCGGGTTGGACCAGACCAGAACAAACCCCAGGGCCACCCCCAGTTTCGACAGGCTGAACAGTTTCCCTGTAGCCGCTGCCGCAGGCTGCGCACGGGCGCGCAGCGGCCGCAATCCAGGCGCCCGGGAAGTATCAGGCATACCGCGTGCGCAGGTCTGTCGAGCGCTGCGCGCTCGTTCGCAGCCTGCGGCAGCGGCTACAAGAGCGGCGTTGTTGAGTGGAGTGAACTTCATAGGGATTCCTCACCGTCTTCTTCCTGCAGCGCGTGCAGTTCCAGGGTGTTCTGGCTCAAGGCGCCACGCACGGCCTGCTCCTGTTGCAGCAGGCGTTGGGCCTCGGCGCGCTGGGCAGGCGGCAGTTGGGCGTCGAGTTGTTGCGCGAGCTCGTTGGCTTGCGGGGTGTCCTGGGTCTTGGCCAGCTGGCTGAAGACATAGGCATTGAGCGGATCGGGCTTGGTGCCCTTGCCCTGGGAGAACAGCTGGGCAATGGCGAAGTCGGCGCTGTTCTGGCCGTTGCGCGCGGCGGTCAGCAGGTGGTCCAGGGCCTTTTGCGGGTAGACCTGGCCCAGGTAGCCGCGGCGGTAGATCTGGCCGAGGTAGTAGTCGGCGGCGACTTCCTTGCCCTGGGCCTGCTTGAAGTGTTGCTCGGCGACCTTGGCGTCGGCCGGGACCAGCTTGCCTTCGTAGTAGAGCTTGCCCAGCAGCAGTTCGGCGCGGGGCTGGTCGGCGGCGCGGCCGTTGTCCAGGTACTGCATCATCTTGTCGACGTCGCCCAGTTCCGGGAAGTCGTAGAGCAGTTGCGCCAGGGTGACCCAGGAGGCCGGGTAGCCGGGGGCGATCGGTTCCAGCAGCGCCTGGGCGGTTTTTTCGTCGGTCTGGCCCAGGCTGGCATCGCCCAGTACCCGGGCCACGCTGTCGACCCGCTGGGCGCCGATGGCGCCGCGGGCGTAGCCGTCTTGCAACTGCTTGATCAGCGCCGCCTGTTGTTCCGGCTGGGCGCGTTTCTGGTAGACGGTGGCGAGTTCGACGTAGCAGATGTCGGTGACGTTGAGCGCCGCCTTGCAGATGCGTTCGACCTCGGCCAGGTGCTGGTCGTAGGTGCCCTGGGTGCGGTACAGCAGCACCTGGGCTAGACCTGCCTCGGGGTAGCCGGCGCTGCGCCATTGGCTGATCTGCTGCTGCGCGTCGATGTTGGGGAAGCTCTGCGGGTATTGCAGGTAGAGCATCGCCAGGGGAATCAGGGTGTTGCCTTCGCCGTTGGCGAAAGCCTTTTTCAGCAGGCCTTCGGCTTCGTGGTGTTCGGCCTCGGTGGAGCCGGGCTTGGCCACCAGCAGGCGGCCCAGGCGTGCCTGGGCCCGCGGCGAGGTATCGGCCGCGGCGCGGTAGGTGGCCTCGGCCTCCCTGATTTTCGCCGGGTCGCGGGTCTCCATCTGGATATCGGCCAGGCCGACCTGGGCCTCGCTGTAGCCCAGGTCCGCCAGTTGGCGGTAGTTCTGTTCGGCAAGCACGGTGTCGCCGCGCTTCAGCGCTTCGTTGGCCAGGCGCTGGTCGGGCAGGCCGGCGCAGCCGGCCAGGGCGATGGCGGCCGCCAGGGGCAACAGCAACGCCGAACCCTGTAGCCGCTGCCGCAGGCTGCGCTCGGCCGCGTAGCGGACGTTATCCGCAGCACTCGGTGTTTCTGAACCAACGCGTTGCCCGCCTTTGCGAGCGCTGCGCACTCGATCGCAGCCTGCGGCAGCGGCTACAGAGGTATGTGTAGGCACTGTCATGGTTACAGACCCGCAGCCATGGCTTTGTCGATCAGCCAGTTCACCGACGGGCCGCGGTCGCTGGCGACTTCCACCGGGCGCCCGGCGAAGGCGCTGCTCAGGGGGACGTCGGGCTTGATCTGCACGCGGATGTCCGAAGACAGGTCGCTGCCGTTGAGGCTGGTGCTGCTGACGATGGTGCCGCTGCGCACGTCGTCTTCGCCGGCGATCTGGAAGCTGACCTTGGTCCCCGGACGCACGTCGGCGAACTGGCGATAGGAGAAGCGCGCTTCGATATTGGCCTGGCTGTTACGCGGGACCAGTTGGAAAATCACGTCGCCCTTGCTGGCGTACTGGCCGTCGGCAACCATCTGCTGGGCCACGGTGCAGTCGCAGGGCGAGGTCAGGGTGCCGGTCATCTGCTTGCCGAACAGCTCCTCGACCTTGGCCGGTTGCAGCTGGTCTTCGTTCAGGTGGCCCTTGAGCACGTCGAGCATGCTGGTGCTGAAGGTCGCCAGCGGAGCGCCCTTGGCTGCTACGCCGTCGGCCTGGATCAGGCTCTGCACAGTGCCGTCGCGGGGCATGGTGACGTTCATCCCCGGTGCGGCCACCAGGCCGGCCTGGGCATGGCTGACGAAGTACATGCCGTACACCGACTTGAGGATGAAACCGAAGGCCGCCAGGCCAACGATGAAGATCCCGGCGCTGAAGGTCACCGCGCGCAGGCGGCCCAGGGCGCTCATGCCGTGGCCGGCGTCCTTGGTCTTGCGCGCCTTGGTGAAGTTGTCGCGCTGCAGGGTGGCGAGCACGTCGCCCATGGTCACGATGTCGCCGGCCAGGTGCGAGGTGATCAGCTGGCGCAGGGTCGAGATGTCCTGGGGTTCGAGGTTCTGGAACTGGCAGCCGACGCGGCCTTGCTGGCGATCCACGGAACGCACTTGCAGCTCCACGTCCATGGCCAGCCCGAGGTTGTCGATGACGAATTGCAGGCGGCCCTTGTGCACGTCGCCGACCTTGATCGGCAGCTGCCCGCCGTTGAAGCTCAGGCCGCCGGCGGAAAGGTCGATGACCCGCGCTTCGACCGGGGTCCGGTCGGGGCCGAAGAAGCGCAGCTTGGCCGGGATTTTCACCCGGGCGTGTTGGCGCTGGGCTTCGGATTCATGCACTACGTTGACGTTGACTGCGGTGTTCATAGGGGCGGTTTCCTAGTTAATTCGGGCAAGGCGGGTCAGACCATCAGCAGCAAGGTGGCGACGAAAATGCTGCCGGCGGAGAAGGTCATGGTCCGAGACGACCAGGTGTTGAACCAACGCTGAAAGCTTTCGAGATCACGGGTCAGGGCAGTGGGCTGGCGGGTCCAGGACTGTTGGTCGAGGCGGAAGAACACGTAGATCTTCACCAGCGCGCCGACGATCTGGTTGTAATAGAGAATCACTGGGTAGGCCGGGCCGATCCGGTGCCCCGAGCAGGACAGCAGCAGGGTCAGCAGCAGGCGGGTGATGCCGATCCACAGCAGGTACACCAGGATGAAGGCGGTGCCGTACTTGAAGCTGGCGATCAGGGCCACGGTCAGGCCCAGCAGGGAAGTCCACATCGATACGCGCTGGTCGAACAGCACCACGCTGGTGAACAACCCCAGGCGTTTCAGGCCCAGGCCCAGGGCCCGGGAGTTCTGCCGCAGGTTGTTGCCGTACCAGCGGAACATCAGCTTGCGGCTGGCCTTGATAAAGCTCTTTTCCGGCGGGTGCTCCACGGTGTTGATCGCCGCGTCGGGCACGTAGAAGGTGTCGTAGCCCAGGCGCATCAGGCTGAACCAGCTGGACTTGTCGTCGCCGGTGAGAAACTTGAAGCGGCCCAGGCGCCAGTGTTGCAGCGAGTCGCTTTCGACGTCGGCGATGAAGTCCGGGTTGGTGACCACGCTGGCGCGGAACACCGACATGCGCCCGGTCATGGTCAGCACGCGCTTGGACAGGGCCATGGAGCACATGTTGATGTGGCGCTGGGCGAAGCGCAGCTTGTGCCACTCGCTCATGATGTAGCCGCCGCGCACTTCGCAGAATTCGTTGGTGGTCAGGCCGCCGACATTGCCGAACAGCTGGAACCAGGGCACGGTCTTGCGCACTACGCCTTCGCCGAGCACGGTGTCGCCGTCGATCACCGCGACCACAGCACGGTCGTCCGGCAGGTGGCGGGAGATGGCGCGGAAACCGAAGGCCAGGCCGTCGCGCTTGCCGGTGCCGGGGATACGCACGAAGTCGAGCTGGACGTGGGCCGGCGGGTTCATTCGCGCCCAGAGGCTTTTCACCAGCAGCTCGTCGGACATCTCCACGATCGAGCAGACCACGGTGGTGGGGAAGCCGCAGTCGATGGCTTCGCGGATCACCGAGCCGTAGACCTGGGCGGTGGTCAGGGCGTCGATGCGGAAACTGGTGACCATCAGGTACACGTGGGACGGGTCGGCGGCCTTGCCCAGCTTGCGCACCTTGCGCCGCAGGTGCGGGTAGACCACGTAGAGAAACAGCATGCCGCGCACGAAATGCGTGGCGCCCATCGAGTAGCGCCAGATGCCCACGGCGCCAATCAGGAAAATGAAGTCCTTCGATTCGGAGTCGAAGGTGGACGCGGGCAACGCCAGGGCGAGCCCCATCAGTAAACTCAAGAAAAACAGCCAACCTGCGGCCTGGAGTAGGCCGTGCTTTAGCCTGTGCATAATCTGCATCCGTCTCGAACTCGGGCGAGCCTGTGGGGTGGCCCGATGGGGTTAAGGCAGGCGAAAAGCCCAAGGAGACGCGATCCCTGTAGCCGCTGCCGAAGGCTGCGCAAGGTCCGAAGGACCTCCGGCGATTTCAAGCGCGTCGCGACCCCTTCGGGCTCGATCGCAGCCTGCGGCAGCGGCTACAGGACGGGGTGTCCCCTGTACCGCTGTTACCAGCAGATCCCTTCGGTCCGGCCGCTTGCGCTGGTGGCCTTGGACATGAAGCCGACCAGGTCGATGACCTGTTTGCCGTGCGGGACTTCCTGGGCCAGGGCGCGGAACTTCTCGTCGCGGTTGCCGAGGATGATCACGTCGCTGTTGTCGATCACCGAGTCGAAGTCCGAGTTGAGCAGGGACGAGACGTGGGGGATCTTCGACTCGATGTAATCCTTGTTGGCGCCGTGGACGCGGGCGTACTCGACGTTGCTGTCGTAGATGCTCAGGTCGAAGCCCTTGCCGATCAGCATTTCCGCCAGCTCCACCAGCGGGCTTTCGCGCAGGTCGTCGGTGCCGGCCTTGAAGCTCAGGCCGAGCAGGGCGACTTTGCGTTTGTCGTGGCTGGAGACGATGTCGAAGGCGTTCTGCACCTGGGACTCGTTGCTGCGCATCAGCGAGTTGAGCAGCGGTGCCTCGACGTCCAGGGAGCTGGCGCGGAAGGTCAGGGCGCGCACGTCCTTGGGCAGGCACGAACCGCCGAAGGCGAAGCCCGGGCGCATGTAGTACTGGGACAGGTTGAGGGTCTTGTCCTGGCAGACCACGTCCATCACTTCGCGGCCGTCGACGCCGACCGCCTTGGCGATGTTGCCGATCTCGTTGGCGAAGGTGACCTTGGTGGCATGCCACACGTTGCAGGTGTACTTGATCATCTCGGCGACGGCGATGTCCTTGCGGATGACCGGCGCGTCGAGCTCTTCGTACAGTGATTGCAGGACGTCGCCCGAGGCCTTGTCGAACTCGCCGATCACGGTCATCGGCGGGAAGTCGTAGTCCTTGATCGCGGTGCTTTCGCGCAGGAACTCAGGGTTGACCGCGACGCCGAAATCGACGCCGGCCTTCTTGCCGGAGCAATCTTCGAGGATCGGGATCACCACATTGGCCACGGTGCCCGGCAACACGGTGCTGCGCACCACGATGGTGTGGCGGGACGTCTTGTCGCGCAGGACAAAACCGATCTCGCGGCACACCGCTTCGATGTAGTTGAGTTCCAGGTCGCCGTTCTTCTTGCTCGGCGTGCCGACGCAAATCATCGACAGGTCGGTGTCGCGAATGGCCTCGGCGAAGTTGGTGGTGCCGCGCAGGCGACCGGTTTGAATACCTTGTGCCAGAAGTTCGCCAAGACCCGGTTCGACGATGGGCGATTTACCCGCGTTGATCATGTCGATCTTGTCTTTGGCGACATCGACGCCAACGACTTCATGGCCCCGTGCAGACAGGCAACCGGCACAGACTGCACCGACGTAACCCAAACCAAATATGCTGATGCGCATCGCATTTACCTCTGTGTTATTCACGCCATTAGATGGCCGGAGTTAATGTTTGCCAGCTGTAATCATGCACTCGGAAGTTCAACGTGCAGACGTTGTAATCCCGTGTATAGGCAGACTAAGTTCCGAGTGTCTAAATAAGTGCACTCAAGTTGTGCGCAACTTGGCCTTGTTGTAGGGGCTGCCCTTGAATGTCGCCGTCCTTCCTGCTGGAAGGCAGCTCCGAGGTTGGCGATATTCCTGATTTATAGAGGTAAGCCCATATTAATCAGGTGGTTGCTCGCTCCCGGAAGCATTTTAAGGCGGGCTATGCCTTGGCCTTGTAGGGGATAGTAATGGTGCATTATCTCCTGTTGATTGACCCTGAGTTCGAATCCACGAGCAGTAGGTCAGGACAATATGACAACTTCGCTACTGATCTTTGGAGCCTATGTAAGTCATCTCCTACAAACTCGTTGAGAATCGTTACCGGTGGTATGAGCGGTGGTTCAGAACATAGTTCCTAGCCGCTCATCCTGTTTTCTGAAATTTCTTGAAATATTGTAAAAGATGGCACTGCTTTCATATTGATAGCACTTACCATTTCGACCTGTAGTTATAGGGAGTTAACGCGGGGGGATATTTTTATGCCACTACCGATAAAAAAATCGTGTGCCACTACTGAAAAAAGTGACCGCTGTCGAGTGAAAGAAAAGTTATAAATTCAGAAGAAAATATTTTGACGCCAATTGTTTGGCGTATTGCGCGAATTAAATCAATAAAGCGACCGCTGGTCGATGCACTGATTGGCGTTGCGCGAAACCAGTGCGTCGATCCATTGCGTTATTGCGGTGCGTGATCGCGCAGGAATACCAGGTTGTCGGGTTTCGACTGTTCGGCGCTGTAGCGGTAACCCTGGACGTCGAATTGCTTGAGCGCCGCCGGGTCGTCGATGCGTTCTTCGATGACGAAACGGCTCATCATGCCGCGGGCCTTCTTGGCATAGAAACTGATGATCTTGTACTGGCCGTTCTTCAGGTCCTTGAACTCGGTATTGATGATCCGCGCGTTCAGTGCCGTGCGCTTGACCGCCGAGAAGTATTCGTTGGAGGCCAGGTTGAGCAGCACGTCGTCGCCCTGTTCGGCCAGGGCTTCGTTGAGCCATTCGCTGATGCGCGTACCCCAGAAAGCGTACAGGTCCTTGCCGCGGGCGTTGGCCAGCTTGGTGCCCATTTCCAGGCGGTAAGGCTGCATCAGGTCCAGCGGGCGCAGCAGGCCGTAGAGACCGGAGAGCATGCGCAGGTGCTGCTGGGCATAGTCGAAGTCGGCCTCCTTGAGGGTCTCGGCATTCAGGCCGGTATAGACGTCGCCCTTGAACGCCAGCAGCGCCTGCTTGGCATTGGCCGGGGTGAAGGCCGGGGTCCAGCTGCCGAAACGCGCGGCGTTGAGGCCGCCGATCTTGTCGGAGACGTGCATCAGCTCGCTGATCTGCGCCGGGCTCAGCTCGCGCAATTGCTGGATCAGTTCCTGGGAATGATCGAGGTACTGCGGCTGGGTGAAGCGTGGCGTGACGGGCGGGGTCTCGAAATCGAGGGTCTTGGCGGGTGAAATCACCATCAGCATGAAGTCGTCTCCTGTAAGCGTCCGGGGATTCTAGGGGGTTGGGCGGTTTGACTCCACCTATGAAGGCCATAGGCGCTGTCGCCGGCTGCTCCTACAAAGAAGGGCCGGGGATTCGGCAGATGGTTGCCTGTGGTATCGGCTATAGTGCCGCGCGGGTTTTGTCATGGAGCCATCCCTGTGCGCAGCGCTTTCTTTCTCTCTATCTGGTTGTTGAGTTTCGGCGCCCTGGCGGCGCCGGCCGGGGTGGCGACCCTGGATCGCGGCACCTGGCCGGAACAGCTCAGCAGCCCGACCCTGTTCGACGTGGCGTCGCGGGCGGAAATCCTCACCTTTGCCCGTGCCCTGCTGGTCAGCGAGGCCTGGGACGAGGAGTCGTTGAAGCAGCGCCTGGGCCTGCGCAACCTCAATATGGCGTCGATCGATGCCGTTCGTCAGCGCCTGTGGCGCCAATTGCTGGCCAACTACAACTTCGCCCAGCAGAGCTGCGACCAGGACGCGTCCTTCTGTTTCCTGGTGGAAGACATGGCTACCCTGCGCGAGCAGGCGGGCAAGTTCCAGCTCGGCGACGACTCTTATTACGCGCGCTGGGCCAGCCCCAGCCGCGACTTCCATGAACAGTATCTGGACGAGTTGCTGCGCAAGGCCGCGCTGTTTCCCCAGACCAGCAGCGAAATAGAGCTGTTTGGCGATTACGAGCGCAACGGCGACGAACTCAACGACCGGTTGTTTCTGCTGACCTTCGACAGCGCCGCCAATCTCGCCCCGGACAACACCCCCTGGCTCGCCGAGTACCTGCGCAAGTCGAACATGAGCGGCACCTTCTTCGTGCTCGGCAGCGAGTTGCAGAACCGTCTGGCGCAAGCTTCAGTGGCCAGCCTGCAGGCTTTGTATTCGCGCCAGTGCGTGGGCGTCCAGGGTTGGGAGTACCGCTCCCACAGCCATTGGCAGGACTGGCAGGACTCGATCGAGCGCAGCGTCGAACTGGCCAAGGGCAAGTTGCCGGAAAACTACGTGCCGCTGTTTCGCCCGCCCTACGGCCAGCGCCGGGCCGATGCGCAGGCCTTCTTCAATACCCAGGGGTTGCTGGTGGCGTTGTGGGACATCGATCCGCAGGACGGCGCGGGCAAACTCAAGGGTGAACAGAGCGGCCAACGGGTGCTGACCCTGATGCTGCTGTGGCGCCACGGGGTGATCAATTTCAACGCTCGTCAGGATGCGGTGAAGACGGCCTTGCCCTGGTTACTGACGCAAACCGCGCAGAGCGGGATCGGTTGGGAAGATTGCCAGGACGCCTTTCGCTAGAAAGGGCGAAAGGGCCATATTTGCGGGGCGGGGCGGTTTTTTTGCCGATTTTGCCGGTGAATTCGCGGCAGGCGGACTTCCGACTTTAACGGTGCCGGGGCAGCGCGCCAAGGGCTATTCGTCACTCTGCAAAATAAACTTAAAAAAAGCGTCAAAGTGCTTTTTCCTGTCACAGGTTTTGGAGTATTACGAAGTCAGACCGCCGAAACCTGCAGCACAGGTGGCGTCTTCCAAGACTCCTTTTGTGTGCACTTCACTCGAACCCCAGCGGGTGAATCCGGCGGTCAATTCGAGGCGCAGCACCGCCATGGTATTGCGTCGACTGGCCCCCACATAAGGTGACCGAGTATGGATGACCACGGACGTAGCCCTTCCTCCAACCAGCCAATCCTTTATGTACTCGATACCAATGTATTGATCCACGATCCAAACGCCTTGCTGAACTTCGAAGAACACCACGTCGCGATCCCGATGATCGTCCTGGAGGAACTCGACAAGCTCAAGAGTGGCCATCACAGCGTGGCGGCGGAATGTCGGCAGGCGATTCGCCTGATCGACAAGACCCTGGGCGAAGCCTCGCCGGAAGATGTCGAACTGGGCGTGCCTATCCAGCGTGGCAAGAGCGGCCCCAAAGGCTTGCTGTCGATCCTGATGAGCAAGCGCTCGGAACCCAACAGCCTGCTGCCGGAAAACCTCAACGACAACATCATCATCAACCAGTTGATCGACCTGCATGCGCGCGACAAGACGCTGCGCGTGGTGCTGGTGACCAAAGACATCAACATGCGCCTGAAGGCGCGCGCCTGCGGGATCGCCGCCGAGGACTACAGCACCGACCAGTTGGTCGACGACGTGGCCCTGCTGCCCAACGGCTTCCACAACATGACCGGTTCCTTCTGGGATCGGGTGAGCAAGGTGGAAACCCGCCAGGATCATGGCCGCACCTGGCACCAGGTGCAGCTCATCGACAACCTGCCGGCGGTGCATATCAACGAGTTCATCATCGACGAGCAGGGTTTCGTCGGCTGGATCAAGGAGATCCGCGCCGATGTGCTGCTGATTCTCGACCTGCATCAGGAACCCCTGTTGCATCAGGAAGCCTGGGGCCTGAAACCGCGCGACATCTATCAAGGCCTGGCGCTGTACGCACTGCTCGATCCGGATATCCACCTGGTCAACCTGTCCGGCGCGGCCGGCTCGGGCAAGACCATCCTGGCCCTGGCCGCGGCCATCGAGCAGACCATGGTCAGCAAGCGTTATCGGCGCATCATCGCCACCCGCAGCGTGCAGGGGCTGGACCAGGAGATCGGCTTCCTGCCGGGCACCGAAGCGGAAAAAATGGAGCCCTGGCTCGGCGCCATCACCGATAACCTCGAAGCCCTGCACATGGATGACGAAAGCACCCATGGCAGCGTCGACTACATCCTCAGCAAGGTGCCGCTGCAGTTCAAATCCCTCAACTACATTCGTGGCCGCAGCTTCCAGCAGAGCCTGATCCTGATCGACGAATGCCAGAACCTCACCCCGCACCAGATGAAAACCATCATCACCCGTGCCGGCGCCGGTTCCAAAGTGGTGTGCCTGGGCAACCTGGCGCAGATCGATACCCCTTACCTGTCCGCGACCAGTTCCGGGCTGACCTACCTCACCGAACGCTTCAAGGATTTCCCCAACGGGGTGCACATCACCCTGCAAGGGGTGCCTCGCTCGATCCTGGCCGAATACGCCGAATCCCATCTGTAGCCTTCACCGGACGGGCGCCCGCAAGGGCGCCCGTTTTCATGCCCGCCGCCTGTACTTTCCCGACGAAGCCCATCGCATCTGCGGCCTTGCCTGCGACAACGGCGACCGGCCGCCGGGCGTAATCGTGCGTGCGGAAAATTGACCCTCGGGTTTACAATCGGCCTTCCTGATCAGGAGTAAGGCTGTGCTGACTCATCTCGATTCCCAAGGTCGCGCCAATATGGTCGACGTCACCGACAAAGCCATGACGTCCCGCGAAGCCACGGCCGAAGCGCGGGTACGCATGCTCCCGCAAACCCTGCAAATGATCGTCGCCGGCGGTCATCCCAAGGGCGACGTGTTCGCCGTGGCGCGCATCGCCGGCATCCAGGCGGCGAAAAAGACCAGCGACCTGATTCCCCTGTGCCATCCGTTGATGCTCACCAGCGTCAAGGTCGAGCTCAACGCCGAAGGCGAGGACAGCGTGCGGATCGTCGCCCGCTGCAAGCTGGCCGGGCAGACCGGGGTGGAAATGGAAGCCCTGACCGCCGCCAGCGTCGCCGCCCTGACCATCTACGACATGTGCAAGGCCGTGGACCGCGGCATGACCATCGAGGGCGTGCGCCTGCTGGAGAAGCTGGGCGGCAAGAGCGGCCATTACCAGGCGGACCCGCAATGAACCTGACCGTGAAGTTTTTCGCCCGTTACCGCGAGGCGCTGGGCGTGGATTCGTTGCGCGTCGCCGGCGATTTCGCCACCGTCGACGATGTGCGCGCCTTGCTGGCCCAGCGCGAGGGCGCCGAGGTGCTCAGCGAGCAGAACCTGATGTGCGCCCGCAACGAAGACCTCTGCCAGCTCGACGAGCCGGTGAGCGACGGCGACGAAGTGGCGTTTTTCCCTACCGTGACCGGGGGCTGACATGGCCATTCGCGTGCAGTCCGCCGCCTTCGATCCGGGGGCGGAAGTCAATGCGATGCAGGCGGCGAACGTCGGCGTCGGCGCGGTGGTGAGCTTTGTCGGCTACGTGCGCGACTTCAACGATGGCCTGGACGTGGCGGGGATGTTTCTCGAGCACTACCCGGGCATGACCGAAAAGGCCCTGGGCAAGATCGCCCTCGAGGCCGAACAGCGCTGGCCGCTGCTCAAGCTGGAAGTACTGCATCGCATCGGCGCGCTGGAGCCGGGCGAGCCGATCGTCTTCGTCGGCGCCGCCAGCGCCCACCGTCAGGCGGCGTTCGACGCCTGCGCCTTTGTCATGGATTACCTGAAGACCCGCGCGCCGTTCTGGAAAAAGGAAACCACCGCCGATGGCCCGCGCTGGGTGGAAGGCCGCGACAGCGACCATGCGGCGGCAGATCGCTGGAAAAAGTGACCCTCTGATCCTGCTGTATTGACTGCACGTCCGTCATCGCGGGCAAGCCTCGTTCCTACAGAAACGCCGTCGTCCCTGTAGGAACGAGCTTGCTCGCGATAGCACCTCTCGCCACCCCGCCTATTTCCCTTCTGCCCTTCGACCAAAGGCACGCCGAGTCGTCTCGGCTCCATTGACGATATATACATAAAAGTCCAGTATGGATTTACAAGTACAAATAAAGCACTGCCCGTTTTCCTCCTTTCTTCTGTCTTGCCAAACCAACAACAACCCGCGAGAGAACGAACATGAAGAAACTCCCCCTCATCAGTGGCCTGGCCCTGAGCCTGTTGGCGTGCAGCAGCCTGTTCGCCGCCGAGAAAACCCTGCGCATTGGCATCGAGGCGGCTTATCCGCCGTTCGCCTCGAAAACCGACAAAGGTGAAATCGTCGGTTTCGACTACGACATCGGCAATGCCTTGTGCGCGCAGATGCAGGTCAAGTGCCTATGGGTCGAGGGTGAATTCGACGGCCTGATTCCTTCGTTGAAAGTGAAGAAGATCGACATGGCGCTGTCGTCGATGACCATCAACGAAGACCGCAAGAAGTCGGTCGACTTTACCCACAAGTACTACTTCACTTCCTCGCGGCTGGTGATGAAGGAGGGCGCGACGGTCGATGACCAGTACGCCAGCCTCAAGGGCAAGAATGTCGGCGTGCAACGGGCGACCACCACCGATCGCTACGCCACCGAGGTGTTCGAGCCCAAGGGCATCAACGTCAAGCGCTATAGCAACAACGAAGAAATCTACATGGATTTGGCGGCCGGGCGTCTCGATGCGATTTTTGCCGACACTATTCCGCTGAATGACTTTCTGTCGATGCCGCGGGGCAAGGGCTATGGGTTTGTCGGGCCGGAGCTGAAGGACCCGAAATACGTGGGCGAGGGTGCAGGGATTGCGGTGCGCAAGGGCAATACCGAGTTGGTCAGCCAGTTGAACGCCGCCATCGATGGCATCCGTGCCAGCGGTGAGTACCAGAAGATTTCCGAGAAGTACTTCAAGGCCGATATCTACGGCGATTGAGGTTCTGCGGCGTCTGTAAGGACGCTATCGCGAGCAAGCTCGCTCCTACAAGGACCACACATTCCCTGTAGGAGCGAGCTTGCTCGCGATGCTTTCCTGGGCCCTCAGCCTTTCAATTCCTTCAGGTGCTTGTACACCGTCGCCCGCCCCATGTTCAGCACGTTGGCCACATAGTTGGCGGCGCTCTTGCCCTTGAACGCGCCTTCGGCGTGCAGCGCCAGCACCAGTTCGCGCTTGTGTTCGCGGGTCAGCAGGTTCAGGCCCAGCTGGCGCTCGCGCAGCCAGTTGTGCAGGAAGGTGTTGATGCGTTCCTGCCAGTCGTCGCGAAACAGCGAGTCCGGCTGCGGGATCAGTTTGCTCGGCGAGAGGAACAGGTCCAGCGCCGCCTTGGCATTCTCGAACAGTGAAATATTCAGGTTGATGCACAGCACCGCCAGCGGCTGGCCCGCGGCGTCGCGCAGCACGCTGCTGAGGCTGCGGATCTTCTGGCCGTCCCAGTTGAGCTTTTCATAGGGGCCGATATTCCGTTCGTCGATGTCCTCGCCGAGCATGTCGTCCAGGGCCGCGTCGTCGCCGACCTCGCGCTTGGAGATGTTGTTGGCGATGTAGTCGATCTTCTGCGTGCGCAGGTCGTGGAGCACCACTTCGGCATGGGGAAAGAACAGCGTGGCGATGGCGTCGGCGATCGCCCGGAAATTGTCCAGGACAGGGTCCTGCGCGGGTGCGGTCATGGGTGGTTCTCCAGGCGGTGGCGGCGCCCTGTGTGGCAGGGCGCTGCGAGTGTGCCGCAATCGCGGGGGCGCGTCATCTGAGCCGGGTCAGCCGAGGCGGGCGGGGGAGAGCATGGCGCTATCCAGGCCAAAGCGCGCCAGCTGTTCCGGCAGGGCTTCGCCGCGCACCAGGGCGGCGCTGGCCTGGCCCATGGCAGGCGAGGTCTGGATGCCGTAGCCGCCTTGCGCGGCGACCCAGAACAGCCCTGGCACCTGGGTGTCGAAGCCGGCCAGCAGGTCGCCGTCGCTGACGAAACTGCGCAACCCGGCCCAGGTCCGGGTCGGGCGGCGAATGGTCAGGGTGGTGGCTTCTTCGATCTGGTAGATGCCCATGGCGATGTCCAGTTCTTCCGGCTGCACGTCGTGGGGTTCCACCGGGTCGGCGTTGGCCGGCGAGCCGAGGAACATGCCGGCGTCGGGCTTCATGTAGAAGGATTCGTCGAGGCTCACCAGCATCGGCCAGCGATGGCTGTCGACGCCTTCGGGCCCGGCGAAGATAAAGGCCGCGCGGCGTTTCGGCTGCAGGCCCAAAGGCCGGGCGCCGGCCATTACGCCGAGCTGGTCGGCCCAGGCGCCGGCGGCGTTGATCAGGATCGGCGCGCTGAAGGTCTGGCCGGCGGTTCGCACCTGCCAGAGGCCCTGTGCGTCGCGGCTCAGCCCTAGCACTTCGCAGTCGGTGCGGATTTCCCCCTGGTTGCGGCGGATGCCGCGCAGGTAGCCCTGGTGCAGGGCGTCGGTATCGATGTCGCTGGCGCTCGGGTCGTACAGCGCGCCATGGACTTTCTCGCGGCGCAGGATCGGCAGGCGCGCGCAGGCTTCGTCGGCGCTGAGCAGCTGTACTTCCGGCACCGTGGCCTTGGCGCTGAGGTACTGGTTGTTCAGCTCGGTGGGGTCGCCGGTGAAGTCCACGGTCATTTCGCCGCGCGGGGTCAGCAGCGGATGTTCGCAGAAGCCTTCGGGCGGGGCGTCGAAAAAGTCTCGGCTGGCCAGGGTCAGGGCGCGTACCTGGGCGGTGCCGTAGGCGGCGGTGTAGAGGGCCGCGGAGCGTCCGGTGGAGTGGTAGGCCGGATGGGATTCGCGCTCCAGCACCAGTACCAGGCCATGGCGCGACAGCCAGTAGCCGGTGGATGCCCCGGCGATCCCGCCGCCGATGATGATGAAGTCTGCCTGGGTCATTCGAGCCTCCGTAAATGAGGGGGAAATCAGGTTCTGTAGGAGCGAAGCTTGCTCGCGATCGATCTTGAACGTGCCGCCATGGTCCGTTCGGAACGACCTCATCGCGAGCAAGCTTCGCTCCTACAGGTCAGGGTTCAGAGCGTGCCTTGCAAACGGTACAGGGCATTGGCCAGGGCGATGTCTTCCAGGCCCAGGCCGATGGAGCGGAAAAACACGTGGCGTTGTGGGTCCGGACGCTGGGCCTGGTCGCTGAGCAGTTCGGGCAGATCGCCGAGAATCGCCCGCTTGTCCCAGCCGTGCTGTTCGCCGGCGAGCAGCATCTCGCCGGCCGAGCCGGGAGTGGTCTGACGATAGTCGCAATACACCTGCATGTCCTTCAGCGCCGCCGGCGGCACTTCATGGGCCCGTGGCGCGTTGGTGCTGATGGAGGTGATCAGCGCCGGCTTGCTCAGGGTGCCCGGGTCGATCACCGGCCCGGCCGAAGAGGTGCAGAGCAGGATCACGTCGGCGTCTTCCAGGGCCTGCTGCAACTGGCTGACGACCTGCAGGCGCAGGTCGAGGGCTTGCAGGTGCGCGCCGGCCTCGGCGGGCTTCTGGCTCAGGCTGGGGGAATACAGGCGGATGGACTGCCACTCGCGCAGGTCTTTCACGTAATGCAGGTGCGCCTGCGCCACCGGCCCGCTGCCGATGATCGCCAGGCGCTGGGCCTCGGCCGGCGCCAGGGCGTCGACGGCCACGGCGGTGGTGGCCGCGGTGCGCGCGGTGGTCAGTTCGCCGGCGTCGCACAGCAGCAAGGGCTGGCCGCTGTCCATGGACATCAGCAGGGTCCAGGCGGTGACTAGCGGGCCTTCGGCGCGAACGATATAGGGCGAGGTCTTGACCCCGTAGACCCGGTCTTCGGCCAGCACGCCCAGGTAGTTGATGAAGTCGCCGGCACCCTGGGGAAACTCCACCAGCTGTTGCGCCGGTTGCACCGCGAGCCCGGCCGCCAGGTCGCGGAACAGCTTGCGCAGGGTCTGCGGCACATCGACCTGCGCCAGCCATTGACGGGCTTGAGATTGGGCGATCACGTAAGGCGTGCTGGACATGCGGGCGCTCTCAAAGAATAAACTAATTTGTCCATTATGGACTTTTAGTTTTTATGGGCAATATCCAGGCGAAAAAAAACGCAGCCTGTGGTCGGGCTGCGTTTTTTCGTTCGGGAGGTTCCGTCGCAACCCCCCATCGCGAGCAAGCTCGCTCCTACAAGGTAGGGTGCATCAGGTTTTCGGGTGTTTACGCTGCACCGGGCGCAACAGCTCGGTCGGCGGCATTTCGCAGCTGATCTTGCGCCCCAGCAGCGCCTCGATCGACGGCAGCTGATAGGAGTCGTCTTCGCCGGCGAAGCTGATGGACACGCCGTCGGCGCCCGCCCGGCCCGTGCGGCCGATGCGGTGCACGTAGTCGTCCGGCACTTCCGGCAGGGTGAAGTTGATCACGTGGCTGATGCCGTCGATGTGGATGCCGCGACCGGCTACGTCGGTGGCCACCAGGACGCGGATCTTGCCTTCGCGGAAACCTTCCAGGGTCTTGATGCGCTTGTGCTGCGGCACATCGCCGGACAACTGGGCGGCATTCACGCCGTCGCGGACCAGGCGTTCTTCGATGCGCCGCACTTCGTCCTTGCGGTTGGCGAAGACCATGACCCGCTCCCAACCGTTGTCGGTGACCAGGTTGTACAGCAGCTTGTACTTGTCGGCGCCGGCCACCGCATAGATGTGCTGTTCGACGTTGGCGTTGGCCACGCTCTCGGCTTCGATCTCGACGATGGCCGGGTCGGTGGTCCATTGCTTGGCCAGGTTCATCACGTCGTCGGTGAAGGTGGCGGAGAACAGCAGGGTCTGGCGTTCGCTTTTCGGCGGGGTCTGGCGAATGATCTGGCGTACCTGGGGGATGAAACCCATGTCGAGCATGCGGTCGGCTTCGTCCAGCACCATCACTTCAACCATGTCCAGGTGCACGTCGCCGCGCTGGTTGAAGTCCAGCAGGCGGCCCGGGGTGGCCACCAGGATGTCGCAATGGCGGGCTTCGAGGTGCTTGAGCTGCTTGTCGAAGTCCATGCCGCCGACAAAGGTCATCACGTTCAGGCCGGTGTATTTGGTCAGCGCCGCGGCGTCCTTGGCGATCTGCACCACCAGCTCACGCGTCGGGGCGATGATCAGCGCCCGCGGCTCGCCCATGTAGCGCTCTTTCGGCGGCGGGGTCTGCAGCAGTTGGGTGATGATCGAGATCAGGAACGCAGCGGTCTTGCCGGTGCCGGTCTGGGCGCGGCCGATGGCGTCTTTGCCGGCCAGGGTGAAACCCAGGACCTGCGCCTGGATCGGTGTGCAGTAAGGAAAGCCCAGGTCCTGGATTGCGTGCATCAGTTCCGGCGCAAGCTTGAAGTCGTGGAAGCGGGTCTTGCCTTCCTGGGGTTCGACGACGAAGTCTTCCAGTTTCCAGGGGGCCACTGGCGGTTTTGGCGCGCGCGGACGGCGCGGCTGTTCGGCCTTGGGCGTGGCGTCGCGTGGCGCGGCCTGGGCAGCGGTAGCTGGGGGCGTCGGCTCTTTCCGGGCGGCGGTGGCAGGCGCGGTCCGTTCCGGCTGATGGCCGTCGGTACGGCTGCCGGGGGTGGAAGAAGAAGGGCTGGGGTTTGGCGCGAGCTGCTCAGCCTCGCTTTTACCGAAGATTTTCTTGAGTGCTTTGAGCACGGTCATCTCATCAATTGGTTAAGGAATGTACGCCGGGCAGTGTAATGCAAGAATCGGGCGCGGCGTAGTGGCTTGCTCAACGGGCTACAGGCAAGGGCTCGATTCAGCGCAAACGCTCGCCGAGCCAGGCGCCGATGTCGCGAATTTCCTCGGGTAACACTTCATGCCCCATTGGGTACTCCTGCCATGTCACGGTGACACCATGGTGTTTCAGGTATTCGTAGGCCGTGCGGCCCATCGAGTTCTGCACCACTTCGTCGTACTGGCCGTGCAGGCACAGCGCCGGAATCCGCTGCTGGCTGGCGGACAATTGCAGTTCGTCGCTGAAGGTCGGGGCATAGGTGGAAAGGGCAAGCACGCCACCCAGGGCACCCTGCCATTTGACGAAGGCGGTATGCAGGACCACCGCGCCGCCCTGGGAAAAACCGGCGAGGAAAATGCGCGAAGGGTCTATTCCGCCGGCGCGCTGTTCTTCGATCAGGTCGCCCAGGCGTTTGGCCGACTCGTCCAGTTGCTCGCGGTTGATCGCCCGGGCCGGGCTCATGGCCAGGATGTCGTACCAGCTGGGCATGGCATAACCGCCATTGATGGTCACCGCACGGGTCGGCGCCTGGGGCAGGACGAAACGGGTGCTCAGCAGGCTTTCCTGCAACGCCTCGGCGACCGGCAGGAAGTCGTAGCGGTCGGCGCCCAGGCCGTGAAGCCAGATCACGCAAGCGTCGGCGGGCTTGCTGGGCTGAAGAATCAAGGGTTCGCTCATGGTTGCTCCAAAGTTGTGCGCACGCGCCTCGGTGGTGCGTGATGACGGTGCGCGGTCGATCGATCAGTGAAGAAGATGTCGCAAGGCTGAAAGTTTTGCTCTTGACCCGTAGCCCAGGCGCCTTGGCCGGCACTCTGGTACGGGCTTTGCTATAGCCGTTCGGTGAAGTGATTGCGCTCACCCTGGCGGTAACACTATCAGGCTACCGATGGGTGTGGGATAGCAAAGATCCGGTGATGGACGTTCGCCAGTGGCCGCTACGGGCTTCGCGAATATGCATGGGGCTACAGCCCGTTCGGTCGCTTGGTGAGTATGGGTTTTCTCTTAAATGGATTTTCTCCTACTAGACTCATAGCTAAAGTCTTACGCCGCTTGACCCTAAAAAAAGCCAACACGGGTCAACAGCGCCTCATAAGGGTGCGGCAAGACTCAAGCTCCGACACAACAAGAGCAAAACTGGAGGTTTGAATGAAGATGTTGAAATCCACCCTGGCTGTGGTCACGGCCGCCGCGGTACTGGGCATGAGCGGCTTCGCGCAGGCGGGTGCGACCCTCGACGCGGTGCAGAAGAAAGGTTTTGTGCAGTGCGGCGTGAGCGACGGCCTGCCGGGCTTCTCGGTACCGGACGCCACCGGCAAGATCCTCGGCATCGACGCCGATGTCTGCCGCGCCGTAGCCGCCGCAGTATTCGGCGATGCGAGCAAAGTGAAATTCAGCCAGTTGAACGCCAAGGAGCGTTTCACCGCCCTGCAATCGGGCGAAATCGATGTCCTGTCGCGCAACACCACCATGACCAGCTCCCGCGATGCGGGCATGGGCCTGAAATTCCCGGGCTTCATCACCTACTACGACGGTATCGGCTTCCTGGTGAACAACAAGCTGGGCGTCAAGAGCGCCAAGGAACTGGACGGTGCGACCATCTGCATCCAGGCCGGTACCACCACCGAGCTGAACGTTTCCGACTACTTCCGCGGCAACGGCCTGAAATACACCCCGATCACTTTCGACACCTCCGACGAAAGCGCCAAGTCGCTGGAATCTGGTCGTTGCGACGTGCTGACCTCCGACAAGTCCCAGCTGTTCGCCCAGCGCAGCAAGCTGGCCTCGCCGAAGGACTACGTGGTCCTGCCGGAAACCATTTCCAAGGAACCGCTGGGCCCGGTCGTGCGTAACGGCGACGACGAGTGGCTGGCCATCATCCGTTGGACGGGTTACGCCATGCTCAACGCCGAAGAGGCCGGCATCACCTCGAAGAACGTCGAGGCCGAAGCCAAGTCCACCAAGAACCCGGACGTTGCGCGCCTGCTGGGTGCCGACGGTGAATACGGCAAGGACCTGAAGCTGCCGAAGGACTGGGTCGTACAGATCGTCAAGCAAGTAGGCAACTACGGCGAAGTGTTCGAGAGAAACCTCGGCAAGAGCACTCCGCTGGAGATCGATCGCGGTCTGAACGCCCTGTGGAACAACGGCGGCATTCAATACGCACCACCAGTGCGCTGATGGTTCTATCACCCGGCGGGCCAACCGCCGGGTGATGTTCTGGTTCCATTATTTGCGGGGCACTTCATGCAAAACTCAATCGGCGCACCAAAGCAGAGACTCAGTCTCAGCGATCCACGAGTGCGTGCGTGGTTATTCCAGATCATCACGATCGTCGCGGTGATCTCGCTGGGCTGGTTCCTGTTCAACAACACTCAGACCAACCTTGCGCACCGGGGCATCACCTCCGGTTTCGACTTCCTCGAGCGCAGCGCCGGCTTCGGCATCGCCCAGCACCTGATCGCCTACACCGAAGCGGACAGTTATGCCCGGGTCTTCGTGATCGGCTTGCTCAACACCCTTTTGGTGACGTTCATCGGGGTGATCCTGGCGACCATCCTCGGGTTCATCATCGGGGTGGCGCGTCTGTCGCAGAACTGGATCATCAGCAAACTGGCGACCGTGTATGTGGAAGTGTTCCGCAACATTCCGCCGTTGCTGCAAATTCTGTTCTGGTATTTCGCGGTGTTCCTGACCATGCCGGGGCCGCGCAACAGCCATAACTTCGGCGACACCTTCTTTGTCAGCAGCCGCGGCCTGAACATGCCGGCGGCCCTGATGGCCGAAGGGTTCTGGCCGTTCGTGGCGAGCATCGTCGTGGCCATCGTCGCTATTGCGCTGATGGCTCGTTGGGCTAACCGGCGCTTCGAGGCGACCGGCGTGCCGTTCCACAAGTTCTGGGCCGGGCTGGCGCTGTTCCTGGCGATCCCGGCGTTGTGCATGCTGGTCTTTGGCGTCCCGGTGCACTGGGAAATGCCGAAGCTGGCGGGTTTCAACTTCGTCGGCGGCTGGGTGCTGATCCCGGAACTGCTGGCCCTGACCCTGGCCCTGACCGTCTACACCGCGGCGTTCATCGCCGAGATCGTGCGTTCGGGGATCAAGTCGGTCAGCCACGGCCAGACCGAGGCGGCCCGTTCCCTGGGCCTGCGCAACGGCCCGACGCTGCGCAAGGTGATTATCCCGCAGGCCCTGCGCGTGATCATTCCGCCGCTGACCAGCCAGTACCTGAACCTGGCGAAGAACTCGTCCCTGGCCGCCGGTATCGGCTACCCGGAAATGGTTTCGCTGTTCGCCGGCACCGTGCTCAACCAGACCGGCCAGGCCATCGAAGTCATTGCCATCACCATGAGCGTGTACCTGGCGATCAGCATCAGCATTTCCCTGCTGATGAACTGGTACAACAAGCGCATTGCGCTGATCGAGCGGTGAGGAAACGCGCATGAGTACCCATACCTTCAAACCCGACATGCCCCCGCCGAGCAGCAGCATCGGCGTGCTGGCCTGGATGCGGGCCAATATGTTCTCCAGCTGGCTCAACACCCTGCTGACCCTGTTCGCCTTCTACCTGATCTGGCTGGTGGTGCCGCCGATTCTCAGCTGGGCGATTTTCGACGCCAACTGGGTCGGCACCACCCGCGCCGACTGCACGAAGGAAGGCGCCTGCTGGGTGTTCATCCAGCAGCGTTTCGGCCAGTTCATGTACGGCTACTACCCGAGCGAGCTGCGCTGGCGCGTCGACCTGACCGTGTGGCTGGCGGTCATCGGCGTGGCGCCGCTGTTCATCTCGCGCTTTGCGCGCAAGGCGATCTACGGCCTGGGCTTCCTGGTGCTGTACCCGATCGTTGCCTACACCCTGCTGCACGGTGGGCATTTCGGCCTGAGCAACGTGGCGACCAGCCAATGGGGCGGCCTGATGCTGACCCTGGTGATTGCCACCGTCGGCATCGCCGGCGCCTTGCCATTGGGCATCGTGCTGGCCCTGGGGCGGCGCTCGAACATGCCGGCCATTCGCGTGGTCTGCGTGACCTTCATCGAGTTCTGGCGCGGCGTACCGTTGATCACCGTGCTGTTCATGTCCTCGGTGATGCTGCCGCTGTTCCTGCCCGAAGGCATGAACTTCGACAAGCTGCTGCGGGCGCTGATCGGGGTGATCCTGTTCCAGTCGGCCTATGTCGCCGAAGTGGTGCGCGGCGGTTTGCAGGCGATTCCCAAGGGGCAGTACGAAGCCGCCGCGGCGATGGGCCTGGGCTACTGGCGCGCCATGGGCCTGGTGATACTGCCGCAAGCCCTGAAGCTGGTGATTCCCGGCATCGTCAATACCTTCATCGCCCTGTTCAAGGACACGAGCCTGGTGATCATCATCGGCCTGTTCGACCTGCTCAACAGCGTCAAGCAAGCGGCCGCCGATCCGAAATGGCTGGGCATGGCCACCGAAGGCTACGTGTTCGCCGCCCTGGTGTTCTGGATTTTCTGTTTTGGTATGTCGCGCTATTCCATGCATCTGGAACGCAAGCTCGACACTGGCCACAAGCGTTAGGAGTTTCTCGATGAGCGAAGCAATCAAAAAGCCTGTGGGCCCTGAAGGCATTATTCAGATGCAGGGCGTGAACAAGTGGTACGGCCAGTTCCACGTGCTCAAGGACATCAACCTCAATGTCAGGCAGGGCGAGCGTATTGTCCTGTGCGGGCCTTCGGGCTCGGGCAAGTCCACCACCATCCGCTGCCTCAACCGCCTGGAAGAACACCAGCAGGGCCGCATCGTGGTCGATGGCGTGGAGCTGACCAACGACCTCAAGCAGATTGAAGCGATCCGCCGCGAAGTCGGCATGGTGTTCCAGCATTTCAACCTGTTCCCGCACCTGACCATCCTGCAGAACTGCACCCTGGCGCCGATGTGGGTGCGCAAGATGCCCAAGCGCAAGGCCGAGGAAATCGCCATGCATTACCTGGAGCGCGTACGCATTCCGGAGCAGGCGAACAAGTACCCGGGCCAGCTCTCCGGCGGCCAGCAGCAACGCGTGGCGATTGCCCGCGCGCTGTGCATGAAACCGAAGATCATGCTGTTCGACGAGCCGACCTCGGCCCTCGACCCGGAAATGGTCAAGGAGGTGCTGGACACCATGATCGGCCTGGCCGAAGACGGCATGACCATGCTCTGCGTGACCCACGAAATGGGTTTCGCCCGTACCGTGGCCAACCGGGTGATCTTCATGGACAAAGGCGAAATCGTCGAACAGGCCGCGCCGAACGACTTCTTCGACAACCCGCAGAACGACCGCACCAGGCTGTTCCTGAGCCAGATCCTGCACTGATCCGGGCGCGGCCCTGAAAATGAACCCGGCCTGGCGCCGGGTTTATTTTTGCCCAGGATTTACGAGGCTGCGATGCGTGCCTCATGCTGTTCGCTGCCGGTGGCGGGTTCCTGCTGTTCGCTGAGCGCCTGCACCTCGGCCAGCAAGTGCGGGTGACGATCGAGCAGGCGCATCAGCACGAACAACGGCTGGGGAGGGGCGACCTCGCCGCGTTCGTAGCGCGAGAACGCGTTGTGCCCGCCGCCTGAGAGCAGCTTCACGGCTTCTTTCTGCGACAGGTGCAGCTTGCGGCGGATGCGTTTCATCTCGCTGGCCATGAACTGCCGGCAGTCTTCGAGCAACTGGTCGCTGGCGCTGGCATAGCGTTCGGCGCTGGCCGCGTCGAACTCGATTTCCCCGCAGGCCTGGCATTCCCAGCCTGCCAGACCATGGACCTGACGCAGCATGTGCTTGTAGTCGATCGGTTCGCTGCGATCCTGGAACGGCTGCATGCCCGCCGGGGCACCGCAGCTGACGCATTGCCTGTGTTTCATGGGCGTTTCTCCTTGAAGGAGATCACTGGGAGACCGCCGCCGGGGCGGTAGGTGACCTTGATGTACAACTCCACGGATTCGATGTGCGTGCAATACACGTCCTGCCAGATCCGCTGATCGAGGTAGGTGGTCATCGACTTGTAGAGCATTTTTCCCTGCAGTCCGGCAATCACCTGCTGCATGTCCCTGCTGGTCAAGCCGAGGTGCCGGCCGCTGGCCAGGGTGCTGCGGGTAAAGGCCGCTGGCCCCAATCGGGTGACATCAGCCTTGATCACCGACAGGTCGTAATGAGGTGTGTGCTTTTCCATAAGACACCTGAATTGAAATTAAATTACCCTTAAAGGGTTTTTTAGCGAGCGGATTTCCATTCGTTTGCGCCCTTCATGCAGCGGTTTTGTTGTTCCTGCGCGCGAAGCTGACTAATATGCCGCAAAAATTCATCCGATGATTGGATGAAAAGGCGACTGCATATGACAGACATTTCCCCATTGATCAAACGTTCCCTGGTCGACCAGGCCCTGGAGCAATTGCGCCAGCGCATCAACGACGGCGCCTGGTGCATCGGCCAGCGCCTGCCGACCGAGCCTGAGCTGGCGGCGGAACTGGGCATCAGCCGCAATACCGTGCGCGAGGCAATGCGGGTCCTGGCGTTTTCCGGGTTGATCGAGATTCGCCAGGGCGACGGCAGCTACCTGCGCGCCGTGATCGACCCGCTGGACACCCTCAAGGTGCTGTCCCAGTGCTCGCTGGAGCAGGCGCGCGAGACCCGGCAGATCATCGAGACCGAGGCCATTGGCCTGGCGGCCCTGCGGCGCACCGACCAGGACCTCGAGGCCCTGCGCGAAGCCCTGGCGCTCAGCGGCAGCCACTACCATGGCGACCTGGACAGTTACATCGCCTGCGACCTGGCGTTTCACGCGCGCCTGGTGGATGCGGCCCACAACCCCACCCTCAGCGAGTTGTACCGTTATTTTTCCAGCGTGGTCGGCGCGCAGCTGCGCCAGACCTTGAACATCCATCCCCGGCGCCAGGCCGTGTTCGATCTGCATATCGAGTTGCTGGATGCCGTCGAGCAGCGCGACCCGGAGCGGGCCAAGGCCCTTTCGCGGCAGTTGATCAATGAACCTTGAGAGCGAGAGCGCTATGTCCAGCCCGCAGGCCGATAACCCGATTGTTGCTCCCCGGCGCGAGGCCGAGCTCGAAGAGCTGTTGATCGACGCCGAAGCCGACGATGCTGAAGTCCAGCAGAGCCACCCGGCCCCGCGGCGCCCGTGGTTGTTGCTGCTGGGGCTGATCCTGGTGGCGCTGAACCTGCGCCCGGCGCTGTCGAGCATGGCACCGATGCTCAGCGAGGTCTCGCGCAGCCTCGGGCTGTCGGCCTCCCAGGCCGGCCTGCTGACCACCTTGCCGGTGCTCTGCCTGGGGCTGTTCGCCCCACTGGCACCGGTGCTGGCCCGGCGTTTCGGTGCCGAGCGGGTGGTGCTGGGCATTCTGCTGACGCTGGCGGGCGGGATTATCCTGCGCAGCTCCCTGGGCGAAGTCGGGCTGTTTGCCGGCAGCGTCCTGGGCGGCGCCAGCATCGGCGTGATCGGGGTCTTGCTGCCGGGGATCGTCAAGCGCGACTTCGCCAAGCACGCGGGCACCATGACCGGCGTCTACACCATGGCTTTGTGCCTGGGCGCGGCGATGGCCGCCGGGGCTACGGTGCCCCTGAGCCAGCACTTCGGCGACAGCTGGGCGCTGGGGCTGGGGTTCTGGGTGCTGCCGGCGCTGGTCGCGGCGCTGTTCTGGCTGCCCCAGGTCGGCAAGCGCCAGGGCGCGCACCACGCGGCCTATCGAGTGCGCGGCTTGCTGCGCGATCCGTTGGCCTGGCAGGTGACGCTGTACATGGGCCTGCAATCTTCGCTGGCCTATATCGTCTTCGGCTGGCTGCCGTCGATCCTCATCGGCCGCGGCCTGAGCCCGACCCAGGCCGGGCTGGTGCTGTCCGGCTCGGTGATCGTGCAACTGGCCAGTTCCCTGGCCGCGCCCTGGCTGGCGACGCGGGGCAAGGATCAGCGCCTGGCGATCGTGGTGGTGATGTTGCTCACCCTGGGTGGCTTGTTCGGCTGCCTGTACGCGCCGGTCGACGGCCTCTGGGGCTGGGCGATCCTGCTGGGCGTGGGGCAGGGCGGCACGTTCAGCCTGGCGCTGACCCTGATCGTCTTGCGCTCGAAGGACGCGCACGTGGCGGCCAACCTGTCGAGCATGGCCCAGGGCATCGGCTACACCCTGGCCTCCATGGGGCCGTTCGCGGTCGGCCTGGTGCATGACTGGACCGGCGGCTGGGCCGCCGTGGGCTGGATTTTCGCGGTGATCGGCCTGGGGGCGATCATCGCCGGCCTGGGGGCCGGGCGTGCGCGTTACGTGCAGGTTGCAAGCGAAAAGATCTGATCGGTCCCACTGTCGGTATTTGCGCGGCGAATGCCGATAGTGTTTCCCGGGTTTGCAGACTATCGTGCAGGCATCCTTTTTCGAGTCGGAGCCTGTTCATGAGTGAAGCCCACCGCGCCTTGATCGCTGAGTTCTATAGCGCCTTCCAGCGCCTGGATGCCGAGGCCATGGCCGCCTGCTACACCGAGGACGTGCTGTTCAGCGATCCGGCGTTCGGCGAACTGCGCGGCCGCGATGCCGGCGACATGTGGCGCATGCTCACCACCCGCGCCAAGGACTTCTCCCTGACCTTCGACAGCGTGCGCGCCGACGAGCGCGGCGGCGGCGCCCACTGGGTGGCGACCTACCTGTTCAGCCAGACCGGCAATACCGTGGTCAATGATATCCAGGCGCGTTTTGTATTCCGCGACGGCAAGATTTGCGAGCACCACGACCATTTCAATATGTGGCGCTGGGCCCGCCAGGCCCTGGGGACCAAGGGCCTGATCCTCGGCTGGACGCCGCTGCTGAAAAACGCCGTGCGCGCCCAGGCCCGCAAAGGCCTGAAAGCCTTCCAGGCCGGTCGCTGAACCTTCGCCTCTGCTAAGATCGCGGCTTGCCAACCATATGCCGCGATCGACGTGACCCGCACCAGCCCATCCCCCGCCAGCGAATCCGAGCCGTTACCCGAGGCGAGCAAACCCTGGTTCGTCTACCTGGTACGCGCCGCCAACGGCGCCTTGTACTGCGGCATCAGCGACGACCCGGCCAAGCGTTTCGCCAAGCACCAGAGCGGCAAGGGCGCGCGTTTCTTCCTCTCCAGCCCGGCCGTCGCGCTGGTCTACACCGAAGCCTGTCGCGACAAGAGCGAAGCCCTGCGCCAGGAGCGGCTGATCAAGAAACTGCGCAAAAGCGCCAAGGAATGCCTGGTGGCCAGTTCGGGTCTGGCCAGCTGATTCCGCTTGGGCTGCTTCTCAACCCTGAAGCCAGCGCCACAGTGCTTTCAGGTTGTTCAACACCGGATTGTTGCTTTGCAGCGCCTGGCTCCAGTCGATGACTATGGCCGCCAGGACAACCTGGAGCAGGGCCAGGCCGGCGACTATCCAGGAATAGAAACGATTGAACTTCAGGTTTTCGAATTGCACCTGATCGTTGCTGAGGGATTTGCGCTGGGCGATGCGCTTTTTCAGCAATTCGACTTTCCCGGTGAGGGTTTGCAGTTCGGCTTCTGTCCCGCTTCGAAATGCTTGGCCATAACCCTG
The DNA here is from genome assembly GCF_001921865.1 of Pseudomonas chlororaphis. Classification (GTDB taxonomy): domain Bacteria; phylum Pseudomonadota; class Gammaproteobacteria; order Pseudomonadales; family Pseudomonadaceae; genus Aquipseudomonas; species Aquipseudomonas chlororaphis_D. Next base: position 394,511 of record NZ_MSCT01000005.1, read on the forward strand.
TTCGATGAGCGGTGTCAGGGCCTCTATTTTTTCCTCGATATGCTCGATCTGCATGCTCGCTTCCAGCAGTGTCTGCAAACTCTCGGCAGTGTTCTGGCTGATGGCTGAGAGAACCGGGTTCACAGCGTCCCGGCAGCGGTTGTACTGCTGCCAGGTTTCCTTTATGAGCGAGAGGCCAAGGTAGTCGGCCAAGTAGTCCTTTATGTCATCAGGGTCGTTGAAGTGATCAACGAAGAGCGCCTCTACGTTCAATGAACTCAAATAGAAATCATGGATGTAGTTGGCGCTGCCTGCTTCGTTGCTGTAATAGCTGTAGTCGGCATTGGGGTAACGACTGATCAGGGTGTAATGATCGTAGTCACTGGTGGTTGCATCGCTGCTGATGTACTGGTCGCCCAGCTTGCTCTTGAGTCGCCCGGTAGTAATGCGCGAGCGGGCTTCTACATTGATACCCCAAAGCTTGAACAGCCTTTCCTCGACCCGGTGGGCATCACCGACAATCCTGTTGACCTCCTTGTTCAGCAGCTCTTCTACATAGTGGCTGGAGTGAACGATGCGGAAGTCTTTTGAAAAGGGATTGATCGTTTGGAAGGCGTGGTAGTCGTGGATGTGCGACGTATCAATGTCGAACAGTTTTGTTTGATGCTCGGCTTCCAGGGAGAAATCGAGCGCCAGGTAAGTGACGCTGTTGGTCAGTTCGATGGTGGTGACAGTACAGGTCCGGAAAGCGCCGGTTTTTACGGATATCCGGCTTGGGTCATAAGGATTGGTGTCATTGAACGGGATATAGCCAAGTCCTTTGACTGGAAAAATGGCTGCCTCGGTGTGTGACATAGAGCTTTCAGGGCCTTCTCTATGGTGCACAAACTCTTTTCCATGAAACCACTTTCGAACAGACATCAACTCGTCGGGCGTGATGGGCGTGATGATGTTTACCGAACGCCATTCTCCTGGCCCTTCCAGAAGGCCTGCCCGCTGATAGACCGCCGCGCTTTCCTTGCGGTCGCGTAACTCCATTGAATAATGGAAGAAATGGCTTCTGAACCTATAGGTGAAGAGCTGCGGAAACTTGCACACGCAAAAAAACAAGCAACGGGTGTAATACACCCGTACGAGGTTGATGTTCTTAAAGGCCAAAGTCTGGATTTCCTATCATGCTCAGGCGGCAGGGCGGGTGAAGCGCGGTGCCCGATCAATGTCGGTGATGGCGGATGATCGGACAGGTTATATAGGCTACCCGGGCTTTGCACGCTAAGCTGGTTGCTCCTACTCATCCAGTGGACCCCCAGCATGTCAGAGTTGATTCTGCACCATTACCCGACTTCTCCTTTCGCGGAAAAAGCCCGGCTGCTGCTGGGGTTCAAGGGCCTGTCCTGGCGCTCGGTGAAGATTTCGCCGGTGATGCCCAAGCCTGATCTCACGGCGCTTACCGGCGGTTATCGCAAGACTCCGGTGCTGCAGGTCGGCGCCGATATCTATTGCGACACGGCGCTGATCGCGCGGCGGCTGGAGCAGGAAAAGGCCTTGCCCGCGTTGTTCCCCGAGGGCCGGGAAATGGTCAGCGCGACCTTCGCTGCCTGGGCCGACTCGGTGGTGTTCCAGCATGCGGTGAGCCTGGTGTTCCAGCCCGAGTCGGCGGCCGTGCGTTTCGGCCATTTGCCGGCGGAGGCGGTGAAGGCGTTCATGGCCGACCGCGCCGGATTGTTCAGCGGCGGCAGTTCCACCCGGGTGCCGCTGGAATTGGCCAAGCATCAATGGCCGACGCTGATGGCGCGCCTGGAGCAGCAGTTGCAGCGCGAGGAGGGTGACTTCCTGTTCGGCGAGCCGTCGATCGCCGACTTCGCCCTGGCCCATCCGCTGTGGTTCCTCAAGGGCACGCCGGTGACCGCGCCGCTGGTGGATGCCTACCCGGCGGTGGCGGCGTGGCTCGGGCGGGTGCTGGGGTTCGGCCATGGCGCGTCGAGCGCGATGACCTCCGAAGAGGCGCTCGACGTGGCGCGTGAGGCCACGCCGGCCGTGTTGCCGGATGAAACCTTCGTCGATCCGAACGGTTTCCAGGCCGGCCAGCCGGTGCGGATCGCAGCGACCGACTATGGCGTCGATCCGGTGGCGGGGGACTTGCTGTTCGCCGGCAGCGAGGAGTTGATCCTGCGTCGCGAAGACCCGCGTGGCGGGGTGCTGCATGTGCACTTCCCGCGCTTGGGTTTCCGTATCGAAGCGCAATAGCTTTTGTAGGAGCGAGCTTGCTCGCGATGAACGATAACGCGGTTCGCGTCGTGGCTATCGCGAGCTCGCTCCTACAGGGGATTGGCGACGGGAGGTTTCAAGGCGCCGAGGATGGCGTCGGGGTCGTAGGTGCGGATCAGCGTGCCGTTCACATCCAGGATCGGAATCCCCCGTCCGCCCAGGGCTTCATAGGCCTTGCGCGCCTCGGCGTCCTTCTCGATATCGAACTCGCGAAAGGCAATGCCCTTCTGGTCGAGAAAGCGCCGGGTGGCCTTGCAGTAGCCGCACCAGTCGGTGGCGTAGAGCACCACCCGGGCATTGGCCCGGATCTGCTCCGAGGCCACTTGCGAGGGGTTGAGCAGGCGCTCGATCTTGCCCCAGTTCTGGTAGGCCACGACCACCAGCAGGATCAGCAGGAACTTCTTCAGCACGCCCTGCAGCATCAGTTACGGCGCTTGAGCTGGTCGGTCAGTTGGGTCGGCAGGCCCTTGATGATCAGGGTGCCGGCCTCTTCGTCATACTCGATCTTCGAGCCCAGCAGGTGCGCCTCGAAGCTGATGGACAAGCCTTCGGCGCGGCCGGTGAAGCGACGGAACTGGTTGAGGGTGCGCTTGTCGGCCGGGATTTCCGGCGACAGGCCGTAGTCCTTGTTGCGGATATGGTCGTAGAACGCCTTGGGGCGTTCTTCGTCGATCAGTTCCGAGAGCTCTTCCAGGCCCATGGGTTCGCCGAGCTTGGCCTGGCTGCTGGCGTAGTCCACCAGGGTCTTGGTCTTTTCCCGGGCCGAGTCTTCTGGCAGGTCTTCGCTTTCCACGAAGTCGCTGAATGCCTTGAGCAGGGTGCGGGTTTCGCCCGGGCCGTCGACGCCTTCCTGGCAGCCGATGAAGTCGCGGAAGTACTCCGAGACTTTCTTGCCGTTCTTGCCCTTGATGAACGAGATGTACTGCTTCGACTGCTTGTTGTTCTGCCACTCGGAAACGTTGATCCGCGCCGCCAGGTGCAACTGGCCCAGGTCCAGGTGGCGCGACGGGGTCACGTCCAGCTCGTCGGTCACCGCCACGCCTTCGCTGTGGTGCAGCAGGGCGATGGCCAGGTAGTCGGTCATGCCTTGCTGGTAGTGGGCGAACAGCACGTGGCCGCCGACCGAGAGGTTGGACTCTTCCATCAGTTTTTGCAGGTGTTCGACCGCCACGCGGCTGAAGGCGGTGAAGTCCTGGCCGCCATCGAGGTATTCCTTCAGCCAGCCGCTGAAGGGAAACGCGCCGGACTCGGGATGGAACAGGCCCCAGGCTTTACCCTGTTTGGCGTTATAGCTTTCGTTGAGGTCGGCGAGCATGTTCTCGATGGCCGCGGACTCGGGCAACTCCTGGTCGCGGGCATGAAGAACCGCGGGTGTGCCGTCGGGTTTCTTGTCGATCAGGTGGACGATGCAATGACGGATCGGCATGGGCTTCTCGGCTGGTTGGCGGGAGAGGGCATGGCTCCCCGAAAAAGTGCCCAGTGTACCGCACCCGCTGGTTTTGGCGCTGTTTGAAGGGGGCGGAAGGAGGCGTGGGTCAAGCTTATGCATTTTTTTACGGATTTAGAGCAATAAAGCTGACCAAATGGCTAGGTAGAGGCGGATATTTCCCCGTCTCTGTGCTAGTTTTGCCCCGTCTTACGCGATGTCTCGGCGTTAAGCGTGCATTCAGCATTTGTCGGGTCGAACCAAACCCTGATTTCGGTATCTATAACCCCGATCTTTCGTGGTTGTGACCGGGGTGCCAGGTCCACAAGATCTGGCTCGATGGCTGACACTGCACTCATGCAATCCAAATGAATTTGATAGGGAAGGAACACCACAATGGCTATTACTAAAGACCAACTGATCGCTGATATCGCTGAAGCTATCGACGCGCCGAAAACCACCGCGCGTAACGCTCTGGACCAACTGGCCCAAATCGTTGCTGATCAATTGGAAAATGGCGGCGAAATCACTCTGCCAGGTATCGGCAAACTGAAAGTGACCGAGCGTCCTGCCCGTACTGGCCGTAACCCATCGACTGGCGCTGCCATCGAAATCGCTGCGAAGAAAGTGATCAAGCTGGTTGTGGCTAAAGGCCTGACCGACTCGATCAACAAGTAAGACTGCGATAGAACCGTGCCACGGAGACCTTCCGGGCACGGTTTGCCGGCTTAAGGCCAAACGATTTACGCAAGGTAAATCGGTGTTTTTCCCCCTCGCTTCTATCCCTTCCGAACCCAACGCTCCTGGCGCCAGGCCTGTTGCTGTGCCTTGTCCTTGAAGGTCCAGGCGACGAAGCGGCTCTGTTTTTGCCCCTGGGACATTTCCACCACCTGGCTTTCCAGCGCTCCGGCCTTTTTCAGGGCGGCCTGAATCGCCGGCAGGTTCGAGGCTTTCGACACCAGGGTGCTGAACCACAACACCTGTTGCGCCACCTGGGCGCTTTCGGCGATCAGCTGGGTCACGAAACGCGCCTCGCCGCCTTCGCACCACAGTTCCGCCGCCTGGCCGCCGAAGTTCAACACCGGCAGCTTGCGCTTGGGGTCGGCCTTGCCCAGGGCTCGCCATTTACGCTGGCTGCCGCGGGTGGCCTCGTCCAGGGAGGCGTGGAACGGTGGGTTGCACATCGTCAGGTCGAAACGCTCGTCGTTCTCCAGCAGCCCCAGCAGGATCTGCTTGCGGTGGGGCTGTTGGCGCAGGCCGATGGCCTTGTTCAGGCCGTTGGCCTGGACGATGGTCTTGGCGGCGGCGAGGGCGGTGCTGTCGATGTCGGAGCCGAGGAACTGCCAGCGGTAGTCGCAGTGGCCGATCAGCGGGTAGACGCAGTTGGCGCCGACGCCGACATCCAGTACTCGCACCGCCGCGCCACGGGGAATTTCGCCCTCGTTATGGGCGGCCAGCAAGTCGGCGAGAAAGTGCACATAGTCGGCGCGACCCGGGACCGGAGGGCACAGGAAGTCGGCCGGAATGTCCCAGTGGGCGATGCCGTAGAAGGCCTTGAGCAAGGCGCGGTTGAACACCCGTACCGCCGCCGGGTTGGCGAAGTCGATACTTTCCTTGCCGTAGGGATTGATGATCACGAAAGCCCCCAGCTCCGGGGTGCTCTTGATCAGTTGCGGGAAGTCGTAGCGGCCTTGATGGCGATTGCGCGGGTGCAGGCTGGCTTTTTCCCGCGGCGCGGCGGCCTTGGCCGGAGCCTCGGGTTGTGGCTTTTTGCGCGGGGCTTTGGGAGGGCGGGGGGCGGTCATGGGCGAGGTCGGTTCGGGTATGGCTCAAAGTGGCGGGTATTGTCCCATATCTGCCTGTCCGGCGCGGCGTCTGTAGGTGCCAACGCGGTGAGCCAGGGCCAAGGTCTCGCGAGCCAGCTCGCTCCTACAGGAGTTGGCGTACGTCTGTAGGAGCGAGCTGGCTCGCGATGGCGTCCCTCCAGGCAACAAAAAAGGGAGGCCTGTGAAGGCCTCCCTTTTTCGTATCGCAGCAATCGCCGTTACAGGCTGGAGATCCGCGCGTGCTGCTCGGCCAGCTTGCCCAGGGCCTGTTCGGCTTCGGCCAGCTTGGCGCGTTCCTTCTCGATCACTTCGGCTGGGGCCTTGTCGACGAAGGCGGCGTTGGACAGCTTGCCGCCGACCCGCTGCACTTCGCCTTGCAGGCGCTGGATTTCCTTGTCCAGGCGCGCCAGTTCGGCGCCCTTGTCGATCAGGCCAGCCATTGGCACCAGCACTTCCATCTCGCCGACCAGGGCGGTGGCGGACAGCGGCGCTTCTGCACCGGCAGCCAATACGGTGATCGACTCCAGCTTCGCCAGCTTCTTGAGCAGAGCGTCATTTTCGGTAAGCCGGCGCTGGTCTTCGGCACTGGCGTTCTTCACGAACACCGCCAATGGCTTGCCTGGCCCGATGTTCATCTCGGCGCGGATGTTGCGCGTGCCGAGCATCAGGGTCTTGAGCCATTCGATGTCGCTTTCGGCGGCTTCATCGATACGTGCTTCATTGGCCACCGGCCACGGCTGCAGCATGATGGTCTTGCCCTGGATGCCGGCCAGCGGCGCGAGGCGCTGCCAGATTTCTTCGGTGATGAACGGCATGAACGGGTGGGCCAGGCGCAGCGCCACTTCCAGTACGCGCACCAGGGTGCGACGGGTGCCGCGCTGGCGCTCGATCGGCGAGTTTTCGTCCCACAGCACTGGCTTGGACAGCTCCAGGTACCAGTCGCAGTACTGGTTCCAGATGAACTCGTACAGCACCTGGGCGGCCAGGTCGAAGCGGAACTGGTCGAGTTGGCGGGTCACTTCGGCTTCGGTGCGTTGCAGCTGGGAAATGATCCAGCGGTCCGCCAGCGAGAGCTCGTAGGCTTCGCCGTTCTGGCCGCAGTCTTCGCCCTTGTCCAGCACATAGCGCGCGGCGTTCCAGATCTTGTTGCAGAAGTTGCGATAGCCTTCGACGCGGCCCATGTCGAACTTGATGTCGCGGCCGGTGGAGGCCAGCGAGCAGAAGGTGAAGCGCAGGGCGTCGGTGCCGTAGCTGGCGATGCCGTCGGCGAACTCCTGGCGGGTCTGCTTCTCGATCTTCTTCGCCAGTTGCGGCTGCATCATGCCGGTGGTGCGTTTCTGCACCAGGGCTTCGAGCTCGATGCCGTCGATGATGTCCAGCGGGTCAAGGACGTTGCCCTTGGACTTGGACATCTTCTGGCCCTGGCCGTCGCGTACCAGGCCGTGGACGTACACGGTCTTGAACGGAACCTGCGGCGTGCCGTCTTCGTTCTTCACCAGGTGCATGGTGAGCATGATCATCCGGGCGACCCAGAAGAAAATGATGTCGAAACCGGTCACCAGCACGTCGGTCGGGTGGAAGGTCTTGAGGAAGTCGGTCTGCTCCGGCCAGCCCAGGGTGGAGAAGGTCCACAGGCCCGAACTGAACCAGGTGTCGAGAACGTCGTTGTCCTGTTGCAGGGCGACATCCGGGCCGAGGTTGTGCTTGGCGCGCACTTCGGCTTCGTCGCGGCCGACATAGACCTTGCCCGACTCGTCGTACCAGGCCGGAATCCGGTGGCCCCACCACAGTTGGCGGCTGATGCACCAGTCCTGGATATCGCGCATCCAGGAGAAGTACATGTTTTCGTACTGCTTGGGCACGAAGGCGATGCGGCCGTCTTCTACGGCGGCAATGGCCGGCTCGGCCAGCGGCTTGGTGGAGACGTACCACTGGTCGGTCAGCCACGGCTCGATGATGGTGCCCGAGCGGTCGCCCTTCGGTACTTTCAGCGCGTGATCGTCAACGCTGACCAGGAGGCCCGCGGCGTCGAACGCGGCGACGATCTGCTTGCGCGCCTCGAAACGGTCGAGGCCGGCGTATTCGGCCGGGATCTTGCCGTCGATGCTGTCGTTCAGCGTGCCGTCCAGGTTGAACACCTGGGCGGCCGGCAGTACGGCGGCGTTCTTGTCGAAGATGTTCAGCAGCGGCAGGTTGTGGCGTTTGCCGACTTCGTAGTCGTTGAAGTCGTGGGCCGGGGTGATCTTCACGCAGCCGGTGCCGAACTCGGGGTCGCAGTAATCGTCGGCGATGATCGGGATGCGGCGACCCACCAGCGGCAGTTCGACGAACTTGCCGATCAGTGCCTTGTAACGCTCGTCTTCGGGGTTCACGGCCACGGCGGAGTCGCCGAGCATGGTTTCCGGGCGAGTGGTGGCGACGATCAGGTAGTCGTTGCCTTCAGCGGTCTTGGCGCCATCGGCCAGCGGGTAGCGCAGGTTCCACAGGAAACCTTTCTCGTCGTGGTTTTCCACTTCGAGGTCGGAGATCGCGGTGTGCAGCTTGGTGTCCCAGTTGACCAGGCGCTTGCCGCGGTAGATCAGGCCGTCTTCGTGCAGGCGCACGAAGGCTTCCTTGACGGCTTCGGAGAGGCCGTCGTCCATGGTGAAGCGCTCGCGGCTCCAGTCCACGGAGGAGCCCAGGCGGCGGATCTGACGGCTGATGTTGCCGCCGGACTGATCCTTCCATTCCCAGACTTTCTCGAGGAATTTTTCCCGGCCCAGATCGTGGCGATTCTGGCCCTGGGCTTCGATCTGGCGCTCTACCAGCATCTGGGTGGCGATACCAGCGTGGTCGGTACCCGGCTGCCACAGGGTGTTGCGGCCCTGCATGCGGCGGAAACGGATCAGGGCGTCCATGATCGCGTTGTTGAAGCCATGGCCCATGTGCAGGCTGCCGGTGACGTTCGGCGGCGGGATCATGATGGTGTAGGAGTCGCCCGCGCCTTGCGGGGCGAAGTAGTTCTCTGACTCCCAGGTCTGGTACCAGGAAGTTTCAATGGCGTGCGGCTGGTAGGTCTTATCCATGCGCGGCGGGACCCTATTGGCATTTATTCAGGAAAAGCCGGGAAGTATAGCGGGGGCGAGAGGTAGGAGCGAGCTTGCTCGCGAAGATCGTCAATGATTGCGCGGGCATTCTGGAGACGGGGGCTCTTGGAGTCTTCGCGAGCAAGCTCGCTCCTACAGGGGGCGGCTTAGTCCTGATATTGACTGAGCAGCCGCTCCATCCGCGCGTCGAGGCGGCGCTTGATCTCGGTCTCGATATGCGGGGCGAAGTCGTCGATCACGTCCTGCATGATCAATTGCGCGGCCGCGCGCAGTTCGCTGTCCAGGTGCAGCAGGGTGTCCTGGTTTTTCGCGGCCGGAGCCGGCGCTGGCGTGAGGGCGGGAGGCGGTGCCGGAGTGGCAACTGCGGGCTCGGGTTGCGGTTCGGCGGCCTGGACAGGCAGCGGTTGCGGGGGCGCGGCGGGCTCTTCGACGGCGGCGGCTGCGTTGCCGCCAACCATATCGAACAGCAGGGGAATCTGGACTTCGCTGTCGACGGTCTCGGTCAGCAGCGGAGGTTGCAGGTTTTCATCACCGAGCAGTTGGCGGATGGACTCGAGGTCATCCAGCAGGTGCGCGGACTTTTGCAGCGGTTTTGGAGTGTCCATCGAGGGCTCAGAGTCGCGGTAAACGGTGATCTTGCAGAGGATAGCCCTGTTCGCGGTAGAAACGGAAACTGTCGCGAGCGGCCTGGCGGATAGTCGGGTCTTCCACCACCACTTCGGCGATGCGGGCAAAGCGCTGGGCAAATGCCGGGACTTTCAGGTCCAGGTTGACCAGCAGGTCCTGGTGTTCGCCGGGGTCGTCGCCCAGGCCCAGTACGATCAGGCCGTCCGGTTCGCTTTCGGCGGGGCCGTGGGGCACGAAGGTTTCGCCCTTGAAGCGCCACAGGCGGGCATCGAGGTCATCGCGCTGGGCTGCGTCGCTGCAATGCAGGTAGATGCGGTGCCCCATGCGCCAGGCTTTCTCGGTGAGCTTGCAGGCGAAGTCCAGCCGTGCCGAAGGGGCCGGGCTGGGTAGGATATAGAAGTCGACTTTGGTCATTGCGGTTCCTGAGCCCGGGAGCGCGCCGCTGGTGGGCGGCGCGTCCCGGGGTCATAGGTTTCAGGCTTTGGCGCGGTCCAGCAGGTACTGGGTCAGCAGGGGAACGGGACGGCCAGTGGCGCCCTTGTCCTTGCCGCCGCTGGTCCAGGCGGTACCGGCGATATCCAGGTGCGCCCAGTTGTACTGTTTGGCGAAGCGCGACAGGAAGCAGGCCGCGGTGATGGTGCCGGCTTTCGGGCCGCCGATGTTGGCGATGTCGGCGAACGGGCTGTCCAGCTGTTCCTGGTACTCGTCGAACAGCGGCAATTGCCAGGCGCGGTCGTCGGCCTGGACGCCGGCGCTCAGCAGTTGGCCGATCAGCTCGTCGTTGTTGCCCAAGAGGCCCGAGGTGTGGGCGCCCAGGGCGACCACGCAGGCGCCGGTCAGGGTGGCGATGTCGATCACGGCCTGCGGCTTGAAGCGTTCGGCGTAGGTCAGGGCATCGCACAGCACCAGGCGGCCTTCGGCGTCGGTGTTGAGGATTTCCACGGTCTGGCCGCTCATGGTGGTGACGATGTCGCCCGGACGCGAGGCTGTGCCGCTCGGCATGTTCTCGGCGCAGGCCAGGATGCACACCAGGTTGATCGGCAGCTTGAGCTCCAGCACCGCGCGCAGGGTGCCGAACACGCTGGCCGCGCCGCCCATGTCGTATTTCATCTCATCCATGCCGGCGCCCGGCTTGAGGCTGATGCCGCCGGTGTCGAAGGTGATGCCCTTGCCGACCAGGGTGTACGGCTTCTCGGTTTTCTTGCCGCCGTTGTATTGCATGACGATCAGGCGCGGCGGCTGGGCGCTGCCCTGGCCGACGGCATAGAACGAGCCCATGCCCAGTTCCTTGATCTTCTTCTCGTCGAATACTTCGACCTTCAGGCCTTTGAATTCCTTGCCCAGGGCCTTGGCCTGCTCGCCGAGGAAGCTCGGGTGGCAGATGTTCGGCGGCAGGTTGCCCAGGTCGCGGGTGAAGGCCATGCCGTTGGCGATCGCCTTGGCGTGGGTCGCGGCGCGCTCGACTTCGGCTTGCGCGGCCTTGATGGTCAGCAGGGTGACTTTCTTCAGGGCGCGGGGTTCGGCTTTCTGGCTCTTGAACTGGTCGAAGGCGTATTCGCCATCCAGCAGGGTTTCGGCCAGCAGGCGGGTCTTGCCATAGCTGTCGCGGCCCTTGACCACGACTTCGTCCAGCGCCAGCACGGCGTCGCTGCCGCCCAGGCCCTTGAGGGTGCCGAGGATGCCGCTGACGATCTTGCGGAACGGGCGGTCGCCCAGTTCGGCGTCCTTGCCGGTGCCGACCAGCAGCACGCGCTCGGCCTTGAGGTTAGGCAGGCCGTGCAGCAGCAGGCTCTGGCCGACCTTGCCGGCCAGGTCGCCGCGCTTGAGTACCGCGCTGATGGCGCCGGCGCTGAGCTCGTCGAGTTGTTTGGCAACGCTGCCGAGCTTGCGGCCTTCGCCGACGGCGACCACCAGGGTGGCGGTCTTCAACGTTTCCGGGCTAACGCTTTTTACAACCAGTTCCATGTCCGGGTCCCTGAATTAATGGTCAAAGAGCGCAGGGCCGATGCCGTGCGCCGGGCTTGTCGTGTATGCCGCTTTTATTTAAAGGAGAGGCGTCGGCCGCGGGCCGACGACAGGGCCGCCAGTTTGAACCCCGGCAGTCGAGGCTGACAACCCTCGCATGCGCGAACTTCGCCGCTTCAGAGGGCTGCGTGAGCATGCGCAGTGACAGGCGCATGCAATCACAGGATAATGCGCCATCTTTTTCCGCGGCCCGGCTTCATGGGCCGGGTTCGCTTGTTTGGCCGCCTTAGCCTGACAACCCTGGAGTGTCTGGTTTGATCGTCTTCCGTTATCTATCCCGCGAAGTGTTGGTGACCCTGAGCGCCGTGAGCGCCGTGCTGCTGGTCATCATCATGAGCGGACGTTTCGTCAAATACCTCGCGCAAGCGGCCTCGGGCGCAATGGACCCGAGCTCGCTGTTCCTGATCATGGGCGTCCGCATGCCGGGCTTCCTGCAACTGATCCTGCCCCTGGGCCTGTTCCTCGGCATCCTGCTGGCCTACGGTCGTCTCTATCTTGAAAGCGAGATGACCGTGCTTTCGGCCACCGGCATGAGCCAGCAGCGCCTGCTGGGCATGACCATGATCCCGGCGACCCTGATCGCGCTGATCGTCGCCTGGCTGAGCCTGAGCCTGGCGCCCCAGGGGGCCAACCAGTTCCAGCTGATCCTCAACAAACAGGATGCCCTGACCGAATTCGACACCCTGGTGCCGGGGCGCTTCCAGGCGCTCAACGACGGTTCGCGGGTGACTTACACCGAGCAGCTGTCCGACGACCGGACCAACCTCGGCGGTGTGTTCATCTCGGAAAAACGCCTGAACCAGGACAAGAAAGACCAGGGCATTTCGGTGCTGGTGGCGGAGAAGGGGCACCAGGACGTCCGTCCGGACGGCAACCGTTACCTGATCCTGGAAAACGGCTATCGCTACGACGGTAACCCGGGCCAGGCCGACTACCGGATCATCAAGTACGACACCTACGGCGTCTTGCTGGCCAAGCCGGACGTCAGCGACGAGGTTACCGATCGCGACGCCATCCCGACCCGCGACCTGCTCGGCAGCCAGGACCTGCGCGCCAATGCCGAGCTGCAATGGCGCCTTTCCCTGCCGCTGCTGGTATTCATCGTGACCCTGATGGCGGTGCCCCTGTCCCGGGTTAACCCGCGCCAGGGCCGTTTCCTCAAGCTGTTGCCGGCGATCCTCCTTTATATGGCTTACCTGACCATCCTGATCGCGGCCCGCGGCTCGCTGGAAAAAGGCAAGCTGCCGCAGGCCCTGGGCCTGTGGTGGGTGCATGGACTGTTTCTGCTCATCGGCCTCGGATTGCTGTACTGGGAGCCGTTGCGCCTGAAACTGGCGAGTCGCCGCAGCATGAAGGAGGTGGCTCGTGGTTAAGCTCGATCGCTACATCGGCAGCAACGTGCTGCTGTCTATCCTGGCCGTCCTGGGGATCATCCTCGGCCTGGCCTCGCTGTTTGCCTTCATCGACGAGATGGGCAGCGTCAGCGACAGCTACACCGTGCTGGACGTGCTGAGTTTCGTGCTGATGACGGCGCCTCGCCGGCTCTATGAGATGTTGCCGATGTCGGCGCTGATCGGCTGCCTGATCGGCCTGGGCAGCCTGGCCAGCAACAGCGAACTGACCATCATGCGGGCTGCCGGCGTGTCCATCGGGCGGATCGTTTGGGCGGTCATGAAGCCGATGCTGTTCCTGATGGTGGCGGGCTTGCTGATCGGCGAGTACGTCGCTCCCGTCACGGAAAGCCAGGCCCAGGCCAGCCGGGCGCTGGCCCAGGGTTCGGGCGATGCGCAAAGCTCCAAGCACGGCCTGTGGCACCGCCAGGGCGAGGAATTCATTCATATCAACGCCGTGCAGCCCAATGGCCTGCTCTATGGCGTGACTCGCTATCACTTCGACAACGAGCGGCACATGCTGTCCTCGAGCTTTGCCAAGCAGGCGCGGTTCGAAGAGAGCTACTGGCAGCTGACCGACGTCACCACCACCTATTTCCGCGAAGGCCGCACCGAGGTCATCAACACCCCTCAGGAGCGCTGGGACGTGGCCTTGAGCCCGCAACTGCTGAGCACGGTGGTGATGGCGCCGGAATCGCTGTCGATCAGCGGCCTGTGGGGCTACATCCATTACCTGGCCGACCAAGGCCTGAACAACGGCCGCTACTGGCTGGCGTTCTGGGTCAAGGTGCTGCAACCGTTGGTCACCGCGGCCCTGGTATTGATGGCGATCTCTTTCATCTTCGGTCCGTTGCGTTCCGTGACCCTCGGCCAGCGGGTGTTCACCGGCGTGCTGGTGGGGTTCACCTTCCGCATCGCCCAGGACCTGCTGGGCCCGTCGAGCCAGGTGTTCGGCTTCTCGCCGCTGTTTGCGGTGCTGGTGCCCGCCGGTTTCTGTGCTTTGGCCGGGGTCTGGCTGCTGCGCCGGGCCGGCTGACAGGCGCCTGTGACGCCCGTTGTACGAGAAGCGCCCCGGTCGAAAGGCCGGGGCGTTTTGCGTTTGATTGCCGCTGACAGGCGAACGTGACGCTTGCATCGTCTATCAGGTACAATTCCCGGCTATTTTTCGGCGGGCTATGCCTGCAGCCTTTTTGAGTGTTGACCCGTGAGTGATTTGAGTCATATCCGCAATTTCTCCATCATCGCCCACATTGACCATGGCAAGTCGACTCTGGCCGATCGCTTCATCCAGATGTGCGGCGGCCTGGCCGAGCGCGAAATGGAAGCCCAGGTCCTGGATTCCATGGACCTCGAGCGTGAACGCGGGATCACCATCAAGGCCCATAGCGTTACCCTCTATTACAAAGCCCGCGATGGCGTCACCTATCAGCTGAACTTCATCGACACCCCCGGTCACGTCGACTTCACCTATGAAGTCAGCCGCTCGCTGGCGGCCTGCGAAGGCGCCTTGCTGGTGGTCGACGCCGGCCAGGGCGTGGAAGCTCAGTCGGTCGCCAACTGCTACACCGCCATCGAGCAGGGCCTGGAGGTCATGCCGGTCCTGAACAAGATCGACCTGCCGCAGGCCGATCCGGAGCGGGTCAAGGAAGAGATCGAGAAGATCATCGGGATCGACGCCACCGACGCCGTGACCTGCAGCGCCAAGACCGGCCTGGGCGTCGACGAGGTGCTGGAGCGGCTGGTGACCACCATTCCCGCGCCTGTCGGCAACATCGAAGACCCGCTGCAAGCGCTGATCATCGACTCCTGGTTCGACAACTACCTGGGCGTTGTGTCCCTGGTTCGCGTGCGCCACGGCCGCGTGAAGAAAGGCGACAAGATCCTGGTCAAGTCCACCGGCAAGATCCACCTGGTGGACAGCGTCGGCGTATTCAACCCGAAACACACCGCCACCGCCGACCTGAAAGCCGGCGAAGTGGGCTTCATCATCGCCGGTATCAAGGACATCCACGGTGCGCCGGTCGGCGACACCCTGACCTTGAGCTCGACCCCCGACGTCGAAGTGCTGCCAGGTTTCAAACGCATCCAGCCGCAGGTCTACGCCGGCCTGTTCCCGGTCAGCTCCGACGACTTCGAGGACTTCCGCGAAGCCCTGCAAAAGCTCACCCTGAACGACTCGTCGCTGCAGTACACCCCGGAAAGCTCCGACGCGCTGGGCTTCGGCTTCCGTTGCGGGTTCCTCGGCATGCTGCACATGGAAATCATCCAGGAGCGCCTGGAGCGCGAATACGACCTGGACCTGATCACCACCGCGCCGACGGTAATTTTCGAGCTGCTGCTGAAGAACGGCGAAACGATCTACGTCGACAACCCGTCCAAGCTGCCGGACCTGTCGGCCATCGAAGACATGCGCGAGCCGATCGTGCGCGCCAATATTCTTGTGCCGCAAGAGCACCTGGGGAACGTCATTACCCTGTGCATCGAGAAGCGCGGCGTACAGCACGACATGCTGTTCCTCGGCAGCCAGGTCCAGGTGACCTACGACCTGCCGATGAACGAGGTGGTCCTGGACTTCTTCGACCGTCTCAAATCCACCAGTCGTGGCTATGCTTCTCTGGATTATCATTTCGACCGTTATCAGTCGGCTAATCTGGTCAAGCTGGATGTGCTGATCAACAGTGAGAAGGTCGACGCCCTGGCGTTGATCGTGCACCGTGACAACGCCCACTACAAAGGGCGTGCGTTGACCGAAAAAATGAAGGAACTGATTCCTCGGCAGATGTTTGACGTGGCAATCCAGGCCGCCATCGGCGGGCAGATTGTGGCGCGGACAACCGTCAAGGCGCTCAGAAAGAACGTACTGGCTAAATGCTACGGCGGTGACGTTAGCCGTAAGCGCAAGCTGTTGGAAAAGCAGAAAGCCGGTAAGAAACGCATGAAGCAAGTGGGCAACGTGGAAATTCCACAGGAAGCCTTCCTTGCCGTGCTCAGGTTGGATAGTTAGGTCCTATGTCGCTAAATTTCCCGCTGTTGCTGGTCATCGCCGTCGCCGTCTGCGGTTTGTTGGCGTTGCTCGATCTGGTCTTTCTGGCGCCGCGCCGGCGTGCCGCCATTACCAACTATCAGGGCAGCGTCAGCCAGCCGGATGGACTGGTCATCGAGAAGCTGAACAAGGAGCCGATGCTCGTCGAGTACGGCAAGTCGTTCTTTCCGGTGCTGTTCATCGTGTTGGTGCTGCGTTCGTTCCTGGTGGAACCGTTTCAGATTCCCTCGGGATCGATGAAACCGACCCTGGATGTGGGCGACTTCATCCTGGTGAACAAGTTTTCCTACGGGATCCGCCTGCCGGTGATCGACCAGAAGATCATCGAGGTCGGTGATCCGCAGCGTGGCGATGTGATGGTGTTCCGCTACCCGAGCGATCCGAACGTCAACTACATCAAGCGTGTGGTTGGCCTGCCGGGCGACGAAGTGCGCTACACCAGCGACAAGCGCCTGTTGGTCAACGGCCAGTCGGTCGCCGAGCAACTGGTTGGCGCCGAGCCGGGCACCCTGGGCAGCGCGGAGCTCTACAAGGAAAAACTCGGCGCCGCCGAGCACCTGATCCGCAAGGAAATGAGCCGCTACCGGGCGACCCCGGACCGTCAGTGGACCGTGCCCGCCGGGCACTACTTCATGATGGGCGACAACCGCGACAACTCGAACGACAGCCGCTACTGGGATGACCCGAGCATTCCCAAGGACCTGCTGGGCATGGTTCCCGACAAGAACATCGTCGGCAAGGCCTTCGCAGTCTGGATGAGCTGGCCCGAACCGAAACTCAGCCACCTGCCGAATTTCTCGCGGGTTGGCCTGATCAAGTAAATACCCACGGCGCTGTTGAACACAGCGCCGAATGCTTTTCTGGAACCTGTAGAACACCGGCCGCCAGGTTCGGGAACCACGTAGGCGTACCAGAAACAGTATTCAACGATTTTCAGGATGTGGATTTGAACACAGCGTTAATTGCCACAGGCACCTCGTGCCTCGTCTCCAAGGTGGTGAAATTCGACCACGAACTCAGCGTGGGTAAACCGTGAGCGTTTCTTTGAGCCGTCTCGAGCGTCAGCTCGGTTACACCTTCAAGGACCAGGAACTGATGGTCCTGGCCCTCACTCACCGCAGTTTTGCCGGGCGCAACAACGAGCGCCTGGAATTCCTCGGTGACGCCATTCTCAACTTCGTCGCCGGCGAAGCGCTGTTCGAGCGCTTTCCCCAGGCCCGCGAAGGCCAGCTGTCGCGTTTGCGCGCACGCCTGGTGAAAGGTGAAACACTGGCCGTACTGGCCCGTGGTTTCGATCTGGGCGAATACCTGCGCCTGGGTTCCGGCGAGCTGAAGAGCGGCGGTTTCCGCCGTGAATCGATCCTGGCCGATGCCCTGGAAGCGCTGATTGGGGCGATCTACCTGGATGCCGGCATGGAGACCGCGCGCGAGCGCGTGCTGTCCTGGCTGACGTCCGAGTTCGACAGCCTGACGCTGGTCGACACCAACAAGGACCCCAAGACCCGCCTGCAGGAGTTCCTGCAGTCGCGTGCCTGTGAATTGCCCCGCTACGAAGTGGTGGATATCCAGGGTGAGCCCCATTGCCGGACGTTCTTCGTCGAATGCGAAATCACCCTACTGAACGAAAAAAGCCGAGGTCAGGGCGTGAGCCGTCGTATTGCCGAACAGGTAGCGGCCGCCGCAGCACTGATTGCCCTGGGCGTGGAGAATGGCCATGACTGATACAACTGCAACACGCTGTGGCTATGTCGCCATCGTCGGCCGTCCGAACGTGGGCAAGTCCACGCTGCTGAACCATATCCTGGGGCAGAAGCTGGCCATTACCTCGCGCAAGCCGCAAACCACTCGCCACAACATGTTGGGGATCAAGACCGAAGGCGCCGTGCAGGCGATCTACGTCGACACCCCGGGCATGCACAAGAGCAACGAAAAGGCGCTCAACCGCTACATGAACAAGACTGCTTCGGCGGCCTTGAAAGACGTCGACGTGGTGATCTTCGTGGTCGACCGTACTAAGTGGACCGACGAAGACCAGCTGGTGCTGGAGCGCGTCCAGTACGTGCAGGGGCCGGTGATCCTGGCGATCAACAAGACCGATCGCATCGAGGACAAGGCCGAGCTGATGCCGCACCTGACCTGGTTGCAGGAACAGCTGCCCAATGCCGAGATCGTTCCGGTGTCGGCCCAGCAGGGCCACAACCTCGAAGCGCTGGAAGGCCTGATCGCCAAGCACCTGCCGGAAAACGATCACTTCTTCCCGGAAGACCAGATCACCGACCGCAGCAGCCGTTTCCTCGCCGCCGAACTGGTGCGCGAGAAAATCATGCGCCAGCTGGGGGCCGAGCTGCCGTACCAGATCACCGTGGAAATCGAAGAGTTCAAGCAGCAGGGCAAGACCCTGCATATTCATGCGTTGATCCTCGTCGAGCGCGACGGCCAGAAGAAAATCATCATTGGCGACAAGGGTGAGCGCATCAAGCGCATCGGCATGGAAGCGCGCAAGGACATGGAGCTGCTGTTCGACTCCAAGGTCATGCTCAACCTGTGGGTCAAGGTCAAGGGCGGCTGGTCCGACGACGAACGCGCCTTGCGGTCGCTGGGCTACGGCGACCTGTAACCTTTCACGAACGCATTGCGCTCGATCGCGAGCAAGCTCGCTCCTACAAGGTTGAGTGTTCCCATGTAGGAGCGAGCTTGCTCGCGATGAAGGTTTGAAGAACCTTCCCATGGACCTGTCACCTTCTCAATCCCTGAGATCCCTCCGACATCTATGTCCACTAACGCCCCCCTCGGCCAGCCCGCTTACGTCCTGCACAGTCGCGCCTACCGCGAGAGCAGTGCCTTGGTCGACTTCATCACCCCGCAAGGGCGGCTGCGCGCCGTGCTGCGCGGTGCGCGGGGCAAGGCCGGGACCCTGGCGCGACCGTTCGTGCCGCTGGAAGTGGAGTTTCGCGGGCGCGGCGAGCTGAAGAACGTCGGGCGCATGGAGAGTACGGGGATCGCCGCCTGGCTCAGTGGCGAGGCGCTGTTCAGTGGTCTCTACCTCAACGAACTGCTGATCCGCCTGCTGCCTGCCGAAGATCCGCACCCGGCGATCTTCGAGCACTATGCGGCGACCTTGCTGGCGTTGGCCGAAGGTCGTGCCCTGGAGCCCTTGCTGCGGGCGTTCGAGTGGCGCCTGCTGGACGACCTGGGCTACGGCTTCGCCCTGGACACGGATATCCATGGCGCGCCGATTGACGCCCAAGGCATGTATCGCCTGCAGGTGGATGCCGGTCTGGAGCAAGTTCACCTGCTGCAACCAGGACTGTTCAACGGCACCGAGTTGCTGGCTATGGCCGAAGCCGACTGGAGCGCCCCCGGGGCATTGGCGGCGGCCAAGCGCCTGATGCGCCAGGCGCTGGCGGTGCATCTGGGCGGTCGGCCGCTGGTCAGTCGCGAGCTGTTTCGCAAACCCTAGCCAGCCTCGTTGCGCCAACCTGCTCGAAGCCCGGCTCGGCTCGCCATGATCCGAGGGGCGGCGGCCGAACGCCGGCAGTTATTTTCGCGAGCGGACACTATATGCTGTGCACCGAATCTCTAACTCCTCAGGAGCGCTTCCGTGACCACCAGCAACCGCATTCTTCTTGGCGTGAACATCGACCACGTAGCCACCCTGCGCCAGGCCCGGGGCACCCGTTACCCTGATCCGGTCAAGGCGGCGCTGGACGCGGAAGAGGCGGGCGCCGATGGTATTACCGTGCACCTGCGTGAGGATCGCCGGCATATCCAGGAGCGCGATGTGCTGCTGCTCAAGGATGTGCTGCAAACCCGCATGAACTTCGAGATGGGCGTCACCGAGGAAATGATGGCGTTCGCCGAGCGCATCCGTCCGGCGCATATCTGCCTGGTTCCGGAAACCCGCCAGGAACTGACCACCGAAGGCGGCCTGGATGTCGCCGGGCAAGAGGCGCGGATCAAGGCGGCGGTAGAGCGCTTGTCGAAGATCGGCGCCGAGGTGTCGCTGTTCATCGATGCCGACGAGCGGCAGATCGCTGCGTCCCGGCGCGTGGGCGCGCCGGCCATCGAGCTGCACACCGGGCGTTATGCCGATGCGCAAACGCCGAGCGAAGTGGCCGAGGAGCTGCAGCGCGTGGCCGACGGCGTGGCCTTCGGCCTGGCCCAGGGCCTGATCGTCAACGCCGGCCACGGCCTGCATTACCACAACGTCGAGGCAGTCGCGGCGATCAAGGGCATCAACGAGTTGAACATCGGCCATGCGCTGGTGGCGCATGCGCTGTTCGTCGGTTTCAAAGGCGCGGTGGCGGAGATGAAGGCGCTGATTCTGGCAGCGGCCAAGTAAAGGGTTTTGACGTTCATCTCGAGCAAGCTCGCTCCTGCAGGAGCGAGCTTGCTCGCGATGCGGTTTAAAGCGGTGGGGTTTCCTGGGTCGGCTTGGTCTTGTCCACGCCCGGCACATGCAGGTTGCCTTCGGCGACCTGGTCGCCTTCAAGCTGCGGCTGCGTGACCCAGGTCAGGATGTCGTAGTAGCGCCGGATGTTGGCGACGAAATGCACCGGCTCGCCGCCCCGAGCGTAGCCATAGCGGGTCTTGCTGTACCACTGTTTCTGCGAGAGACGCGGCAGCATCTTCTTCACGTCCAGCCACTTGTTCGGGTTCAGCCCTTCCTTTTCCGCCAGCTTGCGGGCGTCGTCCAGATGGCCGCTGCCGACGTTGTAGGCGGCGAGGGCGAACCAGGTGCGATCCGGTTCCTCGATCTTGTCGTCCAGCTGATCCTTCATGTATGCCAGGTACTTGGCGCCGCCCTTGATGCTTTGCTTGGCGTCCAGGCGGTTGGACACGCCCATGGCCTGGGCGGTGTTCTGGGTCAGCATCATCAGGCCGCGCACGCCGGTCTTGGAGGTGACGCTCGGTTGCCACAAAGACTCCTGGTAACCGATGGCGGCCAGCAGGCGCCAGTCGACCTTTTCTTCCTTGGCCGAGGCCTTGAAGTGCTTCTCGTATTTGGGCAGGCGCTGCTGCAGGTGCTGGGCGAAGGTGTAGGCGCCGACATAACCGAGGACGTCCACGTGCCCGTAGTAGCGGTCCTTCAAGCGTTGTAGGGTGCCGTTCTTCTGCACCTTGTCGAGGAACGCATTGATTTCGTTGAGCAGGCTGTTGTCTTCACCGGCGGCCACGGCCCAGCTCTGGTTGCTGGCATCGCCGAGGTCGAAGGCGACGCGGATATTGGCGAAGTACACCTGGTTCATCGCCACTTCGTTGGAGTCCACCAGGGTCAGGTCGATCTGCCCTTCGTCGACCATGCGCAACAGGTCGACCACTTCGACGTCGTCGGACTCTTCATATTGGATGCCGGGGTATTTCAGCTTGAGTTCGGCCAGTTGCTCGGCGTGGGTGCTGCCCTTGAGCACCATGATCTTCTTGCCGACCAGGTCGCTCGCATCGGTGGGGCGGGATTGGCCGTTGCGGTAGATGACTTGTGGGGTGACTTCCAGATACGGGTGGGAAAACCTGACTTGCTGCTTGCGTTTCTCGCTGCTGACCAGACCGGCAGCAGCCAGCACCGGGCCGTTAGGTTTACCCAACTGGTCGAAGAGGTCGTCGAGGTTGTCCGCGGTCTCGATCTTCAGGGTAACCCCCAGATCGTCGGCGAAACGCTTCACCAGCTCGTATTCGAAGCCGGTTTCGCCGTTGCGGTCCTGAAAGTAGGTGGCCGGGCTGTTACGGGTGACCACCCGCAGCACGCCATCCTCCTTTACTCGCTCGAGCGTGCTGGGTTTCTCAACGCAGGCACTGAGCATCAGGAAGAGTCCGGTTGCGATGAGCCATCGGGCACAGCGCGGACGTAAAGCCATAGGGGAAAACATCTGCGCAGTATACGCAAAGCACAACGGCCGCCATATCTCGACAGCGAAGGGCTTGTCTGCTAGAGGTTTCAGGCCCCGGCCAGAGCCCTTGGGAATGGGCCTTCGCACCTGTCGGGCGGGTTGAAATAACCCATCTGAATGGGGTTGATGCGCCTTTGTTATAGAGGGCTGCGCGCGGGCCGACGTCTGGCCGCAGCCAGGCGTAGCGTTTCGGGTGCCGTCGCGGGCGGTTTAGGCTAGAATGCACGGCCTCAAAGCACACCCCCTTCCCGAGGCTGTCCCGAAGATGTTGATCCTGCGCGGCGCTCCTGCCCTTTCTGCCTTTCGCCACAGCAAACTCCTTGAGCAACTGAGCCAGAAGGTTCCGGCTGTCAGTGGCCTGTATGCTGAATTCGCTCACTTCGCCGAAGTTACCGGCGTCCTGACCGGCGACGAACAGCAGGTGCTCGCGCGCCTTCTGAAGTACGGCCCAAGCGTACCGGTGCAAGAACCTGCCGGTCGTCTGTTCCTGGTGCTGCCGCGTTTCGGCACCATCTCGCCCTGGTCGAGCAAGGCCAGCGATATCGCCCGCAACTGTGGCCTGGCCAAGATCCAGCGCCTGGAGCGCGGCATTGCCTTCTATGTGACCGGCGAGTTCGACGACACGCAAGCGCAACTGATTGCCGACGTGCTGCACGACCGCATGACCCAGATCGTGCTGGGCAACCTGGAGCAGGCTGCCGGCCTGTTCAGCCATGCCGCGCCGAAGCCGCTGACCACCATCGACATTCTCGGCGGCGGCCGTGCCGCGCTGGAAAAGGCCAACAGCGAGTTGGGCCTGGCCCTGGCCGAAGATGAAATCGATTACCTGGTCAACGCCTTCCAGGGCCTCAAACGCAACCCGCACGACATCGAACTGATGATGTTCGCCCAGGCCAACTCCGAGCACTGCCGTCACAAGATCTTCAACGCCAGTTGGGATATCGACGGCCAGAGCCAGGAAAAATCCCTGTTCGGCATGATCAAGAACACCTATCAGATGCACAGCGAAGGCGTGCTGTCCGCTTACAAGGACAACGCGTCGGTAATCGTCGGCAGCGTTGCCGGCCGCTTCTTCCCGGACCCGGAGACCCGCCAGTACGGCGCGGTGCAGGAGCCGGTGCACATCCTGATGAAGGTCGAGACCCACAACCACCCGACCGCCATCGCGCCATTCCCGGGGGCCTCCACCGGTTCCGGCGGCGAGATCCGCGACGAAGGCGCCACCGGTCGCGGCGCCAAGCCGAAAGCCGGCCTGACCGGTTTCACCGTATCCAACCTGCAGATCCCGGGCTTCGAACAGCCGTGGGAAAAGCCGTACGGCAAGCCTGAGCGCATCGTCGACGCCCTGGACATCATGATCGAAGGCCCGCTGGGCGGCGCGGCGTTCAACAACGAATTTGGCCGTCCGGCCCTGACCGGCTACTTCCGTACCTTCGAGCAGTCGATCACCACCCCGCGCGGCGAAGAAGTTCGCGGCTACCACAAGCCGATCATGCTGGCCGGCGGCATGGGCAACATCCGCGCCGAACACGTGCAGAAGGGCGAGATCCTCGTCGGTTCCAAGCTGATCGTGCTGGGCGGCCCGGCGATGCTCATCGGCCTGGGCGGCGGCGCCGCTTCCTCGATGGCCACCGGCACCAGCTCGGCCGACCTGGACTTCGCCTCGGTACAGCGCGAAAACCCGGAAATGGAACGCCGTTGCCAGGAAGTCATCGACCGTTGCTGGCAGTTGGGCGACAAGAACCCGATCAGCTTCATCCACGACGTCGGCGCGGGCGGCCTGTCCAACGCCTTCCCGGAACTGGTCAACGACGGCGGCCGCGGCGGTCGCTTCGAGCTGCGCAATATCCCCAACGACGAGCCAGGCATGGCCCCGCACGAAATCTGGTCCAACGAATCCCAGGAACGTTACGTGCTGGCGGTCGGCGCCGCTGATTTCGAGCGCTTCCAGGCCATCTGCGAGCGCGAGCGTTGCCCGTTCGCGGTCGTCGGCGAAGCCACCGCCGAGCCGCAACTGACGGTCACCGACAGCCACTTCGGCAACAGCCCCGTGGACATGCCGCTCGAAGTGCTGCTGGGCAAGGCCCCGCGCATGCACCGTTCGGCCGTTCGCGAAACCGAACTGGGCGACGACTTCGACCCGGCCAACCTGGACATCGCCGACAGCATCGAGCGCGTCCTGCATCACCCGGCCGTGGCCAGCAAGAGCTTCCTGATCACCATCGGCGACCGCACCATCACCGGCCTTGTAGCGCGCGACCAGATGGTCGGCCCGTGGCAGGTTCCGGTGGCCGACGTTGCCGTGACCGCCGCCAGCTTCGACGTCTACACCGGCGAAGCCATGGCCATGGGCGAACGCACCCCGCTGGCGCTGCTGGACGCTCCGGCGTCGGGCCGCATGGCGATCGGCGAGACCCTGACCAACATCGCGGCTTCGCGTATCGGGAAAATCTCCGATATCAAGCTGTCGGCCAACTGGATGTCCGCTGCCGGCCACCCGGGCGAAGACGCCCGTCTGTACGACACCGTCAAGGCCGTGGGCATGGAACTCTGCCCCGAGCTGGGTCTCACCATTCCGGTGGGCAAGGACTCCATGTCCATGGCCACTCGCTGGAACGACAAGGGTCAGGACAAGAGCGTGACCTCGCCGCTGTCGCTGATCGTCACCGGCTTCGCCCCGGTCGTGGACATCCGCCAGACCCTGACTCCGCAACTGCGCATGGACAAGGGCACCACCGACCTGGTGCTGATCGACCTCGGTCGCGGCCAGAACCGCATGGGCGCCTCGATCCTCGCCCAGGTGCACGGCAAGCTCGGCAAGCAGGCGCCGGACGTCGACGACGCCGAAGACCTGAAAGCCTTCTTCGCGGTGATCCAGGGCCTCAACGCCGACGGTCACCTGCTGGCGTACCACGACCGTTCCGACGGCGGCCTGCTGGCCAGCGTGGTGGAAATGGCCTTCGCCGGCCACTGCGGCCTGAACCTGAACCTCGATGCGCTGGCTGAGTCTTCGGCGGAGATCGCCGCCATCCTGTTCAACGAAGAACTGGGCGCGGTGATCCAGGTTCGCCAAGACGCGACGCCGGACGTGCTGGCGCAGTTCAGCGCCGCCGGCCTGGGCGACTGCGTGGCGGTGATCGGCCAGCCGGTCAACAACGGTCACATCAACATCGCCTTCAACGGCGAAAACGTTTTCGCCGGCGAGCGTCGCCTGCTGCAACGCCAGTGGGCTGAAACCAGCTACCAGATCCAGCGTCTGCGGGATAACGCCGACTGCGCCGAGCAGGAGTTCGACGTCCTGCTGGAAGAAGACAACCCGGGCCTGAGCGCCAAGCTGAGCTTCGACGTCAACCAGGACATCGCCGCGCCTTACATCAAGAAAGGCGTGCGTCCCCAGGTGGCGGTGCTGCGCGAGCAGGGCGTCAACGGCCAGGTGGAAATGGCCGCGGCGTTCGACCGTGCGGGCTTCAACGCGATCGACGTGCACATGAGCGACATCCTCGCCGGCCGCGTCGACCTGAACGACTTCAAGGGCATGGTCGCCTGCGGCGGCTTCTCCTACGGCGACGTACTTGGCGCCGGCGAAGGCTGGGCCAAGTCGGCGCTGTTCAACAGCCGTGCCCGCGATGCCTTCCAGGGCTTCTTCGAGCGTAACGACAGCTTCACCCTCGGCGTGTGCAACGGTTGCCAGATGATGTCCAACCTGCACGAACTGATCCCGGGCAGCGAGTTCTGGCCGCACTTCGTGCGCAACCGCTCCGAGCAGTTCGAGGCTCGCGTGGCGATGGTCCAGGTCCAGGAGTCGAATTCGATCTTCCTGCAAGGCATGGCCGGTTCGCGCATGCCGATCGCCATCGCTCACGGCGAAGGCCATGCGGAGTTCGAAAGCGAAGAAGCCCTGCTCGAAGCCGACCTGTCCGGCTGCGTGGCCCTGCGCTTCGTCGACAACCACGGCAAGGTCACCGAACGCTACCCGGCCAACCCGAACGGCTCGCCGCGCGGGATCACCGGCCTGACCAGCCGCGACGGTCGCGTCACCATCATGATGCCGCACCCTGAGCGGGTGTTCCGTGCCGTGCAGAACTCCTGGCGTCCGGAAGAGTGGAACGAAGATGCGGCGTGGATGCGCATGTTCCGTAACGCGCGTGTGTGGGTGAACTAAGGCCTGTGTACAAGCTCAGCTTTTTCGTCCCGCCCAGCCATGTGGAAGGGGTCAAGGACGCCGTATTCGCCGCCGGTGGCGGACGTATCGGCGCCTACGACCACTGCGCGTGGCAGGTGCTGGGCCAGGGCCAGTTTCGCCCGTTGGACGGCAGCCAGCCGTTTATCGGGCAGACCGGCCAGGTCGAGCAGGTGCAGGAATGGAAAGTCGAGCTGGTGGTGGCTGACGAGTTGATCCGTAGCGTGGTGGCGGCCCTCAAGCAGAGCCATCCCTACGAGACGCCGGCTTATGAAGTCTGGCGACTGGAAGACTTCTAAGACCCCGCCATTGAAAAGCCCGCTGAACCGGTAACGGTCAGCGGGCTTTTTTGTGCCTGGGCGCCTTCTTTGCACGCCGCCTACAAAAAGGGCGGCAGTCGTTATTTCCGTCAGACCTTGGCGCTGACCTCGCTGCGGTTGATCAGGGTGTCCAGTGCCAGGCCCAGGCTCGCCGCCTTTTCGCCGACCAGCAGGTGCCAGACGCCGTCGTCCAGCTGGCTCGAGCCCTGGCAGCCGAGGTTCTTCAACTGGCACTCCGACAGCGCTTTGCTGTCGCCCAGTTGCACCCGCAGGCGGGTCATGGCGATGCAGTCCAGTTGCAGCACATTGTCGCTACCACCGAAGGCGTCCAGCCATTTTGAGGCTTCCTGGGGGGCAATGTTCACGGGCACGGGCATCGGCATTTCGCTAGTCGCGACAGCGGGGCTGGCCTGCGCCTGGGCCCTGGCGCTGAAGGGCAGGGCCAGGCGGATCTCGTCGGCGATGCTGTCGGCCAGCGGGCCGACCACCACTTGCAGGCTGCCGCCCTTGCCGGGACGGACCACGGCCATGGCGCCGAGGGCCTTGAGCGCGCTGTCCGATGCCTGGTTGCGGTCGGCCAGCTCCAGGCGCAGGCGGGTGGTGCAGGCCCCGACGGTGAGCAGGTTGCCCGCGCCGCCCAGGGCACGGATATAGGCGTCGGCACGCTGGTTGTCGGTCATGGCGGCTTTTTCGGTGCCCGGGCTGTCTTCGCGGCCCGGGGTTTTCAGGTTGAAGCGCTTGATGCAGAAGTCGAACACCAGGTAGTAGATCGCCGCGTACAGCAGGCCCACGGGGAACACCAGCCAGCCGTTGGTCGAGCGGCCCCAGCCGAGGGCCATGTCGATGGCGCCGCCGGAGAAGGTGAACCCCAGGTGAATGTTCAGCAGGTTGGTCAGGGCCATCGACAACCCGGTCAGCAGCGCGTGCAGCACATACAGCAGCGGGGCGAGGAACATGAAGGCGAACTCGATCGGCTCGGTGACCCCGGTGAGGAACGAGGTCAGGGCCATCGACAGGAAAATCCCGCCCATCACCTTGCGCCGCTCCGGCAACGCGTTGCGGTACATGGCCAGGCAGGCTGCCGGCAGGCCGAACAGCATCACCGGGAACATGCCGGTCATGAACTGGCCGCCCTTGGGATCGCCGGCGAAGTAGCGGGTCAGGTCGCCGGTCACCACCGCGCCGGTGGTCGGGTCGGTGAAGCTGCCGAAAATGAACCAGGCCATGTTGTTCAGGATATGGTGCAGGCCGGTGATGATCAGCAGGCGGTTGAACACGCCGAAGACGAAGGCGCCGAAGCTGCCGCTCTCCATCAGCAACTGGCCGAAGCTGTTGATGCCGTGCTGGATCGGCGGCCAGATCAGGCCGAACACCACGCCCAGGCCGACGGCGCTGAAGCCGGTGACGATCGGCACGAAGCGCCGCCCGCCGAAGAACGCCAGGTACTCCGGCAGCTTGATGTCCTTGAAGCGGTTGTACAGGGCGCCGGCCAGCAAGCCGCTGATGATCCCGGCGAGCATGCCCATGTTGATGCTGGCGTCGAGCACCTTGAGGGTCGCCACCATCACCAGGTAGCCGATGGCGCCCGCCAGGCCGGCGGTGCCGTTGTTGTCCTTGGCGAAGCCCACGGCGATACCGATGGCGAAGATCAGCGCCAGGTTGGCGAAGATGCTCTGCCCGGCATCGTGGATGATCGCGATGTTCAGCAGGTCGGTGTCGCCCAGGCGCAGCAGCAGGCCGGCGATCGGCAGGATTGCGATCGGCAGCATCAGGGCCCGGCCCAGGCGCTGCAAGCCTTCGATGAAGAGTTGGTACATGGCGTGTCTCCCGGTGTTCTTGTTGTTCTTCAGCCCAGGGGCCAGTGTTGGTGGCAGGCATGGCGCACCGCCGAGGCGCTGCTCAGGTTCAGCAGGTCATGGCTGAGGCGGCGGCACTCGCCGGCGTCCAGCTGACGCACCCGGTCCTTTATTTCGCCCACTTGCGGCGGGCTGACCGATAGTTCGCTGACCCCCAGGCCAATCAGCACCGGCGTCGCCAGCGGATCGGAGGCCAGCGCGCCGCACACCCCGACCCAGCGCCCATGCCTGGCCGCGCCGGCGCAGGTCTGGGCGATCAGGCGCAGCAAGGCCGGGTGCAAGGCGTCGACCCGGGCGGCGAGGCCGGCATGGTCACGGTCCATGGCCAGGGTGTACTGCGACAGGTCGTTGGTGCCGATGGAGAGGAAGTCGGCGTATTCGGCCAGTTGCTCGGCCAGCAGCGCGGCGGCCGGGACTTCGATCATCACCCCCAGCTCCGGGCGCTGGCCGATCTCCAGCTCGGCGCACAGGCAATCGATGCGTTCGCGGATATGCAGCAGTTCGTCGAGTTCGCTGACCATCGGCAGCAGAATGCGGCAGCGTTGCAGCGGGCTGACCTGCAACAAGGCCCGCAGTTGCTGGTCCAGCAGTTCCGGGCGGGCCTGGGCCAGGCGAATGCCGCGCAGGCCCAGCACCGGGTTGGCTTCCACCGGCAGCGGCAGGTACTCCAGTTGCTTGTCGCCGCCGACGTCGATGGTGCGGATGATCACCGACTTGTCGCCCATGGCGTCCAGCACGGCCTGATAGGCCTGGCGCTGTTCCTGCTCGTCGGGAGCGGTGTGGCGGTCGACGAAGAGAAACTCGGTGCGCAGCAGGCCGACGCCGTCGGCACCGTTGGCGTGGGCGCCCTGGGCTTCCTGGCTGGAGGCGACATTGGCGGCGACTTCGATCGCCTGGCCGTCGAGGGTCCTGGCCGGCAACTGGGCCTGTTGCTGTTGTTGCTCGCGGCGTTGCTGGCGAAGCAGATGGGTCTGGCGCACCTGCTCGAGGCGCGCGTTGTCCGGCGTCAGTTCCAGGCGGCCGTGATCGGCATTCAGCACCACCCGTTGGTCTTGAGGCACGTCGAGCACTTCCGCGCCCAGGGCCACCAGGCAGGGCAAGCCCTTGCCGCGGGCGAGGATCGCCACATGAGAGGTGGCACCGCCGGCTGCCATGCACAGCCCGGCGGCACCTTGCTCGCTCAGTTGCAGCAGGTCGGAGGGGGTCAGTTCGTGGGCCGCGACTATGGCGCCGGGCGGCAGTTGGTACTGCCAGGCCTCGCCGAGCAGAGCGCGCAGTACCCGCTGTTGCAGGTCGCGCAGGTCGTTGGCGCGTTCGGCGAGCAGGGCGTTGCCCAGTTGCAGCAATATTTCGCACTGCTCGCCGATGGCGTCGCTCCAGGCATGGGTCGCGGCGCGTCCCTGGCCGATGCTCTGGCGGGCGGCGCCCAGCAGGGCAGGGTCTTCGAGCAGGGCCAGGTGGGCGGCGAAGATCGCCTCTTCCTGGCGGTCCTTGCGTTGTCGGGCATGGCTCAGGGTGCCGCGGATGTCGCCGCGAACCTTTTCCAGGGCCTGGTCCAGCGCTTGCAATTGTTCCTGGGGCAGGTGGCCGCCGGTGTCTTCGGGCAGGGTCATGGCGGCCAGGTGGAACAACGGCCCGCAGACCAGCCCGGGAGCGGCGCAGACGCCTTGGATCACCCCGGCTTCGGCGGGGCGCCGGGGCGCGGCGGCTTTCAGGGCGGGCGCCGCGGCGTGGGCGTCTTCGGCCAGCGGCGTGGTCAGGGCGTCGAGCAACGCCAGCAGCGCAGCCTTGCAGTCCTTGCCCTGGCAGCTGACGCGCACTTCGTCTTGCTCGCCGACCCCGAGGCCCATCAGGCTGACCAGGCTGTCGCAGGACGCCGACTTGCCGTTGAAGTGCAGTTGCGCCTTGCTGCTGAAACCTTGCGCCGTCTGGCGGATCAGCGCCGCCGGCCGGGCGTGCAGGCCACCTTGGTGATTGACCCGGGTCTGGCCTTCGGCTTCTTCGCTCGAGGTGTCTTGCGCTTGCGGCGTGCCGCCGTTGCCCGCGCGGGGAACGATGTGCAGCAGCGGTTCGCCGACTTTCACCGATTTCAGGGTGATGGGCAGGGTCTGGAACTGTTCGCCGTTGGTCAGGATCATCAGGCTGATCAGGCTTTTGCTGTGCCGGGCGACCTTGTCGATATCGAAGCGCAGCAAGGCTTGCCCGCTGCTGACCCGGGCGCCTTCCTGCACCAGCATGGAAAAACCCTCGCCCTGCAACTGGACGGTGTCCAGGCCCAGGTGCAACAGCAGCTCCGCGCCGTTGTCGGCGCGCAGGGTCACCGCGTGGCCGGTGCGCGCGGCGTGGATCACCACGCCGGCGCAGGGCGCGTGCAGGGTGTTGTTCAGCGGATCGATGGCGATCCCGTCGCCCATGGCGCCGCTGGAAAACACCAGGTCGGGAACCCTGGCGAGGGTGAGTACCGGGCCGCTCAAGGGAGCGCCGAGCATCAGGTCTTTATTGTTGTTGTACATGGCGCAGTACTCGTCCGTTACAGGAAAAGGCTCAGTGGGTGCGGGTCACTTTGCTCAGGTGGCGCGGCTGGTCCGGGTCCATGCCCCGAGCTTCGGCAAGGCTGGCGGCCATGCGGTAGAAGCTCTGGATCGCCAGGATCGGGTCGAGCGCCGGATGTTCGGCTCGGCTCAGGGTCAGGTCGCGTTCGGCGATGTCGTCCGGCGCGGCCAGCAACACCCGGGCGCCGCGTTGGCGCATGTCCGCGGCCAGGCTCAGCAGGCCACCCTGTTCGGCGCCGCGAGGCGCGAACACCAGCAGTGGATAGTTGTCGCCGATCAGCGCCATCGGGCCGTGGCGAACTTCCGCGCTACTGAAGGCTTCGGCCTGGATCGCCGAGGTTTCCTTGAGCTTCAGCGCCGCTTCCTGGGCGATGGCGAAGCCGGCGCCACGGCCGATCACCATCAGGCGCTGGCAATCGCGCAGGGCCTCGACGGCCAGGCTCCAGTCCTGGCGGGCCGCCTCGCGCAGTCCCTGGGGCAGGGCGAGGCAGGCGTCCAGCAACGGTGCGTCCTGTTTCCAGTGGGCGATCAGGCGGGCGCTGGCGCTGAGGGTGGCGATAAAGCTCTTGGTTGCCGCCACGCTGCGTTCGGCGCCGGCATGCAGCGGCAGGCAGAATTCGCTGGCGGCTTCCAGTGGAGTGTCCAGCGCGTTGACCATGGCCACGCTCAGGGCGCCGCGCTTGCGCAGCAGGCGCACGCTGTTGACCAGGTCGGGGCTCTGCCCGGACTGGGAGAAGGCGAACACTGCCTGGCCGCTGACCCGCAGCGGCGCCTGCTGCATGGTCACCACCGACATCGGCAGCGACGCGACCGGAATCCCCAGTTGCTGCATGGTCAGGTAGGCGAAGTAGCTGGCGGCATGGTCGGAGCTGCCGCGGGCGACGGTCATGACCACTTGCGGTGGCTGGCGGTTGAGGCGCCCGGCGACTTCGAGCAGTTGCGGGTCCAGTTGCGATAACTGGCCTTCGACGACCGCGGCAGAGGACAGCGCCTCTTCAAGCATTTTTGAAGTCAATGTCTTCTCCTTCGACCATGACGGCGGTCAGTGTGAGTGAGCGATCCAGGCACACGCAGTCGGCCCAGCTGCCGACCTGCAAGCGCCCGCGTTCGGTGAGGCCGAGGTAGTCGGCGGGAAACTGCGACAGGCGCTGCGAGGCTTCGGCCAGGGGCAGGCCGATCTTCACCAGGTTGCGCAGCGCCTGGTCCATGGTCAGGGTGCTGCCGGCCAGGGTGCCGTCGGGCAGGCGCACGCCGCCCAGGCATTTGGTCACGGTGTGGCTGCCCAGCTTGTATTCGCCGTCGGGCATGCCGGCGGCCGCGGTGGAGTCGGTGACGCAGTACAGGCACGGGATCGAGCGCAGGGCCACGCGCATGGCGCCGGGGTGCACATGCAGCAGGTCGGGGATCAGTTCGGCGTACTGGGCGTGGGCCAGGGCCGCGCCGACGATGCCTGGCTCGCGGTGATGCAGCGGGCTCATGGCGTTGTACAGGTGGGTGAAGCTGGTGGCGCCGGCGTCGAGCGCGGCCACGCCTTCTTCGTAGCTGCCCAGGGTATGGCCGATCTGCATGCGGACGCCGCGGGCGCTGAGGGCACGGATCAGGGCGTCATGGCCGGCGATCTCCGGGGCGATGGTGATCACCCGGATGGGCGCCAGGCGCAGGTACGCCTCGACTTCGGCCATCAGCGCGGTGTGGGCGAAATTGGGCTGGGCGCCGAGCTTGCCCGGGTTGATGTACGGGCCTTCCAGGTGCACGCCGAGCACCCGGGCGCTGCCGCTGGGGCGCTGTTCGCAGTATTCGCCGATGTCCGCCAGGACCCGGGTAATGTCCTCGGTCGGCGCAGTCATGGTGGTGGCCAGCAGCGAGGTGGTACCGAAGCGCACGTGGGTGCGGGTAATGGTCTCGAACGCCGGGGCGCCTTCCATGATGTCCTTGCCGCCACCGCCGTGTACATGCAGGTCGATGAAACCTGGCAGCAGGTAGGGCAGGTCGTTGCCAGCCGGGTCGCAAGGGCTGCCTTCGATGCCTGTGACCTTGCCGTCCCGGTGGTGCAGGCGGCCGCGGATCCAGCCTTGCGCGGTGAGGATGTTGTGTTCGGACATGGGGTGCTCTCTGGGGCTTGTTCTTGGCGAATCGGCGGCCTGGCTCAGCGACCGGATTCAGCGATCGGGCTTAACGGCGTAGCTCGGCCACGAAGTCGTAGTAATCGTTGCGGCAATAGGTGTCGGTGACTTCGATCGGGGTGTTGTCCTCCAGATAGCCGACGCGGGTCATCAGCAGCATCGCGGTACCGGGGGCGATGCCCACCAGGGCGGCGAACTCGTCGCTGGCGTTGATCGCCTGGATGTGCTGCAGGGCGCGGACCACCGGGCGGCCGATGCCGTCGAGGTATTCGTAGAGCGAGTCGCCCACCGCATTCGGCTGGGCAATGATCGAGGCCGGCAGGGTGCTCATCTCGATCGCCATCACGGTGTCGTCGGCTTTGCGCAGGCGCTTGAGGCGCGCGACCTTGTCGTTCGGCGACAGGCCCAGGCGGATCAGTTCTTCGTGGGTCGGCGTGGTGATTTCCCGCTCCAGCCACTGGGAGCCGGGCACGAAGCCCTTGAGGCGAAGCATTTCGCTGAAGCCGGACAAGCGCGATAGCGGTTGTTCCAGGCGTGGGGTGATGAAGGTGCCGGAGCCTTGGCTGCGACGGATCAGGCCTTGCTCGAACAGTACTTCCAGGGCTTTGCGCGCGGTCACCCGGGAGATGTTCAGCATCTCGCTCAAGTTGCGTTCCGAGGGCAGGGCCTGTTCGGCTTTCCACTGGCCGGCATGGATCGCGGCTTCGAGGTTGCGCGCCAGTTGCAGGTACAGCGGGGTCGGCTGGGTGTCGTCGGGGCGCAGGGCCAGGATGGCGTTCATCTGTTGGTTTCCGATGCGTTATTGGAGTGTTTTTGCCCGGTAATGAGGCAAAAACTAATACCACTTAAATACCATGTCAATCTCGGTATTTCAGGCTTGGCAAGCTAAATAGGGCGGTTTTTTGGCGTTTATGAGGGGTAAGGGAAGAAGTGGTATTAGAGCGGTCTGGTGGGCGGCGAGAAAATTACTGGTGCGGCGACGCTTCGGCGGCGAATTGGTATTCACCTGCCGAAGCCGGAGTGACCTGCAACTTTTTTTGTAACGGGGAGGGTGGAGCGGTTTTTCTACGGGGAATCAGGGGCGGATTTCGATCATCGTGCCGTCCGGGACCAGGCCCCAGACTTCGCGCATATCGACGTTGCGCATGGCGATGCAGCCGTCGGTCCAGTCCAGGGTATGGAAGTACTGCTCCGGGTAGTCTTCGCTGTCCGGAGTGCCGTGGATCATGATCATGCCGCCGGGTTCCACGCCTTCGCGGCGCGAGCGCGCGGCGTCGCTGATATTCGGGTAGGAGATGTGCATGGCCAGGTTGAAGCGGTCGCTGGTCTTGCGCCAGTCCAGCCAGTAGAAGCCTTCCGGCGTGCGTTTGTCGCCTTCCATGAGCTTGGCGCCCCGGGGCTGCTTGCCCAGGGAAATGCGGTAGGTCTTGAGGGGTTTGCCGTCGTTGATCAGTTGCAGCTGATGGGCCGACTTGAGGACCAGGACTTTTTCGATGACCTTGCCGTCCAGGGTTTCCACCGTGGAGGCTTGGGATACGGCGACGACCGAAAAGCAGAAGAGGGCAAGCAACCAGCGCATTGAAACGATATCCCTAAGAGGTCGCGGACGTTTTATGGGGTTAAGTGATGGCAGGCTGAGCCAGGGGCGGAATGGACTCGGAGCGCACAGGGTATTCCTCGTTCCGCCGGTCAGCGAAGAAGCATTCTAAGGTACGCCCGACCGTGCGGAAAGCCAGCTCGGACCAAGGGATGTCGGCTTCCTCGAAAAGCCGCACTTCCAGGCTCTCGGCGCCGGCGGCGAAATCCTGGTCCGCCAGCTCGGCGCGGAAGAACATATGCACCTGGCTGATGTGCGGGACGTCGATCAGGGTATAGAGGCTCAGGTTGCGCACACGGGCGCAGGCTTCCTCGAAGGTCTCGCGAATGGCCGCCTGTTCGACGGTTTCGCCGTTCTCCATGAAACCGGCCGGCAGCGTCCAGTAACCGCGGCGTGGCTCGATGGCACGCCGGCACAGCAGCACCTGGGTGCCCCAGGTGGGCAGGCAGCCGGCGACGATGTTCGGGTTCTGGTAATGGATGGTCTGGCAGTGGTCGCAGACAAAACGCAGGCGCGAATCGCCTTCGGGAATGCGCTGGGTGACCGGGTGACCGCACTGGCTGCAGAATTTCATGCTGGGTATCCGAAAAGGCTGCGCCTATCTTGGCGTGCACGGGGCTTTGTCGGCAAGTTGTCGTTACGCGACATGGCGCGGTTTCGGGGGTTGGGCGGTCAGTTGGTTTGGTGCATGATGCAGGGTAGCCACAGACCGAGAACACTCATGCTGGACGAGCTACTGCACCGGGTAAGCAACCACACGCCGCGAACGCTGGAGACGGACCGCCGTTTCCCCGAGGCTGCGGTACTGGTGCCCATCACCCGCAGTGACGAGCCCGAGCTGGTGCTGACCCTGCGAGCCAGCGGCTTGTCCACCCACGGCGGCGAAGTGGCTTTTCCCGGCGGGCGTCGCGACCCCGAAGACCCCGACCTGATTTTTACTGCCTTACGCGAGGCTGAAGAGGAAATCGGCCTGCCGCCGGGCCTGGTGGAGGTGATCGGCCCCTTGAGCCCGCTGATTTCCCTGCATGGGATCAAGGTCACGCCCTATGTCGGGGTGATTCCCGACTATGTCGAATACCTGGCCAACGATGCCGAGATCGCCGCGGTATTCAGCGTGCCGCTGGAGTTTTTCCGCCAGGACCCGCGTGAACACACCCACCGCATCGACTATCAGGGCCGCAGTTGGTACGTGCCGAGCTACCGCTTCGGCGAGTACAAGATCTGGGGCCTGACGGCGATCATGATCGTCGAGCTGATCAATCTGCTGTATGACGCCAAGATCAGCCTGCACCAACCGCCGAAGAGCTTTATCAATATCTGAGCCATCGCTTCGTATGGCGTGAACCCTGCTGTGTCTGTGAGCCTGCCTGGCCCTGAGGATAAACACATGAAATACCGCTTGGGCGATGCCCGCGTCGAAACCCACCCGCAAAGCTGGGTCGCCCCCAATGCCACGCTGGTGGGCAAGGTCAAGCTGGAAGAGGGTGCCAACGTCTGGTTCAACGCGGTGCTGCGCGGTGACAACGAGCTGATCCTGATCGGCCGCAACAGCAACGTGCAGGACGGCACGGTGATGCACACCGACATGGGCTTTCCGCTGACCATCGGCACCGGCGTGACCATCGGCCACAACGCCATGCTGCATGGCTGCACCGTCGGCGACTACAGCCTGATCGGCATCAACGCGGTGATTCTCAACGGCGCGAAGATCGGCAAGAACTGCATCATTGGCGCCAACTCGCTGATCGGCGAAGGTAAGGAAATTCCCGACGGTTCGCTGGTGATGGGCTCGCCGGGCAAGGTGGTGCGCGAATTGACCGAGCAACAGAAGAAAATGCTCGAGGCCAGCGCCGCGCACTATGTGCACAACTCCCAGCGCTATGCCCGCGACCTGGCCGAGCAAGAATAATGACCGAACCCGAAAAGCCCGTGCGTTCGCCCTGCGTGAGCATTTGCGCGCTGGACGATGACGACATCTGCACCGGCTGCCAGCGCACGGTCGACGAGATCACCCGCTGGAGCCGCATGGACAACGCCGAGCGCCGCGCGGTGCTGGCGTTGTGTCATGAGCGGGCCAAGGCCAGCGGGGTGTTGTGGATGATCGGTACCCAGTCCGGTCATTGAGGTTTATCGCGAGCCATCGAGCGTCGACCGGCTGCTCCTGCAGGTTCGGCGCAATCCCTGTAGGAGCGAGCTTGCTCGCGATAGCGATATCTGGTCCGACGCACCCACCTGAAGTACCCTGTGCGCCTTACTGACAGGTACTTTCGCCCCATGCTCTTCCTGATTGCCTACATCGGCAGTGTCGTGCTGATCAACTACGCCTTTTCCACCGCTCCGCACCTGGACATCATCTGGTCGGCCTGGGGCGGGTTGGTGTTCGTCCTGCGCGACATGGTGCAGACCCGTTTCGGCCACGGCGCGATCATCGCCATGCTGGTGGCGCTGGTGCTGTCCTACGTGACCTCCGACCCTGCCATCGCCCTGGCCAGCGCCACGGCGTTCGCGGTGTCCGAGTGCATCGACTGGCTGGTGTTCAGTATCACCAAACGCCCGCTGCACGACCGCCTGTGGATAAGTTCGGCACTGAGCATTCCCCTGGACACCTTTATCTTTTTTGGCCTGATCGATGCCCTGACCCCAGGCGTGATCCTCACGGCGCTGGGCTCCAAGTTCGCCGGCGTGACGGTGGTCTGGCTGGCCATGGCCTGGCGTTTGCGCAAGGCGGCGTGCGCGAGCTGAGGCCAACGGGCGCGGTTCATGTAAAATGCCGCGCTTTCTTCCCCATGGGCCGTCCGCCTGTTGCGCGGCCCTCGACGATCCGCTCCTTTTGAGGACCTTCAGATGACCCGTATCGGAACTCCATTGTCGCCAACCGCGACCCGCGTCTTGCTGTGTGGCTGTGGTGAGTTGGGCAAGGAAGTGGTGATCGAGCTGCAACGCCTGGGCGTCGAAGTGATCGCCGTGGATCGCTACGCCAATGCGCCGGCCATGCAGGTCGCCCATCGCAGCCATGTGATCAACATGCTCGACGGCGCCGCCCTGCGTGCGGTGATCGAAGCCGAGAAGCCGCACTTCATCGTGCCGGAAATCGAAGCCATCGCCACCGCCACCCTGGTGGAGCTGGAGTCCGAAGGTTTCACCGTGATCCCCACCGCTCGCGCCGCGCAGTTGACCATGAACCGCGAGGGCATCCGTCGCCTGGCGGCCGAAGAGCTGGACCTGCCGACCTCGCCGTACCACTTTGCCGACACCTTCGAGGACTACCGCAAAGCCGTCGAGGACCTGGGTTTCCCGTGCGTGGTCAAGCCGGTGATGAGTTCCTCGGGCAAAGGCCAGAGCCTGCTACGCAGCGTCGACGACGTGCAAAAGGCCTGGGATTACGCCCAGGAGGGCGGGCGTGCCGGCAAGGGCCGGGTGATCATCGAGGGGTTCATCGATTTCGACTACGAAATCACCCTGCTGACCGTGCGTCATGTGGGCGGTACCACCTTCTGCGCGCCGGTCGGCCATCGTCAGGAGAAGGGCGATTACCAGGAATCCTGGCAGCCGCAGGCCATGAGCCCGAAAGCCCTGGCCGAATCCGAGCGCGTGGCCAAGGCGGTCACCGAAGCCTTGGGCGGTCGCGGCCTGTTCGGCGTCGAACTGTTCGTCAAGGGCGATCAGGTGTGGTTCAGCGAAGTGTCGCCGCGCCCGCACGACACTGGCCTGGTGACCCTGATTTCCCAGGACCTGTCGCAGTTCGCCCTGCATGCGCGGGCGATTCTCGGCTTGCCGATCCCATTGATCCGTCAGTTCGGCCCATCGGCCTCGGCGGTGATCCTGGTGGAAGGCCAGTCGACCCAGACCGCCTTCGCCAACCTGGGCGCGGCCCTGAGCGAGCCGGATACCGCCCTGCGCCTGTTCGGCAAGCCTGAAGTCAACGGCCAGCGCCGCATGGGCGTGGCCCTGGCGCGGGACGAATCGATCGAGGCCGCCCGGGCCAAGGCGACCCGCGCTTCCCAGGCGGTGGTTGTCGAGCTGTAAAAAAAGCATCGCGAGCAAGCTCGCTTCTACAAGGGGTATACCGAACCTGTAGGAGCGAGCTTGCTCGCGAAGCCACCTTTCAAACGACCTGGTTCAGGTCGTTATTGCGCGTTTCCTTCAGGCACAGCACAGCGATCAGGCTGAGCACCGCTGCCGCCGACACATACCCGCCAACCCAGCTCAATCCACCCATCGCCACCAGTTTCTGGGCGAAGAACGGTGCCGCCGAAGCGCCGACGATACCGCCCAGGTTGTAGGCCGCCGACGCGCCGGTGTAACGCACGTGGGTCGGAAACAACTCCGGCAGCAGGGCGCCCATCGGGGCGAAAGTCACCCCCATCAGAAACAGCTCGATGCACAGGAACAGCGCTACGCCCCAGGTCGAGCCCTGGGTCAGCAGCGGCTCCATGGTGAAACCGGAGAGAATCGCCAGCACGCCGCCGACCAGCAGCACCGGCTTGCGCCCGTAGCGGTCGCTGGCCCAGGCCGACAGCGGCGTGGCCGCGGCCATGAACAGCACGGCGAAGCACAGCAGGCCGAGGAAGGTTTCGCGGCTGTAGCCGAGGGTTGCGACGCCGTAGCTCAGGGAGAACACCGTCGAGATGTAAAACAGCGCATAACACACCACCATCGCCGTGGCGCCTAGCAGCACCGGCTGCCAATACTGGCTGAACAGCTCGACCAGCGGCATCTTGACCCGCTCCTGGCGGGCGACGGCATTGGCGAACACTGGGGTTTCGTGCAGCTTCAGGCGCACATACAGGCCGACCAACACCAGCGCGGCGCTGAGCAGGAACGGAATGCGCCAGCCCCAGGAACGGAACTGCTCGTCGCTCAGGCTCAGGGCCAGGGTCAGGAACAGGCCGTTGGCCGCCAGAAAACCGATCGATGGGCCCAGTTGCGGGAACATGCCGAACCAGGCGCGTTTGCCTTGCGGCGCGTTTTCGGTAGCCAGCAGCGCGGCCCCGCCCCATTCGCCGCCCAGCCCCAGGCCCTGGCCGAAGCGCAGCAGGCACAGGAGGATCGGCGCCCAGGCACCGATGCTGTCGTAACCGGGCAGCACGCCGATCAGCGTGGTGCACACGCCCATCAGCAGCAACGAGGCCACCAGGGTCGATTTACGCCCGATACGGTCACCGAAATGGCCGAACAGCGCCGAGCCCAGGGGGCGGGCGAGGAAGGCGATGCCGAAGGTCAGGAAGGCCGAGAGCATCTGGGCGGTGCCGGAGGTCTGGGGGAAGAACACCGGGCCGATCACCAGTGCCGCGGCGGTGGCGTACACATAGAAGTCGTAGAACTCGATGGCGGTGCCGATAAAGCTGGCGGTGGCCACGCGGCTGGCGGAGTTGGTCGGCTGGGCAGGCGCGGAGGCGCTGTAGGTGGTGCTGGTCGTCATGCGGTTATCCCTGACAGTCATGTGCTCCATGGGAGCAAATTATTATGGTCGAGCACCCAGGGATGTGGGTTTGGTGCGGGCGCGGCTCGGGGTGGGAGCGGGCGCCGGACAGAGCGGGTGGAGCGGGGCAAAAGCCGCTGGGTGCGGGTAGCACGCGGGTCCTGCGGGGCTTGGGTAAGCGAATCGATTATAGGAAGGCCCCTAACGATTCAACAAGCATGACGTGAGGCTTGTGGTCGTGTGGCCGCTGCCGAGCCCGCGAGGCGGCGTACGAGCGCGAAGCGCTCGCAAACCCTGCCTCAGCAAGCGGCTACAGGTTACAGCGCTGGGGCGGTGACCGGCTTGGTGTGCCAGATCAGCACACGGCTGACGCGGTTGTCCTCGGTTTCGAGGATCTCCAGGCGATAACGGCCGATTTTCAGGCACACCGCGCTGTCGGGAATGGTCTCCAGCGCTTCGGTGACCAGGCCGTTGAGGGTTTTCGGGCCGTCGCTGGGCAGGTGCCAGCCCAGGCTCTTGTTCAGCTCGCGAATCGAGGCAGCGCCTTCGATCACATAGCGCCCGTCGGCCTGGGGGTGGATATGCGGGTTGTCGAGGCTGTGTTCGCTTTCGAATTCGCCGACGATTTCTTCGAGGATGTCTTCCAGGGTGACGATACCCAGCACTTCGCCGTACTCGTCCACCACCATGCCCAGGCGGCGCTGCTGCTTGTGGAAGTTCAGCAGTTGCAGCTGCAGTGGGGTGCTTTCCGGTACGAAGTAGGGCTCGTGGCAGGCCGCGAGGAGCGCTTCCTGGGTCAGGCTGGCGTCCGGCAGCAGGTGGCGGATCTGGCGCGTGTTGAGCACCGCCTCGACCTGGTTGATGTCGCTGTGGAACACCGGCAGGCGCGTGCGCTTGGACAGGCGCAGTTGCTCGATGATCTCGCCGATAGGGTCGTCCAGGTTGATCCCGTCGACTTCGCTGCGCGGCACCAGGATGTCGTTGACGGTGATGTTGTCCAGGGCGTGGATGCCCGACACCGGGTGCGGGCGGCAGTGGTTATGTTCCTCGACGTCGTCCGGGTCGTCGACCAGCTCGTCCTCGCTCTGCTTGACCGCGCCGGCCTTGCGGCTGAAGGGGCGCAGTAGCAACTGGCTGACGGCGTCGAGCAGCCAGGCCGCGGGGTAGATGATCTTCAGCGGAACCCCCAGCAGGGTATTGCCCAGGCTGAGAATGGCGTCCGGATAACGCGTGGCGAGGGTGCGTGGCAGGTAGTCGGCCAGCACCAGCAACACGCTGGTGGCAATCAGGCAGGCCAGCCAGGGACCGTTTTGCGCCCACTGCGCGAGCGCCAGCAAGGTGGTGATGATGACTGCCAATACCCGGCACAGGGTGTTGCAGAGGATCAGGCTGTTACGCGGGAAGCTCAGGCGTGCCACAGGCTTGTCGCCGGAGCGCGAGGCGGTGCGCAGGGTCAGCAGGTGTTGCTGGGCGGTTTCGATGGCGGTGAACAGCCCCGACCACAGTACCAGCAGGGCCAGGACCACGAGCATCGGCTCGACGGGCAGGTTGTCCATTATCGCCGCTCGTCAGATATGCAGGATGTATTCACGGACCAGCTTGCTGCCGAAGTACGCCAGCATCAGCAGGCAGAAGCCGGCCAGGGTCCAGCGAATCGCCTTGTGCCCGCGCCAGCCGAGGCGGTTGCGGCCCCACAGCAGCACGCTGAACACCACCCAGGCCAGGCAGGCCAGCAGGGTCTTGTGCACCAGGTGCTGGGCGAACAGGTTCTCGACGAACAGCCAGCCGGAGATCAGCGACAGCGACAGCAGGGTCCAGCCGGCCCAGAGGAAGCCGAACAGCAGGCTTTCCATGGTTTGCAGCGGCGGGAAGTTCTTGATCAGCCCGGACGGGTGCTTGTGCTTGAGCTGGTGGTCCTGCACCAGCAGCAGCAGGGCCTGGAACACGGCAATGGTGAACATGCCGTAGGCGAGGATCGACAGCAGGATATGGGCGAGGATGCCGGGCTCTTCGTCGATCACCGGCACCGTGCCGGTGGGCACGAACTGCGCCAGCAGCACGGTCAGCGCGCCCAGCGGAAACAGCAGTACCAGCAGGTTCTCCACCGGAATGCGCGAGCAGGCCAGCAGGGTCAGGGCGATCACCGCGGCGGCGATCAGGCTGGCTGCGCTGAAGAAGTCCAGGCCCAGGCCCACCGGCGTCATCAGGTGAGTCACGAGGCTGGCGGCATGGGCGAGCAGGGCGAGGATGCCGAGCGAAACCAGCAGGCGCTTGTTCGTCTTGGCGGCTTGGGCCAGGCGAGAGCCTTGATAGAAGGTCGCAGCGGCATATAAACAGGCGGCGGCGAGAGTGGTTAGCAAGCTGGGTGACAAGGGGAGCATAAATCCTGTTAGGCAAGCCCGAAAGTCGTTGAGTTTGGCATAGAACCGCCACCACACGAAAGACCGTGCGAGCCGACGGCGGCTGTGCGTCGCGCGCAGTCTTCGCTATAATCCGCGACCTGCCCACGGAGCGCCTCTTTATATAAAGGCTCCGAGCCGCCATTACCTCGGTCTACTTAGGGCCTGAAAGGATCGCGCATGTTTGAAAACCTAACCGACCGTCTCTCGCAGACGCTGCGCCATGTCACCGGCAAGGCCAAGCTGACCGAGGACAATATCAAAGACACCCTGCGCGAAGTGCGTATGGCGTTGCTCGAAGCCGACGTCGCCCTGCCGGTGGTCAAGGACTTCGTCAACTCGGTGAAGGAACGTGCCGTCGGTACCGAGGTATCGCGCAGCCTGACCCCGGGCCAGGCGTTCGTGAAGATCGTCCAGGCCGAACTCGAAAGCCTGATGGGCGCGGCCAACGAAGACCTGAACCTGAGCGCCGTGCCGCCGGCCGTCGTACTGATGGCCGGTTTGCAGGGCGCCGGTAAGACCACCACCGCCGGCAAGCTCGCGCGCTTCCTTAAAGAGCGCAAGAAAAAGAGCGTGATGGTGGTCTCCGCCGACGTTTATCGTCCGGCGGCGATCAAGCAGCTCGAAACCCTGGCCAATGACATCGGCGTGACATTCTTCCCGTCCGACCTGAGCCAGAAGCCGGTGGCGATCGCCGAAGCGGCTATTAAAGAAGCCAAGCTCAAGTTCATCGACGTGGTCATCGTCGATACCGCCGGTCGTCTGCACATCGACGCCGACATGATGCAAGAGATCCAGGCGCTGCACGCGGCGGTCAAGCCGGTGGAAACCCTGTTCGTGGTCGACGCCATGACCGGCCAGGACGCCGCCAACACGGCCAAGGCCTTTGGCGATGCGTTGCCGCTCACCGGCGTGGTCCTGACCAAGGTCGACGGCGATGCCCGCGGCGGTGCCGCGCTGTCGGTGCGTGCGATTACCGGCAAGCCGATCAAGTTCATCGGCATGGGCGAGAAGACCGAAGCGCTCGAGCCTTTCCACCCGGAGCGTATCGCTTCGCGCATCCTCGGCATGGGCGACGTGCTCAGCCTGATCGAGCAGGCCGAACAGACCCTCGACAAGGAAAAAGCCGACAAGCTGGCGAAGAAGCTGAAGAAAGGCAAAGGCTTCGACCTCGAAGACTTCCGCGACCAGTTGCAACAGATGAAGAACATGGGCGGCCTCGGCGGCCTGATGGACAAGCTGCCGAACATCGGCGGGGTGAACCTGGCGCAGATGGGCAATGCCCAGGGCGCGGCCGAGAAGCAGTTCAAGCAGATGGAAGCCATCATCAACTCCATGACCCCGGCCGAGCGCCGCGACCCTGAGCTGATCAGCGGTTCGCGCAAGCGTCGGATCGCCATGGGTTCCGGCACCCAGGTGCAGGACATCGGTCGCTTGATCAAGCAGCACAAGCAGATGCAGAAGATGATGAAGAAATTCTCCGCCAAGGGCGGAATGGCGAAAATGATGCGCGGCATGGGCGGAATGCTGCCCGGCGGCGGCATGCCGAAGATCTGAAGAATCCACGCCGGCAGCCATGCCGGCGTTTCCCGCGGGGACGCGGGACCTCCAGCAAACCCGCGTTTGGCGGGAGCTGACCCGCCGTTGTTGCCAACGGCCCTATAGCAAATCTGAGTGGCAGCCGATAGGCGCCGGAAAAAGTCATTTGCAAAAGTCCGGATATTCCTTAGAATATGCGGCCTTTCGGGCACCCATGCCCGCTGTGCATTTAGATTTGCAGCACCGACTACAGGAACGATGTTCACATGCTAACAATCCGTCTTGCCCTTGGCGGCTCCAAAAAGCGCCCGTTTTACCACTTGACCGTGACCGACAGCCGCAACCCACGCGACGGTTCGCACAAGGAACAAGTTGGCTTCTTCAACCCGATCGCTCGT
Organism: Pseudomonas chlororaphis; assembly: GCF_001921865.1. Classification (GTDB taxonomy): domain Bacteria; phylum Pseudomonadota; class Gammaproteobacteria; order Pseudomonadales; family Pseudomonadaceae; genus Aquipseudomonas; species Aquipseudomonas chlororaphis_D. Next base: position 438,456 of record NZ_MSCT01000005.1, read on the forward strand.
GGTCAAGAAGTCCGCCTGTCCGTGAACCAAGAGCGCGTAGCCTACTGGCTGAGCGTTGGTGCACAACCATCTGAGCGTGTTGCTCAGCTGTTGAAGGAATCGGCCAAGGCTGCAGCCTGAAGCCTATGAACGCGACGCCTGCTCCTGCTGATGATTTGATCGTTATCGGCAAAATCTATTCTGTTCACGGCGTTCGCGGCGAAGTGAAGGTTTATTCCTTTACTGATCCGATTAAAAACCTGTTGGATTACAAAACCTGGACGCTCAAGCGCGAAGGTAGCGTGAAACAGGTTGAGCTGGTCAGCGGACGCGGGAATGAAAAATTCCTGGTCGCAAAGCTCAAGGGTCTCGACGATCGTGAAGAAGCGCGTCTTCTGGCCGGTTATGAGATCTGCGTGCCGCGCAACCTGTTCCCTGAACTGACCGACGGCGAGTACTACTGGTACCAGCTGCAAGGTCTCAAGGTCATCGACACTCACGGACAATTGTTCGGGAAGATCGATCACCTGCTGGAGACCGGCTCGAACGATGTAATGGTGGTCAAGCCTTGCGCTGGCAGCCTGGATGATCGCGAACGCCTGTTGCCCTATACCGAGCAATGCGTGTTGGCCGTCGACTTGGCCGCGGGCGAGATGAAGGTGGAATGGGATGCGGACTTCTAAGCGTGGCTAACTTGCGCGTAGAAGTGATCAGTTTGTTTCCCGAGATGTTTTCCGCCATCAGCGACTACGGCATAACCAGCCGCGCGGTGAAGCAGGGGCTGTTGCAGCTGACCTGTTGGAATCCGCGAGACTACACCACGGATCGACATCACACTGTGGACGATCGCCCATTTGGCGGTGGCCCGGGCATGGTGATGAAGATCAAGCCCCTGGAAGATGCTCTGGTTCAGGCCAGGCAGGCAGCCGGGGAGGGCGCGAAGGTGATCTACCTGTCGCCCCAGGGCCGCAAACTGACTCAGTCGGCGGTTCGCGAGTTGGCGAATGAGGATGCATTGATCCTGATTGCCGGTCGTTATGAAGGCATTGACGAGCGTTTTATTGATGCTCATGTCGATGAAGAGTGGTCGATTGGCGACTATGTACTCTCCGGTGGCGAGCTGCCGGCGATGGTCCTGATCGATGCGGTTACGCGACTGCTGCCTGGAGCTTTAGGGCATGCAGATTCCGCGGAGGAAGATTCCTTCACGGATGGTCTGCTGGATTGCCCGCACTACACCCGACCGGAGGTGTATGCGGATCAGCGTGTTCCCGACGTGTTGCTAAGTGGCAACCATGCACACATCCGGCGTTGGCGTTTGCAGCAGTCCCTTGGTCGGACCTACGAACGACGCGCCGATCTTCTGGAAAGCCGCTCGCTTTCTGGAGAAGAGAAGAAGCTGCTCGAGGAATACATCCGCGAGCGGGACGATAGTTAACAACGTATCGATGGTAGATCCGACGATTTACCTTAGGAGCACAGCATGACCAACAAAATCATCCTTGCACTCGAAGCAGAGCAGATGACCAAAGAGATCCCAGCCTTTGCCCCGGGCGACACCATTGTCGTTCAGGTGAAAGTGAAGGAAGGCGATCGTTCCCGTCTGCAAGCGTTCGAAGGCGTTGTCATCGCCAAGCGTAACCGCGGCGTGAACAGTGCATTCACCGTTCGTAAAATCTCCAACGGTGTTGGCGTAGAGCGTACTTTCCAGACCTACAGCCCGCAAATCGACAGCATGGCTGTCAAGCGTCGCGGCGACGTACGTAAAGCCAAGCTGTACTACCTGCGCGACCTGTCGGGTAAAGCAGCTCGCATCAAGGAAAAACTGGCTTAAGTCCAGCTTCCGATGCAGAAAAAAGCAGCCTACGGGCTGCTTTTTTGTTGTCCGTCATTTATCCCCGAAGTGTGTTTCAGGCAGTAGAACCATGAATTCCCGCGAGCAAGAAATCCAGCGCCGCACCGAGCTCTCGGTGACCCGCGTGACCAAGGCGGTATTCCCGTCGACCACCAATCATCACAACACCCTGTTCGGCGGCACGGCGCTGGCCTGGATGGACGAAGTGTCGTTCATCGCCGCCACGCGTTTCTGCCGGTTGCCGCTGGTGACCGTGTCCACCGACCGGATCGACTTCAACCACCCGATTGCCGCGGGCTCCATCGTCGAGCTGGTGGGAAGGGTGGTGAAGGTCGGCAACACCAGCCTCAAGGTCGAGGTCGAGGTGTTCGTCGAAAGCATGAGCTGCGACGGGCGGGAGAAGGCCATTCACGGCCTATTCAGCTTTGTCGCCATCGACGGCGACAAGCGCCCGGTGCCAGTGCTACCGGGCTTCGCCGACTGATTGTAGGGGCGAGCTTGCTGGCGATGCCCTTCAACCCGCCGCCGTGTCCTTCTGAATCAACGCCACCAGGGTCCAGCCCGCTCCGGGTTTGAAGGCGCTATCCGACGTCACCACATGCACCCAGCCGCTGTTGTCGCGGGCGAACAGCAGGGTCGCTCGTTCGCCATGCAGCGCCTGGTAGTCCTCCCAGCTAAAACCTTCGGTCAGGTTGGTGCTGTACAGCTCCGCGCCCTGGCCCAGCAGGCTGGCCAGCTTGCTATAGGACAGGGTCTCGTTGCCCAGCAGGTGCCCGCGGTGTTCGTGGCTGGTGCGGTGTTTGTCGGTACGCCGGCTTTCCTGGCTGTTGGCCAGGGCAAACAGGCGCTGATGGCCGAAGTCGTGGCGAAAACGCATGGAGGCCAGGGTGTTCAGCTCGCCGGAGGGCGATAGCGCCAGCAGATGGCCAAGCCCCACGAGGTCCAGATGGGCGTCGGCGTGCTGCGACGCCGGGTTGCCGAAGTAGGTCGGCAGGCCGTCCATGCGCGCGGCGCGAATGTTTTCCCAGCTGGAGTCGGTCAACAGCACGCGGCTACCCAACTGTTGCAGCGCCTTGCCGATGGCGCGGGCCGGGGCGTTGGCGCCGACGATCAGGAAGCCGCTCGGCGCCGGTTCCGCGACCTTCAGCAAGCGTGCCAGGGGGCGGGCGGTGGCGCTTTGCAGCACCACGGTGCCGATGATCACCGCAAAGGTCAGCGGCACCAGCAGCAGCGCGCCTTCGTGGCCGGCCTGGTCCAGGCGGATGGCGAAGATCGCCGAGACGGCGGCGGCGACAATGCCCCGCGGCGCGATCCAGGCCAGCAAGGCGCGCTCGCGCCAGCTCAGGTTGGAACCGGCGGTGGACAACAGCACGTTCAACGGCCGGGCGACGAATTGGATCACCAGCAACAGGATCAGCACCAGCGGCCCGAGGGCAATCAGGGCGACCAGGTCCAGGCGTGCCGCCAGCAGGATGAACAGGCCGGAAATCAGCAGCACGCTGAGGTTTTCCTTGAAGTGCAGGATATGCCGTACGTCGACGTCCTTCATGTTGGCCATCCACATGCCCATCAAGGTCACTGCCAGCAGGCCGGACTCATGCATCACCTGGTTGGCGCCGATGAAAATGCCCAATACCGAGGCCAGGGTGGCCAGGTTATGCAGGTACTCCGGCAGCCACTGGCGACGCATGACGCTGCCCAGCAGCCAGCCGCCGACAATGCCGAACAGGCTGCCGCACAGGATCACCCCGCCGAAGGTCAGCAGGCTGTGCTGCAGGCCCTGGCCCTCGGCGCTGGCGATGATGAAGCTGTAGACCACCACCGCCAGCAGGGCGCCGATCGGGTCGATGACGATGCCTTCCCAGCGCAGGATGTTGGCGATCGATGCCTTGGGTCGCACCACGCGCAGCATGGGCACGATCACCGTGGGCCCGGTGACCAGGGTCAGGGTGCCGAACAGCAGTGCCAGCAGCCAGTCGAAGCCCAGCAGCCAATGGGTGGCCAGGGTGATCACGGCCCAGGTCGAAAGCGCGCCGACGGTCACCAGCCGGTGCACCACCTTGCCGATCTCGCGCCATTCCGAGAGGTGCAGGGTCAGGCTGCCCTCGAACAGGATCAAGGCCACGGCCAGCGATACCAGGGGCATCAGCAGCGGTCCGAACAGCTCCTGAGGGTCGAGCCAGCCGAGCACCGGGCCGGCGAGAATCCCGCTCAACAGCAGGAACAGAATGGCCGGCAATTTCAGGCGCCAGGCCAGCCATTGGCAGCCCACAGCCGCCACGCCGATGCCGCCAAAGGCCAACAGAATCTGTTGTTCGTTCATTGAAGCTCCCTGTTCCTTGAAATTGCGGGCTATGAAAGACTAACGACCCTGCGCACAGTTCACTATTTTTTCTTGCGTCGCCCATGGCGGCGCTTTTCGAGTATTTATGCCCGCCATCGACCACCCTCTGATCGACCGTTTCCTCGATGCGCTCTGGCTGGAAAAGGGCCTCTCGGACAACACCCGGGAGGCGTATCGCAGCGATCTGGCGTTGTTCAACGGTTGGCTGCAGGAGCGGGGGCTGGAGCTGCCGAACGCGGGCCGCGAGCTGATTCTCGACCACCTCGCCTGGCGCCTGGAACAAGCCTACAAGCCGCGTTCGACGGCGCGCTTTCTCTCCGGCGCGCGCGGGTTCTATCGTTATCTGCTGCGGGAAAAACTGATTGCCGTCGACCCCACCCTGCAAGTCGATATGCCGCAACTGGGGCGGCCGTTGCCCAAGTCCCTGTCGGAGGCCGATGTCGAGGCCCTGCTGGCGGCGCCCGACCTGAGCGAGGCCATCGGCCAGCGCGACCGGGCCATGCTCGAAGTGCTGTATGCCTGCGGCCTGCGGGTCACCGAACTGGTCAGCCTGACCCTGGAGCAGGTCAACTTGCGCCAGGGCGTGCTGCGGGTGATGGGCAAGGGCAGCAAGGAGCGCCTGGTGCCAATGGGCGAGGAGGCGATTGTCTGGGTCGAGCGCTATATGCGCGACGGCCGCGGCGAGCTGCTCGGCGGGCGCCCCAGCGATGTGCTGTTCCCCAGCCTGCGCGGCGAGCAGATGACCCGCCAGACGTTCTGGCACCGGATCAAGCACCAGGCCAAGGTCGCCGGGATCGGCAAGTCGCTGTCGCCGCATACGTTGCGTCACGCCTTCGCCACCCATCTGCTGAACCATGGCGCCGACCTGCGGGTGGTGCAGATGCTGCTCGGCCACAGCGATCTGTCGACCACCCAGATCTACACCCATGTCGCTCGCGCCCGCTTGCAGGACCTGCACGCCAAGCACCATCCGCGCGGCTGAGCCGTAGCCGCTGCCGAAGGCTGCGTTCGACTGTGCAGCAAGCGCGAGGCCTCGCAGACACTCCGTCATACCTGTTTACGACAGCTGCGCCGCCTCGCGGGCTCGGCAGCGGCGACCAATGGCGAGGCTGGGAGGGCGACGTTGATCGGCCAATGGCCGGCTTGCGCGAGCCGGAGCCCGCCAGGCGGGCCTTATGTGGTAGGCTTTGCCGGTTTCTAAAGTGGGCGGTCATGACCCGGTATCCCATACGGGCGTTCTGACCGTCCCATTTGTCCGCCTCCAGGAGTTCCCATGCGCGTGACCCAGATTTTCGCCGCCGCAGCCATTGCGTTGGTCAGCACCTTTGTCATGGCCGATGACGCCGCCGAAAAAGCCATTCGTAAAAGCCTTCAGGGCCTGCAGCTCGAGGTGCCGGTGGAAAGCATCAGCGCCAGCCCGCTGGCCGGCCTGTACGAAGTCAAACTCAAGGGCAGCCGCGTGCTGTACGCCAGCGCCGACGGCCAGTTCGTGATGCAGGGCTACCTGTTCCAGCTCAAGGACGGCAAGCCGGTCAACCTGACCGAAAAGACCGAGCGCCTGGGCGTTGCCAAGCTGATCAACGGCATTCCGGTCACGGAAACCGTGGTTTATCCGGCCATTGGCGAAACCAAGACCCACATCACCGTCTTCACCGACACCACCTGCCCGTACTGCCACAAGCTGCACGCCGAAGTGCCCGAGCTGAACAAGATGGGCGTGGAAGTGCGTTATGTCGCCTTCCCGCGCCAGGGCCTGGGTTCGCCGGGCGACGAGCAGTTGCAGGCGGTCTGGTGTTCGGCCGACAAGAAAGCGGCGATGGACAAGATGGTCGACGGCAAGGAAATCAAGGCCGCCAAATGCGCCAACCCGGTTTCCAAGCAATTCGCCCTGGGCCAGTCGATCGGGGTGAACGGTACGCCGGCCATCGTTTTGGCCGACGGCCAAGTGATTCCGGGCTACCAGCCTGCGCCGCAAGTCGCCAAACTGGCGCTGGGCGCGAAATAATCCTGCGTCGTCCTTGACGATGCATGGCGCGGCGGTTGTGGCCGCCTCGCCATTAATAGAGAGCCGCGCGGTTTGCGGCTGTTTTCCACGGCCGACCTAGTGTCGGCCGTTTCATGGGGAGTTCAGAGTGAATCCGGTCAAAGTGGGCATCTGTGGGCTGGGTACCGTCGGTGGCGGTACCTTCAATGTACTTCAGCGCAACGCCGAGGAAATCGCTCGTCGTGCCGGGCGTGGAATCGAAGTGGCACAAATTGCCATGCGCACGCCGAAGCCTCAGTTCCAAACGACCGGTATTGCGATTACCAACGATGTGTTCGAAGTGGCCACGAACCCTGAGATCGACATCGTGATAGAGCTGATGGGCGGCTATACCGTTGCCCGCGAGCTGGTACTCAAGGCCATCGAGAATGGCAAGCATGTGGTCACCGCCAACAAGGCGCTTATCGCCGTACACGGCAACGAAATTTTCGCCAAGGCCCGCGAGAAAGGCGTGATCGTGGCGTTCGAGGCGGCCGTGGCGGGCGGTATTCCGGTCATCAAGGCGATCCGCGAAGGCCTGTCGGCCAACCGTATCAACTGGGTGGCGGGCATCATCAACGGCACCGGTAACTTCATCCTTACCGAAATGCGCGAGAAGGGTCGCACCTTCGAAGACGTGCTGGCCGAAGCCCAGGCCCTGGGTTACGCCGAAGCCGATCCGACCTTCGACGTCGAAGGCATCGACGCGGCGCACAAGCTGACCATCCTGGCGTCCATCGCCTTCGGTATTCCGCTGCAGTTCGACAAGGCCTACACCGAAGGCATCACCAAGCTGACCACCGCCGATGTGAACTACGCCGAGGCCCTGGGCTATCGCATCAAGCACCTGGGCGTCGCCCGCCGTACCGAGGCCGGTATCGAGCTGCGCGTGCACCCGACGCTGATCCCGGCCGACCGCCTGATCGCCAACGTCAACGGGGTGATGAACGCGGTGATGGTCAACGGCGACGCCGCGGGCTCGACCCTGTTCTACGGCGCTGGCGCCGGCATGGAGCCAACCGCGTCGTCGGTGATCGCCGACCTGGTGGACGTGGTTCGCGCCATGACCAGCGACCCGGAAAACCGCGTGCCGCACCTGGCTTTCCAGCCGGACTCGCTGTCGGCGCACCCGATCCTGCCGATCGAAGCCTGTGAAAGCGCCTACTACCTGCGCATCCAGGCCAAGGATCACCCGGGCGTGCTGGCCCAGGTGGCGAGCATCCTTTCGGAGCGCGGCATCAATATCGAGTCGATCATGCAGAAAGAGGTCGAGGAGCACGACGGCCTGGTGCCGATGATCCTGCTGACTCACCGGGTGGTGGAACAACGCATCAACGATGCGATCACCGCGCTGGAAGCCCTGCAGGGCGTGGTCGGTCCCGTCATGCGGATCCGCGTCGAGCACCTGAACTAATTTTTCGTTGCGGGGGCCTCGTCCCCTGCTTGAGAACCCTTTTTAGAGGAGCCAGTCATGCGTTACATCAGCACCCGCGGCCAGGCGCCGGCCCTGAATTTCGAAGACGTCCTGCTGGCCGGCCTGGCCAGCGACGGCGGCCTGTACGTGCCGGAAAACCTGCCACGCTTCACCCAGGAGGAAATCGCCTCCTGGGCTGGCCTGCCGTACCACGAGCTGGCGTTCCGGGTCATGCGTCCGTTCGTCACCGGCAGCATTCCGGACGCCGACTTCAAGAAGATCCTTGAAGAGACCTACGGCGTCTTCTCCCACAACGCCATCGCCCCGCTGCGCCAGCTGAACGGCAACGAGTGGGTCCTGGAGCTGTTCCACGGCCCGACCCTGGCGTTCAAGGACTTCGCCCTGCAACTGCTGGGTCGCCTGCTGGACTACGTGCTGGAGAAGCGCGGCGAGCGTGTGGTGATCATCGGCGCCACCTCCGGCGACACCGGTTCGGCGGCCATCGAAGGCTGCAAGCGTTGCGACAACGTCGATATCTTCATCCTGCACCCGCACAATCGTGTGTCCGAAGTGCAGCGCCGGCAGATGACCACCATCCTGGGCGAGAACATCCACAACATCGCCATCGAAGGCAACTTCGACGACTGCCAGGAAATGGTCAAGGCCAGCTTCGCCGACCAGGGGTTCCTCAAGGGCACGCGCCTGGTGGCGGTGAACTCGATCAACTGGGCGCGGATCATGGCCCAGATCGTCTACTACTTCCACGCGGCCCTGCAGCTGGGCGGCCCGGCGCGTTCGGTGGCGTTCTCGGTACCGACCGGCAACTTCGGCGATATCTTCGCCGGCTACCTGGCACGCAACATGGGCCTGCCGATCAACCAGTTGATCGTCGCCACCAACCGCAACGACATCCTGCACCGCTTCATGAGCGGCAACCAGTACGTCAAGGAAACCCTGCACGCCACCCTGTCGCCGTCGATGGACATCATGGTCTCGTCGAACTTCGAGCGCCTGCTGTTCGACCTGCACGGCCGCAACGGCGCCGCGCTGGCCGGGCTGATGGATTCCTTCAAGCAAGGCGGCGGTTTCAGCGTCGAACAGGAACGCTGGACCGAAGCGCGCAAGCTGTTCGACTCCCTGGCCGTGGACGACGCGCAGACCTGCGAGACCATCGCCGAAGTCTTCGCCCAGACCGGCGAGGTGCTCGATCCGCACACCGCGATCGGCGTGAAAGCCGCCCGCGAGTGCCGCCGCAGCCTGGATATCCCGATGGTGGTGCTGGGTACCGCGCATCCGGTGAAATTCCCCGATGCGGTGGAGCAGGCCGGGGTCGGCAAGGCCCTGGAATTGCCGGCGCACCTGGCCGACCTGTTCCAGCGCGAGGAGCGCTGCACCGTCCTGGCCAACGACCTGAAGGCGGTCCAGGCCTTCGTCGGCCAGCACGGCAATCGCGGCAAACCGCTTTGATCGAGTGACCTCGATCGAGTACAAAGCCCGTCTCTGACGGGCTTTATTTTTTATATTCAGGCTGTTCATGGCGACGCTCCTTCAAGGACAGGGCAGCGCTGCGCCGAGGATCACTCACAGGATGGTTATGCTGCCGCACCCGGTTTTGCGCACATTGATGGTTTTGGCGATGCTGTTTGCGGCCCCGTGCCTCATGGCGGCGCAGAACCTGCCGTTCAAGCTGGCACCGGCCTTCGTCGAACTGTCGCCGCTGGTACTGACGGCGACCGAGCGGCAATGGCTGGCAGGCCGCGGCACCTTGAAGGTGGGTATTTCCACCGACGACTATCAGCCGATCGACATCACCCGCGACCGCAATCGCTACCAGGGCATCAGCGCCGATTACTTGAGCCTGGTCGGCGAGCGCCTGGGCGTGCCCCTGGAGGTCCTGGGGTTCTCCGAACGCGAGCAGGCGGTCGAGGCGCTGCGCAACGGGACGATCGACATTCTCACCAGCGCCAACGGCTACGAGCGTGGCGTCGCGGGGCTGCACTTTTCCAGCGACTACATGCCCGATCGCACGGTGGTGGTGGTTCGTCGGGACGACGCCAACGTGGCGGAGGACCTGGCTGGCAAGAAAGTGGTACTGCTGGAAGGCTATGCGGACGCCAAGGTCGCCCACGAGGCCTATCCGCACAGCCAGATCATGCTCTCGCCGAACCTCTACAGTGGCCTGGAAGCCCTGAAACAGGGAGATGTCGACGCCTTTATCGGCAACGAGGTGATCGTCCGCGCCTACGAGGCGCTGCGGCCTTACCTGGGGTTGCAGGTTCGTACCGGCAGCCGGTTGCCGCCGACCGGTTTTTCCTTCGCCACGCGACGGACCGACCCGCTGCTGGGCCGAGTGATCGAGCAGGCGCTGGCGAGCATCGATGACTCCACGCGGCGCGAGATCCTGGCTCGCTGGACCACCGGGCTGGGCGCCAGCACCAGTGGCGAGCGGATCAAGCTGAGCAAGGAGGAGCGCGCCTGGCTGCTCGAACATCAGCACGTGGTGGTTGCCTCCAAACAGCTTCCGCCCTACATCTTCAAGGATAAGGACGGCCAGTGGGCCGGGCTGAACATCGACCTGCTCAATCGCATATCGCGCATGACCGGTCTGCATTTCGTCCAGGAGGAAAGCTTTTCCACGGCCCACACCCTGGACATGTTGCTCAAGGGGCAGGCGCAGATGAACACCACGTTGTCGGCCAACGACGAGCGCTGCGGCTTCCTCGATTTCACCCATCCCTTTGGCGGTTCGGCCTGGGTGTTCGTGGTCCGCGGCGACGACGTCCAGCTGCATACCTTCAAGCAGCTGGCGGGCCAGGTGCTCGCGCTGCCGGCCCGGCACGCGCTGGAGAGTTACGTGCGGGAGAACTACCCGAAGATCCGCCTGCGTTCGGTCGGCACCTACGAAGAGGCGCGGGCCCTGGTGGCCAGCGGCGAAGCCGACGCGACCATCCAGAACGAAGTCGAGGTGCAGGGTTATCCGGAGGACGGGTTGCGCATCGGCCGCAGCGTCGAGGGCAAATGGTCAGCCGACGAGTTGTCGGTGCGCCGCGACCAGCCCGAGTTGCTGAGTATCCTCAACAAGGCCCTGGAAGCGTTCCCGGTGGCCGAGCTGAGCGCCATCCGCCTGAAATGGCTGGGGGCGACGCCGGTGCCGGTTCCCATGTGGCAGCGGGTGCCGATGTGGATCTACTGGGCCACCTTCACCGCCATTCTGTTCGGCCTGCTGTCCCTGGCCTGGAGCAGCCGGCTCAAGGGGCAGATCCGCCAGCGTCTGCAAGCCGAGCAACGGCTCAATGACCAACTGGCGTTCAAGCGCGCCTTGCTCGACGGGATTCCCAACCCGATCTTCGTCCGCGACCTGGCCGGGCGCCTGATCACTTGCAACCGAAGTTACGAAGTCCAGACCGGCATGCGCCTGGAAGAGCTCAAGGGGCGCTGCCTGACCGAGTTGGATGTGTTGCCCGAGGCCACGGCCAGGCAGTTGCACCTCGAGTTCCTCACGCAGCTGGAATCGCAAGAGTCGGTGTTCGTCGACCGTCAGATCGAGTCCAGGAGCGGCCCGGTGCAGGTCTATCAATGGACGGTGCCGTTCTACAGCGCCGAGGGCGAATTGCAGGGGCTGCTGGGCGGCTGGATCGATATCACCGAGCGCAAGCGCCTGGAGGAACAACTGCTGGAAGCGCGCCGCGCGGCGGACCAGGCGAACTACGCCAAAAGTGCCTTCCTTTCGACCATGAGCCATGAGATCCGCACCCCGATGAACGCGATCATCGGGTTGCTGGAGCTGGAAAAGGAACAGGCGCACCTGCGCGGCCTGCCGTTTTCGGAAGCGTTGCGCGTGGCCTATCAATCGGCGCAGGAACTGGTCGGCCTGGTGGGCGACAACCTCGACCTGGCCAAGATCGAGGCCGGGCACATGCAACTGGCGCCGCAGACCGTGGTCCTGCGCGACTTCTTCGAAGACATCCAGCAATTGTTCGAGGTCACCGCGCGCAGCAAGGGCTTGCACTTGACGCTGGCCTTCGACACGGCCGCGCAAGGTTCCTACTGGCTCGACCCGCTGCGCTTGCGCCAGGTGCTGCACAACCTGCTGAGCAATGCCCTGAAGTTCACCCAGGCCGGCGAGGTGCGGATGTCGGTCGAGCGCCAGGCCGACGAGCATGGCGCCGACCGTCTGTGCGTCAGCGTCGCCGACACCGGCCCGGGCATCAGCCCGGAAAAGCAGGCGAGCCTGTTCGACCCGTTCATCCAGGCCCATGTGCAGACGGCGGCGGAGCAGGGCGGAACCGGGCTGGGCCTGAGCATCTGCAAGCAGCTGGTGGAGCTGATGGGCGGGCGCATCCTGGTGCAGAGCGAGCCCGGCGTGGGGACCACGGTGACCCTGGAACTCTACCCGGAGCAGGTCGTAGAGGACTTCGGCCAGGCGTCGCAGGCCAGTGTCGAGCGTCCGCAGAGCCGGCGCATGTCGGTGCTGGTGGTCGACGACTTGCGGGCCAATCGCATGGTGCTCAGCCAGCAATTGATGTTCCTCGGGCATAAGGTGGTGGCGCTCGACAGCGCCGAGGCGGCGCTGGCGCGCTGGCAGGTCGAGGCGTTCGACCTGGTGATGACCGATTGCCACATGCCCGGTATGAACGGCTACCAGCTGAGCGAGGCGATACGCCGGATCGAGGAGCGGGAAGGGCGCGACGCCTGCCCGCTGATCGGCTGCACGGCCAATGCCTTCGAGGACGAGCAACAGCGCTGCGAACAGGCCGGCATGGACGAGCTGCTGGTCAAGCCGGTGACCCTGGACCGGCTGGCGCAGGTATTGGCGCGGTTCCTGCCGCCACCGTCCTTCGATATCCAAACCCTGCGCTCCATGACCCAGGCCGACGGACCGGTCCTGCAACGCATGCTGCGCGAGCTGTGGAACAACCTGGCCCAGGAGCGGACGGCCCTGGAGGCGGCGGTGCAGGACCAGGACTGGGGCCGTATCGCCACCTCCACCCACCGCCTGAAAGGGGTGTGCTGCCTGATCGACGCGCTGCCGCTGGCCCAGGTCTGTATCGAGCTGGAGGCCGCTGTGCGCAGCCGCTCGACGTCGGCGCTGGCGGGGCACTGGGCGCGCCTGAAAGACGCCATTGGGTGTTTGCGCAGCGATATCGAGCCGTACCTGGGGGATTAGGACTTGTCCTATGGGGCGTAGGACTTTTCCCGATTAACGTATGCCCCGCTGCGGATTCTCGCTGCGCTTGCCGTATCGGAGGCCGTTCCATGCACAGATTGAAAGTGCTCGTTCTTGAAGACAATTCGTTCCAGCTGATGGCTCTGCACCAGATGCTCAATGCCAATGGCGTGTTCAACGTCTTGAATGCCGAAAGCGTGGCCGCTGCCCGGCAATCCCTGGACAGCAAGGGGCCGGTGGACATCGCCATCTGCGATCTGTACCTGGAGCAGGCCGACGGCCTGGAGCTGATCCGTTACCTGGCGCAGGAGCAACGGGCGAAGGCGCTGATCATCCTCAGCGATGCGCAGGCGGATGTCCGCGAAGGCGCCGCGGCCATGGCCCGGCAGCAAGGCCTGAAGGTGCTCGGCTGCCTGCCCAAGCCAGCCTCGGTGACCCTGGTCAACGAGTTGCTGGGCCTCTACCAGCAATGTTTCGAGCCGGGCCCGCAGGCCTTGTCCCTGGCCCAGGTGCGCGACACCCTGGCGTTGGATGTGTTCCAGCCGCAGGCCCCGACCGCCGAGGAAGGGCAGGCGGCCGTCCTGCGCCATGGGCTGGCGCACTTCCAGCCGGTGGTCGGCCATGACGGCGAAGTCCTGGGCGTCGAGGCGCTGGCGCGCTGGCAGCACCCGGAACATGGCGTGATGCTGCCCGCCGAGTTTTTGCCGGTCATCGAGTTCGCCGGCCTGGAAGAAACCTTCACCTGGCTCATGCTGGAGCAGGCCATGCAGTTGTCGGCCGGGGTGCGCCTGGTCATGGGCCGCTCGCTGGCCATCGCGGTGAACATCCCGGTGGGCATGCTGGAGTTGCCGAACTTCCCGCGCCAGCTGGAAGCCTTGCTGCGGCGTTTCGAGGTGCCGGCCCGGCTGCTGACGCTGGAGGTGATCGAGACCACTGAGTTGCAGACCGATACCGCCCATGTCGAGGCACTGTTGCGCCTGCGCATGATCGGTTGCAAGTTGTCGATCGGCGACTTCGGCACCGGCGGCACCAGCTTGCAGCGCCTGCTGGAGTTGCCGTTCACCGAGCTGAAGATTCCTCCGGCGTTCGTCTGCGGGCTGGCCAGCGACGAGCGCAAGGCGGCGGTGGTGGCCGGTGCCATGAGCATGGCGCGGCGCATGTCGCTGGGCCTGGTGCTGGCCGGTATCGAGAGCGCCGCCGATTATCAGGCGGCGAAAAAACTGGGGCAGGCGCGCCTGCAAGGCTGTTTCATCGCCGAGCCCATGAGCGCGGTCGCCGTGCGCCAGTGGATCGCCCGGCGCCGGCGCGACGATTTCGCGCAAGAGGCTAGCTGAACCGGCCTTCAGGCCAGCCCGTGTTCCTGGACATAGATGTACAGCGCCGCGGCGCTGGCCAGGCCGAGTTTGCGCATGGCGCTGACCTTCTGCGTGCTGACGGTCTTTTTGCTGCGGTTGAGCTTGGCGGCGATTTCCCCGACCGTCAGCCCGGCCGCCAGCAGCCGGATGACTTCGAGCTCGCGGGGCGACAGCTGTTCCCCGGACAGCAGCCGATCCGGTCCGACCTCGCCCGCTAGGCTAAGGAGTTGCTGGATGGCCCGGGCGACAAACACTTTGTCGCGGCGCACATGGCTGATCGCCGCGGGCAACTCGTCGGCCAGGCTGGCCTTGCTCAGCAGGCCCATGACGCCAAGGTCGAGAATCGAGCGGAACAGCCCGGCATTGTTGAGCATGGTCACCACCACGACCGGCAACTGCGGGTGATGCCGACGCAGGTGTTCGATCAGCCGCAGGCCGTCGTTCTGCTGTTCGCTGGGCATCATGAAGTCGGTGATCAGCACTTCGCAGGGACAGCGTTGCAGCAGCTCGCAAAGGGCTGTCGGGGAGCTGGCTTCGCCGACGATCTCCAGGTTGTCGTCGCGCTCCAGGACGGCCCGCAGGCCGATGAGGAAGATCGGGTGATCGTCGGCCAGGACGATCCGCAGTTTTTTATTGGACGTTTGGTTCAAAACTCACTCCGGTGAGAAGGCCGCATTGCGCACACGCCCCGTCGCCATACCCCGGGGGCTTTGAAAACCGATCGCGAAGAGGGCTGGATGGCCCTCGTCTGTCAAAGAAACCTGCCCGAAACCTGGAAATTTACCCGGTCCGGACGCGCGGTACGCTGCTTGAGGCGCTGCTCGCGCGCTCGGCGGCACCCGCCGGTTTTGCTTCGATGTGCCGATTCTAGTCTGATCCGGGCTGTTTTTTATCTGTCATGTTTTGCGGGCATGCTGGATCAACTCAGGTCGACAGCCCTCGGCGGCTGCGAACTTTCTTCTCCGGGCGATGGTCACTTGAATGTCAGAAAGCTACCGGCATCTGTGTATTCGAGCCTTAATTCGAGCTATTGAGTGGTGATCGAGATGGAAAGTATCAGCCTATTGTTGGGTGAAGCTTTGAGCCCGTACCAGGTAACTCTGACCCCGGGCACACAAGGCGAATGCCTGGTGACGTTGAAGAATGCCTTGGGGGCCATCGTGCTCGAACGTGAGTTCAATCAGGCCCAGTTGACCGACAAGCACCTGTTGACCGATGTCGTCGACGGCCTGCATCGCGACATTCTGATTGCCGAGGGCCGCCTGGAGCCCTGTGTCATTGCGGCCTTGCGCAATGTGGCCCGGGAAAAGGCATTCGATAGCGCGCGCTGATCGATTATTTCGGGAACCTTCGCGCCAGGCCATCAGTCAGACCCTTGGCAACAGGATCAAGCATTGTGCTCCGGTGCTTGTCGCTTGTTGTACGGGTCTGGTTTCAGACCACGTTTAACCCCGAGTCGTCTCCCCACTGCTCGGGGTTTCTTTTTGTCCGGATTTTTTCAGGGCTGCGCCGGTTCGTGGAAAAACGCCAGGGCGTCGCTGCGGTATTGCTCGCGCAGCGCCGGTTCCAGCCATTGGGCGTAGAGCTCGAGCAAGGTGCCTTCGCGCAATCCGATCAGGGCCTGGTTGATGTGTTCCACCGCCTGCCGGCCTTGCGGGGTATTCGAGCAACCGACATTCACTGACTGATACTTGGGCATGCCCTGGATCGGGTAGAACTCCAGGCCGCCGGGGTCGATGCCTTGGCGCTGGGCCTGGAAACGGATCTCCGGCTGATAGCCGAGCAGGGTTTCCAGGCGTCCGTGCTGCTGCATCTGCAGCAGGTTGCCGACCGCGCTGTTGCCGTAGTGGGCCACCAGTGCATGGGCCGGCGCCTGTTTGAGCAGGCTGTCGATCTGCTCGCCGTAACTGCGCTCGGCGACCACCCCCACGCTGTGCTCGGTGCTGGCCAGGAGCGCGGGCAGGTCGATCTGTTCTTCATGGATGAACGCTTGCAGGCCGGGGCGGTCCTGGCGGCGCGCGGCCAGGCTGTTGCTGAGCATGCGCAGGCTGGGGATGGAAAACGCGATCCACTGGGCCCGCTGGCTGTTGAACAGCAAGGCCGGGTCGCAGACGAAGGGCAGTTCCCGCAGCATCTGCAGGCCCCGGGCACGGTTGACGTGCACCACCTGGTGGTCGTACTCGGGCAGGCTGGCCATCAGCGCGGGCAGCGCCTGATCGATGACCCCGAGGCCCTTTTGCGGGCCCTCGAAAATCGTCATCGGCGGCAGGTCGCGCAGGATCCAGAGCAGGGTGTCCCGGGCGTGGCTGAGTTGCGGCAAGGTGCCGAGCGTCAGCAGGATCGATAACTGCAGGGCGCGAAGCATTCGCTTGCCGCGCAGGCTCGCTCGGCCGTCGGTTCTATGTGGCAACACACTCATCAAGGTTCAGATCGCACCACTGTCGCGCAGCTCCTTTATCTGTCCGGCGTCGTAGCCCAGGGCTTCCAGTACCTGGGCCGTGTGTTCGCCCAGCGCGGGGCCAACCCATTCGGACGAACCCGGCGTTTGCGAGAGTTTCGGCACGATGCCCGGCATCTTGAATGCCTTGCCGTCCGGCAGCTTGGCCTGGAGGAACATTTCCCGGGCCAGGAACTGCGGATCGCTGAACATGTCCTCGGCGCTGAAAATCCGGCTGGCGGGGACTTGTGCCTGGTTGAGCTGTTCGAGCACACGGTCCAGCGGTAGCGAATTGACCCAGCGATCGATGACTCCGTACAGCTCGTCGCGGCGGCTATCGCGCCCGTCGTTGCTGGCGAGCGTCGGGTCGTCGGCCAGGTCGTCGCGGCCGATGATTTGCATGAAACGCTTGAAGATCGCATCGCCGTTGGCGCCGATCTGCACATGCTTGCCATCGGCGCTGGTGTGGATGGAGGAGGGCGTGATGCCGGGCATGATGTTGCCGGTGCGTTCGCGGATAAAACCGAAGACGTCGAACTCCGGGACCATGCTCTCCATCATGGCGAAGATCGCCTCGTACAAAGCCACGTCCACCACCTGGCCCTGGCCGCCGTTGACCTCGCGATGGCGCAGCGCCATGAGCGCGCCGATCACACCCCAGAGGGCGGCAATCGAGTCGCCGATGGAAATGCCGGTGCGGACCGGCGGACGGTCCTCGAAACCGGTGATATAGCGCAGCCCGCCCATGGACTCGCCGACCGCGCCGAAACCGGGCTGGTCCTTCATCGGCCCGGTCTGGCCGAAGCCGGACAGGCGCACCATCACCAGCTTGGGGTTCAGCGCGTGCAGGGTGTCCCAGCCCAGGCCGAGTTTTTCCAGGACCCCGGGGCGGAAGTTCTCGATCAGGATGTCGGCCTCGGCCAACAGCTTCTTCAGCACCTCGAGGCCGTCCGGGTGCTTGAGGTTCAGGGTCAGGGATTTCTTGTTGCGCGCCTGGACGAACCACCACAGCGACGTGCCTTCATACAGCTTGCGCCACTTGCGCAGCGGGTCGCCGCCGTCCGGCGATTCGACCTTGACCACCTCGGCGCCGAATTCGGCGCAGATGCGCGAAGCGAACGGGCCGGCGATCAGGGTGCCGAGTTCGACGACTTTCAGGCCGGCAAGGGGTTTGGCGGTAAGCGGCATGGAGGATCCTTTGTAGGACAAAGACGGGACGGTAGAGCCTTTTAACATAGGCCGACGCTTCGTCGCCAAAGGATGATGGCCGGGGATTCGTGGAATGCCTCGCGCATCGGTTAGACTTGCCGCCTTTCCTCGTATCAAGAAGCCCCGTTCATGGCCCAGCCGTCTACTACCTACAAGTTTGAATTGAACCTGACTGACCTCGATCGCGGGGTCTATGAGAGCGTCAAGCAAACCATCGCTCGCCATCCGTCGGAAACCGAAGAACGCATGACCGTGCGCCTGCTGGCCTACGCCCTCTGGTACAACGAACAGCTGTCGTTCGGCCGCGGCCTGTCGGAAGTGGACGAGCCGGCCCTGTGGGAAAAGAGCCTGGACGACCGTGTGCTGCACTGGATCGAAGTCGGCCAGCCGGACGCCGAGCGCCTGACCTGGTGCTCGCGCCGCACCGAGCGCACCAGCCTCCTGGCCTACGGCAGCCTGCGCGTCTGGCAGACCCGGGTGGTGGACGCGGTGAAGAACCTGAAAAACCTGAACATCGCCGCCGTGCCCCAGGACGTCCTGGAAATCCTCGCCAAGGACATGCCACGCGTCATCAAGTGGGACGTGATGATCAGCGAAGGCACGATCTTCGTCACCGACGATCGCGGCCAGCACGAAGTCCAGTTGGAATGGCTGCTGGGCGAACGCTGAGTTCACCGCGCCGCGCGCCGTTTCGCCGTATTCCCCGTATCGAAGAGAAGCTTCTGTCGCCCCATGCGTATTGAACCCCGTGAGTTGCCCGCCACCCTGCCGTTTCTCGGCGATCTGCCGCCGTTGCTGACCCGCCTGTACGCCGCCCGTGGCGTGCAGTCCGAGGCCGAGCTGGACAAGAGCCTGGCGCGCTTGATCCCGTTCCAGCAGCTCAAGGGCATTGAGGCGGCGGTGGACCTCTTGGTCGCGGCGCTGGAGCAGGGCGAACGCATCCTGATCGTCGGCGACTTTGACGCCGACGGCGCCACCGCCAGCACCGTGGGCCTGCTCGGCCTGCGTCTGCTGGGCGCGGCCCATGTCGACTACCTGGTGCCCAACCGTTTCGAATACGGCTACGGCCTGACCCCGGAAATCGTCGCCGTGGCGCTGCAACGCCAGCCCCAGTTGCTGATCACCGTGGACAACGGCATCTCCAGCGTCGAGGGCGTGGCAGCGGCCAAGGCGGCGGGGTTGAAAGTGCTGGTCACCGACCACCACTTGCCGGGCCACGAACTGCCGGCGGCCGACGCCATCGTCAACCCGAACCAGCCCGGCTGCGAGTTTCCGAGCAAGGCGCTGGCCGGGGTCGGGGTGATCTTTTACGTGCTGATGGCGCTGCGCGCGCGTCTGCGCAGCCTGGGTTGGTACGAGAGCAAGCCGCAGCCGAACATCGGCGAGCTGCTGGACCTGGTGGCGCTGGGCAGCGTCGCCGACGTGGTGCCGCTGGACGCCAACAACCGCATCCTGGTGCACCAGGGGCTGGAGCGGATTCGCGCCGGGCGTGCGCGGCCGGGGATCAAGGCGATCCTCGAAGTGGCCAAGCGCGAGGCGTCGCGCATCACCTCCACCGACCTCGGTTTTATCCTCGGCCCGCGGTTGAATGCCGCCGGGCGCCTGGACGACATGAGCCTGGGCATCGAATGCCTGCTCAGCAGCGACATGGCCCTGGCGCGGGAAATGGCCGGCCAGCTGGACGAGTTGAACCAGGACCGCAAATCCATCGAGCAGGGCATGCAGCGCGAGGCCCTGGCCCAGCTCAAGGACTTGCCGGTGGAGTCGATGCCGTTCGGCCTGTGCCTGTTCGAGCCCGACTGGCACCAGGGGGTGATCGGTATCCTCGCCTCGCGGATGAAGGAGCGTTACCACCGGCCGACCATTGCCTTCGCCGATGCCGGCGACGGCATGCTCAAGGGCTCGGCGCGCTCGGTGCCGGGGTTCCATATCCGCGACGCCCTCGACGCCGTGGCGGCTCGGCATCCGGACCTGATCAGCAAGTTCGGCGGTCACGCCATGGCTGCCGGCCTGTCGCTGCCGGAGCAGAACTTCCCGGCTTTCGCCGAGGCCTTCGATGCCGAGGTGCGGCGCCAGCTGCGCGAGGAGGACCTGACCGGGCGCCTGCTCTCGGACGGCACCCTGGCGGTGGAAGAGTTCCACCTCGAACTGGCCCGCGCCCTGCGCCATGCCGGGCCCTGGGGCCAGCACTTTCCCGAGCCGCTGTTCCATGGCGTGTTCCAGCTGGTGGAGCAGCGCGTGGTCGGCGAGCGTCACCTCAAGGTGGTGCTGCGCAGCGAATGCGGCTCGGTGAAGCTCGACGGCATTGCCTTCGGCATCGACCGCGACATCTGGCCGAACCCGACCATCCGCTGGGTGGAACTGGCCTACAAGCTGGACCTCAACGAGTTCCGCGGCCAGGAAACGGTGCAGTTGATGATTGCCCATATCGAACCGCGTTAAGGCTGCTGACGCTATCGCGAGCAAGCTCGCTCCTGCAGGGATCGCGTCGTACCTGTAGGAGCGAGCTTGCTCGCGAAAAAACGTCAGGCCAGCACTATCTTCCCCAGCAAAATAGGTCGGAACCCTGCTCCTTGCGCCGTTGTCGACTAGGCTCTAAGCACTGCTTGATTGGCCTTGTGACGTCTTGTCCTTTTTCTCCCCGCGGGGGCGGGCGCTGTTCCTTTCCAGTCACTCGTCGACTTTTCAAACAGAACCCTGGAGCCTGACCACTGATCGAGAGGTGCCCCATGAGTCTGCTGCTTGAGCCCTATACCCTTCGTCAATTGACCTTACTCAACCGCATCGCGGTGTCGCCCATGTGCCAGTACTCCAGCGTAGATGGACTGGCCAACGACTGGCACCTGGTGCACCTCGGCAGCCGCGCCGTGGGCGGCGCCGGGTTGATCTTCACCGAGGCCACGGCGATCACCGCCGACGGCCGTATCACCGCCCAGGACCTGGGCCTGTGGAACGACGAGCAGATCGCGCCCTTGCAGCGCATCACCCGTTTCATCGCCGCCCAGGGCGCGGTCGCCGGCATCCAGCTGGCCCACGCCGGGCGCAAGGCCAGCACCCATCGCCCCTGGCTGGGCAAGCACGGCAGCGTCAAGCCCGAAGACGGCGGCTGGGTGCCGGTCGGGCCTTCGCCGATCGCCTTCGACCCGCAACACACGCCGCCGGTCCAGCTCGACGAAGGGCAGATCGCGGCGATCGTCCAGGACTTCGTCGCCGCCGCCAGGCGCGCCCTGGTGGCCGGTTTCAAGGTGGTCGAGGTGCACGCCGCCCATGGTTACCTGTTGCATCAATTCCTCTCGCCGCTGAGCAACCAGCGCCGCGATCAGTACGGCGGCTCTTTCGAGAACCGCATCCGCCTGGTGTTGCAGGTGAGCGAGGCGGTGCGGGCGGTGTGGCCGCAGGAACTGCCGTTGTTCGTCCGGGTGTCGGCCACCGACTGGGTGGAGGACGGCTGGAATCCGGACGAAACCGTCGAACTGGCCCGCCGCCTGAAAGCCCTGGGCGTGGACCTGATCGACGTCTCCTCGGGCGGTACCGCGGCCAATGCCGAGATCCCCACCGGCCCGGGCTACCAGACCCGTTTCGCCGAGCGGGTACGCAAGGAGTCGGGGATCGCCACCGGCACCGTCGGCATGATCACCGAGCCGGCCCAGGCCGAGCACATCCTGCGCACTTGCCAGGCCGACATCATCTTCCTGGCCCGGGAACTGCTGCGCGACCCGTACTGGCCGCTGCACGCCGACGACGACCTGAACGGACACAAGGCCGTCTGGCCGGCGCAATACCAGCGCGCGACCCATCGCGACCAGCCGATCCACGAGTCGGATCTGCGCGAGTGAGGGGAAAGGAGCCTAAAAAAACCGGCCTGCGAGGGCCGGTTTTTTGTGGGGTGGCCGAAAGAGCGCAGGGCCTCAGCTGTACTTGCGCTTGTCCGGTGCCGGCGGGAAGTACTGGTACAGCCAGGTTTCGCTCAGGGTGCGGTCGTTGGTGCGGATGAACAGCCGCAGCTCCACCGGGTCGACGCTGTCGTTGGTCGGGTACCAGTCGAACAGCACGCGATAACCCTGGATCTCGTCCAGCTTCAGCACATGGAAGTCCTTGACCTGGCCGTTCGAGGCGGTGACCACCGGCTCGATGCCGGTGCCGGCCTCCAGCCGCTCCAGGCCGCCGCCGTTGAAGTCCACGGCAAAGCGCCGGGCCCAGACCGGCGGGTAATGCTCGCCCGGGGCCCAGCCTTCGACGAAGCCGCCCATGCCCGAACGGGTGGCGTTGACCCGGGCCAGCGGCGTGCCCACCGGGGGCAGGGCGCTCCAGTACAGCTTGTAGCCGTAGTTCAGCGACTCGCCGGCGGCCACCGGTTTTTTCGGGGTCCAGAAGGCCACGATATTGTCCAGGGTCTCGCCGGTGGTCGGGATCTCCAGCAGGTCGACCGAGCCTTCGCCCCAGGCGGTGGTCGGTTCGACCCACAGGCTCGGGCGCCGGCTGTACCAGTCCACGGTGTCCTGGTAGTTGGCGAACTCGTGGTCGGTCTGCACCAGGCCGAAACCCTTGGGGTCCTTGTCGGCGAAGGCGTTGAATTGCAGGGTCGCCGGGTTGTTCAGCGGCCGGCAGACCCATTCGCCGTTGCCGCGCCACATGGCCAGGCGGTCCGAGTCGTGGATCTGCGGGTGGATGGTGTCGCACATGCGCCGTTCGTGGGTGCCGCAGCTGAACATGCTGGTCATCGGCGCGATGCCCAATTGCTCGATGGCGGTGCGGGCGTTGACGTGGGCGTCGACGTCCATCACCACGCGCTCGGCCTGGCAGTCGATGTCGAAGCGGTAGGCGCCGGTGGCGCTCGGCGAGTCGAGCAGGGCATAGACCACGAAACGGGTGCTGTCCTTGTCCGGCGTCTCGAACCAGAACTTGGTGAAGTCGGGAAACTCTTCACGCTTCTTGGCGTAGGTGTCGATGGCCAGGCCGCGGGCCGACAGGCCGTACTGGCCGGTCTTGTCCACCGCGCGGAAATAACTGGCGCCGAGGAACGACACCACATCGTGCTTGTCCAGCTCCGGAGCCTTGAACAGCTTGAAGCCGGCAAAACCCAGGTCGCCCTTGAGCTGCGCGGTGTCGACGCTGGTGCCTTGGTAGTTGAACAGCGACGGGCGGAAATGCACCTCCCGCGCCTGACGGCTCTTGGCGTCGACGCTGTACATGCGCACCGGCTGCTTGAAGCCCATGCCGACGTGGAAGAACTGCACGTCCAGCTGGCCGTTCAGCTCTTTCCACAGCGAGTGGTCGCCGTCGTAGCGGATCGCGTTGAAGTTCTGCGGGGTCATGGTCGCCAGGGTCGGCGGCAGCACCTGCTTGGTGTCGGTGTAGGCGCTGCCGGCCAGCGTCTTCGCTTGGACCTTGAGCCAGTCGAAATCGAAGTTCTGGGCGTCGCCGTCGGCCGCGCCCGCCCAGGCCCGGGCCGCGAGCAGGCCACTGGCCGAGAGGCCGGTATAGGCCGCGAGGGCCATCGAGGCTTTCAGTAGATTCCTGCGGTGCATGGGTAAACCTTGTCGGGGCGATCCGGAGCCCTTCCTGGCTGCGCACTGGATCGGCAATGGGAATTGGCGGTCGGGCCTTGTCGGGCACGACGGACTGTTAACAGATGGCCAACAGAATAAACGGTTCACTTGAAGGGCAAAAATGATTAGCTGTGTCGATACGTAAACAATCGGCCCTTGGGAAACCGCCAGCATGATGCACGAACGTCTTTTGCAGGAAAGCGACATCCCGCAGCTCAAGCTCATCGACCGCGCCGAAGTGATCCACGAGTTCTACCGCCTGCAGGACGGGCACTTGTCGCGTTACCCCCAACATGAGGTGGTGACCGGCTGGCCCGCCGGCGAAGCCGAGCATGACGCCTTGATCCTGCAACAGTGTTACCGGCGTGGCGGCTGGCTGTACGGGGTGTTCGACGAGGAACGGCCGGTGGCCGCCGCGGTGCTCGACTGCCGGGTTATCCACAACGCCGGCCTGGCGTTGCGCCAATTGAAGTTTTTGCATGTCGGCCAGGCGTATCGCGGGCGCGGCCTGGGCCAGCGGCTGTTCGGCCTTGCCGTGGAACAGGCGCGGCGCATGGGCGGGGAGGGGCTTTATGTTTCGGCCACGCCCTCGCGCAATACCGTGGATTTCTACCGTGGCCTGGGCTGCGAGCTGTTGCAGGCCCCCGATCCGGCGCTGTACCGCCTGGAGCCCGAGGATATCCATCTATACCTCAGGCTGCCCTGAGCGCTCAGCGGGTTTTGCGCCAGGATGCCCAGCGAGGCGAACCCGCGCAGGGCATCTGAAGGGCAAGGCCGATCGATTGGCGAGCCTCGCCCACCAAGGCATTAGTCAACAGGCCGTAGAGAATGTGGCGGTCCCTCGGTTTCAAGCACGTGCCGGATGGCGGGGTGTGCCGCGAGGTGGGTGAAGTACCGACTCAAGTGGCGCCAGTGCCCGAGGTCGATGGCCAGGCGTTGCGCCCAGGTCAGCAGGGTGAACAGATAAGCGTCGAGCGCCGAAAAGCCCTCGCCCAGCATATGCTCCCGGCCGTCCAGGTGGCGATCGATGAACCCCAGTCGCGGACTCACGCGTTCCCGGGTCTGTTGTTGGCCGGCCTCGGTGCGGGCCAGGAAGTTGGCGCCGACCCCGCCGTGACGTTCCGGGGTGATGAAGTTTTTCTGCACCTCCATGCCCAGGAAACTCAGCCATTGCAGCGCCTGGTAACGCGCGAAGCTGCCGACGACCGGCAGCAGCCTCTGTTCAGGCACCGCGTCGGCGATGTATTGCAGGATGACGCTGCACTCGGTCAGTCGCTGGCCGTTCTCCAATTGCAGCACCGGCACGTAGGACTTGGGATTGATCAGGTTGAAGTCGCCGCCTGCCCAGCGTTTGTGCGTGAGGTCGACCTTTTCCAGGGCAAACCCGAGCCCGCTGACCTGAAGCAGAATGTGCGGGGCGAGCGAACTGGCCCCAGGGGCATAGAACAGAATCATCGAGGTGTCTCTCCTTCTGCGGTCGCAGGCCAAGGGGGCCGCGCTCGAGGCCAGGATAGGGCGGTGCTCTCTTGGAAAAAACGCGTGCTTGCGCACGCCAAGGTTGCGAATATGCACCTATGACCGATTGGCAGGATTTACATCACTTTATCGTCGTTGCCCGGCTGGGTTCCCTGACCGCCGCCGCGAAAGCGTTGCGTGTCGACCACGCAACGGTGGGGCGGCGGGTGTCCAGCCTGGAGGCGAGCCTGGGGCTCAAGTTGCTCGAGCGCTTGCCGCGTGCGTCGCGTTTGACCGAAGCCGGCGCGGTGCTGGCGGCCATCGCCCAGCCGATGGAGCGGCTGGTCGACGAGGTCGAGCGTCATGCCCGAGGCAGCGTGGGGCTGTCCGGCACCGTCAGCGTCAGTACCCTGGCGTTGTTGGCCAGCGGGTTGCTGGTGCCCAGCCTGGCGACCCTGCGTGCAACCTGTCCGGATTTGAAAATCGTGCTGGATACGACTTCCAGCGTGGCGTCGCTGGAACGCGGCGAGGCGGACATCGCCCTCGGCTACGTACGCCCCGATGAAGCGGGGCGCATCGTGCGTCGGGTCGGACAGGTCCGCTTCGGCTTCTATGCCAGCCCGGCCTATGCGGCGCTGGCGCCGGCCGACTGGACATTCATCGGCTTTGCCGAGTCCCTGGAACATATTCCGCAGCAGCGCTGGCTGCAGGAATTCGCCGCCCAGCGCCCATTCATCCTGCGTAGCAATGACGTCAACGCCCAGCAAGCCGCTGCGCGGGCCGCCGTTGGGGTCGCGTTGTTGCCGTGTTTCATTGCCAACCCCGATCCAGGCTTGGTCCGGGTAGCCCCGCTGCGGGCGGGCGATGCGCGTGAGCTATGGCTTTCGGTGCATGCCGATGTCCGTCGTTCAGCGGCCGTGCGCCGGGTGATGGACCATCTGATCGAAGTGTTGGCGAGCCGCCTGGAGTAGGCCGGACTGATCAGCGACACGCCCTGCGAGTCTTGCCATGCAACCGATGGCAACTGTTACTGGCAGGGCGTGGGCGCTTAGCGGCCGATTGTCCAGGCATCCCCCGCTGGCGCGGTGCCGCGGTCGTAGGGTTTGCCGAGCCACATATAGAGCAGGCCCAGGCCGATGACGATGGCGGTGCTCAGGACCATGGCGTAGTTGTTGTACCAGGCTGCGTCCGGGGTGCGTGGCCAGGCCATGTTGACGATGGCGCCGACGCCGTAGACCAGGGCGCCGAGGTTCACCGGCCAGCCCCAGGCGCCGAGGTGGAATTTGCCGCTGGGTTTCCAGCCCTTGCCCCGGGCGTAGAGCGCGGCCAGCACGATCATCTGGAAGGCCAGGTAGATGCCGATGGCCGCGAAGCTGACGATGGTCGCCACCGCGTCCTGGAGGAAGAAGCCGAGGGCGATGATCAGCGCCGGCAACACGCCGGAGACGAACAGCGCCGCTACCGGCACCTGGGTATTGGGCGAAATGCGCTTGAGCAGTGCGCTGCCGATGAGCATTTCGTCCCGGGCGTAGGAGTACAGCAGGCGGCTGGCGGCGGCCTGCAGGCTGATCACGCAGGAGATGAAGGAAATCATCACCACGGCCATGACCATTTTCGAGCCGACGCTGCCGAAGGCGTTATTGAGGATGGTGCCGACCGGGTCCTTGTCGCGGCCGTCGAGCACCGCCTGCATGTCCGGCACGGCGAGGATCAGCGCCAGGCAGGCGAACATCGCGGCGATACCGCCGATGTAAATGGTCATGCGCATGGCCAGCGGAATCCGCTGGCTCGGATTCGGGGTTTCCTCGGCGACGTCGCCGCAGGCCTCGAAGCCGTAGTAGAGGAACATCCCGGCCAGGGACGCGGTCAGGAAGGCCGGCAGGTAGGAGCCGTCGACGCTGATGCCGAAGGTGTCGAACAGCACGCCGATGGACTGGTGTCGCTCGAAGAGCAGCAGGTACACGCCGACGATCACCGCGCCCACCAGCTCGCAGAGAAAGCCGAACATGGCGATGCGCGCCAGGGTCTTGGTGCCGCTGAGGTTGACCAGGGTGGCGAACAGCGTCAGGGCCAGGGCAATGACGATATTGGTGTCGTTGCTTGGCTCGAAGCCCAGCATCGCCGCCAGGTACGGGCCGGCGCCGACTGCGACGGCGGCGATGGTCACGCACAAGGCGATGGAGTAGATCCAGCCGACCATCCACGCCCAGCGTTTGCCCACCAGGCGCCGGGCCCAGGGATAGACGCCGCCGGAGATCGGGAACTGCGACACCACTTCGCCAAAGATCAGGCATACCAGCAACTGGCCGCAACCGACCAGCAGATAAGCCCAGAACATCGGCGGGCCGCCGGCGGCCAGGCACAGCCCGAACAGGGTGTAGACGCCGACCACGGGGGATAGGTAGGTGAAGCCCAGGGCGAAGTTTTCCCACAGGCTCATGCTGCGGTTGAAGTTCGAGGTGTAACCCAGTTTGCGGAGCTGCTCGGCATCGCTGTCGGCGGTGTCAGTGGAGAGATCGGGTGCTGCGCTCATGGTGGTGTGCTCCGGAAAATCGGCAGATTTCGGATGGCCGAAACCGTGACGGGGCCATGGCGGCCCAGCCCGGATCGGTGGTTATTGTTGTGGGGTCTTGCGTGAAGCCTGGTGCCGCCTTTCGCGAGCCCTCTCGCTCCTACAGGTTCTGCGCAATTCTGTAGGAGCGGCCGGGGCTCGCGATGCTCGAGGTCAGTGCTTGAACATCACATGCCGCACGACGGTGTAGTCCTCCAGCCCGTACATGGACATGTCCTTGCCGTAGCCGGAGAGCTTCTGCCCGCCGTGGGGCATTTCGCTGACCAGCATGAAGTGCGTGTTGACCCAGGTGCAGCCGTATTGCAGGCGCGCCGCGAGGCGATGGGCGCGGCCGACGTCGGCGGTCCAGACCGAGGACGCCAGGCCGTAGTCCGAGTCGTTGGCCCAGCCCAGGACCTGGGCTTCGTCGCTGAAGCGGGTGACCGAGACCACCGGCCCGAACACTTCGCGCCGGACGATCTCGTCGTCCTGCTGGGCGTCGGCCAGCACCGTCGGCTCGAAGAAGAAACCGTTGCCGTCCACCGTCTTGCCGCCCGTGACCAGGCGGATGTGCGGCTGGGCGACGGCGCGTTCGACGAAGCCGGCCACGCGGTCGCGGTGCTGGGCGCTGATCAGCGGGCCCAGTTCGGTGTCCGGGTCGCCTTGCAGGCCGTACTTGATGCTGGCGACCGCCGCGCCGAGCTTCTCGACGAACCGCTCGTAGACACCGGCCTGGGCATAGATGCGGCAGGCGGCAGTGCAGTCCTGGCCGGCGTTGTAGAAGCCGAAGGTGCGGATGCCTGCCACGGCGGCGTCGATATCGGCGTCGTCGAAGATGATCACCGGCGCCTTGCCGCCCAGTTCCATGTGCATGCGTTTGACGCTGTCGGCGGTGCTGGAAATGATGTTCGCGCCAGTGGCGATGGAGCCGGTGAGCGACACCATGCGTACTTTCGGGTGGGTCACCAGCGGCTGGCCGACGGTGGCGCCGCGGCCGAACACCAGGTTGAGCACCCCGGCGGGGAAGATCGGCGCCGCCAGCTCGGCCAGGCGCAGGGCGGTCAGCGGGGTCTGCTCCGACGGCTTGAGCACCACGGTGTTGCCGGCGGCCAGGGCCGGGGCGATTTTCCAGGCGACCATCATCAACGGGTAGTTCCACGGCGCGATGGAGGCGATCACGCCCACCGGGTCGCGGCGGATCATCGACGTGTGGCCCGGCAGGTATTCGCCGCCGGCCGAACCGTTGAGGCAGCGGCTGGCGCCGGCGAAGAAACGGAACACGTCGGCGATCGCCGGGATCTCGTCGTTCAGCGCCGCGCTCAGCGGCTTGCCGCAGTTGTCCGATTCCAGCCTGGCCAGCTCTTCGCCGTGGGCCTCGATGGCGTCGGCCAGCTTGAGCAGCAACAGCGAGCGGTCTTTCGGCACGGTGTGCGACCAGCTGTCGAAGGCGGCGTCGGCGGCGCGTACCGCGGCATCGACCTGGGCTTCGCTGGCTTCGTTGATTTCCACCAGCACCCGGCCCAGCGCCGGGTTGAATACCGGCTGGGACGGGCCTTCGCCGGCGACCAGTTGGCCGTTGATCAAGAGTCTGGTTTGCATGGTTGTTCTCCTGAAATACCTATCGGATGGGCTGATACCTGTAGCCGCTGCCCCAGGCTGCGTTCGGCTGCGAAGCAGACGCGCCCTTGGGCTGGCCCTCATCGCGAGCACGCTCGCTGCTACAGGGTCTTGGGTTTACTTACCGCCGCTGCCCGCCACGCTTTCGCCGCCGCGGGTCAGGTAATAGGCGCCGAGGATCGGCAGCATGGTCACCAGCATCACCAGCATGGCGACGACGTTGGTCACCGGCACGTCCCGTGGGCGGCTCAACTGGTTGAGCAGCCACAGCGGCAGGGTGCGTTCATGGCCGGCGGTGAAGGTGGTGACGATGATTTCGTCGAACGACAGGGCGAACGCCAGCATGCCGCCGGCCAGCAACGCCGAGCCGAGGTTCGGCAGGATGATGTAGCGGAAGGTCTGCCAGCCGTCGGCGCCCAGGTCCATCGAGGCCTCGATCAGGCTGTGGGAGGTGCGGCGCAGGCGGGCGATCACGTTGTTGTAGACGATCACCACGCAGAAGGTGGCGTGGCCGACGACGATGGTGAACATCCCCGGTTCGATCCCCAGGCTCTTGAAGGTCGCCAGCAGGGCGATGCCGGTGATGATCCCCGGCAGGGCGATGGGCAGGATCAGCATCAGCGAAATGCCTTGCTTGCCGAAGAACTCCCGCCGGTACAGCGCCGCCGAGGCCAGGGTCCCGAGGACCATGGCGATCAGGGTGGCGATGGCGGCGATCTGCAGCGACAGCTTGATGGCTTCCAGTACGTCGGGGCGGGCGAAGGCCACGCTGAACCACTTCAGGGTGAAGCCCAGGGGCGGAAAGCTGAAGGCCGCGTCCTCGGTGTTGAAGGCGTAGAGGAAGATGATCAGGATCGGGAAGTGCAGGAACACCAGCCCGCCCCAGGCCGCGATACGCAGGCCCAGGGAGGCGCGTTCTCCATGCGGTTGCGAGTCAGAGCGCATCGAAGGCCCCCAGGCGTTTGACGATGGACAGATAAACGGCGATCAGCACGATCGGCACCAGGGTGAAGGCCGCGGCCATCGGCATGTTGCCGATGGCCCCTTGCTGGGCGTAGACCATGCCGCCGACGAAGTAACCGGGCGGCCCCACCAGCTGCGGCACGATGAAGTCGCCCAGGGTCAGGGAGAAGGTGAAGATCGAGCCCGCGGCGATGCCCGGTACCGACAGCGGCAGGATCACCTGCATGAAGGTCTGGCGCGGCGTGGCGCCGAGGTCCGCCGAGGCGTGCAGCAAGGAGGGCGGCAGGCGCTCCAGGGACGCCTGGATCGGCAGGATCATGAACGGCAGCCAGATGTAGACGAACACCAGGAAACGCCCCAGGTGCGAGGTCGACAGGGTGCTGCCGCCGACCCCGGGAATCCCCAGGATCACTTGCAGCAACGGCTCCAGCCCCAGGTGCTGGACGAACCACTGGGCGACGCCGCCCTTGGCCAGCAGCAGGGTCCAGGCGTAGGCCTTGACGATGTAGCTGGCCCACATCGGCAGCATCACCGCGATATAGAAGAACGCCTTGGTCTTGCCGCTGGTGTAGCGCGCCATGTAGTAGGCGATGGGGAAGGCGACCATGGCGCTGGCGAGCGACACGACGATGGCCATGCTCAGGGTGCGCAGGATGATGTCGAAGTTCGACGGCTGGAACAGCGCGGTGAAGTTGGCCAGGGTCAGCTCCGGGGTGACCGCCATGGTGAAGTCGTCGAAGGTGTAGAACCCTTGCCAGAGCAGGGTCAGCAAGGACCCCAGGTAAATCGCGCCGAACCAGATCAGCGGCGGCACCAGCAGCAGCGACAGGTACAGGTTCGGCCGCCGGTACAGCAGGTTGGAAAAGCGCCGCAGCGGCGAGCCGCCGGTGTTGGAAGAACTGATCGCCAGGGTGTTCATCTCACACCCCGCTCGCCGCGGTGTCGCTCAGCGCGACCATCGCCTCGCGGGCCCAGCGGGCGTTGAGGCGTTGCCCCGGCTGGTGCTGGACGCCGCTGTCCAGCCATTGGTTGTTGGCCTGGCTGATGCTCAGGGTCTGGCCGTTGTCCAGGCGCAGCTCGTAGCGGGTGGCGCTGCCCTGGTACTGGATATCGTGCAGCAGGCCGCTGACTTCGATCTCGTGGCTGGGCAGCGGACCTTCGGCGAAACGCACGTGTTCCGGGCGGATCGAGAACGCCAGGGGGCTGCCGCTCAGTCGTTCGGCCAGCTCGCCGCGGATCACGTTGGAGGTGCCGACGAACTCGGCGACGAAGGTGGTGGCCGGCTTCATGTACAGGTTGCGCGGGCTGTCGACCTGCTCGATGCGGCCCTTGTTGAACACCGCCACGCGGTCGGACATCGACAGCGCCTCGGTCTGGTCGTGGGTGACGAAAATGAAGGTGATACCGAGCTGGCGTTGCAGCTTCTTCAACTCGCCCTGCATCTGTTCGCGCAGCTTCAGGTCCAGCGCGCCCAGGGGCTCGTCGAGCAGCAATACCCGCGGCCGGTTGACCAGCGCCCGGGCCAGGGCCACGCGTTGGCGCTGGCCGCCGGACAACTGCGCCGGCTTGCGTTCGCCATAACCGCCCAGGGCCACCATGGCCAGGGCCTCTTCGGCGCGCTCGAAGCGCTCGGCCTTGGCGACGCCTTTGACTTTCAGGCCGTAGGCCACGTTGTCGCGCACGTTCATGTGGGGAAACAGCGCGTAGTCCTGGAACACGGTATTGACGTCGCGCTGGTAGGGCGGCAGGCCCGCGGCCTCGGCCCCGTGGATGCGGATCGAGCCGGCGCTGGGCTGTTCGAAACCGGCGATCAGGCGCAGGCAGGTGGTCTTGCCCGAGCCGGAAGGGCCGAGCATGGAAAAGAACTCGCCGTCCTGGATATCGATGGACACCCGGTCAACGGCCTTCACCTCGCCGAACTGCCGGGAAACGTTGGTGAACTGGACTGCAAGCGTCATGGTGCGGTGCTCCGGGAAAGCGCGGGATCAGGTGGGGTGGCGAAGGTTGTGTAGCCGCTGCCGAAGGCTGCGATCGCCCCGCAGGGGCGCAGGATCTTGAGATCGCTGAAGGCCTTCGGCCTTATCGCAGCCTGCGGCAGCGGCTACAGGCTTATCTACCTCCCATGATCGCGATGTAGTCCTGGGTCCAGCGGCTATAGGGCACGAACTTGCCTCCCTCGGCCTGCGGGGTTTTCCAGAAGGCGATCTTGTCGAACTGGTCGAAACCGTTGGTCTTGCAGCCTTCGGCGCCTAGAAGCTGGCTTTCCTTGCAGGCCGCCGGTACCGCCGGCAGCGAGCCGAACCAGGCGGCGACGTCGCCCTGGACCTTGGGCTTGAGCGACCAGTCCATCCACTTGTAGGCGCAGTTGGGGTGCTTGGCTTCGGCATGCAGCATGGTGGTGTCGGCCCAGCCGGTGGCGCCTTCCTTGGGAATGGTCGAGGCAATCGGCTGTTTCTCGGCGATCAGGCCGTTGACCTGATACGGCCAGGAGCTGGCGGCCGCCACGCCTTCGTTCTTGAAGTCGCTCATCTGCACCGTCGCGTCGTGCCAGTAGCGGTGGATCAGCGGCTGCTGGGCGCGCAGCAGGTCGAGCACCGCCTTGTACTGGGCTTCGGTCAGTTCGTAGGGGTTCTGGATAGCCAGCTCCGGTTGGGTCGCCTTGAGGTACAGCGCCGCGTCGGCGATGTAGATCGGCCCGTCGTAGGCTTGTACGCGGCCCTTGTTGGGCTTGCCGTCCGGCAGGTTCTGCGCGGTGAACAGCACGCTCCAGCTGGTCGGTGGCTGCTTGAACACGTTGGTGTTGTACATCAGCACGTTCGGGCCCCACTGGTAGGGCGTGCCGTAGGTCTGCTTGCCGACCACGTACCAGGGCGCGTCCTTGAGGCGCGGGTCGATGCCGCTCCAGTTGGGGATCAGCGCGGTATTGATCGGCTGTACGCGCTTGCCGACGATCAGACGCAGGGAGGCGTCGCCGGACGCGGTGACCAGGTCGTAGCCGCCCTTGGCCATCAGGCTGACCATCTCGTCGGAGGTGGCCGCGGTCTTGACGTTGACCTTGCACCCGGTTTCCTGCTCGAAGCCGGTCACCCAGTCGTAATTCTTGTCGCTCTCGCCCCGTTCGATGTAGCCGGGCCAGGCCACGATATCCAGCTGGCCTTCGCCGGCACCGACGGCCTTGAGCGGTTCGGCGGCCTGGAGGCTGGCGCTGGCCAGCAGGGCGGTGGTGATTGCACTGAGCAATGCGGTCTTGTGCGCGAACATGGGCAAACCCTCTTCTTCAAATTATGGTCGGGGCAGTGGTGAACGAACGAGGTACCGCGCGCCCCTGAGGGCTTGTTATCAGCTTAGTGCCGTTATTCCAGGTCATTGCCGTGACGCGCCATGATGTGTCGCACCACGCTGTAGTCCTGCAGCGAATCGCTGGACAGGTCCTTGCCGTAGCCGGAGCGTTTCAGGCCGCCGTGGGGCATTTCGCTGGCCAGCATGAAATGGCTGTTGATCCAGGTGCAGCCGTATTGCAGGCGCGCCGCCACCTGCATGGCCTTGTCCAGATTCTGGGTCCAGACCGACGACGCCAGGCCGTATTCCGAGTCGTTGGCCCAGTCCACCGCTTGAGCCAGTTCGTCGAAGCGGGTGACGGTGACCACCGGCCCGAACACTTCGCGCTGGACGATTTCATCCGATTGCCGGCAGCCGGCCAGCAGGGTCGGCTGGTAATAGAAGCCGGGCCCCGAATGCACGGCCGCGCCGGTCACCCGTTCGATATGCGGCTGGCTCAGGGCGCGCTCGACGAAGCTGGACACCCGGTCGCGCTGGCGGGTGCTGATCAGCGGGCCGATCTCGTTGTCGGTATCGCGCTTGCCGGCAAAGCGCAGGCTGGCGACGGCGCTGCCGAGCTCGGCGACCAGCCGGTCGTGAATCCCGGCCTGGGCATAGACGCGGCACGCGGCGGTGCAATCCTGGCCGGCGTTGTAGTAGCCATAGTTGCGCACCCCCTCGACCACGGCCTCTAGATCGGCGTCGTCGCAGACGATCACTGGTGCCTTGCCGCCCAGTTCCAGGTGCGTGCGTTTCAGGGTTTTCGAGGCGGCCTGGAGAATTTTCTGCCCGGTGACGATATCGCCGGTCAGCGACACCATGCGCACCTTGGGATGGCTCACCAGGTGGCTGCCCACCCCTTCGCCACCGCCGCAGACAATGTTCAGCACGCCGCGCGGCAGCAGTTCGGCCAGGGTTGGCGCCAGGGCCAGGATCGACAGTGGGGTGTGTTCGGACGGCTTGAACACCAGGGTGTTGCCGGCGGCCAGGGCCGGGGCGATTTTCCAGGCGGCCATCATGATCGGGTAGTTCCAGGGCGCGATGGACGCCACCACGCCGATCGGGTCGCGGCGCACCATGCTGGTGTAGCCCGGCAGGTACTCGCCGGCGAGCTGGCCGGTCTGGCAGCGCACGGCGCCGGCAAAGAAGCGGAATACGTCGACGGTGGCGCCCAGGTCGTCCTGGCGCGCCAGGTGCAGCGGCTTGCCGCAGTTCAGCGATTCCAGGCGGGCCAGGTGGTCGGCCTGCCGTTCGATCGCCTCGGCAATCGCCAGGAGAATGTTCGAGCGCTGCTGGGGCGTGGTTCGCGACCAGCCGGCAAAGGCACGGTGAGCGGCAAGAATCGCGCTTTCCACCTGTTCGCCGCTGGCTTCGGCGATCTGGGTCAGGACCTCGCCGGTGGCCGGGTTGAGGATCGGCTCGACCAAACCCTGGCCGGCGACCAGTTCGCCGTCGATCAACAACGCGGTGGACAACGGAGTCTGCGCGCCAGCCATATTCCGAGTTCTCTTTTCTTGTGTGGCCATGGGGTCCTCCCGTGACGGAGGCCCGGCCTGCTCTGGACGGATGGGCAGAGACTAGTGGCAGGGCCTGCACTCGACAAATTCTAAATACTGAATGTGGCGTTCGATTAAATAGATGGCTTGCGCCCGCCATGGGGCTGCTCGCGGGCCACGGTGAGGAAGGGGTCCACCAGCGCCGGTCGGGCCGTGCCGCGGCGCCAGGCCAGGCCGACATCGAGGGTCTGGCTGAGGTCGGCGATGGGCCGGGCCTCGATGATGTCGCCTTCCAGCGACCAGGGGCGGTAGGTCATGTCCGGCTGGATCGACACCCCGAGCCCGGCGGCCACCAGGCTACGTACCGCTTCGGTGGAGGCAGTGCGCAAGGTGATGCGCGGTTGCAGGCCGGCGCCGGACCACAGGCGTTGGGCGTTGCGGTCCATTTCGTCGACGTTGAGCTGGATCAGCGGTTCGCGGGCGACATCCACCAGGTTGATGCTGTCGTGCTCCAGCAGCGGGTGCTGGGCCGGCAGCCACAGGCGGTGGGGGGAGTGAGTCAGGACTTCGGTCTGCAGGGCGTGGCGGTCTTCGAGGTTGGAGAGGATCAGCACCCCGATGTCGATTTCGCCGCTGACCAGCAGGTGCTCGATGTAGGGCCGCTCGTCCTCCATCACGCGGATCTCCACATTGGGGCAGGCGCGTTGGAAGCGTGTGAGCAGGTCGGCCAGGTAATAACCGGAGACCAGGCTGGTCACGCCGATGACCAATTGTCCGGCGACCTGGTCGGCGCTCTGTTGCAGGCTGCGCTTGGCGTTGTCCACCGTGGCCAGGATCAGGTGCGCCTGACGCAGGAACTGATGGCCCTGGTGGGTCAGGGTCATGCCCTTGGCATGGCGGTTGAACAGGCTGACGCCGATTTCCTGTTCGAGCTGCTGGATCGCCAGGGTCAGGGTCGACTGGGAAATGAACACGGCCTGGGCCGCGGCCGAGATCGAGCCGGTCTCGGCCACGGCGATGAAGTGTCGGATCTGGCGCAAGGTCATCATGGGTAATCACCGGGCAGGCGTTTTTTCGATTTTTTCGAGTGTATATCTTTTTAATCGAAGGGCTGTCCGGGCGCGAGAGCATGCCGGGGAAGCAACATCTGGAAGCACACTGAGGCCCAGCGGCGCGGCACTTCGATCTAGGCTGGTGGCCTTAATCGATTCGCTCAACTCAAGTTGCTGGAGGTTTGGATGAACACCCGTGGATTGCTCGATCAATTGCTCAAGTCCGGCCAGGATCTGTTGCAGAACAAGGCCGGGGCGCAGCAGAACAAGGCATCCGGCGTCGAAAAGGGCGCCTTGGGCGGGTTGCTTGGCGGTGGCTCGGGCGGCCTGGGCAGCCTGTTGTCCGGGGCCGGCGGCGGGGCGCTCGCCGCCGGGGCCATGGGCTTGCTGCTGGGCAACAAGAAAGCCCGCCAGTTCGGCGGCAAGGCCCTGACGTACGGCGGCCTGGCGGCGCTGGGCGTGATCGCCTACAAGGCCTACGGCAACTGGCAGGCCCAGCAGGCCGGTGCGCCCAAGGTCGAGCCGCAGACCCTCGACCGCCTGCCGGCGCCGCAGGTGGAGCAGCACAGCCAGGCGATTCTCAAGGCGCTGGTGGCCGCGGCCAAGGCCGACGGCCATATCGACGAGCGCGAGCGTGCCCTGATCGAAGGCGAGTTCGCCCGCCTGGACAACGACCAGGAATTGCAGCGCTGGCTGCATGCCGAACTCAACAAGCCGCTGGACCCGGCGGATGTGGCGCGGGCCGCCGGCACCCCGGAAATGGCCGCGGAAATGTACGTCGCCAGCGTGATGCTGGTGGACGAGGAAAACTTCATGGAGAAGGCTTACCTGGATGAACTGGCCCGCCAGCTCAAGCTGGAGCCGGGGTTGAAGCTGGAGCTGGAAAAACAGATTCGCCAGGCCAATCTTTGATGCGCCGCGGGCGCGCGGTGGAGAAAGTCCTGCGCGCCCTTTGCGATGGCTGAAATACCATCTGCTTCTGCCGAATCATCACTGGCGGCGCTCGGCTCATCTGACGGAAAGTAGCCCTCCAGAGCGGCTCTTCTCTTCGCTCTGAGTGAGACGTGGTGCGCAACACGCTGATTAATGATGGCACGCCCTCGGCTATACTCCCCACCATTTGAATGGCCCCGAGGACTGACTGTGAAGAACTGGACGTTGCGCCAACGCATTTTGGCGAGCTTTGCGGTGATTATCGCCATCATGCTGCTGATGGTCATAGCCTCGTACTCCCGCCTGTTGAAGATCGAGGCGGGTGAAGAGCGCATGCGTTCCGACGCCATTCCCGGGAGCTATTTCAGTTCCATGATTCGCGGTGCGTGGGTCGATAGTTACCTGCATACCCAGGAACTTATCGGCTTGAAGGAAGGCCAGGGGATCACCGCCAAGGACGAGGCGGACTTCAAGGGTTTCGAGCAGCGTCTGCAGCAATACCTGGCCAGCTATAAAGACACCATCACCACCCGGCAAGACCAGAGCGAATTCGAGGCCTTCGAGAAGTTGCACGAGCAATTCCTCAAGGTCCAGGCCGCCGTGCTCGACCTGCATGTGCGCAACAAGGAAGACGAGGCGGTGCGCTTGTTCAATGAACAACTGACACCTGCCTGGGTAACCGGGCGGATGAAGCTCAACGACATCATCGACGAAAACAAGGGCGTGGCCGACTCGGCGGCGGCGCAGATCGACGCTGCCGTGGCCGCCGCCAAGATCAGCATGGGCGTTTCCCTGCTGGTGGCTGTGCTGGTGGC
This sequence comes from Pseudomonas chlororaphis, assembly GCF_001921865.1. Taxonomy (GTDB): domain Bacteria; phylum Pseudomonadota; class Gammaproteobacteria; order Pseudomonadales; family Pseudomonadaceae; genus Aquipseudomonas; species Aquipseudomonas chlororaphis_D. The sequence continues at coordinate 475,988 of NZ_MSCT01000005.1, forward strand.
CGGCCTGTGCGGCCTGTTGCTGATGCGCGCGATCATGTCGCCGATGAACCGTATCGTGCAGATCCTCGAGGTGATGCGTACGGGCGACCTGACCGGTCGCCTGAACCTGGAGCGCAAGGACGAATTCGGCGCCGTGGAAACCGGCTTCAACGACATGATGACCGAGCTCAACTCCCTGGTTTCCCAGGCGCAGCGTTCCTCGGTCCAGGTCACCACCTCGGTCACCGAGATTGCCGCCACCTCCAAGCAGCAACAGGCCACGGCCACCGAGACCGCGGCCACCACCACCGAAATCGGTGCGACTTCCCGGGAGATCGCCGCCACTTCCAAGGATCTGGTCCGCACCATGACCGAAGTCTCCAGCGCGGCCGACCAGGCCTCAGTGCTGGCCGGTTCCGGCCAGCAGGGCCTGGCGCGGATGGAAGACACCATGCATTCGGTGATGGGCGCCGCCGACCTGGTCAACGCCAAGCTGGCGATCCTCAACGAGAAGGCCGGCAACATCAATCAGGTGGTGGTGACCATCGTCAAGGTCGCCGACCAGACCAACCTGCTGTCGCTCAACGCCGCGATCGAAGCCGAGAAAGCCGGCGAATACGGTCGCGGGTTCGCCGTGGTCGCCACCGAAGTGCGGCGCCTGGCGGACCAGACCGCGGTCGCCACGTACGACATCGAGCAGATGGTGCGCGAGATCCAGTCGGCGGTATCGGCCGGGGTCATGGGCATGGACAAGTTCTCCGAAGAAGTGCGCCGCGGCATGGCCGAGGTGCAGCAGGTCGGCGAGCAGCTGTCGCAGATCATCCATCAGGTCCAGGCGCTGGCGCCGCGGGTGTTGATGGTCAACGAAGGCATGCAGGCCCAGGCCACCGGCGCCGAGCAGATCAACCATGCCCTGGTGCAGTTGGGCGATGCCAGCAGCCAGACCGTCGAGTCGCTGCGCCAGGCCAGTTTCGCCATCGATGAACTGAGCCAGGTGGCGGTGGGGCTGCGCAGCGGCGTCTCGCGTTTCAAAGTCTGATGAACGAGCTCGCAGCCAAACGCGGCGCGGCGACGGCGACGAAAGACGCGCTGTTCCTGGTGTTCCGCATCGGCACCGAACGTTATGCCTTGCAGGCCGTCGAGGTGGCCGAGGTATTGCCGCGCCTGCAACTCAAGCCGATTCCCCGGGCGCCGAGCTGGGTCGCCGGGATCTTCGCCCATCGCGGCGCGGTGGTGCCGGTGCTCGACCTGAGCGCCCTGACCTTTGGCGAACCGGCCCAGGAGCGCACCAGCACACGGCTGGTGCTGGTGCATTACCGCCAGCCGGCCGAACACCCTGCGCGGTTGCTGGGGCTGATCCTCGAACAGGCCACCGATACCCTGCGGTGCAACCCGCAGGCCTTCAAGGCTTACGGTCTGGATAACCGCAATGCGCCCTACCTGGGCCCGGTCTACGAAGATGCCCAGGGACTGCTGCAGTGGGTGCGGGTCGATGATCTGCTGGATGCCGAGGTCCGTGCGCTGCTGTTTCCCTCGCCGCCGCTCGAGCCTTCGTCGCTCGGGGAGTCGTCATGAGCAGCGACCAGCGATTTTTCGATTTCCTCAAGGAGCGCATCGGCCTGGACGTGGCCTCGGTGGGCCCGGCGATCATCGAGCGCGCGGTGCGCCAGCGCAGCATTGCCCAGAAGGCGCTCAGCGCCGACCACTACTGGCAGACCCTGCAAGGTTCGCGGGACGAGCAGCAGGCCCTGATCGAGGCGGTGATCGTTCCGGAAACCTGGTTTTTCCGCTACCCGGAGTCGTTCGCGACCCTGGCCCGGCTGGCGCTTTCGCGGCTTGCCGAACTCAAGGGCATGCGCGCGCTGCGTATCCTCAGCCTGCCGTGTTCCACCGGCGAGGAGCCGTACTCCATTGCCATGGCCCTGCTCGATGCCGGGCTGGCGCCTCATCAGTTCAAGGTCGAGGGCTTCGATGTCAGCCCACTGTCGGTCGAGCGGGCCAGGCACGCGGTGTACGGCAAGAACTCCTTTCGTGGCCAGCACACCGATTTTCGCGAGCGGCATTTCACCGCCGAAGACGAGCGCTACAGCCTCGGCGAGCGGGTGCGCGAACAGGTCCGGTTGCAGGTCGGCAACCTCCTGGACCCGGCCCTGCTGGCCAATGAACCACCCTACGATTTTGTCTTCTGTCGCAACCTGCTGATCTATTTCGACCAGCCGACCCAGCGCCAGGTGTTCGAGGTGCTCAAGCGCCTGACGCATGTGGACGGCGTGCTGTTCATCGGCCCGGCCGAAGGCAGCCTGCTGGGGCGCCTGGGCATGCGTTCGATCGGCGTGCCCCAGTCTTTCGCGTTCAGCCGGCATACCGAACCCGAGCCGGTACCGATGCCGGCCTTCGTCCCCAGTCCGTTGCCGGTGCGCCAGCCGGTGCGCAGCATTACGCCGCCTCCGCGCAGCCGGCCGTTTGCCAGCGCCTTGTCGAGCCCGGAAGCGAGCCCTAGCCCCGCGCCGGCCCAGCCGGCCAGCGATGCCGCGACCTTGTTGGCAAGCATCGCGGCGCTGGCCAACGAAGGCAAAAGCGCTGAGGCCCGGGCGGCCTGCGAGCATTACCTGCAGACCCATGAACCGGTGGCGCAGGTGTTCTATTGGCTGGGACTGCTCAGCGACGTGGCTGGCAGTGCCCTGGAAGCCCAGGGGTTCTATCGCAAGGCCCTGTACCTGGATCCGCAGCACGCCGAGGCGCTGGCGCACCTGGGGGCCTTGCTGGCGTCCCAGGGCGACGCTGCTGGCGCCCGCCGATTGCAGGAGCGTGCGGCCCGCAGCGGACGCGCAGCAGACAGTGAGCGTAAATCATGAGCGGTTCTGTTTCGTTGAACGTGACCCACGAGGATGCGCAAGCCATCGACGATTGCTGGAACCGTATCGGTATCCACGGCGACAAGAGTTGCCCGTTGCTGGTCGAGCATGTGCATTGCCGCAACTGCTCGGTGTATTCCGCTGCGGCCACCCGCCTGCTCGACCGTTATGCGTTGCAGCAAGAGCACCATGAGCAAGCGGTGGCCGAGGTCGACACGGATGTTGCCACCCGTTCGCTGTTGATGTTTCGCCTGGGTGAAGAGTGGCTGGGCATCGCCACCCGCTGCCTGGTGGAAGTGGCGCCGTTGCAGGCGATCCATTCCTTGCCGCACCAGCGCTCGCGGGCCCTGCTGGGCGTGGCGAATGTGCGCGGCGCGCTGGTGGCGTGCCTGTCGCTGGTGGAACTGCTGGGGCTGGACACCTCTGGCGCGGCGGCTTCGGGGACGCGGGTCATGCCGCGCATGCTGATCATCGCCGCCCAGGGCGGCCCGGTGGTGGTGCCGGTGGACGAGGTGGAGGGTATCCACGGCATCGACGAGCGGACCCTGCACGCCGCCACGGTTTCCGGCCAGCAGGCCAGCGCCAAGTACACCCGTGGCGTCCTGCAGTGGCGGGGTCGCAGCCTGCGTTGGCTGGACGAAGAACAGCTGTTGTCCGCCGTGACCCGGAGCCTGACATGACCCCCGATCAAATGCGCGACGCATCGCTGCTGGAGCTTTTCAGCCTGGAGGCCGAAGCCCAGACCCAAGTGCTCAGTGCCGGCCTGCTGGCGCTGGAGCGCGACCCGACCCTGGCCGACCAGCTGGAAGCCTGCATGCGCGCCGCCCACTCGCTCAAGGGTGCGGCGCGGATCGTCGGGGTCGACGCCGGCGTCAGCGTCGCCCACGTGATGGAAGATTGCCTGGTCAGTGCCCAGGAAGGGCGATTGCTGCTGCGTCCCGAGCATATCGATGCGCTGTTGCAAGGTACTGACTTTCTGATGCGTATCGCCACGCCGGGCAATACGGTGGGCCAGCACGACATCGACGCCTACGTGGCGCTCATGGAGCAGTTGAGCAACGGTACGGGCGTGGCGCCGGATATTGCCTTGCCCAGGATCGAGCCGGACCTGCCGCCGATGGTCGAGCCGCAGTTGGAGGCGGCGCCGCTCGAGCCGGTTGGCGACGTGCAGCCCTCGTCGTTCGAGATGCCGCAGGAATTGCCGCTGGAGGCGCCGACGGCGGCTCTGGCCCGGGGCAAGAAGCTGGCCGAAGGCGGCGAGCGGGTCCTGCGGGTCACGGCCGAGCGTTTGAACAGCCTGCTCGACTTGTCGAGCAAGTCGCTGGTGGAGACCCAGCGCCTGAAACCCTACCTGGCCACTTTGCAGCGCCTTAAGCGCATGCAGAGCAACGGCCTGCGTGCCCTGGAAAACCTCAACGCCCATCTCAAGGAACAGGTATTAGGCCTGGAAGCCCTGGAAGCCCTGGAAGACGCGCGGCGCCTGTTGGCGGAATCCCAGCAGTTGCTGACCGAGAAAACCGCCGAGCTCGACGAGTTCGGCTGGCAGGCCAGCCAGCGCGCCCAGGTGCTCTACGACACTGCGCTGGCTTGTCGCATGCGGCCGTTCGCCGATGTGCTGGTGGGCCAGGTACGGATGGTCCGCGACCTGGGCCGCAGCTTGGGCAAGCAGGTGCGCCTGGAGGTCGAGGGCGAGAAGACCCAGGTCGATCGCGACGTGCTGGAAAAGCTCGAAGCGCCGCTGACCCACCTGTTGCGCAATGCCGTCGACCATGGCATCGAAATGCCCGAGCAGCGGCTGTTGGCGGGCAAGCCGGCCGAGGGCCTGATCCGCCTGCGGGCGTCGCACCAGGCCGGTTTGCTGGTGCTGGAACTGATCGACGATGGCAACGGCGTCGACCTGGAGCGGGTGCGCCAGAGCATCGTCGAGCGTCAGTTGTCTCCGGCCGAGACCGCTGCCCAGTTGAGCGAGGAAGAATTGCTGACGTTCCTGTTCCTGCCGGGCTTCAGCCTGCGGGACAAGGTGACCGAGGTGTCCGGGCGCGGAGTCGGCCTGGACGCGGTGCAGCACATGGTGCGCCAGCTGCGCGGCGCGGTGCAGTTGGAGCAGGTGGCGGGGCGTGGCAGCCGTTTCCACCTGGAAGTGCCCTTGACCCTGTCGGTGGTGCGCAGCCTGGTGGTGGAAGTCGGTGAGGAGGCCTATGCCTTCCCGCTGGCGCATATTGAACGCATGTGCGACCTGGAGCCCGACGACATCGTCCAGCTCGAAGGTCGCCAGCACTTCTGGCACGAGGGCCGGCATGTCGGCCTGGTTGCGGCCAGCCAGTTATTGAACCGCCCGGCGGCGCAGAGCAATGACTCGACGCTCAAGGTCGTGGTGATTCGCGAGCGCGATACGGTCTATGGCGTGGCGGTCGAGCGCTTTATCGGCGAGCGGACCCTGGTGGTGCTGCCGCTGGACGATCGCCTGGGCAAGGTCCAGGACATTTCCGCCGGGGCCTTGCTCGACGATGGCTCGGTGGTGCTGATCGTCGATGTCGAGGACATGCTGCGTTCGGTGGACAAGCTGCTCAATACCGGCCGCCTGGAGCGCATCGCGCGCCGCGACCGCCAGCAGGCCGAAACCGTGCGCAAGCGCATCCTGGTGGTCGACGACTCGCTGACGGTACGCGAGTTGCAACGCAAGCTTTTACTCAACCGTGGTTATGACGTAGCGGTCGCCGTCGATGGCATGGATGGCTGGAACGCTCTGCGTTCGGAAGACTTCGACCTGCTGATCACCGATATCGATATGCCCCGAATGGATGGGATTGAATTGGTTACACTTCTGCGTCGTGACAGTCGCCTGCAGTCGTTGCCGGTGATGGTAGTTTCCTACAAGGATCGCGAAGAGGACCGGCGCCGTGGACTGGATGCCGGAGCCGACTATTATCTAGCCAAAGCCAGTTTCCATGATGACGCCCTGCTGGATGCGGTGGTGGAGCTGATTGGGGGAGCGCGGGCATGAAAATCGCGATCGTCAATGACATGCCCATGGCTGTGGAAGCCCTGCGCAGGGCGCTGGCCTTCGAGCCCACGCATGAAGTGGTGTGGGTCGCGACCAATGGCGCCGAGGCGGTCGAGTACTGCGCGCAGTTGACGCCCGACCTGATCCTGATGGACCTGATCATGCCGGTGATGGACGGCGTCGAGGCGACTCGCAGGATCATGGCGGAAACCCCCTGCGCCATTGTGATCGTCACGGTGGACCGCCAGCAGAACGTGCATCGGGTATTCGAAGCGATGGGACATGGCGCGCTGGATGTGGTCGATACACCGGCCCTGGGGGCCGGCAATGCGCAGGAAGCGGCGGCGCCCCTGCTGCGCAAGATTCTCAATATCGGCTGGCTGATCGGCCAGCAGCGTGGCAACCGGGTGCGTTCGGTGCCGGTGCCGTTACGCACCATGGCGCAACGCCAGGGCCTGGTGGCGATCGGTTCGTCCGCCGGTGGGCCGGCGGCGCTGGAGGTGCTGCTCAAAGGCTTGCCGGCGCAGTTCCCAGCCGCCATCGTGCTGGTGCAGCACGTCGACCAAGTGTTCGCCGCGGGCATGGCCGAATGGCTCAGCAGTGCCTCCGGGCTGAAGGTGCGCCTGGCCCGCGAAGGCGAGCCGCCGCAGAGCGGGACGGTGCTGCTGGCTGGGACCAACCACCATATCCGTCTCTTGAAGAACGGCACCCTGGCGTACACCGCCGAGCCGGTAAACGAGATCTATCGGCCGTCGATCGATGTATTTTTTGAAAGCGTCGCCAGCTACTGGAATGGCGACGCGGTTGGCGTACTGCTGACCGGTATGGGGCGCGACGGCGCCCAGGGCCTGAAACTGATGCGCGATCAAGGTTATCTGACCATCGCCCAGGACCAGAATAGTAGTGCGGTGTATGGCATGCCCAAGGCGGCCGCTGCCATCAATGCCGCTGTAGAGATTCGCCCACTGGACAAGATCGCTCCACGATTGCTGGAGATATTTGCCAAATGACCGACAAACGCAGCTGTCCTGGCCAGGTAGCAACTCAGGTGACAACCCATGAATGATTTACAGCTCGACGATTTCAAGACCGATGAAAATGCTGCGATGGTGCTACTGGTCGACGACCAGGCAATGATCGGCGAGGCTGTGCGGCGTGGGTTGGCGAATGAAGAAAACATCGACTTCCATTTTTGCGCCGACCCTCACCAGGCCATTGCCCAGGCGATCCGCATCAAGCCGACGGTGATCCTACAAGACCTGGTGATGCCGGGGCTGGACGGGTTGACGCTGGTGCGTGAGTACCGCAACCACCCGGCGACCCAGAACATCCCGATCATCGTGCTTTCGACCAAGGAAGACCCGCTGATCAAGAGCGCGGCCTTTGCCGCCGGGGCCAACGACTATCTGGTCAAGCTACCGGACAACATCGAGCTGGTGGCGCGTATCCGCTACCACTCGCGTTCCTATATGACCCTGTTGCAGCGGGATGCGGCCTACCGCGCGCTACGCGTCAGCCAGCAGCAATTGCTCGACACCAACCTGGTGCTGCAACGCCTGATGAACTCCGATGGCCTGACCGGATTGTCCAACCGCCGGCACTTCGACGAGTACCTGGAGCTGGAGTGGCGCCGGGCAATGCGCGACCAGACCCAGCTGTCGCTGTTGATGATCGATGTCGACTACTTCAAGTCGTACAACGACAACTTCGGCCACCTGGAGGGCGATGAAGCCTTGCGCAAGGTGGCGACGGCGATCCGCGATGCCAGCAGCCGACCGTCGGACTTGCCAGCACGGTATGGCGGGGAGGAGTTCGCCCTGGTATTACCGAACACCTCGCCTGGCGGCGCGCGGCTGGTGGCCGAGAAACTGCGCCAGACCGTCGCCGCGCTGAAAATCCCGCACATTGCGCCGACCGAAGACGCCAGCCTGACCATCAGCATCGGTCTCTCGACCATGACGCCGCAGCCGAGCACCAGCTACCGGCAATTGATCTCGGCGGCCGACAAGGGCCTGTATCTGGCCAAGCACAATGGCCGCAACCAGGTGGGAATAGAGTGAAAAAAACCGCTGTCGCAGGGGCCTAAAGCCGCCAGGCGGGCTGCCGCGCCAGCGTGATTACGTTATACTCGCCGGCTTTCAAAAGTTCGCCAACGAGTGCTGCCTGCCATGGAAATCAACCCGATCCTTAACACTATCAAGGACCTGTCCGAGCGCTCCGAAACTATTCGGGGGTATCTTTGACTACGATCAAAAGCATGAGCGTCTGACTGAAGTCAATCGCGAGCTTGAAGATCCGAACGTCTGGAACAAACCCGAATACGCCCAGGAACTGGGCCGCGAGCGGTCTGCGCTGGCGCAGATCGTCGAGACCCTGGACGAGCTGTCCGGTGGCCTGGCCGATTGCCGCGACCTGCTGGAGATGGCCGTCGAAGAAAACGACGAAGGCGCGGTAGGCGACGTGGTCGCCGAGCTGGCCCGTCTCGACGAGGCCCTGGCCAAGCTGGAATTCCGTCGCATGTTCAGCGGCGAGATGGACATGAACAACGCTTACCTGGACATCCAGGCCGGCTCCGGCGGCACCGAAGCCCAGGACTGGGCCAACATCCTGCTGCGCATGTACCTGCGCTGGGCCAGCAAGCGCGGCTTCGACGCCACCATCATGGAACTGTCCGAAGGCGAGGTCGCCGGCATCAAGGGCGCCACCGTGCACATCAAGGGCGAGTACGCCTTTGGCTGGCTGCGTACCGAGATCGGCGTGCACCGCCTGGTGCGCAAGAGCCCGTTCGACTCCGGCGCCCGTCGCCACACCTCGTTCTCCGCGGTATTCGTTTCGCCGGAAATCGACGACAAGGTGGAAATCGAAATCAACCCGGCAGACTTGCGGATCGACACCTATCGTTCCTCGGGTGCCGGCGGTCAGCACGTAAACACCACCGACTCGGCCGTACGTATCACCCACGTACCGACCAACACTGTGGTCAGCTGCCAGAACGAACGTTCCCAGCACGCCAACAAGGACACCGCCATGAAAATGCTGCGGGCCAAGTTGTACGAGCAGGAGATGCAGAAACGCAACGCTGCTTCCCAGGCGCTGGAAGACACCAAGTCCGACATCGGCTGGGGTCACCAGATCCGTTCGTACGTGCTCGATGCTTCGCGGATCAAGGATCTGCGTACCAACATCGAACGCAGCGACTGTGACAAGGTGCTCGACGGCGATATCGACGAATACCTGGTGGCCAGCCTGAAGTCCGGGCTCTAAGCCGCGACACCCATGCCGCGGGCGCGGCGCGCTTCTGTAGGAGCGAGGCTGGCCCGCGATCCCCGGCCCAAGGCCGGGGGCAACGAACCTGTGATGGAAATTTTAAAGACATGAGCGACCTACAACTCGACCAGGCCCTGCAACAGGAAGAAAACACCCTGATCGCCCTGCGCAAGGAAAAGCTTGCCGCCGAGCGCGCCAAGGGCAATGCCTTCCCCAACGACTTCCGCCGCGACAACTACTGCAATGACCTGCAGAAGCAGTACGCGGACAAGACCAAGGAAGAGCTGGCCGAGGCTGCAATCCCGGTCAAGGTTGCCGGTCGCATCATGCTCAACCGTGGTTCGTTCATGGTGATCCAGGACATGACCGGGCGCATCCAGGTCTACGTCAACCGCAAGACCCTGTCCGAAGAAACCCTGGCCGCGGTGAAAACCTGGGACATGGGCGACATCATCGCCGCGGAAGGTACCCTGGCCCGTTCCGGCAAGGGCGACCTGTACGTCGAGATGACCCAGGTGCGCCTGCTGACCAAGTCGCTGCGCCCGCTGCCGGACAAGCACCACGGCCTGACCGACACCGAGCAGCGCTATCGCCAGCGCTATGTCGACCTGATCGTCAACGAAGACGTGCGCCAGACTTTCCGCGTGCGTTCGCAAGTCATCGCCCACATCCGCAGCTTCCTGATGCAACGCGACTTCCTGGAAGTGGAAACGCCGATGCTGCAGACCATTCCCGGCGGCGCGGCGGCCAAACCGTTCGAGACTCACCACAACGCCCTGGACATGGAAATGTTCCTGCGCATCGCGCCGGAGCTGTACCTCAAGCGCCTGGTGGTCGGTGGTTTCGAGAAAGTCTTCGAAATCAACCGCAACTTCCGGAACGAAGGCGTTTCGACCCGCCACAACCCTGAATTCACCATGTTGGAGTTCTACCAGGCCTACGCCGACTACGAAGACAACATGGACCTGACCGAAGAACTGTTCCGCGAGCTGGCGCAGTTGGTCCTGGGCAGCACCGACGTGCCGTACGGCGACAAGGTGTTCCACTTCGGCGAGCCGTTCGCCCGCCTGTCAGTGTTCGACTCGATCCTCAAGTACAACCCCGAGCTGACTGCCGATGATCTGAACGACATCGATAAGGCCCGCGCCATCGCCAAGAAGGCCGGGGCCAAAGTGCTCGGTTTCGAAGGCCTGGGCAAACTGCAGGTGATGATTTTCGAGGAACTGGTCGAGCACAAGCTGGAACAGCCGCACTTCATTACCCAGTACCCGTTCGAGGTGTCGCCGCTGGCCCGTCGCAACGACGAGAACCCTAACGTGACCGACCGTTTCGAGCTGTTCATCGGCGGCCGCGAAATCGCCAACGCCTACTCCGAGTTGAATGACGCGGAAGACCAGGCCGAGCGTTTCATGGCCCAGGTGGCCGACAAGGACGCCGGTGACGACGAAGCCATGCATTACGATGCCGACTTCGTTCGCGCCCTGGAGTACGGCATGCCGCCGACGGCTGGCGAAGGTATCGGTATCGACCGTCTGGTGATGCTGCTGACCAACTCCCCGTCGATCCGCGACGTGATCCTGTTCCCGCACATGCGGCCGCAAGCGTAACGCTGTTGAACAAGAAGCCGCCGCTAACAGGCGGCTTTTTATTGTCTGTGTGGCACTGACGTACTGCTTTTTTCATTTTTTATGTGAGAGGAATACCTGTCGTGAACCGTGCAATTGCTCAAGAAGGTGCAGCTGGCATCGCCACTGCGGTCGCTGAAAGTGTTCAGTACCAGGGCCGCAAGGCCAGCCGACAGGGCAGTGAGCAACGTCGCCAGGATATTCTCGACGCGGCCATGCGTATTGTCGTGCGCGACGGCGTGCGTGCCGTGCGCCATCGTGCGGTAGCCGCCGAGGCCGGGGTGCCGCTGTCGGCCACCACCTACTACTTCAAGGATATCGATGACCTGCTCACCGATACCTTCGCCCAATACGTGGAGCGCAGCGCCGCTTTCATGGCCAAGCTCTGGGCCAACAACGAAGGCCTGCTGCGGGAAATGGTCGCCTATGGCGACGGCAGCCCGGACTCCCGCGCGCAACTGGCCGATGACATCGCCCGCCTGACCGCCGACTACGTGCAACGGCAATTGCATAACCGCCGCGAGCACCTGATGGCTGAACAGGCGTTTCGCCAGGAAGCCCTGCTCAATCCGCGCCTGGCGCTGCTGGTGCGTTCCCACCAGCAGATCTTGCTGCACGGCACTTGCCAGTTTTTCCAGGTCCTGGGTTCGCGCGAGCCGCAACAGGATGCCAAAGTGTTGACGGCTATAATCGGACGGATGGAATATCAGGGCCTGCTCAACGGCGCAGAGCCCCAGGCCGAGGAAGACATGCTGGGAATCCTCACCCGGTACATGCACCTGGTACTGGATTCGGTGTGATGCGGTCCCTGTAGCAGGCCGGTGTGGCCTGCCATCGATTGGCGCGAAGGGAGTGTCGAATGAAAGCCTGGCGTGTCGTGATCGCCTTGTCGTTCCTGCTGCTCAGCGGTTGCCTGGTGTCCTTCAAGGACCCTTTGCCGGCCGATCAGGCGGCGCCCGCGGCGTTGCTGGGCAAATGGACCAGCAAGGATGCCTGGGGCGAACCGTTGACCTTGCAGTTGAGCCGTATCGGCGACAACCGCTACAAGGCCGTCACGTCCGCCAAGGGCAAACCGCAGCAGCACGACACCTACGAGTTCACCGTGTCCCGTCATGGCAGCCGCTGGTACCTCTCGGCGGCGGTGCCGCAGGCGCTTGGCGGGCACTTCACCATCGCCGGTTTCGAGTTGACCGACAAGCACGAACTGGTGCTCTACCAGCTCGATCTCGAGCAGATCAATCAGGCCCGCGGACAGAACGTCCTGCAGGGCCAGCTGTTCGATACCAAGGACGGCGAAGGCGTGCTGATCGACAGCCCGCTGCCACAGGTCTTTGCCTATCTGGACGATCCCGCCAACTCCGACGTGTTCGTCGAGGCGGCGCGCTTCCAGCGCTCAGGCAAGTAAACGCGGTACAGACGTTTTAACAGGAGTTTGGGGTGGACGATTACCAGCAGACGATACGCACCTTGTCCGATCGCATTGTGCTGGCGCAAACGCCGATCCGGGTACTGGATGCGGTGAAGTGGGATGAGAACATCCGCAAAGGTTTCCTCAAGGCCAAGGGCAAGGAAATGCCGGCGGTGGACCGTGCTTACTATGCCGGCCGGCCGCTGTCTTTCGACTCCAGCGCGGTGAAGCTGGAGTTCCAGAACATCGAGCGCGACATCACCCGGCAACTGGGCCAGTTCAATCCGGTCGGGCAGATCATGCGCCGCATGTGCAAGGAATACCGCATGGTGGTGCGGATGCTCGAGGCTCGGGGCACCGAGGATTTCGGGCTGATTTCCCAGGAACTCTACGGCGCCGCCTCCGACGCTTTCCATGCCGGCGACCCGACCCTGGCCGACCTCGGTCTGATGCTTTCCGATTACCTGAACAACATCGACGGCCGCGGCGACCTCAAGGACGAACCCAAGACCCTGAGCGCCAAGGACGCCGTCAACCTGCTGCAAAGCCGGCTGAACAAGGTCTTCGGCGAAGCCGAGGAAACCATCCGGGTCTTCGAGTCCGACGGTATCGTCGCCGACGCTGCGGCCGGCGCCGACTACATCAAGATCCGCGCCGACGCGCTGTTCAACGATCGCGATGTGCGCGCCCTGGAAGTCCACGAGGGCCTGGTGCACGTGGGCACCACGCTGAACGGCCTGAACCAGCCGATCTGCACCTTCCTGTCCAAGGGCCCGCCCTCGTCGACCGTGACCCAGGAAGGCCTGGCGATCCTGATGGAAATCATCACCTTCGCCTCCTACCCGAGCCGCCTGCGCAAACTGACCAACCGCACCCGCGCCATTCACATGGTGGAGGAGGGCGCGGATTTCCTGCAGGTGTTCGAGTTCTTCCGCGAGCAGGGTTTCGAAATGGCTGAAAGCTACGGCAACGCCAGCCGGGTGTTCCGCGGTTCGGTGCCGACCGGCCTGCCATTCACCAAAGACTTGTCCTACCTCAAGGGCTTCATCATGGTTTACAACTACATTCAGTTGGCCGTGCGCAAGGGCAAGCTCGAACAGGTGCCGTTGCTGTTCTGCGGCAAGACCACCCTGGAAGACATGCGTACCCTGCGCCAGCTGGTGGACGAAGGCCTGGTGGTGCCGCCCAAGTACCTGCCCGACCAGTTCCGCGACATGAATGCGCTGTCGGCCTGGATGTGTTTCTCCAACTTCCTCAACCACCTGAGCCTGGACCGGATCGAGGCGGATTACTCGAACATCCTGTAATCACCTCCATAAATGGGGTCGTTTTTTCACCCTCTGCATAAGGCTTCGAACGGATGAGACTCCTCGGCATTGCCTGCCTGCTACTGACCCTGAGCGGTTGCAGCTCGCTGCTGTTCTATCCGGAGCGCGGCTTGCCGTTCACCCCGGACAAGGCCGGGCTCGACTATCGCGACGTTACCTTGAGCGCCGCCGACGGCACCCGCTTGCACGCCTGGTGGCTGCCGGCGAAGGCCGGGGTGGCGGTCAAGGGCACGGTGCTGCACCTGCACGGCAACGGCGGCAACCTGTCGGGGCATCTGGGTGGTAGTTGGTGGTTGCCGGAGCAGGGCTACCAGGTGCTGCTGGTGGATTACCGCGGTTACGGGGTGTCACAGGGCGAACCGAGCCTGCCGGCGATCTACCAGGATCTCGACGCGGCGTTCCAGTGGCTGGACCGCGCGCCCGAGGTCCAGGGCAAGCCGCTGATCGTCCTCGGCCAGAGCCTGGGTGGTGCCCTGGCCATCCACTATCTGGTGGAGCAGCATCCGGAGCGCCAGCGCCAGCTCAAGGCCATTGTCTTCGACGGAGTGCCGGCCAGTTACCGCGACGTGGGCCGTTTCGCCCTGAGCACGTCCTGGCTGACCTGGCCGTTCCAGGTGCCGCTGTCCTGGCTGGTGCCGGACGGCGACAGTGCGATCAACGCCATGGCGCGCCTCGACGGCGTGCCCAAGCTGATCTACCACAGCATCGACGATTCGCTCGTGCCGCTTTCCAACGGCATCCGCCTGTATCAAGCTGCGCCGCCGCCCAGGGTCCTGCAATTGACCCGCGGCGGGCATGTGCAGACCTTCGCCGACCCGGTCTGGCGCCAGGTCATGCTGCGTTATCTTGACGACCCACAGCATTTCAACGGATTGCGCCGCCTGGGCGAAATCCCGAATTACCCCGCACCCTCGAACCCAGAGATTGAACCTCCAGAGAGTCCGCAATGAGTGAAGAACGTAACGCCATCCCCCTGATCCTCACCGGTATCGGCAGCATCATCGGCACCGTGGCGTGCCTGTGGTACTACGGCTACCTGCATTTCGCCAAGCCGGAAGATGCGTTGTTGCTCAGCGACTTCACCATGCTCAAGACCGTGCCCGGCGAAGACTACAAGGTCTCGCTGGAGCCGGCGGCGCAAGTGGCGCAGTGCGTCGATGGCGTGCTGGTGCTGTTCGACACCGAGCAGAAAGGGCTGACTGGCGTGTTGGTCAACAACAAGAAGCGCGCCGTGCGCTGCATGGGCCAGGAAACCCCGCAGCTGGAGCAGTGACCCACGGCGATCCGCCGGCCGGATAAAAAAAGCCCCGCCGATAATGGCGGGGCTTTTTTATTGCGCCGGGCTTAGTTGGCGCTGATCGCCGAACGTGGCGCGACCGGCTGGTTGTCGTTAGAAATGGTGACTTCCACGCGACGGTTCATGGCGCGACCGGACACGCTGCCGTTGTCGGCAACCGGGTATTCCTTGCCGTAGCCCTGGGCGACGATGCGGGCCGGATCGACCCCCATCTTGATCAGGGCGACTTGCACCGACGTGGCGCGACGCTCCGACAGCGACTGGTTATAGGCCGCGGCGCCGGTGCTGTCGGTGTAGCCCTCGACTATCACCTTGCGATCGGGGTTGTCGCGCAGGAACTGCGCCAGCTTGTTGATGTTGACCAGGCCGCTGGATTTCAGGTCGGCCTTGTTGGTGGCGAACAGCACATCGCCGAAGGTCACCAGCGTGCCGCGGTCGGTCTGCTTGGCGTTGAGGCTCGATTGCAGTTGCTTGATCTGCGCGTCGCGAGCGTCGAGGAGCGCCTTGGCGCGCTGGTCGCCGGCGTCCTTGAGCTGGGTTTCGGCGGTGCGCAGGGCAATGGTCTGCTTGGCCACTTCAATCCGCTGGTTGGTCAGGTAGGCCAGCTGGTCGACCTTTTTCTCGTTGTCCTTGTTCAGGTAGGCCTTGTCGGCCTTGTCCAGCCATTCGCTGGCGTCCTTGGTTTCCAGCGCCGCCACCTTGGTGGCTTGCGGGTTGGCCTGCAGCGCGGAGAAGTTGGTCCGGGCATTTTCCAGGTTCGCGTTCGGCGGGGTGGAGCATGCCGCCAGCGCCACGCTCATGGCCAACAGGGCAGGGATCATCAGTTGTTTACGCATAATGGTTTCGTCCTTTCAATCGATTGCGGATACGTGGGAATCGGCGCCAGCGGCTCATTGCACGCTGCGCATGCCTTCCTGACGTAGTTCCTGGACCCCTTTCTGAGAGTCTTTCAGGGCCTGCTCGGCCTTGGCGGCCTGGGCCTTGCGCTCGGCGACGCGGGCGTCCCATTCGGCCTGTTCGGCCAGGCGCCGGGCTTCGTCGTAGTTCTTGTCGTGCATGGCCAGTTCGGCTTGCTTGAGTTTGTCCTGCGCCGATTTCATCTCCAC
This sequence comes from Pseudomonas chlororaphis, assembly GCF_001921865.1. Taxonomy (GTDB): domain Bacteria; phylum Pseudomonadota; class Gammaproteobacteria; order Pseudomonadales; family Pseudomonadaceae; genus Aquipseudomonas; species Aquipseudomonas chlororaphis_D. The sequence goes on from NZ_MSCT01000005.1 coordinate 491,857, forward strand.
GGCGGCGAACTCGGTACCGCCGGCACTGACTGCGCTGTTGACCGCAGATTGCGTCACCGCGTATTGCTCGCTTGGCGGATTGCCGGCGCAGCCGGCCAGCACCAGGCTGCTACCGAGTGCCAACGCGGCCAGTTTCAGCCCGCGCAGAGGGGTGGACGAGGATTTGGCAGTGCTGATCTTCATGGTCTTCAACTCCATTGGATAACTCCTGAAAACATCAAAATCCATCCTGGTTCCGCTGCCGTAACGCTGAGTGACGACAGTGTGGAGAACGCTGAATTGAAACGGCCGTTCCAGTGATGGTTACTGGCTGTGACCTGAAGCTTTTTTGAATAGTTCAGAAAAGATGGCCTATCGCCCGATCATTTTTCGACTGTGCGGCGAAGGCTCTAAACCGGGAACTTTCGCCGCGCGCAGGGGTATTCCCGACCCATTTCGGAGTCGGGAATAACGGTTTTATCGACGCTGGCGGCGGGAGTGGATCAGTGTTTCTGCTCGTCTGCCTGAGCCGAAAGATCGTGCAGATAACGCCGCGAAAGGGCGAGGAAACGCGGGGTAGGGCCGATGTCTTCGTAGAGCGGGTCGCCTTCTTCGTCGGTGGCGACCACATGCTGGCCCTGGATGTAAGGGAAGCTGGTCTCGAGTTCTTCCAGGGCGGCCCCGATCAGTTCGCCGAGCAGTTCTTCGGCATGGCGCTTGGGGTACATCTCGGCAATCGCCGCCAGGCGCGCGGCGGCTTCGACATCCAGATGAATCGTGTAGCCGGTCTTGGTCAGGCGACCCTTGGCGTTTTCTTCCCAGTGTTGCGCGAGCTCACGGATTTTCATGGCGACCTCAATGAACACCTGCTCGTGGCAGGGCGTGGTGAGTGACCGGCGCGTGCCGGCGCTAAGCCGTTGTGCGGCTTACCCTTGAGACTAGCTCCATCGCCCGGGGTTTACAGGCGCTTCGTCGTGCCTCGAGCCGTCCAGGAAAAGCCCGCGGCGCTCTGGCCTGACGCTTGCCGCGAACACCGCGCTTGCTAAGCGTTGGGCGCTGGCGGCACTCTTGGGGCTTGCTGGAAGCCCTCGAGTCCGCTGGAGAACAGGTAGATGACCGATATTGATGCGCGCTTGCGCGAAGATGTTCACCTGCTGGGTGAGCTGTTGGGCAACACCATTCGTGAACAGTATGGCGAGGGTTTCCTCGACAAGATCGAACAGATCCGCAAGGGCGCCAAGGCCGATCGGCGCGGCTCGCTGGATGCCGAACTGAGCGCCAGCCTCAACCAGCTCAGCGAGGACGAACTGCTGCCGGTGGCGCGGGCGTTCAACCAGTTCCTCAACCTGGCCAACATCGCCGAGCAATACCAGCTGATCCATCGTCGCGAGGCGTCGCAGCCGGCGCCGTTCGAGTCGCGGGTGCTGCCGGAACTGCTGGCGCGCCTGCGGGCCGAAGGCCATGGCGCCGAAGCCTTGGCCCGGCAGCTGGGGCGGTTGGAGATCGAGCTGGTACTGACCGCGCACCCCACGGAAGTCGCGCGCCGCACGCTGATCCAGAAATACGACGCCATCGCCGCGCAACTGGCCGCCCAGGACCATCGCGACCTGACCCCGGCCGAGCGCGCGCAGATCCACGCACGCTTGCAGCGCCTGATCGCCGAAGCCTGGCACACCGAAGAGATCCGTCGCACCCGTCCGACGCCGGTGGACGAAGCCAAGTGGGGCTTCGCGGTGATCGAACACTCGCTGTGGCAAGCCATTCCCAACTACCTGCGCAAGGCCGACCAGGCGTTGCATGCGGCCACCGGCATGCATTTGCCCCTGGAGGCGGCGCCGATCCGCTTCGCTTCGTGGATGGGCGGCGACCGCGACGGCAACCCTAATGTCACTGCGGCCGTGACCCGCGAGGTGCTGTTGCTGGCGCGCTGGATGGCGGCCGACCTGTACCTGCGCGACGTCGATCAGCTGGCGGCCGATCTGTCCATGCAACAGGCCAGCGCCGCGCTGCGGGAATTGGCGGGCGACAGCGCCGAGCCCTATCGCGCGGTCCTCAAGCAACTGCGCGAACGCTTGCGCGCTACCCGCAACTGGGCCCAGGCCTCCTTGAATGGCACCTTGCCGGCGCCGGCGCTGGTGTTGCAGAACAACCGCGAGCTGCTGGAACCGCTGGAACTCTGCTATCAGTCCCTGCACGAGTGCGGCATGGGCGTGATCGCCGATGGCCCGCTGCTCGACTGCCTGCGCCGCGCGGTGACCTTCGGCTTGTTCCTGGTGCGTCTGGACGTGCGTCAGGACTCCACGCGGCATACCGCGGCCATGACCGAAATCACCGACTACCTGGGCCTGGGCCGTTATGGCGACTGGAGCGAGAAAGAGCGCATCGACTTCCTGATGCGCGAACTGGGCAGCCGCCGTCCGCTGCTGCCGGGCCATTTCAAACCGTCGGCCGATACCGCCGAAGTCCTGGCGACCTGCCGGGAAGTCGCCGCGGCCCCGGCGGCTTCGCTGGGTTCCTATGTGATCTCCATGGCCGGTGCGGCTTCCGATGTGCTGGCCGTGCAGCTGCTGCTCAAGGAAGCGGGCGTACTGCGGCCGATGCGTGTGGTGCCGCTGTTCGAGACCCTCGCCGACCTGGACAACGCCGGCCCGGTGATCGAGCAATTGCTGCTCCTGCCGGGGTATCGCTCGCGCTTGCAGGGCCCGCAGGAAGTGATGATCGGCTATTCCGACTCGGCCAAGGATGCCGGCACCACCGCCGCCGCCTGGGCCCAGTACCGGGCCCAGGAACGGCTGGTGGAGATCTGCCGCGAGCAGCAGGTCGAGCTGCTGTTGTTCCACGGTCGCGGCGGTACCGTGGGGCGCGGCGGCGGTCCGGCCCATGCGGCGATCCTGTCGCAGCCGCCAGGGTCGGTGGCGGGGCGCTTCCGTACCACCGAGCAAGGGGAAATGATTCGATTCAAATTCGGCCTGCCGGACATCGCCGAGCAGAACCTCAACCTCTATCTGGCCGCGGTGCTGGAAGCCACCCTGTTGCCGCCGCCCCTGCCGCAGCCGGCCTGGCGCGACCTGATGGACGAGTTGGCCGACGACGGGGTGAAGGCTTATCGCGCGGTGGTGCGGGAGAATCCGCAGTTCGTCGAGTACTTCCGCCAGTCCACTCCGGAGCAGGAGCTGGGACGCCTGCCCCTGGGCAGCCGCCCGGCCAAGCGCCGCGCGGGCGGTATCGAAAGCCTGCGGGCCATTCCGTGGATCTTCGGCTGGACCCAGACGCGGCTGATGCTGCCGGCCTGGCTGGGATGGGAGACCGCGTTGAGCCGGGCGCTGGAGCGCGGGGAGGGTGAGTTGCTGGGGCAGATGCGCGAACAGTGGCCGTTTTTCCGCACGCGCATCGACATGCTGGAGATGGTGTTGGCCAAGGCCGACGCGGACATCGCCCGCTCCTACGACGAGCGCCTGGTCGAGCCGGCGCTGCTGCCATTGGGCGCGCATTTACGCGACTTATTGTCGCAGGCGTGTTCGGTGGTCCTGGGGCTGACCGGGCAGTCGCAGTTGCTGGCACATAGCCCAGACACCCTGGAGTTCATTCGCCTGCGCAATACCTACCTGGACCCGCTGCATCTATTGCAGGCCGAATTGCTGGCCCGCTCGCGACGCCAGGAGGCGGCCCAGGACAGCCCGGTGGAGCAGGCGCTGCTGGTGTCTGTGGCGGGGATCGCCGCCGGATTGCGCAATACCGGCTGAGGTATTCGCCGGGGTTTTCAGCGGCTTGGCGCGGTGCGGGGAGCGTCGGCCCGAAAGGGCTGGCGACCGTCGCCAGGCGACACTTTGTTACGGGGTTGCGACGAGCGATACCCGCTCACCAGGGCATAAAGGTGGCGGGTTCCTCCGACTTTCGGCTGCTTGTGTGCGCTGTGTCGGCTGTGTATCTTGATCAGCCTTTGGCCGTTTGGGCGGCCACTTTCCCATTTCCGAGATTGGCCCCACGAGGCGAATCCGAGCGTTTCTAAATAAAAAATTGAGGAGCACATCGATGCGCGTAATTCTGCTGGGAGCTCCCGGGGCCGGTAAAGGTACTCAGGCAAAGTTCATCACCGAAAAATTCGGCATTCCGCAAATCTCCACTGGCGACATGCTGCGCGCAGCGGTCAAGGCTGGCACCGAGCTGGGCCTGAAAGCCAAGAGCGTGATGGACGCCGGTGGCCTGGTCTCCGATGACCTGATCATCAACCTGGTCAAGGAACGCATCAGCCAGGCCGATTGCGCCAAGGGTTTCCTGTTCGACGGTTTCCCGCGCACCATTCCTCAGGCCGAAGCGCTGGTCAAAGCCGGCGTCGAGCTGGACCACGTGGTCGAGATCGCCGTCGACGACGAAGAAATCGTCCAGCGTATCGCCGGTCGCCGTGTGCATGAGGCCTCCGGCCGCATTTACCACACCGTTTACAACCCACCGAAAATCGCCGGTAAAGACGACATCACCGGCGAAGACCTGATCCAGCGTAAAGACGACACCGAAGAAACCGTGCGTCATCGCCTGTCGGTCTACCACTCCCAGACCAAGCCGCTGGTGGCGTTCTACCAGAACCTGGCCACCAGCCAGGGCAAGCCGAAGTACAGCCATATCGCAGGCGTCGGCTCGGTCGAGTCGATCACCGGCAAGGTGCTCGAAGCACTGAGCTGATCAGTCGCCTCGGCTTCATCTTCAACGGCCCGCTTGCGGGCCGTTGCTGTTTATAATGCGTCACTTTTTTCAACTCCCTCTGCCTTATGGAAACCTCGATGAGCACCTTGCTGGCCCTGGACACCGCGACTGAAGCCTGCTCCGTTGCCTTGCTGCACGACGGCAAGGTGACGAGCCATTACGAGGTGATTCCGCGCCTGCATGCGCAGAAACTGTTGCCGATGATCCAGCAACTGCTGGCCGATGCCGGCACCAGCCTGCAGGCTGTCGATGCCATCGCCTTCGGTCGCGGCCCAGGAGCCTTTACCGGCGTGCGGATCGCCATTGGCGTGGTGCAGGGCCTGGCCTTTGCCCTGGAGCGGCCGGTGCTGCCAGTGTCGAACCTGGCCGTGCTGGCCCAGCGGGCATTGCGCGAGCAGGGCGCGACCCAGGTGGCGGCCGCCATCGACGCGCGGATGGATGAGGTGTATTGGGGCTGCTACCGCGAAGTGGCAGGCGAGATGCGCCTGGCGGGAGCCGAGGCGGTGTTGCCGCCGGAGGCTGCCGCGTTGCCGGCCGACGCCAGCGGCGACTGGTTCGGCGCGGGCACCGGTTGGGGCTACGCCGAGCGTATCGGCGTCCAGCCCTGCGGCCAGGACGCGGGCATGCTGCCCCACGCCGAAGACTTGCTGGCCCTGGCGCGCTTCGCCTGGGAGCGCGGCGAGGCGATCCCGGCGGACGAGGCGCAACCGGTGTACCTGCGGGACAAGGTCGCGACGCCCAAGGCCCGCTGACCGCCCGTCAAAAAGTTGTCTGCCCGGCGGAGTGGGGTCGTCAGCGTGCCAATCGTCAGGTTTTCATGGCAGTTTCCGGGCATTTCTAAACCTTATGCGTATTCTGTGTTCTAGTTATCACTCGGCATTTGCTTAGTCGGTCAGGTGCCGCTAAATTGCCATCATTGATACCAGGCATATATGTATGCGTATAGACGGCGTTTCCTCACAGTCTTATCCCATCAAGCGCAAGCCTCGCAAAGGCAACGTGCTGCTGGACGACTCCGTCGAGGACATGGACGCCGTCGAAGTCCAACCCGAGCCCCCTGCCCAGACGCGTTCCCAGGCCTCTGCCGGACGCACTGGCAATCTCCCCGCCCGTCCGCAGGACATGATCTTCCAGCGCGCCATGAAGCGCAGCGTGGCCAATGCCCTGGCCAGCTACCTGACCACCGCCGGCTTCGTCGATTGGGATATGGAAGTGGTGGGTCTCGACCTGCACATCTGATGCTGCTGCCTTATTACCTCGGTTGTCCTTCCTGGAGCGAAAACGCCTGGCGCGAGTACCTGTACCCGGAAAGCGCGCGGCCGACGGATTTTCTCGGCCTGTACTGCCAGGTCTTCAACGCCGTGGAAGGCAATACCACCTTCTACGCGCGCCCCGCGCAAGCGACCGTGGAGCGTTGGGCACACACCATGCCCGAGCACTTTCGCTTCACGGCCAAGTTTCCCGGCGACATCAGCCATGGCGGCGACCTGCGCGAGCAACTGGGCGCGGCCGAGAGCTTCCTGCAACTGCTCAGCCCGCTGGGCGAACGGGTTTCGCCGCTGTGGTTGCAACTGCCCGCGTCCTTCACCCCACAACGTCTGGCCGAGCTGGCGGGTTTTATCAATGCCCTGGAGCGGCCCTTGGCGGTGGAAGTCCGGCATCGGGACTTCTTCGCCAAGGGCGATGCCGAGCGCATGCTCAATCGCCTGCTGCTGGACCGCGGCGTGGAACGTATCTGCCTCGATCCGCGCGCCTTGTTCAGTTGCGTTTCCAGCGAGCCCCCGGTGCTCCATGCGCAATCGAAGAAACCCAAGGTGCCACCGCGCCCGGCCGCGTTCACCCAGTTTCCCCAGGTGCGTTTTATCGGCCATCCCGAACTTGAGGCCAACGACCCGTTCCTGGTGCCCTGGATCGACAAGATCGCCGGCTGGATCGAGGAAGGGCGCACCCCCTATATCTTCCTGCATACCGCCGACAACCGCCTGGCCGCCGAGCTGGCGCGGCGTTTTCATGCGCGCCTGATGCAGCGCCTGCCTGGATTGCCGGCCCTGCCTGAGCTATACAGAGAGCCCGCGGCGGAGCAGCTCGGCTTGCTCTGAGGCGCGACACTTTCCCTGCCCAGGAGTCGCCAATGGATGCGCAAACCCTTCGTGCCCACACCTTCAAGGCCCTGCATGAGCGTGATCGGGCGTTCGTGATTCCCAACCCCTGGGATGCGGGTTCCGCCAAGATGCTCGCGAGCCTGGGCTTCGAGGCCCTGGCCACCACCAGCGCCGGTTTCGCCTTTTCCCTGGGACGCCCCGACGCCGAGGGTGCCTTGTCGCTGGACGACACCCTGGGCAACGTGCGCGCCATAGTCGGCGCCAGCCGCTTGCCGGTGGCCGTGGACCTGGAGAACGGTTTCTCCGACAGCCCCGAAGGCTGCGCCAGGACCCTGCGGCAAGCGGCGGCCTGCGGAGCGGTGGGCGGTTCGATCGAGGACGCCAGCGGTCGGGCCGACGATCCGATCTATGATTTCGCCCTGGCGGTCGAGCGGATCGAGGCGTCGGTCGCCGCGGTGCGGCAATTGCCTTTTCCCTTTGTCCTCACGGCGCGGGCGGAGAACCTGCTGCATGGTCGCCAGGACCTGGCCGATACCATTCGCCGCCTGCAGGCCTATGCCGAGGCCGGTGCCGATGTGCTGTATGCGCCTGGGCTGCGTTCGGCCGAGGAAATCGCCGCGGTGGTTCGTGCGGTGGCGCCCAAACCGGTCAATGTGCTGATGTCGGGCGGCCTGGATTTGACGCTGGCGCAACTGAGCCAGCTGGGCGTGAAGCGCATCAGCGTTGGATCGGCCCTGGCGCGGGCGGCCTACGGCGCCTTCTATCGGGCGGCGGAAGAGATTCGCGACCACGGCAGCTTCGGCTTCGCCGAGCATGCCTTGCCGTTCGGGCAGATCAATCGGATGTTCAAGGATTGAGCGGTGCAGGAAGCTGACGGCTGCTGGGCTTAAGCGGCGATTCGCAGGTTCTGCAGGATCAGCGGGCGGGCCCAGCCGGTATCGAAGTCGAACTGTTTCTGTTGCTCGGCGAGTTCTTCCGGCGGGAAGGGCGGGAAGGGTTTGTCCAGCAACTCGGTCTCGAATTCGGCGATTGGCAGGTGCAGCGGTCGCGGCTGTGGCGCCGGGCCTGGCTCAGGTACCGGCTGGCCGGCATTGAGGACGATAGGACGGACCCAGCCGCTTTCGAAGTCTTGCTGGCGTTGCTGGGTGACGATTTCTTCCGGCGGGAAGGGCGGGAATGGTTTGTCCAGCAGCTCGGTCTCGAACTCGGCGATTGGCAGGAACAGCGGCTCCGGCGGGCGGATCTCGGTGTCCTGGACATCGCAATGGCGCTGGCTGACGATTTGCGCCAGCAAGTCACTACCGCCATGGGGTTCGGTCGGGCCGTCCACGGCCACGGCGGCGGTCTGATCCGAGAGAGAGTCGCCATCGCCGCGTTGCTCGGCCAGCGCCTGGGCAAAAAAATCCTGCCACAGGTGGCTAACGCCGCTCAGTGCCTGGGAGTTTTTGAGGCCGTAATCGCCGTGGGGCGATATGACGCCAATGGATAGGCTTTGAATGTCTGACATTTCTCTCGGGTCGACGCTCGGCTCTGGCAAAATGCCGGATAGTTCTTTTATCGGCCGTTTTTGCCGATCATTAATTTTTCGAGCGTGTTTTCAGATGAGTGAGCAACCAGCGGCCTGCCGCATCAAAGTCGAGGCCTTGGCCGAGGCGTTCCAGGCACAGGCCGTGCACTGGGCGGAGCGTCTCGGGCTGCCGCTGCAGATCGACGAAGCAGAGTTCGCCTTGCAGGTCGGCGAGCAGGGTCTGCAGTTGCAGCAACTGGGGGCGGATGCACCTGGGCCGGTGCGCGTGGATTTCGTCGAAGGCGGCGCGGCGCACCGGCGGCTGTATGGCGGCGGCAACGGGCAGATGATCGCCAAGGCGGTCGGCATCGCCCAGGGCGTGCGTCCGCGGGTGCTGGATGCCACGGCGGGGCTGGGCAAGGATGGGTTCGTCCTGGCCAGCCTCGGCTGCGAGATGAGCCTGGTCGAGCGCCAGCCCTTGATCGCGGCTTTGCTCGAAGACGGCCTGGCCCGGGCGGGCGAGGATTTCGAGGTGGCGCCGATCGTGGCGCGCATGCATCTGCTCAAGGGCAATTCGATCGAGGTGATGCGTCATTGGGAAGGCGAGCCGCCCCAGGTGATCTACCTGGACCCGATGTTCCCGCACCGGGAAAAGACCGCGCTGGTGAAGAAGGAGATGCGCCTGTTCCGGCCGCTGGTCGGTGACGATCCGGATGCACCGGCGCTGCTGGCGGCGGCCCTGGCCCTGGCCAGCCACCGGGTGGTGGTCAAGCGCCCGCGCAAGGCGCCGTGCATCGACGGGCCCAAGCCCAGCCATGCGCTGGACGGCAAGTCCAGCCGTTACGACATCTACCCGAAGAAGGCGCTCAAGGCCTGATGTGATCGCGAGCCAGCTCGCTCCTGCAGACGCCACAAACCTGTAGGCGCGAGCTGGCTCGCGATAGGGCCTTCAGGCCCGATACGCCCGCATGAACAACCCCACCACTTCCTGTACATGGGCCTCGGCGGCTTCGTCGCTCAGCGGCACGCCACAGCCGTAGAGCAGGCGAAAGTTCGCCGCGCCCTTGAGCAGGCAGAAGAAATGCTCGGCGGCGTTGCGCGGTTTGTCGATACACAGGGCGCCGCTCTGGTCGATCCGGGCCAACAGCCGCTCCATGCCTTGCAGCATGCGTTGGGGGCCGGCCTCGAAGAAAATCTGCGAGAGCTTCGGGTCCTGGCTGCCCAGGGCCATGATCAACCGGTGCAGGTTCAACGACTCCTCGCTGTTGATCAGCAGATGAAAGCCCCGGGCGATATTCAGCAACACGCTTTCGATCGACATGCCGGGCGGCAGCTCGAAGAACAGCGTCGGCAACTGCTCCTCGCACTTGGCCATTACGGCGGCGGAGAACAGCGTCTCCTTGTCATTGAAATGGCTGTACACCGTCAGCTTGGAAACACCTGCTTCGCCCGCCACCGCGTCCATGCTGGTGTTGGCGTAGCCGTTGCTCAGGAACAGGGTTTTCGCGGCTTCGAGGATGGCCTGGCGTTTTGCCAGGTCCTTGGGCCGGCCGGGGCCGTTCGAGGGGGAAATATTGTCGGACATTCTGCGCTTTTAATACTGGACTGGTGAGTTTGCTATTAATAACATACCCGCCAGTATAAATATTCGAAGCACCCTTAGCGAAAGGTCCTCGCCATGTTCCGCTATGTCTTACCCCTCGCGTTGCCTATCAGCCTGGCTGTCCTGTTGTCCGCGTGCGGGCACGAAGAGGCGGCGCAAACCAGCGTCCGCCCGGCCATGGTGGTGCAGCCAGAGCCCGCGGCGCAGGCCATGGACAGCTACCCCGGCGAGGTCCACGCACGTTACGAGCCGGACCTGGCGTTCCGGATTGGGGGCAAGGTCAGCCGACGACTGGTCGAGGAGGGGCAACGGGTGAAGGCCGACCAGCCGTTGGCCGAACTCGATCCGCAGGACGTGCGGCTGCAACTGGAGGCCACTCGGGCCCAGGTGGCGGCGGCCGAGGCCAACCTCAACCTGGTGCGTTCCGAGCGCGACCGCTACAAGACCCTGATGGACCGGCAGATGGTCAGCCGTTCCCAGTACGACAACGCCGAGAACCTGTACCGCTCGGGCCTGGCCCGGCTCAAGCAGATCAAGGCCGAATTCGATGTGGCCAGCAACCAGGCGGATTACGCCGTGTTGCGCGCGCCCAAGGACGGCGTGGTGGCCCGGCGCACGGTCGAGGTCGGCCAGGTGGTTGCCGCCGGCCAGACCGTCTTCACCCTGGCCACCGATGGCGAGCGGGAAGTGCTGATCAGCCTGCCGGAGCAGGGCTTTGGCCGCTTCCACATTGGCCAGCCGGTGTTGGTGGAACTGTGGAGCCAGCCGGACCAGCGCTTTGCCGGGCAGATCCGCGAGTTGTCGCCGGCCGCCGATCCGCGTTCCCGGACCTTCGCCGCGCGTATCGCCTTCACCGCCGGCAAGGTGCCGGCCGAGCTGGGGCAGAGCGCCCGAGTGTTCATTCAGGGCGCGGCCAGTGTGCCGCTGTCGGTGCCGCTGTCGGCGGTGACCGCGGAAAATGGCGCGGCCTATGTCTGGCGGGTCGATGCCAACAACACCCTGAAAAAGACCCCGGTGCGCCTCGGTGCCTTCGGCGAGAAGAGCGTGCCGGTGCTCGAGGGCCTCGGCGCCAGCGACTGGGTGGTGGCGGCCGGTGTGCATGTGCTCCAGGAGGGGCAGCAGGTGCGCCCGGTGGATCGCTCCAACCGCGTGGTCAATCTGGCGGCCAAGGAGTAATCCCCGATGGGTTTCAATCTTTCCGAATGGGCGTTGCGCAACCGCCAGATCGTGCTGTTCCTGATGCTGTTGCTGGCCATTGTCGGGGCGTTGTCCTACACCAAGCTGGGCCAGAGCGAAGACCCACCCTTTACCTTCAAGGCCATGGTGATCCGCACCAACTGGCCGGGTGCCACGGCGCAGGAGGTTTCCCGGCAGGTCACCGAGCGTATCGAAAAGAAACTGATGGAAACCGGCGAATACGAGCGGATCGTCTCGTTCTCCCGCCCGGGCGAATCCCAGGTGACCTTCGTGGCGCGCGACTCGATGCACTCGGCGCAGATCCCCGACCTCTGGTACCAGGTGCGCAAGAAGATCAGCGATATCCGGCACACCTTGCCGCCGGGTATCCAGGGCCCGTTCTTCAACGACGAGTTCGGCACCACCTTCGGCAATATCTATGCGTTGACCGGTGACGGTTTCGACTACGCGGTGCTCAAGGACTATGCCGACCGCATCCAGATCCAGCTGCAACGGGTCAAGGACGTGGGCAAGGTCGAGCTGCTGGGCTTGCAGGACGAGAAAATCTGGATCGAGCTGTCGAACGTCAAGCTGGCGACCCTCGGCTTGCCGCTGGCGGCGGTGCAGCAGGCCCTGGAAGAACAGAACGCGGTGTCCACCGCCGGTTTCTTCGAGACCAGCAGCGAACGCCTGCAACTGCGCGTGTCCGGTAATTTCCAGAGCGTCGAGCAGATCCGCAACTTTCCGATCCGCGTGGCCGACCGCACCTTCCGCATCGGTGATGTGGCGGACGTGCGCCGCGGCTTCAACGATCCGCCGGCACCGCGCATGCGCTTCATGGGCGATGACGCGATCGGCCTGGCGGTGGCGATGAAGGACGGCGGCGACATCCTGGTGCTGGGCAAGGCCCTGGAACTGGAGTTCGCCCGATTGCAGAAAACCCTGCCGGCCGGCATGGAACTGCGCAAGGTGTCCGACCAGCCGGCTGCGGTGAAAACCGGGGTCGGCGAGTTCGTCCAGGTGCTGGTGGAGGCCCTGGCGATCGTGCTGCTGGTGAGTTTCTTTTCCCTGGGCGTGCGTACTGGCATGGTGGTCGCCTTGGCGATTCCGTTGGTGTTGGCGATGACCTTCGCCACCATGTATTACCTGGGGATCGGCCTGCACAAGATCTCGCTGGGCGCGCTGGTGCTGGCCCTGGGGCTGTTGGTGGACGATGCGATCATCGCGGTGGAGATGATGGCGATCAAGATGGAGCAGGGCTACGACCGGCTCAAGGCCGCCAGCTACGCCTGGACCAGCACCGCGTTCCCGATGCTCACCGGCACCCTGATCACCGCGGCCGGTTTCCTGCCGATCGCCACCGCGCAGTCCGGTACCGGCGAATACACCCGTTCGATCTTCCAGGTGGTGACTATCGCCCTGCTGGCGTCATGGATCGCCGCGGTGGTGTTCGTGCCTTATCTGGGCGAGAAACTGCTGCCGGACCTGGCCAAGCTGCATGCGGCCAAGCACGGCACCGCCAACGGCCAACCCGATCCTTACGGCACGCCGTTCTATCAGCGGGTGCGACGGACGGTAGAGTGGTGCGTGCGCCGGCGTAAAACCGTGATCGCCCTGACCGTGCTGCTGTTCATCGCCTCGGTGATGCTGTTCCGCTTCGTGCCGCAGCAGTTCTTCCCGGCCTCCGGGCGCCTGGAGCTGATGGTCGACCTGAAGCTGGCGGAAGGTGCGTCCCTGAGCAATACCGCCGAGCAGGTCAAACGCCTGGAAGCGCTGCTCAAGGAACATGCGGGCATCGATAACTATGTGGCCTACGTTGGCACCGGTTCGCCGCGTTTCTACCTGCCCCTGGACCAGCAATTGCCGGCGGCGAGCTTTGCCCAGTTCGTGGTGCTGGCCAAGACCATCGAGGAGCGTGAAAGCCTGCGCAGCTGGTTGATCGAGACCCTCAACGAACAGTTCCCGACCCTGCGCTCGCGGGTCACCCGCCTGGAAAACGGCCCGCCCGTGGGGTATCCGGTGCAGTTCCGCGTCACCGGCGAGCACATCGAAGAAGTGCGGGCCCTGGCGCGCAAGGTGGCGGCCAAGGTGCGCGAGAACCCCCATGTGGTCAACGTGCACCTGGATTGGGAAGAGCCGAGCAAGGTGGTCTACCTCAATATCGACCAGGACCGGGCCCGGGCCCTGGGCGTGAGCACGGCCAACCTGGCGAAGTTCCTGCAAAGCTCGCTGACCGGCTCCAGCGTCAGCCAGTACCGCGAAGACAACGAGTTGATCGAGATCCTGCTGCGCGGGACCTTGCATGAGCGCACCGAACTGTCGCTGCTGCCGAGCCTGGCGGTGCCTACCGACAACGGCAAGAGCGTGGCGCTGTCGCAGGTCGCGACCCTGGAGTACGGCTTCGAGGAAGGCATTATCTGGCACCGCAACCGCCTGCCGAACGTGACCATCCGCGCCGACATCTACGGCAAGGAACAGCCGGCGACCCTGGTACAGCAGATCCTGCCGACCCTGGAGCCGGTCCGCGCCGAACTGCCGGATGGCTACCTGCTGGAAGTGGGCGGCACGGTGGAAGACTCGGCGCGCGGGCAGAACTCGGTGAAGGCCGGCGTGCCGCTGTTCATCGTCGTGGTCCTGACCCTGCTGATGCTGCAACTGCGCAGTTTCTCGCGCACGGCGATGGTGTTTCTCACCGCGCCGCTGGGGCTGATCGGCGTGACCCTGTTCCTGATGGTGTTCCGCCAGCCGTTCGGCTTTGTGGCCATGCTCGGCACCATCGCGCTGTCGGGGATGATCATGCGCAACTCGGTGATCCTGGTGGACCAGATCGAGCAGGACATCAAGGCGGGGCTGCAGCCCTGGAAGGCGATTATCGAGGCAACGGTCCGGCGTTTCCGGCCGATCGTGCTGACTGCGCTGGCGGCGGTGCTGGCAATGATCCCGTTGTCGCGCAGCGTGTTCTTCGGGCCGATGGCGGTGGCGATCATGGGCGGGCTGATTGTGGCGACGGCGCTGACCCTGCTGTTCTTGCCGGCGTTGTATGCGGCGTGGTTCCGGGTCAAGAAAACCTGATTCATTCCTGTAGGAGCGAGGCTTGCCCGCGATAGCGTTCTAGCTGACTGAACGCCATCGCGGGCAAGCCTCGCTCCTACAAGGGGATGGGTTACAGGGTACCGAAGACCTTTTTCGCCAGGCCGGTGGCCGCCGCCGCCGGGTTCTGGCGAATGGTTTGTTCCTGCTTGCCGATCATCTCGAACAGGCCGTTGAGCGCCTGCTCGGTCACGTAGCCTTCGATATTCGCGTTCTTCGCGTCCAGCACGCCCAGGGTCGCGGCCTGGCCGGCGAACGAGTTGTACTGCTGGGCCAGGCCGACCTTGTCGGTGGCTTGCTTGACGATTGGCAGGAACTTCACGCGGATCTGTTCGCGGCTGGTCTTGCTCAGGTACTGGGTGGCGGACTCGTTGCCGCCGCTGAGAATGCCCTTGGCGTCTTCCACGCTCATCTTCTTCACCGCGTCCACCAGCAGCGCCTGGGCTTGCGGCACAGCGGCCTCGGCGGCCTTGTTCATGCTGGTCTCGAGCTCCTCGACCTGGGCGCCCATGCCGAACTGTTTCATTTTCTTCGCCACTTTGCCGAGGTTGCCCGGCAGTTCGATGCGTACGTCCGGGTTGTTGCTGAACCCGCCCGCGGTGCCCAGTTGCTTGACCGCCACCTGGGCGCCCTGGGTCAGAGCGTCCTTGAGACCGCCGGTGGCGTCTTGTTGCGACAGGTCGCCAAGGGACAGTGCCAGGGCGCTGGCGGAAATCAGCAGGCCTGCGCACAGGCTGGTGACACGAAGGGAAGAACGGAGCATGGCAGCTTCCTTGTTCAAGAAAGGGGGTTACCGAACGGCGTCGACGCGGATTTTCAGCGGCTGCGGATCGCTGCCGTCGAGCTTCACGCCGTTATGTTCGGTGGTGATGAACAGCAACTGGCCGGCCACTTCGATCCGTGCGCTGACCGAATAACGGTGCCCGGGCTTGACCTGGGCCGGGTCGTAGCTGAGGTGGAACGGCAGCGGCACCTGGCCTTTGACCGGGCCTTTCTGTTCGGCCAGGACCACGGCCGGGGCATCGGCCAGGGAGACGTCCTGCAGGCTCACGCTCAGGGTCGCGGCCGGCGGCAGGGCGATACGTTGCAGGTAGAAGACTTCGCCGTCGAGGCTGGCGTTGCTGGCAGGTTGCATGCTGTGACAAGCCCCGAGCAGGGTGGTGAGGACGAGCAGGGTGAATTTTTTCATTACGGATCTCCGTATCGGTGGGCGCCAGAAACCGCCTGGCGCCGATAAGAATCTAGTCGTTTTGCGGCGTTGCGGCGACCTGGTCGGCGGCATCTTCGCTGCGATGCAGGGCCACCTGGCGGATCGACAGGCGGATCTCCGCCGGCAACACGCGCTTGGCCGCGCCCTCGGCCAGTTCGCCGAGCAGTTCGTGGTGGCTCAGCTTGCCGGCCTCGTCGCGGCGCAGCACGTCCTGCTCCAACAGCGTCTGGATGAAGTGGCGGAACAGGCTCTTGTCGAAGAACTCCGGGGCATTCAAGCCGTGCAGGATCGACAGGCGCTGGGCCATGACCGTGCACAGGTCTTCCAGTTCTTCGGCGCTGATGCTGTTCTGGCCGCTGTTGAGCAGCAGCGAGATGGCCATGTAAAAGCGTTGTAGGGTCTGGGCGATGCTCTTGGACAGCAGGGTCAGCAGCACGAAGTGCCGCGAGCTTGGGGCCGGCCGCAGGTACAGGTCTTTCTCGAAACGCAGCAGACCTTGCTCGACGAACGCTTCCAGCCATTGGTCGACCACCCCGTCCAGTTCGTCCAGGGACCAGCGGATAAACAGCTCCGATTGCAGGTAGGGGTACAGCGCCCGGGTGTAGCGCAGGATCTGCTCGCGGCTCATGCGCGACGAGCTCTGGAAGAAGCTCGCCAGCAACGCCGGCAGTGCGAAGATGTGCAGCACGTTGTTGCGGTAGTAGGTCATCAGGACGGCGTTCTGCTCGTCCAGATAAAGAATCTTGCCCAGGGCATCGCTCTGCTCGGCCAGCAGGTCCATGTCCTTCACATGTTCGATCAGCGCCCGGCCATCACCTTCCGGCAGGGTGGTGTGGGGCGAGTAGGGGACTTTGCGCAACAGCGCCAGGTACAGGTCCAGGACCCGGGCCATGGCGCGGTCGTCCAGCGCCAGGCGGCTGGTGGACAGCAGCGCCAGGGCCACCAGGTTGACCGGGTTGATCGCCGCCGCCTCGTTCAGGTGCCGGGCGACTTTTTCCCCCAGGCGGTTGGTGGTTTCGTTGAGCCACGCCGGCTTGAACTGCGGGCCCAGTTCCTGGGCGCGCCAGCCTGGTTGCTGCTGGTCGAGGAACTCGGCCAGCTTGATCGGCTCGCCGAAGTTCACCGCGACCTGGCCGAAGCGCTGCTTGAGGGCGCCGATGACCTTGAAGATGTCGAAGATCGACTCTTTCTTCTTGCTCGCGCCGCGCAGCTCGCCCAGGTAGGTACGCCCCTCCAGCACGCGTTCGTAGCCGATGTACACCGGCACGAAGACGATCGGCATGCGCGAGGAACGCAGGAAGCTGCGCAGGGTGATGGCCAGCATCCCGGTTTTCGGTTGCAGCATGCGCCCGGTGCGCGAGCGCCCGCCCTCGACGAAGTACTCCACCGGGAAACCCTTGGTGAACAGGGTGTGCAGGTATTCGTTGAACACCGAGGTGTAGAGCGGGTTGCCCTTGAAGGTGCGGCGCATGAAGAAGGCTCCGCCCCTGCGCAGCAGGCTGCCGATCACCGGCATGTTGAGGTTGATCCCGGCGGCGATGTGCGGCGGGGTCAGACCGTTGCGGAACAGCAGGTAGGACAGCAGCAGGTAATCGATATGGCTGCGGTGGCAGGGTACGTAGATCACTTCGTGGCCCGGGGCGACCTTCTGCACGCTCTCGATGTGGTTGACCTTGATCCCGTCGTAGATCTTGTTCCAGAACCAGCTCAGTACCACTTCGAGGAAGCGGATCGCGGTGTAGGTGTAGTCCGAGGCGATCTCGTTGCCGTAGCGCAGGGCCTGGGCCTTGGCTTTCTCCGGAGAGATCTTCTCGCGCTCGGCTTCGTCGAGGATCGCCTGCCTGACCAGCGGCTGGTTCAGCAGGCCCTTGACCAGGTTGCGCCGGTGGGAAATGTCCGGGCCGATCACCGCGGCCTTCAGGTTGCGGAAATGCACCCGCAGGATGCGCTGGGCCATGCGCACGGTGCGCTCGTGGCCCTTGTTGTGGTCGATCAATTCGCGCAGGTGGATCGGCGCGGAGAATTGCACCCGGGTCTTGCGGCCCAGGATCATGATGCTCAACAGCCGGCGCAGGCGGCCGGTGACTGCCCAGCTGTCGGCGAACAGCAGTTTCCACGGGCTCGACTCGCTGTCCGGTGACTGGCCCCAGAACACGCTGACCGGAATGATCTGCGCGTCTTCGGCGGCGTTCTGGCTCAGGGCGCTGACCAGCCGGGTCAGGGTCGGCGGCGCGCCGCGCTTGTCTTGGCGGCCGAGCCAGTCCGGGGCTGGGGTCAGGTAGAAGAAGGCGGCCGGTTCCAGCAGGTTACCCACCGATACCGGCAGCACCGGGCGCGGCAGGCCGGCCTTGGTGCACTCGGTGTCGACCACGGCCAGGTCGGTCAGCGATGGGTTTTGCAGGACGTAGAACACCGGGCGACTGCGGTCGAGGTTGAGGGTGAACGACGACTGATTGATCGTCTCCGAGCGAACCCAGAGGTACAGCAGTCGGCGCAAGGCGCCAAACACAAGACGGCGGAACGGGGAGCGGGTCATACGGCTTCTGCTTTAGTGGAAAAAACCGAGCAGTTGCTCGGGGCGGCTAGTGTGACGGATTCGTCGAAAATCGGCAAAAAAGCGCTGAACAAGATTGAGTTGAGAGTTTTGCCACCTGTCATATACTCGGCCGGCTGACGCGTGGGCATGCCGAACCCCTCAATAGAGAACGCGGCCCAGGCGAAAGTTCTCACGGCTTCGTTTCAGTAAGCCGACTGATAATAAAAAGACGGAGGATGGATTGATGGCAACTCGCGAGACCGGCAGCGTGAAGTGGTTCAACGACGCCAAGGGCTACGGCTTCATTCAGCGTGAAGGTGGTGCCGATGTATTTGTCCACTACCGTGCTATTCGTGGCGAAGGCCACCGCTCGCTGACCGAAGGCCAGCAGGTTGAATACGCCGTGGTAGAGGGGCAGAAAGGTTTGCAGGCAGAGGATGTCGTCGGCTTGTAAGCGTTGTGCCCTTGTGGGCGCGAAGCTTGCTCGCGATGGCGTGGTGTCAGGCAAAACGCTATCGCGAGCAAGCTCGCACCTAAAGGTTCGATCCAGGCAACTCAGGCGGTACGCCAGGTAATCTCTTCTTCCCCGTCGGCGCTGATGCGAATCCAGCGGTCGGCCGACTCCTCGCCTTCTTCCTCGACCCAACTGCCCGGTGCGCAGCGCACCTCGACGTTCAGCGCGGCGAAGGCGGCGCGGGCGCAGGCAATGTCGTCGTCCCACGGCGTCTGGTCGCTTTCCAGGTACAGGCTGTTCCATTTGCCCACGGCCTTGGGCAGCCAGGTCACTGGCACCTTGCCGGCCGTGCATTTGTAGGTCTGGCCTTTCTGTACCCAGTCGCTGCACGGGCCCAGGGCCGCGCCGAGCCAGGCGGCGATGGCCTTGTGGTCGACGTCGGCGTCTTTCAGGTAAATCTCGATATCCGGTTGGCGCATGGATGTCCTCACTGTGGGTCTGAAAAATCCATTCGCGGATTTCTTCGGCCTCCCGTCGCTGTGGGAGGCCGTGGATTGATGGGTTATTGCAGAACGAAGTAATCGTAGCGCATCGACACACTGACCTCGAAGGGCGTGGCCTGCTCGATCACGTCGGCCCGGCGTTCGGCGCTGGCGCGCCAGCCGTGGGGCGTCATGGCCAGCAGGTTGGCGCGGTCCCGGGGATTGTCCAGGGTCAGCTTGAAGTCCAGGGTCTCGCTGTGCGCCAGGGCCATGCCTGCGGGGACCAGCGCCAGATGCTTGTCGTCGGTGTACTCGCGGACCTCGTCGTAGAGGCGCTCGCGCAGCTCCATCAGGTGGCCGCTGGTGGGGCCGACTTTCATCAGGCCGCCGCCCGGGCTGAGCAGGCGTTTGGCTTCCTGCCAGTCCAGCGGGCTGAACACGCTGGCGAGGAACTGGCAGCTGGCGTCGGCCAGCGGTATGCGCGCCATGCTGGCGATCAACCAGGTCAGTTGCGGGGCCCGGCGACAGGCGCGCTTGACCGCTTCCCGGGAGATGTCCAGGGCATAACCGTCGGCCCGGGGCAGGGCGTCGGCGAGTTGCGCGGTGTAGTAACCCTCGCCGCAACCGATATCGACCCAACGCTCGGGCGCGCGCTCGGCGGCCAGTTCGGCCAGGCGCTTGGCCACCGGCGCGTAATGGCCGGCGTTGAGGAAGTCGCGGCGGGCTTCGACCATGGCCTGGTTGTCGCCCGGGTCGCGGCTGTTCTTGTGCTGCACCGGCAACAGGTTCAGGTAGCCCTGGCGGGCACGGTCGAAGCGGTGCCCGGCGGGGCACGCGACACCGTTGTCGACGGCGCTCAGGGGCGCCGCGCAGAGAGGGCAGGCAAGCATCAGGCGAGCAACTTGATCAGGGTCTGGTAGTAGATTTCGGTCAGCACGTCGAGGTCGCTGGCCAGCACGCGCTCGTTGACCTGGTGGATGGTGGCGTTGACCGGGCCCAGCTCGACCACCTGGGTGCCGAGGGTGGCGATGAAGCGCCCGTCGGAGGTGCCGCCGCTGGTGGACGCCTGGGTCTCGCGGCCGGTGATGGCCTTGATGCTGGCCGACACCGCGTCGAGCAGGGCGCCCGGTTCAGTGAGGAACGGCAGGCCCGACAGCGCCCATTCCACGTGCCAGTCCAGGCCGTGTTTGTCGAGGATGGCGGCGACCCGCTGCTGCAGGCCTTCGACCGTGGACTCGGTGGAGAAACGGAAGTTGAACAGCGCCACCAGGTCGCCGGGGATCACGTTGGTCGCGCCGGTGCCGGAGTTCAGGTTGGAAATCTGGAAGCTGGTCGGCGGGAAGAACGCATTGCCGTCGTCCCAATGCTCGGCGGCCAGTTCGGCGAGGGCTGCGGCGGCCAGGTGGATCGGGTTCTTGGCCAGGTGCGGGTAAGCCACGTGGCCCTGTACGCCGCGTACGGTGAGCTTGGCGCCGAGGGAGCCGCGGCGGCCGTTCTTGACCACGTCGCCGACCAGGCTGGTGCTCGACGGTTCGCCGACGATGCACCAGTCCAGGCGCTCCTGGCGCGCGGCCAGGCGCTCGACCACGGCCTTGGTGCCGTGGTGGGCCGGGCCTTCTTCGTCACTGGTGATCAGGAACGCCACCGAACCCTTGTGGTCGGGGTAGTCGGCGACGAAACGCTCGGCAGCGACCAGCATGGCCGCCAGGCTGCCTTTCATGTCCGCTGCGCCACGCCCGCAGAGCATGCCGTGTTCGTCGATCAGCGCGTCGAACGGGTCGTTCTGCCAGGCCTGGACCGGGCCGGTCGGCACCACATCGGTATGGCCGGCGAAGCACAGTACCGGACCCTCATGCTTGCCGTGGGTGGCCCAGAAGTTATCCACATCCTCGATACGCATTGGCTCCAGCGTGAAGCCGGCTTCGCCCAGGCGCTGCATCATCAGCTTCTGGCAGTCGGCGTCGACCGGCGTCACCGACGGACGGCGGATCAGGTCACAGGCGAGTTGCAGGGTCGGCGAAAGGTCGGCATGGGCCGTCATGGAAAACTCCGGGTGCAGGGGCAAGGTCAGGCGCGGCTCTTTCTCTGTGTAGGAGCGAGCTGGCTCACGATGGCTATCAAGGACGACGCGGGGTACCAGGCGCACTGTGGTGTTCTTGAGTCCATCGCGAGCCAGCTCGCTCCTACAAGGGAGGGCGGCGGGCAAGGCGCGCAAAATGGCGGATATCTTAAAGCAAAACGGCGGCCAGAGGCCGCCGTTTAGTGCTTTGCCGCGATTTAGGCGGCGGTGGCCGGTTCGGCTTCGCCAGCCGGTTTTGGCAACGAAGACAGGAACGCCATGATCAGCGCGGCCACGTACGGCAACGACTGCACCAGCAACATGGTCACCCAGAAGCGCATGTCGTTGCTCGGCAGGCCGCCCTGCACCAGGTAGATGCCCAGCGCCGCACCCCACAACAGCAGCATGATGAACAGCTCTTCCCGGGCCTCCGAAATCGCCACCCAGAAGCCGTGGTTGTCGGCGTTCTTCGGCGTGCGGAAGAACGGAATGCTGCTGGTGAAGAAACCGTACAGCACCGCCTTGGCAATGGTGTGGGACAACGCCAGGCCGGCCAGGGCCGCGCAGAACGCATCCTTGAGGTTGACCCCGACCGCGCGGCGGTAGAGGAAGATGATCTTGCCGACCTTGAACACGAACAGCGCCAACGGCGGGATCGCGAAGATCAGCAACGGCGGATCGACGCGTTGCGGCACGATGATCATCGCCGCCGACCAGAGCAGGGCGCCCAGGGTGAAGAAGATGTTCATGCCATCCGCCACCCACGGCAGCCAGCCCGCGAGGAAGTGGTAGCGCTGGCCGCGGGTCAGCTCGGTGTCCTTGCCGCGCAGCAGGCTGGCGGTGTGCCGCTTGATGATCTGGATTGCCCCGTAGGCCCAGCGGAAACGCTGTTTCTTGAAGTCGATGAAGGTGTCCGGCATCAGGCCCTTGCCGTAGCTGTCGTGGTAATACGCCGCCGACAGGCCTTTCTCGAACACCCGCAGGCCCAGCTCGGCGTCTTCGCAGATGCACCAGTCGGCCCAGCCCAGCTCTTCCAGGACCGAACGGCGGGTCATGGTCATGGTGCCGTGCTGGATGATCGCGTCGCGGTCGTTGCGGGTGACCATGCCGATATGGAAGAACCCCTTGTATTCGGCGTAGCAGAGCTTCTTGAAGGTGCTTTCGTTCTGGTCGCGATAGTCCTGCGGCGATTGCACCACGGCGATTTTCGGGTCGGCGAAGTGCGGCACCATGTGCTTGAGCCAGTTCGGGTGCACGCAGTAGTCCGAGTCGATCACCGCGATCACTTCGGCGTCCTTGGCGGTATGCGGGATCAGGTAGTTCAGCGCGCCACCCTTGAAACCGGCCAGGGGCGCGACGTGGAAGAACTTGAAACGCGGGCCGAGGGTCTCGCAATAGGCCTGCACCGGTTCCCAGACCGCGGGGTCCTTGGTGTTGTTGTCGATGATCAGGACTTCGAAGTCCGGATAGTCGAGGTTGGCCAGGGCGTCGAGGGTCTGTTTGACCATCTCCGGCGGCTCGTTGTAGCACGGCACATGGATCGAGACTTTCGGTCGGTAGCTGGAGTCGCCTTCGACCGGCAGGAACTCGCGCCGACGTTTTTTCACCCAGACCGCTTCGGCCAGTTCATGGGCCTCGGTCAGCAGCACGATGAACACCCCGAGCGCGCCCAGGGCGAGCAGGAAGCCCACCGTCAGGCTGAACCAGGTGCTGTATTGCTGGCTGTAGTCATAGCCGATCCATACCAGCACCGAACCGCAGAGGAAGGCGATAAAGGTCAGGAAGGTCCGCCCGCGCTGGCGCAAGGCCGAGCCGTCGATCATCAGCAGGGTCAACGAAAGCAGCGCCAGGACCACCGAGCCGATGGCCAGCACGCGCCATTGGGGGATCGCCACCACCGGACCTTCGAAGTTGAATTTCTGCTGGCGCGCGGCGTTGAACACGCCCCAGTAGGCGCCGACCGAACCTTCGTCGCTGGCCTTCCACGGCTGGTCGAAGGCTTCGATCACGAAGTAGTTGTAGCCCTGGCGATTGAGTTTGTTGACCAGGGTGCGCAGGTAGATCGCCTGGTCCGCCGGGCTGGCGTCGGCGCCGCCGCGCATGCGGCCGTTGCTTGGCCAGCCGACTTCGGACAGCAGCAGCGGCTTTTTCGGGAACAGCTTTTTCAGGTCGCGGGCGCGGTCGAGGACGAACTGCCCGGCCTTGTCCATCGGGATGAATTCCCAGTACGGCAGGATGTGCGCGGCGATCAGGTCGACGTGCTTGGCCAGTTCCGGGTGTTCTTCCCAGACGTGCCACTGCTCGGACGTGGTGACCGGCACCTTGACCGCGGCCCGCACCCGGTCGAGCAGCACGCTCAATTGGTCGGCGGTGATTTCCTTGCGGAAGATCGCTTCGTTACCGACCACCACGCGCACGACGCTGCGCGAATTGTTGGCGATGTCGATGGCGCGGGTGATTTCGCGCTCGTTGCGCTCCAGGTCCGGGCTGATCCAGATCCCCAGGGTCACGCGCAGGCCGAACTCCTCCGCCAACTTGGGAATGTTCTCCAGCGTGCCGTCGACCGAATAGATCCGGATGTTGTCGGTCAGCTTGCTCATGATTTCCAGGTCGCGACGCATTTCGTCGTCGGTCGGGAACTGGTCTTTCTGTGGGAATTGGCCCAGCTGGAAAGGCGAGTAGGAAAAGCCGGAGATCTGAGCAGGCCAGTTGGGGGCGGAGACCGGGCGATTGATCAAGGCCCAGAAGCCGGTGAACAAGGCGGCGATGGCCAGAACCACCACCAGGTTGAGTCCAAATTTACGCGATGACATAGCTATTTCGGGTTCCAAAGGGTGTGGAACGAGGGAACGGTCGGCAGGCGCCAAGCGGCGCGCATCCTACACTGGCCTTCGACCGAGCGTACAGCGCCCGGGGGAAAGCCGCAGGTTGGGCAATTCAAGTCGATTTAAGTTCTCGGCGGCGGTTTTTTCAGATTGTTCCGCTTATTAAAGCAGCCCAAGCCGCCATTCATAGGGCAAAGATGCTCTTGGCGGGCATCGGCCCTATAATGCGCGCCGGTTTTTGGGGTAATGGTCATGAGTACAGAAGATCCGCGGTTTGCTGGCGTCGCCCGTTTGTATGGCATCGAAGGGCTGGAGCGCCTGCGCGCCGCCCATGTGGCGATCGTCGGGGTCGGCGGCGTCGGCTCCTGGGCGGCCGAAGCCATTGCCCGCTGCGGCGTGGGCGAGATCTCGCTGTTCGACTTGGACGACGTCTGCGTCAGCAACAGCAACCGGCAGTTGCACGCCCTGGACAGCACGGTCGGCAAGCCCAAGGTCGAGGTCATGGCCGAGCGCCTGCGCGGCATCAACCCGGACTGCCGGGTGCATGCGGTGGCCGATTTCGTCACCCGCGACACCATGGCCGAATACATCACCCCGGACATCGATTGCGTGATCGACTGCATCGACAGCGTCAACGCCAAGGCGGCGCTGATCGCCTGGTGCAAGCGGCGCAAGATCCAGATCATCACCACTGGCGGCGCGGGCGGGCAGATCGACCCGACGCTGATCCAGGTCTGCGACCTGAACCGCACCTTCAACGATCCGCTGGCCTCGAAAGTGCGCTCGACCCTGCGTCGCGACTACGGTTTTTCCCGCACCGTGACCCGTCACTACAGCGTGCCCTGCGTGTTTTCCACCGAGCAGCTGCGCTACCCGAAACCCGATGGCAGCATCTGCCTGCAGAAGAGCTTTGTCGGCGATGGGGTGAAGCTCGACTGCGCCGGCGGTTTTGGCGCGGTGATGATGGTGACCGCGACCTTCGGCATGGTCGCGGCGACCAAGGCGGTGGACAAACTGGTGGCGGGCGTGCGGCGTCCGGCGGATAGAATCAAGCCTGCTCAGGCTTAGGCCGGACTCTGTAGCCGCTGCCGCAGGCTGCGATAAGGCCGAAGGCCTTCGGCGATTTCCAGAATCCCGCGCCTGCTTCGCAGGCGAACGCAGCCTGCGGCAGCGGCTACAGGGATAGCGATCAGGTGGCGAGTTCGCGCATGCGCTGCAAGACCGCGTTCAGCCCATTGCTGCGCGAGGGCGACAGCTGGCGCGACAGGCCCAGCTGATTGAACCAGTCAGGCAAGTCCACCCGTTGCAACTCCTCGACGGGCAAACCGTTGACCCGTGCCAGCAGCAGGGCCACCAGGCCACGAATCAACCGAGCATCGCTGCTGGCGGCGAACTGCCAATGGCCGTCCTGCACGCTGCCCACCAGCCAGACCTGGCTTTCGCAACCGTGGACCCGGTTGGCTTCGACTTTCTCGGCGTCGCTCAAGGGCGGCAGGCGTTCGCCCCACTGCATCAGCAAACGGGCGCGCTGCTCCCAGGCAGGCGCGCCCTGGAAACTGTCCAGGGCGGCCAGGGCGTCGGCGGGCAGGTTCATCGCAACAACTCCAGGGCCTGGTCGAGGGCCTCGAAAAAGCGCTCCAGGTCCTCGGAGTTGTTGTACAGCGCCAGCGACACCCGGATCGCACCGGACAGGCCCAGGCCTTTCAGCAGCGGCATGGCGCAGTGATGCCCGGCGCGTACCGCGATGCCCTGTTCGGTCAGCAGGTGGGCCAGGTCGGCGTTGTGTACGTCGTCGACCACGAAGCTGACCAGCGCCAGCTGTGGCTTGCCCAGCAGGTGTACGCCTTTGCGGGCCAGCAGGCCGTGCAGCAGGTAGTCGTGTAGCGCGGCCTCGTGGGCGTTGACCGCGTCGAGGTCGAGGCCGCCGAGGTAATCGAGGGTCGCGCCCAGGCCGATCACGCTGGCGATCGGCGGCGTACCGGCTTCGAAACCCAGTGGAGCGGAGCGGAAGCTGGCGTGCTGGTAGTCGGCCTGCTGGACCATTTCGCCACCGAATTGCCAGTGGCGCAGGCCGTGCAGCGCTTCGTTGCGGCCGTACAGCACACCCAGGCCGTCGGGGCCGTAGAGTTTGTGGCTGGAGAAGACGTAGAAGTCGCAGCCCAGGGCCTGCACGTCGTGGCGGCCGTGGACCACGCCCTGGGCACCGTCGATCACGGTCAGGGCGTTGTGCGCCCTGGCCAGGGCCAGCAACTGCGGCAACGGCTGCCAGGCCCCGAGCACATTGGACAGCTGGCTGACGGCCAGCAACCGGCAGCGCGGGCCGATCAGGCGTTGCGCAGCCGCAAGGTCGATCAGGCCGTCGTCGTCCAGCGGCAGCACGATGAGTTCCAGGCCGCGGCGTTGTGCCAGTTGCTGCCAGGGCAGCAGGTTGGCGTGATGTTCCAGGGCGCTGATGACAATCTCGTCGCCCGGGTTGAAGTGGTGTTCCAGGCCATAGGCCAGGAGGTTCAGCGCGGAGGTGGCGCCGTGGGTAAAGATGATCTGCCCGTCGTCGCCGGCGTTCAGCCATTGCGCGACCTTGTGCCGGCTGTCTTCGAACGCCTGGGTGGCGTGCGCACCCGGCAGGTGCTGCGCGCGATGCACATTGGCCGCGCCGTTGGCGTAGTAGTGCGCCAGGGCGTCCAGCAAGGCTTGGGGTTTTTGCGTGGTGGCGGCGTTGTCCAGGTAGGTCTGGTCCTGCCGTTGCAGGGCGGCGATGGCCGGGAAGTCGGCGCGCCAGGGGGAGGGTACAAGCATGGTGGCAAAACTCGTTTGAACAGGCCGGGCGCCGATGATAAACGCCCGGACTGTTCCGGTGAAACCGAGTCGCCGCTCAGGCTCTGACGAAAACTGCCTGAGCGTCATTCATGCTGGGTTAAAAACAGACTCGGAATGCTCATGCAGGGCCCTGCACTGCGCTTGCTCGTCTGTTTTGCCTTGCCTGAACGTCGCTTGGCTACTTTTCGTGCAGATCCTAGTTGTGAGCGTGCAGCGCTTCGTTCAGCTCGATGGCCGACTTGTGGGTCTTGCACTCCACGGCGCCGGTTTCCGAATTGCGACGGAACAGCAGGTCCGGCTGGCCGGCCAGTTCGCGGGCCTTGAGCACCTTCACCAGTTGGTTGTTCTCGTCCAGCAGCGCCACTTTGGTCCCGGCGGTCACGTACAGGCCCGATTCCACGGTGTTGCGGTCGCCCAGCGGGATGCCGATACCGGCGTTGGCGCCGATCAGGCAGCCTTCGCCGACCTTGATCACGATGTTGCCACCGCCCGACAGGGTGCCCATGGTCGAGCAGCCGCCGCCGAGGTCCGAACCCTTGCCGACGAATACGCCCGCGGAAACCCGGCCTTCGATCATGCCCGGGCCTTCGGTGCCGGCGTTGAAGTTGACGAAACCTTCGTGCATCACGGTGGTGCCTTCGCCGATGTAGGCGCCCAGGCGGATCCGCGCGCTGTCAGCGATACGCACACCGCTCGGCACCACGTAGTCGGTCATTTTCGGGAACTTGTCCACCGAGAACACTTCCAGCAGCTCGCCGCGCAGGCGGGCTTCCAGTTGACGCTCGGCCAGCTCGCCGAGGTCGATCGCACCCTGGCTGGTCCAGGCCACGTTCGGCAACAGCGGGAAGATCCCGGCCAGGTTCAGGCCGTGCGGCTTGACCAGGCGATGGGACAGCAGGTGCAGCTTCAGGTAGGCCTCGGGCGTCGAGCTCAGTTGTGCGTCTTCGGCCAGCAGGGTGGCGACCAGCGGCTTGTGGCTTTCGGCCAGGCGGGTCAGCAGCGCGGCTTGAACGGCGTCGATGCCTTTCAGGGCGTCGGCCAGTTCCGCGGCCTGGGCGTTGGTGAAGGCGATGGCCTGGTTGCCTTCGCTGTAGCCCAGTACCGGGGCGACGGCGGCCACGATTTCGGCCGAAGGGTTAAGCAGCGGCGCGGCGTAGAACACTTCCAGCCAGGCGCCCTGACGGTTTTGAGTGCCGACACCGAAGGCCAGGCTGAACAGGGTAGTGGACATGCTGTTACCTCTTACAAAATTGAGCAGGCAGGCGTTACTTGATTTCTGCCGCGTAGATATCCGGCTTGAAGCCAATCAGGGTTCGGTCACCGAGATCGAGTACCGGGCGCTTGATCATCGAAGGTTGCGCGAGCATCAGTTCGATCGCTTTCGCCTGGTCGAGATCGGCTTTGCGTTCGTCGTCGAGTTTGCGAAAGGTCGTGCCCGCGCGGTTCAACACCACCTGCCAGCCATGCTCGTCGCACCACTGGGTGAGGTGTTCGCGGTCGATTCCGGCCGTCTTGTAGTCGTGGAAGTCATAGCTGACAGCGTGTTCATCGAGCCAGGTGCGCGCCTTTTTCATGGTGTCGCAGGCTTTGATGCCGAAAAGGTGCAACGTTTTGCTTGAAGCGGTCAAGGAATTGCCCCCTTTTGAGATGCTGGAGTCAAAGGTTCGGATTATGCCATGCCCGCGCGGGTTCGGCGTCGGCCTCGGCTCGGCTTTGTCGCTTTGTGTAACAGGCGCCTGGGTCGCTTGCGACGTTTGTGCAGCGGCGAGGCGCCAGCTTAAGCGGCTAATATGGCACTTCGACGGTAACCTGTTGCCTGAAGTCTGCTGCTGAACGATTGGGAAAACCGCTTTATGCAAACCGCTTATACCGTCCTTATCCTGCTGATGCTGGTGAGTCTCTCGCGTCTGGTCGGACGGGTGATCCCGCTGCCGCTGCCGCTGGTGCAGATCGCCGCGGGGGCTTTGCTGGCCTGGCCCACGCTGGGGCTGCACGTGGCCCTGGACCCGGAATTGTTTCTGTTTCTGTTCCTGCCGCCGCTGCTGTTCTCCGATGGTTGGCGCATGCCCAAGCGGGAGCTCTGGCGCCTGCGCGGCCCGATCCTGACCCTGGCCGTCGGCCTGGTGCTGTTCACCGTGGTGGGGGCTGGTTACTTCATTCACTGGCTGCTGCCGACCATTCCCTTGCCGGTGGCCTTCGCCCTGGCGGCGGTGCTGTCGCCGACCGACGCCGTGGCGGTGTCGGCGATTTCCCAGAACCGCCTGCCGACGCCTTTGATGCACATGCTGCAGGGCGAGGCGCTGATGAACGACGCGTCGGGCCTGGTGACCTTCAAGTTCGCCCTGGTGGCAGCCGTCACCGGGGTGTTTTCCCTGGCCAATGCCAGCCTGACCTTTGTCCTGGTGGCCGTGGGCGGCCTGGCGGTCGGCGTGGCCCTGAGCTGGCTGGTGGGCCGCCTGCGCGCCTGGATGATCGCCCGCGGCTGGGACGACCCGGCGACCCATGTGGTGTTCATGCTGTTGCTGCCGTTCGCCGCCTATGTGTTGGCCGAGCGCCTGGGAGCCTCGGGCATCCTTTCGGCGGTGGCGGCGGGGATGATGCAGAGCTGGCTCGACCTGTTGCCGCGCCAGACCAGTACCCGGCTGCTCAACCGCAGCGTCTGGTCGCTGCTGGAGTTCGCCTTCAACGGGCTGATCTTCCTGCTGCTGGGCCTGCAACTGCCGGACATCATCAAGGCCGTGGTCAGCCATGAAACCACGCTGTGGCCGACCCTGTTCTACCGCTGCCTGGACGTGGTGGCGATCTTCCTGGTGCTGCTGGTGTTGCGTTTTATCTGGGTGCAGAGCATCTGGCGCCTGTCCGGCCTGCTACGACGCTGGCGCGGCAAGGGCGAACTGACCCTGGTGCCGACCGCGCGCTCCTGCTGGTTGCTGACCGTGGGCGGGGTGCGCGGGGCGGTGACCCTGGCGGGCGTCATGTCGGTGCCGCTGTTGCTCGGTGGGGGCGAGTCGTTCCCTGAGCGCGACCTGCTGATTTTCATCGCCGCCGGAGTGATTCTGTTGTCGCTGGTGGCCGCCTGTATCGCCTTGCCGCTGCTGTTGCGGGGCATCCAGAAAAGTCCTGACGCCAAGCGCCACGCCGAAGTCCGCGATGCCTGGCGCAAGACCGCCGAGGCGGCGATTCATGCCCTGGAAGCCGAGGAAGTGGCCGACGCGGCCAATGCCCCGGATGCCGCCCAGGCGGCGTTGGCCACCGAGCTCAAGGGGCGCTTGATGTCGGAATATCGCCATCAGTTGGAGGTGTTCAACGATTCCGCCGAAGCCCAGGCGCTGGCGTTCCAGATGGATTTGCTGGAGCGCAAATTGCGCTTGAAGGCGCTGCGGGCGCAGCGGCTGGAGTTGTATCGGTTGAGTCGCCAGCACCAGATCGGCGACGACGTATTACGCGAGGTGCTGGGCGAGTTGGACCTTAGCGAGGCCAACCTGGGGCAGGTCAAGTGAGGGTGTTGACAGGTTCGCGAGCCAGCTCGCTCCTACAGGGACGAACGAGGCTGTAGGAGCGAGCTGGCTCGCGAAAGGCCGCAAAGCGGCCGTCAGGCCAGTCGCCGCTTATTGGCGGCGCAAGACGAAATCGCGAATCCGCTCGGCCGCTTCCACGCATTCGGCCAATGGCGCCACCAGGGCCATGCGCACGCGCCCGGCGCCGGGGTTGTCGCCGTCGACATCGCGCGACAGGTAGGAGCCCGGCACCACGGTCACGTGCTCCTGCTCGAACAGGTCGCGGCAGAACGCGGTGTCGTCGCCCGCTACGTTCGGCCACAGATAGAAGCTGCCGTCCGGGCGCTGGATGTCGAGCACTGGCGCGAGAATCTCCAGCACCGCATCGAACTTCTCGCGATACAGCGCACGGTTGGCGCGCACATGCACTTCGTCGTTCCAGGCAGCGATGCTGGCCAGCTGGGTTTGCACCGGCATGGCGCAGCCGTGGTAGGTGCGATACAGCAGGAAGCCCTTGAGGATCTGCGCGTCGCCAGCGACGAAACCCGAGCGCAGGCCCGGCAGGTTGGAACGCTTGGACAGGCTGTGGAACACCACGCAACGCTTGAAATCCTGGCGGCCCAGTTCGGCACAGGCGCTGAGCAGGCCGGGCGGCGGAGTCTGTTCGTCGAAGTACAGCTCGCTGTAGCACTCGTCAGCGGCAATCACGAAGTCATGTTCGTCGGCCAGGGCGATCAGCTTCTTCAGGGTTTGGATCGGGATCAGCGCCCCGGTCGGGTTGCCCGGCGAGCACAGGAACAGGATCTGGCAGCGCTGCCAGATCTCTGCCGGTACCGCGTCGAAATCCGGGTTGAAGCCGTTTTCATCGAGGCACGGCAGGTAGTGCGGCTTGGCTCCGGCGAGGAACGCTGCGCCTTCGTAGATCTGATAGAAGGGGTTCGGGCTGACGACCAGGGCATCATCGCCGCGGTTGACCACGGTCTGGGTGAAGGCGAACAGCGCTTCGCGGGTGCCGTTGACCGGCAACACGTTGCGCGCCGGGTCGAGCCAGCCGTCCGGCACGCCGAAGCGCCGTTCGCACCAGCCGGCAATGGCTTCGCGCAGGGCTGGAAGGCCCAGGGTCGTCGGGTACACCGCCATCTGGTCGAGGTTGTTGGCCAGGGCCTCGGCGACAAAACTCGGCGAACGATGCTTGGGTTCGCCGATAGACAGCGCGATAGGTCGCTTGGCCGGGTTCGGCTGGACGCTGCCAAGCAGGGCGCGGAGTTTCTCGAACGGGTAGGGCTGCAACTGGTTCAGAGCGTTGTTCATGGGGGATTGGGTCTCACTCAAAGCGGGTCGTGGCGCGTGGTCAGATGCTCAGGCGCGTCAATTCGGGTTCGTGGCCGACGCTCAGCTGCTCGACGATGGCGTCCTGCAGGCGGCTGCACAGCTGCGGATCGGACAACTGCTGGTTGTGCGCGTCGGTAATGAAGAACACGTCTTCCACGCGCTCGCCCAGGGTGGCGATCTTGGCGTTTTGCAGCGACAGGTCGAACTCCAGGAAGATCTTGCCGATGCGCGCCAGCAGGCCGGGGCGATCGGGAGCGCTCAGTTCGAGCACGGTCACCGGGCGCTGGGCGTCGTTGTGGATGGTCACTTGCGGGGCGAAGGCGAAGTGCTTGAGCTGACGCGGCACCCGACGCTGGATGATGGTCGGGTAATCGTCAGGGTTGCGCAGGGCCTCGGTAAGGCCGTTGCGAATTTGCGTGACGCGTTGCGGGTTGTTGCCGATCGAGCCGCCGTCGTTGTCGAGCACGATGTAGGTGTCGAGGGTGAACTGGCTGCTGGAGGTGATGATCCGCGCGTCGTGGATGTTCAGGTTCAACTGGTCCATCGCCGCCACGGTCACGGCGAAGAAATCGTGCTGGTCCGGGGCGTAGATGAAGATCTGCGTGCCACCCTCGAATTCGCGCTGGGTGGTTTCCTTGATCAGTACTAGCGGGCCGCCGTCGGCCGGCTGCTGGAGGATCGCATCGCTGTGCCAGGCCACGTCGCCGGCGGTGTGGCGCAGGAAGTAATCGTCGCCCAGTTGCGCCCAGAGCTGCTCGACGTCGTCGGGGTCGGTGCCGGCGCGGACCAGGATGTCCAGGGCCGCGCTCTGGGTCTGGCGGATCTGCTCTTCGCGGTCCACCGGGTTTTCCAGGCCGCGACGCAGGGCGCGCTTGGTCTCGGTGTAGAGCTGGCGCAACAGGCTGGCGCGCCAGGAGTTCCACAGCGTCGGGTTGGTCGCGTTGATGTCGGATACCGTCAGCACGTACAGGTAGTCCAGGCGGGTCTGGTCGACCACGATCTGGGCGAAGTCGTGGATCACCTGCGGGTCGGACAGGTCCTTGCGCTGGGCGGTCGTCGACATGACGAGGTGGTTCTGCACCAGCCAAACGATCAGGCGGGTGTCCCACAGCGGCAGTTGGTGGCGGATGCAGAAAGCTTCGGCATCCACCGCGCCGATGTCCGAGTGGTCGCCATGGCGGCCCTTGCCGATGTCGTGGTACAGCCCGGCCAGGTAGATCAGCTCGGGTTTGGGCAGCTTGGCCATGAGCTTGCTGGCCAGCGGGAATTTCTCCGAAACCTGGGTGTACTGCAGTTTACGCAGGTGCTTGATCAGGTTCAGGGTGTGGAAGTCGACCGTATAGATGTGGAACAGGTCGTGTTGCATCTGCCCGACGATATGGCCGAACTCCGGCAGATAACGCCCGAGGATGCCGTAGCGGTTCATCCGCCGCAGATTGCGGTGGACGCCGATCTCGCACTTGAACAGCTCGATGAACAAGCTGGTATTGCGGATGTCGTGGCGGAAATCGTCGTCGATCAGATGGCGATTCTCGCGCAGCAGGCGAATGGTATCGGCGCGTACGCCCTTGATCTCCGGGTGCTGGGCCATGAGCACGAAGATTTCCAGCATGGCGAACGGCGTGCGGCGGAACACGTTGGCGTTGATCGCCTCGATGTAGCCGTCATGCAGCTGGAACCGCGAGTTGATCGGCTGCGGCGGCGCTTCGTCTTCGGGGGCGAGGATGACTTCCTCGAAGTGCTGGATGATCAGGTCGCTGAGCTGGGCGATGCTCATCACCACCCGGTAATACTGCTGCATGAAGCTTTCGATGGACTGCTTGGCGTCGTTGCCCTCGAACCCCAGCAACTTGGCGATCGAGCGCTGGTGGTCGAACAGCAAGCGGTCCTCGGCGCGACCGGCGAGCATGTGCAGTGCGTAGCGTACTTTCCACAGGAACTCCTGGGACGAGGCCAGCAGCGCGTTCTCGCTTTCCACCAGGAAGCCTTCGCCGGCCAGGGCCCGCAGGTTCAGCGTGCCGTACTGGCGCCGGGCGACCCAGAGGATGGTCTGGATGTCCCGCAGGCCGCCGGGCGAGCCTTTGACGTTGGGTTCCAGGTTGTATTCGGTGTCGTTGTACTTGTGGTGCCGTGCTTTCTGTTCGGCGCGCTTGGCCAGGAAGAATTCCTTGCTGGGCCACATGTGCGCCGTGCTGGTGACGTCGAGCATGCGCTGGCGCAGGCGTTCGGGGCCGCAGATAGTGCGGCTTTCCATCAGGTTGGTGACCACTGTCAGGTCGGCGCGGGCCTCTTCGGCGCATTCTTCCACCGAACGCACGCTTTGCCCGACTTCCAGGCCGATGTCCCAGAGCAGGGTCAAAAAGCGTTCGATGGAGTCGCGGAAGATTTCGTGGTCGGCGCTGTCCAGCAGAATCAGCAGGTCGATATCCGAGTAGGGGTGCAGCTCGCCGCGACCGTAGCCGCCGACCGCCACCAGGGCAATGTCGGCGTCCTCGCTCCAGTCGAACTGGTCCCAGGCCTTTTGCAGGATGTTGTCGACGAACCAGGCGCGGTCCTCGATGAGCCGGCGGATATCCCGTCCGTTGCGAAAGCGTGCGTCGAGCACTTCTCGTGCCTGACGGATAGCTTTCTTGAAGGCCGCGATAGGGCTTGCCTTCAGGGCCAGTTCCGCCTGGAACTGGCCGCGGTCGAACAATTCGGGATCCACCTGCGGCATCGATTGGCTTTCCTTTCTATCTATAGGTCGGGGCGCGGCGGGGTGGATCAGGCCGAAACGCGCGCGATGGTGTCGTCGCTGCGCAGGGTGAAGATCTCGTAGCCGGTCTCGGTCACCAGCAGGGTGTGTTCCCACTGTGCGGAGAGCTTGCGATCCTTGGTGATGGCGGTCCAGCCGTCGCCCAGCACCTTGGTGTCGGCCTTGCCCTGGTTGATCATCGGCTCGATGGTGAAGGTCATGCCGGCTTTCAGTTCCATGCCGGTGCCGGCGCGGCCGTAGTGCAGGATCTGTGGCTCTTCGTGGAACACCTTGCCGATACCGTGGCCGCAGAACTCGCGAACCACCGAGAAACCGTTCTTTTCGGCATGCTTCTGGATGACTTCGCCGATGTCGCCCAAGCGGCAGCCCGGCTTGACCAGTTCGATGGCCTTGTACATGCATTCCTGGGTGATCTGCGACAGGCGCTCAGCCCAGACCGGCACGCTGCCGACGTGGAACATGCGGCTGGTGTCGCCGTGGTAGCCGTCCTTGATGACGGTGATGTCGATGTTCAGGGTGTCGCCATCCTTCAGCGGCTTCTCGTTCGGAATGCCGTGGCACACCACGTGATTGATCGAGGTGCAGATGGACTTGGGGAAACCCTTGTAATTCAGGGGCGCGGGAATCGCCTGCTGCACATTGACGATGTAGTCGTGGCAGATGCGGTCCAGCTCTTCGGTGGTCACGCCGGGTTTGACATGCTCGGCAATCATTTCCAGCACATCGGCGGCCAGTTTGCCGGCGACACGCATTTTGGCGATGTCCTCGGGAGTTTTGAGGGTGACGGTCATACAGGCTCTCTTGACGCTCAGTGGCGCGGCTAAACACGAAATGGCTTGAAAACGACGAATCGAAGGCTGAACCCGCTGTGGGGTGGCCACGCTTTCAAAAGCCTCAAAGGTGCGATTCTAACAGAGCCCCGGAGCAAATCTGAGGCTCTGTGCATCGCTTCTTTCTATAACAGTGGTGCATTCTGGCCCGATTCCAAGGGGGGAGTAAAAAAGCCCTCGGCGGGAAATGAGAATCCGGGTTCCGTTTTTACCCTTCTTATGGTATAAAATGCGCCGCTTTCCGGGGATGCCCCGAAAAGCCTAAACCCACACACGTGTCGACACGATGACCTGGGTGCCTTCGATCTTCGGATCGCGGGTTGGTCATTGGGATACGTGGAGGCCCAACCCGACTTATCAAGGAACTATCATGTCCCAAGTCAACATGCGCGATATGCTGAAGGCCGGTGTGCACTTCGGTCACCAAACCCGTTACTGGAATCCGAAAATGGGCAAGTACATTTTCGGCGCGCGTAACAAGATTCACATCATCAACCTTGAAAAAACCCTGCCAATGTTCAACGAAGCTCTGACTTTCGTAGAGCGTCTGGCCCAGGGCAAAAACAAGATTCTGTTCGTCGGCACCAAGCGTTCCGCTGGCAAGATCGTTGCTGAAGAAGCAGCACGTTGCGGTTCGCCGTACGTC
Source organism: Pseudomonas chlororaphis (assembly GCF_001921865.1). Taxonomy (GTDB): domain Bacteria; phylum Pseudomonadota; class Gammaproteobacteria; order Pseudomonadales; family Pseudomonadaceae; genus Aquipseudomonas; species Aquipseudomonas chlororaphis_D. The sequence continues at coordinate 527,458 of NZ_MSCT01000005.1, forward strand.
GATCACCGCTGGTTGGGCGGCATGCTGACCAACTACAAAACCATCCGTGCTTCCATCAAGCGTCTGCGTGACCTGGAAGTTCAGTCGGAAGACGGCACCTTCGCCAAGCTGACCAAGAAAGAAGCGCTGATGCGCTCCCGCGACCTGGAAAAGCTGGATCGTAGCCTGGGTGGTATCAAGGACATGGGCGGTCTGCCTGACGCACTGTTCGTGATCGACGTTGACCACGAGCGCATCGCGATCACCGAAGCCAACAAGCTGGGCATCCCGGTCATCGGCGTTGTCGATACCAACAGCAGCCCGGAAGGCGTTGACTACATCATCCCAGGCAACGATGACGCCATTCGCGCCATCCAGCTGTACATGGGTTCGATGGCTGACGCCGTGATCCGTGGCCGCAACAACGTTGCTGGCGGCACTGAAGTATTCGCTGAAGACGCTCCTGCGCCGGCAGCTGAAGCCTGAGTAACTGACGCTTAGCGTTTACTCAGTACGCAAAAAGGGGGCTAGGCCCCCTTTTTGCCACCTTGAAAACCGTTTATCGATGGCGCCCCTGCAGTTCTTGTCATGTGTGGCGGCTATCAAGGGTTTTCGAGAGCGCGGCTCAAGAATTGATCGCCCGTTCAGTCGGGTGGAATGGTTGAAAACCTATCCAAGAGGAATTTGAAAATGGCAGAGATTACTGCAGCGTTGGTTAAAGAACTGCGCGAGCGTACCGGCGAAGGCATGATGGACTGCAAGAAAGCCTTGACCAAGGCTGGCGGCGACATCGAGAAAGCCATTGATGACATGCGTGCTTCCGGCGCCATCAAAGCTGCCAAGAAAGCAGGCAACATCGCTGCTGAAGGCGCCATCGCCATCAAGGACGACGGTAAAGCCGCCGTTCTGCTGGAAGTCAACTCGCAGACCGACTTCCTGGCTCTGCAGGACGACTTCAAGGCATTCGTTGCTGCCAGCGTTGAAAAAGCATTCGCTGACAAGCTGACCGACGCCGCTCCGCTGATCGAAGCTCAAGAAGCTGCTCGTCTGGTCCTGGTTGGCAAGACTGGCGAGAACGTCAACATCCGTCGTCTGGTTCGCGTTGAAGGTGACGTGGTCGGTACTTACCTGCACGGTAACAAGATTGGTGTTGCGGTTGTCCTGAAAGGCGGTTCCGTAGAACTGGCCAAAGACATCGCCATGCACGTAGCTGCAAGCAACCCGGAGTTCCTGCTGCCGTCGCAAGTTTCCGCTGACGCCATCGAGCGTGAGAAAGCTGTGTTCCTGCAGCTGAACGAAGACAAGATGAAAGGCAAGCCAGCCGAAATCGTTGAGAAAATGATCGCTGGCCGTATCAGCAAGTTCCTGGCCGAAGCCAGCCTGGTTGAGCAAGCGTTCGTCAAGGATCCAGAAGTCACCGTAGGTGCCCTGGCCAAGAAAGGCGGCGCTGAAATCGTTTCGTTCACCCGCTTCGCGGTAGGTGAAGGCATCGAGAAGAAAGAAGACAACTTCGCTGAAGAAGTTGCCGCACAACTGGCTGCTGCCAAGCAACAGTAAGACGGTTTTTCAACTGTCGCCGAAAGAGGCTGCCCGCTCACGCGCGCAGCCTCTTTTCAAATGGGGTAACCAATTTAGTTGGTTGCCTTCGGAACCGGTTTACAAAGTCGTGTTCTGATGGCGCTGTGACAGCGTCAAGCTAGAGTGAACGCAGGCTGCAAACAGCTTGCAAAGAATTTTAAAATACGCCGCAGGAGAGATTCGCAATGGCTCAGCAGGGCAGTGGTTATCAAGCTCGCTATAAACGCATTCTACTCAAGCTTAGCGGCGAAGCCCTGATGGGCTCGGAAGAGTTCGGGATCGACCCTAAGGTGCTGGACCGCATGGCGCTGGAAGTTGGCCAGTTGGTGGGTATCGGTGTTCAGGTCGGTCTGGTCATCGGCGGTGGCAACCTGTTCCGCGGCGCGGCGCTCAGTGCGGCCGGCATGGATCGGGTGACAGGCGACCACATGGGCATGCTGGCCACTGTGATGAACGCCCTGGCCATGCGCGACGCGCTGGAACGTGCGAATATCTCGGCCATCGTCATGTCGGCCATCTCCATGGTGGGTGTGACCGATCACTATGATCGTCGCAAGGCGATGCGTCATCTGAACTCCAAGGAAGTGGTGATCTTCGCTGCCGGTACTGGCAACCCGTTCTTCACGACCGACTCCGCGGCATGCCTGCGGGCCATCGAGATCGATGCCGACGTCGTGCTCAAGGCAACCAAGGTTGATGGTGTGTACACCGCCGATCCATTCAAAGACCCGCATGCCGAGAAGTTCGATCATCTGACTTACGATGAAGTGCTGGATCGCAAGCTGGGTGTCATGGATCTGACGGCGATCTGCCTGTGCCGCGACCATAAGATGCCGCTGCGCGTATTTAACATGAACAAGCCCGGCGCCCTGCTGAACATCGTTCACGGCGGCGCTGAAGGAACCCTGATCGAGGAAGGCGAACAATGATCAACGACATCAAGAAAGACGCTCAAGAGCGCATGAAGAAGAGCCTGGAATCCCTGGCGCACGCGTTCGGCCAGATCCGCACTGGCAAGGCCCACCCCAGCATCCTGGGCAGTGTGATGGTGCCGTACTACGGTACCGATACTCCGTTGAGCGGTGTCGCCAACGTTACCGTGAAAGACTCCCAGACCCTGCAAGTCGTGCCGTTCGAGCGCAACATGCTGGCGGCAATCGACAAGGCTATCGGCAGTGCCGGCTTGAACCTCAACCCGACCAACCTGGGCGAGTTGCTGCTGATCAAGATGGCGCCGCTGACCGAAGAAACCCGCAAGGGCTTCACCAAGCAGGCGCGCGCCGCCGCTGAAGACGCCCGTGTTGCCGTGCGCAACATTCGCCGCGATGCCCTGGGCGAGCTGAAGAAGCTGTCCAAGGACAAGGCCATCAGCGAGGACGAAGAGCGCCGTGGCGGTGCTGAAATCGACAAGCTGATCAAAGAGTTCGAGGCTCAGATCGCCAAGGCGACCGAAGACAAAGAAAAGGACCTGATGGCCGTATAAGGGTCAGGACGTTCATGGACAAGACCAAGCAGCCTGTACCGTCTTCGGTGCCGCGCCATGTCGCGATCATCATGGATGGCAACAATCGCTGGGCCAAAAAACGCTTTATGCCGGGTGTCGCCGGGCATAAAGCGGGTGTCGATGCTGTTCGTGCGGTGATCGAGGTGTGTGCCGAGGCCAGGGTCGAGGTGCTGACCTTGTTCGCCTTTTCCAGTGAAAACTGGCAGCGGCCGGCCGATGAGGTCAGTGCCTTGATGGACCTGTTCTTCAAGGCATTGCGCCGTGAGGCCAAGCGCCTCAACGAAAACAACATCAGCCTTCGCATCATCGGCGACCGTTCGCGTTTTCATCCCGAGTTGCAGGCGGCGATGCGCGAGGCGGAAGCGATGACATCGGGCAGCGACCGCTTCATCTTGCAGATCGCCGCCAATTATGGCGGTCAATGGGATATCGCCCAGGCCGCCCAGCGCCTGGCGCGGGAGGTTCAGGCGGGGCACTTGCGTCCTGAGGACATCACCCCCGATCTGTTGCAAACCTGCCTGGCGACCGGCGACCTGCCGCTGCCGGACCTGTGCATCCGCACGGGGGGCGAGCACCGCATCAGCAACTTCCTGCTTTGGCAGCTGGCTTATGCCGAGTTGTATTTCTCCGACCTGTTCTGGCCGGACTTCAAACACGATGCCATGCGCGCCGCGCTGGCCGATTACGCTTCTCGCCAGCGCCGCTTCGGTAAAACGAGCGAGCAGGTCGAGGCTGGAGCCCGGGTTTAATGCTTAAACAACGAATCATTACTGCGCTGATCCTGCTGCCGATCGCCTTGTGCGGTTTTTTCCTGCTCGAAGGTTCCGCCTTTGCCTTGTTCATCGGGTTGGTGGTGACTCTCGGGGCCTGGGAGTGGGCGCGTCTGTCGGGGTTCGAGGCTCAGCCGACCCGCATTGCCTATGCAGTAGTGGTCGCTGCGTTGTTGTTCTTGATGCACTTGCTGCCGGGTGTCGCGCCTTGGGTGCTCGGTGCCGCGGTGCTTTGGTGGGGGCTGGCGACTTTCCTGGTGCTGACCTATCCACGCACCAGCGATCATTGGGCCGGTGTCGCGGCCAAACTGCTGATCGGCTTGCTGATTCTGCTGCCAGCCTGGCAGGGCCTGGTCTTCATCAAGCAGCAACCTCATGGCAACTGGCTGATCATGGCGGTAATGGTGCTGGTCTGGGGGGCGGATATCGGCGCCTACTTTTCCGGCAAGGCTTTCGGCAAGCGCAAGCTGGCGCCTCAGGTCAGTCCGGGCAAGAGCTGGGAAGGGGTGTATGGCGGCCTGCTGCTGAGCCTGGCAATCACGATGGCGGTTGGTCTGGTTGACCATTGGTCGCTCGGACGAATCATTCTTGGCCTGTTCGGCGCGGCTGTCGTGGTGTTCATCTCGGTGGTGGGCGACCTGACCGAAAGCATGTTCAAGCGTCAGGCCGGCATCAAGGACAGCAGTAATCTGCTGCCTGGCCATGGCGGCGTGCTCGATCGTATCGACAGCCTGACGGCCGCCATTCCGGTATTTGCCGTGCTGTTGTGGATGGCTGCATTGTGAGTCGCCCACAGCAGATCACGGTTCTCGGGGCGACTGGCTCCATCGGTCTCAGCACTCTGGATGTGATTGCCCGTCATCCCGAGCGTTATCAGGTTTTTGCCTTGAGCGGCTTCAGCCGCCTGGCCGAGTTGCTGGCGCTGTGCATTCGCCATGCTCCCCGTTTTGCCGTTGTCCCGCACAGTGCGGCCGCGCGCAGCTTGCAGGAAGACCTGCGCAATGCTGGTTCGCACACCCGTGTTCTGGTGGGCGAGGAGGGGCTATGCGAGGTAGCGTCCGATCCGGAAGTCGACGCGGTCATGGCGGCCATTGTTGGCGCCGCGGGCCTGCGTCCAACCCTGGCTGCGGTCGAGGCGGGCAAGAAAATCCTTCTGGCCAATAAAGAAGCCTTGGTCATGTCCGGCGCCCTGTTCATGCAGGCAGTGGGCAAGAGCGGGTCGGTACTGCTGCCCATCGACAGCGAGCACAACGCCATATTCCAGTGCATGCCGGCGGACTTTTCCCGCGGGTTGAGCCGTGTAGGGGTACGGCGAATCTTGCTGACCGCTTCCGGCGGCCCATTCCGGCAAACCCCGCTGTCCGAGTTGGAGCAAGTGACGCCCGAGCAGGCGTGCGCTCATCCCAATTGGTCCATGGGGCGCAAGATCTCCGTCGATTCGGCCAGCATGATGAATAAAGGTCTCGAGCTGATCGAGGCCTGCTGGCTGTTCGATGCGAAGCCGTCCCAGGTCGAGGTGGTGATTCATCCGCAGAGCGTGATTCACTCGCTGGTCGATTACGTGGACGGTTCGGTGCTGGCCCAGTTGGGTAATCCGGATATGCGCACGCCGATCGCCAACGCCTTGGCCTGGCCGGAGCGGATCGACTCCGGCGTGCCGCCCCTGGACCTGTTCGCGGTGGCGCGCCTGGACTTCCAGGCACCCGACGAAGAACGTTTCCCTTGTCTGCGCCTGGCGCGCCAGGCCGCCGAGGCAGGCAACAGTGCCCCGGCCATGCTGAACGCCGCCAATGAGGTGGCAGTGGCAGCGTTTCTCGAACGGCGCATCCGCTACCCCGAGATCGCGAGTATCATCGAGGAAGTTTTAAGCCTCGAACCGGTGGTTGCGGTCGATGAGTTGAGTGCCGTGTTCGCGGCAGACGCCAAAGCCCGTGCCCTGGCTGAGCAGTGGCTGGGCCGCAACGGACGGTAGGGTTGCGACAAACCTGAGCGTATCGGTACTGGATAGGATTGCGGAGAAAGTAGATGAGCGCGCTCTATATGATTGTCGGCACCCTGATCGCCCTGGGCGTGCTGGTCACCTTCCACGAATTCGGTCACTTCTGGGTGGCGCGCCGTTGCGGCGTCAAGGTCCTGCGTTTTTCTGTGGGCTTCGGTATGCCGCTGCTGCGCTGGCATGACCGCCAAGGCACCGAGTTCGTGATTGCCGCCATTCCGCTGGGTGGCTACGTGAAGATGCTTGACGAGCGTGAAGGCGAAGTTCCGGTCGATCAGCTCGATCAATCGTTCAACCGCAAGTCGGTTCGCCAGCGTATTGCCATTGTCGCTGCGGGGCCTGTCGCCAACTTCCTGCTGGCGCTGGTGTTTTTCTGGGTGTTGGCAATGCTCGGTACCGAGCAAGTGCGTCCGGTCATCGGCAGTGTCGAGGCGGGTAGCCTGGCCGCCAAGGCCGGCCTGAGTTCCGGTCAGGAAATTGTTGCAATCGATGGTGAGCCTACCTTGGGCTGGTCGGCGGTCAACTTGCAGCTGGTTCGTCGTCTGGGCGAAAGCGGCACCATGCAGTTGCTGGTGCGTGAGCAGGGCTCGACTGCCGATTCGCCGCGCGAACTGGTGCTCGACAACTGGCTCAAGGGCGCCGATGAGCCTGACCCCATTCGCTCCCTGGGCATTCGCCCCTGGCGCCCGGCGCTCGCTCCGATCCTGGCCGAGCTCGATCCGAAAGGCCCTGCCCAGGCTGCTGGCCTGAAAACCGGTGATCGTCTGCTGGCGCTGGATGGCCAGGCGCTGACCGATTGGCAGCAGGTTGTCGACTGGGTGCGTGTACGTCCTGATACCAAAATTGTGCTGCGCATTGAGCGTGACGGTGCTCAAATCGACGTCCCGGTCATCCTTGCCGCGCGCGGTAAGGAGAAAGTTGCCAGTGGCTATCTGGGGGCAGGGGTGAAGGCGGTCGATTGGCCACCGGAAATGCTTCGTGAAGTCAGTTATGGTCCGCTGGCAGCCATTGGCGAGGGTGCCCGGCGCACTTGGACCATGAGCGTGCTGACCCTCGATTCGCTGAAGAAAATGTTGTTCGGCGAGCTCTCGGTAAAAAACTTGAGTGGACCGATAACCATTGCTAAAGTGGCGGGCGCTTCTGCCCAGTCGGGCGTTGCTGATTTCTTGAATTTCCTTGCTTATCTGAGTATTAGCCTGGGGGTTCTGAATTTGCTGCCCATTCCTGTACTGGATGGGGGGCATTTGTTGTTTTATCTGATCGAGTGGGTGCGTGGTCGCCCCTTGTCGGATCGGGTGCAAGGTTGGGGGATACAGATCGGTATCAGTTTGGTGGTCGGGGTGATGTTGCTTGCCTTGGTCAACGATCTGGGTCGTCTGTAACGCTTCGCTGAATTGCGAATCTGCCGCATTTTGCGGCAGTTTGTTTATTGCCAGTTGGAATAAGAAAGGACTTCATGAAACGTCTGCTGCTAACTGCGGTTCTCACCGTATTGATGATCGCCGAAGTTCACGCCGAGTCCTTCACCATCTCCGATATTCGCGTTAACGGCCTCCAGCGGGTCTCCGCGGGTAGCGTCTTTGGGGCCTTGCCGTTGAACGTCGGTGAGCAGGCGGACGATCGTCGCCTGGTGGAATCCACTCGTGCGCTGTTCAAAACCGGTTTCTTTCAAGATATCCAGCTGGGCCGCGATGGCAATGTCCTGGTCATCACGGTAGTTGAGCGTCCGTCCGTTGCCAGTATCGAAATCGAAGGTAACAAGGCGATTTCCACCGAGGACCTGATGAAAGGCCTCAAGCAGTCCGGCCTTGCCGAGGGCGAAATCTTCCAGCGTGCGACCCTCGAAGGTGTGCGTAACGAACTGCAGCGCCAATATGTCGCTCAGGGCCGCTACTCGGCCACCGTTGACACCGAAGTGGTCCCGCAGCCGCGTAACCGTGTCGCGTTGAAGGTCAATATCAACGAAGGCACCGTAGCCGCTATCCAGCACATCAACGTCGTGGGCAATACCGTATTCCCGGACGAGGATCTGATCGAGCTGTTCGAACTCAAGACCACCAACTGGCTGTCGTTCTTCAAGAACGACGACAAGTATGCGCGCGAGAAGCTGTCCGGTGACCTGGAGCGCCTGCGTTCCTACTATCTGGACCGTGGCTATATCAACATGGATATTGCCTCGACCCAGGTGTCCATCACCCCGGACAAGAAGCACGTCTATATCACTGTGAACGTCAACGAAGGCGAGAAGTACAGCGTTCGTGACGTGAAGCTCAGCGGTGACCTGAAAGTGCCTGAAGACCAGGTCAAGTCGCTGCTGCTGGTCGAGAAGGGCCAGGTGTTCTCGCGCAAGCTGATGACCACCACTTCCGAACTGATCACCCGCCGCCTGGGTAACGAAGGCTATACCTTCGCCAACGTCAACGGCGTGCCGCAGCCTCACGACGACGATCACACCGTCGATATCACTTTTGTGGTCGACCCAGGCAAGCGTGCCTACGTGAACCGCATCAACTTCCGCGGCAACACCAAGTCCGAAGACGAAGTGCTGCGCCGTGAAATGCGCCAGATGGAAGGCGGCTGGGCTTCGACCTACCTGATCGACCAGTCCAAGACCCGTCTGGAACGCCTGGGCTTCTTCAAGGAAGTCAACGTCGAAACCCCGGCCGTGCCAGGTGTCGACGACCAGGTGGACGTCAACTACGCGGTTGAAGAGCAGGCTTCCGGTTCGATTACCGCCAGCGTCGGTTTCGCCCAGAGCGCCGGTCTGATCCTGGGTGGTTCGATTACCCAGAACAACTTCCTGGGTACCGGTAACAAGGTCACCATCGGCCTGACCCGCAGTGAATACCAGAGCCGCTACAACTTCGGCTATGTCGACCCCTACTGGACCGCCGACGGCGTGAGCCTGGGTTACAACGCCTTCTATCGCACTACCGACTACGACGACCTCGATGTCGATGTAGCGAGCTATGCGGTGGACAGCCTGGGTGCTGGCGTCAGCGTTGGCTACCCGATCAGCGAGACTTCGCGTCTGACCTTCGGTCTGACTGCGCAGCAGGACAAGATCAAGACTGGTCGTTATACCGTCGATGAGATCTTCGACTTCGTTAACCGCGAAGGCGACAACTACCTGAACTTCAAGGCTTCGGCCGGCTGGTCCGAGTCGACCCTGAACAAAGGCGTGCTGGCAACCCGTGGCCACTCTCAGAGCCTGGTCCTGGAAGCCACTACTCCAGGTAGCGACTTGTCGTTCTTCAAGCTCGACTACCGTGGCCAGTTGTTCCAGCCGCTGACCGACACCTACACCATGCGCTTGCACACCGAGTTGGGTTATGGCGATGGTTACGGTTCGACCGATGGCTTGCCGTTCTATGAAAACTACTATGCTGGTGGTTTCAACTCGGTTCGTGGTTTCAAGGACAGCACCTTGGGTCCTCGTAGTACTCCAAGTCGTGGTGTCGGTGCGACGGGTAACTCCGGCACAGTACTTGACCCGGATCAGGATGCGCTGCCATTCGGTGGCAACGTGCTGATCCAGGGCGGTGTCGAGGTGCTGTTCCCAATGCCATTTGTCAAGGATCAACGTTCGCTGCGGACTTCGGTGTTCTGGGATGTGGGTAACGTATTCGACTCTAAGTGTGAGAAGACCACTAACACCAATGGTTCGTCGTCCAACACTCAATGTAACGACATCAGCCTGAGCAATCTGGCCAGCTCCGTGGGTGTCGGCGTGACCTGGGTAACCGCCCTGGGACCGCTGAGTTTTGCTCTGGCGATGCCGATCAAGAAACCTGACGACGCTGATACCCAGGTGTTCCAATTCTCCCTCGGTCAGACTTTCTAATAGCCTGACCCAAGATAACGACAACGGATTTTGTAGGAGTGCATCGTGCGTAAGTTGACTCAATTGGTTCTCCTGGCGACGGTCCTGGTAGCAGGCCCGGCCTTCGCCGACATGAAAATCGCCGTACTGAACTACCAGATGGCTCTGCTGGAGTCCGATGCTGCGAAGAAATACGCAGTGGATGCAGAGAAGAAGTTCGGCCCGCAACTGAACAAGCTGAAAACCCTGGAAAGCAGTGCCAAGGGTATTCAGGATCGCCTGGTGGCCGGTGGCGACAAGATGCAGCAGGGCGAGCGTGAACGCCTGGAACTCGAATTCAAGCAAAAAGCCCGTGACTTCCAGTTCCAGTCCAAGGAACTGAACGAAGCCAAGGCCGTTGCCGATCGTGAAATGCTCAAGCAACTGAAGCCGAAACTCGACAGCGCCGTGGAAGAAGTCATCAAGAAAGGTGGTTTTGACCTGGTGTTCGAGCGTGGTGCAGTGATTGATGTCAAACCGCAGTACGACATCACTCGCCAGGTTATCGAGCGCATGAATCAGCTGAAGTAATCCATGACAGCGACTATAAAGCTCGGCCAGTTGGCCGAGTTCCTCGGAGCCACCCTGCGTGGTTCGGCGGAGAAAGAAATCACTGGGCTAGCCACCTTGCAGGAGGCTGGCCCAGCTCAGTTGAGCTTTTTGGCAAATCCCCAATACCGTAAATACCTGGCTGACAGTCAGGCTGGAGCCGTGCTGCTGAAGGCGGCGGATGCCGAGAGTTACGCCGGTGATGCCTTGGTCGTGGCCGATCCCTACCTGTCGTATGCGCGGATTTCCCACCTGTTCGACCCCAAGCCCAAAGCGCCAGCCGGTATTCATCCGACTGCGGTGATTGCCGAGGATGCGTCGGTCGACGCGACTGCCAGCATCGGTCCGTTTGCGGTCATCGAGAGCGGCGCGCAAATCGACGCGGGTGTCTCGATCGGTGCCCATTGTGTGGTCGGCGCGCGTTGCCAGATCGGCGAAGGCGGCTGGCTGGCACCGCGGGTGACGCTGTATCACGATGTGCGTATCGGCAAGCGGGTGGTTATCCAATCCGGTGCGGTACTCGGCGGCGAAGGTTTCGGTTTTGCCAACGAGAAGGGCATCTGGCGGAAAATCGCCCAGGTCGGCGGTGTCGTCATTGGCGATGATGTCGAGATCGGGGTGAATACCGCTATCGATCGCGGGGCGCTGGCCGATACCGTGATCGGCAACGGGGTGAAGCTGGATAACCAGATTCAGATCGCCCACAACGTCCAGGTCGGCGATCACACGGCAATGGCCGCTTGCGTCGGTATTTCCGGCAGCACCAAGATCGGTAAGCACTGCATGCTCGCCGGCGGTGTCGGGCTGGTCGGCCACATCGATATTTGCGACAACGTTTTCCTGACCGGGATGACCATGGTGACTCACTCGATTACCGAGCCGGGTTCCTATTCTTCCGGTACAGCCATGCAACCTGCTGCCGAGTGGCGCAAAAGCGCGGCGCGCATCCGTCAGCTCGATGATCTCGCGCGGCGTCTGCGACAGCTGGAAAAGCGCGTAGGGGACGTGACCCCCGACGGTAAAGCTTCATCAGATGGCTGATACCATTTCCATATCAAGTGTGCACAGCCGCTAGACTGCCTCCTTGATTTGCTAGAGGAGCGCGTGCCAGTCGCGCGCTCCCAATCTTTACTACAGGCTTCCCCCCGAAATGATGGACATCAACGAGATTCGCGAATACCTGCCTCACCGTTACCCGTTCCTGTTGGTGGACCGGGTGGTGGACCTGGATGTTGAGGGCAAGTGCATTCGTGCCTACAAGAATGTCAGCATCAACGAACCTTTCTTCAATGGTCACTTCCCTGCGCATCCGATCATGCCGGGCGTGCTGATCATCGAAGCCATGGCTCAGGCTGCGGGCATCCTGGGTTTCAAGATGCTGGACGTGAAGCCGGCCGATGGCACCCTCTATTACTTCGTAGGCTCCGACAAGCTGCGCTTCCGCCAGCCGGTACTGCCGGGCGACCAATTGATCCTGGAAGCCAAGTTCATCAGTTGCAAGCGCCAGATCTGGAAGTTCGAATGCCAGGCCTCGGTCGATGGCAAGCCAGTCTGCTCCGCTGAGATCATCTGCGCGGAACGCAAACTATGAGTTTGATTGACCCTCGCGCAATCATCGATCCGACAGCCGTCCTGGCTGACGGCGTTGAGGTTGGCCCGTGGTCGATCGTTGGCGCCGGCGTGGAGATCGGCGAGGGTACGGTGATCGGGCCGCATGTGATTCTCAAGGGCCCGACCCGGATCGGTAAGCACAACCGCATCTACCAGTTTTCCTCGGTAGGCGAAGACACTCCCGATCTGAAATACAAGGGCGAGGAAACTCGCCTGGTGATTGGCGACCACAACGTCATCCGCGAAGGCGTGACCATTCATCGTGGCACTGTCCAGGATCGCTCCGAGACCACCCTTGGTGATCACAACCTGGTCATGGCGTACGCCCATATCGGTCACGACAGCGTGATCGGCAACCATTGCATTCTGGTCAATAACACCGCGTTGGCCGGCCATGTGCATGTGGACGACTGGGCCATCCTGTCCGGCTTTACCCTGGTTCACCAGTACTGCCATATCGGCGCCCACAGCTTTTCCGGCATGGGAACGGCGATCGGCAAGGATGTTCCGGCTTTTGTCACTGTCTTCGGCAACCCGGCCGAAGCACGCAGCATGAACTTCGAGGGCATGCGCCGTCGCGGTTTCAGCGAAGACGCGATTCACGCCCTGCGTCGAGCCTACAAAGTGGTTTATCGCCAGGGGCTGACCGTCGATCAGGCGCTCGCCGAATTGGCAGAGGCTGCTGAACAGTTTCCCGAAGTCGCGGTGTTTCGCGATTCGATCCAGTCTTCGACCCGCGGCATTACCCGTTAATCATGAGCACATTGCGTATTGCGCTGGTGGCTGGCGAAGCCTCCGGCGACATTCTTGGCGCCGGTTTGATGCGCGCGCTCAAGGCCCAGCATCCGGCTGTTGAGTTTATCGGTGTCGGTGGCCCGCTGATGCAGGCCGAAGGCCTGACTTCCTATTTCCCGATGGAGCGCCTGGCGGTCATGGGGCTGGTGGAGGTCCTGGGACGCTTGCGCGAACTGCTGGCCCGCCGCAAAAAGCTGATTCAGACCCTGATTGCCGAAAAACCGGATGTGTTTATCGGCATCGACGCGCCCGATTTCAACCTGAATATCGAACTCAAATTGCGCCAGGCCGGGATCAAGACTGTGCATTACGTCAGCCCTTCGGTCTGGGCCTGGCGGCAGAAACGCGTGCTGAAGATTCGCGAAGGCTGCGACCTGATGCTGACGCTGTTTCCGTTCGAGGCCAGGTTCTATGAAGAAAAGGGCGTGCCGGTGCGATTCGTCGGGCACTCCCTGGCCGATGCCATTCCATTGGAGGCCGACCGGGCTGCGGCGCGTGCCGAGCTGGGCTTGCCCGATGGGCCGCTGGTTGCGCTGATGCCGGGCAGCCGGGGCGGCGAAGTCGGGCGCCTGGGCGCCTTGTTCCTCGATGCGGCGCAGCGCCTGCGCGCGTTGCGCCCCGGGGTGCGGTTTGTCATGCCTTGCGCGAGCCCCGAGCGCCGCGCTCAGCTGGAAGAGTTGCTGGCCGGGCGGGATTTACCGCTGACCCTGCTCAACGGCCAGTCGCACCAGGCGCTGGCGGCGTGCGATGCGGTCCTGATCGCGTCCGGCACTGCGACCCTTGAGGCGCTGCTGTATAAGCGCCCGATGGTCGTTGCCTACCGCCTGGCGCCGCTGACCTTCTGGATTCTCAAGCGCATGGTCAAGAGTCCTTATATTTCCCTGCCGAACCTGTTGGCCCAGCGTCTGCTGGTGCCTGAGTTGCTGCAGGACGATGCGACTGCGCAAGCCCTGGCCCAGACTCTGTCGCCCTTGATCGAAGACGGACAAGAGCAGACCCGAGGGTTTGACGAGATTCATCGCACGTTGCGCCGGGACGCCTCCAACCAGGCGGCTGAAGCGGTGCTGAACCTGATTGGCAAGCCGGCATGAGTAAAGAAAAGATGCAGATGGGCCTGGATTTCTCCCTGGTGGCCGATGCCGAAGACCTGGTGGCCGGTGTCGACGAAGTCGGGCGCGGCCCGTTGTGCGGCGCGGTGGTCACGGCTGCGGTTATTCTGGATCCGAATCGGCCGATTCTCGGTCTGAACGACTCGAAGAAACTCACCGAGGCCCGTCGCGAAAAACTCTATGACGAGATTTGTGAAAAGGCCCTGAGCTGGTGTGTCGCCCGCGCCGAAGTCGAGGAAATCGACGAGCTGAACATCTTGCATGCCACGATGCTGGCCATGCAGCGTGCGGTGGAAGGGCTGAGCGTGACCCCGAAACTGGCGATGATCGACGGCAATCGTTGTCCGAAACTGTCGATGCCCGCCGAGGCCGTGGTCCAGGGCGACAGCAAGGTCCCGGCGATTGCCGCGGCGTCGATTCTGGCCAAGGTCAGTCGGGATCGCGAGATGGCGGCGTTCGAGCTGATCTATCCCGGTTATGGCATTGGCGGGCACAAGGGCTATCCGACTCCCGTTCATCTGGAAGCGCTGGCGCGTCTGGGGCCGACGCCGATTCACCGGCGCTCGTTCGCACCGGTACGCCAAGCCTACGAAGCCCGTGAGAGTGCGGGCGAGATTCAGTCCTGAGGCTGATGTTTTAGCCAAGGCCCGGTACAATCCGGGCCTTGTTGTTTTCGCGCTATTTACAGGATCACTATGCCGGCTTCATTCGTTCATCTACGCCTGCACACTGAATACTCCCTGGTTGACGGCCTGGTGCGGATCAAGCCGTTGGTCAAGACGTTGGCCGGCATGGGCATGCCCGCGGTGGCGGTCACCGACCAGAACAACATGTGCTCCCTGGTCAAGTTCTACAAGGCAGCCATGGGCGCCGGGATCAAGCCGATCTGCGGTGCCGACCTGTGGATGCCGAACAAGGACCCCGAAGGCCCCCTGAGCCGTATCAGCCTGTTGGTGATGAACCCCTTGGGTTATCGCAACCTGACCGAGCTGATTTCCCGCGGCTTCATCGAAGGCCAGCGCAATGGCCAGATCATTATTGAGCGCGAATGGGTGGTCGAGGCCGCCGAAGGCCTGATCATGCTCTCGGCAGCCAAAGAGGGCGAGGTGGGCATGGCCCTGATCGCCGGCGACTTGCAGGAAGCAGAAAACCTGGCCAGCGATTGGATGGCGGTGTTCCAGGATCGGTTCTACCTGGAAGTGCAGCGCACCAGCCGCCCCAACGACGAAGAGCACTTGCACGCCGCCGTGGCCCTGGCGGATAAGCTGGGTGCGCCGCTGGTGGCGTCCAACGACGTGCGTTTCATCAAGCCGGAAGACTTCGAAGCTCACGAAACCCGGGTGTGCATCGGCGAGGGCCGCGCCCTCGACGACCCGCGCCGTTCGAAGAACTACAGCGATCAGCAGTACCTGAAAAGCGCCGAGGAAATGGCCGAGCTGTTCAGCGACCTGCCCGAGGCGCTGGAAAACACCGTCGAGATCGCCAAGCGCTGCAATATCGAAGTGAAGCTGGGCAAGCACTTCCTGCCCAACTTCCCAATTCCCGATGGCATGACCATCGACGAGTATTTCCGCAAGGTGTCCTTCGACGGCCTGGACGAGCGCCTGGCGGTACTGCTGCCCAAGGACACCACCGAAGACTACGACGCCAAGCGCCAGGTGTATGTCGACCGTTTGAATTTCGAGCTGGATATCATCATCCAGATGGGGTTCCCCGGTTACTTCCTGATCGTTATGGACTTTATCCAGTGGGCCAAGAGCAACGGCGTGCCGGTCGGCCCCGGCCGTGGATCGGGTGCCGGGTCGCTGGTGGCCTATGTGCAGAAGATCACCGACCTCGACCCGCTGGAATATGACCTGCTGTTCGAACGTTTCCTCAACCCGGAACGGGTTTCCATGCCCGACTTCGACGTCGACTTCTGCATGGATGGCCGCGACCGGGTCATCGACTATGTGGCCGAGAAATACGGCCGCAACGCGGTAAGCCAGATCATCACCTTCGGTTCCATGGCCGCCAAGGCCGTGGTACGCGACGTGGCGCGGGTGCAGGGCAAGTCCTACGGCTTGGCCGACCGTCTGTCGAAGATGATCCCCTTCGAGGTCGGCATGACCCTGGAGAAGGCCTACGAGCAGGAAGAAATCCTGCGGGACTTCATCAAGGTCGATGAAGAGGCGGCGGAAATCTGGGATATGGCCCTCAAGCTCGAGGGTGTTACCCGGGGCACCGGCAAGCACGCCGGGGGCGTGGTGATCGCGCCTACCAAGCTCACCGACTTTTCGCCGATCTCCTGCGACGAGGAAGGCGGCGGCCTGGTGACTCAGTTCGACAAGGACGACGTCGAGGCGGCCGGCCTGGTGAAGTTCGACTTCCTCGGTCTGCGGACCCTGACGATCATCGACTGGGCGCTCGGCACCATCAACCGGGATCGGGCCAAGACCGGCGAGGCTCCGCTGGACATCGCCTTCATTCCGCTCGACGACAAGCCGACCTACAGCCTGCTGCAAAAAGCTGAAACCACCGCGGTGTTCCAGCTTGAATCCCGCGGCATGAAAGAGCTGATCAAGAAGCTCAAGCCCGACTGCCTGGAAGACTTGATCGCACTGGTGGCCCTGTTCCGCCCGGGGCCGCTGCAATCGGGCATGGTGGATGACTTCATCAACCGCAAGCACGGGCGCGCCGAGCTGGCGTACCCGCACCCGGACTATCAGTACGAAGGCCTGCAGCCAGTATTGGCGCCGACCTACGGCATCATCCTGTACCAGGAACAGGTGATGCAGATCGCCCAGGTCATGGCCGGCTACACCCTTGGCGGCGCGGACATGCTGCGTCGCGCCATGGGTAAAAAGAAGCCCGAGGAGATGGCCAAGCAGCGCGGCGGCTTTATCGAAGGCTGTGCCAGCAACGGTATCGATGCCGACCTGGCGGGCAACATTTTCGACCTGGTGGAAAAGTTCGCCGGCTACGGCTTCAACAAGTCCCACTCCGCCGCCTACGGCCTGGTGTCCTACCAGACCGCCTGGCTCAAGGCGCATTATCCGGCGCCTTTCATGGCCGCCGTACTCTCGGCGGATATGCACAACACCGACAAGGTCGTGACCTTGATCGAGGAAGTGCGGACCATGAAGCTGCGCCTGGATGCCCCGGACGTGAACACTTCCGAGTTCAAGTTCACGGTGAACGACGAAGGCCGCATCGTGTACGGCCTTGGCGCGATCAAGGGCGTCGGCGAGGGGCCGGTGGAAGCAATCACCGAGGCGCGCGCGGACGGCCCGTTCAAGGACCTGTTCGATTTCTGTGCCCGAGTCGACCTCAAGCGCATTAACAAGCGCACCCTGGATGGCCTGATTCGCAGCGGTGCCCTGGATCGCCTGGGCCCGTATTTCCATGACGAGCCGAAAGCCTATCAGGCCAGCATCGACCAGAACCGCGCGGTACTGCTGGCGGCGATGGAAGAGGCGATCAAGTCCGCGGAACAGACCGCCCGGACCCATGACAGTGGGCATGCGGACCTGTTCGGCGGCCTGTTCGTCGAAGAGGACGCAGACGTCTACGCCAGCCATCGCAAAGCCAAGGAACTGACCCTCAAGGAACGTCTGAAAGGCGAGAAGGACACGCTGGGCCTGTACCTGACCGGTCACCCGATCGATGAGTACGAAGGGGAAATCCGCCGTTTCGCCCGCCAGCGCATCGTCGACCTGAAACCGGCGCGCGATACCCAGACCGTCGCGGGCATGATCATTGCCCTGCGGGTGATGAAGAACAAGAAGGGCGACAAGATGGGCTTCATTACCCTGGACGACCGTTCGGGGCGGATCGAGGCTTCGCTGTTCGCCGATGCTTTCCATTCGGCGCAGTCGCTGCTGCAGACCGACGCAATGGTGGTGGTCGAGGGCGAGGTCAGCAACGACGACTTTTCCGGCGGCCTGCGCCTGCGGGTCAAGCGGGTGATGAGCATGGAGGACGCTCGAACCAGCCTGGCGGAAAGCCTGCGCTTGAAGGTGCGTACCGAAGCGCTCAAGGGCGATCAGCTACGCTGGCTGGGGGAGCTGTGCAAGCGTCATCGCGGTGCTTGCCCGATCTCCATGGAGTACACCAAGGAGGACGCCAAGGCCTTGCTGCAGTTCGGCGAAGCCTGGCGAATCGATCCGGCGGATGCCTTGATTCAAGCCCTGCGTGACCAGTTCGGGCGAGACAACGTCTTCCTCCAATACCGTTGACGGTCAGGCGCATAAAAGGGCGCCGATCTCGACCCGAATTTTTAATCTCGACCTGAACGCGCCTCTCCCTTAAGGTAGGGCGCGAATAGACAACCGGCCGGCCCAAGCTCTCTTGGACGTCGACCCAAGACGGACGCCTATGAACCCGAATTTTCTTGATTTCGAACAGCCGATCGCCGACCTGCAAGCCAAGATCGAAGAGTTGCGCTTGGTCGGTAATGACAATTCGCTGAATATCGGCGATGAGATCTCCCGCCTGCAAGAGAAGAGCAGCACCTTGACCGAAGACATCTTCGGCAAGCTGACCAGCTGGCAGATCGCACGTCTGGCGCGTCACCCGCGTCGTCCGTACACCCTGGACTACATCGAACACATCTTCACCGAATTCGACGAGCTGCATGGCGACCGTCACTTCTCCGACGACGCCGCGATCGTTGGCGGTGTTGCGCGCCTGGACGACCAGCCGGTCATGATCATCGGCCACCAGAAAGGCCGCGAAGTGCGCGAGAAAGTCCGTCGCAACTTCGGCATGCCGCGTCCTGAAGGCTATCGCAAGGCTTGCCGCCTGATGGAAATGGCCGAGCGCTTCAAGATGCCAATCCTGACCTTCATCGATACCCCGGGCGCCTACCCGGGCATCGACGCCGAAGAGCGCAACCAGAGCGAGGCGATTGCCTGGAATCTGCGAGTCATGGCCCGCCTGAAAACCCCGATCATCGCTACCGTGATCGGCGAAGGCGGCTCCGGCGGCGCGCTGGCCATCGGCGTCTGCGACCAGTTGAACATGCTGCAGTACTCCACTTACGCGGTGATCTCGCCGGAAGGCTGTGCCTCGATCCTGTGGAAAACCGCCGAGAAAGCGCCGGACGCTGCCGAAGCCATGGGCATCACCGCCGAGCGCCTGAAAAGCCTGAACATTGTCGACAAGGTCATCGGCGAGCCATTGGGTGGTGCGCACCGTGATCCGGCCGCTGCTTCTGCCTCGATCCGCGCCGAGCTGATCTCCCAGCTGGCGATGCTCAAGAAAATGGATAACGACACCTTGCTGGCTCGTCGTTACGAGCGCTTGATGAGCTACGGTCTCTGATCGACCGACGTTCCTTGTAGGAGCGAGCTTGCTCGCGAAAGCCCCGAATCGCGATTCGGGGCTTTTCAATCAGCGCGAACAGGCTTGCTTTCTATTCGGGGGCCGCTCGTCCATGAGCTCATTCGATTCGCGTCTTGCGCAACAATTGTTGCAGCGCCTCACGCCCTGGCTGGATAGATCAGCCTGGCGC
>NZ_MSCT01000006.1 GCF_001921865.1 Pseudomonas chlororaphis
GAGCTGTTGCTGACGGCCCAGCATCGCGACGATCAAGCGGAAACCTTGCTGTTTCGCCTGTTGCGTGGGGCCGGAGTCAGGGGGCTGTCGGCCATGCCCGCGTCACGTGCGCTGGGGCAGGGGCATTTGTTGCGGCCTTTGCTCGACATTCCCCGTAGCGAGCTGGAACGTTACGCTAGCGACCATCAACTGCAGTGGATCGACGACCCCTCCAACCAGGATCGGCAATTTTCCCGCAACTACCTGCGGCATCAGGTATTCCCGCAATTGACGGCACGCTGGCCGCAGGCTGTCGGCAGCATGGCGCGCAGCGCGGCGCATCTGCGTGAGGCGCGTGAGTTGCTGGATGACCTGGCGGGTATCGATCTGCAAGAAGCGTCTGCCGGTGTCGAGTTCGAGTGGTTGGGATTGCCCTCCCTGGCGCTGGCGCCGTTGCGCGGGCTATCGGAGGCGCGGCAGCGTAACGCGCTGAGTCACTGGTTGAGCCGTTTCACGCCGTTGCCCGATAGCGACCACTGGGCGGGTTGGCAGACGCTGCGCGATGCCGCGGGCGATAGCTGCCCGGTATGGCGGCTGGGGCAGGGCGAACTGCGAAGGGCCGTGGGGCGCTTATGGTGGTTGGCGGATGGGTGGCTGGAGTCCGTTGTGTCGCCGGCTCGCTGGCTCGATACCCACTCGCCCCTGGTGTTGCCTGGCAACGGCCTGTTGCAGTTTTCCGGTCATGCGCCGCAAGGACCTTTACAGGTACGGTACCGCCAGGGTGGCGAAGTGATGCAACTGCCGGGGCGTGGCCATCGCGACCTCAAGCGCCTGCTCAACGAGGCGGGGTTGCCGGCTTTCGCGCGTGGCAGATTGCCGCTGCTCTATCGAGGCGAGCAATTGCTCGCGGTGGCGAACCTGCCAGGGCTTGACGCAAATGCCCATGAAGGGTGGCAGTTGCATTGGCAGCCGCCTTCGAGCGATCAAGGTTTGAGCTGAAAGTCCCTTTCCGGTAGACTACGCTCCCTTCTTGATACAACTTCTGTGGATTCGCCTGAATTGCAGGAGTTGCCGATTACCAAGCAGTCTTTGCTGGGCGATTCCAAAAAATGTGTAGCGAGCAACGTACCGGTGTTTTCTCTTCCGGTCTGTCCCAACGCGGCGGTTTTTTTGAAAGGTGCACTGTGATTAATGCAGGTGATCGGGGGCTTCGGCCTTCCTTCGCTTTCCCCGGCGGCACTGACCGCTTTAACGCAGACTTCTAGGGTTTTTCATGACGCGCTACATATTCGTCACGGGCGGTGTTGTTTCTTCATTGGGGAAAGGCATTGCATCGGCTTCATTGGCGGCCATCCTGGAGGCGCGGGGACTTAAGGTCACCATGCTCAAGCTGGACCCGTACATCAACGTCGACCCGGGCACCATGAGCCCGTTCCAGCACGGTGAAGTGTTCGTCACCCACGACGGCGCCGAGACCGACCTGGACCTGGGCCACTACGAGCGGTTCATCCGCACGACCATGACCCAGAACAACAACTTCACCACCGGCCGTGTCTACGAGCACGTGCTGCGCAAAGAGCGCCGTGGTGACTACCTGGGCGCGACCATCCAGGTGATTCCGCACATCACCGACGAAATCAAGCGTCGCATCATCAAGGGTGCCGGCGATGCCGACGTGGCCCTGGTGGAAATCGGCGGCACGGTGGGCGACATCGAGTCGCAACCGTTCCTCGAGGCCATCCGTCAGTTGCGCGTCGAAGTCGGTTCCAAGCGCGCGATGCTGATGCACCTGACCCTGGTTCCGTATATCGCCACCGCTGGCGAGACCAAGACCAAGCCGACCCAGCACTCGGTGAAGGAACTGCGCTCCATCGGTTTGCAGCCTGACGTGCTGATCTGCCGTTCCGACCATCCGGTGGACGTCTCCTCGCGTCGCAAGATCGCCCTGTTCACCAACGTTGAAGAGCGTGCGGTGATCTCCCTGGAAGACGTCGACACCATCTACAAGATCCCGGCCGTGCTGCACGCCCAGGGCCTGGACGATTTCGTCGTCGAGCGTTTCGGCCTGCAATGCAACGGTGCCGACCTGTCCGAGTGGGAAAAAGTGGTCGACGCCAAGCTCAACCCAGAGCACGAAGTCACCATCGCCATGGTCGGCAAGTACATGGAGCTACTGGATGCCTACAAGTCGCTGATTGAAGCGATGAGCCACGCCGGCATCACCAACCGCACCAAGGTCAACCTGCGTTACATCGATTCCGAAGACATCGAGAACCAGGGCACCGCGCTGCTGGAAGGCGTCGATGCGATCCTGGTCCCGGGCGGTTTCGGCCTGCGTGGCGTGGAAGGCAAGATCACTGCGGTGCAGTACGCTCGCGAAAACAAGGTTCCGTACCTGGGTATCTGCCTGGGCATGCAAGTGGCCGTGATCGAGTTCGCTCGTAACGTGCTGGGCTGGAAAGATGCCAACTCCACCGAGTTCGATCGCGCCAGCGGTCACCCGGTCGTCGGCCTGATCACCGAGTGGGAAGATGCCACCGGCGCGGTCGAAACCCGTACCGAAACCTCCGATCTGGGCGGCACCATGCGCCTGGGGGCTCAGGAATGCCTGCTCGCGGCCGGCTCCAAGGTGCACGACTGCTATGCCAAGGACGTGATTGTCGAGCGTCACCGTCATCGTTACGAAGTGAATAACAAGCTGCTGCCGCAGTTGATCGAAGCCGGCCTGAACATTTCCGGTCGTTCCGGCGACGGCGCGCTGGTCGAAGTGGTCGAGGCCCCGGATCATCCATGGTTCGTCGCCTGCCAGTTCCACCCAGAGTTCACCTCGACGCCACGTGACGGCCATCCGCTGTTCAGTGGCTTCGTCAAGGCGGCTTTGGCTCAACACCAGAAGAAGGCGTAAACCCGATGGCACAGAAGATCATCCGCGTCGGCGACATCGAGATTGCCAACGACAAGCCCATGGTGCTGTTCGGCGGCATGAACGTGCTGGAAAGCCGCGACATGGCCATGCAGGTCTGCGAAGAGTACGTGAAGGTCACCGAGAAGCTCGGTATCCCTTATGTATTCAAGGCCAGTTTCGACAAGGCCAACCGGTCTTCTGTGACCTCCTATCGTGGTCCTGGGCTGGAAGAAGGCATGCGTATCTTCCAGGACATCAAGCAAGCCTTTGGCGTGCCGATCATCACTGACGTCCATGAGCCGCACCAGGCAGCGATCGTCGCTGAAACGTGCGACATCATTCAGTTGCCGGCCTTCCTGTCGCGCCAGACCGACCTGGTGGTCGCGATGGCCAAGACCGGTGCGGTGATCAACATCAAGAAAGCCCAGTTCCTCGCGCCCCAGGAAATGAAGCACATCCTGAGCAAATGCGAGGAAGCGGGCAACGATCAGTTGATCCTCTGCGAGCGTGGTTCGAGCTTCGGCTACAACAACCTGGTGGTGGACATGCTCGGCTTCGGCATCATGAAGCAGTTCGAATACCCGGTGTTCTTCGACGTGACCCACGCGCTGCAAATGCCGGGCGGTCGCGCCGACTCAGCCGGCGGTCGCCGTGCCCAGGTCACCGACCTGGCCAAGGCCGGCATGAGCCAGTCCCTGGCCGGCCTGTTCCTGGAAGCGCACCCGGACCCGGACAACGCCAAATGCGACGGCCCATGTGCCTTGCGTCTGGACAAGCTCGAACCTTTCCTGGCCCAGCTCAAGGCCCTGGACGAACTGGTTAAGAGTTTTCCGACGGTAGAGACCGCGTAAAGCCGATTTCTCCGGTAAAGTACCGCACGATTAAACGCTCAGGCCTGCGGGCCTGAGCCTTATTGTCCGCAAGTCTGCCTCCCGTTCCCTGCTTGCCGACGGTAAAGAGATTCCCTTCAGCTGCGTCGTTTTCGTCAACTTTGGAGTGTTTACAACAATGGCAAAAATCGTCGACATCAAAGGTCGTGAAGTTCTCGACTCCCGTGGCAACCCCACCGTCGAAGCGGACGTGCTTCTCGACAACGGCATCATCGGCAGCGCCTGCGCGCCGTCCGGTGCTTCCACCGGCTCGCGTGAAGCGCTGGAGCTGCGTGATGGCGACAAGAGCCGTTACCTGGGCAAGGGCGTACTGAAGGCAGTGGCCAACATCAACGGTCCGATCCGTGACCTGCTGCTGGGTAAAGACCCAAGCGACCAGAAAGCCCTCGACCACGCGATGATCAAGCTCGACGGTACCGAGAACAAGGCCACCCTGGGCGCCAACGCGATCCTCGCTGTTTCCCTGGCCGCGGCCAAGGCTGCGGCACAGGACCAGGACCTGCCGCTGTATGCACACATCGCCAACCTGAACGGCACCCCGGGTGTGTACTCGATGCCTGTGCCGATGATGAACATCATCAACGGTGGCGAGCACGCCGATAACAACGTCGACATCCAGGAATTCATGGTGCAGCCGGTTGGCGCCAAGTCCTTCTCCGAAGGCCTGCGCATGGGCACCGAGATTTTCCATCACCTCAAGGCTGTGCTGAAGGCCCGTGGCCTGAGCACCGCGGTTGGCGACGAAGGCGGTTTCGCACCGAACCTGGCGTCCAACGAAGACGCGCTGAAAGTGATTTCCGAAGCCGTGGCCAATGCCGGTTACAAGCTGGGCACCGACGTGACCCTGGCTCTGGACTGCGCCGCAAGCGAGTTCTTCGAAGACGGCAAGTACAACCTGTCCGGCGAAGGCCAGGTGTTCACCGCTGAAGGTTTCGCCGACTACCTGAAAGGCCTGACCGAGCGCTACCCGATCATCTCCATCGAAGACGGACTGGACGAGTCCGACTGGGCTGGCTGGAAGATCCTCACCGACAAGATCGGCGAGAAGACCCAACTGGTGGGCGACGACCTGTTCGTGACCAACACCAAGATCCTGAAAGAAGGCATCGACAAGAAGATCGCCAACTCGATCCTGATCAAGTTCAACCAGATCGGCACCCTGACCGAAACCCTGGAAGCCATCCAGATGGCCAAGGCTGCTGGTTACACTGCAGTGATTTCGCACCGCTCCGGCGAAACCGAAGACTCGACCATCGCCGACCTGGCCGTGGGCACCTCGGCGGGCCAGATCAAGACCGGTTCGCTGTGCCGTTCCGACCGCGTATCCAAGTACAACCAATTGCTGCGTATCGAAGAGCAATTGAACGGTAAAGCCAAATACAACGGCCGCAGCGAGTTTCGCGGTTAAGCAGTAGATGGTAAAAAGACACCGGATCGGGGCGAAAAACTCGCAAAAGCGTGGTTTTTGCCACTAATCTGATGCCTTAAGAGCACAAGCCTGGTTCTTCCAGGCTTCGTGCTGTCAGTAGGTTCGAAGTTGTTGGCATGGCTGTCTTTTTTCACTGGATACCCGATATTCGATGCGCAGTCCCAATTGGTTGTTCCTCGTCTTGCTCTTGCTGCTGGCTGGCCTGCAGTACCGCCTATGGGTGGGGAATGGCAGTTTGGCGCAGGTAGCCGACCTGACTCAGCAAATTGCCGATCAGCGTTCCGAAAACGAGCGTCTGCTGGAGCGCAACCGCGTACTCGACGCGGAAGTCATGGAATTGAAGAAAGGCATGGAGACCGTCGAAGAGCGGGCTCGCCATGAACTGGGCATGGTCAAGGAGGGCGAAACCCTCTACCAGTTGGCCCAATGATTCAGTCGTTACCGGCCTTCTGGGCCGTGATTCCTGCCGCGGGCGTCGGTGCCCGCATGGCCGCGGACCGTCCCAAGCAATACCTGCAACTGGGCGGGCGCACTATTCTCGAACACAGCCTCGGCTGTTTTCTCGACCATCCGACCCTGAAGGGGCTGGTGGTCAGCCTGGCGCTTGACGATCCCTATTGGCCGACCCTGGCCTGTGCCCACGATCCTCGGATCCAACGGGTCGAAGGTGGCGCCGAGCGTTCCGACTCGGTGCTCAATGCCTTGCTCCATCTGCATGCGCAGGGTGCCGCCGATGAAGATTGGGTGCTGGTGCACGACGCCGCGCGGCCGAACCTGTCCCGCGATGATCTGGATAAGCTGCTGGGCGAACTGGCGAACGATCCTGTCGGTGGCTTGCTGGCCGTGCCGGCCCGCGACACCCTGAAGCGGATCGACAAGCATGGACGAGTGCTGGAAACCGTCGATCGCAGCCTGATCTGGCAAGCCTATACGCCGCAGATGTTCCGCCTGGGCGCCTTGCATCGCGCCTTGGCCGACAGCCTCGTGGCGGATGTGGCGATTACCGACGAGGCGTCGGCGATGGAGTGGGCCGGCCAGGCGCCACGCCTGATCGAAGGGCGTGCCGACAACCTCAAGGTGACCCGTCCGGAAGACCTGGAGTGGTTGCGCCAGCGTTTGGCCAATCGCCGCTGACATCGGTCTGCTGTGCAGTCTTTCGGTTATCCGCAATACTCCGGCCGCTTGGCCAACCCTTCCTTGAGATAATCCACCAGCTTGCGCACCTTGGGCGACAGATGCCGTTGCTGCGGATACAGCGCCCACACCGCGGTATTCGGTGGCTGATGCGCTTCCAGCAGAGAAATCAGCGTGCCCTGGTGCAGGTGCCCCAGCACGTAGTAATCCGGCAACTGGCAGAGGCCAGCTCCCTGTAGCGCTGCATCCAGCACGGCCTGCCCGCTGTTGCAGCGCCAATTGCCTTGTACCCGTTGGGAAAACTCGCGACCGTCCTGCTCCAGCTGCCAGATGTCCGAACTGCCGATCAGGCAATTGTGCCGGCTCAACTCCGACAGGCTGTGGGGCCGTCCGTAGCGTTCCAGATAGGACGGCGAAGCGCAGAGATACATGCGCCGTGGCGCCAGGCGGGTCGCCACCAGCCGCGAATCCTGCAGGCGGCCCAGGCGAATCGCCAGGTCCAGGCCTTCGTGCACCAGATCCAGCGGGCGGTTGCTCAGCTCGATATCCACCCGCAGTTGGGGATAAAGCCCCATGAAACGGGTCACCAGCGGCACGATGAAGCGCTCGCCATAGGCCACCGCGCAGGTCATGCGCAGCATGCCCTTGGGTTCGCTGGTCAAGTCGCTGACCGCGCGTAGCGCTTCTTCCCGGCCGTCCTGCAAGCGCTGGCAATGTTGCAAAAACGTCTGTCCGGCTTCGGTCAGGGTCACCCGGCGGGTGCTGCGATACAGCAGCCGGGTCTGCAACCGCTCTTCCAGGCGCACGATCTGCCGGCTGATATGGGACGACGAAACCCCCAGGCGCTCCGCGGCGGCGGTGAACTGGCTGCATTCGGCCACGGCGACGAACTCGTCGATACCTTCCCAGCGGTTCTCGTTCACGATGATTATCCCTGTGTGGCAATAATGTTTTGCTTTTGCCTGGATTATTCATCGCTGTGCGCTGTTTTACACTCCCTGTCTCGTTTTTATTCGTTGGAGACCCAGGATGATCAAGTCGCGCGCTGCCGTTGCCTTCGAGGCCAAGAAACCCCTTGAGATCGTTGAAGTCGACGTCGCCATGCCCAAGGCCGGCGAGGTGTTGTTGCGGGTCGTTGCTTCCGGCGTTTGCCACACCGACGCTTACACCCTGTCCGGGGCCGACCCGGAAGGTATCTTCCCGTCGATCCTTGGTCACGAAGGCGGCGCGGTGGTCGAGGCCATCGGCGAGGGCGTGACTTCGGTCGCCGTGGGCGACCATGTCATCCCGCTGTACACCCCGGAATGCGGCAAGTGCAAATTCTGCCTGTCGGGCAAGACCAACCTGTGCCAGGCGATCCGCGCCACCCAGGGCAAGGGCCTGATGCCGGACGGCACCACTCGTTTCTCCTACAAAGGCCAGCCGATTTTCCACTACATGGGGACCTCGACCTTTTCCGAGTACACCGTGTTGCCGGAAATCTCAGTCGCCAAGATCCCTAAAGAGGCCCCGCTGGAAAAGGTCTGCCTGCTGGGTTGCGGCGTCACCACCGGGATCGGTGCTGTGATCAACACCGCCAAGGTCAAGGCGGGTGACACCGTGGCGATCTTCGGCCTGGGCGGTATCGGTCTGTCGGCGGTGATCGGCGCTGTGAAAGCGAAGGCGGGCCGGATCATCGCCATCGACATCAACCCGGCCAAGTTCGAGATCGCCAAGCAACTGGGCGCGACCGACTGCGTCAACCCGAAAGACTTCGACCGGCCGATCCAGGAGGTCATCGTCGACATGACCGACGGCGGCGTGGACTTCTCCTTCGAGTGCATCGGCAACGTGCAACTGATGCGTGCGGCGCTGGAGTGCTGCCACAAGGGCTGGGGTGAGTCGGTGATCATCGGCGTGGCCGGTGCCGGCCAGGAAATCGCCACCCGTCCGTTCCAACTGGTGACCGGCCGCGTCTGGCGCGGTTCGGCGTTCGGCGGCGTGCGTGGTCGTTCCGAGTTGCCAAGCTACGTGGAGATGGCGCAGACCGGTGAGATCCCACTGGACACCTTCATTACCCACACCATGGGCCTGGAGGACATCAACAAGGCCTTCGACCTGATGCACGAAGGCAAGAGCATCCGCACCGTCATTCATTTCTAAGAGCAGCAACAAGCAGTGAGCTGCAAGCGGCAAGCGAGAAACACCTGCTTGTGGCTTGAGGCTTGCGGCTTGTGGTTGGAGGTCTGCCATGAGTCTGGAAAACCTGTCCTGCCAGAAAAGTTTCGGCGGCTGGCACAAACGCTACAAGCATCATTCCCAGGTGTTGGGCTGCGACATGGTATTTGCCGTCTACCTGCCGCCGCAGGCGGAGCAGGGCGGCAAGCTGCCGGTGCTGTACTGGCTATCCGGCCTGACCTGCACCGACGAGAACTTCATGCACAAGGCCGGTGCCCAGCGCATGGCCGCCGAGCTGGGGTTGATCATCGTCGCTCCGGATACCAGCCCGCGCGGCCCCGGCGTGCCGGGCGACCCGGACGGTGCCTGGGACTTCGGCCTGGGCGCCGGCTTCTACCTCAATGCCACCCAGCAGCCCTGGGCCGAGCACTACCGCATGCACGACTATGTGGTGCAGGAGCTGCCGGCCTTGGTTGAAGCGCATTTCCCGGCTTCAGACCAGCGTGGTATCAGCGGGCACTCCATGGGCGGTCACGGGGCACTGGTCTGCGCGTTGCGCAACCCGGGGCGTTACCGCTCGGTGTCGGCCTTCGCGCCGATCAGCAATCCGATGGATTGCCCGTGGGGGCAGAAAGCCTTTTCCCGTTACCTGGGCGAAGAGCGCTCCCGTTGGCGCGAATGGGATGCCAGCGTATTGATCGCCGAGGCCAGCGAAAAGCTGCCACTGCTGGTGGATCAGGGCGATCGCGACGATTTCCTGGCCAACCAGCTCAAGCCCGAAGCGTTGCAGCAGGCGGCGAAAACCGCGGGTCATCCGCTGACGCTGCGTCTGCAGCCCGGCTACGACCACAGCTATTTCTTCATCGCCAGCTTTATTGACGACCACCTGCAGCATCACGCACGCGCTCTGAACGCCTAATGTCCGCCAAAGCAGGTAGAATCACGCCCTGACTCAATCAGGGCGTTTTTTTATGCGTATTGGCCACGGCTACGATGTGCACCGCTTCGCGGAAGGCGATTTCATCACTCTGGGCGGCGTGTGTATCGCACACAGCTTCGGGCTGCTTGCCCATTCCGACGGCGACGTGCTGTTGCACGCGCTGAGCGATGCCCTGCTGGGTGCGGCCGCGTTGGGCGACATCGGCAAGCATTTTCCGGACACCGATCCGCAGTTCAAGGGCGCCGACAGCCGTGCGCTGTTGCGTCACGTCGTCGCACTGATCCATGCCAAGGGCTGGAAAGTCGGCAACGTCGATAACACCATCGTCGCCCAGGCGCCGAAGATGGCACCCCATATTGAAACGATGCGCGCGCTAGTTGCCGCGGATCTGCAAGTCGAGCTCGATCAAGTGAACGTCAAGGCCACTACCACCGAAAAACTCGGTTTCGTCGGGCGCGAAGAAGGCATTGCCGTGCATTCCGTCGCCTTGTTGCTGCGCGCATGAACGAACTGCAACTGTTGGGCCCGCGGGCCTATGGTGAATCCCTGGGTAGCGCGGTACTGAAGGCTACCGCCGAAGATTTCCAGGTCGATGAAGTGCTGGATATCCCACTGACCGGCGAGGGCGAGCACCTGTGGCTGTGGGTGGAAAAGCGCGGCCTGAACACCGAAGAAGCGGCGCGGCGGATTGCCAAGGCTGCCGGCGTGCCATTACGCACGGTCAGCTATGCCGGATTGAAGGACCGCCAGGCGTTGACCCGCCAGTGGTTCAGCGTGCAGTTGCCGGGCAAGGCAGACCCCGATCTGTCCGCCGCCGAAAACGACACGCTGAAGATCCTCAAGCTGACCCGCCACAAGCGCAAGCTGCAGCGCGGTGCTCATGCGGCCAATGGCTTTACCCTGCGCCTGACCCAGTTGCAGGCAGACAAGGCCGGGATCGAAGAGCGCCTGCAGTCGATTGCCAAGCAGGGCATTCCCAATTACTTCGGCGCCCAGCGTTTCGGCCATAACGGCGGCAACCTGGCGGATGCTCGCGATTGGGCCGCCCGCAAGGCTCTGCCGGAGCAACGTAATGTGCGCTCGCGGCTGCTTTCCACCGCGCGCAGCTACCTGTTCAACCGGGTGCTGGCGGCGCGCGTGGCCGACGGCAGTTGGCAGCGGGCCCAGGTTGGCGATCTTCTGGCGTTCACCGACAGCCGCAGTTTCTTCCCCGCCGGCGAAGCCGAATGCAGCGACCCGCGCCTGGCCATTCTCGACCTGCACCCGACAGGGCCGCAGTGGGGTGAAGGCGAATCGCCCGCCGCCGGGGAAACGCATCGGCTGGAACAACAGGTGGCGGCTGGTGAAGCGGATCTGCGCGATTGGTTGATTAAAGCGGGAATGAGCCACGAACGTCGCATCCTGCGGCTGCCCATTGGCGGGTTGACGTGGCATTATCCGTCGCTGGACATTCTGCAACTGGAATTCGTCCTGCCGGCCGGATGCTTCGCCACCGTATTGGTGCGCGAACTCGTCGATCTGGTGCCGGTAGGGCAGACGGACAGCTCATGCGTATTCTGATTTCTAACGATGATGGTGTAACGGCACCCGGTCTCGCCGCGCTTCATGCTGCGCTGGCGGATTACGCCGAGTGTGTGGTGATCGCCCCGGACCAGGACAAAAGTGGCGCCAGCAGCTCGCTGACGCTTGACCGGCCGTTGCACCCCCACACCTTGAGCAACGGTTTCATCAGTCTCAACGGTACGCCGACCGACTGCGTGCACCTGGGCCTCAACGGCCTGCTGGAGCGCGATCCCGACATGGTGGTGTCCGGGATCAACCTCGGGGCGAACCTGGGCGACGACGTGCTGTATTCCGGCACCGTCGCCGCAGCTCTGGAAGGGCGTTTCCTGGACCTGCCGGCGTTTGCGTTTTCGTTCGTTTCGCGCCAGGTGGACAACCTGCCTACGGCGGCCTATTTCGCCCGCAAACTGGTCGAGGCCCATGGGCAGCTGGATCTGCCGCCACGTACCGTACTGAACGTGAATATTCCCAATCTGCCGCTTGACCATATTCGCGGCATTCAGCTGACGCGCCTGGGCCACCGCGCCCGAGCCGCGGCGCCGATGAAGACCGTCGACCCGCGAGGCAAGGCCGGTTACTGGATCGCCGCGGCGGGGGACGCCGAGGACGGCGGCCCGGGCACGGACTTCCACGCTGTCATGCAGGGCTATGTATCGATCACGCCATTGCAGCTCGATCGTACCTTCAACGATGCCTTCAGAAGTCTCGACGGTTGGCTGGAGGGGCTGCGCTGATGGCTCGTGAGCAGGACGATTTATTGCGTCGCGGGATCGGGATGACCTCCCAGCGTACCCGCGAGCGGTTGATCCAGCGTCTTTACGACGAGGGCTTGTCCAACGCCCAGGTACTGGAAGTCATTCGACGTACGCCGCGGCATCTGTTCGTCGACGAAGCCCTGGCACATCGTGCCTATGAGGACACGGCGTTGCCGATCGGGCACAACCAGACGATCTCGCAGCCTTATATGGTGGCGCGCATGAGCGAGTTGCTGCTGGCGGCGGGTCCCTTGGATAAGGTGCTGGAGATCGGCACCGGTTCGGGTTACCAGACCGCGGTGTTGTCGCAGTTGGTGGAACGGGTGTTCTCGGTCGAGCGGATCAAGGTGCTGCAGGACCGCGCCAAGGAGCGCCTGGTCGAGCTGAACCTGCGCAACGTGGTTTTCCGTTGGGGCGATGGTTGGGAAGGCTGGCCGGCGTTGGCGCCCTACAACGGGATTATCGTCACGGCAGTGGCCACCGACATACCTCAGGCATTGCTGGACCAATTGGCGCCCGGTGGGCGGATGGTGATTCCAGTCGGCGCCGGAGAGGTGCAGCAGTTGATGCTGATCGTTCGCGAAGAGCAGGGCTTTTCGCGGCATGTGCTGGGGGCGGTTCGCTTCGTTCCTCTGCTCAACGGGCCGCTGGCCTGAGCATTTATTCGGCGCGGGTGAATTCTGTTTGATCGGCTTGGTCTTACTGCTGAATCAATCGGTTAAGCGGCGTTGTTCCCCGATTGATAAGCCGGTGTTTGCCGATTTCGCTTTACCGGGAGTAAAGCGCGGATGGCCGGTTATACTTGCGACATTTCATGCCTGAGCCGGGCACTATTTATCTTCAACCACCACAAAGGGAGCGGCGGGTGAGTCTCACAGTCATTGCGCAGCGTATGGGTACAAAAAGCTTTCAGCGACTGGTGATTGGCCTTGTCTTGAGTTCCCTGTTGGTCGCATGTTCCAGCAACAAGTCCAGCACTGTTGGGGTCGTCGACCGGAATAACGCAGTACCGCAGCGTCCGACAGTGACCACCGGGCAATACACGGTGCGTCGTGGCGACACCCTGTTCTCGATCGCTTTCCGTTATGGCTGGGACTACAAGGCCCTGGCCGCGCGCAACAATATTGCCGAGCCGTACACCATCCATCCGGGACAAAGTATCCGCTTCGATGGTCGCTCCGGTTCTGCCCCGACAGCGGTGGTTACAAAGTCGGCTTCCAGTGCATCTTCTTCAAGTAAAACCACGGTAATTCGTCGTCCGGCAGGGGCCGCGCCAACGATTGCGAGCCAGCCCGCGCCGGCGCCATTACCGCCTGCAGGCCCCGCGCCAAAGGGCTGGGGCTGGCCTGCGAACGGTATTCTGATTGGAAAATTCTCTTCAAACGGTAGTTTGAATAAAGGCATTGATATCGCCGGGGATTTGGGACAGCCTGTTTTAGCTGCGTCTGATGGGACGGTGGTTTACGCCGGGAGTGGCTTAAGGGGCTACGGCGAATTAGTCATCATCAAACACAGCGATACCTACGTCAGTGCTTACGGCCACAACCGTAGGCTGTTGGTTCGGGAGGGGCAGCAGGTCAAAGTCGGACAGACAATTGCCGAAATGGGATCAACTGGTACAGACCGGGTGAAACTGCACTTTGAGATTCGCCGACAAGGTAAACCTGTGGATCCGCTGCAATTCCTGCCACGTCGTTGATCCGTTACCAAGCCTGTTCCGTCGCGTAGAGGGAACAGGTTCCAGCGTTGCCAAGGATAAAGGCGTCGCTTGAGCCTGAGGTCGAACTCACCAAAGGACTATAACAATGGCTCTCAGTAAAGAAGTGCCGGAGTTTGACATCGACGATGAAGTTCTCCTTATGGAGACGGGCATCGCCTCTGATTCGATGTCGAATGAGGGATCTGCTGTACCTTCAGTTCGTGCCAAATCCAAACACTCCGCTTCACTGAAACAACATAAATACATTGATTACACGCGAGCACTCGATGCGACGCAGCTGTATCTCAATGAAATCGGCTTTTCTCCATTGCTCTCTCCGGAAGAAGAAGTTCATTTTGCGCGTCTTTCGCAAAGTGGCGATCCGGCCGGGCGCAAGCGCATGATTGAAAGCAACTTGCGTCTGGTGGTGAAAATCGCCCGACGTTATGTCAATCGTGGGCTTTCGCTGCTGGACCTGATCGAAGAGGGCAACCTCGGCCTGATCCGGGCGGTGGAGAAGTTCGATCCGGAGCGCGGTTTCCGCTTCTCGACCTACGCCACCTGGTGGATTCGTCAAACCATCGAACGGGCGATCATGAACCAGACCCGGACTATCCGGCTGCCGATTCATGTGGTCAAAGAGCTCAATGTCTACCTGCGGGCAGCACGGGAGCTGACACAGAAACTCGACCATGAACCCTCCCCTGAAGAAATCGCCAACCTGCTGGAAAAACCGGTAGGCGAGGTCAAGCGCATGCTGGGCCTGAACGAGCGGGTTTCTTCAGTCGATGTCTCGCTGGGTCCGGATTCGGATAAAACCCTGCTGGACACCCTCACTGACGATCGTCCTACCGATCCGTGCGAACTGCTGCAGGATGACGACCTGTCGCAAAGCATCGATCAGTGGCTTTCCGAGTTGACCGACAAGCAGCGTGAAGTGGTGGTTCGCCGCTTCGGCTTGCGTGGCCATGAAAGCAGCACCCTGGAAGACGTCGGCCTGGAAATCGGGCTTACCCGCGAGCGGGTACGGCAGATCCAGGTCGAAGGTCTCAAGCGCCTGCGTGAGATTCTGGAAAAGAACGGCTTGTCCAGCGAGTCTCTGTTCCAGTAACAGCACGAGCAATCCTGCTGTAGAAAGCCCCGACCTGTTCGGGGCTTTTTATTGGTGGCTCGATAAATATACGTACAGTTGTTTAATAGCTGAAAGAGCATGTAAGCAAAGGCTTACTCTTTCGTAAGTGTTCGGTTTTTATGGAGTGTGAAAGTTACCAGCTTCGTGTGAGGATTTTATTTATCTTATTGAATAATAAGCAGTTATTTTTGTTTTTCGGTGTTTGACGGGCAGTTTTCCTGTCGGTCAGTGCCATTGCTCTGTCATGGAAACTCTCTAATATCAGCCCTGTGTCGACGGATAGACACAACCATCAAGGATGATGGTCAGGACATCGCAGGATGCGATTCATCAGGACGATGAAAAGGAATACAGGGAATAGGGAAAAAAGGTGGGCGGGTCATACCGCCCCTTTTTTTTGCCTGCGAAAAAGCAGAGCCAAATCCGGAACAGCAAAAAGGCCCGCAAGGGGCCTTTTCGGGGAACGCGGGGTAATCAGCGTTCGAGGTCTTTGATCTTGCCTTTGACGCCATCCCACTCTTCGGCATCGGGCAGGGAATCTTTCTTTTCAGTGATGTTGGGCCAGATCTCGGCCAGCTCGACGTTCAACTGAATGAACTCTTGCATCTCTTCCGGAACTTCGTCCTCGGAGAAGATCGCTACAGCGGGGCATTCAGGCTCGCACAGCGCGCAGTCGATGCACTCGTCCGGGTGAATCACCAGGAAGTTCGGGCCTTCGTAAAAGCAGTCCACCGGACAGACTTCTACGCAGTCGGTGTACTTGCACTTGATGCAGTTGTCGGTGACGACGAAGGTCATTTCTAATTCTCTCCTCAGGCGGCGGCAGCGGAGCCCCTTCAGGACGGGGTCGCCAGGTTCGGGAGCGATAGTCTGCGGACCAGGCTAATAGTCCGCAGCATCCCAAACCGCGCGAGATTCTAACAGCTTGAAAGCATCAGCGTTAGATGCGTGTCTTCAATGTATAGAGCATTTCCAGTGCCTTGCGTGGGGTCATGTCGTCCAGATCGAGCTTGGCCAGGTCATCGAGCACCGGGTGCGGCAGGCTGGCGAACAGATCGCTTTGTTGCGGAACCGCGGGCTTGCCCGACGCAGGCTGCGGTGCTTCGTGGGGCAGGCTGGTGGTTTCCAGGCGGCTCAGATGCTCGCGGGCGCGAAGGATCACCGTGCTTGGAACCCCCGCCAGTTGGGCCACGGCCAGGCCATAGCTCTGGCTGGCGGGACCGGGCAGCACGTGGTGCAGGAAGACGATGCGCTCGTTGTGCTCGGTGGCGTTGAGGTGCACGTTGGCGACCAGGGGCTCGCTTTCCGGGAGCACGGTGAGTTCGAAGTAGTGGGTGGCGAACAGGGTATAGGCCCGCAGTTGGGCGAGACGTTCTGCCGCAGCCCAGGCCAGGGACAAACCGTCGAACGTACTGGTGCCGCGACCCACTTCGTCCATCAGCACCAGGCTGCGTTCGGTGGCGTTATGCAGAATGTTGGCGGTTTCGCTCATTTCCACCATGAAGGTGGAGCGGCCGCCGGCCAGGTCGTCGCTGGAGCCGATCCGGGTAAAGATGCGGTCCACCAGGGACAATTCGCAACTGGCCGCCGGCACGAAGCTGCCGATATGCGCCAGCAGCACGATCAGCGCGGTTTGCCGCATGTAAGTGGATTTACCGCCCATGTTCGGGCCGGTGATCACCAGCATGCGAGTGTGGTCGTCCAGGCTCAGGTCGTTGGCCACGAACGGCGTGGTCAGTACCTGTTCCACCACCGGGTGGCGACCCTGGGTGATACGCATGCACGGTTCGCTGACGAAGCGCGGGCAGTTGAGGTCGAGGTTCAGCGCGCGCTCGGCCAGGTTGCTCAACACGTCCAGCTCGGCCAGCGCCCCGGCGGTGTCCTGCAGCGGCGGTAAGTGACTGATCAGGGTTTCCAGCAAGGCTTCGTAGAGCATCTTCTCGCGTGCCAGAGCACGGCTCTTGGCGGACAGCGCTTTGTCCTCGAAGGCCTTGAGCTCCGGAGTAATGAAGCGTTCGGCGCCCTTGAGGGTCTGGCGGCGGATATAGTCTGCCGGGGCCTGCTCGGCCTGCTTGCTCGGCAATTCGATGAAGTAGCCGTGAATCCGGTTGTAGCCGACCTTCAGGTTGGCCAGGCCGGTGCGGGCTTTTTCCCGGGCTTCCAGGTCGATGAGGAACTGGCCGGCGTTTTCGCTCAGGGACTGCAACTCATCCAGTTCGCTGTCGTAGCCGGTCTTAAGCACGCCGCCGTCGCGGATCACCGCGGGCGGGTTGTCGATGATGGCCTTCTCCAGCAGCGCGGCCAGTTCCGGGTAGGTGCTGGTGGTCACGGCCAACTGGCTCAGGTGCTCGGCGTCGAGTTCGGTCATTGCCACTTGCAGTTCAGGCAGTGCCGCCAGGGCGTCGCGCAAACGCGCCAGGTCGCGAGGACGGGCATTGCGCAGGCCGATACGCGCGAGAATCCGCTCGATGTCGCCGATCTCCTTCAGTTGCGGCTGCAGCCTTTCGAAGCGATAACCATCGAGCAGGCAATTGATCGAGTTTTGCCGCGCCTGCAGGACCTTCAGGTCCCGCAGCGGACGGTTCAGCCAGCGGGTCAACAGGCGGCTGCCCATGGCGGTCTGGCAGCGGTCGACCACCGATTGCAGGGTGTTGTCGCGACCGCCGGCCAGGTTGGTGTCCAGTTCCAGGTTGCGTCGGCTGGCGCCGTCGAGCACCACGGTGTCGTCCAGGCGTTCGTGACGCAGGCTGCGCAGATGGGGCAGGGCTGTGCGCTGGGTTTCCTTGGCGTAGCCCAACAGGCAACCGGCGGCGCCGATGGCCAGGGTCAGGTTTTCGCAGCCAAAGCCCTTGAGATCCTGGGTGGAGAATTGCTGGCACAGGCTCTTGTGGGCCGAGTCGCGCTCGAAATCCCAGGGCGCGCGGCGGCGCACGCCACGGCGTTTTTCCGCCGGCAGCCCTTGCGGCCAATCGTCCGGGATCAGCAGTTCCACCGGGTTGATGCGTTCCAGTTCGGCCAGCAGGTTTTCCCAGCCCTTGATTTCCAGGACTGTGAAGTTGCCGCTGGTGATATCCAGCACCGCGAGGCCGAACAGGCGCTCGTCGCCCAGCACCGCGGCGATCAGGTTGTCCCGACGCTCGTCGAGCAGCGCCTCGTCGCTGACGGTCCCCGGGGTGATGATACGGACCACCTGGCGTTCCACCGGGCCTTTGCTAGTGGCCGGGTCGCCGACCTGTTCGCAGATCACCACCGATTCGCCCAGCTTCACCAGCTTGGCCAGGTAACCTTCGGCTGCGTGATAGGGAATCCCGCACATCGGAATCGCCTGGCCCGCCGACTGCCCGCGCGCGGTCAGGGTGATGTCCAGCAACTTGGCGGCCTTCTTCGCGTCTTCATAGAAGATTTCGTAGAAGTCGCCCATGCGATAGAACATCAGCTGGTCCGGATGCTGGTTCTTGAGGCGCCAGTACTGCTGCATCATCGGCGTGTGGGAGGACAGATCGGTGAGCGCTTTATTCATCGGGTCGTCAGGTTGATTCGTTGAAAGGGTGGGCAAGGGCGGGCATGGGCCCGGCTTTTTTGCAATGGGCGCAAGGTTACCATGGGCGGTCAGGCCTTCGCAGGGATGAAACAACCGGGAATTCGGCGACTTTATGCGCAGATATGCATTTTAGCATTTGCTGTCGGCGAAAATAACCAGCAATATGCGCGTTATGCAAAAGCGCAATGTTTCTACCGTCTTGAAAGAGCTGCTCGATCGCGATGGCATTTCCCCCACGGAACTCCATCGGCGTACCGGCGTGCCTCAATCTACCCTTTCGCGGATCCTCAACGGCAAGATCGTCGATCCTTCGGATAAACACATCTCGCGGATCGCCGAGTACTTCCAGGTCAGTACCGACCAGTTGCGCGGGCGTGTGCCTGTTGCCTCGGTCCGGTCGGGCGATCCGCATTCGGAACTCAAGGACATAAGTCTGTGGGATGACGAAACCCCCGTCGACGACGACGAGGTGTCGGTCCCCTTTCTTCGCGAGGTTGAATTGGCTGCGGGATCAGGAAGATTCGTCATCGAGGAAAGCGAGCGCTCCAGCCTGCGCTTCGGCAAGCGCAGCCTGCGGCACAACGGTGTGCAGTTCGACCAGGCCAAATGCGTGACGGTTCGCGGCAACAGCATGTTGCCGGTGCTGCGCGACGGCGCCACGGTGGGGGTCAATGCCGGCAAGTGCGGCATCGGCGACATCGTCGACGGCGACCTGTATGCCATCAACCACAATGGCCAGTTGCGAGTGAAGCAACTCTATCGCCTGCCTTCCGGCATTCGCTTGCGCAGCTTCAATCGCGACGAGCACCCGGATGAGGACTACAGCTTCCAGGAAATGCAGGAAGAGCAGATTGTCATCCTGGGCCACGTCTTCTGGTGGGGCATGTACGCCCGCTGATCGCCCCCTATAGAGCCAAAGCCCGCCATCGAGCGGGCTTTTTTGTGCTTGCGATAAACCCTCCAGGCCTTTGTTTATGCGTGTCTCATGCGTAATAGCATTTCTCATGCATAAATAAATGCATTTGCGCATTGACTGGATATGCATCCATGCATATTATTCGTTCCAAGCCGCCCGACAGCGGCGAGCGACACCGCTCTTTAGTGGCAAAACAACAGGCAGCGATGAACCGGCCTCGACGGTTCAGAGGGTTGGCAACTGGCCCGGGTGTGCAGCGTAAAGCACCGTGAACAGTTATCCGGCGGGCAGGGACCGCGGTCGGAAAAACAATTTGAATAGACTCGTACCGCGCCAGTAGCGCCGAAAAGTCAGCTTCCTTTTTGTTCGCAGGATGAAAGGAAGGCGAAGGACCGCATTACTGAAAAGCCCGGGCGACCGGGCTTTTTGGAATGCCTACCTACCGTTGGCCATACCGGGATATGCACGATTGATACACAAGCCAATTCATTACCGGGCCCGCTCCGTGGCCGGTTCCACTCAGGAGGAGTGACATGACAAACGAGCAACAAGCGTTGCTGGACATGCCGATCTGGCTTGTCATCGTCCTTGCCCTGGTGGGCGGGGTGTCCGGCGAAATGTGGCGCGCCGACAAGGAGGGCGCCCGCGGCTGGTTGCTGGTTCGGCGTCTGGCCCTGCGCTCCGGAGCCTGCGTGATCTGCGGGGTCTCGACCATCATGCTGCTGTACGCCGCCGGCGTATCGATCTGGACCGCGGGCGCCTTCGGTTGCCTGACCGCCATGGCGGGCGCCGACGTGGCCATCGGGCTCTACGAGCGTTGGGCGGCCAAGCGGCTTGGTGTGTGCGAGGTGCCGCCCAAGGATTCCCGCTCGGATTCCTGAACACCCATCAGAACAAAACGTCGGCCTTATGAGTCGACACTTGCGTGATACCCGCCTGACGCAGGACGCGTACTCCAATTGAACGACGCGAAATCAGCCCTCCCGACCGGGAGGCGCCCCTATCAATCCGTTTCAAAGAGAGGCAACTCATGATCCCTATCGACTACAACAGCTATCGCACCCTCGCGCCCTACAACAAACGCGTGCGTTTTCTGGTGCTGCATTACACGGCGCTGAATTTCGAAGCGTCGGTCAAGGCCCTGACCACCGGCGCGGCGAGCGCCCATTACCTGATTCCGGCGGTGCAGGATCCGACGTACCAGGCCGCGGGCTTCCAGGAGCAGCGGATTTTCAACCTGGTGGCCGAAGAAGACCGCGCCTGGCATGCCGGCGTCAGTGACTGGGCCGGTCGCAGCGGCTTGAACGACACCTCGATCGGCATCGAGATCGTCAACGAGGCCACCGACGTCAATGGCGTGTTCACCTTCCCGGATTACGAGCGCTCCCAGGTCGAGGCGCTCAAGCAACTGGCGCTGAACATTCTCCAGCGCTACCCGGACCTGACGCCGAAAAACGTGGTGGGCCACTCCGATATCGCGGTGGGCCGCAAATCCGATCCGGGTCCCAAGCTACCGTGGAAAGAACTCTACAAGGCCGGCATCGGCGCCTGGTACGACGAGCCGACCAAGAAG
Source organism: Pseudomonas chlororaphis (assembly GCF_001921865.1). Classification (GTDB taxonomy): domain Bacteria; phylum Pseudomonadota; class Gammaproteobacteria; order Pseudomonadales; family Pseudomonadaceae; genus Aquipseudomonas; species Aquipseudomonas chlororaphis_D. The sequence continues at coordinate 20,614 of NZ_MSCT01000006.1, forward strand.
AAGTACGTCCAGCAATTCCGCGCCAGCGGGCTGCCGCCGCGCGCCGACGTACTCAAGGCGTTCGCCACCTATGGTTATGGCGTGCCGGCCGAAGTCACGGATGACTTCTTTCAGTCGCTGGTCCGGGCGTTCCAGATGCATTTCCGGGCGAAGAACTACGCCGGGAAACTGGATGTGGAAACCTGCGCCATCTTGTATGCGCTGAACGAGAAGTACGTTTGATTCGCTGAACGTCGGCGGGTCGCGGAGTCGGCGCTGCCATCGAGGCATGCGCCGGGCCTTGACCAAGGCTCGCCAGTCATCTGCCGCATCACTCAACCGCGCGGCGTCCTGCGCTGTTGCATCTAAGCCTCACCTCCCCACAGCCGTTCCTCTCGGGACCCTAGCGCTGTTATCCGAACAGGAAGCCTCTCCATGCCCGCGCTCATCGACAAACCCTCGCAGCTGCTATTCGCCATTGCCCAGACCCTGCGCGGGGCGGGGCTTGGCCTCAAGGTTGGCAGCCCCGCGGACTTCGACGGCGTGCTCGACCAGGCCTGGGTGCTGATTGCGTTCGAGCGTAACGCTCCGGGCATTCGCAGCCAGGAGGGGCGCAGCGCTCATGTGCTGACTGTTTCGCTGCAAGGCGTGACGGGTGTTGGCGGTTCCGGGTTCGAGGCTGGCGACCTGGCGAGCGCGTTGAAGAACCTGGCCCTGGACAATCGTTGGGGCCTGCCGGCCGCGCAATGCGATCTGCCGGCGAACCTCGATGCCTTGCCCTCGACCGTCGTGCGGGGCGACCGGCAATACCCCGCCTGGACGCTGTCGTTCACCCAGACGCTGTACCTCGGGCAGCCCCTGCTGGACGACCCGACGGGCACACCGAAGTTCGCCCGTACCTGGGAAGTCTCGAACATCGACGACCCCGACCAATACCAGGCCCTGGAGGGTTGAGCCATGTTTGAGCAACTGCTGCGCATGCAGCTGGGCCCGATCATCGAGCGGCTGGCGGAAATGGAGGCCGAGCTCGAGGACGTGCAGCGGCGCGCGGAAAACCATTGCCGCATCGGCGTCTGCCAGGCGGTCGACGCGGCGAGCAATACCTGCAGGGTCAGCCACGGCGAGCTGCTGACTCCGGCCATCCGCTTCTTCAACCCCAGCGCCGGTGCGCAGAGCGAGTCGCGCATTCCCACCGTGGGCGAGCAGTGCCTGTTGTTCAACTACGGCGGCGGCGACAACGGCGCGCAATCGGTGGCGCTGTTCGGCCTCAACTGCGACCGCTTTCCGCCGGCCTCGACCTTGGCCGCGCTGACTCGCCGGCAATACGTCGACGGCACCCAAAGCAGTTACGACGATGCCGGCCACGTCTTGAGCTGGAGCAACGGACCGACCGCGCTGACCGCCTCCCGCGAGGCGGTCGAGTTGAGCATCGGCCCGGCCCGCCTGGCGCTGAGGCCAGAGGCGATCGAGCTGCGCCTGGGCGCGGTCGGCCTGTTGCTCGACAGTGCCGGCGTTCACTTCAGCGGCCCCTTGGTGGAGCACCAGGGCCGCGTCATCAGCACAGGATAAGAGGCTTGCCATGATTGGAGTCGATAGAAACACCGGGGCGGCGGTCGACGACTGGCCGCAGTTCGTGCAGCGCGCGACCCGGGCCCTGACCACGCCGCTGGGCACCCGGCAGAAGCGCCCTTTGTACGGCTCGCTGATCCCCGGCCTGCTGGGGCAGAACCTCGGCGGCGACCTGCTGATCCTCGCCCAGAGCCATGCCGCGCAGGCGTTCTACAACGAGCAGAACGGCATCGGCGATTTCGAGCCCCAGGTGATAGTCGCCAGCCGGCGCGGCGCCGGGCTGTTGTTGCGTTTCGCCGGCACCTGGAAAAACCGCCAACAGACGTTCGAGGTCGTGACATGAGCATGCTGATACCCGGGCAAAACCAACTGGCCGAGCCGGCGATCGTCACCGTCGAAGCCTTCGAGGACCTGCTCGCCGAGTTCAAGGGCTTCGTCGTCGAATACGTCGGCGCCCGTTCGCCCGAAAGCGCGGCCAAGCTGAAGGTCAGCCTGGAGAACGAAAGCGAGTTGCTGAGCATGGCCCTCGAAGCGTTTTGCCTGCGCTTGCAGACCCACGAACGTAAGTACAACGCCCGCATCAAGCAGATGCTGGCGTGGTGGGCGACCGGCAGTAACCTGGATGCGCGCCTGGCGGACATGGGCCTGGAGCGCCAGTTGCTCGACCCGGGCGATTCCGCGGCCTTTCCGCCAGTCCCTGCGGTCTACGAAAGCGACGACGATGCCCGCCTGCGCTACTACCTGGCGCCCCATGCGCCGGCCGCCGGTTCGCGCATGCAGTACCGCCGCGAGGTGTTCACCCTCGGCGAACGGCCGACGGTGAAGGTGGACTCCAGCGATTCGGGCGTGGTGACCGTCACCTACACCTTCGACCCGGACGGTTTCGCGGCGCAGGTCAAGGATGGCAATGGGCGCCGCATCGCGCCGGGCGAAGTGCAGGTCACCGTGCTCTCGCGGGAAGGCGACGGCACGCCGTCCGTGGACCTGCTCGACGGCGTGCGCCGCCACTTCGCGCGGCCGGATGTGAAGCCGGAAACGGATCGGGTCACGGTGCGGGCGGCCGAGATCAAACCCTACAAGATCCGCGTGGTGGCCAAGATCAATCCCGGCCCGGATTCGGGGCTGACCCAGGTCGCCACGCAGCGGCAACTCCAGGCGTATGCCGACAGTTGCCATCGGCTGGAAGGGCGGGTGGACCCGAGCTGGATCGATTACACCCTGCATACGGCAGGAGCGGTACAGCTGGAAATTCTCGAGCCGGTGCAACCGATCGTGACCACGGCTTTCCAGGCGCCGTATTGCACGGGGGTCGAGGTCAAGGTGCTGACGCTATGAGCGATCAAATCAATTCCCCCAGCCTGTTGCCCGCCAACAGCTCGCCTCTGGAACGAGCCCTCGATCTGGGTTTTGCCCGATTGCTCGAGGGTATCGAGCCGCCGTTTGTGCAACTGATGAGCCCCGCCGATACGCCGGTGGAATTCTTGCCTTATCTGGCGGCCGATCGCGGAGTCGGCGAGTGGCGCTCCGACGCGCCCGAGCCCGAAAAACGTTTAACGGTAGAACTGGCTTGGCCTACGGCGCGCCAAGCCGGCACACGAAAGGCGCTGGAAAACGCGGCCAAGGGTTTGCAATTGATGCCCGAGGTTCGCGCCTGGTACGAGCAAACCCCGCCAGGGATGCCTTACAGCTTTTCAGTCAGGGCGTTCACCGAGCAGCCCTACAGCGAAGAGATCGACGCGCGCCTCGACCGACGCCTGGCGGATGCCAAAAGCGAACGCGACACCTTGTCGGTCTCCGTGGGGTTGAGCGCATTCGGTTCCCACTCCATCGCGGCGGCGACCATCTGCGGCGAGTTGACCACCGTCTACCCGATCGTCATCGAGGGGCTCGAAGCCTCGGGCCTGGCCTTCATGGCCGCGGGGCTGTACAGCGTCGAAATATCCACTATTTATCCTCAGGGGTCCTAAATGGCCGACTATTACACCCTGCTCACGAATGCGGGGATCGCCTACGAAACTGCCTGCAAGGCGGCGGGCGTACCGATCAAGCTGTCGCAGATTTCCGTCGGTGACGGCGGTGGTGCGGTTTACAACCCGGCGGCGACCGACACTGCGCTCAAACGCGAAGTCTGGCGTGGTCCGTTGAACGCACTGTTCCAGGACGAGAAAAACCCTAGCTGGCTGCTGGCCGAAGTGACCATTCCGCCGGAAGTCGGCGGCTGGTATGTACGCGAGGCCGGGCTGTGGACCGATAGCGGAATCCTTTACGCCATCGTCAAGTATCCGGAGTCGTTCAAGCCGGTGCTGGCGACGTCGGGTTCGGGGAAAGAGTTCTATATCCGTTCGATTTTCGAGACCAGTAATGCTTCGCTGGTCACACTGCTGATCGACGATACGGTGGTAAAAGCCACTCGGGCCTGGGTGGCGGGTTATGTCGCCGACGAGTTGGCGAAGCTCGATGCAAAACAGTCGGTGAGGGCCGCGACCACCGGGAATATCGTCTTGAGCAGCGCGCAGATGATTGATGGTGTTGCGGTATTGGCGGGAGATCGGGTTCTGGTCAAGAACCAGACACTGGCAAAAGATAACGGTATCTATGTCGTCGCCAATGAACTATGGACTCGGGCAAAGGACGCAGATGCCAGCATCAAGGTAACGCCCAATCTCACGGTCTCTGTAGAGGAGGGCACGACACTGGCTGATACCCGCTGGCAATTGGTCACCGACGGGGTCATTGTCCTGGGCACGACGGCTCTGAAGTTCCAGAACGTGACCCAGGGTTTTGCGCCGCTCAACTCACCGGCGCTGATTTTCCCTACGGCGAATACACCGGCGCAGTTCGATGTCAGCCAGGCATTGGTCAACACCCACTTCCTGAAGCGTCGAGGTTTTGAATATTCGTCTTTCACATCGAATGATGTGGATACCAATATGACGGCGATTCATATCGGTGGTTTTCATATCTTTTCCAAAGTGACGCCTATCACTGCCGTTCTGCCCGCGACGGCCCAGGTTGCCCAGGGGGCAACTATCACCGTAGCCAGTTCCAATGTGGGAGAGGTGACGATCGCGGCAGCCGCTGGTGACATCTTGTTCACCTCAACGGGATTTGCCGGACCCTTGGTAATGGCTATCGGCGATACGGCGGAGTTCATCAAGCTGGAGGGGCAATGGCGGCTTATCGGCGGAACCTTGGCTTTACGATTCGCCGGGGTTATGTCTTCGCCGTCGTTTAAAACCCGTCCGCAGTTCGACAACTCCAAGGCGTTCGCCACCACGGAATTCGTTGCGCGGGCGCTTGGGAACTTCAGGGGAGGTATCGGTGTTCTAGCAAGCCGGACATTGACTGACGATGATCTTGGTAAGCGCCTGGAGCTGGCCGCCGGTGTCACGGTGGCAATGCCAGCAACTTCGTCTGTACCTGATGGGGCTGCGGTGTTGATATCGGCGGGGCCGCAGTCCACAAGCTCGCGGGTGACTGTCGCCGCGGGGGATCAACTGGCCATGAACAACCTGGCTGTGACAGTACCCTACACGCTGTCGCCTGGTGGGGACTTTATTGCGATACGAGAGGCGAATGTATGGCGCTGCCATTCTGGCAGCGAGACTCTACGGTCCTCGCCACTGTTTGCGGCTTCGATGGCGACAAGCGGCTATCAAAAGCTGCCGTCCGGGCTGATTCTCCAGTGGGGTACGTTCTCGGTCGTAGCCAGTAGCACCGACCAGACAATTACTTTGCCGATCGCATTTCCGGTGACGTTCCACTCGGTAGTGGCGACCAGCGATTACACGCCGAACAGTGGTGTAGTCGGCACCGTCGCGGCGACTCTGAGCGGGAGTCTAGCGTCGTTCATTATCCGTTGCTCTTATGGAACCAGCACGCGCTGGTTCGCCCTCGGAAAATAAAGGGAATCTATGTTCACTTCAAAAACAACTTGTGGTTTCTATGACGCGTCTATTAGCGCCTGGATGCCGGATGACGTGGTTGAAATCTCTACTGAGCGGCATGCTGAGTTGCTGGCGGGGCAATCTGAAGGAAAGGTTATTACTTGGGGTGATGATGGATACCCGGTGCTAGCTGATCCACCACTACCAACTAATGAAGAGTTGTCTGCTATCGAGCGGGCTTGGCGTGATCAGCAACTATCTGAAACGGATGGTGTAGTGGCACGTCACCGCGATGAGTTGGAGGAGGGGATTGCAACCACTCTTTCAGCAGATCAGTACACGGAGCTTCAGACTTATCGTCGAGCGCTCCGTAACTGGCCGGAGGCAGGTGAGTTCCCGCTGAGTGAACATCGTCCTCCAGCGCCGTTGTGGCTGGCCGAACAACTCCAATAAACGCCCCGCACCGCCGGGGCGTTTTCTTATCCGCAACGCAATACACAACACCCAACAGCCCCACTCGCCTGGGGCTTTCTCGTATCTGGAGAGACTGAAATGGCAGAACGCCAAAGCTACACCGTGCTCCTTCCGTTCCCCACCGGCGGCGGCCACTGGTCGAGTGTCGACCAACAACTCGAACTGCTCGATGTCGAGGCCAGTGCCTTGCGTGCCGCCGGCCGCCTGGAACTGACCAGCGTCCTCGCGGCGCGCCAACCGGCCGACGCGGCCACCCCAACCACCAAGGCCGTGAAGGCCGCTGCCAAGAAGGCTGAATAACCATGGCTGAGGTTCTGAACTTCGAGCACAACGGCATTACCGTGAATGCCACCGAATCCCCCGAGGCCATGGGCGGCCTGGGCGATAACGTCATCGGCCTGGTCGGCACCGCGCCGAAGGCCGACCCGCTGATCCCGCGTAACGCGCCGTTCCGTATCAACAGCTTCACCACCCAGGCGCTGCTCGACCCGACCGGTGCCGAGGAAGGCACCCTGTATCACGCGGTGTACCAGATTCTCAAAGTGGTCAAGGTGCCGGTGTACGTGGTGATCGTGGAGGCGGGCGCGACCCCGGCCGACACCGTCAACAACGTGATCGGCGGCGTCGATGCCACCACCGGCCGCAAGCTCGGCCTGGCCGCGCTGAGCGGTGTCCCGGAAGACCTGACCATCATCGGCGCGCCGGGCTTCACCGGCACCAAGGCGGTGGCCAGCGAGTTCGCCTCGTTCGGCAAGCGCATCAAGGCCCGTGTGGTGCTCGACGGCAAGGACGCCGCGGTCGCCGACCAAGTGACCTACAGCCAGGAACTGGGTGGCGCCGACCTGGGCTTCGACCGTTGCCTGGTGGTGCACAACATGCCGGCCGTGTACTCCAAGGCGGCGAAGAAGAACGTGTTCCTCGCGCCGTCGAGCCTGGCCATCGCCGCGCTGGCCAAGGTCAAGCAGTGGGAGAGCCCGGGCAACCAGGTGACCTACGCCGAAGACGTGTCGCGGACCGTGGAATACAACATCCTCGACACCTCGACCGAGGGCGACCTGCTCAACCGCTACGGTGTCAGCTACTACGCCCGTACCGTGCTCGGCGGCTTCTCGCTGCTGGGTAACCGCTCGATCACCGGCAAGTTCATCAGCTACGTCGGCCTGGAAGACGCCATCAGCCGCAAGCTGGTCAAGGCCGGGCAGAAAGCCATGGCCAAGAATCTGACCAAGTCGTTCATGGACCAGGAGGTCAAGCGCATCAACGACTGGCTGCAGACCCTGGTCGCCGACGAAACCATCCCCGGCGGCAGTGTGTACCTGCACCCCGAGCTGAACAGCGTCGAGAAGTACAAGAACGGCACCTGGTACGTGGTCATCGACTACGGCCGCTACGCGCCGAACGAACACATGGTTTATCAACTCAACGCCCGCGATGAAATCATCGAGCAGTTCCTGGAGGACGTTCTCTAATGTTTACCAACCGCGTAAGACAGGCCATCGCGGCCACCCTGCAAGGCCTGCCGTTGTCGGCGACCGTGGAAGAGTTCACCCCGCCGAAGATCGAATTCGAGATGGAGGCGATGACCGGCGGGCGCTTTATCGCAGAAGAAATGGCCAAGAGCGGCAAGGCCCTGACCGCCACTCTCAAGCTGCAGGGGCTGGGGCCGGAAATCATGCTGGCGCTGGGGGTCAAGCTGGGCGACGACATCCTGCTCAATGTCCGCGAGGCAGGCCAGGACCAGGACGGCAAGACCTGGTTCACCTACCACACCGTGGGCGGCAAGCTGAAGTCCCTGGCCGAAACGGCCATGAAGATGAATGAAAAACCGACCACCACCTTCGAGCTCGCGTGCCGTACCTACAACCGTATCGAGAACGGCGTGCCGGTGATCGACATCGATGTGCGGACCCAGAAGTTCGTGCTCAGCGGCGTCGACATTCTCGGCGACGCCCGTCGCGCGGTCCTGATGCCGTAACCCGCAACACTCTCCCCTGTAGGAGCGAGCTTGCTCGCGATGGCGGCCGTACAGCCAACATCGCAGTCGCTGGCCATCTCCTGTCGCGAGCACGCTCGCTCCTACCCGTTACCAAGGAATTCATTCATGTCCTGGACGCCTCCGATCCATGCCTTGCTGTGCCCGATCACTGCCGACGACGAGTCGCGGATCGCGCAGATTCAGCTCAGGCCATTGTTTTATGCCGCGCAGAAAGAGGCCCTGGCCCGTGCCGGCGACGACGAGGACGATCAGTTCTTCGAGCTGGCCAAGCTGGCCACCGGCCTGTCGGCCAACGAGCTCGACCAGCTCAAGCGCCCGGACTACGTGAGCATCGCTCAGTACGTCCACGACATGTCGACGCGCCCGGCTGCGTATTTCCTCCAGCCAGGCGCCGCGCCTGAAACGGCGCACGACACCCCCGACGATGCACAGGCCGGCCCGGACCAGGTGAACCTGCTGTTGCCGCTCGATGTGGCGGGGCAGCGCCTGACGTCCCTGACCCTGGAGATGCCCGCGCTGCGAGCGACCAAGGTGATGCAGAAGCTCAAGACCGCCAAGGAGCGCGCGGAGTTCATCACCGCGCACTGCACCGGCCTGATGCTTCCCGACCTGGCGCTGCTGAGCGTGCCTGACTGGACGCAGCTGCAAGAGCGTATCGACGATTTTTTAAACAAACCGGCGGACTTCTTTCGCAGCGCGACATCGAAGTGATCCTCGATGTGGTGCCGCTCATTTACTCGGTGAGTGAAGCGGAAATCCTCGAGTGGGACGCCGGCAAGGCCTTGCGCCGCTACGACATCGCGATCACTCGCCTTGGCGTGAAACAGGAGTAGAGCGGGATGGCGAACAATCAGTTTGCAATCAGGAATGCCGCGATGGAACCGGCCCGGCCAGTGGGTGCCGAAGCCGGGTCGCCGGGTGGCTTGACGGTGCCCATGGCCAGCCCGGGCACGATCGGGTTGTCGTCGAGCGGGTTGATCCAGGCGTTGCAGACGGCCAGCCTCGATATCCGCCTGCTGACCACGGCGGTGGACGCGTTGAAGCTGGCCGTGTCGCAGCAACGCCCCTTGCAAGGGGCAAGCGCTGGCGGGGCCAAGGCCGACGCGAGCGGCGCAGCAAAGGCCACGGACAAGGCCGCAGGCGCTGGGCAACTGGCTGACCTGCTCAAGCCGGCTGTGGCGATGGAGGCGGCCATGGCCGATCTGGGGCGGGTGGTCTACCTCCCCGGGAATGAACGCGCGGACCTGACCGAGGCCAATTATCGGATGGCACGCGTGCCCGGGATTGCCGCCGGCGCAACCACCGCGGTCGATCTGGCGAAGGTCGAGTACATCGGCGCCAAGGCTGGCATCGAGAACGATAAGGGCATGTCTCGGCGGCTGACATTGCAGACCTTCGCCGCCGACGTCGGGCTTACGGCCACCGCGTTCAAGATGCCCGCCAAGGATGTCGGGGACATGCTGGCCGGTTGGCGTACGTCGATGAACCTGGATCGCTCCCAAACGCTCGATCTGGCCGATGCGACCCATTACCTCGGCAAGCGTCCGGGAGAGGCAGAGGCCGCCGATATCGGTGCCATCCTGCAACGGCACGGCGCCGCCGCCACGTCGGCGGGGCTGGCCCCGGAGCAGGCGGCGGCGCTCACCGCCGCGCTGCTCAACACTGGTACGGCAAAAGCCGATGCCGGAGGCGCGCTGAAGAACATTGCCGCGGCACTGGCCAAGGACGGACCGAAGTCCGAGGCGCAACGCGAGGCCTGGCAGCGGCTGGAGATCGACCCGCTGAAACTGGCTGCGCCCGAGGCGTTGACCAAGGTCCTGACGGCGTTGCAGGCCCCGACGGTGTCGGCGGGCGAGCGTTCGGCGCTGGCCAGCACGCTGTTCGGCAGCGGGGACGAAGCGGCGTTGCGCCTGTCCCAGCAACTGCCCGAACTGCGGAGCGCGCTGGCGCAGGTGGCGGACAAAAAGCAGTACGCCAGCTCGGAACTGGGCGACAAGGGCTCGGTGCGCCAATCGGCATCGACCCAGGCGGCTACCTTCGACGCCCGCGTGAACCGGATGAACGCCTCCTTCGGCGCCGCGCTGGCGCCGGTCACCGAGGGCGCGATGGCCCCCGTCGGTGGGGTAATCGATGGCTTGAGCTCCCTGGCCGAAGAGTTTCCGAAGCTCGCCGCGGGCCTGGCATTGGCCGGGGCGGCCATTGCGCCGGTGGTAGGGCGCCTGCTCAAGTCGGTGCTGGACGAGGTCTTCACCCAGGTGGCGAAGAAGCTCCTGAGCCTGGCGGCGCCCAGCTTGCCCTCCAGCCTCGGCAAACTGTTCAGCGAAGGCGGGGGTTGCTGCGGCGGCTCTCCGGGCGCGGGCCAAACGCGCGGCCCCAACAGGAAAGAGCGCAGGCAACGCGACAGGCAAGAAAGGAAAGAGCGGCAGAAAAGCCCGGCCAATACGGCCCGGCCGGCTAAAAAGGCCGTCGCTGCCAACGCCGCTCCGCGCGCCGGGCTGCTGTCGCGCATGGGCCGTGGCCTGGGTAGCGGCTTCGCCGGCGTGCGTTCAGTGGCCGGGCGCGTGGTCAGAAAACCGCTCAATCTGCTCAGGGCAGGGGTGAATGTGTTCAAGGGGCTGCGCAACCGCGACCCCAAGGCCATCGGCTCCGGCCTGGGTACCTTGGGCGGCTCCTGGGCCGGCAGCGCTTCCGGTGCTGCGTTGGGGGCCGCCCTGGGCAGCGTCGTGCCGATCCTCGGGACGGCGGTCGGCGGGCTGGTGGGCGGGGCCATCGGCGGATGGCTGGGCAGCGAGGCAGGCGACCGGTTGGGGAAAGAGGCCGGTGGATACTTGGGAGGCCAGCCGGTGGACCGTTTGAAAGCGCCGGATGAAGTGAGCAAGAGCCTCATGGCCAACTCGGCCACCAGCCAGCAAGTCACCTTGGCTCCGGTCATCAATATCTATGGCCAGGATCAGGCCAGCTCCAGGCAACTGGTGGACATGGTGGTCCAGCAAATGCAGGTGCAGATCATGCCCCTGATGATGAGCAACCCGCTCGCGGTACGCCGCGGCGCGGCCCTGACCGATGGAGTGGCGTGATGCGACAGCAGATGGCATTGGGCAGTTTCATTTTCGGCCTGTCCACCGGGTTCGCCTACGATCGGCTAGAACGCAAGACGGACGGTGGCTGGGCCAGTATCGACATCATCACCAGCAAGCCGAAATCGCAGCAGGCCGGGCAGAAACTGGAAACGCTGCAGATCAGTGGCAAGTCGATGTACGCCACCGGCATGGCGCGCCTGGATGAACTGCGTGAGTTGCAGGCCGCCCGTGTGCCGCTGCCGCTGGTGGATGGCATCGGCCGTAACTGGGGGCGCTGGCGCGTCAACCTGGTGACGGAGGTTCAGACCTCCATCATCGATGACGGTACGGCGCTGGTGATCAACTGGACCATTAACCTCGAGGAGTTCGTCAATGCGTAGGGTTCGCAGTATTGCCGGCGATTCGGTCAACCTGCTGCTCTACCGCGAGGTGGGGCGTTCCGACGACGGGATCGAAGAGGCGCTCTGGCGCCTGAACCCGCTTTTGGCCGAGCAGGGCCCGCTGCTACCGGCGGGCGTCTGGGTGGTCGTGCCCGAGATCGAGTCCCGGCCGGTGGCCGCGACCCCGGTCTCGGCCTGGGACTAAGGAGGCGCTATGACCCTGGGATTCACCCCGAGCATTGAGCTCTACGGCGCCAATGCCGCGCGCTTCAACGAACGGCTGATCGCCTGGACGCACATCGACGCGGCGGGCATCGAATCCGACCAGCTGATGCTGACCCTGGACATCGACGGCCTGGAAGGGCTTCCCGAGCTGGGGGGCAACGTCGGCCTGCGGGTGGGGTATCTGGAGTCGGGGCTGGTCGACCGTGGCGAGTTCGTCATCACCCGACGCACGCCCAACCTGTTTCCTCCGCGCCTGACGCTGGTGGCCACGGCGGCGCCGTTCAAAGTGGCGGACGCGAGCGGCTTCAAACAGCGCCGCTCCACCAGCCACGGCCCGACGACCCTCGGCGCGCTGTTTCGCCAGCTGACCTCCCGGCATGGTTTTTCGCCCCGGGTGGCCGCCGAGCTGGATTCGATACCGATCACCCATGTCGATCAGTCCAACGAGACCGACATGGGCTTTTTGACGCGCCTTGCCCGTTCGTACGATGCCGTCACCAAGCCGATCAACGAGATGTATGTGCTGGCGCTGCGCGGGCAGGCGAAATCGCTCTCCGGGAAAATCCTTTCGCCGGTGCGCTTGAGCGTCACCCGGGACAACCGCCCGGGGGATCCGGCATTCATCTCGGCCAGCATCGACGAGAACGGCCGGGCCAAGCACAAAGGCTGCAAGGTCAGCTGGTGGGATTCGGCCGCCGGCAAGGAGCGCGTGGTCAGTGTGGGCCAGGCCCCTTTCCAGACCCTGCGCCAGCGTTACCCGGGAGAGGCCGAGGCGCGCAGCGCGGCCCAGGGCGCGATGCGCCGGATCGAACGCGAAGCGATCAAGCTCAAGCTCGACTGCCCCGGCGATCCGGCCCTGTCGGCCGAGGGGCTGGTATGGCTGGACAACAGCTGGCCGGCTTTCATGCAGGGCACCTGGTCGATCGACAAGGTGACGGCCAGCGGCAGTCGCGAGAAAAACTATCGCTGCATGATCGAAGCCACCTGCCTGGAACAGCAACCCTGATTGCCCGGTGCCGCCCGGCATCGGCTCGTTCGCTTCCTGCTTCTCTGCGGCTGTGCCCTCTGCCCCGGACGGTCGCTCCCGCGCCTGACGGTTTTCCCATTCACTCCGCCCTGGAGCCTCTTCATGAAGATCACTCCGATCCTCACGCAACTGCGCGATCACTGCCCCGGCCTGGCCAATCAGGTGGCGGTCGGCCTCGATCTCGCCCTGCTGCAAAGCAACACCGCCTTGCCCACGCCCAGCGCCCATGTGACGTCGAGCGCCGACCTGGCCAGCCCCGGCACGGCGCAGAACGCCACTGGCCAGGCCATTCGCGATCGCCTCGAAATCATCCTGGTGCTGGACGCCGGCGATGCCCGGCGGGCGCTGGATCAGCTCGACGACGTACGGAGCGAGTTGTGGCGGGCGCTGGTGGGGTTCAAGCCGGGGCCGGACTACAGCCCGATCGAATACGACGGCGGCGAACTGGTTTCGCTCACCGCCACGCGCTTGTTCTACCGCCTGCGCTTTTTCGCCGGGTTCCAGCTGGGCCGCAACCTGGCCAGCCAGCCGGCGGAAACCTGGCACGAGCGCGAACTGGACGGCTTGCCGTCCTTGACCGGGGTCACGGTGCGGGTCGATGCCATCGACCCGGCGGACCCCAACCTGAAATACCCGGGGCCCGACGGGCGCCTGGAACTGACTTTCTCTGGAGACGTAACCCAATGAGCAACCGCATCACTGTGCTGCCGGCCGCGGGCCGCGCCGTGCCGGACCCCGAAGCCGGCGATCTGCTGCCCCTCGAAGGCCGTGAAGTCGCGGACAGCGCCTGGTGGCGCCGGCGTCTGGCCGACGGCGATATCACCCTCAAGGCCGCGAAGGCGGCGAAACCACAAGGAGCCAAATAATGGCGATCGGATTCAGCAATATCCCGGCGGACATTCGTGTGCCGCTGTTCTACGCCGAGATGGACAATTCGGCGGCCAATAGCGCTTCTTCGGCCATGCGCCGGCTGATCGTGGCCCAGGTCAACGACAACGTGGCGCCGGCCGAGGTCGGCCAGCTGGTGCTGGTCTCCAGCGTTGCGCTGGCCAAGAGCATTGGCGGCCAGGGTTCGATGCTCGCGTCGATGTACGAGACCTGGCGCAAGACCGACCCGATCGGCGAGATCTGGTGCCTGCCGCTGCACAACGTCGAAGGCAGCGTGGCCAAGGCCGAGCTGAAGTTCACCGGAACCGCCAGCGCCAGCGGCCTGCTCAACCTGTATATCGGCGGCGTGCGGGTCCAGGCGGCCATCGTCAATGCCGCCACCGCGGCCCAGGCGGCCAGCGCGCTGGCCCTGAAGATCAACGCTGCCGCCGACCTGCCGGTGAGCGCTGCCGCGGTCGAAGGCACCCTGACCCTGACCGCCAAATGGACCGGCGACAGCGCCAACGACATCAGCCTGCAACTCAACCGCCTGGGCAAGAGCAATGGCGAAGAGACCCCGGCCGGCTTGAGCGTGACCGTCGGCAAGATGGCTGGCGGTACCGGCGTGCCGGATCAGGTCGCCGCGCTGGCGGCCCTGGGCGACGAGCCGTTCGAGTTCATCGGCATGCCGTGGACCGACACCGCGACCCTCAACACCTGGCAAGCCGTCATGGATGACAGCACCGGCCGTTGGTCCTGGGCCAAGCAACTGTTCGGCCATGTCTACAGCGCCAAGCGCGGCACCGTCGGCACCCTGGTGGCGGCCGGCCAGGCGCGCAACGACCAGCACATCACCATCCAGGCCCTGGAGCCGGGCGTACCGCAACCGTTCTGGGTGCAGGCCGCGGCCCTGGCCGCGCGGACTTCGGTGTTCATCTCCGCCGATGCCAGCCGTCCGACCCAGAGCGGCAGCCTGCCGGGCGTCGATCCGGCGCCGGCCAGCGAGCGTTTCACCCTGACCGAGCGTCAGTCGCTGCTCAGCTACGGCATCGCCACCGCCTACTACGAAGGCGGTTACGTGCGCATCCAGCGTTCGATCACCACCTACCAGAAGAACGCCTACGGCCAGGCCGACAACTCCTACCTGGACAGCGAAACCCTGCACCAGTCGGCGTTCATCGTGCGTCGCCTGCAAAGCGTGATCACCAGCAAGTACGGGCGCCACAAGCTGGCCGCCGACGGCACCCGCTTCGGCGCCGGCCAGCCGATCGTCACCCCGAGCACAATTCGCGGTGAGCTGATCGCCCAGTACGCCAAGCTCGAACTGGAAGGCCACGTGGAGAACGCCGAGCTGTTCGCCGAGCACCTGATCGTCGAGCGCGACAGCCAGGATCCGAGCCGGGTCAACGTGCTGTTCCCGCCGGACTACATCAACGGCCTGCGGGTGTTCGCGCTGCTCAACCAATTCCGTCTGCAGTACGACGCGGCGGCCTGAGCCGAGCCTGTTTGACTGCGCTTTTCCAGCCCGCCTCGCGCGGGCTCATTTTTTTGGGAGATACACCATGGGGCAACTGATTGCAGGCACCTGCTACGTCAAAGTGGACGGCGCTCAACTGACCATCAACGGCGGCTGCGAAGCGCCGCTGATGTCCGTGAAGCGGGAAACCGTCGTGCCGGGTTTCTACAAGGAAACCGATATCGCGCCGTCGTTCAAGGTCACCGCGCTGCACACCGCCGACTTCCCGCTCAAGCAACTGGTCGCCGGTTCCGACATGACCGTCACCTGCGAATTCAACAACGGCAAGGTCTACGTCCTGGCCGGCGCCTACCTGGTGGAAGAGCCGGTATCCAAGGGCGACGACGCGAGCATCGAACTGAAATTCGAGGGCATCAAGGGGACCTGGCAATGAGCGATAGCGTAAAGCTGCGTGTGGCCATCGAGGCCCACGGCGAACCGCTGGCCGAGCTGACCCTGCGCCGCCCGACGGTGCAGGAAGTGCGGGCGATCAAGGCGCTGCCGTACAAGATCGACAAGAGCGAAGAAGTCAGCCTCGACATGGACGTCGCGGCCAAGTACATCGCGGTCTGCGCCGGCATCCCGCCATCCTCGGTCAACCAGCTGGACCTGGCCGACCTCAACGCCCTGAGCTGGGCGGTGGCGAGTTTTTTCATGAGTGCGGCATCGGCGCCATCAGCGACCTGATCGCGGTTGCCTATGACCTGGCCTGGTTCTGGAAGGTTGACCCCGAACAGATGATGGCCAGGCCACTGGATGTGCTCCGGGAATCCCTGGAGCACGCGCAACGGATCAATGCGATGCAGCAGGTGCAGTGATGGCGAAAAAAACGAATAAAGCAAAGCCGGTGAAGGCTTCCAAAGCCGAAGAAACTCCAACACCGCAAACGCTTGAAAACGGGCCGACTGTCGAAGCCTCGAGCGACATGGCAGCGGTCGCCAAAGGCGCAGAAAAACTGGACAAGGAAGTCTCAGGCATTCGCGCAAAGATCGCGGCCTTCAAAAAGGACCTGGCGGACAATGGCCTCGACAAGCTGAACTTTTCCAGCCTCATGGAAGGCACCGGGTTGGTGGGGCCGTTCGTGAAGGGCATCAGGTCGGCAGTGAAGGCCGAGGATGAGCTGGTTGCGGCGAATCTCAAGGCGCAAAGGCTTGAGGTGCCGGATGTGGTTCGAGGGAATACGGCCACCAACCTCCACAATTTCAGTGCGTCGCTGGATGCCGTTTCTCTGAAAGTCGGGCAGGCACTGCTGCCTGCGGTCAACAAAGTGGTCGTCGAGCTGCAGCCACTGCTGACCTCTGTCGGGCAGTTCGTCGCGAATAACCCGGCGTTGGTCGAGGGGTTGGCCGCTGCTGCGGTGGCATTTACCGTCGTGACTTCGGCGGCAACGGCGATGGCGGTCGTATTGGCTGCGTTGTCCTCTCCGGTCGGTCTGGTGGCTGCTGGAATAGCCTTGGCGGTGGGGTTGATCGTTGCCAACTGGGCACCGCTTTCAGGCTTTTTCAGGAAACTGTGGCAGAACATCCGACCGGTCCTTATTCCCATGGCGGATTTCTTCAAGACGTTGTTCGCGTTCACTCCAATGGGGCAGATCGCGAGCAACTGGGGGCCTGTCAGCGGTGCCTTGAGGGACATCTTCGCAGCGATTAAAGCGGTGGCCGGTGGCGTCATCGAGGTATTGAAATTCACCTTCAGCCTCACGCCGATGGGCGCGATCGTAGCGAATTGGGCGCCGATCTCGACGTTCCTGGCAGGGCTTTGGCAAACCATCAAAACGGCCGCGGCGCCATTGATCGCGTTTTTCCAGGAGTTGTTTTCCTGGACACCTATCGCCTTGATTGCCGCCAACTGGGGGCCGTTGACGGGTTTGTTCTCGGCCATCTGGCGCTTGCTCCAGGCCCTGGCCGTGCCCGTGGCGGAGTTTCTGCGGGGTATTTTTGCGTGGACGCCCATCCCGCTGATCATTGCCAACTGGGGACCGATCACCGAGTTCTTCGCCAGCGTCTGGAATGCCATCAAAGTGTCGGCGATGGCCATGTATACCGTGCTCAGCGAGATATTCGGCTGGACCCCGTTGTTTCAGATCATCAAGAACTGGGAACCGATCACCGAGTGGTTCTCTGCGTGGTGGCAGAAGCTCAAGGCGATCATCGAGCCGATCAAGGAGCTGCTGGGCGGAAGTTTTGGCGGTTTCATCACCCAGATCACCGGCAAAGTGGAAAGCCTGACCGAGCATCAGCTCAGGACCAATGAGCAGGACAGGGGGGCCTTGGCCCCGGCGTTCTTCGGTGCTGATGAGGACGCCGATCAGGTGTCGGGCGCGTTGCCTGGCAAGCGGCCCCAAACCGTGTCTCTTGCACCCGGTGGCCTGCAACAAAACTCCAGCTTGCTGCTGCAACAGACCGCCGCCAACAACCGCACGCAATTGCAGGGCGGCTTGACGGTGAGCTTCGAGAACGCTCCGGCCGGCCTGCGCACCAGCGCGCCGCAGATCAACCAGCCTGGCGTGGCGCTGTCGTCGCGTGTCGGCTACCGCTCCCTTTCCCTAGGAGGTTCCAATGAGCTGGCGTGATCGTTTGTTGCCGGCGTCGTTTCGTGGCGTCGGGTTCTGGGTCGACCAGGCGAAAACCCCGGTCGGCCACAAGGGCCAGTTGCACGAGTACCCGCAGCGCGACCTGCCGTTCTACGAGAACCTCGGCCGGCAGGCGCGGACCCACGACCTGACCGCGTTCATCGTCGGCGCCGACTGCCTGGAGCGGCGCGACCAACTGCTCAAGGCGCTGGAGGAGGGCAGCGGCGAGCTGGTGCATCCGTGGCTGGGGCGCTTGCAGGTCAAGGTCGGCGAATGCGAAATGACCCAGAGCCGCCAGGACGGCGGCCTGGTGACTTTCGCCCTGAAGTTCTACCCCGACCAGCCGCTGCAATTCCCCAGCGCCACGGTCAATACCCGGCAGCTGTTGCTGGTGTCGTCCGACAGCCTTATCGGCTCGGCGGTACGCCGCTTCGAAGAGGCCATGACCCTGGTCAAGGCCGCGCGGATCGGCATCGCCGACCTGCGCAACAGCCTCAAGGAGGTCTACGCGACCATCGAGCAGGAGCTCAAGCCGCTGCTCGACACCTACCGCGACCTCAACCTGCTGGTGCGGGCGATCAAGGACTTGCCCAAGGAAGTCAGCGCCGAGTTCAAGGGTTTGCTGGGGGACATCAAGGACCTCAAGGACTATGCGCGCAACGGCTACCGCGGTGTGCTGGCCAATGTCTCGCAGCAGGTGGAGGCGGTGAAGAAGATCGACACGCCGAAACTCACCACCGGCAAGGACACCACCGCCGCGGCGCAAGCCATGGCGGACCTGGTGCAGGATGCCGTCCTGGTGCGGATCGCCCAGGCGGTGGCGTCGCTGCCGGTGGCGACGCCGGCGGTCAAGCTCGGCAGTACGCCGTCCCTGGCCAAGCAGGCGATCCAGCCGGTAACCCGCGCGGAAGTGCCAGTGGCCGACGAGGTGCTGGCGCTGCGCAACGCGATCAACGAGGCCATCTGGCAGGCGGCGGAAAAAGCCGACGCGGTGCATTACGAGGTGCTCAACGGCCTGCGCCAGCTGGTTTACGGCCACCTCACCGCGGTGGCTTCGTCCGGTGTGCGGCTGGTGGTGAAGAACCCGATGCAGAGCCTGCCGACAGTGGTGCTCGCCTATCGCCTCTTCGGCGACGCCACCCGGGCGGCCGAGGTGCAGCAGCGCAACGGTGTGGTTCACCCCGGGTTCCTGCCGCCGACCAACGTCAAAGTGGCGGGGGAGTAGCCCATGAGCAACTTCGATAACCGTGTGCTGTTGACGGTGGACGGCCAGGATTACGGCGGCTGGAAAAGCGTGGAAATCAGCGCCGACCTGGAGCGCCAGTTCCGTACCTTCAAGCTCGACGTGACCTGGCAATGGCCGGGGCAGACCCTCGATCAGCGCATTCGCCCCGGCGCCAAGTGCCAGGTGCGGATCGGCGCCGACCTGCTGCTCAGCGGCCATGTGTTCAAGGCGCCGATCAGCTACGACGGCCGGCAGATCGGCCTGAGCATCGAGGGCAGTTCCCTGACCCAGGACCTGGTGGATTGCGCGGCGATCAACCAGCCCGGGCAGTGGCGCGAACAGAGCCTGCTGAAAATCGTCCAGGCCCTGGCTGCGTCCTATGGTGTCGGGGTGGTCAGCGAGATCGCCGAAACCACGCGCTTGAGCAGCCACAGCATCGTGCCCGGGGAAACCGTGTTCCAGTCCATCGACCGCTTGTTGACGCTGTTCCGAGTGTTCTCCACCGACGACGCCGAAGGCCGGGTGCTGCTGGCCCGGCCGGGCAGCGGCGGGCGCGCGGTGGATGCGCTGGAGCTGGGCAAGAATATTCTTTCGGCCAGTGCGCCGATGGATTTCAGCCAGGTGTTTTCCGAGTACCGGGTGATCGGCCAGCACAAGGGCAGCAACGAGAAAAGCGGCGCGGCGGTCAGCGAGGTGGCGGGCGTGGCCAGCGACAGCACCGCCAAGCGCAAGCGGGTCACGGTGATCAGCGAACCGTCGCAACTGACCCAGGAACTGGCCCAGCAACGGGCCGACTGGGAAAGCGCGATTCGCGCTGGCAAGGCCCTGACCAGCACTTACAAGGTGCAGGGCTGGCGCCAGAGCAACGGCGAGCTGTGGCGCCACAACACCCTGGTCCGGGTGATCGACCCGGTGCTGGGGTTCGACCAGGACCTGCTGATTTCCAAGGTCACCTACTCGCTCTCCGAACAGGGCTCGGTCACCACCCTGCAAGTGGCGCCGCCCCATACCTTCGACGCCAGTCCCGTGCCGGCCAAAACCTAAAACCCCCGGTACTGCAGGAGCGAGATTGCTCGCGATGGGGGCGACGCGGTGTGCCTGCAAGGCCGCTATCGCGAGCAAGCTCGCTCCTACACAGGGGGCAAGGAAAAAACCATGAGCCTACTGACACGCCTGTTGGCGCGCGGCACCGTCGTGCTCGCCAACTCGGCCAACAAACTGCAATCGCTGCAAATGCGCCTGACCGCCGGCGAAGTGAACGACGACATGGAGCACTTCGAGCCCTATGGTTTCACCAGCAACCCGCTGGCCGGCGCCGAAGGCATTGCCACCTTCCTCGGTGGCGATCGCTCCCATGCCATCGTGCTGGTGGTCGCCGACCGCCGCTATCGCCTCAAGGCCCTGGCCCCCGGCGAAGTGGCGATCTACACCGACGAGGGCGACAAGATCCATTTCAAGCGCGGGCGGATCATCGACATCGAGACCGGCACCCTGAATATCCGCGCCAGCGGCGCGGTGAATATCGACACCCCGACCCTGACCCAGACCGGCAAGATCGTCTCCCAGGGCGACCAGGTCGCTGCGGGCATCAGCCAGATCAAACACGTGCATGCCGGCGTGCAGCCGGGTAGCGGCCAGACCGGCGCGCCGGCGGGAGGGCAATGATGTTTGTCAGCCAAGACCTGCACCGCGCCCTGACCCGCGCCGTGCTGATCAGCCTGTTCACCTGGCGCCGCGCGGCGGACGACGACCGGCTCGACGACGAAGAGCGTTTTGGCTGGTGGGGCGACAGTTTCCCCACGGTGGCCGACGACCGCATCGGCTCGCGGCTGTGGCTGCTGCGCCGGGTCAAGCTCACCCGCCAGACCCAGCTCGACGCCGAGTTCTATGCCCGTGAGGCCCTGCAATGGCTGATCGACGACGGCCATTGCAGCGCGGTCGAGATCCTCAGCGAGCGTCTCGACGACCAGCGCCTGAACCTGCGCACGTCCCTGGTCCTGGCCAACGGCGAGCGCCTGGACATCAACCCTGATAACAGTTGGCAGGTGACCTATGCCCTTTGAAACCCCTTCGCTGCCGGTGCTGATCAAGCGCACCCAAAGCGACCTGGCCAGCGATGCGCTGCGCCAGTCCGATGCGCAAGTGCTGGCCCGCGCCCTGGGCGGCGCCGCCTATGGCCTCTACGGCTACCTGGACTGGATCGCCGACCAGATCCTGCCGGACAAGGCCGACGAGTCGACCCTGGAGCGTATTGCCGCGCTGCGTCTCAACCAGCCTCGCAAGGCAGCCCAGGCGGCCAGCGGCTCGGTGAGTTTCACCGCCGCGGCAGGCGCGGTGCTGGACGTCGATACCCTGCTGCAGGCCAGCGACGGGCGCAGCTACAAAGTCACCGCCGCGCGCACCGCCAGCGCCGGCAGCAACAGCACCACGGTCCAGGCCCTCGACGCCGGCACCCTGGGCAATGCCGAGGCCGGCCTGAACCTGATTCCGGTGCAACCGATCCAGGGCATCGGCAACAGCTTCACCGTGCTCGCGCCGGGCCTCGCCGGCGGCATCGCCGCGGAAAGCCTGGAATCGCTGCGCGCGAGGGTGATCCGCTCCTACCGGATCATCCCCCACGGCGGCTCGGCCCAGGATTATGAAACCTGGGCGCTGGAGGTGCCGGGGATTACCCGGGCGTGGTGCCGCGGCAGTTACCTGGGGCCCGGGACGGTTGGTCTGTTCGTCATGCGTGATGGCGACGCGAATCCTGTACCCAACCCGGAGCAGTTGGCCGATGTGAAAGCCCATATTGAGCCGCTACGGCCCGTGACCGCCGAGTTGTATGTAATGGCCCCCGTCCGGCAGCCGGTGTTCTACAGCATTCGCCCGGTACCGGATACGAGCACCGTACGTGCGGCCATCCAGGCCCAGTTGATCGATCTGCATAGCCGAGAGGCCGGCTTGGGCGAGACGTTGCTGTTGACGCATATCGCCGAAGCGATCAGCGGATCGACGGGTGAGACCGATCACAAACTGCTAGCTCCCGTCGCCGATGTGGTCGCCGGTCCCAATCAGTTGCTGACGTTTGGGGGGATCGCATGGCTATAGCCCACACCGCCGACGAATACCTCCAGCAACTGCGAGGCCTGCTGCCCATCGGCCCGGCCTGGTCGCTGGAGATGGCCCCCGAGATTGACCGAATTCTGGCCGGGGTCGCCATTGAGTTCTCTCGGCTCGATGCCCGGGCGGTGGATCTGCAGAATGAAATGGACCCTTCCGGCGTCAGCGAACTCGTCCCTGACTGGGAGGCAATCATGGGGTTGCCGGATCCTTGCCTGGGGCTGAACCCAGCGTTTGAAGATCGTCGTTTGGCGGTACGCCGAAGACTCGTCGAGGTGGGCGGGCAGAGTCGAGCCTATTTCATCGACGTAGCGCTCAGTCAGGGCTACCCGAACGCAACCATTAGCGAACATCGAGCGCCCCGGATGGGGCGTTCTCGTTTTGGCACCGCGCGTTTCGGTACCTGGTTGGCGCAGTTCATGTGGACGCTGAACACCGGCGGCCGGCAACGACAGGGTCGCAGGTTCGGCGCGAGTTACTGGGGGGAGCGATTTGGCTCCAACCCAGGCGACGCGTTGGAGTGTCAGATTCGTCAGAAAACGCCCGCACACACAATGGTTCTTTTTAATTATGACTGAGGGGTAAGAACGTGGATTTTCCGAAAAGTGTTCCCAGCGTAGGGCTGGTAAATGGCCAGTTTGTTGATGAAAACCCGCTGACAGGTACTCCGGGCTCGTTAATCCCTTCCGCCTGGGGTAATGCCGTCACGCTGGAAGTACTCAACGCGATCATCGATTCGGGACAAGTGCCAGCGGAGACAGATGTCACACAGCTTTCGAAGGCTATTAAAACGGCAGCAGAGGCTTACGGTATCGGTTCGACGGACGGCGGCCCGCAAGCAGATAACGCAGATGCACTGGTGGCAACAGGTGTCTATAGCGTCGGGGCAACTTGGGGCGGGTCTATTTTTCCTGGTACTGATCCGAACAACCAAGGATCGATTTTTCACCGTAGTTCGTTTGAAAATACGTGGTACGAGGTGCAGTTGTTTCAATCCATGACAGCTGACACGTTGGCCTTTCGCAGGAAAACGGCCAATGCCTGGCAGCCGTGGAAAGTTCTTATTCACTCCGGCAACTTGCCTTTGGCAACGACGACGGCACCCGGTGTAGTCAGGTTTGCAACGCAATCCGAAGTAACGGGTGGAGCTGACAATAATTCGACAGTCACGCCGCTGACACTCAAGAATCGTTTCGATGCGTTGTTGGCCAGTGCCACTACGACGGTTGCTGGGATTTTACGAATCGCAACTCAAGCCGAAGTTACTGCAGGTGCTGACAATAACTCGGCAGTAACCCCGCTAACCCTCAAGAACAGACTCGCTGCAGTGGTGGTGGGCGCCACAACGACGATTGCCGGGGTGCTGAGAATATCAACCAATAGTGAAGTCATTGCCGGGACTGATATCAGCAGTGCCGTCACGCCTGGAACCCTTGCCGCAAAGTTGAATACGGTTCTTGTTGGGGCTACCGAGTCTGTGGCGGGCTTTATAAAAATTGCCACTAATGATGTGATGGCTGGGCTAAGTAATAACTCTGATGCGGTTACCGTCGCGAAGTTAAGGCTCGGTTTTTCTTTGTTGGGCGCTACCAATGGTTATATCGTCCTTCCCATATGGTTGGGGGGGCTTATCTTTCAATGGGGAGAGACGGCCCATACGGGTTCTGACAGCAAAACTGCCAGCCTGCCTATAGCGTTTCCCAACGGTGTGATGAAGGCTGTTGGCGGAACGTTCGCCAATGCGTCGGTTGCGCCCCAAGGCATTGTCAAAACAGTTAGCTTGAATCAAATAACTACCTATTCCACGGGCGGCTATAACGTTTCGTGGTTTGCAATTGGTTGGTAAGTTTATAAAGGGATTGATATGTCAAGGTTATATAGTAAGTCCACCGGGAATCTTTATCTTCCCGGTGTCAATAAAGATATTCCGGCTGATGCAGTGGCAATAACCGATGAACTGGTGTTGTCGGTCATCGGTAACCCCGCGCCAGGGAAAGTTCGCGATCACGACGAAAACGGGCTTCCTTTTCTGGTGGATGCTCCGCCGCCTACCATCGAACAGCGTGCAACGGTTGAGCGCGAATGGCGCGACGAGCAGTTGCTAGCCACTGATGGCTTTATCAATCGGCACCGTGACGAGGTAGAGGTCGCTGGCGAAACGACGTTCACTGGCGAGCAATACAGAGAGTTGCAGGTTTATCGCCAGAGGCTTCGCGACTGGCCGGAAACTGCAGTGTTTCCTGATCGTGCCGAACGCCCAACGGCTCCCGGCTGGTTGCTGGAACAGCTCAACGAGTAGGAGGCATTCGACGATGCAACTTGCAGAACAGTTGCTGCAGATCCTCCCTAACGCCCGCCCTCAAGCGGGCGTTTTTGCTCCAGCTCTCAACGCGGCCATGAGTCATCGGCAGATCAATACGCCCAAGCGCATGGCTGCCTTTCTCGCGCAGATCGGGCATGAGTCTGGCCAGCTGCGCTACGTGCGTGAGATCTGGGGGCCGACCCCCGCACAGATAAAGTACGAAGGCCGTGCGGACCTGGGTAACACTGCAGTTGGAGATGGCTTCAAGTACCGCGGCCGCGGCCTGATCCAGGTTACCGGCCGCAACAATTATCGCCAGTGCAGCCTCGGGCTATTCGGCGACGAACGCCTGCTGGCGCTGCCTGAACTGCTGGAGCAGCCGCAGTGGGCCGCCGAATCGGCCGCCTGGTTCTGGCAGCATAATGGCTTGAACGAGCTGGCCGACCGCGACCAGTTCAACAGCATTACGCGCCGCATCAACGGTGGCCTGAATGGGCTGGAGGATCGCCTGCAACTCTGGGCGCGGGCGCGGGAGGTGTTATGTCCGTGAGCCCTCTGTCTTCCCGGGCCTTGATAGTGCTCGTGTCGCTGGCGGTGGTAGCGGCTGTCTCGGCGACGCTGGCCTGGCGGATTCAGGATTGGCGCCTTGGCCGGCAGTTGGCGGAGCAGGCCAGGCTGCACGAAGAAGCCCTGGGCCGGCTGAGCCTGGCGGCCGCGGCCCGGCAGCAGGACGCGCAAGACAAACGCCTGGCCCTGGAGCAACAGTTGCAGGCCAGCGATCAAACCCACTCTCGAGCCTTGAGCGATGCCCAACGTGATCAAGGTCGCTTGCGCGACCGCCTTGCCACTGCTGATCTGCGCCTGTCGGTCCTCCTCGATGCCCGAGATGCCGGCGGTGCTGTGCCTGCCACCGCCACCACCGGCGGCCTGGTTCATGGAGCCGCGCGAGCCCGACTTGACCCGGCGCATGCTCAACGAATTGTCGGCATCACCGGCGACGGCGACCGGGGACTGATCGCCCTGCAAGCCTGCCAGGCCTACGTCAGGGCGCTGGGCCGCTAAACATTTTGATCCGCTGTGTGCCTTGCAAGCGCGTTCCGCTCGTGTACGGTAAGTCCTCCGCCAGCCCGATCAGGAGAGGACTGTGAACGAAATCACCCAGCTTGCCGCTGAACTAGGCAGACGCTTGCAGGTTCTGAATGCCCACGTCACCACCGCCGAGTCTTGCACCGGCGGCGGAATTGCCGAGGCCATTACCCGGATTCCCGGGAGCTCGGCCTGGTTCGAGGCGGGTTACGTGACCTATTCCAATGGTCAGAAGACCCGACAGCTGGGAGTCCCACAAACGCTTTTTGCCTCCGTCGGGGCGGTCAGCCGCGAGGTGGTCGAGGCAATGGTGCGCGGTGCGCAAAGCGAAAGCCTGGCGCGTTTTGCCGTGGCGGTCAGCGGAGTGGCCGGCCCGGACGGCGGCTCGCCGCAAAAACCGGTGGGCACCGTGTGGCTGGCCTGGGGCGTCGGCGAGACCCTGACGAGCGAGTGCCGACACTTCGCCGGGAATCGGGACGACGTTCGCCGACAAACGGTGAAGGCCGCGCTAGAGGGCTTGCTGCAACATGCCGCGGCAGAAATCTCAAAACAGGGGTAGGCGATCCTCGAACGCTGTGGAATAATACTGGCTACTTATACAGGTGTTGGCCGTCAGGCCTTATTGATTACGTGAGGACTTTAATGGACGACAACAAGAAGAAAGCCTTGGCTGCGGCCCTGGGTCAGATCGAACGTCAATTCGGCAAGGGTGCCGTAATGCGTATGGGCGATCACGACCGTCAGGCGATCCCGGCCATTTCCACCGGCTCTCTGGGTCTGGACATCGCCCTTGGCATTGGCGGCCTGCCAAAAGGCCGTATCGTTGAAATCTACGGTCCGGAATCGTCCGGTAAGACCACCCTGACCCTGTCCGTGATTGCCCAGGCACAGAAGATGGGCGCCACCTGCGCCTTCGTCGACGCCGAGCACGCGCTGGACCCGGAATACGCCGGCAAACTGGGGGTCAATGTCGACGACCTGCTGGTTTCCCAGCCGGACACCGGCGAACAGGCGCTGGAAATCACCGACATGCTGGTGCGCTCCAATGCCATCGACGTGATTGTGATCGACTCCGTGGCGGCACTGGTGCCCAAGGCCGAGATCGAAGGCGAAATGGGCGACATGCACGTGGGCCTGCAGGCTCGCCTGATGTCCCAGGCGCTGCGCAAGATCACCGGTAACATCAAGAACGCCAACTGCCTGGTGATCTTCATCAACCAGATCCGCATGAAGATCGGCGTGATGTTCGGCAGCCCGGAAACCACCACCGGCGGTAACGCGCTGAAGTTCTACGCTTCGGTCCGTCTGGATATCCGTCGTACTGGCGCGGTGAAGGAAGGCGACGAAGTCGTTGGTAGCGAAACCCGGGTCAAGATCGTCAAGAACAAGGTGGCTCCACCGTTCCGTCAGGCTGAATTCCAGATCCTGTACGGCAAGGGTATCTACCTGAACGGCGAGATCATCGACCTCGGCGTGCTGCACGGTTTCCTCGAGAAGTCCGGTGCCTGGTACAGCTATCAGGGCAACAAGATCGGCCAGGGCAAGGCCAACTCGGCCAAGTTCCTGCAGGACAACCCGGAAATCGGTAACGCCCTCGAGAAGCAGATCCGCGACAAGCTGCTGGCTCCGAGCGGGGATGCCAAGGCTCTGCCAGTCAACGAAAGCATCGATGACATGGCCGACGCGGATATCTGATCGATCCGATGATCGCCGTACTCGATACCCTCGTCGCGGTGCGGCGAACCGCCATGGACCTGCTCGCGCGACGCGAGCACGGTCGAGTCGAGCTGACGCGTAAACTGCGTCAGCGCGGCGCCCCTCCCGAAATGATCGAAACTGCCCTTGACCGTTTGACGGAAGAAGGCCTGTTGTCCGAATCCCGTTACCTCGAAAGTTTCGTTTCCTACCGTGCCCGTTCCGGCTACGGCCCCCTGCGTATTCGCGAAGAACTCAACCAGCGCGGCTTGCAGAGTACCGATATCGAGTTGGCCTTGCGTGAGAGCGGTATCGATTGGCAGGCACAGTTGGAAGATGTCTGGCGGCGCAAGTTTGCCGGACATCTCCCGGTCGATGCCAAGGAGCGCGCCAAACAAGGCCGCTATCTGGCGTACCGGGGATATTCGATGGACATGATCGGCCGCTTGTTGAGCGGCCGAAGGGTGGACGATTGAGGTGTCGGGCCCGCGAATCGAATGCGCGGGCCGCTGTTTTTCCGCTCAAGTGACCTTGATCGGTTCTCTGCTGCGTTGTGCTGCCCTGGCCTGATTCATGGCCCAGTTTTCCGGCCAGTTGATGAAGTCGATCAGCTCACGCAGGCGGCCATTGTCGCGGGCGTTGAAGGTGAACGACAAACGCGCCAGATGGCTGAACTCCGGTTCGTTGTGCTCCTCGCCATTGTAGGCATGTTGATGAAAGCGGTCGCTCAGGCACAGGTCGGCGAAGGCCGTCTGCATCTGTTCGAGCGCCGGTTCGCTGAGGGTGTGATTCATGCGAATGACAAACTGGTTTTTTAGCCAACGGCTGGAGTGGAAGTTGCTGTAGAACTGGTTGATTTCCTCGACCGCCTCCTCGGTGTTATGCACCAGCCGCACCAGTTTCATGTCGGTCGGCAGAATGTAGCGGTTGTTTTCGAGCTGGTTGTGAATGAAGTCCAGCGCCCCTTGCCAGAACGTCCCCCCTGGAACATCCAGCAATACCACCGGTACCAGCGGGCTTTTGCCGGTCTGGATCAGTGTCAGTACTTCCAGCGCCTCGTCCAGTGTGCCGAACCCACCTGGGCACAACACCAGGGCGTCGGCTTCCTTGACGAAGAACAGCTTGCGGGTAAAGAAGAAGTGGAAGGACAGCAGGTTGCCCGTGCCGTCCACCGTCGGGTTCGCATGTTGCTCGAAAGGCAGGGTGATGTTGAACCCCAGGCTGTGATCGCGGCCGGCGCCTTCGTGAGCCGCGGCCATGATGCCGCCGCCGGCTCCGGTGATGACCATCAGGTCGGAGCGGGCCAGGGCCGCGCCGAGTTCTCGCGCCAGGCCATACAGCGGGTGTTCGATCGGCGTTCGCGCGGAGCCGAACACGGTCACCTTGCGGCGTCCCTTGAACTGTTCCAGTACGCGAAACGCATGTTCCAGTTCGCGCAGGGCCTGCAGGGTGATTTTTGCGTTCCAGCGGTTGAGGTCGTCCTGCGCCATGCGCAGAACGGTGAGAATCATGTCGCGATAAAGAGGGATGTTGGGGCTGTTGGGGGCAATCAGGTTGAGTTGTTCTTCGACCGTGCTGAGGTCGATTCCGTTGCTCTGAAAATGACGACTGAGGAGGTCATTCGGTTCGTAAGGCATTCAACTTCTCCTTCTGCACAGAACCTTTGACGCAAACGAAGCATTCGTTGGCATCGCGACACTGCATGTGTCGCTGTCAGCCCGACTCCAGCGGCGGATTCACCAGGGTGGAAAAACCCGGCCGGGGCCTGCGGGTCATTCATACAGGTTCTGCTATTCCTTGATTTATAAAGCAATCGCACAACAAGACGCGCTGGGGCGGCCTCCGGATCCACCCAGGAAAATTCAGCATGAACAGATTGAAATCTAGACCTTCATGATGATTCGCGCTGGCTTGATCATGGGCCTTGAAAGTCGGGGCTGGCAATCACTTATTGGCAGGTATGGACGGGGTTTGGCCGCCTGTCCGAACGCATCCCGGGTAGCGCAAGCTCTGATTTACTAAGTTACAGCGCCAACAAGACAGTGTGGCGTCAAAGGCAGGATGCTCAGGTCAGGTGCATCGCTCAGGTAGTGGCGAATGGGGGCACGGAGGCTGGTGATGAACAGAGTCGTTCTGGAAATCGATGGGCAGTTGTATCAACTGCTGAGGTCGGCGGCGGATGCCAATCATCTGACGTTCGAAGAGGAATGCCGGCGCCGGCTTGAAGGCGGAGAGCGCCGTTCGAGCTATTTGCAGGCGCTGTTGGCGGAGCTGCGAGCCGATGATCAACAACGGCGCGCAGCTGGGCACTGAATTACTTTTTCTTCTTCGCCGGGGCCGGGCAGTCCGACTCCTGGAACCGCGCCGAAGCCACGGGGCGATTGGTCCGGTTCTCGGTGAACTCGTAGCGCATGACGGCGCCCTTGGCCATCAGCTTGCGGTAGTTCGGGTCGCGGCAAACGCTGGCGCCCAGTTGCAGGTAGACCGCCTTGGGGTTGGCGCGCATTTTTTCCGCATGTTCGGCCTGGACGCTGAGGTGGTTGATCAGTT
Organism: Pseudomonas chlororaphis; assembly: GCF_001921865.1. Classification (GTDB taxonomy): domain Bacteria; phylum Pseudomonadota; class Gammaproteobacteria; order Pseudomonadales; family Pseudomonadaceae; genus Aquipseudomonas; species Aquipseudomonas chlororaphis_D. The sequence goes on from NZ_MSCT01000006.1 coordinate 50,146, forward strand.
CCTTGCCTTCGACGGTATACCCCTGATCGAGGATGTTCTCGTTGACTTCCCGAGGCGTGCCGACGTTACTTTCCTCGGCGGTTTTCTGCAGGGTCTTGTTCAGTTCGTAGTCTTGCAGCGATGCAGCCTGGGCACTGAACGGCAAGGCCAGCAGAAGGGCGGCGGTGGGAACGATAAAGCGCAACATGAAACTCTCCTGGTTCAGTGACTGATGCTTCGACCAGTCACGCGACTGTGCGTTCAGTGGCGGCGAATTATAGGGGAGCGAGGGGAGGCGGTACAGGTTTGAGCTGGGAGCTCTGATAAACTTGCCGACTTTTCAGCTTTCCGAGTTCCTTTCGTGTCGATTCCTTTCTTGTGCCGGGGCCGCTTCTGATGAGCCATGCCGTTTCCCGCCTGCGGGCCCAACGTCTTGCGCGTGCCGTCAGGCCTTTTACCGCCCGTGGTTCCCGTGCGGAGCGCTGTGCGGGCTGCCGGGTGATTCCCAGCCATTGCATGTGTGCCTGGCGGCCCAAGGTTTCGGCACAGTCGGCCATGTGCCTGATCATGCACGACGTCGAGCCGATGAAACCGAGCAATACTGGCTGGCTGATCGCCGATGTCATAGAAGACACCCTGGCGTTCCCCTGGTCGCGGACGGAAGTCGATCCGCAGTTGTTGGCGTTGCTGGCCGATCCCCAGTGGCAGCCTTACGTGGTGTTCCCCGGGGAGTTCGTCGCGCCGCAGCGGGTGGTGAACGAGGTTCGTGTGCAAGAGGGCAAACGCCCGCTGTTCATCCTGCTGGATGCGACCTGGAGCGAAGCGCGCAAGATGTTTCGCAAAAGCCCTTATCTCGAGCACTTGCCAGTGTTGAGCCTCGCGCCTGAACAGTTATCGCGCTACAAGCTGCGACGCTCCAAGCGCGACGACCATTTCTGCACCGCGGAGGTGGCGGCGCTGTGCCTGGAGCTGGCCACGGATCAGCAGGCCAGCGAAGTGCTGGATGCTTATCTGGATGTGTTCAGCACCCACTATCTGTCGGCCAAATTCCAGCTCGATATCGACCCCAACGACGAGACGCACGCCCGCCTCAAGCCTTTTCTGTAAGGCTTGAAACGCTTGGCGGCAGCTTTTTCGGCCAGAGTTGCGCGACCAGCATCCCACTGAGCATCAAGACGCAGCCGATATAGCCGCGCAGTTGCAGGGACTCGCCGAGCAACCATGCGCCGGCGATGGCGGCAAATACTGCTTCGAGCGACAGAATGATCGCCGCGTGCGAGGCGATTGCATGCTTCTGCGCCACCACCTGCAAGGTGTAGCCGATGCCCACGGCCACCACGCCGCCATATAGGATGGCCGGGCCCGCGGCGAGGATCGCTTCGCCGTGCACCGGCTCCAGGCACAGGGCCAGGACCAGGCTGACCAGCGAGCAGGTGGCGAACTGCAGGAAGGCCAGGCGAATCGGGTCGTGGCGGCTGGCGAACACCCCGACCAGCACCACATGGGCGCCCCAGACAAAGGCGCCGATCAGTTGCAGCCAGTCGCCGGAAGCGACCTGGAAGCTGTCGCTGACGCTCAACAGAAACATGCCCAGCACCGCGAGCAGGGCGCCGAGCCAGGTGCCCAGCCCGGTCTTGTGGCCCAGCAGCAGGCCGAGCAGCGGCACTACAATGACGTAGAGCCCGGTGATGAAACCGGCGTTGGTCACGCTGGTGAACATCAGGCCGACTTGCTGCAGGTTGATGCCCAGCGCCAGGGCCAGCCCCATCAGCACGCCGCCGGTCAGCAGGCCGCGGGTCAGGAAAGGTTCGGCTTTGGCTTGCCGGCGATCGCCGCGCAGTACCAGCGGCAGCAGGCACAGCGAACCGAGGGCGAAGCGCAGCCCGGAATAGAGGAAGGGGCCGATATGATCCATGCCCGAGGTCTGGGCGACGAAGGCCGAGCCCCAGATGATGGCGGTCACCAGCATCAGGATGTCGGCGCGCAGGGCTTGGCTTTGCATGATGGCACTCTTATTAGTTAGCCAGCTAAGATGCCGCAAAGCCCGATGCTTGACCACCCCGGCTTCGCTGGGCATGCTTGGCGCCGATTAGGGCGCGACCGATCTTTGAAACGCCGCATTTCCGGGCTCTTGGCGTTGATCGTGCTCTTTGGGTGCAGCATTCTGGCTGACACCTGCGTTGCCTTGGCGAGGACCGAATGCATCGGTTCTGCCATAAAAAACAGGATCATTTGAAAAATGGCCACATACGAAATCCTGATTGCCGATGACCACCCCCTCTTTCGTAGCGCACTGCATCAAGCGGTGACCCTGGGCCTCGGCCCGGATGTCCGTCTGGTGGAAGTGGCGAGCATTGCCGAACTGGAAACACGCCTGACCGAAAAGGCCGATTGGGACCTGGTGCTGCTGGACCTGAACATGCCCGGCGCTTATGGCTTTTCCGGCCTGGTGCTGTTGCGCGGCCAATACCCGCAGATTCCGGTGGTGATGGTCTCGGCCCAGGAAGAGGCATCGGTGATGGTGCGCTCGCGGGAATTTGGGGCCAGCGGTTTCATTCCCAAGTCCAGTTCCCTGGAAGTCATTCAACAGGCCGTGCGCAGCGTCCTCGACGGCGACGTCTGGTGGCCGCCGCAAGCCTTCGAGCAGGTCAGCGTCTCCGCCGAGGCCAAGGCGGCCAGCGAAGGCCTGGCCAGCCTGACTCCGCAACAGTTCCGCGTGCTGACCATGGTCTGCGAAGGTTTGCTGAACAAGCAGATCGCTTATGAGTTGAGCGTTTCGGAGGCGACCATCAAGGCCCATGTGACGGCGATCTTCCGTAAACTGGGCGTGCGTACTCGCACCCAGGCGGCGTTGCTCTTGCAACAACTTGAGTCAATTTCCAGCCAGTAACCGGTTATTTCTTCACGCTTTTTTGACTTTGGTTGAACTAGCTTTCCCATTCCCTATCGTTCTAGTTGCCTATTTTATGTCGCCTTTCAAAGGTCAAACCGGTCTTAAACGCATCCTCAACGCCGCAGGCTATTCCCTTGACGGTTTGCGTGCCGCCTTCACCGGCGAAGCTGCCTTTCGTCAGTTGGTGCTGCTCAACGTAGTGCTGATTCCTGTGTCTTTCCTGCTGAATGTCAGCCGGGTGGAGCGAGCGCTGTTGATCGCTGTCTGCCTGCTGGCACTGATTGTCGAGTTGCTCAATTCGGCGGTCGAGGCGGCGATCGACCGTATTTCCCTGGATCGCCATCCGCTGTCGAAAAATGCCAAGGATATGGGCAGCGCCGCTCAATTCGTGGCCTTGAGCATGATCACCGTGGTCTGGGCGGTGATTCTCCTCTAGGGAATGTTCGGCAGCACGATCTCGTCGCTGCGCCGCACCCCGGCGGTAAAGGCGCGGCAGAGTTCGAGGAACTCGCGCATCGCCGACGTCTGATATTTCTGCTTGTGCCAGATGAAGTAGAACTGCCGGGCCAGATCCAGGTCCGGCGTTTCCACCGCCACCAGGCTGCCGCGCCGGAAGGCGTCGCGCAGCGCCAGCCTGGAAATGCAGCCGATCCCCAGCCCCGATTCCACCGCGCGCTTGATCGCTTCGGTGTGTTCCAGCTCGAGGCGGATATTCAGCGCGGTGCGGTGATGGCGCATGGCCTGGTCGAAGGTCAGGCGCGTGCCCGAACCCTGCTCCCGCAGGATCCAGGCTTCGTGAGTCAGCTCTTCCATGCTCGCGTGGCCACGTTTGGCCAGCGGATGCTGCGGCGCGCAGAACACCACCAGTTCGTCCTCGACCCAGGTTTGCACTTCGATATCCGGGTGGCTGCAGTCGCCTTCGATTAGACCCAGGTCAATTTCGTAGTGGGCAACCTGTTGCACGATATGCGCAGTGTTCTGCACATGGAGTTTGACCTGGCTCTCCGGGTGGACCTGCATGAAGCTACCGATCAGCAGGGTCGCCAGGTAGTTGCCGATGGTCAGGGTCGCGCCGACCGACAATGAGCCGAAGCCGGATTTGCCGTTGAGCAGGTCTTCGATTTCCTTGGCCTGGTCCAGCACCGCCACTGCCTGGGGCAGCAGTTGCTTGCCCAGGGCATTGAGGCTCAGGCGTTTGCCGGCGCGGTCGAACAGCTGGCAACTGGACTGGCGTTCGAGTTCGGTGATCGAGGTGCTCGCCGCCGATTGGGAAAGGGCCAGCAGGCCGGCAGCGCGAGAAACGCTCTCTTGCTGGGCGACGGCGACGAATACTTGCAGTTGACGGAGAGTAAATCGCATATCGATATAACCGATAACCCTTATCTTAATAATCCAGTTAACAGATATTGTCGCCGCCATTAGAATGCTGTGCAATTGCGCGCGGCTCGCTTGTCGCAGAGTAGGCGCAGACAACTTTCCAGGAGTCCCCCGTACATGAGCAACATGAACCACGAGCGTGTCCTCAGTGTTCATCACTGGAACGACACTCTGTTCAGCTTCAAGTGCACCCGCGATCCGGGCCTGCGCTTCGAGAACGGTCAGTTCGTGATGATCGGCCTGCAACAACCCAATGGCCGCCCGCTTATGCGCGCTTACTCGATCGCCAGCCCGAACTGGGAAGAGCATCTCGAGTTCTTCAGCATCAAGGTTCCCGATGGTCCGCTGACTTCCCAGCTGCAGCATTTGAAGGAAGGCGACGAGATCATCATCAGCAAGAAGCCTACCGGTACCCTGGTACTGGATGACTTGAAGCCTGGCAAACACCTGTACCTGCTCAGCACCGGCACCGGCCTGGCGCCGTTCATGAGCGTCATCCAGGACCCGGAAACCTACGAGCGTTTCGAAAAAGTGATCCTGTGCCACGGCGTGCGTTACGTCAACGAAGTCGCCTACCGCGAGTTCATCACCGAGCACCTGCCGCAGAACGAGTTCTTCGGCGAGGCGCTGCGTGAAAAGCTGATCTACTACCCGACCGTGACCCGCGAGCCGTTCGAGAACGAAGGCCGCCTGACCGACCTGATGCGCAGCGGCAAACTGTTCAGCGACATCGGCCTGCCGCCGATCAACCCGCAGGACGACCGCGCTATGCTGTGCGGCAGTCCGAGCATGCTCGACGAGACCAGCGAAGTGCTCAACAGCTTCGGCCTGACCGTTTCGCCGCGTATGCGCGAGCCGGGCGACTACCTGATCGAGCGCGCCTTCGTCGAGAAGTAAGCGGCGCAGGTGTAGGTAGAAGCGAGCTTGCTCGCGATGGATCTGTAAGCAACCCGAGCATTCAGAAACTACGCGTTATCGTTAACGCCCATCGCGAGCAAGCTCGCTCCTGCAGCAGCACACAGAAAGCCCGCGTTGCCTTTCCAGGCAACGCGGGCTTTTTCGTTTTCAGGGGCCGTCAGCGCGCGGGAACCACTTCCAGGACCTGGATCAGGCCCGGCTGCGGGTAGTGCCAGCGTACATCCAGGTCCCAGAACTGTGCGCCGTATTCGCGCTCCGGGGTAGGCGTCTGGTAGGCGGGGCGCGGGTCCTGGGCCAGGCATTGCTCGATCAGTTCGAGCAGCGGCTCCTGCAGGCGCTGTGCGTGCGTATGCGCCTGTTGCCGGGCATTGTCGCTCCATTGCACCGGGATCAGCTGCGGGGCCGCGCTGGCGATGCTGTTGCTCGCGCTGGGGATGATGTCGGCGTAGGGCACGTAGGGCTTGATATCGAGAATCGGCGTGCCGTCCAGCAGGTCGATGCCGGAGATCCACAGGCGGTCGGCCTCGACCCGGTCCAGCTTGACCACCGATTGGCCGATACCGTTGGGGCGGTGGGTGGCGCGGGTGGCGAATACGCCCATGGATTTGTTGCCGCCCAGGCGCGGCGGGCGGACCTTGAGCCGCGGCTTGTCCTCCAGCGCCTGGTGAAACAGGAACAGCAACCAGACATGGCTGACCTGTTCCAGCCCCTGCACCGCGTCGCCCTGGTCGAAGGGCGCCACCAGTTCCAGCACGCCACGGGCCGCCGGGGCCAGTTGCGGTTGGCGCGGGATGGCGAACTTTTCCTTGAAGCAGGAACGCACGAAGCCAATGGGGGAAACGCTGTAGGTCATGGTCTGGAGTCGAGGCGGGGCAGGGCCGCCATGATAACCCGAGACGGGCAGGGGCCGATGTCGCTATCGCGAGCAAGCTCGCTCCTACGGACAGCGCGAATCCTGTAGGAGCGAGCTTGCTCGCGATGAGCCCCCTACAGGCTGAACCCGCCATCCAGCGGGATGATATTCCCGGTCATGTAGGCCCCGGCGGTACTCGCCAGGCTGATGGCCAGGGCGGCCATTTCTTCCTCGCGGCCCCAACGCTTCATCGGGATCAGCGCGGTGTCGTCGGCCAGCGCCTGTTCGTCGTTGCCGATATGTTGGGTCATCTTGCTGGGAAAGCGTCCGGGGGCGATCACGTTGACGTTGATGTGTTGGCTCACCAACTCTCGGGCGAGGATGCGCGACAGTTGGTGCAGCGCGGCCTTGCTCGGGCCATAGGCGTAGGCCTGCTCGCCGAAGGACGAAATCCCGGCTACCGAACCGATATTGATGATGCGTGCCGGGTTGGCCGCGGAGCCGGCCTTGCGCAGCAGCGGCAGCAGTTGCTGGATGCAACTGAACACCGAGGTCACGTTCAATTGCATGACCTTCTCCCAGCCCTTGACCGGGTAACTTTCCAGGGGCGCGCCCCAGGTGGTGCCGGCATTGTTCACCAGGATATCCAGCTGGCCGATCCGGGCTTCGAGGTGGGCGGCGAGTTGCTGTGCGCCTTCCTCGCTGGCCAGGTTGGCGACCAGGGCATGGCACTGGCCCAGGGCACCGAGCTGCGTCGCGGTCTGCTGGCAGGCCTCGGCGTCGCGGGCGCAGAGGTAAACGGTGGCGCCGGCTTCGACATAAGCCTTGGCGATCATCTTGCCGATACCGCGGGTGCCGCCGGTCACCAGGGCGGTGCGGCCTTGCAGGGAAAAGTAGGGGTGCATGGCGAATCCTGAGGGCTGAGGGTCAGTGCATACCCTAGTCGTCAGGCGCGGCGGGCGGAGCCACTATTGTGCGGGGGAATGAAGGGGCATGCATGGCGGCGGCCGGAAGCGGCCACCGCGAACCAGGACAATCAGGCGCGAATGCGCAGGGTCAGGCCCTTGAGGAAGTTGCGCAGCAACTGGTCGCCGCACGGGCGGTAGTTGGTGTGGCCGAATTTGCGGAACAGCGCGCTTAGCTCAGGCTTGGACACCGGGAAGTCGGCGGCCTTGAGCACGGCGTGCATGTCGTCTTCCTTCAGCTCGAAGGCCACCCGCAGTTTCTTCAGGATGATGTTGTTGGTCACCGGCAGCTCGATCGGCAGCGGCGGACGGCTTTCGTCCTTGCCCCGCTTGAAGATCACCAGGCCGTCGAGAAAGTGCGCCATGACCTCGTCCGGGCAATGCACGAAACCTTCTTCCTCGTCCTTTTTCAAGTAGCTGACCACGTCGTCCAGGCTGACGTCGAAGCCGGTGAGCTTGATGATCTCGACGACCTTCTTGTCGCTGATGTCGAGCATGTAGCGCACGCTGCGCAGTACGTCGTTATGAATCATGTCTACAGTCCTGATGTGTGCGTGTTGAGCGCCGCGGGCGAGCGCGGCGCTTGAGTGGAGCTCGCCTAGAATTTCTCCTTGGCGGACAGGTAGCGCCATTGCCCGAGCGGCACCTTGCCGATGGACACCCCGCCGATACGGATGCGGCGGATGGCGACGACCTTCAGGCCCACGGCTTCGCAGAACAGGGCGATCACGCCCGGTTGCGGGTTTTTCATGGCGAAGCGCAGGCGGTTTTCGTTCTGCCAGCTGGCCTTGACCGGCGGCAGTTCCCGGCCCTTGTAAGTCAGGCCGTGGCTCAGGCGATTGAGGCCGTGGTCGATTATCTCTCCCTCCACCTCGACCACGTATTCCTGCTCGATCTTGGCCGCGTCGGCGGTCAGCTTGCGCAGGACTTTCCAGTCCTGGGTGAACACCAGCAGGCCGCTGGCGTTGGCTTGCAGGTCGGCGCTGGCGGTCAGGCGCAGGAAGTGTCCCTTGAGCGGCCGTTTGCCGAAGCGGTGTTCCTCGGACAGGCTGGCGGCGCCCAGCGACGCCATGGCGCTCTCGACATCCTGGCCGGCCGGCACGTTCAGCAGCAACGTCACCGGTTCCGGTGCGGTGGCCTTGGCCTGCGGGTCGAGTTCGACTTTCTGGACGTCGACCTTGAATTGCGGCTCGTCGATGACTTCGCCATCCACGGTGACCCAGCCGCCCTCGATGAACAGCTCAGCCTCCCGGCGGGAACAGCCGACGAGTTCGATGAGGCGCTTGGAGAGACGAATCGGGTCGGTCATGACAGGGGCCGTAACAAAAGGGGGCAAGTATTGTACCTGCCTGGCGCCGGTTAATCGCGGGTCCATTTGCCCGCTGTGGCTATTAGCCGCGCAGCGCCTGCGGCTGTGGCTGTTTCAGGCGCATGTGCAGCAGCGGGTAGGGCTGGCCCATGCCGTCGTGTTCGGAGCGGCCGATGATCTCGAAGCCCTGCTTGAAGTAGAAACCCAGGGCTTGCGGGTTCTGCTCGTTGACGTCCAGCTCGTCGGCGTTCAGGTGTTCGATGGCGTACCTGAGCAGTTGTTTGCCCAGGCCCTGGCCGCGGTGGGCGGGGTCGATGAAGAGCATTTCGATCTTGCCGGCGGCGACCCCGGCGAAACCGGTGATGCGCTGGCGCTGATCCCGGGTACAAATCAGCATCACCGCATCCAGGTAGCGGTTGAGCACCAGGTTCTTCAGCAGCTCGATGTAGCTGTCCGGCAGGAAGTCGTGAGTGGCGCGTACCGAGGCTTCCCAGACCCGGGTCAGTTCCGGGTAGTCGCTGTGTTTCGGGGTGTGGATGACCGAATGATGGCGCATGCCGCCTGCTCCTGTGCTGTGACGCTGGGGGATCCTGAGCAAACGATAGACGTAAAAAAGCCCCGCATCTCGCGAAGAGAGCGGGGCTTTTGCGCTTTTACGCCTTACAGGGTTTCTGCCCACAGGTCGTATTCGTCCGCGTCGGTGACCCGGCACCAGACCTTGTCGCCCGGCTTCAGGCTGCCTGCGCCGTCGATGAACACGTTGCCGTCGATTTCCGGGGCATCGAAGAAGCAACGGCCTACGGCGCCGTTTTCGTCGACCTCATCGATCAGCACTTCGATTTCCTTGCCGATGCGCTGTTGCAGGCGCGCCGAGCTGATTTCCTGCTGGTGCGCCATGAAGCGCTCCCAACGGTCCTGCTTGACCTCGTCTGGAACCACGTCCAGGTCCAGGTCGTTGGCCGGCGCGCCGTCCACCGGCGAGTACTGGAAGCAGCCGACGCGGTCGAGCTGGGCTTCGGTCAGCCAGTCCAGCAGGTACTGGAAGTCTTCTTCGGTCTCGCCGGGGAAGCCGACGATGAAGGTCGAGCGGATGATCAGCTCGGGGCAGATCTGGCGCCAGTTCTTGATCCGGGCCAGGGTCTTGTCTTCGAAGGCCGGGCGTTTCATGGCCTTGAGGACTTTCGGGCTGGCGTGCTGGAACGGGATATCCAGGTACGGCAGGATCTTGCCGGCGGCCATCAGTGGGATCAGCTCGTCGACGTGTGGGTACGGGTAGACGTAGTGCAGGCGGACCCAGACGCCCAGGGTGCTGAGGGCTTCGCACAGCTCGGTCATGCGGGTCTTCACCGGCGCGCCGTTCCAGAAACCGGTGCGGTACTTGACGTCGACGCCGTAGGCGCTGGTGTCCTGGGAAATCACCAGCAGTTCCTTGACCCCCGACTTGACCAGGCGCTGGGCCTCGTCCAGCACGTCGCCCACCGGACGGCTGACCAGCTTGCCGCGCATCGACGGGATGATGCAGAAGCTGCAGCTGTGGTTGCAGCCTTCGGAAATCTTCAGGTAGGCGTAGTGGCGCGGGGTCAGCTTGATGCCTTGCGGCGGCACCAGGTCGATCAGCGGGTTGTGGTCCTGTTTCGGCGGTACCACTTCGTGCACGGCGCTGACCACTTGCTCGTACTGCTGCGGGCCGGTCACGGCCAGCACGCTCGGGTGCACGTCGCGGATATTGCCTTCTTCCACGCCCATGCAGCCGGTGACGATGACCTTGCCGTTTTCCTTGATGGCTTCGCCGATCACTTCCAGGGATTCGGCCTTGGCCGAGTCGATGAAGCCGCAGGTGTTGACCACCACGACATCGGCGTCCTGGTAGGTGGACACCACGTCATAGCCTTCCATGCGCAGTTGCGTGAGGATGCGCTCGGAGTCGACCAGCGCTTTCGGGCAACCCAGGGAAACGAAGCCGACCTTGGGGTTGGCTGGCGCGGTAGGGGTGGACATGTCTAACCTCGGTATAGGTGTCGGGTCGCTGGGCGGTTTGGATAAAACCGCTGGCGACGAACGGGCGCTTGGCGCGCCTCTGATCAAAAAGTGCGCAATTCTAGCGATGGGCGAGGCACTTGACCAGCTTTATGCAGGGAAATGCGACGAGTGCTGCGCTATGCTTCGCGCCGTTGCGCCAAGGTGAGTTCTTACAGTCAACAAAACGTCTGTAACAACAAGTAAAACAAGGCATGCTGCACGACAAAAGCATAGTGCTTCGCTTAACGAAGCCGGGTCTGGAATCAGGAGTGTTGGATGGGTCAGGCAAGTAGTCAGGCGGCGGGCGCCGAGCATTCGGCGGCGAAACCGCTGAGCATGCTGGTCGCCGCGGTCGGGGTGGTTTATGGCGACATCGGCACGAGCCCGTTGTACACCCTCAAAGAAGTGTTCTCCGGCGGTTACGGCGTAGCGGTCAACCATGACGGCGTGCTGGGGATTCTATCGTTGATCTTCTGGTCGCTGATCTGGGTGGTGTCGATCAAGTACATGATGTTCGTCCTGCGCGCCGACAACCAGGGCGAAGGCGGGATCATGGCGCTCACCGCCCTGGCCCGACGAGCTGCGGCGGGCCATGCGCGGTTGCGCGCGTTGCTGGTGGTCTGCGGCTTGATCGGCGCGGCGCTGTTCTATGGCGACAGCATGATCACCCCGGCGATTTCCGTGCTCTCGGCCATCGAAGGCCTTGGCCTGGCCTTCGAGGGGATCGACCACTGGGTCGTGCCGTTGTCGCTGGTGGTGCTGGTGGCGCTGTTTCTGATCCAGAGCCACGGTACGGCGCGGATCGGCATTCTCTTCGGGCCGATCATGGTCACCTGGTTCCTGGTGCTCGCTGCCCTTGGCGTCTATGGCATCAGCCAGCATCCGGAAGTGTTGCAGGCGATGAACCCGATGTGGGCCGTGCGCTTCTTCATCGTCCATCCGGGCATGGGCGTGGCGATCCTCGGCGCGGTGGTGCTGGCGTTGACCGGTGCCGAGGCGCTGTACGCCGACATGGGCCACTTCGGCCGCAAGCCGATTGCCCGTGCCTGGTTCATCCTGGTGCTGCCGGCGCTGGTGCTCAACTACTTCGGCCAGGGCGCCTTGCTGCTGGGCGATCCGGAGGCCGCGCGCAACCCGTTCTACCTGCTGGCGCCGAGCTGGGCGCTGATTCCGCTGGTAGGCCTGTCGACCCTGGCCACGGTGATTGCGTCGCAAGCGGTGATTTCCGGCGCATTCTCCCTGACCCGCCAGGCCATTCAACTGGGCTACATCCCGCGCATGCACATCCAGCACACCTCCAGCGCCGAACAGGGGCAGATCTACATCGGCGCGGTGAACTGGTCGCTGATGATCGGCGTGGTCTTGCTGGTATTGGGCTTCGAATCTTCCGGGGCCCTGGCCTCGGCCTATGGCGTGGCGGTGACCGGCACCATGCTCATGACCACCATCCTGGTGTCGGCGGTGATGCTGCTGCTGTGGAAATGGCCGCCGGTGCTGGCCGTGCCGGTGTTGCTGGGCTTCCTGTTGGTGGACGGCCTGTACTTCGCCGCCAACGTGCCGAAGATCATCCAGGGCGGTGCCTTCCCGGTAATCGCCGGTATCGCCCTGTTCGTGCTGATGACCACCTGGAAACGCGGCAAGCAATTGCTGATGGATCGCCTGGCCGAGGGCGCCTTGCCGCTGCCGATCTTCATCGGCAGCATCCGCGTGCAGCCGCCGCACCGGGTCCAGGGCACCGCGGTCTTCCTGACCGCCCGCCCGGATGCCGTGCCCCACGCCTTGCTGCATAACCTGTTGCATAACCAGGTGCTGCATGAGCAGGTGGTGCTGTTGACCGTGGTCTACGAGGATATTCCGCGGGTACCGGCAGGCCGGCGCTTCGAGGTGGACTCCTATGGCGAAGGGTTCTTCCGGGTGATCCTGCATTTCGGTTTCACCGACGAGCCGGACGTGCCGGAGGCGCTGAAACTGTGCCACCTGGACGAGCTGGACTTCAGCCCGATGCGCACCACCTACTTCCTCAGCCGCGAGACGGTCATCACCTCGAAGATGGTCGGCATGGCCCGTTGGCGCGAGGCGCTGTTCGCCTTCATGCTGAAGAACGCCAACGGCAACCTGCGCTTCTTCAACCTGCCGGTGAACCGGGTGATCGAGCTGGGGACCCAGGTCGAGATGTAAGCCATCGCCATAACAAAAGCCCCCGTCACCTTGGCAGTGACGGGGGCTTTTTTGTTGGAGGTGCCCGGGTGTGCGCAGGCATGAAAAAGCCCCCGGTGCCGTTGGGCAGCGGGGGCTTCTTGGCCAGCGTTCAGGTCACTCTTCGGCGACCTTTTCCTTGCCCTGGCGTTTCTCGATGATGTCCACCAGACGCTGGGCCAGGGCCGGGTAGTTCTCGTCGAAGTGGTGGCCGCCCGGCAGCTTCATGGCTTCGCCGACCGCGGTCTTGTCGGTGCAACCGCTTTCGTCGACTTCTTCCTCGCCATAGATGCACACCACCTTGGCTGCTGGCAGCTTGGCCATTTCCGGGCCGGTGGCGGCTTCCTTGCCGGCGTTGCCCAGCCAGCCTTCGACTTCGATCTCGAAGCTGCCGGTACGGGCGAAGGCCAGCAGGATAATGGCGTCGACCCGCTGCTGTTCGGCTTCCGGCAGACGGTTGTAGATCGCCGGCAAGACATCGGCGCCGAACGAATAGCCGGTCAGCACGAAGCGTTTGGTGCCCCACTTCTGTCGGTAGTGCTGCATCAGCTCGGCGAGGTCGGTGGCGCTCTGTTCCGGCGTCTTGTGCTGCCAGTAGTAACGCAGGGTGTCGATGCCGACCACGGGGTAGCCGATCTTCGCCATTTCGCCGGCCACGTCGCGGTCCAGGTCGCGCCAGCCGCCGTCGCCGGAGAGGAACAGGGTCACGGTGTCCTTGGTCTGGCCGGCCGGTACTTCGACCACTGGGATGTTCAGGCCGCCATTGTCCGAACCCACCAGCAGCTTGCGCAGTTCGTTGTTCAGCACCTGGGGCAGGTGGATGTCGTAGTCGCTGATGCTGGTGCTGGCATTCGGCGTGTCGCGCACGAAACCGGCGCTTTCGTCATCCGGGTTGTCGTTCCAGGCCACCAGCCAGTGGCCGTGGGCCAGGGTCTTGGGCAGCGGATCGGTGCAGCCCGGCGCCGGGTTGATGGTGAAACCCACCGACACCGCCTGGGCCTTGTCGTCGTTCTGGGCGGCGATCCAGCGCCAGGCCAGGGCAGCGCCCGGGCCGATGCCGCTGACCAGGGTCGCCGGGCCCTTGAGTTGGCCAAGGGCGGTTTGCAGGGCTTGTTCCTGCGCCTTGCAGTCGTCCTTGGGCAAGATCACCTGGACGATCTGCGCCGCGCCGCCGCGGCTCAGGGCTGTCAGCTGGGCGTCGGTCAGGGCTTCGTCGGCGAGGACGGCCACGGCGACCCGAGCCTTGGCCTGGGAGGCCGGGGTGACGCGGGTCAGGGTCGAACCATCGGCCTGGGCCAGGCGTTCCAGGGTCGGCTGGGGAGCCGGACGACTCCAGAACCAGTAGCCGCCTCCCGCAATCAGGGCAAGCACCACCAGGGTGGCTAATACATACCGCCAGGAGCGTTGAATCATCAGCGTTTCACCAATCCAGTCAGGCCGCCCGCAATCAGGGCGGCGGTATCGGCCAGTGCCACCAGCGGATCCAGTCCGGCGGGCACGGCCATATAACGAGGTTCCCAGTCAGGCTGGAATTTGTCTTTGAAACGGCGCAGTCCCTGGAAGTTGTACAACTGCTCACCCCGACGGAAAACCATCGATCCCAGGCGCTGGGTCAGGGGGGCGCCGCGCCGGGGTTGCAGACCCGACAACGGCACCATGCCCAGACTGAAGCGTGCATAGCCATGGTTTTTATAATGCTGGATCAGGCCGACCATCATGAATTCCATGGTCAGCTTCGGGGCGTCCGGGTGGGCGCGCATCAGGTCGAGGCTGGCCAGGTCGTGGCTGTAGGTCTCGAGCAGGTTGGCGAAGGCCACCGGACGTCCTTCAAAACGGATGATCGCGATACGGAAATGCTTGAGGTAATCCTCGCTGAAGCGGCCGAGGGAGAAACCCTTCTCACGGACGTTCTTGCCGGTCAGCCAGGCATCGGAAATGATTTTCAGCTCGTCCATCGGCGCGTGCCCGGCCTCATGGATATCCAGGGTCAGGCCGTCCCGGGTGCCACGGTTCCAGGTGTAGCGCAGGTCCTTCATCTCTTTGCCCTTGGCTTCGAGATCAAAGCGATTCAGGTCGACCCGGGCTTCTTCGCCCAGCTTGATGGCGGTCAGGCCGATGTCCATGTAGTACGGCAGGTTTTCCGCGCGCACCTGATAGAACACCGGTCGCGCATGGTGGAGGTCGCACAGGTCGCGGAACTGCCAGATCATCTCGGCCCGCTGCTGGGTCGGCCCGATCGGGTCGTACAGCGCCACCAGGCTGCGGCCGCGCCGAGCGTACATGAGGAACGCATCGTCGTTGGGGTGGAACAGCAGGGCCTTGTCGCCGGTCAGCGCCAGGCCGCCATCGGGCTGGGAGGAGGCCATGAGGATTTTCGCCGCGCGGTCCAGCTCTTCGCCGGTGGGCTGGTGGATCACCGGACGTGCGGTGCGCAGCAGCCAGGTCAGGGACACCACCACCAGCAGCACCGCGGCGCCCAGCAGCGAGCGCAAGCCCCGTGGGGCGTCGGCGTCGAGGGTGAACTGCCACCAGAGCTGGTGACTGTAGGGCACGTCCTGATAGGCGAACAGCAGCAGCCAGATCGAGGCACCGAGCACACAGACGCTGGCCACCAGGTACAGCGGCGAGAACGGCAATTCGGTGAGGCGGCTCGGCCGGTAGAAAGAACGCCGGAAGATCGCCAGCAGGCTGGCGGTCAGGGTCATGAGGCAGGCTTCTTCCCAGTCGAAACCCTTGAGCAGGGAGAGCAGGGCGCCCACCAGCAGCAGGATGGTGGTGAGCATCCAGGCCGCGGACAGGCGCCGGCGCAGGCCCTGGGCCAGCAGTAGGCAAAGCACGCCGATCAGGCTGGCGCCGAAGTGCGAGGCGTCCACCAGGCGGTGCGGGATAAGAAAGCCGATGTGCTGCAGGCGGGTGTCGATTTCCGGAGTGGCGCCGGAAAACAGCAGCACCACGCCGGACAGGAATACCAGCACCGCGAGGATGGGCGCTGCCAGGCCCGAGGCCACGCGCAGCGATTGGCGAGTCTGGAACAGGCGCTGGGCTTCGTTGATCAGCAGCAGCACACAGGCCACCAGCATCGGCAGGATCACGTAGATCAGCCGGTACAGCAGCAGGGCCGCCGCCAGTGGCGCCGCGCCCAGCGTGTCGGCGAAGGCCGCTAGCAGAATCGCCTCGAACACCCCGACGCCGCCGGGCACATGGCTGAGTACGCCGGCTGCCAGGGCGAGCAGGTAGACCAGCAGGAAGGCACCGAAAGGCGGCGCTTCAGGCAGCAGCAGATAAAGCACGGTGGCCGCCGCCGCGACGTCCAGGGCGGTGATGAGCAGTTGCAGCAAGGTCAGGCGTCGACCCGGCAGGCGCAGGGTACGGCGCCCGGCCCGGACCAGCAGGTTGTCGAGCAATGGCTGTTCGGGCAGGCGACGACGGTAGATGCCGACGACCAGGATCGCGAAGAGCATCAATACGCCGCCGGCGATACCGGCCAGCAAACCTTCGGACAGGCGCAAGGCCGCGGAGGCGGCGGGCAGGTTGCTCAGGGTCGCGAGGGCGGCAAGCGGCGGCAGGGCGCAGCCCAGGGACAGGCTGGCGAACAGCGTCATGTGGGCGACGTCGCCGGCGCCCACGCCATGCCGGGCGTAGAGTCGGTAACGCACCGAACCGCCGGAAAGCAGCGACAGGCCGATCGCGTTGCCAATGGCAAAAGCGGTAAAGCCGCCCAGCGCCAGGGTGCGCGCCGGCAGGTCCACCCCGGCGTAGCGGCTGGCGGACCATTCATAGCCGAGCAAGATGACGAAGCCGACCACGGTTGCGGCCAGGGCGCCAAGCAGGGCCGGTTTCGGCACGTCGAGGATCGAGTCGTGCAGGGCGTACAGGTCCAGCTCGCTGAGCAGGTGACGGCAGGCAATCAGGGCGATGCCGAACAGCAGCAGGGTGACGACCATACCAATGGGCTGGCGGTACTTGCTCAGCAGTTCCAGCCAGCGCAGGCGCGTGGCGGCGACCGGTTGGTTCGCTGTAACGGTATCGGTGTCTTGTGAGTCAGACGAGTTGGCGCGCATCAATCACCTCGTGGATTGTGCGCGACAGGATGGGGGTATCCAGCCAAGTTACCAATCCCTGCAGAAAAAATAATTTCAAATATTAACGCGTCTCACCCTGGCCCTGCGAGCCCGGACGGTCAGGGTTTCATGTTGCGACCTGGGAATGAGCATAGCGGGTTGCAAGCAAGGAGGGAGGCGACTGACGGTTCACGGAAGATTGCCAGGTCATTGTTGCGAAAAGATTTTTTCGACAGATACAAAAAAGGCCACTCTTTCGAGTAGCCTTTTTCGATGTTTGGTTGCGGGAGCCGGATTTGAACCGACGACCTTCGGGTTATGAGCCCGACGAGCTACCAGGCTGCTCCATCCCGCGTCTGATGTGGCGGCATTCTACAGGCGAATGCCGGGGTGTCAACCGTTAATGGCCTGCTCAGTCAAATTAATGCTTTATTGCCCTCGAGAGGGCTTAAGTCTCGGTCTTGAAAGGGGTTTTATTTTTCCCGCGGCCCCGAGCGACAAAACCTGCACGCACAAAAAAGGCCACTCTTTCGAGTGGCCTTTTTCGATGTTTGGTTGCGGGAGCCGGATTTGAACCGACGACCTTCGGGTTATGAGCCCGACGAGCTACCAGGCTGCTCCATCCCGCGTCTGATGTGGCGGCATTCTACAGAGAATCGCCAGGCTGTCAACCTAAGAGTTTTAAAAAACTGTTCCTGTTCAAGCGCTTAGCAGGAAGAGGCAGCGGCTGAATTGCCCTTCAGGGCATGCCAGGCAAGGCTTTCAGCTCTATTGAAGGGTTTTGTTCGATTGAGAAAATAAATTCACATTGAGATTTTTCCGGCCCCGGTCAGGAGAAATCAAACTACTGGTGCTATATACAGGTCTCAGTGAGATACTGTCGGCCCATGTTTCATGATTAACCTCCTGCCTCCATGAACTCTGCCTTTATATGACGCAGCGCAAAATCATCCACATCGATTGCGATTGCTTCTACGCCGCCATCGAAATGCGCGACGACCCGCAATTGGCCGGCAGGCCGATGGCGGTGGGCGGCTCGGCGGAGCGTCGCGGGGTAATTGCCACGTGCAACTACGAGGCCCGCGCCTTTGGCGTGCGTTCGGCGATGTCGTCGCGGCATGCGCTGACGCTGTGCCCCGACCTGTTGATCGTCAAGCCGCGGATGGAGGCCTACCGGGAGGCGTCGAAGGAGATTCAGGCGATCTTCCGCGACTACACCGACCTGATCGAGCCGTTGTCCCTGGACGAAGCCTACCTGGATGTTTCCGACAGCCCCAACTTTGCCGGCAGCGCCACACGCATCGCCCAGGATATCCGCCGCCGGGTGTCCAACCAGTTGCATATCACCGTGTCGGCGGGGGTGGCGCCGAACAAGTTCCTGGCCAAGATCGCCAGCGACTGGAAAAAGCCCAATGGCCTGTTCGTGATCACCCCGGATCAGGTCGAGGACTTCGTCTCGGCCTTGCCGGTCAACAAGCTGCACGGCGTGGGCAAGGTCACGGCCGACAAGCTGGGGCGCCTGGGCATCGTCAGCTGCGAGGCGTTGCGCGAATGGAACAAGCTGGCGCTGGTGCGTGAATTCGGCAGTTTTGGCGAGCGCCTGTGGAACCTGGCCCGGGGCATCGATGACCGGCCGGTGCAGAACGACAGCCGGCGCCAATCCATCAGCGTGGAAAACACCTACGACGTCGACCTGCCCGATCTGCAGAGCTGTCTGGACAAGCTGCCGGAGCTGATGCAGACCCTGGCGGGTCGGATCGAGCGAATCGACAGCAGTTATCGGCCGGGCAAGCCCTTCGTCAAAGTGAAGTTTCACGATTTCACCCAGACCACCCTGGAGCAGGCGGGGGCGGGGCGGGACCTGGAGAGTTACCGGCAGCTCCTGACTCAGGCGTTCAAGCGTGGGGACAGGCCGGTGCGGCTGTTGGGGATTGGCGTGCGCTTGCAGGATTTGCGCGGCGGGCATGAGCAATTGGAGTTGTTCAACCGCTGAAAAGAGCATCGCGAGCCAGCTCGCGCCTACAGGGTCAGGATCAATCCTGCAGGAGCGAGCTGGCTCGCGATGGCTTTCCGGTCAATTGGCGCCAGGGTCGGCGACCAGGCGGCCGGCGTTCTTGGTCAGCGACTTGAGAAACTCGCTTTGCAGCTCCGGATCGTTGCGGGTCAGCTCGATCAGGCTCTGTTCCAGTTCGCTGGCTTCTTCTTCCAGGCCCAGCTCGGAGAGACGCTTGACCCGGTGTACCCACTGGCTCACTTCGTCGTCTTCGAGGTCGTCGTAGATCAGGTTGTGCGCTTCGAGCAGCTTGCCGCGCAGGGTGCCACTGATGGCCAGCGACGAGTCGGAATGCACATCGTCCTGGGCGTCGGTGACGCTGATCTGCAGTTTGCCGACGTGGTTCAGGTCCTGCTCGGAAAACGGGCTGTCCAACAGATTCAGGCGCAGGACGCCGTTACGGTCGGTGCTCAGCTCATGGGTTTCCTTGCCGGCCTTGACCTGCACCGGGCGTTCGCTCCAGGGCAGGCTCGAATACTCCACGCGCTTGTCGCGCTGGACTTCATCGATGCCCGCCAGGTTCTGCTGCGCGCGGCCATGGGACGGTACGTTCATGAACGGGTTGAGCCCCGCCACGCCGTAGCTGATCCAGTCCTTGGTGACGCTGTCCGGCAGGTTGCCCAGGGCAAACACGTTGACCACATTGGCGCCGACCCCGGCAACCACGGCTACCGCGCCCAGCGGAATCTCGTAGAGTTCCCGCCAGGGTTGATAGGGCGTGTAGCGATCGTAACGACGCGTGACTTCGAATTCGGTGACTTCGAAGGTCTTCTGCTCGTGGATGCGTACCCGGCGTTGCGGCAGCTCAAGCACCTTAGGCTCGCCGACATCGATCTGCAGGCTGTGATCGAGCAATTTGCGCTCGACACGTTCCTCGTGTTCGCTGCGTTGCGACATCTGGTTGGCACAGCCGCTGAGCAACAGGGCGCCGCACAAGGCGGCGCCCCCGAAGCTTAAGGTGTTTCGCTCGAACATGACTTCTCTATCTGGTTTCAGCGACGGATACGGGCTTGGAGGAAGGACAGCACGTCAGCCACCGGCAGCGCTTGCGCCTCGGCTTCGGTACGGCTCTTGTATTCCAGGTTGCCTTCGGCGAGGCCGCGGTCGCTGACCACGATCCGGTGTGGAATGCCGATCAGCTCCATGTCCGCGAATTTGATGCCCGGGCTGGTTTTCTTGTCGCGGTCGTCCAGCAGCACTTCGAAGCCGGCGGCGGTGAGTTCCGCGTACAGCTTGTCGGTGGCTTCGCGAACTTGCTCGGTTTCATAGCGCAGCGGTACCAGGGCGATCTGGAACGGGGCCAGGGTGTCGCTCCAGATGATGCCGTTGGCGTCGTTGTTCTGCTCGATGGCCGCGGCCACCACGCGGGATACGCCGATGCCGTAGCAACCCATTTCCAGGGTCACCGGCTTGCCGTTCTCGCCCAGTACTTCGCACTTCATCGCCTTGCTGTACTTGTTGCCCAGCTGGAAGATGTGCCCGACTTCGATGCCGCGCTTGATTTCCAGGGTGCCCTTGCCGTCCGGGCTTGGGTCGCCGCTGACCACGTTGCGCAGGTCGGCCACGGTCGGGACCGGCATGTCGCGTTCCCAGTTGAAGCCGAAATAGTGCTTGTCATCGACGTTCGCGCCGATGCCGAAGTCGCTCATCAGGGCGACCGAGCGGTCGACGATGATCGGCAGCGGCAGGTTCAGCGGGCCCAGGGAACCGGCACCGGCGCCGATGGCGTCGCGCAACTCGGTTTCCGAGGCCATGACCAGCGGGCTGCCGACGCCAGGCTGGTTGGCGGCCTTGATTTCGTTCAGTTCGTGGTCGCCGCGGACGATCAGGGCGATCAGCTTGCCGGCTTCCTCGGCATGCACCACCAGGGTCTTGACGGTCTTTTCGATTGGCAAGCCATAACCTTCCACCAGCTGCGCGATGGTTTTCGCGTCAGGGGTGTCGACCAGGCGCAGGGCTTCGCTCGGCGCCGGGCGCGAGGTTTCGCGAGGCACGGCTTCGGCTTTCTCGATGTTCGCCGCGTAGTCGGAGCCGTTGCTGAACACGATGTCGTCTTCGCCGGACTCGGCCAATACATGGAACTCATGGGAACCGGCGCCGCCGATGGAGCCGTTGTCCGCTTCCACCGGGCGGAATTTCAGGCCCAGGCGGCTGAACACGTTGCAGTAGGCTTCGTGCATGCGATCGTAGGTGACCTGCAGCGACGCCTGGTCGGCGTGGAAGGAATAGGCGTCCTTCATGATGAACTCGCGACCGCGCATCAGGCCGAAGCGTGGACGGATTTCATCGCGGAACTTGGTCTGGATCTGGTACATGTTGATCGGCAGCTGCTTGTAGCTGCTCAGCTCGTTGCGGGCCAGATCAGTGATCACTTCCTCGTGGGTCGGGCCGGCGCAGAAATCGCGACCGTGGCGATCCTTGAAGCGCAGCAATTCAGGGCCGTATTCTTCCCAGCGACCGGATTCCTGCCACAGCTCAGCCGGTTGCGTGCTCGGCATCAACACTTCCAGCGAGCCGGCGGCGTTCATTTCTTCACGAACGATGGCTTCGACCTTGCGCATGACCCGCAGGCCCATCGGGAGCCAGGTGTACAGGCCCGAGGCCAGTTTGCGGATCATGCCGGCGCGCAACATCAGCTGATGGCTGATCACGACCGCATCGGAAGGTGTTTCTTTCTGTGTGGCGAGCAAAAATTGACTGGTGCGCATGGTAGGCCGTTGTCGGTTGCTGAGACTGGAAATGACGGAGCATTGTACGGGCGAGATCCGCTGGCGTACAGGATTGCGGCCGGGGCGGGCCGGGGCGGCGGGCGAATGCCGGCGTGCCCCGGTGTTTCCTAGGGTTCTTCGCTGACGGCCGCGGCGGGCGGCGTGGTTTCAGGCTTGGCCGGCGGCTCGGCGCGACGGCTTTCCTGGAACCAGTGCAGGGCGATCAGGATCAGGGTCGGTACGCCGAGCAGGGCGGTGATCATGAAGAAGTCGTGATAGCCGAACTTTTCCACCATGACTCCCGAGTAACCGCCGATCAGGCGCGGCAACAGCAGCATGATCGAGCTGAGCAGGGCGTACTGGGTCGCCGAGAACTTCAGGTTGGTCAGGCTCGACAGGTAGGCGACGAACGCCGAGGTGGCCAGCCCCGAGCTGAAGTTGTCGAGGGAAATGGTCACCACCAGCATTTTCAGGTTGGGGCCCATGTCGGCGAGCATCAGGAACAGCAGGTTGGTGGCGGCGGAAGTGGCGCCGCCGATGAACAGGATCGGCAGGATGCCGAAGCGCACGATCAGCAGGCCACCCATGCCGGCGCCGACCAGGGTCATGATCAGGCCGAAAATCTTGCTGACGCTGGCGATCTGGTCCTTGGTGAAGCCCTGGTCGATGTAGAACACGTTGGCCATCACGCCCATTACCGTGTCCGACATCCGATAGGTGGCGATCAGGCCCAGCAGCAGCAAGGCTTGCCAGCGATAGCGCAGGATGAAGTCGTTGACCGGCGTCAGCACCGGGGCCAGGCCGCGGCGACCCATGGCCGACAGGCACAGCGACGTCAGGATGATGTAGAGAATGGCGCGCAGGAACGCCCGGTCTTCCAGCAGCAGGTCCAGCAGGCTGACACCCTCGAACAGCACGCTGGCGAAGTCGGTGTTGTACAGCTGGGTGAACATCGCCGGCACGGAGACCAGCAGCACGATGAGTACGAACACCGAGGCCAGCTGATGCACGAAGCTGTAGCGTCCGGCCGAGAGCTGGGTGCGCAACGGCACCGGCGGCTCGCGCATGAACAGGGTGGTCAGCAAGGCGGGGATCATCAGCACGCCGAACAGCACGTAGGTGCCGGTCCAGGCCGAGTGCTTGTAACTGAAACCGGTGGAGCCGAAGCCTTCGGCGAAGAACAGCGCGCCGGCAGTGGCCAGCAGGGCGGCAACGCGATAGCCGGACATGTAGCTGGCGGCAAGGGCTGCCTGGCGGCTGTCTTCAGCGATTTCCAGGCGGTAGGCATCCACTGCGATGTCCTGGGTGGCCGAAGCGAAGGCGACGACAACGGCAATGGCGATCAGCCAGGACAGATGTTTTTGCGGATCGCAGAACCCCATGCCAATCAGCCCGAGGATCACCAGCGATTGCGATAGGACCAGCCAGGAACGGCGGCGTCCGAGTTTGCCCAGCAGCGGCAGGCGCCATTGGTCGAGCAAGGGCGACCAGACCCATTTGAACGCATAGGCCAGGCCGATCAGGCTGGCATAGCCAATGGTTTCGCGGGCCACGCCAGCTTCGCGCAACCAGACGGAAAGTGTAGAAAACACCAGCATGTAGGGCAGGCCGGCAGCGAAACCAAGCAGCAACAGCACGAGCGTCGAGGGGCTGGCATAGGCGGCGAGCGCGGCGCGCCAGGTTTTACGGGGCATGGGCTGGAGTCTGCCTCAAGAATTACGGAAACAAAGCGCGCACTCTAACCGCTGTGCTCTACCGGACGCCAGCCATGGCGCTGAATATCCACACGATTGTTCAGGATCGAGACACCTTCGGTGCGTAGCCGCGCGCGCTGCTCGTCGCCCGACGGGCTGCCCACGGGCAGGCTGATGCGGCCACCCGCGCCGAGTACGCGGTGCCAGGGCAAAGAGGTGTCGGCGGGCAACTGGCTGAGGGTGCGTCCCACCCAGCGGGCGGCGCGCCCCAGGCCGGCCATTTCCGCCAGCTGCCCGTAACTGACCACCTTGCCTTCGGGAACCTGGGCGAGGGTCAGGTAGAGCGCCGTGCGTCGGATTTCGGCGGGACTTTGCTGGGTATCGAGCGCTTCGGTCACATTCGGGTTTCCTGGCGAGGGCCTGTAAACAGCCTGTAGGACAAAGGGTTTATCAACGCTAGAGAAATTGAACTCACTATAGATAGTCGAGTCAGTCCTACCTGATGCGTTATCGATGTGGATAATGCCGGTTTTTTCGCGAACTCGAGCCCTGTATCTGTTTATGTTGTCCAGAACCCTGCTATGCCTTGCCGTTTTCAGTGCCTCCACCCCTTTGCTCGCCGATACCGTCTGGTTGAAGAACGGCGACCGCCTGAGCGGCAAGATCAAAGTCTTCGATGGTGGCAAATTACTGATCCAGACCGAGTATGCCGGAGCCATTCCGATCGACTGGAAACAGGTCAAGACCCTGGAAAGCGATCAGGAGTTGCTGGTCAAGCAGGATGCCTATACCGGCGAAAAGGCCAAGGCCCTGCATGCCGCGGAGGACGGCAAGGTCACACTGGCCAACGGCGAGGCGCCGAAGACCGTCGAGTTGGCGAGTATCCAGCAGATCATGAAGCCCAAGCCGGTGCTCGAGGACCTGGTGTGGAAGGGCAATGTCGACGTGGCGCTGGATTATCAGCGGGCGGACAAGGACACCGATGACTACGACGTCAACTTCAAGACCTCGGCCCGCCATGGCAAGTGGCGGCACACGGCGGAAGGCGAGTACAACCGCGAATTCCAGAATGATGTGGTGACCACCGACAACTGGCGTGCCGAGTACGCGCTGGACCGCTTCCTGACCGATAAATGGTTCTGGCAGGGCCGGCTGAATTACAAGCGCGACAAGGTCGAGGAGCTGGCACGCCAGCGCGTGGTGGGTACCGGTCCGGGTTATCAGTTCTGGGATGATGAATTGGGCGCGTTCTCCCTGGGCTCGCTGTTGAACCGCACGGACTATGAATACAAGGACGGCGGCATGGACAACTTCTATTCCCTGGCCATGAAGTGGGACTACAACCGTTACCTGATTGGCAAGCGGGTGGAGCTGTTTACCAATGGCGAGATAGGCAAGCCGCTTTCCGATGTCGCCAACTACGCCCTGGATGCCGAGGTCGGCCTGCGCTACAAGGTCACGGACTGGGCCTCGCTCAACCTCAAGGCCGAGCGCGACATCATCAGCGGCACCAAGGACAGCGACCTCAACAAGACCCGCTACACCGCGGGCTTTGGCGTGACCTGGTAAGGTTTTGTGCAGTATGGGCGTGCGGGGCCGTTTTGACGGCCGGGGAGCAGTGGGTCGGTCGGCCGCGTTCTATAGGGTTCAGCTGCAGGACGCTCGAACGCCTGCCTGATACTGGCAGGCGCTTTGCGGGCTGCCGTCCTGGTTCCAGAGGCGCATCCAGCCTTGCTCTTTGCCATCGATATAGTCGGTGGATGATTCCATCTGGCCATTTTCATACCAAGTCATGGCCGGGCCTTCGAGTTTCGCGTCCTTGTAGACCTTGTGGTCCTTGAGCGTGCCGTTGTCGTACCACTCCTTGAAGTCGCCCTGCTCGCGGTGCTGTTCGTCCCATTGCCATTGCAGCGTTTGCACGCCCTGTTCGTTCCAGGTGGCGTAGCTGCGCTGGGTGCCGTGTTCGTCGTTGAACTGTTTCTGTTTCACCTTCCCGTTGGGGTGGTACTGGACTTGCCAGCCCTGGGGTTGGTTGTCGACGTAATCGGTCGTGCTTTCCAGCGTGCCGTCCGGGTAGTAGGTCGGGCTGGGGCCGACTTTCTTGCCCGCAACGAACTGCCCGCTGTCCTTGATTCGGCCATCCGGGTAGTAACTGGTTATCGGGCCGTCCGGTAGATTGGCGCGGTAAGTGATTCGGCCAACCAGCTTGCCGTTCTCGTCGTATTCCAGGTATTCGCCGTCGACGCGTTTGTCCTGGTGCCAGTTGTAGGACTCGGCGACCTTTCCATTGTCGTGGTAGGTGGTTTGCCAGCCTTCAAGAAGATCGTCCTGGTAGTTGGAGCGTTCGACGACGACACCGCTTTCAGAGTAGGTCAGGGCCTCGCCCTGGCGTTTGCCGTCGGGGTCATAGCGAACACTCTGGCCGACCTGGCCATCCGGGTAATAGGTTTTCGAGGCGTGCACGGCCTTGCCCGAAACGAAATCCTCGGCGCTGACGAAATAGTCCCGGCGCAGGGTGGCTGATTCGACATAGAAGACTTTCGCGCTCCAGGCTTTCTGCTGCTTGTCGTAAGGCATTGGCATGGCCAGGAAGTACGAGGCCTGGCCTTTGCCTGTCGGAGCGTAGTGTTCGTCGAGGTAGAGTTTGCCGTCGACCAGGGAGGCCGTGAGTTCAGCGCATTCCTGGGCGGTGCAGGGCCGAACCTGTTCGAAAAAGGCCCGCTTTCCTTCGCACTGCGACAGCGTCAGCAGGAGTGGGGTCTGGTCGTCGATCAGTTGCTGGACCTCCTCCAGGACCTGGCCAAACGACTCGCTGGGAACGCCGATGGATTCAGGTGTGAGGTAAACCTCGTTGCTCCCGCAACGGTGGGCGCTGGAGAGCTCCAGCAGAACCGCGTGGTGCAGTTGGGGCTGTTGTTTGGCGTCCATGGCGATGTAGCTGGCGCCGCTGTCCATACTGACGATGACCGTAGGGTGGGCGGGGAGAGGGGCTGCGCCGAGCGCGAGAGGGGCAGCGAGCGCGAGAGCCGCGACGCTCAAGAACTTCCAGTGTTTGAACGGCATCCTGCTGTTTCCATGTTGTTGTCCGAGGGGGCGGATCATAGTGCGTAGGTGCCGCGGGCAAAAACACCCGGGCACAAAAAAGCCCCGCTTTGAGGGCGGGGCTTTTTTACTGTTTCAGTACAAGTTAGATAACTTGAACTTCTTCAGCTTGCATGCCTTTCTGACCGCGGGTAGCGATGAAAGAAACCTGTTGGCCTTCTTTCAGGCTTTTGAAGCCGTCGGATTGGATAGCTTTGAAGTGTACGAACAGGTCGTCACCGGATTGTGGAGTGATGAAGCCGAAGCCTTTTTCATCGTTGAACCACTTAACGGTACCGGTTTGGCGATTAGACATGGTGTATCTCCTTGGACAAAGTTAACTGCGACTCAGGAAAAGCCCTGGCCGAGACTGAGTGCAAAGAGCAGGAAAAATTCTTGGAGATGGTTGGATCGAAATTCAACATCGTGTAGAGATTCTCAGTGACACAAGCAGCACAGTGGCGCCACCTTAACCCTTTTTCCGGAACCTGCCAATGTTCTTTGCGAAGGATTCGCGCTTTTAGTGACTGGCGGTGTTGCACATGGTCTCCAGCCCACAGGTCATGCGGCTTGCAGCGAGAAAAGCGGCCCAGACTTTGAACCCGCGGGCGCACCCCGGTAAGATGCCGGACAGAATTTTTCCACCTCGCTATTTCAGGACACCCGCCATGAGCATCAAATCGGACAAGTGGATTCGCCGCATGGCGCAAGAGCACGGCATGATCGAGCCTTTCGTGGAGCGCCAGATGCGTGGCGAAGGCGCGGAGCGGCTGATTTCCTTCGGTGTCTCGAGCTACGGCTACGATGTGCGCTGCGCCGATGAGTTCAAGGTGTTCACCAACATCAACTCGGCGACCGTCGATCCGAAAAACTTCGATGCCGGCAGCTTTGTCGACGTCAAGAGCGACGTCTGCATCATTCCGCCCAACTCCTTCGCCCTGGCCCGCACCGTCGAGTACTTCCGTATTCCGCGCAATGTGCTGACCATCTGCCTGGGCAAGAGCACCTATGCCCGCTGCGGCATCATCGTCAACGTCACGCCGCTCGAGCCTGAGTGGGAAGGCCACGTGACCCTGGAGTTCTCCAACACCACCACCCTGCCGGCGAAGATCTACGCCAACGAAGGCGTGGCGCAGATGCTGTTCCTGGAGTCCGACGAAGAGTGCGAAGTGTCCTACAAGGACCGTGGCGGCAAATACCAGGGCCAGCGTGGCGTGACCCTGCCGCGTACCTGATGCCATCTGACCAATAGCGGGAATTCCTTGGCGGGCAGGCACTCTAACCAGAGGACTGCCCCGGTTTGCGCAATGCGGACCGTGCTTTGCTCAGGAGTGCCCCATGAAGATCGATCCGCTTATAAGCGCCACCCTTGCCAGGCTTGAGCCCAATCAGGTCGGCGTCCTGGCCTGGTCATTGCTGGCGCACCCCAGCGTCGCGGGGGGAATTCCCGGTCAACCCGACCCGGACTACCCGCAACCCACCG
The DNA here is from genome assembly GCF_001921865.1 of Pseudomonas chlororaphis. Classification (GTDB taxonomy): domain Bacteria; phylum Pseudomonadota; class Gammaproteobacteria; order Pseudomonadales; family Pseudomonadaceae; genus Aquipseudomonas; species Aquipseudomonas chlororaphis_D. The sequence continues at coordinate 77,735 of NZ_MSCT01000006.1, forward strand.
AGCCGACGGAACCTGGCGAACCGACCCTGCCGGACGAGCCTCCTCCCGCTCCCGTCGCCTGAACGATACCTAACCCATGAAAAAGCCCGCCGGGACCTGTAAGGTTCCGGCGGGCTGGCCTTCGTCTGGCGGCGGGGCTTACTTCAGGTTGCCGCTGAGAAACTGCTGCAAGCGCTCGCTCTTCGGATTGCCCAGCACCTCTTCGGGCGCGCCTTCCTCTTCCACCAGGCCCTTGTGCAAAAACAGCACCTGGCTCGAGACCTTGCGCGCGAAACTCATTTCATGGGTGACCATGATCATGGTCCGGCCTTCCTCGGCCAGGCCCTGGATCACCTTGAGCACTTCGCCCACCAGCTCCGGGTCGAGGGCCGAGGTGGGTTCGTCGAACAACATGACTTCCGGTTCCATCGCCAGGGCGCGGGCAATCGCCACCCGCTGTTGCTGGCCGCCGGAGAGAAAGGCCGGGTACTGGCCGGCCACGCGGGCGGGCAGGCCGACCTTGTCCAGGTAGCGCCGGGCGCGCTCCTCGGCTTCGTGCTTGCTGACGCCAAGCACCCGGCGCGGCGCCATGGTGATGTTTTCCAGCACGGTCATGTGGCTCCACAGGTTGAAGTGCTGGAACACCATGGCCAGGCGGGTGCGGATCCGTTGCAGTTCGTCGGCGTCGGCCACGTGCATGCCGTGGCGGTCGCTGACCATGCGGATCTGCTGGCCGTCCAGGCTCATGGCGCCGTCGTCCGGGGTCTCGAGGAAGTTGATGCAGCGCAGGAAGGTACTCTTGCCCGAGCCGCTGGCGCCGATCAGGCTGATCACGTCGCCGGTCTTCGCCTTGAGCGAAACACCTTTGAGCACTTCATTGTCGCCGTAGCATTTATGCAGGCCTTCAATGGTCAGTTTGTACATGGCATGCATCCTCAAGGCGAAAGTAGGTAACCGCTGCGATAGGCTTCGCGGCCGGCGACATGGGCGACCACCATGCCGGCCGTGGCCATGCGGCGCAGCGAGCGGGCGTAGAGCAGGCCGGCGCCGCTGCAGTGAATGGGCGTGACGCTGTCGTTGATCGGATCGATGACTTCGGCCACCTGCTGCCCGGCTTCCAGGTACTCCCCCGGCAGGGCGGTGAAGACCAGCAGGCCGCCCACGGGCGTGCTCACCGGTTCGACGCCGGCCAATGGCGTCGCCGGGTAGGGCAGTTCGGGCAAGGCCGGAGCCTCGCCGGTAATGGCGCCGAAATGGGTCAGGTAATCCACCAATGCCTGGCAATCGAGGCTGGCCAGGCCATGGTTGACGTCGCCCTGGCCGCGCAGTTCGACGGTGACCGAGAAGCTGCCCTGGGGAATGGCGAACCGCTCGCCGAAGCGCTGCTGCAATTGCCACCAGAGCAGGGTGAAGCATTCGTCGAACGACTGGCCGCCGGAGTCGGTGGCCAGCAGGCTGGCCTCGGAGCCGATATAGCGGGCCAGCGGCTCGACCTGCGGCCAGGCCTCGGGCGTGGTGTACAGATGGGCCACGGCTTCGAAGTCGCAATGCAGGTCCAGCACCATGTCGGCGTCGCAGGCCAGGCGCTGCAGGGCAAGGCGTTGGGATTGCAGCTGGGTGCCAGCGGTCTGCTGCGCCAGGGCCTTGCGCAGGCTGGCGCGGATCAGCTCGCGGTTGTGCCGCGGGTCGTCGTTCAACTGGCCTTCGACGTCGTTGCCGACCTCGTCGCCGAGATCGAGGAACCAGCGATTGAAATTCTGCCCGCTTTCCAGCTCGTAGCGGCCCAGCGGTACATCCATCAGCACCTGTTCCAGGCCGACCGGGTTGGCCACTGGCACCAGGACAATCTCGCTGCGCAGGCGGCCCTGGGTTTCCAGCTGCGCCAGGCGTGCCTTGAGGTGCCAGGCCACAAGCATGCCCGGCAGTTCGTCGGCGTGCAGCGACGACTGGATGTAGATCTTGCCTTCGGCCTGCTCGGGGCCGAAGTGAAAACTGTGGATCTGGCGCGCGGTCCCCGGTACGGGGGCGAGCAGATCATGGGTCTGGTGGCGCATGGGTGAGGGTTTGCCTTGTCAGTGGGTTGGCCCGAGGAAGGCCAGCCAGCGGCGTTCGGCGAGACGGAACAGGCCGACCAGCGCGAAGGTCACGGTGAGATAGATCAGTGCGGCGATGCCGAAGGACTCGAAGGTCATGAAGGTCGCCGAGTTGGCGTCGCGGGCGACTTTCAGCACATCCGGGATGGTCGCGGTGAAGGCCACGGTGGTCGAGTGCAGCATCAGGATCACTTCGTTGCTGTAGTAGGGCAGCGAGCGGCGCAGGGCCGACGGCATGATCACATAGGCGTACAGCTTCCAGCCGCTGAGGCCGTAGGCCTTGGCCGCCTCGACCTCGCCGTGGGCCATGCTGCGGATCGCCCCGGCGAAAATCTCCGTGGTGTAGGCGCAGGTGTTCAGCGCGAAGGCCAGGATGGTGCAGTTCATGGCGTCGCGAAAGAACGCGTCGAGCACCGGCTGGGCGCGGATTGCCGCGATGCTGTAGATCCCGGTGTAGCAGATCAACAGCTGGATATAGAGCGGCGTACCGCGAAACAGGTAGGTGTAGAACTGCACCGGCCAGCGGATGTAGCGCTTGGGCGAGACGCGGGCGATGGACAGCGGGATCGACACCAGGAAGCCGATGCAGATCGAGGCGCTGAGCAGCCACATCGTCATGGCCAGGCCCGTGATGTTGTAGCCGTCGCTATAGAGGAAGGGGCGCCAGTATTCCTGCAGGAGCTCGATCATCGCACGGCCTCCCGCGAGCCCGCGGCATAGTGGCGTTCGAGCCAGCGCAGGACCACGTTGGACGCGCTGGTGATGACCAGGTAGATCAAGGCTGCCAGCACCAGGAAGTAGAACAGCTGGTAGGTGCTCTTGCCGGCATCCTGGGCGGCCTTGACCAGGTCGGCCAGGCCGATGATCGAGACCAGCGCGGTGGCCTTGAGCATCACCATCCAGTTATTGCCGATACCCGGCAGGGCGAAGCGCATCATCTGCGGGAACACCACGAAGCGAAAGCGCTGGCCGCGCTTGAGGCCGTAGGCGGTGGCGGCTTCGATCTGGCCGCGCGGCACGGCGAGGATCGCGCCCCGGAAGGTTTCGGTGAAATACGCCCCGTAAATGAAGCCCAGGGTGATCACCCCGGCGCTGAATGGGTCGATCTCGATGTATTCCCATTCCATGAAATTGGTGAAGGACGTCAGCCAGGTTTGCAGGCTGTAGAAGATCAGCAGCATCAGCACCAGGTCCGGCACGCCGCGGATCAGCGTGGTGTAGAGCTGGGCGGGCAGGCGCACCAGGCCGATCCGGGAGAGTTTGGCGCTGGCGCCGATCAGGCCGAGCAAGACGCTCAGGAGCAGCGACAGGACCGAGAGTTTGATGGTCATCCAGGTGCCTTCCAGCAGCAACGGACCGAACCCCTTGAGGCTGAAGGCGGAAAGCCCAAGGGTTTGCAAAAGTTCTTCGAACATAAATCAGAGACCTGTGGCGATCAAAAAGGCGCCCATCGAGGATGGGCGCCAGGCGCTTATTTACCGCTGTAGAGATTCAGATCGCCAAAGTGCTTTTTCTGAATGGTGGCGTAGGTGCCATCATCGTGTAACGCTTTGATACCTTTATCCAGAAGCGCCTTGAGCTCTATGTTACCTTTCGAGATACCGACAGCTGTCTTCGCTGGCAGCAGAGGGCTGTCCACCGGCTTGCTCACTTCGTAGTCGGCGCCTTGCGGCGACTTCAGGAAGCCCAGCTCGGCTTGCAGCATGTCCTGGATCGAGGCATCGAGACGCCCGGAAATCAGGTCGGCATACACCTGGTCCTGGTTCTGGTAGGCCTGGGTTTTTACCCCGGCCTTGTCCAGCACGGCCTTGGCGTAGGCTTCCTGGATGGTGCCCTGCTCGTAGCCGACGGTCTTGCCCTTGAGCGAGGCGGTGTCTTCGCTCAGGCCGGAGCCTTTCTTGAACACCAGGGAGGTCGGGCCGGAGAACAGCTCGCTGGAGAAGTCGATGACTTTCTCGCGGGCCGGGGTGACGGTCATGGACGAGATCACGCCGTCGAATTTATTGGCCTTGAGGCCCGGGATCATGCCGTCGAAATCGCTTTCGACCCATTTGCACTTGACCTTCAGTTCGGCACAGATGGCATTGCCCAGGTCGATGTCGAAGCCGACCAGGCTGCCGTCGGCGGCCTTGGATTCAAACGGTGCGTAGGACGGGTCGACGCCGAAGCGCAGTTCCTTGTATTCCTTGGCCAGCGCCGAGCCGGCGGCCATGCAGAGAGCCAGTGCAGAAAGGGTCAGCAATGCTTTTTTCATTATTAAATCCCTGGAAACCAATATGAGCGCTCGTGGCGCATTAGTACTGTTACTGCAAAGCGTCAGACTCAATGAAAGTAGCAATTTCCGAACCAGAGTCCCGAACAGGTGTTTTAAAAGGTGGTGCACGCGCGCGTCATGGGCCGGCCCTGCCCTGAAAAGGAGCGTGCCGCAGGCCATGCATCAATAGAGCGCGGGTTGTTCGGCCCGAGAAAACGAGGGGAGGAAAGATTGAAGGGCGCAAGGGCCGGCCCGCCCCTCAGGCGAGGGGCGGGCGGTGCAGGGCTACTTGCCCGGGGTGAGGGTCAGGCGGGTCTTGCCGTAGAGACGGTCGAAGTTCTGCGGCTGCAACGGCAAGCCCTGATACTGCCCCTTGAGCCAGGCATCGATGCCGTTCAGGTAGTAGGGGCTGGCCGGATTGCCGGATTGCCCGCTGCTGTTCATCACGCTCAGCGGTTCGCCCTGGCCGAAATCGACGATCAGGCGCAGCGCCGGGGCCTGGGTGGCGTTGAAGTCCTGCCCCCAGGGGTAAGGCGAGCTGTTCAGGGTGGCGTGATCGCCCCCGGCCGCCAACGGGCCGCGAATCGTCTGGCCGCTGGCGTTTTTCCAGCTGTAGCTGTGCAGCTTGCCCCATTGCCAGGAACGGCGGTCGCCGCCCAGTTGGCGTTCGCCGACGCTGATGGCGGCGGCCAGGCTGCGGGCGAGGATCGCCGGTTTGTCTTCTTTCTGCGGGGTGCGGCTGTCGTCCCAGAACGGACTGTCTTCCTGGCCGAGCAGATGGTCGGCCTGAGCCGAGTAGGACAGCGTGCCGTTGGCGACCAGGGCGCGCCACGCCGGGCTGGACTCCGGGCCCAGCTTGTCGAGGAAGATCTGCCGGGCGCTTTCCTGCAGGAACAGCTCGTAGATCGCCGCGTCGGCGGACACCGGGCTGAGCTTGCCGTCGAACGCCATCAACCGGCTGTAGGCTTCGCGGGCCTTGCCGCGGTCCGCTTCGGGCAGGGCGTCGATGGCTTTCTTCAGCGGCTGGGCCATGCCAGGCGCTTCGAACATCTTCTTGAGCTTGGCGGCGAAGGGGGTGGTCTGGTCGTATTGCATGGCGATCATGCTGCGGCCGTCGTGCTTGCCGCTGCCGGCCAGTTGGGCCAGGCGCTCGCCGCGTTCTGGGTAGTACCAGGAGTTGGACAGCTGCATGCCGTAGCCGTGGGGGATGACCCGCTGGTTGGCGGTGCCGAGCCAGCCCTGGGCCGGGTCCTGGTCGTAGGGGTGGAGCATCGGGTCGGCGTAACCGTCCCAGTCGTAACGGCCTTCCCAGCCCGGCGACGGCAGCAGGCCCTCGCCCTCACGGCGGTTGGGGAAGCGGCCGGTGACCTGCCAGCCGATATGGCTGGCATCGGCGAACAGCATGTTCAGGCCGATGGCGCGGATCTCGCGGCTGGCGTCGGAAGCCCGCTCCACGTTCTGCGCCCGGGTCAGGTCGAAGAACGCGTCCAGGCTCTTGTCGTCTTTGAGGTCCGGCTGTTGCAGGGCCAGGCCGTAGCCGGCGTTGAGGTTGCTCGAACTGTTGAGCAGGGCGCCGTGCCGGGTCTCATAGACCGCCTCGCGAATCGGCCGCTGGCCTTTGACGAAGTAGGTTTCGTTGCGCACCACGGCCGGCAGCCATTTGCCGTTGGCCTCGTAATACAGCGCGTTGCCCTGGCGCTTGAGTTTTTCCAGGAACAGGTCCTGGTTGTCGCCGACGACCGAGCTCATGCTCCAGGCGACCTTGCCGTTGAAGCCCTGGAGAATCATCGGCAGGCCAGCGATCGACGCGCCCGCGGCCTGGTATTTGGGCGCGCGGATCTGCAGCAGGTTCCACGCTGGCGACTGGCTGTCGCTGGCCAGCAGGCTGCGGCCGTTGCGGCTGCGCTGCGGGGCGATGGCCCAGTTGCTGGCGCCGGTGGCGCTCAGCGGGTTGAGTTCGCCGAGCTTGCCGGCGGCGCTGCTGATGTCGGCCAGGCCCGGGATATTCAGGTTGAGGCCCTTGAGCTTGTCGCTCTCGGCCAGCGGCAGAGGCTCGTCCGGATAGCTCGGGGTCAGCCAGGCCAGCTTGTCGGCGCCGACTTTCTGCGCCAGCACCAGGGCGTTGATTTCTTCCGGCAGGTTGGCTGACTGGCTGAAGTTCAGCAGGCAGAAGATCAGCGCCGAATCTTCCGGTTTCCAGTATTCGGGTTTGTAGCCAGTGGCGGCGAGGTCCGGCGGCAGCTTGTCGCGGTAGCGGAACAGGTAGGCGTTGACCCCGCGGGCGTAGACCTCGAAGAAGCGCTTGATCCGTGGGGAAGAAGCCTTGTACAGCTCGCCGGCACTGTTTTTCAGGTTGACCGCGCGCATGTAGCGGTCGACGTCCAGCGCCTCGGCACCGGACATCTCGGCCAGGCGGCCCTGGGCCAGCAGGCGCAGGGTGACCATCTGGTTGATCCGGTCGCTGGCGTGCACGTAGCCCAGGGCGAACAGCGCATCGTGGAAGCTGCTGCTTTCGATCAGCGGCATGCCCATGGCATTGCGCCGGACCGAAACGTTCTGGGCCAGGCCCTTGAGCGGTTGCACGCCGGACGTCGGCGGCAGGCTGTCCTGGGTGTTCCATGACTGGCAACCGGCCAGGCTGAGAACGCCGGCCACTGCCGCGGCAACGCCGAACCGGGGAAGAAATTGTGAGAAGGCTGGCGAGGCCATGGCAAAGCTCCTGCGGGGGGTAGCGTCGATAAAGGCGCTACGTTAGTGAGCAGGCGAGTGCCGCGCAAGCGGGGGCAGCGGGTATTTGTGCGCGACCGGACAAATAGTCCGGGCGCGACGCGAACCGGCGGCTGGACGCTGCGCCGGGTTTGGCGTTCGGGGCAGCGTCGGCCGTGGCTGGAAGAGGGTGGGAATGGACGCCGGTGTCAGGCTTTGGGCGGGTTGATCCGTTGCACGATGGCGTAGGCGCGCCCGGTCGCCGGGCGATCGAGGATGCGGTTGAACCAGCGTTGCAGGTGCGGGAAGTCGTCCAGGTTCTGGCTTTGCCACTGGTGGGAGACGATCCACGGATAGATCGCCATGTCAGAGATGCTGTATTCGCTGCCGGCGACGAAATCGCGGTCCGCCAGGCGTCGGTCCAGCACGCCATACAACCGCGCGGTTTCATCGACGTAGCGCTTGATCGCGTAAGGGATCTTTTCCGGGGCGAACCGACTGAAATGGTGGTTCTGCCCGGCCATCGGCCCCAGGCCGCCCATTTGCCAGAACAGCCATTGCAAGGCTTCCTGGCGGCCGCGCAGGTCCTTGGGCAGGAATTGCCCGGTCTTTTCCGCGAGATACAGCAAGATTGCCCCGGACTCGAACAGCGACAGCGGGGCGCCGCCGTCGGCCGGCTGATGGTCGACAATGGCCGGGATGCGGTTGTTCGGCGCGATTTTCAGGAATTCGGGCTTGAACTGCTCGCCCAGGCTGATGTTGACCGGGTGCACGTTGTAGGGCAGGCCGGCTTCCTCGAGGAACAGGGAGATCTTGTGGCCGTTGGGGGTGGTCCAGTAATACAGATCGATCATGGAACTCTCCAGATAAACGAAAAGGGCATTCTGTTACGGACAGCCAACAACGGTATTCGGTCGTCCGGTCTACGTTCGACGGCTTGCCTGTCTGTTGAGGTGATGTTGAAGTGCGTGGAATTCAATGAGCCCACACGAGAAAAATCAGCATGCAGCTTCAGGCCAACGCGGTATTGATCCTGATCGATCAGCAACAGGGCATCCTCCAGCCCCGGCTCGGACGGCGCAACAACCCCGAGGCTGAGGATCGCATCGCCGAACTGCTGGCGTACTGGCGCCAGACGTCGCGGCCGTTGGTGCATGTGCAACATCTATCCCGCAGTGAACAGTCGGTGTTCTGGCCGGGGCAGTCGGGGGTGGAGTTCCAGCAGCGGTTCATGCCGCAAGAGGGCGAGGCACTGATTCAGAAGCAGGTGCCGGATGCTTTCTGCGCGACGACCCTGGAGGCCGATTTGCGCAGGGCCGGGATCGGCCAATTGGTGATCGTCGGCGTGGCGACGAACAACTCGGTGGAGTCGACGGCGCGGACCGCCGGCAACCTGGGGTTCGACACCTGGGTGGTGGAGGACGCCTGCTACACCTTCGACAAGGCCGATTTTTTCGGCCAGGCCCACAGCGCCGAAGAGGTGCATGCGATGTCGCTGGGTAACTTGCATGGCGAGTACGCGACAGTCACCACGACCCGACAGATCCTGCCCGTGACCCTGTAGGAGCGAAGCTTGCTCGCGATGCAGGCGACTCGGACCTTGCGGTGGCAGACGTTCTGATCGCGAGCAAGCTTCGCTCCTACGGAAGATAAAGGCAGGGCGTTACGACATCAGGCGCCGTGGCACTTCTTGAATTTCTTGCTGCTGCCGCAAGGGCAAGGGTCGTTGCGGCCGACATCTTTCAGGGCGTTGCGCACCGGCTCCTGGTGAGCGTGGTTGCAGTGCGGACCGTGAACATGGCCGTGGTCGTGATCGTGGTGCTCATGATCGTGGTTGCAGTCAGGGCCATGGACATGGGGTTGCTGGGTCATCGAGGTTGCTCCGGAATAATATCGGCGGGAATTATCTCGCCTTTGCGCGTCAGGTGCACGTCATGACCGATGAATAATCCGGTTTCCAGCACGCCTTCCAGACGATAGGGGATAGGTTTCTGCGGTTCCTTCAACCATTTCAGCACCTGGCGCACCTGGGGCCAGAGGTTGGCGCGAACGGGAACCTGGAAGTAGGCGCTGTGCCTGGGGCCGACGGTGAACCAGTGTTCGTGTTCGCCTTCCGCCAGCAAGACGTCGCCGAGATGAATCCGGTATTCCAGGTGGCGCACGGTCAGGTCGGCGTCGGTGCGGTTGTCGACGCGAAAGTGCAGGCGAAAGCGCTGCTCGAGCATGTTCGCCTTGATGACCTCGACCTTGACCAGATGCACCTGTGGGTCGGGGGCGTCGTCGGCGAACCATGAGGCGCACCCTGAAAGCGCCAGTACCGTGAGCAGCCCGAGGGTCCGTAGTGCGCGCAGTTGAGCGACCATGCCATTACTCCGTGTGAACCCCCAGTCTAGCAACGGTGGAGCCGAAGCAAGGGGCCGCCCGGGCGTGGGTCAACTGCTGAAGTAGCCGGCGCAGCACTTCTTGAATTTCTGCCCGCTGGCGCAAGGGCAGGCATCGTTGCGGCCGACCTTGAGTTGTACGGTGGGGTCGATGAAAAACCAGTGCCCGCTGTTCTGCACGAAGGACGAACGTTCGCGGTGGCTGTGTTCGCCGTTGCTGTCGTGCCAGCGCGCGGTGAAGGTGACGAAGGCGTGTTCCGGCTGGCCGCCGAAGACTTCCGAGCTCTCGACCTCCAGCCCCAGCCAGGTGCTTTGCGCGCTCCAGTCGCCGATGGACTGGCGGTCCAGGCCGGCCTGTTGCGCCGGCAGGGTGGTGGCCACCAGGTAATCCACCAGGCCCAGCACATAGGCGCTGTAGCGCGAGCGCATCAAGGCCTCGGCGCAGGGCGCGGGGTGGCCGGCGTGGTAGTGGCCGCAGCAGGCGTCCAGCAGGTTGCCGCTGCCGCAGGGACAAATAGAAGTGCTCATTGCATTACCACCAGTACTTCCCGAAGTTTTCCGGATTCGCCCAGAACCGGGCGTTGAGCCAGTCGGGCACTTGTTTGTATTCAAGCAGATCGTAGGTGAACAGGGTCAGGACCTGGTCGTCGCGCTGGAAACGCTCGCTGGCTTGCAGGGCCAGGGAGAAGAAGTCGGTTTCCTGCCAGCCGCAGGCGTTCAGGTCGGCCAGTACCGCGATGCGGCTGGCGTTGAGGTTGCGAATGCCGCCGAGCAGGTTCAGGCCGTCGCGCTTGGAAAGGTGCTCCAGGCAGTCGACCGCCAGCGCCAGGTCGAAGCGGCGCGCCGCCAGTTCCGCCGGCAACGGACCGGGCGTGGCCAGGGCGATGACAGTGTCGGGGTGGGCCTGGCGAAATGCCTCCAGGGCCGGAAACCCGCTGGCGCCGATCAGCAGCAGCTGGCGCGGAGCGTAACGGTCGAGCAGGGCGGCGAGGGCCTGCTGGGGCGTGCGCGAAGAAATACCTGCGGTCATCGACGTTCCTCAATCGTTGAATGGCCAAGACTAGCCTGCCCGGACTCCCGGGCCTAGAGCCGTTTTGTCTGAAATGACAGGCGTTTGCGGGCCGACGAAGGCGAAAAGCGCGGCGTCCCCTGGCTGGCGCAGATTTAAACCCCAGTCTTTACTCCTCCAATCGGTTCCAAGCCGATTCCCTCAGGAGAAAACTAGATGAGCATAGTTCGGACAGCATTACCCTTGGTTCTGCTAACCAGTGTGTTGACTGGTTGCGCAGGTTTGCAGAAAACCGATTGGCCAACCTGCGCGGTTGTCGGGGGTGTCGGCGGGGCCGCGCTGGGCGCGATCGAAAGCTCGTCTTGGGCGGGCTACGGCGCCCTGCTGGGGGCGGGTGTCGCGGCCGGTTATTGCTGGGTGCACGGCGATGGCGACGAAGACGGCGATGGCGTGCCGGACAGCCGCGACAAGTGCCCGGGCACCCCTAAAGGCGTGCAGGTGGACGCCAACGGTTGCCCGCCCGAGCCTGTAGCCGTGGTCGAGGAGGTCGTGGTCGTCAAGGAAGAAACCATTGTCATCCGTGACGTCCACTTCGAATTCGACTCGGCCAAGCTGACCGGTGCCGACAAGACCAAGCTCGACACCATCGCCACGCGCCTGAAACAGGAAGCGCCAAGCGCGCAACTGCGGGTGACCGGGCACACCGACAGCGTGGGCAGCGACGCCTACAACCAGCGCCTCTCGGAGAAACGCGCGCACTCGGTGACCGAGTACCTGATCAGCGCGGGCGTGCCGCGTAGCAGCTTCGTTTCGGTGGCCGGCGCCGGCGAGAGCCAACCGGTTGCGGATAACAAGACGGCCGACGGTCGCGCGCTGAACCGGCGCACGGAAATCAAAATCAACCGCTGACGGCCCGGCATGGGCGGCTTGTGCAGCCGCCCATGCGGGTCTTTACTCCTGTGTGACCGGTATGGGCCGGTGACACAGGAGCATTCATGATGAGTCTTCTTTCGCGAGCCGCCTTGCCGGTTCTACTGCTCGGCAGCCTGCTCACAGGCTGCGCTACTCACAGCGATGGCACCGCCCCCCTCAACCAGCGTACGTGGCCCGTCTGCAGCCTGCTCGGCGGCTTGGTGGGCGGCGGCCTGGGAGCCATCGAAAGCGGCGGCTGGGCCGCGGGTGGCGCCGCGCTCGGTCTGGTGACCGGCGGCTTGATCTGCTACGCCCAGGACGGCGACGAGGACAAGGACGGCGTGTTCGACCGCCGCGACCGTTGCCCGGATACCCCGGCCAATACCCCTGTCGACAATCGTGGTTGTCCGCTGCCGCAATACCCGGCCGCGACGCCGCCGGCCGCCGAGCCGGCAGCGCAATCTGAAGTGATTACCCTCAGCGATCAGGGCAATGTGCTGTTTGCCTTCAATTCGGCGGAGCTGACCACCGAAGCCCATTACCAGTTGCAGGCGTTGTTGCCCAAGCTGCAGAGCGCCGATGTCGTGGCGATCAAGGTCGTCGGCCATACCGACAGCAAGGGGTCGGACGAGTACAACCAGAGACTGTCCGAGCGCCGTGCCAGCAGCGTTGCGGCATTCCTCCTGAGCCAGGGCCTGGCGCCCGGCAAGCTGACCAGCCAGGGCAAGGGCGAAAGCGAGCCGGTTGCCGATAACGCCACCGAGGAAGGGCGGGCCCAGAACCGCCGGGTGGAGCTGCACATCCAGCGTTGATCGACCGACGCCGGGGCGGCGGCCTTTGTCGCGCCGGCGGTTTGCCTGGGGCGGAGAATTTTCTCCGCCCTCTGGTTTATCCCTCGCGGAAGTGGTTACTGTGCGCGCAAAGAAAAACTCGCAAAGGGGGCGCATATGAAGGTGTTGTGGGGGCTGGGCAAGGCGTTGACGCTGTTGTTCTGGTTGCTGGTGCTGACCAATCTGGTCAACCCGCTGGTCAATCCGATCCATCTGCTGGTCAATCTGGCGGGCAGCCTGTTGTTGCTGACCCACCTGATGGAACTGTTGCTGTTCAACGCCAGCCTCAAGGGGCGTGCCCACCCTTGGCGCGACCGGTTGCAGATCCTGCTGACCGGCATGTTCCACCTCCAAACCTTCAAGGCGGCAAAGCCTGTGGAGGTTAGCCATGCGTAAGCTCTGCCTGCTCGCAGCACTGTGCAGCCCTCTGGCCCAGGCCCAGGTGGTGACGGTCGAGACCAATTCGCTGATGCGCCTGCCCAACACCACCAGCAGCTTGCAACTGGAGCGTCTGGAAGTGGCGGACTACGGCACGTTGCTGATTCCGTCGACTATCACCGAGGTCAAGGTCGGTGAGTTGCGTCTGGGGCGCGAAGCGCGGATCGCCATCGTTCCGGGCGAACAAGGCCTGCAACTGAACGTCGAGCATGCCGATCTGGATGCCGGCAGCCAGATCACTTCCCGCGGGGCTCCCGGGACCTACCAGAAACCCGCCAAGCCCGGGCGCAACCTGACGTTGCGCATCGTTTCGCTGCAGGCCGCGGAGCTCTCGGTGGATGCTCGCGGCGGCACCGGTGCGCCGGGGTATGTCGGCCTCGATGGCGCCAACGGCGAGGAGCCGGGCTGCACCTGGGGCCAGGCCGGGCGCGGCGCCGATGGCGATAACGGCGGCGACGGCCAGCCGGGAGCGGCGGGCGCCCAGGTGCGGGTGGAGCTGCCGCGCGATTACCCGGCAGAGCAGATCAAGGTCTGGGTCGACGGCGGTGCCGGCGGCCTGGCCGGTGCCGCTGGCAAACCCGGTGCCGGGGGCAAGTCCAAGGGCTGTTTCGTCTATCGGGCCGACGGCGGCAAGAGCGGCCGTCCTGGCGCCGAAGGCCAGCCAGGGCCGGTAGGGCCGGCAGGCTCGGTGACGGTGCAGCGCCTTTAAAATGATTGCGAGCAAGCTCGCTCCTACAGATTGCACGATCCCTGTAGGAGCGAGCTTGCTCGTGATGCTTCATATCGGCCTGGCCGCCGCCACGGCGACTACCAGTAGGCCAATGATCAGATTGATCCCTACCAGTTTCCGAATATTGCCCAGGGCCGTTGCCCCCGCCGGCCAGTCCTCGGCTGCCACCGCCTGGCGCAGCTCCGGCAGTTGCAGCGACTGAATCCGGATAAACAGCGCGGTCATCACCACGTACAGGCCCATCATCGCCTGCACATACCGCGGTGCGGTCTCGAACCCGCTGAAGCGCAGGTGGAGCAGGCCGACGCCGCTGACCGGCAACAGCAGCACCGCCGCCCAGACCCAGACGAAAAAGCGCGGAAACACCTCGCTCCACAGCTTCAGGCGTGCCGGCCCCTCGAGGGCCGCCACCGCCGCCGGACGCAGCACCATCCAGGCGAAAAACATGCCGCCGACCCAGACCAGGGCGGCCAGGACATGCAGGGCGTAAACAAGGGCGAAGGGGGTCATTCGGGTACTCCGTTCTGCGCGGGATGAATTAGCGGGGTATGATAGCGGCCGATCCGAACCACTGAAAATTTATCCAGCGTTTCTCGCGCCCGAAGAACATGATCAGCAACGAACTCAAAACCACGATCCAGGGCGCCTATTCGCGTTTTCTCGAAGCCAAGAGCCTGAAACCGCGTTACGGCCAGCGCCTGATGATCGCCGAAGTGGCCAAGGTCCTGGGTGATATCGACACCGACGACGAGGGCCGGCGTTCCGGCGACCCGGCCGTGGTGGCCGTGGAAGCCGGCACCGGTACCGGCAAGACCGTGGCCTACAGCCTGGCCGCGATCCCGACCGCCAAGGCCGCCGGCAAGCGCCTGGTGATCGCCACCGCCACCGTCGCCCTGCAAGAGCAGATCGTCTACAAGGACCTGCCCGACCTGATGCGCAACAGCGGGTTGAACTTCAGTTTCTCCCTGGCCAAGGGCCGGGGCCGCTACATGTGCCTGTCCAAGCTCGACATGCTGCTGCAGGAAGGCCATGCGCAAACCGCCACCGCCCAGCTGTTCGAGGAAGAAGGCTTCAAGATCGAGGTCGACGAGGCCAGCCAGAAGCTCTTCACCAGCATGATCGAGAAGCTCGCCGGCAATAAATGGGACGGCGATCGCGACAGCTGGCCCACCGCCCTGGAAGACGCCGACTGGGCGCGCCTGACCACCGACCACAGCCAGTGCACCAACCGCCATTGCCCGAACTTCGGCCAGTGTGCCTTCTACAAGGCCCGCGAAGGCATGGGCAAGGTCGATGTGATCGTCACCAACCACGACATGGTCCTGGCCGACCTGGCCCTGGGCGGCGGCGCCGTATTGCCCGATCCGCGCGACACCCTGTACGTGTTCGACGAAGGCCACCACCTGCCGGACAAGGCCATCGGCCACTTCGCCCACTACACGCGCCTGCGCTCCACCGCCGACTGGCTGGAGCAGACCGCCAAGAACCTCACCAAATTGCTGGCCCAGCACCCGCTGCCGGGCGACCTGGGCAAGTTGATCGAACAAGTGCCGGAACTGGCGCGGGAGATCAAGACCCAGCAGCAGTTTATGTTCAGCGCTTGCGAGCAGATCGCCGATTTCAAGACCGGCGAAGACATGGAAGGCCGCGAGCGGCCGCGCCATCGTTTCGTCGGCGGGCTGATCCCCGACCACGTGCGGGAAATGGGCATCGAACTGAAGAAAGGCTTCTCGCGCCTGACCGACCTGTTCACCCGCCTGACCGAGCTGCTCAAGGAAGGCATGGACGGCGAGGTCAACATTGGCATCGCCAGCAACCAGGCCGAGGAGTGGTACCCATTGTTCGGCAGCCTGCTGTCCCGCGCCTCGGGCAACTGGGAGCTGTGGACCGCCTTCACCGTTGAAGACCCGGAAGACAACCCACCGATGGCGCGCTGGCTGACCCTGGCGGAAAGCGGTTCGCTGTTCGACATCGAGGTCAACGCCAGCCCGATCCTCGCCGCGGAAATGCTCCGGCGCAATCTGTGGAACGTGGCCTATGGCGCGCTGGTGACCTCGGCCACTCTGACCGCCCTGGGCACTTTCGACCGCTTCCGCATGCGCGCCGGGCTGCCGAAAAAAGCCGTGACGGCAGTCGTGCCCAGTCCGTTCCACCACGCCGATGCCGGGGTGCTGCGGGTTCCCGACCTGCGTGCCGACCCCCGGGATGCGCCGGCCCACACCGCGGCGATCATCCGTGATCTGCCGGAACTGGTGGAAGGCTCGCGGGGCACCCTGGTGCTGTTCTCGTCGCGCAAGCAGATGCAGGACGTGTTCGATGGCCTCGACCGCGACTGGCGCCGCCAAGTGTTTATCCAGGGCAACCTGTCGAAGCAGGAAACCCTGAACAAGCACAAGGCCCGGGTCGACGGTGGCGATTCCAGCGTGCTGTTCGGCCTGGCCAGCTTCGCCGAGGGCGTGGACCTGCCCGGCGCCTACTGTGAGCACGTGGTGATCGCCAAGATCCCGTTCTCGGTGCCGGACGACCCGGTGGAGGCGGCGCTGGCCGAGTGGATCGAAGCCCGGGGCGGCAATCCGTTCATGGAGATCTCGGTGCCGGACGCCTCGCTCAAGCTGGTCCAGGCCTGTGGCCGCCTGCTGCGGACCGAACAGGACCGCGGCACCATCACGCTGCTGGACCGGCGCCTGGTTACCCAGCGTTATGGCAAGGCGATCCTCAATGCCTTGCCGCCGTTCCGTCGGGAAATTTCCTGAGCGCGGCGGGTATCTCGCCCGGCCGCGCTGCCCACTTCATGCCCGCGATTGCACACAGGCCGCTCGTCGGTCGTTAAGGAGCACCAGGTTCATATGATTCGCCGTTCGTTACCCGCTGTCTTTGCTCTGTTGTTCGCCACGCCGCTGCTTGCCGCGCCGGGGCAAACGACGCTGTTCAACTTTGTCCGGCCTGCCGATGTGGTGCAGGTGGCGACACAGGATGCCAGCCTGCCGCAATCCAATGCGGAGCAGACAGCCGAAGGCGAAGTACTGCGCCGGGTGACGTTCAACCCGGTGGCCCGGCCAAGCCTGCGCCTGACCCCGCAGACCGGCGCCTGGGACTGGTCGCAATCCGGGGTCATGAGCCTGCGCGTCCAAAGCGCGATGGATTGGGCCCTGACCCTCTACGTGACGATCCAGAGCAACGACGGCAAGACCCTGGTCAGTCGTGTCGACCTGCCGGCCGGCCCGGCGCAGACCCTGCTGGTGCCGCTGGTCGCCAGTTCGCCCTTGAGCCAGGGCATGAGGGCCGGCCCGCCGATGCCGATGACATTCGAGGGCCAGCGCGTACTGCTGGCCAGCAGCGACGGCGAACTGGATCGCAGCCAGGTGGTTTCGGTGACGGTGTCGATGGATCAGCCGAACGTCGCGCAGAGCATCCTGCTCGAACGTTTTGGCGTGCAGGACGGCGAGGCAGCGCTCAAGGCGGCCTATGGCGGGCTGGTGGATGCCTATGGCCAGTCGACCCGGGCCAAGTGGCCGGAGAAGATCGCCAGCGACGAGCAACTCAAGGCCGCGGCGGCCAAGGAACAACAACAATTGAGTGCCTGGCTGGCCGAACGCCAGCGCTCCTCGCTGGACACGTTCGGCGGTTGGAACAAGGGGCCGACCTTCAAGGCCAGCGGCTTCTTCCGCACCGAGAAGCGCGATGGCCGCTGGTACCTGGTGACGCCGCAGGGGCATCCGTTCTATTCCCTGGGGGTCAACGCGGTCGCGGCGGACAACAGCCAGACCTACGTCGCCGGGCGCGAATGGATGTTCGCTGCGCTGCCCGAGGCCGGCGAGCCCCTGGCCGGTTATTACGGCGAGGGCGACAACCGAGGTGGCAACGGCGCCGACCGGGGCCGCGCCTACAATGCCGGCCGCTGGTACGACTTCTATGGCGCCAACCTGCAGCGTACCTACGGCGTCCCTTGCGCGTCGGCTGGCGAAACCAAGGCTGCCGTGACGGATGCCGCACCGGTCGAGGCCCATGACGCCACAGCCGGGCAGGGCGCCGAGCCGCCATCCGGAACGTGTCCCGCCGCGGCGCTGGACGCCAAGCGCTGGGCCAGCCATACCCTGGATCGCCTGCAGGCCTGGGGCTTCAACACCATCGGTAACTGGAGCGCGCCGGCCCTGGGCCTGAACGACCGGGTGCCGTACACCCTGCCGTTGTCGATCGTCGGCGACTACGCCAGCATCAGCACCGGCACCGACTGGTGGGGCGGCATGCCCGATCCGTTCGACCCGCGCTTTGCCATGGCCACCGAACGCGCCGTGGCCATCGCCGCCCGCGACCACCGCGACGATCCTTGGCTGATTGGCTACTTCGCCGACAACGAACTGGCCTGGGCCGGCCCCGGCGACGACCCCAAGGCGCGTTATGCCCTGGCCTACGGCACGCTGCGCATGACCACCGATGTGCCGGCCAAACGGGCGTTCCTCAAGCAATTGCGCGACAAGTACCGCAACCAGGAAGGTTTGTCGAAGGCTTGGGGCATCGACCTGACCGCCTGGGAACTGATGGAAGACCCGGGCTTCGAGCCGCCGCTGCCCAGCCCGGAGCACCCGGAGATCGAGGCCGACTTCAAATACTTCCAGAAGGTGTTTGCCGACACGTACTTCAAGACCATTTCCGACTCGCTGAAGTGGCATGCGCCGAACCACCTGCTGCTGGGGGGGCGCTTCGCCATCAGCACCCCCGAGGCCGTGGCCTCCTGCGCCCAGTATTGCGATGTCTTGAGTTTCAACCTGTACACCCTCAAGCCCCAGGACGGTTACGACTTCGCTCGGTTGAAGGTGCTGGACAAGCCGGTGCTGATCACCGAGTTCAACTTCGGCTCCAGGGATCGCGGACCGTTCTGGGGCGGCGTGACCGAGCTGGCGCGGGAAGAGGACCGTGGCCCGGCCTATGCCCAGTTCCTCAAGCAGGCGTTGAACGAACCCACGATCGTCGGCGTGCACTGGTTCCAGTACCTCGATCAACCGGTTACCGGACGCCTGCTGGACGGTGAAAACGGCCATTTCGGCCTAGTGGGCATCACCGACGTGCCGTTCCAGGGCTTTGTCGACAGCGTGCGCAAGAGCAACCTGCAGGCCCTGGACCAGTTGGGCAAGGAGGCGGACAAGGCCAAGGCGCAGGCCGACAAGGCCGCGGCTCATGCCGCCGACGGTGGCAAGCCGGGTCGTGATGGCAAAGGCGTGGGGCAGGACCGCGCTCATGCGGGTGGACATTCGGGGAATGGCCATTAATCGCTGAACCAGGCCTTTATCGTGCCGCGGGCCGGTCCGCTTCTACACTCAGGGATAGAAGCTGGCCGGCCCGCGCTGCGTTCAACGCCCGCCGATTTCTGAACAATTCTCCCGGCGTACCCTCGTCGGGCTCGCTTCTGTTCCCAAAACCCGCAAGGGCTGGAACAATGCGCACCACTTTGTAGAGCATGGTCTGGGGGAGTCACGGGTGCAGATTCAGGGTCATTACGAGCTTAAGTTCGAGGCGGTGCGCGAAGCTTTCGCGGCACTCTTCGAGGATCCCCAGGAGCGCGGCGCAGCGCTGTGCATCCGGGTTGGCGGGGAAACCGTGATCGACCTCTGGGCCGGTACCGCCGACAAGGACGGTAATCAAGCCTGGCACAGCGACACCATTGCCAACCTGTTTTCCTGCACCAAGACCTTCACCGCGGTCACGGCCTTGCAACTGGTGGCCGAAGGCAAATTGCAGTTGGATGCGCCGGTGGCCAGGTATTGGCCGGAGTTCGCCGCGGCCGGCAAGGACGCGGTCACCCTGCGCCAACTGCTGTGCCACCAGGCCGGCCTGCCGGCCCTGCGCGAGTTGCTGGCGCCGGAAGCCCTCTACGACTGGCAAATCATGGTCGATGCCCTGGCGGCGGAAGCTCCGTGGTGGACGCCGGGCGAAGGCCATGGCTATGCCGCCATTACTTACGGTTGGCTGGTCGGCGAGTTGCTGCGTCGGGCCGACGGCCGTGGCCCTGGCGAGTCCATCGTGGCGCGGGTCGCCCGGCCGCTGGGGCTGGACTTCCATGTTGGCCTCGCCGACGAGGAATTCCACCGTGTGGCGCATATCGCCCGGGGCAAGGGCAATGTCGGCGATGCCGCCGCGCAGCGCCTGCTGCAAGTGACCATGCGCGAACCCACGGCCATGACCACCCGCGCGTTCACCAACCCGCCGTCGATCATGACCAGCACCAACAAGCCGGAATGGCGGCGCATGCAACAGCCAGCGGCCAATGGCCATGGCAATGCGCGCAGCCTGGCCGGGTTCTACAGCGGCCTGCTCGATGGCAGCCTGCTGGAAGCGGACATGCTGGAAGAGTTGACTCGCGAGCACAGCGTCGGCATGGACAAGACCCTGCTGACCCAGACTCGTTTCGGCCTGGGCTGCATGCTTGACCAGCCGCAAGTGGCCAACGCCACCTTCGGTCTTGGCGCCCGGGCGTTTGGGCATCCGGGGGCGGGCGGTTCCATCGGTTTTGCCGACCCTGAGTACGACGTGGCCTTCGGTTTCGTTACCAATACTCTGGGGCCTTATGTATTGATGGATCCGCGGGCGCAGAAGTTAGTGAGGGTTTTGTCGGATTGTCTGTAAAAAGGTTGCTGTTAAGAACTTTTTTGCTTAAACATGTTTGAAAAGCTGCAGGCAGGAACCCTGTGGCTTTTATACTTTCCAAGCGTCTGTTTGTACGGTTCTCAGAGACCGTAATTATTTATCTCATTTTGTGGATATCCCATGTCGTCGAACAAGTCCTTAGCCTTGGCACTTTGCCTCACTGTTACTGGTTGTGCACAAACTCCACAAAATGACGCAGATGGTGGCCACTGGTGGTCTTTCGGTTCCGATAAGGCCGCCAGCAAGGAAGTCGCGCAACCGGTCGACAAGGCGGCTGCCAGCGAAGCTTCCGCCGCGGTAGCCAAGTCGGCCGCCGATGCCAAGTCCGCCGCCGCGACGAGCGCCAAGTCGGCGACCGCGCCGGCCGCGGCCAAGGTCGAAGCGGCGGCCGCCTCTGCCTCTGCGGCGCCTGCCGCCAAGGCCGAAGCCGCTAACTGGTGGTGGCCGTTCTCCTCCAAGGAGACGGGCAAGGACGCAGCCAAGGAGCCGGTAGCGGATGCCAAGGCCGACGCTGCAACCGCGGCGCCAAAGGTTGCCAAGGCCGGGACCAACAACTGGTGGTGGCCTTTCAACCAGCAGCCCACGTCTCCGACCAAGGAGGACGTGAAAGACATTCCGATGCCGGACCCGAAAATCACCCAGGCCTGGCTGGACGACTACGAGCCGCGCCTGCGTGAAGCCATCAAGGACAGCCGCCTGCAATTGGAGCGTCGCGAGAACTACCTGGTGGTGATTGCACCTGTCGACGGCTCGTTCAACCCGGATCGCCCGGCCATGCTGCTGCCGGTCACTCTGAGCCCGTTCACCCGCGTGGCCAAGACCGTAGGCACCGACGCCAAGACTTCCGTACTGGTATTGGGCCATGCCGACACCACGGGCGCTTCCACCGACAATCAGAAGCTGAGCCGCGACCGCGCCCAGTCCGTCGCCGCGATTTTCAGCCTGACCGGCCTGAAGCGCGACCGCCTGATGCTGCGTGGTATGGGTTCGGTCATGCCGCGCGCCGCCAACGACAGCGCCGCGGGTCGTGCGTTGAACCGTCGAGTGGAAATCATCGTCACTCAGCGCACCACCATGCTGGCCCTGCTGAGCAAGTACAACCAGCCGACTCCACCTGCGGCCGAACTGGTTGCCGTGCAGGACGTGAAACCGGCTGCTCCGGCCGCTACCAGCAAGAAAGCCATCACGGCGAAGAAAGCCGCTCCGGCGAAAAAGGCCCCGGCCAAGAAGCCTGTCGCGAAGAAAGAAGCCGCCAAGAAAACCACCACCGCCAAGGCTTCGGCCAAGGTCGCGGCGGACCAGGCGAAGAACTGATTCATCAGGCATCAGGCAAAAGGAAGCTGCAATGACCCAGGGGCTGGCGGACATGCGCCGCGACTACACCCGTGACGGACTGACCGAAGCCCAGGCGCCGGTCGAGCCCTTCGCGTTGTTTCACCAGTGGTTCGCCGATGCGGTGAAAACCGAGCAGCCACCGGTCGAGGCCAATGCCATGACCCTGGCGACCGTTGACGAAGAGGGCCGCCCCCATTGCCGGATCCTGCTGCTCAAGGGGCTGGATACGCAGGGGTTCACCTTCTTCACCAACTACGACAGCGCCAAGGGGCAGCAACTGGCCGCACGGCCTTTTGCTGCCATGACCTTCTTCTGGCCGGCCCTGGAGCGTCAGGTGCGGATCGAGGGGAAAGTGGTCAAGGTCAGCGCCCAAGAGTCGGATGCCTACTTCCAGGTCCGGCCGCTGGGCAGCCGCCTGGGGGCCTGGGCATCGCCGCAGAGCCGGGTGATCGCCGATCGCGCCGAGCTGGAAGCCTTGCTCAAGAATACCGAGGCGCGTTTCAGCGACACCCAGCCCCATTGCCCGGAACACTGGGGCGGTTATCGCCTGCTGCCCGAGCGCATCGAGTTCTGGCAAGGACGTACGAGCCGGCTGCATGATCGCTTGAACTATCGCCTGCAGGGCGCTGACTGGGCGCGCGAGCGTCTGGCGCCCTGAAGGGCAATTGGGTCATTCGTCGGGATAACCGGCCGCGGCGGCTTCCAGCCATTGCGGCAGGTCCCGGCGTTTTACTTTCTGGCGGTGGGCATTCGCCAGTTGTTGCAACATGAAGGATTTTTTCTGCTCGTCGCCGCCGGCCAGCGACAGCGCTAGGTCCCGATCCATCCAGCGCTTGATTCGCACATACAGCCACCAATGGAAGTACAGGCCGGCAACGGTGGTCGCGACAATGATGAAGTAATCCATGGAAAATCCTTTGGTCGGTGGCGCAAGTCGGGAAATAAGCGCTACCGTGTGAAGCGTTTTTTATCCCCGCGCAGTCTGTACTGCTGCTGAATGGAACCAATTTTATCCGGGCGATGCCGTGACAGGCGTCAAGCTGCGGAGTTTAATGATTATCTGTCCTTTGGAGTTGATCCTATGCGTAAGTCTGTTTTGCTGGTTGCTTCCTTTTCCACGATGGCCATGCTGCTCACTGGTTGCCAATCCAACCTGACCGGTGACTCCTACTCCCGTGACGAGGCGCGTCGCGTACAGACCGTTCGCATGGGCACCATCGAATCCCTGCGTCCGGTGAAGATCGAAGGCACCAAGACCCCGATCGGCGGCCTCGCCGGTGCGGCGGTTGGCGGCGTTGGCGGCAGCGCCATCGGCGGCGGCAAGGGCAGCATCGTGGCAGCGGTCATCGGTGCGGTGGCTGGCGGCCTGATCGGCTCCGCTACCGAGGAAGGCCTGACCCGTACCCAGGGCGTGGAAATCACCGTGCGTGAAGACGACGGCAGCATGCGCGCCTATGTACAACAAGTTGAACAAAACGAAGTGTTCCGTGTTGGCGAACGCGTGCGCATCATGAGCGTCAACGGCACCAGCCGCGTCGCCCACTAAGGGTTAACCGCGGTAAAACAAAACCCCGGCCAGGCAACTGGTCGGGGTTTTGTGTTTTCAGCCTGGGCAACGCCGGCGGTTATGCCGGCAATGGCGGGTTCTTGCGGCTGGCCGCGGCCGTTACGGCGTAGCCGATCAGGGCGGCGAAGAGCGAGCCGGTGAGGATGCCCATGCGGTCCATGCCGGCGTATTCGCTGCTGCCTGGCACAAAGGCCAGAGAGCCGACAAACAGGCTCATGGTGAAGCCGATCCCGCAGAGAATCGCCACGCCCAGCACCTGGCCCCAGTTGGCGCCTCCGGGGAGGGCGGCCAGGCCCGTTTTCACCGCCAGCCAGGTCAGGCCGAACACGCCGACCGTCTTGCCCAGCAACAGGCCCACGGCGATGCCCATGGGCACGTAGTGGGTGAAGCTTTCCAGGGTGATGCCCGAGAACGACAGCCCGGCGTTGGCGAAGGCGAACAGCGGCAGGATGCCGTAGGCGACCCAGGGATGCAGTGCATGTTCCAGGCTCAGCAGCGGCGAAGGCTCGGCATTGCGGGTGCGCAGTGGGATGCAGAACGCCAGGGTCACGCCGGCCAGGGTCGCGTGGACCCCGCTCTTGAGTACGCAGACCCACAGGATCAGGCCGACGATCATGTACGGCCCGAGCTTGACCACGCCCAGGCGATTCATCGCCACCAGCGCCACCAGGCAGGCCGCTGCGAGCAGCAACGACAGGGTCGACAGGGCGCCGGAGTAGAAAATCGCGATGACGATGATGGCCCCCAGGTCATCGATGATCGCCAGCGTCATCAGGAACAGCTTCAGCGATACCGGCACCCGCTTGCCGAGCAAGGCCAGCACGCCGAGGGCGAAGGCGATGTCGGTGGCCATGGGGATCGCCCAACCGCTGAGCGCGGGCGGGTTGTCCTTGTTGAGGAACCAGTAGATCAGCGCGGGTACTACCATGCCGCCGATGGCGGCGGCGCCCGGCAGGACGATCTGCGAAGGCTTGGACAGGTGGCCGTCGAGGACTTCGCGCTTGACCTCCAGGCCGATCAGCAGGAAGAACATGGCCATCAGGCCGTCGTTGATCCACAGCAGCAAGGGTTTGGCGATTTTCAGGGCGCCGATCTGGGCGACCACGGGGGTGTCCAGCAGGCCGTTGTACAGCCAGGACAGCGGTGAGTTGTTGATGATCAGGGCAAGCACGGCAGCGGCAATCAATAACAGACCGCTGGCAGCTTCCAACTGAAAGAAACGCGTGAAAGTGCTACGCAGAGGCAAGGTCGCTCTCCATTTAAAAACTAAGAAGGTGGCACACCCTAACCCGTACTGTTAGTTGTTAAAACAAAAGTTATATTCTTTTTTGTTATATGTAGCAGGGCAGCGGCCTGCCGAAAAACCAGCCTAGCAGTTGTGTATCCAATTGCTTCATAACTGTACCTGTGAGGGCCGCTGGATGTTTCCTAACATGTCCGGCCCAAGCCCGGCAGGCCGAGGCTTGTGCCTGGGGCGAGGGCCTGATTTTCCTGGCGCCTGGCTCGCCTGTG
This sequence comes from Pseudomonas chlororaphis, assembly GCF_001921865.1. Lineage (GTDB taxonomy): Bacteria > Pseudomonadota > Gammaproteobacteria > Pseudomonadales > Pseudomonadaceae > Aquipseudomonas > Aquipseudomonas chlororaphis_D. Next base: position 102,123 of record NZ_MSCT01000006.1, read on the forward strand.
CCGGGTGCATTTCATCTTTGCGCGTCCTGTGTGGCGTTCGAGCCAACGAGAAAAGACCATGAGCGACAACCGTCAGTGGGCCCGCGAGGCCATCCGGATCATCGAAGCCGACTTCCAGCGCAGCGCCGACACCCACCTGATTCCCTTGCCCTTGCCGGGTCTGCCGGGCATCGAGTTGTACTTCAAGGATGAGTCCAGCCACCCCACCGGCAGCCTCAAGCATCGCCTGGCGCGTTCGTTGTTCCTTTATGCGCTGTGTAATGGCTGGCTCAAGCCCGGAGCGCCGGTGATCGAGGCGTCCAGCGGTTCGACGGCGATTTCCGAAGCCTACTTCGCGCGCCTGTTGGGCTTGCCGTTCATCGCGGTGATGCCGGCCACTACCTCCCAGGAAAAGATCGCGCAGATCGCTTTCTACGGCGGCAAGAGCCACCTGGTGCAGGACCCGACGCAGATCTACGCCGAGTCGGAGCGCCTGGCCCGGGAGAGCGGCGGCCATTTCATGGACCAGTTCACTTACGCTGAACGCGCCACCGACTGGCGGGCGAACAACAACATCGCCGAGTCGATCTTCCAGCAACTGCGCTTCGAGCGTTACCCGGAGCCCAAATGGCTGATTTCCAGCCCCGGCACCGGCGGCACCACCGCCACCCTGGGGCGCTATGTGCGTTATCGCCAGCACTGCACCCGGGTGCTGTGCGCCGATGCCGAGCGTTCGGTGTTCTTCGATTATTACCAGAGCGGCGACGCCAGCCTGCGCCTGGATTGCGGTTCGCGCATCGAAGGGATCGGTCGGCCGCGGGTCGAGGCGTCGTTCCTGCCCAAGGTGATCGATGCGATGGTCAAGGTGCCGGACGCCTTGTCGCTGGCGGCCATGCATTACCTGGCGCAGCGCCTGGGACGGCGCGTCGGCGGTTCCAGCGGGACCAACCTGATCGGCGCGTTGATGGCGGCGCAGCAGATGAAACAGGCGGGGGAGAGCGGTTCGATTGTCGCCATCCTGTGCGACGGCGGCGAGCGTTATGCGACCACCTATTACGATCAGGCCTGGCTGGCTGCTCAGGGTTACGAACTGACGGCCTTGATCGAGACCGTGGCAGCAAGCGTGGAACGGGGTGAACCGTTGCCGGCCAGCGTGTTGCGCGCCGGCCTCTAAGCCGCAACCGCCCCTGTAGGAGCGAGCTTGCTCGCGATGGAGGCCAACGATAACGCTGGGTGTCTGAAACACTGCGTTGTCTTGACGCTTTTCGCGAGCAAGCTCGCTCCTACAGGTTTTTTACGCCTCGATCCCGAGGATATCGCGCGCCACGGCCTCGGCGATGCGAATCCCGTCGACGCCGGCCGACAGGATGCCGCCGGCATAACCGGCGCCTTCGCCGGCCGGGTACAGCCCCTTCACGTTCAGGCTCTGCATCGACTCGTCGCGGGTAATGCGCAGCGGCGACGAGGTGCGGGTCTCGATCCCGGTCAGTACCGCGTCGTGCAGCGAGTAACCCTTGATCTGCCGCTCGAAGGCCGGCAGCGCTTCGCGGATCGCCTCGATGGCGAAGTCCGGCAGGGCCAGGGCCAGGTCGCCCAGGGCCACGCCCGGCTTGTAGGACGGCTCGACGCTGCCCAGGGCGGTGGACGGCTTGCCGGCGATAAAGTCGCCGACCAGCTGCGCCGGGGCTTCGTAGTTGCTGCCGCCGAGAACGAAAGCGTGGGACTCCAGGCGCTCCTGCAACTCGATACCGGCGAGCGGGCCGCCCGGGTAATCCACTTCCGGGGTGATGCCGACCACGATGCCGGAGTTGGCGTTGCGCTCGTTACGCGAGTACTGGCTCATGCCGTTGGTGACTACGCGGTTCGGCTCGGAAGTCGCCGCCACCACGGTGCCGCCCGGGCACATGCAGAAGCTGTAGACCGAGCGGCCGTTCTTGGCGTGGTGCACCAGCTTGTAGTCGGCCGCGCCGAGCTTCGGGTGGCCGGCGTATTTGCCCAGGCGCGCGCTGTCGATCAGCGACTGCGGGTGTTCGATACGGAACCCCACGGAGAACGGCTTGGCCTCCATGTACACACCACGGCCGTGGAGCATGCGGAAGGTGTCGCGGGCGCTGTGGCCGAGGGCCAGGATCACGTGTTTCGAGTGGATCCGTTCGCCGCTGGCGAGTTCGACGCCGACTAGCTGGCCGTCTTCGATCAGTACGTCGGTCAGCCGTTGCTCGAAGCGCACTTCACCGCCCAGGGCGATGATTTGCTGGCGCATGTTCTCGACCACACCGGTCAGGCGGAAGGTACCGATGTGCGGCTTGCTGACGTAGAGGATCTCTTCCGGCGCGCCGGCCTTGACGAACTCGTGCAGGACCTTGCGGCCGTGGTGTTTCGGGTCCTTGATCTGGCTGTACAGCTTGCCGTCGGAGAAGGTCCCCGCGCCGCCTTCGCCGAACTGCACGTTGGATTCCGGGTTGAGCACGCTTTTGCGCCACAGGCCCCAGGTGTCCTTGGTGCGCTGGCGCACTTCCTTGCCGCGTTCGAGGACGATCGGCTTGAAGCCCATCTGCGCCAGCAGCAGGCCGGCGAAAATCCCGCAGGGGCCGAAACCGACCACGATCGGGCGTTGCTCCAGGTTGGCCGGCGCCTGGCCGACCACCTTGTAGCTGACATCCGGCGCCGGGTTGACGTTACGGTCGTCGGCGAACTTGTGCAGCAGCCGGGCCTCGTCGCGAACGTTCAGGTCGAGGGTGTAGATGAAGCACAGCTCGGACGACTTCTTGCGCGCGTCGTAGCTGCGCTTGAACAGGGTGAAGTCGAGCAGGTCATCGTTGGCGATGCCCAGGCGCTGCAGGATGGCAGGGCGCAGGTCTTCATCGGGATGGTCGATCGGCAGCTTGAGTTCGGTGATTCGTAACATGACAGGGTCCGGTTCGCGGGACGCACCAATGCGTCAGGGCGGTTTTACAAACCGGCGATTATAAGCCGCAAAGCCCGGACCCCGTGAGGTTAAAACGGTCGCCCGTCGCCTCAGTCGTTACGCGCGCCGCCGAAATACGCGCAACCGCGCTGGACCTGGCCGTCCACCCGCAGCTCGGCGGTCAGGTGCTGCACGCTGCCGGTCTTGCTGTCCACGCAGCGCTGCGGGGCGACCCACAGCTCGACGTGGCGGTTGTTGGCTTCGCTGCTGAGGTTGAAACGGCCGTCGCCCAATTGCTCTTCCAGGTAAGGCAGCGCCAGGGCGGGCTGGCCGGCGCGCTCGATACGCATGCCTTTGGCACTGACGTCGACGCTCCAGTCCGGCGTCTTGCCGCTGGCCCGCAGGATCAGGCGCGGGAAGTCGGGGTCGCCGCAGGCGTCGCTGGAGCGTTCGACGCGGTACAGCTGGCTCAGCGCCACTTCGCTGTCGGCGCCGCCGGCCTTGCTCGGCGAGAAATGCCCGCGCAGGTCGGCGAACAAGGTGCCTTGTTGGTCCGCCAGGCTGGCGGCTTCCTGCAGGATGCTGGTGCCAGCGTCGTCCTTGACCACATAACGCTGGTCGCCGACGCAGGGCTTGAACAGCAACTGGCCGTTGGCCGCGGTCAGCGTGCCCTGCATGCGGGTCTGGCCGGCCTGGGAGGGCGTCCGGGACTGGCCGTCGAACACCGACAGCATCTGGCAACCGGCAAACAGGGGGAGCAGGGCAATACAAACAAGGGTACGGGCGGCGCGCATCGTCGGGTCTCCAATCAAGTGCCGCCACGTTACGCAGCCTGACCGTTCATCACAAGGCTTGAGTACCCCGGGCCGGTGCTTGAGTTGCACGAGGCGCCCCAGCATAGTGGCGCACCTGTCCTGGATCGGGCCCGCCGCGAATGAAGCCATCCCTGTCTGTCTTCCCTGAACGCCTGTACGCGCTGGACGCCTTGCGCGGCCTGGCGGCGTTGGCGGTGGTGTTCTGGCATTGGCAGCACTTTTTCTTCCTGGGCTCCGTGCCTGGGCCGTTACTGCGCGAAGAGCAACCGTTGTACAGCGTCTTTTCGCTGTTCTATCGGCACGGCGGCGATGCCGTATCGCTGTTCTTCAGCTTGTCCGGTTTCATCTTCTTCTGGTTGTTCGGCCAGGCGCTGGCGCGTCGGGAGCTCTCCGGGCGGCAGTTTTTCATCGATCGTTTCAGTCGGATCTACCCGCTGCACCTGGCGACCTTTGTTGCCGTGGCGCTGTTGCAGAAGGTCTATGCCGGCTACACCGGCCATGGGTTCGTGTACCCGTTCAACGACCTGTATCACGGGCTGTTGAACCTGTTCCTGGCGCCGGCCTGGGGGTTCGAGCAGGGCTGGTCGTTCAACGCGCCGGCCTGGTCGATCTCGGTGGAAGTGCTGCTGTATGCGGCGTTTTTCCTACTGTGGCGTTACACGCCGGCGCCGTTGTCGGGCAGCGCGTTGCTGGCCCTGGTCGCGATCTGGGTCTTTCCGGCGCAGTACAAGATCAGCCTGGGGGTGTTCGGGTTCTTCTGCGGCGGCCTGGCGTACGTCGGCGTCGCCTGGCTATTGCGGCGGTTCTCCGGGCGTTGGGTCGGCGCGGCGATGGCGCTGGCCTGTGCGGCCGCCTGGTGGCTGTTCGCGGCCTTCGGGGCCGATTCGCCGTCGATCAAGTTCGCCCTGCTGTTTCCGCTGACCGTCGCCGCCATTGCCGCCTGCCATCGCTGGCTGGAGCCGTTTGCCCGGCGCCTGGCCTGGCTCGGCGACATCAGTTATGCCTCCTACTTGCTGCACTTTCCGCTGCAGATTGTCGCGGCGCTGCTGGCGGACAAGTTTTTCCCGGGGCGCGCCGTGTTCTACCATCCCTGGAGCCTGCTGCTGTTTTTCAGCGTGCTGATCGTGGCCAGCCTGCTGTGCCACCTGTGGTTCGAGCGACCGCTGCAACGCTGGCTGCGCCAGCGCGCACGGCATGCCGCAACGGGCCTTGCAGCGGCCCGTTGAAAGAACGTCGTTCAACCGACGATGTAACTCTGGCCGGTCTGCAGGCCTTCCACGCTCTTGGCGTAAGCCAGCGCCACGTCGGCGCCGGGCACCGGCTTGTAGCCACGGAAGTACGGGCCGTAGCTGTCCATGGCTTCTTCCAGCACGGTCGGGCTCACCGAGTTCACCCGCAGGCCGCGGGGCAGCTCGATGGCGGCTGCGCGGACAAAACCGTCTATCGCGGCGTTGACCAGGGCGGCCGACGCGCCGCTGCGGATCGGGTCGCGGTTGAGGATGCCGGAGGTGAGGGTGAAGGAGGCGCCGTCGTTGGCGAACTCGCGGCCGATCAGCAGCAGGTTGACCTGCCCCATCAGTTTGTCCTGCAGGCCCAGGGCGAAGCTCTGTTCGTTCATCTCGCCCAGCGGCGCGAAGGTGACGTTGCCCGCGGCGCAGACCAGCGCATCGAAAGTGCCGGTTTTCTCGAACAGCGCGCGGATCGAGGCGCTGTCGCTGATATCCACCTGGAAATCCCCGCTGTTGCGGCCGATGCGGATGATTTCATGACGTTGCGACAACTCGTTGTCGACGGCTTTGCCAATGGTGCCGTTGGCGCCGATCAGAAGAATTTTCATGGGAGTGATCCTCGTGTGGGGTGAACGAGGGTGCAGTCTAGTGCTGGTTTTTCCTGTTGATTAGCGCGCTAATAGGCAACCTTTGGTTTTCAAATGGAAACAATCCATGAGCGAAGTGGACGACCTGGCGGCCTTCGCCGTGCTGATCGAGGCGGGCAGCTTTACCCTGGCGGCCCAGCAACTGGGGTGCAGCAAGGGGCAACTGTCCAAGCGCATCAGCGCGCTGGAGGCGCAGTTCGCGGTGGTGCTGCTGCAACGCACCACGCGCCGCCTGAGCCTGACCGCGGCGGGCGCGGCCTTGCTGCCCCAGGCCCAGGCGCTGCTGGCACAGGTGGAGCGCGCGCGCCAGGCGCTGGCACGGCTCAAGGACGACATGGCCGGGCCGGTGCGCCTGACGGTGCCGGTGTCCCTGGGCGAGACGTTCTTCGATGGCGTGATGCTGGAATTTTCCCGGCAGTATCCCGAGGTACAGATCGAGTTGGAGTTGAACAACAGCTACCGCGACCTGTCCCGGGACGGTTTCGACCTGGCGATCCGTTCGGAGGTGGCCAACGATCAGCGGCTGGTGGCCAGGCCCCTGCTGGCCTGGCATGAGATGACCTGCGCCAGCCCGGCTTACCTCGAACACTATGGCGAGCCGCGCACGCCCCGCGAGCTGGCCGAGCACCGCTGCCTGCTCAACAGCCATTACCGCGGCCGTGAGGAATGGCTGTATCACCAGCAGCACGAATTGCTGCGGGTCCGGGTGTCCGGGCCGTTCGCCAGCAATCACTACAACCTGTTGAAAAAGGCCGCGCTGGTGGGCGCCGGAATCGCCCGGCTGCCGTCTTACCTGTTGCAGGCAGAACTGGCCGACGGTCGTTTGCGCGGGCTGTTGCGCGACTACCAGACCCGCAGCATGCCGATGTACCTGGTGCACCCGTACCAGGGCGGGCTGCCCCGGCGTACCCAGGTCCTGGCCGATTACCTGATCGACTGGTTCAAGCGCAGCGGCGAGGCCCTCGACCGTCTCTGAGCGCATTGCTCTTGTAGGAGCGCAGCTTGCTCGCGAAAACGTCAACGCAACGCGGTGTTTCAGCTACCCCGCGTTATCGTTGGCCTCCATCGCGAGCAAGCTGCGCTCCTACAGGGCGCGGGGAAAGATCAGCGGTAGCGGCGGGCGATCAGGTGGTCGATGGACAGCGCGCCCGGGCCGCGGGCCATCAGGTACAGCAGGACCGCCGCCCAGGTGCCGTGGGTCGGGTAGGCGTCGGGGTAGACGAAGAGCTGGATGGTCAGGGTCATGCCCAGCAGGGCCAGGGCCGAGAAGCGCGTGGCGAAACCGACCAGCAGCAGTATCGGGAAAAAATGCTCGGCGAACGCCGCCAGGTGCGCGGCCAGTTCGGGGGAGAGCAGCGGCAGCCGGTATTCGCTCTGGAACAGGGGAATGGTCGAGTCGGCCAGGCGCGGCATGCCAAGCTCGAACGTCCCGGAGAACAGATCGATGGCCAGGCCCTCGACCTTGGTCTGGCCGGACTTCCAGAACACCGCGGCGATGGAGAAACGCCCGATAAAGGCGATCAGGCCGTGGGGAATGTTCTCCAGCAACTGGACGAGCCGGTGCACCAGTCGGGCGAGAGGGTTGTGGTTCGGGCAAGGGCTATTCATGTTCAGGTCTCGGTATGGGGAAACAGGCAGGTGATGGCGCCGCGGCTGATCAGCAGCGCCAGGCTCGGGCTCGGCTCGAACGCCGGGTCGATCGCCAGGGCGTCGGCCGCGGCGGTTTGCAGGGGCTGTGAACGGTGCAGGCAGTGGATGAAACGAGCGGCCCCGGCGTCGATGGCGAACACCTCGACGTCGAGGCCGTGCCGCAGCACCAGGGCGTGTTGTGGGTGTGTCAGGTCGATAGCCTGCCAGTCGCCGTCGCCCTGATGGGCGGCCCATAGCGCCACCACCGGATGGTCCGAATGCAGCAGGCTGAGCGACGGGTGTAGCGCCAAGCGCAATTGCCCCAGCGCCTGCGGTTCGGCCATCACCGCGGCGATCTGCTCCGGGGCGACCGGGTTGGCGTCGGCGGCGTGATAGGCCATGACCCGCAGGCGTTCCAGGCGCGCGACATCCGCCAGGTAAGGCACGCCGGCGGCGGGAGGGAAAGCGCCGATGAAATCGGCGAAGTCATGGCCATAGTCATTGAGCAAGACGCTGCCGGGCGGGAAGCGCCTGACGTAGAGCGTGGCCATGGCGCGAAAGAACGCCTCGCCGACCAGTTGCGCGACCACCGGATAACCGTCGGCCAGGGCGTCGATCAGCGAACCCAGGACGTTGTTGCGGTACACCGCGAAGCGGCTGGCCGGGTCGGCGCCGTTGGCGCAATACAGGTCCGCGGGGCAAGGCCGGTCGGGGTCGAGCAGGGCGCTGGCGAAGGTCGCTTGCGTATTCATGCCGGCCTCCTTGCGCCATGCAGCAACTGGTCGGCCTGACGAGCCTCGGCGTGCAGCACGCTAAAGGCCGGCACCCGGTTGTCGCGCTCGATCAGGGTCGCGGTCGGGCCGATGCGCTCCAGTAGCCGCAGGTACAGCGCCCACACGGCGCTGTCGACCGGCGCGCCGTGATCGTCGATCAGTAGCCGGTCGCCCAGGCTGTCGCTGTCTTCGGCAAAGCCGGCCAAGTGGATCTCGCCCACCGCGTGCAGTGGCAAGGCATCGATATAGGCCAGCGGATCGCGACGGTGGTTGACGCTCGACACGTAGACATTGTTCACGTCCAGCAGCAGGCCGCAGCCGGTGCGGCGGATCGCTTCGCGAATGAACTCGGCCTCGTCCATGCTCGATTGGCGAAACTCCAGGTAGGTCGCCGGGTTCTCCAGCAGCATGGGCCGGCGTAGCGCGTTCTGGACCTGGTCGATGTGTTCGCAGACGCGGTCCAGCGTCGGCCGGTCGTAGGCCAGGGGCAGTAAGTCGTTGAGAAACACCGGACCATGGCTGGACCAGGCCAGGTGTTCGGAAAAGGCTTGGGGTTGATAACGCTCGATCAGCGCGGCCAGGCGAGCCAGGTGCGCCGGGTCCAGCGGAGCCTCGGCACCGATCGACAGGCCGACACCGTGCAGCGACAGCGGATACTGCTCGCGGATCAACCCCAGGTAATGGTGGAACGGCCCGCCGGCGACCATGTAGTTTTCCGCATGGACTTCAAAGAAACCGATATCGGGCTGCTGGCTCAGGACCTCGCGAAAATGCTCGGTCTTGAGCCCCAGCCCGGCGCGGCGCGGCAGACTGGAAACGGTCGCCTGAGTGGCGGGATGGCGGGGGAGTTGCACGGCACTGTTCATCGTCGACACTCAGGCGGGCGGCTTGTTACGACTTGGCCTTGTAGGCTTCGAGCTGGCCGAAACCGGTAGGCGAGGTGCTGCTCGCGGTTTTTTCGCAGGTGCCTTTGGGCACCAGTTTCCAGGCGTTGGCCTGGTGGTCGACCTTGGAGGTGCCGGCACAGGTGGTGCCCGCGCCCGCCGCGCAATCGTTCTTGCCCTTCATGGCGACGCCAAAGCACTTCTCCATGTCGCCGGCGGCTTGGGCGGCGGTCGGCAGGGCAGCCATGCTCAGGGCCGAACCGAGGGCCAGGACCAGGCCGGCGGCGGACAGGGTGCGAGAGGTAGCGGTCATGGTGTTTCTCCAGAAAAAGTAGGGGGACAGACAGGCTTGTGTGCCTGCTTACCCCTCTAGAGAAAGCCCGCCGGAATTCGTTACACCGCGCGGCAGAATTTTTTGTCGCCGCTCTCGGAATCGCCGGAGGTCCTGCGGACCTTGCGCAGCCTTCGGCAGCGGCTACACGTCCGGAGGAGAACGCCGTCGCGCGGTACACCACGATCCCTGTAGCCGCTGCCGCAGGCTGCGCACGACCGCGCAGCGGGCGTCGGTCTTGGGATCGCCAGAGGTCCTGCGGACCTTACGCAGCCTTCGGCAGCGGCTACACCGTCCGGGGAAGAACGCCATCGCGCGGTATGCCGCAATCCTGTAGCCGCTGCCGTAGGCTGCGCACGACCGCGCAGCGGGCGCCGTTTTGACGGAAATAAAAAACGGCCCCGAAGGGCCGTTGTTTTTTCTCGCGGTACTCAACCGCCCAGGTAGGCGTCGCGCACCTTGGGGTCGACCAGCAGCGCTTCGCCGGTGCCTTGCATCACCACCCGACCGTTTTCCAGTACATAGGCACGGTCGGCGATCTTCAGCGCCTGGTTGGCGTTCTGCTCCACCAGGAACACCGTCACGCCGTCGCGGCGCAGTTGTTCGATGATGTCGAAGATCTGCTGGATGATGATCGGCGCCAGGCCCAGGGACGGCTCGTCGAGCAGCAACAGCTTGGGCTTGCTCATCAGCGCGCGGCCGATGGCGAGCATCTGCTGTTCGCCGCCGGACATGGTGCCGCCGCGCTGGCTGAAGCGTTCCTTGAGGCGCGGGAACAGGTGCAGGACCTTGTCCATCTGCTCCTGGTAATCGCCCTTGTCGGTGAAGAACCCGCCCATGGCCAGGTTTTCCTCGACGGTCAGGCGAGCGAACACCCGGCGACCTTCCGGCACCACGGCGATGCTCTTGCGCATGATCTGCGCCGAGGTCTGCCCCACCAGCTCTTCACCCAGGTAACGGATGCTGCCGCTGTGGGCCTGCGGCGAACCGCAGAGGGTCATCAGCAGGGTGGATTTGCCGGCGCCGTTGGCCCCGATCAGGGTGACGATCTCGCCCTGGCGGATCTCGACGTTGACGCTGTGCAGCGCCTGGATCTTGCCGTAGAAGGTGGAAACGTTTTCGAACTGCAGCATTTACGCTTCCCCCAGGTAGGCTTTGATCACATCGGGATTGTCGCGGATCTGTTCCGGCGTGCCGTCGGCCAGGGGCGTGCCCTGGTTGATCACGACGATGTGGTCGGAAATGCTCATGACCAGTTTCATGTCGTGCTCGATCAGCAGCACGGTCACGTTGTGCTCCTCGCGCAGCACACTGATCAGGGCTTTCAGGTCTTCGGTTTCCCTGGGGTTCAGGCCGGCGGCCGGCTCGTCGAGCATGAGGATCCGCGGACGGGTCATCATGCAGCGGGCGATTTCCAGGCGCCGTTGCTGACCGTAGGCCAGGGTCCCGGCGGGACGGTTGGCGAACTCCTTGAGGTTGACCTTTTCCAGCCAGTACTCGGCGAACTCCATGGCCTCACGCTCGCTCTTGCGGAACGAGGGCGTCTTGAACAGGCCGGCGAGGAAGTTGGTGTTCAGGTGACGGTGCTGGGCGATCAGCAGGTTCTCGACCGCCGTCATGTCCTTGAACAGCCGCACGTTCTGGAAGGTGCGGACCACGCCCTTGAGGGCGATCTTGTGCCCCGCGAGGCCTTGGATCGGCTCGCCGTCCAGCAGGATGCTACCGCCGGTTGGCTGGTAGAAACCGGTCAGGCAGTTGAACACCGTGGTCTTGCCCGCGCCGTTCGGCCCGATCAGCGCCACCACCTGTTTCTCTTTCACGGTCAGGGCTACGCCGTTGACCGCCAGCAAGCCGCCGAAGCGCATGCTCAGATTTTCGACTTTAAGGATCTCGCGGCTCATTTGCGCAGCTCCATGTGAGGACGTTGCATGGGCAGCAGACCTTGAGGTCGCCAGATCATCATTAGCACCATCAGGGCGCCGAACATCAACATGCGGTACTCACTGAACTCACGCATCATTTCCGGCAGCAGGATCATCACCACGGCCGCCAGGATCACGCCCAACTGCGAGCCCATGCCGCCCAGCACGACGATGGCGAGAATGATCGCCGACTCGATGAAGGTGAACGATTCCGGGGTCACCAGGCCCTGGCGCGCGGCGAAGAAGCTGCCGGCGAAACCGGCGAAGCTGGCACCCAGGGTGAAGGCCGACAGCTTGATCACCGTCGGGTTCAGGCCCAGGGCGCGGCAGGCGATCTCGTCTTCACGCAAGGCTTCCCACGCACGGCCGATCGGCATGCGCAGCAGGCGGTTGATGATGAACAGCGCCGCCAGCGCCAGCAACAGCGCGACCAGGTAGAGGAAGATCACCTTGTTGATCGAGTTGTATTGCAGGCCGAAAAACTCGTGGAAGGTTTGCATGCCTTCCGCGGCCTTGCGTTCGAAGGTCAGGCCGAAGAACGTCGGTTTCTCGATGTTGCTGATGCCGTTCGGGCCGCCGGTGATGTCGGTCAGGTTACGCAGGAACAGGCGGATGATTTCCCCGAAACCGAGGGTCACGATCGCCAGGTAGTCGCCGCGCAGCCGCAAGACCGGGAAGCCCAGCAGGAAGCCGAACGTGGCCGCCATCAGGCCGGCGATCGGCAGGCAGATCCAGAAGCTCAGGCCGTAGTAATGCGACAGCAGCGCATAACTGTAGGCGCCGACGGCGTAGAAACCGACGTAACCCAGGTCGAGCAGGCCGGCCAGGCCGACCACGATGTTCAGGCCCAGGCCGAGCATCACGTAGATCAGGATCAGCGTGGCGATGTCCACCGCGCCGCGGGAGCCGAAGAACGGCCAGACCAGCGCCCCGAGGATCAGGGCAATGATGATGTAGCGCTGGGTGGTCGGCAGGGTCAGGAAGTTGCTGGCCTTGGCCGGGATCAACGGCATGCTCGGCGAGGATTTCCAGGCCTTGCCGATCTGCTGGTCGAACAGCACCCGCAGGAACATCAGGACCGAACAGACGGCGATAGTCACCAGGGTGGCCGGACTGGTGCCGTGCACTTCGAGGTTGATGCCGACGATGGTCAGTTTCAGACCGAGTACAGGATAGGCCACGGCCCATACCAGCAGGGCGCTGAACAGCGCCTGTTTAAGATTCCTAGTCATACTTTCTCAACCTCCGGGCGGCCCAGAATGCCGGTCGGACGGAACAACAACACCAGAACCAACAAGCCGAAAGCCACGACGTCCTTGTACTGGTCGCCGAAGATATCGGCGCCGAAGGCTTCCGCCACCCCAAGTACCAGGCCGCCCAGCATGGCGCCCGGAATACTGCCGATCCCGCCCAGTACTGCGGCGGTGAAGGCCTTGAGACCGACCAGGAAGCCGGCGTTGGGGTTGATCACGCCGTACTGCATGCTCAGCAGCACGGCCGCGACGGCCGCCAGCGCGGCACCGATGACGAAGGTCAGGGCGATGATGTTGTTGGTGTTGATACCCAGCAGGTTGGCCATCTTGATGTCCTCGGCGCAGGCGCGGCAGGCGCGGCCCAGGCGAGAGCGGGAGATGAACAGGGTCAGGCCGAGCATGGCGATCAGCGTCACCACGAACACCACGATTTGCATGTAGGAGATCAGCACTTCCTGTGCGCCGCCTGGGCCGAAGGAAATATTTCCCGGAATCAGGTTGGGGATGGCCTTGTCCTTGGAGTCTTGCGCCAGCAGAACCGTGTTCTGCAGGAAGATCGACATACCGATGGCGGAAATCAGCGGGATCAGACGGTTGCTGCCGCGCAGGGGGCGGTAGGCGATCCGTTCGATGCTGTAACCGTAGGAACTGGTCACGACGATGCTCGCGATGAAGGCTGCGGTCATCAACAGCGGGACACTTTCGAGCCCCATCATGGTCAGCCCGGCGATGGCGATGAACGCCACGTAGGAACCGATCATGTAGACCTCGCCGTGGGCGAAGTTGATCATTCCAATGATGCCGTAGACCATCGTGTAGCCGATGGCGATCAAGGCATACATGCTGCCAACGTTCAGGCCGTTAACCAGCTGTTGGAAAAAGTGATAGATGTCAGGCATTACAGCGCTCCTAAAAACCTGATACGCATTTCACTGGTGGAGTCATTTTCCCGCCCGAGCCCCGTGGATCTGCATTCACTTCGGGTCGGGTTTTGCCAGCGAACCGCTGATGACGGTTTTGAGATTTTCAGGTGGGGAGGCTGACGGATCACGCCAGCGCGGCCCATTACATTCGTAAAACAAAGCCCACGGCACGCCGTGGGCTTTGTTGGCAGTCAGTAAGACAGGGCCTTATTGAGGCGAAACTTCAGTTTTTGGCTTGCCGTTGTGCCATTCGTAGACCACGAACTTGAAGTCTTTCAGGTCGCCCTTGGCGTCGAAGCTCAGGTCGCCGGTCGGGGTCTTGAAGGTCCCGGCGTGGATGGCTTCGGCCACTTTGGTGGCGTCTTCGGACTTGGCCGCCTTGATGCCTTCGGCGATCACTTCGACAGCCGAGTAGGACGGGAACACGAACGGGCCGCTCGGGTCTTCTTTCTTGGCCTTGAACGCGTCGGCCAGGGCCACGTTGGTCGGGTCCTGGTCGAAGGATTTCGGCAGGGTCACCAGCAGGCCTTCGGAGGCGTCCTTGGCGATCTGGGTGATGGAGTCGTTACCCACGCCTTCCGGCCCCATGAACTTGGCCTTCAGGCCTTTTTCCTGGGCCTGGCGCAGGATCAGGCCCAGCTCCGGGTGGTAGCCGCCGTAGTAGACGAAGTCGACGTTGGCTTGCTTGAGCTTGGCGATGATCGCGGAGAAGTCTTTGTCGCCGGCGTTGACGCCTTCGAACACGGCAACCTTGGTGCCTTTCTTCTCGAGGGTGCTCTTGACGGCGGTGGCGATGCCTTCGCCGTACTGCTGTTTATCGTGCAGCACGCCGACGATTTTCGGCTTCACGTGGTCGGCGATGTAGTTGCCGGCGGCAGGGCCCTGGGCGCTGTCCAGGCCGATGGTGCGGAACACCATCTTGTAACCACGGGCGGTGATGTCCGGGCTGGTGGCGGCGGGGGTGATCATGACCACGCCTTCGTCTTCGTAGATGTCCGAAGCCGGTTGAGTGGAGCTGGAGCACAGGTGGCCGACCACGAACTTGACGCCGTCGTTGACGACTTTGTTGGCCACGGCCACGGCTTGTTTCGGATCGCAGGCGTCATCGTATTCGACGGCCTGGAGTTGCTTGCCATCCACGCCGCCCTTGGCGTTGATTTGCTCGATGGCCATTTTGGCGCCACTGAACTGCATGTCGCCGTACTGGGCTACAGGGCCGGTCTTAGGGCCGGCGATGCCGATCTTGATGGTGTCAGCTGCGAACGAATGGCTGGCGACTCCGGCCAGAACCATAGCGGCAAACAGTTTGGAAATCTGCTTAGTAGCCTTATTCATAGTGCTCCACTCTTACTGTTGTAATTTTTATAGTCCTGGCGCCGTAGCAGCAGAACCGGGTCAGATATCTCGTGGATACCCCCGGAAATGCCCCCGGCAACTGTACCGGTACAGTGTAGAGCGGCGATTGTCAGCCTGGGAAGCTGGCGCCGGGGGGCAAAATCAGGGAACGTCGCTTTATTGAAAGAAAAAGACAGAATTGCGGCGGGGTTTTGATCGTATTCAGCGAGCAATCCTTGGCCCTCCTGCGCTTCTCTATCGTTGACTCAATTGCAACCGGGTTTGTCTGCCAGAGCACCGACGTTATCATTGCGCCGATTTCTTTTCGGGACAGGCCCATGACTCAAGAACCTAGCACCCTCTATGCCAAGCTGCTTGGCGAAACCGCATCTATTACCTGGAAGGAGCTGGAGCCGTTCTTCGCCAAGGGTGCCCTATTGTGGGTCGACGCCGAGCTGGATTTGATCGAGGCAGCCGAGGCAATGGCTGAGAACCAGGCAGGAAAAGTCTCAGCCTGGCTGGCCGCCGATAAGGTCGGCAAAGTGTCTGCGACGCGGGCGCAGGATCTGGTCGAGCGCGATCCGCAGCTGTGGGCGGTGGTGGTTTCGCCGTGGATTCTGGTCCAGGAAAGGGCGTCTGCCGAAGGTTGAGCACCAAAATGGTGCTCAGTTTTGCCGGGCAAAAGTGTGTAGCCGAGTAACCGCGATTACGGTGATGGCAAGTTGCCGTAGAGAAAGGCCCCACCGATTTCGGGCTGACGGTGACGTAAGCGGAATGGGAACAGTTTTCAAGGCAGCCGGCGGGCTGCCTGATTGTTTCCGGGTATCGGCATTGATTCCCTGTAGGAGTAGCCGGTCGACGCTCGATTGCTCGCGATAGCGTCCTGACAGCCGATAGCGCGTGATCTTGATAACGCTGATCGCGAGCAAGCTCGCTCCTACAAGTGGATCTCAGTAAGCCGTCTTGCCGGTGTGGTTGTTCAGCGAGATGACCTTGGTCTTGCCGATGCGGTGGCGATAGATCTCGCGCAGGTACTTGATGGCCTTTTTCACGCAATCGCGGGACAGGCGGATGTCGTTGATCGAGACGAACTTGTCCTTGTCGTTGATCAGCTCGCGGTACTTCTTCTCGTACATCGGCTTGATCGCGTACCAGTTGGTGTCGAGGATCTTCGCCGGGTTCTCGAACTCGTTGAGCAACTCGTCGATGCGGCTTTCGTCGAACGCCTCGCTGACGATGAAGTCGAGGATCGAGTTGTCCAGGGTCTCGTCGAAGCGGTACGGGTTGCGGGCGAAGCAACGCTTGATGAAGGCCACGATCAGGGTCAGGAAGTCGTCCGACAGGCACGGGCTCTTGGCGATCAGGGTGGTCAGCGAGAGGTTGGCCGAGGCGCCGATCACCAGCGCATAACGCTTGAGCGTGGTGTTGGGGAACAGGCTGTTGAGGTGGGTCTTGAGCCGGTTCAGGTCCATGTACGACAGCTTGTAGTCCTTGGGCAGGGAGACGATCGACACCACCGACGAGCAGTTCTTGAAGAAGTGCAGGTCGTGCAGGGCCGCGGCGTCGTAGCCGGACGCCTTGTATTGCTCCAGCGCCGCGCGATAACGCTTGGATTCGATCGGCAGCAGGCTGATGCCCTCGATGGCCTGGGTCACCTTGTTGAAGTGCGGCAGGTCGATGGAGCGGAAGAACAGGTCGTCGATGTTCAGGCGCTGTGGCTCTTTCTCGAACACCTTGAACTTGTCGCCGGTCGGCACCGGGGTTTCCGGGACCACGGATTCGGCGTAGGCGATCGCCACCGGGCCGGCCAGGCTCATGAACAGGTCGTTGGCATCCAGGCGGATGGTCTCGCCGATGTCGATGCCGGCGCGGCGGAAGTAGTTCTGGTCGTAGTCGGTGGTCACCGCCTGGGCGGTCAGGATGTTGAAGATCTGCTGGGAGATGTACTGGTTGGCGTGTTTCTCCATGGCGTTGACGTCAATGTTCTGGATGTTGCCGTCATCGCTCTCCTCGGCGTAACGCATGATGTCGTTGGAGATCAGCATCATCGCGTTCCAGGGGCGGATACGCCCCATGACGCTGGCTTCGCTGCTGTCTTCGTTATCGAAGTTGTAGGAGAAGTCCCATTCTTCCGACAGGTATTTGCACAGCAGGCGTCCGGCGTTGATGTGCAGTGCCTCGGACATTTCGCTGCGGTGGTCGGAGATATTCGGCAAGACGCAGATGCCGCTGGTGAAGATCGGCTCGAAGACGAAGGAGTGGCCGCTCTTGCTGTCGTGTTCGTCGATCGGCTTGGTGTCGAACGTCTTGTTCATATACGAGTACTGCTGGGCCAGGCCGAACTCCGAGGCCATGCCCGAACCGGTACCGCCGCCGGCGCTGAAGATCGAGAAGTACAGGCGTGACTGGTTGGCCTTGATGCCGCACGAGTCGATCAGGTACGAGTGGATCATTTTCCAGTCGGGGCTGGAGAAGCGCTGGGTGTCCTTGTTGAGGATGATCTTGGCCAGGTACTGGCCGAGGATCGGCGCGTTGCCGGCGCCGCCGGCATGGACTTCCGAGAGGTCCATGATCTTCATCTTGCTGTAGTCGCGGATAAAGCCGCTTTTTTCGCCCTTGCGCGAGAAGCGGATGCGTCCGGCGATGTCCTTGTCCAGGTCGCCCAGCATCACCAGTGGTTCGACCAGGAACACCGGTTTACTGGCCTTGCTCTGGCCCAGGCGCAGGTTGTGGCGGATCCACTGCGCGGGGCTGTAGCCCTTGTCGGCATAGGCCTTGTCGTCGTTGTTGAATTCGTTGAGGTAAAACTTGCGGGCGTTGTACACCAGCTCCGCGACGTCCAGGGCGATGTTCGAGCCGCAACGGCCCAGGCCGATCAGGCAAACCGAGGGAAACTCCTGTTCGCGGCGGGCCTCGAGCTCGTCTTCCAGGTGCGGCGCGCGCGGGAATACCGAGTCGCGCAGGCCGTCGAGGTTGTCGAGGATGCGGTCGGTGTTGGTTTCGGTGAAGTAGAGGTACTGCTGGGGCGCCTGCGGGCGTGAGCTGGACAATGGCTTCGAATCTGAAAAGCTCTGGCTGCCTGGGGTCAGCGTCAGTTCGGATACTGCGTTGGCAGAATTGTTTTTAGAAGTCATTGTGCGCCGTGTGCCTGGACTGGTCGGTTCGATGAGGGGATGTCAAAGAGCCATCAAGTGAGATCTCGCGACTTTACAGTGCGATATTGGCCCTAGCGATAGGGATAAGTCTTACGAACGCTAGGGGGAATCCTTTCCTAAGTTCAGATAAATCGGCCAGTTTTCGGTGATCTTTAATCAAAAGGAGGCAAGATGATGGCAACTTTACCCACCCTCGGGTTCGCCGGTATCGGCTTGATGGGCTTGCCCATGTGTCGCCGACTGCTGGCGGCGGGGTACCCCCTGGTGGTGTGGAACCGCAACCCGGAAAAATGCGCGCCGCTGGCGGCGGCAGGCGCCCGGGTGGTGCGTACGCCGGCCGAGCTGTGCGAGCGCGCGGAGCTGGTGTTGCTGTGCCTGGCCAACACCGAGGTGGTGCGCGAGGTGGTGTTCGGCGCCGAGGGTATCGCCCAAGGAGCTCGGGCTGGCCAGTTGCTGGTGGACCTCTCCAGCCTGGAGCCGACCGCGACCCGGGAAATGGCCGCGCAGCTGGCGAGCGCTACCGGCATGGGCTGGGTCGATGCGCCGGTGTCCGGCGGTACGCCGGGGGCCGAGGCCGGCAGCCTGGCGATCATGGTCGGCGGCGAGGCGGCGGCCATCGAACGGGCACGGCCGGTGTTGCTCCAGCTGGGACAACGGGTGACCCATATGGGGGGCGTCGGCGCCGGCCAGGTGACCAAGGCCTGTAACCAGATGATCGTTGCCTGCAATGCGCTGGTGATCGCCGAGGTGGTGGCGCTGGCCGAGCGTTCCGGGGTCGACGCCTCGTTGCTGGCCGAGGCGCTGGCCGGCGGTTTCGCCGATTCCCGGCCACTGCAGATCCTTGCCCCGCAGATGGCCGAAAGCCGTTTCGAGCCGATCAAATGGCATGTGCGCACGCTGCTCAAGGATCTGGACGGGGCGGTGAAGTTCTCGCGCGAACAGGGCTCGGCGACGCCGATCAGTGGATTGGCCGCACAGTTGATGCGCCTGCATGGCGGCCAGGGGTATCTGGAACAGGATCCTGCGACCCTGATCCGCCTGTATCGCCAGCCGCAGTCGAAGGGCTGAGCCCGGCGGCGGTCCGCAGGCGCTGCTCGATTTCGGCAATCGCCGCGGATAGCTCCTGCACAGGCACCGCCTGGCCGAGCAGGTAACCCTGGATGAAATCGCAGCCGTGCTTGGCCAGGAACTCGTACTGCTGCACGTTCTCGACCCCTTCGGTGACCACGTTCAAGTGCAGGGTGTGGGCCATGACGATGATCGCCTGGACGATTTCCTTGTCTTGGGTCGACTGGTGCATGTCCTGAATGAACGAGCGGTCGATCTTCAGGGTGTTGAGCGGCAGGCGCTTGAGGTAGGCGAGGGACGAATAGCCGGTGCCGAAGTCGTCGAGCGACAGCGACACGCCGAGGCTGCGGATCTGCCGCAGCAAGTTCACCGTCGTCTCGATATTACCCATCAGGGCGTTTTCCGTGACTTCCAGCTCCAGGCGCTGGGGGGCGACCCCGGCGGATTGCAGGGCATCGGCGATTTCCCCGGGCAGGGCTTCGCGCGCCAGGTTCAGGGCCGAGCAGTTCACCGCGATACTCAACTCGGCAAAGCCGTGGCGGGACAGGGCGGCCAGGTCCTGGCAGGCTTTGCGCAGCACCCAGTTGTCCAGTTCGGCGATCAGCCCGTTGGCCTCGGCGATGCTGATAAAGCGGTCGGGAGCCAGCAGGCCGTGCAACGGGTGCTGCCAGCGCACCAGGGCTTCGAGCTTGCTGACCTTGTGCTGGTTCAGGTCGTAGATCGGCTGGTAGTACAGGGTCAGCCCGGCCTCGCTGCGCAGGGCATTGCGCAGTTCTTCTTCCAGTTGCAGTTCCAGGCACGCGGTGTTTTTCAGGTTGGCGTTGAAGAAGTGCAGGCTGTTGCGCCCACTCTCCTTGGATTGATAGAGCGCAAGGTCAGCGTGCTTGAGCAGTTCCTCGCTGGTGGTGCCGTCGTCGGGAAACACGCTGATGCCGATGCTCGTGGTCATCACCATGCGCCTGCCCGCCAGCTCGATGGGCTCCTTCATCTTGTTCATGATGCGGTGTGCCATGAGCCGGGCTTCCTCGCGTTCGCGCAGGCTGATGAGAATGCAGAACTCGTCGCCGCCGAAGCGCGCCACCACGTCCTCGTGGCTGCGGGTGGAGCCCTTGATGTGATGGGCGAGCACTTTCAACAGCTCGTCGCCGGCGTCGTGGCCGAGGCTGTCGTTGATCCGCTTGAAGTGATCGATGTCGAGAAACATCACCGCCAGCATGCCGCCCTGTACGGTCTTTTCGATGAGCTTTTCGGCGAACAGCTGGTTGAAGCCGCGTCGATTGATCAGGTTGGTCAGGGCGTCGTAATGCGCCACCTGCTGTAAGGCGACCCGGGCCTGGTCCAGTTGGCTCAACAGGGTGTTGACCCGCAGCAGGTCCTGTTCCTTGTGTTGCAGCTTCTTGTCCGCCAGGGCCGCGCTGATACTGCTGCCGATGATCAGCAGGGCGATGACGGCGATGGTCAGGCCCAGTTGCAACGGGTTGTCGTCCACCGGCATCGAGGGCGTGCCCGCCGCCGGCATCACCAGTTTCAGCGCCCACATGCCGGTGAAATGCATGGCGACTATGCCGCCGCCCAGGAGCAGGCTCGCCGAGTATTTGAGCAACTGGTGAAGCATGCCGCTGCCATCGCTCAGGTAGCGCGACAGCAGCAGCGCGACGAGGCTGGCGCTGATGGCAATGGCGATGGACAGGCCGAAGAGGTCGGGTTGGTAGTAGGCCGTGGCTTGCGAGCGCAGGGCGGCCATGCCGACATAGTGCATGGTGCAGATGCCCAGGCCGATCCAGACCGAGGCCAGCAGGTAGCGCCACAGGGGCAGCTTGGGCTGGCTGAGGGTGTTCATCGCCAGCCAGGAAGCGACTGCCGCGAACAGCAGCGACAGCAGGGTCGTCGGCAGGTCGTAGTGGGTTTCGATGGGCAGTTGCAGCGCCAGCATGCCGATGAAATGCATGGCCCAGATACCGCCGGCCAGGCACAAGGCGCCGACCCAGCACCAGCGCTTGCGGGCTGCTGGCAGATCAACGTGGCGAACCCGTTCGGCCATGTCCAGGGTGGCGAAGCTGCCGGCGCAGGCAACCAGGTAGGCGAGGATCACCAGCACGGGATTATGGCTGCAGTTGAGCAATACCTGCCCGTCTGCGGGAAGCTCGGTAAAAAAATGCAAACCAAGCCAGTCCATAGCGTGCCCCATCAGTGAGTCATCCCAGGCCAGCGCCCGGTGGCTGATCGATGCAGCTGAGTATAGGAAGCCCCGGGCAAGGCGAGGGGCGATGGTGGCAATTTGACTTAAATGATTTTGGAATTCAGCCAATAGCCAATCGAACTAAGCGCTTTGTTCGAAATACAGCTCAGGTTCCAGGGGCGCGAGCCCGAATGCCGCGCGCGCGGCGTCGCAATCGACATTCTGTTCGCCATTCTCCCAGGACGCCTCGAACTCGCGGCAGGTGCTGGAGCGCTGGTGGTAGATCGCGCAACTGACTTCCTGGCCGACCTCACCGGTCAGCGCGGTGCAGCGGGTCGGCTTGCAATCGGTGCCGAGCATGGCGACCCGGCTGGGGCTGATGGACGCCACCAGGTCGTCGGGGACCGTACCGCCGGCAGAGGCGCATTCGCCCCAGAAAAAAGACACACGAAAGTGTGAACAGCAGGCACCGCAATTCAGACACGGACTGGCTTCGGACATGGGCGTATTCAACGGGGAGGAGGTGGATGAAGGGGCAGGCAAGGCGGCTATTCTAGGCTTCGCAATGGCCTTGGGAAGGGGGCGCACGAGGTATTTTTCAGGCCCTGCGCAAGCCCTTGAAAAATCAGGCTTCGGCCCCGGTATCCGGAGACTTGCCAAGGTTTTCATGCACTGTTCTGGTGCTGTCCGGACAGCCGGTGGGCGCGACCGATTACCTGATATCAGACTTACGAATCATTACAGACAACGGCGATCGGGCTGACTAGATTGCAACTTCCAGGCTCGGTTGCGTCTGGCCGAGTAACAATAAAGAGACCGACCCATGCAGAACTCGACCCAAGCGGCGAATGCCTGGCGCATTCTGTTCCTGTTGTTCCTGGCTAACCTGTTCAACTTTTTCGATCGCACCATTCCGGCCATCATCATCGAGCCGATCCGCATGGAATGGCACCTGAGCGATTTCCAGCTCGGCATCATCGGCACCGCCTTCACCATCGTCTACGCCATTGCCGGCCTGCCCCTGGGGCGCATGGCCGATACCGGTTCGCGCAGCAAGCTCATGGGCTGGGGGCTGGCGGTGTGGAGCGGGCTGACCGCGGTCAATGGCCTGGTGGGCAGCTTCTGGAGTTTCCTGATCGTGCGCATGGGCGTCGGCATCGGCGAAGCCAGTTACGCGCCGGCCGCCAACTCGCTGATCGGCGACCTGTTCCCGGCCCACCGCCGGGCCCGGGCCATGGGCATCTTCATGCTCGGCCTGCCTCTTGGGCTGTTGCTGGCGTTCTTCACCATCGGCGCGATGGTCAAGGCGTTCGATAGCTGGCGCGCGCCGTTCTTTATCGCCGCCGTGCCGGGGCTGGTGCTGGCGGTGTTCATGTTCTTCATCAAGGAGCCCAAGCGCGGGGCGGCGGAAACCGTGAAGATTTCCGAGGCGCCCATCGACCGGCCGATTCGTCGGGTGCTGGCGATCCCGACCTTTCTCTGGCTGGTGATGGCCGGCCTGACCTTCAACTTCGCCACCTACGCCTGCAACTCGTTCCTGGTGCCGATGCTGCAGCGTTATTTCCTCATGCCGTTGCAGGACGCCGCGGTGGCCACCGGGGTAATAGTCGGGGTGACCGGGCTGATCGGCCTGACGCTGGGCGGCTGGGTGGCCGACAAGATTCACCAGCGCGTGGCCAACGGTCGGCTGCTGTTCGCCGCGTTCAGTATGGTGATCTCGACCCTGTGCACGGCGTGGGCCCTGCATGCGGGGCGGATCGAGATCGGCGTGTTCGTCGCGGTGTTCAGCGTCGGCTGGCTGTTCGCCTACAACTTCTATACCTGCGTCTACACGGCGATCCAGGATGTGGTCGAACCGCGTCTGCGGGCCACCGCCATGGCGCTGTTCTTCGCCGGCCTGTACTTGCTCGGCGGTGGCCTGGGGCCGGTGGTGGTGGGGGCGCTGTCGGACCATTTCGCCCATTCGGCGATGTATGCCGCCGGGGCCGAGCAGATGACCGAAGCGTTCAAGGCGGTCGGTTTGCATGACGCCATGTACCTGATTCCGGTGGCGCTGCTGCTGACCATGCTGTTCCTGTTCCTGGCCTCGCGCTGCTTCGTGCGCGACGCGCAGCGGATGAAGGACGGATTGGCGCCGAGCCAATCGGTGGGAGCAGCGGTCACGGCCTGAAGCTCTTACGGACACGAATAAAAAAGGCCCGCATTGCGCGGGCCTTTTCATTTACCGGTAGGGCAGGGGATCAACCCGCCACCAGTACCCGGATCGCTTCCAGGCGCAGCGCCGCTTTCTCAAGCATGGCCAGGCCTTGTTCGCGTTGTTGACGCAGGGCCACCAGTTCGCTGTCGCGTACGCTTGGGTTGACCGCTTGCAACGCGGTCAGGCGCGCCAGTTCCTCGTCGGTGTCGGCGGCCAGGCGGCGTTGCGCCTCGGCCACGCGTTCGGCGTGACGCGGGGCGATCTTGGCTTCGCCGGCGTTGATCTTCGGCGTCAGCTGGTCGCGCTGGGCCTGGATGAACTTGTTGGCGCTGGCCCGCGGTACGCTTTCCAGCTGATCGTTGAGGGTCTCGAACGCAACCCGCGCCGACAGGTCGTTGCCGTTGGCGTCGAGCAGGCAGCGCAGGGCGGCCGGCGGCAGGTAGCGGCCCAGTTGCAGCGAACGCGGGGCGACCACTTCGCTGACGTACAGCAGCTCCAGCAACACGGTGCCGGGTTTCAGCGCCTTGTTCTTGATCAGCGCCACGGCGGTGTTGCCCATCGAGCCAGACAGCACCAGGTCCATGCCGCCCTGCACCATCGGGTGTTCCCAGGTGATGAACTGCATGTCTTCGCGGGACAGCGCCTGGTTGCGGTCGTAGGTGATGGTCACGCCTTCGTCGTCGCCCAGCGGGAAGCTGGCGTCGAGCATTTTTTCGCTCGGCTTGAGGATCAGGGCGTTTTCCGAATGGTCTTCGCTGTCGATGCCGAAGGCGTCGAACAGGGTTTCCATGTAGATCGGCAGGGCGAACTGGTCGTCCTGCTCGAGGATCGCCTCCACCAGCGCGTCGCCTTCGCCGGTGCCGCCGGAGTTGAGTTCCAGCAAACGGTCGCGACCGGTGTGCAGCTCGTCTTCCAGGCGCTCGCGCTCGGTGCGCGCTTCGTCGATCAGCGCTTGCCACTGACCGTCGTCGGCCTCTTCCAGCAGCGGCAGCAGGCGCGGGCCGAACTGATGCTGCAGGGCGTTGCCGGTCGGGCAGGTGTTGAGGAAGGCGTTCAGCGCTTCGTGGTACCACTGGAACAGACGCTCTTGCGGGCTGGTTTCCAGGTACGGCACATGCAGTTCGATCACGTGTTTCTGGCCGATCCGGTCGAGGCGGCCGATTCGCTGTTCCAAAAGGTCCGGGTGCGACGGCAGATCGAACAGCACCAGGTGGTGGGCGAACTGGAAGTTGCGGCCTTCGCTGCCGATTTCCGAGCAGATCAGCACCTGGGCGCCGAATTCTTCGTCGGCGAAGTAGGCGGCGGCGCGGTCGCGCTCGAGGATGTTCATGCCTTCATGGAACACCGTGGCCGGGATGCCGGAGCGCACGCGCAGGGCGTCTTCCAGGTCCATGGCGGTTTCCGCGTGGGCGCAGATCACCAGGACCTTGGTGCGCTTGAGCATCTTCAACTGGTCGATCAGCCACTCGACGCGCGGGTCGAATTTCCACCAGCGCTCTTCTTCGCTGGCGTCCGGCTGGGCCTGGAAACTGACTTCCGGGTACAGCTCGGCGTGTTCGCCCAGGGGCAGTTCCAGGTATTCGTCCGGGCACGGCAGCGGGTATGGGTGCAGCTTGCGCTCGGGGAAGCCTTGCACCGCGGCGCGGGTGTTGCGGAACAGCACGCGGCCGGTGCCATGGCGGTCCAGCAGCTCGCGTACCAGGCGTGCGCTGGCTTCGCTGTCGCCATCGTTGACGGCGGCGAGCAGGGCTTCGCCTTCGTTGCCGAGGAAACCCTGGATGGTCTGGTGCGCTTGCGGCGACAGGCGGCCGTTATCCAGCAGCTCCTGCACGGCTTCGGCCACCGGGCGATAGTTCTCGCTCTCGGCGCGGAACGCGGCCAGGTCGTGGAAACGGTTCGGGTCGAGCAGGCGCAGACGGGCGAAGTGGCTGTCCTGGCCCAGCTGTTCCGGGGTCGCGGTGAGCAACAGGACGCCAGGAATGACTTCGGCCAGCTGTTCCACCAGCGCGTATTCCGGGCTGACCTGGTCTTCGTGCCACACCAGGTGGTGGGCCTCGTCGACCACCATCAGGTCCCAGCCGGCGGCGAACAGCGCGTCCTGGGCCTTCTCGTCGTCCACCAGCCATTCCAGGGCCACCAGGGCGAGCTGGGTGTCCTCGAAGGGGTTGGCGGCATCGCTTTCGATAAAACGCTCTTCGTCGAACAGCGCGACCTGCAGGTTGAAGCGCCGGCGCATTTCCACCAGCCACTGGTGCTGCAGGTTCTCCGGCACCAGGATCAGCACGCGGTTGGCGCGGCCCGACAGTAATTGGCGATGGATCACCAAGCCGGCTTCGATGGTCTTGCCCAGGCCCACTTCGTCGGCCAGCAGAACCCGCGGCGCGATACGATCGGCGACTTCGCGGGCAATGTGCAACTGGTGGGCGATCGGTTGGGCGCGTACGCCGCCCAGGCCCCACAGCGTCGACTGCAATTGGCGGCTGGTGTGCTCCAGGGTGTGGTAACGCAGGGAGAACCAGGCCAGCGGGTCGATCTGCCCGGCGAACAGACGGTCGCTGGCCAGGCGGAACTGGATGAAGTTCGAGAGTTGGGTTTCCGGCAGGGTAACGACTTCGTTCTGCCCGTTGAGACCGTGATAGACCAGCAAGCCGTCGACGTCGTCGACTTCGCGCACGGTCATTTTCCAGCCTTCGAAGTGGGTGATGGTGTCACCCGGGGAAAACCTCACGCGAGTGAGGGGCGCATTCCGTAGCGCATACTGGCGGGTGTCGCCAGTGGCCGGATAGAGCACGGTCAGCAAGCGGCCGTCCTGTGCCAGAACGGTGCCTAGACCTAGCTCGGCTTCGCTGTCACTAATCCAGCGTTGCCCCGGTTGATACTGCTGCGCCATGCTGCCTGACTCCCGCCTTGAAAAAGCCGGCTATGTTAACGGATCAGCGCCCTCAGGCCAAAGGACTCTGAGAAAAACAACTACGTTTGGAAGGTAGCGTATCAGGGCGTTTGTCGGGGCCCGGGGCACCATCGGCTGACGACTGGGTCACAAGTTTACGACCGATGGCTCAAGTCGCCCCCCCAGCAGCCGACAGCCTGCGGACAGGAGAATAAATACTATGCTGCCCCCGATGCTGCCCTTGAGTGCCGTGCCAGTGACTTCCCAGCAGGATCCGGTCCGGCCGCGTCCGGACATCCCGCCCGTGGTACCGGTGCAAGAGAGTTCCAACGAAAGCACCATCGACCTGAAGAAGCGCGATGCCGAGCAATCGGCCCTGCTGCTGCGCGAAGAACAGCAGCGCCAGCAGCAAAAGCACAAACGCGAGCGCGAAGCCGAGGACGATCCCGAGCGCCACCTGGCGATTCCCGGCGACGAGCTGAATGCCGACAACACCGTGCCGGTGGCGCCGCTGATCGATGACGCGCCGCGCCAGGGGCTGTGGGTCGACGTCGAGGTCTAGGCGCACGGCCTTTCTTGCGTTCGACACCGTCTATCGCTGGTCAGCCGCCGCGTCAGGTCGCATTATTGGCCAACCCGCGAGGGCCGCAGCCTTGCTATCCAGAGGCTCCGGTCGATATTGACCCGAACGATGCCAGCCAATGCCATGAGCCAAGACGACAATCTGATCGACCTCAACGCCGAACGAACCAAGCGCGTGCATGACCTGAAGGAAAAGCGCCTGAACGAAGTGCGCCAGGCATTCGAGCAGGCCATGCCCCTGGGCAAGCCGAAGAAGAAACCGAAAAAGCCGAAAAAGCGCTGATCCGGGCGCGATCCGTTGATGCAAGTCAGTTATTTCCCCTGCCTGTCGCCCTGTCTTGGGCGACATTGACCCCGGTCAATTTTCCCCGCCGCCTCTTTGGTTAACTTAGCCCCATCGCAACAGGGCAAGAGCAGGAGGCCAGTCATGTTTTTCGATAACGTGGTAATAGCCGGAGTGCTGACGGTCGGCCTCATGGTTCTGTTTTTCGCAGGGTTTGGATTCTTCATCTGGAAAGACGCGCATAAACGCAAAAAACCTTAGGTCTTTCCGGTCACGAGCACGCAAGGCATTTTGGGCAACTTCGGTTGCCCTTTTTTTTGCCTGCGATTTTGTACCGCCCCCTGCTTTCTGTAGGCGCGAGCTTGCTCGCGATGGGCTGTGCAGCAGTCCCCAAACCTGGCACTGCGTTCTATCTGAAGAAACGTGTTGCCTGAGCTGACGCCATCGCGAGCAAGGACGGACCACAGGCATAAAAAAAGGTGCGACCCCGAGGGGCGCACCTTTTTTTGTCGCAGACGGGCTGAATCAGGTCCCGAGGGCTTTCGAAGCCAGCCAGAACAGGCCGGCCGACAGCGCCACGGTTGCCGGCAGGGTCAGTACCCAGGCCAGCAGGATGGTGCGAACGGTGCCGCCTTGCAGGCCGCTCTTGTTCGCCACCATGGTGCCGGCCACACCCGAAGACAACACGTGGGTGGTCGATACTGGCAGGCTGAAAATGTTGGCCATGCCGATCAGGCCGGCGGCGGTGATCTGCGCCGACATGCCCTGGGCGTAGGTCATGCCTTGCTTGCCGATCTTCTCGCCGATGGTCAACACCACGCGTTTCCAGCCGATCATGGTGCCCAGGCCAAGGGCCAGGGCCACAGCCAGGATCACCCAGAACGGCGCGTACTCGGTGGTGGCGGTCAGGTCTTTGCGCAGCTTGTCGAGGTCGGCCTTTTCACGGGCGGCGAGGCTTGGCAGCTTGCCGACCTTCTTCGCCGTGTCGTCCAGGCAGAGCAGGTAGCGACGCACTTCGATGCGGCTTTCGGCCGGCAGCGAGTGATAGTCGGCGACGCCCTGCAGGGTGCCCAGCAGCGCGGCGATGGTCGGTTCGGTCTGTTGCGGGTTGCAGCGGAACTTGCCCGGCAGGTCGTCTTTCACGCTTTTGCCCAGGGCCAGGAATTCGCCCAGGGAATCCTGGTTGCGCTGGTAGAACTGACTCAGGTGCAGGGTAGCGTCGCGGGTCCGCTCGATCTGGTAGGTGGTGCTGTTGAGGTCGAGCACGAACTGCGCGGGCACGATACCGATCAGCACCAGCATGATCAGGCCGATACCTTTCTGGCCGTCGTTGGAACCGTGCACGAAGCTCACCGCCATGGCCGAGATCACCAGGACCAGGCGATTCCAGAAGGGCGGGTGTTTCTTGTCGTCGATTTTGCGGCGGTCTTCCGGGGTCTTGTGCATCTTCGAGATCGGGCGCCACCACTTCAGGCCGATCAACACCAGGGCGGCAATCAGGAAGCCGGCCATTGGCGAGAACACCAGGGACGCGCCGATATCGATCGCCTTCTGCCAGTTCACGCCATCGCCCAGCGGGATGTCGTTGAGCAGGGCATTGGCCAGGCCGACGCCGAGGATCGAGCCGATCAGGGTGTGGGAGCTGGAGGCGGGGATACCGAAGTACCAGGTGCCCAGGTTCCAGGTGATGGCCGCGGCCAGCAACGAGAAGACCATGGCCAGGCCGTGGCCGGTGTTGACATTGATCAGCAGCTCGACCGGCAGCAGGTGGACGATGGCATAGGCCACGCCGACGCCGCCCAGCAGCACGCCGAGGAAATTGAAGACACCGGAAAAGAACACGGCCAGGTGCGGCGGCATGGCTTTGGTGTAGATAACGGTGGCAACCGCATTTGCGGTGTCATGAAAGCCGTTGATGAACTCGTAGGCGAGGACAAAAGCCAGGGCGAGCAAGAGGCTCACAAGCACCCAAGCATCCAGTCCGCTGAATAAATCGATCATGAAGGTTTTCTGACCCGGTCATAAGGGGGCGCGATTATGCCAGAAAACCCTGCTAATCAATGCACCAGGTGCTCGTTGGTAACATTCTTCAACGAAAAAGCCGGAGGCGGGCAAATGACCATGCCTTTTTGTCAGGCATGGGCAAGCCATTGATTTTGTTAGTGCTAACCCGCAAGGCCTGGGGTGCGGCGCTCAAGGAAAGGTCTCAAACGCTTGTATGAAATTTCAGCCTTGGAGGGCTTTTATGCCTTGTGCCTCGATGGGGTATCTGCCTGTCCGGTCTTGCGACCGACGGCCGG
Organism: Pseudomonas chlororaphis; assembly: GCF_001921865.1. Classification (GTDB taxonomy): domain Bacteria; phylum Pseudomonadota; class Gammaproteobacteria; order Pseudomonadales; family Pseudomonadaceae; genus Aquipseudomonas; species Aquipseudomonas chlororaphis_D. Next base: position 131,405 of record NZ_MSCT01000006.1, read on the forward strand.
AGCGGGCAGTCCGAATCCTTCAGGCGAACAGTGTCACGGCTGTTCTGCCTTGAGCTCTTTTTCCATCTTTTGCAATTCTTGAGTGAAGGCCTGATCGTGGACGGTCGCGCGCTTGCGCCACGGTTTGCGTTCCGGTTCAGGCTGGGCGGCGTAGGTGGTGACTTCGCCTCCGTAAACTTCCTTGTAACGTTGTTCCTGGCGCTCAAGTTCCGCGCGCAGTTCGTCTTTCGTCACAGTGTTACCTAATTGAGTTGAGATAATTCCGGCGATACGCATTGCCTCGATCGGGTTTATCAAACCGCCTCGTACTCGCCTTGATTAACAGGTCGGAGTTGCGATGGGAGTTCGCTAAACCGCTTTCTTGTTGCATGCGGCCACGCCACCGGATAAGAACAGCTGTCGTAGCAACAGTTTCTGTTTTGCAAACGCACTGGCCGGGCATAGCGTAATGAGCGTCAAGCGTTTGCGGCAAGAGGCGTCATTTACCTGGACGCCACCTGATGATGCTGCCGAACGCAGGATAAGCGTCGGTGATCACGTTGCTCATTATAGCGGCGGCCATGAATAACTCTATCGGCAATAAGTTAAAAATCCTCAACTTCATATCAGGGTTTTGTTACACGAAAGTTTTAATCCGCATGATTGCAGTGGTCATGCAACCACTCTGTAACAAGACAAGTTGCAGGGATTAACGCGGCGAGAGCGGACTTTTATTGACGACGGAAAACAGGCGCGGCAGGTCGCCAGAGTCTCCTGTCGGCTGATTGCGATTATCGGTCGACGGTTCGATAATCGCCCAATGTTGGCTGTGCAGGCTTGTGCGGCCTCGCCAATACGGCTTGTAATAAGCCAGCCTTCCGTTGCCGAGAACTTCAATGAACGATCAATTGCGTAACTCTTTCGCCTGTGCGGCACCGCCGATTGTCGCTTCGCCGGCCAAGCGGATTCAGGCGCTGACAGGTGATCCGGACTTCATGACTTCTCTGGCTCGCGGGCTGGCGGTGGTCCAGGCCTTTCAGGAGCGCAAGCGCCATCTGACCATTGCCCAGATCAGCCACCGCACCGAGATCCCGCGGGCCGCGGTGCGCCGCTGCCTGCATACCCTGATCAAGCTTGGCTACGCCACCACCGACGGCCGCACCTATTCGCTGCTGCCCAAGGTCTTGACGCTGGGGCACGCCTACTTGTCTTCCACGCCGCTGGCGGTGTCGGCCCAACCGTATCTGGACCGCATGAGCGAACAGCTGCACGAAGCCTGCAACATGGCCACCCTGGAAGGCGACGACATTCTCTACATCGCCCGTTCGGCCACTACCCAGCGCCTGATCTCGGTCGACCTCTCGGTCGGTGGGCGCTTGCCGGCCTATTGCACGTCCATGGGGCGGATCCTGCTGGCGGCGCTGGACGATGCCTCGTTGCGCGAATACCTCGAGCATGCCGACCTGCAAGCCAAGACCAGCCGCACCCTGCATACGCCCGATGCACTGCTCGAATGTCTGCAACAGGTCCGGCAGCAAGGCTGGTGCATCGTCGACCAGGAGCTGGAGCAGGGCTTGCGTTCCATCGCCGTGCCGGTCTACGACGCCTCGGGCCAAGTGCTGGCCGCGCTGAACGTCAGCACCCATGCCGGCCGGGTCAGCCGCGCCGAGCTGGAACAACGTTTCCTGCCGGGGCTGCTGAGCGCCAGCCGCGACCTCAGCGCGCAACTCTTTGCCTGAGGCGCGTGCTTAAGCTGTTCGGTAAACGCACAGATACGCGCTTGGCGAATTGACGCTCTTTCCCTCGTCTCATTAATGTCGCGGCAGCGTTATCCGGCCACTGGAGCAGTGCTCTCCAGGGGCCGGGCGGCGACCCCATAATAATGAATAATGAAGAGGCCAACCCCCATGAGCATCGCCCCCGCGCCCAGCCGCGCTCGTCTGTCCTGCCTTCGCCTGCCGAGGGCCTGACCCCGCAAGCCCTTTTTGACCTGAACCGACCAGCTTTGGCTGGCGCCTGTTCGCCTGCGTATTTCGCGTGGAATAAAAATAATGAACCAGCCTCAATCCGCTGTAGGGAATTGCCTCGATGTGCAGTCCTTTATCAATGCCCAGCCGCTGTCGCGTTACCAGTGGCGGGTGGTGATCCTGTGTTTCCTGATCGTTTTCCTCGATGGCCTCGACACCGCGGCCATGGGTTTCATCGCGCCGGCACTGTCCCAGGACTGGGGCATCGACCGCGCCAGCCTGGGCCCGGTGATGAGCGCGGCGCTGATCGGCATGGTCTTCGGCGCGCTGGGCTCCGGCCCGCTGGCCGACCGCTTCGGCCGTAAAGTGGTGCTGGTGGGAGCGGTGCTGTTGTTCGGGGCCTTCAGCCTGGCCTCGGCCTACAGCACCAATGTCGACCAGTTGCTGGTCCTGCGTTTCCTCACCGGCCTGGGCCTGGGCGCGGGGATGCCGAACGCCACCACCCTGCTTTCCGAGTACACCCCCGAGCGCCACAAGTCGTTGCTGGTGACCAGCATGTTCTGCGGCTTCAACCTGGGCATGGCCGGCGGCGGTTTCATTTCCGCCAAGCTGATTCCGGCGTTCGGCTGGCACAGCCTGCTGCTGATCGGCGGGGTCCTGCCGCTGATCCTGGCGCTGGTGTTGCTGGCCTGGCTGCCGGAGTCGGCGCGTTACCTGGTGGTACGCAACCGCGGTACGGACAAGGTGCGCAAGGCCCTGGCGCCGATCGAGCCGGCCACCGTCGGCCAGGCCGCGAGCTTCAGCGTGCCAGAGCAGAAGACGGTGAAGGCGCGCAACGTGTTCGCGGTGATTTTCTCCGGCACCTACAGCACCGGCACCTTGCTGTTGTGGCTGACCTATTTCATGGGGCTGGTGATCGTCTACCTGCTGACCAGCTGGCTGCCGACCCTGATGCGCGACAGCGGCGCGAGCATGGAGCAGGCCGCGTTCATCGGCGCGCTGTTCCAGTTCGGCGGCGTGCTCAGCGCGGTGGCGGTGGGCTGGGCGATGGACCGCTTCAATCCGCACAAGGTCATCGGCACCTTCTACCTGCTGGCCGGGGTCTTTGCCTACGCGGTCGGGCAGAGCCTGGGCAACATCACCCTGCTCGCGACCCTGGTGCTGATCGCCGGCATGTGCGTCAACGGAGCGCAATCGGCGATGCCGTCCCTGGCCGCGCGTTTCTACCCGACCCAGGGCCGCGCCACCGGCGTGTCGTGGATGCTTGGCATCGGGCGCTTCGGGGCGATCCTCGGGGCCTGGATGGGCGCGACCTTGCTCGGGCTGGGCTGGAACTTCGAGCAGGTGCTGACCGCGCTGGTGATCCCGGCGGCGCTGGCGACCACGGCGGTGGTGATCAAAGGCGTGGTCAGCCATGCGGATGCGACCTGAGGGAATGATCGAGCGCTCCTGAAGAGGAGCGCTGGATACCTGTGGCCGGAACGGCCGTAAAGATCTCAAGATCGTTGAAGGCCTTCGGCCTTTTCGCAGCCTGCGGCAGCGGCTACAACTCAATCGATAGTCAGGTAACAATCTGTTCGATAAACGAACGCTTAGTCGATTATCGGATTGTTTGGGTTTTCCCCGCGGATTAATCTTCAGCCAATCCGGCGTATGCCTTACGCCTTTTTCTTCCAGTCGCTCAACAACAATCGGGAGATCCCCATGGCTGAAATCCTTTCGCTGCACGACGCGGTGAAGCAGTTCGTCAACGACGGCGATACCGTCGCGCTCGAAGGCTTCACCCATCTGATCCCGACGGCCGCAGGGCATGAAATCATTCGCCAGGGCAAGAAAGACCTGACCCTGGTACGGATGACCCCAGACCTGATCTACGACCAGTTGATCGGTGCCGGTTGCGCGCGCAAGCTGATTTTCTCCTGGGGCGGCAACCCGGGCGTGGGCTCCCTGCATCGCCTGCGCGACGCGGTGGAGAAGCAATGGCCGCACGCCCTGGAAATCGAAGAGCACAGCCACGCCGACCTGGCCAACGCTTATGTGGCCGGCGCCTCGGGCCTGCCGTTCGCGGTGTTGCGTGCGTATGCCGGTTCCGACCTGCCCAAGGTCAACCCGCTGATCAAGAGCGTGACCTGCCCGTTCACCGGCGAAGTGCTGGCGGCGGTGCCGTCGGTACGCCCCGACGTCACCGTGATCCACGCGCAGAAGGCCGACCGCAAGGGCAACGTGCTGCTGTGGGGCATCCTCGGCGTGCAGAAGGAAGCCGCCCTGGCCGCCAAGCGCTGCATCGTCACCGTGGAAGAAATCGTCGACGACCTGAAGGCGCCGATGAACGCCTGCGTACTGCCGACCTGGGCCCTGAGCGCGGTCTGCCACGTGCCGGGCGGGGCCCATCCGTCCTACGCCCACGGTTACACCGAGCGCGACAACATCTTCTACCAGGCCTGGGACCCGATCGCCCGCGACCGCGAGACTTTCACCGCCTGGATCAACGAATACATCCGCGGCAGTGCCGACTTCAGCGAATTCCAGGCCAAACTGGCCGCCGCAACGGGGGCCAAATAATGACTTACTCCACCAATGAAATGATGACCGTGGCCGCCGCCCGCCGCTTGCAGAACGGCTCGGTGTGTTTCGTCGGCATCGGCCTGCCGTCCAAGGCCGCCAACCTGGCGCGCCTGACCTCGTCGCCGGACGTGGTGCTGATCTACGAGTCTGGCCCGATCGGCGCCAAACCCAGCGTGCTGCCGCTGTCCATCGGCGACGGCGAACTGGCCGAGACCGCGGACACCGTGGTGCCGACTGGCGAGATCTTCCGCTACTGGCTGCAGGGCGGGCGTATCGACGTCGGTTTCCTCGGCGCGGCCCAGGTCGACCGCTTCGGCAACATCAACACCACGGTGGTCGGTGACTACCACCAGCCCAAAGTCCGTCTGCCGGGCGCGGGCGGCGCGCCGGAGATCGCCGGCTCCGCCAAGAGCGTGCTGATTATCCTCAAGCAGTCGTCGCGCTCCTTTGTCGACAAGCTGGACTTCATCACCTCGGTCGGCCACGGCGAGGGCGGCGATTCGCGCAAGCGCCTGGGCCTGCCCGGGGCCGGGCCGGTGGGCATCATCACCGACCTGTGCATCATGGAGCCGGAAGCCGGTACCCATGAATTCGTGGTGACCTCGCTGCACCCGGGCGTGACCCGCGAGCAGGTGGTGGCCGCCACCGGCTGGGCCATCCGCTTCGCCGAGCAGGTGGCGGAAACCGCCGCGCCGACCGACATCGAACTGACCGCCCTGCGCGATCTGGAAGCCCGCACCGCCGCGGCCCACGGTCAGACTCCGGGAGAAGCCTGATGCGCGACGTGTTTATCTGTGACGCCATTCGTACCCCCATCGGCCGCTTCGGCGGCGGCCTGTCGAGCGTGCGCGCCGACGATCTGGCCGCCGCGCCGATCAAGGCGCTGATCGAGCGCAACCCGTCGGTGGACTGGAACGCGGTGGACGAGGTGTTTCTCGGCTGCGCCAACCAGGCCGGCGAAGACAACCGCAACGTGGCGCGCATGGCGCTGCTGCTGGCCGGACTGCCGGAGACGATTCCCGGCGTGACCCTCAACCGCCTGTGCGCTTCGGGCATGGATGCCATCGGCACCGCCTTCCGCGCCATCGCCAGCGGCGAGATGGAGCTGGCGATCGCCGGCGGCGTCGAGTCGATGTCCCGCGCGCCTTTCGTCATGGGCAAGGCCGACGCGGCGTTTTCGCGCAACATGAAGCTGGAAGACACCACCATCGGCTGGCGTTTCATCAACCCGCTGATGAAGGCCCAGTATGGTGTGGATGCCATGCCGCAGACCGCCGACAACGTCGCCGACGACTATCGGGTATCGCGCGCCGACCAGGACGCCTTCGCCCTGCGCAGCCAGCAGCGTACCGCCGCGGCCCAGGCCGCCGGGTTCTTCGCCGAGGAAATCGTCCCGGTGCGGATCGTCCACAAGAAGGGCGAGACCGTTGTCGAGCAGGACGAGCACCCGCGTGCCGACACCTCGCTGGAAACCCTGGGCAAGCTCAAGCCGGTCAACGGCCCGGACAAGACCGTCACCGCCGGCAACGCCTCGGGCGTCAACGACGGGGCCGCGGCGCTGATCCTGGCCTCGGCCGAAGCGGTGAAAAAACACGGCCTGACCGCCCGTGCCCGAGTGCTGGGCATGGCCAGCGCCGGCGTCGCGCCGCGGGTGATGGGCATCGGCCCGGTACCGGCGGTGCGTAAACTGATCGAGCGCCTGGGCGTGGCGGTCAGCGATTTCGATGTGATCGAACTCAACGAAGCCTTCGCCAGCCAGGGCCTGGCGGTATTGCGCGAGCTGGGCCTGGCGGACGACGCGCCGCAGGTCAACCCCAACGGCGGCGCCATCGCCCTGGGGCACCCGCTGGGCATGAGCGGCGCGCGCCTGGTACTGACCGCGCTGCATCAGCTGGAAAAGACCGGCGGCAAAAAAGGCCTGGCGACCATGTGCGTGGGAGTCGGCCAGGGGCTGGCGCTGGCCATCGAGCGCGTGTAGCGCCGTGGGGATCGCGAGCACGCTCGCTCCTACAGGTTTCTGCGATCCCTTGTAGGAGCGAGCGTGCTCGCGAAAGGGCCGAACAGGCCTTTGCATCGAAGGTCGTCTTGCGGAACGGGACTGTTACAAAGTATGTCTAGACTCACAATGTCCCCAAAGAGTGAAAAGCCATGACAACGTTAACCAGCCACTACACGGCGGAAGAGCGCAGCAAGAGGATCTTCGCGATCGTCGGTGCGTCCTCGGGCAACCTGGTCGAATGGTTCGACTTCTACGTCTACGCCTTCTGTGCGATCTACTTCGCCCCGGCGTTTTTTCCTTCCGACGACCCCACCGTGCAATTGCTCAATACCGCCGGTGTGTTCGCCGCGGGCTTCCTGATGCGCCCCATCGGCGGTTGGCTGTTCGGCCGGGTGGCCGACAAGCACGGGCGCAAGAATTCGATGATGATCTCGGTGCTGATGATGTGCGCCGGCTCCCTGGTCATCGCCTTTTTGCCGACCTACGCCAGCATCGGCGCCTGGGCACCGGCGCTGCTGTTGTTGGCGCGCTTGTTCCAGGGCCTGTCGGTGGGCGGCGAATACGGCACCACCGCGACCTACATGAGCGAAGTCGCGCTCAAGGGGCAGCGCGGTTTCTTCGCTTCCTTCCAATACGTGACCCTGATCGGCGGGCAACTGCTGGCGGTGCTGGTGGTGGTGATCCTGCAACAGTTTCTCGACGAGGCCGAACTCAAGGCCTGGGGCTGGCGGATTCCGTTCGTGATCGGCGCCATCGCGGCCCTGATCTCGCTGCTGCTGCGCCGCTCGCTGAAGGAAACCAGCAGCAAGGAAATGCGCGAAGACAAGGAGGCGGGCAGCGTCGCCGCGCTGTTCAAGAACCATTCCAAGGCCTTTATCACCGTGCTCGGCTACACCGCCGGCGGCTCGCTGATTTTCTACACCTTCACCACCTACATGCAGAAGTACCTGGTGAACACCGCCGGGATGCACGCCAAGACCGCCAGCTACATCATGACCGGCGCGCTCTTCCTTTATATGTGCATGCAACCGTTGTTCGGCATGCTCGCGGACAAGATCGGCCGGCGTAACTCGATGCTCTGGTTCGGCGCCCTGGGCACCCTGTGCACCGTGCCTATCCTGCTGACCCTGAAAACCGTCACCAGCCCGTTCCTGGCCTTCGTGCTGATCACCCTGGCCCTGGCGATCGTCAGTTTCTACACCTCCATCAGCGGCCTGGTGAAAGCCGAGATGTTCCCGCCGCAAGTGCGGGCGCTGGGGGTAGGCCTGGCTTATGCGGTGGCCAACGCGCTGTTCGGCGGTTCGGCGGAATACGTGGCCCTGGGCCTGAAGTCCCTGGGCATGGAAAACACCTTCTACTGGTACGTGACGGCGATGATGGCGGTCGCCTTCCTGTTCAGCCTGCGCCTGCCCAAGCAGGCGGCGTACCTGCACCACGATCTTTGACCTGTCCGCGTGCGCCCGCCCCGGGCGCACGCCTCCAACGGATTGTTTATGAGTACAGCGGCAAGCAACCAACTGTTCGATGCCTATTTCACCGCCCGCGATATGCGCCAAGTGTTCTGCGACCAGGGACGGGTCCAGGCCATGCTGGACTTCGAGGCCGCGCTGGCGCGGGCCGAGGCGCGGGTCGGGGTGATCCCGGCCACCGCCGTGGCGCCGATCGAGGCCGCCTGCCGTGCCGGGCTCTACGATTTCCTTGCCCTGGGCCAGGCCATCGCCACCGCGGGCAACTCGGCGATTCCGCTGGTCAAGGCCCTGGGCAAGCAGATCGCCACGGCCGATGCCGCCGCCGAGCGCTATGTGCACCTGGGCGCTACCAGCCAGGACGTGATGGACAGCGGCCTGGTCCTGCAACTGCGCAGCGCGCTGGCCCTGATCGACGCCGATCTGGCGCGTCTGGGCGATATTCTCGCGGTGCAGGCCCAGCGTCATGCCGCGACGCCCATGGCCGGCCGCACCTGGCTGCAACACGCCACGCCGGTCACCCTCGGCATGAAGATCGCCGGCTGGCTGGGGGCGGTAACGCGCGGCCGCCAGCGTCTGGCCGAACTCAAGCCGCGCTTGCTGGTGCTGCAATTCGGCGGCGCCTCGGGCACCCTCGCGGCCCTGGGCGAGCAGGCGCTGCTGGTGGCCCGGGCCCTGGCCGAGGAGCTTGGGCTGAACCTGCCGGAGCAGCCCTGGCACACCCAGCGCGACCGGCTGGTGGAATTCGCCGCGGCGCTCGGCCTGATCGCCGGCAGCCTCGGCAAGCTTGGCCGCGACATCAGCCTGCTGATGCAGACCGAAGCGGCGGAAGTCTTCGAGCCTTCGGCGCCGGGCAAGGGCGGTTCCTCGACCATGCCGCACAAGCGCAATCCGGTGGGCGCGGCGGTGCTGATTGGCGCGGCGACCCGGGTGCCCGGGCTGCTGGCGACCCTGTTCAGCGCCATGCCCCAGGAGCACGAGCGCAGCCTGGGCCTGTGGCATGCCGAATGGGAAACCCTGCCGGACATCTGCTGCCTGGTGTCCGGTGCCTTGCAACAGGCGTTGCTGGTGGCCGAGGGCCTGGAAGTCGACGCCGCGCGCATGGCCCGCAACCTCGACCTGACCCACGGCCTGGTGCTGGCCGAAGCGGTGAGCATTGCCCTGGCCCAGCGCCTGGGCCGCGAGACCGCGCATCATCTGCTGGAACACTGCTGCAAGCGCGCGGTGGCCGAACAGCGGCACTTGCGCGCGGTGCTGGGGGAGGAGCCGCGCGTCACCGCCGAGCTGTCGGCGGCGGAACTGGACCGCCTGCTGGACCCGGCGCATTACCTCGGCCAGGCGCAGGCCTGGGTCGAGCGCGCCGTGGCCGAACATATTGCCTTGAACGCCTGAAGGAGACTGCCCGTGGCATTCGTACAACTCGCCGATGGCGAACTGCATTACCAACTCGACGGCCCGGAGCATGCGCCGGTGCTGGTCCTGTCCAACTCCCTGGGGACCGACCTGCACATGTGGGACGTGCAGATCCCGGCCTTTACCGAACACTTCCGGGTGCTGCGTTTCGACACCCGCGGCCACGGCAAATCCCTGGTCACCGAAGGGCCCTACAGCATCGAGCAACTGGGCCGCGACGTGCTGGCCCTGCTGGATGCCCTGCCTATCGAGCGCGCGCATTTCTGCGGCCTGTCCATGGGCGGCCTGATCGGCCAATGGCTGGGGATCAACGCCGGCCAGCGCCTGCACCGGCTGGTGGTGTGCAACACCGCGGCGAAGATCGGCGATCCGTCGGTGTGGAACCCGCGCATCGAAACCGTGCTGCGCGACGGCCCGGCGGCGATGGTGGCACTGCGCGATGCGTCGATCGCCCGCTGGTTCACCCCGGACTTCGCCGCGGCGCACCCGGACCAGGCCAAGCTGATTACCGACATGCTGGCGGCGACGTCGCCCCAGGGTTATGCGGCCAACTGCGCGGCCGTGCGCGACGCGGATTTCCGCGAGCAGCTGTCGGCGATCGAAGCACCGACGCTGGTGGTTTCCGGCAGCGAAGACGCGGTCACGCCGCCCTCGGGCGGGCATTTCATCCAGGAGCGGGTACGCGGCGCCGAGTACGCCGAGTTCCATGCCGCGCACCTGTCCAACGTCCAGGCCGCTGCCGCGTTCAGCGAGCGGGTCGTGGCATTTCTGCTGGCCGGCCAGCGCTAAGGAGCTCCCGTGGACGAGAAACAACGTTACGCCGAAGGCATGCAGGTACGTCGTGCGGTACTGGGCGACGCCCATGTCGACCGCAGCCTGAACGCCCTGACCGAGTTCAACTCGGAGTTCCAGGAAATGATCACCCGGCATGCCTGGGGCGATATCTGGACCCGCCCGGGCCTGCCGCGCCATACCCGCAGCCTGATCACCATTGCCATGCTGATCGGCATGAACCGCAACGAAGAACTCAAGCTGCACCTGCGCGCCGCGGCGAACAACGGCGTGAGCCGCGGTGAGATCAAGGAAGTGATCATGCAGAGCGCGATCTACTGCGGCATTCCAGCGGCCAACGCCACCTTCCACCTGGCCGAGTCGGTGTGGGACGAACTGGGCGTCGAATCCCGCGGCTGATTGAGCCGCAGTCGATAAAAGGGGGCGGTGCCGGGCAATCCGGCGCCGCTGCGTTTCAGACAGTGGCGAGAATGAAGATCCGCTTGAACGGAAACAGCGTCCGGCCATCCTCCTCGGGTGGGTAGTGCTGCCGCACCCGGGCCAGGTAGCGTTCGAGGAACCACGGGCGCTCCTGCTCGTTCAGCGCCAGCAGCACCGGGCGCAGGGCTGACACCTTGACCCAGTCGAAAATCGGCGATTGGCCCTCGACCACTTGCAAGTGTTCGGTTTCCCAGATGTCCAGCTCCCGGGTCAGCGGGGCCAGCAGCCGGTAATAACAGTCCAGTGACAGTACCGTGCGCCTGGCCATGAACCGACGCAGCTCCGGCGTACCCAGCGGGCCGCCGCCGGGCCCGGCCTGGTCGAGGCTCTCAAGCATCAGCCGGTACCACAGCGCGTCGCGCCAGTTGGGCATGTGGGTGGCCAGGCAACCCCCGGGGTTGAGCTGGCGCAGCAGGCGCGGCAGCAATTGTTCGTGGCCGTCGATGAAGTGCAGCACCGCGGCGGCGAACAACAGATCGGCAGGTTGTTCGGCACGCCATTGCAGCAGGTCGCAGCGGTGCCAGAGCGCCTTGATTGGCAGGTAGGTGGCCTCGCCGAGCATTTCCGCGGAGCTGTCGACGCCGGTCAGGTTGGCCTGGGGCCAGCGCTTGGCCAGCAATTGGGTGGCGATGCCGGTGCCGCAACCCAGGTCATAGATGCGCTCGGGGTGTTCCAGGCTGACGTGGTCCAGCAGTTCTACCACCGGCCGCTCTCGCAGACGGGCGAATGTCTGGTACGCCTGGGGATCCCATTGGGTGCTGGCGGTCCTGGCCGTGGTCGGCTGAGGCTTGATGTTCATGCAGGATTCCTTTCATTCAGCATTGTCGTCCGATGACACTCAGGGTTCTGAGGACCAATGCCACGCCGCGTCGGGTGTCGGCGTTGCGTAGCAGTGCCAGCAGGTCGCGCAGGCTCGGCGGCGCGTGCGTCATGGTTTCGGCCTTGGCCTGGCGCAGGGCGTTGCCCAGGTGCCAGGTGGCGGCCGTGCCTTCCTCGAACAGCCGGGCGAGTTTCTCGACCATGGGCGGGTCGAGCAGATCCACCAGGTCGGAGAGCAGTGACAGCAGGTCGACCACGTTGTCGAGGCGGCCGCTGTCGAGCAGTGGTTGCAGTTTTTCCAGCAAGGCGTCGAGGCCCGCGTTGGGCCGGGTGCTGTCGGAAGTCGGGCCGGTTGGCCGTTGAGCGGAAGTATCCATGGCGATTCACTCCTCCCTGTGCAGGGTCAAAGCATTCCGCGGGCTACGGCCCAGTAGAGGCCGCGATTGAAGCCGTTACGCAACAGGCCGCCGAGTTTGTTCGGCGGGGTAGGCAAGACATCGTGGGCGTAGTCGTACCACAGCGGCATGCCGGCATTGAGGCCCATTTGCGCCACCGCCTGGACGCGTCCGTCGTACACGGCGTTGGGCGCGCCCAGGCGGATCTCGGCGGCAATATTGTTGGCGATCACCGGCGCCTGGTTGTGGCAGGCACCGCCAGCCTTGCTGATGGGCAGGTCGACCGTGTCGCCGATCACGTAGACGCCCTCGAGGCCATAGACTTGCAGCGTTTCGTGATGGGTCGGCAGCCAGCCTTCCTGGTTTGGTGCCTGGGACACACCGGATTCCAGCACCGCGTCCACGGCGCGGATCGGTGGGGTGGCCATCAGGATGTCGAAGGGCTGTGCGTCACCTTCCTCGGAGTAGGCGATGCGTTGGTCCGGGTCGACCCTGCTCAGGGTGAAGCCGCGCTGAAAGCGGATGTTCTTCTGTTCGAAGAGGCCGGGCAGGATCTCGCCGGTAGGGCGTTGCAGGAACAGGCAGTTGCGCAGCAGCTGGGCGGTGGTGGGGTAGGTGTAGACGATCTCGACCTTGTCGCGGACCCCGCGGCGGCGCAGGAAGTCGTCCAGCATCAGGGTGGTTTCCACCGGGGCGATGCCGCACTGGTGAGGCACGTTGGGGGTTTGCGGGAAGGACACGGTGATGAAGATCCGGCCCTTTTCGATGCGGCTCAAGCGTTGCGCCAGCCGGCGTGCCGGCAGGTACTGATAGAAATGATCGCCGGCTTCCTTGAGCCCTTCGATGCGTTCCGGCGCCGGCAGGCAACCGGTGGCGATCACCAGGAAGTCATAACCCAGGCGTTTGCCGCTGCGGGTGCGCAGTTCCTGGCGGGCGAAATCGAAGCGTGTGACCTCGTCGACGGCAAAGGTGATTTCCGGACGCAGCAGCGAACGTTCCGGGCGTTTGAGTTCTTCCTCGAAGAACAGGTTGAACGCCACGTACATGAAGGCGGGCTTGTAGAAGTGGTCCGGCGAGTTGGACAGCAGGCTGATCCGCACCTCGTCGCGCAGGATCTCGGGATACAGTTTGCCGGCCAGTTGGTTGGCGAGCATGGTGCCGCCCACGCCGCCGCCGACAATCACAATATGCTTGCTCACTACGCGGACCCTCCCTGGTCGGGTCGGCTTCACGTACTGCATCGCTCGGATAACGGAAGTGGACGGGGGTAGAGATTTTCCTCAGATAAATCGGCCAGTGCCTGAGTAAATGTCCTCCCACTCTATACGGGTATATTCAAAGCGCCATAGGTCCCGACAAGCGGCCTGGAGATGGCTACTTTTCCCTTGCAGGAGCGAAGCTTGCTCGCGATCCAGGCCGCAGGCCGCCTGTGGATTCACCAGCGAGTCGCGGGCAAGCTTCGCTCTTGCAGAAACTACAGCAGGCTGATCGGGTAGCTGACGATCAGGCGGTTCTCGTCGAACTCGTTGGTGCTGAAGTCGCGGCGCATCGTCGAGTTGCGCCATTTGAAGTTCAGATCCTTGAACGTGCCGCTCTGCACGGTGTAGGCCAGTTCGCTCTCGCGTCCCCATTCCTTGCCGTCGGTGACGGTGCCGGTGTGCACGTTGTCGCCCTTGATATAGCGGTTCATCAGGGTCAGGCCGGGAATGCCGAGCGCGACGAAGTTGTAGTCGTGGCGCAGTTGCCAGGAGCGCTCCTGGGCGTTGTCGTAGCTGGCGTTGTAGCTGTCGTTGGCCAGGGTGCCGCCGCTGGTGCCGTTGACGCGCATCCAGGCGCTGTCGCCGGTGAGTTTCTGCACGCCGACGTAGAAGGTGTGGCCGCCGTACCTGGCGGAGAACAGGCCCGACCAGGTCTTGTTGTCCAGGTCGCCGGCGCGGGCGCTGCCGTCGTCCTTGCCGTAGAAGAAGCCGATGTTGGCGCCCAGGGTCCAGTCGCCCAGCGGCTGGCTGTGGATCAGGTTGAGGTATTGCTGGCTGTAGATGTCCTTGAGCTGGGCGTTCCACACGCCGACCTGGGTGCGCTTGTCGTTGAAGCTGTACTCACCGCCCTGGAAGTTGAAGCGATCGGAGGTGAAGGCCGCTTTGCCGGTCATCGACATGTCGCTCATGCTGCTGTCGTCGCGCGGGCTGTTGGCGCGGAACTGGCCGCCGTAGAGGGTCAGGCCGGCGATTTCCCTGGAGGTGATCTGGCCGCCGCGGAAGGTCTGGGGCAGGGAGCGGCCGTCGTCCGAGCGCAGGATCGGCAGCACCGGCATCCATTCGCCGACCTTCACCTCTGTTTGCGATACGCGGGCCTTGAACGCCACGCCCAGGCGGCCGAAGTTGTCGGCCGGGCGCCCGTCGTGATCCAGCGGTAGCAACTGGCTGCCGCCGGTGCCTTTGCCGCCGTCGAGTTTCAGCGAGTACAGCCCCAGCACGTCCATGCCGACGCCGACGGTGCCCTGGGTGAAGCCGGACTTGGCGTCGAGGATAAAGCTCTGGGTCCATTCTTCAGCTTTGCCCTGGGCCTTGCCCGGGTTGGTGAAGTTGCGATTGATGTAGAAGTTGCGCAGGTTCAGGTTGGCCTTGGCATCTTCGAGAAAGCCGGACTCCTGGGCCATGACCGGCAGCGCCGTGCCGGCGATGCTGGCGGCCAGCAGGCCAGGCAACAGGGAGTGTGGAGTGCGAGTGGATGGCTGCATGGATCGGTCTCTCTAATTGTTAGGGATGAGGCAGGGCGCTGCCGCAACTCAAGTTGCAGACAAGGTTGAAACCGGGAGGGCGAAAAGGGGCGGTATCAGCCGGAGCGGGCAGGGCGTGGGGTCATGACGACGAACCTGTTGTTATTGGTTTTTGTAGGTGCGGGGGCATGGTGCAGGCGATCCCGCGGGCGATTCAATTGCAGCAAGGGGGTTCTGGGCGATCATCGAACACAAACGTGCGGCAATCCTCGAATGTTCGGCGCCAGGCAAGGCATGGGCAGTATTCCTGGCGGCATCTCATTGATTCGTTATTGGTATCAAGTAAGTAACGCTTTGGTTGTAAGTGATTGTCCATCGCTCGGATAGTATCGAACGGTATATAAGTAATCGCTGGTCATGCTTGATAAAGCGTATTAGCGATTATCGTGAAATGGTTTAAGGGAAAGCTATGTGGTAACTGGCAAAGGAAACCCGTCTTGCTATATTAAAATTCCTCAGGGCGAGTAAGGAGAAGTTTGGAAGTTTCGTCAGGAGCCATGTTTCATATCGTGCCGAAACAATAAATGGAGATACATCATGACTACTCGGGTAAATCAGGAACGTCTCGCGTCGGTGGTAGGTCGTGCACTTCTGGACAAGGAGTTTGCCGCGCAACTGCATAAGGATCCGGAGGCTGCGGCCAAAGGCATCGGTGTGCACTTGAGCGCCACCGAGTTGACCGCAGTCAAAACCATCGATACGGCAAAACTGACCACCGCGGCTTCTGCCATTCGGGACAAGATTGGCGTCGCCGCGATATTCGATACCCAGCAGCAGCAACAAGCGCGAATGGATTGATTCGCCACTGCCCTTTGGCGTGCCGCCTCCGCAGGGAGCGGCGCGCCTCAGGGCTCCGGGACCCAGACCACGCCCATTTACCCCGTCCGGAGTGCTGCTTCATGTCCGTGATCCTGACTGCCATGGAACCCGACGATTTCTCCCTGTTTGCCGCAAGGGCCCTGGCCGAATACGCCGAGGGCATGGTGGCCGCTGGCGAGTGGGTGGCGTCGCAGGCCGCGGCCAAGGCCGGGGAAGTCTGGGCGCAACTGCTGCCCCAGGGCCGCTTGAGCGAGAACAATCAGTTCTGGCGGGTCGCCAGCGATGGCGAACGGGTCGGCGAATTATGGCTGGCCGAGCGCCGGGTGGGCGACAGGCGCGTGGCGTTTATCCTGGATATCTATATCGAACCCGCGCGGCGACGGCAGGGCTATGCCCGGCAGACGCTGCTGGCCATTGAGGACAAGGCCCGCGAAGCCGGCTGCGAGGAGATGCGCCTGCATGTCTTCGGCCATAACCGGGCGGCGCGCAGCCTTTACGAGCGACTGGGTTACGGCATCGCCAGCCTGACGATGAGCAAGGACCTGCCGCGATCTTGAGGGAAGCTTGAAAAATGGACATGTCCAATTCCAATCAACAGGTCGACGATCTGTTTCATGGCAGCACTTTCCTGCCCGATACCGAGCCGGAACGCTTCGAACGTTTGTTAGCGCAAGTTGAACGCAACCGATACACGATGTTTGTCGCGCTTTATACGGAGTTGTTTCAACTCTTCTCCGCTCATGAACAAGTGGCGGGGTTCTTTGAACAGGCATTGGCTGTTGTTCTAATGCCCGCGGCCGAACAACGGCTGATTATCAATCATCCGGTATTTCAGATCTGGTCGATATTGACCTTTTGTGAAACCAACTTGGTATTGACCGGGAAGAATAGCGATACTTTGCCGTTGCAAGGAAAGTTGCTCGAGTTCTGCGACGTGCTCAAGCGTATCGATGTTGCCCGGGACGAGAGTCCGCCGGTCTATCGTTTCGATGCCGACCCTTTGATCGCCCAGGTCACGCCGCCCAGTTACGAGTTTCCCCAGGATGAACACCTGAGGAAGCAACTGGAGCGGGGAGGTTATTCCACGGCGTTTTTCCGCGACGTGATGCAGATCGCCCTGCTGCGGATCCAGCACACCTGGCCCGAATGCCATCGGCAGTGGCAGGTGCTGGTCAAGGCGGTCTGCTATCTGCCCGACGGCGCTTTTCGCAGTTGCTCCGCGTCCCGCTATACGGGGGTCATTCTGCTGTCCAGTCGGGACAATTCGATCCTGGACATGGAAGAGTCCCTGGTCCACGAGGCCATCCATCAGTTGCTGTACAACATTGTCGAGGTCTGCCCGGTGGTCGATCCCCAAGCCTCGCGGGAAACCCTGTTCACCTTGCCGTGGTCGGGGCAGCAACGCGACCTGTACGGTTACTTCCATGCCTTCTACGTGTACGTCGCCCTGGTCAAGTACCTGGAGCGGGTGAAGTCGCGCCCGCCCCGGGAGCTGCAGGCTGCCCGGGAGCGCCTGGGGTTTATCCTGCGGGGCCTGGTCAGGGCGTTGCCGGATTTCGCCGCCAGTCCGGATTTCACTCCCCAGGGCCGCGAGCTGCTGGAAAACCTGATGCGCGAAGTGCAGGACCTGGCCTTGCGGCATGCCGCGCTGCTGGGCGACGGCGAGCCGGCGGCGGGGCCGGTGCTGGGCATGACGGCTTGAGCCTGGGAGGCGGACATGGACCGGTTCGACTCTTCGCGTTTTGCCCAGGCCGGCGTCGGCCTGGAATACCACCTGCCGCGGCGATCCGCTGAGGGCGATCCGACCCTGGAGCGGATTCTCGGCGAGGGCCTGCCGTTTTTCGACTATCTCGAATTCCAGCCCACCCATTGCATCCTCCAGCCGGGCCTGCTGGAGCTGAGCGGGCATACGCCGGTGTTGCTGCATTCTTCCAGTTTGTCCCTGGGCAGCGTCGGCATCGAGATGGACCCCGAGTTTCTGCGCATGACTCGCCGCCTGTGCGACAAGACCGGCTCGCCCTGGCTGGCGGAGCATATTTCCTGGTCGCGCTTTCATGGCGGCGACACCCAGCACTTCATCCTGCCGACCCTGGCCGAGGAGGTGGCCGACACCGTGGTGGCCAATGCCCTGGCGCTGCGGGACTACACCGGCACGCCGCTGGTGCTGGAGAACGCGCCGCGCCTGCTGGCGCTGGACGACAACCGGGGCGGGGCGGAAGGCGCGTTCATTTCCAGCATCGTGCAGCGCAGCGAGGCCGGGTTTCTGCTCGACCTCGACAGCGCGATCGCCACTGCCCGGACCCTGGGCTACGACCTGCACGACTACCTGGGGTCGCTACCGCTGGACCGGTTGATCGAAGTGCATATCGCCGATCCGCTGCGGGATTGGGAGATGCTGCGGCAGCTGTTTGCCTGCTCGCCGCTGAAGGCGGTGACCCTCGAATGGGACATCGGCAACCCGGACGACGACGAAGCCCTGGCGCGGCTGGTCGGGGCGATCAAGGCGCTGCGCCCGCAAACGTTGTTCTGGCAAGGCTGCCCGGCGCCGGACGAGCCCGCGGCGCCTGTCACGGCCGGGACGCCGCTGACGCTGCGGGACAGTGTCTGGCTCAGCTTCGCCGCCGAGTCGTTCCGCGTTCGGGACCGGCAGTTGGGGATCGACCAGGCGTTCGCCGCGGACAACCTGGGGCTGTTGCAACACTTTCTGCGACCGCAGAGCCTTGATAGCGCCCTGTTGCTGCCGGGCGTGCTGGAAGAGGAGGGCCGCCTGGCGTTCTTGCAACAATTGCTCGAACTGGGCGTGCTGGTGCCTGGCGACGCTCGAACCCAGGCCGAGGGGCCTGGCCAATCGCCCTGGACGCACTGGGACGCCGCCCTGGATTTTTACCTGGGGACCCGGACCGCGGCGGATACGCCCTACGTCAGCGTGCTCGACCTGGAGCAGCAGTTGACGGACAAGACCGTGCAGCGGCGCCAGCCTTCGGCCTTCAAGGATTACTTTTCCCATCCGTTCTTCGCCCTCGACAACCCGCTGCTGGCGTCGGCCGGGCTGATGGAGCGGCCGGCCCTGCTCGACACGTTGATCCAGCGCAGCACCTCGCGCGCGTTCGAGGCACGGCCGTTGAGCGCGCAACAGCTGTCGGTGCTGCTGTATTACACCTGGGGCGCGACGGTCATGGAGCAGAACCGCATGGGCGATTTCTTCCTGCACAAGACCTCGCCGGCCGGCGGCTCGTTGCATGTCACCGAGGTCTACCCGCTGCTGATGAATGTGCAGGGCCTGGACAACGGCCTGTATCACTATTCAGTGCGGCGCCACGGCCTGGAACTGTTGTCGCGGGAAGATCCGCGGCAGTGGATCAACGAGGCCTGCGGCGGCCAGCCCTGGATCGACCAGGCGGCGGTGGTGTTCCTGTCCACCGCGCGGCTGGAGCGCATGGCCTGGAAGTACGAGTTCAGCCGGGCATTGCGGGTGGCCCTGATGGACAGCGGGCACCTGAGCCAGAGCTTCTCCCTGGTGGCCACCGCGCTGGGCCTCAAGTGCTGTACCACGGCGGCCCTGCGCGACGAAACCTTCGAAACCCGGTTGGGCCTGGACTACTTGCAGGAGCCGGTGTTTCTGCTCAATGGCGCGGGCTATTGAGGGGATAGCCCGTGCGCCAGGCATAAAAAAAACCCGCCATCAGGCGGGTTTTTTCAAGCGCGGAGCGCGGATCAGAACAGACGCAGTTTCGGCGCTTGTTCGGGCACCGGCTCGTTCTTCGCGGTCTGTTCGTTCCAGCCGCCGCCCAGTGCCTTGTACAGGTTGACCTCGCTGGTCAGCTGCGAAAGCCGGTCGGTGATCAACGCTTGCTGCGCGCTGAACAACTGACGCTGGGCGTCGAGGAAGGTCAGGTTGCTGTCGACCCCGATGCGGTAGCGACGCTCGGCCAGACGGTAGTAGTCCTGGTTGGCGTTGACGAAGTCACGCTGGGCCTGCAACTGCTGGTTGTAGGTCTGGCGTGCGGCCAGGCCATCGGAGACTTCCTGGAAGGCGGTCTGGATGGACTTTTCGTACTGCGCGACGTTGATGTCTTTCTGGATTTTCGAGTAATCCAGGCTGGCGCGCAGGCTGCCGGCGTTGAAGATCGGGATGTTGATCTGCGGCGCGAACGACCAGGTGCCCGAGCCGCCCTTGAACAGGCCGCCGACATCCGGGCTCAGGGTCCCGGCATTGGCGGTCAGGCTGATGCTCGGGAAGAACGCTGCGCGTGCCGCGCCGATATTGGCGTTGGCGGCTTTCAGGTTGTGCTCGGCGGCGAGGATGTCCGGACGGCGTTGCAGCAGCTCCGACGGCAGGCCGGCCGGCAACTCGCTGAGCAGGTCGGCCGACAACGGCTGGGCGCCCGGCAGGTTGGCCGGAATCGCGGTACCCAGTAGCAGGGTCAGGCTGTTCTCGTCCTGGGCCACTGCACGGGTATAACGCGCCAGCTGGACCCGGGCGTTTTCCACCGAGGTCCGCGACTGGCTCAGGTCCAGGGCCGAGGCCACGCCGACTTCGTTGCTGCGCGCGGTGAGCCGGTAGCTCTCCTCGTAGGCGCCCAGGGTCTCCTGGGTCAGCTTCAGCAGTTCCTTGTCGGCCTGCCAGGTCATGTAGGCGTTGGCCACGCTGGCCACCAGGCTGATCTGCGTGCTGCGGCGGGCTTCTTCGCTGGAGAAGTAGGTCTGCAAGGCCTGCTCGCTCAAGCTGCGAACGCGACCGAACAGGTCCAACTCATAGGAGCTGATACCCAGGGTTGCCGAGTACTGGCTGGTGATGGTCGATTCGCCGGTGCCCGACGCGCGGGCCGGAACCCGCTGGCGGCTGCCGCTGCCGTTGGCCGAAATCGCCGGGAACAGGTCCGCGCGCTGGATCTGGTACTGCGCGGCATAGGCGTCGATGTTCAGCGCCGCGACCCGCAGGTCGCGGTTGTTCACCAGCGCGGTCTGGATCAGCTGCTGCAGCGCCGGGTCATGGAAGAACTGGCGCCAGCCCTGTTCGGCGGCTGCCTGGTTGGCAGCCTCCGCAGGCGAATAGGCCGGCCCTTGCGGGTATTGCGCCGCGACCGGCGCTTCAGGCTGCTGATAATCGGGTATCAGCGAGCAACCACTCAGCACGGCGGCGGTGATTGCGAGGGAGAGTAGCGACTTGCTCATTGGCCAGCCTCTTTAGGAGTTTCAGTGGTGTCTGGCTCGTCGATCTTGCGGCGGCCCATCGAGGACACGGTGACGAAGAACAACGGGACCCAGAATATCGCCAGGATGGTGGCGGTGAGCATACCGCCAATCACCCCGGTACCGATCGCGTGCTGGCTGCCCGAGCCTGCGCCGGTGGAGATCGCCAGCGGTACCACGCCGAGCACGAAGGCCAGGGAGGTCATGATGATCGGACGCAGGCGCATGCGGCAGGCTTCGATCGCCGCGTCGATCAGGCTGCGGCCCTCTTCGTGCAGTTCCTTGGCGAACTCGACGATCAGAATGGCGTTTTTCGCCGCCAGACCGATGGTCACCAACAGCCCCACCTGGAAGTACACGTCGTTGGACAGACCGCGCAGGCTGGTCGCCAGCAGCGCACCGATGATCCCCAGCGGCACCACGAGCATGACGGCGATCGGAATCGACCAGCTTTCATACAGGGCCGCCAGGCACAGGAACACCATCAGCAGCGACAAGGCGTACAGCGCAGGCGCTTGCGAGCCCGACAGACGCTCCTCGTAGGACAGGCCGGTCCAGGAGATACCGACGCCGGCCGGCAGCTTCGCGGCAATGGCTTCGACTTCGGCCATGGCTTCGCCGGTACTGTAGCCAGGGGCTGGAGCACCGAGGACTTCCACCGCTTCCACGCCGTTGTAACGGGCCAGCTTCGGCGAACCGTAGACCCATGTGCCCTTGGCGAAGGAGGAGAACGGCACCATGGTCCCGGCGCTGTTGCGCACGTACCACTTCTTCAGGTCTTCGGGGCTCATGCGAGCGCCGGGTTGGCCCTGGATGTACACCTTCTTCACCCGACCGCGGTCGATGAAGTCGTTGACGTAGCTACTGCCCAGGGCAATCGACAGGGTGTTGTTGATGTCGGAGATGGTCACGCCCAGGGCGCTGGCTTTCTCGTCGTCGATTTCCAGCTGGTACTGCGGTTCGTCGTTCAGGCCGTTCGGACGCACCTGGGACAGGATCTTGCTCTGTGCCGCCATGCCGAGGAACTGGTTGCGGGCTTCCATCAGCTTCTCATGGCCGATACCGGCGCGGTCCTGCAGGAACACGTCGAAACCGGTGGCGTTACCCAGCTCCAGTACCGCTGGAGGAGCAAAGGCGAACACCATGGCATCGCGGAAACTGAAGAAGTGCTGCTGGGCGCGGGCCGCCAGGTTGAACACGTTGTTCTCGGCGGAGCGCTCGTCCCAGGGCTTGAGCATGATGAACGCCATGCCCGAGCTCTGGCCGCGACCGGCGAAGTTGAAACCGTTCACGGTAAAGACCGAGGCGACGGTGTCCTTTTCCTTGTCCAGTAGGTAGGAACGCATTTCATCGATCACCACCTGGGTCCGCTCGGCGCTGGAGCCGGCCGGGGTCTGCACCTGGGCGAACAGTACACCCTGGTCTTCTTCCGGGAGGAACGCGGTCGGGATGCGGGCAAACAGCCAGATCATGCCGACCACGATCAGCAGGTAAGCCAGCAGGTAAGGTGCCTTGTGCCGCAGGATGTTGCCCACGCCGCGCTCGTAGCTTTTCACGCTGCGGTCGAAGGTGCGGTTGAACCAGCCGAAGAAACCTTTTTTCGGCGCAGCGTGCTCGCCATGGGGAATGGCCTTGAGCATGGTGGCGCACAGGGCCGGGGTGAAGATCAGGGCAACCAGTACCGACAGGGCCATGGCCGAGACCACGGTGATCGAGAACTGCTTGTAGATCACGCCGGTGGAGCCGCTGAAGAACGCCATCGGCAGCAGTACCGCCGACAGTACCAGGGCGATACCGACCAGGGCGCCCTGGATCTGGCCCATGGACTTCTTGGTGGCTTCCTTGGGTGACAGGCCTTCCTCGGCCATGACCCGCTCGACGTTTTCCACCACGACGATGGCGTCGTCCACCAGCAAGCCGATGGCCAGTACCATGCCGAACATGGTCAGGGTGTTGATGCTGAAACCGGCGGCCGCGAGGATCCCGAAGGTACCCAGCAACACCACCGGAACGGTCATGGTAGTGATGACGGTGGCGCGGAAGTTCTGCAGGAACAGGAACATCACCAGGAACACCAGCACGATGGCCTCGACCAAGGTTTCAACCACACCCTTGATCGATTCGGTCACCACTGGGGTGGTGTCGTACGGGAACACCACTTTCATCCCTTCCGGGAAGAACGGTTCCAGGTCGCTAATGGTCTTGCGCAGGGCCTTGGCGGTGTCCAGGGCGTTGGCGCCGTTGGCCAGTTTCACGGCGAGACCGGAGGCCGGGGCACCGTTGAACTGGGCGCTGACGGAGTAGTTTTCACCCCCCAGGGCCACGTCCGCGACATCCTTCAGACGCACTTGCGAGCCGTCCGAATTGACCTTCAGCAGGATCTCCTTGAACTGCTCGGCAGTCTGCAGGCGGGTCTTGCCGATGATGGTGGCGTTCAGTTGCTGCCCTGCCAGGGCTGGCAAGCCACCGAGTTGGCCGGACGAAACCTGGACGTTCTGCGCCGCCACGGCGGTCTTCACGTCGACCGGAGTCAGGTTGAAGTTGTTCAGCTTGGCCGGGTCGAGCCAGATCCGCATGGCGTACTGGGCACCGAACACCTGGAAGTCACCGACACCCGCGGTCCGCGAGATCGGGTCCTGCATGTTCGACACGATGTAGTTCGACAGGTCGTCCTTGGACATGCTGCCGTCCTCGGAAACCACGCCGATCACCAGCAGGAAGTTCTTCACCGCCTTGGTCACGCGGATACCCTGTTGCTGCACTTCTTGCGGCAGCAGCGGGGTGGCCAGGTTCAGTTTGTTCTGTACCTGGACCTGCGCGGTGTCCGAGTTGGTGCCCTGCTCGAAGGTCGCGGTAATGGTCATGCTACCGTCGGAGTTACTTTCCGAGGACACATAACGCAGGTTGTCGATACCGTTGAGCTGCTGCTCGATGACCTGGACCACGGTGTCCTGCACGGTCTGTGCGGAAGCGCCTGGGTAGGTCACGGAGATGGCGATCGCCGGAGGCGCGATGCTCGGGTACTGGTTGATCGGCAGTTTGAGGATCGATAGAGCCCCGACCAGCATGATCACCAGGGCAATTACCCAGGCGAAAATCGGACGGTCGATAAAAAATTTCGACATGGTTTACTCCCCTTTGCCGCCTGCGGCTTTGTCAGTCGCCTGCGCAGGGGCCGGGTTTTTCGCTGAAACGTTGGTCGCTTCGCTGGCCTTGACCTCGACGCCAGGCCGGACGAATTGCAGCCCTTCGGTGATCAGGCGATCGCCGGCCTTGAGGCCGTCCTCGACCAGCCATTGGCTGCCGACGGTGCGGCTGGCCTTGAGCTGGCGCAGTTCGACCTTGTTGTCCGGGCCGACGACCAGCGCGGTCGGTGTGCCCTTGAGGTCGCGGGTCACGCCTTGCTGCGGGGCGAGAATCGCCGCGGCGTTCACGCCGGCCTGCAGTTGCGCGTGCACAAACATGCCTGGCAGCAGGTTGTGTTCCGGGTTCGGGAACACCGCGCGCAGGGTCACGGAACCGGTGGTTTCGTCGACCGACACTTCGGAGAACTCCAGCTTGCCCTCGAGCTTGTACTGGCTACCGTCTTCCAGGGTCAGCTTGACCTTGGCGGCGTTTTCGCCGGCCTTCTGCAAGCGGCCGCTTTCCAGCTCGCGGCGCAGTTCCAGCAGTTCGACCGAGGACTGGGTGACGTCGACGTAGATCGGATCGAGTTGCTGGATCGTCGCCATGGCAGTGGCTTGGCCGTTGCTGACCAGCGCGCCCTCGGTGACCGAGGAACGGCCGATGCGCCCGGAGATCGGCGCCAGCACCTTGGTGTAGCGCAGATCGATCTGGGCGCTCTGCAACGAGGCTTCCGATTGCAGGCGGTTGGCGACGGCGGTGTCGTATTCCTGGCGGCTCACGGCCTGTTCGTCGACCAGTTGCTTGTAGCGATCGGAGATCGACTTGGTCGATTGCAGGTTGGCCTGGGCGCTCTTGAGGGTCGACTCATAGACCGACGGATCGATCTGATAGAGCTGCTGACCTTCCTTGACGTCGCCGCCTTCCTTGAACAGGCGCTTGAGAATGATGCCGTTGACCTGAGGACGGACTTCGGCGATCCGGAACGCAGTGGTGCGCCCTGGAAGCTCGGACGTCAGGGTAAAGGCTTGAGGTTGTAGGGTGACTACGCCGACCTGAGGGGCTTGCGGGGCAGGGGCCGCCTCTTCCTTTTTACATCCGCTGAGCAGCGATGCCAGGGCGACGGCAGTGACCAGAGCGGTAACAGCTGGCTTGAGTTGCATGAAGATCCTCGGGTCAGGCACGCAAAACGCGCACTCGAAAAGTGGAAGGGTAAAAAACAGGCGCTGAGTGGATAAGTAGCTTGCTAAGGAATATACTTACGTTCATGGTTGTTTGTAAATACCTTGGCGGCGTACCCATTCGGTTACAAAAGCCGTTGCAAAGGTTGAATTGTAGGCTGGGTAAACGGCACCCGAGATGCCGTTCCATATTTGTTCAGATGAGCTTCACGCATCGCTGAAACATCCTGATCGAGGTTTACTGCCATGGTCCGTCGTACCAAAGAAGAAGCTCAAGAAACCCGAAAACAGATACTCGAAGCGGCCGAAAAAGCCTTCTACGAGCGCGGTGTCGCGCGTACTACCCTGGCGGATATCGCGGCGTTGGCCGGGGTGACGCGCGGCGCGATCTACTGGCATTTCAGCAACAAGGCGGACCTGGTGCAGGCCATGCTCGATACCTTGCGCGAGCCGCTGGATGAAATGGCCAAGGCGAGCGAGAGCGAAGAGGAAGCCGATCCGCTGGGATGCATGCGCAAGCTGCTGATTCATTTGTTCCATCAAATTGCCCTGGACCCGAAAACCCGACGCATTAATGAGATTTTATTTCACAAGTGCGAGTTCACCGATGAAATGTGCGACTTGCGGCGCCAGCGTCGCGCGGCCAGCCTGGATTGCAACGTGCATATCGAGCTGGCGTTGCGCAACGCTGTGAAGCGCGGTCAGTTGCCCGAGAGTCTCGACACTGCCCGGGCGGCCATCAGTATCCACGCTTATATTGACGGCATTCTTTACCAGTGGCTTCTGGCACCGGACAGTTTCGAACTCCATAAGGAAGCGGAGCGCTGGATCGATACCGGTCTGGACATGCTGCGTTTGAGTCCCAGCCTGCGTAATTGAGACAAAATGCGGAATTACCTCGACGGATGTCAACGTTTGCGCGTTATAAAGCTCGAGGTTTCATATCTGACTGCGACGCAGGGGTGCCTTTATATACGTGGCGACTTTATCTTGATAGATAGCGAGCTACGTATTTTGTAGGGAAATTGTTGCGGGTGTGTGAATGAGTGCAAGTACCGCGGCTTACAAGGGTACCGAGCAACCTGTAAAAGGTATCGCGTTGATTTGCCTGGCGGTTTTGCTCTTTGCCAGCCACGACGCCCTGTCCAAGTACCTGTCCGGGTTCTACCCCATCGTCATGGTGGTCTGGGCCCGGTATGTGGTGCACACGTTGCTGATGCTGGTGGTGTTCGTGCCGCGCAGCGGCTTTTCCGCGGTGGTGCGTACCAAGCGGCCGGGCCTGCAATTGCTGCGCGCCCTGTGCCTGATCGGCACCAGCCTGTTTTTCACCACCGGCCTGCGTTATATCCCGCTGGCTGAGGCCACCGCGGTCAACTTCCTCGCGCCCTTGCTGGTCACTGCGCTGTCCGTGCGGTTGCTGGGCGAGCGGGTGAGCCGCAGCCAATGGCTGGCGGTGCTGGCCGGGTTCGTCGGGGTGTTGATCGTGGTCCGTCCGGGCGGGGCCTTGTTCACCCCGACCATCCTGCTGCCGCTGTGTTCGGCATTGTGTTTCGGCTTTTATCAAGTGCTCACCCGCAAGCTCAGTGGTATCGACAGCCCCACCACCAGCAACTTTCTCACCGGTATTCTCAATAGCCTGATCATGAGCGCGGCATTGCCGTTTTTCTGGAGCACGCCGAGCCTGTGGCACGGCCTGTTCATGATCGGCCTCGGCACCTGCGGCATGCTCGGCCACCTGCTGCTGACCCAGGCCTTCCGTCATGCCGCGCCGGCGATGCTGGCGCCCTTCAGCTACGGGCAAATCCTCTTCGCCGGCCTGTACGGCTACCTGATCTTCGATCACACCCCGGACAACATCGGGATTTTCGGGATCGCGGTGATCTGCCTCAGCGGTCTGGCAGTGGCCTGGGGCCAGCACTCGCGCCGCTGATTGCCAGCGCCGAAGCCGGCGCCATCTCCTACACTCGATTCACGCTTCGGCCGATGACGAAGCCATCTCTCCCGGGCGGGGACGTCCGATTCGCACGTTCGCCCCGGGCAACCCGGCCGCGCCGGCAACGGCGCGCGTCGTGCTGAATTCGAGGAGCAGCCCGTGAACAAGATTTACTCGAGTGCCGAATCCGCGTTGCAAGGCCTGGTCGAGGACGGCATGACCCTGGCGGTCGGCGGCTTTGGCCTGTGCGGTATTCCCGAGGCGCTGATCGCGGCCCTGCGCGACAGCGGCAAACGCGAACTGACGGTGATCAGCAACAACGCCGGCGTCGACGGCTTTGGCCTGGGGCAATTGCTGAGCACCCGGCAGATCCGCAAGATGATTTCTTCCTATGTCGGCGAGAACAAGGAGTTCGAGCGTCAGTACCTGGCCGGCGAACTGGAGCTGGAGTTCACCCCGCAGGGCACCCTGGCCGAGAAGCTGCGGGCCGGCGGCGCTGGTATCCCGGCGTTTTTCACTCGCACCGGCTACGGCACCCTGGTCGCCGAAGGCAAAGAGACCCGCGAGTTCGATGGCGAGTGGTACGTGATGGAGCGTTCCTTGCGCGCCGACGTCGCCCTGGTCAAGGCCTGGAGAGCCGACATGTCCGGCAACCTGCTGTTCAGCAAGACCGCCCGCAACTTCAACCCGCTGGCGGCGATGGCGGCCAAGGTCTGCGTGGTGGAAGTGGAGGAGATAGTCGAGACCGGTGCGCTGGACGCCGACCAGATCCACTTGCCGGGCATTTATGTGCAGCGCCTGGTGCTCAACGCCACCCCGGAAAAACGCATCGAACAACGCACCGTACGGAGTGCCTGACCATGGCCTGGACTCGTGAAGAAATGGCGCAGCGCGCCGCCCGGGAATTGCAGGACGGTTTTTACGTCAACCTGGGCATAGGCCTGCCGACCCTGGTGGCCAACTACATTCCCGCAGGGATGGACGTCTGGTTGCAGAGCGAAAACGGCCTGCTCGGCATCGGCCCGTTCCCGCTGGATAGCGAGGTCAACCCGGACCTGATCAACGCCGGCAAACAGACCATCACCACCTTGCCCGGCAGCAGTTTTTTCAACAGCGCCGATTCCTTTGCCATGATCCGCGGCGGCCACATCAACCTGTCGATCCTCGGCGCCATGCAGGTGTCGAGGCAGGGCGACCTGGCCAACTGGATGATCCCCGGCAAGATGGTCAAGGGCATGGGCGGGGCCATGGACCTGGTGGCGGGGGTGAAGCGGGTGGTGGTGTTGATGGAGCACACGGCCAAGGGCGGCGCGCACAAGCTTCTGGAACAGTGCGACCTGCCGCTGACCGGCGTTGGCGTGGTGGACCGGATCATCACCGACCTGGCGGTATTGGACGTGGGCGAGCAGGGCTTCAAGCTGGTCGAGTTGGCCGCGGGAGTCAGTTTCGAGGATCTGCAAAACGCCACCGGCAGCCCAATCGCCCGCTGACCTGCTTCTGCTTTTCTGTAGGAGCGAGCTTGCTCGCGATTGAACTCAAGGACCGCGCATGGCTTCAGGCACACGGCGTTATCGTTGACCGCCATCGCGAGCAAGCTCGCTCCTGCAACAAAGGCGGGACGCAGCAAAAAGCCCCGGCTCTTGCGAGTCCGGGGCTTTTTTATTGACGCGTGTTACAGCGTCGGGTAGTCGATATAGCCGACCGGGCCCTTGGCGTAGAACAGCTCGGGGCGCGCGTCGTTCAGCGGCGCGTCGGCCTTCAGGCGGGCCGGCAGGTCCGGGTTGGCGATGAAGGGCACGCCGAAGGCCACGGCATCAGCCTTGCCGCTGGCCAGCCAGGCGTTGGCGCTGTCCTTGGTGAAGCGTTCGTTGGCGATGTACGGGCCGCCGAAGGCTTCTTTCAATTGTGGGCCGAGGCTGTCGGCGCCTTCTTTTTCGCGGGAGCAGATAAAGGCGATACCGCGTTTGCCCAGTTCGCGAGCGAGGTAGGTGAAGGTTTCCGAGAGGTTCTCGTCACCCATGTCGTGCAGGTCGGCACGTGGCGACAAGTGCACGCCCACACGGCCGGGGCCCCAGACGTCGATCGCGGCATCCGTCACTTCCAGCATCAGTCGCGCGCGGTTCTCCAGGGAACCGCCATATTGGTCGGTGCGCTGGTTGGTGCTGCTTTGCAGGAACTGATCCAGCAGGTAGCCGTTGGCGCCGTGGATTTCCACGCCGTCGAAGCCGGCGGCCTTGGCGTTCTCGGCGCCAGTGCGGTAGGCGTCGACGATATCGGCGATCTCAGCGGTTTCCAGGGCGCGCGGGGTCGGGAAGTCGGCCAGCGGGCGCACCAGGCTGACGTGGCCCTTGGGCTGGATGGCGCTCGGTGCCACCGGCGCTTCGCCGTCCAGGTAGCTTGGGTGGGAAATCCGCCCGACGTGCCACAGTTGCAGGAAGATCTTGCCGCCCGCGCCGTGAATGGCCTTGGTCACGTTGCTCCAGCCACGCACCTGGTCGTTGGACCAGATGCCCGGGGTGTCCGGGTAGCCGACGCCTATCGGGGTCACCGAGGTGGCTTCGCTGAGGATCAGGCCGGCGGAGGCGCGTTGTACGTAGTACTCGGCCATCAGCGAGTTCGGCACGCGGCCTTCGTCGGCACGGCAGCGGGTCAGCGGGGCCATGATGATGCGGTTGGCCAGCTCGAGGTCGCCGAGTTTGATTGGATCGAAAATAGTCGTCATGAAATACACCCTTCTCTAGATGAACGTATCAGTGGGTCGCAGGAGCCAGTTCGGCATTGCCGCCCTGGCGAAAGGTAATCAGCGTGACCAGCAGGGCCAGGACCGCCAGCGCGGCAGCCGCCAGCGGTACGCTGGTCAGGCCGTAGCCGTGGGCGATGACGCTGCCGCCAACCCAGGCGCCCAGGGCGTTGCCGATGTTGAAGGCGCCGATGTTCAGCGTGGACACCAGGTTGGGCGCGGCCTTGCCGAAGGTCACCACGTTCACTTGCAGGGCCGGCACCGCGGCGAAGCAGGCGGTGGCCCAGAGGAACAGGGTGATCTCGCTGGGGATCAGCGCCACGCTGGTCCAGCTCAGCACGGTCGAGACCACGGCCATGGCAATGAACACGCCGATCAGCGTGGCGCCCAGGCGCTTGTCCGCCAGCTTGCCGCCGATGATGTTGCCCAGGGTCAGGCCCAGGCCGATCAGCATCAGGGTCCAGGTCACGCCCTTGGGCGAAACCCCGGTGACATCCCCCAGCAGCGGCGCGACATAGGTGAACAGGGTGAACACCGAGGCGGCGAACAGCACGGTCATGCTCAGCGACAGCCAGATCCCGGCGCCCTTGAGGGCGGCCAGTTCCGAGCGCAGGTCGAGCATCTCTTCGTCGTGCTTGGCCGGCAGGAAGCGGATCAGGCCGGCGAGGGCGATCACGCCGATCACTGTCACCGCCCAGAAGGTCGAGCGCCAGCCGGCTTCCTGGCCCAGCGCGGTACCCAGCGGTACGCCGAGGACATTGGCCAGGGTCAGGCCGGTGAACATCAGGGCCACGGCGGAAGCCCGCTTGTTGGCGGGCACCAGGCCTGCGGCGACCACCGAACCGATACCAAAGAAGGCGCCATGGCACAGGGCGGTGACCACACGGGCGAACATCAGCACGTTGTAGTCACTGGCCAGCGCACACAGCAGGTTGCCGACGATGAACACCCCCATCAACGCTACCAGGGCGGCCTTGCGCGGCAGCTTGGCGGTAGCCAGGGCCATGAAGGGCGCGCCGATGGCCACGCCCAGGGCGTAGCCGGTCACCAGCCAGCCGGCGCCAGGAATCGACACACCGAGGTCGCTCGCCACATCGGGCAGCAAGCCCATGATGACGAACTCGGTGGTGCCGATGGCGAAGGCACTCAAGGCCAGGATGAGAAGCGGGAGGGGCATTGTCGGGTCCTTGTCAGTCTTTGAGGCGAAGTTCGCTGATCAGCGCTTCGAGGAAGGCCTGGATCACGTCTTCGTTACGTTTGAAAAAATGCCATTGGCCGGCTTTCTGGCTGCTGATCAGGCCTGCTCGCTGCAAGGTCGCGAGGTGCGCCGACACGGTCGACTGCGACAGGCCGCAACGCTGGTCGATCTGTCCGGCGCAGATGCCGTACTCATGGTTGTGGGTCTGATCGGGAAACTGGACCTTGGGGTCCTTGAGCCAGGTAAGGATGTCTCGCCGTACTGGGTGCGCCAGGGCTTTTATTATTTCGTCGAGGTCGATGGTCATGGCAGTGCTCGGATTCCGTAGAACGTTATATCGCGATGAGGCGAACTTTAAATCGGTATTTCGCGATATACCAATATGATTTTGATCTGAGATCAGCGCGAATCGGTATATCGGGTTATAACGATATGTGTGTCGCAGTGCTAAGCTGCGCGGATGAATTATCTCGCACATCTGCACCTTGGCGGCCAGCGCCCCGGTCAATTACTTGGCAGTCTGTACGGCGACTTCGTCAAAGGGCGCCTGCAGGGCCAGTTCGCCCCCGAGATCGAGGCGGCGATCCAACTGCACCGCAGCATCGATATCTTCACTGACCGCCACCCGCTGGTGGGTGAGTCGCTGTCGCGGTTTTCCCTGACCCGCCGCCGTTATGCCGGCATCGTCCTGGACGTGTTTTTCGACCATTGCCTGGCCCGGGACTGGGCGCTGTACGCCGACCGGCCGCTGGCGTCGTTCACGTCGGACGTGTACCGGGTGCTGGCGGCCGAGCCCCGGTTGCCGGAGCGCCTGGCGCAGATCGCGCCGCACATGGCGGCCCACGACTGGCTGGGTTCCTACCGTGAGTTCGAAGTGCTGGAGCAAGTGTTGCGGGGGATTGCCCGGCGCCTGTCGCGCCCGGAAGAACTGGCGGCAGCAATGGGCGAACTGGAGCGGCTGTACCAGCCGCTGAGCGAGGATTTCCGGGCGTTCTACCCACAGTTGCAGGCGTTCGCCGCGCAACATATCCATACCTTGTAGGAGCTAGCTTGCTGGCGAAAAAATCTTCAACGATAACGCGGTGTGATCGTTGACGCGCCGCTTTGCGGCTATCGCGTGCAAGCTCGCTCCTACCAATAGGAGCAGGCGGTACAGGGTTCAGGCGGCGATCAGCTCGCCGGCACGGCGCGGTTCGGCGGGCTGGACGATATCGCCAAACAACACCTTCTGCACCGCTTGTTGCGCCTGGAACGCCAGCGCGGCGCGTTCCTGGCCCTGGCAGGCGATCGGCTTGAGCAGATGGATCTCCACCCGGCCCTGATCGTTGGCGAACAGGCGCATCAGGTGCGTCAGCAGGTCGTCGTCGCCAATGAACGGCGCCAGCGGATCGATATCGCCACCACGCAAGTAACGAATGGCCACCGGCTGCAAGGCCACGTCGGCCTCGATGGCGCTGGCCAGCAAGCGCCCGTGGAAGGTGCGCAGGCTGCGCCCGTCGGTGGTGGTGCCTTCGGGGAACATCAGCAGCGGGTGGGTCTGCTGCAAATGGCGGGTCATCTGCTTGCGGATCAACTGGCTGTCGCCCGAGCCGCGGCGGATAAACAAGCTGCCGGCCTTGGCGGCCAGCCAGCCGGCGACCGGCCAGGTACGCACTTCGGCCTTGGACAGGAACGACAGCGGCGTCAGCGCGCCGAGCAGCGGGATGTCGGTCCAGGACACGTGGTTGCTGACCCACAGCATCGGTTGTTTCGGCAGCTCGCCGTGCACCGTCACCGCGAAGGGCAGGGCATTGCTCAGGCGTGCCATGAAAAAGCGCGACCAGCGTTGGCGCCGGACCATGGAGTTGGCGATGCCCAGGCGCTCGAACACGCCGAACACACTGGCCATGCCCAGCCCCAGCGCCACCACCACCAGCACCCGGGCGATACGCCCGTAGACCCGTAGCCGGCGCATCACACGGCCGCCTTGAAGTGGCGGGCGTAGCGCGGGCACAGCTCGTCGCGCTTGAGCAGGATGAACACGTCGGCGACCTGGAAGTCCTCGTCCCAGCACGGCTCGCCGCAGATCTTCGCGCCCAGGCGCATGTAGGCCTTGAGCAGCGGCGGCATTTCGGCGATGACATTGGACGGAATGTCGAGGTTCGGCAGCGGGTTCTTCGGTTCGGCGCGCAGGTGTTCGGTGCACAGGTAGCGTTCGCGCAGGCGCTGCATGATCGCCTGGGCCTGGACGCCGCCGTCCTGCATCGGAATGCTGGCGCAGCCCATCAGGTAGCTGTAGCCGCCCTGGTTGAGCACTTCGGCCAGTTCGCCCCAGAGCACGGCGATGGTGCCGCCGTTGCGGTAGGCCGGGTCGACGCAGGTGCGGCCGATTTCCAGGATCGGGCCCTTGAGCTGGACCAGGCCGTGCAGGCTGAATTCTTCTTCGCTGTAGAAACGCCCCAGGCTGCTGGCGGCCTGGTGGTCGAGCAGGCGGGTGGTGGCGACCAGGCGGCCGCTGTTCAAGTCGCGCACGCCGATGTGGCTGCAGTGGACATCATAGTCATCCATGTCCAGACCCAGTTCCGCGCCCTTCAGCTTGGCGTTGAACTCGCCGCTGAAGACGTTGAAGCGCAGGGCCTGGGCTTCTTGCAGGGCCGCGGCGCCAACCAGGCGCTCGGCTTGCAGGCGGCGTTCATTGCCGGTGTCGCTGATGCGGGCGATCTGAGTCATTGTGAATCTCCGTGCGGGCCACTGACCCGCCTTGGGTTGCAGCCGATCGACTTTGTTGTGCAAAGTCAGGCTATGTAGCCCCGGTGTCATCGCCATGAAGCTTTGGTGATGCTTATATGACAGCCCCTGAGGACCCGCTTATGCCCTGGCAAGCCCTGCTGCACAGCCGTCGCCGACTGCCCGCCGACCCGGACCTGGCCGAAGGTTTTGCCGCGTTGCTGGAAGAATTGGGGCCGGTCGCGCCCTTCGAACTGGCGGTGCGCGGCGCTCGTCTGATGGCCACCCCGGGGCTGGCTTTCCTGGTGGGTTACCAGGCGGCGCTGCGCATGCTCTGGCCCAGTGCGCCGCCGAGCCTGGGCGCGCTGTGCGTCACCGAGCAGCGCAGCCTGCGCCCGGCCGACATGCAGACCCGCCTGGACAACCTGCACCTGAGCGGGCGCAAGGACTTCGTCACCGCCGGCGACGCCGCCGACTGGCTGCTGGTCGGCGCGCGGTGCGAGGCGGCGGGCGAGTCGCCGCGCCTGAGCCTGGCGCTGGTCTACGCCGGCGAACCCGGGGTCAGGGTGGAAAAACTGCCGGCGATCCCCTTGATGCCGGACATCAGCCACGGTCGCCTGCTGCTGGACAACGCCCAGTGCGAACTGCTGGCGGGCGATGGCTGGGATGCCTACGTCAAACCCTTCCGCACCCTGGAAGATATCTATGTGCTCAGTGCCATGACGGCCTGGCTGTACGGCGTCGGCCAGGACAACGATTGGCCCCAGGCCCTGCTCCTGCAATTGCTGGCCCTGCTCGCCGGTTGCGCGGAAGTCGGCCGGCAGAACCCTTCGCTGGGCAGCGGGCATGTGTTGCTGGGCGGGTTGTTCGCTCAGTTCGACGGGCTCAAGCCCGCCATCGAACAAGCTTTCGCCGAGGGTCCGCCGCAGTGGGCCGCCTTGTGGACGCGCGATCGGGCGGTGCTGGACCTGGCGGCGGGCGCGCGGGCCAAGCGCCTGGCCAAGGCGCTGGCTATATAAAAGGAGGGGCGGGGCCGCTTGGCGGCCATCGCGAGCCAGCTCGCTCCTACAGGGAATTGTACGGACCTTGTAGGAGCGAGCTTGCTCGCGATAGGCCCGCAGGGCCGCTGGCTGCTAAAAACTGTCATTTCCCTGGTCTACCCTCAGCAGGTTCCCCTGCCGAGTTCCCGCCATGCCCAAAGGCTCGACCCTGCTGCTCGCGCTGCTGTTCATGCTGCCCCCGGCCTGGGCCGAAAACTGGCCGGGCGCCCAATGGAGCCAGGGCCCGGCAGCCAGCGGCCCGGCCCTCGACGCATTGCAGGCCTACGCCTTCGCGCCGCGCAACGACGAGACTCGCCTGGGTATCCGCAGCGACGCCTTGCTGGTGATCCGCGACGGCCAATTGATCTACGAGCGCTACGCCGGCCCGACCACTGCCGACACCCCACACCTGATCTGGTCCGCCAGCAAAAGCCTGCTGGCCACGGTACTGGGCGTGGCCTACGGCGAAGGGCGCTTTCAATTGCCGGACAAGGTCGCCAGCTTCCTTCCTGCGATGCGCCAGCACCCGGACATCCGCCTGGTCGACCTGCTGCACTGGGCCTCCGGCCTGGACTGGCAGGAAGACTATGAGTACGCGCCGTTGAAGTCCTCGGTGGTGGCCATGCTCTACACCCGTGGCCATGGCGATATGGCGGCATTTGCCGCCGGGCACCCGGCCTTCAGCGCGCCAGGCCAGGCGTTCCGTTATTCCAGCGGTGACACCAACCTGCTCTCGGCGGCCCTCAAAGGCATGCTCGGGCCCGAGCGTTACGCCGACTATCCCTGGCAGGCGCTGTTCGAGCCCCTGGGTATTGGCAACGCCGTGTGGGAAAGCGATGCCACGGGCACCTTTGTCGGCTCGTCCTACGCCTACCTCACCGCCCGGGATCTGGCGCGGATCGGCCTGTTGATGCTGCGCGACGGGCGCTGGGGCGAGCGCCAGCTGGTGCCCCGGGACTGGGTCGAATTCAATCGCACGCCGTTCGCCGGTTATCGGGCCAACCAGGACGAAGCGCTGCCCGGCGGGCATTGGTGGCTCAATCGCGCCGTCGCCGGGGGCACTTCGCCCTGGCCCGACGCGCCGGCCGATACCTTTGCCGCGCTGGGCCACTGGGGGCAGGCGTTGTACGTCATTCCCAGCGCCGGGCTGGTGATCGTGCGTTACGCCGACGACCGCGACGGCAGCTATCG
This sequence comes from Pseudomonas chlororaphis, assembly GCF_001921865.1. GTDB lineage: Bacteria > Pseudomonadota > Gammaproteobacteria > Pseudomonadales > Pseudomonadaceae > Aquipseudomonas > Aquipseudomonas chlororaphis_D. The sequence continues at coordinate 167,183 of NZ_MSCT01000006.1, forward strand.
CCACAACGAACTGCTCAAGCTCGCCCTGGCGGCCTTCGCCCGGCCGGTGCAACCATGAGCCGGCGTCCGTGGCTACTGCGCCATCCCTTCGCCAGCCTGCTGTTGCTGGCGCTGCTGGGCCTGCTCGGCTGGGCCTGGCACGAGCGCGTGGCCCTGCGCGCCTTCCCTGACATCCTCAGTGCCTACAGCGCCAAGGAGTACTGCTCCTGCCGGTACGTGATGCACAACGCTGCCGACTACTGCGAAGGTTATGTTCGGCAGTACCTGCCGCTGGATCGTTTGCACGACGACGTCGAACGCCAGCGGGTCAGCGCCAGCGGCCTGGGCCGCAGCCACAGCGCTGCCTGGATCGGCGAGCGCCAGGGCTGCCGGCTGGAGCCCTGAACGGTCGCACGTAAACATCGGTAACCCTTTGCCGGGGGCGGCAATGACCGTGGCCATGGGGTTTGGGCACAAGGTTCCACCCTGCGGAACCACATTCGATTGTCGCAGGCGACGGCTCGCGGTTATCTGAGGGCACGCCGCGATCACGCCTTGCTGCACCGTGAGACGCTCCGAAAAAAAGAACGGGATTACACCCGGCCCGAGGAGATCCGTCATGACCCGCTTCGCCCATATCCTTGCCTGGCTCGACGACGTCGCCAGCGATCTGCGCGCCGTCCGCCAGGACATCCACGCCCACCCCGAACTCGGCTTCGAGGAGGACCGCACCTCGGCCCTGGTCGCCCGCCTCCTGACGGAGTGGGGCTACGACGTGCATACCGGCGTCGGCAAGACCGGCGTGGTCGGCGTGCTGCGTAACGGCAGCGGTCCGCGCCGGCTCGGCCTGCGCGCCGACATGGACGCCTTGCCCATCGTCGAGGACACCGGGGTGCCTTACAGCAGCCGCCACCGCGGTTGCATGCACGCCTGCGGGCACGACGGCCACACCGCCATGCTGCTCGGCGCGGCGCGCTACCTGGCGGCCACCCGCCAGTTCGACGGCACCCTGACCCTGATTTTCCAGCCGGCCGAGGAAGGCCAAGGCGGTGCCGAGGCGATGCTCGCCGACGGCCTGCTGGAGCGTTTCCCCTGCGACGCGATGTTCGGCATGCACAACATGCCCGGGCTGCCGGCCGGGCACCTGGGCTTTCGCGAGGGGCCGATGATGGCCTCGCAGGACTTGCTCACGGTGATCATCGAAGGCGTCGGTGGCCACGGTTCGATGCCGCACCTGACGGTCGACCCGCTGGTGGCCGCGGCCAGCGTGGTGATGGCCTTGCAGACGGTGGTGGCGCGCAACCTCGACGCCCAGGAGGCGGCGGTGGTGACAGTGGGGGCGTTGCAGGCCGGCGAGGCGGCCAACGTCATCCCGCAGCAGGCATTGCTGCGTCTGAGCCTGCGGGCGCTGAACGCGCCGGTGCGCGAACAGATGCTCGAACGGGTCAAGGCGATCATCCAGACGCAGGCCCAGAGCTTCGGTTGCTCCGCCAGCATCGAGCACCGCCCGGCCTATCCGGTGCTGGTCAACAGCCCGCAAGAGACCGAATTCGCGCGCCAGGTCGGCGTGGCGCTGCTGGGCGAGCAGGCGGTCGACGGCAATACGCGCAAGCTGATGGGCAGCGAAGATTTCGCCTGGATGCTGCAACGCTGTCCCGGCAGCTACTTGTTCATCGGCAACGGCCTGTCCCGGCCGATGGTCCACAACCCCGGCTACGACTTCAACGATGACATCCTGCCGACCGGCGCCGCCTATTGGGCCGCGCTGGCCGAGAGCTGGCTCGAGCCGGCCTGAGTTTTCCCTTTCTTCTGCCGCTGAATCGGGCGCTTCCCTGGCGCCCGGCACTTCCCATAAGGGCTCGTTCGAGAGCCCGACAAGAATAGAAGGACAGCGCTCATGCACGCCCCGAGATCCAGTGTTTCGCGTACCCGGCAAGTAGTCGCCGCCGTGATCGGCAACGCCCTGGAGTGGTACGACTTCATCGTCTACGGCTTCCTGGCCAGTATCATCGCCCGGCAGTTTTTCCCGTCCGAAGACGAATACGCCTCGCTGTTGATGGCGCTTGCCACCTTCGGCGTGGGTTTCTTCATGCGTCCCGTGGGCGGTGTCCTGCTGGGCATCTATTCGGACCGCAAGGGGCGCAAGGCGGCGATGCAACTGATCATCCGGCTGATGACGGTGTCCATCGCCCTGATCGCCTTCGCCCCCAACTACGCGGCTATCGGCATGGGCGCGCCGCTGCTGATTGTCGTCGCGCGCATGCTGCAAGGCTTCGCCACCGGTGGCGAATACGCCAGCGCCACGGCGTTCCTGGTGGAAAGCGCGCCGGCGCACCGCAAGGGCCTGTACGGTTCCTGGCAACTGGTCGGGCAATGCCTGGCGGTGTTCTCCGGGGCGGCCATGGTCGCGCTGGTCACCCACCTGTTCTCACCCGAGGATCTCGACCTGTGGGGGTGGCGCCTGCCGTTCGTCCTCGGCTTGCTGATCGGCCCGGTGGGCCTGTGGATCCGCAAGTACATGGAGGAGCCGGAAGCCTTCGTCGAGGCCCGCAAGCAGGTCCGCGGCAATGGCCCGGGGCTGGTGCACGTATTGCGCGAGTACCGGCGTAGCATCCTGGTGTCCATGGGCCTGGCCTGCGGGGCGACCGTGTCGTTCTACGTGGTGCTGGTGAACATGCCGACCTTCGCCCACAAGAACCTGGGCTTGCCGCTGGACCAGGTGCTGCTGGTGCAAATGTTCGCGGTGGCGCTGATGACCCTGGTGATCCCGCTGTCCGGCGCTTTGTCGGACCGCCTGGGGCGCCGCCCGGTATTGCTGGCCTTTACCCTGGCGTTCTTCGTGATGGTCTACCCGCTGTACGTCTGGGTTGCGGCGGCGCCGTCTATCGAACGCCTGCTGGTGATGCAGGTGCTGCTGTGCAGCGCCATCGGTGGCTTTTTCGGCCCGGCGCCGACGGCCCTGGCCGAACAGTTCCCGGTGCAGGTGCGCTCCACCGGGGTGTCGGTGGCCTACAACGTGGCGGTGATGGTCTTCGGCGGTTTCGCTCCGCTGATCGTGACCTGGCTCAGCAAGGTGCTGGGTACCCCGGTGGCGCCGGCCTTCTATGTACTCTTTGCTTGCCTGTTGACGCTATTGGGCACTTATTGCCTGCATGAGGCACCCAAGGAGCAGAAACCGGACACATTGAATTTCGGGGTGAAGCCTTGATGGATAACGCAGTGCCAGACCTTGGGCCCATCGTTGAACTGGGCGCCGTCGAATTGTCCCGGGCGATCCATGCCCGCCAGTTTTCCTGCCGCGAAGTGATGTCGGCCTACCTCGACCGCATCGAGCAGTGCAACCCGCGGGTCAATGCCCTGGTGTCCCTGCGCGAGCGCAAGGTGCTGCTGGCCGAGGCCGACGAGCGCGACCGCCAGTTGGGGCGGGGCCAGTCCCTGGGCTGGATGCACGGCATGCCCCAGGCGATCAAGGACCTGGCGGCCACCGCCGGGCTGCGCACGACCCTGGGCTCGCCGCTGTTCGCCGAGCAGGTCCCGGCCCACGACGCCATCAGCGTGGCGCGGGTCCGGGCCAGCGGGGCGCTGATGATCGGCAAGAGCAACGTGCCGGAATTCGGCCTTGGCTCGCAGACCTACAACGAGGTGTTCGGCACCACCGGCAACGCCTACGACCCGCGCCTCAATGCCGGCGGCAGCAGCGGCGGGGCGGCGGTGGCCCTGGCGTTGCGCATGCTGCCGGTGGCCGATGGCAGCGACATGATGGGCTCGTTGCGCAACCCGGCGGCGTTCAACAATGTCTTCGGCCTGCGTCCGTCCCAGGGGCGGGTCCCCCATGGGCCGGCGCCGGAACTGTTCGTCCAGCAACTGGCTACCGAAGGCCCGATGGGCCGCAGCGTGGCGGATGTCGCGCGCCTGCTGGCGACCCAGGCCGGGTACGACCCACGGGTACCGCTGTCGTCCAGGGACGATCCGGCGATTTTCAATGAGCCCCTGCAACGGGACTTTCGCGGCGCGCGCCTGGGCTGGCTGGGCGACTACGGCGGTTATCTGGCCATGGACGACGGCGTGCTGGCGTTGTGCGAAAGCGCGCTGGCAGACTTTCGCCGGCTGGGCTGCGAGGTTGAGGCCTGTCAGCCGGCGTTTTCCATGGAGCAGCTGTGGCAATGCTGGCTGGCGCATCGGCATTGGCTGGTGCAGGGCAGCCTCGGGCCGTTGTATGCCGACCCGCAAAAGCGTGGCCTGCTCAAGCCCGAAGCGCAGTGGGAGGTCGAAGGCGGGTTGCGCCTGAGCGCGGCGGACATCTACCGCGCGTCGCAGGTCCGCAGCGATTGGTACCGGGCCCTGGAGCAGCTGTTCGAGCGTTACGATTTTCTGCTGTTGCCCAGTGCCCAGGTGTTCCCTTTCGATGCAGGCTTGCACTGGCCGCGGGTGGTCGGCGGGCGGGAAATGGACACCTACCATCGTTGGATGGAGGTGGTGATAGGCCCGACCCTGGCCGGCCTGCCGAGCCTCAGCGTACCGGTCGGTTTCAACCCGGCGGGGTTGCCCATGGGCCTGCAGATCATCGGCCCGGCCCAGGCCGACCGGGCGGTATTGCAGCTCGGCCATGCCCACGAACAGTTGACGCAGTGGGTCAGGCGCCGGCCGCCCGGTCATCCGCTGTAACCTTCGGCTTGGGAGGCGCGGGTCCATTGGGCCCGCATCTTGCTGCGTGAAACGCTCATCCATCCGCTTATCAGGGAGGTCGGCATATGGCCAGCAAGGTAGAAACCGGCAGTGTGCGTTCGGTCGAACGGGCGTTGGCGATCGTCGAACTGCTGGGCCAGCACCAGGCCCTGGGCCTGGAGGAGTTGCATTACCTGACGGCGCTGCCCAAGGCCACGGTGTCGCGCATGCTCCTGACGTTACAGGAGCAGGGCTGGATCTACCGCGGCTTGAGCGACCGGCGTTATCGGCTGTGCGCCCGTCGGTTGTTCGGCGATCAGCAGCAGCGCTTCAAGCGGCAGTTGGTGGAGCGTGCCGCGCCCTGGCTGCAAGCGTTGAGCGAGCGCACCGGGCTGGTGGTCGACCTGTCGTGTTTTGACGGTGAACGCCTGGAGGTGATGGAAAGTTCGATTCCCGCGGTGTTGCGCAAGCGCTATCCGCACAACTGCCAGATCGTCGGTCACTATTCAAGCCTGTTCCACTCGGCGATGGGCAAGGCCTGCCTGGCCGAGCTGGATCATGAGCAGGTGCAACGCCTCGCCGCCCGCGAACGAGTGCCCCAGGAAGACCAGTACCGTGCCTGCGAACAGTCTCAGCACCAGGGGTTCGGCCAGCGCACCGAGGGCTATTGGGAATATCCGGTACGCTTGCCGTTCCTGATCCGCGCCGTGGCGTTGCCGCTTCGCGACCAGGGCCGGCTGGTGGGCAGCATGGCTTTGCACTGGCCGATGGACCAGGCGCCGGTGGAGCGGGTGCTGAGCCTGCACTTGGCGAGTCTCGCCGCCACCGTCCACGACGTCGAGCGCAGTCTGGCGTGACCTGTAAAACATACAGACCATCGGTCTGTAGCCGCTGCCGAGCGACAGCGAGGCTGCGTACGGACGCGCAGCGGCCGCAACCCGAACGACACCGTGTTCCAGGCAAACCCCGCACGTAAACCGCAGGCTGCGTCGCAATGCCGCTCCATCTCGTACGCTGCCTCACGGCCTCGGCAGCGGCTACCAGGGGATCTTTTTCGTCTTCGTACACTCCGAGTATTCGCCGTTCAGGCCCGGTCGCTGTTTGCAAGCGCCCGCGGGCCGGTTAAGGTTCGGCTCAGATTTCTCGACCCCAAGAGTCTTCCATGTTCAAGCTGTCTTTCCCCAACGCCATGGCTGCGTTGCTGCTGGCCTGCGCGGCCCTGCCGGCCCAGGCCGACTGGTACCTGGACAACGAGTCCTCGCGCCTGTCGTTCGTCACCACCAAGAACGCCAATGTCGCCGAGGTCCAGCGCTTCCTGATCTTGCACGGCAAGGTCGATGCCAAGGGCATGGCCCGGCTGGAGGTCGAGCTGGATTCGATCAGCAGCGGCATTCCTTTGCGCGACGAGCGCATGCGCAAGGAGCTGTTCGAGATTGCCCAGCACCCGGATGCCCTGATCGAGGCACAGATCAATCTGCGGCCGATCAACGACCTGGCGCCTGGCGCGCAGATCGAGCTGCGCCTGCCGGTCAACGTCACCTTGCACGGCAAGCAGCACGAGTATAGCGCTGAACTCCTGGCCACGCGCCTGGACGATCGGCGCTTCCAGGTGGTGACCCTGGAACCGCTGGTACTCAACGCCGCCGATTTTGACCTGTTGCCGGGCCTGGAAACCCTGCGCAAGGCCGCCGGCCTGTCGGCGATCAGTCTCTCGGTGCCGGTGGGTGCGGTGCTGATCTTCACGGCGCGCTGACATGGCGGGCGCGGTCTTTCCCTGGCGTGAAGGCAATCGCTTCGAGTTGCTGATCGACGGCCCGAGCTTCTTTCCGCGGATGCTGGTGGCGATTGCCCGGGCCCGCGAGCAGGTCGAGCTGGAGCTGTACCTGGTGGAAGCCGGCGCATGCGCCGAAGCCATGGTCCAGGCGCTGGTTCAGGCCGCCGAGCGCGGGGTGCGGGTGCGTTGCCTGTTCGACGACTACGGCAGCCTGGCGTTTACCCTGGGCCTGCGCCAGCGGTTGACCGGCGCCGGGGTCGAGCTGCGTTTCTACAATCGCCTGAGCTGGCGCCGCGGGCTACGCAACCTGTATCGCGACCATCGCAAGCTGTTGCTGGTGGACCAGGAACTGGCGGTGGTCGGCGGCACCGGGGTCACTGACGAATTCTGGAACCCGCTGCAAGACAGCTGCGACTGGCATGAAGTCATGGTGGAGATCAGCGGCCCGCTGGTGCTCGACTGGCAGATGCTGTTCGACCGGCAGTGGATCGCCAACCGCCATCGCACCGCCTGGAAGCCCGCCTCGAACTTTGGCCTGCCGCGCTTGCCGCGGGTCCCGGCCCAGGGCGAGGGCATGGGCCGGGTGGCCTACGCCGATGCCCGGCAACACCGCGACATCCTGCAATCGCTGGTGCGGGCGCTGAACAGCGGGCAACGGCGAGTCTGGCTGGCGACCCCGTATTTCCTGCCGACCTGGAAGGTCCGTCGTTCCCTGCGTCGCGCGGCGGGGCGTGGGGTGGATGTGCGCCTGTTGCTGACTGGGCCGCGCACCGATCACCCCTCGGTGCGTTATGCCGGGCACCGTTATTACCCGCGCCTGTTGCGGGCTGGGGTGAAGATCTTCGAGTACCAGCCGCGCTTCCTGCATTTGAAGATGGTGCTGATCGACGACTGGGTGAGCATCGGCTCGTGCAATTTCGACCACTGGAACCTGCGCTTCAACCTGGAAGCCAACCTCGAGGCCCTCGACCTGCCGCTGACCGAGGCGGTGGCCGCGAGCTTCCTCGCCGACTTCGCCCAGAGCCAGCAGGTCAGCCTCGAGGCCTGGAAGAACCGCCCGCTGTGGCGCCGGGTCAAGCAACGGATCTGGGGTTGGGTCGACCGGCTGGTGGTGAACCTGCTGGATCGCCGGGGCTGAACCGGCGCTATCGCGAGCAAGCTCGCTCCTACAGGGAATTGCGCCGATGCTGTAGGAGCGAGCCTGGGGGGAGGGGTTACAGCAGCTCGAAGCTCTGTTGCTTGACGTCCCGGGAGTCCAGGCCGATCTCGACCTTGAACTCGCCCGGTTCGGCGGCGTACTTGAGCTGGGCGTTGTAGAACTTCAGGTCGTCTTCGCTGATGCTGAAGTGGATCACCTTCTGTTCGCCGGCCTTGAGCTGCACTTTCTGGAAGTCCTTGAGTTCCTTGATCGGGCGGATCATGGAGCCGGCGACGTCCTGGATATACAACTGCACCACGGTTTCGCCGTCGCGCTTGCCGGTGTTTTTCAGCGTCACGCTGGCGTCGAGCTTGCCGCTCTTGTTCAGGGTGGTCGACGACAGGGCCATGTCCGACAGGCTGAACGTGGTGTAGCTCAGGCCATAACCGAACGGAAACAGCGGGCCCGTGGTGTCGTCGAAATACTGCGAGGTGTAGTTGCCCGGCTTGCCCGGAGTGAACGGTCGGCCAATGGTCAGGTGGTTGTAATAGGTCGGGATCTGCCCCACCGAACGCGGGAAGGTGATCGGCAGCTTGCCCGACGGGTTGTAGTCGCCGAACAGCACGTCGGCGATGGCGTTGCCGCCTTCGGTGCCGCTGAACCAGGTTTCCAGGATCGCGTCGGCCTGTTCGTTCTCCTCGAGCAGCGACAGCGGCCGGCCGTTCATCAGCACCAGCACCAGCGGCTTGCCGGTGGCCTTGAGGGCCTTGATCAGCTCGCGCTGGCTGGCCGGGATGTGCAGGTCGGTACGGCTCGAGGATTCGTGGGACATGCCCCGCGACTCGCCCACCGCCGCGACCACCACGTCGGCCTGCTGCGCGGCCTTGACCGCTTCATCGATCAACTGCTGGGCCGAACGCGGGTCGTCCACCACTTCCGGGGCATCGAAGTTGAGGAAGTTCAGGTAGTCGACCACCTTCTTGTCGGCGGTGATGTTCGAGCCGCGGGCGTAGATCAGTTGCGCCTTGTCGCCCAGGGCGCGGCTCATGCCGTCGTACAGGGTGACCGATTGGGCCGGCACGCCGGCGGCGGCCCAGCTGCCCATCATGTCGATCGGCGCCTTGGCCAGCGGGCCGACCAGGGCGATCTTGCCGGCCTTTTGCAGCGGCAGGGTGTCGTTGGCGTTCTTCAGCAGCACCAGGCTGCGGCGCGCCACATCGCGGGCGTCGTCGCGGTGCAGGCGGCTTTCGGCGTTGGTGTCGGCCGGGTCCTGCTCGGCCTTGCCGATACGCAGGTACGGGTCGGCGAACAGGCCCATGTCGTACTTGGCGGCCAGCACTTCGCGCACGGCGTTGTCGAGGTCGCGCTGGCTGACGTCGCCGGACTTGATCAGCCCTGGCAGCTCCTTGGCGTACAGCGAGTCGTTCATGCTCATGTCGATGCCGGCCTTGATCGCCAGCTTGGCGGCTTCGCGGCCGTCCTTGGCGACGCCGTGGCGCATCAGCTCGACGATGGCGCCGTGGTCGCTCACCGCCAGGCCCTTGAAGCCCCACTCCTTGCGCAGCAGGTCGTTCATCAGCCAGGTGTTGGAGGTGGCCGGCACGCCGTTGATCGAGTTCAGCGCCACCATCACCCCGCCGGCACCGGCGTCGATCGCCGCGCGGTAGGGCGGCAGGTAGTCCTGGTACATCTTCACCGGGCTCATGTCGACGATGTTGTAGTCGCGACCGCCTTCCACCGCGCCGTACAGGGCGAAGTGCTTGACGCTGGCCATGATGCTGTCGGCGTTCTTCGCACTGTCGCCCTGGTAGGCCTTGACCATCACCTTGGCGATGCGCGAGACCAGGTAGGTGTCTTCGCCGAAACCTTCGGAAGTACGGCCCCAGCGCGGGTCGCGGGAGATGTCGACCATCGGCGCGAAGGTGATGTCCAGGCTGTCGGCGCTGGCTTCCCGGGCGGCGATGCGCCCGGAGCGGCCGATGGCGTCCATGTCCCAGCTCGACGCCAGGGCTAGGGGGATCGGGAAAATCGTGCGGTGGCCGTGGATCACGTCATAGGCGAAGAACATCGGGATCTTCAGCCGGCTGCGCATGGCCGCGTCCTGCATCGGCCGGTTTTCCGGGCGAGTGATGGAGTTGAAGGTGCCGCCGATGCGGCCGGCGGCGATTTCCTTGCGGATCAGCTCGCGGGGCATTTCCGGGCCGATGCTGATCAGGCGCAACTGGCCGATCTTCTCATCGAGGGTCATCTGCTTGAGCAGGTTGTCGATAAAGGCGTCCTTGTTCAGCAGGACCGCCGCGGAAAAGGGTTTTTCTTGGGCCGACGCCGGTGCGGTGGCGGCCAGGGCAGGGTGACTGGCCAGGCTGACCAGCAGGCCCAGCAAACACAGCTTCTTCATGAATATTGTTCTCTAGGGCCTGAAACGGACGCGATACAGGCGCGTCGGGGGGCCGAAAATTAGGGAGCGGCTAATAACGGAACGACTATTGTTGTTCGGATAAATGCAGCACACTTCTGAACTCTTTTTCGTGCTGGGCATCTTTTAGCCGATTGGCTCGATGCAATCCAGTCGCAACGGCAGATTATGCCCGATGCATCCGGCTTGCAGGGTCACAGGTTCAATTCCATAGATTGCAAGGAGCGTCACCACTATGAACGTACGACAAAGCCTGCGCTCGAGCTGGCCCGTGATGGCCCTGTTGCTGCTCAGCAGCCTGCTGAGCGGCTGCGGGATCAACAACATCCCGACCCTCGACGAACAGGCCAAGGCGGCCTGGGGCCAGGTACAGAACCAGTACCAGCGACGCGCCGACCTGATCCCCAACCTGGTGGAAACGGTCAAGGGCTATGCCAAGCACGAACAGGACACCCTGACCGCGGTGATCGAGGCGCGGGCCAAGGCCACCTCGATCCAGGTCGACGCCAATACCCTGGACAACCCGGAAAAACTCAAGCAGTTCCAGCAGGCCCAGGACCAGTTGAGCGGCGCCTTGAGCCGCCTGATGGTGGTCTCCGAGCGTTATCCGGACCTCAAGGCCAACCAGAACTTCCTGGCCTTGCAGTCGCAGCTCGAAGGCACCGAGAACCGCATCGCCGTGGCCCGCCGCGATTTCATCCTCGCGGTGCAGAAGTACAACACCGAGATCCGCACCTTCCCTGGCCGCCTGTGGCACAGCGTGATGTACAGCAACCTGCCGGTGCGCGAGACCTTCGAGGCCACCAGCCCCGACGCCGACAAGGCGCCGCAAGTGAAGTTCTGATCAGCAGCGGGCGCCCGCGGATCGCGCAAGCGGCCACGGGGCTTGGCCCGGCGTTACCACGGATGAGGTTCCAATGCGCGTGTTGAGAGTTGGCCTGGTGCTGTTGCTCTGGGTGTTTGCGGTAACGGCCCAGGCCGAGCTGAAGTTCCCGGCGTTGAGCGGGCGGGTGGTGGACAACGCCCAGATGATCGAGCCGGCGGTGCGCCAGCAACTGACCCAGGAACTGGCCTCCCACGAGCAGGCCAGCGGCGAGCAGGTGGTGGTCGTGACCGTGCCGGACCTGCAAGGCACCAGCATCGAGGATTTCGGTTATCAGCTGGGGCGTTACTGGGGCATCGGCCAGAAAGACAAGAACAACGGCGCCTTGCTGATCGTCGCCCGCGACGATCGCAAATTGCGCATCGAAGTCGGCTACGGCCTGGAAGACCGCCTGACCGACGCGCAAAGTTCGGTGATCATCAACCAGGTCATCACCCCGGCCTTCAAGACCGGCAATTTCAGCAAGGGCATCAGCGACGGCGTATCGGCCATGCTGCTGGTGCTGGGCGGCAACCCGCTGGACGAGCCGAGCGCCGCCTACGATGGTGGCGAGCAGCGTGGCGGCGATTTCTTCGAGCGCCACCCCGGGGTCCTGATATTCCTGGTGCTGCTGTTTTTCGTGACGATCTTCGTCTGCCAGTTGCTTGGCATCCTGCCCAGCGGGGGCGGTGGGCGCGGCGGTTCTGGCGGCGGGGGCTTCGGCGGAGGCGGCTTTGGCGGCGGGGGCTTCAGCGGTGGCGGTGGTAGCTTTGGCGGCGGCGGATCGTCAGGCGGCTGGTGATTAAAAATAATGAATGAGTATGGGACGACATGGCACTACTGAGTGAGTACGAACAACGACAGGTCGCCGAGGCGATCGCCCGGGTCGAGCAGCAGACCGATGCCGAGCTGGTCACCGTGCTGGCCGCCCGCGCCGACGACTACGCCTACATTCCGCTGCTCTGGGCCAGCCTGCTGGCGCTGATCGTGCCGGGCGTGGTGCATTACGCCACCGGCTGGTTGAGCATGCACCTGTTGCTGCTGGTGCAATGGGCGACCTTTATCGTGCTCTGCCTGGTGTTTCGCATTCCGCGGATCACCACCCGCCTGATCCCGCGCTCGGTCCGCCATTGGCGCGCCTCGAACCTGGCCCGCCGGCAGTTCCTCGAACAGAACCTGCATCACACCGTCGGCGGCACCGGCATGCTGATCTTCGTCTGCGAAGCCGAGCGCTATGTGGAGATCCTGGTGGACGAGGGCATTTCCAAGCGCCTCGACGACAAGAGCTGGGACGCCATCGTCCAGGCCTTCACCCAGCAGGTGAAGCAGGGGCAGACCCTGCAAGGCTTCGTCACTTGTATCGAGGCCTGCGGCGAACTGCTCAAGGTGCATGTGCCGGTAACCCACGTGCGCAACGAATTGCCCAACCGCCTGGTGGTCCTGGGCTGAGCGGCCCCGCGCACCTGTAGCCGCTGGCGAAGGCTGCGCAAGGTCCGCAGGACCTCCTGCGATCTTGCGGACGCCACGGCCGTGCCGGCCGATCGCAGCCTTCGGCAGCGGCTACAAGAGCAAACCCGCGGAATCTGTGTCAGCGGCTAAATAACGCTGTGCCCCCGCCGGCCATCCCCCTAAAATACCCGCCATTCCCCGATTCACCCCCGCATCGCCCGAGGCGCCTTTTTCATGTCTGCAACCGCAACCCCCACCAGCCTCGCGCCGGACCATCACGCCCAGTTTCTCGCGCTGCTGGAAACCAGCCTGGCGCAGAACGCCTTTATCAAGCTGGTGCTGGCCAAGCATGTTGGCGCCGAGGCGGACCTGCAGCGGATCATCATCAAGCAAGTGACGGTCAAGGAGCAGCCGTGCCTGTCCTTCGTCTACCGCTACAAGACCCGCGACATCACTAAGAACTTCCCGCTCGATGAAGGCGTGGCGCTGATCGCCGGGCTGCTGCCGGCGTCGTTCAAGAACGCGCACCTGCTGTCGCTCACCGACGAGGTGCAGCTCGAATACAGCAAGAAGGGCAAAAGCTCGCTGTTCAAGGGTAAGGCCCAGCAGCAGCGTGAGGTGCCGTCCGCCGAGCACAACCGCGAGAAGAACCGCTACCTGGAGCTGAGCCGGCCGTTCCTCACCGACCTGGGGGTGACCAACAAGCAGCATGAGCTGATCCCGGCGATGTCGCGCAAGTGGAAGCAGATCAACAAGTTCATCGAGGTCTTCAGCCATGCGCTGGGTGCCTCGCCGATCGATCTGCAACAGCCGGTGCGCGTGGCTGACTTCGGTTCCGGCAAGGGCTACCTGACCTTCGCCATCCACGACTACCTGTGCAACACCTTGCAGGCGCAAGGGCAGGTGACCGGCGTCGAGCTGCGCGAAGACATGGTGACCCTGTGCAACGCCGCGGCGGTGCGCCTCGACCATCAGGGCCTCGAATTCAAGTGCGGCGACGTGCGCAGCGTGGCGCCCAGCGAGCTGGACGTGATGATCGCCCTGCATGCCTGCGACATTGCCACCGACTACGCGATCCACACTGGCATCCGCTCCGGCGCGGCGATCATCATGTGCTCGCCGTGCTGCCACAAGCAGATCCGCCCGCAGATGCAGAGCCCGGCACTGCTCAAGCCGATGCTGCAATACGGACTGCACCTGGGCCAGCAGGCGGAGATGGTCACCGACAGCCTGCGCGCGCTGTTCCTCGAAGCCTGCGGCTACGAGACCAAGGTCTTCGAATTCATCTCCCTGGAACACACCAACAAGAACAAGATGATCCTCGCGGTCAAACGCGCCGAGGCCCAGGACCCGACCCAGCTATTGGCGAAGATCGGCGAACTCAAGGCGTTCTACCACATCAGCGAGCACTGCCTGGAAACCCTGCTCAAGGCCGACGGCTACCTGGCCTGAGCCCTGCACCGACCCTTGCGATCGGCCCTGACGCGCCCCTGTAGCCGCTGCCGCAGGCTGCGAACGACGGCGCAGCCGGCGCAAAGGCGGCATTCTCGATCTTGCCGATGCACCGCAGCGCCTGGCTTTGCGGCCCCTGTGGTGCCGATCGCAGCCTGCGGCAGCGGCTACACCCGTACCGGCGCTGCCGGACGCACCGCGGTCTTGCGCCCGAGCATCACGGTCAGGATCACCCCGGCGGCAAACACCCAGGTGACCGGTTCCACCTGCTCGCCGAAGAACAGCGCCGAGAAGGCGATGGTGAAGAAGATTTGCAGCAGCTGGATCTGGATGACCCTGGCGATGCCGCCCATGGCCAGCCCGGCGTACCAGGCGAAGAAGCCGATGAACTGCGAGAACAAAGCCACATAGCCGAAAGCCCACCAGGTCTTCGCCGAAACCGCGCCCTGGTGCTGCGCCGCGAGGTACCACACTGGGCCGATCAACAACGGCGTCGACAGCACCAGCGCCCAGCAGATTACCTGCCAGCCACCCATCTCTCGGGCCAGACGACCGCCTTCGGCATAGCCCAGGCCGCCGACCGCGATCGCCCCGAGCATCAGCAGATCGCCGGCCTGGATACTGCCGGCGCCGCTGATCAGCGCATACCCCAGCACCAGCGCGCTGCCCAGCGCGGCACAGGCCCAGAAAGCTTTCGACGGCCGCTCATGGGACAGCCAGGCGGCGTAGAGCGCCACGCACAAAGGTTGCAGGCCATTGACCAGCGCGCCGTGGGAGGCCGGCAAGGTCTGCATGGCCCAGGCCGACAGCACCGGAAAGCCAAGGATCACCCCGGCGATCACCAGACTCAGGCCCTTGACCTGTTGCCAGGTCGGCCACTTTTCGCGCCGCCAGAGCAACAGCGCCGCCGCCGGAATCGCCGCGAACAGCGCCCGGCCGAGGCCGTTGAGCAGCGGATGCAGTTCTTGGACGACGATGCGGGTGAAGGGCAGGGTCAGGCTGAAAATAACCACGCCGAGCAGGCCCAGGGCCATGCCGGTATTTTCACGGGAAGACATGATGGCGACCGTTTTCTTATAGGAAGGGCAGGGGCATTCATCTAGCCATAAACCCACGGCAGCGCCCTGTTACAGCTGTACGCAGAGTTGTCCGTACAGTTGTCGGCACATTTTTTTGTAGGAGCGAAGCTTGCTCGCGATGAACGAAAACGCGTGGGCCAGTCAGTCCGCGGCGCCTGGATCGCGGGCAAGCCTCGCTCCTACAGAAGCACTGGAGGCGTAGTACCGGGTTATTACCCGGCACCGCCGATAAGGACTACCTTGAACACTCCCGTTTTCCCTTGAAGAGGAGTCATCTCCATGGCCGCGAAAAAAATCCTCATGCTGGTCGGCGATTACGTCGAGGACTACGAAGTGATGGTGCCGTTCCAGGCGCTGCTGATGGTCGGCCACACCGTGCATGCAGTGTGCCCGGACAAAACCGCCGGGCAGACCGTGCGCACCGCGATCCACGACTTCGAGGGCGACCAGACCTACAGCGAAAAACCGGGCCATCTGTTCGCCCTGAACTTCGACTTCGCCAAGGCCGAGGCCGCCGACTACGACGCGCTGCTGATCCCCGGCGGGCGTGCCCCGGAATACCTGCGGCTGAACGAAAAAGTCCTGCAACTGGTGCAGGCCTTCGATAAGGCCGGCAAGCCGATCGCCGCCGTCTGCCACGGCGCGCAACTGCTGGCCGCCGCCGGTATTCTCGAAGGCCGCGAGTGCAGCGCCTATCCGGCCTGTGCCCCGGAAGTGCGCCTGGCCGGCGGTACTTACATCGAAATCCCGGTGACGGACAGCCACGTTCAAGGCAATCTGGCGACGGCTCCGGCCTGGCCGGCGCACCCGAGCTGGCTGGCCGGTTTCCTTGGCCTGTTGGGCACCCGGATCACCCTGTAACGGAGGAACGCCCGCCATGTGCGAGCTCTACGTCAAAGCCGACCCGATCCTCTACGAGTCCCGCTCGCGCTCGCTGCGTATCTGTGGGGTGGTGACCACCTTGCGCCTGGAAAACCAGTTCTGGGACATCCTCAGCGAAATCGCCGAGGTCGACGGCATGACCACCAACCAACTGATCGCCAAGCTCTACGAAGAAGTGATGGACTACCGCGGCGAAGTGGTGAATTTCGCGTCCTTCCTGCGGGTCAGTTGCACCCGCTACCTGAGCCAGCGCCGCAGCACCGCGCCGGAACTCAGCGTGGTGCGCAGCGCCATCAAGACCTGAGCCAATCCCTGTAGCCGCTGCCGAGCGATAGCGAGGCTGCGCCCGCCTGCGCAGCAGGCGCCAAACCAGACGACGCTACACATCAGGCATACCGCGCCGCCAGGTTTTGCGGGGCTGCACCCCGTTCGCAGCCTCGCAGGCTCGGCAGCGGCTACATGAGAGGGAGGCGGCGGATTTCTGGTGGCTGTGCCGGCCCTATCGCGAGCAAGCTCGCTCCTACAGGGGGGGCGGTGTGCTTTCTGTAGGAGCGAGCTTGCTCGCGATGGCGATCGTTCAGGCAACGCCGGTTCAGAAGAACCGGGTCACGCTGATCTTGGCGTTACGCCCCAGGCTCGAGGCGTTTTCGCCGCTCAGCGGCGGGCGGTAATCGCGGTTGAACATGTTGTCCAGGGTGAAGTTGACCTCGGTGCCCTTGAGGTACGGCTGCTGCGGTTTCCAGTTGGCGAACAGGCCTTGCACGTTGTAGCGGTCGTTCTCGTACT
Organism: Pseudomonas chlororaphis; assembly: GCF_001921865.1. Classification (GTDB taxonomy): domain Bacteria; phylum Pseudomonadota; class Gammaproteobacteria; order Pseudomonadales; family Pseudomonadaceae; genus Aquipseudomonas; species Aquipseudomonas chlororaphis_D. The sequence goes on from NZ_MSCT01000006.1 coordinate 183,665, forward strand.
GGTCCCAGGAGGAGTCGCCCAGGGCGCTGGCCGGGCCGTTCGGGTAGTCGTCGCTGGGCACGCGGTCGGTCTGGCGTACCCACTGGCCCTGCCAGCCCACTTGCGCGTCCCATTGCGGGATTTTCACCCCCAGGGTGGCGACCCATTTGCGCGGCGGAATGTCCCGTGCCCAGACGTTCGGCCCCCATGGGTTGGTGTAGGCGCCTTCATGCTTGCCGGTGACCCAGGAGTAGGACAGCGAGCCGAACAGGTAGGTCGAGTCGTAGAAGCTCTCGACCTCGAAGCCCTTGATGGTCAGGTCGCCGATGTTGCGGTAGACCCCGATGGTCGGCTGGTTGCAGACCTGGTTGATGCTCTTGCCGGTGCTCAGCTGCTCGGGGCAGCCGATCCCCAGGTTTTTCATGATTTCGTCTTTGATTTCGTTGCGGAACACCGTGGTGCGGATCTGCACGGCGTCGGCGTCGGTAAAGACGTTGGCGAAGCTGGTGATATTGCCGGCGCGCAGGGCGGTGATGCGTTCCGGGTCGAGGTCGCGGCTGGTGGACGAGCGAGTGGTGCCGGGAGCCTGGACTTCGTATTGCTCGTCGATCACCGGCGCGCGCCAGGTCTTGCTGTAGTCGGCGAACAGGGCGACCTGCGGGGTGACCGTCCAGAACGCCGACAGCCGCGGCGACCAGCCGGTGTAGGTTTTGTCGCCGTAATCGTGGCCGACCACCGGGTCCGGGCTGTTGTAGACCGAGGCGTCGTTTTTCTGCCCGCGGTTGCGCACATGGTCGTAGCGCAGGGACGGGGTCAGGGTGAAGTTGCCCAGGGTGATCGCGTCCTGGATGTAGAAGGCGTTGTTGTCGACCTTGCCGTGGGGCATGAAGCCCGGCTGGTAATGGCCGTAGTTGTACTTGGCCACTTCATAGGTCTTGCCTGGCATCCACATGTCCACTTCGCGGGTGTGCTTGCGGATCTGGATACCGTTGGTCAGCGCATGTTCCAGCGGCCCGGTGCTGAAGCGGCTGGTGTTTTTCAGCGAGAGAATCTTGTCTTCGTAGCCCACGGTGATCTTGCGACCGCCGGAAGCCGGCTGGATGTAGGAGTTCGGTCCGCGCTCGTCGGTCTGGTCGGTCTTGGAGTCGGAGAACTGGGCCTCGAAGTCGATCCACGGATTGTCCAGCGGGGTGTACTGGTACTTGCCCAGCCAAGTGGTGTCGACGGTGTTGCGCTGGGCCAGGAAGCGCCGGGTGGCGCCGTCGTAGCCGTACTTGTCGATATCGCTCTGGGTCGGCGGCGTCGGGTAGCTCTTGGCCGAGAAGGGCGCCCAGATATCGCTGTTGGAGCGCATGTAGCTGAAGCCCAGGCGATGTTCGTCGGTCAGTTGCATGTTCAGTTTGAACAGCTCGCCGTCCAGGTCCTGGGCGGTATTGGGCAGGCGCTTGGGGTTGATCGGGTAGGCGTTGCGCGGGTCCGGCTGGGCGCTGGCCAGCTTCATGTCGTCGCCGTCGCGCTTGGTCCAGTAGGCCAGGGCGTCGAAGCGCCGGTCCTCGGTGCGGCCGTAGACCGCGCCGGTGTAGGCCTGTTCGTGGCTGTTGCTGCTGTAGCCGTACTTGAGCATGGCGCCGGTGTCGCGGCCTTCTTGCAGCAGGTCCGGGGCGTCCTTGGTTTCCATGTGCACGGTGCCGCCGAAACCGCCGTTGCCGGTCTCGGGCGAGTGCGGGCCTTTTTCCACCTCGATGCGCTTGATCAGCTCCGGCTCGATGAAGATCGACCCCTGCTGGTAGCGCTCGAAGCCGCTCTTGGTCGCGCCGTCGACGCTCATCGGCACGTCTTCGGCGTCGCCCAGGCCCCAGATGTTGATGGTCTGGCCGCCGGGCTTGAGCGAGCCGCCGAGGGTCACGCCGGGCAGGGTGGCGATCAGGCTGGGAATGTTGGTGGCCTGGTGGCGGTCGATCTCGGCCTGGTTCAGGGTCGAGCGGCCGACGGTGGCGGAGTCCACTTCCAGGCCGCTGCCGATCACGCTCATGGCGCCCAGTTGCAGGGCCGAACTGCGGGTGCTGCTGTTTTCCGCGGGGCGCACCACATAGGTCTTGTCGACCTTGACCAGGCTGAACTCGCTGCCGGCCAGCAGTTGCTGGATCGCCGCCTCGGCGCTGAAATCGCCCCTGAGCGCCGGCGCCTTCACGTTGCGCAGCAGTTCTTCGTCGAACAGCAACTGGATCTTCGCCTGCTGCGCCACCTGGCTCAGCGAAGCCGCCAGCGGTTGGGCGGGCAGGGCGAAGGTGATCGACTCGGCCTGGGCCTGCAGGCTGAATGCCAGGCAGGCGGCGAGCAGGGTCGGCCGCGAACAGATGAACTGCAAGTGATAAGGCGCGCGAAACATGAAATCCCCCGGGGTGGCGAAAAAGGCCAGAAAAGGTGTGCGTAAACAACGCAGACCGGAGGAAGACGCGTCAGTAAAATAAAACCTCATATGCGAATGCAAAATATTCGCATATGAGTTCAGCGCCGCGCTTCGATCCGCACGCGGCCGTCGGCCAGGGCCACGGTTTTCACCGGAATCAGCGCCGGCAGGGCCTTGATCAGGGCGTCCGGGTCCTGCACGTCGAGGTTGCCCGAGACCTTGAAGGTGCCCAGCGCGCCGTCGGCCAGCAGCACCGGCTGGCGACGGTAGAGGTTCAGCTCGTCCACCAGGCTGGCCAGTTCGCGGTTGCGAAAGGCCAGGTGGCCGCTGCGCCAGTCGGCGACCTCGTCGACGTTCACCGCCTGCTCGCGCAGGGTGCCGCTGGCGTAGTCGTAGATGCCGCGCTGGCGGGCGCCGAGCAGCAGCGAATCGGTTTTCCGCGCGTCGGGGGTGAAGGCCACCTGGCCATGGGCAACGCTGACCACCAGCTGTTTCTGGCCGCGCCGCACGTCGAAGCCGGTGCCGACCACCCGCACGCTGGCGTTGCCAGAGTGCACCCACAGCGGTCGTTCCTTGTCGGCGGCCACTTCCAGGTACAGCTGGCCCTGCTCCAGGTAGAGGTTGCGCTGGTGGGCACTGAAGTCGATGTGCAGGCGGGTGTTGGCATTGACGTACAGGGTGCTGCCGTCGGGCAGGCTGAAGCTGCGCACGCCCTGGTCCTGGGCGGCGATCTGTTGCCAGTGCAGCGCCGGCGGAGCGCCCAGCTCGATGGCCAGCAGCGCGCAGACCAGCGCGGCGGCGGCCGCCAGCGCCGGGCGCCAGCGGGATTTCTTGCGCAGCGGCAGCGGCGTTGGCCGGTTCAGTTGTTCAAGCCCGGCCAGTTCCGCCCACAGTTGTTCGAACCCGGCGTAAGCGTGGGCGTGGGCGGGTTCGCTCGACCAGGCCTCGAAGGCCTCGCGCGTGGCCTGGCTGCGGTCGTCGCGGTTGCGGGTGAACCAGCGCGCCGCCTGGGCGTCGATGCTGTCGTCGGGCTGGTCGGTGTCGCTAAGGCGGGTCATTGGGTGTGCTCCTTGCCGTGTTCCCGTTCCAGGCGCTGCTTGCAGTGCAGCAGGGCAAAGGCGATGTGTTTTTCCACCATGCTCAGGGATATGCCCATGCGTTCGGCTATCTGCGCCTGGCTCAGGCCTTCGAAGCGGTGCAGCATAAGGGCTTCGCGGCGGCGCGGCGAGAGTTCGGCGAGCGCGGCCTTCAATTGTTCCAGGCGTTGCAGGCGCTGGGCGGCCGGCAGGGGCTCGTGGTATTCGTCGGCCAGCGGTTCGGATTCTGCTGCATGGGGTTCGTGATGCACCTTGTGCCTGACCTTCTGCCGGCGCCAGTGATCGCGCAGCAGGTTGCGCGCCATCTGGAACAGGAAGGCGCGGGGTTGTTCGACCTTGGCCCGGTCGCGGTAATCGAGCCATTGGGTGAAGACGTCCTGGGTCATGTCCGCCGCATCGCTGGCGTTGTCCGTGCGTTTACGCAGGTAATGCAGGATGTCCGCATAGAACCCGCGAACGGGGTCCGCCGAGGTGGGGTCGGGCTTGAAGCGAGACATGAAAATCCTTCGCGAGGGCTGCCGGGCAGAAAAGCCGTGAATGATATCGAGAATTATTACTATTTGTCTGCATGAGTTTTCGCCCCCTGAACCGGTGGCGGTTTTGCCTGTCTGATGGTTCGTGCCTCAGCAACACACCCCCCAAACGCTGGTAAAACAGCACAGACAGGCTTTAATCCGAAGTGCATTCGCATGTTCGGATACTCAGGAGCGACACCATGGCTGGATGGTATGAATTGAGCAAAAGCACTGACGGACAATTCCGTTTTGTCCTCAAGGCCGGCAACGCCGAAACCATTTTGACGAGTGAGCTGTACAGCAGCCGCAGCGCCGCCGAAAACGGCATCGCTTCGGTACAGGCCAACAGCCCCACCGATGCCCGTTACGCCAAGGAAGTCGCCAAGGACGGTAAGCCTTACTTCAACCTCAAGGCGGCGAACCATCAGATCATCGGCAGCAGCCAGCGCTATTCGTCCGAAGCGGCGCGCGATGCCGGGATTGCAAGCGTCAAGACCAACGGTCCAACCACCACCATCAAGGACAAGACCGTTTAAGTTGCTGCGCTGAAATACAAAAGCCCGACAGGACAACCTGTCGGGCTTTTTGTTGGGCGCGATATTTGTGGGAGCCAGGCTTGCCGGCGATTGGGGCGCCGCGGTGTGTCAGGCCGGGCGCGATCGCGAGCAAGCTGGCTCCGGCAGGGGTTAGCGGAGCGCGTTCAAGATGGCTTGCAACTGGTTGCGTCCGACTTCGCCCAGCGGGAACACCGGCCGGCGTGGGTCGCCGACTTGCAGGCCGGTCATGTTCAGCCCGGCCTTGATGGTGGTCGGCAAGCCGCCCTTGAGGATGAAGTCGAGCAGCGGCAGCTGGCGATAGAACAGCTCGCGCGCGCGGTCCAGGTCGTTGTCCAGGACTGCCTGGTAGAGGTCCAGGTTGAGCCGCGGGATCAGGTTCGCCGCGGCGGTGCACCAGCCCTTGGCGCCGGCGGCGAAAGCCTCTAGGGCCAGCGGGTTGCAGCCGTTGTAGAACGGTACCCGGCCTTCGCCCAGCAGTTGCAGCTTATGCATGCGCTGGATGTCGCCGGTGCTCTCCTTGACCATGGTCACGTTTTCCACGGCGTTGAAGATCCGCAGGATCAGTTCCACCGACATGTCGGTGCCGCTGGTGGCCGGGTTGTTGTAGAGCATGATCGGCACGCCGACGCTGTCGCCGATGGCCTGGTAGTGGGCGAGGATCTCGGCTTCGCTGAGTTTCCAGTAGGAGGCCGGCAGCACCATCACCACATCGGCGCCCTTGGCTTCGGCAAAGCGCGCGCGGCGCACGGCCTTGGCGGTGGTCAGGTCGGAGACGCTGACGATGGTCGGCACGCGCTTGGCCACCCGCTGGATGCTGAACTCGCTGACCTGGTCCCACTCGGCGTCGCTCAGGTAAGCGCCTTCGCCGGTGCTGCCCAGGGGCGCGATGGCGTGTACGCCGCTGTCGATCAGGCGATCGATGGAACGGCCGAGGGTGTCCAGGTCCAGTTGCTCGCCGTTGGCGGTGAACGGGGTGATGGTGTAGCCGATGATGCCGTGGATAGTTGTGTTCGACATGGGGTCGCTCCTTTGACGAATAGGGGTCAGTTCAGGCAATCGGCGTGTTGCTTGAGGTTCTGCCGAGCGTAGTAGTTGAAGGCGGCGCTGTGACGCTTGGGCTTGGAGATCCAGTCGTGGGCGTCGCGGCCGAGCTCCGGCAGGATCGGCTTGATGGTGCCCGCGGCCATGGCCAGCAATTGCAGCTTGGCGGCGCGCTCGATCAGTTGGGCGATCACGCAGGCTTCCTCGATGCTGGCGCCGGTGGACAGCTGGCCGTGGTGCGACAGCAGGATGGCGCGCTTGTCGCCCAGGGCGTCGGAGATGATTTCGCCTTCTTCGTTGCCCACCGGCACGCCCGGCCAGGCCTCGAGGAAGGCGCAGTCTTCATACAACGGGCACAGGTCCATATGGGAGATTTCCAGCGGCACTTCGATCATCGACAGCGCGGCGACATGGGTCGGGTGCGTGTGGATGATGCAGTTGACGTCCGGACGGGCGCGGTACACCCAGCTGTGGAAACGGTTGGCCGGGTTCGGCATGCCGTGGCCTTCGAGCACTTCCAGGTCTTCGTTGACCAGCAGCAGGTTGCCGGCGGTGATCTCGTCGAAACCCAGGCCCAGTTGCTGGGTGTAGTAGGTGCCCGGCTGCGGGCCGCGGGCGGTGATCTGCCCGGCGAGGCCGGAGTCGTGGCCGTTTTCGAACAGGATGCGGCACGTCAGGGCCAGCTTTTGCCGGTCGGTCCACGTATTATCCGCCAGAGTATTTTGCATCTGGGTCAGGGCTTGCTTGATCAGCTGGTCTTTGGGTAATGCTAATGTCTTGGCCATGTCGGTTGTCCTTTGGTCGTTTCAATGGACGTCGGATTTGCCAGCTCCCGCTGCTCGCAAGGTCGTTGGGTGAAAGCAAATGACACTAAAGAGGCTATATGACACATTGTGTCATTGGCAAGAACAAATCGTCGCCTCCTTGATGGATTAACCGTTCTAAATGTCTATCCGTTTGAAATTATTGAGAAAAAAACTTGGCGTAACGCTCGAGGCGTTGGCCGAGAAATCCGGCATGACCAAGAGCTACCTGTCGAAAGTCGAGCGTGGCTTGAACACGCCGTCGATCGCTGCGGCGTTGAAGCTGGCCAAGGCCCTGAATGTGAAAGTCGAGGAGCTGTTCGCCGAAGACAACGTCGGCCTCGACAGCTACAGCCTGGTGCGCAGCGACGAACGCCAGTCGCTGGCAGCCAACGACCAGGCGCCGGGGTATGCGGTGCTGGCGCACCAGGTCAGCGAGCGCAGCCTGCTGCCGTTCATCATCTACCCGCCGCGGGAGTTCACCGACAAGAGCTTCAAGGAGCACTTGGGCGAAGAGTTCCTGTTTGTCCACGAAGGGCAGGTGGAAGTGGATTTCATGAACGAGCGGGTGATCCTCAACCGCGGCGACGCGCTGCACTTCAACGCGCAAAAACCGCACCGCCTGCGCTCGGTGGGCGAGGTGCAGGCGCAGTTGCTGGTGGTGGTGCACAGCAGCGAGGAGTGAGCCGATCCTGTAGCCGCTGCCGCAGGCTGCGCAAGGTCCGCAGGACCTTCCGCGTGCTTGAGAGCGGTGCGCAGCCTGCGGCAGCGGCTATAGGTGCCTGCGAGACCTGTAGGAGCGAAGCTTGCTCGCGATGGCGTCCGTCCAGATAGACCGCGGCGCCTGGATCGCGGGCAAGCCTCGCTCCTACAGGCTGTGCGGGGTTCAGCGTTCGACCGGTACTGACAGCGCTGGCGCGCCCAGCGCATGGGTCTTGGCATCGAAGAACCGCAGCGTCACCTCCAGCCCCTCGAACAGCTGGGCGTAGTGGCGCTTCTGGTGCTGGATGAACGCCTTGCTGCGCGGGTAGATCGAGATCGCCAGGGTCTTGGGCGCGGCCTGGCGCAGGGCCTCCACCAGGTGGCTGTCCTGCGGGCCCAGGGCGTGGCCGAAGAGACACAGCGCATCGCCGTGGCTCAGCAACTGCTGGTAACAGAACGACAGGTAGTCGCTGCCGCGGATGGTCCTGAGCTTGTCCGCCACCGGGCCTTCGTTGACGAACAGCGGCACGTCGTCGAGGGTTTTCAGGGTGTTGTTGATGGCGAAGTTGCCCAGCAGGGTGCCTTCGGTGGAGCCCAGCTTGCGCGCGGTGCCGTCCTGGTTGCGCACCAGGTGCAGGCCGCCGTGCAGGTACAGCACGCGGGTCTGGTCGCTGGCGCCGCGGCCGATGTCGAAGCTCGGGTCGCTGCCCTGGAACAGGTCGTCCAGGCCCTGGGCGTCGTGCTGGATCGCCCAGTAATTGAGCAGGTCGTAGTTGCTGGTGAACACCGTGCGGTAGCGGCGCAGTTCCTGGTTGATCTGCGCCAGCGTCGCCGGCTGCACCAGGCGCCACGGAATGTGCACCGCGTGCACGGTATTGATCAGCGCTTCCTTGATCGCGTAGTAGCGGTTGCGCGGCGCCGCGGAGCTCACGGCCAGGGCCTTGTTGACCCGGCTGGTGGTCTTCAGCGCGCCCAGCACCTGCTCGAAACTGCGGGTTTGCAGGGCCTCGAACACACTCAGTTCGGAGGGGCTCAGGGGCTTTTCCTCGACTGTGCGGGCGTTCTCGAACAGCGAGTCGTAGGCGAAGTCTTCCCACACCGCGCGGCTGGCGCCGTTGCCGATCAGCAGGCCGGCGATCGGCGTGCCGGCGCGCAAGGCGTTCCAGTCTTCAAGGTCGGTATCAAATTCCTGGAAATCCATCATCGCGGTTCGTCGTCTCAAGGCAAAAGGTGTACAGGGCGCCGACTTTATCACGACCGACCCTTGAGCCAGGTCAACAACGCCTGCGACCTATGGGTCGATCCTGTGCTTATTTGCCGGTCGGTATGGCCGATTCGGCACCCGCCTGGAGGACGCGCCATGAGCAGCACTTTTTTCATTCCCGCCGTGAACATCATGGGCATCGACTGCCTCGACGAAGCCATGGCCGCGATTCGCAACTATGGCTTTCGCAAGGCGCTGATCGTCACTGATGCTGGCCTGGCCAAGGCCGGGGTGGCGAACATGATTGCCGAGAAGCTGGCGATGCAGGATATCGATTCGGCGATTTTCGACGGCGCCAAGCCCAACCCGAGCATCGACAACGTCGAGAAGGGCCTGGCGCATTTGCAGCACAGCCAATGCGATTTCGTGATCTCCCTGGGCGGCGGCTCGCCCCACGACTGCGCCAAGGGCATTGCCCTGTGCGCCACCAACGGCGGGCATATCGGCGATTACGAAGGCGTCGACCGCTCGGCCAAGCCGCAGCTGCCGCTGATCGCCATCAACACCACCGCCGGCACCGCCAGCGAAATGACCCGCTTCTGCATCATCACCGACGAAACCCGCCACGTGAAAATGGCCATCGTCGACCGTAACGTCACGCCGCTGCTGTCGGTCAACGATCCGGCGCTGATGGTCGCCATGCCCAAGGGCCTGACCGCCGCCACCGGCATGGACGCGCTGACCCACGCGATCGAGGCTTACGTGTCCACCGCGGCCAACCCGATCACCGATGCCTGCGCGTTGAAAGCCGTGACCATGATCAGCCAGAACCTGCGCCAGGCGGTGCACGACGGCAGCGATCTGCTCGCCCGGGAAAACATGGCGTACGCCCAGTTCCTCGCCGGCATGGCGTTCAACAATGCGTCGCTGGGGTTCGTGCATGCCATGGCGCACCAGCTCGGCGGTTTCTACGACTTGCCCCACGGCGTATGCAACGCCGTGCTGCTGCCCCATGTGCAGAGTTTCAACGCCATGGTTTGCGCCGAGCGCCTGACCGATGTGGCCCACGCCATGGGCGCGGACATTCGCGGCTTCAGCCCGGAAGAGGGCGCGCAGGCGGCCATCAGTGCCATCCGCGGGCTGGCCCGGGATGTCGAGATCCCCAGCGGCCTGCGCGACCTGGGCGCCAAGCTGACGGACATTCCGGTGCTGGCCGCCAATGCCCTGAAAGACGCCTGCGGCCTGACCAACCCGCGCACTGCCGACCAGCGCCAGATCGAGGAAATCTTCCGCAACGCTTTCTGACCCATCCCCATTCCCTGTAGGAGCGAGCTTGCTCACGATGTTCGTCAAGACAACGTGGAACATCGCCTTGACCGCTGGCGCGATCGATCGCTCCTACAGGGCACATAAATCGCGCTTGCCAGAAAAGTGCGCTGGATGGTTAACTGAGTAACTACTCATTTATCGCCAGGCTTTCCGTCCCCCATGGCCCGTCCCAAAAGCGCAGACAAACGTAATGCCCTCCTCAGTGCCGCCGTCGAGGTGTTCGCCGAGCAGGGCCTGGCTTCGCCCGCGTTGAAGATCGCCAAGGCCGCGGGAGTCGCCGAAGGGACGCTGTTCAACTACTTCGCCACCAAGGACGAGCTGCTCAACGAGCTTTACCTGGACCTCAAGAGCGAATTGCGCGATGTGATGATGCCCGGCTACCCACGCAACGAGACGCTGAAAAAACGCCTGCGTCATGTCTGGCAGGCTTACGTCGAGTGGGGCGTGGCCGAGCCGCAGAAACGCAAGGTCATGACCTTGCTCAACCTGAGCGGGCAGGTGACCGAACAGAGCAAGCTGGCGGGCATGCAGGACTTTGTCGAGGTCAATGCGCTGATGCAGGAGAGCATGGCCCTGGGGCTGCTGCGCCAGCAGCCGCCGGCTTTTCTCTCGGCGATCATGGGCGCGCTGGCGGAAACCGCCATGGACTTCATCAGTCGCGAACCCGGGCAGGCCGATCAATACGCCGAGGCGGGGTTCGAGGCGCTGTGGAATGCGATTGCCAGGGAATGAACGACGGAAGTCGTTTTTCTTGCGTGAAAAATGAGTGAGTACTCGCTCATTTAAATTGACCTTAACCTGAAGCAGGAGTGAGTCATGTCCAAAGTCTGGTTGATTACGGGAAGCGCCAGTGGCCTGGGGCGCAATATTGCCGAGGCCGTGCTGGCGGCCGGGGATCGTTTGGTGGCGACGGCGCGACAGCCGCGGCAGCTGGACGATCTGGTCCGCCGTTATGGCGATCGGGTGCGCGCGGTGGCGCTGGATGTCACCGATTCGGCCGCGGCCAAGGCGGCGGTGCAGGTGGCCATCGGCGTTTTCGGCCGCCTCGACGTGCTGGTCAACAATGCCGGTTACGGTCAGTTGAGTGCCTTCGAGCAGACCAGCGAGGAGGCGTTTCGCGCCGAGGTGGAAACCAACCTCTTCGGCGTGGTCAACCTCAGCCGCGCGGCGCTGCCGTTCATGCGCGCCCAGCGCAGCGGGCACATCCTGCAGATCTCGTCGGTGGGCGGACGTGTCGGCATACCGGGCTTGAGCGCCTATCAGTCGGCAAAGTGGGCGGTGGGCGGCTTTACCGAAGTCCTGGCCCAGGAAGTGGCGTCGTTGGGGATCAAGGTCTGCGCCCTGGAGCCAGGTGGCATGCGTACCAACTGGGGCGTACGGGCTCGGCAGAAGGCGGTGCCGGTCCTCGAGGAATACCAGGCCAGTGTCGGTTCGGTGAACCAGATGCTCAGCCAATACGTCGGTCACGAGGCCGGCGACCCGGACAAGGTCGCGCAGATCGTCCTCAAGCTGGCCTATCACCCAAAACCGCCGGTCCACCTGCTGATTGGCAGCGACGCCTTGCAGTACGCGGGCGCGGCGGAGAGCGATCGTGCCGCAGCCGCTGAACGCTGGCGCGAAGTCAGCGCGGCGAGTGACTTTGCCGCCACCGGGCCGCTGCCGGCCTTTCCCGTTCAATAATCCATAAGGAACACCATGAGAGTTCTGTTATTCGGCGCCACCGGCATGGTCGGTCAGGGCGTCTTGCGTGAGTGCCTGCTGGCCGGCGACGTGCAGGAAGTGGTCGCCATCGGCCGCACGCCGCTTGGCCAGAAGCACGGCAAGTTGAGCCAGCTGCATCACCGCGACCTGTTCGACTACAGCCGGCTGGAGGCCGAATTGCAGGGCTTCGATGCCTGCTTCTTTTGCCTGGGCGTGTCCGCCGTGGGCATGGCCGAAGCGCAGTACAGCCGGCTGACCTACGACCTGACCCTGGCCGCCGCCACGACCTTGGCGCGGCTCAACCCGCAGATGACCTTCGTCTATGTGTCCGGTGCCAGCACCGACAGCAGCGAGCAGGGGCGAACCATGTGGGCGCGGGTCAAGGGCCGCACCGAAAACGCCGTGCAGCGCCTGCCGTTCAAGGCGGTCTACCTGTTCCGGCCGGGGGCGATCCAGCCGCTGCACGGTATCCGTTCGAAGACCGCCTTCTATCAGATGTTCTACAGCGCGCTCGGGCCGCTGCTGTCCTGGGCGCGCCGGCGCTGGCCCCATGCGGTGACCAGCACCGCGGAGGTCGGCAAGGCGATGCTCGTTGTGGCACGGCACGGCGCGCCCACGGCGATCATCGATGGCGCGGCGATCAACCGGCTTGCCTCCGAGCGCTGAAAGGGCGATATCCTGCGGGCTCTTCGAGCCGAATTCGCGAGCCCGTGATGCTGCAAAAGAGCCTGATCCGCCGCCTGGACCTGATCACCCTGCAACTGTTCGTCGCCGTCCATCAGGAGGGCACCCTGACCCGCGCCGCCTCGCGCGAGGCGATCGCGGTGTCGGCGGCGAGCAAACGCTTGATGGAGCTGGAGGAAGCGCTTGGCATCAGCCTGTTCGTGCGCCAGGCCAAGGGCATGACCCTGACGCCGGCCGGGGAAACCCTGTTGCACCATGCGCGGCAGATGCTGTTCAACGTCGAGAAAATGGGCCTGGAGCTGGGCGAACACAGTCACGGCGTGCGCGGTTACGTACGCATGCTGGCCAACCTGTCGGCGATCATCCAGTTCCTGCCCGAAGACCTGCGGGCGTTTTCCGCGCTGCATTCGCAGGTCAAGACCGACCTGGAGGAACGGCCCAGCAACGGCGTGGTGCAAGGCGTGCTCGACGGCGTGGCGGACCTTGGCATCTGCTCCAGCGACACCGATACCAAGGGCTTGCGCAGCGTGCCGTACCGGCGCGACAAGCTGGTAGTGCTGATGCGCCCGGACCACCCGCTGGCCAGCCGCGGCGAGCTGGCGTTCGACGACACCCTGGACAGCGATTACGTCGGCCTGCATGCGGCCAGTTCGATCAATATGCGTACTCATGCCGCGGCACGGGCGGCCGGCAAGGTGCTGCGCCTGCGCATCCATGTGCCGGGGTTCGACGCGATGTGCCGCATGGTCCAGGCCGGCATGGGCATCGGCATCCTGCCCGCGGGTGCCTTCGAGTTGTTCGGGCGGGCGCTGGGCCTGCATGCGGTGCGGCTGAACGACGACTGGTCGGAACGCCTGCTGATCCTGGTGGTGCGCGACGAAGCGGCGCTGTCGCCGGTCAGCCGTTTGTTGTTCGAGCATCTGCGCGACGGCCGCCTGTAGGCGTTGGCGATGGTGGCCCCTTGGCCCCTTGACCGGTCGTTCGCGTTTGGCGAACGACCGTTGCCAACTGAAGGTTGGATTTACCGCTGCCGCCTCCTCTAGCCTTGGTACAAATTCCAAGAACATAGAGGTACCCGCCATGACTGCTCCCTTAAGCGGAATCAAGGTGATCGAGATCGGCACGCTGATCGCCGCGCCTTTTGCCGCCCGCGTGCTGGGCGAATTCGGCGCCGAGGTGATCAAGGTCGAAGCCATCGGCCAGGGCGATCCGCTTCGCAAGTGGCGAAAGCTCCACGAGGGCACCTCGCTCTGGTGGTACCTGCAATCGCGCAACAAGAAGTCCCTGGCGCTCAACCTCAAGTCCGCCGAAGGCATCGAGCTGCTCAAGCAACTGGCCCGTGACGCCGATGTGTTGATCGAAAACCTGCGCCCCGGCGCCCTGGAAAAACTCGGCCTGGGCTGGGACGTGTTGCACGCCCTCAACCCGCGGCTGACCCTGGTGCGTATTTCCGGCTATGGCCAGACCGGCCCGTACCGCGACCGTCCGGGTTTCGGCGCCATTGGCGAGGCCATGGGCGGCATCCGCTACACCACCGGCACTCCGGGCTCGCCGCCGGCGCGGGTCGGCGTCAGCCTCGGCGATTCTCTGGCCTCGCTGCATGCGGTGATCGGCGCGCTGATGTCCTTGCTGCGGGTCAAGACCGGGCAGGGCGAAGGGCAGGTGGTGGATGTGTCCCTGGCCGAGAGCGTGTTCAACCTGATGGAAAGCCTGGTGCCGGAGTACGCCATGCTCGGCCATGTGCGCGAACGCAGCGGCGGGGCGCTGCCGGGTATCGCGCCGTCCAACACCTACCTGACCGCCGATGGCGCCTATGTGGTGATCGCCGGCAACAGCGACCCGATCTACAAGCGCTTGATGGCGGTGATCGGTCGGCCGGACCTGGGCGAGGCGCCCGAATTCGCCCATAACGACGGGCGTGCGGCCCAGAGCGGCCTGCTGGACGCAGCGATCACCCACTGGACCAGCAGCCAGCCGATCGACGCGGTGCTGGCGGCGTTGCAGGCCGCCGAGGTGCCGGCCGGGCGCATCTATTCGGTGGCCGATATCGTTGCCGATCCGCATTACCAGGCGCGGGACATGCTGCTCGACGCCGAGCTGCCCGGCGGCGTCCGGGTGACGATGCCTGGCATCGTCCCCAAACTCTCGGCCACGCCCGGCGCGGTCAACTGGCAAGGCCCGGCCCTGGGCCAGCACACCGACGGCATCCTCGCCGGGCTGGGGTTGGCCGGAGCCGATATCCAACGTTTGAAACAGGCGGGAGTGGTGCAATGAACAGCGATTTCTCCGAGGCCCTGATCGTCCAGGAAGTCTCGCCCCGCGACGGTTTGCAGATCGAGCCGACCTGGGTCGCGACCGCCGACAAGATTGCCTTGATCGATCAACTGTCGCTGGCCGGTTTCAGCCGAATCGAGGCCGGCTCCTTCGTTTCGCCCAAGGCCATTCCCGCCCTGCGCGACGGCGAGCAGGTGTTCCAAGGCATCCGGCGCCAGCCGGGGCTGATCTACGTGGCGCTGATCCCCAACCTCAAGGGCGCGCAGCGGGCGCTGGCCAGCCGCGCCGACGAACTGAACCTGGTGATGTCCGCCAGCCAGACCCACAACCGGGCCAATATGCGCATGAGCTGCGAGCAGTCGCTGGCGGCCTTCGGCGAGGTGGTCAGGTTTGTCGAAGGTTCGTCGGTGCGGCTCAATGCGAGCATCGCCACCACCTTCGGTTGCCCGTTCGAGGGGCGGATCGACGAAGACCGGGTGGTGCAGATCGTCGAGGCCTACCTGGAACTGGGCATGCAAGGCATCACCCTGGCCGACACCACCGGCATGGCCAACCCGCGCCAGGTCGAGCGCCTGGTGCGGCGGGTGTTGCAACGGCTGCCGGCATCTGCCCTGACCCTGCATTTCCACAACACCCGCGGCTTGGGCCTGTGCAATGTGCTGGCCGCCTACGAGGCCGGCGCCCGGCGTTTCGACGCGGCCCTCGGCGGCCTCGGCGGCTGCCCGTTCGCCCCGGGCGCCTCGGGCAATATCTGCACCGAAGACCTGGTCAACCTGTGCGCCGAGATGGGCATTGCCACCGGCATCGACCTGGCTCATCTGCTGACGCTGTCCCGGCAACTGCCAGCGCTGCTCGGGCACGAGTTGCCCGGCCAGGTGGCCAAGGCCGGCCGCAATTGCGACTTGCATCCGGTCCCGGACGACGTCGCGGCGCTGTAACGTTTTACCCCAGACAACAAAAACAATCGGGCACCCACGGGAAGCCCGCCTGGAGAACCACGATGAACCCTAACGCTCTGGAGGCCGGCGCGAGCCCGGCCGCAACGGTCGACGCGGAAAAAGCCCTGGTCAGCAAAGTCGCCTGGCGCCTGATGCCGCTGATCATGGTCTGCTACCTGTTCGCCTTTTTCGACCGCATCAACATCAGCTTCGCCAAGTTCCAGCTCCAGGCCGACCTGAGTCTGAGCGACACCGCCTATGGCCTTGGCGCCGGGCTGTTCGTGGTGGGTTACGTGCTGTTCGAGGTGCCGAGCAACATGATGCTGTACAAGGTCGGTGCGCGGCGCTGGATCGCCCGGATCATGATGTCCTGGGGCCTGGCCACCGCGGCCATGGTGTTCGTCACCAGCGAATGGCAGTTCTATGCCCTGCGTTTCGTGATCGGCGCGATGGAGGCGGGCTTCGCCCCCGGCGTGCTGTATTACCTGACACTGTGGTTTCCCCAGCACTATCGCGGGCGCATCACCTCGCTGCTGTTCCTCGCCTCGGCGTTCGCCGGGCTGGTGGGCGCGCCGTTCTCCGGGCTGGTGCTGGAACACCTCGACGGCGTGTTGCAGATGCGCGGCTGGCACTGGCTGTTCCTGCTCGGCGGCGTGCCGTGCATCGGCCTCGGACTGCTGGTGCTGACCCTGCTCAAGGACCGCATCGAAGACGCCCACTGGCTGACCCCGACGGAGAAGACCCTGCTGGCCAGCCGTATCGCCCGGCATGAGCCGCACCAGGGTGGCAGCTCGTTACTGGCGGCCCTGCGCATTCCCGGGTTCCTGACCCTGGGGCTGATCTACTTCCTGATCCAGGTGGCGTCGTACGGCCTGAACTTCTGGGCGCCGCAGCTGATCCGCAGCGCCGGCACCCAGAGCGCGGTGACGATCGGCCTGCTGACCGCGGTGCCTTATATCTGCGGCGCCATCAGCATGGTGCTGGTCGGCCGGCTGTCCGATGCCACGGGCGAGCGCCGCAAGTTCGTCAGCGGCCTGGTGGCCCTGGGTGCGGTGGGGTTTTTCTGCGCGGGGATCTTCGCCGATCACACCACCTTACTGATCGTCGCCCTGAGCCTGCTCGGCGCTGGCATCATCGCCTCGATCCCGACTTTCTGGACCCTGCCGCCGAAACTCCTGGCCGGCGCGGGCGCGGGCGCTGGAGCGGCGGGCGGGATCGCGGTAATCAACACCCTGGGCCAGTTCGGTGGCATCGTCAGCCCGGTCATGGTCGGCCGCATCCGCGACCTGACCGGCAGCACCACGCCGGCGCTCTACGTCATCGGCGTCGCCAGCCTGATCGCCGCGGCCCTGTTGCTGTGGGGGCTGCCGCAGAAGCTGCGTACGCTCGACAAGCAATAAGCGGGGGTAGGTGGGGGTGGCGACGCTCCGGTCAATGGTTCGTCTTACCAACCGGTAGGTGGCAAGCGCCGGGTATGGAAAATTCGCAGTATCTGCAGGCACCCCTGGCGAACGCGGTAGGGGATCAGGTAAGGGTGACCCGGGACGATCCACTCCCGGGTTCCCGGTAAGCGACCTTCGTGGCCACTGGCGGGAAAACGGCTCAGGTGTTGAATGCTGCTTTGGATGGCATTGACGAATTGCGCGGCGGCCCGAGGGTTGTCCTGCGCAATATGAGCGGTTTCGTCATCAAGATTCTTGAGGGTGGTACGCAGCCCTTCAATGTGCATTGCCAGTCCATTTATCCAGCACGCCTTCCAGCTCTTCGGCGCTGGCGAAATCGCCTGAGTCGGCTTCAGCCAGGGCTTTCTGGATCTCATCGATTTGCCAGGCTTCGCGGGCCAGATATTCTCGCAAGGCGTCCACGGCAAGAAACGACTTGCTGCGGCCTGTGGCCTTTGCCAAGTGAGCCAGGGTATCGGCAACATCATCGGGTAGACGCAAGGACATGACGGACATGGTTAACTCGATGTAGTGGTTTGTAATACAACAGACTACATCGCTCTACGGCGCTGGCAGCAGAGCCATTCGCCCAGTGTCGGCGATGCTTTGATTCAAGATGACTCAGGACCTTTTCCCATGCTCACCGGCCTCAACCACCTGACCCTCGCTGTCGCCGACCTGGACCGCAGCCTGGGGTTTTACCGCGACCTGTTGCAGTTGCGCCTGGACGCGCGTTGGGACGGCGGCGCTTATCTGTCGCTGCCGGGCTTGTGGCTGTGCCTGTCGCTGGACCCGGCGCGCCAGCCGCCGGCGGCACCGGACTACACCCATTACGCCTTCGGCATCGGGGCCGGGGATTTTCCGGCCTTCGTCCAGCGCTTGCGCGAGGCCGGGGTGCGGGAGTGGCGCGACAACCGCAGCGAGGGCGCCTCGTTCTATTTTCTCGACCCCGACGGCCACCGGCTGGAAGCCCATGTCGGCGACCTGGCGTCGCGTTTGCGCGCCTGCCGGCGGCAGCCTTATGCCGGAATGACGATCTTTACCGACGAATGACCCTTCGCGGGCGGTTTTAAACGGGCTGGCGGTCGCCGCGACGATCATTACGGGGTGGTGCGAGGGCGCACAAGTCGGCAGAATCCTCGCCATCGAAACTGCGCCGCACGTGGCGCTTCGGAGTGTGGCATGACGTCTTCGCTGTTACTGGCGGTTCTCGCCTCGGGCTTTATCTACGGCATCACCCCCGGCCCCGGCGTGCTGGCGGTATTCGGCATCGGCGCGGCGCGCGGGCGGCGGGCCGGCGCCGGTTTTCTCTGCGGGCATCTGCTGGGCGACGTGGTCTGGTGCAGCACGGCGTTGATCGCCATCGTCGGCGCCCGGGAGATCGGCAGTACCGCGTTCGATGTGCTGGGCGTGCTCAGCGGCCTGTATCTGTTCTGGCTGGGCATGCGCGCGATCCGCAGCCGCCGCAGCAGCGAGCAGGCGCCCCAGGGCCCGGCCCGCGAACCGTTCTGGCACGGCATCCTGTTCGGCCTGACCAACCCCAAGGCTTACCCGGTGGCGGTGGCGACGTTTACCGCGTTGCTGTCCAGCCGCGCCGAGCTGCTCGAGTGGTCGATGCTGCCCTGGCTGATCGTGCTCAGTTTCCTCGGCGGCCTTGGCGCATACGCTATTCTCATTGGCATCGTCGGTGCGCGGC
Source organism: Pseudomonas chlororaphis (assembly GCF_001921865.1). Lineage (GTDB taxonomy): Bacteria > Pseudomonadota > Gammaproteobacteria > Pseudomonadales > Pseudomonadaceae > Aquipseudomonas > Aquipseudomonas chlororaphis_D. Next base: position 202,037 of record NZ_MSCT01000006.1, read on the forward strand.
AGGTGCGGACCCTGTATCAGCGTCACGAACTGACGATCACCCGGATCTGCGGGGTGATGTTCATCGGGTTTGCCATCAACGCCTTGCTGCATGCCGTTCCGGGGCTGTTGGCGAACAAGGCGTAAAGGCTGTTCGCAAGGTTGCGACAGTCACGGACCAGCAGCGCTCCTGTACCGCTGCCGCAACCCAGGGATTGATACTCGGCGCTTCATTTTCACAGGCAGTGTCGTTCCCTGATGGCAACCAAGAATTCCGCGCCCCTGGCCAGTTTCATCGACCTTCTGCTGGACGCCGTCTGCGCGGTGGATATCGACGGCCGTTTCGTCTTTGTCAGCGCCGCCTGCGAGCGCATTTTCGGTTATACCCCGGACGAGCTGATCGGCCGGCGCATGATCGAACTGGTGCACCCGGCCGACCGGATACGCACCCAGCAGGCCGCCAGCCGGATCATGGCCGGCGAGCCCATGCCCAACTTCGAGAACCGTTACCTGCGCAAGGATGGGCAAGTGGCGCACATCCTCTGGTCGGCGCGCTGGTCCGAGGTCGATCAGTTGCGCATCGCCGTGGCCCGCGACATCACCGAACGCAAGCAGGCCGAATCGCGCCAGGCTGCGCTGTATGCGATCTCCGAAGCGGCCCACGCCGCCGAAGACCTGCTGGCGCTGTTCCGGCACGTGCACCAGATCATCGGCGAATGGTTGCCGGCGCTGAATTTTTCCGTGGCCCTGTACGACGAACATTGCCAGGTGCTGAGCTTTCCCTACCATGTCGACGACAGCGAAGCGTACCCGGAGCAGCCCGGCACCCTGACCGGCAGCCTGTGCGCCGAGGTGATCCGCAGCGGCCAGCCCTTGCTGCTGACCCCCGACCATCCCGGGCCGCTGGCCGATGCGCTCGCCGGGCCGCATTCACCGTGTTGGCTCGGTGTGCCGCTGAGCTCGCAGAAGGGCACCATCGGCGCGCTGATCGTCAAAAGCGCGCCGGGGGACGAGCGCTACACCGAGCAAGACAAGGAGCTGCTGCAATACGTCTGCGCCCAGCTCGCCACCGCCATCGAACGCAAGCAGCTGCATGCGCGCCTGCAATACATGGCCCAGTACGACCAGCTGACCCAACTGCCCAACCGTGAACTGCTGCGCGAGCGCCTGCGCAGCGCTTTGGCCCGCGCCCGTCGCGAGTCCGGGCGCATGGCTTTGCTCTACGTGGACCTGGACCAGTTCAAGCAGGTCAACGATACCTTTGGCCATGCCGTCGGCGACATGCTGTTGCAGGCCATGGGCAACCGGCTCAAGGCCTGCGTGCGCGAGAGCGACACCGTGGCGCGCATCGGCGGCGATGAGTTCGTGGTGTTGCTGGGCAGTATCCAGCACGCCGAGGACGCCGCGGTCGTTGCCGCGAAGATTCGCCAGGTGCTCGCTGAACCGCTGCGCCTGGACGGTCATCAACTGAGTGTCCTGCCGAGCATCGGCATCGGCCTGTTTCCCGAGCATGGCCACGACGAACAGCAGTTGTTCAAGCACGCCGACGAAGCGATGTACGCCGCCAAGCGCGCCCAGCGAAGCCCGTCCCGCGCCTGACTACGCCGGCGCGGGACAGCCCCGCGCGGTCTGTGCGGGGCAACCACTCGTCGAAACCGCTGCAACTTTTTCAAACCTTCGATGGCCTGAATGCTCTCAACCTGTGCCGGCGCCGTGCGCCGTTACCTCATCGAAGGAGGCCGACACCATGAGCTTCATGGCCAGCCATTTATCCCGCGCCTGCCTCACGCTGCTGCTTGGCCTGGGCGCCAGCGGCGCGTTCGCCCAGTCCCCGGCGGAGTTCATCGACGACGCTTCGGCCAAGGGCATGGCAGACATCGAGGCCAGCCGCCTGGCCCATCAGAAGACCTCGTCCAAGGCGGTCAAGGACTACACCATCCTGGTCATCAACGACCGCACCACGGCCAACCAGCACCTGGCGAAAATCGCCAGGAAACTCGACCTGCCCGTGGCTCCTCGGGAAGAAGTCATCAGCAAGTCCAAGGCGTTGATCCCCGAAGTGGCCGAAGGCGAGGCCTTCGACGCGGCCTACGCCGAGAGCCAGGTCAAGGCCACCGAAGAAGCCATCGAGCAGATCCGCCGGCAAGCCGAAACCACCGGGGTCCCCGAGCTCAAGGCCTTCGCCGAAGAGACCCTGCCGAAATTGCGGAACCACCTGCAAATGGCCAAGGCCCTCAAGGCCGGGCGGACCCCGGAGCAACTGGAGGGTTGAGTATCGTTGGCTGATGTAACGGGAGCGCGCCTGATGCTCCCGGGGCGTTCTCGGCACGGCTTCAGATCGGTCTGCCGTGCTGCCCATCTCCTGGGCGGTTGCGCCTGAGCTTCAGAGATCGGCGGTCGCGGGAAAACTCACGTTGTTTGCAGGCGTAGCACCCTCGAAGGCTCGCCCCGCCGGGAGCGAGCCGTTGGCGTCAGGCCGATGCCGGCTCTGCCAACGCCACCTCGACCTCCCAACCGAAATACCCCGCCACCTGGCACTCGGTGTCGACCAGCATGAAGCTGACCTGGCAGGTTGCCGTTCCGGGCTTGAGGTGGGTGACGCGCCAGAAGTGGTCGTCGGCTTGATGGGTGATGGGCTGGTCCGGGTTTTCCAGGTCGAGGGCCGGGACGTCCCGGTCGGGCTGGACCCGCAGTTCGGGCGGCGACAGGACGCCGGCGTCGCCGATGGCGATCTGGTAGATCACCACGCTGTGTTCGGCGCGCAGGGCGATGGTGCGGCCACGGATATGGAAGACCTGGCCGATGTCGGCGATGCAGTTCAAGGTGTCGCCGCTGCTGTTGGCGTTGGGCAGGTGGGCGCCGCCGAGAGGGAAAACGAAGCCCGGCTCGATCGGGGTCGGAGCGTCCGCCGCCTGGCTCGGTTGCGGGTAGCGTGCCAGCAGGCTTTCGGCGTCGACGATGAACAAGAGATGGGCCGGTGCGGTAGCGGAAACTGAAGGGTCGGTAGACATCACGTGTTCCTTGCATGATGTTGACGAGCAGCGACGGCGCAGGCTTGGGTGAGACATCCTGTGTCAGCGGGAGCGGTCGCGGGGCAGGTTGGCCCCTTGTCGCCAAGGGGCCTTGTGCATCAGTTGCGGATGGTAATGAACGGGTCCCACGAGCAGCAGCCGACGATCTGGCAGCTGCGGTCCACGATTAGGAAGTTGAAGTGGTAGGTGACGCTGCCGCAGGCCAGCGTTTCGGAGGACCAGTAGTAGTTATCCACTTTCTGGCAGCTCGGCACCGAAGGGTTGCTGGTGTTGGGCACCGCTACGCAGGCGGTGGCCTTGCGCGGGGTCGGGGTGGAGATCAGCTCGTTGCCCTGGTTGCCGATGAACTTGTAGAACACCACCGCGGTTTCGAAGCTCTGCGACAGGCTGGTTTCACGCCAGCGGATCAGGTCGCCGACCTGGGCCTTGAGGTTGAGTTCGCCACCGGCCTGGCCGCTGACCACGTTGTTCTGATTGGTCACCATGTAGACGTGGTTGACGTCGATCATCGTCGGCGCATTCGGATTCTTGCTGATGTTCGGGTAGTTTTTCAGGATGGTTTCGGTGTCGATCGAAACGAGAATATCCGTGACTCGAGACATGATGAAGCTCCTTTTCAGAGTAAGTGTCTGGCGCTTGCCAGAGACAACAACGTTGGATGCCTTGCGGCCGTTGTACGTGCGCACTTCTTTGCGGAACCCGTCTGTCACGGATACGAGCTGGCCTGGCTCCCTGCCTACTGTCTGACGGCCGGGGTTCCTTCCAACAGGCCGCGACTGGACTATAGATCCACCGGGGGGGCTGTCAAAAAGAGCAGCCTGACTCGCGACCAGCGGTCGTTTTCGAACATAAGTACCTGCCGATTGGCGATAAGAACGCAGCGCTCAAGAGCGCTTGGTACGCAGTGGGCGAGGCGTGTCGCGGCGGCCACCCGGGATCTCTGCGCGGCGCTTTTCAGTGCGCGGCGTTCTGTCGAAACTGCCGCGGGCTGACCCCGGTCAAGGCCTTGAACTGGCGGCTGAAGGCGCTGTGGTCGGTGTAGCCGCATTGCAGGGCGACGTCGGTGATCGGCAGTTCGCCGAGCAGCAGGCGCGAGGCATGTTCCAGCCGCACCTTGTGGATCATCTGGCGCGGGGTGAGGTGGAAGATGCGCTTGCAGTAGCGCTCCAGCTGAGCGATGGACAGGTCGGCGATGTGGGTCAGGTCGTCGAGCCGGATGGCCTCGTTGTAGTGCTCGCGGATATGCCGGTCCACCGCGGCCAGGCGTTCGTAGGCCGGGTGCGCGTCGCGGGCGGCCTGCAGGTCGAGGGAGATGCCGGCCATGCCGATGATCTGCCCGTGATGCCCGAGCAGCGGCAGTTTGTGGGTCAGGCACCAGCCCGGTTCGCGGCTGCCGTACAGGTGCAGTTCCAGCTGGCCCTTGATGGTGATGCCCTGGCGCAGCACGCGCTGGTCCTGCTCGGTGTAGACCGGGCCGAGCACCGCGGGAAACACCTCGGCCGAGGTCTTGCCCAGCAGCGGCGCGACGCTCTTGAAGCCGCACCGCTGGGCCAGGGTCAGGTTGGCGACGAGGTAGCGGGCTTGCAGGTCCTTGATGAAAAACACCGCGTTGGGCAGGGTGTCGAGCAGCGGGATGACCAGGGCCATGCTGCCCAGGAAACCGTGAATATCCGCGCACGGTTGGCTGGCGAGGGCTTCGGGCAGGCGGTGCAGAAGGGTATCGATCATCAGGGGTTGCTCTTTCCGGGGGGCAGGGCGCGTACCGCCAGGCCCTCACTTTACGGCAGGCATCGACGATTGCAGCAACAAGGTTTCGATCCGCGCCGGCACCAGGGGCGCCCTTGGTGTCGGCGGCGTCCAGCCGAACAGCGCCTGGGCTGCGGTGGCGCAGATCCGTCCCTGGCAGGCGCCCATGCCGCAGCGGCTGTGCAGTTTGGCCTCGGTCCAGTGCGCTTTGCCAGCCACCGCGGCGTAGGGCACATCTTCGCAGCGGCACAGCAGCGTATCAGCTTGCGCCAGGCGCAGAAGCGCGGGGTCGAGGGCGAAAGCCTTGCGCACCCGATCGGCAAATGCCTGCCAATGGTCACGCTGCTGGATCAACGCGACGGCGTCCTGGGGCTGCCCGCTGGCGACCAGCCCGGCGATTTCGCCTTCGACCCGGGCCAGTTCGCTGCCGCCGATTCCGGTGCATTCGCCAGCGGCATAGACCTGCGCGAGGCTGGTGCCCTGCTGGCGATCCACGGCAATCGCCTCGCCTTGCAACTGGCAGCCCAGGTGGCTGGCCAGGGCGGTGTTGGGCACCAGGCCGAACCCGCAGGCCAGGCGTTCGCAAGGCAGTTCCCGCACCTTCCCGCCCTGGCGGATGCGTACTGCTTCCAGGCGGTCTTCGCCCAGGGCTTCGAGCACGTGGGCGTTGTAGCGATAGGCCGGGGTTGCCAGGCGGGCGGCTTGGCCGAGCTTGGCCGGCCAGCGCCATAAGCCGGCGGCAAATGTCCCCAGGGCGGCCGCCGAGGCTTGTTCCAGCACCGCCTTCAGCCGAGCGCCGGCTTGCCGCGCGGTGGCGGCGCTGGCCAGCAGCAACGGTCCGCTGCCGGCGACGACCACGCGCTCGCCGGCCACCGCCAGGCCGTTTTTCAGCAGGGCCTGCAACGCCCCGGCCCCGGTGACTCCCGGCAAGGTCCAGCCGGGGAAGGGCAGCAGCAGCTCGCGCGCGCCGCAGCACAGGATCAGGCTCTGGTAGCGCACCAGCAACGCTTGTTCGGCGTTTTCCAGCAGCAGGGTATTGGCGCCTGCGCCGGCCACTACCCGGGTGCCCGGCAGGTAGCGCAGCCGTGGGTGTTCCAGCACCCGCAGGGCCTGGCGCGCCGCCCGGGCGAGGACGACGCCTGGGCCGTTGCGCCAGATCTGGCCGCCGGTGCGCGGGTTGTCGTCGAGCAGGACGATGGACAGCTCGCGCCGGCTCGCCGCCTGGGCCGCCGCGAGGCCGGCCGGACCGCTGCCGACGATGAGGATGTCGCAGTGCAGGTGTCGTTCGTTCATGGCGTGCGCTCCACGTGCAGGCCTTCGCGGCACAGGGTCTGGCAGGCCAGCTGGCGCCGGCCGTCGATGGTCATGCGGCATTCCTGGCAGACGCCCATGCCGCAGAAGGGGGCCCGCGGCTGGCCGGTGCAGGAGGTCCGGGTGCGTTCGTCGCCGCTGCCGGCGAGGGCGGCGGCCACGCTCAGGCCCTCGCGCACGGCCAGCGGCTGATGGTCCAGGTAGATGATCATGGGGCGGTTCCGGGTGCAGGGGGGAGGGCGGCAAGAGTGGCGAAGCGTTCGGGGCGATAGGCGAAGGCGTCGATATCCGGTCGTTCGCCGAGCATCAGGCTGGCCAGCAGGCGGCCGCTGCCGGGAGCGGTGGTGACGCCCAGGCCTTCGTGGCCGACCGCCAGCCACAGGCCTTTCTCCTGGGGATGCCGGCCGAGGATCGGCAAGCCGTCCGGGGTGGCGGCGCGAAAGCCGGTCCAGGCGCGGATGCCGTTCAATTGCGCGAGCCCCGGCAGGTAGGCCACCGCCCGTTGCAGCATCGGCGCCAGGACGTCGGCGTCGATGGCCGGGTCGAGGGTGTCGAACTGCCGGGACGAGCCGATCAGCAATTGCCCGGTCGGCCGCGGCTGCACGTTGAACGCCACCGAGGTGCCGTTGCTGGCGTGGGCGCTGGCGGCGTAGCCCAGTTCCACCAGTTGATGGGACACCTGCCGCGGGTAGCGATCGGTGATCAGCAGATGGCCCTTCTTCGCCCGCAGCGGCAAGGCCGGCAGCAGGTCGCGCGCCGCCAGGCCGTTGGCCAGGACCACGTACTCGGCGCGCAGTACCCGGCCGTCGTCGAGCTCCACGCGGTGGGCGGCGATGGCCCTGACCGTGGCGCGTTCGCAGCTCACTCCCGGCGTCTCGTGCAACAGCCAGTGAGCCGTGGCCGGGGCGTAGAGAATGCCGTCGCCGGGAATCTTCAGGGCGCCGCCCAGATGTTTGCGCAGCATGGGTTCGAGTGCGCCCAGGGCCGCGCCGTCGAGCAGTTCGCCGGCCACCCCGTGTTCGGCCAGGGCGGCTTGCTTGGCCCGCGCCAGGTCCATTTCCGCGTTGTCCGCGGCCAGCCACAGGGTGCCGCAGTTACGGTAGGCGCAGGCGGCCGGCAGGCGTGTGCGCAGCTGATTCCAGAGGCCGATGGAGTAGTGGCTCAGTGCAAGTTCGGCGGGGTTGTCATCCATCGCCACCAGGTGCCCCATGCCCGCGCCGGTGGCCCCGCCGCTGGCGTTGTCGAGTACCCGCACCCGCAGGCCGCGCCGGGCCATTTCGTGGGCGCAGGCGGCGCCGACGATACCGCCGCCAATCACCAGTGCATCGGCTTCGGCCGGCTGGCTCATGGGACGATGCCCCAGGCGAAGGGGTCGCTCTCTTCGATCAGCAAGGTGGCTTCGGCGCTGAGGTGGGCAGTGCCGCGCAGGGTCGGGATGATCTGTTCGCCGGCTTGCTCGTAGCTGGCGCTGAACTGGCTGCCGACCACGCTGGCCTGGTGCCAGAGCTGGCCGGGGGCGAGCTTGCCGTCGGCGGCCAGGCACGCCAGCTTGGCGCTGGTGCCGGTGCCGCACGGGGAGCGGTCGTAGGCCTTGCCGGGGCACAGCACGAAGTTGCGGCTGTCGGCCCGATCGTCGTCGGCGAACAGTTCGATGTGGTCGATCACGCCGCCGTCGGCGCCGCGGATGGCGGCGGCTTCCAGGGCTTCGCGCACGGCCCAGGTGTAGTGGGTCAGGGCGTCGACGTTATCCAGGGCGATGCGCTGGCCATGCTCGCTGATCAGGAAGAACCAGTTGCCGCCCCAGGCGATGTCGCCGCGGACCTTGCCGTGGCCGGGCAACTGCAGTTCGACGCCGCTGCGATAACGGTAGGCCGGGACATTGCGCACGCTGACCGAGAGGTCGTCGTGCAGGGTGGCGCTGACCGTGCCCACCGGGGTTTCGATGCGGTGCACGCCGGGGGCGATGCGGCCCAGGTGATGCAGCGAGCGCACCAGGCCGATGGTGCCGTGGCCGCACATGCCCAGGTAACCGCTGTTGTTGAAGAAGATCACCCCGGCACAGGCATCCGCCGCCTGCGGTTCGCAGAGCAAGGCGCCGACCAGCACGTCGCTGCCCCGAGGTTCCAGGACACAGGCCGTGCGCCAATGATCGTGCCGGTCCTGGAGAACGGCCAGCCGTTCGGCCATCGAGCCGTTGCCCAGGTCGGGAAAGCCGGCGACGACCAGGCGGGTCGGTTCGCCCCCGGTGTGTGAATCGATGACGGTTATTTTTTTCATGGCGGCACCTGACGGAAAAGACCTACAGATTCACCCGGGAAAGCACCGCATCGCTTGTCGGTTTTCTCTGCGGCGGATGACGAAATCGGCACAGTGGCTGTTGCCGGACGCTGTAGCCGCTGCCGCAGGCTGCGTACGGCTGCGCAGCAGACGCTGAGTCGGTATCCCCTATTTACCTGATGCACCGCGGCGCCTGGATTGGCGGCCGCTGCGCGCCCGTGCGCAGCCTGCGGCAGCGGCTACAGAGGCGGCGGTGGATGGGGAAAGCTCTATGCGCGACTGGGCAAATATGCCGATTTCGTCTTGCTCCGGGGCGAAAAACCTCAAGCTGCGGCGCGGCGAAAAGCGGAATCTGTTTGGCGTTTCCAACGCCTGTCGGCCCCGACCGACTCAACGAACAAGGACCAGACCATGAGCCGTAAAGCCATTCATTGGAGCGGTGTATTCCCTGCCGTCAGCACCCAGTTCAAAGCCGACTTTTCCCTCGACCTGGACGCCACCCACAAGGTCATGCGCAACTTGGTGGCCGACGGTGTGTCGGGCCTGGTGGTGTGCGGCACCGTCGGTGAAAACACTTCCCTGAGCACCGCGGAAAAACTCTCGGTGATCGAGGTCGCCAAGGACGCCGCCGGCGGCCGAGTGCCGGTGATCGCCGGGATCGCCGAATTCACCACCGACTTCGCCCGCAATACCGTGCGCGAAGCAGCCAAGGTCGGCGTCGACGGGGTGATGGTGATGCCGGCCTTGGTGTACTCGGCCAAGTCCCACGAAACCGCCGCGCACTTTCGCGCCATCGCCACCGGCACCGACCTGCCGGTGATGGTCTACAACAACCCGCCGATCTATAAGAACGACGTCACCCCGGACGTGCTGATCGCCTTGCAGGACTGCGAAAACATCGTCTGCTTCAAGGATTCCTCCGGCGACACCCGGCGCTTCATCGACCTGCGCAATGCCGTGGGCGATCGCTTCGTGCTGTTCGCCGGGCTGGACGACGTGGTGGTGGAAAGCATCGCCGTCGGCGCCGAAGGCTGGGTCTCGGGGATGTCCAACGCCTTCCCGAAAGAGGGCGAGACGCTGTTCCGCCTGGCCAGGGAAAAACGCTTCGAGGAAGCCCTGGCGCTGTACCGCTGGTTCATGCCGCTGCTGCACCTGGACGCGCGTCCGGACCTGGTGCAGTGCATCAAGCTCTGCGAGGAACTGGTCGGGCGCGGTTCCTCGATCACCCGGCCGCCGCGCCTGGCCCTGCAGGGCGAGACCCTGGCCGAGGTCAAGGCGATCGTCGCCAAGGCCCTGGCCGAGCGTCCGCAACTGCCGGACGTCGGTCTGTAACCCCCGGTCGCAGGGCGCTGCCGCGCAGTGTCGGGGCGCCCTGTCCTCGAGAAGAACAATCACCGTGTTTCACCGTGCCGAGCGCCTGTTCGCAGGCGAGCGACGCGACATTCGATCTGCCTATTCCAATAACTCAATAAGAAGGCGCGCCTATGTCAGGCCAAGGCAAATTCAAGAAACAGCTCTCTCTGGTTGACCTCACGTTCATCGGCCTGGGGGCGATCTTCGGCTCCGGCTGGTTGTTCGCCGCCAGCCATGTCTCGGCCATCGCCGGGCCGGCGGGGATCTTCTCCTGGCTGCTCGGCGGGTTCGCCGTCCTGCTGCTGGGCATCGTCTACTGCGAACTCGGCGCGGCCCTGCCGCGAGCCGGCGGCGTGGTGCGCTACCCGGTGTTTTCCCACGGGCCGCTGCTGGGTTACCTGATGGGCTTCATCACCCTGATCGCCTTTTCCAGCCTGGTGGCCATCGAGGTGGTGGCGGCGCGGCAATACGCGGCGGCCTGGTTTCCCGGGCTGACCCATGCCGGCAGCAGCAACCCGACCCTTCTCGGCTGGCTGCTGCAATTCGCCCTGTTGTGCCTGTTCTTCTGGCTCAACTATTCCAGCGTCAAGACCTTCGCCAAATCCAACAACTTCATCAGCCTGTTCAAGTTCATCGTGCCGCTGCTGGTCATTGGCGTGCTGTTCACCTTCTTCAAACCGGACAATTTCCACGTCCAGGGGTTTGCCCCGTTCGGCCTCTCCGGCATCGAGATGGCGGTGTCCGCCGGCGGCATTATCTTCGCCTACCTGGGCCTGACGCCGATCATCTCGGTGGCCAGCGAAGTGCGTCATCCGCAGCGCACCATTCCCATCGCGCTGATCCTCTCGGTACTGCTCTCGACCCTGATCTACGGCCTGCTGCAACTGGCATTCCTGGGCAGCATTCCCACGGAAATGCTGGCCAACGGCTGGAGCGGCATCAGCAAGGAGTTCTCCTTGCCGTACCGCGACATCGCCCTGACCCTGGGCGTCGGCTGGCTGGCCTACCTGGTGGTGGCGGACGCGGTCATTTCCCCCAGCGGCTGCGGCAACATCTACATGAACGCCACGCCGCGGGTGGTGTACGGCTGGGCGAAGACCGGGACCTTTTTCAAGATCTTCACCCGCATCGACGAAGCGTCCGGCATCCCGCGCCCGGCGCTGTGGCTGACCTTCGGCCTGTCGGTGTTCTGGACCCTGCCGTTCCCGTCCTGGGAAGCGCTGATCAACGTGGTGTCGGCGGCCCTGGTCCTGAGTTACGCGGTGGCCCCGATCAGCGTCGCGGCGCTGCGCAAGAGCGCGCCGGACCTGCCGCGGCCGTTCCGGGTCAGCGGCTTCGGCGTGCTGGGGCCGGTGTCGTTCGTCATCGCCGCGCTGATCGTCTACTGGTCCGGCTGGGGCACGGTGTCCTGGCTGCTGGGCTTGCAGATCCTGATGTTCATCATCTACCTGGGCTGCAAGCGCCTGGTGCCGACCGACCACCTGAGCCTCGGCGAGCAGGTGCGCTCGTCGCTGTGGTTGATCGCCTTCTACGCCCTGACCATCGTCATTTCCTACCTCGGCAGCTTCGGCGGCATCGGCGCCCTCAGCCACCCCTTCGACACCCTGAGCGTCACCGTCATGGCCCTGTGCATCTACTACTGGGGCGCCCATACCGGAGTGCCGCGCAGCAAGCTGCTGCTCGAGGGGGACGACGAATGACCGCTGGCCGCGCCCTTTATTCAGATCACGCCAACCCTCGGAGAGAGAACCCATGCCTGTAACCGGACAACTGCTGATCGGCCAAGCCCGCGTGCGCGGCGACCACGGCGAAGTGCATGCGCTGGCCGCCGCCACCGGCGAGGTCCTGGCGCCGAGTTTCGGCGGCGCCGGCCCAAGCGACCTGGAGCGCGCCTGCGCCCTGGCCGAGGCGGCGTTCGACCGTTATCGGGAAACCAGCCTGGAGCAACGGGCGGCCTTTCTGGAAAGCATCGCCGGCAATATCCTCGCCCTGGGCGACGAATTGATCGAGCGTTGCATGAGCGAAACCGGTTTGCCCCGGGCCCGCCTGGAAGGCGAGCGCGGGCGCACGGTGGGCCAGTTGCGCCTGTTCGCGGCGGTGGTGCGCGACGGCAGTTTCCTCGAGGCGCGGATCGAGCCGGCGCAACCCGAGCGCCAGCCCTTGCCCAAGGCGGACCTGCGCCTGCGGCAGATCGCCGTGGGGCCGGTGGCGGTGTTCGGCGCGTCGAATTTTCCCCTGGCGTTTTCCGTGGCCGGCGGCGACACCGCCTCGGCCCTGGCCGCCGGTTGCCCGGTGGTGGTCAAGGCGCATTCGGCGCACCCCGGCACTTCGGAGTTGGTGGGGCGGGCGATCCAGCAAGCGGTGCAGCGCCACGACTTGCCGGAAGGGGTGTTCTCGCTGCTGTTCGATGCCGGCCGCAGCATCGGCCAGGGGGTGGTGGCGGACCGGCGGATCAAGGCGGTGGGCTTCACCGGCTCGCGCAGTGGCGGGGTGGCGTTGATGCAGATCGCCGCGGCCCGCGAGGAACCGATTCCGGTGTATGCCGAGATGAGCTCGATCAACCCGGTGCTGCTGTTGCCCGCGGCGTTATCCGCGCGCGGCGAGGCAATCGCCAAGGCCTTTGTCAGGGCCCTGACCCTGGGCGCCGGGCAGTTCTGCACCAACCCCGGGCTGATCCTGGCCGTCGACGGCCCGGCGTTGCGGGCGTTCGAAGCGGCGGCGACCGCGGCGCTCGCAGCAGCCCCCGCGCAAACCATGCTCACCCCGGGCATCCATGCCAGCTACTGCCGGGGCGTCGAGCGGCTGCACGCGCAAGCCGAAGTTGAAGCCTTGGGGCAGGGCGGGTCGGGTGAGGCTTATCAGGCTCGCGCCGCGCTGTTCGCCACCTCGGCCGCGGCCTTCATGGCGCGCGCGCCACTGCGCGAAGAAGTCTTCGGCCCGGCGTCGTTGATCGTGCGGTGCACGGACGCGGCGCAGATGAACACCCTGCTGGCAACGCTGGAGGGGCAGTTGACCATCGCCCTGCACCTGAGCGATGACGACCATCCGCAGGCCCGGGCGCTGCTGCCGCTGCTGGAAAGAAAGGCCGGGCGCCTGCTGGTCAACGGTTTTGGCACCGGGGTCGAAGTCGGCCATGCGATGGTCCATGGCGGGCCGTTCCCGGCCACCTCCGATCCTCGCACCACCTCGGTGGGCAGCCTGGCGATCCAGCGGTTCCTGCGCCCGGTGTCCTACCAGGACCTGCCCGACGCGCTGCTGCCGCAGGCGTTGCGCAACGCCAATCCGCTGCACATCCCGCAACGCCTCGACGGCCTGCGCCCGGTATGACCCGGCTGTAGGCGCTGGCGCAGGCTGCGAGCGTCTTTCCACTCACCGGGTCGGGCGTTGCCGACCCTTTTCTTGTCGCAAGACCAGGAGCCCCCATGGCCGATCTCGTCACCCTTTCCCTTGCTGAAGTCCATGAGTTGTCGCTCGAGGTCTTGACTCGCCACGGCCTGTCCGACGCCCATGCCCGGGCCATCGCCGAGGTCATCACCCAGGGCCAGCGCGACGAGTGCCACTCCCATGGCCTGTACCGCCTGCTGGGCTGTGTGCGTTCGTTACGCGAGGGCAAGGTCGAGCCGCTGGCCGTGCCGAGCGTGCGCTCCATTTCCGCGGGGGTGCTGGAGGTGGACGCGCACTACGGCTACTCCTTGCTGGCGTTCCAGACCGGCTTGCCGCTGCTGGCGCAAAAGGCCCGCAGCCAGGGCATCGCCGCCATGGCGATCAAGCGCTGTTTTCATTTCTCGGCGCTGTGGCCGGAGGTCGAGGCCATCGCCGCCGAAGGCCTGGTGGGCCTCGCGATGAACCCCAGCCACAGCTGGGTGGCGCCGGCCGGCGGCAAGCAGCCGGTGTTCGGCACCAACCCGTTGGCGTTCGCCTGGCCGCGGCCGTCGGGCCAGCCGTTCGTGTTCGACTTCGCCACCAGCGCCATCGCCCGCGGCGATATCGAACTGCACGCCCGGCAAGGCAAAGCCATTCCCGCGCACTGGGCCATCGACGCCCAGGGCCAACCCACCACCGACGCCCGGGCCGCCCTGCAAGGCGCCATGCAAACCTTCGGCGGGCACAAGGGCTCGGCCCTGGCGGCGATGATCGAACTGCTGGCCGGCGCGTTGATCGGCGACCTCACCAGCGCCGAGTCCATGGCCTTCGACGCCGGCGTCGGCGCCGCGCCCTGCCACGGCGAACTGCTCCTGGCGTTCGATCCCAAGGTGTTTCTCGGCCAGGACCATGAGCAGGGCCTGGCGCGGGCCGAAGGCCTGTTCGCGGCGATCACCGGGCAGGGCGCGCGGCTGCCGTCGCAGCGGCGTTTCGAGGCGCGGGCCCGCAGCGTGAAAGACGGCGTGCAGATCCCTCGCGCGCTGTTCGACGATATCCAAGCGTTGCTGGATCAATAACCGCGCCCCCCTGTAGGAGCGAGCTTGCTCGCGATAGCGTCGGTGGCCGTTGCCTGGAGCTGGGTGGTGCCTGGGAGGGTGTATCGCGAGCAAGCTCGCTCCTACAAAAAAGGGGCGGGCGTCCGGGGCCGTCTGCTATTTTCTCTGCGGCGTCTCTCCCCTCGGCGAATAAGGATATCCAGTCGATGAACCCGCGCTTCGAAACGCTGCACTTCGAAACCCCCAACCTGTTGCTGCGCCCACGCACCCTCGAGCATTTCGAGGCGTGCATCGCCATGGATCTCGATCCGCTTGTCACTCGCTACGTTCCCGGCCCCTGGGACGGTGGGCGGGCCCATCGCGATTTCGTGCGTTCGCGGATCGAGCGCGACTTCGGCGAGTCTTGCGGTTATTGGGCGATTTTCGCCAAGTCGGCGCCGGACGAGTTTCTGGGCTGGGTGTCGTTCATTCCCTATGACGCCGTCGGTCCCGAGCTGGAAATGGGCTGGCGCCTGGTCCAGCGGGCCTGGGGCCGGGGCATTGCCTCGGAGGCGGCGGGGCGGATCGTCGAACATGCGTTTCTCGGCGCCGGGGTCGAGCGCATCGTGGCCGATGCCCATGCCTTGAACGAGGCTTCGCTGGGGGTGGCGCGCAAGCTCGGTTTTCGCTTTGTCCGCGACGGCGAATTCGAGGGCCTGCCGAGCAAGTTTTTCGAGATGAGCCGGGCGGATTTCGTCGCGCGCGGGCGTTGACCGGTCGCCGCTGACCGGCCGTTTGTCGCCGTCTCGCCAGTGCCTTTCGCCGGCCGCTTTCAGGTTCAGCAAACAGACAGTTGCCAGCTGCTAAAACACTTCCTGTGCCTGGCAGGAGCCGGGTAGTTGCAGGGGGCGTTTGAAGAGGTCCACATCGGCGGCGACGTCGGGGAGGCAGCATGTTGTTACGTTACACGGCTCTGGTGGCGGTGGTCGTAGTGGCCTCCGGGTGTGTGCAGGAACGGGTGGTGCGCGAGCGGGCGGTGGTCGGGCCCGCGATGCCGGTGGCCTACGCCGAGGTGGTCGCGCCGCGGCCGCCGCCGGTGCGGGTCATCGAAGTCGAGCCCATGCATCGTCCGGGTTATGTCTGGTCCCGGGCGTACTGGCATTGGGACGGCCAGCACTATGTGGCGGTCCATGGGCACTGGGAGTCGTTGCGTCCCGGTTACCATTATGTGCACCCGTTCTGGGAACCTCGCGGCGATGGCTGGCACCTGCACGCGGGTGGCTGGGCCAGCTGAAGCGTTAAAGAAAACGACCCGCACGGGTCGTTTTTTTTCGCCCTCGGCAAAGGGTTGCCGGCCCTGGTTTCAGGAGCGCCAGGCGCCTTCGGGCAGTTCGACTTCGCGCTGCGCCGCTGCCAAGGCCGCGCGCAGCCCCGGCTTGTCCAGCGGGACGCAATAGGCCGGTTTGGCCCGCTCGAAGCGCCAGCTGTCCGCCAGGCCGCCGCCGTCGACGGCATCGAACCCCAGCTCGTCCAGCAACCGCGTCACCTGGGCCTTGGCCTCGGGATCGTCGCCGGCGATGGGCAGGGCACGACGGTCCGCGGCGCCGGCTGGGCGGGCGTCGGTCAGCAGGTCCTGGGCGAGGATGGCGTTGAACACTTTCACCACCCTGGCGCCTTCGAGGTGCTCGGCGAGCAACTCGCTGGTGGTGCGGGCAAAACGGTCGAGGACCTCGATCCGGCCGTCGCGGTCCGGGTAATAGTTGTTGGCGTCCAGCACCGTCTTGCCGGCCAGCAGGGCCGCGGGCAGGCTGCGGTAGTGGGCCAGCGGGATGGCGACCAGGACCAGTTCGCCGAACCCCACGGCGTCTTCGACGCTGCCGATGCGGCTGCCGCGAATACCGCTGGCCACGCTGCTCATGGTCTGCGGGCCGCGGGAGTTGCTGAGCATCACCTCATGCCCTGCCGCCAGGGCCAGTTGCGCCACGGCGCGCCCGATAAAACCTGCTCCGATAATGCCGATACGCATGTCCATGCTCCGTTGAAAGGATCGAGCGGCTATGATGATTCGCAACCAGAAGGCGATAAATAAGCATCGAATAATGGGTCTTGTTACTGAGAGTGTTGAATGATGGATCGTCTCACCAGTATGGAGGCCTTTGTCGCGGCCGCCGAAAGCGGGTCCTACGCTCGAGCCGCGACGCGCCTGGGGCTGTCGCCGCAGATGGTCGCCAAGCATGTCGCGGCGCTGGAGCAGCGGCTGGGCGCGCGCCTGCTCAACCGCACCACGCGCCGGCAGAGCCTGACCGAGTTGGGCAGCGCCTACCTGGAGCGTTGCAAG
This sequence comes from Pseudomonas chlororaphis, assembly GCF_001921865.1. Classification (GTDB taxonomy): domain Bacteria; phylum Pseudomonadota; class Gammaproteobacteria; order Pseudomonadales; family Pseudomonadaceae; genus Aquipseudomonas; species Aquipseudomonas chlororaphis_D. The sequence goes on from NZ_MSCT01000006.1 coordinate 218,469, forward strand.
CACATCCTCGGCGAAGCCCTGGCCGCCGATTCGCTGGCGCAGATCATGAACGCCACGCCTCGCGGCAAATTGCGGATCAGTGCGCCGGTGACCTTCGGTTCCTACAGCCTGATGCCATTCGTCACGGCGTTCTTGCGCGAACACCCCGAAGTGGAAATCGACCTGCACCTCACCGACCGTTTCATCGACCTGGTGGAGGAGGGCTTTGAAGCGGTCTTTCGCATCGGCCCGCTGGCCGACTCCAGCCTGACCGCGCGTCCCTTGGCGCCTTACCGATTGATCGCCTGCGCGGCGCCGGCCTATCTCGCGGCCCGGGGGACGCCACGGGTGCCGGCCGATCTCGAAGCCCATGAATGCCTGGGATACGTCTACTGGTCGCGCCCGGCCGACCCGCACTGGTTGTTCCGGCGCGACGGCGAGGAACAGGGGGTGCGGGTGCGCAGCCGTTTGCAAGTGAATGAGAGCAAGGCCTTGCTGTCGGCGGCCGTGGACGGCTTCGGCATCGTGCTCGGGCCGGCGGATTTTCTCGAGCCGGCCCGGGCCGCGGGGGAGCTGGTGCAACTGTTGCCCGGGTATGAGGCGCCGAGTCGGGCGATGCACCTGCTGTACCGCGCCGACCGGCAGATGACCGCCAAGCTGCGGCATTTCATCGATGCCGCGCTTGTGCGTTTCGGCGCCTGAGGCCGCGCCTGGAAATGCTCAAGACGCTCTAGATCACAGGTCTTGAGCCGCCGGTTTTGTGGCGTAGATACCGTTCGTCCGACGGATGGGTTTGGCAATCGCCTGTCCGTCAGTCATCCTGCCCGGCGGGATGTCCTAGTGCCATTACTGTTTCAGGCACGCCGCATCCTTCCAAGCCTCTCTGCAAATAGGTTGTTTATGCTGATGATCGCGTTATCCCGGCCCGAGGTTGTGTATGCCCGATAAGGCGGTTGCCGAGGAACGGCGCCTGGCGGCCCTGCATGCCCTAGAGTTGCTGGACACCGCCAGTTGCGAGAATTTCGACCGGATCTGCCGTATGGCGGCCGAGTATTTCAAGGTGCCGACCGCCTTGATCAGCCTGGTGGACCGCGATCGCCAATGGTTCAAGTCGCGGGTGGGTTTCGACCTCTCGCAGACCCCGATCAGCCAGTCGTTCTGCGCGTTCACCGTGCAAGGGCGCGACGTGCTGGAGGTGCGCAACGCGGCGCTCGATCCGCGCTTCATGGACAACCCGCTGGTCGCCCGCAATCAGGGCATTCGCTTTTATGCCGGGGCGCCGCTGCTGACCGCCTCCGGGTATGCGATCGGCAGCCTGTGCATCATCGACAAGGTCGAGCAGCAGTTGAGCATCGTCGAGCGCCAGCAGTTGCGGGACATGGCGGCGATGGTCATGGAGCAGGTCGAGCAGCGCCAGCGCCAGCGCCGTCGCGACCCGGTCAGCGGCCTGTCCAATCGCGAGCAGTTCCAGAGCGACATGCGCGACCTGGCCGAGCACCACCTCGGCGAAAAACGCGTGCTGGTGCTGATCGACGCCCTGGACATGAAGGTGGCCCACGAACTGACCCTGGCCTTGGGGCTGGCCCCTTTCGAGACCCTCATCCGTTTTCTCGCGCTGCGCCTGCAGGAATACCTGGGGCGGCATGTGCGGGTCTACCACGTGTCGGTCAAGCGCTTCGGCTTTCTGCTGCCGGCACCGGCGCGGGGGCTCAATCAACTGCTCGATGCGTTGGTCAGTCGCTTGCGCCGGCAACCGCCGGGGCTGGGATTCCCGATGATTCCCAATGTCTGCGCCGGCACCGTGGAGTTCGAGATCGACCCACGGTCGGTGGACGACGCGCTGCGCAAAGCCATGTTCGCCCTGGAGCTGGCCATGGCCAAGCGCAGTTTCTGGGCGCACTACGACGCCGAGCGCGATCACGCCCAGCGCCGGGCGTTCAACCTGGCCTCGGACCTCAACGAGGCCTTGCGCAACGGTCAGATCTACCTGATGTTCCAGCCGCGCTTTGCCTTGCCCGACGGCGCGCAGATCAGCGCCGAAGCGTTGTTACGCTGGGAGCATCCGTGGTTGGGGCCGATCTCGCCCGTCGAGTTCATTCCGGTGATGGAGCGCAACGGCCTGATTCACCACGTGACCCGCTGGGTCATCGATACGGTGCTGGACAAGTTGCGCACCTGGTGCCTGCCTGAGGGCAGCAAGCTGTCGATCAACCTCTCGCCCAAGGACTTCGAGGACCAGGACATCGCCGACGTCATCCGCCGGGCCTGCGAGCGGCATGGCATCGAGCCGCAGCGGCTCGAAGTGGAAATCACCGAAGGCGAGTGGCTGCGTTCCAACCCGAGCGTGCTGGAGCAGTTGACGCGCATCCGCGAGCTGGGCATGGATGTGGCCATCGACGACTTCGGCACCGGCTACAGCAACTTCGCCTACCTGCATCAGATTCCGGCCAATGTGGTGAAGCTCGACAAGTCGATGATCACCGACCTGGAACGCAACGCCCAGCACCAGAAGATCACCCGCTCGATCATCAGCCTGGCCCGTGAGCTGGGTTATCGCACTGTGGCCGAGGGCATCGAAAGCTTCAAATGCCTGCAGATGCTGTATGCGTTCGGCTGCGACGAGGCCCAGGGTTATTTCCTCGCCCGGCCGATGTTGCAGGAACGGTTCGTGGCCTGGAGCGGCGCGAACCGTTTTCCGCTGCTGCCCTGCGCCTAGAGTCGATGTGTTTCGCCAGGCGCCTCAGTGCGCCTGGCCGAGGACCTTGGCCATGGCTTCGCCCGCCAGGGCATGCACCTTGCGGGTCGGGTGCCACTCGTCCCAATAGAAATAGCGGTCCGGATCGGCGCAGGCCGGCTTCACCTCGGGGTAGGTCGGCTGGCACGGTTGGTCGAGCTGGGTCAGGCCATGTTCGGCCGGCTGGCGGCGCAACTGGTCGCTGAAGGCGATGTGGTCGAAGTAGCTGATCTGCACACCGAGCTTTTGACTGGCCGCCGTCAGCAGCGGTGGCAATTGTTGTTGCAGGATGCCCTGATAGTGCCGTGCCTGTTCGCTCTGCCCGCCGGCGACCACCGCCGGCGCGTGACTCAGGTCGGTACTGCCGACCACCAGGAAATGCCGGGCCCCGGCGCCGGCCAGGCGACTGACAGCGGCCTGGATATGCTCGAGGCTGCTGGCGGCCAGGGCGTCGAGGGGTTCCTGGTGGCCGAAGTCGGCGTACTCGAAAAAGTCGTTGGCGCTGATAAAAATGAAGTACAGCGCGCGCGGGTCGGCCTGGCCCTTGGCGGCCGCCAGGTAGTCGTCGATCTGCCCGCTCACGCCGGTATCGCGGTAGGCGGTCATCCATGCGTAGTAATTGTTCCGCCCGCTTTTCGCGCCGCCGACGGCGTGGTCGGCGAGGGGCAGGTCGAGTCGTTTGGCCAGCACTTCCACCGCCGTCAGGCCATTGCTCCAGCGGCCTTGCCAATACAGCTCGCCGGGTAGTTGCTGGGCGTCCTTGATCTGGTGGGCGAGCATGTCGCGGGTCAGGCGCTCGCTGGCGCCGTTGTCGGAGTAGCTGTCGCCGAAGGCGTAGAGACGATCGAACGACGGGCCGGCCAGGCAATGGCTGGCGGCCAGCGAAAGGGCGAGCAAGGGGGCGAGCAGGGTCTTGCGCATGGTCGGTCTCTACGAGGAAAGGCGAGGGTTCATCGTAGAAGTTTCAAGGGAAGCCGACGCACCGGATGCGACCCGGGCATAGCCGTATTCGCCCACGCATGCCTGTGGGCGACCTGTACGACTAAAGATTCAGCGCGGCGAACGGGCGAGCAGGGCCTCGACCTTTTGCCGGAACGCATCCAGCGCCGCCTGTTCTTCGGCGCTGTAGGGCCTGGCGCGTTCATCCAGCGCGCAGACGGTGCCGAACACCGTGCCGTCGGCGTCCCGTACCGGGTAACCCAGGTAGTTGCTCAGGCCGAATTGCACTTCGTCCTCGTTGCCCGCCCACTCGGCTTCCTGCCGCGAGTCCTTGACGTAAAGCGGCTGGCCGCTGTCCACCACCCGTTCGCAATACAGCGCCTGGCCGTTGTGCGCGAGGCTGCTTTTCTCGCCCTGGGCGCCAATCGGGTAGGTGTCTTCATGACGCCCGCCGGAGGCTTCGACCTGCATGTGCTGGGGCAGCGAACGCATGATCAGCACGGAGCCGACGCCCAACTGCCTGGCCAGGGCATCGATATCGGCCTGTAACGCATCGAACAACGAGGACGACTTGGCCACCTGGGCCTCCTGTCTGTCGGATCTGGGAAGGGCGACTATAACGGGGCGGGCCGGGCGGTTTTAAATACCGAATGGGTCCTTGCTTATATTCGTTTGCAGAGGCTCACTCGCTTGCGAACAAGTGCTCCAGAAACAGTCCCGCCGCGCCCGACAACGCCTCTCTCGACCTCACGCAGACGCTGAGTTCACGGGAGGCCCACGGCTCATCCAGTGTGATCGCCTTTGCCCCGTCCATTTTGTAAATCGCCGCGCTCCCCTCGGGCATGATGCCAATGCCGAGGCCGGCCTGAACCATCAGGCACAGTGCGTCGTAGCTGGAAACTTCCATGCGGATTTTCAGTGAGCGCCCCAGGTCGTTGGCTGCCTTGATCAACTGAAAATTGAGGTGGGTGCCGCTGCGCAGGGCAATGTATCCACGGTCCAGGGTTTCGCTGAACGTCACGGATTGGCGTTCAGCCAACGGATCGCCAATGGGGACGAGCAAGACCAGCCGGTCTGAGCGAAACGGGAAGACCTCGATGTCGGCGCCGTGCGGCAGATGGGTGAAGATACCAATGTCGGCGCGGTTCTCGGCCACGGCCTTGGTGATGGCCAGGCTTTGTTTTTCTTCGAGGCTGACGTTGATCAGCGGGTACAGCTCCATGAACGACTTGATCAGGCCAGGCAGGAACTGCGTGATGGCGGAAATGTTGGCCAGCACATGGACGGAGCCGCGACGGCCGTGAGAGAAGTCGCGCATCTGTACAACAATTTCATTGAGATTGTTCAGCGCGCTACGGGCCATGAACAGTAACGACAAACCGGCGTCTGTCGCCGTAATCCCCTTGTTGGTGCGGTTGAGCAATTTCGAGTCGAGCAGCTCTTCCAGTTCGCTGAGGCGCTTGCTGACTGCCGCCGCGGCGATGTGTTCGCGTTTGGCGGCAGCAGCAATGGTTCCTTCTTCGACGACACTGACGAAGAGTCGCAGCGAGACCGGGTCGAGTTTCATGGAAAGTGCCGAATGAAAAGCCTGGATGGCCATCATCGTACCTCCTTCAGCATCGACTCAGAACGCTCCGGACAGCAGATGCCCGGCGTTTGGCACCTGGGCCTTGAGGCCGAGGGATTTCAGCATCTGGTAAACGGTGGCGATCGACGCCGATAGCACGGGTTTGTCCAGGCGTTCCTGTACCAACTGAATCGCTGGCAGCGATGGCATCTGCACACAGCACGACAGCACCACGCCATCGGCCTGGCCGATGTTCAGCCTGTCGGCGTGGGCTACCAGGTTCATCGGGTCCAGGCGCCCGACCTCAAGGTTATCGGACACTTCCAGGCTGATGGAGTCGACCACCTCGATTCCGGCGGCCTCGATGTAATCGATGACCTGTTGGGTCAGCGGTTTCATGTACGGCGTAATGATCGAGATTTTCTTGTAGTCGAGCAGGTTCAAGCTATCGATCAGCGCACCAGCGGAGCTGAGAACCGGTGCCGTCGACTGGTTGGACGCGACGGTTTTGCCCAGGCGTTCTTGCGACACTTTGTGATAGCCGGCGCCTTGGCACATGATCGCCACCAGGCACGCATAGGCCATGATGTCCACCCGCGCATCACTCAGTTCCAGCGCGCAGCGGTCACTGTCGATGTCCATTTTTTTCAGCTCTTGCGGGCTGACATGCATCATGCGCATGCGCGCGGAGTGAAAAGTAAACCGTTCCTCGGGAAACAGCTCGTAGCGCGAGGTCAGCATGGCCGGAATTTCGGTTTCCATCGTGGTGTTGGAACTGGGGACGATTTGACCGACGCGAAAATGTTCCATGGGTGTTCCTCTGAAGAGTGCAGATCAGTTGCCGCTGGTAAGTTGAACGCCTTTGGTTTCCTGCAAGGTGAACACCATGACGGCGGCGATTGCGTAAGAGACCGAGGCAAGGGAAATGGTGGCAGTGAAGCCCATGAGCGGGATCAGGATCGGGACCAGCTTGATGCCCGCGATCGCGCCGACCCGCCCGAAGTTGAAGCAGAAACCCGAGGCCGTGGAGCGGATGCTGGTCGGGAACAACTCCGAATACCAGGCGCCGAAGCCGCTGAAATAGCCGGTGAAGAAACCCAGTAACGCTGCCAGCGACCCCAGGGTGATGACGTTCTGGGTGGTGAATAGCAGCTTGCCATCCGTCAATGGCATCAGGGTTGCCGAGTAGGCGAACACGGGCACCATGATCGCCATGCCGCCAAAAAACACCGCAAACGAAAGGCGCCGACCGATGCTTTCGGCCAAGTAGCCGTAGGCCAGGTAACCGAGGGTGGCGCCGATGCCGATCCAGATGACGAACACCGGGGCCTGATCGATGCGCACGTTCAGGATGTTCTGCAGATAAGCCGGCATGAACGTGGTGATGATCCAGTAGCCGTACATGCCCAGCACTGAAATGCTCAGCCCCAGCAGGGTGATTTTCAGGTATTGCGGACGGAAGATTTCTATCAGCCGGCCCTTGCCGGTGTTACGGCGCATGAACGCGCGGTTGGCCAGCCATACCGGCGATTCCTTCACAAACAGCCAGATGAACGCCAGGGTGAAATAGCTCGGAATCGAGGCGTAAATGAACAGCGTCCGCCAGGACTCGGGGTTGCTGCTGTCGAGGAAGCTCCACGCGAAAATCGCCGCCAGAAGACTGCCTCCCGACCAACCGGTCTGCATCACCGCAAAGGCCTTGGCACGCCCGGCCGGCGGCCAGATCTCCGATACCAGCGCGGCAGCGGCGGACCACAATCCTCCAACCGCGATGCCAACACAAAAGCGCAACAGATTGAGTTGCCACAGGCTGTCGGCGAAAGCACAGAGCAGGGTGCCGGTGCCGTAGACAAAGACCGAGAGCAACATGGTTTTCTTGCGGCCGATCCTGTCGGCAATATTGCCGAGGAAGAAACCACCGATCCCGGTGGCGAGCAGAAACCAGGCTACCGTGGAAACGACGTCACCCAGGCCGACGGCGAAGGTCTTGGCAACCGCCAGGAGGACAAAACCGAAAATGGTGGCATCCAGGGCATCAAACAACCAGGCGGCCCAGGAGCCTCCCAATGTCACGTAGCGCTGGTTGGCGCTCAGTTGGCCGGCTCCGTCGACGACAGGTGCATGCGCCGTGGAACTGGCGGCTAGGGTTTTCATGGTTCTACCTCGCGGTTTTGCGTTTTTATTCTTGGCGTCCGCGTGCCGAAAGGTGATCGGCACCTGAGTGGTCATGTGCGACCGATGTTAGGAGAGGCAAAAGCGGTTCGTATATCAGCCATTCGCGAGCCTGCCATCGCGGGTGACGATGGCAGCGGGGGAGGAGAGGGAGAGGGCTATTGGATGATTGATAAGGGAGATCGGTCTGCCGAGACGTGAGGATGGGCAGGATCGACGGTGCACCGGTTTTTGGGGCTTTTGGAGCGGGTGGGCTTGGGGACTGCGAGGCGGGTTCGACGGGCTTGAAAACGCTGGGGGATTCGGCTGGAGGGCCCGGAAATACTGGGGGGAGATGGAGCGGGTAGAGGGAATCGAACCCTCAACTAAAGCTTGGGAAGCTTTCGTTTTGCCACTAAACTATACCCGCTTGACGCCTGTTGCTTTGCTCTCCAAACGAGTCGTCCAATAAGACCCTCATTATCAGCTTGGGAAGCTGGCCTGATGCCGTTACGCGGCACCCGCTCGGAGCGGCTGACTTTGTACCAGAAGTGCGCGCGGATTTGAAGTTTTTCTTTGCGGGGCCGGTATTTGCGAGACGGTTCAGCAGCTCACAGGCAGGGTTGCCCACCGTCATCGCGGTGGCGGGGAAGCCTTACTTGCGGTCTATCGCGAACAACCCGGTCCTGTGCCTGAGGGCGGGTTGTTCGCGATGACGTCGCTTCAGATAGCCAGTGCATGCTGGTTCTGCAGGTAGTGGTAACGCGGACGGCTGGCGTGCGAGGCCGGCTTGAGGAAACCCAGCAAGGCGTTGCGGCTGTCCCGGCAGGCGGCCTTGTGTTCCATGTCGAGGAAATGCCCGGCGGCCTGGATGGTGCTGAACGTCGAGTGGCGCACATGGTTGCCGAACAGCCGGGCGTCGTTGGCGGCGGTGTATTCGTCCCATTCGCCGTTCATGAACAGCACCGGTACGTCGATGTTCTTCGCCGCTTTCAGGTAGCACTGCCGGTCGCTGTGCAGGACGTGGCTGATGTGGAAGTGCATCTGCCCGTACTCATGCTCGGCCAGGTTGCTGACATGGCGATAGTTGAAGCGCTTGAACAGCGACGGCAGGTGCTTGCCGATGGTCTCGTTGACCAGGTGCCCGACGCGGTCGCGGTCCAGGTTGCCGAGGTAGTCGACGCCGCGTTCGAGGTAGTCGAGCATCGGCTCGTTGATCACCGGCGAAAACGAGCTGATCACCGCCTTTTCGATGCGCCGCGGGCGTTGCGACAGGGCGAACAGCGTCGGCGCGCCGCCCCACGAAAACGACAGCACATGCTCGGCGGCGAAGTGGTCGATCAGCTCCAGGAGGATCTGCCCCTCGACTTCCTTGGTGAGCATTTGCTCGTGCTTGTTGTGGGCCTTCGAGCGCCCGGCGTAGGGCTGGTCGTACAGCACCACGTTGAATTGCGGATGCAGGTTCTTCACGGTCTGGGCAAAAGACGCAGTGGTAGCCATCGAGCCGTTGACCAGGATGATGGTCTTTTCTGCGGCATCTGCGCGATAGAACTCCGTGTAAACCCGATACTGACCTTGTATATCCAGCACAGCGATTTCTGGCCTCATGTCATAAGACTCCTGGCAAGCGGGTATGCGCGCAACCGAGGGTGCACGAGATATGTGACAGGTAGGCATATGCCTGGAATCTTTTGGCCCATGTCGATCCGCAACAGATGGTCGACGGGTGTTGTTATAGGCGGGCAATTTGCCGGAATGCAGGAATGAGCACAGGAGGCTCGGACGGCAAAAGATTTCTTAGAAGTATGTGAGTGACTCATCGGTCACATTTCGGCCGACGGTCTGATTCAAGCAGGGCGCGCGTGGTCTCGCAAGTGCCATTGGTAAATTGTTCGACAACTTCGGCTGAATGGTCATCCGCTGCCGATGGATTGCAGCGACTACTGACAGTGCAAGTCAGATCAGGCGGATTTCCGTGTCAGTCAATGGCCGGTACTCGCCAGGCGCCAGGCTGTCGTCGAGGATCAGCGGCCCCATGCATTCGCGGTGCAGGCGCAGGACCTTGTTGTCGAAGTGGCCGAACATGCGCTTGACCTGGTGGTAGCGGCCTTCGACGATGCTCAGCCGCGCGCGCCGCGGGCCGAGGATCTGCAATTCGGCGGGCAGGGTGGTGAGGTCCTCGAAGGCGAAGTACAGGCCGCGGGCGAAGGTCTCGGCGTACTCCGGGCCGATGTCCTGTTCGGTCTCGACGTAATAGCGCTTCGGCAGTTTGGTCTGCGGCTGGGTCAGGCGCCGCGACCAGCTGCCGTCGTTGGTGAGGATCAGCAGGCCGGTGGTGTTGTAGTCCAGGCGCCCGGCGATATGCAGCTCGTGCTTGTCCGGCTCGTGCAGCAGGTCGAGCACGGTGCGGTGTTCGGGGTCGCGGGTGGCGCTGACGCAGCCCATGGGTTTGTGCAGCATGAAATAGCGCGCGGGCTTGCCGGCCTGCAGCACTTCGTCGTCGAGTTCGACCCGGCTGAACTCCCGCACTTCGGCGTGGGGATCGCTGACCGCCTGGCCGTCGATGCGGATGCGCTTGGCCGCCAGCAACAGGCGCACCTGCTGGCGGTTGAAACGGGGCAGGTTGCTGAGGAAACGGTCAACGCGCATGGCTGTCGGCAGGCTGGAAAAGGCTGCGTATCTTACGGGATCGGCCGGGCGGCCGCTTGCAGTTGCGCCTCGACCCGGGCGCAGCGCGGGCACAGGCAGGCGCGATCGCGCAGCTCCGGCGCCAGGGCTTCGAGCACCGCCGGGTCGATGCTCACGCTGTAGCACCAGCAGGCGCGGTCGGCGGTACGCGGGTCGGCCAGGCTGCAGTCGTTACGGGCGCCGCAGGCTGGGCAGACGCTGGGGCTGGCAAGGGTCGAGTCATTCATAGCTGGAGTGAGGCATTTCCACGCAGGTGCGGTTGCGGCCGGTCTGTTTGGCACGGTACATCGCGTGGTCGGCGCGCGACAACAGGCTGTGCAGGGTGTCGTCCGGTTGCAAGGCGGTCAGGCCGATGCTGACGGTCACTTGCAGGCTCTGGCCTTCATAGGCATAGCGCTGTTGCTCGATCAGCAGGCGGATCTTTTCGGCAATCATCAGCGCCGTGGCGCTGTCGGTGTCCTTGAGCAGCACGATGAATTCTTCGCCGCCCCAGCGGCACACGATATCGGACTGGCGCAGGCAGCTTTCCAGGTTGCGCGCGAAGCCGCTCAGCACCTGGTCGCCGGCGAGGTGGCCGTAGGTGTCGTTGAGGCGTTTGAAATGGTCCAGGTCCAGCAGCAGGGCGGCCAGCGGCCGGGGTTCACGCTGGGCTTCGTGCATGGCGTGGGCGGCCAGCAGGTCGAAGCCGCGGCGGTTGGGCAGGCCGGTCAGGCTGTCGAGGGTGGCCTGGGCTTCGATCTTGCGCTGGTAGCGCTTGACCACGCCGTTGAGCAGGGCCAGGACGATCAGGGTGACGACCAGGCAGATCAGCAGGTTGAGGTACAGCGAGCGGCGAATGTCGCCCAGGGCGCTGTCTTCGCGCTTGTCGACGAACAGGTACCAGTTCAGCTCGGGAATGAAGCGCACGTTGATAAAGTGCCGCTGGTCCTGGGTGCTGTATTCGTAGCTGCCGCTGTGGGGCTTGGGCAGCTTGGCGTGCAGGTCGCGCAGGCTGTCCAGTTCGAGCAGCGACTGTCCGGCCCGGGCGCCCTGCGGGCCGCCTTCGGCGCCGGTGAGGACGATACGGCCCTGGGTATTGACGAAATACACGCTGCGTTGATAACGCTGCTGGTAGCGGTCGATCAACTTGATCACCGCGTCCACGGTCAGGCCGACGCCGGCGGCGCCGATGAAATTGTCCTGGTAGTCGTAGACCTTGTAGTTGATGAAGAACGTCAGGTTGTCCTGGTTGGCCAGGTCCGGATCGACGTTGATCTCATAGGGCGTGGCCATGTCGCGCACGCGAAAATACCAGGCGTCGCGGGGCGCGTCGGCGCTGATCTTTTTCAGCACGCCCTTGGCGTGGTAGTAGGTCAGGGTGCTGTTGGACACGAAGAAGGCGGTGTAGGCGCCGTAGTGCGTCATCACCTCATTGAGGTAGCGGGTCATCTGCTCGGGGTCGCGCTCGCCACCCACCACCCAGTCGCGCATGAAGGTGTCGCGGGACATCATCGAGGAAATCAGGATCGGCCGTACCAGGTCTTTCTGGATCTCCGAGTACACCGTGTCGGAGGTCAGCGGCAGCTCGGTATTGACGATGTTGTCGCGGATCGAGCTGCGCGAGGCGTAGTAGCTGAGCAAGGATGTGGCCAGAAAACCGCAGCCCAGCAGCGCTATGAGCGTAACCACCAGCGAGCGTTGCGAATACAGGGGGGAGCGAAGCGACATGGCGATTCCATGGCAGTGATTCGATGCAAGCATTCTAGTGGTAGCGCCGCCGAATAGCTGCGCCATTTGCAGGGGGGGAGGCTGCTCTCGAAGCCGCGCCCGCCGGATCGATGGCGCGGTTTTTTTGTCGCTGTTGCCACAGGCTGAGAATGAACGCGCAGTGGTCGCCAGGCCGGCAACCGCTGCGCCTTGCCAGGTTTCATTGCAGCGTTTGCAGATAGGCGCGCCATCCCCCCAAATGGCTGATATCGGTGGCGCCTTCCAGGCCGCAGGCTTCGCAGATGAAACCGCTTTCCCAGCGGCCGTCGGCCAACTGCACCTTGCCCAGGCCCAGCGGCGCGGGAATGCCGGTGAGGAACGAGCCCAGTTCGCTGCTCGGCAGTTCCCAGACTTCCACCGCGATCGCCACGCCGCCTTCCTTCACCCGTAGCATGCCCGGGCGCAACGGCGGGCCACCGGCCAGGGCGTAGAGCCGGTAGTCCGGCGAGCTATGGCCGGCCTCGATCAGCCGGGCGCCGCGTTGCCTGAGCTGGCCGTTGAGCGCCAGCCCCTCCAGGTGCGCGCCGCAGACCACCAGGCGTACCCGGTCGTTGCGCGCGGGTTGGCCGGCGACAGGCGCGGCCAGGCCCTGCTGGCGTTGCCAGGCATCGGCCAGGCTCAGCAGGTACTGGTCGGTGAACGCCCGTCCGAACAGGGTCACGCCCCAGGGCAGACCGTTGTTCATGAAGGCGCTGGGCACGGCGACGGCGGCGTAGTCCAGCAGGTTCATGAAGTTGGTGTAGTAGCCCAGTTGCGAATTGCGCAGCACCGGTTCGGCCGCAAGCTCGGCCAGGGTCACTGGCCGGCCGATGGTCGGCGTGAGCACGCAGTCCAGGTCTTCCAGCAACCGGTCGCAGTGCGCCTTCAGCGTTTGCAGGCGGTAGTGCGCGCGAAAGGTCTGCACGCCGCTCACCGCCGGTGCCTTGGCCAGTACCGCGCGAATCACTGGGAGGACGGCTTCGGGATCTTGCTCCAGGAGCTCGCCGGCCACGCTGTAGCGTTCGGCGACCCAGGGCCCTTCGTACAACAGGCGCGCCGCTTCAAGGAAGGGCGAAAGGTCCAGCTCCACGGCCTCGCCGCCCAGGGCCCGGAGGCGGTCGACGGCCTGGCCGAACAACCCGGGCCCTTCGTCGCAGCCGAAGAATTGCAGGTCCTGGGCCCGGGGCACGCCGAAGCGAAAGGGCCGCGGGACGCCGAAGGCCGAGCCATCGTTCCATGCGGGGTTGCGCCGGCTGTATTCGTCCCGCGGGTCGAACTGCGCGGTCAGCGCCAGCAACTGGCTGGCTTCACGGGCGGTGGCGGTGAAGGTGGTGACGCAGTCCAGGGTGCGGCAGGCCGGTACCACCCCCGCCGTGGAAATCAGCCCCTTGGTGGCCTTGAGCCCGAGCAGATTGTTCAGCGCCGCCGGCACCCGGCCGGAGCCCGCGGTGTCGGTGCCGAGGGCAAAGCTGGCGAGCCCCAGGGCCACCGCCAGGGACGAGCCGGCGCTGGAACCGCCGGACGGATACTCCGCCAGCACGCTGTTGGGGCAGGCGCCATAGGGCGAGCGGCTGCCGTTGAGGCCGGTGGCGAACTGGTCGAGGTTGGTCTTGCCCAGCGGAATCGCCCCCAGCGCCAGCAGCCGCTCGACGACGCTCGCCGAACGCTGCGGCACGTAGGCGAAGGCCGGGCAGGCCGCGGTGGTCGGGATGCCGGCCAGGTCGATATTGTCCTTGATGGCGAAGGGCACGCCGTACAGCGGCAGGCTGTCGATCTCCCGGCCGTCGAGTGCCGCCAGGTACGGCTCCAGCTCTTCGGCGCTGAGCAAGTGGATGAACAGGCGATAGTCCGGGTTCAGCGCCGCGGCCTTGTCGCGCAGGGTCGCCAGCAGTTGGCGAGGGGTGGCGCGGCCTTCACGGTAGGCGGCGCGCAGGGCATCGAGTTGCAGGTTCACAGTCATGGTCAACGTCCGTTGCAATAAGTGAAGTTCAATCCAGTTGCAGCACCGCGACCCGTTGCCCGGCGCGCACCGCCGAACCGGGTTGCACGCGGATCTCCCGGACTACGCCGGCCGTCGGCGCGAGCAGCGGGATTTCCATCTTCATCGACTCCAGGACCACCAGCACATCGCCGGCCGCGACCCGGCTGCCAGGCTCCACCCGAACCTGCCAGAGGTTGCCGGCGAGGTGGCTGTCGACGCTTTGCTGGCCGGCTTCCAGCGGCGCTTCCTCGGTGGTGGGCGGGGGCGCTTCCTCGCTGTCGAAATGCGCCTGGCCGCTGGCGATCCAGCGCTCGCGCTCGGCGTTGAAGGCGCTTTGCTGGTGCTGGCGGAAGGCGGCGATGTCCTGGGCTTCCCTGGCCAGGAAGGCCTCGTAGTCGGCGAGTTTCAGTTGGCTGTGCTCGATGTTCAGCGCGAAGCGCCCCAGGGGAAAGTCGCGGCGGATCCGCAGCAGCTCGTCGGCGCTGACCGGGTAGAAGCGGATCTGGTCGAAGAAGCGCAACAGCCAAGGCTTGCCGTCGAACGCGGCGACCTCGCGGTAGCGGTTCCACATCTGCAAGGTGCGGCCGACGAACTGATAACCGCCGGGGCCTTCCATGCCGTACACGCACATATAGGCGCCGCCGATGCCCACTGAGTTCTCGGCGGTCCAGGTGCGGGCCGGGTTGTACTTGGTGGTCACCAGGCGATGGCGCGGGTCCAGCGGGGTGGCGACCGGCGCGCCGAGGTAGACGTCGCCCAGGCCCATCACCAGGTAGCTGGCGTCGAACACCGTGCGTTGCACCCGGTCGAGGTCGGGCAGGTCGTTGATGCGGCGGATGAACTCCAGGTTGCTCGGGCACCAGGGCGCGTCCTTGCGCACCGTGGTCATGTATTTCTCGATGGCCAGCTGGCATGCCGGGTCGTCCCAGGACAGCGGCAGGTGGACGATCCGCGACGGCACCTGCAGGTCCTTGGCCGCGCACACCGCGTCCCATTCGCCGGCGACCAGGCCCAGCAGGTCGGCCAGGGGCAGTTGTTCGGGCCGGTAGTGCACCTGCAGCGAGCGGATGCCCGGCGTCAGGTCGATCACCCCGGGCAGCGCCCTGGCTTCCAGGGCTTGCATCAGGGCATGGCCGCGGAAGCGCAGCACCAGGTCCAGTTCCGGCGCGCCGATTTCCAGCAACAGGTGGGTGTCCCCCGACAGGCGCGCCACCAGCCGCTTGTCGTCCTGGCCGATATCCAGCACCACCGGCGAGCGCAGCGGCGTATCCGCCTCGGCCTCCTCGGGGTGTGCATTCCAGCCTGCGTCGCCGGCCAGGGCCCGGGCCTGTTCGAGGCTGACCGGGAAGAACCTCACCTTGTCCCCGGCCTTGAGCTGGCCGAGCTGCCACAGGTCGGCTTCGATCACCGTCACCGGGCAGACGAAGCCGCCGAGGCTCGGGCCGTCCGGACCGAGGATCACTGGCATGTCGCCGGTGAAGTCCACGGCGCCGATGGCGTACGGGTTGTCGTGGATGTTCGACGGGTGCAGGCCGGCTTCGCCGCCGTCGGCGCGCGCCCATTGCGGCTTCGGCCCGATCAGGCGCACGCCGGTGCGGCTGGAGTTGAAATGCACTTCCCACGGGGTGGCGAAGAAGGTCTGGATGTAGCCCGCGGTGAAATACTCCGGCGCGCCGTGGGGGCCATAGATCACCCGGATCCGCCGCACGGCTGGCAGCTCGCCGAGTTGTTCGCTCGGCAGGCATTGCCCGGCGCTGCGATCCTCCAGGGCCGGCAGGTGCAGCACATCGCCGACCCGCAAGGCGCGCCCGCCGTGGCCGCCGAACTGGCCGAGGGTAAAGGTGCTTTTGCTGCTCAGGTAGTCCGGCACCTGCACCCCGCCGCGCAGGCACAGGTAGCTGCGCGCGCCGGCGCCGGCGATGGTGCCCAGGCTCAGGGTGGCGCCCGCCGGGATTGCTAACGCAGTGTTCAGCGGCTGCGGCACGCCGTCCAGGCTCAGGGGAATGACGGCCCCGGTCACCGCGACCACGGCGTCGCAGTTGAAGCGCAGCAGCGGGCCGCTCATGGTAATTTCCAGGGCGGCCGCGCCTTCGGCATTGCCCAGCAGGCGGTTGCCCGCGCGCAAGGCGCGGCTGTCCATCGGCCCCGAAGGCGGTACGCCCACGGCCCAGTAGCCGAGGCGCCCGGGATAGTCCTGGACGCTGGTCTGGGTGCCGGCGCTGAGCACTTCAACGGTGTTGGCCTGGTAGACCAGCTCCTCCAGGCAGCGGGTCCAGGGGTTGCCGCTGGCGAAGGGCGTATCGAGCAGGATCTGGCGCAGGTAGTCGCGGTTGGTTTCCACGCCGTAGAGCAGGCTGTCGCCCAACGCTTGATGCAGGTGGTGGCGCGCCTGTTCGCGCTCCGGGGCCCAGGCGATGAGCTTGGCGATCATCGGGTCGAAGTAGGGCGGTATCTCGCAACCGGCCTCGACCCAGGTGTCGATGCGCAGCCGCCGGCCGTCGGCGGGCGGGAAGTTCACGGCGCTCAGCAGCCCCGGGCTGGGCTGAAAATCCCGCCCCGGGTCTTCGGCGTACAGCCGGGCCTGGATCGCGTGGCCGCGGGGTTGCAGGTGGGCGCTCAGCTCGCGCAACGGCGGCAGTTCGCCGGCCGCCAGTTGCACCATCCAGCGCACCAGGTCGACGCCCCAGACCTGTTCGGTGACGCCGTGCTCGACCTGCAGGCGGGTGTTCACTTCAAGGAAATAGAAGTGTTGGGCCTGGCTGTCGAAGACGAATTCCACGGTGCCGGCGCTGCGGTAGTTCACCGCCTTGGCCAGTTTGATCGCCGCTGCGCACAAGGCGTGTTCCATGCCGTCGGGCAGGTTCGGCGCCGGGGTTTCCTCCAGCACTTTCTGGTTGCGGCGCTGCACCGAACAGTCGCGCACGCCGAGGGCCAGCACCTCGCCCTGGCCGTCGCCGAACACCTGCACTTCCAGGTGCCGGGCGCGCGGGATGTACTTTTCGAGGAACACCCCGGCGTTGCTGAAGTTGTTCTGCCCCAGGCGTTTCACCGCTTCAAACGATTCGCCCAGTTCGGCCGCGCTACGGCACACGCGCATGCCGATGCCACCCCCGCCGGCGGTGCCCTTGAGCATCACCGGGTAGCCCAGCCGCTGGCCGGCGTCGAGGGCGGCGTCGAGGCTGTCCAGCAGTTCGCTGCCTTCGAGCAGCGGCACGCCGTGCTCCCGGGCGAGGGCGCGGGCGGTGTGCTTGAGGCCGAACACCCGCAGCTGCTCCGGGGTCGGGCCGACGAAGGCGATGCCGGCGGCTTCGCAGGCCTCGGCGAAGGCGGCGTTCTCCGAGAGAAACCCGTAGCCGGGATGGATCGCCGTGGCGCCGCTGGCCCTGGCGATGGCGAGGATCTTGTCCTGCGCCAGGTAGGTGCCGGCGGCCGCGCCTTCGCCGAGGCTGTGGGCTTCGTCGGCCTGGAGGATGTGCAGGCTGGCGGCGTCGGCCTCGGCGTACACGGCGACCCCCCGGACCTGCAACTCACGCAGGCTCCGCAGGATACGGCAGGCGATGGCGCCGCGGTTGGCAATCAACAGTTTTTCGAACATGGCATGGCCCCTGGAGGCGACTTCGCGTGTCGCCTCGCCCTGGGTTGCGGGCCGTCCCGCAGTTTTTTAAGAGGCGCCGGGGTCGTCCCCAGCGGCCGGATCAGTTGTTGCAGCCTGCCGCCGCGTCTACTTGATGCATTGCCCCGCGCGGCTCTGGCACAGGGCGAACAACCAACGGCGCAGGCGCGCGAATTTCAGTTCCATAGCAGCAGCTCCGCGGGGGTGGGGTTGTAGGCGTTGCACGGGTTGTTCAGTTGCGGGCAGTTGGAGATCAGCACGATCACGTCCATCTCGGCGCGCAGATCGACGTATTTGCCCGGCGCGGAAATGCCGTCCTCGAAGGTCAGGCCGCCGTCGGCGGTCACCGGCACGTTCATGAAAAAGTTGATGTTCGGGCCGATGTCGCCCTTGCCCAGCCGGCCGTCGTGGGCGCAGGCCCGCAGGTAGTTGTCGCGGCAGCTGTGCATGTAGCGCTTCTCCAGGGCGTAGCGCACGGTGTTGCTTTCCTGGGCGCAGGCGCCGCCGAGGGTGTCGTGCCGGCCGCAGGTGTCGGCGACGATGCTCAGCATCGGCCGGCCGAGGTTGGAATACAGCACGCTGCCGGTGCCCAGGTAGACCCGGTTCTGCCGGCGCAAGGTGCGCTGCACGTCGTAGCGCTCCCTGGGGTTTTGCAGGTTGTAGAACAGCGTGTCGACGGCCTGGTTGCCTTCCAGGTCGAGGATGCGCAGGGTCTGGCCGGCCTTGACCTCCATCAGCCAGGGTTCGCCGGACGGGATGGTGGCGCGGTACACGGCGGTTTCCGGCTGTTTTTCAGTGGTGGCGATAACGAGTGACATGGCAGCGATCCTCAGGCGAACAGACGGTCGGTGTTGATGAAGCCGCGCTGGTTTTCCGCGCGCGAGGTGCGGCAATGCTCGGCGACGCTGGGAGCGGCGTTCGTCCAGCGAAGCTTCAGCGGTTTGGGGGCGTAGTCGGGGTTGGGGTCCATCGGGTGTTGCAGGGCGGTGAGCACCACCAGGGTGTCCATCGGCGCGTACAGCTCGATGTAGTCGCCGGCGTGCGAGTTGCCCTCGACGAAGTGCAGGGCGCCGGCCTCATCGACGTCGACTCGGCTGAACAGGTTGAGGGTCATCAGCAGGTCGGACAGGCCCAGGCCCCATTTGCCCAGTTCCACCAGCAGGTTGTCGGTGCCGTTGCGGTAGAAACCGTTGCGCAGTTCCTGGAAGCGCCCCTGGCCGTATTTCTGCGCCACCTCCTCGGCGCACAGCACGCCGCCGAGGCTGTCGCTCCAGCCGCAGGTGTCGGCTGTGATCGCCGCCAGCACCCGGCCCATGTCCGAGTACAGGCAGTGGCCGGCGGTGAGCTTGGCGGTGTGTTGGCACTTGAGGCTGTCGGGCAGGCTCAGGCGCTCGGTCTTTTCGTTGGCGTTGAGCAGGGTCAGGCTGACGTTGGCACCGCCGCGGATATCGGTCAGGCGCAGCAGCTGGCCGCGCTTGAGGACAAAGGAACGGTGGCCGCCGCCGGGCAGGGTTTCCTCGGCGAAGGGCGGGAGCATCGGAGTCGAATCGGTCATCGGTGAAGTCCTCTCAAGCAAGACGCAGGGGCGCTGCCGGCAGGGCGGCGCGACGCTCGCTGTTCAATGGGATGTCGTAGGTGATGCGCGCGCCGTAGGCGCCGGGGGCATGCGGGTCGAGGCGCACCTTGTCGAACACCAGCAGGCGGGTGCCGAGGCTGAAGCCTTCCGACAGGTCGTGGGTGACCATGAACACCGTCAGCCGGGTTTCGCGCCACAGCTCCAGCAGCAGGCCGTGCATGTCTTTGCGGATGCCCGGGTCCAGCGCGCCGAAGGGTTCGTCGAGCAGCAGCACCCGCGGCTGCATGATCAGCGCCTGGGCGATCGCCAGGCGCTGCTGCATGCCGCCGGAGAGTTGCGCCGGGTACTTGTCCAGGGCCTGCCCTAGGCCGACCTTGTGCAGCAGGGCCGCCGCCCGTTCCCGGGCCGCGCGCCTGGCCGCGCCGAACAGCCGGCCCAGCAGCGGCGAGCGCGGCAGTTCCAGGCCGAGGGCGACGTTGTCCAGCACCGACAGGTGGGGGAACACCGAATAGCGCTGGAACACCACGCCGCGGCTGGCGTCCGGTTCGCTGGCCAGGGGCTGGCCGTCCAGCAGGATCTCGCCGCGGCTGGCCCGTTCCTGGCCCAGCAACAGGCGCAGGAAGGTCGACTTGCCGCAGCCGGAGGCGCCCACCAGGGTGCAGAACTCGCCTTCCTCGACGTTGAGGTCGAGGCGTTCGAGCACCACCTGCCCGGCGTACTGCTGCCAGACATTGTTCACGCTGATAAAGCTCATGCCCGCGCCCCCTGGTACCAGGGGAACGCTGCCTGGGTCAGGCGCTTGAGGCCCCAGTCCATCAGCCAGGCGAGCAGGGTGATCCACGCCACGTAGGGCAGGATCACGTCCATGGCCAGGTAGCGACGTACCAGGAAGATCCGGTAGCCCAGGCCGTCGGTGGACGCGATGGCTTCGGCGGCGATCAGGAACAGCCAGGCCGAGCCGAGCATCAGCCGCAGGGCAATCAGCAGGCGCGGCAGCAATTGCGGCAACACCACCCGCAGGATCAGGGTCCAGGTCGAGGCGCCCAGGGTCTGGGCCTTGATCAGCAGCTCCACGGGGATTTCCCGGGCGCGCTGTTCCAGGTCCCGGGCCAGGCTCGGGGTGATGCCGATCACGATCAGCATGATCTTCGACAGCTCGCCGAGGCCGAAGACGATGAACAGGATCGGCAGGATCGCCAGCGGCGGCACCATCGACAGTACGGTCAGGAGCGGCGACAGCGGCGCGCCGAACAGCGGCAGGGTGCCGGCGGCGATGCCCAGGCACAACCCGGCCAGGGCACTGACGCCCAGGCCGATGGCCAGGCGCCGCAGGCTCGACGCGCTGTCCTGCCACAGCAGGTACTCGCCGGTGCGGGCGTCGGCGGTGAAGCCCAGGCGTTTCACCGCGTCGACCATCTGCACCGCGCTGGGCAGCAGCTTGTCGTTGGGGTTGTCCAGCAGCCGTTCGGCCGAGCCCATGAAGTAGGCGAGCAGCACCAGGGCGAACGGCAGGAGCACCAGC
Source organism: Pseudomonas chlororaphis (assembly GCF_001921865.1). Classification (GTDB taxonomy): domain Bacteria; phylum Pseudomonadota; class Gammaproteobacteria; order Pseudomonadales; family Pseudomonadaceae; genus Aquipseudomonas; species Aquipseudomonas chlororaphis_D. The sequence continues at coordinate 238,944 of NZ_MSCT01000006.1, forward strand.
AGCAGGCGACTCGGCCGATCCGGGTAGCGATTGATCAGGCGCATGGCCAGTCCTCCTGTTACAGCTTGGCGTCGGCCGCCAGTTGCACGAAGCTCGGGTCGAAGCGCAGCTTGAGGTTGGTCGTGTCGCCGCTGACGACGCCGCCGGCGAAGCTCATGCCGACGGCGCTGGTGTCCCTGGCGCCTTCGCCCAGCAGGCCGTGCTGGAAGGAGAACTCGGCCACCTTGCGCATGGTTTTCGGCAGCTCCGCGCTGGTGGCGAAGGCCAGGGCTTCCAGGGGCGTGGCGAACAGTCTGGTGGTGTCCAGTTGCGCCTGGAAGCCTGCCAGGTCGGTGCCCGAGGCCTTGGCCATGTGTTCCAGCGCGGCCCGGCTTTGCGCGTTGTTGGCGTTCATCAGCGCCACCACTTCGAACCAGGCGCCGGTCAGCGCCTTGCCCAGGGCCGGGTTGTCGTTGAGGGTGGCGCTGTTGACCACCATCATGTCCATGATCTCGCCGGGGATCTGGCTGGAGTTGAAGACTTCGCTGACTCCGGGCTTGGCCTTGATCTGCGAGAGCATCGGGTTCCAGGTGGTGACGGCCTGCACCTGTTCGGTATCGAAGGCGGCGGCGATGTCGGCGTCGGAGGTGTTGACCACTTTCAGGTCTTTCTCGGTGAGGTCCACCGAGTCCAGGGCGCGTGCCAGCAGGTAGTGGGACACCGAGAGTTCCACCAGGTTGACGTCCAGGCCCTTGAGGTCGGCGACCTGCTTGCCGGCGCCCTTGAGCACCACGCCGTCGTTGCCGTTGGAGAAGTCGCTGACGATCAGCGCGGTGCTGTCCACGCCGCCGGCGGCAGGGATGGTCAGGGCATCCATGTTGGTCATGGTGCAGCCATCGAACTGGCCGGCGGTGTACTGGTTGATGGATTCGACGTAGTCGTTGAGCTGCACTACGTCGATGCTGATGCCGTACTTTTTCGCCCACTTGTCGACGATGCCCTGGCTTGCGGCGTACTCCCACGGCATCCAGCCGGCGTAGATCGTCCAGCAGACGCTGAAGTGGTCTTTGCGGGCGGCCTGGGAGGGGGCGCTGGCGAGGGTGGCGAGTACCGCGAAGGCGGCGGCGAGCAGAGCGGGAAAACGGAGCTGGGGCATGGGTGGTTCTCCAGTTGATCGTGGGCGGACAGGAGTACGCAGCACCGCGAGCGGTGGCTTGTCTCCCGGGCTTTTGTCCCGCCGTGTAACCTCAACTGGAGGTCGCCAACTCTCGGACCAGCCACTCGCGAAGGCGAGCCGGAACCCTAGTCGGCCATTGCAAATTGTGGTGCTGCGAACCTGTGATGACTCCTGCACGCCATGACTAAAGCGAGACGCGTGCCAAGTACCGGGGAATGCCTGTCTAGAAGGGCTGGGGCCTTGGCGAGGGAAGAGTGGGGCGCGAAACCTGCCTTCAAGTAGTGCGTGCGTGCACCAGCCTGGAGCCCGCGAAAACCGGCGCTTCTCGGATCCAAAATGGCGGGTGGGCGACTTGTATCAATGTGTGTCGAAAATCGCACCAGACCCGGTTTTCACGGTCAGATATTTCGTCAGCCAGAACATCCGTGGCTGCCGCCGGTCAGCGTCGCTGGCATGGCTCTTTCGCGGTCCAGGAGGCCGCCATGTATCGTCGAATTCTTCTCACTGCGTTCCTGGGTTTGGCTCTTTCTGCCTGCGTTCCTTACTACGACACAGGTTCCAGCTACTACCGCTCTGAGGTCTATACGACACCGGCGCCGGTCTATTACGGCGGCTCTTATTATTCGTCCGGTCGCGGCTATTACGCGCCGCGTTACTACCAACCGGCGCCGCGGTATTACCAGCCCCGCTATTACCAACCGGCACCGCGCTACTACCAGGCAGCGCCGCGAGCGGTCTACCGCAGCTACCCGAACCGTGGCTGGGATGGCCACCGCCAGGACTGGAACAACAATGACCGGCGCCACGACGGGCGCGGCGACCATGATGGCCGGCGCGGCGGTCGGGACTGGAGCGACCGTGGCCGCGACGATCGTCGCGGCGACCGCCACAACCGCTGATTCCCCCACAACCGACAAGCGGCGCCAGGAGCGCCGCTTTTTCGTGGCCGTCTTTCAGACGTCCGACAGATCCGCCAGGGGGTGGCGGCCTTCCCAGGCCTTGTGGAAATGCGCCTGCACCACAGCCTCGGGCACGCTGTTGATGTCCGGCCAGTGCCAGCGGGGCTTGTGGTCCTTGTCGAGCAAGCGCGCCCGCACCCCTTCGCTGAATTCCGGGTGCCGGCAGCAGTTCAGGCTCAGGGTGTATTCCATCTGGAACACCTGGGCCAGGGACAGGTGCCGCGCCCGTTCGATCTGCTCCCAGACCAGATGGGCCGTCAGCGGGCAGCCCTCGCTCATGGTCTTGGCCGCGCGGGCCAGCAGGGGATCGCGGTGATCGCGAAGCAGGGCGATGGCCCGCCAGGCGCACCGCACATCGCTGACATCCAGCCATTCGTCGATCTGCTGGCGGCGCGGCAGCCACTGCGCTTCGGGCATCTGCGCCAGGGCTTCCTGTTGCAACGCCTTGAGCAGGCTGTTGAGCTGCATCGGCGTCTGTTCCTGCCAGTTGAGTTGCAACAGGCCGTCGATCAGCGCTTCTTGCTGGTCGTCGCGCAGGAAGCGGTCGGCCAGGTCCAGGTCGATGGCGTCGCGGCCGTTCATCTGGGCGCCGGTCAGGCCGAGGAACAACCCGAGCTTGCCCGGCAGGCGCGAGAGGAACCAGCTGGCGCCGACGTCCGGGTACAGGCCGATGCTGATCTCCGGCATCGCCAGGCGGCTGCTCGGCGTGACGATACGAATGGCGGCGCCTTGCAGCAGGCCCATGCCGCCGCCGAGCACATAGCCGTGGCCCCAGCAGATCAGCGGTTTGGGGTAGGAGTGCAGGTGGTAGTCGAGGCGGTATTCGGCGGCGAAGAACTGCGCGGCCAGCGGCGGCACTTCGCCCGGGTGGGCCAGGCAGGCCTGGACCAGGCTGCGCACTTCGCCGCCGGCGCAAAAGGCCTTGGCGCCGTTGCCGCGCAACAGCACGCAGACGATCTGCGGGTCCCGGGCCCAGGTTTCCAGGCGCTCGGCCAGCTGCTGGATCATCGGCAGGGACAAGGCGTTGAGGGACTGTTCGGCGTCCAGGCTGGCGATGCCGATGCGCGCGCCGCCGGTGCCGGTGAGTTCTTCGACGTGCAGATTCATCGTGACCTCGATCGGGAATTTGAGCGTTCAGTATGATCGCTACCGGGGAAAGTGCCGGTTCTGCGTCAGATCAATTGACAAGCGTGGTGGGCTTTCCTAGGGTGCGTCCCATTGATTTTACCGGGTGCAACCATGACCGACGACGACCGTATCAAACTCGAACCGAGCTGGAAGCAGGCACTGCGTGCCGAATTCGACCAGCCCTACATGGCGGAGTTGCGCGAGTTCCTGCGTCAGGAACACGCCGCCGGCAAGGAGATCTACCCGCCGGGCCCGCTGATCTTCAATGCGCTGAACTCGACGCCGCTGGACAAGGTCAAGGTGGTGATCCTCGGCCAGGACCCTTACCACGGCCCGGGCCAGGCCCACGGCCTGTGCTTCTCGGTGCAGCCGGGCGTGCCGGCGCCGCCGTCCCTGGTGAACATCTATAAAGAGCTCAAGCGCGACCTGAACATCGACATCCCCAACCACGGCTACCTGCAAAGCTGGGCCGACCAGGGCGTGCTGATGCTCAACACCACCATGACCGTGCAGCGGGCCAACGCCGCTTCCCATGCGGGCAAGGGCTGGCAGTTCTTCACCGACCGGATCATCGAAGTGGTGAGCGAACACCAGCCGCACCTGGTGTTCCTGCTGTGGGGGTCCCATGCGCAGGGCAAGCAGAAACTGATCGACGCCACCAAGCATCTGGTGTTGACGTCGGTGCACCCGTCGCCCTTGTCGGCGTACCGCGGGTTTCTCGGTTGCGGGCATTTCAGCCGGACCAACAAGTACCTCGAGCAGAACGGCGAGACCCCGATCGAGTGGCGCTTGCCGCCGGTTTGAGGGGGAGGGCCTCATCGCGGGCAAGCCTCGCTCTTGTAGGAGCGAGCTGGCTCGCGATAAAGGCGCCTCGGTCGTTCAGGCGGAGTCCGCTTGCCGGTTCCAATGCCGGAACAACGGCTCGGCCAGGAACAGCACGAACAGCAAGCGCATCACCTGCATCGCCGTCACCAGCGGTACCGACAGTTGCAGGGTCTCGGCCGTCAGGCTCATTTCCGCGATGCCGCCGGGCATCATGCCCAACGTCAACGAACGCAGGTCCAGGTGGGTCAGGGCGCTCAGGGCCATGGCCGCGAGGCCGGCGATAAGCATGGTCAGCGCGGTGCCGACCAGGGTCCGGCCCATGAACGACGGTGCGCGGCGAAAGAACTGCCGGTTGAAGTGACAGCCCAGGCCGCTGCCGATCAGCCACTGGCCGATCTGGCTGCCGCCGTCCGGCAGGCCGATGTGCAGGTCCCAGCCGATACTGACCGCGGCGCTCACCAGCAACGGTCCGAACAGCCAGGGGTTGGGTTGGCGCAGGCGCTGCCAGCACCAGGCGACCAGCGCGCCCAGCGGAAACAGCAGGGCCAGCCAGCGCCAGTCGACGCTGGCCGGGTGCAATTGCGGCACGCCTTCACCCAACAGGTACTTGAAGGCCGCCGGCACGCACAAGACCACCACCAGCACCCGCAGGCTCTGCCCCGCCGCGACGCGGCTGAGCACCGCGCCGTTGCGCGCGCCGAGGTTGACCATCTCCCCGGAACCGCCCGGCATGCTGGAGAAGAACGCGGTGGCCCGGTCCTCGCCGGTACGCCGCAGCAGCCACACCCCGACCACGCTGGACAGGCTGGTGACCAGCGCACCGAAGAAGATCAGGCCGAAGTGGCTCATGACCTGCTCCATCACCACGGGGGTGAAGTGCAGGCCGATACCGATGCCCACCACCCATTGCCCGCATTTACGCCCGCCGGGGATTTCCGCCAGTTGCCAGGGCGTCAGGCAGCGCACCAGGATGATCGCCAGCAATGAGCCGACCATCCACGGCAGCGGCCAGCCGACCTGGCTGGCGAGGTAACCGCCGACCAGACCGACCAGGGGCGTGCCCCACCACTGTTTGAAGGTGGCCTCAGACATCGGCCACGGCGCGTTGCTGGGCCGAGCGCTTGCGCCAGATGCGCAGCAGCGGCATCAGCAGCATGAGCACGGTCAGCACCCAGACGCCGACGGTGATCGGGCTGGACCAGAGGATTTCCATCGCGCCGTTGGAGATCGACAGCGCGCGACGCAGGTTCTGCTCCATCAGCCCGCCGAGGATAAAGCCCAGCAGTACCGGCGACAGTGGGAAGTCCAGCTTGCGCAGGATGTAGCCGAAGATGCCGATGCCGACCATCAGGAACAGGTCGAAGGTGGTGGCGTGTACCGCGTAGACGCCGATCCCGGTAATGATCGCGATCACCGGCACCAGTGCCCAGTTCGGCACGGCGAGGATGCGGGTGAAGACGCGGATCATCGGGATGTTGAGGATCACCAGCATGATGTTGGCGATGAACAACGAGGCGATCAGGCCCCAGACGATGTCCGGCTGTTGCTGGAACAGCAGCGGGCCCGGCGTGATGTTGTACAGCGACAGGGCGCCGATCATCACCGCGGTGGTGCCCGAGCCCGGGACGCCGAGGGTCAGCATCGGTACCAGGGCGCCGCAGGCCGAGGCGCCGATCGCGGTTTCCGGCGCCGCCAGGCCGCGCTTGTCGCCCTGGCCGAACGTGCCGTTGGCGCCGGCGATGCGTTTTTCGGTCATGTAGGCCACGGCGCTGGCCAGGGTTGCGCCGGCTCCGGGCAAGACACCCATGATGAAGCCCAGCAGGCCGCAACGGATGTTCACGATGAATACCGACGCCGCTTCCTTGAAGTTGAACATCATGCGCCCGGTGGCTTTTACCGCTTCCTGGCCGCGGTGGGTTTTTTCCAGCAGCAACAGGATCTCGCTGATGGAGAACAGGCCCAGCACCAGCACCACGAACTGAATGCCGTCGGTGAGGTGGATGTTGTCGCCGGTGAAGCGGTACACGCCGCTGTTGGCGTCGATGCCGACCGAGGACAGGAACAGCCCGATCAGCGCCGCGATGAAGGTCTTCAGCGGGCGGTCGCCGGCCATGCCGCCGAGGCAGACAATGGCGAACACCATCAGCACGAAATACTCCGCGGGGCCGAAGGCGATTGCCCATTTCGCCAGCAGCGGGGCGAACATCACCATGCCGCAGGTGGCGATGAAGGCGCCGATGAACGAACTCCAGGCCGACAGCGACAAGGCCACCCCAGCGAGGCCCTGGCGGGCCATCGGGTAGCCGTCGAGGGTGGTCATCACGGTGGAGGCTTCGCCCGGGATGTTCAGCAGGATCGAGCTGATCCGGCCGCCGTATTCGCAACCCAGGTACACCGCAGCCAGCAGGATCAGCGCCGACTCCGGCGGCAGGCCGAGGGCGAAGGCGATCGGAATCAGCAGCGCTACGCCGTTGATCGGGCCCAGGCCCGGGAGCAGGCCGACCACGGTGCCGATCAGGGTGCCGGTCAGGGCGGTGACCAGGTTGTAGGGGCTCAGCGCGACGCCGAAACCCTGGCCCAAATAGCCAAGCGTATCCATATCAGTTCTCCAGAACGTCGAGCAGGCCCAGGGGCAGTGGCACGTCCATCACCCGGTCGAAGAGCACGTACAGCCCGATGGCCATCAGCGTGGTGACCACGGCGCTGGGCAACCAGCGGCCGCCGTACAGGCGCGCCATCGGAATGCCGATCAGGATGCTGCTGAGAATGAAACCCAGGGGTTCGAACAGGCCGGCGAAGACCAGCAGCAGGACCACGCAGAGGCTGATCTTGACCAGGGTCTCGCGGTCCAGCGGCGGTTCGTCTTCGCTGTGCTTGATCGGCGCCGGGCGAAACACCATGTACAGCAGCGCCAGGCCCATCAGCCCGAGCATCAGCAAGGGAAAGGCGCGCGGGCCGACCGGTTCGTAGGAAAAGGCCGCCTGGTAAGGCCAGGCCATCAGCGCCAGGCCCAGGCAGACCAGCAGCAGCGCCGAGGCGAAAATACGTTGTAAGAGCATGGGAAACTCCTGGGCCTTGCCCCCGATGCGCGAGGGCAGGGCCGCTAGACAGGGGCGATCACTGGATCAGGCCGAACTCTTTGGCCAGGGTCTTGTAGTCGGCCACCTGTTTCTTCACGTAGGTGTCCAGCTCCGGCCCGGTCATGGCGAACGGGAAGAGCTCGCGCTGGTCGCGCAGCTTGGCGAATTCTTCGGAAGCCAGCAGCTTGTCGAAGGCGTCTTTCCACCAGGCGTAGTCTTCGTCGCTGACCTTCGGCCCGAGGTAGAAGCCGCGCACCACCGGCCAGACGATGTCGTAGCCCTGTTCCTTGGCGGTCGGGATGTCCTTCATTTCCGGCTCGTCCAGGCGCTTGTCGGAGAACACCGCGAGCAGGCGCATGTCGCCGCTCTGGATGTGCGGCATGGAGTCGGAGATGTCGGTACTGCCGACCTGGATATGGCCGCCCAGCAACGCGGTGGCGATTTCGCCGCCGCCTTCCAGGGCCACGTAGCGCAGGTCGCGCGGGTTGATCCCGGCGGCCTTGGCGATCAGCGCGGTCTGCATCCAGTCCTGGCTGCCGACGGTGCCGCCGGAACCGATCACCACGGCGCTTGGGTCTTTTTTCAGGGCCTTGACCAGGTCGTCGAGGGTCTTGTACGGCGAGTCGCTCTTCACCGCGATGGCGCCGTAGCTGGTGCCGACCGCGGCCAGCCAGCGCACCGCGCTTTCGTCGAAACGGCCGAACTTGCCCTGGGCCAGGTTCAGCAACGAACCGCTGGACCAGGCCACCAGCGTCCCGGCGTCGGCCGGGCGCTGGGCCACCACTGCGTTGTAGGCCACCGCGCCGACACCGCCGGGCATGTAGGTCACGCGCATCGGTTTGGTCAGCAGCTTTTCGTTGACCAGCGCGCTTTGCGCCAGTTTGCAGGTCAGGTCGAAACCGCCGCCGGGGGAGGCCGGGGCGATGCATTCCGGGCGCTTGGGTTCGGCGCTGGCGGCGGCGAGCAGTTGACCGGCGAACAGCATACAGCCGGCGGCGAGGGCCAATTTACGCAGTGATGGGTTCATGCTTGTCTCCACGGGAGTTGTTGTTGTGTGTTGCATGCCAGGGTCTTGCTCGGCGTTCGGGCCGCTGCGAAACCCTGTGGCCGGTTACCAGAGCGCCAGGCTGTAGCTCACCAACAGGCGCACTTCGTCCGCATCGCGGGCCGAATAGTTGGAGCGGTAGGTGGCGTTGCGCAGGCGCACGGCGACGTCCTTGAAGGTGCCGCTTTGCACCACGTACTTGATCTCGGTGTTGCGTTCCCATTCCTTGCCGGTGTCGCCGTTTTTCAGGGCGATGTTGTCGCCGCTCAGGTAGCGGGTCATGAAGGTCAGGCCGGGAACGCCCAGCTTGCTGAAGTCGTAGTCGTAGCGGGCCTGCCAGGAGCGTTCTTCGGCGCCGGCGAAGTCGTTGATCTGCACGAAGTTGACCAGGTACGGGTCGGCCCCGTCGACATAGGGGAAGGCGCTGTCGCCGGACATGTGCTGGTAGCCGGCGCTGAGTTTATGCCCGTTGAGGGCGTAGCCCACCAGGCCGTTGAGGGATTTGTTGTCGATCTTGCCGCCGCGGGCCTGGCCCTGGTCGTCGCTGACCGCGAAACGCAGGTCGCTGGAGAAGGTGCCCGGGCCCATCGGCTGCGAGGTGACCAAACCGAAGAAGTGCTGGTTATAGACTTCGGCGAGCTGGGCGAAGTGGTAGCTGCCGGTGATTTTGTCGGTGAACTTGTAGTCCAGGCCGCCGAAATCGAAATGCTTGCCGGCGACGGTGCCGGCGAAGCGGCTGTTCTTGTTGTTGAGGGCGATGTCCTCGAAGTCGGTGCTGTCGCGGTCCTTGGCTTTCTCCAGGCGCCCGCCGGTGAAGGTCAGGTTCTTGATTTCCTTGGAGGTCAGCAGGCCGCCCTCGAAGGTCTGTGGCAGGATGCGGCCGTCGTTGGGCTTGAGGATCGGCAGTTCGGGAATCAGGCTGCCGATCTTCAGTTCGGTGGCGGAGATCTTCATCTTGCCGGTCAGGCCGAGCTTGGAGTACTCGTCGGCGGCGCGCCCGTTGTCGTGGGTCGGCAGCAGGCCGGTGCCGGTACGGTCGGGGCTGGAGTCGAGCTTGATGCCGAGCATGCCCAGCGCGTCGACGCCAAAACCCACGGTGCCGTCGGTATAGCCCGATTGCAGGTTGAGCATGAAACCCTGGGCCCATTCGTCGCGCTTGGATTGCTGGGCGCTGGTGCCGTCGCGGAAGTCGCGGTTGAAGTACATGTTGCGGGTTTCGAGGGTGCCGCTGCTGTCTTCGAAGAAGGCGGCCTGGCTGATCGGCGAGAAACCGGCGAAGGCGGCGGCGCTGGCGAGGGCGGTGTGGCTGAGACGGGAAAGACGGGCAGGCCGGCAGGCCTGAAGCTGCATGAAGAGCATCGAGTTGTACTCCGTTATTGTTCTTATTGGCGAAAACGCTTCGAGGCGTTTTTCGGGGCGCTACCGGGAGGTAGCCACGGAAGTCGAAACAATCCGTAACAGGACTCTAAAGCGCCAACCTTTCGCTAACCTTTCAGCAGACTTTCACGGTTTCCGGGCTTCACAGCAGCGGTCCCGGCTGTAAACTCCGCGGCAATAAAAAGCGCCGTCGCCCCCTGAACGAGGTAGAAAATCCATGCGCGTGCTTCTCGTCGAAGACCACCTGCAGCTGGCTGAAAGTGTCGCCCAGGCGCTCAAGAGCACCGGTTTGACCGTGGATGTGCTGCACGACGGCGTCGCCGCGGACCTGGCCCTGGGCAGCGAGGACTACGCCATGGCAATCCTCGACGTGGGCCTGCCGCGCCTGGATGGTTTCGAGGTGCTGGCGCGCCTGCGAGCCCGGGGCAAGAACCTGCCGGTACTGATGCTGACCGCGCGCAGCGACGTGAAGGACCGGGTCCACGGTCTCAACCTCGGGGCCGACGACTACCTGGCCAAGCCCTTCGAGCTGACCGAGCTGGAAGCACGGGTCAAGGCCCTGCTGCGGCGCAGCGTGCTCGGCGGCGAACGGGTGCAGCGCTGTGGCGTGCTGGCCTACGACCTCGATACCCGGCGCTTTGCCCTCGGCGAGGAACTGCTGACCCTGACCTCCCGCGAGCAGGCCGTGCTCGAGGCGCTGATCGCCCGCCCGGGGCGGGTCATGAGCAAGGAGCAATTGGCGTCCCAGGTGTTCGGCCTGGACGAAGAGGCCAGCCCGGACGCCATCGAGATCTACGTCCACCGCTTGCGCAAGAAACTCGACGGCCACGCGGTGGCCATCGTGACCTTCCGCGGCCTCGGCTACCTGCTGGAAAGCCGCGATGCATAGGCCCAGCAGCCTGCGCTGGCGCCTGCTGTGGAACCTTGCGCTGTTGCTGGTGGTGCTGATGCTGGCCAGCGGCCTGAGCGCCTACTGGAACGGCCGCGAGGCGGCGGACACCGCCTACGACCGGACCCTGCTGGCCTCGGCCCGGACCATCGCCGCCGGCCTGTCCCAGCGCGACGGCGGCCTCAGCGCCAACGTGCCCTATGTCGCCCTTGACACTTTCGCCTACGACAGCGCCGGGCGGATCTATTACCAGGTCAACGACATCCACCGGCAGCTGATTTCCGGTTACGAAAACCTGCCCGGCCCGCCGCCGGGCACGCCGCGCACCGATGACTACCCGGCGCTGGCGCGGTTCTACGATGCCACTTATCAGGGGCAGAACGTCCGGGTGGTGAGCCTGCTCAAGGCGGTCAGCGAACCGAACATGAACGGCATGGCCGAGATTCGCGTGGCCGAGACCGACGAGGCGCGGGTCAGGATGGCCCGCAGCCTGATGGCCGACACCTTGCTGCGCCTGGGGATGCTGGCCATCGGTGCGTTGCTGTTGGTGTGGTTCGCGGTCAGCGCCGCGTTGCGCCCGCTGGAACGTTTGCGTAGCGCGGTGGAGGAGCGCCAGTCCGACGATTTGCGGCCCTTGCCGCTGGTCGAGGTGCAGCGCGAGTTGTGGCCGCTGGTGCGGGCGCTCAACCACTTCACCGAGCGCTTGCGTGGGCAGTTCGAGCGCCAGGCGCAGTTCATCGCCGATGCTGCCCATGAATTGCGCACCCCGTTGGCGGCGCTCAAGGCGCGCCTGGAGCTGGGGCTGCGCGCCTCGGAACCCGAGACCTGGCGCACCACCCTGGAAAGCGCCGCCCAGGGCACCGACCGCCTGACCCATCTGGCCAACCAACTGCTGTCCCTGGCGCGGATCGAAAACGGTGCGCGGGCGATTGCCGAGGGCGGCGCACAATTGCTCGACCTCAGCCAACTGGCCCGCGAGCTGGGCATGGCCATGGCGCCCTTGGCCCATGCCCGGGGCATCGCCCTGGCCCTGGAAGCCGACGAGCCGGTCTGGTTGCGCGGCGAGCCGACCCTGTTGAACGAGTTGCTGAGCAACCTGGTGGACAACGCCCTGGCCCACACCAAGCCGGGCGGTAATGTGATTCTGCGGGTCAGCGCGCCGGCGGTGCTGGAAGTGGAAGACGACGGCCCGGGGATTCCCCTGGAGGACCGCGACCGGGTATTCGAGCGCTTCTATCGGCGCAATCCCCATGTCGCCGGTTCCGGCCTGGGCCTGGCGATCGTCGGTGAGATCTGCCGCGCGCACCTGGCGCAGATCAGCCTGCACGACGGCGCACAGGCTGGATTGAAGGTGCGGGTGAGTTTCAACGCGGGCTAGAGATTGCGCTGTCTCAGTAGAACATCGAACGCGATTCTGCCAGGTCGTCGCACATTGCCTTGTTCTCGGGGTCGATCCTGAGCTTCTTGAACGCCGGCACGCTGAAGGCGTCGACCTTGGCCAGCGGGTGATCGCTGTCCTTGTGGCAATACAAGGTGGCGACTTGCACCAGGTCGACATAGTCCACGCGCTGCGACTGGCGTTTGAAGTCCAGGTACTGCCCCGGCAAGGTCGCCAGTTGTTCCGGAAACTCCCAGACTTGCAACAGCTTGTCCCCCAGCAGCGGGTGGATGTGCTCGATCACATGGTTGAGGCTGACCGGATCGGACAGCAGCTCATAGTGGTCTTCGGCATAGGTCAGGATCGGCAGCACGCCGATCTGGTGCACCAGCCCGCCGAGGGCGGCCTGGTCGGGTTTCAATTGGGTATGGCTGCGGCACAGCGCATAGCTGACGCCGGCCACTTCCAGGCTGCGACGCCAGACGTCGTGCATTTTCTGCGCGACCACATCGGAGCGGGCATGGAAAATCTGCTCCATGACCAGGCCGATCGCCAGGTTGCTGCTGTAGTTGACGCCCAGGCGGGTAATCGCGGTGTGCAGGTCGGTGACTTCCTGGGTGGCGCGCAGCAGGGGGCTGTTGACCACTTTGATCAGGCGCGCCGACAGCGCCGTATCCCGGCCGATCACTTTGCTCAGGGTGCTGACGCTGATTTCCGGATCTTCCGCGGCCCGGCGAATCTGCAGGGCCACTTCCGGCAACGTTGGCAGAACCAGGTCATCGTTATCGATGGCCTCAACCAAATCCTGTTGGACCTTTTCCGCCAGCTCACTCATTTCTGTTCTCTAGGGTATTGCATGAAGTTGCTGCGATCAGCGTTGGATTTCCCGATCGCGATCCAGCGAGTAAGGCAAGTCCAGCAGGCGCAGCCGCGGACCTTCGAGCGCGCCGAGGTGGAGATTGCCATCCTCTGCGGCTTCGGCCTGCAGCACGGCCAGGAGTTCAATGTTCTGTTCGGCGTTGGCCGCGATCACCACTTCGCCGACGGAGCTGGCGTGGGTCGGGGAAAACAGCGCGGTGCCGGGTTCAGGCAGTGGTTCCGCGGCGTCCAGGACCAGGCGGTACAGGCGGCGCTTGAGTTTGCCCAGGTACTGCATGCGCGCGACGATTTCCTGGCCGGTGTAGCAGCCTTTCTTGAAACTGACGCCGCCGATGGCCTGCAGATTGAGCATTTGCGGAATGAACAGCTCGCGGGTCGCCGGCATGACCTGGCCGATACCGGCGCGAATCTGCCCCAGCAACCATTGGTTGAGGTCGCCTTCGGGCAATTGCGCAGAAAGCTTTTCGCGCAGGCCTTGCGCTTGCTCCGCCGGTACCCAGAGTTCGGCCCGTTGCGGCGAAACACGAAGGGCGATCAGGCCGTCGTTGCGGGCAACGGCGCCGTCTTCCTGGGGCAGTTCCAGGCCTAGGGCGGCCAGCACGGCATCGGCGTTGCCGAGGCCGAAGCGAGCCCATTGGGCGCTTTCATCGCTGAGCTTGGCCTTGGAGAACACTGCGTACTTCTTCAGGTCTGCCAATTGCGCTTCCAGCAGCGGCGTGGCCATGGCCAGCAGGCAGCCGTCACCTTCGAGCAGGATGCGAAAGCTCGATTGCATGCGGCCTTTCTGGGTGCAGCGGGCGCCCAGGCTGGACTGGGTCGGGCTGAGGTAATTGAGGTTGCAGGTCAGCTGGCCCTGAAGGAACTTGCTGGCATCGGGGCCGCGGACGGCGAGAACGCCCTCGTGGGACAGGGGGCAGAAAAAAGCGGAATCAGCCATGGGTCATCGCAGGGTAAAAAAGTCTGGGGGACATCATAAGGGGGCGCCCTTGAAATGGGTAGTTCACAAAGGATGGGCGGCACCGACCAAAGCCGAGTGTCCCGATGTCCGTCGGCCTGTATACTCGCGCTCTATTTGAGGAGCGCTCCATGGTCGAAGATGTTGAACTGAACCGCCTCTACTGGCACAGCCGCCGCGGCATGCTGGAACTGGACGTGTTGCTGGTGCCATTCGTGAAAGAAGTCTATTCGCAGCTGAACGACGTCGATCGTGCCTGCTACGTCAGGTTGCTCGAATGCGAAGACCAGGACATGTTCGGCTGGTTCATGGAGCGCTCCGAGTCCGAGGATCCCGAGCTGCAGCGCATGGTCCGCATGATCCTGGATCGTGTTCAACCCAAGTAACGCCTTCGAGTGCCGCTGGCAGCCTTCCCGGCAATTGCTCGCGGCCTATCTCCTGGCCCAGCTGTTCGCGCTGGGCGCCTTGCTGATGCTCGACATCCCGCTCTGGGCCCGCCTGCCGGGAACTGCCGCGTGCCTGATACATGGCGCCTGGGCATTGCCACGCCAGATTCTGCTGAATCATGGCGCGGCGTTCACTGGCCTGCGCCGTAATGCCGACGGCTGGCAACTGTGGAGCGCGGGGCAGGGCTGGCAAGCGGTGCAGTTGCGTCCCGACAGCCTGGCCTTGCCACTTCTGGTGGTGTTGCGTTTTCGCTTGCCGGGGGAACGGTGGGTGAGGTCGGTCTGTGTGCCACGGGACGCGCAGGCGGCCGAGGTGCACCGGCGCCTGCGCGTACGGCTCAAGTTCAGCCGGCGTAGGTGGGCGGCACCAGGATAGTGTCGAGCGCGTCGGGCAGCAGGTCCGGGTAGTCGAGGGTGTAGTGCAGGCCCCGGCTTTCCTTGCGCTCCATCGCCGAGCGAATCATCAATTCGGCGACCTGGGCCAGGTTGCGCAGCTCGATCAGGTCACGGCTGACCTTGTAGTTGCTGTAGAACTCATCGATTTCGTCCAGCAGCAGACGCACCCGGTGCTGAGCCCGTTGCAGGCGTTTGTTGGTCCGCACGATGCCGACATAGTCCCACATGAATCGCCGCAGTTCGTCCCAGTTGTGCGCAATGATCACGTCCTCGTCGGAGTCGGTGACCTGGCTCGCGTCCCAGGCGGGCAGGGCGATCGGAATGGCGATCTGCGGCAGTTGTTCGAGAATGTCGGTCGCCGCGGAACGGGCGTAGACGAAACACTCCAGCAGCGAGTTGCTGGCCATGCGATTGGCGCCGTGCAAGCCGGTGAAGCTGGTTTCGCCAATGGCATACAGGCCCGGAACGTCGGTGCGGCCTTGCTGGTCGACCATCACCCCGCCGCAGGTGTAGTGCGCGGCCGGGACCACCGGGATCGGCTGCCGGGTGATATCGATGGAGAACTCCAGGCAGCGCTCGTACACGGTCGGGAAGTGGCTCTTGATGAAGTCCGCCGGCTTGTGGCTGATGTCCAGGTACACGCAGTCGACACCCAGGCGCTTCATTTCATGGTCGATGGCCCGAGCCACGATATCCCGCGGCGCCAGCTCGGCGCGTGGGTCGAAACGCTGCATGAAGCGTTCGCCGTTGGGCAGCTTCAGGTGGGCGCCCTCGCCGCGCAAGGCTTCGGTGATCAGGAAACTCTTGGCCTGCGGATGATAGAGGCAGGTCGGGTGGAACTGATTGAACTCCAGGTTGGCCACCCGGCAGCCCGAGCGCCAGGCCATGGCAATGCCATCGCCGCAGGCGCCGTCGGGGTTGCTGGTATAGAGGTAGACCTTGGCGGCGCCGCCGGAGGCGAGAATGACAAAGCGCGCTCCAAAGGTATCGACTTCTCCGGTGGCGCGATCGAGCACGTAGGCGCCCAGGCAGCGATCGCCTTCCAGGCCCAGGCGCTTTTCGGTGATCAGGTCGACGGCGACCCGCTGCTCCAGCAGTTCGATGTTCGGGCGTTGCCGGGCCTGGTTCAGCAAGGTCTTGAAAATGGCCGCGCCGGTGGCGTCGGCGGCATGGATGATGCGGCGATGGCTGTGGCCGCCTTCGCGGGTCAGGTGGAACTCGAAACCGCCGTCTTCATTGCTCGATTGCTCGTCGCGGGTGAAGGGGACCCCTTGGTCGATCAGCCACTGGATCGCCTCGCGGCTATGCTCGACGGTGAAGCGGACGGCGTCTTCATGGCACAGGCCGCCACCGGCGTTGAGGGTGTCGTCGACGTGGGACTCGACGGTGTCGGTGTCGTCCAGCACTGCCGCGACGCCACCTTGAGCCCAATAGGTCGAGCCATTGGCGAGATTGCCCTTGCTCAAGACGGCAATTTGCAAATGACCGGGCAAGGTCAGCGCAAGGCTCAGACCGGCAGCGCCGCTGCCAATCACCAGGACATCGTGTTGAAACTGTTGGCTCATTTGAAGATTCCGCTCAAAAAGCGACCCGGGTCGGGGCTGGCGCAAGACGCCTGGATCGGCGAGTCAAAGCAGCCATGCAGCCCACTAGTATATAGAGGGGGGGATCGGCACAATAGCCGGGCCTTCGTGGCATTATGAAATTATGGTGACGGGAAAGGCTGTTTTCAGCGGCGGTGGCGGGTGGCTCGATTTATCCGTCAATCCGGCGAGCTGGCGACTGTATCGAAGATGTAGCAACCTTTTTCTCTTCATGGTTACACAATGTTCGCTCTGCCCGGCTATAAAGATTGGGAACTTTTGCTATGGCCCCAAACTCAATAGAAGGTTGCCTGATAGAAGGGACAGCGTCGGTTTTCATGCAGGACTTGTATCGCGGTCATGCAGCTCGATTCGACGACAGGATTATTCGCGCAGCCGGCCTTGCCCGTGCTGCGTTTTTCGTGCGTGCCAAATCAGAGCCCGCAGGAAACTTGCTTGGAGGGGGAGAACTTTTGCGAAAAGCCCGAGTCTATGTTTGCAAGCCGGATCGTTTAGTTATGCAAGCCTCCTCCGAGCTTATCGAGGAGTGTTCATGCTAACCCAGGAAGAGGATCAGCAGCTGGTCGAACGCGTTCAGCGCGGCGACAAGCGAGCGTTCGATCTGCTAGTGCTGAAGTACCAGCACAAAATTCTCGGGTTGATCGTGCGGTTCGTGCACGACACCCATGAAGCCCAGGATGTTGCACAAGAAGCTTTTATCAAGGCTTACCGTGCGCTTGGTAATTTCCGCGGTGACAGTGCGTTTTATACGTGGCTTTACCGTATCGCCATCAACACGGCGAAAAACTATCTGGTTTCACGCGGCCGCCGGCCGCCGGATAGCGATGTCAGTTCCGAGGATGCAGAGTTCTACGATGGCGATCATGGCCTCAAGGATCTCGAATCACCGGAGCGCGCATTGCTGCGGGATGAGATCGAGGGCACCGTCCATCGAACCATTCAGCAATTGCCAGAAGATTTGCGTACGGCTTTAACTTTACGTGAATTCGATGGTCTGAGTTACGAGGACATTGCGAGCGTCATGCAATGTCCGGTGGGTACCGTGCGCTCCCGGATTTTCCGCGCTCGGGAGGCCATCGATAAAGCCCTGCAGCCGTTGTTGCAGGAAAGCTGAGACAGCGGCGACAGCCAAGAGAGGAACCGCCATGAGTCGTGAAGCCCTGCAGGAATCGCTGTCCGCAGTGATGGATAACGAAGCGGACGAACTGGAATTGCGTCGGGTATTGAATGCCGTCGACGAAGTGGAAACCCGTGAGACCTGGGCCCGTTACCAGATCGCCCGTGCGGCCATGCACAAGGAATTGCTGCTCCCGCGCCTGGACATCGCTGCAGCCGTTTCTGCTGCGCTGGCGGATGAAGCCGTGCCGGCCAAGGCCACTCGTGGTCCATGGCGCAACCTGGGCCGGCTGGCCGTTGCTGCCTCGGTGACCGTTGCCGTGCTGGCGGGCGTTCGCCTGTACAACCAGGACGAGATCGCTGGTGTCGAGTTGGCTCAGCAATCGAACCAGCCAACCCTGGCTGCGCCTCAAGTTAAAGGCCCAGCGGTATTGGCCGGCTATAATGAGAGCTCCGAAGCCACTGGCCCTATGGCCAACGGCGTATTGCAAGGCCAGCCGGGCTGGCACGATCAGCGTCTGCCAAGCTACTTGCGCCAGCATGCTCAACAAGCTGCACTGAAGGGCACTGAAAGCGCCCTGCCTTACGCTCGTGCGGCGAGCCTGGAAAACCGTTAAGGAGGATCATGCGCGCCATCCCTCTACTCTCGCTTCTGCTCAGTGGCTGGTTCATTGTTCCAGCCCACGCCGATGAAGCTCAGGACTGGTTGAAGCGTCTTGGGCAAGCCGAACAGCAGCAAAGCTTCCAGGGTACTTTCGTCTACGAGCGTAACGGTAGTTTTTCTACCCATAACATCTGGCATCGCGTCCAGGATGGTCAGGTCCGCGAGCGTTTGGTCCAGCTCGACGGTTCCGCTCAAGAGGTTGTGCGCGTTGATGGGCGTACCCAGTGTGTCAGCGGTACGCTGGTGGCCGGCCTGGGAGACTCTCCCAACGCTTCGGCCCATTCCCTCGATCCGGAAAAACTGAAGAATTGGTACGACCTTGCCGTCATCGGCAAGTCGCGGGTGGCTGGGCGCGCGGCGGTCATCGTTTCGCTGACCCCACGGGACCAGCACCGTTATGGTTTTGAACTGCATCTGGACCGCGAGACGGGCCTGCCGCTCAAGTCGTTGCTGCTGAACGACAAGGGGCAACTGCTCGAGCGCTTCCAGTTCACGCGTCTGGATACCACGGACGTACCGCAGGACAGCGAGTTGCAGGCTAGCGCCGAATGCAAGTCGGTTGTCCTGGACAGCGACAAGGCTTCCGCCGTGAAGTCTGCGCAGAGCTGGCATTCCGACTGGCTGCCCCCGGGCTTCGAGTTGACCAGCAGCAGCGCGCGCAAGGACCCCGATACCAAGGTCATGGTCAACAGCCTGATGTACGACGACGGCCTGGCCCGCTTCTCGGTGTTCCTTGAACCGCTCAACGGGGCGACGGTGACCGATACCCGAACCCAGTTGGGACCAACCGTGGCCGTGTCCCGGCGCCTGACCACGCCCGACGGCGAAATAATGGTGACGGTGGTGGGCGAGATACCTATCGGGACCGCCGAACGGATTGCCTTGTCGATGCGTACTGACGCCACTGCGCCCAAGGCGCAGTGAGCTGTTCATCGAGCGTTAATGTTGGTTGTGTAAGAGGTCTGCAATGCCGGCTCTGCAATCGAGATATCTAAATGTTCGGTGAACATTTTCATTTGCAAAACCCCCTGTTTTTTCTTATAGGTCAGAACCACTAGGTTCTGGCCTTGTTTGTCGTTTCCGCAACAAAAGTGCCGCCGCTCGGTATGTCTTGTTGCCTATCGCTTAATCACGCTCGTTGTAATGGGAGCCGTATGTCGATACCACGTTTGAAATCCTACCTCACCATTTTCGCTACTGTGCTGGTGCTTGGTCAGGCGGTTGCCGCGCAGGCGGCAGACCTGCCCGACTTCACGCAATTGGTCGAGCAGGCATCGCCTGCCGTGGTCAACATCAGTACCACGCAGAAGCTTCCGGACCGCAAGGTTTCAGCCCAGATGCCAGACCTGGAAGGGTTGCCGCCGATGCTGCGCGAATTTTTCGAGCGTGGCATGCCGCAGCAACCGCGCTCGCCACGAGGCGATCGCCAGCGTGAAGCTCAATCCCTGGGCTCGGGTTTCATCATCTCGTCGGACGGCTACATCCTGACCAACAACCACGTGATTGCCGACGCGGACGAAATCCTCGTGCGCCTGGCCGATCGCAGCGAGCTGAAAGCCAAGCTGATCGGGACCGATCCACGTTCCGACGTGGCATTGCTGAAGATCGATGGCAAGGACCTGCCGGTACTGAAACTGGGCAAGTCCCAGGACCTGAAAGCCGGTCAGTGGGTGGTAGCCATCGGCTCGCCGTTCGGTTTTGACCACACCGTGACCCAGGGCATCGTCAGTGCCATCGGTCGCAGCCTGCCAAACGAAAACTACGTGCCGTTCATCCAGACCGACGTGCCGATCAACCCGGGTAACTCCGGTGGTCCGCTGTTCAACCTGGCCGGTGAAGTCGTGGGCATCAACTCGCAGATCTACACCCGCTCCGGCGGATTCATGGGGGTGTCTTTCGCGATTCCGATCGATGTCGCCATGGACGTTTCCAACCAGTTGAAAGCCGGTGGCAAAGTCAGCCGCGGCTGGCTGGGCGTGGTCATCCAGGAAGTGAACAAGGACCTGGCTGAGTCCTTCGGCCTGGAGAAACCGGCCGGTGCGCTGGTGGCGCAGATCCAGGATGACGGTCCGGCAGCCAAGGGCGGCCTGCAAGTGGGTGATGTGATCCTGAGCATGAACGGCCAGCCGATCATCATGTCGGCGGACCTGCCGCATCTGGTGGGCGCTCTCAAGGCCGGTGCCAAAGCCAATCTTGAAGTGATTCGTGACGGCAAGCGCAAGAACGTCGAGTTGACCGTTGGGGCGATTCCGGATGAAGACAAGGCCCTGGACGCCATTGGCAAGTCTGGCGCGGAGCGCAGTAGCAACCGCCTGGGCGTTGCGGTGGTCGAGCTGACCGATGAGCAGAAGAAAAGCTACGACCTCAAGGGCGGCGTGGTGATCAAGGAAGTTCAGGACGGCCCGGCCGCGCTGATCGGCCTGCAACCGGGCGACGTGATCACTCACTTGAACAACCAGGCGATCACTTCGACCAAGAACTTCACTGAGATCGCTCAGGCGCTGCCGAAGAACCGCTCGGTATCGATGCGGGTTCTGCGTCAAGGGCGCGCCAGCTTCATTACCTTCAAACTGGCCGAGTAATCCGCGTAGCGGGTTGGTCGCGCAATAAAAAGCCCGCCTCGAAAGAGGCGGGCTTTTTTATGGGCGTCGCTCGGGTTCAGCGCATAATGTCCTTGACCATCTGCTCTTGATCCATCAGCTCGCGCTGGCGGGCATCGATCCGCGACGACAGGGGGAAGTTGCTGCCGGCACGACGTTTGGCGAAATCCAGTTGCTGGATCGCCTGGCGATAGTCACCGACCAGGGCAAAGTACTCGGCTCGAGCTTGATGCAGGCCGATGATGTTGCCGGACAGTCCACGGGTCTCCGCCACCGAGTACCAGACATCGGGATCGTCAGGGCGGGTCTTGAGCAGGCTTTCCAGGGCTTTCTCGGCGTCCGCCGGGCGATTCTGCTTGAGCAGCAGATCGACCCTGACCTGATTCAGCGGGTAGTTGCCCGGATACTGGGACAGCATTTTCTCCACCCGCGACTGGGCGTCCGAGAAGCGGCTGGTGGCGGTATCCAGATCGATCTGGGCCAGGTTGTAGGTGATGTCGTTGGGTTGCTTGGCCAGCAGCTGTTTCAGGTTTTCCCGGGCGTCGTTGAATTGGCTGCCCTTGATCTGGGCGATAGCGAGGCCGTAGCGGGCGATATCGTTTTTCGGGTTTTCATCGAGCTGGGCCCGGAAGCGCTTGGCGCCCATGCCGGGAGATTCTTCGTAGATCAGTTGCACCCGCGCGCGAATCAGTTGGTAGAGCAGGCTGTCTTCCTTGCCGCCTGCTTTGGCTTGTTCGGCGCGGTTGCGGGTGTCGGCGATCCGTGACTCGGTCACCGGGTGGGTCAGCAGGAATTCCGGCGGCTTGGCGTCGAAGCGGTACTGGCGCATCAGGCGCTCGAACATGGTCGGCATGGAGCGTGGGTCATAGCCGGCCTTTTCCAGGTTGAGGATGCCAATGCGGTCGGCCTCCTGTTCGTTCTGCCGGGAGAAACGCCGCTGTTCCTGGATGGCCGCGGCCTGGGTGCCGGCAATCGCGGCGATCCCGGCATCACCGCCACCTGCCGCGGCGATCACGATGCCAGCCAGCAGGGCCGCCATCATCGGCACTTGCATGCGTTGTGACGCTTCTACGCCGCGGGCGAAGTGGCGTTGCGACAAGTGCGCCAGTTCGTGCGCCAGTACCGAGGCGTATTCGCCTTCGGTCTGGGCGTTGAGGAACAATCCGCCGTTGACCCCGACAATTCCGCCGGGCGCGGCGAAGGCGTTGAGTTGCGGGCTATTGATCAGGATGAATTCGAGGCGTCGGTCGTTGACCTGACTGGTCTCGACCAGTTTGTAGACGCTGGTTTCGACGTAGTCCTTGAGTTGCGGGTCGTTGAGTTGCGAGACCTGGCTGCGCAGCAGCGCCAGCCAGGCGCGGCCCAGCTGGTATTCCTGTTGCGGCGAGACGATGGCAGAACTGGCATCACCGAGTGACGGCAAGTCGTCGGCGAAGCCCGGTGAGGCGAGCAGGCAAGCGAGCGTCAGCAGGGTAGGGCGCAAAAAAGTCATGCACAAAGCCTTAGTCGACAAAGAGTCTACTGTAGCCGGACACCAAGCCTTGGACCAGATATTCTAGGCAGCTCGATGACCCTGCCGGAGTGACGCAATGACTGATGCTGTAGCCCACGACGCCGAGCTTGACGCCAGTGGCTTGAATTGCCCGCTGCCGCTGCTCAAGGCCAAGATGGAACTCAATCGGCTGGCCAGCGGCGCGGTGCTCAAGGTCATCGCCACCGATGCCGGTTCCCAGCGCGACTTCCGCACCTTTGCCCGTTTGGCCGGTCATACCCTGCTTCGCGAAGAAGACGAAGCCGGTGTCTATCGCTATTG
Organism: Pseudomonas chlororaphis; assembly: GCF_001921865.1. Classification (GTDB taxonomy): domain Bacteria; phylum Pseudomonadota; class Gammaproteobacteria; order Pseudomonadales; family Pseudomonadaceae; genus Aquipseudomonas; species Aquipseudomonas chlororaphis_D. The sequence continues at coordinate 261,254 of NZ_MSCT01000006.1, forward strand.
GTTGAAGAAGGCCTGAACGCCGGAAATCAGCGCGCCTCTTTTTAAGGATCAACGATGTTCAAAGTGCTACGCGACTGGTTTCAGCGCTACTTCTCCGACGAGGAGGCCGTGGTGCTGGCCGTTCTGTTGTTCCTGGCCTTCACCGCGGTATTGACCCTGGGCGGCATGCTTGCGCCGGTGTTGGCGGGAATGGTGCTGGCCTACCTGATGCAGGGGCTGGTGCTGACGCTGGAGCGTTTGCGTTTGCCCGGCGGTGCCGCGGTGGGGCTGGTCTTCGCCTTGTTCATGGGGCTGCTGCTGGTGTTCATCGTGGTCGTCGTGCCGCTGTTGTGGCACCAGTTGATCACCTTGTTCAACGAGTTGCCGGGGATGCTCGCCAAATGGCAATCGCTGCTCTTGCTGTTGCCGGAGCGTTACCCGCACCTGGTGTCCGACGAACAGGTATTGCAGGCCATCGAAGTGGCGCGCGGCGAGATCGGCAAGTTCGGCCAGTGGGCGTTGACCTTCTCGCTGTCCAGCCTGCCGCTGCTGGTCAACATCATGATCTATCTGGTGCTGGTGCCGATCCTGGTGTTTTTCTTCCTCAAGGACCGGGCGATGATCAGCCAGTGGGTGCGCGGCTACCTGCCGCGCGAGCGGGCCCTGATTACTCGCGTCGCCCAGGAAATGAACCGGCAGATCGCCAATTACATTCGCGGCAAGGTGATCGAGATCGTCATCTGCGGCGGGGTGACCTATATCGCCTTCGTCGCGCTGGGGCTGAACTACGCGGCCCTGTTGGCCTTGCTGGTGGGTGTTTCGGTGGTGGTGCCCTACGTCGGGGCAGTGGTGGTGACGGTGCCGGTGATGCTGATTGCCCTGTTCCAGTGGGGCTGGAGCGATCAGTTCATTTATCTGATGGCGGTCTATGGGATCATTCAGACCCTGGACGGCAACGTGCTGGTGCCGCTGCTGTTCTCCGAGGCGGTGAACTTGCATCCGGTGGCGATCATCTGCGCGGTGCTGTTGTTTGGCGGGTTGTGGGGGTTCTGGGGGGTGTTTTTCGCCATTCCCCTGGCGACCCTGTTCAAGGCGGTGCTGGACGCCTGGCCGCGCAAGGAGCCGGTGGTGGCGCCGCTGCTGTGATCCTTTCTCCAGAAACGCAAAGGGCGGCCGAATTGGCCGCCCTTTGCTGATCGCTCGTTACGCTCAGGCCTTGTTCAGCGCCTGGGCGGCGGCCAGGACTGCGTCCACGTGGCCTGGCACTTTCACGCTGCGCCATTCCTGGCGCAGCACGCCATGCTTGTCGATCAGGAAGGTGCTGCGGTCAACGCCCATGTATTCCTTGCCGTAGAGCTTCTTCAGCTTGATCACGTCGAACAGCTGGCAGACGGCCTCGTCCTTGTCGCTGATCAGCTCGAAGGGGAACTCCTGCTTGCATTTGAAGTTCTCGTGGGACTTCAGGCTATCGCGGGAAACGCCGAACACTTCGGTGTTGGCCGCCTGGAACGCGCCGTATTGATCGCGAAAACCCTGGCCTTCGGTGGTGCAGCCCGGGGTGCTGTCCTTGGGGTAGAAGTAGATCACCACCTGCTTGCCCTTGAGCGCGGCGAGGCTGACGGTCTGACCGCTGGTGGCCGGGGCGTCGAAGGGGGCGACAGATTGGTCGATGGCAACGGCCATGAGTGCTTCCTTACATTGGGTTCTGTGGGCGCCACGGTTCGATCAGCGCGTCGAGGTTCAGCGCGTCGGCGAAGTCCAGGAACTGATCGCGCAGCCAGCTGATCTGGGTGCCGGCCGGCAAGGTCACGGTAAAGGTGGCGTTGAGCATGGTGCCGCCGGTCTGTGGCGCCTGATAGGTATCGCAGGTCAGGCTTTCCAGCTCCACATGGTGGTCGATGAAGAACTGGCACAGCTCGTTGATGATGTCCGGGCGATAGGCGGCGCTGACGTAAGCCACATAAGGCAGGGCCTGCGGGCGGTTTTCGAGGGCCGCGCTGCGCACCACGTTGACGGTGAAGGCGTGTTTCTTCGCCAGCGACGGCAGGCCGGCCTCCAGGCGCGCCAGGGCGTCCCAGCTGCCGGAAATCTCCAGGACCAGCGCGCTGCACTCGCCATGGCGGGTCAGGCGGGAGGTCACCACGGCGCAGCGATTTTCATGGCTGGCGCGGCACAGGACGTTGGTCAGCTCCATGGGGTTGGCGCCCAGGGCACTGATGACAAGGAATTGTTCGCGGACTGTGGGGGTGGACATGCAGCATTCCTAAAGCGATGAGCGGTCGATACTTTGGCAGAGTCGAGTACTGGGTAAACGTCCGGATGCGATTTCGAAAGCCCTGAACCGCTACGTTGCAGCACGCTCCAATGACGCGAGAGCGAAGGGCGGCAACACGGGATTGGGGCTTCGGATGCCGAAAAGGGAGGCTGGAACCCGGCGTACAAGCTTATCAGTACCGATCAAAGTCTGAAGGGTAGCGAAATACATCGCTCAGGGGAATGCTCGCAGCGCGGTACTTCGCTTGTGCAAGCATCTTGGCGCCAGTACCATTACCGCTCTCTTTTTCCGGCAGGAGCGGTTGCATGATTGCGGGCAGTATGGTGGCACTGGTCACACCCATGGATGCACAGGGTCGTCTCGACTGGGACAGCCTGAGCAAACTGGTGGACTTCCACCTGCAAGAGGGCACCAACGCCATTGTGGCCGTCGGCACTACAGGTGAGTCGGCTACCCTCGATGTCAACGAACACATCGAAGTGATTCGTCGTGTGGTCGCCCAGGTTGCAGGGCGCATCCCGGTGATTGCCGGTACCGGGGCGAACTCGACACGCGAAGCGATCGAACTGACCACCAATGCCAAGATCGCCGGCGCCGACGCTTGCCTGCTGGTGACGCCGTATTACAACAAGCCGACGCAAGAAGGCCTGTACCAGCATTTCCGTGCCATCGCCGAAGCCGTCGACATCCCGCAGATCCTCTACAACGTGCCGGGCCGCACCGCTTGCGACATGCAGGCCGAGACCGTGATCCGCCTGTCGACCGTACCGAACATCATCGGCATCAAGGAAGCCACCGGCGACCTGCAACGCGCCAAGGACATCCTGGCCGGCGTGAGCCGCGACTTCCTGGTCTACTCCGGCGACGACGCCACCGCCGTCGAACTGATCCTGCTGGGCGGCAAGGGCAATATTTCGGTGACCGCCAACGTGGCGCCCAAAGCCATGAGCGAGATGTGCGCCGCCGCGATGCGTGGCGATGCCGCTACCGCCCGGGCGATCCACGAGAAGCTGATGCCGCTCAACAAGACACTGTTTATCGAATCCAACCCTATTCCCGTGAAATGGGCCCTGTGCGAGATGGGCTTGATGGCCGACGGTATCCGTCTGCCGCTCACCTGGCTCAGTGCTGCCTGTCACGAACCGCTGCGGCAGGCCATGCGCCAGTCCGGCGTATTGGTTTAATTGAGGAAGTACTACGCATGAAGCGATTGGCCGGACTTTCCGCACTTGCCTTGATTATCTCCAGCACCAGTGGCTGCGGTTGGATCTGGGGGCCGGAAGGTTACTTCCGCGACCGCGGCAGCGATTACCTGCAAGCGCAACAGACCGCACCGATGCAACTGCCATCGGACGTCAGCACCTCCAAACGCCTTGATCCGCTGTTGCCGATCCCGCGCAACGTCGCCGACGACACCGTCAAGGGCGAATACGTCGTGCCGCGTCCGCAACCCCTGGGCTCGGTGGCCGATGCCAGCGACTACACCCTGCAGAAGAGCGGCGATGCCCGTTGGGTCATGGCCCAGCACGCGCCTGCCGAAGTCTGGCCGGTGGCCATGCAGTTCTTCCAGGACAACGGTTTTCGCATCGACGAGCAGCGTCCACAGACCGGCGAGTTCACCACTGCCTGGCAGCGCTCCGACGAACTTTCCGCGTCCATGGCCAAGCGCCTGGGCAGCGTGGGTTCGGCCGGCAACGAAACCCGTGTACGGGTGCGGATCGAGCCGGGCGTGCAACGCAATACCAGTGAAGTCTACGTGGTCAGTGCCGAGCGTCCTGTCGGCAGCACGTCCAGCGTCGATTTCACCAACCGTTCGGTCAACACCAGCCTGGATGCCGCGCTGGTCGACGAAATGCTCGCCAGCATGAGCCGTAGCGCCGAGAAAGGCGGCTCCGTATCCCTGCTGGCCGCGCGCGATTTCGATACCCCGAGCCGGGTCAGCCTCACCGAAGACGGCAGCGGCAACGTGGTGCTCAACCTCGGCGAAGACCTCGATCGCGCCTGGTCGAGTGTCGGACGCGCGCTGGAGCAGGGCGAATGGCGGGTTGAGGACATCAACCGCAGCCTGGGCCTGTACTACATCAACCTGGCGGAAAAAGCCGAGAAGAAAAACGACGAGCCTGGATTCTTCGGCAAGTTGTTCGGCAGCGCTCCGGCCAAGGAAGAAATCGAAGCCCGCGCCGAGCGTTATCAGGTTCGCCTGAGCAAGGTGGGCGACAACGTCCAGGTCACCGTCGAGAAAGACATCAATACCGTGGCTCCAGCAGAAGTGGCGCGCAAGGTATTGGGCGTGATTCAGGACAACCTGGGCTGATCCGATGCGTTTCGCCGTTCTCGGCAGTGGTAGCCAAGGGAATGGCACGCTGGTAGCCAGCGACGACACCTATGTCCTGGTGGATTGTGGTTTCTCCCTGCGGGAAACCGAGCGGCGCCTGCTGCGCCTGGGGGTTCACCCCGCGCAGCTGAGCGCGATTCTGGTAACCCACGAACATGCCGACCACGTGCATGGCGTGGGTTTGCTGTCTCGGCGCTACAATTTACCGGTCTACCTCAGCCGCGGCACATTGCGCGGGATGCGCAAGCCGGTGGACGCCGCGGGGTTTGTCGCCGGGGGCGAGACGTTCCGGGTCGGCGCCTTGAGCATTGGCGCGACCAGTGTCGCTCACGATGCGCTGGAGCCTGTGCAGTACGTATTCAACGACGGTCAGCGGCGTTTCGGCCTGCTGACCGACCTGGGTTCCTACTGCGACACGGTCATTGACTGTTATCGCGGGCTGGATGCCTTGATGATCGAGGCCAACCACTGTCGTGACAGGCTGGCCCGAGGTCACTACCCGTATTTCCTCAAGCAGCGAGTAGGCGGGGAAACGGGACATTTGAACAACCATCAGGCCGCAAGCCTGGTGGCCGAGTTGGGCTGGCAAGACCTGCAGCACCTGGTACTGGCCCACCTCAGCAGCAAGAACAACCTGCCGCAGCTGGCCCGGCAATGTTTTGTCGACACCCTCGGGTGCGATCCGGACTGGCTGCAACTGGCCGATCAAGATTCAGGGCTCGACTGGCGACACATCGCCTAGCCCACCTACTTAGCAAGCGGAGCCCATCATGGAAAAACGTGAAGAACTCTACCGTGGCAAAGCCAAATCGGTTTACAAGACCGACGACGCCGACCGCCTGATCCTGCTGTTTCGCAACGACACCTCGGCGTTCGACGGCAAGCGTATCGAGCAGCTCGACCGCAAAGGCATGGTGAACAACAAGTTCAACGCCTTCATCATGCAGAAACTCGAAGCCGCCGGCGTGCCGACCCAGTTCGACAAGCTGCTGGGCGACAACGAGTGCCTGGTGAAGAAGCTGGACATGATCCCGGTCGAATGCGTAGTGCGTAACTACGCCGCCGGCAGCCTGGTCAAGCGCCTGGGTGTGGAAGAGGGCCTGAAGCTCAATCCCTACACCTTCGAGCTGTTCCTGAAGGACGACGCCAAGGGCGACCCGTTCATCAACGAATCCCACGTCGTGGCTTTCGGTTGGGGCACCGCCGAGCAACTGGCGCGCATGAAAGAGCTGTCGCTCAAGGTCAACGACGTCCTGAGCAAGCTGTTCGACGACGCGGGCCTGCTGCTGGTGGACTTCAAGCTTGAGTTCGGCGTGTTCAGCGACGGTTCCATCGTCCTGGGCGACGAATTCAGCCCGGACGGCTGCCGCCTCTGGGACAAAGACACCAAGAAGAAGATGGACAAGGACCGCTTCCGCCAGGGCCTCGGTGATGTGATCGAAGCCTACGAAGAAGTCGCCAATCGCCTGGGTGTACCGCTGTAATCGACGCAACCGACTGATAGCACGGAAAAAAATTGCTCGAGGGGCTTCGCTTCGGGCAAATGTGCTGTTATGATGCGCGCCGTTGGAGAGATGCCAGAGTGGCCGAATGGGACGGATTCGAAATCCGTTGTACCTTCACCGGTACCTAGGGTTCGAATCCCTATCTCTCCGCCATATCAGTACAAAAAGGCCCCGTTTTACGGGGCCTTTTTGCATTCTGCAGTTTCTGTTCCCCCATTTGTCCCCCGCTCAATTTACGCTTGGTTTGGTCTCAGGGCCCTTGAAATCCTTATGCCTGCCATCGTGTAGCTATCTTTTTATCGTGCTCATCTTGGGCTCCATTATGATCAGGAGCTTAATTACTTGGGCGCGTTTAAGCTCCGTAGTCAGACGCATGTGCCGGTGAATGTGCCGAACAGTGCTTCAGTGGTACCTGTGCTGAGCAAGTCAGGGCCGAACCACGCAAACCAACCGGGTGAATCGCCCCGGGTTTCGTAGACACCTTCATGCCTTTAGAGTTTGAAAAGTGTTACGCAATGAGCTTGCAAGGTGTCTAGAGAATCTGGGGCGATTCAGTTATCCCCAACTTACGGAACGCGGCGGTCTTCTGCGTGCTGATCGTCTGGATGCTGCGGTCGAACTTTTCGGCAATCTGCGTGATGGTCATGCCGTCGAGATAACAGCGGATCACCTCCTGCTCGCGTGGCGACAGTAACGCGAGCTGTAGAGGGTTGTCGCTAGTGAGTCTGGCTTATTGCTGGTTAGCGTCCGCCACTTTGTAAGAGGTTTCTACGCTCAGGTAAGTGGCCCCAGAAGCAACCATCCGGGTCGCCTTCGCGAGACTAGAGAGATCCTCATCCTTGCCGATGAATCCGCGTGCTTGCAGCGCCAGCGAAACGGTGGCGAATCATGTTGGGTTGACGGCACTAGTATCCGACAGACAGAGAGGCGGACTTGCAAGGCGCGAATGAGCGAGACGCCATCGAGTTCGTCACGGCCCAGAACAAAATCCAGCAAAAGGACATCGGCGGGCGCCGTAGGCATGTCTCGCATCAGTTCGCGGCTGTTTTTATATACTCCGACGATTGCTATGCCGGGGGGGGCGCCAAGGTGGCTGATAAGGCCTTGCTGAACGACGGCATAATCATCAAGTAATGCAACACTTACAGGCGACATGGCTGTTAAACGGCGCTCGGTACGGGCCAGTCGACCCCAGAACTAAGTTATGAGAGTAGCGCCATGATGGATGCCGACAGCGCCAGCTCGTTGTCAGGGATTATTTGTTCGGTCAGCTCTATCTTTAGCCGCCGGGCAGGCAACCCGGCCTTGTGCATCTTGGTCGCTAGCCCGGCAGCAAAGAGCGTGCGGGCCGAGGCGTTGATCGCGATGGGAATGTCTATATTTTGGCGATCGAGTATGCCGAGGACCTCGATCACGGTCTTCTCGATATAGCTGAACAGCAACAGGTCCAGCCCTAGCTTGTCGACCATCGGGATCAGTATCGACAAGGGTATGTCGCCGTGGAGTGGATGTCGCCAGCGTATCAGTGCTTCGGCACCGACCACCCGATGGTTTGCCAGGTCGTACTGTGGCTGCAGCATCACCCGCAAACCGCCCTCTGTGGTCATCACGGATACGACATCATCGATAATATCCAGCTGGCGATGCTCAATGCCGGCGACCAGCGAAGTCGCATTGTCAGCGTGCTGGTTTGTATCGTCCAGACAATATGTGGAGCCCTGCGTAACCGGTCGGAGGCGTTAAGCTCGCTAACCCAGCACGGGAGCACAGGTTATCGACCTCGTCCGCATGAATTTCGGCCATAGCGATGTCGATAAGTTGTTTGCGCAGGCACAGGCTACTCAACGATTCAACGTGTTCGATGTGGAAAAGATCATTGTCGCTGAGTCGGTCGATCATACGCGACACGTATTTTTTATCGCGGATTAATATGAAGAGGCTGACTCGAGAGTTGGGTGTGAGACTGGGAGAGGGATTTTTTAACTTTAAGGTCTAATTAATAAATGCCGCGGCAGTAAATTTAATCAGCGCCTAATCATTGAGGTCTATAGGACTACTCCTAAAATTTATTTGAAGCCAAACTTAAATTGCCAGAAATAAATAAAAGGATTAATAGCAAAGGAAAAATAACGGCATAGAAAGATAACCAAGCAAATGAAATCAACAGCTTGGCGTTGCTATTACCCACCTTAAGAAGCCTCCTGGATTTATATGAAACCATTTTGCCATAATTATTTAACTTTACTTTGGTTTTTTTAATTTTATTCTCAAGTTGCTTTTTATCTGTTAGCTAATTCATTGTTTGTGTTCAGCCTGACAGGAGGTTCATGGTATGGAACTACTTCCTCGTGAAATTGAAGGTTTATTGATTTTTTGCTCTGGCATGGTTGCGAAACAACGACTTGAGCGTGAATTACGCCTCAACCATCCCGAAGCCGTTGCTTATATTTCTGCAACAATAATGGAGCAGGCCAGGGAAGGAAAAAGTGTTGAGGAGTTAATGGAGTATGGCACAAAGATTTTAAGGCGCTCTCAATTGCTTGAAGGTATCCCGGAAATGATTAATCGAACCGGCATCATGGTTCAAGCAACGTTTGACGACGGGGCAAGAGTAGTCTCTATTTCTAAACCTATTTCGCAGGAGTAATAATGTGATACCTGGAGAAGTTATTCCGTCTTCAAGGCCTATTTTAATTAATGAAGAGGCTGCCAAGATTATGCAACATATTATGATCATTAACCACGGAGAGCATGACATTATGGTTGGATCTCACTGTGAAATTTCTTCCATCAATGCTGCTCTGAGATTTTATGATATGAGCGGTGGTATGGTGGAATTGAACCGTCACAGATTAAATATTCCTGCCGGGACAATGCTTTTAGTGGAGCCTGGTGATACCAGAACTGTGGAAGTCATTCCTTTTCCCTGAATTAATGATAATAACGAGGTCCAGATGTTTCCATATCAATTGTCGCGCGAAAAATACATCCAGTTATATGGTCCGACAAAAGGTGACCGTATTCGGTTGGGTGACACCGATCTTATCGTTGAAATTGAAGATGATGATATTGCTACGCCTTTATCGCAATATGGTGAAGAGATAAAATTTGGCACGGGAAAAGTAGCAAGGGATAATATGGGGCAAGGAAGTAAAGCCGATGCCGAAGGCGCAATGGATATGGTCATCACAAATGTTGTCATCATTGACTATTTGAAAATTATAAAAACCTGTATTGGAATAAAAGACGGTCGTATTGCGGTTTTGGGACGAGCGGGTAACCCTGATATACAACGCGGGATAAATATGAATATCGGACCCGAGACCGATATTATTTCTGGGGAAGGGTTGATAGCGACCGCGGGTGCTATTGATGCCTGTGTACATTTTACCGGCCCGACACAGATTTCTGAAGCACTAGCCAGCGGCATCACCACGCAAATTGGAGGAGGAAGTGGACCAACGGTAGCATCCATTGGTTCGGGCTCAACGCCTGGCGCAGACGGCGTGCGAAATATGCTGCTGGCGAGTGAAAATTACCCGGTCAATCTTGGTTTTCTTGCCAAAGGAAATACGGGGAATATCGCTGCACTGGCGTCACAGGTAAACGGCGGCGCAATGGGATTTGCTGTTCATGAAGACTGGGGGGCGAATCTTGAAGCTATTGAGATTATACAAAAAAATTTTGCTGGAATGCCCGTGTATTTGCACAGCGACTCGCTTAATGAGTCAGGTTATGTCGATGATACGATTAAGGCTATCTCTGAAAAAAAAGGGCCCATCCTGTGCTGCGTTAACGACGGACATCAGCCTGGTGTAATGAAATTGATCACGCTGCCCAATGTTATTCCTTTTACATTGGCCTCGCACACTGTGCATACTTTCAATGCGATGAAAGAGTCAAGTAGTTTTATCGCAGCAGTACATAATCTCGATCTTTACGACGAAAATGAACGTGCATTGGCCCGCGCCCGTGGTTTTATGTCAAACCATGCAGCCACGGACATTTTACACGATTCGGGTGCAATTAGTATTATCGCAACAGGGCCAACGCGGCCTGGTGAATTAATTACTCGTACCTGGCAACTGGCTCACAAAATGAAGCAGCAGCGTGGTCCGTTAGAAAGTGATCATGGAAACGATAATAATCGTGTCAAGCGATATATTGCCAAATATACCATTTGCCCAGCTATGGCTTGTGGAATATCGCAGAGTGTGGGCCGCTTAGAAACAGGTTATTTAGCCGATATCGTGTTGTGGAAACCCGAGATGTTTGGAGTTAAACCGCATACGATCGTAAAAAATGGTGTTATTGCGATGAACCAGTCCGGCATGTCGGGTATGGCGCTGCCGGGGTTACAACCCGTAAGAAGCCAACTTATGTATGGTGCCAGTGGTGATGCACGAAAAAATTCGCTTAACTTCTTGTCTGCAGAATCAGTAAGAGCAGGTGTGGTGAGAACTCTTAACCTGAATAAAAATGTATATTCTCCTTTGCGGCAGGGAATAACGAAAGCAGATATGCCTCATAATTCACGTACTCCAACTGTTGATGTTAATCATAATGCTCAAGTCATTGTTGATGGTGTACATCTCATAGGGGAGCCGGCAGTATCATTGCCCCTGGCAAGACGGTATTTTCTTTTTTAATATTCTTTTTCAAAAAATAAAGATTATTTACCCAAAGGAATAGTCTTCAGTATCGATTATATCCATTTGCTGTCTTTAGCGTATACAGATATGCGAGGATTTAATGTGAAGAAAATATGCACTCTTGTCTTGCTTCTTTTTTCTGTTGTGGTTTTGGCTAAGACTACAGTTGTACCACCTCTGGTATCTGATAGTTCATCACAGTCAGCGGTGGCCGTCAGAACACCCCATGATTTAACGCGCCAGGAAATAATAAACATTCTTATCAATGGTAATTATCGTCCTGATTTTACACTTATTGCTTCTCATCGTGCACAGGTTGTGGGCGTCGACCTGCCTGAAAACTCGATGTCTGCCATTAAAAATGTCGCAATACATTCGCCCGTTGAAATTATAGAGCTGGATATTAAAACCTCTCGTGATCACATCCCCTATCTGATGCATGATAATTATCTGCAACGCACAACCAATTTTGTTGATAACAACCCCGGTATTCCTGATGATCAAGACTACGGGAAAAGTGTTCTTCAGTATCCCGAGTCAATGCTTAAAGCGCTGTTCCTGAAACTGCCTGATTTTTCATTAACAACTGAGTCTCCTCCGACATTCAGAGAAGCACTTCTTTGGGTGAAAAAAAATACACAACTTCTTATTAATATTGATATCAATGATGATGCTGTTTTTCAGGATGTGTGGAATGTAGTGAAAGAAGAAAATGCATTTGATGTTTGTATTTTTAAGGGTGGATACAGTTATAGTGAATTTAAAACAAGGTTTTATGACACGCTCACCGATGAGCAAAAAAATAAACTGATTTATTTTCCAATCATACCTGGCTCTACTGAAAGTAATCAGGACAAGTCATTAAACTTCTATCATGACTGGGAAAAACAACCTCTGCAGATAGCCAAAGGCTATGAGGTTGGGTACCGGAAAGACAGCCCAGGAGCAAAATTTTCTAATGAGGCTGCATTGTTAAATGTTGTCTCTGATGTCAGAAAAGTAAATCGTGTCAGGGTTAATGTTTTTTCAACATTGCCTGATACCTATGAAGGAAGATACAGAGGGAATGTAAATATTAACCAGTGCTGTAATGCAGTGTTCGATTCAAGGGGGGACTGGCAGTACTTACTCGATCCTCAAAATACGCACACACTGGATAAAGGTGTCAATGGTTATATTATTACCGACGATCCGGCTACATTGGATATGTATTTATCAGGTGTAGGTAGGCGAGATTTGACTAACTAATGTGAAACGTTGCCAGGCATCAGGAAGAGGTCAGCCATGAGAATATTAATTTTTATCTTATCTTTTTTACTCGCGATAAAATGCTCAGTGGCACAGGAGGTCTTCTTCAAAACAAATACTATGCTGAAAACAGATGTTCCTGCCCATATGTACCCGTTCGACTCAAATGATAATGGCATGAATCTTTATAATGATTTTGTTTCGCAGGATATAAGTTTTTCGCTGAAATCTAAAAATGGAGAGATTTCAGATAGTGTTGTTGACAGGAATTATCAAAAAAGTGCTATTGGATTTATCTCCCATACAACTAATCTCGTCTTGCCCTCATTGGTCACGCAGGGTTTTCTTGATAAAAATAACGGCTTTACACTCAGTGGCTGGATGAAGATAGATGATATCAATAAAGATCGGGTAATCGGATATATCGGTCATGGTCAGCAGGTAAAGGTAGCCTTTCTGATAAAACAAAAACGCCTTTATATTGAAAAACTATCACCCTTTGCAGATAAAAAATTGCTTCCTGTTGCTCATATGAATGAAGGTTTTAGCTATGATGAAAAAACGAATCCAGTAAATGATGATCTCACTAATGGCTTTTTTTATTTCGCCATTGGAAGTGATAATAAAACTACCCGACTTCATATTTCCCAGCCGGGTGGTCGCCTCCAGTCTCAGTGGTTTTATTTTAGCCTGCTCGGGGATATTTCGGCTGATGATGAAATCCACTTTGGCAAAGCACCTTATAACAACGGCTTGGCATCTGAGTTTGATCCTGTTTCTGCTCTTGATGATATTATGGTTTACAATAGGCTTCTTCAGCCGGAAGAGGCGCTAAATGCTTTTTATTTACAGTCTCCGCTCTATCCCGGTGTGTCCTACCGTTTTGAAAACAGCAAGAAGCAGGTTATTCAGTCTGAGGAGTCTGATAATGTTACTGGCAAAATAAAAAATGACAAATGGTATGCTTGGAAGCCTTTGCAGCCGGAAAACACGGGGCCATTATCCAGCGATCGCTGGCTTATTCATACTGCAAAAAGTCGCGGCACTGATAAATTCATGTGGGTAGCACTTGAGAACGCGCGTACTGGCGATACTCCCTATGAGGGGTATCTGCGGGGATTATCTTATTTTTATCAAAATCATGGCTGCCTGTTTTATTTTGACGAAAATCTTATTGACTCTTCAAAAGCGTGGGGTATTACCAAGCGATGTACATTTAACATGGAGCGAGTTGATAATGACCCCAGTTCGTATTACACCGTCGGCGATGCCAATCAAATAAGATTCTGGAGCCGAAACTATCCAACTTATTCACTTGGTTCTGATGGTGATTATTTATATCTTGATGATTCTGCTCCAACAATGGGAATTGTGTCAGCTGAGAAAATACTCAGAGGGCCGGAAGTCAGCTTGTCAAATTTTAAGCACAAGGTGATATTACAAAATGTTGGCGGAACCATCAGAGCAGCTAAGGATAATCTGGCTGTCTCCAGAACGGTTGTCACTTTAGATAAAGAAATTCCTTACAGTATTGTTGATCTTAATATGCCGCTAACACACTTTGCTAACAGGACGAGATACCTGCGATTTTATCAGCAGGTCAGCGAGCCTCCCCTTGAGCGTTCAGTCTTTTCTCTTAAATTTCATTCCAGTGATAATCTGAACATCTATAGAAAAATTTCTGTTATGACTGATCCTGGAAGTTTTTTGCCTGATAACATTATTCAGCCAATTTTTGGTCCTGAAAATGAAAACGAAAATGGTTACATGAGCACTCAGTCAACTCGATTTGAATGGCAGTTTGTTGCAGTCAATGTGCCTGATATAAATACAAAGGTTGGTGACAAAACCTATTATGCTATTCGTGCAAATAATAATAATGGCAGTTATCTTTTGGGAAGAAGTAATCGCTTCTGCCCGGAAAATATTCCATCTGAGTGTTTTACTATAATAGCCGGCAAGGGAGCATTTAATCCTGATGGTACACCTAAAAATGATTTTCTTTGGATAGTCAATGAAACGAGTGAGCTCGTTTCACCTTGATATTTCGGTTCAGGAGAAGAATTTATCAGTATGCGACGGTATGATATTTCCCGATATACCGATTACGCAGGCAACATATTTTATATCGCCTGCGTAATCACGTCTTTTTTGCTAGTCTGCGTGGTCTGTTCTTATAGCGTGGCATGTTATAAAAAGTGTTTTAACGGTACAAACGCCAGCATATCTGTAAAAGCACAATACTGAAGCGGCTCAATTGTAACCTCCGGAGCCTGATGAATCACCAGCTGATTTAGTTTCTCTTGCAAATGGAGCAAAGCCTCTTTTTCATTGGGCAAGGCGTAATAAATTCTGTAGCCGACTGTTGAGTGGAAATGGTAGCTATTCAGTGTAGTTTCAGGTAAACCAATCGCCTGCATCATCCGGTGGCGAAAATACCGCAACCACTCAGAAACCGAAGTGTTTCCAGGTTGTAAACTGACAACCAATTTTTTTTCAAGGGGCTGAAATCCTGTTGCACGCATCAGTAATGGCGGGGCAGGGTCCAGGGTAAGATTATTTATCTTATTAAATATTTTCATCGTGATCTCTGGCCAGCTTTCTGATCGGGAAATATCTTCAGGCCAGTCCGCATCAGGTTTTATGCGCGATGCTTCCGAAAGAATATCCAGGCCGGTCATATGGTAGCTTGCCAGAGGTGTGTAAGCATATTGTGACGAGAATTCAGAGCATTGCACGATATCTCTTGCTTTCCGTGCCATCTCAAAAAAGTCGCTGTCAGATGGTATTCGGCCTACGCAGGTGATACCTGGAAAATAGAGGGCATTTCCTTCAGAATCCCATTTTCCACCGGGTAAAATTTCTTTAGTAGGCTGATGTTGTCCACTGTTTTTCATTGTTGCCTCAACGTTGTCAAAAGAAGAAGTTTCAATACCTGTCAAAGAAAGACTAAGTCACCCCAGATTCTCTAGACACCTTGCAAGCTCATTGCGTAACGCTTTTCAAACTCTACTGGCGACAGCTGATTGTTGAAATCATGGTAGCGTTTTGTGTTGTAGAACACTCGATGTAATCGAACATATCACTACGAGTCCCTTCTCGTGTGGTATAGATTTTCCGCTTGATCCGTTCCTGTTTCTGACGCTGGAAAAAGCTCTCGGCCACGGCGTTGTCATGACAGTTGCCTCGACGACTCATGCTGGCGACCACATTGTTCGCCTTCAAAAAATTGCGCCAATCGGAGCTGCTGTACTAGCTGCCTTGATCGGAATGAGGTAGCGTCGGACAGGAATGGGCGAGTACTAGGCATGTGACCCAGTGTTATCTATATGTAAAAGACTTGGTCGGAAAATTTAGGATGCCAGTGCGGAGGTACTATCTCTCCGCCATACAAATGAAAGCCCCGTAGCTGAACAAGCTACGGGGCTTTTTTGTTTCTGCGGTATCCAGCTGCCACCTCGTGCCGTTTTGGCCTTGCTTCGCTATTGATGTCATCTCATGCGCCGCTCCTCCTTCGATCCTGCCAGGGTGTTGTCACGGGAATAAGGCTGTTCTTTGCGCTCTTTGAGAAGTGTCTGATATTCGCTTCCATGACTTTTGCCTAGCCTGACCCGGACTGAGTGAACGGGCAGGGAGGCTGGAATGGATAGGCAGGGAGTACAGGTCGTCGCGGTGTCGGAGAGGGAAGGTGTCAGCGCCGACATGAGTGCAGACGAAGCGGTGCTTCAGGCGCTGCGCAGCGGTTCCGCGATGCCGTTGTTGGAGGTGCTGGGCAGGCTCATGGACCTGGCTGGCGACAATGAGCAGGCCGCACGGCAGCTCATCGACAACGTGATGACGTATCAGGTGCAAGACCTTGAACAACTGCGTGTGTACAGGGAGCGGAACGACCGGCAGGCCATTGCCCGGTTGTGCCACAAGATGGCTGGGGCTGCCTGTGTGCTGAAGTACCAACCGTTGATCTCCAGCTGCCAGCAACTGAAGGAAATCTGCATCGAAGGGCCTTGGTCGGTGCTGCTGGAAAGGGCGCAGTCGGTCGAGCGGGCGCTGCTCAACCTCAAGGACATCTGCTGTGTAGCCATACGGGATGATGGGCCGATCAACCTGAGAGAACTGCCTCGTGAGCGTTAGTGCCTGCTGCACTGAAGAATGGTGCCCGGCGTCCTGTCGCGAAACCGAAAAATGCGGGTTCCACAACGAGCAGATGTCCATGCGCTGCTGTGTCCAAAGGGCTAGATGATTCCTTTTTGCCTGGCAATTTCAATCAGTGCCAGGAGATTGGACGTGTTGAATTTTTTCAAGAGCCTTACTTTGTAGGTGCTGACCGTTTTGTGGCTGATGAGCAACGTCTCGGCAATTTCCCTGTTGTTGAGACCCTGGGCCAGTAGCCTGAGCGTGGTGATTTCCCGGTTGGTCAATTGAGAGGCTGCAATGCTCTGCAATCGGTTGGTGTGGATACTTTCCTGCAATAAAACCAAAGAGCTTTCAGGAAAGTAGGTGTGCCCTGATAGCAATGCCTTTACCGCATCACCAACTTCACCCAGGGCCTCGTCCTTGCAAATGAACCCTGATGCGCCTCCGTGCAGGCAACGGACGGCAAAGTTTTTCGAATCGCTGGATGTCAATATCAGCGTTTTTACCAGAAAGTTATTAGCCTTGAAGTGAGTCAGTACGGATAACCCGTCCAGTTGGGGCAGGTCGAGGTCAAGTATGACCAAGTCCGGTTTGTACGTTCGTACCACTTGGATCGCATCTACGCCATTGTCGGCTTCGGCGGCGATATGGTGCCCATTTCGCTCAAGTATGACTCTCAGGGCAACTCTGACCAGTGGATGGTCGTCGACTATTACTATGCTTCCCATGGGGTGTTCTCTCTATAGGTGTTGCGTGTATAGGTTTTATATTTTTACTCTCTATATTTAATCTTGCTTATTGAGATTCGGCCTGTGTTGGGCGCTCGCTGCGCCGGCCGGCGGTAGACTCCTTTCATTTTTATAGGGTGACTAGCTAGTTCGTCTCGGACTACTGCCTTGCAGTCTCTTGAGCGCGGAGCTAAATGCTGCGGATTGAAGAAGTACACAGTCTTGTCTCATAAGTAAAGACGAAATCAATGGGCAGTTGATTAAGATTTTTCTGATGGGCGGTTCGGCCGTCTCTCAATTCAAAATCGAAGCTCGATCGGTAAGCTACGGCTTCCTTTGACTACCTGTTTCGGGGTGTCAAAGGTCCTGGCTAATTGTTGTCGACTAATCGACTTGGACTTTGAATGAGAGAGGCTTGAGGCTGTCGTGGCTGAAGTGATTTGGTCATGGCTGAGCCGGAGAGTTCGATCAATTAGATCAACTTTCTTTGCCGATCGATATGAACAAGGAAATCACATGAAACGTACATCTTTTTTGTCCCTGGCAACTTCCGGCTTGATGCTGGCCGCGCTGGTACCTTCGTTGTCCTATGCCACCGACGGCGTGATCAACTTCTCCGGCAGCATCACTGACGCGACCTGCGACATCAACGGCAAGGCGCCGGGCGAAGGCAACATCACCAACGTGGAACTGGGTCGTATCTCGCCGTCTACCTTCGTGAAGGTTGGCGACGCCTCGGCGTTCGAGAAATTCCAACTGGTACTGTCCGGCGCCAAGTGCACCGATGGCAGCAAGGTCGCCATCGACTTCGATCAGGTGGGGAACGTCGACTCCGCTAGCGGTAACCTCAAGCTGATCGGCAGCGCTCCGGCAACCGGCGTACAAATCCAGATCTACAACGACGACACCGCGGCGGGCAGCAAAATCCAACTCGGCCAGGCGGAAGCTTCGCCACAAACCGTCACTGTCAAGGACAACACCGCGATTCTCAAGTACAAGGCCAACTACGTCGCGACTACCGCCGGTGTTACAGCCGGTTCGGGTATTTCCTTCGTTCGCTACACCCTTTCGTACAAGTAAGCCCCACTAACGCTCAAGGAGTAAGTCATGACGCCGAAAGCGCATGCTGTTTATTCTTTCGTTCTCGGCGTTATGTTCTTGGGCGTATGTTCTGGAGCGGCACAGGCGTCGATCATCATTGAAGGGACTCGTTTGGTTTACCCAGGGGATGCCCGTGAAGTAACAGTGAAGATCAATAATGCCGGTGCCTCTCCGGTTCTGGCACAAAGCTGGTTGGACGACGGCGATGCGAGTAAGAACCCCGAGGAAATCAAGGTTCCCTTCCTGTTGTCTCCTGCTGTTATCCGATTGGATAAAAATAGTTCCGCCGCAATACGCATCACTTATACAGGTGAGGAACTTGCAAGGGACCGTGAGTCATTGTTCTGGCTCAATGTGCTGGAAACGCCTCCTCGTAAAGAAGCCGACGAAAATGTCTTGCAGTTTACTTTCAGGACTCGGATCAAGGTGTTTTTCCGTCCCGGCAACTTGAGTTCGGGGGCGGATCGGGCACCGAACCAACTTGAATGGAAATTGGATGAAACAGCCAAGGGGGTAACGGGTACGCATGCGGCTATAAAAGTTACTAACCCTACGGCCTTTTATATTTCTTTCGGTAAAGTCGAAGTCGCCACGGACAAACAACGTATTGCTGTCAACGACGCAATGGTCGCGCCATTCAGTAGCGAGACTTTTCCGCTGCCGGCAAATGCTCCGCGAATAGATCGCAAGTCTTCTGTTCATTACGAAGTCATCAATGACTTTGGCGGGCGACGTGTGCTTGAGAAACCGTTGTCGCTGTAACAGTGCTTTTTACCAAGAGCCTCTGTCATGTCTATAGCGTCGCGCAATACTGGTATCGAATATGTTGAATCTCCAGTGCAGTCACCTGGTCGTCTTGACCTGCGCGTTAGTTGTGCGCGGGTTGAATTCAGGGCGACTCTTGTTGTGCCTGGTTTCCATGGCGACCTTTGTCATGTCGACTGAAACACGCGCCGAGCCCCCGTCAGAAGGGCAACCTCGAGTGCCGGCTCAAACGCCCGCCGACTCGTCGAGCCAGGACGTGGTGTTCGACTCCCAGATGTTGTTCCAGGGCGAAGGCGCGAACATCGATACCAGCCGCTTCGAACGCCAGGGCTTTCTCATTCCAGGTCGCTATCGCATCGACTTGTTGGTCAATGGCCAATGGCGCACGACCGAAGAGATCGAACTTCGCGACAGCCACGGACCGCAAGGCGGGCAACCCTGCTACGACCGTGCGTTGTTGCTGCGTGCCGGCATCGACCTGGACAAGGCGTCTGCCGACCCGAAGGCGGAAGCCATGCCGGATGGATTCTATTGCGGGCCACTGAGCCGCTACATTCCTGGCGTGAGCGCGAAGGTCGACCTGACGAAACTGAAGATCGATCTTTCCGTGCCGCAGTATTTCCTCAGCCAGTCGCAGTCCAGGACCTATGTCGATCCGGCGAACTGGGACCATGGCGTTCCGGCGGCGCTGCTCAACTACAACACCAACCTGTTCAGTTCACAGAGCCACGGGCGCAGCCAGAGCAGCGGTTACGCCGGGCTGAACATGGGGCTCAATATCGGTGCGCTGCACTTGCGTCATAACGGCACCCTGACGTGGTCGCCGCAGGCCGGCAGCGACTACCAGCGCGGTTATATCTATGCGCAGACGGAAGTGCCGGACTGGCGTTCGCAGTTGCTGGTGGGGGAAAGCACCACCAGCGCGGAACTGTTCGATTCGGTGTCGTTTCGCGGTGCGCAGTTGTTCAGCGACGACCGGATGCTCCCCGACAATCAGCGTGAGTACGCCCCGGTGGTACGAGGCACGGCTGCTTCCAATGCCAAGGTGTCGGTGTATCAGCGTGGTTATCTGATTTCCGAAACATCCGTGGCGCCCGGTCCGTTCGAGATTACCGACTTGCAGGCCGCCAGCTTTGGTGGCGACCTGGAAGTCAGGGTCACCGAGGCCAACGGACAGACCAGCAGCTATACCGTGCCGTTCGCCACGACGGTGCAGTTGTTGCGCCCGGGCACTTCCCGTTACAACGTCACTGCCGGGCAGATCATCGATCCCGGGTTGCGCGGCGACACCCAATACGTGCTGCAAGGGACCGCGCAGCGCGGCCTCGACAACAGCTTCACCGGCTATGTTGGTACCGCGCTTACCGGCAGCTACATGTCGGCCTTGATCGGCAGCGCGATCAACACCTCGGTGGGCGGTTTTGCCGCCGACCTGACCCAGGCCCGGACCGAACTGCCCCGCGGCGGCGACATGGTGGGCGCGAGCCTGCGGCTTTCCTACAGCAAGAACCTGCCCGGGAGCGGCACCAACTTCTCGTTGCTGGCGTACCGCTATTCCACCAGCGGCTACCTGGGGCTGCACGATGCGGTCGCCCTGGAAGACCTGGCCCGGCGGGGCGAGGAGGTCGAGTCGTTCGCCCGGGTGCGCGACCGGCTGGACGTGAATGTCAGCCAGCAACTGGGGCCTGGCGCCGGGAATCTCTACCTCAGCGGGTCTGCGTTGCAGTACTGGAATCGCAAGGGCCAGGCGCTGAACTTTTCCATGGGCTACAGCGATCAGTGGCGGGGCAACAGCTATTCCTTGACGGTGCAGCGCATGCAGGACGGTGGCTCGTTCGGCCGTGGCGCGGACCGCAACAATACCGTGGTCAGTTTCAACCTCTCGATCCCGTTGGGGCGCGAGAGCCGCGGCGCGACGGTCATCAACAGCTTCCTCAGCCATGACCAGCGCACCGGCAACCACCTGACCAGTGGCGTTTCCGGCAACCTGGACGAGCGCGGCGATGCTTCCTATGCACTGTCCTTCTCGCGAGACGAGCAGCAGCGCCAGACCACCAGCAACGCCAGCCTCAATTACAGCCTGCCGCAGGTTGCCCTGAGTTCCAGTTTTTCCCGGGGGGACGATTATCGGCAGGGTTCTGTCGGCGCTTCCGGCGGGATGATCCTGCACCCGGGCGGACTGACGTTCGCCCAGTTCCTCAGCGAGACCCCGGGGCTGGTGCACGCCCCCGATGCCGAAGGCGCGGGTGTGGGGTACAGCGGTGCGCGGGTCGATAGCAGCGGCTACGCCGTGGTGCCGAGCCTCACTCCGTATCAGCTCAATACCGTCGATGTCGACCCGCAGGGCATGGCCGACGACGTCGAGTTGCAGGCCAGTTCGCGCAGTACCGCGCCGACGGCCGGGTCGGTGGTGATGCTGTCTTACCCGACGCGCAAGGCCCGGGCGTTCCTGGTCACCAGCCGACAACCCAATGGCGCGCTGTTGCCGTTTGCCGCGCTGGCGTTCGATGCCCAGAGCGGGGCGGAGCTGGGCGCGGTCGGCCAGGGCAGCCGCCTGGTGCTGCGCAGCGAAAAAGACCAGGGGTCGATCCGGGTCGAATGGGGCAGCGAGCCTGCGCAACAATGCCTGATCGACTATCGCCTGCCCAAGCGCGACAAGGCGTCCGCGAAGGGCTACGAGGTGTTCGACCTGCCGTGTCGCGCCTTGGCTGCCCGCGCGGTGCCCGCCCCGGCGGGGAGGCTCTGATGTCGCGGACCTGCCTGGCGTGGATCTGCCGTTGCCTGTCGATGCTGCTGGCGATGACGTTTGCGACCTGCGCCCAGGCGGCGCTGTCGATTACCGGCACGCGCTTCATCTACCCGGCCGCTACCTCGGCCCTGACGGTCAGGGTCGGCAATACCGGCGATGCGCCGATCCTGTTGCAGGCCTGGCTGGACAAAGGGGATACGCACGCCGACCCGAGCCACCTTGTCGTGCCGTTCGTGCTGTCGCCACCGATTTCCCGGCTCGACCCGCAGCAGCGCAGCGCCCTGACGGTGCGCTACACCGGCGAAGCCTTGCCCGCCGACCGCGAGTCGGTGTTCTGGATCAACTTTCTTGAAGTGCCTCCGCTGACGGCGACCGACAGCAATGTGCTGCGCCTGGCCTATCGCATGCGAATGAAGCTGCTTTATCGCCCAGCTGGCCTTTCCGGCAAGGCCGACGAGGCGATCCGGCAGGTGGCCTGGAGCCTCGACCAGAGCCCCGGCCCGGATGGCCGGAGCACCCTGCTGGCCACCAGCCGGGCGCCTTATTACGTGTCCATACCGCAGTTGGAACTGCGCGGTGGCGTTCAGTCGATCAGCGTGCAGGGGATCACCGTCGAGCCATTTGGCACGACGCGTATTGCCCTGCCCGCAAGCAAAGAGGCCGCCGCGAAGGCGACGGCCATCCATTACCAGGTTGCGATAGACAGTGGGGAAACGCTCAGTGGAAGTGCGCGGTTACAACAGTAGTTTGGCGACGAGCCAATGGGAACGCCATGCCCGGACGCCGCACGCACGGCGGTTCGGTCCACGCCTGGGCGGGTCGTGTCTGGCCCTGGCTGCGCTCCTGCCGCTGACGGCGCTGGCCCAGGTCCAGGTGCCCAACGCCGGCCAGGCGATCCGCAATATCGAAGCGGTCCAGCCGACGACGCCGGTGCCTTCAGACGTGGATCTGGACCTGCCCAAGGCCGAGTCCGCAAGCCCGCCGCCCAGTGCTCCGGATACCTCGGGGATCCGCGTCCAGGTCAGCGATTTCGTCATTGTCGGCAACCAGGTGTTCTCCGTGGAGCAACTGCGCCCGCTGCTGGCCGACCTGCAAGGCCAGGAGCTGGACCTGAACGGTTTGCGCGGTGCCGCGCAGCGCCTTACCGACTACTACCAGAAACAAGGCTACGTGCTGGCCCGGGCGTTCCTGCCGCCGCAGGACATCGACAACGGCGTGGTGCGGATCGAGGTGATGGAAGGGCGCTACGGCAACATCGAGGTGCAAAACAGCTCGCGGGCCCTCGACAAGGTGATAGCGGCGCCGCTGTCGGCCCTGCGCAATGGCGAGGCGGTACGCGACGCTTCGCTCGAGCGCAGCCTGCTGCTGTTGAGCGACCTTCCCGGCGTCCAGGCCAAGGGCACCTTGCGTCCGGGCCAGGAGCGCGGGACCACCGACCTGGTGGTCGATGCCGAGCCCGGGCCGCTGGTGAGCGGCACCCTGGAGGCCGACAACTTTGGCGGTTTTTACACCGGCGAGTACCGCCTGGGGGGCAGCCTCAACCTG
Source organism: Pseudomonas chlororaphis (assembly GCF_001921865.1). GTDB lineage: Bacteria > Pseudomonadota > Gammaproteobacteria > Pseudomonadales > Pseudomonadaceae > Aquipseudomonas > Aquipseudomonas chlororaphis_D. The sequence goes on from NZ_MSCT01000006.1 coordinate 284,270, forward strand.
AACAACCCCCTGCGCCTTGGCGACCAGCTCAGCCTGCGCGTCTTGAGCAGCGACAAGACGCAACGTTACTACCGCGCCGCCTACCAGTTGCCGGTCGGCCCGTGGTCGACCCGGGTCGGTGCCTCGTACTCGAAGATGAGCTACCGCCTGGGCAAGAGATTCGAGGTTCTCGATGCCCATGGGCTTGCCAGCATCCGTAGCTTTTTCGTCTCCCAGCCGCTGGTGCGCAGCCGCGTTTTCGACCTCAACCTGCAGCTGCAATACGACGACAAGCGGCTGCGCGACGATATCGATTTCTACAGTGACAGCAATAGAAAGCAGATCGACCTGTGGACCCTGGGGCTCAGTGGCAACGGCCAGGACCATCTGTTGGGCGGTGGACGGAGCTTCTTCGATCTCTCGTATGCCAGCGGCCGTTTGCATTTCGGCGATCGCGGTTATGAGGCCGGCGACCGGCGCACTGCGGGGACCGCTGGCGGCTTTTCCAAGCTGACGTTCAACGTCGCGCGGGTGCAGCGCCTGAGCGATCGCTTCCAGCTTTATACCCAGCTCAATACGCAGTGGGCTCCTTCCAACCTGGACAGCTCGGAAAAGCTCGGCCTCGGCGGGCCTTACGGTGTGCGCGGGTATCCCCTGGGGAACGGCAGCGGCGACCAGGGCTGGCAGGCGAGCGCGGAACTGCGTTACGCCCTGGCCCCGCGCTGGCAGCTCAGCGCCTTCGTCGACAAGGGCGAGGTCAAGTTCAACAAGCTGCCGTGGACGCCGGAGCGCAATACCCAGCGGCTGTCGGCGGCGGGGGTTGGCGCCACCTGGGTGGGACCTTCGCAGCAGGTCAGCCTGACGACTGCCTGGCCGCTGAGCGGCCAGGACAAAAACGACGAGTCGCAGCACTCCCCGCGGTTCTGGATCAATGCGACGCAATATTTTTAGGCCCGCCGGTTCGGCGGGAGCAGGGCCGTTCTGCAAATGGTTTGCAGGACGTTTGTGAGCGAAGAGGAAGATAAGCATGAACAAGGTATATGCACTGGTCTGGAACCAGGCCCAGGCTTGCTGGAGCGTTGCGCCCGAAGGCGCGCGGCGTCGGCGCAAGGCCGGGGTGCGCAAGGGGATGCTGGTGGCCGCGGTCAGCTTGTTGGGCAGTGGAATGATGTCATCGGCGTTCGCCTTGCCGACAGGGGAAAAGATTATTTCCGGTACCGGCGATATCTTGACCTTCGGTAATGGCAAGGAAATGTCGATCAACCAGCACTCTGACAAGCTGATCACCAACTGGAACGACTTCAGCGTGAATGCCGGAGAGAAAGTCACGTTCAACCAGCCGGGTAAAAACGCGGTGGCGTTGAACCGGGTGGTCGGCGTCAATGCCAGTGATATCCAGGGGCAGATCAACTCCAACGGCCAGGTGTTCCTGGTCAACCCCAACGGCGTGCTCTTCGGCCAGGGCGCCCGAGTGAACGTGGGCGGCCTGGTGGCCTCGACCAAGAACCTGAGCGACGACGACTTCAAGGCCGGCAACTACAAGTTTTCGGGCACCTCGCCAGCGGAAATCATCAACAACGGCACCATCACCGCGGCTGAAGGCGGCAGCGTGGCGTTGCTGGGTTCCAGCGTCAGCAACAACGGTGTCGTGCAGGCGCAGATGGGCCGTGTTGCCCTGGGCGCGGGCGATGCCTTCACCGTGAACTTCGACGGTAACAACCTGCTCAACCTGCAGGTCGACGGCGCGGCGGTGAATGCCCTGGTGAAAAACGGCGGCCTGCTCAAGGCCGACGGCGGCCAGGTGCTGATGACCAGCAAGACGGCCGGCACCATGCTGCAGACTGTGGTCAACAACCAGGGTTCGATCGAGGCCAATACCCTGCGCGGCGTGGCCGGCAAGATCACCCTCGACGGCGGCGACCTGGGCACGGTGCTGGTGGGCGGCGCGATGAGCGCCAGCGCCGTCGGCACCCTGGGCAACGGTGGCGTCATCGAGACCAAGGGCGGGAAAACCGAAGTACAGCTGGCGACCCGGGTCAACACCCTGGCCAGCAACGGCCAGACCGGTAGCTGGAAGATCAGCTCGTCCGAGGTCAAGGTCAGCCCGACGGCAGCTTCGGGGCGCAACACGGCCTACGCTGATACCCTGGGTCGCAACCTGGCGACCACCAATATCGAACTGGCCAGCAGCGTCGGTGACATGGTGGTGGGCGGTCCTATCACCTGGAACAGTGGCAACAAGCTGACCCTGTCGACCAATGGCAACCTGGAGCTCAACGGCGGGCTGACCAGCACCGGCGCCAACGCCCGGGTCGAAATGAACTCCAAGCAAGCGATCAAACTCAACGGCAACGTAAGCCTCAGCGGGGCCAACAGCAGCCTGGGGCTGAACCACGCCAGCGGCTATTCGCTGGCGCCGAACGCCACGGTCACGCTGTCTGGCGCCGGGGCGGGGTTCGACTCGAACGGCTCCAAGTACGGGGTCATTCAAAATACCGCGCAGTTGCAGAATATCAACACCAACCTCAACGGCCTGTATGTCCTGGGTAATAGCATCAAGGGCTACGGCGCTTTCAAATCCATCGGCGGCAATAACGCCTTCGCCGGCGCGTTCGATGGCCTGGGCAACACCATCAGCGGCTTCACTGTGACCAATACCGGTCCCAACGTCGGCCTGTTCGCGGCGAACTCGGGCAGCATCAGCAACCTGAAACTGGCCAGCATGACCATCAACGGCACCACCACCAGCGCCGGCTTCAGTAATATCGGCGGGCTGGTGGGCCTGAACACCGGCACCCTGACCAACGTCAGCGCCACAGGTCTGCGGGTGAACGGTAACGTCAATAACACCAACGTGGTCGGTGGCCTGGTCGGGCTCAACGCGGGCGGAGTTGTCGACCGCGCGTCGATGACGACGTCCAATGTCTGGGGCAATGCCTACACCTCCTCAATCGGTGGCCTGGTCGGCGAAAACACTACGGGCGCCATGGGGGCGGGCAGTATTGCCAACAGCATGGCTAATGTGGCCGTCTCCGGTTATATGCAGCGCAATGCGGTAGGTGGCGTTGGCGGGCTGGTCGGCAGCAACAAGGGCGGTTACATCGCCGACTCCTCGAGCGCCGGTAGCGTCGTCAGCAGTTCTGCGGGCCTGAACGTCGGCGGCCTGGTCGGCTACAACCAGAGCGGTGTGATCGAGCGCACCAGTTCTTCGGCCTCGGTGCGCGGTACTGGCGCCAGCAACATCGGCGGCCTGGTCGGGCTCAACGTCAACAGCGCGATCAAGGAGTCCAGCGCCAGCGGCGCAGTCAACGGCAATGGTAGCGTGGCGATCGGCGGTCTGATCGGTTCCAACCAGAGCAGCAAATTGTTCGACATCAAGTCGACCGGCACGGTCTACGACATGGCGGGCGCCAGTGTTGGCGGCCTGGTCGGGCTGAACAGCTATGGTCAGGTCGATACGGCTGAGGCCCTGGGCAACGTTACTGCCGGTATCAATGCTAACGCCGGCGGACTGATCGGCAACAACTACAGCGGCTCCGTCAGCCATGCGGTGGCACGTGGCAAGGTCACCGCCGGTTCTACGGCTCATGTTGGCGGGCTGGTCGGTCTCAATGACGGCGACCTGAACGCAGTCGAAGCCAGCGGCGATGTGGTCGGTGGGGTCAACAGCTTCGTCGGTGGCCTGGTGGGTACCAACGGTCGCAACCAGAACAACATCATCGACACGGCCTCGGCCAAGGGCAATGTCTTCGGTGGGTCGCGCAGCATGGTTGGCGGGCTGGTAGGGCAGAACCATGGCCAGGTCGTCAACTCCCTGGCCCAGGGCATGGTCGGTGGTGGCGGCTACGCGACACTGGGCGGCCTGGTGGGTCTGAACCGCGGCAACGTGCGTCAATCGCTGGCGACCGGCAAGGTCGACTTCAAGCCGAATCTGTATCAAACCTATGGCGGCCTGGTCGGCGTCAACTACGGGGAAATGCTCTACAACTCGGCCATGGGCGACGCCAGCATGGTGCCACTCGCCGGCCTCAACTATGGCGTGATCCAGTAACCCCACCAACTGCCTGCTGACAGGCAGGCGCAACGGCCCCGATACGTCAGGCCCTGGCAGGGCGTATCGGGGTTTATCAGGATTTATCCCCTCTTTTTGGGTGGTCGGTGTTACCGGCCATCGATGCCTATCGAGCCTCGGCCGCAGTGGTCGCTGTAGACGCCAGCCTGCGCCCGGCTCAACAAGGAATGCTCCCATGACCCAGCCATCGGCGTTCAGCCGCGCAAGCCATCGACCTCGACGCTACCGCTTTATCCAGGCCCTGGCTTGCCTGCTGCCCGGCCTGTTCGTTGGCGCGGCGCACGCCGTCATTGTGGAGAGCCAGGCGATCCAGTGTGAATTCACCAACGGCGCCGGCAGGCCCTGGGTGGAAGTGACGCCCCTGACCAGCAGCACACCGGTCGGTTCGGTGCTGTGGCAGCGACCGGTCTCCCTGGTGACCAACTACCGTTATGGCGGCATGACAGGCAGCACCCCTCATGAGCTGGTCTCGGCCGCGCACTGGACGGCGGGCACGCCGCTGTCCGACGCCGTGGCGCCGACCAACGTCAGCGGCATCGGCTTCAAGATCACCGCGAGCTCCAGCGACGGTATTCTCCGGGACATCACCCAGACTTCCCGGCCCGTGGCCATGGCCAAGGTCCCGGTACGCTATGACACCAGCGCCGGGCAGAACCAGCGTTCGCTGATGGTGACCAACTACGTCCAGTCGCTGATTCTCACGGTCCCGCCCAGCCAGTTGCCCAGTGGCGAACTGCGAGTCGACCGGGTCGACGGCAGCTCGGCGCTGATGCTGTATTCGGTCGACCTGCTCAAGGACGTCGCCAGCCTGGGCGCCGAGGTCAGCATTCCGGGCAACAACATTCCCCTGGGCATTTGTCGCAGGCCCTATGCGTTGATGGGCCCCGCCATTCTTGATATGGGCGGGGGCGGAATCACCGTACCCAATACCTGCGTGGTCGAGTCGTACCGCACCGTCCCGGTGAAGCTGGGGCGTTTTTCCCTGGCCACCTTTCCCAGCGTCGGCTCCACTTCGGCGCAGGTGCCGTTCAAGATCGAGCTGAGCCAGTGCGCGGTGAATGCCCGGCCGAAAATCACCTTCACCGACAAGATCGCCACCCATACCGATCCCACGGTGCTGAACCTGAGCGCCTCGCCCAATGCCGCCAAGGGCTTCGGCATCATCATGATCAACGACCTGAACCAGCAGCGGATCCGGTATGACGGCAGCAGCTACGACATGCAACGGATTGGCGACAGCGCGGTGATTCCCCTGCGCGCCGGCTACATCCGCACCGGCAGCGATGCCGAACTCAAGACCGGCGACGCCGACGGCGCGGCGGAGTTCACCTTCACCTTCCCCTGAGGCCGCGGCGCGATCCCGATAGACGCGATTGCGGGGCCTTTCTACACTGGGCTCCGACCTGGGGATGGAGAACTCGCGGATGAATCGCAACGAACTGCGCAAGGCCGATATCAACCTGATGGTGGTGTTCGAAACCCTGATGCTCGAACGCAATGTGACCCGGGCGGCGGAGAAGCTGTTTCTCGGCCAGCCGACCATCAGTTCGGCGCTCAACCGGTTACGAGCGATTTTCAACGATCCGCTGTTCATTCGCGTCGGCCACCGGATGGAGCCGACCGCCCGCGCCGAGGAGTTGATCCAGCACCTGTCGCCGGCGCTGGACGCCTTGTCCCTGGCCTTGAGCCTGACCCGGGATTTCGACCCCGCCAGCAGCACCATGACCTTTCGCATCGGCCTTTCCGACGACGTCGAGTTCAGCCTGCTGCCGCCCCTGTTGCGGGCCTTGCGCCTGGAAGCGCCGAACGTCGTGTTCGTGGTGCAGCATGTCGATTACTGGCGGGTCCCGGACCTGCTGGCCTCGGGCGACATCACCGTGGGCATCACCCAGACCCGCGAGCTGCCGGCCAATGCCAAGCGCAAGCTGTTGCGGCATATCCGCCCCAGCGTGTTGCGCGCCGATGCCAGCGATACGCCGCTGACCCTCGACGAATACTGCTCCCGGCCCCATGTGCTGGTGTCGCCCACGGCCAATGTCCGCGGGTTTGCCGACGACTGGCTGGCAGAGATCGGCCGGCAGCGCCAGGTGGTGCTGTCGGTGCCGCAGTACAGCGCGCTGCCGGCGCTGCTCGCGGGTACCGACATGATCGCCAGCCTGTCGGACTATGCCGCGGCGGCCATGGCCGCGTCAGGGCAACTGTTCCAGGAACCGTTCCCGTTCAAGACCCCGAACCTGGACCTGTCCATGGTCTGGCTCAGCCATGTCGACAGCGACCCGGCCGAACGTTGGTTGCGTTCGCGGCTGGAGACCTTCATGAGCGACCGTGAGCCGGGCGGGGCGGCCGTGCCCAAGGCGCTCTGAACTGCGCCGCGAGAGGCTTTGCTGTGTCTGCTGGCGGTGCCGCAGGATTTCTGCGAAAGCCGGCCAGCGCGCGGCAGGGCCTGCGTCTATAGCAGGCCCTGTTGCGCACAGACCTTGACCACCTGCTCGCGAAACCAGGTGTTGGCGCTGTCCTGGTCGGTGCGTTCGCTCCATTGCATGTCCAGGGTGAACCCCGGCAGGCCGTTGGGCGCTTCGCAATGGCTGAACACCGCGTCGTTGGTCAGCAGCGCCTGGACGCGCCGCGGCAGGGTCAGGATGAAGTCGGTGCCGGTGATCATTTTCAGCGCTGCGCTGTAGCTGTTGGAGCGCGCGACGATCTGCCGCCGGTGGGCCTGGCGGGTCAGCCAGCCGTCGACCATGTTGGTGGTCGAGGTCCAGGGCGTGGGGTAGACATGCCGCCGCTCGATGAACGCCTGCAGGCTGAAACGCGGCTCCAGCGGCGGCGTCGCGCGTTTGTCGAAGACGCACACCAGGTCGTCCTCGAGCAGCATCTGCGACTTGAGGTCGGCGTGGCTGTGGTGAAAGTTCGGGCCGAAGCAGATCACCAGGTCCAGGCTGCCGTCGCGCAGTTCGTCGGCGGGGATGTCGGTTTCCAGCTTGTGCACGTTGACCGTCACCGGCAGGTCGGCGAAGTCGAAGCCCTTGAGCAGCCGCGGCAGGATCAGCAGCTCGAAGTATTCCGGCGCGCAGATATTGAAGGTCACGGCCTCGCGGGTCGGGTCGAAAGCCTGGGCCCCGGAGTGGCACAGGTTGATGCTGTCGAGAATCTTCAGCACGTGGCTGTACATGGTGGTGGCTTTGTAGGTCGGACGCATCCCGGTGCGGGTGTTGATGAACAGTTCGTCCTCGAAGCCGGTGCGCAGTTTTTTCAGGCAGTAGCTGACGGTCGACTGGCTGACGCACAGGGTTTCGGAGACCCCGGTCACACTGCTTTGCTCGTACACGGCGACGAACACCATCAGGTCCTGCATGTCGAGCTTTCTAAGCAAGTTGCTGTTCAGCATCGGTTCCGTCTCGTTGGGCACCTCGCGCCGGTCGCGCGTAAACTCGCCAGATGCTAACGGAACGATCGTCCTAATTGAATCCTCGGGCCGGGGTTTCGCGGACAGCCAGGGGACAAATAATTCCGAGAACACGACCTGCGCGCAATGGCGCGGCGTGTCCCTTGGTTGGCGCCCCCGGCTCATGGGTCATGGGAAGTGCCGATGGTAGTGCCGAGGATCGAAGCGCAGGACCATCAGGATCATCAGCAGCATGACCGCGGTAAGCGCCCACCAGGCGCCCTCGAAACTGCCCAGGCGGTCGCGGATCATCCCGGCGAGCAGCGGCGACATGCCGGCGATCAGGTAGCCGATGCCTTGCACGAAGGCGGTCAGCCCGCCGGCGCGGCGCGGGTTGTCCAGGTGGTCGAGGGCGACGATCAGGCTCATGGGAAACAACCCGCCGATGCCCAGGCCGAGCAGGCACGGCCAGAGCAGGCTCGGCTGCCGGGGGCTGAGGATCAGCCCGCAGAAACCGACGACGATCAACAGCAGCAGCGCGACCAGCACCAGGCGCCGGTCGCGGCTGCGGTTGGCGATGGCCGGGGTGGCCAGGCCCGAGACCACCTCCATGGCGGTAAGCAGGCCCAGCAGCAGGCCGGCGTCCTGCTCGCTCCAGCCCAGCTCCACGTAATAGGGAGCCAGCCAGGCCAGCACACAGGTGTAGGACGCCGTGCCCAGGCCGAAGAAGATTGCCAGCAGCCAGGCGCGGCGGTTGCCAGCGAACGATTCGTGGCGGGTCGCGCTGCCCGGCAGCCTTGGCAGGGCCGCCCGTTGCGCGGACCAGAACAGCAACGCCAGTACCGCCAGCGCCGCCCAGATCGCCAGGCCCAGGCGCCAGCTGCCGGTGCGGTTCATCACCAGCGGCGCGAAGGACGCCGCGACGGCCGCGCCGCCCATGATCGAGGTGACGTACAGGCCCATGAACAGCGAGACGTTGTCGGCAAAACGCGACTTGATCAGCGCCGGCATCAGCGCCTGGATCAGGGCGATGCCGATGCCGGCGAACACGGCGCTGACAATCAGCCCGGTAGCCGAATCGAGGAACAGCCGCGCCACGGTCGCGACGCCAATGACCAGCAGCGAAACCACCACGCTGCGGTGCTCGCCCAGGTACTGGCCGATCCGCATGCCGAAGAACATCGCCAGGCCCATGGCCATGACCGGCAGCATGGTCAGCAACGCGGCGCCGCTGAAACTCAGGGCGATATCGCCGCGGATGCCGGACAGCAGGGGGCCGACGGCGGCCATCGAGGGCCGCAGGTTCAGGGCCACCAGGATCACGCTGAGCATCAGCCAGAAAGCGGGGCGGGTTGTTGCGCGAGCGTTTTCCATCAGCAGGCCTTGAAGGGGGCAGGTGCTGATTAGGCAGGTGCCGGCGCAAGGCCGGCAAATCAGAAAGTCGGTGGCGGTATCTAAAAATCAAATACCCGATACCGCCCCCTGTAGGAGCGAGCTTGCTCGCGATAGCCGCGCAGCGGCGGGGGACCCGACACCGCGCGTCATCGGCGCGGATTTATCGCGAGCCAGGGAAGGCGATCAGAACGGCTTGGTCGGCAGGTACTTGCCATCCAGGGTGATCACTGCGCGCGAGCCGCCTTCCGGGTCTTCGACTTTCTGGATGTCGAGCTTGAAGTTGATGGCGCTGATGATGCCGTCGCCGAATTGCTCGTGGACCAGCGCCTTGAGGGTCGAACCGTAGACCTGGAGCATTTCGTAGAAGCGGTACACGGTCGGGTCGGTGGGGATGCCGCCCGGGATGCTGCCGCGCGACGGAATGCTTTGCAGCAGGCGGCTGGCGTCCTGGTCCAGGCCGAGCTTGGCGCAGACCAACTCGGCGGCCGCTGCCGGCAGGGCGTGCTGGCCGAGCAGGGCGGCGGTGACGAATGCCAGGCTCAGCCCGGTGCCGTCGGCGAGCTGTTGCCACGACAGGTCCTTGCGCGCCTTGGCATCGATGATGGTGTCGGCCAGGGCCAGGCGTGGGGCTTGGGCGAATTGCGATTGCAGCATGTCGAGTTCCTCGTTGGGGATGGTGAAACCGTTGTTGAAAAAGCCGCGCTCAAGCCGCGTGTCGCGGTTTGCCGGCCAGGGCGCAGGTGTGTGGGTACTCGGCCAGGGGCACGAAAGCCTGGCTTGGGCCGTCCAGTGCGGCAATGCCGCCGCTTTCGATGTCGTAGACCCAGCCGTGCAGGTTCAGCCGGCCTTGTTCCAGGGCCAGGGCGATGGCCGGATGCGTCTTCAGGTTAGCCAATTGGGCGATCACGTTTTCCCGCACCAGGGCATCCAGGCAGGCCTGGGCCGAGGCGTGCTGGCGAGCGGCGTTGACCACCCTGGCCGACTCGGCGTGGCGCAGCCAGTTGGCGACGGCCGGCAGGTGGTCCAGGCAGGTGCAGTTGGCGATGGCGGTCATGGCGCCGCAGTCCGAATGCCCGCAGATCACAATGTCGCCGACCCCGAGCACCGCCACCGCGTACTCCACGCTGGCCGAGACGCCGCCGGGTTCCGGCCCGTAGGAGGGCACGATATTGCCGGCGTTACGGATCACGAACAGGTCGCCAGGCTCCTGCTGGGTCAGCAGTTCCGGCACCACGCGGCTGTCGGAGCAGGTGACGAACAGGGTGCTGGGGGTGTGGCGGGTGGCCAGTTGCTTGAACAGCGCGCTGCGTTGCGGAAAGGCTTCGCGCTGGAATTTGAGAAAGCCGTCGATGATGGCCTGCATGGTGGTTCTCCTTGCATCGCTGAGGGCACAAGGATGGAAAATTTCAGCTATAGGGTCCAAGACTGGCTTGTTATGCTTTCCATAAGCACTGCCTATAGTTGAGCGCCTCGCTCAGGAGACAACATGCTGCTGCGTCATATCCGTTACCTGCTGGCAGTGGCCGACCATGGCAACTTCACCCGCGCCGCCGAAGCCTTGCATGTGTCCCAGCCGACGCTGTCGCAACAGATCCGGCAACTGGAGGACAGCCTCGGTGCGCCGCTGTTCGATCGTTCGGGGCGCACGGTGCGCCTGACCGACGCCGGCGAGGCCTACGCGCGGCACGCGCGCCTGGCCCTGCAAGACTTGCAGGCCGCCCAGCGCGCCATGCACGACGTGCAGGATCTGCAGCGCGGCTCGTTGCGCCTGGGCATGACCCCGACCTTCACCGCTTACTTGGCGGGCCCGCTGCTGAGCCGTTTCAACCAGCGTTATCCAGGCATCGCCCTGAGCGTCGAGGAGATGAGCCAGGACCAGCTGGAAGCGGCCCTGGCCGAAGACCGCCTGGACCTGGGGATCGCCTTTGCCGGGCAGCACCTGCCGGACATCGACAGCCAGCGCCTGTTCGAGGAGCGTCTGAGCCTGATGGTCAGCCGCGAGCACCACCCCGAGGCGCCGCCAGGGCTGACGGCGGCGGAGCTGGAGCGCCAGTCGCTGGTGCTGCTCAGCGGCGATTTCGCCACTCGCCGGCATATCGAGGGTTACTGCCGCGAGCAGGGCATTGCGCCGCGGATCGCCATCGAAGCCAACTCCATCGGCGCGATTGTCGAGATCGTCCGCCGCGGGCTGCTGGCGACCATCCTGCCGCTGGCCATTACCGAGGAGCAGCCGGGGCTGCGGCCGCTGGACCTGCAACCGGCCCTGGCGCCGCGCAGCGTGGTCATGCTCGGGCGCAAGGGTGCTTATCGCAGCGCCGCCTGCCAGGCGTTTCGCGAATTGTTGACGGCTCAGGGCGAGGGCGCGGCCAACCACTGATCGACCACGCCCTTATAGAAGCCGGTGGCCTTGCTCAAGTGCAGCCACTGGTCGACGTAGCTTTTCCAGGCGACGTCGTCGCGCGGCAGCAGGAAGGCTTTTTCGCTGTATTGCAGGTACTGCTCGGGGTTCACCGCACAGAGCCCGGGCTTGAGTTTTTGCTGGAAGCGCGCTTCGGAGGCATCGGTGATCATCACGTCGGCCTTGTTCTCCAGCAGTTGCTCGAAGATGGTCACGTTGTCGGCGAACAGGGTCAGGTTGGCCTTGGGCAGATGGGCGCGGGCGAAGACCTCGTTGGTGCCGCCCGGCGGCTCGATCAGGCGCACCGACGGCTGGTTGATCTGCTCGACGCTCTGGTAGCGCTGCTTGTCCGCGCAACGCACCAGGGGGATCTTCCCGTCGACGCCCAGGGTGTCGCTGAAGAAGGCTTTCTTCTGCCGTTCCAGGGACACCGAAATACCGCCCACGGCGATATCGCATTGCGCGAGGAAGTCCGGCATCAGGGTTTTCCAACGGGTCTTCACCCACTTCACCTCGACCCCCAGGCTTTGCGCCAGGGACTGCGCCATGGCGATGTCGATGCCTTCGTAGGCGCCGTCCGGGCGCAGGTAGGTGTAGGGCTTGTAGTCGCCGGTGGTGCAGACGTTCAGGTGTCCGCGTTCGATCACCTGGTCCAGGTGCGAGGTCGTTGGCGCGGCGAATGCCGGGGCGCCTAGGGTCAGCAGCGAGCAGAAAAGAAGGCGGGCTTTCATACGGTCGGTCCTTGAGGGCGAGGGGAGAGGCCGGAGGCGCTCCATTATTTGCGCCCGACCGACACGGGGCAAGGCGCGTCGTATGCCGGGTTTGCCGGGAAAGTTTTGGCAAAGGGCCATGCCAACTATTTGTTGGCTTCTTTTTCACGAAACGTTGATGGTCGGCTACCTAAAGTTCGTGACGTCGTGGGAAGTCATTCAATAGCTGGCTTGTTGCCGACGCACTTCTTTCAAGGAACAAGCAGATCGTCATGTTCAATATCAAACCCCTGCGTCCCGAATGGGTGACGCTGATTGCCTGCGCCTTTTTATTGCTCGGTTGCAACTTTGTGTTGTGGCAGCACCTGTTCAGCATCACCAGTTCAGACGCCTCTGGCATCGCCATGCGCGTGGCCTTCGGGGTGATGATCTTCTGTGCCTTCAATATCATCCTGACCTGGCTGGCGTTTCGCCGGGTACTTAAGCCGGTGCTGATTCTGTTATTCATGGTCAGTGCTGGCGTGGCCTATTTCATGAGCCAGTACGGGGTCTTGATCGACGCCGGAATGTTTCGCAACTTCGCCGAGACCAATGCCACGGAAGTGCGCGGCTTACTGTCGCTGAAGTTGCTCGGTTATATCCTGCTATTGGGCGTCTTGCCTTCCTGGTTAGTGTGGAAGACTCCAGTTAGTTATCGCCGCTGGCACCGCGAGTTGTTAAGCAAGTTGCTGGTTTCCTTGTTGTCGGCGGCGGCCATCGGCGGGGTGGCCCTGGCCAACTACCAGGGGCTGGCGTCGCTGTTTCGCAACCACCACGAACTGCGCTTGATGATAGTGCCGAGCAACTATGTGGGGGCTTCCATCGGCTACCTGCGCGAGCAGGTGGTGTCGGCGCGCCAGCCATTCGTCAAGATCGGCGAAGACGCCCAGCGCAATCCGACCTGGCAGGGGCATGCGCGCAAATCGCTGACGGTGCTGGTGGTCGGCGAAAGTGCCCGGGCCGAAAACTTCGGCATCCTGGGCTACGAGCGCGACACCACACCGAAACTCAGCCAGGAACAAGGCCTGATCGCCTTCACCGACGTGACCTCCTGTGGCACCGAGACCGCGGTGTCTGTGCCTTGCATGTTCTCCGACATGGGGCGCAAGAACTACGACGCCGCCAAGGCCAGGAACAGCGAGGGGCTGCTGGACGTGCTCAAGCGTGCCGGGATCGACGTGATCTGGCGGGACAACCAGTCCGGCTGCAAGGGCACTTGCGACCGGGTCACCCTCGACGACGTCAGCAACCTCAAGGACCCGGCGCTTTGCGCCAACAGCGAATGCCGCGACGAGATCCTGCTGCAGGGCCTGCAGCATTTTATCGATACTCTGGACAAGGACACCGTGCTGGTCCTGCACCAGATGGGCAGCCACGGTCCAGAGTACTTCAAGCGTTATCCCAAGGAGTACGAGCGCTTCACCCCGGTGTGCCAGAGCAATGCCCTGAACAATTGCAGCCGCGAGAGCATCGTCAACGGTTACGACAACACCCTGGTGTACACCGACCATGTGCTGTCGACCCTGATCGACCTGCTGCGCCGCAACCAGGAGAAGGTCGATACCGCCATGCTCTACCTGTCGGACCACGGCGAGTCCCTGGGCGAATACAACCTGTTCCTGCATGGCACGCCCTACATGCTCGCGCCGTCGCAGCAAAAACATGTGGCGATGCTGGCCTGGTTCTCGGACAGCTATCAGAAGGCGTTCTCGGTGGACACCCATTGCCTGCAACAGAGCCGGGAAAAACCGCTGAGCCAGGACAACCTGTTCCATTCGATGCTCGGGCTGCTGGAGGTCGACAGCCAGGTGTACAAGCCTGGCCTGGACCTGTTCGCCGGCTGTCGCGGCAGCGTGGTCGACGGCGTGCTGGCGCGGCAATGAAGCCTTGAGCGGCGTTCGACCTTTTTTTCACGACCCGGGCTGTAAGCTGTTTTCCATCCGCTACCTACAAGAGCCAGCACCTCCATGTCCGCGCACCCGCCATCCCCTATCGAGCTTGAGTTCGCCAGGCGCTACGACCAGGCGCACGCGCGCGTCTGCGGCGACGAACGTCCGCTCGGGCTGGGGCGGCGGTTGTCGTTGTGGCGGGACGAACGCCTGGTTCGCCGGGCGTTGAAGGTGGCGGGCGAGCCGGGCCTGATCCTGGACGTGGCCTGCGGCGCCGGGCGTTTCTGGCCGGTGCTGGGCGAACACGGCAACCGGGTGATCCTGGCGGCGGACCCGTCCCAGGACATGCTCACTCATGCCCGGACCCATCACCCGAGCAGCCTGCTCAACCGGGTCAGGACCTTTCAGAGCTCGTCGTTCAGCATCGGCCTGTCGGCCAATGCGGTGGACTGCATCGTCTGCCTGCAACTGTTCCCCCACGTCGCCAGCAGCGAAGCGCGCCTGGCGTTGCTGCGCGAATTCCACCGGGTCAGCCGCGACTCGGTGATCCTGGCGGTGCGTATCGACAGTCGTTTCAAGGCCGTACAGGACTGGCTGCCGGGCAACAGCGCCCTGCAACTGCAACCGGTAGCGCGGGTGCCGATCAGCAGGGCAGGGATAGAGAGCGAGTTCAAGGACGCCGGGTTCGAGGTGCTCAGCCACCAGGATTTCATTCCCGGCTGTGCCGCGTGGCGGGTCTACGTCCTGCGCAAACAGGGCTAGCTGCCCGCTCCCGGACTATTCTTGTGGCCCGGGTGCCGATTTCGCGCAGGCTCTTGTCGAGTGAATGCTCAGAAATCGCCTAGGGCGATATATACTGCGCGCCATTCTTCAAGGGAGAGCCGTGTGGCCATCGATATTCACTGGATTCGCGACAACGATAGCCTCGGTCAATTCTGCACCGAGTGGCAGCAGCTGCCATTCGTCGCCCTCGACACCGAATTCATGCGGGTCGACACCTTCTACCCGATCGCCGGCCTGTTGCAGGTCGGCGATGGCCAACGCGCTTACCTCATCGACCCCTTGACCATCGACGACTGGCAGCCGCTGGCGGCCTTGCTGGAGAACAGCACGGTGGTCAAGGTGGTGCATGCCTGCAGCGAGGACCTCGAAGTCCTGCTGCGCCTGACCGGCAGCCTGCCGGCGCCGCTGTTCGACACGCAACTGGCGGCCGGCTACCTGAACCTGGGTTTCTCTATGGGCTATTCGCGGCTGGTCCAGGAAGTGCTGGGCATCGAGTTGCCCAAGGGCGAAACCCGTTCCGACTGGCTGCAACGCCCGCTGTCGGAAACCCAGGTCAGCTACGCCGCCGAAGACGCCGTGCACCTGGCCGAAGTGTTCACCCGCCTGCGGCCGAAACTGTCCGCGGAAAAATACCAGTGGGTGCTGGAGGACGGTGCCGAGCTGGTGGCCAACCTGCGTCGCGAGATCGACCCGTACGAGCTGTACCGCGAGGCCAAGCTGGCCTGGAAACTGTCCCGCGCGCAACTGGCGGTGCTGCGTGAGCTCTGTGCCTGGCGCGAACGCGAGGCGCGGGCGCGGGACCTGCCGCGCAACCGCATCATCCGCGAGCATTCGCTGTGGCCGTTGGCCAAGACCCAGCCGGACAGCCTCGGCGCCCTGGCGAAAATCGAAGACATGCATCCGCGTACCGTGCGCCAGGACGGCGAGTTCCTGCTGGACCTGATCAAGCGTGCCGGCAGTGTCGGCCCTGACCAGTGGCCGCCTGCCGTCGCCGAGCCGTTGCCGATGGAAGCCTCGGCCCTGCTCAAGCGCCTGCGCGCCGTGGGCCAGGCCGAAGCCGAACGCCTGGGCATCGTCCCGGAACTGATGCTGCGCAAGAAAACCCTGGAAAGCCTGCTCAAGAGCGGCTTCCCCAACGGACCCTACCAATTGCCCGATTCGCTGCGTGGCTGGCGCCGCGAGTTGATGGGCCAGGCGCTGCTCGACAGCCTGGCCGCCGCCGGAGAACAGCCATGAAACGTATCTGCTCCATCTACAAAAGCCCGCGCAAGAACGAGATGTACCTCTACGTGCTCAAGAGCGACGCCCTGGAACGCGTACCGGAAAACCTGCTGCTGGCGTTCGGCAAGCCGCAGCATGCCTTCGACCTGGTGCTGACCCCGGAGCGCAAGCTGTCGCGCGAGGACATTCACCAGGTGCTGGAGAACCTCGACCAGCAGGGTTACCACCTGCAGATGCCGCCGACCGAGGACGAGTACATCGAACACTTGCCCGAAGAGTTGCTGCGCCGTAATGATCCGGTCTGACGGATACCTGTAGACGCCCTGTCCGGGGCATCGTTGAAAATGGAACCGACACCCTCTGGCGGCTGCCGCGATCGATGGAGCGATATTCTGTCGGCGGCCGCTTGTACCGTTTTTTAAGGTTTGAACCATGCGCGTTCTGATTGCCGAACACGATCACGCTATTTATGCCCGTTTGTTGCGTCAGCTGGCGCCTGACCTGGAAGTGCTGACCAGCGGCGACTCCGCCGAATTGTCGAAGCTGGCCGTGGATTGCCCGGTATGGCTCGGCCAGCCGGACCTGCTGGCTACCCTGTTGCGCCAGGGCCATCAGCCGCAGTGGCTGCAATCGACCTGGGCGGGCATCACTCCGCTGCTCGCCGACGGCCTGCCGCGCCACTACCGACTGACCCGCGCCGTGGGGATCTTCGGCCAGGTCATGGCCGAATACGTGCTCACCTACATGCTCGGCCACGAACGCGAAGTGCTCGCGCGGCTGGTCAGCCAGGTCGAGCGCAAATGGGACAATCGCACCGGCCAGAGCCTGGCCGGGCGCAAGGTGCTGATCGTCGGCGCCGGCGATATCGGTCTGAGCGTGGCGCAGTTCCTGCTGCCCTTTGGCGTCGAGCTGTACGGCATCGCCAGCGAAGCCCGGGAGCAGGCGCCGTTCATTGAAGTGGCGGCGCTGTCGGACCTGGGGCGCCTGGTCGGCGAGGCGGATTATGTGGTCAACCTGCTGCCCAACACGCCGCATACCCATGACCTGTACGACGCGGCGCTGTTCAAGCAATTCAAGCCGACCGGCCTGTTCATCAACGTCGGCCGCGGCGTCGCGGTGGTCGATGCGGACCTGGTGGATGCCTTGAAGGAAGGCCATCTGGCGGGGGCGGTGATCGATGTCTGCCGTCAGGAACCGTTGCCGCAGCGCCATCCGTTCTGGACCGCCTGGGGCTTGCTGCTGACCGGTCACAGTTCGGCGCCGACCTCGCCGACCCTGATGGCGCAGCTGTTCGTCGACAACCTGCGGGCCTATCAGGCCAAGGCGACGTTGCGCGGCGAAGTGGATTTCGCCCGGGGCTACTGAGGTCCATGTAAAAAGGGGCTGAGCGCCCCTTTTGCATGGCTTCGCGAATCCTGTAGCCGCTGCCGAAGGCTGCGCAAGGTCCGCAGGACCTCTGGCGATCTCAAGATCGGCGCCCGCGGCGTCAGAATGCCGCCCAGATCGTACGCAGCCTGCGGCAGCGGCTACGGGGATTGCATCCTTACAGGCTGAAGTCGCCTTCGGCCGCGGTTTCGTTCAGCGGGCGGCGCGGGCTTGGCGCTTCGCGGGCCTGCAGGTACTCGGCCAGGCTCGCCTTGTCACCCAGCTTGCCGACCGCCACGGCGGCATGCAGGGCGTAACCTTCGGGAATCTTCAATTCCTTGCGGGTCAGTTCCTGGTCGAAGCCGGCCATGCCGTGGGTGTGCCAGCCGCTGATGCTGGCTTGCAGGGCCAGGTGGCCCCAGGCCGAACCGGTGTCGAAGGTGTGCCACAGGGCCGGGCTTTCCTCGCTGGCGCCGGGGGCGGTGAAGGTGGTTTTCGAGATCACGATCACCAGCGCCGAGGCGTGCTGCGCCCAGCCGCGGTTGAACTCGTTGAGCAGGCCGAGGAAACGTTCCCAGTTCGGCGTGTCGCGGCGCGCGTACAGGAAGCGCCATGGCTGTGAGTTGTAGGCCGACGGCGCCCAGCGCGCGGCTTCGAAGAAGCTCAGCAGGGTTTCCTCGGGGATCGCTTCGCCGGTAAAGGCGCGCGGCGACCAGCGATCGGTGAACTGTGGGTGGATGGCGTACTCGGCAACGCGGGGATTGGCGCTCATGAAAGAGATTCCTGGCTACGTTTGAGAATGAACGGTGGGGAACCCGACGAGCGCAGTTGGGCTGGGCGATGGGGTTTTCCTGACCCTTTACGGTTTGCCGGGGGCAGCGCGGTCGAGCGCTAATGGCACCCAGGCATGGGTCTGTCCGACGAGCAAAACTACTGCGCGGCATGTCGCCTGACAAGTAGTCCGTTACCGACAGTCGCCAGTGCTTGGCCCGCGGGGCCCGGGGCACTAGACTGGCGGCCTTTTCACTGTCCGATACCGATTACCCGAACCATGGCCGCCAAAGTCGAACCCTTCTGGATACGCAAAACCCTCGAACAACTCGATCAGGAGGAGTGGGAGTCGTTGTGCGATGGTTGTGGCCTGTGCTGCCTGCAGAAGCTCGAGGACGAAGAGGACAACAGCGTCTACTACACGCGCATCGCCTGCAAACTGCTGGACCTGAAGACCTGCCAGTGCAGCGATTACGCCAACCGCCGCGATGCGGTGCCGGACTGCATCCAGCTCACCCCGGGCAAGGCCGACGAATTCAAGTGGCTGCCGCCGACCTGCGGTTATCGCCTGGTCAGCGAAGGCAAGGACCTGCCGCTCTGGCATCACCTGGTGTGCGGTGACTGCGATGCGGTGCACCACGAGCGGATTTCCCAATCCGGACGCATGCTCGCCGAAGGCAGCGTGGCCGAAGAGGACTGGGAAGATCACCTGATTTTCCGCGCCGGCTGACGCCGGGCGCGTTCAAGCTGTGATTCACGAAGGAGTGTGTATGGCTGTGGGGGCAAGGCTGGCGCTGGCCGGCTGGCTGCTGGCAATCGGCGCGCCAGGCTGGGCGGCAACGAAAGTCGATCTGGATTATCACGTGCGCTTGCTGCCGCAGAGCGACCAGGCACAGGTGCGCCTGACCCTGGCCGACGGCGCGGCGGTCCGCAGCCTGGATTTCGACCTGGGCAGGAACGGCGACTACAGCGACTTCAAGGCCGATGGCCAGTGGCAGTCCGACCCGGCCACGCCTTCCGCCGCCCAGCGTGGGGTGTGGCGCCCGGCCAGCGGCAAGGCCAGCTTGAGCTACCGGGTGCGGATCAGCCACAGCCTGAAAAAAGACAGTTTCGACAGCCGCATGACCGCGCATTGGGCCTTATGGCGCGGCGACGCGCTGGTGCCGGCGGCCCGTCTCGATCAACAGGACGGCGTCGAGCTGGTGTCGCGCCTGGAGTTCGAGCTGCCCGCCGGCTGGAAAAGCGTGGAAACCGCCTGGCCGCGGATCGGCAAGAACCGTTTCCGCATCGATAACCCCGCACGCCTGTTCGACCGGCCTACCGGCTGGATGCTGGCCGGCACGCTGGGCAGCCGCCGTACCCGCTTGGGGGAGACCGAAGTCACGGTGGCCTCGCCGCAAGGGCAGGGTATGCGGCGCATGGATGTGCTGACGCTGTTGACCTTCGTCTGGCCGCAGATCCAGGCGACCTTTCCCCGCCATCCGGGCAAATTGCTGATCGTCGGCGCGGCCGACCCGATGTGGCGCGGCAGCCTGTCCGGGCACGATTCGCTGTACCTGCACAGTCGTTTGCCGCTGGTCAGCGAAAACGGTACCAGCCCGCTGTTGCGCGAGGTGATCCAGACCTTTGCGCGGATCAACGACAGCCAGCGCAGCGACTGGATCGGCGAAGGGCTGGCGGAGTACTACGCCATCGAGTTGCTGCGCCGCGCTGGCGGCATGAGCGACGAGCGTTACCAGGCCTTGCAGGCGCGTCTGGCCAAGAACAGCCACGACGTCACCAGCCTGCGCGGCGAACAGGTGGACGCGGCGGCGGTGGCCAGGGCGGTACTGTTGTTGCAGGAGCTGGACCGGGAGATTCGCCTGAAAACCCGCAACAAGCGCTCGCTGGACGACGTGACACGGGCGTTGATGCGCCTGGAAAGCGTCGACTCCGAAGCGTTCGTCAAGCTCAGTGAAAGCGTGCTGGGGGATTCGTCGAAGGTGCTCGACAGCGACTTGTTGCGCTAGTGGAGTCGACCGCTTTGCGGTCATCGCGAGCAAGCTCGCTTCTATAGGGGATTGCGCAAGACCTGTAGGAGCGAGCTTGCTCGCGATAGCGCCGGTTCATCCTCCGCCGGGTTCGAGGCTACCGCTCAAACCCCGGCCTTGGGCGATTTCAGCGAATCGTCGCCGGTCACCGTGGCGGTACGGGTCGCCGCCTCGGCATTGGCCTTGAGGCTTTTCAGCTCCGCGCCGGCGCGTTCGATCCTGGCCCGCACGTTGTTCATGTCCTGGCGGCTTTTCTCCAGCAGGCTTTTCGCCGAACTGTGGCCGGTGATGCCGCGGGCCAGGGCGACGCCGCCGATGGCCACCTGGATCAAGCCGAACACCCCGCCGCGGCGCAGGCCCTTGCCGACCATCACCACGCCGCCGGCCAGCGAGCCGATACGCTCCCAGCCTTGTACGTTCTGGGCGGGCGGGGTCTGGAACGGGGTGCTTTCGATGCGTTCTAGCTGTTTGCTGTCGCTCATGATCGGTCTCCGAAGGGCTGGATATAAAACTGACTGCCCAGGCGCGGCGCGCGTTCCATCGAATGTTCGGCTTGCGCGGGGCGCACTCAGAACTTGGGACCGGAGCGGGTGTTGTTGCCCTTGGCCAGGCGGTCGTAAAGCACCACGTTGACGGTGGCGGCGAGGTTCATGCAACCGGTGGTCGGGATGTACACCACGTCCTCGCACCAGTCACGGATGTCCTTGTCCAGGGAGCCGTCTTCCGGGCCGAAGATATACAACGCGCGATCCGGGTGGGTGTATTCCGGCAGCGAGCGGGCGCCTTCCACCAACTCCACCGCTACCGGCACGCAGCCCAGGGGCAGGATCTTCTTCAGGTCGTCGATGCCGATCAGCGGAATGTCCTGGTGGACCTTCTTGGTGTCGGTGACGAAGTCGCGAGCCCGTTCATAGCGCTTGCCGGTGTAGAACACCGACGCGACGCCATAGCAGCCGGCGGCGCGCATCACCGAACCGACGTTCTCCGGCGACTTGGGGTTATACAAACCGATGCAGCTGTACCTTTTGTTTGCCACGAGCGGGGAGCCTTGGAGAAAAAAACGCGATTATACGGGGATTGGACGAGGGGGCGTGAGGCGCTTGGGCAGTGGCGTCCTGGCTGCTGCCATCGCGAGCAAGCTCGCTCCTACAAGGTTTACGCAATACCCGTAGGCGCGAGCTTGCTCACGAAGGAACGGTACAGGCGACGCTGTGCCCGCAAGGTTACTCGTCGTCTTTCTTCATCAACCCGGCCAGGGCGGCGAAGGGGTTGTGGGTGGCCTTGGCGACTTTCGGCGTGCTCAGGGAGCCCTCGCCGAAGTATTGCTGGTCGGTGTAGCGCGAGTGTTCGTTGTCGTGGCAGTACAGGCACAGCAGTTCCCAGTTGGAACCGTCCTGCGGGTTGTTGTCGTGGTTGTGGTCGCGGTGGTGCACGGTCAGTTCGCTCAGGCGCTTGCCGGAGAACTCGCGGGCGCAGCGTCCGCAGACATGCGGGTACATCTTCAGGGCCTTGTCGCGGTAGCCCATCTCGCGGTCGCGCTGGGCGTCGGCGAGGATGCGGTCCAGTTTGGAGGTGTTGGTCGAACTCATGGGTTCACCTTTATGCAAAGACTGATGACGGTTATGCGCCAAGTTTAGCTCAGGCCTTGAGCTTCTCGGCAATCCAGATGGTGTGGCGGGTGCCCTTGTTGCCATGGGCGAAGACCTGCACTTGCTCGGCCTTGAAACCGGCCTTGCGCAGCTTGTCGGAATACTGTTTGTCGGCGCTGGCCGACCAAACGGCCAGTACGCCCTTGGGCCGCAGCGCCCGGGCGCAGGCCGCCAGCCCGGCGGCGGAGTACAGCCAGCTGTTGGCTTTCTGGGTCAGGCCTTCGGGGCCGTTGTCGACGTCGAGCATGATCGCGTCGAACCCCTGGGGTTCGGCCTGCAGCACCTTGGCCACGTCTTCCTGGCGGATCACAGTGCGCGGGTCGAGCAACGGCCGGCCGGATTTTTCCCCCAGCGGCCCACGGTTCCATTCCACCACCCCCGGCACCAGTTCGGCGACCACCACTTCGGCGCTCTTGCCCAGGTGCTTGAGGGCCGAGGCGAGGGTGAAGCCCATGCCCAGGCCGCCGATCAGCACCCGCGAATTCGGGCGCCCGGCGACCTTGCGGCAAGGGATCTCGGCCAGGGCGTCTTCGGAACCGTGCATGCGCGTGTTCATCAATTGCCCGCCGTCGCCGCCCTGGATCTTGATGACAAAATCCTCGCCGTACTCGAACAGGCACAAGGCTCCGCCAGTTTCGGGAATCGGTGTGGTGTCCAGCAGAACGAAACGTTTCATGAGGGTCTCAATGAGGAAGGCAAACCGGCCCGGTTGGGAGTAGCCTGAGGGCTGACAATAGCGATGGAGCCATTGATGAAGCGCACTATTCTAACGGTCATTGCCCAGGCAGCGCTCTCGATAAGTGCGGCGCTGGCGATGAGCGCCGGGCACGCCGACGAACCGCTGGCCGTACCCGTGACGCCGGTGCCCACCGTCGGCTCGCCCGGCACTGCGACCCCGACCCCTTATCCGCAGGTCACGCCCCCCAGCACCCCCAAGGCCGGAGCCGCGGGCGGCGCGCCGTTGCTGCCGCCGATCGACATGCCCAAGCCGCCGAAGGACCAGCCGCTGCCGGGTTTGCAGCAGAACGAGACGAAAGCCAAAACGCCGGGCGGCTAGACCTGTTGCGACAGCAACTGCCCGTCGGCCATGCGCAGGCGTTTGGACAGCGAGACGGCGAGGGCGCGGATGATTTTCGCGGCGATCTTCGGCGCGTCGTTGAGCATTTTTTCCAGCGAGTCCTTGCCCAGGTTGAGCAACCGGCAATCGCTGGCGGCCACGCAGGTGGCCGAACGCCGCTCGCCGTCGAGCACCGCCATTTCGCCGAAGGCCCGGCCGCTGCGCAGGGTGGCGATGGTCACGCACTGGCCTTCGCCGTTGGTTTTCTGCACCGCCACCTGGCCGGAATGGATGATGCACATGAAGCTGCCGGCGTCGCCTTCGCGGAAAATCGCCTGGCCCTGGGCGATGCTACTGATGCTGAAATAGCCGGCGGCGGCGTTGAAGTCGGCCGGCAGGAGTTGATCGAACAGTCCGCAATCCATCAGCCAGTCGCGGATTTCTTTGTTCAACAAGGTGGGTTCGGGCATATCGTCACGGTCTTTTTCTTGGGGCTGTTGCGGTTCCGGGCGTTTGCGGCAGGGCCGGGAACCGGCGCTCCCGGGTTAAGACAGGAGCGCCGGCCGGAGTTCCTCAGGCGATGCCCAGAATCTTGAAAACAAATGCATATTCGAGTGCTACGTCACGTAATCCCTGGTAACGCCCGCTCATGCCGCCATGGCCGGCGCCCAGTTCGGTCTTGAGCAGCAGCAGGTGGTCGTCGGTCTTGCTGGCGCGCAACCGGGCTACCCACTTGGCCGCTTCCCAGTACTGCACGCGGCTGTCGTTGTAGCCGGCGATCACCAGGGTCGCCGGGTAGGCCTTGGCCTCGATATTCTCGTAGGGCGCATAGGCCTTGATCCGCTCATACACCTCGGGTTCCTCGGGGTTGCCCCACTCGTCGTACTCGGTGACGGTCAGCGGCAGGTCGGGGTCGAGCATGGTGTTGAGCACATCGACGAACGGCACTTCGGCGATGGCGA
The DNA here is from genome assembly GCF_001921865.1 of Pseudomonas chlororaphis. Classification (GTDB taxonomy): domain Bacteria; phylum Pseudomonadota; class Gammaproteobacteria; order Pseudomonadales; family Pseudomonadaceae; genus Aquipseudomonas; species Aquipseudomonas chlororaphis_D. The sequence goes on from NZ_MSCT01000006.1 coordinate 307,975, forward strand.
CCTTGAACAGTTCCGGGCGCTGGTTGAGCACTGCGCCGATCAGCAGGCCGCCGGCGCTGCCGCCGCTGATAGCCAGTTGCTCGGAGGTGGTCAGGCCCTGGGCGATCAGGTGTTCGGCGCAGGCGATAAAGTCGCTGAAGGTGTTCTGCTTGTGTTCCTGCTTGCCGGCGCGGTACCAGGCTTCGCCCAACTCGCCGCCGCCGCGCACATGGGCGATGGCGAAGGCCACGCCGCGTTCCAGCAGGCTCAGGCGGGCATGGGAGAACCACGGGTCGAGGCTTTCGCCGTAGGCGCCGTAGCCGTAGAGATACAACGGGGCCGGCCGGCCCAGGGCCTCGCGCTTGATCACCAGGCTGATCGGGACCTGGGTGCCGTCGGCTGCCGTCGCCCACAGGCGCTGGCTGACATAGGCATCCGGGTCGAAGGCGCCCAGCACCGGGGTTTCCTTGAGGACTTCCTGTTCGCCGCCGGCCAACTCCAGCTGGCGGATCTGCGCCGGGCGGTTCAGCGCCTCGTAGCGCAGGCGGATGCGTTGGCTGGCGAATTCCAGGCTGTTCTGCACGTGCAGGCTGTAGGCCGCGTCCGGCAGTTGCACGCGATAGGCCGGTTGGCCTTCGGGGCGTACCTCGATGATCGGCAGGCCGCCTTCGCGCAGACTCAGGGTCATGGCCGACGCATTCAGGCTCAGGCCTTCGAGCATCACGCTGGCGTTGTGGGGGATCAGGTTCTGCCAGTCGGCCTCGACCGGCGCGTGGCCCTGGTCCGGTGCCTGGTAGAGGGCGAAGTTGATGCCGTCGCGGTTGCTGCGGATAAACCAGGTCCACTGGCCGTCGAGCAGGCCGTGGTCGACGTCGTATTCATGGTGTTCGCGCCGCGGCGCCAGGCAACTGAAGGCCTGCTGCGGCTGCGCGGCGTCGAGCACCCAGGCTTCGCTGGTGGTCTTGCTGCCCAGGGACAGCAGCAGCTGCTTTTCGGAACTCGAACGGTAGCAGTGGAGGAAAAAACGTCCGTCCGGCTCGTGGAACACTTCCTCGGCGGCGGTGCCGTCCAGGCGATAGCGGAACAGCTTGTGCGGGCGGTGGGTGTCGTCCAGCTCGCCGAAGAACAGGGTCAGGCTGTCGTTGGCCCAGGTCATGCTGCCGTCGCAATCGGCGAAGTCCAGCTCGCTGACCTTGCCGCTGGACAGCTCCTTGACGAACAGGGTGTAGACCTCTTCGCCGCTGGTATCGAGGCTGTAGGCCAGGCGCTGGTGATCGGGGCTGATGCTGAAGGCACCGAGGGAAAAGAAGCCGCCGTTGGCCAGCGCGTTCGGGTCCAGCAGCAGCTGTTCCTGGCTTTCGTCGACGCTCAGGCTGTCGTCGGCCGGGCGCGGGCAGCGGTAGTGGCGGGCGTATTCGTCGCCGGCGGTGGTGCGGGTGTAATACAGGTAAGGCCCCCAGGGGGAAGGCAGGGACAGGTCGGTCTCGAGGATCCGCCCCTTGATTTCCTGGAACAGGGTTTCGCGCAGCGCGGCCTGGTCGGCGAGGGCGGCTTCCTGGTAGCTGTTTTCGGCTTTCAGGTAGTCGAGCACGGCATCGGTGTCGCGCTCCTGGAGCCAGGCGTACGGGTCCTGGCCTTCGGCCTTGCGGGCAATCGGGGCGCGGGTGACGTGGGCGGATACGGGCATGGAGGGCTCTCGGGGCGGTGACAATTAAGGGCGTGGCAGACAGCGGTGCAGCCTGGCATGCGAAAAGTCGTTATCATAAGCGCCTCTTTGCCTGCCTTGCCATGGACACCATGACCGAGAACGACTATCTGATCGCCTGGGGGCTTTATGCCTTCGCCGCCTTGGGCTGCCTGCTGGTGTGGATGCGCCTGACCCGCTGGATGTGGCGCTGGCTGCGCGAGCCGCTGCGGATCCTGGTGGCGGTGCTGCTGTTCAGCCCGACCATCGTCGACCCGGTCAAGGACATGGTCGCCCCGGCCGTGGCCATCACGGCCCTGGACATGCTGTTCAAGGTCGGCAACAACGCCTGGCGCGCGGTTTCCGACCTGTTCATGTACGGCATGATCGCCTTTGGCCTGTACCTGGTGCTCGTCCTGATCCGCTGGCCGATCGAACGTGCCTCCAGGGCCCGCAAGGAACAGGCGCAAGCCGCGAAGGACGCGGTCCGCGCCGAGGAGCCGGACGACCAGCCTTTCGGCGGCGCCGGCGCCGATCGTTATGGCCGCCCGCCAGTGCCCGACGCCCCCCAACGCTCGCGGATCGAACCGCGCCTGTAACCCGCATTGAAGCGAGAGTCCGAGCATGTGTGAGTTATTGGGCATGAGCGCCAATGTACCGACCGATATCGTCTTCAGCTTCACCGGGCTGATGCAGCGCGGCGGGCGTACCGGCCCGCACCGCGACGGCTGGGGCATCGCGTTCTACGAGGGGCGCGGCCTGCGCCTGTTCCAGGACCCGGCGGCGAGCAGCGAGTCGGAAGTGGCCAATCTGGTGCAGCGCTACCCGATCAAGAGCGAGGTGGTGATCGGCCATATTCGCCAGGCCAACGTCGGCAAGGTCTGCCTGTCCAATACCCATCCGTTCGTGCGCGAGCTGTGGGGGCGCAATTGGTGTTTTGCCCACAACGGCCAACTGGCGGGCTTCCAGCCGGCCGCCAGCTTCTATCGTCCGGTGGGCGATACCGACAGCGAAGCGGCGTTTTGCGACCTGCTGAACCGCGTGCGCACGGCGTTTCCCGAGCCGGTGGAGGTCGAGGAACTGCTGCCGTCGCTGGTCGCCGCTTGCGCCGAATACCGCAGCAAGGGCGTGTTCAATTGCCTGCTCAGCGACGGCGACTGGCTGTTTTGCTATTGCTCGACCAAGCTGGCGCAGATCACCCGCCGCGCGCCTTTTGGCCCGGCGCGCTTGAAGGACGTCGATGTGATCGTCGACTTCCAGGCCGAAACCACGCCCAACGACGTGGTGACGGTGATCGCCACCGAACCCTTGACCGAAAACGAAACCTGGACTCGCTACGAGCCGGGCCAATGGAGCCTATGGCGGCGCGGCGAGTGCGTCGCTCACGGCCAGACCGAATAAGGACATCCCTATGTTGCTCAGTTATCTGCGGCTGGTGTTGTTTGCGGCGGGCCTGTTGGTCGGGGTCCAGGTGCCGGGGTTCATCAACGATTACGCCAAGCGCGTCGAGGCTCATCTGATCGAGGCTCAGGCCAGCCTGCAAGGGTTCCAGGGCACCGCCAACCAGTTCTTCAAGGGCGATCTGCAGGCGCTGGTCGGCCACTATCGGGCCAGCGAGGATCCGGTGTTCCGCAGCGACGCCGACAGCCTGAGCACCTTGCTCGTTCGCCAGCATGCCTTGGACAAGCAGTTCCAGGCCATGCAGGGCCCGTGGTACATCCGCCTGCTGCAAGTGGTGCTGGCCGCCGACCCGGACATCCGCAAGGAAACCTGGAACGGCTACAGCTATCAGATCCTGCTGACCCCGGAGGCGATGACCTGGGCAATGAGCGGCGCCTTGCTGCTGTCGTTCGGCCTGGAATGCCTGTACCGCCTGATCGACTGGGTGGTGCTCGGTGGCAAGCGCCTGCGCCAGAGCCGGCCGATCGAAGAGCGCGATTTGAAGGGGTTGTGATGTAGCCGCTGCCGAAGGCTGCGTAAGGTCCGCAGGACCTCTTGCGATCTGAAGGGCGACACCTGCTTCGCGGTCGTGCGCAGCCTGCCGCAGTGGCTACACGGGGTCAGCTTGCCAGGACGATGTAGTTTTCCCCGACCTTCTGTGCGTAGCGCTCCAGCACTTGCTGGCACAGCACCACCACGTCTTCCGCCCACTCCACACCCACCCGCCACGACACCACCACCTGCAAGTTCGGCGGGCGCTGGTCGATGCCCAGCAGGGTCAGCTCGCCGCGGGCCAGTTCTTCGCTGACCAGCACCGGCGGCAGGGCGCCGATGCCGAAGCCGTCGCGCAGCAGGCGGGTGATGGCCGACACCGAATTCACGCAGTTGAGCCGTGGCGCGCTGACGCCGTTGGCCTGCAGCAGGCTGAGCACGTCCTGGTGCGGCAGGGAATTCTTCGAGTAGGTGATGATGCGTTCCCGGGCCAGTTCGGCCAGGTTGGCGTAGTCGCGGTTGTAGAGGGAGTGGCTGGCGACGATCCAGCCCATCGGGTGGCTGGCCAGTTCCAGGCTGCGAATGGACTCCTGGCGCAACAGGTCGGTTTGCAGGATCAGGTCGAGAAAGCCCTTTTGCAACTGGTCGCACAGGTTCAGCGAGGTGTCGGCCACCAGCTCGATTTCCACCTGCGGGTAGTGGTCCATCATCTGCGCCACCAGCGGGCTGAGCCAGGTGTGGATCACTGTGTCCATGACGCCGATGCGAATCCGCCCGACCTTGCTCGAACGGGTCTCGATCGAGTGCTTGAGCGCCTGCATGGTGTCGATCATCTGCTCGGCGTAGTCGAGCACCTTGAGGCCTTCCGGGGTCATGGTCACGCCGCGCGAGTCGCGCAGGAACAGCTTCACCCCCAGTTCGCCCTCGAGCACGGCAATGCGGCTGGAGATCGACGCCTGGGTGGTGAAGAGCTTGTCGGCGGTCAGGCGAAAGCTTTTCAGGCGCGCCACCCAGACGAAGGTTTCGAGAAACTTCAAGTTCATGCGATCAACTTTTCTTATGTCTGGAGGCGGTTTTTATTAGTTGGACGGAGCGGGGCGCGGGCGCCAAGAATCGCTGCGTCTCACGATAAGCGTCGTCGGGGCCCAGAACAATACCAATAAAATTCAGGTGGAGATTTGCCATGAGTGCGCCCGACACGCTCGCCGCCAGCAAGGCCAAAGGCCGCGCCGGTCCCTTCGACTGGTACCGCGACATCAACCAGCAGGAGCGTCGCACGTTCTGGAGCTGCAAGGCCGGTTACGGCCTGGACGGCATGGACACGCAGATGCTCAGCTTCGTCATCCCGACCCTGATCGCGCTCTGGGGCATCAGTTCCGCCGAGGCCGGCCTGATCCACACCAGCACCTTGCTGGCCTCCGCCCTGGGCGGCTGGATCGCCGGCATCCTGTCCGACCGCATTGGCCGGGTGCGCACCCTGCAATTGACCGTGCTCTGGTTCGCCTTCTTCACCTTCCTCTGCGGCCTGGCCCAGAGCTACGAGCAATTGCTGATCGCCCGGACCCTGATGGGCTTCGGTTTCGGCGGCGAATGGACCGCCGGCGCGGTGTTGATCGGCGAGGTGATCCGCGCCGAAAACCGCGGCAAGGCGGTGGGCATGGTGCAGTCCGGCTGGGCCCTGGGCTGGGGCGTAACGGCGCTGCTGTATGCGCTGATGTATTCCCTGCTGCCGCCGGAAGACGCCTGGCGCGCCTTGTTCCTGCTGGGCATCCTGCCGGCGATCTTCGTGATTTTCGTCCGCCGCCTGGTCAAGGACCCGGAGGTCTACCGGGAAACCCGCGCCCGTGAAACCACCGACAATCCGGCGCGGTTCTACGAGATCTTCGCCCCCGGCATTCTCAGCACCACCTTGCGCGCCTCGTTGCTGGCGGCCGGTGCCCAGGGTGGCTACTACGCCATCACGTTCTGGCTGCCGACCTTTCTCAAGACCGAACGCGGCCTGAGCGTGCTGAGCACCGGCGGCTACCTGGCCATGGTGATCTTCGGCTCGTATGTGGGGTATGTGATCAGCGCTTATCTGACGGACGTTCTGGGGCGCAAGAAGAACTTCATCCTATTCGCCGCCGGCTCGTTCACCATCGTCCTGCTCTACACCCAGATGCCGGTGAGCAACGCGGTGATGCTGTGGCTGGGCTTCCCCCTGGGCTTCTTCGCGTCGGGAATCTTCAGCGGCATGGGCGCCTTCCTCACCGAGCTGTTTCCCACGCGGATCCGCGGCTCGGGCCAGGGCTTCTGCTACAACAGCGGCCGGGCCCTGGCCGCCCTGTTCCCGCTGCTGATCGGGTTGCTCAGCCAGCACATCCCGCTGGGCGCGGCCATCGGCACGTTCGCCGCGGTGTCCTACGGCATCGTGGTCCTGGCCGCCCTGAGCCTGCCGGAAACCCGCGGCAAGCAACTCGAAGCGCGCTAACTGATAACCTGTGGGCCTCCCCGCAGCCAAAACGACAAAAGCTACAGGAGCACTGACCGTGAGCCGCCTGTTATTGAATTGCGACATCGGCGAAAGCTTCGGCAACTGGACCATGGGCCTGGATGCCGAAGTGATGCCGTTCATCGATTGCGCCAACATCGCCTGCGGTTTCCACGCCGGCGACCCGAGCATCATGCGCAAGACCGTCGGCCTGGCCCTGGCCAACGGCGTGCGGGTCGGCGCGCACCCGGCCTACCAGGACCTGGCCGGTTTTGGCCGTCGGTCCATGGCCTACGGCGCCCAGGAACTGCAAGACCTGCTGCATTACCAGATCGGTGCCCTCGACGGCATTTGCCGGGCCCAGGGCGGCCGGGTGAGCTACGTCAAACCCCATGGCGCCATGTACAACGACATGATGGCCAAGCCGGCGCAGCTGCGCGCGGTGATCGAGGCCGTGGCCGCCTACGACAAGACGCTGCCGCTGATGCTCATGGCCACTCGCGACAACCGCGCGGCCCAGGCCCTGGGCGACGAATACGGCGTGACCCTGTGGTTCGAGGCCTTCGCCGACCGCGCCTACGACAGTGCTGGCCACCTGGTTTCGCGGCAGTTGCCGGGGGCGGTGCATCACGACAGCGCGACGATCATTGCCCAGGCGCTGACCATCGCTCGCGGCGAGGCGTTGCAGGCCAGCGACGGCAGTGCCTTGCAGCTGCAAGCCAATACCCTGTGCGTGCACGGCGACAACGCCAGTTCGGTGGCCGCCGTGCAGCGTATTCGCGCGGCCCTTCAGCAGTTGCCAGCATGAACATACGCCTTGAAGTGGTGGCCATCGACTGCCTGATGGTGCGCCTGTTCGACGCGATCGCCGAAGCCAACATGCCGTGGATGCTCGCTGCCAGCGAACGTCTGCGGGCGGCCTTCGGCGGACAGTTGGTCGACCTGGTGCCGTCCTACACCACGTTGATGGTGCACTACGACCTGACGGCCCTGAGCCCGTCCCAGGCCAGGGAACTGATCGACACGGCGCTGACCGATCTCACGCCCGATTCGCGCACCGGCGGGCGACGCCATGTGCTGCCGGTCTGGTACGACCATAGCGTCGGCCCCGAGCTGAGCCTGCTGTCGAAACGCAGCGGCCTGTCGGTGAGCGAAGTGATCGCGCGCCACAGCGGGCGCGAATACCAGGTGTTCGCCCTGGGGTTCGCCCCGGGCTTCGCCTTCATGGGGCTGGTGGACGAAGCGCTGGCCGCGCCGCGCCTGGACACGCCGCGCAAGCGCGTGGCGGCGGGCAGCGTGGGCATTGCCGAGCGCCAGACCGCGGCTTATCCGGTGGTGTCGCCGGGCGGCTGGAACCTGATCGGCCGCACCCCGAGCCGTCTGTTCGACCGCGAGCGCGACGGCTACAGCCTGATGCAGCCGGGCGACAGCGTGCGTTTCGCCGCGGTGGACCGCGCCGAGTTCATCCGCCTGGGCGGCGACGACACACCCCTGGAGGTGCCGGCATGAGCCGTCTGACCATTGAAGCCAGCACGCCGCTGTGCCTGTTGCAGGACGCCGGGCGGTTTGGCGTGCGCCACCTGGGCGTGACCCAGGGCGGGGCATTGGACTGGGTGTCGATGTCCTGGGCCAACTGGCTGCTGGACAACGCCCTGTATGCGCCGGTGATCGAGATCGCCCTCGGCGGTTTCAGTGTGGTGGCCGAAGAGCTGTGCCTGCTGGCGCTGGCGGGCGCCGACCTGGGCGCCTTTATCGATGAGCGCCCGCTGAGCCCGGGGCGCAGCTTTATCCTGCAAAAAGGCCAGCGCTTGCGCTTCACCCAGCCGTTTTTCGGTGCGCGGGCCTACCTGGCGGCGCCCGGCGGCTTCGACGCGCCCAAAGTGCTGGGCAGTTGCGCCAGCGTGGCCCGCGAGGAGCTGGGCGGGCTCGACGGCTTCGGCCGGCCGTTGGCCGAGGGCGCGCGGCTTGGGTATTCCGGGGCCGGGGTGAACCTCAAGGCGCTGTCCGGCAAGCAGTTGCCGGACCTGCAATCGAAGGCGCCGCTGGAGGTGATTCTCGGGGCACAGATCGGCCAGTTCAGCGGCCAGAGCCTGTTCGACGCCTTCAACAGCGCCTGGACCCTGGACAGCCGCGCCGACCGCATGGGCATGCGCCTGCTGGGGCCGCAACTGCGTTATCAAGGGCCGCCGATGATTTCCGAAGGCATTCCCCTGGGGGCGATCCAGGTGCCGCCGGACGGCCAGCCGATCGTGTTGCTCAACGACCGGCAGACCATCGGCGGTTATCCGCGCCTGGGCGCCCTGACGCCCCTGGCGCTGGCCCGATTGGCGCAATGCCTGCCGGGCAGCGAGGTGCGGCTGACGCCCGTGGTGCAAGAGACGGCGCACCGCCAGCAGGTGGAGTTTCTACGCGGTTTCGTATGACCCGGAATACCCCTGTAGCCGCTGCCGAGCTTGCGAGGCTGCGCAAGACCCATAGGGTCTCCGGCGCCAGCAAGATCGCCGCGAGCGTGCCGCTCGTGCGCAGCCTTCGGCAGCGGCTACATAGATTGTGCATGGCTGGGGTATTGAGGTGTTCGCGGTCCCTGTAGCCGCTGCCGAAGGCTGCGATAAGGCCCGAAGGGCCTTCAGGCAGACTCAAGAGCACGTCTGCTTCGCAGCCGACCACAGCCTTCGGCAGCGGCTACATGGATTGTGCATGGTTGGGGTATTGAGGTGTTCGCGGTCCCTGTAGCCGCTGCCGAAGGCTGCGATAAGGCCCGAAGGGCCTTCAGGCAGACTCAAGAGCACGTCTGCTTCGCAGCCCGCGGCAGCGGCTACAGGGATCGGCTTACTTGGACAGGAAGCGCATTCCTTCTTCGAGCCCGCGCAGGGTCAGCGGGTACATCTGGTCTTCGATCAGGTCGCGCACGATGTTGGTCGAGGCGGTGTAGCCCCAGGTGTCTTTCGGGTAGGGGTTGATCCAGATGAGCTTCTTGTACTTCTCCATGAAGCGCTGCATCCACACGTAGCCGGCTTCTTCGTTCCAGTGCTCGACGCTGCCGCCGGCCTGGGTGATTTCGTAGGGCGCCATGGCGGCGTCGCCGACGAAGATCACTTTGTAGTCGGCGCCATACTTGTGCAGCAGGTCCTGGGTCGAGGTGCGTTCCGAGCCGCGGCGCAGGTTGTTCTTCCACACCGATTCATAGATGAAGTTGTGGAAATAGAAGTACTCCAGGTGCTTGAACTCGGTCTTGCACGCGGAGAACAGCTCTTCGCAGATCTTCACGTGGGCGTCCATCGAGCCGCCGATGTCGAACAGCAACAGCAGTTTGATGTTGTTGCGCCGTTCCGGGCGCATCTGGATATTCAAAAGGCCCGCGTCGCGGGCGGTGTGGTCGATGGTGCCGTCGATATCCAGCTCGTCCGCCGCGCCCTGGCGGGCGAACTTGCGCAGCCGGCGCAGGGCCACCTTGATATTGCGGGTGCCCAGCTCGACCTGGTCGTCGAGGTTCTTGTACTCGCGCTGGTCCCAGACCTTCACTGCCTTGCCCTGGCGCTTGCCGGCGTCGCCGACGCGGATGCCTTCCGGGTTGAAGCCGCCGGAACCGAAGGGGCTGGTGCCGCCGGTGCCGATCCACTTGTTGCCGCCGGCGTGGCGTTCCTTCTGTTCTTCCAGGCGCTTCTTGAACTCTTCGATCAGCTTGTCCAGCCCGCCCAGGGACTGGATCTGCGCCCGTTCCTCTTCGGTCAGGGAGCGCTCGAATTCCTTGCGCAGCCAATCCTCGGGAATCAGCGCCTGCAAGTGGTCGTCGAGTTTCTCCAGGCCGTTGAAGTAGGCGCCGAACGCCCGGTCGAACTTGTCGAAATGCCGTTCGTCCTTCACCAGGATCGCCCGCGACAGGTAATAGAACTCGTCCATGTCGGCGAAGGTCACGCGCTGCTTGAGCGCGTTGATCAGGTCCAGCAGCTCGCGCACCGACACCGGCACCTTGGCCGCGCGCATTTCATTGAACAGGTTGAGCAGCATGGCAATGCCCTCTTAACGGGTGCCGCGACGGCTCATGAACGCCAGGCGCTCCAACAACTGGACATCCTGCTCGTTCTTCACCAGGGCGCCGGCCAGGGGCGGGATGGCCTTGGTCGGATCGCGCTCGCGCAGCACCGCTTCGCCGATGTTGTCGGCCATCAGCAGCTTGAGCCAGTCCACCAGCTCGGAAGTCGAAGGCTTCTTCTTCAGGCCCGGCACCTTGCGCACGTCGAAGAACACGTCCAGCGCTTCGCTGACCAGGTCCTTCTTGATGTCCGGGTAGTGCACGTCGACGATCTTCTGCAGGGTGGTGCGGTCGGGGAAGGCGATGTAGTGGAAGAAGCAGCGGCGCAGGAAGGCGTCCGGCAGCTCTTTCTCGTTATTGGAGGTAATGATAATGATCGGGCGTTGCTTGGCCTTGATGGTCTCGTCGATTTCGTAGACGTAGAACTCCATCTTGTCGAGTTCCTGCAACAGATCGTTGGGGAACTCGATATCGGCCTTGTCGATCTCGTCGATCAGCAGGATCACCCGCTCCTCGGACTCGAAGGCCTCCCACAGCTTGCCCTTTTTCAGGTAGTTGCGGATGTCGTGCACCTTGTCCACGCCCAGTTGCGAGTCGCGCAGGCGGCTGACCGCGTCGTACTCGTACAGGCCCTGGTGGGCCTTGGTGGTGGACTTGATGTGCCAGGTGATCAGCTTGGCGCCGAAGGACTCGGCCAGTTGCTCGGCGAGCATGGTCTTGCCGGTGCCCGGTTCGCCCTTGACCAGCAGCGGCCGCTCCAGGGTGATGGCGGCGTTGACGGCCAGCTTCAGGTCATCGGTGGCGACGTATGCGCTGGTGCCTTCGAACTTCATCTGCAATTCCTCGAACGGTAACGCCGACATGCGGCACGCAGGTCGGAAGAATAAAAACACGGTGGCCGACTATAACGCGGCGTCCGGCCGACTGTGAACGCAGACGCCCCATTCAGTCTCTGAATGGGCGGTCACTGTGGAGTCTGTAGGCGCCAGCTGACTCGCGAAGCATGCCCTGGCGCCGCGTTTTTCCTGGTGCCATGGGTCAGCGTTGCCGGTCATCGCGGGCAGGCTCGCTCCCTGGGGTAGACAGGCACTGACGCCCGGGTGTCGCAGCCGTTCGTCCCGACTGGACGCTCATGGGTGCGAGGCATACCCTTGAGAACTTTCCTCCACGCTGTACAAGGAGCCAGCCATGAGCCGTATCTTCGCTGACAACGCCCACTCCATCGGCAATACGCCGCTGGTGCAGATCAACCGTATCGCGCCGCGCGGCGTCACCATCCTGGCCAAGATCGAAGGGCGCAACCCGGGTTATTCGGTGAAGTGCCGGATCGGCGCGAACATGATCTGGGACGCTGAAAGCAGCGGCAAACTGAAGCCGGGCATGACCATCGTCGAGCCGACTTCCGGCAATACCGGCATCGGCCTGGCGTTCGTCGCCGCGGCCCGCGGTTACAAATTGATGCTGACCATGCCGGCCTCGATGAGCATCGAGCGGCGCAAGGTGCTCAAGGCCCTGGGGGCCGAGTTGGTGCTGACGGAGCCGGCCAAGGGCATGAAGGGCGCCATCGAGAAGGCCGCGGAGATTCTCGCCAGCGACCCGGCCAAGTACTTCATGCCGCAACAGTTCGATAACCCGGCCAACCCGGCGATCCACGAAAAGACCACCGGTCCGGAAATCTGGAACGACACCGACGGCGCCGTCGATGTGCTGGTGGCCGGCGTCGGCACCGGCGGCACCATCACCGGAGTGTCGCGCTACATCAAGAAGACCCAGGGCAAGCCGATCCTGTCGGTGGCGGTGGAGCCGAGCGTCTCGCCGGTGATCAGCCAGAAACTCGCTGGCGAAGAGATCAAGCCCAGCCCGCACAAGATCCAGGGCATCGGCGCCGGCTTCGTGCCGAGCAACCTCGACCTGTCGATGGTCGACCGGGTCGAGTTGGTGAGCGACGAGGAATCCAAGGCCATGGCCCTGCGCCTGATGCAGGAAGAGGGCATCCTCTGCGGCATCTCCTGCGGCGCGGCGATGGCGGTGGCGGTGCGCCTGGCGGAAACCCCCGAGATGCAGGGCAAGACCATTGTCGTGGTGCTGCCGGACTCGGGCGAGCGTTACCTGTCGAGCATGTTGTTCAGCGACCTGTTCACCGAGCAGGAAAACCAGCAGTAAACAGCAGGATCAAGGTTGCCGGCCGGCTCGCAACGGCCGTCTTGCCGGCGACTGGGTTGTCATTGCATTTGTGCTGATATGTGTCAGCTGGCGTTCAGCCACGGTGTGTTAATCAGCGTTTTGTTGCACGACCGTTAACACTGATTGTTGGTTTGTGCGGGTTTTTCCAGGGGCCCGGAGTGTTTATCATGGCCGGCTGCCATACCGGTTGAATGCTGCCCCGCCGGTGATTTATTTCAAGGAGATGTTGCATGAGCCTTTCGTTCGCCGCCAAGTTCGCGGTGTTGCTGCTATTTATCGGCAGCACTCTCTACGTGCATTTGCGTGGTAAGGCGCGACTGCCGGTGTTGCGTCAGTTCGTCAACCATTCGGCGCTGTTCGCGCCCTATAACGCCTTGATGTACCTGTTTTCCGGGGTGCCTTCCAAACCCTACCTGGACCGCAGCAAGTTCCCCGAGCTGGATGTGCTCAAGGACAACTGGGAAGTCATTCGCGACGAGGCCATGCATCTGTTCGACGAGGGCTATATTCGTGCCGCCGAGAAGAACAACGACGCCGGTTTCGGTTCGTTCTTCAAGAAGGGCTGGAAGCGCTTCTACCTCAAGTGGTACGACAAGCCGCTGCCGTCGGCCGAATTGCTGTGCCCCAAGACCGTCGAGCTGGTCAGCCGCATTCCCAACGTCAAGGGTGCGATGTTCGCCCTGCTGCCCGGCGGCAGCCACCTGAACCCGCACCGCGACCCGTTCGCCGGTTCCCTGCGTTATCACCTGGGCCTGTCCACGCCGAACTCCGACGACTGCCGGATTTTCGTCGACGGCCAGGTCTACGCCTGGCGCGATGGCGAAGACGTGATGTTCGACGAAACCTACGTGCACTGGGTGAAGAACGAGACCGACAAGACCCGGGTCATTCTGTTCTGCGACATCGAGCGGCCGCTGAGCAACCGCCTGATGACCCGCGTCAATCGCTGGATCAGCGCCTGGCTGGGGCGTGCCACCGCGCCGCAGAACCTCGACGACGAGCGCGTCGGCGGGATCAACCAGGCCTATGCCTGGAGCAAGCGCTTCAGCGACCGCATCAGTGGCGTGGTCAAGCAGTGGAAGCGCCGCAATCCGAAGCTCTACCGCGTCATGCGCCCGGTGCTGGCGGTGGTGGTGCTGACGGCCCTGGGTTATTGGCTGTTCGGATAAAACGTTGCCATGGATATCGGGCGCTGGTTATAGTCGGCGCTCGGTGATTCAGAAGATTCGCCCTTCCTCTTCAGAAAGATCAGCACATGCCCCATTCCCTCATCAACGCGGTAGTCGATTCGGCGGTCAACGCTGGCGTCGTGCCGTGCGGGAATCAGCAGCCTGTGCAGATCAGTCATTACCCCCCACCTGTCAGTAGCCCGCCGGTGCGCGCCGTCGTATCGCCGCCGAGCGTCGTCGTATCGCCGCCGAGCGTCGTCGTACGGGGCTGATCAGCAACCGCTGCTGTTCCCCGTGCCCGCCGGAAAAAACTACTGAATTTCAGCTTCGGCTGAGTTGGCTATTTGCCTGACTACAGGTGGTATTCATGTTGGTCCTATCGAAAAAGTCCGCGTTCGCGGCGGCTTCCACGAGCCTGTTCGTCCTGCTCTGGAGCAGCGGGGCGATCTTCTCCAAATGGGGGCTGGCCCATGCGTCGCCCTTCGCCTTCCTGCTGATCCGTTTCGCCATTGCCCTGTGCGCCCTGGTGCTGTTGATTCCCTTGCTCAAGCTGCGTTTGCCTCGCGGGCGCAAGCCGATGCTGTTCGCGGTGGCCACGGGGCTGGTGTTGCTGGGGGCGTACCAGATCTTCTATCTGCTGGCCCTGGACCTGAAGGTCACGCCCGGGGTCATGGCCACCATCATGGGAGTACAGCCGATCCTCACGGTGGTGATCATGGAGCGCCAGCGTTCCTGGAGCCGGATGTTCGGCCTGGCGCTGGGCCTGGCCGGGTTGATCATGGTGGTCTATCAGGGCATCGGCCTGGCCGGCATGTCGCTGGCCGGGATGCTCTTCGGCCTGCTGGCCCTGGCGAGCATGACCCTGGGCTCGATCATGCAGAAACGCATCACCGACAACCCGCTGGGCACCTTGCCGGTGCAGTACCTGGCCGGGCTGGTGCTGTGCGCACTGTTCGTGCCGTTCCAGCCGTTTCACGTCGAGCGTAGCCTCGGCTTCGTGGTGCCGGCGCTATGGATGGGGCTGGTGGTCTCGGTGCTGGCGACCTTGCTGCTGTACCGGCTGATCGCCCGCGGCAACCTGGTGAATGTCACCAGCCTGTTCTACCTGGTGCCCGCGGTGACGGCAGTGATGGACTACCTGGTCTTCGGTAACCGGCTGGCGCTGCTGAGCTGGTTCGGCATGCTGCTGATCATCGTCGGCCTGGTGTTTGTGTTTCGCAAGAACGCCTGATTCATGAGGGGCGGGCGCAGCTTTCGACTCGAGCGAGGGCTGCGCTTTTTTTGCCTGGACGCTCTTCAGATTGGCAGTGCCTGGCCGACACCAATAGTGGCTTATTGATATCTGTTTTTATTCGCATTTACCTTGTTTGTTTTTGCTTGTGAATAAGACAAACCTTAAAAGTTAAAGATCGGCTCTACACTGACGACATACTCCCCAGGCCCAAAGGAGAAGTCAGAATGAGTACCAAGCTGGTTTTGGCAGGTGTCGGCATGTTTCTGGGGTTGAGTGGCGCTTGTGTCGCAGCCCCTCAAGGCATTCAGGGAGTGATCTATTTTCACGGCAGCATCGTTGAAGAGCCTTGTACGCCCAATGCGGAGGCGGCGACCCACGGCCCTGTCGCGTTGAGCCTGCGCCAGTGCCCGACGCTTTCTCGCGGCAACGACATCCGGGTCGAGGGCGTCGGCCCCTCGCGTGCGGTGACGGCTCTCGGCCGGTCGCCCATCAACGTCAAGCTGGTGACGGACACTGGCCACGAGGGGCGCTACTACGATCAGCAGTACGCCCTGGTCGACACGGCGGGCAAGGCGGTCACGTCGGGGATGTACGTGATTACCCTGACATCGCCGTGATCCCCCCTCTATCGAGTTCATGAACGCCTGCATCGCCGACGGCTGGATGTAGCGCCGCCGGCTGGATCACGCTCAGGAATTCGGGGCATGGCCGGGTTCCCTGGGTAGAAGAGCGGCAAGCCTGATAATCAATGCCAGGCGTTGCCGCTACCCTGGGGCAGCCGCTTTGCGCCGCCGGTTACCAGGTGTCGACGAAGGTTCGCGACGAAGGGCCGGATTCGCCAGGGCTTCCCGCGGCCTGCAGCCCGCGCATCAGCCATGCGCGGCTTTCCTGCGGGTCGATCACCGCATCGATTTCCAGGTAACTGGCCATGTTCAAGGCCTTGCCTTGTTCGTAGGCCTTGGCCACCAGTTTGTCGTACAGCGCCTTGCGCTCGGCTGGCTCCGTCTGGGCCGCCAGCTCTTTGGCGAAGCCCAGGCGAATAGCGCCCTCCAGGCCCATGGCGCCGAACTCGCCGCTGGGCCAGGCGACCGTGAACAGCGGTGAGTGGAAGCTGCCCGCGGCCATGGACTGGGCGCCCAAACCGTAGCCTTTGCGCAATACCAGGGTGAAGAACGGCACGCTCAGGCTGGCGGCGGTGACGAACATGCGCGAGACGTGGCGCACCGTGCCCTGGGTTTCCGCTTCGGGGCCGACCATGAAACCGGGGGTATCGCAGAGGGACACGATCGGCAGGCCGAAGGCCTGGCACAACCGCATGAAGCGCGCAGCCTTGTCGCCGCTCGCCGCGTCGATGGCGCCGCCAAGGTGCATGGGATTGTTGGCGATCAGGCCGAACGGATGGCCCTCGATACGGATGAGCGCGGTTATCAGGCCCGGGGCGAACTGCCGACGCAGTTCCAGCACGCTGTCGCTGTCGGCCAGGGTCTCGATGACGTGGCGGATATCGTAGGCCCGCAGGCGATTTTCCGGAATCAGATGGCGCAACTCGCGCTGATCGGCGCAATGCCAATCCTGGCGCGCGCCTTGAAAGTAGGACAGGTACTGTTTGGCCACGCGCACGGCTTCGGCCTCATCCTCGACCAGCACATCGATGACGCCATTGGGGCCTTGTACCGATACCGGGCCGACCTGCTCGGGAGTGAAACTGCCCAGGCCGCCACCTTCGATCATCGCCGGGCCGGCCATGCCGATGTTGGCGTTGCGGGTTGCGATAATCACATTGCAGCAACCCAGCAGCGCCGCGTTACCGGCAAAGCAGCGTCCGGAGACGATCCCCACCGTGGGCACCCACCCAGAGAGCCGGGCCATGGCCGCGAAGGTATGGCAATCCAGGCCCGCCACGCCGACAAAATCGGTGTCCCCCGGGCGACCGCCGCCGCCTTCGGCGAACAGCACCACGGGCAGGCGCCATTGTTGTGCCAGGCCGAGCATGCGATCGGTTTTCTTGTGGTTCATCACCCCCTGGGTGCCGGCGAACACGGTGTAGTCGTAGGCGATGGCGATGCAGCGTGACGACTGCGCGACGGAGTCCGCGGCATTGACCGTGCCGATTCCGCAGATCAGGCCGTCGGCCGGGCTCAACTCCAGCAGCTCTTCGGGCGAGCGCCGGCGTCGTTGCGCCGCCAGGGCCGTGGCGCCGTATTCGATGAAGCTGCCGTCGTCCAGGAGATCCCGCAAGTTTTCCCGGGCGCTGCGTTGGCCAGTCTTGCGGCGCTTGGCCAATGCGGCGGGGCGCCGGGCGTCGGTCAGGCGCTCGTGACGTTCCAGGACTTCGGCCAGGTCGGCGCGGATATGCGCCAGGTCATGTTGTTCCTCGTGCTGCAAGGCGTCGCTGGCGATATCGGCCGGTTCGAGAAACAGCAAGGGCTGGCCGTCGCCCAGGATGTCGCCGGGCTGTGCGGACACGGCGCGCACGATGCCGCTTTGACTGACCCTGACCTCGAACTCCATCTTCATGGCTTCCAGTACCGCCACCCTTTGCCCGGCCACCAGGGCTGCGCCTTCGGTCGCTTCCAGGCTGACCAGGACGCCGGCGGTCGGCGCGGTCAGCGGCACGGTGCCGGCAGGGGCTTCGCAGTGCGGGGCAGGGGTATCGGGCGTCTGGGCCTGGCTGCTGAAATACCGATGGGATTGGGGCGTGGTTTTCAGCAGTTGGTCCAGGTTGCGCTCGACAAATCGGGTGCCGACCCGGTGGTCTTGCACGGCCTGGCATTGCAGCAGGTTCTGCAACAATTGCAGGTTGTTGCTCACGCCGGCCAGATGAAATTCGCACAGTGCGCGATAGGCACGGCGCAGCGTCGTCGGGTAATCCTCGGCATGGACGATCAGTTTGGCCAGCAGCGAATCGTAGCTGGGGTTCACCGGGTAACCGACATAGCCGTAACCGTCCACCCGCAAGCCGGGGCCGCTGGGGGGCTGGTAGGCGCTCAGCGTACCGGCGCCGGGCCGAGTGCTGCCGTCGGCTTGCAGGGTCTCCAGATTGATCCGCAGTTGCACGGCGCAACCGCGCACCGCCGGAGGCTGGCTCAGCCCCAGTTCGCTCAGCGAAGCCCCGGCGCTCAAGCGCAATTGAGTCTGTAGCAGGTCGACCCCGGTGATGGCTTCGGTGACCGTGTGTTCGACCTGGATCCGCGGGTTGGCCTCCATGAAGTAGAAGCGCTCCGGGTGTTGCTGGTCCAGGAGGAATTCGAACGTGCCGATCCCCTGGTATTTCACCGTGCCCGCGAGTTTCAGGGCCGCGGCGATCATGGCCGCGCGGGTAGCGCTGGCCAGTTCCGGACTGGGGGCGATCTCCAGCAGCTTTTGGTTGCGTCGTTGCACGCTGCAGTCGCGCTCCCAGAGATGGCTGACCGCGCCGCTGCCGTCGCCCAATACCTGGACTTCGATATGCCGCGCCTCGACCACCAGTTGCTCGACATACAGCGCGTCTTGCCCGAAGGCTGCCAGGGCCTCCGACTGGCAGCGGGTAAAGGCTTCATCCAGTTCTGTGTCGTTAAACACCGCCCGCATCCCGCGGCCGCCGCCACCCGCCAGGGCCTTGAGCATGATCGCGCCATGCTCGCCAAGGAACGCCCGGGCTTCGTCCAGGCTGACCGCGCGGTTGATTCCCCGGACCAGCGGGACGTCGCAGGTTTCGGCCAGGGCGCGGGCCGCGGCCTTGTCGCCGAACAGTTGCAGGACCTGCGGGCAAGGGCCGATGAAACGCAAGCCTGCGTCTTCGCAGAGGCGGGCGAAGCGGGCGTTTTCGGAAAGGAAACCATAGCCGGGGTGCACGGCGTCGCAGCCCTGTTCACGGGCGATGGCGATCAGTTGCTGCATGTCCAGGTAGGCCGGAACACCCCGGCCTTTGAGCGGTACCGCCAGGTCGGCCTGGCGGGTATGCAGGCTGGCGCCGTCGTCTTCGGCGTAGAGGGCGACGCTGCGGATATTCAGGTCGGCGCAGGCGCGGGCGATACGAATGGCAATCTCGCCACGGTTGGCGATCAGTAGGCGATGGAACATGGCATGACTCACGATAGGGGGTAAGGGAAGCCGAAAGGCGGCTTACAGCAATGTTTCCAGCTGGTCTTTTTTCACTTTGCCGGTGGCGGTCATGGGCAACGCGTCGACCAGGCGTATGTCCGGCACCTTGTAACTGGCCATGGCGCCCTTGCACCAGGCGACGAGGTTGTCGCGGCTGTCGTCGCTGCCAGGCTTGAGCACGATGAACGCCACCGGTACCTGGCCGCGATTCTCGTCCCGTCGCCCGATCACCGCGCACGCCAGGACAGCCGGGTGTTGTCCGAGCAAAGCCTCCAGTTCGCCGGGAAAGACGCTCATGCCGTTGACCTTGAGCATTTCCTTGCGCCGGCCCAGGTAGCGGATAAAACCCGCTTCGGTGATCAGGCCCAGGTCGCCGGTGTGCAGCCAGCCGTCTCGAAGGGTGGCGGCGGCTTCAGCCGGCTGTCCCCAGTAGCCGTGCATCAGTGAAGGGCTGCGTATGCAGAGCTCGCCTTCGCTGCCCAGCGGCAATAGCGTTCCCGTCTCGAAGTCGCACACCTTGAACTGGGTGCCGGGCACTGGCAGGCCGACGAAGGTCGGGAGGCTTTTGAGGTCGAAGTCGTCCTCTTGCAGGCCGACGGTAAAGGTGTCGCAGGTGTGGGTTTCGGTCATGCCGAAACTGAACTCGAACAGATGGCAGCCCGCCAGGGAGTGCCAGCGGGAGCGGTAGTCGCGGGTCAGCTTCTTGACGAAGGAGATGCAACCGGTCCGCTGCAATGAAGACAGATCGAATGCGCCGACATCCGGGTGTTCCAGCACTTCGGCGGCATTGTCCACCAGCAGGCCGCAATGGCTGACCCGGTAGTGCGTCACGGCCGTCATGAAGGCCAGGGCATCCCAGCGTGCCAGCAGCACCAGGCGGCAACCGGCGTAGACGGGAAACAGCAAGCCGGCGTTTTCCCCGGCAATCCAGAATTCCGGCAGGAAATTCAGCAAGACGCTGTCCGGTGTCAGGCCCAGGGCGACCGGCACGAAACTGGCGCAGGTGTAGAGCATGTCGCCATGGGTGTGCACGCAGCCTTTGGGCAGCCCGGTCGTCCCGCCGGTGTAGTTGAGGGCGGCAATGTCGTCGAGCTGCGGACGATGTTCGGGAGGGTTTGCGGTGCAGGCCGCCAGGGCGGGGTAGAAGTCGATGAAATCGTCGCCGCCGAGCTTCGCCGCGAGCAGCAGGTCCGGCACCGGAATGCTGGGGTTCGCGGGGCACAGCTCCGACAGGCTGGTGGCCAGGACGTGGCTGAGCGCGCACGGCTCACGGACGGCCCGCACCACCTCCAGCAATTGATCCAGGCACAGTAC
>NZ_MSCT01000007.1 GCF_001921865.1 Pseudomonas chlororaphis
CCTGTCGGCTCGACCCTGCTAGGTTGTCCGGTAGCGACGCTGCGAGAGTGAAATCATGAATAAACAACATGAATGGTCGACGCTTAGCCGGCTCGATCTGAATCTGTTCCGGGTCTTTGAAGTGGTCTATCAGGAGCGCAACCTGACGCGCGCCGCGTCGGTCCTGCACCTCAGCCAGTCGGCGATCAGCCATGCCCTGGCGCGCTTGCGCAATCAACTCGATGACCCACTGTTCGTTCGCGAAGGCTATGGCGTGCAGCCCACGGCGCTGGCGGTACAGTTGGCGCCGGGCATTCTCGAGGCCCTGGGCGGTCTGCGCCGCAGCGTGAACCGCGGCCAGGCCTTCGACCCGCGGCACGATCAGCGCTGTTTCACCTTGAACATGCCCGAGCAGATGGAGCCGCTGGTGCTGCCGAAAATCCTCGCCCATCTGCGGCGGATCGCCCCCCGGTTGCAAGTGCGTAGCAGCAGCGTGCATTGGGCGGACTTGAAACTGGAACTGACCGCCGGGCGGGTCGATCTGGCGATCGAGCTTGCCCGGCCCACCGACACCGAACTGCAGCAGCAACTGTTGTTGCGCGACGCGTTATGCGTGATGGCCGGCCCGCACTTTGCCGGGGAATTGAGCGTTGAGCGGTATCTGGCGGCCGAGCATGTCGCCATTACCTCGCGGCGCCGGGGGATCTGTGTGGAGGACCTGGCGCTGGGGGACCGGGGAATGGTTCGTCAGGTGCGCCAGCGTTGCCAGCATTACCTCTCGGCCGCGCTGCTGGTGAGCCAGAGCGATTTGTTGCTGACCGTGCCTCGACAGTACGCCGAGCTCCTCAATGTCGGGCTGGGCAATCGCCTGCTGACGATGCCCCTGGCGTTGCCAGCGGTGAGCCTGAACCTTTACTGGGCGCGCCAGGCGGAGCACGAAGCGGGTAATCGCTGGTTGCGCGAGCAGTTGTTCGAGCTGGCTCGACCCGTCATGCCGGCGGGTGGCTAGAGCGATGGCGGCGCTGTAGCGCCAAGGGAGACAGGCTGTTGCAAGAAAGGAATCGGCAAGGTTGCCTTGCCGATCGATTGGAACCTGGCGCGACAAGAGCGTCGCGCCAGGGTGGGGCGGGGTCAGAAGCGGTAGTTGGCGTTCAGCAGCAGGCCGTGCTCGTTGGAGCCGCCGCCCACCTGGCCGCTGTAGCCGGCACCTACGCTCAGCTCACGGGTGAGGCGGGTTTCCACGCCGGCTTCGAGCGCCGCGGTGTTGCGCGCGAGCGTCGTGCCTTCGACCCGGAACGCGTCGCTGCCGGTGAAGCGGAAGGTATCGGACGGGGTGTTGTTGCTCCAGTCGCGCTTCCAGCCGGCACTGCCGTAGACGGTGAGTTGCTTGCCGTTGTCCAGCGCCTTGGCGGTGCTGATCCGCAGGCCGAGGGTGGACGAGGTCTGCTCGTCCGCCGCACGTTTGGCCTGCAGGGCCGCGGCGCCACCGCGCTCCTTGAAGCCTTCGCTCTGGACTTTCACGTAGGCCAGGTTGGCGAAGGGTTCCAGTTGCACCGCCGGGCTGAGGTCGAAGCGCCGGCCCAGCTCGCCGAAGGCTTGCAGGGTGGTGGCGTCGTGGTCGGTTTTCAGGCGGTCGTTGTAGCCGGCGAAGTTCACCGAACGCTTGGCGTCGATCCGGCTCCAGGTGTAGGCCATGCCGCCGCGCAGGTCGAACTGGCCGAGCGCGGTGCCGCCGTAGACGCCCAGGTGGACGTTGTCGTTATCGCTCGACGAGTCGCGGGACGAGCTCTTGAGCCGGGTGCGGCTGTAGCCGGTCATGACCCCGACGTGGCTGCGTTCGCCGATGGCGGTATCGACACCGGTGAGCAGGCCCTTGGTATCGCTGGTCAGCCTGGCGCTGTTGCTGTCGCCCTTGACCTCGCCCCAGTTGCCCAGGGTGGTCAGCCACGCGGTCGGGCCGGTGCCGGTCGCGGCGCTGTCGGCCGGGGCCTGGGCGGTCGAACGCAGGCGGCTGTTCGCGGCATCGCGCAGCAGACGGCTGTCCTGGATCAGCGAGGTTCGCGTCGAGCTGTGGAATTCCCCCGAGAGCTGATCGAATGCCGCGCGAGCCTGTTCGTCGTCCGGCAGGTAGGCGATGGCCTCGAACAGCTTGTTGTGGACCGGTGGCGTCAGGGCTGGCACGGCGTCGCCCTTCAGGCTTTGCGCGGCGGTGGCCGTGGCGTACTGGTTCGGCGTGTAGGCCGCTTCCTGGAACAGGCGCGTCTGCTGCACATCCAGATAGGCGTTGTGGCTGTCGTAGTTGTCCACCAGGTCGTAGAAGGTCGAGACCCAGGTATCGCCAGTCAGTTTGTAGCGCCCGCTCAGGCCCTGGTCGGACGAAAGCACCCAGTAGCGCCGATCCAGCTGGTAGCGGGCGTCGTCGAGTTTATGGGCATCGATGATGCTGCCGTCATCGAGGCGTGTGGTGCCTTTGACGATCAGCCGGTCGTTGGCGCCGGTGCTCAGCAGTTCGGCCTGGAAGGTCGAGCCGCTGTGCTGGTTCAGGTCGCCAGCCACAGTGAGGGTACCGATCGAGTTACCGGGAGCGATGGTCGCGCCGCGGTACAGGGTGACATCGCCGACCTGGCCATTACCCGCCAGGGTCGCGCTGTCATACACATCGACGGTGCCGCCGAGCTTGCCGTTGACCGCCAGGATACCTTTCTCGACCTGGGTCTTGCCGGTGAAGGTCGAGCTATCGGCGGTCAGTTCGGTACGCCCGCTGCCGCGCTTGTAGAGAGAGCCGGTACCGGAAAGCTTGCCATCGAAGCGGTAGCCGTTGGCGCGGTTGAAGATCAAGCTGCCGGGGGCATCGATCTGCACGTCGCCGAGGAGCGAGCCAGTGTCGCCGCCGTCCTCGCCAGCGCCCAGTTGCAGGGTGCCGTTGCTGATCCGCGTACCGCCGCTGTAGGTGTTCTCGCCGGTCAACACGGTGGTGCCGGTGCCGAGCTGTTCCACCGAACCGGTGCCGGAAATCACATGGTCGTACTGGTATTGATTGCTGCGGTCGAAGGCCACCTGACCGTTGTTGTCGATATCGCTGAGCACTTCGCCGGTGGTGCCGTTGTGGGCGCCGATGTGCAGGCTGGCGTTCTGTTCGACATGGACTTCGCCGGCCAGCTTGTTGTTCAGCAACAATTTGCCGCCCTTGACGTTCAGGCGACCGGTAAAACCGCTGGAGTCGCCGTTGAACTGGGTCTGCCCGGCGATGTGGTTGACCGTGCCCTTGCCTTCGAAGCCGGCATCGAACTGATAGTCGCGGTCGCTGTGGTTGAACTGGACCAGGCCCTGGCCCTTGCCGAAGACGACCTTCTGCGCTTGCAGGTGGCCGGCGGCCTTGGCGTCGGCGGCATTGTCACTGGCCGCGCCGATATAGAGGGTGCCGCTGGAGGTGCTGTTTTCGGCGATGCGCAAGGTGCCATTGCCGACTTTGAGCGTGCCCTGGTCGGTCAATAGCAGGTTGGCGACACCGTTCAGGCCCAGGGTCATGCCATCGACGGTTTCCCAGAGGCTGCCAGCGCCGCTGACGCTGGCGCTGGCGTTGGAGCCCTGCTCGAAGGCCAGGATGCTCTCCTGGCTGGTGACCTTGCCGCCGTTCTTGATTTCCAGGGTGGCGTTGCCGGCACCGCCGACGACCAGTTGCTTGTCGGTGGACAGGGTGCTGTTGTCGACGCTGAGGGTAGCGTTCGATTTCTTGAGTGCGCCGAGCACGGTATTGCCGGCGGTCTTTACCTTGGCGCCATTGGTGAGCAACAGCGAGCCGTTGCCGCCGTAGCCCACGAACATGTCGCCGAGGGTGGTCCAGAGGCTGTCGGCGCCGTCGACGCTGGCGTTGCCATTGCTGCCTAGCTCGAAGCCGATGATGCTGTCCTGGCTGGTGACCTTGCCGCCGTTACCGATGTCCAGCGAGCCGTTGCCGGCTCCGCCGACGATCAGGCGCTTGCCGGTGGACAGGGTGCTGTTGTCGACGCTGAGGGTGCCGTTGGCCTTTTTCTGCGCGCCGATCAGGGTATCGCCGGCAATGTCTGCCTTGGCGCCATTGGTGAGCCGCAGGGAGCCGTTGCCTCCCAGGCCCACGATCATGTCGCCGAGGGTTTTCCAGAGGCTGCCGGCGCCATCGATGCTGACGTCGCCCGTGCTGCCGGGGTCGGAGGCGATGATGCCGTCCTGGCTGGTGACCTTGCCGCCGTTCTTGATCTCCAAGGTGCCGTTGCCGGCGGCGCCGACGATCAGGCGCTTGCCGGTGGACAGGGTGCTGTTGTCGACACTGAGGGTGCCGGTGGCCTTTTTCTGCGCGCCGAGCACGGTGTCGCCGGCGGTCTCGACCTTGGCGCCGTTGGTGAGCTTCAGCGAGCCGTTGCCCCCCAGGCCCACGATCATGTCGCCGAGGGTTTTCCAGAGGCTGCCGGCCCCGTCGACCGTGGCGGTGCCCTTACTGTCCGGGTCGTTGGCGACGATGCTTTCCTGGCTGGTGACCTGGCTGCCGTTCTTGATCTCCAGGGAGCCATTGCCGGCACCGCCGACGACCAGTTTTTTGTCGCTGGTCAGTTTCGAGTTGTCGACGCTGAGCTTGCCCGTCCCGTTGCGCTGGGCGCCGATCAGGGTATCGCCCTGGGAGCGAGCGGTGGAACCGTTCTTCAGGGTCAGGGTGCCGTCGCCGCCGTTGCCGACGATCAACGGGCCGCCGGTAGTCAAGGTCGCGCCATTGCTGAAGGTGGCCTTGCCGGTGGTGTTCTGTCCGGTCCCCAGGGTGAAGGTATCGCCCACGGTCAACTTGCCGCCGCCGCCGACGTTCAACTGGCCCAGGCCGTTGGCCTGGGTGCCGACGTTCAGGCTGCCTACGGTGCGCGCACTGTCCAGTTGGGCGACGTCATGGCGGCCGGAGTACGGCCGGTCGATGTTGACCACCTCGGTGCTGGAGGGCGCGCCGTTGCTCCAGTTGCCGCTGTTTTCCCAGGCATTGCTGTCGTTGACCCTAATGCTGGAATTAGGGTCATTGGGATCCTGCAGAACAAAGTGGTGGGCGTCGCCGGTCCAGGTCGTGGCGGCCAGCACGGCCGGGCTGAATGAACTCAACGCCAATGCGACGGCGATAGCGATGTCGCTGGGGCTGAAATTGTGTCGTGTCATCGTTTTTCTTTCCAAGAGGGTGCCTGTGTGGTCGTGGGATAGAAACGGCGTCGAACGCGTTATCGATCAGCGATGCGCCGGGAGGCGTTGTTCGGCTATGAAGTGCCATGGGTCGATACGGAAGGCGCGACCTCAATTGCTTTTCATAGGTGTTGAACTGCTCAAGTTGTCCATGACGGTTTGAGACGCCGGGTAACTTAATAAAGAAGTGCGTGGGAATATATGCGGGGAAGAAGGGGTGGAGTTTTTTTGAAAGTTTTCAGAAATATCTGTTTGTTGCCGGGTATTAATCGTTGTTTTTTGTAGTTAGTTGGTTGGTCTTTGCGTAGGAAGTGTCTGGGGCGGGATTTTTTCAGGATTTTTCTTAAGTTTTTTGAGTTTTGGTCGAGGGCGAGAGTGCTGGAAAGAAAATGGACGCGAGCAGAAAGTAAAACTTTTCTGCTGGGTGGGAGTGGTCTTGGTTGGCGGGGTTTGCGTATTTGTTTAAGTGGGTTTTATTGTTTTTAAGTGTGTGTTTTTAATGTTTTAAGTTCAGTGTTTTATATGTGTCACCATTGTTCGAGTTGATAAAAAATCAGACCCAGCAGCGAGTGCGCTACGTTGCAGCGCACCTCGTTTCGTTGCCTGGATATGTTCAGGTCAAGGTTTGACCGGCTGCGGAGCCGGAGTTGGTCGAGGGCCCGGCTTGAGCACCAGCCACACGGCCGCCGCGATCAGCACGCCGCCATACAGGTGGGCCATGGACAGCGGCTCGTCCAGCAGCAGGGCGCCCCACAGCACGCCGAACGGCGGGATCATGAAGGTCACGGTCATCGATTTGACCGGGCCGATCGAACTCAGCAGGCGGAAATACAGGATGTAGGCAAAGGCGGTGCAAGCCAGGCCCAGGCCCAGCAGCGACAGCCAGACGCTCCAGCCGCCCCAGCTGGCGGGCGGTTGGTTGATGGCGCTGTAGGCGAAGACGGGCAGCAGGAACAGGCTGGCGCCGAGCATGCTGCCCAGGGCCGAAAGGCGGCTGTCGAGGCCGCCGGCCTGGTCCAGCCAGCGCCGCGCGAGGAAGCCGGCGAAACCGTAGCAGGTGGTGGCGAGCAGGCAGGCCAGGGCACCGAGCAGCAACTCCAGGTCGAACGCCACCGGGCCGGCGCGGGTCAGGATACCCACGCCGAACAGGCCCAGGCTGACCCCGGCGATTTTCGGCGGGGTCAGTTTCTCGTGAAAGAACAGCCCGCCGATCAGCACGCCCATCAAGGGCGTGGTGGCATTGAAGATCGCCGAGTAACCGGCCGGCAGGACCAGGGCTGCTACCGAATACATGGTGGCGGGGATGCCGGAGTTGATTACCCCGAGCAGCAGCACGGTCTTGAACTTGCCCTGGAAGTCCCAGCTGATTCGCATCAGCGCGAGGATCACCAGCAGGCCGCTGGCGGCGATGGACACGCGAAAAAACGCCGTGGGAATGCTGCCGATCACCGGGGCGATAATCCGCATGAACAGAAAACTTGCGCCCCAGATCGCGGCCAGGGACAACAAACGCAGGATATCGACGGGTCTCACGGTGCAACTCCTTTGATGGCCGTTTCACCGGCCCTTGCTTGGGCAGGGCGAAAGTGTTGCCGAGAGGCCAGCCGCGAGCAATCGCTATCTTGTGCTGGAATTGTTCGCGGCTGGCGCCGGGCGAAGAAAAATTGCACTTCTCCTGCACCCGGTTCACTGGCTAAGCTCAGGTTTTTCCGAATTCCCGCAGAGGTCTCACCATGGCGCAAAAATGGCCCGCCGCCGATATCGCTCGAACGATCCTCGATGGCTTCGACGATTACCGCGAGCACTTTCGCCAGATCACCGATGGCGCCCGGGCGCGTTTCGAGCAGGCGCAGTGGCAAGAGGCGCAGACCGCTTCGGCGGCGCGGATCAACCTGTACGAGGAAAAGGTCGGCGAGACCGTGGCGCGGCTGCGCGGGGCCTTCGACCTGGAGACCCTGCTCGACGTCAATCAGTGGCCGCTGGTGAAAAGCGCCTATATCAGCCTGATCGACCTGCGCTTCGACGACGAGCTGTCGGAGACCTGGTACAACTCGGCCTTCTGCGGCCTGTTCAGCCACGACCTGATCAGCGACGGCAGCATGTTCATCCACACCACGCGGCCGAGCCTGCGCCGCGCCCGGGCCGCGCAGACCCGCACCTACCGGCCGGACGGCCACCTGTCGACGATGCTCGAACAGATCTTCGTCGACTACCGCTTCAGCGAGGCCTATGCCGATCTGCCCGGCGACCTGCTGCGCCTGGAAGCGCAATTGCGCGAGAACCTGCCGGACTGGGTGTGCAAGGACCCGGAACTCTCGGTGGAGCTGTTTTCCTCGGTGCTGTACCGCAACAAGGGCGCGTACCTGGTCGGGCGCATCTACACCCACGACGAGCAGTGGCCGCTGGTGATTCCGCTGCTGCACCGCGAAGGGCGGGGTATCCAGATCGATGCGCTGATCACCGACGAAGCCGACGTGTCGATCATCTTTTCCTTCACCCGCTCCTATTTCATGGTCGACGTGCCGGTGCCGGCGGAGTTCATCGGTTTCCTCAAGCGCATCCTGCCGGGCAAGCACATCGCCGAGCTGTACACCTCCATCGGTTTCTACAAGCACGGCAAGTCCGAGTTCTACCGGGCGCTGATCAACCACCTGGCCAACACCGACGACCAGTTCATCATGGCCCCGGGCGTGCGCGGCATGGTCATGAGCGTGTTCACCCTGCCGGGCTTCAACACCGTGTTCAAGATCATCAAGGACCGCTTCTCGCCGTCGAAGAACGTCGACCGCGCCACGGTGATCGAGAAGTACCGCCTGGTGAAAAGCGTCGACCGGGTCGGGCGCATGGCCGATACCCAGGAGTTCGCCGATTTCCGTTTTCCCCTGGGAAAGTTCGACCCGGCGTGCCTGGCCGAACTGCTGGAAGTAGCGCCGTCCACGGTGTCGGTGGAAGGCGATACGGTGTTGATCCGCCACTGCTGGACGGAGCGGCGCATGACCCCGCTCAACCTCTACCTGGACAACGCCAACGAGGCCCAGGTGCGCGAGGCGCTGGAAGACTACGGGCTGGCGATCAAGCAACTGGCGGCGGCCAACATCTTCCCCGGCGACATGCTGCTGAAGAACTTCGGCGTCACCCGCCATGGCCGGGTGGTGTTCTACGACTACGACGAGATCTGCTTCCTCACCGAAGCCAATTTCCGCCACATCCCGGCGCCGCGCACCCCGGAGGACGAAATGGCCTCCGAACCCTGGTACTCCATCGGCCCGCTGGACGTGTTCCCCGAGGAGTTCCCGCCGTTCCTGTTCGCCGACGCCGGGCAGCGCAAGCTGTTCGACCAGTTGCACGGCGAGCTGTACAACGCCGACTACTGGAAAAGCCTGCAGGAAGCCATCCGCGCCGGCAAAGTGATCGACGTCTTCCCGTACCGGCGCAAGGAGCGGGACAGCGAATAACCCGTTTCTCCCTCACCCCTGTAGGAGCGGGCTTGCTCGCGATAGGCCGCAGGCCGCTCCTGCCGACACCGCCGCACATGAGGCGGCGCCGGCACCACGAGTGCTGTGCACTCGATCGCGAGCAAGCTCGCTCCTACAGGGGCAGGTGAGGGCGGCGGGGGAGGCAGCATTTACCGGCGCAAATCTGCGACAATCCGCCCCCGGCATAAATAGACGACCCTTGCGTACCCGATGACTTCCGAATCGCCTGCAATCGACCAACTGCTGAAAAACCTCGACCACGCCATGCTCGCCGACCGCCACCGCTTGCGCCGGCAGCTGCTTGAGCTGCGCAAGAAGCCCGACGAGGCCAAGCTGGCGCAGTGGGTCGAGCGCATGCAGGCGTCCTGCGCCCAGGTGGTGTCGCGGCGCGCCAGCGTGCCGTCGATCCGTTACGACGACAACCTGCCGATCGCCGCCAAGCGCGACGAGATCAAGGCCGCGCTGCACAAGCATCAGGTGCTGATCATCGCCGGCGAAACCGGCTCGGGTAAAACCACCCAATTGCCGAAGATCTGCCTGGAAATCGGCCGCGGCCAGCACGGCCTGATCGGCCACACCCAGCCCCGGCGGATCGCCGCGCGCAGCGTCGCCAGCCGGGTCGCCGAAGAGCTGGCGACCCCCTTGGGCGCGCTGGTGGGGTATCAGGTGCGCTTCGAGGACCAGAGCGATTCCAACACCCTGATCAAACTGATGACCGACGGTATCCTGCTGGCGGAAACCCAGAACGACCGCTACCTGGAACGCTACGACACGATCATCGTCGACGAAGCCCACGAACGCAGCCTGAACATCGACTTCCTGTTGGGTTACCTGAAGACCTTGCTGCCGCGGCGTCCGGACCTGAAAGTCATCATCACCTCGGCGACCATCGACCTGGAGCGTTTTTCCAAGCACTTCGACGATGCGCCGATCGTCGAGGTGTCCGGGCGCACCTTCCCGGTGGAAACCTGGTATCGGCCGCTGACCCTGGAGCAGGACGAAGAGGGCAACCGGGTCGAGGACGACCTGACGGTGGACCAGGCGATTCTCGCCACCCTCGACGAAATCGCCACCCACGAGCGCAGCGAACGGCGCAGCCCGGGCGACGTACTGGTGTTCCTGCCGGGCGAACGGGAGATTCGTGACGCCGCCGAGATGCTGCGCAAGGCCCAGCTCAGGCACACCGAGATCCTGCCGTTGTATGCGCGGCTGTCGCCGGCCGAGCAGCAGCGGATTTTCCAGTCGCACCCGGGGCGTCGTGTGGTGCTGGCGACCAACGTCGCCGAGACTTCGCTGACCGTGCCGGGCATCCGCTACGTGATCGACAGCGGCACCGCGCGCATCAGCCGCTACAGCTACCGGGCCAAGGTCCAGCGCCTGCCCATCGAGGCGATTTCCCAGGCCAGCGCCAACCAGCGCAAAGGCCGCTGCGGCCGGGTCGAGCCGGGGATCTGCGTGCGCCTGTACAGCGAGGAGGATTTCAACGGCCGTCCGGAATTCACCGACCCGGAAATCCTGCGCACCAACCTCGCGGCGGTGATCTTGCAGATGCTCCATTTGCGCCTTGGCGAAATCACCGCGTTTCCGTTTATCGAACCGCCGGACGGCAAGGCCATCAGCGATGGTTTCAACCTGCTGCAAGAACTCTCGGCGGTGGACCGCAACAGCCAGCTGACCCCGCTGGGCCGTCAGCTCGCGCGCCTGCCGGTGGACCCGCGCATGGGTCGCATGCTGCTCGAGGCGGCCAAGCTCGGCAGTTTGCAGGAAGTGCTGATCGTCGCCAGCGCCATGTCGATCCAGGACCCGCGCGAGCGGCCGCCGGAGCGTCAACAAGCGGCCGACCAGGCCCACGCGCAATGGAAAGACGCGGACTCGGACTTCGCCGGGCTGGTCAATCTGTGGCGCGGTTTCGAAGAACAGCGCCAGGCGTTGACCGCCAGCCCGCTGCGCAACTGGTGCCGGAAGAATTTCCTCAATTACTTGCGCTTGCGCGAGTGGCGCGACTCCCATCGCCAACTGAACCTGATCTGCCGCGACCTGCAACTGAGCCTGAACAAGGAACCGGCCGACTACCCGAAACTGCACAAGGCGGTGCTGGTCGGCCTGCTGAGCCAGATCGGCCAGAAGACCGAAGACGGCGATTACCTCGGCGCCCGCCAGCGGCGTTTCTGGGTGCACCCGTCCTCGGGCTTGGGCAAGAAACGCCCGCAGTGGCTGATGACCGCCGAGCTGGTGGAAACCACCAAGCTCTATGCGCGCATGGTGGCCAAGATCGAGCCGGACTGGATCGAGCCGCTGGCCGGGCACCTGATCAAGAAGAACCACTTCGAGCCCCATTGGGAGAAGAAGCGCGGGCAGGTGGTGGCCTACGAGCAGATCACCTTGTTCGGCCTGATCGTGGTCGGCCGGCGCCCGGTGCATTACGGCCCGGTGGACCCGGTGGTGTCGCGCGAGCTGTTTATCCGCGAAGGCCTGGTACGCGGCGAGATTCAGTCGAAAGCCAAGTGCCTGAGCGCCAACACCCGCCTGCTGGAACAGCTCGACGAGCTGGAAGCCAAGGCCCGGCGGCGCGACATCCTCGCCGACGAGGAAACCCTGTTCGCCTTCTACGACGCGCGTTTGCCGGCGGAAATTCACCAGACCGCCACCTTCGACAGCTGGTACCGGGTCAACAGCCAGAAAGATCCGCAACTGCTGATCATGCGCGAGGAAGACGTGCTGGCCCGCGAGGCCAGCGAAGTCACTGCCATGCAGTACCCGGATACCCTGCACATCGGCGACCTGGAGCTGGCCCTGAGTTACCACTTCGAGCCCAACCATCCGCGGGACGGCGTGACCTTGCGGGTGCCTGCGCCGCTGTTGCCGGCGCTGCCCGCCGAGCGCCTGGAATGGCTGGTGCCGGGCTTGGTGGAAGCCAAGTGCATCGCCCTGGTGCGCAACCTGCCCAAGGCGCTGCGCAAGAACTTCGTGCCGGTGCCGGACTTCGTCAAGGCGGCGCTGGCGCGTATCGATTTCGCCCAGGGTTCGTTGCCCCAGGCGCTGGGCTGCGAGCTGCTGCGCATGACCGGCGCGCGGGTCAGCGACGAAGCCTGGGCCGAGTCGGCGCAACAGGTGGAAAGCCACCTGCGGATGAACCTGGAAATCGTCGACGCCCAGGGCAAGTTCCTCGGCGAAGGCCGCGACCTGGCTGAGCTCACCGCGCGTTTCGCCGAAGCCAGCCAGGCCGCGCTGGCGGTGCCGCAAACCGCGAAAAGCCAGCAGCCGGTGGAAGCCAAGGTGTTCGCCGCGGTGGCAGAGAAGACCCAGCAGAAGATCGCCGGGCTGTCGATGACGGTGTATCCGGCGCTGGTAGAAGAGGGCGGGACGGTCAAGGAAGGGCGTTTCTCGACCCAGGCCGAGGCCGAGTTCCAGCATCGCCGGGCGCTGCAACGCCTGTTGCTGCAACAACTGGCCGAACCGGCCAAGTTCCTGCGCAACAAGCTGCCGGGGCTGACTGAGCTGGGCCTGCTGTACCGCGAGCTGGGACGGGTCGACGCGCTGGTCGAGGACATCCTGCTGGCCAGCCTCGACAGCTGCGTGCTGGAAGGCGAGGACAGCCTGCCGCGGGACGGCGCCGGCCTGGCGTCGCTGGCCGAGCGCAAGCGCGGCAACTGGACCGAGCATGCCGAGCGCCTGGCACGCCTGACCCTGGAGATCCTCAAGCTCTGGCACGGCCTGCAAAAACGCTTCAAGGGCAAGATCGACCTGGCCCAGGCGGTGGCGCTGAACGACATCAAGTCGCAGCTCAGCCACCTGGTGTACCCGGGCTTCGTCCGGGAAACGCCGGGGCAATGGCTCAAGGAACTGCCGCGTTACCTCAAGGCCGTCGAACTGCGTTTCGAGAAGCTGGGTAGCCAGGTGCAGAAGGACCGGGTCTGGAGCAGCGAACTGAGCAACCTGTGGAACCAGTACCAGGCGCGTGCCGACAAGCATGCCCAGGAAGGCAAGCGCGATCCGCAGCTGGAGCTGTACCGCTGGTGGCTGGAGGAATACCGGGTATCGCTGTTCGCCCAGCAGTTGGGGACCAAGGCGCCGATCTCCGACAAGCGCCTGAACAAGCAGTGGAGTCAGGTCGAAGCCTGACAAGAGCACGGCTGCTGCGCAGCCGTACGCAGGCTTCGCCAGCGGCTACCGGGAGCAGCGCGGCGTATGCCTGTAGCCGCTGCCGCAGGCTGCGCAAGGTCCCGCAGGGACCTCGAGGCCCTCGAAAGCGCCGCGGCTACAGGAATTGACAGCATTGCGGCGATTAAGCGTGCCGAGGGGGCGAAATGCCTGGGTTTATGGCAAACTTCGCCGTTATAAATACCGACCCCGCGGTTTTGAGCGTTCGCCATCCGGGCCAAGCGGAATAAAGCGATGTCAGGTCCGGTCTCGCCCGTCGGGATCGACCATTTACGGTTTGGTACGGCGGTACCAATACCCTCTGCCAGAACAGAATAGAGGAACGAACGTGCATAACGTCGTCATCAGCGGCACTGGCCTGTACACCCCGGCCAACAGCATCTCCAACGAAGAGCTGGTGCAGTCTTTCAACACCTACGTGCATCAGTTCAACGCCGACAACGCGCCAGCGATCGAGCGCGGCGAGGTCCAGGCCCTGACTGAGTCCAGCGCGGCCTTCATCGAAAAAGCCTCCGGCATCAAAAGCCGTTTCGTCATGGACAAGGACGGCATCCTCGATCCGGCCCGCATGGCCCCGCGCCTGCCCGAGCGCTCCAACGACGAATGGTCGGTGCTCTGCCAGATGGCTATCGGCGCCGCCGAACAGGCCCTGCAACGCGCTGGCAAGACCGCGGCGGACATCGACGGGGTCATCGTCGCCTGCTCCAACCTGCAACGCGCCTATCCGGCCATCGCCATCGAAGTCCAGGAAGCCCTGGGCATCGAAGGGTTCGGTTTCGACATGAACGTGGCCTGTTCCTCGGCCACCTTCGGCATCCAGGCCGCCTGCAACAGCGTGCAGTTGGGCCAGGCCCGGGCGATCCTGATGGTCAACCCGGAAGTCTGCACCGGCCACTTGAACTTCCGCGACCGCGACAGCCACTTCATCTTCGGCGACGCGGCCACCGCGGTGATCGTCGAGCGGGCTGATCTCGCCACCTCGGCGTACCAGTTCGACATCGTCAGCACCAAGCTGCTGACCAAGTTTTCCAACAACATCCGCAACAACTTCGGCTTCCTCAACCGCGCCGCGGAAGAGGGCATCGGCGCGCCGGACAAACTCTTCGTGCAGGAAGGCCGCAAGGTGTTCCGCGACGTTTGCCCGATGGTCGCGGAGCTGATCGCCGAACACCTGCAGGAAAACCAGCTGAACGTCAGCGACGTGAAGCGTTTCTGGCTGCACCAGGCCAACCTCAGCATGAACCACTTGATCGTCAAGAAGCTGCTGGGCCGCGAGGCCACCGAAGCCGAGGCGCCGGTGATTCTCGACACCTACGCCAACACCAGTTCGGCCGGTTCGGTCATCGCCTTCCACAAGAACCAGGACGACCTGCCAAGCGGTTCGCTGGCGGTGCTCAGTTCGTTCGGCGCCGGTTATTCGATTGGCAGTGTGCTTCTGCGCAAGCGTTGACAGTCTTATGGATCACCGCCGCCGGTTGATGCCGGCGCCGGTGACTCCTGATTTCGATGACGAGGCATGAATGTCCGCAGCTGACGACCCGCAACTGCTTGAACGCCTGCTGGCCGGCGAGCAAAAGGCCTACAAGGAACTGGTCAGTACTTACCAGAGCGCGATGCGCGCCGTGGCCTACGCCATTGTCGGCCAGCGCCACGCCGACGAAGTGGTGCAGGACGCCTGGCTGTCGGTGGTGCGCAACCTGGCCGGTTTCCAGGGGCGCTCCAGCCTCAAGACCTGGCTGTTGACCATCACCGCCAACTCGGCCAAGAGCCGCTACAAACAGAACCGCCGGGAAGTCCTGCTGGACGACCTGCCGGCGCCCCACGGCACCATCGGCGACGAACGCTTTTCCCCCACGGACGGCCACTGGCTGGTGGCGCCGTTCGCCTGGCACGCCGACACCCCGGAAGCCCTGCTGACCGAGGCCGAGCTGCGCGACTGCCTGGAGCACACCCTGCTCAGCCTGTCGGAGTTGCAAGGCAGCGTGCTGACCCTGCGCGAGCGCCAGGGCCTGGAGTTGGAGGAAATCTGTAATCTTCTGGACATTTCCCTCTCCAATGTCCGGGTGCTGCTGCATCGAGCGCGGCTCAAGATTTTTGCCACGGTGGAGCACTTCGAGGAGACCGGCCAATGCTGACCTGCAAGGAACAAGTGGCACGCACCAGCGACTATCTCGATGGTCAGCTGAGTTTTCGTCAGCGTTTGCTTCAACGCCATCACCTGTTGTTCTGCCCCAATTGCCGGCGTTTCGTGCGGCAGATGCGCTTGATGCAGGCCACCCTGCGCAAGCTGCCGGAGCCTCCTGTGCCCGGTGTCGACGACCTGGTCGCGCGCCTTGTCGCCGAGCATGACCGCGGCGCCTGATCCCTCAAGAGCGCGACCGCTTCGCGCTCGTTCGCAGGCTGCGCCAGCGGCTACACAAAGCACCCGAGGTTCACACCTGTAGCCGCTGCCGGGCCTCAAGAGCGCGACCGCTTCGTGCTCGTTCGCAGGCTGCGCCAACGGCGACACACAGCACCCGAGGTTTACGCCTGTAGCCGCTGCCGCAGGCTGCGAACGGCCGGCACGGCCGCAAAGGCCTGAAGGTTGTCGAAAGCCTTCGGCCTTATCGCGGTTTGTACCGACACCTGAATCTCCCCATCTGCAAAATCCCCCGCCGACCGCTCTAGTACAGGCTTTTTGCCTTATTTCGATTCGGAGTAAAAAAGTTCCGCTGTCATCAAATCTTTATCTAGAAGCAACTCCCCTGAAATAACCCGCCGCCAAGATTCCCTCCCAACACAAGCGGGCCTGACTCGCGTGTTTTTTCCAGCGCTACAGACCACCAATTAGGGGAAATCTTCGATGATCCGTAAGCACTTCGCCGGTTTTGCCGCCAGCGCCCTGGCCCTGGCAGTTACCGCCCAGGCTTTCGCTGGCACCGTCACCACCGACGGCGCCGATATCGTAGTCAAGACCAAGGGCGGCCTTGAGGTCGCTACCACCGACAAAGAGTTCAGCTTCAAACTCGGTGGTCGCCTGCAAGCCGACTACAGCCGCTTCGACGGTGTCTACACCAAGAACGGTGACTCCGCCGACGCCGCCTACTTCCGTCGCGCGTTCCTCGAACTGTCCGGCGTGCTGTACACCGACTGGGCTTACACCATCAACTACGACTTCTCCCACAACACCGGCGACTCCGACAACGGGTACTTCGATGAGGCCTCGCTGGCCTACAACGGCTTCAAGCCGGTGTCGATCAAGGTCGGTCGTTTCGACCCCGACTTCGGCCTGGAAAAAGCCACCAGCTCCAAGTGGGTCACCGCGCCTGAGCGCAACATGGCCTACGACATGATCGACTGGGCCAACACTCACCAGAACGGCATGGGCCTGCAGGCTTCCAGCACCTTCGCCGACTCCTTCTACGCCTCGGCTGGCGTGTTCAGCAAGGACACCGACGACACCGACGGCGACAGCGTCAAGCAGGTCAACGGTCGTTTCGTCTTCGCCCCGATGCACGATGCCGGCAACGTCCTGCACTTCGGTGTGAACGTGGCTTCGCGCGATGTCTCCGACACCGCGTTCGACTCCCGCTACCGCACCCGCATGGGCATGCGCGGCGTGGAAACCCTGGGCGGCAACGATGCCGGCACCAACGGCAACCGTCCGGTACTGGGTGGCAGCTCGACTTCGCCGGCCGGTTCCTACGACCGCGACACCGCGCTGGGCCTGGAAGCCGCGTTCGCCATGGGCCCGGCCTCGATCCAGGGCGAATACATCACCCGCAAGACCAAGGCCGATTCCAACGCTTATGAAGACATCAAGGGCCACGGTTTCTACGTGCAGGGCGCGTACACCCTGACCGGCGAAGCCCGCGGTTATAAAGTCGGCAAGTTCGACGCCATCAAGCCAGCCAACAAGGCCTACGGCGCCTGGGAAGTGTTCTATCGCTACGACAGCCTGACCGTCGAAGACGACAACATCACCACCGCCAGCCTGACCCGCGACGTCGGCGACGCCGAAGTCAAGGTGCATAACCTGGGTGTGAACTGGTACGCCAACGAAGCGGTGAAAATCTCCGCCACTTACGTCAAGGCCAAGACCGACAAGATCACCAACGCCACCGCGGCCAGCGGCGGTACCCCGGCCGCGCGCACCGGCGACGACGACGGCGACGGTTTCATCGTTCGCGCGCAGTACGTGTTCTGAGGTTGATGCACCTGCTGTAAAGAGCTCTTTCTCATCCGTTAAAGCTCCTTTCGTTTCAGCCCCGCTCCAGCGGGGCTTTTTTTGCCTGCAGCTTTTTGCCCGCAGCTTGGGGCCCAAGCCTAGCGCCAGACCGGCAGCAGATCGAAGCTGAACAACAGATGGGCCACGGCATTGGCCAGGCCGAACAGCAGCACCAGGACGATCATCGGCGTGCCGCCCCAGACCCGGTACAGCGGGCTGGCGAAGCGTTTGCGCGAGGCATGGGCGAGCAGCGCCGGGGTGATCACCGCCCACACGGTCGCCGCCAGGCCCGCGAAGCCGATGGCGAGGATGAAGCCTTCCGGCCAGGCCAGCGCGCAGCCGATCGGCGGGGCGAAGGTGACCAGCACGCTGCTCATGCGGCCACGTGGGCTGTCGTCGAAACCCAGGGAATCGGCCAGGTAGTCGAACAGCCCGAGGGTGACGCCGAGGAACGAGCAGGCCACGGCGAAATTCGAGAACAGGGTCAGCAGCAAGTCGACCCGGGTACTGTCGAGCATGCTGCCCAGGGCGCTGATCAGCACGTCGATGGTGCCGCCCTGGCGAGCGATGTCCTTGAACTGCTCGCGGGGCAGGGTGCCCATGGTGCAGAGCATCCACACGGCGTACAGGAGCAGGGCGATCAGGGTGCCGATCAGCAGGCAGTTGCGGATGCGCCGCGGGTCCTTGCCGTAGTGCTTCATCAGGCTCGGCACGTTGCCGTGGAAGCCGAAGGAGGTCAGGCAGAACGGCAGGGTCATCAGCAGGTAGGGCAGGTAGTCGGGGTGCGGATTGCCGCGGTCGAGCAGGATCTGCGGCTGCACATGGCCGAGCAGGCCGCCGAAGGTCAGGAAGAACGCGAGGATCTTGGCGCCGAACAGCAGGCTGGTGATCCGGCTGACCGCCGCGGTGCTGAGCCAGACCACCAGGGCCACCGCCAGGGCGAACGCCAGGCCGGCGCTGCGCGAGGAAATCTCCAGGCCCAGGCCGTGGGCGGTGTGGCGGATCACCGAGCCGCTGGCGGAGATATAGGCATAGGTCAGGATGTACAGGACGAACACCAGGCTGGCGCCGTTGAACAGGCTCCAGCGCCGGCCGAGCAGGTCGCGGGTGATGGTCGAGAAGCTCGCCCCCGGCCGGTAGTTGAGGTTGGCTTCGAGAATCATCAGCCCCGAATGCAGGGTGCAGAACCAGGTCAGCAGCAGGACCGCGAGGGAGCCCTGGAACCACAGGCCCGACATCATCACCGGCAGCGAGAACATGCCCGCCCCGACAATGGTGCCGCCGATGATCATGGCGCCGCCGACGACCGAGGGCCGGCGTTCGGCGAGCGGGTCGTGGGAGGTCGAAGGGGATGAAACGATGGACGTACCGCGCATGGCAGGGCCTGCAATGAAAATTGTTATTGGAGGTAGCGAGGGCGCGGCGCGGGCGGCGGAAACCGGCGGACCGGCCCCGCGCACCCGGCGCCGGTTCAGCGCGGCGCCAGCAGGCGACCCAAGCGTTGGGCCATGAGCAGCAGCGCGTGGTCCTGCCCGGGCAGGGCATCGAACGACAGGCCGACCGGCAGGCTGCCGGGGGCGGCCACCGGCACACTGACGCTGGGCGCCGCCAGGTTGCTGGCCGGGTCGGTGTTGCGCACGAACCGCTCGAAATGCTCCTGGGCGTCGCAGTCGCGTAGCAGCGGCGCAGTGCAACTGACGGTCGGGTAGGCGATCAGGTCGAGCCGGTGCTGGCGGAACAGCCCGGCGTATTCGCGGTCCAGGCGCAGCTTGCTCATCAGCGCCTGCAAGTAGTCCTCGTAGGAAATCGCCGGGCTTTCCAGCTGGGTCATGAGGGTCTTCTTGATCTGCGGATCGCGAATCGAGCCCAGGATGTCGAGGAAACGCTCGCCCTGGCCGGCCTTGAGCAGGAAGCGCGGGAAGTCGATGAAGAACTCGAAGATCGGCAGCGGGAACTGGATGCTTTCGTTGACCTCGCCGATCACCGCATCGTCCACCGGGACAATGTCCATGCCCTGGTCGGCCAGGGCATCGATGGCGGCGCGGCAGTCGCGGTGGACCTGGGTGTCCAGTTCGGCCCAGAAGAACTGCCGGGGGATGCCGATGCGCAGGGGGTTGCGTTCCGGTATCGGCGCTTGAGAGGCGCCGGTCAGTTGCCGATGGACGAACAGCGCATCGTCCAGGCTGCGGGTCAGCAGGCCGGGCGAGTCCTTGGTCTGGGACACCGGGACGATGCCGTCGCCGGGGTAGACGCCGGTGCTGGGGCGAAACCCGACCACGCCGCAGAACGCCGCGGGAATCCGTACCGAACCGCCGGTGTCGGTGCCCACCGCGCAGGGCACCAGGCCGGCGGCCACCGCCGCGGCACAACCGCCGCTGCTGCCGCCAGCGCTGTGTTGCAGGTGGCGCGGGTTGACCACCGCGCCGTGGCTCAGGTTGGCCGAGGTCACGCCGAACGACAGCTCGTGCATGTTGTTCTTGCCGGCGATCCGCGCGCCCAGCGCCTTGAAGCGCTGGACGATGCCGGCGTCCGCCGCCGGGTAGTAGTCGGCCAGGCCGGGGGTGCCGGCGGTGGTCGGCAGGCCGTGGACATTGATGTTGTCCTTGAACGAAACCGGGATGCCGTAGAGCGGCGCCTGGCGCTGCTGCGGCGTGCCGGTGTCGCCGCTGAACGCTGGCGCGGCGAAGCTGATGAAGCTGTTCAGGTGCGCGGCGTCGGCGTAGTGCTCGAGCAGCGCGCGGTGCCAGGAATCCAGGCAGAGGCTGCCCCGGCGAAACCCGTCAACGAGCGCTTCGATCGAAAGCTGGTTGTACATGAAAAAGTCTCAACGAAAGTCGGTTAAGGCGCGATCAGCAATAGTTGAAGTGCGATTGCAGGTCGACCAGCGGGTTGCCTTCCAGCAGTTCGCCGCCGAGGCTGGCGATCACCGCGCAGGCGCTGTTCAGGGCGGTCTGCACCGCGCCTTCGGCCCAGCCTCCGGTAAACGAGCTGCCGCAGCCGGCCAGGTACAGGCCGCTGTCCTGCTGCGGGTCGAGGGCGGTCTTGAACTGGTAGAACAGGCGCTGGGAGTACAGGTCGTCGCCCGGGAAATTCAGCTTGAAGGCGCCCAGGGCCTGCTTGTCGGTGAGCCAGTCGTACTCCAGCACATAGCGCTGGTAGTCGCCGTCCAATGGCACCAGGTGGTGGGCGAACGCCGGCGCGCTCATGGCCAGCTCGTCCACCAGGCGCTTGCAGCGCTGGACCTTGTCGGTCATCGACACCATCTTGTGCGAGTCGTCTTCCCAGGTGTAGCTGATCAGCACCACGCCCCAGGAGTCCGGGTCGTGCGGGGCGTAGTCCAGGCAGTAGACGCCCTTGACCAGGGTGTCGGTCTGGATGTTCTGCGCCAGGCCGTGTTTGAGCCAGAATTTGTCGCGGGTCAGGATAAACAGCTTGGACGAACCGACCATGTGGGTTTCGTTGATGGCCCGGGCCACGTCGCGGCTGACGAACTGCTCGGCCTGGGTCAGGCGCATGTTCACTTGCAGGGCGCGGGTGGTGGCGGTGGTGATGACCCGGTCGCAGCCATAGGTTTCGCCGTTGCAGCCCAGCAGCAGGATCTGCCCGTCGGCATCTTTGCTGATGGATTCGATGCGGGTGCGGCAGATCCGGTCGCGCAGGGCAATGCCATGGAATTCCAGGTCGGCGATGCGCTCCGACAAGGTGGAAATGCCGTTGGGCACCAGGCGCTGGTTGACCTCGAAGGCATTGATCACCAGCCGCAGGATCTCGGTGAACGAAGCCCGGTACACCGACTGGAACCCGCCCGAGCCGATGCCCAGCGAACCGAACAGGTGGAAGTCTTCCGGCTTGCGCCAGGGCTTGCCGCCCGGCGGGTTTTTCGAGGTGAAGATCTGCACCATGGCCGAGTAGAAGGAGTGGTCGCCAAAGCAGTCCAGGTAGCGTTGCCACTCCGGCTGTACTTCGGCGTATTGCTGCTTCTCCAGCAGTTCGGTGAGCAACAGCGGCGGGGCGAGGAAGGTGCCGTCGTCCAGGCGCACACCTTCCTTGAGAAAGGCGTTCCAGCCGCGGTGCACGGTGTTGAAGATCGGCGGCGGGTTTTCCCCGGCCGGCCAGTGGTGGGTTTCGCCGCGGTAGTGGATTTCGGTGTCGACCACGCCGGGGTCGGGGAAGGCTTCGGTGGTGCCGATGCCGAATCGGTCCAGGTAATGGAACAGCCCGACTTCGCTCGGCGGGAAGCGCATGGCGCCCATTTCGGCGATGAATTGCGGCTGGCTTTCGTCGAAGCATTGGGTCAGGAAGCGCCCGCCCAGATGGTCTTTCGAGGCCTCGAACAAGGTGATGCGGGTGGCCCCGGCGCGCAGCAGTTCATAGGCCGCGATCAGGCCGCTGAGGCCGGCGCCGACGATGCCGATGTGCTTGTCGGCGATCGCCGGCGGCAGGTGGCCGATGGCCTGGGTGGCGCGGCGCAGGAATTGTCCGTAGTCGTACAGCAGGTCGATGTTGGGGAACGAACGGGTGCCTTGGGTGGCTTCGGAACTGGAATGCAAGGAGTTCACAGGTAGACAATCTCGGAAATCAGATAATGAGCTGCAGGCTTTCGAATGCGCGGGACGGGTTGAGCAGGAGGACTTTCTTGCGCTGGATCTGCCACTGGCCGGCGTGGCACAGCAGTTGGTGTTCCACCGTCACCGGGTAGTGCCATTCGCTGTCGCCGCGAGCTTCGCAGTACAGCATGGGGGTCAGGCAACGGGCGCTCAGGCCGTCCGGGGCGAGGTCGATCGCCGGCCGCTGGGCAATGTGCAGGCTACGGCTCTTGGGCTGCTGCGAGAAATTGCGCGCGCTGGCCAGGCGGTTGATGCGCAGGGTGGTGAGGAAGCGGTCCTCGTACAGCAGCGAGGACTCGCGCAACGGGCAGGGCTGGTCGTGGCGCAGCGGAATCCAGTAGTGGAAATCGTCGCACAGCAGCTGTTGCCAGGCATCGAAGTCCTGTCGGTCGAGGAGCGCGATCTCTTGGTAGATCAGCTGTTCGAGGGGCGAGTTATCCATGGGCGGTCGATCCGTCGTGGGCTTGCATCAGTTGCTGCCAGGTGTTGTAGAAGTTGCGCATCGCCCGTTCGCTGGTGCCGGACACGACCTCGGTCTGCGCAAAGGTTTCGCTCGGGTCGAACAGGCGCGCGACGTTCACCCAGTCGTTGGCCCGGCTGCGCAACCCGTCCATGGCCCGCTCGTACATCTCCACGTCGTCGTGGGCGACCATCGAGCACGGCGAGTTGATCAGGTTGTTGTATTGCACGGTTCTTTCCAGCAGTTGCTCCGGCGCGCCCACCAGCTCGAAGATCCACGACTCGACCACGGTTTCGCTGGCCGAGATCGGGCGGATCACTCGCAGGGTCTGGATCGGTCCCTTGACCATCAGGTTGGGGAAATACACGGTGTTGTGGCGGGTGTCGTCGAGGATCGCCGCGGCCTGGGTTTCGCCGTAGCTTTCGACCATCAGCTCCCAGTAGCCTTTGATGCTGGAATAGGCCTTGTGGATCGAGTTGCTGACGCCGGTATGGCCGTGGCCGTTGGCCCAGGTGCGGATGCCCATGGCGCTGAAAAACTCGTAGGAGGCCATGAACGGCGAGAACAGTTCGACGGCCATCGGCGGCGCGCCGTCGTGCCCGGTTTCCTGCCACAGGCGGATGGCTTCGCCGGCCGAGGATTCGTGGGCGACCATCGGGTGGCAGGTGTCGGTCTGGTTGTCGACGACCATTTTCCAGTTGCAGCGATGGCGGTGCAGCAACGGCTGGCCGACAGCGCGCAATTGGCCCTGGGGCGAGCGCATGACCATGTTGTCCAGGGTCGACAGCGACTCGCCGAAGAACTCGCGAAAGCCAATGCCGTGCTCCTTGAGGCGCACGAACACGAAGCCCCGGTAGTTTTCCACCGCGGCCACCGGCTGCATGCCCTTGTGCGCGGCGCAGCTGCTCAGGTCGCAGTCGTCGTATTCCTTTTTCACCGGGATGCCGAGCAACTGGCCGTCGGTCTTGAAGGTCCAGGCGTGGTACGGGCAACGGATGAAACGGCCGACGTTGCCCTGGGGTTCGGCCAGGACTTTCACGCCCTTGTGCGGGCAGCGGTTGTGCAGCACGACGATCTCGCCGTTTTTCTGCCGGACCATGGCCAGCGGCTGGCCGGCGATCTCGCCGGTGAAGAAGTCGCCGGTTTCGGGAATCAGGCTTTCATGGCCCAGGTAGCACCAGCTGGCGGCGAAGACCTGTTGTTGTTCTCGCTCGAAAAGCGACGGCTCAAGGAACAGCGCACGGTGCACTTCCTTGCCGTTGAAGTAGTTGTCCAACGAGGTTCTCTCTTTAGATGACCAGTTTCAGGCTTGGGCTTTTGGCCCGGGATACGCAGGGGTAGATCTTGTTGCTGCAGGCGGCCTGCTGCGCGCTCATGATGAAATCGCGGTGTTCGACTTCGCCTTCCAGCACTTCCAGCTCGCACACCCCGCACTCGCCGCGGCGGCAGTCGTAGAGCGGATCGAGGCCGGCTTCTTCGAGGGCATCGAGCAGCGATTGGTCGGGACGTACCTGGAACTCGACGCCGGAATCGACGGCCTGCACGGCAAAGCCCGGCGCGTCTTCGGCCAGCACGGCGTTGAAGATTTCGAAGTGGATGCGCTCGCGGGGAAAGCCCAGGCTTTGCGCATGGTTGAACACCTCGTTGAGCATCGCCTGCGGGCCGCACACGTACAGCCGGTCGTGGGCTTGCAGGCCGCCCAGCACCGCGGCCACCGACGGACGCCCGGCGGGCGCGTCGGAGCAGTGCAGGCTCAGGCTGTCTTGCAGCAGCTCGCGCAGGGGCTCGGCGTAAGCCGCATCGCTCGCGCTCCTGGCGAAATAATGCAGCCGCGCGGGGCGCCCCAGGGCGCGCAAGTGGCCGAGGATGCCGGTCAGGGGAGTGATGCCGATACCGCCGGCGAGGGCGATATCGGCGCCGTCGCTGTCGTCCAGGCAGAAGTCGAAGGCATTGAACGGGCCGTCGAGCCGCACCGGGTCGCCGACGTTCAGCTGGCGGATGTAGCCGCTGCTGGCGGACTCGGCGTTCAGGCGGATGGCGAATACCAGGCTGCCCGGCGGCAGGTCATGCCCGGCCAGTTCGACCCGGGAGTAGTGGCGCCATTGTTCGAGGCCGGGAATCCACCATTTGAAATGGGCCCCGGCGGGTGTTTCGCAGGGGCCGGGAGTGACAGGCGCCAGGGTGATTTCCTTGATGCTCGGCGCGAGCATCAGGCACTGGGTGATCTGGTAATTCATCGGTGGCTCGCTGTCAGCTTAACGGTGTTTCGTGCAGGTACAGCCACTGGGCCGAATGTTCGTGGATACGGATCACCACCACCGAGAGGCGCGAGGTTTCCTGCTGGTTCAGGCGATGGGTTTCCTTGTAGCGGATCGCCACGCTGTGGCCTTCGTGCCACACGGTGTGCAGGTCGCTGACGCGGATTTCCAGGCCGGGGCGGGCGCCGACGGCGCCGCGGAACATCTGTTCGACCTGCTCGAGGCCGACGATGGCCCCCGCGGTGGTGACCATGCTGAAGCGCTCGGCGAAGGCCG
This sequence comes from Pseudomonas chlororaphis, assembly GCF_001921865.1. Classification (GTDB taxonomy): domain Bacteria; phylum Pseudomonadota; class Gammaproteobacteria; order Pseudomonadales; family Pseudomonadaceae; genus Aquipseudomonas; species Aquipseudomonas chlororaphis_D. The sequence goes on from NZ_MSCT01000007.1 coordinate 24,615, forward strand.
GCAGCAGTTGCTCGACGGCAGCGGCGCCGGTGCCGTCCGGGTCGGTGAAGACCGCATGGATCAGGTCGTGGACGGCATGGATGCTGTGGTGGGCCTGTTCAACGATTGTGGTGTGCATGACATTCCTTTTGCGGGGTCAGGTTGCTCATCAGCAACAGGGGGAGCAGGCCCATCACCGCCGCGATGACGAAGGTCAGGTGATAGGCCGGGGTAGAGGCCAGTCTGGCGAGCAGCAGGTTGTAGATCATCAGGAACAGCGCGGCGCCGATGCTGAAGGACATCTGCCGGTTGATGTTCCAGATCACGCTGCCCTTGTGGGTATCGGCGCCCTGGAAGTCCATCAGCGAGGTGGTTTGCGCGGTATTGGCGCCGATGCCGCCGCCGATGCCCATCAGGCAGTAGGCGATGACGATGACCGGCAAGTCGGCGGCGCTGTCCACCAGGTAGAGGGTGGCGATGCCGGCGCTGTGCAGGAGCATGCCGAGGGTGAACAGGCGCCGGGCGCCGAACCGGTTGTAGACCCGGCCGCAGACCAGCATGGCGACGAAGGCGCCGCAGGCGTAGAGGATCATGAACATGCCGGTCAGCCGGGCGCTGAAGTGCAGGCTGTTCTGCAGGAAGAAGATGCTCAGCAGGTTGACCCCGGTGAACACCCCGGGGATCGCGTAATAGATGAAGATCGAGGTGCTGAGTTTCTTGCTCTTGAGCAGGCTCAGCTCGACGATGGCGTTGTCGCATTGGCGGTAGTGCAGGGCATACAGGCCCATGCAGAACAGGCCGGTGAACAGGCAGCTCACGGCGGCCAGCGGCGGGTAGTCGCCGCCGTACAGCGACATGCCCATCAGCAGGCAGCCCAGGGCCGAACTGACCAGCAGCAGGCCCTTGATGTCCGGCCGCGGCAGGCTGGCCGGGCGGGCTTCCTCGATCCACAGCCAGGACAGGCCGGCGGCGATCAGCGAGAACGGAATGTTGCTGTAAAACACCCAGCGCCAGGAACTGCTGTCGACGATCACTCCGCCGATGGTCGGCGAAATGGCCGGGGCGATCAGCGCGACGGCCATCACCAGGGTGGAGATCTTGGCCCGCTGCGGGCCCTGGAACAGGTTGAAGGTCAGGGCCTGGCCCACCGGAATCAGCAAACCGCCGCCGATGCCCTGGACGAAGCGCCAGAACACCAGTTCGTGGAAGCTGCCGGCCATCCCGCACATCCATACCGCGACGCTGAACACCAGCATGGAGGCGGTGAGGGTTTCGCGGCTGCCGAAACGTCCGGCCAGCCAGGTGCTCACCGGAATGATCAGGGTCAGGCCGAGAATATAGGCATTGGCCACCCAGGCCACGGCGGAAGTCGACACCTGCATATCACGGGCAATGCTCGGTAAAGCCACTGCCGACATGAATATGTTTATACAGTCGATAAAGAACCCGATAAGGAATATAAGAGCCACTTTGTAGCGATAAGTCATATGATCTCCCTTTTGCGGCGGGATCATAGGAGCGATAGACCGAGGGTGTCGATACGCCTATACTTGAAACATTGTTTGATGGGATTTAACAATGGCTTTCAACGCAACGCGGCAACTTACAGCACAGCGAGCGACAACATGCACACGCATTTGAATCGCGTCCAGACATTCCTGGCGGTGGTCGATTTCGGCTCCTACACCAAGGCCGCCAACTACCTGTGTATCAGCAAAGCCATGGCCAGCCTGCATGTCAAGGCGCTCGAGGAAGTCTTGTCGGCCACCTTGTTGATCCGCAACACTCGCAATATATCCCTGACGGAAATAGGCCAGGACTTCTATGACGAGTTCAAGGGGATTGTCGCAGATATCGACAATGCCTTCGATAATGTCCTGCATGGGCATAATAGAATCTCTGGCAAGTTGCGCTTCAGTTCAACTAGTGAGTATGGCGAGCGGTATATATTGCCGATCATTTCCAAGTTTACGGCGCGCTATCCGGAGATCCGTCTCTGTTATAACTTCAACTCTTCGTTGAACGATCTGGTGGCGGAGAAACTTGATCTGGTGATCCGTCTGGGCAACCTCGCCGACTCGGCTTTCAAGAGCCGCAAGCTGGCCGACTACGACATCGTCCTGGTGGCCAGCGCGGACTTCCTGGCGCGGCATCCGGTCGACGAACCCGAGGATTTGAACAGTGTGCCGTGGATCGCCAACAGCAACCTGCAGGGGCCGACCCAATGGACCCTGAGCCACCCGCGTCTGGGTCAGGCGGAGGTCTGTGGGCCGAACCATTTCGAGTCCAACTCCTCGACCGCCATTCGCGCCATGACCCTGTCGTCCCTCGGCGTATCGGTATTGCCGGCCTGGGTGGTCGAGGACGATCTGGCCAGCGGCCGGCTGGTGCGCCTGCTGCCCGACTACAGCCTGCCTTCGCAATCGGTGAACGTGGTGTTTCCCAACAGTTCGCACCTGCCGCACAAGTCGCGGGCGTTCATCGACTTCCTGTTGCTGCACCTGGGGCAGTGATCGGCGATACTCGGCGCGTTCGTGGCATCACACCTGGGGAACCCAATGCCGTTGCAATCCTTGACCAGCCTGGCCGCCGTCGATCCGCAGCAATGGGACGGCCTGCTCAACGACGGCCAGCCGTTTCTGCGCCACGCCTTTCTCAGTGCGCTGGAAGACAGCGGCAGCCTCGGCCCGCGCTCGGGCTGGCAGGCCGAGCATCTGCTGCACATGCGGGACGGCCGGCTGATCGCGGCGCTGCCCAGCTACCGCAAATGGCATTCCTACGGCGAGTACGTGTTCGACCATGGCTGGGCCGAGGCCTGCGAGCGGGCCGGCATCGACTATTACCCCAAGCTGCTGAGCGCCGTGCCGTTCAGCCCGGTCAGCGGCGCGCGGCTGCTGGCGGCGAGCCAGGAAGACGGCTTCGAGCTGCTGCAGAACCTGCCTGGTTACCTGGAGAGCGAGGGGCTTTCCAGCGCCCATATCAACTTCACCGATGCCTTCGCCGATACCGCCCTGGCCGGGCAGCCCGGCTGGCAACAACGCCTGGGTTGCCAGTTCCATTGGCAGAACCGGGGCTACCGGGATTTCGCGGATTTTCTCGACGCCTTGAGTTCGCGCAAGCGCAAACAGATGCGCAAGGAGCGCGAGCAGGTGGCGGGGCAGGGCATCGAATTCGAGTGGCTCGAAGGCCGGCAACTCAGCGAGGCGCAGTGGGATTTCGTCTACGCCTGTTACGCCAATACCTATGCGGTGCGGCGCCAGTCGCCCTACCTGACCCGGGCGTTTTTCAGCCTGCTGGCCGAGCGCATGCCGGAGGCGATCCGCGTGGTCCTGGCGACACAGAATGCCCGGCCGGTGGCCATGGCCTTCAGCCTGGTCGGCGGCGACAGTTTCTACGGTCGTTACTGGGGCTGCCTGGCGGAGTTCGACCGCCTGCATTTCGAGACCTGTTTCTACCAGGGCCTGGACTACGCCATCGCCCAGGGTTTGCAGCGTTTCGACGCCGGCGCCCAGGGCGAGCACAAGTTGATTCGCGGTTTCGAGCCGGTGATCACCCGTTCCTGGCACTACCTGCGACACCCGGGCCTGGCGGCCGCGGTGAAGGACTTTCTCGAACAGGAGCGACAGGGCGTGCTGGCTTACGCCGAAGAGGCGAGGGCCGCGCTGCCGTACCGGCAGGCGTGACCCTCGAGGTGTGCGTTCAGCTGTCTTCCTTGCCCAGCCAGCGATAGATCACGCCGCCGACCACCGCGCCGAGAATCGGCGCCAGCCAGAACAGCCACAGTTGCTGGATCGCCCAGCCGCCGACGATCAGGGCCGGCCCGGTGCTGCGTGCCGGGTTGACCGAAGTGTTGGTCACCGGGATCGAGATCAGGTGGATCAGCGTCAACGCCAGGCCGATGGCGATCGGCGCAAAGCCGACCGGGGCGCGTTTATCGGTGGCGCCGAGGATGATCACCACGAACATCCCGGTCATCACCAGTTCGCTGGCAAACCCCGCCGCCAGGGAGTAGCCCCCAGGCGAATGCTCACCATAGCCGTTGGAGGCCAGCCCGCTGGCCAGCTCGAAACCGGGCTTGCCGCTGGCGATGAAGTACAGCAGCGCCGCGGCGATCACCGCGCCTATCACTTGCGCGACGACATAGGCGGGCAGTTCCTTGAGCGGAAAACGCCCACCGACCACCAGGCCGACGGACACCGCGGGGTTGAGATGACAGCCGGAGATATGGCCGATGGCGAAGGCCATCGTCAGGACGGTCAGGCCGAACGCCAGGGACACGCCCAGCAGGCCGATCCCGACCTGCGGAAACGCGGCTGCCAGCACCGCGCTGCCACAACCCCCCAATACCAGCCAGAACGTACCTAACAACTCAGTGACTGAACGTTTGAACAGCGACATGAAGTTATTCCTTGATAGGTCGACCTATCGATCCGATAACAGCCGTTATGCAGCCCGACAGCCCGGCTACAGGCCCTGCTCCAGAACCTAGGCTCAGTACAGCAGGCTTTTTGCACAATTCCAGCGCGCCCCAAACCGCCAGGGCCCGGGGTAAAGGCTCCAGACGCATTCTGTAGCCGCTGCCGCAGGCTGCGCACGAGCGGCACGCTCGCGGCGATCTTGCCGACGCCGGAGACCCTGCGGGTCTTGCGCAGCCTCGCAGGCTCGGCAGCGGCTACAGGGATTGCGAACGCCTCGATACTCCAGTCATGCACGCTCTGTGTAGCCGCTGCCGCAGGCTGCGCACGAGCGGTACGCTCGCGGCGATCTTGCCGACGCCTGAGACCCTACGGGTCTTGCGCAGCCTCGCAGGCTCGGCAGCGGCTACAGGGATTGCGAACGCCTCGATACTCCAGTCATGCACGCTCTGTGTAGCCGCTGCCGAAGGCTGCGCACGAGCGGCACGCTCGCTGCGATCTTGCCGGCGCCGGAAGAAGTGGCTACAGATGAGGGGCATAAAAAAACGCCAGGACCCCGAAGGGGGCTGGCGTTTTTTGGGGGAAGCGAGGGCATCAGTCGATACCGACAAAACCTCCGGTCTGGTGCTGCCACAGGCGTGCGTACAGGCCGCCCTGGGCCAGCAGTTCGGCATGGCTGCCGGTTTCGGCGATGCGGCCTTTTTCCAGGACCACCAGGCGGTCCATACGGGCGATGGTCGAGAGCCGGTGGGCAATGGCGATCACGGTCTTGCCCTGCATCAGCGTTTCCAGGCTTTCCTGGATCGCCGCTTCGACCTCCGAGTCCAGCGCCGAGGTGGCTTCGTCCATGATCAGGATCGGCGCGTCCTTGAGCAGCACCCGGGCAATGGCGATGCGCTGGCGCTGGCCGCCCGAGAGTTTCACCCCGCGCTCGCCCACGTGGGCATCGAAGCCGGTGCGGCCCTGGGCGTCGGACAGCAGCGGGATGAACTCGTCGGCGCGGGCCTTGCGCACCGCTTCCCAGAGTTCCTCGTCGGTCGCGTCGGGCTTGCCGTACAGCAGGTTGTCGCGGATCGAGCGGTGCAGCAACGAGGTGTCCTGGGTGATCATGCCGATCCGCTCGCGCAGGCTTTCCTGGGTCACCTCGGCGATGTTCTGGTTGTCGATCAGGATGCGTCCGCTCTCCAGGTCGTAGAGCCGCAGCAACAGGTTGACCAGGGTCGACTTGCCGGCGCCGGACGGACCGATCAGGCCGATCTTTTCCCCCGGCCTGATGGTCAGGTTGAGGTCGCTGATGACCCCGGCCTTTTTCCCGTAGTGGAAATCCACATGCTCGAAACGCACTTCGCCGTTGGCCACCGCCAGGCGCGGTGCGTGTTCGCGGTCGCTGACGCTGATGGGCTGGGCGATGGTCTGCAGGCCGTCCTGGACCATGCCGATGTTCTCGAAGATGCCGTTGACCACCCACATGATCCAGCCGGACATGTTGACGATGCGGATCACCAGGCCGGTGGCCAGGGCGATGGCGCCCACGGTGATCAGCGACTGGGTCCATAGCCACAGGGCCAGGCCCGTGGTGGAGACGATCAGCAGGCCGTTCATGGCGGTGATCACCACGTCCATGCTGGTGATGACGCGCCCGGCCAGCTGGCTTTTTTCGGTCTGTTCGCCGATGGCTTCGCGGGCGTAGTTCTGCTCGAAGTGGGTGTGGGCGAACAGCTTGAGGGTGGTGATGTTGGTGTAGCCGTCGACGATCCGCCCGACCAGCTTGGAGTTGGCGTCCGAGGAGATCACCGCGCGTTTCTTCACCCGGGGCACGAAGTAGCGCAGCGCGCCGATGTAGCCGGCGATCCAGATCAGCAGCGGGATCATCAGGTGCCAGTCGGCTTCGGCGAACAGCACCAGGGCGCTGACCGCGTAGATCAGCACGTGCCACAGCGCGTCGACCGCCTGCACCGAGGAATCGCGCAGCGAGTTGCCGGTCTGCATGATGCGCTGGGCGATGCGCCCGGCGAAATCGTTCTGGAAGAAGTTCAGGCTCTGCTTGAGCACATAGCTGTGGTTCTGCCAGCGGATCAGGCTGGTCATGCCCGGGCTGATGGCCTGGTGCACCAGCAGGTCGTGCAGGCCGACGAACAGCGGGCGGAAGATCAGCGCGACCACCGCCATCCAGGCCAGTTCGAGGCCGTGGGTCTTGAAGATCTCGACGTTGGGCGTGCCCTGGGCCAGGTCGATGATGGTGCTCAGGTAACTGAACAGCGACACCTCGATCAGCGCCACGAACAGGCCGACCACCAGCAGGGCGACGAAGCTCGGCCAGACCTGCTTGACGTAATAGAGGTAGAAGGGCAGTACGCGGTTGGGGGGAGCGGCAGTGGGAGCGTCGCGGAAAATATCGATCAGTTGTTCAAAACGACGATAGAGCATGGGATCTGACGCCCGCGTGGCGGGCTCTCCTTATCAGTAAGCAGGCGCAGCGCCGAATCAGCGCTGCGCCGGGACTCCCGGTGAAGCCTTTGGCTCTGTACGAAAAGTCGGCGAGCGAAGGCCAGGCAAGGCAAAAACAGGCGAGGAAGCGGAGTGTAGGGACCTACATGAGCATTCCGAGCCTGTTTTTAACGCAGCATGGCCGAGCGTAGCCACTTTACGTACTGAGCCTAGTCGAGGCGCTTGGCCGACTTGATCAGCACGGGGTCGATCGGCACGTTCTGCATGCCCTGTTTGGTGGTGGTCTGCGAGTTGACGATCTGGTCGACCACGTCCATGCCGCTCACTACCTTGGCGAACACTGCGTAGCCGGCATCGCGGCCCGGGTCGAGGAAGGCGTTGTCGGCGACGTTGATGAAGAACTGGCTGGTGGCCGAGTTCGGGTTCGAGGTACGGGCCATGGACAGGGTGCCGCGCACGTTATGCAGGCCGTTGCTGGCCTCGTTCTTGATCGGGTCGCGGGTTTCCTTCTGCACCATCTGCGGGGTGAAACCGCCGCCCTGGACCATGAAACCCGGGATCACCCGGTGAAAGATGGTGTTGGTGTAGAAACCGCTGTCGACGTAGTCGAGGAAGTTCTTGCTGGAGACAGGGGCCTTGACCGGGTCCAGCTCGACTTCGATCTTGCCGAAGCTGGTGTCCAGCAGCACGTGAGGCGCCTTGGCCGGTTGGGCGGCCATCAGGTTGGCCGCGAACAGAACGGAGCCGGCGACGAGGGCGATTTTTTTCAGCATGGGTCAGTGATCCTGGGGAGTGGTGTCGACTGCGGTTAGAAATTCGAGCAGGGTTTGGTTGAAGCGTTGCGGCTGGTCTAGCGGCGTGGCGTGACGCGAATCGGCGATCACCACCAGGCGCCCGGCGGGCAGCAATTTCACATAGTTTTCTTTCAGGGCGACCGGGGTGTAGTCGCGGTCGGCGCTGATGACCAGGGTTGGACAGGTAATTTGGCAAAGTCGTTCCTGAACGCCCCAGCCAACGATGGCATCGAAGCTTGCGAGATAAGCACGTTTGTCGTTTTTTGCCCAGCGCTCGGCCATCTTTTGCCGCAGCTCGCCCTGCTCGGGTTTGGGGAACAGTTTGCCGGCCAGGGCGACGCCGATGGTGTCCAGGCCAAGCAGGCGCATCAGGCTCCAGCGCTTGAACCATTGCCAGGCATCGTTGGCGCCGCGGACCTTCACCTCCGGGGCGCTGTTGACGATGCACAGGCTTTTCAGCAACCCGGGCTGATCCACCGCGACCTGGAAGGCAATCATGCCGCCCATGGACAACCCCGCCAGATGCACCCGCTCAAGGTTCAGGTGTTCCAGCAGGGCGATCAGGTCGGCACTGAAGCCGGCGATGCTGTAGGGCCCGCGAGGCTTGTCGGAGCGGCCATGGCCGCGTACGTCGGGCAGGATCAGCCGGTAGCGGGCCGACAGTTCGGCGATCTGTTTCTCCCAGTCCCGGGTGCTGGAGCCGAGCCCGTGAACCAGGACCAGCGGCTCGCCGTGGCCATATTCCTCGTAGTGCAGGGTGCATCCTTCGTGTTCGAAATAGGCCATGGCCGAATTCCTGTTCAGGCTCGCGGTGGGGTCAAGTGTTCGTTCAGGCTTGCTGCGGGGCGGCGAACGGCGCGTCCAGCGGCGCGGTGTCGAAGGTGCGCAGCAGTTCGACAAGAATCTGCGTGGCCGGCCCCAGGGGTTTGTCCTTGTTCGAGTAGAGGAAGAAAGTCGGATGGCGGCTGCCGCCCTGGTCCAGCGGCAGGACCTTGAGCAGGCCTTCCCTGAGTTCGCGCTCGATCAGGTGGCGCGGCAGCCAGGCAAACCCCAGGCCGCTGCCGACGAAGGTCGAGGCGGTGGCCAGGCTACCGACGGTCCAGCGCTGTTCGGCGCCGAGCCAGCCGACGTCCCGCGGCTGCTGGCGGCCGGAGTCGCGGATCACCACTTGCAACTGGCTTTCCAGGTCCTGGAAGTTCAGTTCGCGGTTCAGGCGGTGCAGGGCGTGTTCCGGGTGGGCCACGGCGACGAACTCCACCGCGCTCATTTCGGTGCCCAGGTAACCGGGGATGTTGAAGCCGCTGATGGCCAGGTCGGCCACACCTTCGAGCAGCACTTCCTCGACGCCGGACAGCACTTCCTCGCGCAGGCGCACCCGGCAGCCGCGGCTTTGCGGCATGAAGGCGGTCAGGGCACGGACCAGGCGCGCATTGGGGTAGGCGGCGTCGACCACCAGGCGCACTTCGGCTTCCCAGCCCTGTTCCATGTGGTGGGCCAGGTCTTCCAGCTGGCTGGCCTGTTTCACCAGTTGCCGCGAGCGGCGCAGCAACACGCCGCCGGCTTCGGTGAGCACGGCCTTGCGCCCGTCGATGCGCAGCAGCGGCACGCCCAGTTGGTCCTGCATGCGCGCCACGGTGTAACTGACAGAGGATTGCGAACGGTGCAGCGCTTCGGCTGCCTGGGCGAAGCCGCCATGGTCGACCACGGCTTGCAGCGTGCGCCATTGATCGAGGGTAACGCGGGGCGCTTTCATGAGGAGCTCCTCTTGTCCTAAGCTGGCGCTCCTTACTGGAGACTGCCGAATGAGAAAATTCTGTTGTGTGTTGCTGGCCCTGCTGCCGCTCAGTGCGTTCGCCTATCCCATCGACGTGCAGAAAAAGCTCGAGGGCGTGAGCATCGACTACACCGCCTACGACACCGACGCCGACATCGGTTCGATCCAGGTGAACAACTACGGCAGTACCGACGCGGCCTGCACCGTGGTCTTTCGCAACGGCCCCGAGGCCCCGCGCACGCGCAAGCTGGAGGTTGCGGCCGGCAAGTTCAAGAACGCCACCGCTAAATTCAACCGCAGCATCATCAAGCTGCGCATCGACCTGACCTGTACCGCCAAATAAGCGCACAGCGGGGCAGGGCGCGCGACCTGCTCCGCTTATAAACGAATTTATTGATTGGTTATAGCAGTTATTTGCGCTTTTTCATCGATATGACTCTGTTTAATCTGCGCTCCATCGACTGACCACCTTCCCGATGGAGTGCCTCACATGTCCCGCGTTCTGATTATCGAAAGCAGTGCCCGCCAACAGGATTCCGTTTCCCGCCAGTTGACCCAAACCTTCATCAAGCAATGGCAAGCGGCCCACCCGGCCGACCAGATCACCGTGCGCGACCTGGCGACGACTCCGGTGCCGCACCTGGACAGCAACCTGCTGGGCGGCTGGATGAAACCCGTCGGCCAGCGCAACGCGGTCGAAGAGGCCTCGCTGCAGCGCTCCAACGAACTGACCGACGAACTGCTGGCCGCCGACGTGCTGGTGATGGCCGCGCCGATGTACAACTTCGCCATCCCGAGCACCCTGAAAGCCTGGCTGGACCACGTGCTGCGCGCCGGCGTGACGTTCAAGTACACCGAAACCGGTCCCCAGGGCCTGCTCACCGGCAAGCGCGCCTATGTGCTGACCGCCCGCGGCGGCATCTACGCCGGTAGCGCCAACGACCACCAGGAACCTTACCTGCGTCAGGTCATGGGTTTCATCGGCATTCACGACGTCGAGTTCATTCACGCCGAAGGCATGAACCTGGGCGGCGACTTCCAGGAAAAGGGCTTGAACCAGGCGAATGCCAAACTGGCCCAGGTCGCCTGAGCCGTTAATCGCCAGATAATCGCGCAGTGGTCTAGTAGGCCCTGCGCTCCCCTTCATGTTTGTTTTGCGCATCGAACCTCCCTTTGCACTTGTTGCTCCTGAGTGCTCCCGCCCGATTGCCCGCATTGCGAGATCGGGCTTTTTTTTGCCTGCGATTTATATCCCCCTCTGTAGCCGCTACAGGCACTGCGGACGCCTCGATCCTTCCGCTTGCCCGACGAGGTAGCCGCTGCCGAAGGCTGCGCTCGAGCGGTACGCTCGCGGCGGTCTTGCAGGCGCCGGAGCCCCTGCGGGTCTTGCGCAGCCTCGCGGGCTCGGCAGCGGCTACAGGATTGGGTGTCAGGAGGGGAGGTGTTTTGCATCGAGCAGGGCAAAACCGCTATCGTCGCCTCCCTTCAAGACGAGGCGAGCATGGGCTATCTACTTTTTGTCACGTTGATCCAGGCGTTTTCCTTCAGCCTGATCGGCGAATACCTGGCGGGGCATGTCGACAGTTACTTCGCGGTGCTGGTGCGGGTGCTGCTGGCCGGGCTGGTGTTCATCCCCCTGACCCGCTGGCGGCGGGTGGAACCGGCGTTCATGCGCGGCATGCTGCTGATCGGCGCCTTGCAGTTCGGCGTGACCTACGTCTGCCTGTACCTGAGTTTCCGCGTGTTGACGGTGCCGGAGGTGCTGCTGTTCACCATCCTCACGCCGCTGCATGTGACCCTGATCGAAGATGCGCTGAACCGTCGCTTCAACCCCTGGGGCTTGCTGGCGGCATTGGTGGCGGTGGCCGGGGCGGCGGTGATCCGCTACGACCGCATCAACCCGGACTTCTTCATGGGCTTCTTGCTGCTGCAACTGGCCAACTTCACCTATGCCGCCGGGCAGGTACTGTACAAGCACCTGGTGGCGCGCCATCCGAGCGACCTGCCGCATTACCGGCGTTTCGGTTATTTCTACCTGGGGGCGTTGGCGGTGGTATTGCCGGCCTTCCTGCTGTTCGGCAAACCTGACTTCCTGCCCGAAGCGCCGTTGCAATGGGCGGTGCTGCTGTTTCTCGGGCTGGTCTCCACCGCGCTGGGGCTGTACTGGTGGAACAAGGGCGCCTGCCTGGTCAACGGTGCGACCCTGGCGGTGATGAACAACCTGCATGTGCCGGTGGGGTTGCTGATCAACCTGTTGATCTGGAACCAGCACGAAGAGCTGGGGCGGTTGTTCCTCGGGGCGCTGGTGATTCTGTTTGCCGTATGGATCAGCCGCCGCGGCACAAGAAACACCGCCCTGTTGTAGGAGCAGCCGGTCGACGCTCGATTGCTCGCGATCGCGGCCGATCAGACTCCGCGGATATCAGGCCGCTGCGCGGATCGCGAGCAAGCTTCGCTCCTACAAGGGATCGGGGGGATCGCCCCGGGGACGGGGCGATCAGGCGGGGATTACAGCGCGCGTTTTTCCGCTTCGGGGATATGGCTGGCGCCCAGCACTGCCGGCAACAGGCCGGCGCGCAGGTCGTTGCCGCTCGGCTGCTGGTACAGGCTCAGGCCGAACTCCGGCATCACCGCCAGCAGGTAATCGAAGATATCGCCCTGGATACGCTCGTAGTCGACCCACGCCGTGGTGCGGGTGAAACAGTAGATTTCCAGCGGGATGCCCTGGGCGGTGGTCTGCATCTGGCGGACCATGCAGGTCATGTTCGGCTGGATGTCCGGATGGCTCTTCAGGTACGCCAGGGCATAGGCGCGAAAGGTGCCCAGGTTGGTCATGCGGCGGCGGTTGGCGGACAGGGCGGCGACGTTGCCCTGGGCCTCGTTCCAACTCTTGAGCTCGGCCTGCTTGCGCAGCATGTAGTCGGTGAGCAGGTGCACCTTGCCCAGGCGCGTCTCTTCCTCGTCGTTGATGAAGCGCACGCCGCTGGCGTCGATGTACAGGCTGCGCTTGATCCGCCGGCCGCCGGACTGCTGCATGCCGCGCCAGTTCTTGAACGATTCGGACATCAGGCGCCAGGTGGGAATCGAGACGATGGTCTTGTCGAAGTTCTGCACCTTGACCGTGTGCAGGGTGATGTCGACCACATCGCCGTCAGCGCCGACCTGGGGCATTTCGATCCAGTCGCCGACCCGCAGCATGTCGTTGCTGGTCAACTGCACGCTGGCGACGAACGACAGCAGGGTGTCCTTGTAGACCAACAGGATCACCGCCGACATGGCGCCCAGGCCGGACAGCAGCAACAGTGGCGAGCGGTCGATCAGGGTGGCGACGATGATGATCGCGCCAAACACGAACAGCACCATTTTCGCCAGTTGCACATAGCCCTTGATCGAGCGGGTGCGGGCATGTTCGGTGCGGGCGTAGATATCCAGCAGGGCATTGAGCAGGGCGCTGATGGCCAGGACCTGGAACAGGATGGTGAATGCCAGGGCCAGGTTGCCGAGGAACACCTGGCTGGTCTTGCTCAGCTCCGGCACCAGGTGCAGGCCGAATTGCACCACCAGCGACGGGACCATCTGCGCCAGGCGATGGAACACCTTGTTCTGGCGCAAGTCGTTGAGCCAGTGCAGGGCCGGCTGCCGGCCCAGCAGCTTGACGGCATGCAGGATGACGTAGCGCGCCACCCGTCCGAGCAGCAGCGCCACCACCAGCAGCAGCACCAGGGCCAGGCTGGAATGCAGGAGCGGGTGCTGGTCGAGCGCACCCCAGAGGTCTTGAACGTTGAGCCAGAGCTGTTGGAAATCCATGGGGTCAGAAGCTTCCTCTATGAGACGGGACGAATCGATTAGAACATTTAAGCCATCGAAAGTTACCGTTAAGGACAAATCGCCGAAAAAAACCAATTGTTTACCGCGCTTTGCATGAAAGAAACTCGGCCTTCGCGCTCGAAACCGTTACCCTATGCAGCTGATTTTTTGCATTTCTTCGAGGTAGCACCCGTGTTTTCCGAATTCGCCCTGCACGAACGCCTGCTCAAAGCCGTGGCCGAGCTTAAATTTGTCGAGCCTACGCCGGTGCAGGCAGCGGCCATTCCGCTCGCGCTCCAGGGGCGTGACCTGCGGGTGACGGCACAGACCGGCAGCGGCAAGACCGCCGCGTTCGTCCTGCCGATCCTCAACCGCCTGATCGGCCCGGCGAAGATCCGCGTCAGCATCAAGACCCTGATCCTGCTGCCGACCCGCGAGCTGGCGCAGCAGACCCTGAAGGAAGTCGAACGCTTCTCGCAGTTCACCTTCATCAAGGCCGGCCTGATCACCGGCGGCGAAGATTTCAAGGTCCAGGCCGCCATGCTGCGCAAGGTGCCTGACATCCTGATCGGCACCCCAGGGCGCCTGATCGAGCAACTGAACGCCGGCAACCTCGACCTCAAGGAAGTGGAAGTGCTGGTCCTCGATGAAGCCGACCGCATGCTCGACATGGGCTTCGCCGACGACGTGCAGCGTCTGGTGGACGAATGCCCGAACCGTCAGCAGACCATGCTGTTCTCCGCCACCACCGGCGGCTCGGGCCTGCGCGAAATGGTCGCCAAGGTCCTGAACAACCCTGAGCACTTGCAGCTCAACGCGGTCAGCCAGCTGAACGACACCACCCGCCAGCAGATCATCACCGCCGACCACAACCAGCACAAAGAGCAGATCGTCAACTGGCTGCTGGCCAACGAGACGTACCAGAAGGCGATTATCTTCACCAATACCCGGGTCATGGCCGACCGTATCTACGGCCGCCTGGTGGCTCAGGAATACAAGGCGTTCGTCCTGCACGGCGAGAAAGACCAGAAGGACCGCAAGCTGGCCATCGACCGCCTGAAGCAGGGCGGGGTGAAGATCCTCGTGGCCACCGACGTCGCCGCCCGCGGCCTGGACGTCGAGGGCCTGGACCTGGTGATCAACTTCGACATGCCGCGCAGCGGCGACGAATACGTGCACCGCATCGGTCGTACCGGGCGTGCCGGCAACGATGGCCTGGCCATCTCGCTGATCTGCCACGGCGACTGGAACCTGATGTCGAGCATCGAGCGCTACCTCAAGCAGAGCTTCGAGCGCCGCACTATCAAGGAAGTCAAAGGCACTTACGGCGGACCGAAGAAGGTCAAGGCTTCGGGCAAGGCCGTTGGCGTGAAGAAGAAAAAGACCGACGCCAAGGGCGACAAGAAGAAAACCGCCGCCAAGGCCCCGACCAAACGCAAGACCGCCAACCGGCCGAAAAGCGATGCCCTGGTCAGCCAGGACGGCATGGCGCCGCTCAAGCGCCGCAAGCCGCAGGCACCGGCTGGCGAATAAGCCATAGATCGATACACGAAGCCCGGACCTTGTCCGGGCTTTTTTATGGGCGGGCGATCAGCTGTCGGCCTTCTTCTCGGCGGTGTCCAGTTCCTTCAGGCGCTGGTCGATCAACTGGCACTTGTCCGGCAGGTCCTTGCTGGCCGTGCCCAGGTCCATCTTCTGCAACTCGTCGTTGATCTCCTTGGCCTTGGCCGGGTTCTGCTCGGTGAGCCTGGCCACTTCCCGGGCCAGTTGTTCGCGTTTGGCGGTGGCCTCCTCGAGGGTGCAG
Source organism: Pseudomonas chlororaphis (assembly GCF_001921865.1). Classification (GTDB taxonomy): domain Bacteria; phylum Pseudomonadota; class Gammaproteobacteria; order Pseudomonadales; family Pseudomonadaceae; genus Aquipseudomonas; species Aquipseudomonas chlororaphis_D. The sequence goes on from NZ_MSCT01000007.1 coordinate 39,636, forward strand.
GCCCAGGCGGGCAGGGCGCAGAACAGGGTGGTGGCGATGGCGAGGGTGCTTAAGGTCTTCATGGGGCCTGGCCTCGGGTTCCGGATGGGAGCAGTTATCCGGTTGAGGGGCGGAGCCTGGGGAAAGTTCAGACTTTCCTACGACGGACGGTGCCTGTGTCTCGTTGTCGGCAGGCTGGAGAGTCCGCCAGGCCTCAGAGCGCCTTCACCGGGATGCAGATCTCGCATTCCAGCTCCCCGGTTTTCACATCGTATTTCGCCTCCACGGCATAGCGCTCGAACGCCGGCCGGGCGTCGAATTGCATGCCGCTTCTGGGCAGCCAGTCGCGGCACAGTTCGGTCCAGGCGTCGGCGATATCCGGGCCTTTGCCCTGGTAATGGGCAACCGCGTAGAGCCCGCCGGGCAAGGTGGTGACGATGGCGGGAGCGCTGGCTTTGAAGTCGGCGGGGACCTCGACGCACGCATCGTAGCGGCACTTTTGCGCCGGGGTGACGTAGGGATCGTCGTGGCCGATGCCGTAGCGCACGCGGCCCATCAGGCCGTTTTCGAGCATCCAGGGGGCGACGGTTTCGCGCCAGAAGGTGCCAATCTCCGGTCCATAGGGGCCGATAGAGCGCAGGTAGGCGACGCGTACCGGCGGCAGTTCCTTGAGGGTGACGTTCATCGAGGGCTCCTTCAGGTGAATGAAGGCGTCAGGATCGTCGAAGGCCGGGATGTGCGTCTGATCAGGATTGCTCAATTCCCGCAGGCGCCGTTCGCGAATGTCGCTGAGGCGGCGGTGCCAGCGTTTGGGTTCGGTGCTGCGCCAGGTGCTGGGGGTGACCGAGAAATGCTGCTTGAACGCTCGGGAGAAGGCTTCGCCGGAGCCGAAACCGACTTCCAGGGCCACGTCCAGGATGCTGGCTTCCGGATGGCTGGCCAGCTGGTAGGCGGCGCAGGCCAGGCGTCGGCGCCGCAGGTAGTCGCCGAGGGTTTCGCCGACCCAGGCGGTGAACAGGCGGTGGAAGTGGAAGGGCGAAAAATGCGCGACCTGCGCGAGTTCGGCCAGCTCCAGTGGCTGGTCCAGGTGTTGGTCGATATGCTCCAGCACCCGGTTCATGCGTTGGGTGTATTCATGGAGGCTGTGGTAGGCAGGGCTCATGGAGACAAGCTTAGCCGGGGGCGGCGCGGCGGGCGTGGGGTAGCCGGTTTTTTTGTCTTGGCCCGGCGAATGTGATTGCGAGCCAGCTCGCTCCTACAGGGAATAAGCAGGAGCGAGCGTGCTCGCGATCGCGGTCTAAAGGTCAGGACTTGCCATGGCAGCAACTGGCGGCCGGCGTGTCGTCGTAGCGATCGTGGTGCCGGACCCATTCCATGATCTGTTCCTCGTTGCGCCCCTTGGGTGTCAGGTCCAGGTAGTTGTAGGCGCCCACCAGCAGGTCCAGGCCGCGGGCGTAGGTGGAGTAGGTGTGGAAGATTTCCCCGGCTTCGTTGCGGTAGAACACGCTGAGGCCGGGCAACTCGGCTTCGGCGCCGTCGGTTTTTTCGTAGTTGTAGGTGGCGGTGCCGGCGGCGACTTCGTCGGGGCGGACGCAGACCCCGAAGTCGTAGTTGAAGTCGCTACCGGCGGACGACACCCAGTCGAAGGTCCAGCCCATGCGCTGCTTGAATGCCTGGAATTCGGCGAACGGCGCGTGGGACACCGCCACCAGTGCGATGTCGTGGTGGGCCAGGTGCCGGTTGGCGCCGTCGATGTGATCGGAAAGAAAGGAGCAGCCCGGGCAGCCTTCATCCCAGCCCTCGGCGAACATGAAGTGGTAGACCACCAACTGGCTGCGAGCGCCGAACAGCTCGGCCAGGCTCAGTGCGCCATCGGGGCCCTGGAAGCGGTAGGGCGACTCGACCTTCACCCAGGGCAGGGCGCGCCGCTCGGCGCTGAGCTGGTCACGTTGACGGGTGAAGGCCTTTTCGTGAATCAAATGCTGCTTGCGGGCCTGTATCCATTGTTCCCGGGATACGACCGGATGATCGTTGAGGTGCATGACGTCTTCTCCTGCGACAGGTGGCGCGGCGACAGTGCCTACCCAGGCTAGTCGTTCCGCCCGCGGGCAAATCGACAGCCGCCGGACGGTCCCGCCCAACGGTCGTCCGCCTGCCAGCTGTGAGTGATCGGCCGCGGCGTTATTCCTGGCGTGCGGTCTTCATGCATTTCAAGGCGGCGAATTCATTGCGTACGTTCTGGATCTTGTCGCGCAGATGTTCGCGCTGGGCTGGCGTGCTTGCGGCTATCAGGTCCACCAGCAGGCTGCGCGCCGCCTGTTCGTTGTGGGCAAAGGCCTGACGATAAGCGGGCGTCCACAAGCTTTCGCGATCGACCAGCAGGCGCTCGATGCGTGGTCCGAAGTCGCCGCTCTGGCGTTGCTCCAGCGCCGCGCTGAATTGCGCCTGCCAGTTGGCGCGATTGGCGATCCACAGCCGGTTCTGTTCGCCCAGGGATCTTGACCAGTCCGCCACGCGCCGGGCCTGGTCGGCGCTGAGCGGGCCGAGCCAGGTCGTCAGGCGCTTGTCCATGCGCTCGCCGCGCAGCCTGATCTGTTGCTCCAGAGAGGGCTTGAGGTATTTGTCCTGGCGCTCGCGCAGGTCCTTGGCGAAGGCGGCTTTCATGTCCGCGACTTGCTGCTCGTCCAGGCCTCGCAGCAACTCGACGGCCGACGGAGCGATCGCCCGGGCGGTCTGGGCAATGGCCTGTTTGGCCTCCCGGGTGCGCTCCTGCAGCGCGGCGTCGTTGACCTGATTGTTTTCGACCATCAGTTGCAGGCGGTCCAGCCAGTCCAGATATCCGGGCAGTTGCGTGCTGCAGTGCCAGCTCAGGTGTTCCTTGAGGCGCTCGTTGAACCAGCCTTTCTGCTCGCGGTTCATCTCCAGGTAATCGCTGAGGGTCCAGGGAATGAGCACATCGAGATTGCGATAAGCCAGCCCGACGCGGGTGCAGGCGGTCAGCACCAGGCTTAGCAGCAAAAACAGGGTGAGGCGTTGCAACCGGCGCGACATGGCGAATCCTTGCTGGCGGAGCAGGGTTTTCTGATCTGAACGCGTAACGCCTTCGGCAGTTCAGCCGCTCAATAGAACGGATGCTCAGCCTTGAAGGTGAGCAGGCCGTCGCATTGCGCGTTACGTCCAGAATAGGCCGAACAGGCGCTGCCGTTGAGGTTGGAATCGCTGTAGATCAGCTTCAGGTCGATGCCCATCCAGGGGCGGGAGAGTTTGATCGACCAGTCGTTGAAACTGCTGACATAACCGTTGCTCACCGAGACCGGGTTGCCCAGCTGATGAGCGGTGTACTTGATGCTCAGGCCGATGCCGAATGGCGGGTTGCCGCCGAGGTCGGCGAACAGGGTGCTGTTGCGCTTGTCCGGGTCTTGGCTGAAGGCGGCGCCGAAGCGGCTGCCCAGCAGCGTCAGGCCGCCGTAGAGTTCCTGGCTGTCCTGCGGGGCCTGGGGGTAGTTGTACTGGATCAGCCCCACTTCATAGCCCAGGGTCTGGTCGAAGGGCCGCTTGAAGCCCAGGTAGGAGTCCACTTCCAGATCGCTCGACTCGCCCAGCCCCATGCTGGGCGACCACTGGCCGATGTACCAGCCGCTGTCGTGACTCAGGTCCAGGCCGCCATGAAACGAGCCGGTGGCCGAGGGCTTGACCAGGCCCTGGGCCATGCTGCGGCTGGGGGTGCTGCTGAGCTTGAGGTCGAAATCGCCCAGCTCGCGCTGAAAGATCTGCCCGTGGGCCTGGGAGCTGGTCAGGATGCTGGCGAGCAATAAAAGAGAGGGTTTGAGCATGCGTCACTCCATGAAAAGCGAGGAGCAGGAACCGCAGAACCTACTGAAACGCCCGGTCTAGGCGTGTGCAAGGATACCGGCGAAACCTCGGGGATGAGGGCCGTTCGTCGACTTTTCTGGAGGAGGGAGGTATCGGGGATCCAGTCCTAGCGCTTTGAGGCTCAAAGCGCAGAGGGACCAGGAGGTAATGCGAGGTGTTATTTCTTGCCCAGGCTGATCTGCTTGGATGGGCCGAAAGTCTGGCCGCTGACGCCTTTGGCAATTTGCTGGATCTCGCCACCGGATTTCAGGAACGCAGCAATTTGATCGTTGATCGATTCGCTGGTTTCAACGGCTGGGGCGGGCTTTGCTTTGCTGTTGGATGCTTTTACGCGCATGGCGGCCATTAACCTTTTGAAAATTAATTTGGCCAGCCATCATACATGAAATGACCGATCATTGCTTGGCTAATATTCCGGACGAAATAACGGAGGAAAACTCCCGGTTATTCCTAAGTTGATCTCGGGAATATCCTCATAAGCTGCTGTTTTAAATAAAGACAATGCGCCGAAGAGGGCAGGGGTGGAGGCATTCCAGGGCCGCGCCGCGCCGGATGGCCTGACAAACGCCGTCGATTTCTGGCAAAAAGCCATGAAATTCAAGGCTTTCAGGAAAATATCCACGGCAGGCCGACGGCTCGGTCAACCCGGCCGGTAAAACCGGGTAGAATGCCGCCCACGCAATGAGGGTATTGGAAATGGCTTTAATCGGGCGCTACAACAGTTTGCAAGTGGTTAAACATACTAACTTCGGTTTGTATCTGGACGGCGGGGCGGACGGCGAAATATTGCTGCCCAATCGTTATATTCCAAAAGATATTCCCAGCGAAGATGAAGACTGGCTGAACGTTTTTATTTATCTGGACAGCGCCGATAAGTTAATTGCAACTACCGAAAAGCCAAAAGTTCAAGTCGGTGAGTTTGCCAGTCTTAAAGTCGTCGAAGTCAACAGCATCGGGGTGTTCCTCGACTGGGGCCTGCCCAAGGACCTGCTGCTGCCGTACTCCGAGGAAAAGCGCCAGCTGAACGCCGGCGACTATTGCGTGGTGCACGTCTACCTCGACAAGCACACCCGGCGTATTACCGCCACGGCCCGCCTGGACCGCTACCTGGACAAGACGCCGGTGACCTATAAGGTCGGCCAGGAAGTCGACCTGCTGGTGGCCGAAGCCACCGATATGGGCTTCAAGGCGATCATCAACAATAAGCACTGGGGCTTGATCCACAAGAACGAAGTGTTCAAGTTCCTGCGCCCGGGCAAGCAAGAAAAAGGCTTTATCAAGGAAGTTCGCGCCGACGGCAAGATCAGCCTCAGCCTGCAACCGGTGGGCGAAGAACTGGCCAGCAGCCTGAACGCCAAGATCCTCGCCAAGTTGCGAGAAAACAATGGCACCCTGCCGGTCAGCGACAAGAGCGACCCGAGCGTTATCAGTGGGTTGTTCGGGGTCAGCAAGGGCAACTTCAAGAAGGCCATCGGTGCCTTGTACAAGAATGGCCAGATTGTCATTCATGCCGACCGCATTGAACTGAGCTGAGCCTTACTTAGGGGCCCACAAAGGCCGCGACCTGTCGTTGCACGGGGCGCGGCCTTTGGCGTTTCTGGGGGCTGGGCGGACCAGGCGCTTACGAAAGCGGTCTTTTCTGGCCGTTTGGTTGATAATTGGCAACACATCATTATTTGCCCCGGACCGGTTCCGGGGCTTTGTCGTTTTTGCCGAGTAACTGCCATGTTGTTGAATGAACACGAGCGTGCGTCATGAGTATTGAGCGCCGTAGTGCCGACGGCTTCGCCTTGCAAGTCATGCTGGGGCTGTGCCTGATCTGGGGCGTACAGCAGGTGATGATCAAGTGGGCCGCGGCGGATATCGCGCCGGTGATGCAGGCCGCCGCCCGTTCGGGGATTTCGGCGTTGCTGGTGGCCTTGCTGATGTGCTGGAAGGGCGGCTGGTCGCAGTTGGGCAGTACTTGGCGCGGCGGCCTGCTGGCCGGCAGCCTGTTCGGCCTGGAGTTCCTGTTCATCGCCGAGGGCCTCAAGCTCACCAGTGCGGCGCACATGTCGGTGTTTCTCTATACCGCGCCGATCTTTACCGCGCTAGGGGTGAACTGGCTGCTGCCCAGCGAGCGTCTCAGGCCCTTGCAATGGCTGGGGATCCTGCTGGCGTTCATTGGCATTGGCGTCGCCTTCGCCGGCGGTATCTCGCTGGATAACCTGGACACGCGCATGCTGCTCGGCGATGCCCTGGGCCTGCTGGCCGGCCTGGCCTGGGGCGCGACCACTGTGGTGGTGCGGGCGTCGCGTTTGTCCGAAGCACCGGCGACCCTGACCCTGTTCTATCAGTTGATCGTCGGCTTTGTCGGCCTGTTGCTGATTGCCGTGTTGAGCGGGCAGGTCACCCACGTCAGCCTGACCCCGGTGGCGGTGGCCAGCGTGCTGTTCCAGGGGCTGGTGGTGTCCTTCTTCAGCTACCTGACCTGGTTCTGGCTGCTGCGCCGTTACCTGGCCGCCAACCTGGCGGTATTTTCCTTTATGACGCCGCTGTTCGGCGTCACCTTCGGCGTGCTGTTGCTGGGTGAGCCGTTGAGCCTGAATTTCATTATTGGTGCGGTGCTGGTGCTGTTGGGCATCACCTTCGTCAGCGCCGAGCAGTGGCTGCGCCGGCGTATCCGCAACTGGCTGTGAGCGCCGGGTTCAGGCGGTAGCGTGACATTCCCGGGTAGCCGGTTGTTGCCTCAGCAGCAAGGCACCCGCCAACACTAGGCCGCTGCCGGCAACGAGCAGCGCCGGTTGCAAGTTACCGCTGAAATGGCTGCTCAGGGCCGCCAGCAGCGGCCCGCTCAATTGGCCCATGGCGAAGCAGGCGGTGAGCAAGCCGGCATTGCGCTGGGCGGCGTGGGGCGCCAGTTCCCGCGAGCGTTGCATCACCAGTTGCATGCAGGCCAGGAAGGGGGTGCCGCACAGGATTACCCCCAGCACCAGGCCGACACCGTTGCCCAGCAGGCAGGCAAAGACCCCGGCGGCTTGCAGCCATAAGGTCGCCATCAGCCAGTGCCGGGTGGCATTCGGGTTGTGTCGGCGCAGGCTGACCAGCACCACACCGGCGGCTGCCGCCAGGCCGAAGCACGGCCAGAACAGGTCGGCCTGCCATTGCCCCTGAAAGTACGCGCTGGCCATCTGCGACAGAAAGGTCGCGGGCAAGATGTAGCCCACGCCGAACAGCGCGTAAATCACGCCGAGCCGGGCAATCACGCCGCGGCTCGAAGCCAGGTGCGGCTGCACGGGCGGCATGACCGCGGCGGGTTGCGGGAGGATCGGCAGGACTGCCAGCAGCATCAGCAGGCCGGCCGCGGCATACACCAGCCACAGGGTCGCGGAGCTTTGCCCGAGCAGGTTCGACCCCAGGGCCAGCAGGCCGGTGAGGAAAATCCCCAGTCCGGGCCCGGCAAACACCAGGGCGCCCAGGCGCGGCCGGCCGGCGGCCAGTGCCAGCGGTTGGCTCAGCGCGGTGATCATCACCAGCACCCAGGCACTGGCCACGCCGGTGCCGAAGCGCAATACCAGGTGCGACCAGAAACCGTCGGCCCAGAACGAGGCCAGGGTCAGCAGGACGCACAGCCACAGCCCGGCCAGCAGGCGCCGGCGCACCTGGGCCGGGCGGTGGGCGAACATGGCATCCAGCGCGCCAACGAAATACCCCAGGTAATTGGCGGCGGCAATCAGGCCGGCGGCGGTCAGGTCGACCTGGCCTTCGCTCAGCAGGTGCGGCAATTGCGGGGTGAGCGCGAAGCGACCAATGCCCATGGCCATCATCAGGGCGATGAAGCTGGCGAGTAAACGAATCAGCGGTGACATGCTCCGGGCTCCACACAAGAGGCGATGCCCGTCAGGCTAGGACTGATTGACTTTCTTTAAAAATGAATAATATTGAGTAACTTATTCGTTTTTGGAGAATAGATGTGGAGTTCAGCCAGCTGCGCATCTTCCAGGCGGTCGCCGAGGAAGGTTCCATCACCCGGGCGGCCGAGCGTCTGCATCGAGTGCCGTCCAACCTGTCGACACGGCTCAAGCAATTGGAAGAGCAACTGGGCGTCGAGCTGTTTCTGCGCGAGCGCCAGCGCTTGCAACTGTCGCCGGCGGGCAAGGTGCTGCTCGATTACGCCGCGCGTCTGTTCGCCTTGCACGATGAGGCCCAGGGGGCGGTGCAGGGCGGCCAGCCGGCCGGCGACTTCGTATTGGGCACCATGTACAGCACGGCGGCGATTCAATTGCCGGCGCTGCTGGCGCGTTACCACCGAACCTACCCGGCGGTGAACCTGCAAGTGCAATCGGCGCCCAGCAGCGAGTTGCTCGAAGGCCTGCTGGCCGGCCGCCTGGACGCGGTGCTGGTGGACGGGCCGCTGGAACTGGCGGGCCTGGACGGCGTACCGCTGTGCGAGGAAACCCTGGTGCTGATCAGCGAGGCGGACCACCCGCCGATCCGCAGTGCCAGGGATGTCGAAGGGCGCGCGGTGTTCACCTTTCGCCGCGGTTGCTCCTACCGCCTGCGACTGGAGTCCTGGTTCGCCCATTACCGTGCGGCCATGGGGCGGGCGATGGAAATCGAGTCCTATCAGGGGATGCTGGCCTGCGTGATCGCCGGGTCCGGCGTGGCGCTGATGTCGGCGTCGATGCTCGCCAGCCTGCCCGGGCGCGAGAGCGTGTCGGTGCATCCCTTGGCCGAGCCGTTCGCCAGTGCCACCACCTGGCTGATGTGGCGCAAGGGCATGCTGGGGGCGAACCTCAATGCCTGGATCGAGCTGCAGCAAGCGGGGCAGACGGAGCAACGGCCGGCGCTGCGAACGCTGGCATGAGAGGCGGGGATTCAGATTAATCCGGTAACAGATCATTGCGATCGAGGTTGAGCAAGGCGCGAAACTTAGCGCTATTATCAACCCAGAGCGGCTCCAGAACCCTGCCGCTGGGCACGACCCTTAAGGGGGCACTATGAAAGAGAAACTGCAGAACTGGCTTCACGACCTCGGGGTCGCATTGGGGCTGATCGAGCCACCATTGCAGCCGGTGCCAATCCGCACAGACGACGAACAACGGCGTCGGCAACAACGCCGCCGTTAATCATCGACTCGGGAGTGGGGCAGGCGTTCCAGCCTGCTCCCATCATTCTTCAGCCACGCGAGAGCAGGTCCGCTCGCGAGGGCTGCAACCTTCTGATCGAACCCCGCCTACCTGATTCCCGCCAATAGCCCCTGGCACCGTGAAATCTTCAGTGCCGTGAAATCTTCAGCAGAAACCGGCTCAAGTCGTTGGCGCTGTTCGCCGCCTTGAGCATCTGGTCTTCTTCGTGAGTGAAGGCCGTCAGGCCAAATTCGTCTTCCAGGTGGAAGATCAGATCCTCGATATCCTGTTTGTCCAACCCCAGCGCCTGAAGACTTACATCGTCGGCAAAGTTGTCGTTGCCATCCAGCAGGCGGCTGATGAAGTCGTGCACGGCTTGGCGAATTTCGGCTCTTTTCATCACTTTTCCTCTTAAGGGGAATCACTTCTTTTGCGCAGGGCCGATGTGAGAGGAAAGAGTTCGATAGCGTTTTAATAACAAGTGGGTAAAAGGGGGAGGGAATGACATTGAACTGATCATGAGCACCTCTGGTTTTTTGACGAGGTTTTATTGGCGCTTTACTCAATGAGTAGTCTTGGTTGTGGATCTTGGTCGGTACTTGTCAAGAGGGCGCTACGGTGCTGAGTTCAGTACAGCACAATCTCTGAAGAATGGATCAAGCCATTCGTCATTTATTTGCCATAAAAACGAAACAAAAATATTGTCTGGATGGTAGGGGAGAATATTTTATTATTGTTATGAGGCTCTTTTGTTAGGGTGTTTTATTGAGATAAGTTGTTTGTTTTTACTGTTTTAATAAAAGAGTGCGTCGTGTCTATAAATGTAGCAAAACTGTATTTTCGGAATGGTGCGCTATTAAGATTCAGCCTGCCAGGAGTGCCTTTGGGTTTTATACGTTTGGCTGATGAGTCGAGATCAGATAATCGTATTTTGAAGGGTGTGCTGAGTATGGAGTCGGTTTTAGAGGGAGTAGGGATGAGGAGAGTTGCTGGTGATGGTCGGCTTAATATTCGGTTTATGGTTTTTAGTCGCGAGGGTCTTTTAAGCTTGAGTGAGTAGGGGGTGGGTCTTGGATTTTGTTATTTTTCAGTAAAATCAAACGGTTGTTTTGGTATTAGATAAAATGAGAAGATTTTTGGCGTAAAGGCAAAGTGCTATATATTTCTTGATCATATAAATATAATTTTTTTTTACAAAAAAGCATTACTCACCCTGGCCTCGGTCTTGCTAGGCTATTTTTTATGGGCTGTTCTGGGGGGATTCGACCGATTGAGGCCGAGTGAACCACGGATTTTGTCTAACAGTTGACACTTTTTGGCGACGGGATGAGGTATTATTGATGTCGTTAAACATTTTTGTTTGGGAGAGTACCCCGATGTAGCTTCCAAACTTCTATCCAACCTACAGGGGAGATACGTCGTGAGAGTGTCTAAGGAACAGGCGGTAATAAATAGAAACAAAATTGTCTGGGCCGCTGCGAAGTTATTTAATGAGCGCGGTTATGACGCGGTTGGACTGACTGAGTTGATGAAGGAGGCAGGTTTTACTCATGGCGGCTTTTATAATCACTTTGCTTCCAAGGAAGCGCTGGCAGTAGAAGCTTATAAACTCAGTTTCATCAATTTTTTGAAATCGATGACCTCGAAGTTTGAAGTCGGGAGTGAATCTGCCGAGGAGATACTTCTTGAGTGCCTCTATAATTATCTTTCGCCCGATCAACGCGATAATCCGAGTTATAGTTATCCCTCTGCTACCTTTGTTGCAGATGCCATGGGGCGGGATGAAAATGTCCAGGGCTGTTATGCGGACGGTATAGAAGCCTGTGTCGACCTGTTCATGAATCTGAAAACAAAGAATCGTGCAAGTTTCAAGCGTAATGAGGCTCTGGCGATATTAACCACGGTTATTGGCGCCACCGTACTTTCCAAGGCCTTGGTCAAGGGCAGTGAATCCTTGTCCGATGAAGTTCTGGAGTCTGCTCGTGAGAGGTTGAACTCTATATGTAAAGTTAAGGCTGCGGATCTTCAGTTCTCTCGTTAAGATTGTGTCATGGCTTTATATGGTCGAACTGCCTTAGGTTCGGGATATAGAAAAACAAGAATATAAAATCCTCCTTTATTTCGTTCAAGGATCTGCTGTGCCTGTTTTTAGGCCAAAGGACTTGGATAATAGTCGTTTTATATTTTTCTAATTACTGAGCTGCGCCGTTTACGGATCTCTTTTTATAAAGTCTACAACCCTTGTGGCCGGCGATGGCCGGTACACAAGGGGCGAATGCGTTACTGGGCTGGTGAGCAGATTTGAGCCAAGGGCCTTTCAGAATCTCTGCTTTGCAAGATGACCTTCCAGCGTCATTGCCGGTAGCACGGCGAGCCCTTCCTTTCTAGCTGATTTCTGCTGCATCAGGGGTGTTGCCTGAGGGAAATCTCTGCCTGCCAGATACTCGATTGAAAGCTTCGTGAAAGAAATCCTCTCCAGGCAAAACGCCTTCCTCGGCATTATTGATGGTTTCTATCAGCTCTGCTCATGGGTGAAAGACCGTCTTTTTTGCTAACTTTTTGATTTTATTGAATAAAATATAATCAAAGGCTCCCTTTCGATTTCAATCCTTCCCCGCTCGAACCGTTGATTTCTGTCCTGGGCACAGTTGCTCGATTGACAGGTGAGCGTTCTTGATTATTATGATGTTGACCAACATTAAAAAGGGGCTCACGCTCCAGATTGGCCATGAAAGGCACAGATTCTGGTCCTTCAGTAGTGGTAGCCGCGGTTTTGGAGGAGGTATGCCTTGCAAGGATTTGTTTGGTTGAAAGGGCTTTCGGGGCAAGGCATGAGGCACGGATGCTTGTCTATTTCTGGCAGTTTTGTATTGGCAGAGGTTGGTTGAAATGCCCGATAAAACGATGCGTGTGATGATTGCCGATCAGCAACACAGCCGCCTTTTGGAAATAGAGCGCCTGCTCAATGACGCTGGATATCATCGGATAGTGCCCGTGCAGACTCCTGAGGACATGCTGAAGCTAATTGAAGCAGCGCCCTTCGGAATGCTTGTGATGAACTCTGATTTTTTATTGGGCTGCGACGGAACCGCGCTGGAATTCATTCAGCGAATTTCGATGGTCAAGTCCGTGCTCTTTTATGGCAGCGGCAGGGTTTCGTCTTCTCAGTCCTGGGAAACTCGTAATGTTCGGGTCTTCTTTTCAACCTCGCCGTCCAGCGGCGTTATTTCAAATGTTGTCAGGTCGCTGGGCGTTCACGAGTAGTTTGAGGCCTTTGGAGTTTCGAGCGGGATGCGCGGGGAATAGCACATTAAGGATGAAAAGTTTTGGGTTGGCTGTAAAGGTACGGAGGCGTGACGCATGCGTACAACAGAAGTAGTACGGGTCGGTAATGTAATCATCAGTTTTGCTCGTGAGTTGGAGTTGGCTAAGCGTTGTCCGAAGATAACCCTGGACGAAATCGTTCGAGAATCCGGCATCGTTTCTTATGGCGGCTTGCGGATTTCAAAAACACAAGATGCGGGTCCCGTCTGGACGCGTGACTCCACATTGCAAGAGTTCATTGCGTGGGTTGCCCTGCATCTAAAAAGAAAAGGCATGGAGGGCCAATGCAGTAAAGGATTTAAAGGCGAGTTGGTGGGGGCATGGTCCGGCGGTAAGGACAATGTCGAGCAGAACTCATTAGGCGACAAGATCGAGTTCTACTTATCGATGCTTGAAAGGCACTTGAATAGCCGGAGGGAGTCCCTGGCCATGCTCAATTCTCTAGTCGGTGCGTTTCTTATGGCTTATGCGCTGGGGGCAGAGGCTAAAGATGAGTCGGCGTCGATCGAGGCGCTGGTTTTTGAAGTCGTGGAATCAATGTTGGTTGCCTGAAAGTTAAAAGCTTCACGTCGAAAGCTTTTTTATGTGGTGCAAAAAAGCAGTTACCTACCTGCGTTAAATATTTATGCGGGCGGCACCCCTGTGTCTGGATCTTGGAGGTTGGCTTTAGCCAAATGGAAAAATGAATAGATTTTACTCGGTTGTCTGGAACTTTTCGCTTGGGTGCTGGGTGGTTGCCTCTGAGTTTGCCGCCAAGAATAAAAAGAAGTCGACATCGATCTCGGTAGTTCCTGCTGAAATCGAAAAAGGGTTGAGTCGTTGGGGCGGGGCGGGTGTCTCGTTAGGTATAGGAGCAATAGTGGTTTTTGCTCCAATGGGGGCTTATGCCGCTACTATTGATTGCTCATCAGCTACTATTGGGGCCGGCCAATTTTTTGTATGTACTCCTGGTACTAATACTGGGCTTAGGTTTGTTGCCAACAATGACAGAAGTGGCCCCAATGAAGAACTTCAACTTGCTGGTGGTGGGGACAATGGACAGGCTATTAGATTGTACTTTCGAGGCAATGCGGATACCGCTAATCAGTCCAATGTCTTCATAGGGGATGCGGCTTTTACGGCCTCCACTACGCGGGTTTTCGCCAATAACTTTATCGTTGGGGACACAGCCACTACAGCAAGCGGCTCCAATAATATCGTCATGGGTATCGGTGCATCCGCTACCTCGGACTCAGTCGTCATTGGTACTTCTGCCAGTACCGGGCAAGGACGAGGCATCGCGATCGGCCTCAATGCCACAGTCGCCTCGGCCAGCACGGGGGCGGGAATCGCCATCGGCAGCGGTGCCAATGTAACGGGATCCGGCTCGCTGGCTTTTGGTTTTCAGAGCAAATCCACGGGCACCAATTCCCTTGCTATTGGCGGAGTCGCTGCTGCTACCGCCGATAACGCCACCTCGTTGGGGGTGAGCTCGAGCGCATCAGGCGCCAACTCGACAAGCTTAGGCGCTTCTTCGACAAGTACCGGCTCGGGGGCGTTGGCATTGGGCCTTTCTTCGTCGGCGACAGGTAATAATTCGGTAGCGGCTGGCCGGGGTGCGCAGGCTCAAACCGTTTCTTCAGTGTCTATTGGCGATTCGGCAACCGCCCAGGCGTCGCGAGCGGTTGCCATTGGCCCCAATGCCTCGGTAAGCAATTCCGGGTTCACCAGCGGTATCGCTATCGGTGATAACTCCAGTGTGACAGGTGGGGCAGCCATTGCGCTCGGCCTTAACAGTAGCGCGGCAGGTCTCGTTTCCACGGCTATCGGCAATACAAGCTCTGCTGTGGGGAATCGATCACTGGCTCTGGGAGGGAACACGGTGGCCACGGGAGTAAACTCCGTCGCGCTTGGTCAGGCTTCACAAGCCCAAACCGACTCTTCGGTGGCGATCGGGGATTCGGCTATCGCCAAAGGTGGCAAGGCGGTGTCGATTGGCGCGGGCAACACCGCCAATGGCAATGGCGCGGTGGCGATCGGCGATCCCAATACAGCCACCGGCACCGGTGCCGTGGCGATGGGGGAAAACAATACCTCCAACGGGCAGGGTGCCGTGGCGCTGGGCAATGGTAATACGGCCACGGGGAAAGGTTCGCTGGCGTTGGGCAATACCGCTTCGGCCTCGGCGGCGGGAAGCGTGGCGCTGGGCGATAGCGCGAGCTCCAACGTGGCCAACGCTGTTGCAATCGGTACCTCGGCCACCACAGCTCAACAGTTCGGCATTGCTATTGGCCGGAATGCCTCTGTAGGCGGAACCAGTGGATTCGCTTCTGGTATTGCCATAGGGTCCGGCTCTTCCGCTACCGGCGGGTCGGCGATTGCGATGGGTTATAACAGTAATGCGGCGGGCTTGGTTTCTACGGCTCTCGGCGGCGCCAGCTCCGCTGTGGGGGATCGATCGACAGCTTTGGGGTTTAGCGCGGTCTCGACGGGGGTGAACTCCGTCGCGCTCGGTCAGGCTTCACAAGCCCAAACCGACTCCTCCGTAGCGATCGGGGACGCGGCCATCGCCAAAGGCGGCAAGGCGGTGTCGATTGGCGCGGGCAACACCGCCAATGGCGATGGTGCGGTGGCGATCGGCGATCCCAACACGGCTGTTGGGGCCGGGGCCGTGGCGATGGGGCAGAATAATTCGGCCGCTGGCCAAGGGGCCGTGGCCCTGGGCAACGGCAACACCGCCACCGGCCAAGGTTCGCTGGCCTTGGGCAATACCGCTTCGGCCTCGGCGGCGGGAAGCGTGGCGCTGGGCGATAGCGCGAGCTCCAACGTGGCCAACGCTGTTGCAATCGGTACCTCGGCCACCACAGCTCAACAGTTCGGCATTGCTATTGGCCGGAATGCCTCTGTAGGCGGAACCAGTGGATTCGCTTCTGGTATTGCCATAGGGTCCGGCTCTTCCGCTACCGGCGGGTCGGCGATTGCGATGGGTTATAACAGTAATGCGGCGGGCTTGGTTTCTACGGCTCTCGGCGGCGCCAGCTCCGCTGTGGGGGATCGATCGACAGCTTTGGGGTTTAGCGCGGTCTCGACGGGGGTGAACTCCGTCGCGCTCGGTCAGGCTTCACAAGCCCAAACCGACTCCTCCGTAGCGATCGGGGACGCGGCCATCGCCAAAGGCGGCAAGGCGGTGTCGATTGGCGCGGGCAACACCGCCAATGGCGATGGTGCGGTGGCGATCGGCGATCCCAACACGGCTGTCGGGGCCGGGGCCGTGGCGATGGGGCAGAATAATTCGGCCGCTGGCCAAGGGGCCGTGGCCCTGGGCAACGGCAACACCGCCACCGGCCAAGGTTCGCTGGCCTTGGGCAATGCCTCGTCGGCCTCCGTGGCGGGCGCCATGGCATTGGGTGACGGCGCGAACGCTTCCGCCGGTAGCGCGATCGCCCTCGGCGTTGGCGCCACTGCGGGCAATACAAAAGACGTTGCCCTGGGCGCAGGCAGTACGACGGCGGCACCTCACACTGGGGCTACCGCGCTATATGGCGCGACAGCGCAGGGGGTGGCCAATGCGGTCAATGGCGTGGTGTCTGTCGGGGCGACGGGGGCTGAGCGGCAAATACAGAATGTCGCCGCCGGGGTCATTTCCGCCACCAGTACCGATGCGATCAACGGTTCTCAGCTGAACTCGGTGGCCAGCGGCATCAATAATCTGGGCAACAGTACGGCGACCACTCTGGGGGGCGGTGCGACCTATTCCACCAGCACCGGGATGGTCAGTGGCTTCAGTCAACCGATCAACAGTGTCAGCACCACGGGCGCCGTGGGGGCTGCCACTGCTCAAACCAGTGTCGCCGGTGCATTGGGCGCGTTGAATACGGATGTGGTGAACACCGCCAACATTGCCGTGAAGTACGACGCGGCAGGTGGCAGCACCATTACCCTGGGGGGCATCGGTGGTACGGGCGGGCCCGCTGGTGGCGTAAAAATCACTAATCTGAGCCCTGGCGTTTTAAGTGCTTCGTCCACTGACGCGGTCAATGGCTCTCAACTTTTTGCGACCAATCAGGCCGTCAACAACATCGTCAACAATGGCGTCAGCACCAAGTACTTCCATGCCAATTCGACCCTGGTGGACAGTACAGCCAGCGGCACCGACAGTGTCGCGGTCGGCCCGGCCGCCAGTTCGACGGCAACCAACGCAGTGGCCATGGGTAATGGCGCGACGGCCAGTACTGCCAATTCCATTGCCTTGGGGAGCGGTGCAACCACTGCTGCCGCGACGGCGACACCCAGCGGTGTGGTCAATGGCACTACCTACACCTATGCCGGTGCGGCACCGGTCGGGGTATTGAGCCTGGGCAGTACCGGCAACGAGCGCCAGCTCAGTAATGTGGCCGCCGGCAAGGTCAGTGCCAGCAGCACAGACGCCATAAACGGCAGCCAACTGTTTGGTACCAATACCGCGGTAACGACACTCGGTACTCAGGCCACAACCCTGGGCACTACCGCCGCGACCACGATGGGCGGCGGCGCGACCTATTCGCCGGCTACCGGGCTGACGGGTTTCAGCCAGCCCATTAATGGGATCAGTACGACCGGTGCTGTTGGTCCTGCGACGGCGCAGAGCAGTGTCGCCGGCGCACTGAGCGCGTTGAATTCGGACGTGGTGAATACCGCCAACATCGCCGTGAAGTATGACGCGGCGGGTGGTAACACCATCACCCTGGGAGGCATCGGTGGTACGGGCGGGCCCGCTGGTGGCGTAAAAATTACTAACCTGAGCCCTGGTGTTTTAAGCGCTTCGTCGACCGATGCGGTGAATGGTTCTCAGCTGTTTACAACCAATCAGACCGTCAACAACATCGTCAACAATGGTGCCGGCATCAAGTACTTCCACGCCGACTCGACCCTGGCGGATAGCGTTGCTAGCGGTACCGACAGCGTTGCTGTGGGACCTGAAGCCAGCTCGACGGCAACCAACTCTGTGGCCATCGGCAATGGTGCCGTCGCCAGTGTGGCGGACTCGATTGCCCTGGGTAACGGCGCAACCACCGCAGCCGCGACTGCAACACCAAGTGGAGCGGTTAACGGCACCACCTACACCTATGCCGGAACGGCACCGGTGGGTGTAATGAGCGTGGGCACTGCCGGTAAAGAGCGTCAGGTCACTAACGTGGCGGCAGGCCAGGTCAGTGCCAGCAGCACCGATGCCATAAATGGCAGCCAACTGTTTGGTACCAATACTGCAGTGACCGCTTTGGGTACCCAGACCAACACCTTGGGTACTACCACGGCGAGTACGATGGGTGGCGGCGCGAGTTACTCGCCGGCTACCGGGCTGACGGGTTTCAGCCAGCCCATTAATGGGATCAGTACGAGTGGTGCTGTTGGTCCTACGACGGCACAGACCAGCGTCGCCGGTGCACTGAGCGCGTTGAATTCGGACGTGGTGAATACCGCCAACATTGCCGTGAAGTATGACGCGGCGGGTGGCAACACCATCACCTTGGGTTCTACCGGTGGAGTCGGCGGGCCTGCTGGTGGGGTGAAAATTACTAACCTGACCCCAGGTACCTTGAGTGCTTCGTCGACCGATGCGGTGAATGGTTCTCAGCTGTTTACAACCAATGAGACTGTTAACAACATCGTGAATAACGGTGCCGGTATTAAGTACTTCCATGCCGACTCGACCCTGGCGGATAGCGTTGCTAGCGGCACTGATAGCGTTGCTGTAGGGCCTGAAGCCAGCTCGACGGCAACTAACGCAATAGCTATCGGTAAGGGTGCGGTCGCCAGCGTGGCGGACTCGATTGCCCTGGGTAACGGCGCAACCACCGCAGCCGCGACTGCAACACCGAGTGGTGCGATTAACGGCACCACCTACACCTATGCTGGGACTGCACCGGTGGGTGTGATGAGCGTGGGGACTGCTGGTAAAGAGCGTCAGATCACTAACGTAGCCGCAGGGCAGGTCAGTGCCAGCAGCACCGATGCCATAAATGGCAGCCAACTGTTCGGCACCAATACTGCAGTGACCGCGCTCGGTACTCAGACCACAACCCTGGGCGCTACCACGGCGAGCACAATGGGTGGCGGCACAACCTATTCGCCGACTACCGGGCTGACAGGTTTTAGCCAGCCGATCAACAGTGTCAGCGCTACGGGCGCCGTGGGAGCCACCACTGCACAAACCAGCGTCGCCGGTGCACTGAGTGCGTTGAATACGGACGTGGTGAACACCGCCAACATCGCTGTGAAGTATGACGCGGCTGGCAGCAACACCATTACTTTGGGTGCTATTGGTGGGGTGGGCGGACCTGCTGGCGGGGTAACAATCACTAATTTGGCCCCTGGTATCTTGAGCGCTTCGTCAACTGACGCGGTCAATGGCTCTCAACTCTTTGCCACCAACGAGGCCGTTAACAACATCGTCAACAACGGCGATGGCATCAAGTACTTTCACGCCAACTCGACCTTGGCAGACAGCGTTGCTAGCGGTACCGATAGTGTTGCTGCCGGTCCAGCCTCTACGGCATCGGCAACCAATGCAGTCGCGATTGGTAATGGTGCGGTCGCCAGCGTGGCGGACTCGATTGCGCTGGGTAACGGCGCAACCACTGCTGCTGCAACAGCGACACCAAGTGGTGCGATTAACGGCACCACCTACACCTATGCCGGAGCACCGGTGGGTGTCATGAGCGTGGGTACTGCCGGTAAAGAACGGCAGATCACTAACGTGGCTGCAGGCCAGGTCAGTGCCAGCAGCACCGATGCCATAAACGGTAGCCAGTTGTTTGCGACTAACACTGCAGTCGACGGTATCGGCACCAGCGTCAACAACATCGTCAACAACGGCGCTGGCATCAAGTACTTCCACGCCAACTCGACCCTGGCAGACAGCGTTGCTAGCGGCACTGATAGCGTTGCTGTAGGGCCGGCAGCCAGTTCGACAGCAACCAACGCAGTAGCCATCGGCAATGGTGCCGTCGCCAGTGTGGTGGACTCGGTTGCCCTGGGCAACGGAGCAACCACCGCTGCTGCAACAGCGACACCGAGTGGTGCGATTAACGGCACCACCTACACCTATGCTGGGACTGCACCGGTGGGTGTCATGAGCGTGGGGACTGTTGGTAAAGAGCGTCAAATCACTAACGTGGCCGCAGGCCAGGTCAGCGCCAGCAGCACCGATGCCATAAACGGTAGCCAGTTGTTTGCGACTAACACCGCAGTCGACGGTATCGGCACCAGCGTCAACAACATCGTCAACAACGGCGCTGGCATCAAGTACTTCCACGCCAACTCGACCCTGGCAGACAGCGTTGCTAGCGGCACTGATAGCGTTGCTGTAGGGCCGGCAGCCAGTTCGACAGCAACCAACGCAGTAGCCATCGGCAATGGTGCCGTCGCCAGTGTGGTGGACTCGGTTGCCCTGGGCAACGGAGCAACCACCGCTGCTGCAACAGCGACACCGAGTGGTGCGATTAACGGCACCACCTACACCTATGCTGGGACTGCACCGGTGGGTGTGATGAGCGTGGGGACTGCTGGTAAAGAGCGTCAGATCACTAACGTAGCCGCAGGGCAGGTCAGTGCCAGCAGTACCGATGCCATAAATGGCAGCCAACTGTTTGGCACTAATACCGCGGTGACTGCTCTGGGTACCCAGACCAACACCCTGGGTACTACCACGGCGAGCACGATGGGCGGCGGTGCGACCTATTCGCCGACTACCGGGCTGACAGGTTTTAGCCAGCCGATCAACAGTGTCAGCGCTACGGGCGCCGTGGGAGCCACCACTGCACAAACCAGCGTCGCCGGTGCACTGAGTGCGTTGAATACGGACGTGGTGAACACCGCCAACATCGCTGTGAAGTATGACGCGGCTGGCAGCAACACCATTACTTTGGGTGCTATTGGTGGGGTGGGCGGACCTGCTGGCGGGGTAACAATCACTAATTTGGCCCCTGGTATCTTGAGCGCTTCGTCAACTGACGCGGTCAATGGCTCTCAACTCTTTGCCACCAACGAGGCCGTTAACAACATCGTCAACAACGGCGATGGCATCAAGTACTTTCACGCCAACTCGACCTTGGCAGACAGCGTTGCTAGCGGTACCGATAGTGTTGCTGCCGGTCCAGCCTCTACGGCATCGGCAACCAATGCAGTCGCGATTGGTAATGGTGCGGTCGCCAGCGTGGCGGACTCGATTGCGCTGGGTAACGGCGCAACCACTGCTGCTGCAACAGCGACACCAAGTGGCGTGGTTAACGGCACCACCTACACCTATGCCGGTACTGCACCGGTGGGTGTCATGAGCGTGGGGACTGTTGGTAAAGAGCGTCAAATCACTAACGTGGCCGCAGGCCAGGTCAGCGCCAGCAGCACCGATGCCATAAACGGTAGCCAGTTGTTTGCGACTAACACCGCAGTCGACGGTATCGGCACCAGCGTCAACAACATCGTCAACAACGGCGCCGGTATCAAGTACTTCCATTCCAACTCGACTCTGGCGGATAGCACTGCCAGCGGCACTGACAGCGTTGCTGTGGGACCTGAGGCCAGCTCGACGGCAACTAATGCAGTCGCGATTGGTAATGGTGCGGTCGCCAGCGTCGCCGACTCGATTGCCCTGGGTAATGGCGCTACTACTGCAGCCGCCACGGCTATACCAAACGGCGTGGTCAATGGCACGACCTACACCTATGCCGGTACTGCACCGGTGGGTGTGATGAGCGTGGGGACTGTTGGTAAAGAGCGTCAGGTCACTAACGTGGCGGCAGGCCAGGTCAGTGCCAGCAGCACCGATGCCATAAATGGCAGCCAACTGTTCGGCACCAATACTGCAGTGACCGCGCTCGGTACTCAGACCACAACCCTGGGCACTACCACGGCAACCACGATGGGGGGCGGTGCGACCTATTCGCCGACTACCGGGCTGACAGGTTTTAGCCAGCCCATTAATGGGATCAGTACGACTGGTGCTGTTGGCCCAACGACGGCGCAGACCAGTGTCGCCGATGCACTGAGCGCGTTGAATACAGGCGCGGTAAACACCGCCAACATTGCCGTGAAGTACGACGCGGCAGGTGGCAACACCATCACCTT
>NZ_MSCT01000008.1 GCF_001921865.1 Pseudomonas chlororaphis
GGTACCCAGACCAACACCCTGGGTACTACCACGGCGAGCACGATGGGCGGCGGTGCGACCTATTCGCCGACTACCGGGCTGACAGGTTTTAGCCAGCCGATCAACAGTGTCAGCGCTACGGGCGCCGTGGGAGCCACCACTGCACAAACCAGCGTCGCCGGTGCACTGAGTGCGTTGAATACGGACGTGGTGAACACCGCCAACATCGCTGTGAAGTATGACGCGGCTGGCAGCAACACCATTACTTTGGGTGCTATTGGTGGGGTGGGCGGACCTGCAGGTGGGGTAACAATCACTAATTTGGCCCCAGGTACCTTGAGTGCTTCGTCGACCGATGCGGTGAATGGTTCTCAGCTGTTTACAACCAATGAGACTGTTAACAACATCGTGAATAACGGTGCCGGTATTAAGTACTTCCATGCCGACTCGACCCTGGCGGATAGCGTTGCTAGCGGTACCGACAGCGTTGCTGTGGGACCTGAAGCCAGCTCGACGGCAACCAACTCTGTGGCCATCGGCAATGGTGCCGGTCGCCAGTGTGGCGGACTCGATTGCCCTGGGTAACGGCGCAACCACCGCAGCCGCGACTGCAACACCAAGTGGTGCGATTAACGGCACCACCTACACCTATGCCGGAACGGCACCGGTGGGTGTAATGAGCGTGGGCACTGCCGGTAAAGAGCGTCAGATCACTAACGTGGCGGCAGGCCAAGTCAGCGCTAGTAGCACTGACGCAATAAATGGCAGCCAGTTGTTTGCGACCAACACCGCGGTCGACGGTATCGGCACCAGCGTCAACAACATCGTCAACAACGGGGCAGGCATCAAGTACTTCCATTCCAACTCAACCTTGGCGGATAGCACTGCCAGCGGTACCGACAGCGTTGCTGTAGGGCCTGAGGCCAGCTCGACGGCAACCAACTCTGTGGCCATTGGTAATGGTGCGGTCGCCAGCGTGGCGGACTCGATTGCGCTGGGTAACGGCGCAACCACTGCAGCAGCTACGGCTACCCCAAGTGGTGTCGTCAACGGCACCACCTACACCTATGCCGGAACGGCACCAGTGGGTGTGATGAGCGTGGGAACTGCTGGTAAAGAACGGCAGATCACTAACGTGGCGGCGGGCCAAGTCAGCGCTAGTAGCACTGATGCGGTGAACGGTAGCCAATTGTTTGCCACCAACACCGCGGTCGACGGTATCGGCACCAGCGTCAACAACATCGTCAACAACGGGGCAGGCATCAAGTACTTCCATTCCAACTCAACCTTGGCGGATAGCACTGCCAGCGGTACCGACAGCGTTGCTGTAGGGCCTGAGGCCAGCTCGACGGCAACCAACTCTGTGGCCATTGGTAATGGTGCGGTCGCCAGCGTGGCGGACTCGATTGCGCTGGGTAACGGCGCAACCACTGCAGCAGCTACGGCTACCCCAAGTGGTGTCGTCAACGGCACCACCTACACCTATGCCGGAACGGCACCAGTGGGTGTGATGAGCGTGGGAACTGCTGGTAAAGAACGGCAGATCACTAACGTGGCGGCGGGCCAAGTCAGCGCTAGTAGCACTGATGCGGTGAACGGTAGCCAATTGTTTGCCACCAACACCGCGGTCGACGGTATCGGCACCAGCGTCAACAACATCGTCAACAACGGCGCCGGTATCAAGTACTTCCATTCCAACTCAACCTTGGCGGATAGCACTGCCAGCGGTACCGACAGCGTTGCTGTAGGGCCTGAGGCCAGCTCGACGGCAACCAACTCTGTGGCCATTGGTAATGGTGCGGTCGCCAGCGTCGCCGACTCGGTTGCCCTGGGTAATGGCGCAACCACTGCTGCTGCGACAGCGACACCGAGTGGTGCGATTAACGGCACCACCTACACCTATGCCGGAACGGCACCGGTGGGTGTGATGAGCGTGGGGGCTGTTGGTAAAGAACGGCAGATCACTAACGTGGCCGCAGGCCAAGTCAGCGCCAGCAGTACCGATGCCATAAATGGCAGCCAGCTTTTTGGTACCAATACCGCGTTGACGACGCTCGGTACTCAGACCACGACCCTGGGTACTACCACGGCGAGCACGATGGGCGGCGGTGCGAGTTACTCGCCGGCTACCGGGCTGACGGGTTTCAGCCAGCCCATTAATGGGATCAGTACGAGTGGCGCTGTTGGCCCGACGACGGCGCAGACCAGTGTCGCCGGTGCTTTGAGTGCGTTGAATACAGACGTGGTAAACACTGCCAACATCGCCGTGAAGTATGACGCGGCTGGCAGCAACACCATTACTTTGGGTGCTATTGGAGGGGGTGGTGGACCTGCTGGCGGGGTAACAATCACTAATTTGGCCCCTGGTATCTTGAGCGCTTCGTCGACCGATGCGGTCAATGGCTCTCAACTCTTTGCCACCAACGAGGCTGTTAACAACCTCATCAACAATGGTGTCAACAACAAGTACTTCCATGCCGAGTCGACGTTGGCGGATAGCATTGCAAGCGGTACCGACAGTATTGCTGTAGGGCCTGAGGCCAGCTCGACGGCGACCGACTCCGTGGCCATCGGCAATGGCGCCGTTGCCAATAAGGCGAACTCCGTTGCCTTGGGCGCCCACTCGATCACCACCGTAGGCGCGCAAAGCTCCTACACCGCGTACCGGTTGGCGGGAGCTCAAACGTCAGTAGGGGAGATCGGCGTGGGCACCGCCTCAGGCAGCCGGAAAATTACCGGAGTGGCAGCGGGCAGTGCCGATACCGATGCAGTCAACGTTGCGCAATTGACGGCGTTGGGCAACCAGGTCGATCAAAACACCAGTGATATTACGACGCTCGATGGGCGAGTCACCACGGTGGCGAATACGGTCAATAACATCACCAATGGTGGAGGAATAAAGTACTTCCATACCGAATCTACCAAGGCTGATTCCAGTGCCGACGGCACGGATTCGATCGCTGTCGGCGGCAACGCTAAAACCTCGGGAGCGGGTGCCATTGCCATGGGCGCCGACAGTAGCGCAGCGGCCGAGGGTTCGGTGGCCATTGGGCAAGGAGCGAAGTCGACCGCAAGTGGCAGTGCCGCGTTGGGTAAAGGCGCCAGCGATGACGGAAGGGGAGCGGAAACCTACGTTGGCAAATACTCGGGCGTTAATAACTCCACGAGCGGCACTGTTTCGATAGGCAATGCGGCGACCGGTGAAACCAGAACCCTTAGCAATGTAGCCGATGCCAAGAAAGCCACCGATGCGGTGAACCTGCGGCAACTGGATGGGGCGGTTGTCGAGTCGAAAAAATATACAGATCAATCGGTCAGCAATATCAATTCGGCCGTGGCCAATGTCGATGGTCGCGTCACTAAAGTAGAAGGGGATGTCACCAACATCAAAAATGGTGCGGATGGCATGTTCCAGGTCAATAGTGGCAGCACGGCGACCAAGCCGGTGGCGTCTGGCAGCAACTCCACCGCCGGTGGAGCGGGAGCAACCGCTTCCGGCAGCAACAGCACGGCAGTGGGGAGTCATGCTCAAGCCACCGCCAGCAACACGGTGGCTATAGGCACTGGTTCGCAGGCGAGCGCGAAAAACTCGGTGGCATTGGGTAATGATTCGGTTGCTAACAGAGAAAACAGCCTGTCGGTCGGTAGTGCGGGCAATGAACGCCAGATTACCAATGTGGCCGCCGGTACAAAGTCGACTGACGCCGTTAACTTTGATCAGTTGACTAAAAGCGTTACCAATATCACCAACAATGCCAATGCCTATACAGATCAGCGTTATTCCGAGTTGCGCCACGATCTGAAAAAGCAAGATGACACGCTCAGCGCCGGTATTGCCGGAGCGATGGCCATGGCCAGTCTGCCTCAGCCATATACAGCAGGCGCCAGCATGACCACGGTCGGTGTCAGTAACTATCGCGGGCAATCTGCGGTGGCTTTCGGTGTATCCCATATATCGGATAACGGCCGCTGGGTCAGCAAGTTGCAGGGAAGCAGCGATACGCAAGGTCAGGTCGGAGTTGCCCTTGGCGTCGGTTACCAATGGTAGTTGGTCGATGAGTTGAAGCTTCATGTCGAATGCTCAGCGGGACGATAAGTCCCGCTGGGAACTTTGCGAGAGTGGCAGCATTTAGAGAAATTGGTTACTGCCGAAGCAAAGCGTTTTTTGCATACATTGGATATAGGTGGTTTATGAAAGCTAAGGTGTTTATTCAACTTTTGGTTTTGTGCTTTCTTTTGGTTTCAGGCTGTGGTTTTGGCAAGAGTGAGTCGGAGAAAGTTTCATCCCTGCCGCGGGGATGGATAAGGGTTCCTGCACAGGCAATTATCCAGGATGCCGTGTTGGAGCTTGCTCCACTGTTTAATGGACAGAGAAATTACATCTTTGCCGGGAAGGCTTGTGCACTGGCAAGGGGAGAAACCAGCACCGATAAAATAAAGGACGCCTTGAGCAAGGAGGGGGCGGAGCGCGCGGCCAAAGAAACGATGACGCCCGAGCAGCTTGCTGTTCTGCTGGGTGGTGATCTCCAGGCGCAAGCAACAGTCTGCGCAGCGTTTCTGGCGACCTCGGTGATTATGCCCGTCGACGTCACTGAGTTCACGACGCCTGTCCCGGCTGCTGGAGATCGCGCGGACCCGATGAAGCAACAGGCGCTGCAGGTCAACAACGACATGCTGGCCCAGGTACTGCCGGCTAAATATGCAGTGGCCGGGGCGAACTCCGAGATATTTGCATTGATTGGCAGCGAGTTGCAAAGGCGGCCTGGATTGTCGCTTCGTAACTATCGGGACATTACCAAAGAGCTTTTTTCAAAACTCTCAAGGAAGTACCTGGCTCGCTTGGAGCAGTACCGACCGCTCCCGACCACCCAATTTAAGTTGATCCAGTTGAATGACGATCACTTCACCTTTTCCACCTCGACCGGAGGGGTGTTTGACTACAGCCGCGATGGCCTGGTGTTACGCCAGAGAGGTGTTGTGATGTATGGGGAAGGTGTGCTGATCGGCAATGCCTATCCCGTTGACGTTGCGTACTTTCCCGATACAGAAAAGTTGTTATCGCCATAAACCTGGTCGATATAAAAGTGAGGTCTCGATATGCCAGCCCTTTCCTTGCGAATACTTGTGCTTGATGCTGATCCGCAGCGACGTATTGAAGCAACCGACATATTGACGCGTATGGGGTGTCGCGAGGTGTTTGTCGCGGCGAACTGTGGGCAGGCGCTGGCTGTTGTCGAACAGGTGGGAGCCATAGACATTGCCTTATGCGATATGCGCGACGAGGGAAAGGACAGCCTGAGGTTTTTGCAGGTGGCAGGCGCATCTGGATTGCTTCGCTCAATAATCATTACCTGTTCATTGTCTGATGAAGTCAAAGCCATCCTGACACAGTTGAGCAACATCCTCGGGGTGGCTTATCTCGGTGAGATCAATAAGCCCTTTAACTATGATTTGCTCGCTGAAACGGTAATCAGTTATTGGGAGCATCTTCATTCGGACTCTCCGGCGGTACCTACGGATGGGGTATTTGCCAGTGAGGACGATGTGCGTAACGCCATCGCCTCAAAACAGATCATTTCCTACTTTCAACCGAAGTTTAATCTG
The DNA here is from genome assembly GCF_001921865.1 of Pseudomonas chlororaphis. Classification (GTDB taxonomy): domain Bacteria; phylum Pseudomonadota; class Gammaproteobacteria; order Pseudomonadales; family Pseudomonadaceae; genus Aquipseudomonas; species Aquipseudomonas chlororaphis_D. The sequence goes on from NZ_MSCT01000008.1 coordinate 5,584, forward strand.
GCAACAGGGCAGGTTTTGGGCGTTGAGGTACTTGCCCGGTGGAAGCACCCCGAGCGTGGGGTGCTTTCACCGCATTTTTTCTTACCGACGGTCAGGCGCTGTGGTTTATTGAATACGCTACTTTTCTTACAACTTCAGCAAGGCTTGAGCATGCAGCAACAGGCGCTGAATCGTGGCTATCCGATCAGTATTTCGTTCAACCTGGAGGCGGCGCAGTTGACCAGCAGTGGTTTTATAGAGCGGGTGACCCAAGCGCTTGCTGCGTACGAATTGCCTGGTGAGAAAGTGATTTTCGAACTGACGGAGAACGGCATTCTAGAAGACCACGTTTCTTGTGTGGAGCGCTTGAAGCAACTGAGCGCCATGGGGTGTGGCATATCGATTGATGATTTCGGCTCGGGGTTTTCATCATTGCATCGACTGTGCGAACTGCCATTTACCGAGATAAAGCTCGATTCGGAGTTCGTTCGCGAGATGAACAACGGCTCCAAGAGCCGCGCGATCATCAGGGGAACCGTTGCCTTGGGGGAGGCCTTGAGTATTCCTGTGATTGTCGAAGGGATCGAGACCGAGGAGCAGAGGCAAAGCCTGGTGGCAATGGGGGTGAGGCTTGGCCAAGGGTATTTGTGCGCTCGGCCCATGGACTGTCAGAGCCTTCTTGCCTGGCTGGACAACCACCAAGCGCCCGGGCATCCGAGAAAAACCAGAATGAACGCCAAACAGGAGGGCGTGCTGTGAGCCGTTACAAGGAACAGTATGAAACCCGTCTGTGGAGAGAACTCAAGGAGCAGTTCGACGTGTTGAAAAGCATGGACGGGCTGGTGATCGACTGCGAAGTAAAATCGGCGGTCCGGGCGAATATCAAGTTGAGGATCAGAGAACTGGAGGTATTGGCCGCGAAGGGCGACCTGGAGTGCTCGGTGATGGAAATGTCCGGAAAAAGCCGATAGCGGTCTTGGGCTGCGGTTATTGAGACAATGGCGGTCCAACGCTGTCAGCGACTTTCCTCCAGGCGAAAAAAAACGGGTGCAGCCACCGACGCTGCACCCGCCGAAGAAAAAAGTACGGCGTCTGACCTGGGGTCAGATCGCGCTGGCCAGTGTCGCCGGGCGACGGGACAGCAGGCTGACCACCACGAAGCTGATCAGGCCGATGGCCAGGCTGTAGTAGATCGGGGTGTTGGCATCCAGGCCGTCCTTGAACATGAAGACCAGTGCGGTGATGAAACCCAGGCCCATGCTGGCGATGGCGCCGGCGGTGGTCGCGCGTTTCCAGAAGATCGCGCCGATCAGCGGGATCAGCATACCGCCCACCAGCAGGTTGTAGGCCAGGGTCAGGGCACTGATTACGTCATTCACCACCAGGGCGATGCCCAGCACCCCGATGCCGGTCAGCAGGGTGAACAGGCGGTTGATGGCCAGGCTCGACTGCTTGCCGCCGCGCAGCTTGGGCAGCAGGTCTTCGGTCAGGGTGGTGGAGGCGGCCAGCAGGCCGGCGCTGGCGGTGGACATCATGGCGGCCAGGGCCGCGGCGATCACCAGGCCGCGGATGCCGTCCGGCAGCGAGGCTTTGACGATGGCGGCGAAGGCGTTGTTGACGTTGTCCAGGTCCGGCAGCAGGACATGGGCGGCCATGCCGATCAGGGCGCAGGCCAGGCCGTAGAGGATGCAATAGAAGCCGGCGAGGGTGCCGGCGTATTGCGCGACTTTCTCGGTCTTGGCGGTGAACACCCGTTGCCAGATGTCCTGGCCGATCAGGATGCCGAAGAAGTAAATCATGAAGTAGGTGACGATGGTGTCCCAGCCGATGGTGGTGAAGCTGAAGCTCGCCGCCGGCAGCTTGGCCACCAGCTCGTCCCAGCCGCCGACGCGGTACAGGCAGATCGGCAGCAGGATGAACATCAGGCCGACGGTCTTGATCACGAACTGGACGATGTCGGTCAGGGTCAGCGACCACATACCGCCGATCGCCGAGTAGATCACCACCACGCCGCCGCCCAGCAGCACCGAGATCCAGAACGGCAGGCCGAACAGCACTTGCAGGACGGTGCCGATGGCGAGGATCGAGGTCACGCCGATCATCAGCGCGTAGGCCAGCATGATCACCGCGCTGGCCTGGCGGGCCATCGGGTTGTAGCGTTTTTCCAGGACCTGGGTGACGGTGAAGATCCGCAGCTTGAGCAGCGGCTTGGCCAGCAGCAGGTTGAGGGCGATGATGCCCAGGCCCAGCGCGGCGCACAGCCAGAAGCCGGAGATGCCGTGGACATAGCCCAGGCGCACGGTGCCGACGGTGGACGCGCCGCCCAGCACGGTGGCGGCCATGGTGCCCATGTACAGGGTCGGGCCCAGGTTGCGGCCGGCCACCAGGTAGTCCTCGTGGGTCTTGGCCTTGCGCATGCCGTAATAGCCGAGCACCAGCATGGCGGCGGCATAGATGAGTACGACGAATAGATCTAGAGCCATGATGGCGTGTCTCCGATTGTCTTTCTTATAGAGGCTTGCTGCGGGGCCGGACGTGCTCGCGACCGGCGCGACGCGGGCATGGAAAGGCCGCGGGCGCCAGCGCGAGCAAGCTCGCTCCTGCAGGTCATGCGTGAGTCAGGCGGGTTGGCGCATGACCGGTTTGGCGAGCGAATCCGTGCTCTTGCTGCGTGGATCGTTGGGGCCGTAGACCGCGGCCGGTTCCGGGAACAGGTTGAGCAGCGCCAGGTACACCAGCGAGGCCAGGCCCAGGGTTACCGGCAGGCTGATGTCGATGCCGTCGGCCAGGTTGCCCAGCGGGCCGACGAATTGCCCCGGCAGGTTGACGAAACACAGGCCGACCAACGCGCTGGGAATCCAGGCGCCGAGGCCGCGCCAGTTCCAGCCGTGCTGGAACCAGTAGCGGCCGCCTTGTTCGCCGCGGGTGAAGACTTGCAGGTCGTCGGGGCAGTAGAAGCCGCGGCGCACCAACAGGCCGATCAGCATGATCACCATCCACGGGGTGGTGCAGGTGATGATCAGCACGGCGAAGGTCGACACGCTCTGCACCAGGTTGGCGGCGAAGCGCCCGATAAAGATGAAGGCGATCGACAGCACGCCGATCAGCAGGGTCGCCTTGACCCGCGACAGCACCCGTGGGAACACGCTGGACATGTCCAGCCCGGTGCCATACAGCGAAGTGGTGCCGGTGGACATGCCGCCGATCACCGCGATCAGGCACACCGGCAGGAAGAACCAGCTCGGCGAGACGGCCAGCAGGCCGCCGACGTAGTTGTTGGCGGCGATGTAGTCGGGCGCCTTGATCGCCACGATGGTGGCGGTGGCCAGGCCGAACAGGAACGGAATCAGGGTTGCGAGCTGCGCGGCGATCACCGCCAGCATGATCCGGCCCTTCGGCGTCTCGCGGGGGATGTAGCGCGACCAGTCGCCGAGGAACGCGCCGAAGGAAATCGGGTTGCTCATGGCCACCAGCGCGGCGCCGATGAAGGCCGCCCAGAAACCGGCCTGGCCCAGGGCCACGGTGCCGGCGAAGTGGCTGTCGAAGGCCGGCGCGAAAGCGAAGATCCCCAGCAGGAACAGCAGGCTCGCCGCCCAGACTGCGATGCGGTTGACCCACAGCATGAAGCGAAAGCCGTAGATGCACACGGTCAGTACCAGGATCGCGAACAGGCCGTAGGCCAGGCCCAGGGTCAGGTCGGTTTCCGGCAGGTCGACCAGGCGCTTGGCGCCGCCGACCAGGGCGTCGCCCGAGCTCCAGACGGAGAGCGAGAAGAAGGCGATGGCGGTGAGCAACGACAGGAACGAACCGACGATCCGCCCGTGCACGCCGAAGTGCGCGCCGGAGGAGACCGCGTTGTTGGTGCCGTTGATCGGGCCGAACAGGCCCATCGGCGCGAGGATCAATGCCCCCAGGATCACGCCCAGCACGATCGCCCAGACGCCCGCCTGGAAGGACAGGCCGAACAGCACCGGGAAACTGCCGAGCACGGCGGTGGCAAAGGTATTGGCGCCGCCGAAGATCAGGCGAAACAGGTCGCTGGGCCGGGCGTCGCGTTCATGGTCCGGGATCTGTTCGACCCCGTTGGTTTCGATGCTGCTAAGGCTTTTTTCTTTGTTGTTGTTATTCATGATCTGCTCCGATCATTCAGGCGCGCTCGTCGTTCGCGAGCGTCACCTTGTTTGGCTAAGGGGGTGGCAGCCCTTCCGGCATTGCGGACAAATGTTCGTGGCAGGCCAGCCATAGGCCTTGTTGTTGTGTGCCGGACCCTTGTTTGCGAAAAACAATGGTCTCGCGCTCCTGGCTGAAGTGTTGCTCCCCTTGCATGCGCAGCTCGGTGGCGACGTCATGAATAAAAACCGCGGTGTCACCTTGCAGGCTGACAAACGCATTGCTCGAGGCGCAGGACAGCACCTCGAAGCCATCCTCGGCCCGCCAGCTGTCCCACAGCGCCTGGTAGGCGTCGCGCGACAGCAGGGGCTGGGCGAGGGTGTAGAAGACGAAGCTGGCGTCGGCGCTGAAGGCGCCGAAGTAGGCTTCGCGATCGTTCCGGGCGAAGGCCGCCACCAGCTCGGCGGCGGCGTTGAGGACCTGCTCGCGCTCGTTCATGGCCGGGCCTCAGCGGCGTGCCACGCCTGGCAGCGCGCAGAGCATTTCGTACAGCAGGTTGGCGCCCAGCAGCGAGGTGTTGCCCGTGGTGTCGTACGGTGGCGAGACTTCTACCAGATCGCAGCCGACCAGGTCGAGGCCCTGACAGCCACGGACGATCTCGATCGCCTGGATGGTGGTCAGGCCGCCGATTTCCGGGGTGCCGGTGCCGGGCGCCCAGGCCGGGTCGATGCCGTCGATGTCGAAGCTCAGGTACACCGGGCCGTTGCCGACCTTTTCGCGGACTTCGGCCATCAACGGCTCCAGCGACTTGTGCCAGCACTCTTCGGCCTGCACCACACGGAAGCCCTGCTTGCGGCTCCAGTTGAAGTCTTCGGCGGTGTAGCCCTGGGCCCGCAGGCCGATCTGCACCACGCGGTCGCAGTCCAGCAGGCCTTCTTCCACGGCGCGGCGGAAGGTGGTGCCGTGGGCGATCTTCTCGCCGAACATGTGATCGTTGACATCGGCGTGGGCGTCGATGTGCACCAGGCCGACCTTGCCGTGTTTCTTGTGGATGGCCCGCAGGATCGGCAGGGTGACGGTGTGGTCGCCGCCCAGGGTCAGCGGGATCACGTTGTGCTCGAGGATGCTGTCGTAGGCTTCTTCGATGATACGCACGGCGTCCAGCAGGTTGAAGGTGTTGATCGCCACGTCGCCGATGTCGGCCACGTTCAGCGAGTCGAAGGGCGCGGCGCCGGTGGCCATGTTGTAAGGGCGGATCATCACCGATTCGGCGCGGATCTCGCGCGGCCCGAAGCGGGTACCGGAGCGCAGCGAGGTGCCGATGTCCAGCGGGATGCCGACAAAGGCGGCATCCAGGCCGGCCGGGGTAGGCACATGGGGAAGACGCATCATGGTGGCGATGCCGCCGAAGCGCGGCATTTCGTTGCCGCCCAGTGGTTGGTGGAGAATCTTGTCCACGGGATTGGCCTCATCGTTGTTTTATTTATGGGGTTTGCGGCGCAGCACAGGGTGCCGGCGAAACCGAGTGGGGCCGATTCTGCGAAATGTAGTGGTCGGGAAGAATCGCTACGGGCAAATACTTAGTTCAGATTTTTCTAAACTAACTGCCGGGTAACGGATAGACTTTGCACGATTGCGGCTGGATGTCGTCTGGACGGTCCGCATCGCGAGCAAGCTCGCTCCTACAGGAATCATCCCGTTCATGTAGGAGCGAGCTTGCTCGCGATCGAACGCGAAGCGTTCGTAACCAGGGCGTACAGCCAACATGGCGTCGGCTTTCAGTGCGCTTAACCGCTTGCTCAGTGCTACGAAGGATCGAGGCTCTGGTTCACCCCCGAGGCTATTTTGCCGGAGTCTGTCATGGCCAACGCTTTACCTGATCTGAAACTATTGCGCATCTTCGTCAGCGTGGTGCGGCATCAGGGGTTCGCCAATGCCCAGCACGAACTGAACCTCTCCACCTCGGCCATCAGCACCTACATGAGCCAGCTCGAGTCGGCCCTGGGCCTGGTGCTGTGCCATCGCGGCCGCGGCGGTTTCAGCCTGACCAGCAAGGGCGAACTGTTCCACCAGGAAACCCTGCGCCTGCTGGGCGAACTGGAGGGGTTCGAGCAGTACGCCGCGGCGCTCAAGGGCGAGTTGCGTGGCACCCTCAATCTGGGGGTGATCGACTCGACGGTGAGCGACAAGGCCCTGCCGTTCGCCGAAGCCATCGGTGCCTACAGCCAGGAACACCCGGCGGTGCATTTGCATTTGTCGGTGCTCAGCCCCTACGAACTGCAGCTCGGGGTGCAGGACAACCGCCTGGACCTGGCCATCGGCGCCTTTTCCACGCGCATGAGCGGGCTGGTGTACATGCCGCTGTACCGCGAGCAGCACTGGTTGTATTGCAGCAGCCGGCATCCGCTGTTCAACGAACGGCGCATCCCCGAGCAGGTCATCACCCAGCAGCGCATGGTCGGCCGCGGCTACTGGAGCCAGGCCGAGCTGGCCCGCCACGGTTTCAAGCACAGCGCGGCGACGGTGGAGAGCATGGAGGCGCAGTTGATCCTGGTGCTGTCCGGCGCCTACATCGGCTACCTGCCGGAGCATTACGCCCAGGCCTGGGCCGACAAGGGCGATCTGCGAGTGCTGCTGCCGGCGACCTTCGGCTACCAGGCGCCGTTCTCGATGATCGTGCGCCGTGGCCGCAGCCGCGAACCGCTGATCCAGACGTTCCGCGACCTGCTCAAGGCGCAGCTCAACCAGGTCTGAGGAGGCCAGCATGTCCCGCCCTTTATCAAGAACCCGGTGCGAGCGTTGCCTGCGTCCGCAAGCCCATTGCCTGTGCCCGCTGATCCCGCGGCTGGACAGCCGTACCCGGGTGCTGCTGTTGCAGCATCCCAGCGAGGTGAACCACGCGCTGAACACCGCGCGGCTGGCGGCGCTGGGGCTGAGCAATGCCGAGTTGGTCGTCGGCGAGGTGTTCGCCGATTTGCCGACGCTGTTGAACCGCCCGGGGTATCAGGCGCGGCTGTTGTTCCCGGCCGAGGACGCGCAGCCCCTGCAAGCGTATTCCAGCCTGTCCGACAGCCAGCCCTGGCTGCTGGTGGTGCCCGACGGCACCTGGCGCAAGGCGCGCAAGTTGCTGCACCTCAACCCGCTGTTGGGCGCGTTGCCGCGGGTGGCCCTGGCCGCAGGCGGGGTGTCCCGTTACCGGCTGCGCAAGGCGCCGGGGCCGGGGGCCTTGTCGACGATCGAGGCCATTGTCCAGGCCTTGCAGACCCTGGAAGCGCCCACCTCGTTCGAGCCTTTGCTCAAACCCTTCGAGGCCTTGATCGAAGGGCAGATCGCGGCGATGGGGGAGGACACCTATCGACGCAATCATCTCCAGGCGCCAGACGAGCCCCTGTAGCCGCTGCCGCAGGCTGCGCACGACCGCGAAGCGGGCGCCTCGGTCTGTCGGGAAATCCACGGTGTGGCGTCCAGGGGCCGCTGCGCGACCCATCGCAGCCTGCGGCAGCGGCTACAGGGTTAGAGGTGTACAGGAGTGATCAACGCTCGCGCATCGATTCGGTCCGCGCCTTGAGCACCGGTTTGAGCAGGTAGTCGAGCACGCTTTTCTCGCCGGTGATGATGTCCACCGTGGCGACCATGCCGGGGATGATCAGCAGCGGCTTGAGGTCGCCGCCCAGGTGGTTTTTGTCGGTGCGTACCTGGATCAGGTAGAAGCTGTTGCCCTTGTCATCGGTGATGGTGTCGGCGCCGATCAGCTCCAGCTTGGCGCTCAGGCCGCCGTAGATGGTGTAGTCGTAGGCGCTGAACTTGACCATGGCTTTCTGCCCGGGGTGGAGGAAGGCCACGTCCTGCGGGCGCACCCTGGCCTCGATCAGCAGGTTGTCCTCCAGCGGCACGATTTCCACCATGTCGCTGCCCGGCTGGACCACCCCGCCGATGGTGTTGACCTTGAGCTGCTTGATCACCCCGTGCACCGGCGACGTCACGGTGGTGCGGGACACCCGGTCGTCGATGGCGATGCTCGACGCGGTGATTTTCGACAGGTCGGTGCGTTTCTCGTTGAGCTCCTTGGCGGCGTCGGAGCGGAAGCTCTGTTCGGACTCGTCGATCTTGCTCTTGATCTCGTTGATCGCTGATTCCGCTCGGGGAATGGCCAGGGTGGTGGCATTGAGCGAGCCGCGGATTTCCACCGCGCTGCGTTTGAGGCGCAGGATCTCCACCGGCGATACCGCGCCGGTGCCTACCAGGGGCGCCGACATGTTCATTTCCTGGTTGAGCAGGGCCAGGCTGGAGCTGAACTGCCCTTGTTTCGAGCGGAACTCCGCCAGCTCCTGGGTCTTTTGCCGCAACTGCTCGGTCAGGGTCCGCTGTTCGCTGGCCAGGCGGCGTTGGCGTTGCTCGTAGAGCGAACGCTCGTCCTCGGCCACTTGCGGCGCCTTGGCCACCACCTCGTCGGACGGCTTGAACGGCCGGCCCTCGGCCTCGGCGGACAGGCGCTCGACCTGGGCCGTCAGGGCGTAACGGTCGGCTTCGCTTTCGCCCTTGTTCGACAGGAAGCGCGTGTCGTCGAGGCGCAGCAGGGTGTCGCCCTTGTTCACCATTTGCCCTTCGCGCACGAAGATCTCGGTGACAATGCCGCCTTCCAGGTTCTGCACCACCTGCACCTTGCTCGACGGGATGGCCTTGCCTTCGCCGACGGTCACTTCCTGGAGCACGGCGAACTTGGCCCAGAGCAGGGCGCAGACGATCAGCGCGGCGGCCAGCCAGACGGTAAGGCGCGAGCCGCGCGGCGAGTCCTGCAGCGAGGCGCCGGCGGTTTCCGGCATGAACTCGCTTTCCGCGCTTTTGCGCAGGCTGGCGAAGTAGCCGCGTGGTTGCGATGAGGCAGGCATGGGGCGACTCCTAGACCGCCGCAGAGCCGACACGGCCCTTGCGCAGTGCATCGATGACCGCTTCTTTCGGGCCGTCGGCGACGATCCGGCCGTTATCCAGGACCACCAGCCGGTCCACCAGGCTGAGCATCGAGGTACGGTGGGTCACCAGCAGCAGGGTCTTGCCTTGTACCCAGGTGTGCAGGCGCTGGCGCAGGGCGTCTTCGCTGCTGTTGTCCATGGCGCTGGTGGGTTCGTCGAGGAGCAGGATGGGCGGGTCCAGCAGCAGGGCCCGGGCCAGCAGCACCGCTTGGCGCTGGCCGCCGGACAGCAGTTGGCCGCGTTCGCCCACCGGCCGGTCGAAGCCCTGGGGATGCTGGCGGGCCAGTTCGGTGACACCGGTCAGCTCGGCCACTTCGAGCATGCGCGCATCGCTGATGTAGCGCGCGCCGAGGGTCAGGTTGTCGCGCAGGCTGCCGGCCAGCAGCGGCAGGTCGTGGGCGACGTAGCCGATCTGCTGGCGCAGGTCGGCCACATCCAGCTGGCGCAGGTCGAGGTTGTCCAGCAGCAACTGGCCTTCCTCGGGGGCATAGAAGCCCATGACCAGGCGCCCCAGGGTGCTCTTGCCGGAGCCGCTGCGGCCGATGATGCCGACGCGCTCGCCGGGTTGCAGGCTGAAGCTGAGGTTGCTCAGGGCCGGGGCGTTCTGCCCCTGATAGCGGAAGGTCACCTGGTTGAGGGTCAGCGCGCCTTGCAGTTGCGTGCGTTCCAGCGGGCGCTGGCGGGCATCGCGTTCCTGGGGCAGGGCCATCAGCGCGTCGGTGCTGCGCATGGTCAGCTGCGCCTGCTGGTAACGGGTGATCAGCCCGGCGATCTGCCCCAGCGGCGCCAGGACCCGGCTGCCGAGCATGTAGCTGGCCACCAGCGCGCCGACGCTGAGGTTGCCGGCGATGATGCTGTAGACCCCGGCGACGATGGTCGCCATGCCGCAGAACTGCTGGATGAACAGGGTGCCGTTGGTGGCCAGGGCCGACAGGTTGCGCGCATGGCTGTCGAGGCGGGTGAGGGCGCCGTGGGTGCTTTCCCACTTGTGCTGGCGCTCGCTTTCGGCACTGCAGGCCTTGAGGGTTTCCAGGCCGCCGAGGGTCTCGATCAACAGGGCCTGGCGTTCGGCGCCCAGGCTCAGGCTTTTTTGCACGGTGTCGCGCAGGCGCGCCTGGATCAGCATGGCGAAGGCGATGGTCAGGGGAAACGCCAGCAGCGGGATCACCACCAGCCAGCCGCCGAGCAGGCCGATCACCAGCAGCATCAGGACGGCGAAGGGCAGGTCGATCAGGCTGGTCAGGGTCACGGCGGTGAGGAATTCGCGCAGGCCCTGGAAGTCATGGATGCTCTGGGCAAAACCGCCGATGGTCGCCGGCCGGGCTTTCATCGCCATGCCGGTGATGCGCTCGAACAGGGTGGCGGAGAGGATCACGTCGGTGCGCTTGCCGGCGTTGTCCAGCAGGTGGGCGCGGACCACGCGCAGCACCAGCTCGAAGCCGGTGCCGATCAACAGGCCGATGGCCAGGACCCAGAGGGTCGAGGTGGCCTGGTTGGGCACCACGCGGTCGTAGGTCTGCATGACGAACAGCGGCACCATCAGCCCCAGCAGGTTGATCAGCAGGCTGGCGAGGATCGCGTCGCTGTACAGCCAGCGCGAGAGTTTCAGGGTGTCGCGGAACCAGGCTTCGACCCTGGGCACCAGCGAGTTGCGCAGCTCTTCCAGTTCATGTCGGGGCCGGGCGAACAGGGCCTGGCCGGTGTAGTCGGCGTTCAGCTCGGCCTGGCTGACCCACTGTTCGCCGCCCTCGGCTTCGCAGGGCAGGATCAGCGCCTGGCCGTCGTCGCCCCAGCGGCGCAGGACGGCGCAACGGCCCTGCTTGAGGATCAGCAGCACCGGCAGGTTGAGGGGGGAGATCGCCGACAGCTCGCGCCGCAGCAGGCGTGCCTGCAAGTTGGCGCGCGCCGCGGCACGGGGCAGCAGGTCCAGGCTCAGGCGCTGCTGAGGCAGGGGCAGCCCCGCGCTGAGGCTGGCACGGCTGACGGTGCAGCCGTGCAATTTGCAGAGGATCAACAATCCGTCCAACAACGGGTCATCAAAATTCAGGCGCGGATCGACGCCTGAGTTCCCGGGTTCCATGCTGGTCACATTGAGTCCTCCGCGGACTTAACGCATGTCCGGCAAGCGGGCTTCGCTTTTCACTTCGGTCTGGGCGATCGCTTCCGCGGGGACCACGACTTTTTCCTTGTTCAGCAACTCGCCCATGTTCGCCAGCACGCGATACATCGAGAACTCCTCGGTGTAGCGCACTTCGGTGTAGCGGCGGTTGGCGTTGTACAGCTCGTTTTCGCTGTCCAGCAGGTCGAGCAGGGTGCGCTGGCCGAGGCCGAACTGGTCCTGGTAGGCCGCGCGCACGCGGGCCGTGGTCTCGGCATATTCGCGGGCGGTGGGGGTCTGCTTCTTGGCGTTGACCATGGCGTTCCAGGCCAGGGTGATGTTCTCGTTGAGCATGCGCAGCGCGTTGTTGCGGATGTCCATGGCCTGGTTGATCTTGTGCGCGTCCGACTGCAGGCGGGCCTTGTCGCTGCCGCCGCGGAACAGGTTGTAGTTCATCACCACGCCGACCCGCCATTCGTTGTCGTGGCCCTTGTCGCCCTGCACGTTGTCGTTGGCGCCCACCGCGGCCTCGGCGTCGAAGCGTGGGTAGAACGGCGACTTGGCGACCTCGTACTGACTCTCGGCGGACTGCACGTCGGCCTGGGCCGACTTCAGGTAGGGGTTGTTCTCCAGCATGCTTTGCCGGGCGTCCGGCAGGCTCCCCGGCACTTCACCGCGGATCGACGGCAAGGTTTCCAGTTCGTCGGGCATACGCCCCACGGCGCTGAAGAAGTTGGCTTCGGCGTCGGCCAGGTCGACCGTCGCGGTGTCGAAGTTGTTTTCCGCCAGCGCGCGCCGCGCCTTGGACTGGTCGAGGTCGGCGGTACTGCCGACGCCGCGCTCGCTGCGCAGGCCGATCTGGTCGTTGACCCGCAGGTGCGCCTGCAGGTTGTTCTTGGCCAGGGTCACCAGTTCGCGGCGCTTGAGCACTTCCAGGTACACCTCGATGGTGCGCAGGGCCAGGCTTTCGGCGGTGCCGCGGGTGTAGTACGCCCGTGAGTTGGAGACCGACTGGGTGCGCCCGACTTCGTTGGCAGTGTTGAAGCCGTCGAAGAGCATTTGCCGCAGGCGCAGCTCCGACTGGGTGTAGGTCAGGGTCTCGGTGTGATGGTTGCCCAACGCGCGCGTGGTGGTGTTATCGCTGTAGCCGCGGCCATAGGCGGCATTGAGGTCCAGCGATGGATAGAAACCGCCCTTGGCGACCTTGACGTCCTCATCAGCCGACAGACGGTTGTTCTGGCTCGCGCGCAATTCCGGATGGTTGTCCAGTGTGCTTTGAATGGCCTCCGTCAGAGACATGGCTTGGGCCTGAGCAGTACAGGCCATGGCTAGTAAAATCGCGCTACTGAGGGGGGTGAAAACGCGCATGAGGTACATCTCCCTGATCCATTGTTGTGCGTTGCAGTCGCCAAAAAAATGACGAAATTTAGAGGTCAAACCGTTTCAGGCTTGTAACAACAGAGCTAAGAACATCCTGAGCAGAAGCTAAGAAGGATTTCTCATAAGGCTTATTCCTAAAAAAACTTATGCACTCTGTGAAATCCAGCACATTGTTCAGTTCACAAGCCCCGTATTTATAGGCTCTAGGGAGCTTTTAAGAGGCTCTGGAAGGTTCAAAAAAAATTACGACACAGGGCGGGAAAGGAGCGTTGGAGTGGGTGCGGTACGGTGTTCGATGCGACAGTTTTTTGTCACTTGCAGTCTTCGAACCCGTGCCGCGATTTTCGCGGGAGGGCTGTCCGAAGCCCGAATGAGCTTGATTGCATTCGGTTTTGTCTTCGGCAGAAACAGCAGGCCAGCGAGGGACGAGCGAGAGGGACAGGCCGGTACGCAGGTTCGACTGGGCGAAAGTCAACGAACCGTCAGGCCGCTATTTCTCGTCGGTGACCCAATGACGCCATAGCACTTTTCCGTGCAATCAGATGCCGATGGCTGTCGGCAGCGGAGGAAGTGCTCATGGCTAAGTTAATCGGCGTCGTCAGTAAAGTGATCGGTCAGGTGGTGGCAGTCGCGGCGGATGGCAGCCGACGCGCCCTGGTAGAAGGCGATCGTCTGTTTGCAGGGGATCAACTGGTGACCGGCGCCGAGGGCGCGGTGGCCGTGCATCTGCAGAACGGCCAGGAACTGACTCTGGGGCGCGACAGCAGCCTGCAAATGTCTGCGCAACTGCTGGCGGACCAGGCCCCTCATGTGCAGGCACCGGAAGCCGTGACCCCCAGCGAGGCGCAACTGACTGACGTCGAGCAGTTGCAGAAAGCTATCGTCGCCGGTGCCGACCCGACGCAAACCGGCGAAGCTACCGCGGCCGGCCCGGGTGGTACGGGCGGTACCGCGGGCGCCCTGGGCGGCGGGCACAGTTTTGTCTTGCTCGAAGAGGTGGCGGGCCGGGTCGAACCGGTCATCGGCTTCCCCACTGCGGGCTTCAATGGCATCCCCGAGTTCGTGCCTGAGCGCATTGCCGCCGTACCGCCAAGCGATGAACCTGCCGTTGCGCCGCCGCCGAACAATCAAGTGACCCTGAGCGGCCTGTCGGTAGAAGGCGGCGAACTGACCCTCAGCGAAGCCAACCTGCCCCTGGGCTCGGCGAGCGATCCGGCGGCGCTGGTACAGAGCGGCACCTTCAGTGTTGCGGCGCCCGACGGGTTGCTCAACCTCAGCGTGGGCGGTATCGCCGTGGTCAGCGGCGGGGTGGCCGCGGGTTTCCCGCAGTCGATCACCACCGGTTTGGGCAACACCCTGACCATCACCGGCTTCAACGCTGCCACGGGCGTGGTCAGCTACAGCTACACCCTGGTCGGCAACGAAGCCCATTCGGCCGCCGACGGGGCCAACACCCTCAGCGAACATTTCACCGTGGTGGCCAGCGACAGCAATGGCGACTCGGCGAGCAACTCGCTGGATATCAACATCACCGACGATGTGCCCCGGGCGGTCGACGACAGCAACGCCGGCATCGCCTCCGAGAGTCAGCTGAGCCTGACCGGCAATGTGCTGACGAATGACGTGCAGGGCGCCGATCGTGTCGCCAGCGGGCCCGTCGGCGGCGGTACTTTCAATGGCACCTACGGCACCCTGGTGCTGGCGGCGGACGGCACTTATACCTATACGGTGCATACCAGCGATCCGGCGTTCCTCGCGCTCAAGGGCGGCGGCAACGGCACCGAGACCTTCAGCTACACCATTACCGACTCCGACGGCGACAGCAGCACCGCCAACCTGGTGCTGCAGGTGCACAACAACGACGACCCGGTGGTGATCCAGGGCCTGAATCTCGAAGGTGCGGAAATCACAGTCTACGAGAAGAACCTGGCGGACGGCAGCAGCCCGGATGCGGGCGCGCTGACCCAGAGCGGGACCTTCAATGTAGCGGCGCTCGATGGCCTGCAAACCCTGACCGTGGGCGGCATCACCCTGGTCAGCGGCGGAGTGGCCGCGGGCTTTCCGCAATCGGTCACGACCGGCCTGGGCAATACCCTGACCATCACCGGCTACGACGCCGGCACGGGCGTGGTCAGCTACAGCTACACCCTGACCGACAATGAGGCGCACCCCACCGCCAATGGCGCCAACAGCCTGGGCGAAAGCTTCACGGTGGTCGCCACTGACGTCGACGGCAGTACGGCCAGCGGTTCGCTGGATTTCAATGTGGTCGACGACGTGCCGACGGCGGTCAACGACAGCAACGCCGGCATCGCCTCCGAGAGCCAGCTGAGCCTGACCGGCAATGTGCTGACTAACGATGTGCAGGGCGCCGACCGAGTGCCCAGCGGTCCGATCACCGCCGGTACTTTCAATGGCACCTACGGCACCCTGGTACTGGCCGTGGACGGTAGCTACACCTATACGGTGCATACCAGCGATCCGGCATTCCTCGCGCTCAAGGGCGGCGGTAGCGCTACCGAAACCTTTACCTACACCCTGACCGATGCCGATGGCGACCCCAGTACCGCCAACCTGGTGCTGCAGGTGCACAACAACGACGACCCGGTGATGATCCAGGGCCTGAACCTCGAAGGCGGCGAAGCCACGGTCTACGAGAAAAATCTGTCAGACGGCAGTAGTCCGGATGCGGGTGCCTTGACTCAAAGCGGCACCTTTACCGTGACCGCGCTGGACGGTGTACAGACCCTGACCGTGGGCGGGATCAATGTGGTGACCGGCGGGGTGGCCGCGGGCTTCCCGCAATCGGCGACGACCGCCCTGGGCAATACCCTGACCATCACCGGTTTCAACGCTGCCACGGGTGTTGTCAGCTACAGCTACACCCTGACCGACAATGAGGCGCACCCCACCGCCAACGGTGCCAACAGCCTGAGCGAGCATTTCGCGGTGGTGGCGACCGATGTCGATGGCAGCACGGCGAATGCCTCGCTGGATATCAATGTGGTCGACGACCTGCCCAGCGCAGTGAACGACAGCAACGCCGGCATCGCCTCGGAAAGCCAATTGACCTTGACCGGCAATGTGTTGACCAACGATGTGCAGGGGCGGACCGCGTACCGACGGGGCCTGTCACACCGGGCACTTTCACCGGTACCTACGGCACTTTGGTTCTCGCGGCAGATGGCTCGTATACCTATACGCTCAACACCTCGGACGCCGACTTCAAAGCGCTGCACGGCAATGGCAATGGCACTGAAACCTTTGCCTACACCATCACGGACTCGGATGGTGACCCCAGCACCGCGAACCTGGTGCTGAATATCCATAACAACGACGACCCGGTACCCTCAATGGGCTGAATGTCAAGGTGGAGAGCTGACGGTCTACGAGAAGAACCTGTCAGACGGCAGCAGTCCGGACGCGGGCGCTTGACTCAAAGCGGCACCTTCACCGTGACTGCGCTGGACGGTGTCCAGACTCTGACCGTGGGCGGCATCAACGTAGTCAGTGGCGGTGTGGCCGCGGGCTTCCCGCAATCGGTGACCACGGGCTTGGGTAATACCCTGACTATTACCGGCTACAACGCTTCTACCGGGGTGATCAGCTACAGCTACACCTTGGTGGATAACGACGCTCACCCAACCGCCAACGGCGCCAATAGCTTGAGCGAACACTTCACGGTGGTGGCCACCGATACCGATGGCAGCACCGCTAACGGCTCGCTGGACGTCAACGTGGTGGACGACCTGCCAACGGCCGTCAACGACACCAACGGTACGGCTTCTGAAAGCCAGCTAACCCTCACCGGCAATGTGCTGACCAACGACGTGCAGGGGCCGACCGAGTACCGACGGGTCCAGTTACACCGGGCACCTTCACGGGCACCTACGGAACCCTGGTCCTGGCAGCCGACGGTACTTACACCTACACCCTCAACACCTCGGATGCCGACTTCAAGGCGCTGCACGGCAATGGCAACGGCACGGAGACTTTCGCCTACACCATCACGGACTCTGACGGTGACCCCAGCACCGCCAACCTGGTATTGAGTATCCATAACAACGACGACTCTGTGACCCTCAACGGCCTGGACGTCAACGGCGGTGAGCTGACGGTCTATGAGAAGAACCTCAGCGACGGCTCCAGCCCCAACACCCTCGCACTGACCCAAAGTGGCACCTTTACCGTCACCGCCCTGGATGGCCTGCAAACCCTGACGGTGGGCGGGATCAATGTGGTGGCGGGCGGGGTGGCCGCGGGCTTCCCGCAATCGGTAACGACCGCCTTGGGCAATACCTTGACCATCACCGGTTTCAACGCTGCCACGGGTGTCGTCAGCTACAGCTACACCCTGACCGACAACGAAGCCCATCCAACCGCCAACGGCGCCAACAGCCTGAGCGAACACTTCACGGTGGTCGCCACCGATACCGATGGCAGCACCGCCAACGGTTCGCTGGACGTCAACGTGGTGGACGACCTGCCAACGGCCGTCAATGACACCAACGGTACTGCTTCGGAAAGCCAGCTAACCCTGACTGGCAATGTGCTGACCAACGACGTGCAGGGCGCGGACCGCGTACCGACGGGGCCTGTCACACCGGGCACTTTCACCGGCACCTATGGCACTTTGGTTCTCGCGGCGGACGGTTCTTACACCTACACCCTCAACACCTCGGACGCCGACTTCAAGGCACTGCACGGCAATGGCAATGGCACTGAAACCTTTGCCTACACCATCACCGACTCCGATGGTGACCCCAGCACCGCCAACCTGGTGCTGAATATCCACAACAACGACGACCCGGTAACCCTCAATGGGCTCGACGTCAACGGTGGCGAACTGACGGTCTACGAGAAGAACCTCAGCGACGGTTCCAGCCCTAATACTCCCGCCCTCACCCAAAGTGGCACTTTTACCGTCACGGCCCTGGATGGCCTGCAAACCCTGACGGTGGGCGGGATCAATGTGGTGACCGGCGGGGTGGCCGCAGGCTTCCCGCAATCGGTCACGACCGGCCTGGGCAATACCCTGACCATCACTGGCTATAACGCCACTACCGGCGTGGTCAGCTATAGCTACACCCTGACCGACAACGAAGCCCACCCCACCGCCAACGGCGCCAACAGCCTGAGCGAGCACTTCAATGTGGTCGCCACCGATACCGATGGCAGCACCGCCAACGGCTCGCTGGATGTGAACGTGGTCGACGACCTGCCGACAGCGGTCAACGACACCAATGGCACCGCTTCGGAGAGCCAGCTGACCCTCACCGGAAATGTGCTGACCAACGACGTACAAGGTGCGGACCGTGTCCCAACGGGTCCAGTGACACCGGGCACCTTCACGGGCACCTATGGCACCCTGGTCTTGGCAGCCAACGGCACCTACACCTACACCCTCAACACCGCGGACGCCGACTTCAAGGCGCTGCACGGCAATGGCAACGGTACCGAGACGTTCGCCTACACCATCACGGACTCTGACGGCGACACCAGCACGGCCAACCTGGTGCTGAATATCCACAACAACGACGACCCGGTGACCCTCAACGGTCTCAACGTCAACGGCGGCGAGCTGACGGTCTACGAGAAGAACCTCAGCGACGGCTCCAGCCCCAATGCCCCGGCGCTGACCCAGAGCGGCACCTTTACCGTGACCGCGCTGGACGGCGTCCAGACCCTGAGCGTGGGCGGGATCAATGTGGTGACCGGCGGGGTAGCCGCGGGTTTCCCGCAGTCGGCGACCACGGCACTGGGCAACACCCTGACCATTACCGGCTATAACGCGACCACTGGCGTGGTCAGCTACAGCTACACCCTGACCGACAATGAAAACCATCCGACGGGGCTGGGGGCCAATAGCATCGCCGAGCACTTCACTGTGGTCGCCACCGATACCGACGGCAGCACGGCTTCGGCAGTGCTGGACGTGAACATCGTCGACGACCTGCCGACAGCCGCCCCGGACGTGGCCTCGGCGGTCGAAGGGGCGACGGTCAATGTCAGTGTCCTGGGCAACGACGTGACCGGCGCCGATGGCGCGGCGGCTGGCGGTGCGGTAGTCGGCGTGCGCGCCGGCAGCAACACCGCGACCTCGGCCATCGGCGGGCTGGGCAGCACCATCGCGGGGACCTACGGCACCCTGACCCTGGATGCCGCCGGCAACGCGGTGTACCACAGCAACCCGAACAGCATCAGCCCGCCAGGGGCCACCGATGTGTTCACCTACACCATCCGCGACGGTGACGGCGACGAAAGCACCACCACCCTGACCATCAATGTCACCGACAGCGGCCTCAAGGCGGTGCTCGACCAGGACGTCACGGTCTACGAGAAAGCCCTCGACCTGAGCAAGGACGGCCAGGACCTGGCGGCCGGCACGGTGATCGGCAGCGACCCGGGTAATACCGGCGAAACCGCGACCGGCACCCTGGTCGGCTCGGTCACCGGCGGCAGCGGCGCGATCACCTACACCCTGGTCGGCAGTGCCACCGGCACTTACGGGCAGATCCTGCTCAACCCCGATGGCACCTACACCTACACCCTGACCTCGGCGCCGAAAACCCTGCCCAATGCCAACGACGGCCCCAACGTGCTGAGCGAAAGCTTCACCTACAAGGCCACCGATGCGCTGGGCAATACCACCACCAGCACCATCCAGGTCAATATCGTCGACGACGTGCCCAAGGCCGTGGCCAGCGAACGTTCGGTCACCGCGGTGGAGGTGGATTCCAACCTGCTGCTGATCCTCGACGTCTCGGGCAGCATGAACGACCCTTCCGGGGTACCCGGGCTCTCGCGCATCCAGCTGGCCAAGCAGGCAATCAACGACCTGTTGAACAAGTACGACGACATGGGCGATGTGAAGGTGCAGATCGTCACCTTCAGCACCAACTCGTCGCAGTTGACCTCCGCTTGGGTCGACATCGCCACGGCCAAGAGCATCGTCAACGGTATCAGCGCCACAGGGGGGACCAACTACGACTCGGCGCTGGGGACGGCGCAGAGCGCCTTCACCTCATCCGGCAAGCTGACCGGGGCGCAGAACGTGTCCTACTTCTTCTCCGATGGGGTACCGACGTTCTCCAACACCAACAACCCGAACAACCCGGGCGATCAAGTGAACCCCGAATACGGCGACGGTATCGACGCCACCGAGGAGGCCGCGTGGAAAGCCTTCCTCGATGCCAATGGCATCAAGTCCTATGCCATTGGCCTGGGGACGGGGGTGAGCAATCAGTACCTCGATCCCGTGGCGTATGACGGCGCGACCCATACCAATACCAACGCCGTGGTGGTCACCGACCTGAATCAGCTCAACTCGGTGCTGGCCGGTACGGTACAGGGCGCCCCGGTCACCGGGACGTTGCTCGGCACCGGCGGTTCGTTCGGCGCCGATGGCGGTTTCATCAAGACCATCGTGGTCGACGGCACGACCTACACCTACGACCCCAAAGGCAACAGCAACCAGGGGGCGCTGACCTTCAGCGGCGGAGTCAACCATGGCACCTTCAACACCGTGGACAACAGCGTCAGCATCGCCACCAACAACAGCGGCACGCTGGTGATCAACCTCGATACCGGCGACTTCACCTACACCTCGCAGAAAGCCACGGCCGTGGTGCTCACTGAAAACATCGGCTTCACCGTCAGTGACAACGACGGCGACCTGGCCAGCTCCAGCCTGGTGATCAAGGTCAACCCGAACGCGCCGCCGGTGGCGGTGGCCGACAATGTCATCACCAACGTGCTGTCGGGCACCGTGGTCGTGCCCGGCGAGCTGCTGCTGGCCAACGACACCGATGCCAACGGCAACGCGCTGAACGCCACGCCGACCACCTTCAACACCGGGTGGGTGGCCAAGGGCGCGGACTTCACGGCCGCGACCCAGCAGACCCTCGGGTTTGCGGGGACGGGCAACAATGCCGCCAACCAGGCGCTCACCGTCGCCCGCTCCTCGTTCATGGCCAATACCGCGGCCATGACGGCGATGCTGGTGGTCAGTGGCTACCTGGGGGCGGTGACCAATGCCAACGCCAACGACGAGGACCGCATCACCGTCAGCCTGAAACAGGGCGAAACCCTCAACCTGGATCACAACCTGGCGGCCGGCCATATCACCATGGAGTACTCGTTCAACGGCGGGGCCTTCACCCCGATTGCCGACGGCGGCACCTTCACCGCGGCAGCGGACGGCAACTACCAGATTCATCTGGTGAACGTCGCCAATACCTCCGGCGGCAGCACGGCGGCGGAAAGCTATCAACTGACGATGACGGTCAATTACGCCGGCGCCAGCAACATCACCCCGGACTACCACGGTACCTACACCGCCAACGATGACCATGGCGGCAGCAGCAGCGCCAACGTGACCATCAGCTATCAGGACGGCCATACCCTGACAGGCACCTCGGGGGACGATGTATTGGTGGCCGGTACCGGCGACAACATCCTCAATGGCGGCGACGGCAACGACGTGCTCACCGCCGGCAGCGGCAACAACACCCTGCACGGCGGCAATGGCAACGACCTGTTGTTCAGCGGGCCGGGCAACGACCTGCTCGACGGCGGGCCGGGCAACGACACCGCCAGCTACGCCCATGCCACCGCCGGGGTCACGGTCAACCTTGGCCTGCTGGTGGCGCAGAACACGGTCGGAGCGGGTACCGATACCCTGACCGGCATCGAAAACCTGATGGGCTCGAACTTCAACGACACCCTGACCGGCGACGGCAACAACAACGTGATCAACGGCGGGCTGGGCAACGATGTGCTCAATGGCGGCGGCGGTGACGACATCCTGATCGGCGGCCAGGGCAACAATACCCTGACCGGCGGCTCGGGCGCCGACACCTTCCAGTGGCTGGCCGGCAACAGCGGGCACGACGTGGTCACCGACTTCACGCCGGGCACCGACAAGCTCGACCTGTCCCAGCTGTTGCAGGGCGAGAACGGGACGGCGGCCTCGCTGGACGATTACCTGCACTTCAAGGTCACCGGTTCCGGCGCGTCCCTGGTCACGACCATCGATGTCAGCGCGATGGCGGGGGCCACGCCGAACCAGAGCATCGACCTGGCCGGTGTCAACCTGGCCAGCCACTACGGCGTGACCCCGGGAGCCGGGGGCGTGGTCGCCGGGGGCGCGGATACCGCGACCATCATCAACGGCATGCTCAACGACCATTCGTTGAAGGTCGACACCGTCTGAGGCGCGGGGCCGGCGCCAGCCTCTGTCGAGTCTGGCGCCATGCCCAGGCCTGGCTGGCTACATGGGTTGCGGCGGGCCGATCAGCCGGCCCATGACGCCGAACAACCCCAGGGCCCTGAGGTTTTCCAGTTCGCCGCGGGTTTCGACCTGTTCGGCGATCAACGGCAGGTCGATGCTGTGGGTGGCGCGAAACATCGCCTCGATGAACAGTTGCTTGTCGCTTTGCCGGTCGATGTCGCGGATGTAGCTGCCGTCGACTTTCAGGTAGGCCAGGCCCAGGTGGGCGAGGTTGCCGATCTGGCTGAAGTGGCCGCCAAAGTGCTGCAGGCCGATGCGGTAGCCGCTGCCCCGCAGGCACTGGCTCAACCGCTGCAACTCGCTGGCCGAGGGCAACTGGCGCTCGTCGATCTCCAGGGTCAACAGGCTGGCCAACTCGGGCAGGGCCTTGAGTTGGGCGAGAATCTGCTGCAAGGCCGCGGGGTCGCGCAGGGTGCTGCCGGACAGGCTCAACGCCAGTGGCCAGGCATGCTCGAGCAGATAGTCTAGGGTGTGTTCGAGCATCGCCAGGTCAAAGCGCGCCGACCAGCCGAGGCGCTCGACCCACGGCAAGAAATGCCCGGCGGCGATGGCTTCGCCCTGCGGATCGAGCACTCGTGCCAGGACCTTGTGATGCAGCACCTCGCTGGTGTCGGCGCATTGCACCACCGGCTGGAAATACAGCTTCAGCTTGCCGTGGCTCAGGGCATCGTCGAGCCAGGTCCGCCAGTCATGCGGCGCTTGGCGGGGGCCGGCGGCGACGGCCTGCAACAGCGCCCAGGGACGTTCGGGGTGCAACTGGGCGTGGGCCAGCGCCTGGTGCAGGCGCAGCCAGACCTGCGCGAGCTGCTCTCCAGGCCGATAAGCGACGATGCCCAGGTGCGCCACCGGGGTGCAGTCGCTGGCGCCGGTCAGGCGCAGGTTCTCCAGGGTGGCGCTGATCTCCATGGCCAGGCGCTCGGCGCCGTGGCTGTCCAGGCCTGGGGTGAGCAGGCTGAATTCGCCGCCGCGATTGCGCGCCGCCAGCCAGTGGCGCCGTTCGGCCTGGGTGCTGATGCGCTTGAGCAGCTCGCCGATGCTCCTGATCAGGCCATCGGCGCGCTGGCCGCCCAGGCGCTGGTTCAGGCCGCCCAGGTCATTGACCCGCAGCATCAGCAGGTAGCCGTCGGCGCTCTGCTCGTCGAGCAGCAACTGATCGCCCAGCTGTTCGTCCAGCAAGCGCCGGTTGCCCAGGCCCGTCATGCTGTCCTGATAGGACTCGGCCCGCAGTTTCTCGCTACGCGCGGCTTCTTCGGCGAACAGGCCTTCGAGTTTTTCCACCATCTGGTTCATGGCCAGGACCACCCGCTTGAGTTCGGGGGTACGCGGCACGTTCGACAGGCAGAGAAGCTCGCGGCGACTGATGGCCCTGGCCTGCTCGACCATGGCGTCCAGCGGCCGCAACTGGCGTCGTAGCAGCCAGCCGCCGAGCACGGCGCTGAGCAGCCCGCAGACCAGCAGCCAGACCAGGCTGCCCAGGCTGCTGTCCCAGAGCCTGGCCAGGGCGAACTGCGGATTGCTCAAGACTTCCACCCGCGCCGCCTGCTCCCAGCCGTGCATCACCAACGCGTCGCCGCCTTGCGCAGGCAGGTTCACCAGCCTGACGAACCACCCTGGCACAGCCTCGACGCTGGCCGCCGCCGAGCGCTCCAGCAGAACGCCCTGGTCCTCGAGGTTCACCACCTTGATGCTGGTGTAGTAGCCGCTGTCGAAGATCGAGCTGACCATCAGTTGCATCATCGCCGGGTCATCGACCTGGCTGGTCAGGGACAGGCCCAGGGCCGTGGCCGCGTCCTGGGCATGGGAGCGCAGCTGGCCGAGCATTTGCTCGCGGGAGCTTTCCAGGCTGACAAAAAAGCTGCCGCTGAAAGCCACCAGCAGGAACAGGCAGATGGCGAGAAACAGCTGCTTGAGTAGCGACATGCGGTCAACCTCGTCGGATCAGCCATTGCCCACGGTGAAGCCTTCGGCCCGCATCTTTTTCAGCACATCCTGCCAGCGCGACAGTTTTTTCGGATCGATGCTGCGTTTGTCGCCGGGCGTACCCGGCAGGTACAGCCCTTCGGCATTGAAGGCGTAGACCGGGTTCGGGTCCTGGCGTTGTGCGGCGGAGCGGATGTCGTTGCTGAGGTTGTCCAGTACCAGCGGCCCGGCGCCGGGGCTGGGGTAATAGGCCAGGACCATGTGAGGCTGGTTGCCGCGCCGGGATTTGACGTAGGTCAGGCGCAGCTTGTCGCTGGAGATCCCCAGGCTGCGCAGGCTGAAATACTTGGCCAGGGCGTAGTCTTCGCAATCGCCGGCGCCCTTGAGCAGGGCCTCGATTGGCGTGGCCCAATAGTCGCTCTGCTGCCAGGTGAACAGGTCGTCCTCGAAGCTCAGTTGCCGGTTGAAGAAGCGGTTGATGGCATTGAGCTGTTCGTCCTCCGGTCGTCCGGCTTCATCGCGCAGCAGTTGGTTCCAGGCGTCCAGGCGTACGCGGGCGGGCCCCGGGATCTGATGGCGTTGTTCGAAGGTGTCCAGGACAGAGATGAATTCCCAGTTCGCCCGGACGTTGCCCGGGTCGGTCCATAAACAGACCAGCAACAGCATCCAGCCGGCCAGCCGAAGCCGGAGCAGGGTCCAGTCGGGGCGACGCGAACGGGTGGGCATGGCGGGCTGCTCGAATGCCGGTTCTTGAAGTCTAGGCGGGATTTTTCGCCGGCATGGGCAACTGGTCGGGTCGCCGGCAGGGCCAGGCCTGGCTCAAGGCTTGTGCAGGGTCTTCTGGCGCAAGATGTAGATTGTCACCAGCACCGCGCTGGTCAGCATGAAGCCGCGGGCCCAGGGCAGGGGCACCAGGTAGCAGGACAGGCCGATGCTCAGCCACATCAGGCCGATGGCGTAGACCTTGCCCTTGAGCGGAATGCCGTGGCCGTCCAGGTAATCGCGGATCCACGGGCCGAGCCGCGGGTGTTCCACCAGCCACTGATAGAAACGCGGCGAACTGCGGGCAAAGCAGGCGGCGGCCAGGAGCAGGAAAGGGGTCGTGGGCAATACCGGGAGGAAGATACCGATCACCCCCAGCACTACGCTCAGCCAGCCAATGGCCAGCAGAACGTAACGCAGGATCAGGGGGCGGTTGCCTATGGGCTTGGCCATAGGCAACGACTCAGTGGTGGCGGGGCTTGAGAATGGCCGGTTTTTCGTCCGGCGCGTTGCACAGCAGGTACAGCGCGGTCAGCGCTTCGGGGATCTGCACGATCATGTCGTCCATCAGGTTGGCATCGCTGGCGATGTCGGAGAACTCGGGTTGTTCGTCGAACAGACCAGAGCCGACCATGATCGGCAGGAGCATCTCGCTGACTTCTTCCTCGGCGGTCTCGAACCAGGCCGCTTCGCGCAGGAACACGCCCTCCATGAAGCCGATGCACCAGCCGCGCAGGTCGGAGTCGTCCGGATCGTCGCCGAGGTCGAGCTCGCATGGCAGCTCGAACTCTTCGTCGGAGGCCAGCTGGCGGGCGATATGGGCCTTGAGGGCAATCAGGGTGGACTCGATTTCTTCGCGCTGGGCGGCGTCGCTGTAATGCGGTTCCTCGGCGAACAGGGCGTCGATCCATTCACGGTCCGGCACGCTTTCGGAACAGATCGACAGCGCCGTCAGGTAGCCGTGGGCGGCCACATAGTCCAGCGCCTCGTCATGCAGCTCGTCGGCGTCGAGGAAGGCTTGCAGGCGGGTTAGTTGCTCAGCGAAGGACATTGAAGACTACCTTGGGGAATAAACGATGCTGAATTCTAGGCCTTCTTGAGCGCCCAGGCCAGCCGCAGCGCAGATTTGCGCGGTTCCAGGGTTTGCAGGAAAAGTCGGTGAGCGAAGGCCAGTAGAGCAAACAGGCGAGGAACGGCTGGGGTCGCATCCGACTTTAGGCTCCTAAATGAGCATTCCGAGCCTGTTTCTGCGTAACGCCGAAGGCGCCCAGCACGCAGCCACTTTTCGTGCAGAGCCTGAAGGTTACCGGCGGTCCATAGTCGACCCCTTCGTCGGCAAGCGCTCGGGTATACTTGCGCGTTTTGTGATGCCCGGCAGGCGCCGTGACGGTCCCGGAAAAGTCCGCTAACGGATTTACCCGTGAAAACCTTGGTCTTTTCGGCCAGCCTGCACTCAGGGATTTCAGCGATTTTTGGAGTTTTTCATGCTCGAACAGGCTCAACGCGTCCTCAAGGACATCTTCGGCTACGAGAGTTTCCGTGGCCGCCAGGGTGCGATCATTGAGCGCGTGGCCAGCGGCGGCGACGCCCTGGTGCTGATGCCTACTGGCGGCGGCAAGTCCCTGTGTTTCCAGGTTCCGGCCTTGCTGCGCGAGGGGCTGGCGGTGGTGGTGTCGCCGCTGATCGCGCTGATGGACGACCAGGTCGCCACCCTGGAGGAACTCGGCGTCGCCGCGGCGGCGCTGAACTCCACCCTGAGCGCCGAGCAGCAGCGCGACTTGGCTGCGCGCATTCGTCGCGGTGAAGTGAAGATGCTCTACCTGGCGCCGGAGCGCCTGGTGCAGCCGCGGATGCTGGCGTTCCTGCAGAACCTGGATATCGCCCTGTTTGCCATCGACGAAGCGCATTGCGTATCCCAGTGGGGGCATGACTTCCGCCCGGAATACCTGCAACTGGGGCAGTTGGCCCAGATGTTTCCCCAGGTGCCGCGCATCGCCTTGACCGCCACCGCCGACAAGCGTACCCGCGAAGAAATCGTCAATCGCCTGCATTTGCAGGACGCCGAGCGCTTTCTCTCCAGCTTCGACCGGCCGAACATCTTCTATCGCATCGTTCCCAAGGAGCAACCGCGCAAGCAGTTGCTGGCGTTCCTCAACGAACGGCGCAGCGACGCCGGCATTGTCTACTGCCTGTCGCGCAAGAAGGTCGACGAAGTCTCGGCCTTTCTCTGCGAGCAGGGTTTTCCGGCGCTGCCGTACCACGCCGGGCTGCCCAGCGAACTGCGGGCCTATCACCAGAAGCGTTTCCTCAACGAGGAAGGGCTGATCATGGTCGCGACCATTGCCTTCGGCATGGGCATCGACAAATCCAACGTGCGCTTCGTCGCGCACCTGGATCTGCCCAAGTCCCTCGAGGCCTATTACCAGGAAACCGGGCGTGCCGGGCGCGACGGCTTGCCGGCGGATGCCTGGATGGCCTACGGCCTGCAAGACGTGCTGATGCTCAAGCAGATGCTGCAGAACTCCGAGGGCGACGAACGCCACAAGCGCCTGGAACAGCACAAGCTCGACGCCATGCTGGCGCTGTGCGAGGAAACCCGCTGCCGCCGCCAGACCCTGCTGGCCTATTTCGACGAAGACATGCCGCAGCCTTGCGGCCATTGCGACAACTGTGTCGATGGCGTGCAGACCTGGGATGCCACCGAGCCGGCGCGCCAGGCGCTGTCGGCGATCTATCGCACCGGCCAGCGTTATGGCGTCGGCCACCTGGTGGACGTGCTGCTGGGCAAGGACACGGAAAAGGTCCGCAGCTTCGGCCATCAGCACCTTTCCGTATTCGGCGTCGGCAAGGCGCGCAGCGAAGGCGAATGGCGCTCGCTGTTCCGCCAACTGGTGGCCCGCGGCCTGGTGGATATCGACCTGGAAGGCTACGGCAGCCTGCGCTTGAGTGACAGCTGCCGGCCGCTGCTCAAGGGCGAGGTGAGCCTGGAGCTGCGCCGTGACATAAAGCCGCAGGCCGCGGCCAAGAGCAGCACCAGCCACGCCAGCCAACTGGTGCGTGGCGAGGAGCGCGAACAGTGGGAAGCCTTGCGCGCCTTGCGGCGCAAGCTGGCGGAGGAGCATGGCGTGCCGCCTTATGTCATTTTCCCCGACTCCACCTTGCTCGAAATGCTCCGCAGTCAGCCCGGCTCCCTGGCGGAAATGGCCCAGGTCAGCGGCGTCGGCGCGCGCAAGCTGGAGCGTTACGGCGAGGCCTTCCTCGAAGTGCTGGGTGGCCAGGCCGAGACGCCGAAAGTGGTCGCCGACATTCGCCACGAACTGATGACCCTGGCCCGCGCCGGCATGACGCCGGTGCAGATCGCCGGGCAGTTGCAGTGCTCGGAAAAGAACGTTTACACCATGCTCGCCGAAGCCGTGGGCAAGCAGCAATTGTCCCTGGAACAGGCGCTGGATCTGCCGGAAGACTTGCTCGGGGAGATCCAGGACGCTTTCCTCGACGGTGAAGGCGAGCTGCCTGCGGTGAGCGAAGTGGCCGAGCTGTTCGCCGGCCGCGTGCCTGAGGGCGTGTTGTATTGCGTGCGTGCGGCGCTGGAGTCGGAATTCGAAATGTGAGGGCTTTGGCGGCAAGATGTAACGATTCAGTTCATACCAAGCCTTGCCTCAGGGCAACTGTCATGCTTAGCTGACTAATAATTAGTTTTCCTTAATTTTCAGTCTACTAACCATGAGTTGTTTATGTCGTTAACCGATCAACACCGTTTTGGCATGCAGTTGGCGCAAATGTCCCGAGGCTGGCGCGCCGAACTGGATCGTCGTCTGGCCGGACTTGGCCTGTCCCAGGCTCGCTGGCTGGTACTGCTGCACCTCGCCCGCTTCGATGAAGCCCCCACCCAGCGTGAACTTGCCCAGAGTGTCGGCGTCGAAGGACCGACCCTGGCGCGGCTGCTCGACAGCCTGGAAACCCAGGGGCTGGTGCAACGGCAGGCGGTGGTCGAGGATCGCCGAGCGAAGAAGATCGTTCTGTGCCCCCCGGCGCTGCCCTTGATCGAACAGATCGAAACCATTGCCACGGCCTTGCGTCATGAGTTGTTCGTCGGTGTCGATGAAGAAGACATGCGGGTCTGCATGCGGGTTCACGCGCATATCCTGGCCAATCTGGAAAAGTCTTGAGGCATAACTGACGCCACGGATTTTTGAGCGGGCGACACCGGCAGACTATAAGAAATACCAGGTCCACAGCGGCATGCGCAGCCAGCGTATCGCCGCTGTGGTCGCTTTCGGTTCTTACAAAGGATGCCCATGTTCCAGAGTCTGTTGGCCGTTGCCCGCCGCCCCGTCCGTTTGCCCCGCATCGGGACTGCGCGTCCCATGCTCTTGTTGGCCATTCTGTATGCGCCGCTGGCGTCAGCGGTAGGGCTGGGCGAAATCACCGTGCATTCGGCCCTGAACCAGCCTCTGGAGGCCCAGATTGCCTTGGTGCAGGCCCAAGGGCTGGGCGAGGGCGAGCTGACGGTCAGCCTGGCGACAGCCAGCGAATTCAAGCAGGCGGGCCTCGAGCGTTTGCCGTTTCTCGACGATTTGCGTTTCACCCCGATCCTGCGCGGAGAACACAGCGTGATCCGGGTCGCGTCGAGCAAGCCGGTGAACGAGCCTTTCCTGGATTTCCTGTTGCAAGTGAACCAGGCCAACGGCCGGCAATTGCGTGAATACACGTTGTTGATCGATCCCCCTGGAAGCCCCGAGATCGTGCCGGCCCCGGCCCCGATCTCGGAGGTGGCGAGCGCTGAACCGGCGACGGTCACCCAGGCTCCGCCCCCAGCGGCCAGGGCGGTCGATCTTGCAGCCGAAAAACTGGCGCAAGCCTTGCGGACCAACCAGCAATTGCAAAGCCAGGCCCAGGAGTTGCAGGACAAGTTGCAGGTGCGCGATGAACAACTAGCGCGCCAGCAGCAACAGCTGGCGGAGCTGCAACGGCAGTTGAGCGAGCTGCGCAACACCCCCGCCGAGCAACCGGCATCCGCTGCTCCCGTCGCCGTCCGCCCATCCCAGCCGGCCGAGCCGGCGCCGCAAACCGAGGGTTCGAATTCCGGGTTGCTGGTGGCGGCAGTGTTGCTTGCTGCGTTGCTGGTGCTGCTGGTCATGCGTCGTCGCCGTCAGGCCGCGACCTTGGTGGGTACGCCCGGCACCGCACCGATCAGGCCCGACCGTCAGCCGTCGCCGCCCCTGGCCAGTGCTGTCGCGCCAGTGGCTGTCCAGGAGCCGCTCAGCTCAACGCCGCCGATGGCCCCGGCGCCGTCCGCGCCTGTGGTGGGCGAGCGACAGGCCGAACGCGAGTCGTCGATCGATGTCGACTGGGACCTGATCGCCCCCGACGAACTTGACCGCGCGGCGCAAGCGCCAACCGTCGAGCCAGTGCCGTTCAATGCCGACGCCATTACCTGGCGCCTGGAGGAAGTCGACGCGCCCGACGCCACCCCCAAGGCAGAAGCCGACGCCCAGGCTCAGAAGGTCTGGCCGAGGTTGAGGTAGACCGCTTTCTGGTTGTCGTCGTTGAAGCCATAACTGAAGTTCAGCGGCCCCAGCGGCGTGTCGAAACCGAGGAAGATGCTGGCGGCGTTGATGTAGCCGCTGTCGAACTCGTTATCGTTGTTCCAGGCCCGGCCGCGCTCCAGCGAGCCGCCGATGTACAGCGGGAAGTCCAGGGGCAAGTAGGAGCGCGGGGTCAGGCGCCGGTAGTAGACCGCTCGCATCAGGCTGATGTTCTGGCCCGAAATGGCATCTTCGCGAAAGCCCGACAACTGCCGGGCGCCGCCGAGCACGAAGCTTGAGGTCACTACTTCGGCGTCGTCGAGGGTGCGGCCATAACGCCCGCCGAGAATAAAGGTGTTCGGGCCGCTGCTCAGGGCCTTGTCCAGCTTGAACTCCCATTGGCGGTAGCGCTTGTCCGAACCCAGGCTCGGCTCGAACTGGCGCAGCGACAGGCCGATGTCCTCGCCCTCGTGGGGGAAGTAGACATTGTCCAGGGAGTCGAACGAGTAACGCAGCTCGTAGTAACCCTCGTTGAAGCTTTCGCTGGGCAGGTCCTGGTCGCCGACGCGTACGTCGGCCTTGCCCCAGGCTTCGCCGACGCCAAAGCGGATCTCGCCGCTGTTGCCGATCTGGCGTCCGATGTTGAGGCCGAAACCGTAGCGCTCCAGGCGGTATTCGGCGATCGGGTCGTTATCGAGCACGGCTTCGATGTTCTGCGATTCGATACCGATATAAGGCGCGATGAAATAGCGCGAACCGACATCCAGCGGCTGGTAGAACTCGCTGTAGAGTTCCTGCTGATCGCCGATCTGCACCCGGGTCAGCCATTCGGCGCCGAGGCTGTTGATGCCGTTGACCCTATAGCTGGCGCCCAGGTTGAAGGCGCTGTCGCCGCGCATGTCGTCGGACAAGTTGAGCCCCAGGCGCAGGTAGTCGGTACCGCTGCGCTTGCCTCGGGCGTTGATCACCAGGGTATGGTCGTCGCCCTTGTGGACCACGCGGTATTGCACCTGCTCGAAGTAGTCCAGGCCGTAGAGCGTACCCATGTCGGTCTGCAGTCGGCCGAGGTCGAGGGGCTCGCCGATATGCTGGCGGATGTAGTAGCGGATCACGTCGTCGCTGACCTTGGAGTCGTTTTCCACCTTGATCGCGGTGATGATCGGTGTGCGTTGGCCGGGCGCCCGTGCGGCGCTGAGCTCGGCATCCATGGGTTCGGCCTGGCGCAATGGTGCCAGGCGGGCGTCGAGGATGCGGGTGGCGCGGTAACCGGCGTCGATCATTTCCTGGGCGCGGCCGAAATCGGTGACCCCGAAACTGGCCAGGGGCGGCTGGATCAGCACGTCGCTCTTGTGCAGGGTCGCCAGTTGCTCTTCGGAGTTGCGGCGGGTCATCAGGGTGATCGACTGGTTCAGCACATCGACCACGGTCGCCAACTGCTTGCGCGAACGTAGCGGGGTGCCGATGTCGACCACGATGGCGATGTCCACGCCCATGTCACGGGCGACGTCCAGCGGAATATTGTCGGTCATGCCGCCGTCCACCAGCAGCCGGCCGTCCAGCTCCACCGGGGCGAACACCGCGGGAATCGACATGCTGGCGCGAATCACCCGGGGCAGGTGGCCCTTGCGAAACACCACTTTCTCGCCGCTGGCGATGTCCGTCGCCACCGCGCGGAAGGGGATCGGCAACTTGTCGAAGTCCCGGGTATCGCTGGCGTGGGCGAGCATGCTTTCCAGGAGCAGGGCGAGGTTCTGGCCCTGGATGACCCCCAGCGGCAGGCCGAGGCTGCCGTCGTCGCGGAAGCTGAGCTTCTGTTTCACCAGGAAGTCGCGGTCGTCCTGCTTGCGGCGAAACGGCACGTCTTCCCGGGGCGGGGCGTCCGACAGCGCCTGTTGCCAGTCGATACCCAGGGCCAGTTTTTCCAGTTCGTCGATCTTGTAGCCCGAGGCATACAGCCCGCCAATCACCGCGCCCATGCTGGTGCCGGCGATCGCGTCGATCTTCACGCCTTGCTCTTCCAGGGCCTTGAGCACGCCGATATGCGCCAGGCCACGGGCGGCGCCGCCGGACAGCACCAGGCCGACCTTCGGCCGTGGCGCCTCGGCGGCATGCAGGAACACGGGGAGCAAACACAGGAGCAGGCAGGACAGCAAACGACGCATCACGGATCTCGGGGCGAGCGATAAAGGCGGCTATTATAACGGCGCCCTTGAGCTCAGGAGTCGGCAACACCATGACAGAACGCAAACCCGAAGTGGTCATCACCTATTGCACCCAGTGCCAGTGGCTGCTGCGCGCCGCCTGGTTGGCCCAGGAACTGCTGAGTACCTTCAGCGATGACCTGGGCAAAGTGGCGCTGGAGCCGGCCATCGGCGGGACCTTCCGCATTACCTGCGATGGCGTGCAGATCTGGGAGCGCAAGGCCGATGGCGGTTTTCCCGAGGCCAAGGTGCTCAAGCAGCGGGTGCGCGACCAGATCGATCCGCAGCGCGACCTCGGTCATAACGACCGAACTCAGTGAGAGGCGGCTTCGGCGGCCACGTTTTTTTTGCTTGAGCCAGACAGGCTGCTGGACACCACGATGGCGAGGATGATCAAGGCGCCGCCGAGCAGCATGCGCAGGGTCGGGGTCTCGCCGAACAGCAGCCAGGCCACGGTAATTCCGTAGACCGGCTCCAGGGCGAACACCACCGCCGCGGTACGCGCTTTGATCACCGCCAGGCTGGCGACGAACAGGCTGTGGGCCAGGCCCGTGCAGAAGATTCCGAGCAGGCTGATCCACAACCAGTCGATGGCGCGTACCTCGCTCAGCCCGGGCGCCGCCACCGGCAGCAGGCACAAGGCAACCACCACGTTCTGGCACAGCGCGGCCTGCACCGCGGGAATGCGTGCGGAGCTGGCGCGATTGTTCAGCGACAGCAACGAGAACAGCAGGCCCGAACCCACGGCCCAGAGCAGCCCGCTGGTGGCTTCGCTGGCGAGGTCGAAAGCCGGGGTGACCAGCACCAGGCCGACGCTGACCAGGGTCACCAGGACGATTTCGTTGAGGCGGATCCGCTCGCGGAAGATCAGCCCTTCAAGGACCACCGTGAAGGCCGGGAAGCTGGCGAAACCCAGGGTCGCGATGGCCACGCCGGCGACTTTCACCGCAACGAAGAAGCTCACCCAGTGCCCGGCCAGCAGCAGGCCGCTGAGCAGCAGGCGGCGCCAGTCGGCGGCTTGCAGGCGCTGCCAGCGGATGCGGCTGGCGAAACGGGCGAAGAACGCCAGGGCCAGCACCGCGAACGCGGCGCGACCGAAGACGATGATGGCCGGAGAAGCGGCGGCGAGTTTGCCGAACACGCCGGTGAGGCCGAACATCAATGCGCCGATATGCAGGGCGCCAAGGGCAGTACGCGGAGTCATTGCAATCCTTCTGAACGGTTGAGCGGAACCCGGCCAGTCTAAAAGCCTGGGCAGGACCCGGTCTGTCGCGATCCTCGCGTTTTTTGTCGACAGCCTAGCGGTTGCCCGTGGTGCGGCGCAATTTGCCGGGAGAGACGCCGAATTCGCGCAGCACCGCCGCGGCGAACGCGCTTTGCGAGCTGTAGCCGACGCGGCTGGCGATTTCGCCGATGGGCAGCTCCGATTCGCGCAACAGGCCGACGGCCCTGTGCAGGCGCCGGCTGCGGATGTAGTCCATTGGCGTCTGTCCGCATTCGGCGACAAACCGCGCATGCAGGCGGGCGCTGGAGAGCCCGGCGATGCGCGCCAGGTCGGCCACCTGTAGCGGGTGGGCGACGTGTCGGTCGATATGCTCGTTCAACGCGGCGTAGGGCAGGCGTCGGCCACCGATGCCGGCGGGACGGGCCTGGTTCAGGCTGGCCAGCAACAGCACCGCGCCTTGCTGGGCAATCAGCGGGTCGTTGACCGGGCTACCGGCCAGCCAGTCGACCAGTTGGCCCTGGGCCGCATCCAGGGGCAGGCGCCCTGGGTTGTCCAGCAAGCGTCGACTGGCGCCGGCATGCTCGCCCAGCGATTGCACCAGCCATTGTTCGTCGGGCACGTCGAGCACCAGGCAACGGCTGCCGTTGGGGCTGCCGCAAGCATGATGAGCGCCGGCGGGGACCACCACGAAACTCTGTTGGACCACCTGGCTGCCCCGGCCGTCGACCTCGAAGTCGAGCTGGCCCGACAGGCCGAACACCAGTTGCGCGTGTTCGTGGCTGTGGACGATCAGATCGTGGCTGTATTGGCGTAGCGTGAGGATCGGTCTCATCGCGGTCTCCTTGGCAGAGCGGCAGTCTACACCTGGCGCTGGCCGGTAGCGGTGTCATCGGACTGCCGTATTTCTGTCACAGGCGATTAATCGCCGGGGTGCAAGCTCGCAAAAAATGTAGGAGCGTGCCCATGACCAGTGCCGAACTCGCTCGACCCAGCCGTAAACAACGCGTGCGCACCTTGTGGATTTCCGATGTGCATCTGGGCACCCGGGACTGTCAGGCGGAGCACCTGGCGCAGTTCCTCAAGGGCTACCACGCCGACCGGATCTACCTGGTGGGCGATATCATCGACGGCTGGAAACTGCGCGGCGGCATGTACTGGCCCCAGGCGCACACCAATGTCATCCGCCGCCTGTTGACCATGAGCAAGCGCGGCACCGAAGTGATCTATGTCACCGGCAACCACGACGAATTCCTGCGCCGCTATTCGAAGTTGATCCTGGGCAATATCCAGCTGGTGGACGAGGCGGTACACGTCACCGCCGATGGCCGGCACTTGCTGGTGATCCACGGCGACCAGTTCGACGTCATCACGCGCTACCATCGCTGGCTGGCCTTTCTCGGCGACTCGGCCTACGAGTTCACCCTGACCCTCAATCGCTGGCTGAATCACTGGCGGGCCCGCTACGGTTATGGCTACTGGTCGTTGTCGGCCTACCTCAAGCACAAGGTCAAGACCGCGGTCAGCTTTATCAGCGACTTCGAGGAAGCCATCGCTCACGAATGCGTGAAGCGCGAGCTGCACGGCGTGGTGTGCGGGCATATCCACCATGCCGAGATCCGCAAGGTCGGCGAGATCGACTACCTCAATTGCGGGGATTGGGTCGAGTCGTGCACCGCCCTGATCGAGCATTGGGACGGCACCATCGAGCTGTACCGACTGGCCGACGCCCAGGCACGGGAAGCGCAGCGCAAGGCCGATCTGGCGAAGGTCGCGGAGCTGGCGTAAGGCTTTGAGGCCCCATCGCGAGCAAGCTCGCTCCTGCAGAAGGTGATCCATTTCCTGTAGGAGCGAGCTTGCTCGCGATGGACAGCGCAGCGGTCCTCAAGCCGGTGCGCGTTCTTCCATGGCCGCCTTGTAGATCGAATTTTTCGGTTGGGCGAACAGGCGTTCGAGCATGGGTTCGAAAAAGCTCAGGGGCAGGCTGTCGTAAGTCGGATCGAACGCCGCGGCATCGTACTTGGCGCAGAACTCCACGGTCCGCACATACAGCGGGTGGTCCTTGAATTGTTCGCGCAAGTGCCGATCCATGCCCAGATGGTGGAAGAAATAGTAGCCCTGGAAGATCCCGTGCTTCTCCACCATCCACAGATTTTCGGCGCTGACGAAGGGTTTGAGGATGGCCGCGGCGATGTCCGGGTGATTGTAGGAGCCCAGGGTATCGCCGATATCGTGGAGCAGGGCGCAGACCACGTATTCTTCGTCGCGGCCGTCATGCCAGGCGCGGCTGGCGGTTTGCAGCGAATGGGTCAGGCGGTCCACCGGGAAGCCGCCAAAGTCCCCCTCCAGCAACCTCAGGTGCGCCACGATCCGCGCCGGCAGCTGTTTGGCGTAGGCACTGAAGTCCGCGGCGATGATCGCCCAGTCTTCCTGGGTGCCATCCTTCATGTGGGTGAAACGGGCATGCGCGTTCATCGGCAATCCTCTTGTTGTTTTTTTGTGCAACGATTCGAGTGTATGCCTTGGATCCAATCCCGCACTGGCTGCGCGGGACGGCTTGCTGTCCGTCCAGGCCTAGAACGGTACTTTGCCCAGCAGCATGTCGCGGTACATGACGAAATCGCCAAGCAGGCTGTAAAGCGGATGCTGGAAGGTGGCCGGGCGGTTCTTCTCGAAGAAGAAATGGCCGACCCAGGCAAAGCTGTAGCCGGCCAGGGGCAGGGCCAGCAGCAACAGCCAGGCGCCTTTGCCGATGGCGAAGGCGAGGATGAAGATCACCAGGCTGGTCCCGATGAAGTGCAAGCGGCGGCAGGTGCTGTTGCTGTGCTCGCTCAGGTAGTAGGGATAGAACTCGGCGAAGCTGTTGAACGGCTTGATGTTATCCACGACTGCGGTCTCTGTGGTTATTGTTCTGTCAGCGGGATGCTCCGTGGGGAGCTTATTTGAGTCTAGAGTCATCGGTGGCTGTCGCCAGTGACAATAGGCGCCACTTTAGTATCCTTAGGGAAATCGGCCGTAGCATGCGGCTTGTCATGTAAAAGAGCCCACCATGAGCGAACGAACGACTTCTGCAAGCTGGGCGATGGGAATTGTCAAAGCTCTGGAGATGGACGGCCTGGATTGCCGTGCATTGTTCAAGCAGATCGGGCTCGACTATGCCGCGCTGGACGATCCGGACGCGCGCTTCCCCCAGGACTCGATGACGCGCCTCTGGCAGCGCGCGGTGGAGCAGTCTGGCAATCCGGCCATCGGCTTGAACATGGGCAAGGTGGTGCGCCCGGCGTCCTTCAATGTGGCCGGGTATGCCCTGATGTCCAGTCGTACCCTGGCCGAGGGTTTCCAGCGCCTGGTGCGTTATCAGCGGATCATCGCGGAAAGCGCTGACCTGAGTTTCCGGCTTTTACCTGAAGGTTATGCATTGATTCTGACGGTCCATGGCGATCATCTGCCACCGACCCGGCAGAGTGCCGAGGCTTCGCTGGCCTGTGCGCTGGCGCTGTGCGGCTGGTTGACCGGGCGGACCCTGCATCCGCATCAGGTCTTGGTGCAGGGCGCTCCGCCCCTCGATCTGGAACCCTACAAGCAGGCGTTCCATGCGCCGCTGGTGTTCAACGCGCCTTACGACGCGCTGATTTTCGAGCGTGCCGACATGGAGGCGCCCTTGCCGACCGCCAATGAAGCCATGGCGCTGTTGCATGACCGCTTCGCCGGCGAGTACCTGGCGCGTTTCTCCGAAAGCCGGGTGACGCACAAGGCCCGTCAGGCGCTATGCCGCCTGTTGCCCCAGGGCGAGCCGAAACGGGAGGTCGTCGCGCAGACCCTGCACTTGTCCCAGCGCACCTTGCAACGGCGGTTGCAGGAGGAGGGCACGAGTTTCCAGGCCTTGCTCGACGATACCCGGCGAGAGCTGGCCGAACAGTATCTGGCCCAGCCGAGCATGACCTTGCTGGAAATCGCTTATCTGTTGGGGTTTGCCGATCCGAGCAACTTTTTCCGCGCCTTCCGCCGCTGGTTCGACGCCACGCCCGGCGAGTACCGGGCGCGGTTGCAGGAGTCTCCGGCCGCGGTCAGTGACGCCAGAATGCCGGAATACACAACACGAACACCGTAATGATCTCCAGCCGGCCGAGCAGCATGCCCAGGGACAGGATCCACTTGGCGGCATCCGGCAGGGTGGCGAAGTTGCCGGCCGGGCCGATGGTTTCGCCCAGGCCCGGGCCGACCCCCGACACCGTACTGGCGGCGCCGGTCAGGGCGGTCATCCAGTCCACGCCCAGCAGCGACAACGCCAGGGCGATCATGCAGATGGTGATGGCGAAGAAGAACGAGAAGGTCAGGATCGAACGGACGATTTCCTCGTCGAGGCGGTGCCCGTTGTATTTCTGCTTGATCACCGCGCGTGGGTGAATCAGCTGGTTCAAGTTGGCCTTGAGCAGGATGTAGGCGACCTGGAAGCGGAAGATCTTGATCCCGCCGGCGGTCGAGCCGGAGCAGCCGCCGACGAAGCCCAGGTAGAAGAACAGCATCAGCGAGAAGTTGCCCCACAGGCTGTAGTCGCCCAGGGCGAAACCAGTGGTGGTGACGACCGAGGTGACGTTCAGCGCGACGTGGCGCAAGGCGTCGAGCCAATGCAACTGGGTGGTCCACCAGTACCAGGTACCGAGCACCAGCCAGGTCACCAGCAGCATCCCGAGCAGGCCCTGGACCTGCTGGTCCTTGATCAGCGCTCGGCGATTGCCGCGCAGGGTGGCGACGTACAGGGTGAACGGCATGCTGCCGAGGATCATCACCACCACGGCCACCCAGTGCACCGCCGGCTGCGGCCAGTGCGCCAGCGAGCTGTCGGAGGTGGAGAAACCGCCGGTAGAGATCGCCGACATCGCATGGTTGATCGCATCGAACAGGCTCATCCCGGCCCACCAGAAGGCCAGGCTGCCGAGAATGGTGATGCCGACATACGCCGCCACGATCAGCCGCGCCACCATGTGCGAGCGCGGCATGACTTTCTCGGAGCGGTCCGAGGATTCGGTCTGGAACAGGCGCATGCCGCCGATACGCAGCAGCGGCAGGATCGCCACCGCCATGCCGATGAAGCCGATACCGCCGAGCCAGTGCAGCAGCGAGCGCCACATCAGGATGCCTGGCGACATGCTGTCCAGGCCGCTGAGCACCGTGGCGCCGGTGGCGGTGATGCCGGACATGCTCTCGAAGAACGAATCGGTGTAGCTGATGTGCTGGGTCAGCAGAAAGGGCAAGGCGGCGAAGATGCACACCACCAGCCAGCTGGACACCGTCAGCAGGTACATGTCCCGCGGGCGCAGGTGCACATGTTCGGGGCGCCCCGGTATCACCAGGGCCAGGCCGGCAACGAAGGTGATCATGCTGGCCCAGAGGAACGACGGCAGGTCGCCGGTACGCTCGAACAGCACCAGGGTCGCCATCGGAATGACCATGGCGATGGCCAGGGTGATCAGGAAAATGCCGATGATGAAACCAATGATCCGTAGGGTCGGCAACGCCATGAGGTCCGCTCGGGGCTGATAAGGAGGGCGCCATTCTACCTGCGGTGCGGAGCATGTAAACCGGCACCCGGAAGGCACTTGCCGGTAGAATGGCCGGACATTTTTTTCAGGAGGTGGCCGATGGAGGCTCTCGACGCATTGCTCAACCGTGTTTCCGTACCGCGTTTGCTCGACCCGGCGCCGACGGCGGCGCAGCGGGAG
Organism: Pseudomonas chlororaphis; assembly: GCF_001921865.1. GTDB lineage: Bacteria > Pseudomonadota > Gammaproteobacteria > Pseudomonadales > Pseudomonadaceae > Aquipseudomonas > Aquipseudomonas chlororaphis_D. The sequence goes on from NZ_MSCT01000008.1 coordinate 44,769, forward strand.
GTGCTGTTCGCGGCGGCCTTGCGGGCTCCGGATCACGGCCAACTGCGCCCTTGGCGCTTTCTCACCGTCGAGGGCGAGGCCCGCGAACAACTGGGCGAGCTGCTGGTCGAGGCGGTGCAGTTGCAAGGTGGCGAAGTGACTGAAGCGGCCCTGGACAAGGCCCGCGCCATGCCGTTGCGTGCACCTTTGGTGGTGGTCGTGGTGGCGCGTCTGCAGGAGCATTTCAAGGTGCCGAAGTCGGAGCAGTTGCTGGCGGCGGGCTGCGCCGCGCACGGCATTCTATTGGCGGCCTATGCCCAGGGCATTGGCGCGGTGTGGCGCACCGGCGAGCTGTCCTATTCGCCCCATGTGGCCAAGGGGCTTGGCTTGGGTGAGGGTGAGGAAATCATTGCCTTCCTGTACCTGGGCACGCCGTTGAACGAGCCGCGGATCGCCCCGAAGGTGGACGTGGCGGAGTTCGTCGGAGCTTGGTCGGGCAAGGCCTGATCCTGAAGTTTTGCCGTAGTTGATGGCCAATCGCGGGCAAGCCTCGCTCCTACAGGTCGAGGTCATTCGCAGCATTGGCGAACGCCTTGAAACCGTAGGAGCGAGGCTTGCCCGCGAAGCTTTTCAGGCTTGAAGGGTAATACCCGGCACCAACGGCAACTCCAGCGTCGCGACAAAACCGCCTTGTGGGTGATTGTCCAGCGTCAGGCTACCACCATGGCGCTCCGCGGCGCGCCGGGCGATGGCCAGGCCGAGGCCGTGGCCCGCCGCGGTCTGCCCCGGGGCGCGGTAGAAGGGTTCGCCCAGCAGGCTCAGGTGTTCGGCCTGCACCCCGGGGCCATGATCGCGCACGCTGAGCAGGATTCTGTCGCTCTGGCGCACGGCGCGTACCTCGATCGTCTGCCCGGCCGGATTGAAGCGCTGGGCGTTGCGCAGCAGATTGTCCACCGCCCGTTCGATCATGGTCGGCCAGCCCCGGAGGCTGAGCTGCGGCTCGGCCTGGATGCGCACCGGCTGTTCCGGGCAGGCCAGTTGCGCGTCTTTTTGCAGGTTGCCGAGCAAGGCATTGAGATCGACCTCTTCGGCGCTGGCGTTGTCGGAGTCGACCCGGGCCAGCACCAGGATTTCACTGATCAGCGCTTCCAGGCGATCGCATTCGCGGGTCAGGCGCGGCCACAGGCGTTCGCGTTCCTCGTCCGTGGCGCGCTCGGCCAGCGCCAGGGCGATGCGCAAACGTGCCAGCGGCGAACGCAGTTCGTGGGAGACGTCGCGCAGCAGTTGGCGCTGGCTGCCGATCAGGCTTTGCAGGCGCGATCCCATCCGGTTGAAATCCTTGGCCAGCACGCCGAACTCGTCGCGGCGGTCGGCCAGGCGGGCCAGGCTGTTCTGTTGGTAGGTGGTTTGCCCCAGGTCATGCACCGCGCCGCGCAGACGGCTGAGAGGGCGGGTGATGGACAGGGTCACCAGCAGGCTGAACAGGGTCAGCACCACCAGCGCGATGGCCAGGGCACTCAGCGGCCACATCAGGCTGTCGCGGTGCCAGGCGCCCAGTTCCGGGTGGGGAATCCGGTAGATCATCAGGTAGGTGTCGCCGGTTTTCGGGCTGGTGTATTCGGCGGTCAGGCGGCGCCAGGGCAGGCGTCGGTCATCGTTGTTCTGCCGGGCCTCGAAGGCCGCGGCGCGGCGCGGGAAGGTGCCGCGGACTACCGGGTCGCCGCTTTCGTTGAGCACCTGCACATCGATGTGGTACTGGCGCTTGCGCTGTTCGAGGATGTCCTGGGCGGCATCTTCGCCTTGGGCTTCGTAGGTCTGGGTCCACTCCTCGGCCAGGGTGTTGAGGCCCGGATGGCGGCTGAGAATCCAGGCGTCCTGGTTCAGCATGTGCCCAAGCAGAATCGACAGCCCTGCAACCAGGGCGATGGCCAGCCAGAAACTGGCCAGGATGCGCCAGAACAATGAACGCACGGGAAATCCTCAAACAAAGAAAGCCCAGTGGGAAGGCCACTGGGCTGGGGCAAGCGCTAGAGCATTATTGCGCTTTTTGCGGTTGTTGCGCTTTCCAGGCCTTGAATTCGGCCCATTCCGCGCGACGTTCGGCGTGCTTCTTCTGGATCGCGTCAAACTCTTTCTGTTGCTCCGGCTTGAGCAGGGCGCGGATATCCGCCTGGGTTTTCTGGCGCTTGGCGGCGATCTCGTCCTTCATGGCCTTCTGGTCGGCCGGCGACAGTTTTTCCAGGTATTTCTGCACCAGCTGCTTGCGCTCGTGCATCTGCTCGCCCATCAGCTTGCGGATCTGCTGGCGCTGTTCGCGGCTCAGGTCCAGCTGGCTGTAAGGGCCTTTGCCACGCATGTGTTCGCTGTGGCCCGGGCCTTCCATCGGCCCCATGGGGCCTGCGCCTTCGGGCATGGCCATGGCCACGGTCGGCAGGGCGGCGGCGAACATCAGAGCGATCAGGGTCTTGCGCATGGTGTATCTCCTTGTCTCATTCCCGGTCAGTTCCGGATGAGTGCAGATTACGGAGATCAAGGTCAGCGGCGGTCAGCGAAGGGTAAAGCTTGGGTAAAGAGGTTTTTTGGCGAAACTGACATAACTCTTTACCCACTGCGTAGGGTGTGGCGGCTGCCGCCGTCGGGATCAACAGCCAACAGCCAACAGCCAACAGCCAACAGCCAACAGCCAACAGCCAACGGGCATCAGAGGCTGTAGTAGTACCCACGGCTGCGCAGGGCGACGATGCGCGGACGGCCGTCGGGGTGCGGGCCGATCTTCTTGCGCAGGTTGCTGACGTGCATGTCCAGGCTACGGTCGTACAGGGTCAGCTTGCGGCCCAGGGCAATCTGCGCCAGTTCCTGCTTGTCCAGCGGTTCGCCCGGCTGCTTGAGCAGGGCCTCGAGCAGGCGGCTTTCGGAAACGGTGAGGGTGATGTCCTGTTGGTCGACGTTGACCACGCCACGCACCGGGCTGAAACACAGGTCGCCCAGCTCCATCTGGCTCGACACCGCGGCCGGATGGCTGCGGCGCAGCACGGCGCGCAGGCGGGCCGTCAGTTCGCGGGGGTCGCAGGGTTTGGCCAGGTAGTCGTCGGCGCCCAGTTCCAGGCCGAGGATGCGGTCCAGCGGCTCGCCGCGGGCCGAGAGCATCAGCACCGGCAGGTCCGGATGGTCGCTGCGCAGTTGCTTGAGCAGCTCAAGGCCGCTGCCGTCGGGCAGCATCACATCGAGCACCACCGCCGCCGGCGCGTGATCCGCCAAGGCGCGGCGGGCGCTCAGGCCGTCGTGGCAGGCCCGTACCTGAAAACCTTCCTGGCTCAGCCAACTGGTCAGGAGCTCGCACAGCTCCTGGTCATCGTCAATCAGTAACAGGTCGCTCATGAATCACTCAATTTAGCCATTGTCGACGCCTTCTATGGCCGCCACTGGCAAAGATACCGCAGAGCAGGGCCAATAGCGCTACCCCGGCGCCGGTGACGAACCACTGCTGCTGGTCGGTCAGCAGGCGTGGCGCGGCGCTGGCCTGGGCCTCGCGCAGTTGCAGCTTGAGGCGCTGGTTTTCCTGGCGCAGGCGGCCCAGTTGGGCGCTTTCCCGTTCGCTATCGGCGTTCTGCAATTGCCGGTTCAGTTCTTCGCGCTGGCGCTCGCTGTCTTTCAGGCGCTGCTGCAATTCGCTGATCTGGCTGCCGGCGCTCAGGGACAGGGGCGTCGACAGCCCGGCGTCCGCGGTTTCCTCGGCAGAGGCGGGTGTTCCAATCGATAACATGACCAACAACAGGCACAACGGAGCGGGGTGTTTCGGGCCCTGGCGCATCGGAACTCCTGATTCCAATCGAGTGTTGGGCAAGTTGTCGGCAGTCAAACGAGAATAATGAGCGATTGAGAGCGCGGCGAACCGATAAGGTTCACCGCGCGGGGGAGGCGTTACGGCAGGACTTGCTTGAACGGCTTGACCAGCACGCTGGCGTAGACGCCGGCGGCGACGAAGGGGTCGGCATCGGCCCAGGCCTGGGCGGCGTTCAGCGAGTCGAACTCGGCGACGATCAGGCTGCCGGTGAAACCCGCGGCGCCCGGGTCATTGCTGTCGACGGCCGGGTGCGGGCCGGCCAGTACCACGCGGCCTTCGTCCTTGAGCTGGTGCAACCGTTCCAGGTGCGCCGGGCGCGCGGCCAGGCGTTTCTCCAGGGAGTTGGCGACGTCTGTAGCAATGATTGCGTAAAGCATGTCAGTCCTCGGTTTTCGACGTGGTGGGTTCGGTATCGTGGAGATGGCGCGACAGGTAGATGCCCTGGCCGACCAGGAACAGTACGGTCATGCCCAGGCTGCCGAAGACCTTGAAGTCGACCCAGATGCTCTGGAAGGTGAAGGCCACGAACAGGTTGGCGGCGCCGCAGAACAGGAAGAAAGCGATCCAGGCGATGTTCAGGCGGGTCCAGACCGGGTCCGGCAGGGTCAGCGCGTGGCCCATGATGCGTTTGATCAGCAGGCGGTCGCCGATGAAGTGGCTGCCGATAAAGGCCAGGGCGAACAGCCAGTTGACCACCGGCGCCTTCCATTTAAGAAAGGTTTCGCTATGGAAGGCCAGGGTCAGGCTGCCGAATACCAGGCAGGCGATCAGGGTCAGCCACTGGCTTTTTTCCAGCTTGCGCTGGGAAATGAACAGCGCGCCGTAGACCACCAGGGAACTGATGATCAGCACCGCGGTGGCGCTGTAGATGCCGCCGACGGTCAGCTGCTGACCGGCAATGTCGACGGCGCGGGGATCGATTTTGTAGACGATGAAAAACAGGAACAGTGGGATGAAGTCGATGAATTGTTTCACAGTGGCAGCCAGAAGCAGGATGTGCCGGCATAATAACAAACATCCTTGGCAGCGAAAGCGCCACCTGACTTGAGGTTCGAAAGCCCCGTGAATGTTGATTTGCACTGTCATAGCACAGCCTCCGACGGCGCCCTGGCGCCTGCGGTTCTGGTTGCGCGTGCGTTCGAGAAAGGCGTGCGAGTCCTGGCCCTGACCGATCACGACACCCTCGAAGGGCTCGACGAGGCCCGCGTTGCGGCGCAGGCGCTGGGCATGCAGTTGGTCAATGGCGTCGAATTGTCCTGCACCTGGGGCGGGGCGACCATTCATGTGCTGGGCTACGGTTTCGACGTCAATGCGCCGTCCTTGGTCGAGGCCATCGGAAAACTGCACGAAGGCCGCTGGCTGCGGTCCGAGGAAATAAGCCGCAAGCTCGCGCTCAAGGGCATGCCGGGCGCGCTCGAAGGCGCCCGGGCGATCCAGCAGGAGTTGGGCGACAGCGGCAATGCGCCGGCCCGGCCGCACTTCGCCGATTACCTGGTGCGCGCCGGTTTCGTGAAGGACCGTGCCGAAGCTTTTCGCAAGTGGCTGGGGGCCGGCAAGCTGGGCGACGTCAAGCAGCACTGGCCGACCCTCGAGGAAACCGTCGAGACGCTGCGCGCGGCGGGAGCCTGGGTCAGCCTGGCCCATCCCTGGCATTACGATTTCACCCGCAGCAAGCGTCGCCGCTTGATTGCCGACTATATTCAAGCGGGTGGCCACGCGATCGAGGTGGTCAACGGCCATCAACCCGCCGAGCAGGTGGGCAGCCTGGCCATCCTTGCTCGGGAGTTCGGTCTGCTGGTGAGCGCCGGCAGTGATTTTCATGGCCCTGGAGGCTGGTCCGAGATAGGCGAGTATCGCCCTGTTCCGGAGGATCTGCCGCCATTGTGGTGTCGGTTCAAACATGACCCAATTATTGCCGCCGTCTGAACAGGTAGAGAATGTGAGTCAATTTTTCCAGATTCATCCGGAAAACCCGCAACCGCGCCTGATCAAACAGGCTGTCGAAATCATCCGCGCAGGTGGCGTGGTGATCTACCCGACCGACTCCTCCTACGCCATTGGCTGCCAGATCGGCGACAAGGGCGCGGTCGAGCGCGTGCGGCGCCTGCGGCAGTTGGACGACAAGCACAACTTCGCGCTGATCTGCTGCGACCTGTCGCAGCTGGGCCTGTTCGCCAAGATCGATACCGGCACCTTTCGCCTGCTCAAGGCCCACCTGCCGGGGCCTTATACCTTCATTCTCAATGCCACTCGCGAAGTACCGCGGCTGTTGCTGCATGCCAAGAAACGCACCATCGGCCTGCGGGTACCGAGCCATCCGATCGCCCTGGCGCTGCTGGCCGAGCTTGGCGAGCCGTTGATGAGCGTCAGCCTGATCATGCCCGGCGAAACCGAGCCGATGAACGACCCCTATGAAATGCGCCAACTGCTCGAACATCAGGTCGACCTGATCATCGACGGCGGTTTTGGCGGCATCAAGGCTTCCACCGTGATCAACCTGGCCGACGGCGAGCCGGAAGTGATCCGTGTCGGTTGTGGCGACCCGGCCCCCTTCATGGTCGAGGCCTGAATGTCCGCAGTGGAAAACGTCGACGACCAGGCCGGAGCGCAGCAGGAGCTGCCTTTTGCCATGGTGTACGGCCAGGCGGTCATGGAAATGCCGCTGGACCTGTACATCCCGCCGGACGCCCTGGAAGTCTTTCTCGAAGCCTTTGAAGGCCCGCTCGACCTGCTGCTGTACCTGATCCGCAAACAGAACATCAATATCCTCGATATCCCGGTGGCGGAAATCACCCGCCAGTACATGGGCTATGTCGAGTTGATGCAGTCGGTGCGCCTGGAACTGGCCGCCGAATACCTGGTGATGGCGGCCATGCTCGCCGAGATCAAGTCGCGCATGTTGTTGCCGCGCTCGGCCGAGGTGGAAGAGGACGAGGAAGACCCGCGCGCCGAATTGATCCGCCGCTTGCAGGAATACGAGCGTTTCAAGGCCGCTGCCGAAGGCATCGATGGCCTGAGCCGGGTCGGTCGCGATGTGATAGTGCCCAAGCTCGACGCCCCGGAGGCCCGGGCGCGCAAGCTGCTGCCGGACGTCGCCCTGGAAGAGGTGTTGATGTCCATGGCCGAAGTGCTGCGCCGTGGTGACATGTTCGAGAGCCATCAGGTCAGTCGCGAGGCGCTGTCGACCCGGGAACGCATGAGCGATGTGCTGGAGCGTCTCAAGGGCGGCGGTTTTGTGCCTTTTGTCGAACTGTTCACCGCGGAGGAGGGGCGCCTGGGGGTGGTGGTGACCTTCATGGCGATCCTCGAGCTGGTCAAGGAATCCCTGGTCGAGCTGGTTCAGAATGAGCCGTTTGCGGCAATCCATGTGCGGGCGCGAGCCGAATAACGAGCTAAAACAATGAATTTGAGTGAACCCCGCGAGCTGGCGCCGCTGCTTGAAGCCTTTCTGTTGGCCTCGGGAAAACCGCAATCGATGGAACGTCTGTTCGAGCTTTTCGAGGAAGGCGAGCGGCCGGACCCGGCGGTCTTCAAGAAAGCGCTGACGATTCTCGGCAAATCCTGCGAAGGCCGGGCCTTCGAACTCAAGGAAGTGGCCTCGGGGTATCGCCTGCAGGTGCGGGAAAAGTTCGCGCCCTGGGTCGGTCGCCTGTGGGAAGAACGGCCCCAGCGTTACTCGCGGGCGATGCTGGAGACCCTGGCGCTGATCGCCTATCGCCAGCCGATCACCCGCGGCGAGATCGAGGATGTGCGTGGCGTGGCGGTCAACAGCCAGATCGTCAAGACCCTGCTGGAGCGCGAGTGGATTCGTGTGGTCGGTTACCGCGACGTGCCGGGCAAGCCGGCGATGTTCGCCACCACCAAGGCGTTTCTCGATCACTTCAATTTGCAGAACCTCGACGACCTGCCGCCGCTGGCCGAGCTGCGGGAGATGGAAACCGAGCCGGTCCTCGATTTCGACGACGCTCCGGTGCCCGACAACCTGCAAGCCCTGGCCGACGCCAGCGCCGAGCCGGAAGAGGCGAAGGAAGAAACCAGCTTCCACACCTTGCTGCTGGAACTGGACTCGATGGAAGAGGGGATCAAGACCGATTTCGACGACCTGCATCGCGATGGCGCGCTCGAGTCGTCCGAGGCTGGCTGGCTTGCCGACACGCAGGTTGAGGGCGGGGTCGAGACTGAAGCCCAGGCTCAGGCGGAACCTGAAATCGAGCACGAGTCCGAACTCGAAGCGGATGCCGACGACGATCAAGGGCAAGACGCCGAGAACGATGTATTGGGCGTCGCCGAAGCCCGGGCCAAGCTGCTGGCCGCCGTGGCGGCGCTGGAACCGCCGGCTCCGGAGCTGAGCGACGAAGAGGCCGAAGCCCGGGCGCTGGCCGAGGCCATCGAGAACGAAAGACGCCAGTGGGAAGACGATTGAGCCAGCCCCGGGCTTGTGTAGGAGCGAAGCTTGCTCGCGATGAAGGTTGATGCGATGTGCCAGATGTACCCCAGCGTCGTCGATCGCTCGCTCCTGCACCACCTATCCGGCCAGCGGAAAAATCGGCCGACTGCCGGTTATCGGCTAGTCTCTGATGCGCAACCGGCGCCATGAGCGTATGATTCGCGACCCTTTGGCGATCCCTTCGCCACAAGACCTGTTTTTAAGACCGTTCAGGCCGCTCTAGCCTGAATCGATACACCGGGAGGTGCCCAGATGAATGAAGACCAGAAAGACCACCAGGAAATAGCTCCGGCAGGCGAAAAGCTGCAGAAAGTCCTCGCCCGTATCGGCGTCGGCTCGCGCCGCGACGTGGAGTCCTGGATCAGCCAGGGCCGGATCAAGGTCAATGGCGTCGCCGCCACCCTTGGCCTGCGTGTCGACCTGCATGACGCCATTTCGATCGATGGCAAGGTGATCAAGCGCGAAGAAGCGTCCGAAGCGGTCCGCCGCGTGATCATGTACAACAAGCCCGATGGCGAGATCTGCACCCGCGACGACCCGGAAGGCCGTCCGACGGTGTTCGACAAGCTGCCGCGTCCGAAAGAAGGCCGCTGGATCAACATCGGCCGTCTCGACATCAACACCACCGGTTTGCTGATGTTCACCACCGACGGCGAGCTGGCCAACCGCTTGATGCACCCGTCCTACGAGATGGACCGCGAGTACGCGGTGCGTGTGCGTGGCGAAGTCGACGACGAGATGATCGAGCGCCTGAAAGCCGGCGTGATGCTCGAAGACGGCCCGGCCAAGTTCACCGACATCCAGCAGGCTCCGGGCGGCGAAGGCTTCAACCATTGGTACCACTGCGTGGTGATGGAAGGCCGCAACCGTGAAGTGCGTCGCCTGTGGGAATCCCAGGGCCTGGTGGTCAGCCGCCTGAAGCGCGTGCGTTTCGGCCCGGTGTTCCTCAACTCCGACCTGCCGATGGGCCGCTGGCGCGAAATGAGCCAATACGAAGTGGACATCCTCAGTGCCGAGGTTGGCCTGACTCCGGTGGCGATGCCGCAACTGAACGCCAAGAGCAAGGACAAGCTGGAACGCATGCAGCGTAAATCCTCGCGGCCGATGGCCAAGGGCGAGCGCGTGCGGACCTTGCGTCCTGCCCATGGCGCGCCTGCCGCCGGTGCTCCGCGCCCGGGACGCGAGCCGCAGCTCGAGGGCGAGCGTCCGGGCCGCAAGCCCGCGCCGCGCCAGGATGGCGAACGTGCGCCACGGGCTCCGCGTCCGGCTGCCGGCCGGGGCGAGTCGAGCCGCGGTACGCCAGTGGCGGATCGCCCGATCGACACCAAGCGTCCGGCCAAGCCGGCGCCGAAGTCCAAGCGTCCGGGCATCGTCCTGGTCGACAAGGATGCGCCGTCGGGCAAACGCCGCGGCGCGCCGGCCGGTTCCGGCCAGCGTCCGGGCTTCGGTCGTCGCAAGCCTGAGTAAGGGCTGAGTCGCAATAAACAACGCCAACCTTCGGGTTGGCGTTTTTTTTGGGGAAAGCCAAACGGCTGCGCCAGCGGCTACAGGGTTGTGTGGCGAAGCCGGGAATCCCTGTAGGAGCGAGCTTGCTCACGATGGCGTTATCCCTATCGCCACCGTCCCCGGCTCAGAACGCAAACCGCCCATCGAACACCGGCTTGTCGTCCAGCGCCAGCACCCCGCCGGCGAAGATCAGGTCCAGGTGGTGGCTGCCCTTGGCGCCGCCGCCCAGCCCCAGGTGCAGGCCGCAATGGCGCTCCTCGAAGCCCGAGTTGCGTGCATACAGCGCTTTCACCCCTTCGTTGGTGCCGATGCCCAGCTCCTCGATGCGGCGGTTGGACGGGTTGGCGTCCAGGTACTTGTTGAAGTCGTCCTCCAGCCCCGGCACGTCGGTGGCGATCCGGGTGATGGTGGAGTTCTCGATCCACAGCTCCAGGGGCGATTGCAGCACGCCGTACTTGCGCGCGAAGGGAATGGTGCCGAGGAAGGTGCCGACGAATTTCACCCGGCCGTTGATGGCTTCGCTGTGGCTGGCGACTTCGCCCGGCGCCAGGTCGTAGTTGCCCACGCCATTGATGTTGGTCCATTTCCTGATGCTGCTCAGCGGCGTGTCGAAGTACGAGCCGTGGTCGTCGTGAAAGCTCAGGGTGGTGGCCTGGGACATATAGCCGATCAGGGTGGCGTTGAGCTCGGCGATGCGTTGCGGCTCGACGCTGAAAGTGTCGTAGAAATAGTCCCCGTAGTCCTTGAACAGCAGCGATTTCTTCCAGTTCTCGGCCATCACGGCTTGCAGCGCCTGGATGAACGCCGGACCTTGTGGGCGCGGTGGCGTTAGGGTCGAGGAGTCGTAGAAAAAGATGTAGAGATCGCAGTCCTCGATGGCCTGGGCCAGCACCGGGGTGGGCTCCTGGTCGAGGCGCAGGGCGGTGAAACCGAAGGGCTCGCGGGCCTGCTCGAGAATGGCGGCGCTGGTGGCGGTGTAGTCGGCGGTGTGGCCGATCAGGACCTTGGCGTGCTGCCGGCCAGTCAGGGCCGGGTGGTGTTCGAGGTAGTAAAGGAAATGCCGGATGGCTGCGGTGTTGTCCATGGACCCTCCCAGGGAGCCAGCGAATGGAGGCAGGGGCGGCCGCCGGGCCGCTCCCGCCCTATGGCCTGTTTACAAAGGCCACATCGCCGTGCCGAACGGTACCACCGCGTCGGCTTGCATCATTTCCACCGCGGCCTCATGGGTCGCTGCTTCAAACCAATCGTCCAGTTGCAGTTCAGTGTCCAAGTCTTTTTCCAGTGCTTGCATGGCGAATCTCCTAGATGACTTTTCGGATAGAAAGCAGTCGGTGAAACGGCTCGGGCGTTCCCGGGGAAGGGCTGCGCAATACGGGAAAATCCGCGCCGTTCGGCTTGCCGGCTTGTGGCCTGGCAAGTGGCTGGAAACCTAGTCCAGGGTTTTTTGGAATGCAAAAAAATAATTGAATTATTTTTATTGAACTTTTTGTTCTGTTTTTGTGCGAAGAAATTATCGAGAAAAAACAAAAAGCTGAGCAGGCAGACAGGTAAAAAAACGTGGGTAGTCAATTTGCAGTCGCCGCTGGCGCCGATCTGAAGTGGAAAAAATACGTTCCGACGCGTAAAGAAAACCTTACGAAAAACACCTTGTCCGGGCAGGGAATCGAGCCTTGGCGAGCGCTGTAAGAAAAACCTGCCGGCGATGCCCCGGGAACGCTTGGCGTCTGCCGGAAACCCGCTTGTTCCGTGGGCTCAAGGCAGGTGTCATGCAGCCCATGCCTGTGTGCAGGTGCATAACAAGAAGGAGGCGCAACGAACGCCATGGCTCACCTCAACCGACTCTCCATGAAGGGCGATCCTTGTCGCGCCTTCATCGACACCCCCGACGGGGCTGTCCCGAACCTTGCCGCCGATGCCTGCCATCGAGCAGGCCCCATGGGATTCCGGCTTCCGACGCGCTGACACGCCGCGTCTGGCGGCAGGGAGTCAGGGGTGTACAATGCGCGGCGTTTTAACTGTGACCCAACTGCGTATCCGCGCATTTTGCGCCTCAACGACGGCTTTCGACGCGTGACGAGCCCAGGGCTCCGACGGCGCGAAACCCGCTCCCAAGGCCAATAATCTCAAGGCTATCCGCCTTGTTCACTCCGCCGCGTCACAAGCGTGGTGGGTTCGATTTCGTCACAGATAAAAACAAACAGGTGACGCATGACCGTTAAACAAACGCTGGACTCCTGGTGCCTGCGCTGGGGTTTGATCCGCGCTGCTTAAGCCTGCTGTCGGCTGCAACGTCTATCGAACATCATCAAACCTTGCGTGAGACCCTTTCATGAGTGGACAAAACCCGCATTCAGGCGAGCTGAAACGCGGCCTGAAAAATCGCCATATTCAACTGATCGCCCTGGGCGGCGCGATCGGTACCGGATTGTTCCTGGGCTCGGCCGGCGTGCTGAAATCCGCCGGGCCGTCGATGATCCTGGGTTACGCCATCTGCGGCTTCATCGCCTTCATGATCATGCGCCAGCTCGGCGAGATGATTGTCGAAGAGCCGGTGGCCGGTTCCTTCAGCCATTTCGCGCACAAGTACTGGGGCGGTTTCGCCGGCTTCCTGTCGGGCTGGAACTGCTGGATCCTGTACATCCTGGTGGGCATGTCGGAGCTCACAGCGGTCGGCAAGTACGTGCACTACTGGTGGCCGGACGTGCCGACCTGGGCTTCGGCCGCGGCGTTTTTCGTGCTGATCAACCTGATCAACCTGGCCAACGTCAAAGTCTTCGGCGAGGCCGAGTTCTGGTTCGCGATCATCAAGGTGGTGGCTATCGTCGGCATGATCGCCCTGGGCAGCTACCTGCTGGTCAGCGGTCACGGCGGCCCGCAGGCTTCGGTGAGCAACCTGTGGGAACACGGCGGGTTCTTCCCCAACGGCGTCAGCGGCCTGGTGATGGCCATGGCGATCATCATGTTTTCCTTCGGCGGCCTGGAGATGCTCGGGTTCACCGCGGCCGAGGCCGACAAGCCGAAGACCGTGATCCCCAAAGCGATCAACCAGGTGATCTACCGCATCCTGATTTTCTACATCGGTGCTTTGGTGGTGCTGTTGTCCCTGACCCCATGGGACAGCCTGCTGGCGACCCTCAACGCCTCCGGCGATGCCTACAGCGGCAGCCCATTCGTCCAGGTGTTCTCGATGCTGGGCAGCAATACCGCGGCGCACATCCTCAACTTCGTGGTCCTGACCGCGGCCTTGTCGGTGTACAACAGCGGCACCTACTGCAACAGCCGCATGCTCCTGGGCATGGCCGAGCAGGGCGACGCGCCGAAAGCCCTGGCGAAGATCGACAAGCGCGGCGTGCCGGTGATGTCGATCCTGGCCTCGGCGCTGGTGACCTTCGTCGCGGTGGTGCTCAACTACCTGATCCCGCAGCATGCGCTGGAGCTCTTGATGTCGCTGGTGGTCGCGACCCTGGTGATCAACTGGGCGATGATCAGCTACTCGCACTTCAAGTTCCGCCAGCACATGAACCGCACCGGCCAGACGCCGCTGTTCAAGGCGCTGTGGTACCCCTACGGCAACTACATCTGCCTGGCGTTCGTGGTGTTCATCCTCGGCATCATGTTGATGATCCCGGGCATCCAGATCTCGGTGTACGCGATTCCGGTGTGGGTCGTGTTCATGTGGGTCTGCTACTACATCAAGAACAAGCGCAGCGCCCAGGACAACTTGCAGGTGGCCAATGCTTCGCTGAAGTAAGCGGCGCGCAGCAACAACAAACCCGGCTCCGGCCGGGTTTTTTGTGGGTGTGCTTTGTAGGAGCGAGCTTGCTCGCGATAGCGTCCGTTCCGGCAACGCGCTGGATGGCCGCTTCGCGGATCGCGGGCAAGCCTCGCTCCTACGGGGGATCATGCAATTCGCGGTATCCTAGGCGCCCTGAAAGCGGACCCATTTCCATGCTGGTGATTTCCAACAACGTGCAGCTGCCGGATGCCGAGATCGAGTTGAGCGCCATTCGCGCCCAGGGCGCGGGCGGGCAGAACGTCAACAAGGTCTCCAGCGCGGTGCACCTGCGCTTCGACATTCCGGCCTCGTCCTTGCCGCCTTTCTACAAGGAGCGGCTGCTGGCGCTGCGCGACAGCCGCATCACCAGCGACGGGGTGATCGTCATCAAGGCCCAGCAATACCGGACCCAGGAACAGAACCGCGCAGATGCCCTGGAGCGCCTGGTGGAGTTGATCCTCGGTGCCACCAAGGTGGAAAAGAAGCGCCGGCCGACCAAACCGACCCTCGGCTCGAAGACCCGGCGCCTGGAGGCCAAGAGCAAGCGCGGGAATATCAAGGCCGGGCGCGGCAAGGTCGACTTCTAGGCGGCGTCGCGCTCTTCGCGGTACCTCGGCGCCTGGCGGTACAGGTACAAGCTCAGCAGCAAGCCGCTGCAGGCGGCGAGGGCGGCGAACAGGAAGATCGAGGCGAAGCCGAAGCCGGCGGCAATGGCCCCGGCCAGCGGCCCGGTGATACCCAGCGACAGGTCGATGAACAGCGAGTAGGCGCCCACCGCCGCGCCGCGGCTGGAGGCGGGCACCAGGTTGACCGCTTCCACCCCAAGCGCCGGGAACACCAGGGAGAAGCCGAAGCCGCTCAACGCCGCGCCGGCCAGGGCCCAGTTGGCGTCCGGCGCCAGCCACAACAGCAGCAGGCCGAGGGTTTCCACCGACAGGCAGGCGATCGCCACGCGAAAGCCGCCGAGGCGGTTGATCAGGTTGCCGAACAGCAGCCGCGCACCGATAAAGCTGGCGCCGAACAGGCTCAGGCAGAGCACCGCGTTGGCCCAGTGCTGGGTGGCGTAATACAGGGTGATGAAGGTGGCGATGGTGCCAAAGCCGATGGAGCCCAGGGCCAGGCCGCAGCCATGGGGGAAGACGCGGCCCAGCACATGCATGAACGGCAGGCGCTCGCCGGCGACGATCGGCGCCGCGAGTTTCGGCCAGGCCAGCGCCAGGCCGAGGATCGCCAGCAGGATGATGCTCACGCCCATGCTCCACAGCCCCAGGCGGTTCACCAGCAATACCCCCAGCGGCGCGCCAACGGCCAGCGCGCCGTAGCTGGCGATGCCGTTCCAGGAAATCACCTTGGCGGTGTTCTGCGCGCCGACCCGACCGATGCCCCAGCCGATGGAACCCGACCCCACCAGGCTCTCGGCGCTGCCGAGCACCAGCCGGCCGATCAGCAGGCTGATCAGGCTCAGCATCGGCAGGCTGTGCAGCCACGCCGACAGCAGCATGAACACCCCGCTCAGGCCGCAACCCGCCAGGCCGTACATCACCGCGCGCTTGCTGCCCAGGTTGTCGATGATTTTCCCGGCATAGGGGCGGCTGAGCAGGGTCGCCAGGTATTGCACGCTGATCACCAGGCCGGCGATCACCGCGCCGAAGCCCAGTTCGCTGTGCACGTAACCCGGCAGCACGGCCAGGGGAATGCCGATGTTCAGGTAGCCGATAAAGGTGAAGAGGACGATGGAAACGACTTGCAGCGTGACCGCCAAAGGGCGCTGGGTATCTGGCATGGGGAAAGGTCCACGGGCACGGGCAGAATAGATAGGCTGCTTATGATACCGAGGGTTGAAACGATTCAGGTGGAGAAATTGACCGGCAGCCGCAAGTTTTTACCGGGGGCGGGGTCAGGCGTGCGAAGGGGCCAGCAGTTGGGTGGTGACCAGGGCGGCCAGGGCGTTTTCCTGGGTGCCGAAGCGGGCCAGCAGGGCGGCCTGTTTTTCCGGGGACAGGTGGTTCCAGATCTCGATCATTTTTTCGGCGGTGCCGATCAGCACGCTGGCTTGGGTTTCGCTGAAGGCGTCGGTCATGGCGGCGGTTCTCGAAGGCGGGTTTCAGGCGGTGTGGAAAGCGCATCGAAGAGCGCTTTCCACACTGTCTGGGGTAATGCGGTCAGTCTTCGCTATCGGCCTTGCGGCCAGGTGCGGCTTCTTTCGGTTCGGGCTGTTGGGCACCGGCTTGTTGCGGGGTTGTCTGCTCAGTTTCGTGCAGGCTTGGGAAGGGGAGATTAGGAATCTCGTGCATGTTCGTTGCTCCTCGCAAGGTCTGTTTTTTAAATCGCTGGGTAGATCCGCGCTTTTAAAAAGCTTGGGCAGGATACAGCACTGCAAATGACAAAAAGATTTTTATCTGGGGTTTTGGGATGAAAGGAGTTTCATCGGGTGGGGATTCTTGAAGAGCATCGCGAGCAAGCTCGCTCCTGCAGGAGGCCTGTATGAACGACATGCGGTCCCTGTAGGAGCGAGCTTGCTCGCGATGGTTTTTTTCAGTCCTTGCAGACGTCGGCGATGGCCTCGGCCAGCAGGTCCAGGCGGGTGGCGTCGATGCCGGCGACGTTGGCCCGGCCTGAGCCGACCATGTACACGCTGTGCCGGTCGCGCAGCTTGGCTACCTGCTCCGGCGTCAGGCCGGTGTAGGAGAACATGCCGCGCTGTACGCCGATATGCGCGAAGCGCTCGGCCAGGCCATGGGGTTGCAGCGCTTCCACCAGGCCCGAGCGCAACTGTGCGATGCGCAGGCGCATGGCTTCCACTTCGTCGGCCCAGAGGCTTTTCAGCTCCGGGTCGCCGAGGATGGTGGCGACCACCGCGGCGCCGTGATCCGGCGGGGTGGACCACAGGTTACGGGCGATATGGGCGAGCTGGCTGCGCACGTCGAGCAGCTTTTCGGCGTCGCGGGTGCAGACGATCAGCGCGCCGGTACGGTCGCGGTACAGGCCGAAGTTCTTCGAGCAGGAGCTGGTGACCAGCAGCTCGGGCAGTTCGGCGGCGAACAGCCGGACCGCCCAGGCGTCCTGCTCCAGGCCGTCGCCGAAGCCCTGGTAGGCGAAGTCGATCAGCGGCAGCAGGTTACGGCTGCGCACCACGTCCAGTACCCGGTACCAGTCGTCGTGGCTCAGGTCGAAACCGGTAGGGTTGTGGCAGCAGGCGTGCAGCAGCACCACGTCGCCCTTGGGCGCCAGGTTCAGGGCCGCGAGCATGGCCTCGACGTCGAGGCGGTTATCGCTGCCGACGTAGGGGTAATGGCTGACCTGGATGCCGGCGGCGGCAAAGATGGTTTCGTGGATCGGCCAGGTCGGGTTGCTCAACCACACGCCACGGCCCGGCAGGCAGTGGGCGATGAAGTCGGCGCTGAGGCGCAGGGCGCCAGTGCCGCCCGGGGTCTGGGTGGCGCCGGCGCGTTGCTGGGCAATCAGTTTCGAGTCGGCGCCCAGCACCAGTTCGTTGATTGCCTTGCCGAAGGCCGGTTCGCCATGGCCGCCGATGTAGATCTTGGTGGTCTGGCGGTCGACCAGGCGCTGTTCGGCCAGCTTCACCGATTGCGGGATCGGCGTCAGGCCCTGGGAATCCTTGTAGACGCCGACGCCCAGGTCGAACTTGCGCGGGTTGCTGTCCGACGCATAGGCCTCCATCAGGCCAAGAATCGGGTCGCCGGGTACTCGGCCTATGGCGTCGAAATGCATTACTTGCGTCCTTCTGCGGTCTTGGCCACTTCGTCGGTGCGGGCGGCCATGATGAAGTCGTTGCGGTGCAGGCCCTTGATGGAGTGGCTCCACCAGGTCACGGTGACCTTGCCCCATTCGGTGAGGAGGCCAGGATGATGACCTTCCGCCTCGGAAATTTCACCCATTGCGTTGGTGAATGCCAGGGCGAACTTGAAGTTTTTGAACAGAAAGACTTTTTCCAGCTGCATCACGCCATCGCGCACTTCGATGTTCCAGTCGGGGATCTGCTTGATCAGTACCGGCAGTTCTTCGTCGCTGACGTGTGGCGCGTCGGCGCGGCAGGCTTCGCAATGGGCTTGGTTCAGAGCGGTCATGGTGGGTTCCTGAAGTGGATTCTTGTTGGAAAATACGGGTTTTGCCGGCGGCACGCGAGGCTTGCCGGCTCAGGCCGCCTTGGGTTTGGGCGGAAACTTGGGAGCGTGCAGGCCCAGCTGCATGCCCTGGTGCACCAGGGCCATGATGTCTTCATGGGCCAGGTCGAACAGGCGCTTGAGGTTAGGCAGCACAAAGTAGATCGGTTGCAGGATGTCGATGCGGTATGGGGTGCGCATGGCTTCCAGCGGGTCGAAGGCCTGGTGTTCCGGAACGTCCGACAGGCTGTAGACGGTTTCCTTGGGCGAGGAGAGGATGCCGCCGCCGTAGATGCGCTGGCCTTGCGGGGTGTCCAGCAGGCCGAACTCGATGGTCATCCAGTACAGGCGCGCCAGGTACACCCGTTCTTCCTTGGTGGCCTGCAGGCCGAGCTTGCCGTAGGTGTGGGTGAATTCGGCGAACCAGGGATTGGTCAGCAGCGGGCAGTGGCCAAAGATCTCGTGGAAGATGTCCGGCTCTTGCAGGTAGTCCAGTTCTTCGCGGGTGCGGATAAAGGTGGCGACTGGAAACTGCTTGCTGGCGAGCAATTCGAAGAAGGTCTGGAAGGGGATCAGCGCCGGCACCCGGGCCACTTGCCAGCCGGTGGTCTCGCCCAGCACCTGGTTGATTTCGCCCAGCTGCGGGATGCGGTCGTGGGGCAGGCCGAGTTTCTCGATGCCGTCCAGGTATTCCTGGCACGCGCGCCCTTCGATCACTTTCAACTGACGGGTGATCAGGGTGTTCCACACCGCGTGTTCTTCGTCGGTGTAGTGGATAAAACCTTGCGCGTCGGGCTCGCGGGCCACGTACTGCGTCTGCTTCATGCTGCTCTCCTGTCAGGGGCTGCGTTCTTGTTATCAGTTGACGCTAGAGATAACCCAAGGTGGCAGCCCGTGCAGCAGGTTGACGTGAACGTAATGGGCGCATTGACGGTAAATTCGTAAAGTTTTCGTTACGAAAATGCCGGAAGGCCGGTAATACTGAGAATAGTCGATTTGAAAAGGCCGGCTGCTGTCACATAATCTTGACGATTATCTGCGCCGCACCGCAGAAAATTCGTGCCGCGGGGTGTCAAAAGCGCCGTTTTCCGGCGTTCATGTCCTCCATTACCTGCTTCGGGCCCTCCTTATATGCGTATCAAAGTCCACTGCCAGAATCGCATCGGCATCCTGCGCGACATTCTCAACCTGCTGGTGGAGTACGGCATCAACGTCGCCCGCGGCGAGGTGGGCGGCGAACACGGCAACGCGATCTATCTGCATTGCCCGAACCTGATCAACCTGCAGTTCCAGGCGCTGCGACCGAAGTTCGAGTCGATTGCCGGGGTGTTCGGGGTCAAGCGGGTCGGGCTGATGCCCAGCGAGCGGCGACACATGGAGCTCAATGCGCTGCTCGGGGCGCTGGAGTTTCCAGTGCTGTCCATCGACATGGGCGGTTCCATCGTTGCCGCCAATCGCGCGGCGGCGCAGTTGCTCGGTGTGCGGGTGGACGAGGTGCCGGGGATTCCGCTGTCGCGTTATGCCGAGGACTTCGATCTGCCGGAACTGGTGCGGGCCAACAAGTCACGGATCAACGGGCTGCGGGTCAAGGTCAAGGGCGACGTGTTTCTGGCGGATATCGCGCCGCTGCAATCGGAACACGACGACAGCGAGGCCATGGCCGGCGCGGTGCTGACGTTGCACCGCGCGGACCGGGTCGGCGAGCGCATCTACAACGTGCGCAAGCAGGAGCTGCGCGGGTTCGACAGTATTTTCCAGAGCTCGAAAGTCATGGCCGCGGTGGTGCGTGAAGCACGGCGCATGGCGCCGCTGGATGCGCCGCTGTTGATCGAAGGCGAAACCGGCACCGGCAAGGAACTGCTGGCCCGCGCCTGCCACCTGGCCAGCCCGCGCGGGCAGTCACCGCTGATGGCGCTCAACTGCGCCGGCTTGCCGGAGTCCATGGCCGAGACCGAACTGTTCGGCTACGGCCCGGGCGCCTTCGAGGGTGCCCGGGCCGAAGGCAAGCTCGGGCTGTTGGAACTGACGGCCGGCGGCACGCTGTTCCTCGATGGGGTGGGGGAGATGAGCCCGCGCTTGCAGGTCAAGCTCCTGCGCTTTCTGCAGGACGGCTGCTTCCGCCGGGTCGGTAGCGACGAAGAGGTGTACCTGGACGTGCGGGTGATTTGCGCGACTCAGGTCGACCTGTCCGAGCTGTGCGCCCGCGGCGAATTCCGCCAGGACCTGTACCACCGGCTCAATGTGCTGTCGCTGCATATTCCGCCCCTGCGCGAATGCCTGGATGGCCTGACGCCGTTGGTGGAGCATTTCCTCGATCAGGCCAGCCGGCAGATCGGCTGCGCCTTGCCGAAACTGGCGCCGGCGGCCATGGAGCGTCTCAGCCATTACCACTGGCCGGGCAACGTGCGGCAGTTGGAAAACGTGCTGTTCCAGGCGGTGTCGCTGTGCGACGGCGGCACGGTCAAGGCCGAGCACATTCGCCTGCCGGACTACGGCGTGCGCCAACCCCTTGGCGACTTCTCCCTGGAAGGCGGCCTCGACGCCATCGTCGGGCGCTTCGAAAAGGCCGTGCTCGAGCGCCTGTATTCCGAACACCCCAGCAGCCGCCAACTGGGCAAGCGCCTGGGCGTCTCGCACACCACCATCGCCAACAAGCTGCGCGAATACGAAGTCGGCAAAAGCGTCGACGAAAGCTGAACCTGTAGCCGCTGCCGAGCCAGCAAGGCTGGCAGCGCATTACTCGGGCCAGATCGCGGGCTCGGGTTGGGCGCTTGCGGCGCAGCCGATCACATCCTGCGGCAGCGGCTACAGAGGCATGTCATGGAGGCCGGGCCTTGCCGTAAGCGGCATATCGGCGCCGGTTTTTCGTCTTTGACACAATCGCCGCATTTCCCCCGAACGTCCTCAAGTTCCCGGATTTCCTGCCTCCGAGCGCCCGAAAAACAAGTTGGTGCGCTTATTGCTTATGGCTCAGCAGTACAGCGGTGGGCGGCAAACGTCCGACATGCAGAGGAAAGACTGTGGACAAGTACCTTTATGTGGCCATGACCGGTGCCAGCCAGAATGCGCTGGCGCAGAAGGCGCATGCCAACAACCTGGCGAACATCTCCACCAACGGTTTTCAACGCGACCTGGAGCAGGCGCGTTCGATGCCGGTGTTTGGTGACAGCTTTCCGGCGCGGGCCTTTGCCATGTCCGAGCGTCCGGCTACCGATTTCAGCCCGGGCTCATTGGTGGAAACCGGTCGCGAGCTCGATGTGGCGGTCAGCGGCAACGGCTGGATCGCCGTGCAGACCCCGGACGGCGGCGAAAGCTACGTGCGTACCGGCAGCCTGAACATCGATGCATTGGGCGTGTTGCGCGCCGGCAACGGCATGCCGGTCATCGGCAACGGCGGTCCGATCGCCGTGCCGCCGGAGCAGCAGGTGGAAGTCGGCCAGGACGGCACCATCAGCATCCGCGCCATGGGCGAAGGCCCGCGGGTAATGGCCGAGGTCGACCGCATCAAGCTGGTCAACCCGGACCTGAAGAACATGACCAAGGGCCTGGACGGTGCGATCCAGACCAAGGACGGCCAGCCGGCGCCGGCTGACGCCAATGTGCAACTGGTCTCGGGTTTCCTTGAGTCGAGCAACGTCAACGCGGTCGAGGAAATGACTTCGGTGCTGGCGCTCTCCAAGCAGTTCGAGCTGCACATCAAGATGATGAACACCGCCAAAGAAGACGACCAGGCCATGGCTCGGGTCTTGCAGATCAGCTAATTACCAGTACGTCGCGCCGTAAAACAGGCGCACGAGGAGAATCGAATGCTTCCGGCTCTGTGGGTTGCCAAAACAGGTCTGTCCGCCCAGGACACTAACCTGACCACCATTTCCAACAACCTGGCGAACGTTTCGACCACGGGTTTCAAACGTGACCGCGCCGAGTTCCAGGACCTGCTGTATCAGATCAAGCGTCAGCCTGGCGCCCAGTCGACCCAGGACAGCGAACTGCCGTCGGGCCTGCAACTGGGTACCGGTGTGCGTATCGTCGGCACCCAGAAGAACTTCACCGCCGGCAGCCTGCAGACCACCGAGCAGCCGCTGGACATGGCCATCAACGGCCGCGGTTTTTTCCAGATCCTGCAACCGGACGGCACCACGTCCTACACCCGCGACGGCACCTTCCACCTGGACTCCAACGGCCAGATCGTGACGGCCAACGGCTTCGCCCTGGAGCCGGCAATCGTCGTCCCGAACGACGCCCAGACCTTCACCGTGGGCCAGGACGGCACCGTGTCGATCACCACCGCTGGCAACCCGGCCTCGCAAGTGATCGGCAACCTGCAGACCGCCGATTTCATCAACCCGGCCGGCCTGCAAGCCATGGGCAACAACCTGTTCCTGGAAACCGCCGCCAGCGGCGCGCCGCAAGTCGGCACCCCGGGCCTCAACGGTTTCGGCACCACCCTGCAGAGCACCCTGGAAACCTCCAACGTCAGCACCGTCGAGGAGATGGTCAACATGATCACCACTCAACGTGCCTACGAGATGAACTCCAAGGTGATCTCCACCGCCGACCAGATGCTCTCGTTCGTCACGCAGAATCTGTAATCAAGTCCTGGGGGCGGCCTGACGGCTGCCCTGCAACACCATGAGGTAGGGTCATGAATCGCTTTGTATCTGTTCTCGCATTGAGTGGGGTGGTCGTACTCGCGGGCTGCGTAGCCCCGACGCCGAAGCCCAATGACCCGTATTACGCTCCGGTGTTGCCGCGTACCCCGTTGCCGGCCGCAGCCAACAATGGCTCGATCTACCAGGCCGGCTTCGAGCAGAACCTGTACAGCGACCGCAAGGCGTTCCGCGTGGGCGATATCATCACCATCACCCTCAACGAGCGGACCCAGGCGAGCAAGAACGCCAACTCCCAGGTGGCCAAGGACAGCAAGACCGGCATCGGCCTGACCTCGTTCTTCGGCGGCGGCTTGAACACTAACAACCCGGTGGGCAGCGGCGACCTGAGCCTGGATGTCGGCTATAGCGGCAACCGCGCGACCAAGGGCGACAGCAAGTCCGGCCAGAGCAACAGCCTGACCGGTTCGATCACCGTGACCGTGGCCGACGTGCTGCCCAACGGCATCATCGCCGTGCGCGGCGAGAAGTGGCTGACCCTCAATACCGGCGACGAACTGGTACGGATTGCCGGCCTGGTGCGTGCCGACGACATCGCCACCGACAACACGGTGTCCTCGACCCGTGTCGCCGACGCCCGTATCACCTATTCGGGTACCGGTGCTTTCGCCGATGCGAGCCAGCCGGGCTGGTTCGACCGTTTCTTCCTCAGCCCGCTGTTCCCTTTCTAGGTGGCTACGTTGAATTTCAAACGCCTCATGCTGGCCGCGCTGTTGCTCTCGGCGGCCTGCAACGCTCAAGCCGAACGGCTGAAGGACATCGCCAGCATTTCCGGCGTGCGTTCCAACCAGCTGATCGGCTATGGCCTGGTGGTCGGGCTTAATGGCACCGGCGACCAGACGACCCAGACGCCGTTCACCTTGCAGACCTTCAATAACATGCTGTCGCAGTTCGGGATCAAGGTGCCGCCAGGTTCCGGCAACGTGCAGTTGAAAAACGTCGCGGCGGTGTCGATCAGCGCCGACTTGCCGGCGTTCGCCAAGCCGGGCCAGCAGGTCGATATCACCGTGTCCTCGATCGGCAACTCCAAGAGCCTGCGCGGCGGTACCTTGCTGCTGACGCCGCTCAAGGGTATCGACGGCAATGTCTATGCCGTCGCCCAGGGCAACCTGGTGGTGGGCGGTTTCGATGCCGAGGGGCGCGACGGCTCGAAGATCACGGTCAACGTTCCGTCGGCCGGCCGCATTCCCGGCGGTGCCTCGGTGGAGCGCGCGGTGCCGAGCGGTTTCAACCAGGGCAACAGCTTGACGCTGAACCTCAACCGTTCCGACTTCACTACCGCCAAGCGCATCGTCGACAAGATCAACGACATGCTTGGCCCGGGCGTGGCCCAGGCCATCGACGGCGGTTCGATCCGCGTCACCGCGCCGCTCGATCCGAGCCAGCGCGTCGACTATCTGTCGATCCTCGAGAACCTGGAAATCGATCCGGGGCAGGCGGTGGCCAAGGTCATCATCAACTCGCGTACCGGCACCATCGTCATCGGCCAGAACGTCAAGGTTTCGCCGGCCGCCGTGACCCACGGCAGCCTCACCGTGACCATCACCGAAGACCCGATCGTCAGCCAGCCGGGCCCGCTGTCCAACGGCCAGACCGCCGTCGTGCCGCGCTCGCGGGTCAACGCCGCGCAGGAAGCCAAGCCGATGTTCAAGTTCGGCCCGGGTACCACCCTGGACGAGATCGTCCGTGCGGTGAACCAGGTCGGCGCGGCGCCGGGCGACCTGATGGCGATCCTCGAAGCCTTGAAACAGGCCGGCGCGCTGCAAGCCGACCTGATTGTGATTTGAGGTAGGGGCCATGGATATTCGCAAGAGCGGTCTGGTCAGCAGCGGGGATTCGGGTTCGTACTCGGACCTCAATCGGCTCAACCAGCTCAAGGTCGGCGACAAGAACAGCGACGCCAACATGCGCAAGGTGGCGCAGGAGTTCGAGTCGCTGTTTCTCAATGAGATGCTCAAGTCCATGCGCTCGGCCACCGAGGCGCTGGGCAAGGACAACCCGCTCAACACGCCGGCGGCCAAGCAGTACCAGGAGATGTACGACCAGCAGTTGGCGGTTTCCATGTCGCGCGAGGGCGGCGGTATCGGCCTGGCCGACGTGCTGATGCGCCAGATGTCGAAGAACAAGTCCGTCAGCCCGGCCGCGGCGTCGACGTTGCCGGGAGCTCAGCCTGAAAAGGTCGCGACGCCCACCGCCATCGCCGCCGGCACCACCGCCTTGGGCGGCCCGCTGTCGCGGGTCAACGGCCAGCGTCCGTTGTGGGCGTCGCGGGCGCTGGAGCCGCAACGCACTGCCGACGGCGGCGCGCATAACGATATGGCGCTGCTCAATCAGCGGCGTCTTTCGCTGCCGAGCAAGCTGACCGATCGCCTGCTGGCGGGCATCGTGCCCTCGGCCGACGGCACGGCGGCCATCAATCGCAGTGCCTTGCCGGAGCGCACCACGGCCGCCACCGATGCGCTGGTCAGGAACAGTTCGGGAAGTTTTGCCGCCGTCCCTCACGGGCGTATGCAGATCTACGGCCGCGCGGTGGCCCAGCCACCGTTGGCGCCGGCGAAGAAAGCCTTCAGCTCGGCCGACGAGTTCGTCGCCACCATGCTGCCGATGGCGCAGCAGGCCGCCGACCGCATTGGCGTCGATGCGCGCTACCTGGTAGCCCAGGCGGCGCTGGAAACCGGCTGGGGCAAATCGGTGATGCGCCAGCAGGACGGCAGCAGCAGCCACAACCTGTTCGGCATCAAGGCCGGCAGCAGTTGGAAGGGCGACCAGGCGCGGGCGATCACCAGCGAATTCAAGAATGGGCAGATGGTCAAGGAGACGGCGGCGTTCCGTTCCTATGCCTCGTACCAGGACAGTTTCCACGACCTGGTGACCTTGTTGCAGAGCAATAATCGCTATCAAGAAGTGCTGAAGTCGGCCGATAACCCCGAACAGTTTGTACGTGAGTTGCAAAAGGCCGGGTATGCAACCGACCCGGACTACGCGAGCAAGATTTCGCAGATTGCCAAGCAGATGAAGAGCTACGAAAACTACGCAGCAGCGAGCGTTTCCACGAATTTATAAGGTCTGAATCATGAGTTTGCTCAATATCGGGATGTCGGGGCTGTCTGCCAGCCAATCGTCGTTGATGACCACGGGTAACAACATCGCCAACGCCGATACCGCCGGTTATTCGCGCCAGCAGACCGTGCAGGGCAGCAAGGCTTCGAACCAGTACGGCAACGTCTTCATCGGCAGCGGCACGACCCTGGCCGACGTGCGTCGGGTGTACAACAGCTACCTGGACGCCCAACTGCGTACCGCGACTTCGCTGAACAGCGACGTAGCGGCCTACCAGGGCCAGATCAGCCCGATCGACCAGTTGCTGTCGGACAGCGGGACCGGCATGACCGGCGCCCTGACCAAGTTTTTCGCCTCGGTGCAGAACCTCAATGCCAAGCCCACCGACGAGGCTTCCCGGCAGTTGCTGCTCAGCGACACCCGGGCCCTGAGCGACCGTTTCAATTCGGTCTCCAGCCAGCTCAACACCCAGAACAACGACATCAACGGCAACCTGGCGAGCATGGCCGACCAGGTCAACAAACTGGCCAACACCGTCGCCCAGCTCAACCAGAAGATTTCCGAGCTGTCGAGCAACGGCGGCGCCATGCCGAACGATCTCTTGGACGCGCGCAACGAAACCGTGCGCCAGCTCTCGACCTTCATCAAGGTCGACGTTTCCGAGCGTGGCTCCAGCCTCGACCTGTACCTGGGCAGCGGCCAGCCGCTGGTGATGGGCAATACCTCCGCCTCCCTGAAAGTGGAGCCGAGCAAGAACGACCCGAGCCGTTCGGCGTTGCTGCTCGATCGCGGCAGCAGCACCATCGATATCACCAGTGTCACCACCGGCGGCGAGATCGGCGGCCTGCTGCGCTATCGCAGTGAAGTGCTGGACCCGGCGATGAATGAGCTGGGGCGCCTGGCGCTGGTGATCGCCGATCAGATGAACAGCCAGATGGCCCAGGGCATCGACAAGAACGGCGAGTTCGGCGGCAACCTGTTCAACGACATCAACAGTGCCAAGCTGATCAGCGAGCGCAGCATTGCCAGTGGCTCCAACAGTGCCGGCTCCGGCAACCTCAATGTGACCATCAAGGACACTGGCAAGCTGACCACCAGCGACTACGAGGTGACCTTCACCAGCGCCACCGACTACTACGTCAAGCGTTCCGACGGCACCAGCATGGGGGCGTTCAGCACCAACACCACGCCGGCGCCGGTGATCGACGGTTTCTCCCTGAGCCTCAATGGCGGGGCGATGAGTGCCGGCGACAGCTTCAAGGTCACCCCGACCCGCAATGCCGCAAGCTCGATCCAGACCGAAATGACCGACGCCAAGCGCATCGCCATCTCCGCGCCGTTGAAAGCCGAGATCGGAGCGGGGATCAAGAGCTCCCTGAGCATTGCCGGGCAGCCTTCGCTGGTCACGCCGATCGACAACTACGACGCGGCAGCCAAGCTGGAAATGCAGACCGCGATCAAGAACTCGGGGCCGGTCAAGGTGGTGTTCAACGCAGCGTCCGGCGGCAGCCAGACCTACGACTACTTCGACGCCAAGGGTGTGAAGATGGGCAGCGGTTCGATCGTGCCGGGGCAGAGCAACACCCTGAACCTGCAGATCACCATGCGCGATGCCAGCGGCAATCCGATCACCGACGGCGGCACGCCGCCGGTGAACAAGACGTTTGCCGTGCAGATGACCGTTGCCGGTTCGCCCAACGACGGCGACAACATGAGCATTTCGGTGAACGGCGCCGGTTCTTCCGATAACCGCAACGGCCTGGCCCTGGCCGGCCTGCAGACCAAGCAGACGGTCGATACTGGCTCCGCCAGCAAGGGCATCACCCTGGTGGACGCCTACGGCAAGCTGATCGAGAACGTCGGCTCCAAGGCCAGCCAGGCCAAGCTCGACACCGCCGCCACCGGCACCATCCTGGGCAATGCCAAGGGCGCGCGGGATTCGTTGTCCGGGGTCGACCTGGACGAAGAAACCGGCAACCTGGTCAAGTACCAGCAGTACTACACCGCGTCCTCGCAGATCATCAAGGCTGCGCAGGAAACTTTCAGCGTCCTGATCAACAGCCTTTAAGGAGTCGTAACTCATGCGCATTTCCACAGCCCAGTTTTACGAGTCTTCGGCTGCCAACTATCAGAAGAACTTCGCCAAGGTGGTCAAGAGCAGCGAAGAGGCCAGCAGCCTGGTGCGGGTCAATACCGCCGCCGACGATCCGGTAGGCGCTTCGCGTTTGCTGCAACTGGGCCAGCAGGCCTCGCTGCTCGATCAGTACAAGACCAACACCAACTCGATCAAGGCTTCCCTGGGCCAGGCCGAGTCGGTGATGACCAGCATCAACAACGTGTTGGCGCGGGCCAAGGAACTGGCGGTGGGGGCGGGCAACGCCGGCTACACCGACGCCGACCGCCTGGCCAACGCCTCCGAGCTGGGCCAGATCGAAGAGCAATTGCTGAGCCTGATGAACACCCAGGACGAGAACGGCAAGTACATCTTCGGCGGCTCCAAGGACGACGTTCCACCGTTCTCCCGCAACTCCGACGGTACCTACAGCTACAACGGCGACCAGAGCAGCCTGAAGCTGCCGGTGGGCGACACCATGTCGATGGCGGCCAACAGCACTGGCTGGGATGTGTTCCAGCAGGCCCTCAACACCAGCCGCAGCCAGGTCACGCGTACCGCGCCGGCCGTGGACGACGGCCGGGTGAGCCTGTCCAACGGGCAGGTGAACAACAGCGGCAGCTTCAACAAGAGTTTCCGCAGCGGCGAACCTTACAACGTGGAGTTCGTCAGCGGCACCCAGCTGAAAATCACCGACGTCAACGGCAACGATGTGACCAGCGAAGCCAGCCAGGGCGGCGTGTTCAACACCAGCGCCAACCAGACCGTGAGTTTTCGCGGCGTCGACCTGACCCTGAACGTCAACCTGAAAGCCGGCGAAGATCCCAATGCCGTGTTGCCTGGCCACCAGTTCAGCCTGGCGGCCAAGCCGGACACGTTCAACGTCGCACGCAGCCCGGGCAACCCGTCCACGGCCCAGGTGACCGGTACCAGCGTGACCGACAAGGCGGCCTATAACGCCAGTTTTCCGAGCGGTGCGGCGGTCCTGAAGTTTACCAGCGCCACGGCATTCGACCTGTATGCCGCGCCGGTCACCGCCGACAGCAAGCCGGTATCCTCGGGCACCCTGGCGGGCAACGTGGCCACCGCCTCCGGCGTGAGTTTCACCCTGAGCGGCACGCCGGGCGCCAACGATCAGTTCAGCGTGGCGGTCAACACGCACGAGACGCAGAACATTCTCGACACCGTGAGCCAGTTGAGGACCGCGCTGAGCACCCCGGTGACCGGCAATACCATCGCGACTCAGAAACAGCTTGCCGACTTGGCGTCGGGTATCGCCAACCTGGCCAGCGGTGCCGATCAGTTGGCCATTGCCATCAGTTCGGTCGGTGGCCGGGGCCAGGCCCTGGACACCCAGACTGAAATCAACACCAGCCTGGCTGACGCCAACGTGAAGACTCGTTCGGCGATCAGCGACTCCGACCCGGCAGAAGTCATGACCCGCCTGACACTGCAGCAGACCATGCTGCAGGCCTCGCAACTGGCGTTCAGCAAGATCGCTCAGCTGGGCCTGTTCAATAAAGTCTGACTCAGTGCGAGGACCGCGACGGTGTGTCCGGTCCTCGCTCTTCTCTTTCTTACGGATCGGGGGCGTTGCGCTCTTGCGTGAGCCGGCGCATACCCGTCGAGAGTTACACGCGTGAAATCAGCCCCTCTTGTCAGCATCGCCATCGCGGCGTTCAACCCTCGCTTCTTCAGCGCCGCGCTGCACAGTGCGCTCGACCAGACGTACGCCAACCTTGAAATCGTCGTGTGCGACGATTGCCGCACCGATGAAATCCAGCAGCTGGTGGACGAAGCGCGCAGCGTGTACCCCGCGGCTAACCTGCGGTATGTGCGCAACCCCCGGCGGCTGGGGTTTCAGCAGAATATCCTGCGCTGTTTCGAAGAGTCGACCGGCGACTACATCAAGTTCCTCTGCGACGACGACCAACTGGTGGCCGATTGCGTCGCGCGCCAGGCCCAGGTGCTCGATACCCAGGAGGATGTCCTGCTGGTGGTGAGCAAGCACCACTTTGTCGACGCCGACAATTACGTGCTGCCGATCCGCATGGAGAATGTGGGCCTGACCCAGTTCGACGCGTTGTTCAAGGGGCAGGACCTGCTGGCCAACTTTGAAAAGGCGCCGCGCAATATCCTCGGCGGCTTCAGCTGTGCGCTGATGCGGCGAGCGGACATCGAGGCGCTGCTGCCGGCCCTGACCCAGGCGGAAGGCGGGTTTGTCGCGGTGCTCGATTTTGCCTTGTTCGTCTGCCTGTTGCGCCGCGGCAGTCTGGTGGAGCTCAGCGCCTTGGGCAGTTTCGAGCGGCTGTATCCCGAGCGCCTGTCGCACCGTCCGGAAACCGTCAGCGCGGCCATTGTCGAATGGGGCTGGCTGGAGCAGATGCTGGCCCAGCGCAGCGGCGACCAGGCGCCGGCCCAGGGGTGGGTGCGTTATCTCGCGCTGGCTGATGTGACGGGGCCCGAGCCTCATGCCTGGGAGGAGATCAATCTCTACGCCCTGATGGCGGGGCGCCAGGGCATCATCCAGACCCAGGTTGGCACCGACACCGAAAGCTATGCCGATCTGTACGCCCAGTGGTTGCAATGCCGGCGTTTCAGCCCGGCGCAGCAACAGCTGTTGTCCCGGCAAATGAACCAGTGGGCAAAGCGTCCGCAGATCATGCTGCTGGTCATCGACGCGGAGGCGGATCACAGCGCCGTGGACCTCACGCTGGACAGCATTGCCGCCCAGGATTACCCGGCGCAGGTGTTGCTGTTGTCCAGCGGCCAGCGCGCCGTGGACTCGCGGATCCGGCAGGTGGCCTTGCGCGGCGACTGGCCCGCTCAGCTCAACGAGTTGTTGCCCGGCCAGGACGGTGCGGACTGGATCTACCTGTTGCGTGCCGGCGACCGTCTGCGGGACACGGCGTTGCAGCTGCTGGCCGAGCGGATTGCCTGCACCCAGGGTGCCGCCTGCATCTACAGCGACGAAGGCGCGCTGGTGGACGAAAAGTCGCTGGAGCCGATCTTCAAGCCGGACTTCAACCTCGACCTGTTGCGCGCCTACCCCTATGTCGGCCGTACCCTGGCATTCGATTGCCAGGCGGTGCTGAGCCTGGGCGGGTTCGATGCGCGTCTTGGCGAGCTGGCACCCCACGACCTGATCTGGCGCCTGGTGGAGAGCCAGGGGCCGCAGGTCATCGAACACATCGCCGAGGTGCAGGTCGAGTCGAGCCTCTCGTTCGCCCAATGGCTGTCGTTGCCGCAAGTCGTGGAACAGAACCCGTGCCTGCTCGGCGCCCATTTGCGCCGTATCGGCGTCGAACATCGCTTGCACGAGGGAGATGGGCTGCAATTGATTCCTCGGATCGAATACCTGCATGCCTCCCGGCCGCTGGTGTCGATCCTGATCGGGGTCAGCGACGACCTGCCGGCGCTGGAGCGCTGCATCAACAGCTTGATCGGCCACACCGCCTATAGCCGTTACGAAATCGTCATTGTGGACAACGCCAGCGCCAACCCCGAGATTCGCCACTGGTTGCAGGCCATGGCGGAGCTGGGCAGCGATACGCTGCGGATCTTCTTGCGCGAGCACAGTGGCAACGAAGCGCAACTGATGAATTTCGCCGCGCAGCAGGCGCGTGGCGATTACCTGCTGGTGTTCAGCCCTTACTGCATCGTCCGTGACGCGGACTGGCTGGACGAGTTGCTCAATCACGGGCAGCGCCCGGAAGTGGGAATAGTCGGGCCGCGCACCCTGAATCTGCAGGGCAACGTTATCGACGCCGGGTTGATCCTCGGCCTCGGTGGCTTGGCGGGCCGGGCCTTTGTCAACGAACCGGTCACTTCGGGCGGCTACATGCAGCGCATGCAGGTGGTGCAGGACTGGAGCGCGGTCAGCGGGCATTGCCTGTTGGTGCGTGCCCAGGTTTTCGCCGAGGCCGGCGGTTTCGACGAGAGCGTCGAGACCCAGGGTATCAATAGCCTGGAGTTGTGCCTGCGGGTGGGCAAGGACGGCTATCTGGTGGTGAGCACGCCCCATGCGGCGGTCGTGCTGGCGCCGTCCCAGGAGCCTCGGCGCCAGGAAGGTTGGGAGCAACGCCTGGAACAGGAGCAGGAGGCCTTCTATAAACGTTGGCTGCCGAAGGTGGCCCGGGACCCGGCCTACAACCGTAACCTCAATCTGCAAGGCAGCAGTTTCGGCCTGATGCCGGGCGCGCGCAGTGGCTGGAATCCGCTGTGCGGCCGGCCGGTGCCGTCCATTCTCGGCCTGGCCCTGAACAACTCGGCCATCGGCCATTACCGCATCAGCCAGCCGCTGATCGAACTGCAGGCAGCGCAGCGGATCGTCGGCAACGTCTCCTACGACATGCCCTCGATCATCGATGTGGAGCGCTTGCAGCCAGACGTGATCGTTTTCCAGGGGCGCTACAACACCTCCAAGTTCGGCGATATCGCCCAGGTCCGCCATTACTCCAATGCCCGCAGGATCTACGAGCTGGACGACTACGTTGCGCACATTCCCGAGCGCAACGAGCACGCGCGCAACATGCCCGACAATATCGAGGACCTGCTGCGCCGCGGGATCGCCCAGTGCGACCGGGTCGTGGTCTCGACCCTGGCCCTGGCCAATGCCCTGGACGACATGCACCAGGACATCCGGGTGGTGCCGAACATGCTGGCGCCGCACCTGTGGAACTCGATACGCAGTCAGCGCCGCACCTCGCTCAAGCCGCGCATCGGCTGGGGCGGCGGCACCAGCCACCGTGGCGACCTGGAACTGATCGCCGATGTGATCAAGGAATTGGCCAATGAGGTGGAGTGGGTGTTCTTCGGCATGTGCCCGGAGGTGCTCAAGCCCTATGTGCACGAGTACCACCCCGGCGTCAGCCTGGCGCACTACCCGGCGAAGCTGGCCAGCCTGAACCTCGACCTGGCGCTGGCGCCGCTGGAGTTCCATGTGTTCAACGACTGCAAGAGCAACCTGCGTCTGCTGGAATATGGCGCCTGCGGTTATCCGGTGATCTGCTCCGACACCGAGGCCTATCGCGGTCATCTACCTTGTACCCGGGTGCTCGGCAACTCGGCGCATGAATGGCTGCAGGCGATCCGCATGCACCTGGCCGACCCGCAAGCCAGCTACCGGATGGGCGACGAATTACGCGAAGTGGTGCTGCGCGACTTCATGTTGCGCGGTGACAACCTACAGTACTGGGCTGATGGCTGGCTGGCCGACTGACCCGCATGAACGCGGCTGCGAGCTGGCAACCCGATGCCTCCGATTGAGCGGATAGGAATTCATATGCAAAGCACTTTTCCCCCTGGCGCCTCCCCGTTGAACGAGCGCTTGACCCTGGTTCTGCTGGTGCATGAGCAGCCTCGGGCATTGCGTCGAGCGCTGCGTTACTACAGCAGCTGGGCGTGCGCGGTGCAGGTGATCGACTCGTCGGCGGCGCGCGACGACGCGCTGGTCGCCGAGTTTGCCCAGGTGCGTTACCAGCACCTGCCGACGCTGCGCGGCGAACATTTCAGCGGCAAGCTGCGCCAGGCGATCGCCACGCTGGACACGCCTTACACGGTGCTGGCCGATGTCGGCGGTTTCCTGTTGGATGAGGGGGTCGAGCAGTCCCTGGCGTTCCTCGACGCGCACCCCGACTACGGGGTTTGTCAGGGCTACAGCCTGGCTTTCGAGGCGCGCGCCCAGCGCGTCGACTACCAGCGCCGCGATCGCAAGGGCGTCGAGGACTATTGCGCCGAATCCGCCGAGGCGCGGCTGGAGGCATTCGCCAGCCATTGCCCATCGTTGGTCAATGGGGTCGTCCGTACCGAGCTGCTGCGCCGTTGGTATGCCTCGCTGCCGGCGGATCTCAACCCGTCGCTGCAAGAGATCGGGCATTCCTATGGTTTGATGGCGGCCGCCAAGGTGCGCCTGCTGCCGATTCCTTACGGGGTGCAGGAGTGGCACTGCGTTTCGCTGCTGGCCAGCCCGCAGATCGCCGTGCAGCTGAGTTACCGGGACGCGCAGACGCTGGCCGAGCAGGACCGTTTCGCCCAGGCCCTGACGGCGGCTTTCGGCGCGGTCGGCAGTGAGCGGACGCGGGATCATCTGTTGGCCATTGGCAAGCACTTCGCCGGCTTGCCGGGGCTGGAAGCGGAAAAGCTCTTCGAGTCGTCCTGGGATGCACTGCGTGAAGCGCCGGTACGGCGTTTCGAGCCGACTCAGTATGTCGAGCTGCCGTTTTACAACCAGGCGTTTTTCGAGCGCTTGAGTGCCCTGGAGTTTCTCCTGCATGCATTGCCGAGCGGTCGGCGGCAGCTGGAAGAACTGGAAGGCGTACTGCTCAAGCAGAAAGAGCTGCTGCGGGTCCAGCGCAATGCCAGTGCCGAGCCGCTGGACGAACGCCTGGAGCGTGCCTTCGAGCTGTATGCCTTCGACCTGCAGGTGGTGCGGCAGATGGCCCGGTCGCTGCTGGCCCGCGGCGAGCAACAGCGCGCGCAGGCCCTGCAAGCCTGGGAGGAGCGGGTGCAGGCGGCGACCCTCGAAGAGTGCGCTGGCTGGTTCGCCACCACCCGCTCCGGGCGCCTGTTGCAGTGGCTCGAGGCGCGCGACCCCGACGCGGCCCAGGCCGAGGAGATTGCCCGGCATCTGGCACGGCATTCCGGCGGGCCGTCGTTCGGCATCCTGCTGCTGGATCTGCAGGCCGACATCCTCAAGTTGCAGGCCACCTTCGACAGCGTGATCAACAGCTACTGCCGCAACTTCAAGATCATTGTCTTCACCAGCGGCGAACTGCCGTCGGTCACGACCCTGCAAAACACCCTGCATTTCGTCAAGGTCGACGAGAACAACTACATCGACAAGATCAACCAGGTGGTGCGCCAGAGCGATTGCGACTGGATGGTCATGGCCGAGGCGGGCGACGAGCTGACGGCAAGCGGCCTGCACCAGGCCAGCCTCGAGCTGCTGGCGGCGCCGCAGTGCCGCGCGGTGGCCATGGACGAGATCCAGCGCCTGCCGGACGGCACGCTGCGGGATGTGTTCCGCCCCGGGTTCAACCTGGACCTGTTGCAGAATTGCCCCACCTTGCTGGCCCGGCATTGGCTGGTGCGTCGCGATGTGCTGGCGCAGGCCGGCGGTTACTCCCGCGAGTTCAAGGATGCCCTGGAGTTCGACCTGCTGTTGCGCCTGATCGAGCAGGGCGGCCTGGACGGGTTGGCCCACCTGGCCGAACCGCTGTTGATCTGCCAGGCGCCGATGGCGCAGAACAATGCCGATGAGCGCAAGACTCTGTTGCGCCACCTGGCGACCCGTGGCTACCAGGCCGAGGTCAGCGCGCCGGTGCCGGGCACCCACAAGATCGATTATCGCTTCAGCGAACGCCCGATGGTGTCGATCATCCTGCACAGCGTCACCGATCTGCCGGCCTTGCAGCGCTGCTTGCTGAGCGTGATGCAGCGTACCCGCTACCAGCGTTATGAAATATTGCTGGCCGAGGACGCGGCCTATTCGGCCCCGCTGAATCAGTGGCTGGCGACCCAGGGCCAGCAGGCCAATCGCCTGCGCCAGTTCGGTGTCGTCCCCGGTTTGTCTGCCGCGACCCTGATCAATACCCTCAGCCAGCAGGCCAAGGGCGAATACCTGGTGACCCTGGCGGCCGACGGCGAAGTGCTCAACGTCAACTGGATCGAGTCGCTGCTCAACCAGGTACAGCGCCCCGAAGTCGGCGTGGTCGGCGCCAAGCTGGTGGACCACGACGCGCGGGTGACTCAGGCCGGGCTGATCCTGGGCTTCGACGGCTGCGTCGGTTCGGCGTTCGTCGCGGAGCCCAAGACCTCCGTGGGCTACCTCAACCGGTTGGTGGTGGAGCAGGATTGTTCGGCGGTTTCCTTCGCCTGCCTGATGATCGCCAAGCAGTTGTTCGACGCCGCCGACGGCATCGACGATGGACTGTTCGCCGAGGGCTTGGGCGATGTCGATCTGTGCCTGCGGCTTGGCCAGGCCGGTTACCTGACGGTCTGGACGCCCCATGTCCTGGTCATTCAGCCGGGTGTCCTGGCGCAGTCGCCGGCGGCTCGCCAGGCGCTGGCGGAGAAATGGCCCCAGGCGCTGCGGCAAGACCCGTTCTACAACCGGAACCTGACCCTGCAAGGGCGCGGCTATGGCCTCGGACCCGTGGCCGGCGTTGCGTGGGCCGAGTTGCTCAAACAGCCTGGCGCCTGAGGTTTTCGCCGCAGGCAGCGACCTTGCAACCACCCCCAGAAAGGCCCACCTCCGGTGGGCCTTTTTGCATGCCGAAGTCATCCCCGAAAGGGCTGGAGGCCCGAGCGTTCCTGGGCTTTTTTCGATGGCACCAATATTGCTTTCCTATGCCAGCGCCCCCTGGGAAATCGCGCAGACGCCGAATTATTGGCGTCCCGGCCGACGGGGCGGCAGGCCATTGAAGACGATGCTGTTCACATTTGAGAGAAGCGCATGAAGGCAGTAATTCTGGCGGGAGGATTGGGTACTCGCATCAGTGAGGAGTCACACCTCAAGCCCAAGCCGATGATCGAGATTGGCGGCAAGCCAATCATCTGGCACATCATGAAAATCTACTCTCACTACGGCATCAACGACTTTGTGGTCTGCCTTGGCTACAAGGGCTACATCATCAAGGAATACTTCGCCAACTACTTCCTGCACATGTCGGATGTGACCTTCGACATGGCGGAAAACAGCATGCACATCCACCAGCGCCACGCCGAACCCTGGCGCGTGACCCTGGTGGATACCGGGGAGTCCACGGGGACCGGCGGGCGCCTGAAGCGCGTGCGCGATTACCTGGGTGACGAAACCTTCTGCTTCACCTACGGCGACGGCGTGTCGGACGTGAACATTCCCGAACTGATCGCCTTCCACCGCGAGCACGGCAAGCTCGCTACCGTGACCACCGTACAACCGCCGGGCCGCTTCGGCGCCATGGAGCTGGAAGGCTCCAGCGTGCGTGGCTTCCAGGAAAAACCCCAGGGCGATGGCGGCTGGATCAATGGCGGCTTTTTTGTCATGGAACCGGGGGTGATCGACTACATCGACGACTACACCACCACCTGGGAATACGAACCCATGCGCAACCTGGCCCGCGATGGGCAGTTGATGAGCCATCTGCATCGCGGTTTCTGGCAGCCGATGGACACCTTGCGCGACCGGGTACTGCTCGAGGAGCGCTGGAGCAGTGGCCGCGCGGAATGGAAACTCTGGAGTTGAACGGATTCTGGTCGGGCAAGAAGGTCTTCCTTACCGGGCACACCGGCTTCAAGGGCGGCTGGCTGGCGTTGTGGCTGCGCGAACTGGGGGCCGACGTCCGTGGTTTCGCCTTGCCTGCTGCTACCCAGCCGGCGCTGTGGCAGGTGGCTGGCCTGGAGCGCCTGATCGACGGCGACCTGGCGGACATCCGCGACCTCGAGGCCCTCACCCGGTCGTTGCAGGACTTTCAGCCCGAGGTGGTTTTCCACCTTGCGGCGCAGCCCCTGGTCCGTGAGGCCTATCGCACCCCGGTGGACACCTACGCCACCAACGTCATGGGCACGGTAAACCTGCTCGAAGCGCTGCGCCGCTGCCCTGGCGTGCGTTCGGTGGTGGTGATCACCACCGACAAGTGCTACGAGAACCGCGAGTGGGTGCTGCCTTATCGCGAGTACGACGCCCTGGGCGGCTTCGACCCCTACAGCAACAGCAAGGCCTGCGTCGAATTGCTCTGCGCGTCCTACCGCGACTCGTTCCTGCGGGCCGGCGGCACGGCCCTGGCCACCGCCCGGGCGGGCAATGTGATCGGCGGCGGTGACTGGTCCCCCGAGCGCCTGGTGCCGGACATCTTCCATGCCTGGCAGCAGGGCGAGGAAGTGGTCCTGCGCTACCCCGAGGCGACCCGTCCGTGGCAACACGCCCTGGAGCCGCTGCTGGGCTACCTGATGCTGGCCAAGGCCTTGTTCGAGAACCCCGAGCAATACGCCGGCGCCTGGAACTTCGGCCCCGACAGCGACAACGTCGCCACGGTACAGGCCATCGTCAGCCAGCTCGCCGAGCGCTGGCCCGGTCCGGCGCGCTGGTCGGTCGACCCACAGGCGCAGCCCCATGAAGCCGGCCTGCTGGCCCTGGATTCGAGCAAGGCCCGGGAGGAACTGGGCTGGACCCCGCGCTGGTCGCTGGCCACCACCCTGGAACGCACCCTGGCCTGGCACCTGGCCTGGCAGCAGGGCACCGATATGCACACCTTTACCCGCAAGCAGATCGCGGACTATCAAGGCGATACCCATGAGTGAAAGTACTTCGCAGCAGTTACGCCAACAAATTGTCGAATTGGTTGGGCGTTATGCGCAGTTGCAGATGGCTCCGCAAGTCTTCGTGGCCGGGCAGAGCGCCGTGCCGCCAGCGGGCAAGGTGATCGGCGCCGGCGAGCTGCAATCGATGACCGAAGCGGTGCTCGACGGCTGGTTGACCACCGGGCGTTTCAACGACGCCTTTGAAAAACGCCTGGCCAAATACCTCGGGCGGCGTTGCGTGCTGACCACCAACTCGGGTTCGTCGGCCAACCTGCTGGCGTTTTCCGCCCTGACGTCGCCACGCCTGGGGGATCGGGCGATCAAGCCCGGCGACGAAGTGATCGGCGTCGCGGCTGGCTTCCCGACCACGGTCAACCCGATCGTGCAATTCGGTGCGGTGCCGGTGTTCGTCGATGTCGAACTGCCGACCTACAACATCGACCCGAGCAAGATCGAAGCCGCCATCGGGCCCAAGACCAAGGCCATCATGCTTGCCCATACCCTGGGCAACCCCTACGACCTGAGTGTGGTCCGGGCCCTGTGCGACAAGTACAAACTGTGGCTGATCGAGGATTGCTGCGATGCCCTGGGTTCGACCTACAAGGGCCAGTTAGTGGGGACCTTCGGCGATATCGGCACCCTGAGCTTCTACCCGGCGCACCACATCACCATGGGCGAGGGCGGGGCGGTGTTCACCAACAATCCGTTGCTCAAGCGGATCATGGAATCCTTCCGCGACTGGGGTCGCGACTGCTATTGCGCCCCCGGCCAGGACAACACCTGCAAGCAGCGTTTCTGCAAGCAGATGGGCGAGCTGCCCGAAGGCTACGACCACAAGTACACCTATTCGCACCTGGGTTATAACCTCAAGATCACTGACATGCAGGCGGCCTGCGCCCTGGCGCAGATGGACCGGCTGGAAGACTTCACCGCGGCGCGCAAGCGCAACTTCCAGTGGCTCAGCGAGCGCCTGGCCGGTTGCGCGGACTTCCTCATCCTGCCCGAGGCCACCGCCGACAGCGATCCGTCCTGGTTCGGCTTCCCGGTGACCCTGCGCGACGGCTGCGGGATCAAGCGGGTCGAGCTGCTGCAATACCTGGACAGCCAGAACGTCGGCACGCGGTTGCTGTTCGCCGGCAACCTGGTGCGCCAGCCCTACATGCTCGGGCGCAATTACCGGATCAGCGGCGAGCTGACGGTCACCGACAAGATCATGAACGACACCTTCTGGATCGGCGTCTGGCCGGGCCTCGGCGAAGAGCACCTGGCTCACGCGGCGCGTTGTCTCGAGCAGTTCTTCGGGGTGGCCGGCTGATGCGTGCCTACATCCTCTGCGGTGGTTTTGGAACGCGCTTGAGCAGCGTGTTGCAAGGCTCGCAAAAGGCCGTGGTCGATGTGCACGGCCGCCCGTTCCTGGGGCTGGTGCTGGAGCAACTCAAGCAGGCCGGGCTCGACGAAGCAGTGCTGTGCGCCCATTACCGCGCCGACCAACTGGCCGAACTGCTGCCGGCGCTGGCCGCGCAGAGCGGCCTGAAGCTGCGCCTGGTAGTGGAGGAACAACCCATGGGCACCGGCGGCGCGGTATTGCAGGCGCTGCGCGAGGTGCCGGCCGAGGGGCGTTACCTGGTGCTCAACGCCGATACCTACCTGGACCAGCAGGCCTATCGCCTGGCCCTGGGCGCCGCAGCGGACTGCGTGCTCGGGGCGATGGTCGAGGACCGCTCGCGCTACGGCAGCCTCGCTTGTGCGCCGGACCAGCGCCTGCTGGCCCTGAACGAGAAGGGCGCCGGCGGGCCGGGGCTGGTGAATGCCGGCGTCTATGGCTTTGCCGCCCAGGCGCTGGACCAGTTCGAGTTGCAGGCCTGTTCCATGGAACAACTGATCCTGCCGCGCCTGATCGATCGGCAGCGGTTACACGTGGTCCAGTACAGCGGGCCGTTCATCGATATTGGCACGCCCGACTCGTTGAGTGCTTTCAAGTCCAGCGTGCAAGAGGTCGGGAAGCCATGAATCCATTGGTGCAAACCCAGACGATTTATACCCACCAGACCATCCTCGAGGCGGTCGAGTGCATCGAATCGGGAGACTTGCAGATCGTCTTCGTGGTCGACGACGGCAAGCGCCTGGTGGGGGTACTGACCAACGGCGACCTGCGTCGCTACCTGCTGCAAGGCGGGGCCACCACCGTGCCGGTCACCGCGTGCATGAACACCCAGTACCGCTCGGTGAAAGTCGGTGCCGCGCGCGAGGAAATGCTCAAGATCTTCGACCTCAGCTACAACGCGATCCCGGTGGTGGACAGCCAGGGTTTGCTGGTGGATGTGGTCACCCCGGCGTTGCTGGCGGCCAACCAGGAAGTACCGGTGCTGGCCCGGGCCCGGGCGCCGGTACGCATGAGTTTCAGCGGCGGCGGTTCGGACCTGACCTATTACTTTGTCGAGAACCCGGCGGCGGTGCTCAGTTGCACCGTGGGCCTGTATTCCCATGCCACGCTGATTCCGCGCACCGACGAGGTGATCCGCATTTTCTCCGAAGACCTGGGCACCGAAGAACAGTACGAGTCGGTGGACGCCCTGCTGGCCCACGCCGGCAAGGGCCTGCTGGCCACCATCGTGTCGGTGATCAAGCCCAACTATGGCCTGGACCTGTATGTGCGTTCCGACTTCCCGGTGGGCTCCGGCCTGGGCGGCTCCTCGGCGGTGGCCACGGCCGTGATTGCGGCCTTCAACGAGCTGCGCCGCGACCGCTGGAGCACCTATGAAGTCGCCGAACTGGCCTTCCAGTCCGAGCGCCTGTGCTTCGGTATCGCCGGCGGCTGGCAGGACCAGTACGCCTCGGCGTTCGGCGGTTTCAACCTGATCGAGTTCAAGGAAGGGCGCAACCTGGTGCACCCGATCCGCCTGGAAGACGCGATCTGCAACGAGCTCGAAGAGTGCCTGGTGCTGTGCGACACGCGGATCTCCCATGACTCCGGCAAGCTGCATGATCAGCAGCGGGTGGAAATGCAAAGCAAGCAGGAGCAAGGGTTGCTGCTGACCGAGAGCGTGTCCCTGTGCCGGCAGATGCACCACCACCTGATCCGTGGGGAGCTGCACGATTTCGGCCGCTGCCTGCATCAGGGCTGGATGCTCAAACGACAATTTTCCCGGGCCGTCAGCGATGGCGTGCTCGACCAGATCTATGAGTGCGCGCTGAGCGCCGGAGCCCTGGGTGGCAAGCTGCTGGGCGCGGGGGGCGGCGGTTTCTTCCTGTTCTTCGTGCAACCCCAGCACCGCCACGCGGTGACCGAAAAGGTCCGCGAGCTTGGCTGCCGCACCACCGATTTCCGATTCGAATCCAACGGCGTCACTTCCTGGCGGACCAAAATTCAATGAATGAGCACGTTTTCAGCATCGACGGCACGACCGTCGGTGGCGACCATACCTTCGTCATTGCCGAGGTGGGCAACAATCACAACGGCTCCCTGGAGCTGGCCAGGCAACTGGTGGACGCCTCGATCGAGGCGGGTGCCGACTGCGTCAAGTTCCAGCTGCGCAACCGCGATGCACTGTACCGCCGCAAGGCCGATGGATCGCGCGCCGAGGACCTGGGGGTGGAGTACATCCAGGACCTGCTGGACAAGGTCGAACTGAGCGTCGACGAGCATCGGCAGATTCGCGGCTACTGCGCAGAAAAAGGCATCAGCTACATGTGCACGCCCTGGGACGAACCAAGCGTCGACGTGCTCGCGGGCTTTGACGTCCCGGCGTTGAAAATCGCCTCGGCGGACCTGTGCAACCCTTATCTGATCGCCAAGGCGGCCTCCCTGGGCAAGCCGCTGATCCTCTCCACCGGCATGTCCCTGGAGCATGAGATCGAGCGCGCCATCGAGCAATTGCGCGGCCTCGGCGTGCCTTTCGCCCTGCTGCACTGCAACAGCACGTACCCGGCGCCCGAGAGCGATATCCAGCTCGGCTACCTGGCGCGCCTGCGCGAACTGCATGGCCTGATCGGCTATTCGGGCCATGAGCGCGGCACCGCCATCAGCATCGCCGCGGTCGCCCTGGGCGCCAAACTGATCGAGCGCCACATCACCCTCGATCGCGGCATGGAAGGCCCCGACCACCTGGCCAGCCTCGAACCCCAGGAGTTCCGCCAGCTGGTGGACGGGATTCGCCAGGTCGAGAGGGCGCTGCCCTGGACCGGTCCCGGGCGGCATGCCAGCCAGGGCGAGCTGCTTAACCGGGAAAACCTCGGCAAGAGCGTGATCGCCGCCCGGGCCATCGCTGCCGGTGAAACCTTCACCCAGGACATGCTGCGGGTGGCCAGCCCCGGCCAGGGCCTGGCGCCGTACCGGCTCAACGACCTGCTGGGCAAGCAGGCCGGGCGGGGCATCGCCCAGGGCGACTTCCTGTTCGACAGCGACCTCACCGAGCAGGCCGAAGTGCGTCGCGAGTTCGCCATGCCGATCCTCTGGGGCGTACCGGTGCGCTACCACGACTTCCTGCAATACCAGCAGTGGATCAAGCCCGACCTGTTCGAGTTCCACTTGTCCTACCGCGATCTGAGCGTGGCGCCGCAGCCGTACCTGCGCCAGGTCGAATGCTCGCGCCTGGTGGTGCATGCCCCGGAGCTGTTCGAGAACAGCGAGCTGCTGGACCTGGTGGCCGATGACCTGGAGTACCGCCAGCGCTCGATCGTCAACCTGCAACGGGTGGTCGACGCTACTTTGCAGATCGCCGAGTTCTTCCCCAACGCCGACTCGTTGCTGATCGTCGCCAACATTGGCGGTTTCTCCGCCGACGCGCCGTTCCCCATCGCTCATCGGGCCGAGCTGTACCGGCGTTTCCAGGAGTCCTGCGCGCAGGTCGACTTCGGCCGCACCGAGCTGATTCCGCAAAACATGGCGCCGTTCCCCTGGCACTTCGGCGGGCAGCGCCACCAGAACATTTTCATGATGCCGGACGAGCTGGCCGAGCAGGCCAAGGCCCTCGGCCTGCGCCTGTGCCTGGATCTCTCGCACCTGCAGATGGCCTGCTTCCACTTCGGCCTGGACTTCCAGGCGGCCCTGGCGCTGCTGCTGCCGCATTCGGCGCACCTGCACGTGGCCGATGCCAAAGGGGCCAATGGCGAGGGCGTGATCATGGGCACCGGCGATGTCGACTGGCCGGCGACCTGGGCCCAGCTCAAGGGGTATCCAACCGTGAGTTTCATCCCTGAGGTCTGGCAGGGGCATAAGGATCACGGCGCCGGTTTCTGGTCGGCGCTGGAGTTTCTCAACA
Organism: Pseudomonas chlororaphis; assembly: GCF_001921865.1. GTDB lineage: Bacteria > Pseudomonadota > Gammaproteobacteria > Pseudomonadales > Pseudomonadaceae > Aquipseudomonas > Aquipseudomonas chlororaphis_D. Next base: position 87,829 of record NZ_MSCT01000008.1, read on the forward strand.
CATTGAATTGAGCCGAGTGCTCCGCGAACGGGATGGAGTTTCAACGATGAGTAACACAATGCGCGTAGCTGACTACATCATGAATCGGCTGGCGGAGTTGGGCATCAAGCAGGTGTTCTTCCTGCCGGGCGGTGGCGCCATGCATTTGAATGACGCGCTGGGGCGCCACCCCGACCTGGAGCCGATCCTTTGCCTTCAGGAGCAGGCGTGCGGAATCGCCGCCGAGGCCGCTGGCAAATTGACCGGTGGCGCGAGTGCCTGCATGACGACCTGCGGCCCGGGCGCGACCAACGCCGTCACGGCGACCCTCGGCGCGTGGCTGGACTCCACCCCGGTATTCTTCATTTCCGGGCAAGTCAAAACCGCCGACCTGAAGGCCGGCACCGGCTTGCGCATGCTGGGCGTGCAAGAGGCCGATATTGTGTCCATGGTCTCCTCGATCACCAAGCGGGCGGTGACGCTCACCGACCCCGAAGCGGTCGCCGAGGTGTTCGACGAACTGGAATACGCCGCATTCAACGGTCGTCGCGGGCCGGTCTGGCTGGATGTGCCCCTTGACGTACAAGCCGCGCAAATCGATCCCCAGGCGTTGCGTCGGGCAACATTGCCCGCGCCCGTCGCCGCGCCTGACATCAGCGCGGCGGTCGCCCGTACCCTGGAACTGCTCAAGAGCGCCAAGCGTCCAGGCATCATCGCCGGTAGCGGCATTCGCATGGCCGGGGCCATCGATGCCTTCAATGCGTTGGTCGAAGGCGCAGGCGTGCCGATCATGCCGACGTGGCTGGCCATGGATGTGATCGAGGACGAGCACCCGCTTTACGGCGGACGCCCGGGTTCGATCGCGCCGCGCTGGGCCAACTTCACCCTGCAGAATTGCGACCTGCTGATCGTGCTGGGCTCGCGCCTGGACATGGCGCTGACCGCCTACAACCATGCGCATTTCGCCCCCTTCGCCAAGAAAGTGGTGGTCGACATCGACGCGGCGGAAATTGCCAAGCTGCAAATGCCAATCGAGGTGCCGGTGGTGGCGGACGTCAAGCCGTTCATCGAGGCGCTGGTCGCCGGCGTCGCCGCCGAGCCTCTCCCGGACTATTCGGCGTGGCTCGCGCAGATCGCCGACTGGCGCCAGCGTTATCCGCTGCTGCAGCCCGAGCACGCCGACGACAGCCAGGGTGTGAGCATGTACCACTTCACCGATCGGCTGTCCGAGCTGCTTGGCGAGGGCGATGTGATCGCGCCTTGCAGTTCGGGGTTCGCCGCCGAGCTGTTCCTGTTGAGCCTGCGGATGAAGAAACACCAGCGCTGCTTCCATAACCGCGGGACCGGCTCCATGGGCTTCGGTGTGCCATCGGCCATCGGCGCCTGCCTGGCCTCGGGCCGTCGGCAGACGATCTGCGTGGAAGGCGACGGCGGCCTGCAGATGAACGTGCAGGAGCTGGCGACCCTGGCCGCGCAGCGCCTGCCGGTCAAATGCTTTGTGGTCAACAACCAGGGCTACGCGTCCATCCGCACCTCGCAGAGCGCGCACTTCAAGCTGCTGGTGGGGGCCGACGCCGAGAGCGGCCTGCAGCTGCCGAACTTGCGTCAGCTGGCCGAGGCCTATGGCGTGGGTTATGCCTTGATCGAGGGGCACGCCAACCTCGACGCCCGCCTGCGCGAAGTGCTCGACCGCGAAGGCCCGGTGGTCTGTGAGGTGATGGTCCAGGTTGAAGAACCGCGCATTCCGCGGGTGATGACCCGTATCAACGCCCAGGGCAAGCCCGAATCGGGTGCCCTGGAGGATCTGTATCCCTTCCTTTCGCGTGAAGAGTTCGCCCAGAACTGGCCCCTGGACGCGCAAGGAGCATGAGCATGAATGTACTCGATAGCTTCCGGCTCGATGGCCAGGTCGCCCTGGTGACCGGCGCATCTCGCGGAATCGGCGCGGCCATCGCCAATGGCCTGGGCGAGGCCGGTGCCATCGTCTACGGCATTGGCCGCTCGGCTGAGACACAGGCGCCTGGCGCCTTCCAGTATCGACCGTGCGACGCGCGCGAGGCCGGCGAGGTGAAGGCGCTGCTGGCCGAAATCGCCGAGTGCCATGGTCGTTTCGACATCCTGGTGAATGCCGCGGGCATCACCTTGCCGGGCACCCCGGACGCCGATCCGATGGTCAGCTTCCAGCGCACCCTGGAACTGAACCTGACGGCGGCCTACGCCTGCTGCCTCGCGGCCGTGCCGCACATGCAGCGCCACGGGCGAGGGTCGATCATCAACGTCACCAGCATTGGCGCCGGGCTGGGTTTTCCCGGCAACCCCGGTTATGTCGCGTCCAAGGGCGGGCTGGCGGCGATGACCCGCGCATTGGCGCTCGACCTGGGCAGCCAGGGCATCCGGGTGAACAACATCGTACCGGGCTATGTGCATACGGCGATGACTCACGGTAGCTACAGCGATCCGCAGCTGAACGCGGCCCGCGCCGGGCGCACGATGCTCGGGCGCTGGGGCAGGGTCGAGGAACTGGCAGGCGCGGCGGTGTTTCTCGCCTCGCCCGCCAGCAGCTATGTCACGGGTACCGATCTGCATGTCGACGGCGGCTGGTCGGCCAAGGGGTTGTGATGGAAATCGGCTTTATGCAAGGCCGCCTGTGCGATCGGGTGGATGGAAAGATCCAGGCGTTTCCCTGGCGCGACTGGGCCTCGGAATTCGAGGTCGCGCAAGGCCTCGGCGTACGCTTGATGGAGTGGACCCTGGATCAGGAGCGGTTGTACGAAAACCCGCTGATGACCGAGGCCGGACGCCAGCGTATCAACCAGTTGAGCCAGGCCCATGGGCTGCGCGTCCTTTCGCTGACTGGCGATTGCTTTATGCAGGCGCCTTTCTACAAGGCCCAGGGCGCGGAGCGGGCCAGCCTGCTGCAAGACCTGGAGGCGATTCTGGATGCCGCCCAGAGCGTCGGCATCGTCTATGTACTGATCCCGCTGGTCGATAACGGTTCGCTGACCTGCCCGGAAGAGGAAGCGGCCTTGCTCGAAGGCCTGCTGCCGCTGCGCGAGCGCTTGGTCGAGGGCGGCTTGAAGATCGTGTTCGAGTCCGATTTCTCTGCCGAGCGCCTGGCGCGTTTCATCGCTCGTTTTCCCGCCGATGCCTTCGGTATCAACTACGACATCGGCAACAGCGCCGCCTTGGGCTATTGCGCGACGGAAGAAATTGCTGCCTATGGGGCGCGGATCTACAACGTGCATGTCAAGGATCGGGTCCTGGCCGGCACTACCGTGCCCCTGGGGACCGGCAACGCCGACTTCGACCAAGTGTTCGCGGCACTGCACAAGACTGGCTATACCGGCCATTTCATCTTGCAGACGGCGCGGGCCGACGATGGCGACCATGCGGGGGCTGTCGCTCGCTACCGCGACATGACCCAGGCTTGGTGGAACACCCATGAATCTTGAGCTTGGCGGCAAGGTGGCCCTGGTCACCGGTTCCTCTTCGGGCATCGGGCTGGCCATTGCCCGCCAACTGGCCGAAGAGGGTTGCCAGGTGGTGCTCAATGGCCGTGACCCCGAGCGCCTGCGTGCGGCGCAGGCCCAACTGCCTGGCGCGCAATCGGTGCTGGCCGACGTGCGCGAGCCGGCGGCCTGCCAGGCGATGATCGCCGAAGTCATAGCGGTTCACGGTCGGCTCGACATCCTGGTGTGCAATGTCGGCAGCGGCGCTTCCGTGCCGCCCGGCCAGGAGCACCCGAGCGAATGGCAGCGCGTGCTGGACATCAACCTGCATTCGACGACCAACGCCGTATGGGCGGCCACCGACGCATTGGCGGCCAGCAAGGGTAACGTCATCTGCATCTCTTCCATCTGCGGTATCGAGGCGCTCGGCTGCCCCGTGCCATACGCCGCCGCCAAGGCCGCCCTGGAAAGCTATGTGCGCAATGGCGCGCGGGCCTTCGGGCGCCAGGGCGTGCGGATCAACAGCATCGCCCCGGGAAACATTCTGTTCGAGGGATCGGTCTGGGACCGCAAGCTCAAGCAGGACCGCGGGGCGGTCGAGTCGATGCTGGCCAGGGACGTGGCCCTGGGGTGCCTGGGCACGCCAGGCGACGTCGCACGCTTGGCAGCCTATCTGGCGTCGCCGCTGGCGGCGTTCATTACCGGGGCCACGTACGTGGTCGACGGAGGACAACTCAGATCATGAAAAACGCAACGTCCAACCTGTTCGACCTGAACGGCCGGGTCGCGGTCATCACGGGCGGCGGCGGCATGCTGGGTTACCAGCATGCGGCGACGGTCGCCGATCTTGGCGGCATTGCGGTGCTGCTGGACATCAACTCCGAGGCCCTGGCGGGCAATCGTGCGCGGTTGCATGACGAACTCGGCGTCGAGGCGCTGTGCCTGACGGTCGACATCACCGATGCCGACAGTGTGAGCGCCGCCTGCGCCACCGTGCTGGAGCAGCATGGCCGGGTCGACATCCTGATCAACAATGCCGCGCGCAACCCCAAGGTCGAAGGCAACGATGGCAAGGAGTTCTCGCGGCTGGAGCACTTCCCCTGGGAGCAGTGGCGCCAGGATCTCGACGTCGGCCTGGGTGGCGCCTTCAATTGCGCCAAGGTCTTCGGTGCGCGCATGGCCGAGCAGGGCGCTGGGGTGATCATCAATATCGCCTCGGACCTGGGGGTCATCGCTCCCGATCAGCGGCTGTACCGGGTCGAGGGCAAGGCTGCGGACGAGCAGCCGGTCAAGCCGGTGACTTATTCGGTGGTCAAGCACGGCCTGATCGGGCTGACCAAATACCTGGCCACCTACTGGTGCGAGCAGGGCGTGCGCTGCAACGCCTTGTCGCCGGGCGGGGTATACGCCGGGCAGAACGATGTTTTCCTGGGCAAGCTCAGCCAGCTGATTCCCATGGGGCGCATGGCCAAAGTCGATGAGTATCGCGGGGCGCTGGCGTTCCTCTGTTCCGACGCATCAAGTTACATGAATGGTGCCAACCTTATTGTCGACGGTGGGCGCAGTACCTGGTGACGCCCCACTTTCACGCTGGAGACGCTGATGAATTTTGAATTGCAATCGACAAGCCAATGGGTGGCCGGCCGCACCCAGACGCTGCTGCTGTCCTCCGGGGTGTCGGTCCCCGTACGCCTGAGCCAGGCGCCCCTGTCGGAGGCGGTCGACGCGGTTTTGCTGCGCGGGCCGGAAGACCTGGCGGTGCTGGCGCGGTTGCCGGAGTTTCCCGCGCTGCATCGGCTGCTGGAAGGCCATGACGAGGCGGCCCGCCTGGCCGAGCACAAGCGCGGCCTGCTGGCCGCGATGAGCAAGGGTATCCATGTATTCGGCGCCCACCGGATCGGCCAGTCGGTGGTCAACGACGCGCGACGCGTGGGGATTACCGTGGCTGGCCTGCTGGACAACGATCCGGCGAAGGCCGGGCAACGCCTGGACGGCATCGAAGTGTTCCACCCGACGGCCATCGACCTGTCCGACGCGGTAGTGGTGGTTGCCAGCGGCCGCTACAGCAACGACATCATCCGGCAAATCAAGGATCGTTGCGCTCGGGTAGTGAACTTCCATGAGTTCCTGTACGCGACGGATTCGGCGCATGGCCCGGAGCCTACGTTCGCCAACCTGCCCCATGACACCCTGGCAGGCCCCCTGCGCTACCTGTCGGCCTTCCTGCGCCTGGGCGATGAGCAATCCAGGCAGGCATTCAACGGGCTGATCGAGATGCGTATGTCGCTGTCGATCGAGCCGGCCGACGCCCACAAGTCGCCGTTCGCCGACGAGTACTTCGACAGCGCCTTTGTCAGTGCCGAACAAGCGCGTCACTTTGTCGACGCCGGTGCCTTCAATGGCGACACCCTGGCGTCGCTGGAGCGTCATTTCGGTCCGGTTGAACGCGCTTACCTGTTCGAGCCGGAGATGGCTCCCTACTACGCGGCCCTGAAGCGTTTTTCGGATCGGCCTCATGTGCTGCTGTTCAACATGGGCCTGGACAGCGACTACAGCCGTTTCGAGTACGATCCGGTGCTGTCGTGCAACCTGGCGGGCGAAGTGACCGGGCCGATTCCCGGCAACATAACGTCTTATATCCAGGGCGTGCCGCTGGAACAGCTGGTGCCTGGCAAGGTCGGGCTGTTCAAGCTGGACATCGAGGGCATGGAAGAGAGGGCGCTGCTTGGCGCGACGGCGGTTATTCGGCGTGAAAAGCCGGTATTGGCCGTCTGTGCCTATCACCGGGCAGACGACTTCTGGAAGTTGATCGATACGGTGACGTCGATCAGGCCGGATTATCGCGTAGGCATTCGGCACTACGCAGACATTCTTCACGACATCACCCTGTACTTCTATTGAGGTAGTGCAACGCCCGCGTCTGTTCGGGCGTTGCGTTTTTTGAAGACGGTTTTTTCGCAATATCCAGCATCGGGTGTGTCCATGATTCGTTCGTTATATGCTCCACGGCCCAATCCTTATTATCTTCTTGCGCCGGACTACCGACGAAATTCCGCGGGTATCCGGGTCATGCACATGCTCTGCGATGTATTGAATCGCTCCGGGTATGAAGCGTTTATCGTGGCGAATGTTCTGAATCCGGAACTGATGACGCCACCGCTGACGAATCAAATGATTGCCTTGCATAAACAACAGGGTCTGGAGCCGATCGTCGTTTACCCGGAAGTCACCAGCGGCAATCCGCTGGGCGGTGACGTCGTGGTCCGGTATCTATTGAATACGCCCGGGTTCCTCGCCGGAGGCAAGAACTACGGCGAAGACGACATCATGTTCGCCTTCACCAAGGGGCTGTTATTACCGGGCATGCCTGAAGAGCATGTGATGTTTCTTCAGCCTATCGACCTCAATGTCTTCACGTTGCCTGAGGATCCGGCCCGGCGCATACCGGGCAAGATCTGCTACTACCAGGGACGCACGGGGTCGGGGATCGATAAAGACAGCCTGCCCGCCGACGCGGTGGAGATTACCGGCAGTTACCCGGATACCTGGGAAGGGCTGGTGGAGATCTTCCAGACCAGCGAGTTCTTTTACTCCTCGGCGACGACGGCCCTTTCGGCGGAGGCCGCGCTCTGTGGGTGTATCGGCGTGGTCATTCCGGGTAAAGGCGCACCGTTGAATTTCTCTTCCGAAGAGACTGGAAATTACGGGGTGGCCTGGGGAACCTCGTCCCAGGAAATCGAGCGCGCCCGGCAAACGTTGCCCTTGTTGAGGGAAAGCCTGGAGAAGCAGGAAGTCGCTTTCTGGAAGGCGCTCGATCTGTTCATCGAGACGACGCAGAACGCCGCCTTGACCTCCAGAAAGGCCAAGCTTGAACGCGGCGTTGCCAAGCGGCTCGAAGCGCGAGACCAGGCAGCCCGGCAACTGCAGGCGGCCCCCGCTATTGCGCAAGGCCATGTCCCGAACATCGGTGTGGTCGTTCTCGATCTTCAGGGCCATAACGATTTGCTAGCCCGCACGCTGAACAGTCTGGCGGCCTGCGCGGGCGGGGCGGTTTCGACCGTTCCGTTGATCGTGTCCAACGCCAGCCCTGGTCGTTCGGGAGCTCATGGCCTCAAGCCAGGCGACAATTGCGTCGAGGCGATTAACCAGCTCGTCCGCGAAAGCGCGTGCGATTGGTTGGTCGTGGTTCACGCGGGGGAGGAGTTCACCGCTGCCGGCCTGTTGATGACCTCGTTGCAGTTGGCGCAAATGGGCGAATACCGGGCTGTTTACGCGGATGAAGTCGTCCGGGTCGGCCACAACAGCTTCGAAGCGGCACTTCGGCCCGATTTCAACCTGGATCTCTTGCTCAGCTACCCCGCAGGTTTTTCCCGGCATTGGCTGTTGCGGCGCGATACGTGGCAAGAGATGGGCGGTTTTGCCGATGATTGTCAGGACGCCTTCGAGCTTCAGTTCATTTTGCGCCTGATCGAATCCGGCGGTGTCGAGGGGCTTGGGCATATCAGCGAGCCGTTGCTGATCAGCGACGCTGTGCCTGCCCAGGACCTGGCCGAGGAGCGCGGGGTCATCGCGCAACACTTGCAGCAGCGTGGTTATGACCATGCTCAAGTGAACGCCCCTCAGCCTGGCCACTACCAGATTGATTACGGCCATGCGCAAACGCCGCGCGTCAGCATTGTGATTCTGCTCGACGGCCAGCTCCCGCAGGCGCAACTGTGCATGGACAGCCTGTTGGAAAATACCACGTACAGTCATTTCGAAGTCTTGCTGCTGGACCGCGGCAACCAGGACTCGGCGATGGTGGACTGGTTGTCCGGTATCGAGCAGTTGGGCGTTGCCCAGCTGCAGGTATTGAGGTACGAGGCTGAAGCGTCGCCGATTGCGATTCGTAATCATGCGTGCAACCAGGCCAGTGGCGATTATCTGTTGTTCCTCGACTCCACCGTCGGTGTAGTCGGCAAGGACTGGCTGCAGCAATTGCTCAACCACGCCATGCGTCCTGAAGTCGGGTGCGTGGGGGCCAAGCTGCTCGGCGGCGACGGCAGGATCCGTCATGCCGGTTTGGTGTTGGGGTTGGGCGCGGCGGTGGGCGATCCCTTCCTGAATGGGCCCGATGAGCCTGGTTACATGCAGCGTTTGCAGGTCGATCAAGATTGTTCCGCCGTGGCTGAGCAGTGCGTGATGGTGCGTCGAGAACTGTTCGTTGCAGCAGGCGGCTTCGATGAGACGATGGCGTCCTGGGCGCCCACGGACCTTTGCCTGAAGCTTTCTCAAGCCGGCTATATGAACGTCTGGACGCCGAGGGTCAGGCTGTTTATCGGCGATCCGCAGGTGTCAGCGGCCAACGCCGACCAGGACGACCTGATGTACCAGCGCTGGCTGGCGGTCCTGGCTCAGGATCCGGCCTACAACAAGAACCTGTCCCTGGCCGCTGGCGGCGCTTTCAAGCTCGCTGATAGCGCATGGTCGTTGCCGCTCTCGATCGCTGGAGCCTCTGCGCCCAAAATTCTGGCGCATCCTGCGAGAGGCGCCGTCGATGGGCAGTCGAGGCTTATTCAACCGTTCAATGCCTTGCGTAGCGAGGGGTTGATCGACGGCGCTGTTGTTCGCGACTTGATGTCGGTAGCGGAGTTGGCCCGCTTCGCTCCAGACAGTGTGGTGCTGCAACGGCACGTTGAAGGCGCGCAGATAGAGGCCATGCGCCGGATGAAGGTTTTCTCCCAGGCCTTCAAGGTTTATGAGCTGGATCGCTATCTGCCCGATACGCCCATGCCCGGGTTCAACAGGGAAAACCATGGCCCGCAGGTACTGGATGCCTTGCGACAGGGCCTGGGTTTCATGGATCGCCTGGTGGTTGCCTCCGACATGCTTGCCGAGGTTTTCGAGGGCTTCAATCCCGATGTGCAGATCCTCAAGACTCGCCTCGATCCGCAGCCTTGGATTGGCTTGAGCAGCAAACGCCAGGCTGGCGACAAGCCTCGTGTCGGCCTGTCGGCACGCGGAGCCCGGCCAGATGACCTCGAGCTGATTGCCGATGTCATAAAAGCCTTGGCCAATGACGTTCATTGGGTGCTGATCGGCCATTGTCCGACTCACTTGCGGGCTTTTGTCCATGAGGTCCATACGGACGTAGACGCGGGGTATGCGGCGAGGCTGGCTTCGCTGAATCTCGATTTTGCCCTGGCGCCCCTGCAGAACACCTTGTTGAACCGTTGCCGCAGTCACGAGCGGTTGTTGGAGTTCGGTGCGTTAGGTATCCCGGTGATCGGCAGCGACCTCGAGCCGCATCGCGGCGATTTACCAGTGACTCTGGTCAAGGATGGGGCGGCGCCCTGGATGGACGCGATTCGCTCCCATATGGCGGATCTGGATGCGGCGCAACGCCTGGGCGACTCGCTGCAACAGTGCGTTCGCAGCCGATGGCTACTCGACGGCTTGCATCTGAAAACCTGGCGCGATATCTGGCTGCCGGCTTGATTCGCGCCCTCTCCGTGAACCCGTTGCAGGCTGTTGCGGCGCAACAGCCTGGCGGACCGATCTCCTTTAATACGACGCCTGCGTTCAGGCTGGCAGGGGTGTACAAAGCATGAAGGTAACGTTGGATTCCCAGGTGGTGCTGCGCGATCTGCAACGGATCAGCCAGCACCTGGATGCCAGCCGAGAGTTGCGCGGCAAGCATTTGCTGATTACCGGGAGCACGGGTTTTTTTGGCAAATGGCTGCTGGCGCTGATTGCCTTTTTGAACAGGGAAGGCGCGGGCATCGAGGTCACCGCGGTGTCCCGGTCGCCTGAGCGCTTTCTCGGCGAGCATCCGCAATACCGTCAGTGCGGCTGGATCACCTGGTTGCAAGGTGACGTCCAGGCGTTGCCTCAGGTGCCTGAGCTGCGACCGGTCGACATGGTCATTCATGCTGCCACCGATACCCTGGCGGGGGCTCATGCCGACCCGTTGCGCATCTTCGATACGATTTTGCAGGGGGCGCGCAATGTACTTGATCTGGCTGTGAGGGCGGGGGCCAAGCGTGTTCTGTTCACCGGGACGGGGGCGCAGTACGGCGCGATCAGTTCCTCGCAACCTGTTCCAGAAACCCATATGTCTGCATGCAACAGCCTTCTGGCCAGCAGCGCTTATGCCGAAGCCAAGCGGGCCCAGGAAACGTTGGCGGCGCTGTACGCGGATCGGCATGGGTTGGAATGCATCCTGACACGCTGCTTTGCCTTCTCGGGGCCTGGGCTTCCTCTGGACGCGCATTTTGCAATCGGTAACTTCATCAGGGATGCCATCGGTCGGGAAGCGCTGGTGATGCAGTCGACTGGCCTGTCTGTGCGCAGCTATCTGCACGGTGCCGATCTGGCGGCGTGGCTGTTGACGCTGCTGGTGCGAGGGCAGAGCGGACATGCCTACAACGTGGGGTCCGACCAGGGCCTCAGCATCGCCGAACTGGCCCACAGAGTTGTGGCTCGGGTAGCGCCGCAAACACCCATCATCATGCCGAAGGCAGGGGAGGGTAGTTCTGTGGTTTCTTACTACGTGCCCGATATCCAGAAGGCGCGAGCATTGGGCCTGGATGTCTGGACTTCGCTGGATGAGTCCATCGATAGCATGGTGGACTGGAACCTCGACCGCCCGCTGAGCTCTTGAGCTGTACCGATCACCCGGTCACGACAGCCGATCAGGAGGGCATCTCTACAGACGGCTGTGCCCTGCAAGATCAATTCCGGTGCGACGGAATCTTGACCGATCCGGGCTTTTTGGAAGGGTGCGCTATCCGGCTGCCAGACTGAGCCGGATGCGTAGCCGGTATGAAAAATCGCATTCGTGGGCTTAACGGCGTGACGCATAGGTCATAAAGTGCATCTTCACTGTATTGTGTTCCTGAGTGCGGGCGATAAGTCTGCACCGGAAATCAACTTTTTGATGCGCCCCTGAGCTTTTCGGGGTGAACCTAGTCGCAGTTTATGATCGGGAAGCCATGATGATTGGCATAAAAAGCATAGCGAGTTACGTGCCGACTGCCGGTGTGGATAACTACGCTCAGGGTGCCAAGTTCGCCAAGGATGAAGAGTTCATCCTGGGCAAGATCGGTTCGGCATTCCTGCCGCGCAAAGAGGCTGCGCAGGAAACCTCTGATCTTTGTGTGGAAGCGGTGAATGCCTTGTTCGCCAATAATCCGCAGTTGCAGCGCGATGCTATCGACGCGTTGATTGTCGTGACCCAAAACGGTGACGAAGAAGGCTTGCCTCACACTGCCGCCATCGTTCAGGACAAGCTGGGCCTGCCGACCCATGTGGCCGCTTTCGATATTTCCCTGGGCTGTTCCGGGTACGTTTACGGCCTGTACGCGATGAAAGGCTTCATGGAAGCTGCGGGCCTAAAAAACGGCCTGCTGGTGACCGCCGACCCTTACTCGAAGATTGTCGATCCCGAAGACCGCAATACCACCATGCTGTTTGGCGATGCGGCCACTGTGACCTGGATGGCCGACGGCGCGCCCTGGCAGTTGGGCAAGGCCAAGTTCGGCACCGACGGTTCCGGGGCGCCGCACCTGAAGGTCAGCGACGGGGTGTTCTTCATGAACGGCCGCCAGGTCTTCAACTTCGCCTTGTTGAAGGTGCCAGCGCACCTGCACGAGCTGCTGGAAGAGTCGGGGCTGGAGGAAAGCCAGATCGACGCGTTCTGCATCCACCAGGGCAGCGCGGCGATTGTCGACGCAGTGGCCCGGCGTTTCGAGGGCGAGCCGGAGAAGTTCATCAAGGACATGGTCGAGACTGGCAATACCGTGTCGTCGAGCATTCCGTTGCTGCTGGAGCGGCATGTCCTGCCTTCCACCTGGAAGCGTGTGGCCCTCAGCGGCTTTGGTGTCGGCTTGTCCTGGGGTTCGGCGATCATCCATCGCGACTGACGTTTCGGGCTTATATAGAAGCGCTGCCGGTCATGCCGGCGGCGCTTTTTTTTGTCCCGGTTTTGGGGTGGCAGTTTTTCTGGCGCCATTTTTATCGCTTTTTGTGGGTTAAACCCTTGTTTTATTAGGGGTGGCCGTCTGCTAGTAAATTTTTTTCAAAAAAGCCTCAAGCAACCTGCTATGGCGACGATAACTATTACGAAGGTTCTCTAGGCCACACCCGGCGGTTGCCAGGGCCGGAAGCCGCAGTATCCAACCAACGAGGAATTCGTCATGGCTTTAACCGTAAACACCAACGTCACATCGTTGAGCGTTCAGAAGAACCTGAACAAGGCTTCCGATGCACTGTCGACTTCGATGACTCGTCTGTCTTCCGGTCTGAAAATCAACAGCGCTAAAGACGACGCCGCCGGCCTGCAAATCGCTACCCGCATGACTTCGCAGATCCGTGGTCAGACCATGGCGATCAAAAACGCCAACGACGGTATCTCCATCGCCCAGACCGCTGAAGGCGCGATGCAGGAACAAACCAACATTCTGCAGCGTATGCGTGAACTGGCCGTCCAGTCGCGAAACGACAGCAACAGCTCCGACGACCGTGACGCTCTGAACAAAGAGTTCTCGCAGATGAGCGCGGAACTGACCCGTATTTCGGGCAGTACCAACCTGAACGGCAAGAACCTGCTCGACGGTACCGCCAGCACCATGACCTTCCAGGTCGGCTCCAACACTGGCAGCACCAACCAGATCACCATGACCCTGAGCGCCAGCTTCGACGCAAACACCCTGGGTGTGGGTTCGGCTATCACCATCGCCGGTTCCGACAGTGCTACTGCCGAAACCAACTTCTCGGCCGCTGTTACCGCGATCGAAGGCGCGCTGAAAACCATCAACGCCAGCCGTGCTGACCTCGGTGCTGCACAAAACCGTCTGACCAGCACCATCTCCAACCTGCAGAACATCAATGAAAACGCCAGTGCTGCACTGGGTCGCGTACAAGATACCGACTTCGCTGCTGAAACTGCACAGCTGACCAAGCAGCAAACTCTGCAACAGGCTTCCACTTCGGTTCTGGCCCAGGCCAACCAGCTGCCATCCGCTGTACTGAAACTGCTTCAGTAATAGCTGACTAAGCTTGGGCGGGGGAGTACGCAAGTCGTGCTCTCTCGCTTTTTACGTTAAGAGGTGATGGACATGGATATGAGCGTGAAGCTGAACTTGTCTTATCCAGCGGCCAAGCCAGTGACGCCTGTTGCTGAAAAGCCGGTGGAGAAGCCTCAAGCTGACGTCGTGGCGCTATCGGCTGCCAAGAAAGAAGAGAATCAACAAGCGCAACAATCCGAGCAGGACAAACTGAAAATGGCCGTCGCGGAAATTGAAAAGTTTGTACAGTCGGTAAAGCGCAACCTGGAGTTCTCGATCGACGAGCCCTCCGGCAAGGTTGTAGTCAAAGTCATTGCCAGTGACTCCGGTGAGGTGATCCGCCAGATCCCCAACGAAGAAGTCCTGAAGTTGGCCAATAGTTTGAATGATGCGAGCAGCCTGTTGTTCAGTGCCAAAGTCTGACAGCTGGCATGAAATTTGTTGCTATGTTCTTTTGGGCGTTGTAAAGGTCAAAAGACCGGCGACACACTGAAGGGAGATCTCCATGGCAAGTCCAATTCTACCGGGTACCGGTCTAGGCTCCGGCCTCGACACCGGTGCTATCGTCAAAGCCTTGGTGAACGCTGACAAAGCGGCCAAGCAAGGTCAGATCGACCGGGGAACTGCGACCAACACCGCAAGCATCTCCGGCATCGGCACTTTGAAATCGCTGTTGTCGACCTTTCGGACCACCATTACCGAACTCAGCAGCAAGAGCAATCCACAGTTCCCCGGCTACGCAGCCACTTCTTCCGATACCAAGTACGTGACGGCGGTCGCTGGCAATACCGCGGTCAACGGCAACTATGTCGTCTCGGTCGGTAATCTCGCGACCTCCTCGAAAGTGACCAGTGCTGCTTTTGCGGGCGGTACGACAAGCGCTATTCCGACTGGTACTTTGAAAATCAGTCAAGGTGGCACTAACTTCAATCTCGATGTAAAAGCCGGCGCGACCCTGCAGTCGGTGCGCGACTCGATCAACGCCGACGCTTCGCTCAAGAGCGCCGGTATCAGCGCGAACATCGTGACCGACTCCTTTGGGTCGCGTCTGGTTGTGGGTTCGACCAAGACTGGCGCGGGCTCCGATATTTCCCTGAGCGGCATTGCCGGCCTGGAAATCGATGGTACCAACGTTGTCGGGACCTCGGGCTCTCCAATGACCGCTACTTCGGCTGGGGCGATTGGCGCGTTGGCGGTGGATGCCAACTTCACCATCGACGGCATGGCCCTGACCAGCAAGAGCAACGCGGTGGACAAGGCAGTTTCCGGGATGACGTTCAACCTGGTCGCTCCTGGTACCTCGACCATCACCGTCGCGGCCAACACCGATGGCCTGAAAGCATCGATCCAGAAGTTCGTCGATGCCTACAACGCGGTTGCCAACAGCGTTACCGCGTTGACCAAGCCGTCTCTCGATGACAACGGTAAGCCGACCGTTGCAGCCCAACTGACTGGCGACGCGCTGCCACGCTCGATCCTGGCGGCTATTCGTGCGCCGCTGTCGGAAGTGGGGGCGGGCGACAAGCTGACCGTACTGGCACAGTTGGGGATTACCACCAACCAGAAGACTGGTGCTCTGGACTTCGATAGCACCAAGTTCACTGCGGCGATGAACGACAAGAAGCTCGGTGGCGAAGTGCAGACCCTGTTCACAGGCACCAACGGCTTGCTGGACCGCATGGACAAGGCCATCGAGCCTTTTGCCCAGACCGGTGGCATTCTCGATCAGCGTACGACTGCGCTGAACAAGACCAAGGCCAAGCTGGCCGCGGACCAGGAGGCCCTGGATCGTCGTATCGAGACCCTGACGGCGACACTGACCAAGAAGTACAACGACATGGATACCCTGGTAGGCAAGCTCAAAGCCACGGCCAGTAACATTACCTCCATGTTCGAGGCGTTGACCGCGCAGCAGAAAGGCTGATCGATGCAAGGCGCCAAAAGCCCGGCGACGTTTGCAGCGTTCCGGGCTTTTGGCTTTCGATCTAAAGTTTTTTGACGCAGCGTCGATACGCTGGTTATACAAACCCTTGAGTTTTGATGAGGTACGACATGAACCCGATGTTAGCCCTTCGGCAATACCAGAAGGTTGGTGGCCAGGCGCAGACTTCCGAAGCCAGCCCCCATCGTCTGGTGCAGATGCTGATGGAGGGTGGCCTGGATCGTATTGCCCAGGCCAAAGGTGCGATGGAGCGCAAGGACATTCCCGGCAAGGGTGTGTTCATCAGCAAGGCCATCGGCATCATCGGCGGCTTGCGCGAAGGGCTCGATCTGGAAAACTCGGCGGAGACCCTGGGTGAACTGGACAACTTGTATACCTACATGATGACGCGTCTCACCGAGGCGAACATCAAGACCGATCCAAAGATTCTCGACGAGGTCGCTGAGCTGTTGCGGACCGTCAAGGAAGGTTGGGACGCCATCGCTGCGCCGGGTCCGCAATTCTGAGGAGATCACCATGAGTCTTGTATTGCAGCGTATCGAAGAAACCCGTGAGGCACTGGTCGCCGCCTTGGCCGAGCGTAATTGGGAAGCGATCGGTCAGTTGGACCTGGCTTGCCGTTCCTGCATGGAAGACATCTTGAGTGAATCTCCGGAAGATGAAGCTGCGCTACGGGAGAATCTGCAGGAGCTGCTGGGGGTCTATCGGCAGCTTCTGGAGGTGACGACGGGGGAGCGTCAGGCAATAGTCGACGAGATGTCGCAGATCCATCAAGCACAGAACGCGGCAAAGGTTTACCATCTGTTCGGTTAATTAACCCCTCAGTTAATCCGAATCCAGTGCGCCATAAATTTGACTGTGCACGCTTTTTTGACTTAACTAGTGGCTGTTTTCTGATTTCAGACGTCTACCAGGCTCAAAATGCCTACAAGCGTCTAGCTTGCCTTGATTTCGGGCATTGAGTTGACTAGGGAAGTTGCTATTGCATGTGGCGTGAAACCAAAATTCTGCTGATTGATGACGATAGCGTCCGCCGCCGCGACCTGGCGGTGATTTTAAATTTTCTTGGCGAAGAAAATTTACCCTGCGGGAGCCATGACTGGCAGCAGGCTGTCGGCTCATTGTCATCAAGTCGTGAAGTGATCTGTGTCCTCATTGGGACTGTAAATGCTCCTGGCGCACTTCTGGGCCTGTTAAAGACACTCTCAACCTGGGATGAGTTCCTTCCGGTTTTGTTGATGGGCGATAATTCTTCCATCGACCTACCAGAGGACCAGCGCCGTCGAGTGCTTTCCACCCTGGAAATGCCTCCCAGCTACAGCAAGCTGCTCGACTCCCTGCACCGCGCCCAGGTCTATCGTGAAATGTACGATCAGGCCCGTGAGCGCGGTCGCCATCGCGAACCCAACCTGTTCCGCAGCCTGGTCGGCACCAGTCGGGCGATTCAGCATGTGCGGCAGATGATGCAGCAAGTGGCGGATACCGATGCCAGCGTGCTGATCCTCGGCGAGTCGGGAACGGGCAAGGAAGTGGTGGCGCGCAACCTGCACTACCACTCCAAGCGCCGCGAGGCACCGTTCGTGCCGGTCAACTGTGGTGCCATTCCGGCCGAGTTGCTGGAGAGCGAGCTGTTCGGGCATGAGAAGGGCGCCTTCACCGGAGCGATCACCAGCCGGGCCGGGCGTTTCGAGCTGGCCAATGGCGGTACGCTGTTTCTCGACGAGATCGGCGACATGCCGTTGCCGATGCAGGTCAAGCTGCTGCGGGTGTTGCAGGAGCGTACCTTCGAGCGCGTAGGCAGCAACAAGACCCAGAGCGTCGATGTGCGGATCATTGCGGCGACTCACAAGAACCTCGAAAGCATGATCGAGGTCGGCAGTTTCCGCGAAGACCTGTACTACCGCCTGAACGTGTTCCCGATCGAAATGGCTCCGCTGCGCGAGCGCGTAGAAGACATTCCGTTGCTGATGAACGAACTGATCTCGCGCATGGAGCACGAGAAGCGCGGGTCGATCCGCTTCAACTCCGCGGCAATCATGTCGCTCTGCCGTCATGGCTGGCCGGGTAACGTCCGTGAGCTGGCCAACCTGGTGGAGCGCATGGCGATCATGCATCCCTACGGCGTGATCGGCGTGGTCGAGTTGCCGAAGAAATTCCGCTACGTCGACGACGAAGACGAGCAACTGGTGGACAGCCTGCGCAGCGACCTGGAAGAGCGGGTAGCGATCAACGGCCACACGCCGGACTTCGCCGCCACGGCCATGCTGCCGCCGGAAGGCCTGGATCTGAAAGACTATCTCGGCGGTCTGGAGCAGGGGTTGATCCAGCAGGCGCTCGACGATGCCAATGGCATCGTGGCGCGAGCGGCTGAGCGTCTGCGCATTCGGCGTACCACGCTGGTGGAAAAAATGCGCAAGTACGGTATGAGCCGTCGCGAGGGTGATGAACAGGCGGATGATTGACGCCTGTTTTTTAACCTGTTGAAAACCGGGCAGTTTTTTTTTCGGCACGGGTATTGCTATGTCTCTCTCAACGTTCCGTTTAACTGACGGTCAGCCACGCGAGAGAGCACGATGCCCCAAGCCGCCCAGATGTCTCCTGTCCCTGAAGCCCAGGGGCAATCGTCGTCCGTAGAGCAGGCAAGCCGGCTTGGCCTTGAGCAGGCTTTTGCCTTGTTCAACCAGATGTCGAGCCAGCTTACCGACTCCTACAGCATGCTTGAGGCCCGGGTGACCGAGCTCAAGGGCGAGCTGGCGGTGGTCAGTGCCCAGCGCATGCAGGAGCTGGCGGAAAAAGAGCGTCTGGCCAACCGTCTGCAAAATCTCCTCGATCTGTTGCCTGGCGGCGTTATCGTTATCGATGCCCAGGGCATTGTCCGCGAAGCCAATCCTGCTGCTTGCGATCTGCTGGGCCTGCCCCTCGAAGGCGAGCTGTGGCGTCATGTCATTGCCCGCTGTTTCGCTCCGCGAGAAGACGACGGTCATGAAGTTTCGCTGAAAGACGGGCGGCGCTTGTCGATTGCCACTCGTTCGCTGGATGCCGAGCCGGGCCAGTTGGTGTTGCTCAACGACCTGACTGAAACCCGCCGCCTGCAAGACCAGTTGGCCCGGCATGAGCGTCTGTCGTCGCTGGGGCGCATGGTGGCGTCCCTGGCGCATCAGATTCGCACGCCGTTGTCCGCCGCATTGTTGTATGCCAGCCATCTGACCGAGCAGGAACTGCCGGTCGCCACCCAGCAGCGTTTTGCCGGGCGGTTGAAGGAGCGGCTGCACGAGCTGGAGCATCAGGTTCGCGACATGCTGGTGTTCGCCCGGGGCGAGCTGCCGCTGACCGACCGTGTGACGCCAAAGGCGTTGCTGCAATCGCTGCAGGCCGCGGCCCTGACTCATGTGCAGGATGTGCCAGTGCGCTGGCAATGCGACAGCCATGCCGGCGAGTTGCTGTGCAATCGTGACACCCTGGTGGGCGCGGTGCTCAACCTGATCGAGAACGCGATCCAGGCCAGTGCTGGCCAGGTGCGTCTGAAAGTCCATCTCTATACCCGTGGCAACAGTCTGCGGCTGTGCGTCAGCGATAGCGGCAGCGGTATCGATGCGGCGGTGCTGGAGCGTCTGGGCGAGCCGTTCTTCACCACCAAGAGCACCGGAACCGGCCTGGGGCTGACGGTCGTCAAGGCGGTGGCGCGTGCCCATCAGGGAGAATTGCTGCTGCGCTCGCGTCCTGGGCGCGGTACATGCGCGCTGGTGGTCCTGCCACTGTTCTGCGGCGCTCAAGGAGTGGAGTGAAGGTAATGGCAATCAAGGTTCTACTGGTTGAAGACGATCGCGCATTGCGCGAGGCTCTGGCGGATACGCTGCTGTTGGCCGGTCATGACTACAAGGCGGTCGGCAGCGCGGAAGAGGCGTTGGAGGCGGTGTCTGGCGAGTCGTTCAATCTGGTGGTCAGCGACGTCAATATGCCGGGCATGGACGGGCATCAGTTGTTGGGCCTGTTGCGGGCACGCCAGCCACAGTTGCCAGTCTTGCTGATGACGGCTCACGGCGCGGTCGAGCGTGCGGTCGACGCCATGCGTCAAGGCGCCGCCGATTACCTGGTCAAGCCGTTCGAGCCCAAGGCTCTGCTGGATCTTGTGGCGCGGCATGCCCTGGGTTGCCTGGGGGCGGTGGAAGGCGAGGGGCCTGTGGCATTCGAGCCGGCCAGCGCCCAGTTGCTCGAGTTGGCGGCGCGGGTCGCCCGCAGTGATTCCACGGTGTTGATCTCGGGTGAGTCCGGGACCGGCAAGGAAGTGCTGGCGCGCTACATCCATCAACAGTCGTCGCGAGCCAGCCAGCCGTTTATCGCCATCAACTGCGCGGCGATTCCCGACAACATGCTCGAAGCCACGCTGTTCGGTCATGAGAAAGGGGCCTTTACCGGCGCGATCGCCGCCCAGCCTGGCAAGTTCGAACAGGCGGATGGCGGAACCCTGCTGCTGGACGAGATTTCCGAGATGCCCCTGGGCTTGCAAGCCAAGTTATTGCGAGTGTTGCAGGAGCGCGAAGTTGAGCGGGTAGGGGCGCGTAAGCCGATAACCCTGGATATCCGGGTAGTGGCGACCACCAACCGTGACCTGGCCGGAGAAGTGGCGGCAGGGCGTTTTCGCGAAGACTTGTACTATCGGCTGTCGGTATTCCCCCTGGCTTGGCGCCCGCTGCGTGAGCGCACCGCCGATATTCTGCCGCTGGCCGAGCGCTTGCTAGGCAAGCACGTCAATAAAATGAAGCATGCGGCGGCACGTCTGTCCGCCGAGGCGCAGGCGTGCCTGCTCGCCTATCCGTGGCCGGGTAACGTGCGCGAGCTGGACAACGCCATTCAACGAGCGCTGATCCTGCAGCAGGGAGGCCTGATCCAGCCGGAAGATTTCTGCCTGGGCGGGGCGCTGGCTTGTGCGCCGCTGCCGGTCATGGCACCCGTTGTGGCGCTGCCTGTGCGCGGTGTTCCGGTGGAGGTCGAGGCGCTGCCGGCGGATTCGGCGGGGGGCTTGGGCGACGATTTGCGGCGCCGAGAGTTCCAGATGATCATCGATACCCTGCGGGCCGAGCGCGGCCGGCGCAAGGAGGCTGCCGAGCGCCTGGGGATCAGCCCGCGGACCTTGCGCTACAAGTTGGCGCAGATGCGCGATGCCGGAATGGATGTAGAGGCTTATCTTTTTGCAACATGAATCGTTTAACACTGGACCCGTGCCGGCTTTTGTTCGGCGTCGCCGTGGAGCTGGCACCCTTGTTGCTAACACTCAGTAACCGCTGCGTGAGTGTCAAAAAATTGCGGGTCGTCAGAGAGAGTAGACCATGAGCCAAGGTATTGAATTTAATCGGTTGATGTTGGACATGCGGGCCATGCAGATGGACGCCATGGCTCAGCCGAAATCGGCCGCTGTGCCGCAAGTGAGCGGCAGCAGTTTTTCCGACATGCTTGGGCAGGCGGTGAACAAGGTCAACGACACTCAGCAAGCCTCCAGCCAACTGTCCAGCGCCTTTGAAATTGGCAAGAGCGGCGTCGACCTGACCGACGTGATGATTGCCTCGCAGAAGGCCAGCGTGTCCTTCCAGGCATTGACCCAGGTACGCAACAAGCTGGTTCAGGCGTACCAAGACATCATGCAGATGCCGGTTTAAGGACGAGATTGAGTCATGGCAGAAGCAGTCGCCGATAACGTTCCGGCCAAGGCCGCTCCGACAGAAGGCAAGTCGCCGCTGTTCGGTTTGTCCTTTCTGGAAAACCTCTCCGAGATGACCATGTTGCGTCAGGTCGGCCTCATGGTCGGTCTGGCTGCCAGCGTGGCGATTGGTTTTGCCGTGGTGTTGTGGTCCCAGCAACCCGACTATCGTCCGTTGTACGGCAGCCTTGCCGGCATGGACGCCAAGCAGGTCATGGACACCCTGGCCTCCGCCGATATTCCCTACACCGTCGAACCCAACTCCGGCGCCTTGCTGGTCAAGGCCGACGACCTGCCACGCGCGCGCCTCAAATTGGCCGCTGCCGGCGTGGCTCCGGGGGACGGCAACATCGGTTTCGAAATTCTCGATAAAGAGCAGGGCCTGGGCACCAGTCAGTTTATGGAAGCGACCCGTTACCGTCGCGGCCTGGAAGGCGAGTTGGCGCGGACCATTTCCAGCTTGAACAACGTCAAGGGCGCACGTGTGCACCTGGCGATTCCGAAGAGTTCGGTGTTCGTGCGCGATGAGCGCAAGCCCAGTGCTTCGGTACTGGTCGAGCTGTATTCCGGGCGTTCGCTGGAGCCGGGCCAGGTGGTGGCCATCGTCAATTTGGTGGCGACCAGCGTTCCAGAGCTGAGCAAGTCGCAGATCACCGTGGTCGACCAGAAAGGCAACCTGCTGTCCGATCAGGCGGAGAACTCCGCGTTGACCATGGCCGGCAAGCAGTTCGATTACAGCCGTCGCATGGAAAGCATGCTGACTCAGCGGGTGCATAACATCCTGCAACCGATTCTGGGCAACGATCGCTACAAGGCCGAAGTCTCCGCCGATGTGGATTTCAGTGCGGTCGAGTCGACGTCCGAACAGTTCAACCCCGATCAGCCGGCCTTGCGCAGCGAGCAGTCGGTCAACGAACAACGCTCCAGCAGCCTGGGCCCGCAAGGCGTTCCCGGCGCCCTGAGCAACCAGCCGCCGTCGCCGGCCAGCGCGCCGCAGACCACCGGTGGCGCTACCGCTGCCGCCGGCATGGTGCAGCCTGGCCAACCGCTGCTGGATGCCAACGGCCAGCAGATCATGGACCCGGCCACCGGTCAGCCGATGCTCGCGCCGTACCCTAACGACAAGCGTCAACAATCCACCAAGAACTTCGAGCTGGACCGTTCCATCAGCCACACCAAGCAACAGCAAGGGCGCTTGAGCCGGCTGTCGGTCGCGGTGGTGGTTGACGATCAGGTCAAGGTCAACCCGGCCAACGGCGAAACCAGCCGCGCGCCGTGGAGCGCCGACGAATTGGCGCGCTTCACCCGCCTGGTCCAGGATGCCGTGGGTTTCGACGCCAGTCGTGGCGACAGCGTCAGTGTGATCAACGTGCCGTTCTCGGCCGATCGCGGTGAAGTGATCGCCGACATTCCGTTCTATTCGCAACCCTGGTTCTGGGACATCGTGAAACAGGTCCTGGGTGTGTTGTTTATCCTGGTCCTGGTGTTCGGCGTCTTGCGTCCGGTGCTCAACAACATCACCGGCGGCGGCAAGGGCAAGCAACTGGCGGGGCTCGGCAGCGATGTCGAACTCGGCGGCATGGGCGGGCTGGATGGCGAGCTGGCCAACGACCGCGTCAGCCTCGGCGGTCCGCAAAGTATCCTGCTGCCTAGCCCGAGCGAAGGCTATGACGCACAGTTGAACGCAATCAAGAGTCTGGTGGCAGAAGATCCGGGCCGAGTGGCCCAGGTCGTGAAAGAGTGGATTAACGCAGATGAGTGACAATCGAGCCGCTACCGCCAAACTGACCCGGGTCGACAAGGCCGCGATTCTGCTGCTGTCCCTGGGGTCTACCGATGCCGCGCAGGTGCTGCGCCACATGGGCCCCAAAGAGGTCCAGCGGGTGGGCGTGGCCATGGCGCAGATGGGCAACGTGCATCGCGAGCAGGTCGAGCAGGTGATGAGCGAGTTCGTCGACATCGTCGGCGATCAGACCGGTCTTGGCGTGGGCTCCGACGACTATGTGCGCAAGATGCTCACCCAGGCCCTGGGCGAGGACAAGGCCAACGGCCTGATCGATCGCATCCTGCTGGGCGGCAACACCAGCGGCCTGGATAGTCTGAAATGGATGGAGCCGCGCGCGGTGGCGGACGTGATCCGTTACGAGCACCCGCAGATCCAGGCCATCGTCGTGGCCTACCTAGACCCGGACCAGGCCGGCGAAGTGCTCGGCAACTTCGACCACAAGGCGCGCCTGGACATCATCCTGCGGGTTTCCTCGCTCAACACCGTGCAGCCGGCCGCCCTGAAAGAACTCAACCAGATTCTCGAGAAACAGTTCGCCGGCAACTCCAACGCTTCGCGTACCACCCTGGGCGGTATCAAGCGCGCCGCCGATATCATGAACTTCCTCGACAGTTCGATCGAAGGCCAGTTGATGGACTCGATCCGCGAAGTCGACGAAGACCTGTCCGGTCAGATCGAAGACCTCATGTTCGTGTTCAACAACCTTGCCGATGTCGACGACCGCGGCATCCAGGCGCTGCTGCGCGAGGTGTCTTCCGATGTGCTGGTCCTGGCCCTCAAGGGTTCGGACGAAGGCGTCAAGGAAAAGATCTTCAAGAACATGTCCAAGCGTGCGGCCGAACTGTTGCGCGACGATCTCGAGGCCAAGGGGCCGGTCCGCGTCAGCGATGTCGAAGTTGCACAGAAGGAAATCCTCACCATTGCCCGCCGTATGGCCGAAGCCGGAGAAATCGTTCTCGGCGGGAAGGGCGGCGAAGAAATGATCTAAGGCCGCTTTATGTCGTCCAGCAGTGATGAGCCCCACAGCGAACTGATTCGCGCTCGGGACGTCGGTGGTTTCGACGTCTGGGCATTGCCCAGTTTCGACCCGCATGTGCCCGAGCCAGAGCCCGAGCTGGAACCGGTTGAAGAACCACCGGCGGAAATCGAGGAGGTGCCGCTGGCGGAAGTCCGGCCGCTGACCCTCGAAGAGGTCGAGAGCATTCGCCAGGATGCCTATAACGAAGGTTTTGCCACGGGCGAAAAAGAAGGTTTCCACAGCACCACGTTGAAGGTGCGCCAGGAGGCCGAGGTGGCCTTGAGCGCCAGGCTGGCGCCGCTGGAGACGCTGCTGGGCAATCTGTTCGAGCCGATTGCCGAGCAGGATACACAGATCGAAAAAGCCTTGGTCAATCTGGTCCGGCACATGGCGCGCCAGGTGATCCAGCGCGAGCTGAGCATCGACTCCAGCCAGATCGAGCATGTCATGCGCGAAGCCCTCAAGCTGCTGCCGCTGGGCGTGGGTAACGTGCGGCTGTACATCAATCCGCAGGATTTCGCCCAGGTCAAAAGCCTGCGCGAGCGCCATGAGGAAAGCTGGCGCATCGTCGAGGACGAAGCCCTGTTGCCGGGCGGTTGCCGGGTCGAGACCGAGCACAGTCGTATCGACGCGACCATGGAAACCCGGATCGCCAAGATCATGGACAAACTTTCCGACCAGCTTCACGAACAGGCGCTGCATCCCGCTGAACCGGACCTGAGCGTCGAGTTGGGCGCGGCCGCGGACAAGCCGGCCCCGGATGTCGACCCCCTCGGCGTTGCGCCGGACCTTGACGATGCGCCTTGACCGCACCAGTTTCGGCAAGCGCCTGAGCAGCTACGCCGAAGCCACCGAACTGCCGGGCCAGCCGATCCTCGAGGGCCGCCTGCTGCGCATGGTCGGCCTGACCCTGGAAGCCGAAGGCCTGCGTGCGGCGATGGGCAGCCGTTGCCTGGTGATCAACGACGACAGTTACCACCCGGTGCAGGTCGAGGCCGAAGTCATGGGCTTCTCCGGCAGCAAGGTATTCCTGATGCCGGTCGGCAGCGTTGCGGGCATCGCGCCCGGTGCCCGGGTGGTGCCGTTGGCCGACACCGGCCGCCTGCCGATGGGCATGGGCATGCTCGGGCGGGTGCTCGACGGCGCCGGTCGGGCGCTGGACGGCAAGGGCGGGATGAAGGCCGAGGACTGGGTGCCGATGGACGGCCCAGTCATCAACCCGCTCAAGCGCGACCCCATCAGCCAGCCGCTGGACGTGGGCATTCGCTGTATCAACGGATTATTGACGGTAGGCCGCGGCCAGCGTCTCGGCCTGTTCGCCGGTACCGGCGTGGGCAAGAGTGTGCTCCTGGGCATGATGACCCGCTTTACCGAGGCCGACATCATCGTGGTCGGGCTGATCGGCGAACGGGGGCGCGAGGTCAAGGAATTCATCGAGCACATCCTCGGCGAGGAGGGGCTCAAGCGCTCTGTGGTAGTGGCTTCGCCGGCGGACGACGCGCCATTGATGCGTCTGCGCGCGGCCATGTATTGCACGCGCATCGCCGAGTATTTTCGCGACAAGGGCAAGAATGTCCTGTTGCTGATGGATTCCCTGACCCGTTTCGCCCAGGCCCAGCGGGAAATCGCCCTGGCCATCGGCGAGCCGCCGGCGACCAAGGGCTATCCGCCGTCGGTCTTCGCCAAGCTGCCGAAGCTGGTGGAGCGGGCGGGTAACGCCGAGGCGGGCGGCGGTTCGATCACTGCGTTCTATACCGTGTTGTCCGAAGGCGACGACCAGCAGGATCCGATCGCCGACTCGGCGCGCGGCGTGCTCGACGGGCATATCGTGCTGTCGCGACGTCTGGCGGAAGAGGGGCACTACCCGGCCATCGATATCGAGGCGTCCATCAGCCGGGTCATGCCGGCGGTGGTCACCCCGGACCACATGACCCGCGCGCAGTATTTCAAGCAGCTGTGGTCGCGCTACCAGCAGGCGCGCGACCTGATCAGCGTCGGCGCCTATGTCCCGGGCGGCGATCGCGAAACCGACACGGCCATCTCGTTGCAACCCTCGATGGTCGCGTACCTGCGCCAGGGGCTCAACGACAGCATCAGCCTGGGCGAAAGCGAAGCCCATCTGGAGATGGTTTTCGCCCCGGCGCCGGGCGGTTAATCGTCCATGGCCAACAGCCGTGCCGCGCGCCTGGCGCCTGTGGTCGAAATGGCCGAAAGCGCCGAGCGTACCGCAGCCCAGCGCCTGGGGCATTTCCAGGGGCAGGTGCGCCTGGCGGAAAGCAAGCTGGGCGACCTGGAGCGGTTTCGCGGCGAATACCAGCAACAGTGGATCGAGCGCGGCAGTGGCGGCGTTTCCGGCCAGTGGCTGATGAACTACCAGCACTTTCTCAATCAGCTGGAAACCGCTGTGGGGCAACAGCGGCAAAGCCTGGCCTGGCACCAGAACAACCTCAATCGTGCCCGGGACACCTGGCAGCAGGCCTATGCCCGGGTCGAGGGGTTGCGCAAGCTGGTGCAGCGCTACATCGACGAGGCGCGCCAGCTGGAAGACAAGCGCGAGCAGAAGCTGCTCGATGAGCTGTCCCAGCGCCTGCCACGCCAGGATCCTTACTGATCGTCACCCCGTTCGTCGCCGCCTCGCGCTCGCCGCCTCGCGCTCGCCGGCAACGCTTCGGCGGTTCGGGTTGCCCGGGCTTGTACGGAGTGCTAAACCTTGTACAGATTGCCATTCACAAGGACGCGATATCATGTCAGTCGTTACTGAAGTATCACCGGACGGGCAAAAGCTGACGATTTCGATCAAGGGGCGTTTCGATTTCGGCCGGCACCAGGAGTTTCGCGAGTCTTACGAGCGGCTCAACAAACGCCCCGACTCCATCGTCGTGGACCTGAAGGACGCCACCTACCTCGACAGCTCGGCCCTGGGCATGCTGTTGTTGCTGCGCGATCACGCCGGCGGCGACGATTCCGACGTACGGGTGATCAACAGCAATTCCGACGTGCGCAAGATCCTCGCCATTTCCAATTTCGACAAACTGTTCGATATCAGTTGATCGGCATGCAGTCGATGGCGACGCCTTTGTGTGTGTTGATCGCCGAGGACGGTGCGAGCGACCGCATGCTGCTGTCGAGCATCGTCCGTCGCCAGGGCCACGAAGTGCTGACGGCCAGCGATGGCGCCGAGGCCGTGGAACTGTTCGCCAGGCAGCGTCCGCACTTGGTGCTGATGGACGCGATGATGCCGGTGATGGACGGTTTCGAAGCCGCCCGGCAGATCAAGCAACTGGCCGGCGAGTCGCTGGTGCCGATCATTTTCCTCACCTCGCTCACCGAGAGCGAGGCGTTGGCGCGCTGCCTGGAGGCCGGTGGTGACGACTTCCTGGCCAAACCCTATAGCCCGGTGATCCTGGCTGCCAAGATCAAGGCCATGGATCGATTGCGGCGCTTGCAGGAAACCGTGCTGCAACAGCGTGACCAGATCACCCAGCATCATGACTATCTGCTCAACGAGCAGCGGGTGGCCAAGGCGGTCTTCGACAAGGTGGCGCATTCCGGCTGCCTGAGCGCGCCGAATATCCGTTACCTGCAATCGCCGTACGCGCTGTTCAACGGCGATCTGCTCTTGGCCGCGTTCACCCCGGCGGGCGACATGCACGTCCTGCTGGGGGATTTCACCGGCCATGGATTGCCCGCGGCCGTGGGGGCGATGCCCCTGGCCGAGGTGTTCTACGGCATGACGGCGAAGGGCTATGGGCTGCCGGAAACGCTGCGCGAGATGAATGCCAAGCTCAAGCGGATCCTGCCAGTGGACATGTTCTGCTGCGCGACGCTGTTGTGCCTGAGCTTCCAGCGGCGGGCGGTGGAGGTCTGGAACGGCGGCATGCCGGACGGTTACCTGCATCGCCTGGCGAGCGGTGAGCGAGTGCCGCTGGTGGCGCGCCATTTGCCGTTGGGGGTGCTGGGCGCCGAGGCGTTCGACGACCGCACCGAAGTCTTGCCCATGGTTCCGGGCGACCGGGTTTTCCTGTTGTCCGATGGGGTGATCGAGACCTGCGACGCCAATGAGCAGTTGTTCGGCGTCCAGCGCCTGCAGCAAGTGTTTGCCGCCAATCGCGAGCCGGATCTGTTGTTCGAGGAGATCCAGCAGGCCCTGGGCGAGTTTCGTGGCCAGGCGCGGGACGATGTGAGCATGGTCGAGGTCAGCCTGCTCGAGGCCAGGGAATTGACGCCGCCGGCGCCGGTGTACTCCGACAGCGGACAATCCTGCCCGTTGGACTGGTCGGTGAACTTCGAATATCGCGCCGCCACCCTCAAGCGCTTCAATCCCTTGCCTTATCTGTTGCAGCTGTTGCTCGAAGTGCATGGCCTGCGGGCGCAGAGCGGGGCGCTTTACAGTGTGCTGGCCGAGCTCTACTCCAATGCCCTGGAGCATGGGGTACTGGGCCTGGATTCGAGTCTCAAGCGCGATGCCCAGGGGTTTTCCCGTTATTACCGGGAGCGTGCCGCAAGGCTTGAGCAACTGCAGGATGGTTTTGTCCGGGTGCGCCTGCAGGTGGAGCCTCAAGGTGCTGGCGGGCGGCTGCTGATCCGCGTCGAAGACAGCGGTAACGGCTTCGATGTCGGGCGGGTCCTGGAACGGCCGGTGGATACCGATTGCCTCTCTGGGCGGGGAGTCAGTCTGATCCGCCAGCTCAGCCGGCGGGCCAGTTGGTCTGACGACGGTCGCAGCGCTTGCGTGGAGTTTTCCTGGGAGCCTCTGGCATAATTCGCCGATTCTTGATCAAGGAGTGAGCAAGTGGCTGAGATTCATCTGGATCACGATGTGCTGAGCGCATTGCAGGAAGTCATGGAGGATGAGTATCCACTGTTGCTCGACACCTTCCTTTGCGACTCCGAAGAGCGTTTGCGCCAGTTGCACAAGGTCGACGATCCCCGTCAACTTGTCGCCACCGCCCACAGTTTCAAGGGCAGCAGCAGCAATATGGGCGCGATTCGCCTGGCCGAGCTGTGCCATCAGTTGGAACAGCGTGCCAAGGATTCGTCGTTGCGGGGGATTGAGCAGTTGGTGGGCGAGATCGATGGCGAGTTCGCCATTGTCCGGCAGCTGTGCGAGCAGGAGCGTCAGCGTTTTCATTGCTGAAGCCTGCCGCGATCGACGCTTTTTTCTCTGAGTCGGCAAAGCTGGCTCGACCCTTGCAGTCAAGTCTCCCAACTGTACCTACGATCCCAGTGCAGCGGAGACCGTTTCATGCCCCTTACCCCGAACATGCTGCTTCAGGCCGCTTCCCAGGCCAAGACTCCCGCGGCTTCCGCTACCCCCCAGGCCAGCGCTGCCGAGCCCGGGGACAAAGGCGCGAGCTTTGCCCGGGTGTTCGCCAAGGAAGCGTCGGGCAAGCCGCTGATTGCTGCCAACAGCCCGCTCAAACCGGCCCGCGACAAAGGCGCCGACGCCCCTGCCAAGGTGGATCAGGGCAAGGACAAAGCTGCCGCCCCCGCGCCGGCGGTTGCCGATAGCGGCAAAACCTTGCCTGCCGACAAGGCGGCAAGCAGCGACGACAAGGTTGCCGATGACGACAGCACCCGCAGCGATCAGCCGCTGGCCGACGGCACGGTTGTCGATCCGTCCGTCGATCCGGCGCTGATGCAGGCGACCCAGCCAGTGCCGTTGCCGGTCGAACCGGCAGCCGCCGCGCCGGAGCCAGCGCCGCAAGCGCAGCCGGTGGTCGCGGTGCTGGCCAATACCGCGGCCGCGGTGCCGGTCGATCCCGAGTTCGATCCCGAAGCCGACCCGCTGGATTCGCTGCCGGTGGTGCGCCTGGCCATGGAGCAGGGCGGCCATGTCTCGGCTTCCAGCCAGACGCCGAACAAGACCGCGCCGACGCTGGTGGCTGACGACGGACCAACTTCGGCGCAGACCTTCGCCAGCGGCATGGCCAACATGCTGGACCTGCAGGTGGACAAGGACAGCACCGATCAGGGCGGCGAAAAGGCCTTTGGCGGTTTGCTCGACGACGGTCTCAAGGACCTCAAGGGTGCTGCCAGCGATACCCGGGTCGATGATTTCGCCAACCGCCTGGCGGCCCTGACCCAGGCGGCGACGCCCAAGACTGCCAACGCGATCCCGGTGAACCAGCCGCTGGCGATGCACCAGAGCGGCTGGACCGAAGAGGTGGTGAATCGGGTCATGTACCTGTCGGCCGTCAATCTGAAGTCGGCCGATATCCAGTTGCAGCCGGCCGAGTTGGGGCGCCTGGACATCCGCGTGAACATGGTGCCGGACCAGCAGACCCAGGTGACGTTCATGAGTGCTCATGCCGGCGTGCGTGAAGCGCTCGAGGGGCAGATGTACCGCTTGCGCGACATGTTCCAGCAACAAGGCATGGGGCAGGTGGACGTCAATGTCTCCGACCAGCGCAACTGGCAGGGTGGCCAGGAGCAGGCTCAGCAAGGGCAGCAGCGCAGCAGCGCCAGTACCAGCGGCGGGCGCCTGGACAGCAGCCTGGATGAAGAGCTGCCGCAGGGCGTCGCCGAAGTCGCCTCCGGCAGCCCGACGGTGATTGGTTCCAGCGCCGTCGACTATTACGCCTGACCCTCCAGGGGGCGTGTTGAAAAGAAGATCGCCAGTCGTGTGACGCCGCGGATGGCGATCTTTTACCTTGTGCCCCGAAATGCCTTCCTTCGGTTCCAGACAAATCTGGCATAACACTTGCTCTTGCCTTGCCGTGCGACTGTGAAAACCTGATTAGTGACGGATTATTGGCATGGCGAAGAGCGAAGCAGCAGAGAAAACCCCCGCCGGGAAAGGCAAACTCAAGCTTATCCTCCTGATTGTCCTGGCCTTGGTGCTGGCGATCGGTGTGTCGGTCGGGGCAACCTGGTACTTCATGCACAGCAGTGCCCCGAGCAAGCCTGCCGAAGCGCCCGAGGCCGCGAGCAACGTCAAGCCGGCGGCTATCTATGAGCCCATGGCGCCGGCCTTCGTCGCCAACTACACGCAGAACGGCCGCCAGCGCTACATGCAGGTGAGCATCACCCTGCTGGCGCGCAACCAGGCCGACCTGGATGCGCTGAAAGTGCATATGCCGGTGATCCGCAACAACCTGGTCATGCTGTTCTCCGGCCAGAGCTTCGACACCCTGGCGACCCCGGTCGGCCAGGAAATGCTGCGTCAGAAGGCCACCGCCAGCGTGCAGGAAGTGGCGCAGAAAGAGGTCGGCAAGGTGGTGGTCGAGCAGTTGCTCTTTACTAACTTCGTACTGCAGTAGGAACACGACATGGCCGTGCAGGACCTGCTGTCCCAGGATGAGATCGACGCGCTGCTGCATGGCGTCGATGACGGTCTGGTACAGACCGAACACGCCGCCGAGCCCGGCAGCGTCAAAAGCTATGACTTGACCAGCCAGGATCGCATCGTCCGCGGACGCATGCCGACCCTGGAGATGATCAACGAACGTTTTGCCCGCTACACCCGCATCAGCATGTTCAACATGCTGCGCCGTTCGGCGGACGTGGCGGTGGGCGGCGTACAGGTAATGAAGTTCGGCGAATACGTGCACTCGCTGTACGTGCCGACCAGCCTCAACCTGGTGAAGATCAAGCCGCTGCGCGGTACCGCGTTGTTCATCCTCGACGCCAAGCTGGTGTTCAAGCTGGTGGACAACTTCTTCGGCGGCGACGGTCGTCACGCGAAGATCGAAGGCCGTGAGTTCACCCCCACCGAACTGCGCGTGGTACGCATGGTGCTGGAGCAGGCCTTCGTCGACCTGAAGGAAGCCTGGCAGGCGATCATGGAGGTCAACTTCGAGTACATAAACTCCGAAGTCAACCCGGCCATGGCCAACATCGTCGGGCCTAGCGAGGCGATCGTGGTCTCGACTTTCCATATCGAGCTCGACGGTGGCGGCGGCGACCTGCACGTGACCATGCCGTACTCGATGATCGAGCCGATCCGCGAAATGCTCGACGCTGGCTTCCAGTCCGACCTGGACGACCAGGACGAGCGCTGGAGCAAGGCTCTGCGCGAAGACCTGCTGGACGTGGCGGTGCCGCTGAACGCCACGGTCGCGCGCCGACAGCTGCGCCTGCGGGACATCCTGCACATGCAGCCTGGCGATGTGATCCCGGTGGAGTTGCCGGAAGACATGATCATGCGCGCCAACGGCGTGCCGTCGTTCAAGGTCAAGCTCGGTTCGCACAAGGGCAACCTGGCCCTGCAAGTGATCGAGCCGATCGAGCGCCGTTGAGCGGCGTTGTTATGAATTCGCTTTGTTAATGATTTTTTGCCTGCCGAGGACAACATGGCTGACGAACACGAAATGACTTCCGCAGAAGACCAGGCCCTGGCTGACGAGTGGGCGGCTGCGCTGGAAGAAACCGGCGACGCCGGCCAAAGCGATATCGATGCCTTGCTGGCGGCCGACGCGGCCAGTGCCCCGGCGTCCAATCGCCTGCCGATGGAAGAGTTCGGCAGCGTGCCGAAGAACAACGATCCGGTGACCCTCGACGGTCCGAACCTGGATGTGATCCTGGATATCCCGGTTTCGATCTCCATGGAAGTCGGCAGCACCGACATCAATATTCGCAACTTGCTGCAGCTCAACCAGGGTTCGGTGATCGAACTCGATCGCCTGGCTGGCGAGCCGCTGGACGTATTGGTCAACGGCACGCTGATCGCCCATGGCGAAGTGGTGGTGGTCAACGAAAAGTTCGGCATCCGCCTGACTGACGTGATCAGCCCGAGCGAACGCATCAAGAAGCTGCGCTAAGTGAAAAAGCCACTCGCGCTGTTCCTGGCCTGGCCACTCTGGGTCCAGGCCGCCGAGCCGGTAGCCGGCAATGCTGCGGCCGTGGTCGGCAGCAGCGGCGTGGCCGGGCAATTGACCCAGCTGCTGTTGGGTTTGTTGCTGGTGGTGGGGTTGATCTTCTTCCTGGCCTGGTTGTTGCGCCGGGTGCAGCAGGCGGGGCCGGCCGGCAAGGGCCAGGTCATCGAGCTGATCGGTTCGCGAGCGCTCGGCCCGCGCGACCGGCTGGTGCTGGTGCAGGTCGGTAACGAACAGATTCTGCTCGGCCTGACGCCGGGCACCATCACCCCATTGCACGTGCTCAAGGAGCCGGTGCAAGTACCGAGCGCCGATCCGGCGACTCCGGAGTTTGCCCAGCGCCTGATGGAACTGCTGGGCAAGGATCAGAAGGAAAAGAAGTAATGCCCTTGCGCATCCTCTTGACGTTGGCCCTGATGCTGGCGGCGCCACTGGCGCTGGCGGCCGACCCGTTGTCGATCCCGGCGATCACCCTCGGCACCAATGCCGACGGCCAGCAGGAATATTCGGTCAGCCTGCAGATCCTGCTGATCATGACCGCGCTGAGCTTCATCCCGGCGTTCGTCATGCTGATGACCAGCTTCACTCGGATCATCATCGTCTTCTCGATCCTGCGCCAGGCCCTGGGCCTGCAGCAGACGCCGTCGAACCAGATTCTCACCGGCATGGCGCTGTTCCTGACGATGTTCATCATGGCGCCGGTATTCGACCGGGTGAACCAGGATGCCTTGCAGCCGTACCTGGCGGAGAAACTCACGGCCCAGGATGCAGTGGCCAAGGCCCAGGTGCCGATCAAGGACTTCATGCTGGCGCAGACCCGCAGCAGCGACCTGGACCTGTTCATGCGCCTGTCCAAGCGCACCGACATCGCCACGCCGGACCAGGCGCCGCTGACGATCCTGGTGCCGGCCTTCGTCACTTCGGAGCTGAAGACCGCGTTCCAGATCGGTTTCATGATCTTCATTCCGTTCCTGATCATCGACCTGGTGGTCGCCAGCGTGCTGATGGCCATGGGCATGATGATGCTGTCGCCGCTGATCATTTCCCTGCCGTTCAAGATCATGCTGTTCGTCCTGGTGGACGGCTGGGCCCTGATCATCGGTACCCTGGCGGGCAGTTTCGGCGGTGTTTAAAACCTTGTTGGCGGGTGGCGCGCAATGACTCCTGAAGTTGCAGTAGACCTGTTTCGCGAAGCGCTCTGGCTGACCACCATGATGGTCGCCATCCTGGTGGTCCCCAGCCTGCTGGTGGGGTTGCTGGTGGCGATGTTCCAGGCCGCGACCCAGATCAACGAACAGACCCTGAGCTTCCTGCCGCGCCTGCTGGTGATGCTGGTGACGCTGATCGTCGCCGGTCCCTGGCTGGTGCAAACCTTCATGGAATACATCCTGCAGTTGTACGGCAGTATTCCGCAGTTGATCGGCTGAACCATGTCTCTGCTGGCGCTCACCGACGCGCAGATCAGCACCTGGGTCGGCACCTTCATGCTGCCGCTGTTCCGGATCGGCGCGGTACTGATGACCATGCCGGTCTTCGGTACGAGCCTGGTGCCGACCCGCATCCGCCTGTATTTCGCCCTGGCCATCACCGTGGTCGTGGCGCCGTCGCTGCCGCCCCTGCCGGCGGTCAATCCGCTGGACCTGAGCGGGCTGTTGCTGATCGCCGAACAGATCATCATCGGCGCCTTGTTCGGCTTCTCCTTGCAGCTGTTTTTCCAGGCCTTCGTGATTGCCGGGCAAATCATTTCGATCCAGATGGGCATGGGGTTCGCCTCCATGGTCGACCCCACCAACGGCGTGTCGACGGCGGTGATCGGGCAGTTCCTGACCATGCTGGTGACCTTGCTGTTCCTGGGCATGAACGGTCATCTGGTGGTCTTCGAAGTGCTTATCGAGAGTTTCACCACCCTGCCGGTAGGCAGTGCAATGCTGGTGAATCACTTCTGGGAAGTGGCCGGCAAGCTCGGCTGGGTGCTGGGCGCCGCGTTGTTGCTGGTATTGCCGGCGATCACCGCGTTGCTGGTGGTGAATATCGCGTTTGGCGTGATGACTCGCGCGGCGCCGCAGTTGAACATCTTCTCCATCGGCTTTCCGCTGACCCTGGTGCTGGGCATGCTGATTTTCTGGATCAGCCTGGGCGACATTCTCAATCAGTACCAGCCGCTGGCCGTTCAGGCCCTGCAGCTGTTGCGCGACATGGCGCAGGCGCGGTGAGCCATGGCTGAGAGCGAGAGCGGTCAGGACAAGACAGAAGACCCCACGGAGAAACGCAAGAAGGACTCCCGGGAGAAGGGCGAGATTGCGCGCTCCAAGGAGCTCAACACCCTGGCGATCATGATGATCGGGGCGGCCGGCCTGCTGATCTACGGGGCGGGGGTGGCGCGCGACCTGCTGGAGATCATGCGGCTGAATTTCTCCCTGCCGCGCGAGGTGTTGCTGAGCCCCGGCGCCATGGGGCTGTATCTGTTGCATTCGGGCAAGATTGCGATTCTCGGCGCGATGCCGATTCTGATTCCCCTGGTGCTGGCCGCGCTGATCGGCCCCATCTCCTTGGGCGGCTGGTTGTTTTCAAGCAAGACCCTGGCGCCCAAGTTCAGCCGCATGAACCCGCTCAACGGGCTCAAGCGCATGGTTTCCCCAACCTCGCTGATCGAGCTGCTCAAGGCTTTCGCCAAGTTCGTGGTGATCCTTTTCGTGGCGCTGTCGGTGCTGTCTGCGGATATCGACGACCTGCTGCAGATCGCCCATGAACCCCTGGAACGGGCGATTGCCCACAGCGTCGAGCTGGTGGCCTGGAGCACCTTGTGGATGGCGTGCGGGCTGATCCTGATCGCCGCGGTGGACGTGCCGGTGCAGCTGTACCAGAGCTACAAGAAGCTGCTGATGACCAAGCAGGAAGTGCGCGACGAGTACAAGGAGCAGGAAGGGCGTCCGGAGGTCAAGCAGCGGATCCGCCAGACGCAGCGCGAGATGTCGCAGCGGCGGATGATGGCGGCGATTCCCGAGGCGGACGTGGTCATCACCAACCCGACCCACTACGCCGTGGCGCTCAAGTACGACGCCGAGAAGGGCGGGGCGCCGGTCTTGCTGGCCAAGGGCAGCGATTTCCTGGCGCTGAAGATCCGCGAGATCGCGGTGGCCAACGATGTGCTGTTGCTGGAATCGCCGGCGCTGGCGCGTTCGATCTACTACTCCACCGAGCTTGAGCAGGAAATTCCCGCCGGGCTTTACCTGGCCGTGGCCCAGGTACTGGCCTACGTCTATCAGATCCGCCAGCACCGGGCCGGCAAGGGCAAGCGCCCCGATCCGCTCAAGGATCTGCCGATCCCGCCGGATTTGCGTCGCGACTCTTGAGTCGGCGTTCGCCGTCGCGAGCAAGCTCGCTCCTGCACAGGGAGCGAGGTCGTTCTGTAGGTGCGAGCTTGCTCGCGATAGCGTTGAAAACGCGTCTCGAAATCAGTAGTGGCGCAGTGCCATAAAACAGTTTGTGCTTCAGGCCAAAGTTGGAAGGCTTCTTGCAATACCCGCCCTGCGTCGCCTCCAGGCGTCAAAAGTTTGCTTCAAGGGAACGGGGAAAACCGGTGGATCGCTCTCAGTTAATCAATACGGCTCGCTCTAACCTGACTGGTCTCAGTCGGGGGAACCTGGGCGTGCCGCTGTTGCTGCTGGTCATGCTGGCCATGATGATGCTGCCGGTGCCGCCGTTCCTGCTGGACGTGTTCTTCACCTTCAACATCGCCCTGTCGATCGTCGTCCTGCTGGTCTGCGTATACGCCTTGCGGCCGCTGGATTTCGCTGTCTTCCCGACCATTCTGCTGGTGGCGACCCTGCTGCGCCTGGCGCTGAACGTGGCATCCACGCGGGTGGTGATGCTCCATGGCCAGGACGGGCACGCCGCTGCCGGCAAGGTGATCCAGGCCTTCGGCGAGGTGGTGATCGGCGGTAACTACGTGGTCGGTATCGTGGTGTTCGCGATCTTGATGATCATCAACTTCGTGGTGGTGACCAAGGGCGCCGGACGGATCTCCGAGGTGAGCGCGCGTTTCACCCTCGACGCGATGCCGGGCAAGCAGATGGCCATCGACGCCGACCTCAACGCCGGCCTGATCGATCAGGCCCAGGCCAAGGCGCGGCGCCAGGAAGTGGCCCAGGAGGCCGAGTTCTATGGCTCCATGGACGGTGCCAGCAAGTTCGTTCGCGGCGACGCCATCGCCGGCCTGCTGATTCTGTTCATCAACCTGATCGGCGGCATGGCAGTCGGGATCTTCCAGCACAACATGTCGTTCGGCGATGCTGGTCGGGTATACGCCTTGCTGACCATCGGTGACGGTTTGGTGGCGCAATTGCCATCGCTGCTGCTGTCCACCGCGGCGGCGATCATGGTGACCCGTGCTTCCGGTTCCGAGGACATGGGCAAGCAGATCAACCGGCAGATGTTCGCCTCGCCCCGGGCCCTGGCCGTGGCCGCCGGCCTGATGGCGGTGATGGGCCTGGTGCCGGGCATGCCGCACTTTTCCTTCCTCAGCATGGCGGCCCTGGCGGCCGGCGCGGCGTACCTGTTCTGGAAGAAACAGAACCTCTCCAAGGTCAAGGCGCTGGAAGAGGTCAAGCGTCAGCAGGAGTTGCTGCCTTCGCCGGCCCGGGCCATGGAGACCAAGGAGTTGGGCTGGGACGACGTGACCCAGATCGACATGATCGGCCTGGAAGTCGGTTATCGCCTGATTCCGCTGGTGGACCGCAACCAGGGCGGGCAATTGCTGGCGCGGATCAAGGGGGTGCGCAAGAAGCTCTCCCAGGACCTGGGGTTCCTCATGCCCACCGTGCACATTCGCGACAACCTCGACCTGGCGCCCAGCGCCTATCGGCTGACGCTGATGGGGGTGATCCTGGCCGAGGCCGAGATCTATCCGGATCGCGAACTGGCGATCAACCCGGGGCAGGTCTACGGCACGTTGAACGGCATCACCGCCAAAGATCCGGCCTTCGGCCTGGAGGCGGTGTGGATCGAGATCAGTC
This sequence comes from Pseudomonas chlororaphis, assembly GCF_001921865.1. Taxonomy (GTDB): domain Bacteria; phylum Pseudomonadota; class Gammaproteobacteria; order Pseudomonadales; family Pseudomonadaceae; genus Aquipseudomonas; species Aquipseudomonas chlororaphis_D. Next base: position 125,575 of record NZ_MSCT01000008.1, read on the forward strand.
AGCGCGCCCAGGCGCAGTCGTTGGGGTACACCGTGGTCGACGCCAGCACCGTGGTCGCCACCCACCTCAACCAGATTCTGTACAAGCACTCCAGCGAGCTGATCGGCCACGAAGAAGTCCAGCAGCTCCTGCAATTGTTGGCCAAGGGCTCGCCAAAACTGGCGGAAGAGCTGGTGCCGGGCGTGCTGTCGCTGTCGCAGTTGCTCAAGGTGCTGCAGGCGTTGCTGGCCGAGCAGGTGCCGGTGCGTGATATCCGCAGCATCGCCGAGGCCATCGCGAACAATGCCGCCAAGAGTCAAGATACTGCCGCTTTGGTGGCCGCGGTGCGCGTCGGATTGTCGCGTGCCATCGTGCAAAGCATTGTAGGTACTGAGTCCGAGCTGCCTGTGATCACCTTGGAACCAAGGTTGGAACAGATTTTGCTCAATAGTCTGCAAAAGGCAGGACAAGGCTCTGAAGAGGGCGTTCTGCTGGAACCAAGCATGGCAGAGAAGCTGCAGCGTTCGTTGATCGAAGCCGCGCAGCGCCAGGAAATGCAAGGTCAACCGGTGATTCTGCTGGTAGCCGGCCCAGTCCGCGCGATGCTCTCGCGGTTTGGACGCCTGGCGGTCCCGGGCTTGCACGTGTTGGCTTACCAGGAAATCCCTGACAACAAGCAAGTGACCATCGTTGCGACAGTAGGGCCCAACGGCTGAGGTAGTGGGTTATGCAAGTTAAGCGTTTTTTCGCCGCCGATATGCGTCAGGCCATGAAGTTGGTCCGTGATGAGCTGGGCTCTGACGCCGCCATCATTGGCAACCGCCGCATCGCCGGTGGTGTCGAGCTGACGGCTGCCCTGGATTACAAGCTGTCGGCGCTGGCGCCACGGATTCCGAACATGGAGCTCGAGGACGAGCTGCGCAAGACCCAGTCGCGCATCGTCACCGCCCAGGCTGAGCTGAGCCTGCGTGGCGACGGCGATGCCAGCGGCAACACCAATCGCCAGCTGTTCGCCGGCCTGCCGCTGACTGCTGCCGAGCCCCTGATCGAGCCGACATTCAGCGAGCCGCATCGCCCGGCGCCCGTCGTGGCCGCGCCGACGGTCGATCAGCGCGCATTCGACTCGATGCGCTTCGAACTCAATGGCCTGCGCGAACTGCTGGAAGTCCAGCTCGGTTCCCTGGCCTGGAGCCAGCTGCAGGGCAGCCGGCCCGAGCAAGCCAACCTCTGGCGGCGCCTGCAGCGTATCGGCTTGTCGGGTCCGCTGGCGCGCGATCTGCTGGCCCTGGTCACGGAAATCGACGAGCCCCGCCAGGCCTGGCGCATGCTCCTGGCCCACCTGGCGCGGATGATCGCGACCCCGGAAGTCGAGCCGCTGGAAGAGGGCGGGGTGATTGCCATGGTTGGCCCCGCCGGCATGGGCAAGACCACCACCCTGGCCAAGCTGGCGGCTCGCTACGTGCTCAAGTACGGCGCGCAGAACATCGCGCTGGTGAGCATGGACAGCTATCGCATCGGTGCCCAGGAGCAGCTCAAGACCCTGGGGCGGATTCTCAACGTGTCGGTGACCCACGTCGACCCGGGCCAGTCCCTGGCCCAGGCCCTCGATCCGCTGCTGCGCAAACGCGTGGTGCTGATCGACACCGCCGGCCTGCAGGCCAGCGATCCGGCCCTGCGCATGCAGCTGGAAAGCCTGGCCGGACGCGGGATCCGGGCAAAAAATTATCTGGTCTTGGCAACCACCAGCCAGAAACAGGTTCTAACCGCCGCGTACCACAGCTACAAGCGTTGCGGGCTGGCCGGGTGCATCCTGACTAAACTGGATGAAACCGCCAGCCTTGGTGAGGTGTTGAGCCTGGCGATCAGCCACGAACTCCCCGTTGCCTATCTGACCGATGGCCCGCGGATTCCGGATGATTTGCACTTGCCGCGCCGGCATCAGCTGGTCAGTCGCGCGGTGAGCGTGCAAATGCAGGAAGAACCCAGCGAAGAGGCCATGGCTGATATGTTCGCCGACCTCTACCACAGTCCGACCAAGCGGGTTGGCTGAGGGGATCATGAAAAAATTGCAATGTACCTACATTGATGGTCTGCCAGGCATTGTTCCGTTGGTGAACGCGCAGCCAGTTATGTGGCCCCGTCTAAGTAAGACAAGGTAAAGAAAGAACATGGGCAGCATGCATCCCGTACAGGTGATCGCGGTGACCGGCGGCAAAGGTGGCGTCGGCAAGACTAACGTGTCAGTGAACTTGTCCCTGGCCCTAGCGGAGCTCGGCCGGCGCGTCATGCTGCTGGACGCCGACCTGGGCCTGGCCAATGTCGACGTGCTGTTGGGGCTGACCCCCAAGAGGACGCTCGCCGACGTCATCGAAGGCCGCTGCGAGCTGCGCGATGTGCTGCTGCAGGGGCCGGGTGGAATCCGCATCGTGCCGGCCGCGTCTGGCACCCAGAGCATGGTTCATCTGAGCCCGGCGCAGCATGCCGGCCTGATCCAGGCGTTCAGCGATATCGGCGACAACCTCGACGTGCTGGTGATCGACACCGCCGCGGGGATCGGCGATTCGGTGGTCAGCTTCGTTCGCGCCGCGCAGGAAGTGTTGCTGGTGGTCTGCGACGAGCCGACTTCGATCACCGACGCCTACGCGCTGATCAAGCTGCTCAATCGCGATTACGGCATGAACCGCTTCCGCGTCCTCGCCAACATGGCGCAGAGCCCGCAGGAAGGGCGCAACCTGTTCGCCAAGTTGACCAAGGTCACGGACCGTTTCCTGGACGTGGCCCTACAATATGTCGGCGCGGTGCCTTACGACGAATGCGTGCGCAAGGCCGTGCAAAAGCAGCGTGCGGTCTATGAGGCGTTTCCGCGCTCCAAGTGTGCTCTGGCCTTCAAGGCCATCGCGCAGAAAGTCGATACCTGGCCGTTGCCGGCCAATCCACGTGGACATCTTGAATTTTTCGTCGAGCGGCTAGTGCATCAGACAGCAGGACCGGTGCTATGAGCACCAGCGGCTACAACCTTTACAAAAAGTCGGCGCGTGACAGCCAGTACGAACTGATCGAGCGTTATGCGCCCCTGGTCAAGCGGATTGCCTATCACCTGTTGGCGCGTCTGCCCGCCAGCGTCCAGGTCGAAGACCTGATCCAGGCGGGGATGATTGGCCTGCTCGAAGTCTCGACCAAATACGACGCGAGCAAGGGGGCGAGTTTCGAGACGTACGCGGGTATCCGCATCCGCGGCGCGATGCTCGACGAGGTCCGTAAAGGTGACTGGGCGCCGCGTTCGGTGCATCGCAATACCCGGATGGTGAGCGACGCTATCCGGGCAATTGAAGCTAAAACCGGTCGTGACGCTAAAGATCATGAAGTTGCGGCCGAACTTCAATTGAGTCTCGACGATTATTACGGGATTTTGAACGACACCTTGGGCAGTCGCCTGTTCAGCTTCGACGACCTGTTGCAGGACGGCGAGCATGAAGGGCTGCAAGAGGATGGCGCGAGTGCTTATCTCGAGCCGTCACGGGACTTGGAAGACGAACGTTTCCAGGTTGCACTGGCGGACGCGATTGCCAATTTGCCGGAGCGTGAGCGACTGGTCTTGGCGCTGTACTACGACGAAGAGCTGAACCTCAAGGAAATCGGTGAGGTTTTGGGGGTCAGCGAATCGCGGGTCAGCCAGTTACACAGCCAGTGCGCGGCCCGTTTGCGGGGGCGTTTGGGGGAGTGGCGAGCGCGCTGACAGGCAGTGTGGGGACACTGCGGATGGGATTGGCACAGCGGTGTCGGTCTTTCGGCGTGTATTCCATGCAGTCGTTGAGTGCTCTGCCTGATTGATTGAATGGCGCGTCCAGGTGCTGGACGCGTTTAAGACTGCTTGGAGGTCGAATTGGACAAGAACATGAAAATCCTCATCGTTGATGACTTCTCAACGATGCGGCGGATCATAAAAAACCTGTTGCGTGACCTGGGTTTCACCAACACGGTCGAGGCTGACGATGGCACCACCGCTATCCCGGTCCTCAACAGTGGGAGCATCGACTTTCTGGTAACGGACTGGAACATGCCTGGCATGACCGGTATCGATCTGCTGCGCCACGTGCGCGCCGATGAAAAACTCAAGCACCTGCCCGTGCTCATGGTGACTGCGGAAGCCAAGCGCGAGCAGATCATCGAAGCGGCCCAGGCCGGCGTAAACGGTTATGTGGTCAAGCCCTTCACCGCCCAGGCGTTGAAAGAGAAGATCGAGAAGATCTTCGAACGCATCGGTTGATGCGTGGAACCATTCCGCCACGGGGGGAGCTATGGAGCACAACGAATCTTCATTGGGCGACTTTGAGTCGACCCTGAAAAAACACGCGGTGGAACTGGTCGACAGCCTTGAAAAAGGCAAGTTCGGCGAAGCCGTGCAACTGATCCATGAGCTCAACCAGACCCGTGACCGCGGCCTGTATCGGGAAGTTGGCAAGCTCACTCGCGAACTGCATAGCGCCATCGTCAATTTCCAGATTGACCCGCATATGCCGCAAGCCGAGGAAGTGTCGCAGATCACCGATGCCACCGAGCGCTTGTCCTATGTGGTCAAGCTGACCGAGGCCGCGGCCAACCGCACCATGGACCTGGTCGAGAGCGCCACTCCACTGGTCAATGGCCTGACTAGCGAAGCCCAGGCCTTGAGCGCCGACTGGGGCCGGTTCATGCGTCGTGAGCTGGGGGCCGAAGAATTTCGCGACCTGGCCCGCCGGGTGGATGGTTTCCTGACCCGCAGCGAGCAAGAGACTCGCGCGGTATCGAGCAACCTCAACGACATTCTGTTGGCCCAGGACTACCAGGACTTGACGGGGCAGGTGATCAAGCGCGTGACCCAGTTGGTCACCGAGGTCGAGAGCAACCTGCTCAAGCTGGTGCTGATGGCCAGCCAAGTCGATCGTTTTGCCGGCATCGAACATGACCGCGAATCGATCCTCGCTGAAAAAGATCCGAAAAAACATCTGGCCAAGGGTGAAGGTCCGCAGATTCATGCCGATAAACGTGAAGACGTTGTATCCGGTCAGGACGATGTCGACGATTTGCTTTCCAGCCTCGGATTTTAGGTTTAAGTAGGAGCACCCATTAATGAGCTTCGGCGCCGATGAAGAGATCCTTCAGGATTTCCTGGTTGAGGCCGGCGAGATTCTAGAGCAACTGTCCGAACAACTGGTCGAGCTGGAAAGCCGGCCGGACGATGCGGACCTGCTCAATGCAATTTTTCGCGGTTTTCACACTGTAAAAGGGGGCGCCGGCTTCCTCCAGCTCAACGAGCTGGTGGAGTGCTGCCACATCGCCGAGAACGTGTTCGACATCCTGCGCAAGGGTGAGCGCCGCGTCGACGCGGAGCTGATGGACGTGGTGCTCGAAGCGTTGGACGCGGTGAACGGCATGTTCAGCCAGGTCCGCGAACGCACCGAAATCACTGCCGCCACCCCGGAGTTGCTGGCTGCCTTGGCCCGTCTGGCCGAGCCTGCCGGAGCCGAGGAAGTCGCCGCACCGGTGGTCGAGGCCGAACCGGTGGCCGAGCCGGTCGCTGAGAGCGAGTCCGGCGATATCACCGACAGCGAGTTCGAGCAGTTGCTCGATTCGCTCAATGCCACCAAGACTGAAGCCGAAGCCCCGGCTGCTGCCGCGCCTGTTGCTCCCGTGGCGAGCGAGACGCCCGGCGATGAAATTACCGACGCCGAGTTCGAGTCGCTGCTCGATCAACTGCATGGCAAGGGCCAGTTCGCCGCGGATGCGCTGACACCTGCGGCCAGCACGTCGGCCGCTGAAAAAAGCGCCGCCAGCGACGAAATCACCGATGACGAATTCGAAGCGCTGCTGGACCAGTTGCACGGCAAAGGCAACTTTGCGGTAGAAGCGCTGGATTCGGCGGTGGCCACCGCAGTGCCGCCGGCTGCGCCTAGCGCGGCCGCTGCCGGCAGCGACCTGATCACCGACCAGGAATTCGAATCCCTGCTCGACGAACTGCATGGCAAGGGCAAGTTCTCCGAAGTGGCCTCGGCGACATCGGCCACTGCAGGCTCGGCCGTTGCGGCGCCCGCCGCCGTTGCCAAGCCAGCAGCGAAGAAGCCCGAAGCCAAGGCCGAGACACCGAAGCCGGCTCCAGCTCCAGCCGCAGCGCCGGCACCGGCTCGCGCCGCGGCCGCCGCGCCAGCGGAAAAACCGGTCAGCGAAGCTGAAACCACGGTGCGGGTCGATACCGCGCGCCTGGACGAAATCATGAACATGGTCGGCGAGCTGGTGCTGGTGCGTAACCGCCTGGTGCGCCTGGGGCTCAACAGCGGCGACGAAGCCATGTCCAAGGCCGTGTCGAACCTCGACGTGGTCACGGCCGACCTGCAGACCGCGGTGATGAAGACCCGGATGCAGCCGATCAAGAAGGTCTTCGGGCGCTTCCCGCGCCTGGTTCGCGACCTGGCCCGCCAGCTCAAGAAAGAGATCAACCTGGAACTGGTCGGTGAAGAGACCGACCTCGACAAGAACCTGGTCGAGGCCCTGGCCGACCCGTTGGTGCACTTGGTGCGCAACGCCGTCGACCACGGGATCGAGTCGCCGGAAGAGCGCGAGGCCTCGGGCAAGTCCCGCGGCGGCAAGGTGGTGCTGGCGGCCGAGCAGGAAGGCGACCACATCCTGTTGTCGATCTCCGACGACGGCAAGGGCATGGACCCCAACGTCCTGCGCGCCATCGCGGTCAAGCGCGGGGTGATGGACAAGGATGCTGCCGACCGCCTGAGCGACACCGAATGCTACAACCTGATCTTCGCCCCGGGTTTCTCGACCAAGACCGAGATCTCCGACGTGTCCGGCCGCGGCGTCGGCATGGACGTGGTGAAGACCAAGATTTCCCAGCTCAACGGCTCGATCAACATCTACTCGACCAAGGGCCTGGGCTCGAAGATCGTCATCAAGGTGCCGCTGACCCTGGCGATCATGCCGACCCTGATGGTGATGCTGGGCAACCAGGCGTTCGCCTTCCCGCTGGTCAACGTCAACGAGATCTTCCACCTGGACCTGTCGCGCACCAACGTGGTCGACGGCCAGGAGGTGGTGATCGTCCGCGACAAGGCGCTGCCGCTGTTCTACCTCAAGCGCTGGCTGGTCAGCTCCGCGGCTCACGAAGAGCAGCACGAGGGCCATGTGGTGATCCTTTCGGTCGGTACCCAGCGGATCGGCTTCGTCGTCGATCAACTGGTCGGCCAGGAAGAGGTCGTCATCAAGCCATTGGGCAAGATGCTCCAGGGGACTCCGGGCATGTCCGGCGCCACCATTACCGGTGACGGCCGTATCGCTCTGATTCTCGATGTTCCAAGCATGCTCAAGCGTTACGCCGCACGGCGTATTTGAATACCGGAGGGGCGGGGCCATTTGCCTTGCCCCGCCTAACGGAGTGTTTATGGCAGTCAAAGTCCTGGTGGTGGACGATTCGGGTTTTTTCCGCCGCCGCGTCTCGGAAATTCTTTCGGCGGATATCAATATCCAGGTCGTCGGTACCGCGACCAACGGTAAAGAGGCGATCGATCAGGCCCTGGCGCTCAAGCCGGACGTGATCACCATGGACTACGAGATGCCGATGATGGATGGCATCACGGCGGTGCGGCACATCATGCAGCGCTGCCCGACTCCGGTATTGATGTTCTCCTCGCTGACCCATGAAGGCGCCCGGGTGACCCTCGATGCGCTGGATGCCGGCGCGGTGGATTTTTTGCCGAAGAACTTCGAAGACATCTCGCGCAATCCCGAGAAGGTCAAGCAGTTGCTGTGCGAGAAGGTCCACAGCATCTCGCGCAGCAACCGCCGTTTCAGCGCTTACAGCGCTCCGGCGCCGCAGCCGAGCGCAGCGCCTGCGCCAACCAGCACCAGCACCAGCACCAGCAGTTTTGGCAGCACGGCCCCGGCACGTCCGGCTCCGGCGCCGATCCCTGCCCGGGCCCCGGCTGCCAGCCCGACGTCGCCAGCGCCCAAGCGCAAGGCCTACAAACTGGTGGCTATCGGCACGTCCACCGGCGGTCCGGTGGCATTGCAGCGGGTACTGACCCAGCTGCCGGCCAACTTCCCGGCGCCGATCGTGCTGATCCAGCACATGCCGGCGGCCTTCACCAAAGCTTTCGCCGAGCGCCTGGACAAGCTCTGCCGGATCAGCGTCAAGGAAGCCGAGGATGGCGATATCCTGCGTCCGGGCCTGGCGTTGCTGGCGCCGGGCGGCAAACAGATGATGGTCGACGGCCGGGGCGCGGTGAAGATCCTGCCGGGCGACGAGCGCCTGAACTACAAGCCGTGCGTGGACATCACCTTCGGTTCGGCGGCCAAGTCCTATGGCGACAAAGTTCTGGCGGTGGTCCTCACCGGCATGGGCGCCGACGGCCGCGAAGGCGCGCGCCTGCTCAAGCAGGGCGGTAGCGCGGTCTGGGCCCAGGACGAGGCGAGTTGTGTGATCTACGGGATGCCGATGGCGATCGTCAAGGCGGACCTGGCGGATGCGGTGTACAGCCTGGACGACATCGGCAAGCATCTGGTCGAGGCCTGCCTCTGATGGATGTTCTGAGTCTCATCGGGATCATCATGGCGTTCGTCGCCATCATCGGTGGCAACTACCTGGAAGGCGGTCATCTGTCGGCGCTGGCCAACGGCCCGGCGGCCTTGATCGTACTGGGCGGGACCATCGGTGCGGCGTTGTTGCAATCGCCGATGAGCGCGTTCAAGCGCGCCATGCAGATTCTCGGCTGGATCCTGTTTCCGCCGCGGGTCGACCTTCCCGGCGGCATCGACCGGGTCGTCAACTGGAGCCTGACCGCGCGCAAGGAGGGCCTGCTGGGCCTGGAAGGCGTGGCGGATGCCGAGCCCGACACCTATTCGCGCAAGGGCCTGCAACTGTTGGTGGACGGCGCCGAGCCGGAGGCCATCCGCAGCATCCTGGAAGTGGATTTCTACACCCAGGAAAGCCGCGACATCGAAGCGGCGAAAGTCTTTGAAAGCATGGGCGGCTACGCGCCGACCATCGGCATCATCGGTGCGGTCATGGGCCTGATCCATGTCATGGGCAACCTGGCCGACCCTTCGCAGTTGGGCAGCGGTATCGCCGTGGCCTTCGTCGCGACCATCTACGGCGTGGCCAGCGCCAACCTGGTGTTGCTGCCGATTGCCGCCAAGCTCAAGTCCATCGCGTTGCGGCAGTCGCGTTATCGCGAAATGTTGCTTGAAGGAATCTTGTCGATTGCCGAAGGTGAAAACCCTCGTTCCATTGAGTTGAAGCTGCAAGGCTTCATGGATTGATGGGGGTAATGGACTATGTCCCGTCGTCGCCGACATGAAGAACACGTCAACCACGAGCGTTGGCTGGTGTCCTACGCGGATTTCATTACCTTGCTGTTCGCGTTCTTCGTGGTCATGTACTCGATCTCCTCGATCAACGAGGGCAAGTACAAGGTCATTTCCGAAGCGCTGATCGGTGTGTTCACCAATTCGGACCGCGCCCTCAAGCCGATCCCCATCGGCGATGAGCGGCCCCAGACCGTGACCCCGGCCAAGCCGCTGGTCAAGGACAGCGAACAGACCGACGCTGGTATCGCCGGCGCCAGCGACCCGTTGAAAAGCATCGCCGACGATATCAGCGCGGCCTTTGGCGACCTGATCAGTTCCAACCAGATGACGGTGCGCGGCAACGAGCTGTGGGTCGAGATCGAGCTCAACTCCAGCCTGCTGTTCGGCAGCGGCGACGCCATGCCCAGCGACCTGGCGTTCAACATCATCGACAAGGTGGCGGCGATCCTCAAACCCTTCGACAACCCGATCCACGTCGAGGGCTTCACCGACAACCAGCCGATCCAGACCGCGCAGTACCCGACCAACTGGGAACTGTCGTCGGCGCGTTCGGCGAGCATCGTGCGGATGCTGGCGATGCAGGGGGTCAATCCGCAGCGCCTGGCGTCGGTCGGCTACGGCGAATTCCAGCCGGTAGCCAATAACGCGACGGCCGATGGTCGAGCGCGCAATCGGCGGGTGGTGCTGGTGGTGTCGCGCAATCTCGATGTACGCCGCAGTTTGACGGGCACCGGCACCGCCCATGCAACACCGGATGCGGCATTGAAGCGGGCTGGCACACAAACTGCACCTACGCCAGTCAAGACGCCTGGACGCGAGAGTGCCGTCAATTCTCCGTCACCGGCTTTATAACTGGGTGCTATTTCTCGGTCGGCCCGTGCCTGCCGGGAGGAACGATCTGAAATGAGAGTCTGGGCAGTTGCCAATCAAAAGGGTGGCGTCGGTAAGACCACCAGTTCCATCGCTTTGGCCGGCTTGCTGGCCGAGGCGGGCAAGCGCGTGGTCGTGGTCGATCTCGACCCCCACGGTTCCATGACCAGCTATTTCGGTTACGACCCCGACAGCCTGGAACACAGCAATTACGACTTGTTCCTGCACAAGGGCAACGTTCCCCAGGGGTTGCCCGGGCAGTTGCTGCTGTCGACCAGCGACGAACGTATTTCCCTGCTGCCGTCGAGCACTGCGCTGGCGACCCTGGAGCGCCAGTCGCCGGGCCAGAGCGGCCTGGGCCTGGTGATCGCCAAGAGCCTGGCGCAGCTGTGGCAGGATTTCGACTATGCGGTGATCGACAGCCCGCCCTTGCTGGGCGTGCTGATGGTCAATGCATTGGCGGCGAGCCAGCAACTGGTGATCCCGGTGCAGACCGAGCACCTGGCGGTCAAAGGCCTGGAGCGCATGGTCAATACCTTGGCGATGATCAACCGTTCGCGCAAACAGGCGTTGCCGTTCAGCATCGTGCCGACCCTGTTCGACCGTCGGACCCAGGCGTCCCTAGGCACCCTGCGGGTCTTGCGCGACAAGTTTCCCGAGGATATCTGGCAAGGCTACATTCCGGTCGACACCCGCCTGCGCGACGCCAGCCGCGCTGGCCTGACGCCTTCGCAATTCGACGGCAAGAGCCGTGGTGTCCTGGCTTATCGCGCCTTGCTCAAGCACTTGCTGGCCCAGCAACTTGTCCCGCAGGTGGCCTGACGTGCAGGATCATTCAAGTCTGCTGCCGGTCTGGCCGATAAAGCCTACAGGTCACTGTGCTGGGTTTTATCCGTGGGCATCCTCATGAATCGTCCTATCGACATCAAGTCCCGGCCGCAGTTGGCGCTGCAGTCCTACCTGGACGCGTTGCTGCAGGACGCCACCGAAGAAGAATTCGAGGTTCCCGAGGCGCTGCCACCGCTTCAGGTCGTCGCTGCAGAGCTGACGGTTTCCAGCGAGGTCCTGGACGAGTTCCAGGCGGCAGTGCTCGAAGAACAGGCGCGCGATGCGCAGGTCCTGCGCGCGGTGCCGGCGGTTGCCGACCGGGCCGAGGAGCCGGTGACGGTCCCGGTGCTGGAAGCGCCCGCGCCGTTGCCGACGTCGCTGTCGAGCGTGGCGCCGTTGCTGCAGAACCTGGTCGAACCGGTGGTCGAGGTGCATCGGCCGCCAAGCAGCACGCCACCTCCGGTGGCGGGCGACGACCGGCCGAGCTGGGCGGCAGAGCCCTTCGAGTGCCTGCTGTTCGACGTCGCCGGGTTGACCCTGGCGGTGCCGTTGGTCTGCCTGGGGTCGATCTACTCCCTGGCGGGGCATGAGCTGACGCCGCTGTTCGGCCAGCCAGAGTGGTTCCTCGGCATCCTGCCGAGCCAGGCCGGCAACCTGAAGGTGCTGGATACCGCGCGCTGGGTGATGCCGGACCGTTATCGCGACGATTTTCGCCACGGCCTGCAGTACGTGATCTCGGTCCAGGGCTACGAATGGGGGCTGGCGGTACATCAAGTCAGCCGCTCGTTGCGCCTGGACCCGAACGAAATCAAATGGCGCAGCCACCGTGGCCAGCGTCCATGGCTGGCGGGCACGGTCATCGAGCATATGTGCGCGCTGCTGGATGTTTCCGAGTTGGCCGAACTGATCGCCAGCGGCGGTGCGAAACACATGGCTATCAGTAAACCGGCACCTAAGCCGATATAGACAACAGCAGGCCGCGCCGACGGTGCGGTCAGACAGAACACACGCCGTTTCCAACGGTTTTTTGAGGGGTCAGGGGTATGAATAAGTCGTCGTCTGCACAGGGTTCCGAAGATCCGATCCTGCAATGGGTAACGTTCAAGCTGGACAATGAGTCCTACGGCATCAACGTGATGCGCGTCCAGGAAGTCCTGCGTTACACCGAGATCGCGCCGGTCCCGGGTGCGCCGAGTTATGTGCTGGGCATCATCAACCTGCGCGGCAACGTGGTGACCGTGATCGACACCCGCCAGCGCTTCGGCCTGGTGCCGACCGAGGTCAACGACAACACCCGTATCGTCATCATCGAAGCCGACAAGCAAGTGGTCGGGATCATGGTCGACAGCGTGGCGGAAGTGGTTTACCTGCGTCAGTCGGAAGTCGAGACCGCACCGAACGTTGGTAACGAAGAGTCGGCCAAGTTCATCCAGGGCGTGTGCAACAAGAACGGCGAACTGCTGATTCTGGTTGAGCTGGACAAGATGATGAGTGAAGAGGAATGGTCGGAACTGGAGAGTATCTGATTGATTCTCGAGGTTGCGGTAATTGTCCTGGCGATCCTCTGGGTCGCCACTCTGGCGTTGTGTTTGTCGTATACCCGCAATCAGCGGCAGATTGCCGCCCAGCAGGCCCAGGGCGATGCGTTGCGCGATCAGCGTATCAAGGAGTTGGCCAAGCGCGTCGACGACTACCAGAACGGTACGGTGCGGATGGGCGAAGACCTGCATGAGCTGCGCTCGGTGGTCGGCCCGCTGCCGGACAGACTGGCCCAGCTGGAGCAACGCGACCCGTCGAGCCTGTCCTTCGCCCAGGCCGCGCGCCTGGTGGGCATGGGTGCCAGCGTCGACGAGCTCACTCAGTCCTGCGGCTTGACCCAGGCCGAGGCCGAGCTGATGAGCAAGCTGCACAAGAGTTAGGTATCCAGGCCTGATGCATGAGCGAAAGAGCGCAGCCTTCAGGCTGCGTTTTTTTTGCCCGCGAAAAACTCGCCGCCCTTGTAGCCGCTGGCGCAGGCTGCGAACGAGCGGCACGCTCGCGGGGATCTTGCGGGCTCCTCGGGACTGCGGCTGTGACTCCGTTCAGTAATCGTCGCCGCGTTCGGTCACATCCTTTTCCAGCGCGGCTTCCTGCGCTTCGTGCCCAGCCGGAAACTTGCCCTTGAGATTCCAGGCGAAGGCGATGATTTCGGCGATGGTGCGGTACAGCTCTTCGGGAATGCTGTCGCCCAGCTCCATGCGGGCCAGCAGCTTCACCAGCTCGGCGTTCTCGTAGATCGGCACTTCATAGTCGCGGGCGATTTTCAGGATGGCTTCGGCCAGGGCGTCGTCGCCCTTGGCGGTCAGCGTGGGGGCGTGCTGGCCGTCGTACTTGAGGGCGATGGCCTGGCGTGGCGGGTTGGGATTGTTCATGCGGTTTCGTCGACCCAGCGTTGTTCCAGTCGGGTTTTCGGGCCTTGCGGCGGCGTGCCGAGATGGCAGTCCAGATCGCCGACTTCCAGGCCGGAGGCGAGCAGCCGTTCGCGCAGGTTGCCCAGGTGGCTTTCTATCAGGCTGGCGGTAAACGGTCGCTGCGCCCAGAGCTGGCTGGACAGGCGGCCTTTGAGCAGTTGCGCCTGCACTTGCAGCGGGCCGAGGGGTTCGAGGTCGAACGCCAGCTCGACGCGCCACAGCTGCTGTTTCGGTTCGCGTTCCTCGCGTTTTTTTTCCTCGGGCGCCTGTTCCGCCGGGTCTTCGCGCTGGAGCTTGACCTGCAGGGGCACGACGTCTTGCAGCGTGCGCATGGGGATCTCCAACTGCCAGGTGGTCAGCAGCCGCCCGTCGTCGGTCAGGCCGCTTTGTTCCAGGCTCGCCAGTTGATGGCTTTGCAGGCGCGAAACGGCCGCCGCCGCCAGGCGCAGCAGGTGTTCCAGGTCGCCTTCTTCCTCCAGGCTTTGCAGCAGCCGCGAGGGCAGGGGAAAGCCACCGGGCTGGGGCTTGGCGCTGACCTGGCCGAGGGTGCCCAGGGCGCTGCGCACGAAGCTTGGCAGGGCTTGGGCCAGGGTATTGGCAGCAATGGCAGCATTGAAGCTGGTACTGGCCGGCAAGCCCGGGGCGATTTGCGCGATCAGGCGCAACAGGTTGCCTTTCAGGTCGCCGCCCAGGGCCGGATTGTCGCCGGCCAGCAGGCGTGACTCGAGGAAGGCGCCGCTGTTGCCCAGGGCCAGGGCCAGGGCCTTGGGGGTGCTCAGTTGCTGGATGTCGGGCAAACCGGCGAGCAGCTTGTCCACCGCCGCGCGCAGGTCGGCGGAGGTGGCGTCGCTTGGTGGCAGGCTCTGCAGCGCGTTGATCAGGCCGCTCAGCGAGGCCTGGCGGCTTTGCTGGCTGGCCAGTTGCTGGGCGATCGCCAGCTGTTCCTGGCGCCCGCTCAGCGGCACGAAGCTCAAGCTCTGCGAGCCTTGCACCAGGGCGCTCAACAGGCTGCCGATCCGCAGGGGCTGGGGGCTGTCGATACTCAGGGTGCTGCCGCTCAGGGCGGTGTTGAGCAGGCTCACCAGCGAACGGTAGACCGCCGGTTGGCCGGCTGCCTGGGGCTGCAATTGAGTGGTCAGCACCTTGCCCTGCAGCAGGGTGCCGACCGGCAGTTGCGCGGTGTCGAGGCGGGTCAGGGTGGCGACGCTGGCGGCAATCGCCTGTTGTACGGTGATCGCCAGGTTGCCGGCCGACGGCTGGGTCACAGCCAGGCTGGTGCCCTGGGGCAGCGGCTGGTTACTGGTGGCCTGGATCGTCGTCTGCCGGCCGCTGTCGAGGGTCAGCTTGAGCAGCAGCTGGAATGTCTGGTCCGCCTGCTTGAGGGACAGCACTTCGGCCCTGGCCGACTGGCCCGCGGCGATCAACCCTTCCAGCGGCTGCAGCAGCTTGAGCAGCTCGGCGCCGACCGGCAGCGCGCGGGCAGCGCCCGGCGTCAGCTGGGGCAGCGGGGGAATAGTGATTTCGCCTGTCATCTGGACACAACCTGTGGAGAAATAGCCCTCTTGAGAGTAGGGCATCGCATGTATAATGCCGCCCGTCTTCGGGGGCGTGGCGAAAACATCGCAAAAGTTTGACGCAGCTCTCTGGAACAGGCCGCCGATGCGTTTATTCTGCATATCTTTAACGGCTGCGCCACTGCCGACTTGAACCGTAAAGGCCCACGATCATTTGACCAGTCCTCTTCTAGAAGCCGTAGCGCTCGCCTGTGAGCGAGACCTGCGGCTGCTCTTCGAAAAGCTCGAACTGCGACTGGCCAGCGGCGACATGTTGCAGATCAGCGGCCCCAATGGCAGTGGCAAGACCAGCCTGCTGCGCCTGCTGGCGGGGCTGATGCAGCCGACCAGCGGCCAGGTGCTGCTCAATGGCCAACCGCTCCACGCGCAGCGCGCGGAGCTGGCGCGTAACCTGCTGTGGATCGGCCACGCGGCGGGCATCAAGGAATTGCTGAGCGCCGAGGAAAATCTCAGCTGGCTCTGCGCCTTGCATCGGCCTGCCGGGCGTGAGGCGATCTGGCAGGCGTTGGCCGCGGTCGGCTTGCGCGGTTTCGAGGACGTGCCTTGTCACACCCTGTCCGCCGGCCAGCAGCGCCGCGTCGCCCTGGCCCGCCTGTACCTGGACAGCCCGCCGCTGTGGATTCTCGACGAACCTTTCACCGCCCTGGACAAACAGGGCGTGGCGCAACTGGAAGAACACCTGGCCGGCCACTGCGAACGCGGCGGCATGGTGATCCTCACCACCCACCACACCCTCTGCCGCATGCCGGCCGGCTATCGCGACATCGACCTGGGGCATTGGGCCGTATGAGTGTTTTCGGACTGCTGGTTGCCCGCGAATCCCGGCTGCTGTTCCGCCGTCCCGCCGAACTGGCCAACCCGCTGGTATTTTTCGCCATCGTTGTCGCACTGTTCCCATTGGCGGTGGGCCCTGAGACACAATTGTTGCAAACCTTGTCTCCGGGGCTGGTCTGGGTAGCGGCCTTATTGTCGGTTTTGCTCTCGCTGGACGGGCTTTTTCGCAGTGATTTCGAGGACGGATCCTTGGAACAGTGGGTCCTTTCGTCGCACCCCCTGCCTCTTCTGGTTCTGGCCAAGGTACTGGCACACTGGGCCTTCAGCGGCCTGGCACTGGTATTGCTTGCGCCCTTGCTGGCATTGATGCTCGGCTTGCCTGCGGCCTGCCTGCCGGTGCTGCTGCTGTCCCTGCTGCTGGGCACGCCGGTGTTGAGCCTGCTGGGCGCGGTGGGCGCGGCGTTGACGGTAGGGCTCAAGCGCGGCGGCCTGTTGCTGGCGCTGCTGATTCTGCCCCTGTACATCCCGGTCTTGATTCTCGGCAGCGGCGCCTTGCAGGCGGCGTTGCAGGGCATGCCGGCGACCGGTTACCTGCTGTGGCTTGGAAGCCTGACCGCCCTGGCGGTAACCCTGACACCCTTTGCAATAGCGGCTGGCCTGAAGATCAGCGTCGGCGAATAATGAGGTCTGATCAAATTTTGATCAGTAAAGACCCTGGCTGTGCGTAACAGCGTGCGGCACCGTGATGGAAACAGTATGAACTGGACCTGGTTTCATAAGCTCGGCTCACCCAAGTGGTTCTACGGTATCAGCGGCAGGTTGCTGCCCTGGTTGAGTATCGCCGCCGTGTTGCTGATCGGTATCGGCGTGGTCTGGGGCCTGGCCTTCGCGCCCCCGGATTACCAGCAAGGCAACAGTTTTCGCATCATCTACATCCATGTGCCGACGGCCATGCTGGCGCAGTCTTGCTACGTGATGCTGGCGGTATGTGGCGTGGTGGGCCTGGTGTGGAAAATGAAACTGGCCGATGTCGCCCTGCAATGCGCCGCCCCCATCGGCGCCTGGATGACCGCCGTGGCGCTGGTCACCGGGGCCATCTGGGGCAAGCCGACCTGGGGTTCATGGTGGGTCTGGGACGCGCGCCTGACGTCCATGCTGATCCTGCTGTTCCTGTATTTCGGCCTGATCGCCCTGGGCAACGCCATCAGCAATCGCGAGAGCGCGGCCAAGGCCTGCGCGGTGCTGGCGATTGTCGGGGTGATCAATATCCCGATCATCAAGTACTCGGTGGAGTGGTGGAACACTCTGCACCAGGGCGCGACCTTCACCCTGACCGAAAAGCCGGCGATGCCCGCCGAGATGTGGCTGCCGCTGTTGCTGACGGCGCTGGGCTTCTACTGTTTCTTCGGCGCCGTGCTGTTGCTGCGCATGCGCCTTGAAGTGCTCAAGCGCGAAGCCCGCGCTAGCTGGGTCAAGGCGGAAATCCAAAGCAGCCTGGAGGCGGCACGATGAGTTTTGCGTCTTTCAGCGACTTCCTCGCCATGGGCCATCACGGCCTGTACGTCTGGTCGGCCTACGGCATCTGCCTGGCGGTGCTGGTCCTCAACGTCGCGGCGCCAGTGCTGGCCCGCAAGCGTTACCTGCAACAAGAGGCGCGTCGTCTGCGCCGGGAGAACAATCAGTGAATCCGCTGCGTAAAAAGCGTCTGTTGATCATCCTTGGCGTGCTGGTGGGCGTGGGCGTTGCCGTCGGCCTGGCGCTGAGCGCGCTGCAACAGAACATCAACCTGTTCTACACCCCGACCCAGATCGCCAACGGCGAAGCGCCGCAAGACACACGGATCCGCGCCGGCGGCATGGTCGAGAAGGGCTCGCTGCAACGTTCCGCGGATTCTTTGGACGTGCGTTTCGTGGTGACCGACTTCAACAAGGCCGTGACCATCACCTACCGCGGCATCCTTCCGGACCTGTTCCGCGAAGGCCAGGGCATCGTCGCCCTGGGCAAGCTCAACGCCGACGGCGTGGTGGTGGCTGACGAAGTGCTGGCCAAGCACGACGAGAAGTACATGCCGCCGGAAGTCACCAAGGCCTTGAAAGACAGCGGCCGGCCGATGCCGGCCCCGGCCAAGGAGGGTTGATCGATGACGTCCGCACTGTTCATTCCCGAGTTGGGCCACCTGGCAATGATCCTGGCCCTGTGTTTCGCCCTGGTCCAGGCCGTGGTGCCGTTGCTTGGCGCCTGGCGCGGCGACCGCCTGTGGATGAGCCTGGCGCAGCCCGCAGCCTGGGGCCAGTTCGCTTTTCTCGTCTTTGCCTTCGGCTGCCTGACCTACGCCTTCATGAGTGACGATTTCTCGGTCGCCTATGTCGCCAGCAACTCCAACAGCGCCTTGCCCTGGTACTACAAGTTCAGCGCGGTGTGGGGCGCCCACGAAGGCTCGTTGCTGCTCTGGGCGCTGATCCTCGGCGGCTGGACCTTCGCCGTATCGGTGTGCTCCCGGCAGTTGCCGCAAGTGATGCTGGCGCGCGTGCTGGCGGTGATGGGCATGATCAGCACGGGTTTCCTGCTGTTCCTGATCGTCACTTCCAACCCCTTCGCGCGGATTCTGCCGCAGGTTCCGGCGGACGGTCGCGACCTCAACCCGCTGCTGCAGGACATCGGCCTGATCGTCCATCCGCCGATGCTCTACATGGGCTATGTCGGTTTCTCCGTGGCCTTCGCCTTCGCCATCGCCGCCTTGCTCGGCGGTCGCCTGGACGCGGCCTGGGCACGCTGGTCGCGGCCCTGGACCATCGTCGCCTGGGCGTTCCTCGGCATCGGCATCACCCTCGGCTCCTGGTGGGCCTACTACGAACTCGGCTGGGGCGGTTGGTGGTTCTGGGACCCGGTGGAAAACGCCTCGTTCATGCCTTGGCTGGTGGGCACCGCGCTGATCCACTCGCTGGCGGTCACCGAGAAACGCGGCGTGTTCAAGAGCTGGACCGTGTTGCTGGCCATCGCCGCGTTCTCCCTGAGCCTGCTGGGAACCTTCCTGGTGCGTTCCGGGGTCCTGACCTCGGTGCATGCCTTCGCCTCGGACCCCGAGCGCGGCGTGTTCATCCTGTTCTTCCTGCTGTTCGTGGTCGGTGGTTCGCTGACCCTGTTCGCCCTGCGCGCGCCGGTGGTCAAGAGCCAGGTCGGCTTCAACCTGTGGTCGCGGGAAACCCTGCTGCTGGGCAACAACCTGGTGCTGGTGGTGGCGGCTTCGATGATCCTGCTGGGCACCCTGTACCCGCTAGTGCTGGACGCCCTGAGCGGGGCCAAGCTGTCGGTCGGCCCGCCGTATTTCAATGCGCTGTTCATCCCGCTGATGGCGCTGCTGATGGTGGTGATGGCGGTCGGCGTGGTGGTGCGCTGGAAAGACACCCCGGTCAAATGGCTGGTGAGCATGCTGGCCCCGGTGCTGCTGGGCAGCGTTGCGCTGGCGGTGGTGGCCGGTATCGCCTACGGCGATTTCAACTGGGCAGTGCTGGCGACCTTCCTGCTGGCGGCCTGGGTGCTGCTGGCCGGGGTCCGCGACATTCTCGACAAGACCCGCCACAAAGGCCTGATCAAGGGCCTGTCGGGCCTGACCCGCAGCTACTGGGGCATGCAGCTGGCGCATCTGGGCATCGCGGTCTGCGCCCTGGGCGTGGTGCTGTCGAGCCAGAACAGCGCCGAGCGCGACCTGCGCCTGGAGCCGGGCGAGTCCATGGAACTGGCCGGTTACCACTTCGTCTTCGAGGGCGCCAAGCATTTCGAGGGCCCCAACTTCACCTCCGACAAGGGCACGGTGCGGGTGATCCGCGACGGCCGCGAGGTCAGCGTGCTGCACCCGGAAAAACGCCTGTACACGGTGCAGAACTCGGTGATGACCGAGGCCGGGATCGACGCCGGTTTCACGCGTGATATTTACGTCGCCCTCGGCGAACCGCTGGGCGACGGTGCCTGGGCGGTGCGCGTGCACGTCAAGCCGTTCGTGCGCTGGATCTGGCTCGGCGGCCTGCTGACCGGGCTGGGCGGTTTGCTGGCGGCGCTGGACCGCCGTTATCGGGTCAAGGTGAAAACCCGGGTGCGCGAAGCCCTGGGCATGACAGGAGCCACTGCATGAGACGCTGGATAATGTTGTTGCCGCTGGCGCTGTTCCTGCTGGTGGCGGTGTTCCTCTACCGCGGGTTGTACCTGGACCCGGCCGAGTTGCCGTCGGCGATGATCGGCAAGCCGTTCCCCGAGTTCTCCCTGCCGTCGGTGCAGGGCGACAAGACCCTGACCCGTGCCGACCTGCTGGGCAAGCCGGCGCTGGTCAACGTCTGGGGCACCTGGTGCATTTCCTGCCGGGTCGAGCACCCGGTGCTGAACAAGCTGGCGCAGCAGGGCGTGACGATCTACGGCGTCAACTACAAGGACGTCAACGCCGACGCCCTGAAGTGGCTGGCCGAGTTCCACAACCCCTACCAGCTGGATATCCGCGACGAGGAGGGCACCCTGGGCCTGAACCTCGGCGTGTACGGCGCCCCGGAAACCTTCTTCATCGACGCCAAGGGCATCATCCGCGACAAGTACGTCGGGGTGATCGACGAAACCGTCTGGCGCGAGCAACTGGCCGCCAAGTACCAGGCCCTGGCCGACGAGGCCCAGCCATGAAGCGCTGGCTGGCGGCGGCCGTGCTCGGCCTGAGCATGGCCGGCGTGGTCCACGCCGCGATCGATACCTACGAGTTCGCCAACGACGCCGAGCGCGAGCGTTTCCACGAGCTGACCAAAGAGCTGCGTTGCCCCAAGTGCCAGAACCAGGACATCGCCGACTCCAATGCGCCGATTGCCGCGGACCTGCGCAAAGAGATCTTCCGCATGCTCGGCGAGGGCAAGGACAACCAGCAGATCATCGACTTCATGGTCGATCGGTATGGCGACTTCGTGCGCTACAAGCCGGCCCTGACCGGCAAGACCGCCTTGCTCTGGTTCGGCCCTGCCGGCTTGCTGCTGGGCGGGGTGGTGATCATTGCCGTGATCGTCCGGCGTCGGCGCGTCCAGCGCAGCGACAGCCCGAGCACGCTTTCCGTCGATGAGCGCCAGCGCCTCGACCAACTGTTGGATAAAAACCACGAATGATTGATTTCTGGCTCGCTGCAGGCCTGCTGCTCCTGGCAGCCCTGAGTTTTCTGCTGATCCCGGTTCTACGCGGCCGCCGTGCCCAGCGTGAAGAGGATCGTACCGCGCTGAACGTGGCGCTCTACCAAGAACGCGTGGCCGAGCTGCAAGGCCAGCAGGCCGAGGGTGTGCTCAGCGCCGAGCAGCTGGACAGCGGCCGCGCCGAAGCCGCGCGCGAACTGCTGGCCGACACCGAGGGCGCGGAACAGGCTGGGGTATCGCGCCTGGGCAAGCCGCTGCCGCTGCTGGCAGCGCTGCTGGTGCCGGTCCTGGGCCTGGCGCTGTACCTGCATTTCGGTGCCAGCGACAAGGTCGAGTTGACCCGCGAATTCGCCCAGGCCCCGCAGTCCATGGAGGAGATGACCCGTCGTCTCGAACGCGCGGTGGCGGCCCAGCCGGATTCCGCCGAGGGCCTGTATTTCCTCGGTCGTACCTACATGGCCCAGGAGCGTCCGGCGGACGCGGCGAAGATCTTCGAGCGTACGGTGGCCCTGGCCGGTCGCCAGCCGGAACTGCTCGGCCAGTGGGCGCAGGCGCAGTACTTCGCCGACAACAAGCAGTGGTCGGACAAGGTCCAGGCCCTGACCGACGAGGCGCTGAAAGCCGATCCGAAGGAAGTCACCAGTCTCGGCCTGCTGGGGATCGCCGCCTTCGAAGGTGAGCGTTACCAGCAAGCCATCGATTACTGGAACCGCCTGTTGGCGCAGTTGCCGGCGGACGACAACTCCCGCGCCGCGCTGCAGGGCGGCATCGACCGGGCAACCGAGAAGTTGCTGGCCAGCGGCGGTAAGGTGGCCCAGGCTCCGGCGGCCAAGGCCGCCGCGCTGCTCAAGGTCCGGGTCGACCTGGCCGCCGAGCTGCAAGCCAAGGTGCAGCCGGGCGACAGCGTGTTCATCTTTGCCCGCGCCACGTCCGGTCCGCCGGCGCCGCTGGCGGCCAAGCGCCTGACCGTGGCCGACTTGCCGGCGACCGTCGAGCTGGGCGATGCCGACGCGATGATGCCGCAGTTGAAACTGTCGAACTTCCCGGAAGTCCAACTGGTTGCGCGCATTTCCCGCGCCGGCCAGCCGACGGCCGGCGAGTGGGTCGGACGCAGCCAGCCCCTGGCCAGCAGCACCACCGCGGCGCAACAACTGACCATCGACAGCCCGGATAAATAAGAGAAACCGCCATGACCGCCATCGCTCGCATCGCCCTGTTAACGCTGGTCCTGGGGTTGAGCGCTTGTGCGGTCCAGCGACCGACGCCGCCCGGGGCGCCGCCACCGATCCCGCCTGCGCAGCCCGGCACCCAGCCGGCACCGCCCAGCAGCCCGGGCAAACCTTCCGCGCCGATCAAGCCGGCCAAGCCGCTGCCGCGCACCTCCGCCAGCTTCGCCCCGCCGCCGGGGGGCAACAGCCATTGGGATGCACGCCTGGGGGTGTATGTCCTGGACGACCAGGACAACACCTTCTACCGCCAGCGCACCTATTACCGCTGGAATAACGGCTGGAGCCGTTCCATCAGCCCGAGCGGGCCGTGGGAAGAGACCGATATCCACGGCGTGCCCTCGGGCCTGGGGCGCCAGTTCCAGTAAGCGGCTACCGCTGAGCGGGCTGGGCCCGCGGGCGGTTCAAGCAGCCGGTTGGATGGCCGATACACCGGGGTGTTCCTGAGTATCACCCTCCGAGCGCCCGATGAAAAAAAGCCTGAACAAACCCTATTTCGCGCCCATGGTGTCGTGGCTCTGCGTTTTCGCTGTCCTGCTCTTTGTGCACGGTTTCGCCAATGTCGAAGTCCCGCAACTGATCTACCTGTCCCTGACGCCAGCGTGCCTGCTGGTGCTGTTTCTCTTCCTTTATTACTTCTTCTGCTGGAGCCTGATCTCGGTGTTCCGCCTGGGCGAGATCGGCTGGAAGCGCGTGGACTACGGCTGGCTGCTGCTGGCGTCACTGGCGCTGATCGGCGAGACCCAGAGCGTGCGGACCGAATGGTTCCAGAGCGACTACCGGTTGGCCGAGTCCCATGAAGCCGCGACCCAGCGCCGTATCAAGGCGGAGATCGACGACCTGCTGGGCCCGGAGCAATGCCGCGCCGCGGCGACAGCCTACGGCGCTGCGGATGGAGGACAGCTGAAGCAACTCTGCCAGCGTTTTGCCGCGCTGGAGCGAACGGCGGACGGCAAGCTGACGGTGCTCTCGGTGGGAACGGTGATACAGGCATTGGACGAACTGCGTGCCGGGTATTCGGCGCCGCCCGTGCTGGCCTGGCTCGATCAGCTCGGGAAGACCCTTGGCGACCTGGCGCAGGCCCGTAAAGAGGTGCACAGGCTGTACCAGCTGACCCGCGCCAGCAACGCCGAGACGGTCTATCGCTACTTCGTTCCGGTACTGCTGGTCTTCGCCCTGGCGCTGCGGGCGTCGAAGGTCACCGGCGAAGTGCTGCTCAAGGCGCCGCGTAAACGCAAGATGTGGCTGATCGTCAACCGGCGCATGGTGATCGACGGCCTGGGGTTTGTCCGCGGTGCCCGTAGCCGCTTCGACGAAGCGCTGCGCAACTGGCGCGTGGCCAAGTGGGGCGTGGTACACCTGGAGTGCCCGTTCCTGCCCGAGGTCAGCGCCCAGGACACCCGCGTCGCGGTGACCCCCGGCTTCTATGAAAACGAGTTCCGGCTGGCCTCGGTCGACGCGTTCGAGCAGTGCGGTTTTGTCCAGTGGGCAGCCAGCCAGTCGATCGAAACCCTGTACCTGGTGGGCGAGACCGACCTGGCGCTGATCGAGCGGGTGCGCCAGTGGGGCGAGACGGCCAAGGTCGAAGTGCTAGTGCGCGAGCGCATCTGACTCAGGCCGCGCCGTCGCCCCCTCGATTCAGGCCGTGGCCGGCAGCGCCTTGCGCGAGCTGCCGAGAAAACGCAGCAGGGCCAGCAACGGCAGGGCGCTGCCGAGGCCGACGACTCCCAGCCAGCCGGCGTGCTCGTACACCGCGCTGGCAATCGACGAGCCCAGGGCGCCGCCGATGAAGATGCTGGTCATGTACAGCGCGTTCAGGCGCCCGCGGCTATGGGCATCGAGGGCGTAGACCGCGCGCTGGCCGAGGACCATGTTCATCTGCACGCAGAAATCCAGGACCACGCCGGTCACCGCCAGGCCGACGACGCTGTAGGCGGGGTGAATAAAGGCCGGCAGAAAACTCACCGCGGCGAACAGCATGGCCAGCAACGAGGCGATCCGGGTGTGGCCGGCATCCGCCAGGCGCCCGCTGATGGGCGCGGCGATGGCGCCGATGGCGCCCACCAGGGCGAACAGGGCGATCTGGCTTTGCGACAGGCCGTGATTGCGCGCCAGCTCCAGCGGCACCGCGGTCCAGAACAGGCTGAAGGTGGCGAACATGCAGGCCTGGTAGAACGCGCGCTGGCGCAACACCGGTTGCTGGCGCAGGAGGCTGCCCAGGGAGCGCAGCAACTGGAAGTAGGTAGCGTTGTGAGCGGGCTGGCGCTTGGGCACGGTCAGCAGCAGGACCACGCTGATGGCGGCCATCAGCACCGCGGCGGCGATAAACATTGCCCGCCAGCCGAAGTGGTCGGCGACCACGCTGGACACCGGGCGCGCCAGGAGAATACCCAGCAGCAGGCCGCCCATGATCCCGCCGACCACCCGGCCACGGGACTCTTCCGGGGTCAGGTGCGCGGCCAGGGGAATCAGGATCTGCACTGATACCGAACTGAAACCGATCAGCAGCGAGACCAACAGGAACGCGTTGGGCTGCTCGGTGAAGGCTGCGCCCAGCAGGCTGGCGATGGCCACCAGGCTGGTCAGTATCGTCAGCCGGCGGTTTTCCAGCAGGTCGCCCAGGGGCACCAGGAAAAACAGGCCCAGGGCGTAGCCGATCTGGGTCAGGGACACGATCAGGCTGGCCATGGTGCTGCTCAGGCCGATGTCCGGGGCGATCAGCTCGATGATCGGCTGGGCGTAGTAGATATTGGCGACGATGGCGCCACAGCAGAAGGCGAACAGCAGCACCATGCCGCGGGTCATGGTCGCGGTGGCGTTGTGCAGCGCTTGCGGGGTGGAAGTCATGGTGATTCTCTTGGCGGCCAAAGGGCTGGGCGCACGTGCGGAGGTCGCGCCTGTTTGGGTCGGGGGGCGGGCAGCGAAGGTATTCATCGTGCCGAGGAACGAATGCCTGGAAAGGCCGTGAAGCGTGTTGGAATAAGGCGCCGGGCAGTGCGTCCGATGATACATTTACTTACATCTGTTCGGTAGCGTGCTCATGTTCCCGGCTGTTTTGCGCCGCCGCCTTTCAACCTTCCAGCACAGGACACCGCCTTTATGAATCTGTTGTTCGATCGCCTGCGTTGTGCGACCCGCTTCGCCGCCCTGATGACACTGATGGCCGTGGGCGTTGCCCAGGCCCAGGACGCTCCCGGCATGCGGATTGGTGTGCGCGGGGAAATCACCAGCCTCGCCGGCGACGCTGTGCGGGTGCATGTCAACAGCGGCGAGAACGTCACCATCAACCTCACGCCGCAGACCCAGGTGCGCGCCGTGAGCCTGGCCAATATCGAGGACATCAAGCCCGGCAGCTACATCGGTTCGGCCGCGGTGCCGCAGGCCGACGGCAGCCTCAAGGCGCTGGAGGTGCATGTGTTCCCGCCGCAGATGGCCGGTACCGGCGACGGCCATCGGCCCTTCGACCTGGTCAAGGGCAGCAGCATGACCAACGGCAGCGTCGGCGACCTGGTGGTGAGCAACGGCCGTACCCTGACCGTCAATTACAAGGGCGGCCAGCAGAAGATCCTGGTGCCGGACGACGTGCCTATCGTCAACCTGGCCCCGGGCGATCGCAGCCTGCTCAAGGCCGGGGTCAAGGTGGTGATGTTCGTGTCCCAGAGCGCCGACGGCACGCTTACCGCGCAGTCGATCTCCGCGGGCAAGGACGGGGTGACGCCGCCGATGTAGCGACTGGCTGTTACGTTGCCGGGTGTTTCAACGGCTGGGTTTCGGTGGCCTTGGGCGGGGGCTTGGTTTAGGGTTTGCGGTCGTCTATCGCAGCGGAGCTCCCATGCCTAAGTCAGTCTTCAATCCGCCCAGTGTCTTCAATTCCCTGCAGTACGGTTTCAGCCAGGCCGTCGAGGTGCGCGGCGGGCGGCGCCTGCTGTTGTCCGGCCAGGTGGGCGTCGATGAGCGTGAGGTCTGTGTCGGCCCCGGGTTGCGCGAGCAGGCCGAGCGCAGCGTCGACAATATCGCCCGGGTGCTGGCGGCGGCGGGCGGCGAGTTGAGCCATGTGGTGATGCTGCGGATCTACATCGCCGAAGCGGTGCGCGACCAGCAGGAACAGATCAGCCAGGTGCTGTTACAGCGCTTTCCCCAGCAGCCGCCGGCTTCTTCATGGATCGTCGTCAGCGGTTTGTCGTTGCCTGAATGGGTGATCGAGATCGAAGCCGAGGCCATGCTGCCGGAGCTGGACCAGGCCGGGAAGGCGGTGCTGTTCGAGGCCGCGGCGGGGCTCTAGATTCTTCACGCGCAAAAAACTGTAGCCGCTGCCGCAGGCTGCGATCGACTCCGAAGGAGGCGCTGTTTTTACCAGCGCTGAAGGTCCTTCGGCCCTTTTCGCAGCCTGCGGCAGCGGCTACAGGGTTGGCGGTTACTTCCCGCTGTAGATCTGGTCGAAGATCCCGCCGTCGTTGAAGTGGGTCTTCTGCACGGTGCGCCAGTCGCCGAAGGTTTTTTCCACCGACAGGAAATCGACTTTCGGGAAACGGTCGGTGTACTTGGCCAGCACTTTCGGGTCCCGCGGGCGCAGGTAGTTATTGGCGGCGATTTCCTGGCCTTCGGGCGACCACAGGTACTTCAGGTATTCCTCGGCCGCGGCGCGCGAGCCTTTCTTGTCGACCACCTTGTCCACCACCGACACCGGCGGCTCGGCTTCGGCGGACACGCTCGGGTAGATGACTTCGAACTGATCGCGGCCGAATTCGCGGGCGATCATTTCCGCCTCGTTCTCGAAGGTCACCAGCACGTCGCCGATCTGGTTGGTCATGAAGGTGGTGGTGGCGGCGCGGCCACCGGTGTCGAGCACCGGCGCCTGCTTGAACAGCTTGCCGACGAAGTCCTTGGCCTTGTTTTCGTCGCCGCCGTTCTTCAGCACATAACCCCAGGCCGAGAGGTAGGTGTAGCGGCCGTTACCCGAGGTCTTGGGGTTGGGGACTATCACCTGGACGCCGTCCTTGAGCAGGTCCGGCCAGTCTTTCAGGGCCTTGGGGTTGCCCTTGCGCACGATGAACACGGTGGCGGAAGTGAAGGGCGCGCTGTTGTCCGGCAGGCGGGTGACCCAGTTGTCCGGCACCAGCTTGCCGTTGTCGGCCAGGGCGTTGATGTCGGTGGCCATGTTCATGGTGATGACGTCGGCCGGCAGGCCGTCGATCACCGAGCGCGCCTGTTTGCTGGAGCCGCCGAAGGACATCTGCAGGGTGATGTTCTCCTTGTGCTCGGCCTGCCAGTGTTTCTGGAAGGCACTGTTGTAGTCCTTGTAGAAGTCTCGCATCACGTCGTAGGACACGTTGAGCAGGGTCGGGGCGGCCTGGGCGACGCTGCCCAGTGCCAGGCCGGCGGCCAGGAGAGAGGCGCTAACGAGTTTTTTCACTGCACATTCCTTTTTGTTGAGAGTGACGTATTCGAGAGTGAAGGCATTTTGCCGCCGACTATAGCCGGGGCGGTATATCTCTTTAAAGATTAAAAAATGCTTTGCTTATTCAGTT
This sequence comes from Pseudomonas chlororaphis, assembly GCF_001921865.1. Lineage (GTDB taxonomy): Bacteria > Pseudomonadota > Gammaproteobacteria > Pseudomonadales > Pseudomonadaceae > Aquipseudomonas > Aquipseudomonas chlororaphis_D. The sequence continues at coordinate 153,302 of NZ_MSCT01000008.1, forward strand.
TTCCTGCACCACTTTCGGGAACAGCGCATTGCCGCAACGCGAGCAAAAGGCCGCGCCGTGTTCGTGGTGATTCTTGCTGCACACCGGGCAGTCGTGCTTGAGCTGTTCGCCGCGCAGGGCGTTGGCCAGCTCCGCGGTGAAGATCCCGGTGGGCACGGCGATGATCGAGTAGCCGGTGATCATCACCATCGACGAAATGATTTGCCCGATCACGGTCTTGGGCACGATGTCGCCGTAGCCGACGGTGGTCAGGGTGACGATAGCCCAATAGATGCCCTTGGGAATGCTGGTGAAGCCGTGTTCCGGGCCTTCGACCACATACATCAGGGTGCCGAACACCGTCACCAGGGTGCAGACGCTGAGCAGGAACACCAGGATCTTCTGCTTGCTGCCGCGCAGCGCGTCGAGCAGGTAGTGGGCCTGCTTGAGGTAGGGGCCGAGCTTGAGTACGCGGAAGATGCGCAGCATGCGGATCACCCGGATGATCAACAGGTACTGGGCGTCGCTGTAATACAGGGCGAGGATCCCCGGGACGATGGCCAGCAGGTCCACCAGCCCGTAGAAACTGAAGGCATAGCGCAGCGGCTTGGGCGAGCAGTACAGGCGCAGGCCGTATTCGATGGCGAAGATCAGGGTAAAACCCCATTCGATATAGGCCAGCACATTGGCGTAGTTCTGATGCACCTCGTCGATGCTGTCGAGGATCACGATCACCAGGCTGGCGAGGATGATCAGCAGCAGGATGCTGTCGAAGCGCCGACCGGCCACGGTGTCGGTCTGGAAAATCATGACGTAGAGGCGCTCGCGCCAGTGCGGGGTGCTGGCCGTGTCGCTGCCCGGGGTGTTGTCCATGTGTCTCGCCTGAATCGAAGGTCAGCGAAGCCTAGGGGGATTGGCCCCGGTAGCGCAAGGCGCGCTGTCCGCGGCGGCCTGGCGCAGTACCCGGGCGGTGGCGCGGACTAGCCAGCAGGCGAGGATGAACGGCGCGGTGAGGACTGGCAGGCCCAGCGCGGCGAAGCCCGGCGTCAGCAGCAGCGCCAGGAGCATGCCCGGTAGCGCCAGCCAGGGCCGGCGCCGCTCCTGGCCCAGCGCCAGGGCCACCAGCGCGCAGTTGTAGCCGCCCAGGCCCAGCAGGGCACTGGCGCTTTCCTGATGCCACCAGGCAAAGCCCAGGCCCAGCGCCGAGCCGGCCAGCGCCCAGGCCGCGGTCCGGCGGTCGGCCAGCAGCAAGCCGCAGGCGATCAGCACCCCGGCCAGCGGGTGTTCGAGGAACATCACCTGGCCCAGGCCCCGGACCCATGCCAGCAACAAGCCCACGGCATCCGGCGCGCCCCAGGGGCCGATCGCGGGCGCGGCACTGGCCGGCAGCGGCGCGGCCAGGCTCAGCAACAGCCAGCCGAGGCCGACGAAAGGCGCGGTGTAGGCCGGCAGGCCATGTGGGGCGCGGGCGCGCTTGAGCCATTGCTGGGTGAGGATCGCGCTGACCCCGCCGCAGGCGATGATCAACGGCGGCAGCAGCGCCGACCAGTCGAACCGCAGGCTCAGCAGCAGGCCGAGCAGGACCCCGTTGTAGCTGAACAGCCCGGCCTGGCGGTCGGCCTTGGCATACCCCCGGCGCTGTGCGGTCAGCAACCCGGCCACGCCGCCCAGCAGCGCGCCGCCGAGCAGCGCCGGGGCTGTGAAGAGAATGGCCAGCAGGCACAGCAGGCCGCACAGCGGATGGCGCTGGAGGAAGATCTGGCTGAAGCCGTTGAGCAGGGCGGTGGCCCAGTCGGGGCAGTAGGCGTTGAAGTGTTCTGAGGGCATGAGGGTCGGTTCTTGTAGCCGCTGCGCCTGATCGCGTAGCGGCCGTCAATCAGGCGGTGCCGTGTTGGGGTCTTGACCGCTGCGCGATGGGGCTCAGATCAGGGTTTCGATGCGCAGCGAGTTGGTCGAGCCCGGCTGGCCGAACGGCACGCCCGCGGTGATCAACAGGGTGTCGCCACGCTTGGCCATGCCTTGCGCCTGGGCGATTTCCAGGGCGGTGGAGCAGACCTCGTCGACCTGGCGCAGGCGATCGTTGACCACCGAGTGCACGCCCCAGGCCACCGTCAGGCGCCGCGCGGTGGACAGGTTCGGCGTCAGGTTGAGGATCGGCACCGTCGGCCGCTCCCGCGCCGCGCGCAGGCTGGAACTGCCGGACTCGCTGTAGTTCACCAGCACAGCCACCGGCAGGATGCTGCTGATGCGCCGGATCGCGCAGCTGATGGCGTCCGACACCGTGGCTTCGGCCTGGGGCCGGCTGACGTCGAGCTGGGTCTGGTAGTCCGGGCCGCTTTCCACCTGGCGGATGATCTTGCTCATCATCTGCACCGCTTCCAGCGGGTATTCGCCGGACGCGGTTTCCGCCGAGAGCATCACCGCGTCGGCGCCTTCGGCCACGGCGTTGGCCACGTCGGTGACCTCGGCCCGGGTCGGGGCGGGGGAGAAGCGCATGGATTCGAGCATCTGCGTAGCCACCACCACCGGTTTACCCAGCTGGCGGCAGGTGCCGATGATGTTCTTCTGGATCTGCGGCACGCTTTCGGCGGGCACTTCCACCCCCAGGTCGCCGCGGGCCACCATGATCGCGTCGCTCAGATCGGCGATCTCGCGCAGTTGGGTCACCGCCGAGGGTTTCTCGATCTTGGCCATCAAAAAGGCCTTGTCGCCGATCAGCGCGCGGGCCTCGCGAATGTCCTCGGGGCGCTGCACGAACGACAGGGCAACCCAGTCCACCCCCAGCTCCAGGCCGAACTCCAGGTCGCGGCGGTCCTTGGCGGTCAGCGGGCTGAGGTCGAGTACTGCCTGCGGGACGTTGACGCCCTTGCGGTCCGACAGCTCGCCGCCGTTGAGCACCGTGGTGTCGATGGCGTCGGCGTGCTTGGCGGTCACCCGCAGGCGCAGCTTGCCGTCGTCCAGCAGCAGGTCCATGCCCGGCTCCAGGGCCGCGATGATTTCCGGGTGGGGCAGGTTGACCCGGCGCGGGTCGCCCGGGGTGGCGTCCAGGTCCAGGCGCAGGGCCTGGCCGCGATGCAGTTGGACCTTGCCCTCGGCGAACTTGCCGACCCGCAGTTTCGGGCCTTGCAGGTCCATCAGGATGCCCAGCGGGTAGTTCAGCTGTTTTTCCACTTCGCGAATCCACTGGTAACGCTGGGCGTGGTCGGCGTGGTCGCCATGGCTGAAGTTGAGGCGAAAGATGTTCACCCCGGCCTGCACCAGTTCGCGGATATCGTCGATGCCGTCGATGGCCGGGCCGAGGGTGGCGAGGATTTTGACCTTTTTGTCAGGCGTCATGTTTGGGGCTCTCGAGGATCAGGATGGCGCGGAAGTCGTTGACGTTGGTGCGGGTCGGCTCGGTGACGATCAACCCGTCCAGGGCCGCGAAGTAGCCATAGCCGTTGTTGTTGTCCAGCTCGTCGCTGGCGCTCAGGCCCAGGGCGGCGGCGCGGGCGTAGCTGTCCGGGGTCATCAGGGCGCCGGCATTGTCTTCGGAACCGTCGATGCCGTCGGTATCGCCGGCCAGGGCATAGACCCCCGGCAGGCCCTTGAGGCTGTCGGTCAGGCTCAGGAGGAACTCGGCGTTGCGCCCGCCGCGGCCATTGCCGCGCACGGTGACCGTGGTTTCGCCGCCGGAGAGGATCACGCAAGGCGCGGCCAGCGGCTGGCCATGCAGCACCACTTGGCGGGCGATACCGGCGTGGACCTTGGCCACCTCTCGGGATTCGCCCTCCAGGTCGCCGAGGATCAGCGGGCTGAAACCGGCCTGGCGGGCTTTTACCGCGGCGGCTTCCAGCGACTGTTGCGGCCGGGCGATCAACTGGAAGTGGCTGCGGGCCAGGCTCGGGTCGCCGGGCTTGACGGTTTCCGATTCCGGGCTTTGCAGCCAGTTGCGCACCGCCACCGGCACGTCGATGGCGTAGCGCTTGAGGATCGCCAACGCCTCGGCCGAGGTGCTGGGGTCGGCCACCGTGGGGCCGGAGGCGATGACCGTGGCCAGGTCGCCCGGTACGTCGGAAATCGCGTAGGTGTAGACGCTGGCCGGCCAGCAGGCCTTGGCCAGGCGGCCGCCCTTGATCGCCGAGAGGTGCTTGCGCACGCAGTTCATCTCGCCGATGGTGGCGCCGGATTTGAGCAGGGCCTTGTTGATCGACTGCTTGTCCGCCAGGGTGATGCCCGCGGCGGGCAGGGCCAGCAGGGCGGAACCGCCGCCGGACAACAGGAAGATCACCCGGTCCTGTTCCGACAGGTCGCTGACCAGCTCCAGCACGCGCCTGGCCACGGCCAGGCCGGCGGCGTCGGGCACGGGATGAGCGGCTTCGACCACTTCGATTTTCTCGCAGGGCGCGCCGTGGCCGTAGCGGGTGACGACCAGGCCGCTGACCTCGCCCTGCCAGCAGCGCTCGACCACCTGGGCCATGGCCGCGGCGGCCTTACCGGCACCGATGACGATCACCCGGCCGCTGCGGTCGCTGGGCAAGTGGGCTTCGAGGACTTGTTGCGGGTGGGCGGCGTCGATGGCTGTGGCGAACAGCTCACGGAGGAATTGTTGCGGATCGACCGGCATGGCGGGCTCCCGGGATTCTTGTTATTTGAGGTGTTGTCGTAACGCAATCTGTAGCCGCTGCCGCAGGCTGCGATCGCCTGCGAAGCGGGCGTGCTCCTTCGCATCGCTGGAAGGTTCTTCGAACCTTGGCGCAGCCTGCGGCAGCGGCTACAGGGGATTTCCCGGCGTTCTCTTACTTGTCGCGGATCGAGAAGTTCGCCATGTGTTCCAGGCCCTTGATCAGCGCCGAGTGGTCCCAGTTGCTGCCGCCGATAGCCGCGCAGGTGCTGAACACTTGCTGGGCGTTGGCGGTGTTCGGCAGGTTGATGTTCAGCTCCTTGGCGCCTTGCAGGGCCAGGTTGAGGTCCTTCTGGTGCAGGCTGATGCGGAAGCCCGGGTCGAAGGTGCCCTTGATCATGCGTTCGCCGTGCACTTCGAGGATCTTCGAGGACGCGAAGCCGCCCATCAGCGCCTCGCGCACCTTGGCCGGGTCGGCGCCGTTCTTCGCGGCGAACAACAGGGCTTCGGCCACCGCCTGGATGTTCAGCGCGACGATGATCTGGTTCGCTACCTTGGCGGTCTGGCCGTCGCCGTTGCCGCCGACCAGGGTGATGTTCTTGCCCATGGCCTGGAACAGCGGCAGGGCGCGCTCGAAGGCCTGGCCGTCGCCGCCGACCATGATGCTCAGGGTCGCGGCCTTGGCCCCGACTTCACCGCCGGACACCGGGGCGTCCAGGTATTGCGCGCCTTTCTCGTCGATTTTCGCGGCGAAGGCCTTGGTCGCGGTCGGCGAGATCGAGCTCATGTCGATCACCACCTTGCCCGGGCCGACGCCGGCCGCCACGCCGTCGGCGCGGAACAGCACGTCGTCGACCTGCGGGGTATCGGGGACCATGACGATGATGAATTCGGCCTCCTGGGCCACTTCCTTGGGGCTCGCCAGGGCGATGGCGCCGGCGGCGACCAGGTCGGCCGGGGCGGCGTCATGGTGCTGGGACAGGAACAGGCTGTGCCCGGCTTTCTGCAGGTTCGCCGCCATTGGGTGGCCCATGATGCCGGTGCCGATGAATCCGATTTTAGCCATGAGAAAATCCTCTTTTTATCAGGTAGCACGCCCTATGCAGGAGCGAGCTCGCTCGCGAAAAAACGGCAAGGGCGCCGTGTTCATTCAGGATGCCTGCGTCATCGTTGACGACCTTCGCGAGCAAGCTCGCTCCTACAGCGATGAACGATGACGCGGTGTCCGCTCAGATTGCGTTGTGGCTCTTGAGCCAGCCCAGGCCGGCCTCGGTGGTGGTCAGCGGCTTGTACTCGCAACCGACCCAGCCCTGGTAGCCGATCTTGTCCAGGTGCGCGAACAGGAAGCGGTAGTTGATCTCGCCGGTCCCTGGTTCGTTGCGCCCCGGGTTGTCCGCCAGCTGGACGTGGTTGATCGCGTCCAAGTGGCTGGCCATGGTCCGGGCCAGGTCGCCCTCCATGATTTGCATGTGATAGATGTCGTATTGCAGGTACAGGTTGGCACTGCCGACCTGCTCGCGAATCGACAGGGCCTGGGCCGTGTTGTTCAGGTAGAAGCCCGGGATGTCGCGGGTGTTGATCGCTTCCATCACCAGCTTGATGCCCACCGCCTGCAACTTCTCGGCGGCGTACTTGAGGTTGGCGACCAAGGTCTTTTCCACCGTGGCGTCGTCGACGCCCTGGGGGCGGATGCCAGCCAGGCAGTTGATCTGGGTATTGCCCAGCACCTGGGCATAGGCGATGGCCAGGTCGACCCCGGCGCGGAACTCCTCGACGCGGTCGGGCAGGCAGGCGATACCGCGCTCGCCTTTCGCCCAATCGCCCGCGGGAAGGTTGAACAGCACCTGGGTCAGGCCGTGGGCGTCGAGGTGCGCCTTGATCTCGGCGGAACTGAATTCGTAGGGGAACAGGTATTCGACCCCGCTGAAGCCGGCCTCGGCGGCGGCCTTGAAGCGGGCGAGGAAGTCCTGTTCGGTGAACAGCATGGACAGGTTGGCGGCAAAACGCGGCATGGTGGTCTCCTGTGGAGGGTGCATGGTCCTGTAGCCGCTGCCGAAGGCTGCGATCGCATCCGCAGGATGCGCAAGATCTCAAGATCGCTGAAGGCCTCCGGCCTTATCGCAGCCTGCGGCAGCGGCTACATGACGGTGTCAGTCGAGCAGGGAAATCGCGGTGGGGGCGTCGTTGCCGACCAGCGCCAGGTCTTCGAATTCGTTGACGGCGTTGATCTCGGTGCCCATGGAGATGTTGGTGACGCGTTCGAGAATGATCTCGACCACCACCGGCACCTTGAACTGCTCGATCAGCTCCTGGGCCTGGCGCAGCGCAGGCTGGATGCCCGCCGGCTCGAACACCCGCAGGGCCTTGCAGCCCAGGCCTTCGGCGACCGCGACGTGGTCCACGCCGTAGCCGTTGAGTTCCGGGGCATTGAGGTTGTCGAAGGACAACTGCACACAGTAGTCCATGTCGAAACCGCGCTGCGCCTGGCGGATCAGGCCCAGGTAGGAGTTGTTCACCACCACGTGGATGTACGGCAGCTTGAACTGCGCGCCCACCGCCAGCTCTTCGATCATGAACTGGAAGTCATAGTCGCCGGACAGCGCCACGACCTTGCGGTTCGGGTCGGCCTTGACCACCCCCAGCGCCGCCGGAATGGTCCAGCCCAGCGGGCCGGCCTGGCCGCAGTTGATCCAGTGCCGCGGCTTGTACACATGCAGGAACTGCGCGCCGGCGATCTGCGACAGGCCGATGGTGCTGACATAGCAGGTGTCTTTGCCGAACACCTGGTTCATCTCTTCGTAGACGCGTTGCGGCTTGACCGGCACGTTGTCGAAGTGGGTCTTGCGCTGCAGGCTCGACTTGCGCTGCTGGCAATCCTGCAGCCAGGCGCTGCGGTTCTTCAGCTTGCCGGCGGCCTGCCATTCGCGGGCGACCTCGATGAAGACGGTGAGCGCCGCGGCCGCGTCGGAGACGATGCCCAGGTCCGGGGTGAACACCCGGCCGATCTGGGTCGGCTCGATATCGACGTGAATGAACTTGCGCCCTTCGGTGTAGACGTCCACCGAGCCGGTGTGGCGGTTGGCCCAACGGTTGCCGACGCCCAGGACCACGTCCGACTTGAGCAGGGTCGCGTTGCCGTAGCGGTGGGACGTCTGCAGGCCGACCATGCCGACCATCAGCGGGTGATCGTCGGGGATGCTGCCCCAGCCCATCAGGGTAGGGATGACCGGGATACCGGTCAGCTCGGCGAATTCCACCAGCAGTTCGCTGGCGTCGGCATTGATGATGCCGCCGCCGGCTACCAGCAACGGGCGCTCGGCCTGGTCCAGCAGGGCCAGGGCTTTTTCCACCTGGACCCGGGTCGCCGACGGCAAGGCCCGCGGCAGCGGCTGGTAGGCGTCGATGTCGAATTCGATCTCGGCCATCTGTACGTCGAACGGCAGGTCGATCAATACCGGGCCGGGACGTCCGGAGCGCATTTCGTAGAAGGCTTTCTGGAAGGCGTAAGGCACCTGGCCCGGTTCCAGGACGGTGGTCGCCCATTTGGTTACCGGCTTGACGATGCTGGTGATGTCGACGGCCTGGAAATCTTCCTTGTGCAGACGCGCGCGCGGGGCCTGGCCGGTGATGCAGAGGATCGGGATCGAGTCGGCCGAGGCGCTGTACAGGCCGGTGACCATGTCGGTGCCGGCAGGGCCGGAGGTGCCGATGCACACGCCGATATTGCCGGCCTTGGTGCGGGTGTAGCCCTCGGCCATGTGCGAGGCGCCTTCAACGTGGCGAGCGAGGACGTGATCGATGCCGCCGACCTTTTGCAGGGCCGAATACAGCGGGTTGATGGCGGCCCCCGGGATGCCAAAAGCGGTATCGACCCCTTCACGGCGCATCACCAGAACGGCGGCTTCGATTGCTCTCATTTTGCTCATGGTTTTGTGCCTCTTACGTTTTGTAATTGTATACAAGTTGCTTTGCGCAGAGTGTATTCACGGCGAGCGTCGCAGGTCAATCCATTTTCTCTGGCGCTTGGATGCGTTCGTCCGATGCCGATAAACCAGCGATTTATTGTCGGATGCTGAGCTTTGCGAGAATTATTGTATACAAAAATAAAATTTGTTGTGTTCTATTTGTTGTATCTATCTTCTTAGCGGAATACCCCACAGCTTTCTCAATAAGAAAATAAGGACGGCACCCATGAGCGCTTTAACCTTGAAAGTTGCAGTCAGCCTGGCCGCCAAGGCCATTGCCTGCGGACGTGAGATCAGTGCGGCCCCGCTGGCCGTTGCGGTACTCGATGCCGGCGGGCATCTGGTGACCTTGCAGCGCGAAGACGGGGCCAGTCTGCTGCGGCCGCAGATCGCTACCGGCAAGGCCTGGGGCGCGATCGCCCTGGGCAAGGGCTCGCGCCTGCTGGCGCTGGACGCACAGCAGCGGCCGGCCTTCATCGCCGCGCTCAACAGCCTGGGGCAGGGCAGCGTGGTGCCGGCGCCGGGAGGGGTCTTGATTCGGGATCAGGCAGGGGCGGTGATCGGCGCGATCGGCATCAGCGGCGACACCTCGGACATTGATGAGCAATGTGCGATCAGCGCCGTCGAGGCACAGGGCCTGCGGGCGGATGCGGGGGTGAGTGCGTGATCCTGTAGCCGTGTAGCCGCTGCCGCAGGCTGCGATCGCACACAAGGTGTGCGCAAGATCTGAAGATCGCTGAAGGCCTTCGGCCTTATCGCAGCCTGCGGCAGCGGCTACAGGGACTGGCTTACTGGTCCGCTTCGCAGCCCTTGAGCACCAGGCGGATGATGGTCTGGGCGGCGGCTTCGTAGTCGGACTCGTCCAGCTTGGCCTTGCCGGTCACCACCGAGATCTGCCAGTCGAAGTCGGCATAGGTCTGGGTCGCGGCCCAGATGCTGAACATCAGGTGGTGAGGGTCGAGGGGGGCGATCTGGCCGCGATCGATCCAGGTCTGGATGCAATCGATGTTGTGCTTGGCCTGGGCGTTGAGCTGTTCGACCTGGTCCGGGCTCAGGTGCGGCGCGCCGTGCATGATCTCGCTGGCGAACACCTTGGAGGCGAAGGGCAGGTCGCGGGAGATACGGATTTTCGAGCGGATATAGCCGCTCAGGACTTCGCTCGGCACGCCATCGGCGTTGAACGGGGTCGAGGCCTGGAGGATCGGCTCGATAATGCTTTCCAGGACCTCGCGGTAGAGGTTTTCCTTGGACTTGAAGTAGTAGTAGACGTTGGGCTTGGGCAGCCCCGCCTTGGCCGCGATGTCGCTGGTTTTGGTCGCAGCGAAGCCTTTGTCGGCAAATTCTTCACTGGCGGCACGCAGGATCAGTTCTTTGTTGCGCTCGCGGATGGTGCTCATAAACCAGGTGATTCCTTGCCTGTTCGGGCGGTTGCGCATGGTAGCACCGGCTTTGCGCGAGGCTCAAGAATGGCCCCGCCGGCCCCCGTTGCACGCTATGCTGCGCAGCATTCATGACCTCAAGGAAGCCTGATCCATGGCCGGAAGCAGTTTACTGGTGCTGATCGACGATATTGCCGCGGTACTCGACGATGTGGCGCTGATGACCAAGATGGCGGCGAAGAAAACCGCCGGGGTGCTGGGCGACGACCTCGCGCTCAATGCCCAGCAGGTCTCCGGGGTGCGCGCCGAGCGCGAGCTGCCGGTGGTCTGGGCGGTGGCCAAGGGCTCGTTCCTGAACAAGTTGATCCTGGTGCCGGCGGCGCTGGCCATCAGCGCCTTCGCGCCCTGGCTGGTCACCCCGTTGCTGATGCTCGGCGGCGCCTATCTGTGTTTCGAGGGCTTCGAAAAACTCGCCCACAAATTCCTGCACAGCCAGGCCGAAGATCAGGCCGAACACGAGCAATTGATCGAAGCGGTGGCCGACCCGGCGACCGATCTGGTGGCCTTCGAGAAAACCAAGATCAAGGGCGCGATCCGCACCGACTTCATCCTTTCGGCCGAAATCATCGCCATTACCCTAGGCACCGTCGCCGACGCACCGTTGATGCAGCAGGTGGTGGTGCTTTCGGGCATTGCCATCGTCATGACCGTCGGTGTGTATGGCCTGGTGGGCGGCATCGTCAAACTCGACGACCTCGGCCTGTGGCTGACCCGGAAACCGGGGCAACTGGCGCGAAGCGTTGGCGGTGTCATTCTGCGCGCGGCGCCCTACATGATGAAAAGCCTGTCGGTGATCGGTACCGCGGCCATGTTCATGGTCGGCGGCGGCATCCTGACTCACGGCATACCGGCGCTGCATCACGGGATCGAGGCGGTCGCGGCGCGCACGGCCGAGGTGATTGGCGGGGTTTCGCTGATTGTGCCGACGCTGCTCAACGCCATGGCCGGCATCATTGCCGGCGCTGTGGTGCTGCTGGTGGTGTCGCTGGCCGGCAAGCTCTGGCGCACGGCCAGGGCCTGAGCCGGCAATGAGGCTCGCCGCGGGCGCGGCGAGGGTCAGGAGGGCAGTAGCTGCGCCACCGCCAGGCCGATCTTGTTGATCGCCTGTTCGATCTTGCGGTTGGGCATGCCGGCGAAATTCAGTCGCAGGCAATTGCGGTACTTGCCGGCCGCGGAAAAGATATTGCCGTTGGCGATCTGGATATCCTCGGCTTCCAGCAGCCGGTTCAGGGTGTAGGTGTCGAACTCGTCCGGCAGCTCGACCCACAAGGTGAACCCGCCCTGGGGTTTGCTGACCCGGGTGCCTTCCGGCAGGTAGCGGCTGACCCATTCGGTCATCAGGTCGCGATGGCGCTGGTACTGTTTGCGCATCCGTCGCAGGTGCGGCAGGTAATGGCCCTTGGCAATGAATTCGGCGACCGCCAGCTGCGGTTGGGTCGCGGTGGTGCCGGAGCCGACGTATTTCATGTGCAGCACTTGCGGCAGGTAGCGCCCCGGAGCGATCCAGCCGATGCGCAGGCCCGGCGCCAGGGTTTTCGAGAATGAGCTGCACAGCAGCACGCGGCCGTCCTCGTCGAAGGATTTCAAGGTCCGTGGCCGCGGGTAGCGGAACGCCAGGTCGCCATAGATATCGTCTTCGATGATCGGCACGTCGTAGCGCTGGGCCAGGCGGATCATCGCGCGCTTGCGCTCGTCCGGCATGATGTAGCCCAGCGGGTTGTTGCAGTTGGGCGTGAGCTGGATGGCCTTGACCGGCCACTGTTCCAGGGCCATTTCCATGGCCTCCAGGCTGATGCCGGTGACCGGGTCGGTGGGAATCTCCAGGGCCTTGAGGCCGGCGGCCTTGAGCAACTGGATGATGCCGTGGAAGCACGGCGAGGCGATGGCCACGATGTCGCCGGGCTCGCACAGTGCGCGGATGGCGATGGACAGGGCTTCCTGGCAGCCGCTGGTGACGACGATTTCCGCGGGCGTCAGCCGGCAGCCCGAATCGACGCCGAGGCGGGCGATCTGTTCGCGCAGGGTCAGCACGCCTTGCAGGTGGTTGTATTGCAGGCTCGGGCTGTCGCTGCGCCGGCTGATCCGCGCCAGGGCGGTCAGCAGAGGCTTGAGGGTCGGCGCCGTGGTGTCGGGCATGCCGCAGCCCAGTTGCACGGCGTGGATGTTCTGTTCCTGGCGCATCAGGTCCTGCACCAGGTCCCACTGCGAGATATCCACAGGCCGCAACGACGGCCGCCCCATCTTCGGCAGTTCCGGCAAACGCCGGCCGGCTGGGACGAAATAGCCCGACTTGGGCTTGGGGATAGCCAGCCCCGAGCTTTCCAGGACCCGATAGGCCTGTTGCACGGTGGTGAGGCTGACGCCGTGTTCGAGGCTCAGGGCCCGGACCGAAGGTAAACGCTCTCCAGGTCCGTATAACCCTTGCTCAATGCGGCTGCTGATGTATTCGGCGAGATTCAGGTATCGAGTCATGCGGGGACTGTAGCGACTCATCTGTCGTATAAAAAGTTACAGATTTCACTTTTTTTGAAAATTTTTCGGGGCAAAAAAGCAATCTGTACTGAGAAAAATCATGTGGCGTGTACCTATAAGACAGTCATTGCCTTTGGGAAGATGGCCCGCATCGCACTGTACTGGTTGTTCTGAAATACAGCAGTGGCGCAATTCAGAATCACCCGCTCCATGGGTGACGGGCTTCTCCCTCAGTCTACTTTAGACGATGACTTCTCAAGGAAGAGCAGGGTAATGACGGCAAGGATCAAACTGACTCCGCAGATGGCCGAGTACGAACAGAAGTTCACCGACGGTGGTGAGGTTCGCTGGCTGCCTTACTTGATGTATTTCCATCCAGCCAACCACAGCTCGGAGGTGGTCAATACAGATGCTTCAGGCTTCCGTTATTCGGAGTTGCTGGGCATACAGTATTCGGTGGTCAACAGCCGCCACGCCAAGAGCGTACGGGTGCTGGCCGGCAGTTCGACGGTGTTTGGCATCGGCGCCAGCTCGGATGCCTGGACGCTGCCATCGCGCCTTGCCGAGAACGACCCTGACAGCAAGCCCTGGATCAACTTTGGCGGCCGCAGCTTCAACTCGACCCAGGAACTGACGCTGTTCACGCTGTATCGCCACATGCTGCCCAAGGTCGACGAAATCGTGCTGTTTTCCGGGTTCAACAACCTGGGGCTGGCCCGCCAGCCGGACAGCAGCCGTGGCGAACATGGCGCGTTTTTCAACTGCAACCAGTTCTTCGATGCCATGCGTCCGGAGCCCCAGGCTCCCAAGCGCGGCATGTTCCGCGCCCTGCTGGGCAAGGACGAAGAAGAGCCGACGCCCGAGCCGCCGCCGACCATGGAGGAACAGATCGACTACGCCGCCGACCTGACCTTGCGCCATCTGGATACCTGGCGGGCGCTGGCGGCCGATATGGGCGCCAAGCTGACCTTCATCCTGCAGCCGCTGGCCGGCTGGGTCCGGGAGAAGGGCTGCGACGAGGAAGAACAACTGTTCGCCGAACTGGATCGCGCCGGCAGTTTCAGCGAGGTTTATGGCGACATCCTGCAGCCCGCGGTCTGCGAGGCCTACGCGGCCCGCCTGCGCGAGGGTGCACAGAAGATGGGCGTGCGTTTCGTGAACATTACACCGCTGCTGTCCGAGGCCCTGCAGCCCGAACAATGGCTGTTCGTCGACCGTATTCACTTCACCGACCAGGGGAACGATTTCGTCTCGAAAATCATCCTCGATGTTCTTTAAAGGAGTCTGCCATGAGCTACATCAAGAACCTGTTCCAACGTCTGTTCGGCAAGAAGAAAAAGAAGAAGCCGGACTCGTCGATCTACCCGATGTTCTGATCACGGCGCCCGATGTCATTGCTTGCCGATGACTGAGGGCCGGCAATGGATTGCCTCGGTCTCCAACCTGGAAGGGAAGTAAACAGTATGTGGCGCCAGTTTTATCGATCAGTCAGCAACCCCGAGAGTTTTCTCGGGGATGTGAGTATCCGGCGTCTGATGGGCCTGGCCGCACCGGGTGAAGCGGGCGCGGGCGGCTTGGCCGACCTGCGGGTGCAGATCGAGCTCTGGCGCGACGAGCAGACCCGGGTTTACCGCGAGCTGGCTGGCCAGGCCGCGGAGCTGGGCAACCAACGCGAATTCGCCGAGGCCCTGCTGGCGCACTCGGCGCCGTTGGCCTCGGTCCTGGGGTGCTGGCTGCAAGGCATGAGCGCCCCCGGGGTCTTCGAGGACAGCGCGCAACTCAAGCTCATGGAGCTGCTGGCCCACGACGTGGGCGTCGGGCGGCCCCTGGCGTCGCGCGCCGATCACTTCAAATCGCTGTTGGTGCAGGTCGGGCTGACCGCCTACGCGGTGTCGCCGTTCGAGCTCGCCACGCTCCCCGACCTGCCCGACGAATTGTTCGAGTTGCCGGCCTTGCTGCAGGCGGTGAGCCGCCGCAGCGATGCCTTCGGCGACACCCTGTGCGGCATCGACTACGCCTGGCGCGCCCTCGGGCTCGGACCCTGGTGGGCCGCGCTGGACGCGCAGCAGTTGGACACCCGCCGGCTCGACCTGAACCAGTTGGATGGCGCCGCTTCGGCGCTGGATATCTCCCAGTGGGTCTGCGAGCAGGTGGCCGGCCAAGGCAGTCTGCGTCGTTTGCAGTTGGAGGCGGGAGCCCAGTGGCTGTTCGCGGCGTTGAAAACCTTCAACGAGCGGCTGCTGGCGCATTGTCGGGCGGCGGTATCCCCCGAGCGCCTGATGGGCAAGATGATCCAGCGCATGGCTCGGGCCGGCGCGGTCTATCACCAGGACTACAAGATGGAAGGCCGCAGCCTGGCGCAGTGGCTGCGCGAGGCTCAAATCGACCCTGTGCCGCTGCTGGAGATGCTCTCGCGCAGCCGCCTGATCGTGCCCGGCAACGCCGACAAGAGCCTGCTGGTCAACACGCTGGTGGCGCCCAACGGGCGGATGTTCCGGATCTTCAGCGAGGCTGACCTGAGCGTCATCCGCAAATGGATCGACGGCCTGTCAGGGCCGATTCCCCTGGCTGAGGCTGCCGCGGTGCCGGCACCGGTCCAGGTCGACGGCCCGGTTGCACGGGCATCGGGCCAGGACACCCAGGAACAGGGCCAGTGGCCCAAGAGCTTGCGCGATGCCTACTTTGTCCTCCAGGGCAGGGCGCTGGGGCCGCGTACCCAGGCGTTTGCCCAGGCGTATGTCGCTCGCTGGCTGGAGCAGTCGCGCCGCTCACTGCGAGATTCCGAACGTACCTTGCCCGAGGCCTGGAATGTCGGGGTATTGCGCGAGTGGCTGCTGGACAAGCACGACCGCCACGGCCAGGAGTTCGAAGACAGCGACCCGGCGGCCATGCCGTCGCGCGAAGAAATCGTCGATTCCACCCTGCAACTGGCGCCGCTGACCCTGATCGACGGTGCCTGGCTCCAGGGTTTCACCGACCTGAGCCTGGCGTCGTCCCATGTCGGTTATGCGTTGTTCCAGACTTATTGGGATGAGCTGGGCAACGGTTCCTATGCCCTGAACCACCCGAAGATCTACCGCGACGGCCTGCGCCAGATGGGCCTGGAGCTGGCGCCTACCGGCGCCCGCGAATTCGCCGAGGACGCGCGGCTGCGCGAGGAGTCGTTCCGCCTGCCGGTCTACTGGCTCTGCCTGGGCAAGCTGCCGGTCACCTTCATGCCGGAAATCCTCGGCATGAACCTGGCGATGGAACTGTCGGGGGTGGGCGGCAGCTACCGTTCGGCCCGGCGCTTTTTGCGGCACTACGGATTCAGCACCGCGTTCGTCGACCTGCATAACACCATCGACAACGTCTCCACCGGGCATTCGGCCTGGGCGGTGGACGCCATCGATGCCTATATGCGCCAGGTCGCCGCGACGCAGCCTGGGCAACAGGCAGAACACTGGCAACGGGTCCGCGTGGGTTACGAGTCCCTGGCGCCGCAGCCGGACCGCCTGACGTCCTGGCTGCGACGCCTGGGTATCGGCTCGGCGGACGCGGTGCTGCCGCGCAGCAAGGCGCTGGGCGAGGACCAGGCGCTGTTGCATCACGAACCTATTGTCCCGACCACACCGGCTGGCGTAACGGCCTGAACGTCAAGGAGTGCCCATGTCTCTGGTCAACGTGCACAACGAGTGGGACCCGCTGGAAGAAATGATCGTCGGTATTGCCCGGGGCGCCCAGGTGCCCCGGGCCGACCGCGGGTTGTTCGCCCTCGATTACAGCGAGCAGCATGACTACATCGAGGACATTCCCTCCGGTCCCTATCCGCAGCAGGTCATCGAAGAGGCCGGCGAGGACCTGGACGCCTTTGCCGCTTTCCTGCGCTCCCACGGGGTCATCGTCCGGCGTCCGGACGTCACCGACCATCGCGCGGTGTTCGGCACCGCGGCCTGGAAAACCGACGGCGAGTACAACTACTGCCCGCGCGATGTGCTGCTGCCCATCGGCCAGACCATCATCGAGGCGCCGATGGCGCTGCGCAGCCGCTACCTGGAACCGTTCGCCTACCGTCGCCACCTGACCGAATACTTCGCCAGCGGCTCCAACTGGATCTCCGCGCCCAAGCCGCAGCTGCTGGACAGCACTTACCGGATCAACCCCAAGGACGGTTCGATCATCGCCAACGACGAGCCGATCTTCGATGCCGCCAACGTGATCCGCGTCGGCGAGGACATCCTCTATCTGGTCTCGCGCAGCGGCAACCAGCTGGGCTGCCAGTGGTTGCAGCGGGTGCTGGGCGACCGTTACCGGGTGCATCCGGTGAGCGGCGTGTACGACGGTACGCACCTGGACACCACCATCACCGTGGTGCGCCCGGGTCTGGTGGTGCTGTGCCCGGAGCGGATCCGCAAGGACCAGGTGCCGGCGCTGTTCAAGAACTGGGACATCATCTGGGCGCCGGAGATGGTCGACACCGGCTATTGCTGGTCTTACCCGCGCGCGTCGATCTGGCAGGGCATGAACTTCATCATGGTCAACCCGGCGCTGGCGGTGATCAACGACCAGCAGGTGCCGCTGATCCGCGCCCTGGAAAAACACGGGATCGACGTGGCGCCGCTGAAAATGCGCCACGCCCGCAGCCTCAGCGGCGGTTTCCATTGCGTGTCGGTCGACATTCGTCGCAGTGGCACCCTTGAAGACTATCGGTGAGCGGAGTTCCGGGCATGCAGAATCTGGACTACTACGCCGTCATCCTGTTCGCGATCTCGACCTGCGTGACGCCGGGGCCGAACAACGTGATGCTGATGTCCTCCGGGGTCAACTTCGGCATCAGCCGCACCCTGCGCCACGTCGCGGGCATCAACATCGGTTTTCCGTTGATGCTGATCGCGGTGGGGCTCGGCGCCGGCGCGGTATTCCATCGCTATCCCAGCCTGCACGACATCCTGCAGGTAATCGGGGCGCTGTACATGTTGTACCTGGCCTACCGGATCGCCACGGCGCCCACCGTCGATCTCAACGACCAGGGCGGGCGCCCGCTGGGCTTTACCGGTGCGGCGCTGTTCCAGTGGGTCAACCCCAAGGCCTGGATCATGGCGGTGGGCGCGGTCCTGGCCTACACCACGCCGGTGGGTTCCTACAGTGCGCAGATCCTGCTGATCGCGCTGATCTTCTTTCTCTTCGGTTCGCCTTGCTCGATGGTCTGGGTGTTGTTCGGGCGTTATCTGAGGCGCTTTCTCAGCGAGCCGAACCGACTGCGGCTGTTCAATATTTCAATGAGTGTGTTGTTGGTGGTGTCGTTGATCCCGGCATTGAAAAGCCTGCCGGTCTCAAGTTGGTTGCACGGATAACGGACTGTGCACAGACACAGGGAAATTCTTTCCATGGATTGGCATGAAGCTATGAGGATGAGCGTTTAAATGGCTACTTACGTATTAGGGATTTCGGCGTTCTATCACGACAGCGCGGCCGCGCTGGTGAAGGACGGGGTGCCGGTGGCTGCCGCCCAGGAAGAGCGTTTCACACGGGTGCGGCACGACGCGGCGTTTCCGGCCAATGCCATCAAATACTGCCTGGACGCCGAGGGCATCGGCCTCGACGAACTGACTGCGGTGGTCTACTACGAAGACCCGCAGGAGAAGTTCTCGCGGATGATTTCGTCCTTCGCCAGCGGCGGTATCAGCGGCGCGCGCACCTTTATCAGCACCATGCCGGAGTGGATCCGCTGGAAGCTCAACGTGCTCAAGTTCATCGACGAGAAACTCGAGGAACTGGGCCGCGGCACCGGCCCGCTGACCATTGCGTCGCAGCATCACCGCTCCCATGCCGCGGCGGCGTTCTTCCCGTCGCCGTTCGAGCAGGCGGCAGTGCTGTGCATCGACGGTATCGGCGAATGGCATTCGACCACGATCTGGAAAGGCGACGGCACCAAGCTCGACCTGATGAACTCGATTTCCTATCCGCATTCGGTCGGCCTGTTCTATTCGGCGTTCACCTATTACTGCGGTTTTAAAGTCGACTCCGGCGAATACAAGCTGATGGGCCTGGCACCCTATGGCCGGCCGATCTACGCCGACAAGATCCGCCAGGAGCTGATCAACATCCGCGCCGACGG
Organism: Pseudomonas chlororaphis; assembly: GCF_001921865.1. Classification (GTDB taxonomy): domain Bacteria; phylum Pseudomonadota; class Gammaproteobacteria; order Pseudomonadales; family Pseudomonadaceae; genus Aquipseudomonas; species Aquipseudomonas chlororaphis_D. The sequence continues at coordinate 171,857 of NZ_MSCT01000008.1, forward strand.
TTCTTTCACCCTGAACATGAAGTACTTCGAGTACCTGCGCGGCGAGCGCATGGTCGGCGAAGCGTTCGAGGAATTGTTCGGCGGCCCGGTGCGCAAGCCGGAAAGCCCGATCACCCAGCGCGAATGCGACCTGGCGGCCTCGGTGCAACTGGTGACCGAAGAGGTGGTGCTGGGCCTGGCCACCGCGGCCGTGCGCCAGACCGGTTTCCGCAACCTGTGCCTGGCCGGCGGCGTGGCGCTCAACTGTGTGGCCAACGGCGTGCTCAGCCGTTCCGGACGTTTCGACTCGATCTGGATCCAGCCCGCGGCCGGCGACGCTGGTTGCGCCCTGGGGGCGGCCATGGACTATTCGGTCAAGCGCACCGGGCGTCCGCACCTGGGCAGCAAGAAGCTCGACGCCATGAGCGGCAGCCTGCTGGGGCCGGGGTTTGGCGACGAAGAAATCCAGGCGTTTCTTGATGCCAACCACTACCCGTACCAGCGCTGCGAGAAGGCCGAGCTGTACGACGAAACCGCGCGGCACCTGGCCGACGGCGCGGTGGTCGGCTGGTTCCAGGGGCGCATGGAGTTTGGCCCGCGGGCCCTCGGCGCGCGCTCGATCCTCGGCGATCCGCGCAACCCCGAGATGCAGCGCACCATGAACCTGAAGATCAAGTACCGCGAATCCTTCCGGCCCTTCGCCCCGGCGGTGCTGGACGAGGACGCCCAGTCCTACTTCGATATCTGCGAAAAGAGCCCGTACATGCTGATGGTTTCGCAGGTCACCGACTCGATCAAGACCGCCGAATCGCGCCAGCCCGGCGGCCCCGAGCGTGGCCTGGGCAGCATCAATTCGATCCGCTCGCAGCTGCCGGCGATCACTCACGTCGACCTGTCGGCGCGGGTGCAGACGGTGACCGAGGAAAACAACGCGCCGTTCACCCATCTGCTGCGCAGCTTCAAGAAACGCACCGGCTGCTCGGTGCTGGTCAACACCTCGTTCAACGTGCGCGGCGAGCCGATCGTGTGCAAGCCGGAGGAGGCCTACGCCTGCTTCATGCGCACCGAGATGGATGTGCTGGTGCTGGGGAGCTTCATTCTCGAGCGCAAGACCCAGCCGGAGTTCGTCGAAGAGGTCGACTGGCGCAACGAGATTCCGCTGGATTGATTGCTCACTCACTTTTTATTCAGGAGACATGCTCATGCTCAGGTTGCTTTCGTTGCTGATGTTCGCTGTGGTGTTGCTACCGATTGGCTGGGTACGGCGGATTTTCAATTCGTCGCGCTTCAGCCAGCGTTTCCATCAAGGCTCGACGGCGTGGGACCACCCGGAAAACACCCGTTAGGCCTTATAACTGCAAGGGCTCGGATCCATGTCAACGGTCATCTACAAGAACTTGAATACCTCACCGATTCTCGCCGTCAGCGGCGCCGGGGTCTGGCTTGAGGATGCCTTGGGCAAACGCTACCTCGACACATGCGGCGGGGTGGCCGTTTCCAGCCTGGGCCATGGACATCCACGGATAGCCGCGGCGATCGAGCAGCAGGCGAAGAAACTCAGCTGGGCCCACGCCGGCAGCTTCACCACGGCCGCCGCCGAAGAATTGGCGGACCTGTTGGTGGGGGCTTCCGGCGGCCTGGCCAGGGCGCAGTTCCTTTCCGGTGGCTCCGAGGTCATGGAACTGGCGATGAAGATCGCCTACCAGTACCAATGCGAGCGCGGGCTGCCGGGCAAGTCGATCTTCATCTCGCGGCAGCAGAGCTACCACGGCAGCACCCTGGGGACCCTGGCGATTTCCGGCAATCTCCAGCGGCGCGGGGTGTTCGAGCCGCTGCTGGGGCCCGCCGAGTTCGTGTCGCCCTGTTATGCCTATCGCCATCAGGGCGCCGACGAAAGCGACGAGCAGTACGGGGATCGCCTGGCGCTGGAACTGGACACCCGGATCAGGGCGCTGGGCAGCGACAAGGTCGCGGCGTTTTTCGCCGAGACCGTGGTCGGTTCCACCAACGGCGCGGTGCCGCCGGTGCCCGGGTATTTCCGCAAGATCAAGGCGGTGTGCGAGCGCCACGACGTGCTGCTGATCCTCGACGAGGTCATGGCCGGCATGGGCCGCACCGGCCGCTTCTTTGCCTATGAAGACGACGGCATCGTGCCGGACATGGTCGCGGTCGGCAAAGGCTTGGCCGCCGGTTACCAGCCGATCTCGGCGTTGCTGGTCAGTGCGCAAGTGCATGAGGCCATGGCGGGCAACTCCGGGGTGCTGGGCAATGGCCAGACCCACGTCAATCATCCGCTGGCCTGCGCGGTTGCGCTGGAGGTGCAGCGGGTCATCCAGGAAGAAAACCTGTTGCAAGCCGTGCGCCTGCGCGGCGAGCAATTGCGTCATGGCCTGCGTGAGTGCCTGGCGCGTTTCGAGCATGTTGGCGATGTGCGCGGGCGCGGCCTGTTCGTTGGCGTGGAGTTCGTTGAAGACCGCGGCAGCCGCGAGCCGTATCGCGGTGGCGGACGCTACGCCGCGCGGCTCAAGCAGCAGGCGCTGGAGCAGGGGCTGTTGATTTACCCGGGCTCGGGTACCGCCGACGGTACCCACGGCAACCATGTGCTGTTCGCACCGCCCTTTATCTCCAGCGAGGCGGAAATCGCCGAAATGGTCGAGCGTTTCACGGCGGTGGTCGAGGCCTGCCAGCAGGGCTAGCGGGGAGGGCGGACCGGGGTGTTTTCGATATGTACCAACAGCCAATAATGGAAAAGACAATGCAGACCATCGAACCATGCAAGGACAAAGTTCTATTGTCGGTATGCACCATGGATTGGTGCGATCACGGCGTTGAGTTCGCCAAGACGGTTTTTTCCAACCTGGAAGTGTTCTGCTGGGACCCGGGCGACCCCTATCCCTATCACCTGGACAACTGGGAAGGCGACTGGATCATTTCCTACCGCGGCGATTTCATCTTCCCGGCGAGCATCTACCAGCGGGCCCGCAAGGGCGCGATCAACCTGCACCCGGCGCCGCCCAAGTACCGCGGCTTGGGCAGCCAGCACTACGCGATCTACTACCAGGACGAAACCTACGGCTCGACCTGCCACCACCTGGCACCCTCGGTGGACAGCGGCGACATCATCGACGTGGCGCGTTTCAACATCGCTCCGGCGGAAACCGCCTCGTCGCTGCGCCTGCATGTCGGGGCCTATTGCCTGCAGCAGTTCATTCACCTGTTGACCGACTACATCCTGCAAGGCCGCCCGCTGCCGGTTTCTCCCGAGCGCTGGGGCGAGCGCCTGTACAGGCAGTCCGAACTCAAACCCTGGATGGAAAAGATCCGGGCCGAAGAACCCGATCATCGCTGCTTCAAGTAGCGAGGATGGATGCCGACCCGCGCGGGGCGGCATCCCCGGTTGGTAAACCCTGCTCCCGCGACTTCTACAAGAGACCGTCAAATGTTTGATCTATCGAGCTTTGGTGCTGCTATGGCTGTGTATGTCATCGGAACCGCCAGCCCTGGCCCGGGGAACCTGGCGATTGCCAACACCTCGCTCAGTTACGGGCGTACCCCGGGGCTGGCGTTGGCGGCCGGGGTCATTTCCGGTTCGTTGTGCTGGGGCGCGATGACGGCGGCGGGGGTCTCGGCCTTGCTGATGTCCAACACTCAGGTGCTGGTCTGGTTGAAGATCCTCGGCGCCTGCTACCTGTTGTGGCTGGCCTACAAGTCCATACGCGGCGCCCTGAGCCCGAACGCGGTCAACCTCAACCGCGCCCGGGCCAAGCAGACCCGCACGTTGGGCTTCTACCTGCAAGGGCTGGGCATCCACTTGACCAACCCCAAGGCGGCGCTGACCTGGTTCACCGTGACCACCGTGGGCCTTAGCGCCACGGCCCCGTCCTGGGCCAGCTTCGTGCTGGTGGGCAGCTGCGCGGTCGCCGGCTTCGTGATTTTCTGCGCCTATGCCCTGGCCTTCTCCGCACGTTCGGCGGAGCCTTTTTTCGTCCGTACGCGCAAGGCTTTCGGCCTGGTGTGCGGTGCGTTCTACTCGATCGTCGCCGCCGGCTTCATCGGGTCGTTGCTGTAAGCGTGGTTGGGTCTCGCCCGCGGTGGTCATCGGGGTGAAAACAATGAATCAGGGCTCTGTTCGGAGCATGTACTTCTCAGGATGAATGTATGCCGTTGTCGATCGACTTGTTGTTGGCTTTCGCCTTGTTCGCCTTTGTCACCTCGGTAACCCCCGGACCGAACAACGCCATGTTGCTGGCCTCGGGGGTGAATTTCGGTTTCCGTCGCACGGTGCCGCACATCCTCGGGATCAGTTCGGGATTCCTGGTACTGGTGCTGGCGGTCGGGCTGGGCCTGGGAGCGGTGTTCGAGGCCTACCCGGTGCTGTACAAGGTGCTGCGCTACGTCGGTGCCGCCTACCTGTTGTACCTGGCCTGGAACATCGCCCGTTCCGGGCCGGTGTCCCAGGAGACCGACGGCAAGGGGCGGCCGCTGGGGTTCTGGGGCGCAGCGGCGTTCCAGTGGGTCAACCCCAAGGCCTGGGTCATGGCGCTGGGGGCCATCAGTACCTATACGCCGTTGCAGGGTTACTTCTTCAATGTGGTGGTGATCGCCAGCCTGTTTGCCTTGATCAATGCGCCGAGCGTCGGGGTCTGGGCCGGGTTCGGCAGCGTGCTGCGCAATGTCCTGCGCGATCCGCGCTGGTTGCGCCTGTTCAACTACGGCATGGCGCTGCTGCTAGTGATATCCCTGTACCCTCTGCTGCAAGCCTGAGCGACTGCCAGGCCTCTTCGCCGCCACCTGCCGAATCGGCGCGTGGCGGTTTTTTTTGCCTGTTGATTACGCTGGGGCGGCAGCCGCCGCGCGGGGCTCGTGGCGCGTCAGGCGGCACCATTTGTGCCAGGTGAACTGCAGCTGCATCAGGGCCGCCCTGGCCATTTCCAGATCCTGCTCCGAGAGTTGCGCAGCCTGCTCCAGGGCCTTGAGCAGGGCGATGGTCGGCGCGTCCAGCCGATCGGTGCGCTGTGGCATCGGCCCGCCAGCCTTGAGCAGGCTGGCGATGCTGTGCAGGTAACGCTCGCGTTCGTCCGCCAGAGCCCCGCGGGCTGCGCCCAGGCTGGCGCGCAGTTGCAGCAGTTCGTCGCCCAGGTCGAGCCCGAGCAGGCCGTTGTCCCAGTGCCGGCGACGCTCCTGGGGCAGGCTTTCGGAGTAGCGGGCCAGGCGGATCAGGCGGTCGGCCATGCGCCCGCCGAACCAGCTTTCGGCCTGTTCCAGCGGGCGTGAGGTGAGTTGAGCGAGGTCGAACAGCGAGGCGCGGAACATCCGCCGGTAGTGATGTTCGCCGGGGTTGAGGCTGACCATGCGAAACACCAGCACCGCGATGCCGACGCCGATCAGCGTGGCCATGGCCTTGTTGAGAAAGTTGCCCAGGTCATAGGTCATCAGGTTGCCGGGGCCGACGTTGTTCACGAAGAAGATGCAGAACGCCGACGCCACCGGCGCCATGCTGGGCCGGCTCATGCACAGCGAGGCGAAAAACAGTGGCACCCCCAGGCCTACGCACAACAGCGGGAAACCGTCCCAGCCCGGCAGCAGCACCAGGCCGACGAACCCGGCGACCGGGACCGACAGGGCAATGCCCTTGAGGAAGTTGAGGCTGGAGGCGGAGGGATTTTCGCGGCCGGCGAACAGGCTCAGGACCACCCCGCAGATCGACAGCGCGCCGAGGCCGGAAGGCCAGGCCGAGCCGATCCAGAAACCGGCCACGGCGAGAAACGCCAGGGCGCTGCGCAGGCCGCCAAGGACGCCCTGTTCGATATCCCGGTGCCAAGACAGGGCGCCCGGCGCGCCGGGCGGCACCTGGCCCTGCTCGACGGCCTGCAGCGTGCGCGCGCTGCGCTCGAGCAATGCGGGAACCTGGGCCAGTTGCATCAGGCAAAAATGCGCCTCCTGCGACAGGCCAGGGTCCTGTAGCGCTTCTTGCAAACGCGTCGCGAGTTGGCTGATGTCTTTCTGGCTACTGTTCTCCAGGGCCACTGCCAGCTGTTCGATCAGGGGCGTGACGCTGGCGTTCGCGCCGCTGTCGAGCATCAGCCGTTGCCGGGCCACGCTGCGGGCGGCGCGCAATAGGCTCAGTAAGTCGCGACTGAGCACGCGCAGGGCCTGGGAGCGGCGGCGCCCCTGGGGCCCTTCGAACCAGGCATGGTCGCGCTGGGCGTCGACCGCCACCAGCTTGCCGAGGGCTTCGAGCAGCCCTTTGCGCTGGTCCTGGCCGATCAGCTCGGAGGCCGCGGCGCGCATCCCGGCCTGCCAGGCGAGCTTGCCCTGGACGGCCAGCGTCTGCTCGATCCGGCGCGGCCAGAGCACGGTGCTGGCGACCGCCGCGCAGATGATGCCCAGGCCGATTTCCGAACAGCGGGCCACGGCCTGGTCGAATACCAGCAGCGGGCTGGCGGTGGCGGGCAGGGCGATGATCGCGGTGGTGTAGCCGGCCAGTACGAAGCCGTAGGAGGCATGGTTGCGCAGCAATGAGGCGCCGGTGGTGCAGAAGGCCAGCCAGAGCGCCATCACCAGCAGGAAGAGCAGCGGCGCCTGGCCGAACAGGGCGATCAGCACAATCGAGGCCAGGGCCCCGGTCAAGGTGCCGAGCAGGCGAAAGGCGCTCTTGGCCAGGACCATGCCGCTGCTGGGCTGGCTGACGATGAAGACGGTGGTCAGGGCCCATTGCGGCTGTTCGAGGTTGAAGCGAAAGGCCAGGTACAAGGCGATGCCGCCGGCGATCATGTTCCGGATGGCGAACAGCAGGTCGTTGCGGCTGGGGGCCAGGACGGCCAACCAGAAATCGGGAACTCGAAAGGCGGGAAATTTCATTCGCAAGGCACATAGATAGCTAGCTAGCGATTAGCATCGTATCGACTTGCCCGGAAAATTCCAATGGGGATTTTTGCTGTCCGGCGAAGAGGGCGTGTTGGGGGTAGAACGGCCAGGCCCCCGTGCGGGGGCCTGGAGCGGTCACTCGGCGATTTGCAGCTTGCGGGCTTCGGTGTAGACGTAGCGGACTTTCTCGTACTCGAACGGCGAGTTCAGCTGGCCGTAGCGGAAGCTGGTCTGGTAGCGCTTGTCGACGCCGCGCAGGACCCAGATCTCCGGATGGTTTTCACTGACCTTGGAAACATTGAGGAAGTTGATCGCCGACTCGGCGGTGTAGTCCACGGCTAGGCCGGCGGTGTCGCGAATGTTCGAGGGGCCGAGGATCGGCAGGACGAAATAGGCGCCGCCCGGTACGCCGTAGAAGCCCAGGGTCTGGCCGAAGTCTTCGCTCTGGCGCGGCAGGCCCATGCTGGTGGCCGGGTCCCAGAGACCGCCGATGCCGATGGTGGTGTTGAGCAGAAGGCGGGCGGTGGTGTTCAGCGAGCGCTCGCCCTTGAACTGCAACAGGCTGTTGACCAGGTTGGACACGTCGCCCAGGTTGTTGAAGAAGTTGCTCACCCCGGTGCGCAGGAAGCTTGGGGTGATGTAGCGGTAACCGTCGACCACCGGCAGGAAGACCCATTGGTCGAAGCGGTAGTTGAAGTGGTACACCCGGCGGTTCCATGACTCCAGCGGGTCGTAGACGTTCAGCGCGGTCAGGGTCGAGCGCTCGAATTCGCGCTGGTCCAGGCCCGGGTTGAACTTGAGTTGCTTGAGCGGCTCGGTGAAGCCGTCCGGGTCCGCGGCTGCCGGGGCGGCGGGCTTGCCGTCGTCGGCCTGGGCATAGCCTGTGCAGAGCAACGCAGCGATAAGCAGGAGATGTTTAGCCACGGAAGAACTCCAGCATGGCGTCGCTGTTGACGCGGTAGTTGAGGTTGCCGCAATGGCCGCCATGGGGGTAGACCGTCAGCCGGTCGCCGAAGGTCTTGCGCAGGAAACCGAGGTCGCCGGGGCCGAGGATCACGTCGTCGGCGTTGTGCATCACGGCGATTTTCGGGCTGTCACGCAGGTAGTCCTTGAGCGCGTACAGGCTCACCTGGTCGATCAGTTGCAGGACGCTGCCACCGTCGGTGCGGGCGCGCCACATCGGAATCACCTGCTCGGTGAGGTAGCAGTCGAAATCGCATTGCAGGGCACGCTTGAGGAACGGCGTGAGGCTGGTGCCTTCGCTGATCGGGTACTTGGGCGGGGTGATCAGGCCCCGGCGGTTGATCAGGTCCGAGGTGAACGCGATGTCGGCGGCGGAGAAGCGAAACGAGGTGCCGATCAGCATCGCCATCTGTTCGTTGCTCAGGTGCTGCTTGGATTGCTGGAAGTCGTAGAGCAGGGCGTCGTTGAGGTCGATGTAGCCTTTCTGCTGGAAGTAGCGGGTCAGCTTGTTCAGCACCAGCTCGTAGAAGGTGGTGGTGTTGTTGATGCCCTTGACCTCGGTCTGCACCAGCTTGTCGAGGTTGGTGATGGAGGTATAGAGGTTGACCGGCGGGTTGAGCAGCAGGACTTTCTTGAAGTTGAAGCTGCGCCGGGTTTCATCCAGCTTGCTGACGAAGGCCGCGTCCAGGGCGCCGAGGCTGTAGCCGGTGAGGTAGAAGTCGGTGACCGGCAGTTTCGGGTTCTGCGCGCGGACCGCCTGCATCACGCGGTACATGTCTTCGGCGTCTTCCTTGGTCACGCCCGGCGTGGCGAAGCGCGAGGCGGCGCTGATGAAGTCGAAGCTGGTGGGCGAGGACAACTGCACCACATGATAGCCGGCCTGGTAATAGAGTTTCTTCAGGTATTCGTTGAGGCTGCTGTCGTAGCGCGCGCCGGTGCCGGCGATCAGGAAGATCAGCGGGGCGGCGTGGTCCTGCTCGGCGATGCGATAGGTGAGTTTCTTCACGGCCCAGAAGTTGTCCGGCAGGATGAACTCGCGCTCGGGGCGCAGGGTCAGGCTGCGGTCCGACTGGTTGATGTCGTCGTTGCTCGGCAGCTTCGGACGCAGATCCGGCGGGGTGGTGGCGATGGTCGCCTCGAACGGATTGGTCAGGGGGTAGCCATAGCTGGCGGCGTCGATGTCGACCGCCAGTGCGGACGCACTCGAAATAAGGCCGCCAAGCAGGGCAGCGAAACGCAAGGAACGGAGCATGACTAAATCCCTTAGAGGAAGGTGCCGAGTGAAGTTCGCAGCCTATGACCACCGGGTTACCGCCGAAGTGCCATGATTGGCCGCAAAAAACGTTCGGGGCAGGGCAAGGCCGGATCGGCGGTTATAGTTGCCAGACGATACACTTTGCCGCAGTTCACTGAACAGTTATCTGTGTAACAAGCTTGCTTACCGGCCTCGGGCGATTATGCTGGGCGCCGTTTTGATTGATCGGAGTGCTTCATGTCCCGCCGTTTTCCCGTGGTTCTGCTGCTTGTTGTCCTGCCGCTGTGGCTGGCCGCCAGTTATGGTGCGCGCTATGGCTTCATGGAGGACGCTCGATGGGTCGGCCTTTGTGCCGAGGAGGCGAGCCGTTGGGAGTGCCAGCTGCGCTCCAACCTGGGGCTGTTGATCCACTTCAAGGTCATGGGCTGGGCGGCGCTGGCGACGGCGCTGATCGCCTTCGTGGTGCCGGGCCGTGCGGGCTGGGGCCTGGCGGTGCTGGCGCTGGTGTTCGGCTTTCCGGCCCTGGCGCTCTACAACACCAGCCTGGCGGTGTTTGCCATCGTCATCGGCGCCTTGCGGCTGGTCCGGGCGCCTCGCGAAACCCTTTTGTAGCAGCGAGCAGGCTCGCGATGAACGATGACACGGTACTGACGTTACACCGCAGCGCTGCCATCGCGGGCAATCGAGCGTCGACCGGCCGCTCCTACAGGGTGGGGGATCAGGCTTTGCGCACCCGCAAGCTGCGCCACAGGGCGGCGACCATTAGCAGGCTGACCAGCGCCCAACCCCAGGCCTGCTGGTTTTCCAGGCCTTCGCGATACAACTGAGGAGCGATGCCGGCGCCGACGATAAAGGTCAGCAGGGCGATTTCGCGACGCGGCGCCCGCACCGGGCGGAACAAGTAGACCAGGGCCGGCAAGACCAGGGCAGCGCTGGGGAAACTGCGATAACGCGGGTCGAACACCAGCTCCAGCATCATCACTGCGGCGGCGAAACCGGCCGCGGCAAGCAGCCAGCCGGCATGTTTTTCCAGGTGCTTGAACGCTCCTTCGCGCCAGCCGGTTTTTGCGCTCAGGCTCAAGGCCGCGTGCGCCAGCACCAGCAGGTTCAGGGCCAGCAACAGGCCGGCCCAGAACCATTCCCCGGCAAAGCGGCTGGTGACCCGCGCCAGTTCGCCCCAGGCGCCGATGGAACAGGCAGCCAGTGCGCCGAGCAGTGGCAGGAGCAAGGCCGAGCGAGTACTGCGCACCCGCCCGCCGAGGATCAGCGTGGCGAGGAAAATCACTCCGCCGACCCCCAGCCACACCGGCCAGTAAGGCAGGTTCGACACCGGTCCGGCGAGCACGCCCTTATCTTGGCGATCGGCATCGAACAGGCCCCAGTAACCGCCGACCGCGCCTTCGCTGGCGCGTTTCCAGGGCTGGTCGAAGGCCTCGATCAGGTTGTAGTGCCAGTTGTTCTGTTCGGCCAGCGCTACAAAACCGCGGATGAACTTGGCCTCGTTGACCCGGCTCGGCAGGGCGGTTTCGCGCTGGCGGCCTTCGCTGGGCCAGCCGGTTTCGCCGATCATCACATCCTTGGGCGCGAACTTGTTGCCGAAGACCTGGCGCACCTGGGCGACATGGTTCAGCGCGGCATCGATGTTGGAAGGGTCGTCTTCCCAGTAAGGCAGCAGGTGGATGGTCAGGAAGTCCACCGCCGGTGCGATTTCCGGGTGCTTGAGCCAGAACTCCCAGACGTCCGCGTAGGTCACCGGCTGCTTGACGTGGGCCTTGACCTTGTTGATCAGCCGAGCCAGTTGCGGGCCGGTGACTTCCTTGCGCAGCAGGGCTTCGTTGCCGACGATCACCGAGTCGACCACATCCGGGTTGGCATTGGCCGAAGCGATCAGCAGGTCGACTTCCTTCTCGGTGTCCACCGGGTTGCTGTTGACCCAGGCGCCGATCATCAGCTTCAGGCCATGCTTGCGCGCCAGGTCCGGCAGGGCTTCGAGGCCGGTCATGGAGTAGGTGCGGATGCAGGTAAAGCGCGTCGACAGCAGCGCCAGGTCGGCGTCCATGCGCTCCGGGCGCAATTGAAACGGCTGGTCGAAGGGCGACTGGTCCTTGTCGAACGGGGTGTAGGACGCGCATTGCAGCTTGTGGCTGGCGCTGGCGACATCCGGCAGCACCACCGGTTGGCCGAGGCCGTACCAGAAGCCGCAGAGGGCGAAGAGCCCCAGCAGGCAGGCGAACAGATAGGGCAGGAGCGGGAAGCGGGTCATCGAGGGCATGGGCGGGCCGTCAGGAAGCAAAGCCGGGCATCTTACCCGGATTCGCCGGTGCCCAGGTGGCCTGCATGATTTTGACATGCAAAGTTCGGGCGGGGTCGGGCCGGGGTTTTTGACAGGTCCTGGTTACTGGCTATCTGATGTCGTTGCTGAATGCCTTGAGGTCGCAGTCAGAGCAGGTCGCCTTCGACGTCAGGTTGATGATCGAAGCGTCAGGGCTCTCATGGGTCCATCGCGCCGATGTTCGAACGAGTTTGCGGCCGGGCGTAATGGGGGCGCTGTGCACCATAACAATACGTTGACGCGGCTCGGCATCCGTCGGGCGCAGCACTTTCGGGGAAGTAACGATGAAGATGCGACGACTCTTAGGTGCAGGTGCCGGTCTGGTACTTGCGATCAGCTCCACCCTGGCCAGCGCCGACAGCAAAACCCTGAGCATCGGCTATGTCGACGGTTGGTCGGACAGTGTGGCGACTACGTATATAGCGTCTGAGGTGATCAAGCAGAAGCTCGGTTATGACGTGAAGCTGCAAGCGGTGGCGACCGGGATCATGTGGCAGGGCGTGGCCACCGGCAAGCTGGACGCCATGCTGTCGGCCTGGCTGCCGGTGACTCACGGCGAGTACTGGACCAAGAACAAGGACAAGGTGGTCGACTACGGTCCCAACTTCAAGGACGCGAAAATCGGCCTGATCGTGCCGGAGTACGTCAAGGCCAAGAGCATTGCCGACCTGAAGGACGACACCACCTTCAAGAACAAGATCGTCGGTATCGACGCGGGCTCGGGCGTGATGCTCAAGACCGACCAGGCCATCAAGGACTACGGCCTGGACTACAAGCTGCAAGCCAGTTCGGGCGCGGCGATGATTGCCGAGCTGACCCGTGCCGAAGAGAAGAGCGACTCCATCGCGGTCACCGGCTGGGTGCCGCACTGGATGTTCGCCAAGTGGAAACTGCGCTTCCTGGACGATCCGAAAGGCGTCTACGGCGCCGCGGAAACCGTCAATAGCATCGGTAGTAAAGGCCTGGAGAAGAAAGCCCCGGAAGTCGCGGCCTTCCTGAAGAAGTTCCAGTGGGCTTCCAAGGATGAAATCGGCGAGGTGATGCTGGCGATCCAGGACGGCGCCAAGCCGGAAGTGGCGGCCAAGGAATGGGTGGCCAAACACCCTGAGCGCGTCGCCGAGTGGACCTCCCACTGACCGCAAAGTGTCTAGGTCGCAGGTCTTGAGGCCGCCGGGTGTTCGCACCCGGCGGCCTTTTGTTTTGCCTGCAGCAAAAGCCTAGTCAGGGGTACTGTCGTTCTAATACTAAGGTCGTCTGGAACCGGCTCCAGAGCTGCATAGAGTAGGCTGCGTTCCAACTAAAATCTGTGCTGCGAGGATAAAAACAATGAACGACAGCATTTACCTCTCGATTCAAAACAGCTCGCGTTTCAAGGAGCTGGTCAGCAAGCGGGAACGATTCGCCTGGATACTTTCGGCGATCATGCTCGGGCTCTATTCGGGCTTCATCCTGCTGATTGCCTACGGGCCCCATGTACTGGGGGCAAAACTCAGCCCTGAATCATCCATCACCTGGGGTATTCCCATTGGTGTCGGGCTGATTGTCGCGGCCTTTGTCCTGACCGGTATCTACGTGCGACGCGCCAACGGCGAATTCGACGACCTGAACAATGCGATTCTCAAGGAGGCTCAGCAATGATCCGGCGTCTATTGGCTTTTCTTGGCGTCGCATCTTTTGCTCCCAGCCTCTGGGCGGCTGATGCCCTGACCGGCGAAGTGCACAAGCAACCTCTCAATGTCTCCGCGATCATCATGTTCGTGCTGTTTGTCGGCGCGACCCTGTGCATCACCTACTGGGCGTCCAAGCGTAACAAGTCGGCGGCCGACTACTATGCCGCGGGCGGCAAGATCACCGGCTTCCAGAACGGCCTGGCGATTGCCGGCGACTACATGTCGGCAGCGTCCTTCCTGGGGATTTCCGCCCTGGTGTTCACTTCCGGCTACGACGGGCTGATCTATTCGATCGGCTTCCTGGTGGGTTGGCCGATCATTCTGTTCCTGATCGCCGAGCGCCTGCGCAACCTGGGCAAATACACCTTCGCCGACGTGGCGTCCTATCGCCTCGGGCAAACCCAGATCCGCACGCTGTCGGCCTGCGGTTCGCTGGTGGTGGTGGCGTTCTACCTGATCGCGCAGATGGTCGGCGCCGGCAAGTTGATCCAACTGCTGTTCGGCCTCGACTACCATGTGGCGGTGATCCTGGTCGGTATCCTGATGGTGATGTACGTGCTGTTCGGCGGCATGCTGGCCACCACCTGGGTGCAGATCATCAAGGCTGTCCTGCTGCTGTCGGGGGCCTCGTTCATGGCGCTGATGGTCATGAAGCATGTCAACTTCGACTTCAACATGCTGTTCTCCGAGGCGATCAAGGTTCACCCCAAAGGTGAAGCGATCATGAGTCCTGGCGGCTTGGTGAAGGATCCGATCTCGGCGTTCTCCCTGGGCCTGGCACTGATGTTCGGTACCGCCGGCCTGCCGCATATCCTGATGCGCTTCTTCACTGTGAGCGACGCCAAGGAAGCCCGTAAGAGTGTGCTGTACGCCACCGGCTTCATCGGCTACTTCTATATCCTGACCTTCATCATCGGTTTTGGCGCGATCCTGCTGGTCAGTACCAACCCGGCGTTCAAGGATGCGGCCGGCGCTCTGCTCGGTGGCAACAACATGGCCGCGGTGCACCTGGCCAATGCCGTGGGCGGCAGCGTGTTCCTGGGCTTTATCTCGGCGGTGGCGTTCGCCACTATCCTGGCGGTGGTGGCCGGCCTGACCCTGGCGGGCGCTTCGGCGGTGTCCCACGACCTGTATGCCAGCGTGATCAAGAAAGGCAAGGCCAACGAGAAGGATGAAATCCGCGTCTCGAAGATCACCACCGTGTGCCTCGGGGTGCTGGCGATCGGCCTGGGCATTCTGTTCGAAAGCCAGAACATCGCGTTCATGGTGGGCCTGGCGTTCTCCATCGCGGCGAGTTGCAACTTCCCGGTACTGCTGCTTTCCATGTACTGGAAGAAACTCACCACCCGCGGCGCGATGATCGGCGGCTGGCTGGGGCTGGTCAGCGCCGTTGGCCTGATGATCCTCGGTCCGACCATCTGGGTGCAGATTCTGCACCATGAGAAGGCGATCTTCCCTTACGAGTACCCGGCGCTGTTCTCGATGATCATTGCCTTTATCGGGATCTGGTTCTTCTCTGTCACCGACAAGTCCACCGCGGCCGATAACGAGCGGGCGCTGTTCTTCCCGCAGTTCGTGCGTTCGCAGACTGGCCTGGGCGCCAGCGGGGCGGTATCGCACTAAGGCTTCTATATATAAGCTGCGTTAAACGCCAATGCCCCTGTCGAGAGACAGGGGCATTTTTATTGGGGGAAGCAAAAGGGCAGGGGACGCTTCGATCGTTATCGCCAGCACGCTCGTTCCTGTCGGGAGGGTGCCGCTTGCGATAAGGCCCAAACAAATACGGCCTCTATAAAGAGGCCGTATCCGGTGCAGTCAAGACGTTAGCGCAAGGCAACAGGTCTTACTTGCGATCTTCCAGCTTGGTGATGTCGCGCGACTCGTAGCCGGTGTACAGCTGGCGAGGACGGCCGATCTTGTAAGGGCTGGAGAGCATTTCTTTCCAGTGCGAGATCCAGCCGACGGTACGCGCCAGGGCGAAGATCACCGTGAACATGCTGGTTGGAATGCCGATCGCCTTGAGGATGATCCCCGAGTAGAAGTCGACGTTCGGGTACAGCGAGCGCTCGATGAAGTACGGGTCGGTCAGGGCGATCTCTTCCAGGCGCATGGCCAGCTCGAGTTGCGGATCGTTCTTGATGCCCAGCTCACGCAATACTTCGTCGCAGGTCTGCTTCATGACGGTGGCGCGCGGGTCGCGGTTCTTGTAGACGCGGTGACCGAAGCCCATCAGCTTGAACGGATCGTTCTTGTCCTTGGCCTTGGCGATGAACTTGTCGATGTTCGAGACATCGCCAATTTCGTCGAGCATGGTCAATACCGCTTCGTTGGCGCCGCCGTGAGCCGGGCCCCAGAGTGCGGCGATGCCGGCGGCGATACAGGCGAACGGGTTGGCACCCGAGGAGCCCGCCAGGCGCACGGTGGAGGTCGATGCGTTCTGCTCGTGGTCGGCATGGAGGATGAAGATCCGGTCCATTGCCTTGGCCAGTACCGGGCTGATCGGTTTGATCTCGCACGGGGTGTTGAACATCATGTGCAGGAAGTTTTCCGCGTACGACAGGTCGTTGCGCGGGTACATCATGGGTTGGCCCATGGAGTACTTGTAAACCATCGCTGCCAGGGTTGGCATCTTGGCAACCAGGCGGATCGCGGAGATTTCGCGATGCTGCGGGTTATTGATGTCCAGGGAGTCGTGGTAGAAGGCCGATAGGGCGCCGACTACGCCGCACATGACGGCCATCGGGTGAGCGTCGCGACGGAAGCCGTTGAAGAAGGTCTTCAGCTGCTCGTGAACCATGGTGTGGTTCTTCACGTTGCCGACGAACTGGGCCTTCTGTTCTGCGGTCGGCAGTTCGCCATTGAGCAGCAGGTAGCAGGTTTCCAGGTAGTCCGACTTTTCAGCCAGTTGCTCGATCGGGTAGCCGCGGTGCAGCAGGATGCCGTTGTCGCCGTCGATATAGGTGATTTTCGACTCGCAGGAGGCGGTCGACATGAAACCCGGGTCAAAAGTGAAGCGGCCCGTGGCCGTCAGGCCCCGAACATCGATTACATCGGGACCAACGGTGCCGGTTAAAATGGGCAGCTCGACGGGGGCTGCGCCCTCGATGATCAACTGCGCTTTTTTGTCAGCCATGTGGCCTCCTATTTATGCTTGAAATCATCAGACAGACCCCCCACGCAGGGCCCGCACCACTATAGTGAGATAAATCCGAATGTCAATTTGCCTAAAGTCTTGCCCCAGAAGGCTTTGGGAGGGATTTTTTAGCGAAATTCACTGCCATTTACGCCTTTTATAAGGCTAACGCAATCAGCTATTAGGGGAAGGTGTTTGCGTTGTCATTAGTAGCCTAACTGTCTATACTCGGCCACCGACCGCCATGGGCTTTCGGGCCCGGTTTGATGGGGGTCGTCACTCCCTGGGTGGTGGGTACCTGACCAGTGCACTCCCCAACAACTTTGCCCTGATTGTTAGGGGCTCTTCAGTGTGAAAAAAGCCGTGAATAGCCAACGACCTGTAAACCTAGACCTAAGGACCATCAAACTCCCAGTCACTGCTTACACGTCCATCCTTCACCGTGTTTCCGGTGTCATCCTCTTTGTGTGCCTTGCCATCATGCTTTATGCACTGGACAAGTCGCTCAGCTCCGAGGAAGGCTTCGGTGAGGTGAAAGCGTGTCTGACCAGTCCGCTAGCCAAGCTAGTGATTTGGGGCATCCTGTCCGCCTTGCTGTATCACCTGGTTGCCGGCGTGCGCCATTTGATCATGGACATGGGCATCGGTGAGACGCTGGAAGGCGGCAAGCTGGGCTCTAAAATCGTTATCGCCGTATCCGTGGTGGTAATCGTTCTGGCAGGAGTTTGGATATGGTAACTAACGTCACGAACCTGTCGCGTTCGGGCCTCTATGACTGGATGGCGCAGCGCGTGTCTGCGGTCGTTCTCGCGGCTTACTTCATCTTCCTGATCGGATACCTCGTTGCGAACCCGGGCCTTGGCTATGAGCAATGGCACGCACTGTTCGCAAACAACTGGATGCGTATCTTCAGTCTGCTGGCCATGGTGGCCCTGGGCGCTCACGCTTGGGTCGGCATGTGGACCATTTCGACCGACTACCTGACGCCGATGGCGCTGGGCAAGTCGGCGACTGCGGTACGTTTCCTTTTCCAGGCAGTATGCGGCGTTGCAATGTTCGCCTACTTCGTCTGGGGTGTGCAGATTCTCTGGGGTATCTGATTCATGGCTAACATTCCAACGATTTCTTTCGACGCCATCATCATTGGCGGCGGCGGTGCAGGCATGCGTGCCGCATTGCAGCTGGCCCAGGGCGGCCACAAGACTGCTGTTATCACCAAGGTGTTCCCGACCCGTTCGCACACTGTATCGGCCCAGGGCGGCATCACCTGCGCGATCGCGTCGGCCGACCCGAACGATGACTGGCGCTGGCACATGTACGATACCGTCAAGGGTTCCGACTATATCGGCGACCAGGACGCTATCGAATACATGTGTCAGGAAGGCCCAGCCGCGGTTTTCGAGCTGGACCACATGGGTCTGCCGTTCTCCCGCACCGAAACCGGTCGTATCTACCAGCGTCCTTTCGGCGGTCAGTCCAAGGATTACGGTAAAGGCGGCCAGGCTGCCCGTACCTGCGCGGCTTCCGACCGTACCGGTCACGCGCTGCTGCACACCCTCTATCAGGGCAACCTGAAAGCCGGCACCACCTTCCTGAACGAGTACTACGCTGTTGACCTGGTGAAGAACCAGGACGGCGCGTTCGTCGGCGTGATCGCGATCTGCATCGAGACCGGCGAAACGACCTACATCCGCGCGAAAGCCACTGTACTGGCTACCGGCGGTGCAGGTCGTATCTATGCATCCACTACCAACGCCCTGATCAACACCGGTGACGGTGTCGGCATGGCGCTGCGTGCCGGCGTGCCGGTACAAGACATTGAAATGTGGCAGTTCCACCCAACCGGCATCGCCGGCGCCGGTGTACTGGTTACCGAAGGCTGCCGCGGTGAAGGCGGTTACCTGATCAACAAGCACGGCGAGCGTTTCATGGAGCGTTATGCTCCGAACGCCAAGGACCTTGCCGGTCGTGACGTGGTTGCCCGTTCGATGGTTAAAGAAATCATCGCCGGCAACGGTTGCGGTCCGAATGGCGACCACGTGATGCTCAAGCTCGACCACCTGGGCGAGGAAGTGCTGCACAGCCGCCTGCCAGGCATCTGCGAGCTGTCGAAGACTTTTGCGCACGTTGATCCGGTTGTCGCTCCGGTTCCGGTCGTTCCGACTTGCCACTATATGATGGGCGGCGTCGCCACCAATATTCATGGTCAGGCGATCACCCAGAACGCCGAAGGCGTGGACGAGATCATTCATGGTCTGTTCGCCGTAGGCGAAGTGGCTTGCGTTTCGGTTCACGGCGCCAACCGCCTGGGCGGTAACTCGCTGCTCGACCTGGTGGTCTTCGGTCGTGCTGCCGGCCTGCACCTGGAAAAGGCGCTGACTGACGGTATCGAATACGACGACGCCACCGACGCCGACATCGAAGCGGCCTTGGCGCGCCTGTCCGCTCTGAACGAGCGTACCGACGGCGAAGACGTGGCAACCCTGCGTCGCGAGCTGCAAAGCTGCATGCAGAACTACTTCGGCGTGTTCCGTACCGGCGAATACATGCAGAAGGGCATCGCCCAACTGGCCGAGCTGCGTACCCGTATCGCCAACGTCAAGATCAACGACAAGTCGCAGGCGTTCAACACTGCGCGTATCGAAGCGCTGGAACTGCAGAACCTGCTGGAAGTGGCCGAAGCCACTGCCATCGCTGCCGAAGTGCGCAAAGAGTCCCGCGGCGCCCACGCCCGTGAAGACTTCGAAGACCGCGACGACGAAAACTGGCTGTGCCACACCCTGTACTTCCCGGGTGAGAAGCGGGTTGCCAAGCGTGCCGTTAACTTCTCGCCGAAGACTGTTCCGACGTTTGAACCAAAAGTCCGAACTTACTAAAGGGTGATCGATATGTTGCAAGTCGAAGTTTATCGTTACAACCCTGACACCGATTCCGCGCCGAAAACCCAGGTTTTCCAGGTCGATACCGGTGGCAAGGACTTGATGGTGCTGGACGTGCTGGCGCTGATCAAAGAGCAGGACGAGGGTTTCTCCTATCGTCGTTCCTGCCGCGAAGGCGTTTGCGGTTCCGACGGCATGAACATCAACGGCAAGAACGGCCTGGCGTGCATCACGCCGCTGTCTGCCGTGGTGAAGAACAACAAGCTGGTTGTTCGTCCGCTGCCAGGTTTGCCGGTTATCCGTGACCTGGTCGTCGATATGAGCATCTTCTACAAGCAATACGAGAAGGTGAAGCCATTCCTGCAGAACGACACGCCGGCTCCGGCCATCGAGCGTCTGCAGTCCCCGGAAGAGCGCGAGAAGCTCGACGGTCTGTACGAGTGCATCCTATGCGCTTGCTGCTCGACTTCCTGCCCGTCCTTCTGGTGGAACCCGGACAAGTTCCTGGGCCCGGCCGCTCTGCTGCAAGCTTATCGCTTCCTGGCAGACAGCCGCGACACCAAGACGTCCGAGCGTCTGGCTTCGCTGGATGATCCGTTCAGCGTATTCCGCTGCCGCGGCATCATGAACTGCGTCAACGTCTGTCCGAAAGGCCTGAACCCGACTAAGGCCATCGGTCACATACGTAACATGCTGCTCTCGAGCGGTGTGTGATTCAGCTGCTGTAACCCAGCTGTTGTAAAAGGCAGGACCGCTGTACCCGTAGAGGCTACGGCGCAGGCTTCAACCGGCGCCGTAGTTTTAAGCTGAGCAGCAGCTCACAAAGTTGCCGCTCGTATTTTGAAGAAATGAGACAAGCAGGGGCATCCGGGCTGGTACCCGGACTATCAGCGTGATCCTAAGTGGCTTGTTTTGGTCGCTGCACTCGGACTTCTGCAAGTTTGCTCGGTGTCTTCGCCGGTGGTGTTCCCCTAACCGAGGGTGACCAAGCATGCAAGAAAGCGTGATGCAGCGCATGTGGAACAGCGCCTACCTATCCGGTAGTAACGCTGCCTATGTGGAAGAGCTCTACGAGCTCTACCTGCACGACCCTAACGCTGTGCCAGAAGAGTGGCGCACTTACTTCCAGAAGTTGCCTACCGACGGCAGCACTGCCATCGATGTTTCGCACTCGACAATCCGCGATCATTTCGTGTTGCTGGCAAAGAACCAGCGCCGCGCCCAGCCGGTATCCGCCGGTAGCGTGAGCAGCGAGCACGAGAAGAAGCAAGTTGAAGTGCTGCGATTGATCCAGGCCTACCGTATGCGTGGCCACCAGGCAGCCCAGCTTGACCCGCTGGGGCTGTGGCAGCGTCCTGCGCCTGCAGACCTGTCGATCAATCATTACGGCTTGACCAATGCCGATCTTGATACGACCTTCCGTGCCGGCGACCTGTTCATCGGCAAAGAGGAAGCGAGCCTACGCGAAATTCACGAAGCGTTGCAGCAGACATATTGCCGCACCATCGGCGCTGAATTTACGCATATCACCGATTCCGAGCAGCGCCAGTGGTTCCAGCAGCGTCTGGAAAGCGTACGCGGTCGTCCGACGTACTCCTCCGACATCAAGGGTCACCTGCTCGAGCGCGTCACCGCAGCTGAAGGCCTCGAAAAATACCTGGGCACCAAGTACCCGGGCACCAAGCGTTTTGGCCTGGAAGGCGGCGAAAGCCTGATCCCGATGCTGGACGAACTGATCCAGCGTTCCGGTTCCTACGGCACCAAGGAAGTCGTGATCGGCATGGCCCACCGCGGTCGCCTCAACGTCCTGGTCAACACCTTCGGCAAGAACCCACGCGAGCTGTTCGACGAGTTCGAAGGCAAGAAAAAGGTCGAGCTGGGTTCCGGTGACGTGAAATACCACCAGGGCTTCTCGTCCAACGTGATGACCACCGGCGGTGAAGTTCACCTGGCCATGGCTTTCAACCCGTCCCACCTGGAAATCGTTTCGCCAGTGGTCGAGGGTTCGGTACGCGCCCGCCAGGACCGCCGCAACGACCCTACCGGTGAGAAGGTTCTGCCAATCTCCATCCACGGCGACGCGGCATTCGCCGGCCAGGGCGTGGTGATGGAAACCTTCCAGATGTCGCAGACCCGCGGTTTCAAGACCGGCGGTACGGTACACATCGTCATCAACAACCAGGTCGGTTTCACCATCAGCAACCCGCTGGACTCGCGTTCCACCGAGTACGCCACCGACGTTGCGAAGATGATCCAGGCGCCGATCCTCCATGTGAATGGTGATGATCCGGAAGCCGTGTTGTTCGTGACCCAGCTGGCCATCGACTACCGCATGCAGTACAAGCGCGACGTAGTGATCGACCTGGTCTGCTACCGCCGTCGCGGCCACAACGAAGCGGACGAGCCAAGCGGCACCCAGCCCCTGATGTACCAACAGATCGCCAAGCAGCGCACCACCCGTGAGCTGTATGCCGATCGCCTGGTCCAGGGCAGTGTGCTCGACGCCGAGCGTGTTCAGGCGAAGGTCGACGAATACCGCAACGCGCTGGACAACGGCCTGCACGTAGTGAAGAGCCTGGTCAAGGAACCGAACAAAGAGTTGTTCGTGGACTGGCGTCCGTATCTGGGCCACGCCTGGACTGCGCGTCACGACACCACCTTCGACCTGAAGACCTTGCAGGAGCTGTCCGCCAAGCTGCTGGAGCTGCCGGAAGGTTTCGTGGTTCAGCGTCAGGTCGCGAAGATCTACGAAGACCGTCAGAAAATGCAAGCCGGCGGCCTGCCGATCAACTGGGGTTATGCCGAAACCATGGCATACGCGACCCTGGCGTTCGAAGGTCACCCGATTCGCATGACCGGCCAGGACATCGGCCGCGGTACGTTCTCGCACCGTCATGCGGTCTTGCACAACCAGAAAGATGCCGGCACCTACATTCCGTTGCAGCACCTGTACGAAGGCCAGCCACGTTTCGATCTGTACGATTCGTTCCTGTCCGAGGAAGCCGTACTGGCGTTCGAATACGGTTACTCGACCACCACGCCAAACGCGCTGGTGATCTGGGAAGCCCAATTCGGCGATTTCGCCAACGGTGCCCAAGTGGTCATCGACCAGTTCATCACCAGTGGCGAACACAAGTGGGGCCGTCTCTGCGGCCTGACCATGCTGTTGCCGCACGGTTATGAAGGTCAGGGGCCGGAGCACTCTTCGGCTCGCCTGGAGCGTTACCTGCAGCTGTGCGCCGAGCACAACATCCAGGTCTGCATGCCGACCACCCCGGCCCAGATCTACCACTTGCTGCGTCGCCAGGTGATTCGCCCGCTGCGCAAGCCGCTGGTGGTCCTGACTCCGAAGTCGCTGCTGCGTCACAAACTGGCCATCTCGACCCTGGAAGATCTGGCGGAAGGTTCGTTCCAGACCGTTATTCCGGAAATCGACGCCCAGGATCCAAAAGACGTGGGCCGTCTGATTCTGTGCAGCGGCAAGGTCTACTACGACCTGCTGGAAAAACGCCGCGCTGAAGGTCGTGACGACATCGCCGTCGTGCGTATCGAGCAGCTGTACCCATTCCCTGAGGACGACCTGATCGAAGTCCTGGCTCCTTACAAGAACCTCAAACACATCGTTTGGTGTCAGGAAGAGCCGATGAACCAGGGTGCCTGGTACTGCAGCCAGCATCACATGCGTCGCATCGTCAGCGGTCACAACAAGTCGCTCGTACTCGAGTACGCCGGTCGTGACGCTTCTGCTGCCCCAGCTTGTGGTTATGCATCGATGCACGCCGAGCAGCAGGAAAAACTGCTGCAAGATGCTTTCACTGTTTAACGCCTTCGCGCACCTGAAACCGAATTTAAGGAACCACAGATAATGGCTATCGAGATCAAAGCCCCCACTTTCCCGGAATCGGTTGCCGATGGCACCGTTGCCACCTGGCACAAAAAACCGGGCGACGCCGTCAAGCGCGACGAACTGATCGTCGACATCGAAACCGACAAGGTCGTGCTGGAAGTTCTAGCCACCGCTGACGGCGTGCTGGGCGCTATCGTCAAGAACGAAGGCGACACCGTTCTGTCCGACGAAGTACTGGGCTCCATCAACGAAGGCGCTGCTGCCGCTGCTGCTCCAGCCGCCGCTGCCCCGGCTGCTGCTCAGGCCGCTGCTCCAGCCGCCGACGGCGAAGACGACCCGATCGCCGCTCCAGCCGCGCGCAAGCTGGCTGAAGAGAACGGCATCAACATCGCCTCCGTTGCCGGCACCGGCAAAGGCGGTCGCGTGACCAAGGAAGACGTGGTTGCAGCCGTTGCTGCCAAGAAAGCCGCTCCGGCTGCCGCGCCTGCCAAGGCCGCTGCTCCAGCCGCTGCTGCTCCGGTGTTCGCTGCCGGCGACCGCGTCGAGAAGCGCGTGCCGATGACCCGTCTGCGTGCCAAGGTTGCCGAGCGCCTGGTCGAAGCCCAGTCGAACATGGCGATGCTGACCACCTTCAACGAAGTCGACATGACCGAAGTCATGGCCCTGCGTTCGAAGTACAAGGATCTGTTCGAGAAGTCCCACAACGGCGTACGCCTGGGCTTCATGTCGTTCTTCGTCAAGGCTGCCACCGAAGCGCTGAAGCGTTTCCCTGCGGTCAACGCCTCGATCGACGGCTCCGACATCGTTTACCACGGCTACGCCGACATCGGTGTTGCCGTGTCCAGCGATCGCGGCCTGGTGGTTCCGGTTCTGCGTAACGCCGAACTGATGAGCCTGGCTGAAATCGAAGGCGGCATCGCCACCTTCGGCAAGAAAGCCCGTGATGGCAAACTGTCGATGGAAGAGATGACCGGCGGTACCTTCACCATTACCAACGGTGGTACTTTCGGTTCGATGATGTCGACCCCGATCGTCAACCCGCCGCAAGCGGCGATCCTGGGCATGCACAACATCCTGCAGCGTCCTATGGCGATCAACGGCCAGGTGGTTATCCGTCCGATGATGTACCTGGCTCTGTCCTACGATCACCGTTTGATCGACGGTAAAGAAGCAGTGACCTTCCTGGTTACCATCAAGAACCTGCTGGAAGACCCGGCTCGTCTGCTGCTGGATATCTGATTTCGTAGCCTGGGCCGATCAGCGATGATCGGCCTTTCGCCGAAACGAACAGCTTCGTCCCACGACGGCCTCCACAAGGGGCCGTCCGGTTTGATTCGAGAAGGAATGACACATGACTCAGAAATTCGACGTGGTAGTGATTGGCGCAGGCCCTGGCGGCTATGTAGCCGCTATTAAAGCTGCGCAACTCGGCCTCACGACTGCCTGCATCGAGAAATATACCGACAAGGAGGGCAAGCTGGCCCTCGGCGGTACTTGCCTGAACGTCGGCTGCATCCCTTCCAAGGCGCTGCTGGACAGCTCCTGGAAATTCCACGAAGCCCAGGACGGTTTCGCGATCCACGGTATCAGCCACGCTGGCGTGTCCATGGATGTCGCGGCGATGGTCGGTCGCAAGGCCAACATCGTGAAAAACCTGACCAGCGGTGTTGCCACCCTGTTCAAGGCCAACGGCGTGACCTCCATCCAGGGCCACGGCAAGTTGCTGGCCGGCAAGAAAGTCGAAGTCACCAAGCCAGACGGTTCGGTTGAAGTGATCGAGGCCGAAAACGTCATCCTGGCGCCAGGCTCTCGCCCAATCGACATTCCACCGGCTCCGGTCGATCAGAACGTGATCGTCGATTCCACCGGCGCCCTGGAGTTCCAGGCCGTGCCAAAACGCCTGGGCGTGATCGGCGCTGGCGTGATCGGCCTGGAACTGGGTTCGGTCTGGTCCCGCCTGGGTGCCGAAGTGACTGTCCTGGAAGCCCTGGACACCTTCCTGATGGCTGCCGATACCGCCGTCTCCAAGGAAGCGCTGAAAACCCTGACCAAACAAGGTCTGGACATCAAGCTGGGCGCTCGCGTCACCGGTTCCAAGGTCAACGGCGAAGAAGTGGTCGTGACCTACACCGACGCCAATGGCGAACAGACCATCACCTTCGACAAGCTGATCGTAGCCGTTGGTCGCCGTCCGGTGACCACTGATCTGCTGGCTGCCGATTGCGGCGTGACCCTGGACGAGCGCGGTTTCGTGCACGTCGACGATCACTGCGCCACCACCGTGCCGGGCGTCTACGCCATCGGCGACGTGGTTCGCGGCATGATGCTGGCACACAAGGCTTCGGAAGAGGGCATCATGGTCGTCGAGCGCATCAAGGGCCACAAGGCCCAGATGAACTATGACCTGATCCCTTCGGTTATTTATACTCACCCGGAAATCGCGTGGGTCGGTAAAACCGAGCAGACCTTGAAAGCTGAAGGCGTTGAAGTTAACGTCGGCACCTTCCCGTTCGCAGCCAGCGGCCGCGCCATGGCAGCCAACGACACCGGCGGTTTCGTAAAAGTCATCGCTGATGCCAAGACTGACCGCGTACTGGGCGTCCACGTGATCGGCCCAAGCGCGGCGGAACTGGTTCAGCAAGGCGCGATCGGCATGGAATTCGGCACCAGCGCCGAAGACCTGGGCATGATGGTTTTCTCCCATCCGACCCTGTCCGAAGCCCTGCACGAAGCAGCATTGGCAGTGAATGGCGGCGCCATCCACATCGCCAACCGCAAAAAGCGTTAAGACAATAAGAAACCACGGCGGATTGCCCGTCGTGAGCCTTGCGAGCAAGACTCACCGCGGAACGTCCGCTGGACTCGAGCTCACGGGAATCCTCATGCGCCGTGCCACAGCCCAGGCTGTGGATGTGGGGCAGGGGAGTCCGGTGAGGAGCGGTCACAGGTGGCGCGGCACTCATCAAGAGCGCAGCGCCGAATGCGCAGTACCTAACGAAGACGGTAAAAAGCATGAATCTTCACGAGTATCAGGGTAAGCAGCTGTTCGCTGAATACGGCCTGCCAGTATCCAAAGGCTACGCGGTAGACACCCCGGAAGAAGCAGCGGCAGCTTGCGACAAGATCGGCGGCTCCGAGTGGGTTGTCAAAGCCCAGGTTCACGCCGGTGGTCGCGGTAAAGCGGGCGGCGTAAAGCTGGTTCGCAGCAAAGAAGACGCTAAAGCATTCGCTCAACAGTGGTTGGGCAAGCGTCTGGTGACTTACCAGACTGACGCCAATGGTCAGCCAGTCACCAAGATCCTGGTTGAATCGTGCACTGATATCGCTAAAGAGCTGTACCTGGGCGCTGTCGTCGACCGTTCGAGCCGCCGTATCGTGTTCATGGCTTCCACCGAAGGTGGCGTGGACATCGAGAAAATCGCTCACGACACCCCTGAGAAAATCCTCAAGGCCACTATCGATCCACTGGTCGGCGCTCAGCCGTTCCAGGGTCGCGAGCTGGCTTTCCAGCTGGGTCTGGAAGGCAAGCAAGTCGCTCAGTTCGCCAAGATTTTCGTAGGCCTGGCCAAACTGTTCCAGGACCACGATCTGGCGCTGCTGGAAGTGAACCCGCTGGTGATCAAGGCCGATGGCGATCTGCACTGCCTGGACGCGAAGATCAACATCGACGCCAACGCCATGTACCGTCAGCCTAAGCTGAAAACCTTCCACGATCCGTCGCAGGACGATCCGCGCGAAGCGCACGCTGCCAAGTTCGAACTGAACTACGTAGCCCTGGAAGGCAACATCGGCTGCATGGTCAACGGTGCCGGCCTGGCCATGGGTACCATGGACATCGTCAACCTGCACGGCGGCAAGCCAGCCAACTTCCTCGACGTAGGTGGTGGTGCTACCAAAGAGCGCGTGACCGAAGCCTTCAAGATCATCCTGTCCGACACCAACGTCGCAGCAGTGCTGGTCAACATCTTCGGCGGCATCGTTCGTTGCGACATGATTGCCGAAGGCATCATCGGCGCGGTGAAAGAAGTCGGCGTGAAAATCCCGGTTGTTGTGCGCCTTGAAGGCAACAACGCTGAACTGGGCGCTAAAGTACTGGCAGAAAGCGGCTTGAACATCATCGCTGCTACCAGCCTGACCGACGCTGCTCAACAAGTTGTCAAAGCTGCGGAGGGCAAATAATGAGCGTCCTGATCAATAAAGACACCAAAGTTATCTGCCAGGGCATTACCGGTTCGCAAGGTAGTTTCCACACCCAGCAAGCCATCGAATACGGCACCAAGATGGTTGGCGGCGTAACTCCGGGCAAAGGCGGCACCGAGCACCTGGGCCTGCCTGTCTTCAACACCGTGAAAGATGCTGTAGCCGCCACTGGCGCCACCGCCAGCGTGATCTACGTTCCGGCTCCTTTCTGCAAGGACTCGATCCTGGAAGCAGCTTTCGGCGGCATCAAGCTGATCGTCTGCATCACCGAAGGCATTCCTACCCTGGACATGCTGGACGCTAAAGTTAAGTGCGACGAGCTGGGCGTTACCCTGATCGGCCCTAACTGCCCAGGCGTGATCACTCCAGGCGAATGCAAGATCGGCATCATGCCAGGTCACATTCACTTGCCAGGCAAGGTCGGTATCGTTTCCCGTTCCGGCACCCTGACCTACGAAGCCGTGAAGCAGACCACTGACGCTGGTTTCGGTCAGTCCACCTGCGTCGGCATCGGTGGTGACCCGATTCCGGGCTCCAACTTCATCGACATCCTGAAGCTGTTCCAGGAAGACCCGAAGACCGAGGCGATCGTGATGATCGGCGAGATCGGCGGTTCGGCTGAAGAGGAAGCGGCTGCCTACATCAAGGCTCACGTGACCAAGCCGGTTGTTTCCTACATCGCTGGTGTGACTGCTCCTCCGGGCAAGCGCATGGGCCATGCTGGCGCAATCATCTCCGGCGGCAAAGGCACTGCAGACGAGAAATTCGCTGCGCTGCAAGACGCAGGTGTGAAAACCGTGCGTTCGCTGGCAGACATCGGCAAGGCCCTGGCCGAGCTGACCGGTTGGGCTGTCAAGTAAGCTTCGCGCTTAGCTGATGCTCCACCAGCAAAGGCCACCTTCGGGTGGCCTTTGTCGTTTCTGAGGCAGCCCCATGCAGGGGTGAACGTTACTTGCAGGAGCGAGCTTGCTCGCGATAGGGCCCGTCTGGGCATGGCCGCTGCGCGGATCGCGAGCTGCTCCTACAGGGGCTGTTTTTGACGGGACTGTTATGGCTAATGGCTATTTATCTACATAAACGCGACATGGAAATGTCGCTTATCGGACAGTTCGCCCTCTAACAGTGCGTTTGTCTTACCAATTCGGTAGGCTAGCCGCCTATTTTGCGTCTGCGTCCCACAAGGAAGCTGCGCGCTAAACGGGTCGGTCCTATACGGATCGACAGCATTTCCCTCACCCATAAGGGAAATCCCTCTCTAAATTCCGATTCAGTAGTGTGGTATTTCCTTAATGAAAGTGTTGAAAGGCCAGGACATTCTGGCACTTGGTTTCATGACCTTTGCCCTGTTCGTCGGGGCAGGCAACATCATCTTCCCGCCTATCGTCGGCTTGCAGTCCGGACCTAACGTCTGGATCGCGGCGCTGGGCTTTCTGATCACCGCGGTAGGCCTGCCGGTGATCACTGTCGTCGCCCTGGCCAAGGTCGGTGGGGCGATGGATGCGTTGAGCAGTCCGATCGGCAAGATCGCCGGTGGCCTGCTGGCGGCGGTCTGCTACCTGGCGGTAGGTCCGCTGTTCGCCACGCCGCGTACCGCGACCGTGTCCTTCGAAGTGGGCCTGGCGCCCCTGACCGGCGAAAGCCCGTTGGCGCTGTTCCTCTACAGTTCGGTCTATTTCCTGCTGGTGTTCTTCATCTCCCTCTACCCGGGACGCCTGCTGGACACCGTTGGGCGTTTTCTCGCGCCGCTGAAGATCATCGCCCTGGCTGTCCTGGGCATCGCCGCGTTCGCCTTGCCGGCCGGCGATATCGGTACCGCTACCCCGGAATACGTCGCGGCGCCATTCTCCCAGGGCTTTATCAACGGTTACCTGACCATGGACACCCTGGGCGCGCTGGTATTCGGCATTGTCATCGTCAACGCCATCCGCTCCCGCGGCGTCGAGTCGCCGCGGCTGATCACCCGCTACGCGATCATCGCCGGGCTGATTGCCGGCGTTGGGCTGGCCCTGGTGTACGTCAGCCTGTTCCGCCTGGGCTCGGGCAGCCATGAAGTCGCGGCCGGCGCCACCAACGGCGCGGCGGTGTTGCACGCTTATGTGCAACATACATTCGGCTCCCTGGGCAGCGGTTTTCTCGCGGTGCTGATTTCCCTGGCCTGCCTGGTGACCGCGGTCGGCCTGACCTGCGCCTGCGCTGAATACTTCAGCCGCGTCCTGCCGCTGTCGTACAAGACCCTGGTGGTGATCCTCGCGGCGTTCTCGCTGCTGGTCTCCAACCTGGGCCTGACCAAGCTGATTGCCTTCTCCATTCCGGTGCTGACTGCTATCTACCCGCCGTGCATCGCCTTGGTGGCCCTGAGCTTCTGCAAGGACTTCTGGCATGAGCAGGGCCGTATCGTCGGTCCGGTGATGCTGGTGTCTTTCCTGTTCGGCCTGATCGACGCGCTCAAGGGCGCGGGCCTGGCGGACTGGATGCCAAGCCAGTTGGCTCATCTGCCGCTGAGCGAGCAAGGCCTGGCCTGGTTGGTACCTTCGGTCATGACCCTGGTGGTCGCGGTGGTCTGCGATCGCCTGCTGGGCAAGCGCAGCGAAGCGCTGGCCTAAGCCGTTACCTGCGTTGCGCCCGTCATGAGCGGGCGCAACGCCCATAAAAAATGCCCCGTATCCTGCGATACGGGGCATTTTTTATGGGCGGCGCAGGGTGTCTTTTTCCCTTGAGCGGCGTCGAAGGCAGTGCCTGTTGCATCACTCCGCCAACGCTATCCGGGAACCTGCATGTCGTTCGTCGAAGCCAACCTGATTCATCTGATCGCCGCCCTCTGGTTTGTCATCTGCTGGGGCGGCTATACCCGCTACGCCACATGGAAGGGCCGCGACACCGCGTGCCTGGCCAGCGTGTTGCACCTGTACCGGGAAGACTGGATGCGCCGCATGCTGCTGCGCGACAACCGTATCGCCGACGCCAGCGTGATCGGCAATCTGGAACGCAACGCCTCGTTCTTTGCCTCCAGCACCCTGATTATCCTCGCCGGTATCCTCACGGTGCTCGGTGCTTCCGAGCGTGCTGTGTCGCTGCTGGCCGACATTCCCATGGTGCAGCAGGCTTCCCAGGGCATGTCGGAGATCAAGCTGTTGTGCCTGGCGCTGGTGTTCGTCTATGCCTTCTTCACCTTCAGCTGGTGCATGCGCCAATACAACTTCGCAGCCATTCTCGTCGGTTCGGCGCCGATGATCGGTGAGCGGCATGTGTCCGAGCAGGAGCGTAAAGCCTTTGCCCAGCGCGCCGCGCGGGTGATTTCCATGGCCGCCAACCAGTTCAACTTCGGCCTGCGTTCCTATTACTTCGGGATGAGCATGCTGGTCTGGTTCGTCAGCCCCTGGCTGTTCATGCTGATGAGCACGGGGGTGGTGCTGGTGCTGTACCGCCGGGAGTTTCATTCCGACGTGCTGGACGTGATGGTCTATACCCCTACAGAGGCGCCATTGCCTGAGGTGAACAAGGAGACGGTCTGATGAGTATTGCGTTCTGGTGCGTGTTTATCAGCGCGCTGCTGATTTACGTGGCGCGCATGCCGGTGGCCAGGGCCATGAAAGAGCAGGGCGGTTACGACAACCACCTGCCGCGCCAGCAACAGGCCGCCCTGACTGGGTTCGGCGCGCGCGCGGTGGCGGCGCACCAGAACAGTTTCGAAGCGTTCATCTTGTTTGCGGTAGGGGTACTGATGGCCCATACCACCCAGACTCAGGGTTGGTTGATCGATGCTCTGGCGATCGTCTTCGTGATCACGCGGATCATCTATCTGCTGTGCTATTGGGCGGACCTGGCGTGGCAACGCAGCCTGATCTGGTTTATCGGCCTGCTCTGTTCGTTATTGCTGATGCTTAGTCCGACTTTGCGCAGCCTGCTGGCTTAGAGAATATTCCAGGCAAAATAAAACCCGCACTCGGCGGGTTTTATTGTTGCTGCACTAAAACCGGATTAGTTGGTTTTAGGAGCGGCTTCCTTGGCAGCTTCTTCGGCCGCTGCTTTGTTCGAATCAACCTGATCTTTGGCTGCTTCGGCGTTTTCTTTTGCCGCTTCGTTCACTTTATCCTGAGCTTCGTTCATTTTCTGTTGAGCTTGCTCAGCATGTTGGTTGGCATCTTGAGCTTTGTCCTCGGATTTTTTATCGCACGCAGCGAGACCGAGGGAAGCGGTCAACATCAAGGCAATAGCTAAAGTCTTACGCATGGGGTGTTTCTCCTTATTGAAGATATCTTCTGGCCTTTCGAGCGCGGCTCTACGGGTTAAGTTCCTTGAAATTCGAAGATATATAAAGTGCCAGCAATATTGAACTTTTACCTACTGTGTCAACTGAACGGTTTTGTCGCCTACAGAGAGTTGCGTTATGGAGCAGAACCCTGTTTTTGAGCGTGCGAGGCGATTCCTGTCGGCGTTGCGCCATTGCCAGGTACTGGCGCTGGGCGTGCACAGTGCCTCGACGGACGGCATTACCCTGGTGCTGCCTTACAGCCCGCATATTGTCGGTAATCCACAGACCGGAGTGATCCATGGCGGCGCGCTGACCTCGTTGATGGACACCGCCTGCGGCATGGCCACATTGTGTGTCTTGCCGGAGTTCGAGGTCTGCCCGACCCTGGACCTGCGCATCGATTACATGCACCCGGCGCAGCCGGGCAAAAGCGTCTATGGCTTCGCCCAGTGCTATCGGGTGACCACCGATGTCATTTTCACCCGCGGTTTTGCCTACCAGGATGATCCCGAACAGCCCATCGCCCATGTGGTCGGTACTTTCATGCGCATGGGCAAGGCCATCAAGGGCAGCAAAGGGTTTGCCGGTGCGATCAAGGGTGAGAAACCATGAGCGACGATTTCCAGGCGCAACTGCAACAGGCCCATGAGCAGGGCGATTATGTGCAGCTGCTGCAATTGATTCCTTATGCCCGGCTGATCGGTATCGAGTGTTCGCGACAGGGCGACGAGTTGCTGTTCCGCTTGCCCGCCAACCCGGACAATATCGGCAATCCGCTGCTGCCGGCCCTGCACGGCGGGGTCATCGCCGGCTTCATGGAACTGGCGGCGGCGCTGCACCTGCTGATTTATACCGGAGCGCCGGGCGTGCCGAAGATCATCGATTTTTCCCTCGACTATCTGCGCGCCGGGCAGTTTCGCGATACCTACGCCAGGTGCCAGGTAGGCCGCCAGGGGCGGCGCGTCGCCAACGTGGCGATTACCGCCTGGCAGAGCCGCATGGAGGAGCCGATTGCCACGGCCCGGGCACATTTCAAACTTGAAGAACGTCCTGGCCCTTGAAATCTCAGGCATAGCCCCCAACTCTGAGGACATCCCGCCGTCAGCCCTCCGGGCGCGGCTTATGCCATCTGATTGGAGTTTGATGACCATGAGTGTGGAAACTCAAAAGGAAACCCTGGGCTTCCAGACCGAGGTAAAGCAGCTGCTGCACCTCATGATCCATTCGCTGTATTCCAACAAGGAAATCTTCCTTCGCGAATTGATCTCGAACGCCTCCGACGCCGTCGACAAATTGCGCTTCGAAGCCCTGTCCAAGCCTGAGTTGCTGGAAGGTGGCGCGGAGCTGAAAATCCGTGTGAGCTTCGACAAGGACGCCAAGACCGTCACCCTCGAAGACAACGGCATCGGCATGAGCCGCGAAGATGTGATCACCCACTTGGGGACCATCGCCAAGTCCGGCACCGCCGACTTCATGAAGAACCTCACGGGCGACCAGAAGAAGGACTCGCACCTGATCGGTCAGTTCGGCGTGGGCTTCTATTCCGCGTTTATCGTCGCCGACAAGGTCGATGTGTTCAGCCGTCGTGCCGGCACCGCCGCCAGCGAAGGCGTGCACTGGTCCTCCAAAGGCGAGGGCGAGTTCGAGGTCGCGACCATCGACAAGGCCGAGCGCGGCACCCGTATCGTCCTGCACCTGAAATCCGGCGAAGACGAGTTCGCCGATGGCTGGCGCCTGCGCAACATCATCAAGAAGTACTCCGACCACATCGCTTTGCCGATCGAGCTGCCTAAAGAGGCTGCCGCCGCCGAAGGCGAAGAGCCGCCTGCGCTGGAATGGGAAACCGTCAACCGCGCCAGCGCCCTGTGGACCCGTCCGCGCACCGACGTCACGGATGCGGAATACCAGGAGTTCTACAAGCACATCGCCCACGACTTCGAGAACCCGCTGAGCTGGAGCCATAACAAGGTCGAGGGCAAGCTGGAGTACAGCTCGCTGCTTTACGTGCCGGCTCGCGCGCCGTTCGACCTGTACCAGCGCGAAGCGCCGAAAGGCCTGAAGCTGTACGTGCAACGCGTGTTCGTGATGGACCAGGCGGAATCCTTCCTGCCGCTGTACCTGCGCTTCATCAAGGGCGTGGTCGACTCCAACGACCTGTCGCTGAACGTGTCGCGGGAAATCCTGCAGAAAGACCCGATCATCGACTCGATGAAGTCGGCGCTGACCAAGCGCGTGCTGGACATGCTGGAAAAACTGGCGAAGAACGAGCCTGAGCAATACAAGGGCTTCTGGAAGAACTTCGGCCAGGTGATGAAGGAAGGCCCGGCCGAAGACTTCGCCAACAAGGAAAAGATCGCCGGCCTGCTGCGTTTCGCCTCCACCCAGGGCGACGACGGCGAGCAGAATGTATCCCTGGCCGAGTACCTGGCGCGCGCCAAGGAAGGCCAGGACAAGATCTACTACCTCACCGGCGAAACCTACGCCCAGGTCAAGAACAGCCCGCACCTTGAAGTCTTCCGTAAGAAAGGCATCGAAGTGCTGCTGCTCACCGACCGCATCGACGAGTGGCTGATGAGCTACCTGAGCGACTTCGACGGCAAGGGTTTTGTCGACGTGGCCCGTGGCGACCTGGACCTCGGCAACCTGGACTCGGAAGAGGACAAGAAAGCCGCGCAAGAAGTCGCCAAGAGTAAGGAAGGCCTGGTGGAGCGGATCAAGACCGCCCTGGGCGATACGGTCAGCGAAGTACGGGTTTCCCATCGCCTGACCGACTCCCCGGCGATCCTGGCGATCGGCGAACAGGACCTGGGCCTGCAAATGCGCCAGATCCTCGAGGCCAGCGGGCAGAAGGTCCCGGATTCCAAGCCGATCTTCGAATTCAACCCGGCGCACCCGTTGATCGAGAAGCTCGACGGCGAACAGAGCGACGAGCGTTTCGGCGATCTGTCGCACATCCTCTTCGATCAGGCAGCCCTGGCTGCCGGCGACAGCTTGAAGGACCCGGCCGCCTATGTGCGCCGCCTGAACAAGCTGCTGGTTGAACTGTCGGTTTAATCACGTTGCAAGAAAAACCCGCTTCGGCGGGTTTTTTCATTCCGGTGTTATCCAATCAGGAGTCTGAAATGAGCCAAGTTACCGTTCGTTCCCTGGTCTACCAGATCGATGGTCAATCCTATGAAAGCCGCCTGGCATTCGATGCCAGCCAGCAGGGGCCGCGCCCGGGGCTGTTGATGGCGCCGAACTGGATGGGTGTCGGCGCCGGTGCCGAGAAGATCGCCGAAGCGGTGGCGGCCAAGGGGTACGTGGTGCTGATCGCCGACCTGTACGGGCAAACCGTGCGCCCGAGCAACGGCGACGAGGCGGGCGCGGCGATGATGCCGTTGAAGAATGATCGCGCTCTGTTGCGCAAGCGCATGCAGGCGGCTTTCGAGGCCTTGCAAAACCAGCAGGAGGCGGCGGTGGATAAGGCGAAGCTGGCCACCTTCGGCTTCTGCTTCGGCGGCTGCTGCTCCCTGGAGCTGGCGCGCAGCGGAGCGCCGGTGAAAGCCGCGGTGTCCTTCCACGGCACCCTGGATACGCCGAACCCAGCCGATGCGCGGAACATCAAGGGGGCGGTCTTGGTGCTGCATGGCGCCGCCGACCCGCTGGTGCCGGCAGAGCAATTGCCGGCCTTCGAAGCGGAAATGGACGCAGCGGGCGTCGACTGGCAGTTGCTGAGCTACGGCGGCGCGGTGCATTCCTTCACCGATCCGCATGCCAATGTGCCGGGCAAGATGATGTACGACGCCAAGACCGCGGGCCGGGCCTTCACCTCGATGCACAATCTGCTGGACGAAGTGTTCAAGGGCTGAGCCCCGGGAACGCCAAGCCCGTACGGTACGAGGTTGCTCCCTGGGAGCCGCCTCGTACCGTACGGGCTTTTTATCGGGCCTGTTTCAGATCCGGGCCAGCGCCTGGGCCAGGTCGGCGCGCAGATCCTCGACGTCCTCGACCCCCACCGACAGGCGCACCAGCCCGTCGCCGATGCCCAGCTGTGCCCGGGTTTGGGCGGGGATGGTGGCGTGGGTCATGATCGCCGGGTGCTCGATCAGGCTTTCCACGCCGCCCAGGCTCTCGGCCAGGGCGAAGATCCGTACGTTTTCCAGAAAGCGCCTGGCGCCGGCCAGGTCGCAGTCCAGGTCGAGGGAAATCATCCCGCCGAAGCCGTGCATCTGCCGCCGTGCCAGTTCGTGCTGCGGGTGCGAGGGCAGGCCGGGGTAGTAGACCCGCGCCACCTGCGGCTGGCGCTCCAGCCATTGCGCCAATTCCAGGGCATTGCTGCAGTGGCGCTCCATGCGCAGCGCCAGGGTCTTCACCCCGCGCAGGGTGAGGAAGGCGTCGAACGGTCCGGCGATCGCCCCCACGGCGTTCTGCAGGAAGCCCAGGCGCTCGGCCAGGTCAGGGTTCTGTCCGACCACGGCGATGCCGCCGATTACGTCGGAGTGGCCGTTCAGGTATTTGGTCGTCGAGTGCAGCACGATATCGAAACCCAGCTCCAGCGGGCGCTGGATCCACGGGCTGGCGAAGGTATTGTCGGCCACGCAGACGATGCCCCGGGCCCGGCAGATCCGGGCGATGGCGGCGAGATCGATGAGGCGCAGCAGGGGATTGCTCGGTGTCTCGACCATGACCATCCGCGTGTCGTCCTGCAACGCTGCTTCAAAGGCCGAGAGATCGGTCAGGTCGACGAAGCTGAAACGATGCCCGGCGCTGCGCTGGCGCACCTTGTCGAGCAGGCGGAAGGTGCCGCCGTATAGGTCGTTGCCGGAGACGATGTGCGCGCCGGCGTCGAGCAGTTCGAGCACGGTGGAAATCGCCGCCAGCCCGGAGGCGAAGGCAAAGGCCTGGGTGCCGCCCTCGAGGTCCGCCACGCAACGCTCCAGCGCCCAGCGCGTGGGGTTGTGCGAGCGCCCGTAGTCGAGGCCCTTGTGCACCCCGGGGCTTTGCTGGGCGTAGGTGGAGTTGGCGTAGATCGGCGGCATCAGCGCCCCGGTGGACGGGTCGGGGGTTTGTCCGGCATGGATCACCCGCGTGGCGAAGGCCCGCGGTGCGGCGTTTTCATCGTGTTGGCTCATGGCAGGGATCTCCGTAAGTGGTTGAGCATGTCGACCCGGGTAATCAGGCCATGGAAGCCTGCGGAATCCTGGATGATCGCCACCAGGCCGCGGTCGAGTTCCGCCTCCAGCTCGGCCAGGCTGGCGTCCGGAGGTAGGGTTTCCAATTGATCGGTCATGGCGCTGGCCACGTGCTTGCGAAAGTGCGCGGCGTCTTCGTGCACGCCCAGCAGGATATCCGATTCGTCGATCACCCCCACCAACCGCTGGCCGTCCACCAGAACCGGCAGTTGCGAGACATCGGCCAGGCGCATGCGCTGGAAGGCGGTGAGCAGGGTGTCGTCCGGGCCCACGCTGATCACCCGGCCGTCCTCGAAGCGCCGGGCGATCAGGTCGCGCAGGTCGCCGTAGCGCTTGGGTTGCAGCAGGCCCTGGTCGTTCATCCATTGGTCGTTATAGACCTTCGACAAGTAGCGGGTGCCGGTGTCGCAGACGAAGCTGACCACCCGTTTCGGTTCGGTCTGCTCGCGGCAGTAGCGCAGGGCCGCCGCCAGCAGGGTGCCGGTCGAGGAACCGCCGAGAATGCCCTCGGCGCGCAGCAACTGTCGGGCGTGGTCGAAGCTTTCCTCGTCGCTGATCGAATAGGCGCGGCGCACGCTGGACAGGTCGGCAATAGACGGAATGAAGTCTTCGCCGATGCCTTCCACGGCCCAGGAACCAGGGGTGCCCAGGGTGCCGCTGCGGCTGTACTCGGCCATCACCGAGCCCGTCGGATCGGCCAGGACCATGGCCAGGTCTGGCTGTACCCGGCGGAAGAAGCGAGTCAGGCCGGTCAGCGTGCCGGCGGAACCGACGCCGACCACGATGGCGTCCACATCGTGTTGGGTCTGTGCCCAGATTTCCGGCGCGGTGCTGCATTCGTGGGCCAGTGGATTGGCCGGGTTGTTGAACTGGTCGGCGAAAAAGGCCCCGGGAATTTCCCCCGCGAGTTTCGCCGCCACGTCCTGATAATACTCGGGGTGGCCCTTGCCCACGTCGGAACGGGTGATGTGCACTTCGGCGCCCATCGCCTTGAGGTGCAGGACCTTCTCGGTGGACATCTTGTCCGGCACCACCAGCACGACCCGGTAGCCCTTGGCGCGGCCGACCAGGGCCAGGCCCAGGCCGGTGTTGCCGGCGGTGGCCTCGACTATGGTGCCGCCGGGGCGCAGGCGGCCGTCGCGCTCGGCGGCGTCGATCATCGCCAGGCCGATGCGGTCCTTGATCGAACCGCCGGGGTTCTGCGATTCCAGCTTGAGAAACAGGGTACAGGGGCCGGTATCGAAGCGGCTGACACGCACCAGCGGCGTGTTGCCGATCAGTTCGAGCACGGCGGGACGGGAGTCGTTTGGCATGTCGTCACCTCGCTGCGCGCAGTGGCGCTGGATGGACAGCGATCGGCGGCGAGTCGTCGCGCACCGGTCGCGGGCAATGCATCGTTTGGACCTTAGGCCGGGATTCCATCAGCCGCAACCGCGCGTGGCCAGCCGGTGCCTCGTTGCGTGGTCCTGTACAGGCCGCGCCACCGGCTACAGGGGGTGCGGCGGCGTCTTGCCTTTGGGCAGCTCGATTCGTTCGCTTTCCCCCGGCACCGTCGGCCAGTCGCCCGCGGCCCAGCGTTGGCGTGCTTCGTCGATGCGCGCCGGGTCGCTGGAAACGAAGTTCCAGTTGATGCGACGCGCCCCGTCCAGCGGCGCCCCGCCGAACAGCACGGCATGGCAGTCGCTGTCGGCGAACAGTGTCGGGGTGGTCCCTGCGGGCAGGATCACCAAGGCATGGGCTTCGACAGGCTCGCCGTCCAGCTGGGCGTCGCCCTCGAGCACGTACAGCGCGCGCTCCTCGTGTTCGGCGGGGATCAGCAGGGTCGTCGCCGTCTGCAGGTGCAGTTCGGCATACAGGGTCGGGGAGAGCACGGGAACCGGCGACTCCAGGCAGAAGCCGGTGCCGGCGATCATGCGGATCGTTACCCCGAGGTTGTCGCTCACCGGCAAGGTCGCGGCCGGGTGATGGCTGTAGTGCCCCGGGCCTTGTTCATGGGCCTTGGGCGAGGCCAGCCAGACTTGTAGGCCGTGCATGCCGAAATCGCTGTCGAGCAGCGCCTGCGGGGTGCGTTCGACATGGGCGATGGCGCTGCCGGCGGTCATCCAGCTGACATCCCCCTGGTTCACCACCTGGTCGGAGCCCAGGCTGTCCTTGTGCTGGATCTGGCCCTGGAACAGGTAGGTCAGTGTCGACAGGCCGATATGCGGGTGCTGGCGGATATTCATGCCTTTGCCCGCCGGATAGCGGGTGGGCAGCATGTGATCGAAAAACACGAAGGGCCCGACGCTGCGGCATTGGGCCGAGGGCAGCGGACGCAGGATCGGTTGGCCTTCGACGTCCTCGGCGCGGGGGCGGATCACGAGCGGTGTGTTCATGGTGGATTCCAGGCTGTTCGGGTTATGCCCGGGAGCATAACCCGCTTGTGCGAGCCATGGCGTTATTGGCTGAACGCGCCTTCGGAGAGGTGGGTCTCGATGCTGACTTCGGCGGTGGTCATCAGCTTGTGGATCGGGCAACGGTCGGCGACGCGATGCAGTTCCTCGCGTTGGGCGTCGGTCAGCACGCCCTTGAGGGTCAGCTTGACGTGCAGCGCGTATTGGCCTTTCTGCTCCTGGCTGTTGTCGTGCTTGACCTCGACCGTCACCCCGGTCAGCGGAATCTGTTTTTTCTGCGCATACAGCTTGAGAGTCAGGGCCTTGCAGGCGCCCAGCGCGGCGTCGAAAAAGCCGTGGGGTTCCGGCGCGGAGCCTTCGCCGCCCAGGGTCTTGGGCAGGTCGGCGAACAGTTGATGATCGTCGATCTGGATGCTGTGGCGGAAACCTTCGCTGGATTCGGTGTTGACGGTGATAGTCATGGCGGACCTCGGGCAGTGGTGAGTGATAGAAACGGACGTTGAAAAGGTGTTGCAGTTATAGAGCATTGCGCTGTCTGTGCGTTCCACTTTTTCCGCGCCGTGCCACCAGGGGCGCGCTTTGCCTGAAGAGAGCCGATGGCGGTGATGATGATCTGTCATCAGCCTGTCATGCCTGCGTCATAGGCTCGCGCCATCTCAATCAAGGAGCGCGATATGCACCTCACCCGTTTAAGCGCATTGGCGGCGCTGATGCTGCTCAGTGGCCTGGCCAATGCCGAAGTCCGTGTCGAAGGCCCGGTGGAATATGGAGTGTTCGAGGGGCCGAAGGCCGCGTTGCAGTCCGGCGAGCGGGTGCTGCGTCGCAGCAACGAGAAGATCGAGCAGACCGAGATCGTGCCTGCCAGGCTGGGCACCAAGTTCGGCCTGCGTTACCAGCTGGTCGGCAAGGTGGCCGACGATGTGCCGCTGACCCTGCTGTATTTCACCCCGGGTATCCGGACCCCGGACGGCCTGCGTCACGACAAGTTCGAAGTGACCCAGAAACTGGTGCCGGGCGCGCCGCAGGACATCATGGCCTACGAGTTCACCGAGACTCATGAGGCGATCCCCGGCGAGTGGCGTTTTATGGTGTTCCAGGGCGATCGTTTGCTGGCGCAGCAGCGTTTTACTGTGCGCTGAATCGTTTACGCTCGAGCATTGGAGTGCTTGGGCGTTTTGATATCACGTTTTCGTCTTAAGCAAATTTTCCATGACCCGATACTTTCAAGAGCAGCCCGCTGCATGGCGAATGCAGCGTTTTTGGAAGGAACCGGAGAATGAGCATCAGGAATCTGAATATTGCGCCGCGCGCGAGCCTGGGTTTCGGCTTGTTGGCGTTGATGGTGTTTGGCCTGGGGGCGTTTGCCCTGCTACAGATGTCGAACATGCGCGCGCAATCCGACGAGGTCGACAACAACTGGCTGCCCAGTGTGATGTCGGTGGGCGAAATGAATCAGGACCTGTTGCGGATCCGTGTGCTGACCATGCGCTTGCTGATCAACCGTGCCCCCCAGGCCCTGGCCCAGAACGAAAGCAAGCTCAACGAGATCAAGCGCGGCATGACGACGGCTCAGGAGCGCTATGACGCGCTGATCGTGCTGCCGGAAGAGCGCGTGCTGTTCGAGCGCTACAAGACTGCCGAGAAACGCTACCTCGAGCATCAGGACCAGGTAATGGCGCTGTCGCAGCAGGGGCGGGTCGAGGACGCGGTGGCGGTGGTCAATGGCGAGATGAGCCAACTGGCCGACGAACTGGCGGGCACCCTCAACGAATTGGTGGCCTTGAACCGGCACAACGCCAACCTGGCCACCGAACTGGCCCGGGCGGTGTTCAAAAATGCCAAGGTCTGGGTGGTCGTGATGATCGTGGTGGCTGGCCTGCTGACCATCATCCTGGCCCTGATGCTCACTCGCAGCATCGTCCTGCCGCTTTCGCAATCGTTGAACGTGGCCGAAGTGGTGGCGGGCGGCGACCTGACCGAAGACATCCGTATCCATGGCAAGGATGAGCCGGCCCGCCTGCTGCAGGCGCTCAAGGCCATGCAGCACAGCCTGCGGGAAACCATCCGGCGCATCTCCGATTCGTCCAGCCAGTTGGCTTCCGCGTCGGAAGAACTCAGTTGCGTGACCGAGGACGCCACCCGCGGCCTGCACCAGCAGAGCCAGGAGATCGAGCAGGCGGCCACCGCGGTGAACCAGATGACCGCCGCGGTGGAGGAGGTGGCCAGCAATGCCGTGGCGACCTCCGAGGCCTCCCGCCAGTCCGACCGGATTGCCCAGCACGGGCGTGAGCAGGTGCAGCAGACGGTGCAGTCGATCGAGTCCCTGGCCGACGATGTGACGGCCAACGCCTCCCAGGTCGAAGAGCTGGCGCAGAAGGTGTACGGCATCAGCAAGGTACTGGATGTGATTCGTTCGGTGGCCGAGCAGACCAACCTGCTGGCGCTGAACGCGGCCATCGAGGCGGCGCGGGCCGGGGACGCCGGGCGCGGGTTTGCGGTGGTGGCGGACGAAGTGCGGGCGCTGGCCCATCGCACCCAGCAATCGACCCAGGAAATCGAGCAGATGATCGGCGGCATCCAGCTGGGCACCGATCAGGCGGTCAGTTCCATGCAGCAGAGCAACAGCCGGGCTCGTTCGACCCTGGAGTTGGCCAAGGCGGCCGGGGCGGCATTGGAGGAGATTGCCGGAGCCATCACCCTGATCAACGAACGCAATACGGTAATCGCCAGTGCCTCGGAGGAGCAGGCGGCGGTAGCTCGGGAGGTGGACCGCAACCTGATGAATATTCGCGATCTGGCGATGCAGACCTCGGCCGGGGCCAACCAGACCAGTGCGGCGAGCCAGGAACTGTCGCGGCTGGCGGTGGACCTGAACGCCATGGTGGCGCGCTTCTCGGTGTAGCGGTGTTCTGCAGGAGCGTCGTCCAATAAAAAACGCCCCGAAGGTCGGGGCGTTTTTCATGGGGGCTAAGCAGTGAGGCTTACTTGCCCTGCCAGCGCTTCAGGACCAGGGTGGCGTTGGTGCCGCCGAAGCCGAAGCTGTTGCTCATCACGGTGTTGATGGTGGCGTTTTCGCGGGTCTTGGTCAGCACCGGCAGATCGGCCACTTCCGGATCCAGCTCGTCGATGTTGGCGGAACCGGCAATGAAGTTGCCTTCCATCATCAGCATGCAGTAGATCGCTTCGTGAACGCCGGCGGCGCCCAGGGAGTGGCCCGACAGGCTCTTGGTGGAGCTGATGGCCGGAGCCTTGTCGCCGAACACTTCACGCACGCCCTTCATTTCCGCGACGTCGCCGACCGGGGTCGAGGTGCCGTGGGTGTTCAGGTAGTCGATCGGCGTGTCGACGGTGGACATGGCCATCTGCATGCAACGGATCGCACCTTCGCCGCTCGGAGCCACCATGTCGTAGCCGTCGGACGTCGCGCCGTAGCCAACGATTTCGGCGTAGATCTTCGCGCCACGGGCCAGAGCGTGCTCCAGCTCCTCGACCACGACCATGCCGCCACCGCCGGCGATGACGAAACCGTCACGGTCGGCGTCGTAGGCGCGGGAGGCCTTTTCCGGGGTGTCGTTGCGCTTGCTGGACAGGGCGCCCATGGCGTCGAACAGGAACGACTGGCTCCAGTGTTCTTCTTCGCCGCCGCCGGCGAACACGATGTCCTGCTTGCCCATCTGGATCTGTTCCATGGCGGTACCGATGCAATGGGCACTGGTGGCGCAGGCAGAAGCGATGGAGTAGTTCAGGCCCTTGATCTTGAACGGCGTGGCCAGGCAGGCGGAAACGGTGCTGCTCATGGTGCGGGTAACGCGGTACGGGCCGACGCGCTTGACGCCTTTCTCGCGCAGGATGTCCAGCGCTTCCATCTGGTTCAGGGTGGACGCGCCGCCGGAGCCGGCGATCAGGCCGGTACGCGGGTTGGAAACCTGCTCTTCGGTCAGGCCGGAGTCGGTGATCGCGTCTTTCATGGCCAGGTAGGCGTAAGCCGCTGCGTGGCCGACGAAGCGATAGATCTTGCGATCGATCAGCTCTTCGAGGTTGAGGTCAATGGAGCCGGAAACCTGGCTACGCAGACCCATTTCGGCATATTCCGGGTTGAAGCGGATGCCAGGGCGGCTTGCACGCAGGTTAGCGGAGACGGTCTCTTTGTCATTGCCCAGGCA
Source organism: Pseudomonas chlororaphis (assembly GCF_001921865.1). Classification (GTDB taxonomy): domain Bacteria; phylum Pseudomonadota; class Gammaproteobacteria; order Pseudomonadales; family Pseudomonadaceae; genus Aquipseudomonas; species Aquipseudomonas chlororaphis_D. The sequence continues at coordinate 214,964 of NZ_MSCT01000008.1, forward strand.
CGAAACAATACCCAGACCAGTGATAACGACGCGGCGCATGCGGATAACCCTTAGAAGTTGTCAGTGGAGGTGAATACGCCGACCCGAAGGCCTTCGGCGGTGTAGATTTCGCGGCCGTCGACGCTGACCGAACCATCGGCGATGGCCATGTTCAGCTTGCCCTTCAGGACGCGTTTGATATGAATGTTATAGGTGACTTTCTTGGCGGTTGGCAGCACCTGACCGAAGAACTTCACTTCGCCCGAACCCAGGGCGCGGCCGCGGCCCGGCAGGCCTTGCCAGCCCAGGAAGAAACCGACCAGTTGCCACATGGCGTCGAGGCCCAGGCAGCCCGGCATCACCGGATCGCCTTCGAAGTGGCAAGCGAAGAACCACAGGTCCGGAGTGATATCCAGCTCGGCGACCAATTCACCTTTGCCGTACTTGCCGCCTTCTTCGCTGATATGCGCGATGCGATCGACCATCAGCATGTTCGGGGCGGGCAGTTGCGCGTTACCTGGGCCGAACAGCTCACCGCGACTGCAGCGCAGCAGATCTTCCCGGGTAAAGGCGTTTTGTTTGGTCATGCGAGCTCCTCAATAGTCCCATTCGGCAGGGTGGGGCAAATCTTCCCGGCCGATCGAAGCGTTCATGCCTCGAGCCGGCAGCCTACTCATAGACTATTGCGTTGTAGTGAAAGTCACAGCACAAGGGACATGAATGTACACTTGTGCACTGAAATTTTTATAAAGGTCCCGTCAGGGGCCCGTTCGGGTGCCTAAGACTGCCGCACTTTCGCCCGCCACGCCAGTCGCAGATGGTTGATAAATGCCTGCTATTGCACCCAACGTTGGAGAATTTGCTGCAGATCCGTGCGTTTGAACGGCTTGGCCAGGTAATCGTTCATTCCCGCCGCCAGGCATGCTTCGCGATCGCCCTGCAAGGCGTTGGCGGTCAAGGCAATGATCGGCAGATCGGCGCATCCGGGCAGTTGGCGGATCTGCCGGGTGGCTTCGTAACCGTCGATCAGCGGCAGTCGGCAGTCCATCAGGATCGCCTCGAAAATCAGGCTTTCGGCGCTGCGAATGGCCTGGGCGCCGTCGGTGGCGATGCTGACCGTGAAGCCCAGGCTGCGCAGCATGGCCTGGATCACGGTCTGGTTGACCGGGTTGTCTTCCACCAGCAGCACGTTGCGCCCTTCACCCTGGGCATGCCCGGCGTGCGCCCGTGGCGCCAGCACCGGCAGGCTCTGCTGGTAGAGCGCCAGCGGAATCTCCAGGGTGAACACCGACCCGCGGCCTTCTTCGCTCTGGGCGCGCAGGGTGCCGCCCATGCGTTCGGCCAGGGTCCGGGCGATCGGCAGCCCCAGGCCGGTGCCGCCGTAGCGCCGGGAAATCGAGCTGTCGGCCTGCTGGAAGGCGTTGAACATCAGCTCCAGGCTTTCGGGGCTGATACCGATCCCGCTGTCGCGCACGCTACAGGTGAACCACAACAGTTCGTGGTCCAGGGATTGCCACTGCGCCTCGATGGCGACGCTGCCGTGTTCGGTGAACTTCAAGGCGTTGCCGATCAGGTTCACCAGGATCTGGCGGATGCGCGTCGGGTCGCCCTTGACCTGCAGCGACTCCATGCCGGGCGCCAGCCGCAGCTGCAGGTCCAGCCCGCGCTGCGCGGCGCTGTGCTGGAAGGCCTGGGCCGAGCTGCCGATCAGTTCGGCGAGACTGAACGGGATGTGTTCCAGCTCCAGGGCCGAACGCTCGATACGCGAGAAGTCGAGGATGTCGTTGATCACCTTGAGCAGGTGTTCGGTGGACTCGGAAGCCAGCGCCGCGTATTCGCTCTGCTCGTTGGTCATCTCGGTGGTCTCGAGCAATTGCAGCATGCCCAGCACACCGTTCATGGGCGTGCGCAGTTCATGGCTCATCATCGCCAGGAAGTCCGACTTGGCATTGTTGGCCCGCTCCGCTTCTTCGCGGGTCTGGATCAGTTGGGCCATCGCCTGGTGCTGCTCACGGCTGGCCTGTTCGAGGCCGGCGGCCAGGTTATTGATGTGCCGCGAAAGATCGCCCAGTTCGGCGTCGTCGACAATCGGCAGCGGGGTCTTGAAGTCGCCCTGTTGAATGGCCTTGACCGCGTTGCCCATGGCGCTGATCGGTTGCGCCAGGCTGGCGGCCAGGCGGCGGGCCAGCAGGAAGGTGAACAGCAGGGCGAACAGCGCGAGGATGCCGGCCTTGAACAGGATCTCCTGCTGGCGCTGGCTGAAGGCATCGTTGGACATGCCGACGATCACCCGCCCCAGGTAATCCTCGTTCGGGGTCCTGCTGGCGCCGGGGTCGTCCTGGAAGAAATCGTTGCTGAGCTGGATGCGTTGCAGGCGTACCGGCGCTTGGAACACTTCGACCTGCTGCGAGCGGTTGTGGGTCTCCGACGGTTGCTCGGCGTACACCAGAATATTGTTGCGGCTGTCCTGGACTTCGAGAAAGCGCACATGGGGCGTGGCCAGGGTGGCCTTGAGCAGGCTCTCCAGGCCTTCGCTGTTGCCCGAGATCACCCCGTATTCGGTGGCGGGCGCCAGCTGGTTGGCGATCAGCTGGCCGGTATGGTTCAGCTCCTGGCGCAGGTCCTGGAGCCGGACGAAGGTAAAGAACCCGATCAGCAACAGGGTCAGCAGCAGAGCCGGGCCGAGGCAGATGATCTGGGTGCGGGCATGGATGTCCCAACGGCGACGCAACGTCATGGGCGTTTCTCTCCTTCGGCCAGCTGGGTCGCCACCGCTTGTTCGTCGATCGGTTCGACCCCCAGGGCGCGGGCCACTTGCGGATTGCTCGACACCTTGAACGGTTGTGGATACAGGCTGCGCGGCCAGTGGGTCGTGGGCCGGTCGAGCAAGTCGTCGAGTACTTGCAGCCAGTCCTGCTGGTCGCTGTAGGTGCTGGCCAGGCTGCCCGCCTTGACGAAGCCGGCATTCGGGCCGATCAGCGCCATTTGCCGGGCATAGCTGCTCAGTAACAGGTTCTTGGCGGTCTTGGGGTTATACAGCTGCGAGTCGTCCAGCCCCAGCAGGACGTCGCTGCTTTTCAGCAGGTTTTGCAGCGGGCGGCTGTCGTTGGTGTCGTCCCAGCGTTCGGCGACGATCTCCAGCGCCAGGGAATGGGCCGCCTGTTGCAGCTCCTTGAGCAGGAACTCGCTGTCGGCGCCGTAGAGCACGCCGACCCGCCGCGCCTGCGGCAGGATCTTGCGGATCAATTGCAATTGCCGATCCAGCGGCGGGTCGCTCCATAACAGGCTCAGGTGCGGCGAAACGGTTGCTCCCAGGCGCTGCCGGGCCTGGATCCGGCCGATGCGCAGCACCAGGGTGGCCGGGCCATGGGCATCCTGTTGGCGCCACTCCAGGCTGGCCGGGTCGAGCAGGATCAGCCGGGTGCCCGCCGGCAATTGCGCGGGGGCCGGCAAGTTGGCCAGGGGCTCGAAGCGCACCTGGTCCTGGGGCCGCTGCTGCGCCAGGGCCCGGGCAAAGGCCTGGACGCCGGCGCTGTCCTCGGCGCCGGTCAGCAACACCTGGGCCGCCCATGCGGGGCATGAGCCCCAGAGGCAACAGAACAGCAGCAGGCGAACCCGGAAGCGATTCAAGGCAGGCGTCATCCCTGACTGACGGTGGCTCATGCTAGAACGTCAACTCCGCACTGAAGTAGAGGACGTGCCGCGAGTCGTAGTTGTTATCGGCAAACGTGGTGGGCTGGCCATCGAGCCGTTGCTGGAGAACGCCGGCCAGCTCCAGGCTGCCCTTGCCCAGGGAGAGACGCTTGGCCACGCGGGTGTCGACGCGCTCGAAGCGGTAACCGTTGAGCGCGCTGTCTCCATAATAGAAGAGGGCGCTGGACCAGCCCTGTCCCCAGTCGCGCAGCCAGCCCGCCGAGCCGCTGTGGCGCGCGGTCAATTGCTGGTCCAGCGGATTGCTGGCCTTGGCATCTATATAGGCGTAGGTCAGGCGCAACCGGTCCGCCGGGTTCAGGCGCCAGTCCAGCTGGGTTTCGCTACCGGCGAAACGCGAGGTGTTGCTGTTGCTGGCGATGTACTGGTTGTTGCGCAGCGGTTCGCTGATCATCCCGGTGATTTCGTCGTAGAACAGCTTCAGGTCGAGGTTCAGCCCGATGTCGGCGAAAAAGCCGTTGTAGCCCAGTTCGCGCGAGCGCATGCGCTCTTGCTCGAGGTCGCCCGGGCCGCGGGTCCTGACGAAATACTGGGCGCTGGGCCGGCCGTAGGCGCTGGGGTTCAGGTTGGTGACTCGGTAGCTCCAGTTGACGTTGTTCTCGAACATGTCCGGCGAACGGATCGCTTCGGAATACACCGCGCGCAGGCCGTGGCGCGGGTTGATCAGGTAGTTGACCGCCACCCGCGGGGTCAGCGAGCTGCCGCTTTGTTGCGAGTCCTCGAACATGGCGCCGCCCTGCAGCAGCCAATGTTCGCTGGCCCGCCACTCCAGCTGGCCGAACGCGCGCCAGGTGCTGTCGTCGAGGGTGCCGTTGAAATAGGTTTGCGAGTCGGCGCGGTCGTAGCGATAGTTCAGGCCGCTGACCAGGCGCAGGCTGTCGGACAGGCTCAGGGTGTCCTGCAATTCCAGGTCGTAGCGCGATTCGCGGGCGCTCTGGTCGATGTCGCCGCAGACGGTGCGCTTGGCGCCGCCTTGCCATTGCGCCAGCACCTGGTTCCCCAGGGCCTGTTCGGCTGCGCTGCCCGCCGGGGCGCCGGAGCCGGTGAAGTTGTCCATGTGCCGGGCCAGCCGCTCGGCGTAGTTCGGGTTGAGCTGCCAGAGACGGGTCAGCTCCGGGCTGAACGATATTTCGGCATCGCAGGCGCGCCAGTTCTGCTGGCGGTCCCAGTGCTGGGCCGAGCCTTGTATATAAAGGCTGTGGTTCGGGTTGACGTCCAGGTTCCAGCGCAGCGAGCCGGCGTAATCCTTGGCGGTCACATCGGAGTTGTAGCCGGCCGAGGTAATTCCCGAGAACACCGGCCGGTAGGTATAGGGGCGCTGGTTGCTGCCTTCCTTGGCGCTCAATTGCCAGTCGATGCTCTGGCGTTCGTCGAGCACCTGGCTGACCGACAGGCTGAAGCGGTTCAAGCGTCGGCTGTCGCGGTAATCGGCGCCGTTGCGGTCGCTGTCGAAGCCGTCGTCTTCCTGCCCGGACAACGACAGGCGCAGGTCGCCGCCTTCCCAGCCGGTGCCCTGGCTGGCGTACCAGTCGCTGATACCGCGCTGGCCGCGGGTGACCTTGACCCGGGTGCCGTGGCTGTTGGCGGGCGAGCGAGTGATGATGTTGACCACCGCCATCAGCGCGTTGGCGCCGTAGCTGACGGTATTGGGGCCGCGGAAGACCTCGATGCGCTCGATGTCCTCCATGGCTACCGGGATGTCGCTCCAGTCCACGGTCGCCAGGCCCGCGCGGTACACCGAGCGTCCGTCGATCAGTACCTGCATGCGCCGGGCTTCGCTGGCATTGGTGCCGTGATAGTTCACCGCGGCCTGGTTGCCGCTGATATTGCCGACCATCATCCCCGGCACCAGGCGCAGCAGTTCGCTGATGTCGCGGGCACCGCTGGCGTTGATCAGTTCGCTGTCGAGCACGGTCATGCTTCCGGGCACCGCCGCGGGGGACTGTTTCAGTCGGGTGGCGGTGAGGATTTCCGGCAGCGGCTGGCTGTCCAGGAACAGGTCGTCGGCCAACGTTGGGGCGCTGCACAGCAGCGCCAGCCAGAGCGATGAACGAGAGAGGGGAGGGCCAGGATGCACGGCACAGCCTTGGTAACGGATAATTGCCGCGCATGTTAACCGAGATGGCCGGCTTTTCCAGTCGATAACCCCGACATTCCACGTTCTAATCGGCTTTTTCCCGGCATTTGTGCCTAATTGTTCACGGGGCTGGCCGCCGCAGGGCCGCCCCGTATAATGCCGCCATCGCCACTGTATGGATTGACGGATTGCATATGACTGAACAGCGCCCTATCGCGGTCCTGGGAGGCGGAAGTTTTGGTACCGCCGTGGCCAATCTGCTGGCCGAGAACGGTCATCGGGTGCGGCAGTGGATGCGCGACCCGGAGCAGGCGGAAGCCATTCGCATCCATCGCGAAAATCCGCGTTACCTCAAAGGCATCAAGATTCACCCGGCGGTGGAGCCGGTGACCGATCTGCTGGCTACTCTGAACGACAGCGACCTGTGTTTCGTCGCCTTGCCCTCCAGCGCCCTGCGCGCCGTGCTGGCGCCCCATGCGCAGCTGCTCGCCGGCAAGCTGCTGGTCAGCCTGACCAAGGGCATCGAGGCGCAGACCTTCAAGCTGATGAGCGAAATCCTCGAAGACATCGCCCCGCAAGCGCGGATCGGTGTGCTCTCCGGGCCGAACCTGGCCCGCGAAGTGGCCGAGCATGCCCTGACCGCCACCGTGGTCGCCAGCGAAGACGAAGAACTCTGCCAGCGGGTCCAGGCCGCGCTGCACGGCCGTACGTTCCGCGTCTATGCCAGTGCCGACCGCTTCGGCGTCGAGCTGGGCGGGGCGTTGAAGAACGTCTACGCGATCATCGCCGGCATGGCCGTGGCGCTGGGCATGGGGGAAAACACCAAGAGCATGCTGATTACCCGGGCGCTGGCGGAAATGACCCGTTTCGCCGTCAGCCAGGGCGCCAACCCGATGACCTTCCTCGGCCTGGCCGGGGTCGGCGACCTGATCGTCACCTGTTCGTCGCCCAAGAGCCGCAACTATCAGGTCGGCTTCGCCCTGGGCGAAGGCCTGAGCCTGACGGAGGCGGTGGATCGTCTCGGCGAAGTGGCCGAAGGCGTGAACACCCTCAAGGTGCTCAAGGTCAAGGCGCAGGAAGTGGGCGTTTATATGCCGCTGGTGGCGGGATTGCATGCCATCCTGTTCGAGGGGCGCACGCTGAACCAGGTCATCGAGCTGCTGATGCGCGGCGAGCCGAAAACCGATGTCGACTTTATCTCCACCAGTGGTTTCAACTGAGCAGGGCAGGAGCGAGACATGAACGATAAGAATTCCGAAGCCAAGTACGAGTCCATCCTGTTGCGCGTGTTATGGATGCTGGTGTTCGTGCTGGTCTGGCAAGTGGCGCAATTCATCCTCGGGGCGCTGGTGCTGGTGCAGTTGATCTATCGGCTGATCTATGGCTCGCCGAGCGCCAGCCTGATGAACTTCGGCGACAGCCTGAGCCAGTTCCTGGCACAGATCGGCCGTTTCGGCAGCTTCCATACCGACCAGAAACCCTGGCCGTTCGCCGACTGGCCGACGCCGCGCGCGCCTGAAGGCGAAGCGCCGCACGTGGTGCCGCCAGCGCCGCATCCGGTACGCGACGAGGAGCCCAAGCTGTGAAGCTCTGGGTGCTACGCCACGGCGAAGCCGAACCCCATGCGCGCAGCGATGCCGAGCGCAACCTGACCGAACAGGGCCGCGCGGAAGCCTTGCGCAGCGCCGCGCAGCTGATCGGCCGGCCGCTCAGTGCAATCATCGCCAGCCCTTACGCCCGGGCGCAGCAGACGGCGCAGCTGGTGCGCGAGGCCCTGGGTTTCGAGGGGGAAATCCGTACCGTGCCCTGGCTGACGCCGGACAGCAACCCGCTGTCGGTGGTGGCCCAGCTCGACTCGGCGGACAACGTGCTGCTGGTCAGCCACCAGCCTTTGGTGGGCAATCTGATCGGCCTGTTGCAGCACGGCCACCTGCGCAACCCTCAGCCGATGCACACGGCGGGCCTGGCGGAACTTGAAGGCGATTGGCCGCTGGCCGGCCTGATGACCCTCAACAGCATCAAGAATCCCTGAGCCCTTTCCCCTTCTGCAGGAGCGAGCTTGCTCGCGAAGCGGTGTACCTGGCATCGCCTGTCCTGATCGCCAGCAAGCTGGCTCCTGCAGTGGGATCATGCCGGCGCGCGATGAGGCGATGTCCCCATCGCGGCACGCCTCGCTTTCAGTATTGGCCCGCTACATTTCTTAACTTGCAGCCGCCCTTTGTGCATGGAATAGTCGCCCGAGCAAGTGCTTGGTTGGTCAGTCTCACGATCAGAACAAAAACAAAGGAGCGTGTCGCATGTCTGCCGCTTTTCGTTTGCCGCTGGAAGTGTTCTACGAGCGCGAAGCTCGTCATCCCCGCCAACGTTTCCTGGTCCAGCCGCTTGGCGGCGGCCGGGTCGAAGAGCTGACCTGGGCCGACGTCGGCCACCAGGCCCGCTGCGCCGCCCACTGGCTGCGCGCCCGCGAGCTGCCGCCGGGCAGCCATGTCGCGATCATTTCCAAGAACTGCGCTCACTGGATCATTGCCGACCTGGCGATCTGGATGGCCGGTCACGTCTCGGTGCCCCTGTACCCCAACCTCAGCGCCGATTCGGTGGCCCAGGTGCTGGAGCATTCGGAGTCGGCCCTGGCGTTTATCGGCAAGCTCGATGACTGGTCGGCAATGGCCGCCGGGGTGAAGCCCGGGTTGCCGACCATCAGCCTGCCGATCTGTCCCGAAGGTCGTTTCGACTTCACCTGGGACGAGCTGCAGCAGTGTTCGCCGATCCAGGACAACCCGAACCCCGCCGCCGGGCAACTGGCGACCATCATCTACACCTCGGGCACCACCGGCCTGCCCAAGGGCGTGATGCACAGTTTCGGCACCCTGGGGTTTGCCGCAACGCGCGGCACCCAGCTGTTCGGCCTCGGGCCGAGCGACCGGCTGCTGTCCTACCTGCCGCTGTGCCACGTGGCCGAGCGCATGTTTGTCGAGCTGGCGGCGATCTACACCGGGCAGACGGTGTTCTTCGCCGAGAGCCTGGACACCTTTCTTACCGACCTGCAGCGGGCGCGGCCCACGGCGCTGTTCGGCGTGCCGCGGATCTGGACCAAGTTCCAGATGGGCGTGTACAGCAAGGTTGCGGCCAAGCGCCTGGATTTCCTCCTGGGCTTGCCGATCATCGGCAAGCGGGTCGGGCACAAGGTGCTGGCCGGGCTCGGGCTGGACGCGTTGCGGGTGGCCTTGTCCGGCGCCGCTCCGGTCCCCCGGGCGCTGTTGAACTGGTATCAGCGCCTGGGGCTCGATGTGCTGGAGGTGTACGGCATGACCGAGAGCTGCGGTTATTCCCATATCGGCCGCACCGGCCAGCATGTGCCCGGCTGGATCGGCCGGCCCTGCCCGGACGTCGAGGTACGGATCGACGAAGCCGGCGAGGTCCAGGTGCGCAGCGGGGCGACCATGCTCGGCTACTTCAAGGACCCGCAGAAAACCGCGGAAACCGTTACCGAGGACGGTTTCCTGCGCACCGGCGACAAGGGCGAGCAGGACGCCGAAGGCAATTTGCGCCTGACCGGGCGCCTAAAGGAAATCTTCAAGACCAGCAAGGGTAAGTACGTGGCCCCGGCGCCGATCGAGAATCGCCTGGCGGTGCATTCGCGGATCGAGCAGGTGTGCGTGGTCGGCGATGGCCTGAGTGCGCCGCTGGGGCTATGCGTGTTGTCCGCGGTCGGCCTGCAGGACGCCGCCGGCAACGCTCGCGGCGGCCTGCATGCGAGCCTGGAAAGCCTGCTCGACGAGGTCAATGGCGCGCTCGACAAACATGAGCGCTTGCACCGCCTGGTGGTGGTGAAAGACAGCTGGGCGGTGGAAAACGGCTTTCTGACCCCGACCCTGAAGATCAAGCGCAACGTCATCGAAGCCACCTACGGCGAACGCTTCAAAGAGTGGAGCGAGCGCTCCGAAGCAGTGCTGTGGCAGGATTGAGCGCGGATAACCCCTATAAAGGATGCAGTGATGAGCCTTTGGCGTACCACCCCGAATATCGAGCAGTTGAACGCGATCCAGAAAAACACCATCGGCGAGGTGCTGGATATCCGTTTCGAGTCTTTCGACGACGAATCGCTGACCGCCAGCATGGTGATCGACCATCGCACCCACCAGCCCTATGGCCTGCTGCACGGCGGCGCCTCGGTGGTGCTGGCGGAAACGGTCGGCTCCATGGCCAGCTACCTGTGCATCGACGCCAGTCAATTCTATTGCGTGGGGCTGGAGATCAACGCCAACCATCTGCGCGGCTTGCGTTCCGGGCGGGTGACGGCGGTGGCCAGGGCGATTCATCTCGGGCGCACCACCCATGTCTGGGACATCCGCCTGAGCAGCGACGAGGGCAAGGCCAGTTGCGTATCGCGCCTGACCATGGCCGTGGTGCCGCTGGGGCAGACGCCGCCGGGCCGCTGAGCCGCGCCCATAGGCCAATGCGGCGTGTCATTATTCTTGTCCGTTACTGTCATTGCCGTCGGGCCATGGCATGCGGACAATCAGCCATCGTCTTGTCCATGAGTTCGCCGGTATGTCGCAACAGGTGTTTTTCGCTCACGCCAATGGGTTTCCCTCGGGAACCTACGGCAAGTTGTTCGCCGCCCTGGCGCCCGAGTATCAAGTGGCGCATTTGCAGCAGCATGCCCACGACCCGCGGTTTCCGGCGGACGACAACTGGCTGAACCTGGTGGACGAACTGATCCACCACCTGCAACAGCAGGCCGAGCCGGTGTGGGGCGTTGGCCACTCTTTTGGCGGCGTCCTGCATTTGCATGCGGCGCTGCGTTGCCCCGAGCTTTATCGGGGGGTGGTGATGCTCGATTCGCCGGTGCTGACCCGTGCCGATCAGTGGGTGATCCGCGCCGCCAAGCGTTTCGGTTTCATCGACCGCCTGACCCCGGCCGGCCGTACCCTGGGCCGCCGCGAGGAGTTCAGCGACCTGGAGGCGGCGCGCGCCTATTTTGCCGGCAAGACCCTGTTCCGCGGTTTTGACCCGGAGTGTTTCGACGCTTACCTGCAACACGGTCTGCATCAGGTCGATGGCCGTTTGCGGCTGCGCTTCGACCCGGCCACCGAGATCAGCATCTATCGCGGCGTGCCGCACATCAGCCCGGGGCGTCCACGGCAGTTGCAGGTACCGTTGGCGGTGGTGCGCGGGCGCCAGAGCCGGGTGGTGATGAAGCACCACGCCAGCAGTGTCGGGCGCCTGCCCCTGGGCGAATCCCTGAGCATGCCGGGTGGGCATATGTTCCCGCTGGAGCGGCCGCAGGACACCGCCGCCTTGCTGAAAAAACTCTTCAGCCGCTGGGACGCCCGCGCCGAACGGAACTGCGCATGAGCGCCGCGGTGGAAGAAGTCCGCCTGAGCCTGCCGCATATCGAGTTGGCGGCGCACTTGTTCGGCCCGGAAGACGGCTTGCCGGTCATCGCCCTGCATGGCTGGCTGGACAACGCCAACAGCTTCGCGCGGCTGGCGCCCAAGCTGAACGGCTTGCGCATCGTCGCCCTGGACATGGCCGGGCATGGCCATTCCGGGCACCGCCCGCCGGGCGCCGGCTATGCGCTCTGGGATTACGCCCACGACGTTCTGCAGGTTGCCGAGCAATTGGGCTGGCAGCGTTTTGCCTTGCTGGGGCACTCCCTGGGGGCGATCGTCTCGCTGGTGCTGGCCGGTTCGCTGCCCGAGCGGGTGAGCCATCTGGCGCTGATCGACGGGGTGATCCCGCCGACCGCCGCGGGGGAGAACGCCGCCGAGCGCATGGGCATGGCGCTGCAGGCCCAACTGGACCTGCGGGACAAGCGCAAGCCGGTCTACGCCACCCTGGATCGCGCCGTCGAGGCACGTATGAAAGGCCTGGTGGCGGTCAGCCGCGAAGCCGCCGAGCTGCTCGCCCAGCGCGGCCTGATGCCGGTCCCGGGCGGCTATACCTGGCGCAGCGACAGCCGCCTGACCCTGGCTTCGCCGCTGCGCCTGACCGAGGACCAGGCCATGGCCTTCGTCCAGCGCCTGGCTTGCCCGGCCCATCTGCTGGTAGCGGCCGACGGCATGCTGGCCAAGCACCCGGAGTTGCTCGAACGGCTGCCCTTCAGCCGCGAACAGCTGCCTGGCGGCCATCACCTGCACCTGAACGACGAGTCCGGCGCGATCCTTGTTGCAGACTGTTTCAATAGGTTTTTCGCCGTTTCTTGACTTGCAGCGGGCAACTGTCGAGGCTGGGCGGGTTGAAATGGGAGACAACCATGATAGATCTCTACACCGCTGCGACCCCGAATGGCCACAAGGTCTCTATCGTGCTCGAGGAACTCGGCCTGCCCTACACGGTGCATGCCCTGAGTTTCGACAAGAAGGAACAAAAAGCTCCAGCTTTTCTCAAGATCAATCCCAATGGCCGGATTCCGGCCATTGTCGACCGCGCCAACGGCGACTTCGCCGTGTTCGAGTCCGGCGCGATTCTCATCTACCTGGCTGAACTCAGCGGGCAGTTGTTACCCAAGGACCCCAAGGGCCGTTCGGTGGCGATCCAGTGGCTGATGTTCCAGATGGGTGGCATCGGCCCGATGCAGGGCCAGGCCAACGTGTTCTTCCGCTACTTTCCGGAAAAGCTCCAGGGCGCCATCGATCGCTACCAGCATGAAACCCGACGCTTGTACGAGGTGCTCGACAGGCGACTGCAAGAGGTCGAATTCCTCGCTGGCGACTACAGCATTGCCGATATCGCCACCTTTCCCTGGGTGCGTGGCCACGAATGGTCGGGAGTGGCGGTGGACGGCCTGGCGGCCCTGCAACGCTGGATGGCAGCCCTCGAGGCACGCCCGGCGGTACAGCGCGGGTTGCAGGTTCCGCAGCGCACAGATGACGCCAGCGTCATCAAGGGCGCCCAGGCCATGCTGATCCGATGAGGGCACCCATGCGTTTATTCAGTGTCCTGTTGTTGTCCTGTGCCAGCCCTCTGCTGTTCGCCGCCGACGTGCCCGGCAGCCAGGATTTGCCGATCGTGCCGCGTATCACCGACGCGCAGATCGTCGACTACCGCCCGGCGACCGAGATGGAGCGGATCTATCCCATGGGGTCGATCCGCAAGATCAGCGGCCAGCTGCGCTTCGATGGCCAGGTCGGCGCTCGTGGCACCACGACGTCGGTGACCTACGAACTGCCGCCGGAGCATTCGTCGATCGCGGCGTTCACCGCGGCCCGCGAAGCCTTGCAGGGGCAGGGCGCCGAGCTGCTGTTCTGGTGCCAGGCGCGCGACTGCGGCGAAAGCAGCCTGTGGGCCAACGAGGTGTTCGGCAATGCCAAGCTGTATGGCGCCGATGCCCAGCAGGCGTACCTGCTGCTGCGTCTGGCCGCGCCCAACGACAACTCGCTGGTGGCCCTCTACAGCATCACCCGGGGCAATCGCCGGGCGTACCTGCATGTCGAGCAATTCGACGCCAATACGCCGCTCGGTGAGTTGTTGCCGACCTCGGCCACCTTGTTGCGTCAGCTCAAGGACACCGGCGAGCTGGATCTGCCCAAGCTGGCCGGCGAACCCCTGTCGGCCTGGCTGACCTTGTTGTCGCGCGGGTTGAACCTGGACACCACCTTGCGGGTCAGTGTCTCCGGGGCGAATGCCGAAGCCTGGCGCCAGGCCTTGATCGGCCAGGGTGTGCGGGCAGCACGGATGGAAACCGGCGACAGCCAGGCCCCTGGCCTGCGCCTTGAACTGCTGCGCTGAGCCGCTGCATTGAACCAGCCTGGGCGAACGTGCGATGCGTTGTTCGCCTACGCTGGGTGAGTTGACCTTTCTCGAGATCCTACATGCTCAATAATGATCGCCTGTTGGTGCAGATCCTGCTTCTGGTGCTGTTCGGCGCCAGCTTCTGGGTCATGGCGCCGTTCTGGTCCGCGCTGTTCTGGGGAGCGGTCCTGGCGTTTGCCAGCTGGCCGCTGATGCGCCTGCTGACCCGCTGGCTCAATGGCCGCGAGTCCCTGGCCGCGGCGGTGCTGACCCTGGGCTGGATGCTGCTGGTGGCGGCGCCGCTGGTCTGGCTCGGCTTCAACCTGGCCGACCATGTGCGCGATGCCACGGCCTTTATCAAGGACGTCCAGGTCGATGGCCTGCCCGAAGCGCCGGCCTGGCTGGGGGCGCTGCCTTTCGTCGGCGAGCGGCTGGTCGGGCTGTGGAACAGCATCGACCAGCAGGGGGCGGCCCTGATAGTGGCGGCCAAGCCCTACCTGGGGCAGGTCGGCAACTGGTTGCTGGCGCGCAGTGCGCAGATCGGCGGCGGGATTCTCGAGCTGACCCTGAGCATCGTCTTCGTGTTTTTCTTCTATCGCGACGGCCCGCGCCTGGCGATGTTCGTCCACCGGCTGTTGGAGCGCCTGATCGGCGACCGTGCCGGCTACTACATCGAACTGGTGGCCGGTACCGTGCAACGGGTGGTCAACGGGGTGATCGGCACCGCGGCGGCCCAGGCGATCCTGGCCCTGATCGGGTTCTTGATCGCTGGCGTGCCGGGCGCGTTGGTGCTGGGGATCGTTACCTTCCTGCTCAGCCTGATTCCCATGGGCCCGCCGCTGGTGTGGATTCCCGCCACCGCCTGGCTGGCCTGGAAGGGCGAATACGGGATGGCGGTGTTCCTCGGCATCTGGGGCACGTTCATCATCAGTGGCGTCGACAACGTGCTCAAGCCTTACCTGATCAGCCGCGGCGGCAACTTGCCGCTGGTGATTGTCTTGCTTGGGGTCTTTGGCGGCCTGATCGCCTTCGGTTTCATCGGCCTGTTCATCGGCCCGACCCTGCTGGCCGTGGCCTACAGCCTGCTGACCGACTGGAGCGCCAGCCAGGCGCGGGTGGAAGACAAGCGCTCGTAGCCCTGTAGCCGCTGCCGAGCCTGCGAACGAGCGCGCAGCGCTCGCAAACCAGACGACACCGTCGCTCCTGCAAACCGCCTGTGTGAGGTTTGCAGGCCTCGGTTTTTTGCCTGCAAGAATGAGTTGTCTGGTTTTACGACTGCTACGCGGCCGAACACAGCCTCGCACGCTCGGCAGCGGCTACAGGGAGCGGGGTTGCGGCAGTCCTCAGGCGGCGACGTTGACGCTGCTGCCCACGCTGCTGGCCACGTTGTCCAACTGATATTGCCGGCTCAGGTTGGCGATCATCTTGCCCAGGGCTTCGGTTACCCGTGCCGAGTCGTCGGGTGGGTTGCGGTCCTGGTCGCGCCCGGCCTGCAAGGCGGCTTTCAGCTCATCGCTGCTGACGCCGCCGCTGCTGTCGCTGTCGAGCACCTTGAGCAGGGCTGCGCTGGTATCGGTCGTGGTGGCGCTGTCGGTGCTGGCTTGCAGGGCACCGGTCAATTCGTCGGCACTGATACTGCCGTCGCCGTCGGCGTCGAGCTGGCTGAACAGCGCGTCGCTGGAGGCCTGCTGTGGCGGTGGCGGAGTGAGGCTGGCGACCAGTTCATCCTGGCTGACGGTACCGTCCTGGTTCTTGTCCAGGGCCGAGAAGATCTCGTCGCTGTTAGCGTCGCTGCCGGCGCTGGTCAGGCCGCTGCTCAGTTCGTCGCTGCTGATCACGCCGTCGCCATCGGCGTCCAGGGCCTGGAGCAAGGCATCGGCCAGTTCGGTGCTCGGTGGCTGCTCCCGTGGCGGCGGAGGCGGGGCCATGGCGGACATTTCGTCGCTGCTCAGATCGCCGCTGCCGTCGCTGTCCAGGTCGCTGAAGTTCTTGCTCAGGCTGACCAGGATGCCGTCGTCGCTTTTCTGCGACAGGGCGCTGCCCAGCTCATCCTGATCGACCGAACCGTCGCTGTTGGCGTCGAGCTTGGCCAGCAGTTCCTTCTGAAATTGCTGGCTGTGGGCGCTTTGGGTGGTGGTGCTGCTGGAGCTGATGTAACTCGAGTAGTGACTGACGCTACCGATCATGGGGCTCACTCCCTGCGGATGGATAAGGCCGGTGGGTGTACCGGCTTATGCAGCCTCGGGCGCCAAGGTGTCGTGGGTATGTGAGGTTTGTACCGGCCGCTACACACCGCGGTTCAGGCCCGGGGCAGGCATATCACGCTGGTCAGGCCGCCGCCGGGCGTCTCTTCGAGGTGCAATTGGCCGCCCAGGCGTTCGGCGGCCTCGCGGGCGATGGTCATGCCCAGGCCAACGCCGCCGGAGTTGCGGTTGCGCGAGCCTTCCAGGCGATAGAAGGGCTCGAACACCGCCTCGCGCTGCTCTTCGGCGATGCCCGGGCCGTGGTCGATGACCCGGATCAGCACCTGTTCGCGGCTGTCCTGCAGGCTGATGCGGGCGTGTCCGGCATAACGCAAGGCATTGTCCAGCAGGTTGTTCAGGCAGGAACGCAGGGCCATCGGTTGCACTTGCAAGGGCGCGCAATGGCCGCTGGTCTGTACATCGGCACCCTGGTCCTGGGCGTTTTCACCGAGGGATTCCACCAACGCCTGCACATCCATCCATTGCACGGCCTCGCTGGTGCGCTGTTCATGCAGGTAGCTCAGGGTCGCATCGAGCATGCTGATCATGTCGTCGAGGTCCTGGTGCATCTGCCCTTGCAGCTTGTGGTCGTCGATCTGTTCCAGGCGCAGCTTGAGGCGCGACAGCGGCGTGCGCAGGTCGTGGGACACCGCGCCGAGCATGCGCCCGCGCTGCTTGACCTGCTCGCGGATGCGGCGCTGCATCAGGTTGAAGGTGTGGGCCGCCTGCCGCGCTTCCTGCGGGCCGGATTCGTCCAGAGGCGGGCTGTCGAGGTCTTCGCTCAGGCGCTCGGCGGCATCGCTCAGGCGCTGGATCGGCCGGCTCAGTAACTTGGCGCCATACCAGGCGGCGATGATCAGCGAGATGAACTGAAAGGTCAGCGGCACGATCGGCCCGCCGAACCAGGGCCGTGGCGGCCGAGGCTGGAAATGCACGGCGGCGGGCGGCGGCTGGCCGTGGAGTTCACTGGCGGGTGGGCGGGGCGGCGGGGGTGGCGGGCCGCCGTAGAGGTGAAACCAGAAGAAGGCAAGCAAGTGGGCAAGCACGATCGCGATCAACAGCACCCCGAACAGGCGGCCGAACAGCGTATCGAAGCGCCCGCGCATCAGCCGATGTCTCGGGCATCGAACAGATAACCTTCGCCACGCACGGTCTTGATCAACTGCGGCGATTTCGGGTCGTCACCGAGCTTTTGCCGCAGGCGCGAGACCAGCAGGTCGATGCTGCGGTCGAAGGCTTCGATGGAACGGCCACGGGCGGCGTCGAGCAATTGCTCGCGGCTCAGCACCCGGCGCGGGCGCTCGATGAAGACCCAGAGCAGGCGGAACTCGGCGTTGGACAACGGTACGACAAGACCCTCGGCGGAGATCAGCTGGCGCAACACGCTGTTCAAGCGCCAGTTGTCGAAGCGGATATTGGCCCGCTGTTCGGTACGGTCGTCGCGCACCCGGCGCAGGATGGTCTGGATCCGTGCCACCAGTTCCCGCGGCTCGAAGGGCTTGGCCATATAGTCGTCGGCCCCCAGCTCCAGGCCGATGATCCGATCGGTGGGTTCGCAGCGGGCGGTGAGCATCAGGATCGGAATGTCCGACTCGGTGCGCAGCCAGCGGCACAGGGACAGGCCGTCTTCGCCCGGCAGCATCAGGTCGAGCACCACCACATCGAAGTGTTCCGCCTGCAACGCTTGGCGCATTGCCGCTCCGTCGGTGACGCCGGTGGCGTGGATATTGAAGCGGGCCAGGTAGTCGACCAGCAGTTCGCGGATCGGGATGTCGTCGTCGACGATCAGCGCCCGGGTGTTCCAGCGTTTGTCGTCACCGTTGCCGGGCGCTTTCTGATCGTCGTTGAGGGGAGCTGGAGTGTTGTGCATGCGTGCGATCGTCTGCCAGGTAGGCTGCCAGCCAAAAAACAGAGGCGGCGAGGGGGTGGCTTCAGCATAGGCGTCCGGCCCTGGGGCTGGAAGTGCTGTTCGGGGGGGTGCGGCTGGCGAGGGTAGCCGGGTGGGTTGTTGCTGGCGTGTCGGGAGTGTATCGGGATCGACACAATTGCCGCCAGAGTCGGGATTTATGCGGTTCTGTCGGCGAGGCAGTGGCCGTTGGCGATGAATTACCGATCATCGGGTCCCGGAGCGCCGCCGCTTGCGCTACAATCCGCGCCGATTTCGACTTGCCTGAGAGCCCCTTTCATGTCCGCTTGCCAGACTCCTATCATCGTCGCCCTGGACTTTCCCACCCGCGACGCCGCACTGAAACTGGCCGATCAGCTGGACCCCAAGCTGTGCCGGGTCAAAGTCGGCAAGGAACTGTTCACCAGCTGTGCTTCGGAAATCGTCGGCACCTTGCGCGACAAGGGCTTCGAGGTTTTCCTCGACCTGAAATTCCATGACATTCCCAACACCACCGCCATGGCCGTCAAGGCTGCCGCGGAGATGGGCGTGTGGATGGTCAATGTGCATTGCTCCGGCGGCCTGCGCATGATGGCGGCCTGCCGCGAAGTGCTCGATCAGCGCAGCGGTCCGAAACCGCTGCTGATCGGCGTGACTGTGTTGACCAGCATGGAACGCGAAGACCTGGCCGGCATCGGCCTGGATATCGAACCTCAGGAGCAGGTATTGCGCCTGGCCGCCCTGGCGGAAAAGGCCGGCATGGACGGCCTGGTCTGCTCGGCGCTGGAAGCCCAGGCCCTGAAGGCCGCGCACCCGTCGCTGCAACTGGTGACCCCGGGTATCCGCCCGGCGGGCAGCGCCCAGGACGACCAGCGGCGCATCCTCACCCCGCGCCAGGCGCTGGATGCCGGTTCCGACTACCTGGTGATCGGCCGTCCGATCAGCCAGGCCGCGGACCCGGCCAAGGCACTGGCGGCCGTGGTCGCCGAACTGGCCTGAATACAGCTTCGGCGATAGTGCAAGCGCGCTTCGCGCTATCGCGAGCAAGCTCGCTCCTACAATGGGCAACGCATTCCCTGTAGGAGCGAGCTTGCTCACGAAACGATCGTTCAGGCAGCCCGATTCAAACGGTCAGGCTCAAACCTTCAACACCAGCTTGCCGAAGTTCTCGCCGCTGAACAGCTTCATCAGGGTTTCCGGGAAGGTTTCCAACCCTTCGACAATATCTTCCTTGCTCTTGAGCTGCCCCTTGGCCATCCAGCCGGCCATTTCCTGCCCGGCCGCGACGAACTGGGCGGCGTAGTCCATCACCACAAAACCTTCCATGCGTGCGCGGTTGACCAACAACGACAGGTAGTTGGCCGGGCCCTTGACCGCTTCCTTGTTGTTGTATTGGCTGATGGCGCCGCAGATCACCACACGGGCCTTGAAATTCAGGCGGCTGAGCACGGCATCGAGAATGTCGCCGCCGACGTTGTCGAAATACACATCGACGCCTTTCGGGCACTCACGCTTGAGGCCGGCGTGGACGTCTTCGCTCTTGTAGTCGATGGCACCGTCGAACCCCAGCTCGTCGATCAGGAACTTGCACTTGTCCTGGCCGCCGGCAATCCCGATCACCCGGCAACCCTTGATCTTGGCGATCTGCCCGGCAATGCTGCCCACCGCCCCGGCCGCGCCCGACAGCACCACGGTGTCGCCCGCTTTCGGCGCGCCGACATCCAGCAAGGCGAAATAGGCAGTCATGCCGGTCATGCCCAGGGCCGACAGGTAGCGCGGCAGCGGCGCCAGTTTCGGGTCAACCTTATAGAAGCCGCGCGGCTCGCCAACGAAATAGTCCTGCACGCCCAAGGCGCCGTTGACGTAGTCGCCGATGGCGAAGCCGGGGTTGTTCGAGGCGATCACCTGGCCCACGCCCAGGGCACGCATGACTTCGCCGATGCCTACCGGCGGGATATAGGACTTGCCTTCGTTCATCCAGCCGCGCATGGCCGGGTCGAGGGACAGGTACTCGTTTTTCACCAGGATCTGGCCTGCCGCCGGCTCGCCGACGGGCACCTGTTGATAAGTAAAGGTTTCGCGAGTCGCCGCGCCTACCGGGCGTTTGGCGAGCAGGAACTGGCGATTGGTCTGGGCGGTCATGGCAGGCACTCAAGGGTCAATGGAAGCCTAGTTGATAGCCCTTCGATCCCGATGTCGCAAGGTTTGCCGTCGCAGCGAATAGGGGGCGATCCAGAGCAATGATGGTCATGCCAAGGCTTCATCACCACGACGGATAAGCGGGCAACCGGCCTTTTGATAGTGCTGCCGCGCGCCCGCGGGCTATGCCTAGACTGGGCGAATCCGATCCGAGCATTCCATCGAGGGCATCACCATGAGCATGACGTTTTCCGGCCAGGTCGTTCTGGTCACCGGCGCCGCGGCCGGCATTGGCCGGGCCACGGCCCAGGCATTCGCCGCAGAAGGGCTGAAAGTCGTGGCGGCCGACCTCGACGTCGCCGGGGGCGAAGGCACGGTGCAGTCGATTCGCGCCGCTGGCGGCGAGGCGCTGTTCGTACGTTGCAACGTGACCGACGAGGCGGATGTGCAGAACCTGATGGCCCAGGTGATCAGTCACTACGGCCGCCTCGACTATGCCTTCAACAACGCCGGGATCGAAATCGAAAAGGGCAAGCTGGCCGATGGCACCCTGGACGAGTTCGACGCAATCATGGGGGTCAACGTCAAGGGTGTCTGGCTGTGCATGAAGCACCAACTGCCGCTGTTGCTCGCCCAGGGCGGCGGGGCCATCGTCAACACCGCGTCGGTGGCCGGCCTCGGCGCGGCGCCGAAGATGAGCATCTATGCCGCTTCCAAACACGCGGTGATCGGTCTGACCAAGTCGGCGGCCATCGAATACGCGAAGAAGAAAATCCGCGTCAACGCGGTGTGTCCGGCGGTGATCGATACCGACATGTTCCGCCGGGCCTATGAGGCCGACCCGAAGAAAGCCGAATTTGCCGCGGCCATGCACCCGGTCGGGCGGATCGGCAAGGTCGAGGAAATCGCCAGCGCTGTGTTGTATTTGTGCAGCGACGGAGCCGCCTTCACCACCGGTCACGCGCTGGCGGTCGACGGTGGCGCCACCGCCATCTGAGACTAGTATTTCCTGGGGCAGGCCCTGGCCGGCGATCTGTGCCGGGGCTGTACCGGATCGACCTCGACCATCCTGAAAACGACCTGGACGTAGCTTTTTGCCATTATTCCGACGCCAGAGACTTGTGCTCCGGTGCAGCCCGTTGCGAACCTGCAGGACGAGAGGATGGCCCTGCTGCCATTGGGTACTGGAAGGGGACTGAGCGCAATGAATTCGGCCACGAACGGACGTTTTGCCAACCTCGGCATGGCGAAAAAACTGGGTCTGGGCTTTACCCTGGTGCTGCTGCTGACAGCACTGGTGGCCGCCATAGGCGTCTGGTCCCTGCAGACTATCAGCCAGCGTTTCGACGACCTCAAGCAGATGTCGTCGCTCAACAGCGGCCTGCTCAAGGTCCGCCTCCTCGAACAGAACTATGCCTTGCACGGCGACGCGAAAACCGCGGACGCCCTGCACGGAGGCGTCGATGCCTTGTTGGCCCTGGCCACACAACTCAAGGAGCAATCGGCGGCGAACGTGCCGGTGATGACCGATGTCGAGCAGGCGCTGGGGGCGTATCGCAAGGCCTTCGACGAATTCGTCGAGCTGACCCAGGCCAAGGACCTGGCGCTGGAAATGGCCAGTTGGTCGGTGTCCAGCGTGGCCAACAACCTCGACGTATTGCAGGCCGGACTGGCCGACGACGGCACCTATACCTTGAAGGAGTCCGCGGGCAAGGAGGGCAGCGAATTCGTCGAACAGGCCAATCAGGTCAGCCAGGTCTCGCGCCTGATGCTGCAAGCCATGAACGAGGCCCACATACGCCTGGACCAGAGCCGCAAGGGCGAGGCGGAGGTCGAGCAGGGCAAGATCGAGCAGGCCGACCAGGCGCTGGCCCAGGCCGAACAACTCAAGACCCTGGTCAAGGATGCCGGTTACCAGACCGTGCTCAACGAAGTGGTCGGGCATATCGGCGGCTTCAGCGAAAAGCTCGCCGAATACACCGGCCTGCTGGTCCAGGAGAAAAAGGTCTATCAGCAATTGAGCGAACGCGCCGCGCAAGTGATGGAGCGAGTCGACCAAGCCTATGGCGCGCAGGATCAGGTGATGCAGGCGGAGCTGAAAAAGAACTCGCTGCTGATTGTCGCTTCGTCGGCCCTGGCCTTGTTGGTCGGGTTGCTGGCGGCCTGGATCATTACCCGGTTGATCGTCGCTCCGCTGCGCAGCGTGATGCGGGTGGCACAGCAAATTGCCGCCGGCGACCTGAGCGCGAGGGTCGAGGTGACGCGTCGGGATGAAATCGGCCAGTTGATGCTGGCCATGCAGCAGATGGGCAGCGGCCTGAGCGGTATTGTCAGCGGCTTGCAGGCCGGCATCGAGCAGTTGGCCAGTTCCGCCCAGTCGCTGTCGGCGGTGACCGAGCAGACCAATCTGGAAGTCAGTACCCAGAAGGAAGAAACCGAGCAGGTGGCCACGGCGATGAACCAGATGACCGCCACCGTGCACGATGTCGCGCGCAATGCCGAGGAGGCGGCGCAAGCGGCGCAGACCGCCGACGACAAGGTCGAAAGCGGCCAGCAGGTAGTGCGCCAGAGCATGCAGCGCATCGAGCAACTGGCGGACTCGGCCACCAGCGCCAGCACCAGCATCGAAAGCCTGAGCGCGGAGATCCAGAACATTGGCACCGTGCTCGGGGTGATCAAGAGCGTTGCCGAGCAGACCAACCTGCTGGCGCTGAACGCGGCCATCGAGGCGGCGCGCGCCGGCGAGCAGGGCCGGGGGTTCGCGGTAGTGGCCGACGAAGTGCGGGCCCTGGCCAAGCGCACCCAGCAATCCACCGAAGAGATCGAGCGCCTGGTCAGTGCCCTGCGTGCGGCGGCGCAGTCGTCGGTGCAGCAGATCCAGAGCAGCGGCGAGCTGGTCAAGCTGGCGGTGAGCGATGCGTTGCAGACCGAAAGCGCGCTGGGCAGCATTGCCGCGGCGGTGTCGCTGATTCAGCAGATGAACCAGCAGATCGCCGCGGCTGCCGAGCAGCAAAGCTCGGTTGCCGAGGAAATCAATCGCAGCGTCACCAGCATTCGCGCCAGCGCCGATCAGTCGTCACTGGCCATGCAGGGCAATGCGGCGTCGAGCATCGAGCTGGCGCAGTTGGGGGTGGAGTTGAAGGGGATGGTCGGGCATTTCCGGTTGTAATGCCGCTGATGTTCGTCAAAGGCTGCGCCGCAAGGGGCGCAGCTTACTCAAGGACCGTGCCGCGCGAGTTGCTCGCGCGGCAGCCGCAGGTCAGTCGTAGATGGCTTTCTTTTTCCAGTCGGCGTCGGCTTCGACGACTTTCAGGCCTTCGGTCAATTCGTTGACCTCGCCTTCGACCGGCTGGGTGTTGGTCAGCACCATCGAGTTGGAGCGGGCCAGGAGTTTTTCCAGGTATTCCAGTTGTTCCCTATAGGTTGCCGGGTCCGGCTGCTTGCGCAGGTATTGCACGCCGCGCTCGAACGCCAGGCGCGCCTGGCCAGGTTGTTCCTGCTGCAGGGCGTATTGGCCCAGGTTGTTGAAGAACTCGATATGCAGCAGCACCAGGATGTGACGGATCTCCCGGATCCAGTGCTTGGCTTCGTTGGCCGGCAGGAAACCGTCCTGGGCGGCGCGAGTCACCTGGCCATGCAGGGCTTCCAGGAGAAAGCGTACGTCCTTGGCCTTGGCTTCGGTCTGGATCGGGCAGGGTGGGTTGTTGACCGGAATCGATTCGCCCTGGCCGATCAGGGTATTCAACTCGGCGCTTCGAGCCTTGAGCGCGGTATCGGACTTGTTCAGGTTAAGCAGGCGTTGAACGACGTTGAGTTCCAGTCGGGTCAGCAGCAGCTTGAGCGCCGGCGACATGAACTGGCCGGGGAAGGTCTCGGTGATTTCGCCGCAGCGGCGCAGACGGTCATTGAGTTCGACCTTGGTCCGGGCTTTTTCCAGTTTGTTGTTTTCCACTACATGGTTCATGTAGCCAATGGCGATCAGTATTACGATCCCGGCTATTACTAGCAGGGTGATCATGAGTGGTGTCACCGTGTAAGACCTCTTTCTGGGGTTCGCGTGCGAGTGGCGAGTGTAGTGACTTAGCTTTAGGGCGCATAGCGTAGGTCGACGAGCAGAAACAAGACAATTCTCTGCTTATATAGGAAGCATCTGAATGGTTTCATATTGCCATCACCTGCGGGTGTGGACTATAGCGCCTTGTCGAGTGTCAGAATATAGGCGTCAAGGCCCAGGCTGCACAAATGCCCGAAAGGGCCGGCAAACCACCCCGAAGTCATTGATTTAAATAAATTTATATCAGGGGGTTGACGACCCCCCAATCCATCCATAGAATGCGCGCCACTTACAGCGTAAAGCACACAGCGAAACGCGGTAGGGAGTGAATGTTGTAGCGTGTCCCCTTCGTCTAGTGGCCTAGGACACCGCCCTTTCACGGCGGTAACAGGGGTTCGAGTCCCCTAGGGGACGCCAATGCGGGAATAGCTCAGTTGGTAGAGCACGACCTTGCCAAGGTCGGGGTCGCGAGTTCGAGTCTCGTTTCCCGCTCCAATTTTAAGCAGCTTTGCCTTAGGGCGAAGTTGAGTGAAACCAGGAAGCATCTTCGGGTGTGTTTCTGGAACTGAAACACAACACCATGGTGTTTCAGGCAGTGTCCCCTTCGTCTAGTGGCCTAGGACACCGCCCTTTCACGGCGGTAACAGGGGTTCGAGTCCCCTAGGGGACGCCATTTGCGGGAATAGCTCAGTTGGTAGAGCACGACCTTGCCAAGGTCGGGGTCGCGAGTTCGAGTCTCGTTTCCCGCTCCAAATTCACAAAAACGCCGCTCATCAGCGGCGTTTTTGTTTGCGCGCGTTTTATGCGTCCACCTCTCTAGTCCATGACCATAGCGGCGCGGCCCAGCCTGAGCGGGCCGCAGTGAAGGGCGGTTGAAGATCACCACGAATAGCGATAACCCGCGCTGACGGCCCAGGGCCTGTCCAGCCTGGAGCCGCTGGCGTGTTCGTAGTCGGCGTACAACTGATGGCTGTTATTGAGCGATGCACTGACGCCCAGGCCCAATTCCGTGCGCCCGCCGGACAGGTCAGTGCGGGTGGCGATACCGTTGGTGCGAACGCTGCTCTTGCCATCGAGTTCTTGTGCGCGCCCCAGCTTGATATAGGGCTGAACGATGCCGCCGCCGGACAGTTCGTAACGCTGGCCGAGTCGGGAGCCGACGCGCAATTGTGTCGAGTCGTCGCTGCCCGCGTCGACTTGCAGGCCATTGCTGGCGTGGTAGCGGGTGCCGCCGACGTGGACCGTCGACAATTCTACCTGGGGCTCGACGAACCAGCCGGCGCCGAGCGGCATCTGGCGCCCGGCCTCCAGCGACAGGCCAAGCGCATGCTGATGGCTCTTGGCTTTTACCGATTGGCCATCGGTGGCGACCACCTTGAAGTCCTGTTGAACGCGGTTGGCCTTGAGCACGCTGTCGAGGTACCAACCGTTGTCGCCGAGCCAGGTGGCGTAACCGCCCAGCTGATAGCTGTCGGCATTGCCTTTGCCTTCGCCGGCGAAGCGCCGGTCGGCGGTGCTGATGCCGCTCATGACGCCGACGTACCAGCGACCGTTTTCGACTGGCAGCGCCTTGTCGATGCCAACCTGCAGGCCGCTGACGGTCTGTTCGAACGCACGGCCGCCGTGGTTATCGAGCTTCTGGCGTTCGCCGAAACCGCGCGTCCAGACCCCGCCTTTATCCTGGCCCTGGCGCAATTCCCCCAGGCGTTTGACCAACGTCCCTTTTTCAGCGTGCCAGATTGCTTGCACGGTGCTGGCGGCCGAGGTGTCGATGGCCGCGTTGGCCGTTGTGGAGAGGTCGTGGGCGGTCGCTGGCGGAATGATTTGCGGCTTGGTCGGTGGCTCCGGCTTGATTTCTGGATCTGGTTTCGGTGTGGTCTCAGGCTCCGGTTTCGGCTCGAGCCGATGGGTGTTGACCAGGCTCCAGTCGCTGGAGCTTTTGCGTTGGCCCTGGGGGTCTTTCTTCAGTTCATAGCGGTAGGTGCCGGCGTCGATCACCTGATTGCGGTTGGCCAGGACGAAAGAGCCTGGTCCACCCCCGGTCTGGATGATGTTCAAGGTTTCGCCGCCGGTCTTGGGCTCGGCGCCGCTGTTGCGTACCAGCACGCGATGGGTACCCTCCACCGTGCCGGCGACGCGCAGCCGATCGCCCTGGCCGGCCCCCAGGTCGGTACGCATTTCGAACAGGCCGCCGCCGCTCAGGTTGCCGGAGACATCCAGCACCTTGAAGGCGCTGTCCGGGGTGACGAAGGACAGGGTGCCGGCGTTGTCCAGTTGTGCGACCTTCGAGTCGCCCCGCATGTGCCAGGCGCTGCTGTCGTCGATGCTCAGGTTGTCTACCGTGCGTCCGGCGTTGTCGCGCAGGGTGCCGATCAGTTGGGAATGATCGCGCAGGTTCAGGCTGGCCGATCCGCTGTCGAGCAGTACGTCCCCCTCCAGCCGGCTGCGCTGTGCGTTGAGCTGCACATCGCGCGCGGCGATCGAGTTCAGGTCACCCACGTGCAGCAGTACGCCGTCGCCTGTGCGGGATCTGCCGATGACCGTGCTGTCGTTCAGTTCGGCGATGAAGCCGCTGCCGGCCACCTCGATGGCATGGCCGTCCTCGGTGGCGATAAGGCTGTTGCGAATCGCCAGCGTGTTGTCCAGGCCGCTCTCGGACGAGTAGGCCATGATGCCAACCGCTTCCTTGCCGCTGGTCTGCAGGTCGACACCGTCCAGGCTGGCCGCCGCGCCACGATTGCCCATTCGTAGCCCCGGAGCGAAATCGCCATGGGTGCGTACCCGGGTACCGGTGACCTTCAAGCTGGCGGCGTTGGCGAGCATGGCGTAGGCGTTTTCCCCATGGGTAGTGACCGAGCCGCCTTCGAGCACGGTGCTGGCGCCGGAGGTGCGGGAGACGACGCCGGCGGCGTTGTTGCCGAAGGTCTCGATCGCTACGTTGCGTACGGTATTCGCTGCGCCCGAACTCTTGCCGTCGTA
Source organism: Pseudomonas chlororaphis (assembly GCF_001921865.1). Lineage (GTDB taxonomy): Bacteria > Pseudomonadota > Gammaproteobacteria > Pseudomonadales > Pseudomonadaceae > Aquipseudomonas > Aquipseudomonas chlororaphis_D. The sequence continues at coordinate 241,768 of NZ_MSCT01000008.1, forward strand.
GCTCTGGAACGAGGCATAGAGTCCATGGGCGCTGGCGCCGTGGGTGGTGATTGAGCCGCCGTCCATGGTGAAGGTGCCGGCGCGGTTGTCCACGCCGAGGCTACTCCGGCCCTCTGTCTCGATGCGGGAATCCCTGGCCGTCACCTGGCTATTGCTGCTGGGAAGCCAGATGCCCGACCCGTAGTCGCCGTTGGTGCCAATCGTGACCCGTTCCAGGGTGGCGCGGGCGTCGTGGCTGTTGATATTCAAGCCGAAACCCATTCTGGAGCGCACCACGGCATCGCGCAGTTCGATGCTGGAAGTCGGTGGTGTCGCGCCATTCGAATACGAAGGTGTGGCCAGGTATACGCCATCGCGGTAGGCGTCGACGCTGCCGTTGGTGAACGAAACACTGCCGCCGGACAGATAGATGCCCATGCCGCCGGCCGAGACGATGTTGCTGTTGGTTGCGGTCGCCGAAGCCCGTTGGACGCTGAGGCCTTTGCTGCCCCATTGGGTGCTGGTGTCTTGGGTATTGAGCTTGGCCCGATCCAGGACAATATGGGCACCGTCCTCGACGCGTACCCCGGAAGATTCTCTGCCGAGCGTGGTGATGAGCACATTGCTGGCGCTGATCGTCGTGCCGTTGCCTGTTGCGAACAGGCCATAGGCGGAATTGCCTTGGGTGTCCACCGAACCGCCGGTGATTTCGACGCGCCCGCCGCCGCTGGCGTGCACGGCGTAGGATCCTGCGCCCTCGGTCTTGAGTGTCATGTCGTTCAGCACAGCCTGGCTGCCCGCGCCGTTCACGACCAGCGCCTGGGCGGTGTGTTCGCCCAGGGTATTGATGCTGCCGTCGGACAGATCCAGCGAGCCGCCAGCCTGGACCTTGATGCCCTGGATATTGCTGCCCGTGCCTGGCACGCCGGACTGGACGGCAACGCCCTGGCCCGACAAGGCGTTGTTGTTGCCACTGATGGTGATCGCCGCGCCAGGCCCGGTGTGGGTGACGGTGTCGCCGGGCAGGAGTTTTCGGTTTTCGCCCTCTGCCGTCGACAGATCGATGCTGGAGTAGTCAGCCGCGACGGCTATCGACGGGAGTGGGCAAAACAGGGTAGCCAAGAGGGTGAGAGGCAAGTGAGCAGGGTGTAGTTTCATGGCGCAAGGTCCGTTTGGCGCCCTTCACACGCAAACATAGGATCAAGATCGGAAGATGAAATTGACGGTGTGCGTACATGGAATCCGGGCGGTTGGCATTGAGTGAGCGCGAAGCGCGCAGCCATTTTTTGAAGGGCGGGCCCGGCGGCTGAATAAGACAAAACTTAAAGTGCGGGAGGCTTACTGCCTATGCAGAGAAGGGAGGGTTTGTTTAAGAATCCTCTTACAGCCAAAAGAGCCAGTGCCCTGTACTTTGCCGATGCTCGTTGTTTCGAGTGTCATGGATTCCCGTCATCCTCAAGGTTATTTCACCGCGTGCTACTCCAAGGTTGAGCGATAGAGGCTTGCCAAGCGCCGCGGCGGGAATCTGATCTTTTTTCGATTTTCAAGGGCCCTTCATCATGAGAACCCCAGCCATTGTCGGGCTGATCCTGGCCAGTCTTCTGCTGTGCTTTTCGGTGGCCGCCGACGCCGCCATCAACTTGAGCAGCACCCGCGTGGTGCTGGCCGCCCCGGCAAAAGAGGGTTCGCTGCAGCTGCAGAACAGCTCGCAGGAGGAGTTCATGCTCCAGGCCTGGGTCGAAGAGAACGCGGCGGGCGAGGTGCCCTTTGCCGTGACCCCATCGCTCGAGCGCTTGCGCAGCGGCGAGAAGAAAACCCTGCGCATCCTGTATTACGGAGAAGGCCTGCCGACGGACAAGGAGTCGGTGTTCTGGCTGAACGTGCAGGAAGTTCCGCAAAAGACCAAGGTCGAGAACGTCTTGCAGATTGCGGTCAGGCAGCGCCTCAAGCTGTTCTACCGGCCGGCCGGGCTGCCGGGGAGGGCGGAAGACGCCGCCCGGGAGCTGAAATGGCGGCTATCGGGCAAGGGCCTGGAAGTGTACAACCCCTCGCATTTCCATGTGTCCTTTGGTTCGGTCGTCGTGCGCAAGGGGAGCGAGACTTATAGCGCGGCGATCGACATGGTGGCGCCGGGCTCCACCTTCGCTGCCGAGTTGCCCGGGCTGGTGGAGGACGTCCGTTCCGGAGATCTCAAGGTGGAGTTTCAGGTGATTGGGGGTTTTGGCGGAATGGCCAAATATGACAGCACCATTTCCGGTTGATCCTGATACTTGCTCCTGAGTGAACGAAGCATTAGCGACGATGTTTTTTCTTTATTACTCTTTATTGCCCGATAATCAAATGGCTCAGCTGTCGACATTGCCACTTGGATCGGCTTGAGCGGAACTTTTGCCTGTATGCAAAAACTTATATTCATCTTACTGTTTTTGTCCTGTTTGTTTGCCCGGGATGCCCTTGCATACTGCTCCTGGGGGGAGGGAGTATCTCCTACATCAAAGGACATCGTTCTTCCCGCCCGAACCACTATCAAGGCAGCTGCCATTGGGCAGGAACTGGCCAAGCATACAGTCTCTCTTTGGGGGATCAGGGAGGGGAACCTCTTTTGCAACGGTGCGGATGTGGCTTCTATTGTCGCAACTACTGCATTGAAGCCATCGGCACTGCCAAACACCTATGAAACGGGTATCAAGGGTATCGGTGTTAAATTCTGCATGGGACTGAATGGGGGAACGAACTCCGAGACTTGGTGTACTCCCTTTTCTTGGACTCCTGCTAGGGCACCGGCCATTCCTGGGTTTATAGATGTTGTATTCGTTCGCACCGATCGCGGCGTGGCTTCAGGAAAGGCCCCGATGACGTTCAACGTGACCTGGGCAATTGGAGGTATTTCCCTTGCGGTCAGATCGCAAGGCACTACCGAACTGGTCAACGATGTGATGTTCGCTGGCTGCGAATCTGTGGGAGGAGCGGTGAATGTCCCCATGGGCAAGCAGACTATCCAGAACATCAAGAGCGGCAGCGTCAAAGAGGTACCATTCAACTTCGACGTGCGCTGCTCCGGTCTCGCGGCCAATACCACGGTGCCGGTCAAGGTCTATTTCGAGGGCAGCTCCTCGGGGGATGGCCTGCTCAAACTGACCAACCAGGGCCAGACCGGCGTGGCCTCGGGGGTGGGGATTGCCGTGACCAATGACAAAGGCATCAAGTTACCATTCGACATTGCCCGCTCCATCAAGCTGGACTGGAGCCGCTCTATCGCGGATGGCGAACTCTATCGTTTTGCCGGCAAGGCGAAGTACGTCCCGACCACTGGCCAGATGGCGCCAGGTAGAGGGGACGCGACCATGAACTTCGTGCTCAATTACAACTGAGCGAGCTGACCCTCAGCCCGTCCGTTTTGCTAGCTGTAAGGAGTAGCACGGGTGACAGAGGGTACTGTCACCTGAACCGTGTACTGCCTTACATCGACAGGATCAAGCGCCCGGCGAACAGGATCAGGATCACTCCCATGCTGCGCTCGAACCAATGGCCCATGCGCATGAACAGCAAGCGTACTCGCGGGCTGGAAAAGAACAGCGCGACGATCACGAACCACAGCGCATTGACGAAACACATCCACACGCCGTAGAGCGCCTGTATTTTCAGTGGCGTGCTGGCGCTGATCACCGTGGTGAAAATCGCCAGGAAGAACAAGGTGGCCTTGGGGTTGGTGGCGTTGGTCAGGAAACCGGTCATGAAGGCCTTGGGCAAGGTCTGTCGCTGCACGGCGCCGTCGTTCGCATCGCTGCCTTCGAGGGTTGTCTTGGGTTTGCTGCGCAGCAGGCTGACGCCGAGGTAGAGGATGTAGGCGCCGCCCACGACCTTGGCCACGCTCAGCAGCCAGGGCGTGGCATGCATCAGCGCGCCGACCCCGAGCAAGGTGTACAGCACATGCACGGAGATTCCCGCGCCGATGCCGATGGCCGTGCACAGTCCGACCACCCGGCCAAAGCGCACGCTCTGGCGGATGGTCACGGCAAAGTCGGGCCCCGGGGCCACCACGGCGAGAAAGTGAATGGTGGCCAGGGCCAGGAATTCGCCTAGATAGTTGGAAAGCATTTCAACTCCAGAAGGTCAGGGGGGACGAGCTGCCGCGATAGCCGACAAAAAAGGAAAGGCTCAGGCGCGGGTTGGCCACCCCGGGGGTGACCGCGTGCATGCGCCGGGAATTGAACATGATGAAATCCCCGGGCTCCGGGCGGACTTCCAGCGAAGGGGGGCCGAGCAGGGCGGGGTCGATGCCGTAGCTGTCACCGCGCATGTCGTCGAACTGGTCCGGCGAGATATCGTGATTCCACATCTGCAGGGCGCCGCCCGCATCGGGCATGTTCAGGTACAGGTTGCAGGCGAACTGCGCTTCCAGGCTGTGGGCCTGGAAGCTGTCCGGGGCGTCCTTGGCGAAGATGTCGTGATGGGCGAGGAAACACACGTCGGGTTTCACCACCCGCGACAGGCCGACGTACATTTTGCGCCCGTAGAGGTTTTCCAAGTGGGCGCCGGCCGGCCAGGACTCGTCGAGCATGCAGCGCAGGGTGTCGACGGGCGAGGCGTAGGGCGCACAACGCGAACGCAGTTCGGCGATGTTGGCGGTGGCGCGTTCGAAATAGTCCTCGATCAGCAACGGCTGGTTTTCCGCTTCATAAAACGCCATGCCGATCCGCCCGATACTGGGGGCATTGATGTAGCCCTCGAAGCCGGGAGCGAGAATCTTGTCACCCAGTTGGATCGCCTGGGCGTGTGGCAGGAAGTGCTTGATGCGCAGGGCGAGCACTTGTTCATGGGCCAGTTCGTTTATGCACGTCTCATCGAGACGCTCGACGTCAAGCATCATCTGTAGATCCCTCTATCCGATCAGTCATCGAACCCGCGCACGCGGGTTTCCCCTGGGGCAGGCGATGCGTCGCGTGATGCGCAAGGCGGCATCGCCGATGAATCAGTCCACGCTGTAGTGAACCGAAAGCATTCCTTTCTTTTGCGAGAGGGAGGCGATAGTGACGTTGCCCAATTCCTTCAGGCGTTTTACGTGAGTACCGCCGCAACCGTAGGCGGGCAGTTCGCCGAAACCGATTTCCCGCGAGCCTTCGCGCAGCGAGACCAGGCGCGGCAGGTCGGCGGCAATCCACTGATCGATGCCGTTTTGCAGGGTATCGACGTCCAGTTCCTGCGCATTGCCCCCAGGCTTGAAGGACACGCGCCCTTCGCCGGGCCAGTGGTGGGCCTTGACTGGGGTCCAGCCGTGCAACTCGCCGAAATGGCCGATCAGGTGCCCGGCCGAATGCATGCGGGTATTGAACTGGCGGCGTTGCTCATCGACCTGGATCTGGACCATGCCGGGTTTTACCGGGTGGCTGGTGTAATGAACGATCCGCTCGGGCTCCTGGGTCACCCGCAGCACCTGGCTGTCGCCGATCCAGCCGGTGTCGCAGGGCTGGCCGCCGCCCTGGGGATGAAAGATCGTGGCGCGCAGGACCACTGCGAACTCGTTGTCTTGCGCGGTGCATTCGAGCACTTCAACGTTGGCCTTGAGTTCATCATTATGAAAAAAGAGGCGAAGCGTCATATTCCGTGCCCTTATTAAAATGTCTTTTTTAATTATATGGCGCGTTGGAATTGCGTGATAATCCGTTCAAACCTCAAAGGACTGTTGCGCCGTGAGCATAAATCTTCCTCTTCCACTGCTGGGTGAAATGGCGATTTTCGTCAAGGTCGTCGAGGTTGGCAGTTTCTCCGAAGCCGCGCGCCAGCTGGGCTCTTCGCCGTCGGCGGTGAGTCGCAGCATTTCCCGGCTGGAGAAGGCGCTGGCGATGCGCCTGCTGCAACGCACCACGCGCAAATTGCGCTTGAGCGAGGGCGGCGAGGAGGTGTTCAAGCGTTGCAGCGAGATGGTCAGCGCCGCCAAGTCGGTGATGGAGATCAGCGGCCAGTTCACCCATGAGGCCGAAGGGTTGGTGCGGATCAGCGTGCCCAAGGCCGTGGGGCGTTTTGTCGTGCATCCGTACATGCCCGAATTCCTGCGGCGTTACCCCAAGGTCGACGTCGAGCTGTTGCTGGAGGATCGCAACATCGATCTGATCGACGACAACGTCGACCTGGCTATCCGCATCACCGACCACCCACCGGCCGGGTTGGTGGGGCGTCAGCTTTTGACCATCGACCACCTGTTGTGCGCCACCCCGCAATACCTGGCCGAGCACGGGACGCCGAGCCATCCCCATGACCTGCTCAGCCACAGCTGTATTTACCTGGGGGAAACACCCAGCGATGCGCGCTGGAAGTTCAAGAAAGGCAGCAAACTGGTGACCGTTGGCGTGCGCGGGCGTTATGCGGCCAATCACACGGGGGTGCGCCTGGGGGCGGTGCTTGAGCATATCGGTATCGGCAGCTTGCCGTACTTCACGGTACGCCATGCCCTGGAGCAGGGCTTGCTGGTGCGGGTGCTGCCGGACTGGACGTTCCTTGCTTCATACCATGGCGGTGCCTGGTTGTTGCATTCGCCGACCCGCTACCTGCCGCCGAAGCTGCGGGTTTTTATCGATTACCTGGTGGAGTGCCTGGCCAAGGAGCCGACCTTGAACCGGCAGGGCAAGCAGGAACAGAAAGGCTGCGAGTTGCCCGAAGGCAGGGGATAAGCTGTTTTTCATGAGCTGAAAACAAAAAGGCCCGCCGGTTTACCGTGCGGGCCTTTGTCTTGTTCGGGCGGGACTCAGTGCTTGCTGTCCTGGGCGGAGAGCGCCAGCAACTGCTTTTCCTGGTTCCAGTCGAACGGCTCGTCGTTCTGCTCGGCCTCGTAGCGGCGCTCTTCCAGTGCCTGATACAGGTCGATTTCTTCGTCGGGCATGTAGTGCAGGCAGTCCCCGGCAAAGAACCACAACAGATCGCGCGGTACCAGGTGCGCGACCTGTGGATAACGCTGCATTACCTGGCACAACAGATCCTGGCCCAGGTACTGGCTTTCGATCGGATCGATCGGCAGCGAAGCGCGCAGTTCGTCGAAGCGATCCAGGAACAAGGCATGGCTTTCTTCGGGAACCTGCTCGGCTTCACCCACGGCGACCAGGATACTGCGCAGGTGGTCGAGCAGGACGAGATGATCGGCGACGACGTTGGACATGACATGAGTCCTCAACAGCAAAACGGGCGCGGGAGTATATAGCCCCTGCGCCCGGTTTCATAATCCGCCTGCGGCCCTGGCGGCTTAGCGGGTTTTCCCCTCGCTCAGGGTCAGATCCTCCTTGGCGAAGTCGTCGACATCGATGACTTTGCGGCGGGCGGCTTCAGCCTCGCGCAGGGCCTGGGCTTCTACCGGCTGCAATACACCGGCTTCCAGTGCGGCATCGATGGCGTGTTCCCCGGCGCCCGGTTTGACCTGGCCGCTTTTCAGCGCGTCGTGCAGTTTTTTCTGCAACGGGTGGCTGGCGCTCAACAGGTCGTAGGCGTGTTGCAGGGCGCCGACCGGATCGTGCGCCGATTGTGGGCGGTAGCAGCCGGCCAGCAGTTCTTCCAGGGTCGGGTCGCCTTTGGGGCGGCCGATGATCGCGGCGACTTCGGCGTCCAGACGGTCGGACGGGCCTTTGTGACGACGGCCGAATGGGAATACCACGCCGCGCAGCAGGCAGCCCAGCACCCGGTTCGGAAAGTTGTCGAGCAGTGTGTCCAGCGCTCGTTCCGACTGGCCAAGGCTTTCTTCCATGGCCCAGGTGAACAGCGGGCGCAGGTGTTCCGGCGAATCCAGGTCGTGGTAGCGCTTGAGCGCGGCGGAAGTGAGGTAGAGGTGGCTGAGTACGTCGCCGAGGCGTGCCGACAGGCGTTCGCGGCGTTTCAGTTCGCCGCCCAGCAGCATCATGCTCAGGTCGGCCAGCATGGCGAAGGCTGCGGCCTGCCGGTTGAGGGCGCGGAAGTAACCCTGGCTGAGCTTGTCTCCCGGGGCAGGCTCGAGGTGCCCCAGGCCCAGGTTCAGCACCAGGGTGCTGGCCGCGTTGCTGACGGCAAAACCGATGTGCTTGAGCAGCAGACCGTCGAATTCGATGAGCGCCTGGTCGTGGTCTTCGCGACCGGCCAGGGCCATTTCCTTGAGCACGAACGGATGGCAGCGAATGGCGCCCTGGCCGAAGATCATCAGGTTGCGCGAGAGGATATTCGCGCCTTCCACGGTGATGAAGATCGGCGCGCCTTGCCAACTGCGGCCCAGGTAGTTGTTCGGGCCCATGATGATGGCCTTGCCGCCGTGCACGTCCATGGCGTGGCCGATGCACTCGCGGCCGCGTTCGGTCAGGTGGTACTTGAGAATCGCCGACAGCACCGAAGGTTTTTCCCCCAGGTCGACGGCGTTGGCCGTAAGCATGCGCGCGCTGTCCATCAGCCAGGCGTTGCCGCCGATGCGTGCCAGGGCTTCCTGAATGCCTTCGAAGGCACTGAGGGGAACGTTGAATTGTTCGCGCACCTGGGCATATTGGCCGGTCACCAGGCTGGTGAACTTGGCCGCGCCGGTGCCGACCGCCGGCAGGGAGATGGAGCGCCCGACCGACAGGCAGTTCATCAACATCATCCAGCCCTTGCCGAGCATTTCCTGGCCGCCGATCAGGAAGTCCAGAGGAATGAACACGTCCTTGCCGGAGTTCGGGCCGTTCATGAAGGCGGCGCCGAGCGGCAGATGGCGCCGGCCGATTTCCACGCCCGGGGTATCGGTCGGGATCAGTGCCAGGCTGATTCCCAGGTCTTCTTCGTCGCCCAGCAGATGGTCCGGGTCATAGGCCTTGAAGGCGAGGCCGAGGAGGGTGGCCACCGGTCCCAGGGTGATATAGCGCTTTTCCCAGTTCAGGCGCAGGCCGAGGGTTTCCTCGCCCTGCCATTGGCCTTTGCAGATCACCCCGGTATCGGGCATGGCGCCGGCGTCGGATCCGGCCAGTGGGCCGGTGAGGGCGAAGCACGGGATATCGTCGCCACGGGCCAGCCGGGGCAGGTAATGGTTGCGCTGCTCGTCGGTGCCGTAATGCAGCAGCAATTCGGCCGGGCCGAGGGAGTTGGGGACCATCACGGTAGAGGCCAGGTCGCCGCTGCGGGTCGCCAGTTTCATCGCCACTTGCGAGTGGGCATAGGCGGAGAAACCCTTGCCGCCGAACTCCTTGGGGATGATCAGGGCAAAGAAGCCATGCTGCTTGATGTGCTCCCAGGCCGCGGCCGGCAGGTCCATCGCCTGGCCGATCTGCCAGTCGCTGACCATGGCGCACAGCTCTTCGGTGGGGCCGTCGATAAACGCTTGTTCCTCTTCGCTCAGTTGCGCCTTGGGGTAGGCCAACAACTTGTTCCAGTCCGGTCGACCGCTGAACAGCTCGCCGTCCCACCAGACCGTGCCGGCGTCGATGGCGTCGCGCTCGGTTTGCGACATTGGCGGCAGGACTTTCTGGAACCAGCTGAACAGCGGGGCGCTGAAATATTTGCGGCGCAGGTCAGGCAGCAGCAAGGGGGCCGCCACCGCCGCCAGCAGTACCCAGAAAATCAGCAGGAGCCAGCCTGGTGCGTGGCTGAAGGCGCCCATGGCCAGCAGGTAGACGGCCACCGCGCCCAGGGCGGGCAGGGGCGCGGTGCGGCGGTGGGCCAGGTAGGCAATGCCGACCAGCAGAACCAGTATCCACAACAACAGCATATGCAATCCTCCATGAAACCAGGGGGCAAAATCACCCTCAGAGCTTAGCCGGCATCCGCTAAAAGGGGTGACAGAACAGTGCGTTTGAATGTGTCGCAAGCAGCGGACGCAGAGCGTCAGGCAACGGGTTCACAGGCTGTCGGTCTTCCAAGGCATGCAGCGCGAGCCTCTGATCTTTGGCCGAAACGTCGTTATCGCTGGGCCTGGGCCGTCGTTAGACTCCAGATTCCACTCGGAGATCATCCTCATGCACGAGTACCTGAGTCCCAGCCGCTTCATCGATAGTGACCACCCCGCGGTGGTGGAGTTCGCCGAAACTCGCCGTGGCGCCAGCAACGATCCCCTGGATCAGGCGGTGCGGCTCTATTACGCGGTGCGCGAAGCCGTGCGCTACAACCCTTACACCTTCAGCCTCGACCCCGAGACCCTGCGTGGCAGCCATGCCCTGGCCACCGGCGAAAGCTATTGCGTGCCCAAGGCCACGCTGCTGGCCGGCTGTGCCCGGCATTGCGGGATCGCCGCGCGAATCGGCCTGGCGGACGTGCGCAATCACTTGTCGACCCCGCGCTTGCTGGAGTTGTTGCGCAGCGACGTTTTTGCCATGCACGGTTACACCGAACTGTACCTACACGATCGCTGGGTCAAGGCCACTCCGGCGTTCAACCAGAAACTCTGCGAGTTGTTCGATGTGGCGCCGCTGGAGTTCGATGGCCATCACGACAGCGTGTTCCATCCCTTCAACCGCCAGGGCGAGCAGATGATGGAGTACGTGCTGGACCATGGGCAGTTCGCCGACGTACCCGAGGCTTACTTCTTCAAGCACCTGGAAAAGTGCTACCCGCATTTGTTCGATGGACAGATGTCGGCAATGCTGGGGGACATGCAGGGAGATTTGAGTAAGGTCTGATCCGGGCTAGACTGCCTCGGCATTCATTACTGAGGAAGGGTCATGCTGAAGATCTGGGGGCGGAAAAACTCGTCGAACGTCAGGAAAGCCTTATGGTGCGCCGAAGAGCTTGGCCTGGCCTACGAGGCGCTGGATGCCGGTGGGGCCTTCGGTGTGGTGGATACTCCGGCGTATCGGGCGATGAACCCCAACGGGCGGATTCCGCTGATCGAGGACGACGGCTTCGTGCTGTGGGAATCCAACACCATCGTGCGTTATCTCGCTGCGCGCCATGCCGCCGGTACGGCCTGGTACCCGAGCGACGTGCAGGTGCGCGCCTCGGCCGAGAAGTGGATGGACTGGACCACCTCGACCTTTGCCGAACCTTTCCGCCACCTGTTCTGGGGTGTGCTGCGCACGCCGGCGGAACAACAGGATTGGGCCAAGATCAGCGCCGCGCTGGATAATTGCGGCGAACTGCTCGCGGTGGTCGACCAGGCGCTGGCCACTCAACCCTACCTGTCCGGTGCCGAGATCGGCAGCGGCGATATTCCCCTGGGCAGCTTCATTTATGCCTGGTTCGAAATGCCCATCGAGCGCCCGCAACTGCCTCATCTGCGCGCCTGGTACGAACGCCTGCAGCAGCGTCCGGCCTATCGCAAGGCCGTCATGACCGCGTTGACTTAATACTGACTATCAATAGGGGTGACTGTACTTGTACGGCGTCGGCAAGCACCATTGCCGCTATCCGGCGCCGTTGCAATGCAAGCGATCCGCCCTTACCTATAACGTTCTCCCTTCTTGGTGCGTAAATCCGATATGAGTTCCGCTCTGTCCATCCGGCAGCTAACCAAAACCTACGGCAACGGTTTCCAGGCCCTGAGTGGTATCGATCTGGATGTCGCCGAAGGTGATTTCTTTGCCTTGCTCGGCCCCAACGGCGCCGGCAAATCCACCACCATCGGCATCCTCTCGACCCTGGTGAACAAGACCAGCGGCACGGTGAATGTCTTCGGTCATGACCTGGACCGCGAGCCCGCCGCTCTCAAGCGCTGCATCGGCGTGGTGCCCCAGGAGTTCAACTTCAACCAGTTCGAGAAGACCTTCGATATCGTCGTGACCCAGGCCGGTTACTACGGTATCCCGACCAAGGTCGCCAAGGAGCGGGCCGAGCAGTACCTGACCCAGCTCGGGCTGTGGGACAAGCGTGATGTGCCCTCGCGCTCGCTGTCCGGCGGGATGAAGCGCCGCCTGATGATCGCCCGGGCCCTGGTGCACGAGCCGCGCCTGCTGATCCTCGACGAGCCGACCGCCGGCGTGGATATCGAGCTGCGTCGTTCGATGTGGACCTTTCTCACCGAGCTGAACCAGAAAGGCATCACCATCATCCTCACCACCCATTACCTGGAAGAAGCCGAGCAGCTGTGCCGCAACATCGGCATCATCGACCACGGCACCATCGTCGAGAACACCAGCATGCGCCAGTTGCTCAGCCAGCTGCATGTGGAAACCTTCCTGCTCGACCTGAAGACCGACATGAAAGCGGCGCCGCAACTGATCGGCTATCCGAGCAGGCTGGTGGACAGCCACACCCTGGAAGTCCAGGTCGACAAGGCCGTGGGCATTACCGCGCTGTTCAGCCAATTGGCCCTGCAGAACATCGAAGTGCTGAGCCTGCGCAACAAAACCAATCGCCTTGAGGAGTTGTTCGTGTCCCTGGTGGAGAAAAACCTGTCGAAGGTGGCGGTATGAGTTCCGAGCTACGGCCCAATCTTGTCGCGCTGAACACCATCGTCTATCGCGAAGTCCGACGTTTTACCCGCATCTGGCCGCAAACCCTGCTGCCGCCGGCGATCACCATGGTTCTGTATTTTGTGATCTTCGGTAACCTGATCGGCCGGCAGATCGGCGACATGGGCGGCTTCACCTACATGGAGTACATCGTGCCGGGCCTGATCATGATGTCGGTGATCACCAACTCATACGGCAACGTGGTTTCGAGCTTCTTCGGCAGCAAGTTCCAGCGCTCCATCGAGGAGTTGATGGTGTCGCCGGTGTCGCCGCACACCATTCTGATCGGCTACACCCTGGGCGGCGTCCTGCGTGGGCTGGCGGTGGGGGTGATCGTGACCCTGCTGTCGCTGTTCTTTACCCACCTGCAAGTGCATCACCTGGGCATTACCCTGCTGGTGGTGGTGCTGACCGCGACGATCTTTTCGCTGCTGGGGTTTATCAACGCAGTGTTTGCGCGCAATTTCGACGATATCTCGATCATCCCGACGTTCGTGCTGACCCCGCTGACCTACCTAGGCGGGGTGTTCTACTCCATCACTCTGTTGCCGCCGTTCTGGCAGACGGTCTCGCTGGCCAACCCGGTGTTGCATATGGTCAACGCATTCCGGTACGGCATTCTCGGCGTTTCGGACATCCAGATCAGCGTGGCCATCACTTTCATGCTGGTGGCCACCGTGGTCCTGTACTTCGGCTGCGCGCGCCTGCTGGTGAGCGGGCGCGGCATGCGCCAGTAAGTTCGCGGGCACATGAAAACGGCCTCCCTCGGGAGGCCGTTTGCGTTTCTAGCGCCGGCTTTGCTTGCGCCGCCGCCATTGCCGGCTGACCCACCAGCGCCAGTAGAGCATGGTCAGGCAATAGGCGAGGGCGCCCAGCGCCAGCCCGGCCACCACCGAGCCCAGCAGGAAGGGTTGCCAGAGGGTCGAGAGTTCGCCGCTGATCCATTCCCAGGTCAACTCGTCGGGCAGAGTCCTGGGGGGCACGTTCATCAGCCAGGCACCGACCTGATAGGTGCAGAAGAAGACCGGCGGCATGGTGATCGGATTGGTCAGCCAGACCAGGCTCACGGCAATCGGCAGGTTGCCGCGTACGGAAACGGCCAGCACGGCGGCCAGCAGCATCTGCGCGGGGATCGGCATGAAGGCGGCGAACAGGCCGACCGCCATGGCGCGCGCCACGGAGTGCCGGTTGAGGTGCCAGAGGTTGGGGTCATGCAACAGCGTGCCAAGAAAGCGTAAGGACTTGTGTTCCCTGATGCTGGTCGGGTCTGGCATGTAACGTTTGAATAGGCGCCGGGGCATAAGGCTTCTCGGTCAGTTCAGGCGGCAAGTATGCCCGGATTCTAGAAGGCGCCCATTCAGACTTTGTGACAAATGATAAAGCTGGCGCTGCCGCCGTTGAGCTAATCCAGAGAGTGGGAACACTCGATAAATGCTCAAGGACGGGCTTATGCGTACAGCGATGCTGGCACTGGCGGCGGGGCTATTGGCCGTGCGCTTTTTGCCGGCGCTGCCAGGATTCGGATGGCTGGCGGTATTGCCGGTGGTGGCCTTGATGCTGCTGCCGTTTCGCACCTATCCGCTGGCATTTTTCCTGTTGGGCCTGGCCTGGGCCTGCGCCAGCGCGCAATGGGCGCTGGACGATCGTCTGTCGGAACATCTCGATGGGCAGACGCGCTGGCTTGAGGGCCGGGTGACGGGGTTGCCGCAACAGGCCGAGGGTGTCGTGCGCTTCGATCTGGAAGACGCTCGGGCACGGCGCGGGCAGATTCCCCGGCGCATGCGCCTGGCCTGGTATGGCGGGCCGCCAGTGCGCAGCGGCGAACGCTGGCGCCTGGCAGTGAAGCTCAAACGGCCGGTTGGCCTGGTCAACCTGCAGGCTTTCGATCATGAGGCCTGGCTGTTGGCGCAGCGCATCGGTGCGACGGGCACGGTCAAGGACGGGCAGCGGCTGGTCGCCACGCCAGGGGGCTGGCGAGCGCGTATTCACCAGCGCTTGCTGCAAGTCGACGCCCATGGGCGAGCCGGCGGCCTGGCGGCGCTGGTGTTGGGCGACGGCTCGGGGCTCAGTCGCGAAGACTGGCGGGTGTTGCAAGACACCGGCACCGTGCACCTGATGGTGATATCGGGGCAGCACATCAGTTTGTTGGCCGCCGTGATGTACGTCTTCGTGGCAGGGCTGTTCCGCTACGGTCTGTGGCCCGGGCGCTGGCCCTGGCTACCCTGGGCCTGTGGGCTGGCGTTCGCCTCGGCGCTGGGCTACGGCTTGCTGGCGGGGTTCGATGTGCCGGTGCGTCGTGCCTGTGTGATGGTCGCCCTGGTGCTGGTCTGGCGCCTGCGCTTTCGTCATCTGGGCGCCTGGTGGCCGTTCCTGCTGGCGCTCGACGCGGTGCTGTTGTTCGAACCGCTGGCCAGCCTGCAGCCGGGGTTCTGGTTGTCCTTTATAGCGGTGGCGGTGCTGATCCTGATTTTTGGCGGGCGCCTGGGCGGCTGGCGCTGGTGGCAGTCCTGGACCCGGATTCAATGGTTGATCGCCATCGGCCTGTGCCCGGTGCTGCTGGCGCTGGGCCTGCCCATCAGCCTCAGCGGGCCCCTGGCCAATCTGTTGGCGGAACCCTGGATCAGCCTGCTGGTATTGCCGCCGGCGCTGCTCGGGACTCTGTTCCTGGTGGTGCCTTGGCTGGGCGAAGGGCTGCTCTGGTGGGCTGGTGGTTTGCTGGACGTACTGTTTCGTGGCCTGACGCTACTGGCTGCCCAATGGCCGGCCTGGATAGCACCGGCCATTCCCTTCTGGGCCTGGAGCCTCAGCGCGCTGGGCGCCTTGCTATTGCTGCTGCCCGCGGGCGTACCGCTGCGTCCGTTGGGCTGGCCGATGTTGCTGTTGATGGTGTTCCCGCCGAAAAACACGCTGCCATATGGCGAGGCGGAAGTCTGGCAGTTGGATGTCGGGCAGGGCCTGGCGGTGCTGGTGCGCACGCGCGAGCACGTGCTGCTGTACGACGCTGGCCCGCGTTTTGGCGACTCCGATTTAGGCGAGCGGGTGGTGTTGCCGTCCTTGCGCAAGCTGGGCATCGACCGCCTCGACCTGATGCTGCTCAGCCATGCCGACGCCGATCATGCCGGCGGTGCCGGCGCTGTTCGACGCGGCCTGTCGGTGGCCCGGCTGGTCAGCGGCGACCCCGAGGGCTTGCCCGCGCATTTGCCGGCCGAGCCCTGTGCCAGCGGCGAACAGTGGCAATGGGACGGTGTGGGTTTTTCCCTGTGGCAATGGGCGGATGCGCAGACCGGCAACCAGAAATCCTGCGTACTGCAGGTCGAAGCCCAAGGTGAGCGCCTGCTGCTCACCGGGGACATCGATGCCCAGGCGGAGCGCGCCTTGCTGGACACCCCGCTGGCCGTCGAAACCCACTGGTTGCAGGCGCCGCACCACGGCAGTCGCAGCTCATCGTCCGTGGCCTTGCTCAAGGCGCTGGCGCCGTCGGCGGTGCTGATTTCCCGTGGGCATGGCAATGGCTTCGGGCACCCCCACGCACAAGTCGTCGAGCGGTATCGCCGCCAGGGCGCGGCCATCTACGACAGCGCGGAGCATGGCGCGCTGCGGCTGATACTGGGCTCGTACGGCGAGCCGATGAGCCTGCGGGCCGAGCGGCGCTTTTGGCGCAAATGGCCACTATCTCCTTAAATAACCGGGAGTTATTAAAGCCTGCAGGCATGCGACATCAGGTTCTTCGGTGCATTCGGCCCCTATGTTAGAGTGGCGCACTTTTTCGAGGGGACTGTCACTGTGTGGGAATTGGTCAAATCCGGCGGCTGGATGATGTTGCCGATCATTCTGAGTTCCATTGTCGCGGTAGCCATCGTGGCCGAGCGCCTGTGGACCTTGCGGGCCAGCCGCGTTACCCCGCCGCATCTGCTGGGGCAGGTCTGGCGCTGGATCAAGGACAAACAGCTCAACAAGGACAAGCTCAAGGAACTGCGCGCCCATTCTCCCCTGGGGGAAATCCTCGCCGCCGGCCTGGCCAACTCCAAGCATGGTCGCGAGATCATGAAAGAGTGCATCGAAGAGGCCGCCGCCCGGGTCATCCATGAACTGGAGCGCTACCTCAATGCCCTCGGCACCATCGCCGCCATGGCCCCGCTGCTGGGCCTGCTCGGTACGGTGCTGGGCATGATCGATATTTTCAGCTCGTTCATGGGCTCGGGCATGACCACCAATGCCGCGGTGCTGGCGGGCGGTATCTCCAAGGCGCTGATCACCACCGCGTCCGGCCTGATGGTTGGTATTCCAGCGGTGTTCTTCCATCGATTCCTGCAACGTCGGGTCGATGAACTGGTGGTCGGCATGGAGCAGGAGGCCATCAAGCTGGTCGAAGTGGTGCAGGGCGACCGCGAGGTCGATCTGGCCGAGGGCAAAGCGTGAAGTTCCGCCGCAAGCCACGGGAAACCATCGATATCAACCTCGCGTCGTTGATCGACGTGGTGTTTATCCTGCTGCTGTTTTTCGTTGTGACCACCACCTTTACCCGGGAAACCCAGTTGCGCGTCGAGTTGCCGGAAGCCGTCAGCGGTTCGCCGGCCGAAGACCAGCAGACCAAGCAGTTGGATATCGCCATCAGCGCCGACGGGGTGTTCTCGGTGAATAACCAGGTGCTGCCCAAGAGCGACCTGGCCAGCCTGATCGAGGCCTTGCAGAAGGAGTCGGCCGGCGACACCAACCTGCCGTTGTCCATCAGCGCCGACGGCAAGACCCAGCACCAGGCGGTCATTACCGCGATGGACGCCGCCGGCAAGCTCGGTTTCAGCCATCTGCGCATGACCACCGTCGAGGCGGCGCCCGCACCCTGATGGCCATGTCCGATCGTTTGCTCGCTGCCTGGTACAACGGCCATCCCGCGCTGAAGCTGCTGCGGCCTCTGGAGTGGCTCTATCGGCGGGTGGTGGTGCGCAAGCGCGAACGCTTCCTGGCCGGGGAGGGCGATGTCTACCAGCCGCCCGTGCCGCTGGTGGTGGTGGGTAACATCACCGTGGGTGGCACCGGCAAGACGCCGTTGATCCTGTGGATGATCGAGCATTGCCAGCGCAGCGGGCTGCGGGTCGGCGTGGTCAGCCGCGGTTACGGTGCCAGGCCGCCGCGCCTGCCGTGGCGGGTTGCGGCCGAACAGGGCGCCGACGTCGCGGGCGACGAGCCCTTGCTGATCGTCCAGCGTACCGGCGTACCGCTGATGATCGACCCCGACCGCGGTCGCGCCGTCGAGGCGTTGCTGGCCGCCGAACCGCTGGACCTGATTCTTTCCGACGACGGCATGCAGCATTACCGCATGGCCCGCGACCTCGAGCTGGTGCTGATCGATGCCGCGCGCGGCCTGGGCAACCGCCGTTGCCTGCCGGCCGGGCCGTTGCGTGAGCCGGTCGAGCGCCTGCACAGCGTCGATGCGGTGCTCTACAACGGCGCCAGCGACGATCGCGAAGACGGCTTCGCCTTTCGCCTGGCGCCCACCGCCCTGGTCAACCTGCAGAGCGGCGAGCGCCGCGGGCTGGAGCACTTCGCGCCGGGGCAGGCGCTGCACGCGGTGGCCGGTATCGGCAACCCGCAACGTTTCTTCAGCACCCTTGAAACGCTACACTGGCGGCCTGTCCCGCATGCTTTCGCCGACCACGCCGAGTACAGCGCGCCGGCACTGAGTTTTACCCCGTCGTTGCCATTGGTCATGACCGAAAAGGATGCGGTGAAGTGCCGTGCCTTCGCGGCTCCCGACTGGTGGTACCTGGCGGTGGATGCGGTGCCATCCCCGGCCTTCGTGGCCTGGTTCGATACCCAGCTGATGCGCCTGTTGCCCGCTCGTCTTTTGCCTTAACGCTTCTATCCAGGGAATTCTCATGGACACCAAACTGCTCGATATCCTCGCTTGCCCGATCTGCAAGGGGCCGCTGAAGCTCAGCGCCGACAAGACCGAGTTGATCAGCAAGGGCGCCGGCCTGGCCTACCCGATTCGCGACGGCATCCCGGTCATGCTGGAAAGCGAGGCTCGCACCCTCAGCACCGACGAGCGCCTGGATAAATGACCGCAGCCTTTACCGTTGTCATCCCCGCCCGGTTCGCTTCCACCCGCCTGCCGGGCAAGCCGCTGCAACTGATCGCCGGCAAGCCGATGATCCAGCACGTCTGGGAGCAGGCCTGCAAGAGCAGCGCCCAGCGTGTGGTCGTAGCGACCGACGATGCGCGGATCGTCGAGGTCTGCAAAGGCTTTGGCGCCGAAGCGGTGCTGACCCGCGAAGACCACAACTCCGGCACCGATCGCCTGGCGGAAGTCGCCAGTCTGTTGGGGCTGGCTGCGGATGCCATCGTGGTCAACGTCCAGGGCGACGAGCCCTTGATCCCGCCGGCGGTGATCGACCAGGTCGCCGCCAACCTGGCCGCGCACACCGAGGCGCGCATGGCCACCCTGGCCGAGCCGATCGAAGACGTGCAGACCCTGTTCAATCCGAACGTGGTCAAGGTCGTTAGCGATATCAACGGCCTGGCCCTGACATTCAGTCGCGCCACCTTGCCCTGGGCGCGCGACGCCTTTGCGAAGGATCGCGACCTGCTGCCAGAGGGCGTGCCTTATCGCCGTCATATCGGCATCTATGCCTACCGCGCCGGTTTCCTGCACGACTTTGTCGGCTGGGGTCCGTGCTGGCTGGAAAACACCGAAGCGCTGGAGCAACTGCGGGCCTTGTGGCATGGCGTGCGGATCCACGTCGCCGATGCCCTGGAAGCACCGCCTGCCGGCGTCGATACCGCCGAAGACCTTGAGCGCGTTCGTCGCCTGCTGGAGGCCTGATGCGGGTTCTGTTTGTCTGCCTGGGCAATATCTGCCGTTCGCCGACGGCCGAGGGCGTGTTGCGCCACAAGTTGCGCGAAGCGGGGCTGGCCGAGCGGGTCGAGGTCGCATCCGCCGGGACCGGCGAATGGCACATCGGCAAGGCGCCGGACAAGCGCAGCCAGCGCGCGGCCTTGCTGCGCGGCTACGACCTGTCGGCGCAGCGCGCGCAGCAGGTCAGCAGCGCGGACTTTGCCCGCTACGACCTGATCCTGGCCATGGACCAGAGCAACCTGCGCAACCTCAAGGCCTTGCAGCCGGCCCAGGGCAAGGCCGAGCTGGACCTGTTCCTGCGTCGTTACGAGGCGGTGGTGGACGAAGTGCCGGATCCTTACTACGACGGTGAGCAAGGTTTCGAGCAGGTGCTGGATCTGATCGAGTACGCCAGCGACCGGCTGGTGATCGAGTTGAAGGGGCGGCTATGAGCTTGGATATGCAGGCCGAGGTTTCCCTCAAGCCCTTCAACAGCTTCGGGGTCGACGTACGAGCGCAGCTGTTCGCCGAGGCGCACAGCGACGCCGACGTGCGGGAAGCGCTGGCCTATTCGGCACAGCACCGCTTGCCGCTGCTGGTGATCGGCGGTGGCAGCAACCTGCTGCTGACGGCGGATATCCCGGCGCTGGTGCTGCGCATGAGTACCCGCGGCATCCGCCTGTTGAGCGACGACGGCCAGCAGGTGGTGGTCGAGGCCGAGGCCGGCGAAACCTGGCATCCGTTCGTGCAGTGGACTTTGCAGCAGGGGTTGTCCGGCCTGGAAAACCTCAGCCTGATCCCGGGGACCGTGGGCGCTGCGCCGATGCAGAACATCGGTGCCTACGGGGTCGAGATCAAGGATGTTTTCGCCGGCCTGACCGCGCTGGATCGGCAGAGCGGCGAGCTGCGCGATTTCAGCCTGCAAGAGTGCAAGTTCGGCTACCGCGACAGCCTGTTCAAGCAGGAGGCCGGCCGCTGGCTGATCTTGCGGGTGCGTTTCGCGCTGGCCCGTACCGAGCATCTGCACCTGGAGTACGGCCCGGTGCGCCAGCGCCTGAGCGAGCAGGGCATCGAGCAGCCGACGGCCAGCGATGTCAGCCGCGCCATCTGCAGCATCCGCAGCGAAAAACTGCCGGACCCCGCGGTGCTGGGCAATGCTGGCAGCTTCTTCAAGAATCCGCTGGTGTCCGCGGCCCTGGCCGCCGAGATCAGGCAGCGCCATGCGGGTCTGGTGGGCTATCCGCAGCCGGACGGGCAGGTGAAGCTGGCCGCTGGCTGGCTGATCGAGCAGGCTGGCTGGAAAGGTTTTCGCGAGGGCGACGCCGGGGTTCATCGCCTGCAGTCGCTGGTGCTGGTCAACCATGGCGCCGCCACGGGCCTGCAACTCCTGGACCTGGCGCAGAGGATCCAGAAGGATATTGCCGAGCGTTTCCAGGTCCAGTTGGAGATGGAGCCCAACCTCTATTGAGCCCGCTTGATTGAACTAAGCTGAAAGCGCGTTTCCAAAGCCTTGCACGGGCTTACCCCTGCAAGGCTTTTTTATTAATCGCGGCTTAACTTAGCTTGCTAACAATGCAATTATTTTTACCCCAAAAGGCCCGGTGAAGACTTCCCGTCTTCATAAGAGAGCCCATTAGCCTGAGTCGATCTGCTTTGCGCACGTCGTTGTACTCAACGGCAGATTGCTCGACCCCATAAACGGAAAATATGCGGGCGTGCCCATGATTACTCTGAAACTCAACGGTCAAGATCACCCATTGGATGCCACCGAGGACATGCCGCTGCTCTGGGCTATCCGCGACGTGGCTGGCTATAACGGCACCAAGTTCGGTTGCGGCATGGGCCTGTGCGGCGCCTGCACCATCCATATCGACGGCGCCCCGGCGCGCAGTTGCATCACGCCGATCGGCTCGGTCGCCGGGCAGAACGTCAGCACCATCGACAACCTGCACAACGACCCGGTCGGCAAGGTCGTGCAGCAGGCCTGGCTCGACAGCGCGGTGGCCCAGTGCGGCTACTGCCAGGGCGGGCAGATCATGTCGGCGACGGCTTTGCTCAAGGTCAATCCGAACCCCAGCGACGAACAGATCGAAGAGGCGATGGTCGGCAATATCTGCCGCTGCGGTACCTACAACCGGATCAAGACCGCGATCCGCCAGGCCTCCACCCATCTGCAGGAGGCCAAGGCATGAACCAGCTGCCGAATGATTTTGCCTTGAGCAACCTCAGCCGCCGCGGTTTTCTCAAGGGTGTCGGCGCCACCGGCGCCCTGGTGCTGGCGGCCAGTTGGGGCTGGCAGGACGCGTTTGCCGAAGAACAGAAGTTCGGTGCCGACGGCATGCCCCATGGTTGGGTCGACGACCCCAAGGTGTACGTGAGCATCGCCGCCGATGGCAGCGTGACGGTGCTCTGCAACCGTTCGGAAATGGGCCAGGGCGTGCGTACCAGCTTGAGCATGGTGGTTGCCGACGAACTGGAGGCTGACTGGGCGCTGGTGAAGGTCAGGCAGGCGCCGGGCGACGAGGCGCTGTTCGGTAACCAGGACACCGACGGTTCCCGCAGCATGCGCCACTGGTACGAGCCGATGCGCCGCTGCGGCGCGGCCGCGCGGACCATGCTCGAGCAGGCGGCGGCCGACCAGTGGAAAGTCCCGCTGGCCGAGTGCCGGGCCCAGTTGCACAAAGTGGTGCACCAGCCGAGCGGTCGCGAACTGGGCTACGGCGCCCTGGCTGTCGCGGCGAGCGCCCAGGCGGTGCCGGCCCGCGACAGCTTGCGCCTGAAGCAGCCCGGCGAGTTCCGTTACATCGGCAAGGAAGGCACCCGCGCCATCGATGGCGTGGACATCGTCAATGGCCAGGCGGTCTACGGTGCCGATGTGCATTTCGAGGGCATGCTGTTCGCGACGGTCGCCCGCCCGCGGGTCTATGGCGGCAAGGTCAAATCCTTCGACGCCAGCGCGGCGCTGAAGGTCCCGGGGGTGCTCAAGGTGGTGCCGATCGACAGTCGTCCCCTGCCTTCCGAATTCCAGCCTCTGGGCGGCGTGGCGGTGATTGCCAGCAATACCTGGGCGGCGATCAAGGGGCGCGATGCGCTGAAGATTGAGTGGGACGATGGCGTCAACGCGACTTATGACTCGATTGCCTATCGCCAGGAGCTGGAAGCCGCGGCGCTCAAGCCGGGCAAAGTGGTGCGCAGCACCGGCAATATCGACGAGGCCATGAGCGGCGCCGACAGCAGCCTGGAGGCCTCCTACTACCTGCCGCATCTGGCGCAGGCGCCGATGGAGCCGATGGTTGCCGTGGCGCGTTTCCAGAACGGGCAGTGTGAGGCCTGGGCCCCCAGCCAGGCGCCACAGGTGACCCGCGAACGCATTGCCGAACGCCTGGGCATTCCTTTTGAGAAGGTGACCGTCAATATCACCTTGCTCGGCGGCGGCTTCGGGCGCAAATCCAAGCCCGATTTCATCCTCGAGGCGGCAATCCTCGCCAAGGAAGTGCCGGGCAAGGCGGTGCGGGTGCAATGGACCCGCGAAGACGACATCCACAACTCCTACTTCCACACCGTGTCGGCGGAATACCTCAAGGCCGGCCTGAACAAGGACGGCATGCCGTCCGGCTGGCTGCACCGTACCGTGGCGCCAAGCATCACCGCGCTGTTCGCGCCGGGAATGAACCACGAAGGCGCCTTCGAGCTGGGCATGGGGTTCACCAACATGGCCTATGCGATTCCCAGCGTACGCCTGGAAAACCCCGAGGCGGCGGCCCATACCCGGGTTGGCTGGTATCGCTCGGTGTCGAACATCCCCCATGGCTTTGCCATCCAGAGCTTTGTCGACGAATTGGCCCATAAGGCGGGGCAGGACCCGTTGAAGTACCAACTCAAGCTGCTCGGGCCGGATCGTCAGATCGACCCGCGGACCTTGAGCGAAGAGTGGAACTACGGCGAATCGCCGGAGCGCTACCCGATCGATACCGGGCGCATGCGCGGTGTGCTGGAGACGGCCGCCAAGGCCGCCGGCTGGGGACGCAGCCTGCCCAAGGGCCGCGGCCTGGGCCTGGCGGTGCACTACAGCTTCGTCACCTACGTGGCGGCGGTGATCGAGGTTGAAGTCAAGGACGATGGCACCTTGATCGTGCACAAGGCCGATATTGTCGTGGACTGCGGCCCGCAGATCAACCCCGAGCGTATCCGCTCGCAATTCGAGGGCGCCTGTGTGATGGGCTTGGGCAATGCGGTGGTGGGGGAGATCAGCTTCAAGGACGGCAAGGTCCAGCAGGACAACTTCCACATGTATGAAGTGGCGCGCATGTCCCTGGCGCCGAAGGAAGTCGCTGTGCACCTGGTGACGCCGCCGGGCGACGTGCCGTTGGGCGGGGTCGGCGAGCCAGGTGTGCCGCCAATCGCGCCGGCCCTGTGCAATGCGATCTTCGCCGCCACCGGCAAGCGCATCCGCAACCTGCCGGTGCGCTACCAACTGCAAGGCTGGCAACAAGGGGCCAGTGCCTGATGGACAGCGTCGACCTGAATGTCCTGCGCAGCGTGCTGGAGTGGCGCCGCGCGGGGCAGCGCGTGATGTTGTACAGCGTGGTCCAGACCTGGGGCAGCGCGCCACGTCCGCCGGGCGCCATGCTGGCACTGCGCGGAGATGGCATGGTGATCGGTTCGGTCTCGGGAGGCTGTATCGAGGACGACCTGATCGCCCGCCTGCACGATGGCCGCTTGGCTCAGGATGGGCCGCCAGTACAGATGGTGACTTATGGCGTGAGCCGCGAGGAGGCCGCGCGTTTCGGCCTGCCTTGCGGCGGCACCTTGCGCCTGACCGAGGAGCGGGTTGGCGACCCTGGCTGGGTCGCCGAGCTGCTGGCCCGCTGCGAGGCCCATGAGATTGTCGCCCGGGAGTTGAACCTGGGTAGTGGCGAAGTGCTGCTTAAGCCGGCCAGCAAGACCGACGTGCTGAGCGTCGACGACACGAGCCTGCGGGCGATCTATGGCCCACGCTGGCGGCTGTTGCTGATCGGTGCCGGGCAACTGTCGCGGTATGTCGCGGAGATGGCGCGTTTGCTGGACTTCGAAGTACTGATCTGCGATCCGCGCAAGGAGTTCGTCTATGGCTGGGAAGAACAGCACGGGCGGTTTGTGCCGGGGATGCCGGACGATGCGGTGCTGAGCATCGAGACCGACGAACGTACGGCCATCGTTGCGCTGACCCATGACCCCAGGCTGGACGACATGGCGCTGTTGACCGCCCTCAACTCCCGGGCGTTCTACGTTGGTGCGCTGGGCTCGCGGGTCAACAGTCAAAAGCGTCGGGAGAATCTTGCCCTGCTGGGGCTGGAACCACAGGCCATCGACCGTCTACATGGGCCGATCGGCCTGCACATTGGTAGCCATACGCCGGCGGAGATTGCCCTGTCGGTGATGGCGGAGATCGTTGCCATCAAGAACGGTATCGAGCTGTTGCAGAAAAGAACCTCTCAGGTGGCTGAGCAGGTGAGCGCTTGAGCGAGTTGCCTTGCGTGGTGGTCCTGGCCGCAGGGCAGGGCAGCCGCTATCGACAGGTGGCAGGTGCTGGCGAGGACAAGTTGCTGGCGCTATGTCGGGGGCGGGATGGCGTGGTCAGGCCGGTGATCGAGCAGGTCTTGAAGAATCTGCCTGCATCGCTGGTGCGCAGAGTCCTGGTGACAACGGCGGATCGTCTCGGGTTGATTGCCTTGGCTGAAACCTACGGCTGCCAGGTGGTGCTTGTGGATTCGCCAGGTATGGGAGACAGCCTGGCCGCCGCCGTTGGTGCCTGTGTCGAGGCCAATGGCTGGTTGGTGGTGCTGGGGGATATGCCGTTTATCCTGCCGTCGAGTATCGAGCGTGTGGCGCAGGGGCTTGGCAAGCAGATGATCCGGGTGCCGGTGCATGACGGCACCTATGGTCACCCGGTGGCCTTTGGCGCGAGTTTTGGGCCGGCGTTATTGGCGTTGTCCGGGGATCGAGGGGCCAGGCCATTGTTTGCCTTGGGGCAGGTAGTTGAGGTGACGTTGGTGGATGCCGGAGTGTTGTGGGATGTCGATGTGCCGCAGGCGTTGCTCTTTCGCGATTGAGCGTTGCGCAGGGGATATCTCGAGCAAGAACCCCCTGTAGGAGCGAGCTTGCTAGAGGATCAAACATGAAAAAGCCCCGCCTGGGTGACCAGGCGGGGCTTTTTATAAGCTCAGGAATCAGACGAAGGGTTTAGGTTCGTGCTCTTCTTCCTGGACCTTGGCCTTGTGCTCTACCACTTCTTCGGCGGCACGCGGGGTGTCGTCGACGGCTGGGGTAGGTTGCTCGATGACCGGCTGGACAGCGGGCGCTGCCTCGACAACCTCGGCAATGACCGGAGCGGGCGCTACGACTTCTGCCGGGGCTTCAACGGCAGCAGTGGCAGCCAGTTCGGCTTCCTTCTGCAGACGCTCGGCTTCGCGCTTGCGGCGGCGTACTTCACGCGGATCGTTTGGCGCACGACCGTTGCTGGTCAGGGCGCTGGCCGGGGCGGCCTCGACAACTGGCTCAACCACTTCAGCGACGGCAGCTTCAACCGCAGCGGCTGGGGCGGCGATTACCGGCTCGGCAGCTACAGGCTCGACGACTGCTTCTACAACAGCAACAGTTGCCGGCTCTGCGGCGACGATCTCTTCGACCACGGCTTCGGCGACTGGCGCAGGTGCTTCAGCCACAATGGCTTCGGCTGCTGGCTCGAAAGTGCGAGGCGCTTCCTGGGCTGGTTCTTCGGCAACGGCGGCTTCGACTACCGGTGCGGCCGGTTCTGCAAACACTGCAGGTTCCGCGGCCTGTTCTTCGCGCGGTTCCTCGCGAACCTGGGCAACTTCAACGGCAGGCGCTGCCGGAGCTTCTACCGCAGTGGTGGCTTCGACGGCTGGTGCTTCGACCGTCGCAGCGGCTTCCTGCTGGATAGCGGCGGTCGCACGTTCGGCCTGCTCGTTAGCTTCGGCTTCGGCTGGGGCGCTGATCACGGTGCTGGCAACAGCAGCGGTTACCGCCAGGCCTGCAGCCAGATCGGCGCTGCTTGGCTCTTCGCCGTTTTCTTCCGAGCCTTCGATCACATCGCCATTGGCGTCGCGCTGACGTTCGCGGCGGTTGCTGCGACGACGCTGGCCACGGGAGCGACGGCGTGGACGATCGCCCTCGGCGTTCTCCTGGCCGTCTTCCTGCAGTTGCTCTTCGTTCGGCAGCTCTTCTTCGGCTTCTGCTACGGCAGCGGTCTGCTCGGCACGTGGTTGACGCTCTTCACGCGGTGGGCGCGGTTGACGTTCTTCCCGTGGCTGACGCGCCGGGCGCTCTTCAGCGGTGGCGGCAGCAACAGCAGCAACGGCAGGGGCGGCATCCAGTGGTTCGCGCAGTTCACGTACACGCTCTTCACGCTCGCCACGGGGCTTGCGGTCTTCGCGCGGAGCACGTGGTTGGCGCTCTTCGCGCGGCGGACGTGGCGCGCGCTCTTCGCGAGCGGTGGCCTGGACTTCTTCACGGGCTTCGCGAACTTCGCGCGGCTGACGTTCTTCGCGTGGTGCGCGTTCTTCACGAGGGGCACGATCTTCGCGAGGCGCGCGTTCTTCACGCGGCTTGCGTTCTTCGTCGCGGCGACCGTTACGGCTGCGGCTTTGCTGACGACCGTTGCGGCGCTCTTCGTTGCGTGCAGGGCGCTCAGTGGCCGGTTTTTCAACCACGACCGGAGCCGCTGGCTCTTCCTTGGTGGCGAACAGGCTGACCAGGGACTTCACCAGGCCTTTGAACAGGCTTGGTTCGGCAATGGTTGCCGGAGCGGCGACAGGGGCCGCGGCCACTTCGGTTGGAACCGGTGCGTTGGCGCGGGCTGGAGCGGTCTTGACGGCCGCTTCCTGGCGAACCAGGGTGCGGGTCGCGGCGGCTGGCTGGACTTCTTCGGTCTCGGCCGCGGCTGCGGCGATTTCGTAGCTGGACTGGTTGGTGGCAGCTTCCGGGCTGTCATCGCGCAGGCGCTGGACTTCGAAGTGCGGGGTTTCGAGGTGGTCGTTCGGCAGAATGACGATACGAGCACGGGTGCGCAGCTCGATCTTGGTGATCGAATTGCGTTTTTCGTTGAGCAGGAAAGCGGCGACCGGAATCGGCACTTGGGCGCGAACTTCGGCGGTGCGGTCTTTCAGGGCTTCTTCTTCGATCAGGCGCAGGATGGCCAGCGACAGCGATTCGACGTCGCGGATGATGCCGGTGCCGTTGCAGCGTGGGCAGACGATGCCGCTGCTTTCGCCGAGCGATGGACGCAGGCGCTGGCGGGACATTTCCAGCAGGCCGAAGCGCGAGATGCGCCCGACCTGGACGCGAGCGCGGTCGGCTTCCAGGCATTCGCGGACTTTCTCTTCCACAGCGCGCTGGTTCTTGGCTGGGGTCATGTCGATGAAGTCGATGACGATCAGGCCACCGATGTCGCGCAGGCGCAGCTGGCGAGCGATTTCTTCCGCTGCTTCCAGGTTGGTCTGCAGGGCGGTTTCCTCGATGTCGCTGCCTTTGGTGGCGCGCGCCGAGTTGATGTCGATGGACACCAGGGCTTCGGTCGGGTCGATAACGATCGAGCCGCCGGAAGGCAGTTCGACGACGCGCTGGAAGGCGGTTTCGATCTGGCTTTCGATCTGGAAGCGGTTGAACAGCGGCACGCTGTCTTCATACAGCTTGATCTTGCTGGCGTACTGCGGCATCACCTGGCGGATGAAAGTCAGGGCTTCGTCCTGGGCTTCAACGCTGTCGATCAGCACTTCGCCAATGTCCTGGCGCAGATAGTCGCGGATGGCGCGGATGATCACGTTGCTTTCCTGGTAGATCAGGAAAGGCGCGGAACGATCCAGAGAGGCTTCCTTGATGGCGGTCCAGAGTTGCAGCAGGTAGTCGAGGTCCCATTGCATTTCTTCACTGCTGCGGCCCAGGCCGGCAGTGCGCACGATCAGGCCCATGTCGGCAGGGGCTACCAGGCCGTTCAGGGCTTCACGCAGTTCGTTGCGCTCTTCGCCTTCGATGCGACGGGAAATGCCGCCGGCGCGCGGGTTGTTCGGCATCAGCACCAGGTAACGACCGGCCAGGCTGATGAACGTGGTCAGGGCTGCGCCCTTGTTGCCGCGTTCTTCTTTCTCGACCTGGACGATGACTTCCTGGCCTTCGCTCAGGACGTCCTTGATATTGACGCGGCCTTCGGGGGCTTTCTTGAAGTATTCGCGGGAGATTTCTTTGAGGGGCAGGAAGCCATGGCGCTCAGAGCCGAAATCGACAAAGGCAGCCTCGAGGCTTGGTTCGATGCGAGTGATACGGCCTTTATAGATGTTGGCCTTCTTCTGCTCGCGTGCACCGGATTCGATGTCCAGGTCGTAGAGGCGTTGACCATCTACCAGTGCAACACGCAACTCTTCGGGTTGAGTTGCGTTAATCAGCATTCTTTTCATGTAGTACCGTCGGTTTCCGGGCTGCCGGAAACGGCGTTCGGCACACACGACTTCTCACGGTCGGTGTCAGGTGCGTCAGGAGCGGTTGGCCGCTCCAGTGTCAGGCGAAATCCGACCAGTTGGGGCGAATTCGCGACTCACGCGTCCTGCTTGCTGGGGTGACAAAAGGCACCTCTTAAGCAAAAGCTCAATCAGGAGGAGGAATCAACCGGCGACTGTGGACGATACGAAGCGTCTTGATAAAGCCTAATGCTACACAGTCCGACGGTTGTGCGTCTCCACCCTACACGTATCCCTGATAATTCGGGTGCTGCCGCGCGCAGAATCCGCAGCGGGTTGGCATTTACCGTGAGCTCCGAAAGGGGAGGTCACGCATCATGGCTAATTTAGGCGGTGTTTCCGAAGCCTTCGCTCGGGTTTGTTTGCTGCTGACTGCACTTTGTGAACTGGCCGTTAATATTTGCTCGAAAGGCGAGTGAAAACTCTGCTTTTCGGCGGGCTTCAGGCCTCATGTCACCTGCGCTTGTTACAACTGCAAAACTCCACCGTTCGTAGCGAAAGCTCCGTAGGACGGCCTCGCGTCCTGGTGAATTGCGTTGGTCAGGGCCGGCTGTTGGCCATTGGTCCGCTGTCCAGGCCGCTTTTGGCGGCGTTCGCGACTATAGCAGTAATCATTAAGTGCTTCAAATCCATAAAAAATTGTTATCATTTGCGCCATGACGACTACTGCCCCCTCGACCCCAGGCGTTCAACTGCTTGAGGTCTCGCCGGAATATGCCGGCCAACGAATCGACAATTTCCTTCTCGCTCGGCTCAAAGGCGTGCCCAAGACCTTGATTTATCGCATTTTGCGCAAAGGCGAAGTGCGGGTGAACAAGGGGCGGATCAAGCCCGAGTACAAGCTGCAGGCAGGCGATATCGTGCGCGTGCCGCCCGTGCGTGTGCCCGAGCGCGACGAACCTGTGCCGGTGGCGCAGGGCTTGTTGCAGCGCCTGGAAGCCTCGATTGTCTACGAAGACAAAGCCCTGATCGTGATCAACAAGCCCTGCGGTATCGCCGTGCATGGCGGCAGCGGCCTGAATTTTGGGGTAATCGAAGCCTTTCGTCAGTTGCGGCCGGATGCCAAGGAGCTGGAGCTGGTACATCGCCTCGATCGCGATACCTCCGGCCTGCTGATGATCGCCAAGAAGCGCAGCATGCTGCGTCATTTGCATGAAGCCTTGCGCGGCGATGGGGTCGACAAGCGCTATATGGCGCTGGTCCGCGGTAATTGGGCGACTTCGATCAAGCAAGTCCGTGCGCCGCTGCTCAAGAGCAACCTGCGTTCCGGCGAGCGCATGGTCGAGGTCAACGAAGAAGGCAAAGAGGCCCTGACCGTGTTCAAGGTGCTGCGTCGCTTTGGCGACTTTGCCACCATGGTCGAGGCCAAGCCGGTGACGGGGCGTACTCATCAGATTCGTGTGCATACCCTGCATGCCGGGCACTGTATTGCCGGCGACAGCAAGTACGGCGACGACGATTTCACCAAGGAGATCCGCGATCTGGGGGGCAAGCGCCTGTTTTTGCATGCCTACATGCTGACGGTGCCGCTGCCCGACGGCGGTGAGCTGAAGCTGCAGGCGCCGGTAGACGAGATGTGGGCCAAGACTGTGGAGCGTCTAAGCAGTGCACCCTGATTACAAGCTGCTGATCTTCGATTGGGATGGCACCCTGGCTGACTCCATCGGTCGGATAGTCGAGGCGATGCACGCGGCTTCCGATCGTTCCGGGTTCGCCCGTCGCGATGATTTTGCGGTCAAGGGCATTATCGGCCTGGGGTTGCCGGAGGCGATTCGTACGTTGTATCCGGAAATCGGCGACGCTGAGTTGGTCGACTTTCGTCAGCACTATGCCGATCGCTACATTGCCCTGGAGGCCGAGCCGTCCCCGTTGTTTGCCGGGGTGGTGCAGTCTCTCGAGGCGTTTCGGCGCGAGGGGTATCACCTGGCGGTAGCCACCGGCAAGGCGCGCCGAGGCCTGGATCGGGTATTGAAGGCCCATGGCTGGGAAGATTATTTCGACATCACCCGTGCTGCCGACGAAACCGCGAGCAAGCCTCATCCGCTGATGCTCGAGCAGATCCTGGCGCATTGCGAGGTTCGTCCCGAGCAGGCGCTGATGGTGGGGGATTCTTCCTTCGACCTGCTGATGGCGCGTAACGCAGGCATGGCCTCGGTCGCGGTCAGTTATGGCGCTCAATCGCTGGAAGCCTTGCAGGCTTATGAGCCATGTCTGGCTATCGATAGTTTTCCTCAGTTGCATGCCTGGCTGAGCCGGCAGGGCAATTGAGTCTTTCGGGGTAACAAAGCATGATCGACGAATGGAAGGCGCCAAGCAAGACGGCCGCCGACAGCGATGACGACAAGAGCTGGAAATTGCTGGAAAAGACTCTGCTGGCGGGTGTGCAAGAGCAGCGGCGCTCGCGGCGCTGGGGGATTTTCTTCAAGCTTCTGACTTTCGTTTACCTGTTCGTGGCGTTGTTGCTGTTCACACCGTTGATGGATATGGAAAAAAGCGCCACTCGCGGGGCCGGTTATACGGCGCTGATCGAGGTGACGGGGGTGATCGCGGACAAGGAGTCGGCGAGCGCCGACAACATCGTCACCAGCCTGCGGACGGCTTTCGAGGACTCAAAGGTCAAGGGCATAGTGCTGCGCATCAACAGCCCAGGCGGCAGTCCGGTGCAGTCGGGTTACGTCTATGACGAAATCCGACGTCTGCGTGGCCTGCACCCAGATATCAAGGTGTATGCGGTGATTTCCGACTTGGGGGCTTCCGGGGCTTACTACATCGCCAGCGCTGCCGATCAGATCTATGCCGACAAGGCGAGCCTGGTGGGTTCCATTGGCGTTACGGCGGCCGGTTATGGTTTTGTCGGCACCATGGAGAAGCTGGGGGTGGAGCGTCGCACCTACACCTCGGGCGAGCACAAATCGTTCCTTGATCCGTTCCAGCCGCAAAAGCCAGAGGAAACCCAGTTCTGGCAGGGTGTGCTGGATACCACTCATCGCCAGTTCATTGCCAGCGTCAAGCAGGGGCGTGGCGAGCGACTCAAGGACAAGGAGCATCCGGAGTTGTTCTCCGGGCTGGTCTGGTCTGGCGAGCAGGCGCTGCAGTTGGGGTTGATCGATGGCCTGGGGAGTGCCAGCTCGGTTGCCCGGGATGTGGTCGGTGAGAAGGAATTGGTGGATTTCACCGTTCAGGAGTCGCCATTCGATCGCTTCTCGAAAAAGCTTGGCGCCAGCGTTGCCGAGCATCTGGCGATGTGGATGGGCTTCCAGGGGCCGACGCTACGCTGATTGCGGTGTTTTCGAAAAGCCGGCCGCAGGGCCGGCTTTTTTATGGGTGGTGGTCAGGGTATGTCGACGCCTTCGGCGAGCAGCATGTCGACCAGGCGAATCAGTGGCAGGCCGATCAGGCTGCTGGCGTCGCTCCCTTCGGTGCCGCGGAACAGGCTGACGCCCAAGCCTTCGGCCTTGAAACTGCCGGCGCAGTCATAAGGCTGCTCGGCATGCAGGTAGCGCTCGATGCGGGCGGCGCTGAGGTCGCGCATGTGCACGGTGAAGGGGATGCAATCGACCTGGCAGTGCCCGCTCTGGCTATTGAGCAGGGCCAGGCCGGTGAGAAAGGTCACGCTGGCGCCGCTGGCGGCGAGCAGTTGTTCGCGAGCCTTTTCGAAGGTGTGAGGTTTGCCGATAATGCGCTCGCCGAGCACGGCAACCTGGTCCGAGCCGATGATCAGGTGGCCTGGATGGGTGGTAGCCAGCGCCCGGGCTTTTTCTTCGGCGAGGCGTTTTACCAGGTCGAGGGCGGACTCCCCGGGGCGATGGCTTTCGTCGATGTCCGGTGAGCTGCAGGTGAATGGCAGGCGCAGGCGGGTGAGCAATTCGCGGCGATAGCTCGAGCTTGAGGCAAGTAATAAAGGCAGCATGCGCATCTCCTGAAACGAGTCGCGAATTCTAGCGGGGCTTGCAAGTGACGGACAGGGCTGAATTTCCTTTGACATGGCTGGGGGCATCCCTATAATGCTGCGCCTATGTTGAATGACCCGATTCCACCTCACGTTGACCCGCGCAAATTGGCTGACCGTGGCACCACCCTTCAAGGTGAACTGCTGCTGGCTGATTTGGAGAGACTCTGCGACCCGCTTTCCGACAATGTCGGTACGGTGCAGGCCAAATTCGTTTTTGAGCGTGACGAACGTAAAGCTGTAGTTATCCACAGCTCTATCGACGTCGAAGTCAAAATGGTTTGCCAGCGTTGTCTTGAGCTGGTCACCCTGCCGATCCACAGTGAGTGCAGTTACGCTGTGGTGAAGGAGGGTGCGAATACCCAGTCGTTGCCGAAAGGTTATGACGTGCTGGAACTGGGCGAGGATCCTTTGGATCTGCAGGCGTTGATCGAGGAAGAGCTTTTGCTTGCCTTGCCCATCGTGCCTGCTCATCATCCGGAAGAATGCCAGCAGCCGGAGGGGCTCGATGAGCCCGAACCGAGCGAGGACGAGGTAACGCGGTCCAACCCGTTCAGTGTATTGGCGCAGTTAAAGCGTGACCCAAACGTTTAGGAGTTAATCAATTATGGCTGTTCAGCAGAACAAAAAATCCCGCTCTGCCCGTGACATGCGCCGTTCGCACGACGCTCTCGAGGCTAGCACCCTGTCCGTAGAAAAGACCACCGGTGAAGTTCACCTGCGTCACCACGTATCGCCAGAAGGCGTATACCGTGGTCGTAAAGTGATCGACAAGGGCGCTGACGAGTAATCCTTGTCCGCTCAAGTCATCGCGATTGACGCAATGGGCGGGGACTTCGGTCCCCGCAGCATTGTTCAGGCCGGCCTTGCTTGTCTGTCTGCTACCCCCTCGCTGCACCTGACCCTTGTCGGTCAACCTTTCCTTTTAGAAGAACTGATTTCCGGTCATTCGGCTGTGGATCGCGCGCGCCTGACGGTTGTGCCTGCGGCAGAAGTCATCGGCATGGACGAAAAGCCTTCCCAGGCCTTGCGTGGCAAGCCGGACTCTTCCATGCGGGTGGCGCTTGAGCTGCTGCGCGATGGCAAGGTCCAGGCGTGTGTCAGTGCCGGTAATACCGGTGCGCTGATGGCGTTGTCGCGTTATGTGCTGAAAACCCTTCCGGGCATCGATCGGCCGGCAATGGTGGCAGCCATTCCCACCCAGCGCGGTTATTGCCAGTTGCTGGATCTGGGGGCCAACGTCGATTGCAGCGCCGAGCATCTGTTCCAGTTCGCGGTCATGGGGTCGGTCGCGGCCGAAACCTTGGGCATCGTTCGCCCGCGGGTGGCATTGCTCAATATCGGCACCGAGGACATAAAGGGCAACCAGCAGGTCAAGCTGGCGGCGAGCTTGTTGCAGAACGCCCGGGGCCTGAATTACATCGGTTTTGTCGAGGGTGACGGGTTGTATCGCGGCGAAGCGGATGTGGTGGTGTGCGACGGTTTCGTCGGCAATATCCTGCTCAAGTCCAGCGAAGGGTTGGCGACCATGATTGCCGCGCGCATCGAGGCCCTGTTCAAGCAGAACGCGGTTTCCCGTGTGGTCGGCGCCCTGGCGCTGCCGTTGATGCGGCGTCTGCAGGCGGATCTGGCGCCGGCGCGACATAACGGTGCGAGCTTTCTCGGCTTGCAGGGGATAGTGGTGAAAAGTCACGGCTCGGCTGGCGTCCAGGGGTTCCAGAGCGCCATTCAGCGGGCGTTGATCGAGATCCAGGAAAACCTGCCGGAGCGCCTGCACGGACGTCTCGAGGATCTGTTGCTTTAGGCGTTTTCACGTGGAAATGCTTAAATGTGACCGCTCAGTTCAATTGGCCATCCAACTGTCAGTTTCTTGCGTCCACCGCGGTGCGACGTCAATTCTCCGACGACAAGATCATTAGGGGCTTGTTACATGTCTGCATCCCTCGCATTCGTCTTTCCAGGACAGGGCTCGCAGTCCCTCGGCATGTTGGCCGAGTTGGGCGCGCAGTACCCGCTGATCCTCGAAACCTTCAAAGAAGCTTCCGATGCTCTGGGTTACGACCTGTGGGCCCTGACCCAAGAAGGTCCCGAAGAGCTGCTCAACCAGACCGATAAAACCCAGCCGGCCATTCTGACGGCCTCCATCGCCCTGTGGCGTTTGTGGCTGGCGGAGGGCGGTGCGCGCCCGGCGTTCGTTGCCGGCCATAGCCTGGGTGAATACAGCGCGCTGGTTGCTGCTGGTAGCCTGACCCTTGGCGAAGCCGTGAAACTGGTAGAGCGCCGTGGTCAGCTGATGCAAGAGGCCGTTCCTGCGGGGCAGGGCGGCATGGCGGCGATTCTTGGCCTGGAAGATGCCGATGTGCTGGCTGCCTGTGCCGAAGCCGCGCAAGGCGAGGTGGTCAGCGCGGTCAACTTCAACTCTCCGGGCCAGGTGGTGATCGCCGGTGCCAAGGCCGCTGTCGAGCGTGCCATCGAGGGTTGCAAGGCGCGTGGCGCCAAGCGCGCCATGCCATTGCCGGTCAGCGTGCCATCGCACTGCGAGCTGATGCGCCCGGCTGCCGAGCGTTTCGCCGAATCGATTGCCGCCATCAACTGGCAGGTGCCACAGATTCCATTAGTGCAGAACGTCAGTGCCGACGTTGCGCCAGACCTCGAAACCCTCAAGCGCGACCTGCTGGAGCAGTTGTACAAGCCGGTACGTTGGGTGGAGTCGGTGCAGACCCTGGCCGCCAAAGGCGCTACTCAACTGGTCGAGTGCGGTCCGGGCAAAGTCCTGGCAGGCCTCAACAAGCGCTGCGCCGAAGGCGTATCGACCTCTAACCTGAATACCCCGGATGCCTTCGCTGCCGCTCGCGCAGCGCTGGCCTGAATTAGGAGAAGCCTGCATGAGTCTGCAAGGTAAAGTTGCACTGGTCACTGGTGCCAGTCGCGGTATTGGCCAGGCCATCGCGCTTGAGCTGGGTCGCCTGGGCGCGATCGTCGTAGGTACCGCAACATCTGCCTCGGGTGCCGAGCGTATCGCCGCCACCTTGAAGGAGAATGGCATTCAAGGCACTGGCCTCGAGCTCAATGTCACCAGCGACGAGTCCGTTGCAGCGGTACTGGCCAGCATCCAGGAGCAGTTCGGCGCGCCGGCAATCCTGGTGAACAACGCCGGTATTACCCGCGACAACCTGATGATGCGCATGAAAGACGACGAGTGGTACGACGTGGTCGACACCAACCTGAACAGTCTGTATCGGCTGTCCAAGGGGGTCCTGCGCGGCATGACCAAGGCTCGTTGGGGGCGAATCATCAGTATTGGTTCGGTGGTGGGTGCCATGGGCAACGCTGGCCAAGTAAACTACGCCGCCGCCAAGGCTGGCCTGGAAGGTTTCAGCCGTGCGCTGGCGCGTGAAGTCGGCTCGCGGTCGATTACCGTGAACTCGGTGACCCCGGGCTTCATCGATACCGACATGACTCGCGAGTTGCCGCAAGCGCAGCGTGAGGCCTTGCAGGCACAAATTCCGCTGGGTCGTCTGGGGCAGGCTCAAGAGATCGCGCAAGTGGTCGCTTTTCTTGCGTCCGACGGTGCGGCATACGTGACCGGGGCTACAATCCCGGTGAACGGCGGGATGTACATGTGAGTTAAATGTGACGGATCGCTTCAAAAAAATGTCATACGAGCTGTCTAAAATCCGTTATAAAGCTGCAATCTATTTATAGGCAGGTGGCCAAAGGGTTTGAGGAGTGAAGCTTTCAGTTGAAAAGCTGAAAAGCCTTTCTATACACTTACCCACTGGCCAGCTGCCTGAATTTGTCCATTAGGAGTGAAAACAAGGTATGAGCACCATCGAAGAGCGCGTCAAGAAAATCGTTGCCGAGCAACTGGGCGTTAAAGAAGAAGAAGTTGTTAACACCGCTTCCTTCGTTGAAGACCTGGGTGCCGACTCCCTTGACACCGTTGAGCTGGTGATGGCTCTGGAAGAGGAATTCGAGACCGAAATCCCTGACGAAGAAGCTGAGAAGATCACTACCGTTCAAGCAGCTATCGACTACGTTACCAGCCACCAGGCTTAATCGTATTTAGTCGTCTTTTGCTGTCATGGAAAAACCGCACTGCCGTTACGGCGTGCGGTTTTTTCTTTAGGCCTGATGCAAAGTGTCGTCATTAGAAAAAGGAGAGTGCTGTGTCGCGTAGACGCGTCGTAGTCACCGGTATGGGTATGTTGTCGCCACTGGGTACGGATGTTCCGAGCAGTTGGCAGGGCATTCTGGCTGGCCGCAGTGGCATTGGTCTGATCGAACACACCGACCTTTCTGCCTATTCCACCCGTTTTGGCGGCTCGGTAAAGGGCTTCAATGTCGAGGAATACCTGTCGGTCAAAGAGGCCCGCAAACTCGACCTGTTCATTCAATACGGCCTGGCGGCCGGTTTTCAGGCGGTGCGTAATGCCGGCCTGGAAGTGACCGATGCCAACCGTGAGCGAATCGGCGTTGCCATGGGCTCGGGTATTGGCGGTTTGACCAATATCGAAGAAACCAGCCGCACGCTGCATGATTCCGGCCCACGTCGAATTTCTCCGTTCTTCGTGCCTGGCTCGATCATCAATATGATTTCCGGTTTCCTGTCCATCCATCTGGGTGCCCAGGGGCCGAACTACGCCATTTCCACGGCCTGTACCACCGGTACCCACTGCATTGGCATGGCGGCCCGCAACATTGCATATGGCGAAGCCGACGTGATGATCGCCGGTGGTGCCGAAATGGCTGCCTGCGGCCTGGGCATGGGTGGCTTCGGGGCATCCCGCGCGCTGTCGACCCGTAACGACGAACCGACCCGTGCCAGTCGTCCCTGGGACAAGGGCCGGGATGGCTTCGTCTTGTCCGACGGCGCCGGTGCGCTGGTGCTCGAAGAGCTGGAGCACGCCAAGGCCCGCGGCGCGACCATCTATGCCGAGCTGATCGGCTTTGGTATGAGCGGCGATGCCTATCACATGACTTCGCCACCCGCCGACGGCGCCGGCGCGGCACGTTGCATCACCAACGCGTTGCGCGATGCCAAGTTGAACGTCGACCAGGTGCAGTACATCAATGCCCATGGCACGTCGACCCCTGCTGGTGATTTGGCGGAAGCCGAGGCGATCAAGAGCGTGTTCGGCGATCACGCCTACAAGCTGGCGGTCAGTTCCACCAAGTCCATGACCGGGCACCTGTTGGGGGCGGCGGGAGCGATCGAAGCCATTTTCAGTGTGCTGGCGATCAATAGCCAAGCTGCACCTCCGACCATCAATCTCGATGAGCCGGATGAAGGTTGCGACCTCGATTTCGTGCCGCACACCGCGCGCAGCATGGACATCGATGTGGTGCTGTCCAACTCCTTCGGGTTTGGTGGGACCAACGGTTCCTTGGTGTTCCGCCGGTTCGCCGGCTGATGCAGAGCTGGGTCGATGGTCGGCCGGATGACGTTCTGTCGCTCAAGGACCGCGGCCTGGCTTATGGCGATGGCTTGTTCGAGACCATCGCGGTGCGGGAGGGGCGCCCCTTGTTGCTGGAGCGGCATCTGCTACGCCTGGCCGAGGGCTGTTCGCGGCTGGCTATCGCCGCGGATCAAACGCTGATTCGCAGCGAGCTCAGCGCCTATGCGTCGTTGCTGGGTGAGGGCGTGCTGAAGCTGATCCTCACTCGCGGCGACAGCCAGCGCGGTTATGCCGCCGCCCCACAGGCGCAGCCGCGACGTATTCTTCAGGGCAGTGCGCCGGCGGCTTACCCGACGGCACATGCCGAACAGGGGGTGCGGCTGTTTCCTTGCGTCACCCGCCTGTCCGAGCAGCCCCTGCTGGCCGGCCTCAAACACCTCAACCGCTTGGAGCAGGTCCTGGCCCGCTCCGAATGGCAGGACAGCGAGCATTCCGAAGGCTTGATGCTGGACGTTTCCGGCCGGGTGATCGAAGGGGTGTTCAGCAATCTGTTCCTGGTGCGCGACGGTGGCTTGTTCACGGCTGACTTGAGCCGTTGCGGCGTCGCTGGCGTGATGCGCGCTGAAATATTGTTTCAGGCCGCGTCGTCGGCTATTCCCACGCAAATCGCCGACATCAGTCTCGAACAGTTGCAACAGGCCGACGAAGTCTTTGTCTGCAACAGCGTTTATGGCATCTGGCCGGTACTTGCCTGCGGTGCGCTGCGCTGGCCGGCCGGACCGCTCACCCGTAAACTGCAACGCATTGTCCGCACGCTACTGGATGCCTGATTTGTGAGACGTAAATTATTGCTTCTGCTGGAGACCGGCCTGGTTCTGGCAGGCTTGGCGCTGGGCGCCGCGGCCTGGAAGCTGAACTCGGCGCTGGAGCAGCCTCTCAATCTGACTCAAGAGCAATTGCTCGACGTACCGGCCGGCTCGACCCCCGGCGGTACCTTCAATCGCCTGCAAGCCAATGGTGTGCTCAAGGACGCTTTCTGGCTGCGCCTGTACTGGCGCTTCAACCTGGAAGGGCAACCGCTGCATAGCGGCGAGTACCGCATGACCCCGGGGATGACCGCCCAAGGCCTGATCGGCGTCTGGCAGCGTGG
Organism: Pseudomonas chlororaphis; assembly: GCF_001921865.1. Lineage (GTDB taxonomy): Bacteria > Pseudomonadota > Gammaproteobacteria > Pseudomonadales > Pseudomonadaceae > Aquipseudomonas > Aquipseudomonas chlororaphis_D. Next base: position 280,951 of record NZ_MSCT01000008.1, read on the forward strand.
CGAAGTGGTGCAGTACAGCCTGACGCTGGTGGAGGGCTGGACCTTCCGCCAGGTGCGCGCTGCGTTGGCCAGGCACGACAAGCTCGAGCAGACCCTGGAGGGCCTGAGCGACAGCGAGGTCATGGAAAAGCTCGGTCACGCCGGGGTTTTCCCTGAAGGCCGGTTCTTTCCCGATACCTATCGCTTCGTACGCGGCATGAGCGACGTCGAGCTGCTGGGCAAAGCCTACAACCGCCTGGATGATGTGCTGGCCAAGGAATGGAGCAAGCGCGCGGCCGACGCGCCTTATACCGAGCCTTATCAGGCGCTGATCATGGCCTCGCTGGTGGAGAAGGAAACCGGCGTGCCCCAGGAGCGCGGGCAGATTGCCGGGGTGTTCGTGCGTCGCATGCAGGTCGGCATGTTGTTGCAGACCGATCCGACGGTGATCTACGGCTTGGGCGAGCGATACAACGGCAAGTTGACCCGCGCGCTGCTCAAGGAAGCCACGCCCTATAACACCTATGTGATCAGCGGCCTGCCGCCGACCCCGATCGCCATGGTCGGCCGCGAGGCGATTCATGCCGCGCTCAACCCGGTACCGGGCAGCAGTCTGTATTTCGTCGCGCGTGGCGATGGCAGCCATGTGTTCTCCGATGATCTGGACGCGCACAACAGTGCCGTGCGCGAGTTTCAGCTCAAGCGCCGCGCCGACTATCGCTCGAGCCCGGCACCGGTGGGCAGTCCGGCGGCTGCCGACGCGCCGGAGTCGACCCCCGCGGCAGCACCGGATACCGCCCCTGAGGCGCCGCCGCAAGCGGCTCCTCAAGAACCGACCCGGGAAGCTTCTCCGGATGAGCCTCAGGCCAGCCCGGAAGCTGCGCCGCAAGCACCGGCCGAGGCGCCCGCCGAAGCCGAGCCGAAAAGCCCGCAATGACTTTGACTAAGGACTGCCCGTGACTGGCTTGTTTATTACTCTGGAAGGCCCGGAAGGCGCCGGCAAAAGCACCAACCGCGAATACCTGGCCGAGCGCCTGCGCGCCGCCGGCATCGAGGTGCTGCTGACTCGCGAGCCGGGCGGTACGCCGCTGGCCGAGCGGATCCGCGACGTGTTGCTGGCCCCGGGCGATGAAGTCATGGATCCCGATACCGAGCTGTTGCTGGTGTTCGCCGCGCGCGCCCAGCACCTGGCCGGAGTGATTCGTCCGGCGCTGGCCCGTGGCGCGGTGGTGCTGTGCGATCGTTTTACCGATTCCACCTACGCCTATCAGGGCGGCGGTCGCGGTTTGTCCGTCGAACGCATCGCTACCCTGGAGCAGTTCGTCCAGGGTGAGCTGCGCCCCGACCTGACCCTGCTGTTCGACCTGCCGGTCGAGGAGGGCTTGGCGCGCGCCAGCGCCCGTGGACGCCTGGATCGTTTCGAGCTTGAAGGGCGGGCGTTCTTCGAGGCGGTGCGCCAGGCGTACCTGCAGCGGGCGAAGGCCGATCCGGCGCGTTACCTGTTGGTGGATGCCGCGCAATCGCTGCCCCAGGTCCAGCAGGCGCTGGATGCCTTGTTGCCAAAATTGCTGGAGCTGCACCGTGGCTGAAGCCTTTCCCTGGCAGGACGAACTCTGGAAGCAGCTGGCGGGGCGTGCGCAACATGCCCATGCCTATCTGCTCCACGGCCCTGGAGGTATCGGCAAGCGCGCGCTGGCCGAGCGCCTGATGGCGCGCTTGCTGTGCCAGCACCCGGCGGGGCTGGACGCCTGCGGGCAGTGCAAGTCGTGTTTGCTGCTACAGGCCGGCAGCCACCCGGACAACTATGTGCTGGAGCCGGAAGAAGCGGACAAGGCGATCAAGGTCGACCAGGTGCGCGATCTGGTCAGCTTCGTGGTGCAGACCGCGCAGCTGGGCGGGCGCAAGGTGGTGCTGATCGAGCCGGTCGAGTCGATGAACATCAACGCGTCCAACGCGCTGCTGAAAAGCCTCGAAGAGCCGTCCGGCGATACGGTATTGCTGTTGGTCAGCCACCAGCCAAGCCGTTTGCTGCCGACCATCAAGAGCCGCTGCGTACAGCAGGCCTGCCCGTTGCCCAGCGAGGCCGTGAGCCTGCAATGGCTGAGCCGGGCCCTGCCGGACTGCTCGGAAGAGGAGCGGGTCGAGCTGTTGACCCTGGCGGCCGGCTCGCCCTTGGCGGCTGTCAGCCTGCAGGCCCAGGGCGCGCGTGAGCAACGGGCGCAGGTGGTCGACGGCGTGAAGAAGTTGCTCAAGCAGCAGCAATCGCCGACCCAATTGGCCGAAGGCTGGAATGCGATACCCTTGCTCCTGCTGTTCGACTGGTTTTGCGACTGGTCGAACCTGATCCTGCGTTATCAACTGACGCAGGACGAGGAGGGGCTGGGGCTGGCCGATATGCGCAAGGTGGTGCAGTACCTGGCGCAGAAGTCTTCCCAGGCCAAGGTCCTGGAGATCCAGGACTGGATCCTTGCGCAGCGCCAGAAGGTGTTGAACAAGGCCAACCTCAATCGAGTGCTGTTGCTCGAAGCCTTGCTGGTGCAGTGGGCCGCCCTGACGGGCCGCAACTGACGGCAGCACCTGGAAACTCACCGAATCGCCGGCCGCTGCCCGGGCCGGCTTGTTCATTGACCGAATGTGGTTGTCGTTTCTTATGCTCGTAGATTCCCATTGTCACCTCGATCGCCTCGACCTTGCCGCGCACGACGGCTCGCTCGATGCCGCCCTGGACGCAGCGCGTCAGCGCGGTGTCGGACACTTCCTGTGCATCGGCGTCAGCGCCGACAACGCGGCGGATGTCAAAGCCCTGGCCGAGCGTTATGACGACGTCGATTGCTCGGTCGGCATCCACCCTCTGGATGTCCAGCCCGGCGCTGCACCAGCCCTCGACTGGCTGCTGCAGGAGCTGAATCATCCGCGGGTGGTGGCGATTGGCGAAACCGGCCTGGATTATCACTACGAGCCGGAAGCGGCGCAGTTGCAGCAGGAGTCCTTCCGCCTGCACTTGCAAGCTGCGCAACAGACCGGCAAGCCGGTGATCGTGCATACCCGTGGCGCGCGCACCGATACCCTGGCCCTGTTGCGCGAAGCGGCGTTGCCGCAAGCCGGGGTCTTGCATTGCTTCACCGAGGATTGGGACATGGCCAAGGCCGCCCTGGACCTGGGGTTCTACATTTCCTTGTCCGGGATTGTCACGTTCCGCAATGCTGACGCGCTGCGGGACGTGGCGCGCCAGGTACCGGCGGACCGTTTGTTGGTGGAAACCGATTCGCCGTACCTGGCGCCGATTCCTTATCGCGGCAAGCCCAACCTGCCGCAGTACGTGCGTGAGGTCGCCGAGTTCCTGGCGATGCTGCGGGGAGAGCCGTACGAGCGTTTTGCCGAGCAGACCACCGCGAACTTCAAGCGTCTGTTCCCGCTGGCGCACGTCAAGGGCTGAATCGCAGGCAAAAAAAACCCGGGTTCTGGGGGGTGAATCCGGGTTAAGACCATTAGGAGTAAAACAAAGGCACGCCGTCCGTTGGTACCTTCATCAGCGCTTCACTTGGGGGAGATGTCACGCCGACACCTCAAGTATTGATCACTATTGCGTTCAGTCCAGTTGGCACTGCTCGTTTTTTAAACAATTTTGGAATACGCGCGCTTCCCTTGAGTTCTCACTGTTGGGCAATGGCCGTCACTATGGCGACAGTCTCGTCGATTACGCGTCTTTCGGTGTAGAAGTGCGGCGAAAACCTGACTCCAGGGCCCCGCGGGATACACACCACCTGTTGTTGGCGCAATGCCTCATAAACGGCCTGATTATCGATGCCGTCGATACTGAAGGAGAAAATCCCGCCGCGCCGCGCCGGGTTGAGCGGGGTGTGCAGGCGCACGCCGGGGATGCCGCTCAAGCCTTCCTGAAGCCACTGGACCCGTTCGGCGATCAATGTCGCCACGCGCTCCATGCCCACGTCTTCCAGCAGTGACAGGCTTGCTTCCAGGGCCATGGCGCCGAGCATATTCGGGCTGCCGCATTCGAAGCGCCGGGCGCTCTTGGCCGGTTCCCATTCGCTGCGGCTGTAATCGCCCATGTGTTCCAGCATGTGCCAGCCGAATTCGTGGAGCTTGAGTTGCGGGCGCAGTTCGCTGCGGCAATAGAACACGCCGAGCCCTTCAGGCCCGAGCAGCCATTTGTGGCCGTCGGCCATGGCGAAATCGCATTGGTAGGCCTGGGCATCGAAGGGCAGGGCCCCCAGTTGCTGGATGGCGTCGATGCAGAACAGCACCTTCTGCTGTTTGCAGCCGGCGCCCAAGCGCTGCAGGTCCAGGCGCAGGCCGCTGGCGAACTGCACGGCGCTGATCGCCATCAGTCGGGTACGGGGCCCGCAGGCGGCCAGTAGCGCGCCTTCCGGGTCGTCGCCCTTGAGGCTGACTTGCAACACTTCCACGCCCTGGGCGGCCAGGGCTTCCCAGACGATCCGATTGGAGGGGAATTCTTCATCGCTGATGACGACCTGGTCGCCTTTTTCCCACGGCAGGCCAAAGGCGACGAACGACAATGCTTCTGAAGTATTTTTGACCAGCGCGATATCATCCGTTGACGGTGCATTTAGCAGGCGCATCAGCCGTTCGCGCAGGCGTTGTTCGAGGGTCATCCAGTCCGAATAGTCCCGCGCCCCCAGTAAAACGTTCTCTTTGGCGAAGCGCGCCACGGCTTCGGCGGCCCTGTTAGGCCAAGGGGCAACGGCGGCATGATTCAAATAACGCAGGCCCGGAGCCTGTACAAATTCATCGAGAAACATAGTCATGGTCGGATGATCCGTGCATTTTGGCGCAAGTTAGGCATAATACGCGGCTTCGATTTTGACCCCGACAGACCTTTTCTTATGCAGAAAGAACCTCGTAAGGTCCGTGAGTTTCGTCGCCGCGAGCAAGAAATTCTCGATACCGCGCTCAAGCTGTTCCTCGAACAAGGTGAAGACAGCGTCACCGTCGAGATGATCGCTGATGCCGTTGGTATCGGCAAAGGGACCATCTACAAGCACTTCAAGTCCAAGGCGGAGATCTACCTGCGCCTGATGCTCGACTATGAGCGCGACCTGAACGAGCTGCTGCACTCTGCCGATGTCGACAAGGATAAGGAAGCCCTGTCCCGGGCCTACTTCGAGTTCCGCATGCGCGATCCACAGCGTTACCGGCTGTTCGATCGCCTGGAAGAGAAGGTGGTCAAGGGCAACCAGGTGCCGGAAATGGTCGAGGAACTGCACAAGATCCGTGCGTCCAACTTCGAGCGCCTGACCTTGTTGATCAAGGGTCGCATCAGCGAAGGCAAGCTCGAGGATGTGCCGCCTTACTTCCACTACTGCGCGGCCTGGGCGCTGGTGCATGGCGCTGTGGCGCTGTACCACTCGCCCTTCTGGAGCAATGTGCTGGAAGACCAGGAAGGCTTCTTCCAGTTCCTGATGGACATCGGCGTGCGTATGGGCAACAAGCGCAAGCGCGACCCCGACACCTCCGGCAGCTGATTCATTCAGTCGTCTTATGGCGCCATGATTTCCCTATATGGCGCCGTGCCCCGGGGAATATACTCAGGCATGGGACTTGCCAAAACCTGATTTGTGAGTCAAGTTTTGGTCGGTTCACTCTTCCTCCGCCGGAGTCATCCATGATCGTTGACCGTCAAGGCAGGCGTTTTCGCAATCTGCGTATCAGCCTGACTTCTGCCTGCAACTACGCCTGTACCTACTGCGTGCCCAACGGCAAGCGGCTGGTGGCTGCCCAGGACGAGTTGTCGGCCGAGGCCATGGCGCGCGGCGTGGCCTACCTGATCGAGGCCGCGGGCATCGAGCGCCTGCGTATCACCGGCGGCGAGCCCCTGGTCAGCCCGAAGCTGGAAGCCTTCATGAGCGCGGTCGGGCGGATGGGCCTGGAAGACATCAGCCTGACCACCAACGGCCAACTGCTCGCCCGCAAGCTGCCGCTGCTGGTGGAGGCCGGCATCCGGCGCATCAACGTTTCCCTCGATACCCTGGACGCTTCGGCGTTCCGCGGTATTGCGCGCGGCGGCGACCTGGCGACGGTGCTCGACGGCATGGAACAGGCCCGGGCGGCGGGCATGAAAATCAAGGTCAACATGGTGCCGCTGCGGGGGCAGAACCTGGACCAGGTCATGCCGTTGCTCGACTACTGCCTGGAGCGTGGTTACGAGCTGCGTTTTATCGAGCTGATGCGCATGGGCCACCTGGCCAGCGATTCCAATGCGTTCCTGCAGCAGTTCGTCAGCCTGCGACAGCTGCTGGATTTGATCGGCGAGCGCTACGAATACCTGCAGGCCGACGCGCCGGTGGATGCGACCGCGGTGCGTTACGAGATTCCGGGGCAGGGCCATTTCGGCGTGATCGCCAACGAAAGCGTGCCGTTCTGCCGGACCTGCTCGCGCCTGCGGTTGTCGTCTACCGGCTGGCTGCACGGATGCTTGTCGTCAAGCAACCGGCATTATGTCGGCGACCTGCTGGACAAGCCGCGCCATCAAGCCTTGCCGGCGTTGCAGCGCTTGCTGGTCAAGGCCTTGGGCGACAAGCAGGACCTGGCGTTTTCCGGCGGTGCGACCGTGATGAAAATCATCGGTGGCTGAGCCTTCAGTTCCCTGACTCCCACACCCATAGCCGTCAGTTCAATTGCATTCAACAGGTTTGCCAGCGCTCTGGACGAGCTGGCGCGGAAGCTGCATCTCGTGGCCATTCGCCGGTTTTCCGTCACCGGTTTCTGGAGGGAAGGATGCGTAGCCTGGTTTTGCTGTTGGCCTTTTTAGGGCTCGGCGGCTGCATGAATGTCAGCGATATGGGCGAGGGCGTTCGCTATCACATGAGCGATGCGGGGTTCCTCGATCACAGTAATACCCAGCGCTCCAACTCGTTCCGCGTTCAGCCGGATTCGTTCATCTTCATCGCCCAGGGCGCCTTCGCGCCGCCGGGCAGCGCCTATCCGCGTCCCAACGTGGTGGCCGAGGAAGCCTTCAAGGGCTTTATCGAATACTTCCCCATGGTCCGCCGTGCCCGTGCGCCGGAAGGCCTCGACCAGGCCATGGCCGAGGCCCGTGAGGCGGGGGCGCATTACCTGCTGTACACGCGTTTCGCCAAGGCCGACGACCGTATCGGCAACTCGGACGAATGGTTCGACCAGGAAGCCGTGGATCGCCTGGGGATCGACAAGGGGGTGATTCAGATCATGCTGATCGAGACCAGCACCCAATACCTGATCGATACCGCGCGGATTCGCAGTCGCGGCGGTTTCCTGACGTTCCACGACAACAAGCCAGAAGACCTCATCGGCCCGCCGCTCGAGCAATACGCCCGCAGCCTGTTAGGCTTGAGCGATTGAGCCAAGTATGAGGAGAGCAGCATGAGCGGTCCGGGCAAAGCCAACGATCTGTTGGCGCAGATCCCCAAGACGGAAAAAGGCCTGCCGCCGGTCCACCTGTGGAATCCCGACTTCTGCGGCGATATCGATATGCGGATCGCCCGTGACGGCACCTGGTACTACCTGGGGACCCCCATCGGCCGTAAACCGATGGTCAAGCTGTTCTCCACCATCATTCGCCGCGACGGCGACGACTACTTCCTGATCACCCCGGTGGAAAAGGTCGGCATCAAGGTCGACGACGCACCCTTTGTCGCCGTTACCCTGGACGTCGAAGGCGAGGGCGAGGCGCAGGTCCTGCGTTTTACCACCAACGTCGACGAGCAGGCCGTGGCTGGCAGCGAACACCCGCTGAGAGTGGTGATCGACCCGGTGACCCAGGAGCCGGCGCCATACGTGCATGTACGCAGCAATCTCGAAGCGCTGGTGCACCGCAATGTGTTCTATCAGTTGGTCGAGCTGGCGGTCAGCCGTCCGATCGACGGTCAGAACTGGCTGGGGGTCTGGAGCGGCGGGGTGTTTTTCCCGATCGGCCTGGAGCCCTGAGGCGCGAAACCTGTTGTTGATCGAATAAATATCTTGCGACGAAGATGCCGTTTCGGGTATCAATTTGTACATGATTAAACATGTTCGATTTGACAAGAAACAACGGGTGGTCGACGAGCTGATCCGACGCATCGAAAGCGGCCTCATGGAGGACGGTTTCCTGCTGCCGGGCGAGCATCAGTTGGCTCAGGAATTCTCGGTGAGCCGTGGCACCCTGCGCGAGGCCCTGGCCGAGCTCAAGCGCCGCAACTACATCGCCACCCAGAGCGGGGTCGGCTCCATCGTCACCTACGACGGTGTGGTGCTGGACCAGCAGAGCGGCTGGGCCCAGGCCCTGGCGGACACCGGCGCGCTGATCAATACCGAGGTGCTGCGTCTGGAAGCGGTGCAGCGTCCGGACCTGCTCAACCGCCTGGGTACCGACCAGTTCATTGCCCTGGACCGACGCCGGCGCTCCACCGACGGCACCGTGGTTTCCCTCGAACGTTCCCTGATGCCTGCCAGCGGAGGCCTGGAAAGCCTGCCGCGCGTGGGGCTGATCGATGATTCCCTGACCATTACCCTGGCCGCCTACGGCTATATCGGCGAGCGCGGTGATCAATGGATCGGCGCCGAGCCCCTCGACGAAGAACAGGCGCAGCTGCTGGGGCGTCCGGTCGGCAGTGTGTTCCTCAAGGCCCTGCGCACCACCTATGACCGTCGCGGGCGTTTTATGGAGCAAGTGGAAAGTTTCCTCGACCCGGTGCACTTTCGCTTGCACCTGCAATTCGGGGCGCAGAAATGACCCCCCTGGATCGCGCCCTGGGCGCTTTTTACGGGCTGGCGCTGGGCGATGCCCTGGGCATGCCGACCCAATCCCTCAGCCGGCAGCAGATCCAGCAGCGCTTTGGCGCTATCCGCGGCCTGGAAGATGCCGGGCCCGATCAACCGATCGCCGCCAACATGCCCAAGGGCTCGATTACCGACGACACCGAGCAGGCGATCCTGGTCGGCGATTTGCTGGTGGCCGGCAAAGGCCGGATCGAACCGACGGTGCTGGCCCACAGCCTGATCGAATGGGAAGCGGCGATGCGCGCCAAGGGTTCCCAGGACCTGTTGGGCCCTTCGACCAAGCGCGCGATCGAGATGATTCTCGCCGGACACTCCGCCGAGGAGGCCGGGCGTTACGGCACCACCAACGGCGCGGCGATGCGTATCACCCCAGTGGGCATCGCCGTGAACGTCGACGATGCCCAGGCGTTCATTCACGCGGTGGTGCAAGCTTGCCAGGTCACCCATAACACCACACTGGGCATTTCCAGCGCGGCGGCGGTGGCGGCGGTGGTTTCCGCCGGCATCAATGGCGTGCCGCTGGGCGACGCCTTGCAAGTCGGCGTGCAGATCGCCCAGGAAGCGGAGCGCCATGGCCACTGGGTGGCCGGCGGGCGCATCGCCACCCGTATCAGTTGGGCGCGCACCCTCAGCGTCGAAAGCGACAAGGCGCTGCTGGCCGATCTGCTGTACGACGTGATCGGCACTTCCGTGGCCTCCCAGGAGTCGGTGGTGGTGTCTTTCGCCCTGGCCCACCAGGTCGCCATCGGCGAGCTGCAAGCCTTCGAGGCGCTGTGCATGGCCGCGAGCCTGGGGGGCGACACCGATACCATTGCCGCCATCCTCGGTGCGATGCTGGGCGCCTGCCAGGGGATGGACGGCTGGCCGCCCGCCCTGATCGAGCAGATCAAGCAGGTCAACGGCCTGGACCTCGAACCTCTGGTGCACGGGCTGCTGGCCTTGCGCTAAGGGCGCGCCTGGCCACGGCTTGTGCGACCTTTGCGCGAGCCCGGCGCCTTACATTTTTGCCATGGATAGCAGGAATACGGCGAGGAATGCCGGGACGTCCGGTCGACTTCCGAAATTGCCGACAATCACAACAGAAGGGCAACAGGAGTTTTTCATGAGCGCATCGAACGCCGGGCAAAGCGCCGGGCAACTGGAAACCCGGGGCATCGAGCCGGTACCGGAAGGCGAGTGCAACGGCCATCCGCTGCAACTGTTCTGGGTCTGGTTCGCTGCCAACATCAGCATTCTCGGCCTGCCGCTGGGCGCGACCCTGGTGGCCTTTCGCGGGCTGGCGATCTGGCAGGCGGTCATTGTCGCGGTTCTCGGCGCCGCCGGTTCGTTCGCCGTGGTGGGCATTATCTCCATCGCCGGCCGACGCGGGCGGGCACCGAGCCTGACGTTGTCGCGGGCGATCTTCGGCGTGCGCGGCAATATCGGCCCGACCCTGGTCTCGCTGATGTCGCGCCTGGGCTGGGAAACCGTCAATACCACCACCGCGGCCTTCGTCCTGCTGTCGCTGTGTTCGATCCTGTTCGGCTCGCCAGTGGCGGCCAAGAGCGCGCCGCTGCTGACCCTGCTGTTCATCGGTATCTTCGTGCTGCTGACCCTGGCGGTCTCCGGCCTCGGCCACGCCACCCTGCTGGTGATCCAGAAGTGGGCCACCTATGTGTTCGGCGCGCTGAACCTGCTGGTGGGCGGTTTCCTCTGCGCCACCATTGACTGGAGCGCGGTGTTCAATGCCACCCCGGCGCCGTTGAGCGCGATGATCATCGGTGTCGGCACCATGGCGGCCGGCACCGGGATTGGTTGGGCCAACGCCGGCGCCGACATGTCGCGTTACCAGCACCGCAGCGTCAAGGCCGCGCGCCTGGTAGTCTCGGCCGCCTTCGGCGCTGGCATTCCGCTGGTGCTGCTGATTACCCTGGGCGGCCTGCTGTCGGTGGGCAACGACGACCTGGCCTCGGCCACCGACCCGATCGTGGCGATCCGCGACATGCTGCCGACCTGGATGGCCGTGCCGTACCTGATTACCGCGTTCGGCGGCCTGCTGCTGTCGAACAACCTGTCGGTGTACTCGGCCGGCCTGACGACCCTGACCCTGGGGCTCAAGGTCAAGCGGGTGTACGCGGTGGTGGTGGACATCGTGGCGATCTTCGCCGGCTCCATCTACTTCATGCTGATCGCCGAGAGTTTCTACGGGCCGTTCATCACCTTCATTTCCCTGCTGGCGGTGCCGATCACCGCCTGGGTCGGGATCTTCGTAGTCGATCTGATCCACCGTCACTACTACAGCCCCAAGGACCTGCTGGATGTCAGCCCGAGCAGCGCCTACTGGTATTGCGGCGGCGTCGAGTGGCGGGCTTTCGGCGCCTGGGCCCTGGCCATCGTCCTGGGTTTCAGTTTCACCACCATCGGCACCACCGCCGATAACGTCTGGTTCGCCGGGCCGCTGGCCGACTCCTGGCTGGGGCATAACGGCCTGGGCTGGATCGTCACCTTCCTGGTGGCCGGGGGTGTCTACGCCGCGTTGGGCGGAGCCCGGGACCGCCGCGCTGCCTTTGCCGAGAACGCCAATGCCTAGAATGCTGCACACCGGCCAGGTCATGATCGATCTGGTGATGGCCGTGGACCGCTTGCCCAGCTCCGGCGGCGATGTCCTCGCGCAGTCCGCCCGCTTCGAGGCAGGCGGCGGTTTCAACGTGATGGCCGCCGCCCAGCGCAACGGTTTGGCGGTGGTCTACCTGGGGCGTCACGGCAACGGCCGTTTCGGCGAGTTGGCGCGTGAGGCGATGCGCGCCGAGGGTATCCAGATTGCCCTTGCTGCCAGCTCCTCCGAGGACACGGGCCTGTGCGTGGCGCTGACCGAAGCCAGCGCCGAACGCAGTTTCATTTCCTATATCGGCGCCGAAGGCCAGCTGTCGCAGGAAGACCTGGCCGGCGTGGCGGTGCGGGCCGACGACCTGGTCTATGTCAGCGGCTACAGCCTGTTGCATGCCGGCAAGGCCCAGGCCCTGCTGGACTGGCTGCTGGCTTTGCCGCGGGCGATCCGCGTGGTGTTCGACCCGGGCCCGCTGGTGGAGTCGCCGGATGCCACGGCGATGCGCCACCTGCTGCCGCGCATCGATATCTGGACCAGCAACCGCGTCGAGGCCTTGACGTTCACGGCTGCCGCGAGCCTCGCCGAGGCCTTGCCGCGCCTGCATGAGATGCTGGCGCCAGAGGTCTTGCTGGTGGTTCGTGACGGGCCCCGGGGCTGCTGGGTCAGCCAGCATGGGCAGAGCGCCCATGTGCCGGGGTTCGAGGTCCGGGCGGTGGACAGCAACGGCGCCGGCGATGCCCACGCCGGGGTGTTCGCCGCCGCGCTGGCCCAGGGGTTGGCGCCGGTTGAGGCGGCACGCCGTGCCAATGCCGCGGCGGCCCTGGCGGTGACCCGCTGGGGCCCGGCCACCGCGCCGGGCACAACGCAGGTGGATGCGTTGGTCAATGGGCGCGGCGCCTGAGAGTGGGAGGATCGCGAACAAACGCGCTCCTGTAGGAACGAGCGTGCTCGCGATAGCGGTCTATCCCGCCAATACGCCGCGACGGCTTCAGGCGTTCTGCAGGACCTTGTCGCGGTTCAAGCCGCGCCAGACCAGGCGCCCGACGCTGATCAGCCAATTCAGCGCCGCCACGCCCAGGACCGTGAGCAGCAGCGCCGGCATGCCCTGTTCGACGATGATCCTGCCGGCCAGCAGCGGGAAGCCGAACACCCCGATGAAGTAGGCCAGGCTGAACAGCAGCAGGGCTTGCGGGGTGTCGCCGGGCGGTGCTTCGTTGGCCGCCAGGCCATTGATCACCGAATAGGTCAGGCCATAGCCGACCCCCAGCGCCACGGCCGCCAGCAAATAACTGATGGCGTCGTCGACCAGCAGCTGGAACATCAGGATCGACCCCAGCATCAGCCCCGAGAGCAGACACGCCGCGCGGTAGGCGTCGCGCTTGACCACGAAGCCGGCGATCAACAGGCGGCTGCCGATGGCGGCGGCCATGAAGCCGAGGAAGAACAGCGAATAGTCCAGCGAACGCGAGGCCGCGTAGCTGGTCTGGAAACTCGACAGGCCGCCGAAGACGCAACCGCCCAGGCCAACCATCAGGATCGGCAACAGGGCTTTCGACGAGAGCACCCGGACGCTACTGGCCCAGCTGATTTTTGCCGCGCCGGCCCCGAGATGGCTGGGATGTTTTTTCAGCAGGGCGCCCAGGCGCCAGAAAATCAGCACACCGATCAGGCTGGCCGCCGCGGCCAGCACGAAGGCCGCGGTCAGCGGGTAGCCCAGGGCGCTGGCCAGGCGCCCCAGCAGCGGCCCGGAACCGATGCCGCTCATCATGCTGCCCGACAGCAGGGCGAAGAACCGTGCGCGCTGCGCCGGCGCCACCAGCATCGCGACGATGATCGGCCCCAGGGTGTAGAACACCCCCCAGCCCAGGCCCAGGGTCAGGCCGAAAAACAGCAGCGCGTCGCCCAAACCCGGGGTCAGGGCGAAGCCCAGGCTGGCGACCGCCAGCAGGCAGCCGAACAGGGCAATCGCGCGGGCGGCGCCCAGCAAGTCCGACAGGTGCCCGGAGAAGATCACCGCGACAAAGGTGCTGAGCATGGCCACCGAAATCACGCTGCCCGCATCGTGCTCGTTGCCGCCGCGCGAGCCGATCAGCAGCGAGAGCAGGAAGGTCGAGCCGTAGGACAGCGACAGCAGGTAACTGGCCAGGCAGAACAACCCGAACAGCCGGGTCGGGACCGTGGATGGTGGGGTGTCGCTGGACATGCGCAGGCCTCGCGGTCGGTTGGATTCATGAGGCGCCGTTCTACCATGGGCGGCTGTCGCGTTAGTTGTGATCTTGCAGGCTTCAGGGTTAGCCCGGGGCGGAGTAAGGACGTGGCGTCAGCCGTCGATCTCCTCGACGAGTTCGTCCATGAAGCGCTTCAGGCGGGCGTGGCGCACCTGCGCCAGGTGCGCGCCGGTTCGGGTCCGAAAACCCTCGGCCAGGTGCAGCAGCTTGGTGTGGAAGTGGTCGAGGGTGAAGCGCGAGTCGTCGTAGTCGCGGTGTTGCGCGCGGGGGTCGCAGGCATCATAGAGCGCACGATTGAGGCGGCCGCCGACATAGAAGGTCCGGGCCACGCCGACGGCGCCCAGGGCGTCGAGACGGTCGGCATCCTGCAGGATCCACGCTTCCAGGGTCGTGGGTTCGATGGCCGCGCTGAAGCTGTGGGCGGCGATGGCGTGGGCCACCGCGGCGACTCGCGCTTCGGGCCAGCCGAGCTGGCGCAACAGCGCCGAGGCTTTTTCCGCCGACAGGCGCGAGGCCTGGGCGCGCAGCGGCGAGTTCTTTTCCACGGCGACGCAATCGTGCAGCAAGGTGGCGGCCAGCAATACGTGCAGGTCGCCGCCGTCTTCCTGGGCGATACGCCGCACATTGGCCCACACCCGTTGCAGGTGCGACAGGTCGTGGGCGCCATCGGCGACGGGGCCAAGCGCATGGGGCAGGAGGGTGGCGGCGAGATCGGACAGGGGAGCGAAGGCGTCGGCGGTCATTTTCAAGCAACTATGCGAAGGCGAATAACGCGCTACTGTAGCCGCTGCCGCAGGCTGCGATAAGGCCGAAGGCCTTCAGCGGTCCTAATATCCTGCGTCCCCTGCGAGGTCGATCGCAGCCTGCGGCAGCGGCTACAGGTATTGGTTGATCCCGACCTGGACGACACCCGCCGCGACGTCCGCGCGCATCGCTGTGAAATGCCCGTGCATGTCGTTCCCTTGTCGATCTACTATGGCCGCCTGCTTTCCCACCGAGACCCACCGATGTCCGTCGATATCCGCCCCGCCGTGCCCAGCGATGCACCGCAAATCCTGGCCTTCATCACCGAGCTGGCCGATTACGAGCGTGCTCGCCACGAGGTCATCGCTAGCGTCGCCGACATTGAGCGCAGCCTGTTCAGCGAGGGCGCCACGGCCCATGGCCTGATCTGCCTGCGCGACGGTGTGCCGATTGGTTTCGCGGTGTTTTTCTTCAGCTATTCCACTTGGCTGGGCAGCAATTGCCTGTACCTGGAAGACCTCTACATTACCCCTGAACAACGCGGCGGCGGCGCCGGCAAACAGCTGCTGCGCCACCTGGCGCGGATCGCCTGCGACAACGGCTGCGGGCGCTTCGAGTGGAGCGTGCTGGAGTGGAACGAGCCGGCGATCCAGTTCTACAAATCCCTGGGCGCCCAGCCGCAGGAAGAGTGGGTGAAGTACCGCATGGACGGCGACGTGCTGCGGGCTTTCGCCCAGGGCTGATTGATCCGGCGCTCCTCTCCTGCAGGAGCGAGCGTGCTCGCGATAGCGATGCTGACACCCAACTCCATGCTCAAGGCAGCCCTCCGTTCAGGGCTGCCGCCGTTCGAGAAGGGCTCAGGCCTGCAGGCGCCAACCCATTACGTCCGGCAGATCGCAGCTGTCGCGCAACAGGATGGCGCTGGCGTTGGCCAGGTGTTGCAGGTCGGTGCTGGCGGCGTCTTTCATGTCGAGACGGGACAGGCTTTCCAGCAGTTGGGTGACGGCTGGCAGGCGGGCGGCGCTGTTGGCGTGGAGGACGTCGAGCGGGGTGGTTTTGTCGATCAGCAGGCAGGGGATGGTGCAGTCGATGCCGGTGAGGGGGATGTATTGCTTGTTCATGGGTAACTCTCCGTGTTGATTGACGACGAAAGCTGCAAGCGTTGCTACTTGTCAGTTAGGTTTCCTGGTCGCCAAACCCGGTCGCCATGTGGGCGAGCGCGGACTATAGGACGTCAGTTCTGGAGCGGACAAGGCGAGGTTCTTTGCAAATTTTGTAGGAGCGGTTGGTGACGTTCGATTGCCCCGCGATGACTTGAGGGCCACGTCATCTTTTCTGGATCGGGTACATATCCGTTGCTGCGGTAACGACGGCTGGCGGTTTCGCCCTTACGGCGACTCACTTTTTTCAGACGCCAAAAAAGTAAGCAAAAACGCTTGCCCCCGCGTACGGCCCTCGCTGCGCTCGGGTTCCCTCCTTCCGGCATTCATCAGGGGGCATCGCCGCCGGCGATGTCCTCGACTGCGTCGAGGGGCGCTGCGCGCCAACCCCCTGATGAACGCCGGAACGAAGCCTGCCGAAGGGGCAGGTAGATCAAGATCAAAAGCCAAGCGCGACCTACCGGTCGGCGCAGATTCCTGTAGCCGCTGCAGAGCCTGCGAGGCTGCGTACGGCCGCGTAGCGGACGCAAGGTCTTGAGATCGCTGGGGGGGCTTCGGTCCTATCGCAGCCTTCGACGGCGGTTACAGTGATTTATCCCAAAATATGGGATTGTAATTTATATATTGAGATTTATATTCCGCCAGGTTTATAGTCGCCGCCATCGGCTCTTACGCACTCACTGCCAAAAACAACTCACAGGTGAAGCGATGCAGGCGCAATTGATCGCGCTCGATTGGGGAACGACGTCCCTTCGTGCTTACAAACTCGCCGCGGGTGGGCGGGTGCTGGAACAGCGTTCGCTGAGCTCGGGGATCATGCAGTTGCCGAAGGCGGCGCGGCTGATTGCCGGCCGGCTGTGCGACGACGGTTTCGAACTGGCCTTCGACGAGGCCTGCGGCGACTGGCTCGATGCCCAGCCCGATCTACCGGTAATTGCTTGCGGTATGGTCGGCAGCGCCCAGGGCTGGCGTGAGGCGGTCTACTGCGAGACGCCGGCGGATGTCGCCCGGCTCGGCGAGGCCATGGTGACCCTGCGCAGTCGGCGCGGGGTCGATGTCCATATCGTGCCCGGAGTGATTCAGCGTTCGCCCTTGCCCAATGTGATGCGTGGCGAGGAAACCCAGGTCTTGGGCGCGCTGCCGCAATTGTCGGGCGGGGCAGGGGACGACCTGTTGATCGGCCTGCCCGGCAGCCATTCGAAATGGGTACAAGTGGCCGACGGGCGCATCGTGCATTTCGACACCTTCATGACCGGCGAACTGTTCGCCGTGCTCAGCCAACACAGCATTCTCGGCCGTACCCAGGCGCGCGGCGCGGCATTCGATGCCGGTGCCTTCGACCGCGGCGTACGGGTGGCCTTGTCCGTCGAGGGCCAGATCGGCCCGCTGTCGACCCTGTTCAGCGCCCGCAGCCTGGGCCTGACCGGCGAGTTGAGCGCCAGCGCCCAACCGGACTATCTGTCGGGGCTGTTGATCGGTCACGAACTCTCGGCCCTGGCCGCGGTGCAGCGGCGTCGCAACGGCAGCGACGCGCTGCCGCCGATCGTGCTGATCGGCAATGCCCAGCTCTGTGCCCGCTATAGCCGGGCGCTGTCGGCCTGCGGTTTTCCCCAGGCGATCCTGGCCGAGCAGGCCACCGAACGCGGTTTGTGGCACCTGGCCGAAGCGGCCGGGCTGCTGGCGCGCAGCCCTTGCGCTCACCCTTGAAAAGAGGTCCGACATGCTCAAGCAAGCACTGGCACACAACGGCTTGATCGCCATTCTCCGGGGGCTGCGCCCGCAGGAAGCGGCCGCCATTGGCGAGGCGTTGTATCAGGCGGGATTGCGCGTCATCGAGGTGCCGCTCAATTCTCCCCAACCCTATGAAAGCATCCGCATCCTGCGCGACGCCTTGCCCGCCGATTGCCTGATCGGCGCCGGCACGGTGCTGACCGCGGAGCAGGTCGAACAGGTCAAGGCCGCGGGCGGCCAGGTGATCGTCATGCCCCACAGCGACCCCAAGGTCTTGCGCGCCGCCAAGGCCGCCGGGCTGTACCTGTCGCCGGGGGTGGCCACGCCGACCGAGGCCTTTGCCGCGCTGGCCGAGGGCGCCGACGTGCTGAAGCTGTTCCCGGCCGAGCAGATGGGCCCGGCGGTGGTGAAAGCCTGGCTCGCGGTATTGCCGGCCGGCACCGTGCTGCTGCCGGTGGGCGGGATCACCCCGGACAACATGCGCGTGTTCGTCGAGGCCGGCGTGAAAGGTTTCGGGCTGGGCTCCGGATTGTTCAAGCCAGGGATGAGCGCCGCTGCGGTGGCCACCCACGCCAAGGCCTACGTCGCGGCCTGGAATGCCCTGCGTTAAGACTTCTGGCGCCCAGGCGCCGCATCCGACAAGAGAGATAACAAGATGAAAATCACTAAGCTGACCACCTTCATCGTTCCGCCGCGCTGGTGCTTTCTCAAGGTCGAGACCGACCAGGGCGTCACCGGTTGGGGCGAGCCCGTGGTCGAAGGCCGCGCGCATACGGTCGCCGCGGCGGTGGAGGAACTGGCCGATTACCTGATCGGCAAGGACCCGCGCAATATCGAGGACATCTGGACCGTGCTCTACCGCGGCGGCTTCTACCGCGGCGGCGCGATCCACATGAGCGCCCTGGCCGGCATCGACCAGGCGCTGTGGGACATCAAGGGCAAGGCCCTGGGGGTGTCGGTCAGCGACCTTTTGGGTGGCCAGGTGCGCGACAAGATCCGCGTCTACTCGTGGATCGGCGGCGACCGTCCGGCCGACACCGCGCGCGCCGCCAAGGAGGCGGTGGCGCGGGGCTTTACCGCGGTGAAAATGAACGGTACCGAGGAACTGCAATTCCTCGACACCTTCGACAAGGTCGACCTGGCCCTGGCCAACGTCGCCGCCGTGCGCGATGCGGTTGGGCCCAACGTCGGCATCGGCGTCGACTTCCATGGCCGGGTGCACAAGCCCATGGCCAAGGTGCTGATGAAGGAACTCGACCCTTACAAGCTGATGTTTATCGAAGAACCGGTGCTCAGCGAAAACTACGAGGCGCTCAAGGAGCTGGCGCCGCTGACCAGCACCCCGATCGCCCTGGGCGAGCGGCTGTTCTCGCGTTGGGATTTCAAGCGCGTGCTCAGCGAAGGCTACGTCGACATCATCCAGCCGGACGCCTCCCATGCCGGCGGCATCACCGAAACCCGCAAGATCGCCAACATGGCCGAAGCCTATGACGTGGCGCTGGCCCTGCATTGCCCGCTGGGGCCGATTGCCCTGGCCGCTTGCCTGCAACTGGACGCCGCCTGCTACAACGCCTTCATCCAGGAGCAGAGCCTGGGCATCCATTACAACGAAAGCAACGACCTGCTGGATTACCTCAAGGACCCGAACGTCTTCGACTACCAGCAGGGCATGGTGAAGATTCCCAACGGCCCGGGCCTGGGCATTGAGATCAATGAGGACTACGTGATCGAGCGCGCGGCCGTTGGCCATCGCTGGCGCAACCCGATCTGGCGTCACGCCGACGGCAGCTTCGCCGAATGGTGAGTCGACTCACCCCGCCCTCCCTGTAGGAGCGAGCTTGCTCGCGATGAACGCTTCATCGTCGCGCTGAAGCAACCGCCGCTATCGCGAGCCAGCTCGCTCCTACAGGTACAGGGATGCATTGCCTTCAATAATCATAAGAAGAGGCACCCTCCATGCAACCGGAAACCTTCAGCGGACAGGCGTCGCTGGTCACGCCCAGCCGCAAGCGTTTTTTCATCATGGTGCTGTTGTTCATCACGGTGGTGATCAACTACCTGGACCGCAGCAACCTGTCGATCGCCGCGCCGGCGTTGACCCGCGACCTGGGCATCGACCCGATCCACGTCGGGCTGATTTTCTCCGCCTTCGGCTGGACCTACGCCGCCATGCAGATCCCCGGCGGCTGGCTGGTGGATCGGGTGCCGCCGCGCGTTCTCTATACGGCGGCGCTGCTGTTGTGGTCGCTGGCGACCGTGATGCTCGGTTTCGCCTCCAGCTTTATTGCGTTGTTCGTGCTGCGCATGGCGGTGGGCGCGCTGGAGGCGCCGGCCTACCCGATCAACAGCCGTGTGGTGACCACCTGGTTTCCCGAGCGCGAGCGCGCCACGGCCATCGGTTTCTATACCTCGGGGCAGTTCGTCGGGCTGGCTTTCCTGACCCCGGTGCTGGCCTGGCTGCAACATGCCTTCGGCTGGCACATGGTGTTCGTCGTCACTGGCGCGGTGGGCATCCTGTGGGCGGCGATCTGGTACGCGGTGTATCGCGAACCGCGGGATTTCAAAGGCGCCAACCTGGCGGAAATCGAGCTGATCCGCGCGGGCGGCGGCCTGGTGGATATCCAGCGCGAGGCGACCCGGGCCAAGGCGCGTTTCAACTGGACGGACCTGGGCATCGTCCTCAGCAAGCGCAAGCTGTGGGGCATTTACCTGGGCCAGTTCTGCCTCAATTCGACCCTGTGGTTCTTCCTGACCTGGTTCCCCACCTACCTGGTGAAGTACCGCGGCATGGACTTCATCAAGTCCGGGCTGCTGGCGTCGCTGCCGTTCCTCGCGGCCTTCGTCGGCGTGTTGTGTTCCGGGTTTTTCTCCGACTGGCTGATCCGTCGCGGCGCCTCGGTGGGCTTTGCCCGCAAGCTGCCGATCATCGGCGGGCTGCTGATTTCCACCGCGATCATCGGTGCCAACTTCGTCGAGTCGACGCCCTGGGTGATCGCCTTCCTGGCGCTGGCGTTCTTCGGCAACGGCCTGGCCTCGATCACCTGGTCGCTGGTCTCGACCCTGGCGCCGGCGCGGCTGCTGGGGCTGACCGGCGGGGTGTTCAACTTCATCGGCAACCTGTCGGCGATCGCCACGCCGATCGTCATCGGCTTTCTGGCCAGCGGCGACTCCTTCGCCCCGGCCATTACCTACATCGCCGTGCTGGCGCTGGCGGGCGCGCTGTCCTACGTGCTGCTGGTGGGCAAGGTCGAGCGCATCGAACTGGCGGCAGAGGAGCAAGCACCATGCACTGGCAAGCGCTGATCGACGAGCGCTTCAGGCTCGCGGAAGGGCCGTTCTGGGATGGCGCGACCCAGGCCTTGTATTGGGTGGACATTGCCGCGCGGCTGGCCTGTCGCCTGAGCCTTGGCCGTTATCAGTACTGGCGCCTGCCCGAAGCCGTGTCGGCGTTCATACCTTGTGAGTCGGGCGACGCCCTGGTGACCCTGGCCAGCGGCGTCTATCGCCTGGACCTGGATTCGCCGGCGCACGAGCCAAAGCTGCGCCTGTTCTGCGTGGCCGATCCGCTCGGCGGCAACCGGGCCAACGAGGCCCGCTGCGATGCGCAAGGGCGGCTATGGCTGGGCAGCATGCAGAACAACCTGGACGAGCAGGGCGGCGACCTGCCCATCACCCGGCGCTCAGGCGGCCTGTTCCGGGTGGACCCCGATGCCCGGGTCACGCCGTTGCTGGAGGGGCAGGGCATCGTCAACACCTTGCTCTGGAACGCTTCGGGAGAGGAGTTGTATTGCGCGGACAGCCTGGACGGCCAGCTCTACGCCTATGCCGTGGCGCCCGACGGCCGCCTCGGCCCGCGCCGGGCATGGGCCCAACCCAGCCCCCGCGGCGTGCCGGACGGCTCGGCGATGGACAGCCAGGGCTACATCTGGAATGCGCGCTGGGACGGCCACTGCCTGATCCGTCATGCCCCCGACGGCAGTATCGACCGGGTGATCGAGCTGCCGGTCCGGTATCCCACCAGCTGCGTGTTTGGCGGCCCGGACCTGCGCACCCTCTACGTCACCAGCGCGCGGGGCGCCCACGGTGGAGAAGCGCTGGACGGTGCGTTACTGATGGCCCGGGTCGAGCTGGCGGGGTTGCCCTGCCAGCGTTTCGCGGGTTGAAACCTTACTGATTGCAGGAGTCTGTGCAATGGCTGAAACACTGTCGTTACCCGAGGTCCCGGAACCCACGTACGGCGACCGTCTGCAAGGCAAAGTGGTGATCGTCACCGGCGCCGCCCAGGGCATTGGCGAGGCGATCGTCGCTTGCTTCCAGGCCCAGCAGGCGCGGCTGGTGATCGCCGATATCCAGGGCGAAAAGGTCGAGCGGGTGGCGGCGCGCTGGCGCGAGCGCGGCGCCCAGGTGCATGCCCAGGCGCTGGACATCACGTCCCGGGAGCAATGGCGCGCGGTGGTGGAACTGGCCATCGAGCGTTTCGGCCGGGTCGATGTGCTGGTCAATTGCGCCGGGGTGAATGTGTTCCGCGACCCGCTGCACATGAGCGACGAAGACTGGCGCCGCTGCTTCGCCATCGACCTCGACGGCGCCTGGTTCGGCTGCCGCGAGGTGCTGCCGCACATGATCGGGCAGGGCATCGGCAACATCATCAATATCGCCTCGACCCATTCCAGCCACATCATCCCCGGCTGCTTTCCCTACCCGGTGGCCAAGCACGGCCTGCTCGGGCTGACCCGGGCGCTGGGCATCGAATACGCGCCCCAGGGCATCCGCGTGAATGCCATCGCCCCGGGCTACATCGAGACCCAGCTCAACGTCGATTACTGGAACGGTTTCGACGACCCCCACGCCGAGCGCCAGCGGGCGCTCGACCTGCATCCGCCGCGGCGCATCGGCCAGCCGGTCGAGGTGGCGATGACCGCGCTGTTCCTCGCCACCGACGAGGCGCCTTTCATCAATGCCGCCTGCCTGATGATCGATGGCGGGCGCTCGGTGCTGTACCACGACTGACCCCGACCCCTCGGGACGCTGTTTCGTACGTAACGATCGAAAAACAACAAGAGGGTTACTTATGTCTACGCATCGCCTGTCTGTTGGTTCCACCCTGCGCGCGCTCGGTTGTGCCGCCGCGCTGTTCGTCGCCAGTGCCGGTTCGAGCCTGGCCAGCGCCGAGGAGGTGAAGATCGGCTTCCTGGTCAAGCAGGCCGAGGAGCCATGGTTCCAGACCGAGTGGGCCTTTGCCGAAAAGGCCGGCCAGGACAAGGGCTTCACGGTGATCAAGATCGCCGTGCCCGACGGCGAGAAGACCCTGGCCGCCATCGACACCCTGGCGGCCAACGGCGCCAAGGGGTTTGTCATCTGCCCGCCGGACACTTCGCTGGGTCCGGCGATCATGGCCAAGGCCACGCTCAACGGGCTCAAGGTGCTGGCGGTGGACGACCGTTTCGTCGACGCCCACGGCCAACCCATGGAGGACGTTCCCTACGTCGGCCTGGCCGCGTTCAAGATCGGCCAGAAGCAAGGCCTGGCGATGATCGATGAAGCGAAAAGGCGCGGCTGGGACCTGAACAGCACCTACGCGGTGATCAACACCTTCGACGAACTGGATACCGGCAAGAAACGCACGGACGGTTCGGTGGATTCGCTGAAGGCGGCGGGCCTGCCGGCGGACCACATCCTGTTCACCGCGCAGAAGACCCTCGACGTGCCGGGGAGCATGGACGCCACCAACTCGGCGCTGGTCAAGCTGCCGGGCACGGCGACCCACCTGCTGATCGGCGGCATGAATGACAGCGCGGTGCTGGGCGGCGTGCGCGCCACTGAAAGCGCCGGCTTCAAGGCGGCCAACGTGATAGGCGTGGGCATCAACGGCACGGACGCCATCGGCGAGCTGAAAAAGGCCGACAGCGGCTTCTTCGGCTCGATGCTGCTCAGCCCCGACACCTCCGGTTATGAAACCGCCGTGCAGATGTTCGAGTGGGTCACCGCTGGCAAGGCGCCGGCCAAGTACACCGCGCTGGACAACGTGACCCTGATCACCCGGGCCAACTTCCAGCAAGAGCTGACCCGCATCGGGTTGTGGAAATGAGGGCGGTCGAGCGCAGAGGCCTCGGCTTGAGTCGCCAGCGAACTCACGTCTACAGGGGCGGGAGGTGGACATGATGGAACCAGCGAAAGTCAGTGAGAGCCTGCGTTTCAACGGGATCGGCAAGGAGTTCCCCGGGGTCAGGGCGCTGTCGCAGATCAGCTTCGAGGCGCGGCCCCACAGCGTGCACGCGTTGATGGGCGAGAACGGCGCGGGCAAGTCGACGCTGCTGAAAATCCTCGGCGGTTTCTACACGCCCAACAGCGGTCATTTGCAGATCGGCGAGCAGGCCCTGAGCTTCAGGTCGGCGGCCGACAGCATCGCCCACGGCGTGGCGGTGATTCACCAGGAGCTGCAACTGGTGCCGGAAATGAGCGTGGCGGAGAACCTGTTGCTGGGGCATATGCCGGCGCGCTTCGGCGTGGTCGACCGTGGCGCGATGCTGCGCAAGGCGCGGGAGCTGCTCAGGGGCCTGGCCGACGAGATCGACCCCGGCGCCCGCCTGGGCAGCCTGTCTTTGGGCCAGCGGCAGTTGGTGGAGATTGCCAAGGCCATGTCGCGCAACGCCCATGTGATTGCCTTCGACGAGCCGACCAGCAGCCTGTCGGCGCGGGAGATCGAGCGGCTGATGGTGATCATCGCCCGGCTGCGCGACGAGGGGCGGGTGATTCTGTATGTCTCGCACCGCATGGAGGAAGTGTTCCGCATCTGCGACGCGGTGACCGTGTTCAAGGACGGGCGCTTCGTCTGCACCTTCGAGGACATGGGGCAACTGAGCGTCGAGCGCCTGGTGAGTTGCATGGTCGGTCGCGACATCGAGGACATCTACAACTACCGCCCGCGCCCGCATGGCGGCCAGGCGCTGCGGGTGGAAGGGCTGCTGGGCCCGGGCGTGGTCGAGCCGGCCAGCTTCAGCGTGGACAAGGGCGAGATCCTCGGGCTGTTCGGCCTGGTCGGCGCCGGGCGCACCGAGCTGCTGCGCCTGCTGGCGGGGCTGGCCCGCAGCCAGGCCGGACGCCTGCTACTGCACGAGCGGGAGGTGGCGTTCAAGACGCCGCGCGATGCCATCGCCGCCGGGGTGCTGCTGTGCCCCGAAGACCGCAAGAAAGAAGGCATCGTGCCGCGCGCCAGCGTCGCGGAGAACATCAACATCAGCGCGCGCGGCGGTCACGCGAGCTTCGGCTGGCTGCTGCGCGGCACCTGGGAGCGCGACAACGCCCAGGAGCAGATCAGCTCGCTGAACATCCGCACGCCTTCGGCCAGCCAGCCGATTCTCTACCTGTCCGGCGGCAACCAGCAGAAAGCCATTCTCGGGCGCTGGCTGTCGATGCCGATGAAGGTGCTGCTGCTCGACGAACCGACCCGGGGCATCGACATCGGCGCCAAGGCCGAGATCTACCAGATCATCCAGCGCCTGGCCGGGCAGGGCATCGCGGTGATCGTGGTGTCCAGCGACCTGATGGAGGTCATGGGGATTGCCGATCGCATCCTGGTCATGAGCGAAGGCGCGATCACTGGCGAACTGACCCGCAGCGAGGCCGACGAAGCCCGCCTGTTGCAACTGGCCCTCCCGCGTTCGCGGGATTGACGATCGAGGTGTGTATGTCACAGGTAAAGAAAAGCAACGCGTTCTGGCTGGGCTTCAACCAGCGCAAGTTCTTCGATGACTGGGTGATGCTGCTGGCGGCCCTGGGCATCTTCGTGCTCTGCGCGCTGTTCATCGACAACTTCCTCTCGTCGCTGAACATGCGCGGGCTGGGCCTGGCGATTTCCACCACCGGGATCGCCGCATGCACCATGTTGTTCTGCCTGGCGTCGGGGCACTTCGACCTGTCGGTCGGCTCGGTCATCGCCTGCGCCGGCGTGGTGGCCGGGATCGTCATCCGCGACACCGACAGCGTGTTCTTCGGCGTCTCGGCGGCGTTGGCCATGGGCCTGTGCGTGGGCCTGATCAATGGCATCGTGATCGCCAAGCTGCGGATCAACGCCTTGATCACCACCCTGGCGACCATGCAGATCGTGCGCGGGCTGGCGTATATCTTCTCCAACGGCAAGGCGGTCGGGGTGATGAACGAAGGCTTCTTCGTGTTCGGCAACGGCCAGGTGTTCGGCGTACCGGTGCCGATCCTGATCACCGTCCTGTGTTTCGTGTTCTTCGGCTGGCTGCTCAACTACACCACCTACGGGCGCAACACCATGGCCATCGGCGGCAACCAGGAAGCGGCCTTGCTGGCCGGGGTCCAGGTGGACCGGACCAAGATCGTCATCTTTGCCGTGCACGGGGTCATCGGCGCGCTGGCCGGGGTGATCCTGGCGTCGCGCATGACTTCGGGCCAGCCGATGATCGGCCAGGGGTTCGAGCTGACGGTGATCTCGGCCTGCGTGCTGGGCGGCGTGTCCTTGAGCGGCGGCATCGGCCTGATCCGCCATGTGATTGCCGGGGTGCTGATCCTGGCGATCATCGAGAACGCGATGAACCTGAAGAACATCGACACTTTCTACCAGTACGTGATCCGCGGTTCGATCCTGCTGGTGGCGGTGATCATCGACCGGCTCAAGCAGCGTTGAGGGGGCGGGCATGAGCGGTCGCTGCCAGCAACGGCTCTTTGGCCGCCTGGACGACGGCACGCCGGTGCATGCTTACCGGTTGCGCAATGCCGGTGGCATGCAGGCCCAGGTGCTGACCTACGGCGGCATCCTGCAAGCGCTGAGGGTGGCGGACCGGCACGGCGGTTTCGACGATGTGGTGCTCGGATTCGACAGGCTCCAGGACTATCGGCGGCATCGTCACCTGTACCTCGGCGCGCTGATCGGGCGCTACGCCAATCGCCTGGCCGGTGGGCGCTTCGGGCTGGATGGGCAGGCTTACCAGGTGCCGCTCAACGATGGGAGCAACGCCTTGCACGGCGGCTGCCACGGGTTCGACCAGAAGCTTTGGACGGCGCTGCCCTGGGAGGGGAGCGACCACGCCGGGGTGAGGCTCAGTTGCCTGTCGGTGGATGGCGAGATGGGCTTTCCCGGCAACCTGCAGGTCGAGGTCAGCTATTGCCTCGACGACCATGACCAACTGCGCATCGACTATCAGGCGGTGACCGACCGGCCGACCCTGTTCAACCCGACCCAGCATGCGTATTTCAACCTGGCGGGCGCCGGCAACGGCGACGTCCTCTCCCAGGTCGTGACGCTGCGGGCCGGGCATTACCTGCCCCTGGACGCGCAACTGATCCCCACGGGGGAGCGGGCGTCGGTGGTCGGTACGCCGCTGGACCTGAACCAGCCGACGCCCATTGGCCGGTGCTTCGCCGACGAGCATCCGCAACTGCTTCTCAGCGGCTGGCCGCAACGCGGGTTCAATCATTACTGGATGCTGGAGGCGCAACGCGACCTGGGGTGCCCGGCGGCAAGCATTCACGACCCGCACAGCGGGCGCCGCCTGGCGTTGTTTACCAGTGAGCCGGGCGTGCAGTTCTACACCGCCAATGCCTTTGACGGCAGCGTCCGAGGCAAGGCGGGCAAGCCTTATCCGCGTTGGGGCGGTTTCGCCCTGGAGGCGCAGGGCCCGCCCAACGGCGTGAATCTGCCGGGGCTTGCCAGCGGCCGCCTCGATCCGGGCCAGGTGTACCGGCAAACCACGCTGTTGAGGTTCTCCACGGTGTGAGCGGCGGCTGTGCAAAGAGGGCATGCAGCCATACAGCCGAGCGGCCATAATGGCCTTCGTTTTTCGTACCCCTTAAGGCTGGATATGCAGGAAGACGCCGCAAAAAACCTCAAGGACGCCGCCCCCACCGGCACCCAGACCTTGCTCCGCGGGCTGGCGGTGGTGCAGGCCGTGGCCGGCGGTGCCCGCGACCTCAAGGAAATCGCCCGGCTGATCGGCACCACGCGCAGCACCACCCATCGCCTGGCCAGTTGCCTGGTGGACGAGCGTTACCTGCGGGTGGTGCCGCAGGTCGGCTATCTGCTGGGCCCGAAGCTGATCGAACTGGGGTTCCAGGCGCGCGAAGCGGTGCCGCTGGTGACCCTGGCCGCGCCGTTTCTCGACGGGCTGTCGGCCCTGACCGGCGACACCATTCACCTGGCGATCCGCGAAGACGACGACGTGCTGTACCTGCACAAGAACCCGGGGCGCAACGGCCCGGAAATGCGCTCGCGGGTCGGCCATCGCATGCCGCTGGCGCGCACCGGGATCGGCAAGGCGTTGTTGCTCGACGATGGGCTGCAGGAGTGGCAGCGCCTGTATCAAGTGAGTTTGCCGGCGGGCGGGCGCAATGCGCTCTGGCCGGAGCACGAAGAGCCGACCTGGGAGCAGTTCCGGCAGCGCATGGAGGAATATGTGGCGGGCGGTTATGCCTTCGACCTGGAGGACAACGAGCCGTCGATCCGCTGCGTGGCGGCGCCGATCCGCGATGCTAGCGGCCAGATCGTCGCCGGCATCAGCATCGCCAGCACCGTGCCCTACATGTCGCTGGAGAAAATGGCCGGGCTGATCCCGGTGATCAAACAGGCCGCCGCCGGCATCTCTGCCGAGCTCGGCGGCTGAGCACAATCCTCTGTAGGAGCGAGCTTGCTCGCGATGGCGTCCGCCCTGCGGCAACGCGGTGCTTGCATCGCCAGCAAGCTGGCTCCTACAGGTTTTGTGTGTGCCGCGATTTTTGGTTAGCGCTTGAGCGTGGCCATGTCGATGACGAAGCGGTACTTCACATCCCCGGCGATCATCCGCGCGTAAGCCTCGTTGATCTGGCGGATGTCGAGCATTTCGATATCGCAGCTGATGTTGTGCTCGGCGCAGAAATCCAGCACTTCCTGGGTTTCGGCGATGCCGCCGATCAGCGAGCCGGCGAGCACGCGACGGCCCAGCACCAGCTTGGCGGCATGCACGGGCGGGTCCACCGGCTCGATCAGGCCGACCAGGATATGCACGCCGTCGAAGCGCAGGGTATCCAGGTAGGGGTTGAGGTCGTGCTGCACCGGGATGGTGTCCAGCAGGAAATCGAAATGCCCGGCGGCGGCCTGCATCTGCGCGGCGTCGGTGGAGACGATCACATGGTCGGCGCCCTGGCGTCGCGCTTCTTCGGCCTTGCTCGCCGAGCGGGTGAACAGGGTCACTTCGGCGCCCAGGGCCTTGGCGAACTTGATGCCCATGTGGCCCAGGCCGCCCATGCCGAGAACCCCGACCTTGTCGCCGGCCTTCACTCCGTAATGCTTGAGCGGCGAGTAGGTGGTGATGCCCGCGCAGAGGATCGGCGCGGCGCTGGCCGGATCGAGTTGCTTCGGGATGCGGACCACGAAGTGCTCGCTGACCACGATGCTGTCGGAGTAGCCGCCCAGGGTGTTGCTGCCGTCCACCCGGTCCGGGGTGGCGTAGGTCAGGGTCGGGCCTTCCAGGCAGTACTGTTCCAGGTTGGCGGCGCAGGCCTCGCACTGGCGGCAGGAGTCGACCATGCAGCCGACGCCGACCAGGTCGCCGACCTGGTGCAGGCTGACCTGGGCGCCGACGGCGGTGACCTTGCCGACGATCTCGTGGCCCGGCATCAGCGGGTACACGGCGATGCCCCATTCGTTGCGGGCCTGGTGGATATCGGAGTGGCAGACGCCGCAGTAGAGAATCTCGATGGCCACGTCGTCCGGACGCAGGCTGCGGCGCTGGAAACTCATGGGCGCGAGGGGCGTGGTGGCGGACTGGGCGGCATAACCGATGGCGGTGTACATGATGAACCTCGCAAAAGCACTGACAGGTGAGGTGGGCCATTCTCGGCGTCGCCCCCTGGCGCGAACATGGCGATTCCTCGGCATGTCATGCCTATTCCTCCGCCATCGGCGATTTGCCCGCGGTATTGGCGTGCAGACCTGCGATGATGTTTTTATCCCTTTTTCCGTGAAGTTTTCGCCATGCTGTTGACCCGCCATCTTGATGCCAATGCCACCCTGGTATCCCTGATCCAGCCCCTTGCGAGCCGCGAAGGTTTCGCCTCCACGCACCTGCCCGGGGTCAAGGTGCTGCGGGCCAGCCGCGACGTGGCCCGCGGTCCGCAGATCTACGAGCCGAGCCTGATGATCATCGTCCAGGGCAGCAAGCTGGCGTACCTGGGGCCGCGGGTCCTGGAGTACGGCGCCGGGCATTACCTGATCCAGGCCCTCTCGGTGCCCTTCGAGTGCGAGACCTTCGCCATGCCCGACGCGCCGTTGTTCGGGGTGTCCATCGCCATCGACCGGGTGTTGCTGGGCGAACTGGTATTGGCGATGGGGGCCGTGGCGGGGCGCGATATCCAGGCGCAGACCCCGGAGTCCATGACCTCGGTGGTACTCGACGACACCATGCGCGGTTGCGTGGAGCGGCTGCTGCGCTGCCTGCACGATCCTCTGGAGTGCAAGGTCATGGGCCAGGCGCGCTTGCGCGAGTTGATGTTCACGGTGTTGCGCGGGCCCCAGGCCGATGTGTTGCGCGCCCTGGTGGAGCAGCATGGGCGGTTTGCCCGGATCTCCGGCGCGCTGAACCACCTGCACGAGCATTACACCGAGCCGCTGAACGTCGAGACCCTGGCCCGTTGCGCGAACATGAGCGCTTCGACCTTCCACGAACACTTCAAACGCAGCACGCTGCTGTCGCCGGTGCAGTACCTCAAGCGCTTGCGCCTGCTCAAGGCCCAGCAGTTGCTGTTGGGGGAGGGACTGGGCGTGGCCCAGGTGGCGCATCGGGTGGGTTACCAGAGCACCTCGCAGTTCAGCCGCGAGTACAAGCGCTATTTCGAGCGCAACCCGGGGGATGAGCGCGCGGCTTGATGGGCTGGCAGCGCTTTGCGGTGAGGTCCGTCCAGGCGATACCTAATCGCGGATATGAAAAAGGCCCCCATTCGGGAGCCTTTTTATCAAGCGGATGCCTTACATGTTCGGGTAAGTCGGGCCGCCCGCGCCTTCCGGCGTGACCCAGGTGATGTTCTGGGCCGGGTCCTTGATGTCGCAGGTCTTGCAGTGCACGCAGTTCTGCGCGTTGATCTGGAAGCGCTTCTCGCCGTCTTCCTTGGTGATCACTTCATACACCCCGGCCGGGCAGTAGCGCTGGGCCGGCTCGTCGTACAGCGGCAGGTTCTTGTTCAGCGGGATGCTCGGATCGGTCAGCTTCAGGTGGCAAGGCTGCTCTTCTTCATGGTTGGTGCCGGAGATGAACACCGAGCTGAGTTTGTCGAAGCTGAGCTTGCCGTCCGGTTTCGGGTAGTCGATCTTCTTGCAGTCCGCCGCCAGCTTCAGGCAGGCGTAGTCCGGCTTGGTGTCGTGCAGGGTGAACGGCAGCTTGCCGCCGAAAATGTTCTGGTCGATCCAGTTGAAACCGCCGCCGACGATCGCGCCGAACTTGTGGATCGCCGGACCGAAGTTGCGGCTGGCGAACAGTTCTTCGTACAGCCAGCTGGACTTGAACGCCTCGACATAGGTGTTCAGCTCGTCGGCGCCTTCGGAGCCGGCGAACAGCGCGTCGGCCACGGCGTCGGCGGCGAGCATGCCGGACTTCATGGCGGTGTGGCTGCCCTTGATCTTGGCGAAGTTCAGGGTGCCCAGGTCGCAGCCGATCAGCGCGCCGCCCTTGAACACCATCTTCGGCAGCGAGTTCAGGCCGCCTTTGCAGATAGCCCGCGCGCCGTAGCTGATGCGCTTGCCGCCTTCCAGGTATTGCTTGAGCACCGGGTGGTGCTTGAGGCGCTGGAATTCGTCGAACGGCGACAGGTAGGTATTGCTGTAGGACAGGTCGACGATCAGGCCGACCACCACCTGGTTGTTTTCCAGGTGATAAAGGAACGAACCGCCGGTGTTCTCGGTGCCCATGATGTCCAGCGGCCAGCCGGCGGTGTGCACCACCAGGCCTGGCTGATGCTTGGCCGGGTCGATTTCCCAGATTTCCTTGAGGCCGATGCCGTAGTGCTGGGCATCGGCGTCGCTGTCCAGGTTGAAGCGCTTGATCAGTTGCTTGCCGATGTGGCCGCGGCAGCCTTCGGCGAACAGGGTGTACTTGCCGCGCAGTTCCATGCCGGGGGTGTACAGGCCTTCCTTCGGGTTGCCTTCGCGGTCGACGCCCAGGTCGCCGGTGATGATCCCGCGGACCACGCCGTTCTCGTCGAACAGCGCTTCCTGGGCGGCGAAGCCCGGGTAGATTTCCACGCCCAGGTTCTCGGCCTGCTGGGCCAGCCAGCGGCACAGGTTGCCCAGGGAGATAATGTAGTTGCCTTCGTTGTGCATGGTCTTGGGCACAAAGAAGTCAGGAACCTTTTGCCCGCTTTCGGCGTTTTTCAGCACGAAAATATCGTCGCGGGTAACCGGCGTGTTCAACGGCGCGCCGAGTTCCTTCCAGTCCGGGAACAGTTCGTTCAGGGCCCGTGGTTCGAATACCGCGCCGGACAGGATATGAGCACCGACTTCGGAGCCTTTCTCGACCACGCAGACGCTGATTTCCTTACCGGCTTCGGCGGCCTTCTGCTTCAGTCGGCAGGCGGCGGACAAGCCAGCGGGGCCGGCACCGACGATGACCACGTCGAATTCCATGTATTCGCGTTCCACTAGGCTATCTCCTACTCAAGGCTCAACGGTTTTTTCTAATTGGAGGTTGGGTGTCGCATCGATGATTTTCTCCGCCTTGCAGGGGAGGGAACAATGAACGACCCGCCTTTCTCTCTGGGCGGCGCATTATATCTACACCACTCCTAGCGTCCAATACAAACGTTTGTTTGAATTTGCTGGAGCCCATGTAAATCAAAGAAGCGCGGCTTATGACTGGCCATTTTGGCGTATTGACCAGAATAGGTGTTCCGGTCAAGATACGGTCGGTTTTGCGCTCGCCGTAGGCTGACTGTTGGTTTCAAGAGCACCTCTAAAGACAGGGCGAAGGCAGTAAAGGTGACGCAAGGCGCGGATTGAGCGCGCAGTTTACACGCCGCGATAAAGAATGACCGGTCAGTCGCCACTGACGAACGGTCGTCATCCCGTGAGCAGGGTCATCTGTCTGCTGTTGCAAGAGTCAATGCCAGCGTTTTTAGAGGTGCCCTTGTGCCCGATGAGCATCAACCGCCAGGTTCGCCTAGGCGACTTTCTTTTCACCGGAGAGTAACGAGGAATCCATGAAGGTTCTTGTAGCTGTCAAACGCGTTGTCGATTACAACGTCAAGGTTCGCGTCAAGGCGGACAATTCCGGCGTCGACCTCGCCAACGTCAAGATGTCGATGAACCCTTTCTGCGAAATCGCAGTGGAAGAAGCCGTACGCCTGAAAGAAAAAGGCGTTGCGACTGAAATCGTCGTCGTCTCCATCGGCCCGTCCACCGCTCAGGAACAGCTGCGTACCGCGCTGGCTCTGGGTGCCGACCGCGCCATCCTCGTCGAATCCGCTGAAGACCTGACTTCCCTGGCCGTGGCCAAGCTGCTCAAGGCCGTGGTCGACAAGGAACAGCCTCAGCTGGTGATCCTGGGCAAACAGGCCATCGACAGCGACAACAACCAGACCGGCCAGATGCTCGCTGCACTGAGCGGCTACGGTCAGGGCACTTTCGCCTCGAAAGTCGAAGTCTCCGGCGACAGCGTTGCCGTGACCCGCGAAATCGACGGCGGCGCGCAGACCGTTTCCCTGAAACTGCCAGCGATCGTCACCACCGACCTGCGTTTGAACGAGCCGCGCTACGCGTCCCTGCCAAACATCATGAAAGCCAAGAAGAAGCCTCTCGAGACGCTGACTCCGGACGCTTTGGGCGTTTCCACCGCCTCCACCAACAAGACCCTGAAAGTCGAAGCGC
Source organism: Pseudomonas chlororaphis (assembly GCF_001921865.1). Classification (GTDB taxonomy): domain Bacteria; phylum Pseudomonadota; class Gammaproteobacteria; order Pseudomonadales; family Pseudomonadaceae; genus Aquipseudomonas; species Aquipseudomonas chlororaphis_D. The sequence continues at coordinate 314,008 of NZ_MSCT01000008.1, forward strand.
CGGCTGCACGCAGCGCGGGTATCAAGGTCAAGTCGGTGGCTGAACTGGTCGAGAAACTGAAAAACGAAGCGAAGGTAATCTGATCATGACTATCTTGGTAATCGCCGAACACGACAACAAGGTGCTGGCTCCGGCCACCCTGAACACCGTGGCTGCCGCTGCCAAAATCGGCGGCGACATCCACGTTCTGGTTGCAGGCCAGGGCGCTGGCGCCGTGGCTGAAGCCGCCGCGAAAATCGCTGGTGTGAGCAAAGTCCTGAACGCTGACAATGCTGCCTACGCGCATCAGTTGCCGGAAAACGTCGCTCCGCTGGTCGCTGAACTGGGCAAGGGCTACAGCCACATCCTGGCTGCCGCTACTTCCAACGGCAAAAACATCCTGCCGCGCGTTGCTGCCCAGCTGGACGTTGACCAGATCTCCGAGATCATCTCGGTAGAAAGCGCTGATACCTTCAAGCGTCCGATCTACGCCGGTAACGCCATCGCTACCGTGCAATCGACCGCTGCGATCAAAGTGATCACCGTGCGTGCCACCGGTTTCGATCCGGTTGCCGCTGAAGGTGGTTCGGCTGCCGTTGAATCGGTTGCCGCTGCTCACAACGCCGGCACTTCCAGCTTCGTCAGCGAAGAGCTGGCCAAGTCCGACCGTCCTGAGCTGACCGCTGCCAAGATCGTCGTTTCCGGCGGCCGCGGCATGCAGAACGGCGACAACTTCAAGCACCTGTACGCCCTGGCCGACAAGCTGGGTGCAGCCGTGGGCGCTTCGCGCGCCGCGGTCGACGCAGGTTTCGTACCGAACGACATGCAGGTCGGCCAGACCGGCAAGATCGTTGCGCCACAGCTGTACATCGCCGTCGGTATCTCCGGCGCGATCCAGCACCTGGCCGGTATGAAAGACTCCAAGGTGATCGTTGCGATCAACAAGGACGAAGAAGCGCCGATCTTCCAGGTTGCCGATTACGGCCTGGTAGCGGACTTGTTCGAAGCCGTACCTGAGCTGGAGAAGCTGGTCTAATCCAGCGGCTTCACTTATAAAGAGCCCGGTCTTTTGGCCGGGCTTTTTTATTGTCTGGGATTTGAGTGGGAGAATTTCGCCATGGAACTGCGCCGCCTGGGAGGCCTGTCAGTGCTGCTGGGACTGACCCTGATGCCGTTGTTGTCGCTGGCCGCCGGCAAGTGCGAGCGCCTGGTGGTGACCGGCAGCCCGGACGCTCCGCCGTATCTGTGGCGCGACCCGCAGGATCCCGTCCACCTGATCGGTGCGAGCGCCGACCTGCTGCAACAGGTGGCGCAGGAACTGGGGATCAAGGTCGAAGTGTTGTATGCCGGTAAACGCTCCGCCGCTCTCGACGAAGTGCGCAGCGGGCGCATGGACATGCTGGCCGACGCGCCGCTGACCGTGAGCGAGCTGGACGCGCTGGACTACATCCACCCGCCGTTGCTGGAAAACGACTTCCTGGTCTGGACCCGCAAAGGCTCGGCGCTGAGCTATAGCCAGCCGTCGGACTTGCACGGGCACTCTGGCGCGCTGTCGGAAAGGGCACGCCTGACGCCGTCCTTCGAGGCCTTCGCCAAGGAGCAATTGAGCCTGGCGCGCATGCCGAATCTGACCCAGGCGTTCCAGAAGCTGCTGCTGGGGGAGGTGGAGTACGTCCTCGCTGGACGCTACGCCGGCACGGCCCTGGCCCAGTCGCTGGGCATGGCCAACGATCTGCTGGCTTTCCCCCAGCCCGCCGACAAACCCGGGCTGTTCCTGGCCGTCTCCCATAACTCCGCCTGCAACGACCCATGGTTGCGCGGACAGCTGGCAAAAAAGATGACAGAATTGCCCGCGTCCGGTCTGACGGAAACCGTGCTGCAGCGCAATCTCGAGCGTTGGAAGGCACAGTTGCAGCAACCTGTCGGCACCCCCAAACAGTAGGGATTTCTTGTGAGTATTCGACCTCTTTTCGCTGCCCTGGCCGTTCTGGCTCTGGCGGGTTGTGCAGCCGATCCGGCGCCGAATGAACAAATGCGCCTGACCGAGCAAACCCTGGCCCAGGCCAAGGCAGTCGGGGCCACGGCAGAGGATGTGCCGGAGATGAAACTGGCCGAAGACAAATTCGCCCGCGCCCAGCGCAACCTGCAGGAAGAGTCGTTCAAGCACGCGCGCATGCGTGCCGAGCAGGCGGAACTGGATGCGCGGCTGGCCGAGGCCCGGGTCCTGACCCTGAAAAGCCAGGAACAACTGAACCTGCTCCAGACCCGCATCACTCGTCTGCGCAAGCAACTGGGAGATGCCCAATGATTCGTCTGACCCAGGTAGTGAGTGGTGTGTTGCTGATCGCTTGCGCCGGCCTCTACGGCTGTGCGGGGCAGCGCAGCGAAGCGGCGCTGGAGCAGGCCGGCAACGACTTCCAGAAGGTCAAGGAAGACTCCAACGTACTGCGCATCGCGCCCAAGGATGTGATCCGTGCCGGGGAGTCCCTGGCCCGCGCCGATCGCCTGTCCAGCTACTGGGGCAGCGGTGCGGATGTGGTGCATTACGCCTACCTCAGCCAGCGCTACAGCGAAATTGCCCGCGAGCACACCAACCAGGCGCTGAACCAGGAGCAGGCGGCCAAACTCGAACTGGAGCGCCAGCGCCTGCAGTTGGCCCTGCGCGAAGCGAAGTTGCTGAGCGTGCAGCAACAGGGCAAGTGGCTGGAAGAGCAGATTGCCAGCCTGGCCACCACCCAGACCGATCGCGGGCTGGTGATGACCCTGGGCGACGTCTTGTTCGACACCGGCGAGGCGGAACTCAAGAGTTCGGCCAACCGCACCGTGCTGAAGGTCGTGCAGTTCCTCCAGCTGAACCCCAAGCGCGTGGTGCGGATCGAGGGCTATACCGACAACACCGGCGACAAGCAGGGCAATCTGAAACTGTCCCGCGACCGGGCTCAGGCTGTGGCCGATGTCCTGGCGGACCTGGGCGTCGACGAAAAGCGTATCCAGGTCGAAGGCTACGGCGACGATTACCCGGTCGAGGTCAACGCCTCGGAACGCGGACGGGCGCAGAACCGTCGGGTGGAAATCGTCTTCTCCGACGAGAAGGGCCAGCTGGGCGCGGCCCGCTAAAATAAGGCCCGTCCCGACAACCCGGTTTCCTTCGAGAAACCGGGTTTTTTTGTGCCTGACAATGGGCACACAAAACAGTACAGTTTTTGCTGACACTGCCCTGTATGGTCGACTATTGTGTTAACTGTCCCAGTACACTTATGAACTGTTCCGGTATCGTCATCCACAAGAATAAAATGCCGGTGAAATCGAGTGCAGCGTCATGACCAATCTCTTGCTCTATCAACGTATCGCTCAGCAACTGGCTGAAGATATCCGCCGTGGCGTGTACCAGCCGGGTGAACGTGTCCCCTCCGTGCGCAAGATGAGTTCGCAGCTCAACGTCAGCCATGCGACGGTGCTCCAGGCGTATGCCAACCTCGAAGACCAGGGGTTGATCCGTGCGCGGCCGCAGTCCGGCTATTACGTGCACCAGACCCCGGCGCTGACCGCGCCGACCCCGGACATCGCCCGGGTCGAGCGACCAGGCCTGGTGACTCGCAGCAGCATCATTCATCAGGTGTTGGTGGAGTCGCGCCGTGAAGGCGTGTTTCCGCTGGGCGCCGCGGTGCCCAGCGTCGATTATCTGCCAGTGCGGGCGCTGCATCAGCAATTGGCCAAGGTCACGCGTTTCCATAGCCCGCGCGCCTTCAGCTACATGTTCAGCCCCGGTTTCGAGCCGCTGCGCCGGCAAGTGGCGATCCGCATGCGCGACGCCGGCGTGGTGGTCGACCCGTCCGAGGTGGTGATCACCCACGGTTGCGTGGATGCGCTGCAGATGTCGTTGCGCGTGCTGACCCGTCCGGGCGACCTGATCGCCGCCGAGTCGCCGACTTACTACGGCCTGCTGCAACTGGCCGACCTGCTGGGGCTCAAGGTCATCGAGATTCCCAGCGACCCCTCCACGGGCATGAGCCTGGAGGCGCTGCAACTGGCGGCCAACCAGTGGTCGATCAAGGCCCTGGTGCTGACCACGCGCCTGAGCAACCCGCTGGGCGGGACCATGCCGGAAGAACGGCAAAAACAATTGCTGCGCCTGGCCTCGGACTTCGATATCCAGATCGTCGAAGACGATATCTATGGCGAGCTGATGTTCGAAGTCGGCCGTACCAAGGCGCTGAAGGCCTATGACCGGCTGGACCGGGTGATCTATTGCTCGAGCTTTTCCAAGACCCTGTCGCCCGGTGTGCGTATTGGCTGGATGATCGCCGGCAAGTTCCAGCAGGAAATCCAGCGCTTGCAGACCTTCAGTACCCACTCGGCTTGCAGCGTCACGCAGATGGGCGTCGCGGCCTACCTGGAGAACGGCGGTTACGACCGGCACCTGCGTTACATCCGCCAGGAGTACCGCAAGAACCTCAGCGCCTTTCAGCTGGCGGTGCAGCAGTACTTTCCGGAAGGTACGCAGATTACCCGGCCCAACGGTGGTTTCATTCTTTGGGTCAGCCTGCCGGGGCGGGTCAATACCCAGGAACTGCACGTTCGTGCGTTGCAGCAGGGCATCAGTATCGCGCCGGGGCTGATCTTCAGTAATACCGAGCAGTTCAACCACTGTATTCGGCTCAACTGCGGCACGCCGTGGAACCGCGAGGCCGAGCGGGCCCTGATGACCCTGGGCATGCTGGCCAGCCAATTGTGCCAGGAGGCTGCGGGCGGTTTTTGACGGATTGGCCACCGCGCTTGTTTTCACGCGATCAACAAGCGAGCATATGGCTCTTTGCCGCCGATCCTGTTGCCCTTTATGAAAGCGATTTTTCCTGTTGCCTGGGTATTGGCTTGTGTCTTGAGTGCCGTTGGTCCGGTCACTGTCCTTGCGGCCTCGGCCCAGGACAAGGTTGCAACGAGCACCACGGGCAAACCGCCGAAAACCGCGTCAGCCAAGAAGTCGACACCGGTAAAGAAGGTGGCGGGGACCAATAAGTCCAAGCCCGTGAAAAAGCGTGCGCCGATCGCCTCCAAGTCCAAGTCGGCCAGCGAGATCGCCAAGATGCCTTTGCCCTCGGCCAACGTGGACCTGAGCCTGCCGCCGGAAATGGTCAAGCAATTGCAGCCCATCGGCTCGGTCAACCTGCCCAAGCGCACTCCGTTGCTGCCGCCGATGTTCGGCGAGAAGCCCAAGGAAGATAGCCCGTTCCAGCTCAACGGCCGCTTGCTGAGCAACGAAATGCAGTTGCAACTGCGTAACGAAGAGCGGCGTGAAGTGGAAGGCGCGGCGCTGGATTTCGAGTTCAAGCAATAAACCTTCTCCCTGGCTGTGACCCGCGGAGCTGACACTTTGTCGGAGACTGGTCAGTCACGCGAGCCTGAACGCAAAAACCACGGTGCGGCCAATTTCAAACGGCTGTTTTAGCGGTTACTCTAGTCCGCGTCATTCAACACTTTGCCCGTCGCGAGGAGCTTGTCGTCATGAACTGCCGTGAAGGCTGTGGCGCCTGTTGCATTGCCCCTTCCATCAGTACCCCGATTCCCGGAATGCCCCATGGCAAACCGGCCGGAGAACGTTGCATCCATCTTTCTGTCGAACAGCTGTGCGGTTTGTTCGGCCTGCCCGAACGGCCTGCCGTCTGCGGTGCGTTCCAGGCGGACGTCGAGGTCTGTGGCAACAGTCAGGAAGAGGCTGTGCGTTTACTGGGCTGGTGGGAAAAAATGACGGCGGCGTGAAGCGTCTCAATGAACGGAACTTCAACAATAAGGAATAAGACAATGGGTTCGCTGCATCGAATTGCTGTGCTCTGTGGGTTGACCGTTCTGCTCTCGGCAACCGCCCACGCCGAAGATTGGCAAACGGCCAAGGACGAAGACGGCATCAAGGTATCCTTGAGCGAAGTGGCCGGCTCCAAATACAAGGCCTACCGTGGCGTGACCACGATGAAAACCAGTGTGGCCAAGCTGCGTGCGCTGCAGGACGACGTCGCGGGCGCCTGTGCCTGGATTCACGAATGCAAGTCGCAGAAGCTGCTCAAGCACGAAGGCGACCAGAGCTGGACCTACACCCAATTCAATACCCCGTGGCCGGTCACGCCGCGTGATTCGGTGCTGCACGTCACCACCAGCGAAGGTGCCGACGGCAGTCTGACCCGTAAGCTCGAAGGCGTGCCGACCTACATTCCCGAGGAAAAAGGTTTCGTGCGGGTGGCCCAGGTCGAAGGCTTCTGGAAGTTCGTGCCCAAGGGCGCGGACCAGGTCGAAGTGACCTATCAGGTCCACACGGAGCCGGGCGGCAGTGTGCCGTCCTGGCTGGCTAACAAGTTTGTCGTGGACGCGCCGTTCAACACCCTCAAGGCATTGAAGGCGCGCGCCGAGAAGTAAGCACCGCGTGCTTAAAAAAGGCTGCCCGTAAGGCGGCCTTTTTCATATCGCCGGCGAACGTTTGTCCAGGCTGCGGGGTCGACATCTTGTGGGCCCATCCAGGGGCTCTCTCAAGGAGGCACTGATGCACAAATGGCAAATCGTTTTCGTCGACGATCATGGTGTCCAGTCCGTGGAGCAATTCGACTGTGAGCAACAGCCCAGCATGGAGCGGGCGGCACAATTGATTCGGGCAAAGCTTCTGCCGGTCCCGGCCAAGCTTGACCTCAATGATCTGGAGGGGCGTACCGACGACCCTACGGTCAAGAGCCTGAAAGATCAGAACAGTATCCAGATCCTCAGTATCACGCCGATTTGATCCCTGACGCGCAACGCTCTACCGGGCTTGAACCAGATCTTGGCAGCGCCTGTGTCTTGGCGCTAATCTGCATTCGAGATCAGCGAATGAATCGCTAAGGTCTGGTCTTGTCAGCTACATGCTTGTTTCCTGGCGGCGATCTTCTCGCCGCAGGCCTGTACCGTGCGGTGACAGGCAGGGAGTACGGAAAGTCTATCCATCGGTTTGAGGAGGACGTTTCATGAGCACAGCCTATCAAGAAGACATCAGCAGCAGCGTGCTGCGCCGCATGAAAGAAGGCGGTTTCGACTTTTCACGATTCCATCCCATCGAGTTCTACGCCATTTTCCCGGACGAGGAGCGGGCACGCAGGGCGGCGGGGCATTTTCGCGGTGAATCCTTGAATGCGCAGGTCAGCGTGCGCGACGACGGCGCCTGGTACCTGGAGCTGAGCAAGGTGATGTACGCCACCTACGGCGGCATCGGGGACTTCGAGCAGGATTTCGAAGCGGTGGTCGCGCCGCTGGGCGGGATCATTGAAGGTTGGGGCGTGAAGCAGGAGGTTCGAGGGCGACTCGTCTAGTGCCATGAATAGCGTGAAGACTCAGCATCGGCTGGCCTTCGGGCCGGCCGATTTCGTTTCCGCCAACCCTTTGTAGAAGCGCTGCCCCGATCGCAGGCCAGCCTCGCTCCGGCGGATGCAGGCAAAAAAAAGGCCACCCGAGCAGGGTAGCCAAAAGGGAAGACCGGTAGGAGAGGGAACCGGTCGGGGACATTCCGGACCCGGCTGCCAGGGGCGCCATGAAGGGTGGGGCATCGACTTCGCCGCGTGGTTGAAGTCATTTGCGCTGTTGCAGCGAATTCTGCGCAGTTTTGCCCCAGCGGTGAAATCGAGTCTGGCTATACCGTTGATAGTCATCACCCCCAAGTTTCACGGAGCGGCCTGTTTACGCCCGGCCATGTGTTTCAGATACCCCACCAGCAACTCCAGCTCCGAGTCCGGCAGCACGCTGCTCGAGAAGGCCGGCATCTTCGCCTGTGGCCAGCGGCGCAGGCTCTGTGGGTCGCGGATGTAGCGCTTGAGGAAGTCCGCGCCGAAGTACTCGGTGGGGTTGTAGGGGATGTTCAAGTCCGGGCCGAACTGCGAGTCTCCGGCACCGTTGAGGCGATGGCAGGCCAGGCAGTTCTTCTGGAACAGGGCGAAGCCCTGGTTCACCGGGTCGCCGGCCGCCAGTTGCGGGTCCGGGAGCAGGACCGGGAAACGTTCGGCCACCGGCGCCAGGCGCTTGAGGCTCGCCACCTGGAACGGCCACTGCTCGGGGCTGACATGCCCGGCCTGGGGATTGGTCCACACCAGGTAGAAAGGCCCGGCGCTGGGCTTGTCGGCGGCCAGGGGCGGCCATGGCTTGGCTGGGTCCTCGATGGCCAGCCAGGCCTGGGCGCCGGCTGTGCCGAGCAGGGGCGCGGCGGGCAATTCGGCGGCGAAGCCGTCCAGGGCGACGGCTTGCAGATGGTCGCCGGCCTTGATGCCGGTGAGCAGGGCCGAGATCGGCACTGCGCGGTAACTCATGTCGCGCTTGTACGAGACATCGTCCTTGACGGCAATGGTGCGGGCCTGGGGATGCTTGAGCAGTTCCTCGGTTTGCCAGGTGCGGCTGGCGGCCCCCAGCTCCAGGGTCAACTGCGCGGCATGCACAGGGGTGGAGAGGAGCAGGGCGCTGCACAGGATGATGAGAGATTTCAATTGATCGCCGTTCCGTCGCGTGGGGGAATGCCGCTGTGCGGCTGGTGTCGGGTGTTTCGAGAGGAGTTTGCGGTAAGGCGCGACGAAACGCTGGCTCAGCGCGGTCGCGGCGTCAGGGAGAGTGGCACACAAGCGCCGGCCCCGGTAGCGAACCGGAGCATAAAGAGCCGACAACGTGGCAGGATGGCCACGCCTCTAGCCGATCACTTTGGTGAGATTCGGCAAGATCAGCAGCAAGGTGGTGGCGAACAGGATGAGCCCCGCTTGACGAACTTTCGAATGCTTGAACATGGCTGAATGCCTTTTGTTGTTATTCCTGAACATCAAATGCATGCCTGCCGCTTCACTATGGTCAGGCGATGTGTCCCTTTTCTTACGCGTGCACCGGCAAGACCCGGCTGCAACGATTCACTGGCTACAGTTTCCACCTTAGGGGCCTTGTAACCCTTGGCTTAGATCCATTTCATATCAGCTAATAGGCGAACGCTTTTAAAAACGCATGAGGCGTTTTGCCACCTTCTTGCCCGCCCTTTGTCTAGACACCTTGGTTATCAGCAAGGGGCAATCCCTTAGCTCACTACCGTTCGTCTGAGCGTGGCCGTCAAGGTCGATGAGCGCATCGGTCATTGAATCCGCTGTCGGCACAGCCAAGAGTGAGAGCCCTGTCATCATTCATCTGCACAGCGGTTCGAGGACGTCATGACCCAGGCTTTGATATTCGATGCATTACGCAGCCCCCGCGGCAAAGGCAAGGCCGACGGCGCCCTGCACAGCGTCAAACCGGTGAACCTGTTGGCCGGGCTGCTCGATGCCCTGCAACGGCGCAACGCACTTGACACCAGCCAGGTCGACGACATCGTGCTTGGCTGCGTGACGCCGATCGGCGACCAGGGCGCCGACATCGCCAAGACCGCGGCGTTGGTCGCCGACTGGGACGTCAGCGTAGCCGGGGTGCAGATCAATCGTTTCTGCGCCTCGGGGCTTGAGGCGGTGAACCTGGGCGCGATGAAAGTGCGCTCCGGCTTCGAGGACCTGGTGGTGGTCGGCGGCGTCGAGTCGATGTCGCGGGTGCCCATGGGCAGTGACGGCGGCGCCTGGGTGCTCGACCCGCAAACCAACATGCACAGTCATTTCACCCCGCAGGGCATCGGCGCGGACCTGATCGCCACCCTGGAGGGCTTCAGCCGCGAGGATGTCGACACCTTTGCCTTGCAGTCCCAGCAAAAGGCCGCGCGGGCCAGGGCGGCGGGGGCGTTCAGCAAGTCCCTGGTGCCGGTGCGGGACCAGAACGGCATCGTCTTGCTGGATCACGATGAATTCATTCGTGCCGACTCGACCCTCGAGGGCCTGGGCAAGCTCAAGCCCAGTTTCGAGATGATCGGCCAGATGGGCTTCGACGCTACCGCCTTGCGGGTCTACAGCCATGTCGAGCGCATCCGCCATGTGCACACCCCGGGCAACAGCTCAGGGATAGTCGACGGCGCGGCGCTGATGCTTATCGGCTCCGAGGCCAAGGGCCAGGCGCTGGGGATCAAGCCGCGGGCGCGGATCGTCGCCACGGCGGTCACCAGCACCGATCCGACCATCATGCTCACCGGCCCGGCGCCGGCCACGCGCAAGGCGCTGGCCAAGGCCGGGCTGCGGGTCGAGGACATCGACCTGTTCGAGGTCAACGAGGCTTTTGCCTCGGTGGTGCTGAAGTTCATCAAGGACATGGCCATCGATCCGGCCAAGGTCAATGTCAACGGCGGTTCCATCGCCATGGGCCATCCGCTGGGCGCCACCGGCTGCGCGATCCTCGGCACCCTGCTCGACGAACTGGAAGCGCGCCGCCAGCGTTATGGCCTGGCGACTCTCTGCGTCGGCGGCGGCATGGGTATCGCCACCATCATCGAACGCCTCTGAGCCCTGACTTCAAGGAAACACTTTCATGACCGATGCCATCCGTTACGAAAAGGGCCAGGACCAGATCGTCGTCCTGACCATCGACATGCCGGGCCAGAGCGCCAACACCATGAACGCGGTGTACCGCGAAGCCATGGCCGCCAGCGTTGCCCGTTTGCAGGCCGAGCAGGAGTCGATTGCCGGGGTGATCGTCACCTCGGCGAAAAAGACTTTCTTCGCCGGCGGCGATCTCAACGAGCTGATCAAGGTCGGCAAGCCCGAGGCCCAGGCCTTCTACGACATGGTGCTGACCCTCAAGGGCCAGCTGCGGGCCCTGGAAACCCTGGGCAAGCCGGTAGTGGCGGCGATCAACGGCGCGGCCCTGGGCGGTGGCTGGGAGATCTGCCTGGCCTGTCATCAGCGCATTGCCCTGGACGAACAATCGCTGCAGGTCGGCCTGCCGGAAGTCACCCTCGGCCTGCTGCCGGGCGGCGGCGGGGTGGTGCGCATGGTGCGCATGCTGGGCCTGGAGAAGGCCTTGCCGTATCTGCTGGAAGGCAAGAAGGTACGGCCGCAGCAGGCGTTGCAGGCGGGCCTGATCGACGCCTTGGCCAGCGACCGCGACGACCTGCTGGCCAAGGCCCGGGCGTGGATCCTGGCCAACCCCACGGCCAAGCAGCGCTGGGACGTGGCTGGTTACCAGATCCCCGGCGGTACGCCGTCGCACCCGAAGGTCGCGCAGATGCTGGCCATCGCGCCGTCGATCCTGCGCAGCAAGACCCAGGGCTGTCTGCCGGCGCCGGAGAAAATCCTCTGCGCGGCGGTGGAAGGGGCCCAGGTCGACTTCGATACCGCGCAGTTGATCGAGACCCGCTATTTCACCGAGCTGACCACCGGCCAGGTGGCGAAAAACATGATTGGCACCTTCTGGTTCCAGCTCAACGAAATCAATGCCGGCGGCTCCCGTCCCCAGGGTTTCGCGCCTTATGTGACGAAAAAGGTCGGGGTGCTCGGCGCCGGGATGATGGGCGCGGGAATCGCCTATGTCAGTGCCGTGGCCGGTATTGAGGTGGTGCTCAAGGACATCAGCCTGGCGGCGGCCGAGAAGGGCAAGGCCCATTCGGCGGCGCTGCTGGACAAGAAGGTCGCCCGTGGCCAGTTGAGTGCCGAGCAGCGCGACGCCACGCTGGCGCGGATCCGTACCACCGAGCAGGACGCTGATCTGGCCGGTTGCGACCTGATCATCGAGGCGGTGTTCGAGGATCGCGAACTCAAGGCCAAGGTCTCCAGCGCCGCGCAGCAGGTGGTTGGTGCCGACGCGGTGATCGCTTCCAATACGTCGACGCTGCCTATCAGCGGCCTGGCCAGGGCGGTGCCCGATCAGGGCAAGTTCATCGGCCTGCATTTCTTCAGCCCGGTGGAGAAAATGCCCCTGGTGGAAATCATCAAGGGCGAGCACACCAGTGACGAAACCCTGGCGCGCGGTTTCGATTTCGTCCTGCAGATCAAGAAGACTCCGATCGTGGTCAACGACAGCCGCGGCTTCTTCACGTCGCGGGTGTTCGGCACCTTCACCAATGAAGGCATCGCCATGCTCGGCGAGGGCGTAGCAGCGCCGATGATCGAGACCGAAGCGCGCAAGGCGGGGATGCCGATCGGTCCGCTGGCGATCTCCGACGAGGTGTCCCTGAGCCTGATGAGCCATATCCGCCAACAGACCGCCAAGGATCTGCAAGCCGAAGGCAAGCCGCTGGCGGTGCATCCGGCGTTTGCCGTGATCGACTTGCTGCTCAACGAATACAAACGCCCTGGCAAGGCTGCTGGCGGCGGTTTCTACGACTATCCGGCCGGTGGGCAGAAACACCTGTGGCCCCAGCTGAAAACCCGCTTCGAGAAGGCCGACGGGCAGATCTCGCCGCAGGACGTACGCGACCGCCTGCTGTTCGTGCAGGCTATCGAAACCGTGCGTTGCGTGGAGGAGGGCGTGCTGCGCTCGACGGCCGACGCCAATATCGGCTCGATCTTCGGTATCGGCTTCGCCGCCTGGACCGGCGGTGCCTTGCAGTTCATCAACCAGTACGGGCTGAAGGACTTCATCGCCCGCGCCCAATACCTGGCCGAGCAATATGGCGAGCGTTTCGCGCCGCCGGCGCTGCTGCTGGAAAAAGCCGCCAAGGGCCAATTGTTCTGAGCCTGACGGGAACCAGGTGATATATCGCGGGGCTTGCCTTGGCCGGGCGTTTCGAGGCAGGCTCTGCGGTGTTCATTATTCCCATCATCGTGTCAGGTATTTTTTATGTCGCTACGCATCTGCATTCTGGAAACCGACATCCTGCGTCCAGAATTGGTCGATCAATATCAGGGTTACGGGCAGATGTTCCAGCGCCTGTTTTCGCAGCAGCCGATTGCCGCCCAATTCTCGGTCTACAACGTGATGCAGGGTGACTACCCAAGCGACGACCTGAGTTTCGATGCCTACCTGGTCACCGGGAGCAAGGCCGACTCCTTCGGCACCGACCCCTGGATTCAAACCCTCAAGACTTACTTGCTGAAGCGTTACCAGCGCGGCGACAAACTGTTGGGCGTGTGTTTTGGCCATCAGTTGCTGGCGCTGCTGCTGGGTGGCAAGAGCGAACGCGCGACCCAGGGTTGGGGTGTGGGTACCCACAACTACAAACTGGCGGCCAAGGCGCCGTGGATGAGCCCGGTGGTGGAAGAGCTGACGCTGTTGATCAGCCACCAGGACCAGGTCACCGCATTACCGGAAAATGCCACAGTCATCGCCTCCAGCGATTTCTGCCCGTTCGCGGCCTACCACATCAACGATCAGGTGCTGTGCTTCCAGGGCCATCCGGAGTTCATCCACGACTATTCGCGGGCCTTGCTGGAGCTACGCCAGCAGCACCTGGGCGAACAGGTCTATCGCAAGGGCATCGCCAGCCTGGACAAGGATCATCACGGCAGCACGGTGGCCGAGTGGATGATGCGCTTCGTGGCGCACAAGGCGCAGTAAGAACACCACCCGCTCGCTCTTTGCAGGAGCGAGCGGGCTCGCGATAGCGCCCTAAGGGTTCACAGCCACCCCGAGCGCTTGAAGCTTGCCCACAAGCCCGTGCATCCCACCACCAGGAACGCCAGCACGCCGAAGTAGCCGTAGTGCAGCTTCAGTTCGGGCATGTTGTCGAAGTTCATCCCGTAGATCCCGGCCACCGCGGTGGGAAACGCGAGGATGGCCGCCCAGGCAGCGAACTTGCGCTGCACCACGCTTTGGCGCGAAGCCTCCAGCAGTACGCCGATCTCGATGGTCTGGCTGGCGATGTCGCGCAGGGTCGCCAGGTCTTCCATCTGCCGGGTGACGTGGATCTGCACGTCGCGAAAGTATGGGCGCATGTTCTTGTCGATGAACGGAAAGCTGAGCTTCTGCAGCTCTTCGCTGATTTCCACCATCGGCGCTACATGGCGGCGCAGGCGTAACACATCGCGGCGCAGGCTGTGCAGATGCTGGATATCCCGCTCGTTGAGCGAGCTGCACAGCACGCTGTGCTCCAGTTCGTCGATCTCGGCATGGATCGCCTCGCTGACCGGCTGGTAGTTCTCGGTGACGAAATCCAGCAGCGCATACAGTACGAAGTCTTCACCGTGCTCGAGCAGCAGCGGCCGCGCCTCGCAGCGTTGGCGCACGAAACCGTAGGAGCGCGAGTGGCCGTTGCGGGCGGTGATGATGTAGCCGTTGCCGGCGAAGATATGGGTCTCGATGAACTCCAGCTTGCCGGCTTCGCGCACCGGGGAGTACGTGACGATGAACAGCGCGTCGCCGAAGGTTTCGAGTTTCGGCCGGCTGTGCTTTTCCAGCGCGTCCTCGATGGCCAGTTCGTGCAGGTTGAACTGGCGTTGCAGGTTGGCCAGTTCCTGAGCGTTGGGTTCTTCGAGGCCGATCCAGACGAAGTGCCCGGGTTTGGCCGCCCAGGCCGCCCCTTCGTCGAGGGTGATGTCCGTGACTTTCTTACCCGCGCTGTAGACTGCTGCGGCGACAACTCTACCCATGGTTCCTGTTCGCTTCTTCTTATCGAAATGAGGAGTGAGACTGGTGTGCAGCTTAGCCTGCATGACCGATCAGAGTCAGCCCGCCGGGTAGAGTTCGCCGGCAATAAAAAGCCCGCACGCGGCGGGCTCTGGTCAGGCGATCTGTAGCTGGCGGTCCATTGCCTCGATGCACTCGCGCATCTGCTCGCGGCATTGCTCGATCAGCCTCGGCATGTCGTCCAGGGTCAGCCCGGCGGTGGGGATCGCCGGCAGCGAGCGGATCAGGATCTTGCCGGCGTGCCAGCGGTTGAGGCGCATATGGCGGATGTAGCTGCTGGCGCACACCGGGACGATCGGCACGCCGGCGGCAATGGCCATCTGGAAGGCGCCTTTCTTGAAAGGCAGCAATTCTTCGCCGAGGTTGCGGGTGCCTTCCGGGAAGACCCAGATCGAGGTGTCCTTGTTCTGCAGGGTGTGGGTGGTCGTCAGCATCGAGCGACGGGCCTTGTGGGCATTACCGCGGTCGATCAGCACGTTGCCCGCCAGCCAGAACAGCTGGCCGAACAGCGGCACCCATTTCAGGCTCTTCTTGCCGATGCACACCGTGCGATGGGGCACCACGTTGCCGAACACGAACAGGTCGTAGTTGGACTGATGGTTGGCGATGATCACGCAGCTATTGGGCTTGTCCATCAATGGCCCGACTTCGGCCTTGACCCGCAGGCGCAGGATGCACATCGCCGGCCACGCATACAGGCGCGCACACAGGCGGCTGTTATCCGGGTTGAACGGGCGGCAGAGCCCCAGCACCACGCCGAGAATGCCAGCGGCAATAAAATGCAGGCCCATCAACAACATACGAAACAGATACAGCATCTACAGGCTCACCGCGGACAAAAGGTGGCGCAGTGTACGGATGTGCACTGTTTTCGGCAATTACCTGTATAGAAGAGGGAGATGGCCGATGTTTAAGGGCATGTTTCAGACTCTTCGGTCAGTGCCGATCTAGAGCGCCCGGCCTGGTTTTTTCGGCGCTGGGCATAAAAAAGCCCGGCGCGAGGGCCGGGCGGGCATACAGCGGGCCCAGGCTTCAGCCCAGGTGTTCCTGATCGAGGATGATCGCGTTGTCCAGGACTTCCAGCAGCGCCTTGCGCACTTTCAGCTTGGTGTTCTTGTGGGCGGTCATGTTGATCTTCTTCAGTTGGCGCGCAGCGGCCAACGCGGCGCCTTGCAGTTCCTCGGCGCTCACCACCTTGTCGAGGAAGCCGGCATCCACTGCGCCTTGTGGGTCGAACATCTCGCCGTTGATCACCGAGCGGTGCAGCGCCGACTTGCGCAGGCGGTCACGGGCCAGCTCGATGCCGGCGTGGTGCATGGTCATGCCGATCTGCACTTCGTTCAGGCCGATGCTGAACGGGCCTTCGACGCCGATGCGGTAGTCCGCGGACAACAGCAGGAACGCACCCTTGGCCACGGCGTGCCCAGGGCAGGCGACGATGACCGGAAAGGGGTGGGACAGCAGGCGGCGGGCCAGGGTCGAACCCGAGGTCACCAGGCTCACGGCTTCCTTGGGGCCGGCGGTCATCACTTTCAAATCGTAACCACCCGACAGAATGCCCGGCTGCCCGGTGATGATCACTACTGCGCGATCGGCGACGGCCTGATCCAGCGCGGTATTGAAGGCGGCGATCACGTCGGGGGAAATGGCATTGACCTTGCCGTTGCTCAAGGTCAGGGTCGCGATACCGTCTTCGAGGTGGTAAGAAATCAACTCACTCATGACGCAATTCCTTGTATTGAAGTGGGGCAGACGTTACCCACCGTCACCGATCAGGTAAAGCGCCGTGACTGACCGGTGAGTCAGCGCTTATAGGGCTGGACAAGCGTAGCCGGCCACTTGGGGCGCGCATTGGCTCTTCTATATAGCTCTTGGCCAGGCCGGAGATTGGCCGGTTTGCCATGGCGCTTACCGACGCCGAAGTCGAAAATTCGCAGAAGCGCCTTAAGCGCATGAAAATTCTGAAAAAAACCTTTGCCATCGGAAAAGCTTTCGACTACATTAGCGCGCCTCGACAGACTGAATCGGTTTGACGAGACACGGTTGGGTGTCCGAGTGGCTTAAGGAGCACGCCTGGAAAGTGTGTATACAGGAAACTGTATCGAGGGTTCGAATCCCTCCTCAACCGCCATATTCGATCTACGCAGAACCCCTGGTTTCCTCGAGAAGCCAGGGGTTTTGTGCTTTCAGGCAGACTGAAAACGCAGGCGGCCCGAGATCGGGAGTTCCGCGTACGCTTCGCCGTCTTGGTCGGCGGGTTCACGTTCAGCGCCTGTCTCGGGTTCCCGGCGGTTTCAGGTCTAAAATAATTCATGTGCATCGGGTGGGGCGATGCTGGCGGTCCGCTGGCGTGGGCGCTGTTGCCGGCGTCGGCGGGCTTTGCGACCACTCAATCGAGGGCACGATCATGTCCATGCACGAACAGGTCACCGAGCATAAATCTTTCGCCGAACCGGATGAGACTCGCGAGTTTGCCAATGGCAAGGCGGAGATCCTGAAGATCGGCGATTGCGAGGTGGGACGCTTCACCTTCAAGCCAGGCTGGCGCTGGTCGAACGATATCCGGCCATTGGCCCAGACGCCGAGCTGCCAGGCGCCGCATTTTCAGTATCACGTGGCGGGCAGGCTGGCGATTCTGATGGACGACGGTACCGAAATCATCGCCGGCCCGGGCGATATCACCTCCCTGCCCAAAGGCCATGACGCGTGGGTGGTGGGGGACGAAACCGTGGTGCTGGTCGATTGGTTCGGCGCCAGCAACTTCGCTCGCAAGGTCTAGGTGAACGGTTGTCGGGCAGGGGCCGGTGTGGGTATCGGCTCCTTTTCCGGCCTGAGCCATTCGTCGGTCTGCGCTGATCTGAACAGGAAGTCTCGAAATGACCATCTAGTCTAAAGCGCCGTGACGGTCGATATTTTCCAGGCAATCAGGTGCTTGCCGATATCGTCCGGTTGTTGAGGGAGCAGGGAAATGAGCGATCCTTTTATCGAGGACAACGGGGACGAGTTCCCAATCAACAACCTGGTGCGCTGCGGTCAGGCAGCCTTTGAAAACGATACGCCGGTCAAGGCATCGGCGGGCAAGGCCCGATCCAGTGCATTGCTCAGAGTGAGCCAGACGAAGTTTTTTCCGAAAACGGCGCTTCCAGCGAGAAGGTAGCCAGCCACGAGAACGACCCCGCCATCGCGCGGGGTTTTTGTTACCTGAGGATTTTGCCGTGCCGTTCGGCACAAAGAACGAATTCATCGAGTGACGTCTTGCAAGGAGTGGCGGCTTTTCACGAATTATTCACAAACGACTGAGTAGTCTCGAACCATCCGTTAAAGCAAATCCTATCAGCCCGTCCCCCAGCGGGCTTCTTTTTGCCCGGTGGAAAACTCTTTGCCAAAAAACGGTCCAACATCGTGACCAAAAGGATCGCTGCATTTTGCTGTCGCCGTTCAGCTTTGGTCGGGCATCACTTCAGTAATGACTCTTCAGCATCTTTTTCGAGGTTTACATCATGCGTTTGACACTGCCTGCTCTGGTTTTGGGGCTCCTGGCTGCACAAGGTGCGATGGCTGCCGGTGATGGCACCGCTGCGGTCGGCGGCGGGTTGGGCGGCGCGCTGGGCAACGTGGTGGGCCAACAGATTGGCGGCAGCACTGGCGCCGCGGTGGGCGCGGGTCTTGGTGGCGCAGCCGGCAGTGCGGTCGGTGCCCGCAAAGGTAGCCGTACCGAGGCGGCCATTGGCGGCGGCCTGGGCTCGGCCGGTGGCTCGGTGATCGGCAACAAGCTGGGCGGCAGCACGGGTTCGACCATCGGCGCAGGCCTGGGTGGTGCGGCGGGCGGTGCCTTGGGCAGCAGCATGGGGGATGATGGCCATCACTCCGGCGGCGGTAAGAAACACAAGAATAAACACAAGCACAAGCACGATTGATTCGGCAGCAGTGCGCAAAAAGCCCGGCCCCGCGCCGGGCTTTTTTATGGGAACAAATGCCGTTCCAGCCCCTCGAATTCAATGACGGAATCATTCTATCGACGAGGTGTGTCATGAGCCTGGAAACGGTGGACAAGCATGAGCTGGACTCTTCGGGTGTGCCGTTGGTCAACGATCCGGGCAATGAAGACCCGGGCTCGCTGATGGACGACGCCCTGGTGCCGCTGAGTGACGACGATGAAGCAGACGAGCCGCACAAGCCCAGTGCTTGAAGCCTGTCTCCAACACGCCGGCAGGCGCGGTGTGAGGTGCATATGAACGATGATCCGAAGCATAGCGACGGGGATGAAACGCCCGAGTACCCGCTGCCATCTCCTACGGATGCCCTGAACCCAGCGCAGATCCTGGCGGACGCCAATGCCGAGCAGACGTCGAGTCGGCCCCAGGTGAGTCGTGCCAAATTGTTGAGCCTGGTGCTGGTCGCGCTGGTGTCGCTCTTCTGCTTTTCCGCGTTGGCGCTTTCTGGCGAGCGGGCTCCGGCCAATGCGTCCGCGCCGTCTTGGGAGAGCACTCCAGGTAACGGCACAGTGCTGCGTCCGGGGGCCTTGGGCGGTAATGGCGTGGGTGTCACCGAGAGTCGTTCTCGCAGCGATAATTTGCGCGGCTCTTCCTTCCAGGGCAATGGACTGGGCTCAACCGGGGTCAATGGTTCCGTCATGGGGGGTGGCGGTGCCGGCGGCGGAACCGGCAGCGCGGGCGGTGGCACTGGCGGTCCTGGGGGCGGCAGCGGACGCGCGGGGCGCTAGTTTTGCTCATTCGCTTCAGAGGCAGCGACGACCGAGCCCTGCCTTGTCCGGGCTTTTGTCTGCCTGCAAGCGCCCCATGGTTGCTCCCCGTCGGGCGCCACAGCTATGCTGCTGAACCCTTTAATCGGGTAAAACGGGCCGTACCTGAGCCGCTCCCCGGGATGTTTTTGTCAAACGGATCAGATGCGATGAATGCACAGTTGAATGATGTGGGCCCGATCAAGGCCGTGATTTTCGATATGGACGGTTTGCTGCTGGACACCGAAGGCATCTACACCGAGGTGACCCAACTGATCGCCGATCGTTATGGCCGTACCTTCGATTGGAGTATCAAGCAGAACATCATCGGTCGCGGCGCCGCCGATCTGGCGCGTTATGTGGTCGAAGCCCTGGATCTGCCAATCACCCCGGAAGAGTTCCTGGTAATCCGCGAGCCGCTGATGCGCGAGCGTTTTCCTCGTGCGCTGGCGATGCCTGGGGCGCAGCAGCTGGTCCAGCACCTGAAGGCGAACAACGTGCCGATCGCTGTGGGCACCAGTTCTTCGCGCCAGTCTTTCGCGCAGAAAACCACCTTGCACGGCGACTGGTTCGCGTTGTTCGACACCATAGTCACCGCCGACGACCCGGAAGTGGGCGCGGCCAAGCCGGCGCCGGACATTTTCCTTACCGCGGCGCGACGCCTGGGCGTGGCGCCCGAGGATTGCCTGGTGTTCGAGGATTCGCCCTTTGGTGTCACTGCGGCGAAGGCCGCGGGGATGACCGCGATCGCCATTCCCGACCCGGCGATGGCGGATGCCAAGTACGCCCATGCCGACGCCATCCTGCGTTCGCTCAAAGGCTTCCAACCGGCCGCTTGCGGCCTGCCGCAGTTGCAGTGGAGCTGAGCCTGTAGCCGCGGGCGAAGGCAGCGGCTACAAAAAACGCCGGACAACCCGATGAAGGTTGTCCGGCGTTTTTAGTGGGGCGTCGATCAGGCGCCGAAGCCGCCGTCGATGGTCAGGCTGGCGCCGGTGATATAGCCGGCCTCCGGGCCCGCCAGGTAGGCCACGAAGCTGGCGATTTCTTCTGCCTGGCCGTAGCGCCCGATGGCCATCAGCGGGATCAGGCTGTCGGCGAAATCGCCGTGGGCCGGGTTCATGTCGGTGTCGACCGGGCCGGGCTGCACGTTGTTGATGGTGATGCCCCGTGGCCCGAGGTCGCGGGCCAGGCCCTTGGTCAGGCCGACCAGCGCCGACTTGCTCATGGCATAGGGGCCGCCACCGGCGAAGGGCATGCGCTCGGCATTGGTGCTGCCGATATTGATGATGCGCGAACCTTCGCCCATGTGCCGGGCGGCTTCCTGGGTGGCGACGAACACGCTGCGCACGTTGATCGCCAGGGTCCGGTCGAAGTCTTCCAGTTTGAAGTTTTCCAGCGGGCCGATGGCCAGGACGCCGGCGTTGTTGACCAGGATGTCCAGGCGGCCAAAGGTCTCCACCGCGCGGCCGACCGCCTGGCGAATGGCCGCGGCGTCGGCGCTGTCGGCGAGGATCGCCAAAGCCTTGCCGCCGGCCTGGGCAATGCTGTCTTGCAAGGCTTCGGCCTTGGCGGCGGAGCTGACGTAGGTAAAGGCGACGGCGGCGCCTTCGGCGGCCAGGCGTCGCACGATGGCGGCGCCGATGCCGCGGGAGCCGCCTTGAACCAGCGCGACCTTGCCGTTGAGGGATTGAGTGGTCATGTAGTTTCTCCAGAAAGTCCAAGGCGGGTCGCCTTGTGGTTGGAGTCGAGTATCGACCTGGGATTAGGTGCTGTGTAGATAGGAATCGCTATAGTCTGTGTAAACCAGAAGTTTATAGTGAGCCGCCATGGAAACCTTCAGCAGTATCGAATGCTTCGTGCGCAGCGCCGAAGTCGGCAGTTTTGCCGAGGCCGCGCGGCGTTTGAGCCTGACCCCGGCCGCGGTGGGCAAGAGCGTGGCCAAGCTCGAAACCCGGCTCGGCGTCAGGCTGTTCCAGCGCAGTACCCGCAGCCTGACCCTGACCGAAGCCGGCCAGCTGTTTCTCGGCGAAGTCAGTACCAGCCTGCACACCATCCAGAGTGCCGTGGCCAACCTGGCCAGCGCCGAAGGGCGTCCGGCGGGAACCTTGAAAGTCAGCATGGGCACGGTGTTCGGCCGGTTGTACGTCGTACCGCTGCTCGGCGAGTTCCTGCGGCGCTTTCCGGCGATCAACCCGGACTGGCATTTCGATAACCGCCAGGTCGACCTGATCGGCCAGGGCTTCGACGCGGCGATCGGCGGCGGCTTTGAGCTGCCCCAGGGAGTGGTGGCGCGCCGCCTGACCCCGGCGCACCGAATCCTGGTAGCGTCGCCGGACTATCTGGCGCGCTGCGCGGCGGTCGAGCAGCCGGAGGATCTGCGCCATTGCGACGGGATTCTGATCCGCTCGCCCCAGACCGGGCGCGTGCGCTCCTGGCAGTTGAGCGGCCGGGCCCAACAGCAAAGCCCGCTGCAACTGAAGGCGCGGATGACCATGAGCGACTCGGCAGCGGCTTGTGCCACCGCCGCCCAGGGGCTGGGCGTAGCCCTGGTGAGCATGCCGTTCGCCGTCGATGATCTGGAGGCCGGCACCCTGGTGCGGGTCTTGCCGGACTGGTACGTCGACGATGGCGCTATCTCGATCTATTACGCCGAGCACAAACTGCTGCCGGGCAAGACCCGGGCCTTCGTCGACTTCGTCATCGAACAGTTCGCCGAGCAGGGCCTGGCGCAGCGCTTCAGTGCCCTCTGAAAACCGCTTGCTCCCTTGTAGGAGCGAGCTTGCTCGCGATCCGCGTTATACGAACAAACCCCGTCAGCGCCCGAACCGCCCCGGCCAGCCAACGATGGTCTTGGGCCGCGGCGTGGCATAGGTACGCACCTTGGAGGTGGACAGCCCCAGGCGCACCAGGGATTCGGCGATGGTCACCGCTGCGGTCACGCCGTCCACCACCGGTACTCCGGTGCGCTGGCGGATCTGCTCTTCCAGCCCGGCCATGCCGCCGCAGCCCAGGCAGATCACCTCGGCCTTGTCTTCGCTGACCGCCAGTTCAGCCTGGCGCACGATGGCCTCCACGGCGCGCCGCGGGTCTTCCTCCAGTTCCAGTACCGCCAGGCCGCTGGCTCGTACCGAGGCGCAGCGGTCGTAAAGGCCGGAGAGTTTCAGGCGGTCCTCGATCAGCGGCACGGTGCGGTCCAGGGTGGTTACCACCGAATAGGCGTGGCCGAGGAACATCGCGGTGCTGGCGCCGGCGTCGGTGATGTCCACCACCGGTACGTCGAGCAGTTCCTGCAGGCCTTCGCGGCCGTGCTCGCCATAACCGGCCTGGATCACCGCGTCGTAGGGCCCGTCGTAAGACAGCACGCGGTCCATGACGGCGATGGCGGCCAGGTAGCTTTCGAAGTTGCCTTCGACCGAGTCGGCGCCGAAGTGCGGCGTCAGGCCGATGATGTGCGTGCCGGGGGCGGCCACGGCCTGGGCCTGACGGGCGATGGCCTGGGTGATGGAGTCGGTGGTGTTGACGTTGACCACGAGAATGCGCATGGGCTGTCCTTATCGGTGAAGTATTCGGGCCCGCGGCGAGCGGGCCGTCCAGGTCAGTGGGAGACGTTGTCGACCGCGATGGATTCGCCGCTGACATCGGCGTAGTACGGCTGGCGCTTGGCGATGATCAGGTACAGCAGGCCGGCGAGGCCAGCACCGATCAGCCAGGAGAACGGCGCGACGCTGGCGAACCCCGGCACCAGGGCCAGGACGATGGCGATCAGCGCCGACGGAATGAACGCCGCCACCGCCCGCAGGTTGACCCCGCGGCTGTAGAAATACGCGCCTTGCGGGTTCTCGCTGTACAGCTCGGGCACGTTGATCCGGCCTTTGCGCAGCAACCAGTAGTCGACCATGATCACCCCGTACAGCGGGCCTAGAAGAGCGCCGAGGCCGGACAGGAAGTACACGATCACCAGCGGGCTGTTGTAGAGATTCCACGGCAGGATCAGCACGGCGAGGGTCGCGCTGATCAGCCCGGCGCGGCGGAAGGTCAGGTATTTCGGCGCCAGGTTGCTGAGCACGAAGGCTGGGGCGACGAAGTTGGCCATGATGTTCACCGCCACGGTGACGATCAGGAACGCCAGGCAGCCGAGTACCAGGAAGAAGGTATTGGGGATCGAGGCGATGATTTCGGTCGGACTTTCGATGATCGTGCCGTTGATCTGGAACTGCGCGCCGCAGAGCAGCACGGTAATGGCCGCGAACACCAGGATATTCACCGGCAGCCCCCAGAAGTTACCGACCTTGATGGTCCGGCGGCAGGGCGAGGAGCGGGCGAAGTCGCAGAAGTTGAGGATCAGCGTGCCGTAGATCGCCAGCCACAACGCACCGCCAGCGAAGATCTGGCGCCACATTTCGCCGCCGCTCAGGGGCTCGCGGATCGACCA
The DNA here is from genome assembly GCF_001921865.1 of Pseudomonas chlororaphis. Classification (GTDB taxonomy): domain Bacteria; phylum Pseudomonadota; class Gammaproteobacteria; order Pseudomonadales; family Pseudomonadaceae; genus Aquipseudomonas; species Aquipseudomonas chlororaphis_D. Next base: position 337,611 of record NZ_MSCT01000008.1, read on the forward strand.
GGCGATGCTGGCGTTGGCCTGGGTGTACATCCAGGCGGCGAGGGCCGCCACGGTCACCAGGATCACCGGGCCGGCGAAGGCTTCGTAGCGCCGGACCATTTCCATGCCATAGGCGAGGATCGCCAGCTGGACCAGCCAGATCGCCACGAAGCACACCCAGCCCAGGCTCGACAGGCCGAGGATCGAGTTGTGGTCGTAGTCGGCGAAGCCGGGGTGGATGGCCGTGAGCAACACCCGGAACACCACCGAAGCCAGGTAGGTCTGGATGCCGAACCAGGCGATGGCGATCACTGCGCGAATCAGCGCCGGAATCTGCGCGCCGTGAATGCCGAAGCTGATGCGGCTGATCACCGGGAAGGGCACGCCGGTCTTCTGGCCCATGTAGCCGGACAGGTTCATGAAGACGTACACCAACGCCGCGCCGATCCCCAGGGACAGGAGGATCTGCCAGCTGCCCAGGCCCAGGGCGTAGAGGCCGATGGCGAAGGAGTAGTTGGCGATGTTGTGCACGTCGTTGGTCCATAGGGCGAAGATGCTGTAGCCGCCCCAGCGCCGGCCTTCGGCCTTGGTCGGCGCCAGGTCGCGGTTGTGCAGGCGCGAACTGAGTTCGACCGTCGAAGCGTGGCCCTGGGCGATGCCGGGATCGAGGTTGGCGTGGGCGTGGGAGGAGGGCAAATCCACGGCGATGTCATTGGCAAGGCTTGTACGCATTCCGACAGGCTCCTGATTGCGGACCGGCGATGACTGGGCTTGAGCGCAAGGCTCGACAATCTTCGTCGCAGGTCGGGTAGTCGCTGGGTTCTGGGTATCTGCAGGCGGCTCGGGAAAACGGCCTGCGGATATTTGTTGTATGTATTTTTCTACTTATTTGTATACAAGATGCGAAGCGACTTAAGCCGCTTTCGTGCCAGATCCCAATCTAAGCAATGGAGCGATAATTTCTGTTTGTTATGAAAAATTCATAACTATCTGAAAAGGCGAAACTATAAATTGACCGATCAAACAGGTATTTATTTTTCGAGCATGCGGAAGCTGAGCCGCGTGCAGAACGGCTCAGGGAGATGGGTGTAACTTTTTGGGGCGATCAATAAAAAAGTGCACACAAAAATGGCACCTGAGGTGACACTCTTGTGTACATATTTTCGGAGGCTTCTGTAGGCGCGAGCTGGGGAGGGCTCAGGCCTTGCTGATGATATTGCCGGCGTGCAGGCCGCATTCTTTCTGCGTGGCTTCTTCCCACCACCAGCGACCTTCGCGTTCGTGCTGGTTCGGCAGCACCGGGCGGGTGCAGGGTTCGCAGCCGATGCTGATGAAGCCGCGCTCGTGCAAGCTGTTGTACGGCAGTTCGAGCATGCGGATGTAGCCCCAGATTTCCTCGCTGGTCATTTGCGCCAGCGGGTTGAACTTGTACAGGGGACGTTCCGGGGTGGAGAAGGCGCTGTCGATTTCCAGCACCGCTACCTGGCTGCGGGTGCCCGGGCTCTGGTCGCGGCGCTGGCCGGTGGCCCAGGCGCTGACGCTGGACAGCTTGCGGCGCAGCGGTTCGATCTTGCGGATACCGCAGCATTCGCCGTGGCCATCCTTGTAGAAGCTGAACAGGCCCTTTTCCTTGACGAAGGGTTCGAGCTTGCTGTGGTCCGGCGAGATCAGTTCGATGTCGATCTTGTAGTGCTCGCGTACCTGATCGATGAAGCGATAGGTTTCCGGGTGCAGGCGACCGGTGTCGAGGCTGAAGACCTTGACGTTCTTGTTCAGCTTCCAGGCCATGTCCACCAGCACCACGTCCTCGGCACCGCTGAAGGAGATCCACAGGTCGTCGCCGAATTCGGCGAAGGCCAGCTTGAGAATGTCCTGGGCGGATTTCTGGGCATAGGTCGCGGCAAGTTCAGCGACGTCGAACGATGGGCTCATCAGGGCGGTTTCCTACAGGTCGGTGGCGCTGAGCGCTCTAGATGCCGGCGATGGTAACAAAATCCTTCCCCGGCTGGCGCGCTCCTCTGCGTTGCGCGGGCCAGAGTGAGTCGCTAGAGTTCGGCAGTCCTTTTGCTCGCTCGAATAACCAATACAAATGGGAGTGTCTCGTGGAAATTGCCTGTCTTGACCTGGAAGGTGTACTGGTCCCGGAAATCTGGATCGCCTTTGCCGAAAAAACCGGGATTGAATCCCTCAAGGCGACCACCCGGGATATTCCCGACTACGACGTGCTGATGCAGCAGCGCCTGCGGATTCTCGACGAACACGGCCTGAAGCTTGCGGATATCCAGGAGGTGATCGCCACCCTCAAGCCACTGGACGGCGCCGTCGAGTTCGTCGACTGGCTGCGCGAACGTTTCCAGGTGGTGATCCTGTCCGACACCTTCTACGAGTTCTCCCAGCCGCTGATGCGCCAGTTGGGCTTCCCCACGCTGCTGTGCCATCGCCTGATCACCGACGCCAGCGGCCGGGTGACCGGTTACCAGCTGCGCCAGAAAGACCCCAAGCGCCAGTCGGTGCTGGCCTTCAAGAGCCTGTACTACCGGGTGATCGCCGCGGGGGATTCGTACAACGACACCAGCATGCTCGGCGAGGCCGACGCTGGCATCCTGTTCCATGCCCCGGACAACGTGATTCGCGAGTTCCCGCAGTTCCCGGCGGTGCACAGCTTCGCCGAGCTGAAGCAGGAGTTCCTCAAGGCCTCGAACCGCGAGTTGAGCCTGTAAGGCGCCTTTGTAGCCGCTGCCGCAGGCTGCGTATGACCGCGCAGTGGGCGCCGTTCTCGGGGTCGCAGGAGGTCCTGCGGACCTTGCGCAGCCTTCGGCAGCGGCTACAAGGGCAGTATCAAAGGTCCTGCAAGGTCTCCAGCAGCACCTTCACCTTGGTGATGGACTCCTGGTATTCAGCTTGCCAGTCCGAATCCGCGACGATTCCGCCGCCGCCCCAGCAGCAGACCTGCCCGTCCTTGACCAGCAGGCTGCGAATGGCAATGGAGCTGTCCATCTCGCCGCGCACGTCCAGGTACAGCAGCGAACCGCAATACAACCCGCGCCGGGTCGGCTCCAGTTCGTCGATGATCTGCATGGCGCGGATCTTCGGCGCGCCGGTGATCGAGCCGCCGGGGAAGCTGCCGGCGATCAGGTCCAGGGCATCCTTGCCGTCTGCCAGTTCGCCGGTGACGCTGCTCACCAGGTGATGCACGTTGGGGTAGCTTTCCAGGCTGAACAGCTCCGGCACCCGCACCGAGCCGATGCGGCAGGTACGGCCCAGGTCGTTGCGCAGCAGGTCGACGATCATCAGGTTTTCCGCGCGGTCCTTGGGGCTGGCCAGCAGCTCGGCGGCATTGGCCGCGTCTTCGGCCGCGTCCTGGCCGCGCGGCCGAGTGCCCTTGATCGGCCGGGTTTCCACCTGGCCGGCGCTGACCCGGACAAAACGCTCGGGCGACAGGCTGAGTACCGCGCCGCCGTCCGGTAGGCTCTGGAAACCGGAAAAAGGCGTCGGACAGGCCGCTCGCAACGCGCAATAGGCACTCCAGGGATCGCCGACGCAGGGCGCGCGAAAGCGCTGGGCGAAGTTGACCTGGTAGCAGTCGCCCGCCTGGATGTACTGCTGGATACGTTCGAACGCCTGCTGGTACTGGGTGGCGCAGAGGTCAGGAAGCATCGGCCCGCCGAGTGTGAAGCGGCCCTGGGGGCTGGCCGGCGCCTGGCCGAACAGGGCGACCAGGCGCTGGCGTTCGTCGGTCGCGAGGGCGGGGTGGAACACCAGCTGGCTGGTGCCTTGCTGGTGGTCGCTGATCAGGGCCCAGTCATACAGGCCGAAGCGCGCGTCGGGCAGTTGCAGGTCGTCCCGGGCCTGGCTGGGCAGGCGTTCCAGGTGGCGGCCGAAATCGTAGCTCAGGTAACCGATCAGCCCGCCGGCGAAGGGCAGTTGGTAGGGTGCGGGGATGCTCGCCTGGCCCAGTTGGTCCAGGTTATGCCGCAGGCGTTGCAGGAAGGCTTCGCCGCTTTCGTCGTTCTCCACGGTCAGCTCGGCCCGTGGCCAGGCGCTGAGCAGGTCGTAGCGGCCGCGCTCGGCGCTCGGCCGGCTGCTGTCGAGCAGCACGGCGCCGGGAGCATGGCGGATCGCCGCGAAATACTCGGCAGGGTCGGGGCGATAGGGCAGCGGGTGTACGGAACAAGTCGACATGCGGGGCGGATCAGCCATCGGGAGAGCGCGGCTGGCGATTGTAGTCCCCTCGGGGAATTGCTCCTAGTGGGGATGTCGGCGATTGCCCTGTTTATGACGTAGAACCCTGTAGCCGCTGCTGAAGGCTGCGCCCGACCGCGAAGCGGGCGCCGCTCTTAAAGTCGTTGAGGGCCTTCGGCCCTATCGCAGCCTTCGGCAGCGGCTACAGGGGGCGAGTGCTGGGTCAGCCTTCTACCGCCGGGATATGGCCGAACAGGTCCTGGGCGAATTGCACGCGCTGCTCGACGGTTTCGCTGATGCCGCGGGCCTTCAGTTCTTCCAGGTGCGCTTCGACCGCGTGGGTGCGCTGGGTCAGGCCGCAGTCGTTGGCGATCTGGATATTCAGGCCGGGCCGGGCGTTGAGCTCGAGGATCAACGGGCCCTTTTCCTGGTCCAGCACCATGTCCACGCCGATGTAGCCCAGGCCGCACAACTCGTAGCAACCGGCGGCCAGCTTCATGAAACCGTCCCAGTAGGGCAGCTGTACGCCGTCCACCGCGTTGGTGGTGTCCGGGTGCTTGGTGATGATGTTGTTCAGCCAGGTGCCGCGCAGGGTCAGGCCGGTGGCCAGGTCGACGCCGACGCCGATGGCGCCTTGGTGCAGGTTGGCCTTGCCGCCGGACTGGCGGGTCGGCAGGCGCAGCATGGCCATCACCGGGTAGCCCATGAGCACGATGATGCGGATGTCCGGCACGCCTTCGTAGCTGATGCTCTTGAAGATCTGGTCCGGGGTCACCCGGTATTCGATCAGCGCGCGGTCGCGGTGGCCGCCCAGGGAATACAGGCCGGTGAGGATGCTGGAAATCTGGTGCTCGATTTCCTCATGGCTGATGATCTTCCCGGACACGGTGCGATAACGCCCCTCGAAGCGATCGGCGATCACCAGGATACCGTCGCCGCCGGCGCCTTGCGCCGGCTTGATGACGAAGTCGCTGCGCCCGCCGATGATCTCGTCGAGCTTGTCGATTTCCTTCTCGGTGGAGATCACCCCGTACAGTTCCGGCACATGGATGCCGGCCTTGATCGCGCGTTCCTTGGTGATGATCTTGTCGTCGACGATCGGATACAGGCTGCGCTTGTTGTACTTGAGCACGTAGTCCGCGTTACGCCGATTGATCCCCATGATGCCCCGGGCTTCCAGGGCCTTCCAGGTCTTCCACAGGCCGAACATTACGAATCAGCCTTGACGAAGGCTTTGAAACGGATCAGCTCGGTCAGGCGGTAGCCGCGGTAGCGACCCATCGCCAGCATGAAGCCCACCAGGATCAGCAGCATCGCCGGGAAGGTGAAGACGAAGTAGACCAGCTCCGGCACGGTCATGATCAGGTGCGCCAGGGAGGCGGCGAACAGCGTGCCGATGGCGACTTTCATCGCATGGCCGGCGCCGCGTTCTTCCCAGGTGATCGACAGGCGTTCGATGGTCATGGTCAGGATCACCATCGGGAACAGCGCGACCGACAGCCCGCGTTCCAGGCCGAGCTTGTGGCTGAACAGGCTGATGGCGGCGATCAGCACCACGACGAAGGTCAGCACCACCGAGAGTCTCGGCAGCATCTGCAGCTTCAAGTGCTCCAGGTAGGACCTGAGGGACAGCCCGAGCGCGGTGATCACCGTGAACAGCACGATGCCGAACCCCAGCTGGGTTTCGCGGAAGGCCAGGGCGATCAGCACCGGGGTGAAGGTCCCCAGGGTCTGCAGGCCGATCAGGTTGCGCAGAATCAGGATCACCAGCACGCCGATCGGGATCATCACCATGATCATGAAGGTCTGCTGGGTCTGCAGCGGCAGGCCGTACAGCGAGTATTCGAGGAAGTTGGCGTCGGTGTTCTCGTCGGTCAGCTTGGCCAGGCGAATGGCGTTCATTTCGCTGTTGTTCAGGCTGAAGGTCACAGTGGCTTTCTTGCCGCCGTCGACGGTGATCAGGTTGTCGTCGCCGATCCACCACAGCAGGCGATCGCTGGGCAGGCCCTGTTCACCGGTTTCCGGGTTGAAGTACAGCCAGTCGGTACCGTTGAAGCTGCGCAGCCACAGCTCCGGGGTTTGCGGCTGGTCGGCCACCAGGCGGATGGTGTGGACCTTTTCCATCGGCACGTGGGCGATCGACAGCAACAGGTCGACGATCTTGGCCTTGTGCGCCGGCGACGGGTCGCCCGCCAGGAGCATCTTGGCGTTGTCGTCGTTGCTGTTGTTGACCCGCTTGATGGCTTCGCTGATGAAGGTCTCGACGTCGGCCGAGTGCTGGCGGATCGGTGCGAGCAAGGCTTCGGCGGCGATTTTTTCCGGGCCTTCGACGGCGATGCTGTCGCGGAAGGTCGGGCCCTTGATCTTGGCTTTTTCAGCGGTGTAGCGCTTGGTCAGGACCAGGCGGTAGTAGAGGGTCTGGTTGCCCTTGGCGCGGCGTGCCGACCAGGTCACCTTGCGGTTGCCGTCGACGCGGTTCACCGCCACCCCGTAGTTATTGGAAATGAAGCTCTCGTTCAGGCTGACGTAGTCGCGGCTCAGCGGCGGCACGAACATCTGGATCTTGATCGGGTCCTTGGCATTGGCGACGAACTCGACCTTGGCGTCGATGTTCCACAGGTCGTCGGTGGCGTCTTCGGTCACCGGGATGCCGAGCACGAAAATCTGATAGGCCGTAACCGATATGCCCAGCACCACCAGGATGGCGATCAGGATTTTCAGATGGAGGGTAAGAGAGCGCATTGGAATTACTCTGCGGTATGAGCGTCGGTGGCGCAGGCAGGTTTGCCAGCAGCGTATTTAAGACTGGGGTCGACCAGTGCGTCGAAGCGCTTGAGGGCCTCGGAGCCGATCAGGAGCGGGTATTGGAATGCACTGCGGTCGGTCAAGTTCACTTCTATGCTGCGCAGGGCCGTGCCCATGCAGATATCCAGTTCGATGACCGGGCGCGCGGTGTACTTCTTGTTGTTGTCCTCATCGGGGTCGTAGTCGCCGGCGCGGCGCTTGATCTTGCTGACGCGGGCCAGCGGACGCTCGATGGGGTGGGAATGGGCGGTGTCGATGGCCAGGTAGAAACGTACCCAGGATTCGCCGTTGCGTTTGAACCGCTTGATATCGCGGGCGCTGAGGGAGGCGGTCTTGGCCCCGGTATCGAGCTTGGCGGCGACTTCCAGGTCGATCCCGGACAGTCTGGCGTACTCATTCAGGCCGTAGACGGTCTTGCCGGCGGCGGCACTCAGGCCGGGCAAGCCAAGCAGGCAGAGCAATAGGGAGAAGGCCTTGAGTCTCATAGATCCTGATGCGTTGCGTGGGTTCTTCAGTTCAAGGCGACCGGCATTGCTGCGCAAGCTCCCTCGTGTGCTGCCTTATTAATATGACAGGCAAATGCGGGCGGCATTCTAGCATGCTGGTTTTACGGCGCCAGCGGTGGGGTCCGGGCTTTTGCATCAGTCTGGTGCAAAGGGTTATTAGACGATTGTCGACAATATCTATTTTTCCTTTGACTGGAAGGGCGTGATTCGCTAGTTTTTGCCGTACTGATTTTAAAGGTGTCGACAATATGCTGGATCAGCTCGATCCCCCCACGGTGACCCAGGACGATTCGGAAACCTTGTCCGAAAACGTCTTCAGGCGTATCCAGGCGGCCATCGTCAAGGGTGAGATCGCCCCCGGCAGCAAGATTTCCGAGCCGGAGCTGGCACGCACCTACGGCATCAGCCGCGGGCCGCTGCGCGAGGCGATCCACCGCCTGGAGGGCCAGCGCCTGCTGGTGCGGGTCCCCCATGTCGGGGCGCGGGTGGTGTCCCTGAGCCACGCCGAGCTGATTGAACTCTACGAGATCCGCGAGTCGCTGGAGGGCATGGCCTGCCGGCTGGCCGCCGAGCGCATGACCGCCGAGGAAATCGACGAGTTGCGCCGGGTCCTCGATACCCACGAGCGCGACGCGGCGTTCCAGGCCGGGGTCGGCTACTACCAGCAGGAAGGCGATTTCGACTTCCACTACCGGATCATCCAGGGCGCGGGCAACCGCACCCTCACGCAGATGCTCTGCGGAGAGCTGTATCAACTGGTGCGGATGTACCGCATCCAGTTTTCCGCCACGCCCAATCGCCCGCACCAGGCGTTCGCCGAGCACCACCGGATTCTCGATGCCATTGCCGATCGCGACGGCGAACTGGCCGAGTTGTTGATGCGCCGCCATATCGGCGCTTCCAAACGCAACATCGCCCGTCACTACCAGGACGGCGCCCAGCAGACAGCCACTCCACGAGGTGAGTCATGAGTTCCAATAACAACAGCACTCCAGGCCAGCGTTTCCGCGATGCGGTCGCCAGCGAACGACCGTTGCAGGTGGTTGGCGCCATCAACGCCAACCATGCGCTGCTGGCCAAGCGCGCCGGGTTCAAGGCGATCTACCTGTCCGGCGGCGGGGTGGCGGCCGGCTCCCTCGGCGTGCCGGACCTGGGCATCACCGGGCTGGACGACGTGCTGACCGACGTGCGCCGCATCACCGACGTCTGCGACCTGCCGCTGCTGGTGGACGTGGACACCGGCTTCGGTTCGTCGGCGTTCAATGTGGCGCGCACCGTCAAGTCGATGATCAAGTTCGGCGCGGCGGCGATTCACATCGAGGACCAGGTCGGCGCCAAGCGCTGCGGCCACCGGCCGAACAAGGAGATCGTCTCCCAGCAGGAAATGGTCGACCGCATCAAGGCCGCGGTGGACGCGCGCACCGACGACAGCTTCGTGATCATGGCGCGTACCGACGCCCTGGCGGTGGAGGGGCTGGAGTCGGCCCTGGAGCGCGCCGCGGCGTGCATCGAGGCCGGCGCCGATATGGTGTTCCCGGAAGCCATCACCGAGCTTGATATGTACAAGATCTTCGCCGACCGGGTGAAAGCGCCGATCCTGGCCAACATCACCGAATTCGGCGCGACGCCGCTGTACACCACCGAACAGCTTGAGTCTGTTGGTGTTTCCCTGGTGCTGTACCCGCTGTCGGCGTTCCGCGCCATGAACAAGGCGGCGGAAAACGTCTACACCGCGATCCGTCGCGACGGCACCCAGCAGAATGTGATCGATACCATGCAGACCCGCATGGAGCTGTACGAGCGCATCGACTACCACAGCTTCGAGCAGAAGCTCGACGCGCTGTTCGCCCAGAAAAAAGGTTGACGCTGAACCTGTAGCCGCTGCCGAAGGCTGCGTAAGGACCGCAGGTCCTCCCACCATCGAAACAGCGGCGCCCGCTTCGCGGTCGATCGCAGCCTGCGGCAGCGGCTACAGGGCAGCATTGGTTTTGACGATTTGCCGATTCCCTAACAAATTCAAGATTGGAGAGAGCAATGGCCGAAGCAAAAGTATTGAGTGGGGCTGGCCTGCGCGGCCAGGTGGCCGGGCAGACCGCACTGTCCACCGTGGGCCAGGCCGGTGCCGGCTTGACCTACCGCGGTTACGACGTGCGCGAGCTGGCGGCCGACGCCCAGTTCGAGGAAGTGGCTTACCTGCTGCTGTACGGCGAGCTGCCGACCCAGGCGCAACTGGACGCCTACAGCCGCAAGCTGAGCAAGCTGCGCGACCTGCCGCAGGCGCTGAAAGAAGTGCTGGAGCGCATTCCGGCCGACGCCCATCCGATGGATGTGATGCGTACCGGCTGCTCGTTCCTCGGCAATATCGAGCCGGAACAGGACTTCTCCGAGCAGCGCGACAAGACCGACCGCCTGCTGGCCGCGTTCCCGGCGATCATGTGCTACTGGTATCGCTTCAGCCACGAAGGCAAGCGTATCGAGTGTGTGACTGACGAGCCGTGCATCGGCGGGCACTTCCTGCACTTGCTGCATGGCAAGAAGCCGAGCGAGCTGCACGTCAAGGTGATGAACGTCTCGCTGATCCTTTACGCCGAGCACGAATTCAACGCCTCGACCTTCACCGCGCGGGTTTGCGCTTCGACCCTGTCGGACCTGTATTCCTGCGTCACCGCGGCCATCGGCTCGTTGCGCGGCCCGCTGCACGGCGGCGCCAACGAGGCGGCGATGGAGATGATCGAACGTTTCGGCTCGCCGGAAGAGGCGATCAAGGGCACCCTCGGCATGCTCGAGCGCAAGGACAAGATCATGGGCTTCGGCCACGCGATCTACAAAGACAGCGACCCGCGCAACGAGGTGATCAAGGGCTGGTCGAAAAAACTCGCCGATGAGGTAGGCGACAAGGTGCTGTTCCCGGTTTCCGAAGCCATCGACAAGACCATGTGGGAGCAGAAGAAACTGTTCCCCAATGCCGACTTCTACCATGCCTCGGCGTACCACTTCATGGGCATCCCGACCAAGCTGTTCACGCCGATCTTCGTCTGCTCGCGCCTGACCGGCTGGGCGGCGCACGTGTTCGAGCAGCGTGCCAACAACCGCATCATCCGTCCAAGCGCCGAGTACGTCGGCGTCGAACAGCGCAAGTTCGTGCCAATCGAACGTCGCTGAATGCTGGCATGAACCCCGAACTCCTGTAGGAGCGAGGCTTGCCCGCGAAGACGGACCGACATTCAACATGGATGCCGGCTGTTGTACCGCCATCGCGAGCAAGCTTCGCTCCTACAGGGGAGTGGTTCCGGCAGCACCGCCTTTTGCAATTACCGTGACCGAGTCCTGACGATGAACACTGAATTCCGTAAACCGCTGCCCGGTACCGCGCTGGACTACTTCGACACCCGCGCGGCCGTCGAGGCGATTCAGCCCGGCGCCTACGCCACCCTGCCGTACACCTCGCGGGTGTTGGCGGAAAACCTGGTGCGTCGTTGCGATCCGGCGACCCTGACCGATTCCCTGAAGCAACTGATCGAACGCAAGCGCGACCTCGATTTCCCCTGGTTCCCGGCCCGCGTGGTGTGCCACGACATCCTCGGCCAGACCGCGCTGGTGGACCTGGCCGGCCTGCGCGACGCCATCGCCGACCAGGGCGGCGACCCAGCCCAGGTCAACCCGGTGGTGCCGACCCAACTGATCGTCGACCATTCGCTGGCCGTGGAGTGCGGCGGTTTCGACCCGGACGCGTTCGCCAAGAACCGCGCCGTGGAAGACCGTCGCAACGAAGACCGTTTCCACTTCATCAACTGGACCAAGAAGGCCTTCAAGAACGTCGACGTGATTCCTCCGGGCAACGGCATCATGCACCAGATCAACCTGGAGAAAATGTCGCCGGTGATTCAGGTGCGCCCGGATGAAAACGGCAAGCGCGTGGCGTTCCCCGATACCTGTGTCGGCACCGACAGCCACACCCCGCACGTGGATGCCCTGGGCGTGATCGCCATCGGCGTCGGCGGCCTGGAAGCCGAAAGCGTGATGCTGGGGCGCGCGTCCTGGATGCGCCTGCCGGAAATCGTCGGCGTCGAGCTGAGCGGCAAGCTGCAACCGGGCATCACCGCCACCGACATGGTGCTGGCGCTGACCGAATTCCTGCGCAAGCAGAAGGTGGTGGGTGCCTACCTGGAGTTCTTCGGCGAAGGCGCTGCCGCGCTGACCCTGGGCGACCGCGCGACCATCTCCAACATGGCTCCGGAATACGGTGCCACCGCGGCGATGTTCTACATCGACCAGCAAACCATCGACTACCTCAGGCTCACCGGCCGTGAGGACGAGCAAGTGCAACTGGTCGAAACCTATGCCCGGCAGACCGGCCTGTGGGCCGACAGCCTGAAGGAGGCGCAATACGAGCGCGGCCTGCAGTTCGACTTGTCGTCGGTGGTGCGTAACATGGCCGGCCCGAGCAACCCCCACGCCCGGGTGGCGACCAGCGACCTGGCGGCCAAGGGCATCGCCGGCCAGTGGCAGGACGTGCCGGGGCAGATGCCCGACGGCGCGGTGATCATCGCCGCCATCACCAGTTGCACCAACACCAGCAACCCGCGCAACGTGATCGCCGCCGGCCTGCTGGCGCGCAACGCCAATCGGCTTGGCCTGGTCCGCAAGCCCTGGGTCAAGTCGTCGCTGGCGCCGGGCTCCAAGACCGTGGCCATGTACCTGGACGAGGCGGGCCTGACCCATGAGCTCGAGCAGTTGGGCTTTGGCGTCGTGGCGTTCGCCTGCACCACCTGCAACGGCATGTCCGGCGCGCTGGACCCGGTGATCCAGAAAGAGATCATCGACCGCGACCTGTATGCCACCGCGGTGCTGTCGGGCAACCGCAACTTCGACGGGCGCATTCACCCGTACGCCAAGCAGGCGTTCCTCGCCTCGCCGCCGCTGGTGGTGGCCTATGCGATTGCCGGGACCATCCGTTTCGATATCGAGAAGGACGTGCTGGGCGTGGTCGACGGCCGGGAGATCCGCCTCAAGGACATCTGGCCGAGCGACGAAGAGATCGACGCGGTGGTCAAGGCTGCGGTGAAGCCGGAGCAGTTCCGCAAGGTGTACATCCCGATGTTCGCCGTCCACGAAGACACCGGACCCAAGGTCGAGCCGCTGTACGACTGGCGCGAAATGAGCACCTACATCCGCCGTCCGCCGTACTGGGAAGGCGCCCTGGCCGGTGCTCGCAGCCTGACCGGCATGCGCCCGCTGGCGGTGCTGCCGGACAACATCACCACCGACCACTTGTCGCCGTCCAACGCCATCATGCTCGACAGTGCGGCCGGCGAATACCTGGCGAAAATGGGCCTGCCGGAAGAGGACTTCAACTCCTACGCGACCCACCGCGGCGACCACCTGACCGCCCAGCGCGCGACCTTCGCCAACCCGAAGCTGTTCAACGAAATGGTCCAGGAAGGCGGTAAGGTCAAGCAGGGCTCGCTGGCGCGGATCGAGCCGGAAGGCCAGGTCACCCGTATGTGGGAAGCCATCGAAACCTACATGCAGCGCAAGCAGCCGCTGATCATCATCGCCGGTGCCGACTACGGCCAGGGCTCGTCCCGCGACTGGGCGGCCAAGGGCGTGCGCCTGGCCGGGGTGGAGGCCATCGCCGCCGAAGGCTTCGAGCGCATCCACCGCACCAACCTGGTGGGCATGGGCGTGTTGCCGCTGGAGTTCAAGCCGGGCACCGACCGCAAGACCCTAGGTATCGACGGCAGCGAAACCTTCGATGTAGTGGGCGAGCGCAAGCCGCGCGCGACCCTGACCCTGGTGATCCAACGCAAGAACGGCGAGCGCGTCGAGGTGCCGGTGACTTGCCGTCTCGACACCGCCGAAGAGGTGTCGATCTACGAGGCGGGCGGGGTGTTGCAACGCTTCGCCCAGGACTTCCTCGAATCGGCTGTTGCCAGTTAAGTGACGTACCGGGGGCGGGCCGCAAGGCGCCGCCCCTGGTCTTTATCAGGACCAGAAATCCATGGCTTTCGTACCTCAGATCAAGATTCCCGCCACCTACATGCGCGGTGGCACCAGCAAAGGCGTGTTCTTCAGCCTGCAAGACCTGCCCGAGGCGGCGCAACTGCCGGGAGCGGCCCGCGATGCCTTGCTGCTGCGGGTAATCGGCAGTCCCGACCCCTATGACAAGCAGATCGACGGCATGGGTGGTGCCACATCCAGCACCAGCAAGACGGTGATCCTGTCGAAAAGCATCAAGCCCGACCACGACGTCGACTACCTGTTCGGCCAGGTGGCTATCGACAAGCCTTTCGTCGACTGGAGCGGCAACTGCGGCAACCTGTCGGCGGCGGTCGGTTCCTTCGCCATCAGCAGCGGCCTGGTGGATGCCGCGCGCATTCCCCGGGACGGCGTAGCGGTGGTGCGTATCTGGCAGGCGAATATCGGCAAGACCATCGTCGCCCATGTGCCGATCACCCAGGGTGCGGTGCAGGAAACTGGCGATTTCGAGCTGGACGGCGTGACCTTCCCGGCGGCCGAAGTGCAGTTGGAGTTCATGAACCCGGCGGCTGAGGAAGAGGGCGCCGGCGGTTCGATGTTCCCCACCGGCAACCTGGTGGACGACCTGGAGGTGCCGGGCGTGGGGACCTTCAAGGCGACACTGATCAATGCCGGGATACCGACCATCTTCATCAATGCCGGCGACATCGGCTATACCGGCACCGAGTTGCAGGGCGCGATCAACGGCGACCCCAAGGCGCTGGCGATGTTCGAGACCATCCGAGCCCACGGCGCGCTGCGCATGGGGCTGATCCAGCACCTGGACGAAGCCGCCAAGCGCCAGCACACGCCCAAGGTGGCCTTTGTCGCGCCGCCGGCGGACTACCAGGCGTCCAGCGGCAAGGCGGTGCAGGCCGCCGATGTCGACCTGCTGGTGCGTGCGCTGTCCATGGGCAAGCTGCACCACGCGATGATGGGCACCGCCGCGGTGGCCATCGGCACGGCGGCGGCGATCCCGGGCACCCTGGTCAATCTGGCGGCCGGCGGTGGCGAGCGCAGCGCGGTACGTTTCGGCCACCCGTCGGGGACCCTGCGGGTCGGCGCCGAAGCGGTGCAGCAAGGCGGCGAATGGAGCGTGACCAAGGCCATCATGAGCCGCAGCGCGCGGGTGTTGATGGAAGGCTGGGTGCGTGTTCCCGGCGACGCTTTCTAAACCATAAATAGCCCCTGTAGGAGCGAGCTTGCTCGCGATAGCGATACCACGGTCGACATCGATGTCGACGGTTCATCCGTCATCGTGAGCAAGCTCGCTCCTACAAGGGGCCGAATAAAAATAACCCGATCAGCCTGACCTTGAGGATGCAACGCACACCCAAACCCTTGATGGAGTGAACGGCCCATGAGCGCCAACGTTGATCTGAACAACCGCCCCGATTACGACCAGGTCCTGCAGGACATCGCCGACTACGTCCTGGACTATCGGATCGAGTCTCGCGAGGCCCTGGATACCGCGCGCAACTGCCTGATGGACACCCTCGGCTGTGGCCTGCTGGCCTTGCGTTTTCCGGAGTGCACCAAGCACCTGGGGCCCATCGTGGAGGGCACGGTGGTGCCATTCGGCGCGCGGGTGCCAGGCACCAGCTTTAGACTGGACCCGGTCAAGGCAGCCTGGGATATCGGCTGCATCGTGCGCTGGCTGGACTACAACGACACCTGGCTCGCCGCCGAGTGGGGCCATCCTTCCGATAACCTGGGCGGCATCCTCGCGGTGGCCGATCACCTGTCGCAGAAACGCGTGGCCAACGGCGAGGCGCCGCTGAGTATGCGCGTGGTGCTCGAGGCGATGATCATGGCCCATGAGATCCAGGGGGTGATCGCCCTGGAGAACTCCTTCAACCGGGTCGGCCTCGACCATGTGCTGCTGGTGAAAGTCGCCTCGACCGCGGTCGCCGCCAAGTTGATGGGCGCTAACCGCGAACAGCTGCTGGCGGCGCTGTCCCAGGCCTTTGTCGACGGACAGGCGCTGCGCACTTACCGCCATGCGCCGAACGCCGGGTCGCGCAAGTCCTGGGCGGCGGGGGATGCCTCCAGCCGCGGCGTGCGCCTGGCGGATATCGCCTTGCGTGGCGAGATGGGCATTCCGGGAGTCCTGAGCGCGCCGCAGTGGGGGTTCTACGACGTGCTGTTCAGCCACACCAACAAGGACCTGGCGCTCAAGCCGGAGGACAAGCGGCGCTTCAGCCTGTCGCAGAAGTACGGCAGCTATGTGATGGAGAACGTACTGTTCAAGATCAGCTTTCCGGCCGAGTTCCATGCGCAGACCGCCTGCGAGGCCGCGGTCGCCCTGCATCCGCAGGTCAAGGAGCGCCTGCACGAGATCGACCGGATCGTCATCACCACCCATGAGTCGGCGATCCGCATCATTTCCAAGGTCGGCCAACTGGCCAACGCCGCCGACCGCGACCACTGTCTCCAGTACATGACTGCTGTGCCGCTGGCGTTCGGCAACCTGGTGGCCGAGGACTATGAAGACAGTTTCCATGCCGCCCATCCGATTATCGACCAGTTGCGCGAGAAGATGCAGATCGTCGAAGAGCCGCGTTACACCCGCGAGTACCTGGAGGCCGACAAACGTTCCATCGCCAATGCGCTGCAAGTGTTTTTCAAGGACGGTTCGAGTACCGAACAGGTGGCGGTGGAATACCCGATCGGCCATCGTCGGCGCCGTGCCGAAGGCATTCCACTGCTGGAAGACAAGTTCAAGGCCAACCTGGCCACCCGCTTTACCGCCCAGCGTTCGGCGCAGATCTTTGCCCTGTGCAAGGATCAGGCACGGCTCGAGGCCACGGCGGTGCATCGGTTTGTCGATTTATTCGTGATCTGAGGGAAGGGCCGGCCGATGGTCGGCAACTCGCGCCGACAGCATTCTGTAGGCGCGAGCTGGCTCGCGATAGCGCTCTGTCTATCGGAGAAACCTTATTTGAAGCGCCGCTCGACGCCTTTTTCCACCAGGATCTTCGCGGAGATCTCTTCCACCGAGAAGTGCGTGGAATTGATGTGCGGAATGTTCTCGCGGCGGAACAGGTTTTCCACCTCGCGGACCTCGAATTCGCACTGGGCGTAGCTCGAATAACGGCTGTTGGGCTTGCGCTCGTTGCGGATGGCGGTGAGCCGGTCGGGGTCGATGGTCAGGCCGAACAGTTTGTGCTGGTGGGCGCGCAGGGCAGCCGGTAGTTGCAGGCGCTCCATGTCGTCCTCGGTCAGCGGGTAGTTGGCAGCGCGGATGCCGAATTGCATGGCCATGTACAGGCAGGTCGGGGTCTTGCCGCAGCGCGACACGCCCACCAGGATCAGATCGGCCTTGTCGTAGTAGTGGGTGCGGGCGCCGTCGTCGTTGTCGAGGGCGAAGTTCACCGCCTCGATCCGCTCCATGTAGTTGGAGTTGTGGCCAATGGAATGGGACTTGCCGACCGAATACGAAGAGTGCTCGCTCAGTTCCAGTTCCAGGGGGGCGAGGAAGGTCGAGAAGATGTCGATCATGAAACCATTGGACGTCGCGAGGATCTCACGGATGTCCTGATTGACGATGGTGTCGAAGATGATCGGGCGAAATCCGTCCTTTTCGGCGGCGATGTTGATTTGTTGTACCATGGCCCGCGCTTTTTCCACGCTATCGATATACGGTCGCGTGAGTTTGCTGAAGGTAATGTTTTCGAACTGCGCCAGGAGGCTCTGGCCGAGGGTTTCAGCGGTGATGCCGGTACCGTCGGAGATAAAGAAAGCAGATCGTTTCATTTGCACCTTGGGCCTTAAGCTAGTGACGAATCTTGGATATGATAGGCGCGGTTTGCCGGCCGCCAATGGCCCGCATTCTCACTTATTTTCCAGGTCCAGGCCATACAGCCGGCATGCGCTCCCCCGAGCAGCCGGCTCCTGAGCTTTTCCAACACAGTTAGTGGAGAGATCACCTTGGTAGAGTACGTAGTTTCCCTCGATAAGCTCGGCGTCCATGATGTAGAGCATGTGGGGGGCAAGAACGCATCCCTCGGCGAGATGATCAGTAACCTCGCGGGCGCCGGTGTATCGGTCCCCGGTGGCTTTGCCACTACGGCTCAGGCCTACCGTGACTTCCTCGAGCAGAGCGGCCTGAACGCCCAGATCCACGCGGCGCTCGATGCCCTGGACGTCGATGACGTCAACGCCCTGGCCAAGACTGGCGCGCAGATCCGCCAGTGGATCATGGAAGCCGAGTTCCCCGAGCGCCTGAACGCTGAAATCCGCACCGCCTTCGCCGAAATGTCCCAAGGCAACCCGAACATGGCCGTGGCCGTGCGTTCGTCGGCCACCGCCGAAGACTTGCCGGATGCGTCCTTTGCCGGCCAGCAGGAAACCTTCCTGAACATCCGTGGCGTCGAGAACGTCATTCGCGCCGCCAAGGAAGTCTTCGCTTCCCTGTTCAACGACCGCGCCATTTCCTATCGCGTGCACCAGGGCTTCGACCACAAGCTGGTCGCCCTGTCTGCCGGCGTGCAGCGCATGGTGCGTTCGGAAACCGGCACCGCCGGCGTGATGTTCACCCTCGATACCGAATCGGGCTTCCGTGACGTGGTGTTCATTACCGGCGCCTACGGCCTGGGCGAAACCGTGGTCCAGGGCGCGGTGAACCCGGATGAGTTCTACGTCCATAAAGGCACCCTGGCTGCCGGTCGCCCAGCGATCTTGCGCCGCAACCTGGGCAGCAAAGCCATCAAGATGATCTACGGCGAAGAAGCCAAGGCCGGTCGTTCGGTGAAAACCGTCGATGTGGACAAGGCCGACCGCGCCCGTTTCTGCTTGAGCGACGCTGAAGTCAGCGAATTGGCCAAGCAGGCGATGATCATCGAGAAGCACTACAAGTGCCCGATGGACATCGAATGGGCCAAAGATGGCGATGACGGCAAGCTGTACATCGTCCAGGCCCGTCCGGAAACCGTGAAGAGCCGCACCCAGGCCAACGTCATGGAGCGTTACCTGCTGAAGGAAACCGGCACCGTGCTGGTGGAAGGCCGTGCCATCGGCCAGCGTATCGGCGCCGGCAAGGTGCGGATCATCAAGGACGTGTCGGAGATGGACAAGGTCCAGGCTGGCGACGTGCTGGTATCCGACATGACCGACCCGGACTGGGAGCCGGTCATGAAGCGCGCCAGCGCCATCGTTACCAACCGTGGCGGTCGTACTTGCCACGCGGCGATCATCGCGCGCGAGCTGGGTATTCCGGCGGTCGTCGGTTGCGGCAATGCCACCCAGCTGTTGAAGGACGGCCAGGGCGTGACCGTGTCCTGCGCCGAAGGCGACACCGGTTTCATCTTCGAGGGCGAACTGGGCTTCGATGTGAAGAAAAACTCCGTCGACGCCATGCCCGAGCTGCCGTTCAAGATCATGATGAACGTCGGCAACCCGGACCGTGCCTTCGACTTCGCCCAGTTGCCGAACGCCGGTGTCGGCCTGGCCCGCCTGGAGTTCATCATCAACCGCATGATCGGCGTGCACCCTAAGGCCCTGCTGAACTACGCCGGCCTGCCGCTGGACATCAAGGAAAGCGTCGACAAGCGCATCGCCGGCTACAACGACCCGGTCGGTTTCTACGTCGACAAGCTAGTCGAGGGCATCAGCACCCTGGCGGCGGCGTTCTGGCCGAAAAAGGTCATCGTGCGCCTGTCGGACTTCAAGTCCAACGAATACGCCAACCTGATCGGCGGCAAGCTCTACGAGCCGGAAGAAGAAAACCCGATGCTGGGTTTCCGCGGTGCCTCGCGTTACATCAGCGAATCCTTCCGTGATTGCTTCGAGCTCGAATGCCGTGCGCTCAAGCGTGTGCGCAACGACATGGGCCTGACCAACGTCGAGATCATGGTGCCGTTCGTCCGTACCCTGGGCGAAGCTAGCCAGGTGGTGGATTTGCTGGCCGAGAACGGTCTCAAGCGTGGCGAAAACGGCCTGCGTGTGATCATGATGTGCGAGCTGCCTTCCAACGCGATCCTGGCCGAAGAGTTCCTCGAGTACTTCGACGGTTTCTCCATCGGTTCCAACGACCTGACCCAGCTGACCCTGGGCCTGGACCGCGATTCGGGCATCATCGCGCACCTGTTCGACGAGCGTAATCCAGCGGTCAAGAAACTGCTGGCCAACGCCATTGCCGCCTGCAACAAGGCCGGCAAATACATCGGTATTTGCGGCCAGGGCCCGTCCGACCACCCGGACCTGGCCAAGTGGCTGATGGAGCAGGGCATCGAAAGTGTTTCGTTGAACCCCGATTCCGTGCTGGAAACCTGGTTCTTCCTGGCCGAAGGCCAGGACGCAGTCTGATCGGAGAGTGAAGCGTCGGTCGCTCTTCGGGGCGGCCAGCGCTTTGAGATTCAAGTAGGGCGGGCTCCCTCCGGATGCCGCCCTTTTTTGTGCAAGAGCATTATGCAAAGCAGCAGCCATTTATTTCCCGTCGCCTTGATCAGTGCCGAACGTCGAGGCGACCTTAGCGAAGACGTCTACCGTCTCAAGCCGGGCAACAGCCCGGACGCCACGGTCGAGCTGGCCGTCACCCGCCTGGGAATGGCCAATGAGGCTGAACCCCGCGGTGTTCCAGTGATCCTGCTGCACGGCAGCTTCTCCAATCGCCGCTTCTGGTATTCCCCCAAGGGCATCGGCCTGGGCGCGTACTTGGCGCGCATGGGCTTCGATATCTGGATTCCCGAGATGCGCGGCCACGGTCTGTCGCGACGCAATGCCGATTACCGCAAGAACCGCGTCGCCGATTATGCGCAATACGATCTGCCCGCCATTGGCGCCTTCGTGCGCGAGCAAAGCGGCCAGATCCCGCACTGGGTTGGCCATTCCCTGGGCGGCATCACCCTGGCGGCAGCCTTGGGCGGCCAGTACCTGGGTGAGCCGGCGGTGGCCTCGGCAGCGCTGTTTGGCTGTCAGGTCAGCCGCACTTACTGGCCATTGAAAATCCCGGCGGTGGAGTGGAGCGGTCGCTTCATTCTCAAGCGTTTTGCCCAGTTGTCCGGTTCGCGGCTCAAGCGCGGCCCCGAGGACGAGCCCATCGGACTGGCCCTGGAAAGCATGCGCTGGTATGGGCTGTTCGGGCGTTTCGGGGATAAACAGAAGGACTGGTGGGCCGGATTGGCCGACGTTTCGCTGCCAGTATTGGCGGTCAGTGCCTCCGGCGATCACCAGGATCCGAGCTGGGCTTGCCGCAAGCTGTTCGACCAGTTGGGTTCCGAGCACAAACAGTTTGTCTGCCTGGGGCGCGAACACGGTTTCAGTGGCAATTTCGGCCATGTCGAGATGCTGGTGAGCAAACCCGCGCAGGTTGAAGTCTGGCCCATGGTGGCGCGTTGGCTGACGGATCAGCAGAGCCCGTTGCTGGCGTCGGGCAGCGAACTGGCCGCCGCGATTTGACGCCGAGGGCTCTGACAAGGGCATTTCGCTCCGATGCGCTTGCGGCTAAGATATGACGTATTAAGTAATTTTGGTCACATTCGGGCGCCGCTGCAGCATTCTGTCCGTACTGCTTGAGCCTGCCGAAATTGGCGTATGGTGGTGGTCGCATGAGGATCGAGGGCTAAGGTGAAAGGTTAAACATTCGCTGCCTGCACTCGTATCCTCAGCATGAACCCTGCGAATTCCGACACTGCGACGTGTTCTTTCCATTACAGGAGTTGTTCGATGAATCATTACCTCACTCCCGACCTGTGCGATGCCTACCCGGAGCTGGTGCAGGTGGTTGAACCGATGTTCAGCAATTTTGGCGGCCGCGACTCTTTCGGCGGCGAAATCGTGACCATCAAATGCTTCGAAGACAACTCGCTGGTCAAGGAACAGGTCGAACTCAAGGGGCATGGCAAGGTACTGGTGGTCGACGGCGGGGGTTCCCTGCGCCGCGCGCTGCTCGGCGACATGCTGGCGGAGAAAGCGGCGAAAAACGGTTGGGAAGGGCTGGTGATCTATGGCTGCATCCGTGATGTCGATGTGATCGCGCAAACCGACCTGGGCGTCCAGGCGCTGGCGAGCCACCCGATGAAAACCGACAAACGCGGTATTGGCGATCTCAACGTGGCCGTGACGTTTGCCGGGGTGACTTTCCGTCCGGGCGAATATGTCTATGCCGACAACAATGGCGTGATCGTTTCGCCAAGCCCGCTGAAAATGCCTGAATAAGCAGTCGACCAAGCAAGGGATGAGGATGTTCGAGGAAGACAACGCGCAATGGGGGCTGGTACATGCCCTGGTACTGGACGGGAAAGGTGGTGCGCGTGCGATTGCCCGAACTGAACTGGACGACCTACAACTGCAGTCCCATGAAAGCCTCTGGCTGCATTGGGACCGCAGCCATCCGCAAACCCAGACCTGGCTGCGCAAGGCCAGCGGCCTGAGTGAGTTCAGCTGTGACCGCCTGCTCGAAGAAAACACCCGGCCACGCTTGTTGGCGCTGCCGGATTGCGAGTTCCTGCTGTTTTTGCGCGGCATCAACCTCAACCCCGGCGCCGAGCCCGAAGACATGGTTTCGGTGCGTATCTTCGGCTCGGCCCAGCGGGTGATCTCCCTGCGCCTGCGGCCATTGCGCGCGACCGATGAGCTGCTGGTGCAACTGGGCGAGGGCAAAGGCCCGAAAACCGCCTCCGAACTCATCCTTTATATGGCCGAGTACCTGACCCACAAGGTGCAGGATCTGGTCAGCGACTTGTCGGAAGTGGTCGATGCCGAGGAAGAAAAACTGGATGCCGACGAACGGTATACCCCTGAGCACGGCAACATTCTGCAGATCCGTCGGCGGGCTGCCGGACTCAAACGCTTCCTTGCTCCGCAGCGGGATATTTTCGGCCAACTCAGTCGTACCCGCCTGCCCTGGTTTGCCGATGACGATGGCGATTACTGGAACGAATTGAACAACAGCCTGACCCGCTACCTGGAAGAGCTCGAATTGACCAGAGAGCGCGTGGGGCTTGCGCTTGAGGCCGAAGACCGGCGCTTGAACGTACGCATGAACCGCATCATGTTTCGCTTCGGGATTATCACAGGGATCTTTTTGCCGATGAGTTTTCTGGCCGGTCTGCTGGGGATCAACGTGGGAGGCATTCCGCTTTCCAACAGCCCCTACGGGTTTCTGATCGCCTGCCTGTTGATGGCGCTGGTCGCGCTGGGGCAGTGGTGGTTGTTCCGACGTTTGCGCTGGGTCTGATCATGAACTATGTGACTCAGGGAATTTTGATCGCGTCTTTCACAGACATATCGAGAGGTGCGTATGCACGATCCGTTTGAACAGTCGTTGCGTGACATGCTCAAGGCCACACCGTCCACCCGGGACGACGATGCGTGCCTGGGCCGCGTGCTGAAAACCGCCAACCGGCAGGTAGGGGCGGGGGATCTGTTCAGCCTGCTCGGCCGCTGGTTGCCGGCGCTGATGATTGCTCTGAATAACGGATCGGCCCATATCTCGCCGGTTTCCCGTCGTAAACCTACTGCACGTGCTGCTGATAAGGCTGATTGAATATGGAACTTGATCTCTGGACTCAGAGCCTCGTCACTGCGATGACTGCGTTGTGGACCAAGGTAGCGAATTTCATCCCGAATCTGTTTGGCGCGCTGGTCGTGCTGTTGCTGGGGTTCGTGGTAGCCAAGCTGCTGGATACCCTGCTTTCGAAATTGCTCGCCAAGCTGGGCCTGGACCGGCTGATGGGCGGCACCGGCCTCACCAAACTGCTGTCCCGCGCGGGCTTGCAGGTACCGATTTCTACCTTGATCGGTAAAATCGTGTATTGGTTCGTATTACTGATTTTTCTGGTTTCTGCTGCAGAATCCCTTGGCCTTGAGCGGGTTTCGGCTACGCTCGACATGCTGGCGCTGTATTTGCCGAAGGTTTTCGGCGCCGCGCTGGTGCTGTTGGTGGGGGTATTGCTGGCGCAACTGGCCAATGGGCTGGTGCGCGGAGCGGCCGAAGGGGTTGGTCTGGATTACGCCAGCGGCCTGGGGCGAATCGCCCAGGGCCTGGTGATCATCATCAGTATTTCCGTTGCGATCAGTCAGTTGGAGGTCAAAACCGACCTGCTCAACCATGTGATCGTGATCGTGTTGATTACCGTTGGTCTGGCTGTTGCCTTGGCCATGGGGTTGGGAAGCCGGGATATTGCCGGTCAGATTCTTGCGGGAATCTATGTGCGTGAGTTGTATCAGGTTGGGCAACAAGTGCGAGTTGGCGAGGTCGAAGGACAGATCGAGGAGATCGGCACGGTCAAAACTACATTGCTGACCGATGAGGGTGAGCTAGTCTCCCTCTCCAATCGGATCCTGCTGGAGCAGCATGTAAGTAGCCGCTAACCCGGCAAACCCTGCTAATGTATGCCGCCGCAAAAATGCCCATGTCCGGGCTGCGGCGGACATTGACCTGACTGTCGGCCCGACTCGTTTTGAATAAAGCCCAATCGCTATCCACGCGCTATGACCCCCGTGAGCTCTCTGACGAGGAGTTGGTTGCGCGCTCGCACACGGAGCTGTTTCACGTAACGCGTGCGTATGAAGAGTTGATGCGACGCTATCAGCGAACCCTCTTCAACGTTTGTGCGCGTTATTTAGGGAACGATCGTGATGCTGACGATGTCTGTCAGGAGGTGATGTTGAAGGTGCTGTATGGCCTGAAGAACTTCGAAGGAAAATCGAAGTTCAAGACATGGCTCTATAGCATCACGTACAACGAATGCATCACGCAGTATCGGAAGGAACGACGCAAGCGTCGTTTGATGGATGCGTTGAGTCTGGACCCCCTTGAGGAAGCGTCTGAAGAGAAGGCGCCGAAACCTGAGGAGAAGGGCGGACTTGACCGTTGGCTTGTGCATGTGAACCCGATTGACCGGGAAATTCTGGTGCTACGTTTTGTCGCAGAGCTGGAGTTTCAGGAGATCGCAGACATCATGCATATGGGTTTGAGTGCTACGAAAATGCGGTACAAGCGTGCGCTTGATAAATTGCGTGAGAAATTTGCAGGCATTGCTGAAACTTAGTTCGGCGCAAATATCTCTTACGTTCAGGTAAGTTCTGATAGACTTACCGCCGAGTTGTCCCCCGGTATGTGGGACTGCTTTACAATCACCAGATGGGGATTTAACGGATGAAACTGAAAAACACCTTGGGCATTGCCATTGGTTCTATTGTTGCCGTGACTTCGTTCGGCGTTCTGGCGCAAGGCCAAGGCGCGGTCGAGGGTGAACTGTTTTACAAAAAACAGTACAACGACAGCGTTAAGCACATCGAAGACGGCTTCAACCCAGGCGCTCGTATCGGCTACTTCTTGACCGATGACCTGTCGTTGGACCTGAACTACGACAAAACCAACCACACCCGTTCGAACGACGGTACTGGCAACCAGAAGATCAAGGGTGACACCGGCAGCCTGCTGGCTACCTACCACTTCGGTCAAGCTGGCGTGGACTCCCTGCGTCCATACGTTTCCGGTGGTTTCGGTCACCAGAGCCGTACCAACGTACAGGCTGACGGCCACAGCGGTCGCGACCAGTCGTCCCTGGCTATCATTGGTACCGGTGTTAAGTACTACTTCACCGACAACCTGTTCGCTCGTGCCGGCGTTGAAGCCGACTACGCAATGGACAACGGCAAGTGGGACTACTCCGCCCTGGTTGGTCTGGGTGTGAACTTCGGCGGCAACGCTGGCAAGGTAGCTCCTGCTCCAGCTCCAGTTCCAGAGCCAACTCCAGAGCCAGAAGCTCCGGTTGCTGAAGTGGTTCGTGTTGAGCTGGACGTGAAGTTCGACTTCGACAAGTCGGTCGTGAAGCCTAACAGCTACGCTGACATCAAGAACCTCGCTGACTTCATGAAGCAGTACCCACAAACCACCACCGTTGTTGAAGGTCACACTGACTCCGTCGGTCCTGACGCTTACAACCAGAAACTGTCTGAGCGTCGTGCAAACGCCGTTAAGCAAGTTCTGACCAGCCAGTACGGTGTTGAGTCGAGCCGCGTTCAATCCGTTGGCTACGGTGAGTCCCGCCCAGTTGCCGACAACGCAACTGAAGCTGGCCGCGCTGTAAACCGTCGCGTAGAAGCGCAGGTTGAAGCACAAGCTCAACAAGCTCAGTAATCTGTAGCTTGCAGCTTTGAAAAACCCGGCCTAGGCCGGGTTTTTCTTTGCCTGCGATTTGTTGAAAGCGGCGTGAATCAGGCCGATAACGCCGCTTCGGCAAGGGCTGGCAGCTGTGCGCCCGAAGCGGCCACCTCGCCGACGACCAGGATGGCCGGGCTCTTGAGCTGGAAGGCTTGGGCATCCTCGTGCATCGCATTCAGGTCGCTGCGGCACAGGCGCTGTTCGGGCAGGGATGCGTTCTCGATCATGGCCACTGGGGTGTGCGGCGCCAGGCCGCCAGCGATCAGTTGTTCGCGGATCTCGCCCAGCTTGGCCACTCCCATGTAGATCACCAGGGTCGTCCCGCTTTGCGCCAGGGCCTGCCAGTTCAGGCTGCTGTCGTCCTGGGTATGGGCGGTCAGCAAGGTGACGCCACGGGCGATACCCCGCAGGGTCAGCGGGATCCCGCACTGGGTCGCCCCGGCCAGGCCGGCGGTGATGCCATTGACCATCTCCACCTCGATGTCACGCTCCTGTAGCCACTGCGCTTCCTCGCCGCCTCGGCCGAAGATGCACGGATCGCCGCCCTTGAGGCGCACCACGCATTTGCCTTGCCGGGCGTAGCGCAACATCAGGCGATGAATGAAGGCCTGGGGCGTCGAACGACAGCCGCCGCGTTTACCCACGGCAATGACCCGGGCCTGAGGGCAATGCTCCAGCACCGCCGGGTTGACCAGATCGTCGATCAGCACCACATCGGCTGCGCCCATGGCCCGAACGGCCTTGAGGGTCAGCAGTTCAGGGTCGCCAGGGCCCGCACCTACCAGCCAGACTTTTGCGCTCATATGGGTTTCCTCACAGGGGGATTGCGACGGGCTGTGCCGAGGTGGCCAGCAGGCGTTTGATTTCTGGGACACAGGAACCGCATTGCGTACCGCAACCCAGTTCCCGTTTCAGGCCATCGAGGTCCAGACCGCGGGAAATCCCGGCACAGACCGCGCTCTGGCTGACGTTCTTGCAATTGCACAGGGTCTTGCCGCTCGAGGTGATCAGCCCGGCGGCCCCCGGCGGTGTGCTCATCGGCGCCAGCAGCCAGCGGCGCAGCTGTTCGTCGGCCTTGCCTTCCAGCCACAGGTTCTGCAGCCAGTGCCGGGCCAGGGTTTCGCCGGCCAGGCGGATCGCCGTGATCCGCCCCTGCTCGATGCGGACCCGTTTGCCGATGGCACGTCGAGGGTCGTCATAGGCCAGTACCGGGCCTTCGTTGAGCTCCAGCAGCTGGTCGATGTCCTTGAGCAGTTGCGGAGCCGGCGCCTCGGCATTGGCCGCGCGCAGCAGCAGGGCCGGGCGCTCGCGGCCGGCCAGGCTCAGGCTGACGTAGGCGAAGCTTTCGCAGAGCGGGCGCAGGGCTTCGAAATGCTCCTGCACATTGCCTTCGATCAGGGCGAACAACTGCCACGGCAATTGCACCGGCTCCAGGCGGACGCCGCTGTGCTTGAGTTCCGGCTGCTTGGACAGCGGGTCGAATGCTGGCTGGGTGACCGCGTTGACGCCGCCCTTGAGGAACCGGTCGCCCCAGTGCATGGGCAGGAAAGCCTGGCCTGGGCGCACGCTGTCGTCGTCCGTCACGGCGACAATCACGCTGCCGCGCCGGCTTTTCAGCGACACCAGGTCGCCCGCTTGCAGGTTCTGGCGCCGCAGTTCGTCCGGGTGCAGGCTCAACACGGCTTCGCTGACATGCCCGAACAGCTGGGCCGCGGTGCCGGTACGGCTCATGCCGTGCCATTGATCGCGCAGGCGGCCGGTGATCAGGGTCAGGGGGAAGCGCGCATCCCGTTGTTCCTTGGCGGCGCGATAAGGGTCGCTGACGAAGTACGCGCGACCGCTGGCGGTCGGAAAGCGGCCGTCGCCGTACAGGCGCGGCGTTCCCTGTTCGGCGCCGGCAGGGAAGGGCCATTGCTGCGGCCCCAGGCGGTCGATCAGCGCGTGGCTGATACCGGACAGATCGAGGTCCCGGCCGCGGGTCAGTTGCTTGTATTCATCGAACACCTGGGCCGGCGTATCCAGGGCAAACAGGCTCGGTTGCCGTGGGCGCAAACGGTGTTCCAGGCGCCGAGCGAAGTCCAGGGTGATGGCCCAGTCCGGGCGGGCTTCGCCAGGGGCGGCCACCGCACGGCGTACATGGGAGATGCGCCGTTCCGAGTTGGTCACGCTGCCTTCCTTTTCGCCCCAGCTGGCGGCGGGCAGCAGCAGATCGGCGAAGGCCGCGGTCTCGGTGGTGCGAAAGGCTTCTTGCAAGACCACGAATGGGCAGTTCAGCAGCGCCTCGCGTACTGCGTTCTGGTCGGGCAGCGATTGTGCCGGGTTGGTGCAGGCGATCCACAGCGCCTTGATCTTGCCGCCGCGCAGTTGCTCGAACAATTCGATCGCGCTCAGACCGGGGTTGGCCGGCAGCTGTTCGACGCCCCAATAGGCCGCCACTTCGGCCCGATGCTCCGGGTTGGCGGCGTCCCGGTGCCCCGGCAGCAGGTTCGACAGGCTGCCGGTTTCCCGGCCGCCCATGGCGTTCGGCTGGCCGGTGAGGGAGAAGGGGCCGGCGCCGGGGCGGCCGATCTGCCCGGTGGCCAGGTGCAGGTTGATCAGCGCGCTGTTTTTCGCGCTGCCGGCGCTGGACTGGTTCAGCCCCATGCACCACAGCGACAGGAAGCTGGGCGAGGTGCCGACCCATTCGGCGCACTGGCGCAACTGCTCGACGCTGATGCCGCACAGCTGCGCGACCATGGGCGGGCTGTAGTCGTGCACCAGGTTCTTCAGCTCGGCCAGGCCCTCGGTATGCGCCTTGATGAAATCGCGGTCGATCCAGTCCTGCCACAGCAGCAGGTGCAGGATGCCGTGGAACAGCGCGACGTCGGTACCGGGCAGGATCGCCAGGTGCAGGTCGGCCAGGTCGCAGGTGTCGGTGCGCCGCGGGTCGATGACGATCACCTTCATCTGCGGGCGCAGGCGCTTGGCCTGTTCAAGGCGGCGGAACAGCACTGGATGGGCGTAGGCCATGTTGCTGCCGACGATCATCACACAGTCGCTCAATTCGATGTCTTCGTAGCTGCAGGGCGGGGCGTCGGCGCCCAGGCTGCGTTTGTAGCCGACCACCGCCGAGGACATGCACAGCCGCGAATTGCTGTCGATGTTGTTGGTGCCCACCAGGGCCCGGGCCAGCTTGTTGAAGGCGTAGTAGTCCTCGGTGAGCAACTGCCCGGAGATATAGAAGGCCACGCTGTCGGGACCGTGCTCGGCGATGGTCTCGGCAAACACATTGGCCGCGTGCTCCAGTGCGGTGTCCCAGTCGGTGCGGCTGCGCGCCAGGGCCTTGCCCAGGCGCAACTCCGGGTACAGCGCGCGCGCGGCGAGGTCGCCGGTCAGGTGCAGGGTCGAGCCCTTGCTGCACAGCTTGCCGTAATTGGCCGGGTGGCTCGGGTCGCCGCTGACGCCGAGGATGCGTTCGCCGTCGTGCTCGATCAGCACGCCACAGCCAACGCCGCAGTAACAGCAGGTCGAGGCGGTCGTCTGGCGGTTCATCAGCCGGCATCCCGCAGGGCCAGGAGCACACGGCCGTTTTCCACCCGCGCCAGGTGGTGATGGGCGCAGCCGATGTCTGGTGCCTGGGCCTCGCCGGACTCCAGGTCGATCTGCCAGTTGTGCAGCGGGCAGGCGACCTTCTTGCCGTAGATCAGCCCCTGGGACAGCGGCCCGCCCTTGTGCGGGCAGCGGTCGTCGAGGGCAAAAACCTCGTTGTCGCCGGTGCGAAAGATGGCGATGTCGCCCGTGGGGCCGTTGACGATGCGCGAGCCCAGGGCATTGATCTCTTCCAGAGCGCAGATATCCAGCCAGTTCATAGCGGCACCTCCAGTTGCTTGACGCGGATCGGCTCGAATTCCTTTTTCAGCAGCGGCTGTTCCAGGCGCTCCTTCCACGGGTCCTGCTCGAAGGACAGGGCGAATTGCAGACGCTCGTTGAGCGCCTTGCGCCGCTCAGGGTCGTCGACGACGGCCTGCTTGATGTGCGCCATGCCGACCCGTTGCAGGTAGTGCACGGTGCGCTCCAGGTAGAAGGCTTCCTCGCGGTACAGCTGCAGGAAGGCGCCGTTGTATTCGCGCACTTCGTCGGCGGTTTTCAGCTTGACGAAGAACTCCGCGACCTCGGTCTTGATCCCGCCGTTGCCGCCGATATACATCTCCCAGCCCGAGTCGACGCCGATGATGCCGACGTCCTTGATCCCCGCTTCAGCGCAGTTGCGCGG
Source organism: Pseudomonas chlororaphis (assembly GCF_001921865.1). Lineage (GTDB taxonomy): Bacteria > Pseudomonadota > Gammaproteobacteria > Pseudomonadales > Pseudomonadaceae > Aquipseudomonas > Aquipseudomonas chlororaphis_D. The sequence goes on from NZ_MSCT01000008.1 coordinate 367,465, forward strand.
GCAGCCGGAGACCGCCAGCTTGACCTTGTGCGGCGACCACATGTTGAACAGGTCATGCTCCAGCTCGATGCCCAGCTGGGTCGAGTTCTGCGTGCCGAAGCGGCAGAACTCGCTGCCGACGCAGGTTTTCACGGTGCGGATGGACTTGCCGTAGGCGTGGCCGGAAGGCATGTCCAGGTCCTTCCAGACCCCGGGCAGGTCCTGTTTCTTGATGCCCAGCAGGTCGATACGCTGGCCGCCGGTGACCTTGACCATGGGCACCTGGTACTTGTCCGCCACGTCGGCGATGCGCCGCAGTTCGGAAGGCGTGGTGACGCCGCCCCACATCCGCGGCACCACTGAATAGGTGCCGTCTTTCTGGATATTGGCGTGGGCCCGTTCGTTGATCAGCCGCGACTGCGGATCGTCCCTGGCTTCGCCCGGCCAGGTGGAAATCAGGTAGTAGTTCAGCGCCGGGCGGCAGGTGGCGCAGCCATTGGGCGTGCGCCAGTTCAGGTAGCCCATGGCGCTGGCGATGGTCAGCAGGTGCTGTTCGCGGATCGCCCGGCGGATCTGCCCGTGGTTGAGGTCGCTGCAGCCGCAGATGGCTTTCTCGCTTTTCGGCTTGACGTCGGCCGCGCCGCCCACGGTGTTGATCAGGATCTGTTCCACCAGGCCGGCGCAGGAGCCGCAGGAACTGGCGGCCTTGGTGTGTTTCTTGACCTCGTCGACGCTGAACAGGCCGTGCTCCTGGATCGCCTTGACGATGGTGCCTTTGCACACGCCGTTGCAGCCGCAGACTTCGGCGGTGTCGGCCATGCTCATGGCCTTGTCCTGGCCCTGGTGGCCGACGTCGCCCAGGGCGTTCTCGCCGAACATCAGGTGGTCGCGGATTTCGCCGATGCCGTGGTTTTCGCGGATCTGCCGGAAGTACCAGCCGCCGTCGGCGGTGTCGCCGTACAGGCAGGCACCGACCAGGATGTCGTCCTTGATCACCAGTTTCTTGTACACCCCGCCGATGGGGTCGGAGAGGGTGATGGTCTCGGTGCCTTCGCCGCCCATGAAGTCGCCGGCGGAGAACAGGTCGATGCCGGTGACTTTCAATTTGGTCGAGGTCACCGAGCCCTGGTAGCGGGCAAAGCCCAGTTGCGCCAGGTGGTTGGCGCAGACCTTGGCTTGCTCGAACAGCGGCGCTACTAGGCCGTAGGCGATGCCGCGGTGGCTGGCGCACTCGCCGATGGCGTAGATGCGCGGATCGTAGGTTTGCAGGGTGTCGTTGACCAGGATCCCGCGGCTGCACGGCAGGCCGGCCTTTTCCGCCAAGGCGGTATTGGGGCGGATGCCGGCGGCCATCACCACCAGGTCGGCGGGGATGATGTCGCCGTTCTTGAACTGCACCGAACCGACCCGGCCGTTGCCCGCGTCGTACAGGGCTTGGGTCTGCTCGCTGAGGCGGAATTTCAGGCCACGGCTTTCCAGGGCGCTTTGCAGCAGCTGGCCACTGGTCTTGTCCAGCTGCCGTTCCAGCAGCCATTCGCCGATGTGCACCACGGTCACGTCCATGCCCCGCAGCATCAGGCCGTTGGCGGCTTCCAGGCCCAGCAGGCCGCCGCCGATGACCACTGCGTGCCGGTGGGTCTTGGCGGTGTCGATCATCGCCTGGGTGTCGGCGATATCGCGGTAGCCGATCACGCCCTGCAGGTCGTTGCCGGGGATCGGCAGGATGAACGGCGTGGAGCCGGTGGCGATCAGCAGGCGATCGTACTCGGCCTCGGTGCCGTCTTCGGCGATTACCCGGCGCTTGACCCGGTCGATCTCCACCACCTTGCGATTGAGCAGCAGCTTGATGTGGTTTTCCAGGTACCAGTCGAGGTCGTTGAGCACGATCTCCTCGAACGTCTGTTCGCCGGCCAGCACCGGGGAGAGCAGGATGCGGTTGTAGTTGGTGTGGGGTTCCGCGCCGAAGACCGTGATGTCGTACAGCTCGTTGCTCAGCTTGAGCAGTTCCTCCAGGGTCCGCACCCCGGCCATGCCATTGCCGATCATCACCAGTTTGAGTTTTTTCATGTCGATCTCCGCGTAGACAGGCTGCCGCTCACGGTGGGCTGGGCCTGGCTCGATAAACGTTGCGCAAACAAAAAAGGCGCCTCGCCAGTTGCCTGGTGAGGACGCCTTTGTCCGGTCCCGTTCTCTCGGGAAGCGCAACCTTCGTCGTTGAAGGTCGAGCTGTATGTACTGTTGGGAGAGTCAATGCAGCGGTTGTGCCAAGTTCCGCCAGCGGCGGTTTTCGCCGGATGACCACGGTTTTGCGGGGTGGACGGGGGAAATCCTGCACTGATTCAAAGCGCCTTGCCCGTTTCTGGAGCAACCTGCGCGGACTCCTGTAGCCGCTGCCGCAGGCTGCGAACGGCACCGAAGGGGCCGCAAAACCTGACGACGCGGTCTATCCGCAGCTCCGGGGAACCGCCCTTGCGCCGGCTGCGCCGTCGATCGCAGCCTGCGGCAGCGGCTACAGAGGTGATTGTCAGCGATGCAGGAACAGGTACAGCAACAGCAGGTTGAGCAGCAGCGAGATCAGCGCCAGGGTTCGCCAGACCTTCAAGGGCTCGCGCTCCAGCAGCGGCCGGGGGCGTACGCTGAGGCTGCGGCGTTCGCCCTGTTCCAGCACCAGCAACCACTCTTCGGCGGTTTCGTAGCGCTGAGCCGGGTCGGCCTGGAGCGCGCGGTCCAGGCTTTGTTCGAGCCAGTCCGGCAGGTCCGGCCGATAGCGGCTGGCGCTGACTGGAACGGTGAAGCGCGGGCGCTGGAAGGCTTCGATCTCGCCGTAGGGAAAATGCCCGGTCAGCAGCCGGTAGAGGGTCACGCCTACCGCGTACAGGTCCTGTCGCGGCGTCGGCGCTACGCCGCCGAAGGCTTCCGGGGCGATGTAGCTCGGGGTGCCGGGCAGCAGGTGGGCCTGGTCTTCGGACAGGCCGGGGCAATAGGCCAGGCCGAAGTCCAGCAGGCGTAGCTCGCCGTCGTCGCCGAGCAGCAGGTTTTCCGGCTTGATGTCGCGGTGCAGGATCTGCCGGCGGTGCAGCAGGCCCACGGCCCGCAGCAGGCGTTCGGCCAGGTCCTGCCATTGGGCCAGCGGCAACGGACCGTGGTGTTGCAGGTACTCGGCCAGGGTCTGTCCCGGGTATTCGCGCATCACGTAATACAGGTGTTGGCGGGCGGTCGCGGCATGCACTTCGGGAAAGTGCCGGCCGGCCACCCGGCGCAAGAACCATTCCTCCGACAGCAGTGATTGCCCGGCGACCGGGTCGTCGTGCAAGTGGCCGGGCAGGGTCTTGAGTAGCCAGGGTTGCTGTTGCGCGTCGCGCACCCGGTACAGCAGCGATTGCTGGCTGTGGCCGAGCAGCGCATCCACCTGCCAGCCCTCGAAGGCCTGGCCCGGCTTCAGCGGCGGCGGCAACGGCCATTGCTGCAAGTGGATCAGCGCATCGCCGATGGAGCTTTCGCCCAGGGCGTCGACCCGCACCAGCAGGGCGCTGGCGTTGTCCTGGCTGCCGGCCAGGTGCGCCGCGCTGATCAGGGTCTGCACCGCGCTGTCGAGGTCGGGCTGGTCGCGCAGGATCGCGGCGACGGCGGTGTCGCCCAGGGTGGCCCAGACCCCGTCGCTGAGCATCAGGAAACTTTCGTTTTCCCGCAGCTCGCCGTCGAGGAAGTCCACCACCAGGTGCTGGTCCAGGCCCAGGGCGCGCTTGAGCACATGCTGCATGCCGGGCTGGTCCCAGACGTGGTCGGCGCTGATGCGCTGCAATTGCTCGGCGTGCCAGCGATAGACCCGGCAGTCGCCCACGTGGGCCAGGGTAAAGCGCCGGCCGCGCAGCACCAGGGCGCTGACGGTGGTCAGCAGCGGCTGGCCGCCGCCATTGGCTTGCAGCCAGCGGTTCTGCGCCAGCAGCAGGCGCTCCAGGGCCTGGGCCACGGCCCAGGTTTCCGGGGTGGCGTAGTAGTCCAGCGCCAGCGCCTGCAAGGTCGAGCGCGCGGCCAGGCCACCGTCGGCGCACTGGCTGACGCCGTCGGCGATGGCGAACAACAACCCTTTGCTGGCGGCCAGGGCCGGCGCCGGAGTGACCAGGCGCAGGGCGTCCTGGTTTTCCGCGCGGGGCCCGATGGCGCTGGCCTGGGCGTGGCTCAGTCGCAGGCTCATGGACGGCTCAGACCCGGGCCGCGGTGACGGCCGCCGAGCCCCAGGTGGTTCTCCAGCGGCGTTTCACCCCGTGCAGGCCGAACCAGGCCAGGACGCCCAAGCTGGCGAACAGCCACAGGGCCAGCTGATAGCTGCCGGTGCTTTGCTTGATCGCGCCCATGCCCGCGGCCAGGGCGAAACCGCCGATGCCGCCGGCCATGCCGATCAGCCCGGTCATTACCCCGATCTCGCGGCGAAAACGTTGCGGCACCAGTTGGAAGACCGCGCCGTTGCCGGCACCCAGGCCGAGCATGGTGCAGACGAACAGCGCCAGGGCCGCGTAGGAGCTCGGCAGGTTGAAGCCGACCGCGGCGATGCACACCGCCGCGACGCTGTACATCACCAGCAGGGTGCGGATGCCGCCGAAACGATCGGCCAGGGCGCCGCCCAGGGGGCGCATCAGGCTGCCGCCGAACACGCAGGCGGCGGTGTAGTAGCCGGCGGTGACCGGGCTCAGGCCGTACTGGTCGTTGAAGTAGCCGGGCAGGGCGCTGGCCAGGCCGATGAAGCCGCCGAAGGTCACGCTGTAGAAGAACATGAACCACCAGCTGTCGCGGTCGCCCAGGGCCTTGAAGTAGTCGGCCATGGATTTGGCCTTGGGCCGTTCCGGGGCGTTCTGGGCCAGCCAGGCGAACAGCACCAGGGTCAGGACCAGCGGGATCAGGGCGAAGCCGAACACGTTGCTCCAGCCGAAGGCGCCGGCCAGCAGCGGAGCGAACAGCGCCGCGAACACCGTGCCGGAGTTGCCGGCCCCGGCGATGCCCATCGCCTTGCCCTGGTGCTGCGGCGGATACCATTGCGAGGCCAGCGGCAGGGCCACGGCGAACGAGGCGCCGGCCATGCCCAGGAACAGCCCCAGCAGCAGTGCCTGTTCATAGCTGTGGATACCCAGCCTCCAGGCACAGAACAGTGCGCCGATGACAATCACCTGGCCGATCAGCCCGGCGGTCTTGGGCGACAGGCGATCGGCCAGCAGGCCCATGGCGAAGCGCAGCACGGCGCCGGCCAGGATCGGCGTGGCCACCATCAGCCCGCGTTGCTGGGTGGTCAGTTGCAGGTCGGCGGCGATCTGCACCGCCAGCGGGCCGAGCAGGTACCAGACCATGAAGCTCAGGTCGAAATAGAGGAAGGCCGCGAACAATGTCGGAGTGTGGCCGGATTTCCAGAAGTTTGAATTCATCGCGCACCTCAGCTGTAAAGAATCTCGAAAGGAGTCATGAGCTTTTGCGTGGGGCGCCAGTACGGCCGCTCCACCGGCCCCGGGCTGTGGGGCCAAAACGAAAAAACGCCGCAACCCGTTTCGCCTGGAGCGAGAAGGGTGTGCGACGTCTTTGTCGTAGGTGGGGCAACCGCCGTTGGTTACCTGTGGCGATTACAAAGCCAGAACTGTGCCAAGAATCTGGAGTGGGGGCTGTCGGTATTCGACCGCTGCGCGGTCGATCGCGAGCCAGCTCGCTCCTGCAGGGGGAGACGCATGTTCATGTAGGAGCGAGCTTGTTCGCGATGGCGTCCTTCAGCCGAGCAGCTCGCCCATGGCGATGATCTGCTCCGCCACCTGGATCAGCTTCTGCTGGCGGCTCATGGCCTGGCGGCGCATCAGGGTGTAGGCCTGTTCTTCGTTGCAGTCTTTCATTTTCATCAGCAGGCCCTTGGCCAGTTCGATGCGCTTGCGCTCGGCCAGCTGCTGGTCGCGCGCCAGCAGTTGCGCGCGCAGCGCCTGGTCGCTCTCGAAGCGGGCCATGGCCACATCGAGGATGGGTTGCAGGCGCTGGGCCTGGATGCCCTCGACTATATAGGCGCTGACCCCGGACTTGATGGCCTGGCGCATCACGTTCGGGTCGTGCTCGTCGGTAAACATCACGATCGGCCGCGGCTGGTCGCGGCTGACCAGTACCACTTGTTCCATCACATCGCGGCTCGGTGATTCGGTATCGATCAGGATCACGTCCGGGCGCACCGTTTCGACGCGTGCCGGCAGGTCGATGGTCAGGCCCGATTCGTCGATGACCTCGAAGCCGGCTTCCGTCAGGGCCGCCTTGAGCCGACCGACCTTCTTCGCGGTGTCGTTGATCAGCAGGATACGCAACATGGTCTCGGGCTCCTGTCAGCGGCTGGCGAGAAGAGGGGAGCTGTCGCTCAGGGCATGCAGCTGGAAGCTGCGGGCGTAGGCGGCAGGGTCCGAGCCGTCCCACTGCTTGCCGTCGATCAACTGGCTGCTGCGCATGTCCTGGCCCCAGGACGCGACGCCGACCGCGGTGGCGGCCTCGCGGTAGAGCTGCAACTGCTGGACCTGGCGGGCGACGCCGAGGTAATCCGGGTCTTCGCGCAGCAGGCCCCAGCGACGGAACTGGGTCATGAACCACATGCCGTCGGACAGGTACGGCAGGTTGACCGCGCCGCCATTGTGAAAACGCAGCGCGTGCGGGTCCTGCCAGCGGTTGCCGAGGCCGTCGGCATACTCGCCCAGCAGGCGCGGCTCGATGCAGTCCAGCGGCGCATCGAGGTAGTCGCTGGCGCTCAGCAACTGGGCGGTGCCCTGGCGGTTCTCGCGGCTCTGTTCGATGAAGCGGCTGGCCTCGAGGATCGCCATCACCAGCGCCCGGGCGGTGTTCGGGTATTGCTCGACGAAGGCGCGGGTACAGCCGAGGACCTTTTCCGGGTGGTCCGGCCAGATCGCTTGGCTAGTGGCGAGGGTGAAGCCCAGGTCCTGGTTGACCGCGCTGGCGCTCCAGGGCTCGCCCACGCAGAAGCCGTCGATGCGCCCGGCCTGCAGGTGCGCGACCATCTGTGGTGGCGGCACCACCACGCTGTCGACATCCTGCAACGGGTGGATGCCCTGGGCGGCCAGCCAGTAATACAGCCACATGGCGTGGGTGCCGGTGGGGAAGGTCTGGGCGAAGGTCAGCCTCGCCCGGCTTTGGTGCACATGTTTGTCCAGCGCTTCAGGACTGGTCACGTTCAGCGCTTGCAGGTCCCGCGACAGGTTGATGCTCTGGCCGTTCTGATTCAGGCCCATCAACACCGCCATGTCGGTGGCGTTGACCCCGCCGATCCCCAGGTGCACGGCGTAGATCAGGCCGTACAGGCTGTGGGCGGCATCCAGCTCGCCGCTCACCAGTTTGTCCCGCAGGTTGGCCCAGGACGCCTGGCGTTTGAGGTTCAGGGTCAGGCCGTAAGGCTGGGCGAAGCCCTGGGTGGCGGCGACGACCACCGAGGCGCAGTCGCTCAGGGCCATGAAACCGAGGTTGATCGCGGTCTTTTCCGGGGCATCGCTGCCGTTGACCCAGGCCAGCGGGCTGACGGGAAGTTCATTCATGGGTGGCGCCGTCCCTAAAAAGCTTGGATAAAAAACTGCCATAAAAAAACGTCGTACCCGTGCGCCAGGCAGAGCCGGCGAGGTGACGACGCCTTTGTCTTGCAGCCCGCGCCGCCATTGGCCCGGGTGCTGATGACGGTTGTGGTGCAAGGCATATGCCATTCACCGTCGATTTCGCCGCGCGCCTCGCCTGCGAGCCCGATGCCCGGCTATAATCGCCGCCTCATTTCGCCGCCACCGAGTCAAGCCCGCCCATGTATACCCTGGCCCGCCAGCTGTTGTTCAAACTCTCCCCGGAAACCTCCCACGATCTGTCCCTGGACCTGATCGGCGCGGGCGGGCGTTTGGGCCTCAACGGCTTGCTGTGCAAGGCGCCGGCGCAGATGCCGGTGAACGTCATGGGCCTGGACTTCCCGAACCCGGTCGGCCTCGCAGCGGGCCTGGACAAGAACGGTGCGGCCATCGACGGTTTCGCCCAGCTGGGGTTCGGTTTCGTCGAGATCGGCACCATCACCCCGCGTCCGCAGCCGGGCAATCCCAAGCCGCGGATCTTCCGCCTGCCGGAAGCCGAGGCGATCATCAACCGTATGGGCTTCAACAACCTGGGTGTCGATCACTTGCTGGCCCGGGTGGCGGCCGCCAAGTACAAGGGTGTGCTGGGGATCAACATCGGCAAGAACTTCGATACCCCGGTCGAGCGCGCGGTGGACGACTACCTGATCTGCCTGGACAAGGTGTATGCCCACGCCAGCTACGTGACGGTCAATGTCAGCTCGCCGAATACCCCGGGCCTGCGCAGCTTGCAGTTCGGCGAGTCGCTCAAGCAGTTGCTCGGTGCCCTTGGCCAGCGTCAGCAGGAACTGGCGGTGCAACATGGCAAGCGCGTGCCGCTGGCGATCAAGATCGCCCCGGACATGACCGACGAAGAAACCGCCGAGGTCGCGCAAGCGCTGATCGAAACCGGGATGGACGCGGTCATTGCCACCAACACCACTCTGAGCCGGGTCGGTGTCGAAGGCATGGAACATGGCGACGAGGCGGGCGGCCTGTCTGGTGCGCCGGTGCGCGACAAGAGCACCCACACCGTGAAGGTGCTGGCTAGCGAGCTGGCAGGACGTTTACCGATCATTGCGGTGGGCGGCATCACCGAAGGCAAGCATGCGGCGGAAAAGATCGCCGCCGGCGCCAGCCTGGTGCAGCTGTACTCGGGGTTCATCTACAAGGGGCCGGCGCTGATCCGCGAGTCGGTGGATGCGATCGCCGCGTTGCGCTGAGGCCGGAGCTTTTTGCGCGCCCAATAAAAAGGGCTCCTGAAAGGAGCCCCTGGGCCGCAGCCCGCCGTCCGGATGGGACGTGCGTGGTTAAGTCGTTACGTATTCAGATTTTGGTGTCGGAGTGTGTGCCCTGTTTTAGCCAACGGCGTGAAGTTCGTTGAGTCTGTGGATTCCCGCAGTGCCGGTCATACCGTCCCAGTTGTCGCCGCGTCCTTCTCGCCAGCCGTTGATCCAGGCTTGGCGTACCGACGGTAGAGTAAATGGGCAAAGCTCACGGGATTTGCCATGAACGCCATACTGATATCCGCGCAAAAATGCTCTTTCCAACGGATCACGCTTAAGTCTTCTCATAGGGTGTTTCCCTCACTTGTTGACTGTACTTATGTCCCGTCGACCTCGTTTGAGGCCGGGCAGAATGCTTCTGCCGTTGGTGCTCGCTGCCGGCGTCGCGAGCGTGGCGTTGGCGTCGTTGCGGCGCCAACCTGAGTTGATTTCTAACCAATGCGTCACAACGTGTGAATGATCGTTTTGTCATAAGGACGTAACGATAATGGTGGTAAGGCCATAAGAATGGCCTGCCCCGTACCGGGGCAATCGGGCAAACCTCGCTATGATCAGCCTCTTACTGAATGATGGGCTTAATGCTTTAGTGAGAATCCCATCCCGTTGCACTCGGGTATTATTCGATGAAAGGTCGAGTTATGACCTTTTGTTTCACTGACTTTTTTATCTGCCCCGGCATCTAAGCTTTTTTGACCCCAGCGGCTACCGCTAGCGGCGAGCTGAACGGCAGGGGCGGGACGGCACACATCCGTGCCACGCGGGCGCTCTTCAAGAAAAGCGCTTGATTGAAAACCGGGCGGACGATGCGTTGTCCGTTCACTTATTGCCAAAGGCCTTGAACTCCCATGTCGGATCGCTACGAACTCTTCCTCACCTGTCCCAAAGGCCTTGAAGGCCTGCTCATCGAGGAAGCCGCCGGGCTTGGCCTTGAAGACGCGCGCGAACACACCTCGGCCGTGCGCGGCATGGCCGACATGGAAACCGCTTACCGCCTGTGCCTGTGGTCGCGCCTGGCCAACCGGGTACTGCTGGTGCTCAAGCGTTTCCCGATGAAAAACGCCGAAGACCTCTACGACGGCGTGCACGACGTCGACTGGCAGGACCACATGCTGGCGGACGGCACCCTGGCGGTGGAGTTCAGCGGCCATGGCTCGGGCATCGATAACACCCACTTCGGCGCCCTGAAGGTCAAGGATGCCATCGTCGACAAACTGCGCACGCCGACCGGCGAGCGTCCGTCCATCGACAAGCTCAACCCGGACCTGCGCATTCACCTGCGCCTGGATCGCGGCGAAGCCATTCTCTCGCTCGACCTGTCCGGCCACAGCCTGCACCAGCGCGGCTATCGCCTGCAGCAGGGCGCGGCGCCGCTGAAGGAAAACCTCGCGGCGGCGATCCTGATCCGTTCCGGCTGGCCACGCATCGCGGCCAGCGGCGGCGCCCTGGCCGACCCGATGTGCGGCGTGGGTACCTTCCTGGTGGAAGCGGCGATGATCGCCGCCGACATCGCTCCCAACCTCAAGCGCGAACAGTGGGGCTTCACTGCCTGGCTCGGCCACGTCCCGGCCTTGTGGCGCAAGTTGCACGAAGAAGCGCTGGCGCGGGCCCAGGCCGGCCTGGCCAAGCCGCCGCTGTGGATTCGCGGTTATGAAGCCGACCCACGGCTGATCCAGCCGGGGCGCAACAACGTCGAGCGCGCCGGCCTCAGCGAGTGGATCAAGATCTACCAGGGCGAAGTGGCGACCTTCGAGCCGCGTCCGGACCAGAACCAGAAAGGCCTGGTGATCAGCAACCCGCCCTACGGCGAACGCCTGGGCGACGAAGCCAGCCTGCTGTACCTCTACCAGAACCTGGGCGAACGCCTGCGCCAGGCCTGCCTGGGCTGGGAGGCCGCGGTGTTCACCGGCGCGCCGGACCTGGGTAAGCGCATGGGTATCCGCAGCCACAAGCAGTATTCGTTCTGGAACGGTGCCTTGCCGTGCAAGCTGCTGCTGATCAAGGTGCAGCCGGACCAGTTCGTCACCGGCGAGCGCCGCACCCCGGAGCAGCGTCAGCTCGAGCGCGAGCAGGCCGAGGCCGAGCAGGCGTCGCCGGCACCGCAGGAGCGCCAGTACAACAAGAACGGCAACCCGATCAAGCCGGTGCCAGCGCCAGCCCCGGTGGTCGAGCAGGCACGCCTGAGCGAAGGCGGACAGATGTTCGCCAACCGCTTGCAGAAGAACCTCAAGTTGCTGGGCAAGTGGGCCAAGCGCGAAGGCGTCGAGTGCTACCGCGTCTACGATGCCGACATGCCGGAATACTCCCTGGCCATCGACCTGTACCACGACTGGGTGCACGTGCAGGAATACGCCGCGCCGAAATCCATCGACCCGGAAAAAGCCCAGGCCCGTCTGTTCGACGCCCTGGCGGCCATTCCGCAGGCGTTGAATGTCGACAAGAGCCGGGTGGTGATCAAGCGCCGCGAGCGCCAGAGCGGCACCAAGCAGTACGAGCGCCAGAGCGCCCAGGGCAAGTTCACCGAGGTCAACGAAGGTGGGGTGAAGCTGTTGGTCAACCTCACCGACTACCTCGACACCGGGCTGTTCCTCGATCACCGGCCGATGCGGATGCGTATTCAGAAAGAAGCCGCCGGCAAGCGTTTCCTCAATCTGTTCTGCTACACCGCCACCGCCAGTGTGCATGCGGCCAAGGGCGGGGCGCGCAGCACCACCAGCGTCGACCTGTCGAAGACTTACCTGGACTGGGCGCGCCGCAACCTGTCGCTCAACGGCTTCTCCGACAAGAACCGCCTGGAGCAGGGCGATGTCATGGCGTGGCTGGAAACCTGCCGCGACGAGTTCGACCTGATCTTCATCGACCCGCCGACTTTCTCCAACTCCAAGCGCATGGAAGGGGTGTTCGACGTACAGCGCGACCACGTGCAACTGCTCGACCTGGCCATGGCCCGGTTGGCGAGCGGCGGCGTGCTGTATTTCTCCAACAATTTCCGCAAGTTCCAGCTCGAGGAAAACCTCGCGGCGCGCTATGCGGTCGAGGAGATTAGCGCCAAGACCATCGACCCGGATTTTGCCCGTAACGGCAAGATTCACCGGGCCTGGAAAATCACCGCCCGTTGAGTGCGATTGGATCCACAGAGCCTTGATTTCCAAGGCTCTTTGCTCTAGCCAAATTAGTGGCGAATAGCTATAACTCAATGCAGGCCCATGTGACGCTCACGTTCGCTGGCGTTATGAGTTTTGCTTATGTCGTTGCACTCGGTACGCCCGAAAATTCTGGGCTTCATCAGCGAAGACGCGTCGGCCGGGCTGGTTGCGCTGCTGGTCATGTTGTGTGGTTGTGTATTGACCGGGTTGCTGGCCTGGTCGACGTTCAACCTGTATCAGCAGCAGTTGCGACAGCGCTTCCAACTGCTGGCCAGCGAACGGTATAGCCGCATCGAAGAGCGCTTCGAGGATCAGGAGCAACGCCTCGACGGCCTCAAGCGCTTCTTCATCAATTCCGGCTCGGTCTCGCGCCAGGATTTCGACGGTTACACCCAACCTCTTTTGCACCGTACCCAGGCCTATGCCTGGGCGCCACGGGTCAGCGGCACCGAGCGCGGGTTGTTCGAGCGTCGGGTGCGGGAGCAAGGGGTGAGCCATTTCTCCATTTCCGACCTGGATGCCGATGGCAAGCTGCAGCGCGCGCCCGAGCGCGCTGAATATGTGCCGGTGCTCTACAGCCAGACCCAGAGCGCGCTGGGCTCGCCGCTCGGCTTCGACCTGCTGGGCCAGCCGTTGCGTCGCGATACCCTCGAGCGGGCACGGTCGCGCGGCGGTGCCGCGGTCTCGCAGCCGGTGCGGCTGGTCGGCGTCGAGCCTTCCTATGCGCGCGGCATCGTCCTGGCGACGCCCGTCAGCGTACGCGCCACCATGCCTGTACTATCGTCCGAACCCTACGGTTATGTGATCGCGGTGATCAGCATGCGGCAACTGGTGGTCGACGGTCTGCCCGAGCAGAACCACGACAACCTGTTCGTGCAGATCATCGACCTGTCGACCGACGAGGCCTCCGGGCAGCTCTACGAGTCGAGCAACGGCCCCGGCGCCAGCTCGCTGTCGATGACCCGGGTGTTGAGCCTGGCCGATCATGATTACCAGGTGAACATCCGCCCCAGCGCGCTCTTCCTCCAGGCCAACCACTCTTCGGCGTCCAGCCAGGTGGTCCTGGGCGGCTTGCTCAGCCTGCTGCTCAGTGCCTTGCTGTACGTGTTGGTCAGCCAGCGGCAGCGGGCGTTGCGGCTGGTGGAGCAGCGCACCGAGGAGCTGCGGGTCAGGGAGCAGGAACTGCGCGGCACCCACGGCAAGCTGCGCAGCGTGCTCAATGCGGCGACTCAGGTCGCGATTATTGCCACCGACTTGCGGGGTGTGATCAGTACGTTCAATGCCGGGGCCGAACACATGCTCGGTTACAAGAGCGCCGAAGTCGTCGGCCACATGACCCTGGAGAGCCTGCACCTGCCCGAGGAGTTGAATGCGCGGGCGCAGGCGCTCGGCCAGCGTTATGGCCGGCAGATTCCGATAAGCCAGGCGATGCTGGGTGACGGCTCCGAGGCCAGCGGCGATGCGACCCGCGAGTGGACCCTGGTCCGCCACGACGGCAGCCACCTGGCAGTGAACATGCTGGCGACCCCGGTGCTGGACGACCATGGCCTGTGGGTCGGACACCTGGCGATCTGCATCGATATCACCGAACGCAAGCGGGTCCACGAAGCGCTGGCGGCCCGCGATCGCCTGCTGAAGAAACTCAGCGCCCACGTGCCCGGCGGGATCTATCAGTTCCAGATCGATGCCGAGGGCCATCCCAGTTTTCCTTATGTCAGCGACGGTATTCGCGACATCTACGAGATCGAGCCGCAGCAGCTGCAGTTGGATGCCGAACCGGTGTTCACGCGCATCCACCCCGACGATGTGGCGCGGGTACGTAGTTCGATCCGTACTTCGGCGAAGCAACTCAGCCTCTGGCGCGAGGAGTATCGCGTGCAACTGCCGCAGCGCGGCCTGCGCTGGGTACGAGGCGAGGCGACGCCGGAAAGGCTGGCGGCGGGCGGGGTGTTGTGGCACGGCAACCTGTCGGACATCTCAGACCTCAAGCGGGTCGAGGAAGAGTTGCGGGCGCTGTCGGTCACCGACTCGCTGACCGGCATCCACAACCGTCGCTACTTCCAGGAGCGCCTGCAAACCGAAATGGCGCGAGTCGAGCGGGGCGTGGGCGACCTGGCGGTGATCATGCTGGATATCGACCACTTCAAGCGGATCAACGACCAGTACGGGCATGCCGTGGGCGACCGGGTGCTGCGGGCTGTCTGCGAGCGCATCAGCCATCGCCTGCGGCGCACCGATGTGTTTTGCCGGCTGGGCGGCGAGGAGTTCATGGTGTTGTGCCCCGACACCGACGGCCAGCAGGCGTCGGTCCTGGCCGATGAGCTGTGGCGCGGGCTGCGCGGTTCGCCGATCGAGGGGGTGGGGGTCGTCACCGCCAGTTTCGGCATCGCCAGCTGGCGTCAGCACGAAGGCGCCGACGGGTTGTTGCTGAGGGCGGATTCCGGAGTCTATGCGGCCAAGCAGGCAGGCCGCGATCGGGTCCAGGCCGAGATGGCCTGAGGCAGGGGGAGCGAAGGGAGGGCAGTGACGCGAGGCTTGCCCCGCGCCACTGGCGAGCGATGCCTTACAGGGTCGAGGCGGTGGTTGCCAGCTTCGGCTGACGGTACAGATCCAGCAGGACCTGATCCAGTACCGAGGACGCGCCCCAGGGTTTCGGATCGTTGAGGATCGCCACCACGGCCCAGGTGTTGCCGTTGCTGTCGCGGCTGTAGCCGGCGATGGCGCGCACGGTGTTCAGGGTGCCGGTCTTCACGTGGGCCTCGCCGGACATGGCGGTGCGCTTCAGGCGTTTGCGCATGGTGCCGTCCATGCCGGCAATCGGCATCGAACTGATGAACTCCGCCGAGTACGGGCTTCTCCAGGCGGCCTGCAGCATGGAGGCCATTTCCCGGGCGCTGACCCGTTCGGCGCGGGACAGGCCCGAGCCGTTCTCCATCACCAGATGCGGCGCGGTGATGCCTTTCTTGGCCAGCCACTGGCGCACCACCCGTTGCGCGGCCTTGGCATCGTCGCCGTCGGCGTCGGTGCGGTACTGCGCGCCGAGGCTGAGGAACAGTTGCTGGGCCATGGTGTTGTTACTGTATTTGTTGATGTCGCGGATGATCTCCGCCAGGTCCGGCGAGAAAGCCCGCGCCAGCACCTTGGCGCTGGACGGCACGGTGGCCAGGCGGTCCTTGCCCTGGATGCTGCCGCCCAGTTCCTTCCAGATGGCACGGACGGCGCCCGCGGTGTAGGTCGCGTGGTCGAGCAGCGAGAGGTAGGTCTGCGAGCTGCAGCCGTCGCCCAACTGGCCGTTGACGGTCACGGTGACGCCGCCGTCTGCCTGCGGCACCGGGTTGTAGCGCACGTCGCCCGTGCATTGCTTGCCGCCGACGGCCTTGACCTGGTTGTCGATGCGGATGCTGGCGATCGGCGGCTCGACGGAAATCAGCACCTTGCCCGAGTCGTTGCGCGCCACGAAGCGCAGGGCCTTGAGGTTGACCAGCAGGGCGTCGGGCTTGACCAGGAACGGCTTGTTCTCATCGTTGCCGTCGTCGTTGAACTCCGGCAGTTGCGGTTGTACGAAGAAGTTGCGGTCCAGCACCAGGTCGCCGGTCACTTGCTGCACGCCGTTGGCTCGCAGGTCGCGCATCAGCAGCCAGAGTTTTTCCATGTTCAGCTTGGGATCGCCGCCGCCCTTGAGGTACAGGTTGCCGTTGAGGATGCCGCCGCTCAGGGTACCGTCGGTGTAGAACTCGGTTTTCCACTGGTGGGTCGGGCCGAGCATTTCCAGGGCGGCGTAGGTGGTGACCAGCTTCATGGTGGACGCCGGGTTGACCGACACATCGGCGTTGTAGACCGTGGCCGTGCCCGGGCCGTTGAGCGGGATCATTACCAGCGACAGGGCGTTGTCCTGCAGTTTGCTGGCCTTGAGGGCTTGTTGGACCTTGGGCGAAAGGGTGGTGTTGACGGGGGCGGCGGAGACGGAAATGGCCAGGGGCAGAAGAAGGCCGGCAAGCAACAATGGACGCAAAGATTTGATCATATGAAGTAAAACCCTACAGCCGAGGGAAAAAAAGATGAGGGCATGACGATAAATTCCCTCAGTGGTCACGAAAGTGTCGGCATTATGCCCCAAGGTATAGCGGCTTGTGCCGTGCCGCGGCGGGCTAATCCGCTATTTTTTTTCCCAATGGCACGCCAAGCCCCTCATAGAGTCAGGCAATCGGTTGCTTAAACTGGTAAAGTGCCGCCCGTTATTACTTATGAGGATTGTTCCATGGCCACTAACCGTTCCCGCCGTCTGCGCAAAAAACTCTGCGTAGATGAATTTCAGGAGCTGGGTTTTGAGCTGAACCTGGATTTCAAAGAAGATCTGGCCGAAGAGGCTATTGACGCTTTCCTCGACGCGTTCCTGAAAGAGGCGATGGAAGCCAACGGCCTCGGCTATGTAGGTGGCGATGATTTCGGCCTGGTTTGCCTGAGCAAACGCGGTTCGGTCAGCGAAGAGCAACGTGCCAAGGTCGAAGCCTGGCTCAAGGCCCGCACCGAGCTGACCAGCGTTGAAGTCAGCCCGCTGCTGGACGTCTGGTACCCGGAAAACTCGATCAATCCGGTAGCCTGATGTTCCGAGTCGGCGGCCGTCCGGGCCGCTGGCTCATGGCTGTTCCTGTACAGCCTTCTCGATTTACTCTCCCTTCAATACCTCTCATGCTTCGGGCCTGTATCCCGGGATGCTGCGTGGGTGCGATGTCAGGAATGAAGAGCATCCTGTAGCCGCTGCCGAAGGCTGCGATCGACCACGAAGTGGGCGCAAACGACGTGAAATCGTTGAAGTCCTTCGGACTTGTCGCAGCCTGCGGCAGCGGCTACAGAACGTCATTCTTTGTTCCAGTTCAGGATCACCAGCGTCAGCACCCCAGCCACGATTCCCCAGAACGCCGAGCCGACGGAAAACAGGGTCAGGCCCGACGCGGTCACCATGAAAGTGATCAGCGCCGCCTCGCGCTCCCTGGCTTCGCTCATGGCAATGCTCAGGCCGTTGATGATCGATCCGAACAGCGCCAGGGCGGCGATCGACAGCACCAGCTCCTTGGGCAAGGCCGCGAACAAGGCTGCCAGCGTGGCGCCGAAGACCCCGGCGATGCCGTAGAAAATCCCGCACCAGACCGCCGCGGTGTAGCGTTTGTTGCGGTCTTCGTGGGCATGGGGGCCGGTGCAGATAGCGGCGCTGATGGCCGCCAGGTTGATGCCGTGGGAACCGAACGGCGCCAGCAGCAGGGAGGCGATGCCGGTGGTGGTGATCAGCGGCGAGGCCG
Organism: Pseudomonas chlororaphis; assembly: GCF_001921865.1. Taxonomy (GTDB): domain Bacteria; phylum Pseudomonadota; class Gammaproteobacteria; order Pseudomonadales; family Pseudomonadaceae; genus Aquipseudomonas; species Aquipseudomonas chlororaphis_D. Next base: position 384,771 of record NZ_MSCT01000008.1, read on the forward strand.
GAACGTTGTAGCCGTCGGCGCGCAGCACGGCGACCCCGGGCATGTTCTGCGACGTCATGGCCACCACGAACAGCGGGATGCCGATGCTGATGGTCGCCGCCAGGGAAAAGTGCGGGGTGGTCCAGACCGGCGTGGCGACTTCCAGGTGGAATTCGCTGAAGTCCAGCAGGCCCATCGCCCCGGCCAGGGCGGTGCCGATCACCAGCGCGGCGAGTACTGCGTAGCGCGGCGACAGGCGCTTCATCAGCAGATAGGTGAAGAACATGCCCAGCACCAGGCCGGTGCGGTGCTGCGCCGCGACGAAGATCTCGCTGCCGATCTTGAACAGGATGCCCGCCAGCAATGCCGCGGCCAGGGAGGCCGGGATGCGCTTGACCAGGCGCTCGAAGCTGCCGGTCATGCCGCAAATGGTGACTAGTACCGCGCAGGTGATGTAGGCGCCGATGGCTTCGCCGTAGGTCACGCCCGACAGGCTGGTGATCAGCAGCGCGGCGCCGGGGGTCGACCAGGCGATGGTAATCGGCGTGCGGTAGCGCAGCGACAGGCCGATGCTGCACACCGCCATGCCGATGGAGATGGCCCAGATCCATGAAGAAATCTGCCCGCTGCTCAGCCCGGCGGCTTGCCCGGCCTGGAACATCAGCACCAGGGAGCTGGTGTAGCCGGTCATCATGGCGATGAAACCGGCGACTATGGCTGAGGGCGAGGTGTCGGCCAGGGGGCGCAGCGGCGCGAGGGAGGCGTCGGACATGGAGCGCTGTTCCTTGTTCTGATGAAGATATCTGTCGCCCGAAAGCCCGGTGCAAAGGGGGCGGGTGACGAAAGCAGGGGGTCAAGCCTAAACGTAAACGTAACTGTTCATTGCAATACAGCCAGGGCGGCAAATGGCCGTACAGTCATCGCAACCGCCCGGGATCAATACAGTTATTGCGAATGGACCCAATGGGTTGTGTACAATGTGCCAGTGTTTTTACGCGATACTTGTCAGCGACCTCCTGTGCTGTATTACAGTCACGGTCAATTCGCCGCAGTTCTCCCGACTCGAGTGCCCATGAACGAACAGTTGCAACCCCTCAAGAAACAACCGCGAGCAGGCAAGGCCGGGCGCAGCGGGACTCAGGACGATATTGTCTACGCGCATATCTTCGAGGCCATCCTCGAACAGCGCCTGGCGCCCGGCACCAAGTTGAGCGAAGAGGCGCTGGGGGAGATTTTCGGGGTCAGCCGCACCATCATCCGCCGCGCGCTGTCGCGCCTGGCCCATGAAGGCGTGGTGCTGCTGCGGCCCAATCGCGGCGCGGTCGTGGCCAGCCCGAGTGTCGAGGAAGCCCGCCAGGTATTCATGGCGCGCCGGCTGGTGGAGCGAGCGATCACCGAGCTGGCGGTGCAGCATGCCACGGCCGAGCAACTGGCCGAGCTGCGGCAGATGGTCAACGACGAGCGCGACAGCTTCTCCCGCGGCGACCGTGGGGCTGGCATCCGCCTGTCCGGCGAGTTTCACCTGAAGCTCGCCGAAGCGGCGAAGAATGCGCCGCTGATCAGCTTCCAGCGCAGCCTGGTGTCGCAGACCTCGTTGATCATCGCCCAGTACGAAAGCGGCAACCGTTCGCACTGCTCCTACGACGAGCACACTCAGTTGATCGACGCCATCGAGGCCCGCGACGCGGATCTGGCGGTGAACCTGATGATGCATCACATGGATCACATCGACAGCAAGCTCAACCTCGACGAGGAAAGCGCTTCGGACGATCTGCACGCGGTGTTCTCGCACCTGCTGCAAACCAAGAAGCCCGGCCGTTCTCCCGCCAAGCTGTAACCCCGGCTAACTGTAGGAGCGAGCTTGCTCGCGATCGACTGCGCAGCAGTCGGCTTGTCCAGACACGTGCGACGCCTGAAGCAGGAGCGCTGTGCGCTCATCGCGAGCAAGCTTGCTCTTAAAGGAAATGCGCAGCGATAAAAAATCCCCCGTCCCAGGGCCTGAGACGGGGGATTTTTCGTTGCGCGGGCGTTTAGCGCTGATGCACTTGATTGCCTGCGGCATAGGTCTGCGCCACGGTGCGGTCGTCGCCCAGGGTCATCAGCACGAACAGCGTCTCGGCGATGCTCTTGGCCTGTTTCAGGCGATAGCTCAGCAGCGGCGTGGCGTTGTAGTCGAGCACCAGGAAGTCAGCGTCGGTGCCAGGCTGCAGGGTGCCGATGCGTTCTTCCAGGCGCAGGGCGCGCGCGCCGCCGAGGGTGGCCAGGTACAGCGACTTGAACGGGCTCAGGCGCGCGCCCTGGAGCTGCATGACCTTGTAGGCTTCGTTCAGGGTCTGCAACAGCGAGAAGCTGGTGCCACCGCCGACGTCGGTGCCCAGGCCGACATTCAGCTTGTGTTTTTCGGCCATCGGCAGGTTGAACAGGCCGCTGCCGAGGAAGAAGTTCGAGGTCGGGCAGAAGGCCACGGCCGAACCGGTCTGCGCCAGGCGCGCGCATTCGTCGTCGCACAGGTGCACGCCATGGGCGAATACCGAGCGCTCGCCTAGCAACTGATAGTGGTCGTACACATCCAGGTAGCCCTTGCGTTCCGGGAACAGCTCCTTGACCCATTCGACTTCCTGCAGGTTCTCGCTGATGTGGGTCTGCATGTACAGGTCGGGGTATTCGCCCAGCAGTTGCCCGGCGAGGGTCAGCTGTTCCGGGGTGCTGGTCGGCGCGAAACGCGGCGTCACCGCATAGTGCAGGCGGCCCTTGCCGTGCCAGCGCTCGATCAGCGCCTTGCTTTCCAGGTAACTGGACTCGGCGGTGTCGGTCAGGTAGTCCGGCGCGTTGCGGTCCATCATCACCTTGCCGGCGATCATCCGCAGGTCGAGCTTCTGCGCCGCCTCGAAGAAAGCGTTCACCGATTGCGGATGCACGCTGCCGAACACCAGCGCGGTGGTGGTGCCGTTGCGCAGCAGTTCCTTGATGAAAATGTCCGCCACTTCCTCGGCATGGGCCTGGTCGGCGAACTGGCTTTCGCAGGGGAAGGTGTAAGTGTTCAGCCAGTCCAGCAATTGCTCGCCGTAGGCGCCGACCATGCCGGTCTGCGGCAGGTGGATATGGGTGTCGATAAAGCCGGGGGTGATCAGCGCGTCCTGGTAATGGCTGACCTGGACATCGGCGGGCAGGCCGGGGAGCAGTTCGCTGGCGTGGCCGATGGCGCTGATGCGGCCGTTGTCGACCACCAGCAGGCCGTCCTCGAAATATTCGTAGGAGGCTTCGATGCCGACCTCGGCGGGGTCGGCGATGCTGTGCAGAAGGGCGGCACGGTAGGCTTTGCGAGTCAGAGGCATGGGAGTTCCCGGTTCAAGGTTCTTCAGTTTGCAACCTGGCTGCGGCGCGAGACCGGCAGCAGCTTGGCAATGGGTTCGGCGCTGGCGCTGTGCTGGCCGAAATGGGCGTTATAGGTGGCGATGATTTCGCCGGCGATGGAGATGGCGATTTCCACAGGCAACTTGCCTTTGACTTCGCCCAGCCCCATCGGGCAGCGCATGCGTTGCAGCGCGCCGCTGTCGAAACCGCGTTCGCGCAGGCGGTGCTCGAACTTCACCCGCTTGGTCTTCGAGCCGATCAGGCCGAAGTAGGCGAAGTCATTGCGCTTGAGAATCGCGGCGGTGAGTTCCAGGTCGAGCTGGTGGTTGTGGGTCATGACGATGCAGTAGCTGCCGACGGGCAGGTCGTCGACTTCATCGACCGGCTCCTCGCTGAGGATCTTGCGCACGCCCTGGGGCATCAGTTCGGGGAACTCCTGCTCCCGCGAGTCGATCCAGCGCACCTTGCACGGCAGGCTGGCCAGCAGCGGCACCAGGGCGCGGCCGACATGGCCGGCGCCGAACACCGCGATCTGCGCCTGGACCTGGCCCATGGGCTCGAACAGCAGCACCGTGACGCCGCCGCAGCACTGGCCGAGGCTGGCGCCCAGGCTGAAACGCTCCAGATGGGTATCCTGCCGGCCGCTGGCGAGCATCTCGCGAGCGATCTGCATGGCCTTGTATTCCAGGTGCCCGCCGCCGATGGTGTCGAAGCTCTGGGCGGCGCTGATGACCATTTTCGAGCCGGCGTTGCGTGGCGTCGACCCCAGTTCTTCGATGATGGTCACCAGCACGCAGGGTTCGCCGCGGGTTTGCAGGTCGGCGAGGGCGCTGATCCAGTTGTACATGTGTCACCTCAACATTGCTGTTGTCTGTTCGGCCGTCATCGCGGGCAAGCCTCGCTCCTACCTTGGGTTGCGTGTCCTGTAGGAGCGAGGCTTGCCCGCGATGGGCGCACCTCGTTCTAGAGTGGGGCCAGCTCGGCCTCGGTCGCCACGGCCTTCGCCACCTTCAACCGGCGCATCTGCTCGCAACCCCACAACACCCGCTCCGGCGTCGCCGGCGCGTCGATCTTCGGCTGGTGCCGGTAATCGCCGAGGCTGGCCACGGCGTCCTTGATCGCGCACCAGGCGGCGATGCCGAGCATGAACGGCGGTTCGCCCACGGCCTTGGAGTGGAACACCGTGTCTTCCGGGTTCTTGCGGTTTTCCACCAGCTTGACCCGCAGGTCCAGCGGCATGTCGGCCACCGCGGGGATCTTGTAGCTGGCCGGGCCGTTGGTCATCAGCTTGCCCTTGGCGTTCCACACCAGCTCTTCCATGGTCAGCCAGCCCATGCCCTGGATAAAGCCGCCCTCGACCTGGCCGATGTCGATGGCCGGGTTCAGCGAGGCGCCGACGTCATGCAGGATGTCGGTGCGCAGCATCTTGTATTCGCCGGTCAGGGTATCGACGATCACCTCGGCACAGGCCGCGCCGTAGGCGAAGTAGTAGAACGGCCGGCCACGGGCCTGGGCGCGGTCGTAGTAGATTTTCGGGGTCTTGTAGAAACCGGTGCTGGACAGCGAAACCTGGGCGAAATAGGCCTGCTGGATCAGCGCCTCGAAGGTCAGGATCTGATCGCGGACCCGCACATGGCCGTTGTGGAATTCGATGTCTTCCTCGCTGACCTTGTAGTGTCGGGCGGCAAACTCCACCAGGCGCTGCTTGATGATCTCGGCGGCGTTCTGCGCGGCCTTGCCGTTCAGGTCGGCGCCGCTGGAGGCAGCGGTCGGCGAGGTGTTGGGCACCTTGTCGGTGTTAGTCGCGGTGATTTGCACGCGGTCGATTTCCACCTGGAACACTTCGGCCACTACCTGGGCCACCTTGGTGTTCAGGCCCTGGCCCATTTCCGTGCCACCGTGGTTCAGGTGGATGCTGCCGTCGGTGTAGACATGCACCAGTGCGCCGGCCTGGTTGAGGAAACTGGCGGTGAAGGAAATGCCGAATTTCACCGGGGTCAGCGCCAGGCCCTTTTTCAGGATCGGGCTGCCTGCGTTGTACAGGCGGATCGCTTCGCGGCGTTCGGCGTACTGGCTGCTGGCTTCCAGCTCGGCAGTCATTTCCTCGAGCATGTTGTGCTCGACAGTCTGGTAGTAGTGGGTGACGTTGCGTTCGGTCTTGCCGTAGTAATTGGCCTTGCGCACCGCCAGCGGGTCGAGCGCCAGGTGGCGGGCGATAGCGTCCATCACCTCTTCGATGGCGACCATGCCCTGCGGGCCGCCGAAGCCGCGATAGGCAGTGTTCGACGCCGTATTGGTCTTGCAGCGATGGCCGTTGATGGTGGCGTCGCCCAGGTAATACGAGTTGTCGGAGTGGAACATCGCGCGGTCGACGATCGAGGCCGACAGGTCCGGCGAGCAACCGCAGTTGCCGGCCAGTTCCAGCTGGATGCCGTGCAGGCGCCCGGTGCTGTCGAAGCCGACGTCGTACTCGATATAGAAGGGGTGGCGCTTGCCGGTCATCAGCATGTCTTCGACCCGCGGCAGGCGCATCTTGGTCGGCTGGCCGGTGAGGTGCGCGACCACTGCGCACAGGCAAGCCGGGCTTGCGGCCTGGGTTTCCTTGCCGCCGAAACCGCCGCCCATGCGGCGCATGTCGACCACAATCTTGTTCATCGACACGTCCAGCACCTCGGCCACCAGCTTCTGCACTTCGGTGGGGTTCTGCGTCGAGCAGTAGACGATCATGCCGCCGTCTTCGGTGGGCATGACCGAGGAGATCTGGGTTTCCAGGTAGAAGTGTTCCTGGCCGCCGATATGCAACGAACCCTGGATGCGGTGCTCGGCGGTGGCCAGGGCATTGGCCGAATCGCCGCGCCGGTGAGTGTGGCTGTCGAGCACGAAGTGGCGTTTGCGCAGGGCTTCGACCACGTCCAGTACCGGCTCCAGGTCCTCGTATTCGATGACCGCGGCCATGGCCGCCTTGCGCGCGGTTTCCAGGTCGCGGGCCGCCACCGCCAGCACCGGCTGGCCAACGAATTGCACGTCGTCGATGGCCAGCAACGGGTCGCCGGGCAGCAGCGGGCCAATGTCCTTCAGCCCCGGAATATCCTGGTGGGTGATGACGATGCGCACGCCGTCGAAGGCGTAGCAGGGCGCGGTGTCGATGCTGAGGATCTTCGCGTGGGCCCGGTCCGAGAGGCGCGCATACACATGCAGCTGGTTGGGGAATTCCAGGCGGTCGTCGATGTATACCGCCTCGCCGGACACATGTTTGGCGGCGCTGTCGTGCTTGACGCTGCGGCCGACGCCGGTGGTCAGTTCCTGTTGGAACAGGGCGCTCAGTTCGGCTTGAGTCTTCTCGACGTTGTGATGATTAGACATAAGCGGTCACCCGAGTCTCGATGTGCGGTGTTTGCAGTTCGATGAAGTATTTGCGCAGCAGGTTCTGCGCGCTGAGCAGGCGGTATTCCTTGCTGGCGCGGAAGTCCGAGAGCGGGGTGAAGTCCTCGCCCAGGGCGACGCAGGCACGTTCGACGGTGGCCTCGCTCCAGGGCGCGCCGAGCAGTGCGGCTTCGCAGCTCTTGGCGCGTTTCGGCGTCGCGGCCATGCCGCCAAAGGCCACGCGAGCGTCGGCGACCACACCGTTTTCGATACGCAGGTTGAAGGCCGCGCACACCGCGGAGATATCGTCGTCCAGGCGCTTGGACACCTTGTAGGCGCGGAACCGCTGCTCGACGCTGGCCCGCGGCACGATGATCTTCTCGATGAACTCGCTTTCCTGGCGCGCGGTGACGCGGTAGTCGATGAAATAGTCTTCCAGGGCCAGGGTCCGGCGGGTGTTGCCTTTGCACAGGACGATCTGCGCGCCCAGGGCGATCAGCAGGGGCGGCGAGTCGCCGATGGGCGAGGCGTTGCCGATATTGCCGCCCAGGGTGCCCTGGTTGCGGATCTGCAACGAAGCGAAGCGCTGCAGCAATTCGCCGAAGTCCGGGTATTCGGTTTCCAGTGCGTCGTAGCAGTCGGAGAGGGCGGTGGCGGCGCCGATTTCCAGGCGGTCGTCGAAGCGCTCGATGCGTTTCATTTCGGCGACGTTGCCGACGTAGATCATGACCGGCAGCGGGCGGTGGAACTGCGTGACTTCCAGCGCCAGGTCGGTGCCGCCGGCCAGCAGCCGGGCTTGTGGGTAGGCGTCGTACAAGTCGGCCAGGTCGGCGACGGTCAGCGGGACCAGGCAGCGCTTGTCGCCGCTGTTCAGCTCGCCGGTATCGCTCGGGGCAATGGCTTTCAGGCGGGCGACGGTCTCGGCTTCGCGAGCGTCGAACTGGTCCGGCTGTTTATCGCAGCAGGCCTGCTCGGCGGCGGCGAGAATCGGCCGGTAGCCGGTGCAGCGGCACAGGTTGCCGGCCAGGGCCTCATGGGCCTTGTGCGAGTCGGGTTGTTCGGAATTCTTTTGCAGGGCGAACAGCGACATGACGAAGCCCGGCGTACAGAAGCCGCACTGCGAACCGTGGCAATCGACCATGGCTTTCTGCACGCTGTGCAACTGGCCCTGGTGCTTGAGGTCCTCGACGCTGATCAGCTGTTTGCCGTGCAGCGACGAGACGAAGGTCAGGCACGAGTTGAGGCTGCGATAGCGGATGCGTTCCGCGCCGGCATCGTCCGTCTGCAATTCGCCGACCACCACGGTGCAGGCACCGCAGTCGCCGCTGGCGCAGCCCTCTTTGGTACCGGGTTTGCCCAGATGCTCGCGCAGGTAGTTGAGCACGGTCAGGTTCGGGTCCAGGGTGTGCTCGCTACGGAGTTCCTGGTTGAGTAAAAACTGGATCACGGAAGGCCTCGCAGACTCATTATTGTTGTTAACCGACGTGGGCCGAATTTAGTCATGTCTGACTTTTCGGTCAATTGATTTCTGACTCAAGGGTCAAGAAATCGTTTTTTGTCGATCGACAAACGCTTTCAGACAGTATTGACCCTCCCGGGCTGCAGTGCTTTTTGCTTATTCCGTGCCAAATTCAGGCCCCTGGGCACTCCGCCATGAGAGAGCAATTGCGCTACACTGCGCCGCTTGTACCGATCTAAAGAGTTTGAAGGAAAACCATGACGTTCAAGGCGCCGGACAGCCTCTCCGAGCAAATCGCTCACCACCTCGCCGAACGTATCATTCGCGGGGAGCTCAAGCCTGGGGAGCGTATTCAGGAACAGAAGGTCACGCTGGCCCTCAACGTCAGCCGCGGTTCGGTCCGCGAGGCGCTGCTGATCCTCGAGCGCCGCCACCTGATCGCGATCCTGCCGCGGCGCGGCGCCCATGTCACCGAACTCACCCCGCACAAGGTGCAAAGCCTGTGCACCCTGATGAGCGAACTGTACATCCTGTTGGGTAATTCAGTGGCCGAGGGCTGGGCGCTGCAAGCCGACATGGCGCCGTTCCTGCAAATCCAGCAACGGCTGATCAGCGCCTACGAGCGCCAGGACATCCGCAGCTTCGTCGAAGACAGTTTCAATGTGATGCGCGCGGCCTATCCATTCGCCAACAATCCGTACTTGCAGGAAACCGTCGAGAACCTGCAGCCAGCGATGAGCCGGGCCTACTTCCTGGCCCTGGAGCAGCGCAAGGCGGAGATGAGCGAATTCCTCGACTTGTTCGAGCAACTGCTGGCCGCCGTGCTGGCCCGTGACCTGCCGACGATCCGCGTGGTGCTGATAGCCTACGGCCGGCGCAGTTGCGACCTGGTGGTCGCTGCCTTGACGGTTGCCTGAGCGTGCGGCTCAAGTGCATCAAGCTGGCGGGGTTCAAATCCTTCGTCGATCCGACCACGGTGAACTTCCCCAGTAACATGGCGGCGGTGGTCGGGCCCAATGGTTGCGGCAAGTCGAACATCATCGACGCCGTGCGCTGGGTCATGGGCGAAAGCTCGGCGAAGAACCTGCGCGGCGAGTCGATGACCGACGTCATCTTCAACGGCTCCACCAGCCGCAAGCCGGTGAGCCAGGCTAGCATCGAGCTGGTTTTCGACAACTCCGATGGCACCCTGGTCGGCGAGTACGCGGCCTACGCGGAAATTTCCATTCGCCGCAAAGTCACCCGCGACAGCCAGAACAGCTACTTCCTCAACGGCGCCAAGTGCCGCCGTCGCGATATCACCGACATCTTCCTCGGCACGGGCCTCGGGCCGCGCAGCTACTCGATCATCGAGCAGGGGATGATCTCCAAGCTGATCGAGGCCAAGCCGGAAGACCTGCGCAACTTCATCGAAGAGGCCGCGGGGATTTCCAAGTACAAGGAGCGGCGCCGGGAAACCGAAAACCGCATCCGCCGTACCCACGAAAACCTGGCGCGCCTGACCGACCTTCGCGAAGAGTTGGAGCGCCAGCTCGAGCGCCTGCACCGGCAGGCCCAGGCCGCCGAGAAATACCAGGAATACAAGGCCGAGGAGCGTCAGCTCAAGGCCCAGCTGTCGGCGCTGCGCTGGCAGGAATTGAACGACCAGGTCGGGCAGCGCGAGTCGATCATCGGCAACCAGGAGGTTGGCTTCGAAGCGCTGGTGGCGGAGCAACGCAATGCCGATGCCGCCATCGAGCGCCTGCGTGACGGCCACCATGAATTGTCCGAGCGCTTCAATCAGGTGCAGGGACGCTTCTATTCGGTCGGCGGCGATATCGCCCGGGTCGAGCAGAGCATCCAGCACGGCCAGCAGCGCCTGCGCCAGTTGCAGGACGATTTGCGCGAGTCCGAGCGTGCGCGCCTGGAAACCGAATCGCACCTGGGGCACGACCGCACCTTGCTCGCCACGCTCGGCGAAGAGCTGCAAATGCTCGAACCCGAACAGGAAGTTACCAGCGCCGCCGCCGAAGAGGCCGCCGCGGCCCTGGAAGAAGCCGAAACCACCATGCACGGTTGGCAGGAACAGTGGGACGGGTTCAACCTCAAGTCCGCCGAACCGCGACGCCAGGCCGAGGTGCAACAGTCGCGCATCCAGCAGCTCGAAGGCAGCATGGAGCGTCTGGCCGAGCGCCAGCGGCGCCTGGAAGAGGAGCGCGGGTTGCTCGCGGCCGATCCGGAAGACGCGGCGATCCTCGAGCTCAACGAACAGCTCGCGGCCAGCGAGGCGACCCTGGAAGACCTGCAGGCCAGTGAAGATGGCCAGGTCGAGCGCCTGGAGCAGTTGCGCCAGGAACTGCATCAGGCGACCCAGGCCCAGCAACAGGCCCAGGGCGAATTGCAGCGCCTCCACGGGCGCCTGGCTTCGCTGGAGGCGTTGCAGCAGGCCGCTCTCGATCCAGGCACCGGTGCTGCGCAATGGTTGCAGGAACAAGAACTGGCCGAGCGGCCGCGCCTGGCCGAGGGCTTGAAGGTCGAGGCGGGGTGGGAACTGGCGGTGGAAACCGTGCTCGGCGCCGACCTGCAAGCGGTGCTGGTTGACGACTTTGCCGGCCTCGATCTGGCCGGCTTCGAGCAAGGCGATCTGCGCCTGCTCCAGCTGGCGGGCGAGGGCATGCGGATGCCCGGCAGCCTGTTGGACAAGGTCGATGCCCAGGTCGACCTGGCGCCCTGGCTGGGCCAGGTCAAACCGGTGGAAAGTCTCGAGCAGGCCCTGGCCTTGCGCGGCCAACTGGCGGCCGGCGAGAGCCTGATCAGCCGCGACGGTTTCTGGGTCAGCCGACATTTTCTGCGGGTGCGCCGCGCCAGCGAAGCGGAAAGCGGCATGCTCGCGCGCAATCAGGAAATCGAACAGTTGAGCCTGGAGCGCGACGAGCGCGAGGCCAGCGTCGAGGATCTGGAAACCCGTTTGCAGAACCTGCGCGCCCAACAGCGCCAGCAGGAAAACGGGCGCGAACACTTGCGCCGCCTGCTGCAGGACGAAGCCCGTCAGCAAGGTGAGTTGAAAGCCAAGCTGTCTGCCGGCAAGGCCAAGGCCGAGCAACTGGCCCTGCGCCGTACCCGTCTGGACGAAGAAGTGGCGGAGCTGGGCGAGCAGCGCGCGCTGGAGCACGAACAAGTGGGCGAGGCGCGCTTGCAACTGCAGGACGCCCTCGACAGCATGGCCCTGGACACCGAGCAGCGCGAGTTGCTGCTGGCCCAGCGCGACAGTTTGCGCGAGCGCCTGGACCGGGTGCGCCAGGAGGCGCGCCAGCACAAGGATCACGCCCATCAACTGGCGGTGCGCCTGGGTTCGCTCAAGGCCCAGCATGACTCCACTCGCCAGGCTTTGGAGCGCCTCGAGCTGCAGTCGGAGCGCCTGACGGAAAAGCGCGAGCAGCTCAACCTCAACCTGGAGGAGGGCGCCGCACCCTTGGAAGAGCTGCGCCTGAAGCTCGAAGAGTTGCTGGAAAAGCGCATGACCGTCGATGTCGAGCTCAAGAGCGCGCAGATCGCCATGGAAGATGCCGATCGCGAACTGCGTGACGCGGAAAAGCGCCGGACCCAGGCCGAGCAGCAATCACAGTTGATCCGTGGCCAGCTCGAACAGCAGCGCATGGAATGGCAGGCCCTGACCGTGCGCCGCAAGACCTTGCAGGACCAGTTGCTGGAAGACGGCTACGACTTGCACGGCGTGCTTGCCACGCTGACCGAGCAGGCCAGCGAGAAAGAGGCCGAGGAAGAACTCGAGCGTATTGCTGCGCGGATCCAGCGACTGGGAGCGATCAACCTCGCGGCCATCGATGAATACCAGCAGCAGTCCGAGCGCAAACGTTATCTGGATGCCCAGGACGCCGATCTGGTGGAAGCCCTGGAAACCCTGGAAAACGTGATTCGTAAGATCGACAAGGAAACCCGTAATCGTTTCAAGGATACCTTTGATCAGATTAACGGTGGTTTGCAGGCACTCTTTCCAAAAGTTTTCGGTGGCGGCAGCGCTTATTTGGAACTGACAGGCGAAGATCTACTCGATACAGGGGTAACGATCATGGCGCGTCCGCCGGGCAAGAAGAACAGCACCATTCATTTGTTGTCCGGTGGTGAGAAAGCATTGACTGCCCTGGCGCTGGTATTTGCCATCTTCAAGTTGAACCCGGCGCCGTTCTGCATGCTCGACGAAGTTGACGCACCGCTGGATGACGCTAACGTTGGACGCTACGCGCGGTTGGTTAAAGAGATGTCGCAGACTGTGCAGTTCATCTATATCACTCACAATAAGATCGCCATGGAAATGGCCGATCAATTGATGGGCGTAACGATGCACGAGCCTGGCTGTTCACGCCTGGTGGCGGTGGATGTCGAGGAGGCGATGGCGATGGTGGACGCCTGAATCCGGGCGACCAAAGCCGATAGGTCAGTGACAAGTAAGAGGTTTTTGCCTGCACTGAACGCTGGCTGATCGACATATTGAATGAAGCCGTTGCGACAGACGGTGTAAAGTTGTCTTTGGTCGTGCTAGTTTAATGTCAATTTTCTCTATGCGTGGGCAAAAGGCCAGTCAGAACATAGAGTTGGCGCCACGTTTTAAAGCGGTTTGCAGTTTGCTAAACCTCTTATTTTTCAGCATTTTTCATAGAGGCACGGGATTACATGGAAATCGGTCTGCGCGAGTGGCTGATCGTCATCGGCATCATTGTCATTGCCGGTATTCTTTTTGATGGCTGGCGCCGTATGCGCGGTGGCAAAGGAAAGTTGAAATTCCGTCTGGATCGCAGCCTGTCCAACTTGCCGGACGATGACGGCAATGCCGAACTGCTAGGCCCGTCCCGAGTGCTGGATACTCATCAGGAACCGCAACTCGATGAGCACGACCTGCCGTCGATGAGCGCTCCGGTGCGCGAGCCGCGCGAATCCGGTTCCAAGCGTGGCAAGCGTGCCAGCGAGCCACAACAGGGCGACCTGAACCTCAACCTGGACCTGGACGGCGGCCCGAGCTTCAGCAGCCGCGACGACGACTTCCCGGATGAAACCAAGTCTTCCGGTTATCCCGACAAGGATCAGCCGCAAGCCGAAGAAGTGTTGGTGATCAGCGTGATCTGCCGCGACACCGGTGGCTTCAAGGGGCCGGCGCTGTTGCAGAACATCCTGGAAAGCGGTTTGCGTTTTGGCGAGATGGATATTTTCCACCGTCACGAAAGCATGGCCGGCAACGGCGAAGTGCTGTTCTCCATGGCCAATGCGGTGAAGCCGGGTGTATTCGACCTGGACGATATCGACCACTTCAGCACCCCGGCCGTGAGTTTCTTCCTCGGTCTGCCGGGCCCGCGCCATCCGAAGCAGGCGTTCGATGTGATGGTGGCCGCGGCGCGCAAGCTGTCCCAGGAGCTGAATGGCGAACTGAAGGACGACCAGCGCAGCGTGCTGACTGCCCAGACCATCGAACACTACCGTCAGCGCATCGTCGAATTCGAGCGCCGCGCCCTGACCCAGAAACGTTGAGCGGCTTAGCGCTCCTTGCGAGCGAGCTTGCACCTTCTGTAGGAGCTCGCTCGCGATAGGGCCGCAAGGCCCGTCCAGACAAATATGGAGCAGCCTAGGCTGCTCTTTTGCTTTTTGAGAGAACTCCATGACCGCCGCCGAAACCCGCATTCTTGAGCTGCGCGCTGAGCTGGATCAGCACAACTATCGCTATCACGTACTCGACGAGCCGAGCATTCCCGATGCCGAATACGATCGTCTGTTCCATGAACTCAAGGCGCTGGAAGCCGAACACCCGGAGCTGGTCAGCAGCGACTCGCCGACCCAGCGTGTCGGCAGCGCGGCGCTCTCGGCCTTCACCCAAGTGCGCCACGAAATCCCCATGCTCAGCCTGGGCAACGCCTTTGAAGAAACCGACATGCGCGAGTTCGATCGCCGGGTGAGCGAAGGCCTCGACCTGCCTGCCGGCGATCTGTTCGGCGGCGCAGCGGCGGTGGAGTACAGCTGCGAGCCGAAGCTCGATGGCCTGGCGGTCAGCCTGCTGTATCAGGACGGCGTGCTGGTGCGCGGCGCGACCCGCGGCGACGGCACCACTGGCGAAGACATCAGCGTCAACGTGCGCACCGTGCGCAACATCCCGCTGAAGCTACAGGGCAGCGGCTGGCCGGCGACCCTGGAGGTGCGCGGCGAGGTCTACATGTCCAAGGCCGGTTTCGAGCGCCTCAATGCCGCGCAGCTGGAGGTGGGCGGCAAGACCTTTGCCAACCCGCGTAACGCCGCGGCCGGTAGCCTGCGTCAGCTCGACTCGAAGATTACCGCCAGCCGCCCGCTGGAATTCTGCTGCTACGGTCTCGGTCAGGTCACCGCGGACATTGCCGATACCCACATTGGCAATCTGCAGCAACTCAAGCAGTGGGGCATGCCTGTCAGCCGCGAGTTGAAACTGGCCAAGGGCATCGACGAATGCCTGGATTACTACCGCGATATCGGCGAGCGCCGCAATGGCTTGCCTTATGAAATCGACGGCGTGGTGTTCAAGGTCAACAGTATTGCCTCGCAACGCGAGCTGGGCTTCCGGGCCCGCGAGCCCCGTTGGGCGATCGCCCATAAATTCCCGGCGATGGAAGAGCTGACCGAACTGCTGGATGTGGAATTCCAGGTTGGTCGTACCGGTGCGGTGACGCCGGTGGCGCGCTTGAAACCGGTCAAGGTGGCGGGTGTCACCGTCTCCAATGCGACCCTGCACAACATGGACGAAGTGGCCCGCCTGGGCTTGATGATCGGCGACACCGTAATCGTCCGCCGCGCCGGCGACGTGATTCCGCAAGTGGTGCAAGTGGTTGCCGAGCGTCGGCCGGAAGACGCGCGTCCGGTGCATATTCCGCAGACCTGTCCGGTGTGCGGTTCCCATGTCGAGCGCACGCAACTGGTCAAGCGCAGCAAGGGCAAGGAAACCATCAGCGAGGGCGCGGTGTACCGCTGCGTCGGTCGCCTGGCCTGCGGTGCGCAGCTCAAGCAGGCGATCATCCACTTCGTATCCCGGCGGGCGATGGACATCGAAGGGTTGGGCGACAAGACCATCGAACAGCTGGTGGACGAAAAACTCATCGGCTCGCCGGCTGATCTCTACACACTCAAGTACGAGCAGATCATCGACCTGGAAGGCTTCGCCGAGGTCTCCAGCAACAAGCTGCTCAAGGCCATCGAAGACAGCAAGAAGCCGGGTCTGGCGCGCTTCATCTATGCCTTGGGTATTCCCGACGTGGGCGAGGAGACGGCCAAGGTCCTGGCACGCTCCCTGGCTTCCCTGGAGCGTGTGCAGCAGGCTTTGCCGGAAGTGCTGACCTACCTGCCGGATATCGGCCTGGAAGTGGCTCACGAGATTCACAGCTTCTTCGAGGACAGCCATAACCAGGAGGTGATTGGCGCCTTGCTCGATCCGCAGCAGTGCGCGCTGCAATTGCAGGACCAGGGCGAGTTGGCTGCCGACTTCGCCGCCAGCACGACGCTGGGCGGCATGCTCGACAAGTTGAATATTCCGTCGGTGGGCCCGGGCGCGGCGCAGAAACTGGCGGAAAAGTTCGCGACGCTGGACGGCGTCATCAAGGCAGACTGGCTGGACATGCGCCAGACCTTGCCGGAGAAGCAGGCCAAGGCGGTGCGCGATTTCTTCGATATCGCCGAGAACGCCGAGCGGGCGCTGGCCATCGAGGCGCAGTTGCAAGCCTTCGGCATGCATTGGCAGAGCGAGAAAAAGGTGGTGGAAGGGCTGCCGCTGGCCGGCCAGACCTGGGTGCTCACCGGCTCCCTGGAGTTGATGAGTCGCGATGTGGCCAAGGAGAAACTGGAAAGCCTGGGCGCCAAGGTGGCCGGCTCCGTGTCGGCCAAGACCCACTGCGTGGTGGCCGGCCCGGGTGCCGGCTCGAAGCTGGCCAAGGCCAACGAGCTGGGCCTGAAGGTGCTGGACGAAGAAACCTTCGTGACCTTCCTCGGCCAGCACGGCATCGCGGTCTGATCCTCTGCCTGCGACAGCGTCTACATGGAGTCGTGTTCCCTTGTAGGAGCTAGCTTGCTCGCGAAAGGTCTCCAGGCTTGCACGGGATGCAATATGGAAATCGCTTCGCGAGCAAGCTCGCCCCTATGGGCGGTGGGTCGCCAGCAAGGTGATGGAACAATTGTCTCGTCCATATGATCTAGTCTTGGCAAGCCCAGGGAGAGATCGCCATGTACCGCTTCTTCGAACAGCTCAGTTCCCGTATCGCCGCGCCCTTCGTGCATGAGAACAGCCGCAACAGCAAGGTCTGGGCCTGTCGCTGCGGGCAGTCGCTGTTCTTTCGCAATAGCCAGTGCCTGGCCTGTTCGGCGCTCCTTGGGTATCAGCCGGAGCAGAGTCGCCTGTCGTCGTTGCAGCCGGGGCCGGACGCCGATACCTGGCAATTGGATGCCGACCCGCAAGCGGGGTTGTTCCGTCGCTGCGCCAATCTCGATACCGCGGCGGCTTGCAACTGGCTGTTGCCGGCTCATGGGGCTGACACCTTGTGTGTGGCTTGCCGGCTGAACCGGACCATTCCCGATCTCGATGTTGCGGAAAACCCTGAGCGCTGGCGCAAGGTTGAAATCGCCAAGCGCCGGCTGGTGGCGCAACTGGTGAGCCTGGGGCTGCCGCTGATCGCAAAGACCGAGGATGAAGCGGCGGGCCTGGCCTTCGACTTCGTCGGTGTCGACCTTGAGGGCAAGGCGCCGATGACCGGTCACGCCAATGGCCTGATCACCCTTGATATCAAGGAAGCCGACGACGCCTATCGCGAGCAGGTGCGTGTGCAGATGGGCGAACCCTATCGCACCTTGCTCGGCCATTTTCGGCACGAAGTGGGGCATTACTACTGGGAACGATTGATTGCCAGCAGTCATTGGCTGGCGCCGTATCGCGTGTTGTTCGGCGACGAGCGTGCGAGCTACGCCGAGGCCCTGGATCGCCATTATCGGCAGGGCGCGCCGACTGGCTGGCAGCAGTCCCACGTCAGCGCCTACGCGACCATGCATCCCTGGGAAGACTGGGCGGAAACCTGGGCTCATTACCTGCACATGATGGATGCGGTGGACACAGCACTGGGCTTTGGCATGAGCGCCCGGGAACTGGACTTCGACTATCAGCCATTCCCGCTGGATGCCCTGTATGACCCGCGGCATCCTGGCGGTCCGGCATTCCTCTCCTTCGTCAACGCCTGGATCGAACTGGCCGGCATGCTCAACGAGCTGTCGCGCAGCATGGGCCAGCCGGACTTCTATCCGTTCATCTTGCCCCTGCCGGTCATCGCCAAGTTGCACTTCATTCACCTGGTGATCCAGCAGGCCGGCGGCAAGGCCGACGAGGCCCTCGAGCAACCCTGAAATTGTAGGAGCGAAGCTTGCTCGCGATGCAGGTGACGCGGTCCAGCGGAGGGCTGCGGGGATGCTATCGTGAGCAAGCTTCGCTCCTACAGGTCGTTGGTTGGCGGTAGCGACTATAGGAATCCGACGAGGGGGCGGGGCCGGGGTAATGATCCAAGTGATTGAAGCCGTTCAGATTTTTTAATCGCTACGCAGCGGTTGTAACTTCGCCGCAGATAGGTACAATGGCGCGGCTCGCCGTCAGGTGAGCATCGTTATGGTGACCCCATTGGTCCCCTCGCAACGATCAGCCGTGAACCTGGTCAGACCCGGAAGGGAGCAGCCACAGCGGTGACATTGTGTGCCGGGGTGTGGCTGGTGGGGTTGCCTCCATAACGCCTTCTGTCGGTCCTCGACGAATATTCTGAATTCTCTCCCTGCTTTCATTCTGATCTGGCCTCTCGCCGGTCGCTCGTTTCATTTTCCCAATCGTTCCAGCAGCAACTGCGCAAACGCGTCCCGTGCCGTGTGCCGTTCTATTTCCTTGTTCCAGAAAAAACGAATATCCATGGGCTGCAGGTCGGCGAAGCGGTAGCGCGCCAGGCCCGCGGACAGCGTATAGCGTTCGAGCACGCCTTCCGGGGCCAGGGTCATGCCGGCGCCGGCGTTGACGCAATCGATGATGGTGCCCCAGCTGGCGTAGCCGGTAATGGTCGAGGTGACGCCATGGGTGTTGAGCCATTGCTCCAGTGCGCCGCGATACGGGCAGCCGCTGGGCCACATGAACAAGGTCTGGCCTTGAAGGTCTTGTGGGGTCAGGACAGGCGTCGCGTTGGCGCTGGTCACCAGGACCAGGGGTTCGTTGTAGAGCAGGCTGCGGTCCAGTTTCGGGTGGGGCGTGTCGACTGCCACCAGCGCGCCATCAAGGCGGTGGTGTTGCAGCTCTTCGAACAGCTGCGACCAGGTGCCGGTGACCAGTTTCAGGGTGACCTGTGGAAAGCGCTGGTGGAATTCCGCGAGCAGCGGCGGCAGCCGGCCGCCGGCGCAGGATTCGATGGCGCCGATACGTAGGATGCCACTGGGAGCGGCGTCGCGGTCGACGGCGTGCTTGGCTTCGTCCACCAGTGCCAGGATGCGTTCGCTGTAGCCGAGAAAGATTTCCCCGTCGGGGCTGATTTTCAGCCCGCGACCGGCGCGCAGGAACAGTGTCGTGCCCAATTCGCTTTCCAGCTGCTTGAGGCGGTTGGTGATGTTGGAGGGCACGCAGTGCAGTTGTTCGGCCGCCCGGGCAATGCTGCCGGTGCGGGCGACGGCTTTCACCATCTTCAGTTGGGTCAGTTCCATTGCTCATTTCCACTGAGGTCTGACGTCAGTATCGGTTAATTGTGATGAATTGTGGTGGGCGAGAGACTGAAGACCTTCCTTGTGTCTGTCGAGTCTGTCTCTTGAAAAGCTCCCCTGCGTTGAAGGTGGTGTTGGCGACCGCCGTGGTCATTTTGTGTTGGGCCTATTCCCCGGTGGGTATCCATATCGGCCTGGAAGGCTACGAGCCGGGCCATCTGGCATTGCTGCGTTTTCTGATCGCCTCGTTGTTCATGGGTGTCATTGCACTGGTAAGAAAAATCTCCCTGCCACGCTGGCGCGATCTGCCCTGGTTATTGGTGCTGGGCTTTTTTGCCATCGCCCTGCATCACGTCAGTCTCAATCATGGCCAGCAGGGTTTGAGCGCGGGCGCCTCCAGCGTGCTGGCGCAATCGGCACCGATCTTCAGCACCCTGATTGCGTTCTTCTGGTTGAAGGAGCCGGTCAGTGGCTGGCGCTGGGGATGTGTCGCGTTGGGGGTGTTCGGCGCGGTCGTGGTGGTCTGGGGCGATCAGGGGGTGGCAGCGATCAGGCCCCAGGGGTTACTGGTGTTGTTGGCGGCCTTTTCGTGGGGGCTGTACTTCGTTTTGCAGCGGCGTTACTCGGGGCGTTACGACCTGTTGACCACCGTGTGTTACATGGTCTGGGCCGGCACCTTGCTATTGAGCCTGTATGGGCCGGGGCTGGCGGTCGCGGTGGCCCGGGCGCCGTGGCGGGTGAACCTGGCGGTGTTGCTGCTGGGGGTATTCCCGAGTGCCTTGGCTTACCTGGCGTGGGCCTATGTGCTGGCGCGGGTCGAGGTCAGCCGGGCGTCCGTCGCGATGTATCTGATACCGCCGATCGCCATGCTGCTGGCGGCGCTGACCCTACAGGAGCGGGTGCACGCGGCGGTAGTCGTGGGGGCGGCGATCGTTCTCGGTAGTGTGATGGCGATGCAGTGGGAGGGGCGCTGGTCGCGGCGCCGCTCGGTACTGGTGTCGGCGACCGGTGTCGAGTCCACTCATTCGAGGGCTGGGCAGAACACTCGCACTCGATGCCCGTCCGGGTCCAGGGCGACGAAGGTGTAGCCGAAGTCCAGGGTGGTAGGGGCCTGGGCGATGCTCGCGCCGTAGACGAGCCATTGCTCGTGCAGCAGCTCGACAGCCTGGTTGTCGGCCACGGCCAAGGCCAGTTCGGTACCGCCGCCGGTGACCTGGGCGGCTGGCTCGACATCATTCCTGGACCAGAGGCCGAGCTTGAGCCCGGAATCGAGAATGAACAGGGCGAAGGTCGGCGACAGTTCGACTGGCGGCCGGTCCAGCAGGCGGCTGTAGAAGTGGGCGCTGGTGGCGGGGCTGGCGACGTAAAGCAGAAGGTAGGTGCTGGTGACGTTCATCTCGACTCCTGGGGAATGATGGCTGTGGGCGCCAGCCTATGGGGCGCCGCTGTCAGTTCCTGTCAGGAGTCGTCTGGCGGAAATAAAGAGGAGGCAGACTATCGGTTTCGATAGGTCTGCCTCCTCTTCGTGTTGCTCGGCTCTAAGGCTTGGACAAGGCCAGGTCTACCGCTGCTATCAGCTTTCCCAGGTCCTTCGGGGTGGCTTTATGAATGACACCGAACAGATACGCCCGCTGTTCATCTTCGTCGCCCATATCTGCGAAAAAGGCTTTCAGCTTCACCCCCAGAACATCAGCCAGCAGGAACAGGGCTTCGACACTGGGGGTGTAGGTGCCGGTTTCGAAGCGGCTGATGGTTTTGGGGTCAAAACCGGTTTTTTCGCCTAGTTCAGCCTGAGTAAGCCCCGCTACCTTGCGGTAACGTCTGATGGCTGGACCCAAACTTGAAATTTGCATCGCTCAATTCCCATTTAGAATCAAGAACTTAACGATAAATCTTTGCATTAGGCAACGCCATGATTCATCACCTTGCCTTGCAAAATGTGATGCAATTCGTAGAATCGACGCTTCGGACAGGCATTTGGTGATCTAGTTTCAGAAGATGAATTGATGAAACAAGAACTCATTGCATTTTCCTTGTTCACCAGAAACGAAGGTATGGCGCAGGCGCGAACGTCACGCTGATGATTGCCAGTGTCCCATCCGCCTGATTCGGCCGATCCTTAACTGATTTTAGTTGATCTTCGTCGATCTGAAGACCAATGACGGTGCTGGCCGCTATACGGCCGCCATGGTGTCAGGTGGGGCGAGACGATGCGCCAATTGACTGCGGATCGACCTCTTGCCCGTGGGCTGGGGCTGGCATTGGCGAATGCTGTCTATGGAGTTTTAACGTGCGTCTGAATGTGTCGGTCACCTCTGTCGAGCAGATATTTTCGGGGCAGCCGCCGATGCCTGACGGGTGCTGCGAAAAGAGTGAGGGGGAACGCCCAAACATCTCTTCCGGGCTTTATGCCTTGGTCGAGCGGTTCAACCGCTAGCGACAGTGAGTCAGACTCATGGATGAGAAATACCGCAGGGCCGTGGATGCCGCCGCCATTTTTTCTGAAACCGACCTGGCCGGCCGGATCACCTACGTCAACGACCAGTTCTGTTCGATTTCCGGCTACAGCCGCGAAGAGCTGCTGGGGTCCAATCACCGGATCCTCGGTTCCGGCCTGCACCCTCCCGAATTTTTCAGCACCATGTGGCGCACCATCGCCCTGGGCCAGGTCTGGAAGGGCGAGATCTGCAACCGGGCCAAGGACGGGACCCTGTATTGGGTCGATAGCACGGTGGTGCCGTTGCTCGATCAAGCCAGCGGTCGGGTCCAGCGTTATGTGGCGATCCGTTTCGATATCAGCGAAAAGCGTCAACTGCTGCATTCCCTGCAATGGCGGGTTGGCCACGATGTACTGACCGGTCTGCCCAACCGTTCCTTTCTTTCCGACCTGCTCAACCAGGCGCTGGATTTCTCGCGCAAGGAGAACATCGCGCTGGCGGTCTGCATGCTTGATCTCGACGGCTTCAAGGCGGTCAACGATGGCTATGGGCATGCCAGCGGCGACCTGCTGCTGGTGGAAGTCGCGGCGCGCCTGCGCTCGATCATTCGCGGCGAGGATGTGGTGGCGCGGCTGGCCGGGGACGAGTTCGTGCTGATCCTGCGCCATGTGCGCGACATCCGCGAGCTGCGGTCCGCCCTGCATCGGGTGCTGGGGGTGATCGCCACGCCCTATCTGATCCAGGACAAGGAGATCAACGTCTGCGCGAGCATTGGCGTGACCCTGTTTCCCGCCGATAACGACGATGCCGACACCTTGCTGCGGCATGCCGACCAGGCGATGTACGTGGCCAAGCAGAGTGGACGCAATCGCTTTCATTTGTTCGATGTGTCGCGCGACCGCGAGGTCAAGGCCACCCACCAGACGGTCGAACGGGTCAGACAGGCGCTGACGGCCGGTGAGCTGTGCCTGCATTTTCAACCCAAGGTCAATATGCGCAGCGGCGAGGTAGTCGGTTTCGAGGCGCTGCTGCGCTGGCAGCATCCGCAGCGCGGCCTGGTCGCCCCCCGGGAGTTCCTGTCGCTGGTGGAGGAAACCGACCTGATCGTCGATATCGGCGAGTGGGTCATGGAGCAGGTCATGACCCAACTGCGGCAATGGCAACTGCTCGGGCAGTACTGGCCGATCAGCGTCAATATCGCTGCCCGGCATTTTCAGCGGGCGGATTTCGTCGAGCGGCTCAAGGCGGTGCTCGAGCGCCATCCGCAGGTGTCCCCGCAGTTACTGGACCTGGAGATCGTCGAGGCGGTGGCGGTGGAGAATATCCAGCACGTCAGTGCCTGCCTCGAGGCCTGCCAGGCGCTCGGGGTGCAGTTTTCCCTGGGGGATTTCGGCACCGGGCATTCGTCGCTGAGCTACCTCAAGCGCTTGCGCACCCAGACCATCAAGATCGACCGCATGTTTGTGCGCGACATGTTGCACGACAAGGGCGACCTGGCGCTGACCCAGGCCCTGATCGGCCTGGCCCGGGCTTTTGACCGGCAAGTGGTGGCCGAGGGCCTTGAGACCCTGGAGCACGGCGAGTTGCTGATGGCGCTGGGGTGCGAGGTGGCGCAAGGCTATTTCATTGCCGCGCCCATGCCGGCCAGCGAAGTGCCGGGCTGGGTGGCGACGTTCTTGCCGCCGCTGGAGTGGTGCCCGCAGGAAGAGGTCGGCTGACCCTACGGCGCTTCGTAGTGCTGAGGGGCGCTCTCGGTAGGGCGGTGGCCGGTGTACAGGCCGATGATGTCGTCGATCTCTCCCAACATTTTCATCCGCAACAAGGTGCGCAGCACGCGCTGTACCGGCAGCGCCGGGTCGTTGCGGATCACGCAGCCGACCGCTTGTTCCTGGAGGATGGCCACACTGTGCAGTTGCTGGTTGGGCGGCAAGGTCTGATTGAACCAGTCCAGCGTCCATTGGTTGCTCACCGCATAACGGTAGCGGCCCGCCCAGAGTTTCTGCAGCACCTGATCCTGGTTGCGCGCATCGTCGCGGGTCAATTGGTGGCTGTCGAACAGAGGTTGTAGGGAAGGGTAGGCGTAGCCGAGAACGGTGCCGACAGGTTGGGGCGGCAGGTTCTGGGGGATGACCTGCGCCGCATGCGGTTCCCGGCTGACCAGCAGGTCGCGCTGCACGAACAGCGGGATGCTCCAGATGTAGTCGCTGGACTGGTTGGGCAGCCAGGATTGGGCGGCATAACAGCGGATATCGATTTCCTTGTGGTCCATGGCTGCCTGCACGCGGGCCCTGGCCAGGACATGGAACCTGGCAGGGCTGCCGACCTGGGTGGCGAGGCTGGCCATCATGTCGTGGAGAATGCCTTGGGTAGGCTGGCCGCGTTCGATCTGGACCATGGGCATGGCCCAGCTGTCGGCGATTGAAAAGCGCAGGGCAGGCTCCGCGGCAAAACCATTCATGGTAACCAGCAGACATGCCGCCAAGGCTGAACGCATAGAGTCTCCGCGCCGGAAAAGGCCACTGATCGGCCTCACAAAGAGCAGCTTAGCCAGATTAGGCGAGCGCACCGGATGCAATTTCGCCCTTGCTCCGCTAGCATTACGGGCTTCCGCTTCCCAGTCGCGACGGTTTTCGATGAGTTATCAGGTTCTTGCACGTAAATGGCGTCCGCGCTCGTTTCGCGAAATGGTCGGCCAGACCCATGTGCTCAAGGCTCTGATCAATGCCTTGGACAGCCAGCGGCTGCACCATGCCTATCTGTTTACCGGCACCCGCGGGGTGGGCAAGACCACCATCGCGCGGATCATTGCCAAATGCCTGAACTGTGAAACAGGTATCACTTCCACGCCCTGCGGCACTTGCTCGGTATGCCGTGAGATCGACGAAGGGCGCTTCGTCGACCTGATCGAGATCGACGCCGCGAGCCGGACCAAGGTCGAGGACACCCGCGAGCTGCTGGACAACGTGCAGTACGCGCCAAGCCGCGGACGCTTCAAGGTCTACCTGATCGACGAAGTGCACATGCTGTCCAGCCACTCGTTCAACGCCTTGTTGAAGACCCTGGAAGAGCCGCCGCCCTACGTCAAATTCATCCTGGCGACCACCGATCCGCAGAAACTTCCTGCAACGATTCTTTCGCGTTGCCTGCAGTTCTCCCTGAAGAACATGACCCCGGAACGAGTGGTCGAGCACCTGACCCATGTGCTGGGCGTGGAGAACGTGCCGTTCGAGGACGACGCGCTGTGGTTGTTGGGCCGCGCCGCCGACGGTTCGATGCGCGATGCCATGAGCCTCACCGACCAGGCCATTGCCTTCGGCGAGGGCAAGGTCATGGCCGCCGATGTGCGGGCGATGCTCGGTACCCTCGATCACGGGCAGGTCTACGATGTCCTGCACGCCCTGATCGACGGTGATGCCAAGGCATTGCTGGAGGCTGTGCGCCACCTGGCCGAGCAAGGGCCGGACTGGAGCGGTGTGCTGTCGGAGATTCTCAACGTGCTGCACCGTGTGGCCATTGCCCAGGCCTTGCCGGACGGTGTCGACAACGGCCATGGTGACCGCGACCGGGTGTTGGCTCTGGCGCAGGCGTTGCCGGCCGAAGACGTGCAGTTCTATTACCAGATGGGCCTGATCGGCCGGCGCGACCTGCCGCTGGCGCCGGACCCGCGAGGTGGCTTCGAGATGGTTCTGCTGCGGATGCTGGCCTTCCGGCCGGCGGACTCGGCAGACGCGCCGAGACAGCCGCTAAAGCCAGTGGGGATCAGCCAGGCCACAGTTGATTCCGCCCAATCCGTGGCTGGCGCCGCCGTTGCTGTGCCGGTAGTTGCCGCCGCCGCGCCAGTGGTTGCGCCAGTGGTAGAGGCGCCTCTCGCCGCTGCCGCTACGCCTGAGCCTGAGCCTGTCGCTACACCTGTCGTGCCTGCGCCACAATCCGTGGTCGAGGCACCGCCCGAGCCGGCGCCCGTGGTCGCCGAGGAAGTCATCGACCTGCCGTGGAACGATCCGGTCGAACCGGTCGTCGAGCAGCAGCCGGCCGTTGCGCCAGTGCTGGAGACCGTGGCGGAGCAGCCCGAGCTGACCCCGATGCCAATGCCGACTCCGGCCAGCGTGGTGCCGGACGCGCCGGAATGGGTGAGCGCACCTGTGCCAGAGCCCAGCGTTGTCGAGGTCGATGCCGCGACGCCGGGCATCGATCTCGACGACGAGCCGCCGCTGGACGAAGACTACATCGAGCCGGACATGGACTCGGCCTACAGCTATCTGGACGAACTGGCCAGTGAACACGCTGCCGATCCCGAGCCGGAACCCGAGCCGTTGCCGGCTGCGCAGCCGGCCACTGGCCTGGCGCTGGAGTGGCTGGAGCTGTTTCCGAAACTGCCGATTTCCGGGATGACCGCGAGCATCGCCGCGAACTGCACCCTGATCTCGGCCGAGGGCGACCATTGGTTGCTGCACCTGGACCCGGCCCACAGCGCCCTGTTCAACGCCACTCAGCAGCGGCGCCTGAACGATGCCCTGAACCAGTTCCACCAGCGCACGCTGACGGTCAGCATCGAGCTGATCAAGCCCGAGCAGGAGACCCCGGCCCAGGCCGCGTCGCGCCGTCGCGCCAATCGCCAGCGCGAGGCCGAGGAGTCGATCCATGGCGATCCGTTCATCCAGCAGATGGTGCGCGAGTTCGGCGCGGTGGTCCGGCACGATACTATTGAACCTATCGAGGCCCTGGCCAGCCAGGGCTAGTAACCGAAAGGCGCCGGGCCCTGAGGCCGGGCGCTGTTTTTATCCAAGTACTTTGAGGTGATTCCCATGATGAAAGGTGGCATGGCCGGCCTGATGAAGCAGGCGCAGCAGATGCAGGAAAAAATGGCCAAGATGCAGGAAGAGCTGGCCAACGCCGAAGTCACCGGCAAGGCGGGTGGCGATATGGTCACCGTGGTCATGACCGGTCGTCACGACATCAAGCGCGTGAGCATTGACCCAAGCCTGCTCGAAGGCGTCAGCGAAGATGACCGCGAAGTGCTGGAAGATCTGTTCGCCGCCGCCGTCAACGACGCCGTGCGCAAGATCGAAGCCAACAGCCAGGACAAAATGTCCGGCATGACCGCTGGCATGCAATTGCCTCCGGGGATGAAACTGCCGTTCTGATTCGCGCGAGCGTAGGGGGCGGATTCAGGAATGCCAGGCATCGCGCCTGGCATTTTTGTTTGTGGTGTGTTCGATGGCCAAGGTTTCTGGCGCGCAGAAACATCGAACGGCGATCGCGGTAGGATGGTCTGCACTTTATGTAGATGGCCTGATTCAATTCTCGATAAGGAGTTTCTCTGATGTCGCAAGCATTGACCCTCAACCAGCGTATCGTCCTGGTTTCCCGGCCCCAGGGCGCACCTGTGCCGGAAAACTTCCGGCTGGAGTGGGTGGCGTTGCCGGACCTGGCGGACGGCCAGGTATTGCTCAAGACCCTCTACCTGTCGCTGGACCCCTATATGCGCGGACGCATGAGCGACGCACCGTCCTACGCGGCTCCGGTGGAACTCAATGAAGTGATGACCGGCGGCGCGGTCAGCCGGGTCGAGCGCTCGCTGAACCCGAAATTCCACGCGGGCGACCTGGTGGTCGGCGCCACCGGTTGGCAAAGCCACAGCATCTCCGACGGGCGTAACCTGATTCCGGTGCCGGCGGGTTTGCCCAGCCCATCCATGGCCTTGGGGGTACTGGGCATGCCCGGCATGACCGCCTACATGGGCCTGATGGATATCGGTCAACCCAAGGCCGGGGAAACCCTGGTGGTGGCCGCCGCGTCGGGCGCCGTGGGCTCGGTGGTGGGGCAAGTGGCCAAGCTCAAGGGGCTGCGGGTGGTCGGCGTGGCGGGCGGCGCCGACAAGTGCCGTTACGTGGTCGAGGAGCTGGGGTTCGATGCCTGCATCGATCACCAGAGCCCGGACTTCTTCGACGAGCTGGCGCAGGCTTGTTTCAAGGGGGTGGACATCTATTTTGAAAATGTGGGCGGCAAGGTGTTCGACGCCGTGTTGCCGCTGCTCAATGCCAAGGCGCGCATTCCCCTGTGCGGGCTGATCTCCCAGTACAACGCCCAGGCGCTGCCTTCGGGCCCCGACCGCCTGCCGCTGTTGCAGCGCAGCCTGTTGACCAAGCGCGTGCGTATCCAGGGTTTTATCGTGTTTGACGACTACGGCGACCGGCGGCCGGAGTTTGTCAGCGCAATGGCGCCATGGGTGCTGCAGGGCAAGGTCAAGTTCAAGGAGGATGTGGTCGACGGCCTGGAGCAGGCGCCCGAGGCCTTCATCGGGCTGTTGGAAGGGCGCAACTTCGGCAAGCTGGTGGTGCGGGTCGCCCGGGACTGAGCATTTGACGCTAATCGGAGGCGCGGGTATAAACCGCGTCTCGTCGTTTTGTCGGACCTTTGCCCATGAGCTTCAGCCCCCTGATTCGCCAACTGATCGATGCCTTGCGCACCTTGCCGGGCGTAGGTCAGAAAACCGCCCAGCGCATGGCCTTGCAGCTGCTGGAGCGCGACCGCAGCGGCGGTATGCGGCTGGCTCAGGCGCTGAGCCAGGCCATGGATGGTGTGGGCCATTGCCGCCTGTGCCGGACCCTGACCGAAGACGACCTGTGCCCGCAATGTTCCGACCCGCGTCGCGACGACACGCTGTTGTGCGTGGTCGAGGGGCCGATGGACGTCTACGCGGTGGAGCAGACCGGCTATCGCGGTCGCTATTTCGTGCTCAAGGGCCATCTGTCGCCGCTGGACGGCCTGGGGCCGGAAGCCATCGGCATTCCGCAGTTGCTGGCGCGGATCGAAGAGCAGGGCAGCTTTACCGAAGTGATCCTGGCCACCAATCCGACGGTGGAAGGCGAGGCGACCGCCCACTACATTGCCCAGCTGTTGACCAATAAGGGCCTGATCACCTCGCGGATCGCCCATGGCGTGCCTCTGGGCGGCGAGCTGGAGCTGGTGGACGGCGGGACCCTGGCGCATTCGTTTGCCGGGCGCAAACCGATCGCACTGTAGGTTTAGCGCGGCGCGGGGTACCTGATACGACGTCATCGCGAGCAAGCTCGCTCCTGCAGGGGGATTGGCTCGCGATTCGCGTTTCATCGCTTGGGCGTGACTCTGGTTGAAAACCAAGCAAGCGCTAGGTAAGTTTCCTCAACCTTCAGAGGAGCTTGCCGATGTCTGCCTGCCAGGAATACTTCGACCCTAGCCATCAGTTGGTCCGCGACAGCGTCCGGCGTTTCGTCGAGCGCGAGATTCTCCCGGACATCGATCAATGGGAGGAGGCGCAAGGCTTCCCCCGCGAGCTGTACCTCAAGGCCGGCGCGGCCGGCATCCTGGGGATCGGTTATCCCGAGGCCCTTGGCGGCAGCCACGAGGGCGATCTGTTCGCCAAGATCGCCGCCAGCGAAGAACTCATGCGCTGCGGCTCCGGCGGCCTGGTGGCGGGCCTGGGGTCGCTGGATATCGGCCTGCCGCCAATCGTCAAATGGGCGCGGCCCGAGGTGCGCGACCGGGTGGTGCCGCCAGTACTGGCCGGGGAAAAGATCAGTGCCTTGGCGGTCACCGAGCCCGGCGGCGGTTCGGACGTGGCCAACTTGCAGACCCGCGCGGTGCGCGACGGCGATTGCTATCGCGTCAGCGGCAGCAAGACCTTTATCACCAGTGGCGTGCGCGCCGATTTCTATACGGTGGCGGTGCGTACCGGCGAGCCTGGTTTCGGTGGCATCAGCCTGCTGCTGATCGACAAGGACACGCCGGGGTTCACCGTTGGCCGGCAGTTGAAGAAAATGGGCTGGTGGGCGTCGGATACCGCCGAGTTGTTCTTCGACGATTGCCGGGTGCCGGCCATCCACCTGATCGGTGTCGAGAACATGGGCTTCGCCTGCATCATGGGCAACTTCCAGAGCGAGCGCCTGGCGCTGGCCTTGATGGCCAACATGACCGCGCAGTTGGCGCTGGAGGAGAGCCTGACGTGGGCCCGGGAGCGCGAGGCTTTCGGCAAGCCCATTGGCAAGTTCCAGGTGATCAAGCACCGTCTGGCCGAGATGGCCACGGCGCTGGAGGTATCCCGCGAATTCACCTACCGCCAGGCGGCGAAGATGGCCGCGGGCCAGAGTGTGATCAAGGAAATCTCCATGGCCAAGAACTTCGCCACCGATACCGCCGACCGCATCACTCACGATGCGGTGCAGATTCTCGGAGGGCTTGGGTATATGCGCGAAAGCCTGGTGGAGCGGCTGTATCGCGACAACCGCATCCTGTCCATCGGCGGCGGCACCCGGGAGGTGATGAACGAAATCATCAGCAAGCAGATGGGGCTCTAGAGAGGCGAGTTATCGCTTCGCGAGCAAGCTCGCTCCTATAGGGAATTCAATCGACGGTAGGAGCGAGCCTGCTCGCGATAGCGTCCGACGAGGGACTTACCGTTCGCTGAGGGAAAACTGCGTCAGGCAGAAGGTCGGGATGCCCATGTCTTCCAGGCGTTGCGAGCCGCCCAGTTCGGGCAGGTCGATGATCGCGGCGGCCTCGTAGATCTTCGCTCCCATGCGACGGACCAGGTTGGCCGCGGCGATCAGGGTACCGCCGGTGGCGATCAGGTCATCGAACATCAGCACCGAATCACCTTCGCACAGGCTGTCGGCATGGACTTCGAGGAAGGCTTCGCCGTATTCGGTCTGATAACCCTCGGCTAGCACGTCGGCCGGCAGTTTGCCTTGCTTGCGGAACAGGATCAGCGGCTTGTTCAACTGGTAGGCGATGATCGAGCCGATCAGGAAGCCGCGGGCGTCCATGGCGCCGATGTGGCTGAAGTCTTCTTCGACATAACGCTGGGCAAAGGTGTCGGCGACCAGGCGCAAAGCCTTGGGCGACTGGAACAGGGGGGTGATGTCACGAAAGATCACGCCGGGCTTGGGGAAGTCGATGACGGGGCGGATCAGGGATTTGATGTCGAAGGAATCGAAGGCCATCGTGGCGGTGTCCTGGCGGGTCAACAGTAGAGCGCGCCAGTATAACCCCGGCCGAACCGCTTGGCTCGGCCGGGAGGCTCTGTCTCAGCCTTCCAGGGAGCCGCCCGCGAGGGCGCACAGCTGGATTGGATCGAGAATGTGCACTTCTTTGCCTTCGGCGGCGATCAGCGCGTTCTGCTGGAAGCGGGTGAATACCCGGGACACGGTTTCCACCGCCAGGCCCAGGTAATTGCCGATCTCGTTACGCGACATGCTCAAGCGGAACTGGTTGGCCGAGAAACCGCGGGCACGGAAGCGCGCGGAGAGGTTGACCAGGAAGGTCGCGATCCGCTCGTCGGCGGTCTTTTTCGACAGCAACAGCATCATTTGCTGGTCGTCGCGGATTTCCCGGCTCATCACCCGCATCAGCTGGCGGCGCAGTTGCGGCAGCTGCAAGGCCAGTTCGTCGAGGCGTTCGAAGGGGATTTCGCAGACCGACGTGGTTTCCAGGGCCTGGGCGGAAACCGGGTGGA
Organism: Pseudomonas chlororaphis; assembly: GCF_001921865.1. Taxonomy (GTDB): domain Bacteria; phylum Pseudomonadota; class Gammaproteobacteria; order Pseudomonadales; family Pseudomonadaceae; genus Aquipseudomonas; species Aquipseudomonas chlororaphis_D. Next base: position 415,564 of record NZ_MSCT01000008.1, read on the forward strand.
TCTCGGTGTCCATGCCGGACAGACCGACCAGTTCGCTGGGCAGATGGAAGCCGGTGATCTGTTCTTCGCCGCTGTCGCTGAGGCTGAAGGTCTTCAGGGCACCGGAGCGTACTGCATAGACAGAGTCGAAGGCGTCGCCCTGGCGAAACAGGAACTCGCCTTTTTTCAGCGGCCGGCCGCGTTTAACGATTTCGTCCAGCGCATCCATGTCTTCCAGATTCAGAGAAAGTGGCAGGCAGAGGGGGGCCAGGCTGCAATCCTTGCAATGGGCCTGGTTGTGAGCGCGCAGTTTGACTGGCTCGGACATTCAATAGAATCCTTGTGGGAAAACACACATAAGCCGTAAGGGTAACTCACGGGAGGAGGTTCCGGCCAGTCCGTGGCGTATTGGCGCTTAGTCGTAAAGCTGTCCGTTCGTGGCCTCCTGACCACCGGGGAAACATGCGCTCGTGCAGTCCATTCAAGGTATTTCCAGCGCTACCCGTCACTTGCAGTCGCCGCTTGTCGCGGCGTCAAGTATCAGGCTCGCGCAGGGCCTGGTCTTGCCGACCGTTTTTTTCGGCTGCCTGCGGCAAGTCGTCGCGCCGCAAAGCCATTTCCTGGCGTTTTAGATGACTCGGGAAAAACGCTGTCGATTCTGCTGCTCCAGATAACTGTCGAACACCATGCACACCGAACGCACCAACAGGCGTCCGGCGGGCAGCACTTCGATGCCCTCGCTGCCCAACTGGATCAGGCCGTCTTCGGCCATGGTTTGCAGTTGTGGCCACAACTCGCCGAAGTAGCCTTGAAAATCAATGTTGAACTGCTGCTCGATGGCCTCGAAGTCGAGGCTGAAATTGCAGATCAGTTGCTGGATCACTGCGCGTCTTATGCGATCGTCCTGGTTGCACACCAGGCCACGGCTGGTGGCCAATTGTGCGCCGCCCAGCAGGTTCTGGTAGTGCGTCAGGTCGCTGCTGTTCTGGCAATACAGGTCGCCGATCTGGCTGATGGCCGAGACGCCGAGGCCGATCAGGTCGCAGTGGCCGTGGGTGGTGTAGCCCTGGAAGTTGCGTTGCAGGGTCGACTCTTCCTGGGCGATCGCCAACTCGTCGTCGGGCAGGGCGAAATGGTCCATGCCGATGTAGCGATAGCCGGCGGCGGTCAGCTGTTCGATGGTGCGCTGCAGCATCTGCAGTTTGTCTGCCGGCGCCGGCAGTTCCTGGCTGTTGATCCGCCGTTGCGGCATGAAGCGCTCCGGCAGGTGGGCGTAGTTGAACACCGACAGTCGGTCCGGCTGCAGGTTTATGACTTCCTCGACGGTGCGGGCGAAGTTGTCCGGCGTCTGTTTCGGCAGGCCGTAGATCAGGTCGATGTTGATCGAGCGAAATTGCAGGGTGCGTGCCGCTTCGATCACTGCGCGGGTTTCTTCCAGGCTCTGCAGGCGATTGACCGCGCGCTGCACGGCCGGGTCGAGGTCCTGCAGGCCGATGCTGACCCGGTTGAAGCCCAGCTCGCGCAGCAGGCCCATGGTCGACCAGTCGGCTTCGCGCGGGTCGATCTCGATGCCGTAGTCGCCCGAATCGTCGTCCAGCAGGTTGAAGTGCTGGCGCAGGTGGCCCATCAGCTGGCGCAGTTCGTCGTGGCTGAGAAAGGTTGGGGTGCCGCCGCCAAAGTGCAGTTGCTCGACTTTCTGGCTGGGGTCGAGATGACAGGCGATCAACTGGATTTCCTGCTCCAGGCGTTGCAGGTAGGGCAGGGCGCGCCCGCGGTCCTTGGTGATGACCTTGTTGCAGGCGCAGTAGTAGCAGATGTTCGCGCAGAACGGCACATGCACGTACAGCGACAGCGGGCGCAGGGCCTTGCGGCTGTCGCGCAGGGCGTGCAGCAGATCGAAGGTGCCCACCTGGCTGTGAAACTGAACGGCGGTGGGGTAGGAGGTGTAGCGCGGTCCCGCCAGGTCGTAACGGCGGATCAGATCGGTGTCCCAACGAATGGCGTCGAGCATGCGGGAATTCCCCCGGTAGGCTGGCAGTGCTCGCGAGTCTAGGAGGTTCGGCCGCGGGCCATCTTGATTTGCATCAAGGGTGTCTGGGGGCGGTACCCATGCCGGCAGGGTGCTTCAGTGCCCCATCAGCCAGTGTTGATGCGGGCCGGGCAGGGTCCAGATGCCGAACAGGATCACCAGCAGGCCCCCGGCCATGCGGATGCTGCGCCGACGCAGCAGCGCAGTGACCCGTTCCGCGGCCAGCCCGGTCGCCAGCAGTACCGGCCAGGTGCCCAGGCCGAAGGCCAGCATCAGCAGGGCGCTGTCCAGCGCATTGCCCTGGCTGGCGGACCACAGCAGGGTGCTATAGACCAGGCCGCATGGCAGCCAGCCCCAGAGCGCGCCCAGGAGCAAGGCGCGCGGCAGGCTCGACACCGGCAGCAAGCGGTTGGCCACCGGCTGTATATGCCGCCACAGGCCGCGACCGAGGCTTTCGATACGGGTCAGGCCGCTCCACCAGCCGGCCAGGTACAGGCCCATGGCGATCAGCAGCAGGCCCGCCAGCACGCGCATGGCCATGGCCGCCGGGCTGCTGGCCACGGCCCAGCCGGCCAGGCCGATCAGCAGGCCGGCGGTGGCATAACTGAGGATGCGCCCCAGGTTGTAGGCCAGCAGCAGGCGAAAGCGCCGGCTGCGCTGCTCCGGGGGAATGGCCAGGGTCAGGGCGCCCATCAGGCCGCCGCACATGCCCAGGCAGTGGCCGCCGCCGAGCAGGCCGAGAATCACCGCGGAGACCAGCAACGGCGCCAGCTCAAGCATGGGGGGGCGCCTGGTCTTTGTGCGGCGGCTGGGCGTCTGGCGCTTCGCCCTTGATCTCGTCGACCGCAGCGGTGTGTTTCGGATCCTGGTCGTCGAACAGGATGCTGTGGGCGGGGCCGTCGAGGTCGTCGTACTGGCCGCTGTCGACCGCCCAGAAGAAGATGTAGATGGCGATGGCCACGATCAGCAGCGCCGCCGGGATCATCACATAGAGAGCTGGCATGGATAGGCTCCGGGCCCGCGCGGCTCAGGCCGGCAGCGGGCGAGTATGGGGCGTGGTGCCGGCTTGGGGCTGGCGCGGCAGGCGAGTCAGGCGCAAGGCGTTGAGCACCACGGTCAAGGAACTGATGGACATGCCGATGGCGGCCCATACCGGCGTGATCCAGCCGAGGGCGGCGAACGGCAGCATGAGGCCATTGTACAGCCCGGCCCATAGCAGGTTCTCGATGATTATCCGGCGTGTGCGGCGAGCCAGGCTGAAGGCCTGCACCAGCGCGTCCAGGCGGTTGGACAACAGCACCGCGTCGGCGCAGGTCTTGGCCAGGTCGGTGGCCGAGCCCATGGCCACGCTGATATCGGCGGCGGCCAGGACCGGTACATCGTTGACCCCGTCGCCGAGCATCAGCACTTTGCGGCCCTGGCGATGCAGCGCTTGCAGCACTTGCAGCTTGTCGTCCGGGCGCAGCCCGCCGCGAGCCTCGTCGATCCCCAGTTCGGCAGCGACGCTGGCGACCATCGGCGAGCTGTCGCCGGAGAGCAGCAGGGTATGCCAGCCACGGGCCTTGCAAGTGGCCAGCAGCGCCGGAGCATCGCTGCGCAGGCGGTCGTCCAGCACCAGCCACGCCAGCGGCCCTTGCGTATCGCCCAGCAGCAGCCATTGGCCGGCTTCGTCCGGCATCGGCGGCACCGGGCAGGCGCTGAGCTCGCAGACGAAAGCGGGCTGGCCGATCCGCAGGCGCTGTTCGCCCACCAGGCCTTCGAGGCCCAGCCCGGGCATGCTCAGGACTTCCTCGGCGGCTAGCGGCGCCCGGCCGAAAGCCCGGGCGATCGGGTGTTCGGAGCGGTTTTCCAGGGCCGCGGCCAGGCCCAGGCATTGGTCGCTGGCGAGCTGGCCAAGGGGGCGAATCGAGCGCAAGGCCAGGCGCCCCTCGGTGAGGGTGCCGGTCTTGTCGAAAATCACTGTGTCGATCTGGTTCAGGCCTTCGAGGACATGGCCGCGGGTCAGCAGCAGGCCGAGCTTGTGCAGGGTCCCGGTGGCGGCGGTCAGTGCGGTCGGGGTGGCCAGGGACAGCGCGCAGGGGCACGTGGCGACCAGCATCGCCAGGACGATCCAGAAGGCCCGCGAGGCGTCCAGTTGCCACCAGAGCAGGCCGATGGCGGCCGCGGCGATCAGCGAGAACAGCAGGAACCATTGCGCGGCGCGGTCGGCGATCTCCGCCAGCCGCGGTTTTTCCGCCTGGGCCCGGTCCAGCAGGCGGACGATGGCCGACAGGCGCGTGTCCTGCCCCAAGGCCAGGACTTCGACGGTCAGCGCGCCCTCGACATTCAGGGTGCCGGCGGTGACCGCATCGCCCGTGCTGCGCGGTTGCGGCAGGTATTCGCCGGTGAGCAGCGATTCGTCGACGCTCGACTGGCCATCGAGGATCTTGCCGTCCGCCGGCAGGATGGCGCCGGGATGCACCAGCACCCGGTCGCCCAGGCGCAGTTCGTTGAGCAGGATGCGTTCGCTCTGGCCGTCGCTGCCCAGGCGCAGGCACGAGGCCGGCAGCAGGTTCACCAGTTGCGCGGTCGCCGCGGCGGTACGTTCACGGGCACGGCGCTCCAGGTAGCGCCCGGCGAGGAGGAACAGGGCGAACATGCCCACGGCATCGAAGTACAGCTCGCCGACCCCGGTGATCGCGGTCCAGATCCCGGCAATGTAGGCGCTGCCGATGGCCAGGGAGACCGAGACGTCCATGGTCAGGTGACGGGTCCGCAGGTCGCGCAGCGCGCCCTTGAAGAACGGCGCGCAGCTGTAGAACACGATCGGCGTAGTGAGGAACAGCGCGACCCAGCGCAGGATGGCGTGCAGCTCGGGGCTCAGGTCGATATTGAATTCCGGCCAGGTGGCCATGGTCGCCATCATCGCCTGGAACCACAGCAGGCCGGCTACGCCGAGCTGGCGCAGGGCCAGGCGGTTTTCGCTGGCCAGTTGTTCGCTGGCGCGATCGGCCTGGTAGGGGTGCGCGGCGTAGCCGATCTGGCGCAGTTCGCCGAGCACCTGGCTCAGCGGCAGTTGGCTGTCGGCCCAGCGTACATGCAGGCGATGGTTGGACAGGTTGAGCCGCGCCTCGGCCACCCCCGGCAGGTTGCGCAGGTGTTTCTCGATCAGCCAGCCGCAGGCGGCGCAACTGATGCCCTCCATCAACAGGGTGGTCTCGGCCAGTTCGTCCTCATGCCGGACGAAGGGTTGCTGCACGTCTGCCCGGTCGTACAGCGCCAGTTCGTCCGCCAGTTGCACCGGCAGCGCTTCCGGGTTGGCCGAGGCCTCGCTGCGATGGCTGTAGTAGCTCTCCAGGCCGCCGGCGACGATGGCCTCGGCCACCGCCTGGCAACCCGGGCAGCAGAACTCGCGAGGCGTGCCGAGCACGACGGCGGTGAAGCGGCCGCCGGCGGGAACCGGCAGGGCGCAGTGGTAGCAGGGCAGTGGGCTGGTCATCGCGGATCTTTGTTCTGTGGGCGGACCTCATCGCCGGCCGGGAGGCCGACGATGCCAGGAGGGCATTACTTGTCCAGGTGTTCCGCGCCTTGCAGCGGTTCGTCGCCCAGCAGCAGGTCCTTGTCGTGGCTGACCTGTTCTTCCTCGAACATGCGCCAGGTCTTGTCGCCTTCGACGCCCAGCAGTTCGACGAAACGACGGCCTTCGACCTTGTCGCTCAGCTGGCCAATGTAGCGGCCTTGCTCGGTTTCGCTGCGGGCGAGGGTGATCTTGCGATCCTTCTCCGGCTGGGTCGGCGAGATCAGGTTCAGTTCCAGCGCGGCCGGAGTGCTGTTGCCGCTCAGGCGCAGGTCGACTTCGCCGGTGACGTCATCCAGATGCACGCTGGCGCGCAGTTGCAGGGTCTGGGCCAGCAGTTCGCGGTCCAGGGAGCGGTTGATGCCTTTGCCGGCCTCGTAGTAGTTGTCGTTGACCAGGTTGTCCGGGTTGTTCACCGCGATGGTCACCATGGACAGGGTCAAGGTCACCGAGCAGGCCAGGATGCCGATGATGATCCAGGGCCAGAGGTGCTTGTACCAGGGGCTTGTGGCGGTCGCTGCGGGCATGGTGGCTTCTCTTAACGAATTTGTGGGCCGATGAACCGGCTCTTGGCTTCAATGTGGACGCTTTCGTCGTCGGCGTCCTTGAGGATGAATTTCACCTCGTTGGTGCTCGACGGCAGTTGCTCCGGCGAACTCGACAGTTCGACCGGCATGCTGACGATATCGCCGGCCGCGACCTTGATCTCGCGCTTGCCTTGCAGCTTGAGGTCCGGCAGGCCGGCGGCGTCCAGCACGTAGGTGTGGTCGCGCTGGTCCTTGTTCATGATCTTCAGGCTGTAGACGTTCTCGATCCGGCCTTCGGCGTTCTCGCGGTAGAGCACGCGGTCCTTGCTGACATCGAAGCCCACCAGCGAGCGCATGAAGAAGGCCGTGATCAACAGGCTGATCATCGCCAGCAGCACCAGGGCATAACCGATCAGGCGCGGCCGCAGTTTATGGGTTTTCTGGCCGGACAGGTTGTGTTCGGTGGTGTAGCTGATCAGGCCGCGCGGGTAGTCCATCTTGTCCATGATGCTGTCGCAGGCATCGATGCAGGCGGCGCAGCCGATGCATTCGATCTGCAGGCCGTCGCGGATGTCGATGCCGGTCGGGCAGACCTGGACGCACATGGTGCAGTCGATGCAGTCGCCCAGGCCCATGGCTTTGTAGTCGGCGCCTTTCTTGCGCGGGCCGCGACTTTCGCCGCGGCGCGGGTCGTAGGAGACGATCAGGGTGTCCTTGTCGAACATCACGCTCTGGAAGCGCGCATAGGGGCACATGTAGATACACACCTGCTCGCGCAACCAGCCGGCGTTGCCGTAGGTGGCGAGGGTGAAGAAACCGACCCAGAAGTACGACCAGCCATCGGCCTGGCCGGTGAAGAAGTCGATGACCAGTTCGCGGATCGGCGAGAAATAGCCGACGAAGGTCATCCCGGTGACGAAGCCGATCAGCAGCCAGAGGCTGTGTTTGCTGAGCTTGCGCAGGAATTTGTTGGCGCTCATCGGCGCCTTGTCGAGCTTGATGCGCTGGTTGCGGTCGCCTTCGGTGACCTTCTCGCACCACATGAATATCCAGGTCCAGACGCTTTGCGGGCAGGTATAGCCGCACCAGACGCGCCCGGCGTACACGGTGATGAAGAACAGGCCGAAGGCGGCGATGATCAGCAGCCCCGACAGCAGGATGAAGTCCTGGGGCCAGAAGGTGGCGCCGAAAATGAAGAACTTGCGCTCCGGCAGGTTCCACCAGACGGCCTGGTGGCCGCCCCAGTTGAGCCAGACCGTACCGAAATACAGCAGGAACAGCGCAGCGCCGCCAACCATCCGCAGGTTGCGGAAGAGGCCGGTGAAAGCGCGAGTGTAGATTTTTTCCCGAGAAGCGTAGAGGTCTACGCTGTTGTTCGAATTCTTGGCAGGCGGGGTTACGTCATGTACCGGAATCTGGTTGCTCATCATTGCATCCCACGGCAGTGGAGAAATGCCCCGGTCAGTACGTGCCGACCGCGATCAAATAGGGGTATTGCAGTGGCGCAATGATACGCCTGTCGCTCTAGCTCAAGGGTGCGACCTTTGGTCGCGTTGGGGGAAATCAATTGATGGTGTAATGACTTGAATCAATTGACTTGTGAATTATGGACGCTTTTCCCGGGAGCCGCGTTCAATCGTATCGAGCGATAGAGGGAAAGGTGAAACGAAAAGGCCCCGCCAATTTCCATTGGCGGGGCCTTTTTCGTTACCCGAAGGTGTCTGCCTTACTCGGCGTCCGCCGGCTTGTCCCCATGGGACAGGCTGTAGACGTAAGCGGCCAGCAGGTGGACCTTGTCGTTGCCTTGCAGTTGTTCCTGGGCAGGCATCTGGCCCTGGCGGCCGTAACGAATGGTCTGCTGCAGCTGGGCGAAGCTCGAACCGTAGATGAACGCGCCTGGGTGGGTCAGGTCGGGCGCGCCCATGGCTGGGGTGCCTTTACCGGCCGGGCCGTGGCACGCCACGCAGTTGGTGGCGAAGATCTTCTGGCCGTTGGCCGGGTCGGCCTTGGCGCTTTCCGGCAGCTTGCGGCCATCAAGGTTGGTCAGCACATAGGCGGCAACGTCGCTGACGCCTTGCTCGCCGATGACTTCGGCCCAGGCCGGCATCACCGCGTGGCGACCGCCCATGATGGTGGTCTTGATGGTTTCCGGCTCGCCGCCCCAGCGCCAGTCGGCGTCGGTCAGGTTCGGGAAGCCGTAGGCGCCCTTGGCGTCGGAACCGTGGCAGACCGAGCAGTTGGAGGCGAACAGGCGGCCACCCATCTTCAGGGCCTGTGGATCCTTGGCTACCTCTTCGATTGGCATCGACGCGAATTTGGCGAAGATCGGCCCGAACTTGGCATCCGACTTGGCCATTTCCTTTTCCCACTCATGCACGCCGGTCCAGCCGGTCTGGCCGTTGGCGAAGGGGGTCTGCTTTTCGGTATCCAGGTAGTTGTAGCCTGGCAGCAGGCCTTTCCAGTTGCCCAGGCCCGGATACAGCACCAGGTAACCCAGGGCGAAGACGATGGTGCCGACGAACAGCATGAACCACCATTTCGGCAGCGGGTTGTCGTACTCCTCGATCCCGTCGAAGGAGTGGCCGACCGTCTCGTCGGTCTGCTCGGCGCGCTGGCCCTTGCGGGTCGACAGCAGCAGCCAGGTCAGGGCGAAGATGGTACCCAGGCTGAGGACTGTGACGTACAGACTCCAGAACGTAGTCATTCTTTGTTACTCCTAGAAGCTTGCTCGACGTGCTTGATGGCTTCGGGATCATCCGCGAACGGCAGCAAGGTCGCGTCTTCGAACTCGGACTTGCGCTTGGGGCTGAACACCCACAGGGCCAGGCCGATAAAGGCCACCATCACGACAACGGTGCCCAGGCCACGAATCATCCCGATATCCATCTAAATCACCGTTTGCTTTTGATGATGGTGCCAAGGCCTTGCAGATAGGCCACCAGCGCGTCCATTTCGGTTTTGCCCTTCACGGCATCCTTGGCACCGGCGATGTCTTCGTCGGTGTAAGGGACGCCGAGCGTGCGCAAGACTTCCATTTTTTTCGCGGTGTCTTTGCCGTCGAGCTTGTTTTCTACGAGGAACGGGTAAGCCGGCATTTTCGATTCAGGCACCACGTTGCGCGGGTTGTACAAGTGCGCGCGCTGCCAGTCATCGGAGTAACGGCCGCCGACACGGGCCAGGTCCGGGCCGGTACGCTTGGAGCCCCACAGGAACGGGTGGTCCCAGACGCTTTCGCCGGCGACGGAGTAGTGGCCGTAGCGTTCGGTTTCGGCACGGAACGGACGGATCATCTGCGAGTGGCAGCCGACACAGCCGTTGGCGATATAGACGTCGCGGCCTTCCAGTTCCAGGGCGGTGCGCGGCTTCATGCCTTCCACCGGCTTGTTGGTGACGTCCTGGAAGAACAGCGGGACGATCTGGGTCAGGCCGCCGATGCTGACGGCGATGACCATGAAGAAGGCCAGCAGGCCGATATTCTTCTCGACTACTTCATGCTTCATCAGTGAGCTCCAACTACAGCGATCTGAGCAGCGGCTTCAGCTTCAGCCGGGTTCGAGGCGCGAACGGTACGGAACACGTTGTAGGCCATGAACAGCATGCCGGCGGCAAAGAACGCACCGCCCAGGGCGCGGACGATGAAGCCGGGGTGGCTGGCTTGCAGGGCTTCGACGAAGGAGTAGGTGAGAGTGCCGTCGTCGTTGATCGCACGCCACATCAGGCCCTGGGTGATGCCGTTGACCCACATCGAGGCGATGTACAGCACGGTACCGATGGTAGCCAGCCAGAAGTGGGTGTTGATCAGGCCGATGCTGTGCATCTGCTGGCGACCGAAGACTTTCGGAATCATGTGGTACAGGGCGCCGATCGAGATCATCGCGACCCAGCCGAGGGCGCCGGCGTGTACGTGGCCGATGGTCCAGTCGGTGTAGTGCGACAGCGAGTTGACGGTCTTGATCGCCATCATCGGACCTTCGAAGGTCGACATGCCGTAGAACGCCAGGGACACCACCAGGAAGCGCAGGATCGGGTCGGTGCGCAGCTTATGCCAGGCGCCCGAGAGGGTCATCATGCCGTTGATCATGCCGCCCCAGCTCGGAGCCAGCAGGATGATCGACATGGCCATGCCTAAGGACTGGGCCCAGTCCGGCAGCGCGGTGTAGTGCAAGTGGTGCGGACCGGCCCAGATGTACAGGGTGATCAGCGCCCAGAAGTGCACGATGGACAGGCGATAGGAGTAGATCGGACGCTCGGCCTGTTTCGGCACGAAGTAGTACATCATCCCCAGGAAGCCGGTGGTCAGGAAGAAACCCACGGCGTTGTGGCCGTACCACCACTGGATCATGGCGTCGGTCGCACCGGCATAGGCCGAGTAGGACTTGAAGAAGCTGACCGGCAGGGACGCGTGGTTGACGATGTGAAGCATCGCGGTGACCACGATGAAGGCACCGTAGAACCAGTTGCCGACATAGATGTGCTTGGTCTTGCGCTTGACGATGGTGCCGAAGAACACCAGGCCGTAGGTGACCCAGACGATGGCCAGCAGGATAGCCAGGGGCCATTCCAGTTCCGCGTATTCCTTGGTGGTGGTGTAACCCAGCGGTAAGGTAACGATCGCGCCGACGATGACCGCTTGCCAACCCCAGAAGGTGAAGGCCGCGAGGCTGTCGGAAATCAGTCGCGTTTGGCAGGTTCGCTGCACGACGTAGTAGGAAGTGGCAAACAACGCACAACCACCGAAGGCGAAAATCACCAGGTTGGTGTGCAGCGGGCGCAGGCGTCCAAACGTCGTCCACGGCAGACCGAAGTTCAACTCCGGCCAGACCAGTTGCGAGGCGATGAAGACACCGAGCCCCATGCCAAGGATCCCCCAGACCACCGTCATGATGGCGAACTGGCGGACTACCTTATAGTTATAAGCAGTCGGACTGATTGCTGTGCTCATTCTAAGGTTCCACGGTTTGGGTGTTTTATTAGGAGTAAAAATCGGCCGCAAGTATGGAGAAAGCGGGGGGTCATTGCAACGCGCCATGACCTGGGTCAATGCTTTCAGAGGCTGATTCTGCGGCCTTTCCATATGCGGAGTAAGGACAAAATCGGCCTCGGACAAAATGTCGCAGCGGACGAAAAAAGGCAGGGCTACAGGTCAGTTGTAACCGGGTGTGTGGAAGGCGGTCGAGCGAGCGACAGACGGTAATTGGCGCGACAGCCGGTAGAAACCAGCCTTTGCGGCCTGTCATCGAACGACGGCTTCGGATGCAGCGGCTACTTCTGGTCTGTGACCGGCGATCGCCAGCCCACTGCGAAGCAGCTTAGACCCGAATCCGGAGAGTGGAAAGGCAGGAGGCAGAGAGGGTGCGACACTTGGTCGCGCGAAGGCAGGGAACTGCCGCATCCGAGCGATGCGGCAGCGCAAGGGACAGCGATTACTCGCTTGGGGGCGGGGTCTGTGGCGGGTTGGCCGCGCTGTGCGACAGGCTGTAGACGTAGGCGGCAAGCAGCTGCACCTTGTCGTTGCCGAGCAGTTCGTTCTGCGCCGGCATGTGGCCCTGGCGCCCGTGGCGGATGGTCTGTTGCAGCTGGGTCAGGCTGGTGCCGTAGATGAAACCGGCCGGTTGCGTCAGGTTTGGCGCGCCCATGATTTCCGTGCCCTGGCCATTGGCGCCGTGGCAGGCGACGCAGGTAGTGCCGAACGCCTGCTTGCCGGCGGCAAGGTCGGCGCTGCTGTCGGCGGGCAACGGCAGGCCGGCCAGGTCGTGGCGTACATAGGCCGCGACGTTTTTCACCCCGTCCTCGCCCAGCACTTCGCCCCAGGCCGGCATGGCGGCCATGCGACCGCCCATGATGGTGGCCTTGATGGTGTCGGCGTTGCCGCCCCAGCGCCAGATATTGTCCGCCAGGTTAGGGAAGCCGAAGGCGCCCTTGGCGTCCGAGCCGTGGCACACCGAGCAGTTGGAGGCGAACAGGCGTCCGCCCATCTTCAGCGCTTGCGGGTCCTTGGCCACTTCTTCCACGGGCATGGCCGCGAACTTGGCGAAGATCGGGCCGAACTTGGCGTCTGCCTTGTCCATTTCCTTTTCCCACTCATGCACGCCGGTCCAGCCGTTTTCATAGCCGGGCAGGATGCCTTTCCAGTTGCCCAGGCCCGGGTAGAGGATCAGGTAGCCGACGGAAAACACCAGGGTGCCGGCGAAGAGCATGAACCACCACTGCGGCAGCGGGTTGTCGTACTCCTCGATGCCGTCGAAGCTGTGGCCCATGGTCTGGTCGACGCTGCCCTTGGTTTCGCCCTTGCGCGTGCCGATCAGCAGCCAGGTCAGGCCGATCAGGCTGCCAATGGTCAGTACGCAGATGTACGTACTCCAGAAGGTGGTCATGGCCGAATGCTCCTTGTCGCATGTTCTTCGGATTGAGCGTCATCAGATGGATTGCCGGGCACTGGCGCAGGTTCGTCGGCAAAGGGCAGCAGGCGTGCCTGGGCGAATTCCGGGTTGCGCTTGGCGTTGAAAACCCAGATCGACAGGCCGATGAAGGCAATCATCACCACCAGCGTGCCGAGCCCGCGGATCATGCCGCTATCGAGTTCAAAACCCATGGCTCACCTCTTGCTCTTGATCGCAGTGCCAAGCACTTGCAGGTAGGCGACCAGGGCATCCATCTCGGTCTTGCCCTTGAGGGAGGCGACGGCACCGGCGATATCGTCGTCGTTGTACGGCACGCCGAGGGTGCGCATGGCGCGCAGCTTGGTCTCGGTGTGGCTGCTGTCGACCGGCTGGGTGACCAGCCACGGGTAGGCTGGCATCTTCGACTCGGGCACCACGTTGCGCGGGTTGTACAAGTGCGCGCGGTGCCAGTCGTCGGAGTAGCGGGCACCGACCCGCGCGAGGTCCGGACCGGTGCGCTTGGAGCCCCACAGGAACGGGTGGTCCCAGACGCTTTCGCCGGCGACGGAGTAGTGGCCGTAGCGTTCGGTTTCGGCGCGGAACGGACGGATCATCTGCGAGTGGCAGCCGACGCAGCCTTCGCGGATGTAGATATCGCGGCCTTCCAGCTGCAGGGCGGTGTAGGGCTTCATGCCTTCCACCGGCTTGTTGGTGACGTCCTGGAAGAACAGCGGGACGATCTGGGTCAGACCGCCGATGCTCACGGCAAACACCATCAGCAGCATCAGCAGGCCGACATTTTTCTCGATGACTTCGTGTTTCATGGCGGACTCCTCAGGCCATCTGTGCAGCGGCGGTGATTTCGGCAGGCTGTGCCGAGCGCACGGTGCGCCAGGTGTTGTAGGCCATCAGCAGCATGCCGAAGAGGAAGATCGCCCCACCGACCAGCCGCACGATGAAGCCAGGGTGGCTGGCCACCAGGGTTTCGACGAAGGAGTAGGTCAGCGTCCCGTCTTCGTTGACGGCGCGCCACATCAGGCCCTGAGCGATGCCGTTGACCCACATCGAGGCGATGTAGAGCACGGTGCCGATGGTGGCCAGCCAGAAGTGCGCGTTGATCAGGCCGATGCTGTGCATCTGCGGGCGACCGAAGACTTTCGGGATCATGTGGTACAGGGCGCCGATCGAGATCATCGCGACCCAGCCCAGGGCGCCGGCGTGTACGTGGCCGATGGTCCAGTCGGTGTAGTGGGAGAGGGCGTTGACGGTCTTGATCGCCATCATCGGACCTTCGAAGGTCGACATGCCGTAGAACGCCAGGGAGACCACCAGGAACCGCAGGATCGGGTCGCTGCGCAACTTATGCCAGGCGCCCGAGAGGGTCATCATGCCGTTGATCATGCCGCCCCAGCTCGGCGCCAGGAGGATCAGCGACATCACCATGCCTAAGGACTGGGCCCAGTCCGGCAGCGCGGTGTAGTGCAGGTGGTGCGGACCGGCCCAGATGTACAGGGTGATCAGCGCCCAGAAGTGCACGATGGACAGGCGATACGAATACACCGGGCGCTCGGCCTGCTTGGGTACGAAGTAGTACATCATCCCCAGGAAGCCCGCGGTCAGGAAGAAGCCTACCGCGTTGTGGCCGTACCACCATTGCACCATGGCGTCGGTCGCCCCGGCATACACCGAGTAGGACTTGGTCAGGCTGACCGGCAGTTCCAGGTTGTTGACGATGTGCAGGATGGCCACGGTGATGATGAAACCGCCGAAGAACCAGTTACCGACGTAGATGTGCTTGGTGTTGCGCTTCATCACCGTGCCGAAGAACACGATGGCGTAGGCCACCCAGACGATGGTGATCAGGATGTCGATCGGCCATTCCAGCTCGGCGTACTCCTTGGAACTGGTGTAGCCCAGCGGCAGGCTGATGGCCGCCAAGAGGATCACCAACTGCCAGCCCCAGAAGCAGAACGCGGCGATTTTCGGCGCGAACAGCTGGGTCTGGCAGGTGCGTTGCACCGAGTAGAAGGAGCTGGCGAACAGGGCGCAGCCACCGAAGGCAAAGATCACTGCGTTGGTGTGCAACGGGCGCAGGCGACCGAAGCTGGTCCACGGCAGGTTGAAGTTGAGTTCGGGCCAGACCAACTGGGCGGCGAGAAAAACCCCGAGCCCCATGCCGACGATGCCCCACACCACCGTCATAATGGCGAATTGGCGGACCACCTTGTAGTTGTAGGCGGTACTGATAGAAGTGTTCATGGTTCCCCATCCACGGTTCAGCTGAAGTGAAAGCGACTGCGCACGGCAAGGCGCGCTCACTTCTTCTGGAGTTATAGGCAGACTAAAAGCGAGGTAAGCATGGGCAAACGGCAAGGGGCTGTTATTGACGGGGATCAATGGGCGCAGTGCGTGCGGGAACACGGCTGGCTCTGGGATGACGCGCAGCAGCCGGCGGGCGCCGAGCCGCTGACCCTGATCCTCGCCCATGGCGCCGGCGCGCCGATGGACAGCGCGTTCATGAACGATATGGCCGCACGCCTTGCGGTGCATGGGGTCAACGTCCTGCGCTTCGAGTTCCCCTATATGGCCCAGCGTCGCCTCGATGGTGGCAAACGGCCGCCTAACCCGGCGCCGAAGCTGCTGGAGTGCTGGCGCGAGGTGTATGCCCAGGTGCGACCTCATGTCGCTGGGCGGCTGGCCATCGGCGGCAAGTCCATGGGCGGGCGCATGGCCAGTTTGCTGGCCGACGAACTGGGGGCCGACGCGCTGGTGTGCCTGGGTTACCCGTTCTATGCCGCCGGCAAGCCGGAGAAACCCCGGGTCGCCCACCTGGCCGAGCTACAGGCTGCGACCCTGATCGTCCAGGGTGAACGCGACGCCCTGGGCAACCGCGCGGCGGTCCAGGCCTATGCGCTGGCCCCGGCGATCGAGCTGTTCTGGCTGGCGGCGGCCGACCATGACCTGAAACCGTTGAAAGCCTCGGGCTTCACCCATGGGCAGCATCTGGAAGCGGCCGCGCGGAAGGTGGCTGAGGTTTTGCGCCAGTTGAACGGCTGAGCGTCTCTTCTGTAGGAGCGAAGCTTGCTCGCGATGGACGTGAACGATGATGCGGGGGGGCTGAAACAACGCGCTGTCCTGAGGTTTTTCGCGAGCAAGCTTCGCTCCTACACAAGACGTGCGTGCGGCGTGAGGAAAAGGCAATAAAAAACCCGGAAGATCGATGACCTTCCGGGTTTTTTATTGCCGCGTCAGGTTTAGCGGTTGAAGCGCTCGACCAACGAGTACTGGGTGTTGGCGGTGCGAGTCAGTTCTTCGCTGAGCTGTGCGGAGTTCTGCGCCTGCTCCGAGGTCTGGTCGGCCAGTTGGGCGATGGTGCTGATATTGCGGCTGATCTCTTCGGCCACGGCGCTTTGCTCTTCGGTGGCGGCGGCGATCTGGGTGGTCATGTCGGTGATATTGGCCACCGCTTCGCTGATACCCACCAGCGCCTGGTCGGCTTCCAGCACCCGGGCCACGCCTTCCTCGGCCTGACGGTGCCCGGCGTCCATGGTCTGCACCGCGGTGCTGGCGGTCTGCTGGAGCTTGGCGATCAGGTTATGGATCTGCCCGGTGGATTCGCTGGTGCGTTGCGCCAGCTGGCGCACCTCGTCGGCCACCACGGCGAAGCCGCGGCCCATTTCCCCGGCGCGCGCCGCTTCGATGGCGGCGTTCAACGCCAGCAGGTTGGTCTGGTCGGCGATGCCCTTGATCACATCGACCACGCCGCCGATCTCGTCGCTGTCCTTGGCCAGCTGGGTCACGGTCAGGCCGGTTTCGCCCACCACCACCGACAGGCGCTGGATGGCTTCGCGGGTTTCCCCGGCGATGTCGCGGCCGCGCCCGGTGAGGCGGTTGGCTTCCTGGGTAGCATCGGCCGTGCGCTGTACATGGCTGGCCACTTCCTGGGTGGTGGCGGCCATCTGGTTGACCGCGGTGGCCACCTGCTCGGTTTCCACGCGCTGGCGTTCCAGGCCGCTGGAGCTGTTGTGCGCCAGGGTGTCGGACTGCCGCGCTTGCTCGTTGAGGTGCTCGGCGGTGTCCTGCAGACGGGTCAGGCAGGTTTTCAGGCGGGCTTCCTGGCTGAGGATCGACATCTCCAGGCGCGCCTGGGCGCCGCGGCTGTCGGTGTACATCTGGGCGATCAGCGGGTCGGACGTGGTCTGCTCGGCCAGGCGCAGCAGGCGCTTGAGGCCGCGTTGTTGCCAGCTCAGCCCGAGCAGGCCCAGCGGCACGGAAAGGCCGGCGGCAAGGGCAAAGCCCCAGGAGGAGTTGAGCCAGGCGCCAATCAGGAAACTCAGCTGGCTGACCAGGATGAACGGCAGCCAGTCCTGGAGGATCGGCAACCATTTGTCGCGTTTGGGAATGGCCGACTTGCCCTGGTTGATGCGTTGGTAAAGCGCTTCGGCACGGCGGATCTGCTCGGCGGTGGGCTTGACCCGCACCGACTCGTAGCCGACCACTTGCTGGCCTTCGAAAACCGGTGTCACGTAGGCGTTGACCCAGTAATGGTCACCGGTCTTGCAGCGATTCTTGACAATGCCCATCCATGGCAAGCCTTGTTTCAGGGTGGCCCACATATGCGCGAAGACCGCGGCCGGCACGTCGGGGTGACGGACCAGGTTGTGCGGTGCGCGGACCAGTTCCTCACGAGAAAACCCGCTGATTTCAACGAAGGCATCGTTGCAGTAGGTGATCACGCCTTTGGCATCGGTGGTGGAGATCAACCGTTGCTGAGTCGGAAAGGTACGTTCGCGCTGGGTGACAGGCTGGTTGTTACGCATGGTTTTTCTATCCGCAAGGCTTTGAAGAGATATCGACCGCCTTCGCCAATTATTGAGATTTTTTTCAAGGATTTGAGAAGTGTCTCATTGACAGAGGCTCGATTCTTCAAGAGGTAGAGCTATTGCGAAGCCGAGGGCCATACAGGACAGCCTTCGGCTTCGCTGCCGCCAGAGGCTGGTTTCAACCGGCCAGCATCGGGTAGGTGAACAGACCGAAGTGCAGCAGGTTCAGGCCGAAATGGGTGGCGATGGCCGCGCCCAGGCCGCCGAAGCGATAAGCCAGGCCGTAACCGACGCCGGCGATGCTCGCCAGCAGCCACCACTGCCAGCCGGCGCCCACGTGCACCAGGCCGAACAGCAGGGCCGCGCACATCAGGGCCAGGTTTTCACCGTAGGGCAGGTTCTTGAAGCGACGGCTCAGGCCGCCCTGGATGTAGCCGCGAAACAGCGCTTCCTCGACCAGGGTCACCAGCAGCAGGTTGTTCAGGACCCACAGCCAGGCCTGATCCGGCCATTTCGGCGCCCAGCTGATAACCCCCAGCAACACCGCGCCGCCCAGGGCCGCGAGGGCGGTCAGGGCCAGGGCCAGGACGCTGGTGTAGAGCGACAGGCGCAGGGAGCGCCGGCCGATGATCCAGGGGCAGACCAGCAACAGCCAGAAGCCGATCAGCGGCTTGTCCTGGTTCAGGTACATGGAAAACGGCACGGCGTCGTCAGTGAGGCGTTGGGGGGCGATGGCGCGGCCGTTGTAGAAGCCGGGCAGCCAATGCATAGCCAGGGCCAGGGCCAGGACCACGAACAGGCCATGTCCCAGGTAGCGCGCATAGGGGCTTTTCTGTTGGCGCACGGCGAAGCCCGCGCACAGCAGCAGGGCGACGGAAATCGCCGCCAGCAGGCCGAGCTGGCCATAGCTCAGGGCCAGGGCATAGCCAATGGAGAGAAGTGCCAGGTACATCCATGGCAGAACAGTCATGTGAAATCCTTGTTGCAGAAGAATGGAGTCAGCCGCCCGCGCAACTTGCGTCAGCGGTTACTGGTTAGAACGAGCGGGGGAGCAGTATAACGAGGCTGACGCGATGAATAAGTGAAACAAAAACACCGCCCGAAGGCGGTGTTGGCTGTACAGCCTGGTGTTACGCGGCAATCAGCTGCCGCAGGACGTAGTGCAGGATGCCTCCGGACTTGAAGTATTCCACTTCGTTGAGGGTGTCGATGCGGCACAGCACCTCGACCTTTTCCTGGCGGCCGTCCTCGCGGGTGATCACCAGGGTGAGGTTCATCCGCGGCGTCAGTTCGACGCCGCTCAGGCCCTGGATATCCAGGGTTTCCTTGCCGGTGAGGTTCAGGCTCTTGCGGTTCTGGTCGAGCTTGAACTGCAGCGGCAAGACACCCATGCCCACCAGGTTGGAGCGGTGGATGCGCTCGAAGCTTTCGGCGATCACCGCCTTGACCCCCAGCAAGTTGGTGCCCTTGGCCGCCCAGTCGCGGCTAGAGCCGGTGCCGTATTCCTGGCCGGCGATCACCACCAGCGGCGTGCTCGCCTGTTGGTAACGCATGGCCGCGTCATAGATCGCCAGTTTCTCGCCGGTGGGGATGTAGAGGGTATTGCCGCCTTCCTCGCCGCCGAGCATTTCGTTGCGGATACGGATGTTGGCGAAGGTGCCGCGCATCATCACCTGGTGGTTGCCGCGGCGCGAGCCGTAGGAGTTGAAGTCCCGCGGTTCCACGCCTTGTTCGCGCAGGTAGCGGCCGGCCGGGCTGTCGGCCTTGATGTTGCCGGCCGGGGAGATGTGGTCGGTGGTCACCGAGTCGCCGAGCAGCGCGAGGATTCGCGCGCCGCCGATATCCTCGATCACCGGCAGGGGGCCGGCGATGTCGTCGAAGAACGGCGGGTGCTGGATGTAGGTGGAATCCGCCTGCCACACATAGGTCGCCGCTTGCGGCACTTCGATGGCTTGCCACTGGGCGTCGCCGGCGAACACTTCGGCGTATTCCTTGTGGAACATCCGTGTGTTGACCTGGGCGACGGCCTCGGCGATTTCCCGGCTGCTCGGCCAGATATCGCGCAGGTACACCGGCTTGCCGTCGGCGCCTTCGCCCAACGGGTCGCGGCTGATGTCGATGCGTACGCTGCCGGCCAGGGCATAGGCGACCACCAGCGGCGGCGAGGCCAGCCAGTTGGTTTTCACCAGCGGGTGCACGCGGCCTTCGAAGTTGCGGTTGCCGGACAGCACCGAGGCCACGGTCAGGTCGGCTTGCTGGATGGCTTTCTCGATCGGTTCCGGCAGGGGGCCGGAGTTGCCGATGCAAGTGGTGCAGCCGTAGCCCACCAGGTCGAAACCCAGGGCGTCGAGGTACTGGGTCAGCCCCGCGGCCTGGTAGTAGTCGGTGACCACTTTCGAGCCGGGCGCCAGCGAGCTCTTCACCCAGGGTTTGCGCTTCAGGCCTTTTTCCACGGCCTTTTTCGCCACCAGGCCGGCGGCCATCATCACGCTGGGGTTGGAGGTGTTGGTGCAGGAGGTGATGGCGGCGATCACCACTGCGCCGTTTTTCAGGCGATAGGTCTGGCCGTCGTATTGGTAATCGGCTTCGCCCACCAGGTCGGCATTGCCCACGGCGACACCGCCGCCGCCCTCGCTTTCCAGTCGACCGACTTCCTTGCTGGCGGGTTTGAACTGCAGGTCGAGGAAGTCGCTGAAGGCCTGGGCCACGTTCGGTAGCGCGACCCGGTCTTGCGGGCGCTTCGGACCGGCCAGGCTGGCTTCGACCGTGCTCATGTCCAGCGCCAGGCTGTCGGTGAATACCGGTTCCTTGCCCGGCAGGCGCCACAGGCCCTGGGCCTTGCTATAGGCCTCCACCAGCTTCACCACGGCGTCCGGGCGGCCGGACAGGCGCAGGTAGTCCAGGGTGACGTCGTCCACCGGGAAGAACCCGCAGGTGGCGCCGTATTCCGGGGCCATGTTGGCGATGGTGGCGCGGTCGGCCAACGGCAGGTCGGCCAGGCCGTCGCCATAGAATTCGACGAATTTGCCGACCACGCCTTTCTTGCGCAGCATCTGGGTCACGGTCAGCACCAGGTCGGTGGCAGTGATGCCTTCCCTGAGCTTGCCGGTCAGCTTGAAGCCGATGACTTCCGGAATCAGCATCGACACCGGCTGGCCGAGCATCGCCGCCTCGGCCTCGATGCCGCCGACGCCCCAGCCGAGTACGCCGAGGCCGTTGATCATGGTGGTGTGGGAGTCGGTGCCGACCAGGGTGTCGGGGAAGGCATAGGTGCGGTCGTCCTCGTCCTTGGTCCAGACCGTGCGGCCCAGGTATTCCAGGTTGACCTGGTGGCAGATCCCGGTGCCCGGTGGTACCACGCTGAAGTTGTCGAAAGCGCTCTGGCCCCAGCGCAGGAAGGCATAACGCTCTCCGTTGCGCTGCATCTCGATGTCGACGTTCTGTTCGAAGGCGCTGCTGCTGGCGAACTTGTCGACCATCACCGAGTGGTCGATCACCAGGTCCACCGGCGACAACGGGTTGATGCGCTGTGGGTCGCCGCCGGCCTTGGCCATGGCGGCGCGCATGGCGGCGAGGTCGACCACCGCCGGTACGCCGGTGAAGTCCTGCATCAGTACCCGCGCGGGGCGGTACTGGATCTCACGGTCGGAGCGGCGCTCCTTGAGCCAGGCGGCGAGGGCCTTGAGGTCGGCGACGGTGACGGTTTTCGCGTCCTCCCAGCGCAGCAGGTTTTCCAGCAGGACTTTCAACGACATCGGCAGCTTGTCGAGGTCGCCCAGGCTTCTGGCGGCTTCCGGCAGGCTGAAGTAATGGTAGGTCTTGTCGTCGATGTTCAGGGTTCTAAGGGTGTTCAGGCTATCAAGGGACGGCATTGAATGACTCCTTTGGGTCCGCACGGCTACGGACTTGATGGGACAGACAGAGCTCTTAACCTAGCGCTATTTTCATTAGCTGGCTAATAAGTGGACTTTATCGACAGGTCCAGGGTTCCGAACTCGGCTATCATGCGCCGGTTTTCGTGACAGGCTTTGCGCAGTGTTTTGGGCGGGTTTGCGCATGATTGATTGCCCATGGCCCAGGAGATTCGATGAACACCCTTTTTATGCATTGCCGACCGGGCTTCGAAGGCGAAGTCTGCTCGGAGATCGCCGACCATGCCGCGCACCTGAACGTGGCCGGCTATGCCAAGGCCAAACCGGGCACGGCTTGCGCCGAGTTTGTCTGCAGCGAAGCGGACGGCGCCGAGCGGCTGATGCGCGAGTTGCGTTTCGCCGAGCTGATTTTCCCGCGGCAATGGGCACGCGGCGCTTTCGTCGACTTGCCGGAAACCGATCGCATCAGCGTGATCCTGGCCCAGTTGGCAAGCGTTCCGACCTGCGGCAGCCTGTGGCTGGAAGTGGTGGATACCAACGACGGCAAGGAGTTGTCGAACTTCTGCAAGAAATTCGAAGGGCCGCTGCGCAAGGCGCTGACGGCGGCCGGCAAGTTGGTGGACGACGCGAGCAAGCCGCGCTTGCTGCTGACCTTCAAGAGCGGGCGCGAGGTCTTTGTCGGCCTGGCGGACGCCGGTAACTCGGCCATGTGGCCGATGGGCATTCCGCGCTTGAAATTCCCCCGCGAGGCACCCAGCCGCTCGACCCTGAAACTGGAGGAGGCCTGGCATCATTTCATTCCTCGCGACCAGTGGGACGAGCGCCTGCACGGCGACATGACCGGCGTCGACCTGGGCGCCGCTCCGGGGGGCTGGACCTGGCAACTGGTAAACCGCGGCATGCTGGTCACCGCCATCGACAACGGGCCGATGGCCGAGAGCCTGATGGACACCGGCCTGGTGCAACACCTGATGGCCGACGGTTTCACCTACAAGCCCAAGCAGCCGGTGGACTGGATGGTCTGCGACATCGTCGAGAAGCCGGCGCGCAACGCCGCCTTGCTGGAGACCTGGATCGGCGAGGGCCATTGCCGCGAAGCGGTGGTCAACCTGAAGCTGCCGATGAAGCAGCGTTATGCGGAAGTGAAGCGCCTGCTCGAACGGATCGAGGACGGTTTCAAGGCGCGCGGCATTCGCGTGGCCATTGGCTGCAAGCAGCTGTACCACGACCGCGAAGAAGTGACCTGCCACCTGCGCCGGCTGGACACCAAGAAGCCCAGGGCCTGATACCGCCTGTTCCTGCAGGAGCGCAGCTTGCTCGCGATGAACGATGACGCGGTGTGCCAGGCATTGTGTGTTGCGACTTTCGCGGGCAAGCCTCGCACCTACAGGGCGAGACAATGTGGCAGATGGCATCGATGCTGGCATTGCGCGACAATGCCGGCCAGTTTCAGGAGTGAGTTATGAGCCAAATCATCGATACGCCGGTCGACGGCACGCTGGACGCCACCGGGCTCAATTGCCCGGAGCCGGTCATGATGCTGCATCAGCATATTCGTGATCTGCAGCCCGGCGGCCTGCTCAAGGTGATCGCCACCGATCCCTCGACCCGCCGCGACATCCCCAAGTTCTGCGTGTTCCTCGATCATGAGCTGGTCGCTCAGGAGGAAGAGGCGGGCACCTATCTGTACTGGATTCGCAAGAAGTCCGGTTAAGCCGTCTGGCTGATGCGGATCCGCTTGCGCGCGCTGCGCGCCAGGCGGATCGACAGCATCAGCGCCGCGCAGCTCAGGCCGGCAATCAAGCCTTCCCACAGCCCGCTCGGGCCGCTGGCAGGACCGAACCAGTCGGTCAGCCCCAGCACATAACCCACCGGCAAGCCGATGCCCCAGTAGGCCAGCAGTGTCAGGATCATGGTCACCCGGGTGTCCTGGTAGCCGCGCAGGGCGCCGGCGCAGATCACCTGGATCGCGTCGGAGAACTGGTACAGCGCGGCGTACACGATCAGCATCGCCGCCACCTGGATCACCGTGGCGTCCGGGGTGTAGATCGAGGCGATGGATTCGCGCAGCAGCAGGATCAGGCTGGCGGAAAACAGCGCAAAGGCCAACGCCGCGCCCAGGCCGACGCCGGCGGCGAAACGTGCCTGGTGCGGGTTGCCGGCGCCCAGGGCCTGGCCGACCCGCACCGTGACCGCCATGCCCAGGGAGTAGGGAATCATGAACAGCAGGGAGCTGATGTTCAGGGCGATCTGGTGCCCGGCGACCACCGTGGCGCCGAGGCTGCCGATCAGCAGGGCGATCACTGCGAAGATGCTCGATTCGGCGAACACCGCGATACCGATCGGCAGGCCGACGCCCAGCAGGCGCTTGATCACCGCCCATTGCGGCCAGTCGAAGCGCTTGAACAGCAGGCTGCTCTGGTAGGCCGGGGCCCAGCGGGTCCAGCCCGCCATGGCCAGCATCATCACCCACATCACGATGGCCGTGGCCCAGCCGCAACCGACGCCGCCCATGGCCGGCACGCCGAAATGGCCATAGATGAACACGTAGTTGAGCGGAATATTCAGGGCCAGGCCGAGCAGGCCGATGACCATGCTTGGCCGGGTACGGCCCAGGGCGTCGCTGCAGCAGCGCAGCACGTAATACAGCGCCACGGCAGGCATGCCGCTGGCGATGCCATGCAGGTATTCCATGCACGGACCGATCAGTTCCGGATCGACCTTCATCAGGTGCAGCACCGGTTCGGCGCTGACCAGGATCAGGCTGGCGCTCAGGCCGACCACCAGCGCCAGCCACAGGGCCTGACGCACCAGCGGGCCGATTTCGCCGAAGGTGCCGGCGCCGACCCGCTGGGCGACTTTCGGAGTGGTGGCCAGTAGCGTGCCAGTCATCAGCAGGAATACCGGAATCCAGATCGAGTTGCCCAGTGCTACCGCCGCCAGGTCCCGCGGGCTCACGCGCCCGGCCATCACCGCATCGACGAAACCCATGGCGGTGGTCGCCAACTGCGCGATCATGATCGGCAAGGCCAGGGTCAACAGGCCGCGCAGTTCAAGGCGTATCCGGGCAGGGCGGTTGAGGGGGGCGGCGACGGTATCGGTTACGGAATTCACAGGCGGAGCGTCCACAGGGTTGATGCGCAGGGCGGCGTATTCTACGCCTTGATAAAACGGTCAGGAAAAAACCTCTGTAGTCGATTTGTAAGCACCTGGCGAGTGCCCAGGGACGCAATGCTTGCTGGCTCAACCCGGCCTTCTGCGCCTAAACTGCGGCTCCGCGAAAGGAGCCTGCCATGCTGATTGTTGCCGACGAAAATATCCCCCTGCTCGATG
Organism: Pseudomonas chlororaphis; assembly: GCF_001921865.1. Lineage (GTDB taxonomy): Bacteria > Pseudomonadota > Gammaproteobacteria > Pseudomonadales > Pseudomonadaceae > Aquipseudomonas > Aquipseudomonas chlororaphis_D. The sequence goes on from NZ_MSCT01000008.1 coordinate 440,063, forward strand.
CCTTTTTTGCCGGCTTCGGCGAGATCCGCCGTTTCCCCGGGCGCGCCATCGACCGCGCGGCCATCGAGGGCGCCGATGTGCTGCTGGTACGTTCGGTGACCCAGGTCAGCCGCGCCTTGCTCGAAGGCAGCCAGGTGCGTTTCGTCGGCACTTGCACCATCGGCACCGATCACCTGGATCTTGAGTATTTCCAGGAGGCCGGCATTCGCTGGTCCAGTGCGCCGGGCTGCAATGCGCGCGGGGTGGTCGACTATGTGCTGGGCAGCCTGCTGACCCTGGCGGAAATCGAAGGCGCCGACCTGACCCAGCGTACCTACGGCGTGGTGGGCGCGGGCGAGGTCGGCGGACGATTGATCCAGGTACTGCGCGGCCTGGGCTGGAAGGTCCTGGTCTGCGACCCGCCGCGGCAAGCGGCGGAGGGCGGCGACTATGTCGGCCTGGAACAGGTCCTTTCCGAGTGCGACGTCATCAGCGTGCATACGCCTTTGACTCGCCACGGCGAGCTGCCGACCTGGCACCTCCTGGACCGCGACCGCTTGCAACGGCTGCGCCCCGGTGCCTGGTTGATCAACGCCAGCCGCGGCGCGGTGGTGGACAACGCCGCGCTGCGCGAAGTGCTGCTGGAGCGTGAAGACCTGCAGGCGGTGCTGGATGTCTGGGAGGGTGAGCCGCAGGTCGATGTGGCCCTGGCCGATCTGTGCGTGCTGGCCACGCCGCATATCGCCGGTTACAGCCTCGACGGCCGGCAGCGTGGGACGGCACAGATCTATCAGGCGTTCTGCGAGTTCCTCGGGCAGCCGCAAGCGATCCATCTGCGCGACCTGCTGCCGCGGCCCTGGTTGTCGCAAGTCAACCTCGACGCGGGCAGTGATCCGGCCTGGTCCCTGGCGACGATCTGCCGGGCAGTCTACGACCCGCGGCGCGACGATGCGGATTTCCGGCGCAGCCTGGTGGGCAGCGTGGCCGAGCAGCGCGCGGCGTTCGATGCGTTGCGCAAGGGCTACCCGCCGCGGCGGGAAATCGACGGGCTGGCCGTGCGTATCGACGGAGAAGCACCGGGCTTGCAGCGGATTGTCGCGGCGTTGGGGGCGGTGCCGGTGCGCTGAACGAGGCTGGCGTTTTTGTCGGGCGTGGGGCGGGCATAAAAAACCCGGCATCGGGGCCGGGTCAAGAGGACGTGAGGCTAGGTGTCAATCTTGCGGGGCAGGCTTGACCAGTCGCTTTTCCAGTTCGCGGCAGGCGTTCTGGATCATGTCTTCGGTGATCGGTACTTCGCGGCCCTGGGCGTCGATGATCGCGCATCCCAGGGACTGGTGCGGCTGTGTACGAATCACTTCAATCTTGTCGTTGCTGCTGTTTTGCAAGGACATGGCCTGTCTCCTCATCAGGTTGTGCGCTTACTTTAAGACCGCCAGGTGACCGCGCTGTGACAACTCCCTGCGAGGCTCTCCCGTGGCGCTTTCTGTTTCTGAACCTTCAGTCCAACAGAAATACCCATGGACTTCCACCCGGACCTTAGACCGATAGCATCTAGGCTCTAGTGTCGACGGACATAATTAACCTGACTCATTGTGATTCAGCTTGGTTCAAGGAAAATCGGCTTCCAGAAACATCGGATTCGACACATTCTGCTCCGACCTCTTCGCTGCCGAACTGGCGGCGCAGGGTTCGGCGTAGTGCTCAGGTACGCTTGCGGATGAACTTCATGCTCTCTTCGCGTCAACGCCGGGCGATTCGCCTGGCCAGCCGTTTCATTGCGCCGTATCGCTGGCAGGCCCTGGGGGCCTTGCTGGCATTGGTGGTGACCGCGGGCATTACCCTGTCCATGGGGCAGGGCATCCGCCTGCTGGTGGACCGCGGGTTCATGACCGGCTCGCCGGATCTGCTCAACCAGTCCATCGGCCTGTTCCTGCTGTTGGTGCTGGGGCTGGCGGTGGGCACGTTCGTGCGTTTCTACCTGGTGTCGTGGATCGGCGAGCGTTGCGTCGCGGACATCCGCCGCGAGGTGTTCAATCACTTGGTCTACCTGCATCCGGGCTTCTATGAGAACAACCGCAGTTCGGAGATCCAGTCGCGGCTGACCGCCGATACCACCTTGTTGCAGTCGGTGATTGGCTCTTCCCTTTCGCTGTTTCTGCGCAACGCGTTGATGGTGGTCGGCGGCATCGTGTTGCTGTTTATCACCAACCCCAAGCTCACCAGTATCGTGGTGATCGCCCTGCCACTGGTGTTGGCGCCGATCCTGATTTTCGGCCGCCGGGTACGCAGCCTGTCGCGCCTGAGCCAGGACCGGATCGCCGATGTCGGCAGCTATGTGGCGGAAACCCTGGGCCAGATCAAGACGGTCCAGGCCTATAACCACCAGGCGCAGGACGAGCAGCGTTTTGCCCTGACGGTGGAGGAGGCGTTCAATACTGCGCGCCGGCGGATCGTCCAGCGCGCTTGGCTGATTACCCTGGTGATCGTGCTGGTGCTGGGGGCGGTCGGGGTCATGCTCTGGGTCGGCGGCATGGATGTGATTGCCGGGCGCATTTCCAGCGGCGAGTTGGCGGCCTTTGTCTTCTACAGCCTGATCGTCGGCAGTGCCTTCGGCACCTTGAGCGAGGTGATCGGCGAGTTGCAGCGGGCCGCGGGAGCGGCGGAGCGAATTGCCGAGTTGCTGCGTGCGCAGAGCCTGATCCAGGCGCCCAGCGCCGACCTGGCCTCCTTGCCCGAGCGGGTGCGGGGCGAGCTGGCGCTGGAGAACCTGCGTTTCTCCTATCCGTCGCGTCCGGATCGTTATGCCGTCGATGGCGTGAGCCTGAACATTCGAGAGGGTGAAACCCTGGCGCTGGTCGGTCCCTCGGGGGCAGGCAAGTCGACTCTCTATGACCTGTTGTTGCGTTTCTACGACCCGGAGCAGGGACGCATCCTGCTCGACGGCGTGCCCCTGACCCTGCTCGATCCACAGGACGTGCGGCGCTGTTTTGCCCTGGTGTCGCAAAATCCGGCGCTGTTCTTCGGCAGCATCGAGGAGAACATCCGTTATGGCCGGCCCTCGGCCACCCCGGAGCAGGTCAGGGAGGCGGCCAGGATCGCCTACGCCCACGACTTCATCGAGAGCATGCCGGAGGGTTACCAGACCCACCTCGGCGATGGCGGGATGGGGCTTTCCGGCGGCCAGCGCCAACGCCTGGCCATTGCCCGGGCGCTGCTGGTGGATGCGCCGATCCTGTTGCTGGACGAAGCCACCAGCGCCCTGGATGCCCAGAGCGAACACCTGATCCAGCAAGCCTTGCCGAGCCTGATGAAAAACCGCACCACCCTGGTGATCGCCCATCGCCTGGCCACGGTGAAAAACGCTGACCGGATTGCGGTGATGGACCAGGGCAAGCTGGTGGCGGTGGGCACTCATCAAGAGTTGATCGCCGGCAATCCGCTGTATGCACGTCTGGCGGCCTTGCAATTCAGCGACCGGTAGGCGCCAGCTTGCCGGAAACAAAAATGCCCGCAGTGATGCGGGCATTTTTTTGAGGCGCTAGCGCTTACTGGTCGTCGAAATACCGTTCATGCCAATCCACCAACGGCTGCGGCGAGTTGAGCTTCTGGCCGTAGATCACCGAATACGACAGCACGTTCTGCACGTACTGGCGGGTTTCGTCGAACGGGATACTTTCCACCCAGACATCGAAACTCAGGTGGTCGGCGCCCCGCAGCCATTGGCGCACGCGGCCGGGGCCGGCGTTGTAGGCGGCGGAAGCGAGCACCCGGTTACCGTTGAACTGGCTGTGCACCTGGCTCAGGTAGGCGGCACCGAGCTGGATGTTCTTGTCCGGGTCCAGCACTTGCTGCGGCGAGGCCAGCGGGATGCTGAACTTGCGCGCGGTTTCCTTGGCGGTGCCAGGCATCAACTGCATCAGGCCGGCGGCGCCGACGCCCGAACGGGCGTCGTCCATGAACGCGCTTTCCTGGCGGGTGATCGCGAATACCCAGCTCGAATGCAGGCCGCGGACCTTGGCTTCGCGCACCAGGGTGTCGCGGTGGGCCATCGGGAAACGAATGTCCAGGTCGTCCCAGTATTTGGCCTGGCTGATGGTGCGGATCGCCGGGAAGTACCATTTCAGGTCATAGGCCAGCTTGGCCTGGGCGACCATTTCGTCGCGGTTGAAATGCCGGCTGACGTGGTACCACTCGCGACGGCCGTCGACGATCTGGCCGCGGGCGTGGAACTCCAGGGCGCGTCGTACTCCCGGGGTATTACGCACCTTGTTGATTACCTGCTGGCTGAGCATCAGCGGCTTGTTGTTCAACTGATACGGCAGTTGGGTGCGGTCGGCGGCGAGGAAACCGTAGAAGTCGCGCTCGTTGGCCAGGCTTTTATAGAGGGTCTGGGCTTGCGGGTTCTGCGGCTCGGCCAGTTCCAGGCTGCGTGCCTGCCAGTAGCGCCAGCGGTTGCTGGTCGCCAGGTCCTGGGGCAGCTTGCGGGTCAGTTGGTAGGCGTCTTCCCAGCGTGCCAGGCGCAACAGCAGGCGCAGGCGCCATTCGGAAACGGTGTTGTCGCGTAGCTCGGGATCGTACTTGGTCATCACGTCCAGGCCGCGGCTGTCGAAACGCCGCGCCAGGGTCAGGCCAATTTCTCGGGCAATGGCCACTTTTTCGTCACGGGAGAAGTGCATGCTGCTGGCGTAACCGTCGAGCAGGGCCATGGCCTTGTCCGGATCCTGGCGAGCCAGGCGGCGCAGGCCCAGGCCGACCACGTCGGACATGGCCTCGTTGGCTGGCGTGAAACGTGACGGTTGGCCCAGCAGCTCGGGTTTCTGGGCGACGTCCACCAGCAACCGACCCTGGGGGGCGAGGGTGGTCATGCCTTTGACCAGGCTGTTGGCCAGCGGATAGTTGCGGGCTTCGGCGGCCAGTTTGGCGCGCTGCCAGCGTTTCTGTTCGGTCAACTGGCCTTCAGCGGCCCATTGCCCGAACAGCGCGTCGCAGGTGGCGGGCAGGGATTTGCCGCTTAGCCAGAGCTTGTCGGTAGCGGCGTAACCTTCGGCCTTGAGGTTGTGACCCAACTGGTACTGCGCGTTCAGGCAGTCCAGTTCGGTGAAGTTGAGTTTTGGATCGTAATACTTGACGAAGGTGGCCCAGTCGCCGCGTTCGGCCAGCCAGCGCAACCAGCGCAGTTTCATCCAGTTGGCCTGGGGCAGGTCGCCGTGTTCGCCGAGGAATTTTTCGATCTCGGCGTTGCTGGCGGTCTTCAGCCGGGCGGTCAGTTCGTCGTAGGCCAGGTAGGGCTCGAGCGGGTAGTCGGCCAGGACCTGGCTGTAGCGGAAATATGGGCCGGAATCGCCCTTGGCCAAGGCACGTTTGGCCTCATCGTAATATTGGCGCTGGAGAGAGAGGTCCGCGGCCTGAGCGGTGTGCACGGCAGAGGCAGAAAGAAGCAGGCAGGAAAACAGGCTGAAAAGGCGACTGCGCATGAGACATCCGTGCAGAGAAATCATGACAAGTGCGGGCCATGCCGACACTGATTATTCCCTAGCTTAGCCTTTTGCCAGCAACGGGTGAAAGCTTTGCCGGTCTCTCGCTACAAGTTCGCGGCAAATGTTATTCAGGGTGCTTCTGCGGCGAAAATGCCAGCCTTCTAAGGCCTCAACTCAGGTAGAATGCGCGCCCGGTTTTTGGAGAAGCTCATGACCCTGCTCAAATTCAGCGATGTGTCCCTTGCTTTCGGCGCTATGCCGTTGTTGGACAAGGTGTCCTGGCAGATCGCCCGTGGTGAGCGGGTGTGCATCATCGGCCGTAACGGTACTGGCAAATCCAGCATGATGAAGCTGGTCAAGGGCGATCAGAAGCCCGACGACGGTGCCGTATGGCGCGCGCCCGGCTTGAAAATCGGCGAATTGCCGCAGGAATTGCCGGTGGCTGACGAGCGGACGGTATTCGACGTCGTAGCCCAAGGCCTCGATGGCGTCGGCGAACTGTTGGCGCAATACCACCATCTGAGCCAGAACATCGTCACCGATGCCGATCTGGAAAAGCTCATGCATGTCCAGCACGACCTCGAAGCCCGTGATGGCTGGCGCTTGCAGACCCTGGTGGACAGCACCCTGAGCCGCCTGCAACTGCCGGCCGACAAGACCCTCGCCGAGCTGTCCGGCGGCTGGCGTCGTCGCGTCCTGCTGGCCCAGGCCCTGGTTTCCGAGCCGGACCTGCTGCTGCTCGACGAACCGACCAACCACCTGGATATCGGCGCCATCGCCTGGCTGGAAGAAGCCCTGAAGGATTTCCAGGGCGCCGTGCTCTTTATTACCCACGACCGTTCCTTCCTGCAAAACCTGGCAACGCGGATTCTCGAACTGGACCGTGGTGGGCTGATCGACTGGAATGGCGACTACGCCAGCTTCCTGGTGCACAAGGAAGCGATGCTGGCGGCCGAAGAGACCGCCAACGCGTTGTTCGACAAGCGCCTGGCCCAGGAAGAAGTCTGGATCCGCCAGGGCATCAAGGCCCGGCGTACCCGTAACGAAGGCCGCGTACGCGCTCTCAAGGCGCTGCGTGTCGAACGCAGCGAGCGTCGCGAGCGGACCGGCAAGGCCAATATCCAACTGGAAACCGCCGAGAAGTCCGGCAAGCAGGTGATGGTCCTCGAAGGCGTGAGCTTCGCTCATCCGGACGGCCCGTTCCTGGTCAAGGATTTCTCCATGGTCCTGCAGCGCGGCGACCGTATTGGCCTGCTAGGCGCCAACGGTACCGGCAAGACCACCCTGCTCAAGCTGATGCTGGGCGGCCTGGTACCGACCAGCGGCAAGGTCGAGGAGGGTACGCGTATCGACGTGGCTTACTTCGACCAGCTGCGTCACCAGTTGGACCTGGAAAAGACCGTGATCGACAACGTCGCCGAAGGTCGCGACTTTATCGAGATCGACGGCCAGAGCCGTCACGTACTCAGTTACCTGGGCGACTTCCTGTTCAGCCCGCAACGCGCTCGCACGCCGGTCAAGGCGCTGTCGGGCGGCGAGCGGGCGCGCTTGCTGCTGGCCAAGTTGTTCAGCAAGCCGGCCAACCTGCTGGTGCTTGACGAACCGACCAACGACCTGGACGTGGAAACCCTCGAACTGCTGGAGGAAGTGTTGCTGACCTTCCAGGGCACCGTGCTGATGGTCAGCCACGACCGGGCATTCCTCGATAACGTGGTCACCAGCACCCTGGTATTCGAAGGCGAAGGCAAGGTTCGCGAATACGTCGGCGGTTATCAGGACTGGTTGCGTCAAGGCGGCTCGCCGCGCCTGTTGGGCGTGACCGAGAACAAGTCGGGCAAGGCCGAGCTGAACTCGGCAGTGGTCGCGCCTGTTGTTGCAGCGCCCGCCGCGGCCCAGGAAGCGCCCGCGGCGAAGAAGAAGCTCAGCTACAAGTTGCAGCGCGAGCTTGAAGCCTTGCCTGGGCAGATCGAAGCCATGGAGCAGAAGATTGCCGCTGTGGAGGCCGAAATGGCCGACGCCGGCTTCTATCAGCGTCCCGCGGCCGAGACTGCGGCGGTTATCGCCCAGCTGGAGCAACTCAACGCTGAACTGGATGTCATGGTCGAGCGCTGGGCCGAGCTGGATGCCTGAGTGACCTGGCGTCAATGAAAAAGCCCGACTTGCATGTCGGGCTTTTTTTGCCGGGCCGTTACGGGTGAAACATGCTGTCGCCGGTAGGCTCAGCGTTTGACCAGGTGTACGGCCAGTACGTCGCAGGGCGCGCCGTGCAACACGTCATTGGCGGTCGAGCCCAGCAACAGGGCCAGGCCGTGCCGGCCGTGGCTGCCGACTACAATCAGGTCGCATTCCTGTTCCTTGGCCAGATGATGAATTTCCTGGCGTGGCTGGCCATAGGTCAGGTGGCTGTATTCCTTGGACAGCTCAGGGTATTTGGTGATGAGGCGATCGAGGCGTTCTTTGGCCTGGTCGAACTGCTGCTGTTGCAGTTGCGACAGGTCCATGGGGACATCGCCGCCGAAGGCCATGGCCATCGGCTCGACAATATGCACCAGGGACAATTTGGCGCTGTTGCTGACCGATAGCTCGCGCGCCCGGTGGATAACAGGGTCGCACTCTTCGGTTAGATCTACAGCGACCAGAATATGGTGGTAGGGCATGAGGTGCTCCTCCTGAGGATTGCAATAGCTTCAAGTATGGCTGGTTTCAAGCGGATTGGTTTCGACCTGGATCAATCCGCTCATCAAGAATCGGGAGTACAGATATGACGGTCTGGATAGTGGTGTCAATCCTTGCGGTAGTGTTGAGCCCGCTGGCGTGGCTGCGTCCGTCGCGGCGCCAGAGCGGGCAGATCGCCCTGCGCATGGAGGCGCGCCGCATGGGATTGGCCATGCAGTTGGCGCCGCAGGAGTGGCCGCACTGGATGGTTCCGGAGCCGCCAAGTCCCTGTGCGCAATACCATCGGCCACGACGCCGCGCGCAGCCGGCCTGCTGGGTCTACTGGCAAAGCGCGCCGGGGGTGTGGGTCAACCAATGGCGGGAAGCGTGCGAGGATGCAGCGTTGCTTGAGCACTTGCGCACCTTGCCGGCCAACGTCTTCAAGGTCGAGGCCGACAGGCAGATGATCCTCCTTTATTGGGGCGAGCGTGGCGAAGCCAGTGTTTTGCAAGACATTGCCAGAGTGCTCAAAGCGCTGGCGTGAGGCATGACCTGCGTTGCAATGGCGCGGGTTGTCGAGGGGCGGGGGCCCAAAAAGACAGGCAATAAAAAGCCCGACAGAGTCGGGCTGGGGTTGGCCAGGCAGGCCGGTGAATCCTTCTGATCTTTGTTCCGGGAGAGCCCGGATAACGTGTCGCCGATCTTACGCCTGGTTTCGGCCGGCGCGTTCATGTTTTTGCTCTAAGGTTGTGCCAGCGTAGCGGCGAATCGTCTGTGGCTGCCACGTATTAGGGCGACTTTTCTAAAGATTGATCCTATGAATGTCCTGGAATGCGGCTGGCATATCGGCGGGGCTGCCTGTCTGGAATGACTGCAAAGTCGTGTTTCAAACAACATTTTGGGCGATTGACAATTGTCGGTTTTTGCCTGAATGTGGCGTACCCAAATCAAACGGGCGTATGAATTGAGCGTTTGTATTAGCAGGCGGCTCTTACAGAATCCCGACTATCGCGTTGGCGGGTGTGCCTGGCGGATTGGCGTAGCATCGATGGAAACGTCGTTGCCGAGTCAGAAGTTAGCGTCCGACGTGTACTGTTCAGCTTCCATATCGTGGAGATCAGTTGATGATTTACGAAGGTAAAGCCATCACGGTTAAGGCTCTTGAAAGTGGCATCGTCGAATTGAATTTCGACCTCAAGGGCGAGTCCGTCAACAAGTTCAACCGTCTTACCCTGAACGAACTGCGTTCGGCCGTGGACGCCATCAAGGCAGATGCGTCGGTCAAGGGTGTGATCGTCAGCAGTGGCAAGGACGTGTTCATCGTCGGCGCCGACATCACCGAATTTGTCGACAACTTCAAGCTGCCGGATGCAGAGCTTGTCGCAGGCAACCTCGAAGCCAACAAGATTTTCAGCGATTTCGAAGACCTCAACGTTCCAACCGTTGCCGCGATCAATGGCATCGCGCTGGGCGGCGGCCTGGAAATGTGCCTGGCGGCGGACTACCGCGTCATGTCTTCCAGCGCCAAGATCGGCCTGCCGGAAGTCAAGCTGGGTATCTACCCGGGCTTCGGCGGTACCGTTCGCCTGCCGCGCATCATCGGTGCGGACAACGCCATCGAGTGGATTGCCGCGGGTAAGGAAAACCGTGCTGAAGACGCACTGAAAGTCGGTGCCGTCGACGCCGTGGTCGCTCCGGAAAAACTTCAGGAAGCGGCTCTGGCCACCGTCAAGCGTGCCATCTCCGGCGAGTTCGACTACAAGGCCAAGCGTCAGCCGAAGCTGGAAAAGCTCAAGCTCAACGCCATCGAACAGATGATGTCCTTCGAAACCGCCAAGGGGTTCGTTGCTGGCCAGGCCGGCCCGAACTACCCGGCGCCGGTCGAAGCCATCAAGACCATCCAGAAAGCCGCCAACTTCGGTCGCGACAAGGCATTGGAAGTCGAAGCCGCAGGCTTCGTCAAACTGGCCAAGACCTCTGCCGCGCAGAGCCTGATCGGCTTGTTCCTGAACGACCAGGAATTGAAGAAAAAGGCCAAGGCCTACGACGAAATCGCCCAGGACGTGAAGCAGGCCGCCGTGCTCGGCGCCGGTATCATGGGTGGCGGTATTGCTTACCAGTCGGCGTCCAAAGGCACGCCGATCCTGATGAAAGACATCAACGAACACGGGATCGAGCAGGGCCTGGCAGAAGCCGCCAAGCTACTGGTCGGCCGTGTCGATAAAGGCCGCATGACCGCAGCCAAGATGGCCGAAGTGCTCAACGGCATTCGTCCTACGCTGTCCTACGGCGATTTCGGCCACGTCGACCTGGTGGTCGAAGCGGTCGTCGAGAACCCGAAGGTCAAGCAAGCGGTGCTGGCTGAAGTCGAAGCCCAGGTCAAAGAGGACACCATCCTCGCCTCGAACACCTCGACGATTTCCATCAGCCTGTTGGCCAAGGCCCTCAAGCGTCCGGAAAACTTCGTCGGCATGCACTTCTTCAACCCAGTGCACATGATGCCGCTGGTGGAAGTCATCCGTGGCGAGAAGTCCAGCGAGCTGGCTGTGGCCACCACCGTTGCCTACGCCAAGAAAATGGGCAAGAACCCGATCGTGGTCAACGACTGCCCGGGCTTCCTGGTCAACCGCGTCCTGTTCCCGTACTTCGGCGGTTTCGCCAAGCTGGTCAGCGCTGGTGTGGACTTCGTCCGTATCGACAAAATCATGGAAAAATTCGGCTGGCCGATGGGCCCTGCCTACCTGATGGACGTGGTCGGCATCGACACCGGCCACCATGGTCGCGATGTGATGGCCGAAGGTTTCCCGGATCGCATGAAAGACGACCGCCGCTCGGCCGTTGATGTGCTCTACGAGGCTAAGCGCCTGGGCCAGAAGAACGGCAAGGGCTTCTATGCCTACGAGGCCGACAAGAAAGGCAAGCAGAAGAAAGTCGCCGACCCGTCGGTACTGGAAGTGCTCAAGCCGATCGTTTACGAACAGCGTGAAGTCACCGACGAGGACATCATCAACTGGATGATGATCCCGCTGTGCCTGGAAACCGTTCGCTGCCTGGAAGACGGTATCGTCGAAACTGCCGCCGAAGCCGACATGGGCCTGGTGTACGGTATCGGTTTCCCTCCATTCCGTGGCGGCGCGCTGCGCTACATCGATTCGATCGGTGTTGCCGAGTTCGTTGCCCTGGCCGACCAGTACGCCGATCTGGGCGCGCTGTACCACCCGACCGCGAAGCTGCGCGAGATGGCCAAGAACGGCCAGAGCTTCTTCGGTTAAGCGCCCCCTACTAGAGCGAGAGTGAATATATGAGCTTGAATCCTAGAGACGTCGTGATTGTCGACTTCGGTCGTACTCCGATGGGCCGCTCCAAGGGCGGCATGCACCGCAATACCCGCGCCGAAGATATGTCGGCGCACCTGATCAGCAAATTGCTGGAACGCAACGCCAAGGTCGATCCGGCGGAAGTCGAGGACGTGATCTGGGGCTGCGTGAACCAGACCCTGGAGCAGGGCTGGAACATCGCGCGCATGGCGTCGCTGATGACTCAGATCCCGCACACCTCGGCCGGCCAGACGGTCAGCCGCCTGTGCGGCTCGTCGATGAGCGCGCTGCACACCGCCGCTCAGGCGATCATGACCGGCAACGGTGACGTATTCGTGGTGGGCGGCGTCGAGCATATGGGCCATGTGAGCATGATGCACGGTGTCGACCCGAACCCGCACATGTCCCTGTACGCGGCGAAAGCCTCGGGCATGATGGGCCTGACCGCCGAGATGCTCGGCAAGATGCACGGCATTACCCGCGAGCAACAGGATGCCTTCGGCCTGCGCTCCCACCAGCTCGCCCACAAGGCGACCGTGGAAGGCAAGTTCAAGGACGAAATCATCCCGATGCAGGGCTACGACGAGAACGGTTTCCTGAAGCTGTTCGACTACGACGAAACCATTCGTCCCGAGACCACCCTGGAAAGCCTGGCGGCCTTGAAGCCGGCGTTCAACCCCAAGGGTGGTACCGTGACTGCCGGTACTTCGTCGCAGATCACCGACGGTGCTTCGTGCATGATCGTGATGTCGGCGCAGCGTGCCCAGGACCTGGGCATTCAGCCGTTGGCCGTGATCCGTTCGATGGCCGTGGCGGGTGTGGACCCGGCGATCATGGGCTATGGTCCAGTACCGGCTACGCAGAAAGCCTTGAAGCGCGCGGGCCTGGGAATCGCCGATATCGACTTCTTCGAACTCAACGAAGCTTTCGCCGCACAGGCCCTGCCTGTGCTGAAAGACTTGAAAGTGCTCGACAAGATGAACGAGAAGGTTAACCTGCACGGCGGCGCGATCGCCCTGGGTCACCCGTTCGGTTGTTCCGGTGCGCGTATCTCCGGCACCTTGCTCAATGTCATGAAGCAGAATGGCGGCACCTTTGGTGTGTCCACCATGTGCATCGGACTGGGTCAGGGCATTGCCACCGTCTTCGAACGCGTTTAAGCGTTGCGTTGATGGAAGCCGGGGCCCAGTGCCCCGGTTTTTGTTTTTCTGAAGATTTATTTGTTTTTATTTTGAAAGAATTTGCACGAGGGCCAGAACATGCCGTTACAACCCGGGCTCTATCAGCATTACAAGGGGCCGCAGTACCGCGTTTTCAGCGTGGCGCGGCATTCCGAAACGGAAGAGGAAGTGGTGTTCTACCAAGCCCTGTATGGCGATTACGGCTTTTGGGTGCGCCCCTTGAGCATGTTCCTGGAGTCGGTCGAAGTTGACGGCGAGCAGGTGCCACGCTTTGCTTTGGTGCAGGCCGAAGCCAGTCTTTTTCCACCGGCTTGAGCCGAGGTCGCGGGGAACCCTGCGCTTGACCTCACCTTGTTGCCACTATATATAGCGGTGCCGCGTTAGGCGCCAACCGCCTTTCACTTCTCGAATTCAGGAATTTTCCGATCCATGGGCAAATCGCTGGTCATTGTGGAATCCCCGGCTAAGGCCAAGACCATCAACAAGTACTTGGGCAACCAATACGTGGTGAAGTCGAGTATCGGCCATATCCGAGACCTGCCCACTAGCGGTTCGGCAAGTGCCGCCAAGGAACCTGCCGCCAAGCGTGGCAAGGCGGCCGCTGGTGAAGCGCCGGCGCTGTCGGCCAAAGAGAAGGCGCGCAAGCAGCTGGTCTCGCGCATGGGAGTCGATCCGGAGCATGGCTGGAAAGCCAAGTACGAGATCCTTCCAGGCAAGGAAAAGGTCATCGAAGAGCTGCGTCGGCTCGCCAAGGATGCCGACACCATCTATCTCGCAACGGACTTGGACCGCGAAGGGGAGGCCATTGCCTGGCACCTGCGGGAAGCCATTGGTGGGGATGACAGCCGTTACAAGCGCGTGGTGTTCAACGAGATCACCAAGAAGGCGATCCAGGAAGCCTTCTCCCAGCCGGGCGAGCTGGATATCGATCGGGTCAATGCTCAGCAGGCGCGTCGTTTCCTCGACCGCGTGGTGGGTTACATGGTTTCGCCGCTGCTGTGGGCGAAAATCGCCCGCGGCCTGTCTGCCGGTCGGGTGCAGTCGGTGGCGGTGAAGCTGGTGGTGGAGCGCGAGCGTGAGATCCGTGCCTTCATCCCCGAGGAGTATTGGGAAGTCCACGCCGACCTCGGCACCGCCAAGGGCGCCAATGTGCGCTTCGAGGTGGCTCGCGAAAACGGCGAGGCCTTCAAGCCGCTGAATGAAGCGCAGGCCATGGCGGCCCTGGAGAAGCTCAAGGCTTCGACCTACACCATCGCCAAGCGTGAAGACAAACCGACCAGCAGCAAGCCGTCGGCACCGTTCATTACGTCCACCCTGCAACAGGCTGCGAGCAACCGTCTGGGCTTCGGGGTGAAGAAAACCATGATGATGGCCCAGCGTCTGTACGAAGCTGGCTACATCACCTATATGCGTACCGACTCGACCAACCTCTCGGCCGATGCCCTGACGATGGTGCGGAGCTATATCGAGGAAGAGTTCGGCAACAAATACCTGCCGTCCTCGCCGAACTTCTACAGCAGCAAGGAAGGGGCCCAGGAGGCGCACGAAGCGATTCGTCCGTCCGATGTGAACACCCATCCAAGCAAGCTGTCGGGCATGGAGCGTGACGCCGAGCGTCTCTATGAGCTGATCTGGCGCCAGTTCGTGGCCTGCCAGATGCTGCCGGCGCAGTACCTGTCGACCACCGTCAGCGTCGCCGCTGGCGGCTTCGAACTGCGTGCCAAGGGCCGTATCCTCAAGTTCGACGGCTACACCCGGGTCATGCCGCAAATAAGCAAGCCGGGCGATGACGATGTCTTGCCGGACATGGTCCAGGGTGATGTCCTGAAGCTGCTCAAGCTCGATCCGAGCCAGCACTTCACCAAGCCGCCGGCGCGCTACTCCGAAGCCAGCCTCGTCAAGGAGATGGAAAAGCGTGGCATCGGTCGTCCTTCGACCTACGCGGCGATCATTTCCACCATCCAGGACCGTGGCTACGTGGCGTTGCATAACCGCCGCTTCTATTCGGAAAAGATGGGTGACATCGTCACCGAGCGTCTGTCCGAGAGCTTCTCGAACCTGATGGACTACGGTTTCACTGCCGGCATGGAAGAACATCTCGATGACGTGGCCCAGGGCGAGCGCGACTGGAAAAACGTTCTCGACGAGTTCTACGGCGACTTCAAGAAGAAACTCGAAGTGGCCGAAGGCAGTGACAGCGGCATGCGCGCCAACCAGCCGGTGATGACCGACATTCCGTGCCTGACCTGCGGTCGGCCGATGCAGATTCGTACGGCCTCCACTGGCGTGTTCCTCGGTTGCTCGGGCTACAGCCTGCCGCCGAAAGAGCGTTGCAAGGCCACGGTCAACCTGGTGCCGGGCGACGAGATCGCCGCGGACGACGAGGGCGAGTCCGAGTCGCTGGTATTGCGCGGCAAGCACCGTTGCCCGATCTGCAGCACGGCGATGGACGCCTATTTGCTGGACGAGAAGCGCAAGCTGCACATCTGCGGCAACAACCCGGATTGCGCGGGCTATGAGATCGAAGAGGGCAGCTATCGCATCAAGGGCTACGAAGGTCCGAGCTTGGAATGCGATAAGTGCGGCAGCGAGATGCAGCTCAAGACTGGCCGTTTTGGCAAGTTCTTCGGTTGCACCAACCCGACCTGCAAGAACACCCGCAAGCTGCTCAAGAGTGGTGACGCGGCGCCGCCGAAGATGGATCCGGTGAAGATGCCTGAGCTGAAATGCGAGAAGGTCAACGACACCTATATCCTGCGCGACGGGGCCTCGGGCCTGTTCCTGGCGGCCAGTCAGTTCCCGAAAAACCGTGAAACCCGTGCCCCGCTGGTGGTCGAGCTGATTCCACACAAGGATGAGATCGATCCGAAGTACCACTTCCTCTGCGAAGCGCCGAAGAAGGATCCGGAGGGTCGTCCGGCAGTGATCCGCTACAGCCGCAAGACCAAGGAGCAGTACGTGCAGACCGAAGTCGACGGCAAGCCGACCGGCTGGCGTGCGTTCTACGACGGCGGTAGCTGGAAAGTCGAAGACAAGCGTTAACGTCCGGGGCATCGGACGCTTCTGACAGGCCGCGTTAACTCCTCAGGGGGACGCGGCCTTTCTTTTGGGCTGGTGGACTTGCGGTTGGCCGGAGTGTTCCATGACACTGTGCGGCCAGCATGCTGTTATCTATTCGTTGTGGAGGCTGCCGTCATGGCCCACGAACTCTATACCCGTACCAACCAGAAAATTTACTTTGCCGGCCTGTCGCTGGAGGCCTTGGCACGCGCCGAAGCAGGCGGGGCCATGAATGCTCAGGCACTGGTACAGGCGGGGCGCGAGTCGGTGCTGTTTCATCTGTACGGCGCGCTGCTCGGGCTGTGTCATGAAATCGCCGGTTTCTATCGCCTCCCGCAGGCCAATGCGCCTCGTGCGGAACTGCTGTTGACCCGGGAGATACTGGAAAGCATTGCCATTCCCGAGTTGGCCGAGCTGGTGGAGCTGGCTCAGAACCCGCAGACCTGGCTGGCGCAGCTGTTGGCGGCGCATTCGGCGCTGTTTCAGCCTCCGCGAGTGCCGCACAAGCCCAAGGGCGACGTTACCCAGCCGCTGATCGTCGCAGTAAATCTCGATGAAGATGAGCAAGAGCCAGAACTGGGCCGGGACGAGCTGGAGCAGTGGCGCCAGAACCTCAAGGCACTGGCGATTCGCTTCCGTGACGGCCTCAACGAGTGTTGAGCCGCTGATAGCAGCTACCTTCGAGTGCACCCCATCAAGGATGAGTAATGGCTTCAACTAAAGAGGCGAACAGGCTTGCGGCGCTATTCGATCACGTCGATCGTCTGGTGGACGCAGCCTCTTCGCCCCGGGATCTGCTCAAGGCCGTGGAGCAGGTCCGCGATTTTCCCGAGCCCTTGGTCCTGAGTCGCTCGGACCCCAACTCCAAAAAGCTGGCCTGGTTTTTCTGCATTGTTGGAATACTGGTCTGGCCGCTGTTGATTCCCGGGATCTATCTGATGCAACGGCGCGGCGCAGCGCACTTCATTCACCCGGATGTGGTGCAGGCGTTATCGCAGAAGATCATTCGCAAGGCTGCCCTATTGAGCACTGGCGTGGACGATACATCGGCTTCAGGGATTTTCACCCTGGCTGTGATGACGAATGAGTTTGCGCACTACCGTCGGGGCAATTACGCCCGTGAGCTCAAGAGCACGTTGCTGGGTGTTCATAACGGCGCGGTGCATCCGTTGCCCTATGCCTTCCATCATCTGCATTACGTCGATAAGGAAACCTATGAGGTGTCGGTTTCCGATGGTAAGGGAGGCTCACACAGGGAAACCAGAACCCGGTTCGTCGGTTACGACCGGTACAGCCTGGTGTTTGATTTTCCCTGGACAGCCGAGGTTGCCGTTCGTGGTGACAAGCATCGGGCGATGGATCGCGAGCATCTCTACAAGACCACGACTCGGGAGTTCAATTCCATTTTCACTCTGACAGGCGAGACGGAAATGGCCTGCGCGACCTTTGCCACGCCAATCACGGTACTCAAGCTGCTACAGATTGCCCGGGCGTTGAAAAACGTCAGCTTCGAGTTTTCCGCTCAGGGCCGTCTGTGTGTGAGTTTCGACAATGACGATGTCGTGGGCATCGCGACCTCGGCCACCAGCCTTGCCGAGCCGGTGGCCTTTCATGCCGCATTGATGCAGGGGGTGACGATGCCGCGCCTCAGGCCCGTGCTGGAATTGATGCACGAGTTTGCCGAGTTGCATGACGACAATTTCAACCTACCGAAAATGCAGGATATGGAGCAGTAAATGATCATCCTTCTTACGACGCTATTGGTGGCCTGGCTCCTCTGGCATTACTACAACAAGATCGTCGGTGCAGGTAACCGCGCCCAGCGCGCGTGGGCCGACGTGCTGGTGTATGAGCGGCAGAAAATCAAAGTGCTGGATGCATTGGAAGAGCAGGCCTCCAGTTTCAAGATCTATGAAAGCAATGTGCTGGAAAAGGTGGTGGGCCTGCGGTCGGCCTTGGGCAGGCTGCCTGAGGCGGCAAGCGGCGAGGCGTTGAAGTCGACGCAGATGGCTACCAGGGAATTGATGGTCGGCCTGAACATGGCCTTCGAGGCTTATCCGGATCTCAAGGCTGCGGGCATCGTCAGCAGTCTGATGAAAGAGATAGTCGAGCAGCAGGCGAACATCGCGGCAGCCGTTACGGTCTTCAACCGCACGGTTGAGGAGTTCAATAACTGCATCCAGATGTTCCCGAGCTCCATGGTCAACGCGATCATCAACAAGAAGCAGGCCATTACACCGTTTTCCGATAAGGAAGCCGCTGCCAGTTTCGATTACAAACCGAATTTTTGATGACAAATGCCTGCTCGTTACGGCAGGAAGATAAAGAAAACGCTTTGGGCCTGCGCGACGTCGAGGCGATGACTGATATAATCCGGGCCTTTCGTGGAGAACAGATCTTTATGCCAACGTCCTTTCTAGAAATTGTCGAATTGCCAGACGGTCGTATTGAGCTGCGCAGGGCCGAGGACGAGGGTTCTCTGGTCACTCTGGACTTTTCAGAGGATGCCAAAGCCTTCTTGCAAGGCCAGCACGTCGAAGTGGCCAAGGCCATGTTGAGTGTGGGTGTACAGATGGCGGGTCGCCTGGTTGAAGGCGAATTGGAGAAAGAAGAGGGGCCGCGGGTTCTTCACTGAGCCCGTTTGTCGGTTTTTTTGCTGTCGTTCGTCGATTCCTTTCGGCTTCTCAATCCTGGAGAAGCCTTGTGTCATTCAAACGTCATCCATCGGTGTTTCTACCGATCAGCCCAGACGAATATTCAAGCTTTGTGCGTCGCCCGTGCGGGCTGCGCTGATGAGCTGTTGCCGGGCGCTGCTGTTCAACGGGTTGAGCCAGCTGACAACGGTATGGCTGCGCCCCAGGCGCAGTGCTTCGCAGGCCAGTTGCTGCGCGCTTTGAGCGCCGCGTGGATGCAGCAGCAAAATCCGCTCGCGGTTCAGGCCTGCATCCCGTAACCAAGCCTGGGTCAGGCTGGCAGGCGGGGCGATCAATGTCAGCCAGCGCGCGTCCTGGTCCTGGCTCAGTTCTCTGAGAATGGGTGCCAGCAGGCTCAGGCAGTTCCCGGCGGCACCGCGTAGCGACAGTTCACTGAAGGCTTCCGGTTCGTTGCTCCATGGCGATTCGACCACCTCTTTGAGGATGGGCGCCAGAGGTTGGGCCATGAACGCTTCGAACAGTGGTAGTTGTGCATGCTGTGGTGTGTGAGGGAACTGCATACAGCCTCCTTTAGCGGCGAATGACGCCGACACTCAAGCCTTCGATCACCAGGTCCTGATCTTTCAGGTTGACCTCGATAGGCGCGAACTCAGGGTTTTCGGCGATCAGCCAGACTTTGCTGCCTTCGCGCTTGAAGCGCTTCACGGTGACTTCATCGCCGATGCGGGCGACGACGACCTGGCCGTTACGGGCTTCGCGAGTGGTGTGCACGGCCAGCAAGTCGCCATCGAAGATGCCGATGTCCTTCATGCTCATGCCGTGAACCCGCAGCAGATAATCCGCGCGCGGATGGAAGAAGGCCGGGTTGATGTTGCAGGACTCTTCGATGTGCTGCTCGGCGAGGATCGGCGCACCGGCGGCAACCCGGCCAATGATGGGCAGGGTGGAGTCGTCGGGCTTGGCTTCGAATCCCGGGATGCGAATGCCGCGGGAGGCGCCCGGGGTCATTTCGATCGCGCCTTTGCGGGCCAGTGCCTTGAGGTGTTCCTCAGCGGCGTTGGGCGATTTGAAGCCCAGTTCCTGGGCGATTTCCGCACGGGTCGGCGGGTAGCCGTTGTCTTCGAGGCAACGTTTGATAAAAGCCAGAATCTCAGCTTGGCGGGGCGTCAGTTTTAGCATGTCGATCGCTCTGTCTTTTTATACAGTGACTGGAATTATATACAGTGAAAGCCACTTGGCAATCCTCCTTTTTCCGGCGGCTGCCGGACGGTCGGGTCGCGGCTGCATTTGCCCGGCGTCGCGAGGCCGGCTACAGGAGGCTGCAGGTGTGATTAAATAGCTGACTGGCCGTCCGCAAAACGGACTGGCAGGCTTGACAAGACAAGGGCTGAAACGTATGTTTCAAACAAGTGTTTGTCAGGCGGAGTAGCCATGGCCCAGTCGGAAACCGTTGAACGCATTCTCGATGCTGCCGAGCAGTTGTTCGCGGAAAAAGGTTTTGCCGAAACCTCATTGCGGCTGATCACCAGCAAGGCCGGGGTCAACCTGGCGGCGGTTAACTATCATTTCGGTTCCAAAAAGGCCTTGATCCAGGCGGTGTTCTCGCGCTTCCTCGGGCCGTTCTGCGTCAGTCTCGATCGTGAGCTGGAGCGGCGTTCGGCCAAGCCGGAGAGCAAGCCAAGCCTCGAAGAGCTGCTGGAAATCCTCGTCGAGCAGGCCTTGGTGGTTCAGCCTCGCAGTGGCAACGATCTGTCCATTTTCATGCGTCTGCTCGGGCTGGCCTTCAGCCAGAGCCAGGGCCACCTGCGGCGTTATCTGGAAGACATGTACGGTAAGGTGTTCCGCCGCTACATGTTGCTGGTCAACGAAGCCGCGCCACGGATTCCGCCGATCGAACTGTTCTGGCGCGTGCACTTCATGCTGGGTGCCGCGGCGTTCAGCATGTCGGGGATCAAGGCGTTGCGGGCGATCGCCGAGACTGATTTCGGGGTCAATACCTCGATCGAGCAGGTGATGCGCCTGATGGTGCCGTTCCTGGCCGCAGGCATGCGCGCCGAAACTGGCGTCACCGACGACGTCATGGCTACCGCGCAGCTCAAGCCGCGCAGCAAATCGGCTCCGGCGGTCGCCAAGGCCTGACCTTCCGGGTGGGCGCGGCAGCTTACATCCGCTAAGCTAGCCGCCCATGCCGACTCTCGTTTCCGATGTTTTTTCATTCCCTTCGCCGATCCTCGTTTGCCGGGTTTTCCCCCTGGCGATAGGCTCGTGCGTCTGCGCCATGCGGGCATCCTTCGTGATGCTGCGCGCGCCTTTCGTTACTAAGGAATTGTTATGACCACAGGCCTGCAAGGCTCCTTGATGGTGGATGTCGCCGGCACCTGGCTGACGGCTGAAGATCGCCAGCTCCTGCGTCAGCCCGAAGTGGGCGGCCTGATCATCTTTGCGCGCAATATCGAGCATCCACGGCAGGTGCGCGAGCTGAGTGCGTCGATTCGGGCGATTCGTCCGGACCTGTTGCTGGCAGTGGACCAGGAAGGCGGGCGAGTGCAGCGCCTGCGCCAGGGGTTCGTACGGCTGCCGGCCATGCGTGCCATCGCCGACAATCCGAACGCCGAATACCTGGCCGAGCAGTGCGGCTGGATCATGGCCACCGAAGTGCTGGCCGTCGGCCTGGACCTGAGCTTCGCCCCGGTGCTGGATCTGGATCATCAACGCAGCGCGGTGGTGGGAACCCGTTCCTTCGAGGGCGACCCCGAGCGCGCGGCGTTGCTGGCGGGCGCTTTTATTCGCGGCATGAACAGCGCCGGCATGGCGGCTACCGGCAAGCATTTCCCGGGGCATGGCTGGGCCGAGGCGGACTCCCACGTGGCGATCCCCAACGACGAGCGCAGTCTCGACGAGATCCGCGCCAAGGATCTGCTGCCTTTCGCGCGCTTGAGCAAGCAATTGGCAGCGGTGATGCCGGCCCACGTCATCTACCCGCAGGTCGATGCCCAGCCAGCCGGGTTCTCCCGTCGCTGGTTGCAGGAGATTCTGCGCGGCGAGTTGCAGTTCGATGGAGTGATTTTCAGCGACGACCTGTCGATGGCCGGTGCCCATGTGGTGGGTGATGCCGCCAGCCGGATCGAAGCGGCGCTGTCTGCCGGTTGCGACATGGGCCTGGTGTGCAACGACCGGGCTGCAGCCGAGCTGGCCTTGAGCGCGGCCCAGCGCCTGAAAGTGACGCCCTCGGCGCGCATTGCGCGGATGCGCGGCCAGGCGTTTGCCAGCACCGACTACCGTCAGGATCCGCGTTGGTTGACGGCGCTCGGCGCGCTCAGGGACGCCCAACTCATCGATTGACCGCTGTCGCCTGCCGGCGGCTGCGATCAGCAGCCGCCCTTGTTGTCCGGCAGTGGGGCGAAGAGGGCTTCGATGTCTTCGCTCTGCAGCTTCCAGTCCCCGGCCTTGCGCCCATCCAGCACGCCTGCCGCCAGATCGGACTTCTCCTGTTGCAGGTGCTGGATCTTCTCTTCCACTGTGCCGCGGGCAATCAGCTTGTAGACGAATACCGGCTTCTCCTGGCCGATCCGATAGGCGCGGTCGGTGGCCTGGTTTTCCGTGGCCGGGTTCCACCAGGGGTCGTAGTGGATCACGGTGTCGGCTTCGGTCAGGTTGAGGCCGACGCCGCCGGCTTTCAGGCTGATCAGGAAAATCTGCAGCTTGCCGCTCTGGAAGTCCTTGACCGGCGTGCGGCGGTCGCGGGTCTGCCCGGTCAACAGGGCATAGCTGATATGGCGGCGTTTGAGCTCCGCTTCGATCAGGCTCAGCATCGAGGTGAACTGCGAAAACAGCAGGATGCGCCGGCCTTCGTCGAACAACTCCTCGAGCATTTCCATCAGGCTGTCGAGCTTGCCGGAGGAACTGCCGCGCGTGGGCGCCGCGTCCTCGTTGACCAGGCGCAGGTCGCAACACACCTGGCGCAGTTTCAAGAGCGCCTCGAGAATGATGATCTGGCTGCGCGCCACGCCCTTACGGGTGATCTCGTCGCGGACTTTCTTGTCCATGGCCAGGCGCATGGTTTCGTATACGTCGCGCTGGGCGTCATTGAGTTCCACCCAGTGGATGATCTCGGTCTTGGGCGGCAGTTCGGTGGCCACCTGTTCCTTGGTACGGCGCAGCAGGAAGGGTTTGATCCTCCCGTTGAGGTGTTGCAAGCGCACTTCGCTGGCGTGTTTCTCGATCGGCACGCGGTAGTCGCGATTGAAGCTCTTCACATCCCCCAGCCAGCCGGGCAGCAGGAAGTGGAACAACGACCACAGCTCGCCCAGGTGATTCTCCAGTGGCGTACCGCTCAGGCACAGGCGCTGCCGGGCATTGAGCTCACGCGCGGCCTGGGCGGCCTTGCTCGACGGATTCTTGATGTATTGCGCCTCATCGAGCACCAGCACATGCAAGGGCAGGGCGGCGAGTTGCTCGACGTCCTTGGGCAGCAGGGCGTAGGTGGTCAGGATCAGGTCGTATTCGGTGAGCCGGGCAAAGTGTTTCTTGCGGCCGGCGCCATACAGCGCCAGGACCTTGAGCTGCGGCGTGAAGTGCGCGGCTTCGTCGAGCCAGTTGGGGATCAGGCTGGTGGGCATCACCACCATGCACGGCCGGTCCAGGCGCCCGGCGTTCTTTTCGCTGAGCACGTGGGCCAGGGTCTGCAGGGTTTTGCCCAGGCCCATGTCGTCGGCCAGGATGCCGCCGACTTCCAGCTGGCGCAGCGACTGCATCCAGCTCAGGCCTTCCAGTTGATACGGGCGCAGGGTGGCGTTCAGGCCTTGCGGCGCGGGGGCTGTGTAGTCCTTGATGTCGCGCAGCCGTTGGGCGAACGAGCGGATATGTTCACCGCCTTCCCAGAGCAGCGGCAGGTCTTCCAACGGGTTGAGCCGCGTCGCGTCTGCACTGCTCAGGCGCAAGGCGATTTCGCCGGGCTCTTGCAGATAGAACTCGCCCAGGGTGGCCAGCACCGGTTTCAGTCGGCCATAGGGCAGTGCCACTTGCAGCGGGCCGTGGGGCGAATTGGGCCGTCCGGGGATGTTCACCAGGATCAGCTCGTCGTCGCGGCGTCTGGCCAGGCGTTCGGGGTTGAGGATCTCGGTGTGCGAGCGCATCAGGTTGAGCAGGATCGGCAACAGGCTCAGGCGTTCGCCGTTGACGATGATGCCCAGCTCCAGGTCGAACCAGTCGCGTCCCGGCGCCTCGTCCACTGTCGCGTACCAGTCGTCCACGGTGGTCAGGTCGAAGCCGAAGTCGTCGTCGATCTGCAGTGCCCAACCCTGGCTGCGCAGCTTGGGCAGTTCGTTGAGGGTGAAGGTCAGCCAGGCGCTGTCGTTGACCATTTCATACAGTTCGCCGGCGCTTTCCGGCAAAGCCTTGCTCTGACGGGTGGCGATCTTGAAACCCAGCGTCCGCAGTTGCTCGCGATACTGTTGTTCGACCTCCGGCTGACGCTTGATGCGCAAGGTCTGTTGTTCCTGGCGAATCACCACGTCGGCGTTTTTCTGCCCGCCGATGTACTCGTCCAGGTAGCTGAAGGACAGCGCGGCACGGTGCTGGATATAGCGCTGCATCTTGCCGTTGCGCGGTTCGAAGGCACTGAACTCGATGCTCGCCAGCCACAGCCGCGGCACCGGCTGCACGTTATCCACGACCTGTTGCGGCAGGGGCGCGGGGCTGCGGTTGTCCAGCACGGCCTGGAGTTTCTCCAGCAACTCGGCGTCTTTCGCGGCGGCCGGGTAGGCCAGGGTTTCCTCGACTTTGAGCAGCACCGCGGCAATGTGCTTGCAGTTGCTGCGCACCGGGCAGGTGCACGTGGCCTCGACCATCAGCAAGGTGTTCTTGGCCGATTCGCGCAGGCTGATGGTCTGGCGATAGACATTGCCCCCGGAGCCTTCGCAACTGGCGGTGATGGTGCTGTCGCCGGCCTGGACGATCCTGACGCGGTTCTCCAGGGCGTAGCGGCGGCCACGCTCCAGGGCTTGTTCCTTGAATCGGCTGACCCAGGACGGTGCCAGGGGTTTGGTCAGGGTCGTGGGCATGGACTTCTATCAGTCCGCGATTTCAGGAGGAGCCTGGCGTGGCGCGGGGGCCGACAGCGAGGTGATCTTGATCAGCAGGGCCAGGTGGCCGTTGTCGAGGTAGTTGAGCTGGCCGTTCTTGGTGTGGCTTTCCTGTTTCAGGCGTTCGCTGGCGGTCACCAGGCCGTTGCCGTCGATCTGGTTGACCCAGAATGCCGCATCCACATCGGTGAAGCGCCCGAGCTTCAGGGTCAGGGTGCCCTCGATCGGGAACTGGCCGAACTGTTCCTGGCCTTCGCTGACGGCGACTTTTACCGGCGTATCGTCCAGCGGTTGCTGCCAGGCCTTGTGCATCAGCACGCTGTAGTCGCCGCTGGCGGTGAGCTTCTCGACCACGCTGCCCAGCGCCGGGCTGCGCTGGCTATCGGCGCCCAGGCGTTGCGCGCCGGCGGCCCAGTCTTCGGGGGCGGGGCGACCGACGATGGCAGGCACTGCATTCTGCCGCATCAGGATCATCTCGACCTGATACGTGTCGGCAAACGCCGAGGGGGCGACCAGGGTCAGGAGCAAGGTCAGTGAGCGAAACAGGCGCATGGGGCGTCCTTCAAGCAGTTTTCGGGGCGAGGCGCTCGAACAGCGCCTCCAATGTATTGAAGCGTTCTTCCGGACGCTCCATCGGCACTATGAATTTGAACAGCGTAGCGCCTTCGAACTTGTAGCGATTGGGTTGGCCCTGGATGAGTTTGATCAGCGCCAGCGGGTCCACCGGAGTATCGGCGGCGAACTCGATGCGGCCGCCCTGCGGGCCGCCGTCGACCTTCTTGATGCCCAGTTGCTCGGCCTGCAGTTTCAGCAGGGTCAGGCGCACCAGGTTCTTGGTCGGTTCCGGCAGCAGGCCGAAGCGGTCGATCATCTCCACTTGCAGGTCTTTCAGGCCGTCCTCGTCGGTGGCCGAGGCGATGCGCTTGTACAGGATCAGCCGCGCATGCACATCCGGCAGGTAGTCTTCGGGAATCAGCGCCGGCAGGCGCAGGTTGATTTCCGGGCCGCCGCCCAACGGTTGGTCGAGGTTCGGCTGCTCGCCCTTGCGGATGGCTTTCACCGCGCGCTCGAGCATTTCCATGTACAGGGTGAAACCCACTGCCTGGATCTGGCCGCTCTGGCCGTCGCCCAGCAGCTCGCCGGCGCCGCGGATCTCCAGGTCGTTGGTGGCGAGCACGAAGCCGGCCCCGAGGTCCTGGGTGTTGGCGATCGCTTCCAGGCGCTTTTCCGCGTCCGGGGTGATCTGCTGGCGCGGTGGTGTCAGCAGGTAGGCGTAGGCCTGGTGGTGGCTGCGCCCGACCCGCCCGCGCAACTGGTGCAATTGGGCCAGGCCGAACTTGTCGGCGCGCTCGATGATGATGGTGTTGGCGCTCGGCACGTCGATGCCGGTCTCGATGATGGTCGAGGCGATCAGCACGTTGAAGCGCTTGTGGTAGAAGTCGCTCATCACCTGTTCGAGTTCGCGTTCGCGCATTTGCCCGTGGCCGATGCCGATGCGGGCCTCGGGCACCAGCTCGGCCAGGTCCGCGGCGCATTTCTCGATGGTCTTCACGTCGTTGTGCAGGTAGTAGACCTGGCCGCCGCGCAGCAGCTCGCGCAGCAGCGCCTCTTTGACCGTGCTCTTGTTCTGCTCCATGACGAAGGTGCGTACCGACAGGCGTCGGGCCGGCGGCGTGGCGATGATCGACAGGTCGCGCATGCCCGAGACCGCCATGTTCAGTGTGCGCGGAATCGGCGTGGCGGTCAGGGTCAGGATATCGACTTCGCTGCGCAGCGCCTTGAGCTGTTCTTTCTGGCGCACGCCGAAACGGTGTTCCTCGTCGATGATCACCAGCCCCAGGTTCTTGATCTTCACATCGTCCTGCAGCAGCTTGTGGGTGCCGATGACGATGTCGATCTTGCCTTCGGCCAGCTCGGCCACCGCGGCATTCACTTCTTTGGCCGACTTGAAGCGGCTCATCACTTCCACGGTCACCGGCCAGTCGGCGAAGCGGTCGCGGAAGCTGTTGTAGTGCTGCTGGGCGAGCAGGGTGGTGGGCACCAGGATCGCCACTTGCTTGCCGCCGTGCACGGCGATGAACGCTGCGCGCATGGCCACTTCGGTCTTGCCGAAACCGACGTCGCCGCAGACCAGCCGGTCCATCGGCTTGGCCGCGAGCATGTCCTCGCGCACCGCTTCGATGGTGGTCTGCTGGTCGGGGGTTTCCTCGAACGGGAAGCCGGCGCTGAAGGTGGCGTAGTCGGCTTTCGGGTCGGCGAAGGCATAACCTTCGCGGGCGGCGCGGCGGGCGTAGATGTCCAGCAGCTCGGCGGCGACATCGCGTACCTGTTCGGCGGCCTTGCGCTTGGCTTTCTGCCAGGTTTCCGAGCCCAGGCGATGCAGCGGGGCGAGGGCGTCGTCGCTGCCGGTGTAGCGGGCGATCAGGTGCAGGTTGGCCACCGGCACATAGAGCTTGGCGCCTTCGGCGTATTCGAGGGTGAGGAACTCGGCGGCCTGGTTGTCGATCTCCAGCGTCGCCAGGCCCAGGTAGCGGCCCACGCCGTGATCGATATGCACCACCGGCGCGCCTTCGCGCAGCTCGGTAAGGTTCTTGATCACCGCGTCGTTGTTGGCGTCGGCGCGTTTCTCCCGGCGCCGGCGCTGCATCACGCGCTGGCCGAACAGCGGGCTTTCGGCCACCAGAGCCAGGGCCGGATCGTCCAGTCGCAAGCCTTCGTCCAGCGGCGCGATGGTGATTGCCAGTCGCTCCTTGCCGGCAACGAAGTCCGGCCAACTGTCGACCGTCTTCGGACGCAGCTTCAGGCGTTCGAGCAACTCCAGCAGCACCTCGCGGCGCCCGGCGGACTCGGCGGTGAACAGCACGCGGCCGGAGAACTCGTCGAGGAAGTTCGCCAGGGCCGCCAGCGGCTGATTGGCCTTGGCTTCGATGGCCAGGTTGGGCAGGGCTTGCGCCGGGAAGCGCTCGCGCCCGCCGCCGGCCTCGATGTCCTGCTGGCTGGCGACCACCCGCGGCCAGTTTTTCAGGCGGGCGAAGCAGTCTTCCACCGGCAGGAACAACTCGGCGGGCGGCAATAAAGGCCGGGACGGATCGACGCGGCGCTCTTCGTAACGGTTGCGCACGTCGTTCCAGAAGTTCTCGGCCGCCTGCTCGATGCCTGGCAGGGAAAACACCTGGGTGTCCTGGGGCAGGTAATCGAACAGGGTCGAGGTTTCCTCGAAGAACAGCGGCAAGTAGTACTCGATGCCGGCCGGGGTGATTCCGCTGCTCAGGTCCTGGAAGATCGGGCAGCGGCGGAAATCGACGTCGAAGCGCTCGCGAAAGCGTGCTTTGAAGCGGGTGACGGCTTCTTTCTGCAGCGGGAATTCCTTCGCCGGCAACAGGCGTACCGAATCGACCTTGTCGATGGAGCGCTGGTTTTCCGGGTCGAAGGTGCGCAGGGTCTCGATTTCATCGTCGAACAGGTCGATGCGATACGGCAGCTTGCTGCCCATCGGGAACAGGTCGATCAAGGCACCGCGCACGGCGAACTCGCCATGTTCGTAGACCGTGTCGACGCAGCGATAGCCGCTGGCTTCCAGGCGCGTGCGGGTCTGTTCGACATCGAGCTTCTGGCCGATGTCCAGCACCAGGCTGCTGCCCAGCAGGAACTTGGTCGGCGCCAGGCGGTGCAGGGCGGTGGTGATCGGTACCACCAGCACGCCGTGCTCCAGTTCCGGCAACCGGTACAGGCTGGCAATGCGCTGGGAGATGATGTCCTGGTGCGGCGAGAACAGGTCGTAGGGCAGGGTTTCCCAGTCCGGGAAATGCAGCACGGGCAAATCCGGGGCGAAGAAACCCAGCTCCTGCTCCAGCCGTTCGGCGCTTTGGCTGTCGGCGGTCAGCAGCAGGGTGAAGCGCTTGGCGGCGCTGGCAGCCTCGGCAATGGCCAGGCTGAGGGCGGCACCGGGCAGGTTGCCCCAGTGTTGTTTGCCGGCGGCGGCAGGGAGTTGCGGTAGACGCAGAACGGGCACGGAAGGTTGAGCTCCAGCGTTGCGACAAAGTCGGTAATTGTAGCGGCCCCGTGCACCGGCTGTCAGTTGCTGATGTGTCTAATACGCGGCGATGGGAAATGTAGTGGCTATGATAAAAAAATCGGCTTTCTGGCGGGAAATGTAGTGCCGGATCAGGGCAGTGTTACGGAGGGTTACAGACAACGCGCTATTCCCATTCAAAAAGTAGGTTCTCTGAAAGCCGCGTGTTTACTGGGCTGGAGCGGGGCGCGATTTTTTCGGAAGGGCTTTTGTTACGTTCTGCGCGACAGGCGCGCATTGCTACGCAGGGGACTCGGCGGCATAATGTAGCCCCTTTTTTCAGCCCCTACATGTGGAAGGTTCCCGTGACTCAGAAGCCCGACCAGTGTCTTGGTGAATGGATCGACCGTGAAGCGCTCGCAGAAGCGATGATTCCGCTTATCGGTCAGCTCTACCGCAATAACAATGTGGTGAGTTCGATCTATGGCCGCAGCCTGATCAACCAGTCTGTCATCGCGATTCTCAAAGCTCATCGCTTTGCTCGCCATCGTTCTGCTGACGATAGCGAACTCTCCGTCCACGAAACATTCCCGCTGCTTAAAGCCATGAGCGAGCTCAAGCTCGGCGCGGCCTCGGTAGATCTGGGCAAGCTGGCCTTCAAATTCCGTAACGAAGGCAATGGCCGCACTGCCGAGCAGTTCGTCCGTGAAGAAATGGCTGACGTGGTTGGCCAGCAAAACGCTTCGGCTCGCAAAGGCACTGACGTGGTGTTGTACGGCTTCGGTCGTATCGGCCGTCTGCTGGCGCGCATCCTGATCGAGAAAACCGGTGGCGGCGACGGTCTGCGCCTGCGTGCCATCGTCGTGCGCAAAGGCGCCGAAAACGACCTGACCAAGCGCGCCAGCCTGCTGCGTCGCGATTCGGTTCACGGTTCGTTCAACGGCACCATCACCATCGACGAAGAAAACAACACCATCACCGCCAACGGCAACCTGATCCAGGTGATCTACGCGAAGAACCCGACCGAGGTGGATTACACCCAGTACGGCATCAAAGACGCGTTGCTGGTGGATAACACCGGTGTATGGCGTGACGCTGATGGCCTGGGTCAACACTTGGCGTGCCCGGGTATCGACCGCGTTGTCCTGACCGCGCCAGGCAAGGGCAAGCTGAAGAACATCGTTCACGGCATCAACCACAGTGAAATCAGCGCTGACGACAAGATCGTGTCCGCCGCTTCCTGCACCACCAACGCCATCGTGCCGGTGCTGAAAGCAGTGAACGACAAGTTCGGTATCATCAACGGCCACGTCGAAACCGTTCACTCGTACACCAACGACCAGAACCTGATCGACAACTTCCACAAGGGCGATCGCCGTGGTCGTAGCGCCGCGCTGAACATGGTGATCACCGAGACCGGTGCTGCTACCGCTGCTGCCAAGGCGCTGCCTGAGCTGGCTGGCAAGTTGACCGGTAACGCGATCCGCGTTCCGACGCCGAACGTGTCGATGGCCATTCTCAACCTGAACCTTGAGAAAGCCGCTACCCGTGAAGAGATGAACGAGTACCTGCGCTACATGGCGCTGCACTCCGATCTGCACAAGCAGATCGACTTCGTCAATTCGCAGGAAGTGGTGTCCACTGACTTCGTTGGCTCGCGCCACGCAGGCGTTGTCGATGCTGAAGCGACCATCGTTCAGGACAACCGCGTTGTTCTGTACGTCTGGTACGACAACGAGTTCGGTTACAGCTGCCAGGTGGTTCGCGTGATGGAAGACATGGCTGGGGTCAACCCGCCAGCATTCCCGCGCTAAGCCTTAGCCGCCCATGAAAACGCCCCGACTTGTCGGGGCGTTTTTGTTTGTGCGGCGGCAACGATTCCATCGCGAGCAAGCTCGCTCCTACAAGGGCTGATTCGCCTTCTATAGGAGTGAGCTTGCTCGCGATAGCATTCTGTCAGGCGCCTCCAGCTACGGCTGCTTGCGCGGTGCGCAGTTGATGTTTGTTGCCGCGGAACAGCACCAGGGTCGCGATCAGGCCCAGGATTGCCGCGCCGCTGAGCCAGATGCCCGGTGCCGCCTTGTTGTCCAGCACATGGATCAGGTAGGTACAGGCTGCCGGGGTGAAACCGCCGAAGGTCGCGGTCGCCAGGCTGTAGGCCAGGGAGAAACCGGTGGTGCGGACTTCGATCGGCATGATTTCAGTCAGGGCCACCACCATGGCACCGTTGTACGAGCCATAGAGGAAGGACAGCCACAACTCGACGATCAGCAGATGGCTGAAGCTCGGGTTGGCCACCAGCCAGGATAGCGCCGGGTAGGCGGTCAGGATCGCCAGGGTCGTCGCCGCCAGCAGCAGCGGCTTGCGCCCGATCTTGTCCGAAACGGCGCCCATCACTGGTAGCCAGAAGAAGTTCGACAGGCCGATGCACACGGTGACCAGCAGGGCGTCGAGGTCCGACAGGTGCAGCTCGGCCTTGCCGAAGGTCGGGGTGTAGGCGGTGATCAGGTAGAAGGACACGGTGGTCATCACCACCAGCGCCATGCCGGCAAGGACGATACCGAAGTTCTGGCCGATGGAACGGATGATTTCCTGAAGGGTAGGGCGGTGCTTGCGCGCCTGGAATTCCGGGGTTTCCTCCAGCGAGCGACGGATCATGAAGATCGCCGGGACGATCATGCAGCCCACCAGGAAGGGTACGCGCCAGCCCCAGTCGCCCATCTGTTCCGGGCTCAGCCAGTGGTTCAGGCCGACGCCCAGCAAGCCGGCGAAGACCACGGCGGCCTGCTGGCTTGCCGATTGCCAGCTGACGAAGAAGCCCTTGCGGCCTGGGGTGGAGATTTCCGCCAGGTAGACCGAGACGCCGCCCAGCTCGACGCCGGCGGAAAAGCCTTGCAGCAAGCGACCGAGCAGCACCAGCAGCGGCGCGGCGACCCCGAGGGTGGCATAACCCGGGACGCAGGCGATCAGCACGGTGCCGGCGGCCATCAGGGCCAGGGTGATGATCAGGCCTTGGCGACGGCCGTGGCGGTCGATATAGGCGCCGAGAAAAATCGCCCCCAGGGGACGCATCAGGAAGCCGGCGCCGAAGGTCGCCAGTGACAGCATCAGGGAGGCGAAGGCGCTGTCGGCAGGAAAGAAGGTCTTGGCGATGGCCGTGGCGTAGAAGCCGTAGACCATGAAATCGAACATCTCCAGAAAGTTGCCGCTGACAACGCGAAAGATCGCTTTGCCTTTGCCCGTGGTCGTGGACATTTTATTCACTCGCTCTGGCTAATTTTGGTAGCAATCCCTGGTCGTTATCCATCCTGGCTGCACATCAGGCAGTTTGTAACAATATGTGTATGATTCCGTCGAGGCAACAAAAACTCTTAGCGTGCTTGCTAAATGAGTGGCGAGCTTGAGGTTTATCGCGAGCAAGCTCGCTCCTGCAGGAAAAGCGCATTCCTTTGTAGGCGCGGGCTTGCTCGCGATGGCGTCGGTTCGGTTTGCACCCTACAAGGGATCGTTACCGCATAATGGCGCGCCCTGGATCAGCACTCGCTGATGAGGAATATCGAGTCTCGGGAGGCGATTGCTGTGCTGGGTAAAAGGTGGAGGCATCTGACGGGAGCTATCGCTGTGGCGCTGGCTTTGGCCGGTTGTGGCAATGGCGATTCGCTGGAAAGCTTCGGCGGCCCCACCATGGGCAGCACCTATTCGGTCAAGTACGTGCGGCATCCTGGCCTTGCCGCGCGGAACGACGTACAGGTCGAGGTCGAGCGGATCCTCGCCGAGATCGATCGGCAGATGTCGACCTACCGCAGCGATTCGGACATCGAGCGCTTTAACGATCTGCCTGCCGATAGCTGCCAGGCGATGCCAGCGCCGATTTTGCACCTGATCGGGGTTGGCCAGCAGCTGTCGCAACGCAGCCAGGGCTCCTTCGACCTGACGGTCGAGCCGTTGCTCGATCTCTGGGGCTTCGGTCCGCAGGGGCGCGGGGAAGCAGTGCCCAGCGACGCGGCGCTGGCGCAGGCGCGGCAGCGAGTCGGCTATACCCACCTGCGTATCGACGGCGACAGGTTGTGCAAGGACGCCGCGGTCGAGGTCGACTTCAACAGCATTGCCGCCGGTTACGCGGTGGACCGGATTGCCGCTAGGCTCGAGGAAATGGGCATCGACAATTACCTGGCCGAAGCCACCGGCGAGCTCAAGGCGGTGGGCAGGAAGCCCGACGGTACGCCGTGGCGCATTGCCCTGGAGGAGCCGCGGGACGATCGGCAGGTGGCCGAGCGGGTGATCGCCATCGACGGCTACGGGGTCTCGACCTCCGGCGACTATCGCAACTATTTCCAGCGCGACGGACAGCGTTATTCCCACACCTTCGATGCTCGCACCGGCAAACCGGTCGAGCATGGGCTGGCCTCGGTCACGGTGATTCATCCGGCGGCCTTGATGGCCGATGGCCTATCGACCCTGCTGCTGATTCTCGGCCCTGAGCGCGGTTGGGATTACGCAGAAAAACACGATATCGCCGCATTTTTTGTGATTCGTGCCGATACAGGCTTCGTCACACGCAGCAATCGCGCGTTCGATCGCCTGTTTGCCGGGCAAAAGCAGTAATCTTGCGCGGTGCCGCGGCGCCTTGTCGCAGGCAAAGGTAGCCTCTGACGCGACCAAGGGTTAATGTGCGCGGCGTTGACGCTTCTATAGACTGTGCCCGGGTTCGTAACCGAGCCAAATTGACCCTTCATGCCGCTGGCCGCGACATGATTTAGCCGTAGGCGCCACACCGGGTGCCACGGCCCGTTCTGAGGAGTACGCATGGCTGTCTACAACTACGACGTAGTGGTGCTGGGTTCAGGCCCCGCTGGAGAAGGTGCGGCAATGAACGCCGCGAAAGCAGGACGCAAGGTCGCGATGGTCGATAGCCGTCGCCAGGTCGGCGGCAACTGCACCCACCTGGGCACCATCCCGTCCAAGGCCTTGCGTCACTCGGTCCGGCAGATCATGCAGTTCAACACCAACCCGATGTTCCGGGCCATCGGCGAGCCGCGCTGGTTCTCCTTCCCCGATGTGCTCAAGAGCGCGGAAAAGGTCATCTCCAAGCAGGTGGCTTCGCGTACCGGCTACTACGCCCGCAACCGGGTCGATGTGTTCTTCGGCACCGGCAGCTTCGCCGACGAGCAGACCGTCGAGGTGGTCTGCGCCAACGGCGTGGTCGAGAAACTGGTGGCCAAGCACATCATCATCGCCACCGGCTCGCGCCCGTATCGCCCGGCCGATATCGATTTCCACCACCCGCGTATCTACGATAGCGACACCATCCTCAGCCTCGGCCACACCCCGCGCAAACTCATCGTTTACGGCGCCGGGGTGATCGGTTGTGAATACGCTTCGATCTTCAGCGGCCTTGGGGTGTTGGTCGAGCTGGTGGACAACCGCGGCCAGTTGCTCAGCTTCCTGGACTCCGAGATTTCCCAGGCACTGAGCTACCACTTCAGCAACAACAACATCACCGTGCGCCACAACGAGGAATACGACCGCGTCGAAGGCCTCGACAACGGCGTGATCCTGCACCTCAAGTCGGGCAAGAAGATCAAGGCCGACGCCTTGCTCTGGTGCAACGGCCGGACCGGCAATACCGACCGCCTGGGCATGGAGAACATCGGGGTCAAGGTCAACAGCCGCGGCCAGATCGAAGTGGACGAGAGCTACCGCACCTGCGTACCGAACATCTACGGCGCGGGCGATGTGATCGGCTGGCCGAGCCTGGCCAGCGCCGCCCACGACCAGGGCCGTTCGGCCGCCGGTAGCATCGTCGACAACGGCAGCTGGCGTTTCGTCAACGACGTGCCGACCGGGATCTACACCATTCCGGAGATCAGTTCGATCGGCAAGAACGAGCAGGAGCTGACCCAGGCCAAGGTGCCGTATGAAGTGGGCAAGGCGTTCTTCAAGAGCATGGCCCGCGCGCAGATCGCCGGCGAGCCGCAAGGCATGCTGAAGATCCTGTTCCACCGCGAGACCCTGGAAGTCCTCGGCGTGCATTGCTTCGGCTACCAGGCGTCGGAGATCGTCCATATCGGCCAGGCGATCATGAACCAGCCGGGCGAACTCAATACCCTGAAGTACTTCGTCAACACCACGTTCAACTACCCGACCATGGCCGAAGCCTATCGGGTCGCCGCTTACGACGGCCTCAACCGGCTTTTTTGAGCGACTCCGGCCGGTGGCCTGAGCCGGCCGGGGAGACCGATTTCAGTAATTCTCGAGCGTGGCGCTGGCCAAACCGGGAAAGTCTGTAATCAGGCTGTCTACGCCGAAGTCGGCGAGCCTGCGCATCAGCGCGGGCTCGTTGACTGTCCACACCGACACATGCAAGCCCTGGCGCTGCGCCCGTTGCAGCCGCTCGGGGGTGCAGAGTGTCCAGTTCAACGCCAGTATCTCGCAGCCGTAGCTTTGCGCGACCTTCAATGGGTCGAGCCAGGCGTATTCGGCAACCAGCCCGCGCGACAGATCCGGGGTCAGCTCGACCGCCGCCTTGAGCACTTCCCGTGAGCTGGAGGTGACGGTGACCTTGTCCAGCAGGCCGAAACGCTGCGCCATCTCGCGAATCGCCAGCACGGTGGTGGCGGCACGGGTACGCGAGGCGCTCTTGACCTCCAACTGCCAGTGCTCGAAGTCGCATTGCTCGAACAGTTCTTCCAGGCGCGGGATCGGGCAGGGCTTGATCCAGCCCGGGCCGCCTTTGCGGGCGTCGTAGGTCACCAGTTCCGCGGCGTTGTGTTCGACCACCTTGCCACGGCGGTCGGTGGTGCGTTTGAGCGTCGGGTCATGGATCACCATCAGCTCGCCGTCCATGGACAGGTGCAGGTCCAGTTCGCAACGGCGCACGCCGTGCTTGAGGCACTGCTGGAAGCTGCTCAGGGTGTTTTCCGGTGCTTCGCCTTTAGCGCCGCGGTGGCCATAAATCAGGGTCACGATTGCTCCTTGACGGAAATTTTCCACTAGATGATCGGTGCTGTGCGATGAGGCCGCAGGTCAGTCGGCCACCGGGTCGTTCTGCTCTCGGGCCTGACGACGTTCCAGGGCCTGCTTCTGCAGGATATAGCGCGCCAGCAACTGGCGTTGGGCATCGGTCAGTGATTCGAACTCGGTGCCGATTTCGAAGGTGCCGAAACTGCGGGTTTCGCAGTGCGTGACCTTGGCACGCAACAGCAGGCCGAGGGCCTGGGGCATCAGCAGCAGCTTGACGGCCAGATGGGTGCCGGCGGGGTAGGACAGGTGATGCTCGAACTCGATGCCGCCCTCGGAGAGCGTGACTCGCTGCGGTTCGCCGAATTTGCCGAGTACGGTCTGTGCCACCACCTGGCCGAGCAGGTCGATGCGCTTGTTCAGGGTCTTGAGGTAGTTGGCCAGGGTCCGGTCGCGCTCGCTGACCTGGCGCAGCAGGTGCTGCGATTCGAATTCGCTCAGGTGCAGTTCACTGAGCAGATTGAACAGCGGCGACGCATCCTGCAACACATCTTTGCCCGCCGCGTCATGGGCGGACAGGGGGCTAATTTCCAGTGCGATCGTGTCCTCGATACGGTAGTATTCGCGGCGATCTTCTTCATCTAATGTCGACATGGCGAACCCATGGTAGCGGCGGTGGTCTGAGTGTAAAGCTGCTTACCAGGACCCGCCACAAGGACGTCTTCTTTTCCTCCGAACAAGCCCCGACATGTTCAGACCTCTCTTCGTATTTATTGGCACGCGTTATACCCGTGCAAAGCGTCGCAATCATTTCGTGTCGTTCATTTCCCTGACCTCGATGATCGGACTCGCCCTGGGCGTGGTCGTGATGATCGTCGTGCTGTCGGTGATGAACGGCTTCGACCATGAGATGCGGACCCGCGTGCTGGGCATGGTGCCCCACGCGACCATCGAATCCGGCGAGCCGATCGGCGATTGGCAAAGCCTGGCCGACAAGGTCAAGCAGAACCCCAAGGTGCTGGCGGTGGCGCCGTTCACCCAGATGCAGGGGCTGCTGACCAACAACGGCCAGGTGCAGAAAGTCCTGCTCAACGCCATCGATCCGGTCAAGGAGCGCCAAGTCTCGATCATCGATAACTTCATGAAACAGGGCAAGCTGGACGATCTGGCGCCGGGCAGTTTCGGTATCGTGATCGGCGACAAGGCGGCGAACAAACTGGGCGTCGGCCTTGGCGACAAGCTGACCTTCGTCGCCCCCGAGGTCACGGTGACCCCGGCCGGCATGTTCCCGCGCATGAAGCGTTTTACCGTGGTCGGCATCTTCCATGTCGGCGCCGGCGAACTGGACGGCTACCTGGGCCTGACCAACCTTGACGACCTGGGTCGCCTGCACCGCTGGAAGCCGGATCAGGTGCAGGGCTTGCGCCTGAAGTTCGACGACCTGTTCCAGGCGCCGCGCACCGCCTGGGAAATCGCCCAGCAGTTGGGCGAGAACCAGTATTACGCCCGTGACTGGACCCGTACCCACGGCAACCTGTACCAGGCCATCCGCATGGAAAAAGCCATGATCGGCCTGCTGTTGCTGCTGATCGTCGCCGTAGCTGCGTTCAATATCATCTCCACCCTGGTGATGGTGGTGAACGACAAGAAAGGCGATATCGCCATCCTGCGGACCCTCGGCGCGACGCCGGCCACCATCATGGCGACCTTCATGGTCCAGGGCACGGTGATCGGGGTGATCGGGACCTTGATCGGCGCCGTGGTCGGGATGTTCGCGGCGTTGAACGTGAGCGCGGCGATTTCCGCCCTCGAAGGCCTGATCGGGCACAAATTCCTCAATGCCGACGTGTACTTCATCGACTACCTGCCCTCGCAACTGATGGCCGAGGATGTGTTGATGGTCTGCGGCGCGGCACTGGTCCTGAGTTTCCTCGCCACCCTGTATCCAGCCTGGCGTGCCGCGCGCACCCAGCCTGCGGAGGCGCTACGTTATGAGTGAGTTGGGCATGAGCGAAAAAGCAATTCTGAGCTGCCGCGACCTGGGCAAGTCCTATGAGGAAGGCCCGGAGTCGGTGGTGGTGTTGTCCGGCCTGCAACTGGAGCTGCACCCGGGTGAACGCGTGGCGATCGTCGGCACCTCCGGTTCGGGTAAAAGTACCTTGCTCAACCTGTTGGGCGGCCTCGATACGCCGACCAAGGGCAGCGTCTGGCTCGACGGCGAGGAGCTTTCCGCGTTGAGCGAGAAAGGCCGCGGCCTGTTGCGCAACCGCTCCCTGGGCTTCGTTTACCAGTTCCATCATCTGCTGCCGGAATTCACGGCGCTGGAAAACGTCTGCATGCCGCTGTTGATCGGCAAGACCGCGATCCCGGAAGCCCGCCAGCGGGCCACGGCGCTGCTCGAGCGGGTAGGCCTGGCGCATCGTCTGGAGCACAAGCCGGCCGAACTGTCCGGCGGTGAGCGCCAGCGTGTGGCCATCGCCCGTGCCCTGGTCAACAAACCCGGGCTGGTGATGCTCGACGAGCCGACCGGCAACCTCGACTCCCACACCGCGCAAGGCATCCAGGACCTGATGCTGGAACTCAGCACGTCGATGCGTACCGCGTTCCTGGTGGTGACCCACGACATGAACCTGGCCCGCCAGATGGACCGCGTCCTGCACTTGCAGGAAGGTTGCCTGACGCCCATTTGATCGGCAGCAGCCCGATGCCTGAGGCAGGCGTCGGGTCTTTTATTTTTATACGGTGCCCCAGCGAATGTTCAGACCGTTATCGATCTTTATCGGCACGCGCTACACCCGCGCCAAGCGCCGCAATCGCTTTGTTTCCTTCATCTCCATGACCTCGATGATCGGTCTCGCCCTGGGCGTGCTGGCGATGATCGTGGTGTTGTCGGTGATGAACGGTTTCCAGCGCGAAATGAGCTCGCGCATTCTCGGCATGGTGCCCCACGCCACCATCGTCGGCGTTAAGCCGATCGACGACTGGCAGCCGGTGGCCGCCGCCGCGATGAAAAATCCCGAGGTGACGGCCGCGGTGCCGTTCACCGAGATGGAAGGCATGCTGTCTTACAAGGGAGCGATGCAGCCGATCCAGATCAGCGGCATCGACCCGGCCCAGGAGGGCAAGGTCTCCATCGTTGCCCAGCACATTGTCCAAGGGCGGCTGGATGCGTTGAAGCCGGGCGAGTTCGGGGTGGTGATCGGCGAGATCACGGCACGGCGCTTCCGTCTGAATGTCGGCGACAAGCTGACGCTGATCGTGCCGGAAATCAGTTCGGCGCCGGGCGGCATCACCCCGCGCATGCAGCGTTTGAACGTGGTCGGCGTGTTCAAGGTCGGGGCCGAGCTGGACGGTTCCATGGGCCTGATCCATGTGGCCGATGCCGCCGAGATGCAGCATTGGCAGCCGAACCAGGTGCAGAGCGTGCGCCTGGCGGTCAAGGATCTGTACGCGGCGCCCAAGGTTGCCAGCGACATCGCCGCCAGCCTGGGCGCGGACTTCAAGGCCGATGACTGGACTCATACCCAGGGCAGCCTGTTCAGCGCGATGAAGATGGAAAAGACCATGATCGGCCTGTTGCTGCTGATGATCGTCGCCGTGGCGGCGTTCAACATCATTGCCACGCTGATCATGGTGGTGAACGACAAGGGTGCGGACATCGCGATCCTGCGCACCATCGGCGCCACGCCGCGGCAGATCATGGCGATCTTCATGGTCCAGGGTACGGTGATCGGTATCGTCGGCACCTTGATCGGCGGCGTACTGGGCGTGATCGCGGCGCTGAACGTCAGTGCGCTGGTGGGTTGGCTGGAGCGGGTCAGCGGGCAGCATATCTTCAGTTCCGACGTGTATTTCGTCAGCAACCTGCCGTCCGAGTTGCAGGGCGGCGACGTGGCCCTGATCTGCACCGCGGGGTTTGTCCTGAGTTTCCTGGCGACCCTGTATCCGGCCTGGCGCGCAGCCAAGGTCGAGCCGGCGACGGCGTTGCGCTACTCGTAATGCACTACGCCGCTATCGCGAGCCAGCTCGCTCCTACAGGTCATGCGTTGATCATGTAGGAGCGAGCTGGCTCGCGATAACCCGAGCGGCCAGCATCACTTCCCGCTGGGCAACTCGATCACAAAACTCGTCCGGCCCTGGGCCGATTCACAACGGATCTGCCCGCCATGGGCGCGGATGATCGATTGGGTGATGGCCAGACCCAGGCCTGCGTGTTCGCTGCTGCCTTCATGGCGAGCCGGATCGGCGCGGTAGAAGCGGTCGAACAGGCGGGGCAAGCGTTCGGCCGGGATGCCTTCGCCGGTGTTTTCCACCCGCAGCCATGAAACGCCTTCGATGCTCTCGCCAAGACGCACGCGTACTTCTCCGCCCGTCGGGGTGAAGCGCAGGGCATTGTCCAGCAGGTTGGAGAGGGCACGGCGCAACATGCTCCGGTCGCCGTGGACTTTCGCGGTGCCGTCGCGCCCCAGGGCGATGCCGGCGTCTTCGGCCAGCGGCGTATAGAACTCCAGGAGCATGTCGGTTTCGTCGCTCAGTTCCAGGGCTTCGCGTCTTGGCGTCAGCAGGCCATGGTCGGCCTTGGCCAGGTAGAGCATGTCGTTGACCAGTTGCGCCATCCATTGCAGCTCTTCGAGGTTGCTGTGCAGGGCTTCGCGATAGTCCTCCAGCGGGCGTGGGCGGGTCAGGGTGACCTGGGTGTGGGTCAGCAGGTTCGACAGCGGGGTGCGCAGCTCATGGGCGATGTCCGCCGAGAAGGCGGAAAGGCGCTGGAAGGAGTCGTCCAGGCGCCCGAGCATGGCATTGAAGGCGTGGGCCAGTTCGGCCAGTTCGCCGGGCATCTGTTGTTCCGGCAAGCGCTGGGTCAGGGAGCTGGCCGACACGCCGGCGGCGACCTCGCTCATCCGGCGTAACGGGCGCAGGCCGCTGCGCGCGGCCCAGGCCCCGAGCAGCGCGGTGGCCAGCGCCGAGAGGCCGACCGTCAGCCAGATCAGGTGCTGCATGCGTTGCAGGAAATGCTGATGGTGGGTGATGTCGAGCATCAGGCTCAGCTGGGGCGAATTTGCCTGGCCAGGCTCCAGCGCGGCGCTGTAGACGCGGTAGGCGGTGCCGTCATGTTGCAGGCTGTGCAGACCCGCGGTTTGGGGCGGGAGGTCGGGCAGCACCTGGGCGCTGTCGAACCAGACCGTGCCATCCGCGCCTGTGACCCGCAATGCCAGGTCCGGTTGGTGGCCGAGCTCGTCCTGCAACTGCGCCTTGCGCTCGGCAAAGCGCACTGGATCGCTCGCGCCCTGCAAGGCGCTGCGCATGGCAATCAACTTGCCTTCGAGCAACTGCTGGTCGAGTTCGATGAAGTGCGCCTCGCTGGCGCGGCTGAACAGCACGCCGGCGAGCAACGAAACCACGGCCGTGCAACCGGCGAACAACAGGGCCAGGCGACCGCTCAGGGACAGCCGGCGCATCAGGCTTGGCGCTCTTCGAGCACATAGCCCATGCCGCGTACGGTGTGGATCAGTTTGTTCGGATAATCGTCGTCTATTTTCAGGCGCAGGCGGCGGATCGCCACCTCGATGACGTTGGTGTCGCTGTCGAAATTCATGTCCCAGACCTGGGAGGCGATCAGCGACTTGGGCAACACTTCGCCCTGGCGCCGCAGGAGCATTTCCAGTAGCGAGAATTCCTTGGCCGTGAGGTCGATACGCTGGCCATTGCGTTCGACTCGGCGGCGGATCAGGTCCAGGCGCAGATCCGCCAGTTGCAGGCTGGTTTCCTGCGGCGAGGAACTGCCGCGGCGTAGCAGGCTGCGGACCCGGGCCAGCAGCTCGGAGAAGGCGAATGGCTTGACCAGGTAGTCGTCGGCGCCCAGTTCCAGGCCATGAACCCGGTCCTCCACCGCATCGCGCGCGGTCAAGAACAGCACCGGTATTTCCAGCCCGGCGCTGCGCACGGCTTGCAGGATCTGCCAGCCATCGCGACCAGGCAGCATCACGTCGAGAATCAGCAGGGCGTAGTCGCCGGTCAGCGCCAGGTGCTGGCCAGTGGTGCCGTCGGCCACCAGCTCGGCATTGAAGCCGGCCTCGCTCAGGCCCTGGCGCAGGTATTGTCCGGTTTTGGGTTGGTCTTCGACGATCAGCAGTTTCATGGGCGACTCATGGTGAATGGAACGCGAGCTTTATACCGTGGGCGATAGGTGCATGGCGCAAGCTGACAAAGTTGTAATCTAGCAGTCAGCTGACTGGCAGCGGTGTGGCTTTAGAGTCTTTCTCAAGCTGAACCTTATACTTGTTGGAGCGTGACCATGTTTTTGCCCAAAGCTGTTTTGCCCCGTTCGTTGACCCTGGCGGCGTGCCTGCTGGCATTGAGTGTCCCGGCCTGGGCATCGCCGGCGCAGACTTACGATTTCGGCCAGGCGGCCGAGGCGGCCAAGGCCACGCGTACCGTGGAGGTGGTCATGGGCGATATGTCGTTCAACCCCAAGGTCCTGGATATCAAGGCCGGCGAGACTGTGCGTTTCGTGTTGATCAACAAGGGCCAGTTGCTGCACGAGTTCAACCTGGGCGATGCGGCCATGCACGCCGAGCACCAGCAGGAAATGCTCAAGATGCAGCAGAGCGGAATGCTCACGCCTACGGCCGTTAAAGAAATGCCCACCGGCGCCATGGATCACGCGGCCATGGGGCATGGAGGCATGGCCGGGATGAAACACGACGACCCGAACAGCGTGCTGGTGGAGCCGGGCAAGACCGCCGAATTGACCTGGACCTTCAGCAAGGCCGGCAGTCTTGAGTTCGCCTGCAATATCCCGGGGCACTATCAGGCGGGCATGGTCGGCAAGTTGACTGTCGGCCAGTAAGCGGCTGGGGCTCATAGGCTGCGGCAAAGGCTGATAGAATCGCCTGATTCTTCAGTCAGGTTTCCGCCATGCATCCCGCAGCCGAACATTCGCCGCTGGGCAAGTCCAGTGAATACGTCTCTACCTACACCCCATCCTTGCTGTTTCCGATTCCGCGGGCGGCAAAATGGGCCGAGCTGGGCCTGAGCGCCGACACCCTGCCTTATAAGGGCGTGGACTTCTGGAACTGTTTCGAGCTGTCTTGGCTGCTGCCTTCCGGCAAGCCGGTGGTGGCCATCGCCGAGTTCAGCATTCCGGCGGATTCGCCGAACATCATTGAATCGAAGTCGTTCAAGTTGTACCTCAACTCGCTGAACCAGACGCCGTTCGCGGATCGCCAGAGTCTGGAGGACACCTTGCGTGCCGATCTCTCGGCGGCGGCCGGCAAGCAGGTGGGGGTGCGGATTCGCAGCCTGGGCGAGGTCGAGGCGGAAGGCGTGCTGGCCTTGCCAGGCACTTGCATCGATGAGCTGGATATCAGTGTCAGTAGCTATGAGCACCCGCGGCCGGAATTGCTGCAATGCAACAGGTCGCGGGTCGTGGAGGAGAGCGTGCACAGCCATCTGCTCAAATCCAATTGCCCGGTTACCAGCCAGCCGGACTGGGGCAGTGTGGTGGTGGAGTACCGTGGCCCGGCGCTGGATCACGCCAGCCTGCTGGCCTACCTGGTGAGTTTCCGCCAGCACTCGGACTTCCATGAGCAATGCGTGGAGCGGATTTTCCTCGACCTGCAGCGTCTGCTGCAGCCGGAGAAGCTGACGGTGTATGCGCGTTATGTGCGTCGTGGCGGCCTGGACATCAACCCGTACCGCAGTACCGAAACCGCGAGCTTCGCCAACTTCCGGCTGGTTCGCCAGTAATGAAAAGCCCCGCTCTGGTAGCGGGGCTTTTTTGTCTGTCGGGGGTTAAATTCCCATGTTGCCGAGGGTTTGCACGATGTTGCGCAAGGTGCCGGCAATGGCGGGGTGCTCGAGCTCGAAGCGTTCGACGGCGAGATTGACCCCGTCGGCCAGGCTGCTGTCCTGGGTGGCGTTTTCCAGTTTGAGCTCGAGTTCGATCTGCTGCATCAAGTCCTGCAGGTTGGCGCGTTCGGCTTCCGAAAGCGGCGGGTTCTGCTCCAATTGCTCGCGCAGGGTATTGAGCTGTTCATGCAAGTCGCGGGCAGCCATGGCGTTCTCCCTTCAGTGATAGGCATAGCCATGGACCGCGCCGATTCGCTAAAGGTCCATGTCAGAACCTTAGGGTAATCCACTCCTGGCCAATGTGCATGATCTTGATCAAGTCAGGGTTTTTCACCTTTTAACCGGCGTTGGCCGATGTCGGCCAGGCAGGTCGGCAGCTCGCCCAGGTGGTCGATCACCGAGTGCACGCCAAGGCTGAACAGGTGCAGGGTCGCCTTGCCGCGCTTGAACTCGCGTTCCTGTTGGCTCAAGGCCTGCCATTGCGGCGGGCTCATGCCACAGAGCGAGCCGCAGGATG
Organism: Pseudomonas chlororaphis; assembly: GCF_001921865.1. Classification (GTDB taxonomy): domain Bacteria; phylum Pseudomonadota; class Gammaproteobacteria; order Pseudomonadales; family Pseudomonadaceae; genus Aquipseudomonas; species Aquipseudomonas chlororaphis_D. The sequence continues at coordinate 483,809 of NZ_MSCT01000008.1, forward strand.
CCAGGCCGATGGTCCACAGGCCGGCGTTGAGCCCCGATTGCAGCAGGCGCGGTTCACCGCTGACCAGCACGCAGCCATCCAGGCGGTTGACATTCAGGGTCATCAGCGCCTGCCAGCAGGCATCGGGAGCGGGCCAGAGCGAGCCCGTGTTGGCGGAGGAGGCAAGCCAGTCCGGCAGCGAGCTTGCCAGGCGCTGGCTGAGGCTGGCGGGAAGTTCGTCGAGCCAGGCACAGGGCACGCCCTGATGTTGCAGGCTGTGCAGGATGTCGAGGGCGCCATGGGTGGCGTGAGCCTGCTCCTGCACCGGGTGATCTGCGCTGTGCAGGCGCATCCGGGCGCCGAAATCCACCAAGCAACCGCTGAGGCCGAAGAGCACGGCGGTCAAGGTGGGGGCGGATACTGGCAAGGCTTCGGCGTGAGGCATCGTGACGTCCCTGAAATACCCTGCAAGCGTACCGATGGCAGATGACCGTTGGGTGACAGCCCCGTGACTGGGTATATGCAAATGTGGCAGGAAGCGGCAAAGCACTGTGCCAGTGCTGCATAAAAGCGGATATCCGATTTATACTACTGCGCTTACCGCCAGCGCATCGCGCCCGCGACAGTACAATTCAAGGAGTTCTTGCTATGCGCTGGAGCAATCGTCTCGCTCAGTTCATGTGTGCCAGTGTGCTGCTGGTGCCTGTTGTAGCCCACGCTGCGGAAGACGATCCGTGGGAAAGCTTCAACCGCCCGATCTTCACCTTCAACGACACCATCGACACTTATGCGTTGAAACCCCTGGCTCAAGGTTACCAGGCGATAACCCCGCAGTTTCTCGAAGACGGCATTCACAACTTCTTCCGTAACATCGGCGACGTCGGCAACCTGGCCAACGATATCCTGCAAGCCAAACCGCATGCCGCGGCCGTCGACACGGCTCGGTTGTTGATGAACACCACTATCGGCTTGGCGGGTTTCTTCGATGTGAGCACCAAGATGGGCTTGCAGCGTAACGATGAAGACTTCGGCCAGACCCTCGGCTACTGGGGTGTTGGTAGCGGTCCTTATGTGATGTTGCCGTTGCTGGGGCCAAGTACCTTGCGCGATGCGCCGTCCAAGTATGTGGACAGCTTCACCGAACCCTACCGTTATGTGAACGACGTGCCGGTGCGTAACAGCGCGTTTGCCCTGGATATCATCGACACTCGCGCGAGCCTGCTGTCGAGCGAGAAGTTGATCACTGGCGACAAGTACACCTTCATTCGCAATGCGTACCTGCAGAATCGCGAATTCAAGGTCAAGGACGGCAAGGTCGAAGACGATTTTTAAACCTTGAACCTGTCATGAAAAAGGCGGCCCTGGGGCCGCCTTTTTTTGTCGCTATCAGGCTCAGTTCATCTGCAAGATTGTAAGGCCAAGTTTCTGGCCGTCGCCTTCCAGTTCGGTGACCCAGACCACTTCGGTGTCCGCTTCCAGCCCCCTGAGGGCGGCGTGCTCGGAATCGATACGCACGCTGAGCCGGTCGCCGACCTTGAACGATCGCGTGGCCCGAACCTGCATGCCACTGCTGGAAAGGTCGATGCAGATGGCTGGAATCACCTGTCCCTGATGGATCAGAGTGACCTCGGCATCCACCCGCATACGGATGTAATCGCGCTTTTCACTGTAGTCCCGATCGTTTGGGTTCATCGGTTCGATCCTGCGTTTAGGTTGCGGATTTGTCTGTTCTTATAACTCCCGGTGATTTGAGGTGTAAAGACGTCCAGCGACCATCGGCATGAGCTTGAAACGCCCCGCGGATGGGAGTACCGTCTGCGCCTTAGAAGGGCACCTCTGATGGTCGAGCGTGCAGGGCTCCGGGCCCTGGCTCCGTTTCCAGAGTGGCTAGAAAGCGAATCCAGTAGTGTGTTCCAGGCCCGCGCCCGGGCACCTACGCCAACCTAATTCTGGCGCCGTTTGCCCACATGCCAAAAACCAGTGCCACGCTGCTGATAATCGATGACGACGAAGTAGTGCGCGCGAGCCTCGCGGCCTATTTGGAAGACAGTGGCTTCAGCGTCCTGCAGGCCAGTAACGGTCAGCAGGGACTTCAGGTGTTCGAGCAGGAAAAGCCCGACTTGGTGATCTGCGATCTGCGCATGCCGCAGATGGGTGGCCTCGAGCTTATCCGCCAGGTTACCGACATCGAGCCGCAAATCCCGGTCATCGTGGTATCTGGCGCCGGTGTGATGAACGACGCGGTCGAGGCCTTGCGCCTGGGCGCGGCAGATTACCTGATCAAGCCTCTGGAAGACCTGGCGGTACTGGAACACTCGGTACGCCGGGCCCTGGATCGCGCGCGGTTGTTACTGGAAAACCAGCGCTACCGGGAAAAGCTGGAAGCCGCCAACCGCGAGCTCGAAGCCAGCCTGAGCCTGCTGCAGGAAGACCAGAATGCCGGGCGCCAGGTGCAGATGAACATGCTGCCGGTAAGCCCGTGGACCATCGACGAGTTCAAGTTCGCGCACCAGATCATTCCGTCGTTGTACCTGTCAGGCGATTTCGTCGACTACTTCCGCGTCGACGAGCGTCGCGTCGCCTTCTACCTGGCGGATGTTTCCGGGCATGGTGCGTCGTCAGCCTTCGTCACCGTGCTGCTCAAGTTCATGACCACGCGCTTGCTGTTCGAGTCCAAGCGCAACGGCACCTTGCCGGAATTCAAGCCTTCGGAAGTCCTTGGCCATATCAACCGTGGCCTGATCAGCTGTAAGCTGGGCAAACACGTGACAATGGTCGGTGGCGTCATCGACGAGGAGACGGGCTTGTTGACCTATAGCATTGGCGGGCACCTGCCATTGCCTGTGTTGTACACGCCGGACAGTGTGCGTTACCTGGAAGGGCGGGGTCTGCCAGTGGGCTTGTTCAATGAAGCCACCTACGAAGACCATATTCTGGAGCTGCCTCCGAGCTTCAGCTTGACGCTGATGTCGGACGGTATCCTGGACCTTTTGCCGGAACCCACACTCAAAGAAAAAGAAGCCGCCTTGCCCGAACGGGTAAGAACGGCAGGCGGCAGCCTGGATGGTCTGCGGCAGGTTTTTGGATTGGCCACGCTAGGGGAGATGCCGGATGATATCGCCCTGTTGGTGTTGAGCAGGAATCTTTAATGAGTACCGGTAGAATCCAGTTCGCCGAGCAGGACGGCACCTTTGTCCTGAAGTTTGTCGGTGAAGTGCGCCTGACCCTGTGTTCGGCGCTGGATGCGACTATTGAGCGGATCTTTACGGCGCTGAACTTCTCGGCGATCGTGATCGACCTGACCGAAACCCGCAGCATCGACAGCACCACCCTGGGTCTGCTGGCCAAGCTGTCGATCCTGTCGCGGCAGAAGGTCGGCCTGTTGCCGACGGTCGTCACCACCCACGAAGACATCACGCGGCTGCTGCAGTCCATGGGCTTCGATCAGGTGTTCAACATTGTTGACCGGCCGATCCCATGCCCGGAATGCCTGACCGACTTGCCGTCTCAGGACCAGTCGGAAGAAGTGGTGCGGCTCAAGGTGCTGGAGGCGCACAAGATCCTCATGGGCTTGAATGATTCCAACCGCGAGGCGTTCCATGATCTGGTGAACGCCCTGGAGCGTCACTGATCCGATAAGGCAGCAGCGCACAAAAAAGGGCGGACCCGCGAGGGTCCGCCCTTTTTGCGTTGGCGCGGTCGATCAGAGCTTGGCAGTCAGCAGCGCCTCGAGTTTTTCCTGGTCGCGGGCGAACTGACGGATACCTTCGGCCAGTTTCTCGGTGGCCATGGCGTCCTCGTTGGAGGCCCAGCGGAACTGCGTTTCGTTCAGGCTTTGGCGAGCTTCGCCAGCGTGGCCTGGCGCCAGTTTGCGCTCCAGCTTGCCGGTGTCGGCAGCCAGTTTTTCGATCAGGTCCGGGCTGATGGTCAGGCGGTCGCAGCCGGCCAGTTGCTCGATCTGGTTCAGGTTGCGGAAGCTGGCGCCCATAACGACCGTCTTGTAGTCGTTGGCCTTGTAGTAGTTGTAGATGCGGGTTACCGATTGCACGCCCGGATCGTCGGCGCCGGTGTAGTCGGTGCCATTGGCTTTCTTGTACCAGTCGTAGATCCGGCCCACGAACGGCGAGATCAGGAACACGCCGGCCTCGGCGCAGGCGATTGCCTGGGCGAAGGAGAACAGCAGGGTCAGGTTGGTCTGGATGCCTTCGCGTTCCAGCTGCTCGGCGGCGCGGATGCCTTCCCAGGTAGAGGCAATCTTGATCAGCACGCGCTCGCGGCCGATGCCGGCCTTGTCGTACAGCTCGATCAGGCGATGGGCGCGCTTGAGCATGGCGTCGGTGTCGAACGACAGGCGGGCGTCCACTTCGGTGGAGATGCGCCCCGGGATCACTTTCAGGATTTCCTTGCCCACCGCGACGCCAAACCGGTCGCTGGCCAGGCCGATATCGCCCTTGACGTCGCTGACGCTGGCGTTCAGCAGTTCGGCGTAACCGGGAATGGCCGCGGCCTTGAGCAGCAGGGAAGGGTTGGTCGTAGCGTCTACCGGCTTGACCCGGGCGATAGCGTCGAAGTCGCCGGTGTCGGCAACCACGGTGGTGAATTGCTTGAGTTGTTCCAGCTTGGAAGTCATGGGAGTGCTCTGTCCTGTGGGTCTGTTGACATTACCCGAGCGCAGACAGCCGCTCAAGGGCGCGAATACGTAAGCGGATGCCGAAACGGGCCCCAAGGGTAACAACCTGAAAACAGGCGTTTGAATGCTGGGGCGCTATCCGTTTACTACGATGCCAAAAGATCCGTCAGGTTCAACCCGCGCGACCGCTAGCGGCCTTCGAGCAACTGCCCTGCCTGATCCAGCAGCGCCAGCGGATCCTTGGCCTTGTGGATGTCCACCGAGAGCAGTTGGCGGAACTTGCGTGCCCCCGGAAAACCGGTGCCCAGCCCCAATATGTGGCGAGTGATATGGTGCATGGCACCGCCTGTGGCCAGGTGCTGGGCAATGTAAGGTCGCAACTGCGCCAGCGCTTCGGCCCGGGAGATCACCGGCGCCGCGCTGCCGAACAGTTGTTGGTCCACCTCGGCCAGCAGATAGGGGTTGTGATAGGCCTCTCGGCCCAGCATCACGCCGTCGAAGGCCTGCAAATGCTCGTGGCAGGCCTCCAGGGTCTTGATGCCGCCGTTGAGGATGATCTCCAGCTCCGGGAAATCCGCCTTCAGTCGCGCCGCCACGTCATAACGCAACGGAGGAATGTCGCGGTTTTCCTTCGGCGACAACCCCTCGAGAATCGCGATCCGCGCATGCACGGTAAAGCTGGTGCAGCCGGCGTCGCGCACCTGGCCGACGAAGTCGCACAGCTCTTCATAGCTGTCGCGGCCATTGATGCCGATCCGATGCTTGACCGTCACTGGAATGCTCACCGCATCGCGCATCGCCTTCACGCAATTGGCCACCAGCCCCGGATGCCCCATCAGGCAGGCGCCGATCATATTGTTCTGCACCCGATCGCTCGGGCAGCCAACGTTGAGGTTCACCTCGTCGTAACCATGCTCCTGGGCCATCCGCGCGCACGCCGCCAGATCCGCCGGCGTACTACCGCCCAGTTGCAGCGCCAAGGGATGCTCGGCTTCGTCGTGACGCAGGAAACGCTCGTGATCGCCATTGAGCAGCGCGCCGGTGGTGACCATCTCGGTGTAGAGCAGGGCGTGCCTGGACAGCAGGCGCAGGAAGAAGCGGCAGTGGCGGTCCGTCCAATCCATCATCGGCGCCACGGAGAAGCGGCGAGACGGCTCGGAGCGGGAGTGGCTAGTGTTTACGGGCGCTTCAGGTTTTTCGAAGTTCATTGGTACTGATCTTTTATACAGCGGATTTTACCCATTTTTCCTTGTTTTTCGAGGGCGGTTGCTACAATGTAGCAAGCGAATTCGGCAATGTAGCAACTGGAAATGGGCACGATCACATCACGCAAGCGCAAGGACAACTCGACGGCATACACGGCGCAGATACGGATCAATCGGGACGGGCGGACAGTTTATCAGGAAAGCCAAACCTTCGACCGCAAGCAGGTCGCTCAGGCCTGGATCAAGCGCCGGGAGACAGAGTTGGCTGAGCCCGGCGCCATCGATCGCGCCAACCGCAAGGGTGTGACGGTCAGGAAGATGATTGAGCAGTACCTGGACGAGTACGCGAAGATTCGGCCGCTGGGCAAAACCAAGAACGCGACGCTGAACGCAATCAAGGATACCTGGCTGGGCGATCTCGACGATTCGGCGCTCACCAGTCAGAAGCTGGTGGAGTTTGCTCAGTGGCGGATGGGCCAGGAAGGTGGTGGTGTGCAGGCACAGACGGTCGGTAACGACTTGTCGCACTTGGGAGCGGTGTTGTCCGTGGCGCGGCCAGCGTGGGGCTATGAGGTGGACCCCCTGGCTATGCCTGACGCCCGTAAGGTATTGCGCAAGCTCGGCATGGTCAGCAAAAGCAAGGAGCGCAACCGCCGGCCAACGCTGGCAGAGCTGGACAAGCTCATGGTGCATTTCTTCGAGATGCAGGCGCGCCGCAAAGCTCAAATTGATATGCCGAAGATGATTGCCTTTGCAATCTTCTCGACGCGCCGGCAGGAAGAAATTACGCGGATCCGCTGGGATGACCTCGATGAGTCTCGGCAGGCCGTCCTAGTGCGTGATATGAAGAACCCTGGGCAGAAGATTGGCAATGATGTGTGGTGTTATCTACCTGATGAGGCCTGGGCTATCCTGCACAGCATGCCCAAGGCAGAGAGGGAGATCTTTCCTTATAACGCAAAGTCGGTGTCAGCGTCTTTTACGCGGGCGTGCCCGATGCTTGGGATTGAAGACCTGCATTTCCATGATCTGCGACACGAAGGGGTGAGCCGGCTCTTTGAAATGGACTGGGACATTCCAAGGGTATCGAGTGTTTCTGGCCATCGCGACTGGAATTCATTGAGGCGTTACACTCACCTGCGCGGCCGAGGAAATGGTTACGCTGGTTGGAAATGGTTGAAGCAAATTTTGTGCGCCTAGGAGCGGCTGGTATATGCAGGATTGGCTGATTAAGTTATTCGGTGGAATGTCTACAAAAAAAAGTGCGGGAATTGCATTTTTTACGGTTTTATTGACGGTTTCATCATGGCGCGTTTTGGCTTTTCACTTAACAGAGCAGGGCCTTAAAGAAGAGCTGTTGCCTTATTTTATTTTGGCTTTTTGGTTTGCATTCTCTTTTCTGTTGGTCGAGTTTTTAATTTGGTTGTATGGCTGTGCTCAAAGTCGAATTAAAAAATCGAAGTCCGATGAGGTGATTAAACAGCAAGTTCTGGAGCGCTCGGCGAGAGTTAGGAGTGTACTTAAGGTTCTGCCTAGCAAGCAAATGGATGTCCTAAAAGCATTGCTTAAAGAAGATTTGATTTTGAACTCGCTGAGCAGCAATGTTTACACATTGTTTGATGAGGGTTTCATTTCGCCGATACACAGAACGGGAGCTGGAGAGAGTATTTATAGGATAGATGGAGTTGTACGGGATGAGTTGAGATTGTACCTCGAGCGTTGTTGGAGTGAAGCTTTTGAAAGTTTCGCTGATAGAATTTCTATCGCTCATCATGGCGCACTGGAATTATTTTTTTGCTCGTCGATTCCGTATGGAACCACTGAGAGCTCTTCGATGATGCCAAATGATGTTTACACTGCTTTGAGTGACCTCGTGCGGCTTGGGTACCTTCACTCTACTCGCCAAGTAAAGCGGCGCGGCTCCATCGATGATGAAGGATTCGAAGAATTTACGATTGATGAGAAGTTTAAAGAAGCTATAGTTAACCGAGCGTTGTTCTCTGATATTTCCCGCACTAGCATCCGATTAAATTGGGCATTTGTGCTTGGGTCGGCTTCATCGGGTGGAGGTGCCTAAGCGGTGGGAGCTGATCGAGGCTTAATTAGCCTCGACCGAGAAGAGCGCGAGCTTCTTATGCTGCTCTGCCCATGAGTTGATTTTGTTCTTTTAGGGCCTTTTCTCGCTGCCTGTCAATGTAGTCGGCTAGGTCTCTTATATGGATTCCAAGACCTGCTTTTTGGCTGTCGGCACCTAAGCGCACAACTGGCACATCAATTTCACCGTCCAGCCTTTTGCGTTTGAATTTCTCTACAGTGAGATTCATATAGTCCGCGCACACTCGATCAAGTGGAATAACAGCTTGGCCATCGTACTGCGCCATAAGTAGGAACAAGGTATTCATTGCTGTACCTCTTGTGTCGATGTGCTCAGTGCAATGGCTAGCGGCCGTACCCAAATCGATACGTTGCTGATGGCTTGCTGACCAACGAGTGCGGCGTGCTTCCACGCTCTACGCTCCCATGCGGCGAAGCCAGCCTGGTACGCGTAATGCTCACGGGCGAACGAGTCGGATGTCTTCGCATCTGGTGCGGCAATGTACGTTCCTCGCTGGGCGCAGTACTGCAGTCCCTCGGGGACTGGAAACTCTTTTTCGAACTTGATGCGCTCGTCGAATTGGATCTCATCAATGGCTGCTTGTGATGGGCTTTCGGAGTTGCTGTCAGGGTGCATATACCCCACAACAGGCTGCGCGGGCGGGCGTTCCTGAGCGATCAGCGTTGCATCAGCACTGGCTGCCTCGCGCAGCTTTTCTTGGGGTATACGCGCCTCGGCAGTGGCGCTGATAGGGTCAATAATGCCTGCTGCTGCGCAGCAGAGACTCTTTGTTTTCTGCGCGTCGATGCATACCTGTTTGCGGAGCAAAGCAGGGCGGGTGGCGTCGCAATCCTGAGCGCGCGCGTGCCCGCTTTCCTCCGAGGTCGAGAGCTGCGTCGATCCCTGTCCGACGGCGCGGGCATGTCCGGTGCATGGCGCAGGATCGAAGAGCAAGCCGGGGTGATGGGCCTGATTCATGCTGCGGCCTCCTGTTCGGTGGGTTTCAGGAGGTCGGCGAGGGCGAGGGCTTCGTTACGCAGGCGGTGTGCATCGCGCTCGAGCTTCTTGCCCGTCTTGAAGGCGCTCCAGGTCTCGGCGGCAATGCGCAGGCTTTCAGCGATCTGCAATAGGGTGTGGCGGTGCTGCTCCTGCAGTGAGGTTGCATCCTTCAGCCGCTTAGCGTGCGCGGCCAGGTGTCGGTGGTCGTTACGCAGGAATTCCAGGGACGCTTCCAGTCGCTGGATGGTCGACTCGTGCTCGAGGTCGCTGGCAATGCGGCCTCGGACGCGGCCCTCTTGGCGGCCAAACCAGTAGGCATAGGCAAACAGCCCGATAACGAACGCGCAGATGGCGGCGAGGGCGATGACCTGTTGGGTGGTCATGGGTCTTACTCCTTGTGGTGTGCGGGCCGGTGGTGGCGGCCGTGCGTTGGGGGTTACTCGTTTGCTTCGGCTTGTGCGCGGGGCATGTCTTCATCCGCCTTGTAGGCTCGGATATCGATCAACGCGGCAACATGTCGGATGTGCACGTACTTCGGTGCCTTGCGGCTGTTGTCCAGGGTCGTAACGGGTATTTCGATGCGGCCGCTGGTGATCTCTGCCGCAAATGACTCCTTGTTGAGATTGCGGAAATACTGCTCGCGCAGCTTTTCAAGGGGGATCAACACGTCACCGAAGGTTCGGTAGAGCAGCTCGACGGTGGATGAGTCCGGTGCGGGGTGCAGTCGCAGTGGTGCTTGGCTGTTATTGCTCATGGCTCTGTTGGGCCTCCTTGCGTTTGTGGCGGGCTGGGTGGTTCCAGGCATTCAGGCAATGGCGCTTGGTCAATTCCCGCAGATGTTCTGGTACCTCAAGGAGCGCGGCATTGCGCTCCTCTCGGGTACTCAGGGCTATGATCTGACGGGCGTACTCCCTAGGCCACGTCACGGCGGTCTGCCGGGATCGTCGGCATCTCAAGGCCCAACAGCTCGGCGAGCCAGGGCATGCCGGCCTGCTTCACTCGGGTGGACTGGCTGTATTGCATGCCCAGTTCCGGGTGCCACCACTGGCCGTTCTTAGTCCCCAGGTACTCACGGTCGCGGGTGGGGTAAGCCGGCAGCTTTTTGTCGTTGATCAGATCTTTCTCGCGCATGAGCTTGATCAGCGTTGGGCGGGTGATGCCGAAGTACTTGGCGGTCTTTGCCAGGTCGCGCTCCATGGTTAACCCCCCTACGCTGCGTGTGCTGCAGGAGTTGCTTCTGCAGCCAGGTGGTTGATGGATTCGACGACCTTCTCGTACATCTGTACGTCGCTACCGCATACGGTGAAGCACTTGGTGCGAGGGCGTTTCACTCCGATGCTCATGATCGTCGTGACACCTGTTCGCGTCTGGGTGCGATGGATTGCAAGTTGGATCGGCAGGTCGAAGCCGAGGTCCAGGCTCAGGAAGCCCCCGGTGCGTACCAGTTCGAACACCTGTTGCTGGAGTTCGACAGGAAAGGCGCCATAGCGCCGGTTTGCATGGAGGGGCCGGAGTTCGGCCGTGTTGCTGGGATCGAAGGGGCCGTTAACGATCTCTTCAATGAAGTCGGCCAGCTTCAGGTGCATCTTCTTTTCGTTTTGCAAGGTCAGCGTGTGGCGTTCGCTTCCCAGCTCGACGGTGAAGAGCGTGTCGGATTTGCTGCGTTCAACCTTGAGGCGAAACGAAAGCACATCACGCCGTGGAGTGGAGCGGAGCGTGTGAATGAAGGTTTCGGTCAGATTGACTTGGGCGCTGAGCAGCGTAAGCGTGCGATTGTCGAGTTTGTACTTGCTCATGCTGCATGCCCTCCGCCATTTGGGCCGAAGGGGGTGCTGCTGGTTTTATGTTTGGGCTTGCTGGCAACAAAGGTGCAGCGGTGTTCGCGAGCTAGATTACGAACTTCGAATACACGGATGGGGTTGCACGCTGGATGGGCATGTAGGGTTGCTGTGGTGTGCATGGTTTTGCCTCGCTCTGTGGTGGAAGAGTGAGGCAAAAGATAACCTTTGCGGATAGCCTGTCAAGAAAAAATTAACCTAAAAGGTTAATTTAAAAATTAAACTACCTGAAAGGGTATTACGAATACTGAAATTCATTCATCAAGTCGTTAAGAGTAGATATATAGACTTTCACCTTAATGTCATATAGGTCCGCGAGATGTCGTAGATCTGTGCGAAGTTTATTTTCATCCAAAGGTAATGAATCGAGTACCAGCATTAAGTGAATTGTGAAGGATTTACTCGAATCTTTGAAGGTGTCGGCAATTTCCTCGAACGACTTAAGAGCAGGGATGAATCTTTTTATATCAATAAAATCTGATTTGAAGATTTTCACTTCGAGAGCATGTGCTTCATACCTGTCCATGGTGAAGCCATCAAAAACAATCGAGCTGGTTCCGTCTGGAAAGAGTAAGTATTGATTGGGCTTCAGCTCTTTTTCAATATATCTGGATACTTTTGCAATGCTTAGTCTTTCAGCTAGATTAATATCATTAATTAATGAGTCCTTTTTGAACTCAAATTTAACTTTGTATGGTGCTTGGGTTTCTTTTATGTGAATGTTTTCAGTTGATGATAATTTTGAATCTGAGCCTGGAGTATCCGCTATTGTCTTGTGTTCAGGTGTTCCGATTTTCGCGGGGTCGTGATCAGTCGCAGCCTGAACAGGTTGAGCGGCATCTTGCTTAATTTCTTCAATTTCATCTCGTAGCTTTTGTCCCTGAAGCTCTGGTGTTGCTGGCCTCTCGAGTGGGGCTAGGAAATTTTTTTCGTTTTTGTAATCTGAAGGCGCGTATAGAGCTTTATGATTGAAGTTTAAAGTGAGGAAAAAAATCCCTACTAGAAAGAAAGGAAATAGCATCAGAAACCAGATATATGTTGATTGGTTGCTTTGCTCAATGAATGGTAGTACGGATGTTCCACTAATCTCGGCAATTGCAGCGAAGATAGATATTACGGTTAATGGATTCTTGATGTGTCCCGTTTTTCCTAGCATGAGGTTTTCCGTGAATATCATTTATCAATTTATAATGCGGCTGGGAGTTAGAGGTCTGAGATCTTCCATCTGGCGCGGCCGCATATTGCCCATTCTTCATTCATTCGAATAATTCGTTCAGGCCAATCGGGATTTAGAGCAAAGAGATATTGTTCCCCGCCTTCTTGTCTAAGTTGCTTGAGAGTAGCAGCTTGATCCCTTATTCGTTTCGCTGCCACAAAATGCCCAGGTAGTGCCTCCAGTGACGGGTCAATTACGATCTTGTCCCCTTCCATGAATTTAGGCTCCATGCTCATTCCTTCAACGCGGAGGATGAAGGCTCGGGGTCCTACTGGTCCCGGTGCGTCAATCCACTCTTCAGCGTCCCTTGGGTCAAAATTTACATGTGTCTCGCACCAAGCACCGGCGGCAATTGATCCCATTACGGGGAGTTTTCGTCCCGTATGGCTAAGCACGGTTGCGTTGTTGAACTCCCCAATCCCGTAGGGCATATCGAGATACCCATCATGAAGGTGTAGGGCCTTCTCAAGCTCTCGAGCAATTTGGTCCCCAATGCCTTTCGTTGGGTTCTTACCACCAAAAGCGCTCACTTGTGCAGGGGCTTTTCCTAAACGGTCGGCGACGTCTGTCAGGCGGAGCTTTTGCTCTGCTATGACTCTGCGGAAATTCTGAAGACGAGTATCTGAAATTTTCATTTGGAGATTCTGGCGGGATTAACCTTCTGGGTGAATGCTCTTTTTGGTGTTGCAAAAAACAACCTTAAAGGTTAATTTTGTCGTCGAGAGATGCATCCATGAAGCTACGCGATTACATAACAGGAATGGATTCACAAGCGCTTGCAACGTACGCCAAGCGCTGCCGAATTGCTGATAGTTACCTGCGCTTACACGTCAAATATGCGAGCAAAGATCCGAGTGTTTCTTTGATCAAAGCTTTGGCACATGAGAGTGATGGGAACGTGTCGCTCGCCGAAGTTCTGGAGCATTTCGGCGTCATCGATATTGTTCCTGTAGGCAAAGCAGCATAGCTAGAAAAAAGGCGACCCAAGGGCCGCCCAGTTCCTCCCGACACGCACCACCACAGCGCTGTCGGGTCGCGGTAAAAGGTAGGCGGGCACACCACATGCGAACCGCCGATTCTTACCGCGCTTTTCAAGGTACGGATACCTTGGGTTGCTGCCTTTCTCCACCACAGATAGGGCAGCTGTTGCGCCAGAGGTGAGCGACGGATCGCTCGCCTCGGCACGGTGCCGGTGTCGGTCTTGCGGACCTCGCCGGCTTTTGGGCCTCTTCAAGCCACGCGACAAATGTATCACCACTGCATGTCGCGCGGCACTGGCAACCTACAAGGATTAATGCCATGAGCCGTATCGCTCTGAGTTCAATCGACCGGGCGCAGCGGGAAATCCTGCCGCTCGATCTCGCGCTTTACCATGCTGCTCGGGACTACCCGGGCGGCGCCGCAGCCATCGCCGCCACCACCGGCAGAAACGCCACCACCCTGCAGCACAAGCTGTCCCCGACCCATCCCAGCCACACCGTGAACATTCAAGAGTTCGGCGAAATCCTGGAACTGACCAAGGATCGCCGCATTCTGGATGCAGTGCATGCGCTGGTTGGCGACACGACCTGGCAGGAGCTGGCCGAGGCGTACACCAACGATATGCCCGAGACCCTGACCACTGGTATCGCCACGTACTTTCGGCAGGTGGCAGATCTGGCCGAGACCTGGGCCAAGAGCATCGGCGATGGGGTGGTGAGCGACCAAGAATTGGCCGCGATTCGCCTGCAAGTTTTCCGCGGGATTCAGGGGCTGCTGGGGTTGTTCAACCGCGCTACCTATGTCAACCAGACAACGCGGGGTGCTGACCGTGGCTGATATTGCCGACTTCGCTAACGACCTGGTGCAGGAGCGTATCGACCAGGCGCTTGCTGCACGTAACGCCGCCAAGCCCGCTGTGGCGGCGCATTCGTTCCTATTCTGTGAAGGGTGCGATGAACCAATCCCGGAAGCGCGCCGTTTAGCTTTGCCAGGGTGCACCCAGTGTGTGCGTTGCCAGTCCATCGACGAAGCGCGGGAGGCCCGCCATGCTCGATGAGGTATTGGGGCAGTTCGCGGACTACGGCCTTGAGCCCACGCAGCCGTTGGTTTTCGGCAAGCTGACACGCTGCAAGACTTCGCAGGATAAGGGCAAGGAAAAGAACGGTTGGTACGTGGTGCACGAACACCGCACGGAGAAAGGCGACACGCTGATCTTCGGCAGCTTCGGTGATTGGCGTTCGGGCGAGACGCAGAAGATCAAGGTCAAGGCCGGGCGGATGTCGCCGGAGGAGCGCGAGGTTATGCGCGCTCGGCAGGAGGAGGCCAAGCGCCGGGCTGTCGAAATTGCGGCCAATGCTGCACGTCGTGCGGCGAAGCGGGCGGCGGGTATGTTCAAGCGCATGCCGGAAAAGGGGCGCAGCGAGTATCTGGATCGCAAGCAGATCGTCGGTTTCGGCGTTCGCTATGCGCCGCGGTCCGGGGCCTTCCTGGTGCCGATGTGCAACGTGCGAGACGAGATTGTCGGCTTGCAGGTGGTCTTTCCATCGAAGCAGGAAGACACCGGCCGGGACAAGTCCTACTGGCCCTACGGGATGTCCAAGGAGGGGGCGTTTCATCTGATCGGCCCGCATCCGGATCCGGGCGAACCTGTGCTGGTCTGTGAGGGCTACGCCACTGGCGCCAGCCTGCACATGGCGACTTCGCTGACGGTCGCGGTCGCGTTCGATGCGGGCAACTTATTGGTGGTCTGCAAGGCCATGCGCGAGCGCTTTGCGGGTTGCCCGCTGATCATCTGCCGGGACGATGACTGGAAGACTACGAAGCCGAATGGTGATCCCTGGAACCCTGGTGAGGAGAAGGCCAACAATGCCGCGTTGATCGTCGGTGGCCAGGTGGTCGCGCCGATCTTTTCCGGCGAGCGGCAAGAGAAGTGGACCGACTTCAATGACCTGCATGTTGCCGAAGGCCTGGAGGCGGTGCGTCGCCAGGTATTGGTGGTGGTCAAGCCGCCTGCAGCCGGTGGCTGGAAGGATCTTCTGGCTCGTAGTGAGAGCGGCGCCTTGATCGCGCATATGCAGAACGTCGAGCTGATCCTGGCCAATGATGAGCGCTGGGCCGGGGTGATCAGTTACAGCGCCTTCAGCTCGAAGATCGTCAAGCTGCGTACAGCCCCTTATGGTGGCGGCACGGGCGACTGGGCCGATATCGACGATATGCGTGTCATGAAATGGCTTGCGCAGCAGTACAACCTGCGGGTCAAGGCATCCCACGTGATCGAGGCAGTGAGTGTGGTTGCCCATGACCATGCCTTTCACCCGGTGCGTCAGTACCTGCAAAAGCTGGAGTGGGACCGAGTGCCGCGCCTGGAAAGCTGGTTGACCGACGTCATGGGGGTGAAGCTCAGTGACTACACGTCCAAGGTCGGCAAACGCTGGATGCTCTCGGCTGTTGCCAGGGTGATGAAACCAGGCTGTAAGGCGGACTCGGTGATTATCCTCGAAGGGGCACAGGGCGCTGGTAAGTCAACGGCGATGAGTATCCTCGGCGGAGATTGGTTCATGGACACGCCGTTCGCTCTGGGCGACAAGGACGGCTTCCAGGCGATCCGTGGTAAGTGGATTGTCGAGCTGGGGGAATTGGACAGTTTCAACAAGGCCGAGTCGACCAAGGCGAAGCAGTTTTTTTCTGCCTCGACTGACACTTACCGCGAGAGCTATGGCCGCAGAACGATGGACGTGCCACGCCAGTGTGTGTTCGTCGGCACGACAAACCAGGACGAGTACCTGAAGGACGCCACGGGCAACCGCCGCTATTGGCCGGTGGCATGCACGAAGGTGGACCTCCAGTTATTGCGACAGATCCGCGACCAGCTATGGGCCGAGGCGATGTTCTGCTATGAGGCGGGCGACCTCTGGTGGGTGACGCTGGACGAGGCGGCAATGTTCGGCGATGAGCAGGACGAGCGTTTTGTGGTGGATGAGTGGGAAGGGCCAATCTTGACCTGGCTTGAGGAGTCTCAGATCGGCGAAACCACCACCGGCAGCGAGGTGCTGTCTAGCGCGCTGAAGCTGGACTACGGGCATTGGAGCAAGCCGGAGCAGATCCGGGTCGGTGCGATCATGCATCGGTTGGGTTGGCGGCGTGTGCGTTTGCCTGCGTTGGTGAAAAGCGGCCAGCGGCCCTGGGCTTACAAGAAGCCGGCGGGCTGGGGCGCTGCGTCAGCGTTGCAGCGAGAAGCGTTCGAGGAGCCTTGCTTTGATTAAGCGAATCGACGAAATGCTCAAGCTGTGGGCTGAGGATCTGCACAGCCCGCACGAAGGTGGGGTGGAGCTGGGCGGCGGCAATATGATCGCGATGTTGATGGAGTGCAAAGGCGAGCTGATACGGGGGACTCGCGGCAGTCGGGTGCTGTTGGACGAGTCGGCGGATATCGAGCTGATCGTGAACAAACATCTGCCTGCACAGCTGTCGATTCTGGTCTGGGAGCATTACTGCAATCACGACAGCTTCTTGTCGCAGAAGATGCTGCATTGCGGATGCAGCGCGCCGACCTATTACCGCCGCTTGCACGAAGCTCATGTACTGATCGACAGCATGCTGATGGGGAAGGCTGCGTGACCTCGGGCTTAGTTCCGGTTATCGCTGTCCCAATGGCCCGTGTTTGCCCCATTGCGTTTAGGCGCGATGGGACAAGCGCGGGCCTTGTGTTTGTTGACTTGTCCCATAGTCCCATCCAAAAGCCTCCCGCTCGTGTGAGCAAAGCACGAGCCTGTACGCGCCGTCGCGCGCATGCGTGTTTTTAGATTTTCTTCTTTACACGAGGAAAAGTATAAATAGATGGGACAATGGGGCAGAGCCCCGAATTTAGGCGCTCTCAGGAGTCCCATACTCAAGTTGAGGTATGGGGTATATGAGACACCGCCGAATCAACAGAATGCCGAGGTGGGATATTCACCGACATTCGCTAGACGTTCACCCGGTGTTGCCCACTTATTCATCGGGTGGCATTAAAGCGGGGTTGCTGCCATGAGAATCGACCTGTAAAAAGTAGTCATCTTCGATAGGTGTGACCGCAGAGAGCGGCAGGCACCACACTCACCAAACCCGGCCCTTGCGCCGGGTTTTTGCGTTTAAGGGGCAGGGGAATGACGAACGAGCAGCAAACGCTGGTGGATATGCCGATCTGGATGCTGATCGTTCTTTCACTGGTCGGCGGTGTGTCGGGCGAGATGTGGCGGGCCGACAAGGCAGGCGCCCGGGGCTGGTCGTTGATTCGCCGCCTGGCCTTGAGATCGGGGGCATGTGTGGTCTGTGGGCTGGGCACCATCATGCTGTTACACGCCGCCGGGGTTTCGATCCTCGCGGCAGGCGGGATCGGATGCCTCACGGCAATGGCCGGGGCCGATGTTGCCATTGGCCTGTACGAACGCTGGGCGGCGAAGCGGCTGGGCGTCTGTGAGATGCCCAGGGCCGGCAAGACGGATGTGGAGTAGGGCGATCTACCGTGTTGGTGGTATGTCTCGCCCATATCCGTTGGGCTTAGCCGTCAATCTCCCTGAGGGAGACAACAAGAGTTGTTTTGAAGTAGCCCCGCAGCCTTACCTGCTCAAGCACTTTGTCTTTATCGATGCGGGTGGGCAATTCACCGAAATCTGGGTCACAGGTTCGGTTTAGTACCAGTCCTTTCAGAAAGGTCGGCTCGTCAATCGACAGAGTGTGAATGTCCTTGCCCTGTTCAACGATCAGAAGTTTC
The DNA here is from genome assembly GCF_001921865.1 of Pseudomonas chlororaphis. Classification (GTDB taxonomy): domain Bacteria; phylum Pseudomonadota; class Gammaproteobacteria; order Pseudomonadales; family Pseudomonadaceae; genus Aquipseudomonas; species Aquipseudomonas chlororaphis_D. Next base: position 501,505 of record NZ_MSCT01000008.1, read on the forward strand.
TCAAGCGCCTGATCGCGATAGATATCTAACTGCATTGCTAAGTCCTTTTTTGATGAGGCGTCGTGTCGGTGCCTCCCAACCGGACTTGTTATCACGACTAGTCCATTTTTCACAGCTCGCCATCTCGGTGGGCCTTTCGTTAATGAGGTGTATCAATGAGCCAGAAGGTTTTTTCTGTATTTCTTCCTGACCGCCGTTCGCCGATCCGCATCGAAGCTGACAGCTTCCATCATTACGGTTGCGAGATGGCGCTGCACAAGGGCGAGGTAATGGTTGCGCGCTCTTCTGATCGCGGCTTCGTTGTACGGGACGATTTGGTGCTTGATTTCGACTCTGTGGACCAAATTGCTCCGCTCGCTGTTTCCGAGATCAAAGCCCATCCTGCTCCTGTTTGGCCATTCCTGGCCGGAGCTGGTACGGCTTTGGCGATCCTGTGTGTTGCCGCGAGCTGGTTGGTTTGATGGTGCGCCTGGCCATTGCCGGCTAGGGTCGGGGGGGAGTGAAATCTGGGTCCTCCCCCCGGCCCGCCCCCTACACGGGTGCGCAGACTCGCGGTTTCTCTGCAGCTAAGATTTTTGCAGGGATGTCCGTCTTTTCAAGGACTTAACGATGGGCAAGACAGTCAGCAAGGTTGAACTGGGCGAGATCGTCGGTCGAGACGAACGCACCTTGAGCCGTTGGCAGAAGAGTGGAATGCCGGTGATCGAATTCGGCGTGGGACGCGGCAACGAAAACCAGTACGACACCCAGGCGGTGGTCGAATGGCTGATGCAGCAGGCCGCGTTGAACGGCAAAAAGGAGTCCGCCCGGGACAGATATGACAGGCTGCGGGGCGATGATCTGGAGGTGGAGCTGGCCAAGAAACTTGGCCAAGTGGTCCTAGAAACAGACATGGTCGAGCGCTTCGAGGCGGTGATCACTGCTGCGAAGATTGAGCTGCTGAACACCCTCCCCGATGAGCTGGCGGCGACTTTGTCCGCGCACTACGGCGTGCAGGTCGACGACCAACTGATTCGTGAGCCCATCGAACTAATACTCAGGAGGTTGTCCGCGTATGACGAGGATGACGACGATCCCGAATGGGATCCTGACGAGCCGGACGATGAGGAGGGCTCTGAAGAAGACGGCGATTAAGGGGATCAGCCGAGCGTGTCGCAAATGGGCACCGGCCCCGCGAATGAGCATCATCGAATGGGCTGACAAGTACCGTTACCTGTCAACGGAAGAGGCGGGCCAGCCAGGAAAATACCGGTTCGATGTTACGCCTCACCTGATCTGGCCTGGTGGCCCACTGGAAGCCCTAGACGATCCAAATGTGTTTGAGGTCGTTGGTCGCAAGTCCGCCCAGGTGGCATGGACATCGGGCGTGATGGGTAACGCCATAGGCAAATGGATTGACCTCGACCCGTCCCCGATCCTGATCCTGTTCCCCAAAGCCGAAGCGGCCAAGCAATACGTGGCGGAAAAGCTTGGACCGATGATCGCCGCGACCAAGCGCTTGCGCAAAAAGGTCGATCTGGGCAGCCGAAAGCTGCAGCAGCGTCAGGATTTCAAGCGGTTCCCCGGCGGCTTCCTCAAGATGGTCGGCTCCAACAGCCCGGCCAGTGTGAAGTCCACCCCCGTGCCTCGCGTTGCGGTGGAAGAGCCCGACGACTGCAACCTGAACCTGCGGGGGCAGGGGGACAGCATCAAGCTGGCCAAGGAGCGCCTCAAGACGTTCCGGCGCTCGAAGATCATCATCGGCGGTACCCCGACCATCAAGGGACTGTCGGCGATCGATGCCGAGTTGGAACTGTCGGACAAGCGCGTGGGCCTGGTCCCATGCCACGGCTGCGGCCAAGCGCACGCGCTGAGCTTCGACCACCTGCACTGCGACGAGGACGAGCATTATCTCCATGAGGTGTATGGCAAGCGCCGCCCGGAAACGGCGTATTACGCATGCCCTCACTGCGGCGAGATCTGGGATGACCACCAGAAGAACGCCAACCTCCAGCATGGGCGCTGGCAGGCTACTGCCGAATTCCGCGGCATTGCCGGCTACATCCTCAACGAGCTGTACGCTACGTTCCACGGCTCGCGCTTTGAAAAGTTGATGGAGAAGAAGCTGCAGGCCGAACACGCGGCATCGCTTGGCAATAACGGTCCGATGATTGCTTTTACCAACAGCCAGATGGGCGAGTGCTACGAGTACAAGAGCAACGCGCCCAAGACGGACGAGCTGGAGAAGCGTGCCGAGCCTTACGCCGAATTGACGGCCCCGAGGGGCACGCTGCTGGTCACGGTCGGCGTCGACGTCCAGGGCGATCGTCTTGCCCTGGTCATTGTCGGGTGGGGAAGAGGCGAGGAGTCGTGGCGGTTGTATTGGGGCGAGCTGCCTGGCAACCCCATCGACCCGAATGACGGGGTGTGGACGGATCTCGACCGGATCATCGCAACGCCGATCCCCACCGAGAGCGGTGCGCAACTGGCCGTGTCGGCGGTCAGCATCGATAGCTCCGACGGCAACACCAGCGATGCGGTGTACACCTACGTTCGGGATCGCCAACGCTTCAACATCATGGCGATCAAGGGCGCGTCCAACGACAGCCGGGACCGGGAGATCTTCACCAAGCCGGCCCAGTCAGCGGACACCAGCCAGGACAACACCAAGGCCGCCAAGTATGGCCTGCGCGTGTTCATCGTCGGTACCCACAAGGCCAAGACGCTGATCGATGGCCGGATGCGGCTCAAGGGCAGCGGGCCAGGGCGTATGCACTGGTACAGCGAGATCCGCGCGGACTACTACGAGCAGGTGACCAACGAGGTCCTGGCGCCCCACCCGCGCACCCCCAGCAAGATGGTCTGGCAGAAGAAGGCCGGCCGGCGCAACGAAGCGCTGGACTGCGAGGTATACGCCTTGCACGCCGCTCGCAGCCTGAAAACCCACCTGCTGCGCGATCACGAATGGGACCAGCTGGAGCAGCAACAGCTTCAGCCCACCCTCTTCACTACTGAACAGGCGGTGGCGCCGATTCCTCGTCGCGTGGTTTCGCGCGGCAGGGGCACACGGAGCCGCGTCAGCTAACCGAGGTTCACCATGACAGATGCACAACAACGCCTTGCCGAAGTCCGGGCGGCGATCTCGCGCGTCCTGAAGAGCGGCCAGCGGCTGCGTCGGCAGGATCGCGAGGTCCAGCTGGCCGAGCTGAACAGCTTGCGCTTGCTGGAGAAACAGTACGCCGAAGAGGTCGCCGCAGAACAGGCAACGCTTCAGGGCCGGGGTCGTAACCGCATTTCCTACATGGGGCTCTGACCATGTGGCCGTTCCGTAAACAGGAGTCGGCTGCCGAGCAGCTGATGACCGAAGCGATCCGAGTGGCCAGGGCATCGGTCGATGGGCAACAGATCGTCGCTCAGGGCGGCGGCGGTGGAGTTGAAACCCGCTGGCGCGGCGCGTCTCGGGTGTTGCGCAGTGTAGCCAGCTGGCTGCCTGGTCTTGGCAGCCCACGACGTGACTTCAATCAGAGTGAGCGCCGCATGCTGGTGGCGCGCTCGCGTGATGCCATGCGAAACCACCTGGTGGCCCGCGCGGCAATCACGCGGTTGCGCACCAACGTTGTGGGCACGGGGCTGGTCTGCCGTGCCCAGGTCGATCATGAAGCGCTGGGCTTGACCGAAGAGGAGGCCGAACAGCTCAACGCTCAACTGGACCGGTTGTGGTCGCTGTATGCCGATGACCCGCGGGAGTGCGACGCCGAGGCAACGCTCAACCATTACCAGCTGCAGGCCCTGGTGCTGGTGTCGTCGATGGTGGCGGGCGATGTGTTCGTGGCCAGCCCGGACCAGGAGCGTCCCGGTTGCATCTTCAGCACGCGGTTGCAGTTGATCGAGTCCGACCGTGTCGGCAACCCGAACGGCGGCATGGATCGCGCGGACCTGGTGGAAGGTGTCGAGTTCGACGGGCTGGGTTCGCCGGTGGCGTACCACGTGTGTTCCGGCTACCCCGGCGAGCATCTGGCGGGAAAAACGCTGTCTTGGGAGCGGTTGGCCGTGTTCGGTGCTGAGACTGGACGGCGTCGCGTGCTGCACGTCATGGCCGACAAGGAGCGACCAGGGCAGAAGCGCGGCGCACCCTACTTGTCCCCGGTGCTGGAGCCCCTGCAGAAGCTGGAGCGCTACAGCAGCGCCGAGCTGATGGCGGCAGTGATCTCGGCGATGTTTACCGTGTTCATCAAGAAGGGCAATGACTTCAACCCCGGCAACCTGCCGATGTCGGCTCTGACGGAAGAACAGCCCGGAGGGGATGACACCTCTGACGGTACGCTTGCCCTGGGTGAGGGCGCCATCGTCGACCTCGGCGTGGGAGAGGAGCCGATGGTGGCCAACCCCGGTCGCCCGAATGCCCAGTTCGACCCGTTCTTTACCGCGGTGGTGAAGGAGATCGGCGCGGCACTGGAACTGCCGCTGGAAGAGCTGCTGTTGCACTACAGCAGCAGTTACAGCGCGGCCCGTGCTGCGATGCTCCAGGCCTGGCGCTTCTACAGCTTGCGCCGCTGGTGGCTGGCCTGCGACTTCTGCCAGCCGAGCCGCGAGCTGGTCATCGATGAGGCCGTAGCACGTGGGTTGATCGACCTGCCCGGATACAACGCTCCGGCCAGGCGCAAAGCCTATTGCCAGGCCATCTGGATCGGGCCAGCGCGAGGGGCCATCGACGAGCTGAAGGAAGCCAACGCTGCCGGCAAGCGCATCGAGATCGGCGTGAGCAACGAGACCCTGGAAACCGCAGCGATGACTGGCGAGCCCTGGCAGCAGGTCATTCGTCAGCGAACCCGCGAAATCACTTATCGCCGTGCCAACAACATGCAGGCCCTGCCCAAGAGCGGGCTTGAGTCTCCGCCTGACCCCAACCCCGAAGAGGAATAGACATGCCTCGAGCACTCGAGCTGGCGGCCTCGCAGCCCTGGCTGATGCTGCCCGACGCGCTGGACAACTTGCTGACCATCTCCGACCGCATGGGCGATCCGATGGCGCTGGCGACCAAGCGTGGCGAGCAGTTGGAGGACACCCGCAAGGTGACCATGCGCAACGGCGTGGCAGTGGTACCGGTCGTTGGACCGATCTTCCGCTACGCGAACCTGTTCACCGAGATCAGCGGTGCGACCAGTACGCAGGTCCTGGCCACGGACATTCAGCGAGCGCTGGATGACCCCAAGGTCAGGTCGATCGTACTCAACATCGACAGCCCTGGCGGTGTCGCGGCGGGCATCAACGAGCTGGCCGAGATGATCTACGCCGGCCGTGAGCGTAAGCGCATCGTCGCGTACATCGGCGGTATCGGGGCCAGTGCGGCCTACTGGATCGCCTCGGCAGCCAGCGAAATCGTCATCGATGAAGCCAGCCTCGCCGGCAGCATCGGTGTGGTCGTTGAGGCGGTAGTCGAGAACGAGAAGGTGAGTGGACGAACCCGTTACCAGATCGTCAGCCGCAATGCCCCCAACAAGCGCCTGGACCTCGGTACCGAGGAGGGCCGCGCCAAGATGGGCGAGACCATCGACGCCCTGGGCGAAGTCTTTGTGGGCAAGGTTGCCCGCAACCTCGGCGTAGCAGCCGAGAAAGTGCCCGAGATGGGCGATCACGGCGGGATCCGTGTCGGCGCCGACGCTGTCCAGCACGGCCTGGCCCATCGCGTGGGCTCGCTCGAATCCCTGATCACTGAACTGGCCAAGCCGGCCCTCAACTCCCCGAGGATACACACCATGACCACCGTCAAGACCACAGCAGAACTGCGCACGGCGATTGCCGCTGGCACCGACCCCAACACCATCGAGATCGCCCAGGCCGATCAGCCTGACACCTCGGCGATCCGCACCGAGGCTGCCACCGCCGAGCGTGATCGTATCAAGGGCATCAACGCCCTGGCCGTCAAAGGCTTCGAGAAGGAAATCGACGCGGCCATCGACGACGGTAGTTCGGTCGAGGCCACCGCCCTGGTGCTGTTCAAGGCTTCTCAGGATCGCGGTATCTCGCTGGCTGGCATCAAGAGTGATGCCCAAGGCGTCACCAGTGCTACCCCACCCGCAGGCGGCAAGGAAGGTGATCGTAAGGCCGCCGTCAGCGCAATCGTTGCAGGCGCCTCGCGCCGCTAATAGGAGCCCCAAATGGCAAACCCTGAACGCAAGACCTACCAGCCGAGCCAGCTCTCGGCGGGCGATTTCCCCATCGTGATGGACACCGGTGTCATCGCAACTGGCCAGAAGCTGGCCCGCGGCGCGGTGCTGGGCCAGGTCACTGCCAGCGGTGAATACCTGCTGTGCAAGGCCGCGGCCGAGGACGGTTCGCAGAAGCCCACGGCGATCCTCGACCAGGACGTCGACACCACCGACGGCGCCAAGAGCGCGCCGATCCGCCTGACCGGCCAGGTGCTGGGCAGCCAACTCACCTTTGGCGAGGGGCTGAGCCTCGCCGCTGCGAAGGCCGCGCTGCGTCCTCTCTGCCTCTTCATTCGTTGATCGGAGCACCCATGACTGACATTTTCGACACCTTGACCATGCTGGAAGCCGTCGAGCAGATGGCGACGCCGCGGCGCTTCCTCATGAACACCTTCTTCAACGGCGGTTTTCCCGAGACCTTCGGCACCGAAGCGGTCACCATCGACATCGTGAAGGGCCAACGCAAAATGGCGCCGTTCGTACACCCGACCCTGCCAGGCAGCGTGTCGCAGCGTACCGGCATCAGCTCGTCGACCTACAAGCCGCCGTACATTCAGCCGAAGCGCGAAACCCGTGCAGAGTTGATCCTGAAACGTAGTGCCGGCGAGAACCCATTCTCGACACGTACTGCGCTTGAGCGAGCCGGTGAACGACTTGGCCGTGACCTGGTGGATCTCGATGACGAGATCACCCGCCGCGAGGAGTGGATGTGCGCCCAGGCGCTGACTACCGGGCGTATCCAGGTAGTCGGCGAGGGGGTGGATGACACCATCGACTTCCTCATGGAAGACACCCACAAGGTCACACTTGCCACCGGTCGCTGGAACACCGAGGCCTCTGACCCGATCGCCAATCTGCGCCAGTGGCGTCGTCTGATCGCCAAGGACTCCGGCCGCTCGGCAAACGTAGCGGTGTTGAGCGCCGAGGCGCAGGACGCCTTCCAAGGCAACAAGACGGTGTTGGCGCAGCTGAACAGTCGGCGCGTGGACATGGGCCTGATCAAGCCTGCAGAACTGCCGGACGGGGTGACCTACCTTGGCTACCTCAATGATCCGGGCATCGATCTGTATGCCTATGACGAGTGGTACCTGGACGCGGCCGATGACGAGCAACCGGTGATTCCTGCCGGCGGCTTGATCCTGGGCTCCACCTCGACCCGCAACGCCATGCTCTATGCGGCCATTCAGGATCTGGCTGCCATCGAGAGTGGTCTGGTCGAAGCAACGCGCTTCCCCAAGAGTTGGGTCACCGATGAACCAAGCGTGCGTTGGCTGAAAATCCAGTCGGCTCCTCTGGCCGGCCTGCTGGAACCGAATGCTTTCCTCTACGCGAAGGTGGTGTGACATGGCTGCGAAAACTGAATATGTAGTGGTAGACGGTTGCCTTCAGGACGGCGCCAAAGTGATCCGCCAGGGTGAGGTTTACGACCCGCCCAGCAAGGAAGTCGCCGAGCTGTTGTTGGACGAGGGCAAGATTGTTCGCCGCGGCCAGTTGCCGAAAGGTGAGCAGGAAGGCGGTGACTGATCGTGGCCTTCCGCGATCAGGTGGCAGGCATGGATGCTGCGCTACTGGAAGAGCTGGGCGATGAGGTCGAGATCGAGGGCTTCGACGAGCCGGTGAAGGGGTTCATGTCCGTGCCGTGGCAGCAGCCCAAGGTCGGCACGATCAACACCGGTCTGCGTCAACCGGTCTTTTCCGTGCGTGTCGGGAATGCTGCGGGCATCAAGGAAGGCCTGCACCTGGTCTGTGATCTTGCACCTGCGGATGGCGGTGGGCGGTATGTCATCGCCAGACGGGACCCGGATGGTACGGGCTGGATCAACTTCGCTTTGCGGGAGGTGCGATGAGCGTCGGCAGCTATCACAAGCAGTCCTCGCGCGAGGGCCTGATCACGCTTCAGGCCAACCCTCGGCAGGTGAAGGGGTTCGAGCAGTTTGCCAGCCTGGTGCCCAAGGCAGTCAACGCCGCCCAGCGACGGGCCATCAACAAGACGTTGCGCTGGCTGCGTACCCACGTTGCTCGCTCTGTAGGCCAGCAGGAGCGCATTGCCATCGCGGCGGTGCGGCAGCGCCTGCGGGCCTACACGGTGGGCAGCAACGGGCAGGGCAGGCTGTGGTTTGGTCTCAACCCGATTGAGGCCAGCCGAGCAGGCCGGGCCAGAGAGACCCGCTCCGGCGTCTCGGTAGCGGGACGGCGATATCAGGGGGCGTTCTATCGGCAGGTGTATGGCGGCAAGCCGGACATCTGGATCCGCACGGCCAGCAAGCACTTCAAAGCGAGCGACTACCCCGACAGCGAGGTTTCCAGAGCGGGCGGGAGTAGCTCGGGCTGGATTGCTGAGAACGACAGCCGCTTTCCACTGGCCAAGGCCAAGATCTCGCTCGAGGAGGTCAGGCCGCACTTCAGCTCTTGGACGAACAAAGCTCACCAGCGGCTGCTGGTGGTGATGGAGCAAGAGCTGAACTTTGAAATACACAAGCTCACACGGAGAACTGGTAATGGCTGATGATCCGATCCCTCTGGCGAGGGTGTATGCCGCGATGGAGGCGACCATCGCTCAGGCCATTCCTGGCCTGCACTACGTGGGCACGATGCCAGGGATGCTTGAACGCATCGATGTCCCTGGAATTGTTCTGGAGCTTTCCGGGTTCGAGCCCGCTGACCATGACCCAGGCACGGGCGAGGTGGCGATTGAGGCGCGCTTCGAGGCACGGGCGATTGTCGGTACCGAGCATGACAATCATCTACACGTCGTGGCGTTTATTGCTGCTCAGTTGGCGGTGCTGCTGCGTATGCAAACCTGGGGCATCGAGGTTGAGCCGGCCCAGCTGGTGCGCGCGGAGCCCGACTGGAGCAGGCCGGAGTTGGATGCATTGGCCGCATGGGTGGTCGAGTGGACCCAGATCATCTATCTCGGCGAGGAAGAATGGCCGTGGCCCAACCAGCCGCCCGGCTCGATCGTTTGGGGCTTCGTCCCTGACACCGGCCCGGGCAGTGAAGGCAGTTACCTGCCACCGGAGGCCATGGCGTGAGTTACGCATCTGCAATGCACGACCGCATGCTGGCCAGCCTGGTGATCCCTTGTCGGGTGGTCGCGGTCGATCTTGTCGCCGCGATGGTCCGGGTCTCGGACGGCAGCGGCTGGACCAGCGCCTGGGTGCGTTGGCACAGCCAGGCGGCGGGTAAGGCACGCCACTGGCGGGCGCCGAGCCTGAACGAGCAGGGCGTCCTGATCAGTCCCAGCGGCGAGCCCGCTCAGGGAACCTTCGTGCCGGGGCTGTACGGCAACGCCGGTGCCAAGCCGGACAACCGCGACCACGTCGAGACCTGGCGCTTCGAGGATGGCGGCTCGCTGATCTACGACTGGCAGGCCAAGAGCTACACCATTCAGTTGCCCAGCGGCACTGTGACCGTCCAGGTGGGTGCCTCGCAGGCGGTACTGACGGACGATGCCATCACGGCGAAGTCCAGCAGCATCAGCGCGCAGGCCGACACGATCACGTTGACTGGTCCGGTGACGATCAACGGCACGCTAACAGTGACAGGCGACATCAACGGCGGTGGCCGGATCATCGATACCACCGGCAACACGCCGAATCACAAACACTGACCAGAGCCCGCCCAGCGCGGGCTTTTTTATGCCTGGAGGTTCCATGGCCAAGACACAGAAAGAAGCCGGTGAGGCCGTCGAGTCCTCACCACAATCCAGCAAGGCGGTCACATTCATTGATCAGGAGTACACCCGGCGCACGCTGGTCCTGCCGGATTGGTTGGTACTCGAGGTTGTACGAGGGCAGGTCACCCTCGCGGGCGATGATGCCTCTGGCCTGGCCTACATGCGTAACCGGCCCGACTTTAAGGAGGCCTGACCGTGATCGGCATGGATCGTCGAACGGGGCAGCCGGTCTCCGGCCTGGCACACCTGCGGCAATCCATCGAGGACATTCTCGGTACCACGGTTGGCAGCCGGCGGATGCGTCCCGAGTACGGGTGCCAGCTGCGGCGTTACGTGGACTTGCCGGTGAATGAAGGGTGGAAGAGCGCGGTGCAGGCTGAGGTCGCCCGGGCTTTGGGCCGCTGGGAACCGCGGCTGCGGCTGGAGCGCGTGCGCGTTGTGGCCGTTGTCGGCGGACAGATCAGCTTGCAGCTGACTGGCGAGTACCTGGGTGACAGCGCAGTGATGGAGGTGAGTGTATGAGCGCAGTGGACCTATCGCAGCTCCCGGCGCCGCAGGTGTTGGAGAGCCTGGACTTCGAGGAGATTTACGGCGAAGAGCTGCAGCGCTTCCGCGAGTACATGGACGACAAGTGGGACGCGCTGCTCGAGAGCGACCCTATCACCAAGCTCCTAGAGCTGGGAGCGTTTCGCCGGATGCAGAACCGTGCACGGGTCAACGATGCTGCGAAGGCGCTGCTACTGGCTTATGCAGAGGGGGCCGACCTTGACCAGTTGGCCGCCAATGTAAACCTGAAGCGTCTGGTGGTGCAGGCTGAGGATCTGAACGCGGTACCTCCGGTGGAGAAGGTTCTCGAAGCCCACGATGCACTGCGGGAACGCGTGCAACTGGTCTATGAGGGGCTCACCACTGCAGGGCCTCGAAACAGCTACATCCTGCATGCCCGCAATGCTTCGGGACGCGTGGCAGATGCCACAGCAGAGAGCCCGGCCCCGGCTGAAGTAGTCGTAACCGTGCTGGACCTGGAGGGCACAGGATTGGCTCCGCCTGAGCTGCTGGAGACGGTGCGCCTACATCTGAGTGACGACGATGTACGCCCCGTTGCCGATCGGCTCACGGTCCAGTCTGCCCAGATCCTGACTTATCGGGTCGATGCCCTTGTTTACATGTCGGGTACAGGACCGGAGAACGAAGCGATTCTCGCCGAATGTGAGCAACGCTTGCGGGCCTGGGTGAACCCTAGGCGTCGCTTGGGATTGGAGGTCGCGCGGTCAGGGGTAGATGCGCAGTTGCATATTGCGGGTGTCAGCCGGGTGGAGTTGGTGGGGTGGTCGGATATCCGTCCCACCAAAGCGCAGGCGGCCTGGTGTGAGGACATCAAAGTGACGCGGGGTAGCTGACATGAAAAGCCTGCTGCCGCTGAACAGTACCCTGCTGGAGCGGGGCGTTGAAGTCGCCACGGAAGAAGTGACCGAGATCCCGCTTCGGACGCTGTACAACGCTGACACCTGTCCGGTTCATCTGTTGCCGTATTTGGCCTGGGCCTGGTCGGTTGACCGTTGGGATCCGAACTGGGCCGAGTCGGTCAAGCGAGCGGCGATCAAGGCCTCGTATTACATCCATGCGCACAAAGGCACCATCGGGGCTTTGCGCCGGGTTGTTGAGCCGCTGGGCTATCTGATTGAGGTTGTCGAGTGGTGGCAGACCCAGCCGCGGGGTGTGCCCGGCACCTTCGCGTTAAAAGTGGGCGTCCTCGAAACCGGCATCACGGATGAGATGTATCGAGAGCTGGAGCGCCTGATCGACGACGCCAAGCCCGTGAGCCGGACGTTGACCGGCCTGGCTATCAGCTTGGAAACCGCCGGCACGGTGCATATCGGCGTCTGCGTCACCGACGGCGACGAAATTGATGTGTATCCCCCAATGCAACGTGACATCGAGGTTAGCGGATACATCCGCCTGGGTGGCCGTGAACACAACATCGACACGATGGATATTTACCCATGACAGACCAGAACAGCCAGTTTTTCGCCATTCTCACGGCTATCGGCAAGGCCAAGCAGGCAAACGCGGATGCCCTGGGCATCCCCTGGACCTTTGCCCAAATGGGCGTCGGTGATGCCAACGGCGCGGATCCTATTCCTAGCGAGCAACAAACGAAGTTGATTCATGAGAACCGCCGCGCGCCCCTGAATCAGGTGAAAGTCGACCCGAACAACGCCAACGTCATCATCGCCGAGCAAGTCATCCCCGAGAACGTGGGCGGCTGGTGGATTCGTGAAATCGGCCTTTATGATGCCGCCGGCGATCTTGTCGCGGTGGCGAACTGTGCGCCCAGCTTCAAGCCCCTGTTGAGCCAGGGCTCTGGGCGAACGCAAGTCATTCGGATGAACCTGATCGTCAGTAACACGGCGAACGTCGAGCTGAAGATTGACCCGAGCGTTGTTCTGGCAACTCGCTCCTATGTTGATGCCGCCATCACCAATGTATTGCCAGCGAACAAGGCTGCGGGAACCTACACCAAGGTCCAGATCAATAGTCGGGGTATCGTGATTGCTGGCAGTAACCCGACAACGTTGGGTGGGTACGGCATCACTGACGCGCTGAACAGCGTGACCGGTGGCGACGTAGCCGGGACAATTAACCTTACTAATGCCCGCAGCATCACGACCGTCGCGGCGGATTCGGCCAGTTGGGCCGGCGGCCTTCATGCTGTGAGCAGGGTGTCTAGAAACATCCTCTCCGGCTTTGGCGCCTGGGGTAATGGTGACTCGGTGAACACGCTGTACATGGGGTTGAGTGGTGTGCCCTGGGAATTCGGCCCCGGTGTTCGCGTGAAGGCTGATGGTGTTTATATCTCGGGGCCACTGACCGCCAACGGTGCAGGCCTGAGCGGTGTTCCCTGGGGCGGCATCACCGGCACACCGACCACGCTGGCAAGCTACGGGGTGGGCTTTGCAAGTCAGCCGGAGGCTGAGGCAGGGGCCGACACAAACAAGCCGATGAGCGCGCTGAGGGTGTTCCAGGCCATCGCTGCGAAAGTGATACAAGCGACAGAAAGCGTTCTCGGGATTGCCCGTATCGCGACCCAGACGCTGGTGAATGCTGGGGTTGACGACTCAACAATCGTGACACCCAAAAAGCTGCGGATGGGCTTTGCAATACTGCTCGCCCCAACGGGGTATGTCGCGTTGCCGGCTTGGCTGGGAGGGCTGATATTTCAGTGGGGCATTGCGTCAAACGTCCCGGTCGCTACCGCGTCCGGAGGCGCTCAGGGGCCGACACGCGATGTATCTCTTCCGCTGGCTTTCCCAAATGACACGTTCCGTATTTCTGCGTCAATGAACTTTCCGAACATGATTACCGCAAGCGCGTTCGCGCCTGGTGCAGCGTTCATATCGAAGTCCGTTATTCGTCTGCAGAACAATTACACATCATCCGCCGGCGAAATCAGCTGGTGGTGTGTGGGTTATTAAGGGATCTCTCAAATGGCACACTTTTATCACCCAGCGTCCCGCGGCTTTCTTGACACTGCAATTTATTCGGCAAAGAGCATTCCATCGGACGCCATTGAAATCACCAGGGCCGAGAAAATTTTGTTGCTGGCTGGCGAGGCTCGCGGCCAGGACATTGCGATTGGCGACAATGGCCGGCCGGTGCTGGTCGAGCCAACGCCAGATCCTGAGGCGATAGTGAATCAGGAACGTTGGTGGCGAGACGCGGAACTTGACCGTGTGAAGTGGCTGAGGGAGCGCCACCGCGACGAGCTTGAGCTATCACAACCAACCAGCCTGAAGGCTGATCAGTACAGCGAGTTGCTCGCATACATGCAGCTGCTGCGCGATTGGCCGCAGTCACCTGATTTTCCTGATCATGTACACCGGCCAGTTGCACCTGGTTGGATTGAATCCGAAACCCAATAAACGCCCCGCACTGACGGGGCGTTTTCTTTTCCGCTTCTCGTAACACCTCCCCATAACTGCCTCGCATCCGCGGGGCTTTTTCGTCTCTGGAGACTCTAATGAGTGGTTTCTTTCACGGCGTTACCGTAACGAATGTCGACACCGGAGCGCGCACCATCGCGCTTCCGTCGTCATCGATCATTGGCTTGGTCGACACCTTCACCCCTGGCCCTGACGCCAAGGCCAAAGCGAATGACCTGGTGGTGATCACCAGTGAGCGCGAAGCGGTCGCGGCGTTCGGTCCGAATGCTGCGATCACCAAGGCGTGCCTGGCGATTTACACCCGAGCCAAGGCGGTCATCGTAGCCTGCGGTGTTGAAAAGCTGGCCGATCCTGCGGAGCAAGTTTCGGCGATCATCGGTGGCACGAAGGCTGACGGTACCCGCACTGGACTGCAGGCGCTGCTCGACGGCAAGAGCCGCTTCAACGCCCAGCCGCGGTTGCTGGTGACACCGAAGCACAGCGCGACCCAGGCCGTCGGCACCGCACTGGTGGCCTTGGCTGACAGGCTGCGCGGCCTTGCCATCCTCGACGGCCCGAACACCACCGACGAAGCGGTCATCGCTTACGCCGGGGAGTTTGGTGCCAAGCGAGCCTTTCTGGTCGACCCCGGTGTGCAGTACTGGGACACGGAGACCAGCGCAACAGTTAATGCGCCCAGCTCGGCCTATGTCGCCGGCCTGTTCGCCTGGACTGATAGCGAGTACGGGTTCTGGGCCTCGCCGTCGAACAAGGAGTTCGTCGGCATCACTGGCACCACGCGCCCGATCGAGTTCCTCGACGGTGACGAGACCTGCCGGGCCAACCTGCTCAACAACGCCAACGTGACGACCATTATCCGCGATGACGGCTACCGCCTATGGGGCAACCGCACGCTGTCGAGCGATCCGAAATGGGCCTTCGTTACCCGCGTGCGGACCATGGACATCGTCATGGACGCAATCCTGTACGGCCACAAATGGGCGGTCGACAGATCGATCACCGCCACTTACGTCAAGGACGTCACCGAGGGCCTGCAGGCTTTCATGCGCGACCTGAAGAACCAGGGCGCGATTATCAACTTCGAGGTCTTTGCGGACCCTGAGCTGAACACGGCCAGCCAACTGGGACAGGGCAAGGTGTACTGGAACATCCGCTTCACCGACGTCCCGCCTGCCGAAAACCCGAACTTCCGCGTCGAGGTCACTGACCAGTGGCTGACCGAAGTCCTCGACAACAACGCCGCATAAGGAGCGAACCCGATGGCAATGATTCCCGAAACGCTGGCCAACATGAACCTGTTCGTCGATGGCATCAGTTTCCAGGGCGACGTGCCCAGCCTGACCCTGCCCAAGCTCACCCTGAAGATGGAAGAGCATCGAGGCGGCGGCATGGACATGCCGGTGGAGCAGGACCAGGGCATGGAAAAGCAGGAGGCCGGCTTCACTACTGCCGGCATTCGCCGCGAGTCGCTGAAGTTCTTCGGCCTGGCTGATGGCACTGCCTTCAACGGCACTTTCCGCGGGGCCTACAAGGGCCTCAAGGGCAAGATCACCGCGGTCATCGTCACCCTGCGCGGTGCGTTGAAAGAGGTCGACATGGGCGACTGGAAGCCAGGCGACAAGGCCGAGATCAAGCACAGCGTCGCAGTGACCTACTACAAGCTCGAGGTCGACGGTCGCGTGGTCTACGAGATCGATGCCCTCGGCATGAAACGCGTCATCAACGGCGTCGACCAGCTCGCTGGACAACGTCAAGCCCTGGGCCTGTAAACCCTCACTCACAAGGACAACACCTCATGACCAAGAAAATCCCCGCTTTCCTGCAGGTCGACGTCGACCGCGTCACTGTAAAACTGAGCAAGCCGACCGAGTGCAACGGCGTCAAGGTCGATACGTTGACCCTGCGGGCACCGACTGTTCGAGATATTCGCGCCGCCCAGGTCACCGCCGATGGTGATGATGAGCAGCGTGAGCTGAATCTGTTCGCCTCGCTGGCCGAAGTCAGCGTTAAGGATCTCGAAGGTCTGGCCCTGAAGGACTACACCCGTCTACAGGCCGGCTATTTTCGCCTGGTGCAAGACGACGAGCTTTGACCCGCAGATCCAGAAGCAGCTGGCCAAACGGTTGGCTGCGGAGCTGGGCTTCTCGGCAGCAGAGATCTCTGTGATGTCCTGGATAGACATCGTCTGGTGGCTCACGGATTGAGCCTGCAGGAGGGTAGCGCATGGCAAAGCTAGCGATCGCGCTGGAAATTGGCGGCGCCGTTGCAGCATCGCTCGGTGCTGCATTCGGTACTGCTCAGGGGCATATCAAAAAGCTCGAGGACAAGGGCAATCGGGCCAAGGTGCTGAAGAGCACCATCGGCGAAACGATCAAGCTCAGGGATGAATGGAAGAAGGCCCATGACAGTGGGTCGGCCGCGGCATCCGGCCTGCTGCGTCGCCTGGAGGGCAATCTCGATGCCCTGAAGAAACAGGGCGTCGAGGTCGGGCGTCTGGCCCGGGAGTATCAGCGCCTTGGGCGCGAAGCGAAGGCAACTGATCTGCAGCAGAAGGGACGGCAGCAGATTGATGCGGGCAAGTCTTCGCTGAAGTCGACCATCGGTGCCGCGGTTGTCGGCGTTGGCATGGCCGCAATTCCAACGAAGATCAGTGCGGACTACCAAGCGATCATTCGCGACATTGCGATCAAGTCAGACATCGTCAATAAGCCGCAAGAAGCCCAGTTGAGTCGGTCGGTGATCGACACCGCGCGCGATACCGGGATGTCACGCAATGATGTGGCGGACCTGATTAACCAATTGGTCGGCGCCGGTATGGACGTGGAAAAAGCGATGGCCTACGCGCCGACGGCGGCGAAATTTGCCATCGGCCAAGGGTCGTCGGGCGTCGACACGGCGGCGATGATCCAGGCGCTGCAGCAGAACGCCAAGATCACAGACCCCAAGGTCATGCAGCAGGCCCTGGAGGCCATCGCCTATCAAGGCCAGGCGGGGTCCTTCGAGGCGTCCGACATGGCCAAGTGGTTCCCGCAACTGCTGGCCGGTATGGAGAAAGGCGGTGTCACTGGTCTGGATGCGGTCACGTCGCTGGGAGCAATGCTGCAGGTGCAGATGAAGACCGCCGGCAGCTCCGACGAAGCGGCGAACAACTTCAAGAACTGGATGGAGAAGATCGGCTCAGGCGACATTCAGAGGAACTACGAAAAGGTCGGGATCGACTACCAGAAGTCGTTGAATACCGGCTTGCAAAAGGGCATGAACATCTTTGAGGCGTCTATGGGGTTGGCGACGCAGTACGTCGAGAAGACCGACCCGAAGAAAGCCCAGCAGATGAAAGAGGCTCAGGCCAAGATCGACAAGGAGGTCGACCCGGAGAAGGCTACGGCGGCGCTGGAAGCCTTGGAGAGAAGCCTGCGTACCGGCGACGTCTTCGCAGATATGCAGGTCAAGGCGGCGCTGACCGCCTACGCGCAGAACAGGGGCTTGTACACCCAGCTGAAAAACGACTCGACCAAGGCCACCGGGATTCTGGATAAGAACTTGGCCGAGCGGCGCGAGACGTCGTCGCAGATCTGGAAAGAGACGCTGCAGTCGATCGATGACAGCATGCGTAGTGTTGGCGACGCCATCCGCCCGGTGACGGACAAGCTCGGGCAGGGCATCACGTTCGTGGCGCACAAGCTCACGGAACTGTCGGACAAGGCGCCAGGCGTAGTGATGGGCATTGCCAGCATCACTGCTGGTATCGGTGCGCTGCTCACTCTGTACAGCACGGCGAAGATCGGGCGCGGGGTCTTGAATGTTGCGCGTGGCCGGCGAATGGGGCGTAGTGCCGCTGGCGGTGGCGGCATTCCTGAGACCGGCAACAAGGTGGTGGATGCCGGCCTTGGCGTGCTGGGCAAAGTGTTTGGTGGTACTGCTGCCAATGATACAGGCGGTGTACTCGGTAATGAGCCGCAGCGAGTCTTCGTTGTCAACGCGAAGGATCTCGGCGGGCTGGGGTCGTCGATGGGGGGCGCAGAGCCAGGCGGCCGGCGCAGTCGTAGGCAGCGAAGGGGGCGTGGTGCGGCGACGCGCAGATCTCCTGCTGCAAGTTCAGTCGGGCGGGTGGTGCGTGGAGGTGCTTCGGCCGGATTGGTGGCTGCGAGCACGGCTGCGGATGTCGGGCGGATGGGGCGGATGCTGGGCGCTGCGGGCAAGGTGTCTAAGGTAGTCGGCAAGCTGACTGGGGGGAAAGTTCTCGATGCTGGGATGACCCTGGTAGACACGGCACTGAACGCACAGACTCAGAACGAGAAAGCCGAAGGCTACGGCACCGCGGCGGGTGGTTTGGCCGGTGCCCTGGCTGGGGGAGCTGTAGGCGCGGCGATTGGCTCGGTCGTGCCGATCATCGGTACCGCCATCGGTGGCGCCATTGGTGCGGCCTTCGGCGGTATGGGCGGGGAGGACTTAGGTGGTTGGCTCGGCAAGAAGCTGTTCGGCGAGGACGAGCAGGTGGCCAAGGCCGACAAGGGCAAGGACGCGGCGCCTGGTGACGTGGCTCGCTCGATTGCAGCAGCGGCGCCGGCCCCGACGGCTCCGGTAGTCGCTCAGGCGCTCGAGCAGGCCAAGCCCAAGTCTGATCCGCCCAAAGTCGACCAGCAGTTCTCCTACATGCCGAATATGCCGATCACCATTCAAGGCGATGCCAAGGATCCGCAGCAGTTGTTCCGCTCGCTCGAGGGGCTTATCCGCAATAGTTGGGATACCTGGTCGCGGGAAAGTCTTGCGCGGCAGGCTGCTGGGCAACTGTTCGACCAACCCCATGTTTAAGGAGGTACCATGGCCTACATGGAGTCTATGCAGTCGACGCTGTCGTCGTTGATTGCTGCGGGGGAGGCTGGCCGTACCAGCCTCGACGGCATGCTTGGGCCGCTAACCGGTGCTGTCAGTGACATGACGGGGGCTGCCTCCGAGCTGGAGGGTTTGCCGATCATTGGCCCGGCCATTGGCCAGAAGCTGCAGCGCACGATGCGGGCGATCAGCGCAGCACAATCCACTGTAGGGCGGGTGGCTTCGACCTACAGCCAAGTGGTCAGTGGCGCCGCGGCGGTACAAGAGCGCATTGGTTCGCTGAAGGAACAGGCTGGGAAGGCATCGGCGGCAATCAACCGGATAGCCGGCCAGGTTAGCCCGTCGCTGGCCAACATCCTGCCAACCAGCGCGTTCTCGTCGCTGGCGACGCCGGCGGCCGAAGCAATCAAGCCTTTCCCACACTTGCTGATCCTGCAGCCGCTCGATACCAAGCAGCAGCCCTACTACTTCAACCTGGACACCGCCGCGTTCGACGAGCTGCGGCGGCAGACGGCCGCGCGTTGGGCCGGACAGGAGCGCCTGACGCGGGATATCGCGCAGCAGGCGGTCGGGCAGGGCGAGGACAAGATCACGTTGAAGGGGGTGATCTATCCCGGCTTTAAAGGGGGAATCAAGCAGCTGGACACCCTTCGCACCATCGCGCGCCGGCTACAGCCAGTCAGCCTGGTTACGGGCTATGGCGACGTGCTCGGCACCTGGTGCCTGCTGAGCGTCGATGAAGAACAGGGCGCGCTGCTGGCTGGCGGCATCCCACGCAAACAGGGTTTCTCATTGGAGTTCGTGAAGTATGGCAACGACATGCAGAACGTCTGAAGGGGATCTTCTCGACACGCTGTGTTACCAGCACTACGGGCACCTTAACGGGACGGTCGAGTTGGTGCTGCAGGAGAACCCGGGCTTGGCTGATGAGCCGCAGCCCTACCGCACCGGGGTGGTGATCATGCTACCCGACCTTGCTCCGCCAACGATCGAAATCATCGAGCTATGGGGCTGACCCCAAGTCCTCAACGAGCCCCGCCCAGTGCGGGGTTCTTTCATTCTGGAGTGCCTATGCAACCCACCTTTCGCATCGTCGCTGATGGCGCGGACATCACGGCGCTGATCAATGACCGGTTGTTGCTGCTGAGAACAACCGACAAGCCAGGGATGGACTCCGACGAGTTCGAGCTGCGGATCGATGATCGTGCCGCCGCAGTGGCTTTACCGGCCCGGGGGGCGGGGATCGAGATCTACCTGGGTTACGTTGGCCAGGCGCTGGCTCGCCTTGGGCGGTACACCGTCGACGAGATCGAGGTCTCCGCGCCGCCACAGACGATGGTCATCCGGGGTAAGGCCAGTGACATGCGCGGCAGCGGCAAGACCACGCGCAGTGGCAGCTGGGAGGGCGTGCCGCTGTCGCAGATTGTTCGCGACATCGCAGCCCGTAACGGCTGGACACCGGTATGTCCTGTGCAGACGAAGGTCGACCGCGTCGACCAACGTAACGAGTCGGACTTCAACTTCATCACCCGCCTGGCCAGGCAGTACGACTGCACGGCGAAGGTCGCAGACGGCAAGCTGCTGGTCCTGCCCCGTGAAGCCAGCCAGAGTGCCAGCGGCAAGGCCATTGGGGTGATCACTATCACACCGGCGGACGTGAGTCGGTGGCAGTTCCGCCTTGGGGATCGCAGCGCACAGAAGGCCGTGAAGACCCAGCATCAGGACAAAAAGACCGGGAAGCTGGAGGTGGTCGAGTTGGGTAATGACGATGCCCCGTCGGGGCTGCCGGGCGTGCACACCGATCGACACATCTACCCGAACAAGTCTGCAGCCGAACAGGCGGCTAAAGCGAAGCTCGCCGCGTTCAACCGCACCACTGCCAGCGTGCGCTTGCAGATGCCTGGGCGCACCGATCTGTTCGCCGAGCGCTTGATCAACGCCCAGGGTTTCAAGCAGGGGCTGGATGGCCAGTACCTGGTCGACAGCGTCGAGCAGAGCTTTGACGCCTCCGGCTGGTCGACCGCGGTGGAGTGCAACGGCGGCAAGAAGGGCAAGGCGAAAGCCAAGGGCAAGAAAAAGAAATCCGACAAGCCACTGAAGGTGGTCGACGTGAAACCGACCTGAGCGGCCATTACTGGAGATTTAAGATGACTGTCACTCTCAAGCAACTGCAACTGATCCTCCCCAACGCCGGCACCCAAGCCGGCGTTTTTCTTCCTGTACTGAACGCGGCGATGGTGAAGTGGGGCATCGTCACCCCGCTGCGTAAGCGTGCGTTTCTGGCCCAGGTCGGCCACGAGTCTGGTCAGTTGCGCTACGTCCGCGAGCTGGGCGGCGATCAGTACCTGGCCAAGTACGACACCGGCAAGCTCGCTGCGCAGTTGGGCAACACGCCCGTGGCCGACGGCGACGGCCAAAAGTATCGCGGCCGTGGCCTGATCCAGGTGACCGGACGTGCCAACTACCAACGTTGCGGCGAAGCACTGGGCCTCGATCTGCTCAACCATCCCGAGTTGCTCGAGCGGCCGGAACATGCTGCCGACTCGGCCGGCTGGTTCTGGCACCTGGCCGGCCTCAACTCGCTGGCCGACAAGGGGCCGTCGGCGTTCGAGGCCATCACCCGACGGATCAATGGTGGGCTCAATGGGCTGGATGATCGTCTGGCGATCTACAAGCGTGCCGAGCAGGTGCTGATGTGATGTCCCTGGGAACGCGATTGGCGCTGCTCGCCCTGGTGCTCGGCGCTGCAGCTGGTGCGCGCCTCGCCTGGTGGTGGCAGGCCGAAGAACTGAAAAGGCAGGCAGCCGGGTATGAGCTGCAGCTCGAGGCGAAAGGCCTGGCGCACAGCCGAGAGCGGGAGGGCGCCGCGGTGGCAGCGCTTGGCCAGCTCGAGGAACAGCAAAAGGCCCGGCGCGCCCTGGAAGACCGCCTGCAGGTGCAGGACCAAACCCACTGGAAGGAGATGAACGATGCTCAACAAGCTCAGGTTCGCCTGCGCGACCGGCTGGCTACTGCTGATCTGCGGTTGTCAGTCCTACTCGACGCCGGATCCGTTGCCGCCTCGAATTGTGACGGTGGGGTGCGAGCGCCCGCCGGCACCGCAGGCGTGGTGGATGGAGCCGTACGTGTCCAACTTGACCCAGCGCATGCTCGAAGAGTTATCGCCATCACGGACGAAGGCGATCGAGGACTGATCGCGTTGAAGGCCTGTCAGGTTTATGCAAAAGAAGTTTCTACACGGGAGTAAGTAGAGAAGGGGGTATGTAAAAACTTCAAGTTAGTCTCCTTCCCCAGATTGTTTTTGGAAATGGGATATCGCATAACCAACGCCATATCCCATAATTATCTCAATAAAGAAGGTTTTCTATAATAAATTTTCCGCTTTTTAATATTGTTACCTTTGAGAGTCGCGTTCTTTTGAAAAAAGTCGAAGGTCTTTCGGCTATGTACATAGCTGAATTGATTTTTAGGCTACATAGCAAAGCGGTAGCCCAGGTTTACTGCCCATGGCTGCTCTATCCCGCTTCCTTTGGCGTATTCAGCATCCAACGAAAGCTTGTGCTGACTACCAAGCTGTAAAATAGCACCAAATCCAGCTTCCCCACGGTTTCCGGGAAGTTCAGCTTTTAGCTTCACATCATTGATGCGAACTTCGCTGTCTCCACGGTGTTCAGTGACCCACGAAGCTTTTATGTAAGGTTGAACCGTCATGGCATTATTAAGTTTGATTGTGTTGCCCAGTAATCCGCCTGCTCGACTCTGCAGAGTGTCTATGGCATCAGCCTTTACCTGTAAGCCATCGGAGGAGGAATAACGCCCGCCTTGGAGTCTGCCAGAGGAAAGCTGTATTTGAGGCTCGACGAACCAGCCTTGGACCAGATTAAAGCGCTTGCCAACCTCAACACTGACGCCATAAGCATTGTTATCGAAAGAGCCTTTCACCTTGTTTCCGAGATTGTTTGGCATCTTCACGTCGTTGTCGTAACGGCTGAACTTTGCCACTGTGTCCACATATATACCATTGTCATGTAGATAGGTTGCGTAGGCGCCGACTGTCTTACTGTCAATCTTACCCTTCGCACCCTCACCGAAGTCTTGACGGGACTCACCTACGCCTACAAATCCGCCGAGATAAACTTTCCCTAATTCAACGCTGATAGCCTTATCTGCACCAATCTGCAATCCATGGATATTTTGATTGAAGGGTCGACTAGTATCAGTATCAAACTTGTAGCGGGTGTCCATGGCACGTATCCACAAACCACCTTGGTCGTGACTCAGACGCAAATCTCCGAGTCGCTGTATCAGGGCATCGGTTTCGGCGTTCCATAAGGCTGCACGTGCGGTTTGCATGGAGACAGCAGCGTTTGAGCCCTTACTTAAATCTTCAGGTTTTGGTTCTGGATCAACTGGCGGGCAGGAGTTGTCAACCTCGCATGGTTGGGGGCCTATATCTGGATTAACGAGGGCCCAGTTGTTGCCTTCGCGCTCAAGGGAATATCGAAATGCCCCTGCATCGACGTGTCCGCCGAAGAGCGTGAATTGACCGCTACCTCCTTGGGTATTGACCATTGTCAAGTGACCACCACTTTGGTCTGGTTCCTTTCCGGTATCAGCAATTATAAGTGTATGGTCGCCGTTCGCCTGACCTTGTATGACCAGCAAGTCCCCTTGATGGACTGAGAGATCAGTATTCATCTGAAATTGCCCGCGGCCTGTGAGGTCCCCCGCGAGAGTCAAGGTTTTAAATCCGGGTGTATTTTCAAATACAACAGTGCCTAAATGGTTGAGTGCTCCGATGGATGAGCTCCCGGTCATGTTCCAATGACTACTAGCGTCAATGGTGACACCGCTACCTTGTCGGATAGTACCTGTGAGGAGTGTATTTTGAGCTAGGCTCACGGACGTTTTACTCATTGAGTCTGAATTTATATCACCCGATAGTTGGCTGTTTATGAGGTTGAGTTGTGTTATGGCTCCTTGAGAGGAAGTGTCGGTCATCGAATTGAGGAGAACTCCACTGCCGGTTGTAACGGAAGTAGAATTTAACGTCAGATTTAGACGTGCCCCGTCGACACGAAATGCCTCCGCTGCACTGCTGACTTGTGTATTAGACAGAACAACATTGCTCACTGATGAAGTGTCAGCTGCTGTAGCCAGCAGAGCTGAGCTGTTCGCGCCTGTAGTGACCAATGAACCTGTGTGTACTGCGATGTTACCGCCATCAATAGTGGTCAGTACATGGGTGTTGTCGCCTGTCGTTGAGGCTGTAACATTATCCAAACTTACCGTCCCACCTTTCTTAGCTTGAACGGAATAGGACGTCTCTCCAGTTGTAGCGATTTGGCCCCCGGTACTCTGAATGTTGGTGCCAGCATCCTCTGCGAGCAGTCCTATCGAGTTATTTCCCGAAGTGGTAATTGTCGTACCCTGCAAGTTCACTGTACTGCCGGTCGTAGCCCATACACCGTTAGCATTGTTACCGCTGGTAGACAAACTGCCGCCGCTGCTTAGCAAGGAGGCATTGTGAGCAATGGCCCCCATTGCACTCTCGCCCAGGGTTTTTACAGTGGTACCCGTTAAGGAAAGCACACCGCTATCAGTGACCAAGGCACCATGAGCGTACTGGCCATTCGTTATGATTTGGCTGTTGAGACTTTCCAACTGGGCGCCTAAACCGCTTGCAACCCCAATAGAACTTGTGCCTTGGGTCTGTACAGTCGTGTTGTCGAGTTTTATAGACGATGCGCCGAATGCAGAGGCGCCATTGCTTCCTTCACCCCCAGTGGTGATGCTGCCGCCAGACATCTGAATCGCGGAGTCTGCTTCGTTAGTCACTAGCCCTGTTGCATTATTGTCACCCTGGGTCAGGATCTGAGTATTTGTCAGCGAGATTGACCCGCCTCTAATGGCATAGGCCCCGGCGCCTTGCTCGCCTGTAGTGGTGATGCCTCCACCATTGACGGTGATATTAGAGCCTGTTTCCACTGCCACCAGGCCACTGCCTGCAACGCCACTGGCGTTGACTTGGCTATTGGTCAGAGTGATTGAGCCTGCATCCCGAGCCTCTACTACCGATGAGGCATTAGCAGTAGAAAGGGTGCTATTGGTAACAGTGACTGTCGAGCCGGTGCCTTCGGAGGAAATGCCCAATGCAGCAAGGCCCGAGGTTTGCAATGTCGTATCAGCCAAGGTAACAGTGCCACCGTTTAGAGCTTGCGCACCGTGAGACTGAACACCAGTCGTGGTGATTTGGCCCCCGGTACTCTGAATGCTGGTACCTGCATCCTCTGCGAGCAGTCCTATCGAGTTGTTACCTGACGTTGTGATTGGGGTATTTTGCAAAGTGACCGCGCTGCCGGTTGTCGCCCAGACACCAGCAGCGTTTCCCCCTGCGGTGGAAATACTGCCACCGATACTTACCAAGGAGGCATTGTGAGCAATGGCCCCCATTGCACTCTCGCCCAGGGTTTTTACAGTGGTACCCGTTAAGGAAAGCACACCGCTATCAGTGACCAAGGCACCATGAGCGTACTGGCCATTCGTTATGATTTGGCTGTTGAGACTTTCCAACTGGGCGCCTAAACCGCTTGCAACCCCAATAGAACTTGTGCCTTGGGTCTGTACAGTCGTGTTGTCGAGTTTTATAGACGATGCGCCGAATGCAGAGGCGCCATTGCTTCCTTCACCCCCAGTGGTGATGCTGCCGCCAGACATCTGAATCGCGGAGTCTGCTTCGTTAGTCACTAGCCCTGTTGCATTATTGTCACCCTGGGTCAGGATCTGAGTATTTGTCAGCGAGATTGACCCGCCTCTAATGGCATAGGCCCCGGCGCCTTGCTCGCCTGTAGTGGTGATGCCTCCACCATTGACGGTGATATTAGAGCCTGTTTCCACTGCCACCAGGCCACTGCCTGCAACGCCACTGGCGTTGACTTGGCTATTGGTCAGAGTGATTGAGCCTGCATCCCGAGCCTCTACTACCGATGAGGCATTAGCAGTAGAAAGGGTGCTATTGGTAACAGTGACTGTCGAGCCGGTGCCTTCGGAGGAAATGCCCAATGCAGCAAGGCCCGAGGTTTGCAATGTCGTATCAGCCAAGGTAACAGTGCCACCGTTTAGAGCTTGCGCACCGTGAGACTGAACACCAGTCGTGGTGATTTGGCCCCCGGTACTCTGAATGCTGGTACCTGCATCCTCTGCGAGCAGTCCTATCGAGTTGTTACCTGACGTTGTGATTGGGGTATTTTGCAAAGTGACCGCGCTGCCGGTTGTCGCCCAGACACCAGCAGCGTTTCCCCCTGCGGTGGAAATACTGCCACCGATACTTACCAAGGAGGCATTGTGAGCAATGGCACCCCTGGCACTTTCGCCCAGGGTTTTTATCGTGGTGTTGCTTAAGAAAAGCACACTGCTACTATCAGTTACCAAAGCGCCATGAGAGTACTGGCCGTTCGTTGTAACCCGACTATTGAGACTTTCCAACTGGGCGCCTAAACCGCTTGCAACCCCAATAGAACTTGTGCCTTGGGTCTGTACAGTTGTGTTGTCGAGTTTTATAAACGATGCGCCGAATGCAGAGGCGCCACTGCTTCCTTCCCCCTCAGTGGTGATGCTGCCGCCAGACATCTGAATCGTAGAGCCTGCTTCGTTAGTCACAAGCCCTGCCGCATTATTATCGCCTTGGGTCAGGATCTGAGCATCTGTCAGCGAAATTAAGCCGCCTCGGATGGCATAGGCCCCCGCCCCTTGCTCGCCTGTGGTAGTGATGCCCCCGCCGTTGACGGTGATATTAGAGCCTGTTTCCACTGCCACCAGGCCACTGCCTGCAACGCCACTGGCGTTGACTTGGCTATTGGTCAGAGTGATTGAGCCTGCATCCCGAGCCTCTACTACCGATGAGGCATTAGCAGTAGAAAGGGTGCTATCGGTGACGTTGGCTGTAGAGCCAGTGCCTTGAGAGGAAACGCCCAATGCGCCAAGGCCCTGGGTTTGTAAGGTTGTCCCCGACAGGGTAACAGCGCCGCCATTTAGAGCTTGGGCTCCATGGGAGTTTGTTCCAGTGGTGGTGATGCTGCCGCCGGTATTTTGGATGGTACTGCCGATGCCATCGGCCAGAAGACCAATAGAGCTCTCACCCGCCGTAAGCATTTGAGTGTCAGTGATGGTGATCGTGCCGCCGCTACTGGAGGAGGCAATATTTGCCTCCTTTCCACTAGTGCTGAAATTACTGCCGTTTACCTTGAGCTGAGAGCCGTTGTCGGCGAAGACTTGGCCGCTATTGTCACCCGTAGTTATCGAAACGATATTGTTAAGCTCAATAGTACCCTGGTAAGTGCTGGTGGCGAGGCTGTCACCTGCGGTGCTACTCGTGTAATTCCCTCCGTCAAACAAAATTTCTGTGTTGGCTTGAGTTGCCAGCAACGCCGTCTTACTACTCCCGCTGGATTCAATAGTAAAGTTGTGAAGCTCGATCTTTGAGCCAGCCTGGGCACTCACAGCCCCAGTTCCTAAATCGCCCTGCGAGTCTATTTTTCCGTTCGATAGAGTGATGCGTGTAGTCGAGTCCGTTGCTGTAATGTTGTTTCCGTACATCGGGGATCCACCGAGGATCAAGCCCCCGGTAGAGCTTATAGTGCCCCCATTACGTGCCAGAATAGCGTCGTAGGAGCCTGTGATGTTGAGTGCATCGCCAGCCTCCGCGATAGCATAAGTACCAAATGGGTCGCTTGGAAGGCCCGCCAGTACTTGAGTGCTGTAAGAAAAAGCGAGCGCTAATGCTACGGTAAGTTTGCTTTTTGTAAATAACTCTTTAGTTATGTGTTCTTCGCATGGCAAGGTCATACTGTATAGGCCTTATATGATGGAGATAGTTCTATCGGTAAGCGCGGTTCTCAGTGTGGCTGTATTTTGTGAAGCCTCAAGAGGGTTTTTGCCAATAAATTTGCGCTGCAAAATTTTCTTTTAATGACTAAAATTATAGCACGTATATTGTTATGTCCTACCGCTACAGATCATGGTCATTCGCTGGAACTCGAATGACTGGAAGCGAACACGAGCTAGCTAGGAAAAAGCCAATGATCGCTCATTACGCACGTCGCGCTGATCAGGTTGCATGTGGCCGTAGTAACCACGACTTGAATAGCACTTCACAACCAGCGGGGTTCGCTGCAAAAAATGCCTTAGCTCAAATTCTTTCAAGCAGGCATTGTGGTTTGACGAGCTTCAGAAGTGCACTGGAACTGAGGCAATCGGTTTTGCAGACTGGTCTGCTGGCATACTCGGTACAGTCTCGACTGTTTTCTACGTGAAACGGAGGAAATGGCTCAGGGGCTTAAGCGTGATTTACGACCGCTGGTTGTTAACGATATCGGATGATAGGAAAGAAGTACCAGGTACACCACAAGCCCAGCGAAGTCTGGTGGGGCGTTAGGGCAGAATCGGGGCCGCCACTAGCTGCAGCACGCCAGGGGTAAGGGGGGAGAGTGCTGTCTTTTAGGGCCTTAAGCGGCCCGTAGGGTGTATGAAGGGGTTTGAGTCCCTATCCATAAAGCCGGATAAAAACCATGAGCGACAAGCCATTTCGTTTAGATCGGCAAAGCCTACCTTGTGACTATCCAACTCATCGACACACCAGCATTTTTGGGGAGCAGCTGGGTCGCACCGTAGCTACATGCGGTTTCTTAGAACAAGTATTGGGACGGGCCATCTTCGCACTTACTGCGACATGTAAGCATGCTGAGGATGAGTTGGAAGAAGCCTGCGGCAAATGGCAGAGCCAACTTGAACGGGCCCTGTCTGATCCTCTCGGTGGACTCATCAATGCCTACAGCAAGGCGCTTCGGGACCACCATCTGAAGCCGATTATTAATCCTAATACACTGATTGATGACCTGCGCGGCGCAGCCCAGTTACGAAATGTTTTGTGCCATGGTTCTTGGCAGGTGCCGGATGCCGATGGCAAGTCATTGCCTCTATTCGTCGATAAAAAACTGAGAGTTTTCAACACTCCTATGGATGTCTCCTACCTAAAACAAGTCCGTGCCCATATAACCGATCTGGTGTGCTCGGTTATCGACTCTGTCAGCAGCGTGGGCTTGCAATTCCCAGGAGATGTTGGGCCGGGTGATCCAGTCTGGGAATAATGACCGTTTCGAGTGTGGGCGTAGAAGGTAGCTAGAAAATTGCTACAGAGGATGGTCGCCAGGTTGCGTAGTCTCAGCTGGCTAGGGGGCAAGCGAGATACTGCGTCCAATCCATCATCGGCGCCACGGAGAAGCGGCGGGAGAGGGTGGGCGAGGCAGTTGAAACAGGAGATAAGAGCATGGGGCAATCTGGATGGGTGAGGCGAAGGAGGGGCAGTTTATCAGGAATGGGGTTCAGGGGTTGGGCGCGCGCGTGGCGGTGGGATGAGGGGGCTTTGAGTGGCGGGTGCAGGAAAAAACGCGGACCTCAGGTCCACGTTCTTCATAAGGGTGCAACGGCGCAATCGGCAGTCGAGTTTCCGCTGCGCTTGAATCATTCGAGCCTGTCCGCCAACTCCCGGGCCTGATTCACCGCCTCTTGTCGCGCTCGCTGATCCACCTCGTACCCCAGGATGGTCTTTTCCACGATTAGCGCATGCACATTCTTGACGCCGACAAACCCCAGCCAGGCCTCGACATAAGGCTTCTGGAAGTCGTAGCGCTGCGCCGGCGTGTCCGATTGCGGCGAGAAGTCGAGGCCGCGGGCGTAGGCGACGACAGCGCTCTTGTTCTGCAATAGGCCACGGAGGCCGTGCTCGGCGCTGAAACTGAAAAGGAGGTCTTTCTGTGAAACCAGGTCGATGAAGTGCTTGAGTTTGTAGGGAATGCTGTAGTTCCACAGCGGCACCGAGAGCACCAGCAGGTCGGCGTCGTGCAGGGGCGCGGCAAGGGCTTCCAGGGTACGCCAGGCATCCTGCTGGGCGGGGGAAAGGGCGATGCCTTGCAGGCCGGCGTACTTGGCGTCCATGGCGTGTTGGTCGAATTCCGGCAGGTCCAGGCTCCAGAGGTCCAGGGTACTGACTTCGCAGCGAGGGTGGAGAGCCAGGTAGCGGTCGATAAAGCCGCGGGCGACCTGTTGCGAGGCGGAGCGCTCTTTGCGCGGGGAGCATTGAATGTGCAGTAGGCGAGTCATGGCGGCATCTCGGATGGGGAGTGCCGGGCATTGCAACATAGCAATATAAAGAATATAAATTGTGAATTAACGGCTTATTGATCACGAAACAGCATATGTTCGATGCTCTGTTGCTCAAGACTTTTGTTGCGGTGGTGGATGAGGGGGGCTTCAGTCGCGCAGCCGAACGGCTGCACCTGACACAGTCCGCAGTCAGCGGTCATCTGCGGCGCCTGGAGGAGCAGGTCGGCAAGCCGCTGCTCGCGCGGACTACGCGTTCCCAGCATTTGACCGCCGATGGCGAGCGGCTGATGGCTTATGCGCGAGCCATTCTCGCCTTGAATCGCGATGCCTGGGCGGAGCTGACGCGTTCGCCGTTTCGCGGTCGGGTGCGGATCGGCATGGCCGAAGACTTTGCCGAGCCGCGTCTGTTGCGGGCCTTGCGGGAGTTCGCGGCGCAGTACCCGGGCCTGGAAATCGACGTTCAGGTGAATATTCCCGGCACGCTGCTCGAGCGCATGAAGCAGGGCGATCTCGAGTTGGTCATCGGTTCGCTGTGCGACACCAGCGGAGCGGGGCTGCTGCTCTGGCAAGAGCCGCTGGTCTGGGGCTGTTCCGAACAACAGGCCATGAGCCGATTGCCAGCACCGTTGCCATTGGCCCTGTTTCCCGAACCGTGCCCCTATCGGGCGGCCGCGTTGATGTGTCTGGCGCAGGCTGGAATCGCCCAGCGCACGGCAATGCTCTGTACCAGCACGGCAAGCTTGAAGGCTGCGGCCCTGTCCGGGTTCGCGGTGGCGCCGATGGCGATCGGGCTACTGGGGCAGGGGCTTGCGGCGCTGGGGCCGGAGCATGGTTTGCCGGAGCTGCCTGCTGCGCAGTTCCGACTGTTTACCTCTGGCGAAGCTGATCATGGCGTTGTGGCGGGGCTGTCCCAGGTGGTCGTGGAGTATTGCGCGTCGCGACGGACCTAGCGGCGAGCGAGGCCGTTTCAAGCTGCAGCGCGACTGCCGCAAACGCTGTTGGGCAGCCGCGTTGGCCAGGGCTAGAGTTCCAGGCCTTCCTGGATCACCGACAGCAGGGCGTCTTCGTTGAGCGCCAGCGGAGCCGGTCGGGTTTTGGCGGACGCTTGAGCTGCCTGGATCAGCCAATGCCCTTCGCCGTGATCGTCGCTGTTGCGCAGCATGTGTCTTTGCGGGCCAATGCCATGGATTTCGACGCGCCCCGAGCCTTCGCTGGTGAAGCGGGCGATGGGGTCGAGGAGAATGCTTTTGTGGTTGCCCTCGATCAGCAGTTGGTCGATGGCATAGTTGAAGGTGGCGCCGGACCTGTGGCTCTCGAACACGCGAGTGGGCACGCGCCGGATGCTCAGTCCGACCTCCGACAGAGGGATCAGCCAGGTCTCGATCTGGTGGTACATCTCATAGACCTGCGTCGGCCACAGTTCGATGGCCTTGTCTGCCGAGATGTCTTCCTTGGCCCAGCTGTCCTGTTTTTGTTTCAGCCTTGCGGCGAGCTCATCGACCTTACTCATTCCGACTTCCTATCGTGATGTGAGGGTACGTGTGATGACAGAAGGTACTTTACCTGGGCGGACGGTGACCAGCGATTCATGACCGTTTGGTGAACGACGCCTCTTGTATTGTGGCGATGGGTTTTTTATATAGCACTGATGGACATCAGAAAAATGCTCTACATTTTCAGAAGGCGCCACCCTGAATTGTCCGGTATTACCTCTTAGGATTACCCACTAACGGCGCCCGGCTGCATCGCATGCCTTACCCTGCCAGGATGATGCTTTGCCTATCCCGATTCACGATGCTGACCATTCTTCCGATCGAGCCTTGAAACGACTTCCTCTGCTCAAGGCTGCGGTCGTGTTTATTTCAATGGTCTGTCTGTGCCTGTGCGGTCTGCTTTACCTGCAGTTGGCACAGTCTTACCGCTACGATATGGCGCGGGCGCAGGTCGCTTCGTCGAACCTGGCCCGGGCCATGGCGCAGCAGGCCGAGGACACTTTCGTCGAGGCCGATCTGGTGCTGGCCAGCCTGGCCGACTGGATTCAGAAGGATGGTTACGGCTCTGCGCAAAAACCGTTTTTGCAGAAAATCTTCGCGCAGCGGGCGCAGGCGCTCAAGCAGCTGCACGGCTTGTTCCTGTTCGATCAGGACGGGCACTGGATTGTCACCTCGGCCGATCAGTTGCCGCTTGGAGACGGCGTGATCAATCGCGACTATTTCCGCTTCCATCAGCAGAATGCGTCCTTGCAGGCCCATGTCGGTCCGGCGATCCGCAATCGGGGGAACGGTGAGTGGATCATTCCCTTGTCGCGGCGATTGAACGACAAGCAAGGCCATTTCGAAGGCGTGCTGATGGCCGGTATCAAGCTGGCTTATTTCGACCAGTTCTTCAAAAGCTTCAGCATCGACGACAGCGGCACCATGTTCCTCGCCCTCGCCGACGGCACCTTGCTGGCGCGGCGCCCGCTGGAGGAGCGGCAGATCGGAGCGTCCCTGGCGCGTGGGGAAATCTTCAGCAAATATTTGCCACAGGCCCTTTCGGGCACGGCGATGATTCGCTCGCTGGTCGACAACAAAGTCAGGCTCTACGGCTATCGCCAGTTGGAGGCTTATCCACTGGTGGTCGGCGTGGCGAGTTCGAAGGACGCGATCCTCAAGGACTGGTACGCCAGAGCCTACCAGTCCAGCGCGATTGTCGCCGTGATCGTGCTGGGGATCGGCCTGTTCGGTTGGGTCTTCGTGCATCAGGTGCGCAATGGCGAGCGTATCGAGGCCGACTTGCGCGCAGCGCAGGAGGCGCTGGAGGTGATCGCGACCCATGACAGCCTGACCGGGCTGGCCAATCGTCGTTTGTTCGAGCGGGCGCTGGAGACCGAGTTCGGACGCGGAGGGCGGCAGGCGAGCCCGTTGAGCTTGATCATGCTCGATATCGATTTTTTCAAGCGCTACAACGACACCTACGGCCATGTCGCGGGGGACCGGTGCCTGGCTGAGGTGGCGCAGGTGTTGAGGGATTGTTGCCAGCGCAAGGCCGACCTGGTGGTGCGTTATGGCGGCGAAGAATTCGTGGTCCTGTTGCCCGACACCGAGATGCAAGGGGCGCTGGCCATGGCCGAGCAGATTCGTCTCGGCGTCATGGAAAAGAACATCCCGCATAGCGGCTCACCCTTCGGCCGCGTCACCCTCAGCCTGGGCTGCTACTGCTTTGTGCCGAGCGGGAGCGACAGTGCCGAAGCGTTTCTCAAACATGCCGATGCTGCGTTGTATCAGGCCAAGAAATCCGGGCGCAACCAGGTGGCCGTCGAGAATATCTGCGAGCCGCTGGTCCGTTCGGATCGCTGACAAGCGAGCGATAGTGCATCCGGGCGCTCAGCCCGGGTAACCCAGCGTGTGTTCGAGCTGGCGCCGCACTGCCTGCCATTCGTCGTCGATGATGCTGAAGCGCACGGAATTGCGTTTGCGGCCATCCGGCATGATTCGCTCATGGCGCACGATGCCTTCCTGTTTCGCGCCCAGGCGCAGGATCGCCTGGCGCGATCTGTGGTTGATTTCGTCGGTGGTGAATTGCACTCGAACGCACTCGAGCACCTCGAAGGCATGGCGCAGCATCAGGTACTTGGCTTCGGTGTTGACGAAGGTTTTCTGCCAGCGTGTGGCGATCCAGGTGCTGCCGATTTCAAGTTTGCGGTTCTTGCGGTCGATCTTCCAGAAGCGGGTACAGCCGATCACCTCGTTGCTGGCCTTGAGAACCGTGACGAAGGGCAGGACAGTACCGGCCTCGCGACCACTGAGGGCCACTTGCAGATAATCGTTCACCGTTGCGCGGGACGGCACCACGGTATATGGCAGGTTCCACAGTTCGCCATCCTCGGCGGCGCTGACCAGGGCGTCGGCATCGCAGCGTTGCAGCGGGCGCAGGAGAATTCTCGGGCCTTCCAGTTGGTCCATGGCAGGATTTCCGGCAGTGTGGGGAGAAAGGTTTTGGCTGGTTATTACAGGCAGTTGCCGAAGGCTTGGCAAGGTCCATTAACGTGCTGTTTTGAACAGGGATATTGGCCAAATCAATTGCCGGCCGGGGGCTGTTTTGACGTATACATAGCGCCGATACGCGCCTCCTCATGCATAAGGACAACCCCATGAGCCAGCCCCACCTGATGAACTTCGCGCTTTACCTGCAACGGCTCGGTTACTCCAGTGCGCCGTCGCCGAGTCTGGCGACCTTGCACGAGCTGCAATTGCGCCACACCAGCACCTTTGCCTTCGAAAGTCTGTCGACCCTGTTGCGCGTGCCGGTGCCGATCGACCTGGCCTCGGTGGAGCGCAAAGTCCTGCAGGACGGCCGCGGCGGCTACTGTTACGAACTCAACCAGATGTACCTGGTGTTGTTGCAGCACCTGGGGTACGAGGCTCGGGGCATCACCGGGCGGGTGGTGATGGGCGGGCCGGAAGATGCCTGGCCGGCGCGCACCCATCGGCTGGTGCTGCTGACCCTGGACGGCAAGCGCTATATCTCGGATGTCGGCTTTGGCGGCATGGTGCCTACCGGGCCGCTGTTGCTCGATACCGAGGACGAGCAGGCAACGCCTCACGAGCCGTATCGCATCACCGAGCGCGAGGGCAGTTACACCCTGCGTGCCAAGGTCGCAGGGGAGTGGCGGGCGATGTATGTGTTCGACTTGCAGCGCCAGGAAGCCGCGGATTACGAGA
Source organism: Pseudomonas chlororaphis (assembly GCF_001921865.1). GTDB lineage: Bacteria > Pseudomonadota > Gammaproteobacteria > Pseudomonadales > Pseudomonadaceae > Aquipseudomonas > Aquipseudomonas chlororaphis_D. Next base: position 536,009 of record NZ_MSCT01000008.1, read on the forward strand.
TGGGCAACTGGTTCGTCTCGACGCACAAGGACTCGCTGTTTCTTGGCCAGTTGAAAGTTGCGTTGATGGGCGAAGGCCTGCGCCGGACCCTCAATAACGGCAGCTACGCGGTGCACCGTCTGGGCCAGGACAGCGAGCGGCGACAGATCACCGATCCCGACGAGCTGCTTGCCCTGCTGCGGGACGAATTCGCCATTCGCGTGCCGCAGCATCCGCGTTTGCGCGAAGTGCTGGGCGAATTGCTCGCGGTAGCGCAGTCGGCCTGATCCGTTCGGGCTTCAAGGTTCCTCGGTGTCGAGGTCGAGGGTCAGGTAGAAATAGTCGATATCCGCCCAGGCGTCGCGGCGATCGACCAGGGTCTGCGCCGAACCCATGGACACCCGATAGCCCAGCTGGCTGCGCGGGTCGCGGTAGAAACCCGGCGGCGCCTCCCAGATGCAGCAGGAGCGCCGCAGGGGCGGCATCTGGAACTGCTGGGCGAGATAGGTTTCGGCGGCTTGGGCATCGCGTCCCGCCAGGCGATAGGTGGCGCGCAGCGGTCGGGTCTGCAGTTCGGGTTCCGCGTGGCATTCGAGAAACTCGATGAAGGCCGGTTTGTGGCCGATCCGGGCCAGGAAGTCACCGCAGGCCGGAGCGGCCAAGAGGCTGGATGCCCATAGCAACAACGCAGGGCTGAGCAGGATCGAGAAGCATCTGTTCAAGTGACGACGCCTTCTTGGCCGTCCGTCCCTGGCTGGCCAACGTTCCCATGGGATCGTGCGGCAACAATTCCCATCTGGCGAATCTCGACTCTCATACGGGCCTTTCCTCGTAGTCGCCATCACGATCCTTGAGCTGACGGCAATGCATCCAGTGAGTCAGCAGGGCGACCAATGCACTGTCCAGCAGCCAGAGCGGCATCAGCAAGCGCAGGCCCGGATGAAGGCAGAGCAGGCCAGCGATCGCCAGCCCCAGCAGCAGGCTGCTGAACCAGTTGGCGCGACCTTTGCTGCTGAGCAGGGCGTACAGCGGGGTAAAAACCAGCGCCATGGGCAGAAAGCCGAACAGCGCGCCGCCGGCGACGAACAGGGCGAATGTCCCCAGGGCACTCCAGAACCCTTGCCACAGGTTGTCGGCGAAGCACGCGGCGAATACCGCGAAGACAAATCCCTGCAAGGCAACGACCGTGCGGAAGCTGCCGTAGGCAAGGCGAAAGGTGTATCCAAAAGGGTTCATGCAATCGCTTCCCTGCGCTGATCGGGGGCGTTGCCTGTGGGGTTGCCCTGAAGCGGGGATTCTATCAGCGGTTTTTTGGAAGGCCAGGGACGAAGGGGGGTGTTAGCGGATACCGTGAGTTTATGAGGGAAAGACAAGGCTTGAAAAGTGTATACAAACATGTGGACATTTGTCTTTGCTGTTGAATACAGTGTGCCCATAACAAAAACCAGGGAACCCCCCCAACCATGAAAACGCCCTCTGTTTCAACGCAACGACCCGAAGATGAAAACCTGGGTCTTGGCGCGAATATGGCTTACGGCCTGCAACATGTTCTGACCATGTACGGCGGTATCGTCGCGGTGCCGTTGATTGTCGGCCAGGCGGCTGGCCTGGCACCGGCGGACATCGGTCTGTTGATCGCAGCGTCGTTGTTCGCCGGCGGCCTGGCAACGCTGTTGCAAACCCTCGGCCTGCCGTTTTTCGGTTGTCAGCTGCCGCTGGTCCAGGGCGTGTCCTTTTCGGGCGTGGCGACCATGGTGGCGATCGTCAGCAGCGGCGGTGAAGGGGGCTTCCAGTCGATTCTTGGGGCGGTGATCGCCGCGTCATTGATCGGTTTGCTGATTACTCCGGTGTTCTCGCGCATCACCAAGTTCTTTCCGCCGCTGGTCACGGGCATCGTGATCACGACCATCGGCCTGACGCTGATGCCAGTGGCCGCGCGCTGGGCCATGGGCGGCAACAGCCATGCGGAAAACTTCGGCAGCATGGCCAATATCGGCCTGGCGGCGATCACCCTGGTGCTGGTGCTGCTGCTGAGCAAGATCGGCAGCGCGACCATCTCCCGTCTGTCGATCCTGCTGGCCATGGTAGTCGGTACGATCATCGCGGTGTTCCTGGGCATGGCTGACTTCTCCATGGTCACCCAGGGGCCGATGTTCGGTTTCCCGACACCGTTTCACTTCGGCATGCCGACCTTCCATTTCGCCGCCATCCTGTCGATGTGCATTGTGGTCATGGTGACCCTGGTGGAAACCTCGGCCGACATTCTCGCGGTGGGCGAGATCATCGACACCAAGGTCGACTCCAAGCGCCTGGGCAACGGCCTGCGCGCCGACATGCTGTCGAGCATGATCGCGCCGATCTTCGGCTCCTTCACCCAGAGCGCCTTCGCCCAGAACGTCGGGTTGGTGGCGGTCACCGGGATCAAGAGCCGCTACGTGGTGGCCACTGGCGGGGTGTTCCTGGTGATCCTCGGCCTGCTGCCGTTCATGGGCCGGGTGATTGCCGCGGTACCGACCTCGGTGCTCGGCGGCGCCGGTATCGTGCTGTTCGGCACCGTGGCGGCCAGCGGGATCCGTACCTTGTCCAAGGTCGACTACCGCAACAACGTCAACCTGATCATCGTTGCCACATCCATCGGCTTCGGCATGATTCCCATCGCCGCGCCGACCTTCTACGACCATTTCCCGAGCTGGTTCGCGACGATTTTCCATTCCGGCATCAGCTCGTCGGCGATCATGGCCATCGTGCTGAACCTGACCTTCAACCACTTCACCCTGGGCAACTCGGACCAGCAGTCGGTGTTCGCCGTGGCCTCCGAGCGGACCCTGCGCTTCCAGGACCTGGCGGCACTGCGTGAAGGCGACTACTTCAGCGGCGGCAAGCTGCACGATGCGGAAGGCAACGAGATTCCGGTGCTGGATACGTCTCATGGTGAGCACTCGTCAGCTGTCCATCAGGCGTCGTCCCATGCCACGGGCGCCGTCGAGACCAGCAAGGTCTAGGTCCGGCTGAGCGAGCCGCCAACCTGGACGCGATGCGCCCAGGTTGGCGTTTAGTCCGTGACCTTGTCTGGCAGCCCTTGGCGCACCAGCGACAAGGCAAACAGCACGACCACGGCAGCGGCCGCCGACAGCGTCAAGGGCAGGCCGTGGGCGCCGCCGCTCATGGCCGCGCCGCTGAGCAGTGGTCCCAGCAGGCTACCCATCCCCCACAACAACCCCGCGCTGGCGTTGGCCGTGACCAGGTCGGGTCCGCTGAACTCCTGACCGATCAGGATGATCGCCAGGGTGTATACCCCGCCGGCCGCCGCGCCGAGTAGCACCAGGCTGGGCCAGAGCAGTGTCGGGTGGTCCATCAGCAGCGGCAGCCCCAGGCCGATCACCAACGACACCGCGCCACAGCCCAGGTAGATGGCCGCGCGCCCGGCCTTGTCCGACAGCCAGCCCAAGGGGAACTGGAACGCCGCGTCTCCCAGCAGAATGATGCTGACCATCAGCGCCGAGAGTTTGATGGCGTAGCCATGGCTCGCGGCGTAGACCGGAAACAGCGAGAGAATCACTGTGTCGAAGAAGGCGAAGAACAGGATGCCCGCGCACAACGCCGGCGCCACGCGGATAAAGCCCAGGACTGAAAAACTCTTGCTGTCGGCGTGCGCGGCAACGGGGCGCTGTCGCGGCAGGGTCAACCAGACGACGGCAATCGCCAGCAGATAGCCTGCGCTGACAATGGCGATCACCGCCGGCCCTTCGGTGCCGAGCAGGGCTACCAGGCCGGGCCCGATCAATTGGAATACCGTGAAGCAGGTGGTGTAGACCGCGATGACCCGCCCGCGCATGGCATCGGTGGCCATCTCGTTGACCCAGGTTTCCCCCAGAATGATGATCAGCCCGGCGCCGAACCCCATGACGATCCGTGCCAACCCCAGGCCGGTCAAGCCGATATCGGGCATTTCCAAGGCGGCGATGCTCAGGGCGCACAGGCTGAAACACAGCAGGTAGATCTGTCGGCGGCTGAGTTTCTGGCACAACCCGTTCACCACAAAGGCCGAAAGCATCATGCCCGCGGCGGGCAGCGCCGACATGATGCCGATCTGTGTATTCGAAGCACCGGCCTGATAGAGGCGCAAGGCAATGACCGGCACGGTGGAGCCGATGCTCAGGCCGACAATCGAGATGCCGAGGATCAGCGCGGCCAACAGGGTTTTGTTCATGGATGGCACCTGCGCCCGACGGATCGGGCGCTCAAGACGATTTGCTGGGGTGCGGCGCTTTTGCGTGGGCAGGGCTCGGGCCCGGCTTATGCGGGCATGGGCCGAGTCGAGGCGTCTGCGGCGCAAAGCCTTTGGCGGCCCGATGCCCGGCAGATGGAGGCCGGTGTTGCATCAGGTCCGCGCCGGGTTCAGGCGCAACGAGTGGGGTCAGGCGTGGGGCGAGAAGGTGAAGGCGAACAGCACGCTGCGGCGACGACGATTGATCGCGCAGTCGGATTGCGCCACCGCGAGGAGCTGCGATGGGCTTATCGAGAGAAAGGAGTGAGCGGTGTGCGCAGGGAAAAACATGAGTCGGGACGGCTGGCGTGAGAAAGCGCACAGCCTACTGCAGGCACTGGCGTCAGGCAATCGGATCGCAGCAGGCGTTTGTGGTGGACGAAAACGCGCATCCGCATGCCAATCTGGCATGCGTTGAAGCAATTCTGGGGGAGGGTGACGCGAAACCGATTCGCCGCGGGAGCAGGGTGCTCCTGGAAATGTTGCTGGCCAATCAGTGTAGAAAGATGGCTCCACGACCTGGACTCGAACCAGGGACCCAGTGATTAACAGTCACTTGCTCTACCAACTGAGCTATCGCGGAATGCGGCGTATCTTACTGATTAAGAAGGAGAAGTCAAGCAGTGAAAGCAAATTTTCGCTGGCTTGAGCGCCAGCGTTCGAGTGAATGGGCCGCTTGGCGCACTCAGCCGCCGAAGGTAAAGGTGCCCAGCATGAACTTCGCCGCCAGCGAGGTAGCCGCCAGTTGCACCAGCCACAGGGCCAGGCCGCCGAGAAACACCCCGAGGGCAATTTGCAGGACCAGGTTCTTTTCGCGTTTCTGCGGGCGGGGAAAGTGCTCCAGTTCGTCGCGGTCGGCGCGCAAGTCGTCGTGTCTCATGGGAAGTTCTCGATAGGGAAGGCTGAGTCCAGTGTAGGAGCGAGCGGGCTCTCGATAAAGTCCGTCCCGACACTGGGATTTCAAAGGCGAAGCACAAAAAAGGGGGAAGCCTGCAGGCTTCCCCCTTTCATTCACCGCGTGGGCTTCAGATCACCTGGATGATGGCCTTGGTCACAACATCGATGTTGTTCTGGTTCAGCGCGGCCACGCAGATACGGCCGGTGTCCAGGGCGTAGATGCCGAACTCGTTGCGCAGGCGCGTCACTTGTTCAACGGTCAGGCCGGAGTAGGAGAACATGCCGCGCTGGCGGGCGACGAAACTGAAGTCGTGCTGTGGCGCGCCCTTGGCCAGCAGGTCGACCATCTGCAGGCGCATGCCGCGGATACGCAGGCGCATTTCGGCCAGCTCGGCCTCCCACTGTGCACGCAGTTCCGGGCTGTTCAGCACGGCGGCGACGATGCTGGCGCCGTGGGTCGGCGGGTTGGAGTAGTTGGTGCGGATCACGCGTTTGACTTGCGACAGCACGCGCGCGCTTTCTTCTTTCGATTCGCTGACGATCGACAGGGCGCCCACGCGCTCGCCGTACAGCGAGAACGACTTGGAGAACGAGCTGGAAACGAAGAAAGTCAGGCCCGACTCGGCGAACAGGCGCACGGCGGCGGCGTCTTCGGCGATGCCGTCGCCGAAGCCCTGGTAGGCCATGTCGAGGAACGGTACGAGATTTTTCGCCTTGATCACCTGCAGGACGTTGTTCCAGTCCTCAGGGCTCAGGTCGACACCGGTCGGGTTGTGGCAGCAGGCGTGCAGCACCACGATCGACCGGGCTGGCAAGGCATTCAGGTCTTCCAGCAGGCCGGCGCGGTTCACGTCGTGGGTGGCGGCGTCGTAGTAGCGGTAGTTCTGCACCGGGAAACCGGTGGTTTCGAACAGCGCGCGGTGGTTTTCCCAGCTTGGATCGCTGATGGCCACGACGGCATCAGGCAGCAGTTGCTTGAGGAAGTCGGCGCCGATCTTCAGTGCGCCGGTACCGCCCACGGCCTGGGTGGTGACCACGCGGCCGGCGGCCAGCAATGGCGAGTCGTTGCCGAACAACAGCTTCTGCACGGCCTGGTCGTAGGCGGCGATACCGTCGATCGGCAGGTAGCCACGGGAGGCATGTTGAGCGGCGCGAATCGTCTCGGCTTCGACAACGGCGCGCAGGAGTGGAATTCGCCCCTCCTCGTTGCAATAAACACCGACCCCCAGGTTGACCTTGTTGGTACGGGTATCGGCGTTGAATGCTTCGTTGAGGCCCAGGATTGGATCGCGTGGTGCCATTTCGACAGCGGAGAACAGGCTCATTATTGCGGCGGCTCTGAATGGAGTGTGGAGGGACGTGTAGCGCTCCAGCCGAATGCACTAGAGCGGTGCACAAACGGGGAGCTAGTATAGAGGCCATCACTGTGCGCGGCGACAGGGGAAGAGGCTTTTCCGGCAAGTTTTTCGGTTTATTTTTCGACCGTTAGTCTTATTGCAACGTCAAAGTCTTAGAGGGGGTTAAGACCTTTACCTTGAAAGCTGTGGAATTTGCCTCCACATCTAGCGCATTCCAGTATTTTCCTAGCGACACTCGTCGTTTGCGGTCTTTCTCGTTCCTGTGCGACAGCCTCGTGCCGGAGTGAATCCAGAGGTACGTTATGTCTGAATTTCAGCTCGTCACCCGCTTCCAGCCCGCCGGCGACCAGCCGGAGGCCATCCGCCTGATGGTTGAGGGTATCGAGGCCGGGCTGGCGCACCAGACGCTGCTCGGCGTGACGGGTTCGGGCAAGACCTTCAGCATCGCCAACGTGATTGCCCAGGTGCAGCGCCCGACGCTGGTGTTGGCGCCGAACAAGACCCTGGCGGCGCAGCTGTACGGCGAGTTCAAGGCGTTCTTCCCGAACAATGCGGTGGAGTATTTCGTTTCCTACTACGACTACTACCAGCCGGAAGCCTATGTGCCGTCGTCCGACACCTTTATCGAGAAGGATGCCTCGATCAACGACCACATCGAGCAGATGCGCCTGTCGGCGACCAAGGCGCTGCTGGAGCGCAAGGACGCGATCATCGTCACCACGGTGTCTTGCATCTATGGCCTGGGCAGTCCGGAAACCTATCTGAAGATGGTGTTGCACGTCGATCGGGGCGACAAGCTCGACCAGCGCGCTTTGCTGCGCCGTCTGGCCGACCTGCAATACACCCGCAACGACATGGATTTTGCCCGTGCGACCTTCCGCGTGCGCGGCGATGTGATCGATATCTACCCGGCGGAATCCGACCTGGAAGCGATCCGCATCGAGCTGTTCGACGACGAGGTGGAAAGCATTTCCGCCTTCGACCCACTGACCGGCGAGGTCATCCGCAAGCTGCCGCGTTTCACCTTCTACCCCAAGAGCCACTACGTGACGCCGCGGGAAACCCTGCTGGACGCCATCGAGGGGATCAAGGTCGAGCTGCAGGAGCGCCTGGAATACCTGCGCAGCAACAACAAGCTGGTGGAGGCCCAGCGCCTGGAGCAGCGCACCCGTTTCGACCTGGAGATGATCCTCGAGCTGGGGTATTGCAACGGTATCGAAAACTACTCGCGCTATCTCTCCGGGCGTCCTGCCGGGGCGGCGCCGCCGACCTTGTATGACTACCTGCCGGCGGATGCCTTGCTGGTGATCGACGAGTCCCACGTCAGCGTGCCGCAGGTCGGCGCCATGTACAAAGGCGACCGCTCGCGCAAGGAAACCCTGGTGGAGTACGGCTTCCGCCTGCCGTCGGCGCTGGACAACCGGCCAATGCGTTTCGACGAGTGGGAAGGGGTCAGCCCGCAGACCATCTTCGTCTCGGCCACTCCGGGCAACTACGAAGCCGAACATGCCGGCCGCGTGGTCGAGCAGGTGGTGCGGCCTACCGGCCTGGTCGACCCGCAGGTGGAAGTGCGTCCGGCCCTGACTCAGGTCGACGACTTGCTGTCGGAAATCACCAAGCGCGTCGCCCAGGAAGAACGGGTGCTGGTGACCACCCTGACCAAGCGCATGGCCGAAGACTTGACCGACTACCTCGCCGACCACGGCGTGCGCGTGCGCTATCTGCACTCGGACATCGACACCGTGGAGCGGGTCGAGATCATCCGCGATCTGCGCCTGGGCACCTTCGACGTGTTGGTGGGGATCAACCTGCTGCGCGAAGGCCTGGATATGCCGGAAGTGTCGCTGGTGGCGATTCTCGACGCGGACAAGGAAGGCTTCCTGCGTTCCGAGCGCTCGCTGATCCAGACCATCGGCCGCGCCGCGCGTAACCTCAACGGCCGGGCGATTCTCTACGCCGACCGTATCACCGGCTCCATGGAGCGGGCGATCGGCGAGACCGAACGGCGCCGCGACAAGCAGATCGCTTTCAACCAGGCCAATGGCATCACGCCCAAAGGTGTGGTCAAGGACATCACCGACATCATGGAAGGTGCCACCGTGCCGGGTTCGCGCAGCAAGAAGCGCAAGGGCATGGCCAAGGCCGCCGAGGAAAATGCCCGCTACGAAAACGAGTTGCGCTCGCCCAGCGAGATCACCAAGCGCATTCGCCAGCTCGAAGAGAAGATGTACCAACTGGCCCGCGACCTGGAGTTCGAAGCCGCGGCGCAGATGCGCGACGAAATCGCCAAGCTGCGCGAGCGTTTGCTGACCGTTTGACCGTCAGTGGGTTTCGCCGGCCTTGATCCCGGCCGGCAGCGCCTTGGTCAGCAGAATCGCCAGCATGCTGATGCCCAGCGCGATTCCGACAAAATGAAAGGCATCGTTGTAGGCCATGATCAGCGCCTGCTGGTGGGTGATTTCGCTGAGTTTGCCGAGGGCGGCGGTGTCGCTGCCGAACTTCTCGGCCAGGTTCGCCAGGCGTTCGGCCACTTGCGGATTGCTCGGCACGATGGATTCGCGCAGGTAGTCGAAGTAGGTCTTGGTCCGTGCGTCCAGCAGCGTCGCCAGCAGGGCGATGCCGATCGCGCCGCCGAGGTTGCGCAGGATGTTGAACAGGCTGGAGGCCGAGCCGGCGTCCTGGGGCAGGATGTAGGCGGTGGCGATCAGCGAGATGGTGACCATGATCAGCGGTTGCCCGAGGGCGCGGATGATCTGGATCTGATTGAACTGCGGCCCGGCGAAATCCGGGTTGAGCACCCCCGACGAAAAGCTCGCCAGCCCGAACAGCCCAAAGCCCAGGGTGCACAGCCATTTGGGTGAGACGAACTGCATCAGTTTCGGCACCAGCGGAATCAGGAACAGCTGCGGTACGCCCATCCACATGATCACTTCGCCGATCTGCAAGGCGTTGTAGTTCTGGATCTGCGCCAGGTACAGCGGCAGCAGATAGATGGAGCCATACAGCCCGACGCCCATCCCCAGGCTGGAAATGCTCGACAGGCCGAAGTTGCGGTTGCGCAGGATACCCAGGTTGATCAGCGGATTGGGCTTGGACACCTGGACGATGACAAAGGTGATCAGGCTCAGCAGGGCGATGCTGCCCAGGCTGACGATCAGGTTCGATTCCAGCCAGTCCTTGCGGTGGCCTTCTTCAAGAAACACCTGCAGGCAGCCCAGGCCGATACCCAGGGTGAGAATCCCGGTGTAATCGGTGCTTTTCAGCAGCTCCCAATGCGCCTCCTTCTTCTCCAGGCCATAGAGCAGGCCGGCGATCATGATCAGGCCGGGCGGAATGTTGATGTAGAAGATGTATTCCCAGCCCCAGTTCTCGGTGAGCCAGCCGCCCAGGGTCGGGCCGATGGAGGGGGCGAAGGTCGCGGTCATGGCGAACATGGCCATGCCCTTGGCGCGATGGTGCTCGGGCAGTTTGATCAGGGTCAGGGTGAACGCCAGGGGGATCAGCGCGCCGCCGGTAAAGCCTTGCAGGGCACGGAACACGATCATGCTTTCCAGGCTCCAGGCCATGGAGCAGAGCAGGGAGGCAATCAGGAAGCCCGCCGAGACCCAGACCGCCAGGCGCCGGGCCGACAACAGCTGCACCAACCAGGCGGTAAGGGGAATCATGATGATCTCCGCCACCAGATAGGAGGTGGAAATCCACGAGCCTTCCTCGAGGGTCGCCGATAGCGCGCCCTGGATATCCTTGAGCGAGGAGTTGGTGATCTGGATGTCGAGCACCGCCATGAAGGCGCCCAGCATCACGCTCATCACCGCGATCCAGTCGCGCCGGGTGGGCTCGCCCACCGGACGCAGCAGTTGATCACCGGCCATCGGCAGGGTCTTTGATGTTCACTTTGACGGTCACCGACATGCCCGGACGGATCTTGCCGCGTAGCGGATTGTCGGCGGCAAAGGTCAGTTTCACCGGAATCCGCTGTACCACCTTGGTGAAGTTGCCGGTGGCGTTGTCCGGCGGCAGCAGGCTGAACTGCGCGCCCGAGGCGGCGAACAGACTGTCGACACGGGCTTCGATCGGCGTGTCGTCATAGGCGTCGAACCGCAGTTCGGCTTTCTGCCCCGGTTGCATATGGCCGATCTGGGTTTCCTTGAAGTTGGCCTGAACCCAGATGTCCTGATCCGGCACGATCGACAGCAGGTAGGCCCCGGCCTGCACGTACTGGCCATTGCGCGCGGCACGTTGGCCGATCAGCCCGCTGATGGGGGCGTGGATTTCGCTACGGGTCAGGTTCAGTTCGGCCTGGGCCAGGTCGGTGCGGGCATTGGCGATCTGCGCGTCGAGACGCTTGATCTCGGCGCTCAGGGCGTTGACCTGCTGGCGCTGGCCCTGCAGGTCGGCCTGGGCCTTGGCCACTTGCGAGCGGGCGATATGGTTGTCGGCGGACAAGGTGGTGACCCGTTCTTCGGAGACATAGCCCGGCTTGCGCAGGGTTTGCGCGCGGGACAGATCGATCTGCGAGCGCCCGAGGCTGGCCTGGCTGGAAGCCACCTGGGCTTCGCCAGCCGCGATCAGGCTGGCCTGTTGCGTGAGTTTGCTCTGCGCTTGCAGGCGTTCGGCTTCGCGGGTGGCCAGGGCGGCATTGGCGCGATCCACGGCGAGGTGGAAATCGTCGCCCTCGAGGCGGATCAGTAATTGGCCTTTTTCGACGTGCTGGTTGTCCTGTACCAGCACCTCGTCGATGCGTGCCCCAAGCTGGCTGGAGATCCGCGTGATTTCACCCTGGACGTAGGCGTTATCGGTGCTTTCGTAAAAACGCCCGTGGAAAAACCACTGCGCGAGAAAGCCGAGGGCGATCAGCAGGACCAGGAGCAGGAAGATGAACAGACGACGCTTGAGTTGAGCTGGCATGGGGTGGGCAGGCTACGGTCAGGAAATGTAAGAAAATTTGTCAGTGGGTGAATCTGGCATATGGTCGACCAGCGGTAAATGCCATCGATGGATAATCGGCAACTCGGCGGCCGGGACGGCTCCGGTAGTCTCAACCTTGGCTTAAATGCCCTGCTCACTGGAGCGGGGCCGGTATCGCCTGTTACCATTCGCCTCTTGTTTGATCTTCGCTTTTCATATTCTTTCCGAGACATGCCATGACCACCGTCCGCACGCGCATCGCGCCATCGCCTACCGGGGATCCCCACGTAGGTACCGCTTATATCGCCCTGTTCAACTACTGCTTCGCCAAGCAGCATGGCGGTGAGTTCATCCTGCGCATCGAAGACACCGACCAACTGCGTTCGACCCGCGAGTCCGAGCAGCAGATTTTCGATGCCTTGCGCTGGCTGGGCATCAACTGGAGCGAAGGCCCGGACGTAGGTGGCCCGCACGGCCCTTACCGGCAGAGTGAGCGTAGCGACATTTACCAGCAGTACACCCAGCAACTGGTCGATATGGGGCATGCCTTCCCGTGCTTCTGCACCGCCGAAGAGCTGGACCAGATGCGCGCCGAGCAGATGGCCCGTGGCGAGACACCGCGCTACGACGGCCGTGCGTTGTTACTGTCCAAGGAAGAAGTGGCGCGCCGCCTGGCCGCTGGCGAACCGCACGTGATCCGCATGAAGGTGCCGAGCGAAGGCGTCTGCGTGGTGCCGGACATGCTGCGCGGCGACGTTGAGATCCCGTGGGATCGCATGGACATGCAGGTCCTGATGAAGACCGATGGCCTGCCGACCTACTTCCTGGCCAACGTGGTCGACGACCACCTGATGGGCATCACCCACGTCCTGCGTGGCGAGGAATGGCTGCCCTCGGCGCCCAAACTGATCCTGCTCTACGAGTACTTCGGCTGGGAACAGCCGCAGCTGTGCTACATGCCGCTGCTGCGCAACCCGGACAAGAGCAAGCTGTCCAAGCGCAAGAACCCGACCTCGGTGACCTTCTACGAGCGCATGGGTTTCATGCCGGAAGCCATGCTCAACTACCTGGGCCGCATGGGCTGGTCGATGCCGGACGAGCGCGAGAAGTTCTCGCTGCAGGAAATGGTCGACAACTTCGACCTGTCGCGCGTTTCTCTGGGCGGGCCGATCTTCGATATCGAGAAGTTGTCCTGGCTCAATGGCCAGTGGTTGCGCGACCTGCCGGTGGAAGAGTTCGCCAGCCGCGTGCAGGCCTGGGCGCTGAACCCCGACTACATGATGAAGATCGCGCCGCACGTGCAGGGCCGGGTTGAGACCTTCAGCCAGATCGCGCCGCTGGCCGGGTTCTTCTTTGCCGGTGGCGTGACCCCGGATGCCAAGCTGTTCGAGTCGAAGAAGCTCTCGGGCGATCAGGTCCGACAGCTGATGCAACTGATCCTGTGGAAGCTGGAAAGCCTGCGTCAGTGGGAAAAGGACAGCATCACCGCGACCATCCAGGCCGTGGTCGAATCGCTGCAACTGAAACTGCGCGATGCCATGCCGCTGATGTTTGCCGCGATCACCGGCCAGGCCAGCTCGGTTTCGGTGCTCGATGCCATGGAGATTCTGGGGCCGGACCTGACCCGTTTCCGCCTGCGCCAGGCCATCGATCTGCTGGGTGGCGTGTCGAAGAAAGAAAACAAAGAGTGGGAAAAGCTGCTGGCTGCGATTGCCTGAGCCAACAGGCTTGATGCGTAGGAGCCGGCAAGCCGGCTCCTACGGTCGGGAAAAACCCCCGGATTTACGGGGGAGGGCGGTAAGTGATTGTTATCCCGACAAATTTTTTTAGATATTTCTGAAAAAAAGTTTGACAGCTTTCTGATACGCCCTTAAGATTCGCCCCGTCCTCAGCGATGACATCAACGATGAGGGGCTATAGCTCAGCTGGGAGAGCGCTTGCATGGCATGCAAGAGGTCGACGGTTCGATCCCGTCTAGCTCCACCAATTTACAGTTCAAGGCTTGGCCACACCGGCCTTGAATCGATCAGATCTCAGCACTGATCAGTTGTACAGAAGGGTTTGCGTCCCCTTCGTCTAGTGGCCTAGGACACCGCCCTTTCACGGCGGTAACAGGGGTTCGAGTCCCCTAGGGGACGCCAGTTTTACAGAAGCGATGTTGCAAGATGTCGCTCCGCCGCGAGGCGAAAAATCTGGGGCTATAGCTCAGCTGGGAGAGCGCTTGCATGGCATGCAAGAGGTCGACGGTTCGATCCCGTCTAGCTCCACCAATTTTACAGTTCAAGGCCTGGCCACACCGGCCTTGAATCGATCAGGTCTCAGCGCTGATCAGTTGTATAGAAGGGTTTGTGTCCCCTTCGTCTAGTGGCCTAGGACACCGCCCTTTCACGGCGGTAACAGGGGTTCGAGTCCCCTAGGGGACGCCACGATTACCCGCTCTGCGGGATTTATAAGGGTCATTCAATTATTGAATGGCCCTTTTGTTTGTCTGGCGTTTGGCCAATTCTCTCTTTCTCTTTCAACACTGTTCTTCTGACCGACGGTCACACTAACGACTTGCGAAAATTTATTATGAGAATAATATTTTGATCGTAATATTCGGAGGCAACGATGAACGATAAAAAAGCTCAAACCCGCGAACGCATTCTCCAGGCCGCCAGCTCCGCGCTGGTACAACGTGGCCCGGCCGAGCCGAGCGTGGGCGAAGTGATGGGAGCTGCGGGCCTGACGGTCGGTGGTTTCTACGCGCACTTCGAAAGCAAGGATGCCTTGATGCTGGAAGCGTTCAGCCAATTGCTGTCCCAGCGCCGTGGCCTGATCGCCGATATGGACGCGTCGCTGACTGGCGAAGAGCGGCGGGCATTGGTGGCGGCGTTCTACCTGTCGCGCAAACACCGCGATTCCACCGAGCAGGCCTGCCCGATCCCGGCCTCGGTTGGTGAAATGGGGCGCCTGCCCGAGGAGTTTCGCAAAGTCCTGAATGAACATATCGAACTGATGCTGGCCCAGTTGGCCGCCACGCCTGAAGAAACCGACAAGGCGCTGGCCGACCTGGCCCTGATGGTGGGGGGCTTGTCCCTCGCCCGGGCGTTGGGAGCCGGTGAGTTATCGGACCGTTTACTGCGCGCTGCCAAATCGGCGGTGCTATGACCTGAGGCGTTGGCCTGAGGAGAGAGCGATGAGCACGTTAAGTTGGGTTCGTGGCGTTAATGGCACCTTGGGCTGGTTGGCGCCGAAGCTGGTCGCCAGCAAGATGCGCTTGTTCTTCATGACGCCCCGCGAGCGGCTGCCGCGGGACTGGGAGTTGCCGCTGCTGGCACGCTCCGAGCGCATCACCCTGCGTTTTGGTCTCTCGGCGTTGCGCTGGGGGCAGGGGCCCGCGGTACTGCTGATGCACGGTTGGGAGGGGCGCCCCACTCAGTTCGCCAGTCTGATCAATGCACTGGTCGGCGCCGGTTACAGCGTCGTGGCGTTGGACGGCCCCGCCCATGGGCGCTCCCCGGGTCGCGAAGCCAATGTGGTGCTGTTTGCCCGCGCCCTGCTCGAGGCCGCCGCGGAGTTGCCGCCGCTGCGCGCTGTCGTCGGCCATTCCATGGGCGGCGCCAGTGCCATGCTGGCGGTGCAGATGGGGCTGCGCACCGAAACCCTGGTGAGCATTGCCGCGCCGGCACGGATCCTTGGCGTACTGCGCGGTTTTGCCCGTTATGTGCGTTTGCCGCCCAGGGCGCGTTCGGCCTTTATCCGTCAGGTGGAGCAGGACGTCGGGATGCGCGCCGCGGCCATGGACGTCGCACGCTACCAGTTGGATATGCCTGGGCTGATCGTGCATGCCGAAGACGATCGCCTGGTGTCGGTCAAGGAGGCGGACTTGATCCACGAAGCCTGGTTCGACAGCCGTTTGCTGCGGCTGAAAGAGGGCGGTCATCAACGTGTGCTGGCCGACCCGCGGCTGATCGACGGCGTGCTGACGCTGCTGGCCGGCCGCAGTCTGCAGGCGCGCCAATCCGCCTGAGCAATCCGTTACACTGCCCCGGTCGAATAATCTGACCGGGAGTGGGGCATGGGCTGGGATCTGGCAACGCCATTTATCATCGATCTGCAGGTGGGTGCCGAAGACATCGACGGTCTGGGGCATGCCAACAACGCGGTATACGTTACTTGGCTCGAGCGTTGCGCCTGGCGTCATTCCCAGCGCCTGGGCCTGGACTTGAGCGAATACCGCCGCCTGGATCGGGCCATGGCCGTGGTGCGACATGAGATCGACTACCTTGCCGCGGCCTATGAAGGAGACGAGTTGCAGTTGGCCACATGGATCGTCGATTGGGATCAGCGCCTGAAAATGACACGGCGTTTTCAACTGGTGCGTCCGAGCGATGGCACGACCTTGCTGCGAGCCCAGACCACTTTCGTCTGCATCGAGCTGTCCAGCGGCAAGCCCAAGCGCATGCCGGCGGAGTTTCTCGAGGGCTACGGGCCGGCGTTGCAAGGCGCGAACTGAGCTGTCCGGACGCTTTATCGCGTCCTCCCGACCGACAACCGTCCGCCCGTTGAAATCCCTGTTCCCCAGCGAAACCCAGTAAACTGCCGCACGTTTTTTCCGCGTTCTACATTGAGTGTGATTCATGCAAATTGCTTTGGCGCCCATGGAGGGGTTGGTCGACGACATCCTGCGGGACGTGCTGACCCGTGTCGGCGGTATTGACTGGTGCGTGACCGAGTTCATCCGCGTCAACGACCAGTTGCTCACGCCGGCCTATTTCCACAAGTTCGGCCCTGAGCTGTTGAACGGCGCTCGAACTGCGTCCGGCGTGCCGCTGCGCGTGCAACTGCTGGGTTCCGATCCCGTGTGCCTGGCGGAAAACGCTGCGCTGGCCTGTGAGCTCGGTTCGCCAGTCATTGACCTGAACTTCGGCTGTCCGGCCAAGACCGTCAACAAGTCGCGGGGCGGAGCGGTGTTGCTCAAGGAGCCGGAGCTGCTCAACCAGATCGTCGAGCACGTGCGACGTGCCGTGCCGGCGCATATTCCGGTGACCGCCAAGATGCGTCTCGGCTTCGACAGCCCGGATGGCTCCCTGGTGTGCGCCACTGCATTGGCCGAAGGCGGCGCGGAACATATCGTGGTGCATGCGCGGACCAAGGTCGACGGCTACAAGCCGCCGGCGCACTGGGAGTGGATCCCGCGGGTGCAGGATGTGGTCAAGGTGCCGGTGTTCGCCAACGGCGATATCTGGAGCGTGGAAGACTGGCGTCGTTGCCGGGAAATCAGCGGGGTGGAAGACATCATGCTTGGTCGCGGGTTGGTGTCGCGCCCGGATCTGGCCCGGCAGATCGCGGCCGCGCGGGCCGGCGAAGAAGTACTTGAAATGACCTGGGCCGAACTGATGCCGCTGATCCAGGACTTCTGGCTGCAAGCCAAGGCGCAGATGACGGCGCGCCAATCGCCGGGCCGCTTGAAGCAGTGGCTGGCGATGCTGACCCGCAATTATCCCGAGGCGGTGGCGCTGTTCACTGTCTTGCGCCGTGAAACCGAGCCGGATCAGGTTTCGCGTCTGTTGGGCCTGCCGGTGGCCGAGGCGGCCTGAAAAAATCTGCAAAAAGTCTCTTGAAATGCAATCGGCGGTCCCTATCTAAGGGTTACGCGATGCCGAATTCGGGTCGCGGAGACAAAAAACTTGCTGATTGTTTTCAGGAGATTTGAACCATGAGTACTGCATTTTCCCTCGCGCCACTGTTCCGTTCCTCGGTGGGTTTCGACCGTTTCAACGACCTGTTCGAAACCGCCCTGCGCAATGAGCCGGGCAGCACCTATCCGCCCTACAACGTCGAAAAGCACGGTGACGACCAATACCGCATCGTCGTGGCCGCCGCCGGTTTCCAGGAAGAAGACCTGGAGCTGCAAGTCGAGAAGGGCGTGCTGACCGTCAGTGGCGGCAAGCGTGACGCCAACGAAGGCGTCACCTTCCTGCACCAGGGCATTGCCCAGCGTGCGTTCAAGCTGTCCTTCCGGTTGGCTGACCATATCGAGATCAAGGCCGCCGGCCTGAGCAACGGTCTGTTGAGCATCGACCTGTTGCGGGTGATCCCGGAAGAAGCCAAGGCCAAGCGCATCCCGATCAACGGGGCGCAGCAGCCGGCTTTGCAGCACTAAGCCGCAAGAAAAAAGGGCGCCTGAGGGCGCCCTTTTTTGTGCCCGTCATTTGAGCAACCGTTTGAATTCGGCCAGCGGCAGCGGCCGGCTGTGCAGGTAGCCCTGGTACAGGTAGCAGCCCAGGCCCTGGAGAAACTCGAGCTGCTCCGCGGTTTCCACCCCTTCGGCAATGACTTTCAGGTCCAGGCTGCGGGCCATGGCGACGATGGCGCGGACGATCTCCGCGTCGTTGGGGTCGTGGGTCGCGTCGCGGACGAAGGATTGATCGATTTTCAGCGCGTCCACCGGCAAGCGCTTGAGGTAGGTCAGCGACGAATAGCCGGTGCCGAAGTCGTCCATGGCGAAGCTGACGCCGAGTTTTTTCAGGCGGCGCATCTTGCTGATGGTGTCTTCCAGGTTCTGGATCACAATACCTTCGGTGATCTCCAGCTTCAGCAGCGAAGACGGCAGCCGGTAATGGCTCAGGCTGCGTTCTATGCGTTCGACGAAGTCGTTCTGGCGAAATTGCCGCGGGCTGATGTTCACGCACAGGCTGAAATTGTGCGGGTCCACCAGGCCTTCGGCGATCAGCTGGCTGAACGCCTGGCAGGCCTCGTCGAGAATCCAGGTGCCGACTTCGAGGATCAGGCCGCTGTCTTCCAGGACCTTGATGAACTCGGTGGGCGACTGCGCGCCCAGTTCCGGATGGTGCCAGCGCACCAGGGCTTCGGCGCCGACGATCCGCGCGCCGCGGGCGTCGACCTGGGGCTGGAAGTGCACGCTGAACTCGCCGCGGGACAGCGCCAGGCGCAGGTCGGTTTCCATGCGCAGGCGTTCGCTGGCGGCTTTCTGCATGGTGTTGTGGAACATCTGGGTGGTGTTGCGCCCGGAGTCCTTGGCCCGGTACAGCGCGATATCGGCGCGCTTGAGCAGGTCGGTGGGGGTCGAGCCGTGATCGGGGATCAGGGCGACGCCGATGCTCGGGGTCACCTGTAGGCGCTGGCCATCGAGGAACATCGGTTCGGACAGCAGCTCGCGCAGGGTGTCGGCCAGCTCCCGTACTTGGTCGCTGACTTCACTGCGGCTGCCTTCCAGGCCGCTGAGCAGGACCACGAACTCGTCGCCGCCCAGGCGTGCGACGGTGTCTTCCATGCGCACGCTGGCTTCGAGCCGCGCGGTAACGATCTTCAGCACCGTGTCGCCCACCGGGTGGCCGAGGGAGTCGTTGATGTGCTTGAAATGGTCGAGGTCAAGAAACAGCAGGGCGCCGCGCAGATTGTGGCGCTTGAGCAGGGCGATCTGCTGGCTCAGGCGGTCCATCAGCAGCGCGCGGTTGGGCAGGTTGGTCAGCGGGTCGTGGTAGGCCAGGTGGCGGATTTGCGCCTGGGCGTTCTTCAATAGGCTGACGTCCCGGGCGGTGAGCAGCAGGCAGGCGGTTTCATTGAGGGTGATGGGTTCGACCGACACCTCGACCGTCAGGATATCTCCGCGCTTGTTGCGACCGAGCATTTCCAGGTGATTGACCCGACCCTTGAGCTGCAGCTCGGCGAGCAGGATCGAACGCTGTTTTTCCTCGGCCCAGATGCCGATCTGGTACACGGTCCGGCCGATCACCTCTTCGGCGCGGTAGCCGGTCAAGCGACAGAAGCCGTCGTTGACTTCCAGGTAACGCCCGGTATCGCGTTCGGTGATGGTGATGGCGTCGGGGCTGGAGTGGAACGCCTTGGCGAACTTCTCTTCGCTGGCCTTGAGCGCAGCCTCGGAGCGCTGCTGCTGGGTGATGTCGCGCAAGGTGGTAACAATACAGGGCTGCTTGTCGACGGTGATCTGCCGGCTGGAAATGATGCAGGTCAGGGGCTGCCCGTCCTTGTGCCGGACCACCACCGCCACGTTGTTCAGCGCCTGTTCGCGGATCACCTGTTCGACCCGTTGCAGGCGCTGCGCGGAGTCGTCCCAGAGGCCGATCTGGTCGGCGCTGCGGTTGAGTACTTCGTCGACGGTCCAGCCGAAAGTCTGGGTGAAACTGGAATTGATCTCGATGAACTGGCCGGTTTCCAGGAGTGTGACGCAGATCGGGTCCGGACTGACCTGGAACAGGCTGGCGAACTTTTCCTCCGAAGTGGCCAGGCGCTGCTCGCGCTCGACCTGCTCGGTGATGTCCAGCAAGGTCCCGGCCATGCGCAGCGGGTTGCCGCGTTCGTCCCGATAGAGGCGGGCGCGGCTTTCCAGGAAGCGCGACGAACCGTCGGCCAATTGCACGCGGTAGGTCAGTTGGTAATTGCCCGCCGGCCCTTCGCGCAGGCTGCGGTAAGCGTTGCGCATGCTGTCGCGTTCTTCGTCGGGCACGCCCTCGAAAAACGCATCGAACGACTCGTGGAAGGGGATGGGTTCCAGTCCGTGCAATTGAGCGGCGCGGGCCGAGCCGTAGAGCATGCCGCTGGGGATGTGCCAGTCCCAGGTGCCGAGCTGGGCCGAGTCCAGGGCCAGGTCGAGGCGTTCCTGGCTGTCCTTGAGGGCCTGTTCGGCGAGCTTGCGTTCGCTGGTGTCGAGGAAGGTGCTGAGCAGATAGGCCTGGCCTTCGAGTTCGACTTTCTGGGCGCTGAGAATGCCGTCGTGGATCTGCCCGTTGCTGGCGCGCAATTGCACTTCGAGGCTGGCGGCCTGGCCGCGCTTCTGCACGGCCTTGATCAGTTGCGCGCGTTGTTCCGGGTCGACCCACAGGCCCAGTTCGAGGGTAGTGCGGCCGATGACGTGCTGCACCGGCCAGCCGAACAGGCTTTCGAAATACTGGTTGGCTTCGCTGATCAGGCCGTCTTCCAGGCGAGTCAGCAGGACCATGTTCGGGCACAGGTGAAACAGCGTGGCAAAGCGTTTTTCCGAGCTGCTGAGGGCCTGTTCGCGCTGGCGCTGGTGGGTGATTTCGCGAATCACCCCGATCATTCGGGGCTTGCCGTGTTTGTCCGGTAGCACACTGCCGTTGATTTCCAGCCAATGCAGGCTGCCGTCAGGCCAGCGGATGCGGTGATGCATCGCGTGCTCCAGCGGCGCGCCGGCCAGCACCGAATGGAACGCACGAATGGTCTTGGCCCGGTCTTCCTCGGGCAGCAGGTCGAGGTATTCCAGGTCCTTGGGCAGCGGCTGGCGCGGGTCGAAGCCGAACAGCGCCTGGGTGCCCCGCGACCAGCTGATTTGTCCGCTCTCGATATCCCAGTACCAGGCGCCCAGCCGTGCGCCATTGAGCGCGGCAAGCAGCTGCGGCGCGCTCTCCCAGCTTTGCTCCGACTGCTTGGGGTCGAGCGCGTGAATGCGGGGCATCGGGGGTATGCGGTCAGCGGGTTTTTGCATGAGCAGCGGGCCTTGGGCTGAAAAGAGCGTTGGCGAGGGGTTCAGGGTGCTAAAGGTGGGCACGCGTCCTGCCCGGGCCCTTATGCCTGGGCCCTTGGCAGATCGACTTGTGCGTCCAGTAGGGCCATGAAAGCCCGCGCGGCATTCGACAGCGTCCGTTCGGTGTGCAGGATATAGCCTAGCTGGCGAGTGAGCTGTATGCCCGGTAAAGGAATGCGCGCCACCTGATCGTCGAGCATGGTGCGCGGCAGGACGCTCCAGGCCAGGCCGATGGATACCATCATCTTGATGGTTTCCAGATAGTTGGTGCTCATGGCGATATTCGGGGTCAGGCCCTGGGCCTCGAACAGCCGCTGGACAATATGGTGGGTAAAGGTATTGCCACCGGGGAAAACCGCCGGATGCAGGGCGATGTCGGCCAGACTGACCGTGCCGTTGCTCACCAGTGGGTGCTCGGGGGCGGCGACGAAGTCCAGCGGGTCGTCCCATACCGGGGTGGCCTTGACCAGCGCGTGAGGCTCGGGGGCCAGGGTGATCACCGCCAGCTCGGCGCGGCCATGGAGGATCTCTTCGTAGGCCACTTCCGAATCGAGGAACTGGATGTCCAGTGCCACTTCCGGGTAACGGCGAGTAAAGGCCCGCAGCAAAGGCGGCAAGCGGTGCAGGCCGATATGGTGACTGGTGGCCAGGGTCAGGCGGCCGGTGACCTCGCCGGTCAGGTTGGTCAGTGCCCGGCGGGTATCGTCCAGCACATTGAGGATCTGATAGGCCCGGGGCAGCAGGGCGCGTCCGGCCTCGGTCAGGCCCACCTCGCGGCCCAGCCGATCGAACAACCGGACATTGAGTTGCTGCTCAAGGCCGGCAATACGCTTGCTGATGGCTGGCTGGGTCAGGTGCAGGCGCTCGCCGGCACCGGAGAAACTGCCGGTCTCGGCGATCGCGATAAAGGCGTTGAGGTTGGCCAGGTCCATGGTCGTATTCCAGTTGGTTATCCAAAGTATAAAAAATATGAATTTGAGTTATTTAATGTAACGCCATAGCATCAGCCTCACAAGCCAAGGGGTTATTGATGCTGTTTGCCATGACCCACGGCATAGAAAATGATGAGGAACCGTCTGATGGCCGGCAAAACGCTCTACGACAAGCTCTGGGATTCGCATTTGGTCAAGCAGCGCGACGATGGCTCGGCGCTGATTTATATCGATCGTCACATCATTCATGAAGTGACCTCGCCGCAAGCCTTCGAAGGCCTGCGCCTGGCCGGGCGCAAGCCTTGGCGCATCGATGCCAACATCGCGACCCCAGACCACAACGTACCGACCACCCCGGAGCGCAAGGGCGGCATCAGCGCCATCGCCGACCAGGTCTCGCGTTTACAGGTGCAGACCCTCGACGACAACTGCGACGAATACGGCATCGTCGAATTCAAGATGAACGACGTGCGCCAAGGAATCGTCCACGTCATCGGCCCGGAGCAGGGCGCGACCCTGCCGGGCATGACCGTGGTCTGCGGCGACTCCCACACCTCGACCCACGGGGCCTTCGGCGCCCTGGCCCACGGTATCGGTACCTCTGAGGTCGAGCACGTGCTCGCGACCCAGTGCCTGGTCGCCAAGAAAATGAAAAACATGCTGGTGCGAGTCGAGGGCACGTTGCCATTTGGCGTGACCGCCAAGGACATCGTCCTGGCCGTGATCGGCAAGATCGGCACTGCCGGCGGTAACGGCCATGCCATCGAATTCGCCGGCAGCGCGATTCGCGACCTGTCCGTCGAAGGCCGCATGACCATCTGCAACATGTCCATCGAAGCCGGCGCCCGCGTGGGCCTGGTGGCGGCGGACGACAAGACCGTGGAATACGTCAAGGGCCGGCCGTTCGCTCCCAAGGGCGCGGAATGGGACCTTGCCGTCGAAGCCTGGAAAGACCTGGTGTCCGACGCCGATGCCCGATTCGATACCGTGGTCGAGCTGGACGCCGCGCAAATCAAGCCGCAAGTCAGCTGGGGGACGTCCCCGGAGATGGTCCTGGCCGTCGATCAGAACGTGCCGGACCCGGCTCGGGAAATGGACCTGGTCAAGCGCGACTCTATCGTCCGTGCCTTGAAATACATGGGCTTGACCGCCAACCAGGCAATCACCGACATCCAGCTGGACCGGGTCTTCATCGGCTCCTGCACCAACTCGCGGATCGAAGACCTGCGCGCCGCGGCGGTGATCGCCAAGGGCCGCAAGGTGGCCTCGACCATCAAGCAGGCCATCGTGGTCCCGGGTTCGGGCCTGGTGAAGGCCCAGGCGGAATCGGAAGGCCTGGACAAGATTTTCCTGGAGGCGGGTTTCGAATGGCGCGAGCCGGGTTGCTCGATGTGCCTGGCGATGAACCCGGACCGCCTGGAGTCCGGCGAGCATTGCGCATCGACCTCGAACCGCAACTTCGAGGGGCGCCAGGGGGCCGGTGGTCGTACTCACCTGGTCAGCCCGGCCATGGCCGCGGCCGCCGCAGTCAGCGGTCGTTTCGTCGACGTCCGTGAATTGATCTAAGGAGCGCAGCATGAAAGCTTTCACCCAGCACACCGGTCTTGTCGCGCCTCTGGATCGGGCCAACGTCGACACCGATCAGATCATTCCCAAGCAATTCCTCAAGTCGATCAAGCGTACCGGCTTCGGGCCGAACCTGTTCGACGAGTGGCGTTACCTGGATGTCGGCCAGCCGTACCAGGACAACTCCAAGCGCCCGCTGAACAAGGATTTTGTGCTCAACGCCGAGCGTTACCAGGGCGCCAGCGTCTTGCTGGCCCGGGAAAACTTCGGCTGCGGCTCCAGCCGCGAGCACGCGCCGTGGGCGTTGGAAGAATATGGCTTTCGCAGCATCATCGCACCGAGCTACGCTGACATCTTCTTCAACAACAGCTTCAAGAACGGCTTGCTGCCGATCATCCTCGCCGACGCCGACGTCGATGAGCTGTTCCAGCA
This sequence comes from Pseudomonas chlororaphis, assembly GCF_001921865.1. GTDB lineage: Bacteria > Pseudomonadota > Gammaproteobacteria > Pseudomonadales > Pseudomonadaceae > Aquipseudomonas > Aquipseudomonas chlororaphis_D. The sequence continues at coordinate 559,859 of NZ_MSCT01000008.1, forward strand.
GGTCGAGGCCGATCCGGGCTACCAGTTGCAGATCGATCTGCAGGCGCAGACCGTGACCCGTCCCGATGGCAAGGTGTTGCGTTTCGAGATCGATGCCTTCCGTAAGCATTGCCTGCTCAACGGCCTGGACGATATCGGCCTGACCTTGCAGGACGGCGACGCGATCGCCGCTTTCGAGGCCAAGCATCGGGCCAGCCAGCCTTGGTTGTTTCGCGACGCTTGATCGGCGTTGTTGTCGGCGACAGGCGGTAAAGCCATTAAAGAACCATCACGGGCTTGAGATTCAGGCCCGCGTTTCGTTCTCTTACAGAGCAGCGGACGCAGCAGCATTTTCCCGGGAGTGCCCACCCGCACACCGACAGCGCAAATGAGGAAAGCATGAGCAAGCAGATTCTGATTCTCCCAGGTGACGGCATTGGCCCGGAAATCATGGCCGAGGCGGTCAAGGTGCTGGAGTTGGCCAACGACAAGTACAGCCTGGGCTTCGAGCTGAGCCATGACGTGATCGGTGGCGCGGCCATCGACAAGCACGGCGTGCCGCTGGCCGACGAGACCCTGGATCGCGCGCGGGCTGCCGACGCGGTGCTGCTGGGCGCCGTGGGCGGCCCGAAATGGGACAAGATCGAGCGCGATATCCGCCCTGAGCGCGGTCTGCTGAAGATTCGTGCGCAGTTGGGACTGTTCGGCAACCTGCGTCCGGCGATCCTCTATCCGCAATTGGCCGATGCTTCCAGCCTCAAGCCGGAAATCGTCTCCGGCCTGGATATCCTCATCGTTCGTGAGCTGACCGGTGGCATCTACTTCGGCGCGCCGCGCGGCACCCGCGAGCTGGAAGGTGGCGAGCGTCAGTCCTACGACACGTTGCCTTACAGCGAGAGCGAAATCCGTCGCATCGCCCGCGTCGGCTTCGACATGGCCCGGGTGCGCGGCAAGAAACTCTGCTCGGTGGACAAGGCCAACGTCCTGGCGTCCAGCCAGCTGTGGCGCGAAGTCGTCGAGCAAGTGGCCAAGGACTACCCGGATGTCGAGCTGAGCCACATGTACGTCGATAACGCCGCCATGCAGCTGGTACGCGCGCCGAAGCAGTTCGACGTGATCGTCACCGACAACATGTTCGGCGACATCCTTTCCGACGAAGCCTCGATGCTCACCGGTTCCATCGGCATGCTGCCGTCGGCGTCGCTGGATGCCAACAACAAAGGTATGTACGAGCCATGCCACGGTTCGGCGCCGGATATTGCCGGGCAGGGCGTCGCCAACCCGTTGGCAACCATCCTCTCGGTGTCGATGATGCTGCGTTACAGCTTCAACTTGAACGCCGCGGCGGACGCCATCGAACAGGCCGTGAGCCTGGTGCTGGATCAGGGCTTGCGTACAGGCGACATCTGGTCGGCCGGTTGCGCCAAGGTGGGTACGCAGGAAATGGGCGATGCAGTAGTCGCCGCGCTGCGGAATCTGTAATCTTTCGGGCCCACCGCTCAGACGGTGGCCCACTTTTGTATAGGTGTAGTTGCGATGAAACGTGTAGGTCTGATCGGTTGGCGCGGCATGGTCGGTTCCGTGCTCATGCAGCGGATGCTGGAAGAGCAGGACTTCGATCTTATCGAGCCGGTGTTTTTCACCACTTCCAATGTCGGTGGCCAAGGCCCGTCCGTGGGCAAGGACATTGCTCCGCTCAAGGACGCTTACAGCATTGAAGAGCTGAAGACCCTCGACGTGATCCTGACCTGCCAGGGCGGCGACTACACCAGCGAAGTCTTCCCCAAGCTGCGCGAAGCCGGCTGGCAGGGTTACTGGATCGATGCCGCTTCTAGCCTGCGTATGCAGGACGATGCGGTGATCATCCTCGATCCGGTGAACCGCAAGGTCATCGACCAGCAGCTGGACTCCGGCACCAAGAACTACATCGGCGGCAACTGCACCGTCAGCCTGATGCTGATGGGCCTGGGCGGCCTGTTCGAAGCCGGCCTGGTGGAATGGATGAGCGCCATGACCTACCAGGCGGCCTCCGGCGCCGGCGCGCAGAACATGCGCGAGTTGATCAAGCAGATGGGCGCGACCCACGCCGCCGTGGCGGATGACCTGGCCAACCCGGCCAGCGCCATTCTCGACATCGACCGCAAGGTCGCCGAAGCCATGCGTAGCGATGCCTACCCGACCGAGAACTTCGGCGTGCCGTTGGCCGGCAGCCTGATCCCGTGGATCGACAAGGAGCTGCCGAACGGCCAGAGCCGCGAAGAGTGGAAGGCCCAGGCCGAGACCAACAAGATCCTCGGCCGTTTCAAGAGCCCGATCCCGGTCGACGGTATCTGCGTGCGTATCGGCGCCATGCGCTGCCACAGCCAGGCGCTGACCATCAAGCTGAACAAGGACGTGCCGATCGCCGATATCGAAGGGTTGATCAGCCAGCACAATCCTTGGGTCAAGCTGGTCCCGAACCAGCGCGACATCAGCATGCAGGAGCTGAGCCCGACCAAGGTCACCGGTACCCTGAACATTCCGGTGGGCCGCCTGCGCAAGCTGAACATGGGCTCGCAGTTCCTTGGCGCGTTCACCGTCGGCGACCAGTTGCTGTGGGGCGCGGCCGAACCGCTGCGCCGCATGCTGCGGATCCTGCTCGAGCGTTGATTCCCCGATGCGTTGAAGGAGCCCGCGCCTTGCAAGAGACGCGGGCTTTTTTGTGGCGGCCTCAAAACCGTTATCGCGAGGGGGCGAGTTTGCTCACGATAGGGCCTGACAGATTCCGCATTCCCCATTGAATTGCCTCGCCCCCAAGCCCCGGGTAAAGTGCCGCTCCCCCCGTTTTTCCAGAGGTAGCACCATGAACCAGTCCCTTGATATCGCCGTGATCGGTGCCACCGGTACGGTCGGGGAAACCCTCGTGCAGATTCTCGAAGAGCGCGATTTTCCGGTCGGCAACCTGCATTTACTGGCCAGCAGCGAGTCGGCGGGGCACTCGGTATTGTTTCGCGGGAAAAATGTGCGTGTGCGTGAGGTCGAGGCGTTCGATTTCAGCAAGGTGCAACTGGCGTTTTTCGCTGCCGGCCCGGCAGTGACCCTGAGCTTTGCCCCGCGGGCCACGGCGGCCAGCTGCGCGGTAATCGACCTGTCGGGCGCCTTGCCCGCGACCCAGGCGCCGAACCTGGTGCCGGAAGCCAATGCCGGCGTGCTGGCGAGCCTGAAGAAACCGGTTCAGTTGAGCAGCCCCAGCGCCGCGGCTACTTCGTTGGCGGTGGTATTGGCGCCTTTGCAGGCATTGTTCGGCATTCAGCGGGTCAGTCTGGTCGCCAGTCTGGCGGTGTCCACCCAGGGTCGCGAAGCCGTGACCGAGCTGGCGCGGCAAACTGCCGAGCTGCTCAATGCGCGTCCGCTGGAGCCGCGCTTCTTTGACCGACAGATGGCATTCAACCTGCTGGCGCAGGTCGGCACGCCCGACGCGCAAGGCCACACCTTGTTGGAAAAGCGTCTGGTCCGGGAGTTGCGCGAGGTGCTGGCGCAGCCTTTATTAAAGATTTCTGTCAGTTGTATTCAAGCACCGGTGTTTTTTGGCGATAGCTATAGCGTGACTCTACAGTCAGACCAGGCTATCGATCTGGAGGCGGTGCAAGCCGCGCTGGATGGGGCTCCGGGTGTGGAGCTGGTAGAGGCGGGTGATTATCCGACCGCAGTCGGGGATGCAGTCGGGCAGGATGCGGTATATGTCGGACGGGTTCGCAGAGGTATCGACGACCCGGCGGAACTTAATCTCTGGGTGACGTCAGATAACGTACGCAAAGGCGCTGCGCTCAACGCGGTGCAGCTGGCTGAGTTGTTGATAAAAGACCTTCTGTAAAAGATACTTGCCCACAATTTGCAGAATGATTCTAGCCGGGCGCTATGCTTGGCTGGTGCTGGAGGTGAGCTGCGGTCAGGGGCTTCCAAGGCATGCAGACATAAACGCGCGAGCGGCCTCCTGGCTGCGCGCAATGCCTTCGGGCGGCGGCTACAACACCTTCTCGCTGGCCGAGGAATGTTCAAACAAAGGATGAGGCTATGGTTCAAGTTCGCAAACTGGTGTTAGCAATGGCGGCCGCGTCGGCGCTGTCCTCCGGGATGGCACAGGCGCTCGGGCTCGGGGAGCTGACCCTGAAGTCGACTCTGAACCAGCCGCTGGTTGCAGAAATCGAGTTGCTGGACGTCAAGGATCTCACCGTCGCCGAAGTGGTGCCGAGCCTGGCCTCTCCCGAGGATTTCGCCAAGGCGGGCGTCGATCGCCAAGCCTTTCTCAATGACCTGATTTTCACCCCGGTGCTCAATGCCAACGGCAAGAGCGTCCTGCGGGTCACCTCGAGCCAGCCGCTCTCCGAGCCGATGGTCAAGTTCCTGGTGCAGGTGATGTGGCCCAATGGCCGTCTGCTGCGCGACTACAGCGTGCTGCTCGATCCATCCAAGTTTTCCCCGCAAACCGCTGAAGCGGCCGCGCAAGCTCCAGCGGTTTCGTCCCCGGTTACCGGTGCCGGCAAACCTGCCCAATACACCACCTCGCGTCGCGACACGCTCTGGGAAATTGCGGCCAAGGCCCGCAATGGCGGCTCGGTCCAGCAGACCATGCTGGCCATCCAGGCGTTGAATCCGGATGCCTTCATCGATGGCAACATCAACCGTCTGAAGACCGGGCAGGTCCTGCGTCTGCCCGATGCGGTGCAGAGCACCAGCCTGGCGCAGCCGCAAGCGATTGCCGAAGTTGCGGCGCAGAATGCGGCATGGCGTCAGGGGCGCCGTCTGGCATCTCGCGGGGCTCAATCGCAACTGGACGGCACCCGCCGCGCCGGGGCGGACAAGGCGCCAGCGCAAGGCGCGGTCAAGGATAACCTCAGCCTGGTGTCTGCCGAGTCGGGCAAGGCGCGAGGCAAAGGGGCGGCTGGCGACAGCCAGGCGCTGAGCAACAAGCTGGCGGTGACCCAGGAAAGCCTCGATTCGACCCGGCGCGATAACGCCGAGCTGAAGAGCCGCATGGCGGACCTGCAAAGCCAGCTGGACAAATTGCAGCGCTTGATCGAGTTGAAAAACGATCAGTTGGCCAAATTGCAGGCCGAAGGCGCGGGGGCTCCCGCGCAACCATCATCGGCCATGCCGGCGCAGCTGGCTGAGCAGCCTGCGACTCCGGCGGCGCCTGTAAGCGAGCCAGCGGCCGTGCCTGCTCCGTCGGCAACCCCGGCTGAAGCGGCCTCCGCAGCGGAGCAGGCGCAAGCGCCGGCGTCCGACGAAGGCAAATTCAACGAGCTGCTGACCAATCCGATCCTCCTGGGAATGGCGGGTGGCGGGGCCGTGCTGGTGTTGCTGCTGCTGTTGCTGCTAGCCCGCCGCCGCAAGGCTCAGCAGGAAGCGGAAAAGCATCTGCGCATGGCTCGAGCCTTATCCGAAGAGGCCGACCTGTCCAAGGATCTGGATCTGCCGGAAAGCAGTTTCGAAGGCCTTGAAGTTCCAGCGCCGAGCGTCAAGCTTGCTCCGGCTCCGGCTCCGGCTCCGGCTCCGGCTCCGGCTCCGGCTCCAGTCGTGGCACCTGTCGTGGTTGCCGCTCCGGCCGTCACCGCTGTCGAGCATCCGGTGGATGTCCTGGATCAGGCCCAGTCCCATATCGATGGCGGTCGTCTGAACCAGGCCGCGGCGATCCTGGAGGAAGCCGTCAAGCTCGAACCGCAGCGCAGTGAGCTACGCCTGAAATTGATGGAGGTCTATGGCCATCAGGGCGACCGCAGTGCCTTTGTGGTCGAGGAGCGTCAGCTGGTGGCCAATGGCAAGAACCATGCTGAAGTCGAACAGTTGAAGAGCCGTTTCCCGGCGATGGCCGCCGTGGCGGCCGCGGGTCTTGGCGCGGCGGCGGTAGCGGCGGAGCTGGACGCCCAATACGTCAAAGAGTTGCTGCTCGATGAGCCGCAGGAGCCAGCGTCGGCACCGGCTGTCGATGACCTGGATACCGACTTCGATCTGAGCCTGGACGATCTGGAGGCCGCCTCTGCGGCCACTCCAGCACCCCTGGCCCAGGTCGAGCCTGAGCTCGACGAGTTCCCGCTGGATGACGACCTGAGTTTCGAGTCGGTTCTGCAGCAGCAAACCGAAGCCAAGGAAAGCCTGGACGACCTGTCGGATTTCGATCTGGACCTGGGGGAGGATCTGCCTGCCGCGGCGCAAGCCGATGAAGATTTCCTCCTCGATCTGGATGACGGCGTGAAGGATCTGCCGGGAGTCGAAGTGCCTACGGTTACCGAAGCCGCGCTTGACGATCTTGAGCTGCCTGCGGATTTTGACCTGTCCCTGGCCGACGAGATGGATGCCGAGCCGGATGCCAAGGATGCGTTCGCTTCCGAGTTGGACGATGTCAACGCCGAGCTCGATCGCTTGTCGCAAAGCCTTGAGCAGCCGGCGCTGGCCGAGCCTACCTTTACCGCCGAAGACGCGGCAGGCAGTGCTGGCGAGGAGGATTTCGATTTCCTTTCCGGCGCCGACGAAGTGGCGACCAAGCTCGATCTGGCCCAGGCCTATATCGATATGGGCGATAACGATGGCGCGCGGGATATTCTCGGCGAAGTCATCAGTGAAGGTAACGACGGCCAGAAAAGTGAAGCCAAGGAAATGCTTGCACGCCTGGCCTGATTCTCGCGGGTAACAAAAAACGGCAGCCCATCGAGGCTGCCGTTTTTGTTTTCGGACCAAATGGGTGGGGGTTGTCAGTCCAGCAGGTCTTCGTAAAACGCCCCGAACGGCCGGGTAGGGTGGGCGATCTGGATCTCCAGAATCCATAGGCCAACGTTGGGGCAGGCCTCGAAGTTGCCCAGGTCGCCCGCTCGATAGATGGCGTGGGGAAAATCGCTGACCCGGTGGCCCTTGATCTGCAGATTCAACACCCAGCCCATGGCGGTCGCCTGTTCCTCGGCGTAGCGGTAGAGGGCAGGGCCGGCCACCTTGTGTTCGCTCCAGTAATCGCGAACGCGCTCGAAGAGGGTCTTGGCCGCCGCGGCGCAGGCTTGCATTTCGGGGTCCTTGCCGGTGACGAACGTTGCGCCGCAATCGCCTTCGTGGCGATCCCAGACCACTCCCAGGTCGATAAAGAAGATGTCGTCGTCGCCCAGCGCCGGGTCGCCTTCGGAGCGCTGCTTGAAGGTCTTCAGGGTGTTTTCGCCAAAGCGGATCAGTGCTGGGTGCCAGATTCGGTCCATGCCTGACTCGGCGAGAATCTCCAGCCCCAGCGCGCGTGCCTGGGATTCGAGCATGCCAGGTGTGATGCGGGTGGCTATTTGGTCGATGGCCTCCCAAGTCTTGCGTTTGGCATGGAGCATGCCTTGCAGGCTGTAGGCAAGGCCTACGGCTTCTTTGTCGATGGCGGTCATTGATCAGGTTCCGGTCGAGTGGGTTTTGTTTTTTCGCTATATATTTCGATATATAGCGTTTGCCCGTGTTTATGTGCAATCCCCTTGCTGTTCGTCACTGTGTCGCGAACAAGCCTCAACTAAAAGTCGGCGGTGCATGGCGTCTGCCTGTGGGCGCTTTATAATGGTCGCCTTTGCGCATATCAGCAGGCTGTAAGTTCTTGGCAAATATAGATAACGCGGCCGCCGAAATGGCGGCCGCAGGCTTTTTCAGAATCGCGTTGGGCGTCGAATACAAGGGCTCGCGTTACCGCGGCTGGCAACGACAGGCTTCCGGTGTTCCAAGTGTCCAGGAAGCGCTTGAAAAGGCGCTGTCCCGGGTGGCGGATTCGCCGGTTCTGTTGTCCTGCGCCGGGCGTACCGATGCGGGCGTGCATGCCTGCGGGCAGGTCGTGCACTTCGATACCCAGGCCGAGCGTTCGATGAAGGCTTGGGTGATGGGGGCCAATATCAACCTGCCCCACGACATCAGCGTGAGCTGGGCCAAGGTCATGCCGGCGCATTTTCATGCGCGGTTCAAGGCGATCGCCCGTCGCTATCGCTACGTGATCTACAACGATCAGATCCGTCCGGCGCACTTGAACGAGGAGATCACCTGGAACCATCGCCCGCTGGATGTCGAGCGCATGGCCGAGGCGGCCCAGCACCTGGTGGGTACCCATGATTTCAGCGCGTTTCGCGCCGGGCAGTGCCAGGCCAAGTCACCGATCAAGGAAATCCACCATCTGCGGGTTACCCAGCATGGCAAGATGATCGTCCTGGACATCCGCGCCAGCGCATTCCTGCATCACATGGTGCGCAATATCGCCGGGGTGCTGATGACTATCGGCGCGGGTGAGCGGCCGGTCGAGTGGGCCAGGGACGTGCTCGAGAGCCGGGTCCGCCGCACGGGCGGGGTGACCGCGCATCCTTTCGGGCTTTATCTGGTGCAGGTCGAGTACCGCGACGAGTTCGAATTGCCGGAGCGATACATCGGGCCACATTTCCTCACCGGCTTCTCCGAACTTGACGGCTGACGCCCGGAAAAGCATTTGCTACCATCCGGGACTTTCCCGATTTTGCCCTGAGGTTCAAACGACATGTCAGCCGTTCGCAGCAAAATTTGTGGGATTACCCGCATTGAAGATGCGCTGGCGGCGGTCGAGGCCGGGGCCGATGCCATCGGACTGGTGTTCTATGCCAAGAGCCCGCGGGCGGTAAATGTCCAGCAGGCCCGGGCCATCATTGCCGCGCTGCCGCCGTTCGTGACCACCGTGGGCCTGTTCGTCAATGCCAGTCGCTGCGAGCTGGGCGAGATCCTCGACGCGGTGCCGCTGGACCTGTTGCAGTTTCATGGCGACGAAACGCCAGCGGATTGCGAGGGGTATCACCGTCCCTATATCAAGGCGCTGCGGGTCAAGGCCGGCGATGACATTGCCGGCAGTTGCGCGGCCTATACGCGGGCCAGCGGCATCCTGCTCGATACCTATGTCGAGGGCGTCCCGGGGGGAACCGGCGAAGCCTTCGACTGGTCACTGGTACCACAAGGCTTGAGCAAGCCGATCATCCTGGCCGGCGGCCTGTCCGCCGAGAATGTCGGCCAGGCGATCGCGCAGGTTTGCCCGTACGCGGTCGACGTCAGCGGTGGGGTGGAGCAAGGCAAGGGCATCAAGGATCACGCAAAGATTCGCGCGTTCATGCAGGCCGTTCGCGGCAGCTGTTAGTCGATGTGACGGCTGGCAGTCTGCCGCCGTCCATAACACCACTGTACAAAACAGGCCGGCGCCGTCGCTGGGCGGGCCGAAAGCGAAGTGGCAACCGCTCTACCCGGGGGTTGTCGGGATGGCTGAGGAGCCGTTCGCTACAGGCAGGTCAAGCTCGCGCTGACCGCGGTAACGAACAGATCATCGCCGCACACATGAATTGAGCTCAAGGGCATACGCGGGGCTGCGAACCAGAGCGTTCGGGCCGCCGGTACTGGAGAAAGAAAGCATGAGCAACTGGTTAGTAGACAAACTGATCCCTTCGATCATGCGTTCCGAGGTGAAGAAAAGCTCGGTGCCTGAAGGCCTGTGGCACAAGTGCCCGTCCTGCGAGGCGGTGCTGTATCGTCCGGAGCTGGAAAAGACCCTGGACGTTTGCCCCAAGTGCAACCATCACATGCGTATCGGCGCTCGCGCTCGTATTGACATCTTTCTGGATGCCGAAGGTCGTGCCGAGCTGGGTGCCGATCTGGAGCCGGTAGACCGCCTGAAATTCCGGGATGGCAAGAAGTACAAGGACCGCCTGACCGCGGCCCAGAAGCAGACCGGCGAGAAAGACGCGTTGGTCTCCATGAGCGGCACCCTGCTGGGCATGCCGGTGGTGGTGTCGGCGTTCGAGTTCTCCTTCATGGGCGGTTCCATGGGGGCGATTGTCGGCGAGCGTTTTGTGCGGGCTGCCAACTATGCGCTGGAAAAGCGTTGCCCCATGGTCTGCTTCTCGGCCTCCGGTGGCGCGCGGATGCAGGAAGCCCTGATCTCGCTGATGCAAATGGCCAAGACCTCCGCGGTGCTGGCGCGTCTGCGCGAGGAAGGGCTGCCATTTATCTCCGTGTTGACCGACCCGGTCTACGGTGGTGTTTCCGCCAGCCTGGCGATGCTGGGTGATGTGATTGTTGCCGAGCCCAAGGCTCTGGTTGGTTTCGCGGGCCCGCGCGTGATCGAGCAGACCGTACGCGAAAAACTGCCGGAAGGTTTCCAGCGCAGCGAGTTCCTGCTGGAGCATGGCGCCATCGACATGATCATCTCGCGCCAGGAGCTGCGTCCGCGCCTGGGCAATCTGCTGGCTCAGTTGATGGGCTTGCCGACGCCTGAGTTCGTGGCCGCGCCTATCGAGCCGATCGTGGTTCCGCCGGTGCCTGCAAACATATGACCGAACGTACCCTTGGCGACTGGCTTGCCTACCTCGAGCAGTTGCACCCGTCAGCCATCGACATGGGGCTGGAGCGCTCGCAAGAAGTAGCATCCCGCATGGGATTGAGCAGGCTGGCGCCTCGGGTCATTACGGTTACCGGGACCAACGGCAAAGGTTCTACCTGCGCGTTCGTCGCTTCCTTGCTGCGCGTCCAGGGGCTGAGGGTCGGTGTCTACAACTCTCCTCACTTGCTGCGTTACAACGAACGCGTTCAGATCGATGGCGTCGAAGCCAGCGATGCCGAGTTGTGCGAGGCTTTTGTCGCGGTCGAAGCCGGGCGCGGCGAAATCTCACTGACTTACTTCGAGATGGGGACACTGGCGGCTTTCTGGCTGTTCCAGCGCGCCGGTCTCGACGCGGTGGTGCTGGAAGTCGGCCTGGGCGGGCGCCTGGATGCGGTCAATCTGGCGGACGCCGACCTGGCGCTGGTTACCAGTATCGGCGTCGACCATACCGATTACCTGGGTGATACCCGTGAATCCGTTGCCTTCGAGAAAGCTGGCATCTTCCGTCAGGGCGCGCCGGCACTTTGTGGCGACCTGAATCCGCCTCAGCCGCTGCTGGATAAAGCTCGTGAGTTGAGCTGCCCGTTCTTCTTGCGGGGACGCGATTTCGACCTGGGGGTGACCGAGAGTGGCTGGCAGTGGCGAGGGCTCGACGCACGGGGCAATGCCGTCGAATTGCGTGACCTGCCGTTGCTCGATCTGCCCATGGAAAACGCCGCGCTGGCCTTGCAGGCCTATCTGCTTCTGGGGTTGCCTTGGCAGGCCGGGCAAATAGCCGAGGCCCTGCGGCAGACGCGAGTGGTCGGGCGTCTGGATCGCCGCCAGTTCGAGTGGCAGGGTAAGCGCCTGAATCTGTTGCTGGATGTAGGGCATAACCCGCATGCCGCGGAGTATCTGGCCGAGCGCCTGATGCGGCGGCCAGTGACGGGCAAGCGCCTGGCTGTATTCGGCCTGTTGGCGGACAAGGACCTGGAGGGTGTGGTTGCCTGCCTGAATGCCTGTGTCGAACATTGGGCGGTGGCGCCACTGGATTCTGCTCGGGCGCGGCCTGTCGCGGACTTGCGGGCGGCACTGGAGAACCTTGGGGCTTCGGTGGCGTCCTATGGCAGTGTCGCCGCTGCGCTGGAAGGGCAGTGCGCGCGGGCTACGGCTGAAGACGAGATTCTGTTGTTCGGATCTTTTTATTGTGTTGCCGAGGCGCTCGAGTGGCTCGCCCGGCGCTCCACGGAGGAAGCTGCACATGGCTATGCTGGATAATGTCTACAAGCAGCGAATGGTGGGGGCTTTGGTCCTGGTGGCGTTGGCGGTGATTTTCCTGCCGATGCTGTTTTCCCGCGAAGATGAGCAGCGTCATGTCAGCGTCGAGGCGCCAGCGGTGCCTCAGGCCCCGGCTGTCACCCAGATTCAGGTAGAGCCAGTGGTGGTGCCTGAGCCGCAAGCGCTGCCGCAGGAGCCGGTGCCCACCGATGACGAGGTGGCCCAGCAAGCCGCGCCTTCGATGCCGATCACGCCAAGCACGCCAGTGGCACCGGTAGCACCGCCTGTCGCAGCGATCAAACCTGTTGCTCCGGCGCCCGCGCCGACGCCAAAACCGGCGCCCGCCCAGCCGATTGCTGCTGTGCCAACCAAGCCCGATACGACTCAGAGTCGTGTCGATGCGAACGGCCTGTCGGTCAGTTGGTCGGTGCAGTTGGCGAGCCTTTCCAGTCGGGAAAGCGCGGAAAACCTGCAGAAAACCCTGCGCAGCCAGGGTTACAACGCCTATATCCGTTCGGCTGATGGCAAGAACCGGGTGTTCGTCGGTCCTTTGATCGAGCGTGCCGAGGCAGACCGTCTGCGCGACCTGCTGGGCCGCCAGCAGAACCTCAAGGGGTTTGTCGTACGCTTCCAGCCAGAGCGTGGTTAAGGCTGTCGCCTTGATTTGCAAAGCACAGTGAATCGCAGCTTACCGACGGGCATGCGCTCTGTTAAAATGCGCCGCCTTATCCGTCTGTAGGCTGCACTGTGCCATTTACCTGGGTTGACTGGGCGATCGTTGCAATCATCGCCATCTCCGCTTTGATCAGTTTGAGTCGCGGCTTCGTCAAAGAAGCGCTGTCGCTGCTTACCTGGATCGTCGCAGGAGTCGTCGCCTGGATGTTTGGCGGCTCCTTGTCCGAATACCTCAGCGGATATATCGAAACTCCCTCGGCTCGCGTGATTGCGGGCTGTGCCATCATGTTTGTCGCCACCTTGCTGGTAGGCGCAATGATCAACTTTCTCATCGGCGAATTGATTCGCGTGACCGGCCTTTCCGGAACCGATCGATTCCTGGGCATGGCCTTTGGCGCGGCGCGTGGCGCGTTGCTGGTGGTCGTGGCAGTCGGGCTATTGAGCCTGGGGCCGGTGCAACAGGATTCCTGGTGGCAGCAGTCGCGGCTGGTGCCACAATTTCTATTGGTTGCAGACTGGTCAAAAAACCTCATATTGGGGTGGAGCAGTCAGTGGCTGGCCAGCGGTATCAGCGTACCCGCTGAAATACCGTTCAAGGAACAACTCTTACCGGCCAAAACGCCTCAGTAAGATGTGTTCAGTTCAGTTTCATTAAGTAGGGGTTGCGTCGCATGTGTGGCATCGTCGGTATCGTCGGTAAGTCGAACGTCAATCAGGCGCTGTATGACGCGCTAACCGTCCTCCAGCACCGCGGCCAGGACGCTGCCGGTATCGTGACCAGCCATGATGGCCGGTTATTCCTGCGCAAGGACAATGGCCTGGTGCGTGATGTTTTTCATCAGCGGCACATGCAGCGCCTGGTCGGTCACATGGGTATTGGCCATGTGCGTTATCCGACTGCAGGCAGCTCGACTTCGGCCGAAGCTCAACCGTTTTACGTCAACTCGCCTTACGGCATCACTCTGGCGCACAACGGTAACCTGACCAATGTTGAACAGCTGGCCAAGGAGATCTACGAATCTGACCTGCGCCACGTCAACACGAATTCCGACTCGGAAGTCTTGCTCAACGTCTTCGCTCATGAACTGGCCCAGCGCGGCAAGTTGCAACCGACCGAAGAAGACGTGTTCGCCGCCGTGACCGATGTGCACAACCGGTGTGTTGGCGGTTACGCGGTGGTGGCGATGATCACCGGTTACGGCATCGTCGGTTTCCGCGACCCCCATGGCATTCGCCCGATCGTTTTCGGCCAGCGTCACACCGACGAAGGTGTCGAGTACATGATCGCCTCCGAGAGCGTTTCCCTGGATGTGCTGGGTTTCACCTTGATTCGTGACCTGGCGCCGGGCGAAGCGGTCTACATCACCGAAGATGGCAAGCTACACACCCGCCAGTGCGCGACCAGTCCAAAGCTGACTCCGTGCATCTTCGAGCACGTCTACCTGGCGCGTCCGGATTCGATCATCGATGGCGTGTCGGTGTACAAGGCTCGCCTGCGCATGGGTGAGAAACTGGCTGAAAAGATCCTGCGCGAGCGTCCGGATCACGATATCGACGTGGTCATCCCGATTCCGGATACCAGCCGTACCGCGGCGTTGGAGCTGGCGAACCACCTGGGCGTCAAGTTCCGCGAAGGCTTTGTGAAGAACCGCTATATCGGCCGCACCTTCATCATGCCGGGCCAGGCCGCGCGGAAAAAATCCGTGCGCCAGAAGCTCAATGCCATCGAGCTTGAGTTCCGCGGCAAGAACGTGATGCTGGTGGATGACTCGATCGTTCGCGGTACCACCTGCAAGCAGATCATTCAGATGGCCCGCGAAGCCGGCGCGAAGAATGTCTACTTCTGCTCCGCGGCTCCGGCGGTGCGCTTCCCGAACGTGTATGGCATCGACATGCCGAGTGCCCACGAGCTGATCGCTCACAATCGTTCGACCCAGGATGTAGCCGACCTGATCGGCGCCGACTGGCTGATCTATCAGGATCTGCCTGATCTGATCGAGGCGGTCGGTGGCGGCAAAATCAAGATCGAGAGCTTCGATTGCGCGGTGTTCGATGGCAAGTACGTCACCGGCGACGTCGACGAGGCTTACCTGGACAAGATCGAAAACGCCCGTAACGATGCCTCCAAGGCCAAGACCCAGGCGGTCAGTGCGATCATCGATCTGTACAACAACTGATTTAGAGCATTAGAAGACATAGGAGTAGGCGGCATGAGTCAGGATTGGGATGCCGGTCGGCTGGACAGCGACCTTGATGGCGTAGCTTTCGATACCCTGGCCGTGCGCGCCGGCCAACACCGTACCCCGGAAGGGGAGCACGGTGATCCGATGTTCTTCACGTCCAGCTATGTGTTCCGTACGGCCGCCGATGCGGCTGCGCGGTTTGCTGGCGAAGTGCCGGGTAATGTCTATTCCCGCTATACCAACCCCACTGTGCGTGCTTTCGAGGAGCGCATTGCCGCTCTGGAAGGTGCAGAGCAAGCGGTGGCGACGGCCACCGGCATGGCGGCCATTCTCTCGGTGGTCATGAGCCTATGCAGTGCGGGTGATCACGTACTGGTGTCGCGCAGTGTGTTTGGCTCGACCATCAGCCTGTTCGAAAAGTATTTCAAGCGCTTCGGTATCGAGGTCGATTACGTACCCCTGGCGGACTTGTCCGGCTGGGGCGCGGCAATCAAGGCCAATACCCGGCTGCTGTTCGTCGAGTCACCGTCCAACCCGCTCGCCGAGCTGGTGGATATCGCCGCGTTGTCCGAAGTGGCTCACGCCAAGGGCGCGATGCTGGTGGTCGACAACTGTTTCTGTACGCCAGCGTTGCAGCAGCCGCTGATGCTGGGGGCGGATGTGGTGGTGCACTCGGCGACCAAGTTCATCGATGGCCAGGGGCGTTGCATGGGCGGTGTAGTCGCCGGTCGCAGCGAGCAGATGAAAGAAGTAGTGGGTTTCCTGCGTACCGCCGGGCCGACCCTGAGCCCCTTCAATGCCTGGATCTTCCTCAAGGGGCTTGAGACCCTCAACCTGCGTATGCGCGCCCATTGTGCCAATGCCCAGGCCCTGGCCGAATGGCTGGAGCAGCAGGACGGTATTGAGAAGGTGCATTACGCCGGCCTGCCGAGCCATCCGCAGTACGAGCTGGCCAAGCGTCAGCAGCGCGGTTTCGGTGCGGTGGTGAGCTTCGAGGTCAAGGGCGGCAAGGACGGAGCCTGGCGTTTTATTGATGCCACGCGTCTGATCTCCATCACCGCCAACCTGGGCGACAGCAAAACCACCATCACTCATCCAAGCACCACCTCTCATGGTCGCCTGGCGCCTCAAGAGCGTGAGGCGGCGGGTATTCGCGACAGTCTGATCCGCATCGCTGTCGGTCTCGAGGATGTCGTGGATCTGCAAGCCGACCTGGCGCGTGGGTTGGCGGCCTTGTGATCGAGTTGTCCGAACAGCAGAGCATTGCCAATGGCCGTGTCGCACTGGTAACCGGTGCGGCGCGCGGCATCGGCCTGGGTATTGCGGCCTGGCTGATCAGCGAAGGCTGGCAGGTGGTGTTGACCGACCTGGATCGTGAGCGCGGTTCGCAGGTGGTCAAGGTCCTGGGTGAAAGTGCCTGGTTCATTGCTATGGACGTGGCGGACGAAGCTCAGGTTGCTCGAGGTGTTGCCGAGGTGCTGGGGCAGTTCGGGCGGCTCGATGCGTTGGTGTGCAACGCCGCGGTCGCCGATCCGCGCAATATCATGTTGGAAAGTCTCGAACTCGCTTATTGGAATCGCGTATTAGCGGTAAACCTCAGCGGTCCGATGCTCCTGGCCAAGCACTGTGCGCCGTATCTGCGTGCTCACGGCGGGGCTATCGTCAACCTGGCGTCTACCCGCGCCAGGCAGTCGGAGCCGGATACCGAAGCCTATGCGGCGAGCAAGGGCGGCCTGCTGGCCTTGACTCATGCGTTGGCCATGAGTCTGGGGCCTGAGATTCGGGTCAATGCGGTCAGTCCTGGCTGGATTGATGCTCGGGACCCGGCGGCCCGCCGTGCCGAGCCCCTGAGCGACGCTGATCATGCCCAGCATCCGGCGGGCAGGGTGGGGACGGTCGAGGATGTGGCGGCGATGGTGGCGTGGCTGCTGTCGAAGAATTCCGGTTTTGTCACTGGCCAGGAATTCGTGGTCGACGGTGGCATGAGCAAGAAAATGATTTATTGCGATTGATGAAGTGCAGAGGGCGCCGGTGTTGCGACTCTGTTTCACAGGCTTTGTCGCGATTTTGTCTTTTTTAGAAAAACTTCAAGCAGGGTATTGACTTAGCATCGGTATCTGCGTAAATTTCGCGGCCTCAACGAAGCAAAGGGTGATTAGCTCAGCCGGGAGAGCATCTGCCTTACAAGCAGAGGGTCGGCGGTTCGATCCCGTCATCACCCACCACTTCTTGAGTGTCTTTTGAAAGAAAGACGGAGGCTTCCCAGGAAGCGTCCAACCGACGCGCAGCGGTAGTTCAGTCGGTTAGAATACCGGCCTGTCACGCCGGGGGTCGCGGGTTCGAGTCCCGTCCGCTGCGCCATATTTTCCAGATCAGGTCTGCCTGTTCTGAGATTGCAAAGCCTCGAAGCTTTCAGTCAGACGATTTAAACGATTCACATGGACGCAAGTCCAAGCGATACGCAGCGGTAGTTCAGTCGGTTAGAATACCGGCCTGTCACGCCGGGGGTCGCGGGTTCGAGTCCCGTCCGCTGCGCCATATCTACTTGAAGGAATACTGAACGCCTTCAAGTGCCGAAGAAGCCACTGGTTTTTCGGATCGATAGCAAAGACCCTGGTCGAAAGACCGGGGTTTTTTGTTTCTGCAATCCGGGTTTGTCGATGATTTTCGGAGTGGTGGATTTCCGCTCTGCCAAACCCAATAAAAAACCGCCTGGCTGGCGGTTTTTTATTGGGAAAGTGGTGGGGGGTATCAGAATCCCAACTTGTCCCGCAGGCTGTAATACCAGGCGCCCATGGCAGTGAATGGGGTGCGCAGCAACTGGCCGCCAGGGAAGGGGTAGTGTGGCAGTTCGGCAAAGGCGTCAAAACGCTCTGCCTGGCCGCGCAGGGCCTCTGCGAGGACCTTGCCCGCCAAATGGGTGTAGGTGACGCCATGGCCGCTACAGCCCTGGGAATAGTAAATATTGTCGCCCAGGCGTCCGACCTGCGGCAGGCGTGACAGTGTCAGCAGAAAGTTGCCGGTCCAGGCGTAATCGATCTTCACGTCTTTGAGCTGCGGAAAAGCCTTGAGCATCTTCGGTCGGATGATCGCCTCGATGTTTGCCGGGTCGCGAGCGCCGTACACCACGCCGCCACCGAAGATCAGGCGCTTGTCGGCGGAAAGGCGGTAGTAATCCAGCAGGTAGTTGCAGTCCTCTACGCAGTAGTCCTGAGGCAGCAGGCTTTTCGCCAGCTCCTCGCTGAGGGGCTCGGTGGTGATGACCTGGGTGCCGCACGGCATCGATTTGGCGGCCAGTTCGGGTACCAGATTGCCCAGGTAGGCGTTGCCGGCGACTATGACGAATTTGGCTCTGATTTTGCCTTGCGGGGTATGTATCACCGGATTGGCGCCACGCTCGATACGCACTGCCGGGGACTGCTCGTAGATGACACCGCCCAGAGACTCCACGGCTGCTGCTTCACCCAGGGCTAGGTTGAGGGGGTGGATGTGCCCGCCGCTCATGTCGAGCATACCGCCCTGGTACTGGTCACAGGCGACGATTTCGCGAATAGCGCGCTGATCCAGCAATTCCAGCTGGGTGTGGCCATAACGCTCCCACAGGCGCTTTTGCGACTCTAGGTGGCCCATCTGTTTGCTGGTGATGGCCGCGAATACGCCCCCGTCTTTCAAGTCGCACTGGATTTGATACTTGGCAACCCGCTCGCGAATGATCCGACCGCCTTCGAAGGCCATCTGGCCAAGCAGTTGAGCTTGTTTGGGGCCGACACTGCGCTCGATCACATCAATATCGCGACTGTAGCTGTTAACGATTTGCCCGCCATTGCGTCCTGATGCTCCGAAGCCAACCTTGGCAGCCTCCAGAACGGTGACTCGGAAACCGTTCTCCAGAAGGAACAGGGCGCTGGAGAGGCCGGTGTAGCCGGCGCCAATCACGCAGACATCGGTTTCCACATCATCTTGCAGCAAGGGGCGGGCTGGGGCAGCGTTGGCCGATGCAGCGTAATACGATTGTGGGTAAGAAGTGTTCGCCATCCTGCAGCCTCTGTTTAATATTCTTGACGATTGCGCCGATCCTACCTGAGTTGAAAAACGCCTACCAGTGATCGAAAAATCTTCTTGTCTGGCCCGAAAATAAAAAATTCGCATATTCAGAGGGTTAGCTGCAAAAAAGGTGTTGACACCCCTCCGGAATTCCGTAGAATGCCGCCTCACAGCAGGCACGTAGCTCAGTTGGTTAGAGCACCACCTTGACATGGTGGGGGTCGTTGGTTCGAGTCCAATCGCGCCTACCAAACAAAATCCGCTCTGCTGGGCGGTCTAGAAGGGCTCACCGAAAGGTGGGCCCTTTTTTGTTGTCTGCGGTTTGCAAAGCTCATACCTCAGGGCGCCAATTCGGCGCGCACCTCAACGTACTCGATCGTCTTGTCGCCGTACCCCTCCTAATAGTGCTTAATCATCTTCTTACTCTGCATGGCTAGCCTTTTGGCGAAGACGAAGAACTCTGCCTCTACTGGCTGATTTTTAGAGCTGCTGCAGCTTATTGAGTGACTGTGCAGGATGGATGTCGTTCAGGGATCGAGGCGGACATTGGCGAAGCCCCCTCAGCTGGGCGAGGCATTTGCCGATTGTATCGGTGGCGATTTTTTGGGGTGTTGAAGTCGATGGTGATACCGAATCGGTTCTGTGTGATGAGGGGGTGTGGCCGTAGAGAATGATCGTCTTGTGCTCATCATTTCCGACGTGCCAGAGCGCGTACACATGGGTGTGAGCCAGCACACTTCCTTCCTTGCTGAGTAGAGACCCGTCGACGTCGAGGTGCTCCTCAGGACGGTACCGCAGAGGCCGAACTGCTCGGTCGCGTGCTTGGCCAGATACAAGCCGGTGAATCCAGCAAGAACGGTGTATTCCTTGGTGAGCTTGGGGTCCGTCTTTTCGACTTCCTTCCTGGAGTGGGAGGTTTTTCGAGGACATAGCTGTCTCCCGCTGCGCGTAAACGCAGCCGGGGTGGCGTGGAAGGGGGGGAGGGGTTAAGAGTTGATAAATACTCTTATTCGCATTTATGATATGTTATTACATGTCAAATATTCGAAAGGAGCCTCACCCATGAAAGTGCTTTCATCACTCAAAGAAGCAAAGAACCGTCATCGTGACTGCCAGATTGTGAAGCGTCGTGGGCGGATCTATGTGATCTGCAAATCCAATCCGCGCTTCAAGGCTCGGCAGGGCAGTGCGAAAAACAAGAACAAAGGCAAAGGCTGATCAGCTCCTCTCTAAGGCCTGTTGCTGAACTCGGTAGCGCAGGACCTGGAGCACTCGACCGCCGTAACTTGGTTCTGAGTACTGCTCAATCAGACGCCCTGAAGAAGCTGCGGCGTTCAACCAGGTTGCAGGCCTCAAGAAGGTTGTGGATGCCGATGTCTTCAGTTCCTGGTCCTCTAAGGATTTGGCTGGGGAGGTGCTGGACCCCTAAGGTGCCGGCGGCGTATTGCTTGAGCAGATCCATGGCTATCCTCTCGGCGGCTTGGATGAGGCACGTCTGGCCGACAAGGTCTTCGGCATGGGCGCGCGCCTCGCTTTGGCTGCCGAGGACTGCTTTTCAAGGCTCCGTTCATGGTCGCCTCCCCGGTGACAGGGCATCGGCTTTCAGGCTGCCACGCCACATAGGTAAATGACTAAGCATATCGTTGGCATCATGGCGGGTGCTCGCCTGAAACAAGTGTCCGCACTCTCAAGGCTGTGCGAGCATCTGATCACGAACTTACGGCAAGGATGCTGAACAATGCTCGATGCTCTGGAAGGCACGCCGCTCTGGGTTTACGGCGTATTTCTCTTAGTCTACTTCTACGGTTTAAGCGCTCGAAAAAAACACTCGAGAAAGCCAACGAACCCTAATCATCACGCCGGTTATTCTGGTGATATGGTCATTCTTTTCTCTCAGCTATACAGATAGCGTTGAGCTGATTGTGGGCAGTTGGCTGACGAGAATAGTTTTGGGTGTCCTGTCCGCACTGGTGTTGTTTCCTCGACGCGGACTTGCCTTGGATGAGGAAAGCCAGCATCTGGTCGTTCCCGGTACCTGGAAAGTCCTTGGTATCTCGCTTCTCTTTTTTGCCGTGAAATACTTCATCGGTTATCAAGCAGCTGTGCATCCAGAGGATTCAGCCGATGTGGAAATGCTTATCCTGGCTGGTGCCGCGTCAGGGTTTGCCGTCGGTTTATTCTGCGGGCGTACCGGTACTTTCTACCGGGAATGGCTTTCACTTCGAGATGTCAAAGAACGTAAGCATACGGTCTGATCTTGCTCGTTTGACTCTCTAGGACGGTTGATTTCCCCTCTGGTCCTGTCGCCAGGGGCTGTCAGTGAAATCGTCATGTGATCTGCCGGAGAATTACCCTGCTGAATCATGGATATTCATGGGCACCTTAGTCGGCTTCAAGCGCTGCAATGGTTTCATCGACGCTACCAAAACACTTCGTTGCTTACTTCAAGTACTGAGTTGCTCATGTCATGCGCTTCGGTTCCGATTGTTATCCCAAAGCCCGATTACTTGAACAGGCTTCAGTGAGGTTTCGTATTACTGCCTCGTTACGCTTATCTGGGGCATTCGCCAGTTCGGCGTCCCTCGTCTGTGGCAGGCTCTTCCTACGTTTCTTTCCTATGCCCAATTCACTCCATGAGTAGGCACGAAATCGCTGGATTTAGGAAAAAATATCAACACTTTAGGATTTTTCTTAAATCCTAGATTTGTTCCGCCTGATAAAACCTCCTTCTGAAATTCATGAGGGAGCGCAGCGTGCGTAGATTGGTATGTTGGGGGTTGCTGTGTTCGCAGTTGTTTACATTCGTGTATGCCGCGCCTGGCAGCAATTATTTCGATATCCCGGATTGGTCGGGTGACCAGGAGTCTTGCCCGGTGCCGCGCGACATCAATAGCAAGGTGGGGGTTTTTACTGCGCCTGCCAAAAACGAAGGCGCTGAATGGGTGGGGGTGTTGCTGGACGGTGCCATGGAAACCATCACACATTTTGAAAAAAGCTATTTTGTGTTAACTCGAGAAGGCGTTGATAAGGTTGGTTTTATAAATAACTGCATATATCAGACCTCTGGCGGCAGGTATTTGAATATGCGTCTTGACCTTGGCGCCAATTACAAGCAGGTCATGTGGATTGGGAATTCGTTGTCATGGAAAACGTCTAGGGATTTTTCCTCGTCAACGATTTTGGAATGCACTGATACTTATCGAGATGCATGCAGTTTTTATCTGAGATGAATAGCTGTGTTGTATCGAGGATTTTGTCGTTCGTTGAGTCAGCGAATTGCTCAATTTTTTCAGCAAAACCATCATTTCTGGTGTCTATGTGTTTCACGAGGTTTTCAAGTCAACTTCGGGTTTTATGCGTACACGATTATTGCGGTGTAGGTAGAGCATGATCAAACAGGGAGCGGGTATGAAAAACAGAGCAACAGTCATTTGTGCGCAAGGAGGGCAAATTCTTTTTGTTCGCAAGGCTCGCTCCAAATGGGTTTTACCGGGCGGTAAAGTCGAACCGGGTGAGTCTCTCGCTGCTGCTGCGATACGTGAGTTGCGCGAAGAAACGGGGCTGGATGCCAATGAAGTCCTTTACCTCCTGGAGTTTGAGGCCGGCAATGTGCGGCATCATGTGTTTGAGGTTTCTGTGGTTGATGCCGAAAGCGCCCGGCCGAGGAATGAGATCGCGGCGATCGGTTGGTATGCCTACGGTACTGCCAGAGATATGGACACAACGGTAGCGACCAAGAGCATTGTGGGTTCGTTTTTACGCCGACTGTAACCGAGGTTGCTGTAGAAGTTAATGGATGAAAAGCCCACCTTGTGCGGGCTTTTGGTTCTTTGGTCGTGAACGAGGTGGCCGATAGGTCATTTGTTCCCGGTGAGGGCTTACCGGATGTGGTTCGGGTGGTACAGTCGCGTTTTCACGGCGAGGTAGCATGATGCGGGTGTTGATGGCGTTAATGGTTACGGCTTTGCTGGCAGGCTGTGCCGGCTCGGCGATGAATGATGCGCGCTCGAAGAGCCCCAACAAGGTGCTCTTGTCCGCCAAGGCGGAGCAGGTCGTGGCGCAGTGTGTGCAGTTTGCCTGGCAGGATGAGGCGGTGTTCGGTGTAGATGCTGCGGCTTATCTGGAGTCTGTGAATCTGGGTGGCTATACGGTCTACACCCGTTCGGCGGAGTCCTTTGCTGACATTCGGGGGCAGGCTTCGGGAACCGTTGTCAATTATTACGCAATCCAAGATAACTGGATTGCCAAACGTAGGCTGGCAGCGTTGGCAACCTGTCTGTAATTTTTAGCTGCGTGTTATTCACAGTAAGATATTCATAAACCCGGTATTACCGGGTTTATGGTTTTCAGGTTTTTTTCTAAAGAGTTAGTTTCGGGTATATAGAGTTTGGTTCGTTATTTTCTTGTGTAAGATATTTGCCTCTGATCTTGTAAGTTTGTACTGCAATTTTCTGGCTGCCCGCGGCAGTTGTTGGGGTGTGACAATTTGCTCGTCGTTTTCCGTGTCAGGGCGGTAGACAAAGCATTGATTTGAACTAGTTTGAAAGCTCTCCTGAAGGAGGTTTTATTTAATCAATGGAGTGAAAATCATGAACAAACCATTAGTTCACCCCAAACACGGTCGTGTTGTCTCCCCATCCAGTCGTGGTGCTGTTGCTGTCGAGCTTGGGGTTCTGGGGACCTGGCAAGTCAATGAGATGGAGGGCGGCAAGAACTTCCCGTCCCTGGTTGCCGGGCCATTTCCGAAACCCTATGAAAGCGACGTCGCAAGCGTCGTACCGCCAGCGGATGGACACATCCTGAGCGGCGGCAAGACCGATGAACGTGATTGCCTCAACTTCACCAACGAGGAGATGACGAAGAAGCTCGGGCGCTCGTTCTCCTGGCCGTTGCTCAATGTCGATCCGGGCCAGGTGTTCCAGGTCAAGTGGGAATACACCGCCCCCCATGTAACTCGTGGCTACAGCTGGTTTATCACTAAAGACGGCTGGGACCCGAAGCAGCGTATCAGCCGTGCGCAACTAGAGCCGCAGGCGTTCTTCAAGGACTTTTACACCCAGGTTCCCTACGACAAGCACAGCGATGAAATGAAGGCCAAGGTCGAGCATCAGGTAACCCTACCGAAAAACAAGAAAGGCCATCATGTCATTGTGCTGGCATGGATTGTCGCCAACACCGGGAACGCTTTCTATCAGGCGTTCGACGTCGACTTTAAATAACGGCAAAAGTTGTATTTCTCTTTAAATGGTTCTGAAGGATTAGAACGTGAACAAGATCAACTTTGCATCGGTAAAGACTCAGGCGAATGATTCGGCATCGTTGATGCCCTCGATCGCTGGCAAGAAGATACTCATGGGCTTCTGGCACAACTGGCCCGCCGGTGCCAGTGACGGCTACCAGCAGGGGCAGTTCGCCAACCTCGACCTGGTGGACATACCCAAGGAGTACAACGTGGTGGCGGTGGCCTTTATGAAGGGCAACGGCATTCCCACCTTCAAACCTTACAATCTGTCGGACGAGGAGTTCCGGCGCCAGGTTGGTGTGCTCAACAGCCAGGGCCGGGCGGTGCTGATCTCCCTTGGCGGCGCGGACGCGCATATCGAGTTGCACAAGGGCAATGAACAAGCGCTGGCCAACGAAATCATTCGCCTGGTGGAAACCTATGGCTTCGATGGACTGGATATCGACCTTGAACAAAGCGCTATCGACTTTGCCGACAACAAGACCGTGTTGCCGGCGGCGCTCAAGCTGGTGAAAGACCACTACGCTGGTGAGGGCAAGCATTTCATCATCAGCATGGCGCCGGAGTTTCCCTACCTCACGACCGGCGGCAAATATGTCGGTTACATTCAGGCGCTCGAGGGGTACTACGATTTCATCGCGCCGCAGTACTACAACCAGGGCGGCGACGGTTTATGGGTCCAGGAGCTCAACGACGGAAAAGGCGACTGGCTTGCCCAGAACAACGATGCCAAGAAGGAAGACTTCCTGTTTTATCTGACGCAGAGCCTGGTGACCGGCACCCGTGGTTATATCGCCATTGCGGCCGACAAGTTCGTGATCGGCTTGCCGGCCAACGTCGATGCGGCGGCCACCGGCTATGTCATTGACCCCGCGGCGGTGAGCAACGCCTTCAAGCGACTGGATCGGGCCGGGTTGATGATCAAGGGCCTGATGACTTGGTCGGTCAACTGGGATGACGGCCTCAACAAGTATGGTGTGCGTTACAACTGGGAGTTCCGCAATCGTTATGCGCCGCTTATCCATGGCGGTAGCGGCGGGGAGCGGCCTTCGGCCCCCGGCAACCTGTTTTCCCCTGCGCAGACGGAAGGAAGCGTTACCTTGAGCTGGAGTGCCGCCAGCGGCGCTCGGCCGATCGAGCTCTACACCTTGTACCGCAATGGCAAGTCGGTGGGGCAGACGGCCTCCCTGACCTTGAAGGACGAGGGGCTGACGGCTGATACGCTGTACAGCTATTTTGTCAGCGCCACGGACGCCCAGGGCAATCAGTCGCTGCCCAGCGCTAGCCTGAACGTCAAGACCGCTGGCGGGGTTCCAGACCCGCAATACCCGGAATGGCAGTTGAACCATCACTACCGCAAGGATGACGGCGTGACTTACGAGGGCAACCTGTATCTGTGTTTTCAGGAACATACTTCGAACGCCGGCTGGACACCGGATGTCGCCTTTACCCTGTGGGCCAAGGTGGCGGTCCAGCGACGCGCGTGAGCAGTGATAGAGGCAATACAAGGGCGCCCCGGGAGGGGCGCCTTTTTTGTTGGGCGACGGCAAGGCGCAGTGGCGGGTTATGGACTAATACTGACAGGCCGTTTTCTGTCATCCATCAAGGGAGAGTGAGGCGATGCTCATGCACTGGTTTCTCGCGGCCGTACATTTGTTGGCCTTTGCCGTTGCCTTTGCAGCGGTGCTCAATCGCGGTACGGCGTTGCGTCGAGTGATCACCGAAGGAGCGGGCATTCGCCGGGTGCTGCTGGCGGATAACGGCTGGGGACTGGCCGCGGCGGCATTGTTGATTACCGGGCTGCTGCGTGCCTTCGCGGGCTATGAAAAAGGTACGGACTATTATCTGCAGCAGCCGTTGTTCCACCTGAAGATGACCTTGTTCATGATCATCCTGCTGCTTGAAGTAGTCCCAATGGTGACGCTGATCAGATGGCGAATCGCCCTGGGACGTGGCACGTCGATCGACACCGGCCGCGCCACGTTGTTTGCACGTATCAGTCATCTGCAGGCGCTGCTGATTGTGCTGATGGTGGTGGCGGCCAGCGGCATGGCACGTGGGGTGGTGCTCAACCAGTTATGAAGAGGCTCGAGTCTGGGGATCGAGCGTTCTAGCAGAGTTGGCTGAAAGCCTTGCTGATGGTTGCCCGATTGGTTTTGAACTCGGCGTGTTGTACGGGAATGATGCCGAACTCGTCGCTGACAATGGCAAGCGCGCGGTGAAGGTAATCGACGTTGGCTTGGGAGCGAAAGGTGAAGATGCCGCGTTTGACTTCGTAGAGCCCTTCTGTCGAGCAAGCGGCAATGGTTCGCATTGCATTCAGGTCGTTGGTGATCAGAAGGTAAGCGAACTCTTGCATATGACCTCTCCTTGTTCATAGAGCGTCTGCCGGTGGCAAGGGGGACCTCGGCAGGCTCGCGGAGGCGGTAGGTTTGAAATTACTCCTCCTGCTCGTCGCCACGCTACTGAGTATTTATACAAAGACAGGAGAGAGCATTCTCCCGGCTGAGTCGTATCGACAGATTGCCGGGATGGAGTGCTATTGATCGGGGTTCGGCAAGCGCTGTTTGCCAAGGCTGGCGATTGCGCTGCTGCTATCTGAAGGGGGAGGTAAGGAGGGAATCAAATCAACGACGACGCTGCGCCAGCCATTGTGGTGAGACAAAGGGCTGGCCGCTCATGACGCTCAAGGTGTTTCGCGTTTGTCCGGAGCTGTGAGGCCGGCTTGGATCCGTTGATAGATTTCTTCGCGATGAACTGCGACGTCTTTCGGGGCATTGATGCCGATCCGGACTTGCTGGCCGCTAACGCCCAGAATGGTGATCGTGATGTCGTCACCGATATTTATGCTTTCACCGACTTTGCGGGTGAGTATCAGCATGATCTTCTCCTTGATTGCTTTGTAGGGCACCTGATTCAGACAGTGCAGATGTCGGTAGTGTGTATAGATTACTGCGAAGTTCCACTGTGTGGGTGCCTCTTTCTGACGCGCAGACGATGTATTAATTCCCGAGGTGCAACTATACAGAGGCGATAAATATCATTCTCCTTGTTTTGCTCTGATTTTGTGGCGTTTGTGCAGGGGATTGGGGTGCTAAAATCGCCGCCTCAGACTTTCAAGGGGTAGGTTGTGCGCACAATAGCGATGATGATGGCGGTTCTAGCGTTGGCAGGGTGCGGTGAGGGCAGGAAGGTCGAGGCCGAAAAAAAGCTGGCGCCAGTGGCCCAGGCGCAGCCGTCCCAGGCTGTCGTGAAGCCGCAATGGGATGTGCTGGTGGCCGGCACGCTGCCCCAGGCAACCAGCGATCTGGCAGGCTGGCTGATCGAGCACGGGATCATTTCCTATGTCGTCGTCGAGGATGGCAAGGATCGAGTACTGGTAGGGCCGTTCGACTCCCAGGCCGAAGCCGAAGCGAAGAAAGCCGAGTTGGTCGAGAAGCTGACCAAGGCCAAGAAGCGCAATATCGAACCGCAGGTGATCGAGCACCGCGTAGCCCCCTGAACCGTGCCGCCGGCAGTTTGGGCTGATTATCCGAATCGTTGGTACTCGATCGTCTCGAAGGGCGCGGCCCGAAGCGAAGGGACTCAGCCGCAGGCTTTCAGGTTGACCGGGCCGACGAATTCGTTGCCGCGGCCCATCACGCAGGCCACGCTCTGGTTACGCTGGCGCTCCCAGGGCTGCACTGGGTAGGTCTTGTTCCAGGCTTCGTAGAGCTGGCGATCCTGTTTCGACAGGCGCAGACCGTACTGCTTGCTCATATAGAAGTAGGTGCGGGCGATCATGCCGCGAATGGAAGGGCGGGGCATGACTTTCTTGGCTTTGAAGTCGACTTGGGTCAGGCACGAGCCGTACTGCCCCGATTGCGCCGGCAGCCAGCCGAAGCTGAAGTTGTTGCGGTCGCCATTGACCTCACCGATGCTCGGCACCAGGTTGTGCAGGTCGGCTTCGGCGCGCTGATAGATCGGGTCGTGGCGCGTGCAGTTCTTGCGTCCGCCTTGTTGCCAGCATTGCCGCTGATGGCCGATCTGCCAGGCGGGCACTATATGTTCCCACTCGATACGGGCGGCGCGGTTGGCATTTTTGCGGGGCACATAACCGCAGGCGGCGAGGTTGACCCGGTTGCCACTGTATTTGCAGCCACAGTAGAACTCGGTGGATTGCGGGGCATACAGCTTCCAGGCGACTTTCTTCGCTTCGTTGAAGGTGCGGGGCGCATCGGCATGGGCATTCAGGGCAACGAAAAACAGCAGTACAGCAAAACAGCGGACAATCATCGATTCAGTCTTCCTTCGGCACGACCCAGAAAATCTGTACGCCGCCGTCGTCGCGATAGGCGAGGGTGACGTTGTCGTTTTCGGCGATCTCTTCAAGCAGGCGTTCCCATTCGTCAATTGCTTCGTCGGGCTGGCGGAAGATCAGGGCGGCCTTGGCTTTTTGGGCGTTGGGCGAATTGATGATTTTCTGAACGCGCAGACCGAGGCGTTCGTAAGAGCTTGGCGGGGTAGTTGCTGCGGCGGGCACGGAACATTCCTTATTAAGCTGTATGCGCGTACAGTATTTTACTGTAGGAAATTTCGCAACCGCTTAAAATTCAAGAGGTTCTTCTGACAGCGGTATTCGCGGTTTACTGCAAACCGGTCGAGTTTTATCGGCGAGGTAAAGAAGAGGGGCGGCCACCAGGGGCGGAGCACTCGCTCAGGGCGAACGAGTGCGGGGTAGAGCGGTGCCCGACCAGAGCAGGTCGGGCGGATCGATCAGTACTCCCAGAACATCCGCTGCAGTTCCTTGCTGTCCTGGGTCTTGGTCAGGGCGACCATGGCCAGGATGCGGGCTTTCTGCGGGTTCAGGTCATTGGCCACGACCCAGTCGTATTTGTCGTCAGGCTGTTCCGCGTTGCGCAGTACGAAGCCGCCTGCATTGACGTGGGACGAGCGGATGATCTGCACGCCATTCTTGCGCAGCTCTTGCAGGGCTGGCACTACGCGCGAAGACACCGAGCCGTTGCCGGTACCGGCATGGATGATGGCTTTGGCGCCGGACTGAGCCAGGGCCTTGTACGCGGTGTCGCTGACGTTGCCGTAGCCATAGGCGATTTCGACGTCAGGCAGGCTCTTGATGGTCTTGATATCGAATTCCGAATCCAGGGTGTGGCGCTTGGCCGGCAGGCGGAACCAGTAGGATTTGCCTTCCACCACCATGCCCAGCGGGCCCCATGGGCTCTTGAAGGCTTCGGTCTTGATGTTGATCATTTTGCTGACGTCGCGACCTGACTGGATCTCGTCGTTCATGGTGACCAGTACGCCCTTGCCGTGGGCTTCCTTGCTGCCGGCCACTGCGACAGCGTTGTACAGGTTGAGCATGCCGTCGGCGGACATGGCGGTGCCTGGACGCATGGAACCGACTACTACGATGGGTTTGTCGGTCTTTTCCACCAGGTTGAGGAAGTACGCGGTTTCTTCCAGGGTGTCGGTGCCGTGGGTGATGACGATGCCGTCGACATCCTTGCTGTCGGCCAGTTCGGCGACACGTCGGCCCAGTTGCAGCAGGTTTTCGTTGGTGATGCTTTCAGAGGCGATCTGCATGACCTGTTCGCCGCGCACATTGGCGACCTGGCTCAGTTCGGGGATGCCCGCGATCAGTTGTTCGATGCCGACCTTGGCGGCCTGGTAAGTGGCACTGTTGGCGGCACTGGCGCCGGCGCCGGCAATGGTGCCGCCGGTAGCGAGCACGACCACGTTGGCCAGCTTCTGTTTGGTTTCGACTTCCTTGGCCTGCAATGCAGTCGGCAGAAGCAAGAGGAGGGCCAAAGCGCCCGGAACGAAGGTATTGAAAGCAGATTTCATTATTTTCTCTCTAGTAGTGAGACGGTGCGGGTGCAGGTTCATCTAGAAACACCCGCGACAGATCTGAATGCCGCGGGCGAAAGGGAAGAGCAGGTTCCGTACCAGCCGAACTGTGGCTGAAAAACTCTTTTAACTTAATGATTTATATCAATTTATTTTATTTTTAAGGTTTCGCGTGCAATCTTGCTGTCCGGTTTTCCGAACGATCGGAAGATTCGCGTTCGGTTGTCCGACAGTTCCGATTTGCACCGGGAAAACACTGAATTAAAGAGCTGGTCCTTGCGGCCGATGCCCTTCAAGGATCTTTTTCTTTCTGGAGCTCACATGTCTATGTCTGTCGGTTTTCCTGCTGCCGGGGCCATCACCATCAACGGCAAATCGCCCGCCACCCTCGAGGCCCTGAGCAAGGGCGCCGCCGATAACGCCGAGC
This sequence comes from Pseudomonas chlororaphis, assembly GCF_001921865.1. Taxonomy (GTDB): domain Bacteria; phylum Pseudomonadota; class Gammaproteobacteria; order Pseudomonadales; family Pseudomonadaceae; genus Aquipseudomonas; species Aquipseudomonas chlororaphis_D. The sequence continues at coordinate 589,879 of NZ_MSCT01000008.1, forward strand.
AGGCGCTGGGGGTCGACGAAGACGGCAAGTTGCGGGTGGGTGGCGGTGCTGAGTCCGAGAAGGCCGATGCCAAGGCCGAGGGCTCGGAAGGGGATAACCAGAGCCTGGTGGTGAAGATGTTGCTCAAGCGCATGAAGGAACTGCAGGAGCAGTTGAAGGCGCAGAAAGAGCAACTGGCTGCCGCCCAGGTGGCGAGTTATCCGACCCCGGAAGCCAAGTCGACCGTCGTGATGGCGCTGCAAACGCAGATCGTCGGCACCAGCGGCGCACTGCAGGAAGTAGCGGATAGGCTGGTCAAGGAATTGAACAAGGACTCTGCGTCGGGTGGACTGGTCGATACCACCGCTTGATGACCTCATCTCCCGATTGGCCAGCAGCGGGGAGCCTGTCCAGGCGTTCCGCTGCGTTGGCGGCACACCTCGTGCCCGTTGACAAACTCCGGCAGGGTTCGCATAGTTCGGTCTACGCAAACGTTTGCGCAGGCCTTGAGCGGTTAAAGTCACTGGCAGCTCAAGTTCGCTTCAAATCCCGGTTCATTGGGAGCTGAAGGTCGTCGAGCGTACTCCGGCGCAAGCGTTGCTCACAATAATCATAAGATCGGAGTGAACCCATGAAGCTGCCATTTGCTGGACGTCTTCTCGCTGTAGCTGTTCTGGCTGCCGCATCCGCGACGCTTCCTCTCTCTTCGGCATTCGCCGAGACCCCGGAAAAACCCAAGGTCGCCCTGGTCATGAAATCCCTGGCCAACGAATTCTTCCTCACCATGGAAGACGGCGCCAAGGCGTATCAAAAAGACCATGCCGCCGATTTCGACCTGGTCTCCAACGGCATCAAGGATGAAACCGACACCGCCAACCAGATCCGGATCGTCGAGCAGATGATCGTGTCCAAGGTCAATGCGCTGGTGATTGCCCCGGCGGACTCCAAGGCCATGGTGCCGGTGATCAAGAAGGCGGTGGACGCTGGCATCACGGTGATCAACATCGACAACCAGTTGGACCCGGCAGTACTCAAGAGCAAAAACATCAACGTACCTTTTGTCGGTCCCGACAATCGCAAGGGCGCGCGCCTGGTGGGCGAGTACCTGGCCAAGCAACTGAAGGCCGGGGACGAGGTTGGCATCATCGAGGGCGTATCCACCACCACCAACGCCCAGCAGCGCACCGCGGGTTTCAAGGATGCAATGGAAGCCGCGCAGATCAAGGTGGTCTCGCTGCAGTCCGGCGATTGGGAGATCGACGCCGGCAACCGTGTCGCCGCCGCCATGCTCAGTGAATACCCGAACCTCAAGGCATTGCTGGCCGGTAACGACAGCATGGCCGTCGGCGC
>NZ_MSCT01000009.1 GCF_001921865.1 Pseudomonas chlororaphis
GTCCTTTCGGTCAGCGGCATCGGCAAGACCTACGCGCAACCGGTACTGGCCGGCATCGACCTGACGCTGCTGCGCGGGGAAGTGCTGGCGCTGACCGGGGAAAATGGCGCGGGCAAAAGCACCCTGTCGAAAATCATCGGTGGCCTGGTGAGCCCGACCACCGGCGAGATGCGGTTCAACGGGCAAGCTTATCGCCCGGGCAGTCGCGCCCAGGCCGAAGAGCAGGGCGTGCGTATGGTCATGCAGGAACTCAACTTGTTGCCGACCCTGTCGGTGGCCGAGAACCTGTTCCTCGATAACCTGCCCAGCGTTGGCGGCTGGATCAATCGCAGGCAGCTGCGCAAGGCGGCGATCGAAGCCATGGCCCAGGTCGGCCTGGAGGCGATCGACCCCGACACCCTGGTCGGCGAACTGGGTATTGGCCATCAGCAAATGGTAGAGATTGCGCGCAACCTGATCGGTGACTGCCATGTGCTGATTCTCGACGAGCCCACTGCGATGCTCACAGCTCGTGAAGTCGAGCTGCTTTTCGAGCAGATCACCCGACTGCAGGCGCGTGGCGTGGCGATCGTCTATATCTCCCACCGCCTGGAAGAGCTGGCCCGGGTCGCCCAGCGCATTGCCGTGCTGCGCGACGGTTGCCTGGTCTGCGTCGAGCCGATGGCCAACTACAACAGCGAGCAACTGGTCAACCTGATGGTGGGACGCGAGCTGGGCGAACATATCGATCTCGGTCCGCGCAAAATCGGCGCGCCGGCACTGACGGTCAAGGGGCTTGGCCGTTCCGACAAGGTTCGCGACGTGTCTTTCGAGGTGCGCAGCGGCGAGATCTTCGGGATTTCCGGATTGATCGGCGCCGGACGCACTGAGTTGTTGCGACTGATCTTCGGTGCCGACAAGGCCGACAGCGGCACGGTCGCCCTGGGCACTCCCGCACGGGTGGCGAACATCCGCTCGCCGGTCGATGCGGTGGCCCAGGGTATTGCCCTGATCACCGAGGACCGCAAGGGCGAGGGCCTGCTGCTGACCCAGTCCATCAGCGCCAATATCGCCTTGGGCAACATGCCGGAAATCTCCAGCGGCGGCCTGGTCAATGGTCGTGACGAGTCGGCGCTGGCACAGCGTCAGATCGACGCCATGCGCATTCGCAGTTCGGGGCCGGCGCAATTGGTGTCCGAGTTATCCGGCGGCAACCAGCAGAAGGTGGTCATCGGTCGCTGGCTGGAGCGCGATTGCGCGGTACTGCTGTTCGATGAGCCGACCCGAGGCATCGATGTCGGCGCCAAGTTCGATATCTATGCCTTGCTCGGCGAACTGACGCGTCAGGGCAAGGCGCTGGTGGTGGTGTCCAGCGACCTGCGGGAGCTGATGCTGATCTGCGATCGTATCGGCGTGTTGTCTGCCGGGCGTCTGATCGACACGTTCGAGCGTGACAGCTGGACCCAGGATGAACTGCTTGCCGCGGCTTTCGCCGGTTATCAAAAACGTGATGCGTTGCTCAACGAAGCGGCGCCTAGGGATCTCCCATGAAAATTGCATCTTCGGCCGGCAAGCGTGGCGGCAACTATTACGGCCTTGGCACTTACCTGGGGCTGGCCGGCGCCTTGCTGGCAATGATTGCGCTGTTCTCGGCACTGAGCAGCCACTTTCTTTCCTATGACACGTTCAGCACCCTGGCCAACCAGATCCCTGACTTGATGGTGTTGGCGGTGGGCATGACGTTTGTCTTGATCATCGGCGGCATCGACTTGTCCGTCGGTTCAGTCCTGGCCCTGGCGGCCTCGACCGTGAGCGTGGCGATTCTCGGCTGGGGCTGGAGCGTGCTCCCGGCCGCGCTGCTGGGTATGGGGTGTGCGGCCTTGGCGGGAACCATTACCGGTTCGATTACCGTGGCCTGGCGTATTCCTTCGTTCATCGTCTCCCTCGGGGTGCTGGAAATGGCCCGTGGCGTGGCCTACCAGATGACGGGGTCGCGCACGGCCTACATCGGTGATGCCTTTGCCTGGTTGTCGAACCCGATCGCCTTCGGCATCTCGCCGTCGTTCATCATCGCCTTGCTGATCATCTTCATCGCCCAGGCCGTGCTGACCCGCACGGTGTTCGGTCGCTACCTGATCGGTATCGGCACCAACGAGGAAGCGGTGCGCCTGGCAGGTATCAACCCCAAGCCTTACAAGATTCTGGTGTTCAGCCTGATGGGGCTGTTGGCAGGCGTTGCCGCGCTGTTCCAGATTTCCCGTCTGGAAGCGGCGGACCCGAATGCCGGTTCCGGCCTGGAGCTGCAGGTCATCGCCGCGGTGGTCATCGGCGGTACCAGCCTGATGGGCGGCCGCGGGTCGGTGATCAGTACCTTTTTCGGGGTGCTGATTATCTCAGTGCTGGCCGCGGGGCTGGCGCAAATCGGCGCGTCCGAGCCGACCAAGCGCATCATCACTGGCGCGGTCATCGTGATCGCCGTGGTGCTGGATACCTATCGTAGCCAACGCGCAAGCCGACGGAGCTGAGTCATGGCAACGATCAAAGACGTAGCGGCGCTGGCGGGGATTTCCTACACCACGGTTTCCCACGTACTGAACAAGACGCGCCCGGTCAGCGAGGCGGTGCGGATCAAGGTCGAGGCGGCGATCCGCCAGCTCGACTATGTGCCCAGCGCCGTGGCGCGTTCGCTGAAGGCCAAGACCACGGCGACCATCGGGCTACTGGTGCCCAATAGCCTCAACCCGTATTTCGCCGAGCTGGCTCGAGGGATCGAGGATTATTGCGAGCGTAACGGCTATTGCGTGATTCTCTGCAACTCCGACGACAACCCGGAAAAGCAGCGCAGTTACCTGCGCGTGTTGCTGGAGAAGCGCATTGACGGCCTGATCGTGACGTCGGCCGGTGGCGACGGCGGCCTGGCCCAGGGGCTGGCCGCCGTGCGTACGCCCATGGTCATAGTCGACCGCGGGCTGGAAGGGGTGGATGCCGACCTGGTGCGGATCGATCATGAGTACGGGGCGTATCTGGCGACCCGGCATCTGCTCGAACTGGGGCATCGGGATATTGCCTGCATTGGCGGTCCGGACTACACCAGCGTGGCGCAGTTGCGCCTCGCCGGTTTTTTGCGAGCGCTGCACGAAGCGGGTCTCGAGGTGCCTGAGGAGCGTATCCTGCAGAGCGATTTCACCAGCATCGGCGGTTACCAGACGGCGGCCCAGTTGTTGGAACACAATCCGCCCAGCGCGATTTTCGCTGGCAACGACATGATGGGCATCGGTGTCCTGCGCGCGGCGGCGGAGCGCAATATCCGGGTGCCGGGCGAGCTGTCGGTGATCGGTTTCGACGATATCCAGATGAGCCGTTATGTCTATCCGGCGCTGACCACGGTCGGCCAGTCGATCCTGCAACTGGGCGAACAGGCGGCGGAGCTGCTGCTGCGCCGCATTGCCACCCCCGGGCTTGCGACCGATCAGCGTATCGTCACGCCGAACATTGTCCTGCGCGAATCGACGGCACCTGTGGCCGGCGCTTTCGCCGAGTACCGTTGAATCGAATTGATGAGTATCGATGTATGCCAGCAAAAGTAGTGGTAGTAGGCAGCCTCAACATGGACCTGGTCACCCGGGCCGAGCGGTTGCCGCGAGCCGGTGAAACCCTGATCGGCCAATCGTTCACCACGGTCTCTGGTGGCAAGGGGGCGAACCAGGCGGTGGCGGCGGCTCGCTTGGGCGCGCAGGTGTCGATGATCGGTTGCGTCGGTGACGATGCCTACGGCGAGCAACTGCGTTCGGCGCTGCTTGCCGAGCAGATCGATTGCCAGGCCGTTAGCGTTGTCCCGGGATCCAGCGGGGTGGCCTTGATCGTGGTCGACGACAGCAGCCAGAACGCCATCGTTATTGTGGCTGGCGGCAATGGTCAGCTATCGCCGGAAGTCGTCAACAGCTTCGACCAAGTGCTACAGGCGGCCGATGTGATTATCTGCCAGCTCGAGGTGCCGCTGCCAACCGTGGGGCATGTCCTCAAGCGCGGACGGGCGCTGGGCAAGACGGTGATCCTCAATCCCGCTCCCGCCAGCGGTCCTCTGCCGGCAGACTGGTATGCGTCCATCGATTATCTGATCCCCAACGAAAGCGAGGCCGCGGCCCTCAGCGGCTTGCCGGTGGACTCCCTGGCGAGCGCCGAAGCTGCTGCTGGCCGGCTGATCGCTGCCGGAGCCGGCAAGGTCATCGTCACACTGGGCGCCCAGGGCTCGTTGTTTGCCGATGGTGCGCGCTTCGAGCATTTTCCCGCGCCCAAGGTCAAGGCCGTCGATACCACGGCTGCTGGCGATACCTTCGTCGGCGGTTTTGCCGCGGCCTTGGCGGGTGGCAAGAACGAGGCCGAGGCGATTCGTTTCGGTCAGGTTGCCGCCGCGCTGTCGGTGACTCGCCCTGGCGCGCAACCTTCCATTCCTATGTTGTCCGACGTACAGGCGTTCTCTCCAGCATGAAAAAGACACCTCTGCTCAATGTCTCCCTGTCGCGACTGATTGCTTCGTTGGGGCACGGCGATATCGTGGTTATCGGCGATGCCGGGCTGCCCGTGCCGCCCGGCGTCGAGCTGATCGACCTGGCCCTGACCCAGGGCATTCCGGATTTTCTCAGCACTCTGCAGGTGGTTCTCTGTGAGATGCAGGTGGAGGGCCATGTGTTGGCCCAGGAGATCCTGGACCGGCCATCCCCGGTGTTACAGGCGCTTGACGCCTTGAGCGCCGAAGGTGCGTTGGGCGAGCGCGAGTTATTGAGCCACGACGGGTTCAAGGTGCTCAGCCGGCAGGCCCGGGCAGTTGTCCGCACCGGGGAGTGTCAACCTTATTGCAATATCGCTTTGATCGCCGGGGTGACGTTCTGACCCTTCATTCTCTCTGCTTGACCCTGCAAAGGAGTGCGCCATGCGCCGCTATGCTCAGCTACTGCAACACCTGATCCGGAGTGTCCTGCTCGTGTCCCTGTTCACTGCTACAAGCGCCCAAGCGGCAGAAAAGATCGATCTGATCATCGACACCGATCCGGGGGCCGATGACGTGGTCGCTCTGCTATTCGCCCTGGCGTCGCCGGAAGAACTGCACATCCGTGCGCTGACCACGGTGGCGGGCAACGTGCGCCTGGACAAGACTTCGCGCAATGCGCGCCTGGCCCGCGAGTGGGCAGGGCGTGAGGAGGTGCCGGTGTACGCCGGCGCGCCGAAGCCGCTGCTGCGTACGCCGATCTATGCCGAGAATATTCATGGCAAGGAGGGCATTTCCGGGGTGACTGTGCACGAGCCGAAAAAAGGCCTGGCCGAGGGGAGTGCGATCAACTACTTGATCGACACCCTGCGTGCCGCGAAACCGCACAGCATCACCATTGCCATGTTGGGTCCGCAGACCAACCTGGCGCTGGCGCTGATCCAGGCGCCGGATATCACCCAGGGCATCAAGGAAGTGGTGGTCATGGGCGGTGCGCATTTCAATGGCGGCAATATCACTCCGGTGGCGGAGTTCAATCTGTTCGCCGACCCGCAGGCCGCCGAAGTGGTACTCAAAAGTGGGGTGAAGCTGACTTACCTGCCGCTGGATGTCACCCACAAGGTGCTGACCAGTGAAGCGCGTCTTAAGAAAATTGCGGCCTTGAACAACAATGCCAGCAAGGTGGTAGGGGATATTCTCAACGAGTACGTCAAGGGCGACATGGAGCACTACGGCATCCCTGGTGGCCCGGTGCATGACGCCACTGTCATCGCCTATCTGCTCAAGCCGGAGCTGTTCAGCGGGCGTCAGGCCAATATGGTTGTCGACAGCCGCGAGGGACCGACCTTCGGCCAGACCATCGTCGATTGGTATGACGGCCTGAAACACGAGAAGAACGTGTTCTGGGTGGAAAGCGGCGACGCCCAGGGTTTCTTCGATCTGCTGACCGAGCGCCTTGCTCGTCTGAAATAAGCGATGTGATCCGGCAGGTGCCAGCCTGCCGGGTGTTATGCCTTCTCTGTCTGTGGCGTGTCCGAGTGCTCGCCGGGATCGGGGTACTTCTCGAAAATCTGCTCGATGAAGGTCTGGGCCGCGTCGGTGCCCAGCTCCTTGATCAGCAGATCAATACCGATGATCGCCAGCTCTTCCGTACTGCCGGGGCTATAGGAACAATGGCCTTCGGGCCATTTGGCTTTGATGTCGGCGTCGATAGTCACGGTGGCCATGGGAGTCTCGCGAGGTCGGAAATGAAAGGGCCGGACGGGCACTTGTCGAAGGCTTCCGGTCTTTTAGAGTTAAACATCTTGAGGGGCTTTTCGCACTCCGACTTAGGCATGAGGGGAGGGCTATGCGACACTTGGTCATTGTCTTTTAAAAAAGGGGGCCAGTGTGCAGATCGATTTGAACAAGCCTGACGCCTTGACCTTCGAGGCGGTGCGCCAATTGCTGGCATCGGCCAGCGACGATGTGCACACCCAGTTGCGGGTGACCAAGACGGGCATCGCCTATATTTCGTCGGGTGTGGTCGGTGGCGCGCAAATCGACGGTTTGTTGTTCCGGTTGGAAACCTGGGCGGCTGGCTCCGGTTATGTCGGGCGGGTGGCGGCTAGCGATGAGGTCTGGGTGATGCAGATTTTCAATGCGCTGAAACAGAACTGGCCGAAGCCGTCGTTCGATTACATCGATATCTACTGAGGGTATTCATATCCGGTCACGATTACCGCGTGAAAACCTACCCGCGTCTGTGCAGACTTGTCGGTTGTCTGGCCAGGCGATCATGGTCCGTCCGTTTGTGAAACCAATGGCCGGAACGGTTGTCGCATTCACTCTGCTTAATTTTGAAAAGGAGGCTTCATGCCTTGGAAGCTCGCGTCATTCGGTACCCTGTTGGCTGCAGTCGTTTTGACAGGGTGCAGCACTTCTTCATCGGACAAGAATCCGGTAGTGACCGAGAGCGGCCATAGCCGCTGCGAGGCTAAGGCGGCCGAATTCGCTATCGGCAAAAAGGCCTCGCCCGAATTGCTGGAGCAGGCGCGTACTCGCGCTGGCGCGCAGAATGCCCGTATCCTCAAGCCCAATGACATGATCACCTTGGAATATCGCTCCGATCGGCTGAACCTCAACACCGATGCGAGTCTGGTAGTTATGCGGGTCAACTGCGGCTGATCTTGTCAGTGCTTTTGTGGCCTGCATAAAAAACCCCGTCACATGGACGGGGTTTTTTAGCTCGCTGAGAAATTACTCAGGACGAACTTGTGCAGCTTGCATACCCTTTTGGCCTTTCTCAGCCACGAAGGAAACGGTCTGGCCTTCTTTCAGGCTTTTGAAACCGTCGCTTTCAATAGCTTTGAAGTGTACGAACAGGTCGTCACCGCCACCTTGAGGAGTGATGAAGCCGAAGCCTTTTTCATCGTTGAACCATTTTACGGTGCCGGTTTGGCGATTAGACATGGTGTATCTCCAAGAAACATATATTTTCAGTAGTACTGTGCTGCTCAGGCCAACTGGGCACACCGGGCTATCATAGTCGAAATGTTCGACTTGGGAGCCCCCCGGACGTGTCGAATCCCAGGCGGTTGAGTCCGTTTTGTTGCTCTGATCGGCTGAAGGCCCCGGTTTAAGGGGCTTCGGCTGAAAATAATCAGTGATAAAAAAAGCCGTAAAAGCTGCATAAATTGTGAAAAACGGCCTGTTTTTCAGCTGTGTCGAGCCTGAATACGAGGCCTTCTGCGCGCTTCAAAGTCTTATTTCACCACTCGGCAAGCAGCAATAGCATCCAGCGCCTTGGTTCTCAGCGCCGGGTCCGGTTGAGTCTGCTTGCTCATGAGCTGTTTGATTTCGTCGGTAGTGAATTTCTCGTTGAGTTTGTCCGCACCGCAGGCGCAGTGTTTTTCCGCGCTCTTTGCATCAACGCTCTGGCTGGCGGCGGCTGTGCAATCCTTCATGTACTCGGCGCGTACCCCGGCTGGCCAGGCGGCTTGCGCGCTCAATGGCAGCAGCAGAGCGAAAGGGGCGGCGATAGCGAACAGTTGGGTGAGGCGCATGAGTCGAACTCTCCAAGGGATGGGGCAGAATGGCGATTCTCGGTGTATTTGAGACCTTGCGTACACACCAAGTTCACTTTCTTGTATAGAAAGCACTGATACGCTGGTTCAGGCGGGAAGTACGGAGCGATGACCGTTCATCTGTGCTAGCATCCCCGGCTTGGGTATTTTCAGGCCCTGGGTGATTTTAATCCCCGCGCGGTTTATGCCTCTATTTTTCTGATTTGAACTCCAGTCACTCTGGTTCGTTTTACCGGTTGGCCGCAAGGCTCCTGCCACTGTGAGGCAGGCGTTCGTCCCGAACGGCCTGGATCGAACTGCGTACTGGCTCATCCCAACCCATGTGACCTTTGGTAGGGGTCACCACTAGGAGAGGAGGCGCCATGCCCACTATTACTCTTCCCGACGGCAGTCAACGTTCATTCGATCATCCGGTTTCCGTAGCCGAGGTCGCCGCATCCATCGGTGCCGGTCTGGCCAAGGCCACCGTGGCCGGCAAGGTCAATGGCAAACTGGTCGACGCCTGCGATCCGATCGAAAGCGACGCGACCCTGCAAATCATCACGCCAAAGGATGAAGAGGGGCTGGAGATCATTCGCCACTCCTGCGCTCACCTGGTTGGCCATGCAGTCAAACAATTGTATCCGACTGCGAAGATGGTCATCGGTCCGGTGATCGACGAAGGCTTCTATTACGACATCGCCTATGAGCGTCCTTTCACCCCGGACGACCTGGCAGCGATCGAGCAGCGTATGCAGCAGCTGATCGAGAAGGATTATGACGTCATCAAGAAAGTCACTCCGCGCGCGGAAGTGATCGAAGTGTTCAAGGCGCGCGGCGAAGACTACAAGCTGCGCTTGGTCGAGGACATGCCGAACGAACAGGCCATGGGTCTGTACTATCACGAAGAATACGTCGACATGTGTCGCGGCCCGCATGTGCCGAACACTCGTTTCCTCAAGTCCTTCAAGCTGACCAAGCTGTCCGGCGCCTACTGGCGTGGCGATGCCAAGAATGAGCAGTTGCAGCGTGTCTACGGCACTGCCTGGGCGGACAAGAAGCAATTGGCGGCTTATATCCAGCGTATCGAAGAAGCCGAGAAGCGCGACCATCGCAAGATCGGCAAGCGCTTGGGCCTGTTCCATACCCAGGAAGAAGCCCCGGGCATGGTGTTCTGGCATCCGAACGGCTGGACCCTGTACCAGGTGCTTGAGCAATACATGCGCAAGGTTCAGCGCGACAACGGTTACCTGGAGATCAAGACTCCGCAGGTGGTCGATCGCAGCCTGTGGGAGAAATCCGGGCACTGGGCCAACTACGCCGAAAACATGTTCACCACCGAGTCGGAAAGCCGCGACTACGCCATCAAGCCGATGAACTGCCCGTGCCACGTGCAGGTATTCAATCAGGGCCTGAAGAGCTACCGCGAACTGCCGTTGCGTCTGGCCGAGTTTGGTGCCTGTCACCGTAACGAGCCATCCGGTGCACTGCACGGCATTATGCGTGTACGGGCTTTCACTCAGGATGACGCGCATATCTTCTGTACCGAGGAGCAGATGCAGGCTGAGTCCGCTGCATTCATCAAGCTGACCATGGATGTCTATGCCGATTTCGGTTTCAAAGACATCGAAATGAAGCTCTCCACTCGCCCTGAAAAGCGTGTGGGATCCGATGAACTGTGGGATCGTGCTGAAAATGCATTGGCGGCCGCGCTGGACAGTGCGGGTTTGCCATATGATCTGCAGCCGGGTGAAGGAGCATTCTACGGTCCGAAGATCGAGTTCTCGCTGAAAGACTGCCTAGGGCGTGTCTGGCAGTGCGGTACCTTGCAGCTCGATTTCAACCTGCCGATCCGCTTGGGTGCCGAGTACGTTTCTGAAGATAACAGCCGTAAGCATCCGGTCATGTTGCACCGGGCGATCCTCGGTTCCTTCGAGCGTTTCGTCGGTATTTTGATCGAACATTACGAAGGTGCATTCCCCGCGTGGCTGGCTCCGACCCAAGCCGTGGTGATGAATATCACTGATAAACAGGCAGATTTTGCCCTTGACGTGGAAAAAACCCTCAACCAAAGCGGATTTCGTGCCAAGTCTGACTTGAGAAATGAAAAGATCGGCTTTAAAATCCGCGAGCATACTTTGCTCAAGGTTCCCTATCTCTTGGTTATTGGAGATCGGGAAGTCGAGACGCAGACTGTCGCTGTGCGTACCCGTGAAGGTGCTGACCTGGGCTCGATGCCCGTCGCCCAGTTCTCGGAGTTCCTTGCACAAGCGGTTTCCCGGCGTGGTCGCCCAGATTCGGAGTAATTATTATTAAGCGTGAAATGAGACAAGATAAACGAGCTGCACCGAAAGCCCCGATCAACGAGAATATCTCGGCACGCGAGGTTCGGTTAATTGGCGCTGACGGCGAGCAGATTGGCATCGTCTCGATTGATGAAGCGCTTCGTATTGCTGAAGAAGCCAAGCTTGATCTGGTGGAAATCTCCGCCGATGCAGTCCCACCGGTTTGCCGTGTGATGGATTACGGCAAGTCGATCTTCGAGAAGAAGAAGCAGATTGCCGCGGCGAAGAAAAACCAGAAGCAGATTCAGGTAAAAGAAATCAAGTTTCGTCCAGGGACGGAGGAAGGGGATTACCAGGTAAAACTACGCAACCTGGTACGTTTCCTGAGTGACGGGGACAGGGCCAAGGTATCCTTGCGATTCCGCGGCCGTGAGATGGCCCACCAGGAGCTGGGGATGGAACTCCTCAAGCGGGTTGAAGCTGACCTGCAAGAGTACGGTTCGGTCGAACAGCATCCTAAGATGGAAGGACGCCAGCTGATCATGGTCATCGCCCCGAAAAAGAAGAAGTAATCAACAGGGCACGGCAGGCCTTCTGATTATGTTTATCAACTGAATGCGGAGTATCCGAACATGCCAAAGATGAAAACCAAAAGTGGTGCTGCTAAGCGGTTTCTGAAAACTGCTAACGGTATCAAGCACAAGCACGCTTTCAAGAGCCACATCCTGACCAAAATGTCGACCAAGCGTAAGCGTCAACTGCGCGGTAGCAGCTTGCTGCATCCGTCTGACGTGGCAAAAGTCGAGCGCATGCTGCGCCTTCGTTAATTTTTGGATCAAGAATAGAGGAAGTTACTCATGGCTCGTGTAAAGCGTGGCGTCATTGCCCGTAAGCGTCACAAAAAAATTCTGAAACTTGCTAAAGGCTACTACGGCGCGCGCTCCCGCGTATTCCGTGTTGCCAAGCAAGCGGTAATCAAGGCAGGCCAATACGCCTACCGTGACCGTCGTCAGAAAAAACGTCAGTTCCGCGCTCTGTGGATCGCTCGTATCAACGCTGGTGCTCGTATCAACGGTCTGTCCTACAGCCGTTTCATCGCCGGCCTGAAAAAAGCGTCCATCGAGATCGACCGTAAGGTTCTGGCTGATCTGGCAGTGAACGAAAAAGCGGCGTTTGCTGCGATTGTCGAGAAAGCTAAAGCCACTCTGGCTTAAGTACCCCCGACAGTCACCCGGGTTCACCTCTGTGGGCCTAGGTGTTAAACGTCATAAATAGGGGAAGAGCCTACAAGCTCTTCCCCTATTTTGTATCTGGAGTCTGTACATGGAAAACCTGGATGCGCTGGTCTCTCAAGCACTAGAGGCTGTGCAAAGCGCTGAAGATATCAATGCCCTGGAGCAAATCCGGGTTCAGTACCTTGGCAAGAAGGGTGAATTGACTCAGGTGATGAAGACCCTGGGGAATTTGCCGGCAGAGGAGCGTCCGCAGGTCGGCGCCCTGATCAACGTTGCCAAGGAGCGTGTTACAGAGGCTCTCAATACGCGCAAGGCATTGTTTGAGGAAGCCGAACTGGCTGCCAAACTGTCCGCTGAGTCCATTGATGTGACGCTGCCTGGCCGTGGCCAGGTCTCCGGCGGCCTGCATCCTGTGACCCGGACTCTTGAACGTATTGAACAGTTCTTCACCCACATCGGCTACGGCATTGCCGAAGGCCCCGAGGTCGAAGACGACTATCACAATTTCGAGGCGCTCAACATCCCAGGCCACCACCCGGCCCGGTCGATGCATGACACCTTCTATTTCAACGCGAACATGCTGTTGCGCACCCATACCTCGCCGGTACAGGTTCGCACCATGGAATCGCAGCGGCCGCCGATTCGTATTGTCTGTCCAGGCCGGGTGTACCGTAGCGACTCCGATATCACCCACTCGCCGATGTTCCACCAGGTTGAAGGCCTGCTGGTCGACCGCGATATCAATTTCGCCGACCTCAAAGGGACTATTGAAGAGTTTCTGCGGGTGTTCTTCGAAAAAGAACTGGCCGTGCGTTTCCGTCCTTCGTACTTCCCGTTCACCGAGCCCTCCGCCGAAGTCGATATGGAGTGCGTGATGTGCAGCGGTAAAGGCTGCCGAGTCTGTAAGCAGACCGGTTGGCTGGAAGTCATGGGCTGCGGCATGGTTCATCCGAATGTGCTGCGCATGTCCGGGATCGATCCGGAAGAGTTCCAGGGCTTTGCCTTCGGCATGGGCGCCGAGCGTCTGGCCATGCTGCGTTACGGCGTGAATGATTTGCGCCTGTTCTTCGACAACGACTTGCGGTTCCTCGCGCAATTTCGCTAGGTCGCACGCCCGTAACGAATCTTTCAGGAGAGCAGGATGAAATTCAGTGAACAATGGCTGCGCGGCTGGGTAAGCCCGCAGGTAAGTCGCGACGAGCTGGTTGCTCGTCTGTCGATGGCCGGTCTTGAGGTCGATAGCGTGACGCCGGCCGCCGGTATTTTCAGTGGCGTGGTGGTGGGCGAGGTGCTGAGCACCGAGCAGCACCCTGATGCCGACAAGCTGCGTGTTTGCCAGGTCAGCAACGGCGCGGAAACCTTCCAGGTTGTATGCGGCGCGCCAAACGTGCGTCCGGGCCTGAAGATTCCTTTCGCGATGATCGGTGCAGAGCTGCCTGGCGATTTCAAAATCAAGAAGGCCAAGCTGCGCGGCGTCGAGTCGAACGGCATGCTGTGCTCCCAGGCAGAATTGCAGGTGGGAGAGGGTAATGACGGTTTGATGGAGCTGCCGGCTGATGCGCCAGTGGGCAAGGATTTCCGTGAATACCTGGAGCTGGACGACGCCAGTATTGAGGTCGACCTGACCCCTAACCGTGGCGATTGCCTGTCGTTGGCGGGGCTCGCCCGTGAAGTCGGCGCGCTCTACGCGGCGCCTGTCACCCGCCCGGTGGTGATCTCCGTCGCGCCTGCGCACGACGAAGTGCGGCCGGTTGAAGTACTGGCTCCCGCGGCTTGCCCACGTTATCTGGGCCGAGTCATCCGCAACGTCGACCTGTCCAAGCCGACCCCGCTGTGGATGGTCGAGCGCTTGCGCCGCGCAGAGGTGCGTAGCATCGACGCGGCCGTGGATATCACCAACTACGTGATGCTAGAGCTGGGTCAGCCGCTGCATGCTTTCGATCTCGCCGAGATCAATGGCGGCATTCGCGTGCGAATGGCCGAGGAGGGCGAGAAGCTGGTCTTGCTCGACGGTCAGGAAGTGACCTTGCGCAGCGATACCCTGGTGATCGCCGACCATACTCGTGCCCTGGCGATCGCCGGTGTCATGGGGGGGAGCACAGTGGCGTAACGGCTACTACGCGTGACGTTTTCCTGGAAAGCGCATTCTTCGACCAGATTGCCGTCGCGGGCAAGGCCCGTTCCTATGGTCTGCACACTGACGCCTCGCATCGCTACGAGCGTGGCGTGGACTGGCAACTGGCTCGTGAAGCCATGGAGCGCGCTACCGGCTTGCTGCTGGAAATTACTGGCGGAGAAGCAGGTCCGATCATTGAAGCGGTCAGTGAGCAGTATCTGCCGTCGATCGCCCCAATCACTCTGCGTGCCGAGCGTATTGCCCAGATGCTGGGCATGGAAATCGAAGCGCCTGAGGTCGAGCGCTTGCTCAGCGCCCTGGGGCTGAGGATTGTCGCCGATGGGGCCGGGCAGTGGCGCGTTGAGGTGCCAAGCCACCGCTTCGATATCAGCCTGGAAGTCGACCTGATCGAAGAGCTGGCTCGTCTTTACGGCTACAACCGCCTGCCGGTCCGTTATCCGCAAGCACGTCTGGCCCCTCAAGCGAAGGCCGAAGCGCGCAGTGATCTGCCTGAGTTGCGCCGTTTGCTGGTGGCTCGCGGCTATCAGGAAGCTATTACCTACAGCTTCATCGATCCGAAACAGTTCGAGCTGTTCAATCCGGGTGTCGAGCCGCTGTTGTTGGCCAATCCGATCTCCAACGATATGGCCGCCATGCGCTCGTCGTTGTGGCCAGGCCTGGTCAAGGTGCTTCAGCACAACCTGAATCGCCAACAGGAGCGTGTCCGTCTGTTTGAAAGCGGTTTGCGTTTCGTCGGCCAGTTGGAAGGCTTGAAGCAAGAACCGATGCTGGCCGGTGTGGTTTGCGGCAGTCGCTTGCCGGAAGGTTGGGCGCAAGGTCGCGATGCCGTGGACTTCTTCGACGTCAAGGCGGACGTGGAGGCGCTGTTGGGCTTCGCCGGCGCACTCGATGCATTCACGTTTACGCCTGGTAAGCATCCGGCGCTGCACCCAGGGCAAACCGCGCGCATCGAGCGTGAGGGTCGTTTGGTCGGCTATATCGGAGCTATTCACCCGGAGTTGTCAAAAACCCTCGGCCTGGATCGTCCGGTCTTTGTTTTCGAGCTGGTTCTGGCTGAAGTGGCCTCCGGCAAGATGCCTAAATTCCATGAGTTATCGCGCTTTCCTGAAGTACGCCGTGACCTGGCCTTGCTGGCGGACCGCGATGTTGCTGCCAGCGCGGTGCTGGACGTAATTCGTGATAATGCAGGCGAATGGCTGACGGACCTCAGGTTGTTTGACGTGTACCAAGGTAAAGGCATTGATCCTCATAGAAAAAGCCTTGCCGTTGGCTTGACCTGGCAGCATCCATCGCGCACTCTTAACGACGATGAGGTGAACTCCACTACGCAAAATATCCTCACCTCGCTCGAACAAAGGTTGAACGCCACGTTAAGGAAGTGACGTATGGGGGCTCTGACGAAAGCTGAAATGGCCGAACGTCTCTACGAAGAGTTGGGCCTGAACAAACGCGAGGCCAAGGAATTGGTCGAGCTGTTTTTTGAAGAGATCAGGCACGCTCTCGAAGATAACGAACAGGTCAAATTGTCTGGTTTCGGTAACTTCGATCTTCGGGATAAGCGCCAGCGACCTGGCCGCAACCCGAAGACGGGTGAAGAAATCCCGATCACGGCCCGCCGTGTGGTCACCTTTCGTCCAGGGCAGAAGTTGAAGGCCCGAGTTGAGGCTTATGCTGGAACCAAGTCATAACGACGAGCTCCCGGTCATTCCGGGCAAGCGCTACTTCACCATTGGCGAAGTCAGCGAGCTCTGTGCGGTCAAACCGCATGTGCTGCGTTATTGGGAGCAGGAGTTTCCTCAACTCAACCCCGTCAAGCGCCGCGGAAATCGCCGGTATTATCAGCGCCAGGATGTGCTGATGATCCGGCAGATCCGTGCGTTGCTTTATGATCAGGGGTTCACCATCGGTGGAGCGCGCCTGCGCCTTTCCGGTGACGAGGCCAAAGACGACACCACTCAGTACAAGCAATTGATCCGTCAGATGATCTCCGAACTGGAGGACGTTCTGGTGGTACTCAAGAAGTAATTTTTCAGCTTTAAAAATACTTCCATATTTCAAAAGCTTGCGATATATTCTTGAGCGCTTCATCAAGAAGCGAACCCAGTAACACGCCTAGTCGGGGCGTAGCGCAGTCCGGTAGCGCACTAGCATGGGGTGCTAGGGGTCGAGTGTTCGAATCACTCCGTCCCGACCATATTCCTAAGAGAGATCAAGCACTTGGCGGCTTGATCTCTTTTTTCGTTTAGGGCTGCGCAAAATCGGCGTAAAACCCGCCAGTAGGGGGTTACCTGCGCAGTTTATGTTTAGACACATTAAAAGGGCCCACCGAATGGTGGGCCCTTTTTGTTTCTGAGTTGGACAAAGCCCACAGGAGCAACCCGTCACAGGGGTGAAGGGCCTCCCCGGCAGACGTCAAACCAGGCTGATCATCTCCGCGCTCAGTTGCGTGGGGCTGAAGCCCACGAGGGTGATGCTGCTGTTGCCGGCGACGATCAGGCTGTCGCTGCCTTGCTGGCTGGTGGCGTTGAGGACGGCGTCCGTGGAGGCGAACAGGGACTTGGAAAAGACCAACTGGTCCAGACCGTTCTGGTGGACGTTGAAGTCGCTGATCCGGTCGTGGCCGAAGCCGCTCTGGTCGAAGACGAACAGATCGCTGCCGACCCCGCCGCTGAGGGTGTCGTTGCCCAGGCCGCCCACCAGGATGTCGTTGCCCGCGCCGCCGTAGAGGGCGTCGTTGCCGCTGCCGCCGAGCAGGGTATCGTTGCCGTCTCCGCCGTGCAGCAGGTCGTTGCCGGCGCCGCCGTCGAGACGATCGTTGCCGCCCTGGCCAAAGATCAGGTCGCGGGCGGCGGTGCCTTTCAGGGTGTCCGCCAGTTGCGTGCCTTCGGTGGCCTTGGCGTAGCTCTTGTCCGCGCCGAACAGGCCTTCGAAGTCGAGCTTGCCGCTGGTCACGGTATAGGCCGGGGTCAGTATCTGGCCCAGGCTGCCGAAGATACCGCCGATGATGGGCAGCTCGCCCAGGGCATTGGCCAGGCTGGTTTCGAACTCGACATGCTCGACGCCGTGCAGCTCCTTGAGGCCATACGTGCCCGTGGTGTCGTTGAGGAACAGGCTGCCGTCGCTCAGGCGAACCGCTTCGTAGTTTGCGGCCGCGCCCTTGAGGAAGACTTTGTCGTCGCCGGTGCCGCCGGCGACGATGTCGGTGCCGGTGCTGACCCTGAAGCTGTCGTCGCCGGCAAAACCGTCGAGGAAGTCATCGTTGCTGCCGTCCTGCAACTTGTCGGCGCTGTCGGTGCCGAGCAGGAAGGCCGGGGTGCCGAAGTGGTTGGAGGTGGCGGTCTGTTTGTCGCTGACCCAGGTGAAGCTGCGGCTGATGGGGTCGAGGTTGCTGATGATGATGGTGCTGTCGCGCTCGATGTAGTCGTAGAAGGTCGATTGGCCGATGCGCTGGATGGGGTTGATGAAGATGCCTTCGAGGTGCGGTACCCAGCCGCTCGGGTTGACGATGGAGAAGGGCCCGTTGGGCCAGGTGGGCAAGGCGTAGACGGTATCGAACAGGACGATGTTGTCGGTGCTCGAGGTGTAGCTGGCGTCGCTGCCTTGCAGGGCGTCGATGATGGCGCTGCCCAGGTCGGTTTCCTCGCCGATGAGCCGGTGCACGATGTCGTTTTCGAAGCCGAAGTTGAAGATGCCGTCGCTGTTGCTGGCTTTCGGCGACTCCATGCCGAAGTAGTCCGAATCCTTGAAGAAGCCGTCGGCCAGGGTGTCCTTGCCCAGGTACATGCTATTGGTCACGGAGCCGCCCTGGCTGTAGCCGGTGACGAGCACGTCCTTGCCTGTCAGGTTATGGCCGGTGGCGTAGTCCTTGATGGCGTCGAGCAGGTAGTCGTAGCCGCGGATATAGGAGTTGTCGATCATCGCCGGCCAGCCCAGCAGGTCGATCGGCGAGTTGGTGCCGGCAATCGAAAAGCCCATCTTGATCAACTGGCCGCTGTCGTTGTACTGGCCGAACACCTTGGCCTGGGAGCCGAAGACGTTCTCGCCCGTGAAGCTGCCGGTGAGGTCGGTGTGGCTGCTGTCGATGCCAAGGTCGCTGGCGCTGATTTCGCGCCAGCCCTTGGGCAGGGCGAAGGTATTGCCTTCGCCCAGGACCATCCCGGGCAAGTTGTAGAGCACCCCCACTGTCGCCACGCCACTGGTGTAGGTGGCCAGGTTCCAGGCATCTGAAATCAGGGTGCGGCCGTCTTGGCCCTTGTAGTCGAATATCGCCATGGTTCGTTTTCCCTCACAAACTGAAAAGTCATGAAAAAAACAAGAGCTGAAGTCTTCTTGTTCTTCTTCGCTCGGATTTCAGGGCCGGGTGACTGCGCGCTCCGAAATCTGCGCTCAAGCTACCCATTCATTTGGAGGGTGTGGATGTGGCAATTGTAAGTTGGCACGATCGTCCTAGAAAAAGCCTGATCCAGCCGCTACAAAATCAGCTTTATGACCATTTGGTCGTCTTGACGAACGCGGATATGGCCGTTTGATATTATTCTGAGGGCCGTCGAAGGTTTCAGCCAGCCCGCACTGAAACCTTCGTTTCCGCGATAGAAACCCCGGTCTTATGCCCAGCGCCGGAACAGCACGCTGGCATTTACCCCACCAAAACCGAAGCCGTTGGACAAGGCATATTCCATGGCCATTGGCTGCGCCTGGCCGCGAATCAGGTTGAGGCCTTCGGCGCCGGCATCGGGGGTTTCCAGGTTGAGGGTGGCGGGGGCGATCTGGTCGCGCAGCGCCAGGATGGTGAAGATCGCCTCGATGCCGCCCGCCGCGCCCAACAGGTGGCCGGTGGCCGATTTGGTCGAGGCGATGGCCAGGTCGCTGTTGCCGAACACGCGCTTGATCGCCGCCAGTTCGCCTTTGTCGCCCACCGGGGTCGAGGTGGCGTGGGCGTTCAGGTGCTGGACCTGGGACGGCTCGACGCCGGCCTGGCGCAATGCCTGCTGCATGGCGCGGCGCGCACCGTCGCCGTCCTCGGGCCCGGCGGTCATGTGGTAGGCATCGGCGCTGGTGCCGTAGCCCACCAGTTCGGCGATCGGCGTGGCGCCCCGCGCCAACGCATGTTCCAGCTCTTCGATGACCAGCAGACCGGCGCCTTCGCCCATCACGAAGCCGTCGCGGGCCTGGTCGAAGGGCCGCGACGCGCGTTCCGGGGTGTCGTTGAAGTCGCTCGACAAGGCACGGGCGGCGGCGAAACCGGCCAGGCTGACCCGGTGGATGGCCGCTTCGGCGCCCCCGCAGACCGCCACGTCGATTTCCCCGGCGCGAATCATCCGCGCGGCGTCGCCGATGGCCTGGACGCCCGCGGCGCAGGCGGTCACCGGCGCTCCCAGCGGCCCCTTGAGGCCATGCTGGATCGACACATGACCGGCGGCCATATTGCTCAGGAACGACGGAATGGTGAACGGCGAGAGGCGGCGCGGCCCCTTGCTGTCGGTGATGCGCACGGCGTCGGCGATGGCCGGAAAACCGCCCACGCCGGAAGCGATGATGGTCGCGGTGCGCTCCTGGGCTTCGGCGGTCTGCGGTGCCCAGCCGGCCTGGGCCAAGGCCTCCTGGGCGGCAGCGAGGGCGAACAGGATGAAGCGGTCCATCTTGCGCTGTTCCTTGGGCGCCAGCAGGGCGTCCGGGTCGAAGCCGGCCTCAGGGTCTTGCAGGCGATCGGGCACCTGGCCGCCGATGCTGATCGGCAGGTCGCCGATCAGCGCCTCAGGTAGCCGGCGGATACCCGATTGCCCGGCCAGCAGGCGTTGCCAGATCGGTTCGACGCCGCAGCCCAGTGGGGTCAATGCGCCCATGCCGGTGACGACAATGCGTTTATTCATGACCTTTGTGCTCCTGTCTCTCATGTGGGGATGTCGCTCTATGGACGTCACTATCATCATGAAAGTAACATGCCAGAACCGTAAATACGCAACTGCGACATCCGAGGACCGCCATGCAACGCAAGACCCTTGTTCACGACGAATGCCCGATCGCCCGCAGCCTGGAACGGGTGGGCGAGTGGTGGAGCATCTTGATCATGCGCGACGCGCTGCAGGGCCTGCGGCGTTTCGAGGAGTTTTCCCGCAGCCTGGACATCGCCCCCAACATGCTGACCCGCCGCCTGAATTCGCTGGTCGAGGCCGGCTTGCTGGAGCGCCAGCCCTACAGCCAGCGCCCGCTGCGGTACCAATATGTGCCGACCGCCCGGGGCGAGGACTTTCGGGTGGTGCTGATGGCGTTCGTCGCCTGGGGCAATCGGCATTACGCGCCGGAAGGGGAAAGCGTGCAGATCGTCGAGCGCGCCACCGGGCGCCCGGTGCGGCCGATGATGGCGGACCTGGTCGATGGCCGCCCGGTGCCGTTGGAGCAATGCACGGTCCAGGCCGGCCCGCGGGCCAGCGACGGTATACGCCAGCGGATGCAAACCCTGCAGGCGCTGGAAACCGAGCGGGAGGCCTGAGCGGCCACCGCTCGGTCAAGGACGGGCGCCGCTCACTGGGCCTTTTCGCAATTGACCATCCACGCGGCGCCGAAGCGGTCGACCAGCATGCCGAAGCGCGCCGCCCAGAAGGTCGCTTCCAGGGGCATCTGCACGGTGCCCTGGTCCGCCAGGGCGGCGAACACCCGTTCGGCCTCGGCGATGCTGTCGACGTTCAGCGACACCGAGCAACCGTGGATGCCCGAGTACGGCCGGTCGGGCGTGCTGTCCGAGCCCATGATGGCCTGGTCGCCGACCAGCAGGCGGGTATGGATGACCAGGTCGTGATATTCGGCGGGAACATGGTCGCGGGCCGGGCTTTCGCCGAAGGTCATCATGACGTCGAGCCTGCCTTGCAGGCACTGGGCGTAAAAGGTGAAAGCGGCTGCGCAATCGCCGTTGAAGATCAGGTAGGGATTGATTTTCATGCGGGGCTCCGGGGTAGGCAGGGGTAAGCGGCCTGTCGCCGCAAACTGATGGGGGACGACCCCACCAGCAAAGCCGCAATCCGTTGTGGCCGCGGGCTTTTTTTAGAGGATTTTGTTCTGGCGTCGTTGCCGGTTATCGCCGTCGGTGCGAGGCACCCGCGGCAAAGCGCCCGGCCCGCGCCAGGTCGGCGACGGGCCGGGGCGGCCGCGTTACACCAGCTGGGTCCGGGGCACGCCCAGCAGGCCGGTCAGGCGGTCCATGATGGCCTGCTGCCGGGCGCGGTCGGCCAGGTAGTCGGCCTCGGCGCTGGCGATATCGGCCGAGCAGTGCGGGCAGGTGGTTTCATGGGCGTGGATGTACTGCCAGCAGCCGCGGCACAGGGCCAACTGCGTGGGCAGGCGGCCTTCCTCGGGGGATTTCTGCCCCTGGTTGATCCACGCCAGCTTGATCACCTGGCCGCTGTCGCTGACGCTGCCGAGGGTTTCGCCGGTGTCGATGCGTTCGGTGATCAGGTCGAAGCGGCCGACCGCGAACGACGCCTGGGCGGCGTCCTCAAGCTTGACGATGCGTTCGCGCAGGCCCTTTTTCTGCAGGTCCAGGGCGCGGTAGTGGCAGTACGGATTGTTGCCGGGCTTGCCCAGCAGCGAGTGCGAGGTCCAGGTGCAGCCGCCGCGGCACACGTCGTTGTAATAGCAGGTGCGGCAATAGCCCCAGAGGTCGTCGACCGAGCGCAGGCGGCCGAAATGCATGCCCTCGCTGTAGTGCCAGATATCGTGCAGGTTCATGTCGCGCACGTTGCCGCCGGAGAAACCCACCGTGGCCAGCGACGGGCAACCCTTCACCGTTCCGTCGGCCTCCAGGGCCAGCACCGTTTGCCCGGCGGCGCAGCCGCTCCAGTGCACGCGCTCGTCGCCGAAGCCGCGCCACATATGTTCGTAAGGGCCGTAGTAACCGATGTTGTTGCCGACGTTCATCAGCAGCCCGCGTTCCTGGCCTTCGCGGTACAGGCGCGCGAGCAGCGGCATGACCTCCAGCAACTGGTAGGGCTGCAACAGCAGCTCGGGGTGATCCACCGCGTTGCCCATGGCCACCGTCAGCTGGATCTGCCAATGGCTGGCGCCCAGGTCGATGATCAGGTTCATCAGCGCTTCCAGGTCGGGCAGGGTGGCCGCGCCGATCTGCGTGTTGACGCTGACCGCGAGCCCGGCCTGCTTGGCCCGGCGCAGGGTGTCCACGGCCTTGTCGAACGAGCCCTGGACATTGCGCACGGCGTCGTGCAGCGGCGCCAGGCCGTCCAGCGAAACCCCCACGCCGTTGAGCCCGGCGTCCACCGCGGCCTGCATCTTCGCTGGGGTCAGGTTGCGCCCGCCGGTCTGGATCGCGCAGTAGATGCCGTGGTCGTGGATGGCCTGGATCAGGTGGGTCCAGTCCTTGCGCAAATAGGCTTCGCCGCCGATCAGGGTGATCTCGCGCGTGCCGAGGGCGGCGAGGGCGTCGATCACGTCCAGGCATTCCTGGGTGTTCAATTCGTTGGGGCGTCGGTGGCCGGCGCGCGAGCCGCAGTGCAGGCACTTGAGGTCGCAGGCAAGGGTGATTTCCCACACCACATGCACCGGTACATAACGCTTGAGGTCGGTTTCGCTGAGGTAACGGGCGGGGCGATTGGCTGACATGGGCAGTCCTTGGGCGCACACAGGCGCGCGACACACACCGGGCGGAGGTCCGCGCCGGGCTGGCGCTGCCGGCTCGGGCGGACACAGGGTTTGCCAGTGACGAACCGGGCCCGCTCCCCGGGAAGGGAACGCCAGGCCCGGACGCCACCGCTCAGCGAGCTTCGAGGCGGGCGATCTCGGCGTTCAGCTGCTGCAAGGCGCTGCGCAGGGCATCGCTGCTGGCCAGTTGCTGTTCGCCCTGGCGCACGACTGCCTTGAGCTGCGCCAGGTCTCCGCTGCTCTGCGCCTGCTGCACCGCGACGGCATACAGCGGCACGGGGTGATGCGGTACCGGCTCGGGGTGGGGGACCGACGCCTGGCTGACGGTGGCGTGCTGCACGTCCTGCCAGCTGCCCTGGTAGCAGTATTTGTAGCTGGCGAAGCCGCTGGCCCAGTCGAGCCCGAGGATGCCTTGCAGGTGGAAGGTCGCGGCGATCTGGCTGGTCGGGCCGCTGGGGTTGCCGGTGAGCGTCAGGATGATATGGCCTTCGGTCGACGGATGCAGTTGCAGCTGGGAATAGTCGCCCCACACGTCGGCGAAGAAATTCACCGGCGGATAGGTGCTCTTGAACACGCAGGCAACGCCGCTGACTTTTTTCTGCGGGGTGTTGACCAAGAGGTCGAGGGTCAGAACCGGGGCGCCCACCAACGCGGTGGTGACGTGCAGGCGGGTGTGGAACAGTCCAGTTTGCATGGTGCAACTCCTTGTGTGTGTTCAGGGAAACCGGGTCGGGAGGCGAGCGCTGGTCAGCGACGCTCGAGCTTGCCGATTTCGTCCTTGGCCGCATCCAGCGCGCTGCGCAGTAGCGGCAACTGTTCCAGTTGCTGTTTGGCCTGGCTGGCCAGGGTTTTCATCTGGGCCAGGTCGCCGCTGGCGATGGCGCCATGGATCGGCGCGGCGTACAGCGGGTGGATCGGCGCATAGGCCTGCAGGGGCGCGGCGGTTTCCTGCGGCGCTCGAAGGGCATAGGAAGGGATCGAGTCGGCCAGCTGGGCCGGCACATTCTCCACCGATACCCAGCGCTGGCCGTCGTAGTACTGATAGTTGGCGATGCCGTTCTTCCAGTCGTTGTCCACCACCAGCTGGATCTTGAAGGTGATGATCGAGTTCGAGCCCGGTCCGCCCTGATTGCCCTGGGCGGTGATGAGGATCTTGCTCAAGCTGGGTGGCATGACGGTCAGGTAGGTGTATTGCCCCCACACGTCGGATGACAGCTCCAGCGGCGGGTTGACGGCCTGGGTGATGAGCGAGGTGCCGCGCACGGACTGCTCGGGGGTGTAGACCAGCAGGTCGAGGGTAAGGCTCGGCGCGCCGGGGATCGGGTTGCCGATCCGGTAGCTGAGCGGAAACAGGCCAACAGCGGGCGAAGTGGAACCGGACATGATTGCCTCCAATGCGTTAGAAAATGGAAACGGCGTTAGCGCCGTTCCAGACGGGCGACTTCCTGTGCCAACTGCTCGTAGGCACTGCTCAGGTCTTTGGATTCTTTCTGGGACGGATCGCGTTGCTTGAGCAGGGTTTTCATCTGCGGCAGGTTGCCGAGGGAGATGGCTTGTTGGATCGCCACGCCGTAAGGCGTGATGGGGTGCAGCGAGGATGAACTCATGGCGTTGCCTTCCGTGGGGGTTGCAGAGACTGCGCTATCCGGCAGCTTTTGCAGTTAAGCAGGGGGAAGGCCCAGGCACGGGCGAGGCAAGGGATTAACTTCTAATAGCCCTTATCGGGAAAAAATATATTCAGGCGGAACAAGGTAGTGGCGCGGTGCTATAGCGCGTTTGGCTATCAGGGGGCGAGGTCTTAACAGGAATGGGTACAAGCAGGCGCCGCGCGTTGCTGCCGATCGACGCCAGGGTTGCCGCCCTTGTAGCCGCTGCCGCAGGCTGCGACAGGACCGAAGGTCCTCCAGCGTTCTCAAGACTCCTGCGCCCCCTGCGGGGTCGATCGCAGCCTCGCAGGCTCGGCAGCGGCTACAGGGGGGCGGTTGCGAGGTTCAGGCCACCGCGTTGCAGGGAGCTGCGCCGCCCAGCAGGCGCTCGATGGCTCCGCTCAACAGGTTTTCCAGCAGCACGCCCCGTTCGCGCTCGCTCAAGGACTGTTCGTTGAACCAGCTGGGGGCGCTGTTCAGCAGGCTGGCCACCGCGTGAGCCGTGGCCCGCCGGGTCGCTTCGCCGAGGCCGGGCGGGGGGGCCAAGAGTTGCAACAACTGCAGCTCGTAGCGTTCGCGCAGGTGCCTGACCCGTGCTTGCTGGTCGGGGCTCAGACAGCCGCTGTCGCGTTCCACCAGGCGAAAATGCCGCGGCAGTTCCCGGTGCAGCTTCAGGTGGGCGCGGATCAGCGCCGGCAGGCAGTCGCCCTGGGGCTTGCGCTTTTGCAGGCGCTGGAGGGTGCAGTGGAGCTCATCGTAGAACTCTTCGATCAGGTCCAGCAGCAGGTGCTGCTTGCTCGGGTAATGGTGGTACAGCGAGCCCGGGGCCAACCCCAAGTGGCTCGCCAGCTCGCGCATGCCGACCTGGCCGAAGCCCTTGCTGGCGAACAGCTCCAGGGCCTTGTCGCGGCTCTCGGCGAAGTTCGAGCAACGCTCAGCCATAGGCGTGGAACCCACGACCGCTTTTGCGCCCCAGGTAACCGGCGGCGACCATTTCCTTGAGCAGCGGCGCGGGGCGGTACTTGCTGTCGTTGAAGCCGTCGTAGAAGGCCGCAAGGATCGCCAGCAGGGTGTCCAGGCCGATCAGGTCGGCCAGGGCCAGCGGGCCGATCGGCTGGTTGCAGCCCAGGCGCATGCCGGCGTCGATGTCCTCGGCGCTGGCCAGGCCTTCCTGCAAGACCAGGATCGCCTCGTTGATCATCGGCACCAGGATCCGGTTGACTACGAAGCCCGGGCGGTTGCCGGCGGTGATCGCGGTCTTGCCCAGGCGCGTGGCCAGCTCCAGGGCCAGGGCGTGGGTCGCGTCGCTGGTCTGCAGGCCGCGGATCACTTCGATCAGGCCCATCACTGGCACCGGGTTGAAGAAGTGCAGGCCGATAAAACGCTCGGGGGCGCTGACACTGGCGGCCAACTGAGTGATCGACAGCGACGAGGTGTTGGAGGCAATGACGCAGGTGCTGGAAACCTGGGCGGCGATCTGTTGCAGCACCCGCAGTTTCAGGTCGAGGTTTTCCGTGGCCGCCTCGATCACCAACTGCGCATCCGCGAGGCTGGCATAGTCGGTGCTGGTGCGGATGCGTCCGAGGGCGGCGTGTTTTTGCGCTTCTGTCAGGCTGTCCTTGGCGATCTGCCGGTCGAGGTTCTTGGCCACGGTGGCCACGGCCTTTTGCAGGGCGCTGTCGCTGATGTCCAGCAAGGTCACGTCGAACCCGGCCAGGGCGCAGACTTGCGCGATCCCGTTACCCATGGTGCCGGCGCCGATCACGCCGATGTTGTGCAGATTCATTTGGCTACTCTTCCTTCGTCCGGGCGTGTCGCAGAGCGGCGCGGGAGCGTCTTGCAATGCAACCTTCGAGGCGTGAGTCTAGTGCTCGCGCCAACCCCGGCCTATGCCGCAAGCGTTCAGCCGCGCTGGCGTTTTTTGCCATGTTCACCGTCACAGAGAGCAGTCATTCGATGCGGGAAAAGGATTCGGTCGCGGTCTACTTCGTGCAGGTCATGGTCCATGCCCTGCGCGACCATCCCGAGCGCCTGGCCGCGGTGCTGGCCGAGGCGGGCATCGACCCGGCCGTGCTCGCCCAGCCCGAGGCGCGGATCCCGGCCAGTGCCTTCGCGGCGCTGTGGCTGATCCAGATCCGCGAGTTGCAGGACGAGTTTTTCCAGCTCGATTCCCACGGCCTGCCGCCGGGGGCGTTCGCCCTGATCTGTCGCGGGCTGATCCAGGAGCCGACCCTGGAAAAAGCCCTGCGCCAATGCCTGGCCAACTTCGGCCTGTTCCTGCGCGACTTTCGCGGCAGCCTCAGCGTGCGCGGCAAACGCGCGGTCCTGCGCCTCGACAGCCAACCCCGCGACGACGCCTGCGGGCGTTATGGCGAAGAGACCTTCCTGGTGCTGATGATCAGCCTGCTGTGCTGGCTCGGCGGGCG
The DNA here is from genome assembly GCF_001921865.1 of Pseudomonas chlororaphis. GTDB lineage: Bacteria > Pseudomonadota > Gammaproteobacteria > Pseudomonadales > Pseudomonadaceae > Aquipseudomonas > Aquipseudomonas chlororaphis_D. The sequence goes on from NZ_MSCT01000009.1 coordinate 26,389, forward strand.
GCGCATTCCCATCGACCGCGCCGACTTGCGTTTTCCGCGCCTGGCCCTGAGCGACGATGCGCTGCTCTGGGGGCCGAACCTGACTTTCGGCGCCGAACGCAGCGAAATCGAGTTCGACAGCCGTTTTCTGCGCCTGCCGGTGGTCCAGGACCTGGCGGCGCTCAAGGTGTTCCTGCGCAGCGCGCCGCAGTGGCTGGTGATCCGTTTTCGCAACCAGCATGGCCTGGCGACCCAGCTTTATCAGCGTCTGCGGCGCAGCCATTACAGCCAGTGGCCGACCCTGGAAGCCTTTGCCGACGAGGCCGGGATCAGCCCCAGCACCCTGCGTCGACGCCTGGAGCGCGAGGGCGTGTCGTACCAGGAGATCAAGGACGAAGTGCGCCGCGCCATGGCCGTCGAGCTGCTGCGCCAAAGCCGCTTGAGCATCGGCGAAATCGCCGAGCGCACTGGCTTCCAGGAACCCAGCGCCTTCCACCGCGCGTTCAAGAAGTGGACCGGCGAAAGCCCCGGTCGTTACCGCGCGCGCTTCCAGCCGGTGGCCTGACCGGCCGGGCTCAAACCGCCAACCCCAGCGCCTGCAACTGTCGCCGGGTCTCTGCCCCCGACCGGTGCTGGATCGCGTGCCAGCCCAGGGCCTTGGCGGCGACGATATTCGGCGCGTGATCGTCGATGAACACCAATTCCCCAGGCGCCACATCCGGCAGGTGCGCGCGAATGCGCTCCAGGGTGGTGTGGTAGATCGGTGCCTCCGGTTTGATCTGCCGCTCCTGGCCGGACACCACGATGTCGCGAAAACGCCGCAGGAACGGGTAGTTCTCCCAGGCATAGGGGAAGGTTTCCTGGGACCAGTTGGTCAGCCCGAACAGCGGCATTTGCGACTGGTGCAGGTCTTCCAGCAAGGCCACGCCGTCATCCAGCTGGCCGCGGAGCATCTCCGGCCAGCGTCCGTAATAGGCTTCGATCAGCGGGGTATGTTCCGGGTGTTCGGCGACCAGGCTGCGGGTTGCTTCGGCCAGCGTTCGCCCGGCGTCCTGCTGGGTATTCCAGGCCTGGGTGCAAATGGTCTCGAGGAACCATTGGCGGCGGGTGTCGTCGGGGATCAGTTGGCGGTACAGGTGGTGCGGGTTCCAGTCGAATAGCACGCCACCGAAGTCGAAAACTACAGCGCGGATGGTCATTGGCACGTCCTTATGAATGGTTGTGGATCGGGGCGTTATCCTGCGACGTCATACGGAGCAATGCAATTTGCTGGCGTATCGACAGATGCGGGAAGGGTGCTGGTGGCTATGTAGGAGCGAAGCTTGCTCGCGATGGCGTTCGTTCTGGCACCGCATTTTTTGGATGGTGTACCTATCCGTCGTTGCGGTCACTGGCGATTACGCGGTGGGCTTCTGTAGGAGCGCAGCTTGCTCGCGATAGCGTCGGTTCTGACACCGCATTTTCTGGACGGTGTACACATCCATTCCTGCGGTCACGGCAGCTTATGGTTCCGCCCTGACGGCGGGTCACTTTGGAAAAGCCCCAAAGTAACCAAAGGGCTCTTGCCCCTCCACTCGGTGCCTCGCCTAGGCTCGGCATGCCCTCTCTCCGGCATTGATCCGTGGGCCGCCGCAAGGGGCCATCCCTGGCCCCGTGCGGCTAACCCGGCGTCCTGCCGGGTTACCCACGGCTCAATGCCTGCGTTCGGCCATCGTGGTTAACGGGGCGCTCAGATCAAAATCAAAAGCAGACGGCGGCCTTCCGGCCGGCCTGGGGTTTGGGGTTGTGTGTAGGGTGCTTTTAGGTTTTTAACGCCCCAGCTTTTCCATCGCTGCATCCGCCAGAAAAGACGACCGGCTCTTAATGTTGTGCTCTCGGACAAAGCGGTCGATTCGTTGAATCACGTAACCCGGCAAGGTCACGTTGACCTTCTCGGTCTTGCCCAGGTAAGGCGTGATATCGATATCCAGCATGCCCCAGCCCATGCCCGCGAAATCGGGGTTGGCGCGGTGGGTGTGGGTGGCAGAGGGCAGGGGAATGGCTTGTCCTGCGCGGGCCAGTTCTTCGAGCATGATGTGGGCGATTTCGATGGCGGCGCCATACGTGGCCTCGAAGGTGTCGCCGGCGGTTATCGCGCCAGGAATGTCCGGAATCTGAATGCCGGTAGCGGTGCGCTCGTCGCCCCACTCGATGCAGATGGGATAGTGCACGGGGATCTCCTCAAAAGGTGCGAAGGCTGAGTCGGCGGCCTGGAGTTGACGCTCCCTGTAGCCGCTGCCGAAGAATGAGGCTGCGATCGGGTTGGGCGGCATTCCGACGAAGTGCCCGCCAAACCTGGCGACGCGGTGTAGCAGGTAAATCCGGGAAGCAGTATTTGCGTCTGCTGCGCAGCCGATCGCAGCCTTCGGCAGCGGCTACAAACAGCCTCTCAGGCTCAATAGTGCTCAGCGCTCCTGCGCCGCACGCCACTGAATCACCTCCAGCACCGCACACCCTTCCCGGGTCAGCAGATGCACCCCTCGGGTCACCCGCGTCAGGTCGCAGTCGGAAATATCTTTCAGGTTAAGCGTGGACAGCGTGTCCATCAGATCGCGCACCACGGTGAAACGATGGGCCGCACTGTTGGCCAGATCGCTCAGGGAGGCTTGGGTATCGAGGTAGAAAACCGCTTGATCGGCGTCGTGGGTGTCGACGGCGGTGAAGCGTGAAAGTGGCTGGTCAATCATCGGTGCAGCTCCTGTGCTGAGAGCAATCACCTGTGTTGCCGACGATGAGGAAAATGACCGCTGTACGCGTATGTAACGACCGGAGATCCACCGCGCACAGCCGTCATAACATCCTGTCGCGGGCACCCGATAGGCGACTGCAAAGGTGTTGTGGACGCTGATGCTGCGTTGTAATTCGACCGGCCAAGGTCGTTCGCGAATTTTGCTGCGAGGGCGAACTATAGGAGTGGCGCTTGAGCGCCGCAACCGTGCATGGGTGGAGATGTTTGAGTGGTTGTGTCATGGGACCGACGAAAACTACGGCAGATATGTAACTGCTCTGAGCTGGCTATCCGTTTGCATGGGAGCTATCCAATCTGAGCTTGGGGGACTTCTGCACGAAGTGACCGAAACAAGGCTTTGGGACTCGCCCGATGGGCAGTTTGTTAATGCTATCGATGTGTTGACGGCAAGCCCCTTTGGAGGCCGACTGATTACTTCCGGAGCAGAGTTCAAGTCGTAGCTACTGCCAGTCAAGGCGCTCTGCTTCGAATTGAATTTTCGACTTGGAAGACCAAGATTTAGCTTCGCTCAACAAGATCGACAAGGCGTAAATAACGCGAATCTGATTTCAGGTCAGGCTGGGTTTCAGCGATCAGACCTAGCACCTTCGGCAACTCGTACGGAGGGCGTGTGAGAGTCTGGGGTGTAACTCTGTTGATTAAGTCCAGCGTTGTTTCAGGAAACAAAACGGTGATTGGCTTTTCATCGTTTAAATCTCGAGTGAACCGGTAGAACGGATGATCATTTGTCTCCACCGCCACCAAGAATTTCTTTACTGCTTCGTAAACAGCGGGAAAGCTATCGCCAGTGTCATCAAGCATGCCTATCCAAGCTCTCATCGATTTTGAAGTTCTGTATCGGCGTTCTCTCGGCCAGTCTTTGTTGATTAAAGGAATGACGTGCTCAATCCAGCCGTTCTTGTTTTTCTGTCCAACTTGACCCAGCCACCAGATGAACCGATTTCGAGTGTCATCGGACATAGCTCGAAAGACCGAACGCAGTTCTCCTTGGGAGAGCCCGCTAGGCTCATTTGTGTGAAATATGCGCATGTAGCCTAGCCATTCGGCAGCTCCGATTGAAAGATCTCGGTCCCATGAAAATCCTTCGACCCACGGGAATAGGTTGAGCAGGAGCGGTTTGATGATCTCTCGCAACGATCGTCGTGGCACTTGATTACTATAAAGAAATCCGTTCCATGCAGGTTCTGACGCTGGATGTTCGAATGCCAACATTGGAACAAATCGCTCCTCAGCCCAGACCGGATCTATAAACATGAGCCAGTTCAGCATCTTGCTTGCTATTGATACGACATGATCGGAACCTTCACCGCGTGCAGCTAAGAGGCGTTCGATTCGAGACTTGATATGGTCTGGAATTAGTGAGCCGGCGACCTCCTGCCTCTCTCTGGGCACCGCGCCTAAAAGGCCCTTAGCACACATGCCGATCGGGCTATTGATTGCATGGCCATACGTGCGCAAGGACTGTTCAATCACTTTTCCGCCTTGGTGGGTTTTACCAAGACCACTCTTCACTGCCTCTGCTCCACCGCTCAAGATGCCCTCGACGATATGGTCGTAGACCGCCCAACCGAGATCAGCATCAAACTCAAGGATTGCCACCAGATGCTGTTGGAGCCATTGGCCCAAGGTGTGGTTCAGTTGGGCGATAACTGCATGCGGGAGCCGCGCTACTCGGTTCAGGAATACCCGTCTCAGCCTGGCTGTGGTGTCTGCAGGAAACTCATTGATCATGGACGACCAGAACGCCTCTGGGTAGTCGCCAGCCTTACCTGCAATCGTCAGAGCAGACAATGCCTTTCGCGGATTGACTTTCACCAAACCAGTAAAGGGGCGCTTCTCGGTGAAGCTGCCAAAGTCACGCTTCAGCTCTTCCTTTGCCCTGGAAACCACCTCGTTTACGGGAAGATCCAAGACTGCATCTGGTTTCTCGTCCGTATCGACCCAGCCAGTATGAGAGCCGTGCTTGATGACCGTCGAAGTCGCCCAAGCATCGCTCCAATCAAGAATACCTCCGATCATCTCGGCAAGCCGTTCACTGCGAGCGGTTGTAAGTTCACAACCCTGTAGTTCGAGATATCGAGCATATCTTGCGGCGAACTCATCCCGCAGGCCATGGAACTTTTCGTCAGGCCAGTGAGTACGCTGGTCGGGACCCGTCAAGATACGGTCGATAAGTTGATTCCGGCTCGCCTGAGAGAACTCTTTCCATCGGTCAACCAGTAGGAAAAGAAGCTCTCGGGCCACATCAATATCCCAGAATGCCTCCTGATCTAAGAACAAGACTTGCTCGGCAACCGCGTCGGCCTCAAAGATGTCTACTTTGCTGTATGCATAGAGTTTGAGCTTTCGGAAGAAGAACTGCTCCGTTGTGGGCCAAGTCGTTGCATGTGCCTTCGCCAGATCTGGCCATTTGGCAGTCATTTGGTCGAAAAGTTGAACAAACCAAACCATGGCCTCCGCGGCTTCCGTGATGTGATTTTTCCCGTCGACCTCGCGTTCCGGATAGCAGGTAGGTGCACGGAAGTAGATGGTCTCGATATCCCCCAATAGCCCTGAGGCGACAGTAAGCTGCTCCTGCAGGATGCCAAATATCTTTGGTAGTAGGTCGTCGGGGATATCTAAATTTTCGTTGTGCTTATCAAGGAACATGACTTCGCACTGACCGAGATCGTTGAGATGAATATCCTCCCAGGATGCCAGTGGAGGCCTGCACTGCCTCAAGCCAAACGGTCGCTTGATCTCTAATCGCGGAGTCGTAACCTTCCGGAACTCTCTTAGGACACTAGCCGTCCATCCTTCTGCATTGATCCGTTTCTTCAAGTCAAACCATTCGCCATTCCACTGATGATTACGAGGATCTCGATGGTGTTCGAGGATGAGATTCCAGATATGACGAGCTCGTTCATTGAGAGCCTTTGAATGCTCCACTTGCCACTCGAGCTGTTGCAGAAGTCGCGGATGCAGACCGTTCTGACGAATGGTCCACCAGGCCAGCACAGGGCTTTCGATGGCCTTGCTGATCCAGGTGATAAGGTGAGCAAGCCTTATTGGCGTTGCCTCAAAACCTTCTGCTTGGCGCCCACCGAGTCGATGAAGCTCATGTGGATTGTCGTCTTCGTCCCGCCAAACTAATAGATTGTCGTTGCTTACACCCTGCTTGCGATCTTCATCAGAGATATCGCTCAGATCGTCATCAAGTCCGTAAGCGACCAACGGGTCAAAGGTCTCTGCATCAACGCCATAGTCACGAACTGGTTCAGCTGATCGCACATAAGCATCCATTACACATACCCATTCAGGATGCGGAGTTGGATCAGCCTCCGAGAATAATCTAGCGCCCTGTACCGTGCGAAGGACATGAGCAACTTGGCCGCGCACATGAGGGGCAAGGACTTTCGGATCCTGTTGGGATTGAGAGATCACGGATGCACGCCATCTACGAGGATCATCGGCTCGCTCTGCCCAAGCTTCCATACTCGTCCACAAGTCCGAGTGATCGGAATAGGCTATTGCTGTAACCCCTCGGTCACGCCATTTGGCTTCGATGTCCTCGGGAAGCCCACGGTCAAAGGCATAGAGTCGAGATCGATCATACTCGCCGTCATGGTTAAGGCCCTGAAGAAGATATTTGACGGGAGGGTCTTCTGCCTGATAGCCGACTAAAACGACGGTATGTCGTTCGAGGAGGTGTCTGATGAAGTTGGTAGCCCATCCTTCTGAGAGGTATGCACGTCCAAAGTCTGCGCTGCTAAGCACGTAGGGATGAGTTTCAGAGGTTGCCTCCACCAGTCGCCCGTGAAGATACGTGATCCCCTCTATCTTCGATCCGAAGTTTAGATCGGGAAACGCAGGCGGCACATGCCAGACCAGATGCCCTCCCACATGCCCGACCTCGAACAATCGGTCGAAGTTCGTCGTGACAATCTGTGGTACGCCGCTCTGACTCGAAGAAATCCGCTTAATTAGATCGTGTTCACGTCCAACATCTTTGATTTGTAGAGGAGCACTTAGCCGCTCCGTGACCAGAGCGTTAACTTCATCCTTACCGTATTCAAGGTGGAGGAGGTTGAAGATTTGGTCGAGTGGGACATTCGCAGCAGATTGATCATCCAGCCATGGCCGAAACGCGGCCATAATTTCTGAATCGGCTGGCGGGTCAAAAAACTCAATGACGTGCCGAGTAAGACCGACGAAAGTAGGCATTCCAGATGGTAACGAAACTCCGGCACCACACAGAAATACGACGCGGCCAGCGTCACAGCGCTCCAGGAGGATATCTGGTATCGAAGGGCCATCGGGATGGAATCTCATACGCTCAATTCATCAATGCTGTTAAAGGTTGTCATACCTGAGCGGCGAATATGCTTCGACGGTAGGACTACAGATACCAAGTCGCACAGTATAGGCGTGCATCGACAGTGACTACGGTCTCAATCCCCACCCATCAATCAACAATCACCCGCTCCCCCGGATCATCCCCCAAACACACCGTCAACTGCTGCCCAGCCTCGTTAAACGCGCAATGAGGCAAAGCCCGCTCCTTGATAAAACTCAACGCCGGCAGGATAAACACGCCAGCCAAAATCAGCGCCCCCACAGTCCGCAAGAACAACACATCCGCGCTGCTGGCGACGGGCCGGGGTTTGAGGCGGCCGCGGCGATACCAGTACGCCGCGCTAGCGACAAAGCCGCCGCCGATCGCCATGGCGTAGTCCAGCTCCCAGGCCTGGGGGCTGAAGATCAGGTTGCCGTCGGCGTCGTCCGGGTAGTTGAGTCGCCACCAGGCGCCCAGCAGCAGCGGCACCAGGCCGGCGATGAGCCAGGCGAGGCGGGCGTCGGGCAGGCGGGTGAGCAGGGCGAGGGTCAGGCCGAGGGCGCAGGCGAGCCATAGGCCGAGGAACAGCTGGAAGCCCATGGCGCCGCCGAACAGGGTGCCGCTTACGTCTCGGGGGATGACCAGTTGCAGGTCGGCGAAGACCATCAGGGACAGCGGGGCTGCTATGGCGATCCAGCTCAACAGGCGGTTGAGCCATGACCACAGGGTAAACAGGCGGCGTACAAGAGGGTTCGGCAAAGCGGGAGCGGGCGCCAACACGTTTCTTCCTTGGGTGGTGTTCGGGGGCGCGAAGTATGCAAGGCCGCCGCCGGTTTTGCATCAGTTGCCGTGCCACTGTCCTGCAGGGCCGGGCAGGGCGCGAACGCCCCGCCCGCTGGGGTTAGAACTGCTCCGCTTCGAGGCCGAACAGTGAGGCGCTGCCGGCGCGGATGCTCTGTTCCAGGCTGAGGATGCGCGGCAGCAGGCGGCTGAAGTAGAAGCGCGCGGTGGCCAGTTTGGCGCCGTAGAAGTGGTCGTCTTCGCCGCGCTTGTGCTCGGCCACTTGGGCCATGCGCGCCCAGAGGTAGGCGTAGGCCACGTAGCCGAACAGGTGCAGGTAGTCGACGCAGGCGCTGCCCACGGCGTTGGGGTTTTGCACTGCCTGTTCGCGCAGCCAGTCGCTGAGGTCTTCCAGGCGCTGCACCGCGTCCAGCAGTTCGGCGGCGTAGGCGGCGCCGGGCAGGTAGGCGTAGTCGCGGATCTCGCCGGTGAACAGGCGCAGGGCCACGCCGCCGTTGCCCACCACTTTGCGGCCCAGCAGGTCGAGGGCCTGGATGCCGTTGGTGCCTTCGTAGATCTGCGCGATGCGCACGTCGCGCACCAGCTGCTCCTGGCCCCATTCGCGAATATAGCCGTGGCCGCCGAACACCTGCTGGCCGAGCACGCAACTGTCCAGGCCGGTGTCGGTGAAGAAGGCCTTGGCCACCGGGGTCAGCAGCGCCACCAGGGCTTCGGCGTTGTGCCGCTCATGGGGTTGGTCGGCGAACTTGGCCAGGTCCAGCTGCTGGCCGACGTAGCTGGCAAAGGCGCGGCCGCCCTCGGTCATGGCTTTCATGGAGAGCAGCATGCGCCGCACGTCGGGGTGATGGATGATCGGGTCGGCGATCTTGTCCTTGGCCACCGGGCCTGCGGGCGAGCGGCTCTGCAGGCGTTCGCGGGCATAGGTGCGAGCGTTCTGGTAGGAGTTCTCGGCGCAGCCGATGCCCTGGATGCCGATGGACAGGCGCTCGTAGTTCATCATGGTGAACATCGCCGCCAGGCCCTTGTTGGCCTCGCCGATCAGCCAGCCGCGGGCGCCGTCGAAGTTCAGCACGCAGGTGGCCGAGGCCTTGATCCCCATCTTGTGCTCGATGGAACCACAGCTCACCGCGTTGGCTTCGCCGAGGGCGCCGTTGGCGTCGACCTGGATCTTCGGCACCAGGAACAGCGAGATGCCCTTGGGCCCGGCCGGGGCGTCCGGCAGCTTGGCCAGCACCAGGTGGATGATGTTTTCGGTCAGGTCCTGCTCGCCGCCGGTGATGAAAATCTTGCTGCCGCTGATCCGGTAGCTGCCGTCGGCCTGGGGTTCGGCGCGGGTGCGGATGATGCCCAGGTCGGTGCCGGCGTGGGCTTCGGTCAGGCACATGGACCCGGCCCATCGGCCTTCGTACATGGGCGGCAGGTACAGCGCCTTGAGCGCTTCGCTGGCGTGGGCGTCGATGGCCAGGCAGGCGCCGGAGCTCAGGGCCGAATACAGGGCGAAGCTGGAATTGGCGGCGTAGAGCATCTCTTCGAACTGCACCGCGAGCATCTTCGGCATGCCCATGCCGCCGTAGGCCGGGTTGCCGCTCAAACCCACCCAGCCGCCTTGGATATAGGTGGCGTAGGCCTCCTTGAAACCGGCCGGGGTACGCACCTGGCCGTTGTGCCAGGTAGCGCCTTCCTCGTCGCCGCTGCGGTTGAGCGGGGCGATCAGCTGGCCGGTGACCTTGGCCGCCTCTTCGAGAATCGCATCGGCGGTATCGGCATCCACCGTCTCGGCCAGGGCCGGCAACCGCGCCCAAAGCCTGGGCGCGTTGAACACCTCATGCAGAACGAAGCGCATGTCGCGCAGGGGAGCGTTGAATTCGGGCATCGCAAAAACCTCGTGTGAATCAAAAAGGTCGAACCGGCATTGAGGGCACGGACTGGGCGGTTATCTATTCAGGCTAGAGATTTTTCGCCATGTCGCGCAGGACGAATTTCTGGATCTTGCCGGTGGAGGTCTTGGGCAACTGGCTGAACACCACGGTGCGCGGCACCTTGAAGCCCGCCAGGTGCTCGCGGCAGAAGGCAATGATCTCGGCCTCGCGCACCTGCTGGTGGTCGGCCTTGAGGGTGATGAAGGCGCAAGGGGTCTCGCCCCATTTCTCGTCGGGCCGGGCCACCACTGCCGCCTCCAGCACCGCCGGGTGGCGATAGAGCACGCCTTCCAGCTCGATGGTGGAGATGTTCTCGCCGCCGGAAATGATGATGTCCTTGAGCCGGTCGCGGATCTCCACGTAACCGTCCGGGTGGGTCACCCCCAGGTCGCCGGTGTGGAACCAGCCGCCCTCGAAGGCTTCGGCGGTGGCGTTGGGGTTCTTCAGGTAGCCCTTCATCACCGTGTTGCCGCGCATGAAGATCTCGCCGATGGTCTGGCCGTCGCGCGGCGTGGGTTCGAGGGTTTTCGGGTCGGCCACCATCACCCCTTCCAGGGTCGGGTAACGCACGCCCTGGCGCGACTTGATCTGCGCCCGCTGCTCCAGCGGCAACTGGTCCCAGGCAGCGTGCCAGGCGCACAGGGTCACCGGCCCGTAGACCTCGGTGAGGCCGTAGACGTGGGTCACCTTGATGCCCATTTCTTCCACCGCGCCGATCACCTTGGCCGGCGGCGCCGCCCCGGCGACCATCGCGCTTACCGGGTGGTCGATGGCGGCCTTGGCCGAGTCCGGCATGTTCACCAGGGCGTTGAGCACGATGGGCGCGCCGCACAGGTGCGTAACCTGATGCTCGCGGATCAGGTTGAGGATCTTCTGCGGGTCGACCCGGCGCAAAAACACATGGACCCCGGCAAGGGCGGTGACGGTCCAGGGGTAGCACCAGCCGTTGCAGTGGAACATCGGCAGGGTCCACAGGTACACCGGGTGGTTGCCCATGGCCCAGGTCATCTGGTTGCCCAGGGCGTTGAGGTAGGCGCCGCGGTGGTGATAGACCACGCCCTTGGGGTTGCCGGTGGTGCCCGAGGTGTAGTTCAGGGCGATGGCCTGCCACTCGTCGTCCGGCCAGTGCCAGGCGAACTCCGGGTCGCCCTCGGCGAGGAAGGCCTCGTAGTCCAGGTCGCTGACCGGCTGGCCCTCACCGTACTCGGGGTCGTCGAGGTCGATCACCAGCGGCGGGTGTTCGAGCATGGCCACGGCGGCGTGGATCACCTCATGGAACTCGCGGTCGGCGATCAGCACCTTGGCTTCGCCGTGGGCCAGCATGAAGGCGATGGCTTCGGCGTCCAGGCGCACGTTGAGGGCGTTGAGCACGGCGCCGATCATCGGCACGCCGAAGTGCGCTTCGAGCATCGCCGGGATGTTCGGCAGCATCACCGCCACCGTGTCGTTCTTGCCGATCCCGCGGCCGGCCAGGGCCGAGGCCAGGCGCCGGCAGCGGCTGTAGGTCTGGGCCCAGGTGCGGCGGATCGAACCGTGGATCACCGCCGGGTAATCGGGGTAAACCGCGGCGGTGCGCTCGATGAAGCTCAAGGGCGAGAGGGCGATATGGTTGACGGCAGTCGGCGCGAGGCCTTGCTCGTAGATGGACATGGTTCGGGTACCCGGTGGCTGATTGTTAGCTCTATTGGCCGAGCCTGCGTGCAGACGCTCGGTGACTTATCCGAGGGCTTTTATATACTGTCTGCCGGTTGATATGGAAGTACTACCTGAGTTGTATGGTATTTCTACTATATTAATAATGCGCTGATCCAACCCGCAGGTTTACCGACGATGCCTACCTCCACCCACTTGAGCCATTGGCTGCAATTGCAGCGCGAAGGCCGGCTGCCGGATTCGCCCTGGCTCGGCCACGACCCGCGGCCCTGTGTGCTGCTGGACGCCGAGGCGCGGCCGCTGGACCTCAACCCGGCGCTGCGGCAATGGCTGGATGACGCGGCCCAGGGCGACGTCGCGGTCTTGCTGCCGGTCAATGCCCCGGCCCTGGTCCGGGCCTGCCTGGGGCAGCAGCGGGCCATCGAGCAGGTCGAGGCGCAGTGGGGCGAGCGGGTGTTGCTCTGGACCTTTATCCCCGACCCGCACAGGCAGCGGGTGTTGGCCCGCGGCCAGGAAGCCACGGCGCAGATCCTCGCCGAGCGCGAGTCGGCCAAGGCCCGGCGCCTGTACCGGTTGATCACCGAAAACACCACCGACCTGATTTCCCGGCACACCCCGGACGGCACCTTCCTCGACGCCTCGCCGGCCTCCTGGACCCTGCTCGGCTACTGGCCCGAAGCGTTGCGTGGGCTGCTGGCCCGCAGCCTGTTCCACAGCCAGGACCTGGCCGGGCTGACGCAGCGCGCCCGCGACGCCCTGGAGCAGGACGGCTACCACACCATGACCTTCCGCATCCGCCATCGCGACGGCCATTACCTGTGGTTCGAGACCGCCTGCCGGGCGATCCGCGACACCTACACCGGGACGGTGGTGGAAGTGGTGGCGGTCTCGCGGGACATCACCTCGCGGGTCCAGGCCGAAGAGAACAAGCGGCGCCTGGCGGAAGTGGTGGAAGCCAACCCCGACCCGGTGCTGTTTATCCAGCCCGGCGGCGCGGTGACCTACCTCAACCCGGCGGCCCGGCGCACCCTGGAGCTAGAGGCCGGGCAGGCGATGCCGGAGCTGGCGGCGATCCTCACCGAAGAGGTGCTACACAGTCTGCAACGCGAAGGCTGGGAACGGGCCGAACGCAACGGCCGCTGGAGCATCGAGGCGCGCCTGCAACCGCCTGGCGGCGGCGCTTCGGTGCCGGTGTCGCTGATGCTCCTGGCTCACCGCGCGGCCAGCGGCGAGCGCTTCTATTCCCTGGTGGCCCACGACCAGAGCGAACGGGAATTGCGCGAAGCCCAGCAGCGCCATCACCAGGACGAACTGGCCCACACCGCGCGCCTGGTGACCCTGGGCGAGCTGGCCTCGGGCATCGCCCACGAGATCAATCAACCGCTGGCGGCGGTGGTCAATTACGCCAACGCCAGCCAGCGTTATTTGCAGAATCTCGAGACCCAGCCCCAGGCCGCGCAAAAGGTCGCCCGGGGCCTGGAGCGGATCGCCGAGCAGGCCACTCACGCCGCCGAAGTGATCAAGCGCCTGCGGGCTTTTTTGCGCAAGGGCGGGCGCCGGGTGCAGGCCCTGGACATCGCCGAGGTGGCTCGGGAAACCGTGCGCCTGTGTGCCTGGGAGGCCCAGGCTTGCCAGGTGACGATCGAGTTGCGCCTGGCGGATAATCTGCCGCCGGTGTACGCCGACCGGGTGTTGCTGGAGCAGGTGCTGTTGAACCTGTTGCGCAACGCCATCGAGGCCAATCGCGAGGTGCATCCGCAGCAGGGCTCGCAGATTGTCCTGGGTACTGAAGCGGCCGCCGAGGGCGGGGTTCGGGTCAGCGTCAGCGACCAGGGCCCAGGAGTCTCTGTCGAGCAACTGGCGCAGCTGTTCACCCCGTTCTACACCAGCAAGGCCAACGGCCTGGGGCTTGGCTTGTCCATGAGCCGCAGCATCGTCGAAGGCTTCGGCGGCGACTTGCAGGCGCACCCCCAGAGCCATGGCTTGACGATGTGCTGCCACTTGCCGGCCACGGCCCCGGCGGACCCCGATTCACCCTCCCACCCGACAACAGGAGCAAGACCATGACGAGTGCGACGCAGCAGCTGGTGTACGTGGTCGACGACGACCCGGGCATGCTCGATTCCACCGTCTGGCTGCTGGAATCGGTGGGCCTCAAGGCCATGCCCTTCACCAGCGGCCGGGCGTTTCTCGAACACTGCGACCCCAGCCTGGATGCCTGCGTGCTGCTGGACGTACGCATGCCCGGCATGGGCGGGCTGAACGTGCAGGAAGAGCTGCGCCAGCGCGATATTCACTTGCCGTTGATTTTCGTCAGCGGCCATGCCGACGTGCCCATCGTGGTGCGGGCGTTCAAGGCCGGGGCGGTGGATTTCATCGAGAAGCCCTACAACGAACAGCTGCTGCTGGACAGCGTGCAGCAGGCCCTGAGCCGCGCCGACGACCGTCACAGCCGCAACGCCGGGCAGGCCAAGGTCGAAGCGCGGTTGGAGAGCCTTACGCCGCGGGAGAGGGATGTATTGCTGCCGCTGGTGCAGGGCTACAGCAATCGCGAGATCGCCGAGCAACTGGGGGTCAGCGTCAAGACCATCGACCTGTACCGCTCGCGGGTGATGAAGCGCATGCAGGCCGAGCACCTGCCGGAGCTGGTGGGCATGGCCATCGCTGCTGGCCTGGTGGACCCGTTACAATTGCGCTGAGGCTGGGCCGCGCACTTTTTGCGTTTTTACGGCTCTATTCATGGCCAGGCCGCGCCGATTCCCCGCGCGGCCAGAGTCCAGAACGGTGCCGATGGTTTATCCGCGTCCTGATGTTTTCTACCTTCGCGCGTTGCGCTCGCCGCTGTGGCTGGCCGCGGTCTTGATGGCCTGCGCCAGCGGCTGCAGCCAGCAGCAGGGGCGCGACATGGTCCACCAGTTCAGCCATGGCAAACCCCAGGAATTCTTCCAGACCAGCGTCGACCGTATGGCCACCCTGAGCATGCGCGACAATCTGCAAAGCCTTTACCTGCTGATGAACAAGCTCTACCTGCGCAACCCCAACCAATGGCGCGAGTGGGGCTACCCCGACGCCACCAGTGCCGTGCGGGACATCCGCCAGGCCATCGAGCAGCAGAAAGCCTTGCCGGCGTTGGGCAACCGCCGCGACCTCGCCGCGTTGAGTTACGCCCTGAGCCCGGAGTTTCGCGGCGACCGGGTCGGCGCCTTCATCTACGCCATCGGCAGCATGCTGGTCACCGCCCACGGCGGGCGCACCGAGTTTTTCATGACCGACACCATCGACCCGCGGTTCGTCAGCAACGCGGCGCGCAATATCGAAAAGGCCACCTGGATGTTGAGCCAGCGCCAGGGCGCCAATGGCGAGTTGCTGCTGTTTTCCAACGAGATTTCGGAGGAGGGCAGCAACCTGAGTTTTGCCGTGGAGTTCGGCAAGATTGTGGCTCGGTTGGATTTGTTGACGCAGATGCTTGACGAGCGTTACCGGCGGATTGGCTTGAACTATGCGCAGAGTTTGCTGCTGATGAATTTTTTGCCGGTGCAGTAGGAGTAGGCCTTCGACGCTGGATTTTTGCACGGTGTGCCTATCTGTTGCTGCGGTCACTGGCGATGACGCGGTGGGCTTCTGTAGGAGCGCAGCTTGCTCGCGATGGTGTCGGTTCTGGCGCTGCATTTTCTGGATGGGGTACATATCCATTTCTGCGGTCACGGCAGCTTATGGTTCCGCTCTTACAGCGGGTCACTTTGGAAAAGCGCCAAAGTAACCAAAACGCTCTTGCCCCTCCACTCGGTGCCTCGCCTAGGCTCGGCATGCCCTCTCTCCGGCATTGATCCGTGGGCCGCCGCAAGGGGCCATCCCTGGCCCCGTGCGGCTAACCCGGCGTCCTGCCGGGTTGCCCACGGCTCAATGCCTGCGTTCGGCCATCGTGGTTAACGGGGCGCTGAGATCAAAATCAAAAGCCAGACGGCGGCCTACCGGCCGGCCTGAAGCTGGATGCGGTTCCTGTAGCCGCTGCCGAGCCTGCGAGGCTGCGTACGAGGCCGAAGGACTCGCCAAACCTGCCCACACGGTTTATCAGGGGTAACGTAGAGCCTGGTTTTGCGACTGCTTCGCAGCCGTACGCAGGCTCGGCAGCGGCTACGGGACGTATTCCAGGCGGATTGCCAGGGGGGTACAGACCGGCGGCCGCCAGCTTGATCATGACCTCCAGTACCTCACAGCGCTAAGATCGGGTTATTCAGAGGCGGTCTTGTTGCCTCAAAGCTTCCAGCCGCCCCCTCTGCAACCCACACTATCCTTGCCCCCCATCTCCAGCTGGAAACCCCCGCCCATGCTCCAAGCACAAGGCATCTTCAAAACCTACCCCACCCCCCAAGGCCCGCTGCCGGTATTGCAGGGCGTCGACCTGCATCTGGAGCAGGGCTCCAGCCTGGCGTTGATGGGGGAGTCGGGCAGTGGCAAGAGTACCTTGCTGCATTTGATCGCCGGGTTGGACAAGGTCGATCGCGGCAGTATTTGTATTGGTGGGCAGCAGTTGGAGCGGATGAGCGAGCATCAGTTGGCCAATTGGCGGCGGACTGAGGTGGGGTTGGTGTTCCAGCAGTTCAATCTGATCGGCAGCCTGCGGGTGGAGGACAACCTGGGGTTCCAGGCGAAGCTGGCGGGGCGTTTTGATTCGCGCTGGCAGGCGCAGTTGGTGGAGCGGTTGGGGCTGGGGGAGTTGTTGCGGCGTTATCCGGAGCAGTTGTCTGGCGGTCAGCAGCAGCGGGTGGCGCTGGGGCGGGCGTTGGCGGCGAAGCCGCGGTTGTTGTTGGCGGATGAGCCTACGGGCAGCCTCGATGAAGCTACCAGCGATGAGGTGTTGCAGTTGTTGTTGGAGCTGCTGGCGGAAACGCCTACGAGTCTGTTGATGGTCACGCACAGCCAGCGGGTGGCCAGCCGCCTGGGGCGGATTGCGTTGTTGCACGGTGGGCGTCTGGCTGGCGCGGACGGGGGCTGAGGTGCGGGTTTTCTGGCATGGCCTGCGGGCGCTGCTCAGCCATTGGCGGCGGCACCCGGTACAGTTTTTCAGTGTGCTGACCGGGTTGTGGCTGGCCACCAGCCTGTTGACTGGGGTGCAGGCGCTCAACAGTCAGGCGCGAGACAGTTACGCCAAGGCCAGTCAGTTGATCGGCGGCGCGCCCCAGGCCAGCCTGGCCACGGCCAATGGCGCGGCGTTTTCCCAGGACGTGTTTGTCGGCCTGCGTCGGGCCGGCTGGCCGGTGTCGCCGGCGGTGCAGGGCCGGGTGATGCTCAAGGGGCATGAACAGCAGCGTTTGCAATTGCTGGGGATCGAGCCGTTGTCGTTGCCGGCCGGTGCGGCGGTGGCGGGGCAGGTGTTGAATAGCGAGCGTATGGTCGAGTTCGTCAGCCCGCCGGGCAGCACCTGGATCGCCCCGCAGACCCTGGAAGCCCTCGGCTATCGCGAAGGCGATCGGCCGATGACCGCGGGCGGCCAGCAGTTGCCGCCGCTGCACGTCCAGAGCGATATGGCGCCGGGGCTGCTGCTGATGGATATCGGTTTCGCCCAGCCCTTGCTGGGCTTGCCGCAGCAGCTGTCGCGCCTGCTGTTGCCGGCGGATTTCGCCGCCAGCGCGCCGGCCTTGCCCGATGAGTTCAAGGGCCTGCTGGTGCTCAAGCGCGGCGGCGAAGAGAACGATCTGGCGCGCCTGACCGAGAGCTTTCACCTGAACCTCGATGCCCTGGGTTTTCTGTCGTTCCTGGTCGGTCTGTTTATCGTGCATGCCGCTATCGGTCTGGCCCTGGAGCAGCGGCGCGGGTTGCTGCGGACCTTGCGTGCCTGCGGGATTAGCGCGCGGATGTTGATCGCCTGCCTGGGTGTCGAGCTGGGGGCTTTGGCTTTGCTCGGCGGTGTGGCCGGGGTGCTCAGCGGTTACCTGCTGGCCAGCGTGCTGCTGCCGGATGTCGCCGCCAGCTTGCGCGGCTTGTATGGCGCCGAGGTGGCGGGGCAATTGAGCCTGAGCCCCGGGTGGTGGTTGAGCGGCATTGGCCTGGGCTTGCTGGGCGCCTTGCTGGCGGGGGCCAACAGTTTGCTGCGGGCAGCACGCTTGCCGCTGCTGGCGCTGGCCGCTGCCCAGGCCTGGCATCAGGCGTATGCACGGTGGTTGCGACGTCAGGCCTGGGTCGCGAGTGCCTTGGCGCTGTTGGCCGTGGCGGCCTGGATCTGGGGCGACAGCCTAGCCAGCGGTTTTGTGCTGATGGCCGGTTTGCTGCTGGGCGCGGCCCTGGGCTTGCCGGTGTTGCTCAATGGGCTGCTCGGCGTTTTGCTCGGGCGCAGCCGTTCGGTGCTCGGGCAGTGGTTCGTCGCCGATTGCCGGCAGCAGTTGCCGGCCTTGAGCCTGGCGTTGATGGCGCTGCTCTTGGCGCTGGCGGCGAATATCGGCGCGGGGAGCATGACCGCCGGTTTTCGCCAGACCTTCGGCGACTGGCTGGAGCAACGCCTGAGCGCCGAGCTCTACGTCAACCCGCAGACCCCGGCGCAGGCGCGGGAGCTGCAACGCTGGCTGCCCGAGCAGCCGGCTGTTACCGCGGTATTACCCGGTTGGCAGGTGGCGTTGCAACTGCAAGGCTGGCCGGCGGATCTGTACGGCATCATCGACCATGCCAGCTACCGCCAGCACTGGCCGTTGCTCGAAACCCTGGGGGAGCAACCCTGGACCCAACTGGCCGGCGCCGACACCCTGATGCTCAGCGAGCAGACGGCGCGCCGGCTCAAGGTGCGGCTGGGGGATCGCTTGAGTATTCCGGTGCCGGTGGGGCAGTGGGCGCCGCGAGTCGTGGCGATCTACGCCGACTACGGCAACCCAAGGGGCCATCTGCTGGTGAGTGCCGAGCACCTGCTGGCGCACTGGCCGCAGCTGGCGCCCAACCGTTTCAACCTGCGCATCGAGCCGTCCGCCGTGGCGCCGTTGGTCAGTGCCTTGCAGCAGCGCTTTGCCCTCGACGACAGCCGTATCGTCGAGCAGGCCCAGCTCAAGGGCTGGTCCAGCCAGGTCTTCGAGCGCACCTTCGCTGCCACCGCCGTGCTCAACAGCCTGACCCTCGGCGTGGCCGGCGTGGCGTTGTTTATCAGCCTGCTGACCCAGAGCCAGAGCCGCCTCGGCCAGCTCGCGCCGCTGTGGGCGCTGGGGGTGAGCCGGCGCCAGCTGATGCTGCTCAACCTCGGGCAGACCTGGCTGCTGGCGCTGCTGACCTTGATCCTGGCCTTGCCGCTGGGCATCGCCCTGGCCTGGTGCCTGGACACGGTGATCAACGTCCAGGCCTTCGGCTGGCGCCTGCCGTTGCGGGTGTTCCCGTTGCAGCTGCTGCAACTGCTGGCCCTGGCGGTGCTGGCCACCTTGCTGGCATCGGCCTGGCCGTTGCTGCGCTTGTATCGCAGCCAGCCGGCGGATTTGCTCAGGACCTTTGCCCATGAAGATTGATCGGCTGCTTGGCTTGTTGCTGGTGCTGGCCCTGTACGGCTGCGATAAGCCCGACGAAGCGCCGCAAGGTTTCGCCGGCCTGGGCACGGACGCCGCGGCGTTTACCCAGGTGCTGCCGGGCCGGGTGTTCAGCTTCCCCGCCGACCATGGCGCCCACGACGGTTTCCGCATCGAGTGGTGGTACCTCACCGCCGACCTCAAGGCCCGCGACGGCCAGCGTTTCGGCGTGCAGTGGACGCTGTTTCGCAGCGCCTTGCGCGCCGAGCCCGACCGGTCCGGCTGGCAGGCGCCGAACGTCTGGCTGGGCCACGCCGCCGCGACCTCGGCCACAGCCCATCACGCTGCAGAACGTTACGCCCGTGGCGGGGTGGGGCAGGCGGGCGTGAACGCGCAGCCATTCCAGGCCTGGATCGACGACTGGAGCCTGACCAGCCTGTCGCCCACGGCCGACCCTCTGGCGCAGATGCAGTTGCAGGCCAGCGGCCCGGGTTTCGCCTATCGCTTGCAACTGCGCAGCGACCGGCCGCTGGTGCTGCAAGGCGAGGGCGGTTATAGCCGCAAGTCCGAGCAGGGCCAGGCGTCCTATTACTACAGCCAGCCATTTTTCCAGGCGGCGGGCCGTTTGCAGATCGACGGCCAGACCTATGAGGTTAGCGGCCCGGCCTGGCTCGACCGCGAGTGGAGCAGCCAGCCGCTGGCGGCCGGGCAGAGCGGTTGGGACTGGTTCTCCCTGCACCTGGACAGCGGCGAGCGGCTGATGCTGTTCCGCGTGCGGGAAACCGACAAGCCGGCTTACATCACCGGCACCTGGATCGAGCCCGACGGCCGCACGCAGACCCTGCACAAGGACGCTATCCAGCTCACCCCACTGCAAGACGCCCAGGTGGCGGGGCGCACGCTGCCGACGCGCTGGCGTTTGCGCATTCCCGAGCGGGGTCTGGATATCACTGCCGAGGCGCTCAACCCCAAGGCCTGGATGAACCTGCGCATTCCTTATTGGGAAGGGCCGGTGCAATTGAGCGGCAGCCATGCCGGCAGCGGTTATCTGGAAATGACCGGCTACTGAGGCGCGCGGGATAAATCGGCGGCGAGCGCGGCTGGCGTCTATGCTCAATCGGCACCGCGCACCCGATGGGCGCGGATTCTGTTTTCAATCACAAGGATGAGACTTATGACGTCGCTGCACACGCTGACCAAAGCCATTGCCATGGCCACGCTGCTGTCCGCTGGTACCCTCACTGCCCACGCCGCCGACATCCCGTTGTCCGGCACCGTGGAAGCCGACGAACTGGTGACCAAGGTCCTGGCGGTGGATGCGGCCAAGCATCAGGTGGTGCTCGAAGGCGCCGGGGGCAAACCGGTGCACATACAACTCAGTGACCAGGCCAAGGACCTGGGCCACCTGAAAGTCGGGGATGCGGTGAATGTGCGGGTGACCCATGCCGTGGTAGCCGTGCTGGACACCGACGTGAGCAAGGCGCCGCCGGATTCCGGCGAGCGCACCGGGGTGATTCGCGCCACCGCGGACAACCCCAACCCGGGCGGCGAAGCCTATCGCCAGGTGCAGGTGCAACTGAAGATCACTGACATCGACCTGAAGAAAAACCAACTGACCTTCCAGGGTCCGGCCGGCAACAAGAAAGTCCTGGCCGTGGAGAAACCGGAAGTCCAGGCTCGCCTGAAAGACCTCAAGGTCGGCCAGAGCGTGGTGGTGACCTATACCGATGTGTTGCAAGTGACTACCCAGCACGAAAGCTGATGGCGCCAGGGCGCCGGCCGTTGTGGCGGTCGGCGCCCCGGACCCGGGAAAGTCCATGGAGGAGTTGAACGAAAGTGAGCGAAATGAAAAATTTACCGCCTGTTTTGTGTTCAGAATTCTTCAGAATATGTGCACGGACTTTCTTTTGATGTTCGATTAAAATGGTTACCGTTCGCCCGGTGCAAGGGCTCTTTACCGGTGCATGGATTGCCAGGCCAGAGCACTGGGCGAACACCCTCTTCGGGGCTTCCCCCCTGTTTTCAGCATTCCCCCCGCATCTTCGCCCAGGCTATCCGCATCGGCTCGATGCCTGTGTCGAACGGCTGCCAGGGCCTTTGCGCCCGCGACAAACTGTCCGATAAACCCCCTGCGTTTCTGCTTGCCCCGTTCCGGCCGTGCCGTGGATTGTCGACAGCCGCTTTCAGCTTCTGGGCACAGTGGCGCACAGCTGCAGGCCCAGCGCGCGCATGACCTTGACCACCGTATCGAAGCGCGGCTTGGCGCCCGGGGCGAAGGCCTTGTAGAGGCTGGCCCGGCCCTGGCCGGTGGCCTTGGCGATCTGCGTCATGCCCCGGGCCCGGGCGACATGGCCCAGGGCGCGTATCAGTTCGTCGGTATCGCCGTCGGCCAGGACCTGGGACAGGTATTCGCTGATCGCCTGGTCGCTGTCGAGCAGGGTGGCGATGTCGAAGGGAAGCAGGGTGTTGGACATCTTCAAAACTCCTTGGCCAGGACGCGGGCCTGGTCGATATCGGCAGGTTGGGTGGACTTGTCGCCGCCCAACAGCAGGACGATGAGGGTGCGACCGCGAACCGTGAAATAGACGCGGTAGCCGGGCCCCGTGTCCACGCGCATTTGTGAGAGACCGCCGCCAAGGTTTTTCACATCGCCCAGGTTGCCCGCCGAAGCCCGCTCGATACGCCGGGCGATGGCAATTCTGGCGCGCAGGTCCCGTAGCGTGGTGTGCCATCGGGCAAAGACGGTCGTCTGCAGGATCTCGTAATCCATGAGTGACTGTATCCATTAAGAGACAATAAGGGAAGATGTAATAGCCTCCAGGCGACTGACGGCGTGAAGGCATCGATGACAGATAAGCAGGAGGGGAGTGGACGCGGCGGGCTGTTTCGTATCGCTATGTTGTCAATCGCGGGTGTGGAAACACCCTGTGGCGATTGTCGGGCGAAAGGGGCAGGAAAGGGCCGGCATCAGCCGTTTTTGGCTGATGCTGGAGGAGATGAAATCAGAGCGCCGGCAGGCCCAGCGCCGCGGCGCATTCCTGCAGCGAACGCTGCTGGGTGTCGGCGTACAGCTGCAATTCGTCGATGGTCGAGCGCCCCAGGGCCTGCTCGAACGCCCGCCGGTTGGAGTGGCCGGCGTAATGGCTTTGCGCGTCGTCGCCCAGGTTGGACTGGAAAATCCCGGCGGCGCTGACCGGCAGGAAATCCTCGTACACCAGCGGCTCGGCCCGCACATGCCCGGCGCGGATCAGCTCTTCCAGGCGGGTCGGTCGATCCGCCTGCTGGCGCGCGGCCAGGCCCTGGTCGCTGACGAAGTAGCGGAAATACGCCAGGTCCTGTTCGCGCATCGCCTGGTGGTTATCGGGAAAGGCGCGGAAGTGTTCGGCCATCAAGGCGTTGTACGCCTGGGCGTTGGCTTCGCTGGGGAAATCCCCCAGCGCGTCGCGGGCGGCATTCAGCAACTGGTCGTAGAGCGCGCGGCCTTTGGGGGTGAGGGCCGCGCCACGCTGTTCGATCTCGCCGAAGCGCGCGCTGTGGCTGCCGCTGCCGTCGGGCTGGTCGGTGAAGGACACCGCTTCCTCCAGCGCCTTGAAGCTGGTCTGGCGCAACAGGATCGGGCAGTCGCGGCGGGGCGGGCCTTCGATCACCGCCTTGGGCGTGATGCCATGGGCGGGCATTCGTTCCTGCACCTGGTCGATGTCCAGGGTGCGCGGCGTCAGGTGGTTGATGTGCGGCCCCTTGAACGCCACCACGTCGGCGATCAGCCGGTGCTGGGCGCTCAATTGCCGGTACTGGGCGGCGGTGACCGTGGCGCTGTGGTGCCAGCGGAAGGTTTCCAGAGCCTGCTCGACGAATTCGTCGGCGGCGCGGTGGTCGAGGCCGCCCTGGGCCTCGGCCTGCTCGATCAGGGCCAGGGCTCTCGGGGTGAAGATCGCGCGGCGGGCCAGCAGCGTTTCGGCGAACTCACGCAGGGATGGATGATCGATCAGCTCCAGGCGCAGCAGCGAGGTGAAGACCCGGAACGGGCTGATTTGCAGGGCGCTTTCGTGCACCGCGCGAAACGCCGTGGAATGCACCGGCACCCCGGCCGGGGTGAGGTCGTAGTAACCCACTGGCTGCATGCCCATCACCGCGAACAGCCGGCCCAGGGTCGCCAGCTCGGTGGCGGTGCCGACCCGGATGGCGCCATGGCGTTCCAGGTCCAGGCGCTCGATCTCGCCAGTGCTGCGCAGTTGCCGGGCCAGGTGCTCGTCGCTGCCCAGGACCCCGGCATTGACCTCGGCCACCAGCTCCATCAGGGCGCCGTACAGCGGCACCTCTTCGCGGTACATGTCCGACATCGCCCGTGAAAAACGTTGGCGGATCAGGTCTGGGCTGACGAAGCTCTGCTGGCTCATAAACAGGGATTCCCGGCGTAGTGAGATGAATGGAGTGAGGCAAAGACGCTAGCGGCGTTGGCTGGGGCTGATTCTGGTCGGCGCCGGGGGTGCTGACAAACGAAGTTTCTTCCGGACTTCATTCTGCAAATGAATGCAGGCGGAACGTTCGTCGCCCCCTGCCACGCAACGGTTTCCGGGCGGCTGAGCGGTGATGGCTATTTGACGGTGCGCTGATAGACTTCGGGGCACGATCGTATTCGATAGCTTGCGTACGGTTTAACGGAGGCGACTTGGCCCTGACGCAGCGGCACGCAGGCAAGGGACTTTCACTGGCCAGGAGGCTGTACACATCGCGAATCCTGGGCCTGGCCCTGGGGTTCTTCTGCGTGGCGGCGGGCATGTACCCGCTGCATCCGCCGCCCTGGGTCTGGGCCTTCATGCTGTTCAACGCCTTTATCTGGCCGCACCTGGCCTTCCAGTGGGCCCGCCGCTCGGCGGTGCCGTTTCGCGCCGAGCATCGCAACCTGCTGGTGGACGCCTTTCTCGGCGGTTTCTGGGTCGCGGCCATGCACTTCAATCCGCTGCCTACCGCTACCACCCTGTCGCTGATGGCGATGAACAATATCGCCCTGGGCGGTGTGCCATTCTTTCTCGCCGGTTGCCTGGCGCAAGCGCTGGGGATCGTCATCGCGCTGCCGCTGTTCGGCGCAGGCTTCGTGCCCCAGACCAGCGCGCTGCAACTCTATGCCTGCCTGCCGATGCTGACCCTGTACCCGCTGGCCCTGGGCTATATCTGCTACCAGCAGGCCACTGTCCTGGGCCGGCACAAGCGCGAACTGCTGGCCCTGAGCCGCACCGACAGCCTGTCCGGCCTGCTCAATCACGGCGCCTGGAAGGACCAGCTGGACATCGAGTTCCAGCGTTGCAGGCGCGAGCATCGCGGCGCCGCCATCGCGTTGATCGACATCGACCACTTCAAGGCCATCAACGACACCTATGGGCATGTGGCCGGCGACATCGTGCTGCGCCGGCTGAGCAAACTGCTCAAGCAGAACCTGCGGATGAGCGATCAGGCCGGGCGTTATGGCGGCGACGAATTCTGCCTGATCCTACCGGGCGTACCGTTGGAGCACGCCGTCGAACTGATGGACTCCCTGCGCTGCCGTTTCGGCGGCCTGGGCTACGAACAGAGCCCGGCCTTGCAGGTCAGCCTGAGCATCGGCCTGGCGACCTATTCCCCGGAGCACGGCGATGTCCTGGACTGGCTGAACGACGCCGACCAGGCCCTGTACGAGGCGAAAACCACCGGCCGCAACAAGGTCAGCTACCGCCGCGGCGACCGCTCGCCGAAGGTCCAGCTGAGCCCGTCTTGACGCCCGCCGCGCAGCATTGCGCCAGCATGGAGGGGCGCTCAGTTGTCAGGTAGGGTGGGCGAGCCCTTCCGACACGAAACAAGGATCGATTCATGACGCAGACACCGCCTCGCTCGTTACTGGCCGCCCGTATCGGCCTGACCCTCGC
Organism: Pseudomonas chlororaphis; assembly: GCF_001921865.1. Taxonomy (GTDB): domain Bacteria; phylum Pseudomonadota; class Gammaproteobacteria; order Pseudomonadales; family Pseudomonadaceae; genus Aquipseudomonas; species Aquipseudomonas chlororaphis_D. The sequence continues at coordinate 51,219 of NZ_MSCT01000009.1, forward strand.
CCTTGCCCTGCTGGCCTCCCAGGCCATCGCCGCGCCTCATCCGCAAGTCCACAACGATGCCCAACGCTACCAGGACGACGCCCTGAAACTGCTGGAGCGCCTGGTGAATATCGACTCCGGTTCCGGCTATGGGGCAGGGCTGGACCAGGTGAGCGACATCGCCGTCGCCGAGCTACAAAAGCTCGGCGCCAGCATCGAGAAAGTCCCCAACGGCAGCGCCGGCGGCAGCCATGTGCTGGCCACCCTCAAGGGCACCGGCAAGGCCAGGATCCTGCTGATGGCGCACATGGACACGGTGTTCAAGGAAGGCACCGCGGCCGAGCGGCCGTTCCGTATCCAGGACGGTCGCGCCTACGGCCCCGGGGTGATGGACGACAAGGGCGGCATCGTCGCCGGGATCTACGCGCTGAAGGTCCTGGATAACCTCAAGTTCAAGGACTACGCGCAGATCACCTTCCTGCTCGACGCCAGCGAGGAAACCGGCTCGCAGATCGCCACCGAGCTGATCAAGAACACCGCCAAGGCCCACGACGTGACCCTCAACCTGGAACCGGGGCGCCCGGCCGACGGCCTGGTGGTCTGGCGCAAGGGCAGCGCCACGGCGCTGGTGGAGGTCAAGGGCAAGGCCGCCCACGCCGGCGTGGCGCCGGAGCTGGGGCGCAACGCGGCGATGGAGGTCGCGCACCAGGTTCTACAACTGGGCAAGCTGGGCGACGAAGAGAAGAAAACCACCATCAACTTCACCGTGCTCAAGGCCGGCGACCGCACCAACGTGATCCCCGACCAGGCCCTGGCCAAGGCCGATGTGCGGGCGGCGGTGCCGGAGGAGTTCGACCGCATCGAAAAGGACCTGGCGCGGGTCTCGGCCAACAAGCTGATCGCCGACACCGAGGTCAAGACCAGCCTGCAACGCGGCTTGCCGCCGATGCCGCGGACCGAGAAGTCCGACGCGCTGGTGGCCATGGCCCAGGGCATCTACGGCGAGCTGGGGCGCAAGCTGACCATCGAAGGCAGCGGCGGCGCGGCGGACTCCAGCCTGTCGGCCGGCGTCGGCACCCCGACCCTGGACGGCTTCGGCATCGTCGGCGGCAATATCCATACGCCGGAGGAATACGCCGAGGTCGACAGCGTGGCGCCGCGGATCTATCTGCTGGCGCGGATGCTCATGGAGCTGTCGGCCAAGCAATGATGACCCGCGCGAATGCCCAACCGGCAATCGCGCGCTGTCTTGCGACCTTTCGCGGGCAAGCCTCGCTCCTACCAAAACACACGTACCTGTAGGCGCGAGGCTTGCCCGCGATGGTTTGGGTCCAGGCGCTGTAGTTTTTGGATTGTGTACATATCCGTTGCAGCGGTTATGGCAGCTTAGGGTTCCGCCCTTACGGCGGGTCACTTTGGAAAGGCCCAAAGTAACCAAAGGCCTTTGCCCCTCCATTCGGTGCCTCGCTAGGGCTCGGCATGCCCTCGCTCCGGTCTTGCTCCGGGGGCCGCCGCGAGGGGCCATCCCTGGCCCCGCGCGGCTACCTCGGCATCCCTGCCGAGGTGCCCCCTGCGCAAGCCCTGCGTTCGGCCTCTGGGAACGGGGCAGGGTGGATCAAGATCAAAAGCCGGCGCTGGCGCGACCTACCGGTCGGCGCTGAACCTGTAGCCGCTGCCGAGCTTGCGAGGCTGCGAACGGTTTGGGCGGCATTCCGACGCAGCGGTCGCAAAACCAGGCGCTGCGTTTTTCCTGGTAAAGCACGTGGGCAGGCTTGGCAGCGGCTACAGGCTCGTGCGCAAGGTCTTGAGCCGTCGCGCCAGTTCCAGCGCGACCCGGCCGCTGTCGAGGGTGGGCAGCAGTTGGGTGAAGGGGATGTCGATCAGGCGGTTTTCGCGCACGGCGCGCAGCTGCGACAGGGCCGGGTCGCTGCGCAGCAACTGGCGTTTGCGGCGGGCGGGGGACCAGACCGCGTCGGCCAGCAGAATCACCTCGGGGTCGTGCTTGAGCAGGGTTTCGCTGTCGATCACCAGGCGCGCGCTGTCGTGGTCGGCGAAGCTGTTGCGGGCGCCGGCGGCGCTCAGCAGGGCCGTGACGAAGCCGCGCTTGCCGACGCTGTCGAGGCCGTTGACTTCGCTGTCGAGGTAAAACACCGACAGCGGTTGTTCGCCTTGATGCAGCGCCGCGGCGGCCGCCAGGTCGGCGTCCATGGCCGCGATCAGCGCATCGGCCCTGGCCGGTTGGCGCAGCAGTTGGCCGAGGGTCTTCAGGTCCTGGCGGATCTGCCCGAAGTAATCCAGCGAATGCCCGTCGCACCCCGACTCCAGCAGGTAACTGGCGATGCCATGGCTGGCCAGGGTTTGCCGCGAACTCAGGTGTTCGCGAAAGGCCGAGCCGAACCCGCCCACCACCAGGTCGGCCCGCTGCGAGTAAAGCATTTCGCTGGACGGGTATTGCCGCGAGATCACCGGCACCCCGCGATAGCGTCCCTGTTCGAGGGCGCCGTCGTCGTCGATATAGGCCACGCCGATCAGCGACGACCCGGCGCCCAGAGCCAGGAGTAGGTCGGCGCTGTGCTGGTTGAGGGCGAGGATGCGGTGCGGCGGTTCGGCGATGGACCAGCCTTTGCCGCAGTTCTCATAGCGTTCGGCACTCCACGCCGAAACCGTCCAGCAGGCCAGCAAGCAGGCCATCCAGCGCTTAGCCTGCATGGCCTGCTCCCGCCGGCCCATGAATCAGCAGGTCCGCGACCGGTTGCCCGGCCAGCAGATGCTCCTCCACCAGGCGCACCACCTGGGTTTCATCGCTGAGCCGATACCAGCAACCCTCCGGATACACCGTCAGCACCGGGCCCAGGTTGCAGGGAAACTGGCAGGCGGTGCGCGTCAGCAAGACCCCACCGGGCGTCTCGATCGCGTCGTGCTTGAGCAGCTCGCGGCGCAGGCTTTTCCACAGTGGCAGGGCCCCGCGCCGCACGCAACGCGGGCCGGTGCACAGAAACAGCTGCCGGGCATGGGCGGGGACGCGCGACCAGTCCGGGTCCGAGGCCACTGCGTTGACGTTGTCGCAGGGCAGGTGGCGCTCGACCTGGGCGATGCTGGCGCAGGCCAGCGCCGCATCCAGGCCTCGGCGGCCGAGGGCCGAGGCGGTGACCCACAAACGCGGCGCCTGGGGATGTTCGCGGGCGATGCGCCCCAGCTCGTCGCGCAGCCAATCCAGGTAGGCGCTGTCGGACGTCGGCTCCAGGTCCACCACCAGTACCCGTGCGCCGCTGTCGGGCAGCGGCGCGCGCAGGCAGGCCCAGAGGCCGTCGAAGCCCTCCAGGGTGTCGACGATGTCCGCCGCCGCTCCGGCTCCGCGCGCGCTGCACAGCTGGCGGCGAAAAGCCTCGCCGAGGGCGCCGCCGTTCAGGCCGGGGCCGACGAACAATACCCGCTGATACTCCTCATGCATGCTCGCGTCCCCTTAGAAGCGGTAGGTGTAGCGCACTTCGCTGGTGAACGGCCGGCCGAGGTTTTCCACCTGCGGGCTGGTGCTGGTCATGCTGGTGGCGTAGTCGCGGTCGAAGAGGTTTTCCAGCAGCAGGCTCAGGCGGTGCCGATGGGCGCGGTCCAGGTAACGATAGGCGTCGGCGTCCACCACCGAGTAATGGCCGTAGTCGATCTGCTTCGAACTGACCACGTCGCGTATATAGCGGATCGCGCCGCCGGCGCCCCACATGCGGTCGGTGGACTCGAAGCCCAGGCGCGAGCGGGCGAAGAAGCTCGGGATATTGTTCACCGTCACGCCGTTGCGCGACTCCACCAGGTTGCGGGTCAGGTCCGCCGAGAGGTTCCAGCGCTCGTCGAACTGCCATTTGCCGTCGGCCTCGAAGCCCTTGACGGTGATCTCGCCGTCGCCGTTGACCCACTGGATGCCGTCGAGGGTGATCAGGTCGTCGATGCGCCGGTGGAAGGCCGTGACGCTGGCGCTGAACTCGCGGTCCAGCAGGGCGCCGCGATAGTCCAGGCCGAGTTCGGCGTTGCGGCTTTTTTCCGGCTTGAGGTTGCGGTTGCCCAGCTCGTCGCCGGGCTCGTTGACGAACAACTGCTCGGCGTTCGGCAGCTTGTAGGCGCTGCCGTATTGGCCGCGGACCTGCCAGCGGTCGTTCAGGTCGTAGAGCGAGGTGAGCATGCCCACCGTGGCGCTGTCGCCGCCGCTCATGCTCTCGTGACGAATGCCGATGCTCGGGTGCCAGTCGGGCAGGGCGTCGATCACCGGACGCAGTTGGGTATAGAGGGCGTGGGCTTCGGCCTTGCTGTTGTCGATCACCAGCACGTCGTCCTGGCCCTTGAACCACTGGTTGTCGGAACCGAATACCAGCACATGGCCGCCGGACAATTCGGCCTTGCCCTCGGCCTGCACGCCCCAGTCGGTGAAGCCCCAGTAATCGTTGTGGTTGCGCACGCGGACGCCGCCGCCGTCGGCGGTGTTGTCGATGCGCGTATAGCGGGTGTCCCAGTCGTTGACGTGGCCTTTGACGAAATAGCTCAGCCGCTCGTTCAGGCGCTGCTCGAAGGTCGCCGTGGCGATCTGCTGCACGCGGTCGTTGGTGGTCTTGCGGTTGTCCAGCGGGCGGGCGAAATCCAGGTTGGCGTCGGAGTACTGGTAGAACAGCTCCAGCCGCGATTCGTCGGCGAAGGCCTGCACCGCCTTGGCGCCGAAGGTGGTGACTTCGTAGCCGCGCTTCTTGTCGCTGACCCGTGGGTTCATGTCTTTGTTGCGATACGGCTGGTAGCCGTCGGACACGTTGTGGCTGATATAGGCCAGCAGGCCCAGGTCGCCGAACCCGTTGCTGAAGATCTTCTCCGCCCGGGCGTCGCCGGTCTGGCCCATGAAGCTGTCCAGGCCCAGGTTGACCTCGCCCGAGGCTTCGCGGGTCTGTGGGCTGCGGGTGACAATGTTGATCACCCCGGCCACCGCCTGGGTGCCGAACAGCAGGCTCTGGCCGCCCTTGAGCACTTCGATGCGCTCGATGGCGTTGGCCGGCAGGGTGTCCAGGTACAGCCCGCCGTAGAGACGGTTGTTCAGGCGCACGCCGTCGAGCAGGATCAGGGTGTCGTCGTTGCGCCCGCCCAGCAGCGAGTAGGTGCCGTAGTCGAAGGGGCCGTTTTTCGGCGCGACGTAGAGGCCTGGCACGTACATTTGCAGGACGCGGGTGATGTCGCTGCTGGGCCCGGCGCGCTCGATCTGTTCGCGGCTGACGATTTCGACCTTGCTGCCGTAGCGAGCCATTTCGGCGACCGTGGTGGATTCCACCGAGGGCGCTGAAACCAGTTGTTGGTCGAGGGTCAGGGTCGTTTCTTCGGCCAGCAGCAGCGGGCTGAACAGGCAGCCGAGCAGGGCGCCGCAGGTGTTGAGCCGCGCGGGACGCGGGGCCCGGGAACGCCAGGGGTGAATCTGAGTCATCGTTGGTCTTCTCGAAAGGATCTTCGCAGAAGCACGCAGGAGAAAGTGCCGCGCACAGGCAGGCACCGGCCCATGCCCGCCCACCGCAGGTTTGCCATACAGAGATTCCAGGCCGGTCTCCGGGCTTGCGAGGCTGGAACTCTTCGCCTTCCCAGGCCGTGGCCCAGTGGCGATTCGAAGAGGTCACTCGCTTACCGTTGCGGGGGCAGCACCGGACTTGCCTGTGGAAGGCGCACCGGTTTCCCGTTTCACCCCGTGCACGGCGGCAGGGGGCACCTGAAACTGGGCGGCATCTGAACATTCGGCCGACCGTTCGTCAATAACATGGGGCGGTGTTGGCCCTGTAGGAGCGGGGCTTGCTCGCGATGGCTTGGGTCCAGGTGCTGTAGTTTTTGGATGGTGTACATATCCGTTGCTGCGGGTGTGGCGGCTTAGGGTTCCGCCCTTACGGCGGGTCACTTTTGATAGAGCGCAAAAGTAACCAAAACGCTCTTGCCCCTCCATTCGGTGCCTCGCCTAGGCTCGGCATGCCCTCGCTCCGGTCTTGCTCCGGGGGCCGCCGCGAGGGGCCATCCCTGGCCCCGCGCGGCTACCTCGGCATCCCTGCCGAGGTGCCCCCTGCGCAAGACCTGCGCTCGGCCTCTGGGAACGGGGCGGGTAGATCAAAAGCCAAGCGCGACCTGCCGGTCGGCGCGAACCCTGTAGCCGCTGCCGAGCCTGCGAGGCTGCGTACGGCCGCGTAGCGGTCGCAACACCGGGCGCCGCGTTCTTCCTGGTAAAGCGCGTGAGCCGGTTTGGCGAGGACTGCGTCCCCGTACGCCGCCGCGCCGGGGCTTGGCGGCGGCTACAGGGGCGGTGTCGGGGCTGTCAGGCTGCTGCCGCCTTGGCCTGGGTGGCCAATAGCGGTACGGCGCGTACCGAGTCGCCGGGTTGCAGTTGCAGGCGTTTGGCGCTCAGGCGGTCGACCAGCAGGCAGCCGGACACCAAGCGTGCGCGCACGCAGCTGATGCGGCAGCTTTCCAGGCGGCGGTTGTGCACCAGCCAGCTCGGCGCGTCGTCGTCCGGGGTGCCGACCAGCAGGGGCAGGACCTGGCTTTCGCGCACCGCGCGGACTTTCCCCACATCGGCCTCGAGCACCGGCCCACCGTCGAAGATGTCGATGTGGTCCTGATGGGCAAAGCCTTCCTGGCGCAGGATGGTCAGCGCCGCCTCGGTGTTTTCGTGAGCCTGGCCGATCGCGGCCTGGGCTGCGGCGCTGAGCAGGCAGGTGTACAGCGGCTGGCGCGGCAGCAGCTCGGCGATAAAGGGTTTATGGCCGAGGCTGGACAGGTGGTCGGCCTGGACGAAATCCATTTGCAGGAAGTGCCGGCCCAGGCTGTTCCAGAACGGCGAGCAGCCGTTCTCGTCGCCTTTGCCGCGCAGTTCGGCAATCAGCTTGTCGCCGAACAGGTGCGGGAATTCGGCGACGAACAGCAGGCGCGCCAGGGACAGCAGCCGGCCGTTGCTGTCGCGGCGCTGGTCGGGGCGCAGGAACAGCGAGCAGAGCTCCGATTGGCCGGTCATGTCGTTGTTCAGGAACAGCGTCGGGATCTGCCGCTGGATGCCCAGGTGCGGCGCCGAGTTGACGGTGGTGCCGACCCGGTAGCTGTACCAGGGTTCGCGCAGGCCGACGGCGCCGGTCAGGGCGCTGATGCCGATGACTTGCTGGTCCTCGTCCTCGAGGACGAACAGGTAGTCGGCGTCGGCCCGCTCCACCTGCTCGGCGAAGGTCCGCTGGGCCCAGCGGACCCGATGGCTGAGGCGCTCCTGGTTGGCCGGCAGGCTGGTCAGCCCCAGGCCCGCGCGCTGGGCCAGGGCCATCAGCGCGGGGAGGTCGGTCACACGTACCGGACGAACGATCATGATGCAGCTCCTTCTGCGGGCCTTCGCGGGCCGCGAACGCCAACCTGTCCGATATTCATAGGGCGACTAACCGTACCGGGTCGCCGGGTTGCAGTTCCAGGGCCTGGAAGGCATCGGCGTCGAGGTTCACCAGGTCCCCCGGCGCCTCGTCCAGGTGCACCAGGATGGCCCGATAGCCCGCCAGCCGTTCGTTGCTCGCCAGCCAGGCGCGGCCACGGCCGCTGTGCTGGCCGGGGCAGGCGTTGGCCACTCGGCTCTGGCCGATCGAGCGAATGTTGCTGTGGCGGGCGTACAGGGTCGGGCCGCCGTCGAACAGGTCGACGTAGTGGTTGGCCTCGAAGCCCTCGCGCAGCAGGATCTCGAACGCTTCGCGGCCCTGGGGATGGACCTGGCCGATGCAGTCCTGGGCCGCCTGCGGCAGCATCGGGATGTAGATCGGGTACTGCGGCATCAGGTCGGCGAGAAAGTTGCGGTTCTGCAGGCCGCACAGGCGCTCGGCCTCGGCGTAGGGCAGGTCGAAGAAGTGTTTGCCCAGGGCGTCCCAGAACGGCGACTGGCCGTCTTCGCTGCTGTAGCCGACGATCTCGGTGATGCTGGTGTCGGCGAAGCGTTGCGCATGGGCGGCGATGAACAGCAGGCGGGCCCGGGAGAGCAGCTCCGCGAGGGGCGTGCCGACCAGGTCCGGGTCGATATGGAAGCCGCGCAGCAGGCTGTGGTTGCTCAGGTCCTGGCACAGCGACAGGGTCGGCACGCCGTGCTGCACGTTCAATTCCCGCGAGTTGCTGACGAAGGGCCGGTTGCGCAGGCTGTAGAACGGCGCGGAAAATCCGGCCATGGCGAGGATTTCCGAGCAGCCGCGCAGTTGCCCGCGCTCGCGGTCGTGCAGGACCAGAAAGTAGTTCTCCGGCCCCGGCGCCTGCACGCTGGCGGCGAAGGAGGCGCAAGAGTCGAGGATCTTGTCCAGCAGGTGCTGGCGATCGTCGGGCAGGGAGGTCACTCCCACCAGGCTTTCACGGGCCAGCCGTTGCAACTCCGGCAGATCGTCTGGGGCAACTGGGCGTAAGACCAGCATGGATGTACTCCTGTATCAAAATGGTCCGCGCCTGGCCGCGAGGCCAGGGCGCAGAACCTGACAATCACTGTCGGTTTCCACGCATTGGTGCCGTCGCCCGCGTGCGCGGGCGGCGGCAAATGGGCACTGCTCGGCGCCCGTTCGGATTCGCCGAAGCCCCTTCAGGGGGCCGCGGCGGCCGGGTGTTGAATCACAGCGGATCGGCCAGCGCCGTATTGGCGCCCAGCTTGTTGAGGAAAAACAGGTAGACCAGGCCGACGGCGATCCAGATGCAGCCGAGTTTCTGCGCGTCGACCCCCATGTTGTACATGATTGCGCAGACGATCAGGAAGCCGATCGCCGGGCAAATCAGATGCCGGACCACCTGGGCGGATTTCTGCCGGCGCCAGTAGTGGTTGATCACGGTGAGGTGCAGCAGCATGAAGCCGCTCAGGGCGCCGAAGTTCACCAGCGAGGTGAGGGTGTCCACCGAGTCGATGAACAGGTAGCAGATCAGCAGCGAGAGCACGGCCACCAGGTAGATGCTGATGTGCGGCGTGTTGTGCGTCGGATGCACCTTGGCCAGGATCTTCGGCAGCTTGCCGTCGCGGGCCATGCCGAACAGCAGGCGCGACACCGCGGCCTGCGAGGTGATGGCCACCGCCACGCCCCAGGCCAGCGCCGTGGCGACCGCGGTCAGGGTCGCCAGCCAGCTGCCGCCGGCGATTTCGGCGATCTCGTAGAACGCCGTGTCGGCCGACTTGAAGCCCATGCCGGCGGCGAGATCGGTGGCGATCCAGGTCTGCGCGACGAAGATCGCGCCCATCACCAGCAGGGTGATCAGGGCCGCGCGGCCGACGTTCTTGCCCGGCTCGCTCTTGATCTCTTCGGCCAGGGTGGAAATGGCATCGAAACCGAGGAACGACAGCACGGCGATCGACACGCCCTGCATCAGCAGGCCGAAGTGGAAGTTCTGTGGGCTGTACAGCGGCGCCAGGGTCAGTTGGCCGTTACCGGTGCCGCCGTGCAGGGCGTTCCAGGCGTAGAACAGGAAAATCCCCAGCACCACCAGCTGCGCCAGTAGGAAGACGATGTTCATCCGCGCGGTGAAGGTGATGCCGCGCAGGTTGACGAAGGTCGCGCTGACCAGGAACGCGAGGATGAAGCCGACCTTGGGAATGTCCGGGTACAGGTGGTTCAGCGCCATGGCCGCGTAGACGTACAGCAGCGGCGGAATCAGCAGGTAGTCGAGCAGCATCAGCCAGCCGGCGAGGAACCCGACATGGGGGTTGAGCCCGCGCTGGGCGTAGGAGTAGACCGAGCCGGCGATGGGAAAGGCGCGGGCCATGGCGCCGTAGCTCAGGGCGGTGAAGATCATCGCCAGCATGCCGATGATGTAGGCCAGCGGCACCATGCCCGGGGCTTCCTGGTTCACGTAGCCATAGACCCCGAACGGGGCGATGGGAATCATGAAAATCATCCCGTAGACCACCAGGTCGCGCAGCGTCAGGCCGCGCTTGAGTTCCTGTTTGTAGCCGAATTCTTCAATCTCCATGAAGAGGTTCTCCTTGTCAGCCAAAGGGTGGGCGGATGCCTGTCGCCGGGGTCGTCGTGACCCTCGGCGGCAGGCAATGTATTTGAACCTGGCAGGTTTAAAGACACGCCACGGCGGTTTTTATAGTTGTTGTACCGGTACAGCAAACAGCTTGTGCAACGACAGCTTCTTTCGGGGCGCACGCCTTGCCTTACAGCAGCGGCGCCAGGTAATCGGTCCAGCACTGCACGGCCTGCGGGGTGCGCAACAGGTCGTTGCGCACCTCGATCAACACCGAATCCAGGCCGCGGGCGTCGCCGTGGGCCGGCACGGTCATGTCGCTCAGGGCGTCGATCTTGTACGGCTCGTTGCCGGCGATCTTCACGTCATGCACCGACATGCCTTCCAGCAAGCGCTCGGCGTAACGTTCGGCGCGACCGAACAGCACGCCCATCTCCAGGGTGCGGCGCTGGCCGTAGTACAGCGGGGTAAAACTGTGGATGCCCACCACGCGCACCGGCCGGCCCGCGGCCAGGCGCGCGTCGATCAGCCCGCTCAAGCGCGTATGGAAAGGCTTGAACAACTGCTTGCGCCGGTACTCGCGAGTGGCTTCGTCGAGGTTCTGGTTGCCCGGAATCTGGTAGATCTCGCTTTGCAGCGGGATGCTGTCGTGGGCCTGGGTCGGGCGGTTGAGGTCGACCAGCAGCCGCGAATAGTTGGCGAAGATCAGCGTCGCGCCCAGGGTCTGCGACAGGTTTTGCGCCAGCTCCAGGGCGCCCGGGTCCCAGGCGATATGCTCGCGCGCGGCTTCCGGGGTCAGGCCCAGGTCGTCGAGCGCCGCCGGGATATAACGGCTGGCGTGCTCGCAGACGAGGATCAGCGGGTGCTCGGAGTCTTCGCGCAGCAACTGGTAGGCCGGTCGGTTGTAGAGCCCCAGTTCGGTGGATTCAGTACAGGTTTGCATAGTGTTCACAGAGCTCGGCAGGGGTCAGGTGCTCGGTCAGTTTCACTTCCTGGTGTTTGACGGCGAAATAGGTGTCCAGCAGCGGCGCTGGGATGGCGTGCAGCAGTTCCGGGCAGTTGCGCAGGCAGTCCAGCGCTTGGGGCAACGAGGCCGGGAGGGCGAGGATGCCGCGTTCCTGGCGCTGCTCGGCGCTCAGGTCGTGGGGCACTTCGTCGGTGGTGGCGCGCAGCAGCAGGCCTTGCTCGATGCCCAGGCGTCCGGCGATCAGCAGCGCGGCCATGGCCAGGTGCGGCGAGGCGGTGGCGTCCAGCGCGCGGAATTCCAGGTTGTACTGTGGCGCCACAGGCCTGCCGCCGATGCTCACGGTCGGGCAGATGCGCAGCGAGGCTTCGCGGTTGCGCTGGCCCAGGCAGGCGTAGGAGGCGCTCCAGTGATGGGGCTGTAAACGCGCGTAGGAAATCGGCGTCGGCGCGCTGAAGGCGCAGAGCGCCGGCAGGTACTTGAGCACCCCGGCGGCCCACTGCCGGCCCAGGCGCGACAGGCCGTTGGCGCTGTGTTCGTCGTAGAGCACCGGCGCGCCGTCCAGGTCTTGCAGGCTCAGGTGCAGGTGCACGCCATTGCACACCGCTTTTTCGCCGGTCTTGGGCGCGAAGCTGACGCCGTGGCCGAGCTGCCGGGCGATCTCGCGGGTGATCTCGCGCACGTTCACCGCGCGGTCGGCAGCGGCCACGCCGAGGGTCGGACGGCAGGTGATTTCGTACTGGTGCTTGCCGTATTCGGGCAGGAACATTTCCGGCTCGACGCCTGCGGCGCGCAAGGCCGCGAGCAGCCAGCCGCCGAAGTCCGCGCCTTGGCGTTGGGCCTGCAGGGAAAACGCCAGCCGTTCGGGCTGGACGAGGGCGTCGCGCAGGTTGAATTCGTGTTCGAAGGCGGCGTTGATCTGCAAGCCCAGGTCGCTGGCATAGCGCTGCACTTCGTTGCGCAGCAAGGTGCGCGGGCAGGCGGCCCAGGGCTGGCCATCGGTCTCGCAGAGGTCGGCGTGGATGAAGTCCAGCGGCGAGGCGCTGGCGTCCGGGCCGTTGCCGACCAGCACCCGGCTGGCCAGGTCGGGAATCAGCCGCAGGTCGCCGCGGGCGCCCCAGGGGTTGGGTTCGGCAATGCTGTCCTGCGGGGTCAGCGCGCTGTTGGCCGGCACCCAACCGCAGCCGGCGCTGGCGTAGCTGTCCAGTTCGTCGCTAGGGAACGAGCGGCCGCGGCTGACGCCGATCAGGTCGGTGGTGAGCAGGGTGGTCATGGCCACCGGCCGCAGCGCCTGGGTGTCCCGGCTCATGCCTGCATCTCCCGCAGGCGGTCGAGCACGGTCCGGGTGTCGGTGATCCAGCAGTAGCCCTTGATCGCGTTCAGGCAGGCCTGGTGGCGGGCGTCGGTGTAGGTGGCGCAGGCGTCTTCCACCAGGGTCACCAGGTAACCGCGGTCGGCGGCGTCGCGCACCGCCATGTCGACGCACTGGTCGGTGACGATGCCGGCGACGATCAGGTGGCGGGTCTGCAGGTTGCGCAGCACGTAGTCGATGTTGGTCGAGTTGAAGACCCCGGAGGAGGTCTTGGGCAGGACGATTTCGTTCTCCCGCGCCGTCAGTTCGTCGATGATCGCCGCCTGCGGGCTGCCCTTGGGCAGGTGCATGTCCGACAGCTTGTGGTCCAGCGAGCGGTCGCGGCCGTCGGCGGTCAGGCTTTCGATCAGGGTGTGCAGCACGTTCTGCCGCGCCTCGCGCACGGCCGCCAGGAGTTTCTGCTGGTTGGGAATCACCTGCTCGCGGGTACGCTGGAGGAAGTACGCGGCGTCCGGGCCCTGCAAATGCGGGTCGAGTTGCGGGTCGAGCCAGGCCCGTTGCATGTCCACCAGCAGCAGCGCGGTGTGGTCCAGGGCGAACGGCAGGTCGCGGGGCGAGTGATGAGGCAGGCTGAACATCCTTATTTGTCCTCCAGCAGGTGAGTGGCGAATTCGTGACGCAGGGCGTCGATGCCCTCCAGCCGACGATCCAGGTCGGTGCTGCGCCGGGTCAGGCTGGCGATCAACGCCTCGACCTGGGCCAGAGCCGGCACCAGGGTGTCGAAGGCCGAGGCCGACTCCACCGGGGCGCTGATGATCAGGTCCGCCAGTTCCCGCAGGGGCGAGGCGTAGATGTCGGTGAACAGCACCACCCGCGCGTGCCGTGCCTTGGCCGCGGTGGCCACGCGCAGGGCCTGGGCCTGGTAGCGGCGGTAGTCGAACAGCAGGACCAGGTCCTGGCGCTGCACGTCGTACAGGCGGTCCGGCAACTGGCTGTTGTCTTCCAGGGCGAAGCAACCGGTGCGCAGCAGGCGCAGGTGATTGAGCAGGTAGCTGGCGAGGAAGCTGCTGAAGCGCCCGCCGTAGCAATACAGCTGATGCCGGCTGTCCAGCAGCCAGTCGACCAGGATCCGTACGTCTTCGGGCTGGGTCAGCGCCTGGGTCTGTTCCAGGCTGCGCAGGCTGCCTTGCAGGTAATGGTGCCAGGCGTCGTCCTGGTGGGCGTGGGCCCGCGGCTGCAACAGGGTGCTGGGCGAACGCAGGCGGTCGTCCATGTCGCTGAGCAGCGCTTCCTGGAATTCGCCGTAGCCGCCGAAGCCGAGTTTCTTCACCAGGCGCACGATGGTCGGGTCGCTGACGCCGGCGTGTTCGGCCAGCCGCGACATGGGCCCCAGGCCGTTGCGCGGGTAATGGTCGAGCAGGGCGCGCACCACCTTGCGCTCCGCGGGCGTGAGGTCGAGGGCCGGGTCGGTGATCTGGTCTCTGAGGGACGGCATGGAGCGCCTTCGCTAGGGAATGTCGTTTTTGTTTCACTGAAAGTAAAAACAGTATTTATGTAATTTACGCTACATGTCTAGCGAAAAAAGCACTCGGCCAGCGAATGCCCTGGAATGGCGCATGGAAGCCGGCGTTCACTGGGTGTTTGCGGCTTTTCGGCGCAAGGAATCAGCGTGCCAGGGTGCCGCGAAAGGCCGCGCTGAGGGCGCGCAGGGTGGTGTCGGAACGGGCGTCGGTGGGGCGGGCGTGGAGGACGATTTCGCTCACCGGCAAGGCGGGCAGGCCAAGCCGTTCGCCGACCTCGACCGCGTCGGCCGGCGCCACCCGCTGGGCCAGCGCCGCGACGCCGAGCCCGGCGCTGACCGCCGCGCCGACGGCCATGACCCCGCCGCCGACGAACACTTCGGTCCAGGGGATGCCGGCTGCGTCCAGCACCCGCACGGCAAGCTGGCGCACGCCGCAGGGCGCGGCCATGGTCGCCAGGCGCAGCGGGGCGTCCGGGGCCTGTTGCCAGGCCGGCGCGGCGAACCAGCCGAAGCGCTCGGCCACCAGCACTTCGCCGTCCTGGCGCAGGCCCTCGTTGCGCACGATGACCGCGTCCAGCTCATCGCGGTCGAAGGCCGCCGTCAGTTCCCGGGACGAGGCGATGCGGACTTCGATCACCAATAGCGGGTCGTAGGTGGCGATCCGGCTCAGCAGCTGCGGCAGTTCGGGGCCGGCCACATGATCGCTGATACCGATCACCAGGCGCCGCGCCGGCGCGCCCGGCAGGTCGCCCAGGGCCCGCTCGTGGGCGCGCAGCAGGTCGCGGGCGGCCGGCATGAACTGCTCGCCCACCGGCGTCAGGCGCACATGCCGCGGGGTGCGCTCCAGCAGGCGATAGCCGAGGCGTTCCTCCAGGCGCTTGAGCTTGAGGCTGATGGCCGCCTGGGACGTGTCCAGCGCCTGGGCGGCGCGGGTAAAACTGCCGAAGTCGGCGATCAGCACGAAGGCGTGCACGGTGTCGATGTCCAGCGGCCTGAGGGGTTCTGTCATATCGAGTGCTTATCACAGATATATTTATTGATATCTTGTTGTAATTGTTCGGTATGCGCAAGCTGGCAACACTTTCCCGCACCGGAGCACTGCCATGTTAGCCAAACAGTATTCGCACCGCCTGCCCGCCGATTACGACATGGGCGTCATTCGCCACCGCGCCAGGGACCGCGGCCCCTTGTGGGACGAGGTCGACGGCCTGCTGTTCAAGGTGTTCGCCGGGCAGGAGCGCGGCGTGCACGGCGCGCGGCACAACCTGTATGCCTCGATCTACCTCTGGGCCGACCCGGCGGGCGCCGCGCGTTTTCTCATGGGCAGCGGCTTCGACAGCGTGATCGACTCCTTCGGCCGGCCGCAGATCGAATCCTGGTTGCCCCTGGACTGGCGTCGCGGCCCCAGCGATCGGGCGCGGACCCTGTACCGCGAGCGCCTGGCCATCGACCCGCAGGCGGACCGCGCTGCGCTGCTGGCCGAACAGGTCGAACACAACCGGCGGCTTGCCGACGACCCGGACACCTTCGCCGTGTTCGTCGCCCTCGACCTGCAAGCCTGGGAACTGGTGCGGTTCACCCTGTCGACCGGCGTGCCCGACAGCGCGCGCGGCGCCGAACGCTACGAAGTGCTGTACCTGGCCCGCCCCGGCATCCCATTCCTGTAGGCGCGAGCTTGCCCGCGATAGCGATCTACCTGCCACATCCCTGGCCCGGACCGCCACGCGATTGTCCGGGCCGCTGGCATTCGGTTAGGAATCTGGCGGCGACAAATGATAAAAACCCAGCCACATTCAGCACTGCGTCCATTCACCACCGAGAGATTCCCCGTGCAGGCCACCCGCTTGACCCTGATCTGCCATGCCCGCACCGTCGCCTGGAAACGGGCGCGGTTCCCCCTGGACGAACCGCTGGAAATGGACTGGCAGGCACTCGCCGGTTCGCGGGCCGGCGCGTTCGAACGGGCGCCGCGGCTGCTGTGCGGGCCGGAGTTGCGAACGCGGCAGACCGCAGCCCTGTATGGCGCCGCGGTGGAAAGCGTGGCGGCCCTGCGCGACTGTGACCTGGGCCGCTGGCAGGGCCTGGGCCTCGACGCGTTGCAACAGGAGCAGCCCGAGGCCCTGCACGCCTGGCTGGCCGACAGCCACAGCGCGCCCCATGGCGGCGAGTCGGTGGCGCAGCTGTGCCAGCGCGTCGCCGCCTGGCTCGAGGCGCTGAGGGAACAACCGGGGCATGTGCTGGCGGTGACCCACCCGCTGGTGATCCGCGCGGCGCTGGTGCATGCCATGCAGTGCCCGTTGGCCAGTTTCAACCACATCGATATCGAACCGCTGGCCCAGGTCGAGCTGCGCTTCAACGGGCGCTGGCGCTTGCGCCTGGAGCCGCGCGATTAGCGGGGTGGGCGGGTTTTTTTCGCGAGCCAGCTCGCTCCTCCAGGGTTGGCGCAATCATGGTAGGAGCGAGTTCGCTCGCGATAGGCCGCAGGCCGTCCTGTGACGCGCGACCACAACCCAGCCATACTCCATCCCCCGAGCAGCCCCCGAGATCCGCTTCCATGAAAACCCTCCTGATCATCGGCATCGGCGCCGGCAACCCCGACTACATCACGATGCAGGCGGTCAAGGCGCTCAATCGCAGCGACGTGTTCTTCCTGATGGACAAGGGCCAGAGCAAGGACGCGCTGATCGACCTGCGCCGGGAGATCTGCGAACGCTACATCGAGCGGCCCGGCTACCGTTTCGTCGAAGCGCAGAGCCCCGAGCGGCGGCGCGGCGCCGAGGTGGATTACCGGGCCAGCGTCGCCGAGTTGAACCGCGACAAGCAGCGCACCTTCGAGCGCCTGATCGACGAGGAACTGGCGGAGGGCGAAACCGGGGCGTTCCTGGCCTGGGGCGATCCGGCGCTGTACGACAGCACCATTCGCATTCTGCAGGCGATCCTGGCCGAGGGCCGTTGCGCGTTCGAGTTCGAGGTGATCCCCGGCATCACCAGCGTCCAGGCCCTGGCGGCGCAGCACAAGGTGCCGTTGAACCGCATCGGCCGCTCGGTGGAGATCACCACCGGGCGCCGGCTGGCGGCGGGGCAGGTGAGCGACGCCGACAGCCTGGTGGTGATGCTCGACGCCGAGGACTCCTATCGCCAGGTGGCGGACCAGGGCCTCGATATCTATTGGGGGGCCTACCTCGGCACGCCGGAGGAAATCCTGATCGCCGGCAAGCTGGCGGACGTCGCCGACGAGATCGAGCGGGTACGCAAGGACGCGCGCCAGGCCAACGGTTGGATCATGGACACTTATCTGCTGCGTAAACCGCAGGAGTGACGGCGCCCCGCAGGAGTGAGGCGTGCCGGGTTTAGCTGAAATACCGTGTTGCCTGATGGGGCGGCCGCTGCGCGCCCGTGCGCAGCCTCGCTGGCGCTCGACAGCGGCTACAGGCTGGCGTCGTGCGCGGGTAGCCGCTGCCGAGCCTGCGAGGCTGCGTACGAGGTGGGCGGCATTCCGACGCAGTCCTCGCAAAACCGGCGTGCCGGATCGACCTGAAACACCGCGGTGCAGGCATCGAAGCCCGGAAAAATGCCGGGATCGAGGGCATTGTCCAGGGGCCTCGCACCCCCGTGGGGCAGGGTGGTCGATGCCTGGATTTCTCGGTGTTTTTTCTATAAGTATTTGTCGCATAAACACAATTTGCATCCCGGACGCCGCTCTAGACTGCTGGCCACTTCGATTTCCCCCAATCGAACCTTTCTGCCAATAAAAGCCTCCGTCTACGGGAGTTATAAATGAAGAAGCTTGTGCTGTTCGGTGCCCTGGCACTGTCCATGTTGTCCCTGACCGCCGTGGCTGACGATGCCAAGCCGATCCGCATCGGTATCGAAGCCGGCTACCCACCGTTTTCGATGAAGACCCCCGACGGCAAGCTCACCGGTTTCGACGTGGATATCGGCGATGCCTTGTGCGAGCAGATGAACGTCAAGTGCACCTGGGTCGAGCAGGAGTTCGACGGCCTGATCCCGGCGCTGAAAGTGCGCAAGATCGACGCCATCCTGTCGTCCATGACCATCACCGACGACCGCAAGAAGAACGTCGACTTCACCATCAAGTACTACCACACCCCGGCGCGCTTCGTGATGAAGGAAGGCACCGAGGTCAAGGACCCGCTGACCGAACTCAAGGGCAAGAAAGTCGGGGTGCTGCGCGCCAGTACCCATGACCGTTTCGCCACTGAAGTGCTGGTCCCGGCCGGGATCAACCTGGTGCGCTACGGTTCGCAGCAGGAAGCCAACCTGGACATGGTCTCCGGTCGCGTCGACGCGCTGTTGGCCGACTCGGTCAACCTCGATGACGGTTTCCTGAAAACCGACGCCGGCAAGGGCTTCGCCTTCGTCGGCCCCGAGTACAACGATCCGAAATACTTCGGTGGCGGCGCCGGCATCGCCGTGCGCAAGGGCGATACCGCCCTGGCCGAGAAATTCAATACCGCCATCACCGAGATCCGCGCCAACGGCAAGTACAAGGCCGTGCAGGACAAGTACTTCAAGTTCGACGTCTACGGCGAGTAATTCGCCGGGTTGAAAAAGGCGGCTGGCGTTAACGCGCAGCCGCCTTTTTTGTGGGCGCCATTCGACACGGCTCCTACAGGGGAGGCCGTCTTCCAATGGCCCGGTAAATGCCTCAGTCTACGACCCCCGCCGCACTCCAATTTTCCGGAGCCTTTCATGCAACGCATCGACCATAACCTGCCCTGGAGTCACCTGGGCACCCAGCGCCAGCTCAGCGTGTTCCGCTTCGGCAGCGGCAGCCGCAAGGTCTATATCCAGGCCAGCCTGCACGCCGACGAGTTGCCGGGCATGCGCACCGCCTGGGAGCTGAAAAAGCGCCTGGCCGAACTGGAAGCCCAGGGGCAGCTCAAGGGCGTGATCGAGCTGGTCCCGGTGGCCAACCCCATCGGCCTCGACCAGCACCTGCAAAGCAGCCACCTGGGGCGTTTCGAAAGCGGCAGCGGGAAGAACTTCAACCGCGCCTTCGTCGAACTCAGCGGCCCGGTGGGCGACCTGATCGGCCCGCGCCTGGGCAGCGACGCGACGGCCAACGTCGCCTTGATCCGCCAGACCATGGGCGAAGTCCTCGACGGCCTGCCGGCCCCGGCCTCGCAGCTCGAAGGCCTGCAACGCCTGCTGCTGCGCCATGCCTGCGACGCCGAGATCACCCTCGACCTGCACTGCGATTTCGAAGCGGCGATCCACCTCTACGCCTTGCCCCAGCACTGGCCGCAATGGCAGCCCCTGGCCGCGCGCCTGAAGGCCGGCGTGGCGCTGCTTTGCGAAGACTCTGGCGGCAGCTCGTTCGATGAGTCCTGCTCCACGCCGTGGCTGCGCCTGGCCCGGGACTTTCCCAAGGCGGCGATTCCCCCGGCCAACCTCGCCACCACCTTGGAATTGGGCAGCATGGGCGACACCCGGGTCGAACAGGCCCAGGCCAACAGCGAGGCGATCCTGGGCTTTCTCGCCGAGCAGGGTTTGATTGACGGACAGTGGCCCGCCACGCCGGACGCCTGTTGCGAGGGCATGCCGTTCGAGGGCACCCAATACCTGTTCGCCCCGCACCACGGGGTGGTCAGCTTCCTGCGCGAAGCCGGCGAATGGGTGGAGCGCGGCGACGCCATCTTCGAGGTGGTCGACCCGCTGCGGGACATCGTCAGCGTGGTGCGCGCCGCCACCAGCGGCGTGCTGTTCGCCCTGGACCGCAGCCGCTACACCGAGCCGGGCATCTGGCAGGCCAAGGTCGCCGGCCGCGAGCCGATCCGCAGCGGCAAGCTGACCAACGACTGAGCCCCCTGTAGGAGCGAGCTCGCTCGCGATGGCCGCTTGCGGCCCAAAGGATCAGGCAGTGCTTTCCCTCTGGAAAATTGAAGGACGTCCCCATGCTCAAGTTCCTGGCCCTGCTGACACTCTGCGTGGCGAGCGCCGTCCAGGCCCAGGACCGGCTGCACCACGACTTGCCGCTGCCCTACCTGGAACAGGCCCCGGCCGACTCCCGCGACCGGCCGCTGGTGATTTTCCTCCACGGCTACGGCAGCAACGAAGAGGACCTGTTCGGCCTCAAGGATTCGTTGCCGGCGGACTCCACCTACCTTTCGGTGCGGGCGCCGCAGACTGTGGAAGAGGGCAGTTACCAGTGGTTTCACAAGCAGGGCGAAGGGGCTTACGACGGGGTGACCGCCGAGCTGGCCGACAGCGCGCAACTGATTGGCGAGTTTGTCCGCCAGGCCATCGCCAAGTACCACACCCGCGCCGATCGGACGTTCCTGGTGGGATTCAGCCAAGGGGCGATCATGTCTTACGAGGTGGGGCTGCGCCATCCGCAGGCCGTCCGCGGGATCGCCGCGCTGAGCGGGAAGATCCTGCCGGTGCTGCGTTCGCAACTGACGTCGGGCAAGGGGTTGGAGCCGCTGGCGATCTTTATCGCCCATGGCACGGCGGACATGCGCCTGCCCTACAGCGACGGCTCCGAGGCCGCTGGCCTGTTGCGCGGGTTGGGCCTGCGGCCGCAGTTCCATGCCTACCCGGGCATCGGCCACACCATCAGCGCCAACGAGGTCCGGGACCTGAACCGCTGGTTGCTCAGCCTCGAGCCCTGAGCAGAGGGCTTATTGCTTGCCGACGATCTGGCCGATCAGCTTGTCGTGATTGGCCTTGTCGTTGATCCGCGAAATCACCTGCACCACCGCCATGCGGTTGCCCGAGCCGGCCAGCAGGGTCGAGCTCTGGGTCATGCCGCCGCCCTGGGTCGCGGTGCTGTCGACCTGACGCAGGCCGAGGCCGCGACGGGTCATGCTTTTCTCGCTCTGTTTGCTGAAGTCCGGCAGGGCCGCGGCCTGTTGCGAGAGGAACCCCGAGACCGCGTTATCGAGAAAGGCCGTGTCGTTGTCCTTGACCTGCTGCGCATCGGGGATGAGGTTCTCGGCGGCGATGACCACGGTCTTGGTGGCGGCGTTGGTGTACAGGGTGCCGGTGGCGCCGGCGGTGCCGCTGGCTTCGTCGCCGGCCGGCAGCGGGTTGGCGATAAACCCCTTGGGCAGGCTGAACGCGAACTTGCCGCCGAGCATCGAGACCTTCTCGAGCGCGGCGCTTTTTTTCGCCGGCTGGGCCGCGAACGCGCCCAGGGTACTGAAACCGGCCAGCGCTGCGAGGACCAGGATCGCGGCGGGTTTACCGAACAGGGACATGCAAAGACTCCAGTGGGCACGAAAGGCGCGCATCATCCCACGGCGCTTGCGCGGCACTCCAGCGCGATCTGGGGCTTCGGATAAAAGGCCGGCATTCGCGGCGTAGCGGCCTTGGCGGGGGCGAGCCGGGCAGGCTGCCGCGGGGCTCGAACCGACTTATTTCCTGGCGCTATTGACGACCGATCAAAACGTTCTAACCATCCCCGAGCCGCTAATGGCTAAAGAGTGGCCGACTGCTACTTTGGTGATATCAGACGGCAGTTGACCCGCACAAAGGCCTCTCGGGAGTCTTGGGATTCATGGCGCAAGGGGGCAGGCCGGGCTATGCGAATAACTCCATGTTGGGCGCCCTTGTTGTTGGTTTTCTTAAGCGTGCCCGGTTGTTTCAGTGTCGACGCACGCCGCTCCACCGAAGGGGCGACGTACTACCTGGGCCTGGTCAGGCTGACCTCCGATGAGCAGGACAACGTTCAGCGCAACGCCGTACAAAGCGTCGGGGCACGCATAAAGGACGGTTTCACGCTGGGCTACGTCGATGAGCGAAAGCTGCTGGTGCCCCGAGGCTGCCAGGTGATTGTGTTTGTCCGTACCGCGGAAGATTTGCAGCACGCCGATGCGCTTTTTAAAACGCTTAAGGGAGAAGGGCTATGCACGGTTCGGGATTCAGACTGATCGCTCTGTGCTTCGGGCTGGCGGGCCTGGCGGGCTGCTCGGGCCTGGGCAGCAATACCCTGGTGTTCGGCACGGACACCAAGGTCGCTCTGGATGTATCGGGGGATCCGGCCGGGCAGCCGTCCTTCACCCTGGGTTACAAACGGCGCGAAACGATCTGGCTGCCCTTGTCTTCCGGGAATTGGGGCTCACCGACCCATTTGTGCATCATGGACTCGAGCGGCAAGTTGCTGTGCGAGTCCGTCGCCAAGGAGCCCACCAGAGGTTCGCATGTCTGCGTCGAGATGCAGGACGCCAGCAAGGCTAATGCCTACACCTCGGGTAACCAGCCATTGCTCTGCGATTCGTCGGCCAATGTGCGGGGCCATCTCTACCAGGGCACGTCGGCGGACAATGCCCAAACGGATGCCTACTCGGTCATGGCCAGCTTTGGCCTGGACACCTACGGCGGAGACCGGACCGGCGCCAAGGTCGCCCAGTTCATCGCCACGGGCATCGCCGCGCGCAACCTGACCAGCAAGAGCGTCGCGCCGCTGATCAACCCTGAGTCCGCGACGCTGGGCGTTTCTCAAGAGGCGGTAGCGAAAACGAGCAAGTCCCAAAGTGAATACCTGGCCAACATTGCCAGTTACCTGCTCGTTTCAGACAAGGCCGATAAAGCCCGGCTGGATGCGTTGGGCGCCAAGATCAAGCTGAGCCCGGGCAGCCAGACCCTGTTCTCAAGTTATGCGGGACAAACCGAGGCGCAATTGAAGCTCAGCCTGAAGACTGAGTTCTCTTCCGATCTGGAAAAAATGGATAAGGCCCTGGAGGTCGAAGGATAAAATGACTCTATTTATCACGGTCCATTCAAGTCGCGCAGACGCTCAGGCATGGGCTGAGGCCAGGCTCCAGGAACTGCCGGGAGCGATACAGGTGCTGGCGCTCAATGGTCCTTATGCCAGGGTGACCCTGCATGACCATGTACAGAAGCCGCCGGCCGAGCTGGGGAGTGTCATGCATGCGCAATGCTGGGTACTGACGATGGGTACCCAGTAAGCGCAAGCCGCTTCGCTCAACGGGCGATGCTCGACAGGGCCTCGCGCGAACAAGCGGCACCGTCCCTGTAGGAGCGAGCTCGCTCGCGAAAAAACCTCCGGCTCGCCCTGGGCAATGGCCGAGCGTCCCGGGAGAGGCTTGGGTCGCCGCGCCGAAACCTCTAAGCTGGGCCTTCGTTCCAGCCTGCCGGATGCCCGCGTGAAATTCACCCTCCCGAAAATCGGTACCGCACCGTTCTGCCCACCGGAAGTCGCCGGCACCGTCGTGGTCGACCCCCAGGCGCCGCTGCTCAAGCGCCTCCTGCGTTTCGCCGGCCCCGGCCTGCTGATCTCCATCGGCTACATGGACCCTGGTAATTGGGCCACTGCCATCGAGGCCGGCTCGCGTTACGGCTACAACCTGCTGTTCGTGGTGCTGCTGGCGAGCCTGGCAGGCATGGCCGTGCAGTGCCTGTGTTCGCGCCTGGGTATCGCCACCGGGCGCGACCTGGCGCAGCTCTGCCGGCAGCGTTACAGCCCCCGCGCGGCGCGCACCCAATGGTTGCTGGCAGAGGTGTCGATCATCGCCACCGACCTTGCCGAAGTGCTGGGCTGCGCCCTGGCTTTCCACCTGCTGCTCGGGGTTTCGCTGACCACCGGGATCGTCATCACCGCCTTCGATACCCTGTTGATCCTGGCCCTGCAGAACCGCGGCTTCCGCCGGCTGGAGGCGATCATGCTGGTGCTGGTGGGCACCATCGGCCTGTGTTTCTTCGTCGAGCTGTTGCTGATCAAACCCTACTGGCCGGACGTGGCGCGCGGCTTCACGCCGTCGCTGGCGGCGATCAGCGACGCGGCGCCGCTGTACCTGGCGATCGGCATTCTCGGCGCCACCGTGATGCCGCATAACCTGTACCTGCACACCTCCATCGTGCAAACCCGCCTGGTGGGCCGGGACGAAGCCAGCCGGCGCGACGCGATCAAGCTGGCGCGCATCGACACCCTCGGTTCCCTGGCGCTGGCGCTGCTGGTCAACGCAGCGATCCTGATCCTCGCCGCCGCGGCTTTCCATGGCAGCGGGCACACCGAAGTGGTGGAGCTGCAGGACGCCTACCACCTGCTCGACCCGCTGGTGGGCGGGGCGCTGGCCAGCGTGCTGTTCGGCGTGGCCCTGCTGGCCTCGGGGCAGAGTTCGACCTTCACCGGGACCATCGCCGGCCAGGTGATCATGGAGGGCTACCTGAACCTGCGCCTGCCGTGCTGGCAGCGCCGCCTGATCACCCGCGGCCTGGCCCTGGTGCCGGCGTTCGTCGGCGTGTGGCTGCTGGGCGACGGCGCGGTGGGCCAGTTGCTGGTGCTGAGCCAGGTGGTGCTCAGCCTGCAACTGCCGTTCGCCCTGTACCCGCTGATCCGCATGACCGGCGACCGGCAACTGATGGGTGTGTTCGTCAACCGCTGGCCGACCCGGGTGCTGGCCTGGACTCTGTTCGCGGTCATCAGCGGGGCCAATGCCTGGTTGATTGCGCAGTGGGTGGTGTAGGGCTGGCGGGCCCTATCGTGAGCAAGCTCGCTCCTGCATGGACCGCGCAGAACCTTGTAGGAGCGAGCTTGCTCGCGATGGACCGCATAGCGGTCCCAATCTTCAATCCAATGCCTGCGCCGCGAACAGCGCCACCTGCGCATCCTGCCCGGACTTGACCCCGGACACCCCGACGGCGCCGATCACCTGGCCGTCGAAGCGCACCGGCACGCCACCTTCCAGCGAGGTCAGCAGCGGCGCCGAGAGAAACGCGCTGCGCCCGCCGTTGACCATCTCTTCGTACGCCCTGGACTCGCGGCGCCCGAGTGCGGCGGTGCGGGCTTTTTCCAGGGCGATGTAGGCGCTGATCGGCGCGCAACCGTCGAGACGTTCGAGGGCCAGCGGGTGGCCGCCGTCGTCGACGACAGCGATGCTCACGGCCCATTGGTTGCGTTCGGCCTCGTCGCGCGCGGCGATCAGGATGCGCTGGACTTCGCGTTGGCCCAGTACGGCTTTGCTGTGCATGGCGTGCTCCTTTCAGGGGGTAGGGGGATGCGAGGCGGGGCTCGACGGCGGCAGGGCGGCCTCGACCAGTTCGATCCAGTGCCGCACCGGGGTCCGGCCGGCGCCGTCGAGGTGGGTCTGGCAGCCGATATTGGCGGTGACGATAACCTCGGGCCGGCCGCTTTCCAGGGCATTGAGCTTGTTGTTGCGCAGTTGGCGCGCCAGTTCGGGCTGGGTCAGCGAGTAGGTGCCCGCCGAGCCGCAACACAGGTGGCTGTCGGGCACGTCCGTGAGTTCGAAACCCAGGCGCTTGAGCACGGCTTCCACCGCGCCGCCGAGCTTTTGCGCGTGTTGCAGGCTGCACGGGCAGTGGAAGGCCAGGCGCCGGTCGCAGCGGGCCTGCAGTTGCTCCAGCGGTTCGTCGCGCAGCACTTGCACCAGGTCCCGGGCCAGGGCGCTGACCCGCTTGGCCTTGGCCGCATACCGTGGATCGTGGGCCAGCAGGTGGCCGTAATCCTTGATAAAGGCGCCGCAGCCGCTGGCGGTCTGGACGATGGCTTCGGCGCCGTTTTCCAGGTGCGGCCACCAGGCGTCGATAGTGTTCCGGGCCCGGTCGAGGCCGGCTTCTTGAGCGTCCAGGTGATAGTCCACGGCGCCGCAACAGCCGGCTTCGCTCACGGCTCGCACGGCGATGCCCAGGCGGTCGAGGACCCGTGCCGTCGCCGCGTTGGTGTTGGGCGACAGGCTCGCTTGCACACAGCCTTCCAGTAGCAACACATGCCGCGCGTGGGCCGTGGCCGGGCGCGCCTTGGCTGGCGGTACCTGGCGTGGCAGTTTGTTCTGCACGGCGGCCGGCAACCACGGACGCAACGTGGTGCCGCTGCCGAGCAGCGCCTTGAACAGCGTAGGGTTCGGCGCCAGGGCGCGCAGGCCCTGGCGCAGCAGGCGCTGGCCGAGAGGACGCGGCACGCTGGCGTCGACCACGGCGCGGCCGATGTCCAGCAGGTTGTGGTAATCGACCCCGGACGGGCAGGTGGTTTCGCAGTTGCGGCACGACAGGCAGCGGTCCAGGTGCAACTGGGTCTTGGCGGTGGCCGGCTGGCCTTCCAGTACTTGCTTGATCAGGTAGATGCGCCCTCGGGGCCCATCCAGCTCGTCGCCCAGCAGTTGGTAGGTGGGGCAGGTGGCGTTGCAGAAGCCGCAGTGCACACAGCTGCGCAGGATGCTTTCGGCTTCGGCGGCGCGGGGCAATTGGCGCGCCTGTTCGCTCAGGGTGGTTTGCATGGGTGAGCGTGCTCCGTTCAGATCTCGGCGTACATCCGGCCGGGGTTGAAGAGCCCTTGCGGGTCCAGTTGCGCCTTGAGCTGGCGGTGGTAGCGCAGCAGCGGCGCCGGCAGCGGCTGGAACGGGCTGTCGAGCAGGCCATGGGTGTAGCAGGTGGCATGGCCGCCGACGCGCTCGACGCGTTCGTGGATACGTTGCGCCGGGGCGGCGGACTTGAGCCAGCGCTGGGCGCCGGCCCAATCGATCAATTGCTCGCCCGGCAGCTCCAGGGGACCGGTGTTATGGGGCAGCGACAGGCGCCACAGCGGCAGGCCTTCGTCGAAGAACGCCAGGCGCTGCTCGTTCAGGTCGCTCCAGTAAGCGCTGTGCAGCGCTTCGCCGCCGAGACGGTCGCGGGCCGCGGCCACCGAACCTTCGCCGCCCTCCAGGCGCACATTCAGGCACCGCCCATCGTGGCTGGCGGCGCTGATGGGCAGCGGCTGCTGGCCCCATTCGGCGAGCTTGGCCAGGGCCTTGGCGCTGTCCATTTCCAGGCTCAGGCTCACGCATCGGCGCGGTTTGGGCAGGACCTTGAGCGACACTTCGGTGAGCACCCCGAGGCAACCGTAGCTGCCCGCCAGCAAGCGCGAGAGGTCGTAGCCGGCGACGTTTTTCATCACCTCGCCGCCAAAGCGCAGGTGCTGGCCGGTGCCGCTGATCAGCCGGGTGCCGAGGACGAAATCGCGCACCGAACCGGCCCACGGCCGGCGGGGCCCGGACAGGCCGCTGGCGACCATGCCGCCGACGGTGGCGCCCTCGCCGAAGGCCGGCGGTTCGCAGGCCAGCATCTGCCCGGCGGCGTCCAGCGCGGCCAGCAGTTCGTTGAGCGGCGTGCCGGCGCGTGCCGTCACCACCAGTTCGGTCGGGTCGTAGCTGACGATGCCGCGATGGGCGCGGGTGTCGAGCACCTCGCCGGCGCCGATACGGCCGAGAAAGGCCTTGCTGTTGCCGCCCTGGATCAGCAGCGGCGTGTTGCCGGCCAGGGCCTGTTCGACCTGTTCTTGCAGCGCGGCGCTGGCGTCGTGGTCCATGGGGGCCGTCATCAGAAACGCTCCAGGTCGGGGAAGGGCAACTGCCCGGCGTGCACGTGCATGGCGCCGAATTCGGCGCAGCGGTGCAGGGTCGGGACGTTCTTGCCGGGATTGAGCAGGCCGCTGGGGTCGAAGGCGCGCTTGACCGCGTGGAACAGGCTCAACTCGTCGCCGTTGAACTGAGCGCACATCTGGTTGATTTTCTCGCGGCCGACTCCGTGTTCGCCGGTGATGCTGCCGCCGACCGCCACGCACAGTTCGAGGATCTTGCCGCCCAGGGCTTCGGCGCGGTCCAGCTCGCCGGGCCGGTTGGCGTCGAACAGAATCAGCGGGTGCATGTTGCCGTCACCGGCGTGGAACACATTGGCCACCCGCAGCCCGTATTCGGCGGACAGCGCGGCGATGGCCTTGAGCACCCCCGGCAACTCGCGCCGCGGGATGGTGCCGTCCATGCAGTAGTAGTCCGGCGACAACCGGCCCACCGCCGGGAAAGCGTTCTTGCGCCCGGCCCAGAAGCGCACTCGTTCGGCTTCGTCGCGGGCCTGGCGGACTTCGGTGGCGCCGGCCCGCTCGAGCACCGCGCGGACCCGCTCGCAGTCGTCGTGGACATCGGCTTCGACGCCGTCCAGCTCGCACAGCAGGATGGCCTCGGCGTCCACCGGGTAGCCGGCGTGGATAAAGTCCTCGGCGGCGCGCAGCGCCAGGTTGTCCATCATTTCCAGGCCGCCGGGGATGATGCCGGCGGCGATGATCTGGGCCACCGCGCGCCCGGCCTGTTCGACCGAGGCGAAGGCCGCCAGCAGCACCTTGGCCAGCGGCGGGCGGGGCAGCAGCTTGACCGTGACCTCGGTGATGATGCCCAGCAGCCCCTCGGAGCCGGTGAACAGCGCCAGCAGGTCGAAACCCGGGGTATCGAGGGCGTCGCTGCCCAGGGTCAGGCGTTCGCCCTCGACGCTTAAGATCTCCACCTTGAGCAGGTTGTGCACGGTCAGGCCGTACTTCAGGCAATGCACGCCGCCGGCGTTTTCCGCGACGTTGCCGCCGATGGAGCAGGCGATCTGCGACGACGGGTCGGGGGCGTAGTACAGGCCGAACGGCGTGGCGGCCTGGGAGATCGCCAGGTTGCGCACCCCGGGCTGGACCCGCGCGGTGCGGGCGGCAGGGTCGATATGCAGGATCCGGTTAAAGCGCGCCATCACCAGCAGCACGCCGCTTTCCAGGGGCAGGGCGCCGCCGGACAAACCGGTGCCAGCACCACGGGCGACCACTGGCACGCGGCGCTCGTGGCAGATCCGCAGCAGCGTCTGCACCTGCTCGATCTCGCGCGGCAGGGCCACCAGCAGCGGTGTGCTGCGATAGGCCGAGAGGCCATCGCATTCGTAGGGCTTGAGGTCTTCGGCCTGATGCAACAGGTCGAGGTCGGGCAACTGCTCGCGCAGGGCCTTGAGCAGCGCGTTTTTGTCGACCCTGGGCAGGGCGCCGTCGACGCGTTCGTCGTAGAGGATATTCATCGGTTGTCAGCGACCCCAGCATTGTTTTTATGGGCGGTCGGCGGGCGGGCCGCGCTGTTGCATGATTGGCCCGGCTGGCCTTACTGTCCACGGGGCCGGGTGCTGGTCGAACCAGTTTGTTGCGCCGGGCGTGCCTGGATTTCTATAAAAATAGCGGTATTTCAAAGGGATGGCGGCAAGTTCCGGGCGAACGGGTTTTTACCGGATGGCTGGTCATACCAGTGGAGGGCGCATGCACAAGAACGATTCGGGCCGGCACCAGGTGGCGGATGTGGTCTGCGAGCGCATCGAGCGATTGATCGTCGACGGCGTGTTGAAAACCGGTCAGTTGCTGCCCTCGGAGCGCCGGCTCACGGAAAAGCTCGGGGTGTCGCGCACGGCCCTGCGCGAGGGCCTGAAGCTGTTGCGGGCGCGGGGCATCATCGAGACCGAACAGGGTAAGGGTTCCTTTGTCGCCCAGCTGTCGGGGCAGGGCCCGCCCTCGGCGCTGATGCACCTGTTCAGCTCCCAGCCGCGCACCCTCTACGACCTGTTCGAGGTGCGCAGCCTGCTGGAGGGCGAGTCGGCGCGGCTGGCGGCGCTGCGCGGCACCGACGCCGATTTCGTGCTGATCGGTCGTGCCTACCAGGCGCTGCTGGATGCTCACGACCAGACCCTGGAGGCCTCGGCCCACGCCCGGCTGGACCACGCGTTCCACTTGGCGATCTGCGAGGCCTCGCACAACCCGGTACTGGTGCAGACCCTGCGCTCGCTGACCGACTTGCTGCTCAATTCGGTGTTCGCCTCGGTCAACAACCTCTATCACCGCCAGGCGCAGAAACGCCAGATCGACCGCCAGCACGCGCGGCTCTACAACGCCGTCACCGGGCGCCTGCCGGAACAGGCGCGCAAGGCGGCCATCGCGCATATCCAGGGGATCTGCGACAACCTGCGGGAAATCGAAAACGAGGAGCAGCGCCTGGTGCGCGCCACGTTGCGGCTGGAAGGGTGGAACTGAGGCCTGGGCGAGCGCAAACCCGTGGCGGCGCCGGGCAGTCACTACACTGCTAGAGGCGCGGTAGCCATCGCGCCGTCGACGACCACCACAAAGGAGTCATCCCATGTCCAACCAGACCTGTGCCTGCCCGAGTTGCACCTGCAAGGTCGGGCCCCATGCCGTCGTGCGTCACGGCAAACACTACTGTTGCCAGGCCTGCGCCAACCACCACGCCAACGGCGAACCCTGCGCGTCCACCGAAGGCTGCGGCTGCGCCAAGGGCGCGCACCACTGAAGGCCCGATCACCCTGGCCGCCGAGGCGGGCAGGGTGAACCCGGCGTTCAGGTCGAGGGCCGCCAGGTGACGTTCTCGATGCCGAATTTCTCCGCCAGGGGCTTGCTGGTCTTCTTCACCCGCTCCAGGCCGAAACGGCCGATGCGGCCGAGGCCGGCGTCGCAACTGGCCCAGTGCCAGGCCTCGGCGTTGTCCATTTTTTCCGAGCGGATGATGAAAGACTTCGGTGCGCCGTGCAGGGTGTAGTCGATGACGAAAAGTTTTGCGTTGTTCATAGAGCCTCTGATCCTCCCTGTGATGGTTTAGTGACCCACAGGGTTTGGAAAAAATTCATTCGGATTGTCGAGCGGGATGACTGGCGGCAGGGCCGGCGGACGAGGTTGACCGGCTTGCGGTGGCGGTGCGCGTTCGCGGTTTTCCGGGCGCCGCGGCGCGGTTAACATGGGCCCTCCCGTTCGACGACGATGCCCGCCATGGCCCTTGCCGCACCCCCCGACCTGAGCGATACCGATGTGCCGGTGCAACCCCTGGCGCGTACCTACCCGCGCGGTTTGTTCATCGAGCCCCACGAACATGCCTGGGGCCAATTGCTGTACGCCATGAGCGGGGTGATGTGGGTCGAGACGCCGAACGAGGCGCTGGTCGTACCGCCGCAACGGGCGGTGTGGTTGCCGCCGGGCGTGCCCCACGGGATTCGCGTGGTCAGCGACCTGCAGATGCGCAATATCTACCTGCGCCCGTGCCTGGCGGCGACCCTCGACAGCCAGGTGCAGGTACTGCAGGTGGACAACCTGCTGCGCGAGCTGATCGTGCGGCTGGTGGAGCAGGTCGCCGCGCCGCAGCCCGACTACTACGAGGCGCTGGTGGGCCTGGCGCTGCTGGAACTCAAGCGCGCGCGGCGCTCGCACTTGAAGATCGTCCTGCCGGACAGCTCCGACCGGCGCCTGATCAGCCTGTGCCAGGCGGTGATGGCCGCGCCGTCCCTGGACATTCCCTTCGAGCGCCATGCCGAGGCGGCGGGCGCCAGCGTGCGGACCCTGGCGCGGTTGTTCAAGGAGGGCCTGGGCATGGGGTTCGCCGAATGGCGCCGCCAGGTGCAACTGGCCACGGCCGCCGCGGAGCTGATCCAGGGCGTGCCGGTCAGCCGCATCGCCCGCGAGTTGGGCTACGCCCCCGGCAGTTTCAGCGACATGTTCCGCCGCGAACTGGGGCTGGCGCCGTCGCAATATGCCGCCGGTGAAGCTCGCGCCTGAACCCCGCGTCATCCCTGCCGTCGCGATTATCCTGACCGACCGCGTTCTCAGGTTTTGCGCCTGCTGCGTCGGAATGCCGCCCAAGTCGATCGCAGCCTCGCGGGGCTCGGCAGCGGCTACAGGGGCGGCGCTGGGCTTTGTGTAGCCGCTGCCGCAGGCTGCGTACGGCCCGCAGGGCAGCGGCGAGCTCAAGACCGCTGAAGGCCCTGCAGATTGGCCGAAATCCTGAAGTGCTTGGCCGGTTGCCGAGGACGGCGCTCCCTAGACTCCCGGCATGCCCAATCGGCGCCGTTCAAGCACGGCGCCCTGCACGGAGTCCGTCATGAATTACCTGATTTCCCTGGCGATCGGCCTTGGCGTCGGCCTGCTCTACGGCGCCCTGGACGTTCGCTCGCCGGCGCCGCCGGCCATCGCCCTGGTGGGCCTGCTGGGCATGCTCGCCGGCGAACAGTTGTGGCCCATGGGCCGGCAGCTGGTGAGCGGCTGGCTGTCTTGAACCCCTTGCTGTCTTTTATCCCCGTTGATGGAGGTGCCGATGCACGCCCTGCAATTTTCCAAGACCGGCGATCTTTCCTCGCTGCACTACGTCGAGGTGCCGACCCCGGTGCCGGCGGCCGATCAGGTGCTGGTGCGGATCAAGGCCGCGGGCCTCAACCCCAGCGATGTGAAGAACGTGCTCGGGCGCTTTCCCTACACCACCTTGCCGCGCATTCCCGGGCGCGACTTTGCCGGGGTGGTGGTGGAGGGGCCGCAGGCGCTGCTGGGCCAGGAAGTCTGGGGCACCGGTAAGGAGCTGGGTTTCTATGCCGACGGCGCCCATGCCCAATACGTGGTGCTGTCGGCCAAGGGCGTGGCGCATAAACCCACGCACTTGAGCTTCGCCCAGGCCGCCAGCCTCGGCGTGCCTTACACCACCGCCTGGGATGCCCTGGAACGCAGCGGGGTGAACGCTGGCACCACGCTGTTGGTGATCGGCGGCGGCGCGGTGGGCAATGCCGCGTTGGCCCTGGCGAAGGTTCGCGGGGCCCGGGTGCTGGCCGCCGCGCGCCGTCCGGAGCAGGTCCAGGCCTTGCAGGCGCAAGGGTTCCAGGCCTTGCAGCTGGATAAACCGGAAACCCTGGGCGCGCAGGTCAATGAGGTGTTCGCGGGCGGCGCCGAGGTGATCTTCGACACCACCGGCTTCTGGCTGCCGGCCGCGGTCGCGGCGCTGGCGCCGTTCGGCCGCATCGCCATCATCGCCGCGCCGGTGGACGGCCACGTGCAATTGCCGGCCCTGGCCCTGTATCGCAAGGGTGGCTCGGTGGTGGGGATCAACTCGTTGCTGTACGGCGTGCAGGCCTGCGCGGCGATGCTCGAGCAGTTCGGGCGCTTCTTCGACCAGGGGTTGCTGCCGTTGCCGCAGGGGTTGCTGGAGTCGCCGCTGGAGCAGGGCGTCGCGCGTTATCACGAGGTCAACGCGGGTAGCGGCGAGAAGGTGATCCTGCTGCCGTAAGGCAAGCGCAGCGTTCTGTAGCCGCTGCCGAAGGCTGCGCAAGGTCCGAAGGACCTCGGCGGGTCGGTAATCGCTGCGCCCCTTCGGGTCGATCGCAGCCTGCGGCAGCGGCTACAGGTGGGCCGGTGTGCCTCCTGTTAGGAGCGATGGCGTCGGCCCGGGCAACCCGCTCATGAAGGTCGCCGGGCCTGCGATCAGGCCTCGGGCACGCCGTTCTCCCATGCCGACCAGTTCTTGAGGATGTCCTGCACCAGCGGATTACCGGTGCGATAGAGGTTTTCCAGGGCCGGGACGAAACCGCCCTGGTCGGCGTACTTGAGCAGGTTGTCGACCTCGCTGCCGCCCGGTTCGGGGCGGTCGAAGTCGGAGCCGGCGCGCACCACCGCCAGGCGCTGGATGTCCACCCGGCCTTCGCGGCTGGCACGCAGCAGGGCCTCGAAGGTCGAGTTGTCTTCCTGCTGGGTGGTGCAGTACTCGCCCTTGTTGTCGGTCAGCAGGCGGGCCCAGGTTTCGGCCCGCTCGCTCAGGCGCGTGCCGGAAAACCAGGTGTTGCCCGCCAGGGTGTCGCACTGGGTCACCACCGGCGGCTGGTTGGCCGGCGCCGCCGGGTACTTGAGGCGCCAGGCCGCCGATTCCTTGCTTTCGCTCAGGGCCACATGGCGCGACAGGGCGAACGCCTTGGCCTGCAGTTTCGGGTTGAGCTCGAAGACCTCGGTCTTGTAGTCCAGCGGCGGTTTCTCGTTCGGCCCCTTGGTGTTGATCCCCAGGTAGCCGGTCGGCCAGTCCTTGGGCGCATCGCGCGAATCCAGCTCCCACTGGGTGCCGAATTCCACCAGGTAATGGGCCCAGGCGGCGGTGCCGATGGTCCCGTGTTTCGGGCTGATGCCGGCGATCCCGGCGACCAGGAAATAACTTTTGCGCAGGTCGAACTGCGGCGACAGGGCCAGGGCCAGGGTCGAGGCCGCGGCATTGGTCTGGCCCATGCCGGTGACGAGCAGGCAGACCTCCTTGTCGTTGCAACGAATGACCGGATATTCCGCGGACAGGCCCGGTACGCGCACTTGTTTTTTCAGCTCCAGGCGCTCGACCCAGTGCTGGGCCTCGGGGGCGAACATGGTGATCAGCATCACCTTGGGTCTGATCGGCGCGGACGCCGTTTCGGTCGCCCAGGCGCCGCAGGAAAGCAGGGTGCTGGCAGCCAGGCCAACCGACAGGGAAAGACGGGTCATTGCATTCATAAAACCTCCATGGCTCTTAACGTATGGCTTGGCGCTTGAAGCTCGCCGCTGCATTAAAACTGATAACCGATACCCGCGTAGTAACCCCAGCCGTTGGAACGGGCGCGGAAATCGCCGTCGCCGAAATTCAGCTCGCTGCCGTCCTGCCAGTTGCCGCCGTTGTGGAAGTAGCGGCCGACCAGGGTGAAGCGCAGGTGGGTGAAGGAGTACAGCAGCACGTTGGTGGCCACCGTGGCGTTGGCGGTACGGGCCGGGTTGTCGTTGTGCAGGTCGGAGCCGAAATCGAAGTTGGTGAAGCCGATGTAGGTCAGCGAGGCGCCGTTGCTGAAGGTGTCGATGGGCACGATGTATTTGAGTTGGGCGCGGTAGCCGTCCCACGAATACTCGTTGCTGGCGCCGTAGTTTTCCCACTGGTAGCGGCCGTAGAAGTTGGCCGACAGGTTGACCCGCGAATGGGTGTCGATGTCGGTGCCCAGGCCGCTGTACAAGGTGTTGGCGCGGTTGGCGCTGTTGCTGCCGTGGTCGTAGATCCAGTCGAAGGCCACGTACCACTCCTTGAACGGGCCGATGGCCAGGCTGCGCCCGGCGAGGTAGTCGATGGAGATCCGCGGTTCGTGCTCCATGAACAGCGGCGAGCCATGGTCCCACGCGCCTTTGTCATGGCTGTTGCCGATGCCGAGGATCTTCGGCACGTCGATATAGCCGTACAGTTCGAACGGCCCCTTGCGCCCGAAGTACTCGTATTCCAGGTAGACGTCGTCGGCCGGCTGCGGGCCGAAACTGATGTCCTTGCTACCGATCAGGGTCAGGTCCTGGTTGTACCAGTCCGACAGATACGCCCCTTTCTTGGGCGGGCTGGCCTCCGGGCTGAGGGTTTCGCCCTGGGCCGAGTCATCGACGCCGGTGTTCTGGGGGGCGCCGGGGAGGTTTTCCCGGGCCTGGGCAGCGCTGCTGAGTACTCCCGTAACGGCGCTCAGTAGCAGGGAAACAGCCAGCGTGCGACAGGACGCCGAGGAAGAAAGAGGTCGATGCATTGAAAATCCCTGTTCGTGCAATAAAAAGCCAAGGCTGGCCGGGTTGAGGCGAACGTGCACGGATTGTCCGGACAATAAGTTCGCGCAAACGTTTGCATATGCTGTACCAACCTTGGCCGCCCGCACGAAAAATGTTCTGCAGTCAGCCTGTTCCGACCGATTGATGTTCAGTGGTTTCGCAAATCGTCGAACGGCAAGGGGGGAGGGTAGGCAGCGGGGTAATTGTGAAGAAACGTGTCTGTTTTGATAAGGCTTAAAATATTCAACTTATTGATATTTAAGTATTTATTGGATTTTATCGGCGTTTTTTCAGTCAATTCTTACCATAGTATTAATGCTATTTAATCCCCGCCGCACGCTCAAAGCTCGTCTAGGTTTCTGGCACGGAGCACATTTCGCCACGGTCAGGTATTCGAAGTCAGTGCGTGTGGATTCAAGACGTTTTCGAGCGAGCGCTACACGCATTCATGGATGAACGGCTTGGCCCCTTAACAAGGAGTTGAGCGTGGAAACAGTTCAGGTCAGGGACGCTGTCAATCATCTTTCCCCCCTTTCTTTGGCGGTTCGCCTGGGTCTCGCCGGGTTGCTGCTCAGCCTGGTCAGCCCATCGGCGATGGCCACCTGTTCCACCGTCGGCAGCGTGGTGACCTGTACCGGGGTGCCCAGCCTGCCACTGTTTCTGAACAACTTTTCCAGCGCCACCGATGGCCTGACGGTCAACGTCAACAGCGGCGCGCAAATGAACGCGACCCTGGGCGGCAAGGTGCTGAACCTGACCGGCAGCACCCTGACCCTGAACAACTCCGGGACCCTCGATCCGGCGTTGCTGGGCCTGGTTTCGGTGCTGAGCGGCGGGGCTTTCCTCGGCAACGGCGCGGCGGGGGTGGTCAACGTCACCAACACCGTCACCGGGATCATGCGCGGGACCGGGCAGTTGCTCGGCCTGAACCTGAGCAGCCTGGACGGCGCTGCGCTGAACATCAACAACGGCGCCGGCGGCACCACCACCATCGTCAACAACGGCACCATCACCTCGACGGGGCTGTCGCTGCTCAGCGTGACCCTGGCGGATACGCCGGTGGTGGCGGTGTACGGCGGCTCCCAGGTGAACATGACCAACAACGGCACGCTGGAGGGTCGGGTGGCCTTCCAGAGTTCGGCCGGCGGCAACACCTTCGTCAACACCGGCGCCATCCTGGGCGGGGTGTCGATGGGCGAGAGCAGCACCAACACCTTCACCGCGGTGACCGGCTCCAGCGTCAGCGTGGGCGACGGGATCAACATCAGCCTCGGCCTCGGCGGCCTGCCGGGGATCGACCTGACATTCGCGCCCACCGGCAAGGTCGACGGCGGCGCGGGCGGCACCAACACCCTGATCCTGCAGAACACCATCGGCCCCGGCGGCGGCACCAGCGGCAGCGGTACGGTGTCGAGCGACAACTACATCAACTTCAACAACCTCACGCTCAACAGCGGCACCTGGACCCTGCAAGGGCCTCTGGTCAGCGGCAGTGCCACCCTCAACGGCGGTGTGGCCCTGTTCAACAACAGCGGTACCTTCGGCAGCGGCGCACTGACCAGCAATGGCGGGATACTGCAGGCCAGCAGCGGCGGCCTGACCCTGAGCAACCTGATCACCCTGGCCAGCGGCGGCCTCACCGTGCAAGGCGGCAACGACATGAGCCTGGCCGGAGTGATTTCCGGCAGCGGCGGCCTGACCAAGAACGGCGCGGGCCAACTGACCCTCAGCGGGGCCAACACCTTCACCGGCAACACCAGCATCGGCGCCGGTTCGGTGCAACTGGGCAACAACCTGGCGTTCGGCAGCGGCACGGTGAGCATCAATGGCGCGGCGACGCTGTCGACGCCCGGCACCGTCAGCCTGAACAACCTCGTGACCCTCAACAACAGCATGATCGCCACCGGCGCCGGCAGCCTGACCCTGGCGGGGCTGATCAGCGGCAGCGGCGGCATCACCAAGAGCGGCGCGGGCAGCCTGGCCCTCAACGGCAGCAACACCGGGTATTCCGGGACCACGACCCTGAGCGCCGGTACCCTGAGCGTGGGCAACAACAATGCCCTGGGCAGCGGCGGCCTGACCGTGAGCGGAGCCGCCAGCCTGGACAGCAGCACCGGGGTGAGCCTGGCCAACGCCGTGACCCTCAACGCCAACCTGACCACGCCGGGCAGCAACGCCTTGACCCTGGGCGGCGTACTGTCCGGTACCGGCGGCCTGATCAAGAACGGCAGCGCCGACCTGACCCTGAGCGGCGCCAACAGTTTTTCGGGGGGCACCTCGCTCAACGGCGGCAAGCTGCTGGTCGGTTCCGGCACTGCGCTGGGCAGCGGCGCCCTCAACGCCGGGGCGGGCACCACCCTGGACGCGACCACGGCCCTGAGCCTGGGCAACGCCATCAACCTGAGCGGCAACCTGACCCTGGGCGGTAGTCAGGCGCTGAGCCTCGGCGGGGTGATCAACGGCGCCGGCGGGTTGGTCAAGGACGGGGCGGCGGCCTTGACCCTGGGCGGCGCCAACGGCTACCTGGGCGGCACGTCGCTCAACAGCGGTTCGCTGATCCTCGGCTCGAACACGGCGTTGGGCCTGGGGGCGCTGAACACGGCGGCCGGCACCACCCTGGACACCAACACCAGCGTCGTGCTGGGCAATGCCCTGAACCTCACCGGCAACCTGAACCTGGGCGGCAGCGCCAACCTGACCCTGGGCGGCCTGGTCGGCGGCAGCGGCGGCTTGACCAAGAACGGCGCGGCCAACCTGGTCCTCAACGGCGCCAACACCTTCCTCGCCGGCACCACCCTCAACGGCGGCACCCTGACCCTGGGCAATGCTGCGGCGCTGGGCAGCGGCGCGCTGACCGTGGGCGGCGCGGCGACCCTCGACAATAGCGTCGGTATCAGCCTGGCCAACGATGTCGCGCTCAATGCCGACCTGACCCTGGCCGGCAGCAACGCCCTGACCCTGGGCGGCGTGGTCAGCGGCGCCAGCGCGCTGGTCAAGAACGGCGCGGCGACCCTCACGCTCAACGGTGCCAACACCTTCCAGGGTGGTATCACCCTGAATGCCGGCGGCCTGACCCTGGGCAACGGCGCGGCGCTGGGCAGCGGGGCCCTGACCGTGGCGGGCGCCAGTACCTTGAGCAGCAGCGGCGCGCTGACCGCGAACAACGCCGTGCACCTCGATGCCAACCTGACGGTGAACGCCGGCAACCCCCTGACACTGAGCGGGGTCATCGACGGCGCCAACGGCTTGATCAAGAGCGGCG
The DNA here is from genome assembly GCF_001921865.1 of Pseudomonas chlororaphis. Lineage (GTDB taxonomy): Bacteria > Pseudomonadota > Gammaproteobacteria > Pseudomonadales > Pseudomonadaceae > Aquipseudomonas > Aquipseudomonas chlororaphis_D. The sequence continues at coordinate 89,318 of NZ_MSCT01000009.1, forward strand.
CTTCGAGCCTGACCCTGAGCGGCAACAACAGCTACCAGGGCGATACCGCGCTGAATGCCGGTACGCTGCTGGTCGGTTCCAATACCGCACTGGGCACCGGTGCCCTGAACGCCGCCGCTGGCACCACCCTCGACGCCAGCGCCGCGGTGAGCCTGGGCAACGCCATCAACCTGGGGGGCAACCTGACCCTCGGCGGCAGCCAGAACCTGACCCTGGGCGGCGTGGTCAATGGCGCCGGCGGTTTGATCAAGAACGGCGCGGCCGACCTGATCCTGGGCGGCGCCAACGGTTTCCTGGGCAACACCGCGCTCAATGCCGGGCGCCTGGTGGTCGGCGACAACGCCGCGCTGGGCGGCGGAGCCCTGAATACAGCGGCGGGCACCACCCTGGATGCCAGCACGGCCGTGACCCTGAACAACCAGGTGAACCTGGGCGGCGGGTTGAACATCGGCGGAACTGCCGACCTGGGGCTCAGTGGCCTGGTCGCCGGCGCCGGCAGCCTGATCAAGAATGGCACGGCCAACCTGACCCTCGCCGGCAACAACACCTATGCCGGCGGCACCACCCTGAATGCCGGGACCCTGACCCTCGGCAGCAATTCGGCGCTGGGCAGTGGCGCCCTGACCGTGGCCGGGGCGGCCAACCTGGACAGCAGCGGCGCCTATGTCCTGAACAACAACCTGACCCTGAATGCGGCCCTGAGCGTGCTCGGCAGCAATGACCTGAGCCTTGGCGGCGTGATCAGTGGCAGTGGGCAACTGGTCAAGAACGGTGCCGGCAACCTGACCCTCAACGGCATCAGCACCTATGCTGGCGGCACTACCTTGAACGCCGGGACCCTGACCCTCGGCAACGGCAGTGCCCTGGGCAGCGGCGCCCTGACCGTGGGTGGCGCCGCGACCCTCGACAACGGCGCGCCGCTGAGCCTGGCCAACGATGTCGCGCTCAATGCCAACCTGACCCTGGCCGGCAACAATGACCTGGTGCTGGCCGGAGTCGTCAGCGGCAGCGGCGGGCTGATCAAGAACGGCCTGAGCGACCTGAGCCTGTCGGGCAACAACACCTTTACTGGCGCCCTGGACATCAACGCCGGTAGCGTCAGCACCCTGAGCACCGGTGCCCTGGGCAATACCTCGGGGGCCAACATCAGTGCCGGGGCCAGCCTCAACCTGGGGGCCGACAGCAGTCTGGCCGGCCTGACCGGCAGCGGCGGGGTGCAGATCGCCGGGGGCGTCACCCTGAGCGTCGGCGGGGCCAGTTCCAGCAGCACTTTCGACGGCGGTCTCAACGGCAGCGGCGGCCTGACCAAGGTCGGCAGCGGCACCCTCAATCTCACCGGCATCAATGGCCTCACCGGCGCTACCCAGGTCAACGGCGGCACCTTGAATGTCAGCGGTTCCCTGGGCAGCGCCAACGTCGGCGTCGCCAGCGGCGCGACCCTGACCGGCAGCGGCTCGCTGCTGGGGGCGCTGAACGTCGCCGACGGCGGCCACCTGGCCTTGAGTTCGGGCAGCCTGCTGTCGGCGAACTCGCTGCTGTTGAACGCCAATGCCAACCTCGATGCGAGCCTGGGGGCGCCGTCCACCACCTCGCTGCTCAATGTCGGTGGCAACCTGACCCTCGACGGCAAGCTGAACGTCAGCGACGCCGGCGGCTTCGGCGTGGGCGTGTACCGCCTGATCAACTACACCGGCAGCCTGGTGGACCTGGGGCTGGACATCAACAGCGTGCCCCTGGGTTTCAGTCTCGGCGACCTGCAAGTGCAGACCTCGGTGGGCAACCAGATCAACCTGCTGGTGGCCGCGCCGAATACCAACATCCGTTTCTGGGACGGTAGCCAGACCGTCGCCAACGGCAGCGTGGACGGCGGCAGCGGCACCTGGAACGCCGCCGGCAGCAACTGGACGTCGGCCAACGGCACGCTCAACCAGGCCTGGGCCGGCGACTTCGGGATCTTCCAGGGCACGGCGGGCACTGTCACGGTCGATGGCCCGCAGAGCTTTACCGGTCTGCAATTCACCACCACCGGCTATAACCTGGTGGCTGGCGCCGGCGGCGTGCTGACCGCGGTCAACGGCACTGGCGGCAATACCGCGATTCGCGTCGACCCGGGCGTGACCGCGACCCTGGGCGTGGGCATCAATGGCAGCGGCACCCTGGCCAAGCTCGACGCCGGCACCCTGGTGCTCAACGGCGCCAATACCTACAGCGGCGGCACTGCGCTGAACGGCGGGACCCTGGTGGTCGGCAACAACACTGCGCTGGGCAGCGGCCAACTGACCGCTGCCGCGGCGACCACCCTGGACAGCAATGCCGCGGTCAGCCTGGGCAATGCCGTCACCCTCAACGGCAACCTGACGGTCGCCGGCAGCAATGCCCTGGCCCTGAACGGCGCCATCGGCGGGACTGGTGGCTTGATCAAGAACGGTGCGGCCAGCCTGACCCTGGGCGGCAACAACAGTTACCTGGGGCCGACCGCGTTGAATGCCGGCGGCCTGATCCTGGCGTCCAATACGGCGCTGGGCAGCGGTGCGCTGAATGCCGCCGCCGGCACCACCCTGGATGCCGGCAGCGCGGTCAGCGTGGCCAATGCCGTGAACCTGGCCGGCAACCTGGGCATCGGCGGCAGCGCCGACCTGACCCTGGCGGGGGCGGTCAACGGCGCCGGCGGCCTGACCAAGAACGGCGCGGCCAACCTGGTCCTCAACGGCGCCAACGGTTTCCTCGGCGGTACCACCCTGAACGCCGGGACCCTGACCCTGGGCAATGCCGCGGCCCTGGGCCTGGGCAACCTGACGGTGGCCGGCGCCGCGACCCTGGACACCAACACCGGCCTGACCCTGGGCAATGCGGTGGTACTGAACGCCAACCTGGGGATCGGCGGCAGCCAGGCCCTGACCCTGGGCGGCGTGGTCAGCGGCACCGGCGCGCTGGTCAAGAACGGCGCGGCCACGCTCACCCTCGACGGGGTCAATACCTACCAGGGCGGTACCACGCTCAACGCCGGCGGCCTGACCCTGGGCAACAGCGCGGCGCTGGGCAGCGGTGCCTTGACCGTGGCGGGCAGCGCGACGCTCGACAACAGCGCGCCGCTGACCCTGGGTAACGACCTCAACCTCAATGCCGGGCTAAGCGTGGCCGGCAGCAACAACCTGACCCTGTCCGGCACCCTGGCCGGCAGCGGCACCCTGACCAAGAACGGCGCGGCCGACCTGACCCTCAGCGGCAACAACAGCTTCTCCGGCCAGCTCAACGTCGCGGCCGGCAGCCTGAGCACCCTGGGCGGTTCGGCGCTGGGCAACAACGCCGGGGTCAACCTGGCCAACGGCACCCAGCTCAACCTGGGCGGCTCGGCGAGTATCGCCAGCCTCACCGGCAGCGGCTCGGCGCTGGTGGGGGCGGGCAACACCCTGAGCATCGGCGGCAACAACCTGAGCAGCAGCTTCGACGGTGTCCTGAGCGGCAGCGGCCAACTGAGCAAGCTCGGCAGCGGCAGCCTGACCCTCAGCGGCAGCAATACCCTGACCGGCGACACCAGCATCAACGCTGGCACCCTGAATGTCAGCGGTTCCCTGGCCAGCGCCAATGTGGCGGTCAACAACACCGCGACCCTGACCGGTAGCGGCAGCCTGAGCGGCGCCGTGACGGTGGCCGATGGTGGCCATCTGAGCCTGAGCAGCGGCACCACCCTGAGCGTGGGCTCGCTGGTGCTGGCGCCGAACGCCAACCTGGATGTGGGCCTGGGAACCCCGGTGCTGGGTGGTGGTACCTCGCTGCTCAACGTCGGCGGCAACCTGACCCTCGACGGCACCTTGAATGTCAGCGATATCGGCGGCTTCGGCAGCGGCGTGTATCGGCTGATCAACTACACCGGGGCCCTGACCGACAACGGCCTGACCGTCGGCAGCGTACCGGGCAGCGTGGTGCCGGGCGACTTGCAAGTGCAGACCGCCGTGGGCAGCCAGGTCAACCTGCTGGTGACCGCGCCCAATACCACCGTGCAGTTCTGGGACGGCGGCCAATTGACCGGCAACGGCGCCATCGACGGCGGCAACGGCACCTGGGCCAGCGGCACCACCAACTGGACCAATGTCGACGGCACCCTCAACCAGGGCTGGGGCAACAGCTTCGCGGTATTCCAGGGCACGGCGGGCAACGTCACGCTCAACGGCGCGCAAAGCATCACCGGCATGCAGTTCGTCACCGATGGCTACAACCTGCTGAACGGCACCGCCGGCTCGCTGACGGCGGTCAATGGCAGCACCGGCAATACGGCGATCCGCGTCGATCCGAACGTCACCGCCACCATTGGCGTGGCCATCAACGGCGCCGGCACCCTGGCCAAACTCGACGCCGGCACCCTGGTGCTCAACGGCAACAACGCCTACACCGGCGGTACCGCGCTCAACGGCGGCAAGCTGGTCCTGGGCAGCAACAGCGCCTTGGGCAGCGGTACGCTGACCGCGGCCAACGGCACCACCCTGGACAGCAACGCCGCGGTCAGCCTGGGCAATGCGGTGGTCCTCAACGGCGGGTTGAGCGTGGCCGGTTCCAGCGACCTGACCCTGGGCGGCGCGGTCAGCGGCAGCGGCAGCCTGCTGAAGAACGGCGCGGCGAACCTGACGCTCAACGGCAGCAACAGCTATCAGGGCGGTACCACCCTGAACGCCGGCAGCCTGACCCTGGGCAACAACGCGGCCCTGGGCACGGGGGCCCTGAGCGTCGGCGGCAATGCGCAACTCGACAGCAGCGCCGCCCTGCAACTGGCCAACGCCATCAACCTGGGCGCGCAACTGACCCTGGCCGGCACCCAGGACACCACCCTCAGCGGCGCCATCGGCGGCAGCGGCAGCCTGGTCAAGAACGGCGGCGGCGCCTTGCTGCTCAGCGGCGCCAACAGCTACACCGGCGGCACCACCCTCAACGGCGGCAGCACCACGGGCGATACCGCCAGCCTGAAGGGCACGATCCTCAACAACGCGGCGCTGACCTTCGCCCAGAACGGCAATGGCACCTACAGCGGCAACCTTGGCGGTAGCGGCACCCTGACCAAGAGCGGCACTGGCGAGCTGTTGCTGACCGGCACCAACAGTTTCAGCGGCACCACCCAGGTGCAGGCCGGCTCGTTGCGGGTCAACGGGACCTTGAACAGCGCCACGGTGAATGTCGCCTCTGGGGCATCGGTGGGCGGCAGCGGGCAGTTCGGCGGGACGCTGCAACTGGCCAGCGGCGCCACCCTGAGCGCTGGCGGCGCGGCCACGCCGTTGTCGGTCGGCGGCCTGAACCTTGCCTCCGGGACGACGCTGGACTTCACCCTGGGGCAAGCCAGCGGTTCCACCACGGTGGTCGATGTGGCTGGCAACCTGACCCTTGACGGTACCCTCAACATCACCAATGGCGGCGGGTTCGGCGTCGGCATCTATCAGCTGTTCCGCTACGGCGGCAGCCTGACCGACAACGGCCTGGTCTACGGCACATTGCCCGCGGGCGTGCTGCCGGCGAGCCTGACCCTGCAGACCGCCCTGGCCAACCAGGTCAACCTGCTGGTGCAGGGCGCGCCGGGCACGGTGCAGTTCTGGAACGGTGGCAAGACCACCGCCGACGGCACCATCACTGGCGGCAGCGGTGTCTGGGGCCCCGGCACCAACTGGACCGACCCGAACGGCACTCAAAGCCTGGGTTCCAACAATCAGTTCGCGGTCTTCGGCGGGCAGGGCGGCACGGTCACCGTGGTCGGCAACCAGGGCTTCACGGGCCTGCAGTTCCTCGACGCCGGCTACAGCCTGGTCGCCGGAGCGGGCGGCAGCCTGAGCCCGACCAATGCCGCCGACGGCACCCTGGCCGCGGTGCGGGTCAACGCCGGTGTGACGGCGCAGGTCGATGTGCCTCTGGTGGGCAGCGGCGGGATCGAGAAACTCGACGCTGGCACCTTGCTGCTGACCGGGGCCAACACCTACAGCGGTGGCACCACCGTCAGCGGCGGGACCCTGGCCGGTAACACCACCAGCCTGCAAGGCCGCATCCTCAACAACGCGCGCCTACTGTTCCTGCAGAACGGCGCAGGGCGTTTCAACGGCGTGCTCAGCGGTACCGGCAGCTTGGTCAAGCAGGGCAGCGGCCTGTTGTTGCTGACCGGCAACCAGCCGTTCAGCGGCAGCGTCGCGGTGGAGCAGGGCGTGTTGCAGGTCGGCGATCGCAGCACCCCGAGCGTGCTCGCCGGCCAGGTCACGGTGGCCAACGGCGCGGGCCTGAGCGGTAACGGCAGCGTCGGAGCGCTGGACAACCATGGCCTGACCCAGTCCGGCGGCAGCGCCGGCACCCTGAGCGTGGCGGGCAACCTCAGCAATGCCGCGGACGGCGTGCTGGACCTGACCGTGACGTCGCCGACCAGCACCCCGCTGGTCGTGGGCGGCACCGCGACCCTCGGCGGCGGCCTGCAAGTGCGCTCGCTGGCGCCTTTCAGTGGCAACACCAGCTACTCGCTGATCACCGCCGGCGGCGGGGTCAACGGCACCTTCAGCAGCACCGACCTGCCGTCGCTGGCCTTCCTCGACACCTCGCTGGTGTATGGCGCCAACCAGGTCAACCTGGCGGTCAGCCGTAACCAGACCGCTTTCGCCGATGTGGCGGCCACCGCGAATCAACGGAGTGTCGCGGCAGCGCTGGAGCACTACGTCGGTGCCGAAGGTTCGGGGGGCGACGTGCTCAACGACCAGGTTCTCAACCTGAGCCGCGCCGGGGCCCGCTCCGCGTTCGACAGCCTGTCGGGGGAGATCCACGCCAGTACCGCCAGTTCGCTGCTCGAAGACTCGCGTCATGTCCGCGATGCCCTCAACGATCGCATGCGCCAACCGGGCTGTGGCACCGACGAGGACGAGCTGCGGCGCACCCTGGCACCGGGGGAAAACCGCCTGAGCCGCGAAGGCTGCCAGGGTCAGGACGAACTGGTCGGCTGGCTGCGGGTACTCGGGTCGTGGGGCGACATGGAAGGCGACAGCAACACCGCCGGCCTGGATCGCAATCTGTCCGGCTTCATGCTCGGCACCGACCGCCAGTTGGGCGATCAGTGGCGCGGCGGGGTCGCGGCCGGCTACACCCACAGCGATATCGACGCCCAGCGTCGCCAATCCGATGCGACGATCAACAGCACCCATCTGGCGGCCTACCTCAACTCCCAGCACGACGCCCTGGCGGTACGCCTCGGCGCGGCCTACAGCTGGCACCGCATCAGCACCAAGCGCAACGTCAGCGTCGGCAGCTACAACGATCGCCTGAAGGCCAACTATGACGCACGCAGTGCCCAGGTCTTCGGCGAGGTCGGGTATGCCCTGGAAGCGGCGGGCGTGGCGCTGGAGCCCTTCGTCGGCCTGGCGTATGTCGACTACGACAGCGATACCGGCCGCGAAAAAGGCGGTGCCGGGCGCCTGAGCGCCAAGTCGAGCCAGGACATCACCTTCTCCACCGTGGGCCTGCGGGCCGGCAAGCGCATCACCCTGGGCAACGGTTCGCAGATCACTCCGCGCGCCGCCCTGGGCTGGCGCCATGCCTACGGCGATACCAAGCCCGATGCCGACCTGACCTTCATCGAGGGCGGTGGCTCGTTCACCACCCAGGGCGTGCCGATCGCCAAGGACAGCGCGTTGGTCGAGGCCGGCCTGGACTACCAGATCAGCCCCGCGGGCAAACTGGGCATCGGTTACTCGGGCCAGCTGTCCCACGACAACCGCGACCATGCGATGACCCTCAGTTTCACCCTCGGCTTCTGATTGTCCGAACGCTCCTTGTCACCGCCCGAAAGGGCGGTTTTTTTTCCGCTCTGCTGTTCGCCTGGAGCGCAAGGAGGATCGACAGGCAACGGCACGCGGGCAGCACTCAAGGTGGAGGGCGAAGGGCTCTGGTAGAATCGCCGGTCCACGAATTCCAGAGGTGTCCCATGAGCGAGCCGATTCGCCTGACCCAGTACAGCCACGGCGCGGGTTGCGGTTGCAAGATTTCTCCCCAGGTGCTGGAGGTGATTCTGGCCGGCAGCGGCGCGCAGAACCTCGACCCGAAACTCTGGGTCGGCAACGCCTCGCGCGACGACGCGGCGGTGTACGCCATCGACGAAGAGCGCGGCGTGGTCTCGACCACCGACTTCTTCATGCCGATCGTCGACGACCCGTTCGACTTCGGGCGCATTGCCGCGACCAACGCCATCAGCGACATCTACGCCATGGGTGGCGACCCGTTGATGGCCATCGCCATCCTCGGCTGGCCGGTGAACGTACTGGCGGCGGAAGTCGCCCGCGAGGTGATTCGCGGCGGGCGCGTGGTGTGCGACGCCGCCGGCATTCCCCTGGCCGGCGGCCATTCGATCGACGCGCCGGAACCGATCTTCGGCCTGGCCGTGACCGGCCTGGTGCAGAAGCGCCACATGAAGCGCAACGACACCGCCAGCGCCGGCTGCCTGCTGTACCTGACCAAACCCCTAGGCATCGGCGTGCTGACCACCGCCGAGAAAAAGGGCAAGTTGCGCGGCGCCGACATCGGCCTGGCCCGCGACTGGATGTGCACCCTGAACAAGCCCGGCAGCCGCTTCGGCAAGCTCGACGGCGTGACCGCGATGACCGACGTCACCGGTTTCGGCCTGCTCGGGCACCTGGTGGAAATGGCCGACGGCAGCGGCCTGACCGCGCGCATCCATTACGACCGGGTGCCGCGCCTGCCGGGGGTCGAGTACTACCTGGACCAGGGCTGCGTACCGGGTGGCACCCAGCGCAATTTCGACAGCTACAGCAGCAAGCTCGGGCGTATCCAGCCGCTGCACAAACTGGTGCTGTGCGACCCGCAGACCAGCGGCGGGCTGCTGATCGCCGTCACCCCCGAGGGTAACGCGACCTTCCTCGCAGCGGCCGCCGAACTGGGCCTGGAACTGGCGCCGATCGGCGAACTGGTGGAACGACAGAGCCACGCGGTCGAGGTGATCTGATGCCCATCGATATCACCGACTACCGCGACATCTTCCTCAACGACCGGCCGATGATGGATACCCGCGCGCCGATCGAATTCACCAAAGGCGCGTTCCCCGGCGTGCTCAACCTGCCGCTGATGACCGACCACGAACGCCAGCGGGTCGGCACCTGCTACAAGCAGCAAGGCCAGCAAGCGGCGATCGTCCTCGGCCATCAACTGGTGTCGGGGGCGACCAAGGCCGAGCGCATCCAGGCCTGGGCCGATTTCGCCCGGGCCCACCCCGACGGCTACCTGTACTGCTTCCGTGGCGGCCTGCGTTCGCAGATCGTCCAGCAGTGGCTCAAGGACGAGGCCGGCATCGATTACCCGCGGGTTGGCGGCGGCTACAAGGCCATGCGCACGTTCCTGCTCGATACCCTCGAGGGCGCGGTGGCCGAGTGCGATTTCGTCCTGCTCGGCGGCATGACCGGGATCGGCAAGACCGAGGTGCTCAAGCAATTGGCCAACGGCCTGGACCTGGAAGGCCACGCCAACCATCGCGGGTCCAGTTTCGGCAAGCGGGCCAGCGGCCAGCCGTCGAACATCGATTTCGAGAACCGCCTGGCGGTGGACCTGCTGAAAAAGCGCGACCGCGGCATCGCCGGCTTCGTGCTCGAAGACGAAAACCGCATGATCGGCAGCTGCGCCTTGCCGCTGCCGCTGTACCAGGGCATGCAGCGGTTTCCCATGGTCTGGCTGGAAGACAGCCTGCAAGGGCGGGTCGAACGGATTCTGCGCGACTACGTGATCGACCTGTGCGCGGAGTTCGTCGCGGCCTATGCCGAGGACGGTTTCGCGCGGTTCTCCGAGCGTCTGCTGGAGAGCCTGAACAACATTCGCAAACGCCTGGGCGGCGAGCGCCACCAGCGCCTGTACCGGCTGCTGGAGGCCGCGCTGGCCGAGCAGGCCCGCAGCGGCAGCGTGGACGTGCACCGGGCCTGGATCGAGGGGTTGCTCAAGGAGTATTACGACCCGATGTATGCTTTCCAGCGCGAAAGCAAAGGCGCACGGATCGAGTTCGTCGGCGAGCAGGCGGCGGTGCTGGAGTACTTGCGCGAGCGGGCTCGCCAGCGCGCTTGAGTCAACAGAAGGGCAGGGCCTTTGGCCCCATCGCGAGCAAGCTCGCTCCTACAGGGTTGGTGTTGTTCCTTGTAGGAGCGAGCTTGCTCGCGATGACGTCCGTCAGGACGCCATCAATCCATGCCTACAGCAATGCCGCGCCGATCAACCCGCTGACCACGCCAACCAGCATGGTCAACCCGGCCACCGTCACCAGCACCCGGGCGTCGAAATCCTTGCGCAGCATCAGCAGCGACGGCAGGCTGATGCTCGGCAGGGTCATCAGCAGCGCCACCGCCGGGCCGGTGCCCATGCCCAGGGTCATCATGGTCTGCACGATGGGGATTTCCGCCGCGGTAGGAATCACGAACAGGGTGCCGACAATCGCCAGCGGCACCAGCCACAGCAGGCTGTCACCAATCGCGCCCTCGACATGGGGGAACAGCCAGACCCGCGCCGCGCCCAGCACCAGCACCGCCAGCACATAGACCGGAATGGTGCTCCAGAACAGTTGCCAGAGGCTGCGCGCCCAGCGGCTGAAGAACCCGCCGGCGTTATCCGCGCTGGCCTCGGCCACGGCTTCCACCGCGGCTTGCGGCAGTTGTTCGGGACGCGAGATGCGCTGGGCCACCAGCGATACCCCGAGCACCAGTACGATGCCCGCCACCAGCCGCAGCGCGGAAAACCCCCAGCCCAGCACGAAACCCATGAACACCAGGGTCGCCGGGTTGAGCACCGGGTTGGCGATCCAGAAGGCCAGTGCCGCACCCACCGAGACATTCTGCCGGCGCATGCTCGCCGCCACCGGCGCCGCGCAGCAGGAACACATCATGCCCGGCAGGGCGAACAAGCCGCCGCGCAGGGTCGAGCCGAAACCGGCGCGGCCGAACAGGCGCAGCAGCCAGTCACGGGGGATCAGCACCTGCAAGAGCGAACCGAGGATCACCGCCAGCACCGCGGCCTTCCAGATCGCCAGGAAATACACCTGGGCGTAGGCCAGGGCAGCGTTCAACGGGGAGCTTGGCTGATCGTTGATGATCGAGGCGCCGATGCTGTGGCTGTCGGCGGCGACAAAGGCCTTGGCGTAGTAGGGCGACCACTTGACGAAGTACAGGCCGACACAGGCGACCAGGACAAACAGGGCGGGTTTCCACCAGAACGACCAGCCCCGAGTGGGGCTGGCAGGGGCAAGGCTGGACATCGAGGCAATTCCGGACAAAGACAGTAGGCGGCAATCTTAACGCAACGCCCCGGGCGGCGCTCTTGTAGCCCAGGCAACGCCGTTTACCCGAATCACCGCGTACCCGGTTTCGCGCCTGCTGCGCAGGCGTACAGGATTGTCTGCCGTTTTTACCTCTGTAGGAGCGAGCTTGCTCGCGATGGGGCGCCAGCCCCTGGGGACGGGCAACCGTTTGTGTGTTTCGGTGCTGGCGCTATCGCGAGCAAGCTCGCTCCTGCAAAAAACGGGGCATCAGGTCGGGCAGTTTTCCTCGCCGTTATCCAGGCCCTGCTTGTAGCTGCGGCTGTCGAGGGTGGCCTTGCCGTTGTGCCAGGTCAGGGTCAGCACGTACAGCGAGTCGAAATCGTTGGAGGCCCAGTCGTCGGTGATGGTGCGTTTTTCGCCGACGGCCTCGCGCGCCACCTTGTTGATCAGCTCCGGCAGGTAGCCGTGGGACCAGGCGGTGTAGATGGTCGAGTTGTGGTAGCGGTCGTGCAGCAGTTCGTCGGCCAGTTCGCTGGTGTCGTTGGCCGAGAACTCGATGTTCACCGGCAGGCCGAGCTTGATCGCGCTGGGGCTGATGGTCATCAACGGGCGGATGTAGCTGTAGGAGTTGTCGAGCTCGCCTTCCTCGACGTTGCGCGTCGGGTTGGCGGCGAACACGTAGTTGGCCTTGCCGAATTTCTCCGGCAGCAGGGACGCCAGGTCGATGGCGCGGTTCAGGCCCTGGCAGTTGAGCTGGCCGAGGCCGCCGGCGGGTTTTTCCGCATGGCGCAGGAAGACCAGGGTCTGGGTGCCGTCCACCGGCTGGGCGCGGCTTTCGCTGGACTCCAGCGACAGCAGCAGCGCACTGGTCAGCAGCAGCGCCGGGAAAAACACATAGGACCGGCGTTGCAGGCGTTGGGTGAAACTCAGCAGGTTCTTCATTGATTGTGGGTACTTCAAGCGCAATCGGTTAAGGCTGACAAACCTTTCCACGGCGAGCTCCCGGCTTCGCGTGGTTTTCCCTGTCATCGAACGGGCGTTCTGCCCGCAGGTAGCTCAGAGTCCCGGGACCGCTTTTGGTTCGATCCTGGCGAGACGCCGCGCATGAACCCGTTACTTTATCCGCACCGTACTCCGGCTGCCGGGGAGCTTAACCACCGGATGTTTCCAATTTAAGAATGCACGCCGCCGACCGATGCCTATAATCAAGCGCCGTCGCCGCCCGGTCCCGGGCCACGGTCTTTCATCTGACTGTCATCGGAAGCCTGTCATGACCGACCTCTCTGCATTCCCCATCACCCAGAAATGGCCCGCGCAGTACGCCGACTGGATCCAGCTGTATTCCTTGCCGACCCCCAACGGCGTCAAGGTCTCGATCATGCTCGAAGAGATCGGGCTGCCCTACGAGCCGCATCGCGTCGGTTTCGAGAGCAATGACCAGATGTCCCCCGAGTTCCTCTCGCTGAACCCGAACAACAAGATCCCGGCGATCCTCGACCCCCACGGCCCGGGCGACCAGCCGCTGGCGCTGTTCGAGTCCGGGGCGATCCTGATCTACCTCGCGGACAAGAGCGGGCAGTTGCTGGCCCAGGACTCCGCCGCGCGCTACGAAACCTTGCAGTGGCTGATGTTCCAGATGGGCGGCATCGGCCCGATGTTCGGCCAGCTGGGGTTCTTCAATAAATTCGCCGGCAAGGACTACGAGGACAAGCGCCCGCGCGACCGTTACGTTGCCGAATCCCGGCGCTTGCTGAGCGTGCTCGAAGGCCGCCTGCAAGGCCGCGACTGGATCATGGGCGAGCGCTATACCATCGCCGATATCGCCACCTTTCCCTGGGTGCGCAACCTGATCGGTTTCTACGAAGCCGGCGACCTGGTGGGCTTCAAGGACTTCCCTAACGTACAGCGCGTGCTCGAGCGTTTCCTCGCCCGACCGGCGGTGATCCGCGGCCTGGAAATCCCCAAGCCCGTCTGACTTCCACCTGACCCTGTCGCCGCTGCCGCAGGTTGCGAACGGCGGCGCGGCTTGTCTGGCACAACGCGTCGGCCTCTTTTGCGACGACTGCGTCGCCGTACGCAGGCTTCGCCAGCGGCTACAGGGCGCGATTTTGCCCCCGCCTATTGAGCTACAGGCTGGCCATTTTCTGTCTCATCTCATCAGCCAAGGACCCGCAATGAGCCGTTTCGATTTCAAGCAGGTGGATGTCTTCAGCCGCGAGCCGCTCAAGGGCAATCCGCTGGCGGTGGTGCTCGGCGCCGACGAGTTGAGCGAGGCGCGCATGGCGGCCTTCGCCAACTGGACCAACCTCAGCGAGACCACCTTCATTCTCGAACCCCGCGATCCGCGCGCCGACTATCGCCTGCGGATCTTCACCACCCTGGGCGAGTTGCCGTTCGCCGGCCATCCGACCCTCGGCAGTTGCCATGCCTGGCTCGAGGCCGGCGGCGTGCCCAAGGGCGAGGAGATCGTCCAGGAGTGCGGCGTGGGCCTGGTGCGTATTCGCCGCAACGGCGGCGAGCTGGCGTTTCTTGCGCCGCCCCTGCTCAAGTCCGGTCCGGTCGAGACCGGGCTGCTGGAGCAGGTGTGCCAGGGCCTGCGGTTGGCGCCGGGGGCCATCGTCGACGCGCAATGGGTGGACAACGGCGCCGGCTGGCTGGCGGTGCTGCTGGCCGAGCGCGATCAGGTGCTGGACATGCAACCCGACCATGCCCGGCTCAAGGGGCTGGCGGTGGGGGTGATCGCGCCCTGGAACGCCGAGCGTGACGGCGACGCGGCGCAGTTCGAGGTGCGCGCTTTTATTTCTGGCGACGGCATGCCCGAAGACCCGGCCACCGGCAGCCTCAACGCCGGCATTGCCCAGTGGTTGCTGGGCGCCGGTCTGGCGCCGGTGTCTTACGTGGTCAGCCAGGGCCTGAGCATGGGCCGCGCCGGGCGCATCCAGGTCGAGCAGGTGGGCGACGAGATCTGGATCGGCGGCGCGACGGTGACCTGCATCGAGGGCAGCCTGCGCTTGTAGAACGACGTTCTCGAACTCGAACCGCTCAGGCGCGCAGGGGAAGCGCCGAGCAAAAAAAAACCGCCCAGGAGGGCAGCTTTAAAGGAGAGCACGCGGTGTAGATAAGCCGAGTGTCGCCGTGAATAATGACAAAATGATGACAGTTGCAGGGGCCTGGCTGCACTCGGACAGCCAGGCAAGGGCGGCGAGGTTGTCCGGCGACCCGCCTCAATACACCTGCGGCACGATCAGTTCCGGCGGCGTCGGGCTGCGGCTGTAGTCTTCCTGGCGCAGGCGTTGCGGCAGCTCGATCATCGGTTGTTCGACTTCCTCGTACGGCATCTGCCCGAGCAGGTGGTGAATGCAGTTGAGGCGGGCCTTCTTCTTGTCGTCGGCCTGCACCACCCACCACGGCGCCTCGCTGATGTGGGTGCGCTCCAGCATGATTTCCTTGGCCTTGGTGTAGGCCTCCCAGCGCCGGCGCGACTCCAGGTCCATCGGGCTGAGTTTCCATTGCTTGAGCGGGTCGTGGATGCGGCTGAGAAAGCGCAGGTGCTGCTCCTGGTCGGAGATGGAGAACCAGTACTTGATCAGCTGGATGCCCGAGCGGGCGAGCATCCGCTCGAACTCCGGCACGGTGCGGAAGAACTCTTCGTACTGGTCGGCGTTGCAAAAGCCCATGACCTGCTCGACCCCGGCGCGGTTGTACCAGCTGCGGTCGAACAGGACGATTTCGCCGGCCGCCGGCAGGTGCGACACGTAGCGCTGGAAATACCACTGGGTGCGCTCGCGGTCGTTGGGCGCGGGCAGGGCGGCGACCCGGCACACCCGTGGGTTGAGGCGCTGGGTGATGCGCTTGATCACGCCGCCCTTGCCGGCGGCATCGCGGCCCTCGAACAGGATCACCACCTTGTGCCCGCTCTTGACCACCCAGCTCTGCAGCTTCACCAACTCGCCCTGCAGGCGGAACAGCTCGCTGAAATAGTGGCGCCGCGCTTCCTTCTCGCTGCTGTCCTGGATGTGCTCATGGAACAGCTCGTCGAGGTCGTGTCCGTCCTCCAGCAGTTCCAGTTCCAACTCTTCGTCACTGTGATCGAGCAGCTCGCGATGGATGCGCTGCATCAGCATTTCCTGGGTCGAAGGCATGGTGAATAACTCGCGTCGAGGGTGGCGGCGCCGATGTTAAGCGGGGTTTATGACGAAGTGGTGGCGGGCCGGGCGCCTGGAAAACGTCTGCCTGGGGGGCTTTTTCGCGGTTCGGGCGCGTTCCTTGCAAAAGCCGCGCGGCTGTCATCTTGGCGTCATGGAGGCCATGGCAAGATCGCCGCAACCCCCTTCGAGCAGTCGGCAGGCCGCGGCCTGCCAGTGGATGAACCGGCAAGGAACCCCCCCATGAAAGGCGACGCCTCGCTGTTCGCAGCCATCGATCTTGGGTCCAATGCGTTTCGCTTGATGATCGGCCAGCCGGTCATGCGCAACCAGGGGTTCATGATCCAGGAAGTGAAGACCCTGCGCGAGCCGGTGCGCCTGGCCGAAGGCTTCCAGGGCGGCACGCTGGACGAGCTGGCCCTGGACCGGGGCTGGCAGGCGCTGGCGCGTTTCGGCAAGAAGCTGCGCGGTTTCGAGGCCGGGCGGGTGCGGGCGGTGGCCACCAGCGCGGTGCGCGAAGCCGACAACGCACCGCTGTTTTTGGCCAGCGCCGAGCGTCACCTGGGGTTTCGCATCGATGTCATTTCCGGGCACGAAGAGGCGCGGCTGGTGTATGCCGGCGTGGCCCACACCGTGCCGGGCAGCGAGAGCATGCGCCTGGTGGTGGACATCGGCGGCGGTTCCACCGAGCTGATCCTGGGGCAGGGCGCCCAGCCCCTGCTCACCGAGAGCATCGCCATCGGCAGCGGCACCTTCGGCACCCGCTATTTTTCCGGCGGCGCGGTGTCGGCCCAGGCCCTGCAGGAAGCCGAGCGCGTGGCCAGCCTGCAGTTCGAGAAAGTCGCCCGGCGCTATCGCGAACTGGGCTGGCAGCAGGCCATCGGCTCGTCCGGGACCGCACGGCTGCTGGCCAAGGTGCTCAAGGCCAACGGCCTCAACGACTACGGCCAGGACGGCATCACCTACGGCGGGTTGTTGCGCCTGTCGCTGCGCCTGCTCGACGCGGGGCACGTCAAGCGCCTGCGCCTGGCGGGCCTGCCGCCCCACCGCCAGAGCATCCTGCCCGGCGGCCTGGCGGTGATGCTGGCGGCGTTCAAGGTGTTCGGCGTCGCCCACATGACCCCCTCCGAGCCAGGCCTGCGCCTGGGGGTGTTGCACGGCCTGATTTGTAACAACTGATTGCCGGTTGTTCTCCGCCTCCAGCGCTCCGGTGGGGCCTGCCTGCCGCCGGCGCCGGGCTCTGGCCCAATCTTTTTCCTCTTCTCAAATCGCGTCGGCGTCGACCGGCGCCGCGGCGTTCGCGCACCTCATCGGTCGGTAATCTGCCCGGCGAAACCATTGGCTGTCATAAAAAGTGCGATGAGCGAGGGCACTATCCCTGCTGTCCGAAACAGGGGGAAGCCATACCATGAGCGACACACGCCGCGTGCTGTTCGTCTGCGCCAGAAACGATGCCCGCTCGCTGATGGCCGAGGCGCTGCTGCGCCACGCCGATGCCGAGCATTTCGAAGCCTTCAGCGCCGGCCTGGTGGCCGGCGAGATCGACCCGCGCACCCTGGAGTCCCTGGAACATATCGGCATCGACACCGACGGGCTGCGCAGCAAGTCCCTCGACGAGTTCGCCGGGCAGCAGTTCCATCATGTCATCACCCTGTGCGACAAGTCGTCGGAAGAGGCGGCGCGGATGCCGTCCTCCGGCGAGGTGCTGGTGTGGAATTTCGCCGACCCGGCCACCAGCGACACACATGAACCGTTCCGCCACACCCTCCAGGAGATCCACGATCGCCTGCACATGTTCATCACCGTGAAGACCCGCTCGTGATGGCAAGGCGCATCGATCCTCGCTGCACTGAGCCGCCGATCCTGCCTCGCTGACCCGCACGGCCGGTTGTGCACCGGCCGCCCCGTCCCGAATCAAGCCCCCCGGCTAGCGCTGTCGCCGCCAGCGTCCGGCCCAGGGGCATCGTTTACCGGGGTTCCCTGCCTGGGGTTTCGCGAACCGCCGGACGTCTACACTTATCCGCAGGCCTCGCAGGGCTGCCGCCTGGGCGCATTCAACCAGTAAGAACAACGGTCTCGGGAGAAACCTGATGTTCGCCACCACCGAGCCCTGTCGCTCCGGTGTTCGCTGGCAGGTTGCCGGGCCAATGGCGCCAAGCAGCTGCGCAGCGCCTTATCCATCTGCCGCACGCCCGCAGCGGCAAAGGGCGCACGGAACCTCGGTACATCGCCAGGGTCAACGGCAGCGCTTCCCGGTAACCTCCCGAGCCCGGGCCGACATAAAGAAATGAAGAATGAGGGCGATCTCCTTGGTCTGACGAGGCGAAAAACGCGTTTACCCTCTGTCGGGAACCCTACGACCCATAACCATAAAACAGGGTGCCGGTGATGCAAGAAGTGGTAACCAAGGTGTTCTCAGGCCTGGACAAGATAAAAGTCTCGGTGGCGGTGTTTGTCCTGTGTGTGTTGGCGGGGGCTTTGATTGTCGTCAAGTTGAACGCAGCCGCGCGTGAGGCCGAGTCGGCCCACACCCTGCAAATAGCCGGCAGTTACGCCAGCTCGATCGAGAAAGTCATCCAGCACGCCTTGTCGTCGACCAATACCTTGGCGGTGATGGTCCATCAGGGGGAGGGCAGCGTGCCGCACTTCAATCGGCTGGTGCGCTACATGCTGCCTATGTACAAGGGCGCTTTCGCCTTGTCGCTGGCGCCGCAGGGCGTGATCCGGCAAATAGAGCCGGCCGCGCCCAATATCCTGGTCAAGAACCATGATCTTTTCGAGGGCAAGGACCGGGTCGACGTCATCAAGAACATTCGCGAGGGCGAGTTGCGCTTTCGCGGGCCGTTCACCTTGATCCAGGGGCCGCAGGGCGCGATCGGGACATTGCCGGTGTTCCTGCAAGAGCCGGATGGCAAGAAGTACTTCTGGGGTTTTACCGTCGTGACCTTGAAGTTTCCGGATGCCTTCGCCGACTCCGATTTGCCGTCTTTGGAGCAACTGGGTTATGCCTACAGGTTTTCCGGGGTGAACCCGGAAACCGGGCAGGAAGAACTGATCCAGGCATCCGCCGCGCCCTTGGATGTGGAGGCTGTACGCATTCCGCTGACCCTGTACGAAGCGCAGTGGGAACTTCGGGTTTCGCGGATCGCCGACTGGCGCAATACCGGCCTGCTGCTGTTCGAGGCGTTGCTTGTCCTGCTGGGGGCAACGCTGGTGGCCTGGCTCGCGTACTCCCTGACGGCCCTGGATCAGCAGCGCAAAAAGCTGCAGGAAATCGCCATGTACGACCCCTTGACCCACCTTCCCAACAGAAGGCTGCTGGGCATGAAGCTCGATGAGATTCTCGACAGAGCGCAAGGGCGCAACGCCAAGGTGGTGGTCTGTTATCTGGACCTGGACGGCTTCAAGTCGGTCAACGATAACCTGGGGCACGCGGCGGGCGATCAGTTGCTGAAAATAGTCGCCGATCGCCTGCAGTCCTGTTTGAGGGTGTGCGACCTCCTGGCGCGGGTGGGGGGCGATGAGTTTGTGGTCGTCTTGGATGACCTTGGGTCGATCGACGAAGTGGCGCCGATTCTCGACCGGATCATTCATGTGGTCGGCCAGCCCCTGACGATCTCGGGGGTGAGGGCCGACGTCTCCGCCAGTCTCGGCGCGGCGTTCTACCAGACCCATGGGGTGGAGGCGGACCAGCTGTTGCGTGCCGCGGACCAGGCCATGTACCTGGCCAAGAAACTGGGGAAAAACAGGTACGTGTTCGCGCAAAGCGAAGGACCGGGCAGGGTCGCCCAGATCGACCGATGACCGCCCGTCGTGGGGCTGCCTGCGCACCGGGCGCGCAGGGCGGTTCGAGCCCTTAGCGTATTTGTCATCAGGCCGTGGTTTTCTAGCCATCGACAGCGTGCACGGCGCACGCGACGCCAGGGATGATGCCCCCCGGGGTATCCGCCGGGGCCCGGAACGGACCCGCGGGCGGCGCGCGCCGCAGATGAGACTCAGCGTTGACTCGGCGAACTGACTGTCCGCCCTTTCGATATGCCGCCAGGGAAGGCACAATGCGCATCCTTTTTTTGGCTGGCCTGGCCGGAGGCCTCGAAATGATCAAAACGCCGTATTACCTCATCGACAAACAGAAACTGCTCGGCAACCTGGAAAAGATCGCCTACGTGCGCGAACAGTCCGGGGCCAAGGCCCTGCTGGCGCTCAAGTGCTTCGCCACCTGGTCGGTGTTCGACCTGATGGAGCAGTACATGGACGGCACCACCTCGTCGTCGCTCTACGAGCTCAAGCTCGGCCGGCAGAAGTTCGCCGGCGAGACCCACGCCTACAGCGTGGCCTGGGCCGACGACGAAATCGACGAGATGCTCGAGAACTGCGACAAGATCATCTTCAACTCCATCGGTCAGTTGCAGCGTTTTGCCGCCGCCTCCGAGGGCAAGGTCCGCGGCCTGCGGGTCAACCCCCAGGTGAGCAGCTCCGACTACCTGCTGGCCGACCCGGCGCGTCCGTTCAGCCGCCTGGGCGAATGGGACCCGGTCAAGGTCGAAGCGGTGATCGAGCAGATCACAGGCTTCATGTTCCACAACAACTGCGAGAACGGCGACTTCGGCCTGTTCGACCAGATGCTGGGCACCATCGAGGAACGCTTCGGCCACCTGCTGCACAAGGTCGAATGGGTCAGCCTCGGCGGCGGCATCCACTTCACCGGCGAAGGCTATGCCCTGGACGAGTTCTGCGCGCGCCTCAAGGCGTTCTCCGAGAAATACGGCGTGCAGGTCTACCTGGAGCCGGGCGAAGCGGCGATCACCCAGAGCGCCTCGCTGGAAGTCACCGTGCTCGACACTCTCTACAACGGCAAGCACCTGGCCGTGGTCGACAGCTCCATCGAAGCGCACATGCTCGACCTGTTGATCTACCGCCTGAACGCCAAGCTGGCGCCCAGCTCGGGCGAACACACCTACATGGTGTGCGGCAAGTCCTGCCTGGCCGGAGACATCTTCGGCGAATACCCATTTGATCGTCCGCTGACCATCGGCGATCGGCTGTCGTTCGTTGACGCAGCGGGCTACACCATGGTCAAGAAAAACTGGTTCAACGGCCTGAAAATGCCGTCCATCGTAGTGAAACAACTCGACGGCAGCGTCGAGGTGGTTCGTGAGTTTGGTTTCGAAGACTACCTGTCCAGCCTCTCGTAAGCGGGCAGAAAGGAGAGATAAAGAAATTGAAGAAGAACGTTCTTATCATTGGTGCAGGAGGTGTCGCCAAGGTGGTGGCCCACAAGTGCGCGCAGCACAACGACGAACTCGGTCGTATTGCTATCGCGTCGCGCAACATCTCCAAATGCCAGGCCATCATCGACAGCGTCAAGGCCAAGGGCAGCCTTAAACAGCCCGCACAAATCAAAGCGTTTGCGCTCAATGCGCTGGACATCGAAGCGACCAAGGCGCTGATCCGCGAGACCGAATCGCAGATCGTCATCAACGTCGGCTCGGCCTTCCTCAACATGTCGGTGCTACGTGCCTGCATCGATACCGGCGTGGCTTACCTGGACACCGCGATCCACGAAGAACCGGGCAAGGTCTGCGAGACGCCGCCCTGGTACGGCAACTACGAGTGGAAACACCTCGAGGAATGCCAGCAGAAGAACGTCACCGCCATCCTCGGCGTGGGCTTCGACCCGGGCGTGGTCAATACCTATGCGGCGCTGGCCAAGCAACAGTATTTCGACCGCATCGACTCGATCGACATCCTCGACGTCAATGCCGGTTCCCACGGCAAATATTTCGCCACCAATTTCGATCCGGAAATCAATTTCCGCGAATTCACCGGGCAGGTATGGAGCTGGCAGGACAGCCAGTGGACCAGCAACACCATGTTCGAAGTCAAGCGCACCGACGACCTGCCGGTCGTGGGCTCGCAGAACCTGTACCTGACCGGCCACGACGAAGTGCATTCGCTGTCGAAGAACCTCGACGTGCCCAACGTGCGCTTCTGGATGAGCTTCGGCGAGCACTACATCAATGTGTTCACCGTGCTGAAAAACCTCGGCCTGCTCTCCGAGCAACCGGTCAAGACCGCCGAAGGCCTGGAAGTGGTGCCGCTGAAACTGGTCAAGGCCGTGCTGCCCGATCCGTCCTCGCTGGCGCCGGGCTACACCGGCAAGACCTGCATCGGCGACCTGGTCAAGGGCACCAAGGACGGCCAGCCGCGCGAAGTGTTCATCTACAACGTGGCCTGCCACGAAGAAGCCTTCGCCGAAACCGACAGCCAGGGCATCTCCTACACCGCTGGCGTGCCGCCCGTGGCTGCGGCCCTGCTGGTGGCCCGTGGCGAGTGGGACGTGCAACGCATGGTCAACGTAGAGGAACTGCCGGCCGAGCCGTTCCTCAAGGCGCTGGACGTGATGGGCCTGCCGACCCGGGTCAAGGACGAGCACGGCGATCGTCCCTGGAACTGAGTGCGCTCGGGTTCTGGAAATAACGCTGTAAAAAAAGGTGCGCCCATTCGGGCGCACCTTCGTCGACTCTTCCCGCTTTTGTTCAACCCTCTATTTCGCCGTTACGAATCGCCATCCTGATGGCTTGGGCTGTCGTCGCCACTCCCAGGCGTCGTCGCGCCGAGCGCAAATGATTTTCCACCGTACGCTCCGACAAGCCGAGGGTTGCCGCAATATCCGCGTGCCGCCGTCCGGCCGCTGTCCACGCCAGCACTTCACGTTCTCGCCGCGAAAGGCTTCCCAACGCTTTGCCCGCTGGCGCCTCGAGCAACCGGCGCGCGGAGAAAAAAGCCGCCGCCGCGACAAGGCTCAAGCCCAGGCGCACTCGCGCCGATCCATCCACCGACTCGCCGCCCAGGCTCATGGCGCCTTCAAGCCCCAGCGGGCCGAACACCGGCACCTGCAACCCCTGAACCCCCGGGCCGCCGGGAGAACGAATCACCTGGTAGCGCTCCTTTCCCTGGCCTGGCTCTTTCTTCCAGAAGAAGGCTTCGCGGGCATTCAGGATATGGCGAGTCACCGGGCAACGCCGAACGTAGGTCTGGGCATCGACGCCTTGACCGTCGCCGAGCCAATCACCTTCGACCCAATAGATTCGCTCAACCACGTCCTCGTTTGCCGAAGACGCGGAAAACAGCACGAATCGGTCATAGCCGTAGGGCCCTGCGAACCCGCGGACAGCCGCCTGGATCGACTCGAGCTTGCGCGCTGACTCGATCTCGAGAGCGGCGCGCATGGCCGCCTCGGCAGCCCCGTCGTTCACCCTGCCGCGACCTCTTTGAGGAGTGCGTCAGCGGCCAGCTTGCCCAGGTTATTGCCCGCCAATGGGCTGTCGCCCGTCAGCAGCTTGCGGTCCCTGAGCGTTGCCCCGGAAATATCCTGATTGACGATCTCGACCCCCAGCGCCTGCAACTGCTCGCCGAACTTCCAGGTCAGGTGCCCCGGCATGTAGCCGATGTCGGGCGTCTGCGCGTCGAGGGCGTCGGGAAACGCGCAGATCTTGTAGCCGGAGAAAATGTAGGAATGCTTCGACTCATCGATGCCCGCCGCCAACAGCGCCGCCGGACCGTGGCACAGGGAAATGACGAACTTGTCCTGGTCGACCGCCCATTGCAGGACAGACTTCACCTCGGCGCTTTCCGGCAAGCCGATCAGGGCACCGTGGCCGCCCGGTATGAAGACACCGATGTAGTCCGAGTCTTCGCCCAGGGCCTGTTCAATCACGTCAGCCAGCTTGAGCGGTTGCTTGAACTGCTCACGGTACTTGGCGTAGAAGCCCTTCACCTCGGTGTCTTGCGAGGGCATGGCCCAGAACTCGAACTTCACCGGGTTTCCGGACAGCGTCGCGACATCGAAAGTGAAACCGGCCTTGTCGAGGTGATACATGGGCAACAGGGTCTCGACCGGGTGGTTGCCGGTGGAAAACATCGTGCCGTTGTCGGTGAGCAGATAGCGCTCATCGGCGCCGATCAGCAGAATCTTCCAGCGGCCGCCTGTGTAGGGATTGGGGTAGTCGGCATCACTGAGATCGGATGTGGGAGCGGTGAATTGGCTGAGCGAATAGGGCGAGGGGAAAAAAGCATTGTCCTCTGCCTGGTCCGGGGTTGGGCGCTTGTCGTCACTCTGCGGGGTAGCCATGGTTTTCTCCTTCGAATGGGCCGGTGCGAGATCCATCCTAGTAGTGCGACATAGCTCCCGCAATGAGGGATTTCCCTCAACGGGATGGGCGAAAGCCAAACCCGGGCGGCCTGGATCGAGGCCCCTCCAGGCCAATCACAGCGCTGCATCGGATTGCGAAACGCACATAGGTATCTGGTCATGCCCCAGGCCCTGAACGACCCCCAACGGACACTGATGCCCGCTTTGGCTTTACCCGGATCCCTGGCGAAAATTCCGGAATACGCCAGGTTGCAGTCGCCACGTCGGGCCAAGCAATCTGTGGTATTTGTTACGCGAACTCCCCCCACCCCGAGGTGATCGCGTATGCCCGCCGAGCCTGTCGCTCCCTTCTCGATCCTCATCGTAGTGTTCCCTCACTACAACCTGGCCGCGACCTCGGCGTTTATCGATCCGTTTCGCGCGGCGAATTACTTGAGCGGGCACACCCACTTCCATTGGGAAGTGGTGTCGATGGCCGGCGGTGCGGTGGTGGCCAGCAACGCGATGTCGGTCGACACCCAGGCGTTGGCGCAGGTGCAGCAGGTGCCCGACATGGTGCTGCTGTCGTCCAGCTGGAATCCCGAGACCCTGCACAGTCCGGCCCTTGGCGCCGCGTTGCGGGGGTGGGCGAGGGCGGGGGTGTTGCTGGGGGCGCTGGACACCGGGGTGTATCTGTTGGCCGAGGCCGGGCTGCTCAATGGCAAGCGCGCCACCGGCCACTACGAGCATATCGATTCGTTGAAGGAACTGTACCCGGAGGTGGAGATCTGTGAGGACATGCTGGTGATGGATGGCAAGCGCATCACCTGCTGCGGCGGCGCGGCCTCCACCGATTGTTCGTTGCATATCATCCGCTCCCTGCACGGCGACACCCTGGCCAACGAGACAGCGCGCTACCTGTTCCACGAACGCCTGCGGCCGCTGGGCACCCAGCAGAACCCGGAGGCGCCGCAGCCGCTGGGCAATACCGTACCGGACCTGGTGAAACAGGCGATTCGCATCATGGAGCAGAACCTGGAGGAGGCGGTGGCGATTCCCGCCATCTGCGAGCGCATCGGTATCTCCCAGCGGCAGCTGGACCGGCTGTTCCACCAGATCGTGCAGAAGAGCCCCGCGCTCTATTACCGTGATATCCGCCTGGATCGCGCCCGTTGCCTGGTGACCCAGACCGACATGTCGCTGATGGAAATCGCCGTGGCCTCGGGCTTCCCCAATCAATCCCATTTCAGCCGTATCTATCGCGAGCGCTTCGGTCTCACGCCGCGCCGCGACCGGCTCGACGGGCGCATCCCGTTCGAGTTCCGGGCCTGGCCGATGCACCAGGTCACCTCCTGAGGCCGCCGTTCCCGGCTTTGATTTTTCTGCCTGCCTGAACTGATTGGCCTGCGTGGCCCTGCCGCGCCGGGCGGCCGTGCGCGGTGCTCTGGCAGGTCGCGATTCGACCGCGCATACCTGAAAACGACACCGGCCAAAAAGCAACAAAACGCGTCGAATCCTGCATAACTTCCAGCGGCCAGGACGACCACTATCGGCTCCGAGACAAGCACCCAAATCCAAGAAATCCTTGTACCGGAAGGCCGCTGATATGTCTGAAGTCATCTCCCAAGTACAGCTCGAGAACATCGCCCGGGGGTATCACCCGGACCCGCTGGTCTCGCAGTCCCTGCGTGCGGATGCGTACGTCGATCCGCAATGGTTTCGCCTGGACCAGCAGCAGATCATCGGCAAATCCTGGCAGTGGGTCTGCCACGTGGAAAAGGTCCGCGAGCCGGGCACCTACACCACCGCGGAAATCGCCGGCAACCCGATTGCCGTGGTGCGCGACCACGACGGCCAACTGCGGGCCTTCTACAACGTCTGCAAGCACCGGGCGCATCCGGTGCTGTCGGGCGAAGGCAAGGTCAACCGCATCATCTGCCCGTACCACTCCTGGTGCTATGGGCTGAACGGCCAGCTCAGCGGCGCGCCCCATGTCGGTGGCCTGAAGGATTTCGACAAGGGCGAGATCCACCTCAGCCCGGTGCAGGTGGAGGAGTTCTGTGGCTTTATCTTCGTCAACCTCGACCCCGGCGCGCGCCAGCTGCGGGAGCAGTCGGGCGCGCTGCAGGAGGAAATCCTGCACTGGGCGCCGGACATCGCCAACCTGACGTTCGGCCATCGGCTGACCTATGCGATCAAGTCGAACTGGAAGAACGTCGTCGACAACTTCCTCGAGTGTTACCACTGCCCGACGGCGCACAAGGACTTCTGCACCCTGGTGGACATGGACACCTACCGGGTACAGACCCACGGCATCTACTCCAGCCACATGGCCGAGGCCGGCAACGGCCAGAACAGCGCCTACGACACCTCCCAGGCCAAGGTGCGGACCCACGCGGTCTGGTGGCTGTGGCCCAACACCTGCCTGATGCGCTACCCGGGGCGCAGCTCGATGATCGTGCTGCACATCGTTCCCGTCGGGCCCGACCTGACCTACGAAACCTACGACTTCTACCTCGAGACGCCCGAGGCGAACGAGATGGAGCGCGAAGCCATCCGTTACCTCGACGAAGTGCTGCAGGTCGAGGACATCGCCCTGGTGGAGAACGTCCAGCGCGGCATGCGTACCCCGGCCTTCGAGCAGGGGCGGATCGTCACCGACCCCAACGGCTCGGGCAAATCCGAGCATGCGTTGCATCATTTCCATGGCCTGGTGCTGGATGCCTACGGTCAGGGAGTCGAGTCGTGAGCGCTGCTCTGGCCGGCAAAGTGGCCCTGGTCACCGGCGGCCTGGGCGGCATCGGTCGCGCCATCTGCGCGCGCTTCCTGAAGGAGGGGGCGACAGTCTTCGCCGCCGACCTGAACGAATCGCAGCCGGTGCCGGGCGCCCGTTTCATCGCGCTCGATGTCAGCTCGGAAGAGGACGCGCGCCAGGCCATGGTCGCGGTCGAGGCGCAGGCGGGCCAGCTCGACGTACTGGTGAACGCCGCCGGCATCGAGATCGAGAAGACCATCGAGCACACCAGCCTGGCCGATTGGAACCGCTTGTTCGCGGTCAACGTCACCGGCACTTTCCTGGTCTCGAAATTCGCCCTGCCGCTGCTGCGCAAGAGCGGTTCGGCGAGCATCGTCAACTTCGGCTCCTACGACGGCTTCATCGCCGACCCAGGCCTGGCAGCGTACTGCGCGAGCAAGGGCGCGGTGCATGCGCTGACCCGCGCCATGGCCTGTGACCACGGCCCGGAGGGCATCCGCGTCAACGCGGTATGCCCCGGCTACGTGGACACCCCGATGTTGCGCGGCTTCTTTCGCGACCAGGGGGATATCCAGAGCCTGGAGCAGGCGGTGCGCAACGTGCACCCCATGCGCCGCTACGGCACCCCGGAAGACGTCGCCAACCTGGTGAACTGGCTGGCCGGCGACGAAGCCCGGTACGCCTCGGGCCAGCTGTGGGTCCTCGACGGCGGACTGACCGCCCAAGTCCAACAAATGCAATGGTGAGAACAACCATGTCCAAGCCCGTGATCATTACCTGCGCCACCACCGGCGGCGTGCACACACCGACCATGTCGCAATACCTGCCCATCACCCCCGACGAGATCGCCCGCTCGTCCATCGAGGCGGCGCAGGCCGGCGCGTCGATCATCCACCTGCATGCCCGTCATCCGCAGACCGGTAAGCCCGATCCGCGCCCCGAACTGTTCCGCGACTTCATGGGGCAGATCAGGGACCGCAGCGACGCCGTGCTCAACGTCTCCACCGGCGGCGGCCTCGGCATGACCCGGGAAGAACGCCTGCGCGCGGCGGTGAGCCTGAGCCCGGAAATGGCCTCGCTGAACGTCGGCTCGATGAACTTCGGCATCTTCCCGATGAAGGACCGATATTCGAGCTGGAAG
The DNA here is from genome assembly GCF_001921865.1 of Pseudomonas chlororaphis. GTDB lineage: Bacteria > Pseudomonadota > Gammaproteobacteria > Pseudomonadales > Pseudomonadaceae > Aquipseudomonas > Aquipseudomonas chlororaphis_D. The sequence continues at coordinate 116,747 of NZ_MSCT01000009.1, forward strand.
CACGAGTGGGAACCGGCCTTTCTCGACAGCACCCGCGACTTCATCTTCCGTAACACCTTCGCCGACATCGAATACATCGTGAAGGCGTTGGGGGACGGCCACGGCACGCGATTCGAGTTCGAGTGCTACGACCTCGGCCACCTCTACAACCTCGCGTGGATCATCGAGCAGGGCTGGGTCAAGCCACCGTTCCTGGTGCAGATGGTGTTCGGCGTGCTCGGCGGCGTCGGCGCCGATCTGGACAACCTGATGCACATGCACACCGTCGCCCAGAAGCTGTTCGGCAAGGACTACGAGTGGTCGGTGCTAGCGGCCGGCAAGCACCAGATGCCCTTCGCCACCCAGGCCGCGCTGCTGGGCGGCAACCTGCGGGTCGGCCTGGAAGACAGCCTGTACATCGCCCCGGGCGAGAAGGCGAAAAGCAATGCCGAGCAGGTGACCAAGGTCCGCTCCATCGTCGAGAGCCTCGGCCTCAAGGTCGCCACGCCGGCTGAAGCGCGGGTGCGCCTCGGGCTCAAGGGCGGCGACCAGGTCGAGTTCTGACAACCCATTTGCTGGAGAAGTCTTCATGCATACCCGAATGCTCATCAACGGTGAGCTGCTGCAGGGCGAGGGCCAGGCATTGCCGGTCCTCGACCCGGCCAGCGGCGAACAGATCGCCTTGGTCAACGAAGCGAGCCAGGAGCAAGTGGACGCCGCCGTGCGTTCGGCCGAGGAAGCTTTTTGCAGCTTTGCGCGGACTACACCCGCTGCGCGCTCCGCGTTGCTGCTGGACATCGCCGCGCTGATCGAGGCCCACGGGCCGGAGCTGGCCGCACTGGACAGCGCCAACGTCGGCAAGCCCTGGCCGTCGGCCCTCGACGACGAACTACCGCTGACCGTGGACAGCGTGCGTTTCTTCGCCGGCGCGGCGCGCACCCTGTCGGGCGTCGCCGCCGGGGAATACGTGGCGCGGCACACCAGCCTGATCCGCCGCGACCCGCTCGGGCCGATCGCCGCCATCGCGCCGTGGAACTACCCGCTGATGATGGCGGCCTGGAAACTTGCCGCGCCGCTGGCCGCCGGTTGCAGCGTGGTGCTCAAGCCCTCGGAGGTCACACCGTTGTCGACGTTGCGGCTGGCCGAACTGCTGCAAGACGTGGTGCCCAAGGGCGTGGTGAACCTGATCAACGGAGCAGGAGCGAGTGTCGGTGATCGTCTTGTCAATGCTGCTGGGATCGAAGGCATCAGCATCACCGGCTCGCCCGCCACAGGCGCGGCGGCCATGCGCGCGGCATCGCGGCAGCTGCGCCAGGTGCATCTGGAACTGGGTGGCAAGGCGCCGGTGATCGTCTTCGCCGACGCCGATATCGAGAAACTGCTCGCGACCCTGCGCGCCACGGCGTTCTTCAATGCCGGCCAGGATTGCGCGCAACCCTGCCGCCTGTTGGTGGCCGACGCGGTCTACGAGCGGGTGGTCGCCGGGCTGGCCGAGGCGGCGGCGTCGATCCGCACCGGCAGCCAGCGCGAGGCGGGTACCGAAATGGGCCCGCTGGTCAGCGAGGCGCACCGCCAGCGCGTGGCCGGTTTCGTCGAACGTGCGCGGGGCCGGGCCGAGGTGGTCGCCGGCGGCTATGCCGAGGATCGTCCGGGTTTCTTCTATCGACCCACGGTGGTGGCCAATGTCGATCCGGACGCCGAGATCGCCACCTGCGAAATCTTCGGCCCGGTGGTCAGCGTGTCGCGCTTTGGCGAAGGCCAGGACCCGGTCGCCATCGCCAATGCCGGGCGCTATGGCCTGGCGTCCTCGGTCTGGACCCGGGACAACGGGCGGGCCATGGACGCCACCAGCCGGCTGCGCTACGGCTTTACCTGGGTCAACACCCACGGCGTGGCGACCCCGGAAATGCCCTGGGCGGCGATGAAAGGCTCGGGGCACGGCTGCGACATGTCGGTGTTCGCCCTCGACGCCTACACCGCGGTGCGCCACGTCATGTTCGCGCACGGGTGACGGCCATGCACAACGATATCGTGATCGTCACCGGCGGCGGGCGCGGCATTGGCCGGGCCATCGTCGACAAGTTCCTCGCGCTGGGGGCGCGCGTCGCCAGCTGCGGTCGCGGCGCGCGACCGGCCGACTTGGATGCCGGCGTGTTGTGGGTCCAGGCGGATGTCTCGCGCACAGAAGATGCCGCTCGGCTGTTGCAACGCACGCTCGATGAACTGGGCCCGCCGACCATCCTGGTGAACAACGCCGGGGTACAGATCGAGCGCAGCCTTATCGACACCAGCGACCAGGACTGGGAACGGCTGATGGGGGTCAACGCCAAGGGCACGTTCAACCTGTGCCGCGCGGTGTTGCCGCTGATGCAAGAACAGGGCGGCTGCATCGTCAATATCGGCTCGATTTCCGGTCTCAACGCCGATCCGTCCATGGCGCTCTACAACGCCTCCAAGGCTTTCGTCCATGGCCTGACGCGCTCCATCGCCGTCGATCACGGACCCAGGGTGCGCTGCAACGCGGTGTGCCCGGGCTGGATCATGACGGCGATGGCCGAAGACGCTTTCTCCCTGGCCCGGGACCCGGCCCGGGCCCAGGCCGATGCCTTGGCCCGGCATGCCGCCGGCCGCTTCGGGCGGCCCGAGGACGTGGCCGAGCTGGTCGCCTGGCTCGCCAGCGAACAGGCCACGTTCATCACTGGCCAATGTTTTGTCATCGACGGCGGATTGACCGCCGCTTCTGCACTCCAACCGAGGTTGTTCTGATGAGCGAATTCAAAAATGTGGCGGTACTGGGGGCCGGCGTCATCGGCGCCAGCTGGGCCGCGTTGTTCCTGGCCTCCGGGCGTAACGTGGCGGTCTTCGACCCTGCCCAGGGCATGGAAGACGAGGTACGCGACTACGTGCGGAATGCCTGGCCGACCCTGGTCGAGCTGGGGCTGGTGAAGGCGGGCGCGCCGGGGGAACTGAGCTTCCACAGCGATGCCGCCGAGGCGGTGCGCAACGCCGATTTCATCCAGGAAAGCGTTCCCGAGCGGATCGGCATCAAGCACGCGCTGTATGCGCAAATCGAACCGCTGCTGCGGCCGGGGGCGGTCGTCGCCTCGTCCGCTTCGGGCCTGCCGTTGAGCGAAATGCAGGCCGGCTGGAAGGACCCGTCGCACTTCGTGCTCGGCCACCCGTTCAATCCGCCGCACCTGATTCCCCTGGTGGAAGTCATGGGCAACCAGCACACCGCGCCGCAGGCCGTCGCGGCGGCGGAGCGCTTCTATGAGCTAGTGGGCAAGGTCACCATCCGCGTGCATCGCGAAGTCCCGGGGCACATCGCCAACCGCCTGCAAGCGGCGCTGTGGCGCGAAGCGATCCACCTGGTGAAGATCGGCGCGGCCAGCGTCGAGGACGTCGATACCGCGGTGTGGGCAGGGCCCGGGCTGCGCTGGGCGGCGATGGGGCCGAGCCTGTTGTTCCACCTGGGTGGCGGCCCCGGCGGGCTGGAATCGTTCTGCGAGAAATACACCGCGAGTTTCCACCGCTGGTGGGACGACCTGGGCGACCCGCGGCTGGATGCCGAGACCGCCGCGCTGCTGGTGCAGGGCGTGACGGCCGAGTCCGCCAACGGCAGCCAGGCCGAGCTGTCCCTGGCCCGCGACGCGCTGATCACGGCGATGCTCAAGACCACCGCGAACCTGCGGCGCAAATGAGCCGGCAAGCTTGTTCGAGGGCTGGCGGGGAGCAGGCTCCCTGCCGGGCGAACGCGGGCAGGAGGCCCCAATCCTGGAGGCAGAAATCATGATGGAACGCCTGACATTACGGGTCGCGGGTATCGCGAGCGCGGCCAGGGAGGCGCTGGTCGTCGAGCTGCGCGACCCCGCCGGCGGCGAGTTGCCGCCCTTTACCCCCGGCGCGCATATAGAGTTGCACCTGCCCGATGGCCTGGTGCGCCAATATTCGCTGTGTGACGACGCGCGAAGACGCGACCGCTACCGGGTCGGCGTCGGGCTCGCGCCAGCCAGCCGTGGCGGCTCGCGCTATATCCATCAGGAACTGCGGGTTGGCGACCTGCTCGAGGTGACGCCGCCGCGCAACCATTTCCCGCTGTGCGAGGACGCTACCGAGCTGGTGTTCTTCGCGGGCGGCATCGGCATCACACCGATCCTGTCGATGATCCTCTGGTGCGAAGCCAACGACCGTCCCTGGCACCTGTTCTACCTGGTGCGCAGCCGCGAGCGGGCGGCGTTCCTGGAGCCGTTCGCTGCTTACGCCGACAAGGTCACGCTGCACACGGACGAGGAGGCCGGCGCCTTGTTCGACGTCGCCGCCACGGTTGCTCGCTTGCCGGCGCAGGCGCACCTCTACACCTGCGGGCCGATGCCGCTGATGCTGGCGGTCGAGGCGGCGGCCAAAAAATACCCCGCCGAGCAGGTGCATTTCGAATGGTTCTCGCCGCGCCAGATCGACCCCGCCCAGGCCGACGCGCCTTTCACCCTCAAGCTGGCCCGCAGCGGCCAGTGCCTGGAGGTGCCCGCCGACCGCAGCATCCTGCAGGTACTGGAGGCGAATGGCGTGCGGGTCGAGAGTTCATGCCGGGAGGGCACCTGCGCCTCCTGCGAGACTCGCGTGCTGTCCGGGGTTCCCGAGCACCGCGACAGCGTGTTGAGCACGGCCGAGAGAAGCAGCAACCGGACCCTGATGGTCTGCGTCTCCCGGGCGTGCTCCGCGGTGCTGGAGCTGGATCTCTGACCCCTCACGGTTAACCACAGGACGAGCCCATGCTGACTTATCGAACCCCCGTGCTGCGCGACTGGATCGATTACAACGAGCACCTGCGCGATGCCTTCTACCTGTTGATCTTCAGTTACGCCACCGATGCGCTGATGGCGCGGATCGGCCTGGACGCCGCGGGGCGCGCCGACACCGAGCACACCCTGTTCACCCTGGAAGCTCATATCAACTACCTGGCCCAGGCCAGGCTGGGCGATCCGCTGCAGGTGCGCACGCAGTTCCTCGACCGCGACCGCAAGCGCCTGCACCTGGTGCACAACCTCTATCGCGAAGGTTCGCCGGAGCCTTTGGCGGTCAGCGAACAGATGCTGATGAACATTGATACCCGCTCGGGCAAGCCCCATGCCTTTGCCGAGAGGGTGGAGGCGCGCATTACCGAGCTTTTCCGCCAGCACCAGGGTGCCAGCCATCCTGGCTACTGCACCCGAACCATCGCCATACGCCGGTGAGGCAGGCTTTCACATAACCAGGCGTAACCCATAAAAAACCAGATCTGCCTTGAGGGTCCATCAAATGAAAGTTGCATCGTTGCTGTTCCTGGGTGCATTGGCGGCGCTTCCCGTCGTGGTATCGGCCGCCGAGCCCGCGCAATGCCGGACCGTGAGGATGTCCGACCCCGGCTGGACGGACATTCAATCCACCACCGCCATCGCCAACACCTTGCTCAAGGGCTTGGGCTACCAGACCAAGGTGACCCTGCTGGGCGTGCCGCTGACCTACAAGGCGCTCGCCGAAGGCCGCAACATGGATGTGTTCCTGGGCACCTGGATTCCTACCATGGAGCCTGACCTGAAACCCTATCGCGAGGCTGGCAAGATCGACATCGTGCGGGTCAACCTGGAGCACGCCAAGTACACCCTGGCCGTGCCGGAAGCGCTGTGGAACAAAGGGCTCAAGGACTTCGCGGACATTCCGAAATTCAAGGACTAACTGAACGCCAGGATCTATGGCCTGGAGCCGGGTGACGGTGGCAACAATGCGGTGCTCAAGGCCATCGAGCAGAATGCCTTCGGCCTCAAGGACGCCGGTTTCAGCGTGGTCGCTTCGAGCGAGTCGGGCATGCTGTCGCAAGTGGAGCGGGCCATCCGACGCGATACCGCGATCCTGTTCCTGGGCTGGGAACCGCACCCCATGAACACCCGGTTCAAGATCCGCTTCCTCACCGGCGGCGACGACTTTTTCGGCCCGGACTTCGGCGACGCCACCGTCTACACCAGCACTCGCAAGGGCTATGTGGACGAGTGCGCGAACGTCGGGCAGTTGCTGAAGAACCTGAGCTTCACCCTGGGCATGGAGAACAGCATCATGGGCTCGATCCTGGACGACAAGATGGAACCCGAGGCGGCGGCGCGGGCTTGGCTGAAAGACCATCCCGAGGTACTGGAACCCTGGCTGAAGGACGTCGCCACCGTGGACGGCAAGCCGGGGCTGGAGGCGGTCAGGAGCAGTCTGTAAGACCGTGTCGATCAGGTGCTGGCGCAGCGTCCGGCACCTGATTTGACGAAGAGCCCTCGCCGGTTTTTCACACTGCGGCGCACCTGGCCAGCGATTCTCCCCATTCCCCAGGGCCAGGTTGCCAAGGCATCAAGCGCCCTAGGCGTCCTGGCTCGATGCCCCCAATAACTCAGCAATGCGTTTGCGCAATGGCCCATGGGTGTGTTCCGCGTAAGGGATGGCCGTCTTCCAGTCGTAGAACCAGGCGGGCATCTTGCGGTTTTGTTCCGGCTCCGAGGCATACCGCGGGAACAGGTGGCAATGCAGCTCCGGCTCGGAATTCCCGAGGATTTCATAGTTCATGCGCAGGGCCCCGGTTGCCTGTAGAACGGCATCGCCGATGCGGGCCATGTCGAGCAGGTAAGTTGTCCTGGCCTCGGTACTCAGGTCGTTCAGGCTGGGGACGACAGGGTCGGGCAGCAGCAGGCAGTAACCGGGCAGGAATTGCACGTCGCCCATGACTGCCCAACCCGACGCCATTCGGCAAATCACCTTATCGTTAGCCCCGTTGCGTGCGAGCTCTACACGTTGCGAAATCAGCGGCATGTCGGGTCCTTGATATGTCGTTGCCGGCGGACGGCTTCTGGGCTGCGTCCGCGGCGCTAGCGTGGATGGGGATCTGAAGTGGTTGGTCGGGCGATGGATCAGGGCACAGGCCAGGCTGGGCAAGCGCCCCGCAAATGTTCGCGCACCGCCTCCAGCACCTGATCCATCGCCTCGCGATGCGGCACGTGGCGGCAGCCGTCGAGGATCAGGCAGCGCGCAGGGGCGCTCGCCAGGCGGGCGATCCGTTCAGGGTGCAGCAGCGAGCCGTATTCGTCGTCGGCGCCGTGCAGCACCAGCAGCGGGCAGTCGATCGAGGCCACGCCGCTTTCCAGGGTCCAGGACGCGAACGCCGCCGACAGCCAGGTGTCGGTCCAGGCCGCCAACACCCAGGGCGCCTTGTCGCCGTGGTAGCTGTGCAGGCGCTGGAGTTGCCCGGGGGCCTGGAACTGTTGCTTGGCCAGTTGGATGCCCTGGCGGGTGCGGTCTTCGACGAAGGCCTGGGCCGACTCGGTGATCAAGGCCTGGCACTGCCGCGGATAACGCGCGGCGCAGGTGGCGGCCATGGCGCCGCCGACGCTATGGCCGAAAGCGACGAAGCGCTCGACCCGCCAGTGCGCCAGCAGCAGGGGCAAGAAGCGCTCGGCCTCGTCTTGAATGAAGTGCGTGGGCAACTCGCCCGGGTAGGCATCGGACCGGCCGAAGCCGAGCCGGTCGTAGGCCAGCACCTCGCGCCCGGTGGCCTGGCACAGGCGTTGCGGAAAGTCTCGCCACAGCGCCACGCAGCCCAGGGAGTCATGAAACAGCACGATGGGCGCTTGCCGTTGTTCGCGATGCTCGCCGGCCGGCGACCAGCATTGGGAAAACAGGCGGCCGTGGGGCGTCTCGATCCAGCGGGATTCTTCGTTCACCAGCGTCGGCATGGCGGTCCTCGACTCAGTGTTCAGGCAGGCAGCGGGTAACCTAACGTCGCCGTTGCCTGGATGGCAACATCCGACGGGCCAATCACCTGCTTTCGGGCGACCGCCTCGACGCGGCTGCGTTCAAAGGGTTGATCCTGGCAGTGGCGCTCAATACCCCGCGGTGAAGCGGGGCGGCCATTGGTCGCACCCCGGCGCCGCTCGGGCCTGCGCGCCGCGGTTTGCCGGCATTGTTACCAAAGTGGCAACGCAGTCTTGGCCGGGCGGGGTTTGTGCTCGTCGCCGCTTCGGGCATAAGCTGCCCTGCTTTTTTACCCCGGGTCCTGTTCACTCGGCCTGCCCTGAGGAGATCCCATGTCCAGCCAGTTCCCCCAAGCCCGTCCCCGTCGCCTGCGTCGTTCCGAGCAGATGCGCAGCCTGTTCCAGGAAACCGAGTTCAGCCTCAACGACCTGGTGCTGCCGATTTTCGTCGAGGAAGAGATCGACGATTTTGTGCCGATCAAGAGCATGCCGGGGGTGATGCGCATTCCGGAGTCGAAGCTGGCCGGGGAGATCGAGCGTTACGCCCGGGCCGGGATCAAGTCGGTGATGACCTTCGGCGTCTCCCACCACCTGGACAGCAGCGGCAGCGACACCTGGAACGACAATGGCCTGGTGTCGCGCATGTCGCGCATCGCCAAGGACGCGGTGCCGGAGATGATCGTGATGTCCGACACCTGTTTCTGCGAGTACACCGACCACGGCCACTGCGGCGTGCTGCACGGCCATGAAGTGGACAACGACCGGACCCTGGTCAACCTCGGCAAGCAGGCGGTGGCCGCGGCCCGCGCCGGCGCCGACGTGATCGCGCCGTCGGCGGCCATGGACGGGCAGGTCCAGGCCATCCGCCGGGCCCTGGACGAAGCCGGTTTCACCCAGACCGCGATCATGGCCTATTCCACCAAGTTCGCCTCGGCGCTCTACGGCCCGTTCCGCGAAGCGGGCGGCAGCGCCTTGAAGGGCGACCGCAAGAGCTACCAGATGAACCCGATGAACCGCCGCGAGGCGGTGCGCGAGTCGCTGCTGGACGAGCAGGAAGGCGCGGACTCGCTGATGGTCAAGCCGGCCGGCGCCTACCTGGACATCATCCGCGACATCCGCGAGGCCTCGCGCCTGCCGGTGACGGCGTACCAGGTCAGCGGCGAGTACGCGATGATCAAGTTCGGCGCCCAGGCCGGGGCCATCGACGAGGCGCGGGTGGTGCGCGAGAGCCTGGGTTCGATCAAGCGTGCGGGTGCTGACCTGATCTTCACTTACTTTGCGATGGATTTGGCGCTCGCCGGGATCTGAAGCATTTTATAGCGCCTTCACCGGCCTCATCGCGGGCAAGCCTCGCTCCTACAGATGTCTGGTGTTTCTTCTGTAGGAGCGAGGCTTGCCCGCGATAGCGTCATCCCTGACGTCACAGAATCCCTGTCGCCCTCACAGCGTGATCCCACGCGCCTCGAAATACCGCTCCAGCACTTTCGGGTCTGCCGAGCGCTCGGCCAGCGCCACGTAGGTGTCCGGCCGCAGCAGGTAGAAGCCGTTGCGCGCCAGGCCAGCGGCCTGGTGCGCCGGTTCCCAGTCGAACACCGTCAGCGGCAGCTGGCGCTCGGCGCACCAGGCGCGCAGGGCGTCGCTGGTGACGCCATACACATGCACCTGCCAGCCCACGTGGTCGAGGCTGGCGAAGTTGTCGGTGACCGCGCCATGGGCCCAGGGCAGGCGGTCGCCGCCGTGCACATGGCCGGCGCTGCCGACGCTCAAGGGCATGTCGCGGTAATTGAGGGTGATCTGCGACACCGTGCGGAACAGGAACTCGCGCGCCGCTTCCAGCGCGGTCACCTTGGGAATCAGCAGCGGCGCCAGGCGCGTGCGCAGCAGGTTGGCGAGCGGCCCGTCGGCGGTGACGAAGCTGAACACCCGGTCGGTGGTGGCCACCAGGCGTCGGGCGAATTCGATGCGTTCGAACTCGTAGGTCGCCAATAGATGTTCCTCGGCCTGGCCGGCGAGCACCGCGGCGAGTTTCCAGGCCAGGTTGATGGCGTCGCCGATCCCGGTGTTCATGCCCTGGCCGCCGGCCGGGCTGTGCACATGGGCTGCGTCGCCGAGCAGGAAGGCGCGGCCGCTGCCGAAGTGCGGGGCCACGCGATGGTGCACGCGGTAGGTGGAGAACCAGTTGACCCGCTCGACCTGGACCTTGAGGTTGTCCATGGCCCGCCGGCTGACGTCCTCGAACTTGAGGGTCTCGGCCTGGTCGGCACGTTCGTCGCGCACCGTGCCGATCAACCGTGCCCGGCCTTCGCCGGCCAGGGGAAAGACCGCGAGGAAGTCCGCCTCGTCGAGGTCGACATGCAGCTCGCCGTCGAGCGCCGGGCCCTGGGCGTCGACGTCCGCCACATAGAACACCTGCTGGTAGGTGCCGCCGGGAAACTCGATGCCCAGGGCCTTGCGCACCGTCGAGCGGGCGCCGTCGCAGCCGGCCAGGTAGAAGGCCTGGCAGGTTTCCTCCTGGCCGTCGGCGCCGCGCAGCTGGGCGCTGACCAGGTGGCCGTGGTCGGTGAAGTTCAGCAGTTCGGTGCGGCGCTCGACTGTCACGCCGAAGCGTGCGAGGCGTTCGATCAGCAATTGTTCGTGCAGGTCTTGCGGGTAGATCTCCAGGAAGGGGTAGGGCGTCAGGTCGGCGCCGATATCGCTCAGCGGCAGGTGGGCCGCCTGCTCGCCCTTGACCCACAGGTTGGCGGCCGGCACCCGGTGGCCCTGGTCGAGGATGGCCTGGGTCAGGTCCAGCTGGCGGTACAGCTCAAGGGTCCGGGCCTGCACCGCCAGGGCCCGGGAGGTGGTGCCCGGGCCGGCGGTCTGGTCGATGACGCGGACCTTGACCCCCTGGCGGCTCAACCACAGTGCCAGGACCAGGCCGGTGGGGCCGGCGCCGATGATCAGTACGTCGCTGCGGTTCATGTCCTTGCCCTCGTCTAGGGATCAATGTCATGCCGGTGTCGCGTACAGCCTCTCAGCGTTGGCTGAACGCCAGGTTCAGGCCCAGGGCGGCGAAACTGGCGGCAAAGCTGCGGCGCAGCCAGTTCTGCACCCGGGGCGATTCGATCACCGCCTGGCGGAACAGGTTCGCCAGCAAGCCGTAGAGCACGAACACGGCGAAGGTCATGGCCATGAATACGCCGCTCAGGCCAAGCATTTGCACCGCCGGCGAGGCGCCATCGTGCTGGATGAACTGCGGCAGGAAGGCCAGGAAAAAGATCGTCAGCTTCGGATTCAGGATGTTCAGCAGGCAAGCCTTGAGCACCAGGCCGCCGTTGCTGGTGGCGGGCACGCTGGCGTCCACGGCGAAGGCCGAGCGGTCGCGCCAGGTGGCGTACGCCAGGTACAGGAGGTAGGCGACCCCAGCAAACTTCAAGCCCTGGAAGGCCAGCGCGCTGGTGTGCAGCAACGCCGACAGGCCCAGCACCGAGGCCAGCAGGTGCGGGACGATGCCCGCGGTGCAGCCGATGGCGGTGAACAGGCTGGCGCGCTTGCCGGCCACCAGGGCAGTGGAAATGGTCAGGATCACGCCACTGCCGGGAATCAGCACGACGATCAGCGAGGTGACGAGAAAGTCCAGTGAAAGCATGGCGCGCGATACTCCAGGGCAGGCGAAGGGGATCTCAGGTCTGGCTGAACACTTCCAGCAGGTGGCCGTCGGGGTCGTCAAAATACACCCGGCGCCCGCCTTCATGGCGATTGATTGCGTTCGGCAACTGCTTGCCCGGGTCGGCCCAGAACGCCAGGCCGCGCTGGCGAATGCGCTGCAACACCGGCTCGAACTCCTGCGCACCGAGCCTGAAAGCATAGTGCTGGGAGGCGATGGGCGGTTCGTTGTCGTAATAGTCCAGGGACACGTCGTTGGCCAGCCGTACCACCAGCATCGGGCCAAAGGGCACGGGTGGTGGCAGGCCGAGCAGTTGCACGAGAAAATCCGCCGACCGGCGCTTGTCGCGGCACCAGACGATGGTGTGGTCGAGTTGCACGCTCATGGAGGCCCTCCGGGTTCTTTTCTGGGGCGATGTGGGTTCAGATTAGGTGAAATTCGCCGGGCTTCACGGGGAATGCTCAAATGGCCTGTCGCCCGGCAGGGAACAGCGCGCTGGCGCGGGGGTCGATATCCGCGGCGTTATGCTGCTTTTTTTGTATTTTTCGGGAGCCAGGCTTATCAACGTTCTGCATTCACTTCGCTGGGCCGGCGTCGTGGCCTTGCTGGCCCTGGCCGGTTGCGCCAGCCAGAGCGGTTCGCAGGCGCCCGCGCCGAGCCCGGCCCAGGTCCAGGCCCAGGTGGTGCGCCTGCTGCCGGCCAAGGTCGCCGACCGCCAGGGCTGGGCCCGGGATATCCAGGTGGCCTTTACCGCCCAGGGCATCGAGCCGAGCAAGAGCAACCTGTGCGCGGTACTGGCGGTGGCCGAGCAGGAGTCGACCTACCAGGTCGACCCGCCGGTGCCGGGCCTGGGCAAGATCGCCCGCGGCGAAATCGACCGCCGCGCGGCCAAGGTGCATGTGCCGTCGCTGCTGGTCAGCGCCGCCTTGCAGGTGCGTTCGCCGAACGGCAAGTCCTACAGCGAACGCCTGGCGGCGGCGCGCACCGAGAAGGAACTGAGCGCGATCTTCGACGACTTCATCGGCTCGGTGCCCATGGGCAAGACCCTGTTCGGCGGGTTCAACCCGGTGCATACCGGCGGGCCGATGCAGGTCAGCATCGCGTTTGCCGAGCAGCAGACGCGCAACTATCCGTACACCGTGGACGGTTCGATCCGCCGCGAGGTGTTCAGCCGGCGCGGCGGGATGTATTTCGGCATCGCCCACCTGCTCGGTTACCCGGTGCATTACCCACAGCCGCTGTACCGCTTCGCCGACTTCAACGCCGGTTGGTACGCCAGCCGCAACGCGGCGTTCCAGAATGCCTTGAGCGTGGCTTCGGGGATTTCCCTGGCACTGGACGGCGACCTGATCCGCTACGGCTCGATCATGCCCGGCAGCACCGAGCTGGCGGTGCGCGCCCTGGGCAAGTCCCTGGACATGCGCAACCCGACCATTCGCGATCAACTGGAGCAGGGCAACAGCCTCGAATTCGACGACACCAAGCTCTACAAGCGGGTATTCGCCCTGGCCGAGCAGGCTCAGGGCAAGGCCTTGCCGCGTCAGATCCTGCCAGGGATCGAGCTGAAGAGCCCGAAGATCACCCGTAAACTGACCACCGCCTGGTTCGCCAAACGGGTGGACGAGCGTTACCAGCGGTGCATGGCGCGCTAGGCAGCGCCTGGCCGCTGCGCGGATCGCTTGTAGGAGCGAGCTTGCTCGCGATAAACCTGGCGGGCGCGACGCGCCTCACGCCCAAATGAAAAAAGCCCGGCTGATAAGGCCGGGCTTTTTTTCGAGTACCGCGGATCGAGCGATCATGCGGTGCGACGTTCGATCAGACGGTCGGAACCACCTTCGGCAACGCGGCGTTCGATCAGGCGATCGGAGCCACCTTCTGCCACGCGACGTTCGATCAGGCGATCGGAACCACCTTCGGCAACGCGGCGTTCGATCAGACGATCGGAACCGCCTTCGGCAACGCGGCGTTCGATCAGACGATCGGAACCGCCTTCGGCAACGCGGCGTTCGATCAGACGATCGGAACCGCCTTCGGCAACGCGGCGTTCGATCAGACGGTCGGAGCCACCTTCGGCAACGCGGCGTTCGATCAGGCGATCGGAACCGCCTTCGGCCACACGTTTTTCAATCAGGCGATCCGAACCGCCTTCGGCGACGACCGGGTGGGCCGACGAGGCGGCGAAAGCGTTGGCTGCAAGAACCGAGAAAGCGATGCTGAGAAGGATCTGGCGTTTCATGATGGTGTGCTCCGGGGGTGTTGTTTGTTGGGTATGGAGCAGATGTTACGCGGCGGTTTTTTTTTGAGAATTTCATTGGGTCGATGGTGACCATCGATGCCAATGATAGCGGCGTGAAGCCGCGCAATAGAGGGTTTGGGCGAGGGTTTCAGGTGTCGGGCCGCTGCGCGGATCGCGAGCCAGCTCGCTCCTACAGGGGGGGGCAGGGCGTGAAGTCGCCGCCGCGGCCCTTTGTAGGAACGGGCTTGCTCGCGATAAAAATAGCCCGGCACGACGCCGGGCTTTGTCGTCAGGCGAGGCTGCGTTGCCTCAGCGACGGCGCACGAACCGGCGCCACAGCCAGACCCAGATCATCACCAGCGGGAATGCCAGGATCAGGAACGGCAACACGTAGCTGCCTTTCTCCAGGGCCTCGGCGGTGCCGTAGGCGAGGTTGTCCAGCAGGTTGTCGAAGGCCCGTTGCAGCTTCGAGCCGCGCTGGCTGCTGTCGGTGGGGACGAAATTCAGGGTCAGGCGATTGGTGTCGAGCCGGCGCTGCTGGCCGGCGGCGGTCTGGGCCAGGGCCTGCAGGTCGTTTTCGATGCTCGCCTGTTCCTTGCTGAGGACAATCAGGTCGCTGACGGTGATGTCCTTGCGCGCCGCCAACTGGTCGAGGCGCTGCTGCTGGGCCTTGAGCCGTTCCTGCTGGCGCTGCACGTCGGCCACCGCGTCGGCCAGGTCTTCGGCGCTGGTGATGCGCTCGCCGATTTCGGCGCCCTGGGCGGCCAGGCCGACGATCGGTTCGACGCCGCCGGGAACGATCCGCAGGATCGCCTGGGCGCGGTACTGGCCCTGTTGCAGGCGCAGGATATTGCAGGCGCCGAACCGGGCGCTTTCGCAGGCTTCGCGGGTGGCGGCCAGGCGGTCGGCGATCTGCGCCGAGGGCAGCGACAGGGTCAGCTCATGTTCGTAGGCCAGTTGCGCCCCGGCCTTGCCCTGGGCGCCGCCGACCGCCACCGAAGACGAGCGGTCGCCGGGCGAACAGGCGGCCAGCAGGCTGCTGAGCAGGAGGCAGGCAAGGGGGCCTGGGCGAAGGGTTTTGCGGTCCTGGCGATGCATGGTTTCTCCTTGAGAGGGGCAGGCAATAGGTGTCGCGGTGTCAGAGCAGGTCGAGCAGGCCGTGCGGGTAGACCTTGAGGCGCTGGTCGCGGATCTGTTGCAGGCTGACCCAGCGCACGGCAAAGCGCTGGCCGTTGGTTTCCACGCCCTCGAGTTCGCTCGCGGCATAGAAGCGCGGGTCGACAAACTGCGCTTCATGGATAAAGACAATTTCATGGCCGGGCGTTCCGTCGAACACGAACAGGTTTTCCAGCACGCCCAGCCGTTCGATGCCATGGATGTGCGCGCCGATTTCTTCCAGCACTTCGCGCCTGGCCGCGGCGGCAGAGGTCTCGCCAAAGTCGATGCCGCCGCCGACGGGCATCAGGTAATGCTCGTTCTTGCCCGGGTCGAAACCTTCGGCAAGCAGGATTTGCTGGCCCTGGCGAAAGACGCACACGGATTTGGCGCGGATGGTTTGCATGGTGCCTCGGTCCTTCTGAATGGCAGGGGCGTGGTGCCGCTTATCGCGGCCGATTTGCCGCGCTGATCTGGATAGCCGCGGGCTGGATTGTGGACTACACCTTGAGTCCATCGCGTCCTGCGGCCGCCATCATACAAGCAAGGTATCGCCATGACTGATTTTCCAGTGCCCGAAGGCTACGTCCTGCTCGCCCGCAGCAGCCCCTTGCTGGAGCTGATCGGCCCGGTGTATTGCCGTGGCGACGGCTTGCAACTGGAGATCGGCCTGCGCGCCGACCGCTGCCACGCCAACGGGCGCGGCACGGTGCACGGCGGCATCATCGCGACCCTGGCCGATGTCGGCATGGGCTACGCCATGGCGTTTGCCAGCGACCCGCCGCTGGCGCTGATCACCGCCAGCATGCACCTGGATTACCTCGGCGCGGTGCAGGTCGGCGAATGGATCGACGTGCGCCTGGAACATTCCAAGTGTGGCCGGCAGATGGCCTTCGCCACCGTGACCCTGCAGGTCGGCGAGCGCGTGGTGGCCAGGGCCAACGCAGTGTTCGCGGTGCCGCAAGCGAAGCCGGTGTAGCCGTGGCGGGTGGCGCAGGGGCTTTCTGAGGGGGCGTTGTCTGGTTTGGCGGCTGCTGCGCAGGCTGCGCCAGCGGCTACAGGGGCGGTGCGGGGGGCAGTATCTTCTACACTGGGCGCGCGGCGCTGACGCTGAATCAGGAGGTTTGCCATGTACACCCTCTACGGAACCCAGGGCTCCGGCTCGGCCATCGTCGAGATCGCCCTCGAACGATGCCAGGTGGCGTACCGCCTTGTCGACGCCTCGCCTTGGGAGCCGTCGCCCGGGGTCGATGAGCTGGAGCGACTCAACCCGCTGAAACAGATCCCGACCCTGCAACTGCCGGACGCCAGCGTACTCACCGAGAGCGCGGCGATCCTGATCGAACTCGGCCTGCGCCATCCGCGCGGCGAGCTGCTGCCCGCGGATGAAGGCGAGCGGGCGCAGGCCATTCGCGGGCTGGTGTATATCGCCGCCAACTGCTACGCGGCGATCAGCGTGATCGATTACCCGGAGCGTTGGTTGCAGGGCGCCGATGAAGGGCTGAAGGCGCGAGTACGGGACGCGGCCCAGGAGCGCCTGCACCGCAGTTGGGAGGTGTTCGCCGATCAGTTCGCGGCGCGGTTGTACCCCAGCGGTTCGCCCTTGGCGGCCCTGGATGTCCAGGCTGCGGTGGTGTCGCGCTGGGGCGGCGCGCGCGAGTATCTGCGGCGCTGGCGCCCCGGGTTCTGCGCAACGCTGGAGCGTATCGACCAGCATCCGCAGGTGGTTCCGGTGCTGGCGCGGCACTGGCCGGGCTGAGGACGGCGGCAAAAGCCGTCGAAGCTTGGGCGCAAGGCTTTTATACTCGCCGGCTTTGTTCACGCTCACTTTCTGGAGGACCCACCGTGGCCGACGAAGCAGATCAGGATTTCTACAACCGCGCCGACGCCATCATCGAACTGGCCAACGCCCATATCGGCGACAGCAGCCGCGGCAAGGCCAGCGCCTCGCTGATGTACGCCAACTCGCGTTTCGCCGCCTGGGTCAGTGCCTGCGGTTGCCGCGACGCCGCGGAACTGGCGGCGAACAAGCAGCAGGCCCTGGACTACTTCGTCGGCGAGTTCCGCCTGATGCTGGAAGAGAATCTCACCGACTACGTCGAGAATTTCGACCTGTACATGAGCGGCAAACAGGACTGAGCGGCTGGCCTGGCCGAAAAGAACCGGCGAATGGCACTACGCCCCCCTCAAGTGTTCCGTAGCGGTGGTCGATAAATCCTAAACGCCCATCGATACGGAGTACGTCATGGTCCTGCTACCGGTTCGTCTGTCTCATCGTTTGACTCTCGGCAGCGTGCTGTTGCTGCTGTTCACGGCGTTGGCGGTATTCGCGGTGATGACCCTGCGTGGGCAACCCCGGGTGGTGCAGGAGAGCTCGGCGCTGATCGAGCAGACTGGCAGCGCCATCGTCCGCCAGCTGGCGCTGCAATTGGCGGGGATCGAAGGCGTGACCGCCAGCATGGCGCATCTGGTGGAGGGGCTGCCCAAGGACCCGGAACTGGTCATGGCCACCTTGCCCAAGGTGATCGACCACGAAGGGGACAAGGCGATTGCCGGCGGCGGGATCTGGCCGGAACCGAACGCCTTCGCGCCCGGGGTCGAGCGCCGCAGTTTCTTCTGGGCCCGCAGCGATGCCGGCCCCTTGGCGTTTTCCGACGACTACAACGCCGCTGGCGGTTCGGGTTATCACCATGAGGCCTGGTACACCGGCGCGCGCAGCAGCGCGGCGGGGCGTTGCCTGTGGTCCGAGGCTTATCAGGACCCGGTGACTCACGTGCCGATGACCACCTGCAGCGTGCCCTATCGCCAGGGCGGCGCTTTTGCCGGGGTCGCCACCATCGACCTGCGCCTGGATGACCTGGCGCGTTTTCTCAAGGAACAAGGTTCGGTCACCGGCGGTTATGCCTTCGCCCTGGACCAGGCCGGCAACGTCCTGTATTTCCCCGATGCCCAGGCGGGCGGCGGGGCGCAGATGCTCGGCTTCGAGGCCTTGAGCCAGCAACAACCCTGGTTGCGTCCAGTGGCCGCGGCGTTGGCCACGGCGGCGGCCCCCGGCCAGGTGCGCAGCGTGGACCTGGCCGAGGACGGCCGGTTGCGCGAGGCGGTGCGGGTCAGCCTGTTCTCCATGCCGGGCAGCGGCTGGACCATCGGCCTGGTGACCCCGGAGCAGAAGGTCACCGGCCTGGCCCGGGCCATGACCGCCGAGATCCTGCTGTTCCTCCTGCCGTTGCTGGCCTTGCTGCTGTTCTTTGCCTGGCTGGGCGGGCACAAATTGATTGCCCAACTGGAGGAAACCACCCAGCAGATCGACGCCCTGGGGCGCGGCCAGGCCAGCGACAACGCCGAGCTGCAGGTAGCCCGCGCCGACGAGATCGGTGCCTTGCGCGGCGCGGTCAACCGCTATGCCGGGCAACTGCGGCAGATGCTGCAGAAGATCGCCAGCGAAGCCCGCCAGTTGCAGAGCGAAGCCGGGCACCTGGGCGAATTGAGCAGCACCCTGGCCCGGCGGGCCGAGCAGCAGCGCCAGGAAAATACCCAGCTGGCCACGGCCATCACCGAGATGTCCTCCAGTGCCCTGGAGGTCGCGCAGAACACCAACAACTGCGCCGACACCGCGCGCCAGTCGCTGGTGGTGGTGCAAGACGGGCAACAGCGGGTCAGCGCCAACAGTCAGTCGATCCAGCAGCTGTCTGCGGAAATGGCCGAGGCGACTGCGGTGATCCAGCGTCTGGAGCAGGACAGCCAACAAGTCGGCGCGGTGCTGGATGTGATCAAGGCCATCTCCGAGCAGACCAACCTGCTGGCGCTGAACGCGGCCATCGAAGCGGCCCGGGCCGGCGAGCAGGGGCGTGGCTTCGCCGTGGTAGC
Source organism: Pseudomonas chlororaphis (assembly GCF_001921865.1). Classification (GTDB taxonomy): domain Bacteria; phylum Pseudomonadota; class Gammaproteobacteria; order Pseudomonadales; family Pseudomonadaceae; genus Aquipseudomonas; species Aquipseudomonas chlororaphis_D. Next base: position 135,390 of record NZ_MSCT01000009.1, read on the forward strand.
GGACGAGGTGCGGACCCTGGCGGGACGGACCCAGACCTCGGCCAACGAAATCAGCGGCATGATCAACGACCTGCAGCAGGCCTCGCGCCAGGCGGTGCAAGCGATCCAGGCCGGCGAGGCGCGGACCCGCGAGGCCGTGGGCGAAGCTTCCGGCGCCTCGGAGGCGCTGTCGAGCACGGTGACCAGCTTCGACGACATCTCCCAGCGGGCCCAGCAGATCGCCGTGGCGGCGCAGCAGCAGAGCCATGTGACCCAGGAGATCAACGAACTGGCGGTGCGTATCCACGGCATCAGCGAGGACAACGCCCGGGATGCCCAGGCGCTGGACAAGGTCAGCGCCGCCATGCAGGCGCTGTCCGGGCGCCTGTCGGACCTGAGCCAGGGCCAGCGCTGAAGCGCCGTTCGCCCGGGCCGAGCGGCCCGGGCGGGCGCCGTGACGCCAGGCCTTACAACCCCGTTTCCAGCCCCAACAGATCCTCCAGCGCCTGGCGGCGACGGATCAGTCTCACCTGGCCGTCCTCGAACAGCACCTCCGGCAGCAGCGGCCGGCTGTTGTAGTTGGAGGACATGCTGGCCCCGTAGGCGCCGGTGTCGTGGATCACCAGCAGATCGCCGACCCGGGCCTGGGGCAGCAACTGCGGGGTCAGGCTTTCGTCGTCCTGGGTGAAGATATCGCCGGACTCGCACAGCGGGCCGCCGACCACGGTCGGCCGGGCTGCGCGCTGCACTGCCTGGCCGTTGGCGTCGATCAGGCTCATGGCGTGGTAGGCGCCGTACATGGCCGGGCGCATCAGGTCGTTGAAGCCGGTGTCGGCCAGCACGAAGTGATGGTGGCCGGCGTCTTTCACCACCCGCACTTCGCTGACCAGGCAGCCGGCCTCGGCCACCAGGAAGCGCCCGGGTTCGATTTCCATGCGCACGCCGTGGCCGAGCCAGGCTTCGATTTCCTCGCGGGCCTGGCGCCAGGCGTTGGCGTAGCGGCGCACGTCCACCGGCTCGTCGCCAGCGCGGTACGGGGTGGACAGCCCGCCGCCGATGGAGAAGGCCTCGATGTCGTGGTCCAGGGACTTGACCGCCGCGACCATGGCCGCGCCGACCTGTTCCAGGTGACCGTAGTCCACGCCGGAGCCGATGTGCATGTGCAGGCCCACCAGCTTCAGGCCGTACTGACGGATCACCGCCAGCGCTTCGCCGATCTGCTCGTGCCAGATGCCGTGCTTGCTGTTTTCGCCGCCGGTGTTGGTCTTGCGGCTATGGCCGTGGCCGAAGCCCGGGTTGATGCGCAGCCACACGCGGTGCCCCGGGGACTTTTCGCCGAGCTGGCGCAGCATGTCGATGGAGCCGGCGTTGACCTCGATGTTCAACTCGACCACCCGGTCCAGGGTCGCGGTGTCGAACAGGTCGCAGGTGAAGACGATCCCGGCCGGCGAGCCCGCCGGGCTGAACCCGGCCAGCAGGGCCCGCTCGATTTCCCCCAGGGACACCGCGTCCACCTGCACCCCGGCTTCGCGGATCAGGCGCAGCACTTGCAGGTTGGAGCAGGCTTTCTGCGCATAGCGGACGGTGTCGAAGGCCTTTAGTTGCTGGATGCGGACCTTGATGGTCCGCGCGTCGTAGCACCACAGCGGGGTGCCGTACTGGCGGGCGGCGGCGGTCAGTTGCTCGGGGGAAAAGGGAATGGCCATGGCAGTCGTCTGTGGGCGGGAAAGAGGCCTGCATGATGCCGAGGGCGATTCATTCAATAAAATATCTATTCTTTGTGGATCGATTCAGTTTTGATATGACTTTGTCCAGATCATGGAGCACACCCGTGGAGCTTTCCCTGCGGCATATCGAGGTATTTCGCGCCATCATGCAGGCCGGCAGCGTCACCGGCGCGGCACGCCTGCTGTTCACCTCGCAACCCACGGTCAGCCGCGAGCTGGCGCGGCTGGAGAGCCTGTCCGGGCTGCGCCTGTTCGACCGCGAAGGCGGCCGCCTGCTGCCGACCGCCCAGGCCATGCTGCTGCTCGAAGAGGTGGAGCGCGCCTACGTCGGCCTGGAGCGGATCAACAGCGTGGCGCAGTCGATCCGCCGTTTCGAGCACGGCCAGTTGAGCCTGACTTGCCTGCCGCTGTTCTCCCAGACCCTGCTGCCAAGGGTGTGCAAGCACTTTCAGCAGCGCCACGCCGGCATCGGCCTGAGCATCACCGCCCAGGAGTCGCCGCTGCTGGAAGAGTCCCTGAGCGCCCAGCGCCATGACCTCGGCCTGACCGAAAGCGAGCACCTGCCGCGGGGCACCCAGGGCGAGCTGCTGTTCTGCGCCGACATGGTGTGCATCCTGCCGGAGGGGCATCCGTTGCTGGCCAAGCCGCTGCTGCACAGCGAGGATTTTCGCGGGGTGGATTTCATCAACCTGTCGGGCCTGGACATCTATCGGCAGACCCTCGACGAGCACTTCCGCCAGGCCGACATCGACCGTCGCGTCGTCATCGAAACCACCAACGCCGCCTCGGTGTGCGCCATGGTGCGCCAGCAGTTGGGAGTGGCGATCATCAACCCGCTGAGCGCCATGGAAGAGGCGGGCCGCGGCCTGGCGATCCGCCCGTTGCAGTTGTCGGTGCCATACCGGGTGATGCTGATCCGCCCCGACTACCGGCCTTCGTCGATTTTCGTCGAGGCCTTCTGCGCGTCCTTGAAACAGGAAGCCGCGGTGCTGGCGGCGGCGCTGGAGCGGCGGTTGCAGCGCGGCTGACAGTGGCCACGGCGTTTTACTCGGGGCTGGTCTCAAGCCTCGGTCAGTTCATCAGGTGCTTGGCTGGTCCACCGACAGGGTCCAGACAATCGAGGTCAGGATGCCCAGGTCGAGCAGCAGGGCTTGGGAGCGCAGGGCCTTGCGCAAGACGGGGTAGTCGGCCTTGGACCTCTTGAAGCTGGATTTTTCCAGGACCTGGATATGCCGGGTAATCGCCGTGACCGCCAGTTCGGCCAGCTGTTTCTCGGTGGCGGGTTCGGCCAGGCCCAGCTCCTTCAGGCGGCCCTGGAAGGCGCCGATGACGTCTTTTTCCTCGTTCGTACTGGGCTGGTAGACGATCTTCTGCTCAGGCGCTTCTGCGCTGACCTTCTTGAACAGCACGACGGATTCGTTGAAGTGTTGCAACGCCAGCGCCTTGGATTTGTTGGCATTGTCCGTCTCGCCCAGTTCGAGGTACATCAGCATTTCGTGGAAGGCCTGGAAGCCTCGATGCAGCTCGGCGCCGGCCAGGTCCGAGCCTTTGGCCAGGGCTTCGCGGTCCGAGTTGAAGGACGGGCCGGCAGTCGCCTGGAGGCTGGCCAGCCCCGTCAGCAAGACCAGGAACAGGCAGTTGATCAGGCGCATTTTTTGCTCCTCGCCATGCGGTCGATAAAGGCCACGAAGGATTGGGTGTAGTACTGCTTGGGCGCGTTCTGCCAGAACTCGCGGGCTCGCGGGTCGTCGAGGACGAAACGGCACAGGGACAGGTTGAGGGCCTGGAAGGGTTCGGCGAGCAGGCGTTCATTCTGCTGATAGAGGTACACCTGGTAGTAGAAGGACAAGACCTGGCGTGCCTGGATCTTGCCGGTTTGGTAGTCCTGTTCGACCTGCATGCCCTGGTCGAGGACCTTGATCGAGTTCGCCAGTTGGGCGTCTTCGTTCGCCTGGTTCAGTTGCGTGATGCTGAGGTACAGAACCACGATGGTTGTCGCGGTCGCCAGGTTGGCGAGCACCTCGATGACCTCTGGAAATTTCATGCTGCCTCCCGTGACTGGGGGGCCGGTTTTGAGGAAAAACCGGGTCGAGAACCAGACGTTGAGTCATATGGGGCAGGCAGCAGTCTTGGCACTGAGCGCGGCTGTTTCAGCCGTGAGTCAGTGGGCGGAAGGGGTGGGGAAAACAGCCTGTCGCCAGCCGTATGAGTTGAATGTAGCTGACGGATAGCGCGCTGCCAGCGGCCTTCGTGGGCCATCGGTCAGGTCGCGAAAGGCACCCGGCGCACAGGGAAGTGCGCTGGGTGTGTTGCCGGCCGGCCGCCGGATATCGTGGGTCCGAGGGCCAGCCGTGGAGCGCGGTGGCGGCTTAGCGTTCGATGGCCAGGGCCACGCCTTGCCCGCCGCCGATGCACAGGGTGGCGAGGCCTTTCTTGGCGTCGCGCTTGAGCATTTCGTGCAGCAGGGTCACCAGCACCCGGCAGCCCGAGGCGCCGATCGGGTGGCCGATGGCGATGGCGCCGCCGTTGACGTTGACCTTGCTCGCGTCCCAACCCAGCTCCTTGCCCACCGACAGCGCCTGGGCGGCGAAGGCTTCGTTGGCTTCGATCAGGTCCAATTGGTCCAGCGACCAGCCGGCCTTGTCCAGGCAGCGGCGGGTGGCCGACACGGGGCCGATGCCCATGATCGCCGGATCGACCCCGGCGTTGGCGTAGGCGGCGATTTTCGCCAGCACCGGCAGACCCAGGGCGCGGGCTTTTTCGGCGCTCATGAGGATCACCGCGGCGGCACCGTCGTTCAGCGACGAGGCGTTGCCGGCGGTGACTGTGCCGTCTTTCTTGAAGGCCGGCTTGAGCTTGCCCAGGGATTCGGCGGTGGTGCCGGCGCGCGGCTGCTCGTCGGTGGCGAAGGCCACGGGTTCGCCCTTGCGCTGGGGAATCAGGATCGGGGTGATCTCGTCGACGAAACGTCCGCCTTCGATGGCAGCCACGGCCTTTTGCTGCGAGGCGGCGGCAAAGGCGTCCTGGGCTTCGCGGCTGATGGCGTATTTGTCCACCAGGTTCTCGGCGGTGATGCCCATGTGGTAGTCGTTGAACGCATCCCACAGGCCGTCGCTGATCATGGTGTCGACGATCTGGCTGTGGCCCATGCGCAGGCCGGTGCGGGCGCCGGGCAGCACGTAGTTGGCCAGGCTCATGTTTTCCTGGCCGCCGGCGATGATCACCTCGGCATCGCCGCAGCGGATGGCCTGGGCGGCCAGGTGCAGGGCCTTGAGGCCCGAGCCGCAGACCTTGTTCAGGGTCATGGCGGGCACGGCGTGGGGCAGGCCGGCCTTGATCGCGGCCTGGCGGGCGGGGTTCTGCCCGGCGCCGGCGGTGAGCACCTGGCCCATGATCACTTCATCGACTTGGGCAGCGTCCAGGCCGGTCTGGGCCAGCAGTTGGCGGATGACCGCGGCGCCGAGGTCGACCGCGGAAACGTTCGCCAGCGAACCCTGGAAACTGCCGACCGCGGTGCGGGTGGCGGCAACGATTACGACGTCTTGCATGGTCTGGTTGCTCCTCAGGCGAACTGCATTTCAGGTACGTGGGCCGGCACGATCAGCTTGCCGGCGGTCTTGCTGACGATTTCCTCGACGCTGACCCCGGGGGCGCGCTCCTTGAGGATGAACGCGCCGTTCTCGATCTCCAGGTAGGCGAGGTCGGTCAGCACCCGCTTGATGCAGTTGGCGCCAGTCAGCGGCAGGCTGCAGCGGCTCAGCAGTTTCGACTCACCGTCTTTCGAGGCGTGGGTCATGGTGACGATGATGTTGTCCGCGCCGGCCACCAGGTCCATGGCGCCGCCCATGCCCTTGACCAGCTTGCCGGGGATCATCCAGGAGGCGATGTTGCCCTGCACGTCGACCTCGAAGGCGCCGAGCACGGTGAGGTCGATATGGCCGCCGCGGATCATCGCGAAGGATTCGGCGGACGAGAAGATCGACGCGCCGATGCGCGCGGTGACCGTCTGTTTGCCGGCGTTGATCATGTCGGCGTCGACTTCGTCGTCGGTGGGGAAGGCGCCCATGCCGAGCAGGCCGTTTTCCGATTGCAGCATCACTTCCATGCCGTCGGGGATGTAGTTGGCCACCAGGGTCGGGATGCCGATGCCGAGGTTCACATAAAAGCCGTCCTGCAGTTCGCGGGCGACGCGTTGGGCCATTTGTTCGCGGGTAAGAGCCATTTTTTATTCTCCGTCAGTCGTTGGGCGGGCGATTACTTGCGCACGGTGCGCTGTTCGATGCGTTTTTCGAACGTGCCGCAAATGATCCGGTCGACGTAGATGCCCGGGGTGTGGATCTGTGTCGGGTCCAGTTCGCCCGGTTCGACGATCTCCTCGACCTCGACCACGGTGATCTTGCCGGCGGTGGCCGCCAGCGGGTTGAAGTTCTGCGCGGTGTGGCGGTAGACCACGTTGCCGAAGTGGTCGGCCTTCCAGCCTTTGACGATGGCGAAGTCGCCGGTGATGGACTCTTCCATCAGGTAGGCGCGGCCGTTGAATTCGCGGGTTTCCTTGCCGTCGGCGACCGGGGTGCCGACGCCGGTGGCGGTGAAGAAGGCCGGGATGCCGGCGCCGCCCGCGCGCATTTTCTCGGCCAGGGTGCCTTGGGGGGTCAGCACCACTTCGATTTCGCCGCTCAGCAGTTGCTTCTCGAACAGGGCGTTCTCGCCGACGTAGGAGGCCACCACCTTGCTGATCTGCCGGTCTTCCAGCAGCACGCCAAGGCCGAAACCGTCGACCCCGCAGTTGTTGGAAACCACGGTCAGGTCGCGGGTGCCGCGACGCTTGATCTCGGCGATCAGGTTCTCCGGGATGCCGCACAGGCCGAAGCCGCCGGAGATCACGGTCATGCCGTCCTTGAGGCCTTCGAGGGCTTCCTCGTAGGACGCTACGCGCTTGTCGAAACCTGCCATCTGCACATCCTCTTGTTCTTGGTATTTGCTTGGCCAGCCGGCTGACGGGCCGTTTGAGCAGCAGTGTTGCGCTGGTGAATTCATTTGTTAAGTTGATTTTTAAGGTTGATTGATAGATAAAACTCAACAGTTTATTTCGAGGGCACCCCATGACCGTCAAACAGATCCGCGCCTTCCTGGCGGTGGCCCAGAGCCTGAGTTTCGCCGTCGCCTGCGAGCGCCTGCACCTCTCGCAGTCGGCCCTGAGCCTGACCATCAAGGCCCTGGAAGACGGCCTGGGCGGGCGCCTGTTCAGCCGCAACACGCGCAACGTCGCCCTGACCCCGGAGGGCGAAGCCCTGGTGCCCCTGGCGCGGCGCCTGGTCGCCGACTGGGACAACGCCGAGGACGAACTGCGGCAGCGCTTCACCCTGCAACGCGGGCGGGTGACCCTGGCGGCGATGCCGTCCTTTGCCGGCAACCTGCTGCCGCCGATCCTCAAGACCTTTCGCGCGCGCTATCCGCAGGTCAATGTCACGGTCAACGACGTGATCAACGAGCAAGTGCTGGAAATGGTCCGCGACCGCCAGGTGGAGCTGGGGGTGGCCTTCGAGCCGCAGCAAAGTGCCTCGCTGCAATTCACCCCGCTGTACATCGACCGCTTCGTCGCCGTGGTGCCCAGCGACTCGCCGTTGGCGGCGCTCAAGGACATCGACTGGCAATCGCTGCTGGAGCAGCCCTTCATCACCCTGCAACGACCGTCCACGGTGCGGGTGATGCTCGAGGAACACCTGCGGGCGCGGAGCATGAAACTGCCGGTGGAATTCGAAAGCCATCAGTTGGCGACGGTGGGGCGCATGGTCGCCAGCGGCCTCGGCGTGAGCGCGGTGCCGGCCCTGTGCGCCGGGCAGATGCGCGAGCTGGGCGCCCGTTGCATCACCCTGCGCGACCCGGTGGTGGAGCGCGCCATCGGCGTGTTGACCAAGCCCGGGCACGAACTGTCGAGCGCGGCCCAGGCGTTGTTCGATATCTTGCGTGGGGCCGGTCTGGCCGAGCGGTTATCGGTTGGGCCTTAGGGCGTCAGGCGCTCGGCCAGCAGCGGTAGCAACTGCTCGCAAGAGGCGGCGATCTTCAGGTCCAGCAGTTCGTCGGCGCGGGTCTTGCCGACGTTGATGGCGATCAGCGGCTTGCCCTGGTCGACCACGGCCTTGCACAGGCGAAAAGCCGAATAGGCCATCAGGGACGAGCCCACCACCAGCAGGCCGGCGGCCTGCTGGATGCCGTGCATGGCCTTGGCCGCGGTGGCTTGGGCGACGTTCTCGCCGAAGAACACAACGTCCGGTTTCAGCCGCTCGCCGGCGCAATGGGGGCAACGCGGCACCTGGAAACGTTCCTCGAACGCCGGGTCCAGCAGGGTGTCGCCATCGGGCGCTTGCGCAGCGTCGACGCCGGCCAGGTAGGGGTTGTGCAGCTCCAGCAACTGCTGGATCGCCTGGCGTTCGCTGTGTTGCGCGCAGTCCAGGCAGACCACCCGGTGCAGGCTGCCGTGCAGTTCGATCACGTCGCGGCTGCCGGCCTGGTCGTGCAGGGTGTCGACGTTCTGGGTGATCACCCCGGCGATCTTCCGGCGTGCCTGTAACTGCGCCAGGGCCTCATGGGCGGCGTTCGGCCGGGCCTGGCGAATCCGCGGCCAACCGAGCATCGCCCGCGCCCAGTAGCGGCGCCGGGCCCTGGGGTCGGCCAGGAACTCCTGGTACATCATCGGTTGCTGGCCGCGCCGCACGCCGTCGTTGTCGCGGTAGTCGGGAATCCCCGAAGGGGTGCTGATGCCGGCGCCGGTGAGGACCATGAACGGGCGCTCGGCCATCAACTGCTGCAACTGTTGCAGGGAGTAGTCCAGGGTGTCGGTCATCGGCGTCCTCGTGCTCGGGCGTTAGCGCCGCGAAGCGCTGCGAGGTCATACCTTGGGCCTGGCGAGGCGTTTCGACAAGGGGGGAACTGGACGGCCGTGGGCCGTCCAGCGTTGTGCGGGGGAAGACTCAGGAGGACTGCGCGCTGTCGTCCTGGGGTTCCTCGGTGGCTTCCTCTTGCCCCGGCAATTCGGTGATCACGCTGAAGTCGCTGACTTCCACCGCGCCCAGGCCGTAGCCCAGCAGGTGGAAGGAGAAGGCCTTGCGCGATTCCGGGTTGTCGAAGCTGAAGTCCATTTCCAGGGGCTGGTCGGGGGTCACCAGCATTTCTTCCGGCAGGCCCAGGGCCACGTCCTGCTCGCGCTCCTTGCCCTTGAGCAGGATGTAGGCGTTCTGCTGCGGGTCGGCCGAGCGCACGGTGAAGCGCACCCGGGTCTGCGAGCCCTTGGGCATTTCCAGGTACTGCGCGCCGATCAAGTTGTCGGCCCAGTCGTCCTTGATCTGCGCTTGCAGCGGGATGATCGCCGGGCTGCCGAACTGATAGTGCAGGTTCAGCGGCGATTGCAGCAGGGTGCGGTCCAGTCCTTCGGCGCGGGCGCTGATCTGGCGCGCGCGCAAGCCGCCGTACTGGCCCTTGAAGGTGGCGCTGTCGGCGATGAAACCGGGGCTCGCGTAGTAGCGGCAGCGTTGCTGGAAGTCGCATTCGGTCAGGGTGCCCTGGCCGTCGTGGTAACGCAGCTTGCCGTTGGTGTAGGACATGATTTCCCGGCCCAGCGGGTAGTCGCGCAGCAGCGAGCGGCCGCTGAGGTTTTCCGGGGGCTGGAAGCCGAAGTAGTCGAGCACCGAGGCGCTCAGGTCGACATGGCCGTAGGTCCCGGACTTGATCTTCGGCAACTGTGCCTGCTCCGGGGCCAGCAGCAGGTTGAAGCCCCAGGACGAGGCCAGGCGCACGCCGTCGATACCGTGGGACTCGTCCGAAGTGACGATTACCAGGGTGTCCTTGAGCACGCCCTGGCGCTCCAGTGCGTCGAGGAACGGGCCGATGGCGTCGTCCAGGTAGGCCACGGCGGCCTGCTTGGGCGTGTCGAAGCGTTCCAGGTAGTCCTCGGGCGCGGAATAGGGCTGGTGGGTGCCGACGGTCAGCAGGGTGAGCATCCACGGCTTTTTCTGCTTTTTCAGCTGGCCGACATAATCCAGCGCGCCTTCGAAGAAGGCCTTGTCGTCCTTGCCCCAGGGGAAGTCCAGGTAGTTGGCGTTGGCGAACCATTCCAGGCCGTGGGTCGCGTCGAAGCCGATGTGCGGCATGATCTTGTCTTTGGCCATGAAGCGCAGGCCGGCGCCTTGCAGGTAATGGGTGGCGAAACCGTGGTTGCGCAGCTGGGCCGGCAGGCAGGCCTGGTTGCGCTGGGCCTGGGTCAGCAGTTCGATGCCCTTGGGCGTGCCGTTGTCGAGTTTGTCGTAGTCGCCGCAGAGCATGGCGTACAGGCCGCGGATGGTCTGGTGGCTGTGCAGCACGTAGTCCGGGGTGTTCATGCCGCGCTCGGCCCAGGCGCTGAGCCTGGGCATCAGGTTGTCCTGGTAGCGGCTGTGCAGGGCGTCGCGGTTGGTCTTGAGATAGGCCCCGGGAATGCCTTCCAGGGCGATCACCAGCACGTTGCGCGCCTGGCCGGGAGCGGCCAGCAGCGGTTCGCCGTCGAGGTCGAGCTGGGTCAGGCCGGCCATCTGTACCGGCAGCTCGGGCACGTCGCCCTCCAGCCATTGTTCCAGCTGCACCTGGCCCTGGCCGGCGGCGGCCGCGAGCAACTGGTGCGGCAGGTTGAACAGGCGCCATTGATCGGCTTCGCTGGGGTTCAGGTACTGCACGCCGCCATGGGCCAGCCACAGCAGCGCGGGGGCGCTCCAGGCGTGGCGCGGCAAGCGCGGGGCGTGGGTGCCGCGCGTGGCCCATTGCACGCTGAGCCACAGGCCCAGGCCGATCAGCAGCGCCGCTGCCAGCCAGGGGTGGGCCAGGCCGCCGCCGGTGGAGTTGCCGACGAACTGCGGGTCGAACAGGTAATGCAGGTCGGCGGCGTTGGGCAGGCGGCCCACGGCGCTGACCAGCTCGGCGCTGGCGATGCTCAGCAGGCACCAGGCCAGTAGCACCGGCAAGGCCAGCCACCAGGGCCGGCGGTACAGCAATACCGTCAGCAGGCCCGCGGTGCCCAGGTCCGAGAGATACCCCAGGGGGTCGGACCAGCCGAGCAGCGTGCGCGCCACCAGCGGCACGAGCAGCACCAGGCTCAGCAGGGCGCCGAGGGGGGCCAGGGGGTGATGGAAAACACGTCGGATGAACTTCACGAAAAACCTGCTCGTCATTAAATCGTCACGCAAATGTGCGCCATGTTAACAACAGCCGGCGGCAAGACGTTTCTTATTCGAGAGCAAAGCAGGGCCCCGGGTCGTTGGCGAAACGGTCCGGGGCGCGCTGTGACGGTGGCTTGAGTCCTGTATTCAGGCGCTTGGCGGTGGACTGGGGACGGGGCGATGGCGCTCGGATTTACTATTTCAGAGTATTTAAAGGCGCGCGGTCCCGGGGTTCAGCTGGCCCACTTGATGATCAGCCGGGCGAAAAACGCGCCGCTGACGATCACCGCGAACAGCCGCAGGGTCTGCATGGCCAGCACCAGGCCGACGTCGGCGTGGGTGTCCACCGCGATGATCGTCATCGAGTCCAGGCCACCGGGGCTGGTGGCGAGGTAGACCGAGAGAAAATCCTTGTCCAGCCAGTGCGCCAGCAGCCAGGCCGACAGCGCGCAGAGGGCAATCAGCAGCACCGCGCCGCCAATCATCGCCGGCAGCCGGCCCCATACGTAGCGTACGGTCGGGCGGTCGAAGCGCAGGCCGACGTAGCAGCCGATGGCGCCGTAGGCCAGGGCCAGCAGCCAGCCGGGCAAGGTGATGTGCAGCAGCCCGGAGATCTGCAGCGCGCCGCCGACCAGCAGCGGCACCAGCAGTGCGCCGGCCGGCACCCGCGAACCGAGCAGCACGCCGAATACCAGGGTGCCGAGGGTCAGGCCGAGGTTGAGCAGGGTGAAGCCCTGCAGGCTGGCGTCGCTGCCGTGGGTCGCGTTGCCGCCGGTTGGCGCGCCGATCCAGTGGCTGGCCAGGGCGCCGATCATGACCACGCAGACCACGCGCACGTATTGCATGGTGGCCACCACCCGCGCGTCGGCGCCGAAATCGTCGGCCATCGAGACCATGGCCGAGGCCGCTCCCGGCGCGGTGCCCCAGGCCGCGGTGCTGGGCGACAGGCCGCCGAGGCGCACCAGCACCAGCCCGACCAGGGCGCTGAGGCAGACGGTGAGCAGGGTGGCGAACAGCATCACGTGCCAGGACTGCGCCATCGAGACCAGCACGGCCAGGGTCATGGAGTGGGCGGCGAGCACCCCGACCGCGCCCTGGCCGAGGCGGAACGCCTGGCGCGGCACGCGAATGCGCGCGCCGCTGACGCCAAAACCGATGGCCACCAGCATCGGCCCGAGAAACTGCCCGGCGGGCACTTCGAAATGCTTCAGCGACTGCCCGGCGGCGCCGGCCAGGATCAGCAACGCCAGCCATTGCACAGGCAGGGGCCAGGCAGACAGGGATAAACGCAAGGGACGGGGCAAGGGCATTCTCCGACACGCTGGCCGCTCCTGTTGCGGGACCGTTGTTACCAGCGCTTCGAGGCAAATTATTGATAGCGCAATCGATCAGGTCCAGTTTCTAATTGTGATCAATCAATAACTCTGGTTTATCGATCATGGACCTGCGCGACCTGACGTATTTCGAAACCATCGCCGAGCTGGGCCACCTCGGCCACGCCGCGCAGAAGCTCAATCGCAGCCAGCCGGCACTGAGCAAAAGCATCCAGCGCCTGGAGGAATCGTTCGGCACCAAGCTGTTCGAGCGCGAGGGGCGGCGGATCAAGCTGACCGCAGTGGGCCAGTTGTTGCAGCAGCGTGCCCGGCAGTTGCAGCAGAACATTGCCGAGACCCATCGCGAGGTGCGCGACTTCGCCAGCGGCGTGCTCGGCAATATCCGCCTGGGGTGCGCGGCGAGCATGGCCGAGCACTTGCTGCCGCAGATGACCGCGACCCTGCTCGAGCATGCGCCGGACATCACCCTGAATTTGGTGATCGGCCAGGACGACCTGCTGCGCGAGTCGTTGCGTTCCGGGCGCCTGGACATGGTGGTCTGCCCGCTGTCCGAGAGCGATCCGCAGTTGCTGCACCATCTCCTGTTCGAGGACCAGGCGGTGGTGGTGGCCAGCCGCGAGCACCCGGTGTTCGACACGCCGATGCGCCTGCGCGACCTGTGCAATTACCGCTGGGTGCTGCCGGGCACCGGGGTCTGGGCCCGGCGCTGGATCGACAACGTGTTCCAGAGCCAGCAATTGCCTCTGCCTTCGGTGCAGATCGAGACCAACACCATTTCCCTGTTGCCGCGGCTGATCGCCAAGACCGGCCTGCTGAGCTTCCTGGCCCGGGAAACCCTGGACGACTTCAAGGGCATCGCCCACCTGCGGGAAGTGCCGCTGGCGCAAACCTGCATGCGCCGGCGCATCGTCGTGCTGGTCCGGGCCGAAGGCTACCTGTCGCCAGCGGCCCAGTTGCTGCTGGATCTGCTCAAGCGCGATGGGCGACAGTTTTTCACCGCGGGTTAAAGGTAACTGACTACACACTGTGTGCTTCTGTAGGAACAGCCGGTCGACGCTCGATTGCTCGCGATAGCCGGCAAAGCCGGCGCTATGACAGCCAATGCGCGATATCAGGTAAACCGCGTGCATAGGTTTTGCGACCGCTATGCGGTCGATCGTGAGCAAGCTTCGCTCCTACAGAAGATAGGTGTATGGGGAATTGTAGCCGTCTAAAGACGGCTACCAGGGAGAAGGCTCATTCGCCGCGGATGTATTGTTCCAGCTGGCGGATCAGGTCGGCCTGCGCGGCGATGGCTTCCTTGACCAGGTCGCCGATCGACAGCAGGCCCAGCAACTGGCCGTTCTCCACCACCGGCAGGTGGCGCAGGTGGCTGTCGGTCATGATGCCCATGCAGGTTTCCACGCTCTGGTGCGAGTCCACGGTGATCACCGGCGAACTCATGATCGCGCTGACCGGCGTGCCCACCGATGAGCGTCCGTGCAGGACCAGCTTGCGTGCGTAGTCGCGCTCGCTGATGACCCCGACCACCACGCCGTTTTCCATCACCGGCAAGGCGCCGACGTTTTTTTCCGCCATCAGCATCAGCGCTTCGAGCACCATCTGGTGCGGTGCGATGGTGTGCACTTGCTGGTTGTGCTTGGCCTTGAGTTTCAGCAGTTCTGCGACGCTCTTCATGGGGCGCTCCTTGGTGGGCCGGGACGGTCTGACGCCGCTCCGAGAGGGTTCCTACAGAATCGTAGAGAGTGAGCGAAGGGGCAAGGTTGAAAGCGGCACCCACCGCAGGAAAAACGTCACTGAAACGTTTCTGCCGCGAATGCCGGCGTGGCAGCGTTTGGTGTCGGCGTGTTGTCATAGGCAACAGTCGGGTCTGCCGGGCGAGCCGGCGGACTTCTTTCGGTGCAGCGGCCGGCGGCTTGCCTGGTGCGCAGGGCCACGACAAGACGAGGTCCGGACCATGGAACAACCGATGAAATACACCGGCGAGTGTCACTGCGCAGCCGTCGCCTTCGAGTTCGAGGGCGCGCTCGACGAGCTGGTCCGTTGCGATTGCTCGTTATGCCGCAAGCGCAATGCGCTGATGGCGACGGTGCCGCGCGAGCAGTTCCGTATCGTCCGCGGCGAGGAGGCGTTGCGCCTGTACCGCTGGAACAGCGGCGTGGCCCAGCATTACTTTTGCGGCGTATGCGGCATCTATGTCTACCACCGGCGCCGCAGCAACCCACAAATGCTTAGTGTGAACGCCTGCTGTATCGACGGCCTGGACGTCGCCGCCCTGCGGGTGCGCCAGGTCGATGGCAAGAGCCGCAGTACGGTCGACCGCCCCTTGCCGAGCGACGACGCCAGCCGCTAGCCGGCCCGCGAGGGGCCGACTGTCGGGTTGAAGCGCGGTGCTTGCGTGGCTCAGTCCTTGGGGGGCTCAGAGACGATTGATATTGGCCAGGGTCAGCGGCGCGATAAGCCGGTGGAACGGCGCCACCGGCAGCATGTATAGACGCCCCAGCAGGTTGTGCGGGTGGACCACGGTGGACAGCACCACCGGGCGCCGGCCCTCGGCGGTCAGCGGCAGGCGGTTGAGGGACAGGTGTACGTCCAGGTGCTTGTCGCGGTCCGCCACCAGCACCTCGTCGGGGTTCTGGGAGATCAGGGTGAAGATGCCGACCCGCTCGCCCGGCCGGTAATCCTCGTCGGCCCGGGTCAGGTCTATCTGCGTCAGGTGCCCCAGATCCTTGAGGCCGAACAGCTGCACCACGCGGTTGCGCAAGCCCATCATGCGGTCGATCCAGGCCGGGGTCTGGCTCATCAGGTGCAGCAGATGGCGCATGGCGCTGCGCTCGGTGTCCTGGGCCAGGGCCAGGTGGCAGTCGATAAAGCTCGCGCCGGCGGCCAGGTTGGCGATGCTGGACGGGCTGGGCAATGGGCAAGGCTGAACGGCGGTCGGCATCGAAACATTCCCTGTAGACGCGCGGCGCAGGGCTGCGCCGCAAGTGGCGAAAAATAGCATTGTTTGCCGTGGGAGCATGGGCGGGGCTGAAACCTTGCGAGCGCTGCGCGCCCGTACGCAGCCTGCGGCAGCGGCTACAGGGCGCCCGGCCGATCTTTTGCCAGGACTCCTGTAGCCGCTGCCGAGCTTGCGAGGCTGCGTAAAGGTCCGCAGGACCTTCGGCGGTCGTGAGATCGTCGCGCCCCTGCGGGTCGTACGCAGCCTGCGGCAGCGGCTACAGAGCGCTCGACACGATCTTTTGCCAGGACTCTTGTAGCCGCTGCCGAGCTTGCGAGGCTGCGTAAAGGTCCGCAGGGCCTTCGGCGGTCGTGAGATCGTCGCGCCCCTGCGGGTCGTACGCAGCCTGCGGCAGCGGCTACAGGGCGTTCGGCTCGGTCTTTTTGTCAGGCCCTGATCTTGTAGCCGCTGCCGAGCCCGCGAGGCTGTGCAAAGGCCCGCAGGGCCTTCGGCGATCGTGAGGTCGGCGCGGGTGCCGAAAGCAAAAAAGGCGCCCGAGGAGGGCGCCAAGGAGTCGCCTGAACCGAGGGAGCCAGGCGAGCCCGTTCGCAGGAGTGTCGCGGTGGTAAGGCGCGACTGAACGGAAGAGAGCGGCGGCGCCCGGCGCGGCGGCCGGGCGCGCGCACGGTTTATTTGCCGAGCTTGATCCGCGTCCAGCCGCGGTTCATCACGCGCTGGATGGCGATCGGCTGGTCCGGCACCGCGTACAGGGTGGCGAGCACGTCCTGGGGCGGGTAGGAGGCCGGGTCGTTGCGGATGGCTTCGTCCACCAGCGGCGTGGCGGCCGCGTTGGCGTTGCTGTAGCCCAGGCTATTGGTGACCTCGGCGATGATGTCCGCGCGCATCAGGAAGTTCATGAACAGGTAGGCGTTGTCGACGTTGGACGCGTCCTTGGGCATGGCCATCATGTCGTAGAAGCTGCCGGCGCCTTCCTTGGGAATGCTGAAGGCGACCTTCTCCTTGTTGCCCGCTTCCTCGGCGCGCGAACGCGCTTGCAGCACGTCGCCGGAGTAACCCACGGCCACGCAGATATTGCCGTTGGCCAGGTCCGAGATGTACTTGGAGGAATGGAAGTAGGTCACCGAAGGCCGGATCTTCATGAACAGCGCCTCGGCCTCGAGGATCTGCGCCTTGTCCTTGCTGGTCACCGGGTAGCCCAGGTAATGCAGGGCGGCCGGGAGCATTTCCGTCGGCGAGTCGAGGAAGCTGATGCCACAGGCCTTGAGCTTCTCGGCGTTCTCCGGCTTGAACAGCAGGTCCCAGGAATTGGTCGGCGCGTCCGCGCCCAGCACTGCCTTGACCTTGTCCGGGTTGTAGCCGATGCCGATCGAACCCCACATGTAAGGGAAGGCGTGGGCGTTGTCCGGGTCGCTGGCGGCGGCGTTCTTGAGCAGTACCGGGTTGAGGTTTTTCCAGTTCGGCAGCCGCGACTTGTCCAGCTCCTGATAGACCCCGGCCTTGATCTGCTTGGCCAGGAAGCTGTTGGACGGCACCACGATGTCGTAGCCGGACTTGCCGGTGAGCAGGCGCGCCTCCAGGGTTTCGTTGCTGTCGAAGACGTCGTAGGTAACGTGGATGCCGGTCTCGGCCTCGAACTTTTTCAGGGTGTCCGGGGCGATATAGTCCGACCAGTTGTAGACGCGCAGCTCCTTGTCGCTGGCCTGGGCGGCGGTAACCATGGCGCTCATCAGGGACAGCGAGAGCATGGTTTGGGCAAACAAGGTCCTGCCAAGCATTTTCATCGGTACAACTCCATTTCTTGTTGTGCGGATTGCGGTTAGAGCGTGGTGTGTCAGGTCTGGCGCTATCGCGAGCAAGCTTGCTCCTACAGGGGTGTGCAATGTCTGTAGGAGCGAGCTTGCTCGCGAAACGACGGCCTAGGCCGTCGCTTGCATCCGTGAGGTTGCCGGTTGATAGGCTTCGTTGGCGGTGTATTCCATGGCTTCCTGGATCGCCCGCTTGCGCGCGGCCTCGGCGCGACGGCCGAAGTACCAGACCAGGAAGGTCACCAGCGACACTGCCAGCAGAATCAGGCTGGCCACGGCGTTGATCTCCGGTTTCACCCCCAGGCGCACCGCCGAGAACACTTCCATCGGCAAGGTGGTGGAGCCCGGGCCCGAGACGAAGCTCGCCAGCACCAGGTCGTCCAGCGACAGGGCGAACGACATCATGCCGCCCGCCGCCAGGGATGGCGCGATCATCGGGATGGTGATCAGGAAAAACACCTTGAACGGCCGCGCCCCCAGGTCCATCGCCGCTTCCTCGATGGACAGGTCCAGTTCACGCAAGCGCGCGGAGACTACCACGGCCACATAGGCGGCGCAGAATGTGGTGTGGGCGATCCAGATGGTGACGATGCCGCGCTCCATCGGCCAACCGATCAACTGCGCCATGGCGACGAACAGCAGCAACAGCGACAGGCCGGTAATCACCTCCGGCATTACCAGCGGCGCGGTGACCAGGCCGCCGAACAGGGTGCGGCCCTTGAAGCGGGTGACCCGGGTCAGCACGAAGGCCGCCAGGGTGCCCAACGCCACCGCCGCGATCGCCGTGTAGCAGGCGATTTCCAGGGAGCGCAGCACCGAGCCCATCAACTGCTGGTTATCCAGCAGGCCGACGTACCACTTCACCGACCAGCCGCCCCAGACCGTCACCAGCTTGGAGGCGTTGAACGAGTAGATCACCAGGATCAGCATCGGCAGGTAGATGAAGGTCAGGCCCAGCACCAGCATCAGCTTGGAAAATCCGAAACGTTTCATGCCCGTCCCTCCATCTCTTTGGCCTGGCTGCGGTTGAACAGCAGGATCGGAATAATCAGGATCGCCAGCATCACCACCGCCAACGCGGAGGCCACCGGCCAGTCACGGTTGTTGAAGAACTCCTGCCACAGCACGCGGCCGATCATCAGGGTCTCGGGGCCGCCCAGCAGCTCCGGAATGACGAACTCGCCGACCACCGGAATGAACACCAGCATGCAGCCGGCGATGATGCCGTTCTTGGCCAACGGCACGGTGATTTTCCAGAAGTTGTTGAAGTTGCTCGAACCCAGGTCCGAAGCGGCTTCCAGCAGGCTCTGGTCGTGCTTGACCAGGTTGGCGTACAGCGGCAGCACCATGAACGGCAGGTAGGCATAGACCACGCCGATGTAGACCGCGGTATTGGTGTTGAGGATCTCGATCGGCGCCGAGGTCAGGCCGCTCCACATCAGGAAGGCATTGAGCAGGCCGTTGTTGCTGAGGATGCCCATCCAGGCGTAGACGCGGATCAGGATCGCGGTCCAGGTCGGCATCATGATCAGCAGCAGCAAGACGTTCTGCGTTTCCTTGCTGGCCTTGGTGATTGCGTAGGCCATGGGGAAGCCGACCACCAGACACATCAGGGTGCTGAGCAGGGCGACTTTCAGCGAGCCGAGGTAGGCCGAGATATACAGCTCGTCGCCCACCAGCAGCGCGTAGTTGCCGACGTTGAGCAGCAGCTGGAATTTCTGCTCGGCGAAGCTGTAGATCTCCGAGTAGGGCGGAATCGCCAGGGCGGCTTCCGAGAAGCTGATCTTCATGACCAGGAAGAACGGCAGCATGAAGAACAGGAACAGCCAGAGGAAGGGAATGCCGATCACCAGCTTGCGACCGCTGGGCAGCACACGGAGCAGTTTCCGATTGAGGGTCATGGCCAAGGTACTCATGCGCGCAGTACCACGCCGCTGTCGTCTTCCCACCAGACGTACACCTGGTCGTCCCAGGTCGGCCGCGCGCCGCGGCGCTCGGCGTTGGCCATGAACGACTGGACGATCTTGCCGCCGGGCAGCTCGACGTAGAACACCGAATGCCCGCCCAGGTAAGCGATGTCATGCACCTTGCCGCGGGACCAGTTGTAGCGGTGCTCGGGCTGCTCGGTGCTGACCAGCAGCTTTTCCGGGCGGATGGCGTAGGTCACCGACTTGTCCTGCACCGAGGTGCTGACGCCGTGGCCGACGTAGATCTTCTGTTCCAGCTCGGGGCAGTGGATCACCGCGTGGCCTTCCAGGTCTTCGATCACCGTGCCGTCGAAGGCGTTCACGTTGCCGATGAACTCGCAGACCATGCGGCTCACCGGGGCTTCGTAGATGTCCACCGGGCTGCCGATCTGGGCGATCCAGCCCAGGTGCATGATGGCGATGCGTTGGGCCATGGTCATGGCCTCTTCCTGGTCGTGGGTCACCATCACGCAGGTCACGCCGACGCGCTCGATGATCTCGACCAGTTCCAGCTGCATCTGCGAGCGCAGCTTTTTATCCAGGGCGCCCATGGGTTCGTCGAGCAGCAGCAGTTTCGGGCGCTTGGCCAGGGAGCGGGCCAGGGCCACGCGTTGGCGCTGGCCGCCGGAGAGTTGATGCGGCTTGCGCTTGGCGTACTGGGTCATGTGCACCAGCTTGAGCATCTCGCCGACCCGGGCATCGATCTCGGCCTTGGGCAGCTTGTCCTGTTGCAGGCCGAAGGCGATGTTCTGCGCCACGGTCATGTGCGGGAACAGCGCGTAGGACTGGAACATCATGTTGATCGGCCGCTCATAGGGCGGCATGTCGGTGATGTCCACGCCGTCCAGGTAGATACGCCCCTCCGTCGGCCGCTCGAAGCCTGCCAGCATCCGCAGCAGGGTGGATTTGCCGGAGCCCGAGCCGCCGAGCAGGGCGAAGATCTCGCCCTGGTGAATGTCCAGGGACACATCGTCCACGGCCACGGTTTCATCGAACTTCTTGGTCACGCGGTCGACTCTCACCAGCACCTTTTGCGGTTGCGGGTGACCTTCCAGAGCCTTGCGGTAAGTGCTGGAGGCGTTTGCCATGTGAAACTCCCAACAGATGTCAGCAGCCCGGCCAATGCGGCCGGGCTTAAAGGTTGATTGCCAGCCTGCAGGGCGCGCGGGCTGATTCGGCGCTGCCTCCCTGGCGGCCTGACGCTATTTGTTGTTGTGGTCTTGCCGTGTGTTGCTCACGCCGAACGTCGGGCGCACACCGGTGCGCTCGCCGCGGGGCAGGGCGTGGTGAATCGTGTGGGGGTGCAAAGCCTGGGGCGTGCGGGCTCAGCGCCGTTGCGCGGCCCGTTGCCGGCAGGCCTCGCCGAAGGCCTGGAAGAGCCGCAGGTAGACCGGGTTCGACAGCACCTGCCATTCCGGGTGCCACTGCACGCCGAGGGCGAAGGCCGCGCTGTGTTCGACCGACACCGCTTCGATCAGGCCGTCCGGCGCCTTGGCCTCGGCGCGCAGGCCGGGGGCCAGGCGGTCGATGCCCTGGCTGTGGATCGAGTTGACCTGGAACTCGGTGGGCAGGTCCAGGGCCTGGAACACCCCGCCCGGTTGCACCGTAACGGCGTGGGCGGGGGCGTATTGCACGGCCAGGTCCGGGTGGTCGGCCTCGCGGTGGTCGAGGTAGCCCGGCAGTTCATGCACCTTCTGGTGCAGGCTGCCGCCGAAGGCCACGTTCATTTCCTGGAAGCCGCGGCAGATGCCCAGCACCGGCACGCCGGCGGCAATCGCCGCGCGCAGCAGGGGCAGGGTGGTGGCATCGCGCTGGGGGTCGTGGGCGGTGCCCGGTTCGCTGGCCGGACCCTGGTAGTGGAAGGGCTCCACATTCGACGGCGAGCCGGTGAACAGCAAGCCGTCCAGGTTGTGCAGCAGATCCTTGATATCGATCAGGTCCGCCAGGGAAGGAATGATCAGGGGCAGGCCCTCGGCCGCGGTACTGACAGCACGCAAGTACTTGTCGCCGCTGACATGGTAGGGGTGCAGGCCGATCTCTTTGACGCACGCAGTAACGCCGATCAATGGCTTGAATGCCATTTTTATCACCTCGAAATTCACGCTGGAACGAGTTTTTCCAGAGCTTAGCCTCGTTGATTTTAATTGACAACTGGGGTGTAAAAAATTCTAAACGAAATATTTCTCTTGGTCGTGATCGGCGCCTTATGGCGCCTGTGTTGCGGCGATAAAGGGCAAAATATTTAACGGTTTTGCCCGCTTTGCCGCGCTTGACTTCACTTTTCCTTTCGGATTGACTGCTGCCACGTAACCGCTTTGAACATAATAATTAACACATAGGTGCATCATGTCGGTCCCACTGCGTGCCGTTCAGCTCAACGAAGCCAACGCCTTCCTGAAGAATCACCCCGAGATCCTCTACGTCGACCTGCTGATTGCAGACATGAACGGCGTGGTGCGCGGCAAGCGCATCGAGCGTACGGCCCTGCACAAGGTGTACGAGAAAGGCATCAACCTGCCGGCCTCGCTGTTCGCCCTGGACATCAACGGTTCCACCGTGGAAAGCACCGGCCTGGGCCTGGACATCGGCGACGCCGACCGCATCTGCTACCCGATCCCTGGCACCCTGAGCGTCGAGCCCTGGCAGAAGCGCCCGACCGCGCAACTGTTGATGACCATGCACGAGATCGAGGGCGAACCGTTCTTCGCCGACCCGCGGGAAGTGCTGCGCAAGATCGTGAGCAAGTTCGACGAACTGGGCCTGACCATCTGCGCGGCCTTTGAGCTGGAGTTCTACCTGATCGACCAGGACAACGTGAACGGTCGCCCGCAATCGCCGCGTTCGCCGATTTCCGGCAAGCGTCCGCAGTCGACCCAGGTCTACCTGATCGACGACCTCGACGAATACGTCGACTGCCTGCAGGACATCCTCGAAGGCGCGAAAGAGCAGGGCATCCCGGCCGACGCCATCGTCAAGGAAAGCGCCCCGGCGCAGTTCGAGGTCAACCTGCACCACGTGTCCGACCCGATCAAAGCCTGCGACTACGCGGTGCTGCTCAAGCGCCTGGTGAAGAACATCGCCTACGACCATGAGATGGACACCACCTTCATGGCCAAGCCTTACCCGGGCCAGGCCGGCAACGGCCTGCATGTGCACATCTCGATCCTCGACAAGCAGGGCAACAACATCTTCGCCAGCGAAGACCCCGAGACCAACGAGGCCCTGCGCCATGCCATCGGCGGCGTGCTCGACACCCTGCCGGAGCAGATGGCCTTCCTCTGCCCGAACGTCAACTCCTACCGCCGTTTCGGCGCGCAGTTCTACGTGCCGAACTCGCCGACCTGGGGCGTCGACAACCGTACCGTGGCGGTGCGCGTGCCGACCGGTTCGGCCGACTCCGTGCGCATCGAACACCGTGTGGCCGGCGCCGACGCCAACCCGTACCTGCTGATGGCTTCGGTGCTGTCGGGCATTCACCACGGCCTGACCAACAAGATCGAGCCCGGCCCGGCGATGGAAGGCAACGCCTACGAGCAGAGCGAGCCGAGCCTGCCGACCAACCTGCGCGACGCCCTGCGTGTGCTGGACGACAGCGAAGTGATGGCCAAGTACATCGACCCGACCTACATCGACGTGTTCGTCGCCTGCAAGGAAAGCGAACTGGCCGAGTTCGAGAACTCCATCTCCGACCTCGAATACAACTGGTACCTGCACACGGTCTGACCGCCGTGCCTATTTCTGCGTTGAGTATTTGCCATGACTAAATCCCGCAGTGACTGGGAGCAGCGCTTCCAGTCCTTGACCCTCGAAGGGCGCGCCTTTATCGACGGCCAGTATTGCCACGCCGCCAGCGGCGCCACTTTTGAAAACACCAGCCCGGTGGACGGGCGCTTTTTGGCCCATGTCGCCAGCACCGACGAGGCCGATGCCGAGCGCGCGGTGCAGGTGGCGCGCCGGGCGTTCGAGTCCGGCGTGTGGTCGCGCAAGGCCCCGGCCGAGCGCAAGCGCGTGCTGATCCGCTTTGCTGACTTGATCCTCGAACACCAGGAAGAACTGGCGCTCCTGGAAACCCTGGACATGGGCAAGCCCATCGGCGATTCCTTGAGCATCGATGTGCCGGCCACCGCCAACGCGATCCGCTGGAACGCCGAAGCCATCGACAAGATCTACGACGAAGTCGCCGCCACGCCCCACGACCAGTTGGGCCTGGTGACTCGCGAAGCGTCCGGCGTGGTCGCGGCCATCGTGCCGTGGAACTTCCCGCTGATCATGGCCAGCTGGAAGTTCGCCCCGGCCTTGGCGGCGGGCAACTCGTTCATCCTCAAGCCGTCGGAAAAGTCGCCGCTGACCGCGATCCGCATCGCCCAGCTGGCTCTGGACGCCGGTATTCCCCAGGGCGTGTTCAACGTCCTGCCGGGCTACGGCCACACCGTCGGCAAGGCCCTGGCCCTGCATGGGGACGTGGACGTGCTGGCCTTTACCGGCTCCACCGCGGTGGGCAAGCAACTGCTGGTGTATGCCGGGCAGAGCAACATGAAGCGCGTATGGCTGGAGGCGGGCGGCAAGAGCCCCAACGTGGTGTTCGCCGACGCCCCGGACCTGCGCGCCGCGGCGGAGGCGGCGGCCAGCGCCATCGCCTTCAACCAGGGCGAAGTCTGCACCGCCGGCTCGCGCCTGCTGGTGGAGCGCTCGATCCGCGATCGGTTCATTCCGCTGCTGGTGGAAGCGCTCAAGGCCTGGAAGCCCGGGCATGCGCTGGACCCCGAGACCCGCGTCGGCGCCGTGGTCGACCAGCGTCAACTGGACAACGTGCTGCGCTTTATCGACATCGGCAAGGAGCAGGGCGGGCAACTGCTGGCCGGCGGCGCGCGGACCCTGGAAAGCACTGGCGGCCTGTACGTCGAGCCGACGATTTTCGACGGCGTGACCAACGCCATGACCATTGCCCGCGAAGAGATCTTCGGCCCGGTGCTGTCGGTCATCAGTTTCGACACGGAAGAAGAAGCGTTGCAGATTGCCAACGACAGCATCTTCGGCCTGGCGGCCGGGGTCTGGACCAGCAACCTCAGCCGCGCCCACCGCTTCGCCCGCGGCCTGCGCGCCGGCAGCGTGTGGGTCAACCAGTACGATGGCGGCGACATGACCGCGCCGTTCGGCGGCTTCAAGCAGTCCGGCAACGGCCGCGACAAGTCGCTGCACGCCTTCGACAAGTACACCGAGCTGAAAGCGACCTGGATCAAGCTCTAACCCTAACAACAACGGCGGGGCCGGCCTTGGGCGGTACCCGCTGGGGACTCTGATGATGCAAACCTACGTAAACAGCTACTACGCCGCGACCCGCAACCCGACCGCCGACTTCCCGGTGCTCGAAGAGTTGGTGGAGTGCGACGTCTGCGTGATCGGCGCCGGCTACACCGGCCTGTCCTCGGCGCTGTTCCTGGCGGAAGCCGGCTACAGCGTCACCGTGCTCGAAGCGGCCAAGGTCGGCTTCGGCGCCAGCGGGCGCAACGGCGGGCAACTGGTCAACTCCTACAGCCGCGACGTCGATGTGATCGAGTCGCGCTACGGCGAGAAAAGCGCCGAAGTGCTGGGCAGCATGATCTTCGAAGGCGCCGACATCATTCGCCAGCGCATCCAGCACTACGACATCCAGTGCGACTACCGTCCGGGCGGCATCTTCGCGGCGATGAACAACAAGCAGCTCAAGGGCCTGGCCGAACAGAAGGCCAGCTGGGAGCGCTACGGCAACAAGCACCTGCAACTGCTGGACAAGGCACAGATCGCCCAGGAAGTCGGCTCCGACGCCTACGTCGGCGGCCTGCTGGACATGCAAGGCGGGCACATCCACCCGCTGAACCTGGCCCTGGGCGAAGCCAGCGCCATCATCGGCCTGGGCGGCAAGATCTTCGAGCAATCGGCGGCGGTGGAAATCACCTACGGCGAACCTAATGTGGTGCGCACCGCCAAGGGCGTAGTCCGGGCCAAGTATTTGCTGATCGCCGGCAACGCCTACCTGCAACAGGACCTCGACCCACGGGTGACGCGCAAGAGCATGCCCTGCGGCTCGCAGATCGTGGTCACCGAGCCACTGTCCGAGCAAATGGCCCGCAGCCTGATCCGCAACAACTACTGCGTCGAAGACTGCAACTACCTGCTGGACTACTACCGCCTCACCGCCGACAACCGCCTGCTGTACGGCGGCGGCGTGGTCTACGGCGCCCGCGAACCGGACGACATCGAGCAATTGATCCGGCCGAAGATCCTCAAGACCTTCCCGCAACTGAAGAACGTCAAGATCGACTACCGCTGGACCGGCAACTTCCTGCTGACCATGTCGCGCATGCCGCAATTCGGCCGCATCGAAAAGAACGCCTACTACATGCAGGGCTACAGCGGCCACGGCGTCACCTGCTCGCACCTGGCCGGCAAGCTGATCGCCGAAATGATCCGCGGCGACGCCGAACGCTTCGACGCCTTCGCCTCCCTGCCGCACATGCCGATGTTCGGCGGCCGCACCTTCCAGGCCCCCCTGACCGCCATGGGCGCCGCGTACTACGCCCTGCGCGATCGACTTGGCATCTAAGAGCATGGCACCCCGCGCTCCTGCTCTTGTAGGAGCGCAGCTTGCTCGCGATAAACGATAACGCGGTCTACCAGGCACTCCGCGTAAACAGGCTTGGCGCCGGCTGCGCCGTCGTACGCAGCCTCGCTAACGCTCGACAGCGGCTACAGCCCCCAGGCGGCCACAGGCGGCCCCAACCCGGGGCCAACCCCGGCTCAACGCCGACCTGTAGCCGCTGCCAAGCCCCAGCGCGGCTGCGCCGAGGTCCGCAGGACCTCCCAAGGCCCGCAAACCCACCGTAAAATCCCCGCCAACCCCTTATCGCCAGCCTTTACAGCACCGCCGTCAAACATGTTTAAATAGCCGCCTTTCAGGCTCCAGAGGCACCCAAATCGCGACAACCGCGACCCAAGCGCCGAATACCCTTAAGTTCCTCTCGCATAAGGCTGTTATGGACACGGGCACCCGACTCAAACTCGTTCGCGAAAGCTACAAACTGTCCCAGCGCGAGCTGGCCCGACGCAGCGGCGTAACCAACGCCACCATCTCCCTGATCGAACAGAACCGCGTCAGCCCCTCCGTCAGCTCCCTGAAAAAGCTGCTCGAAGGCATCCCCATGTCCCTGGCCGACTTCTTCACCTTCGACCAGCCCCCGCGCGAACACCAATACGTCTTCCGCGCCAACGAACAACCCGACCTCGGCCGCGACGGCGCCCGCCTGCTGCTGATCGGCGCCGCACTGCCAAGCCGCCAGATGCGCTTTTTGCGCGAACAATATGCTCCAGGCGCCAGCTCTGGTGATGAGCCGATCGTGCATGCGGAAGGGGAGGAGTGCGGGCTTGTGACCCGTGGCACCGTGGAGTTGACGGTGGATGGGCAGGTGAGCGTGTTGAATCCGGGGGATGGGTATTATTTTCCGACTACGTTGCCGCATAAGTTTCGGAATATTGGGCAGGATGAGGCGGAGATTATTAGTGCGAATACGCCAGCGAACTTCTGAGCTGGGCAACTCCTGAAGCACTCTCTTGATCTTGAGCGGCTAATGATAGCCGCTTACCCTAATCACGGTTGTAATTTACGGGGCGTTCTTGAACTATTTTTCGGCTCTTGAATGCTGATGAGTAATGTAGGTATCTGATTGAGGGGCGTCCGCTCTTGGGCAAAAGCGGGCATAAAATTGTTTCTATCAATCTAAGGGCATTGGAGAGGCGCTCCCTGATTGCTTGAAAATTTACTCTCAGCCTCTTGGATTAATTTTAAAAGTAATTTTACATCCAGTCCTACGTCGCCATATGTGAAACTTGCCTCGACGATATTCTTCTTAGACTTACTCAGGTCGGAATGTACGTGATCTGGGCCGTAAGGTACTTTGTGATGATTGGCTGAGTCGACTCTGGACAGCTGTCTACCTTCAGGGCTCAGGATGTTATATGCATAATTTGATGGGGAGTGTTGTCTAACGACTACGGTAATCCCGGAAGGTCTACGAGCAGTTACAGTTCGATCTTCCACCTTCGTGATAGTGCACTCGAGTTTTAATTTAAGAGTTTCACAGGTTTGCTCAAGTGCTTCTTCAGCGGTACGTGGGCGCGTATTTGAGAACATAACCGTTCCCCCTAAATGCTTAGCGAGATAGTCAAGCAGAGTCGATTGTTTTTGAGATTCGGCCTCGTGCGTCAAACAAAGCTGAAAACCAACCATCATTCCTGACTCCCCCCAAACA
This sequence comes from Pseudomonas chlororaphis, assembly GCF_001921865.1. Taxonomy (GTDB): domain Bacteria; phylum Pseudomonadota; class Gammaproteobacteria; order Pseudomonadales; family Pseudomonadaceae; genus Aquipseudomonas; species Aquipseudomonas chlororaphis_D. The sequence goes on from NZ_MSCT01000009.1 coordinate 162,634, forward strand.
GTACTGGTCGCCATACGATCGGTTTTTACGCCACAAACTAAGCATCGCCCGTCTGAAGACAGCCAGATACCCTGATCTATGGCAGTATTTTCGCGGCGTCCTCCGAGTAAGCCATCGAATGATCTAGCGTCGGTGTTCCATCTCTCACGCCATGCCTCGTAGCGCTGTGCATACCCAGCATCATCAATGAGTATTGAGAAGTCGGCATCGTTCACTGGGCTGAGCTTGATTCCGTGCTGTTCTATATAGACACCAATCTTGCCAACCAATAGAAGGTTTTCCGTTTTCATAAAATAAATTCTAGCAGCAGGAAAACGTTCATTAGATTCATACAGTGCGTTCATATAAAAAACACCTGCGCTGATATAAATGTGAACATTCGTTGCTTCCTGCATCATCCAAAGCAAGATTTCTTTGGTTGAAACTTCAATCGCTAAAGCGGGGCGCTTTTCTTCAAGAAGATTCCCCCCGAAACTCTGAATTGCAGTGTCGGTTGCAAATCCATTCAATTTAAGGCGAATACAGTCTTTGATTACATCATTGAGTTTCAAGTAGCTTACCTATGTTGTTTTCATTGAGGTCGTGCAGATGTATCAAAAAGATGACTCAAATGATAAGCCTTGGCAATAGAGCAAATTAAAAATGGTCAAATCCAAAAATGGGATTTGGCGATTCACCTATTCGAGGAAGTGAGCTGCCCTGGTTTGTACAGGCACAGAATTAATGCTTCGGGCCATGAATTGCCGATCCTCACCGACTCTAATCGGCCAAAAACAGAGATCCATGGCTGGTCCGCTTCCAGCTAGAAGCTGTCTATCGCAGAGCATGGTGGACAAGTAACCGTTGTCCGATCTACAACACTCCCGAAAACGTGTAAGGATAGAAGTTTCGAAACAATTATCACCGGCAAACTCCCAAACTACTTGCGGAGCGATACCTAGTGCACCTAATGCCGCGTTCACTGGATTTTTATCGTGTAATGTTTGTCATGCTTCATCGTTCTTAGGTAGCTCGTCTTCTGTAACTGCTTCCTTTGGCACATCAGGGAAATCAACTTTTCCTATGGCAGTTAATATAGCTTTCCGACATTTAGCTGCATATTTTGCATCACGTTTATCTTTCAGGTACCTAGCAACAAGAAAGAGGTCCGGAGTAAATACAAGGGCAGTAGAGCTTGTAGATGCAGCTGAAATGCACTTCAATGTAAATGGCTCTGGCCTCTCATCAATTGATTGTAATCTGTATGGATTACCAAATAGCACTGCCTTTGCAGGCTCGCTAACTTCGTCCCGCTCAAGATCTTCGTGTATATTCATTGCCAGTTGCCGAAGCTTATCGATATTTATAGCTTTATTATCTTTACCTTCAGCCTCTCCAATCAGCCTGCCTTCCTTAGACTCAAAAACAGCATCAAACTCAGATTCGCCATTATCAAATTGCGACACTTCGAATCCGATTATTTTTAGGGCGTCTAAAATTGCTAGTTCTAGCGGCTTACCTTTTTCGAACAAAAGATTCCTAAGCCTTCCCAAGTCTTTTATTTCATCGATTATGGCCTCTTTTTTAGCTTGAATTACTTCAAGATTTCGTTCTATTTTTAGGAGGCTTTGAGATGCTAGTTTTTCTTGACTTAATTTATATTTGATATCTTTTGCCCAGTCTGGCTCTGGAGTTAGTTCGGCAGAAGATCGCAGAGACTTCTCCATCGAAACAATCGATTTTATCATCCGAGATGCAAACTGCCTTGCTTCTGACGTCCAATCGCCTTCATTTTCTCCACCCTCTTCGTCAATGAAAAACGACTCGGGATAGAAGTCAATATCAGGAAGGCATAACAAGGCACCACTAGAGTTTTTCGATCTAAAAATAGTACCTACAACTTTATCACCATGTTTGGTTAGCAAGCATGGTGATACTTCACCTTCAATAATAACTTTGTACGATGAAACACTTGAAAATTCATGCCAGTAGGAAGATATGCATTCAGAGTTTTTTGCAGAAAGTTTTATCTCCTTCCCTTTTGAGGTTATTGGCTTTAGACCTAACGGGATCGACTGATAGTTATCATAGCCAGTTACGATTCTTGTCACCTTTTGATTTCTGCCAGTTCCAGAGTATTCTTTCTTTCCAGTTGCAATACTTAGCAGGGTCAGTTCACTCAAAAACACTAGTACTAACTTTCCATGCTCAATAGCTGCTTTTATTTCTCTTCGCCAATGCTCCGATTGTGCTCTCAGTTTGAATGATTGATCGTCCGATAGACATGGCTTCCCTTCAAAAGTACTTTCACGCCTATAGAGATATTCGTTGATATCTGGCTTAAAAAGTATTATATCCCAATCCAAAAGAGAAGTATCAGAGTCAAACTCGCAAAATTCAGCTTGTTCATCAGCCAACGACAACCCAATTGTTAATATTTTTTTATTTGCCATGAGTTATCCAGAATCCTTAAATCAAGATAGCGTTTGATTGATGCCTTGAGGCGTTCTTGATCTTTCTTGTAGGTCCCTTTCGAGGCGTAAATCGGCTTTTCTGCCTGGGGGCATTCCAGCACTGGAAATAAGTGGCATGCGCGTGGAGCACGAGAACCAAGGCAGACGGCACAATGAATGCGATAGCTCCGACTGTAACTCCTTCGTGGCGGAGGCTGCTCACTGAGAGAGCCCTCCAGGAAAACTTGCGCCAGAAGACCGCAATTCGTACTCCCGCTCGCTGGGCATAACGATCCTTGTTCATTTGTCCCCCCTCAGTGCCCTGAGTGTAGAGCGGTGATTACGCCAAACGAACAGACAGTAAAGCAACGAGGTATGCGCGAGCAATCAAGAGGCCCGATTTAAATCACAAAATCCAATGTCTGCTTCAGCCGAAAGTAGCCATTCACAGACTGCTCACGGAATATTTTTGAAACGAAAAAACGAACAGCCCTCCATCTGACAAGCTGTCCTCAAGCGAATACCGCTTCTATAGTTCAACTCGTCATTGCTGACAGATGACTGGTCATCGCGGGCCAAAAACTATGTGCATAGCATCTCATTCATCAACCGGTTCTCTATCCGGCTGGATGACGGAGGTAGGGCTTGAATACTCATGGAGCTTCACCAATGACCCGCACAGAAATTTGCAACCTCGTTCCACTCACCCGCAACGACACCGACCACCCCGTCCTCTACCTGGACGCCAACGCCTCGCTCGCCGATCTCTACACCTGCGCCCAACAACGCATCGGCGCAGCCCGCAACCTGTTGGAAATCCTCGACTGCGCTTCCGGTACTCAAGATGTCGCTCAGATCCGCTTTGCTAGTGGCCTGTTGCTCAGCGACGGCTGCGACCTGCTGCGCACCCTGGGTGATAAGAGCCAGGCACTAAACGCTTAACTTCGACAATCAACGACCGGGCAGCGCAGGCCCGGTCGCAACCTGAGCGGTGGGCGAAGCAAACCAACGGAAGCCTGTCCATCGTTCATGCTGGCGTCACTCACCGCCCATTAATTCCAAACTGCCTATCCACTCAGGCGTGGCGTTGTAGCGGACGTAGTAGGCCTGCTTCTCTGTGTCACTCAAGCCTTTAAAAAACGGATAAAAGTAATGGTCGTTGTAGTAGCCCTGAGCCCCTTGCAGGTGTTCTCCCCACCATGAAGGGTCGTAGCCCTCGAAGGCTATCCAGGGAGGAGGGACGGCGAAACCTTGGCGATGAATGGTATGGAGGAGGTCAGCGCTGTTCGTCACCAGACGTACCGTGACGGCGTTGAATTCCCGGGGAGAGGTGAAAACAATCAGGTGCTGGTTTTTTTGTGGGTTTTCGTACTGCTTGACCGGTAGGTCGTTGAAGCTGCGTTCATTGGTTAGCGTGAAGCTGGATTCGATGAGTGTCTGCAGCGCGCCTAGGTCGTTGCCATTGATCAGGAATGCCCAGTAATAAGCCGGCACGCCTCTATCTTCCAAAGAGATGGCTGGTGGTGTGAGGGGCAGGGCAGGAGCTGGGGATGGCAGAGGGGCGATAAAAACCGATTGGAGTTCTGGCGGTGAGTAGCCAGCAATTTGCTCTTTGGGGGCTCGGTCTATAAAGCTTTTGATACGGTCGAACACACTCATGATTGTCCTTGTTCCTGAAGATTCATGGAGCTTCGCCAATGGCCCACTCCTATATCTGTAATCCCGTCCCGCTCACTCGCAACGACACCGACCACCAGCACCCAACAATGCGAAGTTTGCCGGGGCCGACTGTATCAGGCGTGCATGAAAACAGGTTTTGGAATAGGCATTCGACTGGGCTTGGGTGTAGCGCTTTTCCCCTCGATCACGAACGGCCCGCCACAACCGCTCAACCTCTTTTAAGAATCGCCTTAAAGTCTCGGTCCCCGGTCCTGCGCTAGCGTCCCTTGTCTCCCGGAGGGAGGCGCCTTTACCCATAGCGCAGGGACTCTCCATGATTGCTTCAGCTCGCCTCGGCGACAGCCATGTCTGCCCGATCCCGGGGCATGGCACCACTTCCATCGTTTCCGCCTCTTCCAACGTCAGCATCAACGACATGGGCTCCGCCCGGGTCGGTGACACCTGTGGCTGCGGCGCGGTCATTACCACTGGCTTCCCCTCGATCTTGATCAACGGTCGGCCCATGGCCCATCTGGGCAGCCCCACCAGCCATGGCGGCACCATCACCACGGGTTCCAGTGACACTTTCGGCGGCTTTACCTTCGCCCCTGCGCCCGGAGCGGCCATCGTCAACTTCGCCACCCTGGGCGCCATCCGTGCCGATGGTTCGGTAGACGAGCAACGCATGGCTTCCCTGCTGGCCGATCCCAACCTCACTGAAAAAGCCAAGGTCGCCAACGCCCTGGTCAACTCAACGGCCACGCCCGAGGCGCCCATGACCCGCCTGCAAGAGGGAATCGAGCCTGGGTTCCATATCGTCGAACAGCCCATGTCCCGCTCGGCGCTTGAGTCCATGCTCTTCGCCCAACCTGATAGCGCAGTGCTGGCGAAATTCCGTACCCTCAACCCGCAGCTCACCGATTACGCCAAGCCCGGCCAACTGATCGTCCTCAGCGCCCCGGCCAACTTCCAGTGCTCCCGCGAGGAAGCCTGGCTGATGGAAGCGGCGGAAAAGGTCAACGCCGCGCTGGAGCCGATGAGCGATGAAGAGGCCAGCTTTCTGGCGCGCAACCGGCATTTGCTGGAGTCGTTCGCCTCCCAAGGATCGACCGCGCTGGGCGTCGGCACAGCGATCTTTGCCAAGAACCTGGAGGACGTGAAAGCGTCGCTAAGGGACATCGAGAGCCTGCATAAACGCAGTTTTCAGCAATATGGGCACTTGCGCTCTGCCGAGTTTTTCACCGAGCGCAAGCGGCTGCTGGCCCAGCTGGATACTCGGCTGACATCCTTTACCCGGGCGGGGATCGGTTTTCCCGAGCATCCAAAGTTGAAAACGGCCTTGGGGATTTCCAGCCGCAGCCTGGTGCACCACTGGACATTGGCCGGCGCGCCGGGGCAGATACCGGGGTATGCGACGCATATGCAGGGGGTGGCTAGGGCGGCGAAGTATGTGAAGTACGCAGGGTGGCTGGGTATCGGGTTGGGTGGGGGCGCTTCGTATATGAAGGTTCAGGATGTGTGTACGGCGGGGGATCGCGAGGCTTGTGAGCGGGTGAGGTTGACGGAGGCAGGGAATTTTATGGGGACAGTCGGCGGTGGCGTGGTGGCGGGCTCCATTTTCACGGGCGCTGTTACCGGGACTATTTGTGTGGCTCTGGGCGTTCCTACTGGAGGGACCGCTACGGTCATCTGTGGACTTGTGGTGGCTGGGGCCGGCTCTTATGCAGGCGGCTCGGTTTTTGGGGCCTTGGGAGAAAGTATTGGTGAAGTTATTTACGAGAGAAGCCGATGAGTTTGATTAAGTCTACGCATGATTTTCTGGCTCTTTTGGGGGGCGTACTCATTGTTGGCTTATTCGTCTGGATCGGTGTGTGTCTGTATTTGGCGTATACCCGTCTCGACGAGATGTTAGAGCGTCTAAAGCATTGCTCAGCGGTGATGAATCGAGCGCCACTTAGGCACGGTGGCCCTTTGGGAAAGGTCTTGTTGGTAGGGGGTATATCAGGAATTGTTACCTTTCCAGGCATCTATCTTAAACATGGTGGAGTCAGTGCTGATGACTTGAGTGAGTTTCCCGCGTCACTTAAGAAAAAACTAGCAGTATTGCAATGGTGCGGTATTGGATTGTTGCTAGGGGGAGTGGCCTGTGCGGCAGGCATAAAACTGATAAAAGTTTACGGTGCGTGATGGAGATAGAGTGGAGCGATGATTGGCGCGGGTCGAAGTTAAATGGAACAGCGAGCCGGTCGAAGCCGTATGCCTCCATTTGGCATTGGCAGGTTATTCTTTCGGGTTAACCAATGAGTTTTTTTGAATTTTTAAATGAGATTTTTCTATTTTATGTGTTGTAGTCATCCTGAGTATGTTGATTTTGATCTGTGTATGCCTGCGTTTGGCGTACACATCTGTGGGTGAATACTTGGAGCTACTGAGAAATTGCCAGGCTGTAGTAAGGCTTACTCCTCTGAGGCAGGGTTGGCTTTGGGGAAGGATATTATTGATGGACGGAATAACATCGATTGTCAGTTTTCCGGGTGTTTACCTTAAGCATGGAGGTGTAAGTGTTGAAGATTTGGAAGGCTTTCCGAAACCGCTTAAGAAGAAATTCCTTGTGTTGCAATGGATCTTGCGAGGATTGCTCGTAATCATGTTTGTGTCTGTGATAGGTGTTAAAGCGATAGAGTATGTGCTCTGAGAGCGGATGGAACATGGAGCTTTGTTGCGAGTTCGATAGTCCTCGATGAAGCATGTGCTTTATGTTTCAAATTGGCCGTGCTGGGGAGAAGGGATTGACGACCACAAATGTGAGTAAGGGACGATCTGGATGCGCTTGGCTGCTATTCATTCCATTACTACCGGTATTGTTTTTTGTAGGGCAGACCATTCTTGAGCCGACAGTAACCGTTCACTACGCCGAAAACGGCAAGGAAGAGCTGAAGTACATCTGGAACGTGCAGCACCGGATATATAAAGGACGGATGCAACCCGGAGGCGGAACATCAGATAACGGCTTTATATTTCCAGACGAAGACTTTTTCATGCAGTTGGATTGGTGGAGCGAAAAGGGCCGTCACCATTGCGTCAGCATCACCCCAAAATGGCCGAACACCCATATCTATCTTGACTTGAACGGGAACATCGACACAGAGAAAGGCATTGTGACTGATGCGGACCGATTGAATCAGTGCAAAGGAGACTGGGCAAAGCCGTAAGACGATACTCCCAACCAGGCAGGGCAAGCCCGGTCGTTTATCTGGACGACGAAAACCAGTAGAGCCCAGCTGGCGCGGGGCTCTTTCTCTGCTTATTAGCAGGCGACGCGTACCATCCCGCTCAGGCAATCAGCTCGACTTTACCGGTGACCAAGCGATAGACGCCGCCCACGATTTTCAATCGGCCCTTGTCGAGCGCGTCGGTGAGCAGTGGCGTGGCCTTTTTAAGGCTGGCGACCGAGTCTTTGACGTTTTGCGCCGTCGCATTTTCCAGCAGATTTCCGGGCTGCTTGAGCACGGTCTCGATAGAGGGCCTGAGGGCGTCGGCCAGTTTCGGGATGCGCCCAGGGAAGACGGTGTGATCCTTTACGGCTTTTATGCCGGCCTCGATGGCGCCGCAGCTCTCGTGGCCCAGTACGAGGATGAGCGGGGCGCCGAGTACCGCCACGGCGTACTCGAGGCTGGCCAGGCCTTCCTCGGTCACGAAGTTGCCCGCGACGCGTATGGCAAAAAGATCGCCGCGCGCGGTGTCGAAAGCGTATTCGGGGGCGATCCGCGAGTCGGAGCAACTGAGCACTGCCACGAACGGGTTCTGCCCGGAAACCAGGGCTTCGCGCTCGTCCTTGAAGTCGTGGGTCTTTGAGTTCCCGCTGACATAACGTCCGTTGCCTTTGATCAGCCTTTGCAGTGCCTGGTCGGGGTTGATGGCGTTTTGTGGCTTGGGCGGCGCGGCGGTTTTTTCGGCGGCCTGGAGCATCTTGTCGGGCAGCATGCCGGCCATCAGCAGGGCGCCGGCGCCCAGTCCGGCGAAGCGCAGAAAGCGACGACGATCCTGGGTATTGGTGCTGGGTTTTGCATCACATGATTCACACATGATTGGTGTACTCGAGTCGACTCGGTGGGAATGACTGCCGTTGGGGGCCAGGAACCTTCGGCCCTGGAATGTTGGAGTCTAGTTGGCTTGTAACATTATGTTTTGCGCGGCCTCGAAGGGCTGCAAAGGGTGGCCTTCGGGCGCAGGGTGGTTCACCTAGCTGTCCAGATCGCAGCCTGCCGCTAGACGTAGCGATCCCGCCACGCCCTCCATTTCGCCCCTATACAACCCCCACTCACAAATAATAAAATGAGAAGCATTATCATTAATGCGAAATCCCCCATGCCCGCCCAAACCCCCACCTCGCCCGTCGCCCAGCTCTACGCCAACCACCACGGCTGGCTGCGCGGCTGGTTGCACAGGCGCTTGGGCCACACCGCCGATGCCGAGGACTTGGCGCACGACACCTTTATCCGCGTGTTGCGCTCCCAGGAGGATGTGCGCGAGTTGCGCCAGCCCATGGCGTTTCTCGCGACTATTGCCAATGGCTTGTTGATCAATCGCTGGCGGCGGCAGGCGATCGAGCGGGCGTACCTGGAAGCGTTGGCGGCGCGGCCGATGGGGGAGGAGCCTTCGCCGGAGGCGCGGCATTTGATGATCGAAACCTTGCTGGAGCTGGACTCGCTGCTGGTGGGCTTGTCGTCGCGGGTGCGGCAGATTTTCTTTTTGTCGCAGTTGGACGGTTTGACCTATCCGCAGATCGCCGCGCAGTTGAGCCTGACGGTGGCCCAGGTGCAGCGGGCCATGGGCAAGGCGTTCAGCGTCTGTTACGCGAGCCGTTTCGAATGAGCGGCGTCGCGGTCAATCCGCGGGTGCGCGACAGCGCCATCGATTGGATGGTCAAGGCGCAGTCGGGGTCGATGGATGCCGCCGAGCATCAGGCGTTGCAGCGGTGGCGGCAGGCGAGTGCCGAGCATGAGTACGCCTGGCAGCGGGTCAGCAGTTTGCCGTTGCTGCTCCAGCCGGGGGCCAATCTGTTGGCGGATGCCACGGCGCGGCGGGCGCTGGAGTCGGCGGGCGCCGATCCGCGGCAGCGGCGGCAGGTGCTCAAGTGCCTGTTGGCGTTGGGGCTGTTCGGCGGGATTTCCTGGCAGGGGGCGGAGTCGACCCTGGTGCGTTCGGCGTTGGCGAGTTATCGCACCGCGGTTGGCGAGCGGCGGCGCTGGGCCTTGGCGGACGGCGGTTCGCTGTGGCTGAACACTGCCAGCGCGGCGAACCTGGACTTGAGCCCGCAGCGGCGTTCCGTGCAGTTGGTCGAGGGCGAGCTGGCCCTGGATATGCCGGCCGGATCCGCGTCGTTGCAACTGCACACCCCGGACGCGGTGCTCTACAGCCGCGGCGCCAATCTGCTGGTGCGCCACGATCGCCAAGGCACTCAGGTGACGGTGCTGCGCGGGTTGGTGCAGGTCAGCGCGCAGCGCCATCCGGCGGTGGTGCCGTTGCAGGCCGGTTGGCAAACCCGGATCGACAGCCGCGGCGTCAGGCAGGCCAGCGCCATCGATACCTTTCTGGCCCAGGCCTGGTTGCGCGGCATTCTGCCGGCCGAGCGCATGCGGCTGGATAAGTTGCTGGCCGAACTCTCGCGTTATCGCCCGGGCCTGCTGCGGTGCAGCGAGGCGGTGGCGAGCTTGCGCGTGACCGGCAGTTTTCAGCTGGACGACACCGAGGCTGCGCTGGCCCTGCTGGCCACGACGCTGCCGGTGCGCATCGAGCGCCGCACCCGGTATTGGGTGACTGTGGTGCCGGCCTGAAAATTTTTTTTCCATCGCGCGATAGTTTTTTCGATCTGGCTTGGCCTCTAGGTATGACCCATCGGCACAGGTGGGTGCCAACCCCTAGGAGCCCTGCATGACATTCCCCGCCCGTGCCTTGCGCACCCGCACTTTTGCCCTGCTGTTATTGAGCCTGCCGCCCTTGGCTGGCGAAGCGGTGTTCGCCGCCGACGCGCTGCAGCATTACAACATTGCCGCCGGCCCGCTGGACCAGGTGCTGTCGCGTTTCGGCGCCCAGGCGGGCATCAGCATGGCCGGCAGCGCGCTGCTCACCGCCGGCAAGAACAGCCAGGGCCTGCAAGGGGATTTCAATACCGAGGCGGGGCTGATCCAGTTGCTGGCGGGCACCGGCCTGAGCTATCAGCGTCAGGCGGACGGCAGCTATGCCCTGCGTTTGCAGCAGGAGGCGGTGTCGTTGCCGGCGCAGCAGGTCAAGGGCGAAAATCCCGAGCTGGAGGAGGTCTACCTGGCGCCGCGTTCGTCGGTGTACATCTCCGGCGAGGAGATGCAGCGCTTCGGCGCGGTCTCGGTGGGCGACGTGCTCAAGGGCCAGCCCGGGGTGCAGGTCGGTGACAGCCGTAACGGCGGCGGCCTGGACGTGAACATCCGCGGTATCCAGGGCCAGAGCCGGGTGGCGGTGACGGTGGACGGTTCGCAGCAGGCGCTGGACGTCTATCGCGGTTACGCCGGCACCCAGCAACGCAGCTACATCGACCCGGACCTGATCAGCGACATCGCCATCGACAAGGGCCCGAGCCTGACTTCCAGCGCCATCGGCGGCACGGTGAAGATGCGCACCCTGGGCGTCGACGACATCCTCAAGGACGGCCAGAACGTCGGCCTGCGCCTCAAGGGCGAGCTGTGGAACAACGGCGTCGACCCGGCTTCGCGCGACGGCCATTCGAAAACCCAGGATCTGTACTCGGAACCGCACCAGAGCCGCGGCGGCTTGTTCGGTTCGGACGCGGAAGCCGGCAGCGCCGCGTTCGCCTACCGGCATGATCTGTTCGACGTGGTGGCGGCCTACGCCAAGCGCAACCAGGGCAACTATTTCGCCGGCAAGAAGGGCCAGGACCGCTACCGCACCTACAACCGCTGGGGCGGCGAAGAGACCAGCGTGGCCACGACCTACAACGCGGGCGAGGAGGTGCTCAACTCGTCGTCGAAGACCGAGTCGTTCCTGCTCAAGACCACGATTCGCCCGGCGGACGACCACACCCTCGACCTCGGCTACCGACGCTACGACGGGCACATCGGCGAGATCATGCCGTCGGACATTTTCCGCTTCGGCACCGGCGGCATTTACCAGTACCCCCTGGGCCACACCAAGATCGACACCTACACCGCGCGCTACAACTACTTGCCGGCGGACAACCCGCTGGTGGACCTGACTGCCAACCTGTGGATGACCGACGCCCAGACCAGCCAACTGACCTCGGTGGCGGCCCCGGCTTCGCAAGCCTACCGCTCGGACCGTGCCTGGAGCCGCCAGGCCGATCGGCGCATCGGCGGCGACCTGAGCAACACCTCGCGTTTCCAGAGCGACTACGGCGATTTCAAGCTCGACCTGGGCAGCTCGTTCCAGGTCGAGGACCTGAGCCCGCAAAAGGGCGTGGTCACCACCCAGCACGACATCAACGCCAACCGCATGCTGCGCGAAGGGACGCGGCAGGAGTTCAGCTTCAACGGCAAGCTGGAATACAAGCCTGTGCAGAGCCTGGCCCTGTGGGGCGGCGGGCGCTACACCCACTACCGCAGCAAGGACAAGGTGGCTTCCGCGACCGCGCGCTGGGAAGAGCGTGACTTGCGCTACGTGGGGGTCTCGAACGACGAGCGCTCCGGCAACATGCTGTGGTTTCCGGACGCGAGCGGGCAGTTCACCGACGCCACCGACCCGCGCCTGAACAACGGCATCGTGTTCAATAACACCAACTTCCCGTTCGAGGGCATCAACTACAACGACTTCGGCGCGACCGAGTCGACGGTCTATCCGTCCCAGGTCGGCGAGGTGGTCACCGGCTACGACTATGGCGGCAAGAACAGCAACAGCGGCGGCGCCTTTGCCCCGGCCTTCGGCATCAACTTCGAAGTGGCGCCGGACACCTTCGTCTATGCGTCCTACACCGAGGGCCTGCGCATGCCGTCGCTGTTCGAGACCAGCCAGGGCGTGTTGCAGACCATGCCGGGCAAAGGCTTGAAACCCGAGCGCTCGCGCAGTTGGGAAGTCGGCGCCAGCACCCTGCAGAAGGGCCTGTTGCTGGACAACGACACGGCGGCGCTCAAGCTGGCCTACTTCGATAACGACATCCAGAACTACATCACCCGCTACTACGACCCGAGCCCGGGCCTGATGGGCCTGATGCGCTTCAGCAACACCGACAGCTACAAGACCCGCGGCCTGGAATTGCAGGCCCATTACGACGCCGGCCGGGCCTTCGCCGACCTGTCGTCCACCTACTACCTGAAGACCGAAACCTGCGACTCGGCCTTCGCCGCCACACTGCGCGCCAGCAGCAATCGCTATCAGGACCTGAGCGGTACGCCGGACTGCACCCCGGGCAGCTTCATGGGCTCCTACACCAACACCCAGAATCCGCCGAAGCTGGCCGGGAACCTGACCACCGGCCTGCGTTTCTTCGACCAGAGCCTGACCGTCGGCACCCGCATGACCTACACCTCCGGGCCCACCGTCACCGCCGACGAGAACTGGCAGACCGGCGCCACCACGCCGCAGCTGAACTACCACCAGGTGACGCTGGTCGACCTGTTCCTCAACTACAAGTTGAAGGAGCACACCCAATTGAATGTGTCGCTGCAGAACCTCACCGACCGCTACTACCTGGACCCACTGGCGCAGAGCTTCATGCCGGCACCGGGGCGCACGCTGCGGGTGGGGATGCAGACCAAGTTCTGAGGGGCGGGCAGGGCTGATCGGCCAGCGGCAACCGCTGGCCGACTCCGCGCCGGGCCGAGCGCCGCCTCTTGCCGAAGCGCTATCGACCAGGAGCGCTTATCGGCCATCGCCCAGCGTCAGGCCTGCGACTAGCGCTTCCAGCAGGAGGCTGATCTTGGGCAGGGTCTCGCGACGTTTAATCCAGGCCAGGTGGATCGGCAGGCCCTCGGTTGCCAGATGCGGCAGCACCTGCACCAATGCGCCCTCGTCCAGCTGTCGCTGGACCAGCCACGACGGCAACTGCGCGATGCCGCAGCCCGCCATGACCGCTGTCACGATCCCTTCGCCATTGCCTACCACAAACCGGGCGGCGACCTGCCGGCGGGTTGTCGTGCCCTGGCCGTCGGCGAAACTCCAGGGGTTGACCCTGCCGTCCACCCAGCCATAGGCGATGCACTGATGCTGCTCCAGGTCGGGCTCGGTCAGCGGGATGCCCTGCCTGGCCAGGTAGGCGGGGGCGGCACACAAGATATGGCGCTCGTGGGCCAGGCAGCGGTGGCCTACCGTATCCGGCCAGGCCTGCGGGTCTGCGATACGCACCACCATGTCGACGCCTGCCTTGAACGGGTCGACGAAACCGTCGGAAAAGGAAATATGCGGGATCAGGGCCGGATGATCCTGCATGACGCGCAGGAACAGGGGCAGCACCTGGGCCCGGCCAAAGGCCCCGGGCAGGTCTATTCGCACACTGCCGCGCAGCCCGCTGGCGTCTGCCTTGAGCGAGTGCTCGGCCTCTTCCAGATCGGCCAGCACGCCAGTGCAGGTGCGATAGAAGGCCATTCCCGCGTCGGTCAGCGAGAGGTGCCGGGTGGTCCGCTGGAACAGTCGGATGCCCAGGCGGCCTTCGAGGCGAGCGATACTTTTACTGATGGCGGAGCCTGTCAGGTGCAGTTGCTCGGCGGCGGCGGTGAAGCTACCAGCCTGGGCAACGCAGACAAACACATCGATGCCTTTCAAGCGTTCGGAGGGAAACATGGCCATTCTCGATTGATGAATTCATGTCCTGATACCAGGTAGAAAACATCATAAATGAGAGTTGCATTCAGCAGTATGCTGGGTCCGCGCCCAGGCTCTCGAGCGATTCGCCAGGCGCGGCTCCCACCACCCAGGATTGGCATAACGATGAGGCAAGGATGCTGGCCACGCTGAGAAACTATCCGACCACCGTCAACCTGCTGCTTTCGGCATCCCTGGTGCTGACCCTCGCCCGAGCGGTCACGCTGCCTTATCTGGTCATTTATTTAGCCGGCAATTTCCACTTGGGCATCGCCGATACCGGCCTGGTCATCGGCAGCGCCTTGATCGTCGGATCGCTGTTGAGCCTATACGGCGGGTTCCTGGTGGACCGACTGTCCAGCTATGGGCTGATCCTGGTCTCCTGCGGCGTGTTCACCGCGGGGTTTCTCGGCACCTTCGTCGCCCGCGATCTCTGGCTGTTCTACCTGTGCCTGGTGGCGATCAACCTGGCCTATGCGGTCATCGATATCGCCGTGAAGTCGGGGTTTGCCAGCCTGCTGCCGGTGGCTGGGCGTAGCGAAGTGTTTTCCATCAAATACACCCTGACCAATATCGGCTATGCCGTCGGCCCCTTTCTCGGCGCGGGAGTGGCCAGGCTGGATATCAGCCTGCCGTTCCTGCTGTCCGCGGGGCTTGGCGCAGGTTTTTTCTTCAGCTATTTCGTGTGGGGCGACAGAGGCCTGGCGGGTGTCGGGGCCAACCAGCCACCGGTACCATTCCTGGCCGTGGGCAGGCTGCTGCTGCGCGATCGCCGGCTGGTGTGCTTTACCCTGGGCGGGCTGTTCAGCGCCGTGGTCTTCGGCCAGTTCAGCGCTTATCTCTCGCAGTACCTGGTGGTGACCACGACTGCCGAAACCACGTACCGGATTATCAGCACCCTCGTGGCGACCAACGCCCTGACGGTGATTGGCCTGCAATACCTTATCGGCCGGAGGATTTCCCAGGAACGCTTGCACCTGTGGCTCGCCGCTGGGCTGGCCATGTTTATCCTGGGGCTGGCCGGTTTTGCCCTGTCGACCACCCTGGGTTGCTGGGTGATCGCCATGGCCATTTTCACGCTTGGCGAGATTATCGTGTTTCCCGCCGAATACATGTTTATCGACAAGATCGCCCCCAGCCATTTGCGCGGCATGTACTACGGCGCGCAAAACCTCAACAACCTGGGAGCGGCCTTGGGGCCTGTGCTGTGCGGGGCGGTGTTGGCGACTCAGCCGGCCCAGTCCATCTTCTACATGCTGATGCTGTTCATTGTCGCGGGCGGTGGGCTGTACTTCCTGGGGGCATCTGTTTCGGGCAATACGGCGCCAGGCAAGGTGGATTGAACAGGCTCGAGCCGGCGACCCCGATCCGCCCCCCGACTTTCGGCTGGATCAACCCAAGCGCACCGACAACTCGACGTCGTCGCCCACCGCCACCGACAGGTAGCCGTTGGCCGGCAAGCGCACATGCGCCAGGTATTCGGGGCAGTAGTCGGTGTTGTCGGCGATCACCAGTGCCCCCGGCTTGAGGCGGCTTTCCAACAGGGCCAGCACATCGCGGTACAGCGCCTTGGCGCCGTCGAGCAACAGCAGGTCGATGGTTTCGGGCAGGTCGCGGGCCAGGGTGACGAGGGCGTCGCCTTCGCGAATCTGCACCAGGTCGTCGACGCCGCCTTCGCTCAGGTGCTCGCGGGCCAGGGCGATTTTCGATGGCTCGAACTCGCTGCCGATCAGCACGCCACCGCCGTTGTCGCGCAGCGCGGCGGCCAGGTGCAGGGTGGAAAGACCGAACGACGTGCCGAACTCGACAATGGCTCGGGCCCTGGTGCTGCGGGCCAGCATGTACAGCAGCGTGCCGGTTTCCCGCGAGACCGGCAGCCACAGGTCCTTGAGCAATCCGTAGAGTTCGCGGTATTCGGTCTTGCTGCGCATCAGGCGCTCGCGTTCGGCAGTGGAAACGCTGGCCAGAAGGGGGCTGGTGGCGGCGCCGGCTTGCGTGTAAAGGCGCTCGATCAGCGGCGCCAGTGGGGCTGAAGTCAGGGTGGTCATGGGTGTTTTCCGTCAAGTTGAGCGCTGGGAAGCGCGAGGCTAAAATGCGAACAATTCGTCGCATTCAAAGTATGCGAAGGCTCCGTCGCATTCGCTATTCGCATTGGCCCAAGGCCGGAACGTTCCCATGACCAGTCGCCAGAGCCCCCGTATTTCCTCGCGCAAACTGCCGCAGCAGGCCCGTTCCACCGAGTTGGTGGCGGCCATCCTGGAGGCGGCTACTCAGGTTTTGGCCAAGGAAGGCGCCAGCCGTTTCACCACCGCGCGGGTGGCGGAGCGGGCTGGGGTGAGCGTCGGCTCGGTGTACCAATACTTCCCCAACAAGGCCGCCATCCTGTTCCGCCTGCAGAGCGACGAATGGCAGCAAACCACGCACATGCTGCGGGACATTCTGCAGGAAAGGCGCACGCCGCCGCTGGAGCGGTTGCGTGCCCTGGTGCATGCGTTCATTCGTTCAGAGTGCGACGAGGCGCAGATGCGCGGCGCGTTGAGCGATGCGGCGCCGCTCTATCGCGATGCGCCCGAGGCCCGGGAGGTTCGCGCGGCGGGGCAGGGGATTTTCCAGGCGTTCCTGCTCGAGTTGCTGCCCGAGGCGCCCGAGGCAACCCGCGCCCTGGCTTGCGACCTGGTCTTGACCACCCTCAGTTCAGTTGGCAAGGAGTTTTCAGGCACGCCGCGCACCCCCGCGCAAATCGCTGCTTACGCCGAGGCGATGGCGCAGATGTTTCGCGCTTATCTGGTGGGGCTCGACTGACGCTGAGGCGAGTCAGGGATTTTCTCCAAGGCACAAAAAAAGCACCCAAGGTGCTTTTTTTGTCAGTGCGCTCAGCGGGACAGCGCCGCCGCCCTGGCCCGTGCCGCGTGCAGCTTCTTGTAGCTGTCGATCAGCCGCAGGTGGCGGTCGAGACCCTCCAGTTTCATGCTGGTCGGGGTCAGGCCATGGAAGCGCACATCCCCCTTCACCGAGCCGATCACCGCATCCATCCGCTCGTTGCCGAACATGCGGCGGAAATTGGCTTCGTAATCCGCCAGGTCCAGGTCTTCGTCGAGTTCCATCTCCAGTACCGCATTCATCGCCTGGTAAAACAGGCCACGCTCGGCGGTGTTGTCGTTGTACTGCAGGAACATCTCCACGCACTCCTTGGCCTCTTCATATTGCTGCAAGGCCAGGAAGATCAGCAGCTTCAGCTCCAGGATGGTCAGTTGGCCCCAGGCGGTGTTGTCGTCGAACTCGATGCCGATCAGGGTGGTGATATCGGTGTAGTCGTCGAGCTCGCTTTCTATCAGGCGCTCGAGCAATGCCTGCAACTCATCCTCGTCGAGGCTGTGCAGGTTGAGGATATCCGCGCGGAAAAACAGCGCCTTGTTGGTGTTGTCCCAGATCAGGTCGTCCACCGGGTAGATTTCCGAATAGTCCGGCACCAGGATGCGGCAGGCGGTGGCGCCCAGGTGCTCGTACACGGCCATGTAGGACTCCTTGCCCATGGCTTCGAGGATGCCGAACAAGGTCGCGGCTTCCTGGGCGTTCGACCCTTCTTTTTCACTGGAGCCGCCTTGGCCGGAAAAGTCCCACTCGACGAACTCATAATCCGACTGGGCGCTGAAGAAGCGCCACGACACCACGCCGCTGGAGTCGATGAAGTGTTCGACGAAGTTGTTCGGCTCGGTGACCGCCTGGCCTTCGAACGTCGGTTGCGGCAAATCGTTCAAGCCCTCGAAGCTGCGGCCTTGCAGCAATTCGGTGAGGCTGCGCTCCAGCGCCACCTCAAAGCTTGGGTGAGCGCCGAACGAGGCAAAGACGCCACCGGTACGCGGGTTCATCAAGGTCACGCACATCACCGGGAACTCGCCGCCCAGGGACGCATCCTTGACCAGCACCGGAAAGCCCTGGGCCTCCAGGCCCTGGATGCCGGCGAGAATCCCCGGGTATTTGGCCAATACGTGCGCCGGAACATCCGGCAGGGCGAATTCGCCTTCGATGATTTCGCGTTTGACCGCGCGCTCGAAGATTTCCGACAGGCACTGCACCTGGGCTTCAGCCAGGGTGTTGCCGGCGCTCATGCCGTTGCTGAGGTAGAGGTTCTCGATCAGGTTGGACGGGAAGTACACCACTTCGCCGTCCGACTGGCGCACGAACGGCAGCGAAACGATGCCGCGCTCTTCATTGCCGGAATTGGTGTCGAACAGGTGCGAGCCGCGCAGTTCGCCATCGCGGTTGTAGATTTTCAGGCAGTAGGGGTCGAGGATTTCGCTGGGCAGCTCATCCTTGGGGCCGGGCTGGAACCAGCGCTCGTCCGGGTAATGCACGAACGGCGCGTTGGCAATCTCTTCGCCCCAGAACTGGTCGTTGTAGAAGAAGTTGCAGTTCAGGCGCTCGATGAATTCGCCCAGGGCCGAGGCCAGCGCGCCTTCCTTGGTCGCGCCCTTGCCGTTGGTGAAGCACATCGGCGACTGCGCGTCGCGAATATGCAGCGACCAGACGTTGGGCACGATGTTGCGCCACGAGGCGATCTCGATCTTCATGCCCAGGCCGGCCAGGATGGACGACATGTTGGCGATGGTCTGTTCCAGCGGCAGGTCCTTGCCGGCGATGTAGGTGCTGGCGTCCGAGCCCCCGCTCGGCATCAGCAGGGCCTGGGCGTCGGCGTCGAGGTTTTCCACCTCTTCAATGACAAACTCGGGCCCGGCCTGTACCACTTTCTTGACGGTGCAGCGGTCGATGGAGCGCAGGATGCCCAGGCGGTCCTTCTCGGAAATGTCCGCCGGCAATTCCACCTGGATCTTGAAGATCTGGTTGTAGCGGTTTTCCGGGTCGACGATGTTGTTCTGCGACAGGCGAATGTTGTCGGTGGGGATGTCGCGGGTCTGGCAGTACAGCTTGACGAAGTACGCCGCGCACAAGGCCGAGGAGGCCAGGAAATAGTCGAACGGACCCGGTGCCGAGCCATCGCCCTTGTAGCGGATGGGCTGGTCGGCCACCACCGTGAAGTCATCGAACTTGGCTTCAAGCCGGAGGTTGTCGAGAAAGTTGACCTTGATTTCCATGGGGGCACACCGAATAACGAGTGAAACGAAAAGGCCGCCATTATCCGGTTTTTCCGCGGGAAGTCTTGCGCTTTCGGCCAGGGCCGCTGGCCGGTAGGCGGCCGCTCTGGCGGGGCAATTTTTCCCGGGCGCTCGCGTTCTACGGCCCGAGCGCCGTGTTAACGTCGGGTTCTCTGCCAGCCTGGTCGCACCCCACCATGAAAATGCCCGACATCGATGCCATCCAGGCCTTCGTCCTGGTGGCGCAGTTCAAGAGCTTCACCCGCGCCGCCGAGGCCCTGGGCGCTACCCAGGCCGCCGTCAGCCTGAAGATCAAGCGGCTGGAGGAAAGCCTCGGCCGCCAGTTGCTGGAGCGCACGCCGCGGCGGGTGGTCCTGTCCGCCCAGGGGCAGGTGTTCCTGGCCAGTGCCCGGCGCTTGCTGGAGCACTATCAAGAGGCGATCGACTGCTTCGGGCAGCGTAAACGCACCCTGCGGGTGGGCGTCAGCCATCATATCGTCGGTGCCGACCTGAGCCGGTGGCTGCGACGCCTGGCCAACACCGACCCGGAGGTGGTGGTCGCCTTCAGCCTGGGCACTTCGCGGGGCATGCTGGACAGCTACGAGCAGGGCCAGCTGGACGTAGCCCTGATCCTGCGTCACGACAACCGCCGCCAGGACGGCGAGGTGGTCGGCAGCGAACGGTTTGCCTGGATGGCGGCCGAGGACTTCCAGTTGCCCGCTGGAGCGCCGTTGCCCCTGGCGTTCCAGCCTGAACCCTGCGGCATGCGCAGCATGGTGGTGAATGCCCTGGATACTCATGACCGCCTGTGGCAGGAGGCGTTTGTCGGCAGCGGCATCCTGGCGATCGGCGCCGCGGTGGTGGCCGGCATCGGCATCGGCGCGATGGTTGCGCGCATGGCGCCCCAGGGTTGTGTCGATGTGCAGCAACGCTTCGGCTTGCCGCCGCTGCCCAGTCGTGACGTGGTGCTCTACAGCGCACACCGCGACGCCCAGGCCCAGGCGCTGATCCGTACCATGAGCGCGGGGATTGCGGGGCGGTGAGTCAGAGCAAGCGATGCCCGACCCAGGCCAGCAGCAGGGTCAGGCCGAGAATGGGCAGGCCGGCGAGGCCGAATGCGCCGAGCTGGATCAGCACGGCCGTGAGTGGGCGGATCGGGCGGGGTTCCATCAGGGCTTCCTCAAGGATTGCGTCAGCCCAGTCTGGCGAAGGGCGCGCGCCCGAAACAGGCGCCATGGGCTATTTCAGTGATAAGCGCCGCGTGGGGTTGGCCCTGCGCGAGCGGTGCGGCGCCAGGAGGAAATCGTGAGTATCAAAGATCACCCGCAAGACTATAAGGACCTCAAGCGCGCCGTCGCTTTGCTCGAGTCGCCGTCCCTGACGGCGAAACTGTCCGGCTTGCTCGGCTCGCCCATCGAAGGCGCGGTCAAGGCCCTACCGGAGGCGGTCTCGAAGAAGATCAACGGCGCGGTGACGGCAGCGCTGCACGCGTCCGCCGACGCGGCGCTGCGGAGCCTGGAGAACCAGCCGAAAAAGCCGGCCTCGACCCGCCTGCACAAACTCTATGCGGCCACGTCCGGAGCGGTCGGCGGGGCCTTCGGTTTTACCGCGCTGTTTCTCGAACTGCCGGTCTCCACGACCATCATGATGCGCTCGGTGGCCGACGTGGCCCGCAGCGAAGGGTTCGACCTGCAAGACTTCGCCACCCAGCAGGCCTGTATCGAAGTGTTCGCCATGGGCGGCAACAGCCAGGCCGACGACGCGACGGAAACCGGCTACTACCTCACCCGTAGCTTCACCACCCAGACTATGCAACAACTGGCCAAGGAGCTCGCCGCCATGGCCGCCAAGCAAGGGGCCGGCGCCGCAAGCCGGCTGACCCCGGGGCAGGCCGGAAAGTGGCTGGCGGTACTGATCGAGAAAGTCGCCGGGCGTTTTGGCGTGACCATTTCCAGCAAGTTCGCGGCCCAGGCCGTCCCGGTGATCGGCGCCTTTACCGGCGCGACCATCAACGCCCTGTTCACTGACTTCTACCAGGACATGGCCCGCGGGCACTTCACCGTCAAGCGGCTGGAGGACAAGTACGGCTATGAGTCGATCAAGAGCGAGTACGAGGCGATCGTGAGCAAGAGGTTGGTGGGGTAGAAGGCGGAGCGGCGGCGATGGCGACGGGCGGTTTGAAACCTGGTAGTCCGTTGGCCTTGCGCCAGGCTTTGACGGTTTTCAAAATGCCTTCGGGCGAGTCGTCAGCATTGTCAGCGGGGTAGAAGAGCAGGTCCGAACCTTTGGGGTGCTCTGATATTTTTCGAAAATGTCGGACCAGAGCAGAATGCTCGTCTTCACTTTGACAACTGACTTCACGGATCTCTGTCAGGAGTCGAAGGAATTCTTGCTCCGTGTACTCCGAAATACAGCTTCTTAAGGTTGTCACCTTAGGTCTCCTTGAACCCAGGCAGATGATGGGTGGAACGCCACTCTTTAACCGTCCTGGTTATTCCTTCGGGGGTGCATTGCGCTTCATCCTCCGGCCAGTAGATCAGGTCGGAACCGTCTGGGTGCCCGGTAAGCCGCCTGAACTTGTCCAGAAGATCATCCAGCACTTCGTCGGGAGTACCGTTTCCATTGGCGGTGAATACTTCCTGCATGAAGCGAATGAATTCAGCTTCTGTGTAGTCGGAGATGCTATTTCCCATGATGTTTA
The DNA here is from genome assembly GCF_001921865.1 of Pseudomonas chlororaphis. Classification (GTDB taxonomy): domain Bacteria; phylum Pseudomonadota; class Gammaproteobacteria; order Pseudomonadales; family Pseudomonadaceae; genus Aquipseudomonas; species Aquipseudomonas chlororaphis_D. The sequence goes on from NZ_MSCT01000009.1 coordinate 184,326, forward strand.
CCGATGATTATCTATGTGATTTTTAGGGGTATTTATTCTTATATTATCTAGGTCGTAGATTTTTCCACCTTCCGATATCCATTCAACATGATGAAGTTCGAAGCTGGCTCTTTTTCCTACAATGTCTCGTTGGCGAGCTTTGGGCGCATTCCCACCTCGCATACGAGTGATGTTCTGCTCGTTGAATTGACTAACCAGTTCTGGATCTTTGGAAATGGCCCTCCAAAACGCCTCCCTAAACGCATCAAAGCTACTGAACTCCTTCCCTCGCAACTGATCGGCAATACCTCGGGGTATCGGAACACCTGACCCGACGCCAGCCCCCGCGAGCCAGATACCTTTCACATCCTGCCCCTGACCCGTAACCGTCCCGGGGGTCTTGCGCACGCTCAGCACGATATACAGCGGCCGGACCCCCGACCCCGGCGGGAACACCAGGATGAAGTCCTTGTAGTCCGGTGGGTAGATCGGGTTGACGATGATCTGGTCCGCCTGTTCGGTCGGCGGGAAGATCCAGATGTGCGGCGCCTGGGGCGCGGCTTCCAGCGGGGGGATGCTCGAGGTGCTGGACGGGGCGTGCGCGGGTGTCCAGATCAGGGTGATGCCGTCGCCGAAGTCGGCCACGTGTTGCTGGCCTTTGGCGACGAAGCGCACCACCGGCACCCTTTCCCAGCCGCGGTGCGTTTGTGTGTTGTAGCCGTAGCCTTTGAGGGTGCCGTCGGGCTGTTGCTCGATATGCAGGCGGACGCGGGTGCGGCCTGTTTTCAGGGTGTTGAGTTGTTCGGGGCTGTACAGGGCGCTGTCGCCTAGGCTCGATGGCCAGAGCAGGGCGACCATGCCGGCCAGGGCACCCGCCATGGCGCCGCTGGCTGCTCCAGCTCCGGCCAGGCGGGCGGACGCCAGTGCTTCGCCACCCAGGGCAAGGTTGCCCAGGGCGGCGGGAAGGGCGCCGCCGCTGATTTTCCGCAGCGGGAGGTTTCCCGACTCGTCTGCCGCGCGGCCGCCCAGCAGGACCAGCTCGCCATAGTCTTTGACGGCGCCGGTGGGGATCGCCCCCGAGGGGCTGCTGTAGTTGATGATCCCGTCGGGCAGCTTGCAGGATTTGGTGAAGGTGCAGCCGGCCGTGGCCGCTGGCGGCCGGGGTGTTCGGGGGAGGCTGTCTGCGTAGGCCTGTTGGCGCGCGAGCATCTGCTCGTAGGCGTCCTGCCTGGCCGCTTGTTCCGCCTGTTCGCTTGGCGTCTTGTGGCGATAGGTGACGTGGTGGCCGTCGCCGGACGGCGGGTTCTTGATCGGGGGGAGTCTGTCGCGCGCCATCCAGCGTTCTGCCTGTCCATCCAATGCGGGCTTCCAGCCAAAGGCGGGAAGGCATCAACCCTAGAGGGTATGGAGCGGCATTACAGTGGGAGGATTCTGAAAGGCTTGAAGGGCGAGTCTCTATGAAGAAAAAAATCGTACTCCTCCCGCAATCGGTGCAAAGTGACCGGCACCCTTTGCCAGAACGCCGACCGCCACACCATGAGCCCAGCCCAACCCCGCGACGCCACCCAGGCCATGCCCCTGGCCGTCCTGATCGCCCGGCACGCCAGGACTTCCGGCGATTTCGCCACCGCCGTACCCAACCTGACGCTGCATCGGCGGGCGGTGCCCACGGAGCCTGTACCTTGCATCTACAGCCTGGGACTGGGCGTGGTGGCGCAGGGCGGCAAGCGGGTGATGCTGCAGGATTCGATCATCGACTACCGGGCCGGGCAGGGCATGCTGACCAGCATCGACCAGCCGGTGGTGACCCACGTGTCGCAGGCTTCGGCGGCGGAGCCGTTCCTTGGGGCGATGCTGACCCTGGACATGCACCTGATCCTGCAGACCGCCGCGCAAATGCCGGCGCCGCCGCCGACGCGGGCCGGCGACTATCGGACGCTGGTGATCGACGAGCTGGAGCCGGGGCTGGTCGATGCCCTGGAACGCCTGCTGGGGTTACTGGACGAGCCGACGCTGCTCCCCCAGCTGGCGCCGCTGATCCAGCAGGAGATCGTCGTGCGTTTGCTGGCGGGGCGTCACCGCCTGGCGTTGCAGCACCTGCTGGCGGCGGGTTCGCCGATCCAGCAGATCTTCCGTGCAGTGGCCTGGCTCAAGCAGCATTTCACCCAACCGGTTCGGGTGGACGATCTGGCGCAGCGGGCGCATATGAGTTCGTCCAGCTTCCGCCAGCATTTTCGCGCGATCACCGGGGTCAGCCCGTTGCAGTTCCACAAGCAGCTGCGCCTGCAGGAAGCCCGGCAACTGATGCTCAACCAGAACATCGACGTCGGTCGCGCCGCCGGGCTGGTGGGGTATGAAAGCGCCTCGCAGTTCAGCCGGGAATACAGCCGAGTGTTCGGCGCGCCGCCACAACGCGATATCCAGCGGGTGCGCCAAGCGGGTTGAGCTTCTGCCGTCGCCCCGGGGGCAGCGAAATAGGCAAATCCTGCGCGGGCGTTTAGCCGAAGCGAATGCCCGCTTGGACAGGCCCGGTCTCACCGCCAACGGGCCTGTGTCTAGCTGTAGCGGCGATGCTCATCCGCCACGCCTGGCAAGCCGGCAGAATCCGCGAAACAGGCAAACTTGCCAGCGGAATAGGCAAGGTTTCGCCCGGGGTCATTCCTATACTCGTTTCCAGCGACCACGCAGCCCCAAGGCCCGCGGCGTCCAGCCACGGCGGCCCGAGCGTGTTTTTCCAGGGGCGTCTATCCAGCGAAACGAGCCATGAGCGGAGACCAGATCATGCAAACAGTGCAGTTCAAGCATCGCGACATCCTGATGGCGGGCCACCTCTATACCCCGGTCGGCTTCGACGCGTAGCAGCAATACCCGGCCATCATCGCCGTACACCCGGGCGGTGGGGTGAAGGAGCAGACCGCGGGCACCTACGCGAAGCTGCTGGCCGCGCAGGGCTTCGTCACCCTGGCGTTCGACGCTTCCTACCAGGGCGAGAGCGGCGGCGAGCCGCATTTTCTCGATGAGCCGATGAACCGCGTGGCGGACGTGTACAGCGCCGTCGATTACCTGACCACGCTGGCCTTCGTCGATGCCGGGCGCATCGGCGTATTGGGCATCTGCGCCGGTGGCGGCTTCGCTGTGAAGGCGGCGTCGGTGGACCGGCGGATCAAGGCCGTGGCCACCGCCAGTGCGGTCAACGTCGGTTCCGCCACCCGCAAAGGGTGGGAAGGGCAGGGCTCGATTGACGATCTGCTGCCGGTACTCGATGCCCTGGCCGGCCAGCGCAGTGCCGAGGCCGCCGGCGCCGCGGCGGTCTATGCGCCCTATGTGCCACAGCTGGGCGATAGCAGCGCCCCCCGCGACCTGCGAGAAGCCGCGGACTACTACCTGACGCCCCGCGCCCAGCACCCCAATGCGCAGAACAAGATGCTGATGAACGGCCTCGGCGCTTGGGTGGCCTTTGATGCCTTTGATCTGGTGGAGCAGTTGCTGACCCAGCCGGTCCTGGCCATCGCCGGCAGCGAGGCCGGTTCGCTGTGGCACAGCCAGGAGCTGTACGCCAAGGCCCAGGGCCAGAAGGAGCTGTTCATCATCGACGGCGCAGCCCATATGGACCTCTACGACGGCGAGCAGGTCGGCACGGCGCTGGGCAAGCTCGGCCCGTTCTTCAAGCGACACCTGTGATACCCCGGCCCCATTGACTGGCGGCGCACAGCGCGCCCTACGGACAACCGATACCCGCGCGCCCAATGCGGTGCGCCAGGAGCACGTTCATGAGCAATATCAAGCACGTCACCTACAGGAACCTCGGCTGGGACAGCACGGCGGATATCTACCTGCCGGCGGATTTCGATGAGACCCGGCGTTACCCGGCCATCGTCAGCACCCACCCCATCGGCAGTTGCAAGGAGCAGACCTCCGGCAATGTCTACGCCGCCGGGCTGGCCAGGGCAGGCTTCGTCGCCATCGCCTTCGACGCCAGTTTCCAGGGGGGTAGTGGTGGCCAGCCGCGCTTTATCGAAGATCCCGCGATCCGCGTCTCGGACATCCGTTTTGCCATCGACTACTTGCTGACCCTGCCGTATGTGGACCCCGGGCGCATCGGCGCCATCGGTGTCTGTGGCGGCGGCGCCTACACCGTCCACGCGGCGATGACCGATCACCGGATCAAGGCCCTGGTTTCCATCACGGGGGTGAATTTCGGCCGCCTGATCCGCGAGGGTTTCAGTGCTTTCAACCCGGTCGGTGCCTTGCAGGCCATGGCCAGCCAGCGCACCGCCGAAGCCCAGGGCGCGGCGCGGCAGGTCATCGATTACCTGCCGCCTTCGGTGGCCGAGGCGCGGCAGAGTGGGGTTGCCGATATCGATGTGCTGGAAGCCACCGACTATTACAAGTCTCCGCGCGGCCAGACCCCGAACGGTGCCACCAGCGGCTTGTTTTCCTTCAATGGCGCGGCCATGGCCTGGGATGCTTTCCTGCATGCCGAGGTGCTGCTGACCCAACCGCTGATGGTGGTGATCGGCGACAAGCCCGGCGGCTTCGGCGCCTACCGCGATGGCTGGGAGATCTATGGCCGTGCCGCTTCCACCGACAAGCAGATGGTGGTCGCCGAAGGCTGGTCCCACTACGACCTGTACGACCGTCCCGAACCGGTGGCGCTAGCCATGGCCCGGGTGGTGCCGTTCTTCCAGGAGCATTTGTAAGGCATTGCGAGGGAGCACTGCCTGGCCGAGTTCTGGCCGGGCTTCAGGGGATCAGCGGTATCAGGCCGGCTGGGCCGGATCAGCCTCCCGGCCATGGGCCGCTGCCGCCAACTGCTCGGTATCGACCCGCACGAACAGCGAGTCGCCAACGGCCGTCAGCACATCGCCGGCATACACCTCGCAGATCACCCGGCTTTTGCGGCCGACGTCGCCTTCGACCCTGGCGCGCAGGGTCAGGGGCACGCCCATCGGGGTGGGCTTGATGAACTTGATGCCGAGGTTGCCGGTCACGCAGTTGATGCGCGGCAGGCTGTCCAGGGAGCGTTGTTCGGCGCGGTAGTGGTAGGCCATGGCGGTCCAGTTGGAATGGCAGTCCACCAGCATCGCGATCAGGCCGCCATACACCAGTTCGGGCCAGCCACAGTACTTGGCGTCCGGCAGGTGCTCGGCCATCACATGCACCCCGTCCGCATGCCAGTGGCTCTTGATGTGCAGGCCATGGGGGTTGCTGCCGCCGCAGCCGTAGCACACGCCATCCGGCGCGGCGCTGTCTTGCATGGAAAGCGGATGCATGTCGTCACCTTTTTATTGTTGGAGAGGGTCCTGGACTCAGGCCGCTGCCTGCGCCTGGATCGGCAGTTCCCCGTCGATTTCCTTGACCAGGCCGCTGGCCAGCAACAGCGGCAGCAGGCGGTTGTGCAGTTGCGGCTCGACGAATTCCTTGACGGCGTCCAGCGCCAGGTTGCCGCTGACGTCCAGCTCGGCCTTGGTGTAGGACAGCCAGGCCTTTTTCAGCGCCAGCAGCACGTCGCTGCCCGCGGTGTTGGCGAAGCGGCGGTGGGTGGCCTGGCCGTCGAATTCGAAGCTGTGCTGGAAGGCATAACCCGCCTCGTTGCCCTGGCTGGCCACGCAACGCCCGCAGGTGCATCGGCCGGCGCCGAAGGCCGTGCGCAGGAAGCTGTTGAAGTCCACCACGGGCTTGAGGCTCAGGCGCTTGTCGACCTCGAACAGGTCCCCGGTCAGTTTCTCTTCAGTACTCAACGTCCATTTCCTCCATCGTGCGGCATTTTTTACAGGGCCGCACGATACCAGCCGGACGCCGCCACGGGGGACTTTTCTGCCCGGCGCGCGGGTGCTGCAAGCCGCCAGGGCCGGTCGCGGTGTGCGTACGGGATAAGTGGCCATTAAAAGAGAGGCACATTGCCTTCTCCGAGCCTGCGTCGTGCTGGCCCCGCAAGCGCCGAATCGTCGCCAAAATCACTTTAATTTCAGGTGGTTAGGTAGATCGAAAAATGCGCAATGTGTGGATCACGCTGACCTCGTTCGCCCTGGTCGGCGCGGCGGCCGCGGCCGAGGGCAAGGAGCTGGCGGCCAACGACCGGTATGTGTGCAGCTGGGGCGCGGGGACGGCGGCCCGGGCGCAGGAGCTGAAGCTGTCGGGCGTTTCCTTGTATGCCGCCCGGCAAAAGTTGCAGGCCTACAAGTTCAGCAAGGGCTGGATGCGGATGCTGGCCATGGGCATAACCGAACAGACCTACGACAGCGCTTCGCGGGCCAAGCCGGCCACGGTTCGCCAGGGCTTTTACGAGGATTGCGTGCGCTACAAGCTGGCGCGCAAGTAACTCAAGGTCGGGGGCGGTTTGGGGCAGGGGATCGCCGCTTGCCCGAGCTGCCATGCTGACGGGGGCGCTGGCGGCCCTGGGCCGGAGCGTATCGGCTTTGACGCATGTACCCGGCCCTTTGGCTGAGGAGTCGACATGACCCCCTGACCATCTGATCCGTATTTTTCTTTTTTACCTGCATCTGTATCGGGATCAGATCTGGCCTGACAATGGCTCACCCCCGGGCGCACTGGCCCACCGGCAGCGACCCGAGGGGGCGTTCTGTGTTTCGCGTTGGCGAACACCTATTGTTTCAGGAGGCCTTATGGCGAAGATGGCGATTTTCTTGTTTGGATTCTTGGCGCTGACCATCGCAATCGGGGTATTGGCCACCATCTCTCCGGTCTGAAGGGCAACCTGCGTCCAGCCCGGTCCTTGCGGGGCGAGACTGGGCCGCTAGCGTGCGAACCTCCTCGCCCCGGCCACGCACCCGATCACCGCCACGGTCACTGCGAGCATGCCCAGGCTGACCTGTTCGTGCAGCAGCGTGGCTGCCAGCGCCAGGCCAAAGAACGGTTGCAGCAATTGCAACTGGCCGACGGCGGCGATTCCGCCCTGGGCCAGGCCGCGATACCAGAAGACGAACCCGATCAGCATGCTGAACAGCGCGACGTAGGCCAGGCTCAGCCAGGCCGGCGGGGTGATGCCGGCAAACGAAGGCGGGGCGCTGTACAGGGTCAGCAAGGCCATGAGCGGCAGCGACACCACCAGCGCCCAGGAAATCACCTGCCAGCCGCCCAGGGTCCTGGACAGCTTCGCGCCCTCCGCGTAACCCAGGCCGCAGGCCAGGATGGCCAGCAGCATCAGCAGGTCGCCGGCCGGCGCGACGCTCAGCCCCTGGGACAGCGCGAACCCCACCACCAGCAGGCTGCCCAGGCCCGAGAACAGCCAGAACACCGGTCGCGGCCGCTCGCCGCCGCGCAGCACGCCGAACGCCGCGGTGGCCAGCGGCAGCAGGCCGACGAAGACGATGGAATGGGCCGAGGTGACGTACTGCAACGCCAGCGCGGTCAACAGCGGAAAACCCACCACCACGCCCAGGGCCACGATGGTCAGGGGCCACAGCTGGTCTCTGCTGGGGCGTTTTTCCTTGAACAGCAGCAACAGGCACAGGGCCAAAACGCCGGCGATGCTGGCGCGGGCTACGGTCAGGAACAGCGGGTCGAACTCCAGCACTGCGAGTCGGGTGGCCGGCAGCGAGCCGCTGAAGATCAGCACGCCGATAAAGCCGTTGAGCCAGCCGCTGGCGGTCTTGGGCGTGCTCGAGTGTTGCAGGTTAGATGTCCGTTCCATGAAAGGGCTCTGTGTGGTTCGGGAACAAGCGCAGCGCTGCGGGGCACGATTGCGCCGGGGCTGCTCAGGCCTCATCCTAGGCAGGCAAAGCAATACAATCAAAATATTGTCATGGATACAGGTGCCTATGGCCCGCGCCCGCTATAAACAACTGGTCGACGGTTTTGCCGCCGATATCCGTGCCGGTGCCTTGCCCCCCGGCACTCGCCTGCCCACTCACCGCGAACTGGCGGCCCGGGAAGGGCTGGCGCTGGTGACGGCTTCGCGGGTCTACGCCGAACTGGAGGCTATGGGCCTGGTCAGCGGCGAGGCCGGGCGCGGCACCTTTGTCCGCGAGACCGCGCTGCCGCCCGGCCAGGGCATCGATCAGCAGCCGCTGGCGGCGGGCACCCTGGACCTCAATTTCAACTACCCCGCGCTGCCTGGGCAGGCCGAGCTGCTGCGCGGGGCCTTGCGCCAGCTGGCGGCGGCCGGCGACCTGGAGGCGCTGCTGCGCTACCAGCCCCACAGCGGCCGGCCCCATGAGCGGGCGGCGCTGGCCCGCCATCTGGCCAGCCGCGGGCTGACGGTGGCCGCGGAGCAATTGTCGATCGTCAGCGGCGCCCAGCACGGTCTGGCGGCCACGGTGATGGCGCTGCTCAAGCCCGGCGATGTGGTGGCCACCGATGCCCTGACGTACCCGGGGTTCAAGGTCGCAGCCGACGCCCAGGGCGTCGAGCTGGTGTCGATTGCCCTGAGCGAGCAGGGCCCCGACCTGGACGCCTTCGAGCAACTGTGCCGCAACCGCCGGGTGCGCGCGGTGTATGCCATGCCGACCCTGCACAACCCCATGGGCTGGGTGCTCGACCTGGCATGGCGCGAGCGTCTGGTGCGCATCGCCCGGCAGCATCGGCTGCTGATTATCGAGGACGGCGCCTATGCCTTTCTCGCCGAGGACCCGCCCGCGCCGCTGATGGCCCTGGCGCCGGAACTCACGGTCTATGTCTCGGGTTTCTCGAAGAATGTCGCCACCGGGCTGCGGGTCGGTTTCGTCGTCGCGCCGCTGGCCTGGGTGCCGCTGATCGAGCGGGCGATTCGCGCGACCACCTGGAACACCCCCGGAGTGATGACGGCGCTGGTCTGCAACTGGCTCGACGACGGCACGGTGGAGCGCCTGGAGGCAGAGAAACGCCAGGACGCGACAGCCCGGCAAACCCTGGCCAGGGAGGTGCTGGCCGGCCTGCGTTGCATCGGCCATCCGGCGTCGTATTTCCTCTGGTTGCCGCTGCCTGAAGAGGTGCGCGCCGACCAGGTGGCCATGGCGCTGCAGCGGGAAAAGGTCTCGGTGTCCACCGCCGAGCCCTTTGTCAGCGCCGCGCCGGTGCCCCACGCCATCCGCCTGGCCCTGGGCTCGCTCGACATGGAGCAACTGCGCGTGGCCCTGGAACGGGTGCGGCGGGTGATTGGCGAGTACGCCTACTGAAACAACTCCCGCGCACTCGGGCGCGGGAGTCGGGTGCGTTGGCCCTCAGACCTTGAACTGGTTCACCAGGCCGTTGAGTTCCACCGCCAGGCGCGACAGGTCCTGGCTGGCGGCGTTGCTCTGGTTGGCGCCGGCCGAGGTCTGTGTGGCCAGGTCGCGGATGTTCACCAGGTTGCGGTCCACTTCGCGGGCGACCTGGGCCTGCTCTTCGCTGGCGCTGGCGATCACCAGGTTGCGTTCGTTGATCGCGGTGATGGCCTGGGTGATCTGGTCCAGGGCCAGGCCCGAGGCGCGGGCGGCTTCCAGGGTCAGGTGGGCGCGCTCGTTGCTGTGACGCATGGCGCTGACCGCGCCTTCGGTGCCTTCCTCGATGGTACCGATCATGCTTTCGATTTCCTGGGTCGACTGCTGGGTGCGGTGGGCGAGGGCGCGCACTTCGTCGGCGACCACGGCGAAACCGCGTCCGGCATCGCCGGCCCGGGCGGCCTCGATGGCGGCGTTGAGGGCCAGCAGGTTGGTCTGTTCGGCGATCGAGCGGATCACTTCCAGCACCTGGCCGATATTGCGCACATCCACCGCCAGGTGTTCGACCTGTTCGCAGGTGCGGGTCACTTCGTCGGCCAGGTCGCCGATGGAGTCGACGGTGTGTTGCACCTGCTCACGCCCGTGGTGGGCGGTGGTGTCGGTTTCCCGCGAGGCTTCGGAGGTGCTGACGGCGTTGCGCGCGACTTCTTCCACGGCTGCAGTCATCTCGTTGACCGCGGTGGCGGCCTGCTCCAGTTCGTTGCTCTGCTGGTGCAGGGTCTTGCTGGAGTCCTCGGTCACCGCATGCAGTTCCTCGGCGGCCGAGGCCAGCTGGCTGGAGGAATCGGCGATCTTCTGCAGGGTGCTGCGCAGGCTCTCTTGCATGCGTTGCAGGGCCAGCAGCAGGCGCGCCGGCTCATCGTTGCCGGTCACGTGGATGGCATGGCAGAGGTCGCCGCTGGCGATGGTCTCGGCGACTTCCACAGCCTGGCCCAGCGGCCGCACGATGCTGCGGGTCAGCACCAGGGCCAGGCCGACGGTCAGCACCAGCACCACCGCGAGGATCGCCAGCACCAGGCCGACAGCGCTGTGGTACACCTCGTTGCTGCGGGTGGCCGCCGCTTCGCCGCCGTGGGTGTTGACCTCGACCACGGTCAGCAACTCCTTGAGCATGGCGTCGGCGTTGGTCAGGAAGGAGCCGCCGTCGACAATCGCGATCGCCTCGTCCTTGTGCCCCTGGCGCGCCAGATCGAGGACGCGGCGCTGCTCCTGGAGGTACTTGGCCTTGACGTTGAGGTAGCGCGCGTAGGCGGCTTTTTCCTCGGGGGCGATGCTGACTTTTTCGTAGGCCTGCTCCTGGACCGACAACTGCTCCTCGAGCTGATCGACCCGGTTCAGCAGGGCCTCGACGTCGGCGCTGTCGCGCACCACCAGCAGGCGCAGGGTCAGGGTGCGGATCTGGGTACTGCTCAAGGCCATGGCATTGGCCGCGACGATCGAGGGCAGCCAGTTTCTGTCGACCTCCAGCGATTGCTCGTTCATGCGCCGCATTTCCAGCAGGGAGAACACCCCGAGCGCGACGGCCAGCAAGGCGATCAGGGCAAAACTGAGGCCTGCACGGCGGGAAATATTCATCGATCGTAAAAGCATGGCGGTGTTCCTTGTGGCGGCAAAAGGCACAACCTGCACCGCATCGGGCAGGTTCGCAGCAGAGCGGCGCGCTGCGGAATGGCTCCGGGGCGCCGTCGGTTCTTGCAGGCAAGGCAGGCGGGAGGCGCATCGAGGCGCCTTCTTTATGGGCGTTTCCGGGGGGACGAGGCGGCACGGGCCCTGCCGGAAAGGTGGCGATGATATCACAGTGATGTCTCTGTTTTGGCCGAAACCGCCTCTCGCCGAGCGACGAAAACAGGCGAGCCATGGCTCGCCTGTTTTTCCGGGGAGGAAGCGGGTGGGCTTGGTCAATCAGTCCAGGAGCGAGACGTAGCTCTTGACGTCGAAGCGGCTGTTTCTATTGAACGACAACCAATTGGAGAGGCTGCACAGGAACGCGAAAATGGCGCTGTCGCCGGTGGCTTCATAGTTTCCCGAGGGTTCGAAACTGAAAAAGTAAGCGGGATCGAGGCACAGGATGCCGGTGGGGTAATTCTGGCCTTTCCCTCTGCACTCTTCGAACAGCCACTTGGCAATGGTGTCCGGCTGCGCACCCTGGAAGGCGATGATGTAGGACGGGACCAGGTATTCGTTGTGGTGGATGGATTCTTTTTGCGACTTCTTCCGCTGCAACTGCTGGACCGCATCGCTTTGCGCGAATGCCTCGACCTTCTGCTTGCGCAGGTCGGACTTCACTTCGATGGCCGCCGCCACGGTATCGGCGAAGTAGAGACGTTGCTTGCCGGAGGTGATGGGCAGGCTGAAGCTCTGCTCGCACTCGAGCACGATATCTACCTGGCCCGAGGTCTTGCCGTAGCAGTCCATGATCACTCCGGACCCGTAGCGCACGTTCTGCGGCAGCACGCGAGCCAGCAGGCTTTCGATGATCAGTTCGCGTTCGTTGCCCATGACCGTCGAAGGGTATTTCTGCGATTGCTTGTGCCCCAGCATCAGGCTTTCTCTCAACGTCTCGATACTGTTCAGCAGCAGGTCTTTGCCTGACATGATTCACTCCTTGAAATTTCGATGGGCTGGCTACCCCGCTAGAAGCCGGGGCCGTCTGACAGTAAGAAAGCAGGGATGGGGTGTAAAGGCATTTGTCGAACGGAGCTGCCCACCGAAGATGGCCGCCTCTTGAGGTCCGCCCCTAGCCGTGCTGGATCCCCGCCCGCTTGAGCAACTGCTTGCAACGCTCGGACAGGTGCGTTACCCGCAGGTGCTTGCCGGCCTTGGCGTAGCGTTCGCGCAGGGTTTTCAGGGCGGCGATGGCCGAGTAGTCGACGAAGCTCAAGTGCTGGCAGTCGAGGGTGACCTGGGCCGGGTCACCCGCGGGGTCGAAGTGGTTGAGAAAGGACGTGGTCGAGGCGAAGAACAGCGTGCCGTGGACCCGGTACAGCTTGCTGCCGTCGGCCTCCTGGTGGCTGTCGGCGTACAGCTCGCGCGAATGTTGCCAGGCGAAGTTCAGGGCGGCGATGACGATGCCGCACAGCACCGCGGTGGCGAGGTCGGTGAACACGGTAATGGCGGTGACCGCGACGATCACCAGCATGTCGTTGAGCGGCACTTTGTGCAGCACCCGCAGCGAGCCCCAGGCGAAGGTCTGCTGGGACACCACGAACATCACCCCGACCAGCGCCGCCAGCGGGATGCGTTCGATCAAGGGCGAGAGGAACAGCACGAACAGTAGGATCATCACGCCCGCGACCACGCCCGACAACCGGCCGCGGCCGCCGGAACTGAGGTTGATCACGGTCTGGCCGATCATCGCGCAACCGCCCATGCCGCCGAACAGGCCGGAGACGATATTCGCCGCCCCCAGGGCCACGCACTCGCGGTCCGGCGCGCCGCGGCTCTCGGTGAATTCGTCGGTGAGGTTGAGGGTCAGCAGGGTTTCCAGCAGGCCGACCATGGCCATCAGGAAGGCGTAGGGGGCGATGATGCCGAGGGTGTCCAGGTTCCAGGCAATGTCCGGCAGGACGAACTGCGGCAGGCCGCCGGCGATGTGCGCCATGTCGCCCAGGGTGCGGGTCGGCAGGCCCAGCAGGTAGACCAGCAGGCCGACCCCGAGGATCGCCGCCAGCGCCGGCGGCACCGCGCGGCTCAGGCGCGGCAGCAGGTAGACGATGGCCATGGTCAGCGCCACCAGCCCCAGCATCAGCCACAAGGCCATGCCGCCGAGCCAGCGTTCACCGGTCTTGAAGTGCTCCAGTTGGGCCAGGGCGATGATGATCGCCAGGCCGTTGACGAAACCGAGCATCACTGGATACGGCACGATCCGCACCAGCTTGCCCAGGCGCAGCAGGCCGAAGGCGATCATGATCAGCCCGCCCAGCAGCACCGTGGCCAGCAGGTACTGCACGCCGTGCTGCACCACCAGCGCGACGATCACCACCGCCATCGACCCGGCGGCGCCGGAAATCATCCCCGGGCGGCCGCCGAACAGCGCGGTCAGGGTGCAGAGGATGAAAGCCCCGTACAGGCCCATCAGCGGGTTGAGGTGGGCGACCAGGGCGAAGGCGATGCACTCGGGCACCAGCGCGAACGAGGTGGTGAGGCCGGCCAGGATGTCGGCGCGAAGGCGAGCGGGTTTCATGGATTACCTGAGAGGACGGCCAGCGGCGGCCGGGGATTGCGGGGAAGGCGCGAATGTTACGGAATAACGGCTGTGGCGGCCACCCGGACGGGTTTTGCGGGGGCGAAGGCGGCAAGGAATGGAGTGAGGGCAGGGCGCGGCGAATCGTCGCAGTGCCCCGGTTTACACACAACCTGTCATCCATTAGGCAGGAATCGCGGCACCTCGTTTTGCTAACATGCGCCGCTTTACGGACGATTCGCCTGGCGGTTCGTCTGGACTTTCGGCTCCTGAAAAGGGCGGTAGCGAATGAGTGTTTTGTTGAGTCGCCGCAAGGTGATTGCAGGTATGGGGTTGCTCGGTCTCGGTGTCCTGGCCGGTTGCGATCCCCGGGGCAAGCTGTCGTTCAAATACGGCAAGGACCTGAGCGACAAGATCATGGGACGTACCTTCAAGTTGAAGGACACCGAGGGCAACGTCAGGACGCTGTCGAGCTTTAGCGGCCTGATGCCGATGGTGTTCTTCGGCTTTACCCAGTGCCCGGCGATCTGCCCCACGACGCTGGCGCGCGCGGCGCAGGCCAAGAAGCTGATGGGCCGCGACGGCGAGCGCCTGCAGGTGATCTTCATCACCCTGGACCCCGAGCGCGATACCCCGGCCGTGCTCGACGCCTACGTCAAGGCCTTCGACCCGACGTTCGTCGCGCTCTACGGCACCCTGGAGGAAACCGCGGCCACGGCCAAGGAATTCGACGTGTTCTACGAGAAGATCCCCAGCGGCTCGACCTACACCCTGTCCCACACCGCCACCAGTTTCGTCTACGACTCCCGGGGCACGCTGCGCCTGGGGTTGTCCCAATCGCTTACCGCGCAAGAGTGCGCGGAAGACCTGCTCACCGTCATGGAGGTTTGCTGATGAACCCGTTTTGCACTAACCGCGTTATCGCCCGCCGCGCCAAGGGCCTGCTGCTGGGCCTGTCCCTGCTGGGGCTGGCCGGCCAGGCCGCGGCCCAGACCCAGGTGAGCGACGCCTGGGTGCGCGCCACCGTCGTCGGGCAACAGGCCACCGGGGCCTTCATGACCCTGACCGCCAGCGAAGACAGCAAGCTGCTCGGCGTCGAGTCGCCGGCGGCCAAGATCGTGCAGATCCACCAGTCGACCATGCACAACGATGTGATGAGCATGCGCCCGGCGGACTTCGTCGCGCTGCCGGCCGGCAAGGCCGTGGCCCTGGACCCCCACGGCTATCACGTGATGCTGATCGACCTGGTGGCCCAGGTGAAGGAAGGCGACAAGGTGCCGCTGACCCTGACCGTGGAAAACGCCAAGGGCGAGAAGGAGTCGATCAAGGTCGAGGCCCAGGCGCGCGCGCTGAACATGGGCGATCACAGCATGATGCAACACTGATGTCGCGCGGCTGAGGCATGGCCAAGGACATTGAAAACCCCTGCATTGCCGTCTGCCAGTTGAGCGGCGACCTGTGCCTGAGTTGCGGGCGCAGCAAGGACGACATCCGCCAATGGAAGCGCATGAAGCGCCCGGAAAAAATGGCGGCGGTGCAGCGCGCCAGCCAACGCCTCAAGGCGTTGCGCAAGAAGGCCGGCGGCGCCAGCCGCTAGCCTTGCCCCGCCGGCGTTCCCCGCGCCGGCTTCAGGCGTGCGGCGTGTGCGCCGCGCATTCTCGCAACCACTCGATACAGGCCGACACCCGTCGCGGCAGGACGTCGAGTGCTGGGTGGACGATGTAGTAAGCGTATTCGCCGCTACGGGCAAACCCGTTAAACGGTAGCACCAGCCGGCCTTGCCCGAGGGCCTCGCTGACCAGGTGCTCGCGGCCGATCGCCACGCCGGCATGGTGGATGGCGGCGGTGACGCAAAGGTCCGAGCGGTCGAAGGTCAGCCCGCGTTTCGGCAGGGCCAGGCCTTCGCCCTGCTGGCGCAGCCACAAGGCCCATTCGGAATCGAAGGCGGCATGCTCCCAGGCCAGCGAGTCATGCAGCAGGGTGCAGTGCTCCAACTGCGCGACGGCGCCGTACAGCCCGTGACGCTCGGCGTATTGCGGGCTGCACACCGGGGCGACCCGTTCCTGCATCAGCCGGTGCGCGCTCAGCCCATGGAATTCGCCGGTGCCGTAGTACAGCGCCAGGTCGATCTGCCGGCTGCGGAAGTCGATGCGGTCGTTGCCCACGCGCAGGTCCAGCTTGACCCCCGGAAAGCGCTGGCCGAACTCGGCCAGGCGCGGCACCAGCCAGGCATGGGCGATGGACGGGTGGGCGTACAGGGTTAGCGGTCCGGCCAGATCGGCATCGAGGGGCTGGGCCAGGACTTCGGACAGATCGCCCAGGGTCTGCTGGAGGATCGCGAAGATGCGCTCGCCGGCTTCGGTCAACTGCACCCGGCGGGTCAGCCGTTGAAACAGCTGGATCGACAACTCCGCCTCCAGCCGCGCGATGCGATGGCTGACCGCACTGGCGGTCAGGCACAACTCGTCGGCGGCCTTGCTGAAACTCAGGTGGCGGGCCGCGACCTGGAAGGTGAACAGGTTCGAGAACTGGCTGCCGTTGAGTTTGGCGGCCAGTCGGGGCGGTAGGTTGTACAAGCCGGCGGTGCTCCTGTCGGTGGGTTATGAGCCTTGCAGCACCCGCGCGCCCTGGTCCAGATAGGCCTGCATCTCGGCTTGCGGGACCATGCTGCCGCCGGTGGCCCAGACCAGGTGGGTGGCCCGCTCGTAAGCCTGGGCGTCCATGCCGCTGCGTTGCAGGTACTGCTCGCGGTGCGCCCGCACCCGGGCGATGCCCGGCACGCCGGCCACGGCCGAGGGTTCCAGGTGCAACCGCTGGTGCTGCGCCATCAGCCAGACCAGGGCATGCAGCTCGTCGTCGCTGACGGTGTAGTAGCCCTCGACCAGCCGCTGCATGGCCCGGCCGACGAACCCCGAGGCGCGCCCCACGGCCAGGCCGTCGGCGGCGGTGAGGTTGTCGATGCCGAAGTCCTGCACCGAGACCGCGTCGTGCAGCCCGGTATGCACCCCCAGCAGCATGCACGGCGAATGGGTGGGCTCGGCAAATATACAGTGAACGGCGTCGCCGAACGCCAGCTTCAAGCCGAAGGCCACGCCGCCGGGGCCGCCGCCGACGCCGCAGGGCAGGTAGACGAACAGCGGGTGCTCGGTATCGACCCGGACCCCGGCCTCGGCCAATTGCTGGCTCAGCCGTTCGGCCGCCACGGCATAGCCGAGGAACAGGTCGGTGGAGTTCTCGTCGTCGACGAAATGGCAGGCGGGGTCGGCGCTGGCCTGCTGGCGCCCCTGGGCCACGGCGAGGCTGTAGTCGCTGGCGTATTCCATGACGCTGACGCCGTGGGCGCGCAGCTTGTCCTTCTTCCATTGGCGGGCGTCGGCGGACATGTGCACCGTGACCTGGAACCCCAGCCGGGCGCCCATCAGGCCGATGGACAGGCCGAGGTTGCCGGTGGAGCCCACGGCTATCCGGTACTGGCCGAAGAACGCCCGGGCCGCGGGCGAATCGAGCGCGCTGTAGTCCTGGTCCTGGCGCAGCAGGCCAGCGTCCAGGGCCAGGCGTTCGGCGTGCTTGAGCACCTCGTAGATACCGCCGCGGGCCTTGACCGAACCGGAGATCGGCAGGCGGCTGTCCTGCTTGATCCACAGCGCGCCGGGCAGGGCCTGGCCGTAGCGGCGCGCCAGCACGGCCTGCAGGGCCGGCAGCGGCTGGATCGGCGATTCGAGAATGCCGCCCGTGGCCTGGGTCTCCGGGAAGGCCGAGCGAAAATACGCGGCGAAGCGTTCCAGGCGCGCGCTGGCGTCGGCCACGTCGGCGGCCGTCAGGGCCAGGTCGCCCAGGCCTTCGGCCAGCGGCGCACGGGTGGGGGTGAACCAGGTGGTTTCGCGCAACGCTATCAGCGCTTCGAGCAGCGGGTAGCGTTGGGTCCAGGTGGCGAGTGTCTGGCCGGCGATCATGGGGAAGCTTCCTGTGGCAAAGGGGTTAGACGAAACGGGCAAGGCCCAGGGTCAGCAGCAAGGCCACCACCGAGGCCAGCACGGTGGCGCTGGTGAAGGTCTTGAGGGCGTCGGCCAGGGACACGCCGAGGTATTCCTTGACCACCCAGAACGCCGAGTCGGTGACGTGGGTCCAGCCGATGGCCCCGGCTCCGATGGCGACCACGATGATCTCCTTGCTGTAGCCGGAGTCGACGCCCAGGGTCGGCAGGACGATGGCCGCGGCGCTCATCATGGCCACGGTCGCCGAACCCACGGCGAAGTGCATCAGGCCCGCCACCAGCCAGGCCAGCAGCACCGGGTTGATGTCCAACCGGGTTAGCGAGTCGGCCAGGACCTGGCCCACGCCGCTGTCGATGAGGATGCCGTTGAAGGCCCCGCCGGCGCCGATGATCAGCAGGATGCTGGCCAGCGGCGGCAGGCTTTTCTGGGTGTGCGCCAGCAGGTCCGGCATGCGCAGGCCGTGGCGCAGGCCCAGGGACCAGTAGGCGAAGACCACCGCCAGCACCAGCGCCACCAGCGGGTTGCCGAAGAACCCCAGCAACCCGGCCAGGGCCGAACCGGCGGGCAGGGTGCTGGCGAAGGTCTTGCCGACCATCAGCACCAGCGGCAGAAGGATAGCCAGCAGGGTCAGCCAGAAGCCCGGCAACGGTCGCTCGCCGCGGGCCTGGCTGCGCTCTTCGAGGAACAGCGCCTGGGCGGGGCTGGCGTCGCGGCGGGCCACCAGGCGAATCCACAGCGGCCCGGCGACGATGGCGGTCGGCAGCCCGACGATCAGGCCGTAGACAATCACCTTGCCGACGTCGGCTCCCAGCAAGTGGGTAATGGCCATGGCCGCCGGGTGCGGCGGCAGCATGCAGTGCACGCACATCAGTGACACCGCCAGCGGCACGCCGAGGTACAGCAGGTTGAGCCGGGTGGCCTTGGCCACCACGTACACCAGCGGGATCAGCAGGATGTAACCGACCTCGAAGAACACCGGGATGCCGGCGATGAAACCCACCAGCATCATCACCCAGGACGCGCGCTGCTCGCCCAGGGCGTCGAGCAGGGTACGGGCGATGCGCTCGGCGCCGCCCGATTCCTCGAGCATCTTGCCCAGGATGCTGCCCAGCCCGATGATCGCGGCGAGAAACCCCAGGGTATCGCCCAGGCCTTTCTGGAACGAATCGAGCATGCCGTCCAGGGGCATGCCCGACCCTATCCCGACCACGCCGCACGCGGCGATCAGCGCCAGGAAGGCATGCACCCTGAACCGGACAATCAGCACCACGATCATCACGATCGCGGCGAACAACACCCACAGCAACGCGCCATTGCCTTGCATCGGCCAACCCTCTTATTGATTTTGTACGGGGCCCGTAACGGGGCTTCGCGGGGCGAGAGTTAACTATCGGCGGCGCGGGGCTGACAAAAGATCATTGGTCAGCAGACGGGTGATGCTGGGTCAGCTGTGCAGGAGAGGGGGCAGGCGTATTCGGCAGTGCATGCATGGCGGCCCAAGGTCGCCATGCACAGGCAACAGAGGGCGGCTCAGTCGCCGGCGGCTTGTGGCAGCCGGGCGATCACCTTGATCTCGAAATCGAAACCGTACAGCCAGGTCACGCCGACGGCGGTCAGGGTCGGGTGCGGCGCCTGCCCCCAGAACTCCGGCACCACCTTCCAGATGGTTTCGAACTTCGCCTCGGGGTCGACGATGAAGACGGTGACGTCGACCACGTCGTCGAAGCTGCTGCCGGCCGCTGCCAGGATCGCGTTCAGGTTGTTGAAGGCCAGCCGCACCTGGGCTTCGAGGTCCGGTTCGGGGGAGCCGTCCGCGGTGCTGCCGACCTGCCCGGAGACGAACAGGAAGCCATTGGAACGGATGGCCGGCGAGTAGCGGTTACGCTCGTAAAGGGCTTGGCGGCCGGGTGGGAAAACCACATTGCGCTGGGTCATGTATTGCCTCCATCGAGAGGGTCGGGATCGACCTGGAATGAACGATGAAACGCACTCTAGGCACTTGCGCGCGGCCGATAAACCAGCAACCGTAGCCATCACTGTTTGTAGAATCCAAACAATCCGAGGTCGAAATGGACCGTTTTGACGCAATGCAGGCCTTTGCGCGGGTGGTGGAGGCGGGCAGCTTCACCCGGGCGGCCGACACGCTGCACATGAGCAAGACCAGCGTGACGCAACTGGTGCAGCAGTTGGAGGCGCGGTTGCGGGTCAAGTTGCTCAACCGCACCACGCGACGGCTCAACCTGACCGCCGACGGCGCGGTCTATTACGAGCGTGTGGTGCGCTTGCTGGCCGAGCTGGACGACGCCGAAACCAGCCTCTCCAGCGCCGCGGCCTTGCCCAGGGGACGCTTGCGGGTGGATGTGCCCAGCCCGCTGGCCAGCCTGATCCTGGTCCCGGCGTTGCCCGGGTTTCACGCGCACTACCCGGACATCCAGATCGACCTGGGCGTCAGCGACCGGATCGTCGATGTGATCGGCGAGAACGTCGATTGCGTGCTGCGCGGTGGCGAGCTGACGGACCAGTCGCTGATGGCGCGGCGGGTCGGCGATCTGCAACTGGGCGTGTACGCGGCGCCGAGTTACCTGGAGCGCCTCGGCACCCCGGCGCACCCGCAGGCGCTGGAAGATTCGCAGCATCGCATCGTCGGCTTTCTCTGGGCGCGCACCGGCAAGGCCCTGCCTTATGCCATGCGCAGGGGCGGCGAACGGGTCGAGATCAAGGGCCGCTATGTGCTGGCGGTCGACGATGGCAATGCCTACCTGGCGGCCGGCCTCGCGGGGCTGGGCGTGCTCTGGCTGCCGGACTACATGGCCAGGGCGGCCCAGGCCCGCGGCGAACTGGTGCGCTTGTTCGAGGACTGGCGCCTCGAGCCGATGCCGATTTACGTGGCGTTCCCGCCCAACCGGCATATCAGCATCAAGTTGCGTGTCTTCATCGACTGGGTCGCCGAATTGATGGCCTTGCACGCGCCGGTCGACCCGCCACGGCTTTCCTGAACGGCCGGGCACTCCCGAACGCCGGATGACGGCCCTGGGCCTGGCCGCGCCGCCGGGCCCGGGAAATTTTCCGCCCGCCCCCAAAAAACCGCGGAAGCAGCTTTACTTGTTCAGGCAAGTCGTACCTGCACCCGGCCGTTCGGCCGCCGCATTCTGCCCGGGACCGGCATTGCGAGAAGGACACGGAACGTCGTTCAGCCCTGTGTGAATCCTGATCGCCTCCTGACATGAACGCCCGCTGGAGCTGTCGTTTGCAGGTTTTTACCTCATCGCAGTCTGGAAGTGCCCCTGCCGACCACGGCCGGGCGCGCCGTCTTTAAAGGAGTAAAGAAATGACTCAGTTCGATAGCCGCAACACTCCCTCCAAACACCCCTCGCGGGAGGCGCGCCTGGAAAGCACCGGCCGCGAATGCCTGACGCTGGACAATGCCGGGCCGATCCAGATGGGCTTCTGGGTGCCGAACCGGGTCTGGGCCACGGCCAAGTTCCTGGTGCCGCTGCGCAACCTGATCGCGGCGAAGAAAAAGGCCGGCACCCTGACCCCGATGCGCGCGGAAATCGTCGAGTTCAAGACCTGGGTCACCCATAACAGCGTGTACCGCATGTGGGTCAACTCGATGATCGAGCAGTCGAACGCCTATGTGGCGACGCTCGACGAGGCGACCAAGGAAGAGATCAAGGACTCGGATGGCGATGCCTTATGGATTCCCGGCTACGACTACTTCTTCGAGGTCCTCAACGAGATCATCAGCACCTCGTCGTCGTTCAACGCCACGGCCCAGGTCGGCACGCCGATGAACGCCTTCCTGGCGGTGGCGATGGGCACCGAGGCCGGGGTCGCGCTGTTCCACGACACGACCTTCAACCAGCAGTTCAAGAAGGTGCTCAATGCCTGGAACGCGTTCCTCAAGAGCAGCGCCTCCCTCGACAAGCTGGACATCAACGACCCGGAAAAACCCGGCTCGTGGATCTCGGCGGCGGCGCACGAGGCCGGGGTCTGGACGCAGATGGAACACGACCCGAACCTGCCCGGCTACGGCTTCGACTCGTGGAACTCGTTTTTCATCCGCAAGTTCGTGCCCGGCGCGCGGCCGTTCCAGGGCAACCCGGCGACCCAGGTCGATATCGGCTGCGAGACCACGCCCTGGCAGTACGAAAACGACGTGGCGTTCGAGACCGAGTTCTGGATCAAGGACGTCAATTATTCGCTGCTCGACCTGTTCGCCGGCGAGGACCGCTGGGCCGGTCTGTTCCAGGGCGGCCAGGCGTACCAGGGCTTTCTCTCGGCGACTCACTATCACCGTTGGAACGCGCCGCTGGACGGCAAGCTGGTGCGCTCCTGGGTGCAGCCGGGCACCTATTTCGCCCAGCGTCCGGGGCAGGGCGAAGGCCAGGGCACCTGGGAGGGCACCGAGTCGCAGCCGTACCTGGGGCATGTCGCGGCGCGGGCGATCTTCGTCTTCGAGCACCCGACCTGCGGTTATGTCGCGCTGATCTGCATCGGCATGGTCGAGGTCTCGACCTGCATCATCGAGCCGCAGTTCATCGTCAACGAGGGCGCGGCGCCGGTGAGCATCAAGCGTGGCGTCGAGATCGGCCACTTCGAGTTCGGCGGTTCGACCCACATGATGATCTTCCAGAAGGGCCGGGTGCAGTTGGAGCAGTGGGCGCTGGATGCGGTCCAGCACCAGAACGACCCGCAACCGACGCCCATGGGCACGGTGATCGCCACGGCCTTGCTGCAGGGCTGATCCAGGCCGTGCATTGACAGCGGGCGGCGGCACGAGGGTGTCGCCGCCTGCGCTCGCGGTCTCGGCTGGCGGCTTTCAGCGGCTGGCCTTCAACCGCCGACCTTCAGGTATTTGTCGAACCACGCCAGCGTCCGGTCCCAGGCCAGTGTGGCCGCCGCCTCGTCGTAGCGCGGCGTCGAATCGTTATGAAAACCGTGATTGACCCCCGGGTAGACATAGGCCTCGTAGGTCTTGCCCGCGGCTTTCAGCGCCTGCTCGTAGGCGGGCCAGCCTTCATTGATGCGGGTGTCCAGCTCGGCGTAGTGCAACAGCAGCGGTGCCTGGATGCGCGCGACCTCGGCGCTGTCCGGCTGGCGTCCGTAGAAGGGCACGGCGGCGGCCAGTTCCGGGTAGGCCACGGCCGCGGCATTGGCCACTCCGCCGCCATAACAGAAACCGGTGATGCCGACCTTGCCGGTGCTGGCGTCGTGTTCGAGCAGCCATTGGACGGCGGCGAAAAAGTCGTTCATCAGTTTTTCCGGGTCGACGTTCTGTTGCAGCTCGCGACCCTTGTCGTCGTTGCCGGGGTAGCCGCCGACCGAGCTCAGGCCATCGGGGGCCAGGGTGATGAAACCGGCCTTGGCCAGGCGCCGCGCGACGTCTTCGATATAGGGGTTGAGCCCGCGGTTTTCATGGACCACCACCACGGCCGGCAGCTTGCCTTGGGCTTTCGCCGGGCGCACCAGGTAAGCGCGCACCTGTTCGTGGCCCTTGGGCGAGGGGTAGGTGATGTACTCGGCGAGGATGTCCGGGTCGGTGAACGACACCTGTTCGGCCAGGGCGTAGTTCGGCGTCAGGGCGGCGAGGGTGGCGCTGGCGGTCAGCCCGACCAGGGTGAAGGCCGCCGCCCGGTCGAGAAACTCGCGGCGGTTGATCGTGCCATGGGCGTAGTAGTCGTAGAGCTCCAGTAGCTCAGGGGCGAAGTCTTTGGCGCTGAGACGTGGCATCGCATGCTTCCTCTTGCGTCGTGGGGGGCTGCGTCAGTAAAGCAATCCCGGGCCGAGGCGGCCAGCGCAACCTGCGGTTGTGTTTGCGCGTGGTCTTGGCTAATCTCGCATAAACACGCAGTAACAGGCATAACCATGCAAAACCACCATTCAGTCGCCGAGCTGCCGCACCTGCGCCGGCAGAAGATCCTGTTGTTGCTCGAACGCGACGGCAAGGTGATGGCATCGGAGCTGGGCCAGCATTTTTCGGTCTCGGAGGACACCATCCGCCGCGACCTGGCGGAGCTGGCCGATGCCGGACTGCTGCAGCGGGTGCACGGCGGCGCGCTGCCGCGGCCCAAGGACACCGGCAAGGATGTGTTCACCCGCCTGGAGCAAAGCAGCGAGGCCAAACGCCAACTGGCCAGGCTCGGCGCGCAGCGGGTGCAGGAAGGGCAGATCGTGATGTTCGACTCGGGCTCGACCACGCTGCTGATCGCCCGGTCGCTGCCTGCCGATATCGGCATCACCGCGGTCACCGCTTCGCCGTTGATCGCCATGGCCCTGGCCGAGTACCCGCGCAGCCAGGTGATCCTCGCGGGCGGGCGGCTCAACCCGGCGACCTTGTCCGCCGGCGGCCATGAGGCGGTGCGGCTGATCCAGGGCATCCGTGCCGACCTGCTGTTCACCGGGGTGTGCGCGGTGCATCCGGAGGTCGGCATCACTTCGTTGCATTTCGACGAGGTGCCGGTGAAGCAGGCCTTGCTCGCCAGCGCCTCGCAGGTGGTGGCGGTGACCACCGCCGACAAGCTCGGCGCGGTGGAGCCTTTTCTGGTCGCGCCTTGCGACCGCCTGCATACGCTGATCACCGAACAGCACCTGGCCTCGGGCGATATCGACGACTACCGGCGCCAGGGCATCGAAGTAGTCCAGGCGCAGGTCTGACGCCGCCACGGCGGCCTGTTTGCACGGCCGGGCCTTGAGCCTCGCCAACCCGAGGATGTGTGGCGATGAAACCGAGCTTCGAGCAGATCCCCACCGCGGCCAATGCGTCCTGGTCGATGCTCGATCGGCGCCTGCCCGAGGCCATCCCCTTCGAGTGGCACCACCACCCGGAATACGAGCTGACCCTGACCCTCAACAGCCGTGGGCAGCGCTACGTCAGCGGCGACGTGCGCGCCTACGACGACGTCGACCTGGTGCTGATCGGGCCGAACGTGCCCCACAGCTGGAGTTCGCAGCAGCGGCTCGACCCCGGTCAGCCCCATGTGGCCCTGGTGATCTGGTTTTCCGAGGCCTGGGCGACTTCCCTGACCGGCCTGTTCCCCGAGATGGCCGGGTTGCGGCCCTTGCTGGCGGCGGCCCGGGGCGCCTTGCAGTTCAGCGCCGAGGCCGCGCGTCAAGCGCGCCCGGCGATCGAGGCCATGGTCGCCGAGGACCAACCGACGCGGCTGGTCTCGCTGCTGGGCCTGCTGACCCACCTGAGCCGCGACGCCTGCGCGGAAATGATCCTGCCGGCCGTTGGGGAGGGCGTGATCGAAGACATCCGTTTGCAGCGCGTGCTGGAGCATATTCACGGGCATTACTGCCAGGCGCTGACGGTGGCCGAGCTGGCGCGGATGGCCTGCGTCAGCGTCTCGGCGTTCCACCGGATGTTCCGTCGCCATACCCGGGCCACGCCCCTGGAGTACATCGCCCGGCTGCGGATCGGCCGCGCCTGCGCGCTGCTGGTACAAGGTTCGCAGGTGCCGGTGACCCAGGTCGCCGAGGCCGTGGGCTACGCCTCGCTGGCGCTGTTCAATCGCCAGTTCAAGGCCCGGCAAGGCATGACCCCTTCGGCGTTCCGCCAGGTCCATCGCGTGCGTTTCCAGTGACAGGATCCTGCTGTACGGCTCGCTAAAAACGCCATGATCGTATCGGTCTGCGCGCCAAACCCCACTGCCTGCGAGCGGCGCTCCGGGGTTTCATGGCGGCAGCGGGCATCCGACCCGCCAGGCTGTTTTCCCAAGATGCCCACCACAGGTCACGTCCATGAATCCTTCCTTGCCCAGCCCCTCGTTCCACAGCGAAAGCCTGCCCGACAACTATCGCGAACAGATCGTGCGGATGAAGCGCGCGCTGCGTGCCCGGATCGGCGACGTGCAAGCGCTGTTCGCTGAAGTCAGCGCCTTTATCGAACAGGAAATCGCCTCGTTCGATACCGCGCCGGCCTGGCCGGAGCTGGATTACCAGCAGATCGCCGGCGGCCGGGTCAGCGCCGAACAGCGCGCGGCGATCCACCGGCGCGGTTGTGTGGTGGTGCGCGGGCACTTTGCCCGGGAGACGGTCGAGGCCTGGGACCAGGACTTGCTGGCGTACCTGGCGCGCAACGATTTCGAGCGGGTCTACCGCGGCCCGGTCGACCGCTTCTTCGGCAACCTGGAAGCATCGCGGCCGCAGATCTTCCCCATCTACTGGTCGCCCGCGCAAATGCAACTGCGCCAGCACGAACGCATGGCCGGGGCACAGGTGTTTCTCAACCGCTTGTGGAAGAGCGAGTCCGGGGGCCGGCAGTGGTTCGACCCGCAGGTGAATGTGCTGTACCCCGACCGCGTCCGGCGCCGCCCGCCGGGCACCTGCTCCCGGGGGCTGGGCGCGCACACCGATTCCGGCGCCCTGGAGCGCTGGCTGCACCCGGCCTACCAGCAGGTTTTCGCCAGCCTCTACCGCAACGATTTCGCCGCCTACGATCCCTGGGACGCGGCGCATCGCACCGAGTTCGACGAGTACGCCTACCGCGACACGGTGACCTGCTCGGTGTTCCGGACCTTCCAGGGCTGGACCGCGCTGTCGGACATGGGCACCGACCAGGGCGTGCTGCACGCCGTGCCGATTCCCAAGGCCATGGCCTACCTGCTGTTGCGGCCGCTGCTCGACGACGTGCCGGAGGACGAACTGTGCGGCGTGGCGCCAGGCCAGGTGTTGCCG
This sequence comes from Pseudomonas chlororaphis, assembly GCF_001921865.1. Taxonomy (GTDB): domain Bacteria; phylum Pseudomonadota; class Gammaproteobacteria; order Pseudomonadales; family Pseudomonadaceae; genus Aquipseudomonas; species Aquipseudomonas chlororaphis_D. Next base: position 210,362 of record NZ_MSCT01000009.1, read on the forward strand.
GTTTCCGCGCAGTGGCACCCGCTGTTGATCCAGGCGTTGCGGCCGATCCCCGACGTCCGCGCCGGCGATTCGGTGTGGTGGCATTGCGACCTGATCCACAGCGTGGCCGCGGTGCAGGACCAGCAGGGCTGGGGCAACGTGATGTATGTGCCGGCCGCGCCGATGTGCGCGAAGAACCGCCGTTATGCCAAGGCGGTCTACGAGGCGTTCGAGCGCGGCGTGTCACCCCCCGATTTTCCCCGCGAGGACTATGAAACGGGCTGGCAGGGGCGGTTCGGTCCGGCGCAGCTCAATGCCATCGGCCGGCGCGGGCTGGGGATGGAATGAGCGGGGCGCCCACCGCTCGCCGAGCGTCGTTCAGGCGCGGGCCCGGGCGCTTATTCGACCCGGCGGAATACCAGCGCTTTCAAGCCGCTCTCGCTGTCGGTGTCGGGAAACTCCGGCGGGTTGTCCAGGCGCTGCTCGAACCGCAGGCCCGGGGCTTCGCGGGTGACGCCGTCGATCAGGAAGTCCGAGGCCACGGCCGGATCGTTCATGCACGCCAGTACGCAGCCGTCGGCCGTGAGCAGTTCCGGCAGGCGGCGCAGCACGCGGGCGTAGTCCTTGGTCAGCAGGAAACTGCCTTTCTGGAAGGACGGCGGGTCGATGATCACCAGGTCGTAAGGGCCGGCGTTCTTCACCTTGGCCCAGGACTTGAACAGGTCGTGGCCGAGAAAACTCACCTGGCTCAGGTCGTGGCCGTTGAGCCGGTGGTTGTCGCGGCCGCGGCTCAGGGCCGGGCGCGACATGTCGAGGTTGACCACCTGGGTCGCGCCGCCGGCGATGGCCGCCACCGAGAAACCACAGGTGTAGGCGAACAGGTTGAGCACGCGCTTGCCAGCGGCGTTGGCGCGCACCCAGTTGCGGCCGTAGCGCATGTCGAGGAACAGCCCGTTGTTCTGCTTCTTGCCCAGGTCCACCCGGTAACGCAGGCCTTCCTCGATCAGGGTCCACTCGTCGATGGCCTCGCCCACCAGCCAGTCCACCGGGCTTTGCAGCTGGTAACGGTGTTGCAGCAACAGCGTATGGGCGCCGCTGGCCTGCCACTCGGGCGTCGCGCCGAGGGCCAGCAGCGACTGCTTGAGCGCCTCCAGCTGTTGCGGTTCCGGCTCCTTGAACAGCGCCACCAGCACCACGCCTTGCAGCCAGTCCACTGTCAGCTGTTCCAGCCCCGGCCAGCAACGCCCACGCCCGTGGAACAGCCGCCGGGTTTCCACGGGCGCGGCCGCCAGGGCGGTCAGCAGGTGGTGGTGCAGGGTGCAGAGGGCGTCGGGGTTCATCGCAGGGGCCGGCAGCAGGAAAGGGCCGGCATTTTAAACACAACGGGGCACAAGACCTAACAAGATACAACCGGGGCCAAGTTCAGAATCCTCCTAGCGTCTGCCCATCGAGATTCGGGGTAACGTCCGTCTGCTAACTGCAAACCAATTTGCCTCCGCCCCGGAGGCTTTTTTATGGACGATAGGGAAGCGCACAGGGATGAGCGGGTATGTGCCCAATAAGCCGAAGGGCTATCGCGATCAAGGCGTCGAGCCGGTCGATATCGGCGAGCAGCGTTGGGCCGAATACAAGGAATTGCCGGAGAAACCACAGGCGATACCGACCCTTAAAGGGTGTGTCTTCTCCAAGTCCTGCGCGTTGCCCAATGGCCTGATCAATCACAGCAACCCCGGCGGTTTCGTACCGGTCGAGTCGCTGAAACAATACGGCACCTTCGCGGTACTGGGCACCGCTCCGGCGATGGCCGCAGGCGCTGTTCCCCTGCAATGGGTTGGCGGTTCGGGCAGTGCCTCGGCCCTGGCGAAACGCCTGGGCGGCAGCTTGGCGCTGGCCGGCCCCGCCGCAGTGGGCTTTGCCGCGTTGCTGATGCCGGACGATATTGCGGCTGACAGCGCCTTCTACACGTCCGAGCAATACGCGCAGTTGCAGTACGGGAATACCCGTGTGCGAGTCAATGTAAAGCACCTGCCGGATGGCGCGGTGAGTGTGTACGGGTTCTATACCGGAACAAAGGCGGCGTGGCAGCAGGTGCCGGTGATTGCGGCCAAGGCCCGGGGTGAGCAGCGGGTCGCGGAGATGGGGCAGGGGATCGAGGTTATCTGGACCCCGGCAACCGACCCTAATACGGTGCCAGGTACTCCGGCGTTGGAGGGCGCTTCGCTGAAGCCGGGCGCGTGGGTTTTTCCGCCGACCGAACAGGCCGATAAGATACTGGTCAATCCGCAGTACCCACCTGACTACCAGGACGCGATTATCTGGTTTCCGGATAGCGGGATTCAGCCGATTTATATTTCGCTGAGTGTTCCGGGAGACCATCGCTATTATCCAGCACCAAAAGGACTGACGGCCTTTTCTGATGCAGTGAAAGATAAAGCCAAAGGCCATGTCCAAGGTGGGAGCAAGAAGCGTAAACGCTGGAAGGACTCTAAAGGGCGTATCTACGAATGGGACAGCCAACATGGCACGGTCGAAATATACGATAAACAAGGGAAGCATCTGGGCGAGTTTGACCCTGAAACGGGTGAGCAGACCAAGCCAGCAACGCCTGGTCGGAAAGTAGAGAAATAGGAGTTTTCATGTATCTATGCATCACCGGCTTTTTACCCGATGGCTTCGACGACACGTCGTTGAAGTTTGAGCTGGACGTTGCGTCTGAGTGTGAGCGGGCGGTAATGGACATTTTGGGCTGGGAAAGCCTCGCCGCCGAGTCTGACGGAGAGTTGCCACTGACAAGTGAGCAGGTCTGGAGGATTTCTGAAGTTATCAAGACATCCTTACCCGACAACCTGGATCTGTTCATTGGTGTTGAGGCTTAGGGGGGAAGTCTTGCAATAACAACCCTTCAACCTGAGGGCGTTGGTAGAAAAGCACCCTTGAAGAAATGCGCATCGGGAATACGGCAAGATCAGTTGCCGGCACCCGTGGCGATGGCGGCAGCTGCGTCAGGCGGGGGTTACCGATCAGCCATGAATCAAGGCAACCGCAAAAGAAAACACGATCATGCAGGCGATCGCAAAATTGATATTCATGACGTACGTATCCGAGGGCGTTAAGGGTGGCGCCATTCTGCAGGCAGCGGCCGCAAATAAAAAATCCGCTTTTGTGATTTGTATGATCGACGGGAATGATGATTGCGCGCCGCGCCGCGCCGCGCCGCGCCGTGGAGGCCGTGGGCCGGGGGCGAGTGGATATCTGCGCGAAGCTGATTATGCTTCAGGAAACCTGGCAGCGATGCGAGGCTTTCAAGGCATCAGCAATCCGCAATCCGATCACATCAGCCCCAGGGCCAGGGTGCGGTAACGGCAAGAGGTACTCCGGCCTACGACAAAAGCAAGACGGAGAACACTCATGGCAACACTTGACGACACAGCCACGGGCAGCGCGCCCAACCGCGGGGTCACCCAGGAGGAGCGCAAAGTCATTTTTGCCTCGTCCCTGGGCACCGTATTCGAGTGGTATGACTTCTACCTGTACGGTTCGCTCGCGGCGATCATCGCCAAGCACTTCTTCGCCGGCGTCAACGAAACCACCTCTTTCATCTTCGCCCTGCTGGCATTCGCCGCGGGCTTTGCCGTGCGACCGTTCGGCGCCATCGTGTTCGGCCGCCTGGGCGACATGATCGGGCGCAAGCACACCTTCCTCATCACCATCGTCATCATGGGCGTCTCCACCGCGGTGGTGGGCCTGCTGCCCAGCTACACGACCATCGGCGTGGCGGCCCCGGTCATCCTCATTACCCTGCGCCTGTTGCAGGGCCTGGCCCTGGGCGGCGAGTACGGCGGCGCGGCGACCTACGTCGCCGAACATGCGCCGCCGGGCAAGCGCGGCTATTTCACCTCCTGGATCCAGACTACCGCGACCCTCGGCCTGTTCCTGTCGCTGCTGGTGATCCTCGCCTGTCGCACCCTCCTCGGTACCGAAGCCTTCGAGGCCTGGGGCTGGCGGATTCCGTTCCTGCTGTCGATCCTGCTGCTGATCGTCTCGGTGTACATCCGCCTGCAACTGAGCGAGTCGCCGGTGTTCCAGAAAATGAAGGCCGAAGGCAAGGCGTCGAAGGCGCCGCTGACCGAATCCTTCGCCCGCTGGGACAACCTCAAGATTGTCATCATGGCGCTGCTCGGCGGCACCGCCGGCCAGGCCGTGGTCTGGTACACCGGGCAGTTCTACGCGCTGTTCTTCCTGTTGCAGATGCTCAAGATCGACCCGCAGACCGCCAACCTGCTGATCGCCGGCTCACTGCTGATCGGCACGCCGTTCTTCATCCTGTTCGGCAGCCTGTCCGACCGCATCGGCCGCAAGGGCATCATCATGGCCGGCTGCATCCTCGCGGCGCTGACCTACTTCCCGATCTTCCACGCGCTGACCCAGTACGGTAACCCCGACGTCTTCATCGCCCAGGAGAAGAACCCGGTCACGGTGATCGCCGACCCCGCGCAATGCTCGTTCCAGTTCGACCCGGTGGGCAAGGCGCGCTTCACCAGTTCCTGCGACCTGGCCAAGAGCGTGCTGGCGAAGAAAGCCATCCCCTACAGCAACGAGAAGGCCGAGCCCGGCGCGCTGGCGCAGGTACGCATCGGCGACAAACTGATGCCGAGCTTCGAAGGCAGCAGCCTGCCGGCCGCCGACTTCAAGGCGCGCAACGACGCCTTCGTCGCGGCCCTGGGCACCGCCCTCAAGGACGCCGGCTACCCCGAGAAGGCCGATCCGGCCAAGACCAACTACCTGGCGGTACTGGCCCTGCTGACCCTGCTGGTGATCTACGTGACCATGGTCTACGGCCCGATCGCCGCCTGGCTGGTGGAGCTGTTCCCGGCGCGCATCCGCTACACCTCGATGTCGCTGCCGTACCACATCGGCAACGGCTGGTTCGGCGGCTTCCTGCCCACCGTGGCCTTCGCCATGGTGGCGGCTACGGGGGACATCTACTACGGGCTCTGGTACCCGATCGTCATCGCCGTGATGACGGCGATCCTGGGCACGTTCTTCCTGCCGGAGACCAAGGATCGGGAAATTCATCACGCGTGAGGAGGGCAGGTCCTCTCCCGAAAGGGAGGGGACCTGCCTCCTGCTCGTTTGTTTTCAGCTCGCCGCGCCGTGCCTGCCCAGTTCTGCTGAGCGACCTGGATCAGGTAGCCGGGCCTGCCGCTGTCGGCAGGGTTTTCGCGGCGCTGGCCGGACGACCTGGCCTCGAGGCTGTAGACTTGCTGGGCCCAAGCCGGCGCCGCGATCGAGGGCGCTGGCGACTTTTTCTTTTTTCCTCGAACAAGAGAGCCCCATGGCCCACCACGATATCGACTTCATTCCCGACCCGGACGCGGACTCCATCTCTTCCGACGTCACAGGTTTCGGCGGCCTGCTGGTTTCCACCCAGATCCCCACCCGCGCCGACGGCAGCCTGGAGCTGGGCGACATCACTGCGCAGAGCGAGTGCACCCTGCAGGCGCTGAAGGTGGCGCTGGAGAAGGCCGGCAGTTCCCTGGACCGGGTGCTGCACCTGACCATCTACCTCACCGACATGGCCGACCGCGCCGCGTTCAACGAGGTCTACCAACGCTTTTTCGCCAAGCCCTGGCCGGTGCGCGCGGCGGTTGGCGTGGCGGCGCTGGCGGTGGAAGGCATGCGCGTGGAAGTCACCGCGATGGCGGCCAAGGCCTGAGTTTTTCGCGGTAATCGGCGGCCCCGCTCGGCGAGCGGGCGCCACCGGGCAGTACACGGGTGCCGGTCGGGCGTTTCGCCGCTACAATGCGCGCCTCGACCGTGACAAGCCTGACTAAAAAAATTATGTCCTTGCCCAAGCATCACCTGGAATTGCTCAGCCCTGCCCGCGATGTGGCCATCGCCCGCGAGGCCATCCTGCATGGCGCCGATGCCGTGTACATCGGCGGCCCGAGCTTCGGCGCCCGCCACAACGCCTGCAACGAGGTGAGTGAAATCGCCGGGCTGGTGGAGTTCGCCCGGCGCTACCACGCGCGGATCTTCACCACCATCAACACCATCCTGCACGACAACGAACTGGAGCCGGCGCGCAAGCTGATCCACCAGTTGTACGACGCCGGCGTCGACGCGCTGATCGTCCAGGACCTGGGCGTGATGGAACTGGACATCCCGCCGATCGAGCTGCATGCCAGCACCCAGACCGACATCCGTACCCTGGCCCGGGCCAAGTTCCTCGACCAGGCCGGTTTCTCGCAACTGGTCCTGGCCCGCGAGCTGAACCTGCAGGAAATCCGCGCCATCGCCGACGAAACCGACGCGGCGATCGAGTTCTTCATCCACGGCGCGTTGTGCGTGGCCTTCTCCGGCCAGTGCAACATCTCCCACGCGCAGACCGGCCGCAGCGCCAACCGTGGCGACTGCTCCCAGGCTTGCCGCCTGCCGTACACCCTGAAAGACGAAAAGGGCGGGGTGATCGCCTACGAGAAGCACCTGCTGTCGATGAAGGACAACAACCAGAGCGCCAATATCCGTGCCCTGGTGGAAGCCGGCGTGCGCTCGTTCAAGATCGAAGGGCGCTACAAGGACATGGGTTATGTGAAGAACATCACCGCCTACTACCGCCAGCGCCTGGACGCGGTCCTCGAAGATCGTCCGGACCTGGCCCGCGCCTCCAGCGGCCATACGGCCCATTTCTTCGTGCCGGACCCGGAAAAGACCTTCCATCGCGGCAGCACCGATTATTTCGTCACCGATCGCAAGATCGACATCGGCGCCTTCGACTCGCCGACCTTCACCGGCCTGCCGGTGGGCGTGGTGGAGAAGGTCGGCAAACGCGACCTGCAAGTGGTGACCCATGAGCCGCTGTCCAATGGCGACGGCCTCAACGTGCTGGTCAAGCGCGAAGTGGTGGGTTTCCGCGCCAACATCGCTGAGGCGAAAGGCGAGTTCGACGAAGACGGCGAGAAGCGTTACCGCTACCGCGTCGAGCCCAACGAAATGCCGGAAGGCATGTACAAGCTGCGGCCGAACCATCCACTGAGCCGCAACCTGGACCACAACTGGCAGCAGGCCCTGCAGAAGACCTCCGCCGAGCGCCGCGTCGGCCTGGGCTGGGTCGCGCGCTTGCGCGAGGAGCGCCTGGAACTGACCGCCACCAGCGAGGAGGGCATCAGCGCCAGCGTCGCCCTGGACGGCCCGTTCGGCGTGGCCAACAAGCCGGAGCAGGCCCTGGAGCAATTGCAGGACCTGCTGGGGCAACTGGGCACCACCCAGTACCACGCCACCGGGGTCAGGCTGGATGCGCCGCAGGCGTACTTCATTCCCAACTCGCAGCTCAAGGCCCTGCGCCGCGACGCCATCGAGGCGCTGAGCCAGGCGCGGATCGCCGCCCACCCGCGCGGTGCGCGCAAGGCCGAGACCAGCCCGCCGCCGGTGTACCCGGAGTCGCACCTGTCGTTCCTGGCCAACGTCTACAACCAGAAGGCCCGCGACTTCTACCACCGCCACGGGGTCAAGCTGATCGACGCTGCCTACGAGGCCCACGAAGAGGCGGGTGAAGTACCGGTGATGATCACCAAGCACTGCCTGCGTTTCTCCTTCAACCTCTGCCCGAAACAGGCCAAGGGCGTGACCGGGGTGCGGACCAAGGTCGCGCCGATGCAACTGATCCACGGCGACGAAGTGCTGACCCTGAAGTTCGACTGCAAACCGTGCGAAATGCACATCATCGGCAAGATGAAAGGCCACATCCTCAACCTGCCGCAACCGGGCAGCGTGGTCGGCCACATCAGCCCCGAAGACCTGCTCAAGACCATCCCTCGCGCGCCGCATTGATTGACGAGCGGGCGCGTCGCCGTGGCGTCGCGCTTGCTCATTCGGTCAAGCGCGGGCTGTCGCGCGTCAACGCCATTGTCGACCCGGGTTGGCAATGGCGTTCTTGTCTCCGCGACCTGCCTCAACGCGCCGGGTTTTCTTCCGCGCGCAGTTGCACGCTCATGTCGTCGCAGCTTTTCGACCAGTCCTGCAGCCACTGTGGCAACTCGGGCGATTGGCCTACGCCCAGTTCGTGGACGAACTCCCCCGGGGCGATCGTGCCTTTGGCCGAGCGGAACAGCCCGCGCATCACCACCACCCCGGTCACCCGGCCTTTGCTCACGAAGCGGTGTTCCATGAAGCTCCATTTTTCGTCCCAGCCGAGGATCCGGCTGTGGACCTCAAATGTTTCGAACAGCTTCAACTCACGGCGGAACTTGCCCCAGACATCGCCGACGATCGGCACCGCCCTGTGGCGCAGGGCCACGCGGTAGGCGCCGCTACGCAGGACGAAGTCCATGCGCCCGAGGTCGGCCAGGGTGAAATAGCGGCCGTTGGTGACGTGCCGGTTGAGGTCGAGGTCGAGTGGCCAGACGCGCATGCGCACGACGGTGGTGGCCAAGCCTTCGACCGGCTTGCGCCACGGACGGCGAAACAGCATGAGCAGCATGCGGAACCAGAGATTCATGGGGGCACCGATGATTGAAAGGATGGCTGCACTTTAGGCAAGGGGAATCGGCTAAGCTAGGTGCGCAAATGACATTTTTCATGCGAAAAGCGCAACGGAAACTACTATGCACGTCACCTTGCTCCTGGCCGATCGCTGTTCCGCCGCCAGCGCCACCCTGGCCCTGGAAGTGCTGAGCGCGGCCAATCTGTTCGCCGATACCGCCAGCGCGCCGTTCGAGGTGGTGGTCGCCTCGCTGGATGGCGCCGATGTCGATGCCTGGGGCGGGCAGGCGCTGCGGGTGCAACATTCCCTGGCCGAGATCCCTCGGACCGATCTGGTGCTGATCCCCGGTTTTCTCTTCACCCTGAAGGAGGCCTTGCCGGCGTTTGCCGGGCATGGGCCCTGGCTGCGGCAACAACATGCCCGGGGCGCGGTACTGGCCTCGATGTGCACGGCGGCGTTCATGCTGGCCGAAACGGGCCTTCTGGACGGCGTACGCGCGACCACCCACTGGGCTTTTGCCGAGCTGTTCCGGCGTCGCTACGCCGGGGTCGAACTGGACGAGGGGCAACTGCTCTGCGAGGACCGGCGCCTGATCACCAGCGGCGGCGCGAGCGCGGCCATGGACCTGCTGCTGCATCTGGTGCGGCGTTTCGCTTCCCTGGAACTGGCGCAGAAATGCGGCAAGTACCTGCTGATCGACAACGTGCGCAGCGAGCAATCGGTGTATGTCATGTGGTCGTTGCCCAAGAGCCATGGCGACGGCGAAATCCTGCGGGTGCAGGACTGGCTGGAGGCGCACTTCGACCAGCCGCTGCTGATCGACGATACGGCGCGGCGCTTCGGGTTCGGCGTGCGCAACTTCAAGCGCCGTTTCAAGGAGGCCACCGGTTATACGCCGTTGGCCTATCTGCAGACCCTGCGCCTGGAGAAGGCCAAGGAGTTGCTCGAGTCCACGCGCATGACGTTGGACAGCATCACCTACAAAGTCGGTTACGAAGACAGCAACTCGTTTCGCCGGCTGTTTCAGCAGCGGGTCGGCCTGCTGCCGGCGGCTTACCGCAAGAAGTTCCAGGCCCTCGGCTGATTCCTGGCCCAGGGGCTGCCAAGCCGCGACGGCCCTTGGCCAATTTGCCCTCAGGCCGCAGAATTCCGCGGCGCGTTTTTCTTTTCCGGGCTTGCGCCCACTGGCCACAGGCGCCGATATGCCGGTACAGCACAGCCAACACCCGCCCCAGGACCCGGACGCCGTTGCCCGGCCCCTGTACGCGTTGCGGATTACGCCCCAGGCCACGCGCTGGGAACGGCCGTGGCACAACCACCGCAAGGCGCAGTTGCTGTTCCCGCTGGCCGGGGTGATCACTTGCGAGACTGACGAGGGCCTGTGGATGGCCCCGCCGCAATGCGCGGTGTGGATTCCCGGGGACATGCGCCACAGCGTGCAGGGCCTGGAAGGGACCGAGGGTTACTGCCTGTTCGTCGAGCCCGAACAGGTTCTCGGTTTGCCGGCGGCCTGTTGCACCCTGGCGGTTTCGCCGCTGTTGCAGGCGCTGTTGCAGCGCTGCGTGGAAATACCCGTGCTCTACGACCTCGATGGCCCCCAGGGCCGGTTGATGGCGGTGGCCCTGGACGAACTGGCCGCCGCGCCCCAGGAGCAGATCCACCTGCCTATGCCCCGACACCCGCGCTTGCGTGGCATGGCGGCTGCGCTCATCGAGCAGCCGGCCGAGCGTCGCAGCCTGGGGGGCTGGGGCGAGCGGATCGGCATGAGCGAGCGCAGCCTGAGCCGGCTGATCGTCGCCGAGACCGGCCTGAGCTTCGGCCAGTGGCAACGCCAGTTGCATATCCTCCTGGGGCTCAAGCAGCTGGCGCGGGGCGAGTCGGTGGAGAGCGTGGCGCTGGGCCTGGGGTATGAAAGCGCCAGCGCCTTTATCCGCATGTTCAAAAAGGCCGTGGGCCAGCCGCCGGCGCGGTTTCTCACCGAACGCAGGATGCTGCTGGGGGCTCAGGAGCCGGGTGAGCAGGGCTGAAGGCGTGTTTGGCTGGATTGGTCAATAGCTTGTCCTGGTTGACTGATGCTGCCATCAGGCTCTTTGCGGATGATAGACATTCTTGTTTATCTCTTGTCGAGGAAGCCTTATGAACATCGACCCTAGTCAGTTCCCCCTGGTCTGGATGCACTACCGCGACTCGGCTGCCGGCCAGACCGATCCCTTCGTCCAGCTCGACCGGCTGTTGCAGCGCGAGCAGCCGTTCGTGCTGGTCACCGCCGATGCCCCGGGCGAGGCGCCGGAGCAGGGCGAGGCGGCCCAGGCCAGCCTCAAGCAGGCGTCGCTGTGGATGAAGCGGAACAAGGAAGCGATCCAGCTCTGGATCAAGGCCAGTATCGTGATTGCCCCGGACGGCGCGGCCCAGGCCCGGGTCGAAGCCTTCGCCGACACCTATCGCAAATTCTGGGGCTACCCCTTGCTGCACTGCGCCTCCAAGGAGGGTGCGCAGGCCATGGTCGAACGGCTGCTGGGCCACAAGCGCGTCAACAGCCAGAACTGGTGACGCGCCGCGCCATCGCAGGCCCATGCACGCCCTGCTTTTGCTCGCGATGACCGATAACGCGGTGGGCCAGACATTCGGCGGTGCGGCCATCGCGAGCAAGCTCGCTCCTAAAGGGGGGGCGTACGCGGTCTGCTTTTTTGTAGGAGCGCAGCTTGCTCGCGATGAACGATGACGCGGTGGATCAGACGTTGCGCGGCGCGGCTACAGGGTTTTGCTCATGAATATGCGGCTGCTACCCACGGGGTCGCAGGGGATTTCGCCGAAGCGTTGCCAGCCGTGTTTCTCGTAGAACTGCGGCGCCTGGAAGCTCAGGGTGTAGAGCACCGCCGAGCGGCAGCCGCGGCGCCGGCCTTCGTCTTCGCAGGCCGCCAGCAGCCGGGCGCCCAGGCCCGAGCCACGCAGTTCCTCGGGCAGGTAGAACAGCTCGATGAACAGCACGCCCAGGGAGGTGCGCCCGCTGACACCACCCAGCACCTGGCCGGTTGTCGGGTCCTTGAGTTCGACCATCAGCGGCCGGCGGTCGTTGTAGCCGACCCGTTGCTCGTTGAAGGCGGCGAGCCCGCTGCCCAGCAGGGTGTCGAACGTGCTGTCGAGTGCGTCGCCGACGACGATCAACGGCTCGGTTATCGGGGTGGGGTTCATTGAGCTGGTTTCATCGGCTGTGTGGATGGACGGTTTTTACCAGGGCGCCGCGTTTCAGGCGTCGCGCAACAGGTCATGGGAATCGAGCAGGCGGTAGGCAATTTCCGGGTTGTTTTCCAAGCCGCGCCGAATCGCGCTGGGGATCGACTGCCGGGTCTTGCGGCACAGCCCCGGCAACTCGTCGATCTGGATGGCGATGCCGCGCATGCTGCGCACCTCGTTGAAGCTGGGGGCGATCTGCACGCGGATGCCCAACAGTTCGTACATGCGTCGCTGCATGTGTTCCAGGTCGTCCAGGCTTTGCAGGCGCTCCAGCCGCTCGAGCAGGCGCTTTTCTTCCGAGCGGGTCAGGCCGAGGATGCGCAGGTCGGTGCCGGGCGTTTCCAGCAGGCGTTCGCGGTCGCAATCGCAGGCGCCGGGCGGACAAGGTTGGCGAAGCTGGAAATCGGGCATTCAGGGACTCCACTCGACGCGATCGCGGATCGCCGTTGCCCATGGGCGTGTCTGGAAATATACACAGCCGGGGCCGGCCATGGCGCGGGAATCGCGCGTGCAGAGCAGATTTTTCAAGGCCGCCGGCGGCGCCACGCCAGGCGCGCGTAGACCAGGACGTTGACCAGCAACACCAGCGCGCCCAGGCCCAGCTGGATCCGCGGCGTCAGCCCGGCCGGGTAGATCAGCGGAATCAGGTACTGCTCGATGAACCCGCCGCCATACCCCTGTTGGCCGGCGCCCTGGCGCAAGCGGTTTTCCCAGGCGGTCAGCGGGCAGGGCAGGTGGAACACTTCCACCGCCACGCCCCAGGCCGCGGCCGGCAGGTGCAGCCAGGCCAGGCGCGGCCACTGGAGCACCAGCAGGCCGCCCAGGAGCACGAACAGGATGAAAGCCAGGTGCAGCGAGACCAGGGCGTCGGCAGCGAGGCGGTAGAGCATGGCGAGTCTCGTGACGGCGGTTCAGATACGCGAGCGGTCGAACCACTCCAGCGCGGTGCGCCAGATGCAGATGCCCAGGAAGTACGCCGACATCGCCAGCCACAGGCCCATCACCCAGGGCCCGTTGTAGGGATGGTTGACCACCAGCGATAGGCTGCACAGCAGCCAGATGGCGGTCACCGCGATGTTCACCGGCATGAAGCGGCGCACGCGGAAGGGGTGCAGGAACTTCATCCGGGTCAGGGTCAGCAGCGCCAGCACCACGATGCTTGACAGGGTCAGCCAGGGCGGCGGGGCGAGGATGAACAGCGCCAGTGCCACCACGTTCCAGGCCGCGGGAAAACCGACGAAATAGTTGTCCTTGCTTTTCATGTTGACGTTGCAGAAGCAGAACAGCGACGACACCAGGATCACCGAGGTCGCCAGCAGCGCGCTGTAGTCCGGCAGCGGAATATAGCGATAGATAAACAGCGCCGGGATGAACACGTAGGTCAGGTAGTCGATCACCAGGTCCAGCACCGAGCCGTCGAAATGCGGCAGCACCGACTGCACGTTGACCTTGCGCGCCAGCGAGCCGTCGACCCCGTCGACGATCAGCGCCACCCCCAGCCACAGCAGGCAGGCCTTGGGCTGGTTGTCGAACAGCGCCAGGGTGGCGAGAAAGGCCGTGACCACCCCGGTCGCGGTGAAACCATGGGCGCCCCAGGCTTTGAGACTGGCGATGTGTCGGGTCGTTATCACGGGCGTTCTCCAGGACATGAACCAGCCGCCGACGCCCCCTCGAACAGTCACGGGGCTTGTCGAAAAACCTGGCCAGATTGCATCTATCGACCGGGCGGGCGGCGAGAAGGTTCACCGCCGCTGCAAACCGCAAGGGCTCCCTAAGACTGTAGCCACTGTTTGGCGTCGACGGGCGCCGGCGAACGCAGATTTTTCCCGGCCTCGGCGCGCGGCCCCGAGGGCCGCGCGCCGAGGTATTGAACGACTGTGTCGTGCCCTACATGCCGTTGACGAAGGGCGCGGCCTGCAGGTCGATGCGCGTGCGCAGGGGCTGCATCGCGCTGGCGTATTCGGCGAGGATCCCCAGGCTCCAGTCAGCGCGAGCGTGCAGGCTGCGCTGCGCGGCGGTGGGCTCGGGGTGCGGGTGGAAGGCCTGCTCGACCTGACGCACGATCAGCTGTTCCGGCAGGTAGCAGATCCGGCAGTTCTTGTAGCTCGACGCCCGCAATTCAGCGAGCGGGTAGGCGCCGCCCACGCCGGCCGAGACCCCGACCAGCAGCGCCGGTTTGTGCCCCAGTTCGGCGTGGCCGGCATACACGAAGAAGTTCTTGATGGCCGGGCAGGCCATGCCGTTCCATTCCGGCGCTACCACCACCAGCGCGTCGGCCTCGCGCAAGGTCGCCGAATAATGGCTCCAGGCGCTGTCCGCCTCGGGGCTCGGCCAGAGGGGCAGGGGCGAACGGCCGAGGTCGAGCACCGAGGTGCGGGCGCAGAGTTGCAGCGCCAGCAGGCGCTCGCCCAGGTAGCGGGCGATCCGGGCCGATTGGCTGTCGTGCTGGCTGGAGCCGGCGATCAGCGCGATCTGCAGGCTCATTGCGCCACCTCCTGTTCGGTCACCGCGCGCTTGGCCGGCTTGGGCGAACGCACCAGCGGCCAGAACAGTTCCTGCTGCCAGCTGATCGGACGCAAATCCTCGATGCCGTAGGTGGCCGGCCGGCGCCGGGTGATTTTCGCGGTGCCGAACAGCACGTCCCAGAAGAACAGCAGGTTGCCGAAATTGCCCTTGTAGTGGGTCACCCCGTCGTGGGCGTTCAAGCCGTGGTGCGCGGAGTGGGTGGCAGGGGTGGAAATGGTGCGCTCCAGCAGCCACATCAGCGGGCGCAGGACGGGGATGCGGTAGAGCCGGTCGTCCCAGGCGACGCTGCTGTGGGCGGCGAAGATCACTGTCATCTTGACGATCAGGTAGCCGTAGTAGACCGGCGCCAGGCCCATGTAGATGAGCATGCCGGAGAGCCAGATCCCGGGCATCAGCAGGTAATAGAAGCTGTTGTTGCGGTAGACGATGCGGATGCTCATGTACGGCGCCGAATGGTGGGCGCGGTGCAGCGCGTAGAGCAACGGCAGGCGGTGGGTCAGGCGGTGCCACCAGTACTGGGTCATGTCGTCGAGCAGCAGGAACAGCGCCGCCCCTGCGACCCAGTGCAGGTCGGCCAGGCTGTTCTTCAACCCGGGGGCCAGCGCGTCGAGCAGCAGGGTGCTGAGGACCATCACCAGGGGGAAGGTGACGCCCAGCAGCAGCGACGAACCGATGATTTCGATCAGCACGTCGCGACGCTGGCCCTTGGGTTGGCGAAAGCAGGTGCAGGCGATTTCCAGCAGGATGAAACCGAGGAAAATCCCGGCCACCACCAGGATTGGATTGTTGGCGAGCATTATTGTATTCATGGCAATCTCGAGTCAGGCCCGACATGGGCATTGCCCGAACAATAAGAAACCAAGAGCTGCCCGGCCCCTATGCGCGAACTGGACAAAAACACTGGCGATGAGGCCAATCAACCGAACCGGCGTTTCCACCGGGGCCAGCTCGGCCGGGTGCTGGAACGGCTGCTGCACAAGCAGACCCGCGGCGATCGCCAGGACTACAACCTGCTGGAGCTCGAACAACTGTGGCGCCTGGCGGCCGAGCGCGACCCGGCCATCGGCCTGCACCTGTTCGCCGAATTCACCCCCCAGGACCTGCACGTCCTGGCCTATATCTGCCTGTACTGCCCGGACGTGCGCGGCGCCATGCAGTGCTGGGCCGACTACGCCACGCTGGCCTCGGACATGGACAGCCTCCGGCTGGTCAGGGACGGCGAGCTGCTCGGCGTCGAACTGTGCATCGACGCCCCGGCGCGGCTGACCCGCTATGTGGTGGAGCATTACGGCGTGATGGCCCTGACCCAGGTGCGTCACGGCACCGGACGGTTGGTCCGGCCGGTGCGCGCCTGTTTCAGCCATTCGCGGCCGGCCTATCACGAGGAATACCGCCAATGGTTCGGCGACAACCTCGAGTTCGACAGCCCGCGCAACTGCCTGTACTACGACCAGGCCACCTTGCAGCTGCCCCTGCTGACCCGCCACGCCGGCATGGAGCAATTGCTGCGCGGCGAGCTGGACCGCCGCCTGGCCCAGCGTGTGCAACGGGGCGGCTGGACCGAAAAGGTCGCGGCGAGCATGCGCGACAGCTTGGCGCGGGGCACGGTGCCCAGCCTGGAGAACCAGGCCGAGGCGTTGTACCAGAGCCCGCGGACCCTGCGCCGGCGCCTGGAAGAGCAGGGCATGAGCTTTCGCCAGTTGCTCGACCAGGTGCGGGCCGAGCTGGAGCAGCAACTGGAGTTCCTCGGCGAGAGCCGGGCCCAGGTGGCCAGCCAGCTGGGCTACGGCGACCTCGCGGCCTATTTGCATGCGCGCAAGCGCTGGAAGCGCGCCTGAGCTTGTGGTTCTCGGATTCCTGTCGGGAATCCACTGCATGAAAAACATGAATTTTATTTATCCGGTCCGCAGCGGTAGCGTGGCGTCGTCCTCGATCGATGGAGCGCCCCCATGACTCAGCCGCAGCCACCCGCCGAACGCCACTGGCAACGCAACCTCGCGGTGTGTGCCCTGGGGGCGTTCACCACCATCGTCGCCATGACCCTGCTGCTGCCGTTCCTGCCGCTGTACGTCGAGCAACTCGGGGTCAGCGACCCGGCGGCCATCGTCCAGTGGTCCGGCGTGGCCTTTGGCGCGACCTTTCTGTCGGCAGCCTTCACCGCGCCCCTGTGGGGCCGCCTGGGCGACCGCTACGGGCGCAAGTTGATGCTGATCCGCGCGAGCCTGGGCATGGCGGTGGCCATGTCGCTGATCGGCCTGGCGGAGAACGTCTGGCAACTGGTGCTGTTGCGCCTGCTGGCGGGTTTGCTCGGCGGCTACGCGTCGGGCGCGACCATCCTGGTCGCCACCCAGACCCCCAAGGCGCGTTCCGGCTGGGCGTTGGGCGTGCTGTCTTCGGGGATCATGGCCGGCAGCCTGGCCGGGCCGTTGATCGGTGGCTTGCTGCCGCCGCTGATCGGTATCCGCAACACCTTTTTCATCGCCGGGGCGGTGATCTTCGTCACCTTCCTGGCCACCACCTTTGTGCTGAAGGAAGCCCCGCGCGAGCCGCGCCAGGCCATGCCGAAAGGCCAGGCGCCGGACGCTTCGTGGGCGGCGGTGACGGACAAGAAACCGCTGCTGAGCATGTTCCTGGTGGCCTGCCTGTTGATGTTCGCGACCATGTCCATCGAGCCGATCATCACCGTGTACCTCCAGGAACTGCGCGCTGAAAACGTCACGCTGATGGCGGGCCTGGTGATGTCCGCCGCGGCCCTGGGCAGCATCATTTCCGCTGCGCAGCTGGGGCGGCTGGCCGACCGCGTCGGTCACTGGCCAATACTCACGGTGTGCCTGGCCGCTGCGGCGTTGCTGCTGATTCCCCAGGCGCTGGTCACCGCGCCCTGGCAACTGGTGCTGCTGCGTTTTTTCATGGGCCTGGCGCTGGGCGGGCTGATGCCGTGCATCTCCAGCATCATTCGCCATTCGGTGCCCGAGCGCCTGGCCGGGCGGATGCTCGGCTACTCGACCTCCAGCCAATATGTCGGGCAGGTGCTCGGGCCCCTGAGCGGCGGTTTTCTCGGCGGGCACTTCGGCATGCGTACGGTGTTTATCGGCACCTGCGGGATCATGGCGGCGTGCGCGCTGCTCACCTGGTGGGTCGGTTCGACGAGCCGCGCCGCACCGTTGGGCGGCGACGCGGGTTGATCCACCTCAGGCCGGTGCCGCGCCGCGCCGGGCGCTGCGTTCGACCATGGACACGATGTTCTCGAACAGTTCGTCGCGGGCCTGCTCGCGGCTGATTTCGCCGATGGCCGCCCCGTGGGACAACGCTTCGGCCGCCCCCAGCATGGCCCGCAGCCCGGCGGGGGCGAGGGTGCCCGGGGCCGCGAAGGGGGCGAGGGCGTTGCGGCATTTATCGATGAAGATCGCCTCGTATTCCGCTTTGATCTTCGCCAGTTCCGGCGAGCTGGCCAGCGCGGCGATCACCCCGGGGATCTCCCGGCCCTGGGTCAGCACGCAGTCGACATAACAGTGGGCGATCACCGCCGCGCGGCTGGCCAGGGTCGCTTCGCTGCTGTCCAGGGCGGCGTCCATCAACCGCGTCTGGCGCGCGTCGAAGTCCTGGTACAACGCCGCCAACAGCCCGGCGCGGCTGACGAAATGGTCGTAGACCACCGGCTTGGTGACCCCGGCGGCTTCGGCGAGCCGGCCCAGGGTCAGGGCCTCGGTGCCTTCCGCGCCGATCAGTTGCCAGGCCACTTCCAACAGC
Source organism: Pseudomonas chlororaphis (assembly GCF_001921865.1). Classification (GTDB taxonomy): domain Bacteria; phylum Pseudomonadota; class Gammaproteobacteria; order Pseudomonadales; family Pseudomonadaceae; genus Aquipseudomonas; species Aquipseudomonas chlororaphis_D. The sequence goes on from NZ_MSCT01000009.1 coordinate 228,333, forward strand.
TGGTGCAGACGCTCTTCCCGGGACAGGCGACGACGGGGGGATGGGGTCTCGGAGGGGGTGCTTGACATGCCTATATACCAAAAGTAACTTACTGTTCGTAACTTACCAAAAGTATATCGGGCCCGGTTGCGGCCCTCAATCCATGGCTGGAGGTTTTCCCCATGCATGCGCTTATCGTTGTCGCCCACCACGATTCAGATTCCCTCAGCCACAGCCTCGCCAGGCAGGTCGCCGAGGGCCTGGGGTCGGAGCATTCGTTCGAGATCGCCGACCTGTTCGCCGAGGGATTCGACCCGCGTTTCAACGCCGCCGACCATGCCGTCCATCGTCGCCAGGCGCCGCCGCCGGCCGACGTGCTGGCCGAACAGGCGCGCATCGATCGCGCCGATGCGCTGGTGCTGGTCTACCCGGTGTACTGGTGGTCGATGCCGGCGCTGCTCAAGGGCTGGATCGACCGGGTGTTCGCCAACGGCTGGGCGTTCGATTTCAACCTGGCGGCCGGCACGTTCGAGAAGCGACTCGGGCATCTGCCGGTGCACCTGCTCGGCGTCGCCGGGGCCGATGCCGACACCTACCGGCGCCATGGCTACGGCACCGCGATGCAGACGCAGATCGACCACGGCATCTTCGATTACTGCGGCGCGCGGGTGCTGACTTCGGCATTGTTGGCGGATTCGGAAAGCCAGGACCCGGCCGCGCATCTCCAGGCCGCCCGGGCCATCGGCCGCGAGCTGTTCAGCCGCGCCGCCGCCTTGGCGTGATGACGATCAAGGGGGCAGCCGCTGCGCGACATCCAGGTCGGGCAGCGGCTTGCGCAGGCTGCTAGCGGCCGGCCTGCTGGGTCAGGATCGCCCGGGCCAGTTCTTCGTCGCTGGCGTTGAGGCCGGGGTTTTCCCGGCGGATTTTCTGCAGCACCGACTCCAGGTAGACGCCGCGGATGGCCCCGCCGCTGGCGACGAAACTGGAGGCATCGTCACGGGCGGGAATCACCCGTTTGTCGTCCTTGAAGGTCGAGTACAGCGAGGCGGAAACCCCGGCTGAGGTGGCGACATCGCCCGCGTCGACACGGGCCATGGCCGAACCGGCGGGCAGGCAGAGCAACAACGAAGCAACCAGCAATAGGCGGCGCATGAGGGCGTCCTCCGATAGCGTGGACAAACAGGAAGTACCACATGATTTAGGAGGCACGGCGCCGCCCGGGAGTTCCCCCGGGCCGCCGGGCCGTCGTCGCCTGGGGGGCGAGACGCGGCGCGAACCCCCGGCATTGCGCCGGGGGCTGCGTTTGGTCGGCGGTCAGCTCACCACGCGGTAGCACGGCACATAGGCCGCGCCGCCGGGCAGCTTCATCCGGTGCTGCTGGACGAAGGCCTGCAGCAGGCGGTCCAGCGGCTGCATGATCGCCGGGTCGCCGTGGATTTCGTACGGGCCCTTTTCCTCGATCAGGCGGATACCCTTGTCCTTGACGTTGCCAGCGACGATGCCCGAGAAGGCCCGGCGCAGGTTGGCGGCCAGTTCGTGGGAGGGCAGCCGGTGGTTCAGTTGCAGGCTGGCCATGTTGGCGTGGGTCGGGTCGAACGGACGCTGGAAACCTTCGTCGATCTTCAGCAGCCAGTTGAAGTGGAAGGCGTCGTTGCGCTCGCGGCGGAACTGCTTGACCTGCTTGAGCCCCTCGGTCATTTGCCGGGCGACCTCGGCCGGGTTGTCGATGATGATCCGGTACAGGCTCTGGGCCGTCTCGCCCAGGGTTGCGCCGACGAAGGCATGCAACTGTTCCAGGTACGGCGCGGCGCTGTTCGGCCCGGTGAGGATCACCGGGAACGGCAGGTCGCGGTTGTCCGGGTGCATGAGGATGCCCAGCAGGTAGAGGAATTCCTCGGCGGTGCCGGCGCCGCCGGGGAAGATGATGATGCCGTGGCCGACGCGGACGAAGGCTTCGAGGCGCTTCTCGATGTCCGGCAGGATCACCAGCTCGTTGACGATCGGGTTCGGCGCCTCGGCGGCGATGATCCCGGGTTCGGTCAGGCCCAGGTAACGGCTGCCGCTCATGCGCTGCTTGGCATGGGCAATGGTCGCGCCCTTCATCGGGCCCTTCATCACGCCCGGGCCGCAACCAGTGCAGACGTCGAGCTTGCGCAGTCCCAGCTCGTGGCCGACCTTCTTGGTGTACTGGTATTCCTCGGTGCTGATCGAGTGGCCGCCCCAGCACACCACCATCTTCGGCTCCACGCCCGGGCGCAGGGTGCGGGCGTTGCGCAGCAGGTGGAAAACGTAGTCGGTGATGCCCTGGGAGCTTTCCAGGTCGATGCGCTGGCTGGCCAGCTCGCTCTCGGTGTAGACGATGTCGCGCAGGGCGCTGAACAGCATTTCCCGGGTGCTGGCGATCATCTCGCCGTCGACGAAAGCGTCGGCCGGGGCGTTCAGCAGTTCCAGGCGCACGCCGCGGTCCTGCTGGTGGATGCGGACTTCGAAATCCTTGTAGGCGTCGAGGATGGTCTTGGCGTTATCGACGTGGGCGCCGGTGTTGAGAATGGCCAGGGCGCACTGGCGGAACAGGGTGTAGATGCTGCCGGAACCGGCTTCGCTGAGTTGTTGGACTTCACGTTGGGACAAAGTCTCCAGGCTGCCTTTGGGGCTGACCGAAGCGTTGATGACGTGTCTTGGATGCATTCTGGATTCCTTGAAAGCCTGACCACCGGCCCAGGCGGGCCCATGGTTTAAGAATAGTGAGCAGCGGCGCGCAATGCCGGAAAAAACATTGTCCTCGGCTTCGCGGCGGCAAGGCAAATGCGCCTGCCGGAACGCGTGGCGTGCGCGCTGCGTTACTTTCTCACAGCTGGTGGTGCGAAGCGAAAGCAGCGTGCCCGGCCCTTGACTATGCTCAGCCCTGTCACCCACAGGCTGGGGAGCGCAACCAGGCGCCAGCAGTGCCAGTCTCTTCACGACACAGGAGCGCGTGAACATGGCAACTGCATCTGACCGGCCCAAGGCCCAGCGGCGCACACCTTCGGCAAAGACCGCCACCGCGGCGAAACCCGCGGCCAAGAAAACCACCGCTAAAACCGCTGCCGCGGCCGCCAGGGCCAGCGGCACGACCGCCAAGCCGGCCCCCCGGCGTAAGGCCGACGCGACGCCCAAGCGCGTCTTGAACGTACGCCCGGACGGCCTGGATTTTCGCGACAGCATGTACGTCCCGACCCTGGTGGAAGTGCCGATCCGCCGCGAACTCAGCGACTACCGCAAGGCCAACGTGCCGGTGCTCGACCAGGGCCAGGAAAACGCCTGTACCGGGTATGGCCTGGCGACCGTGGCGCACTACCTGTTGCGCACCCGCCAGTACCAGTCCGACGACACCGCCGTCAGCCCGCACATGCTGTACGACCTGGCGCGGCGTTACGACGAATGGGCCGGCGAGGCCGACGAGGGCTCCAGTTGCCGCGGGGCGATGAAGGGTTGGTACAAGCACGGGGTCTGCACGGCGCCGCAATGGCAGGTCAACAACCGGAACACGACCCTGACCGAGGCCCTGGCCCAGGAAGCGGCGTTGCGTCCGCTGGGCGCGTACTTCCGGGTCAATCACACCGACATCGTCGCCATGCACGCGGCCATCGCCGAAGTCGGCGTGCTGTACGCCAGCGCGACCCTGCACGCGGGTTGGTACGGGGTGGCCGCGGACGGCCATATCGAGCCCTCGCTGGACCTGCTCGGCGGCCACGCCTTCGCGATCGTCGCGTACGACCAGGACGGTTTCTGGGTGCAGAACTCCTGGGGCGAGCAGTGGGGCGACGGCGGTTTCGCCCACCTGCGCTACGACGACTGGCTGGCCAACGGCGCCGACGCCTGGGTCGCGCGCCTCGGCGCGCCGATCACCCTGCGCGCGCCGTTGCAGGCGGCCGGGCAGGCCAAGAGCATGGCGAGCGCCTCGTCCAGCGAGACCCTGCGCGAGATTCGCCCGCATGTGGTCAGCCTGGGCAACGACGGCGCCTTCGACCCGCGGGGCGATATAGCCACCACGGCGGCCAGCGTGGCGGAGATTTTCGACGTGGACTTCCCGCGCATCACCCAGGGCTGGAAAAAAAAACGCATCGTGGTGTACGCCCACGGCGGCTTGGTGGGGCAGGCCGGGGCCATCGAGACCGTGGCCGGCTACCGCGCGGCCATGTTGCAGGCCGAGTGCTATCCGCTGGCGTTCATCTGGAAGACCGACTACTGGAGCACCCTGGGCAATATGCTGGCCGATGCCGCGCGGCGCCGGCGCCCCGAGGGGATTCTCGACGCGACCAAGGACTTCATGCTCGACCGCCTGGACGACGCGTTGGAGCCCATCGCCCGGTTGCTGACCGGCAAGGCCGAGTGGGACGAAATGAAAGAGAACGGCCTGCGCGCCACCACCGACGCCGCGGGCGGCGCGCGGGTGGTGGCCAAGGCCCTGGCGCGGCTGGCGGCTGCCGGGGTGGAAATCCATCTGGTCGGGCATAGCGCCGGCAGCATCCTGCTGGCGCCGCTGGTGCAGTACCTGGTGTCCAAGGGCACGGTGAGCGGCGGGCCGCTGGCGCGCAGCCAACTGAAGGGGCTGGAGACGAAGATCGCCAGCTGCCACCTGTGGGCGCCGGCCTGCACCGTCAAGCTGTTCCGCGAGAGCTACCTGGAACCCATCCGCGACAAGCGCATCCAGAAGTTCGGCCTGTTTACCCTGACCGATCAGGCCGAGCGCGACGACAACTGCGCCTCTATCTATAACAAGTCCCTGCTGTACCTGGTGTCCGATGCGTTCGAGGACAGGGTCCGCATTCCGCTGATTCGCCCCGACGGCGAGCCGATCCTCGGCATGGAGCACTTCGTCGAGAGCGAAAACGATGTCGCCAAGCTGTTCGGCGCCGGGTCCAACGCCGACTGGGTGCGCGCGCCGAACAACCTGCCGATGGGCCATCAGGGCGCCTCCGATGCCCGCCACCATGGCGATTTCGACAACGACGAGGCCACGGTCCGCGCGACCCTGGCGCGTATCCTCGGCTCGGGCGGGACGCGGCAGGTCCTGGCGCTGCCGCAGCCTGTCGCCGAGCGCGCGCAATGGCGGCGTCGGGTCGACCAGGCCAGCAGCATCGGGCGCCGGCAATCATGAACGTTCCGTTGGCGACCCCAACGATCGTGGTGCTGGCGAATCAGTCCTGCGTCACCAGCGCGTTCGGCATCGAGGCCGGCCGTCGCTACCGTTTCCAGGTGGACGGCCAATGGCAAGATGCTTCCGACCCGCTCACCGGGCCTGAGGGCGTGGCGCACCCCGGCGGCGTTCGCGAGGGCTTCGGCTGGGCCAGGCGTTTGCCCGAGGCGGCCTGGATGGCGCTGCTGGTGCGCACCAAGGGGGCGTCGGGCACGTCGCCCTGGCGCCTGCTCGGGCGCGGCGATGAAATCTGGTCGGACCTGCCGCCGGGGCGCTTGCAGTTCTGCGCCAACGACGTGCTCGGCTTCTACTGGAACAACTCGGGGCAGGTGGACGTCAGGGTGATCGATGTCACCCAGGCCAACTAGCGCACCGCTTGGCGGACATGCAGAACCGTGTGGGAAGAAGGGGAGAGAGGACGATGCCAGCGGTCGTGATGCTTGTCGTGTTGCTGCTGCTCGGTGGCTGCGCCCGGGAATCGCCGGACGCGATGCCGGGCCTCTACCGGGAACGGGCGGTGGTGGGGGAGCCGAAGATCCAGTTTCTCGGCGTCGGCGGCTGGCTATTGCATTGGCGCGGGGAGGGCGTGCTGCTGGCGCCCTCGTTCAGCAACCCCGACTCGCTGGACTCCGGCCTGCTGCCGCCGGTGCGGGTGGTGGCCGACCGCAAGCGCATCGACCTGTACATGCCGCGCGCCGACGACGTGAGCATGCTGCTGGTCGGCCACGGGCACTACGACCATCTGCTGGACGTGCCCTGGATCATGCAGAAACACACACCCAAGGCACTGGCCTACGGCTCGTCCTCGGTGGCACACATGCTGCGCGCCATGGTCGATCCGCAGCGGGTGGTCGATGTGCAGTGGGCCATGGCCCGGCCCCATGAGGTCAACGGCGCCTGGGAGCCGCCGACGCCCGGCACCTGGGTGTATTCCACCGGCCGGCACGTGCGCGCCATGCCGATCCAGAGCAAGCATGCCGGGCATGTTGCTGGCATCAACCTGATTCCCGGGCGTTACGTGCTCGACCTCAAGCAGACGCCGGCGTACGTCTGGCAATGGAAACCGGGGCAGCCGCTGGCCTGGCTGATCGACCTGCTCGACGAGCGGGGCGCCCCGGCCTACCGCCTGCACTATCAGGATTCCGGCGCGCCGCCGCCGTTCGGTTTCCCGCCGGTGTTGCCCAATGATCACAAGGCTGTCGACGTGCAGATCCTCAGCGCCGCGTCCTGGACCCAGGTGCGCGATTACCCCTGGCGCCTGCTGCAGGTCACCCAGCCGCGCATGGTACTGGTCGGCCACTGGGAGAACTTCTTCGGCAACGACCCGTACCGGCCGCAGCCGCTGCCCGGGCTCGAACTCCAGCCGCTGCTGGAGGTGATTGCCTGCCATGTCGCCCGCGGCGTGCCGGTGATTCTGCCGGCGCCCCTGGCGACGATCCCGCTGCCGCCAGTGCCGCCGGTCGCGCGTGCGGTGGCCTGTCCGACGTCTCGGCAGGCCGAGTGAATTTATCCGGGCGGGGCCGCTCATAACAGCAGGAGGCGCATTCGCGCCGGTCGTTCATGCCGTCAGGGAGTGTCATCCCATGTGCCCAACATTGCCCGGCAGGGCCAGCCCGCCTTGCCGCCTGATCCTGGTGGTCGAGGACGAGCCGACGATCCGGGAGTTCCTCTGCGAGATCCTGCAGGACGAGGGTTTCACCACCCAGGGCCTGCCCAGCGCGGACGAAGCGCTGGTGTTCATCGACCACCATCCGCAACAGGTGCGCCTGCTGCTGACCGATATCAGCATGCCGGGCACCTTGAACGGCGCCGGCCTGGCCAATCGGGTGCGCGAGCGCTGGCCGGGCATGCCGGTGCTGGTGATGTCCGGGTATGAGACGCCGCAGAGTTCCGGGATCTGCTACCCGGTGTCGTTCATCCGCAAACCCTGGACCATCGGGCAGATCCTCGACAGTGTCGACGATGCGTTGAAGGGGGCGGGAGGCTAGGCGTTGCTGCGGCCGGCCGGGAGGCGGCGGCTTTCGACCACCTTGGGCGCGGGGCCCAGGTGATCGCAAGGGGAGGGAGCGCTAGCGGCTTACTCCTTGACGCTCATGAACTCTTTGGCCCAGACGATGTACTCCTCGGGCTGGGTGTAGGTATGGGCCAGTTCGGTGGCGCTGAGGTCCGAGGCCTGGGTGAAGATCTGCCGCTGTTCGCGCAGGCAGTCGTAGGTGGCCTTGATCGCCGCGAAATACGCCGCGTGGCCGTCGACGATGATCTTCGCGCCCAGTTGGGCCAGGCGGGCGTCGTCGCGCAGCGCCGGGTTGCCGTAGGTCACCAGCATCAGCGGGACGCTGAGGTGCTCGGCAATCTGCTCCAGCTGCTCGAAATCCTTGATCCCGACCATGCAGATGCCGTCGGCGCCGGCGCGCTCGTACTGCTGGGTGCGGCTGATGATTTCCTGGATCGGCAGGATCGCCGCGTTGGTCCGGGCGATGATCGCCAGCTCCGGGTCGACCCGGGCTTCCAGCGCCGCGCGGATCTTGCCCACGCCTTCGGCGACCGAGATCAGGTCGGTGGACTTGCGGCCGAACTGGGCCGGCAGCAGGGTGTCTTCGATGGTCAGGGCGGCGACGCCGGCGCGCTCCAGCTCGACCACCGTACGCATCACGTTGAGGGCGTTGCCGTAGCCGTGGTCGGCGTCGGCGATCACCGGCAGCTGGGCGACGCGGCCGATGCGCGTAGCCTGCTCGGCGAATTCGCTCAGGGTGATCAGGGCGAAGTCAGGCGCGGCCAGCACCTGCAGCGAGGCGACGGAACCGCCGAGAATGCCCACTTCGAACCCCAGGTCGGCGGCGATCCGCGCCGACATCGGGTCGAACACCGAGGCGGTGTGAAAGCAGGAGTCTGAAGCGATCAGCTCGCGGAAACTACGGCGTAAATCTTGATGAGACAGCCTGGACATACGAACTCCCGGAAGGAGGTAAAAGAGATGCCGACGATAGCGTCGAGTCAAAAATGCAATCGGTTGTCCAGCACGCCTGTAAAGGAGGCGCGCTGCGAAAACCTGGGCAGATGAAGACGAAACAAGCAGGTATGAAACGGCGGGTGACGCCGCGCCGGGGCGTTAAGGCCAGGCGGGCGGTCTTGTTATGGCCGGGATGAAGGCTATCACGCCGTCGCGGCGGAAATGATGACGAATTCGTATGGCCCCATGCCGGAACGGCATGGGCCATGCCGGTTGGCGTGGGCGCCAGTACCGGCCGATCATGCCGAACCGGGCGTCCTGGCCGAGCTCGACGCTTGTCGCCGACGCGGGCGAACAGGTCGAAAACCCGCTTGCCGGGCGGTGGTTTGAGTGCCCAGGACCGCGGTACAGGTTCAATAAAATGTCAGAATTTGAGTCCGGCTCTGGACCTTTTCTCCCGATGCGCAATCATTAGGGCGTGGATACCCAAAGGAGAGACGCATGTTCATTCGGTCATTGACCCTCGCAACGCTGCTCGCTGTCGCCGGCCCCGCACTGGCGGCCGACAACGAAGGCCCACTGGCCCAGGACCAGGGCAAGTCGCGCCCGCTGGTCGTCATTGCACCCAGCTCCGTGGACCCGACGCTGGTGGCCCTGAAGAAGTCCCTCGACGAACCGGCCAACCGCCAGGCCTTTACCGACCGCAACATGGTGCTCTACACGGTGATCAATACCATCGGCCAGCGCGACGGCAAGGACCTGGACCCGCAATCGACCATGGCCTTGATCCGCAGCCTGAAGCTCGGCGCGGGGGCGCAGACCAAGGTGATCCTGGTGGGCAAGGACGGCGAGAAGAAACTCGAGCATTCCGGAACCATCGAGCTCAAGGAACTGTTCAGCACCGTCGACCAGTTGCCCAGCGCGGAAAAGGAAGCCGCCGCGCCGACACCGCCGCCGGTCTCCGAGGTCAAGGCCGCCCATGCCGGCAAGACCGCCAAACCGGGCAAACCCGCGGCACCGCCCAAACCGCTGGACGACTGATTCCCCTCATCGCGAGCCCGCCGCTCCTTGTAGGAGCGAGCTTGCTCGCGATAGCGTCCCCAAGCGCCACTCACGACACCGCCAATACCTTGTCCGCTTGCGCCTCGTCGACGGCGCTGCCTTGCAGCGTGCGGACCACGCCGCGCACGATCATTTCCACTTCCCGTTCATCGACGATCAGCGGCGGCAGCAGGCGAATGGTGCTGCCCCGGGTGACGTTGATCAGCAGGCCATGATCCCGCGCCGCCCTTAGCGCCAGGTCGCGTTGGGGGGCTTTGAGCTCGATGCCGATCATCAGCCCCAGGCCGCGCACCTGCAGGACCTGCGGGTGCCCGGCCAGCTCCACTTGCAGGCGTTGCAGCAGGCGTTCGCCCTGGCGCCGGGCGTTGGCCAGCAGGCCCTGTTCCTCGATGATGTCCAGCACGGTGCACGCCACCCGGCAGGCCAGCGGATTGCCGCCGAAGGTGCTGCCGTGGCTGCCCGGGGTGAACAGTTGCGCGGCCTTGCCCCGGGCCAGGCAGGCGCCGATGGGGATGCCGTTGCCCAGGCCCTTGGCCAGGGTCATCACGTCCGGAATCACGCCTTCGTGCTGGCAGGCGAACCACTGGCCGGTGCGGCCGAGGCCGGTCTGGATCTCGTCGAGCATCAGCAGCCAGTTGCGCCGGTTGCACAGTTCGCGCACGGCGGGCAGATAGCCGCGCGGGGCCAGCTGGATGCCGCTTTCGCCCTGGATCGGCTCCATCAGCACCGCGGCGATCCGCGCACCGTGGGCCCGGGCGGCCTGCTCCAGGGCCGCCAGGTCGCCGAAGGGCAGCTTGAGAAAATCCCCCGGCAATGTGCCGAGGCCCAGGCGCACGGCGGGCCCGTCGCTGGCCGCCAGGGTGCCCAGGGTGCGGCCGTGGAAGGCGTTCGCCATGACCACCACCAGCGGCTGTTCGATGCCTCGGCTCCAGCCGTGCAGCCGGGCCAGTTTGAGCGCGGTCTCGTTGGCTTCGGCGCCGGAGTTGTTGAAGAACGCGTTCTCCATGCCGGCCAGGCGCGTCAGCCGCTGCGCCAGTTGCCGTTGCCAGTCGATGGCGTAGAGGTTGGAGGTGTGCAGCAGCAGGCCGGCCTGCTCGCGGATCGCGGCCACCAGCCGCGGATGGGAATGGCCGACGCCGGTCACCGCCACCCCGGCCACCGCGTCCAGGTACTCGCGGCCGGCCTGGTCCCAGAGGCGGGTGCCCAGGCCGCGGGCGAAGCTCAGGGGCAGCGGTTGGTAGGTGTTCATCAGGCAGGCGGCGGTCATGGCGGGTAACTCCATCCAGGGGGTGTGCTGGCAGTATCGTTAGCCACCTGAGCTAGATAAACTCGTCCATTCTTTAATCATCTTGAAGTCAGGGTTGATAATGGATCTGTTCCAGGCGATGTCGGTGTACGTGAAAGTGGTGGAAGAGGGCAACATGACCGCCGCCGCCCGCGAGTGCGGGATGTCCACCACCATGGTCGGCAACCACTTGCGGGCGCTGGAGCAGCGCCTCGGCGTCAGCCTGCTCAGCCGCACCACCCGGCGCCAGCGCCTGACCGAGTTCGGCACCGAGTATTACCAGCGTTGCCTGGCGGTGCTGGGGCTGGTGGCGGATTCCGAGCGCATGGCCGAGCAGGTCCAGGGCGAGCCGTCCGGCACCTTGCGCATCACCGCGCCGCTGACCTTCGGCACCGAGCGGCTGGCCCCGGCGCTGAGCGAGTTCCGCCAGCGTTGTCCGCAGGTCAAGGTCGAGCTGACGCTGGCCAACCAACGCTTCGACCTGATCGACGGCGCCTTCGACGTGGCCTTTCGCCTGGGCAACCTGGACACCTCGTCACTGATCGCCCGCCCGCTGCAGGACTACAAGCTGACCATCTGCGCCGCGCCCGACTACCTGGAGCGCTGCGGTACGCCGCGGGTGCCCGAGGATTTGCAACGACACAATTGCCTGGCGTTCGCCTACCCGGCGGGTGACGAATGGAGTTCCACCGCCACCCAGTGGCCGCTGCACGGGCCCGAGGGCGATGTGCTGATTCCGGTGTCCGGTTCGCTGCTGACCAACACCTCGTCCGGCCTGCACCGTGCGGCGCGGGGTGGCCTGGGGGTGGTGATGATGCCGGATGCCCTGGTGGAGGAAGACTTGCAGCAGGGGCGGCTGGTGCCGTTGCTGCAGGACTATCAGTTGCCGTGGCGGGCGCTGCACCTGGTCTACGCCCAGGACCGTTATCGCCTGCCCAAGCTGCGCAGCTTCGTCGAGTTCGCCCTGGAGAAATGGGGGCGCTAGCCTGCGCCGAAGGGCGGCGTATGAGGGGGGGAAGCGAAGACCCCGCCGTGCCGCTGGGGCATCGGCGGGGTCGGGGTTCAGCGTCGTTCGGTCAACCCAGCTCGACCGGTTTCAGCCGGTGCCAGGACGCCACCGGCCCTGAGTTGCCCGGCAGGCTGCCGCCGCCGAAGCAGACCGCCAGCTTGTCCACGGCGTTGATCGCGGTGGTGACCGCGCCCTCGGCCCAACCGGCAGTCCAGGACACGTCGTCGCCGGCGAGGATGAAACGGTCGGGCTGGTTCGTATCGATGCCGCTCATGAACTGGGAGAAGATCCGCCGCTGGTATTCGTACTGGCCCGGCAGGTTCATCTTGAAGGCGCCCAGGTACAGCGGTTGATCCTCCCAGTTGTGTTCCACGAACGGGTCGACCGTGCTGTAGCGCTCGTTGAGGTCGATCCCCGGGTAGATGTTGTCCAGCAGGTTGGTGCAGAGCCCGACATGCTGCGGCAACGGCTCGGGGCGATCGCCGAGGAACTTCAGGGCGTCGTCGTTCCAGGTATAGGAGAGGAAGATCCCGCTGCCCTTGTACGTGCCCTTGCTGGCCGAGTAGTCGACCAGGTAGGTGCCGCGGGTCAGGCGGTCGGAGAGGGTGATGCTCATCTTGCGCTGTTCGTTGCCGGCCACCGGGTCGTTCCAGAACGGGCGCTGGGTGGCGGCGAAAATCTTCGCCGACTGCATGTAGTGGGTGTACATGATGGCTTCCCAGGTCTCGAGGGGCAGCAGGCTGTCCATGGCCGGGAGGTCTTGCGGATTGCCCGAGTAACGGAGCTTGTCGAGGATCCGGACGTGGGGGGTGTAGATGACGCTGGCGAAGTTGAACAGCAGTTCCTGGTCGGTCTTGGTGTCGGTGATGTGCACGCGGAAGGAGCCGTTCGGCTGGCGGACGATATGCCGCACTTCCTTGTGGAACGGGTCGGGGAATACTTCTCGCGACAGCGCTTCGACCGTGTTGCCTTCGCCCCAGTACTGCATGCTGTCGCCGAACGCTTTCGGCGGCGTCGACCAGAGCCGCTGCGGCAGGCTGGAGGAACCGTCGAACATCAGCTGGTGGTCGGCGTCCAGGCCGGTGTACAGCACGCGCAGCAGTTCGAGGATGCTGTTGGGGTAGTCGGTGTTCCAGCCGCCGGTGCCGAAGCCGATCTGCCCGAACAGGTCGATCTCGGCCTTGCTCCAGCCGGAGTTTTCCAGCAGTGCGGAATAGAAGCTGACATCGTCGCCGCTGGTGCCCTGGGCCGGCTTGAGGATGGCCTGCCACAGCTCTTTGATCCTCGGCTGGTTGATGGAGCCTTCGGTCATGGCCGCTTCCATGGCGGCGAAATCGTAGTGCTCCAGGAAACCGTCGAAGAACTGGTTTTCCAGCTCGACGTATTCCTGGGGTTTCGGAAAGGCCGGGTTGCCGTCGACTTCGTAATAGACCTTCTCGCCCTGGTAATCGACCACGGTGCTGATCGCCGCCGCGGTGCCCGGGTTGGGGAAGTCCGCCGAGTTTTCGGTCATGCCGACCTTGCGAAAGTAATGGAACAGCGCCTTGCCGGACACCGGGAAACGCATCGCGCCCAGTTCGCAGAGCACCTGTTTGTCCGGGGTGGCGGGGTCGCCCTGGAGCTTGGCGTAGAGCCGCCCGCCGATACGTTCCGAGGCTTCGACCACCACCGGGTGCAGGCCCATGCGCATGGCCTCGTAGGCGGCTACCAGGCCGGCGATGCCGGCGCCGACGATCAGCACCTTCTGCCCGTGGTTCGCCGCGTCGACCGAGCCCAGCGGGCGGCCCTGGCCGTGTTGCAGGTAGTTGGCGTAATGGAAGGGGAAGTCCGGAATCAGCGCGGTGACGTCCTTGTTCATGCGCAGCGGAGAGCGGTTGGTTCTTGAAGGAATCGCGGACATGGGGTTTCTCCTTGAAAGTCATTTCCATGTGTTTCGATGGCTCTATCTCGATAGTCGCCAGCGGTTCCAGCCTAGAACAGATTCGCCGCACCTGTCGGCTTGCGGCTTTTTTTGCCGCTGGGGAGGGGCTTGCGCAGGGGCCTGGCTCGATGGCGATGGAGCCCGTGGGATCGCCATCGCGAGCAAGCTCGCTCCTACAGAAGCGCACATGCCCCTGTAGGAGCGAGCTTGCTCGCGATAACGCTCCAGCGGCAGGCCGCCCTTCAGGGGTTGCCCTGGCACCAGCCCGGACGGGTGTCGGCGTAGGCGTGATGGCCGGGTTTCAACAGTTCCTGGTCGTTGTCGTCGAAGCCGCCCAGCAGCAGGGCGACGGTCGGTTCGTCGTCGATCGCCCCCAACGAGCTGCCGCACTGCGCGCAGAACGTGCGGCTGGAGTAGTCGGACGAACGAAAGGTCGCCGGCGTACCGTTCCAGGTCACCCGCTCGCGGGGGAATTCGACCCAGGTCGCGGTGAGCGCGCCGGTGTGGCGCTGGCACAGCTTGCACGAACAGTGGTGGGGATTCTGCGCCGGCCCCAGGGCCGCGAAACGGACTTGCCCGCACAGGCAGCCGCCGTGGTAGACCAATGGATTCATTGCCTGCTCCTCGAGCGTTCGGAGTACCGCGCAAGGGTATTACCTAATCTCATGGCCCCATGATTTTTAATGGTTACAGGCCGCTACAAGGCCGGTGATACAACAGCGCAAACACCAGCTCAACCACAACAACAAAGAGCGTTTGCCCCATGACCCAGCCTCTGTGCCCAGTCTTCGCCGGCCCCGTGCCGCGCTCTTGGAACCCCTTTCGTTGCCGCGCCCCGATCGACCCGGGCGTGCGCCGCTGATCGTCTCAACCCCTCCCTCTGCGTCCCAAGAGTAATGACCCATGAAAGAACTCGACCTCTATATCGGTGAAGGTTTCGAAGGCCCGGGCGTGAACGCCGCGCACATCAATATCCTTATCGGCCCGCGCAACGGTCCGGCCGGCCAGGCCTTCGCCAACAGCCTGGCGTCGCCCAGCCAGGGCCATTGCCCGTTCATGGTGATCGCCCAGCCGAACATCCCGGTCAAGCCGATGACCCTCTACGTCAACAAGGCGGCGATCGGCAGCGAGCTGCACGGCAACGCCACCTGGGGCGCGTCCCAGGCCGGCATCGCCAAGGCCGTGCTCGAAGCGCTGCTCGACGGCACCCTGCCCAAGGAAGCCGAGGACGAGTGGGCGATCGTCACCGCCAACTGGGTCAACCCGGCCTGCGACGACCTGGATGCGGTCTACCTGAACAACTACAACGCCTGCCGCACGGCGATCCGCGCGGCCCTGGCCGGCAAGCCGGAAAACGCGCAGCTCAAGGATGTGGCCAGCCACATCAGCAACCCTTTCTACACGCCCAAGGCCTGAGGTCCGCGCCATGCAATACATTCGTTTGGGCCACTCCGGCCTGGAAGTCTCCCGCCTGTGCCTGGGCACCATGAACATGGGCACCCCGGACTGGAAACCCTGGATCTTCAACGAGCAGCAGAGCGAGCCGATCGTCCGTCATGCCCTGGACCACGGGGTGAATTTCATCGACCTGGCGGACTTCTATTCCGCCGGCGTCGGCGAGGAAGTGGTGGGGCGCATCGTCAAGCGCCTGGCCCGTCGCGAAGACCTGGTGATCACCACCAAGGTCGGCTACGGCACCCGCGGCGGCATCAACGCCAGCGGCCATTCGCGCAAGCACATCCTCGACAGCATCGACGCCTCGCTGAAACGCCTGGACATGGATTACGTCGACGTCTTCATGCTGCATTACTTCGACCTGAACACACCGGTGGAAGAAACCATGAGCGCCATGAACGACATCGTGCGTTCCGGCAAGGCGCGCTATATCGGCGTCTCGACCATGCTCGCCGGCCAGCTGGCGAAGATTCTCATGGCCTGCGAGCGCAACGGCTGGGTCAAGCCGATCAACATGCAGCTGCAACTGAACTGCGCGTACCGCGAGGAAGAGCGCGAGATGCTGCCGTTCTGTCGCGACCAGGGCCTGGGCGTCTCGGTGTTCAGCCCGCTGGCCCGCGGCCTGCTCACCGGCGACGCGCAGTCGACCCGCAACCAGACCGACTTCTTCACCCAGCAGATGTACAGCGACCAAGCCTCGTTCGAGATCGCCCATTCGGTACAGCGCGTGGCCCGGGCCCGCGGCGTGTCCAACGCGCAGATCGCCCAGGCCTGGGTGCTCAACCACCCCGGCGTGGACTGCATGCTGGTGGGCGCCGACACCACCGAGCAGTTCGACAGCGCCCTGGCGGCCCTGGAGATGCGCCTGGATGCCGAGGAGCTGCACGAACTGGAACGCAACTACACGCCGTGCGATGTGATCAACGACTACACCGCGGGCAAACGTATCCTGCGCGATGCCCGCCCGGCCCTTGAACGTTTCACCTTGAGCGAGGCCGTGGCATGAGCGCGCTGATCCGTAACGGCAACTACATCGACGGCCAATGGTCCAGCGGCGGCCCCGTCTACCCGGTGCTGAACCCAGCCAGCGGCGAGCTGGTCGCCGAGGTGCAAAAGGCTGGTGCCGAGGAAACCGAACGGGCCATCGCCGCGGCCAATCGCGCCTTGCCGGCCTGGCGCGGCCTGACCGCCAAGGAGCGCAGCCAGCGCCTGAAACGCTGGAGCGAACTGATGCTGGGCAACCAGCGCGAGCTGGCCACTTTGCTCAGCCGCGAGCAGGGCAAGCCGCTGGCCGAGGCCATGGGCGAGGTGGTGTACGCGGCGAGTTTTCTCGAATGGTTCGGCGAAGAGGCCAAGCGTGCCTATGGCGATGTGATCCCCAGCCACAAGGCCGATGCGCGGATCATCGTGACCAAGGAGGCCATAGGCGTAGTCGCGGCGATCACCCCGTGGAACTTCCCCCTGGCCATGGTCACGCGCAAGGTCGGCCCGGCCCTGGCCGCCGGTTGCACGATGATCCTCAAGCCTTCGGAAGAGACGCCGTTGTCGGCCTTTGCCCTGGCGGTGCTGGCCGAGCAGGCGGGGATTCCGGCCGGGGTGTTCAACATCGTGTCCGGCGACGCGCCGGCCATCGGCGGCGCGCTGCAAGCCTCGAGCGTGGTGCGCAAGCTGTCGTTCACCGGCTCGACCCGCACCGGCAAGCTGCTGATGCGCCAGGCCGCCGACACCCTGAAAAAAGTCTCGCTGGAACTGGGCGGCAACGCGCCTTTCATCGTCTTCGACGACGCCGACCTGGACGCCGCGGTGAAGGGCGCCATGGCCTCGAAATTCCGCAACACCGGGCAGACCTGCGTCTGCGTGAACCGCTTCTTTATCCAGGACGGCGTCTACGAGGCCTTCACCGGCAAGCTGGCCGAGGCGGTGGCGGCGATGCGCGTCGGCAGCGCCCTGGACGGCGAGACCGAGCAAGGCCCGCTGATCAATGCCGCGGCCCTGGCCAAGGTCGAGCTGCACGTCGGCGATGCCCTGGAGAAGGGCGCGACGTTGCTGTGCGGCGGCCGGCGCCATGCCCTGGGCGGCACCTTCTACGAGCCGACCATCCTTGCCGAGGCCAGCAGCGACATGCTGATCGCCCAGGAAGAAACCTTCGGCCCGGTGGCCGCGTGTTTGCGCTTCAAGGACGAAGCCGAGGTGCTGCAACGGGCCAACGACACGCCGTTCGGCCTGTCGGCCTACTTCTACAGCCGCGACATCGGCCGCGTCTGGCGCATGGCCGAAGGCCTGGAAGCGGGCATGGTCGGGATCAACGAAGGGATCATTTCCACCGAGGTCGCGCCGTTCGGCGGCATCAAGGAATCGGGCCTGGGCCGCGAAGGCTCGAAGTACGGCCTGGATGACTACCTGGAGATCAAATACCTGCTGATGGGCGGGCTCTGACACACCGCCTTTTCTGTAGGAGCGAAGCTTGCTCGCGATGAACGCAAGAGCGCCGCAGTTCTTCAGGTGCTCCACGTTATCGTTGACGATTTATCGCGAGCAATCGAGCGTCGACCGGCTGCTCCTACAGGATGGGCGCCCGGTTTCATCTCTCTTTCAAGAACAATAATCGGAGACGAACATGACCACCCAATCCGTCAAGATCGACGACCTGCCCATCGGCCGGTTTCACTTGAAGATCGCCGGCCTGACCTTCGGCGCGCATTTCACCGACGGCTATATCCTCGGCCTGATCGGCATCGCCTTCACCCTGCTCAGCCCGCAGATGCAGCTCGATGCGTTCTGGCAGGGGCTGATCGGCGCCTCGGCGCTGATCGGGCTGTTTCTCGGCAGCCTGTTCTTCGGCTGGATTTCCGACCGCCTGGGGCGGCAGAAAATCTTCCTGATCAGCTTCGTGCTGATCACCCTGGCCTCGGTCATGCAGTTCTACGTGCAGAGCGCCATGGCCTTGCTGTTGTGCCGGATCCTGATCGGCATCGGCCTGGGCGGCGATTTCAGCGTCGGCCACGCGATGCTCGCCGAGTTCGCGCCGAAGAAGCACCGCGGCGTGCTGCTCGGTTCGTTCAGCGTGATCTGGACCTTCGGCTATGTGGCGGCGACCTTTGTCGGCACCGCCATGCTCGGCCTGGGCGACGACGCCTGGCGCTGGATGCTGGCCTCGTCGGCGATCCCCGCCGGGCTGATCCTGATCGCCCGCATCGGCACCCCCGAGTCGCCGCGCTGGCTGGTCAACCAGGGCCGGGTCGCCGAGGCCCGGGCGGTGGTCAAGAAGTACCTGGGGGCCAACGTGGTGCTGGACGAGGAGCCGTCCGGCGACAACCGTTCCGGCTACGCGGTGCTGTTCAGCCGCGAGTACCGCAAGCGCACGGCGTTCAACTGCCTGTTCTTCGTCTGCATCGTCATGCCGTACTTCGCCATCTACACCTTCCTGCCGTCGATCCTGCAGAAAATGGGCCTGGCTGAAGGCTTCGGCACCGAGCTGATGCTCAACCTGCTGTTGATCCTCGGCGCGCTGATCGGCATCTGGTGCACGGTGAAGTTTTCCCGCCGCGGTTTCCTGATCAACTCGTTCGTCATCCTGGCGGTGGCGCTGTTCCTGCTGGCGGTGTTGCCGGGCAGCGCGGCCTGGCTGATGGTCCTGGTGTTCGGGCTGTTCACCCTGGTGCTGTCGGCGGTGAGCAACCTGGTGGGGGTGTTCCCGGCCGAGAGTTTCCCCACCGAGGTGCGCGCCAGCGGTATCGGCCTGGCCACCGCGGTCAGCCGGCTCGGCTCGGCCATCAGTACCTTCCTGCTGCCGGTCAGCGTGGCCGGGATCGGCCTCAGCCCGACCATGGGCATCCTCGCCGCGATCCTCGCGCTGGGGGCGTTGATCTCCTGGGCCTGGGCCCCGGAAACCAAGGCCTTGACCCTGAGCCAGGCGTGCAAGGTGCAGGGCTTGAAAGAGGGGGCTGAAGAGGGCGCCGCGGCGTCGGTGACGCGCAAGGTCGCGGCGTCGATCTAAGCCGGGAGCTGCGCTCCCATCGCGAGCAAGCTCGCTCCTACAGAAGCGCGCAGGCCCCTGTAGGAGCGAGCTTGCTCGCGATAGCGCCCGTGGTGCCAACCACGCGCTACGGGTTGCTCACCTGCCGCAACCAGTCGGTGAACAGCCGCACCTTCGACAGGCCCTGCTTGTCGTTGGCCACGTCCAGCCAGTAGCCGTAGGGGCCGAGCACTTCCACCGGGGTGATCGGCAGCAGGCTGCCGTTGGCCAGTTCGCGCTCGATCATCTGCCGGTCGATCACCGCCAGGCCGCCGCCGGCCAGGGCGGTATGGATCACCTGGTCCAGGGTGCTGAATTCCAGGCCCTGGCTCGCGTCCACGTCGTCGCGGCCCATGGCCGCCAGCCAGTTCTCCCAGACCTTCAGGCGCTTGCCGTCGTGCAGGATATGCAGCAGTGGAAAACGCCGCAGGTCTGGCGCCTGGCCGTCGACGAACAGCTCCGGGCTGGCCACGGCGATATGCCGCTCCATCACCAGCAACTGGCTCGAACAATGGCCGGCCGGCTCCAGGCCGAAGCGCACCTGGCAGTCGACTTCGGCCAGGCTGTCGTGGCTGTTCTGGTGGGTCACGCTGAGGTTGAGGTCCGGGTAGCGCTGGCAGAAGTGCCGCAACTGCGCCGACAGCCAGCGGGTGGCCCAGGTCGGCGGCGCGACGATGCGCAGGCGCTGGCGCAGGTTGGGCACGCGCACCGCCTCCAGGGCCTGCTCGATATGGTCGAAGGCCGCCCCCAGTTGCGGCGACAGCGCCGTGCCGGCTTCGGTCAGCGCCAGACCGCGCGGGGTCCGCACGAAGAGGGCGAGGCCCAGGTAGTCTTCCAGTTGCTTGATCTGGCGGCTGACGGCGCCCTGGGTCACGTTCAGGCCCAGGGCCGCCTGGCTGAAACTGCGATGCCGGGCGACTTCCTCGAAGACGCGCAGCATATTCAGGGCGGGCAGTTGACGCATGAGAGGATGACTCCGCTGCGCCGGTGTCAGCGGTCTTTGCAGGCAAAGAGCCAGGGACAGGGGAGCAGATTTATTGTTGTTTTTGGATCATGAATCCGGGTCCGTCAATCTGACGCCTTGGGCCTTGGGCCTGCAAGTGTTTGCGCGGATAAAACGCGACCGCCGGCAGGGCGCCGAGCGGCTTGGGCAGGAGCGAACTGGTTCGCCGGGTGGACCGCGTTGCCTTGATCGCCAGCCAGCTGGCTCCTACCGGGCAGCGGTGAGCGGCTCTTTGTAGGAGCGAGCTTGCTCGCGATGGCGGCCCCAAGACCGCCCGAGGCAGATCAGAAGTAATACCCGATATTCACGTACAACTGGTTTTCCCACTGGTCGCTGCCACCGGCGCCCAGGCTCTGGGTGTAGCTGCTGCCGCCGATGTAGGGGTCGTTCTTGCCGATCAGCCATTCGCTGGCGATCCACAGTTTGCTCAGGGAGAACGAGCTGCCGAGGATCAGCCGCTGCGAGGTCTTGAACGCCTCGGCGGATTTGTCGAAGGCGCTGTAGTTGGCGTACAGCTTGATGCCGCTGAGCTGGTCGAACAGGTATTTGCCGGCGACGTCGTAGCTCAGGTCGGCGACGTAGAGGTTGCCGCGGCTGGCGACGTTGTAGGTGCCGTCGTAGCCGCCGAGGGTCACCACTTCGTCGCTGCCGGCGTTGCGCGGCGACATCTGCTGGCGCGCCGCCTGCAACTGCACGCCCCACGGGCCGTTCTTGCCCAGGTAGTGCACGGCCACGGCATTGCGCCGGCCGTCGTGGTCGGTGTCCTTGTTCTCCAGGGTCGAGGTCAGGCCGGAGATCCCCACCTCGGATTTCCACGGCCCCAGGTCCAGGGCCTTGGCCAGCCGCAGCACCACGGTGTTGCGTTCCTGGTTGTCGCTGCCGTCGGCCACGTAGCTGTCGGCCCCGGACACCACGCTGGAGTAGGTCACGCCCTTGCTGGTGCCTTTGCCCTGCCACGCCGGGCGCAGGTAATAGCCGGCCTGCAAGTTCCAGTCGCCGTGTTGCTGGATGTATTTGGCGCCGACCTGCTGCACGTCTTCCAGGCCGATGACGTTGCCCAGGGTTTCGTAGAAGGTGCTGCCGAAGTACGGCTGCAAGCCGAACGGCACCGTGTTCAGGCCCACCTGGACCTGGCGTTCGGGGCTGAACTTGTAGCCCAGCCAGGCGAACTTGGCGAACTGGATATCGCCGTAGTCCTGGGTGTACTGGTAGGGGTAGGAGCGTCCGTAGAAGCGGTATTGGGCTTCGCCTATCCAGGTGTCGGAGTTGTACTTGGCGCTGAGGAACACCGTGTCCAGGCCGAACTTCTGGATGTCGCGGTCCGGGTCGTAGTCCCAGCGCGCGCGAACCGCGCCGCCGAGGTCGAGGTTATCGGTGACCTGGATCGCCATGGCCGGCGCGGCGAGGGTGGACAGGGACAGCAGGCAGACGGATGGCAGGCGCAACGAAGCGATGCGGGGCATGGGGCGGCTCTCGTTTATTGTTATGTGAGATGCCGGCAGTCTTGCCAGCGCGCGCCGGATCGACAAACGATTATTTGGTCGGGCAAACCTTCCTCAAATGCAGGTTACTCGTTGAAAAAGTTGCTGTGCCTGTAGAAGCGGCGCCAGCGGCCGTGGGATGCTTGGCGCCTCGTCAGCTGTTCTCGAGTCCCGCCATGAAACGCAGAATGCCCGGCCTCAATGCCCTCAAAGCCTTCGAGGTCGCCGGGAGCACCGGCAGCTTCACCCGCGCCGCCGAACTGCTCAACGTCACCCAGAGCGCGGTCAGCCGCCAGGTGCGCCAGCTCGAGGAGCAGCTGGGCGAAAGTTTGCTGGAGCGCCGCCACCATCACCTGGAACTGACCAGCGCCGGCCGGGTGCTGCTGCGGGCGTTGCACCAGTCGTTCGACAAGATCGAGCTGACGGTGCGCAGCATCCAGCAGAAGTCCCACGCCAACCGCCTGCACCTCAACGCGCCGCCGACCTTCACCCGCCGTTGGCTGATGCCGCGCCTGGGGCGCCTGCGCGAACAGCACCCGGAGCTGGAACTGAGCATCACCACGCGCTTGCAGGACAGCCTGGCGCAAACCGGCACCCTGGACTGCGCCATCCGTTTCGGCAACGGCGAGTGGGATGGGCTGGACAGCTCGCTGCTGTTCCAGGAGCGGCATATCGCGGTCTGCGCGCCGTCGCTGTATGCCCGCGAGTCGAGCGAGCACGGCATCGACCTGAACCGCATGACCCTGCTGCATGTGCTGGCCAGCGAAGACCAGCGCTACCTGACCTGGAAACACTGGCTGGACGCGGCGCGCATCAGCGGCGTCGACACCCAGGGCGGCTACGAATTCGACCTGCTGGACCTGGCGATCCGCGCGGCCACCGACGGCCTGGGCATCACCATCGCCGACTGGCACATGGTGGCCCGGGAACTGGCCAGCGGGCAGTTGACCCAGGTGCTCAACGTGCACGTGGAAGGGCACCAGTCCTATTGGCTGGTGACCCGCCCGGAACAGACCCAGGCGCCGCAGTTGCAGGTGTTCGGCCAGTGGTTGCAGGAAGAGATCTGGCTGGCGCAACGCCAGTTGGAGCCGTCTACCGCGGCGATTTGAGGCTTATCGCCCCTGTAGGCGCGAGCTCGCTCGCGATGCCGGCGCCGCCCGGCTAGCAGGAACCCCTACCGTGACTAACATGCGTTTTTCGCACGTTTGTCCGCGCAATTAATCGTTTGTCGTCCTCGCGGCGGATGGCAAGACTGCTGGCACTCACATAACAACAACCTTGAGTGCCACGCCATGCCATCCCTGGCCGCCGTCGATCGTTTCTGCGCACTAATTCCGCCACCGCCAGGCCTGGGCGCTGCCCGCCGCGGGCGTTCGTCGGCGCGTTCGACCCGGTCCGCCAACGCACTCCAGACTCTTTAACAGGGGCGGCCCGGATCGCCTCCGGGCCGCTCGGCCATTCATGCAACGACGATGGGCAACTGCCATGCGACTCGAGCGAAATTTTGTTAACGGGCACTTTATCGAACCGGCCAGCCCGGCCCTGATCGCGGTCCATGACCCGGCCAGCGAAGCCTTGATCGGCCAGGTCAGCGCCGCCACCGCCGAGGAGGCCATCGCCGCCGTCGACGCCGCCGCCCAGGCGCAGAAAACCTGGGGCAAACTCACCAGCATCGAGCGCGCCGAGCACCTGCGGGCCTTCGCCGATGCCTTGGAAGCACGGGCAGAGTCGATCGGCGCGGCGTTGGCCGCCGAGTCCGGCAAGAGCCTGGGCGACGCCAGTAACGAAGCCCGTTACGCGGCGCAGATCACCCGCTACCACGCCGAGTGGGCGCGGCGTATCGAAGGCGAGATCATCCCCAGCGACAGCCCGGACGAAAACCTGTTCCTGCACCGAGAGCCGATCGGCGTGGTGGCCTGCCTGATCCCGTTCAACTACCCGGTCTACACCCTGCTGCGCAAGGTCGCCCCGGCGCTGATCGCCGGCAATACCGTGGTCGTGCGGCCGAGCAACAACACCCCGACCTCGGCCTTCGAGATTGCCCGGGCGGCGCAACAGGCCGGCCTGCCGGCGGGCGTGCTGAACATCCTGACCATGGACCACGCCACCGCCGCCAGCGTCTGCACCCACCAGGCGGTGGGGCTGATCACCCTGACCGGCAGCGTCAACGCCGGGCGCATCGTGCTCGATTACTGCAAGGCCAATATCGCCAAGCCGTCCCTGGAACTGGGCGGCAAGACCCCGGCGATCGTCGAGGCCGATGCCGACCTGGAAAAGGCCGCCAGCGATATCGTCGCTTCCAAGACCACCCACTGCGGCCAGCTGTGCACGGCGGTGGAGCGGGTCTATGTGCACGCCAGCGTGCACGAGCGCTTCCTGGCGCTGCTCAAGGCGAAGATCGCCGCGGTGCGCTTCGGCGACCGCGCCGGCGACGCGAGCCTGATGGGCCCGCTGGTCAACGCCGCGGCGCAGCAGAACATCCACGCCATGGTGCAGCGCGCGGTCGCCGCCGGCGCGGTCCTGGAAACCGGCGGCGTGCTGCCCGAGGGGCCGGGGCATTTCTACCCGCCGACCCTGCTCAGCGGCTGCCGCCAGGACATGGAAATCGTCCAGGAGGAAATCTTCGGCCCGGTGTTGCCGGTGCTGCAGTACCGCGACATCGACGAGGCGCTGGCCCTGGCCAACGACCATCAGTTCGGCCTGTCGTCGGTGCTCTACAGCGAGAGCTACCGCACCGCGATGAAGGTCGCCAATGCCATCGAGGCCGGCGAGCTGTACGTCAATCGCACCCCGGCCGACCCGTACCAGGGTTATCACGCCGGCTGGAAGCGTTCGGGCCTGGGCGGCGACGACGGCAAGCACGGCATGCTCGAGTTCACCCAGACCCGATTGGTGGTGATGAAGTACTGAAAACAGCTCCAAGCTCCAAGCTTCAAGCGGCAAGCAAAGGCGCCTCGGTCATTCTTGCCGCTTGTAGCTTGCCGCTGCTCCTCCTCCTATAAAAACAATTATCAGGGCGCCCGGAATACCGGGTGGCCCGAGGTCTCGTCCATGTCCAAGCACGCTGCCGCTGTCCAGGGTTCCACCTCGCTTGCCGACGGCAAGAGCGACAAGGGAAGTCGCTATTTCCAACTGATGCTGCTGGTCCTGGCGGCCGGGGCGATCTACCCGATCCTCTACCTGCGCCAGGTCTACCAGACCACCATGCTCGAGGTGTTCCAGATCAGCCACAGCGAGCTGGGCTACCTGTATTCCATGCTCGGTACGATCTTCCTGCTCAGCTACCTGCCCAGCGGCTGGCTGGCGGACCGCATCGCGCCGCGCTTCCTGATTTTCTTCTCGCTGGTGGCCACCGGCGTCCTCGGCCTGTGGTACTCCACCGCGCCGTCCATGAGCGGCCTGATGGTCATCTTCGGTTGCTGGGGCCTGACCACCGGCCTGACCTTCTGGGCCTCGGTGCTCAAGCGCGTGAAGATGATCGCCCATCACACTGAGCAGGGACGGTTCTTCGGCATCCTCGACGGCGGGCGCGGCCTGGTCGAGGCGCTGCTGGCGACGGTTGCGCTGGCGTTGTTCGCCTTTGCCACCGAAACCCGCGGCGAGTCCACCGCCGAAGGCTTCCGTCACGTGGTCTATCTCTACGCCTTCACCTGTATCGCCATCGGCTGCGTGCTGGTGCTGATCAAGGACCCGAAGTCGATGGAGGACACGCCGCCGGTGGAGAAGGGCAAGTTCAACCTGCTCACGGATCTGGCGACGCTGGTGAAGATTCCCGAGCTGTGGCTGGTCACCGCGATCGTGTTTTGCGGCTACCACATCTTCTGGGCCACCTACAGCTTCTCCGACTACCTGCAAGGCAGCGGCCTGACCGCCGTCATGGCCGGCACCATCACCACCATCAAGTTGTGGATGCGCCCCATCGGCGGCATCGGTGGCGGCTGGTTGGGGGACAAGTTCTCGAACATCTCGGTGCTGATCGTCGCGCTGTTGCTGGCAAGCCTGGCGATTGTCGGCCTGATCGTCTTCCCGGCGCTCAACAGCATGGGGCTGCTGATTGCCACGGTGATTTTCATTGGCCTGATGACCTACGCGATTCGCGGTCTGTACTGGGCGATCCTCGACACCTGCGACATCCCGCTGCGCATCACGGGCCTGGCCATCGGCATCGTCTCGGTGGTCGGCTACATGCCGGATGCGTTTATTCCGTTGATCAACGGCTACCTCACCGAACATTTCCCCGGGGCCCTCGGCTACAAGCTCTACTTCGGCTATATCGCCTCCATCGGTCTGATCGGCACCCTGGCCGCCGTGGTCCTGCGTGCCCGAATCAATCGCACATCCTCGAAGACAACTGGTGCCTGACATGAAAATCATTGCCCTGGAAACCCATATCGTCGCCGTACCACCGCCGCATATCGGCGGCATGTACTGGCTGTTCGTCAAGCTCAGGACCGCCTGCGGCATCGAGGGCGTCGGCGAGATCTACGCCGCCACCTTCGGCCCCAAGGCCATGCTGCCGATCATCGAGGACGTGTTCGAGCGCTACCTGCTGGACCAGGACCCGCACCACATCGAGCGCTTCTTCCGCCAGGCCTACTCCAGCGGTTTCACCCAGCGCCCCGACCTGACCATGATGGGCGTGGTCAGCGGCCTGGAGATGGCCTGCTGGGACATCATCGGCAAGGCGGCGAACAAGCCGGTCTACGAGTTGCTGGGGGGCAAGGTCCACGAACGGCTGCGTTCCTACACCTACCTGTACCCGAAGGGCAGCGACGGCGAATACAACTACGACGACCCGGACCTGGCCGCCGAATGCGCGGTGGAGAACATGAACAAGGGCTTCACCGCCCTCAAGTTCGACCCGGCCGGGCCTTACACCGCTTATTCGGGGCACCAGGTTTCCCTGGAAGTGCTGGAGCGCTGCGAAACCTTCTGCCGCAAGATCCGCGAAGCGGTGGGCAATAAATGCGACCTGCTGTTCGGCACCCACGGGCAGATGGTGCCGTCCTCGGCCATTCGCCTGGCCAAGCGCCTGGAAAAATACGACCCGCTGTGGTTCGAGGAACCGGTGCCGCCGGGCCAGGAAGAGGCCATGGCGCAAGTGGCGGCCAAGACCAGCATTCCGATCGCCACCGGCGAGCGCCTGACCACCAAGTACGAGTTCTTCAAGCTGCTGCAGGCCGGCGGCGCGTCGATCCTGCAGATGAACGTGGCGCGCTGCGGCGGCCTGCTGGAGGCCAAGAAGATCGCCAGCATGGCCGAGGCCTACTACGCGCAGATCGCCCCGCACCTGTACAACGGGCCGATCGGCGCCGCGGCGAGCTTCCAGCTGGCCACCTGCACGCCGAATTTCTTGATCCAGGAAAGCATCGAGACCTGGGGCGGTTTCCACGCCGAAGTACTGACCAAGCCCCTGCAATGGGAGGACGGCTACATCATCCCGTCCTCCGAACCGGGCCTGGGGGTGGAGCTGAACATGGACGTGGTGCGCCGGCATTCGCCGTACACCGGCGCGCGCCTGCACCTGCAAATGGCCGCGACCCCGGCCGACGTGAAAGACACGTCGCCGGCCAAGGGCTGATGAGTTCCCGCCTGGCGACAGGCGGGGCATGGGCCGCCGCGGGCGGCGGCCTTCAATACGACTGACGCGGTAACCCTGCATGACATACGACTACATCATCGCCGGCGCTGGCGCCGCGGGCTGCATCCTCGCCAACCGGTTGTCCGCCTCGGGGCACTACTCGGTGCTGCTGCTGGAGGCGGGCGGCAAGGACTCATCGTTCTGGTTCAAGATCCCGGTGGGTTTCGCCAAGATGTACTACAACCCGACCTTCAACTGGATGTACTACAGCCAGCCGCAGAAGCACCTGCACAATCGCGCCCTCTACGCGCCGCGGGGCAAGGTGCAGGGCGGTTCCGGCTCGATCAACGCAATGATCTACGTGCGCGGCCAGGCCCATGACTTCGACGACTGGGCGGCGGGCGGCAACGACGGCTGGAGCTTCAAGGAGGTGCTGCCGTACTTTCGCAAGCTGGAGAGCCACCCCGTGGGCGACACCGAGTACCACGGCGCCAGCGGACCGATCAGCATCACCCCGATGAAGGGCCAGACCCACCCGATCTGCGATGTGTTCCTCAAGGGCTGCGAAGAACTGGGCTATCCCCTGAGCGAGGATTTCAACGGGCCGCGTTTCGAGGGCGCGGGGGTCTACGACGTCAACACCCGCAACGGCCAGCGCTGCTCCAGCAGTTTCGCCCACCTGCACCCGGCGCTGGGCCGGCCGAACCTGACCGTCGAGCATCACGCCCTGGTCGACCGGGTGCTGTTCGACGACCTGCAACAGCGCGCCACCGGCATCAGCGTGACCCAGCATGGCGTGACCCGCACCTTCACCGCGCGTAAGGAAGTGATCCTCTGCGCCGGCGCGGTGGACACGCCGAAGATCCTGCAACTGTCCGGGGTGGCCGACCGCGAGCTGCTGGCCAAGCACCGGATTCCGCTGGTTCGGCACCTGCCGGCGGTGGGCCGCAACCTGCAGGACCACCTGTGTGTCAGCTACTACTACAAGGCCAATATCCCGACCCTCAACGACCAGCTCAGCTCGCTGTTCGGCCAGCTCAAGCTGGGGTTGCAGTACCTGCTGACGCGCAAGGGCGCGCTGGCCATGAGCGTCAACCAGGCTGGCGGCTTCTTTCGCGGCGACGCCGAGCAGGCCCACCCCAACTTGCAGCTGTACTTCAACCCGCTGTCGTACCAGATTCCCAAGAGCAACAAGGCCAGCCTCAAGCCCGAGCCGTATTCAGGCTTCCTGCTGTGTTTCAACCCGTGCCGGCCGACCAGCCGCGGGCATATCGAGATCGCCTCGAAGAACCCGCGGGACGCGGCGCTGATCGACCCCAACTACCTGAGTACGCAGAAGGACATCGACGAGGTGCTCCAGGGCAGCCGGCTGATGCGCCAGATCATGCAGGCCCCGGCGCTCAAGGGCATCACCGTGGACGAAGTGCTGCCCGGCCCGGCGGTGGAGAGCGACGCGCAGATGCTGGAGTACTTCCGCGAAAACAGCGGCTCGATCTACCACCTGTGCGGCTCCTGCGCCATGGGCGGCGACGTCGAGACCTCGGTGGTGGACAAGCGCCTGAAGGTGCACGGCATCGACGGGTTGCGCATCGTCGATGCGTCGATCTTCCCCAACGTCACCTCCGGCAACACCCACGCGGCGGTGCTGATGGTGGCCGAGAAGGGCGCCGAGCTGATTCTCGAGGATGCGCTGTAGCTGCTGGCACACGGTCGTTAGATCGCGCCGTCAGGTTTTGCGTCTGCTGCGCAGCCGTACGCAGGCTGCGCCAGCGGCTACAGGATCGAGCCGCGGCCGAAGCAAAGGATGCGCGGGGTTCCCGGACAGAGCGCGTCACCAGGTTTGCGTCGGGCGGGTTTTTGTAGCCGCTGCCGAAGGCTGCGCACGACGACGCAGTCGGCGATGCCGATCGCGAGCAAGCTCGCTCCTACAGGTTTGCCGAGCCTCTGTAGGAGCGAGCTTGCTCGCGAAAAAATCGGCGGTTCAGCGCAGTTTTTCGAGCATCTGGTAGTACCACATGCCCGCCGCCAGCATCGGGTTGCCCAGCTGGTCGCCGAAGGGCACGCGGATGTGCCGGCAGGCGGCGAAGGTGTCGTAGTCGCCCAACTGCCCGGTGATGGCCCGGGCCATGATCTCGCCCATGATGTGGCTGGTGGCAATGCCGTGCCCGGAGTAGCCCTGGCAGTACCAGACGTTGTCCGAAAGCTTGCCCAGCTGCGGGATGCGGTTGATCACGATGCCCATGGCGCAGCTCCACTGGAAGTCGATGGCCACGCCCTTGAGCGCCGGGAAGGTGCGCTCGATGCACGGGCGCAGTTCGCCGGCGATATCCCGCGAGTCCTTGCCGCTGTAGTTGGCGCCGCCGCCGAACAGCAGGCGGCCGTCGGCGGTCATACGGTAATAGTCGAGGACGAAACGGCAGTCGTAGACCGCCAGGTCCTGGGGGTTCAAGCGCTTGGCCAGGTCGCCCAGGGGCGCGGTGGTGACGATGCCGCCCATGGCCGGGAAGATCTTGCCCTTGAGCTGTTTCGGCTCCAGCTTGTGGTACACGTCGCCGGCCAGCAGCACCTGCCTGGCGTCGATGCGGCCCTGGGCGGTGATCACTGCCGGGCGTTCGCCGTGGACGATTTGCAGCACCTCGCTGTGCTCGAAGATCAGCGCGCCGAGGCTTTCGGCGGCGCGGGCCTCGCCGATGCACAGGTTCAGCGGGTGCAGATGCAGATTGCGGGTGTTCTTGATCGCGCCCTGGTAAAGCGGGCTCTCCAGCAATTCGCCGAGCTGGTGCCGGTCGAGCAGGCTGACCTCGTCGCCCATGCCGCGGCGCACCGCTTCTTCGTAGTCGGCGCGCAGGCCGGCGAGGTGGCTGGGCTTGTAGGCCGCGTGCAGGTGGCCGCGCTTGAGGTCGCAGGCAATGGCGTATTTCTCCACCCGCTGCTGGATGATCGTGTGCCCGCGCCAGCGCAGTTGCCAGATGAAATCGTCGACTTCGTCGCCCAGGCTGCGGCGCATCTGCTTGCGCATGGCCTCGTCGCCGGACAGGCTGCCGGTGACCTGGCCGCCGTTGCGCCCGGTGGCGCCCCAGCCGATCTTGTGGCTTTCGACGATGGCCACCTTCAGGCCTTTTTCCGCCAGTTCCACGGCGCTGGCGACGCCGGTGAAACCGCCGCCGATGATCACCACGTCGACCTGATGGTTGCCTTGCAGGGTCGGGTAATGGGTTTCCTGGTTCAGGGTGGCGCTGTAGTACGAAGGGCAGCGTTCGGCTGCCGGTGTGACCGGGTTGAATGCGGCTGTCATGGGTCGTTCTCGAATTCGATGGAGTCGGGCCGGCGCGCGGGCGTCGGCCGCTGCGTCACGCCTGGGTCAGGTACCAGCGCCAGTCCTGTTCGCCGACTTCGGCCATGAACTGGCGGTACTCGGTGCGCTTGACCGCCAGGTACACGCCGAGGAATTCGCGACCCAGGGCGTCGCGGGCCCAGACCGAATTTTCCAGGGCGGTGAGCGAGGTCAGCCAGTCGGTGGGCAGCAATTCGCTGGCCTGGGCGTAGCCGTTGCCTTGCACCGGATCGCCCGGGTCGAGCTGTTCGCGCAGGCCGCGGTGAATGCCGGCGAGGATCGCCGCGGCGGCCAGGTAGGGGTTGGCGTCGGCGCCGCAGATGCGGTGCTCGATATGCCGGCTGTTGGCCGGGCCGCCCGGCACGCGCAGGCTCACGGTGCGGTTGTCGACGCCCCAGGTCGGCGCCAGCGGCGCGTAGCTGTTGGCCTGGAAGCGCCGGTAGGAGTTGGCGTTGGGGCAGAACAGCAGCAGCGAATCGAGCAGGGAGGCGAGCATGCCGCCCACCGCCTGGCGCAGCAGCGGGGTGCCGGCCGGGTCTTCAGAGGCGAACAGGTTGCGGCCCTCGGCGTCGGCGATACTCACGTGCATATGCATGCCGGTGCCCGCCAGGTCGTCGAAGGGCTTGGCCATGAAGGTGGCCTGCATCCCGTGCCGGTGCGCCACCGCCTTGACCAGCCGTTTGTAGCGCACCGCCTGGTCCATGGCGGCCAGGGCGTCGCCGTGTTCCAGGGTGATTTCCACCTGGCCCGGGGCGTATTCGGAAATCGCCGTGCGCGCCGGAATGCCTTGCAGCTTGCAGGCGGCGTAGAGGTCGGCGAGGAAGGGTTCGATCTGCTCCAGTTCGCGCAGGCCGTAGACCTGGGTGTGGCGCGGTCGGCCGCCGTCGGCGTCCAGCGCCGGTTGCGGGCGGCCGTTGCCGTCGCGCTTGGCGTCCAGCAGGTAGAACTCCAGCTCGCAGGCCATGACCGGGTGGTAGCCCTCGGCCTTGAGCTGGTCGATGACCTTGATCAGCAGGTGGCGCGGGTCGGCGATGCTGGCGGGCAGGCCTTCCTGCGGGTGCATGCTGACCTGCACCGCGGCGGTGGGGATCTGCCGCCACGGCAGGCGCACCAGGCTGCCGGCCAGGGGGTAGGCGCGGCAGTCGATATCGCCGACGTCCCAGACCAGCCCGGAATTCTCCACGTCGTCGCCCTGCAGGGTCAGGCCGAGGATGGTGCTGGGCAGCGGCCGGCCGCTCTCGTACACCGCCAGCAGTTCCTCGCGGTGCAACAGCTTGCCGCGCGGCACGCCGTTGGCGTCGAGGATGAACAGCTCGATCATGTCGATATCGGGGTGGGCGGCCAGGAAGCTACGGGCCTCGTCAGGGGCTGCAAAATTCATGGTTCTGTCTCGCTTGCGCCGCAGGGGCGCGCAGGTTCGGTTCATGCAGCGGCGCCGGCGGGGCCCGGTTGCAATGGCAGGAAGCAAGGCTGGGAAGCTGGACGCGTTACGGCGCGTTCAGGCAGCGGGCGAGGGATCCGGAGGGCGCGAGGAATGACGCAGGCGGGAGCGGCACAGGGCCATGGGCAGGTTGACCAACAGTTTCATCGCAGGCCCCCGAAGTGTTCGGGAGCCTGGCCGCGAGCCTGGTGTTTTCCCAGGCCATGGCCGAGGCGGCTGCACGGGGCAGCGGCGCTGGTCTGGCGGTGCGGGAAGGCACACAAGGGGGTCATCGGCCGGCGGGTCTCGTCAAGAATTCACGGACATATCGTGCAACTGAGGTTCACCGTTTTACCGGGACTGGCCGCCGCTGCCAAGGGGCGTGTCACAAAATAATTAACGCTGCCCCTGGCCGCGCGCGGGGGAAATCCTTCGCCAACGCCTTCAGTAGAGCCATGGCACCAGGCGCCAGGTGTAGGCGCAATAAGTGTCGTATTGCTTGCCGAATGCCTGGCGCAGCAGCGCCTCTTCGGCGTGGATGCGGGCGATCAGCGGGACCAGCATCAACGCGGTCAGCAGCAACCCGACCCCGGAGCGAAAAGCCAGGGACCAGCCCACGGAATTGATCAGCAGCCCCAGGTAGCTCGGGTTGCGCAGGATGCCGTAGATGCCGGTGGTCACCAGGCGGTGGCCGGGCTGGATCGCCACCAGGCCGCTGAAGCGGTTGCCCAGCACGAACACCGGCCACAGCCGCAACACGCCGCCGCCAATGAAGAACACCACGCCCAGCCAGCGCACGTCGGCGTCGCCGAAGGTCCAGAAATGCAGGCGGTCGGTGTAGGCGGGGAGAAAGGCCAGCGACAGCCCGAGCAGGCCGAAGGCGGCGAGTACCCAGCGGTTGTCGCGGTCCTCGCGTTCGCCCGGGCTCAGGTTGCCTTCGCTGAACAGCGCCACGCCGGTCATGACCAGCAGGGACAGGGCGATGACCCACAAGGCCGGATGGGAGAAGAAGGCGCCGAACCCGCCGATGCCGAGGATGGCCAGGCCGAGGTAGGCGAGGCTGGCGAACACGCTGAATGCTGCCAGTTTGGGAGAGATGCGCATGATGGCCCCTCACGGATGCCGAGGTGTATGCCTTCAGTGTAGGACTATCGTCGAGACATCCCAGGTCGCCCGCGGCATCGCGTCGCTTGCATCGCCAGCAAGCGGGCTCCTACAGAAACGAGGTGCTCCCGGCCCTTGTAGGAGCGAGGCTTGCCCGCGAGGCGGCGTGCCTGACTCACCGCGTCGTCGGGATCGCCCGCAATCGAGCGTCGACCGGCTGTTCCTACAGGGGAAGGGTTTTCTCCGCCAGCTGGGCGATCAGGAAGTCGATAAAGGCCCGGGTCTTCTGCGGCACGCGACGGGCCGAGGGGTACACCGCGTGGATGCTGATCGGCGGCGCCTGCCATTCGCACAGCACCGGCACCAGGCGGCCGGCGGCCAGGGCGTCGGCGACGATGAAGTCGGGCAGCAGGGCGATGCCCATGCCGGCCTCGGCGGCCTGGGCCAGCAGGTCGCCGTTGTTGGCGTGCAGCGGGCCGGTGACGTGGACGCGCTGGGTGTCCTTGCCGTTGCTCAGTTGCAGGCTGACTCCGCTTTGCAGGTAGCCGTAGTTCAGGCACTGGTGGGCGGTCAGCTCGCGGGGCGTGCGCGGGGTGCCGGCGCGGGCCAGGTACGCCGGCGCGGCCACCATGATCCGCGGCGCCGGGGCCAGCAGCCGGGCGACCATCGACGAGTCGGCCAGGCTGGCGATGCGAATGGTCACGTCGAAGCCGCCGCGCACCGGATCCACCTGCTGGTCGCTGAGCACCAGTTGCAACTCGATGTTCGGGTGCTGTTCATGGAACAGCGGCACCAGCGGCCCGAGACGGCGCAGGCCGAACGACATCGGCGCGTT
Source organism: Pseudomonas chlororaphis (assembly GCF_001921865.1). Taxonomy (GTDB): domain Bacteria; phylum Pseudomonadota; class Gammaproteobacteria; order Pseudomonadales; family Pseudomonadaceae; genus Aquipseudomonas; species Aquipseudomonas chlororaphis_D. Next base: position 261,946 of record NZ_MSCT01000009.1, read on the forward strand.
GACCCGCAGCACCCCGCGCAATTCGCCGATGCCGTTCCGCGCCCGCTGTTCGGCCTCGTCCACTGCGGCCAGGACCTCCCGCGCCGACTCGTAGTATTCGGCGCCGGCTTCGGTCAGGTGCAGGCTGCGCGTGGTGCGTTGCAGCAATTGCACGCCGATGGCTTCTTCCAGCGCCTGGATCTGCTTGCTGACTTTCGAGCGCGGCACGTCCATGGCCCGCGCCGCGGCGGCGAAGCCATTGGCGTCGACGGTGACGACAAAGGCGCGCATGCATTCGATCCGGTCCATGACTGTCCCTATTTTGGAATCAATGATTCTCGATTTTAGGTAATTGTCCCTTTTCGAGCCAGTCCCTAAATTAGCCACCAAGCCGGCAGCACAGCCTCCCGCAGCGGAACCCGCGCCGAGCCCGCGACACGCTTTCAACCCACCCAGCCATCGACAGCAAAAGGAACGCGCCATGTCTATCCGCGAACTGCTCAACCCGAACAACGCCGCCCTGATCCTCATCGACCACCAGCCGCAAATGTCCTTCGGCGTGCAGTCGATCGACCGCCAGACCCTGAAGAACAACACCGTGGGCCTGGCCAAGGCGGCGAAGATCTTTAACGTGCCGACGATCTTCACCTCGGTGGAAACCGAAAGTTTCAGCGGCTACATCTGGCCGGAACTGCTCAGCGTGTTCCCCGACCACCAGCCGATCGAACGCACCTCGATGAACTCCTGGGAAGACCAGAAACTGGTGGCCGCGGTGAAGGCCACCGGCCGCAAGAAGCTGATCATGGCCGCGCTGTGGACCGAGGTCTGCCTGAACTTCCCGGCCCTGGAAGCCCTGGCCGAAGGCTATGAGGTGTACATCGTCACCGACGCGTCCGGCGGCACCACCCAGGAAGCCCACGACATGTCGGTGCAGCGCATGATCCAGGCCGGCGCGGTGCCGGTGACCTGGCAGCAAGTGCTGCTCGAGTTCCAGCGCGACTGGGCCCACAAGGACACCTACGACGCGGTGATGGACCTGGTGCGCGAGCACAGCGGCGCCTACGGCATGGGCGTGGACTACGCCTACACCATGGTGCACAAGGCACCGCAGCGTCAGGTCAAGTAAGCGGCGGTCGGCGGGCGCTCCCTGGGGCGCCCGCTAGACTTTTTCCTCTCGATGCGACCTGGAGTCAGCCCATGAACCTCGAACTTTCCGACGGCGTGGTCACCCTGCTGGTGCGTCACCGCGTCAAGGCGGGCCAGGACCTGGCGTACGAAGCCTGGTTGCGCCGGATCATCGCCACGGCCCGCGGCTACCCGGGGCACCTGGGGATCGATGTGGTACGCGGGCACAGCGGCGGCCTGGCGTTGTTCACCAGCGTGCTGCGCTTTGCCAGCACCGAGCAGTTGCAGCAGTGGCTCGATTCGGCCGACCGTCGCGAGCTGGTGGCGCAGGCCCAGCCGATGCTGGCCGACGGTGACCGGACCGAAATCAACGCCGACCGCGAATTCTGGTTCACCCCCAATGAAGCTGGCACCGCCGCGCCGCCACCGCGCTGGAAGCAGGCGTGCGTGACCTTCCTGGTGATCCTGCCGCTGAGCCTGCTGGTGCCGGCCCTGTGGCGGCCGCTGTTCACCTGGATGCCATGGTTCGGTGGTTACCTGCAAGCCAACGTTCTGATCACCCTGAGCATCGTGCTGCTGGTGGTCTATGTCTTCATGCCCCGCGTGACCCGCTGGTTCAGCCGCTGGTTGCAACCGCGGACCCCGGCCTGAGCGGCCGGTACTTTTCCAGACGATAAGGAGCACTGTCATGAGTAACGCTATTGCCGATCTGATCCTGCACAACGGCCGCCTGCATACGGTGGACCGGGCCCGGCCGACCGCCACCGCGGTGGCGATCAAGGACGGGAAATTCATCGCCGTGGGGCACGATGCCGAGGCCATGGCCTTGCGCGGCAGTGCCACCCAGGTCATCGACCTCAAGGGCCGCACGGTGATTCCCGGTCTCAACGACTCGCACCTGCACCTGATCCGCGGCGGCCTGAACTACAACCTGGAACTGCGCTGGGAAGGCGTGCCGTCCCTGGCCGACGCGCTGCGCCTGCTCAAGGACCAGGCCGAGCGCACCCCGGCCCCGCAATGGGTGCGCGTGGTCGGTGGCTGGAACGAATTCCAGTTCGCCGAAAAACGCATGCCGACCCTCGAGGAGTTGAACCGCGCCGCGCCGGACACCCCGGTGTTCGTCCTGCACCTGTACGACCGCGCCTTGCTCAACCGCGCGGCGCTGCGGGTGGTGGGCTACGACCGCAACACGCCGAACCCGCCGGGCGGCGAGATCGTGCGTGACAGCAACGGCGAGCCGACCGGCATGCTGGTGGCCCGGCCCAACGCGATGATTCTCTACTCGACCCTGGCCAAGGGGCCGAAGCTGCCGCTGGAGTACCAGGTCAACTCGACCCGCCAGTTCATGCGCGAACTCAATCGCCTGGGCGTCACCAGCGCCATCGACGCCGGCGGCGGTTTCCAGAACTACCCGGACGACTACGAAGTGATTGACGAGCTGGCGGCCAAGCAGCAATTGACCGTGCGCATCGCCTACAACCTGTTCACCCAGAAGCCCAAGGAAGAACTCACCGACTTCAAGAACTGGACCAGCAAGGTCACTTACGGTCAGGGCGACGATTTCCTGCGGCACAACGGCGCCGGGGAAATGCTGGTGTTCTCGGCGGCGGACTTCGAGGACTTCCTCGAGCCGCGCCCCGAGCTGCCGCAGACCATGGAGCAGGAGCTGGAGCCGGTGGTGCGCCACCTGGTGGAACAGCGCTGGCCATTCCGCCTGCACGCCACCTACGACGAATCGATCTCGCGCATGCTCGACGTATTCGAGAAGGTCGACCGCGACATGCCGTTCAACGGCCTGCCGTGGTTCTTCGACCACGCCGAAACCATCAGCCCGAAAAACATCGAGCGGGTGCGGGCGCTGGGCGGCGGCATTGCGATCCAGGACCGCATGGCGTTCCAGGGCGAATATTTCGTCGACCGCTACGGCGCCAAGGCCGCCGAACAGACCCCGCCGATCCAGCGCATGCTCGCCGAGGGCGTGCCGGTGGGCGCGGGCACCGACGCCACCCGCGTCTCCAGCTACAACCCCTGGACCTCCTTGTACTGGATGGTCAGTGGCAAGACCGTGGGCGGCCTCGAACTCTATCCCCAGGGCCTGGGCCGCGACACCGCGCTGGAGCTGTACACCCACGGCAGCGCCTGGTTCTCCTCGGAACAGGGCAAGAAAGGCCAGATCAAGGTCGGCCAGCTGGCGGACCTGGTGGCGCTGTCGGCGGACTATTTCAGCGTCGAGGAAGAGGCCATCAAGTGGATCGAATCGGTGCTGACCGTGGTCGGTGGCAAGGTGGTGCACGCCGCCGGCGATTTCAGCACGCTGGCCCCGCCGGCCCTGCCGGTGACCCCGGACTGGTCGCCGGTGGTCAAGGTCCCGGGCCACTGGCGGCCGGCCTCGCCGCTGCTCAACCAGGTGCACCAGTGCAGCGGCCCGTGCGGTGTGCACGCCCACGGTCATGAGCGGGCGCGGCTGTCGAATGTGCCGGTCAGTGACTTCCAGGGGTTCTGGGGGGCGTTTGGGTGTTCGTGTTTTGCCTTTTGAACTGAGGTAGACCGCGTCGTCTGTATCGCGAGCAATCGAGCGTCGACCGGCTGCTCCTGCACCGAGCTTGCTCGCGATAAACGATAACGCGGTTATCAAGTGTGAAGAATAAAAAAGGGGCGCTCTTATCGGGAGCGCCCCTTTTATTCAAAACATCAATAGTTGATTAACGACACATAGTACTTAGCAGAACCGATCGATCACCCGAACTTCCGACTTGTTCTTCAGCGATTGCCATTCATCTTTCAGGGTATCGAGTACCCGTGAGATGAAGTCCCGGTCGGCGGCGGCCTTCTTGCCGACGTAGCCCTGGCCGCGACGGTACATTTTCAGGCGGGCCAGCAGGTCCCGGTTGTTCTGGTCGAACTCGGCTTCGTGGGCGTGGGGCGACAGGCAGTCGATATGCACCTGGCCAGACTTGGCAATCCACAGGATGTGGCTGTCATGGCTGTCTTTCTGTGCTGCGAACATGCGAGCCAGTTCATCGATAGTGGGATGATTGTTCAGATTCATGTTTAAGCCCCTTGACCATTTCGATCTATCTAGTTGAGTCGCTAATTGATATCGCTACATCGGTAAGTTGAACCCTGATACCGGAAACAGGGCGACAGAGGGTGTCTGTCGGATACAGATAAGGCCCAGAGCCTGATGCGTGTAGTTGTCTTGATTAACTGCTACGCAATAGCGTCACAACGAAGAGAAGCAGCGTAAACCTGGATCAAGCTGCCGAAGTTTTCAGTTTCGGCCACAAGCATCTTGAGGAGTTTTCGCCAGCTTCCCGCCCTTTGTACTGGACGTTCATGCCAGGTCAGTTTCATCAATCTGCCTTGTGGGCAGTACACATCCGGGTTGACAGCTCGGCGGTCAGACGAGCTTGCTCATAACACCTTTGCCATGTCTCCCGATCGGGGAGACGTCTGCATCATGCAAGGGCAAATTCGCCTCGTCAACGGTTTTGTAGTGAAAATTTTCAAGCACTACATATTGTCCGACAAAACCTTTCGACCCATGGAAGGAACGGGCTATCGCGACCGCGGACAGGTAGAATCGACGCCTTGAAACAGGTTCTTGAGGTTGGCGTGGTGGATTTACAGCAGGGCTTCGTCCTGACCCGGCATTGGCGCGACACGCCGGCAGGCACGGAAGTCGAATTCTGGTTGGCGACCGACGCCGGGCCGCGGCGGATCCGCTTGCCAGTGCAGACCTCGGTGGCCTTCGTGCCCGCCGAGCAGCAGGCCCAGGCGCGGCGCCTGCTGGCCGACGATGGCGATGCCGAACTGCGGCCCCTCGACCTGTGCGACTTCCAGCACCGTCCGGTGCTCGGCCTGTATTGCCCGCAGCACAACCAGCTGATCCGTCTCGACAAGACCCTGCGCCGCGCCGGGGTCGAGGTGTTCGAGGCCGATGTGCGCCCGCCCGAGCGTTACCTGATGGAGCGCTTTATCACCGCGCCCGTGTGGTTCGGCGGCAACCCGGGCGAGGGCGGGGTGCTGTTGGAGGCGCAGATGAAGCCGGCGCCGGACTATCGGCCGACGCTGAAACTGGTGTCGCTGGACATTGAAACCAGCGAGACCGGCGAGCTGTATTCCATCGCCCTGGAAGGCTGCGGCCAGCGCCAGGTGTACATGCTCGGCCGAGCCCGCGAGGACGACCGCGCGGTGGATTTCGACCTGGAGTTCTGCGAGCGCCGCGAGCAGTTGCTCGAACGCCTCAACCAGTGGCTGGCGCGGCACGACCCGGACGCGATCATCGGCTGGAACCTGGTGCAGTTCGACCTGCGGGTGCTGCACGAACACGCCCGGCGCCTGGCGGTGCCCCTGCGCCTGGGGCGTGGCGGCGAAGAAATGCAGTGGCGCGAACACGGCAGCCGCACCCATTACTTTGCAGCGGCCGCCGGGCGCCTGATCATCGACGGCATCGAGGCGCTGCGTTCGGCGACCTGGAGCTTCCCCTCGTTCAGCCTGGAAAACGTCGCCCAGACCCTGCTCGGCGAAGGCAAGTCGATCGACAATCCCTACCAGCGCATGGACGAGATCAACCGCATGTTCGCCGAGGACAAGCCTGCCCTGGCGCGCTACAACCTCAAGGATTGCGAACTGGTGACGCGGATTTTCGCCAAGACCGAGCTGCTCACCTTCCTCCTGGAACGGGCCACGGTCACCGGCTTGCCGGCCGACCGCAACGGCGGCTCGGTCGCGGCCTTCACCCACCTGTACATGCCGCTGATGCACCGCCAGGGTTTCGTCGCGCCGAACCTCGGCGAGCGCCCGCCGCAGGCCAGCCCCGGCGGCTTTGTCATGGACTCGCGGCCCGGACTCTACGAGTCGGTGCTGGTGCTGGACTACAAGAGCCTGTACCCCTCGATCATCCGCAGCTTCCTGATCGATCCGGTGGGGCTGGTGGAAGGCTTGCGCGAGCCGGGCGACGACCGCTCGGTGCCGGGGTTTCGCGGCGCGCGGTTTTCCCGCACCCGGCATTGCCTGCCGTCGATCGTCGCGCGGGTCGCCGAGGGTCGCGAAGTGGCCAAGCGCGAACGCAACGCGCCGCTGTCCCAGGCCCTGAAGATCATCATGAACGCCTTCTACGGGGTGCTCGGCTCCAGCGGCTGCCGCTTCTTCGATCCGCGGCTGGCGTCGTCGATCACCCTGCGTGGCCACGAAATCATGCGCCGCACCCGCCAGCTCATCGAGGAGCAGGGCCATACGGTGATCTACGGCGACACCGACTCGACCTTCGTCTGGCTCGGTCGCGCCCACGCCGAGGCGGATGCCGCACGCATCGGCCGGGCGCTGGTGGCGCACGTCAACCAGTGGTGGCGCGAGCACCTGCGCGACGAGTACGGCCTGGACAGCGCCCTGGAGTTGCAGTTCGAAACCCACTTCAGCCGCTTCCTGATGCCGACCATCCGCGGCGCGGAAGAGGGCAGCAAGAAACGCTACGCTGGCCTTGTGACCCGTGCCGACGGCAGCCAGGACATGGTCTACAAGGGCCTGGAGGCGGTACGCACCGACTGGTCGCCGCTGGCCCAGCAGTTCCAGCAGGAGCTGTACCGGCGGATCTTCCACCGCCAGCCGTACCAGGACTATGTGCGCGACTACGTGCGCCGTACCCTGGCCGGCGAGCTGGACGAGCAACTGGTGTACCGCAAGCGCTTGCGCCGCCAGTTGGACGAGTACGAACGCAACGTGCCGCCCCATGTGCGGGCCGCGCGCCTGGCCGACGAATACAACCAGCGCCAGGGCCGGCCCCAGCGCTACCAGAACGGCGGCTGGATCAGCTACGTGATCACCCTGGCCGGCCCTGAGCCCCTGGAAAACCGCACCGCGGCCATCGATTACGATCACTACCTGACCCGGCAATTGCAGCCGGTGGCGGACGCGATCCTGCCGTTCGTGCAGGACGATTTCAGCACCCTGGTGGGCGGGCAGATGGGCTTGTTCTGATAAGGAGGACGGGCTGCGAGACCCCGTCCTCCCATTGATTCAGTCGACCACGAACAACCTGGCGCCGACTGCGGTGAACGAGCGATGGGGTTCGGCGTTGTCCGCCACCTGGTAGCTCATGCCGGGTGTCAACACGAACCGGCGGCCATCTTCGAGTTCTGTGTGCAGCTCGCCTTCCAGGCAAAACAGGATATGCCCCTTGGAGCACCAGTGATCGGCCAGGTAGCCGGGGCTGTATTCGACCATGCGCACGCGGATGGCGCCAAACTGCCGGGTGCGCCAGTAGGCGCTGCCAGTTTCGCCGCGATGTTCGGTGGCTTCGATCTGTGACCAGTCGGTGGTGCCGAAGGGAATACCTGCGATATCCATTGAATGCCTGTCTGTCCTGGGTTGGGGGCTCAGTCGTCGACCGAGGTGCAGATGCCGCTGGCGCCTTGCTTGCCGTTGTAGGTTACGACCACCGAGTCGTCGTCCTCCACGCTGATGGACACCGTGACGCCCGCGCCCTTGGCCTCGAAATAGCGCTCGTTGACGGTCTTGGTCTGGGCTTCCTTGCCGTTGATGAACACCGGGCCGCCCTGGTCCGCGCTGACTGGGACATTGCCCGGGCAGTCGACGTTGAACAACGGGATGCCTTCGGCATGGGCAGCACTGGCGAGGATCGACAGGACGCTGCTCAGGAGGATTTTTTTCATCGTGGACTCCTTCGAAAAACAACCGGGAACCGGGGGTGCGACAACGTGCCCCGATGTGCGCTGAAGCTTAGCGTATGGCACGCCTGCGCAGGGGCTGCAGGCGAGGTTTTTAATGCGCGCAAAAGCCCTGCGAACATTTTGTCGGACAATAAAAAACGTGGACGCCGCGCGGGCGTCTGTGTCAGTTTTCCTGCGCCTTGAATGGGCGAGTGATAGGACGATCTCGCTAACAGGTCGCCGTGGTCTATCGGAAACTTTCAACGTTGAACAAGGACGTAAGTGATGTCGAAAACCAAAGAAAATGCCGGTTTCGCGGGCGTTCCCGGCAGCGATGCCTTCCAGCTGGTGCACAGCTTCAGCCATGCCTATGACCGCGGCGGCGCGGAGCTGGTGAACGGCAAGCCGTCGTACACCGCCGAGCAGGCGGCCGAGCAGATCCTGCGCAAGAACCTGTCCTGGCACGACCAGAACGGCGACGGCAAAGTCGAACTCAGCTACAGCTTCCTCACCAGCAAACCGGCCAACTACAACCCGAACCTGGGCAACTTCAGCGAGTTCAGCGCGTTGCAGAAAGCCCAGGCGTTCCTGGCCCTGCAATCCTGGTCGGACGTGGCCAATGTCAGCTTCAACGAAGCCGCGGCCGGCGGCGACGGCCACCTCAGCTTCGGCAACTACGACGTCAGCACCGGCGGCGCGGCGTTTGCCTACCTGCCTTCGGGCAGCAGCTACGACGGCCAGTCCTGGTACCTGATCAACGACCAGTACCGGGTCAACGAAACCCCGGGCAACGGCAACTACGGCCGCCAGACCCTGACCCACGAAATCGGCCACAGCCTGGGCCTGTCCCATCCGGGCGCCTACAACGCCGGCAACGGCAACCCGACCTACAACGACGTCACCTACGCCCAGGACACGCGCGGCTACAGCCTGATGAGCTACTGGAGCGAGAGCCACACCGGGCAGGACTTCAGCAAGGACGGCGGTGGCGCCTACGCCTCGGCGCCGTTGATGGACGACATCGTCGCGGTGCAGAAACTCTACGGCGCCAACCACGAGACCCGCGCCGACAACACCGTGTACGGCTTCAACTCCAACACCGGTCGCGACTTCTACAGCGCCGATTCGGCGGCGTCCAAGCTGGTGTTCTCGGTGTGGGACGGTGGCGGCAACGACACCCTGGACTTCTCCGGCTTCACCCAGGACCAGAAGATCAACCTCAACGAAGGCGCGTTCTCCGACGTCGGCGGCCTGGTGGGCAACGTTTCCATCGCCCTGGGCGTGACCCTGGAAAATGCCGTCGGCGGTTCGGGTAACGACCTGCTGATCGGCAACGACGCGGCCAACAGCCTCGAAGGCGGTGCCGGCAACGACATCCTCTACGGCGGCGGTGGCGGCGACAGCTTGTGGGGCGGGGCGGGAGCGGACACCTTCGTGTTCGGCGCGGCCTCGGATTCGACCTTCGACGCGCCCGACTGGATCATGGATTTCACCAGCGGCCAGGACAAGATCGACCTCAGCGGCATTGCCCAGTTCGCGTCCGGACAGGCGACCCTGAACTTCGTCAGCGGCTTCACCGGCCATGCCGGCGACGCGATCCTGACCTACTACGCCGAAACCGACCAGACCAGCCTGATGCTCGACCTCACGGGCCTGGGCAACGTCGACTTCGCCGTAGGCACCGTCGGCCAGGCGGTGACCACCGATATCGTGGCCTGATCGACGACAACGGCAGCGGCGCGCAAGGCGCCGCTTCCTTTGCAGAACACCCGCGTCACCCTCCGGCCTATTGGCCAATTTCAAGCGCCGATCGGCACGCGTTATTCCTGGCTACGTTTTTCCAGCCTTGGTCTAGTCTCCAGACTCAGATAGTTCCTGGCAGCGACAAGGAGGTCGCCATGCATGCAACCGTTCGCTGGTCTTTTATCCTGGCCTGGACCCTGCCTGTGGCATTCAGCGCCCTGGCCGCCCAGCCGCCGCTCGATCCGCTGGAAACCCTCAACCGCATCAACCGCAACTACAACACACTCAAGGACGCCTGCCAGGAGCCCGATAGCGGCGCTGCCCGCGGTCACTACTACTGCAGCGGCGTGACCTTACGCATGGTCAACGACGGGCCCTTCAACCCCTGGGACTACAGCCCCTACGCGATCAAGATCGGCGCCACGTCCTACTCCTGGATCCGCAAGGACCTGAGTACCCGGATTCTCATTCACCCGGCCGGTTTCATCCTGCGCACGCCCACCGACGCCACCGCCTTGAGCCTGCCGGTCAAGGAGCAGGGCTGGACCTGCATCTACGCCTTCGACGGCGGTACCGGGCCGGAGCGCAAGTGGTACGGCTGCGGTTTCTTCGACAGTCGCGAGCCGCCGCGCGCGGCCCAGGGCACGCAGAACAACAAGAACGCGGCGCTGGCCTACGGCACCTGCGCCGAAGCCGGGGTGAGCACCGCCGAGCAGTGGACCCAGAAATACACCGGCCTGATGAAGGGCCCGATCCAGTACAGCCAGTGTTCCTGGAACGCGGAGAAACCCAGCGACTGGAACGCCATGATCCGGGTCCACGAGTCGCGGGTGAAGACCACCAACAAGGACCCCTTCGCCTACAGCGCGCAGGTCAACGAGTTCATGTTGAAGAACGCCTCGGCCAGCAACGACGGCAGCGAAAACATGAAGTACATCGATGCCTTCATCTACAACGTCAACAGCACGCAGAACTTCGCCACCCGCGGCGACCAGGCACCGCCGAAGCCGGAGAACGGCCTGAACAGCGCGCGCAATTTCCAGAAGAAACTCAAGGATCAAGGCTACAGCGTGCCGATCCTGCGGCTGGATTTCACTAAACCGCCGGAACAGCGTTTCAGTTATGTCGCCGCCGACCAGGCGATCGAGCTGGCGAGCACTGGCGGCGGCCAACCCGCGCCGACGCCACCCGCGGCGCGTTATATCGCCTCGGCCACCTGGGTCGAGCGTTACGACCCGGGCAGCAAGAAAAACGAATGGACCCTCAACGTCACGCCCACCGCCCAGGGCAAGGCCAGCCAGGCCAGCGACCAGGAGGCGGTGTACCAGGAATTGTTGGCCCTGCGCGGCGCCGACAGCCAATGGCGCGAGCATGAAAAATCCCCGGGCAGCATGCGCCAGCAACTGAGCTGCCTGGTGCAGAACTACCCCGGCAAGAGCGAATGGAACCTGGAGCCGTTCCGGCCCACCGTCACGCCCCAGGAAGCAGCTAAGGCCGGTTGCAACCCGGTGCCGGTCCAGGCGCCGCAGTACATTGCTTCGGCCGACTGGGTCAAGCGCTACGACCCGGGCACCCGCCAGGACGAGTGGACCCTGAGCGTGGTGCCGACCGCCGCCGGGCGCGCCTTGCCCAACGAGCAGGCGGGGGCGTTGTACGAGCAGTTGTTCGCCCTCAAGGGCGCCGACACGAACTGGCGCGACAACGAAAAATCCGCCGGCAGCATGCGTCAGCAACTGAACTGCGTTCTGGTCAACTACCGCGGCAAGACGCCGTGGAATCTCGAACCCTTCCGGCCGGCGTTGTCGGACGGCGAGACGCGCGCGGCGGGGTGCAACCCGGTTCCGCGCTGAAACTTGATCTTTTCACCCGGCAGAAGGGCTAATCAGGGAGAGACATGCCATGAAAAAAAACTTGAACAGGATCGTTCCGATCTTCGTGTCTGCGTTGCTCTTGCACGCCACGTCGGCACATGCCGAATCCTGCGAGGAGACGCTGAAGCAGGTTGAAATCCTGTACAACAAGACCGTCGACAGCTGCGGGCCGGACCCGGCGTCGGACTGCTCGGGCTTGCTGATCAGGGGCACCCACCGCGCCGACCCGGCGAAGGGGCAGCAATGGGACGTCTGGAACCCGAGCCCGAAAGCCAGGGAACTGGGAACCTTCGCCGCGTCCTGGATGCGCGTCGACGGCATCAGCTATGAAGACCCGGGCATGAGCACGCAGAACGGCTACATCATCAAGCCGATCGACCTGGTGCGCCAGCCGGAGACGCCGGTCCACGTCTACTGCGCGTTTCCCAACGACGCCTGGACCGATTTTCGCGACGACCGCGGTTGCGGCAACAACAAGAACACCAACCAGACCGAGGCGGTCTGCCAGGCCATGGCCCCGCCGATCACCAGCGCCAACGCCTGGGTCGCGCATTTCACCAAGTTCAACAACGACCGCAAGCAGGACCAGCTGCAATGCGGCTTCAACATGCGCAACCCGATGAGCAGCAAGGAGCGGGTCGACGCGTTCCGCAACTTCATGGGCGCCCGGCGAGTCATCAATACCCGCGAGTTCCAGACCCAGACCGAGCTGCGCCTGGGCAACCCGAAAGACGACGAACTGCCGATCCTGGCGTTTTTCTACAGCGACCCGCGGGGCTTGAACGATGCCCTGGCCAACCAGCGCGACTACAAGAACAAGACCGGCAAGGACCGCAACATCGTCCAGATCGACTTTCCCAGGACCCCGAACGGCAAGGCCACGTTCTCCTGTACCCGGGCCGCGCCTTTGCCGACGCAACAGTTTTGCGAGAAGTACATCGAGTCCAGCACCTGGGTGCAGCGCGACGACCCGAAACTCGGGCCCAAGACCTGGTCGCTGCAGGTGGTGCCCACCGCGTGCGGCCGTGCGATCAAGGACGACCAGACCGACCGGATGTTCGCCGAGCTGTACAACAAGCACAAAAACGATGACCAATGGCGGCAGTACAGCATCAATGGCGGTTCGCTCCGTCGACAGATGGTCTGCCATCTGGCGGCCAGCTTCGACGGCAAGCCGGTGCGGAACAAGCCCGAATGGAACCTGGAGCCGGCGCGCCCCTACGTCGACCAGGCCACGGCCGTGGCCCAGCACTGCAATCCGTATTGACCTGGGATAAGCCGTCGCAACGCAACGCGGCCCGGATCATCCAGTCCGGGCCGCTTTTTTGTAGGAGCGAGCTTGCTCGCGATGACGTCCTCGAAGGCTGCGTCGATGCCCAGCCTTGTCAGTTGTTGTCGATATCCACGTGACGGGTCTCGCGCAGGCACAACAGGCCGACGATCAGGCTGACCCCGGTGATCGCCACCGGGTACCACAGGCCGTAGAAGATATCGCCGGTGTACACCACCAGGGCGAAGGACACGGTGGGCAGGAAGCCGCCGAACCAGCCGTTGCCGATGTGGTAGGGCAGGGACATGGAGGTGTAGCGGATGCGGGTCGGGAACAGTTCGACCATCAGCGCCGCGAGCGGGCCGTAGCACATGGCGGCGATCAGGATCAGGGCGACGATCAGCACCACCACCATGGTCTTGTCGACGTTCTGGGTCGCGGCGGACTGCGGGTAGCCGGCCAGGGTCACCGCGCCGCGCAGGGCCGCTTCATCGAACCCGCCGATCTTCACATCGCCGACGCTGACTTCCACCGGGCTGCCGGCCGGCGCGGCGACGCTGGTGTAGGGCAGCCCCTGCTTGACCAGGAAGGTCTTGACCTTGTCGCACGGGCTGTCGAAACGCGCCTTGCCCACCGGGTCGAACTGGAAGGTGCAGGTGGCGGGGTCGGCCAGCACGCTGATCGGCGCCTGGCGGCTGGCCTGGTCGATGGCCGGGTTGGCGTAGTGGGCCAGGGCCTTGAAGATCGGGAAGTACAGCACGGTGGCGAGCAGCAGGCCGAGCATCAGTACCGGCTTGCGCCCGACCTTGTCCGACAGCCAGCCGAAGAAGATGAAGAACGGCGCGCCGATCACCACGCTGATGATCAACAGCATGTTGGCCAGGGCCGGGTCCATCTTGAGGAACTGGGTGAGGAAGAACAGCACGTAGAACTGCGCGGCGTAGAAGGTCACCGCTTGCCCGGCGTTGATGCTGAACAGGGCGATCAGCACCACCTTGAGGTTTTCCCATTTGCCGAACGACTCGCTGATCGGCGCCTTGCTGGCCTTGCCTTCTTCCTTCATTTTCAGGAAGGCCGGCGACTCGTGCAGGCTCATGCGGATCCAGGTGGAAATGCCCAGCAGCACGATCGACAGCAGGAACGGCAGGCGCCAGCCCCAGACCTCGAACTGATCGCCGGTGAAGTAGCGGCAACCCAGCACCACCAGCAGCGACAGCAGCAGGCCGAGGGTCGCGGTGGACTGGATCCAGCTGGTGTGGAAGCCGCGCTTGCCCTGGGGCGCGTGCTCGGCGACGTAGGTCGCGGCGCCGCCGTATTCGCCGCCCAGGGCCAGGCCCTGGAGCATGCGCAGGGCGACCAGGATGATCGGCGCGGCGATGCCGATGCTCGAATAGGTCGGCAGCAGGCCCACGGCGAAGGTCGCCAGGCCCATGAGGATGATGGTGGCGAGGAAGGTGTATTTACGTCCGATCATGTCCCCCAGGCGGCCGAACACCAGCGCGCCGAACGGCCTGACGACGAAGCCCGCGGCGAACGCCATGAGGGCGAAGATAAAGGCGGTGGTGTCGTTGACCCCGGCGAAGAACTGCTTGCTGATGACCGCCGCGAGCGCGCCGTAGAGAAAAAAGTCGTACCACTCGAACACCGTCCCCAGGGACGAGGCGAAGATGACTTTCTGGCTTTCCTTGCTGGTGGGCGCCGCGGTCGCGGCGTCCAGCGCTTGAGCATGTTCCGACATATCGATATCCCTCACAGTGATTGTTTTTGTTGTTCCACTGTCGGCGCCACCTTTGATTTCGGTGCCGCGTCTTGTCGTACATCTTCTGTTTCTTCTGTTTCTGTAGGAGCGAAGCTTGCTCGCGATGGGCCTCAAGAACGCTGCAAGGTTCGAGCGCCTATCGCGAGCAAGCTTCGCTCCTACACGGGTCAGGCGGTGGTGGCGGGTTCTTTGTCTGGCAAGCAACTCCTGGTGGTGGGGGCAAGCATCAGTTCGGCGGCCTTCTCGGCGATCATCAGCGTCGGCGAGCAGGTATTGCCGGAGGTGATGTACGGCATGATCGAGGCGTCGGCGATACGCAGGCCAGGGATGCCGTGCACCCGCAACTCGGCGTCGACCACCGCGTCCGGGCCCTGGCCCATGCGGCAGGTGCCCACCGGGTGGAAGATGGTGGTGCCGATGCGCGCGGCGGCTTCGTGCAATTGTTCGTCGCTGCGCAGCTCGGCGCCCGGCAGGTATTCGCTGGGCTTGAAGGCTTGCAGGGCCGGTGCGGCGACGATACGCCGGGTCAGGCGGATGGCGTCCGCGGCGACTTTCAGGTCTTGCGGGTGGCTCAGGTAATTGGGTTGGATCAGCGGCGCGGCCTGCGGGTCGGCGGAGCGGATTTCCACCCGGCCGCGGCTGTGCGGGCGCAGGTCGCAGACCGAGGCGGTAAAGGCCGGGAAGGCGTGCAGTGGTTCGCCGAAGCGCTCCAGCGACAGCGGCTGCACGTGGTATTCGAGGTTGGCCGAAGGCTGTTCCGGCCCCGAGCGGGCGAACGCCCCCAGTTGGCTCGGCGCCATCGACAGCGGGCCGCTGCGGTCGTACAGGTAGCGCAGGCCCATGCCCAGCTTGCCCCACAGGCTGCCGGCGATCTGGTTCAGGGTGCGGGCGTTTTCCAGCTTGTAGATCAGCCGCAGTTGCAGGTGGTCCTGCAGGTTGCCGCCGACCCCGGGCAGCTCGTGGGCGACGCCTATGCCTAAGCGTCGCAGCAGGGCCGCGGGGCCGATCCCCGAGCGTTGCAGGATGCTCGGCGAGCCGATGGAACCGGCGCTGAGGACGATTTCGCGGCGGGCCCTGAAGGTCTGTTGCTGGCCTTGATGGCGGCCGCTGACCGCCGCCGCGCGACCATTTTCCAGGAGCACGCGATCCACCTCGACCCCGGTCAGCACGGTCAGGTTGGGGCGGTTGCGGATCGGCTTGAGGAAGGCCTTGGCGGCGTTCCAGCGTACCCCGGCTTTCTGGTTGACCTGGAAATAGCCGCAGCCTTCGTTGTCGCCGCCGTTGAAATCGTCGAGGTGGGCGATGCCGCTCTGTTCGGCGGCAGCGCGAAAGGCATCGAGGATCGGCCACGACAGGCGCTGGCGCTCGACCCGCCATTCGCCGGCGGCGCCATGGAACGGTGAGTCGCCGGCAAAATGGTTTTCGCTTTTCTTGAACAGCGGCAGCACGTCCTGCCAGCTCCAGCCGGGGTTGCCGTCGGCGGCCCAGCGCTGGTAGTCGCCCGCCTGGCCGCGCATGTAGATCATGCCGTTGATCGACGAACAGCCGCCCAGCACCTTGCCGCGCGGGTAGCTCAGGCTGCGGCCTTGCAGGCCGGGTTCGGCTTCGGTCTTGAAGCACCAGTCGGTGCGCGGGTTGCCGATGCAGAACAGGTAGCCGACGGGAATGTGGATCCAGGGGTAGTTGTCGCGGCCGCCGGCTTCGAGCAGCAGGACGCGGTGGGCCGGGTTGGCGGACAGCCGATTGGCCAGCAGACAGCCGGCGGGGCCGGCGCCGACCACGATGTAGTCGTACGGATCAAAGGCAGGGAGCATCCATGACCTCTTCTTTATCGTTCTTGTTGGCGTCATCCTAGTTGTTAGCTTTCGTTAAAAGAATGTTAGTTTTTGCTCAGCCGCTGTGCGTTTTTAAACAGCGACCTTAAACCGGCGACCGGCAAGGAAGACTCATGTTCGACTGGAACGACCTGCGGTTTTTTCTCGAATTGCAACGCAGCGGCCGTCTGCTGACCGCGGCCCAACGGCTGAAGACCACTCACGCCACGGTGGCCCGGCATATCGAGGCGATCGAGAAAAGCCTGGGCACCGCGCTGTTCGTCCAGCACGCCCAGGGCTACCAGCTGACGCCGGCCGGCGAGGCCCTGCTCAAGCATGCCGAGGCCATGGAGAATGTGGCGCTGCTGGCCCAGGAGGAAATCACCCAGTCCACGGCGCCCCTGGGCAAGATCCGCGTCGGCGTCACCGAGGGCTTGGGCATCATGTTCCTGGCCAGCCGCCTGCACAGCCTGTTCGAGCGTTACCCGGGGCTGGAAGTGGAGCTGGTGGCGGTGCCGCGCTTCGTTAGCATCCTCAACCGCGAGGCGGAAATCAGCATCCACCTGGAACGGCCCAACGCCGACCTGCTGGTGACCCGCAAGCTCACCGACTACCGCCTGGCGCTGTACGCCAGCCAGGCCTACCTGGACCGCGCGCCGCCGCTGCGCAGCCGCGAGGACCTGGGCCGGCATGCCTGGATCGATTACGTCGACGACCTGCTGTTCAGCCAGGAACTGAAGTTCCTCAGCAGCTTCTGCCGCAACCCCCAGGTGGTGTTCCACAGCACCAGCGTGATCGCCCAGCAACAGGCCGCGCGCTCCGGTTTGGGCATCGCCGTGCTGCCGTGCTACATGGCCGCCGGCGACCCGCAACTGGTGCCGTTGCTGCCCGGCGAGAGCATCCAGCGCGCCTACTGGATCAGCACCCGGCGCGAGCTGCACAAGTCGGTGCGCTTGCGGGTGGTGTGGGATTTCCTGGTCGAGCTGTGCGCGGCCGAGCAGGGTTTGCTGCTCGCCGAGCCGGGCGCTTCGTAGTCCCTGGCCTCAGGAGCGCGAGCTGTTCCGGACCGGCTGAGGCGGGTCGGCCAGGCTCACCCGGGCCTGCCGATGGGTGACGAGCAACAGCCCCATGGCCAGCAGGCTGATGCCGCCGGCCACGAGCATGGCCAGGTGAAAGCCGCTGGTCATGGCCGCGCCATAGAGTTCGGCGAAGCCTGGCGACTGGGCGGGAAGCAGATGCCGGTGCACGGCCTCGCGGGCCAGGCTGGCGGCGTCGGCAAAGCCGTTGGCGCCAGCCGTCGCGCTGAGTTGGCGGACCGCCTGGGCGCTCATCAAGGTGCCGAGCAGGGCGATGCCGACGCTCATGCCGGTCTGGCGCAGGGCATTCATGGTCGCCGAGGCGATGCCGGCGCGCTCCGGCGGGGCGCAGCCCATGACCACCAGGCCGGTGGCCGGTACCGCCAGGCCCATGCCCAGGCCGAGCAGGGCGAATAGCGAACCCACCAGCCAGTAGGGGGTGTGCCCATCGAAGCCGGTCATGGCCGTCATGGACAGGCCGATCAGGCCGTAGCCGGCGATCATCAGCGGCTGCACCGGCCAGCGTCCGCTCAGGCGGCCGAAGCACACCGAGACACAGCCGGTGACCACGAATTGCGGCAGCATGCGCACGCCGGTTTCGGCCGCGGACCAGCCCTGGATCTGCTGCAGGAAGAGCGAGAAGAAGAACAGGCTGCTGTAGCAGGAAAAGCCCAGGATGAACGATGCCAGGTTGGCCACGGCGAAGGGCCGGTGGCGGAACAGCTGAAGGGGTACCAGGGGGCGTGGGACCTTGCGCTCGACCCGCCCGAAGGCCAGCAGCGCCAGCGCCGCCACTCCGAGCGAGAGCAGGGCGGCGGGGCCGTCGAAGCCTTGCTCCCCGGCGACGATCAGGCCGTAGGTCAAGGCGCCCAGCCAGAGCACGCTGAGCAATTGCCCGGCGGGGTCGAGCGCGGCGTGCTCGGGGTGCTTGCGCTCGGCGATGCCCCAGGCGCCCAGGGCGATGGCGAGCAGGCCCAGCGGCAGGTTGATCAGGAAGATGCTTTGCCAGCCGACCGACTCCAGCAACAGGCCGCCGACCAGGGGGCCGAGAATCAGCGCCAGGGCACTGAAGGCCGACCAGCCGCCGATGACATGGGCGCGTTGCCGGGGATCAGGGAAGGCATGGCTGAGGATCGGCATCGCCCCGGGAATCAGCAGCGCCCCGGCCACGCCTTGCACGGCCCGACCGAGCAGCAGCAACGGCAGGTCGCCGGCCAGGGCGCACAGCGCTGAACCGGCGGTGAACAGGGTCACCCCGAACAGCCAGCAGCGCTTGTGCCCGTAGCGGTCGCCCAGGGGGCCGGCGGACAGCATGAACGCCGACAGGCAGATGGCGTAGGCGTTGACCACCCATTGCAGGCCGGCGATGTCGGTCTTCAGGGCGTGCTGCAAGGTCGGCAAGGCCACGTTGACGATGCTGATGTCCAGCGAGGCGAGAAAGGTCCCCAGGTAGGCCGCGCTGACGAGCGCGGTACGGCGATAACGATCCATGAAGCGTCTCCCGGAAGGTCGAACGGCAAGCAGAGGGCTTCAGGATAATTACCGACTGACCGTCGGTCAATTGAAATGATAATGGTTCTTGATTCGCCGCGAGCAGGCGATTCCCCTAGACTGGCGACCTTTGTTTGCCAGGCGGAATCCGCAGATGATCGTCAAACGCTCCAAGCCCGATGCAGCGCCAGCCGAGGCGCCGCGCCCGAGAACCAAGCCGGCCGAAGTGCGCCTGGAAGAGTTGATGGCGGCGGCCGAACAGCTGTTCCTGAGCCAGGGCGTGGAGGCCACCACCATCAGTGAGATCGTGGGCAAGGCCGATGTCGCCAAGGGCACCTTCTATCATTACTTCGCTTCCAAGGCCGAGCTGCTGACGGCGCTTGGCGAGCGTTACACCGCGCAGTTCCTGGAGCGGGTGGAGAGCGCGGTGAATGCCTGCGCCGAAGACGATTGGGTCGGTCGCCTCGCCAGCTGGATCGGCAGCAGCGTCGAGACTTACCTGGCGACCTACCGGGTGCACGACATCGTCTATACCCATCACCACCATCACGACCGGGGCAACCCGGAGAAGGGCGCGATCCTCCAGCAACTGGCGGCCATCCTCGAAGGCGGGCGCCAGGCCGGCTGCTGGACGCTGGAGTATCCGCAGGTGGCCGCGTCGCTGATCTATGCCGGCGTACACGGCGCCACCGACGATTTGATCGCCGCCCGCCCTAAGGACAGCCGCGAACAGGTGCGCGCCATCGTCGAGGCCTGCCTGCGCATGCTGGGTCGGCCAACGCCCTGAGGCCCTGGCCCGACCTTCGGGCGGATCAGGTGTTCTTCCCGGCTGCCTTGAGCTGGACCAACTGCCGCGTCTGTTCGGCGCATGCCTTGGCCTGGCCGACCATGGCGTCGAACGGCGCACTGATGATTTCGTCGTGGCTCAGCCAGCGTTTTTTCTGGCTCAGGCGGTAGTGGTAGCGGTACTCGCCCTTGACCCGTTCGCTGCGCAGGTCCATGTCGAACCAGGGCGAGCGCACGTTGCAGGCCTGGATGTCCTTGTCCAGCCGGGCGCCGGAGAGGGTGAAGCTGTAGCGCAGGGTGTAGGTGTCGCCGATGTACAGGTCCGCCAGTTGGCCGTTGCGGCGGTAGTTGACCAGGAAGTCCCAGTCGCCCTCCAGGGCCGGGGCCTTGTAGAAGTAGTTGCCGGAGATGTTTTCCAGTGGCTTGAGGTCGGTCAGGGAGGCCTTGACCTTATAGGTCTTGGGGGTGACGAAGGCGGTCGGTTCGCGCTGGATCTGGCAGTCGCGCAGTTCCCGGGTGAAGCGTTCGCACAGGCTCTGGTCGTTGCTGGCGATACCGTTCTGGCTGTCGGCGACCATCAGCTGCATCAATTCCATGTTGCTGAATTCGATACGTGCGTTGACCCGGGCCTGGCCGTTGCTGTCGAAATGCTCCTGCTTGTCCAGCACCAGGCTGGTGTCCGGCGCTTCCAGGGGGATGTAGTCCTCGCGCACCTGGCCGTTGGCGTCGCTGACAAAGGCCCAGCGCTCCTGGATATCGGGCATGCTGCGGCCCGGGTTGAACACCGGGTTGGTCGGGTCCAGCCACCACACCTTGCCGTCGACCTCGGCCCGCACGATGGCGTGGTTCGGCGCATGGGTGCCGGGGATCAGCATCGGCGCCGCGACATTCTCGCGGCTGACCCAGGCCGTCTCGGCCTTGATCCCGCTGGCCTTAAGCATCGCGGCCAGGAGTATCGCCAGGTCTTTGCAGTCGCCGTAGCCGCGCTGTTCGATCTGCGCCAGCTCGAAGGGCACGTAGCCGCGCTCGGTGGCGCGCCAGTCGCCCAGGTAGCGGTAGTTGTCGGCGATGTACTGCATCAGCCCGGCCACTCGTTCGGCCGGCGGCAGGTCGCGCAGGCCGGCGACCGCCTTGGCCCCGGCGGGCGGCAGGCTGGCGCCGAGGATCTGCTGGTAGCGCTGGGCCAGGGGGCCGAAATACTCCCGCACGTCGGTGCTGCTGCCCAGCTCGACCCGCGGCACGCGCTGGATGAAGCCGATCGAGGGTTCGTTGATGTAGTTGAGGTAGACCGGCGCCTTCTGCTCGATGGTGAGTTTTTTCCGGTCGGCGGAGGCGCTGAAGCGATAGTCGTCCATCTGCTCGCTGCGCCAGATGATCGGGCGCGTGGCGCGGTAGGTGATCTTGAAACTGTCCTGGCGCACGGGCTTGGGGCCGAATTGCAGGATCGCGTGGAACTCTCCCAGCAGCGGTTTGGCCGCGTAGTGTTGGCGCACGGTGTAGCTGATCCGGGTGCCGACGCGCAGGTTGGGGAAGGCCAGCGACGTCTGTTTCTCGCGCAGGAAACCCTGTTCCGGGTTGGGCGCGGTGCGGGTATCGATCTGCCCCGATGCCAGCGCGAGGGGCTTGCCGCCCGGCTGGGTGGACTCGGCCTTGAGCAGTTCGAAGCCATCGGTCTCGGCGGAGCTGAAGTCGATACGCGACAGCATCTCCCGGCCCGCCGACGTCAGGATGGTGTAGTGCTGGGTGGTGGTGCAGTCGCTGCTGTGGTCGGCATTGAACTGGCATTCCATCTCGGACGCGGCGGCCAGGGCGGCTTCCGATTGCGGTTGGTAGGCCGCGCAGGCCTGCCAGGAGAGCAGCCCCAGACCGGCGCAGATCAGGGGGCGGTAAAACACAGAACGGGACATGGGCGCCTCGGGTGAATCAGTGAAATCAGCCACGTCGCGTAGCGCGAATCGCGCGCCAGGGGCGGGTGGCAAACGGGGGAGGCGCCAAATGATAATTTATCGCAATACCGATTGACAGCATTGTCTGACAATGTGTCCCGCTGAAAGGCCCGGAATAGAGCGGTTCTGTTCGTTCGGTCGGAGCGTTTTCGCGCGAATCGAGACGCTGCGGTGGACGCCAGCGGTCCTGCCCGCGATCCGGCGCTAGCCCCCGGCGGATAAGGCACAAAGCCCTATCCGCGGGCGCCAGCGTGGCGGGCGGTTTGCGTTATTTTGTCGCGGGCGTTTTTTTAGCGGTTTTTGCGAAATATTTTGTTACGAAGTTCGGGTTCATGCCTGGATCTCGAACGCGGTGCTGCCCAGGCGTTCGCCGTTGACCAGGATGTGCAGCGCATGCCGGCCGGGATAGTGGCGGCGGGTGGTCAGCTCGCGGATGTGCTGGGCGCGGCCCAGTGGCTCCCGGGCCTTGGCGGGCAGGGTGAAGGTCTTGAGCTTGAAGACCTTGGCGCTGGTGCCGCCTGAAGCCTTGACGTAGTCGATGGCGTAATCGACCACCAGGCGCTGGCTGGCGTCGGCGGTGGACTCGAGGGCGAAGGACAGGTTGATCCGTTCCCCGAGGCGAATCGTCGCCGGCTCCACCCGCAGGCCGTGCAGCGTTACCTGCGGCGCTTGCCCGGCGCCGACGATGGCCAGCGCCCGGCGGTTGCCCTGCTTGATCAGGCTGCGCAGGGCGTGGCGGACGATCCAGGCGGTGTGCGGATGGTCCAGGGACCAGCCTTCGAGCCGCTCCAGCACCCAGTCGGGGTGGTCCTTGGTGATGTCGTTGAGGTGGTTGGCCACCGACTTGCGCACGTACAGGCTGGGGTCGGCCTTGAGGCATTCGAGGATCGGCGCGGCGAGTTCAGGGTCGGCCTGGATCGCCTCCAGGCGGAACGACCAGGGCAGGCGCGGGCGACAGCCTTCGCTGGCCAGGCGCCGCACATGTTCGTTGGCGTCCAGCGCCCACTCGCGCAGCACCGCCAGGGTGCGCGGCAGGTCGCTGGCGAGGAACGGGCGGATGGCGAATTCCGAGGAGCCGAAGGCGGTGAAGTATTTCAGCGCGGCCATCGAGCGCTCGAAATCATCGCCGCCGTGGCTGGCCACGTAGTGCGGCAGGAACATGCAGACGAAACGGCTGTTCAGGCGCGGGGCCAGGGCATGCAGCCGGGCGAGATTGGCCTTGTGGTCCGCCGGCAGCACGGCGTGCAGGCTGTCGCTGACCCGCGCCAGGCGTTGCATCACCGAGAGCTCGGCCAGGTCCTGTTGCGCGTGTTCGAGAAAGCCCGGGCGATCGAAGTCCGGGTACACCGCGAGCATCTGCTCGGCGATGTGTTCCAGGCGTTCGACGTTGAAGATTTCCTTGAGGGCGGGGTTGCTGGCGGCGGTCATCGGCGGGTCCATTGGCAGGCGGGGCGCCAGCACTGTAGCGCAGCGGGCTGACAGAGTGTGTCAGGAGCGCCGCGTGTCCTGTAGGAGCGAGGCTTGCCCGCGATGGCGTCGTATTTGACCCACCGCGGCGCCTGCATCGCCAGCAAGCTTGGCTCCTACAGGTTTGGCGCCAGGCACGGAAACAGGTCGCGGCCCGATGTTCAGCGCGGCGGCGGCAGCACCCCGTCGGCCTGTTCGTCCTCGGCGTCGGCCTCGAACAACCGCGCCAATTCGGCCCGGGCTTCCTGGGCCGATTGCAGGATTTTCGCGTGGTCGTCGTAGATCGCGTGCTGGGTTTCCAGCACCTGTTCGTCGTGGGCGGTGAAGCGCTTGATCCGCGAGTCCGCCTGGGCGTGGGTCAGGCCCAGGCCGATCAGCGCCTTGCGGCTCATTTCCAGGCTGGAGTAGTAGGTTTCCCGCACCGCCTCGGCGCCCAGGTCCACCAGTTTGTGCACGTGCTGGCGGTTGCGCGCGCGGGCGATGATCTTGATGTGCGGGTAGAGCTTGCGCACCACCGCGGCGGTGTTGATGTTGGTCTGTGGGTCGTCGGTGGCGATGACGAAGTATTCCGCTTCGCCGACCTTGGCCGCCTTGAGGATCTCCGCGCGCATCGGGTCGCCGTAGAACACCGGCATGCCGCCGAAGCTGCGGGTCAGCTCGATGGTGTCGACCGAGGTGTCGAGGGCGACGAAGGGGATTTTCTGCGCCCGCAGGATCCGCGCGACGATCTGCCCCATGCGGCCCATGCCGGCGATCACCACCCGCGGCGCATCGGTGGCGATCTCACGGTATTCGGCAGGCATCTCCACGGGCTTGGCCTTGGGTTGCAGGAAGCGCGCGCAACCCAGGAGCAGCAGCGGGGTCACGGCCATGGACAGGGTGATGGTCAACACCAGCAGGTCGTACAGGCGCGGCTCGAACAGACCTTGGTCGCGGCCGATCTTGAACACCACGAAGGCGAATTCGCCGCCGGCCGCTAGCACCACGCCCAGGCGCACCGCGCTCAAGCGCCCGAGGCCGCCGGCCAGGCGCCCGACCACGTACAGCAGCGGCAGCTTGAGGCCGATCAGCAGCAGGGTCAGGCCCAGCACCGCCAGCGGCGCGCTGAACAGCAGGCCGATATTGGCGCCCATGCCGACGCTGATGAAAAACAGCCCCAGCAGCAGGCCCTTGAAGGGTTCGATCTGCGCTTCCAGTTCGTGGCGGTACTCCGAGTCGGCCAGCAGCAGGCCGGCGAGGAAGGCGCCGAGGGCCATGGACACGCCGACCATGTCCATCAGCCACGCGGTGCCGATCACCACCAGCAGCGCGGTGGCGGTGGAGACTTCCGGCAGGCCGGTGCGCGCCACGATGCGGAACACCGGACGCAACAGGTAGCGCCCGCCGATCACCACCACGGCGATGCTGCCCAGGATTTGCAGGCCGTGGCGCAGGTCCTCGGCGCTGCTGGTGTTGTGGTCGACCCCGGCGAGCACCGGGACCATGGCGATCAGCGGGATCGCCGCGATGTCCTGGAACAGCAGGATGGCGAACGCCAGGCGGCCGTGGGGGCTGGTCAGTTCCTTGCGCTCGGCCAGGCTCTGCAGGCCGAAGGCGGTGGACGACAGGGCCAGGCCGAGGCCGAGCACGATCGCGCTGTTCAGCGGCTGGCCGAACAGGAACAGCGCCACGCAGCCGATCACCACCCCGGTCAGCAGCACCTGGGCCAGGCCGACGCCGAACACCGCTTTGCGCATCACCCACAGGCGGCGCGGCGACAGCTCCAGGCCGATGATGAACAGCAGCAACACCACCCCCAGCTCCGAGACATGGCTGATGCTCTGCGGATTGCCCACCAGCCCCAGCACCGCCGGGCCGATGATCACCCCAGCCAGCAGATAGCCGAGCACGGCGCCCAGTTGCAGGCGCTTGGCCAGGGGGACGGTCAGCACCGCCGCGAACAGAAACACGACAGCGGCTTGCAGCAGGTTGCCTTCATGGGGCATGGGCTTACTCCTGGAAAAACGGGTATTGGGTGGTGCGAAAAAACCGCGGCTGCGCCTCAGGCAACCGTTTGGCCCGCAGGTTCCGTTGGGGCCTGGCCGCGTAGCATAAAGTCTGCGTCGTGCCTTCGTCAGCTGTCTGCTGCCGGCGGCATGGGGTAGCGCGCTACAGAGTGACCGGAACTGAAGTCTTTCTGGTGAATGATTGGCCGGCGCCGCGGTCGGACTCTGGTAACCCGCCATTTCCCCGACCCACCCGTTGAAGGATCACCCCGGCCATGCTCGAACCCACCTGGACCGCCCTCAAGCACCATAAGCGGGTGCATCAGATTATCGCCGTGCTGGCGGCGTTCGGCGCCCAGGACGTGCTGCTGCGCCTGGGGCTGGGGCGTCTCTTGGGCGAGTCGCCGGCCGCCGGCGAGGCCCGGCCGCAGGATTCGACGCCGCAGCGGGTGCGCCTGGCCCTGGAAAAACTCGGGCCGACCTTTATCAAGCTCGGGCAGATCCTCGCCAGCCGCAGCGATATCCTGCCGCCGCACTGGATCAGCGAACTGGAGGCGTTGCACAGCAGCGCCGCGACCGTGCCCTGGAGCACATTGCAGGGCCAGGTGCGCGAGGACCTGGGCTGCGAGCTGGACCAGGTGTTCGCCGAGTTCGACACCGAGCCCCTGGCGGCGGCCTCCATCGCCCAGGTCTATCGCGGCCGTTTGCTTAGCGGCGAGGAGGTGGTGGTCAAGGTCCAGCGCCCGGGCCTGCGGCGCAAGATGAGCGCCGACCTGCAGCTGTTGGAAGGCATGGCCATGCTGGTGGAGGAGAGCGCCGCGCTGGCCCATTACCAGCCGCGGCAGCTGGTCCGGCAACTGGCCCGGGCCATGCTCGAAGAACTCGACTTCACCCAGGAAGGCCAGCACTGCGATACGGTGGCGGCGAATTTCGCCGACCAGCCGCAGATTGCCATCCCGCGTATCCACTGGCGCTACAGCAGCCAGCGCCTGCTGGTCCAGGAGTTTTTGCCCAGCCATACGCCGCTGGAGCGCCAGGCCCTGATCGAGCAAGGCCTGGACCCGAGCCTGCTGGCCCAGCGCGGGGCCCAGGCGTTTATCAAGATGCTGCTCGAAGACGGCCTATTCCATGGCGACCCGCACCCCGGCAACCTGCGGGCGATGGATGACAACCGCGTCGGTTTTATCGATTTCGGCATGGTCGGCCGCCTCGACGAGCGTCGCCGCCTGGAGGTCATGGGCTTTATGCGCGCCATGACCGAGGGCAGCACCGAAGCGCTGGTGGCGGTGCTGATCGACTGGAGCGGCGAGCAGGTGCACGAGCTGTCCGCCATCGAACAGGCGGCGCGCGAATTCATGGGCCGGCACGGCGGCAAGGCGCTGAAGATGAGCGCGATGATCGAAGACTTTCTTGGCCTGATGCGCGAATACCAACTGCTGTTGCCGGCCGACCTGCTGGTGCTGTTCAAGGCGCTGGTCACCGCCGACGGCGTGCTCACCCGGCTCGACCCGCAACTGGACCTGATCGCCGCCGCGCGCCCGGCGATCAGCAAGATGCTCAAGGATCAGTTCAGTTGGAAACTCGCCCGCCGCCTGGGTCTGGACGGCCTGGAACTGGGGCGTGGGGTCGCCGTCGAACTGCCGCAACTGACCCGCCTGCTGATCAACCGCCTGAAACACGGCGTGCTCGACCTGCGCCTCGACATGCCCGGCGTCGAACGCCTGGAAAAATCCCTGCGCCTGGCCTCGACCCGGCTGTCCCTGGCCCTGTTGACCAGCGCGTTATTGATCGCCTTCGGCCCGCAGATCGCCGCGGCCGCGCCGAGTTGGCAGGGGCTGTCGCTGGTGGGTTGGCTGGCGGGCGTGGCGACCGTGGGTGGGTTGTTGGCGTTTGTCTGGAGTTTGTTCAGGGGGAAGTGAGGGGAGGGGCGAGGAGAGGAAATGCCTTCAGGGTTTAAACGTTCCTCCCTGGCATGGCAGGATCCGGTCCTTGTCTGTACCGCTGTTTTCGCTGTAATCAATGTCGCCGTTCGCATCGAGGTAGATCTGGGTATTGGGCCACTTGGGCTCGATACTGACGCAGTGGTGGCGAGTGTTCTTGCCCCACCAATCGACCTCCATGAAAAACCCTTTGCCAGGGGCCAAATGACCGTAGTCCGTAATGGAACCGCCTGGCGGCAGAGCGCCTTTGTCTATCCGATGCTGCACATTCCAGATGTACCTGAGCACTTCTTTGCCGTCTTTGGGGTAATGCACGGTTGCGGAGGGTAAGACGGCGATCCGTCCGAGAAAGATTGCCAGGGGCACCAACGGAATCAGTAGCAGCCACAGACATCCCGAACGTGATTTAGCGGCACTTGTGGACATCGATTCCTTTCCCCCAATCCGTAGGTGGCACTGCCAGTACTTCGTCCATGATCATCTTTGCCGTGATGCCTCCGTGGGGGTGCCGCCTGTAGAGTTTTATACCGATACCGATCGCCACTCTATCAGCAACGTCGTCCCATGATCGCAGGGCTGTCCATGGGCTGGCTGTCGGATGGGGGCCCAGGTGTGTCCATTCGTCCTTGGGTTTTGTTACCCACTCGTCGGCCTTTCTCAGGGTATCCGAGGCGATTTGTTCGGCCCCTGCGCCATCCAGCAAGACGCTTTCGGAAAGCCCTCCCGCAGTGCCTACATAGCCATAGTGGATGTTCGACCAGATATCGTAAAAATAGATGTGCTCACCGTGCTTGTGCCACACCACGCCGTTGTACATCGCCCGCAGTTTTGGTTTGTGGTCCCAGGGGCGATTCTGTCCTACTCGTTCCGTCCAAATGGCGAGAGCCTTGGCTCTCTTGCCCAGCGCCAAACTATAGAAATCAGGTCTTTGACCGAGGCGGAGATAGAAAGGGAGTGCCCTGTATTTCCGTGTTTCCTCGGTCGGGCTAAAGCTATTCAGAGCCTTCATCTGTCGAACGGACGGACCATTGACGTGGACGTTCATTTCACCTGCGATATAGCTCGCCAGCGCTTCCAGCTGGTCCGGGTGATGACAAGGAAAAGGTTGCTTGGGGGCGCCCCTGGAATCTACGAGTGCATTCGCTGCCGCGGCCTTTTCCGTCAGTCGCGGATCGGCCAGCAGAGCCGTCATACGTTCATCATCCACCGATCCATCGGCACGGATGGCCCCGAGGAGGGCGAAATTGATGATGGTTGCTCCTGGCGGAGCGCCCATGACGAACCCACCGAACGTATCGCCCGACCCGCTGACAATCACGCCGCCATGGCTGGTCGGGCTGCCCAGGTGCGCCAGTGGCCGTCCGTTGATCAGGATCGAAGGAAAACCCGTGGTGATGACCGCGCCGCAACCGCACCTGTCGCCCACGCGAGCGGCGCCCATGGCGTTGATAATCACATCGGCGGCGGCGCTGGCAATCGGCGTTGTGCCGTGCCCCGGCAGCGGGCAGGCATGCTTGTCGCCCAGTCGAGCGGTGGCAATCATCGGGCGTCCTTGCGTGGCTTCTGGAGGAAGGCCGCAAGACTGGCTCGACGGATTGCATGGCGTCTGTGGGACGATTCTTAAAATGCCTCGGCCCGCCGCGGCAGCAAGGCCGGGTGAAATTTGCTATTTTGCGCACCCTCGGCGGCCATTGCCGGCCGCTATCAAGCAGAGAGTGAGTGGATGAGCGAGTCGTTGCAGGTCATCGATATTGAAGTGGGCGAGGGCAAGGCGGCGGTCAAGGGAGCCTTGATCACCACCCAGTACCGCGGTTTCCTCGAAGACGGCACGCCCTTCGACTCTTCCTGGGAGCGCGGCAAGCCGTTCCAGTGCGTGATCGGCACCGGGCGGGTGATCAAGGGCTGGGACCAGGGCCTGATGGGCATGAAGGTCGGCGGCAAGCGCAAGCTGCTGGTGCCGGCGCACCTGGGTTATGGCGAACGCGCCATGGGCAAGATCCCGGCCAATGCCAACCTGGTGTTCGAGATCGAGTTGCTGGAAGTCCTGACCCGCGACGACTGACGGCGCTGCTTGTCAGCGGCCCAGGCGATACTGGTTGTTGCCGCTGCGCTTGGCTTCGTACATGGCCAGGTCGGCGATGTGGATCAGCTTGTCCATGCTCGGCGCATGGTCGGGGAAGACCGCGACCCCCAGGCTGCTGCCGATGGAGTGCTGGTCGCCGCCGATGGTCACTGGCGGCGCCAGTTCGAGGAAAATCTTCTTGCAGATGGCATGGGCTTCGTCCTGCAGGCTCTTGCCGCCCGGCAAGCCTTCCAGGATCACCACGAACTCGTCGCCGCCGATCCGCGCCACGGTGTCCGACACCCGTAGCATGTTCTGCAAGCGCTTGGCCGTGGTGGCCAGCACCCGGTCCCCGGCGGCGTGGCCGTACCGATCGTTGATGGCCTTGAAACCGTTGAGATCGACGAAGACCAGCGCCACCCGGGTGTCGTTCAGCCGTGCCTGTTCCAGGGCCCGGGACAGCCGGTCTTCCAGGACCAGGCGATTGGGCAGGCCGGTCAGGGTGTCGAAGTGCGCCAGGTGGTGCAACTGGTGGACCGAGTTGCGTTCTTCGGTGATGTCGCGCACCACGCCCATCATCTTCACCGTCGTGTCGTGCACGTTCTTCACCACGTTGCCGGTCTCGCGCAGCCAGTGCACGCTGCCGTCGGGCCAGATCACGCGGTATTCCTCGTCATGGTTCTGCCCGGTTTCCAGGCAGCGGACCTCGCCGGCCCGTACCTTGGCCCGGTCATCCGGGTGCACGCAGGAGCAGAACAGCTCATAGGACGGGACCACCTCGCCGACCTTGAAGCCGAACATGCCGTAGATGGCCTCCGACCAGAACAGTTTTTCGGTGCCCACATCCCAGTCCCAGGTGCCGATGCGGGCGAAGTACTGGCTGCGTTTATAACGTTCGGCGTCGTCGAGCTGGCCTGTGGGGGCGGGGGCCGGGTGGATCAGCAGCAGCCGCTCGCCGCCCTGGGGGGCGGGCAGGCAGGTGAGGTCCAGCGAGAGGAGTTCGCCGCCGTTGCGCACGACCCGCACGCGCGGATGCCGGCCTGCGGCGCAGGCCGGGTCGAGGTCGGGCAGCCAGTGTGCCAGGGACGTGCCGGCGAGCAGGTTATCGGTCCTGGCCTGGCTGGCGGGGGCCAGGAGTTTGCGGGCGGCCGTGTTGTGCTGACGCACGGTGCCTGCCGCGTCGACGACCAGCACGCTGTCGGGCAAGCCCTCGAGCAATGTGCGATAACGCTTGAGTTGCCGGCGCGCGACATGCTCGCGGTGCAGCAGCGCCCCCACCAGCAACAGCGCCAGTGCCGCGCCGAGGCCAAGTTGATACGGAGTCATTGAGCAGGGTGCTGCATGTCAGGGGGTGTCCGGCGATTAAGTAGCACTTAGCAATCTTAATCCACATGGCGTTTTTCGCAGCAGCTTTTCCAGAGGTTGCCGGCACGCTCAAGGGGCACGGTTATGTAGCGAATGGGCAGGCAGTGATCGGCGGTTCAGCGTGCGCAGACTTCGGCAGATCGCGTGACGCAGGCCATCCAATGTCCGCTGTCCTTGCCCGGTTCCGAGTAGTCATCATCAGACTGCCTCGTACATTGAACAGGGCGTCAGGCATGGTTTCTCCCAAGAAACGCCAGCAACCGCCGATTGACCTCTTCGGCCCGTTCGCTCTGGATCCAGTGCCCGCAATCCTTCAGCCGATGCTGTTCCAGGTGCGGCACCTTGCCGGGCATACGCTCCAGGGTCCGGGCTTCCAGTTGGCCCACCGGGTCGCGGTCGCCGATCATGAACAGCGTGGGTTGGGTCACCTGGCATTCGCCCAGGTGCGCGGTGCGTTGCCAGTTGCGCTCGAAGTTGCGGTACCAGTTCAGGGCGCCGCGAAAGCCGCGCCCGGCAAAGGTGCGGCGGTACTCTGCGAAGTCCTCGGCGCTGCACCAGGCGGGCGGCGCCTGATGCGCCGGCATGCCGTCGAACAGCCGGGCCTGGGGGCTTTTGGCGTCCAGCAGGCGTTCGCAGTCGTGCATGAAGTGCAGCAGGGTTCGATCGATGTCGGCGTCCAGTTCCTGTTCGGCGACGCCGGGTTCCTGGAAGTACAGGATGTAGTTGAAACGCTCGGCGAACAGCTCGCGCATGGTCTCCACGGCCGGGCGTCTGGGGCGGCCGGCGAACGGCACCGAGAGGGTCGCCAGGGCCGTCACCCGCTGCGGTTCCAGCAGCGCCAGGTGCCAGGCCACCACGGCGCCCCAGTCGTGGCCGACGATGCAGGCCCGCTGCTGGCCCAGGGCATCCATCGCCTGTTGGATGTCCGCGCACAGCGTCAGCACGTCGTAGGCCGCCACGTCCTCGGGGGCGCTGCTGTCGCCGTAGCCGCGCATCTGCGGGATCAGCACCCGGTAGCCGGCGCCAGCCAGCGGCGCGATCTGTTTGCGCCACGAATACCAGCACTCGGGAAAACCGTGCAGCAGCCACACCGGCGGTCCGTCCAGCGGGCCGGCGGCGTGCACGTGCAGTTCGATGCCGTTGAGCGTCAGGGCGTGGCGGGTGGTCGGGTTCATGGTCGGGGTCCTTGTCTACGGGGCCGGATGACCCTAGCAGAAGCCCGGCGACCTTCTGAGCACCATTCATTGGCCGAATGAGCGTCCCGCCGTATTACCCGGCATGGGCCTGGCGGCTGTCCGCCGGCGCTTGCTGGCGTTGGTCCAACCCGTAGTCGCGGGCCACCGCGGCGACCCGCAGCCGGTAATCGGCGAACAGCTGCGTGCGCCCCAGGGCCTGGGCCCCGCGATGCCGTTCCAGGGCGCGCCAGGCGGCGACGGCCTGCTCGTCGCGCCAGAACGACAGGGACAGCAGCTTGTCCGGATCGGCGAGGCTCTGGAAGCGTTCGATGGCAATGAAGCCGTCGATCTCCAGCAGCAGCGGTTGCAGGGTGGCGGCAATGTCCAGGTAACGCTGGCGGTGGTGCGGGTGCGGCAGGACTTCGAAAATCACGGCGATCATCGGCGGGTCTCCGGCAGAGTGTGGAACAGGGGAATGCGCCCGTTGAGCGACGGTTTGTAGGTCCAGCCGACGTTGGGGCCGATCAGGTCCGTGTGTGGCAGCAGCGCGCCGACCACGGCACTGGCGATGCCCAGGGCCAGGGCCTGGCCGGGGCACTGGTGGCGGCCGCTGCCGAAGCTGAAACTGCGGCGTTCCGGGCGCTCCAGCAGCAGGCGGTCCGGCTGCGGGTTCAACTGTGGGTCGCGATTGGCCGAGGCCAGCAGCACCAGCACCACATCCCCGGGGGCGAGCGTCGCCCCGGCGAGGGTGCAGGGCGCGACGACGAAACGCCGGGTGTTCTGCACCGGCGGATCGATGCGCTGCACTTCGGCCAGCAGCAGGTCGACCCGCTCGGGCGCCGCGCGCAGTTGCGCACGTAACCGGCTATCGCCCAGCAGGGCGCAAAGGCTGTTGCCGATCAGCCCGGCGCTGGCCTCGAAGGCCTGGGACAACAGGCCGATCAGGTTGGCGATCAGACGGTCGCGCGGCTGGCCGGCAAAGCCGCTGACGATCCGCTGCAACAACGGGCTGACGGGCGCCTGATCGAGCAGGGCGGCGAACCGCACCGCCAGTTGCTCGGCCGCTCCGTGGGCGGCCGCGAGCTGCGCCGGACTGCTGGTGGGCGACAGGCAGGCGACGAAGTCCGCCGTAAGGCCGGCAAGCGCCGGCAGCGGCTGGTCGGGAAAACCCAGCAGCCCGGCGACCACCGCCACCGGCAACAGGAACTGGGCGTCGTGCAGCCTGGCGCTGGCAGCGCTCGGCAGGCCCGGCAGCAGGGCGCTTACCCGCTGGCGGAGGTCCTCGGCGTGCACCTGGCCCAGGGCCGGCTCGACGGCGGCCCGCGGGCAACGCTGGCGCTCGCCGTCGTTCATCCGCATCAGTCGGGCGAAGACCTGGCCGGCGGCGCCTTCGGCGATGGCCCGGGGCACCGGTTCATGAGCGGGGCGCACCCGGCATTGCGGGTGGGCCAGCACCGCGGCCACGGTTTCGGCGCTGCTGGCCAGCCACAGCCCCGATGCGGGGTCGAAAGCCAGTCCGGCCCGGGTCCGCAGGCTGGCGTAGTAAGGGTAGGGGTCGGCGTGGGTGACGGCGGTGAGCGGGTCCATGGCGTGCGGCCTTATTCGCGAGGGAGAAAGTGTTGCTACTATCGGCAACCTGCGAGGGGCACGATTCGTCCGGGAGCGAACTATGCATGCACAACAGCACGACAGCGCGGTATCCCAGGTCGCCGCGGCGATTGCCGAACCGGCGCGGACGAAAATGCTCTGCGCGTTGATGGATGGCCATGCGCGCACCAGCACCGAGCTGGCGGCGATCGCCGAGGTCAGCGCCTCCACGGCCAGCGCGCACCTGGGCAGGCTCAAGGAGCTGGCCCTGGTGCGCCTGCATATCCAGGGTCGCCACCGTTACTACAGCCTTGCCGACCCGCGCGTGGCCCAGGCCCTGGAGGCGCTGATGGTGATCGGCCACAACCTCGCGCCGGGCTTCAGCCCGCGTACCCCGGACCGCCTGCAGTTCGCCCGGACCTGCTACGACCATATGGCCGGCACCCTGGCGGTGCAGTTGCATGATCGCCTGCTGCAAGCCGGCTGGTTGCTGGAGCCGCAGGAGGACGCCGGGGAGTACCACGTGAGCGCGGCAGGCGTGGAGTTCTTTGCCGGGTTGGGGATCGATGCGCAGGCCCTGGCCGGCTTGCGTCGGCGCTTTGCCTGCCCGTGCCTGGACTGGAGCATGCGCCGTCCGCACCTGGGCGGTGCGCTGGGGGCCGCGTTGTTGCAGCAGGCCATCCGGCGCCAATGGCTGACCCAGGACCTGGACAGCCGGGCGCTGGGGTTGACCACGCTGGGGCGCAAGGAACTGGCCCGCCGGTTCGCCCTTCAGCTGGCCGAGCCGGCCAGCCCGGCCGCCCGCGCCGTCAGTGCTTCCAGACCGGCAAGCCCATCGGCGCGGACCTCCTGACATTCCTCTGACCTGCCTCTGCATCCGCCTGGAGCCTTCACCATGCTTATCGTCTTCAGTGGCCTGCCCGGCACCGGCAAGACCACCATCGCCCGGACCCTGGCCCGCCAGTTGGGGGCGACTTATGTGCGGGTCGACACGATCGAGCAAGCGCTGCGCAACGGCGGGTTGGCGGATGTCGGCAAGGCCGGGTACGAGGTCGCCAATGCCCTGGCCCGCAGCAACCTGGCCCTGGGGCACGCGGTGGTGGCCGACTGCGTCAATCCGGTCGACGAGAGCCGTGAGGCCTGGCGGAGCGTTGCCGAGGCCGGGCAGGTTCACCTGCTCGATGTCGAGGTGGTCTGCACGGATGCCGCCGAGCACCGACGCCGAGTGGAGAACCGCGAGCTGGACGTGCCCGGCCTGCGTCCGCCGAGCTGGCAGTCGGTGCTCGATCATGAGTACCAGCCCTGGAGCGGCGAGCGCTTGCAACTGGATACGGCGGTGCTGACGCCGGAAGATGCGGTGCGGATGATCGTTGGGCATCTGCACGTGCTTTAGCGCCAAATCGATAAACAACGCAATGTCCGCTTCAGCGGATAAATTCGGCGAACGTTAATCCTTCAGGCGCGAACCGGGCGCGGTCGAAAAGATTCGACTCGATTGTGTCCGACAGTTTTACAAACTAGCGCTGGCGCAAATCGAAAATTGCGCCAATAGTTGGCCCTGTTGGGTGTTTCGTTCATCGTTGGTGCGTTTTCCAGACCGCTAATGGTGCGCCGTTCTTTTTCTCGGCAGGCCGCATCAACTCTTGCTTTGCGCAAAGCGTTATCCGCTGCTTTG
Source organism: Pseudomonas chlororaphis (assembly GCF_001921865.1). Lineage (GTDB taxonomy): Bacteria > Pseudomonadota > Gammaproteobacteria > Pseudomonadales > Pseudomonadaceae > Aquipseudomonas > Aquipseudomonas chlororaphis_D. The sequence goes on from NZ_MSCT01000009.1 coordinate 296,733, forward strand.
CGAAAAATCCCCTTGTCAGGGCAAAAAATCCTTCCTCGACAGTTTCTGCCCTCTTTTCGTTCGCGCCAGTGTTGTGCAACGCGGTTTTCGCGGCCCCAGGGATAAAACGTTTCAGCCTCAAGCTGGAAAGGCGTCCGTCATGGGCCGGGTCAATCTGTCGTCGCAGGGCCGTGGTTTTATCCGCGAGGATTTTATCGAGAGGGAACAGGGTTTGGGCACAGCGATTGCTAAAGCAGATAGACAGCCTTTGAATTCAAACGAAGTGTGCTGTTGAAGTTTCGGAAAACTTTCAGTTTGAAAGTTCATATTAAAACCAAAAAAGGAGGTGGCGAATTTCCATACCCAATGGACGTCAGCGCGGGCGATCCATTGCCAAAAATCCATGCGAGAAGTTTCGCCAAACGACTGGCGTCAATTAAGGGGGAGTCCCGACTGCATCGATCGGGATATTCAACACGCACAATGAGGTGCTTAACGGAACAGTATCTATCGCCCAGCGTAAGGCCCGATTTATTGAAGCAGAGCGTTTAAATAAAAAGCCGTTTAAACCACGGCGAGGAGTTGGGGTATGTCCCGTGCTTTTTTTAACGAAATGTATGATGCCAGTGGTGGCTGCCGCCCCCATTACCAGGAGTTCGCCCGGTGGCTGGCGGACACGCCCCTGGAGCTGCTGGACCAGCGTCGTCGCGAAGCCGACCTGCTGTTCCACCGCGCTGGCATCACCTTCACGTTGTACGGTGACGAGCAAGGCACTGAACGGCTGATTCCCTTCGATATCATTCCGCGCAGCATCAAGGCCAGCGAATGGCGCAACGTCGAGCGCGGCTGCATCCAGCGGGTCCAGGCCTTGAACCTGTTCTTGGCCGACATCTACCACGGGCAACGCATTCTCAAGGAAGGCATCATCCCGGCCGAACAGGTGCTGGCCAACGAGGGTTACCAGGTGGCGATGCAGGGCCTGGACCTGCACCGCAATATCTATTCGCATATCTCCGGCGTCGACCTGGTGCGCGACGGCGACGGCAGCTACTACGTGCTGGAAGACAACCTGCGTACCCCCAGCGGCGTGAGCTACATGCTCGAAGACCGCAAGATGATGATGCGCCTGTTCCCCGAGCTGTTCGCCGCGCAGCGCGTGGCGCCCATCGACCACTACCCGAACCTGTTGCTCGACACCCTGAAAAGCTCCAGCCCGCTGGACAACCCGACGGTGGTGGTGCTGACCCCCGGGCGTTTCAACAGCGCCTATTTCGAGCACGCCTTCCTTGCCCGCGAGATGGGCGTGGAGCTGGTGGAAGGCGCCGACCTGTTCGTGCGCGACGACCGGGTATTCATGCGCACCACTTCCGGCGCCCAGGCGGTGGACGTGATCTACCGCCGGCTCGACGACGCCTTCCTCGACCCCTTGTCGTTCAACCCCGACTCGATGCTCGGCGTGCCTGGGCTGATCGCCGCCTACCGTTGCGGCAACGTGGTGCTGGCCAACGCAGTGGGCACCGGGGTGGCGGACGACAAGTCGATCTACCCCTATGTCGACGACATGATCCGCTTCTACCTGAGCGAGGAACCGATCCTGAAGAACGTGCCGACCTGGCAATGCCGCAAGCCGGCGGAGCTGTCCCACGTGCTGGCCCACCTGCCGGAGCTGGTGGTCAAGGAAACCCAGGGCTCCGGCGGCTACGGCATGCTGGTGGGGCCGGCCTCCACGGCGGCGGAAATCGAAGACTTCCGCGCCCGGCTCAAGGCCCGCCCGGAGGCCTATATCGCCCAGCCGACGCTGTCGCTGTCGACGTGCCCGACCTTTGTCGAGAACGGCATCGCCCCACGACATATCGACCTGCGCCCGTTCGTCTTGTCGGGCAGCGAAACCCGCCTGGTGCCCGGCGGCCTGACGCGCGTGGCCTTGCGCGAAGGCTCGCTGGTGGTGAACTCGTCGCAGGGCGGCGGCACCAAGGACACCTGGGTAGTGGAGGATTAAGCCATGCTTTCAAGAACCGCTGCGGACCTCTACTGGATGTCCCGTTACCTGGAGCGTGCCGAGAACCTGGCGCGCATGCTCGAAGTCAGTTACTCGCTGTCGCTGATGCCCCAAGCGGGGCGCACCGACGGTCATGCCGAGCTGGCGATGTCGCTGCTGGCCGCCGGCACCCTGGACGATTACAACCAGCGCTACGGCGAGCTGAACACCGAGCGCATGCTGCATTTCTTCGCCCTCGACGAGACCAACCCCGGCAGCATCTATTGCTGCCTGCGGGCGGCGCGGACCAACGCCCACGCGGTGCGCGGGCGGATCACCGCGGACATGTGGGAAAACATCAACGCCACCTGGCTGGAAATGCGCAACATCGCCAAGAACGGCCTGGGGCGCTACGGCATCAGCCACTTCTGCGAGTGGGTCAAGGAGCGCTCGCACCTGTTCCGCGGCGCGACCTCGGGCACCATCATGCGCAACGACGCCTATTGCTTCATTCGCCTGGGCACCTTTATCGAGCGCGCCGACAACACCCTGCGCCTCTTGGACGTGCGCTTTGAGATGTTCGGCGAGGAGTCGGAGGAGGTCAGCGACAACTCGGCCCGCGGCTACTACCAGTGGAGCGCCTTGCTCCGCGCCTTGTCGTCGTTCGAGGCGTTCAACGAGATCTACCGCAACGCGCCGGGCGCCGAGCAGGTGTCCGAGATGCTGCTGTTGCGCGCCGACGTACCGCGTTCGCTGCATGCCTGCGTCGAGGAGCTGGACCAGATCCTCGCCAGCCTGCCGGGCAGCAACGGCCGCCCGGCCCAGCGCCTGGCCGCCGAGCTGAACGCGCGGCTGCGCTACACCGGGATCGACGAGATCCTCGGTTCGGGGCTGCACCTGTGGCTGACCGACTTCATTGCCCAGATCCGCCATCTGGGGCAGACCGTCCACGAATCCTACCTGGAGGTCGTATGAAACTTTCCATACGCCACGACACCACCTACAGCTACGCCGATGAAGTCTGCACCAGCATTCAGTTCCTGCGCCTGACCCCGCGGGACAGCGAGCGCCAGCGCATCCTCGAATGGCACCTGGAACTGCCGCGCCGGGTGCGCAGCCAGCTCGATCCCTACGGCAACATCCTGCATGTGCTGACCCTGGACGAGCCCCACGGCGCGATTGCCCTGACGGCCTATGGCCAGGTGGAAATCGACGAGACCCGGGAGATGGAGCACGACAGCCAGTCGCCGCTGCCATTCCTGCGCAGCAGCCCGCTGACTAAGGCCGACGCCGCCCTCGGCGCCTTTGCCGTGCAGCACTGCGGGGCGCGCCGCGACCGCGCGGCACTGATCGAGCTGATGCATGCCCTGGCCGGGCACATGGCCTACAGCCCGGGCGCGACCACGGTGGACACCACCGCGGCCGAGGCCTTCGCCGGGCGGGTCGGGGTCTGCCAGGACCACACCCATGCTTTCCTGGCCTGCGCCCGCAGCCTGGGGATCGCCGCGCGTTACGTCTCCGGCTACCTGTGCACCGAGGACGAAAGCCACCTGGCCAGCCACGCCTGGGCGGAGGCCTGGATCGACGACGGCTGGTACAGCTTCGACGTGACGAATCAACTGGCCCGGCCCGAGCGGCACCTGAAACTGGCGATCGGCCTCGATTACCTCGACGCCTGCCCGGTGCGCGGCATGCGCCGCGGCGGCGGGGCCGAGCGCATGCTGGCGCGGGTCCAGGTGAACTCGATGTTCCAGGTCCAGCACCAGTAAGCGCGACCCTTCACCCGCACCGGGCGTGCCGTAGCGCGGCATGCCCTCATCCCCGGATGCGCCGCCATGGCGCGGCCGTGCCCCGTTTCTGGCTGGGCGGCCGCGTGCGGCCCGTCCAGTGCTGACGATTGTCGATACGGCTTATGTCGCTCAACGAAGACCGCAATGCCTTGGCCCTGGAAATCTTCATCGACCAACGCTGCGACGTGCGCCGGTGGCTGGCAGGGCTGCCGGCCGCCCAACGCAGTGCCGCGGCCCAGCAGGCTTTCGACGAAGCGGCCGCGGCCCAGGGCCTGGCACCCTGGGAGTTGAGCCTGCAGCTGCTGGCCCGTTCGCCGGAGGAGCTTCGGGCCTGGCGCCTCGAGGCACACCGGGAAATCGCCGACTTCGCCACTATGGCCTGGAGCGAGTATTGCGCCCTGAACCGGCTCGACGAGTAGGCCGCCTGGCTGGCGGCCGATTCAAGGCTTTTAGGACTTATCTTAAAGACAGCGCTTTCTTCATGCCCCTAGCATTCAAGCCCCCCGCATAAAACCACAAGAACAATGACGGACCGTGGTTAATACATGTCGTCTTCCGAACAGGGGCGGGGGGAACAGGAAGGCAACGTTCAAGGGCGGGTTATGAAGAAGTACACGGTAGGCCTGGGCCTCTTATTGGCACTGGCCGGTTGTAGCAGCACCAAAGACACCCACAACGCGACACTGACGGAGAAAAACGGTTACGTCCTCTCGAAGGGCGAGAGGTCGGTCGCCAAGAACAACCGGATTCGTTTCCTGGTCCTGCACTACACGGCGCTCGATCAGCAGCAGTCCCTGGAAGTCCTCACGCAATCGGACCTGGTCAGCGCGAACTACCTGATCGCCGACCAGCCGCAGTCGCACAAGGGCCTGCCGATTGCCCTGCAACTGGTCGACGACCACGACCGCGCCTGGCACGCCGGCGTAAGCCAGTGGAAAAACCGCAGCAACCTGAACGACACCTCGCTCGGCATCGAGATCGTCAACGCCGGCTGGGACAAGGACACCGGGAAATTGCTGGGCGAACCCTACAACGAGCGCCAGATCGAGCTGCTGATCAGCCTGAGCCGCGACCTTATCGAGAAGTACGACATACAGCCGACCGACGTTGTCGGGCACTCGGACATCGCCCCCGGGCGCAAGATCGATCCGGGGCCGTTCTTCCCCTGGCAGCGCCTCGCCGAAGCGGGGATCGGCGCCTGGCCCGACGAGCAACTGACCAACGACTACCTGGCGCGCTTCGAGCTGGCGCCGCCGACCATGCTGCAAGTGGCCAAGGCCCTCGAGGTCTACGGCTATGGCTATCTGGACGAGCAGATGGACGACGTGGTCAGGGCCTTCCAGATGCGCTTCCACCCGCAAAGCGTGACCGGGGTGGTCGATATCAAGACCGCGGCGATCCTGTTTTCCCTGGTCGACAAGTACTACGGAAAGCAGAAGGCGGTCGATATTCTCCTGCCGCCGAACGTGGCCGCCGTCGGCTAGGGGCAGCGGTTGGCGCCCTGGGGCGCGCCCATGAAAAAGCCCACCCTTCGCAGCAGCGAAGGGCGGGCTTTTTGGTACGGGCAGGGTGTCAGGTCAGACCTTGACGATCCAGCCGGCTGGCGCTTCGACGTCGCCGGTCTGCACGCCGGTCAGCTCCTTGTAGAGCTTCTGGGTGATCGGGCCGACTTCTTTTTCGCTGTAGAACACGTGCAGCTTGTCCTGGTACTCGATGCCGCCGATCGGCGTGATCACCGCGGCGGTGCCACAGGCGCCGGCTTCCTTGAAGTCCGACAGCTTGTCGATCAGCACGTCGCCTTCGACCACTTCCAGGCCCAGGCGGGTCTGGGCCAGTTCGATCAGCGACAGGCGGGTGATGCCCGGCAGCACCGAAGGCGACTTCGGCGTGACGAATTTGTCGTCGTGGGTGATGCCGAAGAAGTTGGCCGAACCGACTTCCTCGATCTTCGAGTGGGTCAAAGGGTCGAGGTAGATGCAGTCGGCGAAGTGCTTCTTCTTGGCTTCCGAGCCCGGCATCAGGCTGGCGGCGTAGTTGCCGCCGACCTTGGCCGCGCCAGTGCCTTGTGGCGCCGCGCGGTCGAAGGTGGAGATCAGGAAGTTGTGCGGGGTCAGGCCGCCCTTGAAGTAGGCGCCGACCGGAATGGCGAAGATCGAGAAGATGAACTCGGGGGCGGTGCGCACGCCGATGTTGTCGCCCACGCCGATCACGAACGGGCGCAGGTACAGCGCGCCGCCGGTGCCGTAAGGCGGGATGAAGCGCTCGTTGGCCTTGACCACGGCTTTACAGGCTTCGACGAACTGCTCGGTGGAGACCTGCGGCATCAGCAGGCGGGCGCAGCTGCGCTGCATGCGGGCGGCGTTCTGGTCCGGGCGGAACAGGTTGATCGAGCCGTCCTTGCAGCGGTAGGCCTTGAGGCCCTCGAAGCACTGCTGGCCATAGTGCAGGGCGGTGGAGCCCTCGCTGATGTGCAGCACGTTATCGTCGGTCAGGGTGCCTGCGTCCCACTCGCCGTTACGCCAGTGCGACAGATAGCGCTTGTCTGTCTTGATGTAGTCAAAACCCAGCTTGTCCCAATTGATGCTTTCGTTACCCATGACACCCTCTATCGCTTAACAACCGTCGCAACGGCTCAAGGCTTCTGACGTTTTTTGGATGGGCACAACAATACTGCATTCCGGGGGGGCACCGCATCCCGGGCGATGGGAGGAGGAGCAAAAAAACGTAGCCTGCTCATGAATCCTCCCATCGACGCCTGACAATCTCCTGTAGCCGCTGCCGAAGGCTGCGTTCGACCGCAGAGCGGGCGCCGCTCTTGAGGCCCCAGGAAGGTCCTGCGGACCTTATCGCAGCCTGCGGCAGCGGCTACAGAGACGGGTTTTCCCTCCGGTGTTGCGCTTATAGATGCAACGCGTGTCCCAATGCGCGCAGCGCCGCTTCCTGCACCGCCTCGCCCAGGGTCGGGTGGGCGTGGATGGTGCCGGCGATGTCTTCCAGGCGCGCGCCCATTTCCAGGGACTGGCCGAAGGCCGTGGACAGCTCGGACACGCCGACGCCTACCGCCTGCCAGCCGACGATCAGGTGATTGTCGCGGCGCGCCACCACCCGCACGAACCCGCTTTTCGATTCCAGGGTCATGGCACGACCGTTGGCGGCGAACGGGAAGCTCGACACGATGCAGTCCAGGCCGGCAGCCTTGGCCTCGTCCGGGGTCTTGCCGACCACCACCAGTTCCGGGTCGGTGAAGCACACCGCGGCAATGGCCGTCGGGTTGAATTCCCGGTGCTGGCCGGCGATCAGTTCGGCGACCATCTCGCCCTGGGCCATGGCCCGGTGCGCGAGCATCGGTTCGCCGGCGACGTCGCCGATGGCCCAGACGTTGCGCATGCTGGTCTGGCAGCGCTTGTCGATACGGATGGCCGAACCGTTCATCTCCAGGTTCAGGGCCTCCAGGTTCCAGCCCTGGGTGTTCGGCTTGCGCCCGACCGCCACCAGTACCCGGTCGGTGTCCAGGTCCAGGCGTTCGCCGTTCGGGTCGCACACTTGCAGGGTGTTGCCGGCGGCATCGAAGCCTTCGACGCTGTGCTTGAGGTACAGCTTGATCCCCAGCTGCTTCACCGACTCCAGCACCGGTTGGGTCAGCTCGGCGTCATAGGCCGGCAGGATACGGTCCTGGGCTTCGACCACGCTGACCTCGGCGCCGAGCTTGCGGTAGGCGATGCCCAGTTCCAGGCCGATATAACCGCCGCCGACCACGATCAGGCGCTTGGGCAGGGTCTTGGGCGCCAGGGCTTCGGTGGACGAGACGATCGGCCCGCCCAGCGGCAGCATCGGCAGGTTGACGCTTTTCGAGCCGGTGGCCAGCAGCAGGTGCTCGCATTGGATGCGGGTGTCGGCGCCTTCGATGTCCACGGTCTTGCCGTCGACGACCTTGGCCCAGCCATGGATCACCTGGACCTTGTGCTTCTTCAGCAGCGCAGCGACGCCGGTGGTCAGGCGGTCGACGATGCCGTCTTTCCATTCCACGCTCTTGCCGATGTCCAGGGTCGGCGCCGAGACGTTGATGCCCAGGGCCGAGCCCTGGCTGTGATGGCGGGTCTGGTGGAACTGTTCGGCGACATGGATCAGCGCCTTGGACGGAATGCAGCCGATGTTCAGGCAGGTGCCGCCCAGGGCCGCGCCTTCCACCAGGATGGTCGAGATGCCCAGTTGGCCGGCGCGGATCGCCGCCACATAGCCGCCAGGGCCGCCGCCGATGATCAGCAATTGGGTATTGAGAGTCTGTTGCATGGATGCTCCAGTGATCATCAGTCCATAAACAGCATGGCGGGTTGTTCGAGCAGGCCGCGGATGGCCTGGATGAAGAGCGCCGCGTCCATGCCGTCGACCACCCGGTGATCGAAGGAACTGGAGAGGTTCATCATCTTGCGAATCACCACCTGGCCTTTGATCACCATCGGCCGTTCGACGATCTTGTTCACCCCGACGATCGCCACTTCCGGCAGGTTCAGCACCGGGGTGCTGACGATGCCGCCCAACGCGCCGAGGCTGGTCAGGGTGATGGTCGAGCCGGAGAGTTCGTCGCGAGAGGCCTTGCCGTTGCGCGCGGCGTTCGCCAGACGGGCGATTTCCGCGGCGCTGTCCCACAGGCTGCGGGCTTCGGCATGCTTGACCACCGGCACCATCAGGCCGACGTCGCTTTGCGTGGCCACGCCTACATGCACCGCGCCGTGGCGGGTGATGACCTGGCCTTCGTCGTCGTAGCGCGCATTGATTTGCGGGAACTCGCGCAACGCCACGACCATGGCCCGCACCAGGAACGGCAGCAGGGTCAGCTTGCCGCGGCTGGCGCCGTGTTTTTCATTGAGCTGCGCGCGCAGTTCTTCCACCGCGGTAACGTCGATTTCCTCGACATAACTGAAGTGCGCGGCGCGCTGGGTGGCTTCCTGCATGCGCTGGGCGATCTTGCGGCGCATGCCGATCACCGGGATCTGCTCCTCGTCGTGGCGCTCGGCGTAGCCGCTCGGCGCCGAACCGCCCTGGGCGCGCTGCGTGCCCTGGGCCAGGTAGGCGTCCAGGTCGTCGTGGAGAATGCGTCCGGCGGGGCCGCTGCCCTGCACCAGGCGCAGCTGGATGCCCAGGTCCAGCGCGTGCTTGCGCACGGCCGGGGAGGCCAGCGGGCGCTCGTCGGCGTCGCGGGCGACCGGCGCTTGTGGCGCGGGGCGGCACGCGGCGGCGGGTTGGCTTTGCACCGCTGGCGCGGCTTCGACCTTGGGCGCCGCGACCGCCGGTGCTGCTTCTTTAATAGCAGCAGGTTCCTTGAGCACCTGATCGGACGCCTTGAGGTTGCCGGCGCCTTCGACCTCGATGCTGATCAACACACTGCCCACCGCCATGACTTCGCCGGGCTGGCCGCCCAGGGCGATGACCTTGCCGTGCACCGGGGAGGGGATATCGACCATGGCCTTGTCGGTCATGACGTCGGCCAGCACCTGGTCCTCGACCACCAGGTCGCCGACCTTGACGTGCCACTGGGCCAGTTCAACTTCCGCGATGCCTTCGCCGATGTCCGGCATCTTGATAACGTGCGTGCCCATTCAGACCTCCATGACCCGTTGCAAAGCCGCGCCCACACGGGACGGGCCAGGGAAATACGCCCACTCTTGCGCGTGCGGGTAGGGGGTGTCCCAACCGGTCACACGTTCGATCGGCGCTTCCAGGTGATGGAAGCAATGCTCTTGCACCAGCGACACCAGCTCGGCGCCGAAACCGCAGGTGCGGGTGGCTTCGTGGACCACCACGCAACGGCCGGTCTTCTTCACCGACTTGACGATGGTCTCCAGGTCCAGCGGCCACAGGCTGCGCAGGTCGATGACCTCGGCGTCGATCCCGGTTTCCTCGGCGGCTACTTGCGAGACATACACCGTGGTGCCGTAGGTCAGCACGGTGACGTCCTTGCCCGGGCGGGCGATGGCGGCGACATCCAGCGGCACTTTGTAGTAGCCGTCCGGCACCTGGGCCGACGGGTGTTTCGACCAAGGGGTTACCGGGCGGTCGTGGTGGCCGTCGAACGGGCCGTTGTACAGGCGCTTGGGCTCGAGGAAAATCACCGGGTCGTCGTTTTCGATGGAGGCGATCAGCAGGCCCTTGGCGTCGTAGGGGTTGGACGGCATCACCGTGCGCAGGCCGCAGACCTGGGTGAACATCGCCTCGATGCTCTGGCTGTGGGTCTGGCCGCCGTAGATGCCGCCGCCGCAGGGCATGCGCAGGGTCATGGGCGCGGTGAACTGGCCGGCCGAGCGATAACGCAGGCGCGCGGCTTCGGAGATGATCTGGTCCGAGGCCGGGTAGACGTAGTCGGCGAACTGGATTTCCGCCACCGGGCGCAGGCCGTAGGCGCCCATGCCGACGGCGACGCCGACGATGCCGCTTTCGGAGATCGGTGCGTCGAACACCCGCGAGGTGCCGTACTTGTTCTGCAGGCCTTCGGTGCAGCGGAACACGCCGCCGAAATAACCGACGTCCTGGCCGAACACCACCACGTTGTCGTCACGTTCAAGCATCACATCCATGGCCGAGCGCAGGGCCTGGATCATGGTCATGGTGGTTGTGGTCATGGCGGTTTCCAACTGGATATTGTTGTTGTGATCGTTCATGTCAGATCCCCAGTTGCTGGCGTTGGCGCTTCAGGTGCTCGGGCATTTCCTTGTACACATCCTCGAACATGGTGGCGGCGCTGGGGATCTGCCCGCCGGCGAGGGTGCCGTACTGCTCGGCCTGTTTCTGTGCGGCGATGACCTCGGCTTCGAGCTCGGCGCTGACCGCGGCGTGTTCCTCTTCGGACCACTGGCCGCTCTTGATCAGGTGCTGCTTGAGGCGGGCGATCGGGTCGCCCAGGGGGAAGTGGCTCCAGTCGTCGGCCGGGCGGTACTTGGACGGGTCGTCCGAGGTCGAGTGCGGGCCGGCGCGGTAGGTGACCCACTCGATCAGGGTCGGGCCGAGGTTGCGCCGGGCGCGTTCGGCGGCCCAGCGCGAGGCGGCGTAGACCGCGATGAAGTCGTTGCCGTCGACCCGCAGGGAGGCGATGCCGCAGCCGACGCCGCGCCCGGCGAAGGTGGTGGCTTCACCGCCGGCGATGGCCTGGAAGGTGGAGATCGCCCACTGGTTGTTGACCACGTTGAGGATCACCGGCGCGCGGTACACGTGGGCGAAGGTCAGGGCGGTGTGGAAGTCCGACTCGGCGGTGGCGCCGTCGCCGATCCAGGCCGAGGCGATCTTGGTGTCGCCCTTGATCGCCGACGCCATGCCCCAGCCCACGCCTTGCACGAACTGGGTGGCCAGGTTGCCGGAGATGGTGAAGAAACCGGCTTCCTTGACCGAGTACATGATCGGCAGCTGGCGGCCTTTGAGCGGATCGCGCTCGTTGGACAACAGCTGGCAGATCATGTCCACCAGCGGCACGTCGCGGGCCATCAGGATGCTTTGCTGGCGGTAGGTGGGGAAACACATGTCGTCGATATTCAACGCCAGGGCCTGGGCGCTGCCGATGGCTTCCTCGCCGAGGCTCTGCATATAGAAGGACATCTTCTTCTGGCGCTGGGCGACCACCATGCGGTTGTCGAAGATGCGCGTCTTGAGCATGGCGCGCATGCCCTGGCGCAGGATCTCGGCGGGCACCTCGGCGGCCCATTCGCCCAGGGCGTTGCCCTGGTCGTCGAGCACGCGAATCAGGCCGCGGGCCAGGTCCGCGGTGTCGGCCGGTTCTACATCTATTGGGGGTTTACGCACCGTGCCGGCGTCGGTCAGACGCAGGTAGGAGAAGTCGGTCTTGCAACCGGGACGGCCTGAGGGTTCGGGCACGTGCAGGCGCAGCGGTTCGTACGCTTGGGTCATGGCTTGTCTACGCTCGATCTTGTGAATTTCTTGTAGTGGGCGCGCTGAGCTGACAGTCGTTCCCTGGGTAAGGGAAATCTTGTCCTACAAACATCATAGGCCGGGCCAAGGAGAATATTTATCTCTGTTTCGTTGCGCTTAAGACGATTTGCAGATAAAAAATCTGCATAAACATAAAAAACAGGTTGATTTGTCTTATGCGCAAACTGGACCGTACCGACATCGGCATTCTCAACAGCCTCCAGGAGAATGCCCGTATCACCAACGCCGACCTGGCGCGTTCGGTGAACCTTTCGCCCACCCCGTGCTTCAACCGCGTGCGGGCCATGGAGGAGCTGGGGCTGATCCGCGAGCAGGTGACCCTGCTGGATGCCGAGCTCTTGGGGCTACACGTCAATGTGTTCATCCACGTCAGCCTGGAGAAGCAGGTGGAAGAGGCGTTGCAGCACTTCGAGGAAGCGATCGCCGACCGCCCGGAAGTCATGGAGTGCTACCTGATGGCGGGCGATCCGGACTACCTGATCCGCGTGCTGGTGCCGACCATCCAGGCCCTGGAGCGCTTCATGATGGACTTTCTGACCAAGGTGCCGGGGGTGGCCAACATCCGTTCCAGCTTTGCCCTCAAGCAGGTGCGCTACAAGACCGCGCTGCCGCTGCCGGCCAATGGCTTGACCCTGGGCAGTTGAGGTTCAGGCGGACAGGTCGCTCCACAGTTGTTGGAGTTGTTTGAAGTCCCAGTCTTCCAGGGCTTCGCGGCCGACGATGCGTTCTTCGTCGCGGCCCCGGGAGAGGTCGAGGACCCGTTGCGGCAAGGGCATTTTCGAGCGGCTGGAGAAGAACACCTTGACCTTGGGCATCAACAGCGAGTCGGGGTTTTGCTCCAGCACCACCGCCAGCTGCCCGCTGTGCAGGCGCACCAGGGAACCCACCGGGTAGATGCCGACGCTTTTCACCAGGGCCTGGAGTACGCGCGGGGAGAAATGCCCGGTCCAGCCGGACATGCGCTGCAGCGTTTCGGCGGGGTCCCAGCCACGGTTGTAGGGGCGGGTCGAGGTCACGGCGTCGTACACATCGCAGACCGCGCCCATTTGCGCGAACAGGCTGATCTGCTCGCCCACCAGGTTGTGCGGATAGCCGCTGCCGTCGATCTTTTCGTGATGGTGCAGGCACACGTCCAGCACCTGCGCGTCCACCTGCGGGTTCTGCCGCAGGATCGCGCTGCCGGCGACCGGGTGCTGCTTGATCCGTTCGAACTCGGCGGCGGAGAGTTTTTCCGGTTTGTTGAGGATGCTGTCGGGGATGGTCAGTTTGCCGATGTCGTGCAGCAGCCCGGCGACCCCGGCTTGCTGCACCTGGGCTTCCGGCAGCTCCAACTGCCGGGCCACCGCCACCATCAGCGCGCACACCGCCACCGAGTGCATGTAGGTGTAGTCGTTGACAGTCTTCAGCCGGGCCAGGCTGATCAGCATGTCGGGGTGGCGCAGCAGCGAGTTGGAAAGCTCGTACACCAGATCGTCGACCTGGGCCAGCTCGATGGCCTTGCCCATGCGCACTTCCTGGAACATCGCCATGACCGCGTGTTTCGAGCGGGTGCAGAGCTTCATCGCGCGCTGGATTTCCTCGGCACGCGCCACCCGCGGCTGCGCCTCGCGGGCGCGCGGCGGCTCCTGGGCGGGGGCGGGGGCCTGGCTGTCTGGCGGCAGGTCCAGGCCTTTGGCCGAGTCGATCCACAGCTCGCTGACCCTGGACTGGCGCAGGCGCTGGTAATCGGCTTGGCTCTTGAGCACGAAACCGGCTTTCCAGAACGAGTGGTCAAGCCACGAGCCACAGAACTGGTGGATGTACATCCCGATGCGCAACTGATCGATGGAAATACGTTTGAGCACGCTGAAATCCTCCAGCCGATCCGCTGCCGGCGGGTCGAGGGACCCGCTGGCGCCGGACAATAAGGCTCCTTGCCGTGACTGTCCTGAACTGCACGACCGGGCGCGAGGCGGCCGCGCCGGCAGTCAAAGGGAGAAGCGTGCCACCAGTTTGTTCAGACTCACCGCCAGGGTCGACAGTTCACTGCTGGCGATAGACGTCTGGCTGGCGGCCGAAGAGCTTTGCAGCGACAGGTCGCGGATGCTCATCAGGTTCTGGTCCACCGAGCGCGCTACCTGGGCCTGTTCCTCCGAGGCGGTGGCGATCATCAGGTTGCGTTCGTTGATGTCGCTGATGGCCTGGGTGATGTGACCGATGGCGTTGCCGGCCTCATGGGCGATGCTCAGGGTCTGGCTGGCGTCCTCGCTGCTTTGCTGCATGGACAGCATAGCCTTGCTTGAACCGGACTGGATGCCCTGGATCATCTGCTCGATTTCCTGGGTCGAGAGCTGGGTACGGTGGGCGAGGGCGCGTACCTCGTCGGCGACCACGGCGAAGCCGCGACCCTGTTCGCCAGCCCGAGCCGCCTCGATGGCGGCGTTGAGGGCCAGCAGGTTGGTTTGTTCGGCAATCGCCCGGATCACGTCCAGGACCTTGGTGATGTCCTGGGCCTGCTGGGCCAGGCCGGCCATTTCCACCCGGGTGTTTTCCACGGTGCTGGTGAGTTTCTCGATGGAGTGGATGGTCTGCTCGACCCGTTCCTTGCCCATGCTCGCCGAGCGCTCCGAGGCCTGGGTCGACTGCGAGGCGGACACTGCGTTGCGCGCCACTTCCTCGACCGCGGCGGTCATTTCGTTGACCGCGGTGGCAGCCTGGTCGGTCTCCATGCTCTGTTGCTGGATGCCCGCGTTGGACTCACGGGTGATGGCGCTCATTTCCTCGGCGGCGGAGGCCAGCTGGGTCGAAGAGTCGGCGATGTGACGGAGGGTGGATTTCAGGCTGTCGAGCATGGCCTGGGTGGATTTCTGCAGGTCGGTGAGTTCGTCCCGGCCGCTGATTTCCACCTGCGTGCGCAGGTCGCCCTCGGCGATTTTCTGCGTGGTGGCCAGCAGTGACAGCACCGGACGGATGATGCTGCGGGTGAACAGGGTGGCAATCAGGGTGGTCAGGATAATGGCCAGGACGATGATCGCCGAGGTCAGGGTCAGGCCGCTATTGAACTGGGCGTCGGCCGCCACGGCCGACTGCTCGGCACCGGCCTCATTGATGCGGATCAGCGCCTCGATGGCGCTTTGCAGGGTGTTGGCCAGCGGCACCGTGACCTGGTTGATATAGGTGTTGGTCTGTTCGGCGGTGTTGGTCTTGCTGGTGTCGATCATCACCATCAGCTTGTCCAGGTAGTCCTGGGCGCCGCGTCGGACCTGTTCGTAGGTGGCTTTTTCCTCATCGCTGGAAATCAGCGGCTCGTAGTCCTTGATGGCTTGGGCCAGGGTGTTTTTCAAGCCGGCCAGCTTGTCCAGGGAGGCGCCTTTCAGGCTCTCGTCCTCAGTGGCGTAATGCAGGGCCTCCAGGCGCACGCGCAAGGTGGCGGATTCGATTTTCGCGGCCTGCCTGACGCTCGGCATCCAGTTGCTTTGCAGGTCCACGGCTGCCTCGTGAATCTGCTCCATTTTCCATAGTGCCAAGCCTCCCAGAGCGATCAACAATACACAGATGGCGCCAAAACTCAGGAGCGCCCTGAAGGTCAGTTTTATATTTCTTGTCGTCATATAGGCACCTTGCAGGTTGGAGTGATACAGCCAGTCACATTTCGACTCCCTGTCGCCTTGTTATCACTCTGGCCTCAAAGGGATGAAAAATCTGTAGCGATGTAAAAAATATTTCGACGAGGTTTTTTCGTTCCAATAAAGGGTGCCGGATCGGCAGCCATCGCAGTTGCAGGCCGTGAGGGCGGTCAAACCCGCGGGCTTGACCCTTATCAACGTGCCTCGAAGGCTTCTGGGGCATGCTGCGACCCCCTCCAGTAAAAGGAACAAGGCCCATGACCCAGCCTGTGACAACGGCGCCCGCGGCCAAGGCCGCCTTACCGATCAGCTTGCTGGTCGCCGTGCTGGCGATGGTGGGTGTGCT
This sequence comes from Pseudomonas chlororaphis, assembly GCF_001921865.1. Classification (GTDB taxonomy): domain Bacteria; phylum Pseudomonadota; class Gammaproteobacteria; order Pseudomonadales; family Pseudomonadaceae; genus Aquipseudomonas; species Aquipseudomonas chlororaphis_D. The sequence goes on from NZ_MSCT01000009.1 coordinate 312,366, forward strand.
GCTGTTGCCGCTGCCCGCCGACCTGCCGGTGGCGGGGCATCGGATGCTGGCGATCCTGGCGTTCGCGGTGGTGGTGTGGATCAGCGAGGCGGTGTCCTACGAGGCCAGCGCCATCATGATCACCGCGTTGATGGCCTTCCTGATCGGCACCGCACCGACCTTGCAGGACCCGACGCAGCTCTACGGCAGCTCGGCGGCCATCAGCCTGGCCCTGACCGGATTCTCCAACTCGGCCCTGGCCCTGGTGGCCGGCGCCTTGTTCATCGCCGCCGCCATGACCCACACCGGTCTCGACCGGCGCATCGCCCTGGTGACCCTGACCCGGGTCGGCACCAGCACCCGGCGGATCCTGGTCGGCGCCATCGCCGTGACCATCCTCCTCAGCCTGCTGGTGCCCAGCGCCACCGCCCGCAGCGCCTGCGTGGTGCCGATCATGATGGGGGTGATTGCCGCCTTCGGCGTCGACAAGCGCTCGAACATCGCCGCCGGGCTGATGATTGTCGTGGCCCAGGGCACCAGTATCTGGAACGTCGGCATCCAGACCGCCGCGGCGCAGAACCTGCTGACCGTGGGCTTCATGGACAAGATGCTCGGCCAGCGCGTGGCCTGGCTCGACTGGCTGATCGCCGGGGCGCCCTGGGCGGTGATCATGTCCCTGGTGCTGCTGTGGCTGGTGCTGAAACTGCTGCCGCCTGAAACCGACAGCATTCCCGGCGGCAAGGAGGCGGTGGCCCAGTCCCTGGCAGACATCGGGCCCATGACCGGGCCGCAGAAACGCTTGCTGGCGGTGTCGGTGCTGCTGCTCCTGGCCTGGTCCACCGAAGGCAAGCTGCACCCGTTCGACACCACGACCACCACCTACGCCGGGCTGGTGATCCTGCTGCTGCCGCGGATCGGCATCATGACCTGGAAGGACGTGCAGGCCCGGATTCCCTGGGGCACGGTGATTGTCTTCGGGGTCGGCATCAGCCTCGGTTCGGCGCTGCTCAGCACCCAGGCCGGGCAATGGCTGGGGAGCCAGGTGGTGGCCCACACCGGGCTGGACCAGGTGGGGCCGTTGGCAGTGTTCGCGATCCTCGCGGCCTTCCTGATCCTCATCCACCTGGGGTTCGCCAGCGCCACGGCCCTGACCTCGGCCTTGCTGCCGATCCTGATCGCCGTGTTGCAGACCCTGCCGGGCGAGTTCAGCCGCCTGGGCATGACCATGCTGCTGGGGTTCGTCGTCAGCTACGGGTTTATCCTGCCGATCAATGCGCCGCAGAACATGGTCTGCCTGGGCACCGAGACCTTCACCGCCCGTCAGTTCGCCAAGGTCGGGCTGCTGGTGACGCTGCTGGGCTACCTGTTGATGCTGGTGTTCGCCATGACCTGGTGGAAATGGCTGGGCTGGCTCTAGCCCGCTCTCCTGGGGTCACAGCCAGCCGCTGAAGACCTTGGTCACGCTGCCGGCCAGCCGCACCTGGCCCTGGCCGTCCCAGCTGACCGTGACCGGACCGCCGTCGCACAGCACCCGCACCGGGCTGTCCAGCAGCCCGCGGCGGATACCGTTGACCGCCGCGCCGCAGGCGCACGAGCCGGAGCCCAGGGGAATCGCGCCGTTGCGCTCCCAGATGCGCAGGCGAATGGTCTGCCGGTCGATGACCTGGACGACATGCACATTGGTCTTGCGCGGGAACAGCGGGTCGGTCTCGATCCGCGGGCCGAATGCCGCTACATCGATGGGCTCCAGGTCGTCGACGAAAAACGTGCAGTGCGGATTGCCCATGCTGCACGCCGCCGGCTCGCCCGCCAGCGGCAGGGCCAGGGTATCCAGGGGCCGGGCCAGCGGGATGTCCTGCCAGGCGAACTGCGGCGCGCCCATCTCCACCGACACCGAGCGATCGTCCAGGCGCGTGCACTGCAGGATGCCGCGAGCGGTCCTGACCCGTACCGCGTCTGTGCCGCTTTCGTTCAGCAGCAGGTCGGCCGCGCCGCGGGTCGCGCTGCCGCAGGTGTCCAGGCTGGAACCGTCGGCATTCCAGAAGGTCAGTTGCGCCGCCGTTTCAGGGCAATCGCCCAGCACCACCAATTGATTGAAACCCACGCCGCGATGACGGTCGCCCAGGCGCCGGGCGAGTTCGCCGGTGATCGGTTCGGCGCGCCCGCGGGCATCGACGAGCATGAAGTCGTCGCCGTTGGCGTGCAGCTTTACAAAGTTCAGGGGCATGGAGGTTCCGCAAGGTCAATACAGGGTTGTGGTTCGTCACCGAATACGGGGTTTCGAAAAAGCACCGCCAGTGCCGTCTTGATGCAGTACCCAAGCCGGTTCCGACAAGAAGACATTGCCTCAGCGACCCGGGAGCCGTCACCCGTTTGCGCTGAAAAAAACTACAGGTTTGCTGCAAGCCACGCGCTAGTCGTTCCCCGGACCGGGTGGGATGCTGGGGCTCAGCTGGCCGGACCCGATCCGGCCGTTGCTTTGCCTACAACTACAAAAAAAGGAAAGCACCATGGTCCATCGCCAAGCCTCGAAAGGGTTGCTGTTCGGTCTTCCCGTATCCCTGGTCTGGGGGTTCGTGGCCATTGCCGTGTTCATGACCGGTGATGGCATTGAACTGGCCTTTCTCTCCCGCTATGTGGTCGACCTGGGTTTTTCCCCCACCCAGGCTTCATTGCTGTTTACCGTCTACGGCCTGCTGGCGGCGTTATCCAGTTGGAGCTCCGGCGTGTTGGCCGAAACCTTCGGCCCGCGCAGGATCATGCTGATCGGCGTCGCCGCCTGGATCGTTTTTCACGCCTTGTTCCTGGCTTTCGGCCTGCAAGGGCAGAACTATGTGCTGATGGTGCTGTTCTACGGTATTCGCGGCCTGGCCTATCCGTTGTTCATTTATGCCTTCATGGTCTGGATCGCCCAGGTCACGCCGGGAGCGCGCATGGCCTCGGCCATGGGTTGGTTCTGGTCGATGTATTGCCTGGGGATCGGGTTTTTCGGTACCTGGTTGCCCAGCTTGAGCCTGTCGCGCATCGGTTTTATCGGCACGCTCTGGATGGCGATCTTCTGGGTCGCCCTGGCCGGGGCGATGATCATGCTGCTGGTCAAGGAGCATGGCGCCGGTCGGCCCGGCGACGCGGTAACTCTGGGCGAGCGCCTGAAAAACCTGAGCCAGGGCGTGACGGTCATCGTCGAGCGACGGGGCATGCTGCTGATCGTGCTGGTGCGGATTATCTGCAACCTGAGCCTGTTCGGCTTGCCGGTGATCATGCCGTTGTACCTGACTTCGGCCGAGGTCGGCTTCAGCATGGAGCAGTGGCTGCACCTGTGGGGCGTGATGTTCGCGGTCAGCATCTTCACCAACGTGATCTGGGGACAGATCGGCGACCGTCTGGGCTGGCTGGTGCAGATGCGCTGGTTTGGCTGCATTGGCTGTGCCTTGTCATCGCTGGCGTTCTATTACCTGCCGCAGGTCTACGGCGCCCACTTCGGGATGGCGCTGATCGCCGCCGTGACATTTGCCTTGAGTGTCACCGCATTCGTGCCCATGGGGGCGGTGTTCCTGGCCCTGGCGCCGGAGCAGAAGGGGGCCGCTATCTCGGCTCATAACCTGGCCGCCGGCTTGTCGAACTTCATGGGGCCGGCGATCGCGACGCTGTTTATCGCCACGCTGGGCATCAAGGGCGTGTTGTGGATCTATGCCGCGCTCTATGCGATCGGCGCGGTCCTGACCTTCTTCATCCCTGTCCAACAACCCCGGCTTGGCCAGGCGGCGTCGGTTTACACCCACAGCGCCGAGCCCGTTCAAACCCTTCAGTAGAGGACGCACCATGCAAGCTTTGGTCCTGGAAAAACAGCGCACCCTGACCATCCGCGAGGTCGATCTTGCCCTCGAGCCCGGTCCGGACGATGTGCGGATTCGCATGCATACCGTCGGCATCTGCGGCAGCGACGTGCATTACTACACCCATGGCCGGATCGGCCCGTTCGTGGTCGACCAGCCGATGGTGCTGGGCCACGAGGCCGCCGGTATCGTGGTGGAGGCCGGCGCCAATGTGCGGCACCTGACGGTGGGGGACCGGGTATGCATGGAACCGGGCATTCCCGACCCCGCGTCCAGGGCCTCGCGCCTGGGGCTGTACAACATCGATCCGGCCGTGCGGTTCTGGGCGACGCCACCGGTGCACGGTTGCCTGACGCCGGAGGTGATTCATCCTGCGGCCTTCGTCTACAAACTGCCGGACCACGTCAGCTTCGCGGAAGGGGCCTTGGTGGAGCCCTTCGCCATCGGGATGCAGGCGGCGGTCAAGGCCCGGATCAAACCCGGGGATATCGCCGTGGTGATCGGCGCCGGCACCATCGGGCTGATGACCGCGCTGGCTGCCTTGGCCGCCGGGGCCAGCCAGGTGCTGGTGTCGGACCTCGTGGAGGAAAAACTGGCCATCGCCCAAGGCTACGATGGCATCGTCGCCATCAATGCGCGGGTCGAATCGCTGGCGGCTCGGGTCGCGCAGCTCACCGGCCATTGGGGCGCCGATGTGGTCTTCGAGGCCAGCGGCAGCCCGCGAGCCTATCCCGATGCCCTGGCTTGTGTGTGCCCCGCCGGGGCATTGGTGCTGGTGGGTATGCCAGTGGAACCGGTCGCCTTCGATGTCGTCGCGGCCCAGGCCAAGGAGATTCGTATCGAAACCGTGTTCCGTTATGCCAATGTCTACCCCCGGGCAATCAACCTGATCGCCAGCGGCAAGGTCGATCTCAAACCCCTGGTCTCTGCTACCTTTCCCTTCGCTCAGGGCGTGGCGGCGTTTGAACGGGCGGCCAGTGCCTTGCCGGGCGATGTGAAAGTGCAGATCAGTTTCGACCCGCACCTGGGTTGAGCCAAACCACCTTCCTGGAACAGCGCGGTGATGGATAACAAGAACAAGGCCCAAAGGCCGTCCGAACTTGAAGTGATCTTCACCGAGCCGCAACACAGCTTCCGCTGGTACGAGCATGACTATCCCTTCGAGCTGGCTCGCTGGAACCATCATCCGCAGTTCGAGATTCACCTGATCCGCCAGGGCTGCGGGCGATTTTTCGCCGGGGACTATATCGGTCACTTCGAGGCCGGCCATCTGGCGCTGATCGGTCCCGGGCTACCCCATGACTGGAGCATCGACCTGGCGCCTGGCGAATGCATTCCCGGGCGCGATGCGGTGTTGCAGTTCGACGGCGACAGTTTGCTCAAGCTGCGCGAAACCCTGCCTGAACTGGGCGATCTGCAAGGCCTGTTCACCCGGGCCCGGCAGGGCATCGAGTTTGCCGGCGCCACTCAGCGCCAGGCCCGCGAACTGCTGGAGGCCATCGGTCAAAGCAGCGGCCTGAAGCGGCTCTGGTTGTTCCTTTCGCTGTTGGACGTCCTCGACAACGCACCCGCCGCAGACTGCCGCCTGCTGGCCAGCCAGCAATACGCGCCGCTGCTCGATGGCCTGACCACCGCGCGCATGAGCCAGGTGTTCGACTACATCCACCAGGATTTGAGCGAGGAGTTGCGCATGTCGGTGATCGCCCGCCGTCTGGACATGAGCGAGCCGGCGTTCTCGCGTTTTTTCAAACGCACCACCGGCCACACCTTCGTCGACCTGACCCGCAAACTGCGAATCCAGCGTGCTTGCCGTCTGTTGTTGCAAACTCGTCGGTCCATCGCCGACATCTGCTTTGAAGTGGGTTATGCCAATCTTTCCAATTTCAATCGGCATTTTCGCCATGAAATGCTGGAAACGCCTTCCGAATTCCGTAAGCGCATGGAGCACTAGGTTGCACCACGGAAAATAACCTCATCGCCGTTGTCGAACATTTCCGTCTTACCCATAAAAACTGAAGAATCCTTCATGACGCTTGCCTGCCAGCCGTGCTTTTCCGGCAAACTCACCTGCATTTTGTAAAACCGCCCCCGACGATCAAGGACTTTGGGGCGCTCAGCACAAGGTCACTGAATGGATAGCTACGCCCCGCGCCACTGGCAACCCCACGAAAAGCCCAGCTTGCCCGGTTCGCCCTCGACGCCGCTGCATCCCACCCACAAGCGCCTGGCCTATGCCCTGGTCGGCCTGCTGGTGGCGCTCACCGGCGGCCTCGGCAACTCCCTGGTGATCGCCAACCTGCCGTACCTGCAAGGCGCCCTGGGCGCGACCACCGCGGAAATGGCCTGGTTGCCGGCGGCCTACGTGATGACCAACGTGTCGATGAACCTGCTGCTGGTGAAGTTTCGCCAGCAGTTCGGCCTGCGCGCCTTCACCGAAGTGTTCCTGGTGCTCTATGCCCTGGTGACCTTCGGCCACCTGTTCGTCAACGACCTGAGTTCGGCCATCGCCGTGCGCGCGGCCCACGGCATGGTCGGCGCGGCCCTGAGTTCCCTGGGCCTGTACTACATGGTCCAGGCGTTCCCGGCCAAGTGGCGGATGAAGGCCCTGGTGCTGGGCCTGGGCACCTCGCAGCTGGCCTTGCCCCTGGCCCGGCTGTTTTCCGAAGACCTGCTGCTGATCGCCGAATGGCGTGGCCTGTACCTGTTCGAGCTGGGGATGGCGCTGGCCTCCCTGGGCTGCGTGCTGATGCTCAAGCTGCCGCCCGGCGATCGCTTTCGTACCTTCGAGAAACTCGACTTCCTGACCTTCGCCATCCTCGCCAGCGGCGTCGCGCTGCTCTGCGCGGTGCTGTCCCTGGGGCGCATCGACTGGTGGCTGGAGGCGCCGTGGATCGGCTACGCCAGCGCTGGCGCCATCGTGCTGATCTTCACGGGCCTGGCCATCGAGCATAACCGCCGCAACCCGATGCTGATGACCCGCTGGCTGGGTAGCGGGGCGATGATCCGCCTGGCCCTGGCGGTGATCCTGATCCGCATGGTGCTGTCCGAGCAGTCCACCGGCGCGGTGGGCTTTCTCCAGGCGCTGAACATGAGCAGCCAGCAGATGCGCCTGCTGTACGGGGTCATGCTGCTGGGCAGCATCGCCGGCCTGGCCACCAGCGCGCTGACCATCAACCCATCGCACCTGTTGATGCCGCTGATCATCTCCCTGGCGCTGATGGCCGTCGGGTCGGTGATGGACAGTTTCTCCAGCAACCTCACGCGCCCGGCCAACATGTACCTCAGCCAGTTCCTGCTGGCCTTCGGCGGGACCTTTTTCCTCGGCCCGACCATGGTCCTGGGCACGCGCAACGTCATGACCAACCCGCGCAACCTGGTGAGCTTCTCGGTGCTGTTCGGCATCTGCCAGAGCCTCGGCGGGCTGATCGGCTCGGCGCTGCTGGGGACCTTCCAGATCGTTCGCGAGAAATACCATTCCAGCCATATCGTCGAGCAACTGGTGATGATGGACCCGCGCGTGCTGGGCCGGGTGCAGAGCGCCGGCGCGGCCGTCGGCCGGGTCGTCGCCGACCCGCAGGCCCGCGAGCTGCAAGGCATGCGCAGCCTGGCCAGCGCCGCCACCCGCGAAGCCAACGTGCTGGCCTATAACGATGTGTTCATGCTGATCGCGGTGATCGCCGTGCTGACCATGCTCTGGATCTTCACCCGCAGCCTGTGGCTGATGAGCACGACCAAGGCGGTCGCGCCCGCCGTTGCCAGCCCAGCCCCGACCCCGACTTCCGTCCAACCCAGCGGTGCCCTTTCTTCATGACCCAACCGACCGTGACCACCACCAACGCCATTGCCTCGACCCCCGAGGGCAGCGCGCCGCCGTCTTCCACGCCGATCACCGAACCGCGCTCGCTGCGGGTACGGATCGTCTCGTCCCTGGGGTTTGCCGCGATCGCCCTCAGCGGCGTGCTGATCGTGCTTTATGCCTGGCAGTTGCCGCCGTTTTCCAGCGCCGTCGAAAGCACCGAGAACGCCCTGGTGCGCGGCCAGGTGACGATCATCGGGCCGCAGCTCAGCGGTTATGTGTTCGAGGTGCCGGTGCAGGACTTCCAGTTCGTCAAGGAGGGCGATCTGCTGGTGCGCCTCGACGACCGCATCTACAAGCAGCGCCTGGAGCAGTCCCTGGCCCAGCTGGCGGTGCAGAAGGCTTCCCTGGCCAATGTGGTGCAGCAGCGCAACAGCGCCGAAGCCACCATCAAGTTGCGCCAGGCGGCGCTGGCCGACAGCCAGGCCCAGGCGCACAAGAGCACCGCCGACCTGCGGCGCAACCAGGCGCTGATCAATGACGGCTCGGTGTCCCAGCGCGACCTGGACGTGACCCGCGCCGCCAACGCCCAGACCGTCGCCGCGGTGGCCCAGGCCCAGGCCCAGCTGGACATCGCCCGCCAGGACTTGCAGACGGTGATCGTCAATCGCGGTTCGCTGGAGGCGGCCGTGGCCAATGCCGAGGCGGCGGTGCAACTGGCGCGGATCGATTTGTCCAACACCCGGATCACCGCGCCGCGCGACGGCCAACTGGGGCAGATCGGCGTGCGCTTGGGGGCCTACGTCAACTCAGGGGCGCAGCTGATGGCGCTGGTGCCGAACCAGCTCTGGGTGATCGCCAACATGAAGGAAACCCAGATGGACAACGTGCAGGTCGGCCAACCCGCCAGCTTTACCGTCGATGCGCTCGCCCATCGCAAGTTCCACGGCCGGGTGCAGCGCATCTCGCCGGCCACCGGTTCGGAGTTCGCCTTGTTGCAGGCCGACAACGCCACCGGCAACTTCGTCAAGATCGCCCAGCGCGTGCCGGTGCGCATCACCGTCGACCCCGACCAGGCACAGAGCGAGCGCCTGCGGCCGGGCATGTCGGTGGTGGTCAGCATCGACACCGCCGCCGAGGGCGATGCGCAGGCCGAGTGATGCGCCCATCCTGTAGGCGCGAGCTTGCTCGCGAAAAACATCAGCGATGACGCGTTCCCGCTGATGAGTCGCCGCTTCGCGGCTCTCGCGAGCAATCGAGCGTCGACCGGCTGCTCCTACAAGGGTGTGGCGTCAGGCGGTGAGGGGCGGCAGGGTGCCGAGCAGCGACACGGCGGCCACTGCGGCGAGGCCCAGCAACCATTCCAGGGCGACACTGGCGCGCAGGGTCGCCAAGCGTGCGTGGCAATGCCTGATCCGCAGGCGGTTGAACAAGGCCAGCCCGAGCATCGCGACCACCAGCAGCACCTTGATCAGCAAGATCAGGGCAAAGCCCGACAGCAGCGGCGTGGGCCACAACTGCCCGGTCAGTACCCGCACATTGATCAGGCCGGTGACCAGCAAACCCGCCACCAGCCCGTAGCCCACGCCGCTGAACCGCAGCAGGACCCGTTCCAACGGCAGCGCGCCGGGTTGCCGCAGAATCATCAGCAGCACCAGCAAGCCGCCGAGCCACAGGCTGACGCAGCCCAGGTGCACGATCTGGTTGAGGATCAGCAACTGGCCGCTGAGGCCGTCGAGCATCGCCCCGTGGCCCACCGGCGCCAGGGTGGCCAGCAACAGCGCGGCGAGGCTCAGTGTCAACGGCCGGGGCCAGGACGGACGAGCGATCAGCAGCAGCGCGAGCAGCGCATTGAGCAGCAGGTGCCCGCTCCACACCCGGCCAAAAAAAGTCTTGCCCAGCACCAACTGCACCGTCGCCGGGTCCAGCGCCGAGGTCCAGGAACCGGCCATGCTGGCGGTGATCAGCAGCAACCAGCCGACCCCGCTGGCCAGGGCGATCCAGGCCAGCCAGCGGCTGAGCCGCGCGAGGGGGCAATCCACCGCGGCAACGGCTTCACGGCCGAGCAACAGAGGCCTGAATACCCAGGCCCCGAACAGCAGCAGGACCACGCTGAAATGCACAAAGCGGCACAGCACCAGCAGGGTCGACATGAATTACTGGCCGACCTTGAAGCGGTAAGTGCCTTCGCTGGTGTGGGTGTCGACCGAGACCGCGTGCCATTGCACCTGGTATTCGCCGGCGGTCAGCGGCGCGCCCGGGGTCACGATCAGGGTCTTCTTGTCGTCGCCTTCGGTACGCAGCGCTTGCAGCTCGACCGGGGCGCCGTCCTTGTTCAGTTCGACTTTGGTGAACGCCGCCTCCACGCCTTCGGAGAACACCAGGCGCAGCTCCTTGGGCGCGACCACGGTGCTGTCGGCGGCGGGGACCTGGCTTTTCAGGTGGGCGTGGGCGAAGACGGAGGAAGCGGCGAGCAGGGAAGCCAGCAGGGCGCTGGCGGTCAGCAGTTTTTTCAGACGCATGGGGCAGGACCTTTTTAGGTTGGCGGCGGGCAGTGGGCGCGCCGGTCGATTATAGGGAGCGGGGCAGGGCCGTTGGATGAAACATCGGCCCTGGTCATTTCAAGACGCTGGGGCGTCGGGATATTTCAGGCGCATGTGAATGATCGGGAACGGCCGACCCTGGCCATCGGTTTCCGAGCGGCCGATCTCTGCGAAACCGTAGTGCCGGTAAAAACCGTGGGCCTGGGGGTTCTGTTCGTTGACGTCGACGCTCAGGTGCGGACGCAGGGCGCGGACATGGTCCAGCAGTTGCCGGCCGACGCCCTGGCCACGGTGGGCCGGTTCGATAAAGAGCATTTCCACCTTGTCGCCGGCCGTGCCGATAAAACCGGCCGGCGTACCGTCGGCCAGTTCCAGCAGCCAGGTCTCGAGGGCCGGCAGGTAGGCGTCGCGCACCAGGGGCAGGAGCAACTGGATGTCGTCTTCGGCGAGAAAGTCGTGGGTCGCCCGTACCGAGCGTTCCCACAGGGCGGCGAGGGGCGTGTCGTCGGCGGGCCGGCGTTTGCGAATGGGCATGAGGATGATCCATGGAGGCGTGCAAGGTAGCCGTGGCGCAAGGCGCACGACGTCGGAGACGGCCTGCATGTCCGTGTCGCGAATCAACGCCTGGACGGAACACTTCAGGCTCCCGGGAAATCGGGAGGACCGCGATCCTAACCAATAGGCGCTGTCGGGAACAGCGCGGCGCAGGAAGTTTCGTTTTTGTACGAGGGCGGATGGTAGTCTGGCGGCAGACTGTTTTCAGGGAGGCCCCATGGGCAATCACAAGATCGGGATCCGCCGCAGCAACGTCGAAAAAATCCTCCTGGCGGCGGAACAGGTGTTCGCCGAAAAGGGCTTTGGCGGTACGGCCATGGCGGATATCGCCGCGCAAGCGCAATTGCCGCGTTCCAACCTGCATTACTACTTCAGCACCAAGAGCGAGCTGTACAGCGCGGTGCTGCTGGACCTGCTGGAATTGTGGAAGCAGGACGCGCTGTGCTTCGAGCGCTTCGACGACCCGCGGGTGGTGCTCAGCAGTTATATCCGCGCCAAGATGAACCATTCACGCAGCCGGCCCCACGGCTCGAAGGTCTGGGCCAACGAGATCATCCACGGTGCGCCGACCCTGGGCGAGGCGCTGGATGCCAGCTTGTACGACTGGGCGAAGATGAAGGAGGCGAAGATTCGCCAGTGGGTCGAGGACCGGCGCATTTTGCCGGTGGAGCCGTCGAGCCTGCTGTATATGATTTGGGCGTCGACCCAGCATTACGCTGATTTCGACCATCAGATCAGTATTCTCAATGAGCATCAGCCGTTGTCGGATATGCAGTTCGAAAAAGCCGTGCAGACCGTGACCAGTGTGATTCTGCGGGGGATTGGGCTGGAGCCCTGAGCCTTGCACTGTCTACTGTAGGAGCGAGGCTTGCCCGCGATGGCGTCGGTTCTGGCGCTGCATTTTTTGGGTTGTGTACATATCCGTTGCTGCGGTCATGGCGGCTTAGGGTTTCGCCCTTACGGCGAGTCACTTTTACCAAACGCCGTAAAAGTAACCAAAAGGTCTTGCCCCTCCATTCGGTGCCTCGCCTAGGCTCGGCATGCCCTCACTCCGGTCTTGCTCCGGGGGCCGCCGCGAGGGGCCATCCCTGGCCCCGCGCGGCTACCTCGGCATCCCTGCCGAGGTGCCCCCTGCGCAAGACCTGCGCTCGGCCTCTGGGAACGGGGCGGGGTGGATCAAGATCAAGAGCCAAACGCGACCTGCCGGTCGGCGCGGAACCTGTAGCCGCTGCCGAGCCTGCGAGGCTGCGTACGGCCGCGTAGCGGACGCAAAACCAGGCACCGCGTTCTTCTTGGTAAATCGTGTGGGCAGGTTTGGCGAGGACTGCGTCCTCGTACGCAGCCTCGCTGGGGCTCGGCAGCGGCTACAGTAGCGGTGCTGGAGGGTGTCAGGTTGTGCGGTGTCATCGTTGGCGTCCATCGCGAGCAAGCTCGCTCCTACAGGATGCTGCGTACCTTGTAGGAGCGAGCTTGCTCGCGATGACGTCGGTCCAGCCCATGAAATTTCCCCGGCGCACCTCAAACCGCCTCGCGATACGGGTTGCGCGGGTCATGCTGCCAGTCGAGGAACGGTTTGCCGGTGTCCTGGGGCACCATGTCGATGCAGTCCTGCACGGGGCAGGTGATCTGGCACAGGTTGCAGCCCACGCATTCGGCGTCGATCACTTGGTATTTATGGCTGCCGTCGGCCTGTTTGAGGCTGGCGATGGCCTGGTGCGAGGTGTCTTCGCAGGCGATGTGGCAGCGGCCGCAGCCGATGCAGGCGTCCTGGTCGATCTGGGCGATCACCTGGTAGTTGATGTCCAGGTACTTCCAGTCGGTGGTGTTGCCCACGGCGCGGCCGCTGAAGTCTTGCAGGCTGTGGTAGCCCTGGCTGTCCATCCATCGCGACAGGCCGTCCTTCATTTCTTCGACGATGCGGAAACCATGCAGCATCGCCGCCGTGCACACCTGCACCGCTCCGCAGCCCAGGGCGACGAATTCCCCCGCGTCGCGCCAGTTGCCGATGCCGCCGATGCCGCAGATCGGCAGGCCGCGGGTCTGCGGATCGCGGGCGATCTCCGCCACCATGTTCAGCGCGATCGGCTTGACCGCCGAGCCGCAGTAGCCGCCGTGGGTGCTCTGGCTGCCGACCATCGGGTGGGCGACCATGCGTTCGAGGTCGACGCTGGTGATCGAGTTGATGGTGTTGATCAGCGACACCGCGTCGGCGCCACCGCGATGGGCGGCGCGGGCCGCGGTGCGGATGTCGGTGATGTTCGGCGTCAGCTTGACGATCACCGGCAGCGCGCAATAGGTCTTGCACCAGCGGGTGACCTGCTCGACGTACTCCGGCACCTGGCCCACCGCCGCGCCCATGCCGCGTTCCGGCATGCCGTGGGGGCAGCCGAAGTTCAGTTCGATGCCGTCGGCGCCGGTGGCTTCCACCAACGGCAGGATGTGTTTCCACGACTCCTCGACGCAGGGCACCATCAGCGAGACGATCAGCGCGCGGTCCGGCCAGTCTTTTTTCACCTGGGTGATTTCCCGCAGGTTGATCTCCAGGGAACGGTCGGTGATCAGCTCGATATTGTTGATGCCCATGACTTCGCGATTGGGCCCGAAGTGCGCCGAGTAGCGCGACGACACGTTGACCGCCGCCGGGTCTTCCCCGAGGGTTTTCCAGACCACGCCGCCCCAGCCGGCCTCGAAAGCGCGGACCACGTTGTAGGCCTTGTCGGTGGGCGGCGCGGAGGCCAGCCAGAAGGGGTTGGGGGCTTTGATGCCGGCAAAGACAATCGACAGATCGGCCATTTACGCAGCCTCCACGTTGAGCATGAGTTGGGCGTGCATGGCCTCGGCGGCCCGCTTGCCGTGTTGCACCGCCTGCACGGTGAGGTCCTGGCCGAGGCTGACGCAGTCGCCGCCGGCGTAGACCCCGGGGATGCTGGTGCGCAGTTGCTCGTCGACCTCGATGCGCTCGCCGGCGCGCTTGAGCTCCCGAGCCAGCGGGTCGCTCAGCGCGGCGCCGTCGAAGGCCTGGCCGATGGCCTTGAAGATGGCGTCGGCGGCCAGTTCGAAGGTTTCCCCGGTGGTTTGCAGGCGGCCCTCCACCAGCCGGGTACGGGCGAAGCGCATGCCGCGCACCTGGCCCTGGGCGTCGAGCAGTACTTGCTCGGGCGCGGCCCAGGTCAGCAGGCGCACCTGATTGGCCTTGGCGATCTCTTGTTCGTGGTGGGTGGCGCCCATGTCTTCGAGGCCGCGGCGGTACACCAGGTTGACGTCGCGGGCGCCGAGGCGGGCCATCTGCACGGCCATGTCGATGGCGGTGTTACCGGCGCCAAGGACGATGCAGCGGTCGGCCAGGGGCAGTTGCGCGAGGTCGTCGGCCTGGCGCAGTTCGCGGATGTAGTCGGTGGCGGCCAGCAGTCCGGGGGCGTCTTCATGGGCCAGCCCCAGCTGTTTGCTGGCGGCCAGGCCGAGGCCGAGGAACACCGCATCGAACTGTTGGTGCAGCTCGCTGAGACTCAGATTGGCGCCGAGTTTTTGCCCGTGACGGATCTCGATGCCGCCGATCTGCAACAGGAAATCCAGCTCCTTCTGGGCGAAGTCGTCCACCAGCTTGTACTTGGCGATTCCGTATTCGTTGAGGCCGCCGGCCTTTTCCCGGGCCTCGAAAACCACCACCTCATGCCCGTGCAGGGCGCAGCGGTGCGCGCACGCCAGCCCCGCCGGCCCGGCGCCGACCACCGCGATGCGCTTGCCGGTGGCGGCGGCGCGCTGGAAGGGGTGTTCGGCGAAGTGCGCGTTGTCCACCGCGTAGCGCTGCAACAGGCCGATCAGCACCGGCGCGCATTCGTGGGCGTTGTTGCGCACGCAAGCCTGCTGGCAGAGGATCTCCGTGGGGCAGACCCGGGCGCAGCTGCCGCCGAGGATATTCGCCGAGAGAATCTTCTGCGCCGCGCCCTGGACGTTGTCGGTGTGGATATGGCGGATGAACGAGGGAATGTCGATCTCGCTGGGGCAGGCGTTGACGCACGGCGCGTCGTAGCAGTACAGGCAGCGCGAAGCTTCCAGGTGCGCCTGGCGGGCGTTGAGCGGCGGTGCCAGGTCGCTGAAATGGCCGGCGAGGGTGGCGCCGTCCTCGGTGGGGTGGGGCAAGTGGTTCAGGGTCTCGATCACGGTTCGGGCCTCACGGTTTTTTATCGATTGCCTCTGACGGGCATTGTGTTCAACCGGGCGCGGGCGCCCGGATCGCGAGCCAGCTTGCTCCTACAGGGATATGCGTTTTCATGTAGGAGCGAGCTCGCTCGCGATAGGGGGCAAAGCCCCCGATCTCAGCGTTTGACGGCCGTCGGCTTATGCAACTCGGCGCGCTTGCTCAGCAGGTCGAACACCGCCGGGTAGGCCGGGCGTTCGATGTAGCGCCCGGCGCCGCGTTCGGCGCGCAGGTCGCCGTCGGCCCAGACCAGCTTGCCCTGGCTGATGGTGTGGCTCGGCACGCCGCGCACGGTCTTGCCTTCGAAGATGTTGAAGTCCACCTGCTGGTGGTGGGTCTTGGCCGAGATGGTGCGCGTGCCGTGCGGGTCCCAGAGCACCAGGTCGGCATCGGCGCCGACGCGGATCGCGCCCTTGCGCGGGTAGAGGTTGAAGATCTTCGCGGTGTGGGTGGAGGTCAGGGCGACGAAGTCCTGCATCGACAGGCGCCCGCTGTTCACCCCTTCGTCCCAGAGTACGGCCATGCGGTCCTCGATGCCGGCGGTACCGTTGGGGATCTTGCTGAAGTCGTCGCGGCCGGCGGCTTTCTGCTCGGCGCAGAAGCAGCAGTGGTCGGTGGCGGTGGTGTGCAGGTTGCCCGATTGCAGGCCGCGCCACAGCGCCTCTTGATGCCCGCGAGGGCGGAAGGGCGGGCTCATCACGTAGCCGGCGGCGGTCTGCCAGTCCGGGTCGCGGTACACGCTGTCGTCCAACAGCAGGTGCCCGGCCAGCACTTCGCCGTACACCGGCTGGCCCTTGCTGCGGGCGTAGGTGATTTCGTCCAGGGCCTCCTGGGTCGAGACATGCACCAGGTACAGCGGCGTGCCCAGGGTCTCGGCAATGCGGATGGCGCGGCTGGCGGCCTCGCCTTCGACTTGCGAGGGCCGCGACAGCGGGTGGGCTTCCGGCCCGGTGATGCCCTGGGCCAGCAGCTTGCGTTGCAGGTGGTAGACCAGCTCGCCGTTTTCCGCGTGCACCGTGGGCACCGCGCCCAGTTCCAGGCAGCGCTCGAAGCTCGCCACCAGGGTGTCGTCGGCGGCCATGATCGCGTTCTTGTAGGCCATGAAATGCTTGAAGCTGTTGACCCCGTGCCGGCTCACCAGCTCGGCCATTTCCTCGCGCACCTGCTCGCTCCACCAGGTGATGGCGACGTGAAAACCGTAGTCGCTGGCGGACTTCTCGGCCCAGCCGCGCCACTGGTGAAAGGCTTCCAGCAGCGATTGCTGCGGGTTGGGAATCACGAAATCGATGATCGAGGTGGTGCCCCCCGCCAGGCCCGCCGCCGTGCCGCTGAAAAAGTCTTCGCTGGCCACGGTGCCCATGAAGGGCAGTTGCATATGGGTGTGGGGGTCGATGCCGCCGGGCATCAAGTATTGGCCGCTGCCGTCGAGCACTTCGCAGCCTGCGGGAATGTCCAGGGTAGTGCCGATGGCTCTAATCAGGCCGTCGGCACAAAGAACATCGGCTTTATAACTTTCATCATGGGTAATAACGGTGGCGCCACGGATCAACAGAGACATTCCGAGTTCCTCGCAGGCATGACCGGCTGGTGCCGGTTCTAACTTTTTATTGAACGCGCTGACAACTTAATCAATCCTGTCAGTGGTGTCAGGATTAAAAACTAGCCGGAGTTTTAAGAAACAGCAAGAATATTTTTTATAAGCTTATATTGTTTATAACTTACTGAAATATAACGATTAAAAATAAAAATCCGCAAAATGGTGCGGTACTTAACCATTTTGACGCACTTGACAGGATCGAAAAATAGTCGAGATTTCCTATGTCAAATCAGCCGCTTGAGGAGGCGCTGGGAAGACCGCTGGAAGCGTAAAGAAATAAACGTGCACCGCTTTGGGTCCTGACCGAACGGACAACTTGCCAAACACCCGGCCTGAGTGAATTGGCAACTAACCGAGGACCTGCAAGTTGTTCGAATAAAACTGAATTGCATCAGTTGTTTACATGGATTCCGCATCGACGCGACAACGACTTCGGCCGTAGTTGGCACCTTTATTGAGTGCCGCCGCAGGTCGCTGGCGCGGAGGGTGGAAGTCGTAAGTTCTCCGGCCATCGCCTGGCGCCGATCCCATCGTCCGCCGGCCTGATGAGCACAATAATCAAAACAGTGGAGCGGCCATGCAACAGAACAGATCCCAAGTGACCGAGCGTGCCGGCCTGTACGAGCTGGACGCCGGCAGCGACGTGCTCGACAGCCCCCGTTACAACCACGACATCGCACCGACCAAGGTCCAGGAACGCACCTGGAACAAATGGCACATCACCGCCCTGTGGATCGGCATGTCGATCTGCGTCCCCACCTACACCCTCGGCGGGGTGCTCACCGCCTACTTCGGCTTGAGCGTCGGCGAGGCGCTGCTGGCGATCCTGCTGGCCAATATCGTGGTGCTGATCCCCCTGACCCTCAACGCCTTCGCCGGCACCAAGTACGGCATTCCGTTCCCGGTGCTGCTGCGCTCGTCGTTCGGCATCCTCGGTTCCAACGTGCCGTGCCTGATTCGCGCCCTGGTGGCCTGCGGCTGGTTCGGCATCCAGACGCTGTTCGGCGGCCTGGCGATCCATCTGTTCCTGGGCTCGATCTTCGACGGCTGGAAGGCCCTGGGCGGCACCGGCGAGGTGATCGGCTTCATGCTGTTCTGGACCCTCAACCTGTGGGTGGTGCTGCGCGGCGCCGAGTCGATCAAATGGCTGGAAACCCTGTCGGCGCCGCTGTTGGTATCGGTCGGTATCGGGCTGCTGGTGTGGGCCTTGCCCAACGTGTCCCTGAGCGAGCTGCTGGCGATCCCGCCCAAGCGTCCCGAGGGCGCCAGCGTCACCGGCTACTTCATGGCCGGGCTGACGGCGATGGTGGGGTTCTGGGCCACCCTGTCGCTGAATATTCCCGACTTCAGCCGCTACGCGAAAAGCCAGCGGGACCAGATTCTCGGGCAGATCTTCGGCCTGCCGCTGACCATGTTCCTGTTCGCCGCGCTGGGGGTGGTGATGACCGCCGCCTCGGCGAAGCTGGTGGGGGTTACCGTCTCCGACCCGGTGAGCCTGATCGGCCATATCCAGAGCCCGGGCTGGGTGGCCGTGGCCATGGCGCTGATCATTATCGCCACGCTCTCGACCAACACCGCGGCGAATATCGTTTCGCCGACCAACGATTTCCAGAACATCGCGCCCAAGCTGATCGGCCGCACCACGGCGGTGATCCTCACCGGGTTGGTGGGCCTGGCGCTGATGGCCCATGAACTGCTGAAGAAGCTCGGCCTGCTGGTTTCCGACGTCAGCCTGGAAACCGTGTATTCCAACTGGCTGCTGGGCTACTCCAGCCTGCTGGGGCCGATCGCCGGGATCATGGTGGTGGACTATTTCATCATCAAGAAACAGCGCCTGGACCTCGCCGGGCTGTATCGCGACGACGTCTACCCGGCGTGGAACTGGCATGGCTTCATCGCCTTCGGCGTGCCGGTGGTGCTGACCCTGCTGTCCCTGGGCAGCGACGCCTTCAGTTGGTTCTACAGCTACGGCTGGTTCACCGGCTCGGCGTTGGGCGGGCTGATCTATTACGGCCTGTGCACGATGCGCAGCCCGCAAGCGGCGGGCGCCAAGACGCCGGTATGACCGTGGGACGGCTGGCCGTTCCCTGTAGGAGCGAGCTTGCTCGCGATTGGCCGTCAGCCATAACGCAGTCCCCTAGAGAGACCGCGCCGCTTGTACGTTCATCGCGAGCAAGCTCGCTCCTACAGGGGGGCGATCCATCGGACACCGCAAGACTCCAGACGAGCGCAACCCTCGTCAACGACAACCAGAAACGCCTGAGGAGATCACCATGAACGCTGCCGTCGACGTTCTGCAATCCAGCCATCGGCATATCAACCGCGACCGCTTGTGGCAGTCGCTCATGGAACTGGCCAAGCTCGGGGCCACGGTCAAGGGCGGGGTCTGTCGCCTGGCCCTGACCGACCTCGACCGCCAGGCTCGCGACCTGTTCGTGCAGTGGTGCGAGGAAGCGGGCTGCACGGTCAGCATCGACGGCATTGGCAATATCTTCGCCCGCCGCCCGGGGCGCAACCCGCACCTGCCGCCGGTGATGACCGGTAGCCATATCGACACCCAGCCCACCGGCGGCAAGTTCGACGGCTGCTTCGGCGTGCTGGCCGGCGTGGAAGTGCTGCGCACCCTCAACGACCTCGGGGTGGAAACCGAGGCGCCGCTGGAAGTGGTGGTGTGGACCAACGAAGAAGGTTCGCGCTTCCCGCCGTGCATGATGGGCTCCGGGGTATTCGCCGAGAAATTCACCCTGGAAGACACCCTGGCCAAGACCGATGCCGAGGGCGTGAGCGTCGGCGCTGCGTTGAACGCCATCGGTTATGCCGGCAGCCGCCAGGTCAGCGGGCACAAGGTCGGCGCCTACTTCGAAGCGCATATCGAGCAGGGGCCGATCCTCGAGGACGAAAAGAAAACCATAGGCATCGTGCTCGGCGCCCTGGGCCAGAAATGGTTCGACCTCAAGCTGCGCGGCGTCGAGGCCCACGCTGGCCCGACCCCGATGCACCTGCGCAAGGATGCCCTGGTGGGCGCCGCTGCTGTGGTAGCCGCGGTCAATCGCGCGGCCCTCGGCCATCAACCCCACGCTTGCGGCACCGTGGGTTGCCTGCAAGCCTACCCAGGCTCGCGCAACGTGATTCCCGGCGAAGTGCGCATGACCCTGGACTTGCGCCACCTGGAGCCGGCGCGCCTGGACTCGATGATCGCCGAGGTGCGCCAGGTGATCGACAGCACCTGCGAAGAGCACGGCCTGAGCTTCGAGCTGACGCCCACCGCGGACTTCCCGCCGCTGTATTTCGACAAGGTCTGCGTGGATGCCGTGCGCGACGCGGCGCAAGGCTTGGGCCTGTCCCATATGGACATCGTCAGCGGCGCCGGCCACGACGCGATTTTCGTCGCCGAACTGGGCCCGGCCGGGATGATCTTCGTGCCCTGCGAAGGCGGCATCAGCCACAACGAAATCGAAAACGCCGACCCCGACGACCTCGCCGCCGGTTGCGCCGTGCTGCTGCGGGCAATGCTCGCTGCGTCCCACGCCGTGGCCAAAGGCGCTTGACGCTTACCTGTAGGAGCGAGCTTGCTCGCGATGAACGTGCGCGCAACGCGGTCCAGCCGGCGGCCCGCGTTAAGGCCTCTGGCCAATCGCGAGCAATCGAACGTCGACCGGCTGCTCCTACAGGATGATGGGGATCGCCATATAGCCTTGCGTTGCTTGGCAGCGGCGACAAGGTGCGTACACTGGGCGGATTTCTTCCCATGGACGCGTGAAGCATGCACCGGATGGCGCTCTGTCTGGCCCTGGCCCTCAGCCTGGGCGGTTGTATCGATTACAAATGGGGTCATGACTGGAAGGCCGATAATCCGCGGGGCTGGCAAGACGCAAGCGTTGTCGGTTTCGACAAAGGCACGGCGTTCCAGCTGGCCTGCGGGGGCAGCCCGCTGTATGTGAGCGTGGAGACCCACGCCTCCCATCAACTGTTGTCGCTGTTCTTTATCCCGTTGTTTTCCGCCTCGGACGATGACGGCCATGTGCGGATCAGGGCCAGTCACCCGAGCCTGACGGCATGTACTTCGCCTGGGCAAAACCCTCTGCTGCTGAAGCTGGACAACCAGCCCATTCAGGCTGTCGGCTTCCCGCTGCGCAGCGGCGAAGGCCTGTGCATCATCAACCTGGACCCGCGCGAGTTGCAGGGCGAGCAGTTGTCGATCGAGGTCAACCCGGCCGCGCTGCCCTGCGCGGTGGCGCCGATGACCCTGAAAAAGGACCGCTTCTTTTGCCTGCGAGCTACAACGTTCGGCGGCTCGACGCCGTGCGGCCGGTAGCCGAAAAGCAAGGCCCTGCGGGCCTTTTCGCAGCCTCGCAGGCTCGGCAGCGGCTACAGGCTCCGTGGCGAGCCGCGGTTTTTGTAGCCGCTGCCTCAGGCTGCGCACGCCCGGCACGGGCGCGGCGGTAGCGGGGTGGATAGAGGTCTGATGGCTGATCGCAAAGCAAGGCCCTGCGGGCCTTTTCGCAGCCTCGCGGGCTCGGCAGCGGCTACAGGCTCCGTGGCGAGCCGCGGTTTTTGTAGCCGCTGCCGCAGGCTGCGCACGCCCGGCACGGGCGCAGGGGAGGCAGGGTCGAGGTAGAGCTTTCGGCCGAACCTAAGCTAATTCCTAAAAAGTATTTATTTTTAAATTCTTAGATCGATTAGCTTTTAGCGACTTTCCCGTCCGCCAGAAGGTCCGCCCCATGCGCCTGCCCTTTGCTTTGCGTCGTAGCTTGTCGATCACCGCCCTGGCCGGTCTGGCGCTGGGCATGGCCCTGAATGCCCAGGCCGATACCGACCTGCGCATCGGCTACCAGAAATCCTCGACCCTGCTGGCGGTGCTCAAGGCCCAGGGCACCTTGGAAAAACAACTGGCGGGGCAGGGCGTGAAGATCTCCTGGCACGAGTTCACCAGCGGTTTGCCGCTGGCGGAATCGCTGAACGTGGGCAATGTCGATATCAGCGCCGACGTCGCCGACACCGTGCCGGTATTCGCCCAGGCCGCCGGCGCCAAGCTGACCTATTTCGCCACGGAAACCCCGTCGCCCGCCGCGCAATCCATCGTCATTCCCAAGGACTCACCCCTCAAGACCCTGGCCGACCTCAAGGGCAAGCGCATTGCCGTGACCAAGGCCGCCGGCAGCCATTACTTGCTGATCGCCGCGTTGCGCGACGCCGGCCTGGGGTTCGCCGATATCCAGCCGGTGTACCTGACCCCGGCCGATGGCCGCGCGGCCCTGGAAACCGCCAAGGTCGATGCCTGGGTCACCTGGGAACCCTTCGTCGCCAGCGCCCAGCGCCAGCAGGGCGCGCGGGTGTTGCACGACGGCCAGGGGCTGGCCAGTTACCGGCGCTATTACCTGGCGTCCAACGACTACGCCAAGGCCCATCCGGAGGTGTTGCAGCAGGTGTTCGCCGAGTTGCAGAAGACCGGTACCTGGGTCAAGGCGCACCCGGCCGAGGCGGCGAAACTGCTCGGCCCGCTGTGGGGCAACCTCGATGCGCCGACCGTGGAACTGGCCAACAGCCGGCGCACCTACAAGGTGGAAACGGTGCAGCCGGACGCGTTGGGCGAACAGCAGAAAATCGCCGACGCTTTCTACCAGGAAAAACTCCTGCCCAAGCCGGTGGACGCCCGCGCGGTGCAATTGTGGAGCCCTACGCGTTTGTGATCGTGCGCGCCGCGCACCCATAACCCTTTTTGTTTTTCACCGCCGGCCACGCGATCCCGCGCCCGGCGTCAGGAGTTTCTGTGTCTGCCGTTCACCCTCAAGCGGCGTTTGCCGTTGCTGCCTCGCCCGCCGCGCCACCGATCGACGCCGAAGTGGTGCTGGAACTGCGCAACCTGAGCAAGCACTACAGCCGCCGTGCCCAGGCCTCGAAAGCGGCGGTGGAGCAGGTCAGCCTGCAGGTTCGCCGCGGCGAAGTGCTGTGCCTGATGGGCACCTCCGGCAGCGGCAAGTCCACCTTGCTGCGGCACATCAACCGGCTGATCGAACCCAGCAGCGGCGAAGTGTTGATCGACGGCGCGGCCATCAGCCAACTCTCGGCCCAGGCGCTGCGCACTCTGCGTTCGCGGCGCATCGGCATGGTCTTCCAGCACTTCGGCCTGTTGCCCCACCGCACGGTGCGCGACAACGTCGCCTTGCCCCTGGAGCTGCGCGGCGAAGCCGAAGCCCTGCGCCACGCCGCGGCCGACGTGCAGCTCAAGGCCATGGGCCTGGACGGCTGGGGCGAGCACTACCCCCACGAGCTGTCGGGCGGCATGCAGCAGCGGGTCGGCCTGGCCCGGGCGCTGGTCAGCGAGCCGGACATCCTGCTGATGGACGAACCCTTCAGCGCCCTCGACCCGACCATCCGCCGCGACCTGCAACGCCACTTTCTTGAGGTGGTGCGCCAGCGCGGCATTACCACCTTGTTGGTCACCCACGACCCGGCGGAAGCCCTGCGCCTGGCCGACCGCATCGCGGTGTTGCGCCAGGGCCGGCTGATCCAGCTGGGCACGCCCACGCAACTGCTGGAGCAGCCGGCGGACGCCGAAGTCGCGGACTTCTTTCAGGAGCACGGCGCGCGCAGTGACACCGTTGCCGTGGCCCCTGTCGCTTCGGCTGAAACAGCGCTGGCCGCGGCCTCCGTGCGCCCGGGATTTTCCTTCTGGCAGGCGCTGTTGCTGGGGCCGGCAGCCTTGGCCGCCAGCGGGCATGGCGCCCTCTATTGGCTGGGCTTCGCCCTGGAGTTGGCGGCGGTGAGTGCCGTGGGGCAGTGGTTGGCGACCGCCAGCCTGACCTGGGGCGGGTTGGCGATGCTCGGCCTGCTGTTCAGCCGCCTGCTCAGCGTGACCCTGGCCCGCCAGCCGAGCCGCCAGGGCCGTTCCGACTGGCGCTTGCCATGGCTGGTGTTGCTGCTGTGCCAGGCCCTGGTGCTGTGGCGGGTGGTGGCCGTCGACGCCAGCGGCCCCTGGCTGCAATTTCCCGCCGACCGCCAGGCGCTGCTGGGCACCGCGGCGGCCATCGACCAGTTGATCGGCTGGTCCCAGGTCACCTTCGAAAGCACCTTCGTCGGCGTGATCGTCGCCGTGCGCACGGTGATCGAGAGCATCGAAAGCCTGCTCGGCTGGCTGCCCTGGCCGGTGCCGGCCCTGGCCCTGGTGCTGTTGGCCTGGCGCAGCGCCGGCTGGGCCCTGGCCCTGACCAGCGCGGTGGCCTTGCTCTATATCGGCCTGTTCGGTTTCTGGGAGCGGACCATCGCCACCCTGGCCCTGGTGGGTTCCTCGGTGCTGCTGTCGCTGCTGCTCGGCGTCCCCACCGGCATTCTCCTGGCCAAGCGTGCCCTGGCGCGGCGGCTGATCACCCCGTTGCTGGACGTGATGCAGACCCTGCCGACCTTTGTGTACCTGATCCCGGCGGTGGCGTTCTTCTCGGTGGGCAAGACCCCGGCGGTGATCGCCACGGTGATCTTCGCCCTGGCGCCGATGATCCGCCTGACCGCCCTAGGCATCCGGGAAGTGCCCAAGAGCGCGGTCGAAGCAGCCCTGGCCCATGGCGCCACGCCGTGGCAGATCCTGACCAAGGTCGAGCTGCCCCTGGCCGCCGGTTCCCTGTTGCTGGGGATCAACCAGACCCTGGTGATGAGCCTGTCGATGGTGGTGGTCGCCGCGCTGATCGGCGCCGGCGGCCTGGGCTACGACGTGATGACCGCGCTGCGCAATATCAAGGGCGGCGAGGGCATGTTGGCCGGGATGGCCATCGTGTTCTGCGCGCTGATTCCCGACCGCATCATTCAAGCGACCCTGCGCCAGCGGGATCGCGCCTTTTCGCACAAGTGAGGTGTTCCTTGAGTCATTCCATTTTCCGTACCCTCGGCGCCGCCGCGCTGTTGCTGGGGCTGGCCCTGCCGGCCTTGGCCAAGGACAAGATCGTCATCGGCGAACAGAACTGGACCGGCGCCATCGCCATCCAGAACATCCTCGGCGAGGTGATCAAGAGCCGCCTCGACGGCGACGTGTCGTACCTGGCCGGCGACATCCCGGTGCTGTTCGCCGCCGCGGCCAAGGGCGACGGCTCGGTGGACGTGCTCACCGATATCTGGCTGCCCAACCAGTCCGCCGCCTGGGCCAAGTACGTCACCGGCGGCACCCGCTCGCTGGTGCCGAACAAGCAGCCGTACCTCGGGGTGCAGGGCTTCTATATTCCCGGCTACCTGCAAGACAAATACGGCGTGAAGTCGGTCTACGACCTGCAAAAGCCGGAAGTGGCCAAGCTCTTCGAGCCCCTGGGCGGCGGCAAGGCGCAACTGCTGGTGGGCCCGGCGGGCTGGGAGTCGACCTATATCGGTGAGATCAAGGCCAAGGATTTCGGTTTCGCCGACAAGTTCGAGTCGGTGTCCACCGAAGCCGCGGTGACCTACGCCAAGCTCGCCGCGGCCTACAAAGCCCAGCGCGGCGTGGTGTTCTACGCCTACACCCCGGACTGGATTTTCTCCGCCTTCGACCTGCGCCGCCTGGACGAGCCGGCGTTCGACGGCTACGCCCAGGACAACAAGAAGGGCGACCCGCTGTACAAGGCCGACGGCTGCTGGAAATTCGTCAGCCCGACGGTGGATGCCGACTGGCTGAACCAGAGCAAGATCACCTGCGCCTACCCGGACGCCCGGGTCTATGTGCTGGCCTCCACCGCCCTGCAAAAACGCGCGCCGCGGATCGCCGCCTTCCTGGAAAACTTCAGTATCGACCCGCAGTCGCTCAATGACCTGATCCTCACGATCGAGAAGGAGCAACAGCCGGCGGCGCAAGCGGCCAAGGCCTGGGTGGCGGCCCATCCGCAGGTCGTCGACGGTTGGCTGGGCGCCAGCGGCGAGAAAGTGGGGGCGGCGCAATGACTGGGGAACCGGTGAAAAGCATCGAGCAGGCGACCTTCGGCGCCGGCTGCTTCTGGGGTGCCGAAGCGGCGTTCCTGGCGCTGCCCGGGGTGTTGGACAGCCGGGTGGGCTATGCCTCGGAGCTGGGGGACGAGTCGATCCGGATCGAGGTGGTGCAGGTGGATTTCGACCCGCGGGTGATGGGCTATTCAAGCCTGATCGAGCATTTCTGGGATTTGCATGATCCGACGTCGGTGGATCGGCAGGGGGAACATGGCGGGGCGAAATATCGTTCGGCGATTTTTCATACCGGGGTGGAGCAGGCCGAGCAGGCGCGGGCGGCCAAGGTGGCCCTGCAGGGTTCGGGGCGGCTTGATAAACCGGTGGTGACGGTGGTTGTGCCGTTGGGGCGGTTTGAGTTGGCGGATGAGGTGCATCAGCGGTATCTGGAGAGGAATGGGTTGAGTAGTTGCCATATCTGAGGTACTGGGGGCTGTTTCGCCCTTGTCCCGCCACGTTTTATTGGCTTTTCTGTAGGAGCGAAGCTTGCTCGCGATGGCGTCGGTTCTGGCGCTGCAATTTTTGGATGGGGGACATATCCATTTCTGCGGTCACGGCGGCTTATGGTTTCGCCCTTACGGCGAGTCCCTTTTTACAAACGCCTAAAAAGGAACCAAAAACGCTTGCCCCTCCATTCGGTGCCTCGCTAGTGCTCGGCATGCCCTCACTCCGGTCTTGCTCCGGGGGCCGCCGCGAGGGGCCATCCCTGGCCCCGCGCGGCTACCTCGGCATCCCTGCCGAGGTGCCCCCTGCGCAAGACCTGCGTTCGGCCTCTGGGAACGGGGCGGGGTGGATCAAGATCAAAAGCCGGCGCTGGCGCGACCTACCGGTCGGCGCGGAACCTGTAGCCGCTGCCGAGCTTGCGAGGCTGCGTACGAGTCCGAAGGACTCGCCAAACCTGCCCACGCGGTTTATCAGGGAAAACGCAGTGCCTGGTTTCGCGACTGCTTCGCAGCCGTACGCAGCCTCGCAGGCTCGGCAGCGGCTACCGGAACCGCATCCAGCTTCAGGCCGTCCGGAAGGCCGCCGTCTTGCTTTTGATTTTGATCTCAGCGCCCCGTTAACCACGATGGCCGAACGCAGGCATTGAGCCGTGGGCAACCCGGCAGGACGCCGGGTTAGCCGCACGGGGCCAGGGATGGCCCCTTGCGGCGGCCCACGGATCAATGCCGGAGAGAGGGCATGCCGAGCCTAGGCGAGGCACCGAGTGGAGGGGCAAGAGCGTTTTGGTTACTTTGGCGCTCTTCCAAAGTGACCCGCCGTAAGGGCGGAACCCTAAGTAGCCGTGACCGCAGCAACGGATATGTACTCCAGAAAACAGGCTTACAGGCGTCAGGCATCAGACTTCCACCCCCCACCTAACGCCACCACCAACCCCACACTCGCCTGCAACTCCCTCGTCTGCACCGCCTGCAACCCCCGTTGCGCCTGCAACGCCGCAGTCTGCGCCGTCACCACATCCAGATAACTCACCGCCCCCGCCTGATAACTGTTCATGGCCAACACCTGGGTATGCTCCGCCGCATTCACCGCCGCCTGCTGATCCAGCGCCTCCTGGCGCAAATCCCGCAGCTGCCCCAGGTTGTCCTCCACCTCCCGCACCGCCCGCAGCACCTGCCCACGATAGTGCGCCGCCGCTTCCTCGAACTCGGCATGGGCCTGCCGCTCATTGGCACTCAAGCGCCCACCATCGAAAATCGGCAAGTTCACCAACGGCCCCAAGGCCCAATAACGATTCCCCGCCGCCAGCAAATTGCCCACCCCCTGGGTCTGCCCACCGAGCACCCCGGTCAGGCTGAAATCCGGGTACCAGGCCGCGCGAGCCACGCCGATCCCGGCATTGGCGGCGAACACCCGGCGTTCGGCGGCGGCGATGTCCGGGCGGCGTTGCAGCAGGGTGCTGGGTAGTTGTTGGGGGATGTTGGGCTGGGTCAGCAGTTGCGTGGAAGGCGTCAGGCTGAACTGGCTGGCCGGCTCGCCCACCAGTTCGCCGATCGCATGCTCGGTCAGGTTGCGCTGGGCGCGCACTTCGTCGAGGTCGGCTTCGGCGCTGGCCAGTTGGCTCTGGGCGCGGGTCAGGTCCAGTTCCGAAGCGATCTGCCCCTGGTAGCGGTCGCGGGTCAGTTGCAGGGCCTGGGCGTAATCCTCCAGGGAGCTGCTGAGGATCCGGCTCTGGGCATCCAGGCCGTTGAGCTGCACATACAGGCTCGCCAGCTGCTTTTGCAGGCTCAGCCGCGCCGCCGCCAGATCGTCGCCGGAGGCCTGGGCCTGGGCATCGCCGGCCACCGCCTGATTGCGGATGCGCCCCCATAAGTCCAGGTCGAAACTCAGGGCGAAACCGGCGGTGTCGCTGTTGTACACCGAGGGCTGGGTGCTGCCGCGCAGCGGCCGGTTATCCGACTGGCGCTGGCGCAGCGGCTGGGCGCTGGCGCTGAGCTGCGGGAACAGCCCGGCATGCAACTGGCTGGCGTAGGCCTGGGCGCCGTCGTAGTGGGCCAGGGCCGCGGCGAGGTCGGGGTTGGCCTGGAGCAGGCGCTGTTGCAGGTCATTTAGACGCGGGTCCTGGTACAGCCGCCACCAATGTTCGTCCAGGGCTTGGGGCGGTTGGGCCGGGTGCCAGGGGCCGTCCGCCGTCTGCTCGCGAAACTGCGCCGGCAACGGCACCGGTGGCACCTGATAGCCGGGCGCCAGGGAGCAGCCTTGCAAGGCCAGCAGCATCAGCACAGCGAGGGGCTCAAGCCTTGGGCGCATGCTCACCTCCGGCGTCGGCCAGTTGCACCAGGTCGCCTTCGCGCAGGGCGTCCGGCGGGTTGTCGATGACCCGGTCGGCGGCGCTTAGCCCCTGGTCGATCACCAGCCGCGCGCCGAGGTCGAGGCCGATATGGATGTCCCGCAAATGCACATGATTGTGTTCGTCCAGCAGCGCCACCTGGGGGCCCTGGGCACGGAAGATCAGGGCGCTGGCCGGGATGCTGACGCCGCGGGTGTCGGCCGGCAGCGCCAGGGTGGCTTCGGCGTAGTCGCCGGGCAGCAGTGCGCCGTCGGGGTTGTCGGCGACGAACTGCGCCAGCAGGGTGCCCGAGCGCGGGTCGACGGCGGTGGAGTCGCCCACCAGTTGCGCGCTGAAGTGCTGGCCGGGGTGCTCCGGCACCGTCAGCCGGGCGATCAGCCCCGGGCGCACCACGCTGGCGTAGTTCTGCGGAATCGGCACGTACAGGCGCAGCTTGTGGGTGTCGGCCAGGTCGAACAGCTCCGGGTCGGCGTCGGTGTCGGCCTTGATCAACTGGCCGATATCGGTGTGGCGCGCGGTGATGGTGCCGGCGAACGGCGCGCGGATGGTCTTGTAGTCTTCCAGGGCCGAGAGCCGCGCGTAGTCGGCGCCGGCCGCCTCGGCACTGGCCTTGGCGGCCGCGGCGTTGGAGGTTTTTTCGTCGGCCTCCTGGCGCGACACCGAGTGGCTGGCCAGCAGGTGCTGCCAGCGTTCGGCGGTGGTCTGCGCCAGCCGCGCATTGGCCTGTTGCTGGAGCATCCGCGCATGGGCCTGGGCCACTTGCTGGTCGAGGTCGGGGCTGTCGATATGGGCCAGCACCTGCCCGGCGGCGACCCGGGTGCCGAGGTCGGCGCTCCAGTCCTTGAGGTAGCCGCTGACCCGCGCATGGATCGGCGCCTTGCTCCAGGCCTCCAGGTGCGCCGGCAGGCGCAGGATGTCGCCCTGGGCGTTGGCTTGCGGCTGCAACACCAGCACCTGGGGCACGGCGGCGGTTTCGGTCCAGGCGGTCACGGCCCGCTCGTGGCGGGTGCGCGCGGCCAGCCCGTTGGCCACCAGCAGGGCGGCCAGGGTCAGGCCGCCGAGGCCGATCCAGGCCAGGCG
Organism: Pseudomonas chlororaphis; assembly: GCF_001921865.1. GTDB lineage: Bacteria > Pseudomonadota > Gammaproteobacteria > Pseudomonadales > Pseudomonadaceae > Aquipseudomonas > Aquipseudomonas chlororaphis_D. The sequence continues at coordinate 341,675 of NZ_MSCT01000009.1, forward strand.
TTTGCGCGAAGGGGTGTGATCAGAGGACATGGGTGCTTTCTCCAGCGACAGCAGGCTTGGGGTGACGCCCGTGGACCAGGCTGAACACCACGGGAACGAACATCAGGGTGGCGGTGGTGGCGAGGATCAGGCCGCCGATCACGGCGCGGCCCAAGGGCGCGTTCTGTTCCTCCGACAGGGCCAGGGGCAGCATGCCGATGATCATCGCCAGGGCGGTCATGCACACCGGGCGAAAGCGCGTGTAGCCGGCTTCCAGCGCGGCCTTGAGGGCGTCGCCGTGTTCCGCCAGGCGCTCGCGGCAAAAACTCACCACCAGGATCGAGTTGGCGGTGGCCACCCCCATGCAGAGGATGGCCCCGGTCAGCGCCGGCACCGACAGCGAGGTGCCGCTTAAGAACAGCATCCACACAATGCCGGCCAGGGCCGCGGGTAGCGCGGTGATGATCACGAACGGATCGACCCAGGACTGGAAGTTGACCACGATCAGCAGGTAGATCAGCAGCACCGCGCCGAGCAGGCCGAAGCTCAGGCCGCCGAAGGCTTCATGCAGGGCGTCGATCTGCCCGTGCAGGCTGACCGTGGCGCCCTTGGGCCGCAGCGCCGCGGCGTCGTCCAGGACTTTTTGCATGTCGTGGGCGACGGCGCCGAGGTCGCGGCCCTGCACGTTGGCGTACAGGTCCAGGGTGGGCTGGATGTTGTAGTGGCTGACCACCGCTGGACTATCGACCCGGCTGATGTCTGCCAGGCCGCCGAGGATCTGCGACTGGCCGTTGCTGCCGGTCACCGGCAGCGCCTCCAGGGCCGGCAGGCTGTCCAGGCGGTACTGCGGGGTGGCGGCGACGATCGAGTAGGAGACGCCGTTCTGCGGGTTGAGCCAGAAGGTCGGCGCTACCTGGGAACTGCCGGCCAAGGACGCCACCATGCTGTTGGTCACGTCGCGCTCGGTGATCCCCAGGCCGTTGGCCCGCAGGCGGTCGACCTTGACCGCCAGCGACGGGTAACCGGTGGACTGCTGGATACGCAGGTCGGCGATGCCCGGCACATGTCGCAGGCGCCGTTGCAGCTCCAGGGCGAAGGCGCGGTTGGCCTCGCCGTTGGGCCCGGAGATTTTCACGTCCAGCGGCGCCGGTGCGCCGAAGTTGAGGATCTGGCTGCTGATGTCCGCCGGCAGAAAGGCGAACTGGCTGCCGGGGAAGCTTTCCGGCAGGGCTTCGCGCAGTTGCTTGATGTAGTCGGCGCTCGGCGCGTGGCCGGGCTTGAGGGTGACCTGGATATCGCCGTCCTGCGGGCCGATGGTGCCGCTGCTGGCGTAGGCCATGTCGATGCCGCTGAGCGGAATGCCGATATTGTCGATCACGCTGTCCAGCTCCTCCGGCGGAATCACCTCGCGGATCCGCGCTTCGATGCGGTCGAAGGCCGCCGCGCTTTCCTCGATCCGCGTGCCCAGGGGCAGGCGCACATGCAGGGCCAGGGCGCCGGCGTCGGTGGTTGGGAAGAAGTCCTGGCCCAGGCTCGGCAGCAGGGCAAAGGAGGCCAGCACACAAGCCAGGAATCCGAGGATGAAGCGCTTGCGCCGACCCAGGGCCAGTTGCAGCAGGCCGTGGTAACTGTCGCGCACATTGGAGAAACGCCGCTCGAAACCCTGCTGGAAGGCCAGCAGCCCGCGCACCAGGGCGTTGCGCGGCTGGGCATGCTGCTCACCCTCATGATGGTTGATGAATTCATCTTCCGGGTGATGCCCGGGCCCGGCTTCCGGCGCATGGGGCTTGAGCAGGTACATCGCCAGGGTGGGCACCAGGGTGCGCGAGAGGATAAACGAGCTGGCCATGGCGAAAATCACCGCCAGCGCCATGGGCCGGAACAGGTAACCGGCGATGCCCTGGAGCATGAACATCGGCACGAAGACGATGCAGATGCACAGCAGCGAGACGAAGGCCGGGCCGACGATCTGCCGGGCGCCGTCGAGGATCGCCGCCTGCACCGACTTGCCCTGCTCCAGGTGCCAGTTGATGTTCTCGATGGTCACCGTGGCGTCGTCCACCAGGATCCCCACCGCCAGCGCCAGCCCGCCCAGGGTCATCACATTCAAGGTCTGGCCCGTGACGGCGAGCAGGGCGATGGCCGAAAGCACCGCCAGGGGGATCGAGGCGGCGATGATCAGCGTCGAACGCCAGCTGCCGAGAAACAGCAGGATCATCGCGCTGGTCAGCAGGGCGGCGATGATGCCTTCGCGGGCCACGCTGCCCACCGACTGCTTGACGAACACCGAGGCGTCGCCCAGCAGCGAGGTCTTCAGCGCCGGTGGCAGGGTTTCGTCGATGCGCGGCAGCATCTGGCGGATGCCGTCGACGATCGACAGCGTGGAAATATTGCCGTTCTTCAAGGCCGGCATCAGCACCGCGCGGTGGCCGTCCACCCGCACGATATTGCTCTGCGGCGGCGAGCCGTCGCGCACGTGGGCCACCTGGCCGATGGTGATCAACGCGCCGTCCACGGTCTTGATCGGCAGGTCGTTGAGCTCGTCGATGGCGGTCGGGCTGTTATTCAGCAGCACCGTGTATTCGTCGCCGCCGAGCTTGGCGGTGCCCACCGGGATGATCTGGTTCTGCGCCGCCAGGGCATTGCCCACGTCCTGCGCCGACAGGCCCTTGGCTGCCAGCGCCTGCGGGTCCAGGTCGAGGGTGATCTGCCGCTGCTTGCCGCCCATGGGCGTCGGCATCGCCAGGCCCGGCACCGAGCTTAACGGCAGGCGGATGCTGTTCTGCACCAGGTCGCGGATCTTCGCTTCCGACAGGCTCGGGCTGGAAAAGGCCATCTGCAGAATCGGCACCGTCGAGGCGCTGTAATTGAGGATCAGCGGTGGGGTGATGCCCGGCGGCATCTGCTTGAGCACGGTCTGCGACACCGCCGTGACCTGGGCGTTGGCCGTGCGGATATCCACCCCCGGCTGGAAGAAGATCTTGACGATGCCCATGCCCGGCAGCGACTGCGATTCGATGTGCTCGATGTCGTTGACCGTGGTGCTCAGCGAGCGCTCGTAGGTGTAGATCACCCGCCCGGCCATGGCATCCGGCGACAGCCCGGTGTACTGCCAGACCACCGCCACTACTGGAATGCCGATGTCCGGAAACACATCGGTGGGGGTACGCAGGGCCGCCAGCGGCCCGATGATCAGGATGAAAATCGCCAGCACGATAAACGTGTAGGGCTTGAGCAATGCGGTCTTGACCAGCCCGAGCATGCCATGGACCTCCGAGGGTGGGTTGCAAACCTCGGCAGTCTCTGGCGACCCACCTAACACGCGGCTTTCAGCCAGGTGAAGGAAGTTTTAGGTTGCGCCTTAACTTCCTTTCATGGGGATTCATTTGTCCTGTGGTCAGGACCTCGACACGCTGAGTAGCAATCCGGCGCGACTGCTTTTTTCGATCCGCGCTGCGTACTGATTTCCACTGCCGAGGTGCCCTTTATGAATGCCAAACCCCTGCTACTGATTCCCGCCCTGAGCCTGGTGCTGCTGCTCTCCGCCTGCGCCGGCCCCATGCCCAAGGCCGACCCTAGCGAAGCCTGGATCAGCCTCGAAGAAGAGGGCCCCAGCGACCTGATGGCCGAACGCGTCGACGGCAAGAACGTCAATGATGGCCGTTACTTCGAAGTGCAACCCGGCGCCCACCGCCTCGACGTCACCCTGTTCGAGGAAGAAGTCGGCGGCGACGCCAATCAGGTGGATTGCCGCGGGCAGGTGAGCTACCCGAGCTTCAAGGCGGGGGAGCATTACAAGTTGGTGGAGTCGACGTTGGGGACGGAGGTGCGGGCAAGGTTGTATGACGGGGAGGGGAAGCAGGTGGCGAGGGTGCGGGAGTTTGAGTGTATGCCGGGGTGATGTTGATGCGCCGGGGATCGATCAAGAGGGGGGAGAAAGTGTCAGCACTGCTGACACTATTGTCCGGAACCCCTGAGCTTGAGCGCTCACTGATTCGGCCGACAAAAGTCTCAACACTGTTGAGACAAATTCACCTCGAGGTTCTGAAAGTGTCCACGAAGTGGGCGATGCCCGCTGTGGATGGGGCGGTTGCTGTAGCCGCTGCCGAAGAATGAGGCTGCGAACGATCTGGGCGGCACTCCGACGAAGCGGGCGCAAGATCTTCAGATCGCTGAAGGTCCTGCGGAGCTTATCGCAGCCTCGCAGGCTCGGCAGCGGCTACAGGACGCCGACCGGCAGCCGATTTATTGGACTGGAGGGAGGGGGCGAATTATTTTTCCGCCCCCCCGTCACAAACCGCCCACCTGGCCCGTCATGTCGGTGTACCCCTTAACTAACGGAGCCACCCCATGTCATCCAGCCACCCGACCCAAGCCGTCAACCTGCTGCAAACCATCCCCGATATCTTCGAAAGCCTGGGCCAGGTCCACGGCCTGATCGACGCCCACGGCCTGGACCGCAAGCTGCACCACCTGGTGGTGTTGCGCGCCTCGCAGATCAACCAGTGCGGCTTCTGCGTGAAGATGCACACCCGCGAAGCCCGTGACGACGGCGAAAGCAACGAGCGCCTCGACCGCCTCGTCGTCTGGCGCCACGTCAGCGACTTCAGCGCCGCCGAACGCGCCGCCCTGGCCTGGACCGAAGCCCTCACCGTATTGCGCGAAGACACCGACTTCGCCCCGCTGCGCGCGGCTTTGCGCGAACATTTCAGCGAAGCCCAGATCGCCGCCTTGACGGCCGATATCGGCATGATCAACCTGTGGAATCGCTTGCAGGTGTCGAGGCACTAACGGATGGATCGAATCGATGAAGCGACGGTGTTCGAACGCCGTCGCGGCTTCCTGCTGGGCCTGGCCTACCGCATCCTCGGCAGCCGCGCCGAGGCCGAGGATGTGCTGCAAGACCTGTTCATCAAATGGCTGGAAGCCGACAAGGCCACCATCGCCAACCCCGCCGCCTGGCTGACCACCGCCTGCACCCGCCACTGCATCGACCTGCTGCGCTCGGCCCAACGCGCGCGGGTCGACTACATCGGCACCTGGCTGCCGGAACCGATCCAGACCCTGCACCACGAATCCCCCGAACACAGCCATGAACTGGCCTCGTCCCTATCCACCGCCTTCCTGCTCTTGCTCGAACGCCTGACCCCCAAGGAACGCGCCGCCTACCTGCTCCATGAAATCTTCGACCTCGACTATCCCCAAGTCGCCGCCGCCCTTGATGTCCAGGAGGCCACCTGCCGCAAACTGGTCTCCCGCGCCAAAGCCAGCCTGGGCAACGCCCAGGTCCGCCACCAGCCCGAACCCTCCCGCCAGCAACAGCTGCTGAGCGCCTTCCACGCCGCCATCGACAGCGGCTCGACCCAGGGGCTGGCGGCGTTGTTGTCCGAGGATGTCGAGCTGTGCGCGGATGGTGGCGGCAAGGCCAGCGCCATTCGCGAGACCTTGTATGGGCTGGAGGCGGTGTTGGGGTTTGTGGGGGAGTCGTTGAGCACCTACTGGCGGGATTATCAGTGGCAGGAGGTGGAGATCAATGGTGGGCGTGGAGTGGTGTTGCGGGGGGGCGGGGAGGTGGTGGCGGTGGTGAGTTTTGGGTATGACGGGGAGGGAAGGGTGAATCGCGTCTTTATCATGCGTAATCCGGAGAAGTTGGGGTTGTTGGGGAGTGGAGTGTTGGTTTGAAGGGCTGGTGAGAGATTGCAGCTTACATCGGATGGGTTGCTAATCTGGTCTGCAGCCTGCTGACCAGATTGCTCTTGATTGAAGGGCGCTCGCATCAGACTTACTTGGATTCAGTCTACGCCTCCGATTGTCCAACGACTTGTTGGTCAATTTTTGCCTCGGTCGACCTGTTGCAAAAGCGTTTCAGCCTCGCGTCATGGCTTTATGAGCATATTGCTGTCGATGGATATGTTGATCATTACTCGTTTTTGGAGTAAAAAACACCTTTATAGTGTTTTATGGGGCGGACTATGAAGCGATTGAAAGAGTTGCGCAAGGCCTTAGGCCTAACTCAGGCCGCATTAGCGGACCATCTGAATGTCTCGCAGCAGACGGTTGCTCGTTGGGAGCGAGGGGATGCCGAGCCAAATTTTGCAATGTTGAGGGATATAGCGATGCTAATGGGGACGAGCGTAGATGACTTACTGGAGTATTCAGTCGGTCGAGCCAAGATACCTTCACAGCATTGGAGCCCTCAGGACGAAGACATTGACGGATTTTGGGGGCATATCGGACTTCTTCCGCCCGGAAGGACAAAAAGCTTGTGGTATCCGATTACTGAAAACGAATGTGAAAGGGTTAGTCGCATTATTTCGGAGCGAGACTCTTTTTCAGGTTGGTTATTGCTTACTACGCTTAACAATAAGGCTTTGATAGTCAACCCAGATCTGCTGCAGAGAATCAGGCTCCTCGATGATGCAGCTGATGAGCCTGATGATGGTGATTGGGATCTTTCTATCGATGGCTATCAAGGTTGGGGAGCTGAAGTTTATCGTGGGATAGGAGAGTTTTTCTGGGATGAGGACAAGTTTGAAGTCAAAAACTCCCCAAGCCTGAAAAAGAGTATTTGTGACTTGGTTGAAGAGCATGAGCTAGACGAAGAAGCAGCTTGTGAACTTCTTGAACATACAAAGATTTACTTAAGTAGTGGTTCTCAAATTAGCTTCAAGGCTGTTCGGGGTGGAGTCTATGAGCTTGCAACCGAAGCGGACTGTGCAACCCCATCCACGATTTTCTTGGAAAACGATTACAGTGGGGAGCTGAATTATTTCGCTCCCAAGCATGTTGCTTTAGTAGAGGTGCCGCTCACGGAGTACCTTGAAGCAGCGAAGGAAATGATGGCGGAATTGGACAGCTAAAGAGGGCGCACTGAAAGCCTATTCTGTGGCTCAGCCTCCATTTTCTGTGAGGCTGAGTCCCGAATATTGACCAAACTGTGGACTTATAAAATGTTGTTGTGTTTGACCATCCGGCTTGCAAAATACTGTGCGGTCTCTGAATCGGTACAGTACAGATAGCAACCTTTCATCCCACGGGTCATCAGGGTTCGATAGGTGTTTTTGATGATCAGGTCCGTCTCCAGCTGCGCCAGAACAGGCTGCTCCTTCATCAACTTTTTCCAGCCACGAATTGACTTGTCGTACTTGTCCCGCTCACGGGGCGAAGTCACTACCTGACCATTACGCACGATCAGATCCGGCCCGATGATCACACCGATGTAATCCACTTCCAGCCCTTGGCAGGTGTGAATGCAGCCAACCTGTTCCACAGAGTTGTCGGCGATGATCCACAAGCTGCCGTCCTGATCCAGGTTCCATTGGCGAGCGTAGTCGTCACCGATCTCAATATCTTTGGCCTTGGCATCTTTCTTACTGTTCCATGGCCAGCAGTATCCAGCGACCACTCGCGCTTTGTTTCCGTGATTCTTTTGTTCGATTGCTTCGTGCATAGCTTGTGGCGAATCGAATACCTTGAACTCGTATTCGCTGGCATCAAGCATCGGATTGGCGGTCTCGCGAATCCCCAGCACGTCATCCAGCCACGCCAAGTAACCATCGGAACCACTGCAACGGAATTGGGAGGACAGGGTGTATTCCTCCACCGTAGCCCCTCTGGCCTCGGCAAACGCACGGATCGCTTTTTTGCTGCCAATGTCCTTTAAGGTCACGCGCTGGTCTTCGTCGATAAAAAACACCGAGCATTTAGCGGACCCGATCAATTCCTTGATCTGGTTGTCACCCTCGTTGCCGTAAAAGCCACTTTTTTCATTGAGTCGATGGGCTTCATCAACGATCAGCGCGTCATAAAAGTCGGGCTTGATCTCCGTGTAGGCACCCGAACCAGAAAACAGGCTGGAAAACTTGGTGGGCTTAATGGTGCCGATCAGTTTCTTTTCGTACACGGCACGTGGCGCTGCGTTTTTCGAGACATACCTGCTCATCAGTCGTAAGGCGGTGAGCCTTACCAACAAATTGATGGCTACGACTGTTTTTCCGGTACCTGGGCCGCCTTCAATGATCACAACCTTTGGCGCATCGGCTGAGGCCTCTGTGACTGCAGCGAGTACCGATTCAAAGACGGCCTTCTGATCATCAATCAGTACGAATTCAGGCTTGCCCTCCATCAGCCCGCTCAGTGCCTCAGCCAACGCTTTGGACGGGCGAGTCTTGCCGGTGGAAAGCTCGTAAAGCACCTCTTTGTTGTCGCCGTAATAGATGTGCTGCTTGAGGAAGCTTCTCAGCTTTGTCAGCTCGTCAGGACCCTTGAGGAATAACGGTGCTTTGCTGGTGTAGGCGTCGTAATGAGCCGAGTCGATAACGCCATCGCTGACATAGTTATGCAGATAGGCGCAGGGCCGGACTTGGATGCCTTTGTCATAGACGGCTTCATTGAAGCCCTCCAGCAAAGTGGCGTACGACCACACCTGATAGGAAGGGTGGATGGTTTCCACATGGCTACCGCCCAGCGACGTTTTTACGATCGCATCCTTACTGGTGGCGCTGGCTTTGCTCCATTGCTTCAGTTCAACCAGAACTGCATTTTTGGTCTGCTGTTGATCGTGGCCTGTCAGCAAGAAATCGATGCGTTTCATGGACTGCGGAATGTGCAGCTCAATAGCCACGCCGGCATCATGCGGCAGATCCTTATCGCGCAGCACCTTGGCCATATAAGTCAGCGAACCCTGCCAGGACCTGATCTCCGAAGCCGCCACTTTCTTACCTGTGGCCTCTTTAAAGTGCTTGAGGATGACCTCTTCGATATCGTCGTTATCGCAAACGTCGAGGAATTGCTGTTTGGTCGCGGCGTAAACGATCACGAATAGTCCTTAAAGCCCAGAGGGTCAGAGTTGGTCGTACTTCTTGCTGGTGCTTTTGGCTTTGTCGACGGGGTACTTCTGGCCGTTCAAAGCGAGTTTGCGGGTCACTGCTTCGTTGAGATCGACGCCCAGCACAGTGCTTAGGCGCACCAGGTACATCAGTACGTCAGCCAATTCGTCTTTCACCGCTTGAGCAGTTTCTGGGTGTTTGGCTGCGTCCATGGCATCGGCCTCGCTCATCCACTGGAAAATCTCACAGAGCTCTCCGGTTTCACCGGTGAGGGCCAGGAGCAGATTCTTGGGAGAGTGGAACTGCTGCCAGTCGCGGTCGTCGGCGAAGCGTTGCAGTGCGTCTGCTAAGCGGGTGATGTCGAGTAATGGGGTGGGGGAGTCAACAGCGGTGCTCACAATCTCGCCTCTTGATTGACTACAGCTGGCGCGCTTGAGGGCTGTGTCAGAAATGGGAAGGTGGATTGTAGGAGATTTCTTTTTTTGAGGAAGGGTTTTTATAGGTGTTCGTTGAGAGTGGGGCGAGATTTTTGTAGGGGCAGATTGGATAGGTGGAAATCTGGGGAAGGAGAGTTATTTCAAAGCCTTATCACTTCATATTCATCGGTTGAGTGGAATTTATTTCTACGGTCATATCTTGACTGGCTGATTTTGGGCGTTAGATTTCCCTCGTAAATGAGCAGCAACGGCTAACAGCGGACGTTCGCCGAGGATACGTCTCTGGAGAAGAGGCAGCCCGACTAGTTTTCAATGCAAGATTTTCTATTAATATCTACCTAGAAAAATGGCGAACATGCATCTGGCTTCTACTGGCGGGGACTATGGTGTCATGAATCTCCAAGTCAGATCTAGAAAATAAAATTGGGGAAATTATGCAAAAAAGCAAACGATGGTATGAATTTCAAGAACTGATTGCTGAACACTTTAGGAGCTTGGGAGCATCCGCTAGTACCAATGTATCGCTTGAGGGAGTCAGGACTCAGCATAATATAGATGTTCTAGTTGTTACAAAGTTTTTAGGTGTTGATGTTAAGTGGATAGTCGAAGCTAAATTTTGGAAGACTAATGTACCTAAAGAGAAGGTTCTAGCGCTGCGTTCGATTGTTGAGGAGGTTGGAGCTGATAGGGGGTTTTTGATTTCAGAAAAAGGCTTCCAGAGCGGTGCCGTTGATGCTGCATTTAGGACAAATGTTGAACTGGTTACTTTTGGAGATTTAAAAGAGCGTACTAAAAATATTGTGCAGAGCGAGATGCTCAAAGCCTTCGAGGCTCGAGCGGATTTACTCTCAAAACGTTATTTTTCGCATTCTAAGTCTGTTCGCATTAAGTATGGATTAAGAGATGATCCTTATGATTTTAATTTAAAGTTTGTTGGGCAGCTCTTTATTGGGATGATTTTTGCGGCAATTGAGCGGGCTAAAGAGAATAAATACCCAATGTGCGTAAAGTCTTTGTTTGAAATCAGGGCTGGAGAGGATGTTGTAGAGAGCTATGCAGAGTTTAGTAATTGGTTGAATGTTAATCTGAATATGTTTGACGAGATGTTGTTGCGAGCTGAACATGCGATGATTATAGGTGGAGATTTCAATCCAGACGTGGAGGATGGAAACGACCCGGATGCAGTGGAGTACAATCGAAAATATCAGGAGCAAATGAGGCAGGTCTATATTGTGATGGGTAAGTCGATATTGTCGTTTTCGGATGATGAGGTTTAAAAGTTAAGGTTTTATAAGATCGAGCTTCTATGTTTTGAAATTGGTTTGTAATGTGGGGTGTTACAGTCGTTCCAAATGTGATCGTCGTCTTTGAATTACTCTCGGCTAAATGTAATTGTATAAAGCTTTTTGAGAAAGTGGAAAGCATTTAATGATCTCCAAGATCGAGCAACGACAGAATAGCGATTCAATTTTAAAGTGCAGCTAGTGCAGGCCCTGAGCGTGCAAAATCGAGCCGCCTAATTGCCTGGCGTGTAGCGGTGTATACAGCCGTAATATCAGGTTGGCGTAAAATCGAGACCAGATGTGGAAGATCATCGTGGTCACAGGCTCTTTCTGCAAGCAAACGAAGCCAGTAGCGCTTGCATGCAACGTCGATGTCGGTATTCACAAGTGCAGCGATGAGCGAGCCCGCAGGTTCGCCCCCATCTGCAATCTCTTCTAGTAGCGGGAAGAGGTCTGGCGGTAAGGCTTTTGCGGAACCGACTGCAACTATAGACTTTGCCCGTAAGTCAATGGGGTCAATTCGTAGGGTTGCCGCTGTTGCTATGTCGCCGAGTAAAGCATCTTCAATCTGTATAGAGCGATTATTTCGTATCAGATCAATACCACTTAAACATTCATTGAATGTTCGCCTAGCTCGCGCTGGCAATGGCCTTACATTCCCCGCACGCCGTAAGAGTGCGGCGAGCTGACCTAAGTCACCGCATGAGCGCACAAGAAACCAATATGGACCTGGAGTGCCCTGCACCATAAGGCTACTCATTATTGCGGGCCATGATTGATGGGCGCTCAGTTGTTCGCCGCCTCTAAGGATGCCTGATGGTCCAAGGCCAACGGCAAGAACATCTTGCACCGCGTCCGGAGGAGGAAGATCGAGAGCTCCTTGTTGAAGGCGTCCATTTGCGGTCGCTACGTCGGCATCCCACAAATCTGCAATTTCATTGAGTTCTCGACGAAGAAAGTGGGGTGCTATAGGGAGCGCGGCAGGGTCGTGGGGGGCTAAACGAACGGGTACTGCACCTTGTGCAGCATTTGCACGACGAAGAGCTGCCGGTAGCGCTTGGTCAGCAACATCCAAAAGAAATCGAATGTCCCGCTGCTTCGGCGTTACTACCACTCGGTCAAATGCATCTAACCACTCCGGTGCATTAGCCGGAAGGTCGGGCAAGACCACATACACTGACGCGAGTGCTGCTGGATCCATTGGTGCTGCACGTAAACGACCAACCAGGTCTTCGATCATCACCATTCGGTCACGGCTATACCAAGTGCATCGTGGGATATTAGCTACATATGGTTCGATGCGTCGGGAGTGTGCAAGTAGCGCTAACACTTCGCTCACTTGATTTGCTTGCTCTACCACAGCTTCGTGGAGCAGCCCCCTACCAGCATGTAAACCGCCAGCTCGAGTAGATATGAGGAGGCGGAAGGCCCGGGTGGCTCGCATTAAATGTGCGCGATGCATGGCAGCATCAGCCACCCCATCAGTTAGAAAGCCCGTTACTGCTGTTGCTTGGGCCAATAGTTCATGGAACTCATCAAGTACTGCTCCAGCCGTTTTGTACTGCCCCGAAGGCCAAATAATAGCAACTGGACCGTGCGCTTGAACGAGACAGGCTGCCATGATTTGTTCTGCCGCAGTGCCAATAAGCCCGGTCTCAATCGCATATTGCGCACCGCGTTGCCGAAACTCCTTCCGCTTGCTGGTTCCCAAGCTCGAAATGGCGATGTGTAGCGCCTCTTGGGCTGCCTCAAGCAGACGAATTGCGTCGTTACGCAGCAGTGCGGGCATCATGCTTCCTCTATTTTATTTGGGTGCACTATGATCGTAGCTCGCGACTCTCTGTATCGCGGATAAAAATATAGGTCGTTTGCCGAGGCTTCCATATAGAGGATTTTGACCATAAAAAACCCGCAAAAATGCGGGCTTTTTATGGCGCTCAATAAAATTCAGGGAGGGTTAAACATCCCTTATGTAGCAGAATGACTGGGGCGCAGCGCCACTTGGTATAAAAGACTTTAAGCTCAGCGGGGTATCATATCTACGAACAGTCCCAACTTTGATAGCATGAGCAAGCTTCCTTCCATCAAAGTACTCGTTGAAGAATTTTTTTGTGATGCCAGAGAATTTTGAAGTCAACGACCAAATTTCTTTAGGGTCATCTGAAAGAACTTCGTCAAAGTCAAATTCTCCGATTACCTTTCCGATAGGCATGGTCGCATAAATAACTATGGTCTTCACCTCGGGGTTCTTGAAGACAGACTTCCTGAACTCGAATCTTTTTTCGCCTTGCAAAATCTTTTCCGCGTACTCAGGCTTAATTGATAATAATACTTTCATTTAGTTGGCCCGCCTGTGCGATAGAATTAAACTGGTCTCGCGTCAATCGCATGAACCCCCAATAAGCGCCTGGATCCAATCCGAATTTCTCAATCATCTCGCCACGTGTCACTCGACGCTTGAGGGCGGCATTATACGTAAATCGGAAAACATGCGGGTATCTTTTACGAGCCCAAAATTGGTCAAGCTCTGCATCGCTAAAAACGCTGTAGGGCTTGCAATACCTCATGAAATCATCACGAGAGACGAAGGAGTGAATGGATCTGTATTCCTCGACAACCCCTATAGATGTTGCTACTGATCGATAGTGAGCAGGACCCGCCCCGTCAGTAGTTCTATAAATGAGAATAATATCACCTGGGCGAAGAACCTCCATACCGTTCATCGCCGCGAGATAGACTTTGTGAATGCTATTGGTGTGTGAAATATCTTCAATTATATCCGCATCCTCATTCTTTAGAATGGAGTCGGGGAGCAATCTTGTATGCCATTGTGGATTAATCGAAAGCAAGTAAAAGTTTTTATTTGCCAAGTCAGCTAGAGGGTATGATTTTACTAGGGAGTCCTGAAGCTTGCTTAGGTCTTTTACAAGAACGTGTTCCGTTCCGTTCTGGGTGTGTTTTTCTGCCGCTTTTGAGAAACCATATTTAGCGAACAATGATACCAGGGCTTCGTGGGTGGGAAATACGGTTACATAAATTTCACTTGCTTTATTGTGCAGTGCATGGTCAAAGATTTTCTTTATAAAACGTTCGCCCAGTTTTGTGCCGTGGGCATTGATTTTCATAGTTCCGACTTTGAGTCGATTTTTATTTGGTAGTACCGGAACCACATCCTCTATAGGACCAGATTCCGGCTTGAGATAGAGGAAGCCATTAACGTTACCTAGTTCGTCTTCAAAAACATAGGCGTTGTCTTCGGCTTTTTTTGTGAACCATTGAGAAAATTCCTTGTAGTCTTCTATAAGTGAGGCGAAAAAAGGATCGCTTAAATTTAAAGACTTGAATTTTTTTTGTATTAGCTCCACTGGTGTGCTTCCTGCTCTAATTGACTTTAAGGAGATGGTTTATGGTTGCTTGGAAAATTTGCTCGGATGGCTGGTTTAATACGAATAATGGTACATTTAAAATTTTGCTGATGTAAGTTGCTCTTGTTTTTTCAGTGTTTTGAAAGTTGGAGATGTCGCCGGCTAATGAGTTACTGTCTCTGGACAAAAGGCGGCTTCTCACTATTTCAGTAGGTGCCTCTATTAGCACAATTGCTGAGAGTGAAAGCTCTTTGAATATACTCTCATCTACTTCTATAAGAAGTCCGTTTTGGTCTTTGAGTACAAAATGACCATCTAGTAATAAGTTGGTGTTTTTTTCTGTTAAGCGGTTGACAGCCTTGGTGAGTGCGACTTGATTGGCGTCTATATCTGAGACAAGCTTGTTCGACTCCCAGCTTGCTGACTGCCGCTCCCTCTTGATTAGAGAGCTGGCGCTTGAATGCATTATTCCTGTTTGTGCTGAAAAGCGGTCGCAGAGATATGTCTTACCTACTCCATGCACTCCAGCGACGAAAACAACCATAACTGATCCCCTCTCCATGTGGTTTTCTTCAGTACGCCAGTCAACCGGCGTAATGTCAATTGGACACCTAGATGATTTAAGACGACTTGCGGGTCCTCCATGGACTCAAAACCAGCTTGAGCTGCCCCACATTCTCGAGGCCAATTTTACTGATCGTTTTCGGTCCGACAGCAGCCATCCAATGATCGTCGGCTTTCAAATCGGCGCTCTGAATCGAAGTTGACGCTATGTTCAGGAACGGGCAGGGGGCGGAAATCATTGAATGTGATGCTCGCGGTATTCAGCGCATACTCATCGCTACACAATCGGCTTTTTCTTGACAGACCTTAAGCAAAATCTTTGTTCATAAACGACTCCTTTGGTTGGGGTTTCAGCAACAGAAAGCCGGTCTATAACCGGCTTTCTGTTATTTAAGTCATACGCTAAAAGCACGCATCTCAATCACCACCAACACATCCCGTACATCCTGCAGCAACAACCGGGCGGTATTAGTCACCATGCCAATGTCCTTATCGCTTGAATCTCGCAGCGTAGTGCAGGCCATCAGATTCAGATAATCGAGCGTGGTGCTCAAACGCTCGCTAGCACACGCATGCAGATCCACCAATGGCGCATGGCTGTCAATAAACAGCACCGGCCCCTCGCTGGCAATTGGAGTCAGAGGGATAAAACGTTCGGATCGATCTTGAGTATTCATGGCGTCGTTTCTTCCAAAAAAAATGAAAAATCGCCACCTGTTGCTGCGAATCAACTGGTGGCAGCTGTACGCGGGTTCGCAGACCGAGGAAAGAAACAAACCCGGCAGACCCGGAGGTCTCCCACGCACAGCCGCCATAAACGGAACGCAGGCGGAGTTTGCCTGAGTTGTTGTTGACTGTGGTGTTTGATTCTTTCTTTTGGGCTGCGAAACCCTGCCGCTGACCGGAGTCAGCAGACAGAGGAACTATAGGCCTGGGAGTCATGGCAGCGCTGTAGGATCTATCTAGTTCGCCTGTAAGGGCCGTCTGTGTTTGCCTCCCCCCTCCAGCCAATAGAGCGCTACCAACCCTATAGGTACGCCTGAGCAATCGCAGCGCGCCGAATTGGGGTCGCTGCGCGGCCCATCGCAGCCTCGCGGGCTCGGCAGCGGCTACGGGGGCGGGGGGAGTTGGCGTTGCATGATCAGGGTGCGTTCTTCGCCGTGGTGTTGCTCGCGCAGGGTGTGGAAGCCCAGTTTGGCGTAGAAGCCTTCGGCGGTGAGGGAGGAGGGGACGGTGAGCTGGGTGGCGCCGGTGGTCAGGGCGTGGCGTTCGAGTTCGGCCAGCAGTTGGCGGCCGATGCCTTGGCCTTGGTGTTCGGGGGCGATGAAGACGGAGCGCACCATGTGGCCGTCGAGGCTGGCGGTGCCGATGATTTCGCCGGCGGCCTGGGCCACGAATACCTGGCGTTTGCTTAATAGCTGGCGCACGGCCTGTGGGCTGAAGTTTTGTTGGACCTGGGCGATGACGGCGGCGGGGTAGTCCTGGGCGTTGCTGGTGTGCAGGGTGGCGATGATCAGGCGGCTGATGGCGTCGGCGTCTGGTTCGTGGGCGGGGCGGATTTCACAGTCCATGTGGTGGGTTCCTTGCGCTACCGGGGAATAATCCCGTGATCGATGGCGTATTTGACCAGCGCCGCCGGTTTGTCGATGTTGAGTTTGCGGCGGATGCTCAGGCGGTGGGTTTCCACGGTGCGTACGCTGATGTCGAGGTCCCGGGCCATTTCCTTGTTGTTCATCCCTTGGGCCATTTTGTACAGCACCTGGCTTTCGCGGGGGGTGAGTTCGTTGTCGGTGGGTTTGTCGGCGATCAGGCGTTGGGCGATGTCGGCGCTGTAGAAGGTGCCGCCGCTGCCGATGGCTTCGATGGCGGCGATGATTTCCCGCGAGGGGGCGTTTTTCAGCACGTAGCCGCTGGCGCCCGCGCGCAGGGATTCGCTGACGTATTCGTGGTTGTCGTACATGCTCAGGATCAGCACCTTGAGCGCCGGGTAGCGGCTGCGCAGCAGGCGGGTCAGTTCGAGGCCGTTGATGTCGGGCAGGCCGATGTCGACCAGCAGCAGGTCCGGTTGGCAGCGGCCGACCAGTGCAATGGCCTCGGCGCCGCTCTCGGCTTCGCCCACCACTTCCAGGGGCGCCATGACGCCCAGCAGCGCCTTGATGCCGTCGCGGACCAGGGAGTGATCGTCGACCAGGGCGACGCGGATCGGGGAGGGCAGGTTCATCGGGGTGTTCACTCTTATTGTCTGGTGGGTCAGCGTTTGCCGGCGGGCCGTTGCATGGGCAGCAGGATATCCAGTTCGCTTCGGCCCGGCACGGAAACCAGCTCGAAGCGGCCGCCGAAATGTTCGACCCGTTCGCGGATATTACGCAAGCCGATGCCGGCGTGCCGCCGTTCGACCTGGGCGACGTTGAAGCCGACGCCGTCGTCCACCAGGGTCAGACGCAGGTGTTCCGCCGAGCCGTGCAGGGTGATGTGGACGTTGTGCGCCTGGGCATGGCGTTCGATATTGCTCAGGCCTTCCTGGACGATGCGGAACAGCGACACCGCGGCGCCGTCCGCCAGGTGGCAGTCGAATTCGTTGTCGTCGTAGGTCACCCGCAGCCCGCTGCGCTGCTCGAACTCCGCCGCCAGCTGGCCGATGGCGGCCGACAGGCCCAGGGTGTCGAGCAGGGACGAGCGCAGGTCGTGGGACAGGCTGCGCACCTCGCCAATCGCATCGCCCAGGCGCTCAGTGGCGTCTTTCAGGGTGTTTAAACCCTTGCTCTCGGCCTGTCCGTTTTCCAGCAGGTGGCTGGCCAGTTCGAACTGGAACTTGATCGAGACCAGCAGTTGGCTGATGCCGTCGTGCAGTTCGCGGGACACCCGTGAGCGCTCTTCCTCTTGCAGGCTGACGATGCGCTGGGTCAGGCGTTGCAGTTTCTTGTCCGCCAGGCGCTGTTCGCTGACGTTGAGGGTCATGCCGGTGGCGAACACGAACAGCACCGCCACCAGGGCGACTGCGGCAATCGCCAGCATGGTCTTGCGGATGTCCTGGGCTACTTCGGCGCGGGCCTGTTGCGTGGCGCGTTCGACGTCTTCCAGGTAGATGCCGGTGCCTAGCATCCAGCCCCAGCGGTCGAGCATCACCACGTAGGCCAGCTTGTCGGTGACCTGGCCGGAGGAGGGCTTGTTCCAGGCGTAGCGCTGGAAGCCTTCGCCCGACTGCGCGCTCTTGAGCAGCGCCTGGATCACCGGCAGGCCGTGGGGGTCTTTCATGTCCCACAGGTAGCGGCCCACCAGCTCCGACTGTCGCGCGTGCATCAGGCTGCGGCCCTCGCGGTCGTAGACGAAGAAGTAGCCGTTGATGCCGAAGCTGAGCTTGCGCAGTTCTTCCAGCACTTGCTGCTGGGCGCGGGCGTCGCCCTGGCCGTTGGCGTACAGCGGCTCGATCAGGCTGCGGGCCATTTCCACGTAGTTTTTCAGTTCCGCGCGCTTGCTCGCCAGGATGCTGTCTTCGATCAGCTGCGCCTGCTGGTCGCCCAGTTGCCGGTTGAGGGAAATCACCAGGGCGCAGATGACGGCGATGGCCAGCACCAGCGGCAGGATCCCAAGGGCGACGATCTTGTGTTTGAGCTGCATGTCTACTCCTGCCTGGGCGCGGCTGCGGGCCGTCCGCGGTACGGCCAAGGCCCGGCATCATAGGCCAAAAGATACGCTTGGCCAGTAGCACCGCGGTAGAGCGCGACCGGTGGGGCGAGTCGGTCTACGTAGAACTACGTAGACAGCGCGTACGTAGTAACGCGGATTTATTTGTCGACGGCAGGCGCGGATATTGGGCCCGCTCCGCACAGCGGACACCATTATAAAAAATTACCGCCGCAGTCATCGACTGTCGGCAGGAGACACGCAATGACCCGTCTGGCTAAACACCTCGCCTGGTTTGCCGTGGCTGTCCTGGGAGCGGTTGCGCTGAGTGTCGTGGCCTTGCGCCGCGGCGAAGCCATCAACGCCCTCTGGATCGTCGTCGCCGCCGTCGCTATCTACCTGGTTGCCTACCGCTACTACAGCCTGTTCATCGCCAATAACGTGATGCAACTCGATGCGCGCCGGGCCACCCCCGCCGTGCTCAACAACGACGGTCTGGACTACGTACCGACCAACAAACACATCCTCTTCGGCCACCACTTCGCGGCCATTGCCGGCGCGGGGCCTCTGGTGGGCCCGGTATTGGCGGCGCAGATGGGCTACCTGCCCGGCACCCTGTGGCTGATCGCCGGGGTGGTGCTGGCCGGCGCGGTGCAGGACTTCATGGTCCTGTTCCTCTCCACCCGGCGCAACGGCCGCTCCCTGGGCGACATGGTCCGCGAGGAAATGGGCCGCATCCCCGGCACCATCGCCCTGTTCGGCTGCTTCCTGATCATGATCATCATCCTCGCGGTGCTGGCGCTGATCGTGGTCAAGGCCCTGGCCGAGAGCCCGTGGGGCATCTTCACAGTGATGGCGACCATCCCGATCGCGATGTTCATGGGCGTGTACATGCGCTACATCCGCCCGGGCCGCATCGGCGAGATCTCGATCATCGGCGTGCTCCTGCTGCTGGGCTCGATCTGGCTGGGCGGGCAGATCGCCGCCGACCCGGTGTGGGCCAAGGCCTTCACCTTCACCGGCGTGCAGATCACCTGGATGCTGATCGGCTACGGTTTCGTCGCCGCGGTGCTGCCGGTGTGGCTGATCCTGGCGCCGCGGGACTACCTGTCGACCTTCCTCAAGATCGGCACCATCATCGCCCTGGCGATCGGCATCCTGATCACCATGCCCGAGCTGAAAATGCCGGCCCTGACCCAGTTCACCGACGGCACCGGACCGGTATGGAAGGGCGGCCTGTTCCCATTCCTGTTCATCACCATCGCCTGCGGCGCGGTGTCCGGCTTCCATGCGCTGATCTCCTCGGGGACCACGCCCAAGCTGCTGGATAACGAAACCAACGCCCGCTACATCGGTTACGGCGGCATGTTGATGGAATCCTTCGTGGCTATCATGGCGATGGTTGCCGCCTCGGTGATCGAGCCGGGCGTGTACTTCGCCATGAACAGCCCGGCGGCCATCGTCGGCGGCGACGTGGTGACGGTGGCACAGACCGTCAGCAGTTGGGGCTTTGCCATCACCCCTGATCAGTTGCAGGCGGTGGCCAAGGACATCGGCGAAACCACCATCCTCGCCCGTGCCGGCGGCGCGCCGACCCTGGCGGTGGGCATCGCGCAGATCCTGCACACGGTGCTGCCGGGCGAGAACACCATGGCCTTCTGGTACCACTTCGCGATCCTGTTCGAGGCGCTGTTCATCCTCACAGCGGTGGACGCCGGCACTCGCGCCGGGCGCTTCATGCTGCAGGACCTGCTGGGTTCCTTCGTGCCGGCGCTGAAACGCACCGAATCCTGGACCGCCAACCTGATCGCTACGGCCGGCTGCGTGGCCCTCTGGGGTTACCTGCTGTACCAGGGCGTGATCGACCCGCTGGGCGGCATCAACACCCTGTGGCCGCTGTTCGGCATCTCCAACCAGATGCTGGCCGGTATCGCCCTGATGCTCGGCACCGTGGTGCTGATCAAGATGAAGCGCCAGCGCTACATCTGGGTGACCCTGCTGCCGGCGGCCTGGCTGCTGATCTGCACCACCACCGCGGGCCTGATCAAACTGTTCGACCCAAGCCCGGCGGTGGGTTTCCTGGCCCTGGCGAAGAAGTACAGCGATGCCCTGGCCGCCGGCCAGGTGGTGGCCCCGGCCAAGAGCATCGAGCAGATGCAGCACGTGATCTTCAACGCCTACACCAACGCCACGCTGACGGTGCTGTTCCTGCTGGTGGTCTTCAGCATCCTGTTCTACGCGCTCAAGGTCGGAATCGCCGCCTGGGGCAACAAGGAACGCACGGATAAAGAAGCGCCGTTCCAGGCCCTGCCGGATGCGTAACGAGGACTGCAACCATGTTCAATGACCTGAGTCGCCTCGGTAAATACCTCGGTCAGGCCGCGCGCCTGATGGTCGGCATGCCCGACTACGACACTTACGTCGAGCATATGCAGGCCAAGCATCCGGACCAGCCGGTGATGAGCTACGAGGCGTTCTTTCGGGAGCGCCAGGAGGCGAAGTACGGCGGCAAGGCGGGACCGAAGTGTTGTTGAGTGAATGAAAAAACCGGCTGGGAGGCCGGTTTTTTTATGGGGGGAATTTGTGCTGTCGAGGGTTACCAACTGCCATAGGGAATGCCGTATTGCTCTATGTAGCGTTTGGATTTCTCGCTGACCTTGTAGGCGTAACGCCCATTGTTTTTTCCTTGGTCCGGTCCTAATGGCTCAACTTCGGCCTGGGTTCGGGCGACTTTGATTGGGTGATGGCATTCGTCCCTGACCCAGACTTGTACGATGCCGCCCGGGGCTAAGCCTATATGGACCGATGCCATATAGCGGGCGGTCTGGTGTGGGGTTGCCGGGCAGCGGCGGTGAGTTGAGGCAAACATGATTTTTCGAGCCTCTTCGGGGATATCCACCCACGCCCGATAAGTCTGTGGCTCTACGATGGATTGCCAGCGCACGTAAATACGCTTTGGGAGGTCTGCGCCAACTACTGACTTACCATTGCCTCCTACTCCACCCCCCCAGCCCCTGGCCCACTCTTTGTCGTAACCGAGATTGCCGCTTGCAGCGGAGCCACCACCCGTACGGGTGAACAGCTTGCCATTGATGTCTTCAACGGCACTGTCTTCAACCCAAACTTTCATGTAGTAGGGCTCGATAAAACCAAGCTCCCACCAAGGATCTTTCGGATCGTTTTTTCCGGAAAGCGGATCAGCGTGACAGCCACTTAACAGCAGGGCGCCCAGCAGGGCGATGAATACTCTCATTACCAAAGCGTCCAATCAGGTACGTGAGGATGTTGCACACGCACAGCATCCGCCGTGGGGGCATTGATATAGACGACTTTAAGACTGCCGCCATCCCGTTTACCCAGCGGGTGGTTCCAGTGGGCCGAGAGATGGATATAGCGCAGTTTGAGCATCGTCTCCTCGGCCGGCGTTGTACTGTAGTCACCGGCGACAAATCTGTCACAAAGGGTTTGAAGCTCCGATGGAATTGCATATTCGGTTGTTTCTGGGATTTCTTGGAGCTGCACACCGTTCTCCTTGGCCAGTTCATACATGACGCGCAGATATACCCTCGACAGTTTATTGCTCATGGGTCTCTTGAGCTGCAGGCCGGCATACACCCGTTTTCTTTGTGGTCCAAGGCGGTCCTGTGAATCCTGCGGCAGCAATAGCGGCTCCGGTGTGACAATTTCCAGCCATTGCGCGGGCCAACCTTTCGCCAGCCAGCGGGTTCTTGCCTGGACCGCGTCCCGGTAAATCGAGGTCTGGGTCACCTCGGTATTGATCGAAACTTCCAGCGCTTGCATCGGGCTGACCAGTACACATTCCTGCACCTCATCCAGATAACCGCCACCGATATCCGAATGCGCACCGGGCAGGGTGATCTCCACATGATCGGGCTTGACCTGGCTCAGGGCAAAGTTGGCCCGGTACTCGTCGCGGGCGACCAGTTGCACCACCGAGCGAAAATAGCGGCGATCGAGATGGAGCTTGATACCAGGAGCAATGGCGCTGCGCACATTGCCCAGATTGCTCAGCCCGGCAACCGACGGCACGGTGTCGAACAGGCCGATAAAACCCATATCGACATCGTGGCCGTATTGTCGGTTGAAGTTGGGACTGAAGGCATTGGAGTGGTCATGCAGAATCAGTTGAAGCGGCCCAAGCCAGCGCACGATTTCATTGGCGAAATGTCGGGCTGCCGCCGCGCCTCGGCTAAAGCCGAAGGCATCGAAGGTCAGAGCAGTGATTTCGCTTTCGGGAAAGTCTTCCTGGACTTCACTGATACGCTGCTTGATCGCACGAAATGCGTTCTGTACGCACCCTGAAACTCCTGTGTCACCACGCCCTGTACCCGAGGTGAGCAGGCTGTCTTTTTCACCTGCCTGTGTGCCGATGCCATCAATATAGATTGAGCGATAGGCGCGCTTTTGCAGTTC
Organism: Pseudomonas chlororaphis; assembly: GCF_001921865.1. Classification (GTDB taxonomy): domain Bacteria; phylum Pseudomonadota; class Gammaproteobacteria; order Pseudomonadales; family Pseudomonadaceae; genus Aquipseudomonas; species Aquipseudomonas chlororaphis_D. The sequence continues at coordinate 364,189 of NZ_MSCT01000009.1, forward strand.
CTCACCCTCTATTTTTCGGTTGGAATAGTACAAATCACTCAACCGCTTAACATTGCTCACATCATTCCCATAACTACTCTCCGGATCGCTCATATACGGTTTGCAACTGGCATCGATGTCTTTGAGGACGATGGCATGCTGAGCCCCGCAAATCTCACCCATCGCCGAGTTGCCAGCATTGTTGCCAGTACCGTCGAAAAACACCCCGATACGCAGCGCCACCTGAACCTTCTCGGGCGGTGGGGCGGGCTCCTTGGCGTATTTCTCGTACTGCGCCCACAGCTGTTCGCCGTAGCTGGGCTGTTCGGTTTCAGCGGCGCGTTTGGCGGGGCGCTGGTTGGGGTTGACGGGCCGAAGCACGCGAGGTATCGGCCCGGGTCCGTTGTTGGCCATGGGTGGTCCCTGATGCGGTTGAGGGTGCTGGCAACCGTACCGGGAAGGGTGGGCGATGGAGTTAGGAGGAATCTGTAAGAGGCAGAGCCGGGGCTGATTTGGTTGTAGGAGCGGTTTATTGCCGGGGTGTTTTTGTTGTTTGGGCGGGCGCTATCGCGAGCAAGCTCGCTCCTACAGGGGGAGGAGGTGCTCGCGATTATGAGGTTAGCGCCAGGCGCCGAGCGCGCCGAGGCTGAGCATGACGGCAGCCAGCATGCCGACCAGCGCAAACAGTTGCTGCAAGCGCGGCCCGGCCAGGTAGCGGGCGACCTGCCTGCCGGCGATCAGCCCCAGTACGGCGCCCAGGGCGAAGGGCGCGCCCACCGCCCAGTGCATCACGCCGCTGAGGCTGGCGGTGACCACGCTGCCGGTGGACACCAGGGCGATCACCGCCAATGAGGTGGCGACGATGCTTTTGCTGTCGAGGTTGGTATAGCGGGTCAGCGCCGGGATGATGACGAAGCCGCCGCCGACGCCGAGCAGCCCGGACAGCAGCCCCGAGAGCATGCCGGTGACGGTCAGCGCGCGGGCGCAGGGCAGGGTCCAGCGCAGGCGGCCTTGCAGCGGGTTGAGCACGCAGGGCTGGAAGGCAGCGCGGGGCGCGGGCTGGCCGTGGCGCAGTTCGCGGGTGGCCTTGAGCAGGATGCGCCCGCAGGCGTACAGCAGCACCGCGGAAAACAGCAGGGCCAGCGGCGGGTTGGGCAGGCGGTGGGCCAGCCACAGGCCGAGCGGGGCGGTGAGGATGCCGATGGCGGCGACGAAGCCGGCAGCGCGGTAGCGCACGATGCCTTCGCGCAACCCCAGCACCGCGCCCACGGCGGCCGCCAGGCCCACCGCGAGCAGGCCGATGGGCGCCGCCTCGACCATGCTCAGGCCCAGGCCGAATACCAGCAGCGGCACCGCGAGAATCCCGCCGCCGGCGCCGGTCAGGGCCAGGATCAGGCCGATCAGGGCACCCAGTCCGGCGCCCAGCAGATTGTACTCAGTCATGGTTTCGGCAGGTCCGCCACCAGCTCCGGCTTGGCCAGCCATTCATGGCCCTTGAGCATGCCGCGCCAGTACAGCGGCGGCAGGATGCGCTCCTTCAGCCACCAGGCGCGACGGGTCGGTTGCCGGCCGTCGAGCAGCCACGCCGGGAAGCTCGGAGCGACCTTGCCGCCGTAGGTGAATTCGGCGAGGACGATCTTGCCCCGTTCCACGGTCAGCGGGCAGGAGCCGTAGCCGTCGTACTGCGCCCGCGTCGGCAGGCGCTTGAGGTTCACCAGCACGTTGGTGGCCACCACCGGCGCCTGCTTGCGCGCCGCCGCGGCGGTTTTCGCGTTGCTGGTATTGGTCCCGTCGCCGAGGCCGTGGATATTACTGAAACGCTTGTGTTGCAGGCTGTGGGGGTCGACGTCGATCCAGCCGGCAGCGTCGGCCAGGGGGCTGTTGCGAATGAAGTCCGGGGCGGTCTGCGGCGGCACCACGTGCAGCATGTCGAACGCCAGCTCGATGGGTTCCGGCTGGCCCTCAGCGTTGTTGCGCACGAAAGTCGCCCGTTTGCCGGGGCCGTCCACGGCCACCAGGTTATGGCCGAAATCCAGGGCAATCGCGTACTTCTTCACGTATTCCATCAGCGCTGGCACATAGTCCGGCACGCCGAACAGCACGCCGCCGGCATTCAGGAAACGGGTGTTGATCTGCCCCAGCCGACCGTTGCGCAACCAGTGGTCGCAGGACAGGTACATGGCCTTCTGCGGCGCCCCGGCGCATTTGATCGGCATCGGCGGCTGGCTGAACAGCGCCTGGCCCTGCTTGAGGTTCTGCGCCAGTTGCCAGGTGTAGGGCGCCAGATCGTAGCGGTAGTTGGAGGTCACGCCGTGTTTGCCCAGGGTCTCGCTCAGGCCGTCGATGGCGTTCCAGTCGAGCTTGAGGCCGGGGCAGACCACCAACTGGTCATAACCCAATACGCGGCCGTCGTTGAGCAGCAGGGCGTTGTGCTCCGGCTCGAAGCGGCTCACCGCCGCCTGAATCCACGTCACGCCCTTGGGGATCAGCGAAGCCATGCTGCGGGCGGTGTCTTCGGCGTTGAACACCCCGGCGCCGACCAGGGTCCAGCCGGGTTGGTAATAATGGGTGTCGGCCGGGTCGATGATCGCGACGTCCAGGTGCGGTTCGCGGCTGATCAGGCTGGAGGCGGTGGCGATGCCGGCGGCACCGCCGCCGACGATCAGCACCTGGTGGCTGCCGTCGACAGCTCGCAGGGTAGGGGAAATAGGACGCATGGCATCGTCTCCTGGTGGAGTGGAGTTTTTTAGAGGGCGTTCAGCGGGATCTTCAGGTAGCTCACGCCGTTGTCGTCGGGTTCGGGGAACTGGCCGCTGCGCATGTTGACTTGCACCGAAGGCAGGATCAGCACCGGCATGTCGAGGGTGGCATCGCGGGCTTCGCGCATCGCCACGAAGCTGTCTTCGTCGATGCCTTGGTGAATGTGGATGTTGTGTGCGCGCTGTTCGGCGACCGTGGTCATGTATTGCAGTTCGCGGCCGTTGGGCAGGTAGTCGTGGCACATGAACAGCCGGGTCTGCGCCGGCAGGGCGAGGATCTTGCCGATGGAGCGGTACAGGGTGCGCGCGTCGGCGCCGGGGAAGTCGCAGCGGGCGGTGCCGTAGTCGGGCATGAACAGGGTGTCGCCGACGAAGGCCACGCGTTCTTCGCCCACTTCCACCAGATAGGTCATGCACGCCGGGGTATGGCCGGGGGTGTGCAGGGCGCGGGCCTGCAGGTTGCCGATGGCGAAGCGGCTGTCGTCTTCGAGCAGCACGTCGAACTGGCTGCCGTCGCGGGCGAAGCGTGCGTCTTCGTTGAACAGTTGGCCGAAGGCCTGTTGCACCTGGGTGATCCGGTTGCCGATCGCCACCCGGGCGCCGAGCTGCGCCTTGAGGTAGGCCGCGGCGGACAGGTGGTCGGCGTGGACATGGGTTTCCAGGATCCAGTCGACCTGGGCGTCGAGCTCGCGGACCCGGGCGATCAGTTGGTCGGCGGACGTGGTGTCGGTCCGGCCGGACTTGGGGTCGTAGTCCAGCACGCTGTCGATCAGCGCGCAGCGCCGGGTTTCCAGGTCCATCACCAGGTAGCTGATGGTCCAGGTCTGGCGGTCGAAAAAGGCTTCTACGCACAGCGTTGCGCCGATGATCATGGGGTTCTCCGAACAATGGGGTGACGCCGGCCGAGGCCGGTTGTCGTCACTTGGACTGTCAATAAGCGTGCCAACCGGCATACGCCGTTTTTACCGCCAATTCATTGAATTCAAAGGTTTGGGGCGGGTGTTCTGGCTGTCACTGCCAATTTAGGTTGGCGGTCTATTGGCAGTCAGTGGCAGAAAATGGCAGAGGCCGGCCCGATGGTTTAAGCTGCCGCGCAACGCCCAGGAGTCGCTATGCCTCAGCCCCCGAATGTTCTCGCCAGCCCTGAAATGTTAGCCCTGGTTTCCTATCTGGAGCATGACGCCCAGCCGACGATTCTGTTAGACACCGACTACAACATCCTCGCCGCCAATACCGCCTACCAGCGCCAGTTCGGCGTCGAGGGCAAGCCCCATGTCGGCGCCAAGTGTTATCGGGTGTCCCATCAGTTCGCCGTGCCGTGCGACCAGGCCGGCGAGCATTGCCCGATGCGCAAGGCGTTCGAGACGCGCCTGCCGGAGCGGCTGCTGCATATCCACCACACCCCGCGCGGGCCGGAGCATGTAGATGTGGAGCTGCGGCCGATCCTCGGCGACGCGGGGCAGGTGGTGGCCTATGTCGAGCGCTTGAGTTCGGTGGCGGTGGCCTCGGTGCAGCCGCAGCAGAAGGGCCTGGTGGGCCGCTCGCCGGCGTTCAACCAGGCCCTGAGCGCCTTGCAGCGCGCAGCGCCGTCGCAGATCCCGGTGCTGTTGCAGGGCGAGTCCGGCACCGGCAAGGAGCTGTTTGCCCGTGCGCTGCACGACGGCAGCCCGCGGGCCAGCGGGCCGTTGGTGGTGGTCGATTGCACGGGGCTGACCGAGTCGCTGCTGGAGAGCGAGCTGTTCGGTTATGAGAAGGGTGCGTTCACCGGCGCCCTGCAACGCAAGATCGGCCTGGCCGAAGCGGCCCACGGCGGTACCCTGTTTCTCGACGAGATCGGCGAGGTGCCGCTGGCGATGCAGGTCAAGTTGCTGCGGTTGATCGAGTCCGGCAGCTTCCGCCCGGTGGGCAGTTTACGCACCGTGCATTCGGACTTTCGCCTGGTCTCGGCGACCCACAAGCCGCTCAAGGAAATGGTCGCCGCCGGCACCTTCCGCCAGGACCTGTACTACCGCATCAGCGCTTTCCCGATCCGCCTGCCGGCATTGCGCGAGCGCAGCGACGACCTGCCGTTGCTGATCGACAGCCTGTTGCAGCGCCTGGCGCCCGGCGCCGCGCCGCGGGTGGCGCCCGAGGCCCTGGAGCGCCTGTGCCTGTATGCCTACCCGGGCAATATCCGCGAGTTGCGCAATATCCTCGAGCGGGCGCGGCTGTTCAGCGACGACGGGGTGATCCGCGTCGAAGACCTGCCCGAGGAACTGCGCGCCGGCAGTACCGTCGCCGCGCCGCTGCCGACCCGCCGCCGCGCCGGCAAGGACCTGGAGCAACTGGCCCACGCCCTGGAAGTGTTCGACGGCTCGCGCAGCGAACTGGCCAAGGCCCTGGGCCTGAGCGAGCGCACCCTGTACCGCCGCCTGAAAGCCCTGGGCATCTGAAGCACCTACAGGACTCGCGAACCCCTCGATACCCCGGCCATCCCCGATCCCTGTAGCTGCTGCCGCAGGCTGCGCACGAGCGGCACGCTCGCAACGATCCCGATCATTTCCATGGCACGATGGCCGCACGGCGCGGTCGTAGTGTTCAGCCCCCTTTATCCGCCGCCCCGCCTGTCGCGCCGGGCCTCTCAGGAGCTGCCATGAGCCAGGACGTCCTTGCCACCGAAACCAATCGCCGCCAGTTGCAGCAGATCATTTCCGGCCTGTCCGACGGGGTCATCCTGATCGAGCCGGACCGGCGCATCATCTGGGCCAACGACGCGGCGCTGGCCATGCACGGGGTCGAGGAGGTCAGCGAGCTGGGCGCCGACGACCGTGAGTACGCCGAGCGTTTCGCCTTGCGCTATCGCAACAATCACCCCCTGGCGCTGGAGAGCTACCCGATCAACCGCGTGGCCGCCGGCGAAACCTTCAGCGATGTGGTGGTCGAGGTGCGCAGCGGCGAGGGCGAGGACGAGCGCGCCTGGGTCCATCGGCTGCGCAGCATGGTCCTCACCGACCGCAGCGGCGCGGTGGAGTCCCTGGTGCTGATCCTCAGCGACGCCACCGAATGGGCCAGCGCCGAGCAGCGTTTCGAGAAGACCTTCAACGCCAATCCGGCGCCGGCGGTGATCTGCCGCCTCAGCGACCTGCGCTATATCAAGGTCAACCAGGGGTTCCTGGAAATGACCGGTTATGCCCGCGACCAGGTGATCGGCCGCTCGGTGTACCAGCTGGATGTACTGGAGGGCGCCGAGCGCAGGGACCTGGCCATCGAGCGCTTGGGCCAGGGCGCGACCATCCCGCAGATGCAGGCCGAACTGCGCCTGCCTGACGGCGGCGGCAAACTGGTGATCGTCGCCGGCCAGCAGATGGATATCCATGACGAGGGCTGCATGCTGTTCACCTTCATGGACTTGGAACCGAAGCGCAAGGCGGAGACCGCCCTGCGCCAGAGCGAAGAGCGCTTTGCCAAGGCCTTTCGCCTGACCCCGGTGCCGACCCTGGTGTGCAGTGCCGACAGCCAGCAGATCGTCGACGTCAATGAGGCCTTTCTCGACAGCAGCGGTTATACCGCCGAGGAGCTTCTGGGCAAGACCGTGGAGGAGGTCGGCTTTATCGCCAGCCCCCAGGCCTGCGCCAGCCTGTTCGGCGCCCTGGAGAAAAGCGCCGAGGTGCGCGGCATCGATGTGCGGGTACTGAAGAAGGGCGGCGAGCTGCTCGATTGCGTGGTGTCGGCCGACACCGTGGACATCCAGGACAAGCCCAGCTACCTGCTGGTGCTGATGGACATCACCGAACGCAAGCGCTCCGAATTGGAGCTGGTGTCGGCGATCGAGGAGGTGATGCGCGATGCCTCGTGGTTCAGCCAGACCCTGATCGAAAAGCTGGCCAATGTGCGCAGCGCCAACCAGGCGCAATTGCCCAGCGCCGCCTACACCGACCTCACCGCCCGCGAGCGCGACGTGCTGGGGCTGATCTGCGAGGGCCTGGCCGACAAGGAGATCGCCGCGCGCCTGCAACTGGCGTCGAGCACGGTGCGCAATTATGTGGCTACGGTGTATTCCAAGCTGGCGGTGCACAGCCGCGCCGAGGCGATTGTCTGGGCCCGCGAGCGCGGGCTGTTCAGCGGCGAACGTCGCGGCAAGACGCAGCGCTGACCGGTGCAAATGCCCCAGTGCCATCAGTACAAATGGCGCTTCTGCGGCGTGGCGGGGTTTCTTAGGCTGGTGATGGATGGCGCCGTGGCTGACACGGGCCGTTTACCGAACATCATCAGCTGAAGGAATGCACGATGCGTAGCGAACAGATCAAAGGCGCGGTGGGCACCGCGGCCGGCAAGGCCCAGGGCGCGGTCGGCGAGTGGCTGGACGACGAGCGGATGCAGGTGCAGGGCGCGGCGCGCGAGGCCGCGGGTCGGTTGCAGGAAAGCTATGGCGATGCGCTGGACGGCGTGTCCACGTTCGTTCGCGAGAAACCCTTGGCCAGCGTTGCCATCCTTGCCGGGATCGGCCTGCTCGCCGGCCTGCTGTTGCGCCGTCGCTGAAGGCGCCTGGGTGATTTCCCAGGCGCAGCTGCGCCGCTACATCGAACAGGGGTTCGCGCCCTTGGCCTGTGCCTTCAGCACCGGCGCCGACGCCACGCTGACCCTGCGGGTCTTCGAGCCCGAAAGCGGGCGGGTCGACCTGGTGGTCACCGGCATCAACCCGCGCGTACTCGAGACCGAGGCCGATGTGCTGGCGATGATCGAGGAACTGCTCTACGAGTTGCGGAGCAACTCCCTCAACGTGGTGCACCTGTCCTGACAGCCAACCCCTTGTAGGAGCGAGCTTGCTCGCGAAAAAACGTCAGCGCGCCGCGGTGTTTCAGACCCTGCGCATGACTTTCCACCGCTATCGCGAGCAAGCTCGCTCCTACAGAAGACGGATTGCGGAACAACCCTATTGGCATGGTGTATCTGCCCCCCTGTAGGAGCGAGCTTGCTCGCGAAAAAAACGTCAATGCGCCGTGGCGTTTCAGCCCCTGCGCATGACCTTCAGCCACCATCGCGAGCAAGCTCGCTCCTACAGGCGATGGCGTTCAGTGGGGCAGGGCTCGGGTTTCAAGTCTTGGCGATCAGGCTCGGCCGGCAGTCGAGGCTCAGCCGCGCGCCGCCGCTGGGGCTGCTGCCGACGTCGAGCTTGAAGCCGTGCAGGCTGACGATGGCGGCGACGATGGACAGGCCGAGGCCGAAGCCGCCGTGGGAGTTGCTGTCGTCGACCCGGTAGAAACGCTGGAACACCGCCTTGCGTTCGGCCTCGGGAATGCCGGGGCCGGAGTCGAGGACTTCCAGGCGCGTGCTGCCGTCCTCCACCACGCCGCGCAGAATCACTTCGCCGCCCGGTGGGGTGAATTTGATCGAATTGCTCAACAGGTTGGCCAGGGCCTCGAACAGTAGGGCGCGATCGCCGGTCAGGCGCGGCAGCGTGGCGGGCGTTTCCAGGGTCAGGGTCAACTGGCCTTCCTCGGCCAGCGGCAGGTAGAAATCATGCAACTCTTGCAGCAGCGGCAGCGGGTCGAGTTCGACGAACCCCGAGCGGCGCTGGTGATCCTCGATTTCGGAAATCCGCAGCAGCCCGCGAAAACGCGCCATCAGCCGGTCGGCCTCGCCCAGCACCTGGTCCAGTTGCAGCGCTTCGGGGGTGCCGTCGACGGCTTGCTGCTGCATGCGGTACAGCTGCGCGCGCAGGCGGGTCAGCGGGGTGCGCAGGTCGTGGGCGATGTTGTCGCACACGCCCTTGACCTCGTTCATCAGCCGTTCGATGCGGTCGAGCATGGCGTTGACGATGGCCGCCAGCATGTCCAGCTCGTCGCGGCGGTTGGACAGCGGCAGGCGGTGGGTCAGGTCGCCGGCGACGATGGCCTCGGCGCTGGCCTGGAGATTGCGGATGCGCTGCAGCGGCCGGCGCCGCAGCAGGTGCCAGCCGGCGGCCCCGGGAATGATGGTCAGCGACACGCCCCACAGCAGCGCGTGGAGAATGATCCGCGTCACCGCGAACAGCGAGCCGTTGTCGCGCACCAGGATCAGCCAGCGGCCGTCGTGGGTGTAGGTGGCCACCGCGTCGCAGCTGTCGCGGGGCAGGTCGGGGTCGTCGGAGTCGATGCAGCTCCTGAGCTCGTGGATCTGCCCGTCCAGCGGCAGGTCGTCGGGGATCTCGCGGATCGGCCCGCTGAGGTGGTGCAGGCGCTCGTCGAACAGGCCGTAGGCGTCGATGGCGCGCATGTCGAAGGTCATGCTGGTGGTCAGGGCTTCCTCCAGCTGTTCGCCCTGGAAGCGCGCGAACAGGTGCTGGCGCTGCATCAACGAGTGCTTGGCCAGGCTCTCCAGGTAGCCCGACACCTCGTAGTACATGACGCCCATGAGGATGCAGCTCCAGGCCACGAACAGCGAACTGTAGAGCGCCAGCAGGCGGCTGCTGGAAGAGCGCCAGCCCTTAGAGGGGTTCAGCAATGACATAACCCGAGCCTCGCACGGTGCGGATCAGCGGGGTCATGCCGGGCGGGTCGATCTTCTTGCGCAGGCGGCCGATGTGCACGTCGATCAGGTTGGTCCCCGGGTCGAAGTGATAGCCCCAGACCTCCTCGAAAATCATCATCCGCGAGAGGATCTGGCCGGTGTTGCGCATCAGGAATTCCAGCAGCTTGTACTCGGTGGGCAACAGGCTCAGCAGCTGTTCGGCGCGGGTCGCCTCGCGGCTGATCAGGTTCAGTTCCAGGTCGGCGACCCGCAGGCTGGTCTCGAACTCCTGCACCGTGCTCTTGCGCCGCAGCAGCACCTCGACCCGGGCCGCCATCTCGTCGGAGGCGAAGGGTTTGGTCAGGTAGTCGTCGCCGCCGGCGCGCAGGCCGCGCACGCGCTCGTCGACGTCGGACAGGGCGCTGATCATCAGGATCGGCGTCGACACGCCGATGGTGCGCAGGGTGGTGACGATCGCCAGGCCGTCCAGCTCCGGCAGCATGCGGTCCAGGGTGATCAGGTCGTAGTCGCCGCTGACGGCGCGCACCAGACCTTCGCGACCGTTGTCGACCCAGTCCACGTCCAGCCCGTGGCTGCTCAGTTCAGCGACGATTTCGCGGGCGGTTACGGCATCGTCTTCGATGGTCAGAATGCGGGTCATAAGGGCTTACCTGAATGGGGATTGCATGACACAGGCGGGCATTTTGCCAAGAAATCGCCAGGGGCTTTCTAAAAAATCTTTCATCTTCGCGCCGCTGGACGGTGAGCGAAGGGTAGCAGGCGGGTCGCCGCGGGCAATCGTTGATATCATCCGGCCACTTTGACTGGCATGGACGCTGCGCAATGCACCTGACTCGAAACGTCGCCTGGATAACCCTGGGCATCTGCCTGTCGCTCCTGGCGGCGACCCCGGCGTTTGCCGCCAATCAACCCTGCTCCGGCAAGAAAGGCGGGATCGCCGGCTGCGACGGTGAGCTGTTCCTGTGCCGCGACGGCTCCATCAGCGGCTCGAAGAAAAGCTGTGCTGCCTACACTGGCCAATCAGGTCAGTCCGCCCGTCCACAGACCTTGATCCGCAGCGGCGAAAGTTGTTCGTGCGGCAGCGGCAGCTTTTGCACCGGCCCGCGAGGCGGCGTCTATTGCCTGACGCCGAGCGGCAACAAGAGCTACAAGCGCAAATAAAACAGCCGTCCGACGGCCTGGGTGGACAAGCCCGGGCGCCTCTACTAGCGTTGCCGGCACGCGGTGGTCGGGGGTAGGGCGGCGAGCTGTGTTTGCCCGCGGGACAGGGGCACGCCAGGCGCGTTCCAGAGCCCGGCGCTTTGCTTGGCCCAGATCAATGTTCCTGTTCGACAAACCTACTAGATTGGCCCGGTGTTCAGCCCCGAGGAGCTGGCGCCGCACCACCGCCGCAGCGACCTTCATCAGGTCCACGGCGATGCACAGCAGGACGCTGGCATTCCTCTTCACTGTGTTCAAGGACGAATTCCCTGTGCGCCATACCGAACGAACTTTCGATATCCAGCCGCTGCAACAGGCGGACATGACCATCAGCCTCAATGGCCAGCCGGTGACGGCGGCGATTGGCGAAACCGTACTCAGCGTGATCCAGTCCCTCGGGCTGCGCCAGGTGGCGCGCAACGATCACGGCCAGCTGGCCGGCGCCTATTGCGGCATGGGCGTGTGCCATTGCTGCCTGGTGCAGATCGACGGCCGGCACAAGCGCCGGGCCTGCCAGACCCAGGTGCGGCCGGGCATGCAGGTGCAGACCGAAGTCAACCGCATCGTCGCCGCGGAGGAAACGCCATGAGCCTGAATCCGGTGATCGTCGGCGGTGGCCCGGCGGGTATGGCGGCGGCCATCGAGCTGGCCGAGCACGGCGTGCGCAGCACCCTGATCGAAGAGTCTTCGCGCCTGGGCGGGGTGGTCTATCGCGGGCCGTTGCGCGACGGTGTGCAGCTGGACTACCTGGGGCCGCGGTATTGCGAGGCCCTGGCGAAACTGCACGGCGCGTTTTCCGATTGCGAGCAAATGATCGACGTACGCCTCAACAGCCGGGTGGTCGGCGCCGAGGGCAATAACAGCCTGGTCCTGCTGGACGCCGACGAGCGCCTGGAGGAAGTGGCGTATCCGCAGTTGCTGCTGGCCGCGGGCTGCCACGAACGCAGCGTGCCGTTTCCCGGCTGGACCCTGCCCGGGGTGATGCTGCTGGGCGGCCTGCAATTGCAGATCAAGAGCGGCGTGGTCAAGCCGCGGGGGCCGGTGGTGATCGCCGGCACCGGGCCGCTGCTGCCGCTGGTGGCCTGCCAGTTGCACGCCAGCGGCGCGACGGTGGCGGCGGTCTACGAGGCCTGCACCTTCGGCCGGATCGCCAAGGAAAGCCTGGCGCTGCTGAACAAGCCGCAATTGTTCCTCGACGGCCTGAGCATGCTCGCCTACCTCAAGCTGCACCGCATTCCCGTGCATTACGGCTGGGGCGTGGTCGAGGCCCAGGGCGGCGACGGCCTGGAGAGCGTCAGCGTGGCGCCGTACTCGGCACGCTGGGAACCGGACCTGTCGCGCCGCCAGCAGATCGCCGCGCAGACCCTGGCGGTGGGCTACGGTTTTATCCCGCGGACCCAGCTCAGCCAGCAGATGGGCCTCAACCACGGCTTCAGCCACGACGGCTACCTGCGCGCCACGGCCAACGTCTGGCAGCAGAGCAGCGAGCCGCACATTCACCTGGCGGGCGACATGGGCGGGATTCGCGGCGGCGAGGCGGCGATGCTCACCGGGCGCATCGCCGCGCTGTCGATCCTGATGCAGCGCGATGTGCTGAGCAACGAAGACGCCCTGGAGCGACGCCAGAAGTACCAGAACAAACTGGGTTCCATCGTGCGTTTTCGCGCGGCGGTGGACCGCTACACCGAGCGCGGCACCGGGCAGATCGAACTGCCGGCCGCCGATACCCTGATCTGCCGCTGCGAGCACGCGACCCGCGGCGATATCGACCGCGCGCTGGAGCAGGGCGTGCAAGACATGGCCAGCCTGAAGATGCGTACCCGGGTCAGCATGGGCGACTGCCAGGGGCGGATGTGCGTGGGCTATTGCAGCGACCGCCTGCGCCAGGCCACCGGGCGCCAGGACGTAGGTTGGCTGCGCCCGCGCTTCCCGCTGGACCCGATTCCCTTTTCCGCTTTCCCTCAACCGAGCAAGGATGCTTTGAATCATGAGTAAGTTCTACGACGTGGTGATTGCTGGCGGCGGTGTGATCGGCGCTTCCTGTGCCTATCAATTGTCCAAGCGCAAGAACCTGCGGGTGGCGCTGATCGACGCCAAGCGTCCGGGCAATGCCACCCGCGCTTCGGCGGGCGGCCTGTGGGCCATTGGCGAGTCGGTGGGGCTGGGGTGCGGGGTGATCTTCTTTCGCATGATGTCGGCCCGCAACAAGCGCGAGGCCAAGGGCTCGGCGGTGCTGGTGGACTCCAGCACGCCGCATATCCTGCCGCAGTCGTTCTTCGACTTCGCCCTGCAATCCAACGCCCTGTACCCGCAGTTGCACGAGGAGCTGCGCGAGCGCCACGGCATGGATTTCAAGTTCGAGCGCACCGGCTTGAAGTTCGTGATCTACGACGAGGAAGACCGGCTGTACGCCGAGCATATCGTGGCCTGCATTCCGCACCTGGCCCATCAGGTGCGCTGGCTCGACCAGGCGGCGCTGCGGGCGGCGGAGCCGAAGGTCAGCCACGACGCCCAGGGCGCGCTGGAGTTCCTCTGCGACCACCAGGTCAACCCGTTCCGCCTGGCCGACGCCTACACCGAAGGCGCGCGGCAGAACGGCGTGGACATGTACTTCAATACCAACGTCACCGGGGTGCTGCACCAGGGCCACCGGGTCAGCGGGGTGCAGACCGCGGAGGCGGGGATCTTCCACTGCGACACGCTGATCAACGCCGCCGGCGCCTGGGCCGCCGAATTGAGCCTGCAAGCCACCGGCGCAAGCATTCCGGTGAAGCCGGTCAAGGGCCAGATCCTGCTCACCGAGCGTATGCCCAAGCTGCTCAACGGTTGCCTGACCACCAGCGACTGCTACATGGCGCAGAAGGACAACGGCGAGATCCTGATCGGCAGCACCACCGAGGACAAAGGCTTCGACATCAGCACCACCTACCGGGAAATCCAGGGCCTGGTGCAGGGCGCGGTGCGCTGCGTGCCGGAGCTCGAACAGGTCAACCTCAAGCGCTGCTGGGCCGGCCTGCGCCCGGGCTCGCCGGACGAGTTGCCGATCCTCGGGCCGATGTGCGGGGTGGAGGGTTACCTCAATGCCTGCGGGCATTTCCGCACCGGCATCCTGACCTCGGCGATCACCGGGGTGCTGCTCGACCGACTGGTGAACGAGGAAGCGCTGCCGCTGGACATCACCCCGTTCCTCGCCGAGCGGTTCGGCTTGCAGGCCGTGGCACCGCTGCAGGTGGCGCTGGCTTGAGGCGGTACGCCAGGAACACCGTGCGCGCTTGACGTTTTTTCGCGAGCAAGCTTCGCTCCTACAGGAGTACGCATATCTTCTGTAGGAGCGAAGCTTGCTCGCGGTGGGGGTGAACGCTAACGCGGTACGCCAGGAGCACCGTGTGCTCCTGGCGTTTTTCGCGGGCAAGCCTCGCTCCTACAGGGGTACGCGTGTCTTCTGTAGGAGCGAGCTTGCTCGCGATGAAGGTGAACGATAACGCGGTGCCGCCGCCTCAAATCATCGGCGTGCTGACAAACAGCTCCAGCCGTTCGGCGTATTCGGCGAAGGCCTTGACCCGTGGAAACCGCGCGGCGTCCAGGTGTTCGGCGACCACCAGTTGGGTAAAGCTCCAGGCCACCGCCAGGCTGATACCGGCCTGGTCGATGCTGCCGTCGGTGGCCAGCGGGCGTTGTTCCAGTTCTTTTTCCAGCGCGCCATAGGCCGCCGCCAGTTGCCCGCGAATCCGCTCCAGCCACGGCTCGTGCTGTTTCTCCGTGGGGCGCAGTTGGTACTCGTAATAGATCTGCACCGACTTCTCGCAGGCCGCCAGGGCCAGGCCGATCAGCCGCAGGTCGTGGGCCCGCGCCTGGGCCGCCGCCGGCAACAGGCTGCGCCCGGCCAGGGCCTCCAGGTAGTCGATGATCAGGCACGAATCCATCAGCACCGTGCCGTCGTCGCAGACCAGGGTCGGCGCCTTGACCACCGGGTTGATCCGCTGGAATTGCTCGAAGGTGCGAAACACCGATAACGGCTCGTGCTCGAACGCCATGTCCAGGCGCTTGAGGGTGAGGGCCACGCGGCGTACGTAGGGCGAGTCGAGCATGCCGATCAGTTTCATGGAGCTACTCCTTGCACGGGGAAAAGGGCGAAAAAAAGCGGGTCAGTCCTCGAACCCCGCCTGTTCATGAATCTCGTCGACCTTCAGCTCCAGGCGGTAGGCCACGGCGATGAACAGCGCCTGGCACAGGCACAGGGTGGCGCTCAGGGAGCGGAAGGCGAAGGAGCTGCCTTCGTTGACCAGCAGCACGGTGTTGGCGCGCTTGGCCAAGGGCGACAGGTTGCTGTCGGTGACGATCAGCGTCTTGGCCTGGTGATGCTGGGCGATGCGCAGGCAGTGCTGGGTTTCCTTGGCGTAGGGGGTGAAGCTGATGGCGATCACCAGGTCGTTGGGGCGTACGCTGCGCATCTGCTCGCGGTAGCTGCCGCCCAGGCCCGAGACCAGGTGGATGCGTTTGTTGGTGTGCTGCAGGTTGTACACCAGGTAGTCGGCCACCGCGAAGGAGCGGCGCACCCCGACCACGTAGATGTTGTCGGCGTTGACCACCAGGTCCACGGCCTTGTCGAAGGCCGCGTCGTCCAGCTCCAGGCCCAGGCGCTCGATGCCCGACAGGGTGGCGTTGATGCACTCGCGCGCCAGGTCGCCGCCGCTGGCCTTCTGCGACTTGTTGGCGATCATGCTGCGGATGCGCTGCTGGTAGTTCTGCACCGGGGTGGTCTTGTGGGTGTAGGCCTCGCGGAACAGCGCCTGCATTTCGCTGAAGCCGCTGAAGCCGAAGCGCTGGGAGAAACGCACGATGGCCGAAGGGTGCACCTCGCACTCGCGGGCGATGTCGCTGATGCGGTCGACCATGATCCGGTCGCTCTGCTGGCTCATGTAGCTGGCGATGCGCTTGAGCTGGCGCGGCAGGCTTTCGTATTCCTCGGTGATCAGTTGCAGCAGGCGCTCGGCATTGATCGGGGGGCTGGCGAGGTCGCTGTCTGGCAGGCTCTCGGGCGTAGCCGGCTGATCGGTGCGGGACATAGGAAATCCTTCTGACGGGTGCTGACTGGCTTGTACGTGACGGGGACGGGCCGGTTCCCCGATTCGCCGACAAGAGCTGGGCTGTGCGCAGTCTACAGGGTCGGCGCGGGGAAAATCTTGAACCGCGGACCCGCAGGCTGCCTGCTGAAACGATGCACGCTGCCTGGACCGGCCTTGAAAAAGTTTATTGGAAAAAATATTCCACGTAAAAATTTTATAGAAAAAATATTGATTGGTGCTGGCGAACGTTTTAGTCTGCATCCACCAAGAGCGTTCGGCGCCTTCCTCGGCGCCACGCGCAGGCTGATAAAAATAACAGGAGCCAGCATGGGCCAGACTCGTTTTGCCAGTGGGCGTCAATTGGATCTGATTTGCCTCGGACGCCTGGGCGTCGACCTTTATGCGCAGCAGGTCGGGGCCCGGCTGGAGGATGTTTCGAGCTTCGCCAAGTACCTGGGCGGCTCGTCCGCCAACATCGCCTTCGGCACCGCGCGCCTGGGCCTGCGTTCGGCGATGCTGAGCCGGGTCGGCGACGACCACATGGGGCGTTTCCTGGTGGAGTCCCTGGCCCGCGAAGGCTGCGACGTCAGCGAGGTCAAGGTCGACCCGCAGCGCCTGACCGCCATGGTCTTGCTCGGCCTCAAGGACCGCGAAACCTTTCCCCTGGTGTTCTACCGCGAGAACTGCGCCGACATGGCCCTGCGCGCTGAAGACATCAACGAAGCCTTTATCGCCTCCAGCAAGGCGTTGCTGATCACCGGCACTCACTTTTCCACCGACGGCGTCTACCAGGCCAGCGTCCAGGCCCTGGCATACGCCGAGCGGCATAACGTCAAGCGCGTGCTCGACATCGACTACCGCCCGGTGCTCTGGGGCCTGGCGGGCAAGGCCGACGGCGAGACACGCTTCGTCGCCGACCGCAACGTCAGCCAGCATGTGCAGAAGATCCTGCCGCGTTTCGACCTGATCGTCGGCACCGAAGAAGAATTCCTTATCGCCGGCGGCGCCACCGACCTGCTCGAAGCCTTGCGCACCGTGCGTTCGCTGACCGCCGCGACCCTGGTGGTCAAGCTCGGCCCCCAGGGCTGCACGGTGATTCACGGGGCGATTCCGGCGCGCCTGGAAGACGGCGCGATCTACCCCGGGGTGCGGGTCGAAGTGCTTAACGTGCTGGGGGCGGGCGATGCCTTTATGTCCGGCTTCCTCAGCGGCTGGCTGGAGGACGCCGACGACGAGCGCTGCTGCCAGCTGGCCAATGCCTGCGGCGGTCTTGTCGTGTCGCGCCATGCCTGCGCGCCGGCGATGCCGACCCGCGCCGAGCTGGAGTACCTGTTCAGCAGCCCGGTGCCGATCACCCGGCCGGACCAGGATGCGACCCTGCAGCGCCTGCATCAGGTCAGCGTGCCGCGCAAGGCCTGGAAGCAACTGTTCGTCTTCGCCTTCGACCATCGCGGGCAGTTGGTGGAGCTGGCGCACAAGGGCGGGCGCGAGCTCAAGGCCATCGGCCAGCTCAAGCAGTTGTTCATCCAGGCGGTGGAGCGGGTCGAGGCCGATTTGCGCGAGCAGGGCATCGAGGCCGATGTCGGGCTGCTGGCCGACCAGCGTTTCGGCCAGGACGCGCTGAACGCCGCCACCGGCCGCGGTTGGTGGGTGGCGCGGCCGGTGGAAGTCCAGGGCTCGCGGCCGCTGGCCTTCGAGCACGGGCGTTCGGTGGGCAGCAACCTGATCGCCTGGCCCCAGGAGCAGATCATCAAGTGCTTGGTGCAGTACCACCCGGACGACGAGCCGCTGCTGCGCCTGGAGCAGGAAGCGCAGATCAAGGGCCTGTACCAGGCGTCCCAGGTCAGCGGCCATGAGCTGTTGCTGGAAATCATCCCGCCCAAGGATCACCCCTCGGCGCATCCGGACGTGCTCTATCGCGCCCTCAAGCGCCTGTACAACCTGGGCATCTACCCGGCCTGGTGGAAGATCGAGGCGCAAAGCGCCGAAGACTGGACCCGCCTCGACGCGCTGATCGAGGAGCGCGACCCCTATTGCCGCGGCGTGGTGCTGCTGGGCCTCAACGCCCCGGCGGCGGCCCTGGCCGAAGGGTTTCGCGAGGCCGCCGACAGCCGCACCTGCCGCGGCTTCGCCGTGGGCCGCACGATCTTCCACGAACCGAGCCGCGCCTGGCTGGCCAGCGAGATCGACGACGAAACCCTGATCCGCCGGGTGCAAGCGACCTTCGTCGAGCTGATCGACGCCTGGCGCGCGGCCCGCGGCTGAACCCAAAGCCCGACACGAAACCGAACGTAAACCTGACACGAAACCGAACGTAAAACCTGACACAAATCCCTGTAGCCGCTGCCGAGCGTTAGCGAGGCTGCGATAAGGTCCGCAGGACCTTCCGGCGATTTCAAGAGCGCGTCTGCTACGCAGCCGATCGCAGCCTCGCTAACGCTCGGCAGCGGCTACACAGGTGGCGTTTACAGGGGGTGCAGCGGTGTCGGGCCAAGGATTTTTCAGAACTGGTTTGGAAAACAATAAAGGTGCAGCCATGCCCGCAATCCGAATTGGCATCAACCCGATTTCCTGGAGCAACGACGACCTGCCGGCCCTCGGCGGCGAAACGCCCTTGAGCACGGCGCTGAGCGAGGGCCAGGAAATCGGCTATGAAGGTTTCGAGCTCAACGGCAAGTTCCCCAAGGATGCCAAGGGCGTCGGCGATGTGCTGCGGCCCTACGGCCTGGCGCTGGTCTCGGGCTGGTATTCCAGCCGCCTGGCCCGGCGTTCGGTGGCCGAGGAGATCGACGCCATCGCCAGCCACGTGCAACTGCTGGCGCAGAACGGCGCCACGGTGCTGGTCTACGGCGAGGTTGCCGACTCGATCCAGGGCCAGCGCATCCCGCTGGTGGAGCGCCCGCGTTTTCACAGCGAGCAGGCCTGGCAGGAGTACGCCGACAAGCTCACGGAGCTGGCGCGTTTCACCCTGTCCCAGGGCGTGCGCCTGGCGTACCACCACCATATGGGCGCCTACGTCGAGTCGCCGGCGGACATCGACCAGTTGATGAGCCGCACCGGCAGCGAAGTCGGCCTGCTGTTCGATTCCGGCCACTGCTACATGGGCGGCGGCGAACCCCTGGAGGTGCTGCGCAAGCACCTCGGGCGCATCTGCCACGTGCACTTCAAGGACGTGCGCAAGCCGGTGGTGCAACTGGCGCGCAACAACCTCTGGAGTTTCCCCGACTGCATCGTCAACGGCACCTTCACCGTGCCGGGGGACGGCGATATCGATTTCGCCGCGTTGCTCGATGAGCTGCTGGCCGCCGGTTACCAGGGCTGGCTGGTGGTGGAGGCCGAACAGGACCCGGCGGTGGCGCCCAGCTACGTCTACGCCAAGAAAGGCTACGAGACCCTGCGCGCGCTGCTCGATAAGAGGGTTGGAGCATGAGCCTGCTGGTAAAAAGCGCGGCCCAGGGCCAAAGCCTGGTGCAGTTGGCCAAGGGCCGGTTGCAGTACGTCGGTTTTGCCGCCTACCGCCTGAGCCTCGGCGAAAGCCTGCCCATCAATGCCGGCGAGCAGGAACTGTGCCTGGTGCTGCTGTGCGGCCGTATCGGCGTGCAGGGCGAGACGCCGGGGCAGGGCGCGTTCGGCTGGGACAACCTGGGCGAGCGGCAGTCGGTGTTCGAGGACAAGTCGCCCTTCGCCGTCTACCTGCCGCCCGGCAGCCAGGCCCGGGTCACCGCCTTGAGCGATGTGCAGATCGCTGTCTGCGCCGCGCCTGGCCCTACTACAAACAGCTCCGCCGCCAACGGCCTCGGCCCACGGCTGATCCGTCCTGAGAATATGAAGCGCAGCGTGCGCGGCAAGGGCGCCAATACCCGTTATGTGTGCGACATCCTGCCGGACAGCGAGCCGGCCCATTCGCTGTTGGTGGTGGAGGTGCGCACGCCGTCCGGGCACTCCTCCAGCTACCCGCCGCACAAGCACGACACCGACGATTTGCCGCACCAGAGCTTTCTCGAGGAAACCTATTACCACCAGGTCAACCCGCCCCAGGGCTTCGTGTTCCAGCGGGTCTACACCGACGACCGTCGCCTCGACGAGGCCATGGCCGTGGAGCACCACGACCTGGTGGTGGTGCCCGAGGGCTACCACCCGGTCAGCGTGCCTTACGGCTACGAGTCCTATTACCTGAATGTCATGGCCGGGCCCAAGCGGGTCTGGCAGTTCCATAACGATCCACGGCACAGCTGGCTGCTGGACCTGTGAACGCCACCTTTTTCCAGCCTTCAAGGGAGACCCCGATCCATGAGTGACGCCCCGGTAATCGGCCATTACATCGACGGCCAGCAGCATGACGACAGCGAGCGCTTCGCCAATGTGTTCAACCCGGCCACCGGCCGCGTGCAGGCCCAGGTCGCCCTGGCCAGCCAGAAGACGGTGGACGATGCCGTGGCTTCGGCGCTCAAGGCCTTCCCGGCCTGGTCCGAGCAGTCGGCGCTGCGCCGTGCGCGGGTGATGTTCAAGTTCAAGGAACTGCTCGACCAACACCACAATGAATTGGCCGAGATCATTACCCGCGAGCACGGCAAGGTGCTGTCCGACGCCCATGGCGAAGTGACCCGCGGCATCGAGATCGTCGAATACGCCTGCGGCGCGCCGAGCCTGCTCAAGACCGATTTCAGCGACAACATCGGCGGCGGCATCGACAACTGGAACCTGCGCCAGCCCCTGGGCGTGTGCGCCGGGGTCACCCCGTTCAACTTCCCGGTGATGGTGCCGCTGTGGATGATCCCGCTGGCCCTGGTGGCCGGTAACTGCTTCATCCTCAAGCCGTCCGAGCGCGACCCGTCCGCCAGCCTGCTGCTGGCCCGGCTGTTGACCGAGGCCGGGCTGCCCGACGGCGTGTTCAACGTGGTCCAGGGCGACAAGGCGGCGGTGGACGGGCTGTTGCAGCACCCGGACATCGAAGCGATTTCCTTTGTCGGCTCGACCCCGATCGCCGAGTACATCCACCAGCAGGCCACCTCGCGCGGCAAGCGGGTGCAGGCCCTGGGCGGGGCCAAGAACCATATGATCGTGATGCCCGACGCCGACCTCGACCAGGCGGCGGACGCGCTGATCGGCGCGGCCTACGGTTCGGCCGGCGAGCGCTGCATGGCGATTTCCATCGCGGTGGCGGTGGGCGAGGTGGGCGACCGGCTGATCGAGAAGCTGCGCCCGCGCATCGACCGCTTGAAGATCGGCAACGGCATGCAGGGCGACCGCGACATGGGGCCGCTGATTACCGCCGAACACCGGGCCAAGGTCGAAGGCTTCATCGACCAGGGCGTGGCCCAGGGCGCGCAACTGCTGGTGGACGGCCGCGGCTTCAAGGTGCCGGGGGCGGAGCAGGGCTTCTTCGTCGGCGCCACGCTGTTCGACGGCGTGACGCCCGAGATGAGCATCTATCAGGAAGAAATCTTCGGCCCGGTGCTGGGCATCGTCCGGGTGCCGGACTTCGCCAGCGCGGTGGCGCTGATCAACGCCCACGAGTTCGGCAACGGCGTGTCCTGCTTCACCCGCGACGGCGGCGTGGCCCGGGCCTTTGCCCGCACCATCAAGGTCGGCATGGTCGGCATTAACGTGCCGATCCCGGTGCCCATGGCCTGGCATTCCTTCGGCGGCTGGAAGCGTTCGCTGTTCGGCGACCACCATGCCTACGGCGAGGAAGGCCTGCGTTTCTACAGCCGCTACAAGAGCGTGATGCAGCGCTGGCCGGACAGCATCGCCAAGGGCCCCGAGTTCAACATGCCGACCGCCAAGTAACGCCTTCGACCCTTTGTTTCGGAGAATAAGAATAATGAACCAGCCCCTGCGTTTCGCCCTGAATCGTATGGTTGCCCCGCGTTTGACCCTGCCCGAGTTCATCGAACTGGCGGTGGCCCTGAAAGCCGATGCCATCGAGATCCGCAACGACCTCGAAGGCGTGGAAATCGAAGACGGCACGCCGCCCCAAGAGGTGCGCCGATTGTGCGCGGCCCGCGGCATCCAGGTGTTGTCGATCAATGCCCTGTACCCGTTCGATCTGTGGAACGACGAGCGTCGCGCCCAGGCCCTGCGCCTCGCCGCCTATGCCCGCGACTGCGGTGCCCGCGGCCTGGTGCTGTGCCCGCTCAACCAGCTCGACGACCCGCGCAGCGTCGCCGAACGCAATGCCGGCCTGCGCACGGCCTTGACCGAACTGGCGACGATATTGCGCGAGCACGGGCTTCTCGGTTTTATCGAGCCCCTGGGCTTCGAGGAATGCTCGCTGCGGCGCAAGCGCAAGGCGGTGGAGGCGGTCCGCGCCATTGGCGGGCTGGATGTGTTCCGCCTGGTGCACGACACCTTTCACCATCACCTGGCCGGCGAGCAGGAGTTCTTTCCCGAGCTGACCGGGCTGGTGCACATCTCCGGGGTCGAGGACCGCGCGGTGCCGCTGGCGAGCATCCGCGACGGCCATCGGGTGCTGGTGGGCAAGGGTGACATCCTCGGCAACCGGGCGCAGATCGAGACCCTGCTCGAGCGCGGCTACAGCGGTTACCTGTCGTTCGAGCCGTTCGCCGAGAGCGTGCACGCCCTGGCGGACATCCGCCAGGCCCTCGGCGCGAGCATCGACCACCTCAGGCATGCCCTGGCGTAACGCCGACCCTGTAGCCGCTGCCGCAGGCTGCGATCGGCTGCGAAGCAGACGCGCTCTTGAGGCCGCCTGAGGTCCTGCGGACCTTTCGCAGCCTTCGGCAGCGGCTACAGGAAGCTACCTTCACCGTCTTTAAAGGTGCAGACATGACTACGATACGACTGACCATGGCCCAGGCCCTGGTGAAATTCCTCGACAACCAGTACGTCGAGGTCGATGGGGTGCAGAGCAAATTCGTCGCCGGGGTCTTCACCATTTTCGGCCACGGCAATGTGCTGGGCCTGGGCCAGGCCCTGGAGCAGGACAGCGGCGACTTGCTGGTGCATCAGGGCCGCAACGAGCAGGGCATGGCCCACGCCGCCATCGGTTTCGCCAAGCAGCATTTGCGGCGCAAGATCTACGCCTGCACCGCGTCGGTGGGCCCGGGCGCGGCGAACATGCTGACCGCCGCGGCGACCGCCAGCGCCAACCGCATTCCTTTGTTGCTGCTGCCCGGCGACGTCTACGCCAGCCGCCAGCCGGACCCGGTGCTGCAACAGATCGAGCAGTTCCACGACCTGAGCATCAGCACCAACGACGCGTTCAAGGCCGTGAGCAAATACTGGGACCGGATCAACCGCCCCGAACAACTGATGACCGCGGCGATCCACGCCATGCGCGTGCTTACCGACCCGGCGCAAACCGGCGCGGTGACCCTGGCGCTGCCTCAGGACGTGCAGGCCGAAGCCTACGATTACCCGGACTATTTCCTGGCCAAGCGCGTGCACCGCATCGAACGCCGGCCGGCCACCGCGGCCATGCTCGAAGATGCCGTAGCGGCCTTCGCCGGCAAGCGCAAGCCGCTGATTATCTGCGGCGGCGGGGTCAAATATTCCGCGGCCAACGCGGCGCTGCAAGCCTTCGCCGAACGTTTCGCCATTCCTTTCGCCGAAACCCAGGCCGGCAAGAGCGCGGTGCTCTCCAGCCATCCGTTGAACGTCGGCGGCATCGGCGAGACCGGCTGCCTGGCGGCCAACCTGCTGGCCAAGGAGGCGGACCTGATCATCGGCATCGGCACCCGCTACAGCGATTTCACCACCGGCTCGAAATCGCTGTTCCCTGCCGAGGCGAAGTTTCTCAACCTGAATATCTGCCCCTGCGACGCCCTGAAGCTCGATGGCGTGCAACTGCTGGCGGATGCCCGCGCGGGCCTCGATGCGCTGGCCGAGGCCCTGGCACGCAGCGGCTACCAGGCGTCGTGGGGCGCGCAGGTCGGCCAGGCGCGGGCGCAGCTGGACGCAGAGCTGGACCGGCTCGGCCAGGTCGAATACCACGCCGACGGCTTCGTCCCGGAAATCGCCGACCACCTGGACCCGGCGGTGCTGCGCGAATTTATCGAGCTGACCGGTTCCTGCCTGACCCAGAGCCGGGTACTCGGGGTGCTCAACCAGACCCTGGCCGACGACGCGGTGATCGTCGCCGCGGCCGGCAGCCTGCCCGGCGACCTGCAACGCAGCTGGCGCAGCAAGGGGGTCAATACCTACCACGTCGAGTACGGCTATTCCTGCATGGGCTACGAGGTCAACGCGGCGCTGGGGGTCAAGCTCGCCGAGCCGGCGCGCGAGGTTTATGCCCTGGTGGGCGACGGCTCCTACCTGATGCTGCATTCGGAGCTGGCGACCTCGATCCAGGAGCGGCGCAAGATCAACGTGGTGCTGCTGGACAACATGGCCTTCGGGTGCATCAACAACCTGCAGATGGGCAACGGCATGGACAGCTTCGGCACCGAGTTCCGCTTTCGCAACCCAGAGACCAACAAGCTCGATGGCGGCCTGGTGCCAGTGGACTTCGCCATGAGCGCCGCGGCCTACGGCTGCAAGACCTACAAGGTGACGACCGTGGAAGAGCTGCGGGCGGCCCTGGCCGACGCGCGGACCCAGGCGGTCTCGACCCTGATCGATATCAAGGTCCTGCCCAAGACCATGATCCACAACTACCTGTCCTGGTGGCGGGTCGGGGTGGCGCAGGTGTCCACCAGCGCCCGCACCGACGCGGCGGCCCGGCAACTCAACGCACGCCTGGCCAAGGTCCGGCAGTACTGATCGCTCGAACAACCAACGGCTCGAACAAACAATAGGAGTGCATCCATGTCTTTGAAGCTAGGCGTCATCGGTACCGGGGCCATCGGCCAGGACCATATCCGGCGTTGCAGCCAGACCCTGCTGGGCAGCCGGGTGGTGGCGGTCACCGACATCAACCTGGAACAGGCGGCCAAGGTGGTGGCCGAGTTGCAGATCGCCGCGGAGGTGTATGCCGACGGCCACGCGCTGATCCAGGCGGTGGAGGTGGAAGCGGTGCTGGTCACCTCCTGGGGGCCGAGCCATGAGGAGTTCGTGCTGGCCGCCATTGCCGCCGGCAAGCCGGTGTTCTGCGAGAAGCCGCTGGCGGTGACCGCCGCCGGTTGCCGCAAGATCGTCGAAGCCGAGATGGCCCACGGCAAGCGCCTGGTGCAGGTGGGTTTCATGCGCCCCTACGACGCCGGTTACCGTGCGCTGAAGGAGGTGATCGACAGCGGCCGGATCGGCGAGCCGCTGATGCTGCACTGCGCCCACCGCAACCCGCGGGTCGGCGAGAACTACAAGACCGACATGGCCATCACCGACACCCTGATCCACGAACTGGATGTGCTGCGCTGGCTGCTGGCCGACGACTATGTGTCGGTGCAGGTGGTGTTCCCGCGCAAGTCGAGCAAGGCCCTGGCCCACCTGCGCGACCCGCAGGTGGTGCTGCTGGAAACCGCCAAGGGCACGCGGATCGACGTCGAGGTGTTCGTCAACTGCCAGTACGGCTACGACATCCAGTGCGAAGTGGTGGGGGAGACCGGCATCGCCAAGCTGCCGGAGCCGTCCCAGGTGCAGCTGCGCAGCGAGGCCAAGCTGTCCAACGCGATCCTGATGGATTGGAAGGACCGTTTTATCGCCGCCTACGACGTCGAGTTGCAGGCCTTTATCGACGGTGTGCGCGCCGGGCAGGTCGGCGGCCCTTCGGCCTGGGATGGCTATGCCGCGGCGGTGGCGGCCGACGCCTGCATCGAAGCGCAGAACAGCGGGCAGATCGTCAAGGTCGAACGAGCGCCGCGCCCGGCGTTCTATGACTGAATATTGGCCGCTTGTTTTTCTGTAGGAGCGCAGCTTGCTCGCGATGGACGTCAACGATGGCGCGTGTTTTCTGGATAAACGCGGCGCCCTCGGGTCCATCGCGAGCAAGCTGCGCTCCTACAAGATCAGAACACAGCAACCCTGTAGCCGCTGCCGAAGGCTGCGATCGGCCACGCAGTGGCCGCCATCACGGTGCATACGGTGTTTCAGGCCGGTCCGCGGCGACAGGTCTTGCGAGGACGCTGTCCTCGAACGCAGGCTACGCCAGCGGCTACAGGGTTCTATATAAGGAGGCTTTCTGATGCGAATCGGACTGGTGGGTTACGGCCATGGTGGCCGACATTTTCATGCGCCGCTGCTGGCCAGCCTGCCTGGCGCGCGGTTTGTCGGGGTGGTCACCCTGTCGGCCGAGCGTCGGCGGCTGCTGGCGGCGGAGCATCCCGGGGTGCAGGCGTTCGACAGTCTCGAAGCGCTGATCGCCGCCGGGGTCGATGCGCTGGTGATTTCCACCCCGCTGGAGGGCCGCGCGGCGCTGGTGCTCGCCGCCATCGAGCGCGGCGTCGCGGTGGTCAGCGACAAACCCTTCGCCCACGACGCGGCCCAGGCCCAGGCGCTGATCGACGCCGCCGCGCGCCGGCAGGTGCCGCTGAGCGTCTATATGAACCGGCGCTGGGACTCGGACTTCCTCACCCTGCGCAAGCTGATCGACGCCGGGGCCCTGGGCCGCGTCAGCCGTTTCGAGTCACGGGTCGAGCGCTACCTGCCGCAGGCCGTGGGTAATGCCAGCGGCGGCGGCTTCCTGCGCGACCTGGGCAGCCACCTGGTGGACCAGGCCCTGCAACTGTTCGGCCCGGTGGCCCGGGTCTACGCCGAGTTGCAGTACGCCGAACAGGCGCCGACCTGCGACTATGGGTTCTTTCTGGCCTTGAGCCATGCCAATGGCGTGGTTTCCCATCTGTCCGGCAGTTGCCTGCAAAACTGCCCGGGGCCGCGCTTGCGGGTCAGCGGCTCGGCCGGCTGTTACACGGTGGAGGGCCTGGACGGCCAGGAAGACGCGCTGGTCGCCGGGTTGTCGCCGTATTCCGAGGGTGAGCGCTGGGGCGTCGAGGAACACCGGCGTTGGGGTTGGTTCGAGCAGGGCGAGGTGCGCGAGCGGGTGGCCTCCGAGCGGGGCGACTGGCCGCAGTTCTATAAACAGTGGCAAGCGGCGCTGCACGGGCAGGGGCCGCTGCCGGTGAGCCCGGCGCAAGCGCTGGCCACCACGCGGATTCTGGACGCCGCGCGCCTGAGTGCGCAGCGCGGCCAGGTGCTGGAAATGGCCGGTTTTCCGGGCCCGGAATCAATTTAGAATAAAATTCTAAAATGAGTTGATATAGAAATTATTTTCCAATAAAGTCGTTTTCAGGTTGCCGATCAGCAGGATCTCGCCGACGTCACAGACGGGCCGCAAGCCCGTCTTGAACCGAGTGGAGACTGCCAACAAAAACAAAACAGGTACCGTCGATGAACACCTTCAGCTCTGTCCTGCCGCTGCTTCGCCTGCTGCCCCGTCCAACTTCCCGGCAGGCTTCCATCTTCCCGTCCCTGGTGCGCCTGCTTTGCGTCGAACGCAAGGGCGCGCTGGTGTGCTGCATGCCCGGCGCGCCGATCGTGCGTCTGCCTCACTGAGTGGTTTGTGCGCCTTATCCATAAAACCTACAAGAATGTGGAGAAAGACCTTTCATGAAGACCAAGACCCGTTTTGCCACGCTGGCCCTGTCCCTGCTGCTCGGTAGCGGCACGGCGCTCGCCGACTTGAAGATCGGCGTGAGCATGTCGCAGTTCGACGACACCTGGCTGACCTACCTGCGCGAATCCATGGACCAGAAAGCCAAGTCCCTGCCGGACGGCGTCAGCCTGCAGTTCGAGGACGCCCGGGCCGATGTGGTCAAGCAGCTGAGCCAGGTCGAAAGTTTCATCAGCCAGAAGGTCGATGCCATCGTGGTCAACCCGGTGGACACCGCCGCCACCCGCAAGATCACCGAGGCCGCGGTCAAGGCCGGGATCCCGCTGGTCTACGTCAACCGCCGCCCGGACGACCTGAACCTGCCCAAGGGCGTGGTCACCGTGGCCTCCAACGACCTGGAGGCCGGGCAGATGCAGATGCAGTACCTGGCCGACAAGATGGGCGGCAAGGGCGAGATCGTGATCCTCCTGGGCGACCTGGCGAACAACTCCACCACCAACCGCACCAAGGGCGTCAAGGAGGTGTTGGCCAAGTACCCGGGGATCAAGGTCGAGCAGGAACAGACCGGGATCTGGTTGCGCGACAAGGCCATGACCCTGGTCAACGACTGGCTGACCCAGGGCCGCCAGTTCAACGCGGTGGTGGCCAACAACGACGAGATGGCCATCGGCGCCGCCATGGCGCTGAAACAGGCCGGCGTGGACAAGGGCAGCGTGCTGATCGCCGGCGTCGACGGCACCCCCGACGGCCTGCGCGCGGTGCAGAAGGGCGACCTGGCGGTCTCGGTGTTCCAGGATGCCAAGGGCCAGGCCGACGGCTCGATCGAGACCGCGGTGAAGATGGCCAAGCAGCAGCCGGTGGAGCAGGCCGTGTGGGTGCCTTATCGCTTGATCACCCCGGAAAACGTCGCCCAGTTCAAGTAAGGCGCTTGCGCCGATAACCCCCTGAGCCGGCGGGGCGGCCCGACTGCCCCGCGGATGGAGTACCTGATCATGTTCGCTTCAGCGACCGCTTCGAGCGTCCCGACGGCGGCTGTGCCGCCCGACGCCCAGTCTGCCCAGCCTGGGCCTGAACAGCCGCCTTACCTGCTGGAAGTCATCAACGTCAGCAAGGGTTTCCCCGGGGTCGTCGCGCTGTCCGATGTGCAGCTGCGGGTACGCCCCGGCACGGTGCTGGCGCTGATGGGGGAAAACGGCGCGGGCAAGTCGACCCTGATGAAAATCATCGCCGGGATCTACCAGCCGGACGCCGGCGAGCTGCGGCTCAAGGGCCGCCGGGTGAATTTCGAGACGCCGCTGGCGGCGTTGCAGGCGGGGATCGCGATGATCCACCAGGAACTCAACCTGATGCCGCACATGAGCATCGCCGAGAACATCTGGATCGGCCGCGAGCAGCTCAACGGCCTGCACATGATCGACCACCGCGAGATGCACCGCTGCACCGCGCAGTTGCTTGCACGCCTGCGGATCAACCTCGACCCCGAGGAGCAGGTGGGCAACCTGAGCATCGCCGAGCGGCAGATGGTCGAGATCGCCAAGGCGGTGTCCTACGACTCCGACGTGCTGATCATGGACGAGCCGACCTCGGCCATTACCGAGAAAGAGGTGGCGCACCTGTTCTCGATCATTGCCGACCTCAAGGCCCAGGGTAAGGGCATCATCTATATCACCCACAAGATGAACGAAGTGTTCGCCATCGCCGACGAGGTGGCGGTGTTCCGCGACGGCGCCTACATCGGCCTGCAACGGGCCGACAGCATGGACGGCGACAGCCTGATCTCGATGATGGTCGGCCGCGAACTGAGCCAGTTGTTCCCGGTGCGCGAGAAGCCCATCGGCGAGCTGCTGATGTCGGTGCGCGACTTGCGCCTGGACGGGGTGTTCGCCGGGGTCTCGTTCGATCTGCACGCCGGGGAGATCCTCGGCATCGCCGGGCTGATGGGCTCGGGGCGGACCAACGTGGCCGAGACGATTTTCGGCATCACCCCCAGCGACGGCGGCGAGATCCGTCTCGACGGCCAGCCGGTGCGCATCAGCGATCCGCACATGGCCATCGACAAGGGTTTTGCCCTGTTGACCGAGGACCGCAAGCTCAGCGGCCTGTTTCCCTGCCTGTCGGTCCTGGAAAACATGGAAATGGCCGTGCTGCCGCATTACGCCGGCAACGGTTTCATCCAGCAGAAGGCCTTGCGCGCCTTGTGCGAGGACATGTGCAAGAAACTGCGGGTCAAGACCCCGTCCCTGGAGCAGTGCATCGACACCCTGTCCGGCGGCAACCAGCAGAAGGCGTTGCTCGCGCGCTGGCTGATGACCAACCCGCGGGTGCTGATCCTCGACGAGCCGACCCGCGGCATCGACGTCGGCGCCAAGGCCGAGATCTACCGGCTGATCGCGTACCTGGCGGGCGAGGGCATGGCGGTGATCATGATTTCTTCCGAGCTGCCGGAAGTACTGGGCATGAGCGACCGGGTGATGGTCATGCACGAGGGCGAGCTGATGGGCACCCTCGACCGCGGCGAGGCGACCCAGGAGCGGGTCATGCAACTGGCTTCGGGGATGGCCCAGGTCCACTAGTCGGCTCACGGATCACGACCGGCGACGGAGCCTGTCCGCCGTCGGCTACACAAGAAAAAGGTGAAGGGTTATGAACGCGATACTGGAAAACAAACCTGCGGCGGCGCCGGCCAGAACGCGCCGACGCCTGCCCACCGAGCTGAGCATCTTCCTGGTGCTGATCGGCATCGGCCTGGTGTTCGAGCTGTTCGGCTGGATCGTGCGCGACCAGAGCTTCTTGCTGAACTCCCAGCGCCTGGTGCTGATGATCCTGCAGGTGTCGATCATCGGCCTCTTGGCCATCGGCGTGACCCAGGTGATCATCACCACCGGCATCGACCTGTCGTCCGGCTCGGTGCTGGCGCTGTCGGCGATGATCGCCGCCAGCCTGGCGCAGACCTCGGACTTCACCCGCGCGGTGTTCCCCTCGCTGACCGACCTGCCGGTGTGGATTCCGGTGGTGGCCGGGCTCGGGGTCGGGTTGCTGGCGGGGGCGATCAACGGCAGCATCATCGCCATCACCGGCATCCCGCCCTTTATCGCCACCCTCGGCATGATGGTCTCGGCCCGCGGCCTGGCGCGCTACTACACCGAAGGCCAGCCGATCAGCATGCTCTCGGATTCCTACACCGCCATCGGCCACGGCGCGATGCCGGTGATCATCTTCCTGGTGGTGGCGGTGATCTTCCATGTCGCCCTGCGCTACACCAAGTACGGCAAGTACACCTACGCCATCGGCGGCAACATGCAGGCGGCGCGGACCTCGGGGATCAACGTCAAGCGCCACCTGGTGATCGTCTACAGCATCGCCGGGCTGCTGGCGGGCCTGGCCGGGGTGGTGGCCTCGGCGCGGGCGGCCACCGGGCAGGCGGGCATGGGCATGTCCTACGAGCTGGACGCCATCGCCGCGGCGGTCATCGGCGGCACCAGCCTGGCCGGCGGGGTGGGGCGCATCACCGGCACGGTGATCGGCGCGCTGATCCTCGGGGTGATGGCCAGCGGTTTCACCTTCGTCGGCGTCGATGCCTACATCCAGGACATCATCAAGGGCCTGATCATCGTGGTGGCGGTGGTCATCGACCAGTACCGCAACAAGCGCAAGCTCAAGCGTTGATTCCCCATCACCACCCCCTGTAGGAGCGAGCTTGCTCGCGATGGAGCTCAACGATCACGCTTAGCGTCTGATGCACCGTGGCGTATTGGCGATCATCGCGAGCAAGCTTCGCTCCTACAAGAAGACGCACGACGGCGGTGGCAGGTTTTTTATAGCCTGCCGCTGCCGTTTGTCTTCTAAAAGACCCCGCCAGATGGAATTTCTTGTTATAAACGCACTCCGATGACCGCCGCCGCAGCCAACCCTGGCAGGCTTTCAGGGCTTGTCGGACAAATCCGATGTCATTTCAGTTGCTGATGCCTCAAACGGGCCTTAGACTGCCGCCCCTCGTAAATTGAGTGCCGGGTGGCGCTTGGAATGTACGGCGCCTTTCCGATGCCCCGAAAGGGGGCACGGAAAACAGCTTTAATTCGCCTTAATGCACGTATTTTTTATAGAGAAATCAATGACAAAGGAAAAGTTGCTGGCCATGCCGGCGGATGACTACATGAATGCCGAGCAGCTGGCTTTTTTCACTGAGCTGCTGCAGGCCATGAAGGTCGAAACCCACGAGCGCATCGAGCAGAACCGCGTGGCCATCGAGAGCCTGGACACCCCGGCCGACCCTGCGGACGCCGCGTCCGTCGAGGAAGAGCGGACCTGGCTGGTCAACGCCATCGACCGCGACCAGCGCATGCTGCCGCAGCTGGAGCAGGCCTTGGGCCGGATCGGTGACGACAGCTTCGGCTGGTGCGACGACAGCGGCGAGCCGATCGGCCTCAAGCGCCTGCTGATCAGCCCGACCACCAAGTACTGCATCGAAGCTCAGGAACGTCACGAGCAGATCGACAAGCACCAGCGTCAGGCCTGATCGCCAAGACTTCTCCCCCTCGCGGGCAAGCCCCACCGCACAGAGTTGCCGACGCACCTGTGGTGGATGGCTTGCCCGCGAGTCGTTTATGGGCGCCGTGACGCCCCGCGTATTTCATTGATCTGCTGCAAACCTGCGACTAACGGACCATGGATAATGGCTTTTTAGTGGCGTTTAATCCCGATCAAATAATTAGAAATGCGTGAGGTAATGATGATGCAAGACGGATCCTTGCCGGCTGTCCTGGCGCAACCGCAGCCCGCCACTCGAACCACCTGGCACTGGCTGCTTCCCGCGTTGCAGAGCGGGGCCCTGATCCTGCTGCTGTACGCCTTGGCCCTGGGGCCGCTTTCCCTCTTTATCGCTGTGCCGCTGACGCTGTTGGTCGTCTGGCTGCCGCGGCTGGCTGCGCGCCAGGCGCCGGTGCCGGCGAGCGTGGCCGATCGCGGCGAGATCGCCGCGCTGACTCGCGATTTGTCTCATAGCACCAGCCATAACGCACTGGCCGCCGCCGGCGTGGCCTATTCGGTGCGGCAACTGGCGGCCCGGGTGCAATCGCAATTGGATTCGGCGGCGCGCATCGTCAGCAGCGCCGAGGCGATGATCCACACCGAGCAGCTCGCCGCGCAGCTCAGCCAGCAGGCCCTGGGCGCGGCCAGCGAAGCCCACCGCAGCAGCGCCGAAGGCAGCGCGGTGCTGGGCGAATCCATCAGCCGCATGCATCGCCTCAGCCAGAACGCGAGCAACAGCCGCGAGCTGATCGAAGCCCTGAGCCAGCGCAGCGAAGACATCCAGCGGGTGGCGCTGGTGATCCAGTCGATCGCCAGCCAGACCAACCTGCTGGCGCTGAATGCCGCCATCGAGGCGGCGCGCGCCGGCGAGCACGGGCGCGGTTTTGCCGTGGTGGCTGATGAGGTGCGCGGCCTGGCCGGGCGCACGGCCACCGCCACCGAGGAGGTCGGGGTGATGGTCGGCGACATCCAGCAGCGCACGGCCCAGGTGGTGGAGCAGATCCGCCAGCTGTCCGACGAGCTGGGCACCGGGGTGGAGCAGGTCGAGCACACCGGCGAGCATTTGCAGAACATTGCCCGGCTGGCGGCCGGCGTCGAAAGCCAGGTCGGCGAGATCGCCCGCGGCGCCGAGACCAATCGCCAGCAACTGGACAGCCTGTTCCACGCCGTGGAGCAGGTACGCGGCGACCTGGCGGTCAGCGAGCAGCAGACCCGCCGTCTGGCCGAGGCGGCGGTGCAGATGGAAGGGCAGGCGGAAATCATCAGCGAACGCCTGGCCGAGGTTGGCCTGGACGACTATCACCAGCGCATCTACGAACTGGCCCAGGACGGCGCGCGGCGTATCGCCGAGCAGTTCGAGGCGGACCTGGATGCCAACCGCGTCAGCCCCGACGATCTGTTCGACCGCAGCTACCAGCCGATCGCCAATACCCATCCGGTGAAATACCAGACCCGCTTCGACCGTTACGCCGATCAGGTGCTGCCGGCAATCCAGGAGCCCCTGCTGGCGCGCCACGAAGGCCTGGTGTTCGCCATCGCCTGCACGCCCCAGGGCTATGTGCCGACCCACAACAAGGCGTTCTCGCAGCCGCTGACCGGCGATCCGCAGGTGGACACCCTGCACAACCGCACCAAGCGCAAGTTCGAGGACCGCACCGGAATCCGCTGCGGCAGCCATCAGCAGGCGCTGTTGCTGCAGACCTACACCCGCGATACCGGCGAGCTGATGCACGACCTGTCGGTGCCGATCATCGTCAAGGGCCGGCATTGGGGCGGCCTGCGCCTGGGCTACAAGCCGCAGCAGGCCTCGTGATAACCCGCGCTTAACCTTGGGGTCGCTAAGTTATGGCCGGTGGCCATTGTTACCGACCCTGCAATTGAGCTGTGCAAGGGATGGCTTTTTCCCAGCAAGGGAACTGATTAACATGGCCAACATTGTTAGCTAGCTAACTAGTTTTCTGGAGAAGTCCTCATGCAAAGCAAAGTCGATGTCGCAGTGATGATTGGCAGCGGTGTACCGGCCACCTTTCGCGCGGTCGGGCTGAATGTGTGCTGGGTGGTGCTGGTCAACGGCGAGTGCCGCGGCGCGCCGTTCGCCAGCCGCGACGAAGCCCTGGAATGCCAGGCGTCGTGGGTCGCGCAACTGGAGCGGGACAAGGTCGGCCACCCGGTTTTCAGCCGTTCGGCCTGAGGCGTTCTTGTCGCTGGCCGAGCCGTCAGACGGCGCTGCCGATCAGGGCGCTTTCCGCCTGGAACAACGCCACCTGGGCCATCGACAGCGCGCTGCTGGCGGCCTGGGCCTGGGCCCTGGCGGCGGACAGCGCTTGCTGGTGGGCCTGTGTGCCGCGGTGCCGGGCGGCGCTTTGCACCATGCCCAGGCGCTCGTTGGCCTTGCGCACCCGTTGTTGCAGTTGCTCGATCTGTTTGCGCAGCATTTTGACGCGTTTCTTTTTCGCTTCCAGCACGCCGTCGGGAGCGGCGTTGGTCGCGCGGGTGATGGCCGTGGGCAGGTCGAACGGGTCGCTCACGGTACTGTCGCTGCCCGCCGCGCCCGGCAGGGCGAACTCGGCCAGGGAAGACAGGCGGGCAGGGGGATTGAGGTCGATCATCATGGCGCTCTTTAAATGAAGGCTCGCCAATATGTCGGTCGGGCGCGGCAATCCTTTACCGTCCGCTTGTCAGGCGTTCAGGGCGCCCTGGTCGACGGCCTGCTTGAGGGCGCGAGCGGCCTCCCGGGCGGCGGTTTCGGCCTGCTCCACGGTCTTGAACCAGCGGTCTTTTTCCACTTGGTGGCAGCTCACGCTGCGCAGCGGCGGCTTGGCGCGCATCACGATCACGGCCTGGAACTCGCCTTCGACGTCCCGGGCTTCGCCATAAATGAAAAACTCGCCGATATCGAATTCCGTCACGTCGGGCCGTCCTCTGCAGGTGCTGGGTGGTTGAAGCATCGGCCGCCGGCCGGGGCTTCGAGGGTCGCGGCAGTATGGCAGCAATCGCTTGTCGACGGCTGAGCCAGGTCATATTGGCGGCCGATTGGGCCCACGGCGCGGTTTTTTTCCGCAATTTGCCCGTGCATGGGTTGGTCTGAATACATAAAGTTGCTCTAGAATTGCCCCGGCAGTCAGAGATTGATGTTTACCTGTAGCACTCCCGTCCCATGAAAGGTGACGACAGGATCGCGCAATGTCCCGATCGACAGAGAGTGCGCAGCGTTCTCGGCGGCTTGGAACCACTTTCTTCAGCGCTTGATGCGGGCCAAACGGTCCGGTAGCTCTTCCCGTCTTCATGGGGGAGGCACACCGGTGTTTGCGTCTACGTGTCGGCGGGTGGGGCTTTTTTCGAATGGTTTTTATGTGGAGTGACGGCGCCGTTGTCCGGCCGCCTTTTTCTGCTGTCCGTCGTTTATGCGGGCAGAGTCATTTTCAGCTTCGGGGACTTTTCCTTGGCAGTAAGTAATCTTGATATGCATGCTTTGTTCGTCCTGGGCGATTTGCGCGCAAAGCTGGTGAAACAGTTTCAGTCCCGTTTCGTCTATATCGCCGAACAGTCGCCGGAAGGCATCTACATCGCTGAAATCGATACCGAGACGGCGCTGGTCGTCGACGACAAGCCGCGCCTGGAACTCAAGGTCGGCGATCATTTCCGCGCGGCGGTGCTGCCCAGCCGCGAAGGCGGCAAGTTCGAAATCCGTTTTCGCGAGATCAAGCTGACGGTCTACGGCCTGGGGGAATACGCCTTCGTCACGACCGCCGACGGCCACGCCATCCTGTTCAAGGAAGGCCATAGCGTGGTGACGGTGTTCGCCGCCCACCAACAGTTGCAGGAAGGCCTGACCAAGACCCTGAAATCAGTGACCGGCAAGGCCGCCAAATGGCGCAAGGGCGAGCTGGTGAGCTTCAAGGCCAGCGAGTGAGCCGCGCCGCATTCCATCGGCAGCATCTCGAGCGCGCCCGCGCCGAGGCCCAGCGCCTGTTCGCGCGCAAGGCCGTGCTGCAAGGGGCCTGGCTGGCCTGGGTGGCTTCGCAGTTGTATGAGTTGAAGCCGGCGGAATTCGCCAGCATGGTGCGCCGCGAGTTGCAGCACCTGCAGGAGCAGGGCGAAAACTGAAGTCCCCGTCGAAAGCAGGAACCTCTACTACAGTCAGATGACTTAAATAGACAGAGGCTTGCGGTCCCAGGCCGCGAGACCATCCTGCAACGCTGTGAACAGCCAGAGGGGCACAGGCATGAAAGGACTGCGGACACTGCTGGGCGGCGCGCTGCTCGGCCTGGGTATTGTGCTGGCGCCCGCCGGCGCTTCGGCGGCGCAGGCGCCGATCCACTTCGCCGACCTGAACTGGGAAAGCGGCAGCCTGATCACCGATATCCTGCGGATCATCGTCGAGCAGGGTTACGGCCTGCCGACCGACACCTTGCCCGGCACCACCATCACCCTGGAAACCGCCCTGGCCAACAACGACATCCAGGTCATCGGCGAAGAGTGGGCCGGGCGCAGCCCGGTGTGGATCAAGGCCGAAGCCGAAGGCAAGGTCGTGGCCCTGGGCGATACGGTCAAGGGCGCCACCGAAGGCTGGTGGGTGCCGGAATACGTGATCAAGGGCGACCCGGCCAAGGGCATCGAGCCGCTGGCGCCGGGCCTGCGCAGCGTCACCGACCTGGCGCGTTACAAGAACGTGTTCAAGGACCCAGAAAGCCCGGGCAAGGGGCGCTTTCTCAACAGCCCCATCGGCTGGACCTCGGAAGTGGTGAACAAGCAGAAGCTCAAGGCCTACGGCCTGAGCGACAGCTACGTGAATTTTCGCAGCGGTTCCGGCGCGGCGCTGGACGCGGAGATCACTTCGGCGATCCGTCGCGGCCAGCCGATCCTCTTCTACTACTGGTCGCCGACCCCGTTGCTCGGCCGCTTCAAGCTGATCCAGCTGCAAGAGCCACCGTTCGACGCCGACGCCTGGAAGACCCTGACCGACGCCGACAACCCCAACCCGCGGCCCACGCGCTCGCTGGCTTCGAAGCTGTCCATCGGCGTGTCCGCGCCGTTCCAGCAGCAGTACCCGCAGATCGCCGGGTTCTTCGCCAAGGTGGATTTGCCGATCGAGCCGCTGAACCAGGCGCTGGCCGAGATGAGCGAGAAGCACACGCCGCCGCGGCAGGCGGCGCAGGCGTTCCTCAAGGCCTATCCGCAGGTGTGGCGGGCGTGGCTGCCCGAGGATGTGGCCGACAAGGTGAGCGCCGGCCTGGAGTGAGGTTGTGTGTGGTCGGGAGGACGTCATCGCGGGCAAGCCTCGCTCCTACAGGCCCGTGTCGTTTCGCCCATTTCTGTAGGAGCGAGCTTGCTCGCGATGGCGGTGCATCTGTCACACCCTGGTGTCCGGATCGCCAGCAAGCTGGCTCCTACAGGTTTTGTGGCGTTTTCAGAAGCGGCTCTGCACCGCCAGCTCGAAGGTCCGCGGCGTGCCCAGGTAGTAGGCCGGGGACACATGGGCGAACTCGGCGTAGACCTCGTTGGTCAGGTTGCGCACCCGTCCGGTGATTGAGGTGTGGCTGTCGAGCTTGTAGGTCAGGAAGCTGCCGTACAGGGTGTAGGAGGGCACGGTCATGGTGTTGGCCGTGTCGGCGTACACCGAGGCCACATAACGCGCGTCCACCCCGGCCTGCCACTGCGGCGCCAGGTCATAGGTCAGCCACAGGTTGCCGACCCGGTCCGGCACGTTGGTCGGGGTGTTGCCCTTGCGCGACACCACCACGCCCGCCGCATTCTTCTCGGTGAACTCGTCGTACTGCGCATCGACCCAGGCGAAGTTGCCCTCGAGCAGCAGCTTGGGCGTGACCCGCAAGGAGCTCGCCACTTCGATGCCCTTGGAGGTCTGCTGGCCCACCGGGATGCTCAGGGTCGGGTCCAGCGGGTCGGTCACCGCGAAGTCCTTGCGCTCGATACGGTAGGCCGCGAGGGTCGCCGAGCCGCGACCGTCCAGGTAGTCGAACTTGCTGCCCACTTCCCATTGCTTGCCCGTGGAAACGTCGAAGTCCTGGGTGGTGCTGCCGGGCTGCTCGGCGGCCGTGCTGTATTGCACGTAGACATTGGCGCTGGGCAGGAACTGGTAGGTCAGGCCGACCCGCCCGGTCACCGGCTCCCAGCTGCGCTTGACGTGGCGTGGGTTGCTTGCCGTCACCTCGCGGTGGTTGGTCACGTCCAGGTCGATGTCGTCGTAGCGCAGGCCGGTGAGCAGCGCCAATTGGTCGGTCAGGGCCAGGCGGTTTTCGACGAACAGCGCCTTGGTGGTGACCTCGTTGGTCTTGTCGGCGACGAAGCCCTGGCGCGTGCCGGGCAGGTCGTAGAAGTGACCCGGCCGGTAGTCGTTCGGGTCGACGCTGTTGGCCGCCTTGACGTTGAGCGGCGAGTTGGTGGTGCGGTTGACCTTGTACTCGAAACCGCCGGACCAGGTGGTGTCGAGGCCGAAGATCGAGCTGTCGTGGCGCAGTTCGAACTGGTTGCCGTTCTGCTCGCCCTGATGCCGTACCTGATAGGCCGTGGAGCGGTTCACCAGGCTGTTGTCGGCGTTGTACTGGTAGGTTTCCAGGTTGCGGTAGTCGCGCTGGCTGTCCAGGTGGTAGAGGGTGTTGCGCAGGCTGGTGCTGTCGTTGATCCGGTAGTCGACGATCGAGCGCACCCAGACCGTGCGCTGCTCGTAGCGGCCGTCCTCGACGTTGTAGTTGTTGAAGCGGTTGTGCTTGTCGATCTTCAACTCGCCGGCCTTGGGGTTGAGCACCGGGGTGCCCCAGTACGGGCTGTCCTCGTGCTCGTCCTGGTATTCCACGGCCAGGGTGTGGGACAGGTCCGGGGTCAGGTCGCTGAGCAGGGAAAACGCCAGGCTCCAGGCGTCGCGTTCCTGGCGGTCGATGTAGCCGTTGCTGGTGTTGTGGCTGACGTCGAGGCGGGCGTAGTGCTGCACGTCGTCGCCGGCCTCGCTGAGGGCGTGGTTGAGGCCGAAGGCGGTTTCGGTGGTGTCGTAGGTGCCGTAGCTGACGCGGCCCTCGATCGCTCGTTCCTGGCGGTCGGCGAGCTTGGTCACGTAGTTCAGCGAGCCGCCCACGGAGCCGGCGCCGTTGACCAGCGACGAAGGGCCGCCGAGCAGTTCGACACGGTCGTAGATCCATGCATCCACCGGCCGCGCCAGGCCGCTGGAGACGTTGATGCCGTTGAACATCTGGGTGATCTGGCTGCTGGTGAAGCCACGGTACGAGACAAAGCCGCCGAACCCCGGCGGGGCGCTGGCGTTGACCCCGGGCAGGGCGTTGGCCGCGTCCTGGAAGTTCTGCGCGCCGCGCCGCTCGATATCGTTGCGGTTGGCCACGGCCACCGAGGCCGGGGTCTCGCGCACGCTCAAGCCCAGGCGCGAGGCCATGCCGCTGGACTGGTCGAGGGCCAGGCCAGGATCGGTCGGCTGGTCGCCGTCGATGGTGATCGGCGCCAGGTCGACGCTCGATTGCGCCCAGGCGGAAACGGACAGGCAGCCGCACAGGCTGGCCAGCAGGGGGATGTGTTTCATCGGTACGTCCTGAATTCTTGGCTAGGAAGCAGCCCACGGCAGGGTCTGTACGACAAGTGGCTGCGCTCGGCCATGCTGCGTTAAAAACAGGCTCGGAATGCTCATGTAGGCCCCTACACTCCGCTTCCTCGCCTGTTTTTGCCTTGCCTGACCTTCGCTCGCCGACTTTTCGTACAGACCCTGATGCCGTGCATGGGCACGGGGTGGGCTGATGACAAGGGCAAAAGACTCAGGCGAAAGGCGGCGCGCGCGGATGGGCCGCGGGCCAGATGAAGCGGGCGGGAATGTCGGCGTTGGAGCGCGGCGCCAGCGGCGGGCCGTGGTGCTGCGGCAGCACCGCCAGGGTCAGGCTGGAGTTGAACGCCGGGCCCATGCCGCCGGTGGAGCACAGCGGGCAGCCGAAGGCCTTGGACAGGGTCGGCAGCGATTCGTCGACAGGGTTGGAGGAGACCGGTGCCTGGGTGCGCGGGTCCACCGTACAGAACTGGCCGCCGATGCCGTTGAGCTGCTGGCCGACCATCTGCCCGTGCCCGATGCTGCAGGCGAACACGTTGAACAGGACGCAGCAATAGAGCATCCAGGCAACGAGCGAGCGGTCGGTTCGGGCGAATTTCATGGGGCGGCACTTTAGCATTGCAGGCGACGAACGTACTTACAAAAACGCGCGAGTGGGTCCATTCTTCAGCAACATTTTTTGCCAGGGACGTTTGCAGATGAATGTCTTGATCGCGCAAGGGATGGCGGGAGCCTTCCTGTTGATCAGCCTGATGCACCTGTACTGGGCCGCCGGCGGCAAGCGCGGCAGCGAGGCGGTGATTCCCCAGGTGCCGGGCAGGACGCCGGGCGAACTGCAACCGGCCTTCACGCCTTCGGGCTTCGTCACCCTGCTGGTGGCGGTGGGCTTGCTGTTGATCGCCATGCTGGTGTGCCTGCGGGTCGGGCTGTACCTGCCGACGGTCAGCCACCCGTCGCTGCAATGGGCGATCAGCGCAATCGCCGTGCTGATGTTCGCCCGGGCCATCGGCGACTCCAACCTGGTGGGGTTCTTCAAGGAAGTCAGCAGCTCACAGTTCGCCCGCCTGGACACCTTGTTCTATTCGCCGCTGTGCGTGGTGCTGGGGGCGGGTTTGCTGGTAGTGGCCTGGAACTGAGCGAAGCGGCGCCTGCGGCTCCCTGTAGGCGCGAGCTTGCTCGCGATGGTGTCCAGCCTGACCCACGGCGAGATCCGCATCGCCAGCAAGCTGGCTCCTACAGGTTTTGCGGTGTGTGCGGGATGCCTCAGCTGCCGCTTTCGCTGCGCCGGCTGCTGACTTCCGCCGGCACATCGTCGCCGTTCATGCGCTTGCGGAACAGCGCCGCCCGCGCCAGCAGCAGGGTGGTCACCGGCACGGTGATCGACAGCAGGATCGGGATCAGCCAAGCGTGCAGCACCGGCGTCGATTTCAGCCCCGAGAAATACAGGATCGAGGCCAGGGCCACGCACCACGCGCCCAGGGTCGAGGCCAGGGCCGGCGGGTGCATGCGCTGGAAGTAGTCCTTCATGCGCAGCAGGCCCAGGGCGCCGATCAGCGCGAAGGCGCTGCTGAGCACCAGCAGGATCGCCACCGGTATCTCGACCCACAACGACAGTTCGCTGACGGCATTCATTCGATCACCTCGCCACGCAGGAGGAATTTGGCCAGGGCGAAGGAGCCGACGAAGCCGAACAGGGCGATCAGCAGCGCCGCCTCGAAGTAGGTGTCGCTGGCGTAGCGGATGCCCAGCACCAGCATCATCAACATCGCCAGGATGTACAGGTAGTCCAGCGCCAGGACCCGGTCCTGGGCCGAAGGACCCTTGAACAGCCGGACCAGGGTCAGGACCATGGCCACGGAAAACAGGAACAGGCTGAGCAGGATCGCATTGGCGAGCAGGGGACTCATTCGAAGATCTCCATCAACGGACGCTCGTAGGTCGCCTTGAAGTGCTGGATGAAGGCGGCCTCGTCGTCCAGGTCGAATACGTGCAGCAAGAGGATGCTGCGGTCCAGGGCCAGCTCGGACCACACCGTGCCTGGCACCACCGTGGTGATGGTCGAGAGTGCGGCCAGGCCGTTGGCGTCGCGCAGGTCCAGGGGGATCTTGACGAAGCCCGAGCGCGGCGGCCGGCGCTTGGCGTTGAGCACGCCCCAGGCCACGGCGAGGTTCGACAGCAGCACGTCGCGGCCCACCACCAGCAACAGGCGCAGGATGGTCGCCGGGCGGCGGATGCGGATCGGCAGCGGGCGCAGCGGCCGCATCATCAGCGGCGCGCAGAAGCCCAGGAGCGCACCGAGCAGCAGGTTGCCGGGGCTCACGGAGAGGTTCAGCACCAGCCACAGCAACCACAGCGCCAGCGACAGCCAGGGGGCGGGGAACAGACGTTTCATGGCTGCACCTCCTGCAACGCGGCCTGGGCCTCGGGGTTCGGTATCGCCCGGGTGCCGAGCACGGCCATCACATACTGTTGCGGGTCGTTGAGGCTGTCGGCGGCGGCCTGGGTGAAGCGCAGCAGCGGCTCGGCCTTGAGGGTCAGCAGCAGGCACAGGCCCAGCAGGGCGATGATCGGCACGCACTCGAAGCGCCGCAGCAGCGGCGACGGCCGCTCTTCCGGGCTCCAGAAACGCTGGATGCCCAGGCGCGAGAAGGCGATCAGCGACGCCAGGCCGGAGAGGATCAGCAGCGCCAGCAGGCCCCAGGCCGCGCCGGACAACGGCGCATCGTTGGCCTGGCCCAGGCCGTCGGGGTTGAGCAGGGCGCCGATCAGGCTCAGCTTGCCGATGAAGCCCGATAATGGCGGCATGCCGATGATCAGCAGCGCGCAGGCGATGAAACTCAGGCCGAGGAAGGCCATGGTCCAGGGAATCACCTGGCCGACCACGACTTTCTGTTCGTCGTCGAGGTTGCTGCCCCGCGGCGGTTGCAGCGGCTCCATGGGCCGGGGCAGGGCCTCGGCCTCATCGTCCAGGGGGATTTCGTTGACCGAGCGCGAGCGCTCGATCAGTTCCGCCAGGAGGAACAGCGCGCTCATCGCCAGGGTCGAGCTGACCAGGTAGAACAGCGCGCCGGCGATCAGCTTGGGCTGGGCGAAACCGATCGCCGCCAGGAGGATCCCGGCCGAGACCAGGATGCTCAGGCTGGCCATGCGCTCCAGGCGCTGCGCGGCGAGGATCGCCAGGGCCGCGCAGACGATGGTCGCCATGCCGCCGTAGATCAGCCAGTCGCCGCCGAAGTAGGTCGAGGCCCCGGCCTGGCCGGAGAACAGCAGGGTCCACAGGCGCAGCAGGGTATAGATGCCGACCTTGGTCATGATCGCGAAGATCGCCGCCACCGGCGCGCTGGCCGAGGAGTAGGCCGGCACCAGCCAGAAGTTCAGCGGCCAGATGCCGGCCTTGGCCAGGAACGCGGTGGCCAGGATCGCCGCGCCGGCGTGCAGCAGGCCGCGGTCGGCCTCCGGCACCAGCGGGATCTTCAGCGCCAGGTCGGCCATGTTCAAGGTGCCGGTGACGCCGTAGATCATCGCCGCGCCGATCAGGAACAGCGAGGACGCCAGCAGGTTGATCGCCACGTAGTGCAGCCCGGCGGACACCCGCGCCCGCCCCGAGCCGTGGAGCAGCAGGCCGTAGGAGGCGGCCAGCAGCACCTCGAAGAACACGAACAGGTTGAACAGGTCGGCGGTCAGGAAGGCGCCGTACAGGCCCATCAGCTGAATCTGGAACAGCGCGTGGAAGCTGGCGCCGGCACGGTCCCAGCGGGCCATGGCGA
Organism: Pseudomonas chlororaphis; assembly: GCF_001921865.1. Lineage (GTDB taxonomy): Bacteria > Pseudomonadota > Gammaproteobacteria > Pseudomonadales > Pseudomonadaceae > Aquipseudomonas > Aquipseudomonas chlororaphis_D. The sequence goes on from NZ_MSCT01000009.1 coordinate 407,043, forward strand.
ACAGCAGGGCGCTGACGCCGATGATCCCGGTGAGTACCAGCATCAGCGCCGACAGGCGATCGACCACCAGCACGATGCCGAACGGCACCTGCCAGTTGCCCGGCAGGTACACGCCGACGGAGCCGGGCACGCCGCTCTGCTGGGTCCAGTACAGCAACAGCGAGGAGATGCCCAGGCCGAGCAGGCTGGAGAACAGGTTGATCCGGGCCTTGAGCGGGCGGTGTTTCTCGCCGAGCATCAGCATCGTCGCGGCGGTCAGCAGCGGCAGCAGGATGGGCGCGACGATCAGGTGCGGCATCAGGCTCATTCTCTAGGCTCCCGGCCGTCCACATGGTCGGTGCCGGTCAGGCCCCGGGAGGCCAGCAGCACCACCAGGAACAGCGCGGTCATGGCAAAGCTGATGACGATGGCGGTGAGCACCAGTGCCTGGGGCAGCGGGTCGGTGTAGTTCAGCAGGTCCTGGGGCACGCCGTCCTTGATGATCGGTTCCTTGCCGATGAACAGGCTGCCCATGCTGAAGATGAACAGGTTGACCCCGTAGGACAGCAGGCACAGGCCCATCACCACCTGGAAGGTCCGCGGGCGCAGCACCAGCCAGACGCCGGAGGCTGCCAGTACACCAATGGCGATTGCAATGACTTCTTCCATCAGGCGGCTCCTGGCTTGGCTTGGGGTTTGACTTGGGCCCGCACCGACTGGTGCGCCAGCGCGGTGAGGATCAACAGGGTCGAGCCGACCACCACGGCATACACGCCGACGTCGAAGAACAGCGCGCTGGCGATATGGATATCACCGAGCAGCGGCAGCTCCAGGTGCAGGGTATGGGTGGTCAGGAACGGATAGCCGAACGCCAGGGCGCCGAGCCCGGTCAGGGTGGCGCACAGCAGGCCGGTGCCCATCCAGCGCAACGGCCGCAGGCTCATCTGGGCCTCGACCCACTGGGTGCCGGCGACCATGTACTGGAGGATGAACGCCACCGACATCACCAGCCCGGCGACGAAACCGCCGCCCGGCTGGTTGTGGCCGCGCATGAACAGGTAGAACGACACCACCAGGGCGATCGGCAGCAGCAGGCGCACCAGCACCGCCGGCACCATCATGAAGCCCAGGGCGGTGTCGCTGGCCTGGCGCGGGTTGACCAGGTCGGTGACCACGTCGGGGGCCAGCAGGCGCTGCTGGGCCGGCAACTGCATGCTTTCCTTGGGCGGGCGGAAGCGGCGCAGCAGGGCGAACACGGTCAGGGCCACGGCGGCCAGCACGGTGATCTCGCCCAGGGTGTCGAAGCCGCGGAAGTCCACCAGCATCACGTTCACCACGTTGCTGCCGCCGCCTTCGGGCAGGGCGCGGCTCAGGTAGAACGAGGAAATATCGTTGGGGGTCTGGCGGGTCAGCATGGCGTAGGACAGCACGGCCATGCCCAGGCCGACCGCGACCGACAGCAACAGGTCGCGCAAACGGCGGATGCGCGCCTTGGGCACGCTGCTCGGCAGCGGCGAGACGTCTTCGATCCGCCGCGGCAGCCAGCGCAGGCCGAGGAGGATCAGCACCGTGGTCACCACCTCGACCACCAGCTGGGTCAGGGCCAGGTCCGGCGCGGAGAACCAGACGAAGGTCACGCAGGTCATCAGGCCGCAGACGCTGACCATGGTCAGGGCCGCCAGGCGGTGGTACTTGGCTTGCCAGGCGGCGCCCAGGGCGCAGACGATGGCCAGCAGCCAGAGGGTGACGAAGACGATGGAGCCGGGGATCTTCGGCCGGTCGCCCCAGCTCAGGCTGCTGTAGAGCATCGGGATCAGGCCGGTCAGCACGGCCACCAGCACCAGCAGGAACAGCTGGGTCTGCAGGCGCTTGGTACTGATCCGCCGCTCCAGGCGCCGGGCCAGGCGCATCATGCTCACCAGGCTGCGCTCGAACAGGCGCTTGCCGTTGAAACGGCCAATGAGCGGCGGATAGGCAAAGCGGCCGGCCACCAGCGGCTTGCGCAGCAGCAGGTAGAGCACGATGCCGGCGGACATGGCGATCAGGCTCATGATCATCGGTGCGTTGAGGCCGTGCCAGATCGCCAGGCTGTATTCGGGCAGGGTGCCGCCGACCACCGGCAACGCCGCGGCGGCCAGCAGCGGGCCGACCATCTGCGCGGGGAAGATCCCCACCAGCAGGCAGGTGAACACCAGCAGCTCCACCGGCGCGCGCATCCAGCGCGGCGGCTCGTGGGGCGTATGCGGCAGGTCGGTGGCCGGTTCGCCGAAGAACACGTCCACGGTGAAACGCAGGGCATAGGCGACGCTGAAGGTCCCGGCGACGGTGGCGATCACCGGCAGGGCGGCCTCGACCCAGGCGGTGGAATTGATGAACACCGTTTCGGCGAAGAACATTTCCTTGGACAGGAAGCCGTTGAGCAGCGGCACGCCGGCCATGGAGGCGCTGGCGACCATGGCCAGGGTGGCGGTGAACGGCATGAGCTTGACCAGGCCGTTGAGCTTGCGGATGTCGCGGGTGCCGCTTTCGTGGTCGATGATGCCGGCGGCCATGAACAGCGAGGCCTTGAAGGTGGCGTGGTTGAGAATGTGGAACACCGCGGCCACCGCGGCCAGCGGGCTGTTCAGGCCCAGCAGCAGGGTGATCAGGCCCAGGTGGCTGATGGTCGAGTAGGCCAGCAGGCCCTTGAGGTCGTTCTGGAACATCGCGCAGTAGGCGCCGAGCACCAGGGTTGCGGCCCCGGCGCCGCCGACGATCCAGAACCATTCTTCGCTGCCGGACAGCGACGGCCAGAGGCGGGCGAGCAGGAAGACTCCGGCCTTGACCATGGTCGCCGAGTGCAGGTAGGCCGAGACCGGCGTCGGCGCGGCCATGGCGTGGGGCAGCCAGAAATGGAAGGGGAACTGAGCGCTTTTACTGAGGGCGCCGATCAGGATCAGCGGGAGCAGGATGGGGTAGAGGGCGTGGGCGCGGATGGTCTCTCCGGCAGCCAGGACCTGATCCAGGTCGTAGCTGCCGACCACATGGCCGAGCAGCATGACCCCCGCCAGCAGGCATAAGCCGCCGGCGCCCGTGACCATCAGCGCCATGTAGGCGCCGCGCCGGGCGTCGGAGCGGTGGTGCCAGTAACCGATCAGCAGGAAGGAGAACAGGCTGGTCAGTTCCCAGAAGAACACGATCTGGATCAGGTTGCCGGAAATCACCAGGCCGAGCATGGCGCCCATGAACGCCAGGAAAAACGCGAAGAAGCGCGGTACCGGGTCTTGCGGCGACATGTAGTAGCGCGCGTACAGCGACACCAGGGTGCCGATGCCCAGCACCAGGATCGAGAACAGCCAGGCGAAACCGTCCATGCGCAGGACGAAGTTCAACCCCAGGCTGGGCAACCAGTTGAATTCTTCACGAATGACCCCGCCATGGGCGATCTGCGGGTACATCAGGGCCACGGCCACGGTGCCGGCCAAAGCGACCAGGCCTGCCAGCAGGGACTCGGTATTACGTGCGTTGTGCGGCAGCAATGCCGCCAGACAGCTGCCGATGAAAGGCAGAAGCAGTAGAACTATCAGGGACATAGGCTTCTAATCTGCGGGAATTTGTGATGCATCATACGTGCCGACTCGGTGATCACCAACCTTGAAGCTGTGGCAGGATCCTACAAAATTTCCTCGACCCGCATTCAAGGTAGGGGAAAAAACCGAGCTTGCCCGACAGTCTTTGCTATTCGCCGGGTACGCAGGAGCGCAAACAGGCAGGAGCAATGTTATCGTCGCGCCCGATCTGGAATGGCCTGCTCGAAGAGGATGCAGACAGGTTGGTTATGACGCTCGGAACATTTGTCTATAAAACTGCCCGCAAAACCCTGATCGGCCTGTTGCTGATGGCGCTGGGCGGCTGGATGGCCTGGCTGTGGCTGACGCTTGCCGGGCCTGCTGCCTGGATGCCGAGCTTCAAGATCCTGGAGCCTTTGTCCATCGAGGGGCAGGGGACGGGGTTGCCCGCCGGGGCGGTGCTTTTTTACGACACGAGCTTTGCCGAGGGGCACAGCCGCTACCTGGCCTACTTCTATCACAAGGGCCGGATCGCCCAGGAAGCGCTGCCCAATGCGTTGTGGCCGGGGCAAGCGCGGATCAGCCCGCTGTGGCTGGAGAATATTGATCCCGGAAATGCCCCAGGTTCTTCCGTGACACGGGAGGACGTCATTGCCGCGGTGCAGGCCGGCCAGCTCTCGCGGCAGGAGCTGGCGGCCATTGTCGAATCCTTGCCACGCTAGCTCCCTTTGTCGGGGCAACCGGTCGCTCGCGATCCACCGCGCAGTGCCGGCTGCGCTTATTTCCCCGAGTCGACGGCTTCTGACTCAACCTCGGCGTCGAGCGCTTCGCCGCCCTTGCCCTTGGTTTTCAGCTCGCTGACGATCACCGCCGCGACGATCAGCGCGCCGCCCAGCAGGGCCAGGGCTGGCAGGCGTTCGCCGGCGATGCGTCCGACCAGCCCGGCCCACACCGGTTCGCCGGCGTAGATCAGGGTGGCGCGGGTTGGCGAGACGCTTTTCTGCGCCCAGTTCATCGCCACCTGGATAGCCGCGCTGGCGGCGCCCAGGCCCAGGGCGCTGGCCAGCAGCAGCCAGGAAAAGTCCGGGATGGCTTCCTGGGTCGGCACCACCATCAGGAACGACAGCACCGAGGTTGCGGCCAGTTGCACCACGGTGACCCGGCGCACGTCGACCTGGCCGGCGTAAGTGCTGATCAGGATGATTTCCGCGGCGATGGCCACGGTGCTGATCAGGGTGGCGATTTCGCCCGGGCTGAAATCCAGCGCGGCGCCGCTGGGCCCGGAGAGCAGCATCAGCCCGGTGAAGGCCAGCATGATGCCGATGCTCGGCATCAGCCCCGGGCGCTTGCCCATGAACAGCCATTGCAGCAGCGGCACGAAGGGCACGTAGAGCGCGGTGATAAAGGCCGACTGGCTGCTCGGAATGGTTTGCAGGCCCACGGTTTGCAAGCCGTAGCCGAGCATGATGGCGGTGCCGATAAAGACCCCGGCCTTGAGTTCGAACAGGGTCAGCCCGCGCAGGCTGCGCAGGGAGAACAGGCCGACGATGCACGCCGCGGCGGCAAAGCGCAGGCCGACGAAGAACATCGGGCCACTGACGGTCATGGCGTGTTGCACGGTGAGGAAGGTGCCGCCCCAGACCATGGTGATCAGCACCAGCACGCACTCGGCTTTGCTCAGTTTGAGGAAGAAGGGGGAGGATTTGCTGGAGTTCACCGACGTCATACCCTTGCGTGCGACTTGAGGCGGACGCACAATGCGCCGCGAAGTTGGGCAGTATACTGCGCAAACCTACACAGTGAGCAATATAGTGCACAAAGATTCCGGGCAGCGCGCTTCCGTGCTGCAGCATGTCAGTCAGAACGTCCGCCGCCTGCGCCACGCCGCCGAACTGAGCCAGAGCGCCCTGGCGGAAAAGTCCGGGGTCAGCCGGCGCATGCTGGTGGCCATCGAGGCCGGCGAGAAGAATGTCAGCCTCAGCACCCTGGACCGGGTGGCCGAGGCCCTGGACGTGGCCTTCAGCGACCTGATCCAGGCCCCCGATGCCCGCGACCCGAGCCGCATCAACGAATTGGCCTGGGCCGGGCTGTTCCCCGGGAGCAAGGCGATGTTGCTGGCCAAGACCAGCGCCAGCCGCGAAGTGGAGTTGTGGGAGTGGCGCCTGGAGCCAGGCGAGCAGTACCTGGCCGAGCCGGACGCCGAAGGCTGGAGCGAGCAGCTGTATGTCTGCGAGGGGTGCCTGACCCTGGTCCTGGGCGACCGGGAGCGGCGCCTGGACCCCGGCGAGTTCTTCGCGTTCGCCAGCAACCTGCCGCACGCCTATCGCAACGACGGCACCACGGCGCTGCGCTTCGTGCGCAATGTGGTGATCTGAGCACTGTTGCCTGGGCAACAGCGCTTGAACATTTTGTCGCTTTGAAATTGAAGCGGTTTATCGATAAATAATCGTATCTGGTTGATTTTTATAGATTATTTATTTCGGCATGACTCCTGCAATCTTCCTGTCATAGCGGACCTTCCGCATTCGACAGGACCTGGAGTCGGCCATGACAGCCTCTGCCCAACCCACCCGTACCGCCCACATCATCCGTTCCGACGCCGAGGCGATCGCCGTCGCCAGGGCCCTGGCCGAACGTTTCGCCGTCGAGGCCAGCGTGCGCGACCGCGAGCGGCGTTTGCCGGTGGCCGAGCTGGACGAGTTCTCCGCCAGCGGCCTGTGGGGCATCACCATTCCCAAGGCCTACGGCGGTGGCGGTCGACGAAGAGAACCGCGCGTTCATCGCCTTTATCGAGCGCGACAACCCGGGCCTGACGGTGATCGACAGCTGGGACGGTTTCGGTCAGCGCACCACCGCCAGCGGCGGGGTCACCCTGGAGGCGGTGCAGGTGCCGCACAGCGCAGTGATCCCGGCCCATCGCGCGTTCGACGAGCCCACCGCCGACGGGCCGATTTCGCAGATCATCCAGGCCGCGGTGGACACCGGCCTGGCCGTGGGCGCCCTGGAAGAGGCCAAGCGCCACGCCCGGCAGTCGCGGCCGTGGATCGACAGCGGCCAGGACCACGGCTGGCAGGACCCGTTCACTATCGCCGCTATCGGCGACCTGGAATGGCGGGTGCACGGCACCGAGGCGATCCTGGAAAAAGCCGGCCATGCCGTCGACCGCGCCCTGCGCGAACCCAACGAAGACACGGTGGCCCAGGCCTCGGTGGTGGTGGCGCAGGCCAAGGTGCTCTCAGCGGAAAGCGCCTTGCTCGCCAGCAGCAAGCTGTTCGAGCTGGCCGGCACCCGCTCGGTGCTGGGCAAGCACAACCTCGACCGCTACTGGCGCAATGCGCGAACCCACACCCTGCATGACCCGGCGCGCTGGAAATACCACCTGGTCGGCAACTTCCTGCTCAACGGCGTCAAGCCGGCTCGCCACGCCTGGAACTGAGGAATCGCCCATGAACGCATTGACCCATCCCGCCCAGTCGACCGCGGCGCATAGCGCTGATGAGCAGGGCACTGATGAACATAGCCCTGAAAAATCCAGCGCCGAAGACCTGCGCCGCGCCCGCGAACTGCTGCAGACGACCCTGGCATTCGTCCGCGAGCAGGCCCGACCCTGGCCCGCCAGCGGGCTGGCCAGGGCTGTCGACGACCCTTATGTGATCAGCCGCTTCGGCGACCTGCTGATCCGTGTCGAGGTCGCCGCGGCCTTGCAGGAACGTGCCCACGCCCTGCGCGCCGGCACGCACGATATCGCCGAAATCGGCGTGGCCCGGGCCGAGGCGGCCATCGCCAGCCGCGAAGCCTTGCTGGCGGTGAGCACCGCCGAATTCGAATTGACCGGCCAGCGCAGCCCGCTGCCCGCCGCGCTGGGCGAACCGTTGCGCTGGACATACCAGGTGATCGGCAACTACCGCCTCAACGGCGTGGTGCCGCCCCGTTTCAGGAGTGCTGTCTGATGTCCCGTGAAATCCGTCTCAACGCGTTCGACATGAACTGTGTCGGCCACCAGTCGCCGGGCCTGTGGGCCCACCCGCGGGACCGTTCCTGGCAGTACAAGGACCTCGAGTACTGGACCGACCTGGCGCGCATCCTCGAGCGCGGCAAGTTCGACGGCCTGTTTATCGCCGACGTGCTGGGCATCTACGACGTCTACCAGGGCAACGGCGAAGCGGCGATCCGCCAGGCGGCGCAGGTGCCGGTCAACGACCCGCTGCAACTGATCCCGCCGATGGCCCTGGTCACCGAACACCTGGGCTTCGGCCTGACCGCCTCGCTGTCGTTCGAGCATCCCTATCCCTTCGCTCGGCGGCTGTCGACCCTCGATCACCTGACCCGCGGTCGGGCCGGTTGGAACATCGTTACCTCCTACCTCGAAAGCGGGGCGAAGAATATCGGCCAGAAGACCCAGACCGAGCATGACGCCCGCTACGACTACGCCGAGGAGTACCTGGAGGTTTGCTACAAGCTCTGGGAGGGCAGTTGGGAGGACGGCGCGATCCTGCGCGACCGCGAGCGGCGGATCTTCAGCGACCCGAGCAAGATCCACGAGATCCGGCACTTCGGCCAACACTTCCAGGTGCCGGGCATTCACCTGTGCGAGCCGTCGCCGCAGCGCACCCCGGTGCTCTACCAGGCCGGCGCGTCGAGCCGCGGCAAGCAGTTCGCCGCCGAGCAGGCCGAGTGCGTGTTCGTCGCCGCGCCGTCCAAGGTGCTGCTGAAAAAGACCGTGGCCGATATCCGCCGCCGGGCGGCCGAGGCCGGGCGCGACCCGGCGACGATCCTGATCTTCAATTTGCAGACGGTGATCCTCGGCGAGGCCGACGCCAAGGCCAAGGCCAAGTTCGAGGAGTACAAGTCCTGGGTCAGCTACGAGGGCGCCATGGCGCTGATTTCCGGCTGGACCGGCATCGACTTCAGCCAGTTCCGGCCCGACGAGCCGCTCAAGCATGTGCACACCAACGCCATCCAGTCGGCGGTGGAAGCCTTCTCCACGGCCGACCCGAACAAGGTCTGGACGCCCCATGAGCTGGCCGACTGGGTCGGCATCGGCGGCTTCGGCCCGCTGTTCGTCGGCAGCCCGGAAACCGTTGCCGACCTGCTTCAGGAATGGGTCGAGGACACCGACGTGGATGGCTTCAACCTGGCCTATGCGCTGACCCACGAAACCTTCGTCGACGCCGTGGAACTGCTGGTGCCGGAGTTGCAGAAGCGCGGCGTGTACAAGACCGAATACGCCCCCGGCACCCTGCGCGAAAAACTCTTCGGCGCCGGGCCGCGCCTGCCGGCGAATCACCCGGGCAGCGCCTATCGCGACCTGGCGGCCTTGCAGCGGCAGGAGAAGAAAGTCGCGTCCGTGCGGGTGCCGTCCCTGTAGCCGCTGCCGCAGGCTGCGTTCGGCCCGCAGGGTCGTTGCGGTCTGCCGGACGCTGAAGGCCTTCGGCCTTATCGCAGCCTGCGGCTGCGGCTACAAGGACCGCGTTTCGATCAAACACCCCCCCAGCCAGCGGACCACCGCACGCTTTTGCCCAAGGAACCGAGGACGATCCATGAGCGTGCATGAACTCAAACGTCCGGCGGCGGATGCCCGATCGCCGGAACAGACTCCGCTGCTGCCCGATGTCCTGGCGCGGCTACAGCACTGGGCCCAGGTAAGCCCGTTGCGCAACGCCTTGCGCCACAAGCGTCACGGCCATTGGTACAACTGGCGCTGGATCGACGCCTTGCGCGCGGTCGAACGCCTGGCCGACGGCCTGCGCCTGCAAGGTTTCGACGAGCATTCGCGACTGGTCGTCAGCGGTCCGTTCGAGCCCGACCTGTTGCTGCTGGCCCTGGCGGCCCACAGCATCGGCGCCCAGGTCGTGGCGGTCGACGACGAACTCGACGCCGAGGCGCTGCGCCAGGCGCTGTGGCGCCTGCAACCGAGCCATGCCTTCGTGCACTCGCGCCAGCAGTTGCTGCGCTGGGTCGCGGCCGGGGAAAACAGCGTGGCGCCGCAGCTGTTGATCGCCCATCAGCCGCTGCCGCGTTTGCCCCAGGGCGCGCGCCAGCCGGTGCAGGCCTTCGGCGAACTGCTGGGCGCCGGCGAAACGCCGCGCCGCCAGAGCTACTGGCGCCATCCGGCCCACGAGTCGCAGCTGTGGAGCGAGGAGGGCACGGAGTGGCCGGAGGGTCTGGGCGTGCTGCTCGCCCAATGGCTGGGCAGCGGCCACAGCCTGGCGTTCCCGGAACACCGCGGCTCGGCCAGCCGCGACCGGCGCGAAGCCGTGCCCAGCGGCCTGTTGCTGTCCGCCGCGCGCCTGCAACGCCTGGCCGACGAGATCGAAAGCCGCCTGGCGCCCCCGGGCAGTTGGCGGCGCCGGCTCTGCGAATGGGCGCTCGCCCAGCCGCAGCGGCCGCTGCAACGCCTGATCAAGCAGCGCGTGCGCCGGCTCCTGGGCTTCCAGCGCCTGGATTACATCTGGCAGGCCCCGAGCGCCCCGGCGAAAGCCGCGGCGCCGGTGTGGCTGACCGAATTCAAGCGGAACATCGCATGAGCGCCGCCGAAGCCATCCTCCATGTCCAGGATATTTGCCTGTCGTTCAAGGGGGTGAAGGCCATCGACCGGCTGTCCTTCGCCGTGCGCCGCGGCGAGATCTGCGCGCTGATCGGGCCTAACGGCGCCGGCAAGAGCTCGCTGCTCAACATCCTCAACGGGGTCTATCGCTTCGAGGCCGGGGCGATCGTTTTCGAGGGCGAGGCGTTGGTGCATATCGACCCGTTGCAGGCCGCGCGCCGGGGCATCGGCCGCACGTTCCAGAACAATGCGCTGTTCAAGAAGATGAGCGTGATCGACAACATTCTGACCGGGCTGTCGCGGCACACCCGCGCCGGTTTTCTCGAACAGGCCCTGGGGCTGCCGCGGGCACGGCGCGAGGCCCAGGCCTATCGGCGGCGCGCCGAGGGCATCTTGCAGTTCCTCGACTTGCAGGCCCAGCGCGAGGTGCCGGTGGGCAACCTGTCCTACGGCCTGCAAAAACGCGTCGAGCTGGGCCGCGCGCTGATCGCCGGGCCGAGCCTGTTGCTCTTGGACGAGCCCATGGCCGGGATGAACGCCGAGGAAAAACAGGACATGGCGCGTTTCATCGCTGACATCAACCGCGACCTCGGCACCACCGTGGTGTTGATCGAACACGACATGGGCGTGGTCATGGACCTGTCCGACCATGTGGTGGTGCTCGACTACGGGCGCAAGATCGGCGACGGCAGCCCGGCCCAGGTGCAGGCCGACCCCGAGGTGATCGCCGCCTACCTGGGAGTGCCGCAGCCATGAGTTTCTTCTTCGAGACCCTGCTCGGCGGCTTGCTGGCCGGCACCCTGTATTCCCTGGTGGCCATCGGTTTCGTGCTGATCTACAAGGCCAGCGGAGTGTTCAACTTCGCCCAGGGCGCGATGCTGCTGTTCGCCGCGCTGACTTTCGTCAGCCTGCACGAACAGGGCTGGCCGTTCGCCCTGGCGCTGCTGGCGACGGTGCTGGTGATGGTCGCCGGCGCCTGGCTGATCGAGCGGCTGGTGCTGCGCCCGCTGGTCAACCGCTCGCAGATCACCCTGTTCATGGCCACCCTCGGCCTGTCGTTCGTCATCGAGGGCCTGGCCCAGGGCCTGATGGGCTCCCAGGTGCGCGCGCTGGACCTGGGCATCGCCGACGTGCCGCTGTTCCTCGGACCGTTGATGGTCAGCCAGTTCGACCTGGTCGCCGCGGCCGCTGCCATCGTCCTGGTGACGGTGCTGGCGCTGCTGTTCAACAAGACCCGCATCGGCATTTCGCTGCGCGCGGTGGCCGACGACACCACGGCGGCGTTGTCGATCGGCATCGACCTCAACCGCATCTGGCAGATCGTCTGGGCCGTGGCCGGGGTGGTCGGGCTGGTGGCCGGGCTGCTTTGGGGCGCGCGCCAGGGCGTGCAGTTCTCGCTGTCGCTGGTGGTGCTCAAGGCCTTGCCGGTGCTGATCATCGGCGGCTTCACCTCGATCGGCGGGGCGATTGCCGGCGGCTTGATCGTCGGCGCGGCGGAGAACCTGGCCGAGGTCTATGTCGGCCCGCTGATCGGCGGCGGCATCACCCCATGGTTCGCCTATGCGCTGGCCCTGGCTTTCCTTTACATCCGTCCCGCCGGCCTGTTCGGCGAGCGCGCCATCGAGCGAGTCTGAGCCCATGTCCATTCCCCTGACCCAAGAAACGGCGCCGCTGCTGCAGGTCCGGCGACACCTGCCCTGGGGCCTGGCCGGCCTGTCGCTGCTGGCCTTCGTCGGCGTGCCCCTGGTGGGCAACGACTATTGGCTCAATGCGATCCTGATCCCGTTCCTGGTGCTGTCCCTGGCCGGGCTCGGCCTCAACCTGCTGACCGGCTACACCGGCCAGACCTCGGTCGGCGCCGCCGGCTTCATGGCGGTCGGGGCGTTTGCCACCTACGGCTTCCTGCTGCGCCTGCCGGAGCTGGGCCTGCCTGTGGCGCTGCTCGGCGGCGGGCTGATCAGCGCCGCGGTGGGCTGGCTGTTCGGCCTGCCCAGTTCGCGGATCAAGGGCTTCTACCTGATGGTCACCACCCTGGCGGCGCAGTTCTTCCTGGAGTGGCTGTTCGTCAAGTTTCCCTGGTTCTACAACTACGGCTCCTCGGGCACCATCTCGGCGCCGCGCCTGAGCCTGTTCGGCCATGACCTGAACACCCCGGTCGGGCGTTACCTGCTGACCCTGGCCTGCGTGTGGCTGCTGACCTGGGTGGCGCTGAACCTGGTGCGCAGCCAGGTCGGGCGCAACTGGATGGCGATCCGCGACATGGACACCGCCGCCGCGGTGATCGGCATCCCCGTGGCGGGCTACAAGCGCCTGGCGTTCGCCGTCAGCTCCTTCTACCTGGGCATCGCCGGGGCGTTGTGGGCCTTCGCCTACCTGGGCACCGCCAGCGCCGGCAGCTTCGATATCAATCGTTCGTTCCAGATCCTGTTCATCATCATTATCGGCGGCATGGGCAGCGTGGCCGGCAACTTCGTCGGCGCGGCCTTTATCAGCCTGCTGCCGATTTTCCTCAGTCACGCCGGGCAAGCGCTGTTCGGCGGCGCGGTGGATGCCGGGCAGTTGCAGAACCTGCAGAAAATCATCTTCGGCGTGCTGATCATCCTGTTCCTGATCAAGGAACCCGAAGGGCTGATCCGCCTCTTGCACAACCTGCGGCAACGGCTGGGCTACTGGCCGCTGCGCTTCTGAATCCCACCCCTGACTAGAGAGACGACATGCGTGCATCCCTGAAACGTTCCCTGGCCGGCGCCGCGGCGGCGCTGGCGCTCCTCGGCGGCGCGGCGCCCGCGCTACAGGCCGCGCCGGACCAGCAGTTCTTCCCCCTGGCCACCTACCGGGTCGGCGCCTACGCTTCCAGCGGCGTACAGGTGTGGGCCGGGATGATCGACTACCTGAACTACATCAACCAGGTCGAAGGCGGGATCAACGGGGTCAAGCTGGTGTGGCAGGAATGCGAGACCGAGTGGACGGCGGAGAAGGGCATCGAGTGCTACGAGCGCTTCAAGAACGGCCTGGACGGCGCGCCCGTGGCGATCTACTCGCCCAACGGCGCCCCGGCGGCCTACGCCCTGAGCGAGCGCGCCGAAGTCGACAAGATCCCCTTGATCACCCTCGGCTACGGCCGCACCGAAGCCACCGACGGCACGGTGTTTCCCTATAACTTCCCGGTGATGCTGACCTTCTACAGCGAGGCCTCGACCCTGGTGAACTACATCGCCGAGCGCGAGGGCGGCTTCGACAAGCTCAAGGGCAAGAAGATCGCCACGGTCTACCACGACTCGGCCTATGGCCGCGAAACCCTCGGCCCGCTGAAGCTGCTGGCAGAGAAATACGGCTTCGAGAATATCCAGATCCCGGTGGCCGACCCGGGCAACGAGCAGTCGGCGCAGTGGCGCCAGGTGCGCCAGCAGAACCCGGACTGGGTGTTCCTGCGCACCTGGGGCGTGTCGACCCCGGTGGCGGTGAAGACCGCCGCGCGCTTTGGCTTCCCGGTGGAGCGGATCATCGGCGATATCTGGGCCAGTTCCAGCGAGGACGTGTTGCCGGCGGGCGCGGCGGCCAAGGGCTACCTGGCGCTGACGCCGTACCCGGCGGGCAGCGACTTCGAGATCCACAAGCGCCTCAAGCAGTACATCCTCGATACGGGCAAGAGCGACCTTGCGGACCTGAAGAATTTCGGCAGCGTCTACTACAACTCCGGGTTGGTGAACGCGGCGGTGGCGGTCGAGGCGATCCGCACCGCCCAGGGCAAGTTCGGCAAGCGCCCGCTCAACGGCGAGGAAGGGCGCTGGGGCCTGGAACACCTGAACATCGACGACGCGCGGCTCAAGGACATCGGCTACCTGGGCCTGATGCAGAACCTCAAGCTGTCGTGCCGCGACCACGAAGGCGGCGGTTCGGCGCGGGTGCAGCAGTGGGACGGGGCCAACTGGACCCTGATCAGCGACTGGATCGCCGCCGACCGGGCCACGCTGCGGCCGTTGATCGACGCGAAGTCGGCGGCCTTCGCCAAGGAGAAAAACCTCACGCCGCGCACCTGCGCCGGACAGGAGTGAGTCATGGGCCAGACCGCCACGGCCGCCGCCGAACCGCTGTTGCAGGTGCGCGATATCGAAGTGATCTACGACGGCGCGATCCTCGCGGTGGCCGGGGTGTCGCTGGAGGTGCCCAAGGGCGCGATCGTCGCCTTGCTCGGCGCCAACGGCGCCGGCAAGAGCACCACGCTCAAGGCGATTTCCGGGTTGCTGCGGGCCGAGCGCGCGGAGGTCAGCCGCGGCTCGATCGCCTTTCTCGGCCAGGACACGGCCGGCGTCGACCCCAGCCAGCGAGTGCGCCAGGGCATGGTCCACGTGCTGGAGGGGCGCCATGTGTTCCCCCAATTGAGCGTGGAAGACAACCTGCGCAGCGGCGGTTTCGTCCGCGGCCTGGGCCGTCGCGAGCTGGCCGCCGACCTGGAGCGGATCTACGCCTGGTTTCCGCGTTTGCAGGCCAAGCGCAAGACCCGCGCCGGGCTGACCTCGGGCGGCGAACAGCAGATGGTCGCCATCGGCCGGGCGCTGATGACCCGGCCCGGCCTGGTGCTGCTCGACGAGCCGTCCATGGGGCTGGCGCCGATCATCGTCCAGGAGATCTTCGAGATCGTCGCGCAACTGAACCGCGAGGCGCAGGTGAGCTTCCTGATCGCCGAACAAAATATTAATGTGGCGCTCAAGTACGCGACCCGCGCCTACGTGCTCGACACCGGACGCGTGGCCTTGTCCGGAACGGCCGAGAGCCTGCTGGCCCGTGGCGACCTGCATGACTTCTACCTAGGCAAACACTGACCCGTGAGAACCCCATGAACCAACCCTCCAACGGACAGGCGACCCGCGCCACCCGTGACGCCGATGTGCTGATCGTCGGCGGCGGCCTCAGTGGCGCCTTGCTCGCCGCGCAACTGCTGCGCCTGCCGGGCCGGCGCCGGCTGCTGGTGATCGAGCCGCGCAGCGAGCTGGGCCGCGGCGAGGCCTACAGCGCGGTCGAACTGGGCCACACCCTGAACGGCAACGCCGCGCGCATGAGCGTCGACCCGGACCATGCCGACGACCTGAGCCGCTGGCTGGGCGACTATATTGCCGCGGGCGGCTGGCCCGAGTCGGACCAGCAGCACGTGCCGGTCAGCGAACTGTTTCCACCGCGCGGGATCTTCGGCCTGTACGTGCAGCAGCGGCTGGCCGAGGCCCAGGCGCTCGGTGCCGTGCAGGGTTCGACGGTGGACCATGTGCGCGCCGAGGCGGTGGATCTGCAGACGAACGCCGACGCCGCCGTGCTGACCCTCGACGACGGCCGCCAACTGCGTGGCGCCCGGGCCGTGCTGGCCACCGGCATGTTCCCCGCGGCGCGCACCCCGCAGACCGAATCCAGCGGCCTCAACGCCGCCGCCCTCGACCCCTGGGACGTCGCGGCCATGGCCCGGCTCGACCCGCGGGCGACGGTGCTGATCATCGGTTCCGGGCTGACCATGGTCGATGCCGTGGTGTCCCTGGAGCAGGCCGGGCATCGCGGGCCGATCGAGGTGTTCTCACGCCACGGCCTGTTGCCCCATGTGCGCCGCCAGCCGCCGACCTGGGCGGATTTCCTGGCCGAAGATCACAGCCTGCGCAGCCCGCGCCAGTTGCTGCGCGAGTTGCGGCGTCAGTGCCACGAGGCGTTGGCGGCCGGGGTCGACTGGCAGGCGCCGCTGGACACCGTGCGCGCCCATATCGGCCGCTTGTGGAGCCAGGCCACGGACGCGCAGCGTCGGCAGTTCGTGCGCCATGTGCGGCCGTGGTGGGAGAGCCATCACCACCGTTCGCCGCCGTTGAGCGCCGAGCTGGTGGCGCGCCTGCATGCAGAGGGCCGGCTGCGGATTCACGCGGCGTCGTTCAAGGGCCTGGAGCCGGCGGCGGACGGGGGGCTGGCGATCAGCATCCGCCGTCGCGGCGAGACGCAGGCGACGCAGGTCGCGGGGGCCGCGCTGATCAATTCCAGCGGCATCGAATACGACTGGCGCCGGGTCGCCCGGCCGTTGCCGCGACAACTGCTGGCCCGCGGGCTGATCCAGCCGGGGCCGCTGGCCCTGGGCATCCGCGCCGACGCCGGCGGCGCCGTGCTCGACGCCCAGGGGCGGGTCGCCGAGCGGTTGTTCGCCATGGGCCCGCCGCTGCGCGGCATGTGGTGGGAAAGCACCGCCGTCACCGACGTGGCCAGCCAGGCCAAGGCGCTGGCCGCGCGCTTGGCGGCGCTGGGGTAAATCGCCGCTTTGCGGCTTTCGCGGGCAAGCCTCGCTCCTACAGGAACGCCTTGAACTGTAGGAGCGAGGCTTGCCCGCGATGCTCTTGGGGTCAAACCGCGTTGACGCTGACCCAGCGCTGTTCGGCGGCCGCCAGGCGGATCGCCGCCGCCAGCCGTTCCACCTGCAGGGCCTCCTGGAAGTCGGTGCCGCCTTGCCCCTGGCCGTTCAGGGCCAGGATCAGTTCGTGCACCTCCAGGGTCTTCAATTCGTTGTAGCCCAGCTGATGCCCCGGCGCCGGGCTGAAGGCGGCGTAGCCGGGCAGGGCGGGGCCGGCCAGCAGGCGCTGGAAGCCCGAGTCGCCGGCCCGGTACAGGCGCAGCTCGTTGAGGCGTTCCTGGTCGAAGGCCAGGGTGCCGCGGGTGCCGCTGATCTCGAAGCTCAGGTGGTTCTTGTAACCGTGCTTGAGCCAACTGCTGCTGAAGGTGCCGCGGGCGCCGCTGGCGAAGCGCAGCAGGGCATGGGCCTGGTCGTCGATGGCGATGGGGCGGCGTTCTTGGCTGCCGGCGCTGGCCGGACGCTGGCGGTGCACGGTCTGGGTGTCGGCGCAGACCGCCTCGACCTCGCCCAGCAGGTAGCGGGCCATGGCCAGCAGGTGACTGCCCAGGTCGGCCAGGGCACCGCCCGCGTGCTGCGGCTCGCAGCGCCAGGAGAAGGGCGAGTCCGGGTCGGCCATGAAGTCTTCGCTGAACTCGCCCTGGAAGCTGACGATGTCCCCCAGTTCGCCGCTGTCGATCAAGGCCTTGGCCTGCACGATCATCGGGTTGTGCTGGTAGTTGTAGCCGACCCGGGTCACCACCCCGGCAGCCTGGGCCGCGCGTTGCATCTGCTGCGCCTGTTCGACGCTGACCGCCAGCGGCTTTTCGCAGTACACCGCCTTGCCGGCCTGCAAGGCGGCCATGGCCATGGGGAAGTGCAGGTGGTTGGGGGTGGTGATCGCCACCAGATCGACCTTGGGATCGTCGATCAGCTGTTGCCAGTCGCCGTGGGCCCGGGCAAAACCCCAGGCCGCGGCGCACTGTTCGGCGCGCTGGCGGTCGGCATCCGCCAGGGCCGCCAGGCGCAGGCGCACCGGCAACTCGAACACCGCGCTGACATTGCGGAACGCCAACGCATGGGCCCGCCCCATGAAGCCGGTGCCGATCAAACCTATTCCAAGTTCACCCATAACCGGACCTTTCAGAATTGTTGTTGTAAGGAGGGGTATTTATGGAATAAATATTCTCTAATTTCAATCTGTAGAATAATTTTTCTTTCGTGCGCCTCCGATGGGTGAACCAAGCGCAAAAAAATGGGTGCAATGACTGTTCATTGCACCCATCCGTCTACCACGCGCCGTCGGGGTCAGAAGCGGAAGCTGAACCCCAGGTTGACCGCGCTGCCGCCACCCTGGCTGGACACCAGCCCGGTGTAGTTCAGCGACACCAGGGTGTCGCGGGTCATGGCCATTTCCGCGCCGGCCTTGACCACGGCGCCGTCACGCGACACCGGGGCACTGTTCACGGCAAAGGCCGCCTCGCTGCCGGCGAACCGCAGCGAGCTCTCGCGATCCAGTTCGCCGTACTGGTGCTCCCAGCCCAGCTCGCCACGCAGGGTCAGCGAACGGGTGGCGCTGACTGGCAGTTGCGTATGGCCGCGCAGGCCGAGGGTCGAGAGCGTCGCGTCCTGGCTTTGCTTGCTGGCGTGCAGGGCCGCCGCGCTGCCGTGTTCCTTGAACGAGTCGCTCTGGAAGTTGATGTAGGCGAGGTTGGCGAACGGCTCGAAGGCTGCCCAGCCGGCGTAGCCGATCTCGCCGAACAGCTGGTCGGTGCGCGCGTTGTAGCTGGCCTTTTCATGGGCCGACTGGTTGCCGTACACCAGGTCGCGGGACGTGTCGAAGCGGTGCCAGGTCGTTCCTCCTCCCAGGCGCAAGGCGATGCTGTCGAAGCGTTTGCCGCCATAGAGCGACAGGTGATAGTTGTCGCTGTCCGCCGAGGTTCTCGATGAGCCGTTCAGATCGGTCTTGGTATAACCGGTAGCGGCCCCGACGCGCCAGCCGTCGCCGACCTCGGTGTCCAGGCCCAGCAGCACGCCACTGGTGGAGGTGCTGTAGCGGCTGGCGTTGTGATCGGCGTCGACCTGCTGGTGGCCGCCGAGCAATTGCACCCAGCCGCCGTTGCTGCTGGCCTGGATAGCCTTGGCGGTGTCCAGGGCCTGGGCCTGTTGCAGCCGACCGTTGACCGCGTCCCGCAGGTAACGGCTGTCGGCAATCTGCGCGGCCGCGAGGTCGGCGTGCACCTGGCCGTCGAGCTGGTCGAAGGCCTGGCGGGCCTGTTCCGCCGAGTCGGAGGCCAGGATGCTCTCATACACCGGATTGCCGGCGGCCAGGGTATCGGCCGCGGTGGCCACGGCCCGCTGGTTGCGGGTCAGGGCGACGCTGGCGAAGCGCGTCTGATTGCGCTCGATGCCCAGGCTCAGCTGGTTCGGCTGGTAGTCCAGGCCGAGGTCGAGGAACAGAAAGCCGGGTGCGACCGAGGCGAACCGCCCGTTGATCCCCTGGCTGGCGCTGAGGATGTTGAACTGCTGGCCCAGGAAGCTGCTGGCCTGGGCCGCGGACAACAGATTGGGGCTGTTCTCCAGGGACAGGGTGACCTGCCCGCCGTTGAGGGTGGCGACCCCGGTGCTCTGGATCATGTCGGTCTGTCCGTTGGGCGCCACTTCGACCGCGTAGACCGAGCCTGGATTGAAGGTCACATCGCCGGTGTGCAAGGTGCCGACCGAATGCCCGGGCGCCACGCTACCGCCGTTGTTCACCACCAGGGTGCCTATGCTGCCGTTGCCGGCCAGGGTGCCGCCGGTGCGGGTGAGCACCCGATTGTTGGGGTCGACGGTGCCCACCGCGCTGCCGTCGACGGTCACGGTCGAGGTCAGCGAGCCGTCCACCGAGAGCTTGCCGCCGCGCAGCCAGGTGCTGCCCGAATAGCTGCTCTGGCCGTCGAGTACCAGCTCGCCGTCCCCCGACTTGGTCAGGCTGCCGACATAGGTCTGGCCGGTGAGCGGGTCCAGGCCGCGGGTCAGCGCCGCCTGCTCGCGGGCCGTGCCGATTGCATACTGGAAGCGATCGTCCGCCGAGGCGTCGGCCGGCAGGCCGTTGACCCAGCCTTTCTGCTGCTTGATCGCGCTCCAGGCGGCCTGCTCGCTGGCGTCTTCGGCGCGGCGGGCGCGGATGGCCTGGTCGGAGATGTCGTTGGCCCAGATATCCCGGGTGCCGCCGGGCAACGCCACGGACAGCGCGCCGACGAACTGCCCCGGGCCCTGCATGGCTTTCTTCAGGTTGGGCAGGCCCCAGCCGTTGACTGCACCCGGAACCTGCGGGGTTCCCGGGGCGGCGTCATGCACCGGTTGCAGGTTGTCGTAGGTGCGTCCGCCGGTACGCTCGCCGACCGGGGTGTCCGGGCTGTCCGGTGCCTGCAGGGTGGCGGTGGTCAGCAAGACGTCGCGGGCCTGGCTCGCCGTCAGGTAGGGGAAGCGCTGGATCACCAGGGCCAGGGCCCCGGAAACGCTTGGCGCGGCGGCCGAGGTGCCGTTGGCGTTGGGGATGATCTCGCCTTCCGGACCGGCGGACGGAGTCCCGGAAACGCCCATCACGCACCACCATTTCGAGGTGCCGCAGCGGTTGTAGACCTGGGCGCTGGTTTCGTCGTAGCCGGTGATGGACAGCCACTTGGACTCCAGGTCCGGCTTGAAGTAGGGCAGGTTGGCGTTGGTGTCCGGGTTGGCGCCGTGGCTGTCGTTGCCGGCGGAAATGATCTGGATGAACGAGTACCGCCGGCCGGCGTCGGCCATGGCGTCCATCCAGGTCTTCTGGCCGGCCTGGGCCTTGTCCCAGAAGGGGCGGTAGGCGGCGCTCATGTCCCGGAGGATGTCAGCCGGGCTGTCGCCGACAGTGCCGAAGTGATTCTCCACGTCGTTGCGCGAGTTCTGTCCCCAGCTCTGGTTGACGATCGACACCTGCTTCTGCGCCAGCGCGTCGTAGCTGGCCATGAAGGCGTTGTAGTCGAGGTCGTTGGAGCCCTGGTAACGGTCGTTGTCGCTGCCGCCGGTGTTGGCGATGAACAGGTTCGCGTCAAACGCGATACCGTGCATGCCGGTGCCGTTGCGACTGGCTCCCAGCACACCGGACATTTCCGTGCCGTGGCCGTCGTTGAAGCTTGGGTCGTATTCACCGGAAATGCTGAAATGCTCGCCTTTCTGGAACTCGCCGGCCGGTACTTCGAGCCGGTAGCGCGGGTGGGTGGCGTAGTACTCGCCGCTGGAGGTGACCGCCTGTACGCGCCTCTCGCCCTGGGCATTCTGGCCCTGGAATTCCGAGTGCGCGCTGAGAATGCCCGAGTCCAGCACCCCGACGTTCACGCCCTTGCCGGTAATGCCCAGGGCATAGGCGTAATACGCGTTGGTGCGGTCGAGGCCGGCATTGACCTGGGCCTCCGGGGTCTTCCAGGTTTGGGCGTTGTCGCTCCAGTTGCGGGTCGCCGTGGACCATGACTGACCGGCGTTCAATTGTGGGTGCAAGTCTGTCGCCACGCCCGGTTCTATATAGGTATAGGGCTGGGCACTGGGCAGGTTGGCAATAATGGCGTTGGCGAACTCGAAGATGTTTTCGGTGTAGCGACCCGAGTTGCTGAACAGGCGGCTTTTATAGCGATCCAGATTGTTGCTGTAATCCAGCGGCTTGCTGGTATCGCCAAGCATTGCACTGATCGACAGGTTCTCGGCCTGAAGTTCGTAATGCTGCTTAAGCAATGAATCGAACTTTGCAGACTGTGCGGCAAACTCTTTGGCTGCGAGGTCCAGGGTATTACCGACGCCGAAACGCAAGTTGGTGTAAACCGCCGTGCCAGGGGCAAATGAGGCCGCGGCGTTTCTGAAGGCCGCCTCCAGGACTTGTGGCGTGTAAGGCGTATTGGGCGCCGAGGTGTCGGCCAACGCCACCTGGCCCTGGCCCAGCCACAGGCCGATCGCCAGGGCGATCGGGGCCGGGGAGGGTGATTTGAAGCGCTTGCCTGCGGTGTTGCCTGAATCAATACCTGCTACGTCCATTTCCTTTCCCTTTGAGGATGTCCTTGGTTGAAACTGCTGTTTCGGTTTTTGTAATAGGCAGGGTTTTACAGCGGACAGAAACAGTGGCGCTGTTTCCGACCGAGGGGGTGTTCTTATTGTTTGTGCGGGGCAGTTGTCCTTACTGGCCGCTTGATACTCACTAGGTGGTACATATAAAGAAATCGATAATCGGCGAATCGTTCTTTATGGCGTGGCGTGGTTGTTTTTCTTTAGGGCACTCCTATACAGCCACTTGTTTTTAAACAAGGGTCTTTCAAGTGAGTGGTGTTTGAAAGTTACAGCGAGAAGGGTTATAGCATGGTGAAAGGCGATGTAACAAAATATTTATAAATTGCTACACACTCGATACCTGAACTGTGACGGACTTGGTTTTCCATTTAAACGGGCCAGGGGGCGATGTCCTGGCGCGCTAATGAAAAAGGCAGCCCGCAGGCTGCCTGGGGGGGGACGGCGAGGGTCGGTCAGGAAAGGAAACCGCCGTCCACGTTCAGCGACACGCCGGTGGTGTAGCTGGACGCGTCGCTGGCCAGGTAGAGCACGGCGCCGGCCATTTCGCTCGGGTCGGCCACGCGCTTGAGCGGGATCTGCGCCAGGGCGGTCTTGAGGATGGCGTCGTTCTTCACCAGCGCCGAGGCGAACTTGGTGTCGGTCAGGCCCGGCAGCAGGGCGTTGCAGCGGATGCCGAACGGCGCGCATTCCTTGGCGAAGACCTTGGTCATGTTGATCACCGCGGCCTTGGTCACCGAGTAGATGCCCTGGAAGACCCCCGGCGACACGCCGTTGATCGAGGCCACGTTGATGATGCTGCCGCCGCCGTTGTCGCGCATCAGCTTGCCGGCTTCCACCGACATGAAGAAGTAGCCGCGGATGTTCACGTCGACGGTTTTCTGGAAGGCGCCCAGGTCAGTGTCCAGCACGTTGCAGAACTGCGGGTTGGTGGCGGCGTTGTTGACCAGGATGTCCAGGCGCCCGAACTGTTCGCGGATGCCGGCGAACACCTGGCTGATCTGCTCCATCTCGCCGATGTGGCAGGCGATGGCGGTGGCCTTGCCGCCGGCGGCGACGATGGCGTCGGCCACATGCTGGCAGCCGTCGAGCTTGCGGCTCGAGACGATCACATGGGCGCCTTGCTGGGCCAGCAGCTTGGCGATGGCTTCACCGATACCGCGGCTGGCGCCGGAGACGAAAGCGATCTTGCCGTCGAGGTCGAACAACTGAGTCTTGGACATGGGGTTTCCTTGTTATGGAGCCGCGATCAGAGGCTGGATTTATCGATGACTTGCAGGCTCATGTGCTCCAGCAGCTTGTTCATGTGGATGAACTGCGCGAAGCGCTTGTCCTGGGTCTGGCCATGGAAGAAGCGGTAGTAGATCTGCTGCACGATGCCGGCCAGGCGGAACAGGCCGTAGGTGTAGTAGAAGTCGAAATTGTCGATCTTGATCCCCGAGCGTTCGGCGTAATAGTCGACGAACTGCTGGCGGGTCAGCATGCCCGGGGCGTGGCTCGGCTGGCGGCGCATCAGTTGCACCGGGGCCGGGTCGCCGGCTTCGATCCAGTAGGCCAGGGTGTTGCCCAGGTCCATCAGCGGGTCGCCCAGGGTGGTCAGCTCCCAGTCCAGCACGCCGATGATCTGCATCGGGTTGTCCGGGTCGAGGATCACGTTGTCGAAGCGGTAGTCGTTGTGCACGATGCTCGAGGTCGGGTGGTCGGCCGGCATCTTGTCGTTGAGCCAGGCCTTGACCGCTTCCCACTTGGGCGCGTCGGGGGTCAGGGCTTTTTCGTAGCGGTCGCTCCAGCCGCCGATCTGGCGCTTCACGTAGCCTTCGGGCTTGCCCAGGTCGCTGAGGCCGCAGGCCTGGTAGTCGACGCGGTGCAGTTCGACCAGTTTGTCGATGAAGCTCTTGCACAGGGTTTCGGTGCGGGCGGCGTCGAAACCCAGTTCCGGCGGCAGGTCGGAGCGCAGGATGATGCCCTTGACCCGTTCCATCACATAGAACTCGGCGCCGATCACCGACTCGTCGGTGCAGTGCACATAGGCTTTCGGGCAATACGGAAAGCCGTCCTTGAGCTGGTTGAGGATGCGGTACTCGCGACCCATGTCGTGGGCCGACTTGGCCTTGTGGCCGAAGGGCGGGCGGCGCAGGACGAATTCCTGGCCCGGGTATTCCAGCAGGTAGGTCAGGTTCGACGCGCCGCCCGGAAACTGGCTGATCTGCGGGGTGCCGGTCAGGCCCGGAATATGTGCCTTGAGGTACGGATCGATCAGGTTGGCATCGAGTTCCTCGCCGGAGCGAGTACGGGTGGACTGGTCAGTAAGCGTCATGCTTATCCCTTCTGCTTATTCTGGAGGCCAGAGATTATTGGCTAATCTAATGCGCCCACCGGAGCGTCACAATCGCCGGGGCCCTTTATAGGTGAGCGTGTTGCCGGGCAATCATTGCTTTTGATACAAGCGTTTGAAAGTCCCCGGCTTCACTCTAGGCTCTAGTGCGAAAAGTCGGCGAGCGAAAGTCAGGCAAGGCAAAAACAGGCGAGGAAGCGGAGTGTAGGAGCCTACATGAGCATTCCGAGCCTGTTTTTAACGCAGCATGGCTGAGCGTAGCCACTTTTCGGACAGAGCCCGGTTCAGTTGGCTTCGGGCAGCGCGACGGGGGTCAGCAGCGGCTGGCCGGCGAAGTGCGCCAGCAGGTTCTTGCCCACCAGTTCCACCGTGTCTCGGGTGGCTTCCGGCGACAGCCCGGCGACATGGGGTGTCAGCACTACGTTGTTCAGGGTCTTCAAGGCATCCGGCACGCGCGGCTCGTCGTCGAACACGTCCAGGGCCGCGCCGGCGATGCTGCGCTGTTCCAGGGCCTGCAACAGATCGGCGCTGTCGACCACGCTGGCGCGCGCGATATTCACCAGGAAACCCTCCGGGCCCAGGGCCTGCAACACGGCCTGGTCGATCAGTTGGCGGGTGCCGACGCCGCCGGGCGTGGCGACCACCAGGAAGTCCGAGTGCCGCGCCAGTTCGGTCGGGGTCGAACAGAAGCAGTAGGGCACGTCGTTACGGATCTGCCGGTTGTGGTAGCTCACGCTCATGTCGAAACCGTTGGCGCAGCGCTTGGCGATGGCCAGGCCGACCGCGCCCAGGCCGAGAATGCCCAGGCGCTTGCCGGCCAGGGACGGGCGCATGACTTTCGGCCACTCGCCGCGGCGCACGGCGGCATCGGCCCGGGGAATGTCGCGCACCAGTGACAACAGCAGCGCCAGGGCATGGTCGGCCACCGACGAGGCGTTGACCCCGGCGCCGTTGGTCACCGGGATCCCGCGGTTACTCGCGGCTTGCAGGTCGACCTGTTCGTAGCCGGCGCCGATTACGCAGATGATCTGCAAGCGCGGCAGGGCGGCGATTTCTTCGGCGGTCAGGCCCAGGGGGCCGCGGGTGAGCACCACGTCGATCTGCCCGGCATGGGCCTTGATGGCCGCCGCCCGTTCGCCGGGGGTTGGCGCGAGGATCAGGTGGAACCCCTGGTGTTCGAGAATCGGCAGGTAGTCGTTGATGGTTTCGACCAGGACCAGAACGGTGGCGGGCATGCGTGACTCCTGAAGGACTGAAGAGGGAGGGGCAGCGTACGGCGCATCGCCAGCACCCGATGCGTTGCGCAAGGGCTCAAGATTGCGGGTTGCAGAGGGCTTTTGGCAAGGCGCCGCCAGCGCCGTCCGACACCCGATGATGACCGCAAGATGACTGGTGCCTTCAAGGGTCCATCGCCAGCAAGCTGGCTCCTACAGGAGTGCGCTCGGTCGCGACATTGCGCCTGCTCCGATTCTATAGGCGCGAGCTTGCTGGCGATGAAGGCCGAGAGAGCAGCGATGCTTTCAAAGGCCAATCGCCAGCAAGGACCTCAGAAGCGGATATCGGCGCTCTTGAGGCATTGGGCGAAAGCACCGTTGAGGGTCGCATTGTGGTGGTCGATGATCGCCCGAGCCGGGAGCAGGGGCGTGTCCATGCAGGTATGGGCGTCTTCCGCCAGCACGGCGGCGAAGCCCAGGTCCATGGCAGCGCGGCAGGTGGCGTCGATGCAGTACTGGGTTTTCATGCCCACGATCACCAGCCCGTCGATCCCCTGGGCCCTCAGGTGTTCGGCCAGCTCAGTGCCGGCAAAGCAATTGGGCCGGGTCTTGTCCAGCCGGCGGTCGTCGCGATCGAGCCGCAGTTCCGGCACCAACTGCCATGGCGCGCTGCCGGCGGCGATGGGCGAGCCTTGCGGACCGGTATGGCGCACGGCGATGACCGGCGCACCCGCTTGCCGGGCACGCTGGATCAACTGGTTGATGTTATCGAGTACGCGCTGTGCCTCGAAGGGCTGCTCCGGTCCGTGAAACAGGCCGACCTGCATATCGATAATCAACAGGGCAGGGCGCTGGGCGAGGGATGAGGACATGGTGTTTCTCCTTGTGAGCCGCAAGGACGGAGAAACAAAAGGCCCCGTCCATCGCTGGCGGGGCCTTGGGTTTTACTGCGCTGTTGTCAGCTCATGCAGCGACCCCACGACCCGCCGGAAGCAGTCGTGGTGGTAGTGCGGGCGAGGCGGCGCGGGAAAAGAGTCATGGCGCCGATCATGAGGCCCGGGTTCAGGCGCTGTCAATGCGCGCCATGAGCCTTGTCTGTGCTGGGCAGCACGTATGTTCGCAGGGCCGGCGAGCCTGCCGCGGGCCCGGTTTACGGACGCCGGCGGCGGTGCAGGGGCCGCAAAGTACCGGTCCAGGCACCTGCACCGCTAAACCGTTCCTCAGCTAAGTCTTTGCTTCTGCTGAGTAATCCCGGACAATCGCGCCCCTGTTTCGGCGAGGGCTCTGTCTGTCGGGTATTCCGACGCGTCCTGGCCGGGTGGCAAATGACCGGAATGTGGAGATCCCACCGGATGAATGATCAGGCCAACAGCGTTGATCAACGCTTTGAAGCGGCAGCACCAGCGACCCTCGCCAGCTGGAACCGCCATGACACTACTTGGATGCTGGGCCTGTTCGGCACCGCCATCGGTGCGGGAACCCTGTTCTTGCCGATCAACGCGGGCCTTGGCGGTTTCTGGCCGCTGCTGGTGCTGGCGCTGCTGGCCTTCCCGATGACCTTCTTCGCCCACCGCGGCCTGACCCGTTTCGTGCTCTCCGGACGCGAAGGCGCGGACATCACCGACGTGGTGGAAGAACACTTCGGGATCAAGGCCGGGGCCCTGATCACCTTGCTGTACTTCTTCGCCATCTTCCCGATCCTGCTGATCTACAGCGTGGCCCTGACCAACACCGTGGGCAGCTTCATGGAGCACCAACTGCACATCATGCCGCCGCCGCGCGCCGTGCTGTCGCTGGTGCTGATCCTCGGCCTGCTGGCCGTGGTGCGCTGCGGCGAGCAGGTGATCGTCAAGGCCATGAGCCTGATGGTCTATCCGTTCATCGTCGC
This sequence comes from Pseudomonas chlororaphis, assembly GCF_001921865.1. Taxonomy (GTDB): domain Bacteria; phylum Pseudomonadota; class Gammaproteobacteria; order Pseudomonadales; family Pseudomonadaceae; genus Aquipseudomonas; species Aquipseudomonas chlororaphis_D. The sequence goes on from NZ_MSCT01000009.1 coordinate 433,970, forward strand.
CCTGGCGTTCCTCGCGGTGTTCCTGATCCCGCACTGGAACGGCGGTATCCTCGCCACCGCGAGCGACGTCCCCGCGCCTTCGGCGTTCCTGCACACCCTGTGGCTGGCGATCCCGGTCATGGTGTTCTCGTTCAACCATTCGCCGATCATCTCGGCCTTTGCCGTGGACCAGAAGCGTCGTTACGGCCAGCACGCCGAGGAACGCAGTTCGCAGATCCTGTCCCGCGCCCACCTGCTGATGGTGGCGATGGTGCTGTTCTTCGTCTTCAGCTGTGTGCTGACCTTGTCGCCGGCGCAACTGGCCGAAGCCAAGGCGCAGAACCTGTCGATCCTGTCGTACCTGGCCAACCACTTCAGCAACCCGACCATCGCCTTCGCCGCGCCGCTGATCGCTTTCGTGGCCATCGCCAAGTCGTTCCTGGGGCACTACATCGGCGCCAGCGAAGGCCTCAAGGGGCTGATCGTGAAGAGCGGCCGCCGTCCGGGCGCCAAGGCCCTGGACCGCATGACCGCGGCCTTCATGTTGGTGGTGTGCTGGATCGTCGCCACGCTCAACCCGAGCATCCTCGGCATGATCGAGACCCTGGGCGGCCCGGTCATCGCGGCCATCCTGTTCCTGATGCCGATGTACGCCATCCGCAAGGTGCCGGCCATGGCCCGCTACCGCGGCCAGGCGTCCAACGTGTTCGTCACCCTGGTAGGCCTGGTGGCGATCTCGGCGCTGGTCTATTCCCTGAGCGCTTGACCCGCCGGCGGCTCGTCGCCCCTCGGCGGCGGGCCAATGCTTGAGCGAACCCAAGCACGGCCATGACTGCGCATCGAGCGCGGCATGGCCGTTTTTTTGCCTGGAAGAAAGCGTCGGGCGGGGGCACGCCGTTACGGAGCGCAGGCTTCGATCGGGCAATGACGTATTGGCCAGGACGAAACAGGCCGTGGCAGCCTGGCGGGCGCAGGGGGCTTTAGCGTTGGATGTCGGGTCGCCATTGTCGTGGCGGGAGAGGCTGTTCCACCGCCGTGGGGCAGGGCGCCAGCCAGGGGATCAGGCCGGTGATGGGGCCTGGCATTTGGCACCCGGGCGGCCGGCGGCAACAAACACCGGGCATAAAAAAACGCCGCGTATCGTCGTGGGATACGCGGCGTTCTTCAGTGCCTTGCAGCCTTAGGCTTGAACCACCGGAATCTTGGCGTTCGCAGCAGCCTCACGGAACTCGGCGATCTGGTCGAAGCTCAGGTAGCGGTACACGTCCGCTGCCATGCTGTCGATCTTGCCGGCGTATTCCATGTACTCCTCGACGGTCGGCAGGCGACCCAGGATGGACGCCACGGACGCCAGCTCGGCCGAGGCCAGGTAGACGTTCGCGCCGTCGCCCAGACGGTTCGGGAAGTTACGGGTCGACGTCGACACCACGGTGGAGTTCGGTTCGACGCGTGCCTGGTTACCCATGCACAGCGAGCAGCCCGGCATTTCCATGCGCGCGCCAGCCTTGCCGTAGATGCCGTAGTAGCCTTCTTCGGTCAGCTGGTGAGCGTCCATCTTGGTCGGCGGCGACAGCCACAGGCGAGTCGGCAGTTGGCCCTTGACCTGGTCCAGCAGTTTGCCGGCCGCGCGGAAGTGACCGATGTTGGTCATGCAGGAACCGATGAACACTTCGTCGATCTTCTCGCCAGCGACGCTGGAGAGCAGGCGAGCGTCGTCCGGGTCGTTCGGCGCGCAGAGCACAGGCTCGCTGATGTCGGCCAGATCGATTTCGATGACTTCGGCGTATTCGGCGTCGGCATCGGCTTCCATCAGCTCAGGGTTGGCGATCCAGGCTTCCATCGCGCGTGCACGACGTTCCAGGGTCCGGGCATCGCCGTAACCTTCGCCGATCATCCAGCGCAGCAGGGTGATGTTGGACTGCAGGTACTCGGTGATCGACTCTTTCGACAGCTTGATGGTGCAACCGGCAGCCGAACGTTCGGCCGAGGCGTCGGACAGCTCGAAAGCCTGTTCCAGCGTCAGGCCTTCCAGGCCTTCGATTTCCAGGATGCGGCCGGAGAAGGCGTTTTTCTTGCCTTTCTTCTCGACGGTCAGCAGGCCGTTCTGGATGGCGAAGTAAGGAATGGCATGAACCAGGTCACGCAGGGTGATGCCAGGTTTCATTTCGCCTTTGAAGCGCACCAGGATCGATTCCGGCATGTCCAGCGGCATGACGCCAGTGGCAGCGGCGAACGCGACCAGGCCGGAACCGGCCGGGAACGAGATGCCCATCGGGAAGCGGGTGTGCGAGTCGCCGCCGGTACCCACGGTGTCTGGCAGCAGCATGCGGTTCAGCCACGAGTGGATGATGCCGTCGCCCGGACGCAGGGACACGCCGCCGCGGGTCATGATGAAGTCAGGCAGGGTGTGGTGGGTGGTCACGTCGATCGGCTTTGGATAGGCCGCGGTGTGGCAGAACGACTGCATCACCAGATCAGCGGAGAAGCCCAGGCACGCCAGGTCTTTCAGCTCGTCACGGGTCATGGGACCGGTGGTGTCCTGAGAACCCACGGTGGTCATTTTCGGTTCGCAGTAGGTGCCAGGACGGATGCCTTTGCCTTTTGCCAGGCCGCAGGCCTTGCCGACCATTTTCTGCGCCAGGGTGTAACCCTTGGTGCTTTCAGCGGGGGCTTCCGGCTTCTTGAACAGGTCGAACGCTGGCAGGCCCAGCTCGGCACGAGCCTTCTCGGTCAGGCCACGGCCGATGATCAGCGGGATACGGCCGCCTGCGCGGACTTCGTCCAACAGGACCGGGGTCTTCAGTTCGAAGGTGGTGATGACCTCGTCGGTACCGTGCTTGCAGACCTTGCCGGCGTGCGGGTACAGGTCGATCACGTCGCCCATGTTCATGTTCGAAACGTCGAACTCGATCGGCAGGGCGCCGGCATCTTCCATGGTGTTGTAGAAGATCGGAGCGATTTTGCTGCCGAAGCAGAAACCGCCGCCGCGCTTGTTCGGCACGTAAGGGATGTCGTCGCCGAAGAACCACAGCACCGAGTTGGTCGCGGATTTACGCGAGGAGCCGGTACCGACCACGTCGCCGACGTAAGCGATCGGGAAGCCTTGGCCGCGCATCTCTTCGATCTGCTTCATCGGGCCGGTCTTGCCTTGCTCGTCCGGAACGATGCCGTCACGGGCCATTTTCAGCATGGCCAGGGCGTGCAGCGGGATGTCGGGACGGGACCAGGCATCTGGAGCAGGGGACAGGTCGTCGGTGTTGGTTTCGCCGGTGACCTTGAACACGCGCAGGCTGATCTTGTCGTCCAGCACCGGGCGCTTCTTGAACCACTCGCCTTCAGCCCAGGATTGCAGCACGGCTTTGGCGTGAACGTTGCCGTTCTTGGCTTTTTCAGCCACGTCGTGGAAGGCATCGAACATCAGCAGGGTGTGCTTGAGTTCTTCGGCGGCGACTGGCGCCAGCTCGGCGTCGTCCAGCAGCTCGACCAGGGTCACGATGTTGTAGCCGCCCTGCATGGTGCCCAGCAGTTCAACGGCGCGCTTCTTGTCCAGCAGAGGGGAGGTGACTTCGCCCTTGGCCAGAGCGGAGAGGAAACCGGCCTTGACGTAAGCGGCTTCGTCGACGCCTGGTGGAATGCGGTTGGTGATCAGGTCAACGAGGACGGCTTCTTCGCCAGCGGGGGGATTCTTCAGCAGCTCGACCAGGCCTGCAGTTTGTTCGGCGTTTAGCGGCTGGGGAACGATACCCAGTGCTGCGCGCTCTTCGATATGTTTGCGGTAGGCTTCAAGCACAGTATTACCCTCATCAGTGGTCCCAAATGGGTGTCCGGGACGCTCATCCCGAAATTGCCGTACTCATGCGCTGCGTGACGTTGTGGGTCACTTAGCCAGAATTACCGACAATTCCTTACAGAAGCTGCTTTCAAAGTTTTACGCCTGCAGAACGGGAGCTGATGAGGGTTGGCGCTGGGCTTTCCCCGCTGGAAAGACCCATCGCCAACACCGCTCTGAAGGAACGACTGTGCTCGTGACGCTTTGAAAACAGCTTCTAACGGACATTGGCGCCTAAAAAGGCTGGCTGATTCTACGGCAAAAAAAAATTAAAGGTAAGACAGGCTGTATTGGACTTTGGTGGCGAATCGCGGTGCCGGGCCAAGGTGCGCGCGGCAAGGCGCGGGCCTGCCTCGCGGTCGCCGTCCACGCCCGACAGACCCTGAACCCCTGAAGTTTGAGGGGTGATCAATGTTGGACAAAGGGCTAACATGCGGGCCTGTTTCGATTTTTTCCGCGTATTGCCTACTTATGCCCAATCAGACGATCAAGACCCCCTGCGTCGGCCTCTGCTCCACGGTCTACGGTGACCTGGTGTGCCGTGGCTGCAAGCGTTTCCACCATGAAGTGATCCACTGGAACGGCTACAACGAGGAAGAAAAGCACGCGGTGTGGCTGCGCCTGGAGCAATTGCTGGTGCAGGTGATGGCGGCCAAGCTGGAGGTGTTCGACCCCCGGCGGCTGCGCGAGCAACTGGAGCAGCGCAAGATCCGCTTCGTGCCGCATCAGTCGGAGTATTGCTGGGCCTACCAGTTGATCGCCCGGGGCGCGCGGGTCATCAACCAGCTGGACGCCTACGGGATGGTGCTGCTGCCGGAGTTCCGCGACTGGGAACTGCCGGAATTGCGCGATGCCATCGATCGGGAGTTTTTCCTCCTGTCGGAAGCCCACTACCAGCGCTATATCGCGCCGGGGTTTCTCAAGGATGCCTTTGGCGCCTGAGCCTCAAAAGCATCGCGAGCAAGCTCGCTCCTACAAGTGATTGAGTGAACGACGCAAATTCTGTAGGAGCGAGGCTTGCCCGCGATGGCGTCGGCCTCGATCAAGGCTTGGCCGCCAGCTCCTCCAGGTGGTCCATGATCTCGTCCGTCTTGAGCACCAGCACGTCGCTTTCCAGGGCATCGAGCACCACTTCGGCGGTGTTGCCGATCAGCGCCCCGGAAATCCCGGTGCGCGCCACGGTGCCGATGATGGTCACCGCCGCTTGCAGCTCATGGGCGATGTGCGGGATCAGCACGTCCGCCGGGCCTTCCTCGATGTGCAAATGGTGGTCGTCGACATCGAATTCGGCCTGGAACGCCTTGCACTGCTCGCGGTAGCGCGCCTCGATGGTTTCCTTGAGCTGGAACACCGGGTCGGCCGCCGACAGCATCGGCGACGGGTGGGCGCTGATCACATGCAACTGCGCCTTGGCCAGGCTGGCGATATCGAAACCGTGGTCGACGATGCTGGCATGCAGGCTGCGGTGTTCGCCGTCGGCGTTGCCGACGTCGATAGCCGCCAGGATCACCCCGCCGGTCCAGGGCTTGGCGGTCTTCACCAGCAGCACCGGGGTCGGGCAGTAACGCAAGAGCTTCCAGTCGGCGGGGGTGAGCAGGGCCTTTTTCAGCGGGTTGTCGGCAACGTGCTGCTTGATCACCAGGCCGCAGCCTTCGGCCTGCTGCACGTCGATGATGGTGCTGTGCAGGCTGTCGTTCCAGGCCTGCTCGGTGGTCACACTGTAGCCTTCGCCGAGCAGGCTGCTCTTGAGCACGCTCAACAGCGCCGAATGCTCGTGCTTCTTGTCGCACACCAGCAAATGCAGGTGAGCCTGGGTCACCCCGGCAATCAGCTTGGCGCGCTTGAGCGCGAGGCTTTCGCCAAGCGAGGGCTCGATGACCACCAGGATGCTGCGGATGGCTTGCATGGTCGGGATCTCCAGAGGGGGAAGAAGGCTGCGTTGCACAACTATAGTTGCTGCGCGTCGCCGTGGATGTTGATGCACATCAAGCGCCGCGGCTGGTGGTCTGCGGCGCGGCCGGTATAATCGGCGCCCTTCGCCGTGAACCCCTATGCCGTGAGCCCCATGTTATCGATCCCTGAAGTCGCCTGTGCCCTGTCTTGCGCGTCCGCCACCGTCGCGGGTGGGCAGCCATGAACCTGCCGGAAATCCACGAGTTCCTCGGTTGCCGCACGCCGGATGCCTGGGTCGAAGCGGCCCTGGCGGATCAGGAAACCCTGTTGATCGACCACAAGAACTGCGAGTTCAAGGCGGCCAGCACGGCCCTGAGCCTGATCGCCAAGTACCACTCCCATGTCGATCTGATCAACATGATGTCGCGCCTGGCCCGGGAAGAGCTGGTGCACCACGAGCAGGTCATGCGCCTGATGAAGCGGCGCAAGATCGAGCTGCGCCAGTTGTCGGCCGGGCGCTATGCCTCGGGCCTGCGCAAGGTGGTGCGCAGCCACGAGCCGGTGAAGCTGGTGGACACCCTGGTGGTCGGCGCCTTTATCGAGGCCCGCAGCTGCGAGCGTTTCGAGGCGCTGGTGCCGCACCTGGACGAAGAACTGGGCAAATTCTACTTCGGCCTGCTGAAAAGCGAGGCCCGGCATTTCCAGGGCTACCTGAAGCTGGCCTATCAGTACGGCGACGCCAAGGACATCGCCCAGGTAATCGACAAGGTGCGCGCCGCCGAGCGCGAACTGATCGAATCGCCGGACGTCGAGTTCCGTTTCCACAGCGGCGTGCCTGGCGCGTAAGGCGCCTGTCTGTCGAAAAATGCGGGCAAATTGTAAAAAACTCTTAAAAGTATGAAAGATTGCTGAAAACCGGCCGTTCGAGCCGGTTTTTGCGGGGTGCCCTGCGTTCAGATTTATCCGATGCCGCTTATACTGCGCGCACTCAAATTGTGCGTTCTCAGACTGGTATGTATGGATAACCCGGGTCTTGGCAAAGTATTGCTGGTGGAAGATGACGAGAAGCTCGCCGGGTTGATCGCGCACTTCCTCTCCCAACACGGTTTCGAAGTCCTGGCGGTGCATCGTGGCGATGTGGCGCTGGCGGCCTTTCTCGAATTCAAGCCGAAAATCGTCGTGCTCGACCTGATGCTGCCGGGCCAGAGCGGCCTGCACGTGTGCCGGGAAATTCGCAGCCTGGCGGACACGCCCATCGTCATCCTGACCGCCAAGGAAGACGACCTGGACCATATCCTGGGGCTGGAGTCTGGCGCCGACGATTACGTGATCAAGCCGATCAAGCCGGCGGTGCTGCTGGCCCGCCTGCGAGCCCTGCAACGTCGCCAGGTGCCGGAGCCGGTGGTGCGCGGCGCGCTGGCGTTCGGCAGCCTGGCCATCGACCGCAGTTGCCGGGAAGTGCGCCTGGCCGGCGAGCTGATCGAGTTGACCACCATGGAATTCGAGCTGCTGTGGCTGCTGGCCAACTCGGCGGGCAAGATCCTCTCTCGCGACGACATCCTCAACCGCATGCGCGGCATCGCCTTCGACGGCCTCAACCGCAGCGTCGACGTCTACATCAGCAAGCTGCGCGGCAAGCTCCACGACAACCCCCGCGAGCCGGTGTGCATCAAGACCATCTGGGGCAAGGGGTACCTGTTCAATCCGTTCGCGTGGGAGCTGTAGATGCTGCGTCTGTTCCTGGGGCTGTACATCGTCCTGGCCATCGGTTTCGCCGGCGCGATCACCGCGGTCGACCATATTTTCACGGCGATTCTCGAGGACCCGCTGGAGACCTACAACCGCAACGCGGTGCGCGGCCCGGCCTATAGCCTGGTGGAGCAACTGCGGCCGCTCGACGGTGCCGAACGCGAGCAGCAATTGCAGGCGCTGCGGCCGCATTACGGCTTGCAATTGAGCCTGGTCGACCGCGCCGCGTTGCACCTCGACGCGCGCGAGCAGGCCTTGCTCACCGCCAACCAGCTGGTGGTGCGGGAAAAGTTCACCCACTACATCGCGCGCATCGACCAGGGCTCGCAGCTGTTGAGCATCAAGCTGCCGGAAGAACCCTCGCTGACCTGGCTCTATACCATCGCCGCCTATGCCTTGCTGGGCGCGCTGGTGGGCATCGTCTTGTATTTCTGGGTGCGTCCGCACTGGCGCGACCTGGAGCAACTGCGCCTGGCCGCCCAGCGTTTCGGCGACAACGACTTGAGCGCGCGCCTGCACCTGTCGCGGCGCTCGAACATTCGCGAGCTGGCCGAGCACTTCAACCGCATGGCCAGCCGCATCGAAGGCCTGATCGCCAATCAGCGCGAGCTGACCAACGCGGTGTCCCACGAGTTGCGTACGCCCATCGCACGGCTGTCGTTCGAGCTCGACCAGCTCAAGCAGTCGGACCCGAAACACAACGGCGAGCTGATCGCTGACATGTACGCCGACCTCGGTGAACTGGAGGAAATGGTCTCCGAACTCTTGACCTACGCCAGCCTGGAGCGCGGCGCCACGGTGATCAGCCGGGAGAATATCCAGGCCCGCAACTGGCTCGACAGCGTGGTCGGCAGCGTGGCCCTGGAGGCGGAAGCGGCGGGGGTGCAGATGTCGATCCGCGCCTGCGAGGTCGAGTGCATCAGCATCGAGCCGCGCTTCATGGCGCGGGCGCTGATCAACCTGCTGCGCAACGCCATCCGCTACGCCGACCGCCGTGTCGAGATATCCCTGAGGCTGGTCGGGCAGGGCTACGAGGTCCAGGTCAACGATGACGGCCCGGGCGTGCCGGTGGACGGACGGAAGAAAATCTTCGAGCCGTTCTCGCGCCTCGACGCCAGCCGCGACCGTCGTACCGGCGGCTTCGGCCTCGGCCTGGCGCTGGTGCGCCGGGTGTCGCAATCCCACGGCGGCCAGGTCGAGGTGACGGATTCGCAATGGGGCGGGGCGTCGTTTCGCATGACTTGGGCGCACTCCGAGTAAGCGGCGCCTGGTGGATCCTTTCGCGAGCAAGCTCGCTCCTGCCAGAAGTCGGCAATCCTGTAGGAGCGAGCTTGCTCGCGATGGCGTCATCGCACTCAGAAACTCAAGGTACGCGAGCGCTGGTGGTCCCTGGAATAGGAACTGCCGGGGCCGCCACCGGCTGCGCCTGAAGGACGAAGCGCGGCGGTGGCGGGCTCGCGGGGGGCGGTGGCGCGGGCGGCGGCGGACCCTGGAGGCTGATGCCGCCCAGCAGCGCGCCGAGCAAGAGAGGGGATAAGCGGCCAGGCATGCGGCCTCCGTGGGGCAGGGGGTGCGCTTATGCTAGGGCCGCGGCCGCGGGCAATCTTTGCCAGCTTTGTCGTAAAACTGTCAAAGACTGTGAAAACCCTTCACTTAGCGTTGCAGGTCCAGGCGCGCATGCCATTGGGCGATGGATTCCTGCGGGTAGTGCTCGAACTGCACGTCATGGGGATGCCAGTCGATTTCCACCCAGGGCGCCCTGGAGTCGAGCATCAGGTGGGTGTGTTCCGGCGGCACCGGCAACGGCGTGTCGATGGCCGAGGCGAACGGGTGGATCAGCTCCGGCCACTCGGGGCTGAACAGCCACAGCCCGGAACTGCAGAGGCTGCAGAAATGCCGTTCGGCGCTGCTGCGCCGGGCGCGTTTGCCGGGTTCCTCGAGCCGCGCGTGGTAGATCGTGATGTGTTGGCGGCCGCGGACTTTCAGGCTCGCCGCGTCGCCGCCAAGGTTGATCGCATAACCGCCGCCGCCCTGGGTCTTGCGGCAGATCGAGCAGTAGCAGCGCTGATAAGGGTAGGGGTGGGCGCTGTCCAGGCTGAAATGGACGGCGCCGCAATGGCAGGAACCTTCGAGTCGCATGATGACCTCCGACACGTCGCGGGCAGGGAACCACAGCCTAGTTGATGAAACTTTCACAACCGCTGCCGTAAGCTGCGCGCCTCTTTGGGGAGTAACCTGCTGCCGGGTCGTCCGGTAGCGCCCGTATCAACATTCTCGGCAACCTGCCGTGGTACGGGCACCTTCTGGTTGGTGAGACCATCGACATACCTGCGCTGAAGTCGGGCGCGTGGGCATGTCGTGGACTCAAGCCCGACCGGAAAACCCAACATGAACCCAGTCTCGATTCTCTTCCTTGCCCTCGCCATGTCCACCGATGCCTTCGCGGCCGCGGTCGGCAAAGGCTCCAGCCTGCATAAACCGCGTTTGCTCGAAGCCCTGCGCATCGGCCTGATTTTCGGCGTGATCGAAGCCATCACTCCGGTGGTCGGCTGGTTCATCGGCCAGGCGGCGGCGCAATGGGTGGCCAGTTGGGACCACTGGATCGCCTTCGGCCTGTTGCTGGCGCTCGGCCTGCACATGATCCACAACGGCCTGCAACTGGAGCAGGCGGCGCAGGAGCAGGACGCGCCGAAGCAGCACGGGTTCTGGCTGCTGGCGGTCACCGGTTTCGCCACCAGTATCGATGCCCTGGCGGTGGGCGTGGGGCTGGCCTTCGTCAACGTCAACATCTGGGTCGCGGCCACCGCCATCGGCCTGGCGACCATGACCATGGTCACCCTCGGGGTCATGCTCGGTCGCGCCATCGGCACGGTCATGGGCCAACGGGCGGAGATCCTCGGCGGCATCGTGCTGATCATTGTCGGCTCGAGCATTCTCTACGAGCACTTGTCGGCCCTGGGTTGACTCTATAGTTACTTCAGGGTTTTTACTGTCGACTCTCTCAATCAGGAGTGATCGACATGAGCTTTCTCGAACGTTTGCTGGGCGGCCACCGCAGCCGTGGGCATGGCGGTTATCAAGGCGGGCATCACGGTGGCGGGCATGGTGGCGATGGATATGGTGGTGATGGATATGGCGGTGGCCATGGCCCGCGTTCCGGCGGCGCCGCGCCGCCCGTGGGCGGCCCGCCTTGCCCGGGCTGCGGGGCGAACAATGCGCCCAAGGCACGGTTTTGCCAGCAGTGCGGCACTTCGTTGGCGCCCGGGGCCTGCGCTCAATGCGCCGCGCCCCTGGCGGCGGGGGCGCGGTTCTGCGGGCAGTGCGGCAACGCCTCCGGCTGAGGGCGCTACAGGGTCAGGGTGTGCAGCACCTGAGTGGCGTCGTCGGGGTCGGTCTTGCTGCGAAAACCCAGGGCCCGGGCCAGTTCGCGCATGCTGCGGTTGGCCGCCGAATCCACCGAGTACATCTGCCGCATGCCGTTGGCCCGGGCTTCGTCGATCAGGTGCTGGAGCAGCAGCGCGCCCAGGCCCTTGTGCTTGAAGTCGTCGGCCACGGTGACCGCGCATTCGCAGATATCCGCCGAGCCGGGGATTTTCGCGTAGCGGCTGATGCCGACTTCGCGCAGCTCGCCGTTATCGTGCACCAGGGCGACGAACGCCACGCGCTGCTTGCCGTCGATGTCCATCAACTGGTCGAGCAGGGCTTCGCCGACTTCCTTGATCTCGCCGAGAAAACGGTTGTGCCGGGTGAGCGGCGAGAGGTTCTCGATAAAGGCCTTTTCCCGCCCCCGGTCCTCGGCGCGCAACGGGCGGATCAGCACATGGCTGCCGTCGCTGAGGCTGTCGATCCAGTGCTGGCCCTGGGGCGTCGGCAAGGCGGTGGACGTATCGAGCGCGGAATGGGGCATGGGGGCGTCTCCAAAGAGCCTGAGGGATGCCCATGGTGTACGCCTGTGGCGCAGCCAGCCGTTGATCGAAGTCAAGGATGGGTGCGCCGCGGCCGCGCGGTCGATCAACGGTATTGCGCGCGGCGCTCAGTCGGGCATCAAGGTGGCGATCAGCGCCCGCACGCTGCCGGGCAGGGCGTCCAGTTCGCGGACGATGATGCTGCGTTCGCGCACGGCCCAGGTTTCGTCGAGTTTCACCGTCGCCAGTTGCATGGTGCGGCTGTGCCGGATGGCGGCCGACTCGGGAATGATGCCGATGCCGACGCCGGCCTCGACCATGCGGCAGATGGCCTCGAAGCTCGAGACCTGGATCCGTAGCGACAGCTGTCGGCCGATCCGTTCCACGTGTTCGCGCAAGAAACTCAGCAAGGTGCTGCCTTCGTGCAGGCCGATGTGCTGGTAGGCCAGGGTCTGTTCCAGGGTCACTGCCGGCTGCGCCGCCAACGGGTGGTTGACCGGCAGGATCAGCACCAGGTGGTCGGTGCTGAAATGCAACACCTGCAAGCCGCTGGCTTCCACCGGGCCCGCGATGATGCCCATGTCGGTGGTGCCGTCGAGCACCCCGCGCACGATGTCCCGGGACAGCCGCTCTTGCAGGTCCACCGTGACCCCCGGGCGTTTCGACAGAAAGCCGGCCAGCACCTCGGGGAGGAATTCGGTGACCGCCGTGGTGTTGGCGAAGATGCGGATATGCCCGGTGGAATCGCCGCCGTATTGGGTGAACTCGCTTTTCAGGTAGTCCACCTGGCGCATGATCAGCCGCGCGTGCTGCAGCAGCCGTTCGCCGGCCGGGGTGACTTCGACGCCGCGGCTGTCGCGGTACAGCAGGCGGGTCTCGAGCTGGCCTTCCAGGGCCTTGATCCGCGCGCTGGCCGCCGCCGGCGAGAGGAAGGCGCGCTTGGCGCCCTGGGTCAGGCTCGGCGATTCGGCGATATGGATAAACAGGCGCAGGTCGGCCAGATCGAAATGCATGGGCGCTCTCCGGGGGCGTGCGGGTGAAGAAGGTGGCGGGACAGGCGGCGTCGGGGCAACGGCGTTCAGCATAACCGAACGCCGGCTTATTGAAATGCAAATTCTCGGAACGCGCCGCCGCTTGCATGATCGGTTCCACCACCACACGACAGGACCCGACCGATGAGCGTGACCGATCCCCGCGCCTGGACAGGCCGTAGCCAGCAAGCCCGAGACCTGCTCAGCCACAACCTGCTCAAGCGCATCGCCGCGACCTTCGGCGAACCCGTGCCGGCCCATGGCGAAGCCTTGCCGCCGCTGTGGCAGTGGTGCTTCTTCCAGGAGCCCCTGGCCGCAAGCGCCCTGGGCGAAGACGGCCACCCGGCCCGCGGCGGTTTCCTGCCGCCGGCGGCCAAGCGCAACCGCATGTGGGCCGGTGGCCGCCTGGAATTCTTCGAGCCGCTGCGCGCGGGCCTCGAGGCCGACTGCGTGTCGACCATCGTCCAGGTCGAGGAAAAGACCGGGCGCAGCGGCGCGCTGCTGTTCGTCACGGTGCGCCATGAGTATTCCCAGGACGGGCGCCTGGCGATTCGCGAAGAACAGGACATCGTCTACCGCGAGCCGACCCCGCCCCGGGCGGGCAGCGGCGAGGCGCTGCCCACGGGCGACTGGCGCGAAACCGTCGAGCCCAATCCGACCCTGCTGTTTCGCTACAGCGCGGTGACCTTCAACGGCCATCGCATCCATTACGACTTTCCCTACGTCACCGCGACCGAAGGCTATTCGGGGCTGGTGGTGCACGGCCCGCTGATCGCCACCCTCAGCCTGCGTGCCTTCTGCCGCGCCCACCCCGAGGCGCGGCTGCGCAGCTTTTCCTACCGCGGCGTGCGGCCGTTGATCGCACCGCAAGCGTTCGAGGTCGGTGGGCGCATCGTCCGCCCCGGCGTCGCCGAACTCTGGGCCGGCAACGACGCCGGCCTGGCCCAGCAGGGCGAAGTGTCGTTCGACCTCATTCCACACTAACCACCGGCGGAGAGCTGTTCGATGAACCCCGACAACAACGAAGAATTGAATGCCATCCGCGAAGGCGTGCGTGCCCTGTGCGCCGAATTCGACGCCGCCTACTGGCGCCAGATCGATGAAGAAAAAGGTTTCCCGGAACGCTTCGTCAAGGCCCTGACCGACGCCGGCTGGCTGTCGGCGATGATCCCCGAGGAGTACGGCGGTTCCGGCCTGGGCCTGGCCGAAGCCTCGGTGATCCTCGAGGAAGTGAACCGCTGCGGCGGCAACTCCGGCACCGTGCACGGGCAGATGTACAACATGTTCACCCTGCTGCGGCACGGCAGCGAAGCGCAGAAACGCTTCTACCTGCCCAAGCTGGCCAGCGGCGAGCTGCGCCTGCAATCAATGGGCGTGACCGAGCCCACCACGGGCACCGACACCACCAAGATCAAGACCACCGCCGTCCGGCGCGGTGACAAATATGTGATCAACGGGCAGAAGGTGTGGATCTCGCGCATCCAGCATTCCGACCTGATGATCCTGCTGGCGCGCACCACGCCGCTGGCCGAGGTCAAGAAGAAGTCCGAAGGCATGTCGATCTTCCTGGTCGATTTGCGCGAGGCCATCGGCAACGGCCTGACCGTGCAGCCGATCGCCAACATGGTCAACCATGAGACCAACGAGCTGTTCTTCGACCAGCTGGAGATCCCCGCCGACAGCCTGATCGGCGAGGAGGGCAAGGGCTTCAAGTACATCCTCGACGGCCTCAACGCCGAGCGCACGCTGATTGCCGCCGAGTGCATCGGCGACGGCCGCTGGTTTATCGAGAAGGCCAGCCAGTACGCCCGCGACCGCGTGGTGTTCGGCCGGCCCATCGGGCAGAACCAGGGCGTGCAGTTCCCCATCGCCGAGGCCCATGTCGAGATCGAGGCCGCCGATCTGATGCGCTGGCGCGCCTGCGAGGAATACGACAGCGGCCGCAACGCCGGGGCCAGCGCCAACATGGCCAAGTACCTGGCGGCCAAGGCCTCGTGGGAGGCGGCCAACGCCTGCCTGCAAACCCATGGCGGCTTCGGTTTCGCCTGCGAATACGACGTCGAGCGCAAGTTCCGCGAGACCCGCCTGTACCAGGTGGCGCCGATTTCCACCAACCTGATCCTGTCCTACGTCGCCGAGCATTTGCTCGAACTGCCGCGCAGCTTCTGAGGAACCGAGCATGAACCATACCCAAGCCCTGGCCGGGTTCCTTGCCGGCCTGACTTACCCGCAGCTGCCCGACAGCGTGCTGGCGCGCACCGAAGAGTTGTTCCTCGACTGGCTCGGCTCGGCGCTGGCCAGCCAGGGCGCGCACCCGATTCCATTGTTCGAGCGCTACGCACAGCGGATGGGCCCGGCCGACGGCCCGGCGCGGATCCTGGTCAACGGGCGCGGCAGCTCGGCGTATTTCGCCGCGCTGGTGAACGCCGCGTCGTCCCATCTGGTGGAGCAGGACGACCTGCACAACAGCTCGGTGCTGCACCCGGCGACCGTGGTGTTCCCGGCCGCCCTGGCTGCCGCCCAGGACCTGGGCAAGTCCGGCCGCGAGCTGCTGCTGGCCGCGGTGGCCGGCTACGAGGCGGGGATTCGCATCGGCGAGTTCATGGGCCGGTCCCACTACCGGATCTTCCACACCACGGCCACCGTCGGCACCCTCGCCGCGGCCGTGGCGGTGGGCAAGCTGATGGACTTCGACCAGGAACAGTTCATCAACCTGCTGGGCAGCGCCGGGACCCAGGCCGCCGGGCTCTGGGAGTTCCTGCGCGACGCCGCGGATTCCAAGCAACTGCACACCGCCAAGGCCGCCGCCGACGGCTTGCTCGCCGCCTACCTGACCCGCGACGGCCTGACCGGCGCGCGCAATATTCTCGAAGGCGAGCAGGGCCTGGCCGCGGGCATGTCCTGGGACGCCGAGCCGGGCAAGCTGTCCGATCGCCTAGGCAGTCGCTGGGCGCTGCTGGAAACCTCGTTCAAGTTCCACGCCTCCTGCCGCCATACCCATCCGGCCGCCGATGCCTTGCTGGCGCTGATGCAGCGCGAAGGGCTCGACCACCGGCAGATCGTCAGCGTCGAGACCCGCGTGCACCAGGGCGCCATCGATGTGCTGGGGCGGGTGGCCGTGCCGCGCACGGTGCACCAGGCCAAATTCTCCATGGGCACCGTGCTTGGCCTGATTGCCGTGCACGGCCGGGCCGGCTTGCCGGAGTTCCATGAACGGGCGCTGACCGATCCGGCGGTGGCGGCGTTTCGCGACAAGGTGTCGATGCTGCTTGACCCCGAGGTGGATCGGGCCTACCCGCAGCGCTGGCTGGGCCGGGTGACAGTCGCCACCGACGACGGCCGTACCTTGCACGGCGCCATCGACGAGCCCAAGGGCGACCCGGGCAACGGCCTGTCGCGGGTGGAGCTGGCGGACAAGTTCCAGCGCCTGCTGCGCTTCTCTGGCGCGCGTACCCCGGAGCAGGGCACGGCCCTGATCGACCGGGTGTGGAGCCTGCGCGACGCCGAACACGTGAACGAATGGCCCTGAGCCCGCCCGAGGACGTCTTATGACACTTACTACCGCACACCCCCGGCCGCTGGACGGCATCACCGTGGTCAGCCTGGAACACGCCATCGCCGCGCCGTTCTGCACCCGCCAACTGGCCGACCTCGGCGCCCGGGTGATCAAGGTCGAACGCCCCGGCAGCGGCGATTTCGCCCGCGGCTACGACGAGCGCGTGCGCGGCCTGGCCTCGCATTTCGTGTGGACCAACCGCTCCAAGGAAAGCCTGGCCCTGGACCTCAAGCAGGACGCCGCCGGCGACATTCTCGAGCGCCTGCTGGCCGAGGCCGACGTGCTGGTGCAGAACCTCGCGCCGGGCGCGGCGGCGCGCATGGGCCTGTCGTTCGAGGCGCTGCATGAGCGTTTCCCGCGGCTGATCGTCTGCGACATTTCCGGCTACGGCGAGGGCGGCCCCTACGAGAAGAAAAAGGCCTACGACCTGTTGATCCAGAGCGAAGGCGGGTTTCTGTCGGTGACCGGCGGCCCGGGCGAGGAGCAACTGGCCAAGGCCGGCTGCTCGATCGCCGACATCGCCGCCGGCATGTACGCCTACAGCGGCATCCTCTCGGCGCTGCTGCTGCGCGGCAGGACCGGGCAGGGCAGCCGCATCGACATCAGCATGCTGGAAAGCCTGGTGGAGTGGATGGGCTACCCGATGTACTACGCCTTCGACGGCGCGCCGCCTCCGCCCCGGGCCGGCGCGGCGCACTCGACCATCTACCCCTACGGGCCGTTTCCGGCGGGGGACGGCGGCACGGTGATGCTCGGCCTGCAGAACGAGCGCGAATGGGCGGCGTTCTGCGACAAGGTGCTGCTGATGCCCGAGCTGGCCGGCGATGAGCGTTTCGCGGCCAACTTCAAACGCTCGGCCAACCGCCAGGCGCTGCGGCAGATCATCGTCGACAGTTTTGCCCGGCTGACGGTCGAGGAGGTGATCGCCCGGCTGGAACAGGCGCAGATCGCCAGCGCCCGGGTCAACGACATGCAGGGCGTGTGGCAGCACCCGCAATTGCAGGCCCGAGACGGCTGGCGCGAGGTCGACAGCCCGGCCGGCAAGCTGCCGGCGTTGCTGCCGCCGGCGCGCAACGCGGCGTTCACGCCGCGCATGGACGGCGTCCCGGCGCTGGGCCAGCACAGCGCCGCGATCCTCGCCGGGCTGGGCCTCTCCGCCGAAGCCATCGAACGACTGCGGGCCGACGGCGTGATCTGAAGCCGGTCATCGGCTTGCCGGTTTGTACGCCCCTGTAGGAGCGAGCTTGCTCGCGATAGGCCCAAAAGGCCGCTGCGCATCTTGAGGGCCTATCGCGAGCAAGCTGGCTCCTACAGGGGAATTGGGGAAGCACCACAGAGGCCGCAGAGCCTGCATCATTCACAAGGAATCCAACATGCCTGACCCTATTGCCCGTTCCGCCCTGTTTGTGCCGGGCAGCCGTCCCGAGCGTTTTGCCAAGGCCCTGGCCAGCGGCGCCGATGCGGTGATCGTCGATTTCGAGGACGCCGTCGAAGAGCCGCTCAAGCGCCAGGCCCGGGACAACCTCGGCCAGTTCCTCGACAGCCAGCCCCAGGTGCGGCTGTGGGTGCGGGTCAATGCCCCGGAACATGCCGAACACGCGGCCGACCTGGAGTTCTGCAAAGGCCAGGCCGGGGTGCTCGGCATTCTCCTGCCCAAGGTCGAAAGCGCCGCCCAGGTGGCCAGCGTGGCCGCCACCGGCAAAGCGCTCTGGCCGATCATCGAGAGCGCGCGCGGGCTCCTGGCCTTGGCGCAAATCGCCCGGGCGCCGGCGGTGCAGCGTTTGTCCTTCGGCGGCCTGGACCTGGCGCTGGACCTGAACCTGAGCAGCGGTTCGGCGGCGGCGCAGTTCGCTCTCGACCAGGCGCGGCTGGCGCTGATCCTGCACTCGCGCGCCGCCGGCCTGGTGCCGCCGCTGGACGGCGTGCACCCGGCCATCGACGACCCCGAAGGGCTGCGCCGTTCCATCCGCCATGCCTACGAAATGGGCTTTGCCGGCGCCCTGTGCATCCACCCGAAACAGGTGCCGGTGATCCACCAGGCCCTGGCCCCCAGCGCCGAAGACCTGGCCTGGGCGCAACGGGTGGTGGACGCCGGCCGCCACGGCGCCGGCGCCTACCAGATCGACGGCCAGATGGTCGACGCCCCGGTGCTGCTGCGCGCCCAGCGCCTGCTGGCCCTGGCCTCCTGACCCGATCCTGCCCCCTGTAGGAGCGCAGCTTGCTCGCGATGAGGCCCTTGAGGATTGCATCGAGCTTGAAGTCGCTATCGCGAGCAAGCTCGCTCCTACACAGTCATGGTGTTCGTCTGGGCCGAACGCAGGTATCAAAATTTCGAAATTCTCAATACGGGTGCCCTTAGGCACTCTGCGATCAACCACAACAATAAGAAGGTGATGTCCATGTTCAAGCTCTCCCGGGCGTTGTTCTGCGCCGCCGCAGTGCTGGCCGCCGGTGTTGCGCAGGCCGCCGACCCCATCGTCATCAAGTTCGCCCACGTGGTGGCGGAAAACACCCCCAAGGGCCAGGGCGCCCTGTTGTTCAAGCAGCTCGCCGAGGAACGCCTGCCGGGCCGGGTCAAGGTCGAGGTGTACCCGAACTCCTCGCTGTTCGGCGACGGCAAGGAAATGGAGGCGCTGCTGCTGGGCGACGTGCAGTTGCTGGCGCCGTCCCTGGCCAAGTTCGAGCAGTACACCAAACAGATCCAGATCTACGACCTGCCGTTCCTGTTCGACGACCTCGCCGCCGTCGACCGCTTCCAGCAGGCCCAGGGCAAGCAGCTGCTGACCGCCATGCAGGACAAGGGCATCCTCGGCCTGGCCTACTGGCACAACGGCCTCAAGCAGCTGTCGGCCAACAAGAAACTGCTGGAACCCAAGGACGCCCGCGGCCTGAAGTTCCGCGTGCAGGCCTCCAGCGTGCTGGAAGAGCAGTTCAAGGCGGTGCGCGCCAATCCGCGCAAGATGAGCTTCGCCGAGGTCTACCAGGGCCTGCAGACCGGCGTGGTCAACGGCACCGAGAACACCTGGTCGAACTATGAAAGCCAGAAGGTCCATGAGGTGCAGAAGTACTTCACCGAGACCGACCATGGCCTGATCGACTACATGGTGATCACCAACGCCAAGTTCTGGAGCGGCCTGCCGCCGGACGTGCGCGGCGAGCTGGAAAAAATCATGGCCGAGGTCTCGGTGGAAGTGAACAAGCAGGCCGAAGCCCTGAACCAGACCTCCCGGCAGAAGATCATCGACGCCAAGACCAGCGAGATCGTCGCCCTGACCCCCGAGCAACGCAACGAATGGCGCGAGGCCATGCGCCCGGTGTGGAAGCAGTTCGAGGGCGATATCGGCGCCGACCTGATCCAGGCCGCCGAAGCCGCCAACCACCCGCAGTAATGCCGTACGCCCCGGCCGCGGCGCTCGCCGCGGCCGTCCTCGGCAGCCGCTACCGGCTGCACTCCACTGGTCTTTTCGCGGAGAACCTCAATGCACACGCTGAGGCGGTTCTGGGAACATTTTGAAGAAGCGTTCATCGCCTTCCTGTTGGCGGCCATGACGCTGGTGACGTTCGTCTACGTGGTGCTCAACAACCTCTATCCGCTGTTCTACGCCATCGGCGACGCCTGGGCCGGCGGCAGCGCGCTGTTCCTGGCCATCGGCGACTTCCTCATGGAACTGGCCCAGGACATGGGCTGGAGCGTGGCGTTGACCAAGATGCTGTTCGGCTGGCTGATCTTCTTCGGCATCTCCTACGGCGTACGCACCGCCGGGCACCTGGGGGTGGACGCGCTGGTCAAGCTCACCTCGCGACCGACCCAGCGCCTGCTGGCGGTCGTCGCCTGCCTGTGCTGCATGGTCTACGCCGGGCTGTTCATGGTCGCCAGCTTCAAGTGGCTGATGGCGCTGATCCACGCCGGCATCGAAGCCGAGGACCTGGACCAGTTCGGCATTCACCTGTCGCATATCGCGATGATCGTGCCGTTCGGTTTTGCCCTGGTGCTGATCCGTTACCTGGAAATCATGTGGCGCATCCTCATGCGCGGCCAGGTCAACCTGGGCCTGGCCGATGAGGCGGCCGAGGCCAGCAAGCTTGCCAGCCACCACGAGGAGCAGCGCTGATGGCCATTCTCTGCCTGTTCCTGATGCTGTTCGTGTTCATGTTCCTCGGCGTGCCGATTGCCATTTCCCTAGGGCTGGCCGGCGCCACCTCGATCCTGCTGTTCAGCCCGGACTCCCTGAGCTCCCTGGCGATCAAGCTGTTCGAGACGTCCGAGGCCTACACCTTGCTGGCGATCCCGTTCTTCCTGTTGTCCGGGGCGTTCATGACCACCGGCGGCGTGGCCCAGCGCCTGATCGATTTCGCCAACGCCTGCGTCGGGCATATCCGCGGCGGCCTGGCGATTGCCGCGGTGCTGGCGTGCATGCTGTTCGCCGCGCTGTCCGGTTCGTCGCCGGCCACCGTGGCGGCGGTGGGCTCGATCGCCGTGGCCGGCATGGTGCGCTCCGGCTACCCGCGGGAGTTCGGCGCCGGGATCATCTGCAACGCCGGGACCCTGGGCATCCTGATCCCGCCGTCGATCGTCATGGTGGTGTACTCGGCGGCCACCGAGACCTCGGTCGGCAAGCTGTTCATGGCCGGGGTGGTGCCGGGGCTGCTGCTGGGCGTGATCCTGATGGTGGTGATCTACATCATCGCGCGGATCAAGAAGCTGCCGGCGCAACCGCGGGTGTCCTTACGCGAATGGCTGAGCACCGCGCGCCGGGCGTTCTGGGGCTTGTTGCTGCTGGTGATCATCCTCGGCGGCATCTACAGCGGCCTGTTCACCCCGACCGAAGCGGCGGCGGTGGCGGCGGTGTATTCGGCCTTCGTCGCGCTGTTCGTGTACAAGGACATGCGCCTGCGCGACTGCCCGAAAGTGCTGCTGGAGTCGGGCCGGCTGTCGATCATGCTGATGTTCATCATCGCCAACGCCATGCTCTTCGCCCATGTGCTGACCACCGAGCAGATCCCGCAGCAGATCACCACTTTCGTCATGGACGCCGGGCTGTCGCCCATCGGCTTCCTGTTGATGGTCAACGTGGTGCTGCTGGTGGCGGGCAGCTTCATGGAGCCTTCGGCCATCGTGCTGATCCTGGCGCCGATCTTCTTCCCGATCGCCATGAAGCTGGGCATCGACCCGATCCATCTGGGGATCGTCATGGTGGTCAACATGGAGATCGGCCTGGTGCATCCGCCGGTGGGCCTGAACCTGTTCGTGACCTCGGCGGTGACCGGCCTGAGCCTCGGCCAGACCATCCGCGCGGCGCTGCCGTGGCTGATGATCCTGCTGGCGTTCCTGATCCTGGTGACCTACGTGCCGTTCATTTCCCTGGCGCTGCCGAACTGGCTGGGCATGAACTGACCTAACACGGTCGATGTAGGAGCGAGCTTGCTCGCGATAAGGCCCTCGAATGCTCCAGTGTTCTTGAGGCTCTATCGCGAGCAAGCTCGCTTCTACAGGGTGCTGGACGCCTGCGCTGCGTCGCGGCAGCATGGGCGCCTTCATTTCGAGGGCCTGGATTATGCGACGTTTGCCTTCCCTGGCGGCCTTGCGGACGTTCGAGTGCGCGGCGCGCCACGCGCATTTCGGTCGGGCGGCGGCCGAGCTGTGTGTCACCGACAGCGCGGTAAGCCATCAGATCCGTCAGCTTGAAGAACAACTGGGCGTGTCGCTGTTCGTCCGCGAAGGCCGGCAGATCCGCCCGACCCTGGCCGCAGGCCGGTTGATGCAGAGCCTGCAGCAGGCCTTCGAGCTGATCGGCGAAGCCTGCGACGAGCTGCGCGACCCGTCCTCCCTGGCGGTGCTGCGCCTGGCGGTCACCGCCGAGCTGGCGCAGAAATGGCTGATGAGCCGGCTGGCGGACTTTGCCGCGCGTTACCCGCATATCACCCTGCATTTGTACGAGCAGCCGATCGACGCCAGCGTGCCGGGCGAAGACATCGACCTGGCAATCACCTACGGCAGCGGCCCGCAGGACAGCAGCGCCTACTTCGTGCGACCGTTGCCGACCCTGCAATTTTTCCCCGTGTGCAGCCCCGGGCTGTTCAACCAGGGCAGCCTGAAAAGCCCGCGGGACCTGGCGCGCCACTGCCTGTTGCACGACGACCAGGACGGCAAGACCTGGACCGCCTGGCTGACGGGCCACGCCGGCGACCTGCGGCCGGCGCGCCAGTTGTATTTCGCCCACGCCGGGCTGGCGCTGGAGGCCGCGGCGCAAGGGCAGGGGGTGGCCATGGGCGATAACCTCACGGCCCAGGAAGACCTGCTCAGCGGCCGTCTGGTGCGGCCTTTCAATACCGCCGGCATGACCGCCCTGGGGCAGTACGCCCTGGTCTGCGAGCGGGTGCGCCTGGAGCGGCCGGCGGTGGTGCAGTTGCTGGAGTGGTTCAGCGATCAGTTGAGCGATCGATGAGTTGAATTCAACTGTCGCGCAATATTCATCGTTGGTGCGCGGACCCGGCGTGGCGCTAGTTTGAGGGCCATTCCCCCACACCGACGAGGTTTGCCCCATGGCCCGCTTGCTCGACACTACCCCCAAACACGACGGTTTCCGTTTGCCCGGCGAATTCGAAACCAAGGCCGGTTGCTGGCTTGGCTGGCCGGAGCGCACCGATGTCTGGCGCAACGGCGCCAAGCCGGCGCAGAAGGTCTGGGTGCAGATCGTCAGCGCGATTGCCCAGAGCGAACCGGTCACCGTCTGCGCGTCCGCCGCGCAGTTCGCCAATGCCCGGCGCCTGTTGCCGGCCCAGGTGCGGGTGGTGGAGATGACCTGCAACGACACTTGGTTCCGCGACAGCGGCCCGTGTTTCGTGGTCAACGACTACAGCGGCGAAGTGCGCGGTGTGGACTTCGAGTTCAATGCCTACGGCGGCCTTGACGGCGGCCTGTATTACCCCTGGGACAAGGACGACCAGATCGCTGCGAAGATCCTCGAGATCGAAAACCTGGACCGCTATCGTGCGCCGCTGATCGCCGAGCTGGGGGGCATCCAGAGCGACGGCCAGGGCAGCCTCCTGACCACCGAGCAATGCCTGCTCAACCGCAATCGCAACCAGCACCTGGGCAAGGCCGAGGTCACTCGCCGGCTCACTGACTACCTGGGCGCGGAGCAGGTGATCTGGCTGCCGCGGGGCTGCAAGTTCGACGAGACCGACGGCCATGTCGACGACCTGGCGTGTTTCGTGCGTCCCGGCGAGGTGGTGCTGCAATGGACCGACAACCGCGACGACCCGCAGTGGGAAATCTACCAGGAGGCCTACGACATCCTGCGCAGCACCCGCGACAGCCGCGGCCGCGAGCTGATCGTGCACAAGCTGCCGCAGCCGGATGTGCTGGAATGGACCGCCGCCGAGGCCGAAGGCCTCGACCAGCTGGACAGCACCCACGAACGCCGGGCCGGTACGCGGATCTGCGCCTCGTACATCAACTACTACGCCGGCAACCGCTCGATCGTGGTGCCGCTGTTCGGCGACCGCAACGACCAGACGGCGCTGGCGACCCTGGCCGAACTCTTCCCTCGGCACCGCATCGTCGGCATCGACAACTCGCGGGAAATTCTTCTCGGCGGCGGCAACGTCGCCTGCATCACCATGCCGCAATACGCGGCTCCCCGGCGCAACGGCGCAGAGGGCTGAGCCATGAACCTGCACAGGCTGGGCCGCGCGTGGCTGCTGGTGCTGGCGCCGTGGTGCGCCCAGGCGGCCGACGAGGCTAAACCCACAGTCAATCTGTACATCTGGGGCGAGTACCTGGCCCCGGACACTCTCAGCAACTTCGAGCGCCAGAGCGGCATCCGTGTGGTGGTCGATCACTTCGATTCCCTGGAAACCGTGGAGACCAAGCTGCTCACCGGGCGCAGCGGCTACGACCTGGTGCTGACCGCCGGCCAGCATTTGTCGCGGGCCATCGCCAGCGGGGCGATCCAGCCGCTGGACAAGCAGCGCCTGCCGCACCTGGCCGGGGTCGGCGAGGCGTTCCGTCAGCACATGGCGGTGTTCGATCCTGGCAACCGCTATGCCGGGATCTATGCCTGGGGCACCACCGGGGTGGGGTATCAGGAGGAGGCGGTCAAACAGCGCCTGGCCGATGCGCCGCGCGACAGCTGGGCGATGCTGTTCGACCCGGCGGTGGTGGCTCGATTCGCCGACTGCGGGGTCAGCCTGCTCAACGATCCCAACGAGGTGTTCGCCGCGGTGATGAAGTACCTGGGTCTGGACATCAACCGGCAGAGCCTCGACGACCTGAAGCTCGCCGAGCAGCAACTGGCGAAGATCCGGCCCTATATCCGCTACTTCGACAACGACCTGAACATCAGCGACCTGGCGAACGGTAACACCTGCGTGGCCATGTCATGGAACGGCAACGTGGCGATCGCCGCCGGGCAGGCCGCGGCGGCGCGCAAGCCGTTCACCCTGAGCTATCGCATTCCCCGCGAAGGCACGCTGATCTGGTTCGACGCCATGGTCATCCCCAGGGACGCCCCGCACCCGGAGGCCGGGCTGGCGCTGATGGATTACCTGATGACCCCGCAGGTGATCGCGCCGATCACCGACACCATCCATTACGCCAATGCCATCAGCGCGGCGGACGCGCTGGTCGACCCGGCGATCCGCAACGACCCGGGGACTTACCCGCCGCCTGAGGTGCGCGCTTCGCTGTACAGCAAGAACGACAACGGCAAGGCCTTCAACCGCGCCCTGGTCCGCGCCTTCAGCCGCCTCAAGTCGGGGTTGTGAGCATGCGCCAGGCGGCGTACTCCCGCGGCAGGCAGCGCGCGCAGGGCCGATAGCCGGCGCTGCGCGCGCTGGCTTCGTCGGCAAAGAACACCCGCTGGCGCACATAACCGCCGCGGGCGATGGCGCCCAGGGCGGCCGGGCAATCCAGCCGGCCGTAGATCCGGCTGCCGCGATGCCCGCCGAAGGTGCCCAGCTGCTCGCTGAGAAAACGCCTGCCCTGGGCATCGAGCAAGACCCAGCGCCTTTCACCGTTCATCCAGACCTCCCGTCACCTTCTGCCACCGCAGCCCCTGTAGCCGCTGCCGAGCCACGGCGAGGCTGCGTTCGAGCGCGCAGCGCTCGCCAGCCCGGCACCGCCGAGCATCAGGCCCACCGCGTCGCCAGGGTTTACGGGGCTGCGCCCCGTACGCAGCCTCGCGGGCTCGGCAGCGGCTACAGGGCCGCGGCCCCCTCAACATCCCCGCCATGCCCGCTATGTAGCCGCTGCCGAAGGCTGCGTACGAGCGGTACGCTCGCAGCGATCTTGCCGACGCCAGAGACCCTGCGGGTCTTGCGCAGCCTCGCGGGCTCGGCAGCGGCTACAGGGACCGCGGCCACCTCAACATCCCCGCCATGCTCGCTATGTAGCCGCTGCCGAAGGCTGCGTACGAGCGGTACGCTCGCAGCGATCTCGCCGGCGCCGGAGAGGCTACGGGGACGACGCGATCAGCGGGTCGGGACGCGCCACAGGTACCAGGCCGCGACGGTGCGGTGCGGGCTCAAGGCCTGGCCGATTTCGATCATTTGCTTGCGGGTCGGCTGTTGCTCCAGGCCTTTGAGGCGGCGGTAGCCTTCGCGCACGCCGAAGTCGTCGGCGGGCAGGATGTCCAGGCGCGCCAGGCTGTAGATCAGCAGCATCTCCACGGTCCAGCGGCCGACCCCGCGCAGGGTGGTCAGGCGCTGGACCAGGGTTTCGTCGTCCATCTCCAGGGCCGCCGCGTAGCCGGGCACCACGCCGTTCAGGGCGGCCTCGGCGATGCCGCGAATGGTCGCGATCTTGCCGGCGGAAAAACCGCAGGCGCGCAACGGCTCGACCTCGCTGGCGAGGATCTGTTCGGGGGAGGGGAAGGCCGCCTGCCCGTACAGGCCGAGAAAGCGCCCGAGAATCGCATCGCCGGCGCGGGCATGCAGTTGCTGGTAGGCAATCGCCCGCACCAGCGCCTCGTAGGGTTCGCGGGTCGGCTTGGGCTGGTGCAGGCAAGGGCCGACGGCCTCGACATGCCGCGCCCAGTCGGCGTCGAGCCCGGCGAGAAAGGCGCGGGCCTGAAAAAACGGATCGGGCATACAAAGTCCTGGAGCAAGGGCGTTGCCCGAGAATAGCCAGCAATGCCTGGCGCCGCACTCGGCATCTTGCGCTGGAACTGCACGGCCCGCCGGTTGCGCACACCGGGCCGGACCCTGGCGTCGAGGAGCGCCCCGGCGGCGCGGTGTCGCTACAGCAACTGATCGATCAACACCGCGTTGCTGTAGATCAGGCTGCCGTCGCCGGCGCGATGCCCCACCAGGTGGAACTGGCCGCGGCCGTGTTGCAAATAGACGCGCATCCGGCAGTCGGACAAGGGGGCGTACCCTTCGGGCAGGATCAATTGCAGGGTCTCCAGGTCGACGTCGACCATGGCCTCCTGTTCCTGGGTTTCCTGCAGGCGTTCCTCGGCGGCTTCCAGGCGCAGGTGCAGGGGGCCGTCGACGTAGAAATGGATCTCCCCCAGCGGGGCGGATTTTTGAGCATGGCCAGTCTTGCACCAGCCATCGATCGTCAGGGCGCTCATGATGAGACCTCCAGTGTGAATGGCGGGACCCTGTGACGCGGTCCCATTTTCGCTGCCATCACTTTTCCGACCGCTGCAAAGCCAGGTTCGTTTCGTCGAGGGGCGCCTGGGCGACAGCCGTGGCGAGCAGAGGTCGCGCAGGAGGGGTGAAGGTCAAGGGGTGCAACTTCCAGGCTTTTGCCAGCTTGCGGGCCACCTTGCCCGACAACACCGTGGACCCGCTGCGCCGGATCGCCCTGGCATGGGCGCCCAGCCCTGCGACGAGGGGCGCCCATTCCGGCCGCGGGTCGTTGACATAGTCCCAGCCCTGACCCAGCCAGGGGCAGCGCCCGCCGATCCAGGCCTGGATGGCCGGGGTTTCGCGCCTGACATAGTCCGCGGCCTTGGCGGCCTTTGGCCGGGGTGCCCGCGCCTTGACTGCCGGTACCTGCAAGCGCGGGGTGCCGTCTGCCTCCAGGGTCACCCGCATCGCCCCGAGCAGAGCGATGTCGAACGGCACCGGCTGGCCCTGGGCGGCATAGAAATACGCCAGGCGCCGGATGCTGTCGTAGTCGGCAACGGCACGGTACAGGTAGGCGCAAATCACCCCCCGCATGGGGTCGGCGTGTTTTTCATGGCGCAGGTCGGCGGCCAGTCGGTCGATGTTTTCGGGTTGCAACCGGCCCGCGGCGAAATCGCCGATCGCGTCAAGCATCGATAGATAGCTGTCGGGCGCCTCGGGTACTCCATAGGCCTGGAAAAGATCGCCGAGGGAACTGGGCATCACCACGGTGTACAGGCCGCTGTAAGGCACAACCGGAGTGAAGGTGCCATCGGCCAGTTCCACCAGCACTGGCATCCCCAGAGGATCGCTGTGGGCGCGGTACATCTCGAAAACGAAGGTGGAATCCAGGTGCTCGATCGGGGCATGGGACAGCAGCTGCGCGGGATTGCCGTAAACCAGCAGGTTCGCCTCGCCCCGGCCGCCGATCAACTCCATCTCGCGGCGAATCTCGGCGGCGGCGGACTGGCGCATATCCGCCGCGGTATCCGCCTCCAGCCGCTGGACCAGCGCCTTGACCTTTTGCGTCTTGCCGGGAGAACGCGGGCCCTGATGGCGCAACACCACCAGGTCCTGCAGCACGTCCTTGCTGGCGTCGGGGATGATCGCGACCTGGCCGGTTGCAAGCTTCAGGTCGTGCTGCTTGAGCCCGAAGTGGTTGCCGAGCATGCGCTGGCGGAACGCCGGGTCGCTGTGCAGCCGCTCGATACTTTCCTCGGCGGAGCCCGGCGGGCCACCGGGCTCCGGGTCCGGCCCGGGGCCCATGCTGGTGCCGTCTCCCGAGGGCGGCCAGGGCTGCAAGCCGGAGGGGCCCGGCAATGGGGTGGCGGTGTTGTAGAGCAGGGCGGATTCGGGGTCGACCAGGCATTGCGGGTTGAGCTTGAGGCGATATTCCTTGGCGCGCTCGGTGGTGCGCGCGCGCACGCAGACGCCGAGGCTCGCGGTGGTGATCAGGCCGTTGCTGATGGCGCTCGGTTCGATGCCCCACAGCGCATCGGCGATCACCCCGCTGAACACACATTTGCCCGGCGCGCTGGACATCGGCTCGGACACCATGTAGCCCAGTTGCCCGTCCTGGCAGGCGGCCAGGCGATCGAACCTGGGGTTTTCCACTTGCGCGCCTTCCACCAGTATCCCGCGCACGGGGTCCAGGCGCGCCAGGTCGATACTCTTGGGGATTTCGCGGCAGGCATCGCTGATCAGGGTGATGCGTTGAATGCCGTGCAGCAGCAGCTCGGTATAGAACGAGTCGGCCAGCACGCGGTACTTCTGGCGCAGCGAGTCGCTGAACAGCCAGGAGATCGAGCCGATATTGGCGTCGGTCAGGCCGTGGCCGCAAAACGCCAGGATCAATTGCTCGGCCACCTCGGCGCCCGGGGGGAACAGCTCGTCCACCGCTTGTTGCACTCGCTGCCGGGTGACCGGGTTGTCGGCGCCGTCGATGGAGCCGTCGTCGACGGTCTTCACGTTGTCGGCGCCGAAGCCCGAGCTCAGGGCCCAGTTGCCGATCGCGCGGGCGGCGAGCACGGCGCCGTCCAGGTAGGCAAAGCGCAGTGTCTGGTTGGGCAGCGGGGTCAGCGTGCTGACGCCGATGGCCAGGCAGGTCCGTCTAGTCATGGAAGTGCGCCGCCTTGCGCAGGGTAAGGAGCCAGGGCTCAGGTCGGGGGAAGATCGCCGGCCAGTGCCAGCGCGGCCGATCGCCTGGGGCCAGGCGCTCGATCAGCATGACGGCCCCGGCAACCGGCATCAGCACAAGGTGCCAGGTCCCGCCCAGCAGCGGCACCAGCATCCAGGCCCAGCACGAAGCGACGCACCAGGCGCCGTGGGCCGCGCCGAAGGCCAGGCAATCGCGGTCGGCGGCCCAGCCGAAAAGACCGATGCGGCGCAGGCGATGGCCACGGTTGAGCGCCGCGCGCTGCCACGGGCTGGCGCTCCACAACAGGGCAACCAGCAGCGCAGCGGCCAGCGCCGCTTCGGCCACGCTCAGTTGCAGGAGCAGGGCGAGCACCATCAGGAGCGGCCCGGCGGCCAGCCACAAGGCGGTGTAGCCCAGCAGGAACACCAGCGCCGCGCGGATGCGCCGGCGCGGCAGGCTGGACTGCCAGACATGCATGAGCGGCATCGCCAGCAACGGCGGCATCATCGCCAGCAGCATCAAGGCCCAGTCCGCCAGCCTGTGCTGCGCCGGGTTCAGGGCGAGCTCCGCCTCCAGCGCGGTGGGCCAGCGGGTGAGCAGGGACAGCCCCTCCACGGCGCCGCAGAAGGCGGGCAGGCTGCTGTGCCCAGCGGTGTAGAGGCACAGGGCCAGACCCAGCCCGGCCGTCGCGAACAGCAACGGCCAGGGCGCCCGGGTGAAGCCGAGCAGGATCGTTCCGAATGGCATGAACCGCGACTCAGCTGACGGTGCCGCTGCGCTTGAGCACGCTGATGCGCTCCACGGTCACTGGCTTGTCCGCCGAGATCTGCTCGCCCGGGACCAGGGTCACCCGCAGCGCGTCCGGATCGAAATCGCCGGCATCCGTCAGGCGCTGGGCCAGGTCGGTGATGTCGATCGTATAGCCGAGCCCGTTGCCGCCGTGGCCGCCGTCGGGCCGCGAGGCGACGTTCAGTCCGAACAGGGTCAGGCTGCCGGCGTGGTACTCGGGGTGCTGCTGCGGATCGCTGTCCTTGGGCAGGTTGATGTACACCTCGAGCTGAGGCGACGGGGCGGAGCCGCGCACCGATTCCAGTGCCAGGTAGAGGCGGGTTACCGGTTCGCCCGGGGCCGTCGCGCCCATTGCGGCGATACCGGTATGGGTGGCGTCGCGGGCGAGGTCGACCTGGGTGCGCACGGGCGCGCCGCCGACGGTGACGACCGAGCGGTTGGCGCCGATCGGTTCGATGCTCTGGTGTTCCGGCGCACCCATCTTGACCCGTGTCACGGTCTCTACTCCTGGTTTCACCCCGGTACCGATGTTCAAGTCAGCATAGCTGGGGTGCAGTTTGCCCCCCTTCAAGGTGTCGCGGCCGGAGAACTTCATGCCCGTGGCGCTGCCCGGCACCGGCATGATGAAGCGCCGGTCGGACGGGCCGTCGAGCCAGCGCGGATCGCGGACCATGGTCTTGCCCGCGGTGTTCATCCAGGCTTCCCAGAGCCGGTCGACGTTGCAATGGTGCAACCAGAAGATCGGGTCCAGGGCGGCGAGGTAGGGGTCGGCCATAAAGCCTTCGCCACCGCCAATCAGGCGATGCACGGTGTTGTGCGGGTTGTTCTCCAGGTCGCCGGTCCAGCGCGCGAACTGAGCGAACTTGCCGGTGACGCCGCCACCGAAACCGATGCTGCCATCGTTGCCGACCTGGAAATCGTTCTCTTGCATCGCCGCCAGGCTGAACGCATCGAGGGAGCTCGGCTGCAGCTTGCTGAAGCCCTGCCGGCGCGGGTATTTCTTCAGCGGGTTGGGGCCGCCGTCGAACGTGTCCAGCAGGAACGCCTCCGGGGCCCGCCGGGCATTGGGGTCCTTGCTGTTGAGGTAGTTCCAGTACGGCAGCGCCCAGGCGTCGCCCGTCAGTTCCTTCACCTTGGCCGCGACAATCGCCTCGAAGGCCGCCAGGTAACCGCGGTGCCAGGAAAGGAAGTACCAGCTGCCGTGCTGGCACTGGCTGCCGTAGGTGAAGTTGGTCAGGTCCTTGGGTACCGGGTCGGCGTCGCCGAGCACCTTCATCTCGACCCAGAGCTGGCGGTCGAAGCCGTGCATGGCGCCGAGGAATTTCCAGCTGTTGTGGTCGGTGATCGGCAGCTTGTCCAGTTCGCGCATGGCCAGCGCGTAGTTGTACAAGACCTTGTTGTCCCATCCGGAGCCGAGTGTCGCTACATCCTGTCTAACCGTGGTCATGAATGCACCCTCCCTTGCGGCATCAGGTCGGGGCGGTGCCTGTCGCGCCGCCCCCTTCGCAATCCTTTGCCGCTGGCGACTGCATGTTCACGGCGCAACTGCGTTCGTAAGGCCTGCCGTGCCGAAGCAGGCCTATTGGAAATTGAGTATAGAGGCCCGGAAAAAAGCTAATGGCGAATTCCCATTATCCCGATGAACGACATAGGCCCTGTGGTTTCCCGGCCTGGAGGGACGGCTGATTCGCCCGCTCACAAGGCCCGCAGCAGCCGCTGCAATTGCTCATGTTCCCAGATGCTCAAAAGCTTGACCGGGTCGGTGCCGTAGCGCTGCCAGGCGTCGAGCGTTTCACTTCGGCCGTCGGGCGCGCGGCAGGCTTCGCAGTGGCTCAGGGTCTGGCCATGGTTGACCAGGGTCAGCGTCCAGCCGTCGGTCTCGAACAGCACCTGGTCGCTGTGGTCGGCCCGCTGCACGCGGTGGCTCGACGGGCCCGGGGTGCGCGTACCCAGGGCCAGATCCCTGAGGACCTGGCAGACCTCGCGGGCGGTGAGGGCGGCGGTGCTTGGCATGAGGACGGTCTCGGCTGGGCGGGGGCAGGGTGCTTATTTTGCCAGGGGGCGCGCGCGCGAAGCGCGGGTTTTTCGCGGGTGCAAATATATGACGCGGCGCATTGTAAATGCGAACGGTTATCTTTAGAGTCTGCGGCCTTTCCGTCGCATGACACCGCAGCGAATGTCGAGCATGACCACCGAAGAGTTGGAACTGGCCTTCAAGACCCATGCGGGAGAGTTGCGCTCGTTTCTGTATCGGCATTTGCGCAATACCGAGACCGCCGCCGACCTTGCCCAGGAAACCTACTTGCGCATGCTGCGCCAGCCGCCGCGCAAACCGGTGCTGAACCTGCGCGGGTTCATCTTCCGCGTGGCCCACAACCTGGCCATCGACCACGCCCGCAGCCGGGGCACGCGGGACCAGCATGACCAGGGCATGGCCTATCTCTACGAGGTCACGGGGGAGAGCCCCGAGCTGTTCGACGTGGTCGCTTCCCAGCGCGAGCTGGCGGCGATGGACGCGGCGCTGCTGCGGCTGCCGGCACAGTGCCAGCAGATTTTCCTGCTGTGCCGCCTGCAAGGTCTGCCGCACAAGGAGGTGGCCCGGCAACTGGGCGTTTCGGTCAGCACCGTGGAAAAACAATTGGCCACGGCCCTCGACTTTCTCCGCCAATGCCTGCACCGTTGACCGCCATGCACGATCAGCCTCTCTCCCACGCCCCCGAACCCGAGGTTCACCGCGTTGCCCATGCCTGGGTGATTCGCCTGACTTCGGGCGATGCGCAGCCCGCCGACATCGCCGCGGCCCGCGCCTGGTGCGAGCAGGCCCCGGCCCATCAACAGGCCTTCGTCGAGGCCCGGCGGCTGTGGCAACTGGGCGGGCAACTGGCCGCGCCGCAAGCCCGGCGTCCGTCGCGCCGGCACTGGGCGCTGGCCAGCGCCGCGGTATTGCTGCTGGGCCTGGGCGTGTTGCTGGTCCGCCAGAATGCCTGGGATGCCGACTACCGCACCGCGCAAGGCGAGCAGCAACAGATCCAGCTGGCCGACGGTTCGCGCATCACCCTCGACGCGGACTCCGCGCTGGATGTGCAATTGACGCCGAACGCGCGGCAGATCGTCCTGCGCAAGGGCGAAGCGCTGTTCGACGTGGCCCACGACCCGGCGCGGCCGTTCAGCGTGCAAGCGGGGGAGGTGCGGGCCACGGCGCTGGGGACGGTGTACGCGGTGCGCCGCGAGGGGCCGCAGGCGCAGGTCATCGTCGCCCGTGGCCGGGTCGCGGTCAGCGACGCCGCTTCCCAGGTGGTGTTGCAGGCCGGCGAGGCGGTGGCGCGGCAAGCCGCGGGCCTGGGTGCGAAACACCCGGTCGATACCGACAACGCCCTGGCCTGGCGGCACGGGCGGCTGGTATTCGACCA
The DNA here is from genome assembly GCF_001921865.1 of Pseudomonas chlororaphis. Classification (GTDB taxonomy): domain Bacteria; phylum Pseudomonadota; class Gammaproteobacteria; order Pseudomonadales; family Pseudomonadaceae; genus Aquipseudomonas; species Aquipseudomonas chlororaphis_D. The sequence continues at coordinate 466,865 of NZ_MSCT01000009.1, forward strand.
GGCGCCCCTGGCCCAGGTGCTCGAACAGCTCGAACGCTATCGCCCGGGCTTCATGCTGATCGGCGACGACCGGTTGCGCGAACTCAAGGTCAGCGGCACTTTCCAGCTCGATCGTCTCGACGAAGGCCTGGCCACGCTGGAGCAGGTGTTCCCGCTGAAAATCCAGCACTACACCGGCTACCTGACGGTGTTCCGCAGCCGCGGCTGAATTATTTTTACGGGTCCGCGCGGCTCGCCCGTCTTTCTTCTCTAAAAACGATAATGCTTCGTATTCATTAGAGAGGAACCCCGATGCAGCGTCCGCTATTCCCAGGTTTTCAGGGCCGATCCCTGGCACCGGCCCTGAGCCGGATCTCCTTGCTGTGCGCCCTGGCCCCGGGGCTGGTCCTGGCCGAGCCGGTGCCATTGGAGATCGGCGTCCAGCCCTTGGGCAGCGCGCTCAATCGCCTGGCGGCGCAGAGCGGCTTGCAGGTGATCTACGACGGCAACATGGTGCAGGGCAAGTCGAGCCATGCGGTCAGCGGCCGCCAGGAACCACGCGACGCCCTCGGGCAGATGCTCCAGGGCAGCGGCCTGACCTGGCGCGCGACCGGCAGCGCCAGCGTGATGCTGGAAAAACTGCCGGAGCGCGACGGGCCCCTGCAACTGGACGCGACCACCATCGGCGGCCAGCAGTTGGGCGAAACCACCGAAGGCACGGGTTCCTACACCACGGGCGTGACGCAGACGGCGACCAAGCTGCCGCTGTCGATTCGCGAGACCCCGCAATCGGTGACGGTGGTCACCCGCCAGCAGATGGACGACCACGGCGCGCAGGCGGTCGGTGATGTTCTGCGCAATACCCCGGGCATCACCCAGCAGGCCTACGACAGCGACCGCATGGAGTTCTCCACCCGCGGCTTCGCCATCACCAACTACCAGTACGACGGCGTCAACCGTATCTACGATGGGGTCTACGGCGAAGCGGCGACCTACGTCGACACGGCGACCTTCGACCGCATCGAAATCGTCAAGGGCTCCACTGGCCTGATGACTGGTTCGGGCGATCCGTCCGCCACCGTCAACCTGATACGCAAGAAGCCGACCAAGGCATTCAAGGCCTCGATCAGCGGCACCGCCGGTTCCTGGGACAACTACCGCAGCGAGGGCGATATTTCCGGCCCGTTGAACGAGTCTGGCAGCGTGCGCGGGCGTGTGGTCGGCGCCTATCAGGACCGCAATTCCTACCTGGACCACTACAGCCAGAAGAAGGACCTGTTCTACGGCATCCTCGAGGCCGACCTGACGCCGGACACCCTGCTGACCCTGGGGATCGACCAGCAGAGCGTGACGCCGCGCGGCACGTCCTGGACCGGTAACCCGACCTACTTCGCCGACGGCGGCCGCACCGATTTCTCCCGCAGCTTCAACCCGGGGGCGGACTGGAGCCGCCGCGATTTCGATTCCGTGACCTATTTCGCCGCCCTGGAACAGGCGCTGGCCAACGACTGGAAACTCAAGGTCAGCCTCGACCAGAAGACCACCGACCACGATACCCGCCTGGCCTCGGCCAGCGGCGGCAACCCGGACCGGACCACCGGCGAAGGCATGTTCCTGTATTGGGGCCGTTGGGAAGGCCACCGCGTACAGAACACCGCCGATGTGAATGTCTCCGGGCCATTTACTTTGGGCGGCCGCGAGCATGACCTGGTGGCCGGCGTCATGGCTTCCCATTCGCGGCAGACCGGCGCCACCTACGACACCAGCGCGTTCGGCCTGGTGCCGGGGAGCATCTACGACTGGAACGGCAAGCTGCCGGAACAGGAATTCCCGAAAAACGGCAAGTACCAGCGCACCCAGAGCCAGAACGCGGTGTACCTGGCGACCCGCCTGCGCCCGACCGACGATCTGTCGTTTATCCTCGGCAGCCGCCTGAGCACCTTCAAGTACGACGAGGACTACCGCTACAACGCCGGCGCCGGGCTGGACGACACCCACGCCAGCTACAAGGAACATGGAGTGGTCACGCCGTACGCCGGGGTGGTCTACGACCTGGACGATGTCTACTCGGTCTATGCCAGCTACACCTCGATCTACCAGCCGCAGATCTACAAGGACGATGCCGGCACGACCCTGGCGCCGGTCGAGGGCAAGAGCTACGAAACCGGCCTCAAGGCGGCTTACCTGGACGGCGCGCTGAACGCCAGCCTGGCGCTGTTCCGTATCGAACAGGACAACGTCGCCGAGTCCATCGGCACCAACCCGATCACCAACGAAGGCATCTACAAGGCCATCGACGGCACCACCACCAAGGGCGTGGAGCTGGAACTGGCCGGCGAGCTGCGCAAGGGCTGGAACCTGTCCGCTGGCTACACCTACGCCCGTACACGCGATGCCGACGAACAGCGGATCTTCGGCTATCCGCTGTCCACCACCCGACCGGAGCACGCGGCGCGGGTCTTCACCACCTACCGCCTGCCCGGCGTGCTGGACCAGGTCACGGTCGGCGGCGGCATCAGCTGGCAGAGCGGCTACTACGGCAAGATCTACAGCGCCACCGTCGGCGACTACACGCGGATCCGCCAGGGCGGCTACAGCCTGGTCGACCTGATGTCGCGCTACCAGTACAACGAGCACCTGAGTTTCACCGTCAACGCCAACAACGTCTTCGACAAAAAGTACCTGACGGGCCTGGGCAACTTCGACACCACCTACTACGGCGAGCCGCGCAACCTGATGCTCACCACCAAGTGGGATTTCTGATGCTTCGAGGGGTAAACCCGCGCTGAAAAAAAATGCCCGTATCGCAAGATACGGGCATTTTTCATGGGGTCCGGCTAACGGTATTCGGGGCAGGGGCAAGGCTTACTTGGCGGCTTTGCGCGCCTCTGGCGAGCGCCAGGCCTTTTCTTCCCCTGGACGCTGCACGGTGAGGTAGGCCCTCACGCCCAGGCCCGCCAGACAAAAGACCATGCCTGCGATGAATTGAAATGTAGTCATGACATACCTCCAAAACAATCAACCGCGGACCATCTCATACAAGCCGCCGGCGAGGCCAGCCGAGGTTGTTACAGGTTGTCTAAGGAATGCCCGGGCATCGCCTGTTCGAGGGGGCAAAAGGCCGTGGCACAGCGCCAGCGCTCCGGCTTAGCCGGTGGGGCCATGGGGCGCTTGCGCGGCCGCGACGTTCGGTGGCAGCGGGGCATGCAGCAGGGCGTCCAGGGCCTTGCGGTAACGCTCGCCGGCCAGGCGCATGCTGTTGTTGTGGGTGGCTCCGGGCACCAGCAACAGTTGCTTGGGCTGGCGCGCGGCGTTGAACAATTGCTCGCTGAAGCGTGCGGGCACGTAGCGGTCGTCCAGGCCGTGGACGAGCAACAGCGGCATGCCGACGTGGGCGATCTTGTCCAGGGAGTCGAACTTCTGCGACAGCAGCCAGCGCACCGGCAGCGAGGTGTTGCCCAGCGCGGCGGCGACATCGGCCAGGGAGGTGAACGAGGATTCGACGATCAGCCCGCGGGCCGCAATCGGCGTGCCGTCGCTGGCCGCCTGTTGCGCCACTCGCGCGGCCAGCTCCACGGCCACCGCGCCGCCCAGGGAATGGCCGTAGATCAGGCGTTTGCGCGCGTCGGGTTGCAGGCGTTGCAACTGCTCCCAGGCGATCTGCGCGTCCTGGTAGACGCTGGTTTCCGAAGGCGGCTCGCCCAGGCTCTGGCCAAACCCGCGGTAGTCGATGGCCAGCACCGAGAACCCCAGGGCATGCAGTTGCTCGATGCGAAACAGTTGCCCGGTCAGGTTCCAGCGCACCCCGTGCAGGTACAGGATGGCCGGGGCGTCGGCGCGTTTGGCCGGCCACCACCAGGCATGGATGTTCTGCTCGGGTTTGAGGCTTGCGCCCTTGAACTCCAGCTCGCGAACCCCGGCCGGTAGGCCGCGATACCAACTGGCGTTGCCTGGCTCGACACGGAACACCAGCTCGCGCTCCTTGTGTTCCAGGACCTGGCAGCCCACGGGCAGCCCCACCAGCAGGGCGGCCATGGCGAGCAGCGGCCAGCGGCGAAGGCGCCAACGCGAAAGGAAGGACAACGACATGGGCTGCGGCACCGCGCGGATAAAAACGCGTTTTAACAGATACGCGCGCCGCCATCGTCATCTTTTCGCCGGGGCCGGGCCGGGGAAGCTTTACAAGATGTGGCGGCCGGCGCCTAGCCTTGCCCGCTGATGATCGCGTCGGCCACCGTGGCGCAGAACCAGCGCAGCGCGGCGGAGCTGTCGCTGTTGGGGTGCCAGTTCAGGGAAACGTCGAACTCGGCAACCTGGAACGGCAGTTCGAGCATCTTCAGGCCGCCTTCATGGATGAACAGCCGGGCGATCTGCGCCGGCAGCACGGCCAGCAGGTCGGTGCCGGGAATGATCTTCGGCAGCACCGAGAAGTGCGGCACGTGCAGGCTGATGCGGCGTTCCACGTTCATGCCTTTGAGCACGTCTTCGACGCTGCCGTGGCCGGTGGTGCGGGTCACGGTGACGTGGCGCTCGGCAAGGAACTGTTCAAGGCTCAGCCGCGGGCCGATGCGCGGGTGGGCGGCGCTGAGCAGGCACACATAACGCTCGTGCATCAGCGCCTGGCTGCGGGTGCCGGGGACCGGGTGGCGGCAGATCGCGGCGTCGATCTTGCCGCTGGCGAGCCACTCGCCGACCTGGTCCACCTGCAGCGGCAGGACCTCGACTTCGGCCCGCGGCGCGTCGCGGTTCAGGCGCGCGAGGATCAGCGGCAGGAAGCCCATTTCGCCGAGGTCGGAGAGGGCGATGCGAAAGCGTCGCTCGGTATGCGCCGGGTCGAACTGGCGGCAGCTCTGCACCGCGCCTTCGATGCGCGTCAGGGATTCGCGCAGGGTTGGGTACAGCTGGTCGGCGACGAACGTCGGCTGGATGCCCTCGCGGGTGCGGCTGAACAGCACGTCGTCGAACAGCTCGCGCAGGCGCGCCAGGCCGTAGCTGACCGAGGGCTGGGTGACGAACAGGCGCTCGGCGGCGAGGGTCACGCTGCGGGCTTCGTAGAGGGTGACGAAGGTGCGGACCAGGTTCAGGTCGATGTGGCTCATGCCGGGCCTCGGATATAGACGGATTTTATTCTTGATAGAAATAGTATCGATTTGATCAATTTTAAAGCGGCTGCAAGAGTACCCCGAAATCCACCAGCAAGGGTCCTTATGAAAACCGTTCACAGCGTGTCCTACGAGATTCTCCGCGAGCAAGGCCTGACCACCATTTTTGGTAATCCGGGCTCCAACGAGTTGCCGTTTCTCAAGGGTTTTCCCGAGGACTTCCGCTACATCCTCGGCCTGCATGAAGGCGCCGTGGTGAGCATGGCCGACGGTTATGCGCTGGCCACCGGCCAACCGACCTTCGTCAACCTGCATGCCGCCGCCGGCACCGGCAACGGCATGGGCGCGCTGACCAATGCCTGGTATTCCCACAGCCCGCTGGTGATCACCGCCGGCCAGCAAGTGCGCTCGATGATCGGGGTGGAAGCGATGCTGGCCAACGTCGACGCCGCGCAACTGCCCAAGCCGCTGGTGAAATGGAGCCACGAACCGGCCTCGGCCCAGGACGTGCCGCGCACCCTGAGCCAGGCGATCCACATGGCCAGCCTGGCGCCGCGCGGGCCGGTGTATGTGTCGATTCCCTATGACGACTGGGCCAGCGCGGCGCCGGCCGGGGTCGAGCATCTGGCGCGGCGCCAGGTGGCCGTCGCCGGCCTGCCTTCGGCGGCGCAGTTGCAGGGGTTGGCGGCGCGGCTGGCGGCGGCGCGCAATCCGGTGCTGGTGCTCGGGCCGGATGTCGACGGCAGCCGCGGCAACGGCCTGGCGGTGCGGCTGGCGGAAAAACTGCGCATGCCGGCCTGGGTCGCGCCGTCCGCGTCGCGCTGTCCGTTCCCCACCCGCCACCCGTGTTTTCGCGGCGTGCTGCCGGCGGCCATCGCCGGGATCAGCCGCTGCCTGGCCGACCATGACCTGATCCTGGTGGTCGGCGCCCCGGTGTTCCGCTACCACCAATACGCCCCGGGCGATTACCTGCCGGCCGAGTGCCAACTGGTGCACCTGACCTGTGACCCCGGCGAGGCGGCACGGGCGCCCATGGGCGACGCGCTGGTGGGCGATATCGCCCAGACCCTCGAGGCCCTGGTCGGCGCCGTGGAGCAGAGCGCGCGGCCGTTGCCGAGCGCCTTGCCGCGGCCGGAACCGGTGCGCGAGGCGGGCGGCCTGCTGCGCCCGGAAACCGTGTTCGACCTGATCGACCAACTGGCGCCGAAGGACGCGATCTACGTCAAGGAGTCCACCTCCACCGTGGGCGCGTTCTGGCAACGGGTGGAGATGCGCGAACCCGGCAGCTACTTCTTCCCGGCCGCCGGCGGCCTCGGTTTCGGTTTGCCGGCCGCGGTCGGCGTGCAACTGGCGACCCCGCAGCGGCGGGTGGTGGCGATCATCGGCGACGGCTCGGCCAACTACGGCATCACCGGCTTGTGGACGGCCGCGCAGTACGGCATCCCGGTGGTGTTCATCATCCTCAAGAACGGCACCTACGGCGCCCTGCGCTGGTTTGCCGACGTGCTGCAGGTCAGCGACGCCCCGGGGCTGGACGTGCCGGGCCTGGATTTCTGCGCCATCGGCCGCGGCTACGGCGTGCACGCGGTGCAGGCCGCGACCGGCGCCGAGTTCGCCACGGCCTTCAGCGCGGCGCTGGCGGGCAACCGCCCGGTCTTGATCGAGGTGCCGACGCTCACCATCGAACCTTGAAGCGTTTGCCGCCGGGCCTCGTGCCCGGTGTTACCCAGCGCATTTGCGCACACCCCACAAGAATAAAAAGAGGTGGTTATGAACACGACTTCACTCAGTGAAGGGCTGGATGCCGTGCCCGTTCAACCGCGCCCCGGTGCCGGCCATGCCGATATCGGCACCTTGCTGGATGACGGTCCCTATACCGGGATGCAAAAGATCGTGGTGTTGCTGGCCGCGCTCTCCATCGTGATGGACGGTTTCGACGGCCAGCTCATCGGCTTCGCCATCCCGCTGATGATCAAGGAATGGGGGATCACCCGCGAGGCGTTTGCCCCGGCGGTGGCGGCCGGGCTGATTGGCATGGGCATCGGCAGCGCCTGCGCCGGGCTGTTCGCCGACCGTTTCGGGCGGCGCATGGCGGTGATCGCCAGCGTGCTGGTGTTCGGCACGGCCACCTGCGCCATCGGCCTGGCGCCGGACGCGTTGACCGTGGCGGCGCTGCGTTTCGTCGCCGGGCTGGGGATCGGCGGCGCGCTGCCCAGCGCCACCACCATGACCGCCGAATTCACCCCGGCGCGCCGGCGCACCCTGGCGGTGACGGCGACCATCGTCTGCGTCCCCCTGGGCGGCATGCTCGCGGGGCTGTTCGCTTCCCACGTCTTGCCGCTGTACGGCTGGCGCACGTTGTTTTTCGTCGGCGGCAGCCTGCCCATCGTCCTGAGCCTGTTGCTGCTGGCGACGTTGCCGGAGTCGCCGCGGTTTCTCGCCCGTCGGCCGCAACGCTGGGCCGAGTTGAGCGCGTTGCTGGCGCGCATGGGCCGGCCCATGCCCGAGGGCATGCGCTACACCGATGCGCTGGAGCAGAAGAACGAGCGGCAAGGTGGCGTTCGGGGCTTGTTTGCCCCCGGTTACGGGCGCGATACCCTGGCTATCTGGGTGGCGTTCTTCATGTGCCTGACCGCCGTCTACAGCGCCTTCAGCTGGCTGCCGACCATGCTCCTGGCCGAAGGCTTGCCGTTGACGATGGCCGGCTCCGGGCTGACGGCCTACAACCTCGGCGGGGTGATCGGCGCCTTGCTGTGCGCGGTCGCGATGACGCGCTGGGGTTCGTTCTGGCCGCTGCTGATCTGTTGCGCGGGCGGCGCGGCCAGTGCCTTCGCCATGCAGGCGGTGGACGTGGAGCGCAACGCCAGCCTGCTGATCTTCGGGTTCGGCGTGCACGGCCTGTTCGTCAACGCGGTGCAGTCGACCCTGTATGCGCTGTGCGCCTTTATCTACCCCACCGGGGTGCGCGCCACGGGCACTGCGTCGGCCCTGGCGTTCGGCCGCCTGGGGGCGATCCTCAGTGCGTTCGCCGGCGCCACGGTCATCACCCAGGGCGGCGCCCAGGGCTACCTGACGCTGTTGGGCTCGGTCATGGTCCTGGCGCTGATCGCCCTGGTGCTGGTGCGGCGGCACATTCCCCGGCGCGCGCCGGGCAAGCCATGATCCTTCACCACTGATAAGGAGCTTCGATGAACATCACGATTCTGGGGGCGGGCGCCATGGGCTCGCTGTTCGGCGGGCTGCTGGCGGAAAGCGGGCAGAACGTCACGCTGCTGGACATCAACGACGCGCACCTGGAGGCCATCGGGCGCCAGGGCCTGCGCCTGGAGACCGACCGCGGCGACCGCCGTGTCGGCGGCTTGACGGCCTGCCGTCCGGAGCAGGCGCAGGGGCAACCCGACCTGTTGCTGGTCTTCACCAAGGCCCAGCACACCGACCGCGCGCTGAGTGCGATTGCCGGGCATATCGCCGGACACACCCGGGTGCTGACCCTGCAGAACGGCCTGGGCAACGCCGAAACCCTGTGCCGCCACGTCGCCCGGGAGCAGGTGCTGGTCGGCATGACCAACTGGCCCGCCGACATGGCGGGGCCGGCGCACGTGCGCTCCCACGGCCAGGGCGCGGTGCGGATTCTGGCGCTGGACGGTCGCGAACGGCAGGACACCGCCCAGGTCGCCGCGGCGTTGGACGCGGCGGGGCTGAACTGCAGCGTGGACCGCGAAGTGTGGGTCGCCATCTGGGAGAAGGTGGCGTTCAACGCCGCCCTGAACACCTTGTGCGCCGTCACCGGCTGCACGGTAGGGCAACTGGACGGCGCGCCCGAAGGCCTGGCGCTGGCGCGGGCGATTGTCCTGGAAGTGGTGAGCGTCGCGCGGGCACAGGGGATTGCCGCCGATGCGCAACACTGCCTGGACAGCGTGGCCTTCGCCGTTGCCGAACACCGGACGCACAAACCGTCGATGTTGCAAGACATCCTGGCCGGGCGTTCCACGGAGATCACCTCGATCAACGGCGAGGTGCTGGCCAGGGCCCGTGAGGCCGGGATCGCGGTGCCGCACACCGAGACGCTGCTCGGCTTGCTGCGCCTGATCGAAGCGCGGGCCGCGGCGGGCATTGCGCCCTAGGCACGTCTACCCCGGCCGCGGGCGAAACCCGCTAGGGTGTGGCGGCGCGCGGCCAACTGTCCAGGGCTGGAGCGGCTGACGCGGCCAGCCCGTCCTCTGTTTACATCCTGTCCACAAGGAGTTTTTCATGAGTGATTGCAAAGCGTTGTACACCGACCTGCACCTGCAACCCATCGCCGGGGAGTGGCGCGCCGGCGCCGCCGGAAAAGCCCTGGTGGTGAGTAACCCGTTCGACGGCGCGCGGCTGCTGGAGGTGGCCCAGGCCAACCGGGCGGACCTGGACGCCGCCTACGCCAAGGCCGCCGAGGCGCAGCCGCACTGGGCGGCCATGGGGCCGTCGGCGCGGGCCCAGGTGTTGCATCGGGTGGTGGCGGTGTTCGACCAGCGCCGCGAGGAAATCGTCGACTGGCTGATTCGCGAGTCCGGCAGCACACGGCTCAAGGCACAGCTGGAGTGGGGCGCAGCGCGGGCCATCGCCCTGGAGTCGGCGTCGTTTCCGGCGCGGGTCCACGGGCGCATCCTCGAGTCCGACGTGCCGGGCAAGGAGAGCCGGGTCTATCGCGGCGCCCTGGGGGTGGTCGGGGTCATCAGCCCGTGGAACTTCCCGCTGCACCTGACCCAGCGTTCCATCGCCCCGGCGCTGGCCCTGGGCAACGCCGTGGTGGTCAAGCCGGCCAGCGACACCCCGGTGTGCGGCGGCCTGCTGCTGGCGAAGATCTTCGAGGAGGCCGGCTTGCCGGCGGGCGTGCTCAGCGTGGTGGTGGGCGCGGGCAGCGAGATCGGCGACGCCTTTGTCGAGCACCCGGTGCCTGCGCTGATCACCTTCACCGGCTCGACCCCGGTGGGCCGCGGCATCGGCCGGATTGCCAGCGGCGGCGCGCACCTCAAGCACGTGGCCCTGGAACTGGGCGGCAACAGCCCGTTCGTGGTCCTGGCCGACGCCGACCTGGAACAGGCGGTGAACGCGGCGGTGTTCGGCAAGTTCCTGCACCAGGGGCAGATCTGCATGGCGGTCAACCGGATCATCGTCGACGAGCGCCTCTACGACGCGTTTGCCCAGCGCTTCGTCGAGCGGGTCAAGGGTCTCAAGGTCGGCGATCCGCACTTGATCGAGACGGTCATCGGCCCGGTGATCAACGAGCGGCAGTTGCAGGGCCTGCGGGACAAGATCGAGCTGGCCCGCCGCGAGGGCGCCGAACCGCTGTATGAGGGCGGCCTTGAGGGCAATCTGCTGGCGCCCCATGTCTATGGCGAGGTCACGGCCGAGATGGACCTGGCGCGCAACGAGATCTTCGGCCCGCTGGTGGGGCTGCTGCGCGCCCGCGACGAAGCCCATGCCCTGGAACTGGCCAATGCCAGCGAGTTCGGCCTGTCCAGCGCGGTGTTCACGGGCAATCTGGAGCGCGGGGTGAACTTCGCCCGGCAGATCCGCGCCGGCATGACCCATATCAACGACATCCCGGTGAACGACGAGGCCAACGCGCCCTTCGGCGGGGAGAAGAACTCCGGGCTCGGGCGCTTCAACGGCGACTGGGCGATCGACGAGTTCACCCGCGACCACTGGATCAGCGTGCAGCATTCGGCGCGTCGCTATCCCTTCTGACGCGTTGACCTGAGGTTTTCCGCCCGGCGCCTCATGAAAAAAGGCCGGGCACTTTTCGCAGCCGACTGCGAGGCAGATCGATGGCCTGCCGGTCGGCTACAGGCGTCGGGTCATTGTTGGCATGCCTTGTAGGAGCGAGGCTTGCCCGCGATGGCGTCGGTGCTGGCGCTGCGTTTTTTGGATTGGGTGCGTATCCGTTGCTGCGGGTGTGGCGGCTGGCGGTTCCGCCCTTACGGCGGGTCACTTTTGATAGAGCGCAAAAGTAACCAAAACGCTCTTGCCCCTCCATTCGGTGCCTCGCTGGTGCTCGGCATGCCCTCGCTCCGGTCTTGCTCCGGGGGCCGCCGCGAGGGGCCATCCCTGGCCCCGCGCGGCTACCTCGGCATCCCTGCCGAGGTGCCCCCTGCGCAAGACCTGCGCTCGGCCTCTGGGAACGGGGCAGGGTGGATCAAGATCAAGAGCCAAACGCGACCTGCCGGTCGGCGTCCTGTAGCCGCTGTCGAGCCCGCGAGGCTGCGTACGGCTGCGCAGCAGTCGCAAAACCAGGCACTGCGTTTTTCCTGATAAACCGCGTGGGCAGTTTTGGCGAGTCCTTCGGCCTCGTACGCAGCCTCGCGGGCTCGGCAGCGGCTACAGGAATTGCGTTCAACCTCAGGCTGGCTGAATGGGCGAGTGGCTCAAGATCAAAAACGCGGCCTATCGGTCTGTGCGGAACGGTGTAGCCGCTGCCGAGCCTGCGAGGCTGCGTACGGCTGCGCAGCGGCCGCCAAACCAGGCGTTGCGTATTGTCAGGCTTGTGGCAACTGCTACAGGGCGTGCGGTCGTGCGCTTATTTTTTGCATTTGGCCACCACCACTTTGCAGGTGCTGGGTGTGCCGCCGGAGCGGCCGGCGTAGCGGATGCAGCTGTCCAGGGATTTGCGGCTGGCGGTGTTCAGGGTGGGGCCCCAGGCGAGGCCGCCTTCGCCGGCGGTGGGCAGGGCCTTGGCGTAGCAGTTCGAGCCGGCGTTCGCTGCCGCATAGCGGGCGTTGGAGGCTTTGCTCGAGCAACCCGCGGTCAGCGCCAGGCCGATGGCGAGGAGGGTGGGCAAGACCCATGACCAGTAGTGCCGCGCTGGTGTTCTGCTCATCCCGGTTCCCCTGTCTGGATCGGTTCAAGGTGCGTGTTGGAGGGTGTTCTATACAGAGTAGAGGTTGCTGTAGTGGGCATCGGGTTCATGGGCATTACGGCCAGGCATCTTCGATCCGGTACCACGGCGCCTTGGCGTCCACCTGGATGTGCCTCTGTTTCTGCGCGGTGAACGGTGTGTCCAGGGTGCCCAGGGCGACCGAGATCCAGTCGGCGTATTCGCCTCGGTTGCGGGACCAGAACAGCGATGAACCGCACTGCCCGCAAAATTGTCGGAGCACGGATTCGGAAGAGGGGTAGGCCTTGAGGCTGTCGGCGCCGCGGAGCAGGCGCAGGTCGTCGCGCGGCACGCTGGCGTAGCTGGCGAAGGCCGCGCCGTGGCTTTTGCGGCATTGGCTGCAATGGCAGTGGGCAAGCGCCCTGGGGCGGGACGACAGCTGGTAGGCAACGGCGCCGCACAGGCAACTGCCCAGGAAGGCGTCAGTCATTGAAGGGGTACCTTGAAACGCAAGGCGCTCATTTAAACAGCCGGGGTGGTGGATGTCGAACGTCGCTGCGCAGCGGCAATCTCCAGCCATTCGGGCCGGGCTTGACGGTCCGGCCCTTGGTCTAAGCTATGCGGACCCCGCTCCCGCCATCCCTTCAGGAGAACCGCCGATGCCAGCCTTTACCGTCACCCGCCTCGACCATGTCGTGCTGCGCGTCCAGGACCTGCAGCGCAGCCTGGACTTCTACACCCAGGTGCTGGGGTGCGAAGTGAAAAAGCGCCGCGACGACCTGGGCATGATCCACCTCGGGGCGGGCGCCTCGATGATCGATCTGGTGGACGTCGACGGCGTGCTTGGTCGCCAGGGCGGCGCGGCGGCCGGGGCCGAGGGGCACAATGTCGACCATATCTGCCTGCGCATCGAACCCTTCGACGAACCGGCGCTGCTCGCTCACCTGCGGGGTTTCGGGCTGCGCGCCGAACCGGCCATGGCCCGCTACGGCGCCGAGGGCGAAGGCTGGTCGATCTACTGCTTCGACCCGGACGGCAACCAGGTCGAGCTGAAAGGCCCGCCGACCTTGGCGTGAATGTGCGGCCCGGAATATTTGCGCAGCGGCGACGTTTTTTTCCGGTCGATTAATACTGGCTTAATTCGGCTCCGCTGATATCGCCGTCGCCGTGGCGATGGGTGTCGCGGCTCGAACGGTTTTCCGGCACTACACTCCAGCCCATGAAACGTTATCTGCGGTTTTGCCTGATCTGCTTGCTCAGCCTGGCGCTTCCCCTCAGCGGGATGGCGGGCGTGCCGGCGCCGACCGAACCCTGCCCAATGAAAACCATGGGCATGGCGATGATGGACGGCATGGGCATGGACTGCTGCAACGACCTGCACGCCCCGGCCGAACACGGCAAACCCTGCAAGCCGGGCCAGGAGTGCAAGACCGGCGGCCTGTTGCAGGTGTCGATCGTCAAGCCGGCCGTCAGTTTGCCCGGCCCCGCGCTCCTGTCCTTCTCCAGCGATTTCCTGCCCACCCAAAGCCCATCCGGGGTGTGGCGACCGCCCCGCGCCTGATTCCTGTATTGCCCTGAACCCCATTGCGCTTCGGCGCAGTGGCGTGGCCGTGCGCCTGCCTTAGAAGGGCGCGCGGCGGATCATCACAGGAATTTTCAAGATGAACTCCAAGTGCTATTGCCCAGGACGGTCCCTCGTGGCCGGCCTGGTGGCAGGCGTGCTGGCGTGGCCGAGCCTGGCTGGCGCCTTGACGCTCGACGAAGCCTTGCGCCTGGCGCAAACCGGCGCGCCGTCGCTGGCCGCCCAGGACGCGAAAATCCAGGCCGCCAGCAGCGCGGCCATTCCGGCCGGCGAACTGCCCGACCCCAAATTGTTGCTGGGGGTGCAGAACTACCCCATTGGCGGCCCGGACCGCGGGACCCTCGACCAGGACTTCATGACCATGCAGATGGTCGGCGTCCGCCAGGAAATGCCCAACAGCGCCAAGCGCAAGGCCCGGGTCGAGGTCGCCGCGGCGGCCGTCGAACGCGCGGCCGCCGAGCGCCAGGTCGAGCAGTTGAATGTGCGCCAGGCCACCGCGCTGGCGTGGATCGGCAGCTACTCGGTGGAGCGCAAGGATGCGTTGTTCCAGGGCTTCTACCAGGAAAACCGCCTGCTGGACGAGGTGGTGCGGGCGCAGGTCGCCGGAGGCCGCGCGCAGCCGGCCGATGCGCTGACGCCACGCCAGGAAGCGGCGCAGTTGGAAGAGCGCGAGGACGAGCTGACGCGCCAGCGGGCCCAGGCGCAGGCCGCGCTCAAGCGCTGGATCGGCGTCGCCGCCAATCAGCCGCCGACGGGCCGTCTGCCCGAATGGCCGGTGGACCCTGCCGGTTATGCCCATCGGTTGCAGCACCACCCCGAGCTGGCGGCCTTTGCGCCCATGACCCGCGAGGCGCAGGCCAGGGTCCATGAAGCCGAGGCGCAGAAACACTCGGACTGGAGCTGGGAGCTGGACTACCAGCGCCGTGGCCGTGAGTTCGGCGACATGGTCAGCGTGCAGTTTTCCTGGGATTTGCCGCTGTTCCCCGGTTCGCGGCAGAACCCGACGATTGCCGCCCGGCAGGCCGAGCTGAGCCAACTGGAAGCCGAGCGCGAGGCACTGTCCCGCGAGCACGCCCAGCAGTTGCAAGACCAGTTGGCCGACTATCGACGCCTGGATCGCGCCGTGCGCCGCAACCAGGACAGCCTGCTGCCGCTGGCCGGGGAAAAGGTCCGCCTGAGCCTGGCCAGTTACCGCGCCGGCAAGGGCGAGCTGACGGCCCTGGTGGCCGCCCGCCGCGAACTGATCGACGCCCGCCTCAAACAAATCGACCTCGAAGAACAGCGCGCCCTGACCGGTGCCCGCCTGTATTTCGCTTATGGGGAGTCCGCGCAATGAACCCGCATACCTGGAAAATCACCGCGCTGGCCGGCCTCTGCATCGGCCTGGGGCTGGCGACGGGCTACTGGCTGGCCCAGCCGCGTCTCGGCGCCACGGCGGTGCCCGTTGTCGAGCAAGCTGCGGCCGCCGATGCCAAGGCGTTGTATTGGTATGACCCGATGTACCCGCAACAGCGGTTCGACAAACCGGGCAAATCGCCCTTTATGGACATGCAACTGGTGCCTCGCTATGCCGATGCCCAGGGCGAAACGGCGGCGGTGCGGATCGACCCGGGCCTGGCGCAGAACCTCGGCGTACGCCTGGCCACAGTGACCCGCGGAGTCTTTGCCGCCGAGGTCGAGGCGGTCGGGGTGCTGGCCCTCAACGAGCGCGACGTCGCGCTGGTGCAGTCGCGCGCCGCGGGTTTCGTCGAGCGGGTCTATGCCCGGGCGCCGGGCGATGTGCTCGAGGCCAACGCGGCCCTGGCGGATGTGCTGGTGCCGGAATGGACGGCGGCCCAGGAAGAGTTCCTCGCTCTCAGGGGCCACGGCGATGCCGGCCTGATCGCGGCGGGGCGCCAGCGGCTGCGCCTGAGCGGCATGCCGGCGGCGCTGATCGCGCAGCTCGAACGCAGCGGCAAGGTGCAACCGAGCCTGACCCTGAGCAGCCCCATCGGTGGGGTCCTGCAAGCGCTGAACGTGCGCCAAGGCATGACCCTGGGCGCCGGCCAGACCCTGGCCCGGATCAATGGCCTGGACCCGGTCTGGCTGGTGGTGGCGGTGCCGGAGGCGCAGGCCGGATCGATTGGCGTGGGACAGGCGGCCGAGGCACGGCTGCCGGCTTTTCCGGGGGCGGCGATCCAGGGCCGGGTCGGCACGATCCTGCCGGAGACCGATGCCCAGAGCCGCACCTTGCGCGTGCGCATCGAGCTGCCTAACCCGGACGGCCGGCTCCGGCCGGGCATGACCGCCCAGGTCAACCTGACGCGGGCCACCCCGCAAGAGGTGCTGTGGGTGCCCAGCGAGGCGGTGATCCGCACCGGGCGCCGGGCGCTGGTGATGCTCGCCGAGGATGCCGGCCGCTACCGTCCGGTGGAGGTCCGCCCGGGGCCGGACAACGCCGGCAAGACCGCGATCCTGCAAGGCCTGGAGGAGGGGCAGCAGGTGGTGGCGTCCGGGCAGTTCCTGCTGGATTCGGAGGCCAGCCTCAAGGGGCTGGTCGCCGAGCCCCTGGAGCAGATGGAGGGCCGGCCATGATCGCCGCAGTGATTCGTTGGTCGGTGGCCAACCGTTTCCTGGTGCTGCTGGCGACCCTGTTTGTCAGCGCCTGGGGCATCTGGTCGGTGCAGAGCACGCCGGTCGACGCTTTGCCCGACCTGTCGGACGTGCAGGTGATCATCCGCACGCCGTATCCCGGGCAGGCGCCGCAGATTGTCGAGAACCAGGTGACCTACCCGTTGGCGACCACCATGCTCTCGGTGCCCGGGGCCAAGACCGTGCGCGGTTATTCGTTCTTCGGCGACAGCTTCGTCTACGTGCTGTTCGAGGACGGCACCGACCTGTACTGGGCGCGCTCGCGGGTCCTGGAGTACCTGAGCCAGATCCAGGGCCGCCTGCCGGCCAGCGCCAAGCCGGCGCTGGGGCCGGATGCCACCGGGGTCGGCTGGGTTTTCCAGTACGCCCTGGTGGACCGCACGGGCGGGCATGACCTGGGGCAACTGCGCGCCTTGCAGGACTGGTTCCTCAAGTTCGAGCTCAAGACCCTTCCCAACGTCGCCGAAGTGGCCACCGTGGGCGGCATGGTCAGGCAGTACCAGGTGCAGCTCGACCCGTTGAAACTGGCCAGCCAGGGCATCACCCAGGCCCAGGTGCGCGAGGCGATCGGCAAGGCCAACCAGGAAACCGGCGGTGGGGTGCTGGAGCTGGCGGAAACCGAATTCATGGTGCGCGCCTCCGGCTACCTGAAGAGCCTCGACGACTTTCGCGCGATTCCGCTCAAGCTGGGGGCGGACGGGGTGCCGGTGACCCTGGGCGATGTCGCCAGCCTGCAACTCGGCCCGGAGATGCGCCGCGGTATCGGCGAACTCGACGGCGAGGGCGAGGCGGTGGGCGGCGTGGTGATCCTGCGCAGCGGCAAGAACGCCCGCGAGACCATCGCCGCGGTCAAGACCAAGCTCGACGAGCTGAAACACAGCCTGCCGGCGGGGGTGGAGATCGTCACCACCTACGATCGCAGCAAGCTGATCGACCGCGCGGTGGAAAACCTCGGGCACAAGCTGCTGGAAGAGTTCCTCGTCGTCGCCCTGGTCTGCGGGGTCTTCCTCTGGCACCTGCGCTCCTCCCTGGTGGCGATCATCTCGCTGCCGGTCGGGGTGCTGCTGGCCTTTATCGTCATGCGCCACCAGGGGCTCAACGCCAACATCATGTCCCTGGGCGGGATCGCCATCGCCATCGGCGCCATGGTCGATGCCGCGGTGGTGATGATCGAGAACGCCCACAAGAAGCTCGAAGCCTGGCATCACGCCCATCCCGGGCAGACCCTGCAAGGCGAGGCGCGCTGGCAGGTGATGACCGAGGCGGCGACCGAGGTCGGGCCGGCGCTGTTCTTCTGCCTGTTGATCATCACCTTGTCGTTCATTCCGGTGTTTACCCTCGAGGCCCAGGAAGGGCGGCTGTTCGGCCCGCTGGCGTTCACCAAGACCTACGCCATGGCCGCAGCGGCGGGGCTGTCGGTGACCCTGGTGCCGGTGTTGATGGGCTACTGGATTCGCGGGCGGATCCCCAGCGAGCGACAGAACCCGCTGAACCGCTGGTTGATCCGTGTCTACCAACCGGCCCTCGACGGGGTATTGCGCCGACCGCGGACGACCTTGCTGGTGGCGCTGCTGGTGTTCCTCAGCGCGCTGTGGCCGATCTCGCGCCTGGGCGGCGAGTTTCTGCCGCCGCTGGACGAAGGCGACCTGCTGTACATGCCCTCGGCCTTGCCCGGGCTGTCGGCGCAGAAGGCCGCGCAACTGCTGCAACAGACCGACCGGCTGATCAAGACCGTGCCGGAGGTCGAGCATGTGTTCGGCAAGGCCGGGCGCGCGGAAACCGCCACCGACCCGGCGCCGCTGGAGATGTTCGAAACCACCATTGAGTTCAAGCCCCATGAGCAATGGCGCCCGGGCATGACCGCGGAAAAACTGGTGGCGGAGCTGGACCGGGTGGTGCGGGTCCCGGGCTTGACCAATATCTGGATCCCGCCGATCCGCAACCGCGTCGACATGCTCGCCACCGGGATCAAGAGCCCGATCGGGGTCAAGGTGAGCGGCAGCGACCTGCAGCAGATCGACGTGGCGACCCAGGCCGTCGAACGGGTGGCCAGGACGGTGCCCGGGGTCAGTTCGGCGCTGGCCGAGCGGCTGACCGGCGGGCGTTACATCGACGTCGATATCCAACGCGCGGCGGCCGCGCGCTACGGCTTGAACATCGCCGACGTGCAGGCGATCGTCGCCGGCGCCATCGGCGGCGAGAACATCGGCGAGACGGTCGAGGGCCTGGCGCGGTTCCCGATCAACCTGCGTTACCCCCGCGAGTGGCGCGACTCCCTGGACGGCCTGGAACAGTTGCCGATCTACACCCCGCAGGGTTTGCAGATCACCCTCGGCACCGTGGCGCGGATCAAGGTCAGCGACGGCCCGCCGATGCTCAAGAGCGAAAACGCGCGGCCTTCGGGCTGGGTCTATGTCGATGTGCGCGAGCGGGATATCGCCTCGGTGGTCGCCGACCTGCGCCGCGCGGTCGGCGAGCAGGTGCGGTTACAGCCGGGCATGAGCCTGAGTTATTCCGGGCAGTTCGAGTTTCTCGAACGGGCCAACGCCCGGCTCAAGCTGCTGGTGCCGGCCACCTTGCTGATCATCTTCGTGCTGCTGTACCTGACCTTCGCCCGCGTCGACGAGGCCGTGCTGATCATGGCCACGCTGCCGTTCGCCCTCACGGGCGGGGCGTGGTTCCTCTACTGGCTGGGGTTCAACCTGTCGGTGGCCACCGGCGTCGGCTTTATCGCCCTGGCCGGGGTGTCCGCCGAGTTCGGCGTGATCATGCTGCTGTACCTGAAAAACGCCTGGGCCGAACGCCAGGAAAGCGGCGAGGACCACGAACCCGGGTTGCTCGCGGCGATCCGCGAAGGTGCGGTGCAGCGCGTGCGCCCCAAGGCCATGACCGTGGCGGTGATCATCGCCGGCCTGCTGCCGATCTTGCTGGGCGGCGGCACTGGCAGCGAAGTGATGAGCCGCATCGCCGCGCCCATGGTCGGCGGCATGCTCACCGCGCCCTTGCTGTCCCTGTTCGTCATCCCGGCGGCCTATCGCCTGATGCGCCGCCGGCCTCTCCCCGTTGCCTCCATCACCGAAGGAAAAGACCTATGAAACCGATACGCATCGTTATGGCCGCTACCCTGGCGGCGCTGTCTCTTGCAGCCTGGGCAGAAGAAATGCCCGGCATGAACATGAACGACATGCAGGGCATGAGCATGGATGGCATGCCGATGAAACAGGCAACCGCGAAGGCGCCAGAGGCCACTGCCGAAGGCACGATCAAGGCCATCGATCCGCAGAAGCGGCGGGTGACCATCGCCCACGGCGCCGTTCCCGCCGTGCAATGGCCGCCGATGACCATGGCCTTCGCCGCGACCGCGGAGCAGTTGGCAGGGCTGGAGGTGGGCGAGCGGGTGACCTTTACCTTCCGCCTGGAGGGTGGCGCGGCCAGCCTCGTGTCTATCGAAAAATAAAACCGTGAGGCTGACAGCAGCCGGCAGGCCGGCTGCTGCGCATTCTTCGCGCTCGGCATTCACAGCGGCGCCGTCGGTGCGTTCCTCTCTCTACCAACTCACAGAGGGAACGCCCGATGAACAACACCGAACTCAGCCACATTATCTTGAGCGACCACTCGCGCATCGAGGCCGCCATCAGCACGGGCGCGGCCTGGGAAGTCTGGTTCCAGGTCGAATTCCTCATGCTGCTGCGCGCGGCCCACCTGGGCGTGGCCCGCGAAGTGCCGTACCCGCCGCCGAACCAGGCCCTGCACCTGGACGTCCTGGCCAGCCAGGGCGTCGAGACCTATGCCATCGAGGTGAAAGTCGAGAGCGCCACCAACGCCGGCAACAAACTGCTGGCGGAAACCCGCAAGGACATCGAGAAGATCACTAAATACACCGAGCCCGTCGAGGCCCGCTGGGTGGTGGCCCTGGCCTACAGCGACGAGGCCAAGCGCACGCTGCGCGGGTTCACGGTGGAGAATAGCGGCCACGCGATCTACCACGAGGCCGGTGCGATCGGCTGCATGATCTACTCGGTTTGACGCGCCCGGGCGCCGGCGGGGCCTGAGCGCCTCCCGGCGCCTGGCGGCGTTCGACAGTGCGCCTCTCAATGAGAGAACAACTGCCGGTCGCCCTGTTTTTGCGAACCCTCGACGTAGTAAGCCGCGAACCAGGCGGGCTGACCCGAGATCACCGTGGGTTTTTTCAGCAACAGTGGCGCTGGCTGCTTCCCCTGGGTCCCATCGGCGGTCGTGAAGGCCTGTTGCATCACACTGCGAAAGTGCAGGTGGTCGAACACCAGCAGGGCCTCGATGGCATAGACCACGGCGATTTTCTGGTCCTCGATCAGGATCAGGTGATCGCCGTTTTTTTCTTCCCCCGAGACCGACAGGTTCGAGGAACCGGTGAAGACCTTGGCGCTCGGCAGGTTGAAATCGGTGACGACAAACTTGTTGTGCACGGAAATCCCGCTGCCGCCCGACCACTCGCTGCGAAACGGTTCCGGCGCGTATTTGGCGAGGTAGGCGAAGTCCACTTCGGCCGAGGTGCCGTCCGGCTTGATGACATCCATGCCCGAGGGCTTGTCGCTCACGCCGTAGTTGAAGACCGGGCGCTTGTACAGGCGGCGGATCGATTCGTACAGGGGCCCGCTGGTGATCTGGTTGAGGAAGGCGATGTTGAACAGCACGCTGCTGTTTGCCTGGTCGATCGCGCCGCCGATCGGGCTGAGCGACAGGTCGCTGTGGTCGTGCGGCGAGAAGCAGAAATGCAGGCGCGGGCCCGGAGCCGTCGCGGTGGCGGTTTCGATAACGTGCCATTTCTGCGCCAGGTCGCTGGCCGCGAAGTGCTTCGGGTCGTTGAAGCCGGCCTCGAAGACTCGACCGAACAGGTCGGCCACCTCGGGGTGCTTGAACAACAGCGCATTGTTGTTCTGCACATAACAGCCGCGGAAACTGAAGTTGGTGGAGCCGCACAGCACCTGGTAGGGCGTGCCGTTGCGCCGGGCGATCAGCACCTTGTGATGCTGCAGGCCGTTGAAATGGCTGCGCCGCACCCGGTCGGCGCCGGCCGAGACCGTCAGGCGGTTGGCGGCCCGGGTCTCGCAACTGTCGGCGGCGGCGTGGTCGCCGGCGTCGTCGATAACGATGCGCAGGCGTTTGTCCAGCTTCTCCAGCCTGGCGAGGATGTCCGGTTCGTTGAGGTCGTAGGCGAAGACATCGAGGGTGGTGTCCGGCTGCTGCAGAACTTCGTCCAGCACCGCGAATATCATCGACACCGCCTCGAAGCCCAGCCATTGGTACATGGCCGTCTCGGTTTTCGGGTGGTCGAGCCCGTCCTTGCTCTTCGACGGAATCAGGCGCTTGCCGTAGACATCGGCCTTGACCCCCGCAGGCACCCGGTCGAGAAAGGCCTGGGAAGAGGTAAAACCGCGGGTGAAGCCGATATCGAGGATGCCCTCGTAGCTGGTGGGGTCGAGGTCGATCGCCAGTTCGATGGTCGTACCGGGCGCCAGCTGGCCGTCGTCGGCCATGTGCATCATCCGCCCCCGGTAGACGAACGTGCCTGGCTCGGCCTCATGGGGGACATGCACCCAGCGAAATTTCTGGAAGGGCGCTTGCAGCGAGGAAAACTTGCGCTGGCCATCGACCGCGTCGTGCGCGGGTGCGTCGTACTCGAAGGCGATGCGGTTGGGCAGGGGCGTGAAGTCTTCGGCGCCGGGAGGCTTGTACTCGAGGGCGAATCCCACCAGGTCCGCGGGCGGTTTCTCCACGTCGAAGCCGATCAGGCACATCCGTTCTCCGCGCCAGAGCTTCATGGTGAAACCGTCGAGCGTCTGGGTGTTGTAGAAGTCGGCCATGGGGGCGCTCCTTGCGCGGGTGGACGAGTCAAGCAGGGGCTGGATGTGTGCAGCGTAGAACAGTGCGGCGGGCGGTGGCGGTTTTAGCCGAGGCCGGGTCGCGGACGCGGGTTGCAATGCGCCCCGAGGCTCTTACTGGAGTGGATCGCCATCGGTGCCTACGCCTGCATGGGCCTGCACATGCGCCACTGGTTCGCCGAACCGCGGGGCAAGAAGATCTTCAACCGCAGCTGCGCGGCGTTGTTGTCGACGGCAGCTTCGGTGTTGCTGCTGGCGCGGCGGGCTTGAGGCGTTCATCGGTGTGTCTGCGCTTGAAGGGATGACAGGCGTGCCTGCCGATTTCAGCAGGCACGCGCACAGGGTCTGATAAGGCAGCGCTCGTTCACAACCGATTCGCGTCGATCACCGCCTGGGCGAACGCTTGCGGATCTTCCTGCGGCAGGTTGTGGCCGATGCCGCCGCTGACCAGGCGGAACTGGTATTGGCCGGTAAAGCGCTGGGCGTAATCCTCGGGGGCGGGGTGAGGGGCGCCGTTGGCGTCGCCTTCCAGGGTGATGGTCGGCACCTTGATGGGCGGCGCCGTGGCCAGTTTGCGTTCCAATGCGGCGTAGCGGCTTTCACCCTGCACCAGCCCCAGGCGCCAGCGGTAGTTGAACACCGTAATGTCCACATGGTCGGGGTTGTCCAGGGCCTTGGCGCTGCGCTCGAAGGTGGCGTCGTCGAATTGCCATTGCGGCGAGGCCAGTTGCCAGATCAGCCTGGCGAAGTCGTGGGTGTTTTTGGCATAGCCGGCGCGGCCGCGCTCGGTAGCGAAATAGAACTGGTACCACCACTGCAACTCGGCCTTGGGCGGCAGTGGGTTCTGCCCGGCCGCCTGGTTGCCGATCAGGTAGCCGCTGACCGCGACCAGCGCCTTGACCCGTTCCGGCCACAGCGCCGCGACGATATCCGCCGAGCGCGCGCCCCAGTCGTAACCGCCGAGCACCGCCTGCTTGATCCGCAAGGCATCCATGAAATCGATGACATCGCTGGCCAGCGCGGCGGGCTGGCCGTTGCGCGGAGTCTTCGCCGAGAGGAAGCGCGTGTCGCCGTAACCCCGCGCGTAGGGCATCAGCACCCGGTAGCCCTTGGCTGCCAGCAGGGGCGCGACCTCGTCATAACTGTGGATGTCGTACGGCCAGCCGTGCAGCAGGATCACCACTGACCCGTTGGCGGGACCGGTCTCGGCGTAGGCCACGTCCAGCAGCCCGGCCTTGACATGCTTCAGCGGGCCGAACGGCGAGGGCGCCGCATGCGTGGTGGCCGCGCTGCTTGCTTCCGGCTGCGCCGCCACGGGCGTTTGCGCCTGGGCTACGCCGAGGACGCCGAACAGAGCGAACGCCAGGATTTTGCCGGTGGCGGGGTTGCGCAATGTGGTCTTCATGCTGATCTCTCCATTGGATGCAGGGCAGGGGACCTGGGTGGCCCGCTGCAATCGTGGGAGCATTTGAAGGCCGTGAAGTATCTGGGGTGTGTCGAAGAGCGGGGCGGGCGCAAGCGCATGTACCGGGCATTCACGTAGATACATGGCGATACAGGGTCGGGACGCGATGCGCTTGGTCGTGCGGGGACGACAGGTGGTACGTCTTTAATATTAAGTGTTATGTTATTACGTTTAATAAAGGAGGCCCCATCTTGAGACACCATTCACCGTTGCTGGCAGGACTTACGCTCGGATTGTTCGGACAACCGCTTTCAGCTACGGAAACGTTGATGCTGGATGAACTCTCGATCACCGACTCCTACGTCGAGGAGCGCGCCGAAGGCCCGGTGCGCGGCTACCGTGCGACTCGTTCGGCCACGGCCACGCGCACCGACACGGATATCCGCGACACCCCGCAGAGCATCGATGTGGTGCCCGCCCAGGTGATCAAGGATCTGAATGCCACGCGCATCGATCGCGCCCTGGACTTCGCCGGTGGCGTCTTGCGACAGAACAATTTCGGCGGCCTGACCTTCCTCAATTACAGCGTGCGCGGCTTCACCACCGGCGAGCTGTACAAGAACGGCTTCGCCATCAACCGCGGCAGCTACAGCGCGCCGGATACGTCCAGCATCGAACGTATCGAAGTGCTCAAGGGGCCTGCCGCCAGTCTTTACGGTCGCGGCGATCCGGGGGGGCTGGTCAATATCGTCACTAAACGCCCCCAGGCCGAAGCCTTCACCCACCTGAACCTCAGCGCCGGGACCTGGGACCGCTATCGCGGCAGTCTGGACGCCAACGCCCCGCTCGACAGCGAGGGCAACCTGCTGTCGCGGATCAACCTGGCGGTCGAGGACAACGGCAGCTTTCGCGACCATGTCGACAGCGAACGGCGTATCGTCAGTCCATCGTTGGCCTGGCAGATTTCGCCGGACAGCCGGCTACTGCTGGACGCCGAGTTTTCTCGCACCGAATCGGTGTTCGACCGCGGCATTCCAGCGGTCAATGGCGAGATGGGCGCGGTCAAGCGCTCGACGTTCATCGGCGAGCCTGATGACGGCAGGATCCGCAACGACAACCAGACGCTGGACCTGGCGTTCGAGCACTACCTGAACGACGACTGGAAACTGCGGCTGGCCAACCATTACACCCAGGGCACGCTCAAGGGCGCGAGTTCTGAGCCCCAGGTGCTGACCGGGTCGGTCATCAGCCGTTTTTACCGGGAACGGAATTTCGAGTGGAACGACTCGATCAGCCAGGCCGAGTTGCACGGGAACTTCCAGTGGGCGGGCTGGCGGCATCAGACGCTGATAGGGATGGAGTACGAGAATTATCGCAACAGCCAGAAGTATCCGCAGAGCGCCACGCTGACCCGCTATGGCCTGGACATCTACCAGCCCGTATACGGCCAGGCCAAGCCGGCCCTGACCCGGGCCAACGATTTCCACGAGCACACCGAGAGCTACGCGCTCAACCTGCAGGACCAGATTGCCTTCACCGACCGTCTGCGGGGGCTGGTCGGGGTGCGCCTGGAACGCGTGGAGCAAACCTCGCAAAACCGCGGCGCGGGGCTCAGCGACCGCCAGGAAAAGGACGTCGCCACTCCACGCATCGGCGTGCTTTATCAGTTGACCCCGCAGGTCGGCGTATTCGCCAATGCCTCCACCTCGTTCAAGCCCAACACCATGGGTACCCAGGGCCAGGTGTACAAGCCGGAAAAGGGCCTGGGCTACGAGAGCGGCCTGAAACTCGATCTGTTGGACAGCCGCATCGGCGCTACTGTTGCCTTGTTCCACATCGACAAGGAAAACGTCATCACCACCGATGCCTTCGGTGACAGCGTCGCCGCCGGCAAGGCCCGTAGCCAGGGGCTGGACCTGCAGTTCAGCGGTCAGGTCAGCGACGCCCTGCGCGTGATCGGTGCCTATGCCTACATCGACGCCGAGGTGACCAAGGGCGACGCCGCGCTCCCCAAGGGTAGCGACCTGTTGGGCATTCCTCGCAACAGTGGCAGCCTGATGGCCGTATACGAATTCCAGAACGGCGCGCTCAAGGGCTCGGACGTGGGGGCGGCGGTGAGCTATATCGGCGAGCGCTCGGGCCAGGCCGGCAGCGATTTCACCTTGCCTTCTTACAGCACCGTCGACCTGCTGGCCCATTACAAGGCCAGCGAGCAGGTCACGGTCGGGCTGAACTTCAACAACGTCTTCGACCGCAAGTACTACGAACGCTCCTACAACAAGGCCTGGGTCATGCCCGGCGAGCCGCGCAACCTCAGCGTCAGCCTGTCCCTCAACCTCTGAACGAAAGGATTCACCATGCATTCGTCATCGACAATCGCCAGCCTGCTGGCGCTGTTCATTTGTACCCAGGCCGGCGCCCATGGCCTGTGGACCGAAGAACGCCGCGGCAACATCGAGGTGGTGTACGGCCATGGCGCCGAGGACAGCGCCTTCGCGGCCGAGAAGGTCAAGCGTGCCTGGGCCTATGACGCGGCGGGCAAGATGATCCCCGTGACCCTCCAGCGCCTGGCCGACCATGCCCGCTTGCAACCGCTCAAGCCGCCGGCGGTGGTGGCGGTGGTGCTGGACAACGGCCCCTGGTCGCAGACGCCGGACCAGCGCTGGGTCAATCAGGACCGCACCCAGGTCAAGAACGCCGTCGCCTCGACCCACAGCTTCAAATACAGCCTGGCGATCTACCAGGCGGGCGCGCGCCTGCCGAAGCTGGATCAGCTGCGCCTGGCGATCATCCCGCAGAGCGACCCGCTCAAGGTCGGCCCCGGCAAGGAACTGGAAGTGCAGGTGCTGGTGGACGGCAAGCCCGCCGCCGATATCGAACTCTGCGGTGACTACCGGGGCGCGCCCCATGAAGTGAGCGGCAAGACCGACAAGGACGGCCGCGCCCGTATCCGGGTACGCAACGAGGGCCTTAACGTCATCAGCGCCCAGGCCACCCTGCCCATGCCCAAGGATGCGCCGGTGGAGCGCCAGAGTCTGTTCGGCTCGCTGACGTTCCTTGGCGAACCGCACCACGAGTGAGGCCTGGCGCCGAGCGCGGTGCCCTTGGGATTGGGGCCTCGCGCCGCTTCGGCGGCGCAGCCGCCCGTGCGCGCCGTCGAAGCTCGGTGGTCCAGGCAACGTGGCACTCGCACGCAAAAAATCGCCGCGATAACCGCCGCTTTGTAGGGAAATCGTAAGGCCGGTCACGCGCGTCTGGATCGGTTTTGGCGGAATGCCTTATGGTCGGCCGATCATTTTTTCCCAGAGAGCTGCCCGGATGATCGCCATACGCGAGATCGACGCAACCAACTGCCTGGATGTCTGCGAGCTGACGTCCAACAAGGATGGCGTCGGCACTGTTTTCGAGGCGTTTGTGTGCTGCAACGCGACCTCCCTGGTCGAGTCGAGGTTTTTCCCGGGGTTTGAGCCGCGGGCCCTGTATCGGGACGCCGAGCTGATCGGTTTTTTCATGTACCAGGCGCTGCCCTCGGCGCCGGGGGAAGTCGAGTTGTGCCGCTACATGCTCGACCACAAGTTCCTCGGCCAGGGGTTGGGCAGGTTGTCGTTCGAGGCCATGCTCGCCTACTTCAAGGGGCAGGGGGCGAAGGGGGTGACCCTGATGATCGAAGAGGCCAACGCCGTGGCGAAAAACCTGTACCTCTCCTTTGGCTTCGCCTTCACCGGGAAAATTCTCAAGGACGAGCATTACTACCATCTCGACCTGGATCGTTATCCGGGCTAGCCCCCCTGCGCCAGCCTGTCAGCCGGGTTGGGCCGCCAGGCTGTTACTGACGTTGCGTCCCAGCACCAGTACGGTGACAAAACCGCAGCCCACCAACGCCGTGGCCAGGCTCAGCAGTACCGAGCTGCCCAGCTGGTCGACGATCCGCCCGCCGAAGAACGAGCCCAACGCAATGATCACCTGGAACAAGGCGACGAACAGCGGCATGCCGCGCTCGACGTCCTTGGGCGCCACGACGAACATCCAGATACTGGCGCAGGCCGGGAAGGCGCCGAAGGCGAAGCCCCAGAGCGCGATCAGCATCGCCGCGCCCGTCATGCCGGTGGCGAAGTAGGGGAACAGGGCCGTGCTGGTGCCGATCAGCAGCGCGACCAGCAACAGGGTGTGGCGCACGCTGCGGTTGGCGGCGAAACCGGCGAAGATATTGCCCACGACCCCGGCCACGCCGTACAGCAGCAGGAATGAGCCAATGGTCGGCCCGTCGAAGCCGGCGCTCTGTTTGAAGAAGGGGGCGACATAGGTGTACGCGGCAAAGTGCGCCAGGCCGATCAGCAACACGGCGATCAGGCCCACCCGGGCTTGTGGGTTGATGAACAAGGCCGGCAGGTCACTGATGCGAATGGCCTTGTCCGGGGCAAGCCGCGGCAGCAGGAAAATCTGCGCCAGCAGCACCGGTATGCCCAGCAGCGCGGTGACCAGGAAGGTCATGCGCCAGCCCATCAGGCCGCTCAGCCACGTGCCGACGGGCACGCCGAGGACGGTGGCCAGTGTCACGCCCATCATGATGATTGAGGTGGCCTTCGCCACGCCGACCCCTTTGGGGGCCAGGCGGCCGCTCAGGGCAATCGCGGTCGCCCAGAAACCGCCGATGCTGATGCCCAGCAGCACGCGGCCGAACAGCAGCAGGCTGAAGTCGCTGGCGTAGGCCACGACCGAGTTGGCGATGATCATGATCAGCGTCAGGCCGATCAGCAGATAGCGCCGGTCCAGGGCGCCGATGCCCACGGACAGCAAGGGCGCGGCGAGGGCGGCCATGATGCCGGGCAGGGTCACCATCAGGCCGGCGTGGCCTGCGGTGATGCCCAGGTCGCTGGCGACATCGTTGAGCACGCCCACCGGGAGAAACTCACTGGTCACCAGGGCGAAGGCACCCACGGCGACCGAGAGAATGGCCAGCCACTGTTGCTTGACGCTCTGTTGACTGTGTTCGAGGAGGCCGCGGGGGGCCTGGCTTGCGCTTGACATGGTGGTGGATTCCAGGGGGGATGTCGCCCGAGGCAGACGGGGGAGCGGGGGAAAATTCGAGGCGATTATAGAAGTCGGTTTTGCCCAGCCGACAGGCGAGCCGCTCGATAATAATCATCAATGCCATCGATTGAACGCTCTAGACAGGCTATCGGCGATGGGGCGGCCGTAGCCGGTTCGGCAAGGGGCATGCCTGTCCCTCCGATCGGAGCGAGAGGCGTGGACGCGCCGTCCCGGGCGCGCCCTTCGAGCTCCTCAGCGCACACTCCACGACACCCCGACATACATCGCCATGCCTTCCCCGGGCGTGGAACGCGCCGCGTCCAGGCCTTTGTCGTCGTAGCCCGGGGTGACGGTGGCGGCGTAGCGCTTGTCGGTCAGGTTGCGCAGGTCCAGCCAGGTTTGCCAGTCGCCCTTGGGGGGGTTGTAGCCCAGGGTGGCGCCGAACAGCGCGTAGGGATCGGCGTAGTAGCTGTTGGCGTAGTCCACCGCGACCTTGGACACCAACTGGGTGTTGAGCGCGGCGAAGAAACCCTGGGGCCAGTCGTAGCGCAGCTCGCCCTGGTAGTAGTGCATGGGCAGGCCCGACAGGCGGTTGTCGCCGAAGCGCTCGTCGTCGCGGTAGTGGAAGTCGCTGAAGGTGTAGCTCTGGCGCAGGCTCAGGCGGCCGCCGTCGGGCCGCGTCCAGAGGTCGCTGTGCAGGCTGGCTTCCACGCCCTGGTGCACGGTGGGGCTGGCGTTGAGCTCGTAGGGCGTGGTGGCGCTGGCGTCGGGCAAGACCGAGAGCAGTTCGTGGCGCACCTGGGCGTAGTACCAGGCCAAGCTCCATTGCCCCAGCGCGCTGTCGCCGCGGCCGCCGAGTTCCAGGGTGGTGGCGGTCTGGTTGCGCAGTTCGATCGGCTCGCGCTGGGCGCCGGTGGCGACGCCGCTGCCGGCCGGAAAGCGAAGGTTGGAGCTGTAGATCAGCGACCAGGGGTGCGGTGCCTCGACCGAGCGGCTGAGGTTGGCGAACAGTTGCAGATCGGGTGTCAGCTGGTAGCGCAGGCCCAGGCGCGGGGCGTAGTCCCAGTCGCCGAGGCTGGTCTTGCCGCCGCCTTCGGGGTAGGTCACGGCGCTTTCGCGGCGGGTGTAGAGGGCGGCCAGGCCCGTGGTCAGCCACAGGTCGTCGGCGATCTCCAGGTCGTTGCCCAGGTGCAGCACCGTGTCCGAGCCCTGGTAGGTGAAATCGCGGATCCGCGTGCCCGGCGCGTAGCCGGCGGTATTGCCGGTGGGAATTCGCACGAACTCGCTGGCGCCGGCGTTGGGCAGGTGCCGGGTGGTCCGCAGGCCCAGGGTGCTGCGGCTTTCCAGGCCCCAGAGGGTGTCGCGGCGCTTGTAGTCGAAGGTGGCGCTGACGTCGCTGTAGGCCACCTTCAGGCGGTTGGGGCCTTCGCGCAGGTCCATGGGGTAGTCGTGGTAGGCCAGGCCGGTCTGGATGCTCGAATCGTCGTCGAGGTACCAGGTGGTCTTGTTGCCGATAAAGGTGCTGCCCGGCTGGTCGCGGCGGTCGTCCCGCGTCACGTAGGCGGGGTTGGCCGCCCGTGGGTCGTGTTCGATGGCGCCTTTGGTCACGCGCCCGGCGAGGTCGTTGTCGGTCTGCCGGTGGCGAATGTAGAAGCGGGTTTCCAGGTTGGGGTTGAAGCGATAACCGAAGTTGGCGATCACCCCCTGGCTCTCACTGGCGCTGTGATCCTGGTAGCCATCGGAGCGGGCGTCGGTCAGCGCCAGGTAGTAGTCGAAGTCGCCCAGCACCTGGCCGGAGCTGACCTGGCGTTGCTGGTAGCCGTGGCTGCCGGTGGCGTAGCGCACCTGCAACTTTGCCGCGTCGTAGCCGGTGTGGCTGATGTAGTCGACGGCGCCGCCCAGGGCCAGGGCGCCGCGGTCGAAACCGTTGGCGCCGCGCAGCACTTCCACGCGGTCGAGCCACAGCGGCTCCAGCAACTCATAGGGCGTGCCGCCCGGGCCGGTCAGCGGCAGGCCGTCGAGCATGGCGTACAGCCCTGAGGCGTGGGCCCCCGGCGCGCGGTTGAGGCCCGAGCCGCGGATCGAAATCTTCACCCCTTCGTTGCCCGCCGACTGGGCATAGACCCCCGGCTGATAGGCCAGCACATCCTGGTTGCTGGCCACGCGGCCCTGCAACGGGCGGCGCAGGTCGACCACGTTGGTGCCGCCGGGCACCTGGGCCAGCCGCGCCTCGGCGTCCGCGATCGCGGCGTCTTCGCCGCTGCGTTCCTCGGCGCCGATCAGCACCTGCCCCAGTTCCAGGCCCTGGGCCATGGCCGGACAGACAAGGGCCAGGCCCAGCAGCGCGCGGGGCAGGGATGGGGGCGAGGGCATCGGGGCAACTCCAGACAGAAGGAAACGGGCGGTAAGGGACAGGCGGCGAGAACTGCGACGTATGAAAGAACGAAGGAAACACATGGCGATTTGGATCTTTTTTGCCCGGCGGTCCGCGCAAGCCAGGGAGGCGCCGCGCTGTGGGCGGGAGACGAGCGATCCGCCGATATTGTGTTGCAAAGCAGGCAAAGAAAACTGACTCTGCTTAGCTCTCGTCCAGGGCCCGAGGTTGCGCACCCGGTCGCTCTTTTCGTCAACACCCTTCATTAAGGTGCTTTCATGCTGCTTGCCCGCTGGCTGCCCGGCCTGGCCAATCTCCTGCACTACCGCCGCGAATGGTTCAGGTACGACCTGCAGGCGGGGTTGTCGGTGGCGGCCGTGCAGATCCCGATCGCCATCGCCTACGCGCAGATCGTCGGCCTGCCGCCCCAGTACGGCCTGTATGCCTGTGTCTTGCCGATGATGGTCTATGCGCTGGTGGGCAGCTCCCGGCAGTTGATGGTCGGGCCGGACGCGGCCACCTGCGCCATGGTCGCCGGGGCGATCGCGCCGCTGGCCCTGGGCGACCCCGAGCGCCTGGCGCAGTTGGCCGTGATCGTCACGGTGCTGGTCGGCCTGATGCTGATCGGCGCCGGCATCGCCCGGGCGGGGTTCATTGCCAGCTTCTTCTCGCGGCCGATCCTGATCGGCTACTTGAACGGCATCGGCCTGAGCCTGTTGGCCGGGCAACTGGGCAAGGTGCTGGGCTACACGATCGAAGGCGACGGCTTCATTCTCAGCCTGCTGAACATGCTGCGACGGCTGGGCGAAACCCATCTGCCGACCCTGGCCATCGGGGCGGGCTCCCTGGCGCTGCTGATCTGGCTCTCGCGGCGTTTCCAGCGGCTGCCCGCGGCACTGGTCACGGTGGTGGTCGCGACCCTGTGCGTCGCCGTGTTCGGCCTGGATCGTTTCGGGGTCTCGGTGCTGGGCCCGATCCCGTCGGGCATACCGCGCCTGAGCTGGCCCGAGACCAACCTGGGCGAACTGAAAAGCCTGCTGCGCGATGCGCTGGGTATCGCCACCGTGAGCTTTTGCAGCGCGATGCTGACCGCCCGCAGCTTCGCCGCGCGCAACGGTTACACGATCAACGCCAACCATGAGTTCCTGGCGCTGGGGGTGTCGAATATCGCCGCCGGGGTCTCCAGCGGGTTCGCCATCAGCGGCGCCGATTCGCGCACCGCGGTCAACAGCATGGTGGGCGGCAAGAGCCAGCTGGTGGGGATTATCGCCGCCCTGGTGATCGCCCTGATCCTGCTGTTCTTCACCGCGCCCATGGCCTGGATTCCCCAGGCGGCGCTGGGCGCGGTGCTGTTGATGGCCGGCTGGGGCCTGATCGACTTCAAGTCGCTGAAGGTCATCCGCACGCTCAGCCGCTTCGAGTTCTGGCTGTGCGTGCTGACCACCCTCGGCGTGCTCGGCGTAGGGGTGCTGCCGGGCATCATCATCGCCGTGCTGCTGGCGATCCTGCGGTTGCTCAAGAGCATCTACCAGCCCACCGACGCGGTGCTGGGCTGGGTGCGCGGGATCGAAGGCCAGGTGGATATCAGCCAATACCCCGAGGCCCGCACCTTGTCGGGGCTGGTGGTGTACCGCTTCGACGATGCGATCCTGTTTTTCAACGCCGACTACTTCAAGGCGCGCCTGCTGGAAGCGGTGGACCGCGATCCCGAACCCCGTGCCGTCTTGTTCGTCGCCGAGGCGGTGACGTCGATCGACGTCAGCGGCATCGTGGCCCTGCGGGAAGTGCGCGACACCCTGCTGGCCCGCGGGATAACGCTGAGCATTGCCCGGGCCCACGGCACCTTCCTGCGGATGCTGGTGCGCTCGGGCCTGGCCCGCGAGCTGGAGCAGAAGCTGTTGTTTTCCTCGGTGCGCGCCGGCATCCGCGCGTACCGGATCTGGCGCAATCAGGTACAGCGCGAGGCGCTGAAAACCCAGGGCCGGGACGCCGCCAGCACGCCGCAAGGCTGAGCGCGGCCCCCGGTTCGACTGACGAGGAGGTACACGATGGAGCGATTCACCGGCGGTTGCCTGTGTGGCAAGGTGCGTTTCGTGGCGACGGGGCGGCCGTACCGGGTCGGCCTGTGCCATTGCCTCGATTGCCGCAAGCACCATGGCGCGCTGTTCCACGCCTCGGCGATCTTTCCCCGGGACGCGGTGACGGTCGAGGGCGAAACCCGCGACTACGCCGGGCGGTTTTTCTGCCCGGAGTGCGGCTCGTCGGTGTTCGGCCGCAGCGGCGACGAAGTCGAGGTCAACCTGGGTTCCCTGGATGCGCCGGACCAGTTGCGGCCGACCTACGAACTCTGGACGGTGCGCCGCGAGTCCTGGCTGCCGGCATTGCCCCTGCTCAAGCACTACGCGCGCGATCGCGAGGGGCCGGGGCGTTTCGAGGAGTAGGCGCGCCTCGACAAAAAACTCGACGGCCTCCAGCGGATTGGGCAGTCTGGTGGGCCAGCGCCAGTCGTGCGATCCGTGCCCTGGCCCTATCGACCTGCAGCAGACGGACCCCTCCATGAACCTTGCCACCCTGGTGCTGTTTCTCCCGGCCTGCTTCGCCCTGAACATGGCGCCCGGGCCGAACAATCTGCTGTCGGTCAGGAACGCCACGACCTATGGCTTTCGCGCCTCCTGCCTGGCGGGCAGCGGGCGGCTGGTAGCGTTTGCGCTGATGATCGCCCTGGCCGCGACCGGGCTGGCGGTGGTGCTGCAAGCCTCGGCGTTGCTGTTCTACGGGATCAAGCTGCTGGGCGCCGGCTACCTGCTGTACCTGGCGTACCAGCTGTGGACCGCGGCCCCCCAGGTCGCGACCGACAAACAGAGCGCCCCGCTGGGCCCGCTTGCCCTGGCCCGACAGGAGTTCCTGGTGGCCATCGGCAACCCCAAAGCCATCCTGATCTTCACCGCCTTCCTGCCGCAGTTCGTCGATCCTCAGGCGCCGGTTCCCCCGCAGTTCCTGGTGCTCGGCGCGCTGTTCCTGGCCCTGGAGTGGATCGCCATCAGCGCCTACGCCTACATGGGCCTGCACATGCGCCGCTGGTTCGCCGAGCCGCGGGGCAAGCAGCTGTTCAACCGCTGCTGCGCGGCGTTGCTGGCGGCGGCCGCTTCGGTGTTGTTGCTGGCGCGGCGGGCCTGACCCCGGGGCGCCAGGCGGCCCGGGCATTGTCCGGGGCAAACGGGCCTCGACAGCTGCGCTAGCCCGAACGGCGGTTTATGATCGCGAACTGTCGTCCATCACTGCGAGCACGCTCATGCCTTCTGCCCTGGACCTTCCCGAAATCCGCGCCGGCGTCGTTGAATTCCCTGTCTGGCACGCACGCGGTGGTACGTCCACCGGCCTGATCCTGGCGCGCGAAACCCTGCCTGAGGACCCGGCGCTGGTCGAGGAGTTGCTGCGCCACCTGATGGGCGTGCCGCTTGCCGGGAGTTGCCGGGCAATAACCAGATCACCGGGCTGGGGCGCGGCGGGCCCACCAGCAACAAGGTGTTTATCGTCGAGCGGCGCCCCAGCGAGTCGCGCATGGTCAGCACCCTGGCGCAACTGGCGGCGGGCAAGAGCGCGATCGACTGGAGCGTGAACTGCGGCAACATGTCGGCGGCCTTGCCTTTGTATGCCCTGGAGCGCGGCTGGCTGGACCCGCTCGAGGACCACCCGCAGATCGAAATCTTCAACAGCAATACCCAGACCACGATGCACGCGCGCCTGGGCGTGCAGGGCGGTCGCTTGCTGAGCGACACGCGCATTCCCGGGGTCAACGGCGTGTTTCCCGGGGTCGACCTGTTTCTCAGCGATCCGGTGGGGGCCAAGACCGGCCAGCTGTTTCCCACCGGGCAGCGCATCGACCTGCTGCACGGCGTGCGCGCCACGTGCCTCGATGTGGCGGTGCCGATGGTCATCGTCCAGGCCGCGGACCTGGGCAAGACCGGCCAGGAAACCCCGGCGCAACTGGACGCCGACCCCGTGTTCAAGGCACGCCTGCTGGGCCTGATGGTCGAGGGCGGGTTGCGCATGCAACTGCGCGACCGCAGCGGCGCCTTGATGAGCGTGGAGCAATTGCAGCGCAGCGAAACCGTGCCGAAGATCTGCATCGTCAGCCCGGCCCAGGGCGCGGGCGATATCAGTACCCGTTATTTCACCCCGCAGAACGCCCACCCTTCGCTGGCGGTGTCCGGCGGTTGCTGCCTGGCCGCCGCCTGCCTGGCGCAAGGCACGGTGGCCCACGAACTGCTCAAGGCGCCGAGGCCCCTGAGCGCCGCGACCACGGAATACCCGGTGTCGATCGAAAACCCCGCGGGCCTGTTGGACACCCTGATCACCGCGCGCGAGGAGGGCGCCTCGATCCGCATCGACGCGGCGGCCTACCGGCGCAGCGCGCAGATCCTGCTCAAGGGCGTGGTGCCGCTGTACAACGCCTCGGCGGCCTTGTTCGAGGCGCTGCAAGGGCGGGCCTGAGCCCGCGCCTTCGTCAGCCCTGTTGCGCGCGGTATTCGCTGGGGGCGACCCCGAACTCGCGGCGAAAGGCGCGGCTGAAGGCCGCCTCGGACGCGTACCCCAGTTGCTCGGCGATCTGCGAGATGCGCAGGCTTGAGGAGCGCAGGCGCTGCCCCGCCAGTTGCATGCGCCAGTGCATCAGGTAGCGCATCGGCGATTGGCCCACCAGGCGGGTGAAGCGTTGCGCCAGGTTCGAGCGCGAATGCTTGACCAGGGCGGCCAGGCGCTCGACGCTCCAGGCCGCGCCCGGGTCGGCATGCAGCAGCGCCAGGGCCTGGCCGATCGACGGGTCGCGCAGGGCCGCGATCCAGCCGCTGATCCCTTGCGGGGCGTGGGCCAGCCAGTGGCGCACGGCCCAGATGAACATCAGGTCGATGATCCGCGACAGCATGATCGCACTGCCGATCGAGGGGTTGTGCATCTCCTTGCCCATGGCCGCCACGGTCAGCGCCAGCCATTCGCGGGAGCCGATCGGATCGGGCCCGCGCTCTTCCCCGCAACTGACATGCAGCCGTTGCGGCAGGCCCTGGATCAACGCCTGGCCGCCCATGCCCGCGAAGCGGAAGAGGCCGCTGGTGATGCGCGGCGGGGTGTCGGGGTGGGCGTCGACGGGGCTTTCCAACTGGTGGCCCTGGCCGTGGGGGATGAACAGAATGTCTCCCGGCGCCAGGGCCAGGGTTTCGCTGTCGCCGTTGAACCTGAACCGGCAGCCGGCGTCGCGAATCACATGGAAGCAGGCGCTGCCGCCGGCCCGCTGCAAACGCTGGCCAGGTTGCAGCAGCGTCTCGCCCAGCAGCTCGCCATGCATCCGCGCGATGCTGAACACTTCGAAAAACACATCGGCGGCCGGGTGCCGGAGGTCGGCGGGCGAGGGCGGGAGGCTCAGGTGTCTGGGCACAGTCTTCGGATGTTCGGTCATGGTCGGTCGGTACCGTCCCTTCGATAATGAGCGCACCCGAGCATAATCCAGCACGGCGCAAGGCGTCTCCTGCCTTGTCGAAGAGCCACCTGCGCCGCATGCCAGGGCCCGACAGCACCGCCGCCGACGGCGCGCGGTCTTTATCCAAGCAGAGGATCCAAGGTCATGAGTGAGCAACCTACGATTGTGTTGGTGCACGGTTTCTGGGGCGGCGCGGCGCATTGGAGCAAGGTGATCGTCGAGCTGACCCGCAAGGGCTACGGCGCCATCCGCGCGGTGGAAATGCCGCTGACGTCGCTGGCCGACGACGCCGAACGTACCCGCAAGATGATTGCCCAGGTCGATGGCCCGGTGTTGCTGGTGGGGCATTCCTATGGCGGCGCGGTGATTACCGAGGCGGGCGACCAGCCCAATGTCGTCGGGCTGGTGTACATCGCGGCCTTCGCCCCGGACGCCGGCGAAAGCCCGGGCGGCATCACCCAGCAGCAACTGCCCGCGGCCGCGGCCAACCTCGAGCCGGACAGCGACGGTTACCTGTGGGTCAAGCCGCAGGCGTTCCATGAGAGCTTCTGCCAGGACTTGAGCGTCGACGAAGCGCTGGTCATGGCGGTGACCCAGAAGGCCCCGCTGGCCAGCACCTTCGGCGACAACATCAGTGCCCCGGCCTGGAAAAAGAAGCCGTCCTGGTACCAGATCTCCAGCGAAGACCACATGATCCACCCGAGCAACCAGCAGAAGATGGCTGCCCGGCTCCAGCCGCAAAAGACCATCACCCTGGCCTGTTCCCATGCCTCGCTGGCCTCGCGGGCGGCGGAAGTCGCGGCCTTTATCGACGAAGCCGCGAGCGCGGCGCTCAAGGGCTGACAGCGTCGTACCCCGGGCGCCGCCTGCCGGCGGGGCCCGGTTTCACAGGTTCAGGTCGACCCAGACCGCCGCGTGGTCGGACCCTGCGTTTTCCTTCTTGTCCAGCTCCGGGTAGACGTCCCAGCGCTTGGGCTTGCTGCCCGGCCACATGCCCTTGCGCCAGACCCCGCCGGCGGTGACGGTCGCGAACAGCGCGGGCGACAGCAACAGGTAGTCGATCTTGTTCGCCGCCTTGCACGAATCGAAGGTGCCGGGAAAACCGCCGTCGTCGAACGCCGCGTGGGTAAAGGCGTCCTTGAGGTCGGTGCCTTGCAGCAGCGGCGCCAGCGGCGCGCTGTCGGGGGTGTCGTTGAAGTCGCCGACCACCGCGATATAGGCCTCGCCCTGGGCCACCAGCGCTTGATAGATGGCCTTGATCCGTTCGGCCTGGGCCTGGCGTTTTTGCGCCGAGGCCGCGAGGCTGCCGAAGCCTTTGCTCTTGAGGTGGTTGACCAGCACCAGCAGCTGCTTGCCGCTGGGCAAGGGGATCTGGAACTGCGCGCAATCGCGGGAAAAGATCAGCTCGCCATTGGCCCCGGCGTCGTCGACATGGCTGCGCATCTGGCCGATGGGGTAACCCTCGGCGGTCATCAGGCCGACATCGATGCCCCGCGCATCGTTGCCGTCGATCAGCATCACGTGCTTGAACAGCGGCCCGCCCAGGCCGCCGACGATTTCATCGTTGAAGTCGCGCAGGGCCGGACGGCTTTCCGCCTCGACCACCGCGAGCACGTCGGCTTTGAGGTCGATCATCACCCGCGCGGTATTGCGCATGGCTTCCAGGTCCACCGGCGCTTCGATCAGGTCCAGCGAGCCGACCCATTCGGTGCGGCCGTTGGCGACGACCTCCAGGCCGCCGGCCTTGGGCCGCTTGACCAGGCTGCCCTTGTTCTGGCGCAAGATCACAAAGGGGGCGCGATCGGATTTTTCCAGCCCCAGGTCAATCAGCAGCTTGACCATCTGGACCTTGTCCTGGGCCGTGTAGAGAGGCTCGCCCAGCAGTTGGTTGAGCCGGGCGAAGCTTTCCAGCACCGGCTTGCCCTCGGCCCAGCCCTCCAGGTTCATGGCCTTGGCGCGGTTGAACAGGTTTTCGACGTTATAGGTGGCAAGTCTCATCGTTCTCTTCCTTTGAGTGGGGTGGACGTCACCCCTGATTACAGCCGATAAAAATGACCGAATGCCGACAGGCCCAAACCTCGCCGACCATTGGCAGGTGCGTCGGTCGCCGGGGTTTGCCTGCGCCGCGGGACAGCTGCCAGACTGGCCGTCCTTGCACCTTTCGCGGAGTTTTCATGGCGGGTTCCTTCTTGCCGCTGTCGCCGCCGTCCCTGTCGACGCCGCATCTGGGCGTCGCCCTGCGGCGCTGGCGCCTGTTGCATCGGGTCAAGCAGCAGCACGCGGCGCAGTTGTTCAATGTCGCCCAGTCGACCATTTCCCGTTGGGAAAGCGGCGCCCAGGCCATGGAGCCGCCCGAGCAGGCGCGGCTCGAACAATTGCTGGCGGCGCGTTTGCACGCCGGCGCCGATCAGGCCCTGGCCCGGCTGGTCAATGACAGCCCGCGAGCGGTGCACCTGGTGTGCGACCTGACCCATCGCCTGCTGGCGTGCTCGCCCGCGCGGGCGGCGCAGTTCAGCGTGCCCCTCGGCGACTTGCTCGGCACCTCGCTGTGGGGCTTTTCCACGGCCGAGATCGTCAGCCAGGAAGCGCTGCTGGACACGATCGGCTGGCGCAGCGTGCTGGCGCCGCCGTCCCTGGAGTTCGTCAGCGGCGCCAACGATTCGACCCTGGTGCCGATCCGCCAGAGCGTCTGCCGCTGGACCCGCCTGACCCTGTCCGACGGCACCGCGGCGCGCCTGGTGGAAACCCTCTGAGGCGCGGCGCGCATATTTTATCCGTGGACCGCTGGCGAGCCGCTGCTAACCTAGACCCTCCACAGGCTGCCGGCTGCACGGTCGCGCCGGTGCCGGGCAATGGGAAACAGCGTAATGACTGACGAAATCCTCAAGGGCAAACTGGCGTTCCTGCGCGAAGCGGAACAACTCAAGGACGTGCTGCGCAGCGCCCACACCTCCAGCGGCCGCCAGGAAAGCACCGCCGAACACAGCTGGCGCCTGTGCCTGATGGTGCTGGTCTTCGAGCAGGAACTGGCCGGGCTGGACCTGCAAAAGCTGCTCAAGCTCTGCGTCATCCATGACCTGGGCGAGGCGATCCACGGCGATATCCCCGCGGTCAGCCAGGCGGCCCATCCGCACAAGAGCGAGCAGGAGCGCGCGGACCTGCTGCAACTGACCCGCTCCCTGGAACCCTCGTTGCGCGACAGCCTGCTCGGGCTGTGGGAGGAGTATGAAGCGGCCGCCACGCCGGAGGCCCGCGCGGTCAAGGCGCTGGACAAGCTGGAAACCCTGCTGCAACACAACCAGGGGCGGAACCCGGAAAACTTCGACTACGGTTTCAACTTGGGTTACGGTCGCCGCTACACCAGCGCCACGCCGTTGTTCCAGACACTGCGCGAGCTGGTCGACGAAGACACCCGGCGCCATCTCGGGCAGCAGGCGACAGAGGCCTGAACCCGGCGAGGACCGGTGCTCCACCCATTGCAATGAGGCCTTATGACTATTCACATCCGCAGCGAACGCCCCGACGACATCCCCGCCATCGAAGCCGTGACCCGCGAAGCGTTCCTTACCGAGGTCCACTCGAGCCACACCGAGCATTACATCGTCAACGCCCTGCGCGAGGCTGGCGCGCTCAGCCTGTCGTTGGTCGCCGAGCGCGACGGCGCGGTGGTCGGCCATGCCTCTGTCTCTCCGGTCACCCTGAGCCAGGGCGAAAGCGGCTGGTATGGCCTGGCGCCGGTCTCGGTGCTGCCGGCCTTTCAGGGGCAAGGCATCGGCTCGCGGCTGATCCGCCAACTGCTGGCGCAGCTCCAGGCCCTGGGCGCGGCGGGGTGCGTGGTACTGGGCGAACCGGGTTATTACGCTCGTTTCGGTTTCCAGGTCCGCGACGGGCTGACCCTGCCCGAGGTGCCGGCGGAGTACTTCCAGGCGCTGTCGTTCGGCGGCGCCTGGCCTCGGGGCGAGGTCAGCTTCCATCAAGGGTTTGCCGCCCAGGGCTGAACGGTCGGCCGACCCAGGGCGAATGCCTCGCGGCAGGTCGCCGATCGGCCGAACCGGGGGGCCTTCGTGCCCACACGCTTGGGGCCCGCACTATAGTGGAGGGGGTCGAACCAACGGGAGGCGGCCATGCGCCAGATCGTGAGCAAAGAACCGTGGTGGGCCGCGCCGCCGCAACCGGGCCAGGATGAGTTCGAGCTGGAGTGGGGCTGGCTGGTCACCTACAACGAGGGCGAGCCGCGCTTCGAATTCGTCAAGGAACGCCCCTCGGACCAGGAGATCCGCCAGCGCAAGGGCTGCCGGACCGCGCCGGCGTCCGAGTAGGTCGCCGGCGCTAGAACGTCGGCGGAGTAATCACCCAGATCACCACCGCGTCGACCTCGCCGGGGTTGCCGTAGCGGTGGGGTTCCTGGCTGGAGAAGCTGAAGCTGTCGCCTTCGTTGAGCTGGAAATAACGCTCGCCGACCCACAACTCGAAACGGCCGGACAGCAGGTAGCCGGCTTCCTCGCCCTCGTGGCTGTAGCTTTCCTGGCTGTAGGTGCCGGGGGGAAAACGCGAGTGGAGGATTTCCAGCTGGCGGTTGGGTTGCGGGGTCAGCAACTGGTCGACGATGCCGTCTTCGTAATGCACGCTCAGGCGGGTGTTCTTGCGCACCACGTAGCCGCTGTCCTGGGCGTCGGTGGCGGCTTCGCTGGCGAAGAACCACTGGATGGTCACGCCCAGGCTGCGGGCGATATTGAACAGCGCGGGAATCGACGGGTAGGCGAGGTTGCGTTCCAGCTGGCTGATGTAGCCGGCGGTGAGTTCGCTCATCTGCGCCAGGGCGGCCAGGGTCATGCCCCGGCGTTTGCGCAGGCCGCGGATCCGCGTGCCGAGAAAGTGCGGCGCCGCCGCGCCGTTCGCTGGGGCGGGCGCGTTGCTGGCGGGCGGCGTCGTGCTGCGGTTGCTCATGGCGTGCTCCGAACCGGGAAGGGGCCGACGCCTTGTCGCGCCGGCCGGACCTGAAGGCCCCGGAGTATAAACAGGCTCAAAGCCGCCAGGCGACTTTCAATCCCTCGTAAATCGCTTCTTCGGCGGTGCGCGGCGCCAGGCAGTCGCCGATGCGCTGGAATTCCACCTGGCCGTGCAGCTCGGCGCCGAGCGTGTCCAGCGGCTGATGGCCCTGGCACAGCACCAGGGTATCGACGTTCTCCAGCAGCATCGGCTCGCCGCTGGCGGTGTGTTGCAAATACACGGTGTTGTCGTCGCAGCCGTAGAGGCGGGCGTAGGGGGTGATGGCGATGCCCAGCTTGTGCAGCTCGCCGGCCAGTTGGTCGCGCACGTAGAGCGGCAGGTTTTCCCCGCAGTGGGTGCCGTTGACCGCCAGGTGCACCTGGTGCCCGGCGCGGGTCAGCTGTTCGGCGATGCCGGGGCCGATCCAGTCGCAACGCCAGTCGACCACCACCACCGAGCGCCCGGGCGTGACCTCGCCGCGCAGCACCTGCCAGGCGTCCACCACCTGCAACTCGCCACCGCGCTCGAAGGGCGGCCAGTAAGGCTCGGCGCCGGTTGCGACGATCACCACGTCGGGGCGTTCGCGCTGCACCAGGGCGAGGTCGACCCGTGTGTTGCGCACCACGCGCACGCCGGCCAGTTCCATCTCCCGTTGCAGGTTGGTGCTGGCGCCGCCGAATTCGCTGCGCCGCGGCAGCAACTGCGCGAGCAGGACCTGGCCGCCGAGCTGCGCGCTGGCTTCGTACAGCGTCACTTGATGCCCGCGCTGCGCCGCCACCGCCGCGGCTTTCATC
Organism: Pseudomonas chlororaphis; assembly: GCF_001921865.1. GTDB lineage: Bacteria > Pseudomonadota > Gammaproteobacteria > Pseudomonadales > Pseudomonadaceae > Aquipseudomonas > Aquipseudomonas chlororaphis_D. Next base: position 508,939 of record NZ_MSCT01000009.1, read on the forward strand.
CCGGCCGGGCCGCCGCCGGCGATCAGCACCCGGCGCGGCTTCAGGCTGGGCTGGAGGGTACCGAACGTGAGCTCGCGGCCGGTTTCCGGGTGCTGGATGCAGGAGATCGGCAGGCCCTTGTGGAAGTGCCCGATGCACGCCTGGTTGCAGGCGATGCAGGCGCGCACGTCTTCGGCGCGCCCGGCCGCGGTCTTGCTCGGCATCAGCGGGTCGCAGATCAGCGCGCGGGTCATGCCGCACACGTCGGCCTGGCCGCGGGCGAGGATCAGTTCGGCTTCCTGGGGCTGGTTGATGCGGCCGGTGACGAACAGCGGGATGTCCAGGCGCGCCTTGAAGGTCGCGGCGTCCCGGGCCAGGTAGGCCGCCTCGATGGCCATCGGCGGCACGATATGCACGGCGCCGCCGAGGGAGGCCGAGGTGCCGGCGACGATATGCACGTAGTCCAGTTCGGCCTGCAAGGCTTGCACGGCGGCCAGGGATTCGTCTTCGGTGAGGCCTTCGGGGTCGCGCTCGTCGGCGCTGATCCGCAAGCCGACGATGAACTGCTCGTCGGTGCTGGCCCGCACCGCGGCGAGGACTTCACGCAGAAAACGCAGGCGTTGCGCCAAGTCGCCGTTGTAGCCGTCGTCGCGGCGGTTGACCCGCGGGTTGAGGAATTGCGCCGGCAGGTAGCCGTGGCTGGCGACCACTTCCACGCCGTCCAGCCCGGCCTGGTGCAGGCGTCGCGCGGCGGCCGCGTAGCCGGCGACGATCTCGTCGATCAGCGCCTGGTCGAGGGCGCGGGGCATGACCCGAAAGCGTTCGTTGGGCACCGCCGACGCCGAATAGGCCACCGCCAGCAGGCCGTCGCTGGACTCCATGATTTCCCGTCCCGGGTGAAAGATCTGCGACAGCACCAGGGTGCCGTGGGCCTGGCAGGCCTGCGCCAGTTGGCGGTAGCCGTCGATGCAGGCGTCGTCGGTGGCCATCAGCACATGGGAGGTGTAGCGCGCACTGTCGTGGACCCCGGCCACCTGCAGCACGATCAGGCCGACGCCGCCCGCGGCCCGCGCCCGGTGATAGGCGATCAGCTGCTCGTTGACCTGGTTGTCGGTGGGCATCGAGGTGTCGTGCCCGCTGGACATGATGCGGTTCTTCAGGCGCTTGCCGCGGATCTGCAATGGCTCGAAGAGATGGGCGAAGGCAGGGCTTGAGGTCGACATGCAGGTACTCCAGCGGGCCGGAGCCGATAGGTTCGGCGTTATTGTTTTGCCGTATAGAAATTTACCAGTAGTAAAAAATCAACTTGTTTTTTTACTTGGCGTTGCAGTAATTTCGATTCGCGCCCAGCCCTGGGGCGAACCTCACAACAATAAAAACGGGCCGCGCCGGCACCTCGCCCAGGCGGCACCGCTACGAGGAACCAACGATGAAAGCCCATACCCTCAAGCATGCTGTTTGCCCCTTGTTGCTGTCCCTGCTCGCCAGCCTCGGCACCGCCCGGGCGGCGTCGGACATGGTGGTGGTCGGTTACGGCGGCGCCGGGCAGAAAGCCCAGGACGTGGCGTTCTTCCAGCCCTTCAGCGCCCGCGACGGCAGCCAGCTGATCCAGAGCGAGTACAACGGCGAGATGGCACGGATCAAGGTCATGGTCGACACCGGCAACGTCGATTGGGACCTGGTGCAGATCGAAGGCCCGGACCTGTTGCGCGGGTGCGAGGAGGGCCTGTACGAGCGCCTCGACTGGCAGGCCCTGGGCCGCCGCGACCAGCTGATCGCCGACGCGGCGCAGGACTGCGGCTCGGCCGCCCTGGTGTGGAGCGTGGCCATCGCCTACGACACCGACAAGCTGGCCCAGGGACCGGCGTCCTGGGCGGATTTCTGGGACGTGGCGAAGTTTCCCGGCAAGCGCGGCCTGCGCAAGCGCGCGGTGTACAACCTGGAGTTCGCCCTGCTGGCCGACGGCGTGCCGGTCGACCAGGTGTACGCCCAGCTCAATACGCCCCAGGGCGTCGACCGCGCGTTCGCCAAGCTCGACCAGCTCAAGCCCTACATCCAGTGGTGGGAAGCCGGGGCGCAGCCGGCCCAATGGCTGGCTGCCGGCGATGTGACGATGACCTCCACCTACAGCGGCCGCGTGGCCCAGGCGGCCCAGGGCGGCGCGCATCTGGCCCTGGTCTGGCCCGGCAGCCTGTACGGCATGGACTACTGGGCGATCATCAAGGGCTCCAGGCACCTCGGGCAGGCCCAGCGCTTCATTGCCTTCGCCAACCAGCCCGAGGCCCAGGTCAAGTACGTCGAGCAGATTCCCTACGGGCCGACCAACACCCAGGCCGCGGCCCGGCTCGACCCGCGCCTGGCGCAATGGGTGCCTACCGCGCCGCAGAACCTTACGGGCGCGCTGGCGATGGACGTGGGGTTCTGGGTCGACCATGGCGAGGAACTCGAAGAACGCTTCACCGCCTGGGCCAGCAAATAGCCGCTGGCGATCGTCGCTGGAGGCGTTGCGCGCTGTTGCTGTACAGTCGTTCAGCGCCGCCCCCCATCGATTGCCCCGAGGAGATTGCCCCATGAGCCAGGAAGCGCGTTTTTCCCGCATGGAACCGGAACTGCGCAAGGCCAACCTGATCGAGTCGACCCTGACTTGCCTCAAGCGCCACGGTTTCCAGGGCGCCTCGATCCGGCGCATCTGCGCCGAGGCCGGGGTTTCGGTGGGGCTGATCAGCCACCACTATTCGGGCAAGGACGAACTGGTGGCCGAGGCCTACCTGGCGATCACCGGACGGGTCATGAACCTGCTGCGCGAAGCCATGGCCCAAGCCGCACCGAATGCCCGGCAGCGCTTGTCGGCGTTCTTCAACGCGTCGTTTTCCGCCGAGCTGCTGGACCCGCAACTGCTCGACGCCTGGCTGGCGTTCTGGGGCGCGGTGAAGACCGCCGAGGCGATCAACCAGGCCCACGAGCACTCCTATGGCGAGTACCGCAACGAGCTGAGCCGGGTGCTGGGCGAGCTGGCGGCGGAGGAGGGCTGGGACGATTTCGACGCCGACCTCGCCGCCATCAGCCTCAGCGCCTTGCTCGACGGCCTCTGGCTGGAGTCGGGCCTCAACCCCGGAACCTTCACCCCGAGCCAGGGCATCCTCATTTGCGAAGCCTGGGTCGACGGCTTGCAGGCCGGCGCGCGCCAGCGCTTCCGGCGGCAGACAGAGGGCTGTTGATCGATCGTTCAGTAGTGGCTAACCTCTTGGCGCTGGCGCGGCAGAACCTCTAATAAGAAACGTCCAGGACAACCATCGATGACTCCTCGTGTATTGATCGTCGACGACGATCCGCTGATTCGCGAACTGTTGCAGGCCTACCTTTCCCAGGAAGGTTACGAAGTGCACTGCGCCGAGACGGCGGAGCTGGCCGAGACCTTCCTGGCGACCCACGCGGTCGACCTGGTGATGCTGGATATCCGCCTGCCGGGCAAGGACGGCCTGACCCTGACCCGCGAGCTGCGGGTGCGTTCGGAGGTGGGGATCATCCTCATCACCGGGCGCAACGACGACATCGACCGCATCGTCGGCCTGGAGTGCGGCGCCGACGACTACGTGATCAAGCCCCTCAATCCGCGCGAGCTGGTGTCGCGGGCGAAAAACCTGGTGCGCCGGGTGCGCCACGCCCGGGCCGAGCAGCCGCAGCCCGCGGCGACGCGGCCGGTCAAGCAGTTCGCCGCCTGGTCCCTGGACACCGACCGCCGACGCCTGATCGACCAGGCGGGCGGCGAAACCCTGCTGACCCACGGCGAATACCAGCTGCTTTGCGTGTTCCTGCGCAACAGCGGCCACACCCTGAGCCGCGACCAGTTGATGGACCAGATCCGCAACCGCGAATGGGTGCCCAACGACCGCTCCATCGACGTGCTGGTCGGCCGCCTGCGGCGCAAGCTGCACGACGACCCGGCCGAGCCGCAACTGATCATCACCATCCACGGTGCCGGCTACCTGTTCACCGCCAGCGTGGCCGCGTGAACGTTGGCCGGCGTTGGCTGGCGGCGCTGATGCTGTTGGTGGCCTGCGGCGCGGCGGCGGCCGAGCGCATCCGCTATTGCGATTATCCGGTGTACCCGCCGATTTCCTGGAGCGACGGCCGGCAGGTTCGCGGCCTGGCGCCGACCGTGGTCAAGCAGCTGTTTGGTGAGCTCGGCTACGAGGTCGAGATCGTCGTGCTGGGCAACTGGAAGCGCTGCCTGCTGGACGCCGCCGAAGGCCGGGTCGACGTGGTCCTGGCCTACAGCACCGAGCAGCGCGAACAGAGCATGCGTTTCTCCCGCGTGCCGGTGCTGCGCGAAGAAGTCGCGCTGTTCGTCAACCGCCGCCATCCGCTGCGTTTCGAGCATCTCGAAGACCTTGCCGGCTACCGTGGCGGGCTGTTGTTCGGGGAAAGCTACGGCCTGGAGTTCGACCGTTTCGTTGCCCGCCACCACAACATCGAATGGGTCTCCGACAGCCAGCAGAATTTCGGCAAGCTGATCCGCGGCCGCATCGACTTCATCACCCATGAGCGGCGCACCGGGCAACTGTTCGTCGAGCGCCTGCCGGGGGCCGAGGACATCGTCGCCTTGCCCACGGCCCTGAGCGTCGACTACCTGCGGGTCGCGGTGTCGCGCCGCTCGGCGCTGGCCGGGCGCATGGCGGACATCGACGCGCAACTGCAACGCCTGACCGACGCCGGGCAGATCGAGCGTTGGCTCAACGAAAGCGAGGCGACCTACCGCGACATGCTCAAGCTGCCGGCGGACGCGCGATGATCGGCCTGCGGCCCGGCGGTCTGCTGCGGCGCCTGCTGCTGTTCATCTTTCTGTTCAGCCTGTGCTTCACCGTGCTCGCCAGCACCGTGCAGCTGTATTTCGAGTACCGCCGGGAAATGCGCGAAATCGACGCGCGCATGGCGCTGATCCGCGACGGTTACCTGGCCAGCCTGGAACGCAGCCTGTGGGACTTGAACCAGGAGCAGTTGAATGTACAGCTGCGCGGCCTGGTGGACTTCTCCGACGTCGCCCGGGTGCGCCTGAACAGCCCGGATTTCAACCTGGTGCAAGGTACTCCCGAGCCGTCCGGGCCGCTGCGCATCGAGCGCTTCGAACTGGACTACCAGCCGCCCAGCGGCGGCCCGCGGCACCTGGGGCAACTGGAAGTCAGTACCGACCTGGGGGCGGTGCATCGGCGCCTGTACGCCACCGGGCTGGCCAGCCTGCTGTGGATGAGCGTGTTCCTCTGCGGCCTGGCGGTGGCGTTGTCGGGGTTGTTCTACCGGCTGGTGACCCGCCACCTGCAAGTCATGGCCGGGTTCGCCGGGCGCATCGCCGCCGGCGACTGGCACGAGCCGCTGCGCCTGGACAAGAGCCACCGCGGCGGCGAAGACGAAATCGACAGCGTGGCCCATGCCCTGGACGACATGCGCCGGGCGATTCTTGACGACATTCACCGCCGCGAAGCCGACCGCCTGGCCCTGCAGGACAAGCGCGACGAACTGCAGAAAAGGGTCGAGCGGCGTACCGCCAGCCTGATGCGCGCCAAGGACGAGGCCGAAGCCGCCAACCTGGCCAAGTCGCGGTTCCTGGCGACCATGAGCCACGAGCTGCGGACCCCGCTCAACGGCATTCTCGGCATGGCCGAACTGCTGCGCGGGGCACGCCTCGGCGAGCCCCACGGCAAGCGTCTCGAGGCCCTGTACAAGGCCGGCGAAGGGCTGCTCACGGTGCTCAACGAGGTGCTGTATTTCGCCCGGCTGGAGGAGGGCGAAAGCCACCCCGAAGCGGTGGACTTCTCGGTGCGGCAACTGCTCGACGAGGTGCTGACCCTGCTGGAACCGCGAGCCCTGGGCAACGCCACCGGCTTGCAGTGCCGGGTCGATCCGCAGGTGGCCGAGCGTTTGCACGGCGCCGAGCAGTTCCTGCGCCAGGTGTTGAGCAACCTGCTGGCCAACGCGATCAAGTTCACCCACGGCGGGCAGATCGAAGTCGCGGTCGAGGTGCTGCCGGGCGCGGTCTTGCCGGGCGCCCAGCGCCTGCGCCTGAGCGTCACCGACAACGGCATCGGCATTGCCCCGGCCTTGCAGGAAAAGATCTTCGAGCGCTTTACCCAGGCCAGCGAGGACGTGGCCCAGCGCTACGGCGGCACGGGTTTGGGCCTGGCGATCAGCAAGCACCTGGTGGAGCTGCTCGGCGGGCGCATCGGCGTCGACAGCGCAGTGGGGCGGGGCAGTCGTTTCTGGTTCGAGCTGGAATTGCAGGCGGCCAGCGCCGCCGTCGAACCGACGCTGGCGGACACCCCGGGGCCGGCGCTGGAGATTTTGGTAGTCGAGGACGTGGCGCTCAACCGCGAGGTGGCTCGCGGCCTGCTGGAGCGCGACGGGCATCGGGTGTGGCTGGCCGAGGAAGCCGAGCAGGCCCTGGCGTTGTGCGGCCAACGGCGTTTCGACCTGCTGTTGCTCGACGTGCACCTGCCGGGCCTCAGCGGCGTCGAGCTGTGCCGGCGCATCCGCGCCACGCCGGGGGCCAATCGCCAGAGCCGGATCTTCGCCCTGACCGCCAGCGTGCAACCGGCGCTGGTGCGCGGTTACCTGGAGGCCGGCATGCAGGGCATCCTGGCCAAGCCGCTGAAGCTGCCGGACCTGCGCCTGGCCCTGGCCGGGCACGCACCGCTGGCCGCGCCGGCACTCGACGACGGGGCCGTGGACTGGGGGTTGCTGGACACCCATCGCGCGCTGTTGGGCGCGCAGAAACTCAAGGGCCTGCTGACGGTGCTGCGCGACTCGCTGGTGCAGCACCGCACGGCGCTGGCCGACGCCATCGCCGCGGACGATTGCACCGAGGTCGCCCACCTGGCCCACCGCCTGGCCGGCAGCAGCGACTCCCTGGGCCTGCGCGCCCTGGCCCGGCTGCTGCGAACCCTGGAAACCGCGGCCCTGGCCAACGATCCGCACGCGTTGCGTGCGCTGGCGGCACCGCTGGAGGACGAGTCGCAACGGGCGTTGCAGACCCTGGAAGCCTTGCTTGGCGCCTGACGTACAAAATCCTTACGACTTTTTACATCTTCGATCTTTACGTTCAACGCGAACTTACATGGCTTTCCAATAATCCCTCGAACCGCGCCGCGCGCGGTCTTCGAAGCTTATTGGAGATAATAATAATGAACGACCGTAAAGCTGACCTTTCCCCGCGCCATGACGTCCTGTCATGCGCCGCGCACCTCACCGACCGCTGAGGTGCCGACATGAGCGAATCGATCGAACGCAAAGGCATCCACCTGACCCGGGCCCTGAAGAGCCGGCACATTTTCATGCTCTCCCTGGGCGGGGTGATCGGTACCGGGCTGTTCATGGGCTCCGGGGTGATCATCAACCAGGGCGGCCCGCTCGGGGCGATCCTGGCGTACCTGGTGGCGGGTTTCCTGATGTACCTGGTGATGGTCTGCCTCGGCGAGCTGTCGGTGCAGATGCCGGTGTCCGGCTCGTTCCAGACCCACGCCACGAAATTCATCGGCCCGGCCACCGGCTTCATGATCGGCTGGGTCTACTGGATGAGCTGGGCCACCACTGTCGGCCTGGAATTCACCGCCGCCGGGATGCTGATGGAACGCTGGTTCCCCGGCGTGCCGATCTGGTACTGGTCGGGCCTGTTCGTGGTGGTGCTGTTCGGCATCAACGCCCTGGCCACCCGCGCGTTCGGCGAGGCGGAATACTGGTTCTCGGGGATCAAGGTCGCGGCGATCCTCGGCTTTATCGTGGTCGGCCTGCTGGTGATCTTCGGCGCCATTCCGCTGGCCAGCGGCGCGCCGGCGCCGCTGATGAGCAACCTGATCGGCGACACGCTGTTCCCCAACGGCCTGTCGGCGGTGTTCGCGGTGATGATGACCGTGGTCTACGCCTTCCAGGGCTGCGAGATCATGGGCGTGGCGGCGGGGGAAACCGAGCAGCCGGAAAAAAGCATCCCGCGGGCGGTGCGCAACGTGGTGTTTCGTGTGCTGATTTTCTACGTGCTGGCGATTGTCGTGCTGTCGGCCATCGTGCCCTGGCAGCAGGCCGGGCTGATGGAGAGCCCGTTCGTCCAGGTGTTCGACATGGTCGGCATTCCCTATGCCGCCGACCTGATGAACTTCGTGATCCTCACGGCGATTCTTTCCGTCGGCAACTCCGGCCTGTACGCCTCGACGCGCATCCTCTGGGCCATGTCCAAGACCGGCATGGCACCGCAAAGCCTGTCGCCGCTGAGCAAGCGCGGGGTGCCGCTGCGCGCCTTGAGCATCACCCTGTGCTTCGCCCTGATTTCGCTGATGACCAGCTTTGTCGCCGCCGACACCCTGTTCATGGTGTTGATGGCGGTGAGCGGCATGGCCGGCACCGTGACCTGGATCGTCATCGCCCTGGCGCAGTACAAATTCCGCCGCGCCTATCTGCGCGACGGCGGCCAGCTCAGCGACCTGAAATACCGCGCGCCGTGGTTCCCGCTGGTGCCGCTGCTGTGTATCGGCCTGTGCTGCTCGCTGTTCGTGTTCCTGGCCCTGGACGAAACCCAGCGGCCGTCGCTGTACTGGGGCTTCGGTTTTATCGCCCTGTGCTACGGCGCCTACTACCTGGTGCAGCGCAAACGTCAGGTGGTACTGACGCCGACCGTGCCGGTGTAGCGCCTACCAGCGCAATTAAAAACGCGACAGGCCACTGTCGCGTTTTTGTTTGGGTTCGGTGTCGAGCATTCGACCTTATCGCGAGCAAGCTCGCTCCTACAGAGACGGCGCAGTCCCCTGTAGGAGCGAGCTTGCTCGCGATAGGCGCCGCAGCCGCCGCTCTCCCTGTAGCCAGTTGTGCAAAGTTGTAACGCGGCGCCGGCCACACACCGCGACTCAGAAAAATACCCCAATAAAAACAATGACCTAATGCCCGTTTACCGCTGTTACAAGGCCCCGGACCGCCAATTGTCGTCTTGCTGAACACTCGTTTAGTATCGGTTCCAAGTCGTCCCCCACCTCACGCCAAACACAAGAATTCGAGGCCCCACATGACTACTCCATCGTCGCTGCTCAGCCAGGTCGAAGCCGGCGTTGCCTGGATCACCCTAAACCGCACGGCCCAGCGCAATGCGCTGGATATTCCCACCCTGCAGAACCTCTCGGCGCTGCTCGATGCCCATGCCGCCGACCCGGCGGTGCGGGTGCTGGTGCTGACCGGCAGCGGCCGCAGTTTCTGCGCCGGCGCGGATCTGGCCGAGTGGGCCGAGGCCGAGGCCCGCGGCGCCCTGGAAAGCTACGGCTGGACCGAAACCGCCCATGCCCTGATGAGCCGCCTGCACCGTTTCGACAAACCGACCATCGCCGCGATCAACGGCACCGCGGTCGGCGCCGGCATGGACCTGGCCCTGTGCTGC